>NZ_AP022574.1 GCF_010729305.1 Mycolicibacterium psychrotolerans | reverse complement strand
ACGCCGGTTCCGCTCAGGGCAAATGGGATCCAGGAAACCTGTCGATGGACTGGTTCCGCGGTGAGGTCCAAAAGGATCTGGACGACGCGGTCTTCCCCGGGGAGCAACCCATGCCCGCGCCCGAACCGGATCCCGACCCTGTTCTGCCGCCCAAGCTGCTTCCGGAGCCCAATCCTCGATCCGATCGTCAACTATTGGAGGAGATCTGGGATCAGTTGCGAGGACCCGGCGGAAACGGTTGGCGACAACTCGGCGGCAACACTGTGGTGGATTACCTCCACGAAATCGGCTGCTTCGCTACCGACCTACGCCATCAGCTCGACGAGCTCTCGACCATGCTCGAGGCACTGACCACGCGAGGTCTGTCCACCACACCGAACGGCTCAACGGCTCCCAGAAAGGCCGCGGCCAAGAAGGTACCCCGAAGAAAATCCGGCCAAAAGACGCCGGCGAAGAAAACCGCGGCCAGTGCGGCGACCAGGAAGCCACATGCCAAAAGCCGGCCAAGAAGACCAGCTGAGACGAGTCCTGCACCACGCGTGAGGCGCGGACCAACGAAGGATCGAAGCGATGGCAAATAATCCGACAACGAGGGGTCGATAATGGCCAGGGATGCGTCTGGGAATTGGATCGGATATGGCCGGGAGACAGTAGTGCCGAGGTCACGAAGATCGAGCGACGCATGCTGGCGGCCTTCCCGGCCAACAGCCACGCGAAGGCGCTCGGAGTCAAGGAAGACGAGCAGTACACCGACGAGACTGCAGCAGCGGTGAAGGAACTCGCGAAGTTCATCAACAACGATCCCGATCTCCTGGCGCGCATGGCCGGTGGAATGCGCCTCGCCCGAGCGGAGGACCTTGGCATCGCGGATCTCGCCTTCCGCAGAGCAATTGGTGCATTTGTCCCTCCGGATGCCGCCATCCCGCCGACTGGGGCCGGTACCCGATCCAGGGTGTCTGGGCTGACTCACGCGCCTTCCTCAATCCACCGGAGGCACACAGCTTCGAGAAGGCAACCGACCAGTTCCGCGATGAATTCATCCGGCTGTACCGGGCGATGGCGGGCACGCCTATCTGGCTGATCGGATACTCGATGGGCGGAGTCTCGGTATGCAAAAGCCTGAACGCATTGCCGTCGGACTGGCGGCAGTTCGTGGCAGGCGTAACCACCTTCGGTGACCCCTGCATGCCGGCCGAAGGCTCCCTGCTCGGCAACGATGACGGGGAGGGAATCTCGAAAACGCCGCAACCGGAATGGGTTCGCGACCGCTACTGGTCCTACAGTGTGACTGGGGACTGGTATCCCCGTGCGCGGGGACTACTGTTCGTGCTGTACGAGATCTTGGCCAAAGCTGAACTGACGGTGGATTTTGCGGCCTTCCTGATCCGGATGTTGGTGACCCTGCCGGGTCGCATTCTCACCGGCGAGGCCGACGCCGGTGATGATCCGGTCGACCAGAACCTCCACGGCGTCCTACGGCCGCTCGCGGGGGCCATCACTACGGGCAACGACAATGTCATCGGCGCCTTCCTCAATCCCTTCCAGACATTGTTCGCATTGCGCTCGGTGATCTGGCTGATCTTCGATGCGGTGAAGTTCGTCGCTACCCAGGCCCATGGGATGTACGCTGACCCGCGCTTCGCCCTCTGGGGCGGAATGACCGCTGTAGACCACGCCACGAGCGTGATTCGGCGGACCGCCCCACAAGGTTGCACGTTGTTCCTCTTGCCGGGCACGTGGAGCAACTGGGATCAGCTCTTCCAATTCGACGTCGCAGCCCGACTCCAGGGCGCATGAGTACTTCCCATCCGCGGGCGTGGCGCACCGTGGGGGGACGGGCGACAGGCCAGGCGTCGACTCCTGCGAACCGATCCCTGAGTCCGGCGCCGAGCACATCGCCTGGCCCTGCCGAGGCGGAGACCGCTGAGATGCCCCCTCGGCGGCCTCGACATCCGGCCGAGAAAGAGCACAGCGCTCCCTGGAGGCAGAGTGTCTTTCGCCGCGTCCTCGCGCTACAGGGCGAACTGGAACGCCTCAAACACGACGGTCGGCACGATGAAAGCCGCGTTCGAACCGTCGAGGTCCTGCTCGACGCCGCCGAGGATGCGGCGACAGCCGACGTCGGTGTGGCGAAATGGTGGTGGGGAACAGAGGTCGAACGCGCATGGGCAGCCCTGCGCGAAGCCGAGGAACGCACCGTGTACCTGCTGCCCGACGGTGACATAGGTGCACGCGCTGCAGCAGTCCTCGCTTATGGCAGGAGACACCTCGCCGGTGACGATCCACGGCTGATGCTGCTCGATCGCCTTCGGTCAGCGACGGTAGCGGGAGGTGACCCGCCGTTGGCGCCGCTGCGCGCGTGCATTGCGGAGGTTCTCCGAGCCTCACACCACCTTGCCGACGGCAATCAACAACAGGCCCGCTACTTTCGGAACCGGCTTCTCATCGCCTCAGCGTTCAGCGGGCTGTTCGCGGTCCTCATTGCCGTTGCCCAATGGTTGCTTCCCCAAGTAAACGTCATCACTTCGCCTGCAGATTGGCACGGCACCGCCTGGGTCCCGCTGGTGACGGTGATGCTCTTCGGGGCTGTCGGTGCGCTGTTCACGGCGATACCAGCAATCGCCAAGATCCCCACCGACTTCGGTCCTTTCAATCTGCCTCTTCAGCAAGCCTTGCTCAAGATCGTCTTCGGTCCCCTGGTCGCCGTGATCGGCCAGGCGGTTCTGGGATCTGGAGTTCTCACCGTAGCTGTACCGACGACATGGCCGGCGACCTTCTTGTCCGCCGTTGTCTTCGGGGCGGGCCAACAAGCCGTCACGCGCTATGTCGACCAACGCGCCGGCAAGATACTCGACGTCGGCACGGACGGTGCATCGGTGAATTGACTCGCGCTCTACCTCCTACAGCCGGTCCATCATCCGCGACATCGCCGCATCCTCGATGAAGTCGTAGTGCTTCGGGTATCTACGCCGCCGGGCAGGTCCTTCGGTCGTCTCGGCGCGCACGAACAGCGATCGAACCGTGCTCCGGAGGTTGCGCCGGACCCGGGGGCTTGTCAGTGCTGCAGCCGAACCGATGAGGACCTGCTGCTCGGTGATCAGCGTCGGCGGCTGCGCCGGTGCTGTGGTGACCGGGACTTCCTCGGGCTGGACTCGGGGCGAGACGTTCGGACGTGTTGCCAATTCAGTCATTTCAGTGCTCCTGCTCAAAGTATTCGAACGCTTGGCCCTACTGGACCTGCATGCCTCAAAGCTATGAGCCGGCCAACGTGACGTCGCGCGTAGTCCCTACTCGTTTTCCCGGCCGTCTCCTCGTGGAATACGCAGAGTTTCACCACGTCCATACTCAGGAGGTATGTCACAGGGCCTGAGCAGGACATATCCTGCGGCCGCTACCTTCAACAATGACCGGTGGGGTGACAGTTGACAGCGCCCACTGCGCCAATCAATGGTCGTCTGAGGCCACAGGAAGGTCGTGGCAGACCGGCTCGTAGTCGATGTCGCGAGACACCCAGTCATCCCACTGGTGGTGGCTGGGATTGGCAGTCAGTTTGCTGCACAACAATTCCGGCCAGGCTGCCGGTCCCGGCCACACCCATACGGTCGCATCTTTGCCGCCGGAGGCAATGCGCTGTCCGTCGGCGCTGAATGCGACACTGTAAACCTCGTCAGGTGCTACGACGGGAGGTCCCATCGGCTCGCCGGAGTCGTTGTTCCAGAATCGCACACCGTGGTCGACGCTGCCCGTCACGAGACGGTCGTCACTGGGTCCGTATGCGATGCTGAAGATCCAGTCGGTGGTGCGCATCGTGCCGACGGGATCATGTGAGTCGGTATCCCAGAAACGCAGCACCTTGTCGAATCCGGCGGACACGATGTGGTGCCCGTCAGGGCTGAACGCCACGCTGCGAACGATGTCGTCATGGCGCAGCGGCGGGCCGATCGGTTCACCGTTGTCGGCGTCCCAAACCCGCACGGTACCGTCATCACCGCCGGACGCGATGTGCTTGCCGTCGGGGCTGAATGCCACACCGGACGACACTTTCGTGCCCGACAAGCGGATCACCGATACGCTGCCCAGTGTCGGCGTTCCACAGAAGGAGCGTGTGGTCGGCGCCGCCGGAGACCAGGCGGTGGCCGTCTGGGCTGAACGCCACGCTGTACACGGCATCGGTGTGGCCCGCCAGAGGTTTGCCGATCAGTTGCCCTGTGTCAGCGTTCCAGATGCGCACGGTTTCGTCGCCGGTGCCGGCGCCTGAGGCGATGCGGTGCCCGTCTGGGCTGAATGCCACCGTGTTGACTGCATCGGTGTGGCCATGGAGGGTCTCCCGATCTGTTTTCCGCTGTCGGCGTCCCACACCCGCACGGTTCGGTCGTCGCCGCCGGAGGCCACCCGGCGGCCGTCAGTGCTCAGTGCCACGCTGCGGACGGGACCGCTGTGGCCGGTGAGCGCCATCCCGACAGGCGCATCGGGGTAGCTTGTCCAGATACGGAAGCTGCGGTCATCACTGGCTGACACGATGCGCTCGCCGGTTCGGTCGAACGCGGCACTGGAGACGGGTTCGACGTGACCCGTCAACGGGCCGGCGATTGCGGTCCCATCATCGGCGTTCCATAGCCGAACCGTCTTGTCACGGCTGGCGGAGACGATGCGGTGACCATCGGGACTGAATGCCACCGACCGGACGATGTCAGTGTGACCCACGAGCGGCGTGCCTATCTGTTGCCTGTCCGCGACGTTCCACAAACGAATCGTTCTGTCGGCGCTGCCCGAGACCAGGCGGCGCCCATCGGGGCTGAACGCCACGGATCGCACAGCCCCGTCGTGTCCTCTGAGCGGCTCACCGATGGGGGAGCGTGAAGTGCTGTCCCACAGCCTGATCGTGCCATCGCCGCTGGCGGAGGCGAGTAGGCTTCCGTCATTGTTGTACCCGACGCTCCACACTGAATCACTGTGTCGAGGGGAGCACCGATCGGTTCGCCATTGTCGGCGTTCCACACCCGAACCGTCGCGTCCTGGCTTCCAGAAGCGATCCGGTGACCGTCTGGACTGAAAGCGACACTGCGGACCGCGTCGGTGTGGCCACTCAACGGGCGCCCGACTGGTGTGCCGGTGTCGGCATTCCAGATGCGGAGTGTGTGGTCGTCACCCCCGGAGGCGATGCGGTGACCGTCTGGGCTGAATGCGACACTGCGGATAGCGGCGGTGTGGCCGGTGAGCGGTTCTTCGATGAGTCGGCCCGTGTGGGCATCCCACAGTCGCACGGTCGAGTCAGCGCTGCCCGTGACAAGGCGGTCGCCGGTCGGATCGAAGGCCGCACTGGTGACTTCGGCATTCTGCTCGATGATCTTGTCGGTGTCGCTCCGGGAGGTGATCGCCAGCAGTTGTGCGCTCTGGTCGGCGGCCGGCGAGACCCTCGGTGCGGCAAGGATTTCCTGCAACGCCCGGGTGTCTCCACCGGGGCTGATCCCAGCGAGGATGGCTTGCCCCTCAGCAGTGAGTCGTAGCGCTACCGCGTCGTGGGTCGCCGAGTTCGCGCGGTGCGAGGCCGAAACGGCTGCGAAGAACCCGGCAGCCGCGACGATGGCCACGACCAGCGTGATCGCCAGCACGGCACGCAGCACACGCGAACGCTTCCGTAACACCGCGGCATGGGCCTGTGCTTGCTCGCGCGCCGCCGCTTCAGTAGCAGCCAACTTCTGGGCGGCCAAGACTTTCGCTTCCCGCAGTCGCCTCTGAGCTTCCTCGTCCTTGTCCTCACGTTCCTGCGAGGCATCGAGGTAGTCGCGGATACCCGAAAGGCGCTCGCGAAAATTACTGTCGCGGGCGAGGGTCTGGGCTTCGGCGAGTCGAGTTCCTGCAGCAGCCAGGCGTCGTCACGGTCGTTGCTGCGCCAAGCATGGGCAGCAGTTCCCAGAGAGTCGGCAGCCTTGAGTTGTTCGCGGGCGTCCGACAACCACACCGCCAGTTCGTCCCATTGACGCAGCAGACTTTCCAGGGCCACTTCAACGGTGATCTCACCCGCGCGATCGTCGCGCATCAGCAGGCGGGCTCTGACGAACTTCTCGATGAGCGGCCGGCTGTCTTCTGGTAGGTCCGCCCACCGCGCCAAGCGTCGAACCGGTTGATCGTTCTCCGGGTTCACCGTCGTCAACCAGGGTACGAATGCTGAACGCAAAGAACGATATTCAGCAGCTCGGGTACGGCTATCCCCGGACAGCAGCTTGTCGATCTCAGAGCCCACGACGCTACGCATCCCACCCATCGACTCGTAGTGCGCCAGTGTCAGTGTTCGGACCGTGGCGTTGCCGGCTCCCGTGTCGGCATAGTCTTCGTAGAGACGAGCGAGCGTGAGCGCCAGCAGCGGCAGCGTGTCGGCGCCTTCGGTGCAGTCCTCGAGTAGCTGATTGACCAGAGCTTCATCGATAAGCAGGGGATAGCCGCCTTGAGTCGCTCGTTCTGCCGGCCCGGTGATCACCTCTTTGAATTGCGTGCGCGGCATCGGTTTGAGCTCATCGAATACGATGGTGTGCAGCGCGCTGAGCTGAGGCGCGGTCTGCAGAGCAACGTAGCGGTCGGTGCGGATCGTCAGCGCCACGATCAGTCCGAGGCCACCGCCGTTGGTGGCGTCGCCGCTTGCGGTACCGAGTGCAGCGATCAAGTCCAAGAATCGTTGTGCCTCGGGACCGGCGTCGACGCTGAACAATTCCTCAGCCTGATCAACGGGCAGCACCACGGTGGGAAGTGGCAGTTCCCCTTTTTCGACGAGCAGTCTGGCGCTCGCTGCGTGTTGGATCTCGCGGAGCAGTGCTTCGAGCGCGCCTACGCCTGCTGCGGTACACGCCTGCTTGATCGCCCCGAGGGTCGGGTCGGTTAGATCCAATCGCGACCGTGCTGCGTGGATGGCGCGGGCCAGACCGGTGTCTCCGGTCAGAACGCTGGATTGAGGTCGCACGATGTCGAGCACGACGAACTCGCGGTCGTCACGGATCACTCGGGGTAAGAGACCGGCGCGCAGAAAGGACGACTTCCCGGTGCCGGACGGACCCAGAATCGCGAAAACGGTCTCCACCTTGGTGCGGCGCATACGCCGCAGTGCGTCCAGCCCCCGGAGTATCTCGGCGTCGCGCCCGAAGAAGATCGCCGCGTCGGCGGCCTCGAGCGGTTCCCAGCCGCGATACGGCGCGCGCCGCGGGTCGTCGGCGGGGGGCCACCCGAAGGAGTCGGCCGCAATGCCGGATCCGATGATGCCTTGGCGCAGCCGGTGAAGACCCTCCGACGAGAAGTTCACGAATCCGCCGTCGTCCACCGCGATGTTGGTGACGGAGCCGGCGCTGCACAGGTCGATCTGTTGCCATTCCCGGGTGGGGTCATCGCCGGCGAGAGGTGCGATCAGCACAGTGAAGATGCGCTTGTTCAGGTACTCAGCGAATCGGTACTCGGTCCGGCACTCCGGCGAGTCCTCCCAATTCGGGGACAGTAGGCATATCACCGCCTCGCAGCGGCTGCTGGCCTGACGCAACGCCTCCTTCCACCGCTGACCACCCTGAATCCCCGTGTCGGCGTCGAGGTCGAGGTAGATTTCTTCGGCTAGCGGAGGGTTCTGCTCGATGAGCCACTGCCGCAGGGCAATCGCCTGCCGATTATCACGACGCGAGTGGCTCAGGAAGATGCGAGGCATCGTTCACTTGCCGCGTCGACTGTCGCGCCGATCCCTGCGCTGACCTGTCTGCATGTGCGTCTTCCCCCCGTGGTATGCCGCCACACGAGAATAATCCGCGTGTCCGACGTGCACCAGCGATTGGCATTCGCGGGAGAGGCGCACGGACGTGGCCTTCTCGGCGCAATCGATGTGCCGCAAGGCATGGCGGATCCATTCATGCGAAGGAGTTGAAGGACTTCGAACGTCGCCGTCCGATAGACGGAGAAATTTTGCCCGTTCTACTCAGGCCGCGGCGCACACCGCATCTATGGTGAGCGATCCGGTTCCAGCCAGCGTGGGCTCGTTCTGTAGCTCGTTCAGATCCCAAAGGAGCAGACGAGCCTTGACTGCCGGTGCCCCGCTTCTACCGGCCACCCAGTTCGCGGCATCGTCCAGGGAGCTGACGTGCGAGAGGTCCCACCGATCCTTCGCCTGGCATGCAGTTTCGAGGAGGATCTCCTTCTTCTCATCACTCGTGTTTCCGAGCTGCGAGTACATGCCGTTGATCCGCGTCGTTACGGCACGCTCGTCCAGCGACCCGTCCACAGCGCTTATCTCGTGTGCCAATGCCCGGACAAAGTTCTCAGCTTGCACTCCGCGGGCCCCACAAGCGGTCAGGCCGCAAGCAGGCACAGTCATCAGCAGGACGAAGCGGGGGAGTGCGCGGAGTCTCATCACAGGCGCCCTTCTTGCGGTTCTGGCTCATCGGTGTGAACTATCTTTGTGATCCAGGCTTGGAGTCTTCTTGGAAGGTTCGACATCTCTGTGTCAGTACCGGCCAGTGCAGTAAGGAAGAGCGCTTAGTGCCCAACGTCTGCGAGCGATGCGCAAATCTGCTGTGATCAAGACATGACGGTGTCGACCGTGGCCCAGGTGGCGGCCCGCATGCAACAAATCGCTGCTGAGACGCCGCGCCCTGATGGTGCTCATGTTTTCAACGATGTCTACCTGCGAGTGACTCGCCAGATCGGTGAACGGCTCGATTCCGGTGCATTCTTTCGGGACGACGCATTCATGTCCGACATGACGGTCCGCTTCGCCAGCTTGTGGTTCGACGCGTACGACGCCGGTGACCGGCCGCCTGCGGCCTGGGAGCCCTTGTTCGCGATGCGAGCCCGGCGCGGCGTGCTGCCGATCCAATTCGCCCTTGCCGGCATGAACGCGCATATCGAACACGACTTGCCGATTGCAGTAATCAACACCTGCATCGCACACGGACGGAATCCGACCAGTCCAGGGCTGCGTGAGGACTACGACAGAGTCAACGACTTGCTCGCCGCGGCCGAAGGAGAGATCCGCCGATCATTTCTTTGCGAATTGGAGCAGGCCGTCGATGACCACCTCAGTCCTGTCGCTCATCTGGTCAGCTCCTGGAGCATCGAGAAGGCCCGCGACATTGCCTGGGTGTCCTTGGAAACGCTGTGGGAATTGCGCTGCCTACAGCGTCTCTACAACGCATACGCCGACGGGCTGGCTTACACCGTCGGCATGGGCTCGCGGCTGCTCCTGACCTCCATCGACTGAGAGAAGCGATCATCCAGAGGAGTGGTACATAAGTCGGCCTAGCCCGGCGTCTGCTGAACCTGCGGTCGAAAACCTGCCGAAAGAAGCCGCTGCGCGGCAGGATCGAAGAAGCACCATCGCACCACAGGGGGCACTTCATGAAGCGAGCGCTACTGGTCGGCATCAATCACTATGAGAACTTCGCTCCGCTGTACGGCTGCGCCAACGACGCCGCCGCACTGCACCCGTTGCTGGCCAGGAACGAGGACGGCAGCCCGAATATGGATTGCCGACTTGCCGTGGCGCGCGACGCGGCCGAGGCGATTCCCCGCGAGGGCCTGCAGCAGATGATCGTGCAACTGCTTTCGCCTGGCGTCGACTTCGCGCTGCTGTACTTCGCCGGTCATGGGGCGCAAACCGCCGGCGGCGGAGTCACGCTGGTGACCTCGGACGGCACACCCATGACACCGGGCCTGCAATTCTCAGACATCATGGCGACCATCAACGCAAGCGCAGTATCGGAAGTCACTGTGATTCTGGACTGCTGCTTCTCGGGCGGGGCGACCACTGTGGAGGCTCTCGGCAGCGGTCTTGCGAACCTGCGCACCGGTTTGGCGGTGCTCACCGCCAGTCGCGGCGATCAGGTCTCGATGGAAACGGCCGATGCCCGCGGTGAGTTCTCCGTGTACCTGCAGGGCGCGCTCGACGCAGGTGCTGCCGACGTTCTCGGCCACGTCAACGTGGCTGGGCTGTATGCCGCGTTGTCGGAATCCTTTGGGGCATGGGATCAGCGGCCCACCATCAAAGCCAACATCGACCGGCTGCACGACATCCGGACGTGCAACCCACGCGTGCCACTGCACATCATGCGAAAAATGATCGAATGGTTCCCCACCCCCCACCATATTTATCAGCTCGACCCCACCTACGAGCCAAGCAACCAGAAGGAACGTCACCCCAACGAGCAAATTTTGCCGGCCTGCAGAAGTTCCGCGCCTGTCTGCTGCTCGAGCCGGTCGGCGAGCAGCACATGTACTACGCCGCCATGAATTCCGCCGGCTGCCAGTTGACGCCGATGGGCATGCACTACTGGACGCTGGTGAAAACGGCCGGATATGACGCGGATCGGGGTCACCGGCCACCGAACCCTTCCCGCCTCAGCGATCGACTTCATCACCCAAGGCATTCGCGACGTGCTTTCCCCGTACGACTCGTTCATCGGATACAGCTGCCTCGCCGCCGGTGCTGACCAACTCTTCGCCACCGAAGTCCTCGCTGCCGGCGGGAAACTTCACGTTGTCCTTCCATCCGCGGGATACGCGACGACGTTTCATGGCCCGGATGCGACTCGCTACCGGCAACTGCTCTCGGCAGCGTCCGATAGGACCGAGCTGACGTTCCCGGCGCCGAGCGCGCCGGCGTATCACGCTGCCGGCCGGCTAATCGCCGATCTCAGCGATGTTCTCGTTGCGGTCTGGGACGGCCGGGCCGCACGCGGTGAAGGCGGCACTGCCGACATCGTGGAGCACGCCCGCAGCCTTTCCCGCGACGTGCGGATCATCTGGCCGGCTGGAGTCACCAGGGAATGACCTGGCCGCTGAACCGATGCCTTGCGCGTTCGGTAGGCCTAATGGATAGCAACTGTGATCCCGTGATCGCCTTCATCGGAAGGGTGCTTGGCCGTGTACTTCTTCGCTTCCTGTCGCTGCGGATCACACCAGGGCTTGGTCTGCTCGGAAAGGTAGTTGAACCACAATTGCGGATCGCAGTCGGCGGGCAGCGCATTGAGCAGGGTATCGATCGCGCGGGCGTTGGGATGACCGAAGTACTTGCCGTTACTGGAGATCGCGAACCGCTCACAGGCAACGGCTTCGATCATTTCGTCGGTCATGTTCCGGATGCTCCCGTGATGCGGCAGCTTGAACAACGCCACATCGACCGGTGTGCCGCCGGGGTAACGACCCAGCGCGTCCACCAGGACGCCGGGGAACGCGTCACCGGAAAGCAAGATGCGGTGACCGTCGTAGTCCAGGATGACCGCGATGCTGCTGCCGTTGGCGACAGACGAATCGCTCCCCGGAGGGTCGTCGGACTCGCCGAGGACGTCCGGAGCCGGCTCGTCGCCCAAGGTGTCGACCGGTTGAAGGCGCTTCTGCTCAGCCAGCTTGGTCAGCGCCGTGTCCGTGTCTCCGGTGGCGAATCCCTCCTTGGCGACGATGTCGACCCACCGCGCGCCGAGGGCTTTCAATTCGCTGCCTGTCGGCGACACAACATGCACGCGGGCCCCGCCGGCCAGAGTGGCTGTCGGCAACTCGCCATCTGGGGGGACGAAGATGGCTTCGCCGTCGAAGGCGCCATTCCACCGCTGTCCGGAGTGGGTGAGCACTGCCTGGAGGTATTCGCCCTGCCGTTCGTCGAGCAGGTCACCGTCATCCAAAGCGGCGTTGATCTGGCGCGTGCCGTTGAACCACACGTCGTCGAAGGTCACACCCAGATGCCTTTCCTGCAGGAGCCGCAAGATCCCCTCGATGTGGTCTGCATCGACATGGGTGATGATCAGCAGTTCGAAATGTCGGTCTGTCGGATCGAGCCGTTCGATCCTGGCCCGCAGATGCTTGTAGCTGTAGTAGGGGCCACCGTCGACGAGTACGCGGCGCACGGGATCGCCGTATTCGATCCACAAGCAGTCACCGTGACCGGCCGGCAGCATTTCGACAGAGAACATCTCGGTTCCTCTCAGACGGTGAGGCGATAATCGGCGTCCCCGAAGGCGTTGAGCGCCATGGCCATCAGCGACCCCTCGGCGAGCCCGCTCGCGCGTGCCCGCCGCAACAGTTCGCCGAGCGGCTGAAGACCTGCAGCGGATTTGACCGCGGCGACGAGTTGGGCAGCGACCGGACCGGCCTGCCGGCCGAGCACCGTTGACGTCGTCCCGACGACCACAGATGCTCGGTGCTCACGGAACATTCGGGCAAAGGTTGCCTGTTCGGCTCCCTCGGACGCCGTCAGGCATCCGAACAGGAAGACCACCGGACCGGGATTATCTGACGTGGTATCGACGCATCCCTCCTCGATCTGCGTCAGATGCAGATCGCTGTCGGCTCCGATCTGCATGCTCCATTCGCCGCGACGGTCGTCGAATCGTGCGTGGCCCAGCACGATGAGCAGGTCAGGTTGATGTCCGGTGATGACAGTCCGCCAGGCTTTCCAATCGGTGATGGGTCCGTCGAACGGAAGCCCCGCATCCTCCAGGGCCTGGGAGATCCTGCGCGACGGTGGAATGTAGGTCTCCGGGGCGCCCCTCGGCGCCCGGTCGGCCTTGACACTGAGTGCTACCGCTGCTCGTTTCAGTGGAACCGGTGTGCGTCCGGCGATGTCGCCTCGGCGCAGTCGCGCTTGTGCTTGCCGCTCCGCGTTGCCTACCGCGTTGTGCCGTTCGATCACCTTGCTCAATCCCCAGAAGCCCAACGGGCACAGGGTTCCGCCGTTGACGGCGTCGGTGAGATGGCACCGTGGGCAGACGCCGGTGCTGATGCCGTCGGTCCATTCCGTGCACAGGGTGAAGTCCTCGGAGGGACTCGGCAAGTCGTAGATGAACTCGTAGGGGAGTTCCGGAGCAGCGTCGCTGAGGCGGATGGCCTGGAGGAACTTCTCGCGTCTGACCGCATCGCGTTGCTGTTGGTTGGGGAACATCGCTCGCAGCAGCAGGAAGCCCTGCACCGCCAGGTATTCGAGAAGCGTACGGGCGCGCGGATCGTTCAGGTCGGCAACCTCGTCGAGTTCGACAGCCATCTCCCCGAGTTTGGTGGCGATGCGACTGCTGGCGTTGCGCATTTCCTCTTCGCGTGGCTCGATGAGAAAGTCCCCGGAACTGGAGTAGACAGCCGGCTTGGCGTCGAGTTCGACGGTGGCTCCGCCGGCGGAGTGCGTATCGAGCCCCGCCATCGGGTGGAATTCGCCATCGACGATGAGACTGAGTTGTTGCCCTGCTTGTGAATCGGTGTCGCTGTCGAGGACAGGTCCGGACAACACGGCGCTCTGGATGGCTCGCGAGCGGTGCCACACGGTGAGGCGGCCGCGCCACTGTGTAACCGTCGGCTCGATGTCGAGCGGAAACATCGCGTCGGCGGTCGAGCCGCTGACCGGGAGGTGCAGGGGTCGCCGAGCGATGTCACCTGTCTCCGGCTTCAGCGTGATCTCCAGTTCCCAACCGGACGGTCCAGGGTCTCCGAGTTGTGTTTCGTCGAGTGCGACGTCGGCCACCAACCGGGTAGGGCCGAGGGGGCCGATGCCGACCACCACCATCATCGGCTGGTTTCGGAGGAAGCCGGATCCGATGCGGGGGCCGAGAGTGCCGTCGGCGTGGCGCCGATGAAGGGCAGTTTGCAGGAACCTGCTGACGCCGGCGGCACCGGCGTGATGGCGATCGAGTGACTCGATGACCGATTGATCACCAGCCAGTGCCGCCGCGATCGCCGCACCGCCCGGCTGACGGACCCATCGTTGGTACGCCTCGGTGCTGCCGACCAGGTCGTGCAGTGTCGAGGGGGGGAGTCGTGTCGGTGGGACGCGCGGCGGCGGCAGCATGGCACCGGGCCCGGGAAACGACACTGGACCGCGAGGATCCGACGAGCGCGGTCGTCCCTCGGTGTACGCCGGCACTGACGGTCGGGGAGAATCGAGGTCGATCCCGGCGACACGTGCTGTGGCAGCCACATTTCGCAGAAACGCTTCGAGCGGCGCAACGGCCAGCGCGTCGGAGTTTCCCTCCAGAGCATAGGGACCCGAGGCGCGCAGCGCATCCTCGATAGTGGCTCCACGGGTCAATTCGCGGATGAAGCCGAAGACGCGATCGAGGGCGACATCCGCTCTGGCGTAACCAATGGCTCCGACGCTCCGCGACGCGGCAACGGCCAGCGCGCCGTCGATTCCGCGGACGCCGTGGCCAAGTAGGAGGACGAAATTGGCCGACACCGTTGTGGCTTCCCTCAGGCTGCGTAGCTCGGACTCTCCTTGGACCACGATGATGTCGCAGCTCAGACCAGTCACGCCGAGCGTCATCACTCGCAGCGGCACTTCAGCGCCACCGTTGTCACCATGGCCAGCATGAAGTGTGGTGACATCGATGCCGGGAAGGCAGCCCACTCGAAGAGGAAAGCGCCAGTCCGGCTCAGCGTCGAAGACCGGCGGCTCGATGACGCCCGCGGTGCTCACCGCGTGCTCGCTGGCGACGGCCAGACCTCATGGACGGGTCCGGCGACCCCAGGACGTGATACGCCGGCCACTGTCGGCTCATCAATGATGCTCACCATGCCGTCCCTCCGGTTGTGTACGTGTGGCGAGGCGAACCTGCAGCTCCGTGAGGTCCTCGCCGCTCGCTCCTGAGCCGCGCCCATCAGGGCGGCGGATAAGGGCGTGGCCGTCGCCAGTCGTCGCATACGTAGTGGGGCACGTCGGGGAGCCGTGCCCCGTAAGCGGGGTCCTTGGCAACTCTTTCCCGCACACTGGCGTGGATGAGCGCGGTCGCGGGAACGGTGCGTCGGCCGGGTCCGAGAAGGTCCCAGTACCGGGGCATCACGTGGTGGTCTCCGGTCGGGTCGACACCTGAAAGCGCGGACATCTGTGCGTAAGCGCGAGGACGGACCAGCAGACCGCGAAGGACAGCTTCGTCGGCCATCCATTTCAAGGGGATGTCCGAAAGTCTGGTGCCGGCGGCGAATACGCCACCGACATCGGAATGCACCCCGGCGAACCAGACTTCCAGTAGGTCCTGATTCTTGACCGCATTGAGGTGGTTGGGCTTCGGATACTCGACGAGATAAGGCGCGAAGGGCCGGCGTCTCTCGTCGATGGCCACTGCGTGACGGATGGTGGTCGCGTGCGGAAGTTGGCGGGTGTAGGGCCACCTGAGCTGACGCGTCAAAGTGCCTGCTGACTTCACGGTGTCCCAGATCCCCACGAAGTGAACCGGAGCGTGCCCAAAGCGGTTGACGCTGTGCGTTTCTGCGTAGACGCGCAGACCTTCGAAAAAGGTCGGGTCATCGTGACGCTGCTGCTTGGCGTAGGCGCTGACCGCGTACGGAATGAGAGTTTCTGATCCGCGCCGAAAGATACCGAAGACCTCGAGCAAGCCCGTGAGGGCCCGTGCGGTGTAGGCGCCTCGGCTGAAGCCGAACACGAAGATATGGTCACCCGACTCGTAGGTCGACGTGATGTACGAGTAGGCCTCGCCCAGGTTCTGCCGAAGACCCGCGCCGAACATCAGACCGGCGTAGCGCGACAGTACGCGGGCGGGCGGCGACCAGGCGGACGGTGAGCTGAAGGTGCCTACGCCTGGGTCGTAATACGCCACCTGCCTGCTGGGGTCGGACAAGTCCAGCATGTTGAGTAGCCGAACGACGTTGGTGTTGTCGGCTGCCCGTAGCTGATTGTTGGTGCCGTCCAGGCACATCACGATGTTCTTCACGGCCACGCTCGCGACGGATCGAGGCGGTCTTGCGCGTCCATCAGCGAGTCGCCTTGCGAGTCGCTCTGGGCTTCTTCTTGGCCGTCGTCGCTGAGACCTGCTGGTCGACCGGAGTGCTGTCGGTCCCTGCAGTGCGTTCCGGTCGGTCGATCTTGTCCAGGATGAAGGCAGCGCGTTCCCGCGCGACGCCGTCCACACTGTGGTCGGCGCACCGGCGCACGAGTTCGACCGCCGGCTGATAACCCAGCAGCGCTTCACGCTCGATGTACGCCTCGTGAGCCATGCCGTCGACGTTGAGCAGCATGCCGCGCCATGTGTCGACCGGTTGATCGTTGGAGCGGTAGATCGACCGGCTGGGTAGCGGGGCGGTCAGCAGGGCGTAGATCTCGCAGAGCATGTCGTGGTCCGATTTCGGCATGGTTGCCTCCCCTACGTGCTGTGCTGTCGCCGTGTCCGGCTCTGACGCGCCGGCAAGCCACGGCAAGGGATCAATCTGGGATCCCGCTCGCCACACGGTCGGATGCACCTCGAAGTGCAGGTGCGCGCCTGTGGATTGCCCGTTGTTGCCGACGAAGGCAATGTGTTGACCTGCGTGGACGCGATCACCGTTCCGGAGGCCAGTCGCATGTGCGTCCCACATGTGGCCGTAGACCGTTGTTCCACCGCCGGCCTCGGCGGGATGGTCGATCACGATCCATTGTCCGAACCCGTCAGCCCGGCCGATGAAGACGACTGAGCCCGCCTGCGCGGCGAATATCTTCGTCTTCTCCATCGCGGCGAAGTCAACACCGCGATGCATTCCTCCCGGCCGCATGCCGAATCGCGACGAGAATTCATAAGATCCGGCAAGCATCGGCATGAATCTTGTCATCGCCGCCCCACCCCCTTTGTGTCACGCGAACGTCGACGGTGTGCTGAGGCGCCCGTGCGTCCGGCTTCACTACTCACCGAAAGGCTAGAACGGGCGATGGGGCCGCGACTGCGTATCCGACTACTCGATTCCTGCCGGGTCGATTCGCATCGACGGCCGAGAGGTGGAGAAAATGCCCTTCGCGGAAAAAGGACCGACGGGAAGTACCTATCGAGGCCAGAAAAGGTATGACTCGAGTCGAGTAGTCGATTACTGGGTTTTCTGTCCGCATCCGGCGTCACAATCGTATCTACGTACCGACAGCTACGTCGGTGTCGTGGGGTGGATGAACATCTACCGCGGCGGCAATGACGGCCACGTCGTTGGGGGGTAGTGCCGCACATGGCGAACGTATTCATCAGCCACAACAGCGCCGACAACGACTGGGCCCAGCAGATCTTCGCGTGGTTGGAACAGGACGGCCACCGCCTCTTTCTCGATACGGACCTGGATGACGGGCTCGCCGTCGGTACTGACTGGGAGCGGCGCCTGTTCGAGCGACTCCGTTGGGCAGATGCCGTCGTCTGCGTGGTGTCGCCGAACTATGTCGGTTCCATATGGTGTGCGGCCGAAATCGGCGCGTCGATGGCACTCGGCGTTCAGCTCCTTCCGGTGAGCGTGGGTGGCAACGCCGTGCAACACAAGATGTTGGAGACGATCCAGGGTGTCGATGCCGTCAAAGACCCCGACGCCGCGTGTGCGGCTCTGCGTTCACGCCTGAAGGTGATCGCCGGCGGTGGCGGATGGGGATGGCCCGACGGCAAGCCCCCGTATCCCGGCTTGCGTGCGTTCGAACTCGGTGATCATCGCGTGTTCTTCGGGCGCACACGCGAGATCGTCTCTCTCACGAAGCGGCTCCGATCGTCCGAGCGGGCGCAACCCGCCATTCTGCTGGTCGTCGGCGCCTCGGGAAGCGGGAAGTCATCGCTGGTCCGGGCCGGCGTCCTGCCTCGAGTCGCCGGGGAAGACTACTGGCTGGCACTGCCACCATTCGTTCCGGGTACCGACCCACTGGAGAACCTCAGCCGCGTCGTCGCAGAATTTGCCCTTGCACGCAACATTCCCGTCGATACTCATTCCCTGCGCAACGATCTGGAGCATTACGGGCTGAAGACTGTCGCGGACGACGTGCTTCTCGCCGCCGCAGCACCCGCCCGCACCAAGCTCTTGGTCGTCATCGACCAATTCGAGGAGCTCTTGACGCAGACGGGCCCCGACGAGCGGTCGAAGTTCGTCACAGCGCTGGCCCCGGCGCTCGGCGGACCCGTCCAGGTGCTCGCGACGATGCGCTCCGAATATGTGGACGCACTCGGCAAAGACCCCGACCTGATGAACGTCCGAACCCGCATCTATCAAGTGCGTCCCCTCGGAACCGACGCCTTACGCGCGGTGATCGAGGAACCCGCCGCGGTGGCGGGATTGAGCTTCGAGGATGATCTCGTCACCCGCCTGATCGGAGACACCGGTACCGGCGACGCGCTGCCGTTACTGGCCTTCACCCTCGAACAGCTCGTCGCGGACGCGGGCCGCGGCGACGTGCTGACCCATCGTCGATACGACGAGATCGGTGGCGTCCAAGGCGCATTGCAGCGCCAGGCTGATGAAGCGTTGGCGACCGCCTGTGAGGTCACCGGAAAGTCGCCAGACGAGGTGATCGACGAGTTGCTCAATCTGGTCACCATCGATGAGCATGGCCGACCGAGTAAGCGGAGACTGATTCTGGAGGAATCACCGGATCCCGAGGTAAGCCTGAGACCATTCCTCGAGCGGCGACTGCTGACAACGGAAGTCGACGGTAAGACGACATCGATCACGGTGTCGCACGACGCCTTCCTGGTCAATTGGCGCCCATTGAACAAAGAAATCGATGCAGAGGTCACCGCGCTGCGGACACGTCGTGTGGTGGAGATGTCCGCCCAGGACTGGGAAGCCAATGGCCGAGATCCTGCAGTCCTCTTGCTGGGTCTCCCGCTCACGAAGGCGATCGTCGATACCGGCGCGACTTTCGACCCAGCTCACAAAGGACGTTTGCTGACCACCAGGGTCGACTTGAACGACAGCGCCAGGGAATTCCTTGCTGCCAGTGAGGGTTCCGAACGGGCTAAACGGGCCCGTGTGCGCACCAAACGGCTCGGTTTGGTCGCGCTTCTCGTGGTCGTCACCCTCGTCGCTGTCCTGGGGGCCGGTGTGGCGTTCAGATCGCGGCACGACGCCAAGGACAGTCAGCGTGAAGCCATTGCTCAGAAGTTGATCGCCGAAGCTCGGATCGACTTGTCGAAGGCTGTCGACACCGAAGGACTACAGCGACTGCTGGTTGGCCGGAGCCTTGCGGGAGCCGGAGACTCCGATGAGACTCTCTACCCCGTCGTTGTCGGCTCTGCCAGTACCTCCAAGATCATGCAGAATCCGCACCGGCCCGACGGTGATGAACTGCTGCCCGTCAAGGCCGTGGCCGTCAGCCCAGACGGAGAACTGATCGCGTCGGGGAGCAATGAGAAGACACTGCGAATGTGGGACGCGCGGACGGGAGCTCCCCTGCCACCGTTGAACCTGGCGGGGCCCGGACAGATCGGAGCGCTCGCCTTCGACCCCAGCAGCAGACGGATCGCCGCGGGCGGAAATGACGGCAGTCTCCAGGTTCTCGACGTTGCGAGCGGCAACCGTATCGGGACGCTGATGCAGCATCCAGGATCGGTGAGCACCGTGTCCTTTGGGCACGGGGGACAGTGGATCGCAACGGGAGACAGCCAACGCACCGTGCGGATATGGAGTGTATCGACCGGCAGAACGATCGCCACCGTGCCGGGTTCAGATGCGGGCTCAGCGCCTGTGGCGAAGAGCGTGTCGTTCAGCCCGACAGCTGATGTGGTCGCGGTGGCCAATGGCTACGGAGTCAGGCTGGTGGCTGCCGACTCGGGCCAGACACTGGTCGCGTGGGGCAGCAACATGGGCGTTGATGGTGAGCGGCAGGGTTACCCCATCACGAGTGTGGCATTCGACAACAGCGGTGAACGCCTGGTGGTCGGCGGGTATGGAGGGAGCATCGATCTCCTGGACGGGCACAGCCTGAAGCCGATGGCGACCCGGCGCGCCCACCCAGCTGTCGTGAACAGCTTGGCGTTCAGCGCTGACAACAGCCGGATCGTCTCTGGCGGGGATGACAGCGCCGTCAAAGTCTGGGACGCGACATCGCTGACGGGGCTGGGTGATACTTTTCGAGGCCACGATGGCGCCGTGTCGTCGGTGGCCTTCACCCAAGACGGGACCCGAATCGTGTCCGGCAGCCTTGACGGCACGGTGCGCATCTGGAACGCGGTGTTCGGCTTGTCGATACCGGCCAATCAGGGTGAATCGGTCAACGCAGTCGACTTCAGCCCCGACAACACCAAAGTGGCTTCCGGAGGCGTAGACGGCACAGTCAAGCTGTGGGACACCAGGACTGCCGCCTTGATCAGCACACTGGGACAGCCGGCAGCACCAGGCGATGCGCAGCACGCGATCAACCGTTTGGCCTACTACGCGAATGGCGATCGCATAGTCAGCGTGTCAAACGACGGTCAGGTGCTGGTGTGGAACACCGAAACAGGAAGTGCCACAAAACTTGACATAGGCCCGCGACGTGAGGGAATGCCCGTCTTCATGCAACCGCGTATGACCGGTGTGGCCGTAGACCCCGCCGAGAAGTACATCGCCGCAGGCGGCTTCGACGGATTGGTTCGGTTATGGGACGCCGACAGTCTGCGCCTCCTGGACGTGATGTCGGCGCAGACGACGAACACCGCGGGGGCCGTGGTGCCTTATCAAGTGTGGAGTGTCGCGTTCAGCCCCGACGGTGCTTACCTCGCCACCGGCTCCGGGAATGATCGATTCGGCGATCCGCAGAACCTGGTACAGATATGGGACGTCCATGCGCGCCGCGCGGACGGAGAACCTCTGCGGGGCGCTTCAGGTCAGACCGTGCTCGCGGTCGATTTCGTTGATGACAGCAAGCTCGTCTCGGGCAACAGCGATGGCACCATCCGTGTGTGGGACATGAACCGACGCAGTGAGATTCCCAAACCTCTTTATCGAGACCAGAGTGCCGTGTACAGCCTCGCTGTGCTGCACCGTGTTCCCTGGATCGCTGCCGGCGGAGGGGGCGGGATCGTCCGGGTCTGGGACATCATGGGAGTGCCACCCGAGGACACGCCGCTGGAAGGGCATCAAGATTGGGTCCGAAGCGTCGCTGTCAGTTCAGACGACACTTTGATCGTTTCCGCCAGCGCAGAGGGCGACCTCCGACTGTGGCCGGGTCCCAGCGACGTCCGTGAGGCACTCTGCAGAAAACTGACCGTCAACCCGACCCAACAACAGTGGGACAGCTGGGTTCAACACCAGAAGGATTACGAGGAGTTGTGTCCTCACCCCGGCCGAGAAACGAGTTCATCGTGAGGACGCGAAACGCAATCGCGTGTTGGATGACCGTCGTCGGGGCGGCGGTCGCATCAGGCCCATGCCCGCTGGCGCAGAGCCAACTCGAACGTCAGTGTTACCTCACCACCGCTGGGAACGTTGCATGCCTTTATCTCGGCAACACTCAAGCCGCAGAACGAGACTGCATGATGGTTCCCATGGGGCCGGGGTGCTACGTGCCCACGACCCTCGTCGAGAAGAACGGCCACTTCCAGTTACCGAACGGGGAATGGGCTGAGCCTCTACCCAGGGAACAATGGCCGCCACCCGGTGGAGAAGTGCAGTGGCCTGGCATCCCGACGGAGCAGGAAAGACCGCAACCGGCTCCTGCGCAACAGCCGGCGCGCTCACTGCCTTTTCCGATTTGGGATCTCTTCCCGTCTACGTCACCTGGTCCAATACAGCCGAGCACGACAGGAGAGAAAGAATGAGCGAAGCAACGCTGATGTGGCGGACGCGCGAAACCGTGCACCGGCTTGGCGTCACCGATGCGGAACTGGAGGCAGCGGCAGAGGAGTCCGCGCTGTCTTACACGTATCAGACGGACGCGTACTACCCCTGCTGCATCTGATGTGTCCAAGGACTAGGACGCCTTGAATCTTTTTGCTCCAGATCTGGCAACGCGGGCCGCGACCATCGACGAATTGCTGTCCGACGACTTCGTGTCCGTTCGAGCCTCGGTCTCCGGTGACGATGTTGCAGCGAAAAAAATTGCAGCGTGGTGCCGTTCAAGCAGCAGCGGTGACTGGGAGCTGTTCGAACGACGCCTGAGGCGTGACGGCTACTCCCTAGCAGATGTACGTGCGCGTTTCGCAGGACCGCATCGGTGTTCCTCGGTGCCCATGCCACAATGGTCCACCGACGCCGAGTGGATTCAGGTCGCGTTGCACAACACCTCGTCACCGTCTTTCGTAGGGGTTACTCGGTATCCGTTCGGGCACATCTTGTCGCCCCTCGCCAGAGCCGCTGCCGCACGGCTTCGGCATTCGGTGGATGCTTCCGTAAGCGGCCGACTCGCGACCTCGGCGCGCCAGGACTTGGCCGGGCTTCTTCTGAACCGGCTCTGCACCCTGTGCGCCGCCCCCCTGTACGACGGCTTCGTCGACTCGTCCGCGACCTATCGTGACTTCGTCCTGAGGATGCAGTCGGGCGGACTGATCGATCTCTTCCAGGAAAAGCCAGTGTTGTTGCGGCTTGTCGCATGTCTGACGCGGCAGTGGCTCAACACATCTCGCGAATTCCTCCTTCGCCTCGATGCCGACCTTCCGCGGATGCAACACGACCTCCTCCGCCGAGACCGCGACCTCCAGGTCATCCACCTACACGGCGTTGATTCCGACGTGCACCGCGGAGGTCGTTCTGTGCTCCGCCTCGAATTCGCAGACGGTTCGAGAGTGGTGTACAAGCCCAGGAATCTCGAACTCGACGCAGCCTGGCGAGGCGTGATCGAGCGGCTCAATCACGATGCACCACTGCTCCTGCGCGCCGCGGCCGTCGCCTCGATGGGTGACTACGGTTGGGCGGAATTCATCGAACACAGGCCCTGCGACTCCGAACGAGATTGCCGAGAGTTCTATTGCCGCGCCGGCGCATGGCTGGCGCTCCTCCACTGTTTCGGAGCCAGCGACATCCACCACGAGAACGTGATTGCTGCAGGCAGCCATCCGGTGCCGATCGATGTAGAGACTCTCCTCCAAGGAGCAGTGATTCGATCAACATCTCCTGGATCGCAGGCGTACGAAGCCGCACGGGAGATGATCGCGCGGTCGGTTGCTTCCGTCGGGATGCTCCCCTCCTACGCAAGCACTGCGAACGGTGTACGCACTGCCGGTGGAATCGCCTCGGAATGGCCGACGGGGAAAGCACTGATGTGGCAGGACATGAACGCCGACACGATGCGGCCATGCGTTCGTTCGGGCGCCGTACCGATACCGACCAACCTTCCCCTGTTGAGACCTGATCGCCACATCGGACTGGCCGGGCACGTCGAGGACTTCGTGGAAGGTTTCCGCACGTACGCCGCGTATCTCCGTGACGTGGGTCCGCGACTTTTCGACGGATTCGCGGAGCTCGACGTCCGAACCGTCCCGAGGCCCACGCAGTTCTACTCAATGCTCCTGCAGCGATTGAGGGACGACCGTTTGATGGACGATGGCGTCCTGTGGTCCAGCCAAGCCGATTTCGTCTCGAGGTTGTCCGACCCCGAGACTGCATCTGAAGAGACGTGGTCGCGGCAGAGGTCCGAGCGCAGAGCCCTTCTCGAATTGAATGTGCCGATGTTCACGTCGAAGACCGACGGTGTGCGATGCGGTCGCGACCGTCTTCGTTCCCTTTCCGACCGTGAGATCGCCTGGCAGGTCGAGATCATCCGGCAGACGTCACCTGATGCGACGGCACCAACGTCGGATAGGCCGTCAGGGTCGTGGGCCCTGATCGATCACGATCAAGCGTTGCCACAGTCGGCCTTCGCTCGTGAAGCTGCCGCGGTAGCCGAGCAGATCGCCGATCACGCGGTCCGCGAGTGCGGGGGCGCAGCCTGGGTCGGTGTGGGCTGGCTGCCTGACATCGATGCATCGCAACTCGCGGTGCTCGGTCACGACTTCTACAACGGCACGTGCGGAATCGCCACATTCCTGGCTGCATACTCCGCCGTCACCGGTGACGACCGCTTCGCGGAATTGGCCTCGGCAGCCCTTGCTCATGTGCGCGCCGAGATCGGTGGCCCGATCGCCGCGCATGTCGCCAGGGTGATGGGCATCGGAGGTGCGACAGGGTTGGGTTCCATCGTCTACGGCTTGACCTGCGTGTCCCGGTTGTCGGCCGATGATGGCCTACTCGATGATGCTCTCCGCGCAGCGCGGTTGATGTCGGACGATCTCATCGCCACTGATGTGCAACTCGATGTCATCGGCGGCAGCGCCGGCGCCATCCTGAGTCTTCTGTGCCTGCATCGCGAGACGGGCGAGCATGAAGTGCTTCAACGCGCTGTCGCCTGCGGTACTCACCTGCTCACTCAGGAACGTCGTGGGCCGCTGGGCCGGCGAAGCTGGCCCAGCGGCAACAACAGCCAGGTACTGAACGGAATATCCCACGGCGCGTCTGGCTACGCCTACGCGATGTCGGCCCTTGCCGAGGCGGCGCACCGTGAGGACTTCGCCGCTGCTGCCGCGGAGTGTCTCGACGTTGAGAGATACAACTTCGACGGCGACCGCAGTGACTGGCTCGACCCGGGCCTGAGCGAGCCGCACTGGCGGTCTCAATGGTGCCACGGTGCGGTCGGCATAGGTCTGGCGCGCCTCGGAATCGCCGAGATGGGCGCGCCTGAGATGCGTGGAACCGTGCACACCGACATCGAGGCGGCTCTGCGCGGGGCGTCGCTGGCTTGGCCAGGGCACACGGACACATTGTGTTGCGGTGCACTGGGCAGTGTGGAACTGCTGCGACAAGCGAGCACGACACTGGGCCGCGACGACCTGCGCCAACTCGCGTCCCGCCGGTTGTCGGCCGTATTGCGGAGGAAGTCGGTCAGTGGTGACTACCGGTGGAACGCGCAGGTGGCATCTCGGTTCAACGTCGGACTGTTCCGCGGATTGGCGGGCATTGGCTACACGTGCTTGCGCGAGGTGGACGATTCGTGCCCGAACGTGCTCATCTGGGCATGAACCGAAACACGGATGGATACCTCCGATCGACCTCGCCCGCGGCCGTCTTGCGTTGGTCTCCGCGGATGTTCACGAGCCGGCCGGCAACGTGCGACACGACTCAGCCTGAGTCGCGGACCGCGAGGTAGTGCCGCGACAGCGCCTGGCCGTCGGTGTACTTCTCGACGTTCAGTTCGATGAGCTGGTCCTGACCCGTCAGCCGTGTGTAGTGCTGATGCATGTGCTCGCCCCACGAGCGCACCACGAACGTCTCGACGTAGGTCGACTCCTCCTCGACGCTGCGGAACAGCCGCCACTGCGCCGCGCCCGTGCGCTGGCGCGACCGGCCGAGCACCGCCATCGCCGCGACGAACGCCTCCTCGTTCTCCGGCGAAACCCGGTAGGACGTCAGCACCAGCACGGGACCGTCGAGCGGCTCGGGCTCGAACACCAGCGTCGGCTCCGGCCAGTGCGACGACGGCGTCAGGTCGAGGTTCCCGGTGCTCCTGTGCAGCGGCCACCACAGCAGCGACACCCCGCATGCCGCCAGCAGGCCGACGCTGACGAGCAGGCTGTTCACGCTGCTGGTGGCCCCGGCTAGTACGCCCCACACCACCGAGCCCAGCGCTTGCCCGCCCATGAAGATCAGCTGGTACACCGACAGCCCGCGGGCCCGCACCCAGCCCGGCAGGCTCAGCTGCATCGACGCGTTCAGCGTCGACAGCGACAACAGCCACGCCGCGCCGCCGACCACCAGCGCAGCGAGCACCGCCGCGAAGCTGTGCACCAGCGCGAGCACCGCCGTCGCGACCGCGAAGCCGCCGGCTCCGAGCGTCAGCAGCGTGTTCTGCCCGAACCGGGACCGTATCCGTGACAACGCCAGCGCCCCGAGCAGTGCGCCGACGCCCAGCGCGCCGAGCAGCAGGCCGTATCCGGACGACGACAGACCCAGCTGGTCGGCCGCGATCACCGGCAGCAGCCCCCACAGCGCGCTGGCCGGGCCGATGAACAGCGCCGTGCGCAGCAGGATGCGCCGCACGACCGGCGAGCTCCGGATGTAGCGGCCACCGGCGCTCAACGCCGCCAACGCGCGCTCCGGCGGGAAGTTGTTCTCGATCGGAGGGCGGCGCCACCAAATCAGCACGGCCACGATCCCGATGAACGACACCGCGTTGAGCGCGAACACCAGCGTCGGCCCGGCCAGCGACACCAGCGCGCCGGCAATCGCGGGCCCGATCGCCCGGGCGCCGTTCATGCTCATGCTGCCAAGTGCCGCGGCGGCCGGAATCTGCTGCGGCGGAACCAGATCGGGCTGGATGGCCTGCCAGGCCGGCGCGGTCAGCGCCTGTCCGCAGCCGATGACGAACAGCACGATCAGCAGCACCGCGGGCGTCGTCAGCCCGAAACCCGTCAGTGTGGCGAGGAACGCCACCCCTACGGCCATCGCGCCCTGCGTGGCGATCAGCAGCCGGCGCCGGTCGATCAGGTCGGCCAGCACACCCGACGGCAAGGCCAGCAGCATGACCGGCAGCGTCGTCGCGGTCTGCACCAGCGGGACCAGTACGGCGGCCCGGGGATCCTCGACGAGCATCCACTGCGCGCCGACGGTCTGCATCCAGGTGCCCAGATTCGAGACCAGTTGCGCGATCCACAGCGCCCGGAAGACCGGCGAGCGCAGCGGCGCCCAGGTCGAGCTCACGGCTTGGGTCACGTAGACAGTTTGCCGTCGAGGATCGACAGCGCGTGCGGGACGGCCTCGTCGGGCAGAGGTGTGTTGTGCGCCGCGCCGAAGATCACGCCGACCATCGCGCCGGCCAGCACGCACCGTTCAGCCTCGTCGGCCGGTGCGTCGGGACGCTCCTGCAGTGCGTCGGTGATGAGGTTGATCAGCTTGATGAACTCGGCGTAGATCAATCCGTGCGCCTCGGGTACCTGGTACAGCAGTTGCTGCCCGATGAGGTCGTCCTCCCGGTCCTCGTCCGACAGCGAGCCGAACACCTCTGAGACTGCGTACTGATACGCAGCGACGGGCGTCAGATGCCGGGGCGCAGCGACGAAGGCCGCCACGATCAGCGGTGAGTGGTCGGCGGAGATCAGAACCGCCTCCTTCACGCCGAAGTAGCGGTAGAACGTCCGCGGGGAGACGTCGGCCGCCTCGGCGATCTGCTCGACCGTGGTGTTCGCGAATCCCTGCTCCGTGAACAGCCGCAATGCTTCCCGCCGGATCGCCTGGCGGGTCTGCCACTTCTTGCGCTCCCGCAGGCCGGTCAACTCAATGGTCATCGGCGGGGCCGATCACGCGCTCGGTGTAATCGAGGAGGGGCTTGTACAGCCCGGTCACCGAGTCGCTTGTGGTGAGGGCGTGGGTCACCATTGTCGATATCGCCGCGACGAGCGCCTCGCACGCGAAGCGGTCGGCATCGCTGCGGGCGTCGAAGATCTCCACGACGCCGGCGACGAACTCCTGCTGCAGTTCGATCCGCCGGCGCATGGCGTCCGGGCCTGCCGCGTACACCTCGAGCAGATAGAGCCGCGAGGTGGCCGAATCGAGTGCGATGAAGCCCAGGTACCGCTCGAGCATGGCGGCGAAACGCTGCATCGGCGTGCCGGCCGCGGGGACCGCGAAGATGTCGTCGATGACATGGCGCTGCATGCGGGCGTAGCCGGCCATGAAGAGGTCCTGCTTGGACTCGAAATGCTGGTAGAACGTGGCCCGGGAGACCTTGGCCTCCTTGATGACGTCGTCCACGGTCGTGTTGCTGTAGCCGTTCGCCGTCATCACCGCGGCGAGTGCCTTGAACAGCCGCTGCTTCTGGTGGGCCGCAACCTCGTCGCGACTGAGGTGGTGACGGCCGGACGCGAGCCGCTCGACCATTGGGTTCCCCCTCTGACCTCGGCAGCGTCGGATTTCGTGCAGGTGGTGTGACTGTGCCGAAGTATATGCGGGGCATTGGCGGCTCCGGCGCTGCGCGAGTCGTTTCCTTTTCAAGAACCTAGTTGTCTCTCATAAACAACGATGTTTATGTACGATCCAGTTGGTTTCCTCACACGACTGTCAAGGCGCGCGCAGCGAGGGGTTGAGCGGAGCCTTTTTCCGGACGCGTCGGTCTCTGGTGTCGCCAGGTGGGGGAGCCGTGTGCCACCAGAGCCGACGCGTCTCTCCAGCTCGTAGCATCGTCTGGGTGAAGACACTCGGCTTGATCGGCGGCATGAGCTGGGTCAGCACCGCCCACTACTACCGACTGATCAACGAACTCTTCGCTGACCGCCTCGGCGGATTGCATTCCGCGCCAATCCTTCTCGCGTCGGTCGACTTCGCCGAGATCGAGGAGTTCAAGCTCGACGGCGACTGGGACGCGGTCGCTCGCCGGCTCACCGATGCGGGGTGCGGGCTCGAAGCCGCGGGTGCTGACGCCATCGTGCTGTGCACGAACACCATGCACTACGTCGCCGCGGCCATCGAGGATGCTGTCGCGATCCCGTTCCTCCACATCGCGGACACCACCGCGCGCGCCGTGGCCGCTGCGGGCCTGTCGCGGGTGGGTCTGCTGGCCACCGCGTTCACGATGGAGCAGTCCTTCTACGTCTCGCGGTTCGCGGCGTACGGCGTCGAGGTCGTCACGCCTGAGGCCGAGGATCGCCGCGAGGTCAGCCGCATCATCTACGACGAGCTGTGCCACAACGTCGTTCGCGACGAGTCACGAGCCGTCTACCGCGACGTCGTCGACCGCATGGCCGGGGTGCAGGGCGTGATCCTCGGCTGCACCGAGGTGGAACTGCTGATCGGCGCCGACGACGTCGCCGTCCCGGTGTTCCCGACGACGCTGCTGCACGCGCAGGCCGCGGTGGACTTCGCGCTGAGTTGATTGTTGCGAGTGGCTGCGACAGCTGGCCGATTGCGTAACAGACGCAACGACAGAGCTTGCCGCGACAGAGAGAGGAAGCGAGCGTCAATGCGCCACGATCCTCAGCCGATGTTTCGTACTCTGGAGACCGTGGACGTGCCGCCTGCCGAGAATGAAGAAGGTCGTGGAGGCCGACTCGGGCGTCGACGGCTGCTGTGGCTCGCGGCAGCGGGCGGCGTAGGGGCAGCCGCGGCCGGGGTCGTACCGCGGTGGCTCGATGCCGGAACACCCACCGCGTCGT
This sequence comes from Mycolicibacterium psychrotolerans, assembly GCF_010729305.1. NCBI lineage: Bacteria > Bacillati > Actinomycetota > Actinomycetes > Mycobacteriales > Mycobacteriaceae > Mycobacterium > Mycolicibacterium psychrotolerans. Next base: position 5,703,542 of record NZ_AP022574.1, on the reverse strand, counting down.
CCACCACATCGATTCCACCCCCTGCCCCCACCAGCAGCGTCGATGCGGTCCCCGCCTATGTGCCGCCGTCGACGCCTGTGGCAACCACAACGGTCGTACCCGTGTCAGGAACCATGCTGTGCCGCGACGCGTGGGGGGCAAAACCCCCTTTGCCGGGCGGGGTCAGGCACACGCTCAGCCGCATGACTCTCCACCACACGGGCGCAGTGTTGGGCGACAACGCCAACGCCCCGGGACGTCTCCGCCAGCACCAACGACTGCACCAACGTGAACGGGGCTGGATCGATATCGCGTATCACGTCGGGGTGGACCGTAATGGAAACATCTACCATTTGCGGGAGCCGGACATCGTTGGCGATACGGCGACGGAGTATGACCCGACCGGACACTTCCTCGTTCTCTGCGAGGGCGACTTCGATCAAGAAGCCGTGACCTCTGCACAGCTAGACAGTGCCGCCCTCGTTTTTGCCTGGGCCGCGCAACGCTTCAACATTCCTACGGACACGCTTGCAGGGCATCGAGATTTCGCGGCCACATCGTGTCCAGGTGCCGATCTGTACTCCTATCTGACTTCAGGAGTTCTCAAGCACCGGGTCGACGATATGGCTGCCGGCGGGCCGGTGAGTATTCAAGAGATCTGTGGTCCTGAGGCACTCGAAAGAGTTGCCACGATCGAGGCCGGTCAGTAGGGCTCAGCGCGCCAGCGCGGGGACCTTCGCGTCCGCCCGCATCTGGTGACGCAGCTCGGTGAACTCCTCGATCGACCGGGTGGCCACCGTCGCCACGGGCCGCGCGTTGCGGCCCGTCGCCTCGGTCTTGCTGACCATCACCACGCTGTCGATGTAGGGCTGGATCGTCGTCGCGTTCTGCACCGTCGCGACGATCACCAGCTGGAAACCGAACTTGCGGAACGCCTGCAGCGCCTGCTGGGCGAACTGCGGGTCGGACTTGGAGAACGCCTCGTCGAGCATCAGCTGCGCGAACACCGGCCGGTTGGCTTCGTCTGATCCCGCGCCGCCGGGCGCTGCCAGGTTGAAGCTGAGCGCGCCCGCCAGGCAGAACGCCATCAGCTTCTCCTGCTCGCCGCCGGAGTTGTCGCCGGCATTGCTGTGCGTGCGGATCAGCTCGTCGGACGCCACGTCCCACTCCGCGCAGTCGAACGTGAACCGGTTCCGGACGTCGAGCGCGTCGCGCGTCCACGCCTTGTCCTCGGGCGCCGTCGACGCCAGCCGGTTACGTAGCCGCAGGATGTCCGCGTACTGGTCGAGGATCGCCTGCTTGTCGCCGAGCCCCACCTCGGCGATGCGGCGCGAGATGGCCCGCACGATCTCCGTCAGCTCCGACACCGCGGTCAGGCTGCGCGGGGTGGCCCGCAGCGTCAGCCGGGTGCCGCGGTTGAACTCCACGGCGCCCAGACCGGTGTTGACGCGCTCGATCTGCTCGGCGATGCGCCGCGCCTCCTGCTCGGCCACCCGGTGCAGCGTCAGGATCGCATCCGGCGCCTGCTCGGTGACCAGCCGCATCATCCGCTCGTACGCCTCGGGCAGCTCGCGCTCGTCGATGTGCCTGCACAGTGCGACGTAGTCGTGCACCCGCTCGTCGAAGTTGTCGCTGTCGTTCGGGATGGCGTCGGGGAACGCGGTGTCGAACGTATTGAGGATGCGGGCCAATTCGTCGTAGGAGCGGCGCCGGCTCTCCCGCAGCTGTTCGCGCTCCTTCTTGATCGCAGAGAACAGCGCGTCGCGGTGCGGCTCAGGATCGAGCAGCTCGAGCCCGACCGGCACCTGACCGGCGTAGCGGCCCAGCAGCTCGGTCAACGGCTCCGACACGAACGCAGGTGACAGCCGTTCGGAGAGCTCGAGCAGCCGCGTCCGGCGCGCGTCCAGGTCGTCGCGGCGGGTCTGGATCGCGCCGCGCCGCGTCATCAATTTCTGGATCTGCGACCAGCATTCGTCGGCGCGCGCATTGAGCGCCTCGATGTCGGGGTTGTCGGCCAGCAGCAGCTCGTACTGCTCACGCAGCCGATCGGCGTGCCCGTCGGCGGTCTCGGTGTCGATCTGACTCCACTGCGGGAACTGCTCGCAGATCGCCTTGCACGCCGCCGCGCGGTCGCGCCACTGCTGGCGCTGCGCGGCGATGTCGTCGGCGGTGCGGCGCGCCTTCTGGTAGGTCTCCTCGGCCGCGGCCAGGTCAACGGTCAGCGCGTTGATCTTCGCCGACACGTCGCCCTGGTACAGGTACTCCGACTGCTTGAGCGGGCGCCGGTCGTCCTTGATCGCCAGCCGGTCGGAGTCCTTGTACAGCCCGGTGTCGGTGACCGCGCGGCGGAACCGCGCGAACACCTCGGGGGTGTCCACGCAGATGTGGTCGCCGGCGGCTGCGACGACGTCGACGGCCTCGGCCGCGCACGGATGCGCGGGGTCGACGGCGAACAGCTTGCCCGCCAACGTGTTCGGTTCCGGATCCGCCGGATCGGCGCCCAGCATCTTGGCCCGCACATGGTGTAGCGCCAGCCGCCCCCGCATGTTGGTCTCGTTGACGAACTGCGGCACCGCCGTCCAGTGCTGATCGGGCACCATCAGCCGCAACCCGACACCGCGCAGCACCTTCTCCACCGCGGTGCGCCACCGCGTCTGGTCGGGCCGCAGGTCCATCAGCTCGGCGATGTAGGGCAGCGCGGCGGCGTCGACACCGACTGCGGCGCAGATCTGTTCGCGCATCATCAGTGCGAACTCCGGCAGCGCCGACCCGACGTGCTCGACGCGCTTGAGCTCCTTGGCGGCGTCGTCGCGCGCGATGCGAGTCGCCTTCTGCGCGTACTCCGCATCGGTCGACGCCTCGCGGTGGCGTTCGACCTTGGCCAGCAGCTCGGTGGCCTGGGCGAGGAGGTCTTCGCGCAGGTTCCAGAAGTCGTCGGCGGTGTCGGGCACCTCGAGGTCCTGTGCGTCGAGCATGTCTTCGTACGCGCCGCGGCGGCGCGACACCTGCTCGGCCTCGGTTTCCGCGGCGGTCACCTGGCTCTGCAGCGGCCCGATGTTCGCGCTGGTGCCGCTGATCTGCGCGTTGAGCGAATCCGCTTCCGCCTTAGCAAGATTCAGCGCGCGGGTGACGTCCTCGTACTCGTTGTCGAGCTGGTCGACGGTGGTGTCGAGCTGCGCGATCTGCGCCGGGCACTGCGCGAGCCGGACGTGGTCGGTGTAGGCGCGCACCATCGGCAGGTCGACCAGGTCGATGATGCCCAGATCGGTCGACTCCGAGGCGTAGCGCTGCTGGATCTTCTCGATGTCGCCGAGGATTTTGCGCTTCTTCTGCGCCACCGCCAGCAGTTCGCGGGCCTCGACCAGCGGGTCGATCTGCTTGAGCGCCTCGGGCAGCCGGGCCAGGCTGTCGGGCTCGTCGAGCATGAACTCGCGGACGAACTGTTCCAGGCCGCCGACGCTCTTCAGCGACTTCGCCTTGCCGAGCAACTGCTGGGCGGCGTCGGACGCGCGGATGCCGATGGTCGCGTACAGCTGTGCCAGATACTGGGATTCGACCTTGGTGGTGAACCGCCAGCCTTGGCCTTTCCCGTCGCTTCGCTCGCCCCGGTCCCCCTTGAACACCCCGGTATCGAAACGGCCGGCCGCCCAACGGTTGCACACGTCCTCGATGCCGAGGTCGCCGTCGCCGAGCACGAACCGGCTCGACGAGTCGTTGCGCGACTCACCGGTCAGCCACTTGAGCACCAGGCCCGTCACGGTCCGCCCCGAGTCGCCGGCATAGGTGACCGCGACCGCCGACCAGGCCGTCCCGTCGCCGCGCAGATACATCACCCGGCTGGTGCCGCCGTCACTGCGCTGACCCCACGCCCCGCGCACGTACTTGTCGACGGTGCGCCGGCCCGCGCTCGACCCGGCGGCGGTGTTGTCCCCCGAGGCGTTGAAGTTGCGCCGGTTGAACGGCAGGAAGCCGAGCGAAATGGCATCCAGCAGCGAGGATTTGCCACTGCCCGAGGCGCCTGCGATCAGCGCCCCGCCCTCGCTGAACCGGATCGAGTGGTACCCGTCGAACACGCCCCAGTTGATCACCTGCAGCCGGGACAGGTGGAACTGCTCAGTCAAGGTCGGTCTCCTGCGGGCTCGTTCCGCCATTGGCCAGCAGCTCGAACTGTTGCTGCAGTTCGGTGATCACACTGGCGGTCATCACCGCCGTGATCACCGGGCTGATGGTGTAGCTGTCCTCGTCGTCGCGGCTGCGCCGCAGGATCTCCAGACCGGCCAGGCGGGCGATCGCGGCATCGATGCGCCCGGCGAACGTGACCGCGTCGCGGTCGACGTCATTGAGCACACCGGAGAACAGTCCGTGCATCTCCTCGCGGGAGATCAGCACGCTCTGCCCGCCCGAGGCGCGCATCATCTGCGCAAGGTGCAGCGCGAGGATCGAGTCGTAGGTGCCCAGCGGCTCACGCCGCAGAAGCTTGATGCCCTTGGCGGATTCGTAACGGGCCTGTTCGACGAACGCGACTCCGTCGTTTCCAAGTCCGGCATCCACCACTCGCAGCAGCAGGTCCAGTTCGGACAGCCGGACCGACAGCTGCTGGCGATATTCGAGCACCCAGGCGTAGATGTCGCTGTCGGATTCGGCGCTGATGTAGCGCCGGGTCAGCAGGTGCTGCAGCGCCCAGCAGGCGCGGTCGGGCAGTTCGGAGACGTCGCCGTCGAACCGGGGCCGGCGCTGGTGCGGGGGCCGGGCGCTCTGGTCGACCTGGGGTAGCTGCGAAAAGGCGGCGAAGTCGGCCTCTGTATGGGTGCTCACGCGGCCACTCCTGCGGTGATCGGTTCGGTGAAAGACAGTTCGGGAACCGCCATTTCGCGGTCCCGGCCGTCCAGGGAGCGGAACCGGACGGTCGTCGACGTGCCGGTGTCGTCGTTCGGCTGCTTGAGCGCCCACGACCACAGCACGATGACGTGGCCGAGGTAGGCGTTATCGAGCTTGGCCACCGCCTGCGAAAGCGACAGGGGCAGTGCGCTGTTGATCATCTCCGCCATCGCGGCCGCATCGACCTGCGTGGTGAGCGCGGCGAAGCTGGCCAGGTCGACCTCGCCGCCGGCGGGCTTGGCGGGCTTGGGATTCGACAGGTCGCCGATCTTGAAGCTGAGTGCGCCGACGGAGCTGATCGCGTGGCGGGCCAGGGGCAGTTCGAGGTCCAGCCGCGAATCGGTGAGCGAGGTCTTGAGCAGCGTGCGGGCCGCGCCGATGGCCTCGTTGAGCTGACGGGCCACGCCGCGGCTCTGCTCGAGGGTGCCGAATGCGGTGAACCGTTTGACCCGCTGGGCGCAGCGCTGCTGGATGCGTTCGACCTCGTCGATCTGGTGGCCGACGAGCTCGAAGAACCCGGCCATCACCGCGCGCAGCGCCGGATCGAGGTGGGGCAGTGCCTCGGCGACGGCGGCCACGTCGGCCTCGAACTCGGCGCGCTGGTCGGGATCGTTGATCATCCGCAGGAACGCCCGGTGGCTGTCGCGGCCTTGCGAATCCCACGCCGCCTGGTAGTCGGCGTACATCTGCCTCTGGCGGTCGCGGTACTCGACGTTGCTGTCGATGGGCTCATCGAGGGCGGCCGTGGCCTGCTCGATCATCGTGCCGTACTGGCCGATGTCGGTGATGAGGCGTTCCATCTGCAGAGCGATCGCCCGGGCCTCGTCATAGGCGTCGGTGACGTCGGGTTCCGGGCGCTCGCCGGCGTCGAGTTCGTCGAGTTCACGGCGCAGCGCCTCGATCTCGCTCTCGATGTGCTTGCGGATGCGGGCGGGGTCGTTGCCGACTCTGAGCGCCACGTGCCGGAGGCGGCCGGCGATGCCGTTGATCGATCCGCCGGTGGCGATCGTGTCCTGGCGGCGCATGCCGCGCAGGAAGTCCAGCGCGCGGCGCGCGTCCTGGGTCAGGTAGCAGATAGTTTGATCGAGGCGCTCGGCTCTGGTTTCCACGATGCGGTGCAGCCAGCCCTGACTGGCCCACGCTTTGATCAGCCCCAGCCCGGACTGGTCGTCGCCGAGGTCGATGAGGTCGCGCTCGAGACGGACCACCAACTCGGTCTCGGCGACCACCCCGGCCGAGAGGTGACGGTCCATCAGTGTCGAGTACAGGCTCAGGTTGGTGGCGGACAGCAGCCTGACGGTCGGCGAACTCTGTAGTTCGCGGTTCAGCTCGAGCAGGTCAGCGGCCGATCGCCCCCCGTGGTCGTCCACTCACCCTCCTCGTTGCCCTCGATGCCGGCCGGACGCCCCAACATAGGGCACGGCGGCGACACCGCTGCGGCCCGGAGGGGAGTGTCGCGAGGTTTCCGCAGCATCCTGTGACGGGTGTGACCAGCGGGATTGCAGGGTCTGCTGAGGGGTCGATGAGCTTGCTCACGCCCCCGCGCCTGGTTGACTGCTCGGATGACGCCGGCCCGGTTACACACCCCTGTCGTCCGCCTGATCGGGGCCACGATCGTCGGCGTCACCGCCGGGGCGCTCGCGTCGGTGCGGTTCGGCTGGTTCTCCGTGCTGATCGGCTGGGACGCGCTGGCCGTCACCTACATGGTGTGGACCTGGTCGGTGCTGTGGCCGTTCGACGCGGAGCGGACCGCGTCCCACGCCGAATTCGAGGAACCGGGCCGCGAGACCGTCTTCGCGCTGATCCTCGGCGGGGCGCTGGCGAGCCTGGTGGGCGTCGGCCTGCTGCTGGCCAAGGCGCGGCCCGACCACTTCGCCGCGCTGGCGCCGGGCATCGCGGTGGCCAGCGTGGTGATCTCGTGGTTCGCCGTACACACGCTCTACGCACTGACCTACGCCAAGATCTACTTCCGCGAGAAACCGGTCGGGGGAATCGATTTCAACACCGACGAACCACCTCGCTACAGCGACTTCGCCTACGTGGCCTACGCCGTCGGCATGAGCTTCGCGATCTCGGACACCAACCTGACCTCGTCGCGGATGCGAGCCGCCGCCCTCAAACACGCCCTGCTGTCGTATCTGTTCGGGTCGGTGATCGTGGCCTCGGTCGTCAACCTGATCGCGTCCGGCTTCTAGATCAGCCCGAGGTCGTGCAGCGAGCGGGCGGTGTCGCCGACCGTCTCCTGGACCGGGCGTGGATGCCACCCGAGCAGATCCTTGGCCTTGGCGTTGCTGATCTGCGGCCGCTCGCCGAGGTCGCGCGCATCGTCCTGCACGGTGACGCCGAGCATGCCCGCCAGCTCGCCGAAGGTCATCGCCGGCTCGTCGGCGACCACGAGGAAACGTTCGCCGGCGGCGTTGCCGGCCGTCATCGCCCGCAGGTGTGCGTCGGCGACGTCCCGCACGTCCACCACGCCGAAGTACTGGGCCGGCAGACGCTGCACCTCGCCCGTGAGCATCGACCGCACGATCTGCACAGAGGTCGACAGGTGCGGTCCGAGCGTCGGCCCGAAGATGCCGACGGGCACGACGGTCGTCAGCTCGAGCCCCTCGGCCGCCGCGAAGTCCCAGGCCGCCCGCTCGGCGATTGCCTTGGAACGGATGTAGGCGATGTTCTCGTCGGCGGGGTCGGTCCAGTCCTTCTCCGTCCATTGCTGATCGGCTTTGGGGGAGTAGCCGACCGCGGCGAACGACGACGTCATCACCACCCGGGCGCACCCGGCTGCCCGGGCGGCCCTCAGCACGCGCAGCGCGCTGTCACGCGCCGGCACGATGACCTCGTCCTCGTTGCGCGGATTGTCGGCGGGGAAGGGGGAGGCGACGTGCTGGACGAACCGTGTTCCCGCCACCGCGTCCGCCCAGCCGTCGTCGGAACCCAGGTCGGCATAGGAGAACTCGACGTCACTCCCGTCGAATCCGCCCGCGGCGACGGTGCGACGGACCTGGTCGGCCCGGGCCGGCGTGCGCACCGCGGCGCGGACGGGATACCCTGTGCGAGAAGCTGATTGACGATGTGACTGCCGACGTAGCCAGCTGCGCCGGTGACCAGGACGCGAGACCGGTCGGTCGTTGTACGTGTCATGGCTTCACTCTGCCACTCCCCGACGAGGATAGGCCGGCGGCAGGACGGCGGTGTTCGTGCACGGCAATCCCGAGACGGCGGCGATCTGGGGGCAGGCGGGCGGCCGACCGCGCCGGCGCGCGCACGGAGGTGCTCGACGGGCTCGGGCACTGGTGGATGGTGGAGGACCCGCACCGCGGCGCGGACGCCCTCAATCGGTTCTGGGCCACCCTGGAGTGAGGCACAGAGGGCGTCGCGCGCATCACCTGCATCGGGAAGGTTTGTCAAACCGCTTCTCCGGAAACCACTTTTTGCTTTTCTAAACCTCAAGCGTCAATTAGGCGAATCGGATACCCATCGGTAGGGTCGTCAATGTTGGGCCTAGAAAAGCGCTCGACAGCGGGCGCCAAGGATTCAGACCATTGCCGGGCGCTCCCGTCCTCGACACTCTCAGCGCATTCTACTTCTCATGCCCTTGGGTCAATGCACCCCGGCAAGGGTCTTCAGCACCATCCCAATTCCGGTCGAAACGTCGACCGCTGTCACAAGGAGTACGTATATGACCACGAACAATCCCACCGCAGCCCCCCGCCCCGCCGCCTACAGCGCCGTCGAGAACAAGCATGACCGCGTGCCGGCTCGGCGAAGTGCGGAGACGAAGGTCGCCTACAAGACAACAGAATTCATCGTTTACGTGGTTGCGGTCGTCGGCGTGCTCGTCGCGTCGTTCCTCGTCAGCACCACCGATTCCCATGAGGACTACTTCCGTGCCGACCGTGCGTGGTTCTACGTGGTGATCTTGAGCGTCGGCTACATGGTGAGCCGCGGGATCGCCAAGTCCGGTAGCCGCCACCACGACGACGCCTGATCCTTCGTCGCGGCCGGGTGACCCGGCCATCGATGGCCCTCGTCACTGCGCTTCTGCAGTGGCGAGGGCTTTCGTCTGTTCACTCTGACTCGAAGGTTTCGGCGTGCCCTATTTCGGCAACCCGTCATAGTGGTGCGCAGCTGCGGCGCCACAACCGATGTTTGTGAAGTCAGAGGTACTCGCCGTGGTGGAGACGTTCGTACATTCGACCGACGATGTGGTCGAATTCCTTCGAGGACAGCACAATCAGATCAAGGACATGTTCGACGACGTGATACATGCGTCGGCATCGACCGCGCGGGAGCAAGCATTCGTCGAGTTGCGACAACTGCTCGCCGTACACGAGACGGCTGAAGAGATGGTCGTCCACCCCCGGGCGCGGCGGGACATCGACGGCGGTGACATCGTCGTCGACGCCCGATTACTCGAAGAGCGCGACGCCAAAGAGCAGCTGTCGGCCTTGGAGGACATGGACATCGACTCGCAGGAGTTCATGGACGCGCTCATCGCCTTCAAGACCACTGTGGTCGACCACGCCGAACGCGAGGAGGCCGAGGAGTTCGATCGACTTCAGCGTGAGCTCGCCCCGGATGACCTGAAGAGGATGGTGTCCGCGGTGCAGGCCGCCCAGGCGATCGCCCCCACCCGACCGCATCCTGGGGTCGAATCGTCCTTGCTGAACTTCGCCATCGGCCCGTTCGCGTCGATCCTCGATCGCGCTCGCGACATCATCTCCGCCGCCATGAGGTGAACACGTCGGGTCTGCGAGGGGAAGGCGCCGAAAAGATCACCGCGCTCGGCATATTGCCGAACGCGGTGATCTTTCGTATCAGGTGGTTCGTGTGTCAGGACTTGCGTGCTGCCGCTGCCTGGCGCTTCTGCTTCTCGGCGTCGGCCAACTGCTCGACTCGCTCTGCCTGAGCTCGGCGTTGGTCAGCCTCGCTCTGCTTCCCCTGGGCGTCGTCGAGCTGGGACTGCGCAGCAGCAGTGGCCTTACTCTCGTTGGCGCGGATATTCTCCTGCGCGACGCGTTTGGCCTCATTGATTGAGCTCGTCCGGCGTTCCGCGACCTCGTCTGCCTGGTGCTTGCCTGCCTCTGCACGCTCGCCGGCAGCCTGCGCTGCTCCGTTCTTGCGCTCCTCGGCGTCGGTCCACGCCTGCTGGACATCGCGGTTGGCCGATGCGCGTGCCCGCTTGCTCTTCCCGGCAACGTTGTCGAGAGTCGACGTCAAGTCGGCCGCGGCACGCGCTTCCTTTCGCGCCGCTGCCGCATCAAGGCGGGCGGCACGACGGAGCGCGTCACTACGCTCGGCGAGCGCTTCGCCACGCGTCTTGAGCTCCGAGTCACGCAGCACGTTGCCGACGGCCGCATCCAGCATGCCCAGCGAGCGCTCGTAGAACAGGCGTGCTGGGGTCTCCGCGTCCAAGCGCGCGACCACCCTGTCCTCGATCAGCTGAAGCGGGAACCGCGCGATCTTGTACTGGAGACCCAGCACGGCGAAGGGGATATTCGTGATTCTCATCGATGGCTCCTGTGTCTCGCCGGTGCTCAAGGCAGGTCGGCTTCGTTGGTGAGGTGTGCGGCGCGCGCCCTGATCCGGTCGGCTTCCCGGTGGGCGTTGGAGGTGATGTGCTCCACGGTCTCCTGCTCGTCGACGGCGTCGGCGGCCTCTCGTGCCGCGGCCGCGACCTGCGCCTGCTCGTCGGCCTTGGCGTGTTCCACGGCGCGCTGCGCGTCGAGATCGGCCTGTGCCCTCTCCTCTGCGGCTCGCATGGCGGCGGCGCGCTCGGCTGCACGCTTCTGCTCGTTCTGCTGTGCCTGCACAGCATTTTCGGCGGCCGCTGCTTCTGCGTTGACCGCGCGGCGCTCCTGTGCACCCTGCTGCTGGGCCTCTGCAGCCTGAGCGCGGGCCTGCTCGGCCTCGGCGTCGGCGACCGCCTCGACGGCGTTCGCATGCTTGCGCTCGTTGGCCTGCGTCTGCTCGAGTTGGCCTTCGGCGGTCAGAGAGTCGTTGCCGGTCACTGCGCCGGCAAGCTCCTTTGCCTTGCCCTTCACCGAGTCGATCAGGCCCTTGCGGGCCTGGTCGGCTTTCTCGTGCTCTGTCATTCTGTCTCCTTCTGTGACAACGGGATCGATGTCATTCGAGTCGTCCCGGGTGTCGTTGACGATTGATGGATTACCGAATTCTCGGGAACGCGGAATGTCAGTGGGAATCACGAGCGGAGGCGGCAGCGCAGATGGCGTTGCCGAACTCGACGCAACTACACAAGCTCAGGCGCTCGCGGACTGTGAATGCACCATTGCGAACGGTTCGAAACCCGCTGACGGGAATGTGACGAAACTTACTCGGATCGACGGAAATGGGCGGCAGTTCATCTATCCGCCGGTGGACTGACGCCCGCACAATCGGGCGATGACGGCTGCGACCGATTCGACGGCAGTCACCTCGCCGACGCCCTGCCCGGCGTTGACGGGTGCGATCCGGTAGTCCTGCCGGGCGATCGCGGTGTGCAGCGCCTCTGTCGCGGTGCGGTCCATCTCCTGCTCGCGGCCGTCCCACCGGTCGGTGAAAGCGTTGCGCAGCAACCGTTCCGGTGTGTCCGCGGGCCACGGAAACCCGAAGGCGACGTCAAATGCGCGGGTAGTGATGGTGTCCGTCGCGTTGGCGGCGATCATCGCCTGACGTGCCCCATCCGGCAACAGGGATTCCCGGCATGTGGCGAACGCCGTGCCGATCCAGGCCCCCGCCGCACCAGCGCCCAGCACGGCGGCCAGCGCCCGCGCCGACGCGATGCCGCCGGCGGCCAGCACCGGGACTTCTACGCGGTCGAGTATCTTTGCGAGCAAGGTCAACGTCGCGACCCGGGGCTGACCGTGGCCGCCCCCTTCGGCGCCCCGAGCGACCAGCACGCCAACCCCGGCATCGACCGCGCGGAGCGCAGCGTCGAGATCGGCGACCTGGATCGCGGTGACACAGCCCGCGTCGTGCGCCTGCACGACCCAGGAGTATTCGTCACCGAAGCTCACCGACAGGAGGGTCGGCGTGGCCTCGAGCGCGGTGGTCAACAGGGCGGGTTCGTCGCGGACCCGCCATCCGATCAGGCCGATGCCGAAGGGCCGGTCCAGACCCTCGACGTGGAGGAGTTGCTCGTGCAGCATCGATGTCGTTGCGGCGCTACCCATTCCGATCATGCCCAGGCCGCCCGCGCGCGACACCGCGGCGGCGAGCGCCCCGCCGGCCACCCCGCCCATCGGTGCGTTGACGATCGGGACCTCGAGCCGCATCGACTGCGACCACGGGGTGCCGGGCAGGTTCATGCTTCGATCCTAGGGAGGTGTGCACTGTTGGCGCTCTGGTCTCTCGCGAGCGCGCGCTCCGGTACGCGACACGCCGAGCGGAGGCGTACGAACACGCGCGGTCGCGGGGGGTGGGGTGAGTCAGATCTCGATGCCGATCTTGACGTGCGGGCCGTCGGCCTGGGCCTGCCAGGCCTGTTCGGCGTCCGCGAGGCGGTAGCGGGTGGTCTCGACCTGGATGCGGCCGTCGGCGGAGAGGCTCACGAGCTCGTCGTAGGCCTCCCGCAGGATCCGGGCCGGCATCAGGTCGTTGAGGTGCCCGACGTGCGAGCGGCCCATCAGCGCGTGGAACGGGACCGCCGGAGCGCCGCCGGCGCCCTGACCGACCGTGATCAGCGTGGCGTCCACCGCGGTGGCCTGCAGCGCCGCGATGAAGGGATCGCCGTAGACCAGGTCGAGCACCACGTCGAAGCCGCCGTCGGCCTCCGCCCGCAGTGCGGCGACGTCGTCGTCGCCCCCGAGCTGCACGGTGGCGTCGGCACCCAGGTCGCAGATCTTCTCCAGGGCCTCCGGGTCACGGCCGGCGCCCACGACATAGCCCGCGCCGAGGATCTGGGCGGCCTGGATCGCGATCGCGCCGACCACCCCGGTGGCGCCCAGAATCAGCACCGACTGGCCGGCCGAGACGTCGGCGTGACGGGTCAGCGGCAGCCATGCCGCGAGTCCCGCGATGCCGAGCGCGACCGCAGTGTCGTCGTCGACGGCGTCGGGTACGGGGTAGGCCTTCTCCGGGTCGATCCGGGTGCGCTCCGCAAACGACCCGAAAGGCGTTGGCGGAGAATCGAAGTACACCCGTGTACCTGTCGGCGGTGACCCCGATGCCCTCCTTCCCGACCACCGTGGGAACTTCGGGCGAGCCCATCTCGCCCGACGCCAGCGCGAGGTCGACGGGGCTGCAGCCGGCCAGCGTCACGCTGACGACGTCGTCGCCGGTCGGGTCGGGAAAGTCCGTGAACCGCGGCGATTGTCCGATCGCTTCCAGTACTGCTGCGCGCATGGGTCCTCCTCGATGCTCCCCGGCGCGGCTACCCGCGCGCGGTGGACCCAAACGGAGAAGGATCCTCTGCCGAGCTACGGGTCCAGAGGATTGGTGCGGTTGACGATCAGGGGGTCGGTCTTGGTGAACGGGAACGCCGGCAGGTCGTCGATGTGCATGTTGAACGTCGCGGCGAGCACCTCGCGCGAGTAGGCGCTGGCCGACGCGCGGTAGCCGATGTCGCCGGGCATCGGCTGGTCGAAGAAGATCGCGAAGTGGATGTCGGAGGCGTCGACGACCTCGATGTGGTGTGGATACGCCCGCGGGATGAAGTACACGTCACCCTCCTCGAGCAGGTACGTGTCGAGGGTGCCGTCGGGATCCATCACCGTCATCCGGCCCGAACCCTCGTGGACGTAGCCCATCTCGGCGGTGACGGGATGCCAGTGTGGTTCCCGCATACCGTCCTCGCGGATGCGCAGCGAGTACATCGACAGGTCCTTCAGCGCGGGCCAGTACTGCGCGCGCGCCAGGCGCGCCGACCCGACCGCCACCCCGATCGCAGGGCTCTGCGCCTCGACGGAGAATTTGTGCGGATCGTCGAACCAGGCGGTGGCGGGCACCTCGGCGTCGCCGGTGCGCCGCGCCAGTTTGCGGTCGGTGGTGTCCCGGCGCATCGCGGTGAAATCGGACGCGGGCAGGTCGTAGGTGTTGCCGAGGACCGCGTCGGTCATCGCGCCGAACGACGCGGCCAGCCCGAAGTCCTCCGGCCGCTCGCTGCGGAACGCGAGCACGAACTCGGCGGGCTCCTCGCCGATGTTCTCGATGTGGTGCAGCGACCCGGAGTCGATGTGGAACATGTCGCCGGCGCTCACGGTGAACGACGAGAACCGGCTGTAGCTGTCCAGCACCGAGACGAACGAGGTGCCCGAGATGCAGTACGTCAGTTCGTTGCAGTTGGCGTGCCAGTGCGGCGTGCGCATCGCGCCGGGGTTGATCACGATGCGTTTGATCGACAGCCCGGACAGGATCGGCAGGGTGTCCGCGGTGACGCGGCGGATCGAGCCGAGATCGTTCTCCTCGACGATCTCACCGTTGCGCAGGGAGGTGGCATGCGGGCTGGTCATGGCGATGATGCTAGGCGCGATGCGTGCCCCGCAAGGAAGTGTCGCAGTGATGTCGGTGTGCGCCCGGTGATGTCGCGGACGGTCGTGGTGACCAGATCCTGTTCGCCGGTGCGGATGCGCTCGTCCAACGCGGCCAGCATGCTCGAGAACTCAGCCGAGTATCCGGCCGCCGTCAGGCGGCGCGCCAGTTCGGCGGTGGACACGTCGACATGGCGCACCGGCCGCCCGAGGACCTCCGAGACGATCGCCGCGGCCTCGGGGTAGGACAGCGACTCGGGACCGGTCAGCACCAGGTCCCCACCGACGGGCTCCGTGGCGGTCAGGGCTTCGACGGCGGTGGCGGCGATGTCCGCGGCGTCGATGAACCCCAACCGGCCGTCGCCGGTGGCCGTGACGATCTCCCGTGCGCGTCGGATGGTCTCGGCCAGCGGATGGTCCCCGACGAAGTTCTGCATGAACCACGAGGGTCGCAGCACAGTGGGCTCGGCGAAGAGGTCGGTGACCAGGTCGTGGATCTCGCCCAGACCGGGCTCTCCCCGCGCGACCGCCGACGAGCTCAACAGGACGACTCGGCGCACGCCGCGCGCCGCGGCCGTCTCGAGGAAAGGGCGCACCCTCGGCACCGGGTCGGCGGCTCCCGCCGGAGCGACCACATAGACCGCACGCACACCGGTCAGCGCGGGTGCGAACGTCGCGTCGTCGGACCAGTCGAACGCGACGGCGTCCGCATCGGCGGAATCGGGGTGGCGGCTGGCCGCGCGGGCCCGATGACTTCGTTCACGCAGGCCGGCGACGACGTGTGCGCCGGTGTTGCCGGTCGCGCCGGTGACCAGGACCGAGTCACTCATGACGCCCCCTGAAGCCGGTGCTCAAGGCGTCGGCGCCACCGAGGGCCGCTGCCGCGGCCAGGGAGTTCCAGTAGTCGCGGTAGCGCTGCACACCGTCGGTCCCGACCGTGATGACCGCGACGTAGTCCATGTGGTAGGGAGAGTTCGATTGCACAGCAACACCTTCGGCGGAGAACTCGAGGATCACTGTGTCCGGGTCGAGCGTGTGGTGGCGCCGTAGTTCGTTCACGGTGTCGATCCGCAGCGTGGCGCTGTAGTCCTTGACGTAGTCCCGGACGTCGTCGCGACTGCGCAGCACGGGGTAGCCGGGCGGTGCGAATGGGAACTCCATCAACCCGTCTGGCGCCCATTGGTCGGCGAAGGCGCGCATGTCGTTGCGCCGCAGGCTGTCGAGCAGCGCATCGGTCACGCGGTCGGTCTGCGCGCGGCGTTGGTCGTCGGTCGGCATGGGTTCGTCTCTTCTCGGCATACGAGACGGAACGGTTCCGCCTCGGATACTATTCCCACCATGGTGACGAAAGCGAACCTGCGTGCGCAGGTGACCGACGGAATCGTGGAGGCGGTGCTCGACGAGCTCGCTGACGTGGGGTTCGGCAGGCTCTCGATGGACGGGGTCGCGCGCCGCGCTCGCGCCGGCAAGGCCGCGCTGTACCGCCGGTGGCCGTCGAAGCAGGAGATGGTGCTGGACGTCGTGACCGGGCTCAGCGTGCCGATGGCGGCGACGACCCCCTCGGGTGACCTGACCGCCGACGTCGCGACCCTGGTGGCCGGCGTCGACGACTGGCTGACTGACGCGCGGATGTCGCGGATCCTGCCCGACTTGCTCGCCGAGGCGATGCGCAATCCCGACCTGGCGACCGCCCTCACCGACCGCCTTGGTGCCGCCCGCCGTGGCTACGGGCAGGCGGTGATCGACGCCGCGATCGCTCGCGGCGAAGTCTCGTCAGACGTGGACAGCGAGTACGTACTGGATCTCATTGCCGCACCGGTGTTCTGGCGGCTCTGCGGGCGCCGGGAGCACACCGGCACAGCCTTCCTCGACCGGGTGGTCGACTCGGTACTGCATGCCTTGGGCGTCAGCGGACGATGATCGTGTGCTCGGTGCGTGGGATCAGTTCCCCGATCACCGGGGCACCCGGGATCTCTCCGGCGATCAGCAGCCCGCCCGAGGTCTGCGCGTCGGCGAGTAGCAGCGCCTCGCCCTCACCGACCGACAGGTCGACGTGCGGTCTCACCCAGTCCAGGTTGCGCCGGGTGCCGCCGCTGACGTACCCGTCGCGCAGCGCCTCGCGTGCCCCGTCGAGGTAGGGCACAGCCGCCGCATCGACGACCGCGGTCACCCCGCTGGCGCGGGCCAGCTTGTGCAGATGTCCGAGCAGACCGAAACCCGTGATATCCGTGGCGCATTCGACACCGGCCTCGAGTGCGGCGGCCGATGCCGGGGCGTTCAGCGTGGTCATCACCGCGATCGCCTCCTCGAAGCGCTCGCCGGTGTTCTTGTGGCGGCTGTTGAGCACCCCGATGCCCAGCGGCTTGGTCAGCGACAGCGGCACACCGGGGCGGCCCGCGTCGTTGCGCAGCAGCCGGTCCGGATCGGCGATGCCCGTCACCGCCAGGCCGTACTTCGGCTCCGGATCGTCGACGCTGTGCCCGCCGGCCAGGTGGCAACCCGCCTGCACACAGACGTCCATCCCGCCGCGCAGGGCCTCGGCCGCCAGCTCGAACGGCAGCACCGCACGCGGCCAGCCCAACAGGTTCACCGCGACGACCGGCCTGCCGCCCATCGCGTACACATCTGAGAGCGCATTGGTCGCGGCGATCCGGCCCCAGTCATAGGCGTCGTCCACCACCGGGGTGAAGAAGTCCGTCGTCGCGATCAGCGCGATTCCGCCCTCGATGCGCACCGCGGCGGCGTCGTCGCCGTCCTCGATACCGACCAGCAGCTCCCCGACCGGATTCACCGGCGCGGCGTGCGTCAGCCCGCGGACCACCTCTTCGAGCTCGCCAGGGGGGATCTTGCAGGCGCAGCCGCCGCCGTGGGCGAACTGGGTGAGCCGGTAGGTCTGTTGCGAAGTCACGACCTCCATGCTGCCCTGCCATGATGGACGGGTGGCTCAGGGAGGCGTATCCGGTCTGGTGACCGGCCCGATCTTCAAAATCGCTGAGTGGCAGTTCCTGTCGCTGGCGGGTTCGATTCCCGTCCGCCTCCGCCACTTCCCCTTCGATTTCGGCGTGGTTATCGACGCTGAGCGCAGACAACCACGCCGAAATCGCCATGGGAAGTGACCCCCGCAGGCGGGTGCCGCGCACCGACGCGGTGCTCGCCGACCCGCGACTGGTCGAGGCCACCCGGGCGCTGGGGCGTGCGCTGGTCAAGTCCGTGGTCGCCGACGCGCAGCAGCGGGCGCGCGACGGCGAGATCGACCCCGAGCAGGTCGCCGACCACGCCGTCGCAGCGTTACCGCGAAGCGCCGCGACGCTGCGGCCCGTCATCAACGCCACCGGCGTCGTCGTGCACACCAACCTGGGCCGCGCGCCGCTGTCGCAGGCCGCGATCGACGCGGTGACCACCGCCAGCGGCGCCACCGACGTGGAGTTCGACCTCGCGACCGGACGCCGGGCCCGCCGCGGCCGCGGCGCGCTGGCCGCGCTGGCGGCCGCCGTGCCCGCCGCGCAGGGCGTGCACGTGGTCAACAACAACGCCGCCGCGCTGCTGCTGGCCGCGATGACGCTCGCGCCCGGCAAGGAGATGATCGTCAGCCGCGGCGAGCTGATCGAGATCGGCGACGGCTTCCGGCTGCCCGAGTTGATGACGTCGACGGGCGCACGGATCCGCGAGGTCGGCACCACCAACCGCACGCACCTGCGCGACTACGCCGACGCGATCGGGCCCGACACCGGCTTCGTGCTCAAGGTGCACCCGTCGAACTACCACGTCAGCGGGTTCACCTCGACGGTGCCGGTGCGCGACCTCGCCACGCTCGACTCCCCGCTGGTGGTCGACATCGGCTCGGGACTGCTGAGCCCGCACCCGCTGCTGCCCGACGAGCCCGACGCCACCACCGTGCTGCGCCACGGCGCTGACCTCGTCACCGCCAGCGGGGACAAGCTGCTCGGCGGCCCGCAGGCCGGGCTGCTGTTCGGCTCGACCGAGCTGATCGACCGGCTGCGCCGCCACCCTGCGGCCCGCGCGCTGCGTGTGGACAAGATGACCTTGGCCGCGCTGGAGGCCACGCTGGCCGGGCCGCCCACGCCCGTCGCGCAGGCGCTGAGCGCCGACGTGGACACGCTGCGTGCCCGGGCCGCGGCGCTGGCCGCGCAGCTGCCCGGTGCCGAGGTGGTCGACTGCGTCGCGGCCGTCGGTGGCGGAGGCGCGCCTGACGTCGAATTGCCCAGCGTTGCAATCAGTCTGCCCGAGCACTACGCGGCCGCGCTGCGCACAGGGGCCCACGCGGTAGTCGGGCGCATCGAGGACGGCCGCTGCCTGCTCGACCTGCGCACCGTCGCCCCCGAGGACGACGCGGCGCTGCTCGAGGCGGTGCGTGCGTGTGCGTCCCCGTCGGCGGAGCCGACATGTACGTCGTAGCCACCGCAGGCCACGTCGATCACGGCAAATCCACACTCGTGCACCGGCTCACCGGTATGTGGCCCGACCGGCTCGCCGAAGAGCAGCGCCGCGGCCTGACCATCGACCTCGGCTTCGCGTGGACCACCATCGGCGGCCGCGAGATCGCCTTCGTCGACGTGCCCGGGCATGAGCGGTTCGTCGGCAACATGCTCGCGGGCGTCGGCCCTGTTCCGGCGGTCGTGTTCGTCGTCGCCGCGACCGAGGGCTGGATGCCCCAGTCCGAGGAGCACCTGGCCGCGCTGCAGGCGCTCGGCGTCCGGAACCTGCTCGTCGTGATCAGCAAGGCCGACCTCGCCGACCCCGGCCCCGCCATCGCGCAGGTGCGTGACCGGCTGCCCGACGCCCCGATCGTGCTCGGTACCGAAACCGATTCTGTGCGAACCGAACTCGTGGCCCTGACCGACCGGATACCGGTGCCGGACCACGACGCCGACGTGCGGCTGTGGGTGGACCGGTCGTTCACCGTGCGCGGCGCGGGCACCGTCGTGACGGGGACGCTGGCGGCCGGCACGATCCGCGTCGGCGACGACCTGCTGCACGACGGGCGGCGCGTCACCGTGCGCGGCGTGCAGTCCCTGGGCCGCGACCGGACCGAGGTCGCCGCGGTGGCCCGCGTCGCGGTGAACCTGCGCGGCGTCGACCATCACGGCATCGCGCGTGGCGACACGATCCGCACACCGGGCGCGTGGCGGGACACCGCGGAAATCGACGTCGCGCTGCGGGCAGGCGGAAAACTGCACGAACGGCTGGTGCTGCACATCGGATCCACCGGCGTGCCGGTCCACGTCCGTCCGCTCGGTGAATCCGGCGCGCGGCTGCGGTTGTCGCGGCCGCTGCCGTTGCGGGTCGGCGACATCGGGTTGTTGCGCGACCCCGGCGAACACCGCATCGCGGCGGGCGTCGAGGTGCTGGACGTGGCGCCGCCGGCGTTGCGCCGCCGCGGCGACGCCCGCGCCCGTGCCGCCGAGCTCGCGACCGGCCGGGTTCGGCCGCCGGTGTGCGCACGCTGGAAAGATCGGCGCGCCATGGGTTTCGACGCCGTCGGTGATCGGGTGGGGGAGTGGGTGGTCGATCAGGCGTGGTGGGCGCAGCGGCGCGAGCTGATGGCCGCGGCGGTGCAGCGGTGGTCGGAGGGCAACGACATCGCCGCGGGCATGCCGGCGGAGGAGCTGCGCCGCGAATTGGGCCTGCCCGCGCTCGAATTGGTGTCGGCGCTGGCAGCCGGCACCGGGCTCGAGGTGGCCGACGGGCGTATCCGCCGGCCCGGGATGTCGCTGCCCGACCGCGTCGAGAAGGCGGTACGGACGCTGGAGGACCGGCTGGCGGCCGCACCGTTCCGGGCGCCCGAGGCGGACGCACTGACCGAACTGCGACTGGGACCCAAGGAACTCGCGGCGGCGGTGCGGGCGGGCCGGCTGGTGCGGATCGCCGACGGCGTGGTGCTCGGGCCCGACGTCTACGACTGCGCGGCCGCGACGCTGGCCGACGTGACGCAGCCGTTCACTGTCGCGGAAGCCAAACGCGCGCTGGGCACCACCCGGCGCGTCGCCATCCCCCTGCTCGAGGCGCTCGACGCGCGCGGTGTCACCCGGCGCCGTCCCGACGGGTCGCGCTTCCTGGCTCGGTGACCGAGGGGTCCTTGCGGGTCGCGCGCAGCGAGCCGGGATGGGCCTTGGCGCTGGGGTCCTTACGGGTCTTGATCAGGCTGGCGACCGTGACGACCACGAGGATCACCAGGATCACGACCAGACTGAGATACGTGTTCACCTTGGGCACCCGCTTGTCGATGTCCTCGTGGGCCCAGTGCAGTATCAGCTTGACGCCGATGAACGCCAGGATGATCGACAGCCCCGTCGACAGGTAGACGAGCCGGTCCAGCAGGCCCTTGACGAGGAAGAACAGCGCCCGCAACCCGAGCAGCGCGAACGCGTTGGCGGTGAACACGATGTACGGCTCCGAGGTCACACCGAACACCGCGGGTATCGAGTCCAGGGCGAACAGCAGGTCCACGCTGCCGATCGCGATCAGCACGGCCAGCAGCGGAGTGGCCATCCGGCGGCCGTCGCGGTGGGTGAACAGCTTCCCGCCGTCGTACTCGTTGCTGATGGGCACGAACCGTCGGGTCGCCCGGATCATGATGTTGTTCTCGACGTCGGGGTCCTCGTTGCGATGCCGGAACAGCTGGATGGCGGTGTAGATCAGCAGCGCCCCGAAGATCAGGAACATGAACGAGAACATCGAGATCAGCGTCGCGCCGATCGCGATGAAGATCGCGCGCATGATCAGCGCCAGGATGATCCCGAAGGTCAGCACCTTGTGCTGATGCTCCTCGGGCACCGCGAACGTCGCCATGATGATCACGAAGACGAACAGGTTGTCGACGGACAGGCTCTTCTCGACGATGTAGCCGGCGAAGTACTGCGTGCCGAAGTCGGTGCCGTAGGTGGCCATGAACCACACGCCGAACCCGATGGCGACCGCGATGTAGAACACCGACCAGATGGTGGCCTCGCGGAAACCGACGCGGTGCGGGCGCACCGCGGCCAGGATCAGGTCCACCGCGAGCAGCGCGACGATCAGACCGATCGTCACACCCCAGGTCATCAGGCTGATCTCGAGCATGCACCCTTTGTACCTGAGGTTGTGCGGTTGACCGGGCCGTTAGCGGGTATGCCGGGTTGCCAATGCGCGACGCCGACGGTTGGATCGGAGCCGGAAAGGGGTGACGGGTGGACCTCAAGGGACTGTTCCAGTCGTGGCCGGTGTACCGGCAGCTCACCGGTGACGACAAGCTGGGCCGCGGCAAGGCCGCCCAGTCCCGGCGCTCGCTCACACTGACCCCGCGCACCGCCGAGGCCGACCACGTCGCGCATTCGGTGTGCCCGTTCTGCGCCGTCGGCTGCGCACAGAAGGTGTACGTCAAGGACGAGAAGGTCGTCCAGATCGAGGGCAACCCGGACAGCCCCATCTCCCGCGGCAGGCTGTGCCCCAAGGGCTCGGCCAGCAAGCAGCTGGTGACCGGTCCGCAGCGGCTGACGACGATCCGCTACCGCGCGCCGTACGCCACCGAATGGCAGGACCTGGACCTCGAGACGGCGATGGACATGGTCGCCGACCGCGTGCTCGACGCCCGCGAGAAGGGCTGGCAGCAGTTCGACAAGGACCGCAACACGCTGCGCCGCACGATGGGGCTGGCCAGCCTGGGCGGGGCGACGCTGGACAACGAAGAGAACTACCTGATCAAGAAGCTGTTCACCGCCCTGGGCGCCCTGCAGATCGAGAACCAGGCGCGTATTTGACACAGCGCAACGGTTCCCGGTCTGGGAGCCTCCTTCGGTCGCGGCGGGGCGACGGACTACCAGCAGGACCTCGTCAACTCCGACTTCATCGTCATCATGGGCTCGAACATGGCCGAGGCTCATCCCGTCGGCTTCCAGTGGGTGATGGAGGCGAAGTCACGCGGCACGCAGGTGGTGCACATCGACCCGCGGTTCACCCGCACGAGTGCGCTGGCCGACCGCCACGTGCCGCTGCGCGCGGGTAGTGACATCGCGTTCCTCGGCGGGGTGATCAACTACATCCTGTCCAACGAACTCGAATTCCGGGAGTACGTCACCGCCTACACCAACGCCTCGTTCCTGGTCGACGAGAACTATCAGGACGCCGAGGATCTCGGCGGCCTGTTCTCGGGCTACGACGAGGCGACCGCGTCGTACGACCCGGAGACGTGGCAGTACCAGAACACCGACGCCGAGGGCGGCGGGGCGACCGCCAAGGAACACGCGTCACCAGACCAGCAGGGCTCCGGCGGCGCCCCGATCCAGGGTGCGGCCGACATCCCGAGCGACCCGACGCTGCAGGACCCGCGCTGTGTGTACCAGATCCTCAAACGGCACTACGCCCGCTACACCCCCGAGATGGTCGAGCGGGTCTGCGGGGTGCCCGCCGAGCAGTTCCTCGACGTGGCGCGCCGGTGGACCTCGGCGTCGGGCCGGGACAAGACGGCCGCCTTGGTGTACAGCGTCGGCTGGACCCAGCACACGCTGGGCGCGCAGTACATCCGGGCGGGCGCGATCATCCAGCTGCTGCTTGGCAACATCGGCCGTCCCGGGGGCGGGGTGTTCGCGCTGCGCGGGCACGCCAGCATCCAGGGCTCCACCGACGTGCCGACGCTGTTCAACCTGCTGCCCGGGTATCTCGCGATGCCCAGGGCCGGGCAGGAGACGCTGGCCGACTATCTCGACTCGATCAAGAGCCGCAACCAAAAAGGCTTCTGGCACAACGCCGATACCTACATGGTGTCGCTGCTCAAGGAGTACTGGGGTGACGCGGCCACCCCCGAGAACGACTTCTGCTTCGACTACATGCCGCGCATCAACGGCGACCACGGCACCTACCGCACGGTGATGGACATGGTCGACGGCAAGGTGTTCGGTTACTTCCTGCTCGGCCAGAACCCAGCGGTCGGGTCGGCGCACGGCAAGCTGCAGCGGCTCGGCATGGCCAACCTCGACTGGCTGGTGGTGCGCGACCTCGTCGAGATCGAGAGCGCCACGTTCTGGAAGGACGGGCCGGAGATCGAGACCGGCGAGATAGCCCCCGAGACGTGCCGCACCGAGGTGTTCCTGTTCCCGGCGGCCTCGCACGTGGAGAAGGCGGGCACTTTCACCCAGACCCAGCGGATGCTGCAGTGGCGGGAGAAGGCCGTCGAACCGCCGGGTGACGCGCGCTCGGAGCTGTGGTTCTTCTACCACCTCGGCCGGATCCTGCGCGAAAAGCTGGCCGGCTCAACGGATGAGCGGGACCGCCCGCTTCTCGACCTGGCGTGGGACTACCGGATGGACGGCGACGAACCCGACGGTGCCGACGTGCTGCGCCGGATCAGCGGCATCGACCTCACCACCGGCCGGGCGGTGAGCGGCTACACCGAACTCAAGGCCGACGGTTCGACGATGTGCGGCTGCTGGATCTACAGCGGCGTGTACGCCGACGAGGTGAACCAGGCAGCGCGCCGCAAGCCCCACACCGAGCAGGGGCCCTACGACAACGAGTGGGGCTGGACGTGGCCACTGAACCGCCGGGTGCTCTACAACCGGGCGTCGGCCGATCCGGCCGGCCGGCCGTGGAGTGAGCGCAAGAAGCTGGTGTGGTGGGATGACCAGAAGGGCGAGTGGACTGGTTACGACACACCGGATTTCGAGAAGAACAAGCCGCCGAACTACCGGCCGGCCGACGACGCCGTCGGGGTCGAGGCGCTGCGCGGTGACGACCCGTTCGTGATGCAGGCCGACGGCAAGGCCTGGCTGTTCGCGCCCAACGGCGTGCTCGACGGTCCGCTGCCCACCCACTACGAGCCGCACGAGTCGCCGGTGCGCAATCCGCTGTACCAGCAGCAGGGCAACCCGGCGCGCAAAGTGTATGGGCGAGAAGACAATCCGTCGAACCCGTCGTGGCCGGACGCGCACGGCGAGGTGTTCCCGTTCGTGTTCACCGCGGCCCGGCTGACCGAGCACCACACGGCGGGCGGCATGAGCCGGCAGCTGCCGTACCTGGCCGAGCTGCAGCCCGGGCTGTTCGTCGAGGTGTCCGCGGCGCTGGCCGCCGAACGCGGGCTGAAGCACATGGAGTGGGCGCACGTGGTGACCAGCCGCGCGGCAGTCGACGCGCGCGTCTTCGTCACCGAACGGATGCGGCCGCTGCGCATCGACGACCACGTGGTGCACCAGGTGTGGATGCCCTACCACTGGGGCAGTTCGGGATTGATCGACGGCGACGTGGTCAACGACCTGCTCGGGGTGGTCGTCGACCCGAACGTGTTCATCCAGGAGAGCAAGGTCGCGACGTGCGACATCCGGCCGGGCCGGCGCCCGCGCGGACCCGAGTTGCTGGCCTACATCGCCGGCTACCGCGAACGGGCGGGCATCACCAAGGCCACCGGCACCGATCTGGACACCACCCACCGCTCGCCCGACCACACGGAGGACACGCCATGAGTGGCAACAGCTTCTACGGTCCGCTGCACGACCCGGCGGGCGACGCGGGCTACGACGAGCACCCGCCGCGGGTGGGCTTCTTCACCGACACGTCGGTGTGCATCGGCTGCAAGGCCTGCGAGGTGGCGTGCAAGGAGTGGAACGACTTGCCCGTCTCGGGCGAGGGGGACGGGTTCAACCTGCTCGGCATGTCGTTCGACAACACCGGCAACCTGGGCGCGAACTCCTGGCGGCACGTGGCGTTCATCGAGCAGCCGGGCCGCGAGCCGATCGACCTGGGCATGCCCGAGATCACCGAGAAGACCATCGAGATGGTGGGGGAGCTACCCGACTTCCGGTGGCTGATGGCGTCGGATGTCTGCAAGCACTGCACCCACGCCGGGTGCCTGGACGTGTGCCCCACGGGTGCGCTGTTCCGCACCGAGTACTCCACTGTCGTAGTGCAGCAGGACATCTGCAACGGCTGCGGATACTGCGTGTCCGGCTGCCCGTACGGCGTGATCGAGCGGCGCGAGGGCGACGGCCGGGCGTGGAAGTGCACGCTGTGCTACGACCGGCTGCACGATGGGCTCGAACCGGCGTGCGCCAAGGCATGCCCGACGGACTCCATCCAGTTCGGCGTCCTCGACGAATTGCGGGAGCGGGCGGCGCAGCGGGTCGAGGCGCTGCACGAGCGCGGCGTCACCGAAGCGCGGCTCTACGGCGAGGATCCGAACGACGGCGTCGGCGGCGACGGCGCGTTCTTCCTGCTGCTCGACGACCCCGAGGTGTACGGGCTGCCGCCCGACCCGGTGGTGCCGACCCGCGACGCCGGCGCGATGTGGCGGTACGCGGGAATGGCGGCCTCGGCGCTGGTGGGTATCGCGGTGTCGGCGTTCGTCGGGAAGCGCACCTGATGCGCGAGAAGCTCAGCGACACAGGCGCATCGGACCACAACGCGCAGACCCGGCACCGCCGCGGCGGGCGCGAGGACATGGCGATGCCGCCGGCCGACTTCCGCTCCTACTACGGCCGGCAGATCCTCAAGACACCGGTGTGGAACTGGATGATCGCCGCGTACCTGTTCTCCGGCGGCCTCTCGGCCGGGTCGGCGATGCTGGCCGCCGGCGCCGACCTGACCGGGCGGACCGAACTGCGCCGCGTCTCCCGCCTCGGTGCGCTGGCGAGCCTGCTAGCCAGCATGTACTTCCTGATCGGCGATCTCGGCCGGCCCGAGCGGTTCCACCACATGCTGCGGGTGGCCAAGCCGAGTTCGCCGATGAGCATGGGCACCTGGATCCTCGGCGGCTACGGCCCCGGCGCGGGTGTGGCGGCACTCGCCGAACTGATGCCGCGGCGAATGCGGCGTTCCCGGCTGGGCCGACTGCTGACCTGGGCGGCGCGCCCGGCCGGGCTGGAGGCGGCCGCGGTGGCACCGGGTGTGGCTTCCTACACCGCAGTGTTGTTGTCGCAGACAGCCGTTCCGGCGTGGCATGAGGCGCACCCGTACCTGCCGTTCGTCTTCACCGGGTCGGCGGCGGCCAGCGGCGCCGGGCTGGGCATGCTCGCCGCACCGGTGTCGCAGAGCGGGCCTGCCCGCCGGATGGCGGTCGCCGGCGCGGCGCTGGAGGTCGCCGCGTCCCGCGCCATGGAGCAGCGGCTGGGACTGGCCGGGGAGGCCTACACGACCGGGCGGCCGCACACACTGCGCCGGTGGTCGGAGATCTTGACCGTCGGCGGCGCCCTCGGTGCCGTGGTTTCGGGTAACCGCCGGTGGGCGGTCGCGGCGTCGGGGGCGGCGCTGCTCGCAGGCAGTGCGCTGCAGCGGTTCGGGGTGTTCGAGGCGGGCGTCGCGTCGACGAAGGATCCGAAATACGTTGTCGTGCCCCAACGGGAACGGATCGCGCAGCGGCAGACGTCGTCGGCGTGAGGGCACGCCTGCGGGCGATCCCGCTGGAACTGCGCAAGGTCGCCGCCGTGCTCGGTATCGCGCTGGTGCTCGGCGCGTCGTTCGTCGCCGCCTACACGATCGCGCTGGGCCGACCGGTCCCGCGCCACCTTCCGGTGGGCGTCGTGGGGGACGCGTCGCCGCAACTGCTCGCCGAAATGCAGCAGCGCTCCCAAGAATTCGAGCCTCATCGCTATCCGACCCGCGCCGCGGCGGTGCAGGCGGTGGGCGAGCAGGAGATCACCGCGGTCATCGACACCACCGCCGTCCCGCCCGAGCTGCTGATCTCCAGTGCCAGCGACCCGTCGTCGGCGCGCGTCCTGACCCAGATCGACCAGGCGGCCTCGGGGCAGCTCGCGCTGACGATCGTCGACCTGCACCCGCTGCCCGCCGCCGACCCCGCCGGGCTGGCGACGTTCTACCTCATCATCGCCGCGACGATCCTCGGGTTCGTGACCATGTTCCAGCTGCGCGCCAACGTCAAGACGTTGACGCTGGGCCGCTGGCTGGGCTGCCTCGCGGTGCTGGCGGTGGTCGGCGGGGCGACCCTGGCCGCCGTCGCCGGCCCGGTGCTCGGCGCGTTGAGCACGCCGTTCCCGGTGCTGTGGGCGCTGGTGTCCGCGCAGATCGGCGTCGCCGCGATGTTCAACTCGGCGATGCTGGTGATGATCCACCGCTGGGCGATCATCCCGACCTGGCTGGTGTTCATCCTGCTCGGCAACACCTCCTCGGGCGGCGCGGTGTCGGCGACGCTGCTGCCACAGCCGTTCTCCTTCCTCAACCACGCGCTGCCCAGCGGCGCGGCCGTCTCGGCGATCCACTCGGCGACCTACTTCCCCGATCATCAGCGGTCCGGCCCGTATGTGGTGCTCGCCGTGTGGCTCATGGCGTCGACCGCCGTGCTAGTGATTGCGTCACATCGGCTGAAGCGCTCCCCTGCGCAGGCGTAATCACGCGCAGAGCGGGAATCAGGGCCCCGTGGAATGGGAATGTGCGGTCATCGGCGGTGGCGCCGCCGGGTTGAGCGGGGCGCTGGTGCTGGGCCGGGCCAGGCGCACGACGATCGTCGTCGACGCCGACGACCCCAGCAACCGGGCAGCACCCGCGATCGGCGGGCTGCTCGGCTTCGATCAGCGGCCACCCGACGCCCTGTACGCGACCGGGCGGGCCGAGCTGGCGGCCTATCCCAGCGTCGAGTATCGGCGCGCCGAGGTGACGCGCGGCCGTGCCGTCGACAACGGCTATCTGCTCGATCTCGCCGACGGCGCCACGATCTCGGCGAAGCGGGTGCTGCTGGCGTCGGGGATGGCCTACTGCCCGCCGTCGCTGCCCGGACTGGAAGAGCTGTGGGGCCGATCGGTGTTCCAGTGCCCCTTCTGTCACGGCTGGGAGATGCGCGACAAGCCCCTGGCGGCACTGGCCTCGGGCAGTCAGGGCGTCCACATGGCGTTGATGCTGCGCGGCTGGACCGACGACGTGGTGCTGCTGACCGACGGGCGCTCGGAGCTGAGCCTCGACGACCGCCGGGTGCTGCAGGCCTCCGGCGTCGAGGTCGACGATCGCCGGGTGGTCGGATTGATCGGCGCCGACGGCGCACTGACCGAGATCGCGTTCGCCGACGGAACCCGGCTGACGCGGCAGGGTCTGCTGGTGGAGGCTCCCGTGCGGCAGCGCTCTCCGCTGGCCGCCGAACTGGGGGCGACGTGCACCCCGGGGCCGCTGGGCACCGAACCGCTCGCCGTCGACACCATCCACCGCACCAGCGCGCACGGCGTCTTCGCCGCCGGCGACGTGTGCACCCAGCAGCCGCACATCGCCGGGGCGATCGCCTCGGGTTCACAGGCGGCGATGATCATCGTGCAGAGCCTGCTGGCCGACGAGTTCGGACTGCCCTATCCGCCCGTCGACTGACACGGCTACATTCGTGCGATGGCAGCCTCCGCGTGGACCCTGGACCCCTCGCACGGAGAACTCCTGCTGACCACCGGGGTCACCGGCCCGGCCGCCGCGATGGGGCACCGGCTGACGATCGCGATGACGGCCTGGCATGCGACGGTGACGTGGTCGGGCGACGAGCCGTCCGCGGTGGAGCTGACCGTCGACGTCGACTCCCTCGAAGTCCTGCGGGGCGACGGCGGGGTCAAAGGGCTGACCGGTGTGGAGAAGGCACTGGCCCGCTCCAACGCGTTGAAAAGCCTTGACGCCAAGCGGTATCCGCAGATCCGCTTCTCCAGCGACGAGGTGACGGCCGTCGACGGCGGCTACCGGCTGTCCGGCACGCTGGAGATCCACGGCCGCTCCCGGCCCCGGTCGGTGGATCTGCGTGTCGAGGACCTGGGGGAGACCTGGCGGATGGCCTGCGACGCGGTGGTCAGCCACAAAGACTTCGGGGTCAAGCCGTACTCGCTGATGATGGGCGCGATGAAGGTGGCCGACGAGGTCGCCGTGTCGTTCCGGGCCGAGCACTCCAAGGCCTGAGCACCCGCACATTCGGCCGACGGGGCGATACTGGAGAGGTGACGCACGCACGCCGGGGCTGGGTCCGCGATAACGGTCTGTTGCTGGCCTGTCTGGGGCTGTTCGCGGTGTTCTTCGCCAGCATGGTGGTGTCTGGCACGGCCGCCCACAACGCCGAAGAACGCGAACACGGTTCAACGGACACGGTGTCGGTGGTCGGCTACCTGCGGACCGGGGATTTCGTCGAGGCCACGTTCGAGAACTGGGAATCGGAATTCCTGCAGATGGGCATGTACGTCGTGCTCACGGCATTCCTGTTCCAGCGCGGTTCGTCGGAGTCCAAGCCGATGGAGAGCGACGCGCCGCAGGACCGCGACCCGCACACGGTCCCGATCACACCGAAGACGCCGTGGCCGGTGCGCCACGGCGGCGCGGTGCTGACCGTCTACGAGTACTCGCTGGCGATCGCGTTCTTCGCACTGTTCTTCGCATCGTGGGCGCTGCACGCCGTGGGTGGCGTCGCCGCCTACAACGACGAGGGCCGCCAGCACGGCGAGGCGGCGATCTCGGTGTGGCGCTACGTCACCACATCCCAGTTCTGGTTCGAGTCGATGCAGAACTGGCAGAGCGAGTTCGTCGCCGTCGCCGCGATCGTCGGGCTGTCGATCTTCCTGCGGCAGCGCGGGTCACCGGAATCGAAACCGGTGGCCGACCCGCACCACGAGACCAGCGCCTAGCGCTGGTACGACCGCCCGCCGGCACCCGCCGGGCGACGCGAACGCCGCCGCGAGGATCCGGACGAACCGGCCGACCGGCGCGGTGTTGAAGGCCGCGGTGCCGGAGCGGCGACAACGCGAGGCTCAGGCGCCCGGTAAGGCGCCACCTCACCGGCGACCTTGCTCACTGCGTCAGAGTTCGCGGTCACCTGCTGCGGGGCCACCTGAATTCCGGCCCGGCGCAGCAAAGCTTGTGTCTCCCTGCGCTGTTCGGGCAGGACCACGGTCACCACATCGCCGGCGCTGCCGGCGCGTGCCGTGCGGCCCGACCGGTGCAGGTACGCCTTGTGCTCGGCGGGCGGGTCGATGTGCACCACGAGCTCGATGTCGTCGACATGCACCCCGCGCGCGGCGATGTCGGTCGCGACGAGCACCCGGACCTGACCGGAGCTGAACGCGGCCAGGTTGCGGTCGCGTGCGGGCTGAGAAAGGTTGCCGTGCAGATCAACTGAGGGGATACCGGCATCGGTGAGCTGCTTGGCCATCTTGCGGGCGTGATGCTTGGTGCGCATGAACAGGATTCGCCGACCGGTGCCCGAGGCGAGCCGGTGCACGAGATCCTTCTTGTCCTGCGGGCCGGCGACGTGGAAGACGTGGTGGGTCATCGCGGGAACGTGCGACTCCGGGCTGTCCACCGAGTGCAGCACCTCGTTGCGCAGGAAGCGCTTCACCAGCTTGTCCACACCGTTGTCCAGCGTCGCGGAGAACAGCAGCCGCTGACCATCGGCCGGGGTGGCGGCCAGGATGCGGGTGACGCCGGGCAGGAAGCCCAGATCGGCCATGTGGTCGGCCTCGTCGATGACGGTGACGGCCACATTGTCGAGGCTGACCAGCTTCTGCTTCATCAGGTCCTCGAGCCGGCCCGGGCAGGCGACGACGATGTCGGCGCCCGCGCGCAGTGCCTGCACCTGCCGGTGCTGGGAGACACCGCCGAAAATGGTGGTCACCGTGAGGTTGTTCACAGCGGCCAGCGGCGCGAGGGCTGCCGAGATCTGGGTCGCCAGTTCGCGGGTGGGCGCCAGGATGAGACCGGACGGATGCGACGGACGGCGCTTGCGGCCGGCGAGCCGGCTGACCAGCGGAATCGAGAAGGCGAGCGTCTTACCGCTGCCGGTCTTGCCCCGGCCGAGCACGTCACGGCCGGCCAGGGTGTCGGGCAGGGTCTCCTGCTGGATCGGGAAGGGAGAGCTGATTCCCCGCGCGGTGAGCGCGTCGATCAAGGGTTGGGAAACGCCGAGATCGGCGAAGGTCTTGGTGCTGTTCAACTGTCGAGTGCCTTCCAGGCATCAGTGTGCTGAGCCGGCGATGTGTCACGCGCGGTACCTCAACACAGGGGTGGCGAGAGTGCCGGTGGGCACCTTCGATCGCCGTGACACGAGCTGTGTTGGTCCACGGGCCATCAGGCGGGGCGGCCAGGCTGCGAAGCCGGCGCCACTGTCGATGGCTTGCGTTTCACGACGCGTCGGCCGCAAGAAAACCGGCCGACGTGACACCACCCTACCGCACCGGGTCAGTCCTCGGCGCCCAGCGCCAGCAACGACACCAGGTCGTAGGCGACGTGCGAGGCGGCCACCCCGGTGATCTCCGCGTGGTCGTAGGCCGGCGCCACCTCGACGACGTCGGCACCCACCAGGTTCAGTCCGCGGAAGCCGCGCAGGATCTCGAGCAGCTCGCGGCTGGTCATGCCGCCGGCCTCGGGCGTCCCCGTCCCCGGCGCGTGCGCGGGGTCGAGCACGTCGATGTCGATCGACACGTACACCGGCCGCGACCCCACCCGGGTGCGCAGCTTGTCGACGACCTCCCGCACGCCCTGGTAGTAGACGTCGGACGAGGTGACGATGCCGAAACCGAAGCGGCGGTCGTCCTCGAGGTCCTTCTTGCCGTACAGCGGGCCACGGGTGCCGACATGCGAGAGCGCCTCGGTGTCGACGATGCCCTCCTCCACCGCCCGGCGGAACGGAGTGCCGTGGGTGTACGCGGCACCGAAATACGTGTCCCACGTGTCGAGGTGCGCGTCGAAGTGCACCAGCGCGACGGGACCGTGCTTGGCGGCGGCCGCCCGCAGCAGCGGCAGCGCGATGGTGTGGTCGCCGCCGATCGTCACCAGCTTGGTGTTGTCGGCGGTCAGCTCGGCGGCGGCGCCCTCGATGGTTTCGATCGCCTCGTCGATGTTGAAGGGGTTCACCGCGATGTCGCCCGCGTCGGCGACCTGCACCAGCTCGAACGGCGACACGTCCATGGCCGGGTTGTAGGGCCGCAGCAGCCGCGACGCCTCACGGACGTGCGTGGGGCCGAACCGGGCGCCGGGCCGGTAGGACACCCCGGAATCGAACGGGATGCCGGCGACGACGACGTCGGCGCACGTCACCTGATCGAGGCGGGGCAGCCGGGCGAACGTCGCGGGCCCGGCGTAGCGGGGCGTGATCGACGCGTCGACGGGTCCAACAGGCATGTTCTGGTCCTCCGAGAATGTGATGGAGCTAACGGTAGGTGCGCTGAAAGGGGAGCGCAATCGCTTCGATAGCGTCCAGGCGTTTCCGTGTGTCGATCTGCCGGTGTTTAGCGACTATCCCGTCTATGGTGGCGATCAGCTGTGCGATCGGTGCACCATGCGGCGGCAGGAAAGGGCGGAAAAATCTTGGACGACGTGGACGGCGCGATCATCGGTCTGCTCGAACACGACGGCCGGCTGACGCATCTGGACATCGCCGCCGCCATCGGCCTGTCCCGCTCGGCCGCGGCCACCCGGGTGCACCGGCTGATCAGCAGCGGACAGGTGGTGGTGCGCGGAGTCGTCCACCCCGCGGTGCTCGGGCGCGGGGCGCTCGCCCACGTCAGCGTCGTCGTCGCGGGCCCCGCCGCGCCGATCGCCCGCGCGCTGGCCGGCCGGGGCGATGTCGCGTTCCTGTCGTTGACCAGCGGGCCGTACGGGCTCGTCGCCGAGATCCGCGCGGGCTCGATGTCCGAGATCGACCGCGCGATCGGTGAGGTGCGCGCCCTCGACGGGGTGGCGGGCGTCGACACGCTCGGCTACGTCGAGGTGGTGCGCGACGTGATCGGTCCCGTCGGTGAGGTCGGCGTCACGGTCGACGACGTGGACCGTCGGCTGCTGCGCGCTCTTCAGGACGACGGGCGCGCGTCCTATGTCGATCTGGCTGCGGCCGTGGGACTTTCGCCCGCCGGGGCGCGCCGGCGGGTGGTGAGGCTGATCGAGAACAACGTGGTGCGCGTCGGTGCGGTGGTGCGGCACTCGGGCCAGGACCGGCAGAGTGCGCTGGGTCTGGGCATCCGGCTGACCGGCCCGCACGACGCCGTCGTCGCGGCGTTGCAGAAGATGGCGGCGGTGATCTTCGTCGCCCGTGTCCTCGGCCGCTACGACCTGCTCGTCACCGTCCGCGCGTTCTCGTCCGCGCAGCTGGTCGACATCGTGGACGTGGTGAGGGAATTCGACGGGGTCGGCGCGGTGGACAGCTGGGTGCACCTCGACGTCGTCAAGGAGAACTACGCGTCGGGTCTTCCCAACTGAGTGCTACCGCAGCGCGGCGAGCGCGCCGTCGACGTCCTCGCGGGTGGTCGCCCACGAGCAGACGAACCGCCACACCGGCTCGTCCAGGTCGGGCTGGTGCACCGCGTAGGACCGGGACAGCCGCTCGAGCTCGGGGGGATCCAGCCGCACGAACACCTCGTTGGCCTCGACCGGCGACGCCAGGTGCAGGCCCAGCGACTCCAGGCCGTCGCCGAGCGTGCGGGCCATCGCGTTGGCGTGCGCGGCCGTCTGCAGCCACAAGTCGTCGGTGAGAAACGCGAGGAACTGGGCGGCGACGTAGCGGTGCTTGCTGGCCAGATGGCCGATCTGCTTCTGCACGAAGTGGATTCCGTCGAAGTGCTCGGGTCGGCGGACCAGGATCGCGTCGCCGAACAGCATGCCGTTCTTGGTGCCGCCCACGGTGACGATGTCCGCGTCGCCGACCGCGTCGATCGGCGAGACCTGCTGGGCAGCAATGGCATTGGCCACGCGTGAACCGTCGACATGGACGAGCAGGCCGAGGTCGTGGGCGTGGTCGACGAAGCCCTTGATGTCGGGCGCCTGCCACACCCGGCCGTTCTCGGTCGACTGGGTGATGGTGACGATGCGCGGCTGGGAGTGGTGCACCGGGCCGCGGCGAGCGACTCGCCGGTCGAGTTCATCGACGGCGATGAGGCCGTCGACGCTGGGCAGCCGGGTCAGTTGCGCGCCGGAGAGCCGCACCGGGCCGCCCGCCTCGTCGAGCAGCACGTGCGCGACGTCGCTGCACAGGATCTCGTGCCACGGCTGCACCGCCGAGGCGAGCGCGATGATGTTGGCCGCGGTGCCGGTGAACGCGTAGAGCACGTCGGCGCCGGGGGAGTCGAACGCCTCGCGCAGCGCGTCGGCGGCCTGGGCGGTGAGGGCGTCGTCGCCGTAGGAGGGTGCCGGTCCGTCGTTGGCTCGTGCGAGGGCTTCCAGCGCCGCCGGGTGCGCGGGTGCGGCGTTGTCGGAGGCGAAGGCGGCAGAGACGGACACGCTCGCCATGATGCCCCTACTCTGCGGGCAAGCGGGGGCGGGCGGCGAGCCAGGCGAAGAACTCGTCGGCCGTCAGCACCGGCTTGCCGTACTCGACGGCCTTGCGCGCCTTGCCCGACTGCGTGCCGGCCTCCGCCGTCACCAGTACGTCGCAGCGGGTCTTGCTCACCGACTTCACCGGTGCGAGCCCCGCCGACACCGCGAGCCGTTCCATCTCCTCGCGGTCCACGATGCGTCCAGCCTCATCCTGGGCGATGCCGGTGAAGCAGATCCTCACGCCCGGGACGAGGGCCTCGTCGGCGGCGTGCCGACCCGCAGATGCGATATCGCCTGCGATATCGCATCCGAGCAAGGACTCTGCGTCCCGCAGCCGGTGGAGCACGTCGTCGGTGAGCCGCACCCGCGACGCCGCCGCGCGCAGCTGGTCGGCCACCGACTGGCGCGCCGCGGCGTCCCAGGTCGACGCCGCGCCCGGCGCCGGCTGCGCGCCGAGCAGGACGGCGCCGACGTCGCGACTGATCCGCAGCAGCGCCGACAGCCCCGGCAGATGGTCGGCCGTGGGCGTCGGCGCCGTCGGGTCCCGGCTGACCAGAAGTCCGGAGACCTCCACGGCGTCCGGCTCCTCGAACGCCGTCGACCCGTCCGCGGTGTCGCTTACGCGGAAGGCTTTCAGCGCCGCGCGGGCCCGCTCGAGCGCAGTGCGCCCCGTGACCCGCGTACCGCGCAGCTCGACGCCCAACGGCATCGCGGTGACGTAGCCCAGCCGCTTGAGCTCGAAGTCCATCAGCCCGAGCTGCTCGTCCACCCCGGCGCCCACCGGGGTGAACCCGGCGAGCATCGGCGCGATCACCGCCCACGCCTCGCGCAGCGTGGGCGCCAGCAGCACGTCGGACACCGTGATGCCGTAGGCGGTTCGCGCGTCGGCCAGGTCACGCTGCGGGTTGATCAGCGTGGTCACCGCGGTGCCGTCGTCGAACGCGACCGCGAGCTCCACCGGCCGCGGCCGCGACATCCGGCCCTCGTCGCCGACCGTCAGCATCCCGAACGCGCAGAACCGCCGCGCCCCGGAGCCGTCGCCCGCCTCGCGCAGGAACCGGGCGATGCGCCGGTCGGTCTTCAGATCCTTCGGCAGCACAGGCCTTTTCAGCACCAGCCCGGCCAGCGACGTGCACCGGCTCAGCGCGACGTACAGCTGGCCGGTGGAGAACATGCCGCCGGTCAGGTCGACGACCACGCGGTCCAGCGTCTGGCCCTGGCTCTTGTGGATCGTGATCGCCCACGCCAGCTTGAACGGCAACTGCGTGTAGGACCCGATCACCTCCCGGCTCAGCGACCCGCCCGCCAGCACCGGCCGGGTGGCCTCCCAGGTGAACGGTGCGACGTCGGCGCACGAGCCGTCCTGGAACTCGACGTCGACGACGGCGCCGTAGCGGTCGTACCCGACCCCCACCACCCGACCGATGCTTCCGTTGATCCAGCGGTCGCCCTGGTCGTTGTTCAGCATCATCACCTGGGCGCCGACCTTGAACCGCAGCGTCTCCTCGACCGGCGGGTCGAACAGGCTCAGATCCCCGGAAGCCTTGGCGTGATGCACGAATTCGTCGCCGGGCAGCCGCTCGAGCTGCTGACGGTTGCGTGCGGTCACCAGGCGGTTCGTCGGCGCGAGCGTCAGCCAGAACTCGTCGTCGGGCGGAACGAAGTCCTTGTCGGCGCGAGCGTTGAGCTGCTCCTGCGCGTGCCCCAGCAGCACGCCCTCGCGAATCTCGTTGAGAATGGCCGTCATCCGGTCGTCGCCGAGCTGGCGGAAGACCGTGGTCAGCGACACGGTCGGGAAATCGTCGCGGCGGAACGCGCGGGCGGAGAAGAAGTACGGCGTCTCATAGGTAGAGCTGAAGAACCCCGCCTCGTGCTCGCTGACCACTGGCGGCAACTGGTAGAGGTCGCCGACGAGCACGATCTGCACGCCCCCGAACGGGGTGCCCGGCGCGGGGCCGAACCGGGCCAGCGCGGCGGCGACCATGTCGAAGACGTCGGCGCGCACCATCGACGCCTCGTCGATGATCAGCGTCTGCAGCGAGGCCAGCGTCTTGGTGAAGCGGCCGGGCCGGTAGTCGCCGCCGCGGATGTCCTCGAGCGTCGTGGTGGTGCGGAAGCCGAACAAGCGGTGGATGGTGTAGCCGTCGACGTTGAGCGCGGCGATCCCCGTCGGCGCCACCACGACGACACTGCGGTCGGTGTCGGCCATGAAGCGGCGGATCAGCGTCGACTTGCCGGTGCCGGCCTTGCCGGTGAGGAAGACGTGACCGCCGCCGCCGAGCAGCTCGAGTGCGTGGCGGAATTCGTCGGTCAACACGATCACGGCTTGGACCGCCAAGCCCGCCAGCCGCGGTGCGCGGCGAACGCACCGGCGACCGCCGTCACGCACCACACCGCGATCGCGGCGATCAGCAGAGGCACCGAGAACGACCCCAGGGTCGAGCCCAGTGCCGTGTACGCGAACGCCTTGGGCGCCGAGCCGATGAACGCCCCCACCGCCATCTGCCACACCGGGACGCCGAACGCGCCGAACGCGTACGACGCCAGCGCGTCGTTGATGCCCGGCACGAACCGCTGCCCGACCACCGCCCACAGCCCGCCGCGGCGGATCAGCGCGTCGACCTTCGCGGCGCGGTCGGGCCCGAGCAGCGCGCGGGCGCTGTCCCGGCCGGCCCGCCGGCCCGCGACGCTGGTCAGCACCGCCGACCCGACCGTCGCGGCCAGCGTCACGAACGTACCCAGCACCGGGCCGAACAGGAACCCGCTGCCCCCGGCCAGCAGCGGGCCGGGCACCAGCAGTGCGCCGAGCACCGAGGACACCGCCACGTACGCCAGCGGGGCCAGCGGACCCGCCGACTCGATGGCGTCGCGCACCGCCTCGACGTCGATCACGCGCTGGATGGCGGTCAGGTAGAACAGCACGGCGAGCAGCGCCGCGAACAGCGCAAGCCGCACGATGTGGCGGCGCCGCGACGTCTCGGGGGTGCCTTCGGTGTCAACCATGCCGAACGCCATCCTGCCGCAGCCCGTTAAGTTGGCAGAGTGACTGCGACGCCGGGGGAGCTGACAGGAACGGAACGGGCGGTGCTGCTGGTGCTGATGGCCCAGGCCCGGCCGGTGCCCAACCCGGAGCTGGCGGCGCTCGGCCCGGCGCTGGACAAACCCGGCCGCGACAAGCTGAACAGGCTGGGCCTGATCTCCTCCGAGCGGGTGGGCAGCCGCTTCGTCCACGAGCTCACCGACCGCGGTTGGCGAATGTGCCGCGACCTCGTCGACGCAGCGCCGTCCCCGCGCGCCACCGGCCCGGCGAAGGCACTGCAGACCGTGCTCGCGGGGCTGGGCCGCTATCTGCAGGCCGCCGACCTGAGCCTGGCCGACGTCTTCGGCGAGCAGACCCCGGCCAGCGTCGAGGACCGCATCCGCGCGGTCTACACCGAGCTGGCGCCACGACCTGGCGGGTGGGTGCCGCTGCGCCGGCTGCGTGCCGAACTCGACGCCCCGCGCGACGCCGTCGACGCCGCCCTTGTCGCATTGCACCGCACGCCGGGGGTCAGCGTGATCCCGGAGGAGAACCAGAAGACGCTGACCGACGAGGACCGCGCCGCGGCCGTCCTGATCGGTGACCGGCCCAAGCACCTGATCGCGATCGACGCGTGATGGACACCGCGCAGCGCGACGCACTGGCCTCCCTGCGGCTGACATGGGCGCCGACGAGCGACGACCTGTGGCGTCCGCAGGCGGCCACCCACGTCAGCGGGCTCAACGAGGCCGCCGTCGACGACGTGATGGCGGCCTTCGGCGACGCGCTGCACGACGAGGCATCCACGCCGCTCGGCGTGGTGATCCGCGGGCCGGCCGGATCGGGCAAGACCCACCTGCTGGGGCAGATCCGGGAACGCGTCCAGGACGGGGGCGGTTACTTCTTCGTCGTCGAGCTGCTCGACGCGGCCAGTTTCTGGGAGTCGGTGCGCAGCGGCATCCTGGAAAGCCTCGGCCGGCCGGGCCGCCGGCACGAGACACAACTCAAAGACGTGCTGTGGGACCTGTCCTCACTCGCGCACGTGTCGCGCGCGGACCGCCGGGCGATCATCGGCGACGACGACCTGGACGCCGAGACGCTGTACCGCTTCGTCATGGCGCTCTCGAAGGCCGCGAAAGAGACTGTGCGGCAATGCCATCAGGTGCTGCGTGCCCTCGTGCTGGTGGCCTCGAACGACTTCCTGGCCCACGACATCGGCGAAGGCTTCCTGCAGGGCAGCGAGGAGTTCACCGCCGAGGAGCGCGGGCCGTGGGGGCTGCGGGCGGCGCCGGCGTCGGCACAGGAATGCGTGCGCGACCTCGCCCGGCTGGTCGCGCTGGCTGGGCCCGCGGTGCTGGCCGTCGACCAGATCGACACACTGATCGCCCAATCGCTGGCCGGCACCGGCGACGGGGACATCGTGCTCGAGCAGGTGGCACACGGACTGATGGCGGTGCGGCAGACGATGCGCCGCACGGTGCCGGTGGTGGCGTGCCTGCCCGCGGTGTGGGAACACGTCCGGGACACGGCGACCGCCAGTGTCGCCGACCGCTTCCGCGTCACCGGGGTGCTCACCCCGCTGCCGACCGCCGACATCGGCCGGGCCATCCTGGAGCGCCGGTTCGCCGCGAGCTACGCCTCGGTCGGCTTCGCCCCGCCGTACCCGAGTTGGCCGGTCGCGCCGGAGGCCTTCGAGGAGGCGCCGTCGTACACGCCGCGGCAACTGCTGATCCGCGCTGACACCCACGTGCGGGAATGCCTCAAGCACGGCGAGGCCGTCGAGCTGCACCACCTGCGCGCCGATGAATCTTTGTGGGACAAGGACACCGACGACGAGACCGGGCCCGTGTCGTCGGCGCTGGACCGGCGCTTCGCCGAGTACCGCCGGCGCGCTGTGCCCGCGGCGGCGGTCGCGCCGGACGGCGAGGACGTCACAGTGCCCGAACTGCTCAGCGCGGCGCTCACCGCCTGGATTGCCGAACGTGACGGCGAGCAGACGTTCGTGTGCGATCCGCCGCCCGGCACACATGTCACGCTGCACGCCCGGCTTCGCGAGACGCTGGACAGCGCGACCGAGGACGAACGGCACTGGGCTTTCCGCGCGGTCGCGGCGGACAACGCCAGCGCCGCGCTCAGCCGTGTCCGAAAAGCCGTCACCGCAGCGGGATTCGGGCCGGGGTCGGGCCGCAGGCAACTGTTCCTGCTGCGCAACGCGCCGTGGCCGACCGGCAAGAAGACCGCCGAGGAGCTCGCGGCGTTCCACGCCTGGGGTGGCCGGACCGTGCCGCTCACCGAAGACGACGTCCGGACGATGGCGGCGTTGCGCGACCTGTTCGCCGAGGACGATCCGCAGCTGGCGAGCTGGCTGCGGGCCCGCCGCCCGGCCCACCGGATGGCGCTGCTGGCCGACACACTCGGCGACGGCACGGTCGAGGAGGTGGCCGAGCCGGAGCTCGAGGAGGAGCCGGAACGCGAGCCGCACGACGAGGCTCCCGTCGTCGACGTTCCCGACACCGAGGTGCCACTGGGCCGCGACCTGCACAGCGGGGAGCCGGTGTCGATTCCGCTCGCGGCGCTGCGCAAGCACGTCGCGATCTTCGCCGGTTCCGGCTCGGGTAAGACCGTGCTGATCCGCCGGCTGGTCGAGGAGTGCGCGCTGCGCGGGGTGTCCGCGATCGTGCTCGACCCGAACAACGACCTGTCCCGGCTGGGGACGGCTTGGCCGCAGAAGCCCGACGACTGGGAGCGCGCCGACGACGCCCGCGCCGAGGAGTACCTGCGCAGCACCGAGGTGACGGTGTGGACCCCGCGGCGCACCAGCGGCCGTCCGCTGGCGTTCCAGCCGCTGCCCGACTTCGGCAGCGTGGTCGACGACCACGACGAGTTCTTCGAGGCGGTCGAGGCCGCGTGCTCGGCGCTCGAACCGCAGGCGTTGATCACCGGCAAGACGCAGAAGGCCACCCGTGCCCGCGCGGTGCTGCGAGAAGCGTTGCAGCACTATGGAAGAGCGGACGAGCCGACGCTGGCCGGATTCGTCCGGCTGCTCGCCGACCTGCCCGAGGACATCAGCGACATGGCAGGCGCGCATCAGATCGCGGCGGATCTGTCACAGAACCTGCGCGCGGCGATGGTCAACGATCCGCTGTTCGGCGGCGCCGGCATGCCCGTCGACCCGGGAGTGCTGCTCACCCCGTCCGAGGGCTACCGCGCGCGGGTGTCGGTGATCAGCATGATCGGCCTGCCGTCGGACGAGCAGCGGCAGAGCTTCGTCAACCAGCTCCAAATGGCGCTGTTCGCGTGGATCAAACGCCACCCGGCCGGCGACCGGCCGCTGGGCGGGCTGCTGGTGATGGACGAGGCCCAGAACTTCGCTCCGGCACGGGGTTTCACCGCATGCACGCGCAGCACGCTGGCTCTGTCGTCGCAGGCCCGCAAGTACGGGCTCGGGCTGGTGTTCGCGACCCAGGCGCCCAAGGGGCTCAACCTGAACATCCCCGGCAACGCGGCGACCCAGTTTTACGGGCTGCTCAACGCGCCCGCTCAGATCGAGACGGCCCGCGAAATGGCGCGTGCGAAGGGGGGTCTCGTCGACGACATCAGCCGCCTGCGGGTCGGCAACTTCTACGTGGCGACCGAGGGGGAGGCGTTCCACCGCGTCGTCGAACCGTGGTGCCTGTCGTTCCATCCGTCGAGCCCGCCCTCGGCCGACGAGGTGCTGGCGCTGGCGGTGCAGCGATGAACCGCGAACGTGCAGCCAGTGTCGCGCAAGGTCCCCGGGAGCTACCGCTGGTGCACGCTCGCGGGAAGGTGTTCGTCACGGCAGGCGAACTGGCCGGGATGCTCGAGCGCGGTGAGCCCGTCGCGCTGCTCGACGTGCGGTGGTCGCTGGCCGAGCCGGATGGCAGCGCCGCCTACGAGCGCGGTCATCTGCCCGGCGCGGTGTACGTGTCCCTCGACGACGACCTCTCCGACCACAGCGTGACCGGCCGCGGCAGGCATCCGCTGCCGTCCGGGTCGTCCGTGCAGGCCGCCGCCCGCCGCTGGGGTGTGCGCACCGGGGTGCCGGTCGTGGTCTACGACGACTGGAACCGTGCCGGCTCGGCACGGGCATGGTGGGTGCTGACCGCGGCGGGCATTCCCGACGTTCGGATCCTCGACGGCGGGCTGGCGGCCTGGACCGGCGAAATGCACTCCGGGGCCGTGGTTCCCGAGCCCGGTGACGTGACGGTGGCGTTCGACGACCTGTACGCCGGCGCGCTGAGGGCCGTCACCGCCGACGAGGCGGCCGACGCCCCGGTGCTGATCGACGCGCGGACGCCCGAGCGGTTCCGTGGCGACACCGAACCCGTCGACCCGGTGGCCGGCCACATCCCCGGCGCGCGCAACGTGCCGAGCACCAGCCTGTTGCGCGGCGACGGCACCCTGCTGGCGCACGACGACCTGACCCGCGCGTTCGACGGGGCCGGGCCGGCGGCCGCCGTCTACTGCGGGTCGGGGGTCACCGCGTCCGTCGTCGTCGCCGCGCTGGCGTCGGTCGGGGTGGACGCGGCGCTGTTTCCCGGGTCGTGGTCGCAGTGGAGCGCGGAGTCAGCGCGTCCGGTCGCTCTCGGCGAGTGAACCCGTCTCTTCCAGGTCGAGCACGGGGGTGGGGCGCCGGAAGCCCCGCGTCACCACGGCGAGCCAGGCGAATCCGACAGCAAGCCAGATCAATCCGACGACGAGGGTCTGCCCGGACAGGCTGGTCCACAGCCACGCCGTCAACAGGAAGCCGATCGCCGGCAGCACCACGTTGAGCACGACGTTGCGCTCGCGCTGATCGACGAAGTAGTGCTTGATCACCGACAGGTTGACCACCGAGAACGCCACCAGCGCACCGAAACTGACCAGGGAGGCCAGCGTCGCGAGATCGATCACGATGGCCAGCAGCGAGATGATGCTCACCGCGGCGATCGCGTACACCGGCGTGCTGAACTTGACCGACACATGCCCGAACACCTTGCGCGGCAGGATGCCGTCGCGGCCCATCGCGAACAGGATGCGGGCCACCGACGCCTGCGAGGTCAGCGCCGAACCCAGCGCGCCGGCGACGTAGGCCGCGGTGAAGAACGTGTCGAGGAACGTGCCGCCCGCGGCCACCATCACGTCCAGGGAGCCGGAGTCGACGTCGGCGAAGTCGTGCGACGGGAACACCAGGTGCGACACGTAGGACAGCACGATGAAGATGATCCCGGAGACGATCGTCGCGATCATGATCGCCTGCGGCACGGTCCTTCTCGAGTCCTTGGCCTCCTCGGACAGCGTGGACACCGCGTCGAAGCCCAGGAACGACAGACACAGGATGGCCGCGCCCGCCAGCAGCGGACCCATGCCGTCGGCCGAGCCGTCGCCGGTGAACGGGGCCATCAGGTCGACCGTGCCGTAGCCGGTGATCTTGACGATCGCGAGCACGAGGAACACGACGATGAAGATCGCCTGGATCGCGATGATCAGGAAGTTGGCCCGCGCCACCGACACGATGCCGACGATGTTGAGCACGGTGACGATCGCGATCGAGATGATCACGATCACCCACTCGGGAAGCGCAGGCACCGCCGCGTTCAGATAGAGCCCGATCACCAGATAGTTCAGCATCGGCAGGAACAGGTAATCGAGGAGCAGCGACCAGCCGGCCAGGAACCCGACGGGCGCGCCGAACGTGCGCTGCGTATAGGTGTAGGCCGACCCGGCCACCGGGATGGCCGCGGCCATCCGGGCGTACGACAGCGCGGTGAACACCATCGCGATCGTGGTCACCACGTAGGACAGCGGCAGCCGGCCGCCCGAGGTCTCGGTGACGATGCCGTAGGTGGTGAACACCGTCAACGGCACCATGTACACCAGACCGAACAGCACCAGCGACGGTAGTCCCAGCGCCCGTTTGAGGTGGCCCTCGTGGGGGCCCATGATGTATTCGGCGGTCATGAGTCAGCTCCGTTCTCGGCCCGATAGGCCGGTACGCCGCGCAGGTAGGTGGCGCGGATCGCCACTGCGGGGAGGTCCAGTGGCGCGGCGGCCCGCGGGTCGCGATCCAGCCATACCAGGTCGGCACTCGCCCCGGGGGCGAGAACGCCCCAATCGTTATCGGCGAACGCCTGATTCGCGACCCCCGCGGTATACGCGGACAGCGCGCGCTCGATGGGCAGGATCTCGTGCGGCGTCCAGCCGCCCTCGGGTTCACCGTCGGAGGTGCGCCGCGACGTCGCGACCGCGATGCCGTCCAGCGGAGCACCGGAGGACACCGGCCAGTCCGAGCCGAAGCTCAGTGGCGCGCCGGAGGTGTCCAAAGTGCGGATCGGGTACTGCTTGTCCGCACGCTCGACGCCCAGTCGCGGCACCGTCAGCACCGTCATCAACGCGTCGAGCTGCGCCCACAGCGGCTGCATGTTCGGGATGACGCCGAGCGCGGCGAACCGGGCCAGGTCGGCGTCGTCGATCAGCTGACAGTGCGCGATCACCGGCCGCCGGTCCCGCGGACCGTTGCGGGTGACGACGTGTTCGATCGCGTCGAGGGCCTGGCGCACCGCGGCGTCGCCGATCGCGTGGATGTGGATCTGCAGACCGAGGTCGTCGACTTGGCGGGCCGCCTCGGCCAGCGAGTCACCCTCCCAGTTCTGCATGCCGTGTGAGTGCAGGCCGGAGCAGTACGGCGCCAGCAAAGCGCCGGTCTCGTTCTCGACGACCCCGTCGGCGAAGAACTTGACGGTGTTCGCGGTGAGCAGCGGGTTCGCGGCGTCGACGATCGCGCGCCGCTGCTCGGCGAAATGCGTGACCTGGCTGTCGAAGTGGCGAGGATCGGCGTAGAGGGCGAGGTTGAACCGCATCCGCAGTGCGCCGCGGCGGGCCGCCTCGACGTAGGTCGCGACGTCGGCGGGCTCCACCCACGCGTCCTGCACCCACGTGACGCCGCGCGCCAGGTAGTAGTCGGCGGCCGTGTCGAGCGCCGCGATCCGCACCTGCTCGTCACGCGGGGGCATCACCGCCATCACGAGATCGGTGGCGCCCCATTCCCGCAGCGTGCCGAGCACCGATCCGTCGTCGCGC
This sequence comes from Mycolicibacterium psychrotolerans, assembly GCF_010729305.1. Taxonomy (NCBI): domain Bacteria; kingdom Bacillati; phylum Actinomycetota; class Actinomycetes; order Mycobacteriales; family Mycobacteriaceae; genus Mycobacterium; species Mycolicibacterium psychrotolerans. The sequence goes on along the minus strand of NZ_AP022574.1, from coordinate 5,658,929 downwards.
CGCGGGATCTCGCCGAGCACCGGGTCGGGGGTGTCGGCGGTGATGCCGGCCCGCTCCAGCGCGGCCGTGTTGCACCACACCGTGTGGTAATCCCAGGCCCGCAGCACCACCGGGCGGTCCGGCACCGCGGCGTCGAGCCAGCGGGCGTCGAACAGCCCCCCGGGGGCCAGGCTGCCGTCGTAGGAGGCGCCGACGATCCACTCCTCGTCGGGGTGCTCCTCGGCGAACTGCTTGACGGCGAGCACGATCTCGTCGACCGAGGTGCACGGCCGCACCGCCGGACCGACCGCTTCCAGACCGCCGTAGAGCGGGTGGGCGTGCCCGTCGCCGAACGACGGCATCAGGAACCCGTCGGCCAGGTCGACCGTCGCCGCCTGCGCCCCTTGTCTTCTCGCGTCGTCGCCGAGAGCGGTGACCACGCCGTCGACGACCAGCACGGCGTCGGTGTCCGCGCCGCCGGTCCACACCACCCCGCCGGTGAACAGTGTCGCGCTCACTTGACCACCGCCGTCGCCTCGTGGCCGACACCGTAGGGCCGTTGCGTGTCAACGGGTTCGGTGAGTGCGGCGTAGGTGTCGGGCCGGCGGGTGAGCAGGAACGGGAACAGTTCCAGCCAGTCGCGCCGTTGGTCCAGATCGAGGTCGGCCACAAGCACCGCCTCCTCGTCGCGTGGCGCCTGCACCAGCACCCGGCCGTACGGGTCGGAGATGAACGACGACCCGTAGAAGCTCAGGGCGCCTTCGTCGCCGGTGCGGTTGGGCACCACCATGAACAGCCCGCTGTTGATGCCGTTGGCGACGATGACCTGCTGCCACAGCGGCTGCGTGTCGAAGTCGGGGAAGACCGGCTCGGAGCCGATGGCGGTCGGATACACGACGATCTCGGCGCCGGCCAGCGAATAGTTGCGCGCCACTTCGGGGAACCACTCGTCCCAGCATGTGGGCATGCCGAGGCGGGCGCCCAGGCCGTCGGGTGCGTGGACCGGATACGGGTCGGCGTCCGGACCGGGACCGGGCCGGAAGTAGGTGTCCTCGTAGTAGCCCGCCGAGATCGGGATGTGCAGTTTGCGGGTCCGGCCGACGAGGGTGCCGTCGGGCGAGACCAGGATCGCGGTGTTGAAGCCCAGCCCGTCGGAGCCCGGTGCCCGCTCGTAGAGCGAGGCGTGCACGAAGATGCCGTTGGCCGTGGCGGCCTCGGCCGCGAGCGTGAACGTCGGGCCGGTCTCGAGGTCCTCGGTCAGCGCGGCAGCATCGTCGCCGCCGGGACGGTCGGCGGGGTAGCGCAGCAGCGTGATCTCGGGCAGGAACACCACGGCGGCGCCCTCGGCGGCGGCCTGGTCGATGCCCGAGCGCAGGGTCTTGGCCAGGTCCCCGGCGTCGTCACGCCAGCGGTGCTGCACGAGCCCGACGCGCAACGGCGGCCGGTCCGACGGTGTCGAACGGGACAGCGGCGGCGCGGCGGGGGCGGTGAGAGTGATCATCACGCTCCTAAAACGAATAAATTTCGTTTATTGTGAACTGAGTCACCGGAGCGCGCAAGAGGGGAGGTTCTCGTGGGCCGACCCCGCACGCCGCTGCTGTCGACCGACCGGATCGCCGAGGCCGCGCTCCACCTGGTGGTGACCACCGGCGGGTTCACGATCGCCGGGCTCGCGCGCACGCTGCGGGTGCAGCCGTCGTCGCTCTACAACCACGTCGCCGGCCGTGACGACGTCGTCGAGTTGCTGCGGGAGCGGGCGATGTCGGAGGTCGAACTCCCGGCCGACGATCCGGCCCGGCCGTGGCGCGACGTCGTCGCCGACATCCTGCGGTCCTACCGGCGCAGCTTCGCGCGCTACCCGCAACTGATCCCGCTGCTGACCGAGTACGCCGTCAACAGCCCGCAGGCGATGACGATGTACAACGCGCTGGCGATCACGCTCAGGCGCGGTGGCTTCGACCCCGCCGACACGCTGCGGGCGATCACGCTGATGGACTCGTTCGTGCTGGGCGCCGCGCTCGACGTCGCCGCCCCCGACCAGCCGTGGCGCGCCAGGCCCGAAGTCGGACCGGAACTGGCCGCGGCACTCGAGACCGGCACGCCCAAACCGCAGCGCGCCGACGACGCGTTCGAGTGGGGTCTGGCGGTGCTGCTGCGCGGACTGGTCGTCTAGAACTGGACGCCGCGGGTCAGAGCGCCGTCGACCACGAGGTTGGCTCCGGTGATGAAACTGGCTGCGGCACTGCTGAGGAACACCACGGCGTTGGCGATCTCCTGCGGGGTGGCCATCCGGCCGGTCGGGTTCAGCGCGAGCGCCTCGGCGAACAACGCGGGGTTCTCCGCCTCGATGGTCGGCCACACCCCGCCGGGGAAGTAGGTGTTGCCGGGGCTGACGGTGTTGGCGCGGACGCCCTGCGCGGCCAGCTTGTGCGCCATGCCCTGCGTGTAGTGGATGATCGCTGCCTTCATCGTTCCGTACGGCCCGGCCGCGAAATCCACCTCGCGGCCCGACACGCTCGAAATCGTCACGATCGAACCGGCTTCCGACGCCAGCAGATGCGGCAGCGCGGCGTCGACCAGTCCGATCGTGCCCATCAGGTCGACCTCGAACGACGTGCGCCAGTTCTCCGCCGACTCCGGGATAGCCAGCGCGCTGACGTTCGCGACCACCCCGTCGAGCCCGCCGAACGCCTCGGCCGTGGCGTGCACCCACGCGGTCAGCGCCGCTGAGTCCGCGACGTCCACCACCGAACCCTTGGCACTCGCGCCGTCGGCTTCCAGTTCCTTCTGCGTCGCGGCGACCGCCTCGGGCGTGCGCGCGCAGTAGGCGACCGTGGCGCCCTCGGCGAGCAGGCCCTCCACGACGGCGCGGCCGATACCGCGGGTTCCGCCAGTGACCACGAAGCGCTTCCCCGTCAGCCCGAGATCCATGCGCGTTCTCCCTCTAGTAGGTGATGGTGCCGAAAGATGCTGCTGCCGAACGCATCTCGGCATGAACGCCACCGAAGGCAGAGGCCGCCGGCAGCAGCCGCTTGTCGATCTTGGTCACCGAACTGTAGTTCGTGTCGACCACGTTGGCGATCGGTGCGAGCGAGATCTGGGTCAGCAGCTGGTAGGCGTCGAGACGGTCGAGGCCGTAGAGCTCACCCAGCCAGGTGATCATCTCGACCTGCGCGGCGCGCCACGCCTCCTCCAGCGGACGGCCCGAACCCACGCACATCAGATGCGTGTCGGTCTCCAGTCGCGGCCACGCCGGACCGCCCCCCTTCACCAGCCCGATGATCGCGGTCACGTTCATCGCGCCCTCGACCGCGGTGCCGCAGGATTCGCCCTCGCCCTGCCGGTAGTGCCCGTCGCCGAGGGAGAACAGCGCGCCGGGCACGTTGACCCGCAGATAACAGGTCGCCCCCGCCGTCATCTCCGGGGTGTCCATGTTGCCGCCGAACACGTCGGGCACCAGCGACGTGCGCACCTCGCGGCGCGCAGGGGCGACGCCGACGGTGCCCAGCATCGGGTTGGCGGGCAGCGCGAGCTCGAAGTCGCTGCCGTGCGCGGAGAACGCCACCGTGTCGGTGGCGGAGTCGTACTCGTAGATGTAGGTCCGCTCCGGCAGCGGATCCTGCAGCGTCGGGCTGACCGGCACACTCGTCAGGCCCCCGAAGAACGGAATCAGCGTGGACGCGCCCCAGGTGCGGGCAGGCGTCAGGTCGACCAGATGGACCACCAGGGTGTCCCCGGGCTCGGCACCTTCGATCCAGAACGGGCCGGTCTGCGGGTTGAGATCCTCGGTGTCCAGCGCCGTGGTCGCGACATCCGCGGCGCTCGTGATGCGACCGCCGTAGGCGTCCTCGGTCCACAGCGTCATCACCGTCGGCGGCGTGATCCGCAGGACGGGAGCCGCGCCGCCGAACGTGTAGGCCATCTGGTCGGTCGTCGGGATGAAGGTGACGTGATCCATGCCCGCCATCCTCGTCCGGCGCGGCGCCTGCCGCCATACCATGAGGACGTGGCCGACCAGATGGGTGAAGAACGCGATTTCAACCAACGCAACATCGACGAGTTCCGCGCCAACGGCGGCAAGGTGGGCGGCCAGTTCGAGGGCTTCCCGCTGCTGCTGTTGACCTCAACCGGCGCCAAGAGCGGCGAGCAACGCATCAACCCGATCGCCTACTTCGACATCGACGGCGCGATCTACGTCGTCGGCTCGGCCGCGGGGCGGGATCGAGACCCGGCCTGGGCGTTCAACATTCGAGCCCACCCGGACGCGGTCGTGGAGATCGGCTCGGATCCGCCGCGGCCCGTGACCGCCCGGGAGTTGCCTCGCGAGGAACGCGACCGGCTGTATCCGAGGATCGTCGAGCAGGCGCCGGGCTTCGGCGACTACGAGTAACGCACCGACCGCGTCATTCCGATCTTCGAGCTGGTGCCCGCGGGAATGTGACCGCCGTCGCAGCCGTTGGCACGACCATGGCGACGATGAACAGCATCGAGAGAGAGAAGTACCTGGCCGACGTGCACGTCGGCGTCGTGGCGGTCGAGCGGCCGGGCAGGGCGCCGCTGGCGGTGCCGATCTGGTACGGCTACCAGCCCGGCGGCGACGTGCTGCTGTGGACCGAGGCGGATTCGGTGAAACACAGGCTGATTCGCGATGCGGGCCGGTTCACGCTGACTGTGCAGGACGAGCAGCCGCCCTACCGTTACGTCAGCGCCGAAGGCGACGTCACCGGTATCGGCCCCGCCGAGGACGCCGAGGTGCGTGCTCTCGCGGTGCGCTATCTCGGCGAGGAGGCCGGTAACCAGTTCACCGACGAGAACCTGACGCAGACCTCAGTCGTCATCCGCATGCGTCCCCAACGGTGGCTGAGCACCGATTACTCGAAGTGACCCCGCGGCACCGGCGAATCTGCGACGGTGTCCACCATGCGTGTGCTGGTGGCGGCGTTGTCGGTGATCGGACTGCTGACGGCAGGTTGCGGGAACGCAGCCCCGTCTGCTGAGTCGTCCACCCCGGTAGCGTCGGCCGCCCCGACGCCCAAGGCGGACAAGGCCGCTGGCGAGCCCAGCGGGTCCATGATCGTCGACTACGAGGATGCGACGACGCCCGAGGCGGTCGCCGGCCGCGACCTGCTGGTGAACAACCAGGTGCTCGAGGACATGGCCGACGACGTCAACCAGACGCTCGCGCTGCCCTACGACGTCCCGCTGCTCGGGGTGCAGTGCGATGAAGCCAACGCCTTCTGGGACCCGACCGCCAAGACCGTCACGATCTGCTACGAGGACGCCGCCAACAGCGAGCGGATCTTCACCGAAGCAGGCGATCCCGATCCGGCGGCCAGCGCGATCAACGCCGAATGGGCGACGTTCTTCCACGAGGTCGGACACATGGCGGTCACCCTGTACGACCTGCCGGTCACCGGGCGGGAGGAGGACGTCGCCGATCAGCTTGCCGCGTACATCCTGTTGACGCCCGGCGACGACGGCAAAGCCGACCCGGAGTCGGTGCAGTCGGTGAAGGACTTCGCGCGGGTGTTCAACGCTTCGGGCGACACCGATGTCACCGACGACGACATGGCCGACGTGCACTCGCTGGACAAGCAGCGCGTCTACAACCTGGAGTGCTGGATCTACGGGTCCGACCCCGAGGCCAACGGCGACCTGGTCACCGACGGTCAGCTGCCCGAGGACCGCGCGGGCGGATGCGCCGACGAGTGGCAGCAGCTCGACAAGGCGTGGTCGACGCTGCTGGACCCGTACTTCCGGAGCTAGCGCGGCGGCGGAGGCGCAGGCGCGGGCGGCGCGGCAGGCGGCGGTGGCGGGTTCCCGGCAGCGGTGGTGGCGGCGGCGGGGGCGGCGGGGGAGCCAGCAGTCGCACGATGTCGGGCTTCATCGCCTGCAGCTGCGCACCCCAGTACCCCCAGCTGTGCGTGCCGTTGGGCGGGAAGTTGAAGATCGCGTTGCGTCCCCCGGCGGCGAGGTACTTGTCGCGGAACTCCTTGTTGGTCGCGATCGTGATCGTCTCCAGAGAGCCGGCGCTGAGGTTGATGCCCAGGTCGGCACCGGTGTCGAGGTCGGACGCAATCCCGTTGCCGCAGTAGATCCACAGCGCGGTGCGGTTGGCGACGAGCCGGTTGATGTTGAGCATCGGATCGGCCCGCAGCCAGGCCGGTGAACCGGACGGACCCCACATGTCGAACGAATCGAACCCGCCGGCGTCCTGCATGGCGATGTCGATGAGCGGCGGCCAGAACTTCTGCGACGGAGCCAGATACCCCGACAGCGACGCCGCGAACTTGTACTGACGCGGATAGTAGGCCGCCATCGTCAACGCGGCACTGCCCGACATGGACAGCCCGACAACGGCGTTGCCGAACGGATCCTGCCCGCGGTTGGCGGCCAGCCATGTCGGCAGCTCGTTGGTCAGAAACGTCTCCCACTTGTAGGTCAGCGTCCCGTTCCGGTTCTTGGCCGGTCGGTACCAGTCGGCGTAGAAGCTCGACTGCCCACCGACAGGCATGATCACCGACACGCCGGACTCGTAGAACCACTCGAACGCGGAGGTGTTGATGTCCCACCCGTTGAAGTCGTCCTGGGCGCGCAACCCGTCGAGCAGTAGCACCGAATGCGGCCCGCCGCCCTGGAATTCGACGCGGATGGTGCGCCCCATCGACGGCGACGGCACATCGAGCTGCTCGATCGGCAACCCTTCGCGGGAGAACGCGTGCGCCTGCGGGTGCGGGCCGACGGTCAGTGCGGTGACGGCGAGCAGCGCGGCGAGGACGACACGTGTGCCGGCGCGACGGAGCCGGCGTCCGAAGGAGGCCACGCGCGCGAACCTATCCGGGGCCCGCGCCGCCGCCTGCGGGCCGCGCGGGCCGGTGACCGGGTTGTTACCGAGCTGTTGTCAGGTGGTGAGCGGATGGGTCAGCAGCACCGGTGCCTGGGACATGAATCGTGGTGTGCTGCCGCGGTGTTCGTCGGCGGCGTGCACGGTGAACGGATGCAGGAGGTACATGTCACCGGGCGCGCCGGTGGCGTGGTGCACTGGCCGCGCCGCGCTGGCCGCCTCGACGAGTGCACCCGCCTGCACGGCGTCCAGCGGCTCGTCGCCGAGGACACGGGCGGTGTCGCGGTGCGATCCGGCCCGGATGCGCGTCGGTGCGTCGTCGATCGTCACCTCCGACAGCAGCGTCAGCACCAGCAGGGTGTGGGGCCGGTTCGTCACGAACCATGTGTCGTCGGAGCCGCCGGGGGTGTTCAGGTCGATGTGCCAGCCGCGGTCGTCGGCCGCCGGTGACACCGGAAAGCGGACTGGGATGTTGCCGAGCGCGCCGCGGGGCATCCAGCCGCCCTGGCCGCAGATCGCGTCGAGTGCTTCGGCCAGTACCGGGCTGCGGGCCAGTTCGCCGAACGGTCCGTCACCGGTCAGGTCGGCGGTCCACACCACGGGTTGCGTCCAGGTCGCGGGATCCTGCGAGACGCCGAGCCGCAGCCAGAGCAGCTCGCGGGCCTCGTCGGCGACGGCGCGCGGTGCGGCCTGCTCGAGCTTGACGTAGCCGTCGGTTTCGAAGGATTCGACATCAACCACGCCGCGAGGGTGGCACAGCGCCGGGATGGGATGCCACGGATTTTCTTGCGCCGAGACTGTATTCAACGCGGCGTTTTCGCGAATTTCGGCGCGCGGAATACAGTTTCGGCGGGTCAGGGGCGGGCGGTGAGGAAGCCGAGGCCGGCCATCGCCGCGGCGGACACCATCACGATGCCCAGCGGTGTCGCGGTGTGCTCCCCGCCCAGACCGACCAGCGGCGACACCACGGCTGCGAGCCCGAACTGCGTGGCACCGAGCAGAGCCGACGCGGTGCCTGCGGCGCGCGGCGCAGCGGACAAGGCCAGCGCAGTCGTGTTGCCGAAGATCAGACCCATGCCGGCGACAGCGAAGAACAGCGGCAGCGCGAGCCAGCCCGCGGTAACGCCGGCGACCGCGAGCGCCAGCACCGCGATGCCGGCCGCCAGGATGACCGCGAGGCCGACGCCGGCCAGCCGGCGCGGCTCGACCCGCGCGGTGAGGCGAGCGCTCGTCGCGCTCATCAGCAGCAGCCCGAAGGCGTTGACGCCGAACATCGCTCCGTACTGCGCCGAAGTGAGGCCCATCATCGTCTGGTAGACGAACGGCGACGCCGAGATGTAGGCCATCATCACCGCGAACGCGAAGCCGAATGCCACCAGATGACCGAGGTAGGCGCGTCGGGTCAGGTCCCGCAGCGGTGAACCCTTTGAGGCCTTCTCGGCGCGCAGCGCGGCGCGACGTTCCCCGGTGTGGGTCTCGCGGATCACGACGAGCGCGGCGACGAGCATGGCGACGACGAGCGCCAGGATCACCGCGAGCGCACCGCGCCAGCCCAGCGGCTGCACCAGGAAGCCACCCGCCAGCGGCGCGGCGATCGGGGCGATGCCGCCGACGATCATCATCAGGCTGAACGCGCGAGCCGCGGCGCGTCCGGTGGCCAGGTCGGAGATGATCGCACGGCCGATCACCATGCCCGCGGCGCCGGTGAGCCCCTGCGCGAGCCGAGCCGTCACCAGCACCTCGATGGTCGGCGCGAGGACGGCGACCACGCTGGCGACGACGCAGATCGCCGCACCGAGCACCAAGGGCTTGACGCGGCCGAAGCGATCAGAGAGCGGCCCGAAGATGAGCTGACCGGCCGCGAGGCCGAGCAGGAACGCGGTCAATGTCAGCTGCACGTTGGTCGGCGAGGTGTGCAGATCGTCGACCATCTGCGGGAACGCGGGCAGGTAGAGGTCGGTGGCGAAGGGTGCGACGGCCGACAGCAGGGCCAGTGTGACGAGCAGCCCGACGGTGATCTGCGGTGCGGTCGCGCGACGCGCCGTCGTGTCAACGGTGGCGGTTATACGAACTCCCAGGTTAGTTATCAACAAATAATTATCAATACATAACTATCAGGTAGGGTGGGATCGTGCAAGCCCGCCCGCCCCGCGCCGAGCAGCTCGCGGACCTCGCCGACGTCGTGATGGCGGTGGCGCGCGCGATCAGGTCGCGGGCCGCCGTCGATGCGGAGGTCGTGGAGCTGTCTGCGACCGAGATCGTCGTGCTGCGCTACCTCGATCACCACCCCGACGTCGCCCCGAGTGCCGTCGCCGACGCGACCGGCCTGCAGCGAAGCAATATGAGTCGGGCACTGCGAAACCTCGAGGCCAAGGGGCTGGTGCGACGGTCGCCCGATCCCGCCGACAGCAGGCAGATCGTGTTGCGCTCGACCCGACGGGCCGCCGACAACCTGGCGCGACTGCGCGCCATCTGGGCGCGGCTGGTCGGTGATGCGCTCGATGCGTCGGGGCAGGAGTACGACATCGCCGCGGCGCTGTCGTTGCTGCGTGCGCTGGAAAGCGGACTCGACGCGGACGCGCGATGAATCTGTTCCGTCGGCGCCGCATGCTCGTCCCCGTGGGCCGCTTCGACGCGGACGCCGGTCGATGGCGGGATCTGGACGACGACGGAATCGCCGCATGTCACCAGCTGACGGTGGCGACGTTCAACATCTGGTTCAACGGGCTTCACCGCGAGCAGCGCTATCGCGCGATCGGCGAGCTGCTCTCCCGGGAAGCCCCCGATGTCATGGTCTTTCAGGAGGTGACCCGTTCAGCGCTCGAGGTGTTCCTGGCGCAACCGTGGATACGGGAGGGCTATCGCCGCGCCGCGGTGGTCGGCGACGACAACTACGGCATGCTCATGCTCTCCCGGCTCCCGGTGCGCCGATGCACCTACACACGGTTGCCCAGCCGCCTGTCGCGTGGGTACCTGGCGGGTGAGTTCACCGTGAACGGACGCGATCTGGTGATCGTGTCCGTCCACCTCGAGAGCGGAAAGAACGCACGACAGCTGCGAGCTCGCCAGATGTCGAGTCTGTGGCGCGCATTCGGCGACGACGGCGATGTCGTGATACTGGGCGACTTCAACATTCGCGACGGCGAGAACGGCGCCCTGGACCCGCGGTATCGGGACGTGTGGCCGCACCTGCGGCCGGACGACCCGGGATTCACCGAGGACACCTCGATCAACCACATGCGGTACGACATGAAGAACAAGCACCGCCAGGTCCGATTCGACCGGGTCCTGGTCAAAGCGCAGGCGTGGAGGGCCGACGACATCCGGCTGCTCGGTCGGGAACCGATCGCGCCGTCGCTGCCGAGGATCTTCCCGTCGGACCACTTCGGCGTGCTGTGTCGCCTGACGGCTCAGCCGGTCGCCCCTGAGCCCACCGACGGTCCCGGACGGCGGCGATGGTTCGCGCGCTAGGACACGCGCCGGCCCCCCGCCGTCGCCGCGGCAACCACCAGCGCGGCCACTGCCGCCGTCACCGCGAGCACCACGCTGTCGCGCCCGGCCGCGCCGACCGTGATCGCCACCAGCGCCCAAAGCACCCCGGTCGCATATCCGACCGTCCCGCGCAGCGTCACCGTCAGCAGCACCGCGAAGCCCGCCGCCGCGACCAGCACCACCCCCTGCCACAGCGCGGCGTCCGGTGACACCCCGGAATCGATCAGCGCGGCTGCGACGTTGGCGAACACCGCGATCGACGACCAGCCGAGATAGAGACCGAACGTGACGGTCGCCAGCGTGGCCAGCCACGGCGGGCAGGACAGATCGCCGCGGCGGCGCACCAGCAGCAGCATGATGTGGACGAGCGCACCGACCATCACCGCGAACACCACCACGGTGATCCACAGCCAGTTCTGCGCGGCCACCGCGAGCCAGACGCTGAACCCGACGAACACCACCGAGGCGTCGATCAGCAGGCTCGTCTCCCACGAGGAGCCCAACCCGAACCGCCACACCGCCAGCGCCGTCGCCGCGCACAGCAGCGTGATCACGCTCCACAGCGCGAACGCGTACCCCGCAGGCGTGATCAACGCTTCGTTGGTGGCGCCGGAGCGCAGGAAGTCACCGGCCAGCGCGCTGACCACCAGCGGCGCGATCAACTGACTCACCGCCAGCACGACGAGCACGCGGCGCCACGGCCGCACCGACGGGGAGTTCGTGGTCGAAGTTGTGGTCACCGAGGGATTCGGAGCGCGCGACCGTCCGGATCGGTGCGATTTCGGCGTGCTTGTCGACGCTGAGCGACGAAAAGCACGCCGAAATCGCTAGAGATCGACCGACATCGGGCCGACGCCCCAGATCTCGTCGCAGTACTCGCGGATCGCGCGGTCGGAGCTGAACTTGCCGCTGCGGGCGGTGTTGCGGATCGACATCCGCGACCACACGTCATCGTCGAGCCACACCCGCGACACCTCGGCCTGGCGGTCGACATAGGAGCGGTAGTCCGCGAGCACCAGGAACGGATCGTGGTGGATCAGGTTGTCGACGACCGGGCGCAGCACCTCGGTGTCGCCGTGGGTGAAGGTGCCCGCCGCGAGCAGTTCGAGCACCGCGGCCAGCTCCGGGTCGCGTTCGACGAAGCTCTGCGGCCGGTACCCGTCGGCCTTGACCGCCTCGACCTGATCCTCGGTCAGCCCGAACAAGAAGAAGTTCTCCGCGCCCGCCTCCTGGCGGATCTCGACGTTCGCACCGTCGAGCGTGCCGATCGTCAGCGCGCCGTTGATCATGAACTTCATGTTCCCGGTGCCCGACGCCTCCTTGCCTGCGGTCGAGATCTGCTCGGACAGGTTGGCGGCCGGATAGACCAAGTGGGCGTTCTTGACGTTGAAGTTCGGCAGGAACACCACCTTCATGTACCGGTTGACGTCGGGGTCGTTGTTGACCGTCGCGCCGACGGCGGTGATGAGCTTGATGATGCGCTTGGCCATGGTGTAGCCCGGTGCGGCCTTGCCGCCGAACAGGAACGCCCGCGGCGGGATCGCCAGCCCCGGGTTGGTCTTGAGCCGGTGGTAGAGCGCCACGATGTGCAGCACCATCAGATGCTGGCGCTTGTACTCGTGGATCCGCTTGACCTGCACGTCGAACATCCACGTCGGGTCGAGCTCGATGCCGGTCGTCGAATGGACGTACTCAGCGAGCCGGGATTTGTTGGCCCGCTTGACCTCCCGCCACCGCGCCCGGAACGCCGGATCGTCGACGAACGACTCCAGTCCGTGCAGCCGCTCCAGGTCGGTCAGCCAGCCGGGGCCGATCGTCTCGTCGAGCAGCTCCCGCAGACCCGGGTTGGACAGCGCCAGGAACCGCCGCGGCGTCACGCCGTTGGTGACGTTGCCGAAGCGCTCCGGCCACAACTCGTAGAAGTCCTTGAGCACACTGGATTTCAGCAACTCCGAGTGCAGTGCGGCGACACCGTTGACGGCGTGGCTGCCGACCGTCGCCAGGTGCGCCATCCGCACGCTCCTGCCGCCCTCCTCGCCGATCAGCGACATCCGCGCGACCCGCGCCTCGTCATCGGGGAAGCGGGCCCGCACCTCGGTGAGGAAGCGCTCGTTGATCTCGTAGATCAGTTCGAGGTGGCGCGGCAGTGCCTCGCCGAGGATGCGCAGCGGCCACGTCTCCAGCGCCTCCGGCAGCAGCGTGTGGTTCGTGTAGCCGAACGTGCGCACGGTGAGGTCCCACGCCTCGTCCCAGCTCAGCTGGTGCTCGTCGATCAGCAGCCGCATCAGCTCGGCCACCGCGATCGACGGGTGGGTGTCGTTGAGCTGGATGGCCCATTTGTCCGGCAGCGCGCTCAGCGGCAGGTGCGCGCGCTGCAGATGGATGTTGAGGATGTCCTGCAGCGAGCACGTCACGAAGAAGTACTGCTGCAGCAGCCGCAGCCGCTTGCCCGCCTCGGGTTCGTCGTTGGGGTAGAGCACCTTCGACACCGTCTCGGAGACGACCTCCTCGTCGACGGCCTTGTAGAAGTCGCCCGTGTTGAACGCGTCGAGTGCGAAGGACTCCACCGCCCGCGCGCTCCACAACGTCAGCGTGTTGCACGTGTTGACGCCGTAGCCCTGTACCGGGGTGTCATAGGAGACGCCCTTGAGCACCCGCTGCGGCACCCAGCGCACCCGCAGCCGGCCCGTCACATCCTGGTACTGCTCGGTGTGCCCGCCCCAGTTCACGAAGTAGTTCGCGTCGGGCTTGTCGATCTCCCACGGGTTACCGTGCACCAGCCAGTTGTCGGTCTTCTCGACCTGCCAGCCCTCGGCGATCTCCTGGGTGAAGATGCCGAACTCGTACCGGATGCCGTACCCGATCGACGGCCGCTCCAGCGTCGCCAGCGAATCCAGATAGCAGGCCGCCAGCCGGCCCAGGCCGCCGTTGCCCAGGCCAGGCTCGCCCTCGCAGTCGAGGATCACGTCGAGGTCCTGACCCAGATCGGCCAGCGCCTGCCGGGCGGCGTCTTCGATACCGAGGTTGAGCAGGTTGTTGCCCAGCTGCGGGCCCATCAGGAACTCCGCGGACAGATAGCAGGTGACCTTCGCCGACAGGTCGAGCCAGTCCTGCGTGGTCGCCATCCAGCGTTTCTGCATGCGGTCCCGGACGGCCAGCGCCAGCGCGCGGTAGTAGTGCTCGGCCTGCAGCACCGCGGGCGGGCGCGCGATCGAGTACACCAGGTGGTCGGACACCGCGGCACCCAGCGCGTCGGCGGTCATGCCGGTCCGGGTCTGCCCGGTCGGGCCGGCCTGGCCGTTGACCTGGGCGGACTGTCCGGACGGGGCCTTCACGAGGTCTGTCACGGGCGTCATTGTGGCGACCCCATGTTTCGGGAATGGGTCGGGGCTGTGAACGAGGAAAATTTCGGCACAGATCGCCACCGGGGATTGCCGACCGGATTATTGACGCGGTTGACTGTCCTGATGACGACCGGCTCGCTCCGCTGGGCGGGGGTGAGGCGCGCGATCCCCCCGCTGCCGCAGCTCCTGGGCTGGACGGCGACGGTCGGTGCGCTGTGCTTCCTGGTTCGCGGGCTGGTGTACCTGGACAGTTGGTCCTACGCGATGGTGTGGCCCGCCGTCGCGCCTCAGCTGGTCGCGCTGCTGATGGCGCCGCGCCGGCAGTGGCCGGTGTACCTGGCCGCGTTCGCGGCCATCCAGATCATCCCGGCCCGGTTCGCGCTCGGGCTCTCCCCTGAGATCGGCGTGCTCTCGACGCTGACCGCCGTGGTGTTCGCCGCGGTGATGCTGCACTCAGACCAGGAGTGGGTGAGCGGCCGGAGCGACTCGCTGCGCAGCTGGCAGCGGTTCCTGTTCTACGGCGTGTTGCTCGCCCCGGTGCTGGCGAGCCCGATCGGTGTCGCCGGGCTGGCGGTCAACGGGGAGGTCGGCACGGAGCCGCGTGCCCTGGCCTTCGCCGCGATGGCCTGGTACCTCACCGAGGCCGTCGGCATCGCGTTCCTGGTCCCGCTGATGCTGCGGTGGCGGCACTACGCCCGCCGGCACACCTGGCGCGAGGTGGCGTGGTTCACCACGATGACCGCGGTCACCGTCGGCCTCTGTGCGGCGTCGGCGACGAAGTCGAGCTTCGTGCTGGTGTTCCTCACCGGGCTGCCTGCGCTGCTGGTGCTGATCCGCTCGGGCATCGCGTCGGCGTTCGCCGAGATGGCGATCGGCTCGGCCCTGGTGCTCGGCAGCACGTTCGCCGGCTACGGCCCGTTCGCGGCGTCGCTCGACGACTCCGGCCAGGCGATGATCTCCGCGCAGGTGTTCGTGCTCGGCGCGTTCACGATGGTGGTGCTGGTCGCCGCCGCACTCGAGGACCGTGAGCGCCTCGTCGCCCTCGACGACGCCAGCCACAAGGCCTACGAACTGATCGCCGAACTCACCGGCGACGTGGTGATCCTCGTCGACGCCGCAGGCAACGTGCTGCACCGCGCCAGCGAGGGACACGAGATCCTCGACATCCCCGACGGCCCCATCACCAAGGAGCGCTGGCTCGACCACGTCCACCCCGACGATCGCGCGGCCCGCGCCGACTTCCCGGCCTCGGATCCCGGGGCGTCTGCACCGTTCCGCGTCCGGCGCACCGACGGGTCGTGGGGCTGGTACGTGCTGCACAGCCGGCGGACCGCCGACGGTCTCACCGCCGCGATCATGCGGGACGTGACGCTGGAACGCCAGGTGCAGGACTCGCTGACCGACATGGCGAACACCGATCCGCTCACCGGGTTGGCCAACCGGCGCGGGCTCGATCAGCGGGCGGCCGAGATCTGGTGCCGGGCAGGCCAGGACGGTGAGCAGGTGACGGCGCTGTTCATCGACATCGACCATTTCAAGTCGTTCAACGATCTCTACGGGCACCAGGCCGGCGACGAATGCCTCCGCCACATCGCCGAGGTGCTGTCGCATCTGGCCGATCCCAGCGTGTGCGTGGCCGCCCGCTACGGCGGAGAGGAGTTCGCGGTCGTGCTGTCGGGCTGCGACGACGCGTCCGGATTCGCCAAAGGGCTGGTGCGGGCGATCCGTTCGCTGGCGATCCCGCACGGCGGCGCCGACGCGGGCACCGTGACGATCAGCGTCGGCGTGGCGACGCTGCGGCCGTGGCGGCTCACCGAAGCGGATCCCGACACCGCGGTGCGCGAGCTGCTCGACCGCGCCGACAAGGCGCTCTATGCCGCGAAATCCGAGGGACGCAACGCGATCTCGATCTACCGCGACGGCGCGGTGCTACTCGGCGAGTAGGTTCACGATGCGGGTGAACACCGGCGGTGCCGCACGGGCGGCGGGCACGATGAGCGGCCGCAGCGGCGATCCGCTCGCCCGCAGGATCCCGGCGGTCATCAGGCGGTAGCGCCGGGTGGTCTGCCGCCAGCGCCGTTCGTAGTCGGCCGGCCGGTCGGCGGCGACGCTGTCGACGAGCGCGCGGGCCGCCGCGAACGACAGCCCGAGTCCCTCCCCGGTCAGCGCGTCGACGTAGCCGGCCGCGTCGCCCACCAGCAGGACACGGCCCGCCACCCGGCGTGCGACCCGCTGCCGCAGCGGTCCCGCCGCTCGGTCGGGTTCGTGCGGGTGGCCGGCGAGCCGGTCGCGCAGCGCTCCGAACGCGGCCAGGTGCTCGTCGAAACCGCCCTGCCGTGAACTCAGGATCGCGACCCCGACGCAGTCGGCGGCGACGGGCGTCACGTACGCCTCCCCGGCCGCCGGGTCCGGAGCCCAGTACACCTCCACACAGTCGGACCACGGTGCGACACCGACGTGCCGGGTGAACCCCCACCGGCGGATCGCCGGGCCGGGGCGGTGCAGGCCCAGGCCGGCGCGGACGGGGGAGTGCAACCCGTCGGCGGCAGCCAGGTAGCGCGCTCGAATTCCGTTGACGCACACGCCGTCGTCGTCCTGGGTGATGGCCCCCACGGTGCCGGTCTCGATGCGCACCCCGGCCGCGGCGGCGGCGTCGAGGAGCGCCCGGTGCAGCGCCGTGCGGCGCACGCCCAGGCCCGGCCCCGACGCGAAGGCGGCGTTGACGGCGCGCCGGCCGTCGAGGTAGGTGATGCCGCGGAACGGGATACCCGCGGGGTGGGCGCCGAGCAGATCCAGTTCGCGCACCGCGTGCGGCATCAGCCCCTCACCGCATGCCTTGTCGAGCGGACCGGGGCGCTTCTCGATCACCACGGTCTGCAGACCGCGGCGCGCGGCGTGGATCGCGGTCGCCAGGCCCGCGGGTCCGCCGCCCGCGACCAGCAGGTCGATCACGGCAGCCGCTCCAAAGCCCGGTCTTCACAGGCGATCCGGGTCCGCAGCAGCGCGGCGTTGAGTGCGGTGAAGACGACCGCGGTGATCCACGCGGAGTGCACCAGCGGCAGCGCGACGCCCTCCACGACGACCGCCACGTAGTTCGGGTGACGCAGGTACCGGTAGGGGCCGGCCGTGACGCGGCCCCCGCCGGGCACGACGACGACCCGGGTGTTCCACTGCGGTCCGAGCGTGGCGATGCACCACCACCGCAGGCCCTGAGCAGCCGCCACGACCGCCAGCATCGGCCACCCCAGCGCGGGCAGGAACTCGCGGTGCGCGGCCTCGACCAGGCAGGCGATCAGCAGCGCGGTGTGCAGCACCACCATCGACGGGTAGTGGCCGGCGCCGAACTCCACGCCGCCACGCTCCCGGCTCCATCGCAGATTACGTTGCGAGACAACCAGTTCGGCGATCCGCTCGGCGGCGACCGCGGCGATCAGCAGCGTATAGGCCAGCACCTCTCACCGCCAGCGCAGCAGGACGAGCTCCGAGCAGAAGCCCGGCCCCATCGCCATCAGCAGCCCGGGCTGATCGGTCGGTGGCTTCTTGGCGATGGTGTCGCGCAGCACGTGCAGCACCGACGACGACGACAGGTTGCCGACCTCGGCGAGCGAGCGCCAGGTCAGTTCCAGGGCGTCGTCGCCGAGGCCGAGCGCGGCGGTGATCGCCTCGATCACCTTCGGCCCGCCGGGATGCGACACCCAGGCGGCAATGTCGTCGACAGCCAGGCCGTGCCCGCCGAGGAACGCGGACATGTCGTCGGCGAGGTAGCGGTCGATCAGGTCCGGCAGCTCGGCCGACAGGATCAGCGCGAAGCCGTTCCTGCCGACCCGCCACCCCATGGTGTCCAGCGAGTCGGGGTACATCCGGCTGCGGGTGTCCACCACCGCGGGACCCCCGGGGTCCATCTGCTCGGCACGATTCTCGCCGACCGCGACCACCGCGGCCGCGCCGTCCCCGAACAGCGCGCTGCCCACCAGACTCGCCATCGTCGGCTCTGCCGCCGGGTAGGTCAGCGAGCACAGTTCCACCGACACCAGCGCGGCGGTGTGCCCGGGCGCCCCCCGCAGATAGTCGTGCATGCGCGCGATGCCCGCCGCCCCGGCGACGCACCCCAGCCCGAACAGCGGGACGCGGCGCACGTCGGGCCGCAGGCCGAGCCGCCCGGCGATGCGGGCGTCCAGGGACGGCACCGCGACGCCGGTGACCGTCGTGGTGATGATCAGGTCGAGATCGCTTGCGCGCAGGCCTGCTTCGTCGAGCGCCGCGGCCAGCGCCTCGCAGCCGAGGTCGACGGCGTGCTCGAGATAGATGTCGTTGGCCTCGCCGAAGTCCTGCAGGGCCGGGTACCGGTCGAGGGGCAGCACGAAGTGGCGCGCCTTGACCTTGGCGTGTTCGTGCAGACCGCGCACCACCTCGTCGAGTCCGGCGAACGCCGGCACGGCGAGAAACGCGTCGGTGACCTCCTGCTGGCTGTAGCGGTGCGGCGGCAGGGCGCCCTGGACGCCGGCGATGACACTGACAGTATTCATGGTGATATCCGTTCTGTGGGTTCTCGTGGCGGCGGGGCCGCCGGTGCCTCCTCGAGGCCGAGGCGGCGGTGGATCCGCTTGAGCCAGTGCGGTGCCCACCAGTTCCAGCCCCCCATCAGGCGCATGAACGCCGGCACGGCGACCATGCGCACGAGCGTCGCGTCGACGAGGACGGCCAGCGTCAGGCCGAGGCCGAACATCCGCATCACCGACGTGCTTGCCGCGACTAGCGCCGCGAACGAGATCGACATGATCAACGCCGCGGCGGTGATGATGCGGCCGGTGTAGGCGATGCCCAGCGCCACCGACTCGTCGGATTGCCCGGTGGCGAGCCAGAACTCACGGATACGAGCGACGAGGAACACCTCGTAGTCCATCGACAGGCCGAAGGCGATGCAGAACAGCAGCACTGGCATGTTGGCGACCAGCGTGCCGGTCGGGGTGGTGCCCAGCCCGCCCAGGTGGCCGTCCTGGAACACCCACACCAGCGCGCCGAACGCCGCGGTCAGCGAAAGGACGTTCAGTACAAGCGCTTTGAGCGGGACGACGATGCTGCCGGTGAGAAGGAACAGCAGCGCGAACATGATGACGGCGATCAGGCCGAGCACCAGCGGCAGGGTGGAGGTGATCGCGTCGACGCTGTCGCGGTTGGTCTGCGCGGTGCCCGTCATCTCGACGGCGCGACCGCCGGGCCCCGGCACGGCGTGCAGCCCGTCGAGTTGCCGCTCCGACGCGTCGGAGAACAACGGCGCGCTGCTGGCGACGGTGAGGAACGCGCTGCCGTCCTTCTCGCCGGTCGGTGCCGACGGCGGGCCCGAGGCGACGCCGTCGACGTACGTGCCGGTCGGTGCGGAGACGGCGACCACGTCGGGCACCCGTGACAGTGCGCCGGCGTAGGCGGACAGCTCTGCCGGGCCGAGGCCGCGGGTGTCGGGTACGACGACGGTGACCGCGGTGTCGGTGTTGTCGGCGAAGTCGCGCCGCAGCTGGTCGCCGACCTGATGCGCCGACGCCGACTGAGGCAGCACCCGGTCGTCGGGGAAGCCCCACCGCACGCCGAGGAACGGCAGGCCCGCGACGATCAGCAGGACCACCACGGCGAGGCCCAGCGGCAGCGCGCGCCGCATCACCGTCTGCGCGCACCGGTACCAGAAGCGCTGCTCGACGGGCACCGGTTGCGGGTCGGGCCTGCGCAGCAGCCGGCGGGCCAGCCGGCGCACGTCGAGCGAGTCGTGCCGGTCGCCGAGCAGCACCAGCGCGGCCGGGGTGACCACGACGGCGGCGGCCGCGGCGAACGCGACCGTCGCCACGCCCGCATAGGCGAACGACTTGAGGAAGTGCATCGGGAACAGCACCATCACCGACATCGACAGCGCGACCGTCGTCGCGGAGAAGATCACGGTGCGTCCGGCGGTGGCCATGGTGCGGCGCACGGCCTCGGTGCGGCCGGCGCCGCCGGCGAGCTCGTCGCGGTAGCGGCTCAGGATCAGCAGTGTGTAGTCGATGGCCAGGGCCAGGCCCATCGCGGTGGCCAGGTTCAGCGCGAAGATCGACACGTCGGTGGCGAAGTTGACTACCCGCAGCACCGCCAGTGCCCCGACGATCGCCATCACGCCGATGGCCACCGGCAGCGCCGCGGCCAGCAGCCCACCGAACACCCAGACCAGCACCAGGAAGCTCAGTGGAATCGCCAGGCCCTCCATCAACAGCAGGTCGCGCTGCGAGTGCTCGGTGATCTGCACGTTGACCATCGCGGTTCCGCCGGTGCGCACCGTGACGCCGGGGGGGACGTCGCGCGTGGCGTCCCGATCGATCTCCTTCGTGTACGTCTGCTGCTCGGCCTCGGTGCCGGTGATACCCACGACGACGAGCCCCGATCTGCGGTCCCGGCTGATAAGGTCCGCCGCGGCGGCGGGTGGGGTGGTCCAGGCCGACGAGACGGTCGCGACGTGCGGATGGTCGGCGACGCGCTCGGCGATGCGCTGCCCGGCGTCGCGCGCGGCGGCGCTGTCGACACCGTCGGGTGAGGACACCACGATCAGCATCACGACGTCGCCCTGACCGAACTTCTCGGTCAGTGTCTGCGACGCGCGCGCCGATTCGGAGCCGGGGTCGGCGAAGCCGCTGGGGGACAGGCCGGCGGCCACCGGCACGCCGAGGATCGCGAGCGCGACGGTGAGCGCCGCCGCCGCTCCCACGATCCTGCGTGGGGCGGCGAGAGCGAGCGAAGCGATACGGTGAAGCAGCTCTGTCTCCCGTGTTCTCGAGAAGCGCCTAAATTTACGACACGGAAGAAACCTCGCGGGGGTTCACGATCTGACGAAATCGTGATGTGACGACCTCAGCGCAATTCGAAGTGCTGGTAGTCCAGCGGCGTGCGCCAGTGACCGCCCCACTGCCAGCCCCGCGCGGTGAAGGCCTCGACGGCCGGGTCGCCGTCGTGGAACATACCCGGGTCGGTGCGGGTGCGGTCCAGCCAGGGGCCGCCGTTGGCGGGTTCGAAGTGGCCGCGGGCATCGAGGTAGGGGTTGATGCGGGGGTTGATGTCCACGGCACGTCCGTAGGCGTGCAGCGACCAGCTGTCCGAGCCCGGGATGCCGCGGCAGTTGTAGGCCGAGGTGTTGTTGTCCCGCATCGACAGCTCGTCCTCGGCGCCGGGGTAGCGGTCTGGGCTCTGCATCTTCTCGATCGGGAAGCGCAGGGCCGTGAGCTCGGCGAACACGGCGACGACGGCGTCCACCACGTCGGCGTTGACGACCAGTTCGCCGCGGTGGCGCCGCCCGTCGACGCCCCAGTGGTCCAGCTCGACGCGGCGCAGCGCGTCCGGGCCCACCGGGCAGCCGGGCCGCCAGGTCGCCCCGAGTTCGGCGGCGGTGACCGGGCTGACGGTCGGGGGTTGCGGCGGCGCGGACGCCGCCGTCGAGGGCCGCGGCGCGGATGATCGGCTCGGCGGTGTCGGATCCGGCGGCGGCGCGCACTGCACCAGCGTCATCGCCACGGCCGCCAGCGCGACCAGCCTCCCGAACCTCACCGCCGACCACCGTACCCGCGCACGATCGTGCGATTAGTCACGCTGAACAGTTCTGTTAGTACAGCTTTCGATTTCTTCGTAGGTCACGAGATCGCTGCCTTTGCTGTGATGTAGCTCATGGCGGCGTTATAGTGTGTCCGTAATCACAGAAAGGGCGGACATGGTCGGATTCGGCGAGGGCGCGATGGTCCCGCAGCAGGTCGAGCCATCGCACGCGGTTCGCGCGTCCCACGAGATCAACTGGGTCGCCGCTTTTCTGATGACGACGGTGCTTATCGCAGCCGTCGCCGGTGTCGTCCTCGCGCTGTCCAGCGGGATGCCGACCGTCGCGATCCTGATCGCACTCGTCACGGGCGCGGTGTTCGCCGGACAGGCCTGCTGAGGCGTCGACACCGCAACCCGCGAACGTGCATTCCTTGTCGTGGAATGCGTCGCGGGGCTACAGCGAATGCACGTTCGCGAGGCTCAGATCATGTCGCGGCGGGTGAGCCAGCGCATGATCGGCCAGCCGATGAACACCGGCAACCAGCACGTGAGGATCCGGTACAGCAGCACCGAGGGCACCGCGACGGCGGCGGGCACGCCGAACGCGGCGAGACCACCGATCAGCGCGGCCTCCACGGCGCCGACCCCGCCGGGCGTCGGCGCCGCCGAAGCCAGCGTCCCGCCGACCATCGTCACGATCGTGACGGTGACGAAGCTGGCGCTGCCGCCGAACGCCTCGATGCTCGCCCATAGCGCCAGGGCTGCCCCGAGAGTCGTTGCGGCGCAGCCAAGTACGATCAACGCAAGCCGTTTCGGTTCGCGGGCCAACTCGACGAGGTCATCGATGACCTCCTCGAGCCGCGGCCGCACCGCGGTGGCCAGCCAGCGGCGCAACTTCGGGACGAACAGGAACACTCCGACCGCGCCGAGCGCCGCGCCCGCTATCAGGTACAGCACAGTAGCGCCCGGCACGAAACGGGACAGATTCGCCGACGCGCCCGCCGCGGCGCTGAAGACGATCAGCAGCGTGATGTGGGTGAGCACCTGCACCGACTGCTGCAGTGCCACCGCCGTCGTCGCCCGCAGTGCGCCCAGTCCGCCCTTCTGCAGGAACCGGGTGCTCAGCGCGAGTCCGCCGACGCCCGCAGGCGTGGTGGTCGCGGCAAACGTGTTGGCCACCTGCATGATTGCAAGATTGCGGAAGCTGACCAGGCCGTCGGCGCACGCCCACAGCGCCGCGCCGGCACCCAGGTATTTCAGCGCCGAGACCGCCAGCCCGGCGACCGCCCACCACCAATTCGCCGACCGCAGTTCGGAGAAGAACACCGGCACCGAGCTGATGAACGGATAGGCGACGTAGACGAGCGCGACCAGCAGCACCGTCTGGATCAGCTGGCTGCGGGTGAAGCGCGTGATCGTCGCGGTGGTGATCTGATCGGCGCCGGTCTGGCGCTTGACCTCCTCGCGCGCCGTCGACATCACCGTGCCCGCGTCCCGCACAGAGTTCCGGAGACCCTGGTGCATCGCGGCTTTGGTGAGCCGACGGGAGGCGGCGAGGACGGCGTCGTTGCCGAACACCGTGATCGCCGCCGCCACCGCCTTCTCGGCGCCGTACAGATCCGTGGTGGTGACGAGTAGCTGCGCGATGTCGTTGTGCAGATGCGCTTCGGACGCACCGTATTCGGCCAGGGTGAACCCGCCGAACTGCGGGGCGCCGTCGACGACGGTGATCTCCTTGCTGCGCAGATCGCCGTGCGAGATCTGCTGACTGTGCAGGATTCCGAGCGCATCCCAGACACGGGTGACCGGGGTGTGCTCGACGCAGGCGTCGATCGGCGTGCCCCGTGCGGGCCGGTGCGCGTACAGCGTCCAGCCGCGTTCGAGTGCCGACACCGCGATCGGCGAGGTGTTCGACAGCGCCAGGTCGCCGACTGCGATGGCCATCAACGCGCGGTGTTCCACCGCCCGGCGCATGGAGGTCTGCAGCGGCGCGGTCTCGCTGTCGCGCAGCCGCAGCTTGCGCCAGAACTGCCGCAGGAAGCCGCCGCCGCGCTGATGCGGTCCGTACAGTTCGACGACCGCGGCGCCCTCGTCGGGATCGGCGTGATCGACGGCCCGGTCCTGAGTTGCCGTCAGCACCATGGGACCTCGTCCCGCCGGCCGGACCACGCGCAGCTCCGTCACCCGGAATCCGCGCCGCGCCATCGCGCGGGCCGCCCCGTCGAGAGGGACCTCGAGCGCCGGCGTGCCGACCACCAGGACCACCAGCGCCCCGACGAACCAGCCGACCGACAGCCCGAGCAGCGACCGCGCCGGCACGACAGCGCTCACGACCAGGTGGATCGGCACGAACGCCAGCAGCAGTGCCCACCACCAGCGTCGCCACCGCGCCGGCAGCCACGGACCCGACACCGTCAGCACGGCCGCGAGCATCCCGATCCAGCGCGGATCGTCGAGGAACTGCGAGAGCACGGTGTCGAGGCGCTCGGTGAGGTCGAAATGCCACTGCGGCGCCGCGATTCCGTTGCCCGTGATCGACAGCAACAGGATCGCGATGACCCCCGCAGCGGCATACGCGCCCAGCAGTTTCCACTGCCGCGCGACGATCAGGCCGATCAGAATCACGAAGGGCAGCGCGAGGATCGCGATGCCGTAGATCAGATAGACGGTGTTGGACTGCGTGGGGCTCAGCACGCCGACGATCTCGGAGATCGACTGTTCCAGCGCTTCCCATTCGTTGCGGGTGATCAGCGAGCTGGTGATCACGACGACGAGGAAGACCCCCGAGAGCGCGAGCCGCAGAATGTCGTTGGTGCGCCGGGTCAGTGGTTGGAGCAGGCTCCCCGAGACGACGATGTCCCGCCCGTCAACGCGCATGGCTCAACGATCATAGCGGTTGCCCCTCACTTCACGGTGACGTAGACCGTCTGGTTGCTGATCGACCGGAAGTTGTCGCCCTGCGAGGTGGCGAACGGCACGCCCTGACGGACGACGGGGCCGTGGGTGATGGAGACGACCGAGGCGTCCTGCAACGGGGTGCCGGACAGACGCGTGACGATCACCCTGTTGCCCTGGTCCTCGAGCGCCATGATGGTGGCGTCTGCTTGACCGGCGCCGGTCGGTGCGGCGGCGGCCGGTCCGGCCAGGCTCAGCGCTGCAGAGGCCAGCCCGGTGGCGATGCCCGCGAGGACGGATGTCTTGGTCATGGTCGTGCTCCTTCGTGTCGACGACGTTGTCTTGCTGCAGGGTGTGGCTTTGGCGGCCCACCGTTACAGCTGGTTCCACGAAATAGGGGCGCCCTCGGTTCGAGGGCGCCCCTGATTCGGCGAGCGGGTTACTTGACCGTGACGTACACGGTCTGGTTGCGCACTGTGCGGCTGTTGTCGGCCTGCGAGGTGGCGAAGGGCACGCTCTGCGGGATGGCGGGACCCCGCGTGACCGATACGACGGACGCCTTGTCCAGCGGCGTGCTGGACTGACGGGTCACGACGACGCGGTTGCCCTGAGCCTCGAGCGCGCTGATGGTGTCGGCGGCGTTGCCGCCGGTCGGGGCGGCCAGCGCGGGAGCGGCCAGGCCGAGAACTCCGGCGGTGAGCGCGGCCGCAGCGGCGGTGGTGACGGTGTACTTCAACATGATCGGACCTTCTTCGTGGGTTGATCTTGGTGATCTGACGTCTGAAACCGGCGGCTGCGCAGGTTCATTTCGGCTGGCAGAAATTGACCGACCGTTGGCAGAAAGTGCGTCGTGGCGGGCCGCGAGCGCGCGTCGATGCACGCGCTGAGCGGCGCGTCGGCGTACAAACACGCGCGCTCGCGGAGAGGAGGTGACCCCGTCAGGTCAGGCGGCGGGCCAGGCCGGAGGCACGCACCGCGCGGCGGGCGACGGCCGCCCGCACCGAGGCCTCCGTGCCGACCACCCGCACCCGCCTCTTCGCGCGGGTGACCGCGGTGTAGAACAGCTCGCGGGTCAGCAGCCGCGACTCCTCGGCCGGCAGCAGCACGGTCACCTCGTCGGCCTGGCTGCCCTGGCTCTTGTGGATCGTCATCGCGTGCATGGTGTCGACGTCGGATAGCCGGCCTGCGGCGAACTCCTGCTCGCCGATCGCCACGATCAGCGACTCGCCCCGCACGACCGCCACCCCGGTATCGCCGTTGTAGAGCTTGCGCCCGTAGTCGTTGGCCGTCACGAGCACGGGTCTTCCGGCATACCAGTCCGCCCAGATCGGCTCACCGGTCGCCTCGGTGAGCCACCTCTCGACCTGACGGTTCCAGTACGCCACGCCCGACGGGCCGCGCCGGTGGGCGCACAACAGCCGGTGCTCGTCGAGCGTGCCGGCCGCCGCCCGCGCATCACCGAGGATCGCGGCCTCCCGCAGGCGGAGCGCGTGCGGCAGCAGCACGGGGCGCAGCCGCTCGCCCGGGTCGTCGACGGCCAGCCACTCGATGTGATCCCCGCCGTCGCACAGCACCTCGACCGCCCGGTCGGCGTCGCCGTCGCGGATGGCCGAGGCCAGCGCGCCGATGCTCGCGCCGAACCGATGCGAGGTCTGCAGGGCCGCGATCCGCACGTCGGTGCGGGCACCCAGACCGTCGACGAGGTCGGCCAGTACCGCGCCCGCCTCCACCGAGGCCAGCTGGTCGGGGTCGCCGACCAGGATCAGCCGGCTGTCGGTACGCACCGCCTCGAGGAGCCGGGCCATCAGCGTCAGCGACACCATCGACGTCTCGTCGACGACGATCACGTCGTGGGGCAGCCGGTTCTCCCGGTGGTGCCGGAAGCGCGACGCGTTGTCCGGCCGCGGCCGCAGCAGGCGGTGCAACGTCGAGGCCGTCAGCTCGGGAAGCCGGTCGCGGTCCTGCGCGTCGAGCTTGTCGAGTTCCGCGCGCACCGCCTCGAGCAGACGCGCCGCCGCCTTGCCCGTCGGCGCCGCCAGCGCGATGCGCAGCGGCGGCCGGCCCGCGAGTGCGGCCTGCTCGGCCAGCAGGGCGAGCAGCCGCGCGACCGTGGTCGTCTTCCCCGTGCCCGGCCCGCCCGTCAGCACCGTGAGCGATTGCGCCAGAGCCACTTCCGCGGCGCGACGCTGCTCCTCCCAGCCCGCGGGGAACAGCCGTTGCAGGCCGGGGACCGCGGCGGGCAGCGGTGAGGCCAGCAGCGCCAGCACGTCGTCGCGGACCTGCTGCTCCTCGCGCCAGTAGCGGTCGAGGTAGAGCAGGTCGGCGGTGGGATCGGACATGACGTGCAGCACCTGCTTGTCCACCAGTGGGCTGGCCTGCACGGCCCGTAGCCAGTTCTGCGGGGCGGGCCAGGGCAATTCGGGTTGACCGACCTGCTGGGCGACCGATCGCAGATCCACGCACACCGAGCCTGCGCGCACCGCCCGCACCGCGAATGCCACGGCCAGCGCAACGGCCGGGTCCGACTCGCCCGTCAATGCTGAGAGGCGCTGTGCCACATGGACATCAGCGGGTTCGAGCAGCTCGTCGAACGCGTCGAGCGTCGCCGCGGTCACGGCGATTCCCCCCGCAGCCGGACCCGGCGGGCCGTCGAACTCTCGTCGAGCTCGACGAGGTCGTCGTGCGAGCGCAGGAATTCACTGAACGACTTGTAGCCGAGCGACTTCTCCGAGAACGACGGGTCCATCCGCTTCATCTGGGCCTTGACGGCCGAATTGTGCAGCCAGTCCACGTCGTCCTTCTCCAGCCCGATGTGCAGGGCCCGGGTGAGCAGTGCCGTCGCCGCATCCAGCGGATCGGGCTCGTCCTCGGTGTCGTCCTGGGCCTTGGTCCGGCGGCCGCGCTTCTTCGGCGCCGCATCGGCCGCCGGCTCGTCGGGTTCGAACACCGGCACACCGGGCAGCGCGTCGTAGGTGACGAACTCGTCGCACGCCGCGGCCAGCGAGCGACTGGACGAGCCCGCGACCCCGATGCCGACGACGTAGCGGCCGAGCCGCTTGCAGCGCTGCGCCAGCGCGATGTAGTCCGAGTCGCCGCCGACGATCACGACGTGGGTCAGGTCGGGGAGCCGGAACATGTCCTCGACCGCGTCGACGGCGAGGCGGATGTCGGCGCCGTTCTTGCCGTACGCGGCCGCGGGGAACAGCTGCACCAGATCGACCGCGCGGCCCACCAGCTGGCCGCGGTAGTTCGCGTTGATGGCCGACGACCAGTCGGCGTAGGCGCGGGTGAGCACGAGCGTGCCGAACGACGACGCGAAGTCGACGATCGCGCCGACGTCGACGGTGGCGCGCGTGAGTTTCTCGGCGAACTCGCCGTTGCCGTCGTCCCGTGACCGGTCGCGCTGGAACGAGTTGCGGCCGTTGACCTGGTCGTAGCGACTGATCACGATGTTGTCGAAGTCGAAGTACACCGCGACGCGGGGGGCCGGCGAGTCCGTCATCGCACCAGTGTCTCCGACCGGGCGGCGCCGTCGAGCAGATTCGACACGGCCTCGATCAATTCCGCGGGCGGACGCCAGCTGAACACCCCCGCCGGATGCCCGTCGACCACCGGCGTGGCAGGCCCGCACATGCCGCGCACGAACAGGTACAGCACCCCGCCGAGGTGGCGCTCCGGCGTGTAGCCTGGCAGCCGCCAGCGCAGAAAACGGTGCAGCACAACGCAGTACAGCAGGGCCTGCAGCGGATAGTCGGAGTGCAGCATCGCCTCGGCCATCCGCGGCTGCCCGTAGTCGGCGGCGGTCAGGGCGCCGCCCGGCTCACCCAGCCAGTTCGTCTTGTAGTCGGCGACCAGGTAGCGGCCGTCGATCCGCAGCACCACGTCCAGTGACCCGGTGAGATAACCCCTGAGTGACTGGGCGGCCAGCGCGCCGCTCGAGAGCCGGGCCGCGTACCCGGACAGCGGGTCGTCGGGCCGCAGATGCGCGCGCAGCAGCGCGCCTACGTCGGCCAGAGAGATCGCCGGCGCGGCACCGCGCAGGTCACCACCGGCGAGCGGGAACTCGAAATCCAGCTCCCGCAACCGATCCCGCAGCCCCACCGTCCGCAGGGTGGCACCGGGCGCCAACGGCCCCAGCGGGGTGTCGTGCATCGGGACCAGCGCCGCGGCCAGGTCGGCCGGTGCGACGTCGACGGGCCACCACAGCGTATGCCGGCGGATCTGGGTCTCGAGTTCGGCCGCCAGGTCAGCGGCGAACGGGTCCGCGGTCTCCAGCACCGCGTGCACCAGCGTGCCGAACGCGGCGCCGGTCGGAAGGTCGGCCATCGGGGAAGCCAGGTCCGCGCCGCCGAGGTCCGGTTCGCTGCCGGACTCGGCCACCGGGACGTCGGCGACCTCGTCGTCGAGCTCGGTCACCTCCGGCTCACTCGACACCCCCGGAGCCTCCTCGGCCGCGCGGATCAGACCCGAGTACGAGGTCCGGCGCCACGAGGTGTCGATGCGACGGTGGAAGTGGCGCGCATCCAGATCATCTCGGACAGGCGGTTTCTCGACGTCTGTCGGTGGTGCGATGACCGATTCCTCGAGCACCGGTCCGCCGGCCTCGGCCCATGCCCGCAGCAGCGCCATCGCATCCGGGTCGTCGATCCGGGGCGGGTCGCAGCGATCGGGCACCACCGCCTCGCCGGGCCCGCGCCCGCGCAGCAGCCGGGACAGCCCGCCGTTGGGCTCGTCGTTGGACGGCGCCCACCACGCGACCACCTGCGACTGCGCGCGCGTCATCGCGACATAGGTGAGCCGGACGTCGTCACCGGCCGCCTCCCGGCGCCCGCGGCGCTGCACGTCGTCGTGGTCGGGACTCTGCTCGCCGCCGATGTGCAGGCAGCGGGTGTCGCCTTCGTGGTAGAGCACCACGTCGCGGGTCTGGATGTTGCGGTTGAACGCGAACGGCAGATACACCACCGGGAACTGCAGGCCCTTGCTCACCCACACGGTCATGATCTGCACGGCGGCGGCGTCACTGTCGAGGCGGCGGCTGCGTTCGATCGCACCGCCGCGTTCCTCGCGTTGCGTGCGCAGCCAGTCCCGCAGCGCCGGCAGGCTGAAGTGCTCACGGTGCGCGGTCTCCTGCAAGAGCTGGGTCAGGTGTGCCAGGTCGGTCATGTGCCGTTCACCGTCGACCCAGGACAGCACCCGCTGGCCCATCCCGGCGCGCTGCGCCG
Organism: Mycolicibacterium psychrotolerans; assembly: GCF_010729305.1. Classification (NCBI taxonomy): domain Bacteria; kingdom Bacillati; phylum Actinomycetota; class Actinomycetes; order Mycobacteriales; family Mycobacteriaceae; genus Mycobacterium; species Mycolicibacterium psychrotolerans. The sequence continues at coordinate 5,629,611 of NZ_AP022574.1, read as the reverse complement.
CCTCGAACACCGCCGCCACGCCGCGTTCCCGGGCGTGGTCGGCCCAGCCGCGCAACGTCTCGGTGATCCGGTCAGTCAATCGGTCACCTTGAGCGACAAGGGTTTGCGCCGTCTCCCCGAAGAACATCGTGGTGGCCGCCGCACGCACCAGGCCCGACCGGTGCGGCTGGTCGAAGGCCTCGAGCAGGCACAGCCAGTCGTCGGCGGCGGGGGAGGCGAACACATCGGAGTCGCCGGTGTAGACGGCCGGGATGTTGGCGGCGGTCAACGCCTCGAAGCAGGCACGGCCGTCACGGTGGCTCTCCACGATCACCGCGATGTCGCCGGGGACGAGCGGTTCACCGCAGAACGTCGCGCCGCCGGCGAGCAGCGCGGCGATGTCGGCGGCCATGTCGCGGGGAATGTGGCGACGAAGCCGGTCTATCGGGATGACCTTGTCCGGACGGACCCCGCACTGGTCGCGGGTGACCACCCGCAGCCGGAACGGCGCGTTGTGCGGTGCGCCCGCGAGGCGGTGCGCGGCGTGCGCGGCGGCCACCGGGCGCACCACGATGCGCGAGTCGCCCAGCTGGGCATCGCGCATCACCGCCTGCAGGCTCTCGACCAGCGGTCCGTCGCTGCGGTAGTTGGTGGCGAGCGTGCGCTGGTGGCCCGCCGTCGCGGCGGCATGCAGGTAGGTGACGATGTCGCCGCCGCGGAACGCGTAGATCGCCTGCTTCGGGTCGCCGATCAGGATCACCGTGGAGTGCCCGCTGAATGCCCGGTCGATCACCTGCCACTGCACCGGGTCGGTGTCCTGGAACTCGTCGACCATGACGATCGACCAGCGCCGCCGCATCCGGGCGCGGGCGGGGGAGGCGTCGGCTTCCAGGGCCTCGGCCAACCGGGACAGCAGGTCGTCGTAGTGCAGGATGCCGAGCCGGCGTTTGCGCTTCTCCAGCTCCGCGCAGACCGCGGTCGCGAACTCGACCCGCACCGCGGGGTCCGTGCCGGGCGTCGGATCGACCGGCCGCAGTTCGGTGTGGGCGCCGCCGACGACCTCGCGCGCCAGGCGCAGCGCGGCCTCGTAGGACAGCAGCGGCGCGTCGCGTTCCTGGCCGAAATGCGCGAGGTACAGATCGTCGACGATGTCGGACACCACGTCGTCGAGGCTCTCCACCAGCTGCATCCTGGAATCGGTGTCTCCGGCCACCCCAAGGCTTCTGAGCACCAGCTGGCAGAACTGATGCGTGGTCGCGATGGTGGCGGCGTCGAATCCGGCCAGCGCGTCGCGCAGCCGCTCCCGCCGCACGTCCACCTCGTCGGGCGTGCCCGACACCAGGTGGGCGAGCAACGCGTTGTCGCCCGCACGGGACGGATCGCCCATAGCCAGCAGCGCGTCGAGGATCTGGGCGCGGACTCGCTCACGCAGTTCCTGGCTGGCCGCGCGGCCGAACGTGATCAGCAGCATCTGGTCCAGCGTCGCCACCCCCTCGGCCAGATAGCGGGTGACCAGCCCGGCGAGGGTGAACGTCTTCCCGGTGCCCGCGCTGGCTTCCAGCACCGTGGTGGTGCGCGGCGCAGGCAGCGGACCGAGCAGGTCGAACGGTTCCATCAGTCGAGGGTCCTCTCGGCGCGCAGCATCGGGGACCACAGCCGCGCCGCGTAGCCCGGCAGGCCCGCGGCGACGAGGTCCACCAACGGAAGGCCGTGGCCCCAGACGGTGACGTGAGCGGGTTCGGCGTCCTCGCCGGGATACTTCCCCGACTTCCACTTCCAGCCCGCCTCCCGCGCCGGTGCGCCGCGGTGGTGGTCGGTCTCAGCCCACGCGTAGGACGTTTTGGGCGGCAACGGAATCGGGGCACGACGCCCCTCGTCGTACATCGCGACGAGATCGGCGAGCACCCCGGTGGCGTCCTCGGGTGGTCCGAGCAGCCGCTGCCGGGGCGTGTCGCCGCGCTTGGCCCGGCCGATGCACACCGCGGTCCAGTCCCGGTCGGGATGGCGGGCGGTCAACGCCACCAACCGGATCCACGACTCGAGCAGATGCCTGCCGTCCAGCTTGGAGTACGTGACGGCCACCATGCGCTCGCCGTGCACCCGCGGCACCGTGCCCGTCACCCGGCGGCCGGCCCCGACGTCGACGTCGACGTCGAACGCGCGCGGCGCGGGCGTGCGATGCTGCTGGGCCGCGGCCGCCAGTGCCGCGACCCGATTCGCGAGCTCCTGCGCCTGCCGCCAGCCGAGTCGCCCTGGCGGCAGGGAGCCGCGGCGCCACTCGGCCTGCTGCGCCTGCGCCGGGGTCATCCCGCGCAGGATGTCCTCGAGCATCCGGTCGCCGATCTTCCACTCCGCCAGCGCGTCGATCTCGACGGGCATCCCGTCCTCGACGGCGTCGACGTCCCACGGCAGCGTGTAATCGAGAGCTCGGAAGAATCCTTTGACCGGATCCTTGAAGAAGGCGACCAGATCGTCGAGCACGACGTCGTCGGGCGGCGGCATGGGCAGGGGCGCACCGATCAGCGGCGGCTTGGCCGTCCGCTCGGCGGTCGCGACCTTTGCGGCGGTGAGCGCGGTGGTGTCGAATGTGAACGGCTCACCTGCCGCTGTGCCCAGCGCCCCCGGCGTGACGTTGCGAACATCGAAGGGCTGCAACGGATGCCGGATGTGGACGAACTCGCGAACCGGTCGTGGCGTGGTGACGTCGAGTACGTCGAGCAGTTCGACGAGCGGCACCGCCGGCGGTTTACGCTGACCCGAGTACTCGTTGGCGCCGGTGTAGGTGATCACCAGTCGCTCGGTGGCGGCGCCGATCGCATCGAGCAGCAACTGGCGGTCCTCGGAGCGGCTGTCCCGTTCCCCCGTCATCGGATCGCGGGCGAGCGCGTCGTCGCCGTCGGTGACGCCCTGGCGGGGGAACACCCCGTCGTCGAGACCCACCAGGCACACCACCCGGTGGGGCACCGAGCGCATCGGCACCATCGTGCAGACGGTCAGCGTGCCGGTCCGGAAGTTGGCGCGGGTGGGCCGGCCGGCGAGGTGACGGTCCAGCAGCGCCTTGACGTCGGCCAGGCGCAGCATCGTCTCGGACTGCGCGCCGGCGTCGGCGAGGATGTCGGCGAACTCCCGGTCGACCTGGGCGCCCTGCCACGCATCGGCGTCCGGTGCGGCGGTGAGCACCTCGAGCCCGGCGCGCAGCGCCGTCAGCCGCGCCCGCAATGTCTGCGTGCCGCTGAGGTTCTCGACGCTGACGCGGAGCAGCTCGATGTACTCGGCCAACCGGCCGGCCAGCTCCACCCGGTTGCTGCCGACGTCGTCGAGGGGCAGTGTGGTGTCCAGCCAGGCGTGCGCGTCCTCGGACATCGCGACCCCGGCCAGCACCCGGTCGATGCCGAACCGCCAGGTGTTCTGCACGAAGTCCACGCCATAGGGATGGCGGTTCTCGCGGTCGAAACCCCAGCGGATGTTGGCCTCCCGCACCCATTCTCCGATGGCGTCGAGGTCGTCGTCGGTGAAGCCGAACCGGAACCGGACCGGGGCGGCCTCGGCGAGGTTCAGCACCTCGCTGGCGGTGGCGCGGCCGCCGGCCAGGGCGAGCAGTTGAGAGGCCACGCCGAGCAGAGGGTTGGTCTGGGTCAGCGCGCGATCGGCCAGCTTGACGCGCAGCCGGTGGGCGGGATGCGCGCCCGTCACGACGTCACCGAGACCGAAGCCGGCCACGATCAGCGGTGCGAACGTCTCGATGTCGGGGCACATGACGAGGATGTCGCGCGGTTCGAGGGTGGGGTCATCGGTGAGGACACCGAGCAGCACCTCCCGCAGCACGTCGATCTGCCGCGCGGGACCGTGACAGCTGTGCACCTGAACCGACCGATCGGCGCTGTCGAACGAACGCCCCTGAGCGTGAACGGTATTGGCCGCGATATCGGACTGCAGCCAGCCGAGCAGTGTCGGCGGGCGATCGGCGGAGCCGAGGAACGAGTCCGACGCCGGGGTGGCCGGGAGGGCGCGCTGCAGTTCGCGCAGATCGCGGCCGAGCGTCGCGAGCAGCGGATGACCCACGGCGCGGTGCGACGTGTCGGTGCGTCGCGGCACCGGTCCGTGACTGTGTTTCAGCGCCGCCCACAGATCGTCGCTGGGGTGCGGTAACCACAGGTGCAACTCATGGTGCGCGCTGAGCGCATGCAGCAGTTCGATCTCGGTGAGCGGTAACCGGGTGTGGCCGAACAGCGACAGCCGGCCCGGGAGGTCGGTGGCGGAGGCCTGCAGCCGCGAAACGGCTTTGGCATGCCGGACCGGCGGGGGATCGGCGTCGACCCGGGCGAGCAGCGCGCGGTAGAGCTCAGGCTGCCATGTCAGGTCCGCGTCGAGAGCCTCGGTGCGGCCCTCGGCCCAGTCGATGAGCAGCTGCGGACGCTGCCGGGCGTAGGAGGCGAACAGGCCGGCGATCCGGCGGGCGACGGCGTAGCGCCTGCCCTGGCGCAGCTCCCTCTCCTCGCCCTGCTCGGTGTGGCCGAGGTGCGCGGCCAGCGTGGCGCACCACGGCTGATCGAGCGCGTCGTCGATGACGCCGAGCAGCGGCCACACCATGGCGTCGGGCGCCCAGGGATCGTCGTCGGTGGTGCCCGTCAGTTCGGCGACGAGCGAGCGCGGATGGCGGAAGGTGATGCCGGCGCACACCCCGTCCTGGCCCTCGCCGCGACCCAGGACGTGGGAGAGCCGCTGGCTCAGCCACCGTTCGGTGCCGCGCGCCGAGACCAGCACGAGGTCCTCGGCGAACGGGTCGGGGGGTGGTACAGCCAGCATCGCACCCAGACCGTCGGCGAGCAGATCGGTGCGATCGGCCCGATGGAGGTGTAGCGGCATCAACTCACACGATAGAGCCCGGCTCGGACACCCGGGGGCGGCACACCGCCGGATACGCCCTGAGCCTCTCGTTGCCCTCGGTGATCAGGGCCTATCCCACGGCCCACTGCGCGAAGGGCGCGGTCGGCGAGGCGAGGCTCCGAGCCAGGGAAAGCGTTACTTCGCGACGGTGAGCAACACGGCGCTGTCCTCGAGGGCTTCGAGACTGTGCCGCTGCGGGGGGATGATCAGCAGGTCGCCGGCGCGGCCCTCCCATGCGTCGTCGCCCGCATGGAGGCGCACCCGGCCGTTCAGCACGAAAAGAGTTGATTCGCCGGGGTTCTCGTGCTCGGCCAGCGATGTGCCCGCGGTCAGGCCGAGAACCGTCTGGCGCAGCTTCTGTTCGTGACCGCCGTAGACGGTGCCGGCGCTGCGACCGGTGGATGCCGTGGCGGCCTTCTCGAGGTGTTCACGAGCGACGGCGTCCAGGGAGAGCTTGTGCATGATCATCCTTCCCTCGGTGCATGCTCGGTCACGAGCAGGCGTGCCTCACCACTTTAACCAATCGTGTGTTGGAGAAAATCGTCGAAAGGTCTAGTTTTCACAGATCAAAGTTGTGTAAACTCGGCGCCATGACGTACGTGATCGCAGAGCCGTGTGTGGACGTGAAGGGCCGGGAGCAGTCGTGACCGGGCGGCGCGCAGAGGTGCTGAAGGTGCTGCGGGCTGCCGACGGCCCGCTGAGTATCACGGCGATCGCCGGCGTATTGGGGATACACCCCAATACCGTGCGCTTCCACCTCGATGCGCTGTCGGAAGCCGGGCAGGTCGAGGCGGTCGAGGTCGGTCGCTCGAAGCCCGGACGCCCGCCTCTGATGTTTCGAGCGGTCGCGGGCATGGATCCGGCGGGGCCCCGCGATTACCAGATGCTGGCAGGTATTCTCGCCGACGCCCTCGCCCGTCAGCCGCGGCCGTCGGCGCGGGCCATGGCGGCAGGGCGCGCCAGCGCCGAGCGAGTCGCAGGACACGCCCGCACGCGCAGCCGCCGTCAGGCCGTCGACCGCCTCACCGGGCTGCTCGACCAACTGGGATTCGCCCCCGAAAACGGCTCCGCGCCAACGAAGTCCGATGAGATTCGGCTGCGCAACTGTCCGTTCCTCGAACTGGTCGACACTCGCAGAGACGTGATCTGCCCGATCCACCTGGGAATCATGCAGGGCGCACTGGAAGCGTGGGACGCACCCATCACCGTCGACGCCCTCACTCCGTTCGCCGAGCCGGACCTCTGTGTTGCGCATCTGGTCTCGGCCGGGAGCGCGTCATGAGCACCGCGCACGCCGTCGCCGTCGCGGTCTGCTTCACGTGGCTGGGCATGGTGATCGGCATTTCGTTCATCGAGGCGCCGCTGAAGTTCCGCGCCCCCGGGGTGTCCCTGCAGATCGGGTTGGGCATCGGGCGGTTGGTGTTCCGCGCGCTGAACACCATCGAGGCCGTCCTGGCCGTGGTCCTGCTGATCGTCCTCGTGGCAGACCCGCCGTCGCCGACGGTCATCGCCGCAGTGTCGGTGGTCGTGGTGGTGTTGGCCGCGCAACTGCTGGTGGTGCGGCCGCGCCTGACGCGGCGCTCCGACTTGGTTCTCGCCGGGCCCGCCGCTGCGCACGAGGCCGGCCAGCCGACCCGCCGGTCGAGGGTCCACTACAGCTACGTCGGTTTGGAACTGGTGAAGATCGCCGCCTTGGTCATCAGCGGTGCCGCAGCGCTGGCAGGCGCCTGAACAACGAACAGCGCATGAGGAGAGAACAATGAAGTCCGTTCCACTGCGGGTGGTCACCAGGGTGGAGAGCGATCAGGCAAGCCCGCGCGGGCTGTCGGAGTCCGACCTCGACGCGATCGCTTGGGGCTTCCTCGGATCCGAGTTCACCGGCCTCGCCTACGCCAACTGGCCGATCGAGCGTCGCGTCGGCGCCTATCTGACCCACCACGGTTTGGCTCATCTGCGGAACAACGGCGACGCCCACGCTGCCGTCCTGCACCGGGTGCTGGCGAACGTCGGCAAGGCCCTGCGCAACGGGACGCTGCCCTCTGCCACCTGGGCGAGCGCGCGGCGGCATTCTCAGACCGAGCGCATCGCGGTGCCCGGGTGAACTGCACAGCTGACTCCGGGGCGCCCGCCGCAGGTCTTCGTGATCTGGGCACCCGTACGGACATCGAAGTGCTGCTGCGCCGCTTCTACAACGAAGCCTTCCGCGACGAGGTTCTCGCCCCGCCGTTCGCCGAACTCGCTTCCCGCGGCCTCGAACAACACCTTCCCGTCATGTGCGACTTCTGGGAGACCGTGCTGTTCCGGGCCGGGCTGTACCGGCGCAACGCGCTGACGGTCCATCGACGCATCAACGACTGCACACCTTTGTCCGCCCTGCATTTCACGCGCTGGCTCGCCCTGTGGACCGCTACCGTCGACCAGATGTACCAGGGTCCTGTCGCCGAACACGCCAAGATCCAAGCCGGCAGGATCGCCACCGCCATGAACCGGCGCCTCACCGGTGCTCACGACCCGGGCCGGTTGCACCGATCCGTCCGAACTGCCGTCAAGGAGGAGCCATGCGGGTGGTAGTCGACCGTGATCGCTGCGAGGGCAATGCCGTCTGCGTGCGGATCGCGCCGAAAATCTTCTCGCTCGACGACGACGATTACGCCGTGGTCAGTGCCGACCCGGTGCCCGCCGACCAGGAGGCACTCGGCGAGCAGGCCATCGCGGAGTGTCCACGCGCGGCTCTGTCGCGCGCGGACTGAACCGGTCGCGCTGGATTCAGCCGCGCTCGATGACGTTGCCCGTGCCCGACTGGGAGGTCTGCGGTTCCCCGCTGCGGTAGGTCACCTTGTTGTCGAAGCCCGACGCGCCGATGGTGCCTGCCGATTCCACCGTGACGGTGTTGTCCATGCCCGACACCGTCACCGCCGCGCAGGAGCCCTGCACCTCGATGGTGTTGTTCATTCCGCTGATGCTCACGGTGCCCTGGTTGCAGATCACCGTCTGCTTCCTTTCGACGCCGCCGATCGACAGCGAGCCACCCGACTCGACGGTGAGCACCTCGTCGGTGGGGCCGACGCCGGGAATCGACGGCATCGAGGGAAGGGCGGGCATCGACGGAAGGGTAGGCATCGACGGCATCGTGGGCACGGCGACGGAACCGCCCCCGCCGGACACCCCGGTGGTCGAGGAGTTGCCGACGACGAAATACAGGACGACACCAACGATGCCCGCGACGACGGCGACGCCGACGACGAGCGGGATCAGCCACAGCGCGGGCTGCCCGCGTTTGTGCACGACCTGCTGCGGCGGGGCGTAGTAGGGCGAGCCGTACTGCGAAGAGGACGCGGCCTGGTAGGGGTCGGTCGGCGGCATGCCGTAGGGCGCACCGTAGGGAGGAGGCGGAATCGGCGCGGTCGCGCCCATCTCGGTGGCGCCGGCCTGCTCGGCGAGCGGACGTTCGAGGTCGCGGATGCGGGCCTCAGGGTCCCCGGTTGGCTCCATGCGCCGATGCTCGCACACTCCGACGGTCGCGCTCAACGGATCTGACCAAACCCTGACCCGTTTGCTCCGGCCGCGGTTGGGGTGCTCCCGCCCGTGGTACCCACGACCCATGGTGGCACCGGGATTCCTCGCCATCGGCAGTGGTCCTGCGGGGGTCAGCGCGGCCGAGACGTTCCGCGCACGACACCGGCACATCCCGGTGCGCATCCTGTCCGCCGACCCGGCGCTGCCCTATGCCAAGCCGCCGTTGAGCAAACAGTATCTGTGCGGCCGGCCTGCTGATCTGGACCTGCACAGCGCGGGCTGGTTCGACCGCAACGACATCGACCTGATCCTGGGCGTCACCGTCGACCGCATCGACCTCGCGGCGCAGGAGGTGGTCACCGCCGGCGGGATGCGCTACCCGTACTGGCACCTGGTGCTGGCCTCCGGTTCCCGCGCGGTGCCGCTGACAGTGCCCGGTGCGGAGCGGGCGCTGCCGCTGCGCTCGTTCGCCGACGCGGTCGCGCTGCGGATGGCGGCGCGGCACGCGCCCTCGGCGGTGGTGATCGGGGCCGGGTTGATCGGCTGCGAGGCGGCGGCCTGTCTGGCCGAGTGCGGCGTCGACACCACGATGGTCGCGCCCGAGACGGTGCCGCTGGCGCGTCGCTTCGGCGTCGACGTCGGCGAGCGCGTGGTGAAGATGCTCTCCGATGCCGGGGTGCGCTTCGTCGGGTCGGCCCCCGCCGCGGCGGTCGGGGACGGTGGGGTGACCCTCGCATCCGGTGAGGAGGTCGAGGGCGAGCTCGTGGTCGCCGCGACCGGTGTCCGTCCCGACGTGCGGCTGGCCGTCGAGGCGGGGCTCGATACCCGTGAGGGCCGTGTCGTCGTGGACGAACACATGCACACCTCGGTGCAGAACGTCTTCGCCGCGGGCGACATCACGCTCGCGCACAACGTCGTCGCCGGTCGCTCGGTGGCCGCCGAACACTGGCGCGACGCCGCGCAGCAGGGTCTGGTCGCGGGACTGACCGCCGCCGGCTATCCGGCTTCGTGGGACCGGGTGCCCGGATTCTCCTGCACCATCGGCGCTTTCACGCTGAAGTACCGCGGTTGGGGATCCGGCTGGGACTCGTGCGTGGTGTCCGAGCGGCGCAACGGGTTCACCGCGACGTACTCCTGCGCCGGCACCATCCTGGGAACCCTGGACGCTACAGCCAGTCCCGCCGCTTGAACATCACGTACAGGACGAGCACCAACACCACGATGATCGCCGAGCTGGTGAGAAACCCTGCCACGGTCTCGATGCCGGGATAGTCCACGTTCTGGCCGTAGAACCCGGTGATCGCCGTCGGCACCGCGATGATGGCCGCCCAGCCGGTCAGCTTCTTCATCACGGTGTTCAACCGCGCGTCCTGCAGGGACAGGTTCGTCTCGAAGACCGTGGTGACCATGTCTCGCAGCGACTCCGTCCACTCGGAGACGCGCAGCACGTGGTCGTACAGGTCGGCGTAGACGGGGTCCAGCTCCGGCGCTGTCTTCGCGTCGAGCCTGCGATGCTGGATCGCCGAGACCACCTCGCGCATCGGCAGCACCACCCGGCGCAGCGCCACCAGATCTTTGCGCAGCTGAAAAGTCTTGCGCTGCAGACCTTTGCGCGGCGTCTCCTCGGCGAACAGATCGTCTTCGAGGCTCTCGATCGCGTCGTCGAGCGCCTGCACCGCGGTGAAGTGCCCGTCGACCACCACATCGAGCAGACCGTGGACCAACGCGCCCACCCCGTACTCCTGACCGCCGAGCTCGTCGAACCGGCGCGACACCTCGTCGATGTCGAAATGCGGTGACAGCCGGACGGTGATCAACCCGCGCGGCAGCACGAAACCCGAAATCCTGTGCACCTCGAGCAGAGACGTCGGGCTGTCGGCGGGTGCGGTGCCGGACGCCCCGCTCATCGTGACGCCGTACACGGTGAAGAACGTGTGGGTGCGGTAGACGACGGCCTTGGTGCGTTCCGCGTCGGCGAGCGCGTCTTCGACGGCCCACGCGTTGAGATGCAGTTCCTCGGCGAGGTCGGAGAGGATGGCGTGGTCGGGATCGTAGATGTCACACCACACCAGGCTGCCCTCGGTGGCCAGGTAGTCGGAGATCGCAGAGAACACGAAGTCGTCCTGGGGCTCGCCGTGTCGCCAGATTCGGCCTCGCACCTGGGTCACGTGGTTACCCCAGGCTGAATTCAGTTGCCAGCCCGTCGATTCCGGCCTGGATGGCGTCCAGGGCGGGCTTGCGGGCCTTGAGTTTGGTCGCGAGATGCGCTCCGGCGTGCAGCGTCGTCGCCGCCTCCGCCGCCACCTGCTGGGCACGGGCGAGGACCTGGTCGGCCTCGACGATCTCGTCGAGCCAGCCGCCGGCGATGGCCTCGTCACCGACGAAGGTCGCGGCCAGCGCGGTGCCCCGCTCGAATGCCGCCGGGGTCAGCCGCATCCGCATGATCTCGATCGCCGAGATGGGGATGGTCATGCCGATGGCCACCTCGATGGCCTGGCAGCGCGACTTCGGCGTTCCGACGCGGTGATCCGCGGACAGCAGCAGGAAGGATCCCATCGCGATCGCCGGTCCGGTGGCCGCGATGATCACCGGGACCGGGAACGTCAGCGTCCGCACCGAGAGCCTGAACCCGCCCGCGAGCATGTCGTGCGCCGCGGCGGCGTCACCGGACTGGAACACCGCGAGGTCGAACCCGCCGCTGAACACGCGCGCGTTGCCGGCCAGCACGACGGCCTTCGCCTTGTCGGCCTCGGCCCGGTCCAGCGCCTCGTTGATTTCGGCCTGCATCGCCGGACCCAGCACGTTGACCTTGCCGTCGTCCAGGGTGATGGTGGCGACGGAGTCGACGAGGTCGTAAGAGACGGTGCTGGTCATGGTGCCTCCTGGGGCCGGTGGGTCGGGCGGATCGAACCTAGCACCGGCGGGCAGGAGCGAAGCGACCCGGGAAAGGCACCGGCGGGCAGGAGCGAAGCGACCCGGGAAAGGCACCGGCGGGCAGGAGCGAAGCGACCCGGGAAAGGCACCGGCGGGCAGGAGCGAAGCGACCCGGGAAACTACCTCGGCGGGATTGCGGCGGCGGCGCGCAACACAGGTAGCCGACTACGCACGACGCCGACCGTGCGCGTCCCTAGCGTTCTTGTCAGCGCGGCGAAACGAGGGGTCGCCGCGCTCCAGACGAAGGAGGACACCATGCGCGTCACCAGAAGGCGGCCGGCAGACGATCTAGGGTCCGAGCGGCACACCCGTCGGACGAGCAAGCCGAAACGCCATGACGGCAACGGGGTTCCGAAACTCGGGCTCTGGGAGTGCGGGATCGGATCCGGCTGGAAGTAGCGTTGCGCTACGACGCCGAGGCCAGTTCGGGTTGCGCGGCGGACGTCTCGATCGGCGACGGGGCAGTCGTCAGACGTTCGCCGCGCGCCACCCAGTCCGGATCGGCCCACTCGATGCGGCCGGGAAGCCGTCGCCAGTACGAGGGGTGCGCCCGCAGGTAGCAGTCCACGCTCGCGTGCACCGCGGCGCCGGCGGGAATGCGGCGCAGCGAGACCGGGTGGCTGTTGCCGGCCAGCGCGTCGACGGCGCAGGGAGCCGGTGTCTGGTGGCGGGCCGTCGCGGCCAGCTGGATACCCGCGGTGATCGCGCCGTCGAGCACCCAGTCCAGCGCGATGTCCGACAGCGGGGCGCAGGCGTGCCTGCCGCGGGTGATGTCGCAGTGCGCACCGCGAAACCACACCTCCTCCACCTCGGGGCCGGTGTGGCCGAGCAGGACAGGAGCCATCCGCGCGTCGATCGCCAGCGCATGCCGCGCCGCGCGGACCCGGGAGAGCGGGTCGGGGCCGTTCCGACGCGGCAGGCCCGGCACGCCGATGGTGTCCCACAGCCCGAGGTAGTCGACCCCGACCGACGCGTCGGCACGTCCGCTCAGAGCGGCGGCGAGTCGGCCCACGCGCTGCCAGTCGGCCGGCTCGCGTGCGGTCCGGGGCAGCGCGTAGGTGGCGAGCACGTAGTCCCGCAGTTCGGGCGCCGGAGCATCGCCGGTGCCGGGCAGGACGCCGACGGTGCCCAGCAGTCGAGTGACGGCCCGCGCGCAGTTCCCGCCGCGGCCCGCCCCGAATACGAACACTCGGTCGCCGGGCTCCCACCGATCGGCGAGGAACTCGTAAGCCCCGACCACGTGGGCACGAGCCACATCGACCTCACGGGCCCGCCGCCGCCGCAGGCTGCGCACCGGGCGCCGGCTGTCCGTGGTGCCGATCGGCGACCAGACGATCTGTCGGTCGGAGCGGGAGAGCAGTTCACCGAGCGCCGCAGCGTTGCCCCGATTGCCGGACTGGTCGAAGCACAGCGCGATGTTCTTCACGAGGACCCCCCGACGCGATCAAGCGGTGAGCGCTGTCTTAGGAGTTTGCCAGGATGGGGGCTTGCTGTCTTCGGAATGCGGCGATCATTTCGCCGAAGGCTTCGGTATTCGCTCAGATCAGCTAAGTAAAGCGCGGATTCCGCACAATTGACGTATGTGTCAGGCGCCCATCAGTGTGCGCCACTGGTCGAGGTTGCTGGCGCGGTAGACATAGTTGGTGCGGCGCACCTCGGCCAGCGGTGCGCTGGGCTGCGTCGAGTACCAGTGCCCCGGGAACACCGTCGGATCGCCGGGCAGCTGAGCGAGCGCCTGCAGGCTGCGGAACATGTCGTCCACATTGCCGCCAGGGAAGTCGGTCCGCCCGCATCCGTCGAGGAACAGGGTGTCCCCGGCGACCAGTCGGTCGTCGAGCAGGAAGCACTGGCTGCCCGGGGTGTGGCCGGGGGTGTGCAGCAGTTCGATGTCGATGTCGCCGACGCTGACCGTGTCACCGTGCCGATGCGAGGTCAGCTCGCTGGGCGCGATGCCGGTGACGCGAGAGACCCACTCGGCCTCCTCGACGTTGACGTGCACGGGCACGCTGACCCGTTCCAGCAATTCGGCGAGCCCCTTGAGCGCGAAACCCATCATCGAACCGCCCACGTGATCGGGATGATGGTGGGTGACCAGCACCCCCGACAGGGTCATGCCGTCGTTCTCCAGCACCTCCACCAGATCCTGCGCGGCGTAGGCCGGATCCACGACGACGGCGTCGCCGGTCTCCCGGTCACCGATCAGGTACGCGAAGTTGCGCATCTGCTGGGCGATCATGTCGTCGGCGGCGAAATCGCGCCCGGAGAGCAGCTGTTTGAAGTAGAGGCGGTCGGAGTCGGCCATGCCGGTCAGCGTAGGCGGTCAGCTGGACCGGCCGGTCGAGCGCCGACAGTGACCAGCGGTTTGGCGCCGCAATCGGTGAGAATGTACCCTCTTTAAGGCTCGTCGCTTGGCGATGCGCCGAGTACGCGAGACAGGCCCCCTTAGCTCAGTCGGTAGAGCGTTTCCATGGTAAGGAAAAGGTCAACGGTTCGATTCCGTTAGGGGGCTCGGTGGACCGCTGCACGGTCCGCGGGGCGGTGTAGCTCAGCTGGTTAGAGCGCACGACTCATAATCGTGAGGTCGGGGGATCGAGCCCCCCCACCGCTACAAGAACTAACGAGACGTAGAAGAAAGAGACGACTGCCGTGGCCTCCAGTACCGACGTACGGCCCAAGATCACCTTGGCGTGCGAGGTGTGCAAGCACCGCAACTACATCACCAAGAAGAACCGCCGCAACGATCCCGATCGCCTCGAGATCAAGAAGTTCTGCCCGAACTGCGGTAAGCACCAGGCCCACAAAGAGTCGCGCTAGGCGGCACGATCGGGCCGGGCGCCGTCGATGCGCGCCGCGCCGCGCCTGACCAGGTAGGTTCATAAGTCGTGTCTTTCTTGGACGAGTACGTCGGGTTGCACTACCGCCATCCCGACCATTACGTCGTCGGACGCGAGAAGATCCGCGAATACGCGACCGCCGTCAAGAACGACGACCCGGCCTTCTTCGACGAGGAGGCCGCCGCCGATCTCGGCTACGACGCGCTGCTGGCGCCCCTGACCTTCATCTCGGTGTTCGGCTATCAGGCGCAGTCGGCGATGTTCGCCGCCGCCAACATCGGCATCACGGACGCGAAGATCGTCCAGGTCGACCAGGCGCTCAAGTTCGTCCGTCCCATCAAGGCCGGCGACACGCTGCACTGTGACGTGTGGGTCGAATCGGTCCGCACGGCCCACGGCACCGACATCATCGTCACCAAGAACATCGTCAGTAACAGCAACGGCGAGGTCGTACAGGAGTCCTACACCACCCTTGCGGGGCGTAGTGAAGAAGACGGAGAGAGTGGCTTTTCCCATGGCACTGCGTGAGTTCAGTTCGGTCACGGTCGGCGATCAACTGCCCGAGAAGGTCATCACGTTGACCCGGGCGGACCTGGTCAACTACGCCGGAGTCTCCGGTGACCTCAACCCGATCCACTGGGACGACGACATCGCCAAGCAGGTCGGCCTGGACACCGCGATCGCGCACGGGATGCTGACCATGGGTCTCGGTGGCGGCTACGTCACCTCCTGGGTGGGCGATCCGGCCGCCGTCACCGAGTACAACGTTCGCTTCACCGCCGTGGTGCCGGTGCCCAACGACGGCAAGGGCGCCGAGATCGTGTTCAACGGACGCGTGAAATCCGTTGACCCCGAAACGAAGTCGGTGACCCTGGCGCTGAGCGCCACCGCAGGCGGCAAGAAGATCTTCGGCAGGGCCGTGGCGACGGCCAAGCTGGCATAGGCGACCACGTCATGGCACTCAAAATCGACATCAGAGGCATGGTCTGGAAGTACCCCGAGCCGTACGTCGTGGGTCACGAGCAGATCCGCCAGTATGCCAACGCCGTGAAGGCGAACGACGCGACGAGCCACAGCCTGGAGGCGGCGCGGGCGGCGGGCCACGAGGCGCTGATCGCGCCCCCGACGTTCATGTCGATCTTCGCGGTGATGATCCAACGGCACTTCTTCCAACACAACGACCTCGGCTTCGAGACCCTGCAGATCGTTCAGGTGGATCAGAGGTTCCACTTCTACCGGCCGATCAAGGCGGGCGACGAACTCGAGGGAACGCTGTACGTCGAGAGCGTCGACGAACGCTTCGGCGCGGACATCGTCACCACCCGCAACACCCTGATCGATCAGCACGGCGAGCTGGTCATGGAGTCGTTCACGACGCTGATGGGCCACAGCGGCGAGAACTCGATCTCGGCCGGATGGGATCCCGAGACGGGACAGGTGATGCGCAAGCCGGTCGTCCACGAAGGCGCCGACGACGCCGACGAGCAGGTGCCGGCGCCGGCGGGAACGGATTAGTAACTCCGACCCGCGGCACGCTACACTCGGACCTCGGGGTTTTCCCAGTTGAGCGCGCTGTCCGTCGGGCTTGTGTCACCGAACGGGGAGCGCGCGAATTGTGTGGGCCCTGCAGGGAACCCTCCTAGGGGCGTAGCTCAACTGGCAGAGCAGCGGTCTCCAAAACCGCAGGTTGCAGGTTCAAGTCCTGTCGCCCCTGCTCAACTGAATACTCGACACGTGGGCACACTGGCCGGTTCTGGATACTGGACAGTGACCCACCACACCGGACGATCACGAGGGAGCACGCGGTGAGCGACGAGCGCGACGGTGCCAGCTCCGCAGGCACCGACAGCGGCGCGGAGACCGACGGCGGTGACGCGCGCGCGCAGACCGCGGTCGTGACACGCCCGCTGCGACCCACCGGCAAGCGGTCGCGGCGTGGGGCGGTGGCCGAGGTCGATACCGAGGACACCGACACGACGCCCGAGACCGACAGCTCCGGCGGCAAGGACGACGGCAAGGGTCCGAAGGCGAAGAAGAAGACCGCCAAGAAGCCCAAGGACGGACCGTCACGCAACCCGTTCGTCTTCATCTTCAATTACCTGAAGGAAGTCGTCGCCGAGCTGCGCAAGGTCATCTGGCCGAACCGCAAGCAGATGGTCAGCTACACCACGGTCGTGCTCGTGTTCCTGGTGTTCATGGTGGCGCTGATCGGCGGGGTCGACCTGGGCCTGGCCAAGCTCGTGACGCTGGTGTTCGGCTGACCCGAGGTCGGCCGACGCCACGCAATGACATTTGAGAGAGGACTGACACGTGACTAGCTTCGACGGCGACACTGCCGCGAGCGTGTCCGAGGCGCGCGCCGAGGCGGCTGATCCGGCGGTCGTGATCGCTGACGAGGCTGCCGAGCACCTCGACGAGAGCACCCCGGCCGAAGCGGTCGAGGATGCGCCGCTGGAGATCACCGACGAGGCCGCGGAGTCCGACGACGCCGCAGAGCCAGCCGACGCACCGGCGCCGGAGCCCGACGAGGAAGAAGACCCGGCCGTCGCGCTCAAGAAGGAGCTGCGCCTCAAGCCGGGTGACTGGTACGTCATCCACTCCTATGCCGGCTACGAGAACAAGGTGAAGGCCAACCTCGAGACCCGCGTGCAGAACCTGGACGTCGGCGACTACATCTTCCAGGTCGAGGTGCCCACCGAAGAGGTCACCGAGATCAAGAACGGCCAGCGCAAGCAGGTCAACCGCAAGGTGCTGCCCGGCTACATCCTGGTCCGCATGGAGCTCAACGACGAGTCGTGGGGCGCGGTGCGCAACACCCCCGGGGTGACCGGCTTCGTCGGTGCGACCTCGCGACCCTCGCCGCTGTCGCTCGACGACGTGGTGAAGTTCCTGCTGCCGCCCGCTGCCGCGAAGAAGCCCGCCAAGAGCACGGCGGGCGCCGCGGCGTCCTCCGAGGCGTCGATGGAGCGCCCCGAGATCCTGGTCGACTTCGAGGTCGGCGAGTCCGTCACCGTGATGGACGGCCCGTTCGCGACGCTGCCGGCCTCGATCAGCGAGGTCAACGCCGAGCAGCAGAAGCTCAAGGTGCTCGTGTCGATCTTCGGCCGCGAGACGCCCGTCGAACTGACCTTCAACCAGGTCGCCAAGATTTAAGCAGGGCCCCTCGGCCGCGAGGAAGCCCACGAGAAAGAAGAAGGAACGCACCCAACCATGCCCCCGAAGAAGAAGGTCGCCGGGCTGATCAAGCTGCAGATCCAGGCCGGGCAGGCCAACCCCGCCCCGCCGGTCGGTCCCGCGCTCGGCCAGCACGGCGTGAACATCATGGAGTTCTGCAAGGCCTACAACGCGGCGACCGAGTCGCAGCGCGGCAACGTCATCCCCGTGGAGATCACGGTCTACGAAGACCGCACCTTCACGTTCGCCCTGAAGACGCCGCCTGCCGCGAAGCTGCTGCTCAAGGCCGCCGGTGTGCCGAAGGGTTCCGGTGAGCCGCACAAGACCAAGGTCGCCAAGGTGACCTGGGATCAGGTGCGCGAGATCGCCGAGACCAAGAAGGAAGACCTGAACGCCAACGACATCGATCAGGCCGCCAAGATCATCGCCGGCACCGCCCGGTCCATGGGAATCACGGTCGAGTAGTCCTCTCGTCGAGACTGCGGTGAGGGCGGCGAAATCGCACTGCGGACCGCCCTGAGTGCAGGATCAACGAAGTAGTCCGTGGGAGAGCTGGCATCGGCTCGCCAACCACAACCTCTGAATCAAGGAGACACCAATGAGCAAGAACAGCAAGACGTACAAGGAAGCCGCCGAGAAGGTCGACAAGACCCGGCTGTACACGCCGCTGGAAGCCGCGAAGCTGGCCAAGGAGACGTCGTCGAAGAAGCAGGACGCCACCGTCGAGGTCGCGATCCGGCTGGGCGTCGACCCGCGCAAGGCCGACCAGATGGTCCGCGGCACCGTGAACCTGCCGCACGGCACCGGCAAGACCGCCCGCGTCGCGGTGTTCGCCGTGGGTGACAAGGCCGAGCAGGCCCTGGCCGCCGGCGCTGACGTCGTCGGCAGCGACGACCTGATCGAGAAGATCCAGGGCGGGTTCCTCGACTTCGACGCCGCCATCGCCACGCCCGACCAGATGGCCAAGGTCGGCCGCATCGCCCGGATCCTCGGCCCCCGCGGCCTGATGCCGAACCCCAAGACCGGCACCGTGACCCCGGACGTCACCAAGGCCGTGGCGGACATCAAGGGCGGCAAGATCAACTTCCGCGTCGACAAGCAGGCCAACCTGCACTTCATCATCGGCAAGGCGTCGTTCGACGAGAAGTCGCTGGTGGAGAACTACGGCGCCGCGCTCGACGAGATCCTGCGCGCCAAGCCGTCGTCGTCGAAGGGCCGCTACCTGAAGAAGGTCGTCGTCTCGACGACCACCGGACCGGGCATCCCGGTCGACCCGGCGGTCACCCGGAACTTCGCGGAGGAGTAGGCGCCAGCCGGATCCGACCATCGGCACGGAGGAGTAGGCGCCAGCCGGATCCGACCATCGGCACGGAGGAGTAGGCGCCAGCCGGATCCGACCATGAGCGCGGAGGAGTAGGCCTCCCAGGAGTGCTTCTCGGCCGCCGCAACCGTCCGACCTGACCGAGCCGCCGCCCCCCACGAACGGGGGCCCAGGTGCGCGGGCCGGACTTCGGGGGTCGCATCCCCCAGTGAACCCCGAAGTGGTGGCCGAGAAGCACCCCCGCGCAGCAACGTAGCACCAGAGACCGCGCTCGGCGCGGGCAACGACGAAAATTCCCTCCACGCCCATGTCGGGCACGTTCGGCGGCGCGTGCGCTCGACGCAGCACAGCTAACAAAAACCCCCCGGGGCCGAGGCTCCGGGGGGTTTTCGCGTGTGGATCAGGCAGCGGCACCGGACTTGAGGTAGGTGACCAGGCTGACGTCGATGGAC
Organism: Mycolicibacterium psychrotolerans; assembly: GCF_010729305.1. NCBI lineage: Bacteria > Bacillati > Actinomycetota > Actinomycetes > Mycobacteriales > Mycobacteriaceae > Mycobacterium > Mycolicibacterium psychrotolerans. Next base: position 5,610,514 of record NZ_AP022574.1, on the reverse strand, counting down.
TCGTCGATGAAGTAGTACTGGCAACCGGTCAGGTACTTCATGTACCGGTTGTAGTTCTCCTCGTCGGTGGCCGCGATCGCCTCGTCCTTGTGCTGCTCCAGCCGGCTCGCCCAGATGCCGAGGGTCTTGATGTAGTGGTTGCGCAGCGACAGCGTCTCGGGCACCACGAAGCCGGCCTTCTCGCCGTGCTCGACCATCATCTGGGTGGTCGGAACCCGGCCACCCGGGAAGATCTCGGTGATCATGAACTTCACGAACCGGGCCAGCTCGAACGTCAGCTTCTTGCCGCGCTCGGCCAGATCGTAGGGGTGATAGCCGACGCTGCTCTGCACGGTCATCCGGCCGTCCTCGGGCAGGATCTCGTAACAGGTCTTGAAGAAGTCGTCCCAGCGGTCCTTGCCGAAGTGCTCGAACGCCTCGATGGAGACGATGCGGTCGACGGGGGAGTGGAACTGCTCCCAGCCCTCGAGCCGGACGTCGAAGGTGCGCTTGGTGTCCAGCTTGCCGAGCAGCTGGTCGCAATAGGCCTTCTGATTCTTCGACAGCGTCAGCCCGATGACGTTGACGTCGTACTTCTCCATCGCACGCTGCAGCGTCAGACCCCAACCGCAGCCGACCTCGAGCAGGGTCATGCCCGGCTTGAGATCGAGCCTGTCGAGGTGCTGGTCGACGTTGGCGATCTGCGCTTCCGAGAGTGTGACCTCAGGACCGGTGAAGAAGGCGCAGCTGTACTTGCGGGTCGGATCCTGGAACACGCCGAAGAAGTCGTCCGAAAGGTCGTAGTGAGCCTGAATGTCCTCGAAATGAGGTGTCAGATCCTTCGTGCCGGTGGATTGGTCAGACATGTCTCTCTACGTCCCTCTACTTCGTGTGCTTCATGAGATGGTGCGGTTCCGACGACCGTACCGAAACGCGGCCCTGCCTTGCTGCAAACACGCTTCTAGGGCGACCAGCCTATCTAATGGCGGGTCGCCCTACCCAATCCGCTCAGGCGGGCTGTTTGACCAGGGTGAACTGGTTGACGTCGGTGTATCCCTTGCGGAACGAGTCCGCGCACCCGGTCAGGTAGTGCATGTATCGGTCGTAGACCTCTTCGGACTGCACGGCGATCGCCTCGTCCCTGTGCTCCTGCAGCGCGGCCGACCAGAGATCGAGCGTGCGCGCGTAGTGGGGCTGCAGCGACTGCTCGCGGGTCAGCGTGAAGCCGGCCTTGGCGGAGTGCTCACCGACCAATTCGATGGTCGGCAGGTACCCGCCGGGGAAGATCTCGGTGAGGATGAACTTGATGAACCGCGCCACCGAGAACGTCAGCGGGATGCCGCGTTCGATCATCTGCGGGATCGTCAGCGCCGTGATGGTGTGCAGCAGCATCACACCGTCGTCGGGCAGCACCCGGTAGGCGGTGGCGAAGAAGTCGTCCCAGCGGTCCTTACCGAAGTGTTCGAAGGCGCCGATCGAGACGATGCGGTCCACGGGCTGGTCGAAGTTCTCCCATCCCTCGAGCCGCACCTCCTTGGTCCGCGGGCTGTCCGACTCGGCGAAGATCCGCTCGACGTGCGCCTTCTGGTTCTCGCTCAGCGTCAGCCCGATGACGTTGACGTCGTAGCGCTCGATCGCCCGCATCATCGTGTAGCCCCAGCCGCACCCGACGTCGAGCAGCGTCATGCCCGGCTCGAGGCCCAGCTTGCCCAGCGCGAGGTCGACTTTGGCCCGCTGCGCCTCCTCGAGCGTCATGTCGTCGCGCTCGAAGTACGCGCAGCTGTACATCTGCGACGGATCCAGGAACAGCCGGAAGAACTCGTCGGACAGGTCGTAATGCGCCTGGACGTCGTCGAAATGCGGCTTCAGTTGTTTTTTGGTCGAGGCCATGGGGTGGCTCCTTGGGGACGCTGCCCGAAGAGGTTCTCCTGAAACGGCGGTCACGCGTGCCCGTCACGCATGGTACGTCTTTTCGGAAAACTGTGAATTGACGGAGACGCCGGTCACACGGCCTGCGTGAAGGTCGTCTCGAGTTCGCCGACGATGTCGTCCCACAGCGGTTCGGGCAGTTCGTGACCCATGCCGTCGAACAGCACCAGCCGCGCGCCGGGAATGGCGCGGGCGATGGCGCGTCCGCCCGAAGGCCGCATCAGCTTGTCGGCCTTGCCGTGGATGACCACGGTCGGCGCGGTGGTCTGCCGGTTGTAGCGGCGCAGGCTGCCGCTGCCGAGGATCGCCGCGAACTGCCTGCCCACGCCCGCCGGGTAGTAGGACCGGTCGTAGCCCTCGACGGCTTCGGCGCGGATCACGTCGTCGGGGCGAGGAAAGCCCGGGCTGCCGATGATCTTGGTCACCCGGACGGCGTTGTCGACGATCGCGTCGCGGTCGCTGCCTGCGGGCTTGCCCAGGACGGCGAGCAGCTGCTGCGGGCCGGGTGGGGGCAGCGCCGCCTGGTTGTTGCTCGAGAAGATCACGCCCAGGCTCTTGGTGCGCGCGTGGTGGCGGGCCCCGAACACCTGGGCGATCATGCCGCCCATCGACGCACCGACCACGTGCGCACGGTCGATGTCGAGGTGGTCGAGCAGCGCCGCGGCGTCGTCGGCCATGTCCTCGAGCGTGTAGGCCGCCGGGCTGGCCAGCCCGACGAACGACCGCGCCATCCGGGGCAGCAGCGGGGCGCCGGAATGGTGGCCGGGTAGCTTGCCGGACAGTCCCACGTCGCGGTTGTCGAAGCGGATGACCCGCAGGCCCTGGTTGATCAGCTTCTCGCAGAAGCCGTTGCGCCAAAAGATCATCTGCGCGCCCAGCCCCATGATCAGGATGACGGCCGGGTCGCTCGGATCACCCATGTCCTCGTAGTGGATGCCGATGTCGCCCGACGGCGCGGTACCGGTGCGGACCTGCATCAGGCGTCCAGATCCTCAGAATGTTCGCGAGATACCTCCACCATGAAGTTGGCGAAGTAGCCCGTCAGCGCGGGGTCGCTCATCATCTGCCACGTGGGTGCGAGCAGCTTCATGTAGCGCTCGACGTAGAGGAACTGCTTGCCGATCAGCACCAGCTCGCGGGGGAGCTTGACGTCGTAGGCCTCGGCGAGCGCGGAGAGCTGCTTGCCGATCTCGGCGTAGCTCAGATCCCCGAGCGACGTCATCGTCAACGGGGTGGCGAACTTCTCCAGATCCTTCGCGGCCTGCGCCTCCGGCTTGACGGTGCCGACCGCGCCCATCAGCACCACGATCTTCCCGGCCGCGGCGTGGTCCTTCTTCACCAGCAGCGCGTACACCAGCTCGCGGAGCAGCCAGCGGGTGCGGGGGTCGATGCGACCCATGATGCCGAAGTCGAAGAACACGATCTTGCCGTCGTCGTCGACGTAGAGGTTGCCTGCGTGCAGGTCGCCGTGGAAAAGGCCGTGGCGCAGCCCGCCCTCGAACAGACTGAACAGCAGCGCCTTGACCAGCTCAGTGCCGTCGAAGCCCTTCTTGCGGATCGCGGCGACATCGTCGATGCGGGTGCCCTGGACGCGTTCCATCGTCAGCACCCGCGCGCTGGTCAGATCCCAGTACACCTGGGGCACCCGGATGTTCGCACCCAGCGGGGAGGCGTGCATGTGGGCCACCCACGCGTCCATCGACTGCGCCTCGAGCCGGAAATCCATTTCTTCGGCCAGGTTGTCGGCGAAGTCGGCGACAACGTCTTGCGCAGACAGCCGCTGGCCGAGCTTGGCGAACTCGACCAGCCGGGCGCCGCGCTTGAGGATCTGAAGGTCCGCGGCGACCCGGCGGCGGATGCCGGGCCGCTGGATCTTCACCACCACCTCCTCGCCGGTGTGCAGCGTCGCGTAGTGCACCTGCGCGATCGACGCCGACGCGAAAGGCGTCTCGTCGAACGTCTTGAACAGGTTGGCCGGGTCGTCGCCGAGGTCCTCGACGAACAGTTTGTGGACTTCCTTCGGGTCCGCGGGCGGGACCCGGTCCAGGAGGCTGCGGAACTCCCTGCTCAGCGGCTCCCCGAAGGCGCCCGGGCTCGACGCGATGATCTGGCCGAACTTCACGTAGGTGGGGCCCAGATCGGCGAAGGTCTGCGGGATCTGCTTGACGATCTTCTGCTGCAGCGATCCGCGGCCGGTCAGCTTCGCGACGACGCGTGCGCCGGTGCGGGTGAGCTGCCAGCCGGTGGCTCCGACGCGGGCCGCCTCGACCGGCAGCGGGACCCGGTCCAGTCTGGCAACCTCGCGATGTTGGCTGTTGTCGGCTTTCCGCGTGGTGCTCATATCAGCAGTGTCCCAAAAAGCCCCGGTCGGCGAAAAAAGGTGTGCATCGGGTCACAGTGCCCCATGCGCCGCGGGGGCTCAGGCGAAGGCGTCCTCGAGTTCCTCGCGGGTGCGTACCGGGTCGGTGCCGGGCCGGTATGTCGGCAGCGTGTGCGGCACGGTCGTCCCTGCTGCGACCCGCGCCTTCGCCTGCTCGTACTCCGGCGGCGCACCCGAGGCGAGATGGACGCCGTTGATGATCGACCACACCAGCGCGCGACGGGCGGTGCGCTCGACGATGTTCGGATTGCTGTGCTGGATCAGCCCCTGCGCCCACGACGGCATGGTGTCGCGGACGGCCCAGTTCAGCGCGGCCTGCGGCAGGGGCAGATTCGGCCCGGTGGCCATCGCGGTGCCGTAGGTGACGGCGAGCTTGGGCAGATAGGACTTGAGGCAATCGAGCGTCTCGGCCTTGGTGGCAGGCAGGTCGGTGCCGCCCAGCGCGTGCCCGACACGCACGAACTCGCCGTAGTACCGATCGATCTTGTTGCCGCGCAACGGATTCGGATGATAGAGCTCGTGCGCGGTGGCGATACCCCACACCACGGTCGCGTAGTTCCACCGCAGCCATTCGGGATCGTCGGCGTCGTAGCGCGCGCCGTCGGGGCGGGTGCCCTTGATGGTGTGGTGCATCGAGCGCACGGCGGTGGCCAGCCGCTCGGCGGTCTCGGTCGACCCGTAGGCGGTCCCGATGAAGAACGCGACCGAGTGCCCGAGCCGGGTCAGCGCACCCCTCGGGTCGATCTGCGGCATCGGGTCGTCGCGTGTGTCGTCGCGGACCAGCCGGGAGTGGTGCACGCCCATCCAGTAGATCGACGGATCGAGGCGCTCGAGGAAGGCCGCGCACTGCAGGCCGAAGATCAGCGCGTGCATGTGGGAGTGCACGTGCCACACCGCGCTGCCCGGGCCGAACCAGCCGGGATCCCCGACGGGCGCGGCGAACTCCATGCCCTTGAAGAAGCGCCGCCGCACGTCCTGGTCGAACCGCTGGTTGAGCATCTGGCCGACGAGCTGGTGCGGTAGGAACATCGCATCCTCCAATGTGGTCACGGGTGTGGCCAGAATACCGTTTGGCGACGGTTGTGACCAGAACCGGGTCGGCGCGGCTTAGGCTGGCCGGGTGTCGAGTCCCACCCGGTGGGCGGGCGTCCCGCTCACCGACCGCCGCGCGGAGCGGCGCCAGCTGCTGGTCGACGCCGCCTACCGCCTTTTCGGCGACGGCGGTGAGGCCGCGCTCGCGGTGCGCTCGGTGTGCCGGGAGAGCGGACTGAACTCCCGCTACTTCTACGAGAGCTTCGCCGACCTCGACGAGCTGCTCGGTGCGGTCTACGACCGCGTCAGCGGCGAACTGGCCCAAGCGGTGGGCGACGCGATGACGTCGGCGGGAGAGTCGCTGCGGGCGCGCACCCGCGCAGGCATGACCGCCGTGCTGGAGTTCAGTTCCACCGATCCCCGCCGCGGACGCGTCCTGTTCACCGACGCGCGGGCGAACCCGGTGCTGACAGCGCGCCGCGCCGCGACCCAGGACCTTCTGCGCGAGGCTGTCCTCACCGAGGGCTGGCGGCTACAGCCCGGCACCGACCCCGTCGCCGCCATGGTCGGCGCCGCGATGTACACCGGCGCGATGGCCGAGCTGGCCCAGCAGTGGCTCGCCGGACACCTCGGTGACGACCTCGACGTCGTCGTCGACTACGCGCTGCAGCTGGTGCTGCGCTGACTACGGCGTGAGCACGACGCCGTCGCCGGCGTCCACGGCTTGAGCCAGTCGGTCTCCGGCCAGCCCTCGACACCGGCGAGCAGCTCGTACAGCGTGGCGCCGTCGATGCTCTCGCGGATGATGTCGCCCTGTCCGGCGTGGCGCGCCAGCTCCTCGATCATGTGGAAGAACACCCACCGCACCGACCACGCGGACACATCCTTGGGGAACCACGGCGCGTTCTGCGGCACGGGCACCGCCGCGCCCAGATCGACCGTTTCGACCAGCCGGATCGTCTCGGCATTCTGGGCGTCGAACGCCGCCAGCACGTCGGCGAGCGTCTCGTCCTCGCGCATTCTGAACTCGTCCTCCCAGTCGGCGGCCCGCTCTTCCATCGGCCGGCTGTCGTCCGCGCAGGCCTGCGGTGCGGCGGCGACGCGTTCCATCCAGCCGCGCTGACAGGTGGTGACGTGCTTGATCAGCCCGCCGATCGACAACGCGCTCACTGACGGGGTGGCGCGAGCCTGCTCGTCGGTGAGCCCGAACGCGATCGCGTGGAACGCATGCTGCTGCGCGGCGAGGTACTCGCGCAGACCGGCTCGTTCGTCGGCGATGGGTGGGGGCATGGCAGCCATGTCAGCTCTCCTTCAGGTGGGTGTGGGTGTACAGATCGCGCAGCAGCGCGATCTCGGCTCCGTGGTGGATGACTTCGCGGTTGATGTGAAGGACGAGCGCGATCATCGGCGCCTGCGCCCACGGTCCCTCGGCGGGCCCGACCGGCTCGGCGAGGCGCGCGGTGTCCAGGCTGCGCACCCCGTCGATCCAGCGCCGGTAGGCGTCGTCGAGCTGAGCCAGCGCCGTTGCGGCGTCGGTGGCGTAGGACCAGCTCTGGTAATCGGCCGGCGGTCCGCCGAAGTGCGCGTGCGAGCGCATCGCCAGCACGCCGACGATAACGTGGGCCAACCGCCAGGCGATCGTGGTGACCGGCTCGGGCTGCGGCGCCGGGAAATCGAAGTCGACACCGCCGTCGCGGTGCACGGTCCAGCAGCCGGGCACCGGTTCCCAGAAGTACTCGTCGTCGCCGAGCCCGTCCAGGCGGGGCCGCAGCTGGGTCCGCCAGTGCAGATCCAGTTGCTCGGCCAATTCGGACACCACATCGATGCTCATGGGTCTCACTCTCGCACCCGATGCGGACAGTTCCTGTCCTCAATGTGGGGCAAGATGGCGGCATGTCGGAAACGACCGGCCGGGTCCTCCAACTGCTCGGCCTGCTCCAGGCCCGTCGCGTCTGGAGCGGCGAGGAACTGGCCGAGCGGCTCGGCGTCACCACCCGCAGCGTGCGCCGTGACGTCGACCGGCTGCGCGAGCTCGGCTATCCCGTGCACGCCAGCACCGGTGTCGGCGGCGGATACCGACTCGGCGCCGGCGCCGCGCTGCCGCCGCTGCTTCTCGACCCCGACGAAGCGGTCGCGATGGCGGTCTGCCTGCGCGTCGCGGCGGGCGGCAGCGTCGCCGGAGTGGGCGAGTCGGCGCTGCGGGCTCTGTCCAAACTCGACCAGGTGATGCCCGCGCGGCTGCGTTCGCAGGTCGCAGCCGTGCACCAGACGACGGTGACACTGGGCACCCCCACCGAGACCCCCGTCGAGCCCGACGTGCTGATGACCCTCGCCCGGGCCGGCCGCGACCACGAGCACGTCACCGCCGGCTACGTCGACCTGCACGGCAACGTCACGCACCGGCGCGTCGAGCCCTACCACCTGGTGACGACGGGCCGGCGCTGGTATCTGCTCTGCTACGACCGGGACCGGTCGGACTGGCGCAGCCTGCGGCTGGACCGGATGTCGGACGTGCGCGCGCACGGCACCACGTTCACCCCGCGCGAGGCGCCCGACGCCGCGTCCTACGTGCGCCGGGCGATCAGCTCGTCGCCCTACCCCTACGTCGCACGGGTGCGCTATGCGGCACCGCACGATGTTGTGGCGCAATGCTTTCCGACGTCGTCGGTGCACATCGAGCCGGACGGACCGGACGCCTGCATCCTCACCGCCGGGGCCGACGACCCGCAGCGGATGGTGCCGTGGCTGGCGATGCCCGGCTGCGACTTCGAGGTGCTGGAACCGCCCGAAGTCGTCGACGCGGTGCGCACCGTGGCCGAGCGGATCGCCCGCGCCGCCCGCTAGATCGAGACGCCGCCGACGACGACGTCGCCGATGATCGGAACACCGGGCCGGTAGGCGAAGTGGATGTAGGACGGAGCGTCGAGCCGGATGAAATCCGCGCGTCTCCCCGTGGAAAGCGCGCCGACGTCGTCGCGCCGCAGCGCTCTGGCGCCGCCCGCGGTTGCGGACCAGACGGCCTCGGCGGGGGTGAAGCCCATGTCCCGCACGGCCACGGCGATGCAGAAGCCCATGTTCGTCGTGTACGAGCTGCCGGGATTGCAGTCGGTGGCCAGCGCCACGGTGACGCCGGCATCCAGAAACCGGCGGGCATCGGGCCAGTCTGCGCGCGTGGAGAATTCAGCCCCCGGCAGAAGGGTTGCGACGGTGCCGCCCGCCGCAAGCGCCGCGATGTCGACATCGGTGGCGTAGGTGCAGTGGTCCACCGAGGCCGCGCCGAGTTCGACCGCCAGCTGGATCCCCTCCCCAGGCGCGAGCTGGCCGGCGTGCAAGCGGGGGGTCAGATCCGCATCGAGTCCGGCCTGCAGGATGTACCTGGCCTCGTCGACGTCGAAAGCCCCACGGTCGCAGAACACGTCGATCCAGCGAGCGTGCTCCCGACATGCCGCGAGCATGTCGCCCGCGACCAGCCGGACATAGGCGTCGCGGTCGCCGCGGTGGTCGGGGGGCACGACGTGCGCGCCGAGGAACGTCGTCTCCGCGGTGAACCGGCGGCCGATCTCCAGACTTCGCCGCTCGTCGACGGTGGTCAGGCCGTAGCCACTCTTCGTCTCGAACGTCGTCACACCGCTGCGGCGCAGTTCGGTGGCGAGCCTGGCCACGTTGGCGGCCAGCGCTTCGGTGGGCGCGGCCCGGGTGGCCGCCACCGTCGTGGCGATGCCGCCGCCGTCGTAGGGCTCGCCGCTCATCCTTGTTGCGAACTCGGCCGACCGGTCGCCGGCGAACACCAGGTGGGCGTGGCTGTCGACGAAACCGGGCAACACGCTCGCGCCTCGGCAGTCGACCCGTCGATCCGCCGCGGGCGCAGCGTTTTTCGGCCCCGCCCACGCGATGCGATCGCCGTCGACCAACAGGGCGGCGTCGGTGAGGACCCCGAGAGGGCTACCGTCTCCGACGGCCGGGTCATTGGTGACGAGTTCGCCGATATCGTCGTAGAGCACTGTCATGTGTTCTCCCACAGCCGTCCGATGACGTCGTCCAGGGCGCGCCCGACCTCGACGCGGTGGTGCCGGTCGGCGACGACGGTACGCCCGTCGACGATGACGTCCGTGACGTCGGCGGCAGATGCAGCGAACACGACGTTCTCTGCGGTGGCGCCTCCCCCTGCGGTGCGCACCGAAGCCAGGTCGATGGCGACCAGATCGGCTCGAGCGCCGGGTTCGAGCCGCCCCGCGTCCGCCCAGCCCAGCGCCTGATGGCCGTAGCGCGTCGCGGCCTCGAGCAGGCGTGCGGCCGAGATCGTGCCGCGGCGCCGACCGGCGAGTCTCTCGTCGAGTTCGACGGCCCGTGCTTCCTCGAGCACGTCGATCATCGCGTGACTGTCGGTGCCCAGGCTGAACAGACCTGGCCCGGCCAGCAGTGCCGGAGCGGGGCCGATCCCATCACCCAGATCACGCTCCGTGGTCGGGCAGAAGCACGTTCCGGTCGAGCTCGCATGCATGTCGACGATGTCCTGATCGGTCAGGTGTGTCGCGTGCACGGCGGTGGTGCGCGGCCCGAGCGCACCGTGCTCGCCCAGCAGTGCCGTGGGGGTGCAGCCATACGCGGCCTGGCACTGCTCGACCTCGGCCACCTGCTCGCTGGAGTGCACGTGCAACGGCGCAGAGTGCGCATCGGCCCAGGAGGCCACCCGTTCGAGCTGATCGGCGGGCACGGCGCGCACGGAATGCACTGCAGCACCGATCAGTACGTGCTCGTCGCCCTTCGTGTCTACCAGCAGTGCGTCTGTTCGCTGTGCCCACCGGTCGGCATCACCGTCGCCGAACCGCACCTGTGGGCCGTCGAGCGGTTGACCGGAAGGACCGGCGCTCAGATAGCACGCGTCGAGCAGCGTGAGCCGGATCCCCGCCGCGGCCGCCGCGGCCACCAGCGCGTGGCCCATCTCGTTGGCATCGGTGTACGGCACACCGTCGGGACCGTGGTGAAGGTAGTGGAATTCGCCGACCGCGGTGATGCCTGCCAGTGCCATCTCGGCGTACACCGCTGCAGCCAGCTCCAGATAGTTCTGCGGGGTGAGCCGCTCGGCGATCCGGTACATCGCATCGCGCCACGTCCAGAAGGAGCCGCCGCCACGCTGGGTGTGGGTTCGCAGCGCGCGGTGAAAGGCATGGGAGTGAGCGTTGGCCAGCCCCGGAATCACCAAGCCGTGCAGCCGTTTCCCGGCAGGAGGTTGATCCGGCTCTATCGCGACGATCACGCCGTTGCTCGCCGTGACCAGCGCACCGTCGACGACACGGCCGTCGACCCACGCGTGTTCACACCACCAGGTCGGGCTCATCCGGCCACCCAATCGGCCATCACGTCGGCCAATGCTCGGGCACCGACTCTGCAGTCAGCCATCTCTGCGTACTCGTCCGGAGAGTGTGAAACGCCGGTCGGGTTGCGCACGAACAGCATTGCGGTGGGTACCTTCGCCGACAGCACCCCGGCATCGTGCCCGGCGGCCGTGGGGAGTACGGGGATGGTTCCCAGCGAAGAGAGCGCGCGCATGATGCGGGTCCGCGGCTGATCGGGGAAAACCACTGCAGGGCTGACGGATTCGGCGGCAACATGCAGCGAGACCGAGTCTTCGAGGGCGAATCCCTCGGCGTCGGCCGTGATCGCCTCGACCATCGCCGCCAGCGTGTCCTCGTCCGCGGCGCGTGCGTCGAGCCAGGCCTCGAGCTGCGACGGGATCGCGTTGGCGCCGTTCGGCGTCACGGCCAGCTTGCCGAACGTGGCGACCGCCTCGTGGCTGATGGCCTGACCGCGGGCGGCGTGCACCGTCGAGGCGAACGTCAGCATCGGATCGCGCCGGTCGAGCAGCCGGGTGGTGCCCGCGTGGTTGCCCTCCCCGCAGAACCTGAACCGCCAGCGTCCGTGTGGCCAGATCGCCGAGGCGACCGCGACGGGTCGATTCACCAGATCAAGTGCTCGGCCCTGCTCGACGTGCAATTCGACGTAGACCCCGACGCGCAAGACGAGGTCAGGGTCGATACCGACGTGGTGGGGATTGCGGCCGGCCGCCCGCAGCGCGTCGGCAAGTGTGGTGCCGTCGGCGTCGCGTAGATTGAGTGCGCGTTCGGGCGTGACGGCACCGGTGGACAGCTGCGAGCCGACGCAGGCCACGCCGAATCGTCCGCCCTCCTCATCGGAGAACGCGACGACCGCCACCGGGATTCGCGGGTCCACCCCGCGTGCGACGAGCAGATCGATCGCCGCGAACGCCGACACGATTCCCAAGGGACCGTCGAAGGCACCACCACCGGGAACGGAATCCAGGTGTGATCCGGTGACGAAGGCACCCACCGGGTCGCCGGTCCAGCCCTGCGGCATCCACCATGCCCAGACGTTGCCGTTGCGGTCCTCGTCCACGGTCATGCCGCGTCGTCGAGCTTCGCCTGCGAACCACTCGCGCAGGGACAGGTCTGCATGTGTCCAGGCGAACCTGCGGTAGCCGCCGGCGGGATCGCGCCCCACGTCGAGGATCGAGTCCCACAGCCCATCGAAGGACGTCGAGGTCATCGGTTGTCTCGCATCGGGATTCGCACACCGCGCTCGGCCGCGACGTGAATGGCGTGCTCGTAGCCGGCATCGACGTGGCGGATGACGCCCATGCCGGGGTCGTTCGTCAGCACGCGCTCGAGCTTTCGGCCCGCGAGCGCCGATCCGTCGGCGACGCACACCTGACCGGCATGGATCGACCGACCCATGCCGACCCCGCCACCGTGGTGGATCGACACCCAGGAGGCCCCGGACGCGGTGTTCACCAGCGCGTTGAGCAGCGGCCAGTCGGCGATGGCGTCGGAGCCGTCGAGCATGGCCTCGGTCTCGCGGTAGGGGGACGCCACCGATCCGGAGTCGAGGTGGTCACGGCCGATCACGATGGGTGCCGACACCGCCCCCGACGCCACCAACTCGTTGAACTTGAGCCCCGCGAGGTGCCGTTCGCCGTAGCCGAGCCAGCAGATGCGGGCCGGCAGGCCCTGGTAGGCCACCTTCTCGCCGGCCATGCGCAGCCAGCGGTGCAGGTGCTCGTTGTCCGGGAACAGGTCCATCACGGCGCGGTCGGTGACCTCGATGTCCTTCGGGTCGCCGGACAGGGCTGCCCAGCGGAACGGGCCGAGGCCCTCCTCGAACTGGGGGCGGATGTAGGCGGGCACGAACCCGGGGAAATCGAAGGCCCGGTCGTACCCGGCCTTGCGTGCCTCGTCGCGAATCGAGTTGCCGTAGTCGAAAACCTCGGCGCCGTTGTCCTGGAAGCCGACCATGGCGGCCACGTGCTTGGCCATCGAGACCTGCGCCTGCTCGGTGAAGTACGCCGCATCCTTGTCTGCCAGCTTCTTCATGTCGTCGAACGCAACGCCGATCGGCAGGTAGGACAGTGGGTCGTGCGCCGAGGTCTGGTCGGTGACGATGTCGATGGGGGCGCCGCGATCCAACAGCTCGGGGAACACCTCGGCGGCGTTACCGAGGAGTCCGATCGACAACGGACGCTTCGCATCTCTGGCCTCGACCGCCAGCCGCAGGGCCTCGTCGATCGACTCGGCGCTGGTGTCCAGGTAACGATGTTCGATGCGACGCTCGATGCGGCTGGGATCGCAGTCCACGCAGATGGCGACACCGTCGTTCATGGTGACCGCCAGCGGCTGTGCGCCGCCCATGCCGCCGAGACCCGCAGTCAGTGTGATGGTGCCGGCCAGTGTGCCGTCGAAGCGCTTGCGGGCCACGGCCCCGAACGTCTCGTACGTGCCCTGCAGGATGCCCTGGGTACCAATGTAGATCCAGGACCCCGCGGTCATCTGGCCGTACATCGTCAGGCCGGCCGCCTCGAGCTCACGGAACTTCTCCCAGTTCGCCCAATCACCAACGAGATTCGAGTTCGCGATCAAGACACGAGGTGACCACTCGTGCGTGCGGAACACACCGACGGGCTTGCCGGACTGCACCAGCATGGTCTCGTCGTCCTCGAGCGTGCGCAGCGTGGCGACGATCGCATCGAACGCCTCCCAGCTGCGGGCCGCTCGGCCGGTGCCGCCGTACACCACCAGCTCGTCGGGGTGCTCAGCTACCTCCGGATCGAGGTTGTTCATCAGCATCCGCAGCGCGGCTTCCTGTTGCCAACCTTTGCAACTGATTTCACTGCCGCGCGGGGCGCGTACCAGGCGGGCCGAAGAGGTCGTGGTCATGGGTACCAGCACAGCCGACCGCAGGCTATTGCTCCATACCATTTCAGCGGCTAGTGTCTCGTATCCGAGACCTGGAGGGTCCAGCGATGTCGAGTACTTCACCGGCAGTCGGCCGAGCGCTGGACGTGCTGCTGTACCTCGCCGGTAAGCCGGGCCCGGTGTCGGGCGTGGCGGTATCCCGCGACCTGAAGATTCCGCGATCGTCGACCTACCACCTGCTCGACGTGCTCCTCGCGCGCGGGTTCGTCGTGCATTTCCCGGACCGACGCACGTACGGACTCGGCATGGCGGCCTTCGAGATCGGCTCGGCCTACCTGCGGCATGAGCCGCTGGAGATGCTGGCCCGGCCGGTGTTGCGGCGCCTGGTCGCCCAGGTCGGGGAGACCGCACACCTGGGCGTGCTACACGGCGCCGAGAGCCTCTACCTGCTCAAGGAACAGCCCGCTGTGTCCAGGATCCCGGTCACGCTCGTCACCGATGTCGGCGTCCGGCTGCCGGCGCATCTGACGGCCAACGGCCGCTCGATCCTGGCGCACCTGCCCGCCGCCCAGGTGCGGGCCCTCTTCCCGTCCGCCCGTGGGTTCGTCAACCGCACAGGGCAGGGACCGGCGACGCTCCCCGACCTCCGGCGGGTCCTCGCCGCGGAGCGCCGTCGACGTTGGTCCGAGGAGATCGGACTCGTCACCGCCGGTCTGCAGTCGGTGGCGGCCTGCGCGTTCGACCACTCGGGCCGGCCCTGCGCCGCCATCAGCGTGACCTGGCGCCAGGATCACCCGCGTGCATCCCACGGGGACCTGGTGCGTGCGGTCCGCACCGCCGCATTTGAGCTGACCACGGCATTGTCGGGCCACGGACCCGACGGCTGGTTCGAGACGAGCAGTGTCTCAGATCCGAGACACTAAGTCGCCGGCGCCGGGCCGGAGGCCGTTGCGCAGCCTCTAAATTTGCGAGATGACAGTCACCGTCGGTATCGGCCCCGTCAGCTTCGACGACGTCGTCGCGGTCGCCCGGGCCGACGCGCCCGTCGCGCTCGCCGACGATGCGGTCACGGTGATCGACGAGAGCCGCCGCCACATCGAGGCACTCGCCGCCGATCCGACACCGGTCTACGGGGTGTCGACCGGATTCGGGGCGCTCGCCACCCGACACATACCGCTCGACATGCGTACCGCCTTGCAGCGCAGTCTCATTCGCTCGCACGCCGCGGGCTCGGGCGCCGAGGTGGAACGCGAGGTCGTGCGCGCGATGATGCTGTTGCGCTTGTCGACGCTTGCCAGCGGACGCACCGGAGTGCGCCGAGAAACGGCCGAGGCCTACGCCAACCTCCTGTCGGCGGGGCTGACCCCCGTGGTGTACGAGTACGGAAGTCTGGGTTGCTCGGGCGATCTCGCACCACTGGCGCACGTCGCGCTCGCCATCATGGGGGAGGGGCACGTGCGCACCCGTGACGGCGCGCTGCACGAAGCCGCGGACGCTCTGGGCGCACTCGGTCTGCAGCCTGTCACCTTCGCCGAGAAAGAGGGACTGGCGCTCATCAACGGTACCGACGGCATGCTCGGTCAGTTGGTGCTCGCCCTCGCCGATCTGGACAACCTGTTCCGGGTCGCCGACGTCGCCGCGGCGATGAGCGTCGAGGGTCTGCTGGGCACCGACCGGGTTTTCGCCGAGGACCTGCAGCGTCTGCGCCCCCATCCGGGACAGGTCGCGTCCGCCGCGAACATCCGTGCACTGTTGGCTGATTCGAAGATCGTCGCCAGCCACCGGACCCCTGACTGCACCCGGGTCCAGGATGCCTATTCGCTGCGCTGCTCCCCGCAGGTGGCCGGGGCGGGCCGTGACACCGCCGCGCACGCCCGAGTCGTCGCAGAGCGCGAATTGGCCAGTGTCATCGACAATCCCGTCGTCACCCTGGACGGCCGCGTCGAGTCCAACGGCAACTTCCACGGGGCGCCGGTGGGCTACGTGCTCGACTTCCTGGCCATCGCCGTCGCTGATCTGGCGGGTATCAGCGAGCGCCGCACCGACCGGTTCCTGGACGTGGCCCGCAACCACGGACTCAACGCGTTCCTGGCCCACGACCCCGGCGTGGACAGTGGCCACATGATCGCCCAGTACACGCAGGCAGGGATGGTGTCAGAGCTCAAGCGGTTGGCGGTCCCGGCGAGCGCCGACTCGATCCCCTCCTCGGCGATGCAGGAAGATCACGTGTCGATGGGCTGGTCCGCGGCGCGCAAGCTGCGACGGGCGATCGACGGACTCGGTCGCGTGCTTGCCGTCGAGGTCTTCACTGCTGCCCGAGGCATCGACATGCGCAGCCCGCTCACCCCGTCCCCCGCCACGGGCGCCGTGATCGAGCTGGTGCGCGAGCACGTCGCCGGTCCGGGCCCGGACCGTTATCTGGCGCCGGAGCTCGCGGCCGTCACAGATTTGGTGCAGACCGGCGCGGTGACAGCCGCGGCCGAACGCGTCGTCGGCCCCTTGCGCTAGGTGCCTCCGTATCGCGCGGAACCCGTCGATCGTCGCACCGGCGCCCGTAGGGTGGCCCTGTGCACGTCACTTCCGCGGAGTCGACGGAACTTTTCTCCGGCCCGCCCGACGACGCACTGCAGCTGGTCCGGGTCTCTTACTGCGGTAGTACCTCGAGGGGTCCCGTACGGGTGGACGGACCCGGGCTGACCACGCCGGGGCTGGTGACCACCGAACCGGGGGACGGTTCGATCGAGGTTCCGGTGCGGGTCGCCGATCGGGAGGCCGGGCACGTCCGACGGGCTCGCGCGACCGTCGGTGAGAGCGCGCTCGAATTCGACTTCGTCGTCGCCGAGCCGGGCTGGACGATGTTCATGGTCAGCCACTTCCACTACGACCCGGTGTGGTGGAACACTCAGGCCGCCTACACCAGTCTGTGGACCGAGGATCCGCCCGGCCGGTGCCGGCAGACCAACGGCTTCGACCTCGTCCGCGCGCACCTCGAGATGGCCCGGCAGGAGCCGGTGTACAAGTTCGTGCTGGCCGAGGTCGACTACCTCAAACCGTTCTGGGACACACACCCCGAGGAGCGGGCCGACCTGCGCAGGTTCCTCGCCGAAGGCCGCGTCGAGATCATGGGCGGCACCTACAACGAGCCCAACACCAACCTCACCGGGCCGGAGACGGCGATCCGGAACTTCGTGGCCGGCATCGGGTTTCAGCGTGACGTGCTGGGAGCGTCGCCGGCGACCGCCTGGCAGCTCGACGTCTTCGGCCACGATCCGCAATTCCCGGGCATGGCCGCCGACGCCGGCCTCACGTCGAGCTCATGGGCCCGCGGGCCGCACCACCAGTGGGGACCGATGGCCGACGGTGGCGATCCCGAACGCATGCAGTTCGCCAGCGAATTCGAGTGGATGGCGCCCTCGGGCCGCGGGCTTCTCACCCACTACATGCCCGCCCACTACGCGGCGGGCTGGTGGATGGACTCCGCCCCGACGCTGGCCGAGGCCGAGGAGGCCACCTACGAGCTGTTCACCCAGCTGAAGAAGGTCGCGCTGACGCGCAACGTGCTGCTGCCCGTCGGCACCGATTACACCCCGCCCAACAAGTGGGTCACCGACATCCACCGCGACTGGAACGCCCGCTACACCTGGCCGCGGTTCGTGTGCGCGGTGCCCGGGGAGTTCTTCGCCGCGGTGCGCGCCGACGCGGCGACGCGGGGCGTGGCGGCCTCGCCGCAGACCCGCGACATGAACCCGATCTACACCGGAAAGGACGTCTCCTACATCGACACCAAGCAGGCCAACCGCGCCGCCGAGAACGCCGTCCTGGCCGCCGAGCGGTTCGCGGTGTTCGCCGGTGCACTGACCGGCGCCGTCTACCCGGAGGCGGCGCTCGCGAAGGCCTGGGTGCAGTTGGCCTACGGCGCGCACCACGACGCGATCACCGGCTCGGAGTCCGACCAGGTGTACCTGGACCTGCTCACCGGGTGGCGTGATGCGTGGCAGCTCGGCCGCGGGATCGCCGACCGCGCGCTCACGCTGCTCTCCAACGCCGTCGACGCCTCAGTGGTGGTGTGGAACCCATTGGCGCACAACCGTTCCGACGTGGTCACCGTACACCTGGATCAGCCGTGGCACGGCCGCGTCGTCGAAGACGACGGCACGCCGGTGGCCGTGGTGGCCGAGCACGGCGGCCACTCGCTGACCTGGTTGGCGCGCGACGTCCCCTCGCTGGGCTGGCGGTCCTACCGGCTGGAGTCGGGTGACGCAGCGACGGCCTGGAAAGCATTGCCGGGCAATATCATCACCAACGGCACCATCGCTCTCGCGGTGGACGCGTCGCGCGGCGGGGGCGTCAGCTCACTGGTGGCCTGCGGTCGCGAACTGCTCGCCGCAGACCGGGTCGGCAACGAACTCGCCGTCTACGAAGAGTATTCCGCGCACCCGACCGCCGGGGAGGGGCCATGGCACCTGCTGCCCCGAGGGCCGGTCGTCACATCGGCGCAGTCGCCGGCGACGGTGACCAGGTACCGCAGCGACATCGGGGAGCGTCTGGTCGTCACCGGGGAGATCACCGGGGTGCTGCGCTACACCCAGACGCTCACGCTGTGGCACGGCGTCGACCGGCTGGACTGCCGCACCACCGTCGACGACTTCACCGGCGAGGACCGGCTGCTGCGGCTGCGGTGGCCGTGTCCGGTTCCCGGCGCCATGCCGGTCAGCGAGGTGGGCAACGCCGTGATCGGGCGCGGTTTCGCGCTTCTGCACGAACCGGGCTCGACGGAGTCGGTCGACACGGCCGTGCACCCGCACACGCTCGACAACCCCGCCCACGGCTGGTTCGGCCTTTCCTCGACCGCGCGGATCCGGTTCCGCGGCACCTCGGCGCGCGCGATCGCGGTCGCCGAGGTGGTGATCCCGCCCGCCGCCGACACGCCGCTCCTCGCCGCGGTCCGCGAGCTGATGGCCGCGCTCGGCAGGGCCGGGGTGACCGCGACCTGCAGCAGCGCCGACGCGCCCCGGTACGGCGATCTGTCCGTCGACTCCAACCTGCCCGACGTTCGGATCAGCATCGGCGACAACGCATTCACCGCAACGGTTCTCGATGTCCCCGCAGCCTCGCCCCGGGTGTGGGTGCCCGCGTCGGCACCGCTGCGCGACGTCTGGGTGCCCGGCGCCGACCTGCGGGCGCCACGAGCGCTCCCGGTCCTGGTGGTGGGCGCCGACGGTGACACCGCGGCCGCGGTCGCCGCGCTCGCCGCCGACCTGGCCGACGGCGAGATCGGCGTCGACCAGGACGTGGCGGAGGAGTGCGCCTCCCACACCGTGGCCGTCGTGAACCGCGGCATGCCGGGCTTCGCCGTCGACACCGACGGCACGCTGCACCTGTCGCTGATGCGCTCCTGCACGGGCTGGCCGTCGGGCACCTGGATAGACCCGCCACGCCGCACCGCGCCCGACGGGTCCGCCTTCGGGCTGCAGCACTGGACACACACCTTCGACTACGCCGTCCTCGCCGGTGCCGGCGACTGGCGCGATCTCGGGATGCCCGCGCGCAGCGCGGAATTCAACAACGAACTGATCGCCGTCCGCGCACACCACGATCCGCGCAGCGGAGGCCTGCCCGCGTGGGGATCGCTGCTCGAGGTACACCCCGCCGGGGCCGTCGCGGTGGGCGCGATCAAGAGGGCGGGCAATCCCACCGCGCAGGGCAGTGCCCGACGGGTCGGACCGACCGACGACATCGCGATTCGGTTGATCGAGACGCTGGGCCGCAGCGCGCAGGTCACGCTGCAATCGGGGCTGCGCGCCGTGTCGGCGTCGGAGCGCCTCGACCTGGTGGAAGAACCCCTCGAGGCGTCGACCGATCCGCTGCAGTTGGGTGGCTACGAAATCGCCACGCTGCGAACCTCATTGAACCTGCCCAGGGTGCTCGACGCGGCCGGTGAACCGCTCGGGCCCGACGCCGAACCGGCTCAACCGCTCTACAGTCGCTACTGGTTGCACAACCGTGGACCGGCACCCCTGGGCGGGCTGCCCGCGGTCGCCCACCTGCATCCCCACCGTCTCGCGCTCGAGCACGCCGGACCGGTGTCACTGCGGCTGACCGTCGCCAGCGACGCGACCGACGCCGCGCTGCACGGCAGGGTGCGCATCGTCACGCCGCCGGAGTGGACACTCGGCGTGGCCGAGCTGCCCTTCGTGCTGCCGCCCGGCGAGCACCTCGAGTCCGTCCTCGACGTGGAGGTCCCCGCAGCCGCGGTGCCCGGCTGGTACCCCGTGCGCGCCGAACTGGCGGCCACGGGCGCAGCGATCCCGGCGGCCTGGCACCAGACCGTCGAGGACGTGTGTCTGGTGTCGCTGGGTCGTCACGACGACCGGGTGTTGCGCATCGCGGCAGAGCCGGCGCCCGTGACGCTGGCGCCTGGCGGGACCGCGTCGTTACGGGTGACAGTCGCCACCGACGCGCACGCGGACCTCGCCGTCGAGGCGCACGTGATATCTCCCTGGGAGACCTGGGACTGGTTGGCGCCCAACATCATCGGTGACGTGCTTCCGGCACGCAGCTCGGTGGACCTCCGGTTCGACGTGACGCCGCCGCGGTGGACGCCGCCCGGGCGCTGGTGGGCCCTGATCCGGGTGTCCTGCGCCGGCGAACTGGTCTACACCCCTGCGGTGTCGGTCGAGGTGACGCGGTGAGGGCGGGGGTGGCGGCGACCGTCGCCGGCGAGCCGGTCACGATCGTCGAGGTGGACGCCCGCGAACAGGCGGTGCGCGCCCGCGCGCCCGAGCACGCGCTGCCCCGGCCGGGCACCCGTGAAGCACGGCAGCTGCGGCGCTGGCTCACCCAGGTGCTGGTGACCGAACGGGTGGTCGCCCGCGAGGCCGCGACACTGCGCGGCGCCGAGGCGCCACCGCACGCCGAACTGCTGCCCGACACACTGGCCCACATGGAGGTCGGCAGCGTCGCCGCGGCCACGCTCGCCGACCCGGTCGGGCGCGCGGTGTTCGCCCGCATCACGGCGGGTGTGGTGGTCGACGTCGACGAGGTGGCCGACTACCACGCCCGCCACCCCGACCGCATGCCGGAAAGTGCTGTCGCCGAACATCTGTGCGCGTCGGCCCGACGGCGCGCCTACCGTCGCTGGCTGGACGCCCGCTGCGCCGAACTCGTGCGGCTCGCCCCCGGCTACGAACATCCCGGCGATCCCCGCCAGCCCGACAACACCCACACCCACTGATGGCCGCCCTGATCCTGGCCCTCGACATCGGCGGAACGAAGATCGCCGCGGGACTCGTCGACGGCGACGGCACCCTCACGCACCACGAGCAGCGCCCCACCCCGCTCGGTGACGCCGAAACCGTGTGGGCTGCGGTCGCCGCGCTGCTCGCCGATGTCCGCGCCACCGGCGGCGCCGACGTGACCGCCGTCGGCGTCGGATCCGCGGGGCCCATCGACGTGCCTGCCGGCACCGTCAGCCCCATCAACATCCCGCAGTGGCGCGGTTTCCCCGTCGTCGCGCGAGTGGCCGAGGTGACAGGACTGCCGGTCCGGCTGGGCGGCGACGGCCTGTGCATGGCGATGGGGGAGTGGTGGCGCGGCGCCGGCCGCGACGCCCGCTTCCTGCTGGGCATGGTGGTGTCCACCGGCATCGGCGGCGGCCTGGTGCTCGACGGCACGCCGTACCACGGGCGCACCGGCAACGCGGGTCACGTCGGGCACGTCGTCGTCGACCCCGGCGGCGCGCCGTGCACCTGTGGCGGGCGCGGCTGCGCCGAAACGGTGGCGTCCGGACCGCACCTGGCCCGGTGGGCCCGCGACCACGGATGGCAGCCGCCGCCGCAGGCCGGTGCGAAGGAACTCGCCGATGACGCGCTTCGCGGGGACCCGGTGGCGCTGCAGGCCTTCGAGCGCGGTGCGGACGCCCTGGCCCGAATGATCGCGTCGGTGGCCGCGGTGTGCGACCTGGACCTGGTCGTCGTCGGCGGCGGCGTCGCGAAGTCCGGCGCATTGTTGTTCGACCCGCTGCGCGCGGCGCTGCGCACCTACGCCGGGCTGGATTTCCTGGCCGGTCTCACCGTGGTGCCTGCGCAGCTCGGCGGCGACGCCGGGCTGGTGGGCGCTGCCGCTCTCGGCCGTTTTGGCTGATCGAGCGGCGGCAGGCTATCCTGGCTCGGTTCCACCGAAGACCGTCGGTCACCAAGAAATTGGTCGAAGGTCCGGGTCATACCCGGCGGCCTACGCAGGAGGACGAGGCTAGTACGTCTACGTGTGCGCCCCGACCTGTCTGCGTCGGGGCGTTGTGCTTTCCCGGGTCGGTCGAGGTGAAACGACCGTAATCAACCACGAGGAGGCATGCATGGCCAAGGCTGACAAGGCCACCGCGGTTGCCGACATCGCCGAGCAGTTCAAGGAGGCTTCGGCGACGCTCGTCACCGAGTACCGCGGGCTGACCGTCGCCAACCTCAAGGACCTGCGCCGTTCGCTCGGTGATTCCGCCACCTACTCCGTCGCCAAGAACACGCTGGTCAAGCGTGCCGCGGCGGAGGCGGGCATCGAAGGCCTCGACGAGCTGTTCGTCGGGCCCACCGCGATCGCGTTCGTCAAGGGCGAGGCCGTCGACGCCGCCAAGGCGATCAAGACCTTCGCCAAGGACAACAAGGCGCTGGTCATCAAGGGCGGCTACATGGACGGCCGCGCGCTGTCCGTCGACGAGGTCAACCGCATCGCGGACCTCGAGTCGCGCGAGGTGCTGCTGGCCAAGATGGCCGGCGCGATGAAGGCGAATCTGGCCAAGGCCGCCGGTCTGTTCAACGCTCCGGCGTCGCAGGTCGCACGTCTGGCCGCCGCGCTGCAAGAGAAGAAGGCCGCTGAGGAAGCGCAGTAGCGGCTTCCGCACGTAGTTCACCACCCACTAGCTCAGAAGTAACAAAGGAAGGACCATCATGGCCAAGCTTTCCACCGACGACCTGCTCGAGGCATTCAAGGAGCTGACGCTGCTCGAGCTGTCGGAGTTCGTCAAGAAGTTCGAGGAGACCTTCGAGGTCACCGCCGCGGCGCCGGTCGCCGTCGCCGCTGCCGGCCCCGCCGCCGGTGCCCCCGCCGAGGCCGCCGAGGAGCAGTCGGAGTTCGACGTCATCCTCGAGGGCGCCGGCGAGAAGAAGATCGGCGTCATCAAGGTCGTCCGCGAGATCGTGTCCGGCCTGGGCCTCAAGGAGGCCAAGGATCTGGTCGACAGCGCCCCCAAGCCGCTGCTCGAGAAGGTCACCAAGGAGGCCGCCGACGACGCCAAGGCCAAGCTCGAGGCCGCGGGCGCGTCGGTCACCGTCAAGTAGTTCCCGTTGGCGTTCCGGCACCCGGAACGCAGTGACGGCGACGTCAGCCGCGGGGCTGGTCTGGCAAACAGACCAGCCCCGCGCTACGTTATGGGCCCGGTGTGCCGGAGAGGGGTCCTGGCAGCTTCACCGACCGAGTGTTACGGCGTGACCGGGTAGGTTACAGTGACTCAAGCCACAGGCGGGAAGCCTGTGGCGAGCATGTCTGGGACTGGCGAGAGGAATTCGCGTGGGCATTGGCATTCAGGTTGAGGGATTGACCAAGTCCTTCGGCTCACAGCGAATCTGGGAAGACGTCACGTTCGACCTGCCTGCCGGTGAGGTCAGTGTGCTGCTCGGCCCGTCGGGTACCGGTAAGTCGGTGTTCCTGAAGTCGCTGATCGGACTGCTGCGCCCGGAGCGGGGCAAGATCATCGTCGACGGCACCAACATCATCGAGTGCTCGGCCAAGGAGCTCTACGAGATCCGCACGCTGTTCGGTGTGATGTTCCAGGACGGCGCGCTGTTCGGCTCGATGAGCCTGTACGACAACACCGCGTTCCCGCTTCGTGAGCACACGAAGAAGAAGGAATCCGAGATCCGCCAGATCGTGATGGAGAAGCTGGACCTGGTGGGTCTGGGCGGGGATGAGGACAAGTTCCCCGGTGAGATCTCCGGCGGTATGCGCAAGCGCGCGGGGCTGGCCCGGTCGCTGGTGCTGGACCCGCAGATCATTCTCTGCGACGAGCCCGACTCGGGTCTGGACCCGGTGCGTACCGCGTATCTGTCGCAGCTGCTGATCGACATCAACGCCCAGATCGACTGCACGATCCTGATCGTCACGCACAACATCAACATCGCCCGCACGGTGCCCGACAACATGGGCATGCTGTTCCGTAAGCACCTGGTGATGTTCGGTCCGCGCGAGGTGCTGCTGACCAGCGACGAGCCGGTGGTCAAGCAGTTCCTCAACGGTCGACGCATCGGCCCGATCGGCATGTCCGAGGAGAAGGACGAGTCGACGATGGCCGAAGAGCAGGCCATGGTCGACGCCGGTCACCACGATGGTGGCACGGAGGAGATCGAGGGTGTGCCGCCGCAGGTCATGGCCACCCCGGGGATGCCCGAGCGTAAGGCCGTCGGTCGCCGCCAGGCCCGCGTGCGCGAGATCATGCACACGCTGCCGCCGGCCGCGCAGGAAGCCATCCGCGCCGACCTCGAGGGCTCGAACCAGCACTCCGTACGCGACTACGACCGCGAGCGGGCCGAGGATGACGCGCCCACCGGGCGCATCCCCGTCGCCGGCGACCGCTGACACCCGCCCGGGCCACCGGGCTTCCACTGTGCCGTGGTGCGTCGTCGCGCGCATCTACAGCAATCAACATCAGGTTTGACGGATACATCCGTGCGCCTGTGACGTAGCGGCCCGCCGCGCGCACACGCTTCGCCGTCTGATCACATCCTCTTTCACATTTCTTCAGATGTTCTGTGACCAAACACCGCGTTATCTCTTGACGGAAGGGCGAAACCGGGCCAATCTATTGGCCAGCATGTTTGCACGGGATGAGGACGCCAGCCAGCGGACCCGCCTTCGTGGCATGTGGTCTGTCGCTGGATGTTGAGGAATTTGCCGTCCTGCGCTATTGTTGGACGTTGCGCTGGCTGCATCCTGCCCATCTCGGTTTTCCACGCCGCACCCACCACGTGGTTCTAGCCTGAGCCCTGCTCAGAGATCTAGACGCGTGCCGTGCGTCCGGGAGGCTCGTGAAGCCAGCCGAACCGACGCAGAATCGCGGCACGACGGTCCGGTGTCCACCGGCAACCACGGTCGCATGAGGTGCTGGAAGGATGCATCTTGGCAGGGTCCCGCCAGATCGAGTCAGTAGCCACCAACAACTCCGTTCCCGGAGCACCAAACAGGATTTCTTTCGCAAAACTCCGTGAGCCTCTCGAGGTTCCCGGGCTTCTCGACGTCCAAACCGAATCGTTCGAGTGGCTCATCGGCGCGGAGAGCTGGTTCCAGCGCGCCGTCGACCGCGGCGATGTGGACCCCAAGGGTGGTCTGCAGGAAGTGCTCGAAGAGCTCTCGCCGATCGAGGACTTCTCGGGCTCGATGTCGCTGTCCTTCTCCGATCCGCGCTTCGACGAGGTGAAGGCACCCGTCGACGAGTGCAAGGACAAGGACATGACGTACGCGGCACCGCTGTTCGTCACGGCCGAGTTCATCAACAACAACACCGGTGAGATCAAGAGCCAGACGGTCTTCATGGGTGACTTCCCGATGATGACCGAGAAGGGCACGTTCATCATCAACGGCACCGAGCGTGTCGTGGTGAGCCAGCTGGTCCGCTCGCCGGGCGTGTACTTCGACGAGACCATCGACAAGTCCACCGAGAAGACGCTGCACAGCGTCAAGGTGATCCCCGGCCGCGGCGCGTGGCTGGAGTTCGACGTCGACAAGCGCGACACGGTGGGTGTGCGCATCGACCGCAAGCGCCGTCAGCCGGTCACCGTGCTGCTCAAGGCGCTCGGCTGGACCAACGATCAGATCGTGGAGCGCTTCGGCTTCTCCGAGATCATGATGGGCACGCTGGAGAAGGACAACACGGCGGGCACCGACGAGGCGCTGCTGGACATCTACCGCAAGCTGCGCCCGGGCGAGCCCCCCACCAAGGAGTCCGCGCAGACTCTGCTGGAGAACCTGTTCTTCAAGGAGAAGCGCTACGACCTGGCCCGCGTGGGCCGGTACAAGGTCAACAAGAAGCTGGGCCTCAACGCCGGCCAGCCGATCACCACGTCGACGCTGACCGAAGAGGACGTCGTCGCGACCATCGAGTACCTGGTCCGCCTGCACGACGGCCAGACCTCGATGACGGTGCCCGGCGGTGTCGAGGTGCCGGTCGAGGTGGACGACATCGACCACTTCGGCAACCGTCGCCTGCGCACCGTCGGCGAGCTGATCCAGAACCAGATCCGGGTCGGCCTGTCGCGCATGGAGCGTGTCGTGCGTGAGCGCATGACAACGCAGGACGTCGAGGCGATCACGCCGCAGACCCTGATCAACATCCGTCCCGTCGTGGCGGCGATCAAGGAGTTCTTCGGCACCAGCCAGCTGTCGCAGTTCATGGACCAGAACAACCCGCTGTCGGGTCTGACCCACAAGCGCCGCCTCTCGGCGCTGGGCCCCGGCGGTCTGTCCCGTGAGCGCGCCGGACTCGAGGTCCGCGACGTGCACTCCAGCCACTACGGCCGCATGTGCCCGATCGAGACGCCGGAAGGCCCGAACATCGGCCTGATCGGCTCCCTGTCGGTGTATGCGCGGGTGAACCCGTTCGGCTTCATCGAGACGCCGTACCGCAAGGTCATCGACGGCAGGGTCAGCGACCAGATCGACTACCTGACCGCCGACGAGGAGGACCGCCACGTCGTGGCACAGGCCAACTCGCCGCTCGACGGTGACGAGCGCTTCGTGGAGGACCGCGTGCTGGTCCGACGCAAGGGCGGCGAGGTCGAGTTCGTCTCGGCCTCCGAGGTCGACTACATGGACGTCTCGCCGCGCCAGATGGTGTCGGTCGCGACGGCGATGATCCCGTTCCTCGAGCACGACGACGCCAACCGCGCCCTGATGGGTGCCAACATGCAGCGCCAGGCGGTTCCGCTGGTGCGCAGCGAGGCACCGCTGGTGGGCACCGGAATGGAGCTGCGCGCCGCGATCGACGCCGGTGACGTCGTCGTCGCCGACAAGGCCGGCGTCATCGAGGAGGTGTCCGCCGACTACATCACCGTGATGGCCGACGACGGCACCCGGCACACCTACCGGATGCGCAAGTTCGCGCGGTCCAACCACGGCACGTGCGCCAACCAGCGTCCGATCGTGGACGCCGGGCAAAGGGTGGAGTCCGGGCAGGTTCTCGCGGATGGTCCGTGCACCGAGAACGGCGAGATGGCGCTGGGCAAGAACCTGCTCGTCGCCGTCATGCCGTGGGAGGGGCACAACTACGAGGACGCGATCATCCTCTCCAACCGCCTGGTCGAAGAGGACGTGCTGACCTCGATCCACATCGAGGAGCACGAGATCGATGCCCGCGACACCAAGCTGGGCGCCGAGGAGATCACCCGGGACATCCCGAACGTCTCCGATGAGGTGCTGGCCGATCTCGACGAGCGCGGCATCATCCGTATCGGCGCCGAGGTCCGCGACGGCGACATCCTGGTCGGCAAGGTCACCCCGAAGGGCGAGACCGAGCTGACCCCGGAGGAGCGTCTGCTGCGTGCCATCTTCGGCGAGAAGGCCCGCGAGGTCCGCGACACGTCGCTCAAGGTGCCGCACGGTGAGTCCGGCAAGGTCATCGGCATCCGGGTGTTCTCCCGCGAGGACGACGACGAGCTGCCCGCCGGCGTCAACGAGCTGGTCCGCGTCTACGTGGCCCAGAAGCGCAAGATCTCCGACGGCGACAAGCTCGCCGGACGCCACGGCAACAAGGGCGTCATCGGGAAGATCCTGCCCGTCGAGGACATGCCGTTCATGCCCGACGGCACGCCGGTGGACATCATCCTGAACACCCACGGTGTGCCCCGTCGTATGAACATCGGCCAGATCCTGGAAACCCACCTCGGGTGGGTCGCCAAGGCCGGCTGGAACATCGAGGGCAGCCCGGAGTGGGCGGCCAGCTTGCCGGAGGACCTGAAGTCGGCTCCGGCCGACAGCATCGTCGCCACCCCGGTGTTCGACGGTGCCCGCGAGGGCGAGCTGGAGGGTCTGCTCGGCTCGACGCTGCCGAACCGCGACGGTGACGTCATGGTGAACGCGGAGGGCAAGTCCCAGTTGTTCGACGGACGCAGTGGTGAGCCGTTCCCGTACCCGGTGACGGTCGGCTACATGTACATCCTGAAGCTGCACCACCTGGTCGACGACAAGATCCACGCCCGCTCGACCGGTCCGTACTCGATGATCACCCAGCAGCCGCTGGGCGGTAAGGCGCAGTTCGGCGGTCAGCGTTTCGGTGAGATGGAGTGCTGGGCCATGCAGGCCTACGGCGCGGCGTACACGCTGCAGGAGCTCTTGACGATCAAGTCCGACGACACCGTCGGGCGCGTCAAGGTCTACGAGGCGATCGTCAAGGGCGAGAACATCCCCGAGCCGGGCATCCCGGAGTCGTTCAAGGTGCTTCTCAAGGAGCTGCAGTCGCTGTGCCTCAACGTCGAGGTGCTGTCGTCCGACGGCGCCGCGATCGAGATGCGCGACGGCGACGACGAGGACCTGGAGCGCGCTGCTGCGAACCTGGGAATCAACTTGTCGCGCAACGAATCCGCGTCCGTCGAGGATCTTGCCTAGAAACCTCGTCCACCGGCCTGTTTCAAGTTTCTAGTCCCGAAAGGGGAAAGGGAGTTACGTGTTAGACGTCAACTTCTTCGATGAACTCCGCATCGGTCTGGCCACCGCGGACGACATCCGTAACTGGTCCTACGGCGAGGTCAAGAAGCCGGAGACCATCAACTACCGCACGCTCAAGCCCGAGAAGGACGGTCTGTTCTGCGAGAAGATCTTCGGACCGACTCGCGACTGGGAGTGCTACTGCGGTAAGTACAAGCGCGTCCGCTTCAAGGGCATCATCTGCGAGCGCTGCGGCGTCGAGGTGACCCGCGCCAAAGTGCGTCGTGAGCGGATGGGCCACATCGAGCTGGCCGCGCCGGTCACGCACATCTGGTACTTCAAGGGTGTGCCGTCGCGGTTGGGCTACCTGCTCGACCTGGCGCCGAAGGATCTCGAGAAGATCATCTACTTCGCGGCCTACGTCATCACGGCGGTCGACGACGAGATGCGGCACAACGAGCTCTCCACCCTCGAGGCGGAGATGGCTGTCGAGCGCAAGGCGATCGAGGATCAGCGCGACGCCGACCTGGAGGCGCGGGCCCAGAAGCTCGAAGCCGACATGAAGGAGCTCGAGGACGAGGGCGCCAAGTCCGACGTCAAGCGCAAGGTGCGCGACGGTGGCGAGCGCGAGATGCGTCAGCTGCGCGATCGGACCCAGCGTGAGCTCGACCGGCTCGACGAGATCTGGACGACGTTCACCAAGCTGGCTCCCAAGCAGCTGATCGTCGACGAGCTGCTCTACCGCGAGCTGCAGGACCGCTACGGCGAGTACTTCACCGGTGCCATGGGCGCGGAGTCGATCAAGAAGCTCATCGAGAGCTTCGACATCGACGCCGAAGCCGAGTCGCTGCGCGACACCATCAAGAACGGCAAGGGGCAGAAGAAGCTGCGCGCGCTCAAGCGACTCAAGGTCGTCGCAGCGTTCCAGACCAATGCCAACTCGCCGATGGGCATGGTGCTCGACGCGGTTCCGGTGATCCCGCCGGAGCTGCGGCCGATGGTGCAGCTCGACGGTGGCCGGTTCGCCACCTCGGACCTGAACGACCTGTACCGCCGCGTCATCAACCGCAACAACCGGCTCAAGCGACTGATCGACCTCGGTGCCCCCGAGATCATCGTCAACAACGAGAAGCGGATGCTGCAGGAGTCGGTCGACGCCCTGTTCGACAACGGACGTCGGGGCAGGCCCGTTACCGGGCCGGGCAACCGTCCGCTGAAGTCGCTTTCCGATCTGCTCAAGGGCAAGCAGGGCCGCTTCCGCCAGAACCTGCTCGGCAAGCGCGTCGACTACTCGGGCCGTTCGGTCATCGTGGTCGGCCCGCAGCTCAAGCTGCACCAGTGCGGTCTGCCGAAGCTGATGGCCTTGGAGCTGTTCAAGCCGTTCGTGATGAAGCGCCTGGTCGACCTGAACCACGCGCAGAACATCAAGAGCGCCAAGCGGATGGTGGAGCGTCAGCGTCCGCAGGTGTGGGACGTCCTCGAAGAGGTCATCGGTGAGCACCCCGTGCTGCTCAATAGGGCACCGACACTCCACCGTTTGGGGATCCAGGCCTTCGAGCCGCAGCTGGTGGAGGGCAAGGCCATCCAGCTGCACCCGCTGGTCTGTGAGGCGTTCAACGCCGACTTCGACGGTGACCAGATGGCCGTGCACCTCCCGTTGAGCGCGGAGGCGCAGGCCGAGGCGCGCATCCTGATGCTGTCGTCGAACAACATCCTGTCTCCGGCGTCGGGCCGCCCGTTGGCCATGCCGCGTCTGGACATGGTGACCGGCCTGTACTTCCTGACCACCGAGATCGAGGGCGACACCGGCCACTACACGCCGGCCGCCAAGGATCAGCCGGAGTCCGGGGTGTACAGCTCGCCGGCCGAGGCCATCATGGCGCTCGACCGCGGCGCGCTGTCGGTGCGGGCGAAGATCCGGGTGCGGCTGACGCAGCAGCGTCCGCCGGTCGACCTCGAGGCGCAGCTGTTCGAGAACGGCTGGACCCCGGGCGACGCCTGGACCGCCGACACCACGCTGGGCCGTGTGCTGTTCAACGAGCTGCTGCCGAAGGGCTATCCGTTCGTCAACGAGCAGATGCACAAGAAGGTGCAGGCCCGGATCATCAACGATCTGGCCGAGCGCTACCCGATGATCGTCGTCGCGCAGACCGTCGACAAGCTCAAGGACGCCGGCTTCCACTGGGCCACGCGTTCCGGGGTGACGGTCTCGATGGCCGACGTGCTGGTGCCGCCGCAGAAGCAAGAGATCCTCGACCGGTACGAGAAGGAAGCCGACGGGATCGAGAAGAAGTACCAGCGCGGCGCGCTCAACCACGACGAGCGCAACGAGGCCCTGGTCAAGATCTGGCAGGACGCGACCGAAGAGGTCGGTAAGGCGCTGGAGGAGTACTACCCCGAGGACAACCCGATCATCACGATCGTGAAGTCCGGCGCGACGGGCAACCTCACCCAGACCCGCACCCTGGCCGGCATGAAGGGCCTGGTGACGAACCCGAAGGGTGAGTTCATCCCGCGTCCGATCAAGTCCTCGTTCCGCGAGGGCCTGACGGTGCTGGAGTACTTCATCAACACCCACGGCGCCCGTAAGGGTCTGGCCGACACCGCGCTGCGTACCGCCGACTCGGGTTACCTGACCCGCCGTCTGGTGGACGTGTCGCAGGACGTCATCGTTCGCGAGAACGACTGCGAGACCGAGCGCGGCATCAACGTCACGCTGGCCGAGAAGCAGGACGACGGCACCTTGGTGCGCGATCAGCACATCGAGACCTCGGCCTACGCCCGCACCCTGGCGACCGACGCGGTCGACGCCGACGGCAACGTCGTCGTCGAGCGTGGTCACGACCTGGGTGACCCGGCCATCGATGCGCTGTTGGCCGCCGGGATCACCGAGGTCAAGGTCCGGTCGGTGCTGACATGCACGACGGGCACCGGCGTGTGCGCCATGTGCTATGGCCGTTCGATGGCGACCGGCAAGCTGGTCGACATCGGCGAGGCCGTCGGCATCGTGGCCGCGCAGTCGATCGGTGAGCCCGGCACGCAGCTGACGATGCGTACCTTCCACCAGGGTGGTGTCACCGGTGGCCAGGACATCGTCGGTGGTCTGCCCCGCGTGCAGGAGCTGTTCGAGGCCCGCGTGCCCCGCAACCGCGCCCCGATCGCCGACGTCAGCGGGCGGATCCGCCTGGAGGAGAGCGACAAGTTCTACAAGATCACCATCGTTCCCGACGACGGGGGCGAGGAGGTCGTGTACGACAAGCTCTCCCGTCGTCAGCGCCTGAAGGTGTTCAAGCACGAGGACGGCTCCGAGCGACTGCTGACCGACGGCGACCACGTCGAGGTGGGCCAGCAGCTGATGGAAGGCTCGGCCGACCCGCACGAGGTGCTGCGCGTCCAGGGTCCCCGCGAGGTGCAGATCCACCTCGTCAAGGAGGTCCAGGAGGTGTACCGCGCTCAGGGTGTGTCGATCCACGACAAGCACATCGAGGTCATCGTCCGGCAGATGCTGCGTCGCGTCACGATCATCGATTCGGGTGCGACGGAGTTCCTGCCCGGCTCGCTGACCGAGCGTGGCGAGTTCGAGACGGAGAACCGTCGGGTGGTCGCCGAGGGCAACGAGCCCGCGGCGGGTCGTCCGGTGCTGATGGGTATCACGAAGGCGTCGCTGGCCACGGATTCGTGGCTGTCGGCGGCGTCGTTCCAGGAGACCACCCGCGTGCTGACCGATGCGGCGATCAACTGCCGCAGCGACAAGCTGCAGGGTCTGAAGGAGAACGTGATCATCGGCAAGCTGATCCCGGCCGGCACCGGCATCAACCGGTACCGCAACATCCAGGTTCAGCCGACCGAAGAGGCCCGCGCCGCGGCGTACACGATCCCGTCCTACGAGGATCAGTACTACAGCCCGGACTTCGGTCAGGCCACCGGCGCTGCGGTGCCGCTGGATGACTACGGTTACTCGGACTACCGCTAGTTCGTAAGGGAAGAACCCCCGCTCCCGGTCTCGGGAGTGGGGGTTCTTTCTATTTCCGGAACTCTTCGACCGCGCGCAGCTTGTTGGTCACGTCCAGCGCCGCCACCTTGTAAGCCTCGGAGAACGTCGGATAGTTGAGCACGGCGTCGACGAGGTAGTCGACCGTGCCGCCGCACCCCATCACCGCCTGCCCGATATGGATGAGCTCGGTGGCGTTCGTGCCGAAGATGTGGACGCCGAGCAGCGTGCGGTCCTCGGTCGACACCAGAAGCTTGAGCATGCCGTGGGAGTCGCCGGCGATCTGACCGCGGGCGAGTTCGCGGTAGCGGGCCACCCCGAACTCGTACGGGATGGACTGCTCCGTCAGCTCGGCTTCGGTGGCGCCGACGTAGGAGACCTCGGGGATGGTGTAGATCCCGATCGGTTGCAGGGCGGTCATGTCATTCGCAGGCTCGTC
The DNA here is from genome assembly GCF_010729305.1 of Mycolicibacterium psychrotolerans. Classification (NCBI taxonomy): domain Bacteria; kingdom Bacillati; phylum Actinomycetota; class Actinomycetes; order Mycobacteriales; family Mycobacteriaceae; genus Mycobacterium; species Mycolicibacterium psychrotolerans. The sequence goes on along the minus strand of NZ_AP022574.1, from coordinate 5,577,875 downwards.
GAACGCGTGGTACGCGGCGAGCCGGCCCTGATCCATCGAGGTGGCCGCCAGCGCGGGAAATCCGATGACGTCGCCGACGGCGAAGATGTGCTCGACGGCGGTGCGGAAATCGTCACCGACGTCCAAACGCCCCCTCTTGTCGGCCTCGAGTCCGGCGGCCTTCAGATCCAACGTGTCGGTGAGGCCTTGGCGGCCGGCCGAGTACATCACGGTGTCGGCGGCGATCTGTTTCCCGGAGGCCAGCGTCGTCAACGTCGACTCGTCGCCGATCTCCACGCCCGTCACCTCCTCACCGAACCGGAACGTGACCGCCAGATCGCGCAGGTGAAAGGTCAGCGCCTCGACGATCTCCGAGTCGACGAAGTCGAGCATGGAGGGCCGCTTCTCGACGACGGTGACCTTCGTGCCGAGCGCGGCGAAGATCGACGCGTACTCGATCCCGACGACGCCCGCTCCGACGACGACCATCGACGTCGGCACCTTCTTCAACCCGAGGATTCCGTCGGAGTCGAGCACGTGCTCGTCGTCGAACTCGATGCCGTCCGGCCGTGCGGGTTTGGTGCCGGTGGCGATCACGATGTGCTCGCCGCTGACGGTGGTGTGCTCACTGTCGTTCTCGTTCTCGACCACCACGGTGTGTGGGTCGACGAAGCGGCCGTGGCCGGTGAACAGGTCGATCTTGTTGCGTATCAGCTGGCTGCGGACGACGTCGATCTCCCGGGTGATGACGTGCGAGGTACGCATGTGCAGGTCCTCGGTGGTGATGTTGTCCTTGACCCGGTAGCTGGTGCCGTACAGCTCGCGCTGGTTCATTCCGGTCAGGTAGATGACCGCCTCGCGCAGCGTCTTCGACGGGATCGTGCCGGTGTTCACGCAGACGCCGCCCAGCATCCAGCCCCGTTCGATGACCGCGACGGACTTACCCAGCTTGGACGCGGCCACTGCCGCTTTCTGCCCGCCCGGTCCCGAGCCGATGACCACCAGGTCGTACTCCGTCTGCGACGCCATGACTGTTCCTTACCCCTTTCGGGGTATCGCGCCCCACACTCGGTGATGTGCAGACGACGTCGCGGGGCTTGCGCATCCACTACACCGTCGACGGCGACGGCCCGCCGCTCGTCCTCGTCCCGGGGACCCTGCTGGCGGCCCGGCACTGGAAGGACTTCGGTTACGTCGACACCCTGGCCCGCGACTGGCGGGTGATCGCCATCGACCCTCTCGGGCACGGCGCAAGCGACCGACCCCAGGAGCCGGACGCCTACCGTCCCGCGAGCGTCACGGCGGATCTGGTCGCCGTGCTCGATGCCGAGGGCGTACGGCGGGCCACCGTGTGGGGTTACTCCCGGGGCGGGTGGCTGGCGGTCAATCTGGCCGCCCGGTACCCGCAGCGGGTCGAACGCCTCGTGGTCGGCGCGTACGCGATGCACGCCCACGAGGAGGAGGTGGATCGGATCCTGGTCCGCTTCGCCGCGATGTTGCGCGACGGCGACTGGGCCCGCGTCTGGGAGGCGTTCGGCATCACCGATCCCGCGGTGCGAACGATGCTCGAGGACGGCAACGACGCACGCGCGGTGGCGGCGGCGGTCACCGGGTCGATGTGCCCGACGAGGTACGTCGACCCGGCGTCCATCGCCTGCAGCGCCACCTACTACGTCGGCTCCCAGGAGTGGATCGTGCCGCACGTGCGCGCCGACGTCGCCGCACTGGGCGCACACGGGGCGACACTCGACGTGATCGTCGACCAGACGCATTTCGGGGTGTTCCTCGACGCGGCGGAACCGGTGCTCGCGGCCGTGACCGCGCGGCTGCGGGAGTAAAACCCCACGCTCCGATCGCTGTCGGGCGCAGCGCCTAAACTGGCGGCGTGCTGATCGGATCCCATGTCCACGGTGACGACCCTCTGGCCGCGGCGCAGGCCGACGGCGCCGACGTTCTCCAGTTCTTCCTCGGCAACCCGCAGAGCTGGAAGAAGCCGAAGCCGCGGGATGACGCCGACGCGCTCAAGGCGTCGTCGACCCCCATCTACGTGCACGCGCCGTATCTGATCAACGTGGCATCGGCCAACAACCGGGTCCGCATTCCGTCGCGCAAGATCCTGCAGGACACGTGCGACGCGGCGGCCGACGTCGGCGCCACCGCGGTGATCGTGCACGGCGGCCACGCCGACGACAACGACATGCAGGCAGGCTTCGAGCGCTGGGCCAAGGCGCTGGACTACCTGGAGACCGATGTGCCGGTGTATCTGGAGAACACCGCGGGCGGTGACCACGCGATGGCGCGGCATTTCGACACGATCGCACGGCTGTGGGACCACATCGGGGACAAGGGCATCGGGTTCTGCCTGGACACCTGTCACGCATGGGCGGCGGGCGAGGCGCTGATCGACGCGGTCGAACGGATCAAGGCGATCACCGGACGCATCGACCTGGTGCACTGCAACGACTCCAGAGACGCGGCAGGGTCCGGGGCCGACCGGCACGCCAACTTCGGCACCGGCCAGATCGATCCGCAGCTGCTGGTGGCCGTGGTCTCGGCGGCCGGCGCCCCGGTGATCTGCGAGACGGCCGACGAGGGACGCAAGGACGACATCGCGTTCCTGCGGGAGCATCTGCGCTGACGACGGGACTCGCGACGGTCACACTTTCGTAGCCGAACCGAGGTTGAACGGCGGGTGGCCGCACGGTTAATTAGGCTTACGCCGGGAATCCTCCCCTTTTCCTGCGTCGAGAGGCTTATGTGTCCGCAATTGACCAGTCGTCGATTGCGCTGACGCACGATACCGACGTCCCGTCGCCGCCGACGCGGGCGCGCCGGTTGCGGATCGCACGCTGGGTCGCGGTAGCGGTCTGGGCGACGGTGGTGGTCTGGCGCACCGTCACCGACGGTTTCGCGTTCAACCGAGAGCTGCTGTTGGTCTATATCTGCACCGGGCTGATCGCGGCGAGCATCGGGCAGGGCCGGCGCGTGTTCCAGGTGGTCCGCGACTGGCTGCCGTTCGCGCTCGTGCTCATCGCCTACGACCTGAGCAGGGGAGCGGCCACGCTGATCGGACGGCCAACCCTGTGGCACTGGCAGGCGGACGCCGATCGCGCGATCTTCTTCGGTGCCATGCCGACCGTGTGGTTGCAGGAACGCCTCAAACTGCCGTCTCCGCCCTGGTGGGAGGTGGTGATCAGCAGTGTCTACATGTCGTTCTTCATCCTCCCGTACGTGATCGCCGGTGTGTTGTGGCTGCGGGACCGCGAGGAATGGAAAGCCTTCGTCCGGTTGTTCGTCGGGCTCAATTTCACGGCGCTGTTGATCTACGCGCTGCTGCCCGCTGCCCCGCCGTGGGCCGCCGCCCGGTGCACGCCCGGTGACGTCGCCGACGGCCCGTCGGGGCCGGGCTGCATGTTCCGTTCTGCCCGCGGCGTGCCCGACGGCGGTCTGCTCGGCGCCATGCAGTCCACCCAGGATGGCGCGCACGACTGGGTGGAGCGGATTGTCGGGCGTGGGTGGGGCAAGTTGAATCTGCACTCGGCCACCGCTCTGCTCGACCAGGGGCAGGCCAGCGTCAACCTGGTGGCGGCCATCCCGTCCCTGCACGCCGGCATGTCCGCGGCGCTGGCGGCCTTCCTCTGGACCCGTGTCCAGCGCTGGTGGCGCCCGCTGCTGGTGGCCTATCCCTTGGTCATGGCCTTCACGCTCGTCTACAGCGCCGAGCATTACGTGGTCGATCTTCTGTTGGGCTGGGTGCTCGCCGCAGTGGTGATCCTCGCCCTGAAGCGGTTCGAGGCGCGCCGCCGCCGTGCGGCCGACATGGTTTCTGTTACAGATCTTGTGTGACCGTCGCGTAAATGTAACAGTGGTCGGCATGGACACCCATGTCGTCACCAACCAGGTCCCTCCACTGGAGAACTTCAACCCGGCGGCCTCGCCAGTCCTCGCCGAGGCCCTGATCCGCGAGGGCGGTCAGTGGGGCGCCGACGAGGTCCACGAACTGGGGGCGCTCGGCGGCTCGACCCGGGCCCAGCGCTGGGGCGAGCTGGCCGACCGGAACCGGCCGGTGCTGCACACCCACGACCGGAACGGGCACCGGATCGACGAGATCGAGTTCGACCCCGCCTACCACGAGCTGATGAGCGTCGCCGTCGGCCACGGCCTGCACGCCGCGCCCTGGGCGGATGACCGCCCCGGTGCACACGTCGTGCGGGCCGCGAAGACCTCGGTGTGGACGCCGGAGCCCGGGCACATCTGCCCGATCTCGATGACCTACGCCGTCGTCCCGGCGTTGCGGCACAACCCCGAGCTGGCCGCGGTCTACGAGCCGCTGCTGACCAGCCGCAGCTACGACCCGCACCTCGCCGTGCCCACCACGAAGGCCGGCATCACCGCGGGCATGTCGATGACCGAGAAGCAGGGTGGGTCCGACGTCCGCGCCGGCACCACCGAGGCCACCCCGAACGGCGACGGTACCTACTCGCTGCGTGGTCACAAGTGGTTCACCTCGGCGCCGATGTGCGACATCTTCCTGGTGCTCGCGCAGGCGCGGGACCGGGGCGAGCGAAGCGACGGGAAAGGGGGAGGCCTGAGCTGCTTCCTGCTGCCGCGCATCCTGCCCGACGGCAGCCGCAACCGCATGTTCCTGCAGCGGCTCAAGGACAAGCTGGGCAACCACGCCAACGCCTCGAGCGAGGTGGAGTACGACGGCGCGACGGCGTGGCTGGTGGGCGAGGAGGGGCGCGGTGTGCCCACCATCATCGAGATGGTCAATCTCACCAGGCTGGACTGCACGCTGGGCAGTGCGACCAGCATGCGCAATGGCCTGATGCGCGCCATCCACCATGCCCAGCACCGAAAGGCGTTCGGCGCCTACCTGATCGATCAGCCTCTGATGCGCAACGTGTTGGCCGATCTGGCGGTCGAGGCGGAGGCGGCCACGATGCTCGCGATGCGGATGGCCGGCGCCACCGATCACGCCGTGCGCGGAGACGAGCGCGAAACCTTGCTGCGCAGAATCGGATTGGCGGCCGCCAAGTACTGGGTGTGCAAGCGCGCCACACCGCACGCCGCCGAGGCGATGGAGTGCCTCGGTGGAAACGGCTACGTGGAGGACTCGGGCATGCCAAGGCTGTACCGGGAGGCGCCGCTGATGGGCATCTGGGAGGGCTCCGGTAACGTCAGCGCGCTGGATGCGTTGCGCGCCATGATGACTCGGCCGGAGTGCATCGACGTCCTGTTCGATGAGCTCGCCATCACCACCGGTCATGACGCGCGGCTCGACGCGCACGTCGGCGCGCTGCGGCCGCAGCTCGGCGATCTCGAGTCGATCCAGTACCGTGCCCGCCAGGTGGCCGAGGACATCGCGCTCGCGCTGCAGGGTTCCTTGCTGGTCAGGCACGGCCATCCCGCGGTCGCCGAGGCGTTCCTGGCGACCCGGATGGGTGGCCAGTGGGGCGGGGCGTTCGGCACGCTGCCCACCGGCCTGGATCTCGCGCCGATCCTCGAGCGCGCGATGGTCAAGGCATGACCCGCGCCCACCTCTCCCGCCGAGCAGACGCGAACTCGCACGAATTCTCGCAACTGCGTGCGACTTTGTGTCTGCTCGCGGAAGGAAAGGTGAGCGCATGACGCACGCGATCAGGCCCGTCGACTTCGACGATCTGAAGACGATGACCTATGAGGTCACGGACCGGGTCGCGCGGATCACCTTCAACCGCCCCGAGAAGGGCAACGCGATCGTCGCCGACACCCCGCTGGAGTTGTCGGCGCTCGTCGAGCGCGCCGACCTCGACCCCAACGTGCACGTGATCCTCGTGTCGGGCCGCGGCGCCGGATTCTGCGCGGGCTTCGACCTGTCGGCCTATGCCGAGGGCTCGTCGTCGGCGGGCGGCGGAAGCCCCTACCGCGACACCGTGCTGTCGGGAAAGACTCAGGCGATCAACCACCTGCCCGATCAGCCGTGGGACCCGATGATCGACTACCAGATGATGAGCCGGTTCGTCCGCGGGTTCTCCAGCCTGATGCGCGCCGACAAGCCGACGGTGGTCAAGATCCACGGGTACTGCGTGGCCGGTGGCACCGACATCGCGCTGCACGCCGATCAGGTCATCGCCGCATCGGATGCGAAGTTCGGTTACCCGCCCACCCGGGTGTGGGGTGTGCCTGCGGCGGGTCTGTGGGCGCACCGGATCGGCGATCAGCGTGCGAAACGCCTTCTGCTGACCGGTGACTGCATCACCGGTGCGCAGGCCGCCGAGTGGGGGCTGGCGGTCGAGGCGCCGGCGCCCGAGGATCTCGACGAGCGCACCGAGCGCCTCGTGGAGCGGATCGCGGCGGTGCCGGTGAACCAACTGATCATGGTCAAGCTCGCCCTGAACAGCGCGCTCTACAACCAGGGGGTGGCCAACAGCGCGATGATCTCCACGGTGTTCGACGGCGTGGCACGGCACACGCCCGAGGGGCACGCGTTCGTCGCCGAGGCGCGCGAGCACGGCTTCCGGGAGGCGGTGCGCCGCCGCGACGAGCCGTTCGGTGACCACGGCCGCGCCACCTCGGGGGTGTAGGTGCCGCAGCCGGTGAGGCGGATGACGGCGCGCTCGGTGGTGCTGAGCGTGCTGCTCGGCGCCCACCCGGCGTGGGCAACCGCTGGCGAACTGCTCAGACTCACCGCGGATTTCGATCTCAAAGAGCCGACGGTGCGGGTGGCGCTGACCCGGATGGTCAGCTCCGGCGACCTCGTCCGCTCCGACGACGGCTACCGTCTCTCCGACCGGCTGCTGGCGCGGCAGCGCAGGCAGGACGCCGCCCTCGATCCGCGCACCCGGCACTGGGACGGGTCGTGGACCGCGGTCGTGGTCACCAGCGTCGGCAACGACGCGCGCACTCGCGCGTCAATGCGAAGTACGTTGCAGGACAGTAGGTTCGGCGAGCTGCGCGAGGGGGTGTGGCTGCGTCCGGCCAACCTCGACGTCGAACTGCCCGGCGAGGTGGCCGGACACACCCGGGTGATGCGGGTGCACGACGACGATCCGGCGGGACTGGCCGGTGCGCTGTGGGATCTGCCGAGCTGGAGCGCGGCCGGTGACGATCTTCTCGCCGAGATCACCGCTGCCGCAGATGTTCCCGGCCGGTTCGTCGCCGCCGCGGGCATCGTGCGGCACCTGCGCACCGACCCGGTACTCCCGGAGGAGCTGCTGCCGGCGGGCTGGCCGGGCGCCGCGCTGCGCGCGGCATATCACGACTTCGCCGCGGAACTGGCCGCGCGGCGCGACGACGAGATGATGGAGGCGCGATGACTTCAAGCGCAGGAGTGCGGGTCGAGAAGAACGGTCCGGTCACCACGGTGATCATGGATCGGCCGCAGGCCCGCAACGCGGTCAACGGCCCGGCCGCCGCCGAGCTGTACGCGGCGTTCGACGCGTTCGACAAGGACGACTCCGCGTCGGTGGCCGTGCTGTGGGGTGACAACGGAACCTTCTGCGCGGGCGCGGACCTCAAGGCCTTCGGCACCCCGGAGTCGAATGCTGTGCACCGCAGCGGTCCGGGTCCGATGGGGCCGAGCAGGATGGCGCTGTCCAAACCCGTCATCGCCGCGGTGAGCGGCTACGCGGTGGCAGGCGGCCTCGAGCTGGCGCTGTGGTGCGACCTGCGGGTGATCGAGGAGGACGCCGTCATGGGAGTCTTCTGCCGGCGGTGGGGCGTGCCGTTGATCGACGGCGGCACCGTACGGCTGCCGCGGCTGATCGGACACAGCCGGGCGATGGACCTGATCCTGACCGGACGGGCCGTCGCCGCCGAGGAGGCGTTGGCCATCGGGCTCGCCAACCGGGTCGTCCCGACGGGGGAGGCGCGCGCCCGCGCCCAGGAACTCGCCGCGGAGTTGGCCCGGCTCCCGCAGCTGTGTCTGCGCAACGACCGGATGTCGGCGCTGACCCAGTGGGGGATGTCGGAAGCCGACGCCATGGACGTCGAGTTTGGCAGCATGTCCCGGGTGGCTGCCGAATCCCTGGAGGGCGCAGCACGTTTCGCCGGCGGCGCGGGGCGCCACGGGGCAAGCGCGGCGACGACGACGCCATACCTGCCCGGTCCGGGCCCGATGGCTGCGGAAAGCGAGTAGCGTCCTACTCACGCGCAGCGGAATGCCCCGTCGCACCCTGAGGGAACGCCGCGACGCACCGGGAGACGTGACCATGACTGCTCTGCAGCAACAAGCGCTCGATTCGTTCTACGCGATCGACAATGTGATCACGATCAAGATCACGATGGCTGCGGCGGAGTGGGATGCGTTGCGAAACGAGGAGCCCAAGGGAGGTCGCTGCAACTTCGAATTCACCGACGGCGCCAGGTACACCTGGCGCAAGGCCGCCTCGGTCGAGATATCCGGCACGAGATTCCCGGCTGCGACCACGTTCACCGACGTGGGGGTCAAGAAGAAGTCGTTCTGCGGCTCGATCGACAGCGACAAGCCCTGCCTGCATGTCGACTTCGGCAGACTGGGCGACGCCAACGTGGCCGGCATCGAGGCCCTGATCGGGTCGCGCTACGTCACACTCAACAACTCCATCCAGGACAGGTCCTACATCAAACAAACGCTCGGCTACCGATTGCTGGGCATGGCGGGGCTGCCCCATTCACGCTGCAACTACGCCCGCGTGTTCGTCAACGGAACGCCGATCGGTCAGGGCGCCGGCGGCGTCAACGCCCCGGGTGTCTACGTCAACGCCGAGCCGGTGATGAAGCGCTACATCGAGCGCAACTTCAACGGCAACATGAAGGGCAACCTGTACGAGCTCGAGCACCACGACGATCTCGTCGAGGAGAGACTCGACTTCATCGGCGTGGAGGCGCTGTCCAAATTCGAGGACAAAGCCGATCTCACATTCGCGTGCGCTCACATCAAGGCGAACGGCCTCGCGGGTGTCGACCAGGTGTTCGACATGGGTCAGTTCCTCAAGATCTTCGCGATGGAGTTCTTCCTCAAGCACTGGGACGGCTACGCCGACAACACCAACAACACCTACCTCTACAACGACGTCACCGCCGTCGCGGCACCGGATGTGGGCGACATCAGGTTCAAGATGATCCCCTGGGGGATCGACCAGACACTGCAGCCCGGCATGCCGTTCAAGTTGGGCCGTGACGGCGTGATCGCCCAACTGGTGCGCAATGACGACGCACGCCGGAAGCAGTTGTTCGACCAGATCCGGGCCTACCGCGACACAGTCTTCAGCCGCGAGAACCAGCAGACCGTCCTTCGGCCCCTGATCAACGAGATGCAGGCACTGCTGACGGGATTCGGCGTCCCCGACGTCGTCACGGAAATCGACTTGGTGCGGCAGCAACTGCGACTGGCCGAATCGGCCGGATACATGGCCACGGGTCTGCCGGGCCCGGCCGATCCCGTCTACATCCTCAAGCACGACACGAGTGCGTGCCTGCATGCGAGCAACACCGAGTCGATTCCGCCCGGCGCACCCACCCCGGCGAACCTCGAGGTCTACCACCAACCGCTCAAGGACGACAACGATCCGGCCGACCTATGGGCTCTCGACGACCTCGGGACCGGAAAGTCGTTGGCCAGCAAGGCTTTCAGCCGGAATCTGCACGCGAGCGCGTCGCAGGTCACCCCGCAGGGGCACAAGTATCTCTACACCTGCGCGCCGAGCAACGGCCAGCACGCCGAAGAGTTCACGATCGCCCCGGTCCCCGTGCCGGTGACCGATCCGGCGAATCCGCCGGGCCGGTTCGCCTACACCGGCTATTTCAATCTGGTCAGCGCGCGGACGACGGAGATGGCGAAGTTCGGGCTCGACCTCACTCCGGGCGGCAGGGCCAGGGTGCATCAGGAGCTGCCCGGTTCCAACCTCTATTTCTACTGACCACCCGCGGGGAGATCACAGACCGCGTAGCCGCCTCGGTCGTCTACGATCAGGAGTTTTCGGTCGCCGCCGCGGGAGAACGCGGCGACGCCCTCGGGCTTCATCGATCGGTGGAAGGTGACGTCGAGTAGTTCGACCTGATCGCCGGCGCCGCTCCATGTGCCGAGCTGAAATGGATCGTCGCCCGAGCTGATGGAGCGCCCGAGCAGCACCAGGAAGTCTCCGGTCTGTTCGTCGTAGGACAGGTCGCGGATACCTTGCGCCGCGGTGGACCGGGGGAGACGGATCTGCACTGCCGACGGCGCGCCGAGCGACGGCACCGTCCACGGACCACGAACCGGGTCGACGGGAATCCGGATCACGGTGGCGGCTCCGGGTGCGTTGGGTGCCCGCACGCCGAACAGCAGTGTGCGGGTGCGCGGATCCCAGGCGAGGCCTTCGATGTTCAACCCGCCGTCGTCGGGGGTGCGCCGGCCTGCCGCGGCCAGCGAAGGCATGAGGCGCAGCAGCCAATCGCGGAATCCGTGCATGCCTTCCGCGGGAAGGTCACCGTGGTGGGTGTAGCGGACCCGGACCAGTCCGTCACTGACTCGGTGCCCTGCCTCGGACACACAGAGCGAGGAGGTGATGATGAGGAAGATCTCGCCGTCGCTGTCGATGCGCGTCAGCCCTTCGGGATCGCGCAACTGGCCCTCGGGGATGCCGGCAAGGGGGCGCCGCGAAATCCGTTCTGCCTCTTCGTCATGGGTGTCGAGCGCCAACTCGAAGACGGCTGTCGGGTCGTTGTTGTCGATGAACACGAACCGGCCAGGACCGACCGGTACCACACCGGAGGCGTTGAACGGCGCGTGTCCGTTGTTCTCGTCGAAGGCCGTCGACTTGATCTTCCTGTGTCGGAAACGACCCGCGATCGCGTGAAACGCCGCCGCGAAGTCGGGCAGCGACCTACCCCTTGCTGATGGTGTTGTTGTTGCCGGTGTCGTTGACCTTCGGGTCGCCGTCACGGTAGGTGACGGTGTTGTTCAGCCCCACCACCGACAGTTCGGCGTCGACGCGGTCGAAGGTGATCTTGTTGTCGGCCCCGCCGATGTTGACGTTCGCGCAGGTGCCCGTCACGGTCAGCGTGTTGTTCGAGCCGCCCACGTTCAGGGATTTGCCGTCGGCGCAGTCGATGTCGGCCGTCGTGCCGAACGATCCGTAGTTGATCGTGTTGCCGATCTCGACCTGCGCTCCGGAGGAGCCGGCCGTGGCCGTCGGCCTGTCGGTGTCGGAACTGGTGGACCCGCACGCGGAGAGTCCGAACGTAGCTGCTGACAGCGCCGCGACAGCGACACCGCCCAGTAGTCGAAGGCGATACACGCTAGGCGGGTACCCGATCGATGCGGTTTGTCATCCCGAGTTCACGGCCGCGGTCCCAGACGATGGGCGCGCCGTTCTTGTAGAACACCGTCTGGTCGTAGCCGTACACCGTGACGTCGTTGATGACGTTGTCGGCCACGATGACGTTCGAGGAGCCCTGCACGGTCACCGCCCAGCAGGTTCCGAGCGCGGTGATCTGATTGCCGGTCCCGACCACGATCAGCGTCGCGTTGTTGCAGTCGATGGTGCGGGAGACGCCCTGGCCGGTGATGTGGGTGTCACCGTTCTTGGCCTGAGCCGACGGGCTCACCGCCAGCACCGCGGACATCGTCAGCACGCACGCGGCCAGCACTCGTCCCGTTGTGGTCACACCGGCAGCCTACGACGTCGGACGAGTCGCCACAGCGAGTTGTGCTGGGTACCGTGAGCTGCGATGCGCCGACGTGTCCTCGAAGTCCTCATCGTTGCTGTCCTGGGGGCCGCGACCGCTGGGGGCTGCGCGCAGACCGTCGAAGGCATGGCGCAGCGGGAGGACGGGACCGTCCCCGACCCGGACCGCACCTACGGCTACGTCGACGACCGCTGCGGGCTGCTCGACGACAGCACCGTGCAGGCGACGCTCGGCGCGGCCGAGGTGGTCCGGCCCTACAGCGGTGCGGTGTGCCAGTACATCCTGTCCCGGCCCGGCGCCGGCACCATCGACGTGACGTTCTCGTGGTTCGACACCGGCAACCTCGCGCGCGAACACGACCTGGCGGCGCGGCGCGGCGCCGTCGTCAAGGACACCGTCGTGGAGCGGCATCAGGCGTTCTCCGCGCGCCGCGACGTCACCGGCGTCGCGTGCTCGGCCACCGCTGCCGCGGGCACCGGAGTGCTCAGCTGGTGGGTGCAGTACCGCGGACAGAAGACGGGCGACCCGTGCGTCGACGCGCAGAAGCTCCTCACGGCGACCCTGCGCTCGGACATGTGAGATGACGGCCGTCCGCATGTTCGCCGGGTTGTGCCTGGCGCTGACCCTGGCCGGCTGTTCCGGCCCGGAGCGCCCGGCCGAGCCGTCCGCCGACGCCGGCTCCGGCTCGGCCGGTGGCGGGTTCCGCAGCGTGGACTGCAATGGCATTTCCGACGCCGACGTGGCCAAGGCTGCGGGGTCGAACCTGTTCACCCCCGCCGTGGTCAGCGATGCCGGGTGCTTCTGGCAGGAGAACACGATGGTCGGCAACGTGGGCGCCGGCATGGGCATCTCGACGTGGTGGTACCGCGGCAGCGACATGGACACCGAACGCGAACTCGAGCAGCAGGCCGGCCGCACGCTGACCGAGCTCTCGATCGACGGGAACAAGGGTTTCAAGGCCTTCGACGACTCGGCGTGCAGCATCTACGTGGCCAAGGGTGGCGATGTCATCACGTGGTCGATCCAGACGATGAACTCCGAGACGCTGCCCGATCTGTGCACGATCGTCGGCCAACTCGCGCAGCTCAGCCAGGAGCGGGTGAACTAGAGTCTCTCGTCGACCCTCGTAGCGTCGGGTCGGCCGCGGCGAAGGGGGACCCACGAGATGGCAACTCGGCCGCCGCGCACGGCGAAGCTGAGCCGCGGGGCCATCGTCAACGCCGCGCTGACGTTCCTGGACCGCGAGGGCTGGGACGCGCTGACCATCAACGCGCTGGCCAATCAACTCGGCACCAAGGGTCCGTCGCTGTACAACCACGTGCACAGCCTCGACGATTTGCGCCGCTCGGTGCGGATGCGGGTGGTCGGCGACATCATCGACATGCTCAACACCGTCGGCCAGGGCCGCACGCCCGATGACGCGGTGATGGTGATGGCCGGCGCCTACCGCAGCTACGCGCACCACCACCCGGGCCGGTACTCGGCGTTCACCCGGATGCCGCTCGGCGGCGACGACCCGGAGTTCACCGAGGCCACGCACGCCGCAGCCGCTCCGGTGATCGCGGTGTTGTCGGCCTACGGCCTGGACGCGGAGTCGGCGTTCTACGCCGCGCTGGAGTTCTGGTCTGCCATGCACGGGTTCGTGCTGCTGGAGATGACCGGGGTGATGAGCGGCCTCGACGCCGACGCGGTGTTCAGCGACATGGTGATGCGGCTCGCCGCCGGTATGCGGCACCGATGACGGGTCACAGCGGCAGTTGCGCAGGTCAGCGGGTTTTGTCGAGGTCCGCGGCCCTGGTATCGTGGATCGTCGTGCCTGGCAGATAAGGCGCTTGAGGCTTGACTGAGTCACAAGCACGCCTGCACGCCGGGCCACTTTGCATGTCAACGCGCCGCGGGCGCCTTGGAAATTACTCCGAGATTCACGCGGCGGCCGCATGCGACACGCCCGGATGCGGGGTAGCCCGCGACACGAAACTTAAAGAAGAAGACGCAAGCAACACAGGAAGCCGGTACATGCCAACCATCAACCAGCTGGTCCGTAAGGGTCGCCGCGACAAGATCGCCAAGGTGAAGACCGCGGCGCTTAAGGGCAGCCCGCAGCGTCGCGGTGTGTGCACCCGCGTCTACACCACGACCCCGAAGAAGCCGAACTCGGCACTTCGCAAGGTCGCGCGTGTGCGACTGACCAGCGCGGTCGAGGTCACCGCCTACATCCCGGGCGAGGGCCACAACCTGCAGGAGCACTCGATGGTGCTGGTGCGCGGTGGTCGTGTGAAGGACCTTCCCGGTGTGCGCTACAAGATCATCCGCGGCTCGCTGGACACTCAGGGCGTGAAGAACCGCAAGCAGGCCCGCAGCCGCTACGGCGCGAAGAAGGAGAAGAGCTGATGCCGCGCAAGGGACCGGCGCCCAAGCGTCCGTTGGTCAACGACCCCGTTTACGGCTCGCAGCTGGTCACCCAGCTGGTGAACAAGGTGCTGCTGGACGGGAAGAAATCACTGGCCGAGCGCATTGTCTATGGTGCGCTCGAACAGGCCCGGGACAAGACCGGCACTGATCCGGTGGTCACGCTCAAGCGGGCCATGGACAACGTCAAGCCCTCGCTCGAGGTCCGCAGCCGCCGCGTCGGTGGCGCCACCTACCAGGTTCCGGTCGAGGTTCGTCCGGACCGCTCGGTGACGCTGGCGCTGCGCTGGCTGGTCAGCTTCTCCAAGCAACGCCGCGAGAAGACCATGGTCGAGCGTCTGGCCAACGAGATCCTCGATGCCAGCAACGGCCTGGGTGCCGCGGTCAAGCGCCGCGAGGACACCCACAAGATGGCCGAGGCCAACCGCGCCTTCGCGCACTACCGCTGGTGATTGCACACCCTGCAGTCACCGGAGCCGCCCGGCGGCGACATCCAGTCACTGACGACCGCAGGGCGCAACGGAACACCCGACAAGCAAGCGAAAGAGTGGGAATCTAGCCGTGGCACAGGACGTGCTGACCGACCTCACGAAGGTCCGCAACATCGGCATCATGGCGCACATCGATGCCGGCAAGACGACGACGACCGAGCGCATCCTCTACTACACCGGTATCAGCTACAAGATCGGTGAGGTGCACGACGGTGCCGCCACGATGGACTGGATGGAGCAGGAGCAGGAGCGAGGGATCACGATCACCTCGGCTGCCACCACCTGCTTCTGGAACGACAACCAGATCAACATCATCGACACCCCCGGCCACGTCGACTTCACCGTCGAGGTGGAGCGTTCGCTGCGCGTGCTCGACGGCGCCGTGGCCGTCTTCGACGGCAAGGAAGGCGTGGAGCCGCAGTCCGAGCAGGTCTGGCGCCAAGCCGACAAGTACGACGTCCCGCGCATCTGCTTCGTCAACAAGATGGACAAGATCGGCGCCGACTTCTACTTCTCCGTGCGCACGATGGAGGAGCGCCTCGGCGCCAACGTCATCCCGATCCAGCTGCCGATCGGCTCCGAGGGTGACTTCTCCGGCGTCGTCGACCTGGTCGAGATGAAGGCCAAGGTGTGGAGCGCCGAGGCCAAGCTCGGCGAGAAGTACGACGTCGTCGACATCCCCGCCGATCTGCAGGAGAAGGCCGACGAGTACCGCACCAAGCTGCTCGAGGCGGTCGCCGAGACCGACGAGGCCCTGCTGGAGAAGTACTTCGGCGGCGAAGAGCTCACGATCGAGGAGATCAAGGGCGCGCTGCGCAAGCTGACGATCAGCTCGCAGGCCTACCTCGTGCTGTGCGGCTCGGCGTTCAAGAACAAGGGCGTGCAGCCCATGCTGGACGCGGTCATCGACTACCTGCCGTCGCCGCTGGACGTCCCGCCTGCCGTCGGCCATGCGCCCGGCAAGGAGGACGAGGAGATCACCCGCAAGCCGTCCACCGACGAGCCGTTCTCGGCGCTGGCATTCAAGGTCGCCACGCACCCGTTCTTCGGCAAGCTGACCTACGTGCGCGTCTACTCGGGCACCGTCGAGTCGGGCAGCCAGGTCATCAACGCGACCAAGGGCAAGAAGGAGCGGCTGGGCAAGCTGTTCCAGATGCACTCCAACAAGGAGAACCCGGTCGAGCGTGCGGCGGCCGGCCACATCTACGCCGTGATCGGTCTGAAGGACACCACGACCGGTGACACGCTGAGCGATCCGAACCAGCAGGTGGTGCTGGAGTCGATGACCTTCCCCGATCCCGTGATCGAGGTGGCGATCGAGCCCAAGACCAAGAGCGATCAGGAGAAGCTGGGTACCGCGATTCAGAAGCTCGCCGAAGAGGATCCGACCTTCAAGGTGCACCTGGATCAAGAGACCGGCCAGACCGTCATCGGCGGTATGGGCGAGCTGCACCTCGACATCCTCGTCGACCGCATGAAGCGCGAGTTCAAGGTCGAGGCCAACGTCGGCAAGCCGCAGGTGGCCTACAAGGAGACCATCAAGCGCGCCGTCGACAAGGTCGAGTTCACCCACAAGAAGCAGACGGGCGGCTCGGGCCAGTTCGCGAAGGTGCTCATCGCCCTCGAGCCCTTCGTCGGTGAAGACGGCGCCACCTATGAGTTCGAGAACAAGGTCACCGGCGGTCGCATCCCGCGCGAGTACATCCCGTCGGTCGACGCCGGAGCCCAGGACGCCATGCAGTACGGCGTGCTGGCCGGATACCCGTTGGTCAATGTGAAGGTCACGCTGCTCGACGGCGCCTTCCACGAGGTGGACTCGTCGGAGATGGCCTTCAAGGTGGCCGGCTCGCAGGCGCTGAAGAAGGCTGCCGCCCAGGCGCAGCCGGTCATCCTGGAACCGGTCATGGCCGTCGAGGTCACGACACCCGAGGACTACATGGGTGAAGTGATCGGCGACCTGAACTCCCGCCGTGGTCAGATCCAGGCCATGGAGGAGCGCAGCGGTGCCCGCGTCGTCAAGGCGCATGTGCCCCTGTCGGAGATGTTCGGCTACGTCGGCGACCTCCGGTCGAAGACCCAGGGCCGGGCGAACTACTCCATGGTGTTCGACTCGTACGCCGAGGTTCCAGCGAACGTGTCGAAGGAGATCATCGCGAAGGCGACGGGCCAGTGAACGAAGTGAACGGCCCCATTTGGGTCGGTCAGTAAGCCCGCGTTCTTTCGGGTCTGGTAAGACCACACAACTGAACACATCGAAACTGCTTTACAGAAAGCACCAACACAGTCCAGGAGGACAACACAGTGGCGAAGGCGAAGTTCGAGCGGACGAAGCCGCACGTCAACATCGGGACCATCGGTCACGTTGACCACGGCAAGACCACGCTGACCGCAGCGATCACCAAGGTTCTGCACGACAAGTTCCCCGATTTGAACGAGTCGCGCGCATTCGACCAGATCGACAATGCGCCCGAGGAGCGTCAGCGCGGTATCACGATCAACATCTCCCACGTGGAGTACCAGACCGACAAGCGTCACTACGCACACGTCGACGCCCCCGGTCACGCTGACTACATCAAGAACATGATCACCGGTGCCGCCCAGATGGACGGCGCGATCCTGGTGGTCGCCGCCACTGACGGCCCGATGCCGCAGACCCGCGAGCACGTGCTGCTGGCCCGCCAGGTGGGCGTGCCCTACATCCTGGTCGCGCTGAACAAGGCCGACGCGGTGGACGACGAGGAGCTCATCGAGCTCGTCGAGATGGAGGTCCGCGAGCTGCTGGCCGCCCAGGACTTCGACGAGGACGCCCCCGTGGTCCGCGTCTCGGCGCTCAAGGCGCTCGAGGGCGACGAGAAGTGGGTCAAGTCCGTCGAGGAGCTCATGGAGGCCGTCGACGAGTCCATCCCGGACCCGGTGCGCGAGACCGACAAGCCGTTCCTGATGCCCGTTGAGGACGTCTTCACGATCACCGGCCGCGGCACCGTGGTCACCGGTCGTGTGGAGCGCGGCGTGGTCAACGTGAACGAGGAAGTCGAGATCGTCGGCATCCGCCCGACCACCACCAAGACCACCGTCACCGGTGTCGAGATGTTCCGCAAGCTGCTCGATCAGGGCCAGGCCGGCGACAACGTCGGTCTGCTGCTGCGCGGCATCAAGCGCGAGGACGTGGAGCGCGGCCAGGTCGTCATCAAGCCGGGCACCACCACTCCGCACACCGAGTTCGAGGGCCAGGTCTACATCCTGTCCAAGGACGAGGGCGGCCGCCACACGCCGTTCTTCAACAACTACCGTCCGCAGTTCTACTTCCGTACCACGGACGTGACCGGCGTGGTGACCCTCCCCGAGGGCACCGAGATGGTGATGCCCGGTGACAACACCGACATCTCCGTCAAGCTGATCCAGCCCGTCGCCATGGACGAGGGCCTGCGCTTCGCGATCCGCGAGGGTGGCCGTACCGTCGGCGCCGGCCGCGTCACCAAGATCATCAAGTAGTCGGCTCCGCCGACGTGATCATCTAAGTGATCTAGGTTCACGCCAACGAAAGTGGCGCTCACCCTCCGGGGTGGGCGCCACTTTTGTGTCCGGAGCAGGTGTAACGCCGATCTCCCGGCCGACGATGTACTGTACGGCGGCGGTCGAGGGGTCCGCCGCCTTCACTTTGTCACGGTGTGGGCCAGAGGATCATTCGTTGAGTACACGTATTTCGACTTTCGCAGCCGCCGCCCTCCTGGGCGGCGCCGCCATGTTCGGCCTGTCGGCCGGAACCGCGTCCGCACAACCGGCCTGCCCGGATGTGCACTGGATGGGTGCCGCCGGATCGGGTGAGCGCACCCCGGCCGACATCGCCACCGATGACGGCATGGGCCGGGTGGTCAACAAGTCCTACCGTGACTTCGCCGGGCTGGTGCAGGGCAGCGGCCGCACGATCACCGCCGAGGCCGTCGACTATCCCGCGGTTCCGGTGCCCGCCGACGGCGGCGCGATGGGCTGGCTCGGGTTCATGAGCAGCGTCGACACCGGTGCCGCGGCGCTGGCCGCGCAGTACGCGGCGTTCGTCGCGCAGTGCCCGACCACCCAGGTGGTGCTGGCCGGCTACTCGCAGGGCGCGATGGTGGTGCACCGCAACCTGGCTGCGCTCGAGACCAGCCCGAACCTGGCCGCGGCCCTGCTGGTCGCCGACGGCGACCGCCAGCCGCAGGACCCGACGCTGAACCTCGGCTCGGTGACCGCGGTGCCCGGCCGCGGCAAGGGCGTCGCCCAGGACTGGCCGATCCTCGCCCATGCACCCGCTCTGCTGACCCCCGCGATGGGCGGCCGTACGATCAGCGTCTGCGATCTCGGGGACGCCGTGTGCGACTACGATCCCGATGCCGAGGACGACATGAACCCGGCCGCCGTCGCGGTGCACACCAGCTACGCGCGCAACGCTTCTGCCATGGACGCCTGGACGGCGCCGCTGTTCCGTCTGGTGCAGAACCGGCCCATGGCGATTCCGGACGCCAATCCGATGCAGGTGGCCGCCGGATCCTGAGCGACATCCCGAGCGACGGGGTCATAATCTGACCCGTGTCGACTTTCTGGCGGTATGTCCGGGTTCAGCTGTTCGTCCTGCTGTGCGGCATCGTCGGTCCGATCTTCCTGGTCATCTACTTCGCGGCGGGCGCCAGTCCGCTGATGAAGTGGATGTTCTGGACGGGCCTGCTGATCACGGCCGTCGACGTCCTCATCGCGCTGGCGATCACCAGCGCCGGGACTAGGAAGGCCGCCAAGACCCAGGCCCTGGAGGCCACCGGCGTGCTGGCGCTCGCGCAGGTCGTCGGTATCCAGGAGACCAACACCCGCATCAACGACCAGCCGCTGGTCAAGATCGACCTGCAGGTCTCGGGCCCCGGCATCACCCCGTTCTCGACCCAGGACACCGTGGTCGCGTCGGTGAGCCGGCTGCCGATGATCACCAGCCGCAAGCTGGTCGCCCTCGTCGACCCCGCCACCAACGACTACCAGATCGACTGGGAGCGCAGCGCCCTGGTGAGCGGCATGATGCCCGCGACCTTCACGGTCGCCGAAGACAACCGCACCTACGATCTGACCGGCCAGACCGAGCCGCTGATGGAGATCCTGCAGGTGCTCAAGGCCAACGGCATCGGCATGGACAGCATGATCGACCTGCGTTCCAATCCGGCCGCCCGCGCGCAGGTGCAGACCATCGTCCGGCGTGCAGGTGCGCAGCACGCGCCGCCACCCCCGGTGCCGGCCGGGGCTTCGCCGATGCCGATGCCGTCGCCCGAGCCGACGACGGCGCAACGCCTGCAGGAACTCGAGACGCTGCGGGCCACCGGCTCCATCACCGACGCCGAGTACGCCACCAAACGCCAGCAGATCATCGCCGACCTGTAGACATCTAGAACGCGTTCTAGTTCTGCTGTTAGCCTGACCCGGTGACCCTTGATGCACCCCTGGAAGGACGCGTCGCACTGGTGACCGGAGCGGCGCGCGGGCAGGGCCGTGCGCACGCTGTCCGGTTGGCCGGCGACGGCGCCGACATCGTCGCGATCGACGTCTGCAAGCCGGTGTCGGACACCGTCACCTACCCGATGCCGACGGCCGACGATCTCGCCGAGACCGCGCGGCTGGTCGAGGAGGCGGGCCGCAAGGTGATCGCCCGCGAGGTCGACATCCGGGATCTCGGCGCGCAGCAGCAGCTGGTGGCCGACGCCATGGAGCAGTTCGGCCGGCTCGACATCGTGGTGGCCAACGCCGGCATCCTGAGTTGGGGCCGGATCTGGGAGATGTCCGAAGAGCAGTGGGACACCGTCATCGACGTCAACCTCAACGGCACCTGGCGCACGATCAAGGCGGCCGTGCCCGCGATGATCGAGGCCGGTAACGGCGGGTCGATCATCATCGTCAGCTCGTCGGCGGGAACGAAGGCGACGCCCGGCAACGCGCACTACTCGGCGTCCAAGCACGGCCTGGTGGCATTGACCAACGCGTTGGCGATCGAGGCGGGCGAGTTCGGGATCCGGGTCAACTCGATTCACCCGTACTCGATCGACACGCCCATGGTTCAGCCCGAGGCGATGATGGAGATCTTCGGCAAGTATCCGGCGTTCCTGCACAGCTTTTCACCGATGCCGTACCACCCGGTGAATCATGAGGGCAAGAAGGGGCTCAAGGAGTTCATGACGCCCGAGGAGGTGTCCGACGTGGTCGCCTGGCTGGCGGGGGACGGGTCGGCGACGATCTCCGGCTCGCAGATCGCCGTCGACCGCGGAACCGCCAAGTATTAGCGGGCCAGCACCTCGGCGAGTTGGTCGACAGCCCAGTCGATCTCGTCGGCGGTGATGACGAGCGGCGGGGCGAAGCGCAGCGTGGAACCGTGGGTGTCCTTTACCAGCACCCCGCGCTCGGCCAGGCGCAGGCTGATCTGCTTGCCGGTGCCGTGCGCCGGATCGATGTCCACCCCGGCCCACATGCCCTTGCCGCGCACCTCGAGCACGCCATGCCCGACCAACTCGTGCAGCCGGGCGTGCAGGCGCGCGCCGAGTTCGACTGCGCGTCGCTGGAATTCACCCCGTGCCAGGATGTCGACCACGGTGGCGCCGACCGCCGCCGCCAACGGGTTGCCCCCGAACGTCGACCCGTGTTCGCCCGGATGCAGGACACCGAGCACGTCCCGGTCGGCGACCACCGCCGAGAGCGGGACCACCCCGCCGCCCAGCGCCTTGCCCAGCAGGTACATGTCGGGGACGACGTTCCAGTGGTCGCACGCGAACGTGCTGCCGGTGCGGGCCAGGCCGGACTGGATCTCGTCGGCGATCATCAGCACGTTGCGCTCGGTGCACAGCGCCCGCACCCGCGGCAGATAGTCGTCGGGAGGCACGATGATGCCGGCCTCGCCCTGGATCGGTTCGAGCAGGACCGCGACCGTGTTCTCGTCGATCGCCCGGGCCAGCGCGTCGGCGTCGCCGAACGGCACCGAGCGGAAACCCGGTGTGTACGGGCCGAATCCGCGCCGGGCGGTCTCGTCGTCGGAGAAGCTGATGATCGTCGTGGTACGGCCGTGGAAGTTGTTCTGCGCCACCACGATGTTCGAGGTTTCCGCGGGCACGCCCTTGACGTCGACACCCCACTTGCGCGCCACCTTGATGCCGCTCTCGACGGCCTCGGCGCCGCTGTTCATCGGCAGCACCATGTCCTTGCCGCACAGCTCCGCGAGCGCCGCGCAGAACGGGGCCAGCCGGTCGGAGTGGAACGCGCGGCTCACCAGCGTCACCAGATCCAGCTGGGCGTGTGCGGTCGCGATGATCTCGGGGTGGCGGTGGCCGAAGTTGACCGCCGAATACGCGGCCAGGCAGTCGAGGTAGCGCTTGCCCTCGACGTCGGTGATCCAGGCACCCTGTGCGCTCGCGGCGACGACGGGCAGGGGCGAGTAGTTGTGCGCGACGCAGCGGCCGTCGAGGGCGATCGCGTCGGCGGTGTGCGTGGTGGCGTGCATCGCGGTCATGAATGTACCTCCAGGGTGCAGCATTTCACCGAGCCGCCACCTTTGAGCAGCTCGGACAGGTCGACGCCTATCGGCCGGAATCCGCTGTCGCGCAACCGATCGGCGAAGCCGGTGGCGGCGGCGGGCAGCACGACGTTGAGGCCGTCGGAGACGGCGTTGAGGCCGAGCACGTAGGCGTCGGCACTGGCCACCTCGATGGCGTCGGGAAACAGTTCGCGCAGCGTGGTCTGGGAGTGCTCGGTGAAGGCCGGCGGGTAGTAGGCGACGGTGGTGTCGTCCAGGACGGCGAGCGCGGTGTCGAGGTGGTAGAACCGCGGATCGACCAGTTCCAGGCCGACCAGCGGCATGTCGAGGTGCTCGGCGATCTCGTGGTGGGCGCGGCGGTCCGTGCGGAATCCGTGGCCGGCCAGGATCATCGATCCGACCAGCAGCAGATCGCCCTGGCCTTCGTTGACGTGCCGGGTCTCGGTGGCGGCGAAGTCGTTGTCGGCCATCCATGCGGCGTACGCGAGCGCCTCGGCGGCCCGCTCCTGGTAGGCGAAACGCGCGACGACGGCCTTGCCGTTGACCACCATGCCGCCGTTGGCGGCGTAGACCATGTCGGGCAGACCGGCGACGGGTGCGACGACATCGACGGTGTGGCCGAGGTCGAGGTAGGTCTGGCGCAGCGTCTCCCATTGCGCCAGGGCGCGGCCCGTGTCGACCGGGGTCGAGGTGTCCATCCACGGGTTGATGACGTACTCGACGGAGAAGAACTCCGGTCTCGTCATCACGTAGCGGCGGAGCCGGGGGCTGCGGGCGGTCGGGGTGTCCTGGGCCGGGGAGGTGGCGGTGGCGAGGTCCATCGTCATGGATCAACGATATTTCGCGCCGCTCGCGCAATCAATCGACGGCTGTTGCGTACCTATGCGCTGTTTGTTGTGTAAAAATTCTTTGGGCATTCATTTGTTGCGCGGAAGGAACGACATGGATCGATTGGACGCGACGGACGAGTTGATCCTCGCCGAACTCGCCGAGAACGCGCGCGCCACGTTCGCCGAGATCGGGCAGCGGGTCAACCTGTCGGCGCCCGCGGTCAAGCGTCGCGTCGACCGGATGCTCGACACCGGCGTCATCCGCAACTTCACCACGGTGATCGACCGCAACGCGCTCGGGTGGACCACCGAGGCCTACGTTCAGGTGTTCTGCCACGGGACGATCGCCCCCGACCAGTTGCGCGCCGCCTGGCAGGACATTCCGGAGGTGGTCGGCGCCGCGACGGTGACCGGGACGGCCGACGCGATGCTGCATGTGCTTGCCAGGGACATGCGCCACCTCGAGGAGGCGCTGGAGCGGATCCGCTCGAGTGCCGACATCGAACGCAGTGAGAGCATCGTGGTGCTGTCCAATATCATCGAGCGGGCGCAGGGCTGAGCACCCACCCGTGGGGTGGCGCACAACGGTTTCCCGTGATCGTGTAAAAAGCCCAGATGAGCACTTCAGGAGTCGTGATCGTCGGGGGCGGGCTGGCCGCTGCCCGCACCGCCGAACAACTGCGTCGTGCGGAGTACTCCGGGCCGATCACCATCGTCAGCGACGAGGACCATCTGCCCTACGACCGCCCGCCGCTGTCGAAGGAGGTGCTGCGCGCCGAAACCGACGACGTCAGCCTGAAGCCCGCGGAGTTCTACGCCGAGAAGGACATCACGCTGCTGCTAGGCAACGGCGCCCGGTCGGTCGAGATCGACGCCAAGGCGGTGACGCTGGCCGACGGCAGCACGCTCGGCTACGACGAGCTGGTGATCGCAACGGGCTTGGTGCCCAAGCGGATCCGGTCGTTCCCCGACCTGCCGGGCATCCACGTGCTGCGCAATGTCGGCGAGAGCCTGGCGCTGCGCCGAGAAGCTGCCGACGCGCGCCGCGCCGTCGTGGTCGGCGCCGGCTTCATCGGCTGCGAGGTGGCCGCGAGCCTGCGCACGCTGGGGGTGGACGTGGTGCTCGTCGAACCGCAACCGGCGCCGCTCGCGTCGGTGCTGGGGGAGCAGATCGGGGAGTTGGTGACCCGGCTGCACCGCGCCGAGGGGGTCGACGTCCGGTGTGGCGTCGGCGTGGCCGAGGTGAGCGGAGACGACCGGGTGCGCGCGGTGACGCTGTCGGACGGCGAACAGATCGACGCCGACATCGTGGTGGTCGGCATCGGCTCGCACCCGGCCACCGACTGGCTCGAGGGCAGCGGGATCGCCCTGGACAACGGCGTGGTGTGCGATGACGCCGGCCGCACCAGCGCACCGCACGTCTGGGCCATCGGCGACTGCGCGTCCTGGCGTGACGAGGTGAAAGGCCAAGTCCGCGTCGAACATTGGAGCAACGTCGCGGACCAGGCCCGGGTGCTGGTGCCGGCGATGCTGGGCCAGGACGCCCCGGCGGCCGTTTCGGTGCCGTACTTCTGGAGCGATCAGTACGACGTCAAGATCCAGGCCCTGGGCGAACCGGAGGCCACCGATACCGTGCACATCGTCGAGGACGACGGCCGCAAGTTCCTGGCCTACTACGAACGCGACGGTGTCGTGGTCGGCGTGGTCGGCGGCGGATTCCCCGGCAAGGTCATGAAGGTCCGGGCCAAGATCGCCGCAGGCGCGCCGATCACCGACCTGCTGGGCTGAGTTTCGTCTGGCGCGAGCGCGCGTGTCTGTACAGCACCACGCCGTCGATGGCGAGCATTCGCGCGCGTTCGCGGCGATCGAGTGTCGTTGTCGCGCTGCCGTTATCCCCAATCCTGGTTTCATCCACAGCCCCGAGAATTGGTGCGGCGGTATGTCGGCGGGAGCGGGCAGAATCGAATCATGTTCGAACGTATGTTCGCCCAAATTGCCGATGAGGCGTTGTTGGGCGCGATCGAACAGGCCGCTGTGGAAGAGGCCCAGGCCGGTGCGCGGCGACTCGCCGCGATCGCCGAGCTGACCCACCGCACCGTCGATGACGACGACGAACGCTCCCGCTGGAGCTTCGATCTGTGGGCCGCCACCTCCGTCGATATCGGCGCCGCGCTGAGCATCGGACAGCGCCGCGCCTCAGCGCAGATGCGCATCGCGATGGCCCTGCGCGACCGGCTGCCCCGCGTCGCGGCGCTGTTCTGTGCCGGCCGCATCGATGCCCGGGTGATCTCGCAGCTGACCTGGCGCACCCACCTGATCGACGACGAGCAGGTCCTGGCGATCATCGATAGCGAACTGGCCGACCACGCCGCATCCTGGGGCGCACTGTCGAAAGACAAGCTGATCGCCGCGGTCAACGCCGTCATCGAACGCTACGACCCCGACACGGTCCGGCTGACCGCCATCGCGCTGCGTGAGCGCGACTTCTGCATCGGTGCCCACGAGGACGGCGCGGAGACCACCTCGGTGTGGGGCCGGTTGATGGCCGCCGACGGCATCGCCGCCGAGCGGCGCATCCTGGCCATGATCGACGGCGTCTGCGCCAATGACCCGCGCAGCATCGGGCAACGCCGTTCCGAGGCCGCGGGCGCGTTGCTCAACGGCCGCACACACCTGCCCTGCCGCTGCGGTTCCCCCGACTGCCCGAAAGCCGACACCCCAGCCCCGCAGTCGAACATCGTTGTTCACGTCATCGTCGATAAGACCGCCCTCGACGCCGCCTCAGCCCACGCCGCCGCAGAGGCCAAAGGAGCAGACGCTAAGAAGTCCGCCGCCGTGACCAATGCTGCAGCCAGCACCGTCGAGCCCGCCGCCGCAGAGCCCGCCGCCGCTGAGAGCGATGCCGTCGACGAGCCCGCCGCCGACACCGACCTCGCGACCGACTGCGAGCCGGCGCCATTGAAAGACATTGGGCTGGCGCTGCTGCCCGGGCTCACGGTGATGCCCACTGCGGCGTTGGCCGACGCGATCCGCGGCGGGGCGAAGGTCGCCCCGCTGTGGCTGCCCGGGCCCGACCCCGAGCCGCACTACCGCCCGTCGGCGCGGCTGGCCCAGTTCGTGCGGCTGCGCGATATGTTCTGCCGCTTCCCGGGCTGTGACGTCCCCGCCGAGCGCTGCGACATCGACCACAGCGAGCCCTGGCCCTACGGACCGACCCACCCGTCGAACATGAACTGCAAATGCCGCACCCACCATCTCGGCAAGACCTTCGCCGAGGGCTGGCGAGAAGTGCAATCACCCGACGGCACGATCACCTTCACAGCACCCGACGGCCGCACCTACACCACCCGGCCCGGCTGCGCGCTGTTCTTTCCGACCTTCCCCGCCGCCACCGCCGATCTGCCGCTCCCACCACCGATACCCCCACCCAACCCTCAACGTATCGCCAAGATGCCCATCCGACGACGCCTGCGCAGCGCGGACGATGCCGCGCGCATCAAAGCCGAACGCGCACACAACAAACAAGTCCGCGCAGCAGCCGACGACGCCAACCGGGCAGCTCGGGATCCCGGGCCATCGGATCACACCCCCGGCCGTGACGATCCACCGTTCTGACGCTCAGACCTCGCCGAGATAGAACCGGGTGCCTTGATCGTCGGTGCACAGCGCGGACTTCCCGTACGCCTGTTGCGACGGCGCGTCGATGATCGAACCCCCCGCCTCCCCGACCCGCGCGACGGCGGCATCGATATCGGTGACGGTCCACATCGGCACGGTGACCGGTGCGTCGCAGCCTCCTGCGGCACCCGCCATGGGATGGGAGTCCCGGACAGCCCAGCCGTCAGAAATCCGGCCGGCGTCGAACGTCCAGGACAGCACGCGGCCGTAGAACGACCGCAAGCCGGCCGACTCGGGTGTTTCGTAGGTGATGTACGACAGGTCGCCCGGACCCGAACCGTTGAGCGCCGGACGGGGTTCGCCCGGCGCGGCGACGACGACACCGAACCGGCGGCCCTGCGAATCCGCGGCCGTGAGTACCGTGCCGAAGTCGAACTGCTCGACGTCGCCGATCGTGCCGCCGCCGTCGGTGATCGCCGCCCGTGCCGCCGCCAGATCGTCGACCGCATAGCAGCAGAACAGCGTGGAATCACCTGGGGTGGAGGACAATCCGATGCGCAGCCCGGGCTTGCGCACCCGACCCGTGGCCGGCTCGTATTGCCACCCCAGCACGTATCCGTAGAACGCGGCCGCCCGCTGCGCATCGGGCGTCCACAGCGCCACGTATGCGGCATCACCGTGCCGGATCGGCGCCACCGCGCCGGCCACAGGCCCGGTGAGCATCCACCGGTGCCCGAACGGGTCGACGATCGTGGCGTTACGCGCCTCGTGGGCGTCGTAGGGCTCCCGCTGCACATCGGCGCCGAGGTCGCGGGCGCGTCGCAACGCGGCGTCCACGTCGGGCACCGTGAGCATCAGGCTGACCGAGACATGCTGCCTCGCAGGCGCTTTCAGGCCCAGCTCGGGATACTCGTCGGCGAGGTAGAACACCCCGCCGGCGATCGCCAGTTCAGCGTGGCCGACGCGGCCGTCGTCCATCACGAACGGATCGCCGACGGCGGCGGCGCCGAAGGCGTCCGCGTACCAGGAGAGGGCCCGGCGGGCGTCGGCGACCGCGAGATACGGGATCGCGGCGGCCCTGGGGGGCGACGGGGCGGCCAGTTCCGCCAGGACGGTGTCGGTGCCGCTCATGCTCACTCCTCGGGTTCGCTCCGGTTGACGTTCGAACAGGTCCGCGGCAGCCTCCAGCCGCGACCGCAGTCGGGCGGCGAACGCCGGATCGGGCGCGACGGGAAGATCGCCGCCGCGCAGCACGTCCAACGGATCGTGGAATTCGCTCACGGCCTTCCTCCTTCCCGGTGGGGGTACTGCTCTCGGAACGCGCGCCGCGTGCGAACCAGCAGCGCTTCGGTGGCGTGCACCGTGCGGCCGATCAACTCGGCGCACTCACCGACCGAGCAGTCGTCCATGTAGCGCAGCGCCAGCACGGTGCGGTGCTGCTCGTTCAGCCGAGCCAGCACCTGTTCGGCGACGATGCGGTCCAGTTCGGCGTCCCACTCGTCGGGCGGGTCTTCCGCCGTTCCGCGGTCACCGCAGCGCCTGACGAAGTACCCGTAGACGGCGGGTAGAGCCTCGTCGTACAGCGCGAGCAGCGTCCGTGGAGCCCGGTCGGCCTCGGTTTCGGCGCTCACACCTTCATCGTCGCGGTGGACGGGCAGATTCCGACACCCGAGTTTCCAGCCCGGCCAGCCCGCCGGCCAGCAGATCGAACGCATCCCCCAGCGCGGCGGCCAGGGACACCGACTCGTCGGCCAGCCACTGCTCGTAGGCGGCCAGCGCCACCGCGAGCATCGTCCAGGCCGCGGTCTGGGGGAGGAGATCGGCAGGGGAGATGCCCAGTCGCGCCGCCACGAACGAGGCCACCACCGCCCGCCACCCGGCGTACATCGTCATCGAATACGCCTGCAGTGCTTCCGTTTCCAGAATCAGCCGCATGCGCTGGCGGTGCCGGTCGGCGTCGTCGAAATCGTTGAAGGCCAGCAGCGCGGAACGCAGCGCCTCGTGCACCGGCGCGTCCGGATCGGTGGCGGCCAACAGTCCCTGCATCAGACCGAGATGCGCGTCGAAGTCACCCCACGGCAGGGCGTTCTTCGAGGGGTAGTAGCGGAACAGGGTGCGGCGGGCGATGCCCGCCGCCGCCGCGACGTCGTCGACGCTGACATCGTCGAAGCCGCGCTCGGAGAACAGATCGATCGCGACGGCGCTGATGTGCTCCCAGCTCGTGGACCGGCGGCGGCCCACCCGTGCCCTGGCGGGTTGCATCGGCATCCCCCTTCCATTTAGGCACCCGGTGCCTTATTGTTGCGATCTGCGTCACAAATGTCGAGACCCCCGCCGGGGATCACCCAACAGAGAGGCGAGTGCCATGGAGCCGAGTCAGCACACCGAGAACGACGAGCTCGTCACCGAGAGCCTGGTCGAAGAGGTCTCCATCGACGGGATGTGCGGGGTCTACTGAGCATGACCGCGCCGACCTTCGATCCGGACCAGCGCTGGCGGCTGCATCCGCAGGTTGCCGTCCGGCCCGAGCCGTTCGGCGCGCTGCTCTACCACTTCGGGACCCGCAAGCTGTCGTTCCTGAAGAACCGGACGATCGTCGAGGTGATCAACTCGCTGGGTGATCACCCCGACGTTCGATCCGCTTGTCGCGCAGCAGGAGTCGAGGACTCCCAGCTGTCGCCCTACCTGCACGCGATGAGCGTGCTGGTCGCGTCGAACATGTTGATCGCAGGAGAGGACCGATGACCGTCACCGCACCCGTGCCCCGCCTGGTCGACCAGTTCGAACGCGGCCTGGACGCGCCGATCTGCCTGACGTGGGAGCTGACCTACGCCTGCAACCTGTCCTGCGTGCACTGTCTGTCCTCATCGGGCAAGCGCGATCCGCGCGAGCTGACCACGCGGCAGTGCATGGACATCATCGACGAGCTGGAACGCATGCAGGTGTTCTATGTGAACATCGGCGGCGGCGAGCCCACCGTGCGGTCGGATTTCTGGGAGCTCGTCGACTATGCGACGGCCCACCATGTCGGGGTCAAGTTCTCCACCAACGGCGTGCGCATCACCGAAGAGGTCGCGGCCAAGCTGGCGGCCAGCGACTACGTCGACGTGCAGATCTCGCTGGACGGCGCCACCGCGGAGGTCAACGACGCGGTGCGTGGTCCCGGTTCGTTCGCGATGGCGACGCGTGCGCTGGACAACCTGCGCGCGGCCGGCTTCACCGACGCCAAGATCTCGGTGGTCGTGACGCGCCACAACGTCGACCAACTCGACGACTTCAAGGCGCTGGCCGACGCCTACGGCGCGACGCTGCGCATCACCCGGCTGCGTCCCTCGGGCCGCGGCGCCGACGTCTGGGACGAACTGCACCCCACACCGGCCCAGCAGGTGCAGCTCTACGACTGGCTGGTCGCCCACGGCGAACGGGTGCTCACCGGCGACTCGTTCTTCCACCTGTCGGGGCTGGGCGAACCCGGCGCGCTGGCCGGGCTCAACCTGTGCGGAGCCGGTCGGGTGGTCTGCCTGATCGACCCCGTCGGCGACGTCTACGCCTGCCCGTTCGCCATCCACGACACGTTCCTGGCTGGAAACATCGTCACCGACAACGGTTTTCAGAGCGTCTGGCAGAACTCCGAGCTCTTCCGTGAGCTGCGCGAGCCGCAGTCGGCCGGGGCGTGCGGTAGCTGCGGACACTACGACGCGTGCCGCGGCGGGTGCATGGCTGCGAAGTTCTTCACCGGTCTGCCGCTGGACGGTCCTGATCCCGAGTGCGTCCAGGGGTACGGCGAACCCGCGCTGGCCCTGGACCGGGACAAGCCCAAGCCCAGCGTCGACCACTCGCGTAGC
The DNA here is from genome assembly GCF_010729305.1 of Mycolicibacterium psychrotolerans. Lineage (NCBI taxonomy): Bacteria > Bacillati > Actinomycetota > Actinomycetes > Mycobacteriales > Mycobacteriaceae > Mycobacterium > Mycolicibacterium psychrotolerans. The sequence continues at coordinate 5,547,541 of NZ_AP022574.1, read as the reverse complement.
GGCGGCCGCACTCCCAAGGGCCCGATCCCGCTCACCCTGCTGAGCGCCCCTCCCAAGAAATTCTGCAACGAAAGTCCTGTGTAGTCCCATGGCACGTGATACCTGGTTCGAGACCGTCGCCATCGCCCAGCAGCGGGCGAAGAAGCGGCTGCCGAAATCGGCCTACTCCTCCCTGATCTCGGCGAGCGAGAAGGGCGTGACGGTTTCCGACAACGTCGAGTCGTTCGCCGAACTCGGCTTCGCGCCGCACGTCATCGGCGCCACCGAGAAGCGTGACATGGGGACAACGGTTCTGGGTCAGGGCATTTCGCTGCCGGTCATCATCTCGCCCACCGGCGTGCAGGCCGTCGACCCCGATGGCGAGGTGGCCGTCGCGCGCGCCGCCGCGGCCCGGGGTACCGCGATGGGGCTGTCCTCGTTCGCGAGCAAGCCCATCGAAGAGGTCACCGCGGTCAACGACAAGATCTTCTTCCAGATCTACTGGCTCGGCAGCCGCGACGACATCCTGGCGCGGATGGAACGAGCCCGGGCGGCCGGGGCCAAGGGCCTGATCTTGACCACCGACTGGAGCTTCTCGCACGGTCGCGACTGGGGCAGCCCGAAGATCCCCGAGCAGATGGACCTCAAGACCATGATCCGGATGTCTCCGGAGGTCATCACCAAGCCGCGGTGGTTCTTCAGCTTCGCCAAGCACCTGCGCCCGCCCGACCTGCGGGTTCCCAACCAGGGGCGGCGCGGTGAGACCGGCCCGACGTTCTTCGAGGCCTACGGCCAGTGGATGGGCACCCCTCCGCCGACGTGGGAAGACGTCGCGTGGCTGCGCGAACAGTGGGGTGGCCCGTTCCTGCTCAAGGGCATGGTGCGCGTCGACGACGCGAAACGTGCTGTCGATGCGGGTGTTTCGGCGATCACGGTGTCCAACCACGGTGGCAACAACCTGGACGGGACGCCGGCGGCGATCCGGTGCCTGCCGGCCATCGCCGATGCGGTGGGCGACCAGGTCGAGGTTTTGCTGGACGGCGGCATCAGGCGGGGCAGCGACGTCGTCAAGGCGGTTGCTCTGGGTGCCCGTGCGGTGATGATCGGCCGGGCCTATCTGTGGGGTCTGGCCGCCAACGGTCAGGCCGGTGTGGAGAACGTCCTGGACATCATGCGCGGTGGCGTCGATTCGGCGCTGATGGCACTGGGCAAGTCCTCGATTCACGATCTGACCCGCGACGATGTCCTGATTCCCGACGGTTTCACCCGCATCCTGGGGGCGTGAGCGCCGCTTCCTCGGGCCTGGTACGCGCGGGGCGGAGGGGGCGGACGTGAAACCGCTGTCCGCCCATGTGACGAACTGCGGGAAATCAACGGCCACGCATGCACCAACAACTGGCGCACACCAGGTGAATTCGGCCTACCATGCTCGCGTGGCTTTTCCCCGCGAGCTCGGGAACTCAACGTCGAGGCAGCTGCAGAATTCGTCGCCCGCGCTGGTCGTCCCGGTCGGTTCCACCGAGCAGCACGGACCTCATCTGCCGCTGGACACCGACACTCGCATCGCGACCGCCGTCGCCGACGCACTCGTGGCGCTCCTGCGAGAGCGGACGCCCGACCCGTGGATGGTTGCTCCGGCAATCGGTTACGGCGCCAGCGGTGAGCACGAGGGATTCGCCGGGACCGTTTCTATTGGCACACCGGCACTGGCGGAACTGCTCGTCGAGTTCGGGCGATCGGCGTGCCGGTGGGCATCGCGGCTGGTGTTCGTCAACGGCCACGGCGGCAACGTGGAGGCGCTGCGCCGGGCGGTCACCCTGCTGCGCTACGAGGGGCGCGACGCGGGCTGGTGCTCCTGCGTAGCTGCGCAGGCCGACGCGCACGCCGGCCATACTGAAACATCTGTATTGCTACATATTTCGCCGCACGTCGTGCGCGATGACCTTTTGGTGGCCGGTAACCTTTCGCCGTTGACGGAGTTGATGCCACAATTGCGCCGCGGGGGAGTCGCCGCCGTCAGTTCGCTGGGGATCCTGGGGGACCCCACGACGGCGACGGCGGAAGAAGGGGGCAGGATCTTTGCTGAGATGCTCGACGCGTGCATGGGCCGCGTCACTCGGTGGGCACCCGACCGCGAGGGGCTGTTGACGTGAACGGGCCTCGCCTGCCGGACGGCTTCGCCGTCCAGGTGGATCGACGCGTGCGCGTCCTCGGGGAGGGCGCCGCGCTGCTCGGCGGCTCGCCGACCAGACTGCTGCGGCTGGCGCCCGCCGCGCAAACGATGCTCACCGGCGGCAGGCTCGAAGTGCACGACGCGGTCAGCGCCCAATTGGCCCGCACTCTTCTCGATGCCACCGTGGCCCATCCCCGGCCGTTGACCGGACCGTCGCATCGTGACGTGACGGTCGTGATCCCGGTGCGGGACAACCCCACTGGCCTGACCCGGCTGCTCACTGCGCTGCGCGGGCTGCAGGTGGTGATCGTCGACGACGGCTCCGCGACACCGGTCAGCGACACCGACTTCGACGGCGTGCACTGCGACCTCCGGATTCTGCGCCTGGACCGCAGCAAGGGCCCGGCCGCCGCCCGCAACGCCGGGCTGGCGGCCTGCAACACCGACTTCGTGGCGTTCCTCGACTCCGACGTGGTGCCGCGCCGAGGCTGGCTCGAGGCGCTGCTCGGACATTTCTGCGACCCGGCCGTCGCGCTCGTCGCGCCGCGAATCGTCGCGCTGCATCCGTCCGACAGCGTCGTGGCCCGGTACGAGGCCGTCCGCTCGTCGCTGGACCTCGGGCTGCGGGAGGCGCCGGTGGTGCCGTTCGGCACCGTCTCCTACGTGCCCAGTGCCGCGATCATCTGCCGGCGCAGGGTGCTGATCGAGTTGGGCGGCTTCGACGAGACCCTGACCTCCGGCGAGGATGTCGATCTGTGCTGGCGGCTCAACGAGGCAGGCGCGCGGCTGCGCTACGAGCCGATCGCGATGGTTGCCCATGACCACCGCACCGAGCTACGAAAGTGGTTCGCGCGCAAGTCTTTCTACGGCGGATCGGCAGCACCGCTGTCCATCCGCCATCCCGGCAAGACCGCCCCGCTGGTGATCTCGGGCTGGACGCTGGTGGTCTGGATGCTGGTTGCGCTCGGCTCTTGTTTCGGATACGTGGCGTCGGCGGCGGTGGCCGCGATCACCGGCCGGCGAATCGCCAAGTCGCTGTCGAGCGTGCAGACCGAACCCCTGGAGGTGGCCGTGGTCGCCGCACAGGGTCTGTGGTCGGCGGCGCTGCAACTGGCGTCGGCGATCTGCCGGCACTACTGGCCGGTGGCCCTTGTCGCGGCGGTCCTCTCTCGGCGGTGTCGCCAGGTGGTGTTGGTGGCCGCGGTGCTCGACGGGGTGTTCGACTGGGCCACCCGCAGCCATGGCAGCGCCGACGACGACACGAAGCGTGTCGGGGTGTTCACCTACCTGTTGCTCAAGCGACTCGACGACATCGCCTACGGTCTCGGACTCTGGACCGGGGTGGTGCGGGAACGCCACGCCGGGGCGCTCAAGCCGCAGATCCGAACCTGAGGCCCGTTGGCTGACGTCCTGATCATCGGCGCGGGCAGCGCCGGATCCGTCCTGGCGGAGCGGCTCTCCGCCGACGAGCGCTGCCACGTCGTCGTCGTCGAATCGGGGCCCGCCCCCACCGATCCGCGGGTCGGAGATCAGATCACCGACGGCCTGCGGCTGCCGCTGGGGGAGGCGAGCGCGGTCGCGCGGCGCTACACCACCACCCTCACCGACCATCCGCGGCGCTCGGTGCAGATCATGCGCGGCGCGGTCGTCGGCGGATCCGGCGCGATCAACGGCGGGTACTTCTGCCGGGCGCTACCCGCCGACGTCGACGGATGGGGGCTGCCGGGGTGGGCATGGGCCGACGTGCTGCCGCACTTCAAGGCCATCGAGCGCGACCTCGACTTCGGCGGCGAGCCGCACGGCACGGCGGGACCGATCACGGTGCGCCGCGTCGCCGAATTCGACGGTTCCACAGCGGCCTTCGTCCGCTCGGCCCGGGATGCGGGCTTTGCGTGGGTCGACGACCTGAACGGTTCGACCCTCCAGCGGCCGGTGCCGCCGGGGGTCGGAGCGGTGCCGCTGAACATCGACCGCGGCACGCGGGTCGGCCCCGGCGGGGCGTTCCTCGAACCGGCGATGCACCGGCGCAACCTGACGGTGCTCACCGACACCCGGGTCGGCCGGATCCGGTTCGACGGCGGCCGCGCGGTCGGGGCCGACGTCATCGGACCGGGCGGACCCGCCACGCTGCGTGCCGATCGGGTGGTGCTGTGCGCCGGGGCCATCGGCTCGGCGCATCTGCTGATGCTGTCGGGCATCGGGCCTGCCGCCGTGCTGAGCGGCGCCGGGGTGCCGGTCGCGGTCGACCTGCCGGTGGGGGTCGACACGGTCGACCACCCGGAGTGGGTGCTGCCCGTCAGCTGGCCGGCCACCCATGGTGTGCCGCCGCTGGAGGCGGTGCTCACCACTGCCGACGGGGTGGAGATCCGGCCGTACACGGCGGGCTTCGGCGCGATGACCACCGGCCGTCGCGACGACCCGACCGATCAGCCCCACCTCGGCGTGACGCTGATGCGGCCGGTCTCGCGGGGCCGGATCACGCTCGCGTCGGCCGATCCCGACCGCGACCCCGTGATCGAGCACCGGTACGACAGCGCGCCCGCCGATGGCCGCCTGCTGCGTGACGGCACCGCGGTCGCCCTCGAAATCGCCGGCGACACAGTGCAAGCGGAGCCGTCCTGGGCGACGTCGCAGCACCTGTGCGGCACCGCGCGGATGGGTCGCGACACCGACGCGGCCGCCGTGGTGGACACCCGGTGCCGGGTACGGGGCGTCGAGGGGTTGTGGGTGGTCGACGGGTCGGTGCTGCCGTCGATCCCCAGTCGCGGTCCGCACGCGACCATCGTGATGGCCGCTCACCGTGCCGCGGAGTTCATCGCCTGAACAGCTGCCTGCCGTCGCGGCCCGGCGCCCACGCGGCGACGAAGACGGCTGCGACGACCAGCAGGATCGACAGGACCAGCAGCGCCTGATCGGTGGCGTGCAGGAACGCCGACCGGGCGACGTCGGCCAGTGGCCCGCCCTGTGGACCCAGGTGCTCGGCCAGCGCCAGCGCCGAGGCGAGCGAATCGGTGGCGGTGTGGCGGATCTGCTCACCGAAACCGGTCAGCTGCGGGGTCAGGGAGTCACGGTAGGACGCGGCGAGGGTCGAGCCGGCCACCGCGATGCCGAGCGCGGCGCCCACCTCTCGGGTGGCGTCGTTGACCGCCGACGCGACGCCCTGCTTCTCGTCGGGCGCCGCGTTCATGATCGCTGAAGTCGTTGGTGCGGTGGACAATCCGATGCCAGTGGCGATGATCAGCATCGGCCACATCAGGTCGAGGAACGTGGCGTCCGCCTCGACGAAGCGCATGCAGAACAGTCCGGCGGCGATCAGCAGCAGACCGACGGTGACCGACAGCCGCAGACCCACCTTCGGCAGGTACAGGTGCATGGTGGCGCCGAGGATCAGCACCGGGACCGCCAGCGGTGAGAGCGCGAAGGCGGTCTGCAGCGCGGTGTAGCCCAACACGAGCTGCATGAACTGCATCGCGATGAAGAAGAACCCGAAGTTCGCGAGGAACAGGACCGTGATTCCGACAGCGCCGGTCGCGAAGTCCGGCCTGCGGAACAGCCGTACGTCGAGCAGGGGATGGCGCCGCCGCTGCTGCACCACGGTGAACAAGCCGGCCAGCACCACGCCGCCGGCCAGGGTGTCGATTACCAGCGGATCAGTCCAGCCGCGGGCCGGCGCCTCGACGACGCCGAGCACGAACACCGCGATCGCGGTGCCGATCAGCGCGGCGCCCAGCCAATCGATCGGGGTGGCGGTCTGGTCGCGCGAGCTGCCGATGGTGCAGGTGAGCGCGAACATCGCCAGCGCCGCCGCGGCGAACGCGACGAAGATCGACTGCCACGAGAAATGCTGCAACAGAACACCTGTGCCGAGGAATCCGAAGATCGCACCCGACCCCGCGACGCCGGCCCAGATGCCCACGGCCTTGTTGCGCTCGGCCTTCGGGAACGCGGCGGTGAGCAGCGACAGTGTCGCAGGCATGATGAACGCCGCGCCGGCGCCTGCCGCGGCGCGGGCGGCGATGAGCTGAGTCGGACTGTCGAACAGGATCGGGGCCGCCGAGGCCAGCGCGAAGATCACCAGCCCCAGCAGCAGCGCCCCGCGCCGTCCGTAGCGGTCGCCGAGGGCGCCGGCGGGCAACAGCAGGCACGCCAGCGCCAGGGTGTAGCCGTCCACGATCCAGGTGAGTTGGCTCTGGGTCGCCGACGTCTGGACCGCGATGTCGGGCAGGGCGGCGTTGAGCGCGACCATCGACGAGATGACCATCAGTACGTCGATGCTCGCGACGGCCAGCAGCCAACGCCGTGCGCGCGGGGACAGGCGGGCGATCCCGGCGTCGATATCCTGATCTGACTGCGTGAGGGTGTCGGCCATGGGCTCTCTCTCGCCGGAGACTTTCGAGACTAACAGTCTCGCTGAGAGACCGATAGTCTTGTTGTTCCCGCTGTGAAGGTGGTGGAAACCATGACGGCCGCCAGTGGCGACCCGAGGCCGGCCCGGTCCCGCGCCCGTCTGCTCGACGCGGCGACGGCGCTGCTGCGTGCCGGCGGTCCCGGCGCGGTGACCATCGACGCGGTCACCCGGCAGGCCAACGTCGCGCGCGCCACGCTCTACCGCCACTTCCCGAGCGCGAATGATCTTGTGGCAGCGGCATTCATGAGCCTGATCCCGCCGCCGCCGATGCCGCCGGATTCGGGCACCCTTCGCGAGCGGCTCATCGCGGTCGTGGGCGAGTGGGCCGCATCGATCGCCGAGGCCCCGACGACGCTGACCGCGATGGCCTGGCTGTCGCTCGGCCCCGACATCGCCGCGGTGCCGTCGGCGGGTCAGGGCGGCGCGCAGGTCCGGTCACTGAGGGAGCGGATCGCCGAACAGTATTCGGCACCCTTCGACGCGGTCTTCGACAGCCCGGAGGCCGCCGAGCAGCTCGGGCCGGTGGACCGGCCCACCGCGTTCGCTCTGCTGATCGGCCCGCTCGCCTTCGGCAGACTCAGCACGCTGATCGACTTCGACTACCGCACCGTCGCGGTCGCCGCGGTCGACGGCTTCCTCGCGGTCAGCGCAGCGAATAGCGGACCGGCAGGTGCTTGAGTCCGCCGACGAACGTCGTGGCGGCCAGTTCGGGCTCGCCGGCCAGTTCGATCGACTCGAGCCGCGGAACCAACTCGGTGAAGATGCTGTTCATCTCCATCCGGGCCAGGGCCGCGCCGAGGCAGAAGTGCACGCCGTAGCCGAAGGACACGTGCCGGTTGGGGTCGCGGGCGATGTCGAATCGGAATGGTTCGTCGAAGATCTCCTCGTCGCGGTTGCCCGACACATACGCCAGGTACACGGACTCGCCCTTGGCGATGGGCACCCCGCGCACCGTGGTGTCCTCGGCCGCGGTGCGCATGAACTCCTTGACCGGGGTCGTCCAGCGGATCATCTCCTCGACCGCGGTCGGCATCAGGTCGAGGTTGTCCCGCAGCCGGGCCAGCTCGTCCTGGTTCTCGATCAGGGCGAGCAGACCGCCGGAGATCGCGTCCTTGGTGGTGTCGTGGCCGGCGCTGGCGACGATCACGTAGTACGACGCGGTGTCGATGTCCGACATCGGCTCGCCGTCGATCTTGCCGTTGGCGATCGCCGAGGCCAGGTCGTCGGTCGGGTTCTCGCGGCGCGACGCGGTCAGCGTGGAGAAGTAGGCGAAAAAGTCCAGCAGCACCGCCATCTGGTCCTCCGGGCTGACGCCGCGCTGGTACTCGTCGTCGTCGCCACCGAACATCTCCTGGGTCAGCGAGTGCATCCGGCCGAAGTCCTCCTCCGGCAGGCCGAGCAGCGAAAGAATCACGTAGAGCGGAAAATTGACCGCGATGTCGGTGACGAAGTCGCATTCGGGCCCGATGTCGCGCATCCGGTCCACGTACCGCTTGGCCAGCTCGTCGACTCTCACCTTGAGGTCGCGCATGGCCTTGGGCCGGAACCAGTCGGCGCCGATCGCGCGCACTTTGCGGTGGTGTGGATCGTCCATGTGGATCAGCGTGCGGATACCCATGCCGGCCTCCATCTGGGCGGCCATGTAGTCGTCGGCGGCAGCGGTCGACAGCAGCGGGCGCGGCTCGGACAGGAACAGGTCGTTGGCGCGTTCGATGGCCATGATGTCGGCGTGCTTGGTGATCGCCCAGAACGGACGGTAGGGCGGGTTGTCCACCCACGCGACGGGCTCGTTGGCCCGCAGATGGGTGAGCGCTGCGTGCAACCGGGCGTCGTCGGCGTATGCCGTGGGGTCGGCCAGGGCTTTGGCGGCGTCGTCCATCGTGCGTGGGGTCATGAAGCTCTCCTCGGGGGGTACTTGACGCGTGTCAACTGCAGGCATCTTATGTGACGGGCGCCACGTAGCGGAAGCACTTCGGCGACACGGCTAAGCTCGGATCCCGTGACGCCCGCAACGGTTCTCCTGCGGGCGCTGTGCGTCCTGGTGGCCGTCGCGCTGATCGCCGGATGCGCTGGCGGCCGCGGCGAGTCGCCCCCGCCGCCACCGGCCGACCCGGCGCTGGCGCAGACCGCCGCGGGAACGCTGCGCGGCGTCGTCGCCGAGGACCATCGGCTTTTCGCCGGAATTCCTTATGCCGCACCGCCTGTCGGTCCGCTCAGGTTCGCCGATCCGGAGCCGGCCGAACCGTGGGCGGGCGTGCGCGACGCGACGAAGTTCGGACCGCGATGCATGCAGAGCCTCGGCGGGGACCTCGAACTCGGCCGCCAGACCGACGAGGACTGCCTGAGTCTCAACGTGTGGACGCCTCCGGCGGCCTCGGCGCAGCCACGCCCGGTGATGGTGTGGATCCACGGCGGAGCCTTCGTCAATGGCAGCGGCAAGATCTACGACGCCGGGAGGCTGGCGGCGCGCGGCGACATCGTCGTCGTCACCATCAACTACCGCCTCGGCGCGCTGGGCTTTCTGGCCCATCCGGCACTCGGGCCCCCCGGTGAGGTCGGCAACTACGGCCTGGCCGACCAGCAGGCGGCGCTGCGCTGGGTCCGCGACAACATCGCCGCGTTCGGGGGCGATCCCGACCGTGTGACGGTGGCGGGGGAGTCCGCGGGCGGCATGTCGGTGTGCGACCACCTCGTCGCGCCCGGCTCCCGCGGGCTGTTCTCCGCCGCGATCATCCAGAGCGGGCCGTGTCAGGCGCAGGCCGCACTGCCGGTCGCCCAGGACCGCTCCGTGGAGTACGCGGCGGGCCGCGGCTGCGCGGACCCGGTCGAGGCCGCCGCTTGTCTGCGAGCGTTGCCCGCCGACAAGCTGCGCGATCCGGCGTGGTTCTACAACATCGGCGACGACGAGCTCACCGGTCCGGTGACCGGCACGGCCGCGCTGCCCCGCGACCCGATGGGCACGATCGGCGGCGCCGACGCGCAGCGGGTGCCCGTACTGATGGGCACCACCCGCGACGAGTTCACGCTGTTCGTCGGTATGCAGTACGTGCGCGAGGGGGTCCGGTACGGCCCGCAGGACTACCCGCGGCTGCTGGCCGATGCCTTCGGCCGCAACGCGGCGGCGGTGGCCCAGCGCTATCCGCTGACCGACTATCCGAGCGTCCCGCTCGCCTACTCCGCTGCCGTCACCGACGGCGTGTTCTCGTGCATCGGGGACCGGATGGCGCGGGCGATCACCAGCAGTCCCGTCTACTTCTACGAGTTCAACGACCGGGCCGCGCCGGCGCCCGAGTCGCTGCGGACCCTGCCGTTCCCGGTCGGGGCCAGCCACTCCCTGGAACTGCGGTACCTGTTCGACGTCGGGGGAACGCCGCCCCTGGACCCGGCGCAGCAGAAACTGTCTGACGAGATGATCGACTACTGGTCGTCGTTCGTGAAGTCGGCGTCGCCGAACACCGACGGCCGGCCGCAGTGGGACGCGTTCGGCGACGGCAACCGGGTGATGTCCCTGCAGCCCGACGGCAGCCGGATGATCGACTCCTTCGGTGACGAACATCAGTGCGCGTTCTGGGCCGGGCTACGCTAGCCGGGAGCCCCACCCATCCCGGTGACCTCACCTCTGCACGGTGTGCAGGAAGAGTGCGAGTGAACCCCGCCAAAAGGTGAAGAGGTGGGACGGGTGATGCCGTCCGACCCGACGGGAAGCCGCACCCGAGCGCCTCCGACCAGGGATTTGGAGCACGCCGGGATCTGAGGCATACTGTTCGGGTTGCCTTGAGCCGGGTTCGCCTGGTCGGGCATGCGACTGGCGCCCCTCGCGGGGCGCATCCGGTCCCCACCTCGATTTCGGGCGACACACCCGACCGCGGGGGCCGGTGAACCACAGACAGGTAAACAGCGGCGGCACAGCCAGGCCCTTCGAGGGCCCGTTAGTAGTGAGGTAGGAGAAGCGTGGCGGGACAAAAGATCCGCATCAGGCTCAAGGCCTACGACCATGAGGCGATCGACGCCTCTGCGCGCAAGATCGTCGAGACGGTCACCCGGACGGGCGCGAGTGTGGTCGGCCCGGTGCCGCTGCCGACCGAGAAGAACGTGTACTGCGTCATCCGCTCCCCGCACAAGTACAAGGACTCGCGGGAGCACTTCGAGATGCGTACCCACAAGCGGCTGATCGACATTCTCGACCCGACGCCGAAGACCGTTGACGCCCTGATGCGCATCGATCTGCCTGCCAGCGTCGACGTCAACATCCAGTAGGAGATTCCAGAAACCATGGCTAGAAAAGGCATTCTGGGCACCAAGCTGGGCATGACGCAGGTGTTCGACGAGAACAACAAGGTCGTGCCGGTGACGGTCGTCAAGGCCGGGCCCAACGTCGTGACGCGCATCCGCACCCAGGAGCGCGACGGCTACAGCGCCGTGCAGCTCGCCTACGGCGAGATCAGCCCCCGCAAGGTCACCAAGCCGGTGACGGGCCAGTTCGCCGCCGCCGGCATCAACCCGCGCCGGCACCTCGCCGAGCTGCGGCTCGACGACGAGACCGCTGCCGCGGAGTACGAGGTGGGTCAGGAACTGACCGCCGAGATCTTCGCCGACGGCGCCTACGTCGACGTGACCGGCACCAGCAAGGGCAAGGGTTTCGCGGGAACCATGAAGCGCCACGGCTTCAAGGGCCAGGGCGCCAGCCACGGTGCACAGGCCGTGCACCGTCGGCCGGGCTCGATCGGTGGCTGCGCCACCCCGGGCCGCGTGTTCAAGGGCACGCGCATGTCGGGCCGGATGGGTAGCGACCGCGTCACCACGCAGAACCTGAAGGTGCACAAGGTCGACGCCGAGAACGGCGTGCTGTTGATCAAGGGCGCCGTCCCCGGGCGCAACGGTGGACTCGTGGTTGTCCGCAGCGCAATCAAGCGAGGCGAGAAGGCATGACTGTGAAAATTGATGTGCTGACACCGGCAGGCAAGAAGGACGGCTCGGTCGAGCTGCCCGCCGAGCTGTTCGATGTCGAGCCCAACATCGCGCTGATGCACCAGGTGGTTACCGCGCAGCTCGCGGCCAAGCGCCAGGGCACGCACGCGACCAAGACCCGCGGCGAGGTCTCCGGCGGCGGCAAGAAGCCGTACCGGCAGAAGGGCACCGGCCGCGCCCGTCAGGGCTCGACGCGTGCGCCGCAGTTCACCGGCGGTGGCGTCGTGCACGGCCCGCAGCCCCGCGACTACAGCCAGCGCACGCCGAAGAAGATGATCGCCGCCGCGCTGCGCAGTGCGCTGTCGGACCGGGCGCGCAACGAGCGCATCCACGCGGTCACCGAGCTGGTCGAGGGCCAGACGCCGTCGACCAAGAGCGCCAAGTCGTTCCTGGCCACGCTGACCGATCGCAAGCAGGTGCTGGTGGTCATCGGCCGCGCCGACCAGACCAGCGCGCTGAGCGTGCGCAATCTGCCTGGCGTGCATGTGATCTCGCCGGACCAGTTGAACACCTACGACGTGCTCAAGGCCGACGACGTGGTGTTCAGCGTCGAGGCGCTCAACGCCTACATCGCCGGCGCGCAGAAGACCGAGAAGAGTGAGGTGTCGGCCTGATGGCTACCGTGACCGATCCCCGCGACATCATCTTGTCCCCGGTGATCTCGGAGAAGTCCTACGGGCTCATCGAGGACAACGTGTACACGTTCGTCGTGCACCCGGACTCGAACAAGACGCAGATCAAGATCGCCGTCGAGAAGATCTTCAAGGTCAAGGTCGCGTCGGTGAACACGGCCAACCGGCAGGGCAAGCGCAAGCGCACCCGCACCGGCTACGGCAAGCGCAAGGACACCAAGCGCGCCATCGTGACGCTGGCTGCGGGAAGCAAGCCCATCGACCTGTTCGGAGCGCCAGCGTGAGCCGGGCGATGAGCGCTCGCGCGAAGAGCAGATAGACCAGGGAGAACTAGACAATCATGGCAATTCGCAAGTACAAGCCGACGACCCCCGGTCGCCGCGGTGCCAGCGTCTCCGACTTCGCCGAGATCACTCGCGACCATCCGGAGAAGTCGCTGGTCCGTCCGCTGCACGGCAAGGGTGGCCGTAACGCCCACGGCCGCATCACCACTCGGCACAAGGGCGGCGGCCACAAGCGCGCCTACCGGGTGATCGACTTCCGTCGCCACGACAAGGACGGCGTCGACGCCAAGGTCGCGCACATCGAGTACGACCCGAACCGCACGGCGAACATCGCGCTGCTGCACTACCTGGACGGCGAGAAGCGCTACATCATCGCGCCGCAGGGTCTCAAGCAGGGTGCGGTGATCGAGTCGGGCGCCAACGCCGACATCAAGCCGGGCAACAACCTGCCGCTGCGCAACATCCCCGCAGGCACCGTGATCCACGCCGTGGAGCTGCGGCCCGGCGGCGGCGCCAAACTGGCCCGCTCGGCCGGCGTCAGCATCCAGCTGCTGGGCAAGGAGGGCACCTACGCCTCCCTGCGTATGCCCAGCGGTGAGATCCGCCGCGTCGACGTGCGCTGCCGCGCCACGGTCGGCGAGGTCGGCAACGCCGAGCAGGCCAACATCAACTGGGGCAAGGCCGGCCGCATGCGGTGGAAGGGCAAGCGCCCCACCGTCCGTGGTGTCGTGATGAACCCGGTCGACCACCCGCACGGCGGTGGTGAGGGCAAGACCTCCGGCGGTCGCCATCCGGTGAGCCCGTGGGGCAAGCCCGAGGGCCGCACTCGCAAGCCGAACAAGGCGAGCGACAAGCTCATCGTCCGTCGCCGGCGCACCGGCAAGAAGCGCTAGGGAGTAAAGCGATGCCACGCAGCCTCAAGAAGGGCCCGTTCGTCGACGACCATCTGCTCAAGAAGGTCGACGTGCAGAACGAGAAGAACACCAAGCAGGTCATCAAGACCTGGTCGCGCCGGTCCACCATCATCCCGGACTTCATCGGCCACACGTTCGCCGTCCACGACGGTCGCAAGCATGTGCCGGTGTTCGTCACCGAGTCGATGGTCGGCCACAAGCTGGGCGAGTTCGCGCCCACCCGCACCTTCAAGGGTCACATCAAGGACGACCGGAAGTCCAAGAGGCGGTAATGACTACAGCGATTGAATACCCGTCCGCGACCGCGAAGGCGCGCTTCGTGCGTGTCTCGGCCAGCAAGGCCCGGCGCGTCATCGACCTGGTCCGGGGCAAGGGCGTCGAGGAAGCACTCGACATCCTGCGCTGGGCGCCGCAGGCCGCCAGCGAGCCGGTCGCCAAGGTGATCGCCAGCGCCGCAGCCAACGCGCAGAACAACGACGGCCTGGACCCGTCGACGCTCGTCGTCGCCGCGATCTACGCCGACGAGGGTCCGACCGCCAAGCGGATCCGGCCCCGCGCGCAGGGTCGTGCCTACCGGATCCGTAAGCGCACCAGCCACATCACTGTGATCGTCGAGAGCCGGCCGCCCAGGAACACGGGCAAGCAGGGTGCCTCGGCCAGCGCTGCACGCGCGCGTCGCGCCCAGGCCAGCAAGGCCGCTACATCGAAGGGAGGCTCGGAGTAGTGGGCCAGAAGATCAATCCGCACGGCTTCCGGCTCGGCATCACCACCGAGTGGAAGTCGCGGTGGTTCGCCGACAAGCAGTACGCCGACTACATCAAGGAAGATGTGGCGATCCGCAAGCTGCTGGCCACGGGCCTCGAGCGCGCCGGCATCGCCGACGTCGAGATCGAGCGCACGCGCGACCGCGTCCGGGTGGACATCCACACCGCGCGGCCGGGCATCGTGATCGGCCGTCGCGGCACCGAGGCCGACCGCATCCGCGCCGACCTGGAGAAGCTGACCAGGAAGCAGGTCCAGCTCAACATCCTCGAGGTCAAGAACCCCGAGTCGGTGGCCCAGCTGGTCGCCCAGGGTGTGGCCGAGCAGCTGAGCAACCGCGTGGCGTTCCGCCGCGCGATGCGCAAGGCGATCCAGTCGGCGATGCGCCAGCCCAACGTCAAGGGCATCCGGGTGCAGTGCTCGGGCCGCCTCGGCGGTGCCGAGATGAGCCGCTCGGAGTTCTACCGCGAAGGTCGGGTGCCGCTGCACACGCTGCGCGCCGACATCGATTACGGGCTGTACGAGGCCAAGACCACCTTCGGCCGGATCGGTGTGAAGGTGTGGATCTACAAGGGCGACATCGTGGGTGGCAAGCGTGAGCTGACCGCCGCGGCTCCGGCCGGTGCCGATCGGCCCCGCCGCGAGCGTCCGTCGGGCACCCGTCCGCGCCGCAGCGGCGCGTCGGGCACCACGGCGACGAGCACCGACGCCGGTAGAGCTGCCACGGAAAGCCCAGCAGAAGCACCCGCTGTCGCCGAGGCCACCGTTGGCACCGAGGCCGCTGCCGGCGCATCCGCGCCGGAGAACACGGAGAGCTAGTCATGTTGATTCCCCGCAAGGTCAAGCACCGCAAGCAGCACCACCCGAGGCAGCGCGGCATCGCCAGCGGCGGCACCACGGTGAGCTTCGGTGACTACGGCATCCAGGCTCTGGAGCACGCCTACATCACCAACCGGCAGATCGAGTCCGCTCGTATCGCCATCAACCGGCACATCAAGCGTGGCGGCAAGGTGTGGATCAACATCTTCCCGGACCGTCCGCTGACCAAGAAGCCCGCCGAGACCCGGATGGGTTCGGGTAAGGGCTCGCCGGAGTGGTGGGTGGCCAACGTCAAGCCCGGCCGGGTGCTGTTCGAGCTGAGCTACCCCGACGAACAGGTCGCGCGAGCTGCACTCACTCGAGCCATCCACAAGCTGCCGATCAAGGCTCGCATCGTCACCAGAGAGGAGACCTTCTGATGGCAGTAGGAGTTTCGACGGGAGAGCTCCGTGAGCTCACCGACGACGAATTGACCGACAAGCTCCGCGAGTCCAAGGAAGAGCTGTTCAACCTGCGCTTCCAGATGGCGACCGGCCAGCTTGCCAACAACCGCCGGCTGCGCGTGGTCCGGCAGGAGATCGCACGGGTGTACACCGTGCTGCGCGAACGTGAGTTGGGTCTGGCCGCCGGACCCGGAGGTGAGGATTCCTAATGGCAGAAACGCAGGCAGGCGACAAGCACACGCCGCGTACGGAGAAGCCGCGCGGCCGTCGTAAGACGGCCATCGGCTACGTCGTGTCGGACAAGATGCAGAAGACGATCGTGGTCGAGCTCGAGTCCCGCAAGTCGCATCCGTTGTACGGCAAGATCATTCGGACCACGACCAAGGTCAAGGCGCACGACGAGAACTCCGAGGCCGGTGTCGGCGACCGGGTTTCGCTGATGGAGACCCGCCCGCTGTCGGCCACCAAGCGCTGGCGCCTGGTCGAGGTGCTCGAGAAGGCCAAGTAGCACCTTCGGTCGGACAACGATCGCGACTGCCCCCGCACGCCACCAGGCGGCGGGGGTTTTTGCGTGTCCGGAGGGTTCGCGGGGTGTACTGTCCGGCGCTATGACCACGGAGTTCAACGGCAAGATCGAGCTCGACGTCCGGGATTCCGAACCGGACTGGGGGCCGTACGCGGCGCCGGTGGCCCAGCCGGATGCGCCCAACGTGCTGTATCTGGTGTGGGACGACATCGGTATCGCGACCTGGGACTGCTTCGGCGGTCTGGTGAACATGCCGGCGATGAGCCGCATCGCCGAACGGGGCGTGCGGCTCACCCAGTTCCACACCACCGCGCTGTGTTCGCCCACGCGTGCGTCGTTGCTGACCGGACGCAACCCCACGACCGTCGGGATGGCGACCATCGAGGAGTTCACCGACGGCTTCCCCAATGCGAACGGACGGATTCCGTTCGACACGGCGCTGCTGTCGGAGGTGCTCACCGAGAACGGCTACAACACCTACTGCGTCGGGAAGTGGCACCTGACCCCGCTGGAGGAGTCGAATCTCGCGGCCACCAAACGGCACTGGCCGCTGGGCCGCGGCTTCGAGCGGTTCTACGGGTTCATGGGCGGGGAGACCGACCAGTGGTATCCAGAACTGGTCTACGACAACCACCCGGTCCCGCCGCCGGCGACACCCGAGCAGGGCTATCACCTGTCCAAGGACCTGGCCGACAAGACGATCGAATTCATCAGGGACACGAAGGTCATCGCGCCGGACAAGCCGTGGTTCACCTACCTGTGCCCGGGTGCCGGACATGCGCCGCACCACGTGTTCGCCGAATGGGCCGACCGCTACGCCGGTGTCTTCGACATGGGCTACGAGCGTTACCGCGAGATCGTTCTGGAGAACCAGAAGAGGCTCGGTATCGTGCCGCCCGACACCGAACTCTCGCCGGTGAACCCGTATTCCGACGTCTCCGGCCCCAACGGGGAGCCGTGGCCGCCGCAGGACACCGTGCGCCCATGGGATTCGCTCGACGACGACGAGAAGCGACTGTTCAGCCGGATGGCCGAGGTGTTCGCCGGGTTCCTGTCCTACACCGACGACCAGATCGGCCGTGTGCTCGACTATCTCGAGGAATCCGGTCAGCTCGACAACACGATCATCGTGGTGATCTCCGACAACGGGGCCAGCGGTGAGGGCGGACCCAACGGATCGGTCAACGAGGTCAAGTTCTTCAACGGCTACATCGATTCCGTCGAGGAGAGCCTGAAGCACTTCGACGATCTCGGTGGCCCGCAGACCTACAACCATTACCCGATCGGCTGGGCGATGGCGTTCAACACCCCCTACAAGCTGTTCAAGCGCTACGCCTCACACGAAGGCGGCATCGCCGACACCGCGATCATCTCCTGGCCCAACGGGATCAGCGCGCACGGCGAGTTGCGCGACAACTACGTCAACGTCGCCGACATCACGCCGACGGTGTACGACCTGCTGGACATCACCCCGCCCGCGACCGTGCGCGGGGTGGCGCAGAAGCCGTTGGACGGCGTGAGTTTCAAGGTGGCGCTGGAGAATCCGCACGCGCCAACCGGCAAGGAGACGCAGTTCTACACGATGCTGGGCACCCGGGGCATCTGGCACAAGGGCTGGTTCGCCAGTGCGGTGCACGCCGCGTCCCCGGCGGGCTGGTCGCATTTCGACGCCGACCGCTGGGAGCTGTTCCACATCGAATCCGACCGCAGTCAGTGTCACGACCTGGCCGGCGAGCAGCCCGAGAAGCTGGCCGAACTGATCGACCTGTGGTTCACGGAAGCGGGCAGGTACAACGGACTTCCGCTGGGCGATCTGAACATCATCGAGACGATGTCGCGGTGGCGGCCCTACCTCGCCGGGGAACGACAGTCCTACGTCTACTATCCCGGCACCGCAGACGTGGGCATGGGCGCCGTGGTGGAACTGCGCGGCCGGTCGTTCGCCGTGCTGGCCGAGGTCGCCGTCGACGGAGGCGGCGCCGACGGCGTGATCGTCAAACACGGTGGTGCGCATGGTGGTTACGTGATGTACGTGCAAGGTCACCGGCTGCACTTCTGCTACAACTTCCTCGGCGAGGAGGAGCAGACGCTGTCGGCGTCGGAGCCGCTCGCCGCCGGCCTGCACACGCTCGGCTTCGCGTTCACCCTCACCGGCACCGCCGAGGGCAGCCACACCCCGATCGGCGACGCCGCGCTCTACGTCGACGACGCCCAGGTCGCCGACTACGGCGGAATGCGCGTGCATCCCGGCACCTTCGGCCTGGCCAGTGCGAGCCTGAGCGTCGGGGTCAACAACGGCTCACCGGTGTCGCGGGCGTTCGCGGCGCCGTTCCCGTTCAGCGGCGGCACCATCTCACAGGTGACGATCGACGTCTCCGGTGCGCCGTACGCCGATCTCGAACGCGACTTCGCCCGCGCCTTCGCCAGGGACTGACGTGACGCGCGGTGTACTGCCCGCCTTGCTGGTGTGCGCGGTGTTGCTCACACCGGCCTGCACCCGTAGCAGCGGCGGCGCGGCCACCGCGCAGAGCGCCGAATCGGCAACGCCGACAACGAGTTCGGCCACAGCGACGTCCGTCGCACCGCCGGTCGTCACGACCGACGATACGCCGGGTGTGGTGCCCACGCCCGGCACGTCGGCCGCCGACGAGGACTGCGCACCGGCGGCTCCGCCTGCCGTCCCGGTGGACGTACGCATCGACGATCCGAAGGCGCCCACCGTGGTGGTGGGTGCGCCCGAGGGATGGACCACGACGCCGACTCCGGACGGCGTGACGCTGACCGGGCCCGATGGCATGTCGGGCACCGTCACGATCGCCGAGACAGCGCTCGATCCCGCCGCCGCGTTCCGCGGCTACGCCGACGACCTGACCGCTTCCACCACGATGAGCACGATGAGCCTGCTGCCCGCCGAGACCTGCGGATTCAGCGGCCAGAAGCTGATGGGTCAATTGGGCGGGACGGTCCCGGACACCGTGCTGTACCAGGCCCGGATCGTGCACGTGCCCGGCTACCTGATCGCGGTGTACGTCGAGGCGCCGACCGGCACCACGGACTTCGACGCCGAAGCGCCGGTGCTGACGCAGGGACTGCAGATCGGCCTACCCTGAGCAGCATGCTGACCGACCTCGTCGACCTCGACGGCGGGCGGTACCGGATGGGATCGACGCAGTTCTATCCCGAGGAGGCGCCGGTGCACACGGTCACCGTCGCGCCCTTCGCGATCGAACGCCACCCTGTCACCAACGCGCAGTTCGCCGAGTTCGTCGCCGACACCGGGTACCGCACCGTCGCCGAGATCCCCCCGGATCCCGCGCTGTATCCCGGGGCCGCGCCGGCCGACCTGGTCGCCGGCGCGCTGGTGTTCCGGCCCACCCGCGGACCCGTCGACCTACGCGACTGGCGGCAGTGGTGGGAATGGGTGCCGGGCGCGGACTGGCGGCACCCCTGCGGGCCGGACAGCTCGATCGACGACAAGGCCGATCACCCCGTGGTGCAGGTCTGTTACGCCGACGCGCTGGCCTACGCCCGGTGGGCGGGCCGGCGGCTACCCACCGAGGCGGAGTGGGAGTTCGCCGCCCGCGGCGGCGCCGCCACCGTCTATCCGTGGGGCGACGACGCCGCCCCGGGCGGGCAGGTGATGGCCAACACCTGGCAGGGCGCCTTTCCGTACCGCAACGCCGGCTGGGCCGGCACCTCGCCGGTCGGGACGTTCCCGCCCAACGGCTACGGCCTGGTCGACATGATCGGCAACGTGTGGGAATGGACGACCACCCGGTTCACCGGCCACCATGCGCCGGCCGGCGACACCGAGTCGTGCTGCGGGCCTGCCGGGCCCGACCCCGCGGTGAGTCAGGCGCTCAAAGGCGGATCGCACCTTTGCGCACCGGAGTACTGCCACCGCTACCGCCCGGCCGCCCGGTCACCCCAGTCACAGGACAGCGCGACGACGCACATCGGTTTCCGCTGCGCGCTCTGAGCGTGCTCTGACCAGCGATTTGGTCCATTCGCCGAGCTCACCTAGTATGTAGGGGTTGCCTAGGGCAGACCTCGGTTATCTCTGGTCGTCTACGTCAGAGAAAACCCTGCGTGCTCTTAGGGAACAAAGACCGCGCACGTCAGGGTCGGTAATCCTGCGTGCATACGAAAACCCAGGTCGAGGAGATCGAGTGATTCAGCAGGAATCGCGGCTCAAGGTCGCCGACAACACGGGCGCCAAGGAGATCTTGTGCATCCGCGTTCTCGGTGGCTCGTCGCGGCGCTACGCGGGCATCGGTGATGTCATCGTGGCCACCGTCAAAGACGCCATCCCCGGCGGCAACGTCAAGCGCGGCGACGTCGTCAAGGCCGTCGTCGTGCGCACCGTCAAAGAGCGCCGCCGCGCCGACGGCAGCTACATCAAGTTCGACGAGAACGCCGCCGTCATCATCAAGGCCGACAACGACCCGCGCGGCACGCGCATCTTCGGGCCGGTCGGTCGCGAACTGCGCGAGAAGCGCTTCATGAAGATCGTCTCGCTCGCCCCGGAGGTGTTGTAGATGAAGGTCCGCAAGGGCGACACGGTGCTCGTCATCTCCGGCAAGGACAAGGGCGCCAAAGGCAAGGTCCTGGTGGCCTACCCCGAGCGCAACAAGGTCCTCGTCGAGGGCGTGAACCGGATCAAGAAGCACACCCCCGAGTCCCGCACCGAGCGCGGCGCGTCCTCCGGCGGCATCGTCACGCAGGAGGCACCGATCGCGGTGTCCAACGTGATGCTGCTCGATTCCGACGGCAAGCCGACCCGCGTCGCATACCGCACCGATGACGAGACCGGCAAGAAGGTCCGTATCGCCAAGACCAACGGCAAGGACGTCTGACGATGACTACCACCGAAAGCAGCGTGAAGACTCTTCCCCGCCTGAAGCAGCGCTACCGCGAAGAGATCCGCGACGCCCTGCAGAAGGAATTCGGCTACGCCAACGTGATGCAGATCCCGGGTGTGGTCAAGGTCGTCGTCAACATGGGTGTCGGCGACGCCGCCCGTGACGCCAAGCTGATCAACGGTGCGGTCAACGACCTCGCGCTGATCACCGGCCAGAAGCCCGAGATCCGCCGGGCCCGCAAGTCGATCGCCCAGTTCAAGTTGCGCGAGGGCATGCCGATCGGCGCCCGCGTGACGCTGCGCGGCGACCGGATGTGGGAGTTCCTCGATCGCCTGATCTCGATCTCCCTGCCCCGTATCCGCGACTTCCGCGGCCTGAACGGCAAGCAGTTCGACGGCACCGGCAACTACACCTTCGGGCTGACCGAGCAGTCGGTGTTCCACGAGATCGACGTTGACAGCATCGACCGCCCCCGCGGCATGGACATCACCGTCGTCACCACGGCGACCAACGACGACGAAGGACGAGCGCTGCTGCGGGCGCTGGGCTTTCCGTTCAAGGAGAACTGAGCAATGGCAAAGAAGGCTCTGGTCAACAAGGCCAACAAGAAGCCGAAGTTCAAGGTGCGGGGCTACACGCGCTGCAACCGCTGCGGCCGCCCGCACGCGGTGTTCCGCAAGTTCGGCCTGTGCCGCATCTGCCTTCGCGAAATGGCGCACGCCGGCGAACTGCCCGGTGTGCAGAAGTCCAGCTGGTAAGCCAGCCAACCACTACTAAAACAGTTGCGGCAGGCCCCTTTCCGGGGGAACCGCCGCGAGAAAGGTGAACCGGCTGTCATGACCATGACGGATCCGATCGCAGACTTCTTGACACGTCTGCGCAACGCCAATTCGGCGTACCACGACGAAGTGACCCTGCCGCACAGCAAGATCAAGGCCAACATCGCCGAGATCCTCAAGTCGGAGGGTTACATCAGCGACTACCGTACCGAGGACGCCCGGGTGGGCAAGTCCCTGGTCGTGCAGCTCAAGTACGGCCCGAGCCGGGAGCGAAGCATCGCCGGCCTGCGCCGTGTGAGCAAGCCCGGTCTGCGGGTGTACGCCAAGTCCACCAACCTGCCCCGCGTTCTCGGCGGGCTGGGTGTGGCCATCATTTCCACGTCGTCCGGCTTGAGGACCGACCGGCAGGCTTCCCGTGAGGGTGTCGGCGGCGAAGTCCTCGCGTACGTGTGGTGAGGGGTAGATAAGACATGTCTCGCATTGGAAAGCAGCCGGTCCCGGTTCCCGCCGGGGTCGATGTCACGATCGACGGCCGCAATGTCGCCGTCAAAGGCCCCAAGGGGACGCTGACCCTCGATGTCGCCGAGCCGATCGAGGTCTCGCGCGACGACGACGGCGCCATCGTGGTCACCCGTCCCAACGACGAGCGGCGTAACCGTTCGCTGCACGGGCTGTCCCGCACACTGATCGCCAACCTGGTCGACGGTGTGACCCAGGGCTACACCACCAAGATGGAGATCTTCGGTGTCGGCTACCGCGTGGTGGCGAAGGGCAACGACCTCGAGTTCGCGCTCGGCTACAGCCACCCGGTGCTGATCACCGCACCGGAAGGCGTCACGTTCGCGGTCGAGACGCCCACCAAGTTCTCGATCTCCGGTATCGACAAGCAGAAGGTCGGCCAGATTGCGGCCAACATCCGCCGCCTGCGGAAGAGCGACCCCTACAAGGGCAAGGGAATCCGCTACGAAGGCGAGCAGATCCGTCGCAAGGTCGGAAAGACGGGTAAGTAGCAGATGGCGACCAACAGCAAAAGCACAGTGAGCACCGGGCACACCCCGGTGGGCAAGAACATCTCCGAGACGCGGCGCACGTCGCGGCTGCGCAGGCATGCCCGCCTGCGCAAGAAGGTCGCCGGCACCGCCGAGCGTCCGCGCCTGGTGGTCAACCGCTCCTCGCGGCACATCCACGTCCAGCTCGTCGACGACCTCGAGGGCGTCACGCTGGCCGCGGCGTCCTCGATCGAGGCCGACGTGCGGGCCGTGGAGGGCGACAAGAAGGCCGCCAGCTCGCGGGTGGGCCAGCTGATCGCCGAGCGCGCGAAGGCCGCCGGCATCGACGAGGTCGTGTTCGACCGCGGTGGGTACACCTACGGCGGAAGGATCGCGGCCCTGGCCGACGCGGCGCGCGAGAGTGGGCTGAAGTTCTGATGACTTTCAACGAGAGGACTGCATGATGGCCGACCAGGCTGGCGCCGGTTCGGCGCAGGACAATCGCGGTGGCCGCGACGACCGCGGCGGCCGTGGCCGCCGTGACGATCGCGGCGGCCGGGGCGGACGTGACGACCGCGAGAAGAGCAACTACCTCGAGCGCGTCGTCGCGATCAACCGCGTCTCCAAGGTCGTCAAGGGTGGTCGCCGGTTCAGCTTCACCGCGCTGGTGATCGTCGGCGACGGTAAGGGCATGGTCGGCGTCGGCTACGGCAAGGCCAAAGAGGTGCCTGCCGCGATCGCCAAGGGTGTCGAGGAAGCGCGCAAGAACTTCTTCCGGGTTCCGCTGATCGGCGGCACCGTGACCCACCCGGTCCAGGGTGAGGCCGCGGCCGGTGTGGTCATGCTGCGCCCGGCCAGCCCCGGTACCGGCGTCATCGCCGGTGGCGCGTGCCGCGCGGTGCTGGAGTGCGCCGGCGTGCACGACGTGCTGGCCAAGTCGCTGGGCAGTGACAACGCGATCAACGTGGTGCACGCAACCGTCGCCGCGCTGAAGCTGTTGCAGCGCCCCGAGGAGGTCGCGGCCCGCCGCGGTCTGCCGATCGAAGATGTAGCGCCCGCCGGCATGCTCAGGGCCCGTCGTGAGGCTGACGCCCTGGCCGCCGGCGCCGCGCGTGAGGGAACGGCTTAGGAACATGGCAGAGCTCAAGATCACCCAGGTGCGCAGCACCATCGGCTCCCGGTGGAAGCAGCGCGAGACCCTGCGCACGCTCGGCTTGCGCAAGATCCGCCAGTCCGTGGTGCGCGAGGACAACCCGCAGACCCGCGGATTGATCAAGACCGTGCACCACCTCGTCACGGTCGAGGAGGTATAGCGACATGACGATCAAACTGCACGACCTCAAACCGGCTCCCGGCGAGAAGACGAAGAAGACCCGCGTGGGTCGCGGTGAGGGCTCCAAGGGCAAGACCGCGGGCCGCGGCACCAAGGGCACCGGCGCCCGCAAGAACGTCCCGGTGGGCTTCGAGGGCGGCCAGATGCCGATCCACATGCGGCTGCCCAAGCTCAAGGGCTTCCGCAACCGGTTCCGCACCGAGTACGGCGTCGTCAACATCGGCGACATCGGCAAGGCGTTCCCCGAGGGCGGCACCATCGGCGTCGACGAACTGGTGGCCAAGGGCCTGGTGCGCAAGAACGTTCTGGTGAAGGTTCTCGGCGACGGCAAGCTGTCGGCCAAGGTCGACATCACCGCGCACAAGTTCAGCGGCAGCGCCCGGGAGGCGATCACCGCCGCCGGCGGTAGCGCCACCGAACTGTAAGTCGTTCCACAGCTGAAGACCCCCGCTCCGGCGGGGGTTTTTGGTTGGCGGCCGGTAACGTCGGAGCCGTCCTGGGCGATGAGCCACCGACGGGGGAGAAGAAGGAGCAGTCTTGATGAGCCACCGGCGCACAGTTGTCACGGCGATCCTCGCCGCCGGGATCGCCCTCGGAATGGCAGCACCGGCGCAGGCCCAGACGGCCGATCAGTGGTTCACCGACGCGGTGGGCAAGATGAATATCCCGTTCGCGCCGAACACCGATCTTCCCGACGTCGGCAAGCAGGTCTGCGAGATGCTGACCACATCGCTGGCGGCCAACTCCGTCAACCCGGTGCCCGCCGTGCGCGGAGTGGTCACCACTCTGACGAGCCGGGGGCTTGATCGCGCCCAGGCCGGTGGGCTGCTCAAGGCATCGGTGCAGGCCTACTGCCCGCAGCACGCCCGCTTCGTCGGGCGCTGACCTCGACCCGGGCGTCGGTACGCTCGGTGCCATGATCTCTGTGCTCTCCGGCGTGCCCGGATTCTTGCCCGGCCCGGATGACTTCCGCGAGCTGGCCCGAAAGGTCGACACCGCCCGTCACCAGGGGGTGCCCGCCGGCTGCATCCTGGAGATCGATCTGCAGCAGACGCCCTCGGAGACCGCCGGCTTCGACCCGGTCGCCATGGTGTCGGGGATCCTCGGGGCCAGCCGCCCGCTGCTGCTGCGCGAAACCGTCGCCGCCATCCACCGGGCCGCCGAGGATCCGCGGGTCGCGGGGTTGATCGCGCGGGTCCAGCTCGACGCGGCGCCACCGGGACCGGTGCAGGAACTGCGCGCGGCCATCGCGGCGTTCACCGAACGCAAGCCGTCTCTGGCCTGGGCCGAGACCTACCCCGGCACGCTGTCGTACTACCTTGCCTCGGCGTTCGGTGAGGTATGGATGCAGCCGTCGGGCACGGTCGGGCTGGTCGGGTTCGCCACCAGCGCCCTGTTCCTGCGCGACGCCCTCGACAAGCTCGGCGTCGAGGCGCAGTTCACCGCCCGCGGCGAGTACAAGTCCGCGGCGAACCTCTTCACCCAGGGCGGCTACACCGAGGCGCACCGTGAGGCCGACACGGCGCTGGTGAACAGCCTGCGTGCCCAGGTGTGGCAGGCGGTGGCGGCGTCGCGGAACGTCGACCCCGCCGCGCTGGACGGACTGGCCGACCGCGCCCCCCTTCTGCGCGAGGACGCGGTGACCGCGGGGCTGGTGGACCGCATCGGGTTCCGCGACGAGGCCTATGCGCGCATCGCGGACATGACGGGCGCCGCGGGGGACGGGGACGCCGACGGCGACGATGCGCCGCCGCGGCTCTTCCTGTCCCGGTACGCGCGCACCAGCAGGCCCTCGATGCCGACCCCCGCGCTGCCGGGACGCAAGGGCCGCCAGACGATCGCCGTCGTCACGCTGGCCGGGCCCATCGTCAGCGGCCGTGGCAGGCCGGTGTCCCCGTTCGGCGGCGCCAGCGCCGGCGGTGACACGATCGCCGCGGCGTTGCGGCAGGCCGGCGCCGACGACGACGTGGCCGCGGTCGTACTGCGCGTCGACAGTCCCGGCGGCTCGGTCACCGGATCGGAGACGATCTGGCGGGAGGTGGTGCGGCTGCGTGAGCAAGGCACGCCGGTGGTGGCGTCGATGGGCGCGGTCGCGGCCTCGGGCGGCTACTACGTGTCGATGGCGGCCGACGCCATCGTGGCCAACGCGGCCACCATCACCGGGTCGATCGGCGTCGTGACGGGCAAGCTCGTCGCCCGCGACCTCAAGGACCGGCTCGGGGTCGGTTCGGGCGCCGTGCGCACCAACGCCAATGCCGATGCGTGGTCGGTCAACGCACCGTTCACCGAGGAGCAGCAGGCGCACGTGGAGGCCGAGGCCGACCTGTTCTACACCGATTTCGTCAACCGGGTCGCCGACGGCCGCCGGATGAGCGCAGAGGCGGTCGACCAAGTGGCCCGCGGCCGGGTGTGGACGGGTGCCGACGCGCTCGAGCGTGGCCTGGTCGACGAGCTCGGTGGGCTGCGCACCGCGATCACCCGGGCCAAGGCGCTCGCCGGGATCGACGAGGACACCAAGGTGAACATCGCCCACCTGCCCGGGTCGTCGCTGCGGGACATGCTGCGGCCCAAGGCTTCTTCCCAGCCGGCCGCCGCGTCGGTCTCGGAGATGGTGAGCGCGTTGGCCGTTCGCTCACTGACCGAGGTGGTCGATCAGTCTCAGCGGTCGCTGACCGGCGTCAACGTGCTGTGGCTGGGGACTTCCCGGTACTGAGTTCGGCGCTCACGTAGACGATCTCGCCGAGGGGGTCGACGTCTCCGGCCCGCTCGACGCCCGGCAGCCGGTAGCGGGCGAACAATTCGTCGCGCGGCGCGCCGGTGACCTGCCAGCCCACGTCGCGCAGGTAGTCGGGCACCGGGGTACGGGGTCCGGTGTAGACGAGCGACGGCATGTCGATGTCGAGGCCGTGGTCGCGCAGCGGCGCCGACGCCGTCCGCGCCTTCTCGGCATCCAGGTCGACGATGCCGGGCACGTACTCGGTGGCGATCGTGGACCCCGGTGCCGAGAGCGCGGTGATCCGGTCGAACAACTGGTCCTGCGCCTCGGGCGGCAGATAGATCAGCAGGCCCTCGGCCAGCCACGCGGTGCGGACCTCCGGGTCGAAGCCGTTGTCGCGCAACGCTGCCGGCCAGTCGTACCGCAGTTCGATCGGGATGGCGCGGTGCGTCGCGGTGGGTTGCGCACCGAGTGTGGCCAGCGTCGAGGTCTTGAACGCGATCACCTCGGGTTGGTCGAGTTCGAACACGCATGTGCCGTCGGGCCACGGCAGGCGATAGGCGCGGGCGTCCAGCCCCGAGGCCAGGATCACCACCTGCCGTGCGCCGGCGGCCGTCGACGCCAATGCGCAGTCGTCGAAGAACTTGGTGCGCAACGCCATTCCGTTGATCATCGCCTCGGCCCGCTCGGGGGAGGCGTCGCCGAACGCCGACATGTCGAGTTCGCCGTCGATCATCTTCGTGAAGAAGTCGATGCCGACCGCCCGCACCAGCGGCGCGGCGACCGGATCGTCGATCAGGGCCCCGGGAACCGCGCTCGCCATCGCCCGGCCCGCGGCGACCATCGTCGCCGTCGTGCCGACGCTCGACGCCAGGTCCCACGAATCATCGCCGCTGCGGCTCATGACTTCACCGCCGTGAGCGCCAGCGAGTCCCGCAGCGACGCCAGCGCCTCACCGGCGCCGAACGTGCGACCGTAACCGGCGAAGACCTCGGGGCGGGTCCGCGTGCTCACATGCCAGCTCTGGCCGGACAGGTAGTCGGCCGGGGGAGTGCGCTCGCCCGGGTAGAACAGGTCCGCGACGTCGACATCGAATCCGTGATCGGACCACTGCGCCCTCAGCGCCCGGGTCCGCTCACCGATGGAGGCGCCGGCATCGGGATGGAATTCGGTGGCCAGCCGGCTGCCGGGTGCCGACAGCGCGGTGATGTGGTCGAAGAGGCGGTCCTGCGCGTCGGGCGGCAGGTAGACAAGCAGACCCTCTGCGCTCCACGCGGTCGGGACGGTCTCGTCGAATCCGTGGGCGCGCAGGGCGGCCGGCCAGTCGTCGCGCAGGTCGACGGCCACAGCCCGATGGTGTGCCGAAGGCGTGGCGCCGATCTCGGCCAGTGCGGCGGCCTTGAACTCCAGGACCTGCGGCTGGTCGATCTCGAACACCGTGGTGCCGTCGGGCCAGGGCAGCCGGTAGGGCCGCGAGTCCAGGCCCGAGGCCAGGATCACCGCCTGCCGGATACCGGCCGCCCCTGCGTCGAGGAAGAAGTCGTCGAAGAACCGGGTCCGCACGGCCAACACGTCCGTCATCAGCCGAGCGACCCCGGATTCGTCGGAGTCGGCGAACGAGAGCGTCCCGTCGACCACCTTGGTGAAGAAATCGATGCCGACCGCGCGCACCAGTGGGGCGGCGTACGGATCGTCGATCAGGGGGTCGGGTTCCCGGCTGGCGACGGCCCGCGCCGCGGCGACCATCGTCGCCGTCGACCCGACACTCGACGCCAGATCCCACCGGTCTCCCTCGGCGCGCGCCACGGCGGGGTCTACTTCGCCGCGCTGACGTAGACGACGTCGGCGAAGCCCTCGTCCGGATTCATCGGCGGCAGGCCACAGCGGACCAGTAGGTCGTTGGTGGGCACGCCGTCGACGGTCCAGCCGTGGCCGCGCAGGTACTCGGTGACCTCCGCGCGCTCACCGAGGAACACCAGCTCGGAGAAGTCGAGGTCGAAACCGTGGCTGCGCCACAGATCCGTCGACTCCTTCATCTTCTCCCGCAGTTCCTCGGAGTCCCCTTCCTGGTGGGAGGGCACCCCCTCGGCGGCCAGCCGGCTGCCCGGGGCGCTCAGCTCGTCGATCTGGTCCAGCAGCCGGTCCTGCGCGTCGGGAGGCAGGTAACCGAACAGGCCTTCGGCGATCCACGCGCTCGGGCGGCTCACGTCGAAGCCGGCGTCGGCCAGTGCGGTCGGCCAGTCCTGGCGCAGGTCGATGGGGACCGTGCGCAGCTCCGTGGTCGGCTGGGCGCCGAGCCCGGCCAGGGTCTGCTTCTTGAACGCGATCACCTCGGGCTGGTCGATCTCGTAGAGCACCATGTCGGCCGGCCAATCCAGTCGGTAGGCGCGGGCGTCGAGGCCGGAGGCCAGGATGACGGCCTGGCGCACACCGGCGGCCATCGCCTCGGCGAAGAAGTCGTCGAAGAAGCGGGTGCGTGCGGCCATCCCGTCGGCGAAGCGGCTGATGCCGACGGGGGACTGGCCCCCGGAATTCCTGTCGCCCGCGTCGAGGTCCGCGGGGGTGAGCTCGCCGGAGGCCAGCTTGGTGAAGAAGTCGACGCCCACCGCGCGGACCAGGGGCTCGGCGAAGGGGTCGCTGATCACGGGCTCGTCGGCCCGCGACGCCACTGCGCGCGCCGCGGCGACCATCGTCGCCGTCGCGCCGACGCTCGACGCGAGGTCCCAGGTGTCGTTGTCGCTGCGTGCCATCGTCAACTCCTCAATCGATACGACAAATTAATTAGCTGGGTTAACCAAGCTCGGTGGCGACTGTACTCCTCGAACCTGACCGCGAGGTTTCCCGCTGCTGCGCTCCCGCGGATGCAGGGCAACCACCATGCAACTGTTAGTCTCGTAGACTGTTCCAAACGCGTGACCTGCGCAGGCCTGTTGCCTGCCGGGGCTGTCGCGCACAAGACTTAACCGACGCTGGTCACGCCAGCCAAAGAGCACGCCGTGAACGACAGCCCGGCCGTGCAGGAGGAAAGAGTGCTCTCGGCTTTCATCTCATCACTGCGGACAGTCGACCTGAGGCGAAAGATCCTGTTCACGCTGGGCATCGTGATCCTCTACCGGGTCGGTGCCACGGTCCCGTCGCCCGGGGTCAACTACCCCAACGTGCAACAGTGCATCGCCCAGGTCAGTGGCGGCGACTCCGCGCAGATCTACTCGCTGATCAACCTGTTCTCCGGCGGCGCGCTGTTGCAGCTGTCCGTCTTCGCCGTCGGCGTGATGCCCTACATCACGGCCAGCATCATCGTGCAGTTGCTCGGCGTGGTGATTCCGCGCTTCGAGCAGCTGCGCAAAGAAGGACAAGCCGGCCAGGCCAAGTTGACGCAGTACACCCGCTACCTGGCGATCGCGCTGGCGATCCTGCAGTCCACCTCGATCGTGGCGCTCGCCGCCAACGGCGGGCTGCTGCAGGGCTGCACGCTCGACATCATCGAGGGCCAGAGCGAGGGCATGAACCTCTTCCGCCTGATCATCATCGTGCTGGTGATGACCGCGGGCTCGGCGCTGGTGATGTGGATGGGCGAGCTGGTCACCGAGCGCGGTGTCGGCAACGGCATGTCGCTGCTGATCTTCGCAGGCATCGCGGCCCGCATCCCCAGTGAGGGCAAGACCATCCTCGACGGCCGCGGCGGCATGGTGTTCACGCTGGTCTGCATCGCGGCGCTGATCATCATCGTCGGCGTCGTGTTCGTCGAGCAGGGGCAGCGCCGTATCCCGGTGCAGTACGCCAAGCGGATGGTCGGCCGGCGCATGTACGGCGGCACGTCCACGTACCTGCCGTTGAAGGTCAACCAGGCCGGCGTCATCCCGGTGATCTTCGCGTCGTCGCTGATCTACATCCCGCACCTGATCACCCAGCTGATCCAGAGCGCCAGCGACAACCCCGGCACCGGGTGGTGGCAGACGTTCGTCGCCGACTACCTGACCAACCCGGCCGACCCGGTCTACATCGCGCTGTACTTCGGCCTGATCGTGTTCTTCACGTACTTCTACGTCTCGGTCACGTTCAACCCCGACGAACGCGCCGACGAGATGAAGAAGTACGGCGGGTTCATCCCGGGCATCCGGCCGGGCAAACCCACCGCGGACTATCTGCGCTTCGTGCTGTCCCGCATCACGCTGCCGGGCTCGATCTACCTGGGCATCATCGCGGTCCTGCCGAACCTGTTCCTGGAGATCGGCAACACCGGTTCGGTGCAGAACCTGCCGTTCGGCGGTACCGCCGTGCTGATCGCGATCGGCGTCGCGCTCGACACCATCAAGCAGATCGAAAGCCAGCTCATGCAGCGCAACTACGAGGGTTTTTTGAAGTGAGAGAGGGTTCTTAAGTTGAGAATCGTGTTGTTGGGACCGCCCGGTGCGGGCAAGGGGACGCAGGCGCAGAAGCTGGCCGACAAGCTCGGGGTGCCGCACGTCTCGACCGGTGACCTCTTCCGCTACAACATCAGCAACAACACCGAGCTGGGTGTGGAAGCCAAGAAGTACCTCGACGCCGGGGATCTGGTCCCGGCCTCGCTGACCAACGCCCTGGTGGACGACCGGCTCGACGACGAGGACGCCAAGGCCGGGTTCATCCTCGACGGGTTCCCGCGCTCGGTCGAGCAGGCCGAGGCGCTGGACCAGATGCTCGCCAAGCGCAACTTGTCGCTCGACGCAGTGCTCGAGTTCCGGGTGCCCGAGGAGGAGCTGGTGTCCCGGCTCAAGGGCCGCGGTCGCGCCGACGACACCGAAGACGTCATCCGCAACCGGTTCAAGGTCTACCGCGACGAGACCGCGCCGCTGCTCGACTACTACCGCGAGACGCTCATGACCGTCGACGCCGTCGGCGACCTCGACGAGGTCTTCACCCGGGCCGTCAAGGCGCTCGGCCGCTAGATGGTCTCTCTGCCCGGCTTGCGGAGCCGCAAGGTCGTTCCCCAGCGCACCGCCGGGGAGCTCGACGCGATGGCCGCTGCGGGCGCGTTGGTCGCCGCGGCGCTGCGGGCGGTGCGCGAGGCCGCCGCGCCGGGGGTGTCGACGCTCGAACTCGACGCCGTCGCCGAGGCGGTGATCCGCGACGGTGGCGGCATCCCGTCGTTCCTGGGCTATCACGGCTTCCCTGCCACCATCTGCTCGTCGGTCAACGACCGCGTCGTGCACGGCATCCCGTCGGCCGAGGAAGTCCTGGCCTCCGGCGACCTGGTGTCGATCGACTGCGGCGCCATCCTGGACGGCTGGCACGGCGACTCGGCGTTCACGTTCGGTGTCGGCGCGATGATCCCGGCCGACGAAAAGCTGTCGGCCGCGACCCGGGAATCCATGGAGGCGGGCATCGCCGCGATGGTGCCGGGCAACCGGCTCACCGACGTCTCCCACGCCATCGAGACCGGCACCCGCGCCGCCGAGAAGCGTCACGACCGCGCGTTCGGCATCGTCGCCGGCTACGGCGGGCACGGCATCGGCCGTGAGATGCACATGGACCCGTTCCTGCCCAACGAGGGCGCGCCGGGGCGCGGCCCGCACCTGGCGCCCGGTTCGGTGCTCGCGATCGAACCGATGCTCACGCTGGGCACCACCAGGACGCGTGTTCTGGACGACGATTGGACTGTGGTCACCACGGACGGCTCGCGGGCCGCACACTGGGAACACACTGTTGCGGTCACCGATGACGGACCGAGAATTCTGACCCTCTGAGTGAACCGGACCGCCGCCGACGCCGTGTAGTAGACGGAGGTTGGGGAATGGACGATCCGGAGGCCGCCATGATGCGCGTGCTCTACGACGAACACGCCGCCGCGCTGTGGCGCTACGCGCTGCGGCTGACCGGCGACCGCGCCCGCGCCGAGGACGTCGTCCAGGAGACCCTGCTGCGCGCGTGGCGCCACCCCGAGGTCACCGCCGACCCGGACCGCTCGGCGCGGGCCTGGCTGTTCACCGTGGCCCGCAACATGATCATCGACGAGCGCCGCAGCGCCCGCTTCCGCAACGAGGCGTCGGACCCGGTACCCGACGACGTCGCCGACCGCGCCTCCTCGGACGAGGTGGACGCCGCGCTGAACCGCATCCTGGTGGGCACCGCGCTCGCGCAGTTGTCCGAGGAGCACCGCGCGGTCGTCCGGCGGGCGTACTACCAGGGGTGGTCGACCGCACAGATCTCCGCGGACCTCGGCATCCCGGAGGGAACCGTGAAATCGCGACTGCACTACGCCATGCGCGCCCTGAGACTGGGCCTTCAGGAGATGGGGGTGACCCGATGAACGTCGACGACCGCTACCTGACCTGGGACGGCGCGTACGTGCTGGGAGCGTTGAGCAACGACGAACGCCTCGAGTACGAGCGCCATCTCGAAGGCTGCACGCGGTGCCGCACCGCCGTCGCCGAACTCGGCGGCATGCCGGGCCTGCTGGGCCTGCTCGACCTCGACGACGTGATCGCGCTCGACGACGAGCAAACGGACCCGCCGCTGCGGCTCGAGGTGCGCGACGCCGTGCTGGCCAAGGTGCGCTGGCGCAGGCGTCGCAGCCGATGGGTGAACTCGGCGGTGATAGGGCTGGCCGCCGCGGTGCTGGCCGTCGGCGTACTCCTGGTGGCGCGACCGCAGATCATGGGGCTGCAGAACCGGCCCGACACCCAGAACACCGCCCAGATGATCGAGATGACGAAGGTGGCGCCCACGCCCATCAACGCCAGCATCGCGCTGACCGACTTCGGCTGGGGCACCCGCGTCGACATGGTCTGCACCTACGGCCAGTGGGGCAACAACGACGCCCCGCCGAAGGATCTGGGCATGGTGGTGCTCACCCGCGACGGCAGCCGGTCGCAGATCGCGACCTGGCTCGGCGTGCCGGGCGCGACCGCACTGCCCAGCGGCACCACCCCGATCCAGCGCGACGACATCACCGCGGTGCAGATGGTGTCCGTCTCCGACGGAAAGGTGCTGCTGGAAAAGCAGCTCTGAACCAAACCTCCTCTGCCGTCGTGTCACCGGTGAAGGAAGGTGGTGCGGCATGGCCGAGGAGTATCGGGTGGTCGATCACATCGTCGACCGGCTGGCCGCCCGCGGCGTTCGGCACCTCTTCGGCGTCGACGGCGCCAACATCGAAGACCTCTTCGATGCCGCGGCCGGCCGCGAGGACGTCGCCACCGTCCTGGCCAAACACGAATTCGGCGCTGCCGCAATGGCGGACGGCTACAGCCGCAGCGGAGCCCGGCTCGGCGTGGTCGCCGCCACGTCGGGCGGCGGCTGCCTGAACCTCGTCCCCGGGCTCGGCGAATCGTTGGCCCGCCGGGTGCCGGTGCTGGCGCTCGTCGGGCAGGCCCCGACCCGGCTCGACGGCCGCGGCGCCTTCCAGGACACCAGCGGCGCCGACGACACCCTCGACGCCGAGGCGCTGTTCTCCGCGGTGTCGCTGTACTGCCGCCGCGTGACCCGGCCCGAGGACATCGCGCGCGCGCTGGCCGACGCGTTCACCGCGGCGTCGGCCGGCGGACCCGCAGTGCTCCTGCTGCCCAAGGACATTCAGCAGGCAGTCATGTCGCCGACCGTCGGGCTGTCCGCGCACCGCCCCCCGCGCGCACCGCTCCCCGACCTGGACGACATCGTCGGGGCATTGCGGGCCGCCACGGGGCCGGTTGCCGTCATCGCCGGTGAGCAGGTCGCCCGCGACGACGCCCGCGCCGAACTGCGGCTGCTCTGCGACGCGCTCGGTGCGCAGCCGGCCACGGTGCCCGACGCCAAGGACGTCGCCCCCGGCGCCCCCGTCACAGGGGTGATGGGGCACCCCGCTGTGGTCGCCGCGCTCGAACGCAGCACGGCCTGCCTGCTGATCGGCACCCGCATGGACGTCACCGCCCGGGCCGGCCTCGACGGCGCACTGGCCGCCGTGCCCACCCTGTCGATCGGATCGGCCGTGCCGTACGTGGCGGCCATGCACTGCCGCGCCGACGACCTGCGCGCCGCACTGCCTGCGCTCACCGCCGCCGTCGGCCGGAGGTCGGACTATGCGCGAAAGGTGTTGTCGCCCAGCGAGTTGTCGACCCCTGCGGCCTGCGGTCCCGGAGTGCGGTACCGCACCGCGCTGCACGCGATCGACGCCGCCCTGCCTGCCGGTGCCGACATCGTCGTCGACGCCGGCAACATCGGCGCGGCGGCCATCCACCACCTGCCCGCGCGGGCCGACGGCAGGTTCCTCGTCGCGCTCGGCATGGGCGGCATGGGGTACAGCTTCGGTGCGGCCGTCGGCAGCGTGGCGCACCGCGGCCGCCGCACCGTCGTGATCGCCGGCGACGGTTCCTTCTACATGCACGGCATGGAGATCCACACCGCGCTGCGCTACCGGCTGCCGATCACCTTCCTGCTCTTCGACAATCACGCGCACGCGATGTGCGTGACCCGCGAGCAGCTGTTCTACGGGGGCGGCGACGGCCGGAACCGCTTCGGGCCGAGCCGGCTGGGCGCCGGTCTGGCCGCGATGTTCCCCGGGCTGCCCGCCGTCGACGTCGACGCGGCGCAGCACCTGCCCGCCGCACTGCGCACCGCCCTGGCCTGCGACGGCCCGTCGGTGGTCGCCGTCGAATGCTCACCCGACGAAATCCCGCCGTTCGCGGCGTTTCTCACCCAGAAGGAGTCCCCGCATGTCGCTGCGCACGCTTGACGAGATCGACGGTCTGATCCGCATCGAGACGTCCCCGAAGGAACAGGCCACGCCGATGATCATGGAGCGGATGCGGTCGGTGTATCCGCACGACCAGGTGTTCGGCACCTACTGCACGGTCAACGACTACATCGACTGTCCGCCCGACGAACTGTTCGAATACCTCACCGACACCCGCTGTCTGGAGGAGTGGACGTACAGCCTGCGCGGCTTCACCCCGACCGACGAGCCGGGCCTGTGGCTCGCCCACGACCGGCTGGGCGCGGGCCCCGACGGTCCGGGTAGCGCGATCTACACCCGCACCGTCGCGCACCCCGAGGCGATGACCGTCGACTACCACTGCGCATGGGACCAGGGCAAGCACCTGTGGATGATCTACCTGATGCGCGTCGTCGACGCACAGGTCGTCTTCGACAAGCCCGGTTCGGTTGTGCTGTGGACGAATTGTCACCACCCGTTCTACGACCACAACCCCTATCCGGAGACCGCGCCGGCGGGCCGGCCGGTGTGGGTGGGTGACTTCTGGGACATGTTCGGGCCCGGCCACCAACTCGAGCTCGCGAACCTCAAGGCGATCGCCGAGCACCGGCACCGCAACGGGCTGCCGGTCACGCCGGCATGGATGAGATGAGAACGCCGTGAGCACAACCGAACCCGTGAGCCTGCTCGACGTGTCGGTGCATCTGCCGGGTGCCCCGATCGGGGCCGAGTACTACGCGCAGTTCGCAGAAAGCGACGAACTGCGGGAGAACCGGATGTTCCGCGCGCCGCGGCACCGCCATCACGTCACGCCCGGCACCACCGCGGCCGACATGGTCGAGCGGGCCGCCGCCGGCCTGCTCGAGCGCCACGGCGAGGACATGGTCCGCGGCGCGGACGTGCTGATCACCCACACCCAGCTACCGGACATGCCGTTCTACGGTGCGGGCGGTGCGATCGCACACCGGCTCGGCATGAAACCGCGGCACGTGATCGACCTGCACAACGGCGGGTGCGCGGCGTTCGTGCTCGGGATGAGTCTGGCCCGCACACTGCTGGCCGCCGGGGAGGGTCGCACCGCGCTGATCGCCGTCGTGCAGAACGCGGCCGGGCAGATCTTCGACCAGCCCACCATCCGGACCAAGGCGCAGGCCGCCGTGCCCGGTGACGGCGCTGCCGTCGGCCTGGTCGCCCGGTCGGACGCCGCGCCGATCCTCGCCGTCGAATGCCGCACCTACGGCGAGTACGCCGGCGACATGACCATCGCGGTCGACCCGCCGCGGCTGTGGTGGCAGGCCGGCCCGGGTGAGGGGTGCATCGGCTTCACCGAGGCCAAGATCACCAAGGTGCTGGCCCGCGGCAACCGCCAGGTGCCCGAGGTGAGCTACGCCGTCTGCGACCGCCTCGGCCTGGCGCCCTCCGACATCGACCTGTTCGTCAGCAACCAGCCCAACCGGGTGTTCCTGCGCAACTGGCGGGAGGCGCTCGAGGTGCCCGAGTCGAGACACGTCGATACTTTTGATGAGTGCGGCAACCTGTTCGCCGCGGGAATCCCGGTGAACCTCGACCGTGCCGTCGCCGACGGCAAGGTGCGGCCCGGGGACACCGTGCTGATGGGGGCCTTCGCCCACGCCGGTGATTTCGCGGGTGCGGCCGCCGTGCGGTGGGGCGGACGACCCTGATGGCCGCGCGCGACGCCGCGGCCGTGACCGTGCTGCCCGACGCGGTGAATCCGTGTGCGTTGTCGCTCAACGAGAATCCGTTCCCGCCGCTGCCTGCGGTGCGCGCCGCCGTACGCGCGTCAGTGGACTCGCTGAACCGCTATCCCGATTTCCTGCCGCACCGGCTGCGGTCGGTCATCGCGGGACGCCTCGGAGTGGCTGCGGACCAGGTGGTGATCGGGGAGGGGGCGACGGGCGTGCTGATGCAGGTGCTGCATGCGCTGACCAGTCCCGGCGACACACTGGTGACGTCGACGCCGACGTTCGACGGCTACCCGATTCTCGCGCGGATGGCGCGGCTGCGGCCGGTGACGGTTCCGCTCGACAGGCACGGCCACCACGACCTCGACGCGATGGCCGACGCCGCGGTCGGCGCGCGCGTGGTGGCGGTGTGCCGGCCGCACAATCCGACGGGCACGGTGGAGCAGGTGAGCGCCCTCGAGCGGTTTCTGCAGCGGGTGCCCGCCGACACCGTGGTGCTGCTCGACGAGGCCTACGTGGAATTCCTCGCCCCTGAACACCGCGTCGACGCGGTCGAGCTGGTGCGCCGCTTCGGCAACGTCGTGGTGGTGCGCACCTTCTCGAAAGCTTATGGGCTGGCGGGGCTGCGGGTCGGGTACGGCTTCTGCGCACCTGCGCTGGGCCGCGCGCTGTGGGCGATGCAGCTGCCCTTCGGGGTGTCGCTGCCCGCGTTGGTAGCCGTCGTCGCTTCCTATGAGGCGGAAAGCCAACTGCTGCATCGGATCAGGACGATCACGGCCGAACGCAGGCGGCTGCAGATGCGGCTGCGGGCGATGGGCGTGTACACCACCGACGCGCAGGCGAACTTCGTGTACCTGCCCGGTGACCGGGTGCGCTGGAGCGACGCCTTCGACGGCTCGGGGCTGCTGGTACGCCGGTACGACGACGGCGGCGTTCGCATCACCGTCGGCTCGCGGGCCTCGACGCGGGCGGTGATCCGCACCGTCGCAGCGGCGATGCGGTAAGAAGAGGCGTGGCCAGCGAGTCGGAGCGACGGGATCCGATCGCGGCGGCGCGCGCCAACTGGGAGAAGTCCGGTTGGGGCGACGTGGCCGACGGCATGGTCGCGGTGACATCGGTGATGCGCGCGCACCAGATCCTGCTGGCCCGCGTCGAGAATGCGTTGCGGCCCTACGACCTCAGCTTCTCGCGGTTCGAACTGCTGCGGCTGCTGGCGTTCAGCCGCACCGGCGCGCTGCCGATCACGAAGGCCTCCGACCGGCTGCAGGTGCACGTCACCAGCGTCACCCACGCGATCCGGCGACTGGAGTCCGACGGGCTGGTCGAGCGGATCCCGCATCCGACCGACGGGCGGACCACCCTGGTCCGGCTGACCGATCTGGGCCGCTCCACCGTCGAGGACGCCACCGTCACGCTCAACAGCGACGTGTTCGCCGACATCGGTGTCTCCGACGCGCAGTCGCGCGCGCTGGCCGAGTCGATCCGCGCACTGCGCCACAGCGCCGGCGACTTCTGACCGCTCGCGAACGTGCATTCCTTGTAGCTTCGTTCGCGCGGTCACGACGAGGAGTGCACGTTCGCGGCGGGACGCGACTTTCAGCGGGCAGGCACCGGGATGCTCGCGGTGACCGTGGTGCCCGCGCCGGGGCGCGACCGGATGTTGAGCCGGCCGCCGACGATCTCGGCGCGCTCGGCCATCGACAAAAGGCCGTAGCCGCCCATCTCGTCGCTGCCCAGCGGACGCTCCAGGGTGTCGAAACCGACTCCGTCGTCGACGATCTCGAGCCGGGCGACGTCACCGTGCGGGCCGCGGTCCAGCGAGAAGGTCAACCGGGCCCGCGTCGCGTCGGCGTGCTTGACGACGTTCTGCAGACACTCCTGGGCGATCCGGTACAGCGCGAGCTCGATGTGATCGGGCAGCCGGGTGTCGGCCAGATCCACGTCGATGCCGATCTGCGGGATGGACCGGGCCAGGCTGGCCAGCCCGCCGGAGAGCCCGAGGTCGTCGAGCACCGGGGGCCGT
Source organism: Mycolicibacterium psychrotolerans (assembly GCF_010729305.1). Classification (NCBI taxonomy): domain Bacteria; kingdom Bacillati; phylum Actinomycetota; class Actinomycetes; order Mycobacteriales; family Mycobacteriaceae; genus Mycobacterium; species Mycolicibacterium psychrotolerans. The sequence goes on along the minus strand of NZ_AP022574.1, from coordinate 5,508,563 downwards.
AGACCGCTGATCGCGGCGCGGGCTTCCTGCAGCGTCAGCTCGGCCAGCTCGCGGGCTCGGTCGAGCTGCTCGGTGAGTGCGGCGCGGTCGTCGGGCGACTTCGCCGCCTGCGCGGCCGCGTCGAGCCGGTAGGACAGCGTCACCAGCCGCTGGGAGATGCCGTCGTGGATGTCGCCGGCCAGCCGCCGCCGCTCGATCTCCTGGGCCTCGATCACCTGCTCGACGAAGTTCTCGTGCGCGCGTTCGCGGGCCACCAGCTGCCGGTGCAGCCGGGCCTGGTGCATGGCCCCGGCGATGAGCCGGCCGATCACCAGCAGCAGTTCGACGTCGCGGTCGCCGAAGTCACGCTCGGCCACGGTGTGCACGTTGAGCACGCCGACCAGCCCGCCGGGCGTCGACTCCATCGGCACCGACACCATCGAGGTGAAGTCACGGCCGCGAAGCGACTGGAATGGTAGATACCGCGGGTCGGACTCCTTGTCGCGGCGGATCACCACCGGTTCCAGATGGCTGGCCACCCAGCCCGAAATGCCTTGTCCCAGCGGCAGTCTGATCTTGCCGACCTCCGAGTCGAACGGTGGGGTGGCGCCGGCCAGCGTCAGCGAGCGTTCGGTGTCGTCGAGGACGTGCACGAAGCAGACGTCGCTGTCGGTGGCCGCGGTGATCATCCGCGCAGCGGCGGCGGCCAGTGGCTCGACGCCGGGGCCGCGCGACGCTGCCTGGATGAGTTCGCGCAGCAGCGCGAGTTCCCGGTCGGCGGTCAGCACCGCCCGCGACGGCGTGCTCACTGGTAGATGCCTTCGCGCAGAGCGGTCGCCACCGCGCCGGTCCGGTCGCTGACGCCGAGCTTGCGGTAGATCGAGCTGAGGTGGGTTTTGACGGTCTCGTCGCCGATCACCAGCTTGGCGGCGATCGCGCGGTTCGAGAGCCCGTTGACCACCAGCGCCAGGATCTCACTTTCGCGCTGGGTGAGGCCCTGCCGCGCGCCGGGCCAGAACTCGTCGCGCTGCAGCCGGGCCGCGGTGTCCACCGCGCGGGCGGCCATGCCCGGGTCGATCGCGGTCGCACCGCTGTGCACGAACTCCAATTGGCGCACCAGCTCCTCGCTGCTGATGCTCTTGAGCAGATACCCCGACGCGCCGACGCGCAGGGCCTGGAACAGGTACTGCTCGTCGTCGTAGACCGACAGCATCACCACCCGCCGGTCGGGGTCGCGCTGGCGCAGCTGCTGGCAGACGTCCAGCCCGCTGGAGCCCTGCATCCGGACATCACACAGCACGATGTCGGGGTCGAGGTCGGCGACCACGCTCATCACCTTGTCGGCGCCGACCGCCTGCCCGACGACGGTCACCCTGCTGTCGAACGCGGCGAGCATCGCCTTGAGTCCCTCGATGACCATCTCGTGGTCGTCGACCAGCACGATCCGCACCGGTTCGCGATCCAGACGGGTGGTCATGGCCCTCACCTTAGAGGCGCACCCCGCCGCTTCCGGCCAAGTTGGCGCGGCGAATCCCCCACATGGGGGAGGCGGACAGCATGTGACGTGAGACACGATTCTCGTCATGCAGCCCACGCAGCAGAAGGCATGGCGAGCCGGTCGATTCTGGTGGGACTGGCCGCGCCCCAGCGACGCCACAGTGCCGTCGCTGCGCGCGGTCGTGTTCGACCTCGACGCGATCGCCGACATCGAGTGCGCCGGTCACCGGCCGGCCTTCAACAAGGCGTTCGCCGAGCTCGGCCTGGACATCGTGTGGTCCGAGGCGCGCTACCGGCAGCTGATGGCGCTCAGTGACGAGCGCCGCCGGGTGGCCGCGGAGCTGCGCAAACGGGGGGTCAGCTCCGAGTGCGACGTGCTCGCCGAACTGCTGGTCGACGAGATCTGCGCGACCAAGGACATGATCGTGGCCGAGACGATCCTCGACGCCGACATCACCGCCCGGGCGGGTGTGGTGGATCTGATCACCGAGGCCTACGCGGCCGGGATCAGTGTCGGCATCGTCAGCTCGGGCACCCACTCCTGGGTCGAGCCGCTGGTGCGTCAGCTCGTCGGCGAGGGCGTCGTCGCGGCGATCGTCACTGCGGACGACGCACCCCGCACCGATCTTTACGGGGCTGCCCTGGCCGAGTTGGGCGCCGCCCCGCAGGAGGCGCTCGCGTTCGCGGGGTCGCCGGCCAGTCAGCGCATGGCCGCGGCCGCAGGCCTGCCGACGGTGCTGACGGGTGCCACCGCCGAGGCCGCCCCGCTGCGCGTCGTCGACTGTCAGCGGGTGCGCGACCAGTGGCGCGTCGCGCACCCGGTCACCGCCGCCTGATCCCTCAGCCGCGCAGCATCTCGATGACCGCGCTGAAGTCCTTGTCGGCGTGGTCCTCGTTGAAGCTCCGGTAGATCTCGGCGGCGTGGCTGCCCAGCGGAGCCGACGACCCCGTCGACGCCACCGCGGCCATCGCCAACCCGAGATCCTTGTTCATCAACGCGGTCGCGAACCCCGGCTTGAAATCGTTGTTGGCCGGTGAGGCCGGAACCGGGCCCGGCACAGGGCAGTTGGTGTGCACCGCCCAGCAGTTCCCGGTCGCCCCGGTGATCACGTCGAACAGCGACTGCGCGGGCAGGCCGAGCTTTTCGGCCAGCACGAACGCTTCACCGATCGCGATCTGCTGCACCGCGAGCACCATGTTGTTGCACAGCTTGGCGGCCTGCCCGGCCCCCGAGTCTCCGCAGTGAATGATCTTGCCCGCCATGGGTTCCAGTACCGGTCGGGCGGCGTCGACTGCCTCTTTGGTGCCGCCGAGCATGAACGCCAGCGTGCCGGCCGTGGCTCCCTTGATACCGCCCGACACCGGCGCGTCGATCTGTGCGAGCCCGCGCTCGCCGGCCTGGGCATGGATCGTGCGGGCGTCGTCGACGGAGATCGTCGAGGTGTCGATCAGCAGGGCACCGTCCTTGGCGACCGGCAGCACCTCGGCGTACGCGGCCTTGACGATGTCACCGTTGGGGAGGGACGTGATCACCACGTCGGCGCCGGCGGCCGCCTCGGCGCCGCTGGTGTACACCGCCGCACCCTTTTCCGCCGCGGCGTCGCGCAGCGTGACCACCGGGTCGAACCCGTGCACGGTGTGCCCTGCGGCCACCAGGTTCGCCGCCATCGGCCCGCCCATGTTGCCCAATCCCAGGAACGCGATCGTCGTCATCTGAGCTCTCCCGTCATGAGGCGCGGGCCCGGGCGGCGGCTGCCCGCCCGATCACCACGCGCATGATTTCGTTGGTGCCCTCCAGGATTCGATGCACCCGCAGGTCGCGGACGATCTTCTCCAGCCCGTATTCGCGCAGATAGCCGTAACCGCCGTGCAACTGCAGCGCCTGGTCGGCGACATCGAAGCACGCGTCGGTGACGTACCGCTTGGCCATCGCACACAACTCCACCCGGTCGGGGTGGTCGTCGTCGAGTGCGGTCGCGGCCCGCCACAGCATCATGCGCGAGGTCTCCAGCGAGGTGGCCATGTCAGCGAGCGTGAACCGGATCGTCGGCTCGTCGAGTAGCGCACCCCCGAACGCCTGCCGGTCGGCCAGATAGCCGACGGCCTTGTCGTAGGCCGTCTGGGCGCCGCCCAGCGAGCAGGCGGCGATGTTGATGCGGCCACCGTTGAGGCCCTTCATCGCGATGCCGAAGCCGGCGCCCTCGCCGTCGGTTCCGCCGAGCATCGCCTCGGCAGGCACCCGGGCGCCGTCGAGGATCACCTGCCGGGTGGGTTGGGCGTTCCAGCCCATTTTCTGTTCTTCGGCGCCGAAACTCAGCCCCGGTGCGTCCTTCTCGACGACGAACGCCGAGATGCCTTTCGGCCCCTCAGCTCCGGTGCGCGCCATCACGATGTAGACGTCGGACGCGCCGGCGCCGGAGATGAACTGTTTGACCCCGTCGAGCACCCATTCGTCGCCGGACCGAACTGCCTTGGTGCGCAACGCCCCTGCGTCCGAGCCTGCGCCGGGTTCGGTGAGGCAGTAGCTGGCGATCGCGTCCATCGACGCCAGTCGCGGCACCCACGTCTTTCGCTGCTCCTCGGTGCCGAAGCTGTCCACCATCCAGGCGCACATGTTGTGGATCGACAGGAACGCGGCGACGGTCGGGTCGGCGGTTGCGAGCATCTCGAAGATGCGCACGGCGTCGATGCGCCGCAACCCGCTGCCGCCGACGTCTTCGCGACAGTAGATCGCGGCCATGCCCAGTTCAGCCGCTTCGCGCAGCACCTCGGTGGGGAAGTGGTGCGTCTCGTCCCACTCCAATGCGTAAGGCGCCAGCCGTTTCTCGGCGAAGGCGGCCGCCGTCTCGGCGATCACCCGGTCGTCGGCGTCGAGACTGATGAGGTCCACCGGTGCTATTTCATGGTGGGGATGACGAACTCCGCGCCATCCTTGATGCCGGACGGCCAGCGCTCGGTGACGGTCTTGACCTTGGTGTAGAACTGGATCGAGGCGGGGCCGTGCTGGTTGAGGTCGCCGAAGCCGGACCGCTTCCAGCCGCCGAACGTGTGGTAGGCCACCGGAACCGGGATCGGCACGTTGACCCCGACCATGCCGACCTGCACCCGGGACACGAAATCGCGGGCGGCGTCACCGTCGCGGGTGAAGATCGCCACGCCGTTGCCGTATTCGTGCTTGGTCGGAAGGCTCAGGGCCTCTTCGTAATCGGCGGCGCGCACGATGCACAGCACCGGGCCGAAGATCTCGTCGGTGTAGATGCTCATGTCCGAGGTGACGTGGTCGAACAGCGTGGGCCCGATGAAGTAGCCACTTTCGAGGCTCTGGTCGTCGAAGCTGAGTTCGTCGGTGGTCCGCTCGCGGCCGTCGACCACGAGATCGGCGCCGGCGTCCACGCCCTGGGCGATGTAGCTCTTGACGCGCTCGAGGGCGGCGGCGGTGACCAGGGGGCCGTAGTCGGCCTTCGGGTCCAGGCTGTGGCCGACGCGGAGTTGGTTGATGCGTTCGACGAGGCGGTTTCGAAGCCGGTCCGCGGTCTCCTTGCCCACCGGCACGGCGACGCTGATCGCCATGCAGCGCTCACCCGCGCTGCCGTACCCCGCGCCGATCAGTGCGTCGACGGCCTGGTCGAGGTCGGCGTCGGGCAGCACGATCATGTGGTTCTTGGCGCCGCCGAAGCACTGCGAGCGCTTCCCGTTGGCGGCAGCGGTGGCGTAGATGTACTGCGCGATGTCGGAGCTGCCGACGAAGCCGACGGCCTGGATGTCGGGGTGGGTGAGGATCGCGTCGACGGCCTCCTTGTCGCCCTGCACGACCTGGAACACCCCGGCGGGCAGGCCGGCTTCCAGGAACAGCTCGGCCAGCCGCAGCGGCACCGAGGGATCGCGCTCGGAAGGCTTGAGGATGAACGCGTTTCCGCATGCCAGCGCGGGACCCGCCTTCCACAGCGGGATCATCGCGGGGAAGTTGAACGGCGTGATGCCGGCGACGACGCCGAGGGGCTGGCGGATCGAGTACACGTCGATGCCGGAGCCGGCGCCCTCGGTGAATTCCCCCTTGAGCAGATGCGGGATCCCGATGGCGAACTCGATCACCTCGATGCCGCGCTGGATGTCGCCCTTGGAGTCGGCGACGGTCTTGCCGTGTTCGATGCTGAGCAGTTCGGCCAGCTCGTCGGTGTTCGCGTTGACCAGTTCGATGAACTTCATCATCACGCGGGCGCGGCGTTGAGGGTTCCAGGCGGCCCACTGCTTCTGTGCCTCGACCGCCGAGGCCACCGCGGTGTCGACGTCGGCGGCGCTGGCGAGCAGCACCTGGGCCTGCACCTCGCCGGTGCTGGGATTCATCACGTCGGCCGTCCGGGTGGAGGCCAGCTCGTTGCGCTTGCCGTCGATGAAGTGCGGGATACGTGTGGTCATGCTGGTGCCTTCCAACTGGTCGATACTTGCATATCCTAGTAATCCGGCGCGGGCTCTGGCAAGAGGTGTGAGGACCTGTCGGACCTTCGAACTAGCGTTTCGACGTACGTCGGCGGCGTGAAGGGTGGACGCACTGCCGCCTAGTCACATTTAGACGCCGGATGCATAGCCGGTATCGCGGCCCTCCGCGATTCTGGCCAGGGCGCGGGAAACCCCCGAAGTGTCATACCGACCTGCTTGGCGATCTTGTGCACATGCCAGCGGCCTTGTGCACATGCCAGCGGCAGCGAGGTAGTCCACGTACGGGCGGTCGTGCGGTCATCTCTCTGCTTCGGACTACCGGCACTCTCCAGCTACCACCGAGTGCCGTCGAGCCCCGGAATCACGCATCGCCCGTCAGCAGCCACTCGCCCAATCAGCATGCCGTCATACCCCGTGCACGATGAGTTGAGCGGCTCACAGGTGTTGATGGACGTAATCACCTTGTCGGGGCCGCACACGGAGCCGGGTGCTGGCGGGTCGGCATTGGCGATGGGGGTGCCGAAGCCCAGCGTCAGCATTGCTGCGGTAGCGAAGACGAGTGAGCGGGTCGCGTCGAACATGTTCGATACCTCCGGCGGATGGACCCCCTACAAAGAGTAAACGAATGACCGTGCCATTCGGTTCACTGCTGTGCTATCCGGTGATGCACAGCGATTCACAGCCGGCACAAACGCCGCTCTCATCCCCGGTTCCTACCGTCGAGGACCATGCCCGGCACCGTCCCGCCCGATCCGACGCTGATCGAGGTCCTCACCGCGGTCCTGTTCACACTCGCCGCGTCACTCCCGGTGGCCATCGGCATCGGGGTGGCGTTCCTGGCCGTGCGCGACGGCCCCGTCGCAGCGCGGATACGCACGCTGGCGGTGCCTGCCGCGGTGGTGCTGACGGGCGGCGCGGTGCTCCAGTTCTGCACCGCGCGGACGCCGTCCCCGGGTCAGGCCGCGATGTTCGCGGTGGCCGTGGCCGGTCTCGTCCTGTTGCGGTGCCGGCCGTCGCGGTGGCTGGCGGGTGGCACCGCGCTCGCCGGTGCTCTCGGCGCGCTCGTTCCGGCGGTGCCGTCGTCCCTCAGCGGTCTGCCGCGCACGCTGCTCACCGCCACCCATGTCCTCGGGGCGCTGATCTGGGTCGGGGGCCTGGTCGTGCTCGCTGCCGCGGGCCTGCTCTGCCGGCGTGGCCCAACCGACGCCGATGACACCACCCGCGACTGGGCGCGGACGTGGGAACGTTTCAGCGTGCTGGCGCTGTGGTGCGTCGGTGCGATGATCGTCTCCGGGGCGTGGCTCGCATGGACGCATGTCGGCTCGCCGGCGCAGCTGTTGACCACGCCGTACGGGCGGCACCTGTCCCTCAAGCTCGTGCTCGTCGGCGCGCTGCTGGCAGCGGGTGCCTACAACACCCGAGTGCTGTTGCCTCGCATCCGCGCCGCGCAGGCCGACGGCGACACCCGGACGGCACTCCGGGTGGCCGTACACCACTTCCCGGCGGTGGTCGCCGCCGAGTCGGCGGTCGCCATCGCGATCCTGACCGTCGTGCCGTTCCTGCGCGGGTCGGCCCGCAGCCAGGCCGGCGGCGCGGCGGCCGGCCCCTTCGATCTCACGGTGTTCGGTTGCGGCGCCGTCCTTGTCGCGCTCACCGCGGCGGCGCTGTGGGCCGGGACCCGAGTCCCGACACGAACTCCCGGGCCTCCTCGAACGTCGGCAGCAGCCCGGCCTCGCGCACCTGCGCCAGCGACGGCGCCGCCCGGTCGCGGTCGGACAGGATGAGTTCGCCGTCGAACGGCCAATCGATGCCCAGTGCCTGGTCAAGCGCGTTGACGGTGTGCTCGCGCGCCGGGTCGTACCCGGCGGAACACAGATAGGTCACCACCGAATCATCCTGCAACGCAAGGAAAGCGTGGCCCAGCCCCTCGGACAGGTAGACGGCCCGGTGCGTCTGGTCGTCCAGCCGCACCGCGTCCCAGCTGCCGAACGTGGCTGAGCCGACCCGGATGTCGACTGCCACGTCGTACACCGCGCCCCGCACGCACGTCACGTACTTGGCCTGGCCCGGCGGAACCTGCGCGAAATGCACGCCGCGCAGCACCCCGGCCCGCGAGACCGAACAGTTGGCCTGCCGCAGATCCAGCCGGTGCCCGGTCATCGCGGTGAACTCCGCATCGGTGAACCATTCGAAGAACGCGCCGCGCGAATCGGCGTGCACCGCCGGCGTCAGCTCCCACGCGCCGGTGACGGCGAGTTCGCGCACCCTCATCCCTCACGCACCCGGTAGCGCGCCTCCACCGCGTCCTTCAAAGGCGCCCACCAGGATTCGTTGTCCCGGTACCACGCGATGGTGTCGCGCAACCCCGCCTCGAAGTCGGTGTGCGACGGGGCCCAGCCCAGCTCGTCGCGCAGCGGCGACGGGTCGATCGCATACCGCAGGTCGTGCCCGGCGCGATCGGTGACGTGGTCAAAGTCGTCGGGGGACCGGTCCATCAGCCGAAGGATCGTGCGCATCACCGTCAAGTTGTCCCGCTCACCATCGGCGCCGATCAGATATGTGCGGCCGATCGCGCCGTCGGTCAGGATGCGCCACACCGCGCTGTTGTGGTCCTCGACGTGGATCCAGTCGCGAACGTTGGCCCCGGCCCCGTAGAGCCTGGGCCGACGCCCGGTCAGGATGTTGGTTATCTGGCGCGGGATGAACTTCTCCACATGCTGATACGGGCCGTAGTTGTTCGAGCAGTTCGACAGTGTCGCGGCCACGCCGTAGGAGCGCACCCAGGCGCGCACCAGCATGTCGGAGGCGGCCTTGGTCGACGAGTACGGGCTCGACGGGTTGTACGGCGTCGCCTCGGTGAATCGGACCGGATCGCCCAGCGGCAGGTCGCCGTACACCTCGTCTGTCGAGATGTGGTGCAGCCGAACATTGTTGCGCCGCACCGCTTCGAGCACCGTGAAGGTGCCCAGCACGTTCGACCGGACGAACGGTTCCGGGTCGGCCAGGGCGTTGTCGACGTGGGTCTCGGCGGCGAAGTGCACGACGGCGTCGGACTCGGTGACGAGCTTCTCGACGAGCGCGGCGTCGGTGATGTCGCCTTCGACCAACCGCACGTCGTCGTGCACCGGGGCCAACGACTCGCGGCTACCCGCGTAGGTGAACGCGTCGAGCACCGTGACACGCACGTCGCGGCATTCCCGCACCGTGGCATGGACGAAGTTGGCGCCGATGAAGCCGGCGCCTCCGGTGACCAGCAATCGCATGACTGTTGACCCTATCGGGCGCAATCGATCTTGACCGGCCGCCGTCTGTGGTCTGCTGTCACCGACGGCAGCGTGACGAAGGGGAACACGACATGCGCACACCGGCACTGATCTGTGTAGTCGCGGCGGTGACGATCGGGCTGACCGGCTGCGGGTCGGGCGAGAAGACCGACTCCGCCACGTCGCCACCGTCGGCCGCGTCATCGTCGGCGCCGGCGAGCACCACGTCATCGACCGGGGCGAAGCTCACCATCGCCGAGTACCTGAGGCAGAAGAACATCCGGCAGACGATGGTCAAGCGCGGCGACCCGGGGGCACCGCAACTGAACCTGCCGATGCCACCCGGCTGGGCGAACGTCGGCCGCGACACCCCGCCGGACGCCTACGGCGCCATCTACCTGCAGGCCGGGGGACAGACGCCGAACCCGCCGGCGATCATCGCGCGGATGGCGCGGCTGGACGGTGACGTCGACGTGGCCAAGCTGCTCGAGTACGCGCCGACGGCGGTGACGCGGGCGCCCGGGTGGGACGGTCCCACGACGGGCCGACCGAGCACCCTCGGCGGCTTCGACGCGGTGCAGATCGCCGGGACCGCGACCATCGACGGCGCCCAGACGTTCGTCGCGCGCAAGACGGTCGTGATCACGGCGCCCGAGAACGTCTACCTGCTCGCGCTCGACGCGCAGGGACCGGTCGATCAGCAGTCGGCGCTGGTGAAGGCGATGACGCTGATCGACGAACAGACGACGATTCAGCCCTGATCCAGGCCCAACGGGCCGGCCAGCTCCTCGAGCGTCGACAACAGTTCGTCGGCGCCGCCGAGCACCTGAATCGCGACGTGGTCGGCGCCGGCCTGAAGATGCTCGGTCAAGCGGGCGGCGATCTGGTCCGGCGAGCCGTATGCGATGACGGCGTCGATGAAGCGGTCGCTGCCGGGCCGTTCGAGGTCCTCGTCGGTGAACCCGAGCCGCTTCCAGTTGTTCACGTAGTTCGACAGGCCGAGGTAGAAGTCCACCGTCTGGCGGCCGATCTCGCGGGCCTTCTCCGCGTCGTCGGTCAGCACCACCTTGTGCTCCGGCGCGAGAAGCACGGTGGGGCCCAGCAGTTCGCGAGACTGGCCGGTGTGCACCGGAGTGGTCAGATACGGGTGGGCCCCCGCGCTGCGCTGTGCGGCCAGCTTGAGCACCTTGGGTCCGAGCGCGGCGAGAACCCGACGGCTCGTGGGCACCTTGGCGGTGTCGAGCACATCGAGGTAGTCGACCAGCGCCTGGTACGGCTTGGTGTACTGCTGGGTGTGTTCGGGATGGCCGACGCCGACGCCGAGCAGGAACCGGCCGGGGAACGCCTTCTCGATGCGGTGGTAGGAGTCGGCCACCTCGCTCGCGTCGGCGGTCCAGATGTTGACGATGCCGGTGGCCACCTGCAGCGTCTCGGTCTTCTCCAGGATGGGTTCGACGAACGCCAGGTCGGCGGCCGGCGAGGCGCCCACCCACACCGTGCCGTAGCCGAGCTTCTCGATGTCGGCGGCCTGCTCGGGCGTGACCGGCGCGCCGGTCCACACGCCGAAGCGCCCCAGAGCGGGCTTGAGCGACGGACCTTCGGTCATTTCTGCTCCTCGCATCGGTTCATGTCAGTCCCAGTGGACCGGCCAGGTCGGCCAGCGCGCCGACCACCTCGTCCGCCGACGTCAACACCTGCACGGGCACGTGGTCGGCGCCGGCGTCGAGATGTTCGGTCAGGCGCGCGGCGATCTGGTCGGCGGTGCCGTAGGCGACCACGGCATCCACCAGTCGATCACTACCCGGTTTCGCGACGTCTTGATCATCGAAGCCGAGTCGCTTCCAGTTGTTCACGTAGTTGGCCAGGTTCAGGTAGATGGCCAGGGCCCTGCGGCCGACCTCCCTGGCGCGCTCGGGATCGGTCGTGAGAACCACCTTGTGCTCCGGCGCCAACAACGCCTCCGGCCCGATCAGCTCGCGGGCGCGGGCGGTGTGTTCCGGGGTCGTCAGGTACGGGTGCGCACCTGCCGAGCGCGCCGCCGACAGCTGCAACACCTTGGGGCCGAGCGCAGCCACCACGCGCCGGTGCCGGGGCACCCCGTATTCGTCGAGCTTGTCGAGGTACTCGGTGAGCGCGTCGATCGGCTTGCGGTACTCCTGGTGCGCCTCGGGGTGGCCGACGCCGATGCCCAGCACGAAGCGGTCCGGATACGCGGCCTGGATGCGGTGGAAGGACTCGGCGACGGCGCCTGGCGCGGCGGTCCAGATGTTCACGATGCCGGTGGCCACCTGCAGCGTGGTGGTCGCCTCCAGCAGCGGCTCCACCCAGTCGAGTTCCGCGGGCGGGGAGCCGCCGACCCAGACGGCGCCGTAGCCGAGTGCCTCGATCTCGGCGGCCTGCGCCGGCGTGACGCCGCGGCCGAACGATCCGAACCGGCCCAGCGCGGGCTTCACGCGCTCGCCTCCGCCGGGGCGGGTGCCTGCAGCGGCAGGCACACGATGAACCGGGTGTCCCCGGGCCGCGACTGCACCGACAGGTTGCCGTGATGCTTCTCCACGACGATGCGCCACGCCAGGTCCAGGCCAAGGCCGGTGCCCTCGCCGAACGGCTTGGTGGTGAAGAACGGCGTGAAGATCCGCTCCACGATGTCCTCGGGGATACCCGGGCCGTCGTCGCAGATCTCCACCCGCACGGTGGTCTCGTTCTCCCGCATCGTCCGGATCGTCAGGTTGCCGTGGCCGTTCATCGCCTGGATCGCGTTGTCGATGATGTTCGTCCACACCTGGTTCAGATCGCCCGGATAGCAGAGGAGTTCGGGCAGCGTCGTGTCCTTCTCCCAGTGCAGCGCGACCGGTTTGTCCTTACCGAGCTTGTCGCCGAAGATCGTCTTGATCGTGCTGAACAGCAGCTCGTGCACATTGGCGCTCTGGTACTCCGCGCGGTCCATCTGCGAGTACTGCTTGGCGCCGGCCAGCAGCGCCGAGATCCGCTTGCTCGCCTCGGCGATCTGGTTCATCAGCAGCTCGGTGTCGATCGTGTACTTCAGCCAGCCGATCGCCCCGGGCAGGGTGGCCGAGCAGTCGACGTCGTCGATGGACGCCTCCACCCGCTCCAGCCAATCCACGTCCAGGCCCGCCTCGACGAACGTCGGCGCGTAGTCCCAGGCGCTGGCGATGCCGTGCTCGTCGAGCCAGTCGCCGATCTGGTCTTCGCGATCGGAGGTCTCCAGCGCGGTGAGCTCCTGGGACTTCGACTTGGCCACCTGCTCGGCCACCTCGTCCTGGATACTCACCAGCACCTTGAGCGCGGCCGGGGTGAACTTGCCGTCGGCGAGCATCGCGAGTTTGTGCCGCATCTTGCCCACGCCTTCGCGCAGGTCGGCCACCGCGCGCGCCGTCGCGCCGGCCGGGTTGTTGAGCTGATGGGTCAGGCCCGCCGACAGCTGACCGAGGGCGAGCAGCTTCTCCCGCTGCCCGAGGATCTGGCGCTGGCGCAGCCCGCCGACCATGTGCCCCTCCAGCAGGTGCACCGCCATCGGGAATTCCTTCTGCATGAACTCGGCGAACGCGTTCGCATCGAGTACGAAGAACCGCGACGGCCGGGTGACCCGCACCGATGCCTGATAGACGTGCTCCTCACCCGGGATGTAGGCAGACCACGCGCCGCAGTACACGCCGCGCTGAGAGGTGCGGTTGGTCTCGATGTCCACGCCGCCCGAGCGCTTCGACATCACGAGCTCACCGTCGATCAGCACGTAGAAGCAGGTCGCGGGGTCACCCTCGGTGTGGATCGGCCCCGGCTCGAAGGTGGCGATGTGGCCGTTGGCGCACAGCGTCGCGAGCTGTTCGTCGTTGAGGGCCTCGAAGAGGAACAGCGTGCGCAACTCGTCGGGAAGGCATTTCTCGCCCATGTCGGATCCTTCCGTGGTGCCCTGATCGGCAGTGAAGTAATGAAACGCGTATCGCCCGGTGTTGATTCCGCCCAGAGGCTGCCCCGGTGTAGGCCTAGGTCTCGGCCAGGTAGCGGTGCACGAGCATGACGGCCATCGACCCCTCGCCGACGGCTGCGGCCACCCGTTTGGCCGACTCGGCGCGGACGTCGCCGGCCACGAAGACGCCGGGCACGCTCGTCTCCAGGTGGTGCGGCGGGCGATCCAGCGTCCAGCCGCTGATGTCGCGCAGGTCCGGACCGGCGACGATGAACCCGTGGTCGTCACGGACCACCACACCGTCGAGCCAGTCGGTGCGGGGTTCGGCGCCGATGAAGATGAACATGCGCCCGCACGCGAACTCCTCGCGCTCACCCGTGTCGGTGTGCTCCAGGCAGATGCCCTCCAGGTGGCCGTCGCCCTTCACCGCGTGGACGACGGTGTTCGGCATCTCCTTGATGTTGTCGCGCGCCCGGATCTGCTGGATCAGGTAGTGCGACATGGAGTCCTCGAGCGTGCGCCGGATCACCAGGGTCACCGACTTCGCGGTGCGCGACAGGTACATCGCGGCCTGACCGGCCGAGTTCGCGCCGCCGATGACGTAGACCTCGTCGTCGTCGCATTCGGAGGCCACCGACGTCGTCGCGCCGTAGTAGACCCCGGCCCCGGTCAGATCCGCGCATCCGTCCGCGGGCAGCTGCCGGTACTCCACGCCCATCGCCAGGATGACCGCCCGGGTGCCGATGGCGCGACCGTCGGACAGATGCACCGTGCGGGCGACACCGTCGACCTCGAGGGCGACGACCTCGGCGGCGGTGATCAGCTCGGCGTCGAACTTCTCCGCCTGGCGGCGGGCCCGTTCGGCGAGCTGCGCACCGGACAGGCCGTCGGGGAAACCGAGGTAGTTCTCGATGCGGGAGCTCTGGCCGGCCTGCCCGCCGGTGGCGGTGCGCTCGATCAGCACCGTCTTGAGGCCCTCGGACGCGCCGTACACCGCCGCGGCCAGCCCCGCCGGACCGCCGCCGATTACCACCAGGTCGTAGAAGTCGCCCGACGGTGTGGTGGTCAGTCCCAGCGTGGCGGCCAGCTCGGCGTCGGTGGGGTCGATCAGCGTCTCGCCCTGCTCGGTGATCACCACCGGCAGCGTCATCCCGTCTTGGCCAGCGGCCTCGAGCAGCGCCGCACCCTTGGGCTCGTCGGATCGGAACCAGCTGTAGTACAAGCGATTCCGGGCGAGGAATTCGCGCACCTCGGAGGACCGGGCGTTCCAGGGGTGACCGATGATCTTCGTGTGCGGGATCGCGCGTTCGCCGGTGGCACGCCAGGCCTCGATCAGCGCGTCGATGACCGGGTAGAGCTTCTCCTCCGGCGGATCCCACGGCTTGAGCAGATAGTGGTCGAGGTCGACGACGTTGATCGCGTCGATGGCGGCGTGGGTGTCGGCGTACGCGGTGAGCAGCACGCGGCGCGCCATCGGGAAGATGTCCATCGCGGCCTCGAGGAACTCGATGCCACTCATCTGCGGCATCCGGTAGTCGGCGACGAACACCGCGACGGTCTCGCCGCGCAGCTTGAGTTCGTTGAGCGTTTCCAGCGCGTCGGGACCCGATTCGGCGCGGACGATACGGAACTTCTCACCGTAGTGGCGGCGAAGGTCGCGGGCTACCGCGCGGGAGACCGCGGGGTCGTCGTCGACGGTCAGGATCACGGGTTTACGGGGCGCTGCGGCAGGGCCTGTCATCGTGACCAATTATGCGCCCGCTGTCCAGCCGATATCGGGTCAGCCCACTCCCGCCGGATGCTCGGTGCGGATCGCGTCGACGACCTGGCTGCGGCGCGTGCGCTGAGCGCGCGCGCCGATACCGCGCATCATCTTCTGCTCCATGACGAAGTGCGGGATGTCGAACCAGAAGTGCCCGACCGGTCTGCCGCTGCCGCGTACCAGCAGCCGGGTCCAGTCCTGCTCGCGGCGCAGCACGAAGGACCAGCACCCTGATGCCTTTTCGCCGCGCTGCAGCCGCGCGTAGTCGGCGGGGGAGACCAGGACGAGATGCGATGCGGGCTCGACCGCCGCGACGATCTGGCTCGCCGCGGGTCCGTAGCGGCGCGCCAGCCAGATGGTGTCGCCGACGTCCAGCCGTTGCCATTCGGGGCGGATCTCGTCGGCGTTGTGGATGTCCGCGCCGACCGCGCGCTCGAGCAGCGAGTAGCTGTAGAACCCGCCGCGGCCCTCGCCGAGCTGAATCAACCAGGCCCACACGTCGCGTCGCGGGGCGTCGATCGTGACCGCCCTGGTGGTCCGGCACGCGTCGGGTACGACGAGGTCGTCGCCGGGCAGGGTGGCTCGCACCTCGTCGGGGCGCGCACCCCAGGTGTACATCCAGGGCGCGACGTGGCGCCGGTACAGCGCCGCGACACCGACGGCCGCCATCACGTCGGCGAGAGCCGGTCGTTGCTTTCCCATGGTGAGCTCCGCTTCCTCCGCGTCGGGGGAGGCCGCGGCCCCGGGGCGGGGTGTGGGACGCACCCGGGACCGCGACCAGGTCACCCGGCCGACTCGACCGCCACATGCCTCTCGGGCGTCACCGGTTCCTCGAGTGGAACCGTGACAGTGAGGATGCCCTTGTCGTAGCTGGCGGTGATGGCCGCTTCGTCGGCGCCGGACGGCAATGTCACCGAGCGGGCGAACGAGCCGTAGCTGAACTCCGAGCGCCCGTGAGATACCTTCTCGTCGGTGCGCTCGGCCGTGATCGTGAGCACGCCGTCGTGCACGGTGACGTCAACGTCCTCGGCGTCGACACCGGGAAGCTCGGCGTGCAGTTTGTATGTGCCGTCAGCGATGTCGTCTTCGACTTTGATGTCCCACGCATCGCTCATGTCGTTCATCCGACCACCGCGCGCCCCGGCGTACTAGGGACTGAAGTCCCCTGGAGGGAGGTCGTTGGTCCGGCGAGCCTTTCTCCTGTTCTGCCTACGGTGATGTCGTGCGGCGCGGCGATGAGCAGGGGCTGACGACGGCTGAGGCGCTTCGTCTGCTGGCCGAGCAGGGCCCTAATCGCCTTCCGGTACGGCGCGGCCGGCCGTGGTGGCAGCGGCTCGCCGCGGAGATGGCCCATTTCTTCGCCCTGTTGTTCTGGGTGGCCGGCGCGCTGGCGTTCGTCGCGGGCATGCCGCAACTCGGCGTCGCGATCTTCGTCGTGGTCGTGCTGAACGGACTGTTCGCCTTCGCGCAGGAAGAACGTGCCCAGCATGCCGCTGATCGGCTACGGCAGATGTTGCCCAGGCGCGCAACGGTTTTGCGCGACGGCGTGGCGGTGGACGTCTCCGCCGACGACCTCGTGGCCGGTGATGTGATGCTGCTGGCGGAAGGTGACCGCGTCTGTGCCGACGGCACCGTCCTGCGCGCCGATGCGCTGTCGGTCGACACGTCGGCGATGACGGGGGAGAGCGTTGCCGAGCATCCGGGCGAGGGAGAGATGCTTCACGCCGGCTGCTTCGTGGTCGAAGGGGAGGCCCGCGTAGCGGTGACCGCCACCGGCGCGCGGACAAGGCTTGCCGGGATTGCCGAACTCACCTCGGGGCAGGGGCACGCGCCGACGCCGCTGCGGCGTGAGCTGACGCGGGTTTCTCGCGTCATCGCGGTGGTGGCGATGGTAGTGGGCGCGGTGTTCTTCGGCGTCGCGCTCGTGGTGGGGATGCCGCCGTCCGACGGGTTTCTGTTCGCCGTCGGCGTGACCGTCGCCGTGGTTCCGGAGGGGTTGTTGCCCACCGTGACGTTGTCGCTTGCCATCGGCGCTCAACGGATGGCGCGCCGGCACGCCCTGGTGCGCCACCTCGAAGCGGTTCAGACGCTGGGCTCGACCACCTACATCTGCACCGACAAGACCGGAACCCTGACGCAGAACCAGATGTCGGTGGTCGAGGCGTGGACGCCGACCGGTGCGGTCACCGTCGTCGGGGAGGGCTACCGCCCGCAGGCCGAGGTGACCGCCGACCCCGAATCCCTCTGCGCCGCAAAGGCCTTGGCGTCGGCGGCACGGCGGTGTTCGACGGGCCGGATCGAACTCGTCGACGCCGCGTGGTGCCCCCGCGGCGATCCGATGGAGGCGGCTCTCGATGCGTTCGCGCGCCGGGTCGGCGCCGGCGACCGCGACGAGGGCACCGAGGAGCGCCGGTTTCCCTTCGATGCGCGGCGTCGGCGGATGTCGGTGGTGGTCGACGGGACGGTCTTCGTCAAGGGCGCGCCGGATGCGGTCCTGCCGCGGTGCGGAGTCGTGCCCGGCGCCGACGATGCGCTGAACCGGATGACCGGACGCGGACTGCGGGTGCTCGCGGTCGCCACGCGCACGGTCGGACCGGGGGCGGTGCCGGGCTCGTCGGAGACGGCTGAGACGGACTTGACCCTGCTGGGGCTGATCGCTCTGGAGGATCCACCCCGTCCGGGTGTCGGCCGCGTCCTGCGCGTGTGCCGCGCCGCGGGGATCAAGGTGGCGATGGTCACCGGCGATCACCCCGACACGGCCGAAGCCATCGCTCGTGACATCGGGCTGATGAGCGACGGCGCCGCGCTGCTGGGTTCGCAGCTGCCGACCGATCTCGACCAACTCGGCGCACTCCTCGACCACGACGGTCTGGTTGTCGCACGGGTGGACCCCGAGACGAAATTGTCCATCGCGCGGGCCTTGCAGCGTCGCGGTCATGTGGTGGCGATGACCGGGGACGGCGTGAACGACGCACCCGCCCTGCAGGAGGCCGCCATCGGCGTCGCGATGGGCAGGGGCGGCACCGACGTTGCGCGGGAGGCGGCCGACGTGGTGCTGCTCGACGACGACTTCGAAACCATCGTCATCGCCATCGAGCAGGGCCGCTCGACGTTCACCAACATCCGTCGTTTCCTGACCTACCACCTCGCCGACAACGTGGCCGAGCTCGCCCCGTTCATCGTGTGGGCGCTGACGGCGGGACGTTTCCCGCTGGCCATCGGAGTGTTGCAGGTGCTCGCCCTCGACATCGGTACCGACGTGTTCCCGTCGCTGGCGCTGGGCGCCGAGCCGCCGGACGAGCGAACGCTGGCCGGGCCGCCGGTGCGGGGTCATCTGCTGGACCGCGAGGTGATGGTGCGCGCCTTCGCGGTGCTCGGGTGCACCGAGGCGGTGATGGCGCTGCTGGCGTTCGTCGTCACGTTCCTCGCCGCCGGTTGGCGGCCCGGTGAGCCGATGCCGGGCGGCCATGTCCCGCTGGCCGCGTCCGGGGCGGCCTTCACGGCGATCGTGCTGGGACAGGCGGCCAACGCCTTCGCCTGCCGCAGCTCGACCCGCCCGGCGTGGCGGCTCCGCGCATGGACCAACCCGCTTCTGATCGCCGCCGTCGCCGTGGAACTGGTGCTGCTCCTCGTGCTGCTCTACGTGCCCGCGATCGCCGGATGGCTCACCCACACCGGGCCCACGCTCGCCGGTTTCGCCGTCGCCGCAACGGCGGTCCCCGCGGTCCTGGCGGCCGATGGGGCATACAAGTGGGCCCGGGGTCTCCCGAAGGGACCACCGGCCCTATCGGGAACGTTCGGCAGCGGACGACGCTGAGGACATGACCGACAGACTGGTGACGATGCTCGCCGCAGCCGGGGTGCTCTACGCGGCCCGCCGATACTTCCGCGACTGGGGTACGACGAAAGCCGAATCGGGTGATGCCCTGCCGGGTGACGAACTGGTCCGACCTCCGGTGCTGCAGGCCACCGAGGGAGTTTGGATCGACGCGTCCCCCGAGCAGGTGTGGCCCTGGCTGGTGCAGATGGGCCAGGACCGCGGCGGCCTGTACAGCTTCGAGAAGATCGAGAATCTCGTTGGCCTGCACTACCGCAACGCCGATGCGATCCACCCGGAATGGCAGCATCTCGCGGTCGGTGACGCGATTCGGTTGGTGCCCAAGCGCTGGCTCGGCCTCAGCGACGGGGTGACGCTGCGGGTCGTCGCCATCGCCGACGGACGTTCCATCGTGCTGCGCGCCGATCCGGCGCGGGGGAACTGGGACCTCGTGTGGTCGTTTCACCTGGTTCCGCACGGGGACAACCAGTGCCGCCTGCTGATCAGATCCCGGCTGGCTCTGCGTCATCCGGGAGAGGTGGTGTTCGCGGAGCTGATCGGGCCGCCGCGTGCGCTGGTGACGCGCGGCATGCTGATCGGCATCAAGCGGCGGGCCGAACAGCGGCGACAGGCCGAGACGGCGGCCGCGACGGCCGCTGCGCGCCTGCATGGAGTCAGCTGACCGTCAGGCCACCGTGACGTCGACCGACAGCATGTCGGCGATCGCGTGGGCTTGTGCCCAGGCGCCGTCGCGGATCATCCGACAGAGCTCGTCCACCAGGGGAGTCTGCACACCCAGCGTGGCAAGCCACGTAGACACAGTGTCGGTGATCTCCTCGGCGGTCACGCACACGGTGCGTTCGCGGTGCAGCCGGTCGGTCAGCACATAGGTCGGGCAGGCGGGGTGCGGGTGGCGGGCCAGTCGGCTCATAGTCCTCATCGTCGGCTCCCCTCGGTGCGATTCTTCGATCACACCACCGGGCCGGCGCCCACGTTAAGGCCGAAATAGCCCTATCGGTGAGTGCTTTGGTCCTTCGGTGCTGTCTATAGACACGGGGCGAGTAGCCGGGCGGTTCGAAGGAGCTCGCCCCACGTCTGCTCGACCACGCTCATCGCCGCGTGATCGGTGTCGGCGACGGTATCGCACTGGATCGCGGCGAGGAGGGCCTCAGCCAGCCGTAACGGGGCGACGTTGTGGCGCTGCGCGGTACGCACGATGTCGGCGAAAGCGTCGTCGAGACTGCAGTGCCGCAGGACCGCCAACACGCCCTCGGCCGCGCAGAGGGTGCGGCGCCCGTCGCGACGCGTCGGAATCACCGCCATGAGCTGTCCGCATCGTCGTCGATGAGGTGCACCGCGGCCTCCTCGGCCGACGCGGCACCGCCGTCGAGGCCGACGTCCTCGGCCACCAGCTCCGCGTCGTCGTCCTCCCCGAAACCTCGGTCCGGCGCCAGCAGCCGGCCTGCCCGTCTGCGGCCCACCTCGTCGCGGCGCGGGAACTCATCGGCGCGTTCGGACTCGTCCGAGAGCTGCTGTTCGGCGTCGTCGATCAAGACGTTCACCCGTGCCGCCGGGTCCGGTTCCTCCTCGGCGAGTCGTTGTTCGAGCGTCTCGAAGGGGCCGAAAGCTCCTGGAGCATAGGGCTGTTCGGGCGGTGAGTAACCCTCGTCGAGGAGATCGGCGCCACCCCGGTCAATCAGCGTGTCCTCCGGCTCGAGTTGATTCTCCGGATCGATGCTGTACTCACCGGGCGCGGGTCCGGTCGCGTAGTTCCTGGCGTTCATGACTTTCTTCCTGTCCCGCTATGCGCGCCGGTGGCGTGGACCGCGACGTCCTCGGCACGACGTTGTGTCAGCGTCATGCATCCACTGTGGCCGTGTGATCCGCCCTGAGATAGGGACTATCGGCACTCTTTGAGCCAGCTCTTGACTCCTGCGTCAAGCGCGGTTGATTCGTAATCTCGTTGGCAGCAACTGCGTCAGGAGACGGTCATGTCCGAAGGGATCTGCTCTACGGGGGTGATCGTCGGTACGGACGGATCACCGTCGGCTACGGCGGCGGTCGGGTGGGCCGTCGCCGAGGCGCGGATGCGTCGGGTCGCGCTCGGCGTGGTGCATGTCGCCGCCGGCGACACGGCCACGGACCGCGACGCTGACGACATCCTCACCGACGCGGTGTCCACCGCCTCGGCGGAACCGGCCGGCGAGGACATCGAGATCGGCAGTTCGCGGCTCGCCGGGGACCCGGTGTCGACGCTTGCCGATCTGTCGCGGACCGCAGCGATGATCGTCCTCGGGCGCCACGGCGACACCACGCGGATGCACCGACTGCTCGGGTCGGTGAGCACGGGGGTGCTGCACCACGCCCGCTGTCCGGTTGCGGTGGTCCACGTCGATCCCACCGTGTCGGCGCGGACCCGACGCCAGCCGGTCCTGGTGGGCGTCGACGGGTCACGCTGCTCGGCGCTGGCCGCGGAGATCGCATTCGACGAAGCGTCGTGGCGGGGCGTGGACGTCGTCGCGCTGTACGTCTGTGACGGAGGCGGTGGCCCGTCGGCCAACCGGGCCGAGGCGGCGGCGCTGCAGGCAGAGGCGGAATACCGGCTCGACACGGCGTTGGCGCCCCTGGGTGAACGTCACCGGGGCGTGGCGGTGCACAGGCTGATCCGCTTCGAGAGCCCGGCCCGCCAGCTGCTGATCCAGGGCGAGCGGGCGCAACTCGTGGTTGTCGGCAGTCACGGCCGCGGCGCGCTGGCCGGCGTTCTGCTCGGTTCGGTCAGCACCGCGGTGGCGCGCGAGGTGCGCGCCCCGGTGATCGTCGCGCGCCGCAGCTGAGCGACAGGTCAGGATGGCACGGATCGCTGCGAGGATCCCGCCGCGCCGGTCACGTTGGTCTGCGGATACCGCAGCACAGCGGCGACCCCGTCGGCAACGGCGATCTCATGCTCTGCGATGACCACCGACGCGTCGGTGGCGATCGCGACGAACGGGAGGACCTCGTCGGCCAGGGCGACCCGACGCGGCGCCTCCCCGAACATCGACAGCGCGTCCGCGTCCGCCGCCACCATGGTCCGGTCGTCGCCGGACACGACGGTCGCGCTGCCGAGGTCGCTGATGATCAGGGTGTCGACGGCGCCGTCGCGCAGCGCGGTGCACACAGCGGGCAGCCCTTGGACGGCGAGGTCAGAACGACGCCCGGTCTCCGATTGGTACCGGGCCACGACCATGGCGACCCGGTCGCGCCCGCGCTGGGCGAATTCGCTGTCGACCAGAACGGCGAACTTTCGTTCGTCAGCGCGGCCGCCCTCCGCGTGGGCAGGCAGCGAGACGACTCGCGCGGCGATGCGGTGCGGCAATTCTGACAGCACATCGGACCGCGACCGGACCTCGCCGCACACGAACACGAGTTCGGCATGGGATTGGTCGGCCAGTTTGGTGATCCGGTCGACGATGGCCCGCACGTTCATCCGGACCGCCTCCTCGGCGCTGTGCTGCATGTCGCCGTAGCCGTTCCAGCCTGCGCTGGCGGGCTTGTGCACAGGGAAGCCCCCGCACTGCACGGTCTCGTGTTCGACGGCGCGATCGCGGTGCACCGTCAGATCTGCGCCGAGGTGGTCTACCGCCGCGAAGATGTACGGCGGCCGGGCCGTCTCAGAGCTGAGCAGCGGCACCACGTAGGGGTAGACAGAGACCCGCAACACGGTCACCGCCGGGGGGCGGATGAGCGGCTCGTCGACCAGCACCCCCTCCCCGCCCGCGATGACCGCATGTCCGCGCCGATGCGGTGCGGGCTGGTACGTCAACACCGCCCGTTCGACCGCCTCGATCGTGCGCCCGGTGACGCCGCAGTCCTCCAGATGTTCACGGATGGCGCTCCACCGCGCCGCATCGTTCTGGGTGTCCCCGGTGCCGTCGATATACAGCGACACGAATGGGCCCGGCGCGTCGGCAAGAACGCGGAGGTGCTCAGTGCTCATGGTTGTCCTCATCTGTATGGGTCGCCGCGGTGAACGCGGCGAAGTGATCGATGCCGAAGCGTTGAAAAGCGCGCCGCCGACGCGCCGACAGCTGCGTGGACGCGGTTGCCGCGTCGATCAATTTCGGGTCGACGACGTCGAAGGACTCCCCGTGGACGGTCATGGTCGCCCGGCCGGCCGCCCTGGCGTTACGCAACCAGTCCACCCCTGTGCCGTACGGCAGCGGGATGATGACGCCGCCGGGGGTGCGCTCGGCCACCACCGGCGTTGTGTACGACCGACCGGTGCGGCGTCCGGTGTGGTGGATCACCGCCGCGTACCAGTGCCTGCGGCCCGCCACCAACAGCATCGCCGGATTCAGCACATATTTGTTGAATTGCCGTATCGCGTCGCGGGCGGGCTCGGTGATGGCAGGCATGGACCCATGCTGCGGGTCCGATAGGCCTCGATACAGGGCCGAGCGGACCGAGGCGTCGGGGACTTAGGGCCCCTTTGAGCGACTGTGTGACCTTGGTCTCTATTTCCGGCATGGGCGGTGGCAAACGATGGGCTCGAACGCCTGCCGAAAGGACCTGCCATGACACCGACGGAACCCCTCGACACGCCCGCGGCCGCACTCGACGACATCGCCTGGGAGTTCCTCTCGTCCGAGTTCGCCGGCCGGACCTACGCGGATTGGCCGCTGGACCGCCGGCTCGACGCGTTCCTGCGCCACCGCGGATACCGCGCGCTGCACGACGACGGGTCGGCCTACGGGGACCTGCTCGACCGCGTCATGGACAACATCTCGGTGGCCATCCGCACCGGCACGCTTCCCGTGACGGCGCGCCGGCAATGACCGCCGCGACGTCACTGATCCGCAAGACGGCCGACGACTGGCGGGTTCACCCGAACTTCACCGACTACGACGGCACGCGCGCCACGTTCAGCTGGGCCGCAGCCCCGCGGGTGTGTGCCGGAATGCCCGACGGCGGGTGCAACATCGCGTACGCGGCGCTCGACCGGCACGCCCACGGGCCGATGGCCTCACACACCGCACTGCGGTTCGTCACCGCCGACGGTTGGGACGGAGACCTTGCCACCCGCGATCTGAGCTACGCCGAACTGGCGCGGCTCGCACGGTGTTTCACCAACGTGCTGCGGGAGCTGGGCGTGGGTAAGGGCGACCGGGTGTTCACGATGATGAGTCGGTGCCCGGAGCTCTACGTGACGATCATGGGTGCGCTGCGCAACGGCAGCGTCGTCTCCCCACTGTTCTCCGCGTTCGGGCCCGAACCGATCGCCACTCGGCTCTCCCTCGGGGAGGCCGAGGTGCTGGTGACCACCCGGGCGCACTACGTGCGCAAGGTGGCCAAGGTCCGGGACCAGCTTCCGTCGCTCAAACACGTGCTTCTCATCGACGACGGCGCCGCAGACGGCGACGAGCCCGGCACGCTGGGGTTCTGGCGGTGCATGGCTGCCGCTTCCGATGAGGCGCCGATCACCCACACCACACCCGACGACCCGGCCCTCCTGCATTTCACCAGCGGGACCACCGGAACTCCGAAGGGAGCGCTGCACGTGCACGGCGCCGTCACGATGCACTACGTGACAGGCCTGTACGCCCTGGACCTGCACGCCGACGACATCTACTGGTGCACAGCCGATCCCGGATGGGTCACCGGGATGTCCTACGGGGTGATCGCGCCGCTGCTGCACGGCGTTACGTCGATCGTCGACGAAGCGGACTTCGATGCCGAGCGCTGGTACCGCATTTTGGCCAGTCAGGGCGTGACGGTCTGGTACACCGCGCCGACGGCCATCCGGATGCTCATCAAGGCGGGGCCGGAGCTTGCGTCCCAGTTCCGTTTTCCCAGTTTGCGTTTCGTGGCCAGCGTGGGCGAGCCGCTGAACGCCGAGGCGGTGTGGTGGGGCAAACGGGTGCTGGGTCTGCCGATCCACGACAACTGGTGGCAGACGGAGACCGGCGGAATCATGATCGCCAACACGCCTGCGTTCGACATCAAGCCCGGTTCCATGGGGCGGCCGCTGCCCGGGGTCACCGCCTGTGTGGTGCGCCGGCACGACGACGGCACGGTGTCGGTCATCGACGAACCCGATATCGAGGGCGAGCTCGCGCTCACGCCTGGGTGGCCTTCGATGTTCCGGACCTATCTGCATGCCGAAGAGCGGTACCGCAACAGCTTCGCCGACGGTCTGTACCTGACCGGTGACCTGGTAAAGCGCGATGCCGACGGATACTTCTGGTTCGTCGGGCGCGCCGACGACGTGATCAAGTCCGCAGGCCATCTGATCGGCCCGTTCGAGGTGGAGAACGCTCTCACCGACCATCCGGCGGTCGCCGAGGCGGCGGTGATCGGGGTGCCCGACCCCACAGTCGGTGAGGTGGTCAAGGCGTTCGTCGCGCTCAAGGACGGCTACCCCGCCGACGACGACACGATGCGCTCGCTGATGGCGCACGCGCGTAAGCGACTCGGAGCCGCGGTGGCGCCCAAGGTGATCGAGTTCACCGACTCGCTGCCGCACACCCGCAGCGGAAAGATCATGAGGCGGCTGCTCAAAGCGCGCGAACTCGGTCTGCCCGAGGGTGACACGTCAACCATGGAAACGACGGGGACGATGGAGACCGCCTCATGATCGACCACGATGTCGCGACCCTGCTGCTGTCCGACATGGTGCGAGTGCGGCTGATGGAGGAGAAGTGCGCCGAGCTCTACAGCGCGGCCAAGATCCGCGGCTTCCTGCACCTGTACGTCGGTGAGGAGGCGGTCGCCGCCGGGTCGCTGCGCGCACTGGAGGACGGGGACGCGGTGGTGGCCACCTACCGCGACCACGCCCACGCGCTGCTGCGGGGCATCCCGATGACCAACATCATGGCCGAGATGTTCGGCAAGCAGGAAGGCTGCTCGCGCGGCCGGGGCGGCTCGATGCACCTGTTCGACGCGCGGACCCGATTCTACGGCGGCAACGCCATCGTCGCAGGCGGGCTGCCGCTGGCGGTGGGTCTGGCGCTGGCCGACGCGCAGCTGGGCCGATCCCGGGTCACCGCATGCTATTTCGGCGAAGGCGCGGTTGCCGAGGGAGCCTTCCACGAGTCGATGAACCTGGCGGCGCTGTGGCGATTGCCGGTGCTGTTCTGCTGCGAGAACAACTTCTACGCGATGGGGACCGAACTCGCACACGAGCAGGCGCAGACCGACATGACCGAGAAGGCGGCGTCCTACCGCATCCCGGCGCTGGCCGCCGACGGCATGGACGTGCTGGCCTGTCGGGCTGCCGCCGAGGAAGGGGCGTACCACGTACGCAGCGGGGGCGGTCCGTTCTTCCTGGAGTTCCGCACCTACCGGTTCCGGCCGCATTCGATGTTCGATCCCGAGCTGTACCGCTCGAAGGAGGAAGTCGAGCACGCCAAGGAGCGGGATCCTATCCGTGTTTTCACCGAACGGTGCATCGCAGCAGGTGCGCTCAGCGACGACGACGTGGCCGACATCCGTGCGGCCGCCGAGGACGAAGTGGCCGGCGCTGTGGCCTACGCGGAGGCCGGTACGTGGGAACCGGTCGAAGATCTCACCCGTGATGTCCTGACCCCGGCGGAGGCCCTCCGATGACCAAGACGAGCTACCGGACCGCGGTGCACGACGCGATCCGCGACGCGATGACCGCCGACGAGCGGGTGCTGTTGATGGGGGAGGACGTGGGCGCGTACGGCGGAACATACGCCGCGTCCAAAGGGCTGCTGGCCGAGTTCGGCCCGGACCGCATCCGTGACACCCCGCTGTCGGAACTCGGCTTCGTCGGTATCGGCATCGGCGCCGCGCTGGGCGGGCTGCGGCCCATCGTCGAGGTGATGACCGTCAACTTCAGCCTGCTCGCGCTCGACCAGATCGTGAACACCGCTGCGGCACTGCGCCACATGTCGGGGGGTCAGTTCTCGGTGCCGCTGGTGGTCCGGATGGCCACCGGCGCGGGACGCCAACTCGCCGCGCAGCATTCGCACAGTCTGGAGTGCTGGTTCGCGCACATCCCTGGCATCAAGGTGGTGGCCCCGGCGACGGTCGAGGATGCCTACGGCATGCTCGGCTCTGCGCTCGCCGACCCCGACCCGGTGGTGATCTTCGAGCACGTGCAGCTCTACAACGCCTCCGCCGACGTGGAGACCCTGGCGCCGACCGACCTCACGCGGGCCGCGATCCGCCGCGCCGGGTCCGACGTCACGGTGATCACCTATGGCGGCTGCCTGCCCAAGGTCCTCGATGCCGCCGACGAACTCTCGCTGGGCGGCATCGACTGCGAGGTGATCGACCTGCGTTCGCTGCGCCCGCTGGACACCGGCACGTTCGTCGAGTCGGTCCGCCGGACACATCGCGCGGTCGTCGTCGACGAGGGCTGGCGCACGGGCAGCCTGGCGGGTGAGGTGAGCGCGCAGATCATGGAGAACGCTTTCTTCGATCTCGACGCTCCCGTCGCGCGGGTCTGCTCCGCCGAGGTGCCGATCCCGTACGCCAAGCACCTCGAGCAGGCCGCGCTACCGCAGCCCGAGACGATCGTCGCCGCAGTGAAATCTGTTGTGGGACAGCCCTCATGATCGAGTTCGCGATGCCGGCCCTCGGCGCCGACATGGACGAGGGCACGCTGAACGAGTGGCTGGTCAAGCCGGGCGACACCGTCTCCCGCGGCCAGATCGTCGCGGTCGTCGAAACCACGAAGGCCGCCGTCGAGATCGAATGCTGGCAGGAGGGCGTCGTCGGCGAATTGCTCGTGCCGGTGGGTCAGACCGTCTCGGTGGGAACGCCGTTGGCCACCCTGCTGGCTCCCGGTGAGGCGCCCACCGAACACCCCGCCGCGCCTGTGCCGGCCGTCGAAGCGCCTCCGCAGAGTGCGCCGGCCCCGGCGCCGGCCCCGGCGCCGGCCCCCGCCCCGGCTCCGGTACCGTCCCCGCCAACCGCCGACGCGTCCCACCGCCGGTGGGTGTCTCCTGCGGCCCGCCGGCTGGCCGTGTCGATCGGTGTCGACGTCGAGTCGCTCACCGGTACGGGGCCGCAGGGTGCGGTGGTCATCAGCGACGTCGAACACGCCGCCGCGCACGTGCAGGCCGCCGCCCCGCAAGTGGCGCCGGTGATGCCGAGCCCGCCGGTGTCGGCCAAGGAGGTCGCCGCCCGCCGCGGTGCGGAGATGCGCAAGTCGATTGCGGCGGCGATGAGCAGGTCCAAGCGAGAGATCCCGCACTACTACCTCGCCGACGAGGTCGTCCTCGACCCGGCGCTGGGCTGGCTCGCCGAGCGCAACGCGGCGCGCTCCATCACCGAGCGGGTACTCCCGGCGGTAATGCAGCTCAAGGCCGTCGCGCTGGCCGCGGACCGGTTCGGGGAGTTCAACGGGTTCTGGCGCGACACCGGCTTCGCACCCGCAGACGCGGTGCACGTCGGGGTCGCGATCTCACTGCGCGGCGGCGGTCTGGTCGCGCCGGCGATTCACGATGTGGCAGGCAAGAAGCTCGACGAGCTGATGGCCGATTTGAGCGACCTCGTCGCACGGGCCCGCGCCGGATCGTTGCGCAGCTCAGAGATGTCGGATCCCACCATCACCGTGACGAACCTGGGCGATCAGGGCGTCGACACCGTCTTCGGAGTCATCTACCCGCCGCAGGTTGCCCTGGTCGGATTCGGCAGACCCGCGCAGCGCGTGCGCGCCGTCGACGGCGGAATCCGGATCGCGACGACGGTACAGGCGAGCCTTGCCGCCGATCACCGCGCCAGCGACGGCCACCGCGGTGCGCTGTTCCTGGCCGCGATCAACGACCTCCTTCAACAACCCGACCTGCTCGAGAACTGAGAACCCATGAAGACGACCCATGAGATCCGCGACGACGTGCTTTCGGTGCTGACCGCGATCGCACCCGAAGTCGAGCCCGACGAGATCAGTGACGACGCGCTCCTGCGCGACCAGGTGGATCTGGACTCGATGGACTGGCTGAACTTCCTTCTCGGAATCCACAAGAGACTCGACGTGGACATCCCCGAGGCCGACTACCAACGGCTACGCACCCTCAATGACCTGGTGAATTACGTCGAGGCCAAAGCCGCGTCCTGATCGCGAACGCCACCGCGGATGCACTTACGGCGAATTCACAGCGGCATCGCTTGTTCGTGTGCGCGCTGAGGGGGAGACTCGGGGTGACCGGTGAATGACGCCTCCGTGCGCCGTCGCCCGGTCGCCTCGGAAGGTTTGATCACTAGTGAACACCGACCCGCCGCTGCTGCACGCGGCCCTCGAGATCGGATTCGACCTCGACTCCGACCTCGATGCCACCCTGCAACGCTTCGTCCGCGCGGCGATGGACATGACCCAGGCGCGGTTCGGCGCGATCGGGGTGTGGGATGCCGGCGGCATGCTCGCCTCGTTCGTCTACGACGGGATGGACGATGACGCCGTCGGGATGATCGGCCACCTGCCGGCGGGTAAGGGTCTGCTCGGACTGCTGCGCGAGCATCCTCAGGCCTTGCGTATCGCCGACCTCAGCGAGCACCCCGAGTCCGGGGGATTTCCGCAGCACCACCCGGACATGCGGGCGTTCCTCGGCGTGCCGATCGTCATCCGCGGAGAGCCGTACGGCGGTCTCTACGTCGCCGACGATCGTCCCGACCGCGCGTTCACCGAAGCCGACGAGACCACGGGGCGCGTGCTGGCGTCGATCGCGGCGGTCGCCATCGACAACGCGCGGCTGTTCGATCAGGTTCGCGAGGCCGCGCGCTGGACCAGGGCGAGCCGGGAGATCACCGCAGCGCTGCTCTCTGACCAGGATCCGAAGGTGCGGCCCCTGCACCTCATCGCGAGCCGCGCGCGCCACCTGGCCCTGGCCGAACAGGTGATCGTGCTGGTCCCGAACGACACAGAGCGGGACGTCGGGTCAGTGGACACGCTGGTGGTTTCCGCCGCCTCTGGCCGATACGCCGATGACGTTCTGGGACAACATATTCCGGTCGACGGATCGACGACCGGTGCAGTGTTCCGATCCGGGGAGCCCGTGATCACGGAGACGTTCAGACGTCCGATCCAGGCCTTCACCGAGCTCGGTGAGCGGTCTGTCATCGTCGTGCCGCTGCGTTCGGACGAAGACACCCTCGGAGTCATCGCAGTGGCGCGCGATGCGACGGCGCCTCGCTTCGACGAAAGTCATCTCGAGCTGGTACAGGATTTCGCCAATCACGCCACGATCGCCTTGACGATCGCGCGGGCCCGGCGGTCGAGCACCGAGCTGGCCATGCTCGCCGACCGGGAGCGGATCGCCAGTGACCTGCACGATCAGGTGATCCAGCGGGTGTTCGCCGTCGGCATGGACCTGCAAGGCGTCATCGCCCGGCTGCGCTCACCCGAGCTGGCCGGCCGGGTGAACCGCTCGGTCGACGAGTTGCAGGCCGTCATCAACGACATCCGGTCGACGATCTTCGACCTCGGGCATCCGCGGGAAGCGCACGGGGGATTCGCCAAGCGCATCCAGGACGCCGTCGCGCGTCTCACGGAGGACCGGGAGATCGGTGCGACGCTGATCATGTCGGGACCGATGAGCGTGGTCCCGGAGGCATTGTCCGATCACGCCGAGGCCGTCGTCGTCGAAGCGCTCAGCAACGCAGTGCGGCACTCCGGTGCGCACGCGGTCACGGTGGAGGTGGCCGTCGGCGACGACCTGCGTGTCGAGGTGACCGACGACGGGCGTGGGATACCGGCGGACAACCAGCGGCGCAGCGGGTTGGCCAACCTCGGCCGACGTGCCCACAGCGCCGGTGGAGACTTCGCGCTCACCTCTCCGCCGGAAGGCGGCACGTGCCTGACGTGGAGCGCCCCGCTCTCGGACCTCTGACAAACTCCGGACATGACGTCTCCGACGATGCGCGCATGGCGGGTCCGTACTCCCGGGCCGGTGCGCACCCGTCCGCTCGAACTCGTCAACGCCGATGTTCCCGAGGCCGCATCGGGCGAGCTGCTGATCGCCGTCCACGCGTGCGGGGTGTGCCGCACCGATCTGCACGTCGCCGAGGGGGACCTGCCCGTGCACCGGCCGCACGTCACCCCCGGCCACGAGGTGGTGGGCGAGGTCGTTGCGGTCGGTCCGGACACCGCCGAGGAGTTCAGGGCCGGCGACTGGGTCGGGGTGGCGTGGCTGCGGCACACCTGCGGGCGGTGCCGTTTCTGCCTGCGCGGGCAGGAGAACCTGTGTCCGGAGTCGCAGTACACCGGGTGGGACGCCGATGGCGGCTACGCCGAATTCGTCACCGCCCCGGCTGATTTCGTGCACCACCTGCCAGAGGGGTATTCCGACAGCGAGCTCGCGCCGCTGTTGTGCGCGGGCATCATCGGCTACCGCTCGCTGTTGCGGGCCGACCTGCCCGCCGGAGGCCGCCTCGGCATCTACGGCTTCGGCGGCAGCGCCCACATCACCGCGCAGGTGGCGCTGGCCCGGGGTGCCGAGGTGCACGTGATGACGCGTGGTGAGAGCGCCCGTGAACTGGCGCTGGCACTCGGGGCGGCATCCGCGCAGGGCGCGGCCGACCCTCCTCCCGTGAAGCTCGACTCGGCAATCCTTTTCGCGCCGGTCGGCGACCTGGTGCTGCCCGCCCTGGAGGCTCTCGATCGCGGCGGAACGCTGGCGATCGCCGGGATCCACCTCAGCGACATCCCGCCGCTGAACTACCAGGCTCATCTGTTCCAGGAACGGCAGGTCCGGTCGGTCACCTCGAACACCAGGGCCGACGCACGTGAGTTCCTGGAGTTCGCGGGGCGTCACCGCATCGAGGTGACCACCCCGGAGTACCGGCTGGACCAGGCCGACGTCGCGCTGGACGATCTGAGCTCGGGCCGTATCGCCGGGGCGGCGGTCCTGCTGGTTTAGCGGATCGCGCCGGGCGCTCTTCGTTGTGTACGGTCGACCCCTGTCGGGTATACCCACCTGGGTATCGAGGAAAGGGGTGCCGTGACCACCGCGCTTGCGCTTGCGCTTGGAGTCGTCATCGGCGTCCTGCTGGGATTCCTCGGTGGCGGCGGTTCGATCCTCGCCGTCCCCGCGCTGGTCTACGGTCTGGGCGTCCCCATCGACCAGGCCTATCTCGTGTTCGCCGTCGCCGGCTACGCCCTCGTCATCCGCTGATTCCCCAACGCAAGGAGGCACATCATGGACATTTCGATCATCGAGACCTCGGGTCTCGGCGACCGCAGTTACCTCGTCAGTCACGACGGCACGGCCGTCGTCGTCGACCCCCAGCGCGACATCGACCGGGTCCTCGGTCTCGCGGACGATCTCGCCGTGAGAATCACCCATGTGCTCGAGACTCATCTGCACAACGACTACGTCACCGGTGGTCTCGAACTGTCCGGGATCGTCGGCGCTGAGTACGTGGTGCCCGGCGGCGACGACGTCGACTACCCGCGCCGCGCCATCGCAGACGGTGACTGGATCGACGCCGGAGTGTTCCGGCTACAGGCGATGCACACCCCGGGCCACACCCACCACCACATGAGTTACGCCCTCCACGACTCCGCAGGCACGGTCGTCGGTGTGTTCACGGGCGGTTCGATGTTGCACGGCACCACCGGCCGCACCGATCTGCTTGGTGCCGATCACACCGACGATCTCACCCGCGCCCAGTACCACTCGGTGCGGCGGTTGGCTGCCGAACTGCCCGCCGACGCCGAGGTCTATCCGACCCACGGGTTCGGCAGCTTCTGTTCGGCGACACCGGCCAGCGGTGATGCCTCCACCATCGGCGACGAGCGGCGCACCAACCCGGCGCTGACGCAGGACGAACAGACCTATGTGGCCACGCTGCTCGCCGGGCTGTCCGCGTATCCCGCCTATTACGCGCACATGGGCGTGATCAATGCGCAGGGGCCGGCACCGGTGGATCTGTCGATGCCCGAACCGGCGGATCCCGACGAGCTGAGGCGGCGGATCGATGCCGGGGAATGGGTGGTCGACCTCCGGCACCGCCGGGCGTTCGCGGCCCGGCATGTCTGCGGCACACTGGGCTTCGAGCTGTCGGAGTCGTTCGTCACCTATCTGGGCTGGCTGCACAGGTGGGGTGCCCCGCTGACGCTCATCGGTGAGAGCGAAGACCAGATCGCGGACGCCAGAAGGGAACTCGTTCGGATCGGCGTCGATCGGATCGACGGCGCCGCGATCGGTGACCCGCGGGCGTGGAGTGGGAGTGAGGTGCGCTCCTACGGCGTCGCCACCTTCGAGGACCTGGCCGAGTCCCTGCAGGCCGACGAGATCGCGATCCTCGACGTCCGGCAGAGCGGCGAGTTCGCCGACGGTCACCTCCCCGGTGCGCTCAACATCCCGTTGCACGAACTCATCGAGCGCATCGACGAGGTGCCGCGCGCGCACGTGTGGGTGCATTGCGCCTCGGGGTACCGATCGTCGATCGCGGCGTCCATCGTCGATCGCTGCGGTGACCGTGCGGTCACCCTCGTCGACGACAGCTACGAGAACGCCGAGAAGCTCGGGCTGACGACCTAGAGCGCGTCGATCGCCGCCCGCAGCTTGGCGGCCACCTCGTCGGCGACGGGCCGCAATTCGGCCTCACCGCTGACGTCGACGAGCACCTGCGGATCCATCGCCTCGACGAGCACGTCGCCTTCGGTGCCGGCATCTGCGCGCACGACGACGTTGCACGGCAACAGCAGCCCGATCTGCCGGTCGACCTCGACGGCCCGGTGGGCCAGCGGCGGATTGCATGCACCGAGGATCACGTACTGCTCCATGTCCTCACCGAGTTTGGCTTTCAGCGTCGCCTGCATGTCGATCTCGGTCAGCACGCCGAAGCCCTGTTCTGCGAGGGCCTCTCGGGTGCGGGCGAGCGCGTCATCGAACGAGGTGTGCAACACCGTCGACAGTGCGAATCCCATGTCGCGTCCTTCCGTTGGGTGTCAGTCGATCCTAGGTCCCGGTCGCTGCCGTGACGGCGGGTCGGGCCAATCGCCGCAACGGGCACCGCGGATAGCGGCTGCAGGCGAAGGTCAGCCCCGCGGCGAGTGCGGTCATGCCGGCCGCAGCGCCGCCGACCGTGGGGTGGACCTCCTGCCAGAGGATGACCGACGACATCGTCAACACGAACCAGCCGAACGCCTTGCGTAAAGCGTCGGGGTTGACGACGGCTGTCAACCGGGCGCCGATCAGGCCGCCGATCAGCGCAGCCGCGGTGACCGCGCCGGCCAGCGCCCAGTCGATCTGCACGCTGGACAGGTAACCGGCCAGTCCGGCAAACGATTTCATCGCGATGACCACCAGTGACGTGCCGACGGCCAGCGGCATGGGCAGCCCACCGAGCAGTGCGAGCGCAGGCACGACGAGGAAGCCGCCGCCGGCGCCGACCAGTCCGGTGACCAGACCGACGACGAGGCCCTCGGCAACGACCTTGCCGACGGGGATCGCGCGGGGCGCGGCGCCGGCATCGATATCTCTGCGGCCGCGCAGCATGGCCAACGCGGTGGCGATCATGATCACCGCGAAACCGATCAACAGCACGGTGCCGGGGATGAATCGGGCCAGCACACCGCCGGCGTACGCGCCGGCCATGCCGGCTGCGCCGAAGATCAGGGCGGTGCGCCACTTGGACGCGCCCCGCGCATGCCCGCCACGTAGGCCAGCAGCGGCACCGTGAGAATGGAGCCACCGCCGCCGAGCAGGCCAAGGGTGACGCCGACGAGTACGGCGAGCGCGATCGTCAAACCGATCATTTCGCGCTCGCCAATTGCGAGACCACGGTCTGCGCATCACATTTCGCCCCACGGTTGTACGGAAGCCTGGCGAGCAGCATGCCCATGGCGCAGGTGTTGCTCACATCTGCGAACGTCAGACCCGCCCCGATCGCGAACGCCACCCACTGCGCGCCGGGCACGACGAGACTGCCCAGCACGCTGAGGGCGACGATGAGCCCGGCGACCAGCCGCACCTGGCGTTCGAGGTCCCACTTCTGCGCACCGCGGTTCACCGCGAAGCCACCGGCCTGCCAGGCGGTGATGCCGCCGTTGAGAATGTGCACGTTCGGCAGGCCGGCCCGGCGCAGCGTCTCCTCGGCCTGCGCGGCGCGCTGCCCCGACCGGCACACCAGCACCACGTCGTCGTCGACGTGCGAGAGGATCTCGTCCCGGTGCTCCCGCAGCAAACTACATCGAGTGCCTGTCGCACGCGTCGTAACTGATCGGCGACCACACGACCGGACGCGCGATCGTGGTGGACCCGCGCCGCGACATCACCGAGTATCTGGCCGACGCCCGCAGATACGGGCTGCGCATCGAAGGGTCATCAACACGCACTTCCACGCCGATTTCGTGTCAGGCCATCTGGAACTCGTCGATGCGACCGGGGCGTGGATCGGCTTCGGGGAGGCTGCGCAGACGGACTACCCGATCCGCTGCCTGGCCGACGGGGAGCACATCAGCCTCGGCGAGGTGGACCTGGAGATGCTCTCCACTCCCGGTCACACCTGGGAATCGATCAGTGTGCTGGTGCGCGAGCGTCCCGATGCCGAGCCGACAGCGGTGCTCACCGGTGATTCGCTGTTCATCGGCGACGTCGGCCGGCCGGACCTGGTCAACATCGGCGACAGCTCCACCGGCGACCTGGCGCGGGCGATCTACCGCACCGTCCACGACTCCGCAATCCCGCGGAGGTGGCGTCCGGCAGCATCCCGGGCGCGATCCACCTGCCGTTGGCGCAACTGCGTGTCCGGCTGGGCCGGCTCCCCGCCGGCCGGCCGATCGTCGTGCACTGCGCGGGCGGTGGCGCTCCAGCGTCGCGGCCTCACTGCTGCGCGCCGAGGGTTTCGACGACGTGTCGGACCTCGAGGGCGGCTACCACGCGTGGGCCGATGGCCATGTCCCTGCCTGATCGTGCCCGCATGATCTGAGGTGATGGCCTTCCGCGATGACCAACGGCCCTAAAACCGTCCGCGCCGGAGTCCTAGCGTTGAGTGCCATGGACCACGGGATCCTCGTCGGGCTCGACGGGTCACAGGAGTCGAGCACCGCGGTGTGCTGGGCCGCCGACGAGGCCCGTCGGCACGGCGTGCCCCTCACCCTGATGACCGTGGTGACACCTGCGGTCGTCACCTGGCCCATGCGCCCGCTTCAGGAAACCGTTGCGGAGTGCGAGCGGGAGAACGCCGAGGACACCCTGGCGCATGCCCGAGCGCTGGTGTCGGCCGACTCCGATGCCGCCGGCGTTCCGGACATCCGCACCGAAGTCCGCTACGACACAGCCCTGTCGACCCTCGTCGCGGCATCCCGGGACGCATGGATGGTGGTGGTCGGCAGCCGGGGCCGCGGCGCGCTGGGCCGGCTGCTCATGGGTTCGGTCAGCACAGGTCTGCTACACCACGCGCACTGTCCGGTGACCGTGGTGAACAGTCGGTACGGGCGGCTGCCCGCCCCGGCGTCGCCGGTCGTGGTCGGCATCGACGGCTCGCCCGCCTCGGAAGCGGCCACGGCGCTGGCCTTCGACGAGGCGGCCGTGCGCGGCGTGGATCTCGTTGCGGTCCATGCCTGGTCGGATATCGCGGCGCTGCCGTACGAGAGTGCCCAGTGGACCTCGTACGAGGAGTCGGCCGCCGAGGTCCTCGCCGAACGTCTCGCCGGTTGGCAGGAACGCTATCCCGATGTCCGGGTGCGTCGCCGGCTCGAATACGACGCGCCCGCAAGGTGGTTGATCGTGGAGTCGCAGCGCGCGCAACTGGTGGTCGTCGGTAGCCACGGCCGCGGAGGGTTCGCCGGCATGCTGCTGGGATCGGTGAGTTCGACGGTGGCGCAGTCGGTCGACGTTCCGGTGACGGTGGTACGTCCGTAACACGCTGCAGGGGGATCTCGGTGCCGTTGTGCCACGCCGGCATGTGACCAACGCCTCCTGTGGTGGTTCGTCGGCGCGGATAGCGTCGCCAGCATGGAACCCGCTGCGCCGCTGCGAGCCGCTCTAGGCCCGTTGGCCAGGACGGGCGGCTATTACGCGCGCTCGTGGCGGGACTACCTGGGATCTGCGCCGAATCAGATGCCGATTGCCCGGCCGACGCTCGCCCTGGCTGCCGAAGCGCTGCGCGACGAGGTGGTGCTTCTCGGTCTGCGGGCCCGCCGCCCACTGAGCGATCCGGCGGCCTTCGCGCGCATAGATGCAGAAGTCTCTGCGGCTCTCGACTTTTACGATGGTCACGGCTTGCTCGATGATCCCCGCCGCTTCTTCACCGCGCCGCGCCGGCTCATCGACTTCGAGGTCCATCCGGTGCAGCGCGGCAACCGCTCGTACGAACGGTTGCGCTGGGTCAGCGCCTACCGGCCGCGACCGGGTGAGCCCGGTACCGCCCGGTGGCTGGGTTATCGGGCCACCGCACAAGGTTACGGTCTGATGCTGCGACACCAGGCGCCACGGCCATGGCTGGTGTGCATCCACGGCACCGAGATGGGGCGCGCTGCGCTCGATCTCGCGCTGTTCCGGGCCTGGCAGTTGCACGAGCAACTCGGGCTCAACGTCGTTCTTCCGGTGCTGCCCATGCACGGACCCCGCTCGAAATGCTTGCCGAAGGGCGCGGTGTTCCCTGGGGAGGACGTACTCGACAACATCCACGCCACCGCACAGGCGGTGTGGGACGTCCGTGCGGTGCTGGGCTGGATCCGGCGCCGACAGCCGGGGGCGGCGATCGGGCTGTACGGATTGTCTCTGGGCGGCTTCGTCGCCGCGCTCGTCGCGGGGCTCGACGACCGCCTCGCGTGCGCCATCCTCGGCGTGCCCGTGGCCGACCTGATCGAGCTGCTGGGCCGGCATTCCGGTCTGCGCCAAAACGATCCGCGGCTCGACACGATCGCGCTGGCGGCCCCTCTCGGCCGGATGATCTCGCCGCTGTCGCTGCCGCCGCGAGTGCCGATGGCAGGTCGCTTCATCTACGCCGGGCTGGCCGATCAAGTGGTGCACCCGCGGGAGCAGGTGCACCGGCTCTGGGAACACTGGGGTGGACCCGATATCGAGTGGTACCGCGGCGGCCACGCCGGCTTCTTCCAGTCGCGCCCCGTGCAGCGCTTCGTGAACGCCGCCCTCCTGCAATCGGGATTGGCGGCGTCGAGTGGCGCCCCGGCCCCAGACAGCGCGATCGGCTGAACGATGGCCTCGCAGGTGACTGGATCGCTCACACGCGGGAACTCGGCAGCCGCGGGCATGGATCACCGGCAGCACTCCTTGCGTCAACTGACGTGGCTCTGCCTCGCCGTCTTCAGCGTCGTGTTCCTCGCCGTGTCGGCGGCGTCGATCACCGGGCGGGCCACCGTCGCACGAGCCGTCGACGAGTTGCGTGGCCGCGTCGTGCCGGTGCAAAACGATGTGGAGGCGCTGCGCCGCGCCTTCGCCGACCAGGAGACAGGGCAGCGCGGCTTCATGCTGACCGGCAATCCTGCGTCGTTGGAACCCTACGACGCCGGCGGCACCGCCGCCGTCCGGCTGATGGCCACGCTCGGTGACGACCTGGCGCACGAGGAACGGGCGCGCACGCTCCTGGACGGTGTGGCCGCCGCGGCGGACACCTGGCGGTCGGTGGCCGCAGAGCCGCAGATCGCGGCACGGCGGGCCGGTTCGATAGCGCCTGCCGAGCAAGCTGCAATGGAACTGCGGGGGAAGGAGCTGTTCGACGATCTGCGCGGGCACCTCCGCGCGCTGGCCGGTTACTCCAGTGAGATGGCGACGGCTCAGCTGCAACGCATCGAATCGGCGCAGCGGCTGGCCAACCTGATCCAGGGTATCGGCGTGGTGGTGTTGGCGGTGCTGGTCATCGGTGCCCTGGTCGCCGTGCAGCGCCGCCTCAGCCGGCCGGTCGAGGACCTCCTGGTAGAGGTGAAGGCCGTCGCCGACGGCGATTACGACCAGCCCATCCATCCCACGGGGCCCCGCGAGACCGCCGAACTGGCCCGGGCCGTGGAACAGATGAGGCTGAGCCTGCGCGCCAGTACAGACCGGCTCGTCGACAGCGAACTGCGCGATGAACAGGCCCGCATCGCTGCCGACCTGCACGACCGGGTGATCCAGCGCGTCTTCGGGCTCGGGCTCGGCCTCACCTCGGCGGCCGCCCGACGCAATCCCGACCTCGAGGGTTTCATCGACGAGACCGATGCGATCATCCGTGACCTGCGCGAGGTGGTGTTCAACCTGCACCAGACGATCTCGGCGCCGGTGCGTTCCACCCGGATGCGCTCGGCGATCATCGACGTCGTCGAGGGCAGCGTGGCGGCGCTCGGCTTCACCCCCGCATTGCAGTTCGAAGGTCCGATCGACGACGCGAACATCCGCCCGCAGGCGCACGCCGCCGCGCTGGCCGTCGTCCGTGAGGCGCTGAGCAACGTCGCGCGCC
Organism: Mycolicibacterium psychrotolerans; assembly: GCF_010729305.1. NCBI lineage: Bacteria > Bacillati > Actinomycetota > Actinomycetes > Mycobacteriales > Mycobacteriaceae > Mycobacterium > Mycolicibacterium psychrotolerans. The sequence goes on along the minus strand of NZ_AP022574.1, from coordinate 5,469,528 downwards.
ATGCCCAGGCCACCGCCGCGTGGGTCACCGTCGCGGTGACCTCTTCAGATTTGCGGATCACCGTATGGGACAACGGAATCGGCGTGTCCGATGGCGACGTGATGGGCAACGGCAGGCGCAACATCAGGACCCGCGCGGAGGCGCTGGGCGGCAGCGCGACGATCGCAAACCTCAGTCCCGGACCCGGTGCCGTCGTCGAGTGGGTGGTTCCGCTGAATGCCGACTGACTCGCTCTCAACCGTCGTTGTCGGCGAGTAGCTGATGCAGGGCGTCCGACGTGGTTCGCGCCGCCGAGGCGAACGGCTCGAGCACGATGTCGACCCCGGCGGCACGGAGTCGCTCGGCATCGCGGCCAGTGTGTGCGGTCATCGCGACGGTGCCGACGAAGCCGTGGTGCCGCAGGCCGTGCAGCAGAGCCAAATTGGTGCGCAGCGTAGGAATGGCGCTGATGACGTACTTCGCCTGATCGAGCGGTAACGCGTCGAGCAGACCGATGTCCTCGGCGCTTCCGAAGGTTGCGGTGACGCCACGGTCCCGGTGCGCCGCGACGCCGTGCGGATCGAAGTCGATGCCGAGGACGCGGTGACCGGCGCTGCTGAGCCGCTCGGCGAGGTGGCTTCCGAACCGGCCGAGCCCGAACAGGATCACGTCGACGTCAACGCCGGCGGCGGTGGGCTGCGCGCGCGCGAGGTGCCGTCGTTCGAGAACGGACAGCCATCGCTGCGCGCGGTCATAGATCTGGCGGTCGTAGGTGGTCATGTAGGTCGAGGCGGCGATCGTGACGAGCCCGACCACGGTGATCAGGCTGACCGTGGTGTTGTCGATGTGTCCCAGACTCAGCCCCAGCGCCACGAGGATCAGCGAGAACTCCGAGATCTGCGCGGCGGGCACGCCCACCGAGAAGCCGACCCGCACCGGATAACGCAATGCCGCCATGATCGCGATGATGATCAGCGGCTTGACGGCCAGCACGAAAACGGTGAGCACTGCCGCCGGCGCCAGTTGTCGGGTCGCATCGGTGAAGTCCAGCCCCGCCCCCAACGTGATGAAGAAGAACAAGAGCAGGAAATCGCGCAGACTCAACAGTCGGGCGCCCAGTGCGTCACGGAAAGGGGTACTGGCCAGCGAGACTCCTGCGAGGAAGGCGCCGACCTCGGCGTTGAAGCCGAGCCACTCACTGGCAGCGGCCACCGATACCGCGTACGACACCCCGAAGAGCACCAGCAGTTCCTGGGAGCGAGCAATCTGCGGCATCAGCCGCGGGAGCAGAAAGCGCATCAGCAGCCAGAGAGCGACGAGCAGTACGACACCCTTGCCGACAACGGCCGCGATACCGGACCCAACGCTGCCGGCCCGTTCCTGTCCGAAAGCCGTCAGGCCGATCATCACCACCACGACGACCATGTCCTGCACGATCAACAGTCCCAGTGCGATCCGTCCGTGCAACTGTTCGAGCTCACGTTTGTCGGACAGCAACTTGACGATGATGATCGTCGACGAAAATGCAAGGGCAACAGCCACATACAGTGCCGTCACGGTGTCCATGCCGAGGGCGAGTGCTATCAGGTAGCCGAGCACTGCCGTGACGATGACCTGACCCAGCCCGGTCGCAACGGCCACCGGGCCCGTGCTGCGGATCATGTGCAGATCGAGGCGCAGACCGACGAGGAACAGCAGAATCGCCAAGCCCAGCTCGGAGAGAAGCTCCAGCGTGTCGGCGGTGGACACCCACCCCAGACCGACCGGGCCCACGCCGACACCGACCAGGATGAAGGCGACGATCAGAGGTTGACGGAGCTTGATCGCGGCGAGCCCGGCAACCGTCGCGATCACCAGGATGACCGCCAGGGTGGGGAACGGGTGCAGGTCCATGGTCCGGTGTCAGGCTGAGCGGGCGACGATCACCGGGATGCGGGCGGCCTGCACGACCGCGCTGCTCACCGAGCCGAGCAGCGCGCTCCCGACGGCACCCTCGCCGTGGCTGCCCACCACCAGCAGCTGCGCCGCATCGGCGCGTTCGATCAGTCGACGAGCGGGCTGATCGGCGACCGCAACCGGTTCGACGGTGACCCGCGGATAGCGCTGCCGCCAGCCCGACAGCTGCTCGGCGAGTTCGCGCTCCACGCCCGGCCGCAGCTCCTCCCAGTCGAAGCCGGGAAGGTCGAACGCTCCCGGGGACCACCAGGCGTGCACTGCGACGAGGGTGACTCCCCGTTGGGCGGCTTCGGTGAACGCGATCTCCATCGCGGTCCGCGAAGCGGCCGAGCCGTCGAACCCGGCGACGACGGGCGCATCGGCGGCCGGGGGCGGTCCGTCGTGGACGACCGCCACCGGCCCGTGCGCGCGGTGTACCAGTCCGGTGCTGACGCTGCCCAGCACGGTGCGGGCCAGCGCGCCGCGTCCGCGCGATCCGACGACGACGATCCTGGCCGTCCGGGACGCCTCGACCAGCGCCGCCATCGGGGGGACGACGGCGAACTCGGACCTCACCGGGACGGCGCCATCAGTGAGGTCCCGGGCGATCCGCGCGGCGTCGTCGAGGATGTCCTTGCCGATCTGACGCTGCCACTCCAGCAGTCCGGTGGGTATCGGCGCGATCGGCCACATGCCGATCGGCGGCGTCGCCGCATAGAGCACGGCCAGCGGTGCGCCGTGGCGCACCGCTTCGTCGGCGGCCCATTCGAGCGCCGCCTGCGAGGACGGTGAATCATCGACGCCGACAACCACTTCCGGGCCATTGACTGCGGTGCTCATGTCGCGGCGTCCTCTTTCGTTGCGGCCGGCCCGGGCAGCCGGATCATCCGTTCGCCACGCTGGGATGGATCATCGCCAGCGCAGGGCGACCCGACCGGGGGCGGCGCGCCGCAGCCGCCAGACAGGCCAGGGCCTTCTTGATGCCGAACGCGATCTCGTCGACATCCGGCGCGCCGTCGTCGTCGCTGCTGATCCCGAACACGAGGTTGTCGCCGTCATTCAGGATGGCCACCGCGGTGCGCAGCCGCAACGTCAGGGCCGGTACGGGAAGCACCCGGACCACCGCTCGGCCCTGCAGCGTCTGCGGCCACCCGGCGACGGCAGTGTCCATAGCGGTGTCCATGGTCACCGCCACCACGCCGCGCTGCGGCAGGCCGGTGAGCAGGTCGACCGCGCTGAGCAGCGCACCGGCACCGAAGCGCTGCCTGCGGCCCCTGGCCGCCAAGAGTCGCCGCTGCACGGTGAGCAGTTGGGTGACCCGATCCACTTCGTGCACCGGCAGCGCGGGCAGCATCCCGGAGACACGCAGCGAGTCGGGACGGGGTTCTTCGCCGCGGCGCAGCAGTGCGGCGCGGAAGCTGTCGGTGATCGCAGACAATGCGACGTCGTCGAGAGCGACGCCGAAGGTCCGGCAGATCGGTGCGACCCCGGACAGTGGCACCTCCACCGCGCTGTAGCGGTGCATGCCGGCGACGGGCCGGCACAGCCGGTTCGACACGGCCCGCATCCCGGTCTCCAGCATCCGCGCCGCGTCCTCGACGATGTCGCGGACCGCGCGGACCCACCCCGATGGTGCAGGGTCGTCGACCGCGCGCGGCGCGGCGGCGCCCACGCCGCGGTCGGTCGCAGCGGCGAGCATGCGCACGGCCGCGGAGCTGTCGGCGATGTTCGGATCCACTGTGAGCACGACCGCCCAGCGGTCGTGGGCGAGACCCTCGATCACCCAGCACTGCCACAGCGGTTGCCTGTCGCCCGACGGCGTCCTGATCGCCTGCGCGACGTAACCGAACAGGTCCTCGTCGCCGCCGGGATGCTGCAGCGCAGCGTGCCGGAGACGGCCAGGAACATCGGATCCGATCCCGAGCAGATGCGGAATCGCCGCCAGCCGCTCGCCGAGTCCCTCGCTCAGTGCGTCGGCGTCGGGGATCGGGCCCTCGAGAATCAGCACGGCGCCGGCGGCGGGATCGGTGGTCCGGTCGGTGTCCTGCGCGTGCACGCCCCCACTATCAGCGCCGGCGGACCGGTGCGGCAGAGGCGGAGGTCCCTTGCGAACGGGACCTTTGCAAGCGCCCTTGCCCCCGCGCAGCCGTCTTGCCCCCATACTGGACAGATGGTCACCGTGTTCCTGGTCGACGATCACGAAGTGGTGCGGCGCGGACTGATCGATCTGCTCAGCGCCGACCCGGAACTCGACGTGATCGGCGAGGCGGGGTCGGTGTCCGAGGCCCTGGCCCGCATTCCCGCCCTGCAACCCGACGTGGCGGTGCTCGATGTGCGCCTGCCCGACGGCAACGGCGTCGAATTGTGCCGTGACCTGCTGTCCCGGTTGCCCGAGCTGCGATGCCTGATGCTGACGTCGTTCACCTCCGACGAGGCCATGCTCGATGCCATCCTGGCCGGCGCCAGCGGCTACGTCATCAAGGACATCAAGGGCATGGAGCTGGCCAAGGCCGTCAAAGAGGTCGGCGCGGGCCGGTCGCTGCTCGACAACCGCGCCGCGGCCGCGCTGATGGCGAAGCTGCGCAACGCCGCCGAGCGCACCGACCCGCTATCGGGGCTCAGCGAGCAGGAGCGGGTGCTGCTGGATCTGCTCGGCGAGGGCCTGACCAACAAACAGATCGCCGCCCGGATGTTCCTCGCCGAGAAGACCGTGAAGAACTACGTGTCGCGGCTGCTGGCGAAACTGGGCATGGAGCGGCGCACTCAGGCCGCGGCGTTCGTCTCCAAGCTCGACCGGCCGCACCGGTCCGCAGACGAGTAGCACGCTGCGCATTCAGCGATTTTGGGGCTGCCTGCCGAGCAGGTAGTATGGATCGACGGTGCGGTTTGCGCGCCGACTTCTTGCGTGCCTGTCGGGAATTCCCGAGATCCGGCTCACGTTGCTAGTCGGAGCCAATCAGTCTCGAAGCTGCGCCGACCAGGCCAACACGCCGACACGAAACGAAAAGCAAGGATCGCTAAAGAGTATGGCCAAGAAAGACGGTGCCATCGAGGTCGAGGGCCGCGTTGTCGAACCCCTGCCCAATGCGATGTTCCGCATTGAGCTGGAGAACGGACACAAGGTGCTCGCCCACATCAGCGGCAAGATGCGGCAGCACTACATCCGCATCCTCCCCGAGGACCGCGTCGTTGTGGAGCTCTCTCCCTACGACCTGAGCCGCGGCCGCATCGTGTACCGCTACAAGTAACCACACCGACGAGAAGAAGGATCGCGACAGCCGTGAAGGTGAACCCGAGCGTCAAGCCGATCTGCGACAAGTGCAGGGTGATCCGCCGGCATGGGCGGGTCATGGTGATCTGCTCCGATCCCCGCCACAAGCAGCGGCAGGGCTAGCGGCTGGTCCGCCGGCTCTACCCACACAACTCCAATGTTGACCTCCCAGTACCACTGAGCGGATAGGCCGCTCGAACACGCCCGGCACGGAGGCCGGGCCCCGGCACGAGCCCGGGAACGGACTGGGATCAGACCTCCGCATAGAGAAGGAAACACCCTGTGGCACGTCTCATGGGCGTCGATCTCCCGCGCGACAAGCGCATGGAGATCGCGCTGACCTACATCTACGGCATCGGCCGTACCCGCTCCCAGGAGATCCTGGAAGCCACCGGCATCAGCCGGGACCAGCGCACCAAGGACCTGACCGACGATCAGGTCACCCAGCTGCGCGACTACATCGAGGGCAACCTCAAGGTGGAGGGTGATCTGCGCCGCGAGGTGCAGGCCGACATCCGCCGCAAGATCGAGATCGGCTGCTACCAGGGCCTGCGCCACCGTCGCGGCCTGCCCGTGCGCGGCCAGCGGACCAAGACCAATGCGCGCACCCGCAAGGGCCCCAAGCGCACCATCGCCGGCAAGAAGAAGGCCAGGTAACCCGAGATGGCACAAGCCAAGAAGGGCGCGCCCAAGAAGGGTGCCGCCAAGACCCGCCGCCGGGAGAAGAAGAACGTCCCGCACGGCGCCGCGCACATCAAGAGCACGTTCAACAACACGATCGTGTCGATCACCGACCCTCAGGGCAACGTCATCGCGTGGGCCTCGTCGGGTCACGTGGGCTTCAAGGGCTCGCGTAAGTCGACGCCGTTCGCCGCCCAGCTCGCCGCCGAGAACGCTGCCCGCAAGGCGCAGGAACACGGCGTGAAGAAGGTCGACGTGTTCGTCAAGGGCCCGGGCTCGGGTCGTGAGACCGCCATCCGCTCGCTGCAGGCCGCCGGCCTCGAGGTGGGCGCCATTTCCGACGTCACCCCGCAGCCGCACAATGGCTGCCGTCCGCCCAAGCGGCGCCGGGTCTAGGGGAGGAAGAAACACTCATGGCTCGTTACACCGGACCCGTCACCCGCAAGTCGCGCCGCCTCGGCGTCGACCTCGTCGGCGGAGATCAGTCGTTCGAGAAGCGCCCCTACCCGCCCGGCCAGCACGGCCGCGCGCGGATCAAGGAGAGCGAGTACCGCCAGCAGCTGCAGGAGAAGCAGAAGGCCCGCTTCACCTACGGCGTCATGGAGAAGCAATTCCGCCGCTACTACGAGGAGGCCAACCGCCTCCCCGGCAAGACCGGTGACAACCTGCTGCGCATCCTGGAGAGCCGGCTCGACAACGTCGTGTACCGCGCCGGTCTGGCCCGCACCCGCCGGATGGCGCGCCAGCTGGTCAGCCACGGCCACTTCACCGTCAACGGCGTGAAGGTCGACATCCCCAGCTACCGCGTCGCGCAGTACGACATCATCGACATCAAGGACAAGTCGATCAACACGCTGCCGTTCGAGCTGTCTCGGGCCAACGCGGGCGATCGTCCGATCCCCGGCTGGCTGCAGGTCGTCGGCGAACGTCAGCGCATCCTCGTGCATCAGCTGCCCGAGCGCGCGCAGATCGACGTGCCGCTCACCGAGCAGCTCATCGTCGAGCTCTACTCGAAGTAAACGTTCACGGCCGAACCCGGCCGCGAATCACCTAACGGCATCAAATAGCGGTTGCCGAGAAGGAGAAGAACACCATGCTGATTTCTCAGCGCCCCACCCTGAGCGAAGAGGTCATCGCCGAGGACCGCTCCCAGTTCGTCATCGAACCGCTGGAGCCCGGATTCGGCTACACCCTCGGAAACTCGCTGCGCCGCACGCTGCTGTCGTCCATCCCGGGCGCGGCCGTCACCAGCATCCGCATCGACGGTGTGCTGCACGAGTTCACCACGGTGCCCGGGGTCAAGGAAGACGTCACCGACATCATCCTGAACCTCAAGGGTCTCGTCGTGTCCTCCGAGGAGGACGAGCCCGTCACCATGTACCTGCGCAAGCAGGGTCCCGGTGAGGTCACCGCGGGCGACATCGTCCCGCCGGCCGGGGTCACCGTGCACAACCCGGACATGCACATCGCGACGCTGAACGAGAAGGGCAAGCTCGAGGTCGAGCTCGTCGTCGAGCGTGGTCGCGGCTACGTGCCCGCCGTGCAGAACAAGGCGTCCGGCGCGGAGATCGGCCGTATCCCGGTCGATTCCATCTACTCGCCGGTGCTCAAGGTGACCTACAAGGTCGAGGCCACCCGTGTCGAGCAGCGCACCGACTTCGACAAGCTGATCCTCGATGTCGAGACCAAGAGCTCCATCAGCGCGCGTGACGCGCTCGCCTCGGCGGGCAAGACGCTGGTCGAGTTGTTCGGTCTGGCAAGGGAACTCAACGTCGAGGCCGAGGGCATCGAGATCGGGCCGTCGCCGGCCGAGGCCGATCACATCGCCAGCTTCGCGCTGCCGATCGACGACCTGGACCTGACGGTGCGCTCGTACAACTGCCTCAAGCGCGAGGGCGTGCACACCGTGGGCGAGCTCGTGGCCCGCACGGAGTCCGACCTGCTGGACATCCGCAACTTCGGCCAGAAGTCCATCGACGAGGTGAAGATCAAGCTGCACCAGCTCGGCCTGTCGCTCAAGGACAGCCCGGCGAGCTTCGATCCGTCCGAGGTCGCCGGCTACGACGTCGCAACCGGCACCTGGAACAGCGATGCCGGCTACGACGTGGACGACAGCCAGGACTTCGCCGAAACCGAACAGCTCTAAAGAACATCCGTCCCGGCCCTACCTGATACGGGGGCCGGCCCCACATAGGAGATAGTCGCAATGCCCAAGCCCACCAAGGGTCCTCGCCTCGGCGGGTCGTCCTCGCACCAGAAGGCGCTGCTGGCCAACCTGGCCACCTCGCTGTTCGAGCACGGCCGTATCAAGACCACCGAGCCCAAGGCGCGGGCATTGCGGCCGTACGCGGAGAAGCTCATCACCCATGCGAAGAAGGGCACGCTGCACAACCGGCGTGAGGTGATGAAGAAGATCCGCGACAAGGACGTCGTGCACACGCTGTTTGCCGAGATCGGCCCGTTCTTCGCTGATCGTGCCGGCGGCTACACCCGCATCATCAAGGTCGAGAACCGCAAGGGCGACAACGCTCCCATGGCGGTCATCGAGCTGGTGCGGGAGAAGACCGTGACGTCGGAGGCCAACCGGGCGCGCCGCTCGGCGGGGGCCCAGAAGGTCGCCGCCGCTGCCGCGCCGCAGGCTGCGGTCGAGCCGGAGGAGACCGAAGGCCCTGAGGTCGACGAGGTCGACGAGGTCTCTCCGGCCGAGGTCGTCGAAGAAGACACGGCGATCGAGGAGGCCCAGGAGGCTGAGGCTGCCGACGAGGTCGCCGAGGCCGAGGCTGACGACTCGAAGTAGTGACGTGGTGAACACGCCCGCCATCGATTCCGATGGCGGGCTTGTTCGTTTGAGGCTCGACATCGCCTACGACGGAACCGATTTCGCCGGCTGGGCCACCCAGGCCGGTCAGCGGACGGTGGCCGGGGTGCTCGACGACGCGCTGGGCACGGTGTTCCGCACGACGGTGCTGACCCGTGCGGCCGGCCGCACCGACTCCGGGGTGCATGCCACCGGACAGGTGGCGCACGTCGATGTTCCCGCTGCAGCGCTGCCGCATGCCTATCCGCGCACCCGCCGGGCCGCGGATGCGGAGTTCGGGCCCCTGGTGCGGCGACTGGGCCGGATGCTGCCCGAGGACGTCCGGATCACGCAGATCTCGCGCGCCGCAGCGGGTTTCGATGCCCGTTTCTCGGCGCTGCGGCGGCACTACGTCTACCGGTTGTCGACAGCACCGTTCGGTGTGACACCTCAGGACGCACGGTTCGTGACGGCCTGGCCGCGGCCGGTCGACGTGGACGCCATGTCCGCGGCGGCCCGCGGACTGCTGGGGCTCCGCGACTTCGCGGCGTTCTGCCGGCACCGCGACGGCGCGACCACCATTCGCGATCTCCAGCGCCTCGACTGCGTGCGCGCAGCCGAACGTATCTCGATCCACGTCAGCGCCGACGCATTCTGCTGGAACATGGTGCGGTCACTGGTGGGCGCGCTGCTCGCGGTGGGCGAGCATCGCCGCGACGCCGCGTGGTGCGCGGCGCTGCTCACCGAGACGCGGCGCTCCAGCGATTTCGCGGCGGCGCCGGCGAGGGGTCTGACGCTCGTCGGCGTCGACTACCCACCCGACGACGAGCTCGCCGCGCGCACCGTGATCACCAGGGATCTGCGCAGCGCCGACGAGATCCGTTAGATCCGCCCGGCCACGAAGTCGGCCGCCTGGTTCACCATGCCGGCCTTGATGTAGGCGGGGGCGAGGTGGTCGGGCCAGTAGTCCTGCCAGTTGTTGGGGTCGGTCGGATTGCAGATCGGATCGTCCCCGTGGCACAGCTCGATGATCTTGTCGCGCAGCGCCGGGTTGGTGAAGTTCGCGAGTGGGCCGACCCACTGGCTGCCGTTGCCGAACAGCGTGACCGCGGCGACCTGTCGGTCTGCGCCGTCGGCCATCGGGTTCTTGAACCCGAAGGCGGCGATCGGAACGGCCACCACGACGTCGGTCACCGCCGCGCCCAGCGAGTATCCGCCCAGCACCAGCCGGGTGTCGGGGCAGGCGCCCGCCATGTAGGAGACGCGCTGGCTCATGTCGTTGGCGCCGACGTCGACCTCGGTGTCGGCGGGGTACTTCACCGCGTACAGCCGGACGTTCTTCCCGGTCTTGTCGCGCAGCGCCGACGCCAGGGCGTTCCCGATCTGGCCGGCGCCGGGCGATTCGAGACGGCCCCGGGCGAAGATCAGCTCGGCTTGGGGACACGACTCCGCCGACGCGACGGGTGCGGTCGGCCCGATCAGTCCCGCGGCCACCGCCGCGGCCGCGGCCACCGCCGCGGCCGCGGCTACGGACCCCAGAGTGCGGCGTCGACCCTTCAGCGAGACATTCACCCGGCCGATCATAGCGATCAGCGGTGACCGGCGTCGTGGTTCTCGCAGTCGGTCAGACCCGGCCCGCAGCGAACCCGGCGGCCTGCGGGACGAACGGCGACGATTCGTAGCGGGTGTGCGCGAAGGGGTTTCGACCGTCCGAGCAGATCGGATCGCCGTCGGCGCACAGGTCGATCGCTTTGCCGGCGAACGACCCCGCCGCCGAGACCGGATTCCCGAACTTGGTTGCCGGATTGCCGAAAACCGTGACCGCGGCGACGTTCCCGTTCAGAACCGGCGCCAGCGGGGGTGCCGATCCGATGTCGCCGATCTTGTTGCCCAGCGGGGGGACTCCGGCCAGCATGTCGACGACCGCGGCGCCCTGGGAGTACCCGCCGAGCACGATCCGGGTGTCGGGGCATTGCGCGGCCATCGCCGCGATCCGGCCTGCGGCGTCGATCGCGCCGACCGAGGTGTTGAGGAAGTCGTAGCTGGCGGGATAGTTGACGCCGTAGGTCGTTACGGTGCGGCCGCCGAGCTGGTTGGACAGCGCATCGGTGAGAGCCTGGCCCACCCTGCCGACACCCGGGGGCTCACTGGTTCCCCGGGCGAACACCACCTCGACATCCGGGCACGGCTGGGCCGACGCTGCCGCGGGCAGGACAACGGAGGCGGCCGCGGGGATCACCGCGACGGCAACGGCGGCACGCAGCAGGCGGCTCAGTCGGTCGATTCGCACAAGACACCGTAACGCATAGCCGGTCTACAGAAGTCCCGCGACGAATCCGGCCGCCTGGTCGGCGAGGCCGGACTGGGCGTAATTGCTGTGGGCGGGGATGTCGTCGCCGCCGGAGCACACCGGGTCGCCGGGGGTGCACAGGTCGATCGACCGCGGGCCCCAGACCGGACTCGAGGTCAGCGGCAGGCCGATCTTGGCCGACGGGTTGCCGAACACGGCGATCGCGGCGACGTGGTCGGGGGCGTTGGGCGGCAGAGGGGCGGTGAACCCTGCGCCGGGTACCGGCACCGCGGCGATGACGTCGATCACCGCGGCGCCCTGCGAGTACCCGCCGAGCACCAGTCGGGTGTTCGGGCAGTTCGCGATCATGTACTGGATGCGGTTGCTGGCGTCGTTGGCGCCCGCGGCGACCTTCAGGAAGTCGTAGGTCGCCGGGTAGTCGACCGCGTAGGAGCCGACCGAGCGGCCGCCGACGCGTCCGCTCAGCGAGTCGACGAAGGCCGAGCCGACGCGGCCGAGACCGGCCGGTTCGTCGGTGCCGCGGGCGAAGACGACCTCGATGTCGGGGCAGCCCTGCGCGTGGGCGACGGGTGCCGCGACGGCGGGCGCGAACACGAATGCCGTACTGGCCAACAGCGTCGCGACGAGCGCCGGCCCGCGGCGGATATCAAGATCGATCTTCATCCCGACGATGTTAGTTCACCTAGCGGGGCATCCGGCCACGTCGCGGCGTTGGCCTCGTCGAGGTGGTCGCCGCGGTCGCCCTGGCGGGCCAGCGCCAAGCCGGCCAGCACGATCGCTCCACCGACAGCCTGGGTGGCCGTGACGGCCTCGCCCAGCAGCACCCAGGCGGCCAGCACGGCGAACATCACCTCGGAAAGGCCGACCAGCGAGGCGAACCGCGGCTTGAGCCGGGCGATGCCCACGATGCCGAGGGTGTAGGCGATCGCCGTGGGAAGCAGGGCCAGCGCGACGACGGGCAGCACCCAGGACGTGGTCCAGCCGGCCACCACGGTGTCGTTGGCGGTGAAGGTCAGCGGCATCAGCCCGGTGATCCCGAGCAGCGCGACGGCCCCCGCGCCGACGATCAGGCCGGCCGCCGCCAGCGTGATCGGATGCACACCGGATTCGGTACCCGATCCGCTGACGTTCTCCGACATCAGGAAGTAGCAGGCCGCGCAGACGGCGGCCGCCAGGCCCCACCCGACGCCGACCAGGTTGATGTCGACACCGGAGAAGCCGTGCGGCCCGACCAGTCCGAGCACCGCGGTGATGCCGGCCACCGCCAGCGCCACACCTCCGAGGGTGAGCGCGGTGGGCCGACGCCGGGTGGTCGCCCACAGCCAGCCGACCACCAGGATCGGTGCGGTGTACTCGAGCAGCAGCGCGACGCCGACCGACAGATGGGCGACGGCGTTGTAGTAGAACAGCTGGGCCCCCGCGATCGGGATCAGCCCGTACGCGATCACGGTGCGCAGGTGGCGGCGTGCCTCGCGCACCCAGCCCGGGTGTGCGACGGTGGCGAACACGGCCATCGCCAACGCCCCGCCGGCCAACCGGGCGGTGACCGCGGCCGTCGGGCTCCAGCCTGCGGTCATCAACGCCTTGGCGAACGGCCCGGAGCAGCCGAACGCGAACGCCGAGCCGATCGCGAAGAGGAGACCGCTACGAAACCGCGACGTGGGCGTGAGCACGGTCATGGGTGCGCCTCCGGGTTCGGATGCCTCAACAGCAAAGACATGAGTAAAATCAACTTTGGTCATGACGCTACCGCCGAAAGGAGTCATGAGTCAAATGCTTTTCAGTCATGACACCGAGCTCACTCTCCGGGCGGCGGGAGTGCTGATCAACTCCGACCGGGTAGACGGTGAACAGCTCGGTGACCTTCCCGCGCTGGACGAATACCTGGACAGCTTCGGATGGACGGGCAGGCGGGATCACGACGCCGCCGAGCTCGAGTCGGTGCACCGGCTGCGCGCCCGGCTCGGTGCGATCTGGGAGACCGCAGGCGACGAGGTCAGGGCGGTGGGGCAGGTGAACGCGCTGCTGGCCGACACCCGCGCCGCGCCCTGGCTGACCCGGCACCCGGAGATGCCCGAGTGGCATCTGCACCTGGCCTCCATCCACGATCCGCTGTGGCAGCGCATGGGCGCCGAGATGGCGATGGCACTGGCCGACCTGATCCGCTCCGGCGAATTGCGCCGACTGAAGGTGTGTGCGGCGCCGGACTGTGACGCCGTGCTGATCGACCTGTCCCGCAACCGGTCGGGCAAGTTCTGCGACACCGGCAACTGCGGCAACCGGCAGCACGTCGCCGCCTACCGCGAGCGCCGCTCCAACAGGTGATCCGACCCCCGGCGCGGCGTCGTTACGCTCGCTCGAGGGGGTGTGATGCGGCAACCGACCACGCGACTGCAGGTCAGCGGTCACCGGTTCCTGGTGCGCAGGATGGAGCACGCGCTGGTCCGCGGCGACACCCGAATGCTCGACGATCCGCTGCGCGCGCAATCGATGTCGCTGGCCGCCGGTGCGGTGTTGACGGCCCTCGCCGTCGCGGCGTGTGCGGTGCTGGCGGTGTTCCGGCCGGCAGGGGACGTCGGGGACGCGGCAGTGGTCATGGCCCGGGAGAGCGGCGCGCTGTACGTTCGGGTCGACGACACGCTGCACCCCGTGCCCAACCTGACGTCCGCGTGGCTGATCGCGGGCAACGCCGCGCCACCGAGGGTGGTGGCCCAGGACGCGGTGGACCGGGCGCGGCGAGGCGCGCAGATGGGCATCCCGGGTGCGCCGCAGCACATCCCCGCCCCGATGCCGTCCGCCGAGTCGTCGTGGACGGTGTGCGACGACGGCACCGCGACGACCGTGATCGCGGGGCCCCTCGCCGACGGCGTCGCGCCGCCGGAGCGCGGCGTGCTCGTCAGGCCGCTCGGCGCCGGTGCGGCGCTGACCTATCTGCTCTATGACGGCCGCAGGGCCCGGGTCGACCTGCGGCATCCCGCCGTCGTCCGGGCGCTGCACCTCGATCACGTTGAGCCACAGCTCGTCTCGCCCGCCGTGCTGGCCGCCGTTCCCGAGGCGCCGGCCATCGCGGCGCCGCACATCCCGGACCGGGGGACCGCCGGGCCGGGGCGGCTGCGCGACCGCCCCGTCGGCACCGTCGTCGCGGTGCCAAGTGCCGGACGCGGGCCGGATCTGTTCGTCGTGCTCGCCGGCGGACTGCAGCGCGTCGGCGAAGTCGCCGCGGACCTGATCCGCTACACCGATGAGCGCGTCGGCGAAGTCGCCGTGGTGAGCCCGGACCTCGTGGGCGAGCTTCCCGTCGTCGACAGCCTGCCGGTCGGCACGTATCCCGACCGTGCCGGTGTCAGCCGAGCATCGGCGGTGTGCGCTCGATGGCAACCGGCACCTGGCGAACCCGCTTCACACACAACTGTTCTGGTCGGCGACACGGTTCCGGTGCGCGACGAAGCGGTCACCCTGGCTCAGGCCGACGGCCCCGGCCCGGCCGTCGACGCGGTCGCCGTGCCGAGGGGCCGCGGCGCGTTCGTCCAGTCGGTGGCGCTCGGAAGTGGTCCGGACAGCGTGGGACCGTTGTTCCTGCTGACCGATGCGGGCGTGCTGTTCGGCCTCGAGAACACCGACACCGCCGCGCGGCTGGGGCTGCCACTGCCCGCGGCGCGGGCTCCATGGCCCGTTCTCGCGGTGCTGCCGCGCGGGCCCGACCTCAGCACCCGGGCCGCGTCAACCCGCAGAGACGTCGTCGCCGCGCGGCCGTGACCGGCGCAGTGCCGCGCACAGCACCGCCACCCCGCCGACCAGACCCGCGCAGAGCAGGACGCCCCTGACCGGTGCCGCGGCTGCGGTCGGCCGGGTCTCGCCGGGACTGTCCGACAGCGAGGTCGCGGCCCGCGGCGGGGAGCCCGGGGTCAGGTCGCCGACTGCGGCGAGCACGTCGACGACACCGTGGCCCACCGCAGGTTCCCACCCGGAGGCGGGGTGCCGAGCGGTGTCCTCGATGCGCGCCATGACCTGACGCGCCGTCAATTCCGGGTGGCGCGTGCGGACCAGCGCCGCGACCCCGGCGACCATCGGGGCGGCATAGCTGGTGCCCGACAGCGCGTTTCCCGACGGTGAGGAGTCGACCAGTCCGTCACCCGCCGGCGCGAGCGACACGACGTTCTCGCCGGGCGCAGCGACGTCGACCCACGGTCCGGCGAGGCTGAAGTCGGACGCCGACCCGTCGGCGGCAGCGGAACCGACGGTCAGCACGTAGTCGTCGTACCACGCGGGGCTGGCGACCACCGAGACGGCGTCCCTGCCTGCGGCATCCCGGAAGTTCTGGCCGGGGCACTGGCCCGCGGCGCCGACGTTGCCCGCCGCGCTGACCACGACGGTGTTGGTGACGTCCACGGCGTAGGCCAGCGCCGCGCCGAGCGCCCGATCGTCGAGTCCGCCGTCGGCGGACAGGCACGCCACCGACGAGATGTTGATCACGGTGGCGCCGAGGTCGGCGGCGAGCCGGACAGCTGCGGCGAGTGTATCGACGTCGCCGACCCCGGGGCCGGCGTCGTCGGTGTAACGGAACTTGTTGCTGGACTGCCGGATCGAGAGCAGTGACACCTCGGGAGCGATCCCGCCGAACGCGTGCGGGTCCGCCGGATCGGGAGCCGCGGCGATGATGCCGGCGACGATCGTGCCGTGTCCGTCGCAGTCGGCGGACCCGTCGGCCGCGGCGACGAAGTCGCCTCCGGGCACCAGGCGGGGGAGGCGGCGATGGCGGGCCACGCCGGTGTCGATGACCGCGACGGTCTGCCCGGCGCCGCGGGTGAGCGCCCACACGGTCGGCAGGTCGTCGAGGATGCGTCCCCGGCCGGTGGGCGCGCGGGTGGCCACGCAGTCCTCGCGTTGCTCGGTGGGCCGTGGCGGTCGGGCCGGCCCCGCTGCGGGAAGCCGGGTCTCGTCGATCGGCGGCGGTGTGACCGCCGCGTGCGCCTGCGGCGCCGGGGTGAGGGCGGCCGTCAGCGCCGTCACCGCGAGCAGTCGACCGAGGCGGGTCACGGCAGGTTCATCGCCCGGACCGCGTCATAGACGCCCGCGACCCAGGCGCCCAGCGGCACCACGGCCGCCAGAGAGGCGTATTCGGCGAGATGAATCGTCCAGCGCGACAGCGGATTCGGTGGCGATTCGCGCAGCCACCCGCGCAGGGCGGCCGCGCCGCCCGCGGCGACGGCGGCGCACCACCACGGCGCCCAGTGCGGGGCCGCGGTCACGGTCACCCACACGGTCACCAGCAGGGCCGCGAATCCTGTTCCCGACAGCGTGGTTCGACGTACCGCATCGGCGTGCACGCGCTGCCGCAGCAGGAGAAGCGCGGCGACGACGGCCGAGAACGTGGCAGCGAGCGCCCGCGCCACCGCCGCGTCCGCGGCGACCAGGACGGCACCCGCGACGGCGGTGCCCGCCCAGCCGGCCAATAATCCGGTCAGGATGCGGTGAGCCGTCAGCGCGCGCCCGGCGCCGACGGTGTGCCGCGTCGGCCCCAGTTCCGCGGTCACGACCGTCAGCGTCGGCGCAGCCGACAGCAGGGCAAGCGACAGCACGGTCAGCAGCGCGCCGGTGGCCCCGACGCCCGGCGCGGCGACCACCTGCACGCCTGCGGCCGCCGCGACCGCACCGGCGGTTGCCGCACATCCGCTCATCGCGGTCACCGCGCCGGTTCCCAGACGCGCCAACGTCACTGCCATCAGCAGCGCCGCGCCCGCCGCGAGGAGCCCCGCCGTCGGCCACGTCGCGCCCGCACCCGACAGTGCGCCCGTCACCGCCGCATGGAGGACGGCGCCGAGGGACAGCACGGTGCCCAATGGCCGCGGTGCCCACTCGATCGCCGCCGTCACGGCGCTCGCCGCGGACAGTGCCGCCGCCACCCACAGCGCCGGCTGCTGACCACCCACTCGGCCCGCCCAGATCAGCGCCGCCGCGAGCACCACGATCACGACGAGCCCCACCGCGGCGGCCGGTCCCGTCCCGCGCGGGGCGGGACCACGGACGGCCGCGCTCACGACACCGGCCGGATCGCCGAGCGCGATCCGGGGCGGAGGCGGCGGCGCCACGGTCAGCAGGATCAGATCGCCGTCGCGAACAGCGTTGTCCCGCAGCGTTACCGACAGGTCGAGCGGCACGCCGCCGGGGCGGGTCAGGAACCACCGGGTCGGTTCCGCCGGCGCATCCGTCGCGCCGAGCACGATGTCGACGATCGACGGCAGCAGCACGCCGACCGGGCAGCCCGTCGGTAACGCGACGTCGGCGGTCGTCTGTCGCGCAGGCGCGTGAACGGACACCCGGCACACCGTATCGGTCACTCAGGCAACGTAACTCGACCCTCAGGGGGTGTGACGCACGAAGATCGTGCCGAACGGGACGGAACCGGTCGAGCTGCTGGTGCGTCTACACATGCATGGAACCCGAGCATCCGCCGGGCGGCCGGATCGCTCTGGAGGCGCCGCCGCCGCTACCAGATGCCACCGCTGTCAGCCCGCTGGCGCGGCTGATGCCGATAGCGATGATCGCCGCGATGGTCGGCATGAGCGCGCTGTACCTCAGGTCGGCCGGCTCGAATGCCCGCAGCCCCATGATGCTGGTCCTGCCGCTGATGATGCTGGTGTCCGTGGTCGGCATGCTCGTCCACAGCGGCCGAGGTGCGGGGCGCTCCGCCGAGATCAACGCGGCCCGTGCCGAATATCTGCGCTATCTCGACACCGTCGACGGCGTGCTGGCGGCGTCCGCGGTCGATCAGCACGCGTGGCTGTACCGTCACCATCCTGATCCCGCGGCACTGTGGACCATCGCCGGCTCGGGCCGGATGTGGCGCCGTGACGAGCGCCATCCCGAATGCTTGGCGGTCCGTGTGGGTGTCGGTAGCGCGCCCGCGGCGACGACGCTCACCGCGCCCGGACTCGGGCCTGACGAGGACCCGGTCACCGCCGGCGCCGTGCGCCGCCTCCTGCAGGACCGGACGGTGGTCGCCGACGTGCCCGTGCTGGTATCGCTGTCAACGGTGCGCACGTTGTCGGTGACCGGGGATCCCGGGATCAGCCGCGCGGTGGCGCGGGCGATGGTGTGCCAGGCCGCTGTTGCCCACCCGCCGGACACACTCGGCATCGCGGTGTCCTCGACCGGCAGTGCCGGCACCGAGTGGGACTGGGTGAAGTGGTTGCCCCACAGCCGGACTGCCGGCGCGCCGCGGCACCGGCTGATCATCGCCGACGGTGCCGAACCATCCGCGCAGCGAGAGGGGATCACCGTGCTCGCGGTTCGCTCCGCAGGCCCGCAGTCGGCGGTGACGGTGGAGGCCGACGGCATGGCGATCGACGCCGGACCTGACATGCTTTCCCTGGCTGAGGCGGAGGCGTGTGCCCGTCGCATCGCCGGCAGATCCCCGCAGGCCGGCACCCCGCGGCGCGGCAAGGCGGACTGGCTGTCGCTGATGGCGTTCGACGATCCCGAGGGTTTGGACCCCGAGGCGATGTGGGCGGCGTGCACCGGACAGGCGGCACTGCGGGTGCCGATCGGCGTGTCCGACGACGGCGGCGTGGTCGAACTCGACATCAAGGAGGCAGCCGTCGGCGGGATGGGTCCGCACGGGCTGTGCGTCGGCGCCACCGGATCGGGCAAGTCGGAGTTCCTGCGCACGCTGGTGCTGGGCATGATCACCACCCACTCACCCGATGTGCTGAACCTGGTTCTGGTCGACTTCAAAGGAGGCGCGACATTTCTCGGTCTCGACCAGGCCCGGCACGTGTCGGCGGTGATCACCAACCTCGCCGACGAGGCGCCGTTGGTGGCACGGATGCACGACGCGCTCTCCGGTGAGATCAACCGCAGGCAGGAGGTGCTGCGGGCGGCCGGCAACCTCGCGAACATCGCCGACTATCAACGTATTCGGGTGCACGACGGCCGGCTGGCGCCGCTGCCCTCGCTGTTCATCGTCGTCGACGAGTTCTCCGAACTGCTCAGCCGCCACCCCGACTTCGCCGACCTGTTCGTCGCGGTCGGCCGCCTCGGCCGGTCACTGGGTGTGCACCTGCTGCTCGCCAGCCAGCGCCTCGACGAGGGCAGACTGCGCGGGCTGGAGGCTCACCTGTCCTACCGCATCTGCTTGAAGACGTTCTCGGCCGCCGACTCCCGCGCCGTGCTCGGGGTACCCGACGCCTACCACCTTCCCGCACAGCCCGGGGCCGCGTACCTGAAGACCGCCTCCGAGCAGGTCACCCGGTTCCAGACCGCGTTCGTCTCAGGGCGGTACACCGTCAGCGATGCCGCGGGGTCCAGTGCCGTTGTGGCGCAACGCTTCAGCTACGCCGCCGAGGTCGAAGGGCCCGTACGGGCTGCCGCCTCCAGGCCGTTGCTCGACACCGTGTTGACCCGGCTGGCCGGGCGGGGCCGCGCGGCCCACCGCGTGTGGCTGCCGCCGCTGTCGCACTCCCCGGCGCTCGACGACCTGCTGCGCGGCTCACCCGCCGGCAGCCTGCGGGTGCCGATCGGTGTCGTCGACTGCCCCTTCGAGCAGCGGTACGAGCCACTGATGGTCGACCTTTCGGGCGCCGCGGGCAACGTCGCGGTCATCGGCGCGCCGCAGTCGGGCAAGTCCACCGCGTTGCACACGCTGGTGTCGGCGCTTGCGGCCTGCCACGACGCCCGGGCAGTCCAGTTCTACTGCCTGGACTTCGGCGGCGGCACGCTGCGCACGCTGGCCGACCTCCCGCAGGTCGGGTGCGTCGCCGGCCGGCGGGACCCAGATCTGTGCAGGCGCACGGTGGCTCACGTCGAAACGGTGCTGAGCACTCGAGAGTCCGAGGGGCGCGTGGGCCGCGAGCCCACCGATCGGCCCGCAGACGTCTTCCTCGTCGTCGACGGATGGTCGACGGTCCGGCAGGATTTCGGCACCCTCGAGACGGCGATCACCGCGCTCGCCGCCCGGGGCCTGTCCTACGGTGTGCACGTCATGCTCGCCGCGTCGCGGTGGGCCGACCTGCGGCCCGCGCTCAAGGATCAGATCGGCACGCGCATCGAGTTACGCCTCGGCGAGGCCGCCGAATCCGAGATGGACCGGCGGCGTGCCCGCGACCTGGCCACCGCACCGCCCGGGCGCGGCCTCACCCGTGACGGCCGCGAGATGGTGATCGCCCGCCCGTTCGCCGCCGCGGTCCGCCGGCATCCCGACGGGTTCGTCGCGCCGCGCGTCGAACTCCTGCCGGCCACGGTCCGCCACGACACGATCGAGCACGGCCCGCGGCGGCGCGGGCAGGTGGTCGTCGGCATCGGGGAACGCGATCTGTGTGCTGTCACCCTCGACTTCGCCGAGCACCCGCACCTGCTGATCCTGGGCGAAGGGGAGTGCGGCAAATCGGCGCTGCTGCGCACGCTCTGCACCGAACTGGTGCGCGCCCACGGTGAGGAGGAGGTGTCCCTGGAGATCGTCGACTACCGGCGCACCCTGCTCGGTCTCGTCGAAACCGGCCACCTGGCCGGCTATTCGGCGTCTCCGGTGGCGCTCACCGCCCGCCTGGCGGCGCTGACCGCCCGCCTGACCGACCGCATGCCCGACGAACACGTCACGCAGCGCCAGTTGCGGGACCGCTCCTGGTGGAGCGGTCCCGAGGTGTTCGTCGTCGTCGACGACTACGACCTCGTCGCCGGGGCCACAGGCAACCCGCTGACCCCGCTGGCCGACTTCCTGCCGCACGCCAAGGATCTCGGCCTGCATGTCGTCGTGGCGCGGCGCTCCGGCGGGGCGGCACGCGCGATGTTCGACCCGGTGCTCGCCCGCATGCGCGACATGGGGTGCTCGGGGCTGATGATGAGCGCCGCGCCGGACGACGGAGTCCAACTCGGTGCGACGCGCCCCGGACCGCTGCCCCCGGGCCGCGGCACGCTCGCCGTGCGCGGTCGACCCGATGAGCTGATCCAGGTCGGTTGGCTCGACCCGCCGTGACGCCCGTCGTCGTCGAGGTGGGACCGGCGACGGTGCGGGGACCCGAGGTCGCGCCGGCCGAATGGGTCGAGCAGGCGATCGGTTGCCTGGCTGATCGCCTGACGGTCGTGGACGGCCGCCTCGTCGAGGTCGCGGTCCTGTGGCGCGACGTGCTGGCCGCCGCGTCCGGTGCGCGGCCGCACACGCTGGCGCTGGTGCTGCCGACCTGGTGGCCGGCTTCCGCGGCGGCGATCGTCACCGCCGCGGCGCAGGAGTTCACCTCCGACGTCGTCGTGTTTCGCCGGGCGGCGATCCTCGCCTCGGCGCACGGCATGGCCGTGGTCGAACTCGCCGACGACATCGTGGTGATCCAGACCCCTGACGCCCCGGTGCGCATCCTGGATCGCGAAAAGGTCTCCGTGCCAGACACTCTGGACGGCCTCGGTCCCGCGCTTGTGGATGTGCCCCCAGGCGTCGTGCCCCCGTCGGGTCGGCCGTGTGAGCGCAGCGGCAGGCGGCACGTCGTGCGCGCCGTTGCGGCGGCGACGGCTCCGCTCAAGCGCCGCGGAAGGACCGGGTTGCAGACGGCGGCCGTGCTCGGCGGCTGTGCGCTCGCGCTGGCGGGGACGGCTCCGTGGTGGGCGCGGTACCCGGCACCCGCGCAGTGGGTGCTGTTGACCGAGGGTCGAGTGGCGATGGACGTGCCGGCAGGGTGGACCGTCCACCGCATCACGGCGGGACCGGGCTCGGCGCGGGTACAGGTGTCGGCGCCCGGCGGAACCCCGGCGCTGCACCTGACGCAGTCGGTCACCTCAGGTCCCGCGTCATTGTCCGACGTCGCTGAATCTCTGCGCTCGGCAATCGAATTCGCGCCGAACGGGGTGTTCGCGGACTTCCGGGCCGATGCGACGGTGGGCGACCGCCCGGCAGTGACCTACCGCGAACTGCGGGCCGGCAGCCAGACCGACTGGGCGGTGGTCGTCGACGGCGACGTGCGGATCGCCGTGGGTTGTCAGGCCGAAGGACGACCCGCGGGCGGTCCCGGCGAGGAATGCGTCCGCGCGGTGCGCAGTGCCCGTGCGGTCGGCTGAAACTCGATCGGGGACAAGGGAACCGAAAGGGAGGCCGGTGCGTCCAACTCTGTACAGACAAAAGATCAGATACCAGTCAGAACGGAAGGATCAGCGATGCCGATCCCGTCAGGACCCTCGGGTGCCGCTCTCACCACCGACTTCGACCTGATGTCGGCGGTGGCGGGCCGGACCGACGCCCGTAACGAAGAGATCCGGTCGATGCTGCAGTCGTTCATCGCGGAGATGAGCAGCGTGCCGGCATCGGTGTGGGGTGGGGTCGCCGCCGCCCGGTTCCGCGACGTGGTGGAGCGGTGGAACGCCGAGTCGCTGCGGCTGCACGCCGCCCTGCAGCGCATCTCCGAGACCATCCGGGACAACGAGCGTGTCCTGCGCGAATCCACCGACGGCCATTCCCAGGCCATCGGTTCCGTGGCCGCCCATCTCTAGAGGAGGACCAGACATGGATCCGATGCTGTCGTACGACTTCGCCGAGATCGAACACACCATCCGCCGGCAGATCCACCTCACGTCGGCGCGATTCAACGCCGCTCTCGACGACCTGCGGACGCAGATCGCCCCGCTGCAGCAGACCTGGACGCGCGATGCGGCCGATGCCTACCGCGTCGAGCAGGACCGCTGGGAGCGATCCGCCGCGGCGCTCAACGACATCCTGTTCAGCCTCGGCAATGCGGTCCGCGACGGCGCCGACGACGTCGCCGCCACCGACCGCACGGCCGCCAACGCCTGGGGCGCCTGAGCACCCCGCCGCAGTCTGTGCGGCCCCCGAGAGGAGGGGAGCCGATCGGGGGTCGCACAGTACTGTCCGCCACTGTGGGCCGCCCAGCTGGGCTAGGCTGGCAGCGGGTGTGATGGCGGACACTGAGGAACGCCGCGTGGCAACTGCGAAGACGACGAACGGACGGGCGACAACCCGCCCGTCTCCGTCGGCGCTGCGTACGGTGCACGAACGGTTCATCGCCGGCGAGGTCGACGCCGACTACCTCAACTCGTCGCTGCGCCCGGTCGTCGCGCAGAGCTGGGAGCGCAGCCTGGCCGTCGGCGTCGATCCCGACTTCCACGGCGCCCGGCCCGCCGAAGCCGTCACCGCGATCGCCCGGCTGCGCGACACCCACCCGCTCGCGCCCGCTCTGCCCGTCATCCGCCGGCTGCTGGTCAACGACGCGGTCGACTCCGGTGTGGTGGTGGCCGTCAGCGCCGCCGACGGCACGCTTCTGTGGGTCGAAGGCGATCCCACGGCGTGCCGCAAAGCCGAGGCGATGAACTTCGTGCCCGGCGCCGACTGGAGTGAACGCGGCGCCGGCACCAACGCGCCCGGTACCGCGCTGGCGCTCGACCGCGAGCTGCAGATCCACGGCTCGGAACACTTCTCCCGCATCGTGCAGCCGTGGAGCTGCACCGCCGCACCCGTGCACGACCCGACCACCGGGGCGCTGCTCGGCGCGATCGACCTGACCGGCGGCGCCCAGGTCGCGTCGTCGCAGACGCTGGCGCTGGTGCGCGCCACGGCGGTGGCCGTCGAGAACCATCTGGCACTGCTGCGGTTGGCGGGCGTCGCGGCTGAGCCGGCAGCGCGCAAGCCGCACCTGGTGGTGCTCGGCGGGGACCGGCCCCGCTGGGTCACCACCGACAGCTACGGCCACCTGCAGGCCACCCATCTGACCGGCAGGCACGCCGACATCCTGGTGCTGCTGAGCCGGCATCCCGAGGGCTTGTCGGCCGACCACCTCGCGGTGCTGCTCGACGACAAGGACCTCGACGTCGTCACCGTGCGCGCCGAGATGTCGCGGCTGCGCAAGGTCATCGGCGCCGAGAACCTCGGCTCGCGGCCCTACCGGCTGCTGGCGCCGATCACCAGCGACATCGGCGAGGTGTTCGACGCGCTGGACGCCGGCGACGTCGAGGCGGCGCTGAACCGGTACACCGGGCCGCTGCTCACCCAGTCGGTGTCCCCGGCGGTGGCGCGGCTGCGCACGCAGCTGTCGGCGACACTGCGCGAGGCCGTCCTCGCCGAGAGCGCGCAGGGGCGCGTCGGGCTGCTGCGACGCTGGCTCGAGCTGCCCGAAGGCCGCGACGACCGTGACGGCTGGCAGGCGCTGCGCGACTGTGCCGGGCTGAACGCGGTCGCCCGCGCCCGCGCGGGTGGGCACCTCGCGGGACTGGACTTCGAATTCGGCTGATCTGCTCCTGGTGATGCAACCGTGCTGCAACGGTGGCGCGCGTACCTTCAGTGACGCACACCACACGAGCAGGAGTACCACTATGACTGTGTATGCCCGACCGGGGACCGACGGCTCGCTGATGTCGTTCAAGCCCCGCTACGAGAATTTCATCGGCGGTCAGTGGGTCCCGCCGAACGCGGGCCGCTACTTCGAGAACCCGACGCCGGTGACCGGTGAGTCGTTCACCGAGGTGCCGCGCTCCGACGAGAGCGACGTCGAGAAGGCGCTCGACGCCGCCCACGCCGCCGCGCCGGCCTGGGGCAAGACTTCGGCGGCCGAACGGGCGGTGATCCTCAACAAGATCGCCGACCGCATCGAGGAGAACCTCGAGTCCATCGCGCTGGCCGAGTCGTGGGACAACGGCAAGCCGATCCGCGAAACGCTGAACGCCGACATCCCGCTGGCCGTGGATCACTTCCGCTACTTCGCCGGATGCATTCGTGCACAAGAGGGATCGCTGTCCGAGGTCGACGTCGACACCGTCGCCTACCACTTCCACGAACCGCTGGGCGTGGTCGGTCAGATCATCCCGTGGAACTTCCCGATCCTGATGGCCGTCTGGAAACTGGCCCCGGCACTGGCCGCGGGCAACGCCATCGTCCTCAAGCCCGCTGAGCAGACGCCCGCATCGATCCTGTACCTGTTCGAGGTCATCGGCGACCTGCTGCCCGCCGGCGTGGTCAACATCGTCAACGGGTTCGGCGTCGAAGCGGGCAAGCCGCTCGCGTCGAGCAACAGGATCTCGAAGATCGCGTTCACCGGCGAGACCACCACGGGCCGGCTGATCATGCAGTACGCCTCGCAGAACCTGATCCCGGTCACCCTCGAGCTCGGCGGCAAGAGCCCGAACATCTTCTTCAACGACGTGATGGCCGCGGCGGACAACTACCAGGACAAGGCGCTCGAGGGCTTCACGATGTTCGCCCTCAATCAGGGCGAGGTGTGCACGTGCCCCTCGCGCTCGCTGATCCAGGCCGACATCTACGACGAGTTCCTCGCGCTGGCCGCGATCCGCACCAAGGCGGTCCGGCAGGGCGACCCGCTCGACACCGAGACGATGATCGGCGCGCAGGCCTCCAACGATCAGCTCGAGAAGATCTTGTCCTACATCGAGATCGGCAAGAGCGAGGGCGCACAGGTGGTCACCGGCGGTGAGCGTGCCCAGCTCGGCGGCGACCTCAACGGCGGCTTCTACGTCGCGCCGACGATCTTCACCGGTCACAACAAGATGCGGCTGTTCCAGGAGGAGATCTTCGGGCCGGTCGTGGCGGTCACGTCCTTCAAGGACTACGACGAGGCCATCAGCATCGCCAACGACACGCTGTACGGGCTCGGCGCCGGGGTGTGGAGCCGTGACGGCAACACCGCCTACCGGGCCGGGCGCGACATCAAGGCCGGCCGGGTGTGGACCAACTGCTACCACCAGTACCCCGCGCACGCGGCGTTCGGCGGCTACAAGCAGTCCGGCATCGGCCGGGAGAACCACAAGATGATGCTCGACCACTACCAGCAGACCAAGAACCTGTTGGTCAGCTACAGCGACAAGGCCCTCGGCTTCTTCTGAGCCGCTGACCAGACGCAAACTCGCACGGATTCCCCTCGATCCGTGCGAGTTTGTGTCTGTTCGGCCATCGATCGTGGACCAAAAGTCCCTTATCCGGCACGGGCTTTCGGCGTGGGATCGACACATGACCGAGAACACGATGCGCGCCGCCGTTGTCCACCAGCTGGGTTCCCCGCTGACGATCGAAGAGCTCGAGCTGCCCAAGCCCGACTACGGCGAAGCCGTGGTGAAGCTCGAGACTTCAGGCGTGTGCCACACCGATCTGCATGCCGCACATGGTGATTGGCCCGTCAAGCCGACGCCGCCGTTCGTCCCCGGCCACGAGGGCTACGGCACCGTGGTGGCCGTCGGCGACGGCGTCGACGACCTGAAAGTGGGGGACAAGGTCGGCAACGCGTGGCTGTGGTCGGCGTGCGGGCGCTGCGAGTACTGCCGCACCGGCTGGGAGACGTTGTGCGAGCACCAGCGCAACGGCGGCTACACCGTCAACGGCAGCTTCGGGTCCTACATGCTCGTCAACGCCGCCTACGCCCCCCGCATCCCCGACGGACTCGATCCGGTCGAGGTCGCGCCGATCCTGTGCGCGGGCGTCACCGTCTACAAGGGCCTCAAGGTCACCGACACCCGGCCGGGGCAGTGGGTGGCGATCTCCGGGATCGGCGGCCTGGGCCATGTCGCGGTGCAGTACGCGATCGCGATGGGTCTGCGCGTCGTCGCGATCGACGTGGACGACTCCAAGCTCGCGCTGGCCACCGGCCTCGGCGCCGAAGTCGTCGTCAACGCCCGCACCGCCGACGTCGTCGCCGAGGTGCAGACCGCCACCGGCGGCGTGCACGGTGTCCTGGTCACCGCGGTGCATCCGGAGGCGTTCGGTCAGGCCATCGGGCTGGCGCGGCGCGGCGGCACCATCGTGTTCGTCGGCCTGCCGCCCGGCGACTTCCCCGCGTCGATCTTCGACATCGTGCTCAAGGGGCTGACGATCCGCGGCTCCATCGTCGGGACCCGCCAGGACATGGTCGAGGCGATCGACTTCTTCGCCCGCGGGCTGATCCACCCGACGGTGCACACCGCCGCGCTCGACGACATCAACACCGTGTTCGCCGACATGGAGCAGGGCCGCATCGACGGCAGGGTCGTGATCGACTACCGCTGAGAGCTCCGCATGTTTACCCGGCCGCATTTCTGAGAAGTACCTGTACGGCTCACCCCGGACACAGGCAGGGAGTACAGCGTGTCGACGAACTCAGAACGCCGAGTCGCGGAGCATCAGAAGCCCGATGACTACCTGCAGCAGCGCCAGCTGAAATCGGGGAGCGCAGGCTGGCTTCTGCTCGCCGGCCTCGGCGTCGGGTACGTGGTGTCGGGGGATTACTCCGGCTGGAACTTCGGCCTCGCCCAGGGCGGGTTCGGCGGGCTGGCCATCGCGGCGGTCATCATCGCCGCGATGTACCTCGCCCTGGTGCTCGGCATGGCGGAGCTCTCCTCGGCGCTGCCCGCCGCGGGCGGTGGCTACACCTTCGCCCGCCGTGCGCTCGGTCCCTGGGGCGGGTTCGCCACCGGTACGGCGATCCTGATCGAGTACTCGATCGCCCCTGCCGCGATCGCGACGTTCATCGGCGCCTATGTCGAGTCGCTCAACCTGTTCGGCATCCGCGACGGGTGGTGGGTGTACCTCGCGGCGTACGCCGTCTTCATCCTCATCCACCTGTCGGGGGTGGGCGAGGCGCTCAAGGTGATGTTCGTGATCACGGCGGTGGCCCTCGTCGGTCTCGTGGTCTTCGCGATCGCGGCGGTGGGCCGCTTCGACGCGGCCAACCTCACCGACATCGCGGCCACCGACGCCGCAGGCGCCTCGTCGTTGCTGCCGTTCGGCTACCTCGGCATCTGGGCGGCGCTCCCGTTCGCGATCTGGTTCTTCCTGGCCGTGGAAGGCGTGCCGCTGGCCGCCGAGGAGGCCACCCGGCCGGAACGCAACGTGCCGCGGGGCATCATCGCCGCGATGGGCGTGCTGCTGGTCACCTGCGTGACGGTGCTCGTGCTGGTGCCCGGGGCGGGCGGCGCCGACGCGATGTCCGGCTCGGGCAACCCCCTGGTCGAGGCGCTGGGTGACACGGCCGCGGCCACCGTCGTCAACTACATCGGCCTGGCCGGGTTGATCGCCAGCTTCTTCTCGATCATCTACGCCTACTCGCGGCAGTTGTTCGCGCTGTCGCGTGCGGGGTACCTCCTGACCGCGCTGTCGGTGACGAACCGGCGCAAGGCGCCGACGCTGGCGCTGATCGTGCCGGGCCTCGTCGGCTTCGCGCTGTCGCTGACCGGGCAGGGCGACCTGTTGCTCAACATGGCGGTGTTCGGCGCCGCCGTCAGCTACGTGCTGATGATGGTCAGTCACATCGTGCTGCGCCGGCGCGAACCGGACATGCCCCGTCCGTACCGGACGCCCGGTGGCGTCGTCACCACCGGCTTCGCGCTGGTCATCGCTTCGCTGGCAGTGGTCGCGACGTTCCTGGTCCACGTCGTCGCGGCCCTGTGCTGCCTGGGCGTGTTCGCGTTGTTCATGCTGTACTTCGCGGTCTACAGCCGGCACCGACTGGTGTCGAACTCGCCCGACGAGGAGTTCGCGATGGTCGCCGCGGCCGAGGACACGTTGTCCTGACCGCCACCGCTGCGCCAGGAGGCGTTTTGACCTGCGGCGACAGCCGCAGGTAAGCTGCCTCGTTGGCGTGCGCTGCGCTTGCCGGAACCTCGGGTCTCCGTCGGTCGCCGAGGCAACGAGAGCGTACGCCCGACCGGCACCCGGACAGCCCGGGACTCACCCGAGAGAAGAAGAGGTAGCGCTGTGCCTACGTACACGCCGAAGGCGGGTGACACCACGCGTTCGTGGTACGTCATCGACGCCACCGACGTGGTGCTCGGCCGGCTCGCCGTCGAAGCAGCCAAGCTGCTGCGCGGCAAGCACAAGCCGACATTCACGCCGAACGTCGACGGCGGTGACTTCGTCATCGTCATCAACGCCGACAAGATCGCCGTCAGCGGCGACAAGCTGACCAAGAAGTTCGCCTACCGCCACTCCGGGTATCCCGGCGGCCTGCGTCGGCGTTCGATCGGCGAGCTGCTGCTCAAGCACCCGACCCGCGTCGTGGAGAACGCGATCATCGGCATGCTGCCGCACACCAAGCTCAGCCGTCAGGTCCAGAAGAAGCTGAAGGTGTACGCCGGCCCGAATCATCCGCACGCCGCGCAGCAGCCGATTCCGTTCGAGATCAAGCAGGTGGCCCAGTGACCGAACCCGAGTACACGACCGAGACCGTCGAGACCGACGTCCACGTCGAGTCCGAGGCCGCTCCGCGCGAGCCCATCGTGATCGACCGCCCGATCCAGACGGTCGGCCGCCGCAAGGAGGCCGTCGTCCGCGTCCGCCTGGTGCCCGGCACCGGCCAGTTCCACCTCGACGGCCGCACCCTGGAGAACTACTTCCCGAACAAGGTGCACCAGCAGCTGATCAAGGCGCCGCTGGTCACCGTCGATCGGCTGGAGCATTTCGACATCTATGCCCACCTCGACGGTGGCGGCCCCTCGGGTCAGGCCGGCGCGCTGCGCCTGGCCATCGCTCGGGCGCTCATCATCGTCCAGCCCGAGGACCGGCCCGCGCTCAAGCGCGCCGGCTTCCTCACGCGTGACCCGCGTGCCATCGAGCGCAAGAAGTACGGTCTGAAGAAGGCCCGCAAGGCGCCTCAGTACAGCAAGCGCTGATCACTTCTCGACACGGCGCCCGGTCGCTCCATTCGGAGTGGCCGGGCGCCGTGCCGTTGATCCTCCGTCCGGATGGCCGCGCCGGCGGTTAGGTTGCTCGCAGAATCGTGTGAGAGGTTGTCACCATGGCTCGACTGTTCGGCACCGACGGCGTGCGCGGAGTCGCCAACCGGGATCTGACCGCTGAATTGGCGATGGCCCTGGGCGCCGCGGCGGCGCGGCGCCTCATCAGAGCCGGCACGGCCCGCCGACGGGTCGCCGTGGTGGGCCGCGATCCCCGCGCCAGCGGCGAGATGCTGGAGGCGGCCGTGCTCGCCGGCGTGACCAGCGAAGGCGTCGACGTGCTGCGCGTCGGTGTGCTCCCGACCCCCGCGGTGGCCTACCTGACCGCCGCCTACGACGCCGATTTCGGCGTGATGATCTCCGCCTCCCACAACCCGATGCCCGACAACGGCATCAAGATCTTCGGCTCCGGCGGTCACAAATTGGACGACGACACCGAGGACCGCATCGAGGAGCTCGTGCACCAGGGCCCGGGTGACCGGCCCACCGGCGCGAACATCGGCCGCGTCGTCGCCGCCGAGGACGCGCTGCAGCGCTACCTGCGGCACGTCGGCACGGCGGCCGCCACTCGTCTCGACGCCCTGACCGTCGTCGTCGACTGCGCACACGGTGCGGCCTCGACCGCGGCGCCGCTGGCATATCGCGCCGCCGGCGCCAACGTCATCCCGATCCATGCCGCCCCCGACGGCGTGAACATCAACGACGGTTGCGGCTCGACGCACATGGACGCGCTGCGATCGGCGGTGGTGTCCTACGGCGCCGACCTCGGCCTCGCACACGACGGCGACGCCGACCGCTGCCTGGCCGTCGACGCGCACGGCCGGGTCATCGACGGCGACGCGATCATGGTGGTGCTGGCGCTGGCCATGCAGGAGGCCGGCGAGTTGGCGGGCAACACGCTGGTGGCGACGGTGATGAGCAACATGGGTCTGCACCTGGCGATGCGGGCGGCCGGCATCGAGGTCCGCACCACCGGTGTCGGAGACCGCTACGTGCTCGAGGAGCTGCGCGCCGGGGCGTTCGCGCTCGGCGGCGAGCAGTCCGGGCACATCGTGCTCCCCGAGTTCGGCACCACCGGCGACGGCATCGTCACCGGACTGCGGTTGATGGCGCGGATGGCCCAGACGGGTCGCAGCCTGGCCGACCTGGCGGCGCCGATGCAGACGTTGCCGCAGGTGCTGATCAACGTGGAGGTGGCGGACAAGGCCACGGTCGCCGACGCACCGTCGGTGCGCGACACGGTGGCCGCCGTCGAGGCCGAGCTCGGAGACACCGGCCGAATCCTGTTGCGTCCGTCGGGAACCGAACAGGTGGTGCGGGTGATGGTAGAGGCCGCCGACGAGGACACCGCACGGCAGCTGGCGGTGCGGGTCGCGGAGTCGGTCAGCGCGGAAAGCTGACGTCCCCGGGAACCGTCCGGGCGTCCCCTGCGTCCAACTACATATGGGGACCACAGGCGTCGACGCGGTGATGGTGCGCGCAATCGCGCGGGAATACGAGACGGCGGCAGGCATCGTCGACGGCGCGGCACGACATCACCTGGGCGCGTTGACGTTCGGCGGGTCGACGGCCGGGCGGGCGTACGTGGCGCACGGGGAGGCGCTGCGCGGGGCGCTCGACGAGGTGGTGCTGGCGCTGCGCCACTGGTCCCGGGCGGCTGCGGAGATCGGCTCGGTGCTGCGCTCCTCGGCTGACCGCTACGTCGAGGCGGACGCGCGCGCCGCCGAGCGGGTCGGGTAGTCGGTGGTCGCGGAGTTCGACGTGCCCGGCCGGTTGGCGCAGGGACGCCCGGCGGTGGACACGGTGTCGCAGTACGTGTGGGCCAGTCACCAGGTGGGCTATCAGGATCCGGACCTGACGCTGCATCCCGGCCAGCTACGCGACTGGTACGGCACCGAGGACGGCATGAATCTCATGACGCTGCAGCAGGATTGCGCGGCATTCGATGCGGCGGTGCGCGCCGCCGACGAGGCGCTCGCGGTCCAGGAGCGACAACTCGCCGCGCTGCCTGCCGCCTGGCAGGGGGCGGGCGCACAGGCATCGCAGGACTTCCTGCGTCGCCATGGCATCGCGTCGGCAGGCGTGGCGGCCGCGGTGCGTACCGCCGCCGAGGCGCTGCGCCGGGTGTCCGAGCAGGTATGGCGGGCTGTCGACGCCAAGGTCGAGGCTGTCGCGGCCGTCGAGGCGGATGTCGGCGCCGCGCGGGCGGACTGGCTGGCGGCTTCGGCCACGGTCATCTCCGGGGCGGGGGACCGGGCCGCCGCCGCCGAACTGGTGGACAGCGCGGTGAAGCCATTCGTGGTCAACAGGATTCGCACCGACTGGTTGTCCGCCGTGCAGGCTGCCGGCGCGGCGGTGGCTGACGCCTATCAGGGCGCCACCGCCGAGATTCGCGCCGGCTCGCACGCCACGTTCGAGATACCCGGTGACCTCGGACCCACGGCACCACCACCGCTGCGCCGCGAGAGCCACACCCCGGCTTCTGCACCGGCACCGGCACCGGCACCCGCATCCGCACCCGTCCCGGCCGCGGCAGGCCCTGTCGCTCCCGTGCCGACCATGCCCACGGCGTGGGAGCCGCCGCCTCCGCCACCCGCTCCTCTGGCTGCGCCACCCCCACAGGCATCTGCGCCGATGACCCCGGCGATGGGCGCACCGATGCCCGATCTCGGCGGCGGCCTGGGCGGCGGCGGCGGTCTCGGCGGCGGTGCGCTGCCGGCCGTCGGTCAGCGGTTCGCCGACGCGTTGAGCGGATTGCTGGGCAGCGGGACGGGCGACGCGGGTCTCGAGCCGCCCGACCTGGAGCCGCCCGAGCTCGACCCACCGGACCTCGGCGACGATCCGGCCGAGGAGGACGACCCCGAGGAAGAGAAGGATTCCGAGGACGAGGATCCCGAGGACAAGGGAGGCCCCGAGGACGAGAAGGACCCCGAAGTCGAGGGGGTCACCGAGGGGGAGACCGAGGGGCCGCCCGTCGAGCCGGTCGAGCCGGTCGCACCGGACGGTCCCGCCGAGACGGTGCCACCGGCCGAGCCGCCACCGGCACCGCCACCGGCCGAGCCGCTCCCGCCGCTCGACGACCGGACCCCGTGCGCGATCGCCGCCGACGAAGTCCCGCAGGTCGGCGAGCCGGCGGGGTAGCCTCCGCGACGACCACAGCCACGTGGTGACCGGGCTAGCCGGTGTGCGACACCGTCAGCCGCGCGCGAGATGCCGGCTGATCACCAGCCGCTGAATCTGGTTGGTGCCCTCGAAGATCTGCATGATCTTCGCTTCGCGCATGTAGCGCTCCACGCGGTAGTCGCGGGTGTACCCGGCGCCGCCGAACACTTGAACGGCATCGGTGGTCACCTTCATCGCCGCGTCGGTGGCGGTCAGCTTGGCCACCGACGCCTGCCGCGAGTACGCCATGCCGGCGTCGCGCCGCCGGGCCGCGTCCAGATACGTCGCACGCGCCGCGTCGACCGCGGCGGCCATGTCGGCCAACACGAATGCCAGCCCCTGGTGGTCGATGATCTTGCGGCCGAACGTCGTCCGCTCCTGGCTGTACGCCACCGCCGCATCGAGTGCGGCCTGTGCGAGCCCGACCGCGACGGCAGCGATGCCCAGTCGGCCGGAATCCAGAGCGCTGAAGGCGATCTGAAGGCCCTGGCCCTCGGCGCCGATCCGCCGGCCGGCGTCGAGGAATGCGTCATCGTAGTGCGCCGCGGTGGTCGGCACCGCGTGCAGTCCCATCTTCTCCTCGGGCCTGCCGAAGGTCAGCCCCTCGGTGTCACCGGGAACGAGGAAACACGAAATGCCCTGGGCGCCTTCGTCTGTACGGGCGAAGAGGTTGTAGAAGTCGGCGATTCCGCCGTGGGTGATCCATGCCTTCGAGCCGGTGATGCGATAGCCGCCGTCGACGGCGGTCGCCTTGCACGTCAGCGCGGCGGCGTCGGAGCCGGCCTGCGGCTCGGACAGGCTGTAGGCGCCGATCGTGGATCCGCCGAGCATGTCGGGCAGCCACCGGTCGCGCTGTTCGTCGGTGCCGAACATCATCAACGGGTGACACGACAGGCCGTGCACGCTGACGGCCACGGCAACAGCGGCCCACCGCGCGGCGATCTCCTCGAGCACCTGCAGGTACACCTCGTAGGGCTGACCGCCGCCGCCGAAGTCCTCGGGATACGGCAGGCTCAGCAGCCCGGCCTCGCCCAGGGTGGCGAACACGCCGTCGGGATAGGTCTCGTCCCGCTCGTGCCGGTCGACGATCGGATCGAGCACCTTGTCGGAGATCTGGCGGGCGAGCTCGATGAGCTCATGCGCCTCGTCGCTGGGCAGCAGCCGGTCCACAGGCATACGCCGGACAGTACTACAGGATCGTCTGCAGTACTATCAGCCGGGTGAGCACGCCAGCGTTCGCCACCCGCCGGCGCACGGAACTGTTCGACGCGCTGGTGGCGCTGTTTCTCGCCGAGGGGTTCGCGCACCTGACGCTCGACGACATCGCGGCCCGGTTGCGCTGTTCCAAGTCGACGCTCTACACGCTGGCGGCCAGCAAGGAGCAGTTGGTCGCGGCCGCCACGGTGCACTTCTTCCGGTCGGCCACCGAGTTCGTCGAAACGCAGGTGGCCGCCGCCGACAGCGCCCGCGAACGCATCGCGGCGTACCTGTCGGCGGTGGGCGCGGCGCTGGATCCGGCGTCAGACCAATTCATGTCTGACCTCGACGCCTTCGCCCCGGCGCGCGCCACCTATGAGACGAACACCCGCATCGCGGCGGGCCGGGTGCAGGAGCTCATCGCCGAGGGAGTGGCCGGGGGCGAGTTCCGCGACGTGCATGCCGCGTTCGCCGCCGAGCTGGTCGCGACGATGATGGTGGGCATCCAGCAGCGCGCGGTGCGCCAGCGCACCGGACTCGACGACGCGGACGCCTACCGTGAGCTGGCGGCGATCCTCACCGGCGGGATCCAGGTCTGATCTAATCGGCCAGGTTGAACGCTGCAATCACCTTGGTCGGCGTGACCCGCACGATCAGTTCGTCCGGTACGCCGTTGCGCCGGCCGAACTCCTCGGCCCGGTCGGCGCCCATGTACCGGCCGCCGATGCGGGTGGCGACCGCGACCAGTTCGTCGGGGTCCTCGCTGGTGGTCGCGGTGCCCTGGATCTGGACGAACGAGAACGGTGGACGGTCGTCGTCGACGCAGATCACCACGCGCGGATCCCGGGCCAGCGCGCGGCCCTTCGCGGTGTCCGCGCCGGTGTTGAAGACGAGGTCGCCACCGTCCACGACGAACCACACCGGCGCGACGAGCGGCCGCCCGTCCGAGGCCAGGTAGCCCAGCTTCGCGGTACGCGTGCCCTCGGACAGGAAAGCGATGACGTCCTCGGTCAGCTCGGTCACACCAGCGACTGTAGTTCCTCGACGAAGGCCACGGTCTCGCGTCGGTCGCCCGTCAGCGGATGCACCAGCAGCGTCGTCACGCCGGCTTCGGCGAACGCCGCCACCCGCTCCTTGACGAATCCGCGCGGACCCACCAGCGACACCTGGCGAACCAACTCGTCGGGCACCGCGTCGATCGCCTCGGTCTTCTTGCCCGCGAGATACAGATCCTGAATGTGATCGGCCACTTCGCCGAAGCCGTAGCGGGTCGCGAGGTTGTGGTAGAAGTTGCGCCCGCGCGCGCCCATGCCGCCGATGTAGAGCGCCAATTGTGGCTTCGCCCAGGCCAATCGATCGTCGACGTCCTCGCCGATGGCCAGGCTCGCGCTGACCATGACGTCGAGCGGTCCCAGCGCTGGGTCGCGCTTGGCCGCGCCGGCCCGCAGCGCGTCGCCCCAGACGTCGTCGGCCTTCTCCGGGTAGAAGAACACCGGCTGCCAGCCCTCGGCGATCTCGGCGGTCAACTCGACGTTCTTCGGCCCCAGGGCGGCGATGGTGATCGGGATCCGTTCGCGCACAGGGTGATTGATGAGCTTCAGCGGTTTTCCGAGCCCGGTGCCCCGCTCGGCCGGCAGCGGCACCTGATAGTGCTTGCCCTGGTAGTCGATCCGCTCGCGACGCCACACCTTCCGGCAGATCTCGACCACCTCGCGGGTGCGGCCCAGCGGTGCGTCGAACGGCACGCCGTGGAAGCCCTCGACCACCTGCGGCCCCGAGGTGCCCAACCCGAGCCGGAAGCGGCCGTCGGAGACGTAGTCCAGCCCGGCCGCCGTCATCGCCATCAGCGCCGGGGTGCGGGTGTAGATCGGGACGACGCCCGTGCCGAGCTCGATCCGCGAGGTGCGGGCGGCGAGGAAGCCCAGCTGGCTGATGGCGTCGTAGGAGTACGCCTCGGCCACCAGCGCGATGTCGACGCCGATCTTCTCCAGTTCGACGACCTCGTCAACCGCATCGAAGAAGCCGCCCGCATAGCTGAGAAAGATGCCCGTCCGCATCACTTACATATACACCCAACCAGTTGGTTGGGAGCAGTCCGGCTCAGGGCTTGAGCAGAGCGACGACCTTGTTCTCCAGATCCACGGGGTCGTCGGAGAACGGATCGAGCACGGCCGCCTTGGGCAGCACGGCCTCGGGGTCGGCGAAGTCCCGGTACGGCCCCTTGCCCTTCTCACTGGTGAGCATGTGCAGCAGGTAGCCCGTCATCAGCGCCCGGACGATGCGCTGCGTGCCCTTGTCGGCGCCGGGGAGCCCGACCACGGTCGCCAGCCGCCTGCCCTCGACCAGGCCGCCCGCCTTGGTCTTCGAGGTGGACCGCAGCGTCGCCGGCTTCCACGCCCGCGCCAGCTCCACGGCGTTCGAGCGCAGCGTCATCGGATCGCCGGGGTCGGTCAGGATCAGCCCCGGGACGGTCAGTCCGGCGGCGGGCTGCTCGGCCGGTGGGCTGGAGACCAGCGGGTACGCCGCGAACACCGCCCTCGGCTTCGCCGGCATCCCGGCGGCGGCGAACACCGCGGCCGATGCGCCGAAGCCGTGCCCGGCGACAGCCAACTTGCCCGGATGCACGCTGATGTCCCCGGCGCCCAGCCGGACGCCTGCGATGATGTCCAGCGCTGTCCCCAGGTCGTAGGCCAGGTTCAGGACCGACGGCGCCAGCGACGTCTCGGTGTTGGGCGCTGCCGCGACGATGCCCCAGGACGCCAGGTGCTCGAGCGTGCCGTCGTAGCGCTCGGCCGATGTGATCCAGTCGTGGCCGAACGCCACACCGGGCAGATTCTTGCCGGTGGCCGGTGTGTAGACGGTGCCGGGAAGACCGGCAAAGGCCAGGTCACCGCGCAGAACCTTGTGCGGGCCGCGGCGGGTCAACGCGCTGAAGAGCTTCTTCGTGCTGGCCACGCGACGACCGTATCCCACCCGGGTGGACAGCGTCTTCTGCCGTACCCTGGATTGCTATGTGCGGAATCGTCGGCTACGTCGGGCAGCGCCCTGCCTGCGGGATCGTCGTCGACGCGCTGCGCCGCATGGAATACCGGGGATACGACTCCTCGGGCGTGGCGCTGGTCGACGGGCACGGCGGTCTCACGGTGCAGCGCAAGGCGGGCCGGTTGGCCAACCTGGAGGCGGCGCTGACCGAGGCCGGGGCGGACAACCTGGTCGGGTCGACCGGGCTCGGCCACACCCGCTGGGCCACCCACGGCAGGCCGACCGATCGCAACGCCCACCCGCACCGCGACGCCAGTGGCAAGGTCGCCGTCGTCCACAACGGGATCATCGAGAACTTCGCCGTGCTGCGCGCCGAGTTGGAGGCCGCCGGCGTGGAGTTCGCCAGCGACACCGACACCGAGGTCGCCGTGCACCTGGTGGCCCGCGAATACGACGACGGTGCCCACGCCGGTGACTTCGCGGCGTCGGTGCTGGCGGTGCTGCGCCGGCTCGAGGGTCATTTCACGCTGGTCTTCGCCCACGCCGACGATCCGGGCACGATCGTCGCGGCCCGCCGGTCCACGCCGCTGGTCCTCGGGGTCGGCGAGGGGGAGATGTTCGTCGGATCCGATGTCGCGGCCTTCATCGAGCACACCCGCGAGGCGGTCGAACTGGGCCAGGACCAGGCGGTCGTGGTGACTGCCGACGGCTACCGGATCACCGACTTCGACGGTCGGGACGCCGATCCTTCGCGGGACTACCGGCGTTTTCACATCGACTGGGACGTCTCCGCCGCCGAGAAGGGCGGCTACGACTACTTCATGCTCAAGGAGATCGCCGAGCAGCCGGCCGCGGTGTCCGACACGCTGCTCGGCCATTTCGTCGACAACCGCATCGTCCTCGACGAGCAGCGCCTGTCCGATCAGGAACTACGGGACGTGGACAAGGTGTTCGTCGTCGCGTGCGGCACCGCCTATCACTCCGGGCTGTTGGCCAAGTACGCGATCGAGCACTGGACGCGGCTGCCGGTCGAGGTCGAGCTGGCCAGCGAGTTCCGCTACCGCGATCCCGTTCTGGACAGCCACACCCTGGTGGTGGCGATCTCGCAGTCGGGGGAGACCGCCGACACGTTGGAAGCGGTGCGCCACGCCAAGGAGCAGAAGGCCAAGGTGCTGGCCGTGTGCAACACCAACGGCAGCCAGATCCCGCGCGAGTGCGACGCGGTGCTCTACACCCGCGCCGGCCCGGAGATCGGGGTCGCGTCGACCAAGACGTTCCTCGCCCAGATCGCGGCGAACTATCTCGTCGGCCTGGCCCTGGCCCAGGCGCGGGGCACGAAGTACCCCGACGAGGTGGCGCGCGAGTACCACGACCTTGAGGCCATGCCCGATCTGATCGCGCGGGTGCTGGCCACGGCCGAGCCGGTCATCGCGCTGGCCAAACAGTTCGCGGCGTCGCAGACGGTGCTGTTCCTGGGCCGCCACGTCGGCTACCCGGTCGCGCTCGAGGGAGCGCTCAAACTCAAGGAACTGGCCTACATGCACGCCGAGGGCTTCGCCGCCGGTGAGCTCAAGCACGGCCCCATCGCGCTGATCGAGGACGATCTGCCGGTCATCGTGGTGATGCCGTCGCCGAAGAATGCGGCGACGCTGCACTCCAAGCTGCTGTCGAACATCCGTGAGATCCAGGCCCGCGGCGCCGTCACGATCGTCATCGCCGAGGAAGGCGACGACACCGTGCGGCCCTACGCCGACCACCTGATCGAGATTCCGGCGGTCTCCACGCTGTTCCAGCCGCTGCTGTCGACCATCCCGATGCAGCTGTTCTCGGCCGGCGTCGCGCAGGCCCGCGGCTACGACGTCGACAAGCCTCGCAACCTGGCCAAGTCGGTTACCGTCGAGTAACCTTCTGAACAGCGCGATTATGACTCTCCTGTCAATTAAGGGAGAATTAAGAGCAATCTGTTAACGCTGCCCGCCCCGGCATCGATATATCCGGTTAGAACCGTTATGCAAGCAGCGGTGCCGGTGCCATGCGCCCGGCGGACGACGGACTTCCCGTCAGTGCGGCCTACGCCGCAAGACCTGCAGCAACAGACTCGCGAGCTGGCCATCGTGCCGGTCGGCGGTGTCTGTCCGACCCTCGGGGGCGAAACGATGAACGTCAGTGAACAACACCGCGGCCGCTTCGTGGTCAGGCCGCGGCGCGACGGCGAGACCTCGGTCCTGCATGTCGAGGGTGACCTCGACGTGCTGACGGCGCCGACGCTCGGGACCCATCTCGACGTCGCGCTGACCGACAACCCGTCGGTGCTCATCGTCGACATCACCGACGTGGGCTTCCTGTCCTCGGCGGGCATCAGCATGCTCGTCGAGACGCACCGCCTGACCTCCAGAGCGGGGATCTCGCTGCGCGTCGTGGCCGAGGGGCCCGCGACCGCGCGGCCGATGCGGATGATGCGCATCGACGAGATCATCGACCTGTATCCGACGGTGGCCGACGCGTTGAGCGGCACGAAAGCCGGTTAGCCGAGTCCTTACGGGCGAGCGGTCTGCTGGTAGAGCGCGAGTTTCCAGCCGTCGTCGGTGCGGCGATAGACCGACGACATCGCGCCGACGAACGGCGTCTCGTCGCCGTCGCGCCAACCGGTGCCGGTGTACACCAGTGCCGCGGTGTCGTCACCGATCGTGATCGTCCGGACGTCATCGATCGCGTAGCGCGCCCACGGCGGTGACTGGCCCAGCGCCGAGACCACCGCGGCGCGATCCATCACGGCGCCGTTGGCCAGCACCATCAGCGCGTCGTCGGTCATCACGTCGCCGTAGAACCGGTCGCCCGTGCCGTCGCACAGTGACCGCCAGCCGGCGTGTTCGAGGGCGAGCAGCTGCTCGCTCGCAGGGGAATTCGTCATGGTCGCCGGGTACCCACGTACCGTTGTGCGAATGCGGTATTACTACACCGTCCAGCAGATCCGCGACGCGGAGGCGCCGCTGCTCGCGGCCCTGCCGGCGGGGGGACTGATGCGCAGGGCCGCGTTCGGCCTGGCCACCGCGATCGCCGGCGAGCTGGGCACGGTGTCCGGCAAGACGGTGTGTGCCGTGGTCGGCTCGGGCGACAACGGCGGTGACGCGCTGTGGGCCGCGACGTTCCTGCGCCGTCGCGGCGCCGGAGCGGCCGCGGTGCTGCTCGACCCCGAGCGCACCCACCGCGCCGCGCTGGCCGCATTCCGCAGGGCCGGCGGGCGCATCGTCGAAAATGTGCCCGCAGCAACGGATCTGGTGATCGACGGAGTCGTCGGCATCTCGGGGTCCGGACCGCTGCGCCCCGCGGCGGCACACGTCTTCGACGTGGTCGAGCAGGCGGGTATCCCGGTGGTCGCGGTCGACCTGCCCAGCGGCGTCGACGTCGGGACCGGCGCCACCGACGGGGCGCACGTCACACCCGCGCTCACGGTGACGTTCGGCGGCCTCAAACCCGTGCACGCGCTGGGCCGTTGCGGCCGTGTGGAACTCGTCGACATCGGTCTGGACCTGCCGCCCTCGGACATCCGTGGCTTCGATGCCGCCGACGTGGCCGCCCGCTGGCCGGTGCCCGGCCGCAGCGACGACAAGTACACCCAGGGGGTGACGGGTGTGATGGCCGGCTCGTCCACCTACCCCGGGGCGGCGATCCTGTGCACCGGCGCCGCGGTGGCCGCCCACTCCGGCATGGTGCGCTACGCGGGAACCGCTGCCGCCGAGGTGGTTTCGCACTGGCCCGAGGTGATCGCCACGCCGGGATACGCCACTGCAGGCCGGGTGCAGGCCTGGGTGGTCGGCCCGGGGCTCGGCACCGACGAGGCCGGCGCTGCCGCCCTCTGTTTCGCGCTGGAGACGGACCTGCCGGTCCTCGTCGACGCCGACGGCCTGACCATCCTGGCGGCCCATCCCGACCTGGTCGCCGGACGCAGCGCGCCGACGGTGCTCACCCCGCACGCCGGGGAGTTCGCGCGGCTGGCCGGCGGCCCGCCCGGTGACGACCGGATCGCGGCCACCCGCGGCCTGGCCGACCGCCTGGGCGTCACGGTGCTGCTGAAGGGCAACGTGACCGTCGTCGCCGAACCGGACGGGCCCGTCCACCTCAATGTCGCGGACGGGTCGTGGGCGGCCACCGCCGGTTCCGGCGACGTGCTGTCCGGTGTCATCGGCGCGCTGCTGGCCTCGGGTCTCCCGCCCGGCGAGGCCGCCGCGGCGGCCGCCTTCGTGCACGCCCGCGCAGCCGGATTCGCCGCCCTCGATCCGGGCCCGGCTCCGGCGCCGACGTCGTCGTCACGCATCCTGGCTCATCTGCGAACGGCGCTGGGCTCGATCCTCTAAAAAGGACGTCATGCCCAATGTTTCGCGCCACTCGTCGTTGACCCCCGCCTACTGCGGCCGCCTGTCCACCTCGCCGATCCCCGCCCTGCGCCTGCCCGACGAGTCGATGGACCCCGAGCAGACCTACCGGTTCATCCACGACGAGCTGATGCTCGACGGCAGCTCGCGGCTCAACCTGGCGACGTTCGTCACGACGTGGATGGATCCCGAGGCCGGGCAGCTGATGTCGGAGACGTTCGACAAGAACATGATCGACAAGGACGAGTACCCGGTCACCGCCGCGATCGAGCAGCGCTGTGTGTGCATGGTCGCCGACCTGTTCCACGCCGAGGATCTGCGCGACGACGACCCGTCGACGGCGATCGGGGTGTCGACGGTGGGCTCCAGCGAGGCGGTGATGTTGGCCGGGCTGGCGATGAAGTGGCGGTGGCGGCAGAGGCTGGAGGCGGCCGGGCAGGACTGGAAGGGCCGCACCCCGAACATGGTGATGGGCTCCAACGTGCAGGTGGTGTGGGAGAAGTTCTGCCGCTACTTCGACGTGGAGGCGCGCTACCTGCCGATGGAGCATGGCCGCTACGTGATCACCCCCGAGCAGGTGCTCGACACGGTCGACGAGGACACCATCGGGGTGGTCGCGATCCTGGGCACCACGTTCACCGGTGAACTCGAACCCGTGGGCGACATCTGCGCCGCACTCGACGGGCTGGCGGCCGACAAGGGCATCGACGTCCCGGTGCACGTCGACGCGGCCAGCGGCGGCTTCGTGGTGCCGTTCCTGCACCCCGACCTGGTGTGGGACTTCCGGTTGCCGCGGGTGGTGTCGATCAACGTCAGCGGGCACAAATACGGGCTGACGTATCCGGGCATCGGGTTCGTCGTGTGGCGCAACGCCGAGCATCTGCCCGAGGAACTGGTGTTCCGCGTCAACTACCTCGGCGGCGACATGCCGACGTTCACGCTGAACTTCTCCCGCCCGGGCAACCAGGTGGTCGGGCAGTACTACAACTTCCTGCGGCTGGGGCGCGACGGCTTCACCACCGTGATGCACTGCCTGTCCGACACCGCCCAGTGGCTGGCGCGTGAGCTGGCCGCCATGTCGGTTTTCGAGGTGATCTCCGACGGCTCGGCGATCCCCGTGGTGGCGTTCAAGCTGGTAGAAGGCACCAACTACACCGTGTTCGACGTGTCGGCGCTGCTGCGCGGCTACGGCTGGCAGGTGCCGGCCTACACGATGCCCGACGACGCCAGCGACGTCGCGGTGCTGCGCATCGTGGTGCGCGAGGGGTTCTCGGCGAACCTGGCCCGCGCGCTGCGCGATGACCTGGTTGAGGTGCTCGCGAAGCTGGACCGCACGGGTGTCGGCGGGTTCTCCGACGAGGCGCACTTCGCCCACTGACCCGTCCGC
Organism: Mycolicibacterium psychrotolerans; assembly: GCF_010729305.1. Taxonomy (NCBI): domain Bacteria; kingdom Bacillati; phylum Actinomycetota; class Actinomycetes; order Mycobacteriales; family Mycobacteriaceae; genus Mycobacterium; species Mycolicibacterium psychrotolerans. The sequence continues at coordinate 5,426,811 of NZ_AP022574.1, read as the reverse complement.
GGCGACCGCCTGGGACAATCGGGGGCGGTGATCAACGCTCCGAAAACGACCCAGCACACGCCGGTGGCGATCGTCGACCTCGACGCCATCGCGCACAACGTCTCCGTGCTGCGCGAACGCGCCGGCTCGGCCGCGGTGATGGCCGTGGTGAAGGCCGACGGCTACGGCCATGGTGCCACCGAGGTGGCCCGCGCGGCGCTGGCCGCCGGCACCGCCGAACTCGGCGTCGCGACCATCGACGAGGCGCTGGTGCTGCGCCGCGAGGGCATCACCGCCCCCGTGCTGGCCTGGCTGCACCCGCCCGGCACCGACTTCGCGCCGGCGCTCACCGCCGATGTGGAGGTGGCGGTGTCGTCGCCGCGGCAGGTCGACGAGGTGCTCGCCGCCGCCGGGCGGACCGGGCGGACCGCGACCGTGACGGTCAAGGCCGACACCGGGCTCAGCCGCAACGGCGTCGCGCCCGCCGAGTTCCCCGCGGTGATCGACGCGCTGCGTGCCGCGGCCTCCGACGGCGCGGTGCGGATTCGCGGGCTGATGTCGCACCTGGCCCATGGCGACGTTCCCGAGCATCCGTTCAACGACGTGCAGGCGCAGCGGCTGACCGACCTGGCGGCTCTGGCCCGCGACCGCGGTGTCCGCTTCGACGTCGTGCACCTGAGCAACTCGCCCGCGGCGCTGACGCGACCGGACCTGGCGTTCGACATGGTCCGGCCCGGCATCGCGGTCTACGGGCAGACACCGATCCCCGCGCGCGGCGATCTGGGACTGCTACCCGCGATGACGGTGACGTGCCCGGTCGCGATGGTGCGGTCGGTGCAGGCCGGGGCCGGGGTGTCCTACGGGCACACCTGGGTCGCGGACCGCGACACCACGCTCGCGCTGGTCCCCGCCGGCTACGCCGACGGGGTGTTCCGCGCGTTGAGCAACCGGATGTCCGTGCAGATCAACGGCCGGCGCTACCCGAACGTCGGGCGCATCTGCATGGACCAGTTCGTGGTGGACCTCGGGCCCGGTCCGGTTGACGTGACGGAGGGCGACGAGGCGATCCTGTTCGGCCCGGGCACCGAGGGCGAGCCGACCGCGCAGGACTGGGCCGACCTGCTCGACACGATCAACTACGAGGTCGTCACCAGCCCGCGCCGCCGGATCGTGCGGGCCTACCGCAGGGGTTCGCGGTGAGCCCTGCGGGCGGCCGGGCCGGGTGGCTGGCGGGCGCGGCCGGAATCGCCGCCGTCGGGTCGGCGGCGGGAGTCACGGCCGCGCGGTCGCTGCGCCGCCGGGTGACCGCCGAGGATCCGCACCGCGACGAGGACTTCGAGCTGCTCGACGCCGACCGCAGCACCGTGGTCACCACCCCCGACGGGGTTCCGCTGGCGGTGCGCGAGGTCGGCCCGCAGAATGCGCCGCTGACCGTGGTGTTCGCGCACGGTTTCTGCCTGCGGATGGGCGCCTTCCACTTTCAGCGCGCCCGGCTCACCGAGCAGTGGGGCGACCAGGTCCGCATGGTGTTCTACGACCAGCGTGGGCACGGTCAGTCCGGGGAGGCATCACCGGACAGCTACACCGTCGAGCAGCTCGGCCAGGACCTCGAGAGCGTGCTGGCGGTGATGGCCCCGCGCGGGCCGGTGGTGCTCGTCGGGCACTCCATGGGGGGCATGACGGTGCTCTCGCATGCGCGCCAGTACCCGCAGCGCTATCCCACCCGCATCGTCGGCGCGGCACTGATCGCCTCTGCGGCCGAAGGGGTTTCGCGATCGCCGCTGGGTGAGATCCTGAAGAATCCGGCACTGGAGGCCATCCGGTTCGGCGCGCGGTACGCCCCCAAGACCGTGCACCGGTTCCGCGGCGCCGGGCGGGCGGTGATCGGGCCGATCCTGCGGGCGGCGTCCTACGGCGACGAGAAGATCAGCCCGAGCGTGGTGGTGTTCTCCGAGAAGATGATGCACGACACCCCGATCACCACGCTGGTCGAGTTTCTGCACGCGTTGGAGGTTCACGACGAGACCGCGGGGCTGACGACGCTGCGCAAGGTGCCGACGCTGATCGCCTGCGGCGATCACGACCTGCTGACGCCGATGGAGTACTCGCAGGAGATGGCCGTCGCATTGCCGAAGTCCGAACTGGTGATCGTCGGTGGCGCAGGGCATCTGGTGCAGCTGGAGAACCCGGAGATCATCGACGACGCGCTGGTGCGGCTGGTCGAACGTGCCACGCCGTCGAAGTTGGTGGCATTGACGCGACGGGTGCGGGATCGGGTGCGCAACCATGGCTGACGGGTCGGGGACCACCGAGCTGCTCACCGCGGACGACACTCTGGCGTTCGGCGCGGAACTGGGCCGGCGGTTGCGCGCCGGTGACGTCGTCGTGCTGTCCGGTCCGCTCGGCGCAGGAAAGACGGTGCTGGCGAAGGGAATCGCGCGGGGAATGGATGTCGAGGGTCCGGTGCTCTCGCCGACGTTCGTGCTCGCGCGGGTGCACCGGGCGCGTCAGCCTGGCGCTCCGACGATGGTCCACGTGGATCTGTACCGGCTGCTCGACCAGGCTTCGGTCGACCTGCTCGCCGAACTGGACTCCCTGGATCTGGACACCGATCTCGACGAGGCGGTCGTCGTCGTCGAATGGGGCGAGGGGGTGGCCGAACGGCTCTCCGAGCGTCACCTCGACATCCGCCTCGAACGGGCGGCAGACACCGACGTCCGCACCGCGATCTGGCAGTGGAGCACGCCGTGACCGGGCTGATCCTGGCGATCGACACCGCTACCCCCGCCGTGACCGCGGGTGTGGTGCGCATCGGCGACGACGTCGAGCTGCTGGCCGAACAGGTGACCGTGGACCCCCGGGCGCATGCGGAACGGTTGACGCCCAACATCGTTGCGGCGCTGGCGGATGCGGGCGTCGGCGCGGACGAGCTCGACGCCGTGGTGGTGGGCTGCGGCCCCGGTCCGTTCACCGGGCTGCGGGTCGGTATGGCGACGGCCGCGGCGTTCGGACATGCGCTCGGTATTCCGGTGCGGGGGGTGTGCAGCCTCGACGCGATCGCGGTCGGAACGGCGGGGGAGGTGCTGGTGGTCACCGACGCGCGCAGGCGCGAGGTGTACTGGGCGCGGTACCGCGACGGAGTCCGCGTCGACGGACCGGCGGTCAACGCGGCGGCCGACGTCCCTGCGGGTGCGGCGGCGGTGGCGGGCTCACCCGAGCATGCGGCGCTGTTCGACCTGCCGCGGCTGGCGCCGGTGTACCCGTCGGCGACGGGACTGGTTGTCGCCGTTGCTGATTGGGACGCAGAGCCGGAGCCGTTGGTGCCGCTGTATCTGCGGCGGCCCGACGCGAAGCCACCCGCGGGCGCGCGATGAGCGTGCAGTACGGGACGTTGGTGGCGGCGGACGCGGCGCGGTGCGCAGAGCTCGAGGCGCAGCTGTTCGACGGGGACGACCCGTGGCCGGAGCGGGCGTTTCTCGCGGAGATCGCGGCCAAGCACAACCACTACGTGGCTGCGCGGGCCGATGACAAGTTGGTCGGCTATGCGGGCATCGCCCGATTGGGCCGGATGAAGCCGTACGAGTACGAGATCCACACCGTCGGGGTCGATCCCGCATATCAGGGTCAGGGGATCGGGCGGGCGATGCTGCACAGGCTCGTCGAGTATGCCGAAGGCGGGACGATCTTTCTGGAGGTCCGCACCGACAACGAGGCTGCGATCGCGTTGTACGAGAGTGAGGGCTTCACGAAGATGGGAGTCCGCAAGCGGTACTACCGCGTCAGCGGCGCCGACGCCTACACGATGAAGCGGGAGCCGCGATGATCATTCTGGCGATTGAGAGTTCCTGTGACGAGACAGGAGTGGGGATCGCGGAGCTGACCGACGACGGCACGGTCACGCTGCTGGCCGACGAGGTCGCGTCCAGCGTCGACGAACACGCCCGATTCGGCGGGGTGGTGCCGGAGATCGCGTCCCGTGCCCACCTGGAGGCGCTGGGGCCGACGATGCGGCGGGCGTTGGAGGCGGCGGACATTGACAGGCCGGACGTGGTGGCGGCGACCATCGGCCCGGGCCTGGCTGGGGCGCTGCTGGTGGGAGTCGCTGCGGCGAAGGCGTATTCGGCGGCGTGGCAGGTGCCGTTCTATGCGGTCAACCATCTCGGCGGGCATCTTGCGGCCGATGTCTTCGATCACGGGCCGCTGCCGGAGAGTGTGGGGTTGCTGGTGTCGGGCGGGCACACCAACCTGCTGCATGTGCGGTCGCTGGGGGAGCCGATCGTCGAGCTGGGGTCTACGGTCGACGACGCGGCCGGAGAGGCGTACGACAAGGTCGCCCGACTGCTCGGGTTGGGCTATCCGGGCGGCAGGGTGCTCGACGACCTTGCACGTGAGGGAGATCGGTCGGCGATCGTTTTTCCGCGCGGGATGACGGGTCCGCGCGACGACCGGTATGCGTTCAGTTTCTCGGGGCTCAAGACGGCGGTGGCGCGGTACGTGGAGAGTCATCCCGACGCGTCGCAGGCCGATGTGGCGGCGGGGTTCCAGGAGGCGGTCGCGGATGTGCTGACCGCCAAGGCGGTGCGGGCGGCGAAGGATCTCGGGGTGTCGACGCTGCTGATCGCGGGCGGGGTGGCGGCGAACTCGAGGCTGCGGGAGCTGGCGGAAGAGCGTTGTACCGCAGCGGGAATGACTCTGCGGGTGCCGAGGCCGCGGTTGTGCACGGACAACGGGGCGATGATCGCGTCGTTCGCCGCCCACCTGATCGCGGCCGGCGCGTCGCCGTCACCGCTGGACGCGGCGAGTGACCCGGGTCTGCCGGTGGTGCAGGGGCAGGTCGCGTGAGCGGGTTGGCCGACAGGCTGGCCATCACCGAATTGCTCTACCGGTACGCCGAACTGATCGATGCGGGCGATTTCGACGGGGTCGGTGAGCTGCTGGGCCGGGGCAACTTCATGGGGGTCGCGGGCGCAGGCCGGATCGGGGCGCTGTTCGCATCGACCACGCGTCGGTTCCCGGACCACGGCAACACTTCGCGTACCCGCCATCTCGTCCTCAACCCGATCGTCGATGTTGCCGGGGACAGCGCCACGGCGCGATCCACCTTCTGTGTTGTCCAGCAGACGGACACAATTGCCTTGCAGCCCATCGTCGTCGGGCGGTACCACGACGCCTTCGCCCGCGACGAGCACGGCTGGTACTTCACCGAACGCAGGGTCGACGTCGAGATGATCGGTGACGTATCCGACCACCTGATGATGGACCCCGACCAGCTTCGCTAGAAGGGTGGTGGGTCGTCGCCGTAGTCGGGTTCGGGAGTGGCGACCGTGTTGTGTTGTCGGGCTTGGTGTTTGGCGGCGCGTTCGGTGGCGGCTTGTGCGGCGGCGGCCTGGTCGTGTTGGCGTTGGCGGGCGTTGAGTTCGCGTTCGCGGGCGATGTAGGCGGCGCGGTTGTGGGCGCGGGTGCGTCGGCGGGTGGGCATCATCAGTCCCCGCCCCGGTCGCCGCGGCGGTGTCGGTCCCGATGTCGGCGGTGGGGGTGGAGTGGTGGTGTTCCAGGACGGGAACAGCAGCGTCGACAGCGGTGTGGTGGTGTAGGTGTGCCCGGTCGGCGTGGTGACCCGCACCGTGCCGTCGGGGGCCTGGGCGTCGGTCCAGCCTTCCCAGAAGGTTTTCACCAAATGGTGTTGGCGGCAATAACATTTGGTGTTGGCCGGATGGGTCGCACCATGCGGGTAAGGCTCGGTGTGGTCGATGTCGGCGAACACCGCGGCCCGGTCGCAGCCGGGGAAACGGCAGGTCAGATCTCGGGCGCGTACGAAACGCTCCAGCGCGGCCGACGGGCGGTAGCCGTCGGTGGCGGTGAGGGCGTCGAGCGGATTGAGCACGCGCACGCGCGCGCCGTGAGCGATCAACTCGGCCAGCAGCGGCGCGGGCACGATCGCGCCCCGAAACCCGGGGATCAACGCCGCGGTCCGGCGTTTCGGCGCCGGCGGAGGCGCGGGCTCTGAAGCTGGTTCTGGCTGGGGCGCGGGCTCTGAAGCTGGTTCAGGCTCTGAGGCTTGCGACTGCGGCTCACCCTCTGCGGGCTGTTCGGCGGGGTCGCCGTGCAGGGTGGCGTCGGGGGTGGCGTCGAGGGCGGTGTGGTCGGCGATGACGCCGATGGTGAAACTCGTCGCCCGCCCGTCGTCGACCTGGGCGGCCGGGCAGTCCGGGTGGCCGCAGCGGCAGGTCAGCACGAACGACCCGGCCGCGATGGCGCCCAGGGAATCGGCGCGGCGCTGATCCAGCGTGCGGGGATCGTCCTCGCACACCGAGTGCACCATCACCGCCAACCGGTGCGCGAGTATTGCGGCATCCGGGGTGGCCAGCTTGCCGAACGCACTCGTCAGACCGGTCTTGTCGTCCCGATCCCCGACGGTGAACGAGCGGCCCTGCATCCCGGTACGCAGCCGGCGCACCGCATCCGGGTCGTACCGCTCGATCCACGCGTCGACGGCCGTCTCGAGCTTTTTCTGCGACAGCAGCCCCCACTCGCGCACGGCATCGACGAACACGCCGTCCAACCGGGCTAGCACGGCGGGATCGACCACCAGGGCGGCGCGGAACACGATCGTCGTCACCAAGGTCACTGGCACCTGCCCGGCCGCCAACAGCCGCCCCAGCCGCGGTAAGCGGTCGCGTAACGCCAACCCCAGATCCATCTGCCCCGAGGCCCGCCCGGAGCTGATGTTCAGCGCACACCCGATCTCGGCGGCCGTGGCATCCCAGTCATCACAGGCCCAGCGCGCCCGCTCCGGCGCACGGCGGCGCTCCCACAACTCGACGATCGCGGCCAGCTTCACCGCCTCCGCCCGCGCCGCCGCCGCACCACACCCGCGCACGATGTCGACCAGATCCGCATCCCCGGCACCAGCCAGCGACGCCACTGCCGGCACTGTCGAATCGTACATACGTTCGACTCTAGGTGGGCGCAGTGCGCTGCGGGGAAAAGAGTTTTCGTCCTGTGGATAACCGGCACTCTCCGAAGGGCCTGTGGATAACCGGCATCGCCGCAGCTCAGCCCCGCCGACTTTCGCTCTTGGCGTACTGGTGGCCCATGAGCCTTGAGGACCTAGCACTCGCGTGTATAGAGTGCTAGGTGGCAACCGGACCTCCCCGTGTCGACACCCGCGACGACGGCGCGGGGGCGGACACCGGTCACCGAGTACACACACCTACATCAGTGAAGGGGCTCCATCGTGGCGAGCGTGAACATCAAGCCACTCGAGGACAAGATCCTCGTTCAGGCCAACGAGGCCGAGACCACGACCGCTTCCGGTCTGGTCATCCCCGACACCGCCAAGGAGAAGCCGCAGGAAGGCACCGTCGTCGCAGTTGGCCCCGGCCGCTGGGATGAGGATGGCGAGAAGCGGATTCCTCTGGACGTGTCGGAGGGCGACGTCGTCATCTACAGCAAGTACGGCGGCACCGAGATCAAGTACAACGGCGAGGAGTACCTGATCCTCTCGGCCCGCGACGTGCTGGCTGTCGTCTCCAAGTAGTCGAATCGTGTTCCGCCCCGGACGTTCCCGCACGCGCGGGTGATGTCCGGGGCGGTGCGCGTCATACCCGCCTTTAGGGAAAGAAACCAATGAGCAAGCAAATTGAGTTCAACGAAACCGCGCGTCGCGCCATGGAAGTCGGCGTCGACAAGCTCGCCGACGCGGTCAAGGTGACGCTGGGTCCCCGCGGTCGCCACGTGGTGCTCGCCAAAGCCTTCGGCGGTCCGACCGTCACCAACGACGGTGTGACGATCGCCCGCGAGATCGATCTCGAGGATCCGTTCGAGAATCTGGGCGCCCAACTGGTCAAGTCGGTCGCCACCAAGACCAACGACGTTGCCGGCGACGGCACCACGACCGCCACCGTGCTGGCGCAGGCGCTCGTGAGGGCCGGCCTGCGCAACGTGGCCGCCGGCGCGAACCCGATCGCACTCGGGTCGGGCATCAGCAAGGCCGCCGACGCCGTGTCCGAGGCCCTGCTGGCCGCGTCCACTCCCGTCAAGGACAAGAAGTCCATCGCCCAAGTCGCGACTGTGTCGTCGCGCGACGAGCAGGTCGGCGAGTTGGTCGGCGAGGCCATGACCAAGGTCGGCACCGACGGCGTCGTCACCGTCGAGGAGTCCTCGACGCTGAACACCGAACTGGAGATCACCGAGGGCGTCGGCTTCGACAAGGGCTTCGTCTCGGCCTACTTCGTCACCGACTTCGATTCGCAGGAAGCGGTTCTCGAGGATGCGGTGGTGCTGCTGCACCGCGAGAAGATCAGCTCGCTGCCCGATCTGCTGCCGCTGCTGGAGAAGGTCGCCGAGGCAGGCAAGCCGCTGCTGATCGTCGCCGAAGACGTCGAGGGCGAGGCCCTGTCGACGCTCGTGGTCAACGCCATCCGCAAGACGCTCAAGGCCGTCGCGGTCAAGGCGCCGTTCTTCGGTGACCGTCGCAAGGCGTTCCTCGACGATCTCGCGGTCGTCACCGGCGGTCAGGTCGTCAACCCGGACGTCGGTCTGGTGCTGCGCGACGTCGGCCTCGAGGTGCTCGGCACCGCGCGCCGGGTCGTCGTCGACAAGGACAGCACCGTGATCGTCGACGGTGGCGGAACCCAGGAGGCCATCGAGGGCCGCAAGGCGCAGCTGCGCTCCGAGATCGAGGCATCCGATTCCGACTGGGATCGCGAGAAGCTCGAGGAGCGGCTGGCCAAGCTGGCCGGCGGCGTCGCCGTCATCAAGGTCGGCGCGGCCACCGAGACGGACCTCAAGAAGCGCAAGGAGGCCGTCGAGGACGCCGTTTCTGCCGCCAAGGCTGCCGTCGAGGAGGGCATCGTCGTCGGTGGCGGTGCCGCACTGGTGCAGGCTCGCAGCGCCCTCGACGCGCTCCGCAAGGAACTCAAGGGAGACGAGGCGCTCGGCGTCGACGTGTTCGCCGCCGCGCTGGCATCGCCGCTGTACTGGATCGCCACCAACGCCGGGCTGGACGGCTCGGTCGTGGTGAACAAGGTCTCGCAGCTCCCGGCGGGGCAGGGCTTCAACGCGGCGACGCTGGAGTTCGGCGACCTGATCGCCGACGGTGTCGTCGACCCCGTCAAGGTGACCCGTTCGGCGGTCGTCAACGCTGCGTCGGTGGCGCGGATGATCCTGACCACCGAGACCGCTGTCGTCGACAAGCCGGCCGAGGCGGCCGACGACGGCCATGGCCACGGCCACGGTCATGGGCACCACCACCACTAGGCGAGCACGTGCGGAGCGCCCCCGGTTTCCAGCCGGGGGCGCTCTCGTCTCACAATGCGTGAGAATCGATGTGGGAAGCCCTCACAGGTCTTTCTTGGCAACGACCCGCCCTCCCCAAATTGGCGAATGGTGGACCCGACGTGCGACCCGAGACTACGATTTCACGGCAGTCAGATCTAGTTGCGTACGGCTTGTCCTGGAGCATTAGGGGCCCAGTCGGGAGGTCATCACATGGCTCAACCGTCGATCGATCCCACGTTCTACCGGACCGCTGCGGAGGCGGCGGCCGCTCCCGGCGAGCAGCTCGCGTACGTGGTGGCCTTCGACCGCGCTGCACAGAAGCACGACGCGGTGACCGTCATCGATGTGAATCCGACGTCTGACAGCTACGGGCGGGTGGTCGGCTGGACCGACCTCCCGGGCCGCGGCGACGAGGTTCATCACTTTGGTTGGAACGCCTGCAGCAGCGCCCTCAAGCACGAGGGCCACGACATGCACGCGCTCGAGCGCCGCTACCTACTGGTTCCCGGACTGCGATCGTCCAACATCAACGTGTTCGACACCCAGCCGGACCTACGCAACCCGACGCTCATCAAGACGATCGACGGCAAGACCCTGTCCCAGAACGCCGGATACTCGCGTCCGCACACCCTTCACTGCGGACCAGACGGCGTATTCCTGACCTGCCTCGGGGGTGCTGAGGGCAACGATGACGGACCGGGCGGCATCGCCCTGCTCGACCACGCGACATTCGACGTGTTGCGTGCCTGGGAGACCGACCGCGGACCGCAGCACTTCCACTACGACGCGTGGTGGCACCTCAACCAGAACGTGCTGATCTCCAGCGAGTGGGGCAGCCCCTCGATGATCGAGAACGGCATCGTGCCGGAATTGTTGCTCGGCCAGAAGTACGGCCACGCCATCCACTTCTGGAACCTTGCCAAGGGCGAGCACGTGCAGCGCGTCGACCTGGGCGCACAACACCAGATGGCATTGGAGGTGCGCCCATCCCACGACCCGGAGGCGACCTGGGGCTTTGTCGGCGTGGTGATTTCCACTGAGGACCTGTCCGGCTCGATCTGGCGCTGGTTCCGCGACGAGGACGAGTGGACGGCCGAGAAGGTCATCACCATCCCGCCCGAACCCGCCGACCCAGACCTGCTGCCTCCCGCACTCAAGCCGTTTGCCGCGGTGCCGCCGCTCATCACCGACATCGACCTGTCGGTCGACGACCGGTTCTTGTACGTGTCGTGCTGGGGTACCGGTGAGATGAAACAGTTCGACGTGTCAGACCCCGCAAACCCGAAGCAAGTGGGCTCGGTGCGGCTCGGCGGCATCGTTGACCGCGCACCGCATCCCGCGATGCCTGATATGCCGCTGTCAGGAGGCCCGCAGATGGTCGAAGTCAGCCGCGACGGGAAGCGGGTGTACTTCACCAACTCGCTGTATGGGGCATGGGACGACCAGTTCTACCCTGACGGCGTTGGCGCGTGGATGGCCAAGCTCGACGCCGATCCTGACGGCGGGCTCAGCATCGACGAGAACTTCTTCCCGCACGGCGAGGAGTTCCGCGGCCTGCGGGTACACCAAATCCGGCTACAGGGTGGCGACGCTTCGTCGGATTCCTACTGCTACAGCTGATTCCCACCGCGCCAGTCCAGGATCCTCCTTCATCTGCGCCTCAGCCGCTGCGGAAAGGCCTACGCTGCGGCCATGAGGAGGCAACGGGTCACATCCGTCTGGCTCGTCTCCGTCTGGCTCGTCGCCGGCCTGATCTCCGTCGCGCCCGCCGCGCAGGCCCACGCTCAGCCGATGGATCCGATCCCCGGCGAGGGGTTCTTCGTCGTCGGACGCGACGTCGGACTCGGTCTCTACCGCACCGACGGCACTGCCTCGACGTTCGGGGTGTGGATCAACGACGTGCCCACCCAGGACTCGATGTGCCTGTGGTTCAGCTACAGCACGCCGGGTCCGGACAAGGCACATGTCGTCGCGACCAACATGTCTATCGGCCCGATGTACGCGAACATCAACCCGACGGTGCAATCCTTCGAGTCGCACAACTGCCAGCCCTGGGTCCGCGTCCCCTGACCTGGTGTGCCCACTCTCACCCCCGAGAGGCCTGGTCAACGCAGCTGCCATGAGTAAAATAGGTTTTGCTCATGACCGCGAAGGCTGAGTGAATCCGAGAAAGGGAAGAGGGGCACAGCCGTGGGCGCGCAGCCACGTCAGCGCGGAATCCTGAGCCGCATCATTCGGGAGACCGATCCGCCGACCGGCGCTCTACCGCGCATCGCGTTGTCGGACACGGAGGCCGACGAGGGCTACTACGCGCGCGTCGGCGAAGTTCTCGATCTGGCCGGAAACGTCGGCGCCCTCCTGATGGCGTCCGGAACACCCGCCACCGCCACGATGGATCAGGTCACCGCGATCGCCGCCGCCTACGGCGTCGACCGCTGCGAGGTCGACGTCATCAACACGACGATCCACGTTGCCGCCTACCGCGGGCCGTCGTCCCCGGTCAGCACGCTGCACATCGTGCAGTCCCGCTCCATCGACTTCAGCCGGCTGGCCGCTGTCGACCGGCTGATCGGCAAGATCCGGGCCGGCGAGATCTCCCCGTCGGAGGCCCGCACCGAACTCGACACCATCATCACCGCGCCCCATCCCTATCGGCGCTGGATCGCGACGCTCGCCTGGGGCGCGCTCGCGTTCGCCACCGCCGGCACCCTCGGCGCGAGTTGGTTAGGGTGCGTCGTCAGCGCGCTGAGCACGATGACGATCGACCGGGTGAACCGCCGGCTCAACCGGCACGGCCTCCCGTTCTTCTTCCAGTACGCCGTCGGCGGGGCGATCGCAGCGGCGCCGCCGATCATCCTGTACTGGCTCAGCCCCCGACTGGGCATCCACTTCGAACCGACCGTGGCCATCGCCGCCGGCCTCGTCGTGCTGCTGGCCGGGCTGTCACTCGTCGGCTCCGTCGGCGACGTCATCAGCGGCGCGCCCGTGACCGCGGCCGGCCGGTTCTTCGAACTGGTCATGATGACCGGCGCGACGATCGCCGGCGTCGCGCTGGTGCTGCATCTCGCCAACCGCTTCGGGGCGCCGTTCGTCGCCATCGACGCGCACGCTCCGCCGGCGTTGGCCGAGTTCCCGGCTCGCGTCGCGTTCGGCGCGGCCAGTGCGGCCGCATACGCCTTGGCCTGCTACGCGGAACGCTCGGCGGCGATCGCCGCTGCCTTCGGTGGCGCGGCGGGCACCATCGCGTTCCTGCTGGCCCAGGGCGCCGGTCTGGGCGCCGTCGTCGCGTCGTTCGTGGCCGCCGTGCCGATCGGTCTGGTCGGCCGGCTGATGGAGCGCCGCAACCTGGCGCCGCCGCTGGTGGTGTCGATCGCCGGCATCGTGCCGCTGCTGCCCGGTCTGGCCCTGCTGCACGGTATCTACGCGATCCTCAACGATCAGCACGCGCTCGGATTCGCCTCGGTGCTCGGCGCGTTCGCGATCGGGACGGCCCTGGCGGCCGGCGTCACGCTGGGCGAGTGGAGTTCGTGGAAGGTGCGCCGGCGCCGGCTGCAGGCCCGCCGCGCCGACCGCAGCACGCGACTGCCGGGGCAACCCGCGCTCAGTTCTGCCGACTGAGCCGCCGAATCGCCGATCCGGCGGCGGTCGGCCGCTCGCGGGCGCAAGCTGAAGTGATGTTCCCGGACACACCGGCGGCGACGGCTGCACGCACAGTCGGTGTCCGCTTCTACACCCCCGCGCTGCTCAATCACTGCCTCCGGTCCTACGCGTGGGGAGCGACGTATGCTGCCGCGCACGGCATCGCATTCGACGACGAACTCTTGTTCGTCTCGGCGCTGCTGCACGACATCGGTCTGACCGGCGCGTTCGACAGCCACCTCATGCCCTTCGAGGATGCGGGCGGCTGTCTGGCGTGGGTCTTCGGGCTGGCGGCCGGCTGGCCGCCGGACCGCGCGGCGAGGGCCGAGGAGATCATCGTGCTGCACATGCGCGACGACGTGTCGCCGGAAGACGACCCCGAGTCGCACCTGCTGCAGGTCGCCACCAGTTGGGACGTCGTCGGACACAGACCCGACGATTTCCCCGAGAGCGTGCGGACACAGGTGGTCGAACGATTCCCTCGGCTGGGTTTCAGCGACGAGTTCGTGGCGTGCTTCGAAGACCAGGCCGCTCGCAAACCCGCCAGTGCCGCCGCCGCGTCGATCGCCCGCGACGGAGCGGCACGCATCCGGGCCAACCTACTGGACTTCCCGCGCCACGATTCCTGAGCTCTAGGCCTCCAGGCGGGCGCGGATCGCAGCCATCCGCTGCTGGAGGTCCGCTTCGGTGATCACGCCGCGCGCCAGCAGGGAATGCGCCAGCGCCACAAGTTGATTCTCCGGGTAGGGCAGGTCGGCGTACGTCGTGACCACCAGGACGTCCTCCTCGTCGCGACGCTCCTTGAACGTCGGGAGGTCGGCCTCGCACGCCGCCCGGTCCAGCGCGTCACACAGCCCGTCGAGGCTGGTCTTCCATGGCGGCACCGGATTTTCGACGCCGTACTTGGCCGCCATGCGTGGCCACACCTGGTTGCGTTCGACGATCTGCTGCAGTGCTGGGCTCTCCACGGGTCACTCGCTCATCGGGTGCAGGGCCGGGCGGGTATCGGTGATGACGTTGGTGGTGACGCCGGGCTTGGGCAGTGCCACTCCGATCAGGCAGTCGCGCGTGATGATCTCGGTCAGCTGGTCTTCCGACCAGCCGTCGGTGCCGTCGGGGCGCATCGGCATCACCATGAAGCGGTGCTTCTGGTTGGAATCCTGCACCCGGACCTCGACGTCGTCGGGCAGGTACAGGCCGAATTCGGCGAGCACCTGACGCGGCCAGCGCACCAGGCGCCGACGGTAATTCGGGGTGCGGTACCACTCGGGTGAATTGCCCAGAATCGGCCGCGGGTAGCAGGAGCACAGCGCGCACACGATCACATGGTGGACGGTGGGCGTGTCCTCCAGGATCTCGAAAGCCGTGAAATCACTCGGTGTTCCGAAACCGGTGGGCTCCATCCAGTCGACGCCGACCTCCTTGCTCGCCGTCATCGGTTCGGTGAGCGCGAGACGCTTGAAGTCCGGGTCCAGCCACGCCCGGGCCACCAGGCGGGCCGCCGGCGTCGGACCGATCTGTTCGGCGAACTCGGTGAACCGCCGGTGCTCGTCGGCGGTGAAGATGCCCTTCTCGATGCACAGTTCGCGCAGCGCGATCTCGAGGACCTCGAAGTCGGTGATTTCGTCCACCATCGGCTTGACGGTCCGGTCGTGATCGTGGTCATGATCGTGGGACACAGCGATTTCCCTTCTGCGGCAGCTGGTTTCAGACGGCGGCGAGCCAGCGCTCGGGCAGCTCGGTGCGCAGCGTGTCGGTGGCGGTGCCCGTGTAGCCGTGCCACAGTTCGGACTGGTTGAACTCCACCACGTAGAACCATTCCGGGCGGGCGTCGGGCCGGTCCCAGGTCTCGTCCTCGGCGGCGGGACTCTCGTAGGCCACGGGGGCGATGCGTCCCGTCGCCCCGCGCACGTACTCGGGGGTGCGGGTGTAGAACACCACCGGCAGGTCCCGCACGACGACGGCGTCCCCGACCGCGAACTTCGGCTCCCCGGCCAGACCGGCGTACACCTGCGGATCACCCTTGCCGACGGCGTGCTGATGATGGGCGTTGCGCAACACCCCGGCGCCGTCGCCCTCGGACTTCGGCGCGGCGTCGGGCGTTCGGCCACCCAGTCCGTCGGCGTAGCGGTCCTTGACCTCGGCCATGCGCTCGCTGAGCTCACCGAGGCTGATGTGGTGCTTCTCCACGAGCACGCGGGCCACCGCGAGCAGCCACCGGCCGTAGTAGGGCAGTCCGAGGTATTCGGCCCGGCCGACGTCGACGTTGCCGATGCGGCGGCGTTCCTCGGAGAGCCAGATGCCGCGCCAGGCCAGCACCTCGCACATGACGTAGGTGAGCTCTTCCCAGGTCTCGTACTGCTTGTTCTCGTACTTCATCGGCGCGTCGGGCTCACCGCCGACGTCGTGAACGGGCTTGAGGTAAGCCTTGATTCGCGCCGGATCGAGCATGTCCGGCGGGGGAGCGTCCGGTAGTTCGGGGAACGCCGACTTCAGCCGGGCGACGAGTTCGAGTTGGGCAGCGCGTTCAGCGGCCGTGCTCACCTGTCGCAGCCTAACGTCGGGGCCGACTGCCTCGGGGCCGTTTCGCGGTAGACGGGGCGCGCCGATCAGGTCGATGATCGACGTGTACCCGACAACGGGAGAAGCCTCATGCATGTCGCAGTAGCCGGGGCCACTGGCAACATCGGTGCCCGTACCGCCTCGGCGCTCGCACGAAGCGGGCACGAGGTGGTGCGGATCAGCCGCTCGCTTGGAGTCGACCTGCTCACAGGCGCCGGGCTGGACGACGCTCTGCAGGGCGTCGACGCGGTCGTCGACACCACCAGCGCACCGCCGATGGGTCTCGACGAGACCCGGTCCTACTTTCAGACGACGACGGCCAACCTGCTCGGCGCGGAGCAACGTGCCGGTGTTCGACACCATGTGCTGCTGTCCATCGTCGGGATCGACCGGACCGACGGCGGCACCGACCACTACGCCGGTAAACGCGTGCAGGAACGGTTGGTGCAAGACGGACCTGTGCCGTGGACCATCGTCCCGGCGACGCAGTTTCACGATTTCGCGGCTCTGGCCGCCAGCTGGACCGAACATGACGGCGTCGCGGCGATCGCTCCGCTGCTCGTCCAGCCGATCGCCCCCGACGACATCGCCGAGGTGCTCGCCGAGATCGCGGTCGGCGAACCGCAGGGGCGCTACGTCGACGTCGCCGGCCCGCAGACGCAGGATCTCGTCGACATGGCGCGGCGCACGCATGCCGCGCTCGGTCGCGACGTCACGCTGATTCCGACGTGGTCGGGTCCGTTGGGTGAGGAGTTGGCCGGCACCATCCTGCTCCCCGGCGACGGCGCGCGGATCGCACCGACGACGTTCGAACAGTGGCTGGCGTCCATCAGGCCGACCGGCGGATGCCCCGCTTGAGCAGAAGCTCGCGCTCCGACTCGCTCAAACCGCCCCAGATGCCATAGGGCTCACCGACGGCGAGTGCGTGCGAGCGGCACTGGGTGATCACCGGGCAACTGCGGCACATCTCTTTGGCGCGCATCTCCCGCTGGGCGCGGGCGCGGCCACGCTCCCCGTCGGGATGGAAGAACACGGAGGAATCGACGCCCCGGCAAAGGCCTTGCATCTGCCAATCCCAGATGTCGGCGTTCGGACCGGGAAGCTGCTGCGGCTGTGGCACTGCGAAACCCCTCTCTGCACACCCATTTCGCGGACGACGTGGATATGTCAGTCGTGGAAAAGATCCGAGCACAGTCGCCGATGACCACTCGTGCACACAACGTAGAAGGGCTCACGAATTTCCGTCAATAGCGCCCCCCTGTGCGAAACCGCATACGCGCAGGCAGAAAATTTACATCACGTTCATCGGTGCGACGCGTTCGCAACGAGTGGGGTGTTATCGACAACCGTCCCACGGCCTATTTAGGCGCCATTTCTCCCGGTCAGTTAATTCCGCGCTGCCCGAACCGAACTCGACACCCGTCTTCCAGTTTTCCTGTTCGTAACATGGTCACCACGAACTGTTAACTGACGCGCTCAACAGATCGGCGGGGTTGATAGCGTCGCGTTTCGAGATGGACGACGAAGCCTTCGGCAGCAACCCCGGTGCGTGGCCGCTGCCGAGCGCCGTCACCCCACACGACCGGTGGCTGCGCGCGGTCGCCGCTGCCGGGCAGGGCCGTTACGCCTGCGCCCACGCCGACCTCGACGCGCTGCTGCGATTGCGCCCGCGTGGCTTGATGCTGTCGCTGGCGCAGAGCACCCGCGCGTCCTTTCTGCGTCAGCTCGGCTGGCATGACCGTGCCCGCTCGCTCGACGGCCGGGCGTGGGCGCTGTCCGGCGGTACCGGCGAGGCCGGCGCCGACGCTCTCGTCGGTCTGGCCGCCGATGCGCTCGGAGTGGGGCGGTTCGCCGCTTCGCAGCGTGCGCTGCAGCGCGCCGCCGACCTCGTCGCCGTCACCTCGGGTGCGCGGTTGCCGATCCGGCTGGCGTGGGTGTCGGCGGAGCTGGCGATGGCGTGCGGCGACGACACCGCGCTCGCTCACGCCGAACGCGCCGTGCACCTGGCCGACGCGGGCCCATCGATCCGGCATCGCGTCAAATCACGCGTGGTCCTCGCGGCCGCGCATTGCGCCGCCGGCGACCTCGGTGCGGCCCGCCAGGAGGGCGATCGCGCGCTGGCCGAGTCCGGCGAGCACGGTCTGATACCGCTGCGCTGGGCGGTCGCGTCCCTGCTCGTCGGGATCGGTAGTGCCGAGCACTCACCGGCCCAGATCACGGACATCCGCGACACCTGCGCCGAAACCGTGATCAGACGAGGCGGCGTGTGGCGCTCGCGCTAACGCGGTTGCGCCCATCGCGGTCGTTATTGTTTGTCTGAGCCGACACTTATTCGGTACCGACGACCGTAGCCACCTCCCCTCCGGGATGTGTCCCCGACGTAACGCTGGAGACCCTGCACACGATGACAATTTCGGGAGAACGTCTCGATGCTGTCGTCGCTGAAGCGATTGCCGGCGATCGAAACGCACTCCGGGAGGTGCTGGAGATCATCCGCCCCCTCGTCGTCCGGTACTGCCGGGCGCGCGTGGGGACCGCGGAGCGTAGCGGTCTCTCAGCTGATGACGTTGCTCAGGAGGTGTGCTTGGCTGCCATCACGGCGCTGCCGCGGTACAGGGATCAGGGACGACCGTTCCTGGCCTTCGTGTACGGCATCGCAGCGCACAAGGTTGCTGACGCGCATCGTGCCGCGGGGCGTAACAAGGCCGATCCGATGGATGTCGTGCCCGAGCGCTTCTCCGGCGAGGCCGGCCCCGAGCAGAAGGCGATCGAGTCCGAATCGTCGGCCCGCATGAACGCCCTCCTGCAGGTGCTCCCCGAGAAGCAGCGCGAGATCCTGATCCTGCGCGTCGTGGTCGGGATGAGCGCGGAGGAGACCGCCGAGGCTGTCGGCAGCACCGCGGGTGCCGTGCGGGTGGCCCAGCACCGCGCGCTGTCGCGGCTGAAGGCGGAGATCACCGCGAACGGACGCGACCATGCCTGATTTCGGACGCTGGAACGCCAATGGCGGTGATCCGTCGCTGAACGACATCAATCGCACCGACCAGTTCCTCGATGCCCTGGCCTCGCAGCAGCCCCCGTACTCGACCGATCGCGGCGACGCCGAGCTGGCGTACCTGCTGGCCGGCTGGCGCGACGATGTGCGAGAGACGCCGACGGGATCGGTGCTCACCACCGAGGAGGCCGCTGCGGCGCTGGATCGCGCGACGTCCCCGGGCCGGCGGCGACGGTTGTCGCTGGCGGTGGTCGGCTCGGCTGCCGCTGCCGTGCTGTGTCTGGGGGGCTTCGGCGCGGTGATCGCCGGATCCGGACCCGGCGACGCGCTCTACGGTCTGCGCAGCGTGCTGTTCGGGGAGCAGACCCAGGCCCGCGACGACGCGGTGGCGCTGGCCGCCCAGACCGAGATGCAGCAGGTGCAGCGTCTCATCGAGCAGGGTGACTGGCAGGGCGCTCAGGCGAAGCTGGAGGCCGTCACGACCACCGTGGCCGGAGTCGGTGACGACGAGCGCAAGGCCGATCTGGTGTCCCAGTGGCAGGAGCTGACCGTCAAGGTCGAGGCCCAGAACCCGGCCGCGACGGTGCCTCCGGGCGCCCCGCTGCCCACATTCCCCTCGATCAGTGTCGACCCGAACACGTTGTCGCTCACCGTGCCGACGGAGACGACGCCGACGAGTTCGTCGACCGACCCGTCGTCGCCGTCGGAGACGTCGACCAGCGGTTCGCCGTCGCCTTCGCCGTCCTCGGAGACGTCCCCGGCGTCGCCGACGCCCACTGCGGCGCCGAGTCCGACGCCGGCGACCACCGTGACGACCGCGGCGCCGTCACCGACACCGACGACGACCGTGGCGCCCACTCCTACCTCGACGTCGGTGGTGGCTCAGCAATCGACGACCGCTGCGCCGTCGCCGACGTCCGCGCCGCGGCCGACGCCGACACCGCAACCGTCGCCCACTCCACTGCCGACGACGACCCTGGTGCCGGCCGTGACGGTGCCCTCGTCCGTCGAGATTCTGGTGCCGACCACCACGACGCTGCTCATGATTCCTGTCGAGCCCGAGACAGCGGTGATCCCGGCTGTGCCGGAGGTGCCGGCGGCTCCCGCGCGCCCGGCGGTTCCGGGCCCGCCTGCGGTGCCGCCCGGACAGGCGCGCACCAGCTGACCGGCCGGCGGTTCAGCCGTCAGCGATAGCCGTCGGACTCCGACGCGGCCTCGTTGAGTGACGCGTCGGCGTAACCGCGGCAGTAATCCCAGGTGACGTAGGAGTCGGGCTCGGGGTCGTAGGCCGGCTCGTGCGGACGGACGGTTCCGTCGACCAGCAGCTGCAACAGGTTCGCGCGCAGCATGTCCCAGTCGTGATAGTGGTCCTGCTGGCATTCGTCGCAGCAGACCACGAGACCGCGAATTCCCTTGTGCGCCAACAGCGCTTCGTAAACAGCCAGGTCGGCCAGATCGGCCTCCACGGCGGTGCGTTCCTGCGGATCGAGCGGCTGACCCGGCTCCAGCGCATCCAGCGCCGCCGACGGATCACTCGGGTCGTCGGCGAACGGGTCAGGCGGCAATCCTGGCGGCAGGTGGTCTCGCACGACACAAGAGTACGCAGCCCCCCGGGGATCGCGCCAGCACTCGCGCGGCACGTCATGGCGAACGGAAATGCCGAGCTTGATGCCGATAAGATGGGCTTTCAGGTCGCGTCTGTCGCCTGTCCCGTGTCTGGTTACTGGAGGCTCCCATGTCGATCGCCGAGAGCAGCATTCCCCTGGCCGTGCCGGTGCCCACCGGCGGCGATGACCCGACCAAGGTCGCGATGCTGGGGCTCACGTTCGACGACGTCCTGCTGCTGCCCGCGGCCTCCGATGTGATTCCCGCCACGGCGGACACCTCGAGTCAGCTGACCCGCAAGATCCGGCTGAAGGTGCCGCTGGTGAGCTCCGCGATGGACACGGTGACCGAGTCGCGGATGGCCATCGCGATGGCCCGCGCCGGCGGAATGGGCGTGCTGCACCGCAACCTGCCCGTTGCCGAGCAGGCGGGCGCGGTGGAGACCGTCAAGCGGTCCGAGGCCGGAATGGTGACCGACCCGGTGACCTGCTCGCCGGACAACACGCTGGCCGAGGTCGACGCGATGTGCGCGCGGTTCCGCATCTCCGGCCTGCCGGTGGTGGATGCCCTCGGCTCCCTTGTCGGAATCATCACCAACCGCGACATGCGTTTCGAGGTCGACCAGTCCAAGGCCGTGTCCGAGGTGATGACCAAGGCGCCGCTGATCACCGCGCAGGAGGGCGTGTCCGCTGAGGCCGCGCTGGGTCTGTTGCGCCGCAACAAAATCGAGAAGCTGCCGATCGTCGACGGGCACGGCACGCTCACCGGGCTCATCACGGTCAAGGACTTCGTCAAGACCGAGCAGTTCCCGTTGGCCACCAAGGACAGCGACGGGCGCCTGCTCGTCGGCGCCGCGGTCGGCGTCGGCGACGACGCGTGGTCGCGCGCGATGACGCTGACCGACGCCGGGGTCGACGTGCTGATCGTCGACACCGCGCACGCCCACAACCGCGGCGTGCTCGAGATGGTGCACCGGCTCAAAGTCACCGTCGGGGACCGGGTCGAGGTCGTCGGCGGCAACGTCGCCACCCGTTCGGCGGCCCTGGCGTTGGTCGAGGCGGGCGCCGACGCGGTCAAGGTGGGCGTCGGACCGGGCTCGATCTGCACCACCCGCGTGGTGGCCGGTGTCGGCGCTCCTCAGATCACGGCGATTCTGGAGGCCGTCGCGGCGTGCGCACCGCACGGCGTGCCGGTGATCGCCGACGGTGGTCTGCAGTACTCCGGGGACATCGCCAAGGCGCTCGCGGCCGGCGCGTCCACCGCGATGCTGGGGTCGCTGCTGGCCGGCACCGCCGAGTCGCCCGGCGAGCTGATCTTCGTCAACGGCAAGCAGTTCAAGAGCTACCGGGGCATGGGGTCGCTGGGCGCGATGCAGGGTCGGGGCGCGGGCGGGAATCTGCGCGGCAGCTACTCCAAAGACCGCTACTTCCAGGACGACGTTCTCTCCGAGGACAAGCTGGTGCCCGAAGGCATCGAGGGCCGGGTGCCGTTCCGCGGCCCGCTGTCGACGGTCATCCACCAGCTCGTCGGCGGGCTGCGTGCTGCGATGGGCTACACCGGCTCGGCCACCATCGAGCAGCTGCAGCAGGCGCAGTTCGTGCAGATCACCGCGGCCGGGCTCAAGGAGAGCCACCCCCACGACATCACGATGACGGTGGAAGCCCCCAACTACACCACCCGCTAGGGTCGTTGCGGGCTGAACAGGGGAGCAGACATGCGAGACATGGTCGAGATCGGCATGGGCCGGACGGCGCGCCGTACCTACGAACTGGGTGACATCAACATCGTGCCGTCGCGGCGCACCCGCTCGTCCCAGGACGTGTCGACGGCCTGGCAGCTCGACGCCTACCGGTTCGAGATCCCGGTGCTGGCCCACCCGACCGATGCGCTGGTGTCGCCGGAGTTCGCCATCGAGCTGGGCCGTCAGGGTGGCCTCGGAATCCTCAACGGCGAGGGCCTGATCGGGCGCCACGCCGACGTCGAGGCCCGCATCGCCGAGGTGATCGAGGCCGCGGCGAAGGAGCCCGACCCGTCGGCATCGATCCGGCTGCTGCAGCAATTGCATTCTGCGCCTTTGGATCCCGAGCTGCTGGGCGCCGCGGTCGCGCGGATTCGGGAGGCCGGGGTGACCACCGCGGTGCGCGTCTCGCCGCAGAACGCGCAGGCGCTGACGCCGACGCTGGTGGCCGCGGGCATCGACCTGCTCGTCATCCAGGGCACGATCATCTCGGCTGAGCGGGTTGCGCAGGACCGCGAGCCGCTGAACCTCAAGACGTTCATCTCCGAACTCGACGTGCCGGTGGTGGCCGGCGGCGTGCTCGACCACCGCACCGCGCTGCACCTGATGCGCACCGGCGCTGCCGGCGTGATCGTGGGGTACGGCTCGACCACCGGGGTGACGACGTCGGACGAGGTGCTCGGGATCAGCGTGCCGATGGCCACCGCGATCGCCGACGCCGCCGCCGCGCGCCGGGAATACCTCGACGAGACCGGCGGCCGCTACGTGCACGTGCTGGCCGACGGCGACATCCACACCTCCGGCGACCTGGCCAAGGCCATCGCGTGCGGCGCCGACGCCGTGGTGCTCGGCACGCCGCTGGCCTCGGCCGCTGAAGCGCTCGGCGGAGGCTGGTTCTGGCCCGCCGCGGCGGCGCACCCGTCGCTCCCGCGCGGCGCGCTGCTGCAGGTGGCCGCCGGGGAACGCCCGACGCTCGAGCAGGTGCTGAGCGGGCCGTCCGACGATCCGTTCGGAGCGCTCAACCTGGTCGGCGGCCTGCGCCGGTCGATGGCCAAGGCCGGCTACTGCGACCTCAAGGAATTCCAGAAGGTCGGTCTCACGGTCGGCAGCTGAGCCTGCTCGGCCCGGTGTGAACGGGGCCACTTTACAAATTAAGCGGCCCTGTCTAGAGATCTACCGGCCGGTAAGTTCATAATGGTCGTATGCAGACCGACTACGACGTCGTCATCATCGGTTCCGGCTTCGGCGGCAGCGTCAGCGCGCTGCGTCTGACCGAGAAGGGCTACAAGGTCCTCGTGCTCGAGGCCGGCAAGCGCTTTGCCGATCCCGACTTCGCCAAGACTTCGTGGAATTTGCGGAAGTTCCTGTGGGCGCCGCGGCTCGGCATGTTCGGCATCCAGCGCATCCACCTGCTCAACAACGTGATGATCCTGGCCGGCGCCGGGGTCGGCGGCGGGTCGCTGAACTACGCGAACACGCTCTACGTGCCGAGGGAGCCGTTCTTCAACGACCCGCAATGGCGCGACATCACCGACTGGCGCTCCGAGCTGCTGCCGCACTACGACCAGGCGCAGCGGATGCTCGGCGTGGTCACCAACCCGACGGTCACCGACGCCGACAGGATCATGCAGGAAGTCGCCGAGGACATGGGCTGCCGGGACACCTGGGTCCCGACGCCGGTCGGGGTGTTCTTCGGCCCCGACAACGAAAAGACGCCGGGCGAGACCGTTCCCGATCCCTACTTCGGCGGCGCCGGTCCGGAGCGCACCGGGTGCATCGAGTGCGGCTCCTGCATGACGGGCTGCCGCTACGGCGCCAAGAACACTCTGATCAAGAACTACTTGGGGCTTGCGGAGCGCGCCGGCGCGACGATCCGCCCGATGACCACGGTCACCGATTTCTCCCAGCGTCCCGACGGCACCTGGGAGATCCGCACCGTGCGGACGGGAAGCTGGGTGCGCCGCACCCGCCGCACGTTCACCGCGAACCAGGTGGTGCTCGCGGCCGGCACCTACGGCACGCAGCGGCTGCTGTTCAAGATGCGCGACAGCGGCCGGCTGCCGAAGCTGTCCGACCGGCTCGGGGTGCTGACCCGCACCAACTCGGAGTCGATCGTCGGCGCGGGACGGCTGCGCGTCAGTGACGACCTGGACCTCACGCACGGCGTGGCGATCACCTCGTCGATCCATCCGACCTCCGACACCCATGTCGAGCCGTGCCGCTACGGCAAGGGCTCGAACGCGATGGGGCTGCTGCAGACCCTGATGACCGACGGCGCCGGTCCGGAGGGCACCGACGTGCCACGTTGGAAACAGCTCGTGCGCACCGCGCGCAGCGATCCTCAGGGCACTCTGCGCCTGCTCAACCCGCGGCGCTGGAGCGAGCGCACGATGATCGCGCTGGTGATGCAGAATCTCGACAACTCGATCACGACGTTCACCAAGCGCACCCGGTTCGGCTTCCACCGCTACCTGAGCAAGCAGGGCCACGGCGAGCCGAATCCGTCGTGGATCCCGGTGGGCAACGAGGTCACCCGCCGCATCGCGAAGAAGATCGACGGCGTGGCGGGCGGAACCTGGGGTGAGCTGTTCAACATCCCGCTGACGGCGCACTTCCTGGGCGGCGCGGCCATCGGCGAGAACCCGCAGCGCGGCGTCATCGACCCGTACCACCGGGTGTACAACTACCCGACGCTGTCGGTGGTCGACGGCGCGGCGATCTCGGCGAATCTCGGTGTGAATCCCTCGCTTTCGATCACCGCTCAGGCCGAGCGGGCCGCCTCGCTGTGGCCGAACAAGGGCGAGGAGGACCTGCGGCCCGCGCAGGGCGAGCCGTACCGGCGGCTTGATCCCATCGAGCCGGCGCATCCGATGGTGCCCGCCGGCGCGCCTGCGGCTCTGGACTGGGGCGTGAGTGCCGAGACGGTCAACCGGCGGGATCCCACGACCGCCGAGGCGCAGGGCGCCTGACCTTCGAGAGCCCCACTAGACTGTGCGGGTGGATTCAGCTGCTCCCCGCCCGGTACTGGTGGTCGACTTCGGTGCCCAGTACGCCCAGCTCATCGCACGTCGAGTGCGCGAGGCGCGGGTGTTCTCCGAAGTCATCCCGCACACCGCGAGCGTCGACGAGATCAAGGCGCGCAACCCGCGCGCCGTGGTGCTGTCGGGCGGGCCGGCCAGCGTGTACAGCGACGGTGCGCCGCAGCTCGACCCGGCGCTGTTCGACCTCGACGTCCCCGTGTTCGGCATCTGCTACGGGTTCCAGGCCATGGCGCAGGCGCTCGGCGGCACCGTCGCGCACACCGGCACCAGCGAGTTCGGTCGCACCGAGCTGAAAGTCGTTGGCGGCGATCTGCATTCCGATCTGCCCGAGACACAACCGGTGTGGATGAGCCACGGTGACGCGGTCACCGAGGCGCCGGCCGGGTTCGAGGTGGTGGCCACCAGTTCCGGTGCGCCGGTGGCGGCGTTCGAGGACCGGTCACGGCGGCTGGCCGGCGTGCAGTATCACCCCGAGGTCATGCACAGCCCGCACGGCCAGCAGGTGCTCAGCCGGTTCCTGCACGAGTTCGCCGGGATCGACGCCGCCTGGACACCGGCCAACATCGCCGACGCGCTCGTCGAGCAGGTGCGCGCCCAGATCGGCGACGGACGGGCGATCTGCGGGCTGTCCGGCGGCGTGGACTCCGCGGTCGCGGCGGCGCTGGTGCAGCGTGCCATCGGCGATCGGCTGACGTGTGTGTTCGTCGACCACGGTCTGCTCCGTGCCGGTGAGCGCGCACAGGTACAGCGCGATTTCGTCGCCGCCACCGGGGCGAACCTGGTCACCGTCGATGTGGCCGACCGCTTTCTCGAGGCGCTGTCCGGGGTCACCAACCCCGAGGGCAAGCGCAAGATCATCGGCCGCGAGTTCATCCGCGCGTTCGAGGGTGCGGTGCGCGACGCGCTGGGGGCGGCCGAGGGGGACGTCGAGTTCCTGGTGCAGGGCACGCTGTATCCCGACGTGGTGGAGTCTGGCGGCGGCGCGGGCACGGCGAACATCAAGAGCCACCACAACGTCGGCGGCCTACCCGGCGACCTGAAGTTCACGCTCGTCGAGCCGTTGCGGCTGCTGTTCAAAGACGAGGTCCGCGCGGTGGGTCGCGAGCTGGGCCTTCCGGAGGAAATCGTTGCGCGCCAACCGTTCCCGGGTCCGGGGCTGGGGATCCGCATCGTCGGCGAGGTCACCGCGGACCGGCTGGAAACTCTGCGCCGTGCCGATGCGATCGCCCGCGAGGAACTGACCGCGGCCGGACTGGATCACCAGATCTGGCAGTGCCCGGTCGTGCTGCTGGCCGACGTCCGGTCGGTGGGCGTGCAGGGCGACGGCCGCACCTACGGGCATCCGATCGTGCTGCGCCCGGTCTCCAGCGAGGACGCGATGACGGCGGACTGGACGCGGGTGCCCTACGACGTGCTGGAACGGATCTCGACGCGCATCACCAACGAGGTGCGCGAGGTGAACCGGGTCGTGCTGGACATCACCAGCAAGCCGCCCGGCACCATCGAATGGGAGTAGCGCCGGGTCACTCTCCGCCGGCGTCGGTGTTCCTCTCGACGAGGTCGCCGAGCATCTGCGCGACGGTCGTCTCGATGGCGGTCTCGATCGAGAACGCCAGCGTGGCACCGACCGCGGAGACCGCGCGGGTGCGGAACCGCACCAGCGTGGTGATCAGTTCGGCGACCTTGACGTCGTCGGGCATCGCGGCGCCCGGGTTGATCTTGTCGAGGACCTCCTCGACGCCCGCCTGTACCAGGATCGCGCTGATCTGATCGAGCAGCGGGCTGATCTGCTCGTGGATGTCGATGAGCTTGTCGTAGGCGACGCCGTACCGGTGGATCTCGGTGAACGCGTCGACCAGGGTGGGCCGCACGACGGTGGCCTGCTCCTGCTCCACGCGGATGATCTCCAGCGCGACGAGCCGCTCGAATGCGGCGTCGTCGTCGATCAGCCGCCGGGCCGCCTCGATCGTCATCCGTTGCGGCTTCTCGGTGGCCCAGCTGCCCGCGATCGCCGACTCCAGGCCGAGCATGTCGCCCAGATCCTTGCCCTGCTCCCACGTCGAGAGCATCTCGTGGACGTGCGCGAGGTTGTATCCGCGGTCGAGCAGCGAGGTGATCAGGCGCAGGCGGGTCAGATGGGTGTCGTTGAACAGGGCGATGCGGCCGACCCGCAGCGGCGGATGCAGCAGCCCGCGGTCCCGGTAGACGCGGATGTTGCGGGTGGTCGTGCCGGCCAGCCGGGCAAGTTCGTCGATGCGGTACTCGCCGGATTCGGCGGCGCCGTGCGGTTGCACGGCGGCGTCGAACAACTGCGACACCGCGGTCTCGACGACGTCGCGGGATCCGCGCCGGATCCGGCGCAGGATGGTGGGGATCGGCCCGCTGGACTTCGGCTGGGACATCCGGGCGTGCTCAGGCAGTGGAGGTGACGGCGCGTGCCCGCACCTCGTGTGCCACCGCGTGATAGTCGTCGAGCCGGAATTGGCGCATCTGTCGAAGATACTGCGTCGCCAGCCCCGGGTACATCGACGCGTTGAACCCATCGGCGGTCAGATACCAGCTGCGGCAGCCCGACATCCAGGTCGTCCTGGTCAACCGCTGCTGGATCGCGGCGTTGTAGCGGCGCTGCGTGTCGGCGCGGACGTCGAGGTAGCGCAGGTTCTCGTTCAGAATCGCGGTGACGGCGGCGACCGCGTAATCGATCTGTCCCTCGATGTAGACCAGCAGGGAATTGTGGCCGGGACCGGAGTTGGGCCCGGTCATGAAGAACAGGTTCGGGAAGCCGTGCGCACTGGCACTCTTGAAGGCCTCGGCGTGATCCGCCCACTCCTGCTGCAGCGACCGCCCGCCGAGCCCGGTGACCGGGAACGGCGGACCCGACAGGTGCACGTCGTATCCGGTGGCGAACACGATCGCGTCGAGATGGTGCTCGACCCCGTCGCTGGTGCGGATCCCTGCCGGGCTGATCGTGGCGATCGGCCAGTCGATGAGTTTGCAGTTCTCACGCTGCAGGGCGGGGTAGTAGTCGTTGGAGATCAACATGCGTTTGCAGCCCGGCGTGAAGTCCGGCGTGAGCTGCCTGCGCAGCCATGCGTCCTTGACCGTCGCCCGCAGATGGGCCCGGCCCAGTGCGGCCACCAGCCCGCTCAGCGGCGTGTTCCACACCAGCGCCGCCGCGCACGCCTCGTGTCCCCAGAACAGTGCCTGACGTGCCAATTCCTGTGCGGCAGGCACTTTGGCGAACAGCGTCTGGACCGATGCGGGCATCTCGACGTCCGGGCGGGGCAGTACCCAACCCGGAGTGCGCTGGAAAACCTTGACGAATGCCGCCGTCTTCACCAGTTCCGGCACGATCTGCACGGCGCTGGCACCGGTGCCGACCACCGCGACCCGCTTGCCGGTGACGTCGAAGTCGTGATCCCAGGCGGCGCTGTGGATCGTGCGGCCGCGGTAGGTGTCGATGCCGCGGATGTCGGGCAGCTTGTGGTGGGCCAGCGGGCCGGCGGCCAACACCACGGTGCGGGCCGCAAAGCGCTTGCGGCCCTTGGTTGTCGCGGTCCACACGCCGGCCCTCTCGTCGAAGCTCAGGCCGGTGATCTCGGTGTCGAACCGGATCAGCGGGCGCAGCCCGTGCCGGTCGGTCAGCTCTTCGATGTGGGCGCAGATCTCGCCGCCCGACGGATACATCCGTGACCAGGTGGGGTTCTCGGCGAACGAGAACGAGTACAGCATGGTCGGAATGTCGCAGGCAACACCGGGATAGGTGTTGTCACGCCAGGTGCCGCCGACACGGTCGCTGCGTTCGACGATCACGATGTCGTCGACACCGGCCTTCCGGAGTTTGACCGCGGCGCCCAGCCCGGAGAAGCCCGCGCCGACGATCAGGGTGTCGTGGATGCGTGTTCCGGCCACGGGTCAGGCCGCCGGGTCGTGGGTGAGTTCTTTGAACCAGCTGGGGATCGGCTTGAGCAGGGACCGGGGATAGAAGTCGGAGAGCCGGACCATGGTGTTGGCCAGCAGGTGGTAGGGGTGGCGCGGGTTGACGACCACCGCGGCGTGGCGCTTGAGAACCTGATAGGTCGGTACCCGCCAGGTGTTCTCGCCGCGTTCGCCGAGCGACTTGAAGCGCAGCATCGCCTGGTGCAGGCGTTCGGGTTCCAGGCCCATCGCCGCGATCTCGTCGACCACCCGGTTCAGCAGCGGGATGTACATCAGCGCGCCGATGATCAGGCTCGGCGAGGCCACGGTGCCGACGAACTCGATGGCCAGCCGCCGCGCGTCGGCGTGGCCGATCATGTCGAGCACCGCGAAATCGACCACCAGATGCCGGGATTCGTCGTTGTTGATCTTCTCGAACACCTGATGGCAGACGGGATCGTCGACCTCTTCGAGCAGGAACTTCAGCAGCGCGCCGTCGAGCGCCACCTCCAGCATCGGGATCACGGTACCCAGGACCGACAGCGACATGCGGTCGGCGTAGCGGTCCAGCCAGTCCATCGCCAGCCGGATGTTGACGTTCGGCTCGGGCATCTCCCCGTCGTCGAGCATGCCCCACCGCTTCATCAGCGCCAGTTCGGCATTGGCGTGCCGCTGCTCCTCGGCGTGGAAGTAGCGGTAGATCTCGGCGATCGTCGGGGTGGGCGCCTTCTTGGCCAGCGCGGCGAAACCCCGTGCGCCGATGTTCTCGATCCAGCACAGGTCGGCCATGAACGCCTTGAGCTTGGGCCGCTGTTCGTCGGTGATCCGCTCCGCGCCCGGTGCGGCCCAGTCGATGTCGGCCAGCGCCCACTGTCGGTCCTTGATCTTCGCCAGCATGGCGTCCATGTCGATCGATGCGGTGGCCATGGTGATCCTCTCAGGTGGTGACGCGGGTGACCAGACCGGCGGCGCGGGTGTACACCGTCGGGGTGAAACGTTTGATTCCCCAGCCGATTCGGGCCTCCGGCTGCGGCATGCAGTAGAGCCCGCGCGGTCGAGGGTGTCCAGACACGTGCGGACGACGCGCTGGGGCGAGAAGCCGATCCAGCGCATCAGATTGTCGGCGAGCTGGGTGGACCGATCCGAGATCCGGCCTGCGCCGACGATATTGGTCTTGACGAACGTCGGGCACAGCACGGTGACGTTGACGCCGGTGCCTGCGAGTTCGGCGGCCAGCGTCTCCGACAGGGACAGCGTGCCGGCCTTGCTGACGTTGTAGGCGGCCATGCCGGGTGCGGCGCCGAAGGCGGCCGCGGAGGCGACGTTGACGATTCCCGCGGGCCTGCCGGCCTCGCGCAGGATCGGGGCGAACACGTGGCAGCCGTGGATCGGGCCCCACAGGTTGATCCCCAGCACCCATGTCCAGTCGGCGAGGTCGGTCTCCCCGATCGGTGCTCCGCCCGCGCCGACGCCGGCGTTGTTGATCACCACCGTGGGTGCGCCGCCGAACCAGGATCGCGCCGTGTCCGCCAGCCGGTACACGTCGTCGACGTCGGTGACGTCGCAGGGGGCGGCGAGCGCGGTGCCGCCGGCGGCGCTGAGGGCATCGGCGGTCGCCCGGGCGGCGTCGAGGTCGATGTCGCTGCACAGCACCCGCCCGCCGCGGCGGGCCAGTTCGGCGGCGAACGCGGCGCCGATGCCGCTGCCCGCTCCGGTGATCACCGCGTCGGCGCGGTGGCTGCGTCGGGCGCCGAACAGTCCCATGTCAGCCGGCCTGTTCGACGGCGTCGTCGGCCAGGACGTCGGTGACGAACGAGGCGACGACGCGCATCGCGGGCACCGCTTCGGGGATCAGCCGCGGCAACGCCTGGAAGACGTGGACCTGGTCGGGCCAGATCTGCAGATGGGCGCGGCCGCCTGCGGCGCGCAGGTCCTCGGCGAGCGCGATCGCGTCGGCGGCGAGCATCTCGGCTTCGCCGGCCTGGATCAGCGTCGGCGGAAGCGGTCGGCCGCCCGCGACGTCGAGGGTCAGCCGCGGATGAGCGGATTCGGTTCCGGTGCAATACAAATCGACCAGCCGGATGGCGTGGTGCGACCGCATGGTGGGGTCGGGGCGGGTGCGTTCCCGCGATCGGGCCAGGGTGAACGTCAGGTCCACCAGCGGCGATATCAGCACCACGCCTGCGGGATGGCAGACGTCGGGCTGCAACAGCAGATCGACGCCGAGGTGGCCGCCCGCGGAGTCGCCGGCCAGCACGATACGTTCGGGCGCGATGCCGCAGTTTCCGGTCAACCAGTCCCAGCCGTGACGGACATCCTCTGCGGCAGTGGGGAACCGGTGCCGCGGCGCAAGGCGGTAGTCGATGCTGAAGACGCCGACGCCGGTCAGCCGGGACAGCCAGGAGACCAGCCGCCGGTGGGTGCGGGTCGAGCACAGGACGTAACCGCTGCCGTGCACGAAGTAGATCGCGCGGGTGGTGTCGCGGGGAACGCCCGCGCCCCACACCCATTCGCCCACCACGCGGTGTCCGTCGGGTGTGCGGACATCGACCCGTTCGACCCGGGTCCCGGCCAGGGACGGCCCGAAGGTGTCCATCAGGCGGGCGACGATCTGTCGGGAGGTCCACAGCCCCCACGGCTGACCGGGCGGGATCACGAGGCTGAGTTGGCGCAGCGTCAGGCCGGCCAGCGCGGCCGCGCCGCGGGATCGCCAGGAACCGCGCTGCGGCAGCGCGGCTGCCGTCTCTGCGTTGAGCACGGATCGGATACAACGCCCAATGATGACATTTGTCAATGACACTATTCGGCAGTGTCACGGTTGCGCCGGTTGACGATGTCGGTGGCCCGGTGTTTACTGGCGATATCGAACACATATTCGAACATAGGGTGAGGCCGATGATGTGCAAGGTGCTGCTGTGACGGGGGTGAAGACGTTGGATCGCGCCTCGGTCACCCGTGCTGAGCAGCTGGAACAGCTTCGCCGACAGATGGCGGCGGTGTCCGGGAAAGTGGGCGCCGGCCGTCGTCCGGCGCCCGTGGCGGCCGCGGGGCCGGTGCCGTTTTCGCCCCCGGATTCTTTGCTGCCGATGCCCGATTCGTTGTCCTTGCCTCGGGGAACCGTGGCGATTCTGTCGGGGGCGCGGTCGCTGGAGTTGAGCATCGTGGCCGCCGTGACGGCCGAGGGCGGCCATGTCGCGATCATCGGCCAGCCGGACGTCGGGCTGCTCGCGGCGGTGGAGATGGGGGCGGACCTCAGCCGGATCGCGGTGATTCCGGAGCCGGGCGCCGACCCCGTCGAGGTGGCCGCGGTCCTGATGGACGGGATGGATCTGGTGGTCCTCGGTCTGGGCGGCCGGTCGGTCCCGCCCTCCCGGGCCCGGGCGGTGGTGGCCCGGGCCCGTCAGCGCGGGTGCACGCTGCTCGTCACGGACGGGAACTGGCAGGGGGCGTCGGCCCGGCTGGAGGCGAAGGTCAGCGGCTACGACATCGCCGGTGCAGGCGGCGGGGCGCCCACGCCGGGCTGTGGCCGGATCAGCCGGGTGCGGCTGGCGATGCGGACCCGGGGACGTGCGACCCGACCGGTCCGTGCGGTGAACGGCTAGATGTCCGCGTCCAGGGTGCTGGCGCTCTGGTGCATGGACTGGCCGGCCGTGGCCGCCGCGGCGGCGGCCGGTCTGCCGCCGACGGTCCCGGTCGCGGTCACCCTGGCCAACCGGGTGGTGGCGTGTTCGGCGGCCGCGCGGGCGACGGGGGTGCGGCGCGGGCTGCGGCGGCGGGAGTCGCAGGCCCGCTGCCCGGAACTGCACGTCGTCGCCGCCGATCCGGCCCGCGACGCTCGGCATTTCGAACACGTCACGGCGGCCGTCGACGACCTGGTGCCCCGGGCGGAGGTGCTCCGGCCGGGGCTGCTGGCGCTGACGGTCCGGGGGGCGGCGCGGTACTTCGGCTCCGAACAGGCCACCGCCGAACGGCTGGTCGACGCGGTGGCCGCGGTGGGCGCCGAATGTCAGGTCGGCATCGCCGATCAGCTGCTTACGGCGGTCTTCGCCGCCAGGGCGGGCCGGATCATCGACCCGGGTGGGGATGCGGAATTCCTGTCGGGGCTCTCCATCCGGCAGTTGGCCACCGAGCCCAGCCTGGCCTCCGGGAGTCGGGCGGACCTGGTCGACCTGTTGTGGCGCATGGGTATCCGGACGGTCGGGCAGTTCGCCGAGCTGTCCCGCAGCGATGTGGCTTCCCGCTTCGGGGTCGATGCGGTGGTCGCGCACCGCCTGGCGCGGGGAGAACCCGGCCGCGGACCGTCGGGCCGCGACCCCGAGCAGGAACTCGATGCGGTGCTGGACTGCGATCCCCCCATCGACCGGGTGGATGCGGCCGCCTTCGCGGGGCGGTCGCTCGCGGGCCGGCTGCACCGCACCCTCGAGGCCGCGGGGGTGGGATGCACCCGGCTGGCCATCCACGCGGTGACCGCCACCGGCGCCGAGCTCGAACGGGTCTGGCGCTGCGCCGAACCGCTGACCGAGGATGCCACCGCCGACCGGGTGCGCTGGCAACTCGACGGCTGGCTGAACCGCCGTCGCGAAGACGAGCGGCCCGGAGCGCCGATCACCGTGCTGCGGCTGCGTCCGGTGGAGGTGGTGTCGGCCGAGGCGCTGCAGCTGCCGCTGTGGGGAGGGATCGGTGAGGAGGACAGGCTGCGCGCGCGGCGGGCGCTGGTGCGGGTGCAGGGACTGCTCGGTCCCGATGCGGTGAAGGTTCCGGTCCTCAGCGGGGGGCGGGGCCCGGCCGAGCGCATCACGCTGACCCCGCTCGGCGATGAGCTCGTGCCCCGGGCGGATCCCGCGGCGCCCTGGCCCGGGCAGCTGCCCGAGCCGTCGCCGACGGTGCTCCTCGACGACCCGGTCGAACTGCTCGACGGCGAGGGCAATCCGGTGCGGGTCACCGCTCGCGGACTGTTCTCCGCCACCCCCGCCCGGCTGGACGCGCCGGGGCGGTCAGGCCGGCTGTCCTGGTGGACCGGGCCGTGGCCCGTCGACGAACGCTGGTGGGACACCGCGGCTTCTCCGAGTGGCCGGACGGCGCGGGCCCAGGTGCTGATCGGCGGTGACCGGGACCAGGGGGAGGCACTGTTGCTGTGTTACCGCCAGCGGCGGTGGTACGTCGAAGGCAGGTATGAGTGACGACACAATTGATTGTGCACAATTCAATTGTGTCCTACAGTCTGCGGCATGGCCATGCTCGCCCTCGACGACCACCTGTGCTTCGCGCTGTACTCCGCGTCGCGGGCGATGACAGCGGCGTACCGGCCCCTGCTCGCTGATCTCGGGCTGACCTACCCCCAATACCTCGTCCTGCTGGTGCTGCGCGAGGAAGGCCGGGTGTCGGTCGGTCATCTCGGCGAGCGCCTGCAGTTGGATTCGGGCACCCTGTCGCCGTTGCTCAAGCGGATGGAGGCCGGCGGCATCGTACGCCGGGAGCGCAGTGCCGACGACGAGCGCCAGGTCGAGGTGACCCTCACCGCGACGGGCCGCCGGAAAGCCGCCAAGGCCGAGTGCATCCCCGAGAAGCTTTTCCCCGCAACGGGATTGACCACCACCCAAGCCGCAGAGCTTCGTGAGGCGATTCACACGCTCACGCAGACCCTTGTTCACACCCACCGAAAGGAACACGCATGAAGACGCTCTACACCGCAGAGGCCCTGGCCACCGGCGAGGGCCGCGACGGCCACGGCCGGTCCTCCGACGGCCGGCTCGACTTCGACCTGGCCATCCCCAAGGAGATGGGCGGCAGCGGCAACGGCACCAACCCCGAGCAGCTCTTCGCCGTCGGCTACGCCGCCTGCTTCCACTCCGCGCTGCGACTGGTCGGCAGGCAGGACAAGGTCGATGTCACCGATTCGTCTGTCGGAGCACGTGTTTCGCTCGGCCAACTCGACAACGGCGGCTTCGGCCTGGCGGTCGAGCTGGAGGTCACCCTGCCCAACGTCGATGCGGAGACGGCCCGGAAGGTGACCGAGAAGGCCCATCAGGTGTGCCCGTACTCCAACGCCACCCGCGGCAACATCGACGTCACGCTGAACGTCACCGACGACTGAGCGTCTGCGCGAACGCGCCGACCCGGTCGATGAACCGGTCGAAGAACGCCGCGGGATCGACGTCGACACCGATGAGCGCGTTGGGTTCCCGTCCCCAATGCCCGCTCCAGTCGGCGATCGTCATCCCGCGCGTCAACGTGCCGGTCAGCTCGACGTCGACCGGGGCGGCGCGGCAGACCACCAGTTCGGGGTCCAGCGCGACCGCGGCCGCCAAGGGGTCGTGCAGGTGGGCCAGATAGCCCTCGCCCTGGTCGTGGTGGAACTCGAAATAGAACCGCATCGCGTCCTCGAGCACCCGGATCAGCGCGCTGCCCGCGCGCGAGGCCTTGCCGCGTTCGTCCTGTGCCGACATCGGGGGAGACGGTGCCCCCGCGGCATCGGCGAGCCTGCTCAGCAACTGCGGGGTCATCGCGATGTTCTCGGTGAGGTTGAGGCCCAACACGATCGGCGGATTCGGCCCGCCCGTCCACCCGGCGAACACCTCGGCCGCCGACTCCGGATCGACGCTGGTGTTCCACTCCGCGACCGGAGTGGTGTTGCCCCGGTAGTCGAACGCCCCGCCCATGATCACCAGCCGCCGGATCAGCCGGGGCAGTGCGGGCTCGGCGCGTAGGGCGAGCGCCAGGTTGGTCAGCGGCCCGGTGGCGATCCCGATCAGCGTGCCGGGGTACGCGTGTGCCGCCCGCACCCAGGCCTGCGCGGCGTCGTGATCGGTGAGCCTGGCCGAGGTGGCCGGGAGCCGGGCATAGCCGAGGCCCTGCGGTCCGTGGGTGTCCTCCGCGGTACGCAGCGGCGCCGTCAGCGGCGACTCCGATCCCCTCGACACCGGAACACCGGTGATTCCGCACAGCTCGAGCAGGCCGAGATTGTTCTCGCAGACCTGGTGGACGCCGACGTTTCCGGCGGTCGAGGCGATGCCGACCACCTCGGCCTCCGGGCTGCCGAACAGGTACACCAGGGCCATTGCGTCGTCGACGCCGGTGTCGGTGTCGATGAACACCGGCTGGCGTTCGGCGCTCACCAGTGCACGCCGGGCACCAACCGCACCGCCCGCTTGACCTGACGGGGTACCCGCACCGAGGGCACCGGTCGGGCGGGCCGCCGCGGCCGCCGCGCCACCGCGGGCCGGCTCTCCGTCACTCCGCGCGCAGCCGCCGAGTCGGGATAGCCGAGGTACAGCTGGTGCAGAATCCGTCGCGACAGCCGCGGGGTGAAGTACGTGCCGAGATCCGACAGCGTGCCGACCGGGGTGTCGATGCGCGGCGGCTTGTCGATCAGGCCGCGGACCACCATCGCGGCCGCGTGTTCGGCGGAGATCGGAGGCATCGGGTTGAGCCTACGTGACGGCGCGATCATCGGCGTCGCGACCAGCGGCATGTGGATGGTGGTGAACGTGATGTGGTCCGAAAGAGTCTCGGTGCCAACGACTTCGGAGAAGGCATCAAGAGCGGCCTTGCTGGCGACGTAGGCGCTGTATTTCGGGCTGGCGGCCTGCACGCCGGCGCTGGAGACATTGACCACGTGGCCGTATCGCCGCTCGCGCCAATGCGGAAGCAGGGCCAGCACCAGGCGCACGGGCCCGAAGTAGTTGACCGCCATCACGCGCTCGTAGTCGTGCAGCCGATCGGTCGAGGCGATCACCGACCGCCGGATCGACCGGCCGGCGTTGTTGACCAGGTAGTCGACGTGTCCGAAGCGGCCGAGGATGTCCTTGACGGTGTGTTCCACTGCGGCCGAGTCGGTGACGTCGCACGTGAAGGCGTGCGCGTCGCCGCCGGCCGCGCGGATCTCGGCGATCAGTTCGTCGAGGGCGTCGCCGTTGCGCGCCAACGCGAAGACGGTCGCCCCGCGTGCGGCCACGGCGATCGCCGAGGCGCGCCCGATCCCGCTCGACGCCCCGGTGATGATGACGTGCTTGCCGACCAGGGGCCCCGCCGGATCCTCGCGCCGCGCCCGTTCGGGATCGAGGTGCTCGGCCCAGTAGCGCCACAGTCGTGGCGCATAGCTCGCGAACTCCGGCACGACGATTCCGGTGCCCCGCAGCGCCTCGTCGGTGCGGTCCCGGGTGAAGGTCGGTGCGAGTTCGACGACATCGAGGACCTCTCCCGGGATACCCAGTTGGGTGGCGGCCATGTTGCGCAACACCTTCGCGCGTCCGGTCACGCCGAGCAGCGGTGCCGCGGTCGCGCGGGGCAGCGATCCGACCAGCGCGGGCAGGCCGGCCTCGGAGGCGACGCCGCGGTAGATACCCCGCAGACCGATCGTCGACGGCGCGGTCAGATGGAACGTCTGGCCGTCGCGGCCGTCGAGGTGCATGAGGGCGGCGACGGCGTCCACCACGTAGTCCACCGGCACGATGTTGGTGCGTCCGGTGGCGGGCAGCAGCATCGGCGTGAATCGGGGCAACGCTGCGAGCGAGGACAGGATCGGGAAGAAGTAATAGGGCCCGTCGATCTTGTCCATCTCACCGGTGCGCGAATCGCCGACGACGACCGCGGGCCGGTAGACGCGGAACCGCAGCCCGGGGGCTGCGCGCACCAGCAACTCGGCCTCGAACTTCGTCCGGTGATACGGCGTGGGCAGCTCCTGCCCGACGTCGACATCGTCCTCGGTGAACTCGCCGCGGAAGCTGCCCGCGACCGCGATCGACGACACGTGGTGCAGCGTCGCGTCGAGGCGGCGGGACAACGCGATGACCGCCCGCGTGCCGTCGACGTTGGCTTCCCGCTGCTGCTCCTCGGGCGCGGTGATGTCGTAGATCGCAGCGCAGTGCAGGACGTGGTCGACGGCCCCCAGCGTCGCGACGTCGTCGTCGGTCAGCCCGAGGTCGGGTGCGGTCAGGTCACCGACCAGCGGCGTCACCCGCCCGTCCCAGCAGTGGGCCAGCCGCTCGAAGCGGCCGAGGGATCCGCGGCGCACCAGCACGTGCACCGCCTCGGTGCCCGGGCGGGCCAGCAGGCGGGTGACGAGATGACGGCCCAAGAAACCGGTACCGCCGGTAACGACATAGCGCATGCGGGACATGCTCACCTGTCGGTGGGAAAAGGTCAACACCCGCCTGTCCTGCCGCGGTAGCACTGGGGAAACAATCCCCGCCTACCGTGTCGCCATGCCGTCTCGTCGACGCTCCGCCCTGGTGGACAGGCTGGTCGTCGACCAGCCCGGTCGGCCACAGCAGGCGATCCTCGACGAGTTGCGGCGGGTGATCCTCGACGGGGCCGTGCCGCCGGGAACCCTCATCCCGCTGGCCGAGGTGGCAGAACTCTTCGGCGTCAGCCAGATCCCGGTACGCGAGTCCCTCAAGACGCTGATCGGGGAGGGGCTGGTGTCGCATCGCAGCAACGCCGGGTACGCCGTCGCGCAGTTGACGCCCCAGGACTTGCGCGAGATGTACATCGTGCGGGAGACGTTGGAGTCCGCGTCGCTGGCCGTGGCGATCGCCAACGCCACCGACGAGGACCGTGCCGCCATCGTCGCCGCGAACGACGTTCTGCAGCAGGCGGTTCGCGACGACGACCCGGTGGCTTACCACCGGCGCAGCCGCACGTTCCACCTGGCGCTGGCGCGTCCGTCGCGGATGCACCGCCTCCTGCACATGCTCGAGTCGGCATGGAATGTCACCGAACCGGTGCAGTCGATGGTGCACGTTGGGCCCGCGCACCGCGCCGCATTGCACGCCGACCACTGCGAGATGGTGGCTGCGTTCCTCGTCGGCGACGTCGAGGGACTGCTGACCGCTTCGGGCTTGCACTCGCAGCGGCTCAACGCCGTGATCGCGACGCTGCCGACGGACACCGGCCTGTTGTCGACGGATATATCTTCGACGCAATAACCAGGTGTTTCACCGGAAACGCCGCTGCAACATGGCGTGGCTACGGTCCGCGCATGACGGAGATCGATACCCCGCAGCCCACCACGGAACTCCCGCCCGGCGCTGTCGTCGGTGCCGGTGACCTCGTCGAAGCGTCCGGTCACCCGGTCGGGGGCGGTGTCATCAAACCCGGCTACGACCCGAGGCTGACCAACGAGGACCTGGCGCCGCTGGGAAAGCAGACCTGGTCCTCCTACAACATATTCGCGTTCTGGATGTCCGACGTGCACAGCGTCGGCGGCTACGTGACAGCCGGCAGTCTGTTCGCGCTCGGGCTCGCCAGCTGGCAGGTGCTCGTCGCGCTCCTGATCGGGATCGTGATCGTCTACTTCTTCTGCAACCTGGTGGCCAAGCCCAGTCAGGCCACCGGCGTGCCCTATCCGGTGATCTGCCGCAGCGTGTTCGGTGTGCTCGGGGCCAACATCCCGGCCATCATCCGCGGGCTGATCGCCGTGGCCTGGTACGGCATCCAGACCTACCTGGCCTCGGCTGCCCTGGATGTGGTGCTGCTCAAGCTCTTTCCGGGCCTGGCCCCCTACGCGGATGTGGACACGCACGGCTTCCTCGGATTGCCGCTGCTGGGCTGGGGCAGCTTCATCCTGCTGTGGGTGCTGCAGGCGTGCGTCTTCTGGCGGGGCATGGAGGCGATCCGCCGGTTCATCGACTTCTGCGGTCCCGCAGTCTATGTCGTGATGTTCCTGCTGTGCGGCTACCTGATCTACAAGGCGGGCTGGGGCGCGATCGATCTGAACCTCGGCGACGTCACCTATACCGGGCTGGACTCCATTCCGGTCATGCTCGGCGCCATCGCTCTGGTGGTGTCCTACTTCTCCGGGCCGATGTTGAACTTCGGCGACTTCTCGCGCTACGGCAAGTCCTTCGACGCGGTGAAGCGGGGGAACCTCCTCGGCCTGCCGGTGAACTTCCTGGTGTTCTCGCTGCTGGTGGTCGTCACGGCGTCGCTGACGCTGCCGGTGTTCGGAGAGTTGATCACCGATCCGGTCGCGACCGTCGCGCGGATCGACTCCACGTTCGCGATCGTGTTGGGCGCCTTGACCTTCACCATCGCGACCATCGGCATCAACATCGTCGCCAACTTCATCTCACCCGCCTTCGACTTCTCCAACGTCAGCCCTCAGCGGATCAGCTGGCGTGCGGGCGGCATGATCGCCGCCGTCGGCTCGGTGCTGATCACCCCGTGGAATCTGTACAACAATCCGGAGGTCATCCACTACACGCTGGAGACGCTCGGCGCGTTCATCGGACCGCTGTTCGGCGTGCTCATCGCCCACTACTACCTGGTGCACCGGCAGAAGGTGATCGTCGACGACATGTTCACCCTCGACGAGAACGGAACCTACTGGTACACCAAGGGTTACAACCCTGCCGCGGTCGTCACCACGATCGTGGCCGCGGTGGTGGCGATGATCCCCGTCCTGCTCGGCGGATCCGTGGCCGGCATGCACACGGCCGCGCAGTACAGCTGGTTCATCGGGTGCGGGATCGGCTTCGGCCTCTACTACCTCCTTGCCACCAAAACCACCAGGTTCGCCGTCGCGCCGCTGCCGTGACGCTGAGGCTTGCCAACCGGCGGCGGCA
The DNA here is from genome assembly GCF_010729305.1 of Mycolicibacterium psychrotolerans. Classification (NCBI taxonomy): domain Bacteria; kingdom Bacillati; phylum Actinomycetota; class Actinomycetes; order Mycobacteriales; family Mycobacteriaceae; genus Mycobacterium; species Mycolicibacterium psychrotolerans. The sequence continues at coordinate 5,386,488 of NZ_AP022574.1, read as the reverse complement.
TGGCATAAGAGAGACACATGCCGATCGATCCGAACGCCGTTGGCGTCACCACCCCGCCGCAGACCTTCCGCTGGAAGGACCGTGACACGCTGCTCTACGCGCTCGGCGTCGGCGCGGGCACCGCCGACCTCGCGTTCACCACCGAGAACAGCCATGACATCGCCCAGCAGGTGCTGCCCACCTACGCCGTCATCGCCTGCTCACCCTTCGCCGCGGCGGGGAGCATCGGATCGTTCGACTTCAGCCGGCTGCTGCACGGCTCGCAGAGCATCCGGCTGTTCGCGCCGCTGCCGGCCGCCGGCGCGCTGAGCGTCGTGAGCGAGGTCGCCGACATCCAGGACAAGGGCGAGGGCAAGAACGCGATCGTCGTGCTCAAGGCGACCGGAAGCGATCCGGACACCGGAACCGCGGTGGCCGAGACGCTCACCACCCTGGTGATCCGCGGCGAAGGCGGGTTCGGCGGTCAACCGGGCCAGCGGCCGGTCGCCCCGCAGATCCCCGAACGGGCCCCCGATGCGATGGTCAGCCTGCCCACCGGGGAGGACCAGGCGCTGATCTACCGGCTGTCCGGTGACCGCAACCCGCTGCACAGCGACCCGTGGTTCGCTGCGCTGGCCGGGTTCCCGAAGCCGATCCTGCACGGGTTGTGCACGTACGGCGTTGCCGGGCGGGCGTTGGTGGCGGCCCTGGGCGGCGGGGACGCCACCAGGATCACCGCGATCTCGGCCCGCTTCACCTCCCCGGTGTTTCCCGGCGAGGAGCTGACGACCTCGATCTGGCGGCTGGGTTCCGGTAGCGCGGTGTTCCGCACCGAGGCGGCGGGCGCGGACGGCTCGGATGCCCGCCTGGTGCTCGAGGACGGCACCGCTGAATTCGCTGAATGATCTAGATCGCCGCGAAGACGCTGTTTGCACTGAAAAGCGGTTTGCTGGACTGGTAGCCTTCGCCTGTGGGCGGGGGTTTTGATCTGGACCGCGGATGCGTCCGGCGGGGGTGGGCCGATGTTTGACGGTTTGCGGAGTTCCTCCGCCGCCGCGATCGGCGCTGCACTGTGGCGCTCCGATCAGTACTACTGGTTTACTGCTGTGCTGGCTGCGCGCGGGATGCAGACGGCGACCTGCCGGCTGGTTGCGGTGTGTATCGCGGCACTCGGGTTGATCCCGGTGGGGCTGCTGGCGAGTCCCACGGGTCCCCGGGGCACGGTGGGGAGGGCCGCTGCGGTGGTGATCGCGGTGGCCTGCCTCGGGCTGGCGGTGCTGTGGCTGCGGGATCACTGGCCGACGCGGGTGCAGTCGCTGCTGTGCGTGCTCGTCGGGTCGATCGCCATCGCGGTGTCGGCGCTGACCCAGGCCAACCCGATCGTCGGGCTGACCGGTGCCGCCAGCTATGCCGTGCTGACCGCGTTCGTGGTGTGCTTCCACGCCCAGCGGTTGCTGGCACTCACCTGGACGATCGCCGTGCTCGCCCTCGGCGTGCTGATCGTCCGGCTGGCGGCGACGGATCTCGCGTTGGCGATCTGCGCGGCCGGCATGATCGTCCTTCTCAACGTCTTCGTCGCGTTCGCGTGCCGGGCGATGATCTTGCTGATCCAGCCCGACACCCACCACGGCGACATCGAACAGCTCACCGGCCTGCTGCACCGGGACGCGTTCTATCAGTCGGTGGCGACGCTGCTCGCCTCGAGGAGCCGCAGCGCCGACAAGTACCTCGTGGTCGTCGCGGTGAACATCGACAGTTTCTCGCTGCTGCTCGGGTTGTCCGGACCGAGCGGGGGCAACCGGGCCCGGGTGACGGTGGGGCAGGCGCTGCGGGAGACCGTCCGGCACAACGCGATCGTCGCGCACGTCTCCGACGACGACTTCCTGATCGCCGACACGTTCACCACCGCCGACGCCTCGCCGCTGGTCGAGCGGATCCGCGGCGCGATCGCCGCGACCCCGCAGCGGCTCACGGCCAGCATCGGGGTGGTGTGCACGCCATTGCCGCCGCTGGCCGCCGAGCCGCCCGACGAGGTGCTCGACAAGCTGATCGCGATCGCCACCCAGGCCATCGAGCAGGCCCGGATGGCGGGTGGAAACCAGGTCCGCTACGTGCTTCGGCCGACGCTCGACGAGGACTCCGACGGCAACGGCGACGATCCCCGGCCCGATACCGGAAAGAGCGCCTGACACTCGAACGCATGTTCGATACACTGGCCCGGTGGGTTGGCACAACGGTCCGCCGGGCTGGGGCGAGATGGAGCGCGTCCTCAACAGCAAGCCGCGCCGTGCCGGCTGGCCGATCGACGGCCAGATCGGTGATGGTGGCGACAGTCCCGCCTGGTCGCGCAAGCGGGGGCGATATCAACCGCCGGACGCGCCGACCGGTACCGGGTCGTCGACGCCGTACGCCGAACTGCACACCCACTCCGCCTACAGCTTCCTCGACGGGGCCAGCACGCCCGAGGAGCTCGTGGAGGAGGCGGCACGGCTCGGCCTGCGTGCCCTCGCGCTGACCGACCACGACGGCCTCTACGGGGTGGTCCGGTTCGCCGAGGCGGCCAGGGAACTCGACATCGCCACGGTCTTCGGCGCGGAGCTGTCGCTGGGCGGAGGCAGTCGCACCGACGACCCCGACCCGCCCGGCCCGCACCTGCTGGTGCTCGCGCGGGGGCCGGAGGGGTACCGGCGGCTGTCGCGGCAACTGGCCGCCGCGCATCTTGCCGGTGGGGAGAAAGGCGTGCTGCGCTACGACTACGACGCACTGACCGAGGCCGCGGAAGGCCAGTGGCAGATCCTCACCGGCTGTCGCAAAGGTCATGTCCGGCAGGCGCTGTCGTCCGGCGGTCCGGCGGCGGCGGAGGCCGCGCTCGCCGACCTGGTCGACCGGTTCGGCCGGGAGCGCGTCACCGTCGAGCTCACCCATCACGGTCATCCGCGCGACGACGAACGCAATGCCGCACTGGCCGCGCTCGCGCCGCGGTTCGGTCTGGGCGTCGTGGCCACCACCGCGGCGCATTTCGCCGAGCCGGCCCGCGGCAGGCTCGCCATGGCGATGGGCGCGATCCGGGCCAGGAACTCGATGGACGAGGCCGCTGGTTATCTTGCGCCACTGGGTGGTTCGCATCTGCGCTCGGGGGAGGAAATGGCGAGGCTTTTTGCGGGGGCCCCCGAGGTGGTGAGCGCCGCCGCCGAACTCGGGGAGCAGTGCGCGTTCGGCCTCGCACTCATCGCGCCACAGCTGCCGCCCTTCGACGTGCCGGCCGGCCACACCGAGAACAGCTGGCTGCGGCACCTGGTGATGCAGGGCGCCCGGGAGCGGTACGGCCCTCCGGAACGGGCGCCCCGCGCGTACGCCCAGATCGAGCACGAGATGCGGGTCATCGAGGCGCTGAACTTCCCTGGTTATTTCCTGGTGGTGCACGACATCACGCGGTTCTGCCGGGAGAACGACATCCTGTCCCAGGGCCGCGGGTCGGCGGCCAACTCGGCGGTCTGCTACGCGCTGAAGGTCACCAACGTCGACCCGGTGGCCAACGACCTGCTCTTCGAACGGTTTCTGTCCCCGGCCCGCGACGGGCCACCCGACATCGACATCGACATCGAATCGGACCTGCGCGAGAAGGCGATCCAATACGTCTACCACCGTTACGGCCGCGAATACGCCGCCCAGGTGGCCAACGTGATCACCTACCGCGGCCGCAGCGCGGTCCGCGACATGGCGCGCGCACTCGGCTTCTCGCAGGGCCAGCAGGACGCGTGGAGCAAACAGCTCAGCCAGTGGGGGAACCTGGCCGACGACACCCATGTGGAAGGCATCCCCGAACAGGTCATCGAGCTGGCCACGCAGATCTCCAACCTGCCGCGCCACATGGGCATCCACTCCGGGGGCATGGTGATCTGCGACCGCCCGATCGCCGACGTGTGCCCGGTCGAATGGGCCCGCATGGAGAATCGCAGCGTCCTGCAGTGGGACAAAGACGACTGTGCGGCAATCGGATTGGTGAAGTTCGACATGCTGGGGCTCGGCATGCTCTCGGCGCTGCACTACTGCATCGACCTGGTCGCCGAACACAAGGGCCTCGAGGTGGATCTGGCCACGCTGGACCTGTCCGAGGCCGCGGTGTACGAGATGCTGCAGCGGGCCGACTCCGTCGGGGTGTTCCAGGTGGAGTCGCGCGCGCAGATGGCCACCCTGCCCCGGCTCAAACCGCGGGTGTTCTACGACCTGGTGGTGGAGGTGGCGTTGATTCGGCCGGGGCCGATCCAGGGCGGGTCGGTGCATCCGTACATCAAGCGCCGCAACGGGGAGGAGCCGGTCACCTACGACCATCCGTCGATGGAGTCCGCGCTGAGAAAGACGCTGGGGGTGCCGCTGTTCCAGGAGCAGCTCATGCAGCTGGCGGTGGACTGCGCCGGGTTCTCGGCGGCCGAGGCCGACCAGTTGCGCCGCGCGATGGGCTCCAAACGCTCGACCGAGAAGATGCGCCGGCTGCGCAGCCGGTTCTTCGACGGGATGGCCGAGATGCACGGCATCACCGGGGAGGTGGCCCAGCGGATCTACGAGAAACTGGAGGCGTTCGCCAATTTCGGTTTCCCCGAGAGTCATTCGCTGAGCTTCGCCTCGCTGGTGTTCTACTCGTCGTGGTTCAAGCTGCATCACCCCGCGGCGTTCTGCGCGGCGCTGTTGCGTGCGCAGCCGATGGGGTTCTACTCGCCGCAGTCGCTGGTGGCCGATGCGCGTCGGCACGGCGTCACCGTGCACGGTCCGGATGTCAATGCCAGCCTCGCGCACGCCACGCTGGAGAACGCGGGCTCAGAGGTGCGGCTCGGCCTCGGCAGTGTCCGGCACATCGGCGACGAGCTGGCCGAGCGGCTGGTCGAGGAGCGGAAGGCCCACGGCCCGTTCGCGTCTCTGCTGGATCTGACCGGGAGGGTGCAGCTGTCGGTGCCACAGACCGAGGCGCTGGCCACCGCCGGAGCGCTGGGATGTTTCGGGATCACCCGGCGCGAGGGGCTGTGGGCGGCGGGGGCCGCGGCCGCCGAGCGGCCCGACCGGCTGCCCGGGGTCGGGTCGTCCTCGCACGTCCCGTCGTTGCCGGGGATGACCGAGCTGGAGCTGACCGCCGCCGACGTGTGGGCCACCGGGGTGTCGCCCGACCGCTACCCGACCCAGTTCCTGCGGAAGGACCTCGACGCGATGGGGGTGGTGCCGGCCGATCGGCTGCTGTCGGTGCCCGACGGCACCCGGGTGCTGGTCGCGGGGGCGGTGACGCACCGGCAGCGGCCGGCCACCGCGCAGGGGGTCACGTTCGTCAACCTCGAGGACGAGACCGGGATGGTCAATGTGCTGTGCATGCCGGCGGTGTGGGCGCGGCACCGCAGGCTGGCGCAGACCGCCTCTGCGCTGCTGATCCGCGGCATCGTGCAGAACGCCACCGGCGCGGTGACCGTGGTCGCCGACCGGATGGGGCCGCTGAGCCTGCGGGTGACCTCGAAGTCCCGCGACTTCCGCTAGTCGCCCTTTCCGCCGAAACTGCATTCCACGCGGCGATATTCGCGAAATGCCCGCAAGGGATGCAATCTCGGCAGTGGCGGCACCGAATGTAGTCTCGGCACAATGACCCTCAACCTCTCCGCCGACGACGTTCTGACGACCACCCGTTCGGTGCGCAAGCGGCTCGACTTCGACAGGCCGGTTCCGCGTGAGGTCCTGATGGAATGTCTCGACATCGCGCTGCAGGCGCCCACGGGGTCGAACAGCCAGGGGTGGCAGTGGGTGTTCGTCACCGACCCCGACAAGAAGCTGGCGCTGGCGGAGATCTACCGGACCAACGCGACGCCGTACCTGAACAAGGCCAAGCCTCAGGTGGGTGACATCCGCGACGAGCAGCGGCCCCGGGTGGAGGACTCCGCGCGCTACCTCAACGACCACCTGGAGAAGGTGCCGGTCATGTTGATCCCGTGTCTGGAGGGCAAGCCGCAGGACGCGGTGTCGGGCGCCAGCGCGGGATTCTGGGGATCGCTGATGCCCGCGGTGTGGAGCTTCATGCTCGCGTTGCGTTCGCGCGGGCTCGGGTCGGCGTGGACGTCACTGCATCTGCTCGGCGACGGCGAGCGCCGGGCCGCCGAATTGCTGGGCATCCCGTTCGACTCCTACAGCCAGGCCGGGCTGTTCCCGATCGCCTACACCAAGGGCACCGACTTCAAGAAGGCCAAGCGGCTGCCCGCCGAGCAGGTCACGCACTGGGATACGTGGTGACTCACACGGCGCCGGCGAAACCGTGCTGGCGCCACGCCTCGTAGACGGCCACCGCGGCCGCGTTCGACAGGTTCAGTGAGCGCCGCCCGTGCAGCATCGGGATCCGCACCCGCGCGGTGAGGTGCGGATCCGCCAGCGTCGCCTCGTCGAGGCCCGTCGGCTCCGGCCCGAACAGCAGCACGTCCCCGGGCTGGTAGGCGATCTCGGCGAACGACGCGCTCGCGTGGGCGGTGAACGCGAAGACTCGAGCCGGCATCACCGCGGCCCACGCCGAGGTCAGATCGGGATGCACGGTGACCGACGCCAGGTCGTGATAGTCCAGCCCCGCGCGGCGCAGCTTGGGTTCGGACAGGTCGAAGCCCAGCGGTTCGACCAGGTGCAGTTCGCACCCGGTGCCTGCCACCATGCGGATCGCGTTGCCGGTGTTCGGCGCGATGCGCGGGGAGTAGAACATGACTCTGAACAAGACGCGGTTCCCTTCCGGCCCTCGTTGTCCTCGGGACAGTACGTCTGTCGAGGTCGAGAAGAGAGCTGTCGAAACCTCACCTACCACGAACCCTGCGAGAAAGCCGAACTGAGCACAGGGCGTCTGCAAAAATCTCCGCAGACGCCGGTCGATCGAGGGGGCCGCCTGTTGCTTGACGTGATCGAGAAGGGCTCGACTACCGCCGCGCATCCGACGCCGCTGCTCTTTGTTCACGGGGCGTGCTCCGCGGCATGGATCTGGGATGACCACTTTCTGGATTTCTTCGCCGAGAAGGGCCACCACGCCGTTGCACTGAGTCTTCGCGGCCACGGCGCCAGCAGTCTCTCTCAGCCGCTCGGATCCTGCTCCCTGGTCGATTACGCGGAAGATGTCAGCATTGTCGCCGCCCAGCTGCGCTCACCACCGGTGCTCATCGGTCACTCGATGGGCTGCTGGGTCGTGCTGAAGTATCTGGAGAGTCGCAGTGCCCCCGCCGCCGTCCTGCTGGCGCCCGGGACGCCTCAGGGACTGCGACGTTGGGCTCTGCGAGCGGCTCTTCGCCACCCGTGGCTCATGGTGCGCAGCACGACCTTCGGTAACACTGTCGACCTGTTCGACAGTCCTCAACTGGCCCGTGAGTTCTTGTTCAGTTCTGGCACACCTGAGTCCGTGGTGAGGTCGTGCGTGAACCGTTTGACGCCCGAGAGCACACGCGCCACGAGAGGCACGGTGAAACCTCTTCCCGATCCTCGCCGTGTGACAGCGCCGATGCTCGTTCTCAGTGCGCGCGCCGATACATCGCGAGTGGACGGGGACGCGTCCTCAGTCGCCGCGGCTTACCGGGCCGATTCGGACGCGTTTCCCGATATGGGGCACGCCATGATGCTCGAGCCCGGTTGGTCCGCTGTCGCTGAACGAATCGAGACCTGGTTGACCGGCAAGGGACTCTAGCGACCGGGGACGCCCGCCGATCGGCGTCAGTCGAGACAGGTCTCGTAGGTCGCGATCGAGATGAGCCCGGCGAGAGTGTCGACGTCGACCATCTCACTGCTCATCGCTCGCATCAGGGGTGAATCGCCGATTTCCGAGGCATCGGCCAGCAGAGCCATCTCCACGCCGTTGTGGATCATCGCACTCCTCCAGTTCGTCTTCCCCAATTGTGCCTGTTCAAAGGCCCATATGGATGGGTGACACGCAACGGGTCTGAAACGAAACGGCAACGCCCGCAAGGGTGTTCTGCGCGGGGCCTTTGCTGAAATCACGTTCGGATGTCGAACTGTGGAAACACGGTGACCGGGCTGGCATACTCATCGAATTGCCAGGCGCTTCACGCCCGCCGACGAGGGTGCCCCCAGCAGGAAGCTTTATGAACGACGCTCGATCCCCGATCAAGCGGCCGCCGCGGTTGGCGCTGTCCAACTGGCCGGTCCGCGCGAAGGTCCTGGCCATCGTGCTGGTACCGCTGCTGCTGGCGTGCGCCTTCGGTGGCCTGCGCATCTCCGCGTCGGCGACCGCCGCCCGGGACCTGCGTGTCGCGGCCACCCGCGCCGACATGGTTCCCGCGGTCGCCGACTACATGGCGGCGCTGGAGGGCGTGCTGGCGTCGGCCACCGACGGGGGTGACGTCCCGGCGGCGCTGACAGCGTTCGGCGACCGCAGCTCGGCGCTTCGCAGCCGACTGGACGGCACCGAGGTCGACGACGCCGTGCGGCTGGCCACCAACACACTGCTCGATTACGGCAAGGATCTGGTCGACAAGACCACCGGCGGCGGCAACGCGATCGATCTGCGCACCCGGGTGATGACCTACGCGCCGCTGCCGATCACCGCAGAGACCGCGATCACCGGCCTGGTCTCCGGCGACGACGACACGGTGCGCTCGGCGGGGGAGGCGCTCGCGCGCGCGGTGGGCGCCCGCGGCCAGATGACGATGCAGCAGATGCTCGTCGACCGCGGCGGCGAACTGCCCGAACCCGAACTGCGGTCCTCGATGATCACGCTCGCCGGTACGGAACCGTCGACCGTGTCGGCGATGGGCGCCTACCTCGGCGGCTCGTCCGACCCGGCAGCATCGCTGCGTTCGGAGATGGTCAAGCGCATGTCGCTGCTGTCCGATCCCGGCGTGGCGCTCGTCGGCAACCCGGACCTGCTGTCGTCGCAACTGATCACCCGCGGCATCGCCGACGGCGTGATCGCCGAGACCTCCCGGACCATCCCGGCGACCGTCGAGGACCAGGCCGCCGCCGCCCGCACCGCCGCGCTGCGGGACGCCGTGCTGGTCGGGGCCGCCATCGTGGTCGCGCTGCTGATCGTTGCCGTGGTGGCGCGCTCGCTGATCCGGCCGCTGCGCACGCTGCGCACCAGCGCGCTGAAGGTGGCCCACGAGGACCTGGCCCGTGAGGTCGAGCAGGTCCGCGCCGACGGCAAGACCCCGCCCGTGCAGCCGATCGGCGTGCACACCTCCGAGGAGATCGGCCAGGTGGCCCACGCCGTCGACGAACTGCACGAGCAGGCCGTCCTGCTCGCCGGCGAGCAGGCCCGGCTGCAGATGCAGGTCACCGACATGTTCGAGACGCTGTCGCGGCGCAACCGGTCCCTGGTCGACCAGCAGCTCGCGCTGATCGACCGGCTGGAGAGCAACGAGCAGGACCCCGACCGGCTCGACAGCCTGTTCCGCCTCGACCACCTGGCGGCGCGGATGCGGCGCAACGGCGCCAACCTGATGGTGCTCGCCGGGGCGCGCATCCCGCGCGACTTGGCCGAGCCGGTGCCCGTCGTGGCGCTGGTCAACGCCGCGGCGTCCGAGGTGGAGGACTACACCAGGATCACCGCTGATCACCTGCCCGACAGCGCGGTCACCGGTGCCGCCGCCGGCGATCTGATGCATCTGCTGGCCGAACTGTTCGACAACGCGCTGCGCTATTCGCCGCCGGCGACGCAGGTTCGGGTGTCGGCCGTGCACACCGGCAACGGGGGCCTCGTGCTGGAGATCGCCGATACCGGCCTGGGCATGACCGAATCCGATCTGCGGGTCGCCAACACGCGACTGCAGTCCGGCGGTGAGGTCAATCCGTACACCGCGCGACACATGGGGTTGTTCGTGGTGGGCCGGCTCGCCGCTCAGCACGGGTTGGTGGTCCGGCTGCGCAGCACGGTGTCGGGTCAGCGCGGCGCTGGGACCACGGCCGGCGTCTACGTCCCGGCCGAGCTGCTGGTCGCCGCGGCCCCGCCGCCATCGGCCGGGCCGGCGCCGGTGTCGGTGCCGGTGGAACCCGTGGTCGTCGCCGCGCCGGTGATCGAATCGGCACCCGAGCCGGCTCCGGCAGGTCTGCTGCCCCAGCGCAGGCCAGGGGCCAGCGGCATCGCCGAGCCCGCGCCGGCACCGCCCGAACCGCGTCCCGAGTCTGCACGTTCCGACGTCGCCGCGTTCTTCGCGCCGCGTCAGGCCGCGACCAACGCAGAGTCCCGCCACGCCCGGCACGCGAAAGAGGACAGCACCGACGACGACGCGATCTATCAGAAGATGCTTTCGGAATGGCTGGTCGACCCGCACGAGCTGTCCCAGAGCACCGATCTGAACTGGGAGTCGGTGTGGGATCACGGATGGTCGGCGGCAGCCGCCGCGGAGAACGCACCGGTGCTCGACCACACGGTCGAGGGTCTGCCGGTGCGCCGGCCGGGCGCTCGGCTGGTGCCCGGCGCGCCCGATGATGCCGGCAACGGTTCTGGTGCACATGCCGCCCGGGATCCCGACGCCGTGCGCGCGGGGATCGTCAACCACTTCGGCGGGGTGCAGGCCGGACGCCTGCGGGCGCAACAGGAGCGGGGGGCCCCTGATGAGTGAGTCACTCGACTGGCTGGTGGCGCGGTTCGCCCGGGAGACGCCGGGGGTGTCGCACGCGATCCTGGTGTCGGCCGACGGCCTGCTGGTGGCCGCGAGCGAGCACATGCCGGGAGAGCGGGCCGATCAGCTGGCCGCCGTCGCGTCGGGGCTCGCAAGCCTGTCGACCGGCGCCGCGCAACTGTTCGACGGCGGCTATGTGCTGCAGTCGGTCGTCGAGATGGAGAACGGCTACCTGCTGCTGATGAGGGTCGGCGACGGCTCGAACCTCGCGACGCTGGCGGCGCGGACCGCCGACATCGGCCAGATCGGCTACGAGATGGCGATCCTGGTGGAACGGGTGGGCGCGGTGGTCGCATCGGCGCGGCGCAGCATGCTGTGACCGACGGCGCAGACCCGGCTCCGCGTCTGGTCCGCCCGTACACCCTGACGGCGGGCCGGACGGACTCGCGCGTCGAATTGCCGTGGGAGGCGCCGGTCGGAGCGGCGACGGCGCCGCAGCCCCCCGACTGGCCGGGCACCGACGTGCGGGCCCAGATCGTGGCGCTGTCTGCGCGACGGCCCTCGGTCGCCGAGATCGCCGCGCATCTGGGTCTGCCGCTCGGCGTGGCGCGCGTGCTGGTCGGGGACCTGGTGATGCAGGGTTACGTGACGGTGCACGACACCCTGGCCGACGCGACGACGGCCGACGAACGACGCGAGCTGATCGGAAGGACACTGCGTGGCCTCAAGGCACTCTAGGACCGCCTCGACCAAGATCGTCGTCTCCGGCGGCTTCGGCGCCGGCAAGACGACGTTCGTCGGCGCGGTGTCGGAGATCGTGCCGCTGCGCACCGAGGCGCTGGTCACCGACGCCTCGGAGGGACTCGACGAGCTCGCCGCCACCCCGGACAAGTCGACGACGACCGTCGCGATGGACTTCGGCCGCATCAGCCTGGCCGACGACCTGGTGCTCTACCTGTTCGGAACGCCGGGGCAGCGCCGGTTCTGGTTCATGTGGGACGACCTGGTGCGCGGCGCGATCGGTGCCATCATCCTCGTCGACGTCCACCGGCTGGCCGACAGCTTCGCCGCGGTCGACTTCTTCGAAGCCCGTAACCTGCCGTTTCTGGTCGCGGTCAACGAGTTCGACGGCGCCCCACGGCATTCGCTGCAGGCGGTGCGGACCGCGCTGGCGCTGCCCGAGCACGTGCCGCTGATCACCGTCGATGCCCGCAGCCGCGAGTCGGCCAAGGCCGCGCTGATCTCCGTCACCGAATACGCGCTGAGCCGGCTGGCGGCCACCGGCTGACCGGGATGGACGATCTGACCGACCGGGAGTTCGACGGCCACGATTTCCGCGACGAGGACCTCAGCCGGCTACGTACCGAACGTGTGGTGTTCGACGGCTGCGACTTCTCCGGGGTCGACATGTCGGAGTCCGAGCACATCGGGTCGGCGTTCCGCAATTGCATGTTCCGTCGAACCACTCTGTGGCACAGCGTGTTTCGTCACTGCAGCTTTCTCGGCTCGACGTTCGTCGAGTGCCGCATGCGGCCACTGACCGTGGTGGATGCGGATTTCACGCTGGCGGTGCTGGGCGGGGCGGACCTGCGCAAGGTCGATCTGTCCGACTGCCGGTTGCGTGAAGCCGGCCTGGTCGGCGCCGACCTGCGGGAGGCGGTGCTCGCCCGCGCGGACCTGACCGGTGCGCGGGTGCAGGGCACGCGGTTGGAGAAGGCGGACCTGCGCGGCGCCCGCGCCGATCCGACGTTCTGGACGACGGCCGCGCTGCGCGGCGCCAGGATCGACATCGAACAGGCGCTGGCGTTCGCCGCGGCGCACGGTCTCGACATCCGGGGCGGCTGAAACCGGCAGGTCAAAAAACCGCACGTGAACGGGTGTTTGACCCCACAGCGGAAAAGTCGCATTCCTGGTGCGCATTTAACTAGCGTCAGCGGCATGCAGCTCACCCGGTTCACCGATCTCGGACTTCGGGCCATGATGCTGCTCGCGGCCGGCGAGGCTGACGGGCGGCGCGTGACCACCCGGTCGATCGCGGCGAGCGCCAACGCCTCCGAGCACCACATCGCCAAGGCGGTGTCCCGGCTGGCCGACCTCGGCATGGTGTCGGCGCGGCGCGGCCGCGTCGGCGGACTGGAGCTGACCGAGCAGGGCCGCGTCGCCTCGATCGGCCGGCTCGTCCGCAGCCTCGAAGGTGACCGCGAGGTCATCGAGTGCGGCGGCGACAACCCGTGCCCGCTGGTACCCGCCTGCCGGCTGCGGCGCGCCCTCGCCGAAGCCAAGGAGGCGTTCTACGCCGAACTGGATCGCTACACCGTCGCCGACCTGGCGCGGTCGCCGAATATGACTGTGCTGCTGGGCTCCCCGCAGACGATCACCGAAAGGAATCTCCGATGACCCTCACCGCCGCTCCGGTCGCACTGGAACCCGCGCACGCGCAGATCGTGTCCGCGACGCTCCCGCTGATCGGCGCCCACATCGACGAGATCACCACGGAGTTCTACCGCCGGATGTTCGCCGCGCACCCGGAGTTGCTGCGCAATCTGTTCAACCGCGGAAACCAGGCTCAGGGTGCGCAGCAGCGCGCGCTCGCCGCGTCCATCGCCACCTTCGCCACCCATCTCGTCGACCCCGATCTGCCGCACCCGGTGGATCTGCTGTCCCGCATCGGGCACAAGCACGCGTCGCTCGGTGTCACGGCCGACCAGTATCCGATCGTGCACGACAACCTGTTCGCGGCGATCGTCGCCGTGCTCGGGGCCGACACCGTCACCCCCGATGTCGCCGAGGCCTGGGACCGCGTATTCTGGATCATGGCCGAGACGCTGATCGACCTCGAGCACGATCTCTACCGCAATGCCGGCGTGGCCGACGGTGACGTGTTCCGTCGGGCGCGGGTGGTCTCCCGGGTCGACGATCCGTCCGGCGCGGTGCTCATCACGGTCCGCTGTGCAGCCGAGCTGTTCACCGATTTCCTTCCGGGACAATACGTCTCGGTCGGTGTGACGATGCCCGACGGGGCGCGGCAGCTGCGGCAGTACAGCCTGGTGGACGCTGCGGGCGATGGGGAGCTCACCTTCGCGGTGAAGCCCGTCGCCGCCGTCGACGGGCAGCCTGCCGGCGAAGTGTCCAGCTGGATCGCGGCCAACGTCTGCGTCGGTGATCTGCTCGACGTGACCGTGCCGTTCGGCGACCTGCCCGCCCCGACCGGCCGTCAACCGCTCGTGCTCATCTCCGCAGGCATCGGGGTCACCCCGATGGTGGGCATCCTCGCCCACCTCGCCGCGGCGGCGCCCGACACACCCGTGCACGTCCTGCACGCCGACCGCAGCGATCAGGCACACCCGCTGCGCGAGCGTCAGCACGAACTGATCGCCGCGTTGCCCCGCGCCGCATTCGACGTCTGGTACGAGGACGGGCTGACCGCGGGCACCGCCGGAGCCCACCCCGGCCTGCTGAACCTCGACGCCGTCACCATCGCCGACGACGCGCAGGTCTACCTGTGCGGCAACAACAACTTCGTGCAGGCGGTCAGAAAGCAACTGGTGGCCAAGGGCGTCGACGCGCAGCGGGTGCACTGCGAGCTGTTCGCCCCGAACGACTGGCTGCTCGGCTGATCAGGCCTCGGTGCTGACCGCGTGTGTCACCAGATCGGCGATCGCGCGGCAGTAGCCGGGGTCGACGTCGTCGTTGCTGAACAACGCGAACGTGTGCAGCGGCGAGGTCAGCAGTTGCAGTGCGATCGTGGGCCGGACGCCGGGACGCAGTTCGCCGCGGCGTGCGGCGCGGTCGAGGACCGTCTCGATGACGTCCCGACGCAGGGACCAGAACGCTAGCCGGCTCTCGATGTCGACGGTGTAGGACTTGGAATCGATGACGAGCATGCGGACGATGCGGCGGCCGACGGGCTGATTGACGTAGTGCCCCACCCACACCGCCAGCTCGGTCAGGTCGCCGCGCCGCAACTCCTCGACCGCTCGTCCCTCGCGGGCTTCGTCGTTACGCGGCCTTGAGCCGGATCTTCCAGCGCACCAGGCTCAGATAGCCGACGCAGATCGCCCCCTGCATCGCCATGTTGAACCACCACGTGCCTGCGGTGTGTTTCCAGTGCGAGTCCTGCGGCGTGAGCGGGCCGGGTACCAGCCTGAGCAGATCGATCGTCGACGCCGTCGACGCAAAACCCCACCGGGCAGGCGTCACCCATGACATCTGGTCGAGCACGATACGACCGGTCACCGGGATCATGCCGCCTTGGAAGACCAGCTGCGACATGATCGCGATCACCAGCAGCGGCATGATCTGCTCGTTGGACTTCGCCAGCGCCGAAAGGGCCAGGCCGACCATGGCCGCGCCGACACAGCAGGCGGCGACGTCGACGTACAACTCGAGGGATCGGCTGGGTATCACCGCGCCGCTCGTGACCGCGCCCTCGCCCCAACCCTTGCCGACGATGTTGATGGCGACCACGACCCCGGATTGCAGGAGCGCGAAACCGGCGAAGACGATGACCTTGGCGAACATGTAGGCGGTCGTGGACAATCCGACCGCCTGCTCGCGCAGGAAGATCGCCCGTTCACCGATGAGCGCCCGGATCGTCAGTGCGGTGCCCATGAAGATGGCGCCGACGTTGAGCAGCACCAGAATCTGTCCCGGCTCATTCGGCGCCTCGCCGCCCTGGATCGCGGGCACGGGTACGCCGAAGCCGACGTTGCCCGGTACCGACAGCGACAGAGCGCCCATGATGAACGGCAGGAACGCCAGGAAGATGAAGTAACCGCGGTCGGAGACGATGAGCCGCATCTGGCGGCGGGCGATCGTGGAGAACTGTTTTCGCACGCTGGTGCGCGTCGGCGAGCCGAGGTCCGCGGGCTGTTGGGTCGCCGGCCGGGGTGGCGGTGGACCGTGGCGTTCGAGGTAGCGGTGTTTGGCGCTGTCCGGATCGCTGGCCACCGAGCTGAAGATGTCGGCCCAGTTGGTCGTGCCCAGTTCGTGGCCGATCTGGTTGGGCGGGCCGTAGAACGCGGTCTTGCCTCCCGGGGCGAGCAGCAGCACCTGATCGCAGACGTCGAGGTAGGTCAGCGAGTGGGTGACGACGAGCACCACGCGTCCGGCGTCGGCCAGTTGGCGCAGCATCGTCATCACCTGGCGGTCCAGGGCGGGGTCGAGGCCCGAGGTCGGTTCGTCGAGGATCAGCAGCGACGGGCCCGTGAGCAGTTCGAGTGCGACCGATGCGCGTTTGCGCTGGCCGCCGGAGAGCTTGTCGACGCGAGTGTCGAGGTGGTTGGTCATCTCGAGTTCCTCGAGCACCTCGTTGACGACCTGTTCGCGGTCGGCCTTGGTGGTGTCGGGGGGCAGTCGGAGCTCGGCGGCGTACATCAGTGCCTGGCGGACGGTGAGCTCGCCGTGCACGACGTCGTCCTGCGGCACCATGCCGATCCGGGAGCGGAGCGAGGCGTACTCGGCGTGGACGTCGTGGCCCTCGAACGACACCTGCCCGGCGGTCGGATGGGTGTAGCCGGCGACCAGGCGGGCGAACGTCGATTTGCCGGCACCCGACGGGCCGATCACCGCGGTCAGCGTGCCGGGCCGCGCCGACATCGAGATGTTGTCGAGCAGCGTCTTGTTGTTCTCGATCGTCCACGTCACGCCGTGCACCTCGAGGCCGCCGGTCGCGGTGGCGGCCGCGGTCTCGGTGCGGCGGACCAGCGTCCCGTCGCGGAACACCAGGTCGACGTTGCCGATCGTGACGGTGTCGCCGTTGTTCAGCAGCGCGGTCTCGACACGGGATCCGTTGACGAATGTGCCGTTGATGCTGCGGTTGTCACGGATCTCGGTGCCGCCGGCGGTCGTCACCAGCGTGGCGTGGTGACGGGACGCCAGCACGTCGGGGATGACGATGTCGTTGTCGCTGGCGCGGCCGATCTTCACCGATCCGGGCGGCACCTCCGGCGCCCGGCTGGGCCGCAGGATCTTCAGCATGCTGGTGGCGAGGTTGCCGTCGCCACTCGAACGGGGCGCCGCGGCGGGCCCCATCTGCGTGACCGGCTCCATCGCCTGAGACGAGATCGGCTGATGCACCGGCGCGGGCGCCGGCCGCGACGGCGGCGGGGGATAACCGGCGCGGGGGCCGGTGGGGTAGGACCGCTGCGTCGGCGGACGCGTCGTCGGCGGCTGGCTGGGCCATGTCGCGCTGGGCCGGGCCGCGACAGGAACCGAGGTGGTGGGCGGCGGCGTGCCCGCCGACCCCTGGTGCCGGCCCACCTCGAAGGTGAGCAGCGGGCCGTCCGGGTTGCCGACGTGGAGCGCAGCCCCGTCGGCGATGTCGACGGCAGGCACCCGCCGGCCGTTGACGAACATGCCGTTGAGCGAGCCGTTGTCGATGGCGAGCCACCGGCCCTGGTCGAAGCGCAGCACCAGGTGGGCGCGCGAGATCAGCGGGTGGGCGATCCGGACGTCGGCGCGCAGGTCGCGGCCGACGACGACGTCGTTGCCTGCCGCGAAGGTGCGTGTGGATCCGTCGTAGCGGACGGTCAGCGCAGTGGATGCTGGTCGGCTCACGGAGCCGCTCCGGCGGCGACATTGGACATCGCGGCCACTCTATCGGTAGGCCCTCAGGTGGGAATCTGCCAGTTGGCGGTGTCGGTGATCTGATGCAGTGCCGTTATCTGGTCGTTTCGCACGGTGAGCACGTGGGCGAATGCGGCGTCGACCGCCGATGCGCCATCGCGTGCGGATCCGCGGTAGGTGCCGAGGACGACGACGCGGCGCGCGGGTCCGTCGGGGACCTCCAGGAACTCCGACGGCTCGACGGCGATGTCGTAGTCGGTGGCGATGCGGCCCCATACGCCGGCGATCATGGCGACACGCCCGTGGTGATCACCTCCTACGCCCTGGGGCATGCCTGCGCTCACGGTTGCCTCGAAATCGTCTGTGAGCAAGGCGAATAGTGCGTCTACGTCGTGGTCGGCGAGGGCGGTGTACAAGCTCTGGGCGACGTCTGTTGCGGTGGCCATGGCTACTCCTTCTTTATTAGAGAGTAACCTCTATTTTAGGGTGGAGCAATGCCCCGGCCCGCCCGATACACCGTCGACGCTCTGCTCGACGCCGCGGCGGACCTGTTGGCCGCGGACGGCCCGGCTGCGGTCACGATGTCGGCGGTCGCCCGGAGCACCGGCGCGCCGAGTGGCTCGGTGTACCACCGGTTCCCGACGCGGGCGGCGCTGTGCGGAGAGCTCTGGGTGCGCACCGAGGAGCGCTTCCAGGAGGAGCTGATCGAGGCTCTGGTCGCCGAGGACGATCCTCAGCAACGCTGCGTGTCCGGCGCACTGAGCATCGTGGCGTGGTGTCGGGCGCATCCCGTCGAGTCGCAGGTGCTGCTGGCCGGCCCGGACGAACTCGGCATCGGTGACTGGCCCGAACAGCTCACGGGCCGCCGGAAACGCTTGCAGCGCAGGCTGAAGAAAGCACTAGGGGACATCCCCGACGACGCGGGGCGGGTCAGCGCCGCGGTGATCGACGTGCCGTACGCGATCGTGCGCCGTCACCTGCGCGCCGGGCAGGCCATCCCGGCCGGCGCGGACGCGATCGTCGAGGATTGCGCCCGGGCGCTCATCCGCCCGAGCTGACCACCGACGGCGAGCCCGTCACGACGCAGTGGGTGTGGCTGTAGATGGTGGCCATGCACTGATTGCAGTGCGTGCACAGCGACTTCACACTGCTGTCGGCCTGGATGCGGTGGAGCAGGTCCGGCTCGGCGAGCAGCGCCCGTCCCATCGCGACGAAGTCGAAACCCTCGGCCATGGCCAGGTCCATGGTCTCGCGGTTGGTGATGCCACCCAGCAGGATGAGCGGTAGCGACAGTTCGGCGCGGAAAAGCCGGGCATCGCGCAGCAGGTAGGCCTCGCGGTAGGGGTACTCGCGCAGGAACTTCGTCCCCGTCATCCGGATGCCCCAGCGCAGCGGCGGTTTGAACGCGCCGGCGAACTGCTTGATCGGCGCGTCCCCCCGGAACAGATACATCGGGTTGACCAGGGAACTGCCCGCGGTCAACTCGATGGCGTCCAGCCCGCCGTCTTCCTCGAGCCACTTCGCGGTCTGCAGCGCCTCGTCGGTGGAGATGCCGCCGCGCACGCCGTCGCTCATGTTGAGCTTGGCCGTCACCGCGATCGGCGAGCCCGCCTTCTCCACCGCCCGGCGCACCGCGAGCACCGTGCCGCGCGCGACCTTGGCCCGGTTGGCCAGCGAGCCGCCGAACTCGTCGTCGCGCCGGTTGATGAGCGGAGACAGGAACGAGCTGGCGAAGTAGTTGTGGCCCAGATGCACCTCGACCGCATCGAAGCCGGCCTCGATGGCCATCCGCGCGGCCTGGGCGTGCGCCTCGGTGATGTCGAGGATGTCGTCGCGGGTGGCACGCCTGGCGAACCGCATCGACAGAGGATTGAAGAACCGCACCGGCGCATAGGCGGTGGCCCTGTTCGACCGGGCATTGGCCACCGGCCCGGCGTGGCCGATCTGCGCGCTGATCTTGGCGCCCTCGGCGTGGATGGCGTCGGTGAGCCGGCGCAGCCCCGCCATTGCCTCGGGCCGCCAGTAGATCTGGTTGCCCTCGGTCCGCCCGCCCGGCGCCACCGCGAGGTAGGCCACGGTGGTCATGCCGACGCCGCCCGCCGCAGGAAGCCGGTGATAGGTGATCAGGTCGTCGGTGACCAGAGCGTTCGGCGTCGACGCCTCGAACGTCGCCGCCTTGATGACGCGGTTGCGCAGCGTGATCGGACCGAGCGCGGCGGGACTGAACACATCGCGGACAGCTGTCATGTCGGTGAGCCTGTCACAATGTTCGCCGTGGGTGCGATCACTTTGGACGGTAAGGCCACGCGCGACGAGATCTTCGTCGACCTGACCACGCGCGTCGCCGCGTTGACCGAGGCCGGGCGCACGCCGGGGCTCGGCACCGTGCTCGTCGGCGACGACCCCGGATCGCAGGCCTACGTGCGCGGTAAGCACGCGGACTGCGCGAAGGTCGGCATCAACTCGATCCGCCGCGACCTGCCTGCCGACATCAGCCAGGCCGAGCTGCTCGACACGCTCGACGAACTCAACGCCAACCCGGACTGCACCGGTTACATCGTGCAGCTCCCGCTGCCCAAGCACCTCAACGAGAACGCGGCACTCGAGAGCGTCGACCCCGGCAAGGACGCCGACGGTCTGCACCCGATGAACCTGGGCCGGCTGGTGCTCAACGAGCCGGCACCGCTGCCCTGCACCCCGCGCGGCATCGTGCATCTGCTGCGGCGCTATCAGGTGGAGATCGCCGGCGCGCACGTCGTCGTGATCGGGCGCGGTGTCACCGTCGGCCGCCCCCTCGGTCTGCTGCTCACCCGGCGATCGGAGAACGCCACGGTCACGCTGTGCCACACCGCAACCCGGCACCTGCCGCAGATCACCAGGGAGGCCGACATCGTCATCGCCGCGGCGGGCGTGCCGCACATGGTGACCGCGGAGATGGTGCGGCCCGGTGCCGCGGTGGTCGACGTCGGGGTCAGCCGCGACGACGCGGGCAAGCTGGTCGGCGACGTGCACCCGGATGTGTGGGAGGTGGCCGGCCACGTGTCGCCCAACCCGGGTGGGGTGGGTCCGCTGACGCGGGCGTTCCTGCTCACCAACGTCGTCGAGCGCGCCGAGGCCGCCGCCGCGTCGTGAGGTTCGCGCGCAGGGTGTTCGCCGGGCAGTGGCCGATCCTGGCCGTCGGTCTCTGTCTGGTGGCGGCGTTTTTGCTGGTCGCCGCCGGCTACTGGCGCCGCGGCGCACTGGTGATGGCCATCGGAGTCGGCGTCGCCTCGGCGCTGCGGCTGGCGTTGCCCGAGGATCGCGTGGGTCTGCTGGCGGTGCGCAGCAGGGTCGTCGACGTCGCGACGACCGCGTCGGTCAGCGCGGCGATGCTCTACATCGCGTGGACGATCGACCCGCTGGGCACCAGCTAACCGATCCGCTCGATCGCGAAGGCGATCAAGAATCCCACCGTCGTGATGAGCCCGGTGAAGATGTGTGTCTCCTCGAACGCCTCGGGCACCATCGTGTCGGCGATCATCGCCAGGATGGCGCCCGCCGCGACCGCGGTGATCACCGCGATGAGCGACGGTGCGGCGCCCGCCAGCAGCAGGTAACCGAGCATCGCCGAGGCGCCGCTGATGACGGCGATCCCGGTCCAGACGCCGAACACGTAGCGCGCACTGCGGCCGGCCTGCTTCATGCCGGCGGCGCTGGACAGTCCCTCGGGCAGGTTCGAGATGAACACCGCCGCGAGGACGGGCAGGCCGACGCCCTGACCGCCGATCAGTGAGATGCCGAGCACCACCGACTCCGGGATGCCGTCGAGCAGCGCTCCGATGGCGATCGCGGCACCGCTGCCGCCTGCCTGCTCCTCGCTCGGCTGCCGGTCGTGGGAGCGCTTGCGGTGTCGTGCGCCGTGGCGGGAGAGCACTGTGTTGGCGAGTACGTAGGCCAGGGCACCGCCGACGAAACCGCATGCGGTGGGCAGCAGTCCGCCGATTCGCTCGGCCTCGTCCATGAGGTCGAAGGCCAGCGCCGAGATCAGTACCCCGGCGCCGAACGCCATGACGCTGGCCACCACGCGCGCGGGCACCCCACGCGCGCGGGCACCCGCACGGTCCAGGCGATGGCGGCGCCCACCACCAGCGCCGCACCGGCGAACAGGCCCCATCCGCCGGCCGCCAGCCAGCCGGGTACGGCGGTCTCCGCGTATGTGGTCACGACCGCCGGTGTTGCCCGCCGACGGCACTTCTACGCGGTCGACGCGAACGTTGCCTGGTGTGCAATCTTGCCCAGTGGGCAAGTTTCGGCGTACGGTGGCGTCCATGACCGGACTTCGCGAACGCAAGAAGCTCGACACCCGCCGGGCGCTCAGCGACGCCGCGCTCGAACTCGCCTTCGAGCGCGGCCTGCACGCTGTCACCCGCGAGGACATCGCCGCGAGGGCGGGCGTCTCCCTGCGGACGTTCAACAACTACTTCACCAACAAGTTCGAGGCCGTCGCCTACCGGCAGACCGAACGAATGCGTCTCGCGCTGAACATGTTCCGAGACAGCCCGGTCGCCGAGCCACTGTGGTCGGCGATCGAGACCGCGGTCGTCGCACCGCTGGAGGCCGAGGGTGCCGGTGATGTGGTGCCGACGGCGGCTCAGCGCGCCGCGATCATGGACGTGATGGCGGCGCCGGAGTCCCGGCAGGCGATGTCCGCGCAACTCTTCGACGACTGGGTCGCCGCGATCGCCGACCGGGTGGGTGCCGATCCGATACGCGACATGTATCCCCGCCTCGTCGCAGGCGTCATCCGCGCGGTCAGCGATGCGGCGATGGACGCCTACGTCGGCGCCGACCCGCCGGTGCCGTTCGTCGATCTGCTGCGACGCGGGTTCGCCGCCGTCCGTGCGGGTCTGCCCGAGGAGCGCGCCGATGCCTGACGTCGACGTCGTGATCGCCGGAGCGGGCCCCAACGGACTGATGCTGGCGTGCGAGCTGGCGCTGGCGGGCGTGCAGCCCGTCGTCCTGGACCGTCTGCCGGGGCCCAGTGCCGAGCCGAAGGCCAACGGTCTGGTCGGCCAGGTGGTGCGCCAGCTCGAAATGCGCGGGCTCTACCGTCGCTTCAGCGGCGCCGCCTCTGCACCGGAACCCCTTCTCACGTGGATGTTCTCGGGCATGCACATGCCTTTGGCCGGCCTGGCCGACAACCCGATGTACGCGATGATGATCGCCCAGCCGACGCTGGTGCGCCTGCTGCTCGAGCGGTCCGCAGAACTCGGTGTCGAGGTTCGCTGGGGTCACGGAGTGGAGGATCTGGCGGACGGACCCGACGGTGTCCGCGTGACGGTGGCCGGCCCGCAGGGCGGCGTCACGCTGGACGCGCGCTACCTCGTCGGCGCGGACGGCGGCCGCAGCACCGTGCGCAAGCTGGTGGGCATCCCGTTTCCCGGGCACACCTCCGACACCGTCTCGCGGCTGGCGCACGTCGCCGTCCCCGACGAATTACGCACCGCCGACGGCGGATTGGAGGTGCCCGGCTACGGCAGGCTGCCGTTCGGGCACACCCGGCTCGATCACGGTGGCATCATCTTCGCCGACCTCGGTCAGGGCAACCCGATGCTCGGCACCATCGAGTTCGGTCCCGAAGACGATGTCGACGACGCCGAGCCGCTGACGCTGTCGGAGTTGCGTCGCAGCGCGCGCCGGGTGCTGGGGGTCGACGTCCCGATCGGGGCGCCGCGCGGCGACGGCCCGCCCGCGCTGCGGCGCATCGCGGGGCAGAACACGCGCCAGGCCGAGCGCTACCGGTGCGGGCATGTGCTCCTCCTCGGGGACGCCGCCCACGTGCATTCGGCGATGGGCGGCCCCGGACTCAATCTGGGTCTGCAGGACGCGATGAACCTCGGCTGGAAACTGGCGGCGACGGTGCGCGGCGGCGCCCCGCCCGGTCTGCTGGACACCTACCAGACCGAGCGGTACCCGGTCGGTCGGCGGGTGATGATGCAGACGATGGCGCAGACCGCGCTGTTCTCACCCGGGCCCGAGATCGGTTCGCTGCGCGAGCTTTTCGCCGAGTTGCTGACGCTGCCCGACGTGGCCCGCCACATGGCCGGGCTGCTCGCGGGCTCCGACGTGCGTTACGACGTCGGCGACCAGCATCCCCTGTCGGGGCACCTGGTGCCCGACCTGCAGCTCGACGACGGTCGCCGTGTCGCCGAGCTGCTGCACAGTGCCCGTTCGCTGCTCATCGCGGAGGCAGACCCGGCCGTCGGCTCGGTCGATGTGGTGCGGGCCGGCATCCCCGGCGGACCCGCGGCGATGCTGATCCGGCCGGACGGCTACGTCGCCTGGGCGACCGACGATCCCACGCACCCGGGTGTGGAGGCGGCGCTCGCGCGTTGGGTGAACAGATGTTTCGTTACCGGCAGGTAGGGATACTCCCCGTCCGTCATCGTTGCTGTGACTGCAGTCACAGCGACGGGTTCGCGATGCGATCTGGGGAGAGTCATGGCCGGACTGGTGAAGACGGTGACGCGCTGGAGCAAGGCGCCCGCGCGTGACGTCGAGGCGCCGACGGGAAGCTGGGTCAACATGGTGCGCGGGCTGGCTGCCCGCGCGACGACGCCGCTACTGCCCGACGACTACTTGTCCCTGCTCAACCCGCTCTGGTCGGCGCGGGAGCTGCGCGGAGAGATCGTCGAGGTCCGAACGGAGACCGAGGACTCCGCGACGGTGATCATCCGCCCCGGTTGGGGCTTCGCCCGGGACTACCGGCCCGGCCAGTACGTCGGCATCGGTCTGCGGGTCGACGGTCGCTGGCACTGGCGGTCGTATTCGCTCACCTCGGTCCCCGAGCAGGCCGAGGGCGAGATCTCGATCACCGTCAAGGCGACCCCGGAGGGATTCCTGTCGACCCACCTGGTCGACGGCGTTCAACCGGGCACGATCATCCGGCTGGCCGCCCCGCAGGGGGAGTTCACGCTGCCCGATCCGCCACCGGAGTCATTGCTCTTCATCACCGCGGGAAGCGGCATCACGCCGATCATGGCGATGCTGCGTTCCCTACGCGCCCGAGATCAGCAACCCGACATCGTGCACGTGCACTCCGCGCCGTCCGCCGAGTCGGTCATCTTCCACGACGAACTGCGGGAACTGGAACATCAGCAGCGCGGGTATCGCCTGCATCTGCAGCTGACGCAGCGCGACGGCAAGGTCGAGCTCGACGACCTCGACCAGATCGTCGGGGACTGGCGGGACCGCTCGGCGTGGGCGTGCGGTCCCTCGGCGATGCTGGATGCGGCCGAAAAGGTCTGGGAAGAAAACGATCTGGCTGATCAGCTGCACATGGAGCGCTTCACCATCGCCGCCACCGACAAGGGCGGCGAGGGCGGCACCGTGTATTTCGGCATCTCGGACACGTCCGCCGAGATCGACGGCGCCACCACGATCCTGCAAGCCGGCGAGGACGCCGGAATCCAGATGCCGTTCGGCTGCCGGATGGGCATCTGCCAGACCTGCGTGCTCCCGCTCGAGGAGGGGCACGTCCGGGACATCCGCTCCGGGCAGGAACACGGTGCGGGGGACCGCATCCAGACCTGCGTGTCCACCGCATCCGGCGACTGCACCATCAAGATCTGAGGAGACTTCCATGGCGATCACCGACATCAAGGTCTATGCGCACCTGACCGACGACGACATCGAGCAGTTGACGGCCGAACTGGACCAGATCCGCGCGGACATCGAGGAGTCCCGCGGCGAACGCGACGCCCGCTACATCCGGCGCACCATCCAGCTGCAGCGGGGCCTGGCGGCGGGCGGCCGCATCGCGCTGTTCGCGAGTAGCAGCCGGATCGCCCGGGTGGCCGGGACGGCGATGCTGGCGACGGCGAAGATCATCGAGAACATGGAACTCGGCCACAACATCACTCACGGCCAGTGGGACTGGATGAACGATCCGGAGATCCACTCGACCGAATGGGAGTGGGACACCACGTCACCGTCGGTCCACTGGAAGAAGTCCCACAATTTCATCCATCACAAGTACACGAACGTCGTCGGTCTGGACGACGACATCGGCTACGGCATCATGCGGCTCACCCGTGACCAGCGCTGGGAACGGTGGATGATCGGCAACCCGGTCTACAACCTGATGCTGGGCACGCTGTTCGAGTGGGGTGTCGCCCTGCACGGTGTCGAGGTGACGAAGTACCGCAAGGGTGAGAAGTCGATGGGCGAGGTGCGCCGGGACCTCAAGATCATCGGTCGTAAGGTCGGCAAGCAGGTCGGCAAGGACTACATCGTCTTTCCCGCGCTGACCGGAACCAACTGGAAGCACACGCTCAAGTGCAACGCGGTGGCCAATCTGATCCGCAATTACTGGGCGTACATGGTGATCTTCTGCGGGCACTTCCCGGACGGTGCGGAGAAGTTCACGGCCGAGGAGTTCGAGAACGAGACGCGCGGCGAGTGGTATCTGCGACAGATGCTCGGATCGGCCAACTTTCACGCCGGACCGATCATGGCCTTCATGAGCGGCAACCTGTGCTACCAGATCGAGCACCACCTGTTCCCCGACCTGCCCAGCAACCGCTACGCCGAGATCAGCGTCCGGGTGCGTGAACTGTGCGAGAAGTACGACCTGCCCTACACCACCGGGCCGCTCCTACGGCAGTACTGGCAGTCGTTCTGGACCATCCTCAAGCTCGCGCTGCCGGACAAGTACCTGAAGGCCGACAGCGACGATGCGCCCGAGACGCACTCCGAGCGACGCTTCCGCCGCATCGAGCGCAGCCCCGGCACCCCGAAGCGAGGCCTGCGCACCGCGATCCGGGAGCGGACGAAAGCCGCCTGACGGCCGCCGCTTTTCGGCTCAGCTCAGCGTGGCGCGCACGCACACCGTCACATACGGCAGCGCCAGGCCCGTGCTGTTCGCGAGCGCGGGGTGGGTGGTGAGCAGCTCGCGCACCCGGTCGAGCGTGCGGGTACGCACCTGCTCGGGGGAGGTGATGCAGTAGCTGCGGGAGGCGACCAGATCGATGAGTGCCTGGGGCGTCAGGTAACTGGTCCACTCGACCTGGTGGCGTGCGACATCGCCGAACGGTGCGGGCAGTTCCACGGTCTGACTGAACGGGTCCACCTCGTGACCGATGATCCGGCCGAGATCCTTGACCCAGCCCAGGCGTTCGTCGCGGTTGTTCCACACCAGGCCCAGCCGGCCGCCGGGCCGCAGTACGCGCGCCACTTCCTTGAGCGCACGCTCGGGATCGAACCAGTGCCATGCCTGCGCGACCAGCACCGCGTCCACACTGTCGTCGGCCAGCGGGATGTCCTCGGCGGTGCCCAGCAGCGCAGGCGTGTCGGGAAGCGAGCCGCTCAGTAGTTCGAGCATCTCCGGAATCGGATCCACGGCAACGACATCGAGGCCACGCTCCACGAGCCGCGTGGTCAGCTTGCCCGTGCCGGCGCCCAGGTCGAGCACCGTATGCGCACCGGGGGGCAGCAGCCAGTCGATCGCCTCCGGCGGATACGACGGGCGGCCGCGTTCGTAGGCGGCGGCCTCCGCGCCGAAGGACAGCGAACGCTGTTCGGCCGAACCGCTCACCGCGCGGCCAGCTCCAGCGTGCGGCGGATCAGCTTGCCCACCGCGTCGGTCTCCACCAGGAAC
This sequence comes from Mycolicibacterium psychrotolerans, assembly GCF_010729305.1. Lineage (NCBI taxonomy): Bacteria > Bacillati > Actinomycetota > Actinomycetes > Mycobacteriales > Mycobacteriaceae > Mycobacterium > Mycolicibacterium psychrotolerans. Next base: position 5,359,734 of record NZ_AP022574.1, on the reverse strand, counting down.
CCGTCGTGCCCGTAGATCGAGTCGACTACGTCCAGTCCGTCACAGCCCGGCAGCAGATCGGCCAACTCCTCTTGCAGCCGAAGCGGATACAGCCGGTCGGAGGTGATGCCGCCGACGATCGTGGGCACCGGGCAGCCGCGCAGCGCCGCCTCGATCCCGCCGCGGCCTCGCCCGACGTCGTGGCTGGACAGTGCATCGGTCAGGGCGACGTAGGTGCCGGCGTCGAAGCGCGCCACCAACTTCCGGCCCTGGTACTCCAGGTAGCTCTGCACCGAGTACCGGCCGCCGGTGGTCGGATCCTCGCCGGGCTGCGCCGCATTGCCGAACCGCTCGTCGAGTTCGGTCTCTCCGCGGTAGGTGAGATGTGCGAACCGGCGCGCGATCTCCATCCCGGCATCGGGGGAGCGCCCGGTGTCGTGATAGTCGCCGCCGCACCAGTCCGGGTCGGAGGTGATCGCCGCGACCTGGGTGCTCTGCGTGCCGATCTGATCGGCCGTGGCCCGCGCGCCGACCGCGAGCACCAGGGCGGCACGCACGGCGTCGGGGCGGGTGACGATCCACTCGAGCGCCCGCGCACCGCCCATCGAGCCGCCGATGACGGCGGCCACCTCGGTGATGCCCAGCCGCTCGAGCACCGCCACGTCGGCAGCCACCTGGTCGCGCACGGTGGTCGCGGGAAACCTTGAGCCCCAAGCCTTTCCGTCGGGAGCGATGCTGCTCGGGCCCGTCGAGCCGCGGCATCCGCCCAGCACGTTGGTCGAGATCGCGCACCACCGGTCGGTGTCGATCGGGGCGCCGGGACCGGCCACCCCGTCCCACCAGCCCGGCGTCGGATGACCGGGTCCGGCGGGTCCGGTGATGTGCGAATCGCCGGTCAGCGCGTGCAGGACCACCACGACGTTGTCCCGATTGGGCGACAACTCACCCCACCGCTGGAACGCGATCGAGACGTCGTCGAGGACGGCGCCGTTCTCGAGCGTCAGCGGTCCGATGTCGACGATGCCGACCTCGCCTTCGGGCGGCAGCGCCACGCGTTCGTTCGCCACATCCACGATGGTCACGTCTGAACCTCGAGAACCTGCGGATCAGCGGTGGCGCCGACGCGCTCGGCGGCCGCGAAGCCCTGCTCGAGGTCGGCGAGGATGTCGTCGATGCCCTCGATGCCGACCGCGAGCCGCACCAGCCCGGGCGTCACGCCGCTGGCGAGCTGCTCTTCGGGGGAGAGCTGCTGGTGCGTCGTGGACGCCGGGTGGATCACCAGCGAGCGCACGTCACCGATGTTGGCGACGTGGCTGTGCAGCGTCAGCGCGTCGACGAACGCTTTGCCCGCAGCGACGCCGCCGGCCAGTTCGAACGCCAGCACCGCACCGGTTCCCTTGGGCGCCAGCTTCTTCCCGATCTCGTACCACGGCGAGCTGGGCAGCCCCGCGTAGTTCACCGAGATGACGTCCTCGTGGCCGGCAAGGTACTCGGCCACCTTCTGGGCGTTGGCCACGTGCCGCTCGACGCGAAGGCTCAGCGTCTCCAGGCCCTGGGCGATCAGGAACGCGTTGAACGGCGACGCCGCCGACCCGAGGTCGCGCAGCAACTGCACGCGCGCCTTGAGCGCGTAGGCGGGCGGGCCGAGTTCGGCGAACACCACCCCGTGGTAGCTGGGATCCGGCTCGGTGAAGCCGGGGAAGCGCCCGTTGGTCCAGTCGAACGTGCCGCTGTCGACGATCACGCCGGCGATCGTGGTGCCGTGCCCGCCGAGGTACTTGGTGGCCGAGTGCACGACGATGTCGGCGCCGTGGCTGATCGGCTGGATCAGGTAGGGCGTGGCGATCGTGTTGTCGACGATGAGCGGGACCCCGTTGTCATGCGCCACCGCGGACACCGCGGGGATGTCGAGCACGTCGATCTGGGGGTTGGAGATCGTTTCGGCGAAGAACGCCTTGGTGTTCGGCCGAACCGCCGCCCGCCACGACTCCGGGTCGTCGGGGTTCGCCACGAAGCCGACCTCGATGCCGAGCTTGGGCAGCGTGTAGTGGAACAGGTTGTAGGTGCCGCCGTACAGCCGCGGACTGGACACGATGTGGTCGCCACTGTTGGCGAGGTTGAGGATGGCGATTGTCTCGGCGGCCTGGCCGGAGGCCAGCAGCAGCGCCGCGACGCCGCCCTCGAGCGCTGCGATGCGCTGCTCGACGACGTCCTGCGTCGGGTTCATGATGCGGGTGTAGATGTTGCCCGGCTCGGCCAGGCCGAACAGCGCTGCGGCGTGGTCGGTGTCCCGGAACGCGTAGCTGGTGGTCTGGTAGATCGGCAGGGCGCGTGCGCCGGTCGCCGCGTCGGGCGTCTGGCCCGCGTGCACCTGCTTGGTCTCGAACGCCCAGCGACTTGTGGGGTCGCCGAAGTCGTTGTCGAGGCTCATTCGATGTCTCCTCCATGAACGGGGGGCCCGTTTCACGGCGGACCCGCGCTTGCCTTATAGCCGGAATCGGCTACTCAACCTGGTCGTCACCCGGGGCACCCCACCGCGGTTGGAGGGTTGCCGGCCAGCAAGCCGGGGCTGTGCGCTGGCACTCAGAACCGTTTCGAAGAATAACGCACCCGGGCGACCGGGTGCCACCGGGTTCAGCCGATGGCGCGCTGCGAGCCCGTCTGCTCGTCGAGGAAGTCGCGGATCACTCCGGCGATCCGCTCCGGCGCCTCGAACATCGGGATGTGCCCGACGCCGTCGAGTTCGGTGAACTGGACATCACGGGGCAGGTGCTTGCGGAAGTGGTTGGTGAATCGCGGGTGCGGTAGCACCCGGTCCTTTTCGCAGACCACCAGCGAGGTCGGGATGCCGGTGTCGGCGAGCTCCATCAGCCCCGGCATCAGCAGCGCCTTGACCAGCAGCTGGTAGTAGGCGGGGCAGTGGGTGACGTCGTCGATGATGTCGAGCATGTCCTCGTCGCTGATGCCGTCGCGGGCGGCGCTGCACGGGACGCTCGCCGCCGCGCGGGCGCCGGGCAGCCGCGCCGCGCGCGGGCCGAGCGCCTTCGCGGTCAGCCACACCGGGAAGCCCATCACGAACTTGAACACGATCTCGTACTTGGCCGGTGTCCAGCGGTGCCAGCCCCCGGCAGGCGCGATACCCATCAAGGACCGCGCCCGGTTGCGGCGCTCGAGTTCGAAGGCCACCCAGCCGCCGAGCGAGTTGCCGACGATGTGGGCGGTGTCCCAGCCGATCTCGTCGAGCCAGCGCTCGACGTCGTCGGCCAGCGTGGCAGTGTCGAGCAGCCAGGACCGGTTCTTGCGGCCGCCGTTGTGGCCCGCCATTGTGGGGGCGAACACCTCGTAGCGGCCGGTCTCGGCGAGTGCGGGCGCGACGTTCTTCCACACGTTCTGCGACATCATGAACGGGTGCAGCAGCAGCACCGGCTCCCCGGAGCCCAGGTGGATCGGTTCGCGTTGCCTCATAGCGCCCGACATTAAGGTGATACCGGCGGTACCGCAAGAACGGCCGCTAGGGTCGACGGCCGTGACGCGTCCCATCACGGTCAGCACCGTCAACGTCAACGGCATCCGCGCGGCGGTCAAGCAGCGCTCCGAGGACAACCGCGGCCTGCTTCCGTGGTTCTCGCAGACCACCGGGGACGTGGTGTGCCTGCAGGAGACCCGCGCCGACGACGAGCAGCTGGCCGACGCGCTGGCCCCGGTGCTCGCCGAGGGCTGGCACCTCGCGTCGGCCGCGCCGCACGTCAAGGGCCGCAATGGCGTCGCGGTGCTGTCCCGCACGCCGCACGACGACGTCCGGATCGGCTGCGGTGCAGACGAATTCGCTTGCCACGGACGCTACATCGAGGTCGACACGGCCGGGGTGACGGTGGGCAGTGTGTACTTCCCGACCGGGGAGGCCGACCCCGAGCGGCAGCGCGAGAAGGAGCGGTTCATGGCCGCGGTGGCCGATCGGATGGCTGCCCTGCTGGGTGCGGGCCGCGACGTGGTGCTCGGTGGCGACTGGAACATCGCCCACACCGAGAACGACATCAAGAACTGGAAGGGCAACGTCAAGAAGGCGGGCTTCCTGCCCGAGGAACGCCGGTGGCTGACCGAGCTGCTGGCCACCGGCTGGGTCGACGTCGTGCGGGCCGCGCACCCCGGGGTGGCGGGACCGTATGCGTGGTGGTCGTGGCGCGGCAAGGCGTTCGACAACGACGCGGGATGGCGCATCGACTATCAGCTCGCCACTCCGGCGCTGGCTGCCCGGGTGGCGGCGGTGCAGACCGAGCGCCCTGCGGCGTACGCGCTGCGCTGGTCCGATCACTGCCCCGTGACCGTCACCTACGCGTGATTTCGGCGTGTTTGTCGTCGCCCAGCGTCGATAACCACGCCCAAACCGCTCAGCAACCTTGCCGAGTGGGCAGCGGCCCGTCGGCGCCGTCGATCGCCGAGCGCACCACGTCGAACACCCGCGGATCCCACGTCAGCCCGGTCTCCCATGGCAGACCCACCGAGTCGGCGACGAAGATGCTGTGGGTGTCATCGAAGGACACGCAGCGCCGGTGCGGCAGGACGCGGTCGCTGATGTCGGTGGCCAGCGCGCTGCGATTCGACACGATGCCGTCGTTGGGCCAGACCATCGGATCGACCGGTGCCGGGCGGGCGAACCGGGCCCCGCCGACGACGACGACGGGAATCCCATCGAGGACGCCGGCCTGAAACTCGTTCCATCCCTGCGGACCCATCAGGTAGCCCTGGTTGACCTCGCGACCCGACCCGGCCTGCAGCCGCGTCACCTCCTCGGCCATCGCCAGGGACGCCTTCTCGCAGTAGGCGTCGCCGGCGCAGTCGGCCAGCGTCGTGATGCCGTTGGCGTAGTCGGACAGGAACGATCCCTCCCACGGCGTGCCCAGCGTGGTCAGCGAGCGGATGCGGATCGGCGAGCCGAGGCTCTGCAGCACCCGGAACGCCGCCCGTGAGTACAGCCCGCCCATCGAGTGGCCGACGACGTCGACGACGTTCACACCGCGCGTGTCGTGCAGATGGGTGAGGAACCGGGCGAGATGCTCGCCGGCCAGGTCGATCGATGCCGTCGAGTCGACGGTCATGGTGTCGGGCAGGGTGATCGGGCAGTCGCCGAATGCCCCGAACCCGCTCTGATCGATCACCGGGCCGCGGCCCGCCATCGCCGGGGAGGTGTAGACGGTGTGGCCTGCGGCGAGCAGGTTCTCCCGCAGCGCGGTGTCGGTGTTTCCGGCGGCCAGACCGGACCGGCACGCGTCGTCGGGGGTGGTGAACGGGCTGACCGCGTCACCGCCGGAGACGATGACGACCGCGCGGCCGAGCTGGGCGTGTGCGGACCCGGTGCCGAGAAGCGCCGCGATCACCACCGTGACCACCATGACGATCAACCCCCGCATGCGCGCGAAGACTACCGGGGGGCGGGGCTCCAGTCCGGGGAGCGTCCGAGGTGGCGCAGCAACCGGGCCAACCCGTCGCCGTCGGCGGGCGGCAGCGCCCGCGCGAACGGGGAGGGGTCGGCGTCGCGGAAGTCGCCGTCGGGAACAGCCAGCGTCAGCGGCGTGACGGCGGCGATGACGTCGTCGGGCAGCGTGAACGCCCTGCCCAGCGACGCGGCGACGTCCCAGCCGTGCACCACGTAGTCGACGAAGTGGAACCCCATCGCCGTCTCGCCGGCGACGGTGACGTCGGGGCCGAACTCCGGCAGCGCGAACAGCGCCTCGTCCGCGCCGGGGGTTGCGAACGCCGCGAGGACGTCGCGGGCCGCCGCGGTGTAGGTGCCCACCGGATCGGCGGCGATCGCCTCGGCCAGCGGTTCGGGGCGCCACACGTCGGCGTCGGCCCCGTGGCCGCGTGCGGCGGCGGCGAACCCGCGGTGTTGCGCGGTCATGTGGGCGAGCAGATCGGCCAGCGTCCATCCGGCGCACGGGGTGGTCCGGTCGAGGTCGGTGCTGCGGACGCCGGCGACGACCTCGATCGAGGCGTCGACGGCGGTGCGGTGCTGAGGAGAAAAAGTAGGCATACGCATATGATATGCGCGCGCATACGATATCGCAACGCTTACGCTCCTCGGGTGGGTTCCTCACCTCGCCGCGCCGACCTGGCCGCGCTCCTGGCGCCGCTCATGCGGGGGTTGATCGCCGCCGAGGAGCCGGTGCTGGCCGCGCACGGCCTGACGATGTGGGGCTACGTCGTGCTCTGCGCGCTCGACAGGGGCGAGGTGCGCACCCAGGCCGCGTTGGCCGAGTCCATCAACGCCGACAAGACCCGCATCATCCGGACCCTCGACGACCTTCAGCACAGCGGCCACATCGAACGCGTGCCCGACCCGGAGGACCGACGTGCGCGGTTGCTGCGCATCACCGAGCGGGGGCGGCGCGTCAAGGATGCGGCGCAGGCGCAGATCCAGCGCGGCGAGGAGCGCTGGCTCGGCCTGCTCGGCGCCGAGGAGCGGCGTGTGTTCCTGAGCGCACTGCGTCGGATGGCCGCCGACGGAAACAGCGGGCCCCCATGAAAAACTGGTCCTCACCATGAGTACCGCAGCCAAGCCCGTCGTCTTCTCCGGCGCGCAACCCACCTCCGACTCTCTGCATCTGGGCAACGCGCTGGGCGCGGTGGCGCAGTGGGTGGGCCTGCAGGACGGTCACGACGCGTACTTCTGCGTGGTGGATCTGCACGCCATCACGCTGGCGCAGGATCCCGCGACGCTGCGGCGGCGCACGCTGGCCACCGCCGCGCAGTACCTCGCCCTGGGGGTCGACCCCGCCCGGGCGACCGTGTTCGTCCAGAGCCATGTGCCCGAGCATTCCGAATTGGCTTGGGTGCTGGGGTGTTTCACCGGATTCGGGCAGGCGTCGCGGATGACGCAGTTCAAGGACAAGTCGGCCAAGCACGGCGCCGACGCGCAGACGGTGGGCCTCTTCACCTATCCGATCCTGATGGCCGCCGACGTGCTGCTCTACGACACCGAGCTGGTGCCCGTCGGCGAGGACCAGCGCCAGCACCTCGAACTCGCCCGCGACGTCGCGCAGCGGTTCAACGCCCGGTTCCCCGACACCTTCGTCATCCCCGAACCGATGATCCCCAAGGCGACCGCCAAGATCTACGACCTCGCCGACCCGACGGCCAAGATGAGCAAGTCGGCGGCCACCGACGCCGGGCTGATCAGCCTGCTCGACGATCCGGCGCGCACCGCCAAGAAGATCCGGTCCGCGGTCACCGACAGCGAGCGCGAGATCCGCTTCGACCCCGAGGCCAAACCCGGGGTGTCGAATCTGCTCACCATCCAGTCCGCGGTCACCGGGGCCGACATCGACAAGCTCGTCGAGGGATACGCCGGCCGCGGCTACGGCGACCTGAAGAAGGAGACCGCCGACGCGGTCGTCGAGTTCGTCACGCCGATCAAGGCCCGGGTCGACGAGTTGCTCGACGACCCGGCCGAACTGGAGAATGTGCTGGCGGCCGGCGCGCAGCGGGCGCGCGAGGTGTCTGGGCGGACGCTTCGCCGGGTATACGACCGGCTGGGGTTCCTGGCACCGCGCTAGCCCCGAGGAGGCCCCGATGACCGCGCCGGAGAGCTCACCGCCCGAAGAGAAGCCCGGCGTCCTCGACCGGCTGCGGGCCCGGATGCCCTGGTTCGACCACGTGATGCGGGCCCAGCAGCGCTACAACGACAGCAAGGGCGACTTCTACGCCGCGGGCATCACCTACTTCACGATCTTCGCGTTGTTCCCACTGCTGATGGTGGGTTTCTCGATCGGCGGCTTCGTGCTGGCCGGTCAGCCGGAATTGCTCGATGACCTGGAAACCAGAGTCAGGTCGTCGGTCAGCGGCGAGCTCGGGCAGCAACTCGTCCAACTGATGGACTCCGCGATCGCATCGCGCACCTCGGTCGGCGTCATCGGTCTGTTGACCGCCGCGTGGGCGGGCCTGGGCTGGATGGCCAACCTGCGCGAGGCGCTCAGCCAGATGTGGGGCCTCTTCCGTGACGAGACGCCCGGTTTCCTCAAGACCAAGCTGTCCGACCTGGTGGCGCTGCTCTCTGCATTCGTGGCCATCGCCGTCACGGTGGCGCTCTCCGCGCTGAGCAACAAATCCGTGATGAAGAACCTCTTCGAGCTGATCGGTCTGGAGGAGACGAAGCTGCTCAGCGTGTTGTTCCGGGTGGCCTCCATCCTGGTGTCGGTGCTGGTGTCCTGGATGTTCTTCACGTTGGTGATCGCCCGCCTGCCCCGCGAGTCGGTCGGTTTCCGGAGCAGTATGCGGGCCGGGCTGCTGGCCGCCGTGGCGTTCGAGGTCTTCAAGATGGTCGGCGCCGTTTATCTGCGCTCGGTCGTCAATGGCCCCGCCGGCGCGACGTTCGGGCCGGTGCTCGGTCTGATGGTGTTCGCCTACATCACCGCGCGGCTGATCCTGTTCTCCACCGCGTGGGCTGCCACCGCATCGGAGAACATGGTCGAAGCGCCGATCCCGGCGCCGGGCCCGGCGGTCATCCGCAACCGCATCATCACCCGGCCGGGTCTGGCCCCGTGGCAGGCAGGCGTCGCGGCAGCGGCGGGAGCGCTGGGCGCGCTGAGCTTCTCGCGGCGGCGTGACCGTTAGTGCTGCGGCCTGCGGTTGAGCGCCCGCGCCCCCATCATGAGGCTGAACACGATGATGGAGCCGACGACGCCCACCCCGACCCGCACCGGCATCGCGTCGACGTCCGGCAGCGCGGCGCTGGCCTTGTTCGTTGTCGCCGCGGCGGCGGGATCGGCCTTGGGCGCTGCCAGCGACGGATCGGGTTCGATCAGCGTGCCCACCTTGGTGCCCGGCGCGGTGGCGAACCCGTAGTCGAGCAGGTGTGCGGCCTGTTCCCACGGCGCGATCGGCTGGCGGGTGCCGCGCATCAGCACCGCGACCAGGCGCCGCCCGTCGTGGTCGGCGGCGCCGACGAACGTCTGCCCGGCGTCGTCGGTGTAACCCGTCTTGCCGCCCAGTGCGCCCGGATAGTTGGCCAGCAGCTTGTTGTCGTTCTCGATCGGGTAGCCGCCGTCGCCGCGGCCGGGGAACGGAAACTCTTGGGTGTGAACGATGTTCGCGAAGACGGGGTTGTTCCACGCATAGCGGTAGAACAGGCCGATGTCGTAGGCCGACGTGCTCATGCCGGGGCCGTCCAGCCCTGATGGTGTCGCGACGCGGGTGTCGCGGGCGCCGAGCCTGCTGGCGAGGGTGTTGAGTTTGTTCAGCGTGGTGTCCATGCCGCCCAGCTGCATCGCCAGCGCGTGCGCGGCGTCGTTGCCCGAGTGCATGAGCAACCCGTGCAGCAGGTCGTTGATCGAGTAGAACCCGCCTTCGCCGACGCCGACCTTGGTGCCTTCGGCGTTGGCGTCGTCCTGCGTGCCTGCAACGACCTTGTGCAGAGGCAGGTCGCGGATGGCCTGCATCGCGACGAGCACCTTGATGATGCTCGCGGGGCGGTGACGGCCGTGCGGGTCGCGTGCGGCGATGACCTCGCCGCTGTCGAGGTCGGCCACCAGCCAGGCTTCGGCGGACACATCGGTCGGCAGCGGCGGAGTGCCCGGCGCGGTGATCACGCCGCAGCCCGACAGCGCGTCGCCGCCCATCGGCTTGGCGGGCACCGGCAGCGGTGCCGGCGGGTCGCCCGACTCAGGGACCTCGGACGCGTCGACCGCCGGCGGCGTCGATTCCTTGTAGGGGCAGGTGTTGGCCTCCGGCGCCGGTGCGGGTTGGGCGGCGGCGACCGGGGCCAGCGCCAGCATCATGGCCGTGACCAGCGCAGACGCGCGTGTCGAGATCTTCGTCAAGGTCGCCATCGATGTTGCAGATTAGGCGATCGAACATGCCCGGCCCGGAAGCCACGCGGTGACAGGTGTGACCAGTGTTTCGAATGTGACTGCTCGGGGTAGCGGTCGGGCCGCGGTCACTACCCTGGGGAGACCGCCCCGAGCCGCCCGCGCCGCCCGAAAAGGACGCACATGTTCATCCTCGTTCTCGGCTCGATTCTCGGGCTGATGACGTTCTACGTCTGGTTCCGGACGATCAAGGACACCACCGGACCGGGCCGCTGGCGTCGCATCCTCACGCTGGCGCTGCTGAGCTTGACCGCGCTGCTGGTGCTCACGCTGGTACTGCCGCGGGTTGCCGGTGTCGAGGAGTCCGGCTGGTTCGCCTGGCCGGGCTACGTCTGGTTCGGCGTGCTGGTCTATCTGTTCCTGGCGCTGCTGGTCATCGAGCCGGTCCGGCTGGCGGCCTGGCTGCGGCGGCGCCGCACACCGGCCGAACCGGCCCCCGTGCTCGACCGGCGGCAGTTCCTCGCCCGCGCCGGTGCGGTGGCCGCGGGTGCCGCCGCGGTGGGTGTCACCGGCGTCGGCGTCGCGACCGCGATCGGGCCGCCCGACGTGCTGCGGGTGCCGGTGCGATTGCCGCGGCTCGATGCGGCCTTCGACGGGTTCCGCGTCGCGGTGGTCTCCGACATCCACCTCGGACCGCTGCTGGGCCGCGCGCACACCGAACGGATCGTGCGGATGATCAACGAGACCGAGCCAGACCTGGTGGCCGTCGTCGGCGACCTCGTCGACGGCACCGTCGAGCAGCTCGGGCCTGCCGCGGCGCCGCTGGCCGACCTGGTCTCCCGGGAGGGCACGTTCTTCGTCACCGGCAACCACGAGTACTTCATCGACGGCACCGCGTCGTGGCTGCGTGAACTCGAACGGCTGGGCCTGCACGTGCTGCGCAACGAGAACACCCGGATCCGCCGCGGGTCGGCGGCGTTCGATCTGGCCGGAGTCAACGACGTCGCGGGGGAGTCGCGGTCGGATCCGCCGGACTTCGACCGGGCGCTGCGGGGCGTCGATCCTGCGACAGCGACCGTGCTGCTTGCTCACCAGCCGGTTCAGGTGGCCGAGGCCGCGCAGCGGCAGGTGGATCTGCAGCTGTCGGGCCACACGCACGGCGGCCAGATGTGGCCGTTCCACTACGTCGTCGAGCTGGCGCAACCGGCCCTGGCCGGGCTGTCGACGGTGCGCGACACCCAGCTCTACGTCACCCGCGGGGCGGGATTCTGGGGTCCCCCGCTACGGGTGGGCGCGCGGCCGGACATCAGCGTGCTGACTCTGCGCAGCTGAGTGTTTACCGGCGGGTCTGTCGGGTTATTTCTCTCATCAAGTTCACGGCCAACACTGACGAAGACGCTCAGGTGGGCCGGGCACGCTGAAGGAATCGAAGGCATTCAGCGGAAGGGCGTTGATGATGACGAATACCGCCACGGTGATCGACCTGCAGTCGCACGCGGCCCGCAGTGCCGCGCAGCGACGGGCCCGCGCGCTCGAGGAGGCGATGCGCAGGCATCCGTCCTATCAGTCGCGGACCGCAGTCCCCCCGCCGCCGCTGCGCGCGGTCTGAGGCATATGACAAAGGGGCACCTCTGTACGGAGGTGCCCCTTCATGCTGTCTGTCGTGCTAGCGCACGTTGACGTACACCGTCTGATTGCTCACCGAACGGTTGTTGTCACCGTTGGAGGTGGCGTTCGGTACCGACTGGCGAATATCGGGACCCCGGGTGACGGAGACGACCGAGGCCTCGTCGAGCGGAGCGCTGCTCTGCCGGTTGACGACGACGCGGTTGCCCTGCGCCTCCAGCGCGCTGATGGTGTCGGCGGCGCTGCCGGCGCCCGACGGGGCGGCCAGTGCGGGGGCGGCCAGCCCGAGCACGCCCGCGGTGAGGGCGGCTGCGGCGGCGATGGCGATGGTGAAGGTTTTCATGGGTGCTCTTCCCTGAAGTCGGGTCGGAGCCGTGGAGCGAGTCGCGCGGTTCTGACTGTGTGAAGTCATATGTGCCGGACCGGATTTCGTGGTGCGCGTCCGGTCCGCCGGGTACAACCGGCCACGCCCGACTTTCATTTCCGTTGGCAGGATCTCGAGGGTGCGTGGCAGGAACGCGTCGCTTACTTGATGGTGACGTAGACGGTCTGACTGCTGACCGAGCGACTTCCGTTGCCGATGGAGTCAGGGATGGGGATGCTCTGGCGCATGATGGGGCCGCGATGAATCGAGACGACCGAGGCCTGGTCGAGCGGGGTGCTGGACTGGCGGGTGACGATGACGCGGTTGCCCTGGGCTTCGAGCGCGCTGATGGTGTCGGCGGCGTTGCCTCCGGTGGGAGCGGCTACGGCGGGCGCGGCCAGTCCGAGGACTGCGGCGGCCAGCGCGGCTGCGGCGGCGGTGGTGATCGTGAACGTCTTCATGGTCCTGCTCTTCTCTTGTGGCGATCGTGGTGATCTGCACTGAAGAACCAGCAGGTCACCGCGTTCATTTCGGCTGGCAGGAATTGGCTGCCGGCTGGCAGGAACCGATCAGAATTCGGGGGTGTGCAGCGCGGTCGCCGCGATGTCGATCCGGCCGAGGTAGGGCGCGCCGATGCTGCCCATCCAGAGCCGACCGTCGCTTTCCACCATGCCGGTGACCATGCTGAACTCCGGGTGAGTGGTGCGCATGCCGGCCACGACCGCGCCGGTGTCGGGATCGAACGCCACCACCCACACGACGGCGACCGGCTTGGGCTGCAGCCGCGCGGGCAGCCGCCACACCGCCTGGCGCAGCAGCGGCGGTCCGGCGGCCAGCCGGTCGGCGACCGGGTTGGCCGGCGTGACCATCGCGCACCAGATCCGTCCGTCCGCACCGGTCGACAGGTTGTCCGGCATCGCGGGCAGATGCTCGACCAGCGGGGTGAACTCGCCCGCGCGCGGCCCGCTCAGCCAGTACGTGGACAGCCGCCTGCCCTGGGTCTCGGCGACCACCAACGCCGTGCCGTCCGCGGTGGGCGTCACGCCGTTGGCGAAGTACAGCCCGTCGACGACGGTCGTCACCGTGCCGTCGGGGTCCAGGCGGTGCAGGGCGCCCCGCGGGCGTGCCTCGAGGATCGCGCCGACATAGTTCCCCACGGTGAAGTGCGACGTGGACTCGGTGAAATAGATTGCGCCGTCCGGTGTCTCGGTGACATTGGAGCAGAACTGCAGCGTCCGGCCCGCGATCGAGTCCACCAGGGTCTCGATGCGGCCGGTGGCCGGCTCCAGCGCCAGCAGCCCGCGCGGGCTGTCGCAGATCAGCAGCCGCCCGTCGCGCGCGAAACCCAGACCCAGCGGACGGCCCCCGGTGTTGGCGATCACGACCGGCGCCGTGCCGTCGCGTTCCAGCCGCACGATGCCCCCGTCGAGCGCGCCGACCCACAACCGGCCGTCGCCGTCGGTGACGACGTCCTCGGGCTCGCCGCCCGGCACCGGGATCAGCGTGACGTCGGCGGTCGGGAACGGGGGCAGGGGCCGCACGGGCGGCGCCTGCCAGCGCACGGGGGCGATCGGCGGTTTCATCACCACCCAGTCTCGCCGAAACTGTATTCCACGCGCCGTTTTCGCTGATGTGGTCGCACGGAACGCAGTTTCGGCGAAGGGGATGAGCTACATCCGGCGGCTGGCCTCGCCGAGGACGTTGTGCAGCACGTCGTAGATCGCGTCGAACTCCTTCTGCCCGCTGATCAGCGGGGGAGCCAGCTGCACGACTGGGTCGCCGCGGTCGTCGGCGCGGCAGTACAGGCCTGCCTCCCACAGCGCGGGGGTCAGGAAGCCGCGCAGCAGCCGCTCGGACTCCTCGTCGTTGAAGGTCTCCTTGGTGGTCTTGTCCTTGACCAGCTCGATGCCGTAGAAGAAACCCTCGCCGCGGACGTCGCCGACGATCGGCAGGTCGTAGAGCTTCTCCAGCGTCGCGCGGAAGGCCGGCGCCAACTCCCTGACGTGGGCGTTGATGCCTTCCCGCTCGAAGATGTCGAGGTTGGCCAGCGCGACCGCCGAGGACACCGGGTGCCCGCCGAAGGTGTAGCCGTGCCCGAACACGGTGTGGCCGTCGTTGAACGGCTCGAAGAGCCGGTCGCTGGCGATCATCGCGCCCAGCGGGGAGTACCCGGAGGTCAGCCCCTTGGCCGAGGTGATGATGTCCGGCACGTAGTTGAAGTCGTTGCACGCGAACATCGAACCGATGCGGCCGTACGCGCAGATCACCTCGTCGGAGACCAGCAGCACGTCGTACTCGTCGCAGATCTCGCGGACCCGCTCGAAGTACCCGGGCGGCGGCGGGAAGCAGCCGCCGGCGTTCTGCACCGGCTCGAGGAACACCGCGGCGACGGTGTCGGGGCCCTCGAACTCGATGGCCTCGGCGATGCGGTCCGCGCAGTAGCGTCCCCACGCCTTGGGGTCCGTGCTGAACTGCTCGGGCGCGCGGTAGAAATTGGTGTTGGGCACCCGGAAACCACCGGGGGTCGGCGGATCGAAGGGCGCCTTGAACGTCGGGATGCCGGTGATGGCCAGCGCTCCCTGCGGCGTGCCGTGGTAGGCGATGGACCGCGAGATCACCTTGTACTTGCCGGGCCTGCCGGTCAGCTTGTAGTACTGCTTGGCCAGCTTCCAGGCGCTCTCGACGGCCTCGCCGCCGCCGGTGGTGAAGAAGACGCGGTTCAGATCGCCCGGTGCGTAGCCGGCCACGCGCTCGGCCAGTTCGACCGCGGTGGGTGTCGCATAGGACCACAGCGGGAAGAACGCCAGCTGCTCGGCCTGCTTGGCGGCGGCCTCGGCGAGCTCCTTGCGGCCGTGGCCCACCTGCACCACGAACAGGCCCGAGAGCCCGTCGATGTACTGCTTGCCCTGGTCGTCGTAGATGTGCACGCCCTCGCCGCGGGTGATCATCGGCGGGGTGATGTCGGCGCCGTGGCGGGCGAAGTGCCCCCAGAGATGGCGCTTGGCCGTCGCGGCGAGGTTGCTTGTCGTCTGCTGTTCGGTTTCGGAAATGATTGTCATCGGGTTCCCCAATTGTATTGCTGCTTAACGAGTTTCAGGTAAACAAGGGTCTCTGTGGATATCACTCCCGGTAAAGCGCGGATCTGCGTGTTGAGCAGCTGGAGTAGGTGGTCGTCGTCCTCGCACACCACTTCGACGATGGCGTCGAACGAGCCCGCGGTCAGGACCACGTAGTCGACGGATTCCAGCGCGGCGAGTTTCTCGGCGATCTTGGTGGTGTCGCCCGTGCAGCGGACGCCGATCATGGCCTGGCGGGCGAAGCCGAGCTGCATGGGGTCGGTGACCGCGACGATCTGCATCACGCCGGCGTCGACCATGCGCTGGACGCGCTGGCGCACCGCGGCCTCGGACAGCCCCACGGCCTTGCCGATGCCCGCGTAGGAGCGGCGGCCGTCCTGCTGCAGCTTCTCGATGATCGCCTTGGAGAGCTCGTCGAGCTGGAAGGCGGCACCGGGACGCGACTGATTGACGCGGAACGAGACGGGGCCGACGGCGTGCGGGACCCCCGGGTTGACCATGCCTAGGATTGTGCACGGAATCCGTCGTTTCAAGCAACCATCACCATGAAATCACTCGTCGGGGGCGGCTGATGGTGAGGTAATGCGTAGCGATCCCGGCGTCGTGCACGATACCGTGGGGCCATGACTGTGGTTTCGTCCTCGACGGATCTGGCCGGCAGCTGGATCGACGGCGCACCGGTGCGTACCGGCGGCGCTTCGCACACCGTGATCAACCCGGCGACGGGGCAGGCCGTCGCCGAGATGGCGCTGGCCTCACCCGGCGACGTCGACCGCGCTGTCGCCTCCGCGCGTGCGGCGCTGCCCGGTTGGGCCGGGGCCACGCCGGCCGAGCGCTCGGCGGTGCTGGCCACGCTGGCGAAGCTGGCCGACGAGGCCGCCGACACGCTGGTGGCCGAGGAGGTCAGCCAGACGGGCAAGCCGGTGCGGCTGGCCACGGAGTTCGACGTGCCCGGCAGCGTGGACAACATCGACTTCTTCGCCGGTGCCGCCCGCCATCTCGAGGGCAAGGCCTCGGGGGAGTACTCCGGCGATCACACGTCGTCGATCCGCCGCGAGGCCGTCGGCGTGGTCGCGACGATCACCCCGTGGAATTACCCGCTGCAGATGGCGGTGTGGAAGGTGTTGCCCGCCCTGGCCGCCGGCTGCAGCGTGGTGATCAAGCCCGCCGAGATCACCCCGCTGACCACGCTGACGCTGGCCCGGCTCGCCGGCGAGGCGGGACTGCCGCCCGGCGTGCTCAACGTGCTGACCGGTGCGGGCGCCGACGTGGGGACCGCGCTGGCCGGCCACGCCGACGTCGACATGGTGACGTTCACGGGGTCGACGGCCGTCGGGCGCAAGGTGATGGCCGCCGCCGCGGTGCATGGCCACCGCACCCAACTCGAACTGGGCGGCAAGGCGCCCTTCGTGGTGTTCGACGATGCCGATCTCGACGCGGCGATCCAGGGTGCGGTCGCCGGGTCGCTGATCAACACCGGGCAGGACTGCACCGCGGCCACCCGCGCGATCGTCGCCCGCGAGGTGTACGACGACTTCGTCGCCGGGGTCGCCGAGGTGATGGGCAAGATCGTCCTCGGCGACCCTTCCGATCCGGATACCGATCTGGGCCCGTTGATCACGTCGGCGCACCGAGCCAAGGTGGCAGGGATGGTCGAGCGCGCGCCGGGCGAAGGCGGGCGCATCGTCACGGGCGGTGTGGCGCCGGACGGGCCCGGCTCGTTCTACCGGCCGACGCTGATCGCCGACGTGGCCGAGCAGTCCGAGGTGTACCGCGACGAGATCTTCGGTCCGGTGCTGACGGTGCGCTCGTTCACCGACGACGACGATGCGATCCGCCAGGCCAACGACACCGCCTACGGTTTGGCGGCCTCGGCGTGGACGCGCGATGTCTATCGCGCGCAGCGCGCGTCGCGCGAAATCCATGCCGGCTGTGTGTGGATCAACGACCACATCCCGATCATCTCCGAGATGCCGCACGGCGGGTTCGGCGCCTCGGGCTTCGGCAAGGACATGAGCCAGTACTCGCTCGAGGAGTACCTGTCGATCAAGCATGTGATGAGCGACATCACCGGCGTGGTCGACAAGCCGTGGCACCGAACGATTTTCACCCAGCGCTGACGCCCTCTCGCGAACGTGCGGTCACGGTAGTCCTCGCTCGTGTGCGACTACAAGGAATGCACGTTCGGGGTGCCTGCGATCGGTATTACCCTCGATGTCATGACCGTGCGGGTCGAGGAGTTCGAAGAACTGCGCTCCTACCTGCTCGCCGTGGGCTACCGCCTCACCGGCACGTTCGCCGACGCCGAGGACGTGGTGCAGGACGCATGGCTGCGCTGGGCCGCGCACCGCGACGCCGGCATCGTCGATCTGCGGGCGTGGCTCACCACGGTGGTCAGCCGGTTGGCGCTCGACCGGCTCCGGTCGGCGGCCCACCGGCGTGAGACCTATGCAGGCACCTGGCTGCCCGAACCGGTGGTGACGACGCTCGACGGCGCCGACCCGCTGGCCGCCGTGGTCGCCGGGGAGGACGCCCGCTTCGCGGCGATGGTGGTGCTGGAGAATCTGACACCCGATCAGCGGGTGGCGTTCGTGCTGCACGACGGGTTCGCGGTGCCCTTCGACGAGATCGCCGACGTGCTCGGTGCCACGCCGGCCGCGGCGAGGCAGCTCGCGTCGCGGGCGCGGCGCGCCGTCTCCGCGGCGCCACCGCCGGCGGCCGAGCACAACGAGGTGGTCGGTGCGTTGATGGCGGCGATGGCGGCCGGTGATCTGGAGGCCGTGGTCGCCCTGCTGCATCCCGAGGTCACGTTCACCGGCGACGCGAACCGGCGTGCGCCGACGGCCCCGCAGGTCATCCGCGGCAGCGACAAGGTCGCTCGGTTCCTGCTCGGGTTGGCGCGCCGGTACGGCCCGCGGCTGTTCACCAGCGGCGAGCTCGGGATGGTCAACGGCGAACTGGGCGTGTTCTCCCGGGGCGACGACGGCGATGCGCACGGACCCGCGATCGCGCCCAGGATCCAGGCGTTGACGGTGCGGGACGGACAGGTGGTGGCGGTCTACGACATCGCCAACCCGGACAAGTTCACCGGTTCGCCGCTGCGCACCACGCAGTGAGTTCCGCTGTAGACGGTCGGCATGCATTTCTGACAGTGCACACACAGTCCCTCGGTGGCAGTCTTCTCACGAAACCGGTTGACCAGGTCGGGTTCTCGCAGCAGCGCCCGGGCCATCGCGACGAACGCGAAGCCGTCGTCGAGCGCCGCGGTCACGGTGTCCATCCGGTTGATGCCGCCCAGTAGAATCAGCGGCATCGACAGCGCGGCCCGGAACTGGCGCGCCTGCGGGGCGAAAAAGGCTTCGGTGAAGGGATATTCGCGGAACATCCGCTTGCCGATGAGCCGCAGCCCGAGGCCGACGGCGCGCGGCTGGGAGGCGATGAACTCGTCGAGCGGGACGTCTCCGCGGAAGTAGTACATGGGGTTGGCCAGTGAGCTGCCGCCGGTCAGCTGCAGTGCGTCGAGATGTCCGTCGGCCTCCAGCAGCCGCGCCGTGGGCAGGCTGTCGGTGAGCCAGAAGCCGCGCCGCACACCGTCGTCCATGTTGAACTTCGCGGTGACGGCGACGGTGTCGCCGACCGTGCGCCGCACCCGCTCGGCTACCCGGCGGGCGAGTTCGGCGCGCCGGGCGGTGTCACCCCCGTAGCGGTCGGTGCGCCGGTTGAGGTTCGGGCTGAAGAACGAACTCAGCAGATAGCCGTGTCCCATGTGGATCTCGATCGCGTCGAAGCCGGCGTCCACGGCATGTGCGGCGGCGGCGCCGAAGTCGTCGACGACGCCGTCGAGTTGGTGGGCTGTCGCGGCCCGGACCACGCCCATCGCCGGCGCGCTGAGACGGGTGGACGGTGCCAGCGTGGGCGCGCGGTTGGACACGGTGTTGGCCACCAGGCCGGCGTGGCCGATCTGGGCGCACGCCAGTGCCCCTTCGGCGTGTACCGCATCGGTGAGCGCGCGCAGTTGTCGTGCGCGCTCGGCGTCGAGGACGACCGTGTCGCGGTGCACCCGGCCGCCGGGGGAGACCGCGCAATAGGCCACCGTGGTCATGGCCGCACCGCCGCGGGCCACCTCGGCGTGGAAGTCGACCAGTGCCGGACTGACCTGCCCGCGCGGCATCACCCCCTCGAAGGTGGCGGCCTTGATGAACCGGTTCTTCAGCGTCAGCGGGCCGAGTGCCGCCGGGCTGAACGCTTGTATCGATGCCATTGGCATCGTAATGTAGCACCCGGGGGCTGAGGAGGCGGAACACTGGACATCGCGGTCACCGGGGCGACCGGTTACGTGGGGGCGCACACCGCGCGGGCGCTGCTGACGGCCGGCCATCGGCTGCGCCTGCTGGTGCCGTAGGCCGAGGCGGACGCGCCCGTGCTCGACCGGCTGAGGACGGCGGGACCCGTGAAGGTCGTCGTCGGCGACATCTGTTGTGACGCAGACGTTGTCGCGTTCCTCGACGGTGCCGAGGCGCTGGTGCACGCGGCCGGTGTCGTCGGCACCGACGAGCGGCGGGTGCGGCTGATGTGGGACGTCAACGCGTTGGCGACCGAGGCGATCCTGCACCGGGCGGTCGAGCGCGGCCTGGACCCGGTTCTGACCGTGAGCAGCTACAGTGCGCTCTTCCCGCCGACCGACGGCGTGATCTCACCGGAGACCCCGACCGCGGTGGGCCGCAGCGCCTACGCCAAGACCAAGGCGTACGCCGACCGGGTGGCCCGCCGGCTGCAGGACGACGGCGCCCCCGTCGTGGTGACCTATCCGTCGAGTGTCGTCGGCCCGGCGTTCGGCACCGCCCCCGGTGTCACCGAACGCGGGTGGGCGCCGATCGTGAGGTGGGCCATCGCGCCGCGGTTGCGGGGCGGCATGCAGATGATCGACGTGCGCGACGTCGCCGACGTGCACGCGCGGGCCATGCGCCCCGGCCGTGGGCCGCGCCGCTATGTGTGCGGCGGCGAGCTGCTGGACTTCGACGAGATGATCGCCGCGCTGGAGGACGGTCTCGAACGGCGGATCCGCCGAGTCACGGTGCCGGCCGCGGTGCTGCTCGGCGCCGCCCGCGCCGCCGACCTTCTCGCGCGTCACGTGGCGCTGCCCGACGGGTTGAGTCACGAGGCGGCGACTCTGCTGCTGGCGGCCACGCCCACCGACGACACCGCCACGCTGCACGATCTGGGGATGCAGTGGCGGTCGCCGCGCGCGGCGATCATCGCCTCAGTGCGGGGGAACGCTGCGGATGCTCGTCGACAGCAGCTCGGCGATCCGGTGCCGTAGCGCTTCGGTGTCGTCCTCGCCGGCCACGGTGTTCAAGAACAGCGCCGCGCCCGCGGCCATCACCAGCACTGCGCGGGCGTCCCGTTCGGCACGCCGGCGTCGCGCCGGGGTGTCGGCGGCCAGATGCTCGGCGAACAGCGCGACCGCGGGCGTACTGAAGTTGGCCCACAGGGCTTTTCGCATGTCGTCGTTCTCCCGCAGCGCCAGCAGCAGCCCCGGAACCGCCTCGCTGACGTCGCGCCTGCCGAACAGCTCGTGGCTGCCCCGCACCACCCACTCGACCCAGCCGGTCAGGTCGGTCCCGGAAAACGGTGTCAGATCCGGGGTTTCGCCCAGGATCGCGTGCAGGACGAGTTCGGCCTTGGAGTTCCAGCGGCGGTTCAGGCTGGCGCGGCCCACGCCGGCCCTGCTCGCCACCATCCGCACGCTGAGGTCGTCCCAGCCGACTTCGAGCAGCAGTTCGCGGGTCGCGGCCAGCACGCGCTCGTCGATCGTGGCGTCGCGAGGTCGCCCGCCTGCTGCGGCCGGACGCTCATCGCGGGTCATCCGACGATTGAAACACCCAGCAAGAACTCACGGCGTCATCGCCATGGCACCCGGCACGCACCGCCGGAGGCGAAGCCCTGCTCGGTGATGCCCAACGCGGCGTTCATCCGGGCTCGCATGTTCTCGACGCCGATCTGGTAGGTCAGCTCGATGACCCCCTTCTCGCCGAAGCGGCGGCGCAGGTCGGCCACCTGGTCATCGGTGATGGTGTGCGGGTCGGTGGTCATCGCCGCGGCATAGCCGATCGCCGCCCGTTCGTCGTCGGAGTACAGCGGTGAGGTCGCATAGTCGTCGATGTCGGTGAGCCGTGACATGTCCAGGCCCTCGAGGCGCATCAGCATCGCCCCGAAGTCCACGCACCACGAGCAGCCGATCTGGCGCGCGGTCCAGTACACGGCCAGTTCGCGCACGCCGGCCGGCAGTGCCACCGATGCCCGCTCGAGCATGCCCTCGTGCGCGGCGGCCGTCATCAACAGGCCGCCGTGGTGGGCGTAGACGGCGAACGGTTCGGGGACCTCGCCGAAGCGGCGTCGGGCGTAGCGCCACATCAGCCGGGTCAGTAGCGAGGCGCGCTGGACGGGGACGGGTTCGATGCGTGTGGTCATACCGGGATGACGACGCAGCGCCGGAATGTGTGACAGCCGGCGTCACGGCGCACAGACCGTCTCCCGCACCATCCGGCGCAGCCACTGTCTGAACGCGTCGACGGTGTGCCCGTCGCGATGGGTGAACCGAAGGAACGTCTCGACACTGGCCAGCACCACCGCGGTCTCGACGACGTCGTCGTAGGGCACGTCGGTGCGCACCCAACCGCGGTCGCGGAACACGTCGACGACCCGCCGGACCTGCCTGCCGACCCCGGCGATCAGGTCGCTCAGGTACCGGTCCAGCACGGGATCGGCGCCCGCGCCGGCGGCGAGGGCCCGGTACAGTGCGGCCGTCCGCTCGTGGATCTCAGTCTGCACAGCGACGACGAAGTCGACAGCCTCGGAGACGTCCTCGATGGTCAGCAGAGCGCGGCCGGGGTCGAGGTCGAGGATGTTCTGGTCGCCGGTGACACCGAACGCCACATCCTCGATCGCGGCGATCATCAGCGCGGCCTTGGGTCCGAGGCCCTGCACGGTCTCGGCCGAGACACCCGCTGCCGCAGCGATTTTCGCCATGGTGGTGCGGGCGTAGCCATCCGCGGCGAACAGTTCGGCCGCCGACTCGAGGACACGCTGCCGGGTGGCCTGTGCCTGCTGCTCGCGCAACTCCGATCGGTACTCACGAGGTCCTCGAGAAGATGTTGACTTGGGTGACACAGTAATGAATACTAGCACGGTGTAGCTGATTGCAGGGAGGCGACATGGCATCGATCGTGATCGGGAGCGTGCCGGTGCACGGGCACGTGACTCCCCTGCTGACGTTGGCCGCTCAGTTCGTTGCCCGCGGCGACGACGTCCGGTTCGTCACCGGCTCCCGGTTCGCGGACAAGGTCGCCGCGACGGGCGCCGGGTTCGTGCCGCTGCCCGCGGAAGCGGACTACGACGAGCGGGACCTCACCCGCAGTTTCCCTCAGCGGGCACGCCTCAAGGGTGCCCGCGCGATCGCCTTCGACATCGAGCACGTCTTCGCGCGTCCGGCGCGCGCCCAGTACGGCGCGCTCGTGGCGGCACTCGCCGAACAACCGGCAGACGCCGTGCTCGCCGACCCCGCGTTCGTCGGCGCCGCGTTTCTCCTGCACCATCGGCGGCCCGAGCGGCCCGCCGTCGTCCAGTGCGGCGTGCTCCCGTTGTGCATCGAGAGTGGCGACACCGCGCCGTTCGGGATGGGGCTGGCGCCCGCGCGTATCCTCAACCGGCCCCGCAACGCGGCACTGGCCCGAGTGAACCGGCGGGTGCTGCGGAGGCCGTACGCGCTGATCGACGATCTTCACCGCGCCCAGCACGGTGTCGACATGCCCGACACGCTGGTGGATTGGGGCCGGCGCGCCGACGCGCTCGTGCAGTTCACCGTGCCGGCGTTCGAGTACCCGATGTCGGATGCGCCCGAGACGCTGCACTTCGCCGGGCCGTTGTCGGCGGCCGGATCGCAGGCGCCGCTGCCGGAATGGTGGTCCGAGCTGGACGGCAGCCGTCCGGTCGTGCACGTCACGCAGGGCACGTTCGCCAACCTCGACTACGAGCAGCTGATCGCGCCGACCCTGCGTGCGCTCGCCGACGAGGGCGTCGTCGTGGCGGTGACCACCGGCGGGCGGCCGCTCGACACGCTGCCTGACCTCCCACCCAACGCGCGGGCCGCAACCTACCTGCCCTACGACGAATTGCTGCCGCGCACATCGGTTTTCGTGACCAACGGCGGATACGGCGGCGTCCAGTACGCGCTGCGCTTCGGCGTCCCCATCGTCGCGACGGGCGGCAAGGAGGACAAGCCCGAGGTCGGTGCCCGGGTCGCGTGGTCCGGCGTGGGTCGGCGCATCCGCAGCGAGTATCCGTCGGCGCGCGTGCTGCGCCGCGAGATCCTCGCGGTGCTGCACGACTCCCGCTACCGGGCGGCGTCGGGCCGGATGGCCGCCCAGATGGCCGCCGCACCCGGGTTCACCGGTCTGGCCAGTGTCATCGACGGGCTGACCGAGCGTCCGACGCGCACCGGCGCCAACCCGTGACGCATCGCTGACAAATTGACGCTGCGGCTACCGCAGCGCGCGGCGGGTGGCGCAGGCTGCTCGGCACCATGGCCGTCCCCACCCGCCCCGATGCTCTGCGCGGCCGCCACCGCAGGCGGATCACCGTGCTGCACCGCGTCGCGCTGACCGCCATCGCCGCGCCGCGGCGCATCCTCACGCTGGCAGCACTGGCTCTCGTCGCCGGTGCGGTGTTCGGCGTGCCGGCCGCATCAAGCTTGTCCGCCGGGGGTTTCCAGGATCCGGCGGCCGAATCGGCGCGTGCGACGACCACTCTGATGGAGACGTTCGGTCGGGGCGGCATGCAGCTGGTGTTCGGCGTCACCGATCCTGCTGGTGCGGACAGCGCCGCCGCCCGCGCCGCCGGAGAGGACATCGTCGCGCTGTTGCGGACCACCCCCGAGGTCGTCGGGGTGGTGTCGGCGTGGACGGCGCCTCCGGGTGCGCCCGGGCTCATCGGCGCCGACGGCCGCTCGGGTCTCGTGGTGGCCGAGCTGGCTGGTGGCGAGGACGACGCGCCACGGGTGGCCGAGCGCCTCGCCGACGAGGTGGCCACGGACATCGCGCCCCGGCACGGCGGGGTCAGCGTGCTGGCCGGCGGCTCGGCGATGGTGTACGCCCAGATCAACGATCAGACCCTGCGCGACGTGGTGCTGATGGAGTCGATCGCGATCCCGCTGACCTTCCTGGTGCTGGTGTGGGTGTTCCGCGGACTGGGGGCCGCGGCGTTGCCGGTGGCCGTCGGGGCGCTGGCGATCGTCGGGTCGCTGTCGGTGCTGCGGCTGGTGGCGATGGTGACCCCGGCCTCGATCTTCGCGCTGAATATGACCACCGCCCTGGGACTGGCCCTGGCCGTCGACTACACGCTGCTGATCGTCAGCCGCTTCCGCGACGAGATGGCCGACGGGGCCGACCGGGAGCAGGCGCTGATCACCACGATGGTCACCGCGGGCCGCACCGTGTTGTTCTCGGCGCTCACGGTGGCGCTGTCGATGGCCGCGATGGCGCTGTTCCCGATGTACTTCCTCACCTCGTTCGCCTATGCCGGGGTCGCGACGGTGGTGGTGTGCGCGCTGGCGGCGATCGTCGTGACACCGGCGGCCATCATGGCGCTGGGCCCCCGGCTCGACGCGTTCGATCTGCACCGCCTGCTGGGTCCGCCGCGCGCCGCGCGCCCGACCGGCCAGATGTTCTGGTACCGCACCACCCGGTTCGTCATCCGGCGCGCCCTGCCGATCGGGGCCGCCACCACGGTGCTGCTGCTCGCTCTGGGGGCGCCCTTCCTCCGGGTGGCCTGGGGGCTGCCCGACGACCGGGTGCTCCCGACGTCGGCGTCGTCCCGTCAGGTCGGCGACCTGATGCGGGCACAGTTCCCGGGGAACTCGGAGGCCGCGGTGACCGTGGTGGTGCCGGACGCAGCCGGGCTGACCGCCGCGACCTTCACCGACTACGCCCGGTCGGCGTCCCTGCTGCCCGGTGTCCCGGCGGTCGACTCGCCGGCGGGCACGTTCGTCGACGGCACCCGGGTCGGGCCGCCGGCCACCGGCGCCGGCCTGGACGGGGGCGTCGCGTTCCTCACCGTCGCCAGCAGCACGCCGCTGTTCACCCCCGAATCCGACCAGCAGTTGGAACGTCTGCGGGCCCTACCCGGGCCCGGTGGCCGCCCGGTCGAGCTGACGGGGATCGCCGCGATCAACGCCGACACACTCGCCGCCATCACCGCGCGCCTGCCCGTGGTGCTGGGCATCGTCGCCGTGGTGACGTTGGTGCTGCTGTTCCTGTTGACGGGCAGCGTGGTGCTCCCGCTGAAGGCGCTGATCCTGAACACGCTGTCGCTCACCGCGGCGTTCGGGGCGCTCGTCTGGATCTTCCAGGACGGCAATCTCGGCGCCCTGGGGACGACACCGACCGGGACGCTGGTGGCCAACATGCCCGTCCTGCTGTTCTGTATCGCCTTCGGGCTGTCGATGGACTACGAGGTGTTCCTCCTCGCCCGGATCCGCGAACTGTGGCTGGCCGGCGGGCGCACCCGCGCCGACAACGACGAGAGCGTCGCGGTCGGTCTGGCGCGCACCGGGCGGGTGGTGACGGCCGCCGCGCTGATCATGACGATCTCGTTCGGTGCGCTGGTCGCGGCCCAGGTCTCCTTCATGCGGATGTTCGGCCTCGGCCTCGCGCTGGCGGTGCTGATCGACGCCACAGTGGTGCGGATGGTGCTGCTCCCGGCGATGATGCACCTGATGGGACGGTGGAACTGGTGGGCGCCCGCGCCGCTGGCTCGGCTGCACGAACGCATCAGACCGTCACAAGCAGGGTGAAACGGCGCCTCGGACGTGCTTGGCTGTGATCAGGATGCGCTGGGGGGAAATTTTCGGGTTCGACCAATCCGTGGTCGGGGTCGCAACGAATCGATGATGCCGCGGCGGTCGAGCCGGACGCACCACCAGGAGGAGTGTGAGCTTGAGGAACGGCGAGTGGGCGGGGACACCCCTGGTCATGTCGGGTGTGAGAGTCCCGACGGCCAGCAGCCTGGGTGCCTGGCGCGACGACCTGCGCACCGCCGTGCGCAACCATCTGGCGGACTTCGTGCGCGGCGAGTGCCTCGGCAGACTCGCGGCCGCCAACGTCGACGTCGCCGGTGACCTGCTGTCGGGGTTCCTCGACGGCGGCAAGTACGTGCGGTCGACGTTCATGTACGTCGGCTGGCTGTGCGGCGCCGACGAGAACGACGCCGCGTTGCGCGCCTCGGCCAGTCTGGAGCTCCTCCATGCGTTCGCGCTGATCCAGGACGACGTCATGGACGGTTCGCCGCTGCGCCGCGCCCGGCCGTCGGCGCACGTCTCGTTCGGCCGGTGGCACCGCGACCGCGGGCTGGCCGGCTCTGCCGACCGGTTCGGCGAGTCCGCGGCGATCCTGCTCGGCGACCTGTGTCTGGTGTGGGCCGAGCAGATGCTGCGCCGCAGCGGCGTCGGCCAGAACGCGCTGGTCCGCGTGTGGCCCCGGTACGACGACATGCGCACCGAGCTGGCCATCGGCCAGTTCTCCGATCTGGTCAACAGTTCTCACACCCTGCCCACCCTCGAGGAGGTTCTCGACGTGCTTCGCCGAAAATCCGGTAACTACACCGTGCGTCGGCCGCTGGAGATCGGAGCGGCGATGGCCGGGTGCGACGACGCCGTCATCGACGCGCTCTCGGGCTACGGGGCCGCGATCGGGGAGGCGTTCCAGCTGCGCGACGACATCCTCGGCGTGTTCGGAACCCCTTCTCTGACAGGCAAATCCGCGGGAACCGACATGGAGGAGCGCAAGGCCACCAGTGTGATCGTCGCCGCCTACGAGCTGGCCGACGCGTCGCTGCGCGAACAGCTCTTCGACCTGATGAACCGTCCGCACATCGACTCCGACGCCGCGGATCACTGGCGCAACCTGATCGTGGCCAGCGGTGCGGTGCAGTGGATCGAACAGCTCATCGCCGACCGGCACACCCGCGCGCTGAACTTCCTCGACGGGGTCGCGATCCCTGATTTCGCCCGCGCCGCGCTGGCCGACATGGCGGTCGCGTGCACCCAGAGGGCCGCCTGATGCGCACCGTCACGGGGCGGACGGACCGGGTCGTCGTCGTCGGTGCCGGCCTGTCGGGTCTGTCGGCGGCGCTGCAACTGGCCGGGCGCGGACGCCAGGTCACGGTCGTCGAACGCGGTGCCCACCCGGGCGGGAGGGTCGGCCGCGAAGATATCGGCGGCTACCGGATCGACACCGGGCCCACGGTGCTGACGATGCCCGACATCATCGACGACGCGTTCGCCGCCGTCGGCGACACGTTGGCCGGCCGGCTGCCGATGGATTTGGTGAATCCCGCCTACGAGGCCCGCTTCGCCGACGGCAGCGCGATCTCGGTGCACACCGACGCGGCCACGATGGCCACCGAGGTGGAGCGCTTCGCCGGCCGGGAGCAGGCCGACGGCTATCTGCGGCTGCGGGAGTGGCTGACCAAGCTGTACAAGGCCGAGTTCGACGGGTTCATCGGCGCGAACTTCGACTCGCCGCTGGCGCTGGTGACCCCGCAACTGGCGCGGCTCGCCGCGCTCGGCGGGTTCCGCGGCTGGGAACGCATGGTGGGCAAGTACATCACCGATGAGCGACTGCTGCGCGTGTTCACGTTCCAGGCCCTCTACGCGGGCGTCCCGCCGCAGAGCGCGCTGGCCGCGTACGCGGTGATCGCCTACATGGACACCGTCGCCGGCGTGTACTTCCCCCAGGGCGGCGTGCGGGCGCTGCCCGACGCAATGGCGGCTTCGGCCGCGGATGCCGGTGTCGAATTCGTCTACAACGCAACAGTTTCCGAGTTGGAGTTCAGCGGTTCCCGGGTGACGGCGGTGCGCACCGCCGACGGCGGGCGGGTGCCCGCCGACGCGGTCGTGCTGACCACCGAGCTGCCCGACACCTACCGCCTGGTGCGCCGCACGCCGCGCCGACCGGTGCGGCTGCGGGCGGCCCCGTCGGCAGTCGTCGCGCACGTCGGCTGCGCGGCGGTGGGTGAGGCGGCCGGGCACCACACGATCCTGTTCGGCGACGCCTGGCATCAGACGTTCCGCGACATCATCGACGACGGCACCACGATGCGTGACCCGTCGCTGCTGGTGACCCGCCCGACCGCAAGCGACCCGTCGCTGGCCCCCGCCGGGCGGGACCTGCTCTTCGTGCTCGCCCCCGCGCCCAACACCGACGTCGGTGTCATCGACTGGGACACCGCGACACGGGGCTACGTCGACGAGATGATCGACACCGTCCGCAAGCGCGCGCCGGGTGTCGCCGAGGACGCGGAGGTGCTGCATGTCGTGACCCCCGCCGACTGGGCCCGCCAGGGCATGGCGGCGGGCAGCCCGTTCGCGTTGGCGCACACGTTCTCTCAGACCGGCCCGTTCCGGCCGGCCAACACCGTCCGCGGGGTCGACAACGTCGTGCTCGCGGGCTCCTCGACCGTCCCCGGTGTCGGCGTGCCGACCGCGATCATGTCCGGGCGGCTCGCCGCCGACCGCATCACCGGGGTGCACGCCAGCCAGCCCACCTCGGAGGTCAATCGCTCATGATCCATACCGAGCTCGACGCAGCCGGTGTCCGGGACCCGTCACTGCGGGAGGCCTACCGGCAGTGCCGGACGCTGAACGCCCGCTACGGCAAGACGTTCTTCCTGGCCACCCGGCTGCTGGCGCCGCGACAGCGGCCCGCCGTCCACGCGCTGTACGGCTTCGCGCGCTTCGCCGACGACATCCTCGACGACCTCGACGACCCGCGCACCGTCGACCAGCGCGCGGACCAGCTGCAGCAGCTGTCCACGCGGCTGTTCAACGCGCTGGTCGAGAAGCAGCCCTGCGGGGACGACCCGGTGCTGACCGCCGTGGTGCACACCGCCCGCAAGTACGGCATCGGCTGGGATCTGTTCGACGACTTCCTGGCGGCGATGCGGATGGATCTGACGGTGACCGACTATCCGGACCGGGCCGCGCTGGAGCGGTACATGTACGGGTCGGCCGAGGTCATCGGGCTGCAGATGGTGCCGGTGCTGGGCACCGTCGTCCCCCGGGAGCAGGCGGCCCCGTACGCCGCGGCGCTGGGCAAGGCGTTCCAGCTCACCAACTTCCTCCGCGACGTCGACGAGGACCTGCACCGCGGCCGCGTGTATCTGCCCGCAGATGAGCTCGCAGCGCACGGCGTCGACCGGGACCTGCTGCGCTGGTGCCAGGCCAACCGCCGCACCGATCACCGGGTGCGCGAAGCGCTGGCCGAACAGCACGCGCGCACCCGCGAGGTCTACGAGCAGGCCAAGCCCGGTATCGGGATGCTGGCGCCGGCGTCACGGCCGTGCGTGGCGGCCGCCTCGACGCTGTACTCGGAGATCCTCGACCGCATCGAGGCCGTCGATTTCGAGATCTTCGGCAGGCGGGCCACCGTCGGCAAACCGCGCCGCGCGGTGGTCGCGGCCGCCGGGCTGGGTAAGTCGTGGGCGGCCCGGATGCG
The DNA here is from genome assembly GCF_010729305.1 of Mycolicibacterium psychrotolerans. Taxonomy (NCBI): domain Bacteria; kingdom Bacillati; phylum Actinomycetota; class Actinomycetes; order Mycobacteriales; family Mycobacteriaceae; genus Mycobacterium; species Mycolicibacterium psychrotolerans. The sequence goes on along the minus strand of NZ_AP022574.1, from coordinate 5,330,336 downwards.
CCACGGGAGCGTGTGACGGGTGGTCCGCCCATGACCGATCCGCGCCGACAGACGTGGCCCGCGCGCCCCGGGCGCAGCGCGGTCAACGGGCACGGTGAGCGCCCCCGTGTCGTCGTGGTCGGGGCCGGCATCGCCGGTCTGGCCGCCGCCACCGGGCTGGCCGAACGCGGCGTCGCCGTCGACGTCGTCGAGCAGTGCGACCATCTGGGCGGCCGGGTGGGCGGCTGGACCGAGACGCTGTCCGACGGCTCGCAGACCGGGATGAACCGCGGCTTCCACGCGTTCTTCCGGCAGTACTACAACCTGCGTGCGCTGCTGCGGCGCGCGGATCCCGCGCTGACCGCGCTGACCCCGGTCGAGGACTATCCGCTGATCGACGGCGCCGGGCGCCGGGACACGTTCCGCGGGCTGCCGCAGACACCGCCGCTGAACGCGCTGGCGTTCGCCCTGCGCAGCCCCACCTTCCGGCTGCGCGACCTGATCCGCCTCGACGCCAAGGCCGCCGCGCCGCTGGCGACGGTGTCGGTGCCCGAGACCTACCGGCTGCTCGACGACCGTGACGCCGCCACGTTCCTGCGGGACATCAAGTTTCCCGACGCCGCGCGGCACCTGGCGTTCGAGGTGTTCGCGCGCAGCTTCTTCGCCCGGCCCGAGGCGCTGTCGGCCGGTGAGCTCGTCACGATGTTCCACATCTACTTCCTGGGCTCCAGCGAGGGGCTGATCTTCGACGTCGCGAACGCCAATTTCGATGTGGCGCTGTGGGATCCGCTGCGCGACTACCTGCAGGGCCGCGGGGTCACCTTCCACACCGGCACGACGGTGGACGCGCTCACCGACGACGGCGGGCTCGCGGTGACGACGGCGACGGGGCCACTGCCTGCCGACGGTCTGGTGCTGGCCACCGACGTCGCCGGGCTGCGGCGCATCGTGGCGGCCTCGCCCTGGCTGGGCGACGCCTCCTGGCGCGGCCGGGTCGCAGGCATGGGCACGGCGCCGCCGTTCGTGGTGCTGCGGCTGTGGCTGGACCGGCCCGTGCGGGCGGACCGTGCGGCCTTCGTCGGGACGGGCGGACGCGAACCGTTGGACAATGTCAGTGTGGTGGAACGTTATGAACGCGAGGCGGCGCAGTGGGCGGCCCGCACGGGCGGCTCGGTCGTCGAACTGCACGCCTACTCGGTGACCGAACCGCTCGACACGGTCCGGGACGGGCTGATCGCGCGCATGCACGAGCTCTACCCTGAAACTGTGCATGCCTCCATCGTCGACGAGCGGCTGCTGCATCGCGGCGACTGCCCGCGTTTCGCGCCCGGCGACTTCGCCGACCGTCCCGCTGTCCGGACGCCGGATCAGCGAATCATGCTGGCGGGCGACGGAATTCGCATCGACCTGCCCGTCGCGCTGATGGAACGCGCCGCGACGACGGGGTGGGCCGCGGCCAACGAGCTGCTGAGCCGCTTCGGGCTGGCCGGACATCCGCTGCACACGGTGCCCAACCACGGGCGCTCGGCGATGCTGCGGCGGTTGGCGACGACGGGCGGAGGTTCGGGCCGGTGAGCGAGCAGACGGGGTGGCGGGGCAGGCTGGCCGCGGCGTGGCAGTTCGAGGTGCTTCCGGCGATCGACTGGGCGGCGCAGACACCGACCTACGCCGACGCCGACCCCGCGCTGATCTCCGCGGCCCTGCGGCGCGCGCAGCGCAAACCGGGCGGCAACTGGTTCGCCTTCGCGGCGAGTTCGTCGGTCACGTCCTCGGCTCTGGGGACGACGGTCGCCGGACGTGAGCTGGTGGCGTGGCGGGGTGCCGACGGCGGGTTGCTCGTCGCGCCGCGGGCCTGCCCGCACCTGGGCGCCGACCTGGCGACGGCTCCGGTGGAGTGCGGAACCCTGGTGTGCCCGTGGCACGGTCTGCGGCTGGGGGAGCGCAGGCACGGGACGTGGAAGCCGTATCCGGCGCACGACGACGGGGTGCTGTGCTGGGTGCGCCTCGACATCGAAGCGGACCCCACGGACGTCGCCGCCGCCGACGCGCCCCCGCCGATGCCGCGGCCCGGTGAGCCCGCGCTGTCGGCGGTCACCCGGCTCGAGGGCGTGTGCGAGCCGGCCGACGTGGTGTCCAACCGGCTCGACCCGTGGCACGGCGCGTGGTTCCATCCCTATTCGTTCACCCAGCTCAAGGTGCTCAGCGCCCCGCCGGCCGACGACGATCTGCCCGACGCGCTCGACCGGTTCGTCGTCGACGTCACGTTCCGCATCGGCCGTCTCGGCGTCCCCGTGATCGCGGAGTTCACCACGCCGGGCCCGCGCACCGTGTCGATGCGCATCATCGAGGGAGAGGGCCAGGGCAGTGTCGTGGAAACCCACGCCACCCCGCTGGGGCCCGGCCCCGACGGCAGGCCCAGGACCGCGGTCGTCGAAGCGGTGATCGCGCACTCCGACCGCACGCACTTCGGCAAGGGGCTGGTGGCGGGCCCGCTGATCCGGCCGCTGATGCGGCGCGCCGCGACCAAGCTGTGGCGCGACGACCTCGCCTATGCCGAGCGCCTCTTCGAGCTGAGGAACTAGGTGCGTTGCCCGACGCCGGCCGCCTCGAGCAGCGGGATCTGTTCGGCCGCCCAGGGGCTGATCGCCCACGCCAACCGGGCCGCGGTGCAGGCCTCGTCCCACGGCACCCACTCGTAGTCCATGACCTCGGCCGGGTCGGCGCGCACCGGGCCCTCGACGGTGCCGCGGAACACCGGGCACAGTTCGTTCTCCACCACGCCGTCGGCGGCCACCGCGTAGTAGCGGAAGTCGGGCAGCACGCAGTCCAGGCCGGCGATGCCGACGCCGAGTTCCTCGCGCACGCGGCGCGCCACCGCGTCGGTCATCGCCTCGTCCGGCGCGGGATGGCCGCAGCACGAGTTCGTCCAGATACCGGGGAACGTGCGCTTGTGCAGGGCCCGTCGGGTCAGCAGCACGTTGCCGGCGTGGTCGAACAGATAGCAGGAGAACGCCAGGTGCAGCGGTGTGGACTCGTGATGGACCCGGACCTTGTCGGCCGAGCCGATCGGCCGGCCTTCCTCGTCGACCAGGACGACCAGTTCAGCGGTGTTCGCAGACGCCATGTCAGGCATTCGGCGCCGCACACCGCACGGATCGGTAGGGCTCCCCCTTTTTCCGCGAGCGCGCGCGTCTGTACGTCGACACGCCGCGATCTCTGGCATTGTGCGCACGCTCGTCGGGATCGGCGGTGGCGAAATCACCCGGCGATCGTGACGACCGCGAGCACGGCCACACACACCAGCACCACCGCGGTGGTCATGCCGTAGGCGACGGTGGCGACCCGGCCGATCGTGAACTCGCCCATCAGTTCCCGGTCGCGGCCGGTGCCGATCATCGCGATCAGCAGCGGTATCAGCAGCACGGCGTTGAGCACCTGCGTGCCGACCAGGATCGTCACCAGCGGCGCGCCGGGGACGAGCACGGCCACCGCGCCCAGCGCGGTCACCAGGCCGAAGGACACGTAGAACGTCCGCGCCTCACTGATCGGATCGTCCAGCGCCGCTTCGACGCCGGCGTATTCGCACACCGAGTACGCCGTCGACAGCGGCAGCACCGACGCGGCCAGCAGTGCCGCGCAGATCAGGCCGACGGCGAACAGGGTGGCGGCGGTGTCGCCGGCGAGCGGTTGCAGCGCGACCGCGGCGTCGGCGGCGTCGCTGATCGAGCGGCCGTCGCGGTGCAGCGTCGCGGCGCACGCCACCACGACGAAGAAGCCGATCACACCGGTCAGCACCGCGCCGGTCACCACGTCCACGCGCTCGAGCGTCAGGTCCTCGGTGCGCAGCTTCTTGTCGACCGCGTAGGACTGGATGAACGACAGCCCCCACGGCGCCAGCGTCGTCCCGACGGTCGCGGTCACGATCGCGATCGTCGCGCCGTTCATCGGCATGCTCGGCACCACCAGACCCTTCGCCGCGGCACCCCAGTCCGGCCGCGCGAGTACCCCTGAGGCGATGTAGGCGAGGAACACCGTCGACAACGCCAGCAGCACGTGCTCGACCCGGTGAAAACTGCCGCGCAGCACCAACATCGACACGATCACCGCGGTGGCGGGCACGCTGATGTAGCGGCTGATCCCGAACAGCTCGAAACCCGCTGCGATACCGGCAAATTCGGCACAGGTGGTGCCGATGTTGGCGATCACCAGGGCGATCAGCACCGCGCCGCCCACCCGTACGCCGTAGCGCTGACGCACCAGGCCGATCAGGCCCTGGCCGGTGACCACCCCCATGCGGGCCGCCAGCCCGTGGAACATCACCAGGGCCACGGTCGACAACAGCAGCACCCACAGCAGTTGGTAGCCGTGGTCGGCGCCGAGCACCGAGTACGTGGTGATGCCTGCCGGGTCGTCGTCGGACAGCCCGGCCAGCAGACCGGGGCCGACGACGGCCATCAGCCCGCCGAGGGCGAGACCTCTCCGTCGTGTCACGTGCGGCGCGGCCAGACGTGCGAGCGCAGGAACCGTCGGGCCCGGGGGCGGGCGAGGCGGCGCCGCCAGCTGCGGGCGTGCTCGGCGGGCATGGCGGCGACGATCTGCTCGGCGGTGGTGTCGGGTAGTGCCCGCAGCACGCGCTCGCCGACGGCCGCGGGGCCGGCGCGGACGACCTCGGCGGCCGCGTGCGGGTCGCGCGCGGTGAGCACTTCGGTCGCGGCATCGGTGTCCAGCCGGCTCACCAATGTGGCGAGCGCGCGAGCGTCGAGGTGGTGCACCGCGGAGCGCGGGGTGGCGAGTTGCACGGCGTGGCCGCGTTCGGAGGTCAGGTGCAGATCGCTCCATGCGACGGCGTCCCGACGGGCGCGGGCGGCGAGCCGGCGCAGGCCGAGCCGCCGCAGTACGGCGCTGAAACCGACCTCGACACCGACGACCTCCACGTGCCCGTCCGGTGTGCGGGCGAGCACCACGTCGGCGACCCGGGCCAGTCGTTGTTCGCCGATGTCGACGATCTGGGTGTCGAGTACGTCGCGCCCTAGCAGGATCTCGTCGTCGTCGAGCGAGGTGGACACGGATCCGATCGCGAAATCGGCCGGATCGCCGGCGACCGACAGCGCGCCCTGGTGCACCGCCGACACCGCCGACCATGGCACCAGCAGGTCGGGTGCGTGCGACGGCCGGATCAGCACGCGGTCGATCAGCGGCAGCGGGCTCGGATCGGCCAGGCTGACCGTCAGGTCGAGGACCCGGCCCACGGGCTCCCCGTCGGGTCCGCGGACGGCGGTTCCGGTCACCTCGCTCAGCAACAGCACCTGAGCAGCATGCACGACTCAGTCGGAGTGGGTGCGCCGGTAGTGACGACGCGCCTTCATCCGGTTGCCGCAGATGGCCATCGAACACCACCGCGCGGTGTTCGGCTTGCTGCGGTCGATCAGGAAGAGTCGACACTCGTCGTTGGCGCAGGGCCGGAGCCGTCCGGGGCTGGTGATGCGCAGGCCGCCCCAGGCGAGCACCGCGCGCGCGGCGCCGGTGGCCTCGGTCAGGCGCCAGTCGACGCCGCCGTCGGCGGCCACAGGCTGTAGGCGGACGCGGTCGAGGAAGGGTTGCAGCGCCGAGGGCGTGCGGTCGCCGCGGACAACGGCCTGCAGCTCCTGCCGGGCGGCGACGAGTTCGGTGAGTTCGTCGTCGGTGGCGGCCACGCAGTGGTCGGTCAGCCAAGGTGCGGCGGTGGGGAGGTCGGGGAGCAGATCGGTGGCGGTGCCGTCGATGACCGGGGTGGTGTTGAGCAGGTCGAGCAGCAGCGCCTCGTCGCGCGCGGTCGTCGCGTACAGATCCATTACTAACCTCCAAACTTCTGTTGACAGGTTACACCGCACGGGGTTCACTGTCGGATAACCATCAAAAACTTGAAAAGGAGTTAGCCATGGTCCACCACCGCTATGCCACCGTGGCCGGCCGCGAGATCTTCTACCGCGAGGCGGGCGACCAGGACGCGCCGGTCGTCGTGCTGCTGCACGGCTTTCCCACCAGCTCGTTCATGTTCCGCAACCTGATCCCGGAACTGGCCGATCGCTACCGCGTGATCGCGCCCGACTACCTCGGATTCGGATACTCCGACGCCCCGTCGGCCGACGAGTTCGACTACACCTTCGACGCCCTGGCCGACCTGACCGCCGGACTGCTCGACCAGCTCGGCGTGACCACCTACGCGATCTACGTACAGGACTACGGCGCCCCGGTGGGGTGGCGGCTGGCGCTGCGCGATCCGCAGGCCATCACCGCGATCATCACGCAGAACGGCAACGGCTACGACGCGGGCTTCGTCCCCGAGGGCTGGGCTGCCGTCTGGAATCACCAGCGCGAGCAGACGCCGGAGACGGCCGCGGTGCTGCGGCAGTTCCTGTCCTTCGAGGCCACCCGGATGCAGTACCTCGCGGGCGTGCCCGACCCGAGTGTCGTCAGTCCCGACACATGGCATCACGACTACGCGCTGCTGTCGCGTCCCGGCAACGACGAGATCCAGCTCGCGCTCTTCCTGGACTATGCGAGCAATCCACGCCTCTATCCCGCGCTGCACGACTACCTGCGTGCGAGTTCGGTTCCGCTGCTGGCAGTTTGGGCTGACAAGGATCCGTTCTTCGGTCCGGACGGTGCCCGCGCCTTCGCCGCGGACGCCGTCGACCCCGAAATCCATCTGCGCGACGGCGGGCACTTCCTGCTCGAGAGCGACCTGCCCGGGGTGACAACGTTGATCCGCGACTTCCTCTCCCGCCGTTGGCGGTGAATTCCTCCACGTTGGGTAGAAAGGGCTGGTGCAGGACAACACCACGGACGTCACGCGTCGAGGCCCGGTCTACAGCGCGCACCTGCGGTCGGCGGCGACCGCGGCGGTGCAACTCGTCGCGGTCGCCGCGGCACTGTGGGTGCTGTCCTGGGTGGTGGGCAAGACGTGGGTGATCCTGCTGCCGGTGGTGCTGGCGCTGATCGTGTGCACGGTGCTGTGGCCGCCCGTGCGCTGGCTGCGCGGCAGGGGAGTCCCTCCGGCGGCCGCGGCCCTGCTGGTGTTGACCGCGGCGATCGTCGTGGTGGCGGGAGTCCTCGCCGCGATCGCGCCCGCGATCGTCGACCAGGCTGCCGAGCTCGCCGAGCAGGCCACCGCCGGCGTCGTGCAGGTGCGGGACTGGCTGGACGGGCCGCCGCTGAACATTAGTGACGCACAACTGAATTCGGCGGTCGACGCGATCAACGACACCCTGAACTCCAGCAGCGCCAAGATCGCCTCGGGACTGTTCACCGGCGTCGGTGCCGCCACGTCGGCGCTGGTCACCTTCTTCACCGCGGTGGTGGTGACGTTCTTCCTACTCAAGGACGGGCCGGGTTTTCTTCCGTGGTTGCGTCGCACGGTGGGACTGCCCGCGGCGCCGCACGTGGCGACGATCCTCGAGCGGGTGTGGGCCACCCTCGGCGGCTTCATCCGAACGCAGGCACTGGTCAGCTTGATCGACGCGGTGCTGATCGGGATAGGGCTCGTGATCCTCGGTGTGCCGTTGGCGTACGCGCTGGCGATCCTGACGTTCATCGGCGGTTTCGTGCCGATCGTCGGCGCGTTCGTCGCCGGCGGGCTGGCGGTGCTGATCGCCCTGGTCGCCAACGGCCCGGTGAACGCGCTCATCGTGCTCGCGATCATCGTGGCGGTGCAGCAACTCGAGGGCAACGTGCTGCAGCCGTGGCTGCAGGCGAAGTCGATGAAGCTGCACGCGGTGATCGTGCTGCTGGCGGTGACGCTGGGCGCCTCGACGTTCGGCGTGGTCGGTGCGTTCCTCGCGGTGCCCGTGGCCGCCGCCGTCGCCGTGATCCTGCGGTACTACGACGAACAGGTGGCCGAGCTCAGCGAGCGAACATCAACGCGCGCTTGACCTCTTGGATCGCCTTGGTCACCTCGATGCCGCGCGGGCAGGCCTCGGTGCAGTTGAACGTCGTGCGGCAGCGCCACACCCCGTCGACGTCGTTGAGGATGTCCAGGCGCTCGGCCGCGCCCTCGTCGCGGCTGTCGAAGATGAACCGGTGCGCGTTGACGATCGCCGCCGGGCCGAAGTAGGACCCCTCGCTCCAGTACACCGGGCAGCTGGTGGTGCAGCAGGCGCATAGGATGCACTTGGTGGTGTCGTCGTAACGGGCGCGGTCGGTCTGGCTCTGGATCCGCTCACGGGTGGGCTGGTTACCCGACGTGATCAGGTACGGCTTGATCGCGCGGTAGGCGTCGAAGAACGGCTCCATGTCGACGACGAGGTCCTTCTCCACCGGCAGGCCGCGGATCGGCTCGATCGTGATGGTGAGCTGCTTCTTCGGGTTCTTCGGCAGCATGTCGCGCATCAGCACCTTGCACGCCAGCCGGTTGACCCCGTTGATGCGCATCGCGTCGGACCCGCACACCCCGTGCGCGCACGACCGGCGGAACGTCAGCGTGCCGTCGAGATACCACTTCACGTAGTGCATCAGGTTGAGCAGCCGGTCGCTCGGCAGGCACGGCACCCGAAAGCTCTGCCATCCCGCGTCGTCAGGCGACTCGGGGTTGAAGCGTGCGATCTTCAGGGTCACCATCACCGCGCCCTCGGGCACGGGCGGAGTGTCCTGCTTGTCGAGAACTGGTGCGCTCATCAGTACTTCCGTTCCATCGGCTCGTAGCGCGTCTGGACCACCGGCTTGTAGTCGAGCCGGATGTCGCTGAGCAGCTCCGAACCTTGCTTGTACGCCATGGTGTGGCGCATGTAGTTGGTGTCGTCGCGGTTGGGGTAATCCTCGCGGGCGTGCCCGCCGCGCGACTCCTTGCGGTTGAGCGCACCGACGACCGTCACCTCGGCGAGTTCGAGCAGGAAGCCGAGCTCGATCGCCTCCAGCAGGTCGCTGTTGTAGCGCTTGCCCTTGTCCTGCACCGTGATCCGCGCGTACCGCTCCTTGAGCGCGTGGATGTCGGTCAGGGCCTGCTTGAGCGTCTCCTCGGTGCGGAACACCGCGGCGTTGTTGTCCATCGACTGCTGCAGTGCGCCGCGGATGTCGGCGACGCGCTCGTTGCCGTGATCGGAGAGGACGTCGCCGACCCAGCCGACCACCATCTCGGCGGGCTTGTCCGGCAGGTCGACGAAGTCATGTCCGAGTGCGTAATTCGCGGCGGCGATGCCGGCGCGGCGGCCGAACACGTTGATGTCGAGCAGCGAGTTGGTGCCCAGCCGGTTGGCGCCGTGCACCGATACGCAGGCGCATTCGCCGGCGGCGTAGAGACCCGGCACGACGGTCGTGTTGTCCTTGAGCACCTGGCCGTTGACGGTGGTCGGGATGCCGCCCATCACGTAGTGGCACGTGGGGTAGACGGGCACCAGTTCCTTGACCGGGTCGACGCCCAGGTAGGTACGGGCGAACTCGGTGATGTCGGGCAGCTTGGCCTCGAGCACGTCCTCGCCGAGGTGGCGCACGTCGATGTAGACGTAGTCCTTGTTCGGCCCGGCACCGCGGCCCTCGAGCACCTCGAGCACCATCGAGCGGGCCACGATGTCGCGGGGCGCGAGGTCGACGATCGTGGGCGCGTAGCGCTCCATGAACCGCTCGCCCTCGCCGTTGAGCAGGCGGCCGCCCTCACCGCGCACCGCTTCGGAGATCAGGATGCCCAGGCCCGCCAGACCCGTCGGGTGGAACTGGTGGAACTCCATGTCCTCCAAGGGAAGTCCCTTCCGGAAGACGATGCCCAGGCCGTCGCCGGTCAGCGTGTGCGCGTTCGACGTGGTCTTGTACATCCGGCCGGACCCGCCGGTGGCGAACACGATCGCCTTGGCGTGGAAGACGTGGATGTCGCCGGTGGCCAACTCGTAGGCGATGACGCCGGTGGCCACCGGACCCGACGGTGTCTCGGTCATCGCGATGTCGAGTGCGTAGAACTCGTTGAAGAACTCGACGTCGTGCTTGACGCAGTTCTGGTACAGCGTCTGCAGGATCATGTGGCCGGTGCGGTCGGCGGCATAACACGCGCGCCGCACCGGGGCCTTGCCGTGGTCGCGGGTGTGCCCGCCGAAGCGGCGCTGGTCGATGCGGCCCTCGGGGGTGCGGTTGAACGGCATCCCCATCTTCTCGAGGTCGAGCACCGCGTCGATGGCCTCCTTGGCCATGATCTCGACGGCGTCCTGGTCGGCCAGGTAGTCACCGCCCTTGACGGTGTCGAAGGTGTGCCACTCCCAGTTGTCCTCTTCGACGTTGGCCAGTGCGGCGCACATGCCGCCCTGCGCCGCGCCGGTGTGCGAGCGGGTCGGGTACAGCTTGGTCAGCACCGCGGTGCGGACCCGTGGGCCTGCCTCCACGGCGGCGCGCATGCCGGCGCCGCCCGCGCCGACGATCACCACGTCGTAGCGATGTTCGGTAATCACAGTCACTCCCTGCCGGACGAGATCAAGAGATGGAGGCGTCGAACGTCAGCAGCACATAGGTGCCCAGCACCAGCGTGAACGCCATCGACAGCGCCAACAGCGTGTTCAGCCAGAATTTGGTCGAGTCCTTGCGGCTGTAGTCGGCGATGATCGTGCGCATGCCGTTGCCGCCGTGCAGCTGGGCAAGCCACAGCAGCAGCAGGTCCCAGGTCTGCCAGAACGGCGAGGACCACCGCTGCGCGACGTAGTTGAAGTCGATGCGGTACACACCGCCGTCCCACATCAACATGATGAACAGGTGTCCGAGAGCCAGGAACACGAGCACCAGCCCCGAGAACCGCATGAACAGCCACGCGTACTTCTCGAAGTTCGGCATTCCGCCGGCGCGCCGGGGCGCGCGCGGGTTGTCCAGGCTGGCCGGCCGGTCGTGGCTGCGCTGCAGAACCGGCGCGAGGCCGCCGCGGTCACTGATGTGGTCGTAGGGGTTTTCGGGCACTAGAGGAACCTCTCCGCCATGTGCATGCCGATGACGCCCACCGAGGCGATCAGGACGGCGAGGAAGACACCTGCCACCACCCACAGCATCTTTCGCTGATGGCGCGGGCCCTCGGACCAGAAGTCGATCAGGATCACCCGGATGCCGTTGAGCGCGTGGTAGAGCACGGCCGCGACCAGACCGATCTCCATCAGACCGATGATCGGCGTCTTGTAGGTCTCGATGATCTCGTTGTAGGCCTGCGGGCTCACCCGCACCAGCGCGGTGTCGGTCACGTGGACGAACAGGAAGAAGAAGATCGAGGCGCCGGAAATGCGGTGCAGCACCCATGACCACATCGCGGGATCGCCGCGGTACAGGGTGCGCCGGCGTGACGGCTGCGACCGCGGCGCCGCTATGCCGGATTCTGATGATGTCGCCGTACTCATGTGACCCTCCAACGCCATCGGTGGACGCCCGGAGACTTGCCCGTGGACAAGGATCTCCAACCTCGGGGCGACTCTAATCTCCTTTGTACTGTCGAACGAACTAGCGTGTGGGCGTATGCCCTCGTCGAGCGGCCGAAATTAGGGTGACCTATCTGATACTGCCGGTCCGGGATTGGGGTGTTCGGAATGGATTCAGAACCGGCTGGGAGGGCTTGACGTGACCTTCGAAATCGACTGGGAGATGTTGCGACGCAATGCAATCGACGTGTCCCAGCACGCCTATGCGCCCTACTCGCGATTCCGGGTCGGAGCGGCCGCACTGGCCGACGATTACCGAATGGTGACCGGATGCAATGTGGAGAATGTCTCATATGGCCTGGGTCTCTGTGCGGAGTGCGCAGTGGTCTGCGCCCTGGTCTCCGGAGGCGGCGGACGACTCGTCGCGCTGTCGTGCGTTGGCCCCGACGGGGAGCTGCTGATGCCGTGCGGTCGGTGCCGCCAGGTGCTGTTCGAGCACGGGGGACCCGGCCTGCTCATCGATCACCCCGCAGGTCCGCGGCCGCTGGGGGAGCTGCTGCCCGATGCGTTCGGCCCCGACGACCTGGCCCGCACGCCGGCGGAGGAAACACCGTGACCCAGAACACCTTCGACGCGCATGAGCCCATGTCGCATCTCGATGCTCCGTCCGTCATCCGGACCAAGCGCGACGGTGCCGCACTGTCCGACGCGGCGATCGACTGGGTGATCGACGCCTACACCCGTGACCGCGTGACCGACGGTCAGATGGCGGCACTGCTGATGGCGATCTTCCTGCGTGGGATGTCCGGGCACGAGATCGCACGCTGGACCGCCGCGATGGTGGCGTCGGGGGAGCGGTTCGACTTCTCCGACGTGGGCCGCCCGACCGTCGACAAGCACTCCACCGGCGGTGTCGGAGACAAGATCACGATCCCGCTGGTGCCCGTCGTGATGGCGTGCGGCGGCGCCGTCCCCCAGGCCGCCGGGCGCGGCCTCGGCCATACCGGCGGCACCCTCGACAAGCTCGAGTCCATCGCCGGCTTCACCGCCGAGATCACGAAAACCCAGATCCGCCAACAACTCCGCGAACTGGGTGCGGCCATCTTCGCCGCAGGCGAGCTGGCGCCCGCCGACCGAAAGATCTACGCGCTGCGTGACGTCACCGGCACCACGGAATCGCTGCCGCTGATCGCCAGTTCGGTGATGAGCAAGAAGATCGCCGAGGGCGCCGCGGCGCTGGTGCTCGACACCAAGGTGGGCTCGGGGGCGTTCCTGGCCACCGAATCCGAGTCCCGGGAGCTGGCCCGCACGATGGTCGAACTCGGCCGCGAACACGGGCTGACGACCCGGGCGTTGCTGACCGACATGGAGGTGCCGCTCGGGCGCACGGTCGGCAACGCGGTCGAGGTCGCCGAGTCGCTCGACGTGCTGGCCGGCGGCGGACCCGACGATGTCGTCGAGCTGACCGTCGCGCTGGCGCGGGAGATGTGCGATGCGGCCGGGCTGGACGCCGTCGACCCGGCGCAGACTCTGCGCGACGGCTCGGCGATGGACCGGTTCCGCGCGCTGATCGCGGCCCAGGGCGGCGACCTCGAGGCGCCGTTGCCGATCGGTGCCCACAGTGAGACCGTCACGGCGCCGCGCGGTGGCACGATGGGAGACATCGACGCAATGGCCGTGGGACTGGCGGTGTGGCGGCTCGGGGCGGGCCGTTCGGCTCCGGGTGAGCGCGTGCAGTTCGGCGCAGGGATGCGCATCCACCGCAGGCCGGGCGAGCCCGTCGCAGCCGGTGAGGCGCTGTTCACGCTCTACACCGACACCCCGGAGCGCTTCGCCGCAGCGCTGTCCGAACTCGACGGCGCCTGGACGGTGGGCGACCAGGCGCCTCCGGCGCGGCCGCTGATCATCGACCGGATCACGTGAGGAACCCCTGATGACGACACCGTTGACGTTGCAGACCATCCGGCAGGCGCCCAAGGCGCTGCTGCACGACCACCTCGACGGGGGTTTGCGTCCGGAGACGGTGCTCGAACTGGCCGAGGAGTACGGCTACGACCAACTGCCGGCCCACGACGTCGACGCGCTGGCGACGTTCTTCCGCACCGCTGCGCACAGCGGTTCGCTGGTCCGCTACCTCGAGCCGTTCGCCCACACCGTCGGCGTCATGCAGACCCCGGACGCCCTGCACCGGGTCGCGTTCGAATGCGTCGAGGACCTGGCCCGCGACAACGTCGTCTACGCCGAGATCCGGTTCGCCCCCGAACTGCACATCGACGGGGGACTGTCACTCGACGCCGTCGTCGACGCGGTGCTGGCCGGGTTCGCCGACGGGGAGAAGGCCGCCGCGGCGCAGGGCCACACGATCGTGGTGCGGTGCCTCGTCACCGCGATGCGCCACGCCGCGCGCTCGCGCGAGATCGCGGCGCTGGCCATCCGGTTCCGCGACAAGGGCGTGGTGGGCTTCGACATCGCCGGCGCCGAGGCCGGCTACCCGCCCACCCGGCACCTCGACGCGTTCGAGTACATGCGCAGCAACAACGCGCGTTTCACCATCCACGCCGGCGAGGCGTTCGGCCTGCCGTCCATCCACGAGGCGATCGCGTTCTGCGGCGCCGACCGGCTGGGTCACGGCGTGCGCATCGTCGACGACATCACCGTCGACCCCGACGGCACCGCGCACCTGGGCCGGCTGGCGTCGCTGCTGCGCGACAAACGGATCCCGTTCGAGATGTGCCCGAGCTCGAACGTGCAGACCGGCGCGGTGGGCAGCATCGCCGAGCATCCGTTCGACCGGCTGGCCCGGCTGCGGTTCCGCGTGACGGTCAACACCGACAACCGGCTGATGAGCGACACCTTCATGAGCCTGGAGATGCTGCGGCTGGTGGAGGCGTTCGGCTACGGGTGGAGCGACCTCGAACGCTTCACCATCAACGCGATGAAGTCGGCGTTCATCGCGTTCGACGAGCGGCTGGCGATCATCGACGAGGTCATCAAACCCCGCTACGCCGTCCTCATCGGCTAGTGATTTCGGCGTGGTTGTCGTCGTTCACCGACGACGAGCACGCCGAAATCACTCAGAGCGCAGGCGGGACTCCACGAACCGCTCCAGCGACTCCCACTGGGTGACGGCCTCGGCGTAGGGCGCGCTCGGTCGCGACACCGATGCCGGGTCCAGCGAGTAGGAGATCAGCCGGCCCAGCGCGGTGTTCTTGTCGAGCTTGGCCGCCACGTTGGTGTCGTCGGCGTAGTCGGCGATATCGCGCAGGAGTTCGACGGCGAGCTCGAGCTGGTCGTGGTCGAGCGCGTCGGGACCCTCGGCGAGGTCGTCGACGATGCCGGACAGGACGTAGATGTTGTCGTCGGTGACGTCCACGCGCAGCGAGCCGTCGGTGGCCGCGGTGCGGATGTCGTCATAGGTCGCCAGGTCGGACAGGTCGTGGTCGTGCTCGTCGGCGAGGTAGCGCGCCAGCGCCCGCTCGGAACCGAACACGCTGATGCGGCCGTTGCGGCCCAGGAAGATCGGCCGGTCGTCGAGGTAGCAGCGCAACGTGAAGAACGTGCCGCCGCTGGTCATGATGCGGACCGGGTCGATGCCGACGCGCGCCCAGAAGTCCTCGTCGCTGCCGAGCACCTTGGTCTCGGCGACCGCGGTCAGCTCGTCGGCCTCCTCCTCCGTGTCGACGATGTCGTCGATCACGACGTCGTCCTCGTCGATTTCGGGGGCCGGCGCGTCGAGTTCGGCCTGGGCCTTCTCGGCCGCTGCGGCGTCGACCTCGGGCTTGGTGATGATCTCGTCGAGCGCCTCGATCACGGGGTCCCATCCGCGATTGATGATCTTCTCGATCTCGGCCCAGCGCTTGCGGCCGGCGCGGCCGGCGTAGGCCTCGGCTCCGCCGCCGACGGTGCCGAGCACCGGGTTCCCGTTGAAGAACTTCGTGACCGCCGGCATCTCGCACACCGATCCGATCGACGACACGACCGCGAGCGCTCGGTGCAGCGTGCGCACGCTGTCGTCGGTCGGCTTGTTGGACAGGATCTCCTCGAAGCCGGCGAGGTCGTAGGAGTGCTCCTCGGCGGGCACCAGCGTGTGCGCGTTGGCCTCGGTCAGCTTGTCCCACGCTGGGTGATCGACCAGGTCGTTGTCGGTGCTGGTGCGGACGAATGCCGTCAGGTCAGCGACCGAATCGAAGACGTACAGATCCTCGTCTTTACCCAGGAACGCTTCCCATTCGTCGCCGTCTGCACGCCACCGTGGTGCCCACAGCGTGTACACGTCGCCCTTGGTCAAGCTCAGCCCGATCGGCACGATGTCTGCAGCCATGCGGCACAGCGTAACGACAGGCCCTGCGAACCCGGCCACGTGTTCGGGGCAAGGTCGTCGTTTCCCGCCCTTGGGTCGCCGAGGTACCTACGCTTGGTCGGTGGCGAGGCTCAGTACAGCCGACAACGCTGCGATCGGCGAGCAGGCGCCGTCCGTCGCGGTGTTGTTCCGTGACCGCGTCGCAGCCACTCCGCAGGCTGAAGCGTTCCGCTTTCCCGACAACGGCGGCGGTTGGACGAGTGTCACCTGGCAGCAGGTGGGGGAGCGCGTCCGGTTCATCGCCGCCGGCTTGATCTCACTGGGCATCGCTCCCGAGGATCGGGTCGCACTGGCCTCGTCGACGCGCTACGAATGGGTGCTCGTCGACTTCGCGGTGCTGTGCGCCGGTGCTGCCACCACCACCGTGTATCCGACGACCAATGCCCGCGATGTCGCGTTCATCGTCGCCAACTCCGGAAGTCGCGTCGTGGTCGCCGAAGACCAGACACAGGTCGACAAGCTGCTCGAGCACCGCGCGGAGTTGCCCGACGTGCGCAAGGTCGTGATCATCGACGGCGACGGCGACGGCGACGGCGACTTCGTGATCACGCTCGACGAACTCCAGACACTCGGTGGGCGATTGCTTGCCGAGTCTGCCGACATCATCGAGCAGCGGGTGAACGCCATCCGACCCGACCACCTGGCCAGCATCATCTACACCTCGGGAACCACCGGCCGCCCCAAAGGGGTGCGGCTTCCTCACCGCGCGTGGACGTACACCGCCGTCGCCATCGACGACCTGGGCCTCCTGAGCGCCGACGACCTGAACTTCTTGTGGTTGCCGTTGGCCCACGCGTTCGGCAAGGTGATGCTCGCGCTGCCGCTGATCATCGGCTTCCCGACGGCGATCGACGGTCGGGTCGACAGGATCGTGGACAACCTCGCCACCGTGCACCCGACGTTCATGGCCGCTGCGCCCAGGATCTTCGAGAAGGCACACGCCCGGATCCAGAACACGATCGCCGACGAAGGCGGGATCAAGAAGCGCATCTTCGACTGGGCCATCGGCGTGGGAATCCAGGCGTCGAAGGCCAGGGAGGAACTCCGGAGCCTGTCGCCGATGCTGGCGGGGCAGCACGCGGTCGCCGACAGGCTGGTGTTCTCGACGATCCGCGAACGCTTCGGCGGTCGCCTGCGATTCTTCGTCTCCGCCGCGGCGCCGCTGAACCACGACATCGCGCAGTGGTTCGACGCGGTCGGCATCATCGTGCTCGAGGGCTACGGCCTCACGGAGACGGCGGCGGCGTCGTTCATCAACCGCCCCAACGCTTATCGCTTCGGCACCGTCGGACTGCCCTTTCCCGGCACGGAAGTCAGAATCGCCGATGACGGCGAGGTCCTGCTGCGCAGCCCGGGCGTGATGACCGGCTATCACGACCTGCCGGCCGCCACCGCAGAAGCGCTCGATGCGGACGGCTGGCTCTACACAGGTGACATCGGCGCACTCGACGACGACGGCTTCCTGCGTATTACCGACCGGAAGAAGGACCTGTTCAAAACCTCGCAGGGCAAGTACGTGGCCCCGTCGGCGACCGCGGCGGCGTTCAAGGCCGTCTGCCCGTACGTCAGCGAGATGATCGTCTACGGCGAGGAGCGGCCCTACTGTGTGGCGCTGGTGAGCCTGGACAGCGAGGCTATCGCCGACTGGGCCGCCAAGAACGGTCTGGGTGACCTGTCCTTCGCAGAGATCGCGCGGCACGACGCGACGCGGAAGTTGATCGCCGGGTATATCGACACCGTCAACGAGCAACTCAACCGGTGGGAGCAGATCAAGAGGTTCGCGATCCTCGACCGCGAATTGTCCATCGCGGCAGGTGATCTCACGCCGAGCCTGAAGGCCAAGCGCAATGTCATCGTGAAAAACTTCGCCGACGTCATCGCGCGCCTCTACGATTGAGTCGCGCGGACAGTCAGGTCGGCCAGCTCGTTGCGATCACCCATGTCAGCTGTGCGAGTCGTCGGGTCTGCGCAGCGATCGGTCTGCGCTGTGGACGACGCTTCGCAGGAACTCGTACTGCGTGGTGACGAGTCGGTCGGCCATGTCCAGGGCCGCGTCGATCACGGTTTCGCGCCGCGACGGGTGGTCCTCCTCCTTGTTGGGAAGCGCCTCGTCGACGGTGTCGACGAACTTGCGCACCGCATCGATTGCGGCCCGCTGGCCGGCTTCGACTGATTTGAGCACGTCGTCGGACAAGCCCGCCGCGCGCTCGGCCACCGTGTGGGCGGTGGCCGCCGCGCTCTTTTCTGGTGTCTTGGTGGCCGCGCTCGTTTCGGATTTCTCGGTCATGATCGCGCTCCCGATATCGGATGTGGATGATCCCTCGAGAATCTCCTGTCGGTTCGTCGGACACTAGGGTCATTTGGCTCAGATACCTCGCTCCTGACGGTTGTGGCCGCGCGCGGCCGAACTCGGTACACAATCAAGCGATGGGTCGAAGTCTGGCCGCCGGCCGTGCCTATCCGCTCGGTGCCTCTTGCGTCGGCGGAGGGACGAACTTCTCGGTGTGGTCACGCACGCTGGCGCAGCTCGATCTGCTGCTGTTCGACGACGTCGATGACGCGGCGCCATCGCGGGTGATCACGCTCGACCGCCAGACGAACCGGACGGCCTACTACTGGCACGCGTTCGTTCCCGACGTTGCGTCGGGACAGGTCTACGCCTGGCGTGTCCACGACACGTCGACAGTTCTCCTCGATCCGTACGGTGTCGCGGTGGCTGTGCCGACGGCGTATGAGCGGATGGCCGGGACTGGGGCACAACTGGATTCGAGTACGGCGATGAAGAGCGTGGTCGCCGATCTCGACGGCTACGACTGGGAAGGGGACCGCCCGCTCGGGCGACCGTTCGCGCGGACCGTGATCTACGAACTGCACGTCCGGGGCTTCACCGCCCACCCGAACAGCGGAGTGGCTCAGGAATTGGCCGGTACATTCGCTGGGCTGGTGGAAAAGATTCCCTATCTGCGCTCGCTGGGGATCACCGCGGTCGAGTTGATGCCGGTGCTGGCGTTCGACCCCCAAGACGCGCCGCGCGGACTGGTCAACTATTGGGGCTACAGCCCGGTGTCGTTCTTCGCCCCGCATGCCGCGTACGCGTCGTCCGGCGATGCGCTCGGCGCGCTGGACGAGTTCCGGGACATGGTCAAGAAACTGCACCGCGCCGGGATCGAGGTGATCATCGACGTGGTGTTCAACCACACTGCCGAGGGTGGGGCTGACGGTCCCACGTTCTGTTGGCGCGGGCTGGACAACGAGACCTATTACATCCGCGATCCGAACCGTCGGGCAACGTATTTGGACGTCACTGGGTGCGGTAACACCGTGAACGCCAATAACTCTGTGGTGCGGCGCATGATCATCGATGCTGTGCGTCACTGGGTCGATCGGATGCACGTGGATGGTTTTCGGTTCGATCTCGCCTCGGCCCTGACGCGAGACGAGCGCGGCGTTCCGATGGCTGATCCGCCGATCATCTGGGAGATCGAGAGCGATCCGGTGCTGGCCGGGACGAAGGTGATCGCGGAGGCCTGGGACGTCGCCGGCCTGTACCAGCTGGGGTCGTTCGTGGGCGACCGCTGGCGCGAGTGGAACGGCAAGTTCCGTGATGACATCCGCAGGTTCGTACGGGGTGATGGTGGCACGGTCGCGCTGTTACCGAATCGGCTGTTGGGCAGCCCGGACCTGTTCGGGCACCGACCGGCCGAGGTGGAGCACAGCATCAATTTCGTCACGTGTCATGACGGCTTCACGCTCAACGACCTCGTCAGCTATGCCCGAAAACACAACGAGGCGAATCTTGCTCAGAACCGGGATGGTGCCGACGACAATCACTCCACGAATTGCGGGGCCGAAGGGCCGTCGGATGATCCTTCGATTGAGCATCTGCGGACGCGTCTCGTGAAGAACATGCTGGGCATCACATTGATCGCGATGGGCGTGCCGATGATTGTGATGGGCGACGAGGTGCGCCGAACTCAGTTGGGCAACAACAACCCGTACTGCCAGGACAACGAGACCAGTTGGTTCGATTGGTCGTTGACGGATCGGTACGCGGACATCCGCCGGTTCACCGAGAAGTTGATCGACGTGCGGCTGGAACTGGACATGACCCAGGTGATGCACGGGCTGCCCTTGCGGGAGTTCCTGACCCGGTCTCTGGTGCAGTTCCATGGCCGCCGGCTGTATCAGCCCGACTGGTCGGAGAATTCGCGCATGCTCGCGCTGACGGTGCGTAGCGTGATCGGCACGCGGATGGTGCACGCGATACTCAACAGTTCAGACGTGACAGTCGATTTCGAGTTGCCGCCGGTCGTCACACCAGAGTTGCCGTGGCGCCGTGTCGTCGACACGGCGCTCGACCCGCCCGACGACGTCGCGGACCTCGTGAGCGCACAACCAATCTCAGGAACGACGTATCTGGTGGGCGCACGTTCGGTGGTGCTGCTGTGCGCCGACTTGCACGGCGGCTGAGGCCACGGCGGTGCAGCTCGAGCGCGGCACAGATTCGGTCACACGATGGGCGCTGGGACGAAGGACATCACGGACACCGCGCCGCTGTTGTCGGTGACATAGACCCGGCTGCCGTCGGGGCTGACGGCCACCTCGTATGGCGAGCTGCCGGCCGGGGCGCTGGTGATCACCGTGTTGGTGACGGTGTCGATCACCGTTATCGCGCCGCTAGTATTCGTCACGTAGATGACGCTGCCGTCGGGGCTCACCGCCACACCGCGGGGAGATGCGCCGACCGAGACGGTCTGCACGCTCTTGGTAGCGGTGTCGATCACCGATACCGAGGCGGTGTACGGATTGGTGGCGCACACGTGTTTGCCGTCGGGCGCGACGACCACCCCGAGCGTCGAACTTTGCAGTCCGTTTTCGACTCCGACGGTGGTGACGGCCGCGTCACTGGTCCTGATCACGGTCAGCACGGCCCGGGTGGTGTCCGTGACGTAGACGTACGCACCGTCGGGGCTGATGGCCAACTGTTCCGGCTGGCCGCCGACCGGAATGGGCTTGATGCCCACCGTGGTGGTGGCGGTATCGATCACCGACACGGTGCCGCTGCTGGTGTTGGCTACATAAGCGTATTGCCCATTCGGTGTCACCGCCACGCCCCCAAGGTTTCCGGCGAGCGGGATGTTGAGGGTAGCGCCGGTTTCCGTCTTGATGTACGTCACGTACCCGGCGTCGTTGGTGACGTAGACCTTTAGACCGTTGGGGGTGACGGCGATGTCCGACGTGTTGCCCCCTACGGCGATGGAGGTGGCGGTGCCGCTGGTCGTGTTGACCACCCTCACCAGACTGCCGTCGGCAACGTAGGCGTAGGGGGCATTGGGGATGAGCACCTCGGCGGTGGGCGTCCCGCCAATCGTTATGGAGTTGCGCATCGCCAGCGTCGCTGGCGAGATGGGCACTCCCGTCACCGTGACGGGGCTGATGCCACCCCGAACGTCGGAGACGGTGACGGTGAAGGTGTCGGCCTCGGCCACCCCGGGAGTCTGAGCGGCCCTCAATCGGGCGGCGTCAGAGGGGTCGTAGGTGAGGCGCCAGCTGCCGTTGTGATTGTTCACCACGCTGAGTTTGCCTAGCAAGGGCGCGCTGTATCTCACCGTAAGGGGGTCACCGTCGGGGTCGCTGGCCGTCAGCATCACCGTCACGTTGCCGGTGTTCGGATCCGCCACGCCGACCACCGCGCTGGCCACCGGGGCCCGGTTTGCGGCGTTGGTGGCATTCAGCAACACCGTGTGGCTGCTACCGGCGGCGACCCCGGTGTAGCTGACCCCGGCCGAGGGTGCGGGGATGGTCCTCTGCCCGTAAGAGTTGTCGCCAAAGGCGACGGCTTGCCCGTCGGAGCGCAGCAGCACCGTGTCACTGCCACTAGTGGCGACTTGGACGTAGGCCACTCCGTTCGGTGGTGCCTGGATTGTCGTCTGTCCGTAGTGGTTGTCGCCGAAGGCGACGGCTTGCCCGTCGGAGCGCAGCAGCACCGTGTCACTGCCGCCCGCGGCGACCTCGGTGTAGGTCATTCCGGCCGGCAGGGCCGGGATGGTGGTCTGCCCCCAGTTGTTGGAGCCGACGGCGACGGCTTGGCCGTCGGAGCGCAGCAGCACCGTGTGGTTGCCGCCGGCGGCAACTTGGGTGTAGGTCATTCCGGCCGGCAGGGCCGGGATGGTGGTCTGCCCGTAGGAGGTGTCGCCGACGGCGACGGCTTGGCCGTCGGAGCGCAGCAGCACCGTGTGGTTGCCGCCGGCGGCGACCTGGGTGTAGGTCGTTCCGTCCGATGGTGCCAACACTTCGATGGTCTGCTGCCCCCAATAGTCGGTACGGACGGCGACGGCTTGGCCGTCGGAGCGCAGCAGCACCATGTGTCGCCAGCCGGCGGCGACCTGGGTGTAGGTCATTCCGTCCGGTGGTGCCGGTGGCGCCAGGATGTGGCTTAGCCCGCCATCGTTGGTACCGGCGGCGACGGCTTGGCCGTCGGACCGCAGTAGCACAGAATAGTCGGCGGCGGCGGCGACCTGGGTGTAGGTCACCCCGGCGGGTAGTGCCGGGATGTCGGCCTGCCAGTAGTAGTTTGCGCCGACTGTGGCGGCGTTGTTGACGGTGCCGACGGCCACGTTGGTGGCGACCGGGGCGCTGTGGCCGTCGGTGGCCGTGACGTTGACGCTGACCTGCGCGGCCGGATTGGCCTTGGCCCAGGCGGTGTCGGTGACGGCCACCGTGTATGGCCCGGCGCCGGTCCCGCTGACCGCCACGTGGCCGGGGTCCACGGCGCTGACCGTCACCGTGACGACGTCGCCGGGATCGGCGTCGCTGGCGTCGACGTTGACCGTCCAGCTGTTACCGATGCCCGGCGTCGGCGTCACGGTGTTGATGACCGGGGCGGCGTTGACCGGGTCGACTGTCACCGTGACGGTGGCGGCATCGGCCAGACCGCCGTCGCTGATGACGTAGCTGAAGGTGTCGGTTCCGACGTAACCGGTGTTGGGCGTGTAGGTGATGGTGCCGTCGGGCACCATAGCGGCGCTGCCGTGGGTGGCGCCGAACACCGAGACGATGTGCAGCGGGTCGCCGTCGGGGTCAGAGTCGTTGGCCAGCAGGGTCGCCGGTGCGATCTCCACTGGGGTGTCCTCGTTGGTGCTGACCACGTCGTCGACGGCGATCGGACGGCCGCTGACCGAGCCGCGCAGCAGCAGCGTGTGGTTGCTGCCGGCGGCGACCTGGGTGTAGGCCACCCCGGCCGGCAGGTCCGGGATGGTGGACTGCCCGGAGCTGTTGTAGCCGACGGCGACGACGGTGCCGTCGGAGCGCAGCAGCACCGTGTAGTAACCGCCGGTGGCGACCTGCGTGTAGGTCCCGGGATCGTTCTCCAGGATGGTGGTCTGCCCGTATTGGTTGTTGCCGATGGCGGTGACGGTGCCGTCGGAGCGCAGCAGCACCGTGTGCTCGTAGCCGCCGTCGACCTGCGTGTAGGTCACCCCCGCGTCCTCGATTGGCGGGATGTTGCACTGCCCGAAGGTGTTGTCGCCGACGGCGACGACTCGGCCGTCGGAGCGCAGCAACATCGTGTGCCGCCAGCTGCTGGCGGCCACCTGGGTGTAGGTCACCCCCGGCTCGACGATTGCCGGGATGTTGCGCTGCCCGTATTGGTTGTCGCCATAGGCGACGGCTTGGCCGTCGGAGCGCAGCAACACCGTGTACCAGCCGCCGGCGGCCACCTGGGTGTAGGTCACCCCGGGGTCGTTTGGGATGTTGAGCTGCCCCCTGTCATTGGCGCCGACGGCGACGACTTGGCCGTCGGAGCGCAGCAGCACCGTGTGGTATTGGCCGGCGGCGACCTGCGTGTAAGTCACCCCGGGGTCGTCGATTGCCGGGATGTTGCACTGCCCGTATTGGCTGTCGCCGACGGCGACGGCGGTGCCGTCGGAGCGCAGCAGCACCGTGTGCTGGCCGCCGCCGGCCACCTGGGTGTAGGTCACCCCGGCCGGCAGCGCCGGGATGGCGGTCTGCCGGTAGGCGTTGTAGCCGACGGCGGTGGCGTTGTTGACGGTGCCGATGGGCACGGTGGTGCTGTCGAGGGCACCGTCTTTGTCGGTGGCCGTGACGACCACGCTGAGTTGGGCGCCGGGGTTGGCTTGGGCCCAGGCGGTGTCAGTGACGGTCACCGTGTAGAGCCCGGTGCCGGTGCCGGTGACCGTCACGTGGCCGGTGTCCACTGCGCTCACAGCGAGCGTGACGACGTCCTCGGGGTCGGCGTCGGTGGCGTCGACGTTGACCGTCCACGTGTTCCCGGTGCCGGCCGTCGAGGTCACCTTGTTGATGACTGGGGCGACGTTGACCGGGGTGACGGTGACCGTCACGGTGGCGGTGTTGCTGGTCATGGTGCCGTCGGAGGCGGTGTAGGTGAAGCTGTCCGACCCCCACCAGTTCGCCGCTGGGGTGTAGCTGAACGACCCGTCGGCGCCGATACTCAGCGTGCCGTTGGCCGGTTCGGTATGGCTGGCGACGGTCAGGGTGGTTCCCTGGGTGTCGGTGTCGTTGCCTAACACGCCAGGGGCCACCACTATGAGGGGGGTGTCCTCGAGCGTCGTGTAGGAATCGCTGACCGCTACCGGTGCGACGTTGACAGCGCCCACGCTGATCGCCGAGATCGTGTTCTCGCCCTTGTTGATGACGTACGCGGTGTTGGTGATGGGATCGAACCCCATGCCCAGTGGCGCCCTACCGACGTCGATGTTCTGGATGCCGGCGACAGTGTCGTCCGCGTCCAGCCGCACCAGGGTGCGCGCATCGATCGCTGCCACGGTGCCGGCATAATCGGGCCCGACGCCGGGCACGGAGACATAAGCGATGCTGCCGTCGTCGCTGACGACTACCTGGTTGGGACCCGTGCCGGGGTCGGCGATGGTGATGGTGGTGATCACGGCGAAACCGGGTCCGGCGTCCATCACCGTGACAGTGCTGTCGGTACTGTTGACGACGAAGACCTTGTCCTGGTTGCTGGTTGGCCCAGCGGCCACTCCGATCGGTCCGCTCCCGACTGTGGTCTCGTGAACGAGTCGGTTGAAGTCCTCCGACCCGGGCATGGCATTGATGATCGCCACCTTGCCGGTGCCGGACTCAGCGGCGAACAGGTGGTGACCCGAGGCGTCAGCCGCGATGCCCCACGGTTCGGAGCCATCGGGAAGTTCGATCGTCGTGACGATCTCGTACTCGTTGGTGGTGGTATTGAATCCGATCACCGAAATGCTGTCGCTGCCGTAGTTGGTGACGTAGGCCAGATCAGCGTAATCGCTGACCGCCACGCCGCGCGGATCGTTGCCCACGGTGACCGTCCCGATCACGCTGTTGCTGTCGTTCGTGGTGTCGATGATCGTAACGGTGTCGTCACCTGGATCACCTTCAGTGCCGGAATTGACGACATACAGAACGTTTCCGCTCAACGCGAGCGCAGAGGGACGGGTCCCGACGGTGATCGGAGCACCGACCATGTTGCCCTCTGAATCCACCACGGCCACCACGCCGGCATCGTTGGCGATGTACGCGCGTGTGCCGTCGGCGCTGACGACCATGGCATTGGCGCCACCGGCGGGCTCGGGATCCGCGACAGTGAACTCGCCTGGTGCCACCGGGATGTCGACGGTGTAGTTCACCGGCGGGTTGTCGGCGTCGGAGACTGCGACAGTGAAACTGTCCGACAGCGACCCACCTTGTGCTGCCTCGATGCGGGCGGACAGATACGGCGTGTAGGTGAGGATGCCGGTCTGCATGTCTCCGGTCAGATTGCCTCTGGTGAGCCAGCTGACCGGATTCGCGGTCACCGGATCACCTTCGGGATCAACGATCTGCACGGTGACGGAGACGTCCCCGGTCACCGGATCGGGCGTACCGACCGTCGCGCTGAACACCGGGGCGAGGTTGACCTGCTTGACGGTAATGGCAACCGTGGCGGGATTGCTGATATCGGTGCCGTCGGTGGCGGTGTAGGTGAAGCTGTCGGTTCCGGTGAAGCCGGGGTTGGGGGTGTAGTAGAACCCGCCGCCGATGGCGAGCGAAACGTGGCCGTGGGCCGGCTGGGTGTTGAAGTCGACTGTGAGGGGGTTGCCCTCTACGTCGGTGTCGTTGGCCAGCACGCCTGGGTGAGGGATGCTGAGTGGGGTGCCTTCGGTGGTGATGAACGCGTCATCGACGGCAACTGGGGCGTCGTTCACCGAGGCAATGGTGATCGTCACGGTCGCGGGGTTGCTGCGGGCGATGCCGTCGCTGGCGGTATAGGTGAACGAGTCGGCGCCGTTGTAGTCGGCGTCCGGGCTGTACGTGAACGTGCCGTCTTGGTTCAGCGTCAGCGTGCCGTGCGCCGGATCGGTGTGCGAATCGATGGACAGCGTGTCGCCGTCGACGTCGAGATCACCGATCAGCACGTTGCCCTCCACCGCGGTGTCCTCGAGGGTGTTCACGGTGTTGTCGACTGCAACGGGGGCCGAATTAATCGGCGCTGCAACGGGGTTCAGGTCGACTACTGAGATCGTATTGTCGGCCTTGTTGATGACAAAGAGGGTGCCCGTCACGGGGTTGACAGCCATGTTCAGCGGTGCGCTGCCGACGTCGACGGGTTGGACGCCGGCGCTGCGGAAATCGGTGTCCAGCACGGTCCTGGTGTTCGCGTCGATGACGGTGACGGTGCCGTCGTAGTTATTGGCTTCGTTCCCGGGAATCGACACGTACGCGATGTCGCCGTCAGGGCTGAGGACCACCGAGTACGGGCCGCTTCCGGGATAGCCGACGGGGATCGGCTCGCCGACGACAGTGTGCTCTCCGGTGGCTTCGTCGTAGTAGATCACCGACACGGTGCTGTCGGCGCTGTTGACGACGAACACCGTACGCGTCCAGCCTTCTCCACCGGGAAGGGGTTGCGTTGCAACCCCGATCGGCCCGGCGCCGACGGGAATGGTGTCGATCACTTGGTGGTGCACCGTTTCGATAACCGACACGGTGCCGTCGCCGGAGTTGGTGACGTAGATCTTGCCCCAGCCGTGCGCCACCCCCCACGGGTTGGCGCCGACGTCCACGGTGTCGACCACACGCAGCGTTTGGGAGTCGAACACCGACACGGTGCCGTCGGCGTAGTTGGTGACATAACCGACGTGGGCGTCGGGGTTGATCGCTATCCCGCGTGGATCGCTGCCGACCGAAAGGGGTTGGTAACCAACCTGTTCGGGATCGGTGTCGATCACTTCGTCGGTGGTCGTGTCGATGACGGTGACGGTGTTGGTGCCGGCGCTGGTGACATACAGGCGGGTGCCGTCCAACGCGAGCGCAGTCGGTTGGCCGCCGACGAAGATCGCGCCGATCAGATTGCCCTCCGAGTCGCCGATGGTCACCGCGCCGCCGTCATAGGCGAGGTAGGCGCGGGTGCCGTCGGCATTGGTCACCATGGCGTTGGTGCGGGGAGCCGAAATATTGTCGCTTACAGTGAGGCCCGCGGCTGAGACGGGAATGCTGACCTCGTAGTTGACCGGTGTGTGGAACTCGTCGGACACGGCGACAGTGAAGCTGTCGAGCGCCGCGGCGCCGCCTTCATTGGCCCGCAGGCGAGAGGCCAAATCCGGTGTGTAGGTATAGGTTCCGGGCTGATGTCCCGCGACGATGGTTCCCTTGCTGACATTGGCGATCGGCGCGGCGGTGATCGGGTCGCCCTCGGGATCGGTGACGGTGACCGTGATTGTCACCGCACCCGTCGTCGGATCCGGCGTGCCAACCGCCGCGTTGAACACCGGCGCGTCGTTGACCGCGCTGACGTTGACGGTGATCGTGCCCGTGACCGGGGCAGTGGTGCCGTCGGTGACGGTGTAGGTGAAGGTGTCGGTGCCCGAGGCGTTGTGGGTGGGACTGAAGGTGTAGGAGCCGTCGGTGTTGAGCGTCAGGGTGCCGGTGGCGCCCTGTCCGGTGCCGGTGAGCGCGAAGTCCAGCTGGTCTGTGGGGGTGTCGACGTCGCTGACATAGCCCTGGCCGATCAGGCTGCCCGTTACTGGGGCGGCGTCCTCGGTCAGGTTGAGGGTCGCCGGGCGGGTGACTGGGGCGTCGTTGACCGCGGCGACGTTGACGGTGATGGTGCCGGCGACCGGGGCGTTGATGCCGTCGGTGACGGTGTAGCCGAAGGTGTCGGTGCCCGAAGCGTTGGGGGCCGGGGTGAAGGTGTACCAGCCGGCGGTGTTGAGCGTCAGGGTGCCGGTGGTGCCCTGCCCGCTGCCGGTGAGGGTGTAGTTCAGCTGGTCGGCGGGGGTGTCGACGTCGGTGACATAGCCTTGGCCGGTTAGGTAGCCCGTCACCGGAGCGGCGTCCTCGGTCAGGTTGAGGGTCAGCGGGTGGGTGACCGGGGCGTCGTTGACCGCGGCGACGTTGACGGTGATGGTGCCGGCGACGGGGACGGTGGTGCCGTCGCCGACGGTGTAGGTGAAGGTGTCGGTGCCCGAGGCGTTGGCGGTCGGGGTGTAGGTGTAGGTGCCGTCGGTGTCGAGCGTCAGGGTGCCGGCGGTCCCCTGGCCGCTGTCGATGAGGGTGAACTGCAGCTGGTCAGCGGGAGTGTCGACGTCGCTGACATCGCCGTCGGTGACCAGGTTGCCCGACACCGGGGCGGCGTCCTCGGCCAGGTTGAGGGTCAGCGGGCGGGTGACCGGAGGAACCACGCCGACGTTGACGGTGATGGTGCCCGTGACCGGGGCGGTGGCGCCGTCGGTGACGGTGTAGGTGAAGGTGTCGGTGCCCGAGGCGTTGTGGGTGGGGCTGAAGGTGTAGGAGCCGTCGGTGTTGAGCGTCAGGGTGCCGGTGGCGCCCTGCCCGGTGCCGGTGAGCGCGAAGTCCAGCTGGTCTGTGGGGGTGTCGACGTCGCTCACATAGCCCTGGCCCGTCAGGTTGCCTGACACGGGGGCGGCGTTCTCGGCTAGTTCGAGGGTCGCCGGGCGGGTGACCGGGGCGTCGGCGACCGCGCCGACGTTGACGGTGATGGTGCCGGTGACCGGGGCGTTGGTGCGGTCGGTGACGGTGTAGGTGAAGGTGTTGGTGCCCGAGGCGTTGGGGGTCGGGCTGAAGGTGTACCAGCCGGAGGCGTTGAGCACCAGGGTGCCGGTGCTGCCCTGCCCGGTGCCGGTGAGTGTGTAGTTCAGCTGGTCGGCGGGGGTGTCGACGTCGGTGACATAGCCCTGGCCGGTGAGGTAGCCCGTGACCGGGGCGGCGTCCTCGGCCAGGTTGAGGGTCAGCGGGCGGGTGACCGGGGCGTCGGCTACCGCACTGACGGTGACGGTGACGAAGGCGGTGTGGCTCATTGCACCCTGGGAGTCGACGGCACGGTAGGTGAAGGTGTCGGTGCCTGACCAGTCCGGGGTGGGGGTGTAGCTGAAGGAGCCGTTGGTGTTGAGGGTGAACGTCTGGGCGTGGTTGGGGCCGTTGACCATTTGGGCGGTCAGTGCGCCGCCGCCGGGGTCGGTGTCGTTGGCCAGTACCCCTTGGGCCGCGGTCACGGTGAGGGTGGTGTCCTCGTTGACGGTGTAGCCGGTGTCGTTGGTTGCGGTCGGGGCGAGGTTGGCCACGGTGACGGTGACGGTGGCGGTGTTGCTCAGTGCACCCTGGGAGTCGAGGGCGCGGTAGGTGAAGGTGTCGGTGCCTGACCAGTCCGGGGTGGGGGTGTAGGTGAAGGAGCCGTTGGTGTTGAGGGTGAATGCCTGGGCGTGGCTCGGTCCGGCGACCAGTTGGGCGGTCAGTGCGCCGCCGCCGGGGTCGGTGTCGTTGGCCAACACGCCTGGGGCGGTCACCGTCAGGGTGGTGTCCTCGTTGACGGTGTAGCCGGTGTCGTTGGTGGCGGTGGGCGGGAGGTTGACCACGGTGACGGTGACGGTGGCGGTGTTGCTGGTGAGGGTGCCGTCGGTGGCGGTGTAGGTGAAGGTGTCGGTGCCGGACCAGTTTTGGTTGGGGGTGTAGGTGAAGGATTTGCCGTCGAGGCTGACGGTCACGGCGCCGTGGCCCGGGCTGCCAACGAGCGCGACGGTCAGGGTGTCGCCGGGGTCGGGGTCGGTGACCGCTGGGGTGATCAGGATTGCGGTGTCTTCGGGGGTGGTTGCGGTGGTGTTGGCGGCGGTAGGGGCGTCGGGGACGGCGGCCACGGTGACCGACACGGTGGCGGTGTTGCTGGTGAGGGTGCCGTCGGTGGCGGTGTAGGTGAACGTGTCGTTGCCGGACCAGTTTTGGTTGGGGGTGTAGGTGAAGGATTTGCCGTCGAGGCTGACGGTCACGGCGCCGTGGCCCGGGCTGCCAACGACCGCGACGGTCAGGGTGTCGCCGGGGTCGGGGTCGGTGACCGCTGGGGTGATCAGGATTGCGGTGTCTTCGTTGGTGACCGCGCTGGTGTTGGCGGCGGTAGGGGCGTCGGGGACGGCGGCCACGGTGACCGACACGGTGGCGGTGTTGCTGGTGAGGGTGCCGTCAGAGGCGGTGTAGGTGAAGGAGTCTGTCCCGGACCAGTTTTGGCTGGGGGTGTAGGTGAAGGACTTGCCGTCGAGGCTGACGGTCACGGTGCCGTGGGCTGGGGTGCTGGCGGGGGTCACTGTGAGGACTGCGCCGGGGTCGGGGTCGGTGACCGCCGGGGTGATCAGGATTGCGGTGTCTTCGTTGGTGACCGCGGTGGTGTTGGCCGCGGTGGGGGCGTCGGGGACGGCGGCCACGGTGACGGTGATGGTGGCGGTGTTGCTGGTGAGGGCGCCGTCCGAGGCGGTGTAGGTGAACGAATCCGAGCCCGACCAGTTTTGGTTGGGGATGTAGGTGAACGACTTGCCGTCGAGGCTGACGGTGACGGTGCCGTGCGCGGGGGTGCTGGTCGGCACGACCGTGAGGACTGAGCCCGGGTCGACGTCGGTGACCGCCGGGGTGATCAGGATCGCGGTGTCCTCGTTGGTGACCGCGGTGGTGTTGGCCGCTGTCGGGGCGTCCGGGACGGCGGCCACGGTCACCGTCACGGTGGCGGTGTTGCTGGTGAGGGTGCCGTCGGTGGCGGTGTAGCTGAACGAGTCGGTGCCCCACCAATCAGCGGCGGGGGTGTAGGTGAAGGTTTTGCCGTCGGGGCTCACGGTCACGGTGCCGTGGGCGGGAGTGCTGGTGGCGGTGACGGTCAACGTGTCGCCGGGGTCGGGGTCGGTGACCGCCGGAGTGATGAGCACCGCGGTGTCCTCGTTGGTCACCGCGGTGGTGTCGCCGGCAACCGGGGCAGTGTTTTCGACCGGCGTGATGACACGCAGGGTGTTGTCCTTCGCGTCGGTGATCCAGATGCGACCGTCGGCGCCGACTGTCAGCGAGTGCTCGCCGGCTTCCATTGCGGGGTCGACGGTGATGGTCATGCCGTTGCCGGTGGTGGGGTCGAGCATGGTGACGGTGTCGTTGCTGTTGGCGACATAGATGCGGCCGTCGGACCCGTAGGCCAGACTCGTCGGGTTCGGACCCACACCCGCCACGAGCACGGTGTCGTTGGCCGTGTCGATGATCGACACGGTGTTGGCGCCATAGGCAGCGACTGCAACGAGGCTGCCGTCGGGACTGACGGCCAAGCCGCGCGGGGCATCGCCGACGTTGATGGTGGCCAGCACCTTGATTGTGGTGGTGTCGATCAACGACACCGAATCGCTATTGGTGTTGGCCACATACAGCCGCGCGCCGTTGATCGCCAGAGCCCTGGGGGAGGAGCCCACCGCGATGTCGCGGGAGAAGATGCTGGGGTTGACGTCGAGCCGTTTGTAGGTGTTGGTGGCGGTGTTGATGTCGATCACCGAGACGGTGTTGCTGCTGCGGTTGGCCACGTACAGCCGGGTGCCGTCGGCGTTGAGGGCCAGCGCGCTGGGTGAGGAGCCCACCGCGATGTTGCTCGAGAAGATGCTGGGGTCGGCGTCGATCACCTTGTTGGTGGCAGTGTCGATCACCGACACCGTGTTGCTGCCGCTGTTGGCGACGTACACCCGGGTGCCGTCCGGGCTGACCACGACCGCGGTCGGATTCGAACCCACCCGGACAGTCGCGGTGACGGTGTTGGTGGTCGAGTCGATCACCGACACGGTCCTGTCAGCCTGGTTGGCCACATACACCTGCCCGGTGACCGGGTTGATCGCGACCTGCTGCGGATTGCCGCCCACGGCAACGGAGTCGAGCTGCGGTTGGGGCGTCGGAATCGCCGCGGGCGTGATGACACGCAGCTCGCCGTCGGCGGTGTCGGTGACCCAGGCGCGGCCGTCGGTGCCGACCGCCAGGGAGTGGGTGCCCGTCTCCATTGCGGGGTCGATGGCGATGGTCATGCCGTTGCCGGTGGTGGGGTCGAGCATGGTGACGGTGTCGTTGCTGTTGGCGACGTAGAGGCTGCCGTCGGCGCCGTAGGCCACACTGGTCGGGGCCGGACCCACCGCCCACCGAACGTTGCGAACGGTGTTGGTGGCTGTGTCGATACTCCACACGGCGTTAGCGCCGGAGGCGGCGACCACCACGGCGCTTCCGTCGGGGCTGACCGCCAACGCGCTGGGGGAGGACCCCACCGCGATGTCGCGGGAGAAGATGCTGGGGTTGACGTCGAGCCGTTTGTAGGTGTTGGTGGCGGTGTTGATGTCGATCACCGAGACGGTGTTGCTGCCGCGGTTGGCCACGTACAGCCGGGTGCCGTCGGCGTTGAGAGCCAGTGCGCTGGGGGAGGACCCGACCGAGATGTTGCTCGAGAAGATGCTGGGGTCGGCGTCGATCACCTTGTTGGTGGCAGTGTCGATCACCGACACCGTCTTGCTGCCGCTGTTGGCGACGTACACCCGGGTGCCGTCCGGGCTGACCACGACCGCGGTCGGGTTCGCACCCACCCGGACGGTGGTCAGGACGTCGTTGCTGGCGGTGTCGATCACCGCGATCTTGCCGGTGGAGGTCTTGAGGGTGACGTAAGCGCGGCTGCCGTCGGGGGCGATGGCGATCCCGGTCGCCGCCCCGCCGACCGGGATCGTGTCGACGACGTCGCCGGTGGCCGCATCGATCACCGACACGGTCTGGTCGTTGGCCACATACACGCGCCCGGTGTCGGGGTCGATCGCCACCTGCTGCGGATTGCCGCCCACGGCGATGGAGTCGACGGTCGGTTGAGTGCTCGCCGTGGTGGCGCCGAGGCCGGTGGAAGCCTGGCTCACCGACTCCGAGTCGGTGAGGCTGGGATGGTGCAGGACAAGCTGACCGGCTTGGTCGCTGCCGACGTCGTTCGGGCTGATCGAGACATGCATCGCCTCGGCGGTGCCGTCGGGGCCTGTGAGGACCAGCCTGGTTCCCGCGCTGGTACCGGAGTCGGCGGTCATGGCAACCGGCACAACGGTGCTCTGACCGCTGGCGTCGCTGACCGTGACGGTGAAGTTGCCCGGCAGGTCGGTGGGCACCGCGCCCTGTCCGACCGTGGGGGAGGTGTAGGTGAAGGTGCCGTCAGATGTGATTGTGACCGTGCCGTCCGCGGGGCCGCCGGCCACCTGGAATGTGGGGGTGTCGTAGCCCGGGGCGTCCGGCACAAGCGGGCCGGTCGGAGCTGGTTCGGCGGTGGCGCTCTGCTCGCCGCTGGGTCGTTGATTCTGGCGGCGCACCCAGTCCAGCACCGCCCAATTGGCTGGCAGCTGGACCGGGGATGATGCGCTGCTGCCCAGCGGGCCCAGCCCCAGCGAGCTCAGCAGCCAGGTGACCATGTTGGCCGGCGTGGTGGGTGCGGCCACCGTGGGGAGCTCGGCAGGGATGCCGGCGGTCGCCGTTGCGGAAGGCGTAACCGGGATCGCCGCCGAAGTGGTGATGGGGATGCTGAGCGGGTCCGACAGGTCGGCCGGCTGCCCGTTGGTGACGGCGTCGATGTCAGCGGCTCGGCTCTGTGCGGGCCCCTCAGAGCCGGGAGCGCCGACGGCAGTGCCGGTTCGCGACTCGGGCTTCCCGCTGTGGTCGGTGGAGCGCTCCGGGGCGGCCGGTTCGGTCACGGCCTCGGAGGCCGCGTCGGTGGGCAGTTGGTCGACCGGGGTGGTGGTGGACGCGGCGTCGTCTGTCGAGGGCGGGGGTACCGAGGCTTGAACGTCGCCGGAGCTGATCACCGTGTCGCTGGGGACGATGCTGTCCGGAGCTGACTCCGTCGTGAAGGTCTCCGAAGTCGAGGTGGTCGTCTCGGCCTCGGCGTGCGCTGCTGCCTCGGCTTCCGATTCGGATTCGGTTTCAGCCTCGGAAGCCTCCGCGTCGCCCGACCCGCTCACTGAGCTGGTGGAAGTCTCCGACTCTGTCGCGCCCGCTTCTGTGGCGCTCGTCGACGTCGACGAGTCCGTTTCAGTGGGTTCTGCAAACGCGATCGCCGGTTGCTGAACGGCCAACGCAGCGCCGACGCCCAAAGCGGCAGCCAACACCCCGACCCGGCCGAGATAGCGGGCGTACTCCAAGGCGTGATGTTCGTTCGACGTCGGTGTTTGGTGCTCGATAGGAGACCCGCTCGGCACCCAGTCGCCGCTGCGTCCCGCACCGCCTCCCATCAACGGATGCGCAGTCGGCATCGCGAACACCAGATGGCCCGGCTCGGCATGGACCAACTTCCACGTCAGCCGCGGAAGTGTCGCGGTCTCCGTCTCTCCAGCCGTCTCGTTCGCGGCGGTTCGGGGACGCAGGATCTCTGGGGTGGATGTCATGTCTACTCCTCGTGTGCACAGCCAAACCGACGCGCGCCCCCGACGAACCGAGTTTCGCCGTCGACGCGTGTCGTCCCTTTGCAGTCAACGGTGATGCCCCCCGGGGTAGTAGGGTCCTAGGTCCTTTGTTTGCCAGAGCCGACGGCCCTCTCGCGCGGACGCATTGACGCCCTAGGCAGTTAGGCCGAATCAAACTGCGTAAGTGGCTATCTGGATAGATGCGATTTCCGGTATCGGCGCGGCGTCGTGTGCGCCGACGTGGCTAACGAGCTCGCCAGACGGCGAGCGGATAGGAATCGGAAGTGAGGCGCGGGAGGACGCGCGCGTATGCGCGGAGGTTGCCGGCGCAAGGGGGAATCTCGCCGGCGCAATTCGTGCGGACCGGAGCGCCGCAGGGACGTCTAGTCCGGCGAAATCGGAGCTTGCGGAGCCTTGTCAGCTTCTGCCGACACCACGAGCGCATACGCCTGCGCGAGATGGAGGATGCCGTCTGTGGACTGGCTCTTCGGAGCGGCGCTCACGACGGCCTTCAGGAGTGCCGCCGCGGCCTGGTCGGCCAGGCCGGCCAACTCTCTGCGGTCAGCCATGTCGTGTCCTCGCGTTCTTCGAGTGGTCAGGTGGTTGCTCCTGAGAATCCGCTCGTCGAGCGCTGCTGGCTAGAGTCTTTGGGCTCCAGGCCCGTTGCTCGGCGCCGGGCTCACCCGGCTTGAGCGGTCTCCCACTGCGCGCCGAAGATACCATCTGGGCGGCTGTAGCCCTGTTCGATCAGCGGTCGGTACTTGGCGTCCAACTCCGCGATCTTCTCGTCGCTGACCCACGGTTCGAGCCACTTGAGCATCGGCAGCACATCGGAGCGGAAGTACAGCACTCTGACCTCGGTGATCGGGTCGACGTGGACCGCGTCGGGAGCATTGAGGTCCAGGCCGTTGTACCCGTACATGTGGGTGGCGCGTCGGGCATTCAGGCGGGTCCACTAGTTGGGCCTGACTGCCGCGTCGGCCTTCGGGTCGTATTCCGCGACCCCCTCGTCGAGATCGGCAATCGGTCCACGATTTGCTGAGTCAACGTCGAGTCGCGGGACGGTAGTAGGGGCCAACGTCCCTTCGGACCGTGCCTTTGGTCAGTCGGGGCCGAATCCTCAATGCCATTCAGAAGTGCGCGTACCGCTGGCACGCTGTTGTGGTGAGTACGCGGAGCGACGGCGGGTACGGCGACCGGTCGCTGGCGCGCCGAAAATCCGGCCGGTTCGAGGACACCTCAGGTGTTGGCTGATGTCCTCCGCCTCGGAGAAGGCCGTATTATCCGGCAGCTCAGTGGGATTGCCGACTACGTCGACACCCTGTCCGGCGCCCTGGAGAAGCTGACCGACGCTGAATTGCGGTCCAAGAACGACGAATTCAGGCGCCGCACCGCCGACGGGGCCGACCTTGACGCCGTGATGCCAGAGGGATTCGCGGTGGCCCGTGAGGCCGCCTGGCGAGTACTCGGCCTGCGCCCCTACCACGTACAGGTCATGGGCGGTGCCGCTCTGCATTTCGGCAACATCGCCGAGATGATGACCGGTGAAGGGAAGACGCTTGCATGTGTGATGCCCGCCTACCTCAACGCGATCGGCGGCGACGGAGTGCACATCGTCACCGTCAACGATTACCTCGCCAAGCGCGACGCCGAACAGATGGGGCGGGTGCACCGCTTCCTGGGGCTCAGGGTCGGAGTGATCCTGGCCGACATGAAGCCTGACGAGCGGCGTGCCGCTTACGCCGCCGACATCACTTACGGCACCAACAACGAATTCGGATTCGACTACCTGCGCGACAACATGGCGCATCGCAGAGAAGATCGCGTGCAGAGGGGGCACCGCTACGCCATCGTCGACGAGGTCGATTCGATCCTGATCGACGAAGCACGCACCCCGCTGATCATCTCCGGCCCGGCCGACGACGCCTCGCACTGGTACGCCGAATTCGCACGTCTGGTCGCACTGATGACGAAGGACACTCACTATGAGGTGGATATCCGCAAACGCACCGTCGGCGTGCGTGAGGCCGGGATCGCGCTGGTCGAGGACCAACTCGGCATCGGAAACATGTACGAGGTCGCCAACGCGTCGCTGGTGGGCTACCTCAACAATGCGGTGCGCGCCAAGGAACTGTTCCACTGCGATGAGGACTACATCGTCACCCCCGAAGGGGAGGTGCTGATCGTCGATGAGTTCACCGGCCGGGTGCTGGTCGGCCGGCGCTACAACGAAGGCCTGCATCAGGCGATCGAGGCGAAAGAGGGTGTGGAGATCAAGGCCGAGAACCAGACGCTGGCCACGATCACGCTGCAGAACTATTTCCGGATCTACCACAAGCTCGCCGGCATGACCGGCACCGCGCAAACCGAGGCGTCGGAGTTCCGCGGCATCTACCGGCTGGGCGTCATCACCATCCCGCCGAACAGACCCATCGTGCGGCGCGACAAGCCGGACGTGGTCTACAAGTCCGAACTGGCGAAGTTCGATGCGGTCGTCGAGGACGTCGTCGGACGGCACGCCGCAGGGCAACCTGTGCTGATCGGCACCACGAGCGTGGACAAGTCGGAGTACCTGTCCCGTCGCCTCACGGAGCGACGGATACCGCACACGGTGCTCAATGCCAAACACCTGGAGCAGGAGGCGGCCATCGTCGCCGAGGGCGGCAGGCGGGGCGCGGTGACTGTCGCCACCGATATGGCAGGTCGCGGCACCGACATCATGCTGGGCGGCAACGTCGACTTCCTCACCGATAAGCGGCTTCGTGCACGCGGTCTCGACCCGGTGCAGAAGCCCGATGACTACGAGGCGTCCTGGCAGGAGGAGCGGCCCAGAGTCAAGGCGCAATCGGCCTCGGAGGCAGAGGAAGTCACGACTCTTGGCGGCCTCTACGTCGTAGGCACCGAACGTCACGAGTCGCGTCGCATCGACAACCAGCTTCGCGGCCGGTCGGGCCGTCAGGGCGACCCGGGCGAGACGCGGTTCTATCTCTCCCTCGGTGACGAGCTGATGCGCCGGTTCAGCACCGTGAACTTGGAGAAGCTGATGTCACGGTTGAAGATGCGCGATGACGAGCCGATCGAATCGAACATGGTCACCCGGGCGATCGTCAGCGCCCAAACACAGGTCGAGCAGCAGAACTTCGAGACGCGAAAGAGCGTGGTGAGGTACGACGAGGTGCTGGATCAGCAGCGCAAGGTCGTCTACGCGGCACGCTCACGCATCCTCGACGGCGAGGATCTGCACCGCCAGATCCACGACATGTTGCTCGAGGTCGTCACCGCGTACGTCACGGAGGCCACTGCCGAGCGCCGCGCCGTCGACTGGAACATCGAAGCCCTGTGGACGGCGCTGCGATCGCTGTACCCCGTCACTCTGGACCGTGAATCCCTGCCCGCCGGTAGTCGATCGAACCGAAAGAAACTGCTGGAGGAGGTGATTCGGGATGCCGAGCAGGCTCTGGAGCGTCGCGAAGCCGAGATCGAGGAGCAGGTGGGGGAGGGGTCGATGCGGCGGCTGGAGCGTGACATCCTGCTCGACGCCATCGACGGGAAGTGGCGCGAGCACCTCTACGAGATGGATTACCTGAAGGAAGGGATCGGGTTGCGGGCGATGGCGCAGCGCGACCCTGTGGTCGAGTACCACAGCGAGGGGTACGACATGTTCGTGCGCATGATCGAGGCGGTGAAGGAGCAGTGCATCCGGTCGCTGTTCCATACCGCCATCGCCACTGGAAGGGCCGAGTGAGCCGGACGCGCGTCAGCCGACGATGAGCCACTGCCGGGAGACGGGGCCAAACGGCTGACACGGCGCACCGGTGGTGTCACGCTACTGACGTGGACGCAAACGCGGGCGGCCACAGCGCTGTGCATGCGCTGAAGCCGTCCTGTGAGGCGTGCGGCACGCAGTTGAGCGCGACCGCAAAATTCTGCAGCGAGTGCGGAGCACCCGCCGCGCACGGCACCCCGTCGGCGGAGTACAAGCAGGTGACGGTGCTCTTCGCCGATGTGGTGCATTCGATGGACCTCGCCGCGGCGGTCGGCGCCGAGCGACTCCGGGACATCATGGCGGAATTGGTCGTCGCGGCGAGCGCGGTGGTCCAACGCTACGGCGGCACCGTCGACAAGTTCACCGGCGACGGTCTGATGGCGTTGTTCGGCGCTCCGGTGGCTCTGGAGGATCACGCCGTGCGCGCCTGCCTGGCTGCCCTCGAGATTCAGGATGCGGTGAAGCGTCTCGCCGTCGATGTCCGGCACCGCGACGACGTCGATTTGGAACTTCGGATCGGACTCAACTCCGGTCAGGTGATCGCCGGTGAGATCGGCTCCCACACTTTGGGTTACACGGCGATCGGCGAGCAGGTGGGGATCGCTCAGCGGATGGAGTCGATCGCTCCGCCGGGCGGGGTGATGCTCAGCCATTCCACCGCACGGCTGGTGGAGCATGCCGCCGTCCTGGACGAGGAGGAATTGGTACGCGTCAAGGGACTCCGTGATCCGATCCCTGCGTGCCGGCTGCGGGGGATCCGAGGGACGCACGGCCGGCTCCCGCGGCAGGAAACGACGTTGGTGGGGCGTCAACGAGAAGTCGCTGCCCTGTCTGCGGCTCTCGACAGGGCGATCGTCGGCATCGGCGGTGTGGTCCAGATCGTGGGGATGGCCGGCGTGGGCAAGACGCGGCTCGTGCGGGAAACCGCCGCGATGGCCGGCCTCCGCAGCTTCGAGGTGGTAGCGACGTTCTGCGAGTCCCATGCCCGCGACCTCGCGTTCTACCCCGCCGCTGGTCTGCTGCGCGGACTGTTCGGCATCACCGGTGCCGAGGGCGCCGCTGCCCGAGAGCGGATACGGGATCTGCTTCCGTCTGCCGACCGTGAGGACCTCATCCTTCTCGACGACCTGCTCGGCATCGCGGGTGTCGACGCCCTTTCCGTCGACATCGATCCGGATGCCCGCCGGCGGCGGCTCATCCGGTTGGTCGACTCGGCGGTGCTGATGCGCATCACGCCGACTCTCTACGTCATCGAGGATGCCCACTGGCTCGACGATGCGAGCGAGTGGATGCTCGAGTGTCTGATCTCCGTTCTCCCGCGGACGAACTCGGTTGTTCTGCTCACCTATCGCCCGGAATACCGGGGTGCGCTCGCGCACACCGCGGACTCGGTGACGCTTGCTCTGGCACCGCTGGACGAGTCGGACACCGCGGTGCTCACCACGGAGATGTTGGGCGCAGACCCCTCGGTGACGCGTCTGGGCGCGCAGATAGCAGAGAGGGCGGCAGGCAATCCGTTCTTCGCTGAGGAAATGGTCCGCGACCTCGCGGAACGCCAGATCCTCGAGGGCGCGTGGGGTACGTACATATGCCGGGTGGAGTGCGGGGATGTCAGCGTGCCCGCCACGGTGCAGGCCACCATCTCCGCACGTATCGATCGCCTCGACACGGCGGCGAAGCGAACACTGAACGCGGCGGCGGTCATCGGTTCCAGATTCGAGGCCGACCTGCTGGACCGTGTCGCCGCGCCAACGGCGGTAGCGGCGCTCGTCGAGGCCGAGTTGTTGGAGCCGGTGGCAGCATTCCACTACGCGTTTCGCCATCCGTTGATTCGCGCGGTGGCCTACGAGTCGCAGCTGAGAGCGGATCGCTCTCTGCTGCACCGACGGGTCGCGGCGGCGATACAGCATCGGGATCCGTCCACGGTGGAAGAGAATGCCGCACTGATAGCCACACACCTCGAGGGCGCGGGGGACCTGCGGGAGGCCTATGACTGGTACATGCGGGCGGCGGCCTGGCTGACTAACCGCGACATCGCTGCGGCGCGCGGAATGTGGTCGCGGGCGCGAGATGTGGCCGACAGACTGCCCGACGATGACCCTGACCGCACGTCGATGGGTGTGACCCCCCGCATGTTCCTGTGTGCCTATGTCTGGTGCGTCAAAGGGGCGGGTGTCGCCGACAGTGGGCTCGACGATTTGCGTGAGCTCTGTGGCGTAACCGGGGATCCCGTGTCGTTGGCGATGGGTATGTCCGGCGTGCTCGTCTCGATGACACTCAACCACCGGCTCAACGAATTCCGCTCGATGGCACGGGAGTACATCGCCCTACTGGAGGCGATCGGTGATCGCACCCTGATCGTCGGGCTGCTCAACACCGTGACCCACGGGATATTCGAGGCGGGCGAGTCGGTCGAGACGCTGCGACTGGCCGAGCAGGTGATCGAGCTGGCCGACGGCGATGCGGTGTTGGGCAGCTTCTTCTTCGAATCGCCGTTGGCGTGGGCGATCGCGCTGCGGGGACTGGCGCGGTGCAGCCTCGGCCTACGCGGCTGGCGCGACGACCTGCGCGTCGCACTCGTGATGGCCCGCCGGGCCGGTGGTATGACGCAGGCTGCCGTAGCCACCTACGGCTACGGCGTGGCCCTGTTGAACGGCGTTCTGGTCGCTGATTCGGTCGTCCTGGAGCACACGGCCGAAGCTCTGCGGGCGGCTGAGCGATCCGGCAACGACGTCTCGCTCGCGTGGGCGCGCGTGATCCACGGAGTCGCGTCCGTTCGCATGCACGGCCCGGATCACGTGCCCGGCACAGAGCTGCTGACCCAGGGCCGCCGGCAAGCGTTCGAGCACGGTGACCTGCTCGTGGCGACAACCGCCGACATCCAGATCGCGGAGTGCAAGGCGCTCGCCGGAGATGCCGCCGGGGCCATCGACCTCGCTGCGGCGGCGGTCGAGCATCAGGTCGATCGCGGAAAGATGAGCTGCAGCGGTCCGGCGACCATGGTGTTGGTGCACGCGCTGCTCCAGCGCGGATCCCGGCAGGACCTCGACGATGCGCAATCCGCCATCGACCGTTTGTCCGCTCGCAGGGCCGATTCGGGATTCGTGTTCCACGACCTGCCGGTGCTGCGGCTGCGCGCACTGTTGGCCCAGGCTCAGGGCGACCTCACCGCCTACCGCGAGCATCGTGACCGTTACCGCACGATGGCGTCGGCCCTGGGCTTCGAGGGGCATATCGCGATGGCGCAGGCCATGTCATGACAGAGGGTTCAGTCCAGTCGAAGCCAGGGAACTCGTGCGCGGCCTGCGGCACGCCGCCAGGTCCGGCCGCGAAGTTCTGCAGCGAGTGTGGCGCACCACTGCGACACTCCGCCGCCTCGGCGGAGTACAAGCAGGTGACGGTGCTCTTCGCCGATGTGGTGCATTCGATGGACCTCGCCGCGGCGGTCGGCGCCGAGCGACTGCGTGAGATTCTTGCCGAGCTGGTGGGGCGTGCGAAGGCTGTGGTGCAGCGCTACGGGGGGAGGCTGGACAAGTTCACCGGCGACGGGATCATGGCGGTGTTCGGCGCGCCCGCGACTCTGGAGGATCACGCCTCTCGGGCATGCATGGCGGCACTGGAGATTCAGGATGCGGTGCAACGGCTGGCTGTCGACATCCGAGCGCGAGACGGGGTGGATCTGCGACTGCGGGTCGGGCTGAACTCGGGAGAGGTTGTCGTCGGTGAAATGATCTCGGCCGCAGTCGGGTACACGGCCATCGGCGAGCAGGTCGGCATGGCTCAGCGGATGGAGTCGGTGGCGCCGCCGGACGGGGTGATGCTCAGCGCTTCCACTGCACGGCTTGTCGTGGGCAATGCCAATCTCGCTGTGCCCGAGTCGGTGCAGATCAAAGGTATCGATGAACCGGTGCCCGCTCGGCGCCTGATCGGCATGCGCCAGGATCGGATCGTCACGCTTGCCGTGTCGGATCTCGTCGGTCGGTGTCGGGAGCTGAGAGCACTCGAAGCATCGCTGAACGGTGCCATCGACGGGGACGGCGCTGTATTGGGAGTGGTGGGCCCGCCAGGAATCGGGAAAAGTCGTCTGATGCACGAGCTTTCAGCCTCAGCGCTCACTCGCGGTCTCCAGGTGTTCACAGTCTTCTGTGAGTCCCACACCAGCCAGATCTCATTTCACGTGCTCACTCGCCTTCTGCGTGCGGCGACCGGAGTGGAAGGCTGTGAAGCCCGAACCGCTCGAGCCCTGTTGCGTGAGCGGTTCGCTGATGCGGACGCGGACGATCTGCTGCTCCTCGCCGACTTGCTGGGGATTGCCGACTCTGATGCAGCTGCGCCTCGGATAGATCCCGATGCGCGACGGCGACGGTTGACGGCTCTGGTGAGAGCTGCGTTGATGGCGCGGGAGGCCCCAGCGCTGTACATCATCGAGGATGTTCATTGGATCGACCAAGTCAGTGAGTCGATGCTGACCGAGTTCCTCGCGGTGGTCGCACAGACAACGTCGCTGGTGATCGTCACCTATCGCCCCGAGTATTCGGGAGCCCTTCTGCAGGGTGCTGAAATCTTGGCGTTGGAACCGTTGAGTGACGCCGAAGCTGCTGTGTTGGTGGCGCAGCTGCTCGGTCCGGACCCGTCGGTCGCCGACGTGTGCCGAATGATTCTCGACAAGGCCGCCGGCATACCGTTTTTCGCCGAGGAGATCGTGCGGGACCTGGCTGAGCGCGGTCTGTTGCGAGGAGAGGTGGGCGCATATCGGTCGTCGGTATCGGTTGGTGAGGTGAACGTGCCGCCGAGCTTGCAGGCGGTGATCGGTGCGCGCATCGACCGACTCGAGCCGACAGCCAAACGTGCACTGGCAGCAGCGGCAGTGGTGGGCTCACGATTCAGCGCGGACCTCCTCGCGCGGCTCGGCATCCAGCCGGAAGTCGACGATCTCATCACGGCCCAGTTCATCGACCGGGTCGAGGTCGCGGGACGACCCACGTATGTGTTCCACCATCCGCTCATCCGGGCGGTGGCGTACGAGTCGCAGCTCAGATCCGATCGCGCTCACATGCACCGTCGCGTGGCGGCCGTGCTTCAACAACTCGAACCCCACTCGGCCGACGAGAACGCCGGCCTGATCGCCGAACATCTGGAGGCCGCCGGTGACACGCGCGCCGCCTATGACTGGCACATGCGCGCCGCGAGTTGGGCGCGAGCCCGTGATGTCACCGCCGCACGACTGAGTTGGGAGCGGGCCCGAACGATCGCCGATGAGTTGCCGCCCGATGTTGTGGGCCGTGCTTCGTTGCGCGTCGCTCCTCGCACCATGTTGTGCGCGACGGCCTATCGAGTGCGTGCGCATGATGCAGGCGCCCGCTTCGCCGAACTGCGGCA
This sequence comes from Mycolicibacterium psychrotolerans, assembly GCF_010729305.1. Lineage (NCBI taxonomy): Bacteria > Bacillati > Actinomycetota > Actinomycetes > Mycobacteriales > Mycobacteriaceae > Mycobacterium > Mycolicibacterium psychrotolerans. Next base: position 5,286,788 of record NZ_AP022574.1, on the reverse strand, counting down.
GTTGTGCTCAGCCGTCGGAGACAAGCCGTCACTGGCGATCGCGATGGCCGGGCTCGTGATGGATCATGCGTACCAGGGCCGAATTCGTCACGCATCGCGGCTGGCATCGGAAGCCATGAACCTCATCGAATCGCTCGGCGATGCGACTCTCACGGTGGGACTGTCCTTCCCCGCGATCTACGCCAAGATCGAGGGCGGAGAATATTCCGACGTCTTGCGATGGTCACAACGAATGATCGACCTGGCCGACGGCGACCCGTTCGCCGGAAATTTCATCTTCGGTTCTCCGTTGGCGCTCGCCCACGCATCCCGCGCAATGGCGCGCTACTGCCTCGGTCGTCGCGACTGGCGCAGCGACCTTCGTCGCGGTGTCGCGATGGCCCACAACGCGGATCCTCTGACCTATGCCGCTGTCGTCGCTTGGGGCTACTTTCCAGGCATAGCGAATGGCGTGTTGTCCGCCGATGGCCGCGCGTTGCGCGAGATCGAGGACGCGCTCCGAATTGCCGAGCGATCCGGCAATGACATGGCGTTGGCCTTCGCCCGACTGCCGCTGGGTATCGCTTTGGTCCACCGCGGGACGGTTGCAGAGCGTGATCGCGGACAGGTTCTGTTGGCCGAAGTCCGCGACGCCTTCTCGAGTCAGCGACACAACCTGGGGGATCGCCCTCTCGTCGACGTGTACCTGGCACGGGAGTGGGCTCGGCGGGGAGACGGCGACGAGGCGCTTGTGCTGATGCGCGCCGCTGTCGACCTGCTGGCCCGGGAGGGTCAGCTGGCGGCGTGGGGCACTCCGACGACGGGTGTGCTGGTGGAAACCCTGCTCGGTCGCGCGGCCGATGGTGACCTCGCGGAGGCCGAGGCCGCGACCGACCGGTTGGCCGCCGCTCCGGCCGACGGTGAGCTGGTGTTACGTGACGTCTGGCTGCTGAAGCTACGGATGATGCTGGCGCAGGCGCGCGGTGAGCAGGATCGGTATTGCGACTGTCGGGATCGTTACCGCGCGAGAGCCGCAGAACTCGATTACGACGGGCATCGGACGTGGGCCGCGGCGATGCCGTGACCGTGATGCCGTCGGGTGGTCCGAAACAAGGGGGAACATGACATCGACTCCGGCAGTGGAGAAGTGGGACCCGAACGCGACGCGACGCGTCGTGGACCTCACCCGGCCGCTCGTGAAGACCTATTTCCGTTCGCAGGTAACGGGTTTGGAGCATGTGCCGGTGGGGCCGGCGCTGATGGTGTCCAACCACTCCGGCGGGTTGGTCACCTTCGACCTCTCGGTCTTCGCCGTCGACTACTACCGCACCTTCGGATACGCGCGACCGCTCTACGTCCTGGCGCACGACAACATGTTCCGGGGACCGATGGCCGGTTTCCTCGAGCGCACCGGCGTGATCCGGGCGACCCCGGAGAACGCCGCGGCAGCGTTGGCGAAAGGTGGTCTGGTACTGGTGTTTCCCGGCGGCGACTACGACGTGTACCGGCCGACGCGGCGCGAGAACGTCATCGACTTCGGCGGGCGTACCGGCTATGTGACCACCGCGATCCAAGCGGGCGTCCCCATCGTGCCGTCGGTGTCCATCGGCGGACAGGAGAACCAGTTCTACGTGGCCAGAGGCCGGCGGCTGGCCCGCGCCCTTCGGCTCACAGGGTTGGAGCGCAAACTGTTTCGAACCGACATCCTGCCGATCAGCGTCGGTTTTCCGTTCGGCCTCAGCATCGTGTTACCGATCAACATCCCCCTTCCGACGAAGATCGTCACTCGAGTGCTGCCGGCGATCGACGTCGTCGCGCAGTTCGGGGACGAGCCCGACATCGGCGAGGTCGATGAACATGTCAGGTCCGTCATGCAGGAGGGCTTGAACGAACTGGCCGCAAAGCGCCACTTTCCGATCCTCGGTTGAGCGTGACGGGTGGACGGACGGCCCGAAGGTCTTTAGCTCGAGCCGCCGCATTCACGCTGTGGGGCGCCAGAAACCCTGGAATCCCTGGTTCAGATTGGTCGTCCTGATCGGCGAGAGCTCGACGGAGTCACGGCCCTCGGCCGGCGATCAATATGGATGCCGGATCGCTGCCGGGCGTGTGGTTGCCATATGCCGGACAACGCCCGCCCCCGGTGAAAGACTATTGACGTGGCCGAGCCCCGGGGCAGTGGCGGCGCACTGGCAGCCGCTGCTCCTTGCTGTGGTTCGTGTGGCACAGAGGTGAGCGTGACGGCCAAGTTCTGTAGCGAGTGCGGCGCCTCAGTGCGGCCGGCCGGCCGGCCGGCGGAGTACAAGCAGGTGACGGTGCTGTTCGCCGATGTGGTGCGCTCGATGGACATCGCCGCGACGGTGGGTCCCGAACGGTTGCGCGAAATCATGGCCGAGCTGGTCGGTCGCGGCGCGGCGGTGGTGCGCCGGTACGGCGGCACGATGGAGAAATTCACCGGCGACGGGGTGATGGCGATCTTCGGCGCCCCGATTGCGTTAGAGGATCATGCGATCCGGGGGTGCTTGTCCGCGCTGGCCATCCAGGACGAGGCGAACCGGTTGGCGGCCGAGGTACAACGCCGCGACAGTGTGGATCTGCACGTGCGGGTTGGCCTGAATTCGGGCCGGGTGGTCGCCGGTGAGATCGGTTCGGGTGTGCGGGGCTACGCCGCGATCGGTGAGCAGGTGGGGTTGGCGCAGCGGATGGAGTCGGTGGCCCCACCGGGCGGGGTGATGCTCTCGGAGTCGACCGCGCGGCTGGTCGCGCTCACCGCAGTCCTCGCAGACACCGAGATGGTGACGATCAAGGGTAAGGACACACCGGTGCCGGCGCGTCGGCTGCTGGGGATCGAGCCTCGACACGCCCTCGTCGGGGGCGCCGAGGCGAGCCTGGTCGGCCGGCGTCCGGAAACAGCCGCCCTGGAGGCGATGGCGGACCGCATGCTCGGTGGCCGCGGTGGTGTGGTCAATGTGGTTGGAGCGCCGGGCATCGGTAAGTCCCGGCTGGCCCGCGAAGCCGCGGCGGCCGCGGCGGGTCGCGGGGCCGAAGTGTTTTGGGCCTTCTGCGAATCCCACGTCAGCGAAGTCCCTTTCGATGCCCTGAAGCGGCTGCTCCGCTCAGTGAGCGGGGTCGAAGGCGTTGACGGCCCGGCCGCTCGCGAACGGGTCCGGGAACACGTCCCGCAGGCTGACCCGCAGGACCTGCTGCTTCTTGATGACCTTCTCGGTGTCGCCGACCCCGAGGTGGCGTTGCCAGCGATCGACCCGGATGCGCGGCGGCGCAGGCTGACCGCTCTGATCAATAGTGCGATGCTGGCGCGCACCGCACCGGCGCTCTATATCATCGAGGACGCGCAGTGGATCGACACGGTGAGCGAGTCGATGATCGCCGATTTCCTCACCGTCATTCCGCGCACCGCATCGACGGTGCTGATCACGTCCCGCCCGGAATACCGGGGCGCGCTGACTCGAGTGCCCAGTAGTCAGACGATAACCCTTGCCCCACTGACGGATTCGGACACCGCGGTCCTTGTGGCCGACCTGCTGGGCGTAGATCCGTCGGTCAGCGAGCTGACGACGCTCATCGCCGACCGTGCCGCGGGGAATCCGTTTTTCGCCGAGGAGATCGTGCGCGAGCTGGCGCAGCGCGGCGTGCTGGCCGGCGAGCGCGGTGGCTACGCCTGTGACACGGATGTCGCGGACGTGAGCGTGCCTGCCACGGTGCAGGCGGCGATCGAGGCGCGCATAGACCGGCTGACCAACCCGGCCAAACGCATGTTGAGTGCGGCGTCGGTGATCGGCGCCCGCTTCGGGACGGAGCTGGTGTCCGCGTTGGGCATCGATGTGATGTTCGAGGAGTTGCTCACCGCGGAGCTGATCGATCAGGTGCGGTTCACCCCGAGCGCCGAGTACGCGTTCCGGCATCCGCTGATCCGCGCGGTGGCCTGCGAATCGCAGCTGAAATCCGATCGCGCACAGTGGCACCGGCGCCTAGCTACCGCGATCCAGGAACGCGAGCCGGGTTCGGTGGAGGAGAACGCGGCGCTGATCGCCGAACACCTCGAAGCCGCCGGCGAGGTGCACGCGGCGTATGGCTGGCACATGCGCGCCGGCGCATGGTTAACCGACCGCGATCTCGGGGCTTCCCGGGTCTGCTGGGAGCGGGCCCGCCGCATCGCCGACGCCCTACCCGCCGACCACCCCGACCAGCTAGCGATGCGCATCGCCCCCCGCACCATGCTGTGTGCCACCGACTTTTCCGCGCGGGCAGTCCAGGAAAGCCGGGGACACTTCGCGGAGCTGCGGGAGTTGTGCAGCGTGGCCGGGGACAAAGTCTCGCTGGTCATCGCCATGACCGGGCTGCTCACCGAGCTCTGCTACGCCGGGCGTACGGGTGAGGCATCGCAGCTGGCATCCGAACAGATGGCGCTGCTCGAGTCGATCGGCGACCCCACCTTGACCATGGGGTTGGCATTCGCAGCGTTGACCATGTGGGGCATTGCCGGTGAATTCGGCGAGATCTTGCGGTGGTCGCAAACCGTCATCGACCTGGCTGCCGGCAACCCCGCCAAGGGCGCCGGTTTTGGTTTTGGATCACCGCTGGCGGCCGCACTGGCATGGCGCGGCGCTGCTCGGTGGTGGCTGGGGCGTCCCGGATGGCGCCAAGACCATCATGACGCCGTCGCGATGGCCCGAAGCAGCGACCCGACAACCTTCGCCTGTGTCGTCGCCTGGACCTACGGTTTGGAAATACAGTTCGGGGTGCTTCGGGCCGATGACTCCGCGCTGCGCGCGAGCGAGGAGGCGATGCAGACCGCCGATGGGACCAGCAACAACGTCGCACTGACCATGGCCGAGTACACGCTGGGTGTCGCGCTGCTGAATCGGGATGCCGCGGCCGACCGTCGTCGCGGGCTGCAGCTGATGGTGCAGGCCCGCGACATCTGGCGTCAGGGTGTTCCCTACTTGGTTCCGGTCACCGAGCTGTGGGCCGCCCGGGAGCGGGCCACGCGCGGTGACCGCGATGGTGCCATTGCGGTGATGCGCCAAGCCGAGGACGAGCTGCACCAGACAGGATCGCTCGGGACGTATGCAGTTTGGGGCACCAGCGTTCTTGTGGAGACCCTGCTGGAGCGCGGTGCCGCGGTGGACGTGGCCGACGCCCAAAAGGCGATCGACCGGTTGGCGAACTGGCGAGCCGACGAAGGTTCGGCGATGCGCGAGATCACGCTGCTGCGGCTCCGGGCGCTGCTGGCCCGGGTTAGCGGCGAGGACGTCGCCTACCGGGACCTACTGAGTCGCTATCGCGCTATGGCGGATTCGCTTGGCTTCGAAGGACACATCGCGCAGGCCGCGGCTATGAAGTGAGGGCTGGCATCGACGCTTCGGCGGTTGAATTCTGGATTCTGGCCAGACAGCTAGATTTCGGTGGCAACGCGAGCCACTCACTGAGCGATGGCTAGCTGCCGATAAATATCTGGGAGAACGGCTCTCGTCTCGGGCAGTATCGGGTTTACCGCCCAAATATGTATTTCGCCTTCGCGCAGGATGAACGTGAAGTCAGCGCCCGGCGTCGCCAACGCCGTGTCTTGCAGGACAAGGCCGTCGGGCGCAAGGATCTCTAGGCTTCCGAAGTAGAGGGCGGTCGGCGGAAGCCCAGCCAGTGACCCGAAGAGGGGACTGACCAGCGGATCGGTGACATCGAGGCCCCCGGCCCAAACTTGCGCATTGTGGCGCACATGCGAGAAGAAGAGGCCCGAAAACACTGGGTCGTCGACAAATTGAATGGCCGGATTACTGAAGGTGAGATCGAGTGCCGGTGAAATCAGCACCATGTGCGACGGCACCGGGTTTCCGCGGCGCACCAACTCCTGCACTGCGGCGAGCCCTATGGTGCCGCCTAGCGAGTCGCCGTACACACTGACGTTCTCGGCCCCGCGCTGGTCGATGCCCGAGGAGATCAGGTCCGCGATGGCGGGCACGACGGTGCCGGCGGTGCCGCCCCGTGGCACCACCGAGTAGATGGGTACGACAACAGCGGCGCCGGTATTGCGTGCCATAGCGGCGTAATTGAGCCAATGGAAGAGGGTCGGCGGCCAAACGAATGCGCTGCCGGGGACCGCTACGACAGTCTTCTCCGACGTCGACTCGCAGGACTGCAGAGTCCACACCGACATCCCCTCGAACTCGTTGCGCTGCACTGTGAGCCCCCGCCTGATGAACCACGGCGGACGGTAATTCGATAACAGTCGTCCCGCCGGGGTCGTGATATCCACACCCAAGAGCTCCCCGACTGCACCGAGGACCCGATAGAACCCGGTGAAGACGCGGGACACGATCGACGGTTCACCGGTGAACATCGCCTGCGGCGTGGTGATATCGAGCGACGCATGTGCCACCAGGGCAGCCGGTGCCTGGCTGGGTACACGAACTTCACCGGTAATCACCGGGTCGATCAACTGGCTGGTGACAACGGTTGTGTCAGTGAGAAGTTCGGTGGGGGATTGCGTGGCAAGCGGCTCGATGGTGGTTAAAGGGCGCGAAAAGGCCTGCTCACTTTCGCGGCGCGCGAAGGCCAACAGTGTCCACGGCGTCGGCTCTGTTGCCGGTGTCGTCGGCGCGGGCGGGGCCTTCGTAGCCGTCGCAACTTCGGCGGTGAAGAACATCGTTGCGGACATGGAGACGGCGGCGGGCGCTGCGGCCGCGGGCTCGGTGATTTCTATTGACGGGGGGCCGACTGCCGTTGCGGCAGTGTCGAGCTCTTTTCGAACGATCACAGCAGTGTTACTCGACCGGGCGCCGGAAATGGAAGCAACGGCGTGCGTTGTGTCGGTGTCTGGGACTCCGGGTGGCTCGGTCGGCGCCGTCCACAACGGCGAGACCGCTTCCGTGTCGGCATACTTCATCGCCGCCGCGTCCGATGAACTTGCCGAGCGACCGGTGCGCGGGTATCCCGTGGCGACCACCGCGCGAGACGCGCGCGAACCCGATCGCCCGACCTCCTCCTCGAGCGCGCGACCGGTCTCGGTGGAGACAGCCGACGACGCGGGACCGTCGGAACTGCTCAGGGCAGTTCGGCCGGGCCTATTCGATCGACCCCTTAGACGACCATGTTGGCTTGACGTGGAGGAACTCGTTGCCGATGCATCCGGTGACCTTGCATTCGAGTGCCGCGACGAACTCGACGAAGATTCGTCGGACGCGGAGTTGGCGCTGGAATCGGCTGGCGCAGCCGAGGCCACCACGGGCGTATTGGCCAGCGCGATCCCGCCAGCCAGCGCGAGCGTCCACGCGCCAACGCGACCTATGTAGTTTGCGACGGTGCTCATCGTCGCTCCTCCAACCCGCCACTCGCGAACCGAGGACCACTTCGTCGGGTCGAGTTCCTGGTGTGGATTGTCGCTCACCCGCGGCGCGACGATCGCAGTAGCGAGCTACTGCGATCCCTCTCGGCTTAGGTGCCGCGACGTCGCCCAACAGGACTTGCCCGATGCCCAAGAGCGCCGACCGTTTGGCGAACTTGCCGGCAAAGGAGGGTCGCGCGTTGGCGGTCGAGCATGACTTCGAGGGACATGTGCAGTGGAGCGCGGCGGCGATGCCCTGACGGCTGTCATCCGGGGCAGCAGTGACCCGAGAGCGACGGCCGCGCCCTGTCCTGTTGCCGAGGACGGCCCTGGAAGGTCGTTAACGTATCGCAACCGGATCGTCGCTAGGGTGGATGAGCGGTGCTGACACGATGACCATGTGGTCAGCCTCGGGTTACACGGTCTGGGCATCGGTGCAGGAGCATCCCGGCCTGTGATCGATGCGGTCGCCGCGGCTGCCGAACGATCCGGCTTCGCAACGCTGTGGATCGGCGAGCATGTGGTCATGGTCGACGAGCCGTCCTCGAGATACCCGTACGACGCCGACGGCCGGATGGCGGTGCCGGCGGACGCCGACTGGCTCGATCCCCTGATCGCGTTGAGCTTCGCTGCGGCTGCCACTAACCGGATCGGGCTGGCCACGGGTGTGCTGCTGCTGCCCGAACACAACCCGGTCATCACCGCCAAGCGGGCGGCCTCGCTGGATTGCCTCAGCGGCGGTCGCCGGTTCTCCCTGGGTATCGGGGTCGGCTGGTCACGGGAGGAGTTCGACGCGCTGGGGGTGCCGTTCGCGCGGCGCGCGCAGCGCACCGAAGAGTATGTGGCGGCCATGCGCACTCTGTGGCGCGATGACGTGTCGACCTTCAGCGGCGAGTTCGTCTCGTTTGATCGCGTGCGCGTCAATCCCAAGCCGGATCGGCGATGCATACCGGTGATCTGTGGCGGCAATTCCGACGACGCTCTGCGGCGCGTCGCTGAGTGGGGAGATGGTTGGTACGGCTTCAATCTCGCCGACGAGGAGGAGGTCGCCGAGCGAGTGTCCCTGTTGCGCAGAATGTGTCGTGAACTCGGGCGCGACTTTCGTGATCTGAAGTTGTCAGTCTCCTTGAGCACGTCGGCCCGGGTGAACCTCGGCAAGCTGGACGACATCGGCGTGGACGAGCTGGTCGTGTTCGCCATGCCGCCTCATGACCCGATCGCCGCAGAACTATGGGTCGACGGTCTCGCCCGTCAGTACGCGGTCGGGTCCCACTGAAAGCTGCTATGCCGTCGGCCGCCAGAATTCCTGAAAGCCCTGACCGGCGTTCGACGTCCTGATCGGCGAGAGCTTGACGGGTTCGCCGGCCTAGGCGAACCGTTCATAACGGGACAGTCGTGAACAATGCCCGCAAGTTCCACCGGTGACTGAGCGCTCAACCCTCCCGTGCTCGTAGCTACGAAATGGCAATCCATAGGGGACGAATGGCCTTGACCGTTGGGACTTGGGACTCTGGCGCATAAGAGCGCTGAGGCAGACGGTGGGGGTGCTCGCTCGCAGTTCCCCTGAGCGTGGCAGGAGGCGGCCAATGCCTGTCAAGCGGTTCTCATCCACGTCGATGCGCTAGTTGTCCTTTCGATTCACAACACCTTTCGTGCACATCGGCACCTTATCGAGAAGGAGGTCGAGTCATGAAGCGTGTCATTGTGGACCATTTCGGCGGCCCTGAAGTTGTCGCCGTGGTCGAGGAGGACGATCCGCGACCAGGTCCGGGCGGGGTTCGCGTCCGAGTTCTGGCGTCGGGGGTGTCACTTAGCGATGCCCAAATGCGCGCCGGCACGTACCTGGGTGGTCCGAAGCCGCCGTTCACTCCCGGTTACGAACTCGTAGGTGTCGTCGACGAACTCGGCACGGAGTGCTCGAGGCTGCGTGTGGGGGAGCGGGTCGGGGCGCTGACGCAGTGGGGCGCCAACGCTGAGCGCGTCTGCGTACCGGAGAAATACGCGGTCGCCGTCCCCGACGACGTCGACCCGGCCGAGGTCCTCAGCCTGGTCTTCATCTACATGACCGCCTACCAGATGCTTCACCGCGCGGCGAAGGCGAAGCGCGGGGAGACGGTGCTGGTACACGGCGCGGCAGGCAGGGTCGGCACTGCGGTCCTCGAGCTCGCGGCCGCGGCCGGACTGCACGTCTACGGAACTGCTTCCGCTGACGACCGCGCTGCCGTCGAGCGGCTGGACGCGGTGGCAATCGATTACCGCCACGAGGACTTCCTGACTCGGGTGCGTGAGCTGACTTCAGACGGAGTGGACATCGCCCTCGACCCGTTCGGCGGCGCGACGGCGCTTCGCTCTTTCCGCGCATTGCGGCCCGGCGGAAGGCTTGTCATCTACGGCCGCCAGAACACCATCGTGCATGGGCGCAAGAATTGGCCAGGAGTATTCGAGTGGTACGCAGGTACCGCTATCGTCGCGGTTTGGGGATTGCTCTCGCCACGACGGCGGGTGCTCGCCTACCGGGTCCAGAAGCTCCGTATCGACCACCAGGACTGGTTTCGGGAGGATTTTCGCGCGCTGCTCGAGTTGCTTCGTGAGGGCAAAATCCATCCTGTCGTGGCCGAGCGCCTGCCTCTGTCCGATGCGCGTCGCGCACACGAGCTTCTCGAAACTGCTGCAGCGACAGGGAAACTGGTGCTCGTGCCGTAGAGGGGGGTCATTCGATGGCGCGCTATTTGCCAATCGCCGAACACGGTCTGATCGGCGACTTGCACACCGTCGCGCTGGTGGGCACCGATGGGACGATCGACTGGTTCTGCTGCCCGCGTTTCGACTCGCCGAGCGTCTTTGGGTCGATCCTCGACGCCAACCGCGGCGGCTTGTTCCGCATCTCGCCAGACTGCGAGGGCTGGGACTCCAAGCAGCTGTACCTGCTCGACACCAACATCCTCATCACGCGCTTCCTCATGCCTGACGGAGTCGCGGAGGTGCAGGACTTCATGCCGCCGCAAACCGCGGGGCCCGGTCGTCGTCAACGGATGATCCGGCGGGTACTCGCGGTGCGCGGGTACATGCAGTTCGTCGCCGACTGCGTCCCGCGCTTCGACTACGGCCGCGCAGGCCACGAGGTCGCGCTGACCGAGCACGGCGCAGTGTTCCGCTCTGCGGCGCTCGGCTTGAGCTTGTCCACGTGCCACTCGCTGGAGGTGGTCGACGGCGGCGATGTCCGCACGCAATTCGCCATCCGCGCCGGGGAGACGGCCACCTTCGTGCTCGAGCGCGTCGAACCTGGGGAGAAGCCGGTTCCGTACTCGGATGCCGACATCTCAGCCATGTTCGGCGAGACGGTGGCGTTCTGGCGGGGTTGGCTGCGCCGCTCGCGCTACGGCGGGCGCTGGCGAGAGATGGTGAATCGCTCGGCGCTCACGCTCAAGCTGCTCACCTATGCACCCACCGGAGCGATCGTGGCGGCCCCGACCACCAGCTTGCCCGAACAGCTTGGTGGGAAACGCAATTGGGACTACCGGTACACGTGGATGCGAGACGCCGCCTTCACGCTGTACGCGCTGCTCACGCTCGGGTTCACCGAAGAGGCCGGCGCCTTCATGAACTGGCTGCAGGGGCGCTTCCGCTACGCCGACCGCGAGTCCGGCCCGCTGCAGATCATGTATGGCATCGATGGGCGCGAGGACTTGCCGGAGGAGGAGCTGACGCACCTTGAGGGCTACCGGGGCTCGGGCCCGGTGCGCATCGGCAACGGGGCGGCGACGCAGCTGCAACTCGACATTTACGGCGAGCTGATGGACTCGATCTATCTGTGCAACAAGTTCGGGCTGCCCATCTACTACGACGGCTGGATGGACCTCACCCGCAACCTCGAGTGGCTGGTCGAGCACTGGGACCAGCCCGACGAGGGCATCTGGGAGATGCGCGGTGGCCGCCGGAACTACACATACTCGCGCCTGATGAGTTGGGTCGCGGTCGAGCGTGCGATTCGGGTGGCCCGTCAGCGCGGCCTGCCGGCCGACATCGCCCGCTGGAGTCAGGTCCGCGACCGCATCTACAACCAGATCATGGAGCGTGGCTGGAATTCACGGCGGCGGGCGTTCGTACAGCACTTCGACAGCGACGTGCTTGACGCCTCGCTATTGATCATGCCGCTGTGCAAGTTCATTGCGTTCACCGACCCACGTTGGATCTCCACACTCGATGCCATCACCGCCGAGCTGGTCTCCGACAGCCTGGTCTACCGCTACAACGTCTCCGCGTCACCAGACGGGCTGGTCGGTGAGGAGGCGACCTTTTCGATGTGTTCTTTCTGGTGGGTCGAGGCCCTCGCCCGGGCGGGGCGCCTCGACGAGGCGCGGTTGGCCTTCGAAAAGATGCTCACCTACGCGAATCACGTTGGCTTGTACTCGGAGGAGATCGGACCGACGGGCGAGCAGCTCGGCAATTTCCCGCAGGCTCTGACACACCTGGCGCTCATCAGCGCGGCCTACAATCTCGACCGCCAGCTTGGATGAGCGGCCACCTCAATCATGCCGTCGGACGCCAGAACCCCTGGAAGCCCTGGCTCAGATTGGTCGTCCTGATCGGCGAGAGCTTGACGGGGTCACCGGCCTCAACCGGATATCAATATGGGTGCAGACCGCGCGATTGGCCGAGCAGCACTGGTACTGCGATATAGCAGACACGTCGTACCGGCGGTGACACGATATTCATGTGGCCGAGAGCCAAGCCTCTAGCCCTTCCGTGACGACCGTCGATCACACCTGTGAAGCGTGTGGCACCCGATTATGGGCAAGAGCGAACTTCTGTAGCGAGTGCGGAGCGCCAGTCGTCGATACTCGACCATCGGCGGAGTACAAGCAGGTCACTTCGCTATTCGCCGACGTGGTGGGTTCGATGGACATTGCCGCGACCGTCGGTGCCGAACGGCTGCGCGAGATCATGGCCGAGTTAGTCGGCCGCGGTGCGTCGGTTATCAGGCGGTACGGCGGCACGATGGAAAGGTTCACCGGTGATGGGCTGATGGCCTTGTTCGGGGCGCCGCTGGCATTGGAGGATCACGCGATTCGGGCATGTCTGGCCGCGCTGGCCGTCCAGGTGGAGGCGAACCGGTTAGCCGCCGAAGTGCAACGCCATGACGGTATCTCGCTGCGGTTGCGGGTAGGCCTGAATTCGGGCCAGGTCGTGGCCGGTGAGATCGCTTCTGGTGTAGGGGGCTATGTCGCGATCGGGGAGCAGGTGGGATTAGCCCAGCGGATGGAGTCTGTCGCCCCGCCGGGCGGGGTGATGCTCAGCGAGTCCACCGCGCATTTGGTCGAGCACGCCGCAGTTCTCGCCGACATCGAGTTGGTGTCGATCAAGGGCAAGAATCAACCGGTGCCGGCGCGCCGGCTGGTGGCGATCGGGCCGCGGGAGCGACTGATCGGGCGCGCCGAGGCGAGTCTGGTCGGTCGGCGCGGGGAGATGACGGCCCTCGACGCCATGGTGGATCGTGCGATCGGTGGCCGCGGTGGTGTCGTGAATGTGGTGGGACCGCCGGGCATAGGCAAGAGCCGGACGGCGCGGGAGGCCGCCGCGACAGCAGCCGCTCGCGGGGTCGAGGTGGTGTGGGCCTTCTGCGAATCGCACGCCAGCGATATTCCCTTCCACGCCGTGAGGCGGCTGCTGCGCGCGGCAGGCGGGATCGAAAGCCTTGACGGTTCGGCCGCCCGGGCCCGGGTCCGCGAACAAGTCCCCAACGTTGACGCAGAGGATCTGCTGCTGCTTGACGACCTGCTCGGCATCGCCGACCCCGACGTCCCGTTGCCCGCCATCGATCCGGATGCGCGGCGGCGCCGGTTGACCGCACTGATCAACACCGCGACGCTGGCGCGCACCCATCCGGTGCTTTTCATCATCGAGGATGCACAGTGGATCGACGCGGTCAGCGAGTCGATGCTGGCCGACTTCATGTCCGTCCTTGCGCGCACCCCATCGATGGTGCTGATCACCTCCCGCCCAGAGTATGAGGGCATTCTGATGCGGGTGGCCGGCGCGCAGACAATAGCCCTTGTCCCACTCAGTGATTGCGACACCGCCGCGCTGATCGCCGAGTTGCTGGGGTCGGACCCTTCGCTTGGCGAGCTGAGCCAGATGATCGCCGAGCGGGCCGGAGGGAACCCGTTTTTCGCCGAGGAGATGGTGCGCGAGTTGGTACAGCGCGGGGTGCTGGCCGGCGAGCTGGGTGTCTACACCTGCCGTGCGGATGTCGCCGAGCTCTGCGTGCCAGCGACAGTACAGGCGGCCATCGAGGCACGCATCGACAGGCTGAGCAACCCGGCCAAGCGGACGCTCAACGCGGCGTCGGTGATCGGCGCCCGTTTCGGGGCCGACATGCTGGACGCGCTCGGGATCAATGCGGTGCTCGACGAACTGCTGCGCGCCGAGTTGATCGATCAGGTGAGCTTTGGGACCCACACCGAATACGCTTTTCGGCATCCGCTGATCCGCGCGGTGGCCTACGAATCGCAGCTGAAATCCGATCGGGCCCAGTGGCACTCGCGCTTGGCCGCCGCGATCCAAGAGTTTGCGCCCGGGTTGGTGGAGGAGGAGGGGGCGCTGATCGCCGAACACCTCGAAGCAGCGGGCGAGCTGCGCGCGGCGTACGGCTGGCATATGCGTGCCGCCGCGTGGTCCATCAACCGCGATGTCGACGCGGCCCGGCTCGGCTGGGAGCGGGCCCGCCGGATCGCCGACGCGCTGCCTGCCGATGACCCCGACCAGCTGTCGATGCGCATCGCCCCGCGCACCATGCTGTGTGCCACCGACTACCAAAGTCCAGCAATCCAGGAAAGCAGGGGCCGCTTCGCGGAGCTGCGCGAGTTGTGTGGCGCGGCCGGGGACAAGGTCTCGCTGGCCATCGGCATGAGCGGGCTGGCCACCGAGCTCCTCTACGCCGGTCGCTCGGGTGAAGGGTCGCGGCTGGTATCCGAACAGATGGCGCTGCTGGAGTCGATCGGCGATCCCGCCTTGACCATGGGGTTGGCGTTCGTAGCATTCTGTACCTGGAGCGATGCCGGTGAATTCGGCGAGGTCTTGCGGTGGTCGCAGACCGTCATCGACCTGGCCGCCGGTGACCCCGCCAAGGGCGCCGGGTTCGGGTTTGGATCACCGCTGGCGATCGCGCTGGCATACCGCGGCGGTGCTCGGTGGTGGCTGGGCCGTTCCGGATGGCGCCAAGACCTCCACGACGCCGTCGCGATGGCCCGAAACAGCGACCCGGCAACCTTCGCCCTCGTCGGCTGCTGGACCGTCGGTCCGATGCAGTACGGGGCGCTTCGGGCCGATGACGCCGCGGTGCGCGCCAGCGAAGAGGCGGTGCGCACCGCGCGATCCAGCCACGATGTCGCACTCAGCTTGGCCGAGTGCACGCTGGCCGTCACGCTGTTGTATCGGGACGCCGCGGCCGACCGTCGTCGCGGGCTGGAGCTGATGGTGCAGTTCCGCGATTTTATTCGCGGGCGTGCTCCCTTCCTGCTCCCGGTCGCCGAGTTGTTTATCGCCCAGGAGAGCGCCGGGCGCGGCGACCGCGATGCTGCCATTGCGGTGATGCGCCAAGCCGTGAACGAGCTGCATCAGACAGGACGGCTTTTTTATGGCGCTTGGGGCACCGGCGTTCTAGTGAAGACGCTGCTGGGGCGTGGCGCCGAGGGCGACCTGGCCGAAGCCCAAGAAGCAATCGACCGGCTGGCCAACCTGTCTGCCGACCAAGATTCGGCAGTGCTCGACATCACGCTGCTGCGGCTGCGCGCGCTGCAAGCCCGGGCCGGCGGTGACAATGTTGCCTACCAGGACTTGGTGAATCGCTATCGCGCGATGGCCGAATCGCTTGGCTTCGAAGGACATATGAAGTGGGCCGAGGCGATCCCATGACGGCGGCCGCTCCCGTCGGGGTTGTCACCTTCCTGTTCACAGATGTGAAGGGTTCGGCCCGTCGGTGGGAGGCCGACGCGGATGCGATGCGCTCAGCATTGGCCGTTCATGCGCAACGGGCGCTGAAGCTGCGAGGGCGAATGGGGTTAGCCTGGGTTAGCCCCGATCCACCGATGGGCTGGAGTTGACGCGGCTGGCGAGTGGTTGATCTTGATTTCGGGTTCTGGGCAGCGGCTATCTGCTGGTTTGCTCCAGCTTTCCTGTGTTCTCCGCTCGGACCTTTCGGCGGTTGTCAGACTCTGGTGGGCAGTGGCGGTGAGTACCCGATGGTGTTGCGCCACAGTGCAAGCCACGCCTGTGCCCAGGGCCAGTGGCTGGGTAGGTGCAGGACCGGTCGCCGTTGTGGGCGGGTCAGGCGGGCAGCGATAATGACGATCTTGCGGCGCGGGGTGGCTCCGCGTGCGGTGGCGTGGCGGCCACCGGCCAGGGTTGCCGCGGCGCGCAGGATGCCCATCGATTTGTCGGTGAGTTCAGGCTAAGCAAGCAGGCCGGGAGCCCGACCTCCTGTTGTCTGGGCGGGGAGCACACGCGAGAGTCACGCTCGCGACTAAGTACGCGCCGAAACCGGGGAGATTGCAGTAGTGCGCTACTGGGCTCCGCCAACCGCACGCGGGCGACGATCAATCGGTCACAACGCCGACGGCGAGAAGGCATCAAATGTCCGAGCCTGTTACAGCACCGGTCGAGCCGCTGGATGTCGTCGAAGAACCCGAGTGCGTCATGCGCAAGCATGCTCTCCAATTACGAACGGTGGCCTACGCCCTGCCCGCAGTCTGGGCAGGTGACAAGATCCTGGAGTTAATCGGTGCGTACGACTTGAAGTTGTGGCTTGAGCGGTGGGCCCACAACCGACATCTCTACGATTGGCGGCCCTACCACGGTGCGCCCGATTTAATCGAGCTGAGGCCCGGATCGAACGAGTTCGTGAGGACTGACATGAAGCCGTCCGTCCGCCTGTTCAAGACGCTCACCACGGCCTGGAAGGGATCACATGACCAGGCCCCGCGGCCCGGTCCAAATAATCCGAACGCCGAGACACTGACGCGGTGGCGCGTGATGCCGGTGGACCTCGATTTGTTCGGCCACATGAACAACAGCCGCTATCTGCTGCTGATGGACTTCGCCCGGGTCGACTACCTCGCGCAGGTGGGCCTGCTTGGCGCAGCCTTTCGCTACCGGTGGACCGTTCCGCTGAGATCAGCGCAGGTCGATTACTATCGGCCGCTCAAGCCGTTCGATAAGTTCGAGATCGGAACGCAGGTCCTCTCGTGGGATCACCGCTGGTTCTACCTGCGGCAGACATTTCGCACGCTTGGCTGCCCAGTCCGCACGGTCGCGAGCGCGTATGTGAGGACGATCTTTCTCTCGCCCTCCGGGCATGTGGCGCCGATGGATGTGGTCCGAATGGCGATCGGTCATGACGTCGAAGCGCCGCCGATGTCCGCCGATCTTTGGGGCAGATTCGGAGTTGCAAGTCCTATAGCCATCGTCAGCCCGAAAGTCGACGACCCGCCTCCACGGCCGCTGATCGAACTAGCCGGCATGTGCAGCGCCTAGGGGAGGGGGCTCTCATGCTGCAGACAATCGCCAGAATGGCCATCGCGGCGCCCCGACGGGTAATCGCCGTCGCGCTGCTGATCATGGTAGGCGCGGCCGTGTTCGGCATTCCGGTCACCAAGAGCCTGTCCACCGGCGGCTTCCGTGACCCGACGTCGCAGTCGTGGCATGCGTCGCAGCTGCTCAGTGACAAGTTCGGCGCGGGCGACATGCAGCTCGCGCTTGCCGTCACCTCTGATGCCGGCGTCGCAAGCCAGTCCGCTCGTGCGGCAGGCAACGAGTTGGTCGCGCTGCTGAAGCGCTCGCCCTACGTCGCCGACGTCAAATCCGCATGGACAGTGCCTCCCCCGGCCGCGCGAGCGCTGGTCAGCGAGGACGGGAAGACCGGACTGGTGGTGGCCGGCATCACCGGCGGTGAGACCGACGCACAGCAGCACGCCAAGGACCTGCTCGGTTTCGTGCCCCGCTTCGACGGCGTCACAGTGAAGCCCGGTGACGAGGTGATCACCTACGCCCAGATCATCGACCAAACCGAGAAAGACCTCTTGGTGATGGAGGCCATCGCGTTTCCGCTGAGTTTCATTGTGCTCGTTTGGGTTTTCGGCGGCCTGCTGGCGGCGGGGCTGCCGTTGGCGGTCGGCGTCTTCGCAATTCTCGGCTCGATGGCAGTGATGCGTGCGATCACGTTTGCCACCGAAGTCTCGGTCTTCGCGTTGAACCTGATCCTGGCCATGGGACTCGCGCTGGCCGTCGACTACACGCTGCTGATCGTCAGCCGGTTCCGTGACGAATTGGCTGCCGGCGCAGAACGAGACAAGGCGTTGGTGCGCACGATGACCACTGCTGGCCGGACGGTGCTGTACTCCGCAACCACGGTCGCGCTCGCCATGATCGCGATGGTGCTCTTCCCGATGTACTTCCTGAAGTCTTTCGCCTATGCGGGAATCGCCGTGGTCGGGTTCGCGGCCGCTGCCGCGGCGGTGGTGACGCCGGCGGCGCTGGTGCTGCTAGGTGACCGGCTCGACTCACTGGACGTGCGCCGCGTCGTCCGAGGGGTGTTGGGGCGGCCAGAGCCGCTGCACCCGGCCGTCGAAAAGACCTTTTGGTACGGGTGGACAAAAGCCGTTATGGGCCGGGCGATTCCGATCGGGGTGGCGGTCATCGCCATGCTGCTCGTGTTGGGCGCCCCATTCCTCGGCGTCAAATGGGGCTTCCCCGACGGCAGGGTGCTGCCGGTTTCCGCCTCAGCGCGCCAGGTCGGAGACGAGCTGCGGTCTGGCTTCTCGGTCAACTCGTTGACCAACGTGATCGTCGTGATACCCGACGCGCGCGCGGTGACAGCGGCTGAACTCGGCTTCTATGCCGCGCAGCTGTCACGGGTACCCGACGTCTCGGCCGTGTCATCACCCGTCGGCACGTACGCCAGCGGCGTCCTGGTCGGGCCGCCCTCGGCGCCCACAGGATGGAAAGACGCCAGCGCCTATCTGACCGTGAACTCCACCGCGCCGCTGTACTCCCAGGCCTCGGAGACTCAGCTGGACCGGTTGCATGCCATCGCAACTCCCGGCGGCGCAGATGTGCAGATGACGGGCTGGGCACAGATCAACCGCGACAGCTCGCATGCGGTCGCCTCACGGCTGCCTATTGTGCTGTCGGTGATTGCAACGATCACTTTCGTGCTTCTATTCTTGCTGACCGGCAGCGTCATATTGCCGTTAAAGGCGTTGATGCTCAATATGTTGTCGTTGACGGCTGCGTTCGGCGCACTCGTGTGGATTTTCCAGGACGGCCACCTGGACGGGTTTGGCACTACGGCCACGGGCACGCTCATCGCCAGCGTTCTTGTGCTGCTGTTCTGCCTTGCCTTCGGGCTGTCGATGGACTACGAGGTGTTCTTGATCTCGCGGATCGGCGAGTATTGGCAGGCATCGGGAAAGACGCGGGCCGACAACACCGAAAGCGTGGCTTTGGGACTGGCCCGCACCGGCCGGGTGGTGACAGCCGCGGCCCTGCTGATGGCGGTAACGTTCTCGTCGCTGGCGGCTGCGAAGGTCTCGCTGATGTGCATGTTCGGTGTCGGCGTGACGTTGGCAGTCTTAGTGGACGCCACGCTGGTTCGGATATTGCTTGTCCCGGCGTTCATGCGTGTGCTGGGCCGGCTTAACTGGTGGGCGCCCGCACCGCTGGTGCGGCTGCACCGGCGTATCGGGATCGCCGAACATATTGAACTGCCCGAGCTTTCACGCTCCGCCACCCAGTGAGTTTTAGGAGGACTCATATTGGACGTGGAAATAAATTGGATGGCAATACTTCCGGCGCGCCCTGCTCTGAGCATGGAAGCTGTTTAGTATGGCCGGCTACGTCGCTGCGGCGGCGGCCATCAAGCACGACACTCTTTGCGACGCGGTTACGCCGACGACCCGAACGCGTAGGAGGAGGACAGGCGAAGGGCTTCGTCACGCTGATCATCGACTTGACTCCGGTCCGCGACGGCACCGGCGCGCACGGCTGCCTGATCTCGCGGTAGGGCGCTCGGCGGCAGCACTGAAGACCTGGTTGGCTGATCAACCGCCAACGTTTCGCGACCAGGTCGAGGCGATCGCCATGGACGGCTTCGGCGGCTACAAGACCGCCGCGACCGACGAGCTGCGCGACGCCACGGCCGTGATGGATCCCTTCCACGTCGTCGCGTTGGTCGGCGCCAAGCTTGACCTGACCGGCCAGCGCATCCAACAGCTGACCTGTGGTCGCCGGGGCCGCACCGGCGATCCGCTCTACGGGGTGCGCCGCACGCTGCGGACCCGAGTTCCACTGCTGAGCACCCGGCAGCGGGCACGACTGGAAGCGGCGTTCGCCGACGACGACCATCTCGCTGTCCTGGTGACCTGAAGTATGTACCAATGCATCATCGCCGGCTCGGTCATGCCGACCGGCGCCGCGGCAAAACCATGATGGCCACGATCATCGACTCGTTGCGCCCGAGGCGTGCCCGCGATCCTCGACGAACTCTCCCAGCTTGGACGCACCCTGCACCGTCGCCGTGCTGACGTGCTGGCCTTCTTCGACCACCACCGATGCGGACCCACCGAAGCCATCAACGGCCGCCTGGAAGCCCTTCGCCGCAACGCCCTCGGATTCCGAAACCTCACCCACTACCGCTGGCGCTCACTGCTGCACAGCGGTGCGCTACGTCAACTCGTCAATGCACTCTGAATCACGAAGAGCCGCTTTTCCGCACCCGCGGCGACGTCGCGTTTTGGGACTTGGCGAGTCGCTGCCGCGTGATGGCCATTTCGATGCATTCACGCCGTCGGTCGCCAGAAGCCCTGGAAGCCCGGTCTGAGGTTCGTGGTCCTGAGGGCGACAGGTGCACCGGATCACCGGCTTCAGCCGGGCGTCGATATCGGTACAGATCGTGGCTGCGCTCGGATGCCCCGGTGGCTGATTCAGGATGCTCGGGCGCGGCCAGCGGTCGGGCGTGCTCCCCGACGTGCGCCCTGCGGGCCGGCGGTATCCGGCGACCCAGAGCGCCCCGGCGAAATCACGTTGGCGGAGGGTGTCGTCATCGCGACAACTCGCGGGATCTCTACACGGCAACGAGAGTGCGCCGGGGTCACAGAAAGCGGAAGTCATCGGTCGGCAGCGCGGTCACGGTGGCGAGTTTCTTCGGCTCGACGTATGTGATGTGCTGATCGCGGCGCGCGGCATCGATCGCCAGATGTTCCACCGACGACGGGGGTTGCCTGGTGGAACACGATCGTGTGTCCCTTGGCGTACTGGTGCCAGAGCCGGTTGACGAAGCCGATCACGGTTCGGAGTCCTTATCACTCTTGGCCTCTGGCTTGTGCGTGATCTTGTCGACCACCCGATGGATCGTGCTCGCCAGATGGTCGTGCCCTGCCCTGTTGGTGCTCGGCCTTGGAAATTAATGTGACGTGCCATTTGCCGTAGCAGCACAGATACGGCCTGTGCGAGTCCTCGTGTACTCGTACTCGTACTCGTACTCGGTGAGGCGGGCCAGGCCTGCGTCCACTCCTGCGGCGGGTCGATGCCGACACTCAGCACGGCCTAGGTGTGCGTCGTCAGCGGGCTGTGGTTCGCGCTCGCCAACGCCCCGGTATGACCTATGCAGTGTGCGCCGTTAACCATCGCGGTTCCTCCAGCCCGTCCGTGGCGAACCGACGGCCTGTGCGTCGGGTCGAGTTCCGCAGTGTGCATTGTCGCTCGCGCGCGGTGCGGCGAGCTCAGTAGCGCGCTACTGAAATCTCGCGCGGTTTCGGGGCGCGATTACCCCGCCACTGAGTGGAGCTGCCGCTTTCCCCCTTCCCAGTACCGTCCCCGGGGGCGACCTGACCGGAGCCCCAGGAGATCGATCGGTTGGCGAACTTGCCGGCAAACGGCCGGTCGGCGATATCCCAGATCACGCTGCAGCGGCAGCGCGCTGCTCTCCCGGACTCCCGGCGACGATGTGTGCTACCGGCACTTGGCGAGTCGCTACCGCGCGGTGGCGAATTCACTGGAATACCAAAGACATAGGGATGGGCCGAGGCGATGCCCTAACGACACTCACGCCGTCGGCCGCCAGAAACCCTGAAAACCCTGGCCCGCGTTGCTTGTCCGGATCGGCGAGAGCTTGACGGGGTCACCGGCCTCGATCATCGTGCCGTCACCCACGATCATCGCGACGTGGCCGTCCCACACCGCCAGATCTCCGGGCAGCAGCGAGCCTGGCGCGACGGCCGCGCCGACGTCCTGCTCCTGAGCCAGCCGCGGAAGATCCAGCCCCGCCTGGTGATACGCCCACTGTGTCAGGCCGCTGCAGTCCAGACCCTGACCCGGTGTGGTCCCGCCCCACTGGTACGGCACACCCAGTTGGGTCAGTGCGTGCCGCACGGCGCTGGCGGCCACCGCGTTCGGCGCCATCACCACGGTCCCGTCGGGCAGCCGCACCGCCACCCCGTCCCCGAACGCCGCCGCCTCGGGTGTGTCCATCGGTGTCTCGGCGGACGTCAGCGCCACCGGATCCGCGCCGAGACCACCGCCGGGCCCACCGCCGGAGCCGCCCCCAGCCAAGGGGCCTCCACCGGCACCGGACCAGCCGGCCGGCGTGGTGGCGGGCGGTGCCGGCCTGTCGGCGATGGCGGCCGCGTGCCGGTCCAGTTCGGCGAGCAGTTCCTTGACCACGGCGATCGCCCGGCCGAGCGCGTCCCGCGCCTCGGTGAGGAGTTCCTTGGCCACCCCGGGTTGATCCAGCCGGGGTTCGAGCGCCGCCGCCCTGGCCTCGAACTCGTCGACGATGTCCTGCAGGCGGCGGTGGGCCACGGCGACCGCCCCGGCGGCCTCGCGGGCCACCGAGCCCAGCGCGCCGGCTCGCACCGCCGCGTCGTCGATCGCCGCGGACGTCGTCGCCGCGAACTCGGCCGCGGCGTCCGCGCCGGCGCCCGACCAGCCCGCCTCGGTCTCACGCCAGGCCTGTCCGGCCGCGTCGGCGACGTCGGTCAGCGTGTCGCGCACCCCGGCCAGCACCGCGGCCGGGTCGCCGGCAGGATCGCCCGACCACCCGGGGCCGACCAGCGCCTGCACCCGGCGGATCGGCGCGGCGAGCGTGCTGACCAGGGCGCTGGGCATCAGAGCGCGATCCGCGTCGCAGCCCGCGCGTCGGCGCCGTCATAGGCCTGCGCCGACCGCAGGGCGCCCTCGCGTGCCGCCGCCAGCTTGCCGCCCAGGGTGGTGACGGCAGCGGCGTCGTCGCCGGCGGCCCGGCCGAGCGCGGTCAGGAACCGCGCGCCGACGGGCCCGAACGCGGCCGTCCCGTCCGCCGCGGCGGTCAGCCGTGAGGCGGCGTCGTGCAGGGTGGCGGCGTGGCCGCTCGAAGCGCGGCCATAGCCGCGCACGGTGTCGGTGTCGACGGACAGGAACATAGAGGGTTAGACGCCGGGAAACGCCGGCCGGTTCCCGTTAAGGTCGGACCCCATGGATGTGCGCGTTGTCGACCACCCGCTGGCCGCGGCGCGGCTGACCACTCTGCGCGACGAGCGCACCGACAACGCCGGCTTCCGTGCGGCGCTGCGTGACCTGACGTTGATGCTGGTGTACGAGGCCACCCGTGACCTTCGTGTCGAGACGGTGCCGGTGCGCACCCCGCTGGCGGAGACGGCCGGCGCGCGGCTGGCCAATCCGCCGCTTCTGGTTCCGGTGCTGCGCGCCGGGCTGGGCATGGTTGATCAGGCGCATGCGCTGATCCCCGAGGCGCAGGTCGGCTTCGTCGGGGTGGCCCGCAACGAGGAGACGCATCAGCCGACCCCCTATCTGGAGTCGCTGCCCGACGATCTGAGCGCAAGGCCGGTGATCGTGCTGGACCCGATGCTGGCCACCGGCGGGTCGATGGTGCACACGTTGGAGCTGCTGTTCGCCCGCGACGCCGTGGACGTCACCGCCATCTGTGTCGTCTGCGCCCCCGAAGGTCTTGCGGCACTGGAGAAGGCGGCGCCAGAGCTGCTGTTGTTCACCGCCAGCGTCGACTCCGGGCTGAACGAGATCGCCTACATCGTGCCGGGTCTCGGCGATGCCGGCGACCGCCAGTTCGGCCCCCGCTGACTCGGCCCTACACCAGCGAGCGGACGTCGTCGACGAGGCCGGACTGCACCCGTGCGGCGCGTTCCCGTGCCGCCGCGAGGTCGCCCGCGCACCGAACCTCGAGGTAGCACTTCAGTTTCGGCTCGGTCCCCGACGGCCGCACCACCACCCGCACGGACGTGGTGTCGTCGCCGCCGGAGAACACCAGCGCATCGGTGCGCGGCGCCAGATCGGTGACGTCGACGGCGAAGCCGGCGAGCAGGGTGGGCCGCTCGGCGCGCAACCTGACCATGACTTCTGCTGCGGCGGAGGGTGATTCGACGCGCCGGGTGACGGCGGTTGTCGTGTGAACGCCGTGGCGGCGGGCCAGCTCGTCGAGAGCGTCGGGCAACGACCGTCCCTCGGCGCCCAGTGCGGCCACCAGGTCGCAGGCGAGGATCGCGGCGCTGATGCCGTCCTTGTCTCGCACCGCGGCCGGATCCACGCAGTGCCCGATCGCTTCCTCGTAGGCGTACACCAGCGTGCCCGGCACCTCGGAGTCGGCGCGCGCCAGCCACTTGAACCCGGTGAGCGTCTCCACGTGCCGGGCGCCGTAGCCGGCGGCGATGCTGGCCAGCATCCGCGACGAGACCACGGTGCTCGCCACCACCGCGCTCGATGCGTCACCCTGCGACAGGATGTAATCGCCCAGCAGCCAACCGGTTTCGTCGCCGGAGAGCATCCGCCAGCCGGTAGGGGTGGGCACTCCGATGGCGCACCGGTCGGCGTCGGGGTCCAGCGCGACGGCGATGTCGGCTCCGACGTCGGACGCCAGCGTCAGAAGCGCGTCGGTGGCGCCCGGCTCTTCGGGATTGGGGAAGGCGACGGTGGGAAAGTCGGGGTCGGGCGCGAACTGGGACGCCACCACGTGTACGTCGGCGAAGCCGGCCAGCGCGAACGCGTCGAGGGCGTACTCGCCGCCGACCCCGTGCATCGGGGTGAGCGCGACGCGCACCGATCCGGTGGCGCGGCGTACGGTGGCCGCTCGTTCGACGTAGGCGCGTATCTGATCGGCCCCGGACACGGCGACGGGGGAGCGGGGAATCTCGTCGGCGGCCGGGGCGGTGGCGATGGCTGCTTCGATCTCGGCGTCGACGGGCGGGATGATCTGCAGCCCGCCAGGAAAGTACACCTTGTAGCCGTTGTCCGACGCGGGATTGTGCGACGCGGTGATCTGCACGCCGGCTGCTGCTCCGGTGCGGCGCACCGTGAAGGCCACCGCAGGCGTGGGCACCGGAGTGAACATCAGCAGAACCGGAAATCCCTGCGCGGCAAACACTTCGGCGCAGGCACGGCCGAACTCCGCGGACCGGTGCCTGGCGTCGTAGCCGACGACGACGTGGTCGCCGCCGAGCCCGCGCCGGCTCAGCACCGTCGCCACCGCCCACGTCGTGCGCAGCACCACCGCGAGGTTCATGCCGTTGGGGCCGGCGCGCAACGGTCCGCGTAACCCCGCGGTGCCGAACGTGAGCGGCGCGGCGAAGCGGTCGGCGAGCTCGATGTCGGTGCAGGCGGCCAGTTCGGCGGCCGCGCCGGGGTCCGGGTCGTGAGCCAGCCACTCCCGGACTGCCGCGTGGAGGTCGGACGTCACCTAGGTCAGTGTGCCCGTATCGGCGTCGGCGAGCTTGCGCAGGAAGGGTGCCACGAGCATCAGCAGGTCGAACTCCAGCGTGGACAGCCGTTCCCGCATCGTCGTGTGCAGCCACGCGTCGCGTTCGGCGCGGTCAGCCTCCAGCAGGACGGTGCCCTCGTCGGTGATCTCGACGAGCTGGCGACGGCGGTCGGAGACGTCGGGCCGGCGGGCGATCAGTCGCCGCGACTCGAGCTCGTTGAGTGAGTCGGTCAGCGACTGCGCCTTCACGCCCAGCCGCACGCCCAGTTCGGCGGGTGTGGTGACGCCCGCCCGGCTGATCTCGCCGAGCAGTTGCATCTGACTCAGCGTCAGGCCGTTGTCCGGACGGTGCCGCCGCAGCTGGCGGGTGACCGCCATCATCGATTCCCGCAGCTCGGTCGCCGCCGACGCCTCGATGCCCATTACCAAGTTATACCTTGGCATCGGCCATAGCCCAACCCGAAACACCGTCGTTGAGATCTTCAATTACCAAGAGCATACTTGCGATCACCATGGTGTGGTGGAAGCAGTTACTCAGGTGGGCGGCGCTGTTGGCGGCGACGGTGGCGGTCACCGCCCCGCTCACTGTGCTCGGGGTGCCGTCGGCGGCGCTGTTCGCCGCTCTGGTCGTCGGCATCGCGTTCGCCTTGCTGTCGGCGGGCCCCGCCGGCGTACCCCGCACGCTCGGCATCGCCGCACAGGGGGTGCTCGGCGTCTACATCGGCACGATGGTGCAGCAGGACGCGCTCGGCACCCTCGGCGATGACTGGCCCGTCGTCCTCGGCGTCGCGGTCGGGACCCTGCTGCTCAGCGTCGTCGCCGGCGCGCTGCTCGGGCTTCACCGCGCTGTCACCCCGCTCACCGGTTCGCTGGCGCTGGTCGCCGGCGGCGCGTCCGGCCTCGTCGCGATCGCGCGGGAGCTCGGCGGCGACGACCGTGTCGTGGCCGTGGTGCAGTACCTGCGGGTCGGGCTGGTCACCGCGTCGATGCCGGTCGTGGTCACGCTGATCTACCACGCCGACAAGTCCCGGGCCGGCGCTGACGCCGTGACGCAACCCGGCCAGGCGCCGTGGTACCTGAGCCTGGCGATGCTCGTCGTGCTGGTGATCGTCGGTGCCGTCGTCGGACGGCTCATCCGGCTGCCCGGCGCCGGGCTTCTCGGCCCGCTGGCGCTCACCGTCGCCCTAGAGGTCAGCGGATTCTCGTTCGGCCTGTGGGTGCCGACGCTGCTCGTGCAGGCCGGTTATGTGCTGATCGGCTGGCAGGCCGGTCTGGCGTTCACGCGTGCGTCGCTGCGCGCGGTCGGCCGGCTGCTGCCCGCCGCGATCGCCCTCATCGTCGCGATCGGGGTCGCCACCGCGGGTCTGGGCGTGCTGCTGGCCCGCGTCGCCGGCCTGACGCCGCTCGAGGGGTATCTCGCAACCAGTCCCGGCGGCGTGTACGCGGTGCTGGCCACCGCGGTCGAGACCGGGTCCAACGTGACGTTCGTGATCGCCGCGCAGGTGGTGCGGATCCTGATGATGCTCTTCGCGGCGCCGCTGCTGGCCCGCGCCGTGGTGTGGGCGAGCCGGCGGATCGGCCGGGATCAGAGCCGGGAGATCACCGCCGAGAGCAGGGAACCCATCCGCGTGGCCGACTGACGTCCGGCCTCGAGCACCTCGTCGTGGCTCAGCGGCTGTCCGGTCATCCCGGCGGCCAGGTTCGTCACCAGCGACACCCCCAGCACCGCCGCGCCGGCCGCGCGCGCCGCGATGGTCTCGTGCACGGTCGACATCCCGACGAGGTCGGCGCCCAACGTGCGCAGCATCCGGATCTCGGCGGGCGTCTCGTAGTGCGGTCCGGGCAGGCCGGCGTAGACGCCCTCGGCCAGGGTCGGGTCGATCTCCCGCGCGAGGGCGCGCAGCCGCGGCGCGTACGCGTCGACCAGGTCGACGAACTGCGCGCCGACGAGCGGGGAGCGCGCGGTGAGGTTGAGGTGGTCGCTGATCAGCACCGGCTGACCCACGCTGAACTCCGGGCGCAGGCCGCCGGCGGCGTTGGTCAGCACCACGGTGTGCACGCCCGCGGCACAGGCGGTGCGCACCGGATGCACGACGTGGCGCAGGTCGTGGCCCTCGTAGGCGTGAATCCGGCCCAGCAGCACGAGAACCCGGTGGGTGCCGATTCGCAGGGACAGCACCTGTCCGCCGTGGCCCTGCGCGGCGGGCGGGGTGAAGCCGGGCAACTCGGCCATCGGGACGACGGCGGTCGGTTCCCCGAGTTGCGACGCGGCCGGTGCCCATCCCGATCCGAGGACGACCGCGACGTCGTGGCGGTCCACGCCGGTGCGTTCGGCCAGGCCCCGGGCCGCCTGCTGCGCGGCTGCCCCGGGATCGTCCACGACCGGCAGCTTAGTGGGGGTGCCGGGGCAGTGAGATACTTGCCTGCATGCCCACCGCCGCCGCGTCGTCGTCTCATGCGTCGACGACCGCTGAGGACGTGGTGCGCCGGCGCAGCGGTGAGTTGCTCGAGTTGTCGCATTCTCTGCACGCCGAGCCCGAACTGGCATTCGACGAACACCGCAGCTGCGCCAAGACGCAGGCCCTGGTGGCCGAGCGGGGCTTCGCGGTGACGGCGGGCGCAGGCGGGCTGGACACCGCGTTCCGGGCCGAGTTCGGCAGCGGCCCGCTCGTCGTCGGGATCTGCGCCGAGTACGACGCGCTGCCCGGCATCGGGCACGCCTGCGGGCACAACATCATCGCGGCATCGGCCGTCGGGACCGCGCTCGCGCTGGCCGACGTGGCCGACGACCTCGGGTTGACGGTGGTGCTGCTCGGCACGCCTGCCGAGGAGGCCGGGGGAGGCAAGGTCCTGATGCTCGACGCCGGGGTGTTCGACGACATCGCCGCGACGGTGATGCTGCACCCCGGTCCGATCGACATCGCCGCGGCCCGCTCACTGGCCCTCTCGGAGGCGACGATCCGCTACGCCGGCCGCGAAGCGCACGCCGCTGTCGCGCCATACCTCGGCGTCAACGCCGCGGACGCGGTGACCGTCGCGCAGGTCGCGATCGGTCTGCTGCGCCAGCAGCTCGCCCCGGGGCAGATGTGCCACGGCATCGTCACCGACGGCGGTCAGGCCGCCAACGTCATTCCGGCGTCGGCGGAGATGCGCTACACGATGCGGGCGACGAACTCGGAGTCGTTGCGCGCGTTGGAATCCCGGATGGCGGGATGTTTCGCCGCGGGTGCGGTGGCCACCGGCTGCGAGCACACCGTCTCCGAGACCGCGCCCGCCTACGCCGAGTTGATTCCCGACCGGTGGCTGTCGGCGACGGTGCGGGCGGAGATGCTGCGGTTCGGTCGCAGCCCGGTTCCCGAGGAGGTCGAGGCGTCAGTGCCGTTGGGCAGCACGGACATGGGCAATGTCACGCAGGTGATGCCGGGGATCCACCCGATCGTCGGCATCGACGCCGGCGGTGCGTCGATCCACCAACCGGAGTTCGCGGCCGCCGCGGCCGGCGAGAGCGCGGACACCGCGGTCATCGAGGGGGCGATCATGCTGGCCCGCACCGTGGTGGCGTTGGCCGGCGACGCCGCACAGCGGGACCGGGTGCTGGAGCTGCAGCAGAGGCGGGCCTCATGAGTGTGTTGGCGCACGCCGCGGCGCGGTTCCTGTCCGCTCGCTACGACGATCTGGTGGCGTGGCGGCGGCATCTGCACATGCATCCCGAATTGGGCCGCCAGGAGTTCGCGACGACGCAGTTCGTCGCCTCGGTGCTGGCCGACGCGGGGCTCAACCCCAAGGTGCTGCCCGGTGGGACGGGTCTCACGTGCGATTTCGGCCCGGATGACGGGCCGCGGGTGGCGCTGCGCGCCGATATGGACGCGTTGCCGATGGCCGAGCGGACCGAGGCGCCTTACGCGTCGCTGGTGCCGGGCATCGCGCACGCCTGCGGTCACGACGCGCACACCGTGGTGCTGTTGGGCGCCGCGCTGGCGCTAGCGTCGGTGCCGGAGCTGCCGGTCGGGGTGCGGCTGATCTTCCAGGCCGCCGAGGAACTGATGCCGGGGGGAGCGATCGACGCGATCTCGGCGGGCGCGCTGACCGGGGTGTCGCGGATCTATGCGTTGCACTGCGACCCGCATCTGGCGGTCGGCCGCGTGGCGGTCAAGCCCGGCCCCATCACGTCGGCGGCCGATCAGCTCGAGGTGGTGCTGCATTCGCCGGGCGGACACACGTCGCGGCCGCATCTGACCGGTGATCTGGTCTACGGGATCGGCACGCTGATCACCGGTCTGCCCGGCGTGCTGTCAAGGCGCATCGATCCGCGCAACAGCACGGTGATGGTGTGGGGTGCGGTGAACGCCGGGGTGGCCGCCAACGCGATCCCGCAGACCGGCACGCTGGCCGGCACCATCCGCACGGCCAGCCGTGAGACATGGGTGACGATGGAAGACCTTGTCACCGAGACGGTTTCGTCGCTGCTCGCCCCGCTGGGCATCGAGCACGTGGTGAACTACCGGCGGGGTGTGCCGCCGGTGGTCAACGAAGCGGTGTCCACGCGCATTCTCACTCACGCCATCGAGGCGATCGGCCCCAACGTGCTCGCCGACACGCGGCAGTCCGGCGGCGGCGAGGACTTCTCCTGGTATCTGGAGGAGGTGCCGGGCGCGATGGCACGACTCGGGGTGTGGAGCGGACAGGGCCCGCAGTTGGATCTGCACCAGCCGACGTTCGACCTCGATGAGCGTGCCCTGGGTGTCGGGGTGCGCCTGCTGGTCAACATCATCGACCACTCCGCCTGAGCCCCGCGAGCGCGCGTGTTTGTACACCGACGCGCCGCCGCCTCTGGCATTTGACGCGCGCTCGCGCCCCGCGAGTTGTGCATAACTGCGCGTCCATCCCCAGATCGCCGTCGAGGCTCTGGCCGAGAGCTCGAGCCCGCGCACAGCATGACCGCATGGACGATCAACTGGATGCACTTTTCGCCGGCCAGGGCGGGGTGGCCACCAGCGCACAGATCCTGCAGCACCTCACCCGGCGCCGCTTCGAGGCGGCCGTGAATACCGGTGTGCTGGAACGGTTGTGGCAGGGCATCTACTGCGTCGGGGAACCCACCGATCAGCTCAGGCTGCGCGGCCTCGACCTCTCCTGCGGTCGGCCGGTCGCGGTCTGTCTGGGCACGGCTGCGGCGATGTTCGGCTTCGACACCGAGCAGCCGGCCGAACTCCACGTCCTCGACCCGCCGCGGTGCGCGCTCCGGAATGCCGACGGCCTGGTGGTGCATCGACGCGACGGTGCGCCGCTGGTCGTGGTGGACGGCCGCCGCGCGACCTCGCCCGCCTGGACCGCTGTCGAGGTCGCCCGCGCTCTCCGGCGTCCGAGGGCTCTGGCCACGCTCGACGCGGCGTTGCGCAGTGGCACCTGCAGCCGCCCGGATCTGTGGCGTGCTGCCGTGGAGCAGAAGGGCCGTCGCGGCATCGTCGCGGTCCGCGATCTGCTGCCCCTCGCCGACCCGCGGTCGGAGTCGCCGATGGAAAGTGAGGCACGTCTGGCCATGCTCGACGGAGGTCTGCCCGTCCCGGAATTGCAGTACGAGATCGTCGACGGCAATGGGGATCTGCGCCGACTCGACTTCGCGTGGCCGGATGACCGGGTGGCCGCGGAGTACGACGGAGTCGCCTGGCACTCCGGGCCGGAGGCGATGGTCAGTGATCGACGTCGGCAGAACGCGCTGGCTGACGTCGACTGGACTGTGGTGCCGATCGTGTCTGACGACGTGCGCTATCGCGCAAGGGAGATGGTCGCGCGCATCGAACGGCAGCTATGGCGCGCTCGCGCGGCGTGAGCGCGCGCAGAATGCCAGCGCGGGCGGCGCGTCGACGTACAAACACGCGCGCTCGCCGACCATCGGGACAGGGGAAGTAAACCCTAGCCTCCTGGGCCCGGGCCGATGTTGCTCGACGGCCGCGTCCGCAGGTCGTACACGTATTCCGCTGGGGCCCCGGCGATTTCGGCCGCGTCGGCCATCACTCCGAGATAGCGTGCCGACGGGATGCCGCCTTCCCAGGCATCCACCACATACAGCCACGCCAACGCGGGGTCGGTGTTGGTGTCCGACGCGGTGCGTTCCACCCGGCAGCGGATCTTCTTGTGGATACCGAGTTCCGAGCCCTCCCAGCGGTCGAGGTTCTCCTCGTCCTCTTTGGTGACGTCGTAGAGCACGACGAACACCTTGGATCCCGGGTCCTCGACGATGGTCGCCAGCGCGCCTTCCCAGCCGATGTCCTCGCCGCCGAACGTCAGCCGCCACCCGTGCAGCCAGCCCGTGCCCGCCATCGGCGAATGAGGGG
The DNA here is from genome assembly GCF_010729305.1 of Mycolicibacterium psychrotolerans. Lineage (NCBI taxonomy): Bacteria > Bacillati > Actinomycetota > Actinomycetes > Mycobacteriales > Mycobacteriaceae > Mycobacterium > Mycolicibacterium psychrotolerans. The sequence continues at coordinate 5,255,377 of NZ_AP022574.1, read as the reverse complement.
CGCGTTGCAGCATCTGCTCGGGATGCATGTTCGACCCGTAGGCGGCGTAGAGCGGCACGCGAGAAGCTTAAACGCATCTCTGTGCAATAGGTTGGTGGCGTGGTAACGCGGATCGTGATCATCGGCGGCGGGCCGGCGGGGTACGAGGCGGCACTGGTCGCGGCCGGCCACGGGCGCGACGTCGCGCAGGTGACGGTGGTCGACTCCGACGGTCTGGGCGGCGCCTGCGTGCTGTATGACTGCGTGCCCTCCAAAACGCTGATCGCCTCCACCGGCGTGCGCACGGAACTGCGCCGCGCCCAGGGTCTCGGCTACGACATCGGCATCGACGCGGCGCCGATCTCGCTGCCGGAGATCAACAACCGTGTCAAGACGCTGGCCGCCTCCCAGTCCGCCGACATCGGCAGTCAGCTGCTCAACCAGGGCGTCACGATCATCGGCGGCCGCGCTGAGCTCGTCGACGACATCGCCGGCATGGCCCACCACCGCGTCAAGGTCACCACGCCCGACGGCAAGGTGGGCGTGCTCAAGGCCGACATCGTGCTGATCGCGACCGGCGCCAGCCCCCGGGTGCTGCCCAACGCGGTGCCCGACGGCGACCGGATCCTGACCTGGCGGCAGGTGTACGACCTGGAGACGCTGCCCGAGCACCTGATCATCGTGGGTTCCGGTGTGACGGGTGCGGAGTTCTGCAACGCCTACACCGAACTCGGCGTGACGGTGACGGTCGTGGCGAGCCGCGACCAGATCCTTCCCCATGAGGACTCGGATGCGGCGGCGGCGCTCGAGGAGGTGTTCAACGAGCGCGGCGTGACGCTGGTCAAGAACGCCCGCGCCGACTCGGTCACCCGCACCGACACGGGTGTCCGGGTCGCGATCGCCGACGGCCGCGTCGTCGAGGGCAGCCACGCGCTGATGACCGTGGGTTCGGTGCCCAACACCGCGGGCCTTGGCCTCGACCGCATCGGTGTCGAGCTCAAGCCGGGCGGTTACATCCCGGTCGACCGGGTGTCGCGCACGCCCGCCTCGGGCGTCTACGCCGCCGGCGACTGCACCGGGCTGTTGCCGTTGGCCTCGGTCGCGGCGATGCAGGGCCGCATCGCGATGTACCACGCGCTCGGCGAGGGCGTGTCCCCGATCCGGTTGCGCACCGTCGCGTCGGCGACGTTCACCCGCCCCGAGATCGGCGCGGTCGGGATCCCGCAGTCGGCCATCGATGACGGCAGTGTCCCCGCCCGCACGCTGATGTTGCCGTTGAACACCAATGCCAGAGCGAAGATGTCGCTGCTCAGGCACGGTTTCGTGAAGATCTTCTGCCGTCCGGCGACGGGCGTGGTGATCGGCGGGGTGGTGGTGGCGCCGATCGCCTCGGAGCTGATCCTGCCGATCGCGCTGGCGGTGCAGAACCGCATCTCGGTGACCGACCTGGCGCAGACGCTGTCGGTGTATCCGTCGTTGTCCGGATCGATCGTCGAGGCCGCGCGCCGGTTGATGGCGCACGACGATCTGGACTGAGCCACGTAGTCTGGTTGCGTACTGACCGGTAACAAGGAAGGTGCGTGTGAGCAACCAGGCCCCGGACTCGTTTCTCGGCCCAGATCAGCGTGCACGAGCGTGGCAGCGGCTCGGCGCTGAGCAGTTCGACGTCGTCGTCATCGGCGGAGGTGTCGTCGGCGCCGGCGCGGCGCTCGACGCCGCGACCCGAGGGTTGAAGGTGGCCCTCGTCGAGGCGCGCGACTTCGCGTCGGGCACCTCGAGTCGAAGCAGCAAGATGTTCCACGGCGGACTGCGCTACCTCGAGCAACTCGAGTTCGGTCTGGTGCGGGAGGCTCTGCACGAACGCGAGCTGTCGCTGACCACGCTGGCGCCGCATCTGGTCAAGCCGCTGCCGTTCCTGTTCCCGCTGACCAACCGCTTGTGGGAACGGCCCTACATCGCGGCGGGCATTTTCCTCTACGACAGCCTCGGCGGCGCGAAATCCGTTCCGGCACAGAAACATCTGACGCGCGCCGGTGCGTTGCGGCTCTCACCCGGGCTGAAGCGCAGCTCGCTGATCGGCGGCATCCGCTATTACGACACGGTGGTCGACGACGCCCGGCACACCATGATGGTGGCCCGCACCGCGGCGCACTACGGCGCGGTGGTGAGGACGTCGACGCAGGTGGTGGCGCTGCTGCGGGAAGGCGACCGGGTGACCGGTGTGCGGGTCCGCGACTCCGAGGACGGCACCGTCACCGAGGTGCGCGGACACGTCGTCGTCAACGCCACCGGCGTGTGGACCGACGAGATCCAGGCGCTGTCCAAGCAGCGGGGCCGGTTCCGGGTGCGCGCCTCCAAGGGCGTGCACATCGTGGTGCCCCGGGACCGCATCGTCAGTGAGGTCGCGATCATCCTGCGCACCGAGAAGTCGGTGCTGTTCGTGATCCCGTGGGGGACGCACTGGATCATCGGCACCACCGACACCGACTGGAAGCTCGACCTGGCCCACCCCGCGGCCACCAAGGCGGACATCGACTACATCCTGCGCACCGTCAACACGGTGCTGGCAACTCCGCTGACCCATGAGGACATTGACGGTGTCTACGCGGGTTTGCGCCCGCTGCTGGCCGGTGAGAGCGAGGAGACGTCGAAGCTGTCGCGCGAGCACGCCGTCGCGGTCCCGGCTCCCGGTCTGGTGGCGATCGCAGGCGGCAAGTACACCACCTACCGGGTGATGGCCGAAGACGCCATCGACGCCGCGGCGGAGTTCGTGCCGACCCGGGTGGCGAAGTCGATCACCGAGAAGGTCCCGCTGATGGGCGCCGACGGATACTTCGCGCTGGTGAACCAGACGCAGAGCGTGGGCAAGCATCACGACCTGCACCCGTACCGGGTTCGGCACCTGCTCGACCGGTACGGCTCGCTGATCGACGAGGTGCTCGCCATGGCCGACGACAGGCCCGAGCTGCTCGAGCCCATCACCGACGCGCCGGTGTACCTCAAGGTCGAGGCGGCGTACGCGGCGGCCGCCGAGGGGGCGCTGCATCTTGAGGACATCCTGGCCCGCCGCATGCGGATCTCGATCGAATACCCGCACCGCGGCGTCGACTGTGCGCGTGAGGTCGCCGGCATCGTTGCGCCCGTGCTGGGGTGGAGCGCGCAGGACGTGGATCGCGAGGTCGAGACCTACCGCGCCAGGGTGGAGGCCGAGGTGCTGTCGCAGACTCAGCCCGACGACGCGTCGGCCGACGCGTTGCGTGTCGCGGCGCCCGAGGCGCGCGCGGAGATCCTCGAGCCGGTTCCGCTCACTTGAGGGGTCCCGCACCGCTTCCCGTGCGCGACGGGCTCGGGCCGGCGCGGGTGCGGCTGCGGGGCGGGGCGGTGCTCGTCGAGCTGGCCGACCGGTTCGGCGAGCAGGCCGCTGCGAAAGTGTTTGCGGGAGAAGTGGTTTGCGCCGACGGCGCGGTGGTGACGGCGTCGACGGTTCTCCCGCCCGATTCGCACGTCTACCTTTACCGGGACCTTCCCGACGAGGTGCCCGTCCCGTTCGACGTGCCGATCCTGTACCGCGACGAGAACCTCGTCGTCGTCGACAAGCCGCACTTCCTGGCGACGATGCCCCGCGGTGGCCACGTCGCGCAGACGGCGCTGGTGCGGTTGCGCCGCTCGCTCGAGCTGCCGGAGCTGAGCCCGGCGCACCGGCTGGATCGGCTGACTGCGGGCGTGCTGGTGTTCACCGCCCGCCGCGAGGTGCGCGGCGCCTATCAGACTCTGTTCGCGCGGGGGCGGGTGACCAAGACCTATCTGGCGCACGCGCCCGTCGACGCCGGCCACACCTTCCCGATGACGGTGCGCAGCCGCATCGTCAAGCGGCGCGGCTGCCTGCAAGCGGTCGAGGAGCCCGGCGAGCCGAATGCGGAGACGGTCATCGAGCGCTGCGACCCGCTGTACCGGCTGACACCGCGGACCGGTCGCACCCATCAGCTACGTGTGCACATGGCCTCGCTCGGGATCCCGATCACCGGTGATCCGCTGTATCCGGAAGTTGTCGACGTGGCCCCCGACGACTTCTCCAGGCCGCTGCAGCTGCTCGCCCACAGCCTGGAATTCGACGACCCGCTGACGGGCGACGCGCGTCGGTTCACGAGCAGGCGCACCCTGGCCGGTCCCTAGGAATCTGCTGAATTAGTGGCTTGTGGGGCGGGGTGTCTCAAAGCGCTCTGCGGCGCGTGGGTTAAGTCAGACCCGGAGGTCGACAGGTCGAGGGTCACCCCGCCGTCTTGCGCGTGGCATCGGTCGCGGGTGAGGGCAAGCCTCTGGTTTGTGTCGGCCTCAGGCCAGCGCCCAGGCGGTGCCGGTGTGGGTCAGGCCCATGGTGAGCAGGCGGCACAGATTCAACGCGGCGCTGCGATGGTGCAGCCAGTGATCGTTTTTCGCCACGCCACGGTATCGGACTTTGCGGTTGCCTCGAGTCAGCCACGCGATCGAACGCTCCACCATGGGGCGATGTTGTCGATACTCGTTGATCCACAATGGATCCCGGGCTCGGCGGCGGGCTTGTCGTTGCAGCGCGTCGTGCGGTCGCACCTTCAGTGTCTTGCCGTCGATCGCGGCGGTGCAGCGGGCCCGCAGAACACAGTCGGCGCACGCGATACCGAACACCGCATTGCCGGCCGCTGTGAGGGAACGGGTCACACCCGCCGGGCAGGTCACCTGTGCTCGCGCGTGATCGACGGTGAAGTCGTCGACGGTGAACCCACCGGGAACCGCTGGACGCACCGGCGCGGGCTTGACCACGTCGCGGTAGCCGCGCTCGACCAGATGAGCGCGGAACTGCCCGGATCCGTATGCCGAATCGGCCAGGACCGCGACCGGGCCGCTTTCGGCTTCGAGCAGATCCGCTGCGACGGTGGCCTCACTATCGGCGGTTCCGTTGGCGCGGCGCAACGCGCAATCGGTGATGATTCCGGTCTCGGGTTCCACGGCGATGTGGGCCTTGAACCCGTCCTGGCGACGGTGCACCGACTTGTGCACGTGGCGACTTTCGGGGTCGACGGTGGAGATCACTCGATCCGAGGCCACCTGCCGAGCGATGCGCCACTGCCCGTCGGTGCCGTCAGAGCCCTCGACGGGTTCGACATCCTGGCCGCTGAGCAGCGCCAACAACGCGACCGCCTCCGCTGCGCGGGGCCCGAGATTTTGCTCGGGCAGATGCCCGAGCAGCCGGTGCGCATCCCCGACCAGTCCGTCGACCAGCAGCTCGCGAGCGGTCTTGTCATCCCACGCGATCGCCGGCTTTCCCGCATCGTCGTAGTCGTGAGCGGTGCAATGAACCTCGACGACCTCGACCGCACCGCCGACCTCCCGGCGGACCCGCCGGATCGCGGCGATCAACTGTGTCACGGTGTCCTGCGTGGCGACCGCATCGTCGAGGACCGTGGAATCTAACGCCCGCCGCGTCCGTCCTGCCAACACCCCAGTCGCTGCGACCACCGCCCTGACCGCCTCGAAGATCCGGTTCGGGCGCTGCGAACCCGCCAGCCGCCGCCGCCAATACGTCAACGTCGTCGAATGGAACGCAGCCTCGGTGATCGGCAGCCCGCAGGCCGCCTTCCACCGCAGATCGAAGGTCACCGCGTCCACGGTCTCGTTATCGGACAAGCCATGCAGGGCCTGCAAGGTGATCACACTGGCCATCACTTCAGCAGGAACACTCGGCCGGCCACGGCGCGAGGGAAACAGATCGGCGAACATCTCCTCGGGAAACAACTCCGACCGATGCGTGGCCAGGAACGCAAACACACTGTCGGACTTCAGAAGATGCCCCGCTACTGATTCGGCATCCAACAACTCACGCTGATCATCAGAACGACCCTGCACCCACCAATTGTCCCCAAAACCCCAGTACAACCCACCCCGGCACGCGGGATTAATTCAGCAGACTCCTAGTGTGCGCTCAGATCGCAACTCCCCTCGGACTGCGACGCGCGATTGCGATCTGAACGCACACTGTGCGCGGGAACGCTGCGCACCCCCGAAATGTACGACATCGTCAGGGAGTTCGCTGCGTGAATCGTTGATGTCATCAAACAGTTCCTCACGAGGGATTCTGTCAAAAATGTCGGAAGATCGACCTTTGCTCGGGCGGCCCGTCCAACCGCTACTCCGGCCCTACTGGCGCCGACCCTGACGCAATACCCGTGTACTGTGCAGACGCCGAGCGCCGATGCGCGAGCGCAGTGCGCTGGCAAATCACCGCACGTGGGTCGTCGCCGCTACCGTCTCTTCCCGCCGGGCGTGTTCAGCCGCGCAGACGATGCGCCGGCTGCCACAATCGACGCGTGTCCGCGGGTCCGCCGCGGGGGAGAAGGAGTATGCGTGCGCATCACCTGGCTCGTCGCGACTGCAGTGATCATGGGTGCGGGCTCCGCGCTCGTGCCGGCGCCCTCCGCGCAAGCCATCTGCGGATCAGTCGGCGGCGTGCACGTCGACGTCACCGGCTGCTCCGATCCGCTGTACGAACTCAACGACGTGCTGGAATACCCGCCGCCGCCACCGCCGCCTCCGCCACCACCGCCGCCCGGGGCGCCGCCGCCTTCTGACGCGCCACCGCCACCGCCACCGCCTCCTCCGCCTCCGCCACCACCGCCGCCGCCCGTGGCCTATGCGCCGAACGTCGCCGTCTGCGCCGACGTCGGGCGGCGGATCAGCGTCAGCGGGTGCGTGTAGTGGATCGCTCCTCGTTCGACCGGCTGTTCGACATGACCGGCCGCACGGTGATCGTCACCGGCGGCACCCGCGGCATCGGGCTCGCCCTGGCGGAGGGCTACGTACTGGCCGGCGCCCGGGTGGCCGTGGCCAGCCGCAAGGCCGACGCGTGCGAGCGCGCTGCGGCCCATCTGCGGGAACTCGGCGGGGAGGCGATCGGGATCCCCACCCATCTCGGTGAGGTCGACGATCTCGGCGCGCTGGTCGACCGCACGGTCGCCGAGTTCGGCGGGCTGGACGTGCTGGTCAACAACGCCGCGAACCCGCTGGCGCAGCCGCTGGAGCAGATGACGGTCGACGGGCTGACGAAGTCGTTCGACGTGAATCTGCGTGGCCCGGTGTTCCTGGTGCAGGCCGCGCTGCCGCATCTGAAGGTGAGCGAGCACGCCGCAATCCTGAACATGGTGTCGATCGGGGCGTTCATCTTCGCGCCGATGTTGGCGATCTACGCGTCGATGAAGGCGGCGATGATGTCGTTCACCCGGTCGATGGCCGCCGAGCTGGTGCACGACGGCATCCGCGTCAACGCGCTGGCGCCGGGACCCGTCGACACCGACATGATGCGCAAGAACCCGCAGGAGGCGATCGACGGGATGGTCAGCGGGACGCTGATGCGCCGACTCGCCACGGCCGACGAAATGGTCGGCGCGGCATTGCTTTTGACGTCGGACGCTGGCAGCTACATGACGGGCCAGGTGATCATGGTCGACGGAGGCGGCACCCCGCGCTAGCCCGTCCCCGATTCCCGCCGAAACTGTATTCCACGCGGACTTCTCCTCGGATTTCCCGCGCAGGATGCAATCTCGGCGTCAGGATTTGCGCAGCACTTTCGCAGCCGCCTCGCGCATCTCGCCGCTCGTCGACGCCAGGATCTGGCTGCGGTTCTCCAGGTGCAGCGCCGCCTCGAGGCTGCCCGCGTCGAGGTTGGCCCACAGCACCTGCTTGGTCGACTCGACGCCGAATTTGCCGTAGCCGCAAAGTGTCTCGGCAATTGCCAGCGCCTCGTCGGTGGGGGAGTCGGCGATCCGGGACACCAGCCCGAGGCGCAGCGCCTCGTCGGCGTCGACGGCGCGGGCGGTGAGGATCAAGTCGAACGCCGGTCCGGCGCCGATGATCCGGGGCAGTGTGTAGCTGACACCGATGTCGCAGCCGCCCAGCCCGAGCTTGATGAACTGGGTGCAGAACCGTGCCGACGGGCTCGCTATGCGGATGTCGCAGGCCGCGGCGATGCCCAGCCCGCCGCCGTAGGCCACGCCGTTGACGGCCGCGATCACCGGTTGGCGTAACCGGTGGATCTTCGCGGTGAGGTCGGCGATGCGTTCCTGCCAGCGCATGCCCGAGCGGGGGAACTCGGTGCCGCCGCCTGCCTCGTCGGGACTGGGGGCGCCCAGATCCAGGCCGGAGCAGAAGCCGCGACCGGCACCGGTCAGCACCACCACCCGGCACGCGTTGTCGGCTGCAAGGGCGTCGAGTTCGGCGTGCAGCGCTTCGACGAGCTTGTAGGACAGTGCGTTGAGTTTGTCGGGCCGGTTGAGGGTCAGCACCGCGATCTCGGGCAGGGGGTGTGTCACTTCCAGAACAGCCGCCATGCCCGTCACGCTAGCTGCTGCGCCAGTCGGCCACTCCGATGGTGATCATCCGCAGCTGTTTGATGGCGATGCGACGGATCTCGTCGACGGTCGCCGGGTCGGTGGTGTCCTCGAGCGACTCGGCGATGACGATCATCGAGTTGACGAACACGCTGGCCAGGATGTTGAGGTCCTCACCGCTCCAGGTGTTCAGCCCGGGCAAGCGGGCGAGGTCGATGGCGAGTTCGGAGGTGATCAGCCGGATCTCGGTGCGGATCGCGTAGCGCAGCACCATGACGCCGCTGTTGCGTTCCCGGCCGATGAACAACCAGTGCTCGCGGCGTTCCTGCACGCCGTCGATGAGGATGTCGACCGACGACTCGATCACCCGGTTCGGATCGAACTTGCCGGCGCGCGCGCCGCGCAGCATGTCGCGCAGGCTGCGGAACGACTCGTCGATGAGCACAAGGCCGAGTGCTTCCATCGACTCGAAGTGGCGGTAGAACGCGGCGGGCACGATCCCGGCCTCGCGGGTCACCTCGCGCAGGCTCAGGGCGCTGAAGCTGCGCTCGGCGAGCAGGTGCAGCGCCGCGTCGACGATTGCGCGGCGGGTGGCTTCCTTGCGCTGCTCGCGGGTCAGGCCGGATCTGTCGCTGTCCCTGGTCCGGGACGAATCGCGCGACCTGCTCGACCTCCCCGGACGATCCGAGTGTGATCTGGGCGTACGACTGTTCACTGGTTGTGAAACATACCACAACCTGCACACATCCATTGACACCGGACGGTCGATTGTCGAATGGTGTACATATGTTCACTGAAACGTTGACCACGCGGGTGCGACGGTCGGGGCTGCTGGATCTGCTCACGGGTCCGCACGGCGTCGACCGCTACACCGAACTGGTCGACCCGACCTGGACGCGCGGTCAGGCCCGCGCCCGGGTCCTCGCGGTGCGCCGCACCACGCCGCGCAGCGTGACGTTGACCCTCGCACCCAACCGTGCGTTCTCCGGGTTCCGGGCCGGCCAGCACATCAACCTCTCGGTAGAGATCGACGGTCGCCGCCGAACGCGGCCCTACTCGCCGGCCAACGCCGAGACCGACCGACACATCGAGTTGACTGTCGGCCGCCACGACGGCGGACTGGTCTCCACCTATCTCTTCGACCATGCCCGGCCCGGCATGATCGTCGGCCTGGATTCGGTGGCCGGGGAGTTCACCCTCCCGCAGCGACTGCCGGAGCGGATTCTGCTCGTCTCCGGCGGCAGCGGCATCACGCCGGTGATGTCCATGCTGCGGACGCTGCGCGCACGCGGCCATCGAGGGGAGGTCGCGTTCGTGCACTACGCGCGATCGGCTCAGGAGGCCTGCTATCGAGGCGAACTCGCCGAGATCGCCTCGACCATGCCGAATGTGACTGTCCGCCATGGTTACACGCGCGAGACGACCGGATCGGAGCTGTCCGGCCGGTTCGCCACCGACCACCTGCCGATCGCGGATCCCGAGGCGGTCTACGTCTGCGGGCCGCCTGCGCTGGTGGACGCGGTCCGCGAGTTGTTCCCCGCCGCCGAGTACGAGAGCTTCGTGCCGCCGGTCTTCGACGGCGAGTCCTCCGGCGGGCAGGTCACGTTCAGCGACAGCGGGGTGGCCGTCACCGACGACGGCCGGCCGCTGCTCAACCAGGCCGAGGACGCTGGCCTGACTCCCGAGAGCGGCTGCCGCATGGGCATCTGCTTCTCCTGCACGCGACGCAAGACCAGCGGCGTGGTGCGCAACGTCGTCACAGGCGCGGTGTCGTCACCCGAGGAGGAGGACGTGCAGATCTGCGTGTCCGCCCCGGTCGGTGACGTCGATATCGCGCTCTGAGAACCCCGAACCCAGAACATCACGCTCCGAGAGAGGAACCGAGATGACCGAGACTTTGGACACCACCACCACCCAGGCCAAGACGCTGACGAAGACGGTCGGCGGACGCACGGTCACGCTGACCCCCGAGCAGGCCGAGGCGTTCGGTCGCGAACTCGACGCGCTCAAGGAGAGCGTCATCGCCGACCTCGGCGAGCGCGACGCGACCTACATCCGCCGCATGATCAAGGCGCAGCGCGGACTCGAGATCGGTGGTCGCGCACTGCTGTTCGGCGGCATCTTCCCGCCGTTCTGGCTGGCCGGCACCGCGATGCTGGGTCTGTCGAAGATCATCGACAACATGGAGATCGGCCACAACGTCATGCACGGCCAGTACGACTGGATGGGTGATCCGGCCATCTCGTCGCGTGGCTTCGAATGGGACACCGCCTGCCCCGCCGAGCAGTGGCGCCATTCGCACAACTACATGCACCACACCTACACCAACATCGTCGGGATGGACCGCGACGTGGGCTACGGCATCCTGCGGATGAGCCCCGACCAGAAGTGGACGCCCTACTTCCTGGGCAACCCGGTGTACGCGTTCCTGCTGATGGTGCTGTTCCAGTACGGTGTCGCGCTGCACGAGTTGGAGACCGAGCGCATTCGCGCCGGTGAGATCAGCATCGCCGACAAGCGGGACATCCTCGAGGGCATCTGGCGTAAGACCAAGCGGCAGACGCTCAAGGACTACGTGGCCTTCCCGTTGCTGGCCGGTCCCTTCGCGCCGTGGGTGTTCGCGGGCAATCTCACCGCGAACCTGATGCGCAACGTGTGGGCCTACATGATCATCTTCTGCGGGCACTTCCCGGAGGACGTGCAGGAGTTCTCGATCGAGGAGACGAAGGCCGAGACGCGCGGGCAGTGGTACTTCCGCCAGGTGCTCGGTTCGGCGAACTTGACCGGCGGCAAGCTGTTCCACATCCTCAGCGGCAACTTGAGCTTCCAGATCGAGCATCACCTGTTCCCGGACATCCCGGCGTTCCGGCACGCAGAGATCGCGCCGAAGGTGCGCGACATCTGCGAGCGCTACGGCGTGCCCTACAACAGCGGTCCGCTGCCGCGGCAGTTCGCGACCGTGGTCCGCAAGATCGTCAAGCTCGCGATGCCCTGGAACTAGCCCCCTTGCGCCGAAACTGTATTCCACGCGTCGATTACGCCGATATCGCGCGCGGAATGCAGTTTCGGCGTTTTTGGTCGCCCAGGGGGGCCAGACTGTGAGCGGAGGGCGCGTCTGCGCCGCCGCTCTAGCAAGGAGGTGGCCATGGCCTGGCCCGATCGCACCCGTCTTCCGATCGCCGATCCCCGTTTCGGTGGGGTCGCCGCGCGCACGCTCGCCGAATCCCGAGGCGACTGGTCGATGCTCGCGCCCGTCACGCCGCCGCCGGGCGCGCCCAACGTGCTCATCGTCCTCATCGACGACGCGGGCTTCGGCGGTCCCATGACCTTCGGTGGAGAGATCAACACCCCCACGCTGAGCCGACTCGCCGAGAACGGGTTGATCTACAACCGCTTCCACGTGACGGCGGTGTGCTCGCCGACCCGCGCCGCGCTGCTCACCGGACGCAACCACCACCGCTGCGGGTTCGGTTCCATCGCCGAGTACCCGGGCCCGTATCCGGGGTACTCATCGGCACTGCCCCGCAGTATCGCCCCGCTGCCTCGCGTTCTGCGGGACAACGGCTACGTCACCGGCGGGTTCGGCAAGTGGCACCTCACGCCCGACAACGTCCAGGGCGCGGCCGGTCCGTTCGATCGGTGGCCCCACGGATGGGGCTTCGACCACTGGTGGGGTTTCCTGTCCGGAGCTGCCGGACAGTACGACCCGATCATCACCCAGGACAACGGCGTCCTCGGTGTGCCGACCGAAGGCCGCGACGGACGGCCGTACTACTTCCCGGACGATCTGACCGACAAGGCCGTCGAGTGGCTGAACGCGGTTCGTGCGCAGGATCCCGCCAAGCCGTGGATGATGTACTACTCCACCGGTGCCACCCACGCCCCCCACCACGTCTTCGCCGAATGGGCGGACAAGTACCGCGGCCAATTCGACGAGGGCTGGGACACATACCGCGACAGGACATTACAGCGTCAGAAGGATCTCGGCATCGTGCCGCCGGACACTGAGCTGACGCCGCGGCCGGATCTTTTCCCGGCGTGGGACAGCCTCACCGACGGCCAGCGCAGGCTCTACGCGCGGCAGATGGAGGTGTTCGCCGGGTTCAGTGAGAACGCCGACTGGAACGTGGGCCGGTTGATCGATGGGATCGAGGCGCTCGGCGATCTCGACAACACACTGGTGTTCTACATCTGGGGCGACAACGGCGCCTCGATGGAGGGCACCATCACCGGCTCGTTCAACGAGATGACGTTCCTCAACGGCGTCGTGCTGGAAGCCGAGGATCAGCTGAGGCTCATCGAGGAGTACGGCGGTATCGAGGCGCTCGGCGGCGAGCACACCGCCCCGCACTTCGCCGCGGCGTGGGCGCACGCGAACAACACGCCGTTTCAGTGGGGTAAGCAGATGGCCAGTCACCTCGGCGGCACCCGCGACCCCATGGTGGTGCACTGGCCGGGGCGCATCAGCGCCGACGCGACCCCCAGGACTCAGTTCACCCACTGCATCGACATCGCGCCGACCGTGCTCGACCTGATCGGTATCCCTGCGCCGGACAGCGTCGACGGTTTCGCTCAGGAGCAACTGGACGGCACGAGCTTTGCGACGAGCCTGAGCGACGGTGCCGCGCCCGAGCACCGCACCGTGCAGTACTTCGAGATGTTCGGCAGCCGCGCGATTTATGCCGACGGGTGGTGGGCCTGCACCCGACTGGACAAGGCGCCGTGGGACTTCTCGCCGCAGACGTTGGGCCGCTTCGGCCCGGACAGTTCCTATGATCCCGACGACGACGTGTGGGAGCTCTACCACCTTCCCGACGATTTCTCCCAGGCTCACGACCTGGCCGACCAGCATCCCGACAAGGTCGCCGAACTGGTCGCGCTATGGTGGGCCGAGGCCGAACGCAATCAGGTGCTGCCGTTGCTGGGCGGCATGTCGGTGTTGTTGGGGGATCTGCCGCCGCTGCCGCCGGTCACCCGGTTCGCCTATCAGGGCGGGGTGCAGAACATCCAGCGCGGCATGTCGCCGCGCATCCAGGGCCGGTCCTATGAGATCAGCGCCGACCTTCACGTGCCCGCGGGCGGCGCGGAGGGCGTGCTGGTGGCCAACGCCGACTTCATCGGCGGGTACGCGTTGTGGGTCGACGGCGACGGGCTGCTGCATCACACCTATTCGATGCTCGGGGTGGAGACCTACCGGCAGGCTTCCACGACGCCGATCCCCACCGGAGACGTGACGGTGCGCATGCTGTTCGAGATCGCCCAACCGGTGCCCGGCTCGGGCGGTCACGTGACGTTGTTCGCCGGCGACGACGTTATCGGCGAAGGGGACATGCCCAAAACCGTGCCGGTCGCGTTCTCGTCGTACGCGGGCCTTGATGTCGGCCGGGACAACGGGTTGGTGGTGGACCGCGCCTATGAGGACAAGGCGCCGTATGCCTTCACCGGTACGGTCCATCGGGTGGTCTTCGACCTGCAGCCCGTCGATCCGGACACCGAACGCGCGCTGGCGCATCACGCCGCGGTGCAGGCGGTCGCCGACGGTGCCGCCGGCTGACCGCCGAAACTGTATTCCACGCGTGGATTACGCCGATATCGTCGCGCGGAATGCAGTTTCGGCGCTTCGTTGCGCGTAGGCGTACGCGTAGCGCGGAATCTGCACGGTGCCCCACCACCCACGGGCGGTCATCACCTCGCGGAGCTCCCCGATGACGTGAATGGGATTGTCTTCCCGCACCACGCCGAGCACGTGCCAGCCCAGCCGCCGCAGCACTGGCATCACCATCCGATCCTTGAGGTACTGCGCGCGGTCGGACTGGTGCTGTTCCCCGTCGTACTCGATCGCGACGCCGTAGTCGCGCCAACCGAAGTCGAGGAATCGGACATGTCTGCCGTCATCGTCGACGACGCGGATCTGGGTCCGGGGAACTGGGAAGCCTGCGTCGATGACGAGCCGTCGCCACCAGGATTCTCGCGGTGACTCGGCGCCCCCGTCAACGTAGGGCAGGACTGCCTTGAGTCTTGCAACGCCCCGGGTACCTCGGTAGCGCTCTGTCAGCATCATGACGTCGGCCACCGAGAAGGGCTGCGCGCGCATCAGCGCATCGAGGCGTGCGAGCGCGTCGTAGCGCTGAAAGCGGCCGAGATCGAAGGCGGTTCGTGCGGGGGTGGTGACGGCGAGCCCGCCGCGCCGCCGCCACTCGTCACCGGCGATGCGTTCGTTGCGGGCGACGATGCCGCGCGGCGGCCGGGTACAGCAGTAGATCATCTCGATGTCGACGTCACCGTCGACCCAGCGCGCCCCGTGCAGCGCCGACGCCGCCAGCCCGGTGATGATGCCGGTGCGCCTGGTCCAGAGCCAAGCGCCTTCGGTACGGTCCCGCAGCGTGGGCTCAACGCCGGCCGGCGCGTGAACGTTGGGAAAGATCGGTCGGTAACGACTGCGAAGTTGGTGGCTCGTGACGACGCCGTGTGCGACGGCCTCGGTCCCGATGAGGATGGTGTTCATGTCCGCATCGTCGACCAGGTGTGCGACAGTATTCGCCGAGATTGCCTGTGGCGCGTGAGTTATCCCCAGGTGAGCGCGTGGAATACAGTTTCGGCGCAGATCAGCGCTGGCAGGTGGGGCACCAGTAGGTGACGCGGTCGCCGTCCTTGTCGGTCTCGATGCGCGTGCCGCAGCGCCGGCACGGCAGTCCGGCGCGCCCGTACACCCAGACGTCCTGGCCGGGCCGGGTGTTGCCGGTGGTCGTTCGGTTGATGCGTAACCGGTTGAGCCACAACATCTGCTGAGCCCGGGTGACGACCCGCAGCGGATCGGTGAGCTCACCGACGGGCGTGGTGGGCCGCAGCCCGAACACGAACGACATCTCGTTGGCGTACACGTTGCCCACGCCCGCCATCACCCGCTGGTCGAGCAGCGCCTCGGCCACCGGCCGCGCCGGGTCGGCCACCAGGTTCAACGCCGCGGTCTTCGCCGCCTCCGCCGACCAGTCACCACCCAGCAGGTCGGGCCCCAGATGTGCGACAGCCTCCATGTCGTGTGCGCGTTCGAGGACCTCGAGCACGCCGAGGTCGATGCCCGATGCCACGGCGTCGGCCGTCCCGAGCACGATGCGGATCTTGTACGCCGGCACCCGAACCCGGCCGATCACCCACGCCCCGTCCATCTTCAGGTGCGAATGGATGCTGGCCTCCCCGACCCTGATGAACAGATGCTTGCCGCGGCTGAGCACCTCGTCGACCACCTGTCCACTCAGATCGACCGCGGCGTAGCGGGGGACGCGGACGTCGCAGCGCGTCAGTGTCTTGCCCTCCAGCGCTTGGCGAAGCTTGTGGGCGGTGCGGAAGACGGTGTCACCCTCGGGCATCAGCGCAGCCGCAACCCGCGCGGCGTCCTGGAGAATCCAGCGTGCACCAGCGACTCGGCGGCAAGCGAGTCTCGGCTCTCGAGCACCGGAACGCCGTCGATGCGCTCGACCAGAAGAGCCGGAACACGTTGCCGGGTGACCAGTTCCGCCAGTGCGGCGGCGGCGGCGTTGTGTACCTCGGCGTCATCGGTGAAGCTCAGCAGTGACCGGCCACCGCGCTCGACGAACCACGCCAGTTCCCCGTCGACGAGCACCACCAGCGCGCCCGCTTTGCGGCCCGGCCGGTGTGCGGCTTCGCCCAGGGCCGGCCAGGTCAGCGCTGCCCCGAACGGGTTGGCCGGGTCGGTGGCTGCCAGGGCGATCGCCCGCAGGTTCTGCTGTTTGTCGTCGATGCTGTCGGCGTGGCTGCGCAGCCGGTCGACGGTGCTCGCGGTCGCGAACTGCGCACCGCCCAGCGATTCGACGAAATAGCCGCGCTGACAACGCCCCGCTTCCTCCATCGTGGTCAGCACCTTGTACATCGACGCGAATCCGCCGGCGATGTTCTCCGCGGCGACGGCGCCTTTGGTGAGCACGCCGTGCCGGGCCAACAGCTGGTCTGCCTGGTACGACGCCCGCACGGTGGTGTCCACCTCCGCCGTCGGAAGCGCGGCCCACCGGCCCGCCACCGTCGGATCGGTGTCGCGGTGCGCGCCCAGCCCGGCTGTGCTGATGCTGTAGCGGCTCAACCGCGGCGCCCGCCGGTGCCGGTGCGATGGTGCAGCGGTGCGGCGGGTGCCGGAGCCGCGGGTGCCCGCCAGCAGCGCGCGCACCGGGGCGAACGTGTCGCCGCCGACATAGCCGGCCCAGATCAGCTGCCACAGTGCTTCTTTGAGCGACTCGGTGCTGACCCCGTCGACGGTGAGTTGCCGGAAGAAATATGCGCCACCGCCGCTGAGCGCGCCGAGGATCGCGTGGTGGGTGTCGGTGAGATCGAGTTCGCCGTGCGGGGCGAGCGAGAGCGGCGCGGTGTCGGCGGGATGGAAGGCGACCCAGCCGTCGGCCGACGACAGCGCGCCGGCCCCCGACCACAGCACCTCGCCGGACGCCAGCAGCTCGTCGAGCATGCCGGGCTGATAGTCGCGCACCCGCTGCCCGAAGATCAGCGGCTCGACCGCCGACGCCGGCACCGGCACGCCCGCCAACTGGTCGATCACCGAGGCCAAACCGTCGACCCCGGACACCCTGTCGTTGCCCAGTTGCTGCCATGCGGGTAAGAAGCGGCCGAATGCTGCGGTGCTGACCGGCTCGATCTGGGCGCGCAGCGCGGCCAGTGAACGCCGGCGCAGAATCCGCAGCACCTCGGCGTCGCACCACTGCTCACCCGAATCGACCGGGGTGTCGGTGAATTCACCTCGGACCAGCTTGCCGTCGGAGGCGAGGCGGCCCAGCACGTCGGCCGCCACCCGCAGCCCGAGCCCGAACCGCGACGCCGCCTCGCCGGTCGTGAACGGTCCCCGGGTGCGGGCGTATCGAGACAGCAATTCGCCCAGCGGATCGACGACGGGCTCGAGGAACGCGATCGGCACGCCCACCGGCACCGCGACCCCCACGCCGTCGCGCAGGCGCCCGATGTCCTCGACGCTGGCCCACCAGGTCTGCCCGGCGTAGGAGACGCTGACGATCCGTTTGGCGGTCAGCAGCCCCTCCAGCCATCCGCCGACGTCGTCGGTTGTGCAGCGCGTGGTGATCTCGTCTGCGGTCAGCGGACCGAGCATGCGGAGCAGGTCGGCGACTCCCTCGGCGTCGCGCACCGTCCGTTCGGGCGTCAGGTGCTGAAGCTGGCGCGTGGTGTTGGCCACCACGTCGGCGTCGAGCAGTTCGCGCAGTTCGACGCGGCCCAGCAGCTCGGCCAGCAGTGTCGGATCCAACGCCAGTGCGGCGGCGCGCCGTTCGGCCAGGGGGCTGTCGCCCTCGTACATGAACGCGCCGACGTAGCCGAACAGCAGTGATGCCGCGAACGGGGACGGTGTCGGTGTCTCGACCTCCAGCAGACGCACCCGGCGCTGCGCGATGCGGGCCATCAGGTCGGTGAGCATCGGCACGTCGTAGACATCCTGCAGGCACTCGCGGACGGCTTCGAGGACGACGGGGAAGTCGGGATAGTTGCGCGCCACGTCGAGCAGTTGCGCCGCGCGTTGGCGCTGATGCCACAGCGGGGATCGCTTGCCGGGATTACGGCGGGGCAGCAGCAGCGCCCGGGCGGCGCATTCCCGGAACCGCGAGGCGAACAGTGCCGACGAGCTGACCTCGGTGGTGACCAACGGTTCGATCTCGTCGGGGTCGAACACGAAGATGTCGGCGCCGGGGGCGGTGTCGTCGGTATCGGGCAGTCGGACGATGATTCCGTCGTCGGAGGCGGTGGGTTTCTCGTCGATGCCGAACCGCTCGTAGAGCCGCTTGCCCACCGCGAGCGCCAGCGGACCGTGCACGCGCAGGCCGTACGGCGAATGCAGGATGATGCGCCAGTCGCCGAGTTCGTCGCGGAACCGCTCGACCACCAGCGTGGTATCGGATGGGACGGCCGACGTCGCGTTGCGTTGCTCGTCGATCAACTGCCACAGGTTGTCGGTGGCGAAGGCATCGAATCCAACTTCCTGACAACGAGATTCGAACGCCGGTCGGTCGAGCCGGGCGAGTTCGCCGTTGAATGCGCCGATCGCGGCACCCAGCTCGGCCGGCCGGCCGACACCGTCGCCACGCCAGAACGGCAGCCGTGCCGGCTCGCCGGGGGCGGGAATCACGAGCACCCGGTCGTGGGTGATCTCGGTGATCCGCCAGCTCGTCGCACCGAGCGAGATGACATCGCCCGGGCGCGACTCGTAGACCATCTCCTCGTCGAGTTCGCCGACCCGGGAGGGCTTTTCGGAGTCGGCGCTGGAGGCCAGGAACACCGTGAACATCCCCCGGTCGGGGATGGCGCCGCCGGAGGTGACCGCCAGCCGCTGCGCGCCCGGACGTCCGGTCAGCGTTCCGGCGTCGCGGTCGTACACGATGCGGGGTCGCAGTTCGGCGAACTCGGTGGACGGGTACTTGCCGGACAACAGGTCGAGCGTCGCCTCGAACGCGCTGCGCGGCAACGTCGCGAACGGGGCGCTGCGCCGCACGGTGTCGAACCACGCCTCGACGTTGATCGGTTCCAGTGCGCAGGCGGCCACCGTGTGCTGCGCGAGCACGTCGAGTGGGTTGGCCGGCACCCGCATGGTCTCGATCTGCCCGGCAAGCATCCGCTGCACGCTGACCGCGCACCCGATCAGGTCGGTGCGGTGTTTCGGGAACAGCACACCCTGGCTGATCTCGCCGACCTGGTGGCCCGCCCGGCCGATGCGCTGTAGTCCGCTGGCCACCGACGGCGGGGTCTCCACCTGGATCACCAGATCGACCGCACCCATGTCGATGCCGAGTTCAAGGCTCGATGTCGCGACGACCGCCTTGAGTCGCCCACTCTTCAGCGCGTCCTCGACGTCGGCGCGGGCCTCCTTGCTGACCGAGCCGTGGTGTGCCCGGGCCAGCAGCGGCTCGGCGCCGTAGGACTGCCCGCTGGCCATCAGATGGGCGGGCGCGCCGCCGGCCACGCCCGGGTTGGGGCCGCCCAATTCGATGCCGCTGCGTTCGGCGTGGATCTCGTTGAGCCGGGCGGTCAAGCGCTCGGCCAGTCGCCGCGAGTTCGTGAACACGATCGAGCTGTTGTGCGCTTCGATCAGGTCGACGATGCGCTCCTCGACGTCGGGCCAGATCGAATTGTTTTCCATGTTGGCCATGTCCGGCACTGGAACCTGCACGGTCAGGTCGAACGTCTTCGCCGCTGGCGGCGCCACGATCGTCGTCGGCGCCGCCCCCGACAGGAAGCGGGCCACCTCCTCGGGGGGACGCACTGTGGCCGAGAGCCCGATGCGCTGCGCGGGCCGCTCGAGCATCGCGTCGAGCCGCTCCAACGACACCGCCAGATGGGCGCCGCGCTTGGTGCCCGCCACCGCGTGCACCTCGTCGACGATGACGGTCTGCACGCCGGCCAGCGTCTCCCGCGCGGCAGAGGTCAGCATCAGGAAGAGCGACTCCGGCGTCGTGATCAGGATGTCCGGCGGCTTGGTGATCAGCTCCCGGCGTTTGGCGGGCGTGGTGTCACCGGAACGGACGCCGACGCTGATCTTCGGCGGCTCCTGTCCGCCGCGTTCGGCGATGCGGGAGATCCCGGTCAGCGGCGTGCGCAGGTTGCGTTCGACGTCGACGGCCAAAGCCTTGAGCGGCGACACGTACAGCACCCGGGTAGCGGGCTCGGACGCCGGTGACCTGGCCAGACCGTCGATGGCCCACAGAAAGGCGGCCAGGGTCTTCCCGGATCCCGTCGGGGCGATGACCAGCGTGTTGTGCCCGTCGGCGATGGCGTTCCACGCCTGGGCCTGCGCCGGCGTCGGCTCGACGAACGTGCCCGCGAACCACTCGCGCGTCAACGCGCTGAAGCGGGAGAGCGGGTCAGGTGTCGAGGGCACGTCGTCCATGGTGCCAACCCGGTCTGACAATTGGCGGCACGTGCCGTAAACCGGCACAAACGTGCAGTTAGGAGGCCTACGATGCTGAAGTGGTGGCAGGGGACTGGCGGGCGGATGTGCCGGCGGCCACGATCGGGCGACCACGCACCCGCGGCTCCCTGGTGCCCCGCGCCGACGTGCTGCGCCGCCTGTCCGCCGACGGCGCACAGCTGGCCATCCTGACCGCGCCGGCCGGTTACGGCAAGACCAGTGCGGTTGCGCTGTGGGACGACGCCGACAGCCGCCCCTTCGCCTGGGCGCGCATGGACCATCTCGACGATGATCCCGCGCACCTGCTCCTGCACATCGCAACCGCCGTCGCGACGGCCGCGGCGGTCGAAGGCGCTGTGGTGAGCTATCTGCGCGGCCCCGGCCGCGACCCACTCACCCATCTGCTGCCCGCGCTGACCGGGGCTATGGAAGCCGCGGGTCCGCTGGTGATCGTTCTCGACGACGCCCATCATGTGACCGCGCCCGATTCCGTCGAGGCCCTGCAGGCGCTGATCGCCGCCGCGCCCGCCCACACGACCATCGCGGTGCTCGGGCGCGCGAACCCGGGCCTTGAAGTGGCCCGGCGCCGACTGACCGACGACGTCGTGGAGATCGACGCGTCGGCGCTGACGTTCTCCGATGATGAGGCGACCGCGGCACTCGTGTCGGTGAGCGGGCTGGACCGCAGCGCCGACGCCATCGCGGCGGTCGCCGAGCTCTGTGAGGGTTGGCCGGCCGGGATCATGCTGGCCGCGATGGCTCTTCGTGACGGCGCGCCGGTCGACGCGCTCGTCGGCAGGCGCGGTCCGGTGGTCGACTACCTGGTGGAGGAGGTGCTCGAGCGGATCGATCCCCCCACGGTGACGTTCCTTCTGGAATCGGCTGTGCTGGAGCGGTTCTCCGCCGCACAACTCGACGTGATCCTCGACCGCGACGACTCTGCCGAGATGCTCGACAGGCTCGCCGGCGGGGGCAACCCGTTCCTCGTCCTTCTCGACCAGTACGGGGTGTGGTTCCGCTATCACCGGCTCTTCGCCGACGTATTGCGCAACCGGATACAGACGCGTGCGCCGAACCGCTTCCGCGAGTTGGCGATTCGGGCCGCGGAACTGTTGGAGCGGGAAGGCGACATCGACGGCGCCCTCGTGCACGCGGTCGCCGCCGGCGATCGACCCCGCGCGGCCGCACTGGTGGGCCGGGATGCGGCCCGTCTCGGGTTCGATGGTCGGGCGGGGGTGCTGGCGCGTCGGTTGGCGATGCTGGAACCCCGGATCTTCGCCGAGTATCCCGATGCGGCGCTCGCCCGTGCCTGGCTCGGCGTCACCACCGGCGATGCCGACACGATCCATCGGTCGCTGATGCTGGCTCATCAAGCGGACCGCGGAGAGCCGCTGGCCGACGGCACACCGTCGGTGGAAGTGGCTGCGGCACTGATCGGTTCGCTTGTCGGGGTCGGTGGTATCGATGAGGTGGTGCGGCATGCCGACGTCGTCCGCGCCGCCGGCGACAGCCTGGTCAATCCGTGGTGGGGGGCGGCCACGGTGATGAAGGGCGCCGCCGAGTCGATGCGCGGTCGGACGCAGCACGCCCGGGTGCTTCTCGAATCCGCGCTGCCGGTAACCGAGGACCTGCCGGGATTCCAGGCAGCTGCTCTGGCGCACCTGGCGCTGCTCGACCTGGCAGCCGGTGACGATCCGGGCGCGATCGAACGCAGCGACGCCGCGCGGACACTCGTCGACAAGTACGACCTGTGTGACGTTGTGCCGATGGTGGTCGTCTACGCCGTGAGCGCGGTGATGGCCGCGCGGATCGGCGACGCGTCGGCGGCGCGCGAGTCGGTGGAGTTGACCGAGCGCCTCCTGGAACGGCTGGGTCGACTGGCGGCGCGCACTTCGCTGCTCGGGCACGGCCTGCTGTCCTGGACCGCCGCGGTGTTGGGCGATCGGGAGCTACTCGACACCCATCTCGACGCCGCCGAACGGGCCCGTCGTCGCGAACCCGGCGCCACCGCTCTGTCTGCCCGTGTCGACCGGGTGCGGGCCATGGTGGCTGGCAGTGCCCACCCGCTGACGGCTGCGGAGTTGCGGTTGCTGCCGCTGCTGGCCACCCACATGTCGTTGCAGCAGATCGCCGACGAACTCGTCATCGGCCGCGAAACCGCCAAGAGTCAGGCGACGGCGATCTATCGAAAGCTCAGTGTGTCCACGCGGGGTGCCGCCGTGGCGGAGGCCAGGAGGGTAGGGCTTCTCAGCGGCTGATACCGGCCGGCTGACACCGGCCGGCTGACGAGGCCTGGGGTCAGCGCTCTGGTACGGCGCAAGGGACGGCCGACCTCGGCGCTGACCCCAGGCGATGGGCAGATTACCCCGAAGGCAGGCCCTTTGGGCCGTGATTGGGCGTTTCACCCGTTGTGGGGGATGTCCGGGGCGGTCGCGCCTCCTACCGTCGTATCAGTGACGCGGTCGCCGCCTGGCTTGACCGTACTCGTCGGCGGAGGGAGTGAGGATGCGTTCGCTGTCCCTGTTGGTCACGCCGGTTCTGGTGGCCTCCGCCGTGACTGTTCTGCCGGTGGCCCCGGCACCCATGGCTGTGGCTGGTTGCGTCAAGACGAACGGGATCTCGGTCTGCGACAACGGAGGTGCAGCAGGCACAGGTCCCTTCGTGCCGTATCCGTGTGAACAGGACTGGTACTGCTACGACGGCTCCTCGTGGGACTTGGGGCTGGCCATCGACCCGCCGCCGCCCGAGCCCGGACCTCCACCCGACATCGGCAGACCTGGCCGCCCCGACATCGGCCAGCCGGGGCGGCCCGGTAACCGCCCAGGCGGCGGTGGCGGTGGCGGCATAGGTGGCGGCAGGGGCTGACACCGCACGTGCGGAAAGTGCTTGACGACGGTGCGGTTTCACCCGTTGTGGGGGATGCACCACCCGTCGGTACCTTCCTAAGCTCAGATCGGGCACGGTCATTGTCGGCCTGTGCGCAACGAAGGGAAGTCAGCCGATGCGGGTGGCGTACGTGATGGTGGCCTCCGTCCTGGTGTGTGCGGGTCTGCAGGCGACGCCGACGGCGGGTGCCGATTGTGTGAGCTCGGGCGGCACCACGGTGTGCTCGCAGGGCACCGTGCGCGGCGCCGACAACGGTGCAGGACCGGGGTCGGGGTCAGGCCCGTACGTGCCCTATCCGTGTGAGTATGACTGGAACTGCGACGACGGCGTCACGTGGAACATCAACGCGGACTGGGATCCCGGCGTCGGCATCGGAGCCCCGGGCCGTCCCGGAAACCGGCCCGGCGGTGGCGGCGGCGGCGGCGGCCGTGGCGGACGGCGATGAGCACATCAATGACGATCGAGGAGAAGACAGTGGCCTTTCATTTCATCACCGCGCGGCGGCTGTTGGCAGGGGTGCTCGGCGTCGCTGCCGTCATGGCCGGCAGCGCTGTGCCCGCTCAGGCGCAACCGAACTGCACGGCAGCCGATCTCGCGGGCATCATGTCCGGTATCACTGCAGCGACGTCGGCCTACCTGTTCACGCACCCGCAGGTCAACGATTTCTTCACGTCCCTGAAGGACGTTCCCAAGGAGGACCGTCAGGCGGCGCTGGGCGCATACGGGGACGCCAATCCTCAGGTGCGGGCGGAGTTGCAGGGCATCAAGCAGCCGGCGGTCGACTTCCGCGCCCGTTGCGGCTGAGAAGCGAGCCCCTTGCGCGCCCCTGCCTCTCGAGGGGTGAGGCTGTCGGCTAGGAATAACGCGAGCGGTCAGCGCTGCGGCGCGGCCACCGCGTCGGCGAGCGCAGCCGGGATGCCGGGCACCCGACCGACGCCGTCCATCAACGTGTGCGCGCACAGGTCGGCGATGAGGTCCACGTCCAGCGACGGGTCCATCAAGCGCTGCCGGCACATCTCGAACGTCGACGCCAGCCAGCCGTAGACGGCTGCGCGCAGATCGCGCTCCACCTTCTCGTCCACCGGCACGCCGACGACAGCGGTCATCCGACCGAGGATGCGGTCGGCCTGGCGGTCGTTGTCGACGTCCGAGATGCCCCGCAGCAGCGGATCCGTACGGCCGGTTGATGCGGCCCACGCGCGATGCGGATGTTCCTCGTCGTAGCGCAGGTACGCCAGCACACCGTTGCGCACCTGTCCGAACAGCGTCTGCCCCGGCAGTGGTGGCGTGCTCGTCGCCTCGAACAGGCGCTCACCTTCGGCCCGCGCGACGGCGGGGAAGAAGGCGCGCTTGTCCGGAAAGTAGTGGTACATCAGCGCGCGGGAAACCCCGGCCCGTTCGGCGATCTCGTCGATGCGGACCTCGTCGTAGGGTCGCAGCCCGAACACCTCGGCGCCGAGTGCCAGCAGTTCGGTGCGGCGCGCATCAGGGGACAGGTGCCGGCGTGGTGCCGCCATGCCGCCGATCCTGACACATGTCCGACACGGGTCGAGCGCAGGCTCGCCGCTCGCCGCGCTAAGCCTGCGACGCCTCCCGGTCCGGCTGCACACCGGTGGGGCCGAACCGCGCTCCCGTTCTTCGAAGCCGGCGCTCGAACAGGCGCTGCAACGGGGTCGCGACGAACGTGGTGATGATTGTCATCACCGCCAGGATCGTGTACAGCTTGCCGGAGATCAGGCCGGCTTCCAGGCCGATGTTGAGCAGGATCAGCTCCATCAGGCCGCGGGCGTTGGCCAGCGCTCCCATCGACCCGGCCTCGTACCAGCTCATGCCCTGCCAGCGCGCCGCAAGCCCGACGGCGCCGAACTTGGCGGCGAACGACACCAGCAGCACGATGGCCGCCATCAGCAGGGTGGAGCCGTCGAGGATCAGGGTCAGCTGGGTGTTCAGGCCGGAGTAGATGAAGAAGCCGGGCAGCAGCAGGTAGGCGGTCAGCGGTTCGAACCGCTCCCGCACCGCGTCGAGCAGCGCGCCGCGCGGCATCACCAGCCCTGCCACGAAAGCGCCGAACACCGAATAGATTCCGACCAGGTCGGTGAACCAGCTCGCGGTCAGCACGACCAGCAGGATGATGCTCAGTTGGGCGACCGGCAGGCCGCCGGTGCGTTCGGTGTCGGCGCTGCGGGGTGTCCACGTTTCGAGGCGCGCCAGCAGCGGCCGGCCGAGATACACCATGAACAACAGGTAGAGCAGGCCACCGCCGACGGCCACGACGGCGCCGAGCAGGCTGCCCTTGGCCGTGGCCACCACGGTCGCCAGCAGCACCCACGAGCAGGCGTCGTCGACCGCGGCGCACGACAGCGACATCGTGCCCAGCCGGGTGTTGAGCAGCCCGGAGTCGGAGACGATCCACGCCAGCATCGGGAAGGCCGTGATGGCCACGGCCGCCGCCACGAACAGCCCGCCCTGCCAGTGCGCGACCTTGTCGGTGAAGTAGCCGCCGGAATCGACCATCCACCAGCCGAGGACGCCGCCCAGCACCAGCGGGACGGCGATGCCGGCGGCCGACGTCGCGCCCGCTTGCCGGGTGTGCGCGCCCAGGATGTCGAGCTTGAACGACGACCCGACCAGAAACATGTAGAGCACGAGCCCGAGCTGGCCGACGACGTAGATGGCGACCAGGTTGGGATGGGTGATGGTCTCGGCGCCGATGGTCAGCTTCGTCGGGAACAGCCAGTGCTGCGCGGCCGGCCACAGCCACCCGAGAACCGAAGGGCCGAGCAGGAATCCGGCCACCATGATGGCGACCACCTGTACCTGGCCGAGTCGGCGGAACAGCGGCCACAGCAGCCGGTAGGTCGCCAGGATCACCACGATCTGCAAAAAGAAGTGGTAGGTGATGGTCAGCAGCGGCGGCATGGTCAGCGCTGCTCCGACCATCGGAATGCCCGCAGGCAGGCCAGCAGTCCGACGACGGTCCATGCGGCGAGCACCAGGAAGATCCGGCCGTGCTCCCAGCTGCCGGCCGGCTCTGCCGTGACCATCTGCGGGGGCAGCAGCACCGACCGGAATCCCTGGGCCATCCACTTCACCGGGAACAGCGATCCGATGACGAGCATCCAGGTCGGCAACATGATCAGGGGCACGTAGGTGCCCGAGACGAATTGCAGCCCGACCGCGGGGCCGTTCGTCAGCACCGCGGCCGACACCGCGTTGTTGGCGATGTTGCTGACCAGCACGCCCAGCAGCGAGCAGCTCGTGATGCCGAGCGCGAAAACCCAGCCCAGCGTCCACCATTCGGCCAGACCGGTCGGCAGCCGCAGGCCGAACACGAGCACCCCGACGGCCAGCAGGATCACCGCCTCGGCGAGGCCGGCGATCGCGACCAGCGCGATCTTGCCGACGAAGTACGACGTGGCGGTCGCCGGTGTGCCGCGCAGCCGGCGCAGTGCCCCGGTCTCGCGGTCGGCGGCGACGCTGATGCCCAGGTTGATGAACGACGTCGAGAGGATGCCGTAGGCGAGCATGCTCGCGGCGATCACTGCCCCGGTGCTGACGTCGCTGCCGGGCATCGCCGCCGAGAAGATCGACCCGAGCAGCAGACAGATGATCGCCGGCATCGAGAACGTCAGCACCACCTGCTCGGGGCGCCGGTAGAACATCTTCAGCTCCGGGACGATTCGTGACACTCCGATGCGCAGCGCGGACGGCAGCGCCGGTGACGACGGGGCGGCACTGTGCCGGGCCTGTGCCGGCCCCTCGACGCGGTTGGTCGCCATCACGGCTGCCCGATCAGATTCAGGTACGCGTCCTCGAGCGTCGGCCTGGTGACCGTCAGCTCGGGCATCTCGGTGCCGTCGGCCGACCGGTCCCGGATGAGCTCGGTCGGGCGGTCGGTCTGCACGGTGCGCACCTCGCCGTGTTCGGTCCACCGCACCGTGGCCACCGAGTTCGCCTGCGCGGTCAGGCGTTCGGGCGTGTCGACGGCCACCACCCGGCCACCGGCGATCACCGCGACGCGGTCGGCCAGCGTGGCGGCCTCTTCCAGGTAGTGGGTGGTGAGCACGATGGTGGTGCCGTCGGCGGCAAGTAGCCGGATCAGGTCCCAGAACTGGCGCCGCGCCTCGGGATCGAAGCCGGTGGTCGGTTCGTCCATGAAAAGCAGGTCGGGGGTCGCGATGATGCCGAGCGCGACGTCGAGTCGGCGGCGCTGCCCGCCCGAGAGGGTCCGCACCCGCGAGTCGGCGGTCGACGCGAGCCCGACGAGGTCGAGCACCTCCTCAGCCGCACGGGCCTGTCCGTAGCACTGCCGGAACATCTGCACCGTCTCGGCGACGGTGAGCACGCCGAAGTCGCTGGCTTCCTGCAGAACGATGCCGATCTTGGCCCGCCACTGCCGATCTGCGGTCCCGGGGTCCTCGCCGAGCACCCGTACCTGCCCGGCATCCCGCTTCCGGTGTCCTTCGAGGATCTCGATGGTCGTCGACTTGCCTGCGCCGTTGGGCCCGAGGATCGCGACGATCTCGCCGTACGCGACGTCCAGGTCCACGTCGCGGACGGCGGCCAGCCGGCCGTAGGACTTGCTCAGCCCCCGGACGTGGACGGCAGGCGCCTGATCTGCCGCGGTCACCGCTAGCCGGCCCCTTCCAGGTCGTCGAGCAGCGCGCGGAGTTCGTCGTCGGAGAGGGTCTCGATCAGCCGATCGAAGTCGTCTCCGCTGCCTGCGGCATCGGTGTCCTGGCCGGCCGCCTCGGCCTCGCTGTCGGCGTGGATCTGCCGGAGCTCGGACAGGATTCGTGCCGCGAGCGAGCTCACGCTGACACCGCGCAAGATCTCGAGCACCGGCAGGTCGATGGAGAACAGGCTGTTCACCCGCACCCGGAACTCCATCGCCATCATCGAGTCCAGGCCCAGGTCGTCCAGCATCACCTCGGGATCGATATCGCTTGCGGCGCAGTCGAACACATTGGCCACCACATCACGGACGTATTCGGTCACGACGCCGAGCCGCTCGTCGTCCGGCGTGGCCGCTAGGATGTCGATGATCGAGGCGCCTCCCGCGTCGGCGGCTGCGGCGCCGGTGGCCTCGAGGTCACCGAAGATCGCCGGCAGGTGCGCGCTGAAGCTCGCCTGGCGGGCGCGGCCCCAGTCCGCGGTGATCGCGACGACGTGGGGTGTCTTCTGCGCGAGGAGCCGATCCAGTATCCGCACGCCAGCACCGGGGGTGATCAGCTCGATGCCGCGCTGCGCATAGATCCGTTCCAGCTTGAGTTCTTCGACCATCCCGACCGACCACGGACCCCACCCGATGGTCAGCGCGGGCAGCCCGCGCAGCCGGCGGTAGTGCGCGAAGGCGTCGAGATAGGCGTTCGCGGCGGCATAGTTGCCCTGGCCGGGGGAGGCGATGACCGAGCCGGCCGATCCGAACATCACGAAGAACTCGAGTTCGGCCTTCTCGAACGCGTTGTGCAGCAGCCGGGTTCCGATGACCTTGGGGGCCATCACCGCCGCGAAGTCCTGCTCGGTCATGTTCACCAGCAGTCGGTCGTCGACCGATCCGGCGGCGTGCACGATGCCGCGGATCGGGGGCAGGCCGCCCTGCAGGTACTCGTCGCGCCAGCGTTCGACGTGTTCGGCGTCGGTGATGTCGACGGCCGCGCACCGCACCTGGGCGCCGAGGCGTTCGATCCGGCGGATCGTCTCGACGGTCGCGAAATGCGGGTCGTCCTGGGGGAGTTGCGGCCACAGCGTGCGGGCGGGGATCTCGCGGCGGCTCAGCAGCGTGATGTGCCGCGCCCCGCGCTCGGCGAGGAAGAGGGCGACGCTGCGGCCGAGCGCACCGGTGCCCCCGGTGACGACGTAGGTGGCGTTGGCGCTCAGCTTGGTCGGGAACGGCTTGGTCAGTGTCGCGCAGGGACGCAACCGCGGAGCCAGCGTGGTGTCGCCGCGCAAGGCGATCTGATCCTCGGCGTCGGTGTCGAGGAGGTGCCGGCAGAGCCGTCCGGCGGTCAGGTCCACGTCGTCGGTGTCGTCGATGTCGACCAGGCCGCCCCACAGTTCGGGGAACTCCTGATGCCCGATGACCCTGCCCAGACCCCAGACCGTGGCCTGGTCGACGGCCAGTTCCTCGGTGCCCAGCGCCGGTTGCGCGTTGGCGGTCACCACGTGCAGGCGCGGTTTGGCGCCGTCGAGCTGGGCGAGCGCGTTGACCAGGTTCAGCAGGGTGATGACACCGAGCCGGTCGTCGGAGCCGGCGTAGATGTCGACCGGCCAGAGGTCGACGACCCCGGTCAGGGCGCCGTCACGCTGCGCCACGACGTCGAGTAGCTCCCGAACCTGTTCTGCTCGTTGCGGATCGACGGCATAGCCCTCGTCGAGCTCGGTGAGCGTGTCGACCGGTTGGTGGATGACCTCGCAGACATGGTGTCCGCGTGCGCGCAGCGCCCGGGCGAGCGCTGCGCCGAACCCCACTGTGTCGACGAATATCAGCCACGAACCGGTGGTGGGGGATTCGACCTCGTCGGCCGGCGGATGGGCCTCCCACTGCACCTCGTAGAGGCCGCGGTCGATGCGCTCGGTCGACATCGTCGAGGAGGCACTGAGCGACTGGACGGTGAAGCCGTGCAGCACCGCGAGGGTCTCGCCGAGCCGGTCGACGATCGTGATGTCGCTCTCGATCTCCTCACGCCCGGCCGACACGACCCGCACGTGCACCGTCATGTCTGGTTGCGGCCTGCCGTAGACGGCGCTGTGCCGCACGCGCGTCGGAAGGTAGGTGCCCGCGGCGGCGCCGGCGACGGCGGTCGTGCCGAACAGCGTCTGGAACGCGCCGTCGATCAGCGCCGGATGAAAGTGGAAGTCCTCGAGGTCGGTGGCGATTTCGGCCGGGATGGCCAGTTGCGCCCTGGCCCAGCCGTCGCCGCCGCCGACGTCACGCACCGGGCGGAACACGTCACCGTAGTCGAAGCCGAGAGACGCGGTGCGGGCATAGAACTCGTCGGCGCCCAGGTGGATCGCGGGCTGGTCGTCGGTCGCCAGGGAGTGCGCCGGCGGTGAGCCGAGGGTGTTGAGTTCGGCGGCCGCGGTGACCGTCCAGCCGAAGTCGCCGTCACCTATCGCGGTGAACGCGGTGAACTCGATCGTGCCCTTGGCCTCGTCGAGGGTCGTCCGCACGACGGGGTCGCAGGTGTCGTCGAGGATGAGGGCGCGGTGCAGCACGAGGTCGTCGACGCTGCAGGGCGATCCGTAGGTCTCCGATGCCGCGGCCAGCGCCATCTCGAGGAACACGGCGCCGGGTACCACCACGGTGCCCTGCACCTGATGGTCGGCCAGGAACGGCAGCACGGCGGTGCTGAGTTCGACCTCCCAGGTCGGGTGGGCGCCCGCCACAGGCTGCCCCAGCAGCGGATGTACCGGTTGGTAGTGCAGATCTTCGGCTGCCTCCGGGGTCTCGTTCCAGTACCGCTTGGACTGCCACGGGTAGGTCGGCAACGTGACGAGGCGGGCACCGTCGGCGGGATGCAGGGTCTCCCAGTCGATGTCGTGGCCGTGGCTGTGCACGGTCCCCACGCAGTTCATCAGTGTGCGGGCGTCGTCGTCGCCGCGCCGTTGGCTCGCCACGGTGAGCACCCGTTGCGATCCGGCGGTCTCCAGAAGCGACGAGGCCAGCACCGGATGCGGGCCCAGCTCCACGAAGTGGGTGTAGCCGTCGTCGAGCATCCGGCACGCCGCCGCTTCGAAAAGCACCGTGGCGCGGGTGTTCTGCCACCAGTAGGCGGCGCCGGCGGTGTAGTCGGTGAGCCGTTCGCCGGTGACGGTCGAGTACAGCGGGATCGTCGCCGTGGCCGATGACAGGCCGTCGAACGCGGCGTACAGGTCCTCTTTCACGCTGTCCATGTAGTGCGTGTGGTACGGCACCTTCACGGCGAGATACCGGTTGAAGACCTGCGCCTCGTCGAGTTGGCGCACGATATCGGCCAGGACGTCCTCGTCGCCGGCGATCGTCACCGCGTGCGGGCTGTTGATCGCCGCGACGGACACCCGGCGGCCGAACTCCGCGGCACTGGCGGGATCGATGGTCTCCATCAGCGTTTCGGCGCTCAGGCCGACGGCGACCATGCGGCCCAGTCCGGTGGTGCGTTGCTGCAGCCGGCTGCGGTGGTAGATCACCGACACGGCCTGCTCGAAGGTGAGCAGACCGGCGAGATGGTGCGCGGCCACCTCGCCGGCACTGTGCCCGATCACCGCGTCGGGCACGACGCCGAAGTGGCGCAGCTGTTCGGCCAGCGCGATCTGGATCGCGAAGTTCGCCGGCTGCGCGAACTCGGTTTCGCCCATCCGGCTGGATTCGTCGTCGCGGCGGAGTTCCTCCAGCAACGACCAGTCGGTGTGGCGGGCGAGTTCGCGATCTGTGCGCTCGATGCTGGCGGTGAAGGCGGGGTAGACGTCGAGCAGCCCCCGGCACATCTGCGCCCACTGCGGGCCCATCCCGGTGCAGACGAATGCCAGCTTCGACGTGTCGGGACCAGAGCGTCCCAGGGCGGCCTGTCCGCCGCCGGCGGCCAGGGCGTCGAGTTGTTCGCGGGCATCGTCGATGCCGTCGACGGTCAGGGTGCGGCGGTAGCTCAGGTGGGAACGGCGCCGGCTGAGCGTGTAGCCGAGGTCGGACAGCGTCAGATCCGGTTGCGCGCGAAGGTGATCGGCCAGCTGACGGGCCGTGGCGGTCAGCGCCTCTTCGGAGCGTGCGGACACCGGCAGCAGAGTCAGGTTCGAGTCCTGACGGTGCTCGCGCGAAGCGGACGCGGTCGGCGGTTCTGCGAGCACGACGTGCGCGTTGGTCCCGCCGAACCCGAAGGAGTTGACGCCGGCGACGCGCCGCTTCCCGCCCGGGAACGGTTGCGCGGTGCGCGGGACGTCGAGATGCAGCTCGGCGAGCGGACTGCTCGGGGTGATCAGGTGCAGGCTCGCCGGGATCGTCGCGTGCTGCAGCGCGAGTGCGGCCTTGATCAGCCCGGCGACACCGGCCCCGGCTTCGAGGTGGCCGATGTTGGTCTTCACCGAGCCGATCAGCAGCGGGTCGTCGGCGGAGCGGTCGGCGGCGAGCGCACCGGCCAGTGCCCGCGTCTCGACGGGGTCGCCGACCGGGGTCCCGGTGCCGTGCGCCTCCACGTAGCCGACCTCTGTGGGTTGCACGCCGGCCCGCTGCAACGCGGTGGTGATCGCAGCCCGTTGGGCGTCCTCACTGGGCACGGTGATGCCGTCGGTGTGCCCGTCCTGGGTGACCGCGGTCCCGAGGATCTGGGCATAGATGCGGTCTCCGTCGCACAGCGCCTCGGACAGGGGTTTGATGACGACGACGGCGCCGCCCTCACCGCGCGCGTAGCCGTCGGCGGATTCGTCGAAGGCCTTGCAGCGGCCGTCGGGGCTGAGGAAGCCGCTCTTGGACTCGGCGATCGCGGTGTTGGGGCCGACGATGATGTTGACCCCGCCGGCCAGGGCGAGCTCGCAGTCGCCGTTCCAAATGCTCTGCGCGGCAAGGTGCACGGCGACCAGCGAACTGGAACACGCTGTGTCGATCGCCATGCTCGGACCGCGGAAGTCGAACGCGAACGAGATCCGGTTCGCGAGCATCGTCATCATCATCCCGGTCGCGGAATGCGGCTTGAAGCGGAACCGGCTGGTGCGGCCCTGGTTCTGCAGAAGCTGGTAGTCGAGCGTGAAGCCGCCGATGAACACGCCGACGTCGTTGCCCGCCAACCCTTCTGCAGGGATGCCGCCGTCTTCGAGTGCCTCCCAGGTGGCATGCAGGAGCAGCCGCTGCTGGGGATCGAGCAGGTTCGCCTCGCGCGGCGAGATGCCGAAGAACGCCGCGTCGAACTGGTCGATCTCCTCGAGGTAGCCGCCCCGGCGGGTGACCATCTTGCCGGCCTTGCCGGGATGCGGGTCATGGAATCGGGCGGCGTGCCAGCGTGATTCGGGGACCTCGCGGGTGGCGTCGGTCTCGCTCAGGAGCAGCCGCCAGTAGTCCTGCGGCGAGTCGACACCGCCGGGGAGCCGGCATCCGATGCCGACGATCGCCAGCGGCTCCCGGCGCTGCTCGGCGGATCCGGTCAGCGCACCGTTCACAGTGCCTGTCATCGTGCCGGTGCGGTGCACAGGACCCAGTCGGTGCTGATCGGGTCGATCGCCTGCTGCTCGCGGTACACCGACCGGAGTTCGCGCAGCAGCGAATCCCGCTGCCACGCCTGCGCCTGGGCCATCACGTCGTCGTCGGAGAAGCGGGACGCCTTGTCGGTCAGCACCTCGTCGATCACCTGGCCGGCGACCTGACGGAGCAGCAGCGCGTTGGCGTCGAACTGCTCGCGCACCGCGGTCGACGTCCCCATCATCGAATGGTGCAGTGTCGCCATGAAGTTCAGCGGCACGTACAGGTCGACGAACCGCGGCGGGGACGGGTCGTGTTCGACGGCGGCCCATTCGCGGAGGAACTGCTGCATGCGGTTGCTCAGGTCGATGAGCCCCTGTAGGTAGGGCACGAGTTCGGGGTCGTCGGCGACCTGGGTGAATCGGTCGTTGCTGTACAGGAACCCGATGAAGCCCCAGTAGAACGCGATGTCCCAGATGACCTTGACCGCCATCACCGTCGGCGAGCCCATCAGCACGTACTGGTCGCGGTAGATGTTGCACCACATGTCGGTCAGCGACCGGAAGAGGGAGTCACTGATGGCCGCGCGGGCGACGACGTCGGCGCCGTCGAGCTCGCGGGTGATCAGATCGGTCACCAGCCCGTTGCCGATCGCGACCAGGTCGAGTCCCGACGAGTAGAGCGGATCCAGGAAGACGCCCGCGTCACCGGTGAGGCACCACCGGTCCTGTCCGTCGTAGACCTTGTCGACGGTGTGGCTGTACTTCTTCATCACCCGGAAGTCCTGGATCTGATCGACATGCTCGTCGAGCACGGCGGCGCACTGCGGTTCGTGCCGGCGCAGCCAGGTCATCGCCTTGTCCAGGGTGTTGTACTCGTCGAAGGGGTGGAACGCCGGGTCGGCCACGATGCCGACGCTGGTGGCGCCGGAGGCGAGCCGGATCAGCCACACCCAATAGCCTTCGCCCATAAGGTGATTGGTCGAGAACTCGCGTCGTCCCTCGGTCAGGCGGGACTGCCACGTCTGGTCATCGCTCCAGCCGCCGACGTCGATCTCGGTCTTGATGCGCAGCCACGCCGCGCTGCACTGATGTCCGTTGGCCCGCTTGAGATCTAGTTCCCGGGGAAGCAGCCGATTGCGGCCGGAGGCGTCGACGACCCAGCGGGCGGTGGTCTCGGTGACGTCGCCGTCGCGCTGGATGGACAGCCGGTGCGGTGCGGCCCCGGAGCCGAGGTCGACCGACCGGACGCGACCGGTGGCGAACGCGACACCGGCTGCGACGCAACGGCGGTAGAGCTCGTTCTCCAGCCTGCCGCGGTCGATCTGATAGGTGGTCTGCGGAACGAACGCGCTGCTGCCGACCTCCACCCGATCGGCGATGTCGGTGTTGCCGTTGTTGGTGAAGAACATCCGCAGCCCCATCTTGCGCAGCTGGGCGTTCTGCAGATGGTCGGCGAGGCCGAGCCGGTCGCGCAGATAGTGTGCGGAGATCTCGACCGTCGACTCGCCGACGGTGTGGGTGATCTCGGGTACCGGGTGCGGGGTGGGCTCGACGACCAGAACCCGGGTGCCGGGGCGTTCGGAGCGCAGTTGCAGCGCCAGCGTCAGCGCCGCGACACCGCCTCCGATGATCGCGACGTGGTGCTCGCTCGTGTCGTCACCGGCCTCGGCCAGCCGTGATTTGATGCGTCGGGCGAGAGCGTCCCGTGTCTTTTCATCGAGTTGCGACAACTGCGCTCGCACGTCCACGCTCGTCCTTTCCTCGAAGGCCGGAAGCGGCCGTCCAGAGTTCGGAGATTACACGCGCATCGGCCCCTGCCTGGGCGAAAGAAAACGTCTGACCAGCGGCGAAGCAGCGCCCCAGCGGGCTTGCCGGGCGGCTCGGGCTCCGCCGACGACGACTGGACCATAGCCTCCGCCGGAGGTCCGTGTTTGCCGACGTCTGCGGGGAAGGGGGCGACATGCGGGTGCGGTGGCGGTGACTGTTTGCGAGAAGTGGCATACCGGGTGCGGTCGGTGTGCGGCTGACGTGCGCGTCGTTACGGGATTCTTACGAATCCCGCGTCCGGTCAGGCGGGTCGGTGCACCGCGATCGGCGCATCGGCCTGCCGGGCGCAGCGCCGCAGCGCGGCGAGGTCGCGGATCGTCACCCCGTGCTCGTCGAGGGTGATCCAGCCCTTGGCGGCGAAGGCCGCCAGCGCGTCGGTGCCGGAGGTGTGACCGGCGCCGGCCAGCTGGGTGAGGTCGTCGCTGTGCAGCCCGCAGGCGATGTGCACGGTGCCGTCACTGCGGGTGTCGAAGCGCGACGCGAGGTGCACGAGCTGTCCGGCGATCCGGCCGGCGACCCCCGTCGACGCGAAGCCCACCAGCTGCGCCTCCACGTCGTCGAGGCGCTCGGTCAGCCGTTCGAGCAGCAGCAAGGACCAGCGCGGGTCGTCGGTGAGCACGGTGCGCAGCAGCCCGCGCTGCACCACGGTGGCGATCACCCGGGTCAGTGCGGTCGCCGTGCTGGTGCGTGGGCCGGGATCGAAGACGGCGAGCTCGCCGAGCACGTCGCCGGGTCCCAGCACCGCCATCAGGAAGTCGCGACCGTCGTGGCTGCGGCGCGAGACGCGGACGTGGCCGCTGCGGATGACGAGCATGTGATCGCCCGGGTCGCCCTCACCGAAGATCACGGTCGACTCTCCGAACATCACGTCGGCGTTCAACCGGTCGAGCTCGCGCAGTTGCGCACGGTCGAGTCGGCCCTTCATGCTTCACGACGCTACGAAGACGGCCGCTGCCGCAGAAGGGCCTTTCGGCCCTCGTCGCCAGCGCAAATGGACCTCAGACTCGCCGCATGGACGACCACTCCCACCACGAGGTACTGGCTGATCTGCGACCGCAGCATCGCGCGCTGCGGCAGATGATTCCCGACGTCTACAAGGGATTCGCCGAGATCAGTGAGGCGGCGCTTGTCGACGGCGCGTTGAGCCGGAAGACCAAGGAGCTGATGGCGATGACGATCGGGGTCGTGCACGGTTGCGACGGGTGTATCGCCTCGCACGCCCAGTCGGCGGCGCGCGCCGGTGCCACCAGAGAGGAGGCCGCCGAGGCCATCGGCGTGACGATCATGATGCACGGCGGCCCGGCGACGATCTACGGCGCGCGGGCGTACACGGCGTTCTGCGAGTTCGCCGGAGAGTGACAGGCCTTCCTCCCGCGAGCGTGCGTGTTTGTACGCCGACGCGCCGCGCAGTGCGTGCCTGAGCGCGCGCTCGCGGCCGCTCAGAGCGCGCGCAGTGCGCGCTGATACCGCCGCATCCCGGCGATCCAGCGGTCGTAGTCGCCGCCCTTGTGCCTGTACATCTCGAGTAGTTCGGCGTGGGGAAGCACCATGAACCGGCCGGCGAGCATCGCCTCGATCGTCGCCGTCGCGACATCGTCGGCGCTGATCACCGAGGCCGACTGCTCGATCGACGACGCACCGAGCCGGGCGTCGGGATCCTCGGTGCTCCGAACCGCCTGCAGCAAGGGGGTTTCCACGCCGAGCGGGCAGACGCAGCTGACGCCGATACCGTCGTCGCCGTAGGTGATGGCCAGCCACTCGGCGAACCCCACCGCCGCATGCTTGCTGACGGCGTAGCCGGCAGCACCGAGTTGCGTGAGCAGCCCCGCCGCCGACGCCACTGACACGAAGTATCCCGATCCCCGCGACTGCCAATGCGGGACAACCAATTTCGCCGCCCGGATGTGAGCGCGCAGGTTCACGTCGAGGATGACGTCCCAGTCGGCCTCGGTGCCCAGCCCGGGATGGCCGATGATGCCGGCGTTGGCGACGTAGATGTCGACCGGATCGAACTCCCGGCTGGCCAGCGTGATCATGCCCTCGATGTCGACGACGTCGGCCGCGTCGGCCCGCAGCGCCTCCGCCTGACCGCCGGCCGAGCGGATCGACTCCGCCGTCGCGTGTGCGTTCTGCTCGTCGAGGTCGCCGACGACCACCCGCACTCCGCGCTGCGCGAGCCCGCCGGCGATCGCCGCACCGATTCCTGAGCCCCCGCCGGTGACGATGGCGACCTTGCCGTCCAGTTCCATGCGCTGATTCTCAACCGCGAGCGCGCGCAGAATGTACGCCCGACGCGGCGTGTCGGCGTGCAAACATGCGCGCTCGCGGAAAAGAGAATCAGCCGAAGTGGACGCCCTGGGCCAGGGGCAGCTCCGAGGAGTAGTTCACCGTGTTCGTCGCGCGCCGCATGTAGGCCTTCCACGCGTCCGAGCCCGATTCGCGGCCCCCGCCGGTCTCCTTCTCGCCGCCGAACGCACCGCCGATCTCGGCGCCCGACGTGCCGATGTTGACGTTGGCGATGCCGCAGTCCGACCCCTCGGCGGACATGAAGCGTTCCGCCTCGCGGACGTCGAGGGTGAATATCGCCGACGAAAGACCTTGCGGCACAGCATTGTTCATCGCGATGGCCTCGTCGAGCGTCTCATAGGTCATTACGTAGAGGATCGGCGCGAACGTCTCGAGGTGCACCACCTCGCTCTGCGCGGGCATCCGCACCACCGCGGGGCGGACGTAGAACGCGCCCTCGTCACCGACATCCATGCGCTCGCCGCCGATCACCTCGCCACCCTCGGCGGCGGCCTGCTGCAGCGCGCCGACCATGTCGCGGTAGGAGGTCTCGTGGATCAGCGGGCCCACCAGCGTGCCGTCGGCCGCCGGGTCACCGACCGGCAGCTGGGCGTACGCCGACACGATCCGGGACACCAGCTCGTCGGCGATCGACGAGTGCACGATCAGCCGGCGCAACGTCGTGCAGCGCTGACCGGCCGTGCCTGCCGCCGAGAACACGATTCCGCGCACCGCGAGGTCCAGGTCGGCCGACGGCGTCACCACCGCGGCGTTGTTGCCGCCGAGTTCGAGCAGCGCCTTGCCGAAGCGCTGTGCCACCCGCGGCCCGATCTGCCTGCCCATCCGCACCGAGCCGGTCGCCGAGAGCAGCGCGACGCGATGATCCTCGACCAGCCGCTCGCCGACCTCGCGGGCGCCCTGCACTAGCTGCGAAACCCCCTCGGGGGCGCCCACGTCGGCGCACGCCCGGGCCAGCAGCGCATGGCAGGCCACGGCGGTCAGCGGGGTCAGCTCGGAGGGTTTCCACACCACCGTGTCACCGCACACCAGCGCGACCGCGGTGTTCCACGCCCACACCGCGACAGGGAAGTTGAACGCCGTGATGACGCCGACCACGCCCAGCGGATGCCAGGTCTCCATCAGCCGGTGGCCGGGCCGCTCCGACGCGATCGTCTTGCCGTAGAGCTGGCGGGAGAGTCCCACGGCGAATTCGCAGATGTCGATCATCTCCTGCACCTCGCCGAGGGCCTCGGACGTGATCTTGCCCGCCTCGATGGTCACCAGCGACGCCAGCTCCTCCTTGTGCTCGACGAGCAGCTGACCGAGCTGCGCCACCAGCGCGCCGCGCACCGGCGCCGGGGTGGTGCGCCACGTGGTGAACGCCTCGGCGGCCGCGGCGATCGCCGCGTCGACCTGGTCGGGCGTGGACTCCGCGACGGTGAACAGCACGTCGCCGTTGATCGGCGAGCTGGCGGTGACGCCGCCGGCGTTC
Organism: Mycolicibacterium psychrotolerans; assembly: GCF_010729305.1. Taxonomy (NCBI): domain Bacteria; kingdom Bacillati; phylum Actinomycetota; class Actinomycetes; order Mycobacteriales; family Mycobacteriaceae; genus Mycobacterium; species Mycolicibacterium psychrotolerans. Next base: position 5,216,478 of record NZ_AP022574.1, on the reverse strand, counting down.
GGATCGCCGAGGGGCACGCGCGCGCCGACGGCGGTCAGCGCCTCGCGCACGCGGGTGCGCAGCGCGTCGGAGGTGGGCAGGGGGGAGGTCACAACGGAGGTCATGAGCACGCGGCTTTCTCGTAGAGGTCGTACGGGTCGTGAATGTGATGGCCGATCCGGCCGGCCATCCAGCGCTGGCTGTAAGAGGTGTCATCGGCGCCCTCGGCGGCGGGGGAGTCGCTGTCGAGGTTGGAGCGGAAGATGCCGGCCGCCGAGGCGGGCAGGAAATCTTCGTAGACAACAGGTCTGGCGGGGTCGCCGCCGTGGTAGTAGGCGAGCCCGGAGGCGGCCAGCTCGGCGTCGGTCGCGGGGAAGTGCTGAGCCCACACCGCGGCCGGATCGGGGCACGCCATCGCCGCGTCGTAGCGCTGCCGGCCCAGCGGCGTCAGCGCGATGCCGCGCTGCTCGACCTCGCCGAAGCGCACCCGCAGCGTCCCGTCCACCACGGAGCCGTCGGCCAGCCGGAGCCGGCGCGGTTCGGCGAGCGCCCGAAACGAGGTCTGCCGCAACAACACCTGCGGGCCGTGGGTGCGCGGCGGACCCTGGATGTGGTCGATCATCGTGATGCCGCGGGTGGTCATCTCGTGCTGCAGCGCGTCGATGTCGAGCACCCGCGGGGTCAGATGGTTGATGTGGGTGGAGCGCACCCCGGCGATGTCCGCGGCCACCGCGGAGACTGCGGAGAGCTCGTCGTACCAGCGCCGGTCGATCGGCTCCCGCGACAGCGCGAACGCCGACACCGCGGCGGCGACGAAGTCGTCGGCCTCGCCGCTCGGGCATCCACCGTCGGCGGCGATCCGCCGTGCCGCGGCGATCAGCGCGGGATCGAACAGCTGGCGCGTCTGGAGGAAGGCCGTCACCCGCGAGCGCAGGTCGTCGGAGAAGAACCGCCGGTCGGCCGTGGCCAGCATCGACGTGAACACCCGGAAGGGGTTGCGCGCCAATTCCTCCGGATCGATCGGCCGGAACGCGGTGGAGACCACCGGGACGGGCGAGGCGGCCTCGCGCAGGTCGTAGTAGCCGACGGGGTACATGCCGAACGCGGAGAACAGGTCGGCGACCGCGGCGAGCTCCTCGGCGGTGCCGACGCGGATCGCGCCGTGCCGTTCAGCGGTGACCCGGTCCAGCGAGCCGAGCCGCACGGCCTCGTCGTCGGCGGCCACGACGCCCCGGTTCACCTCGGAGCTGACCTCGACCAGTGTGTGGTAAGCGGGGACTTCGGCGCCGTACATCGTCGCCAGCCCGGCCGCGAATTGCGCCCGCAATCGCCAGGTTTCAGTGACGGACACGTAGGCATGCCCCCTTCCGATACAGTGCGGCCATGACCGGCCCCGAGGAATGCCCGCCGCTCGATGAGATCGACCGCGTGCTGGTGCGTGAACTGGTCGCCGACGGGCGCGCCACGCTGGCGCAGCTGGCCGCGACGGCCGGGCTGTCGGTGTCGGCGGTGCAGTCGCGGGTGCGCCGGCTGGAGGCGCGCGGCGTGGTCACCGGATACACGGCCCGGATCAATCCCGAGGCCATCGGCAACATGCTCTCGGCGTTCGTCGCCATCACCCCTCTCGATCCGTCTCAACCCGATGATGCTCCCGCCCGCCTCGAGCACATCCCCGAAATCGAGGCCTGTTATTCGGTGGCGGGGGAGGACAGCTATGTCCTGCTGGTGCACGTGGCGTCGGGGCGGGCGCTGGAAGGTCTGCTGCAGCGGATCCGCACCGCGGCCGATGTGAAGACCCGCAGCACGATCATCCTACATAAATTCTACAGCGACAGACGGTACATACCGGAGTAGTAGCGGTCAAAGGTAGCTTTGACGGGAAATATTCCGTTAGGATGCCGGTATGACTGATGTTCTGCCGGCGCGCGTCCAGGCCGTGACCTCGACGATCACCCCTGCCGACGTCCGCCCCGTGCTGGCCCGCAGCATCCTGGCCGACGGTCTGGACCTGGTTCTCGATGTCGAGCGCTCGCACGGCTCGTACCTGGTCGACGCCCGCACCGGCCGTGGCTACCTCGACATGTTCACGTTCTTCGCGTCCTCGGCGCTCGGCATGAACCATCCTGCGCTGGCCGGTGACGAGGAGTTCCGCGCCGAGCTGACCGCCGCGGCGCTGAACAAGCCGAGCAACTCCGACGTCTACAGCGTCCCGATGGCCCGCTTCGTCGACACCTTCGCCCGCGTCCTCGGCGACCCCGCGCTGCCCCATCTGTTCTTCGTCGACGGCGGGGCGCTCGCCGTCGAGAACGCGCTCAAGGTCGCTTTCGACTGGAAGAGCCGTCTCAACGAGGCGCAGGGCCGCGGCCCGGAACTCGGTACCAAGGTGCTGCACCTGCGGGGCGCGTTCCACGGCCGCAGCGGCTACACGATGTCGCTGACCAACACCGACCCGAACAAGGTCGCGCGGTTCCCCAAGTTTGACTGGCCGCGCATCGACGCGCCGTACCTGCGCCCGGGTGATGAGATCGAGGCGCTCGAAGCCGAGTCGCTGCGGCAGGCCCGCGCCGCATTCGAGGCCGCACCGCACGACATCGCGTGCTTCATCGCCGAGCCGATCCAGGGTGAGGGCGGCGACCGGCACATCCGGCCGCAGTTCTTCGCCGCGATGCGCGCGCTGTGCGACGAGTTCGACGCGCTGCTGATCTTCGACGAGGTGCAGACCGGCTGCGGCATCACCGGGACAGCCTGGGCCTACCAGCAACTCGGCGTGATGCCCGATGTCGTCGCGTTCGGCAAGAAGACCCAGGTGTGCGGCGTGATGGCCGGCGGCCGGGTCGACGAGATGCCCGACAACGTGTTCACGGTCAGCTCGCGGATCAATTCGACGTGGGGCGGCAACCTGGTCGACATGGTTCGCTCCCGCCGCATCCTGGAGGTCATCGAGGCCGAGGGGCTGTTCGAACGCGCCGCCGAGAACGGCCGCTACCTGCGGGACCGCCTCGACGAGGTGGCCGCTGCCTTCCCCGCCCTGGTGCACGACGTGCGCGGCCGCGGGCTGATGTGCGCGTTCAGCATGCCCAGTGCCGAACTGCGGGACGCGCTGGTGGCACGGCTGTGGGACGCCGGTGTGATCATGCTCGGCTGTGGACCCGACAGCGTGCGGTTCCGGCCGGCGCTGACGGTGTCGCGCGACGAGATCGACACGGCGGTCGACGCGGTGAGCGCGGTGCTCAGGTCGATGTCGGTTCGATCGGCTGGGTGAGCCGGCGGATCATCGAGCGTAGCCTCGGCAGCTCGGCGCCGCCGACCAACTCGCAGCCGTGAAGTTCGGCGAGTTTGCGTGCAGCAGGGGTGAATTGGTGGTTGGTGACGACCATGGTGCGGGTGCAGTCCTGCATCGGCGCGCCGGCCACCACCTCCTGCACCGCGCCTGTCCCGACCGGACGTGACTGCCGCTTGCACTGCACGGCCAGCCGGTGCGGCCGGTGGCCGACGATGAGGTCGACGCCCCAGTCGCCCGACAGCGGCGTCATGATCACGGGCACCCCGACCGAACGCGCGATGCGCGCGACGTAGTCCTCGAACTCGGTGCCCGACATCTCGTCCCGCACGGCGCGCTCCCGCTCACCCGGGGTGGCGGCGCCGACGACGATCGCGGTCAGGAAGCGCGGCAGCAGCGGCGTGAGCGCCGCGACGAGCAGGCTCCACCAGCCAGGCACCCCGAGCAGGTATGCACCGGCTCCTGCGGCGACGCCGAGTGCCACCGCCACCCGCCAGCGTGTCCAGGTCACACCCGGATCGTAGGGGCGGGTCCCGACACATCACGTTTACCCGCGGGGGTGTCCGGGAAGTCACGATTTCATGACGGACCTGTCAGGCCACCGGAGCCGGCACGGGGTCGGTTACGACGACCGCGGCGTGCGCGACGCCGTGCGTGCCGGATTGGGTTTCGCGGCGGCGGGCCTGCTGTTCCTCTTCACGGCCTCGCTGTGGATGAGCACCTGCACGGGTTCGACGGTCGACGCGCTGGCGTGCGGGGCGCCGCAACGGGCGGGCGCCGCCGTCGGTGCGCCGCTGATCCTGCTGGCCGGCGCGGCGTGGTCGCTGTTGCGGGGCGCCCGGGTCCGGCGGGATGCGCCCGCCTGGTGGGCGTGGCAGGGCGCCGGGTGGACGCTGATCGCCCTGATGACGGTCAGTGTCTTCGCTGCCCTGCCGTAGCCGCCCCGCAGTAGCCGCTCAGACACACTCCACGAGAACACCGTTCGTCTCGCCGACCGCACCCAGGGTGGCGTGCACGCTGATCTCCCGGTCCGCCGGCGAGAAGGTGGCGCAGACGATTCCGCACTCCCGCCGGTCGACCCTGCGCGCGAGCGCCGGTGAGCGCTGCATCAACCCCAGTCCGGTCTCCACGATGTGCGCGGAGGTGACCGACTCCACCGAGTCGGCGGCCGCTCCGCGCCGCACCACCGAGAGCAGCGCATGCTCGACCGCGGTGCGCATCGCGCCGTCGGGAAGTTGCGCCTGTTCCCACGCCCGGAGTGCGGCCCGCATGGCGGGGCAGTCGTCGTGGCCGAGCACCACCACCAGCGGGATCTCGAGGGTTTCCACCGCGTACTCGATGCTGGCCAGCACGCTGGTGTCCACCGCGTGACCCCAGGTGCTGACGTCGAGCAGCGCTCCGGACGGCTGGTTGAACACCGTCTCGCTGCTGATGCCGGCGTCGGCGCAGCGAAACACCGCGGCGACCGGTCCGTCGGTGGGGTGGGAGATGCCGGCCCTCAGTTGCTGCCAGGTCGTCGTCGCATCAGGCATGTCACTCATTTCCTTTCGTGGGGTTTTCAGCTGAAGTACTCGGGGCGGCTGACGTAGGTCTCGGTCACGAACAGCACACCGGGGGAGGCGTCGAGGAAGCGGCGCAGTCCGGCCAGCAGCGCCTCGACCTTGTCGTCGGGCACCACGGTGATGATCAGTTCCAGCGTGGCCTGCTGGTTGAACAGCAGTCGGCCCTGGTGGTAGCCGTGGTGGCCCAGTCCGGACACTCCGGACACGCTGGTGTACCCGGTGGCGCCGACGCCGGCGATCAGTTCGCGCACCGCCGCCGCGTCCTGTCCGGAGACGACGACCTCGACCTTCGTCATCCGCGTGAGGGTGGGTGTCATCGGATCATCTCCTTGTTGTGAGTGGTTGTCGGAAGCGCGGTTTCGTGCCAGCCGCGCCACCCGCTGCGGGTCCAGCGGCGCCAGCTGTCGTGGGCGTCCTCGCGGGCGGCGACGGCGACCCAGTCGTTGTCGAACAGTTGTTGCAGCAGCGGGTTGCGCTCGATCACCGTGTCGATGCGCGGCAGCGGGGCCTGGATGATCGCGAGCAGCCGCTGTGGTTCGTGGATCAGCTTGTCGCCGAACCGGATCGACTGCTTCGGTAGGCCGAGGCGCAGATCGCCCACATGCCCGGCGAGGACGCCCGCGTCACCGACCACGTTGTGGATGGTCTTGGTGCCCGCCCCGAAGGCGCCCGGGGCCACGGTGGAGAAGTAGTACTGGCAGTTGATCCACTGGGCGACCACCAGCGGCGCGGTCATGATGGTCTCCAGCGCCGTACCGTCGGCGTCGACGTCGGCGTCGTAGGAGTGCAGGAACGCCCGCCGCTGCAGGTCGGTCCCGGCGGTGACGTCGCGCGGGGCGATGATAAACGCGGCGTTACCGGCGAGCCCCCACTCCGGGTACACCTGCGCCCAGTCCAGGGAGCGTGCCGCTACGTGGCGCGCCGCCTTCGCCGGTGAGCGCCGGCGTGGGGCGCCCGGCAGGTCGGCGCACCGTTCGGCCGCCAGCTCGTCGCCCGCGTGCGCGAGATCGGCCTTGAGCCGGGCGATGTCGGCGCGGTGCCCAGCCGGGATCAGGTGTTCGTCGAGCACCGTGACCCGGTCGGTGGTGGTGTCGTGCACCGCGGCGACGACCAGGGTGTCAGCGGGGATGTCGACACCGGATCCGCGCAGTTCGCCGCGGACTTCCGGATCGTTGAGGATCAGCGCGGCGGTGCGGGCGTTGGGCCCGCCGCCCTGCCCGCCGCAGGCCCCACAGTCCAGCGAGGCCTGGTACGGGTTGTTCTCGGTCGTGCTGTGGTGTCCGCAGAGCACCAGCAGCCGACCGAAGCCGCGCACCAGGCCGATCGACTGGAACAGGGCCTGGGCGAACAACACTCGCTCGGGCAGCGGCATCCCGGCCACCGCCGGCACGGTCGCCGCCGGCGGCGCGATGAGATCGCGCAGACGGTGACGAAGCGTGCCGACGGTGGCGGGAGCCGCGGTCTTGGCTGCCGCGAGCGGTGCAGCGAGCCAACCGGCGGCCTCGGCGAGCGTGAAGGGACCCGTGAGCGACTGCTTGGCGGTGTGGAACGCGGTTTCGGCCGCTGCCAGCCCGGTGGCGCCGCTGATCTGCCGTGCGGCGTCGCGGTCGTCGGCCGGCGTCTCCGCGACGTCGTGGTTGGGGGAGATCAGCACCGGGCACAGGTCGGCCGGTTCACCGCCGAGCAGACCGGTGAAGCGGATTGCGACTGCGAAGAACCCGGCGAAGCCGAAGGTCTGGTAGCCCCCGCGACTCTCCAGGTGCCGGCGCAGCCCTTCCGAGCGGGTGTCGATGCAGGTGACCAGCTGTGTGTGTACGAACGCGGGCGCCGGAGCGGGCGTGGTCGCCAGCGCGGTGAGCAGACTGTCCTGGTAGTGGCTCTCGAAGGCCTGCTGCCACAGCATCTCCCGCGCCGCGAGTGGCAGCGCCGCGAGAATGCGCGCGGCCGTGGTCAGTTCGTCCTCCGCGACCACGCCGGTATCCCAGACCGTCAGCAGGTGCGCGGCGCGGCTCCTCGCCGTGGGGGTCGCGGGGCGAGGCGTCTCGGCGGCCGGCGCGGCGGAGGGTTCGGTCACGAACGCGGCCTCGTAGCTCAACCTCATCGCCAGGTACTGCAGCAGGTCGATCTCCGCTCCGCGGTCTGTGCCCCAGTGGATGTGGGCGGCCCAGCCGGGCAGCCGGGTCAGGTGCGCCTGCAGATAGGTGACGCGGTCGTCGTCGTCGATACCGAGCGCTTCGAGCGCCTGCAGCACGGCGTCGTCCGCGCGATCCGGGATGGCGCGCAACCGCTTCCGTACCGCCCGCGGCAGTGTCCGGTCGTTGCGGCCCAGTCCGCGCCAGGCGGCGAAGAACCCGTCGGCGCGGCCGGGCATCGGCCAGCTGCCCCCGCCCAGGAACGCTGCGCACCAGGTGGCGGCGTGCGCGTCGATGTCGGCGGCGAGCCGGGCCGAGACGCGCTCGGCGTGAGTGATGAAGCGTCGCAGCGGTTCCGGAGCCGTCTGGCCGTGCAGCAGGTCGGCGCGCAGCAGTTCGATCGCCGTCACGGTGCGGCCTGCCAGGTGTAGGTCCGGCTCGTCGGCCAGGTTCGGGTGGCGCCGCATCAGCACGGCGTCGAGGTCTGCGTCGGTGATGCGGCCCTGCCGGTGCAGCGCCCGGAAGACGTCTTCGGGCAGGGTGCCGGGCATGCCGTACACGTCGCTCGCCCGCCGCACGGCCTGCTCGAAGGGCATGGTCTGCAGACCGGCCAGCGGGTTGACCGCGATGAACGTGCCGAGCGGGTAGTGGGTGGGCAGCGCGCGGGCGGCGAGCCGGATGTCGCTGCGCAGCCGGGCGCGTTGTGAGGCGATGTCCGTCGGTGTCATCGGTGCACTCCTGTGGGGTGAAGGGTCCCTGCGCTGATCGCGTGGGTGTAGAGCGAGCGCTGTAGGCCGAGGGCTGCCGGTGATGCGCGCAGGGCCGCCAGGGCGCCGAGTACCGCGAGGGCTCCGGCGATCACCGCCCAGACCGTGGCGGGGGACACGGCGGATGCGGGCAGGGCGGGCGCGAGGTAGCGGCTGACCGCGCTGATCACCGCGACATAGGCGACCGCTGCGGGCAGCAGGACCGCCGTGGCGCCGACGGCACCGCCGATCGTGGGTTGGCGCCGCAGCCAGCCCCACGTCGCGGCCGCCCCGGTCACCCAGGCGAACACCAGCAGCGCGAGTTCGGCGGCGTGACCTTCGGGCCAGGTGGGCACCAGGACCATCCCGGCGGCAAGGGCGCTCAGCGGCAGCAGCGCCGCCGTGGTCGCGATGATCCACCTCCGCGGGCGCGACAGGCCCGCGGGCGGGGCGAGCGTGCGGTGGCGCTGGTGCCGCGCTACCGCCGTTCCTGAGGAGAGGAACAGCGTCGCCTTGTAGAAGCCGTGGCCGATCAGGTGGATCACCGCGGCGGCCCACAACCCGAGGCCGCAGGTCAGCATCATGAAGCCCATCTGGGCCATCGTCGAATAGGCCAGTGCGCCTTTGATGTCGGGCCGCACCAGCATGAGGACCGCGCCGTAGGCCATCGAGGCGGTGCCTGCGGCGATGACGATGCCGGCGGCCGGCGGGGTCGAGAGCACGCTGAGTTTGACCAGCAGCACGCCGCCGCCGTTGACCACTCCGGCATGCAGGAGGGCCGACACCGGCGTGGGTGCGGCGAGCGTGGCGGGCAGCCAGCGGTGGAAGGGGATCTGGGCGGAGCGCGACAGTGCGGCGATGACGATGAGCACCGCGATCACCGGTGCGAGCGCTTCGGCGCCGAGATGGTGCAGGCCGACGGCCGCCCAGAGCGCACCGTCGCCGATGCAGAAGGCCAGTGCGGTGCGGCGGACACCGTCGCGTGCGGCGGGGAGTTCGCGGTAGGTGGCCAGTAGCAGGCACAGCGCCAGGCCGACCGCGGTCCATCCGATCGCCAGTCCGACCATCGTGGTCGCCGACGCCATCACCGTGGATGCCGTGGTCAGAAGTGATGCGCCACAGGTGAACCAGGGTGCGCGGGAGTCGCCGGCCAGGTAGCGCACCGCGAATCCCTGCGCGATCGCGCTGACGCCGAAGATCAGCAGCAGTAGGGCCGCCGCGAGGTGGTCGGACGCAGTGGGTAGGCCGGCGATGGCGATGAGCAGGCCGGCAGCGGCGGTCGCCGCGCCGAGCCGCGCGACGAGGACGGGTGCTCGGCGTCCGATGGTCGCGGCCACCACCGCCACCACCAGAGGGGCGATCACCAGCGTCAGGAGGGCGGGGTTCGCGATCGCTTCCAACATGCGAAGTAAATTACGTGTATTGTGGATCGCGTGTCAAGCTTCGTAATAAAACCGTATCTCGGTGTCGCGGTCGCGGTGGGCACCCGTCATTTCAAGCAGCGCCAGCTGGCTTCCGCGTTCACCGACGTTCTCGGTGCGCGGTTGGTGGTTCCCGACGATCTCGACACCGACCTCTTCGGCACCTTCTCCGGAGAGGTGGCGAGGACGGCGTCGGCGCTGGTGACGGCGCGTCGCAAAGCACGGCTGGGAATGTGTGTCACCGGCCTGCGTCACGGCGTGGCGAGTGAGGCCAGTTACGGCCCGGCAGGGCACGAGGAGATCCTGCTGTTCGTCGACGACGTGCGCGGTATCGAGGTGTGCGAAACGCACTGGGAGGCGGCGGAGTACGCAGTCAGTCACCGCGTCCGATCGATCGAGGAGCTGCCCGCGTCCGTCACGGACGCTTTGTCCGCCCAGGCGGTGATCGTGCGACCGTCGGATTCCCACGACGACATCGTCAAGGGTGTCAACGATATTGCGTGCCTGCGGTCGGCCATATCATCCGCTGCCCGGCACGCAGGGAATGGGATGGCGGTGGTGGAGCCCGACCTGCGGGCGCACCACAATCCGCGTCGGCAACGGGTGTTGGCGCGCCTGGGGTACCGGCTGGCGCATCGATTGGCGACGTCGTGCCCCGACTGCGGCGCACCGGGTTTCGGACGTGTCCGCAGCGTCGCCGGCCTGCCGTGCGCGGCGTGCGGATCGCCGACTCGTCTGCCGCTGTACGACGAGCACGCGTGCTGTTCGTGTGCGTATCGGAGCTTCGTTGAAATTCTCTCGGCAGGGGCGGATCCCGGCCGATGCGACTACTGCAATCCCTGACCGACAAGGAGTGTTGATGACGTCTGTTGTGGTGGTGCCTGTGTGGGGGTGGGTGGCGTTGACGGTCGCCATCGCCGCGATGCTGGCCGTGGATCTGTTCCTGCACCGGGACAATCACGTGATCGGTTTCCGGGAAGCGGCGGTGTGGTCGGCGGTGTGGGTCGGCGCGGGTCTGGGCTTCGGTGTGCTGCTGTGGTGGATCTACGGCGGCGAGGTCGCGGGCACCTACTACGCCGGCTATCTGATCGAGAAGGCGCTCTCGGTGGACAACGTGTTCGTATTCGCGTTGATCTTCACGTATTTCGCCGTCCCGGACCGTTATCAGCACAAGGTGCTGTTCTGGGGGGTGATCGGCGCGTTGCTCTTCCGGCTGGTGTTCATCTTCGTCGGGGCGGAGTTGTTGAAGACGTTCTTCTGGACCGCCTACGTGTTCGGTGTGTTCTTGATCTACACCGCGTACAAGATGGCGTTCCAGCATGACAAGGAGATGCAGCCCGACAAGAACCTGCTGGTACGGCTGATCCGGCGGGTGGTGCCGATCGACCCGCATTATCACGAGGATCGGCTGTTCACCCGGATCGACGGAAAGCGCGTCGCAACACTGCTGTTCGTGGTGCTGGTCGCCGTCGAGGCCACGGATCTGATCTTCGCGATCGACTCGGTGGCGGCGGTGCTCGCGATCACCACGAGCACGTTCCTCGTGTGGACGGCGAATGCGTTCGCGGTGCTGGGTTTGCGCAGTCTGTACTTCTGCCTGTCGGGATTGCTCCGGCGGTTCCGTCATCTGCATTACGGCCTGGCGGTGTTGCTCGCCTTCGCCGGGGTGAAGCTGATCCTGTCGGAGACACCGGTGGGCAAGCTGCCGATCCCACTGACGATGAGCGTCATCGTCGTCACCCTCACGGTGTCTATCGTGTGGAGCCTGGTGGCGACGCGCGAGGTGCGCGAGGCACGCTGATTGGCGAAATGCACTACGCGAATCACATATGCTCTTCCGGATGCCCGCGACACGCAAGAGCACCGGAAAGGCGGCGCCGAAGAAGGCGCCCGCCCGCGCGGCCCTGAAAGCGGCAGGTTCGCCGACGCGCACGTGGACGTTCCTGACCAACCACGCGCATGTGCTGCTGTGCCTGGCGCAGGGGGAGTCGCTGACGGCCCGCGAGCTGAGCGTGCTGATCGGGATCACCGAGCGTTCGGTGCAGGCGATCCTCGCTGATCTGATCGCCGACGGGTACCTCGAGAAGTCGAAGGTCGGCCGGCGCAACAACTACACCGTCAACCCGGCGGGACGGCTGCGGCACCCGCTCGAGTCGGCGCACAGCGTCGGCGAGCTGATCGCCGCCCTGAGCTGACCCTTCTCTCGCCCCTCATCACGAGGTTGCCGTGACGGTTGTGCGCGACCGTGGTGGCAACTTCGCGTTGAGGCTCCGGGACCTCATCCACAACCGTTCGGCGCCCGCGCCGAGATATGTCGGTGCCGACACCCACGATCACCGCATGGACGAGATCTTCCGCGGTAGCGAGGCCCTCTCCGCCGGCCTGCTCACCCGCGGCGCGCTTCGCTACAACTTCCGCCGCATCTTCCCCGACATCTACATCGCGGCCGCCGCGCAACCGTCCCTCCGTGACCGCACCGTCGGAGCCTCTCTGTGGTCCCGCGGCAGCGGCGTGATCGCCGGCCACGCCGCCGCCGACGCTGCACGGCGCGCAGTGGATCGACGACCGCGTGGACATCGAGATGATCCGGCGCTGCCCGCGCCCGCCGCGCGGCATCGTCGTCCGCAACGAGACCATCAGCGACGACGAAATCACCGCCATCGACGGGATCCTGGTCACCACACCGGCACGTACCGCGTTCGATCTCGCCCGCCACCTCCCGCGCGGCTACGCAGTCGTCTGCCTCGACGCCCTTGCCCGGGTCACCGGCGTCGGGGTCCGCGACGTGTTCGCCGTGGCCGACCGCTATCCGGCCGCCCGCTGGGGCGCTACGCAATAGAGACTGCGGAACTGATGGACGGCGGCGCCGACACCCCTGCCGCGACGAACGTGCGTCTCCTGTTACGGAGAGAATGGGAAGACGTGCCGGACACCCAGATCAAATTGGGAACCGACGTCTATGTGGACGTCGGCTACCGCGGCCCGAAGGTCGCACTGGATGTCGTGGAGAAGGACTACACCGAGATCTTCAACAAGCGCCGGGGTGGGCTGGACCTACGAACCGAGTTCGCGCGGAAGGCCCGATACGTCACGCGGGCCGGATGGGTTTACATCCTCGTCTTCCGGCAGGTCAACAGGGGCGAGGTGCTGACCAAGACCCTGAACGCCTTCACGAAACGCGGCTACCGGCCCCGCCGCGGTGGCATTGCGCTGTACTGACCCGCAACGGCAATGGGCCCAACCGGCGATCCGGTTGGGCCCACGAAAGCTGCCGTATTACTGGTTGGCTTCCTGGCGCTTCTCGGCGGCCTTGGCCCCGGCGCGAGCCGACTCGGCCTCGGCTTCCTTCTGCGCAACGTCGCGCTGCGCGTCGGCCTTGTCCTGCTGGGCCTTGCCCTCGCGGACCATGTCGTCGCGGCCGGTGACGGTGCCGACGGTCTCCTTGGCCTTGCCCTTCACGTCCTCGACGACGCCCTTGATGCCTTCTTCGGGACCACTGTTCTTCTCGGTCATGGTTACCTTCCGCTATGTGGATCGGTGTTGAGATCCGGCTCGGGTGACCGGCTGCCGACAGGCTTCCCTGGCCCCCGGGCGACTAAACGGGTGACGCGCGTCTCATCGGACAGCACAGAAAGCGCGACATCGCAAGGTGATTGGTCAGCGAGTTTGCGTGTTTCGGGCCTGGGGTATGGAGTCCGGACCATGACAGATTCACTTCATCAACGGCGCGAGGATGACATTCTGCCGCCATTCACGCCGGGCCGGAGCTCCCATGGGTAGCGGCAACGCGCGCTGGGGTAGTCTCTCGGGGAAGTTTTCGGGAGGTCATATGGCGGAAGGTGCGAGCCACATCAACGGGAAGCGACAGAGCTCTCAGTCGGTCGAACTCCGGGTGGCCGCCACCCTGGAGAATCTCGCCGTGCTGCGCACCCTGGTGGCCGCCATCGGCACGTTCGAGGACCTCGACTTCGACGCGGTCGCTGATCTGCGGCTTGCCGTTGACGAAGCGTGTACCCGGCTCATCCGGTCTGCGGTGCCCGACTCGACACTGCTGCTCGTCGTCGATCCGCAGCCCGACGCCTTGGTCGTTCACGCATCGACCACCTGCGACAGCCCCGACATTCTCGCCCCGGGCAGCTTCAGCTGGCACGTGCTGAGCTCCCTGACCGACGAGGTCACCACGTTCTCCGACGGCCAGAAGCCCGAAGGTCAGATATTCGGTATCTCGATGACGACGAGGCGAGCGAGTTCATTGCAGTGACCCGGTCGTCCTCCCAGGGTTCGTCGTCACGACCGAGCTCTGAATATGCGGACGTGGCCGACATGTTCCGAGAGTTGGAGAAACTCGAAGAAGGGTCGGCGACGTTCCAGCGCCAGCGCGACCGCATCGTCGAACGCTGCCTTCCGCTGGCCGACCACATCGCCCGCCGATTCGACGGCCGCGGCGAACCCCGCGACGACCTCGTGCAGGTCGCGCGCGTCGGTCTGGTGAACGCCGTCATCCGCTTCGACGTCAACGCCGGCTCCGACTTCGTCTCGTTCGCGGTGCCGACCATCATGGGCGAGGTCCGTCGCCACTTCCGCGACAACAGCTGGTCGGTCAAGGTGCCCCGCCGGCTCAAGGAACTCCACCTGCGTCTCGGTGCTGCGACCGCCGACCTCTCCCAGCGGCTGGGTCGCGCGCCGACCGCCACCGAGCTCGCCGCCGAACTGGAGATGGACCGCGACGAGGTCATCGAGGGCCTGGTCGCGGGCAGCTCCTACAACACGCTGTCGATCGACAGCGGAGGCAGCGGCGGCAACGAGGACGCGCCCGCCATCGCGGACACGCTCGGCGACATGGACATGAGCCTCGACCAGATCGAGAACCGCGAGGCGCTGCGCCCGCTGCTGGAGGCTCTGCCCGAGCGGGAGCGCACCGTGCTGGTGCTGCGGTTCTTCGAGTCGATGACGCAGACGCAGATCGCCGAGCGGGTCGGCATCTCGCAGATGCACGTCTCCCGGCTGCTGGCGAAGTCGCTAACTCGTCTGCGGGATCAGCTTCAGTAGCCGCGGCGGGTCGCTGTGCACCGTGGTGAGCGCGTTGGCGATGTCGACGCAGATCGGCAGCGTGGAGTCGGGATCGCAGATGCGCAGCAGCCGGTCGACGGCCAGGCTCGGCACGAGTGCCCAGCGGATGTTCTCACCGGCGCACTGCACGTTGAGCGTGTGCAGCGAGGAGAAGCCGGCGGTGGCGAAGAAGGTCAACCCGGTGAGGTCGATGACCAGCCACTGGGTCTGCTCCGAATTGCGTAGCGCGTACTCGACGAACTGGTTCCCGTTGGCGGCGTCGAGCTCGCCGTGGGCGGAAACCACTGCGGTGGCCGGTTGTGGCCAGCGGGTCTGGAATTGCGCCGAATGGCAGACGCGGTTGTCGGACGTCAGAGTCGGGGGTGACCCGTCGGGGGCTTGAGGCATGTTGGCTCCATCAGTCGAAATATGCTTCGGTCTGTGGTCGCGCCAAGGGGGGCCCTAGATTTCTTAAAGCCTGCGCGGGGACAACTCGCCCGCGTGTCGATGACGTTTCCTCGAAAGGCTGTGCGTTCAACCCCTGCGGTGAACCTTACGCTCACGGTGTGATCTTGGACAATCACTTTCCGCGGTTGCTTCGCATTTCCTCAGGATTGCTTTGTCAAATTTGCCATATGACATGGGAGCGGGTGTGAATTGCTCTGTGACGCAACCTGTTTCAGCGGCCGGCGTGGTGCTCGCAGCGGGGGCTGGTACCCGGTACGGACTGCCGAAGGTGCTTGCTGAGGGCGGTGACTGGTTGGCGTCGGCGGTGGCGGCCTTGCGCGACGGCGGATGCAAAGACGTCGTGGTGGTGCTCGGCGCGGCGGTCGACGGCGTCGACGTGCCCGCGCCCGCTCGCAGGGTCGTCGCGAGCGATTGGGCCGACGGACTGAGTGCGTCGGTGCGCGCCGGTGTGCAGGCCCTCGGCGAGGACGTCGGGTACGCGGTCCTGACGACCGTCGACACCCCGGACGTCACCGCGGCGGCCGTGCGGCGGGTACTCGCCGCGGCCGGGGACACCGGCCTGGCGCGCGCGGGCTATGCCGGTCGGCCGGGACACCCCGTGGTGATCGCGCGCCGGCACTGGCCCGCACTGCTCGACGTGCTCGCTGGCGACGAGGGCGCCGGGCCGTTCCTGCGCGCCCGAGACGACGTCGCGATAGTCGACTGCGCGGATCTGAGCTCCGGTTCCGACATCGATCACCGGTGATGTCCACCGATCGGCCGAAGCCGCTCAGCTAGAGCATCGCCTCGGCGAAGCGCGCCACTGCGTCGGCCCCTGTCTGCGCGGCCTGCTCGTGGCCAGGGCGGGCGCGCACGGCGATGTCGCGGGTCGCCGGGTCGAGCGTCACCTCGGCCAGCAGCTCGCCCGTCGTCGGCTCACACACCGCCCAGGTAAACAGGGTCTCCGAATCCCAGTGCGCCCCGGCCTGACTCACGTGGTCTGGCCGGTGCTCGCCGAGGTCGGCCAGGGCGGGCCGGTCGTCGACGCGGTCGTCGGCACGCAGCGCCCGCAGATACCACGCGCCGGCGTTGATTTCGACGGGCTCCACGGGCTCACCGCGCCGAGTGCACGGTTTCTGACGGAAATCGGCGTGATTGCATCAGAAACCGTACGTTCGGCGTCAGCTCATTCGCTCTTGAGCTCGCAGAGCACGGTGCCCTGGGTGATGGCCGCTCCGGGCTCGACGGACAGGCCGGTGACGACGCCGTCCTTGTGCGCGGTCACCGGGTTCTCCATCTTCATCGCCTCGAGCACGGCGACCAGGTCACCCGCGGCCACGGTCTGGCCCTCTTCGACGGCGACCTTGACGACGGTGCCCTGCATGGGCGCGGTCACCGAGTCGCCCGACGCGGCCGCACCGCCACCGCCGCCACGCTTACGCGGCTTGGGCTTCTTGCGGATCGCGCCGTGCGGGGCGCCGCCGCCGTTGCCGAGCGCCAGATCGCCGGGCAGCGACACCTCGAGGCGACGGCCGCCGACCTCGACCACCACGGTCTGCCGGGGCAGCGTGTCCTCTTCGGAGATGGGGTCACCACCGGTGAACGGCTCGACGGTGTTGTTCCACTCCGTCTCGATCCACCGGGTGTGCACGTCGAACTTGGTGCCGTCGCCGATGAATGCGGGGTCGGAGACCACCGCGCGATGGAACGGGATGACGGTGGCGAGGCCCTCGATGTGGAATTCGGCGAGTGCCCGGCGCGAGCGCTCCAGCGCCTCGTCGCGGGTGGCGCCGGTGACGATCAGCTTGGACAGCATCGAGTCGAACTGGCCGCCGATCACCGAGCCGGCCTCCACACCGGAGTCCAGGCGCACGCCGGGGCCGGTGGGAATGTCGTAGCGGGTGACGGGGCCGGGGGCGGGCAGGAACCCGCGGCCGGCATCCTCACCGTTGATGCGGAACTCGATGGAGTGCCCGCGCGGCGTCGGGTCCTCGGTGATGTCGAGACTCTCGCCGTTGGCGATCTTGAACTGCTGACGCACCAGGTCCAGCCCGGAGGTCTCCTCGGTGACGGGGTGCTCCACCTGCAGGCGGGTGTTGACCTCGAGGAAGCTGATCAGGCCGTCCTGGCCGACCAGGTACTCCACGGTGCCGGCGCCGTAGTAGCCGGCCTCCTTGCAGATGCGCTTGGCCGACTCGTGGATCTCCTTGCGTTGCGCGTCGGTGAGAAAAGGTGCCGGGGCCTCTTCGACGAGCTTCTGGAAGCGGCGCTGCAGCGAACAGTCGCGGGTGCCTGCGACGACGACGTTGCCGTGCATGTCGGCGATGACCTGGGCCTCGACGTGGCGCGGCTTGTCGAGGTAGCGCTCGACGAAGCACTCGCCGCGGCCGAACGCCGCGATGGCCTCACGGGTGGCGGACTCGAACAGCTCGGGGATCTCTTCGAGGGTGCGGGCCACCTTCATGCCGCGGCCGCCGCCGCCGAACGCCGCCTTGATCGCGACGGGCACGCCGTATTCCTTGGCGAACTCGACGACCTCGTCAGCGTCCTTGACGGGGTCGGGGGTGCCGGGCACCAGCGGCGCCTGGGCGCGCGCGGCGATGTGGCGGGCGGTGACCTTGTCACCGAGGTCGCGGATGGACTGCGGGCTGGGCCCGATCCAGATCAGCCCGGCGTCGAGGACGGCCTGGGCGAAGTCGGCGTTCTCGGAGAGGAAGCCGTACCCGGGGTGCACGGCGTTGGCGCCGGACTTCGCAGCGGCGTCGAGCAGCTTCTCGAACACGAGGTAGGACTCCGCCGAGGTCTGCCCGCCGAGCGCGAACGCCTCGTCGGCGAGGCGGACGTGGGGCGCGTCGGCGTCGGGCTCGGCGTACACCGCCACACTCTCGAGTCCGGCGTCCTTTGCTGCTCGGATCACCCGGACGGCGATTTCTCCGCGGTTGGCAACGAGCACCTTGGAGATCTTTGAGCTGGCGTGAGTGGCCACTGCGCCTCCTGATGGCATGTCATTTCTAAGAGCGTCTTAAAGAATGTATCCCGAGGGAGTTTAGGCGGCCCAATCTGAGTCTCGGCGAGCCGGTCCCTTACCCGCGAGTAACCCTGAAATCCCCGCGCACGGTCACGAGCTGACCTTCGCCTCCAGAATCTCCAGGGCGCGCGTGAGCGAATCTTCCGGCAGGGGATTCCCGTCGGAGACGGCCATGAGCACCCCGATGATCGTCCCTGCGAGGACCTGGCGCTCAGGGAGCGACACTGAGGTACCAAGGCGGGAAGTGAGGGCCTTCGTCATCAGCCTGATCAGCAGGGTGTACTCCGCGTACAGCAGGCCCCTGCCTTCGGGGACTGAGTAGAGCAGGTGCTGGGCCACGATGGTGTCGTGGCGCTCCTCATCGCTCAGGCCGTCGAAGTACGCTGCGACCGCGTACCGATAGGCGGCAACGGGAGACAACCCGGCGGGCGCGTGCCGGAAAGCGACCATGATCGGTTCGGCCTGGTCGCAGATGAGCACGGCCTCTTTGGTGACGAAGTAGCGGTAGAAGGTGCGTGGGGAGACGTCGGCTGACGCCGCGATCTGCTCGATTGTGGTGTCGGCGAATCCGTGCTCCTCGAACAGGCGGATCGCCGCCCGGCGGATGGCCAGCCGGGTCGCGATCTTCTTACGCTGGCGCAGGCCCGCCACAGGCTTGACGGACGACACATCGAACAGTGTGATCGCCAGACTTCTATGTGTCTGGCAGATAATCGTCATGTAAGGGATTCGGCGGACGAACTGAGCAGCCATGGCAGAGGTGTTGATCGCGCGCAACCCGGATGACGGTTCGCGGCTTCCCTTTTTGCTGCGAGTGCCACAACCCGACGGCGACCTCGTCTTTCGAACTTCGGGAATGTGGCCGAGAGTCAAGGCGCTGTATTGCCATCCCGTTCCCATCGATCACTGGCCTGGCGAGGCGGAGATCCTCGAACGTCTCCCGCTGCGGTCGTGCCGCCGTCGCGGCGCGGCCATCGACGTCATCGTGGATCGGGGGCGCGAGAACCGCTCTCAACTGGTGTTCACCACTGCCCGCGGCCGCGACGTGGTCTTCTGGCAGTCAGCACGAACCCGTAAGCAGGCGCGTCCCGACGTGCGGACACCGACCGCCCGCGCCCAGGGCATTCCGGAATTGCAGATTCTGGTCGACGCTCACGAGCGGTACGCCTATCAGTTCACATCCCAGCAAGTCAGCACGCTGCGAACGGCACTCCCGTGCGGTGACTATGGGCTCGAGATCAACGCGGTGCTCGTCGCGAGTGTGGAACGGAAATCCCTTGCCGACCTCGTCTCCAGCCTCACCAGCGGCAAACTGCGCTACCAGATTGCCGAGCTTGCCGCCCTGCCCCGAGCGGCGGTCGTCATCGAGGAGCGTTACTCGCAGTTGTTCACCCTGAATCGCATCCGGCCGGCGACCGTCGCCGACGGGTTGGCTGAGTTGCAGGTCCGCTGGCCCAACGTGCCGATTGTGTTCTGTGAGACCCGGTCACTCGCCGAGGAATGGACCTACCGGTTCCTGGCAGCAGCGCAGGTGTGGACGCAAACCGAAGAAGCGATGCTGCAGCGGCTTTCATCGTTGCGGATCGGTGCAGCCGGTGAGGACCAGGTGGATCCACCGCGCACCCCGAGCACTGCTCAGGTGCGCGAGTGGGCCCGCGCTGCGGGCCTGCCCGTGCCCGACCGCGGCCGACTTCGCCCGGACGTGTGGGACGCCTGGCGCGCCGCAAACGCCGCGAAAGGCGAGACCGCTCCGGAGGCTACGCGAAAGACCACACCGCAGGGACCAATCCGACTGCGACAGTGAGAAAAAGAGCGACCATGACGAGCCCAAGCCTCCAGTAGTCGCCGAAGCGGTAGCCGCCGGGCGTCATCACCATCATGTTGGCCGGGGTGGCAACCGGGGTGAGGAAGGATGCCGCTGACGCGACGCAGACGCACATCAAGACCGGCCGAGCCGAGACGTCGAGTTGCGCCGCAGCGGAAACGGCGATCGGGATCATGACGAGGGCGGTTGCCGTGTTGCTGATGAGTTGGCCGAACATCACCGTGACCGTGAACAGTGCGAGAAGCAGTGCATGTGGACCGTAGTCACGCACGCCGTCGACGATCACATCGGCGACCAACTCGCCTGCTCCGGACGTGCGAATCGCGACCGACAGCGGGATCATCCCGGCGATGAGAAGAACTGTGCTCCAATGGATGTGCCGGTATGCCTGCGTGACCGTCAGCACCCTTGACAGGATCATCATGCCCGCCGCCAGCAGTGTGGCCACCACCGCGGGCACTGCATTGGTGGCGAGGAGGACGATCATCACCATCAGGATGGCGATCGCACGGCCGGAACCGCGGCCGAGGGGTACGGCTTGCCGACGGAGCAGATCGGGTCGGTCGACCACGAGCAGTCCGTCATCGGTGACGATCGCATCGAGGCTCTCCCACGGCCCTTCCATGAGCACAGAATCGCCGGCCTGCAGATCGGTTGCCGAGTCGCCCTGTCTTCGTCCACGGCGATGGACCGCCAAGATGACGAGCGCCCCGCCTGCCACCACGTGGCCCGGTCGCACCGTTTCGCCGACGAAACGGGAGCGCGGCGGTATGACGACTTCGGCGACGCCGGTGGTGCGTCCCACCAGCACGTCGGCGACCTTCGTTGCGTCCAGAAGCGCTTCGACGATGAGTCCGTGGTCCACGGCGAACCGTTGAGCTTCCGCGCGGTCGCCGACGACGGTCAGCCGGTCGCCTGCGCGAACCTGACCATGCGACGCCGGTCGCGAGGTGGCGCCGTCGAGCACCGTGGCGACTTCGATACTCGGGTAACCCTGCAGATCCCAGTCGGCGCGCGGCGCATCCACGAGAGTCGAGTCGCTCGGAACCCGGAGGTGCGTGACCTGGTCCAAGCCGTAGTGTGCGGCCAGCGTCGCCGCGTGGGAGCTCAGGTCAGCCGGCAGGGAGGAGCTTCCGCGGTCCGGTATCAGTCGCCCGCCGAAGGCGGCGATGAGCAACACGGTCCCGGCCACGAGTGGCAGACCGACGATGGCGAATTCGGCGAACCCGAAGCCCCCGACCCCTGCGTCGGACGCGCTCTCGGAGACCACCACGTTGACGGGGCTGCCGGTGAGGAGCAGAAGCGACCCCGCGCTGCCGGCGAAAGCGAGGGGCATCAGCAGCCGAGAGGGCGAAAGACCCTGCCGCAACGCGACCACGACCACCATGGGCAAGAGGGCCGCCACTGCACCGTTGAGGTTGATGAAGGCCGTCAGGGCCGCGGCGAGCACCATGATGAACACGAGGAGGGTTCGGCTGTTGTTGCCGGCCCTGCTGATCAGCGCCTGACCTATCCACGTGGTCACCCCCGTCGACTCCAGGCCCTCGCTGACCACGAACAGGGATGCGATGAGAACAACTGTGGGGTCGCCGAATCCGGACAGCGCCTGCGGCAGATCGATCACGCCGGTGAAGTAGAGCACCAAAGCCGAACCGATGGCCACCAACTCGACGGGCAGCTTGTTCCAGATGAACAGAGCGACGACGCCGGCGAGGACGAGCAGACTGACCGCCGACTGACTCACTCGAGCAAAGCCGCGGCCGCGATGACGACACAGATGATCGCGAGATTGATCACCATCAGCGGCCAGATGAATCTCAGGTACCGGTCGTAGCCGACCTTGGCCATGGCCAGTCCGCCGACGACGACGACATTGGTGGGCGCCACCAGGAGCATGAGGCCGTGGCCGAGCTGCCAGGCCGTGATCACCAGGGCTCGGCTCACTCCCGCGAAATCGCCCAGGGGTGCGAGCAGAGGCATGGCGAGCGTGGCATGACCGGAGGACGACGGGATGAGAAAGGCCAGAGGAACATTGACCGCAAACGCGAGGAGCGCGAAAGTGACGCTCGACGCCCCGCTGATGAGTTGTTCCATCGCGTTCAAGACAGTGTCGAGGGTCTCGGTGTTGGTCAGGATCACGGAGACGCCGCGCGCCAGCATGATGACGATTGCGGGTCCGACCATGTCGCCGGCACCGCGGACGATCAGTGAAACAGTCTTCTTCTCGCCCATGCGCGCGACGATTCCGACGAGCACGGCGGCCAGAACGAACAACATCGCCAATTGCGGGAACCACCAGTTCAATTCGAACCAGTACGGCTGCGCGACGGTCTGATGCGCGATGTCGTAGTCGGCGGGGCCCTCCACGGCGCCGAAGATGCTCGACCACGGGATGACCGAGAAGATCATCAGCCCGAACGTCAGCCCGGTCACCAGGAGCACCCACTTCTGGGTCGTGGTGAGCGTGCTGGGCGTGTCCTCCGATTCGGTGTCATCTGTGTCCTCGATGCGGTCGAAACCGACCAGCGACGCGCTCGGATCACGCTGGACGCGACGGGCGTAGCGCAGAACGAAGAGCACGGCGACAGCGGTGAGCACGACCCACAGCAGGAGGCGCAGCACGATGCCGTCGCCGATGGACACTCCGGCCTCACCCGAGCCGACACCGATCGAGAAGGGGTTGACGGTCGAGGCCATCGATCCCGTCAACGCGCCGACGATGATCGTCGACGCAGTCACCAGTCGGTCATAACCCAGCGCTGCCATCAGCGGGACCAGGAGCCCGTAGAACCCGAACGTCTCGACCGAAAAGCCCATGGTCGAACCCAAAAGAGAGAACAGCACCATGACGGCGGCGATCAGCAACCAGCCCTTGTCGCTGAGCCGCGCGGCGAGCTGGTTGACCGCGGTTTCCAGACTCTTGGTCGCGAAACTCACGGAGATGAAGGCGCCCAGCGCCATGATGAACAGGACCACGCCGACGGACCCGAACAGCGCGCCGGCGTTGTCCGGATCGACGAAACCGCTCGCGACGTCCTGAATGCCGTACAGCCCGTTGACCGGAGCCAGGATCAACTGCTCGACCCGCTCGCCGAACGTCAGCGGCGACGCGATGGTGGAGAAACTTCCAGGAATCGGCGAGCCGTCCGCGTCCACCTCGAAGCGACCGGACGGAATGAACAGTGCGGCCGCCCAGACGAGCACCATCACGATGGCCAACATCGTCACTGCGCCCGGGAATTCGAACTTTCTTCTGCGCGTCTGCTGGTGCGTCGTCGTCGCCGGCGGCGGTGCTGTGTCGGTCACCCGTCTCCTTTGAATCGTTGCGCGAATTCGCTGAAGAAGACCACCTTGGCGATCACCGCCTTCTCCAACTCGTCGAGCAGGACGCGCTCGTTGGGCCCATGGATGTTGGCGTAGCCGTCTGTTGCCCCGAACAGCAGCTTCTCCGCCTGCGGCACGGCTTCGTGAAGCGCCATCACGATCGGAATGGAACCGCCGCCGGCCATCATGCCCGGTGGCGACCCCCACGCCTGCTCGAGTGCTGCTGTCGCGGCGTCGAACGCCGGTCCGCCGATCGGAGCCGAGAAGCCGTTGCCTACCTCTCCGGCACTGACGTCGAGGCGTACGCCGAAGGGACGCTGCGCCTCCAGATGTGTGATGAGCGCTGCCTGCGCTGTGGCGGCGTCTTGTTCGGGGTGAATCCGAAGATTCAGCGCTGCCCGTGCGGATCCCGCCACCGCATTGACAGAGGCGTCGACCGTGGGTGCATCGAAGCCGGTGACGGTGATCGCAGGGCCCGACCAGATGCGTTCACCGATTGCGCCGGAGCCCTGCAACGGTGTCCCATCGAGGATTTCGGCGAGTTCGCGGAATTCGGCGTCGGTGTAGGAGACGCCGGTCCATGGTTCGCGACGCAGGCCGTCCACGGCGACGTCTCCGTTGTCGTCGTGCAAGGTGGCCAGGGCGCGAATCAGTGCCAGCCGCGCGTCTGGCGCGGCGCCACCGTAAAGTCCGCTGTGCTTGTCCGCCGCGAGCGTGGTCGCACTCACGATCACCGAAGCCGAGCCCCTCAGGGCGACGGTCAACGTAGGTGCTCCCGGCCGCACGCTTCCGACGTCGGCGATGACCATGGCGTCCGAACGGAACAGCTCGGGCGCCTCCGGCGGATAGACGTCGAAGGGGCTGCCGAATTCCTCCTGACCTTCCAGGATCACCTTCACGGTGACCGGCGGCGTTCCCCGGTAGTACCGCAGAGCGCCGATGATGCTGACGATGTTGGCCTTCGAGTCCGCGGTACCGCGGCCGTACAGGGCTCCATCGCGAAGGGTCGGCTCGAATGGAGGTGTGGTCCACAGGTTTTCATCATCGGCCGGAACCACGTCGTAGTGCGAATAGAGCAACACCGTGGGTGCGTCGGCGGGACCGGGCACCGTCGCGACGATCACCGGCGCCGTCTTGCCTTCGATGTGGAGGTCGTCGACGTGCTCGACACCGGCCTGGCGGAGCAACTCCACCACGGCGTCGTGAGCCTCGAACAGCGGTTCCGGCGGAAAACCTGCGGTGGCGATGGAGGGGATGCGGACCAGACTCGTGAGGGCGTCGATCAACGACGGCATGAGGTCGGACACGCGGTGGGCGACCTGCTCCTGGTGTGGAGTCGAAGTCATGGGCCGTCCGTTCTGAAGGCTGATGTCGCGGCGTGGCGCGCGAACGTCAGACTACGACGAAACCGAGCGAAATTCGTGTCTTCTTCGCGAGGTCGAGAATATGACACTTGAGTGGACAGTCGCCTCGGAGGGCACGAAGAACCGGCGACCTCCGATGATTCGACCTACTCTCCTGATCAAGATCAAGTCGGTGAAGGAAGAGACATGTGGAGTTCGTTCTGGCAGTTCCTCTGGTCGACGATCGTGATCTTCGCCTTCGTCGCCTATTTGGTGATTCTCTTCAACATCCTGATCGACCTCTTCTGGCGTGACCATCTGACGGCGGGGTGGAAGAAGGCGTTGTGGGTCGTCTTCCTCATCGTCTTGCCGTATCTCACGTCGCTCGTGTATTTGATCGTGCGCGGCGACGGGATGGCGTTGCGGGCACGCGAAGCTGCTGCGTCAGCCAAGAGGGAGACCGACGATTACATCCGTGAGGCCGCCGGCAGATCCCCCGCGCAGGAGATTGCCGACGCCAAGGCGTTGCTCGACTCGGGCAGTATCACCGACGACGAGTTCGCGTCCTTGAAGGCGAAGGCGTTGCGCTGACGGGTATAGCGGAGCGTTGAGTTCACGGTGAGACGGTTCGACGACGAGGTGAACGACCTCGTGTCGGAAGAAGGAGAACACTGACGAGGCACACCCAGACCGGGAACACCAGCGTCACCCACAGGCTCAGGCTGACGACTGCCAACAGCGTTGCTGCCACCCCATAGGTGACGACAGCGGTCCAGCGCGGCATCAGTCGCGTGCGAAACCAGATGGTGGCCAACGAGATCATGAACACCGCGGCCATCCGCACGCCCCACACGTTACTGACTTGCAGCATCAGAGACCGGCCGAAATAGATCAGCCCGTTTGTGGTGACTCCAGGCTCCTCTGCGGTCATCAGGATCGCTCCGGCAATCGCCATCGACACCGCCGTCATCGCCAGGAACAGAAGTCCACTGCCGAGGAAAACGGATGAGAAGAAGCGATCCTCCAACTCGCCCAACGAATCTCGCATCACACCGATGAACCACAGGAACGCGGTGCCGGCGACGGGAGCTAGTGTCAACGCGATCCCGATCCGGGCGCGGCCGGTGCTGACCCATTCGATCTGAGCGAAGGGATCGTCTGGGATCGCGCTGCGCAGCAGCACCAGGCTGGCGGCGAACAGCACCGCGAAGATCACCCCGGCCAGGGCGGCTGATCGGGGGGTGGACAGCCGACGCAGTTGCTGATGGCGCTGCGGGTGTTCCATAGCCGCTACAGTCTCAGCGTGACGCTGCGAAGTGCGAGCGCACCGAGACCGGCGATCAGCGTCGCGAGCACGCCGGCCAGCGAAAGCGGCATCGGGCCGAAGTCCGCGCGCAAGGCACGCACGGCCTGACGGTGCTGCAATCCGGCCAGCACCAACGCCAGGAGTCCTATCACGATCATCGTCACTCCCACGATCTGTGGGCTCACGAGCGGTTGCCTAGCTGCTCCGATGACGCCAGGTAGCGGAAGACCTGATAAATGGTGAATCCGAACGCAATCAGGGAGGTTGCGGTGCGTACCCAAGCCATCAGCGTGCGTTCCTCCGCAAGATGAGTCCGCTTGGCGGCGAGTCGAGTGTTCGCGTCCAGTGGCTCGGTCATTCTGGCCTCGTCTCCCTGAATGTGACGGCGTGAGGAATTGTCCGCCGACGCGCCCGCCGAAAGATAGTATCCGGCTGCCAGCGTCCGTCCTGAAGGCGGCGCTGACCGCGCCGGCGCCTAGGAGCCTTCGGCGCCGAGAGGCTTCATCGTGAGCGACAAGCCGAACATTCTGAACATCTGCGGCGACGACATCGGGCAGAGCAACCTCAGCTGCTACACCAACGGTCTGATGGGGTATCGCACAATGAACATCGACCGGATCGCCAACGTGGGCGTGCGCTTCACCGACTACTACGGGGAGCAAAGTTGTACTGGTTCCCGACTCTGCTGGCAACAGCCGGGGACACCGCAATCGACGAAAGGCTCAGGGTGGGAACAGAACTCAATGGCGTCCGGAGGCCAATCCCCTCCCACCGGTGCTGTTTCCGGCCAACCCCCGGTTCGCCAACTACACCGAGGCGTGGGCGCAGGCGCCGTTCCGGCACTTCTTTCTCAACAGCCTGACGGTGACGGCGGTCATCGGCGCGCTGATGCTGCCGAACCTGGCGACGGCGTTCGGGATCTTCTTTCTGCGCCAGTTCTTCCAGACCGTGCCGGTGGAACTCGAGGAGGCCGCCCGCGTCGACGGCACCTCGCGCCTGGGCGTGCTGTTCAAGATCGTGCTGTCGCTGTCGCTGCCGGCGATGTCGACGCTGGCCGCGTTGACGGTGCTGAAGTCGTGGACGACTTCCTGTGGCCGCTGACCGTCATCACCTCCCAGGATCAGATGTGATTCCGTTGGGGCTGAGCTACTTTCAGCGCCCCACCATGTGCAGTGGCCGCTGCTGATGGCGGCCAACGTGATGAGCCTGCTGCCGATGCTGCTGGTGTTCGTCGTCGCGCAGCGGTATTTCGTGCAGTCCGTTGCCAGTACCGGGATCAAGGGGTAGGGCGTTGGCAGAAGTCGAATTCCGCGCTGCGGCTGCTGGCCGGGCTGTACAAGCCGACGTCGGGGGAGATCCGCATCGGCGGGCAGGTGGTCAACACGCTGGTGGCCAGGGCAGCGCGACATCGCGATGGTGTTCCAGAGCTACGCGCTGTATCCGCACATGACGGTGTACCGCAACCTCGCGTACGGGCTGAAACAGCGCAAGACGCCGCGCGCGGAGATCGAGCGCCGCGTGCGGGAGACGGCCGAGCTGCTGCAGATCGGGGAGCTACTGGATCGCAAGCCCGGTTAGCTCTCCGGCGGGCAGCGCCAGCGCGTCGCGATGGGCCGGGCGCTGGTGCGCGAGCCACAGGCCTTCCTGCTCGATGAGCCGCTGTCGAATCTGGATGCCAAGTTGCGCAACCAGGTTCGCGGCGACTTGAAGCGGTTGCACCGCGAGGTGCCGGTCACGTCGGTGTACGTCACCCACGATCAGGTGGAGGCGATGACGCTGGGGGATCGGCTGTGCGTGATGGCAGGCGGTGAGGTGCAGCAGATCGGCAGCACCGACGACGTCTACCATCGGCCGGCCAACCCGTTCGTCGCGGCGTTCATGGGCAGCCCGCCGATGAACCTGCTGCCGGGCGTCGTGGGTACGGGCGCATTGCATCTCGGCGGGGCGGAGCTGAGCGCCGTGCCGTGCCCGGACGGACCGATCACGGTCGGGGTGCGGCCGGAGCATCTGCAGCTGGGCGGCGCGCAGGCCGACGGCGCGGTCCCGGCCCGGGTGGATTTCGTGGAACCGCTGGGCAGCCACGTGCTGGTGACGGCGTTGGTGGACCCACCGGATCCGACACGGGTGATCGTGCAGGCGCCGCCCGGTACGGCGCTGGAGGCCGGCACGCCGGTCGGGCTGCTGGTGCCGCCGGAGCGGACGTATCTGTTCGACGCCGAGACCGGAGACGCGGTGCGCTGAAGCGCTGGCCGCGGGTCAGGACCGACGGTCGCGCTTGACTTGTCGTCGCGCGCCCGCCGCCTTCGTACCCGCCTCGCGTTTCTTGCGCCCGGGGTTGTCGCGTGTGTCGTCAGTGCGGGGCGCTCTGCTCGCCCTGACTTTGCCGCGCTCACGCGGTGTCGGGCTGCTCGGTGCCGGCGTCTGTTGAGCGCGGGCGAGGCGTTCGGCTTTGAGTTCGACGGCACTGCGGCGTGCGACCTGGGCGAGTTGTCTGCTCACCCGGCTCAGCGCGTCTTCGAACACTTCGGCGCGAATGGCGTTGCGGTCGTTGGCTTCTTTGGCCGCTGCCCGCGATCCCTTGGTGCCCACCTTCACCGCTCCGGCACGCCGATACTTGCCGACGTGCTTGTTGCGGGCGCGGCGCACGCGAGCGTGTAGCTCCAGCAGGTCGTCCTCGTCCAGGTCGGCCATCTGCCGCGGTTCGGTCGCGCGGATGACCTGGAAGTCGGCTTCACTCAGGGACTGGAGCAGCTTCTGCATGGCGGGAGCGTACGCGCAGGACCGCCCGGTCGGGCAGCGTTCCGGGCAACGGTAAGACGTCTACCAGCCGCCGATGCCGGGGCCGACGCGCACACCCTTGTACGCCCCGGCCGTGGTGCCCGGCGTCGCGACCGGGGACTGGCGGACCTCGCCGCCGGCGGGGGCGAGGATGTAACCGTCGCGCACCTCACCCTGCGTGGCATCGCGGCGCACCTCGCCCGCGCCGGGGCTCGTCACCCAAGGGCTGGGCTTCATGTCGTCGGCTTTGGCCAGTGCGCTGCCGAAGCTCAGGGCGCCCGCAGTCATGGCTGCGGCCAGTGCGACGAGCGTCAGCGCCGATCGCTTGGTCATCGACATGGTCAACGTGCCCCCCTTGATAGGTGTGTGTGCAGAGTGCGTCGTCCCCCGAGCGCCGAACGTTACCGGAGTGACTGCTGTTCTGTACGGGCTATCCCCGGTCAACGCTGAACGCGAGCAGCGCGTCGTCGTCGGGACACCTGGTCGGTACCAGTGCGGCCAGGGCGGCCGGCGAGGCAGAATTGGTCGCGAAGAGGCGTCGGGGGCTCGACCAAGTGAGGAACCGAGGGTTTGTCAGGCGAGGTTCCCCCGACTCGCGACCACCTGGCGCGCCACCTCGGCCATCTTGATGTTCATGTGCTGCGAAACGTGGCGCAAGAGGTTGAACGCCTCGTCATCGGAGACGTTCCGGAGTGCCATCAGCATGCCGATCGCCTTGCCGATCTCGCGGTTGCTCAGCAGGCCGGCGCGCAATGCGGCGGCGTCTTCGCCCCGCACAGCAGCGGTGGCGGCGATGGTAGCGAACGAGGCCAGGACGACTGCCCGCTCGACCGCCTCTGCAGAGAATCCGTCGGGGGTATCGCTGAAAATGTTGAGGGCGCCGGTCTTTTCACCGTCGATGACGAAGGGGAATCCCATCATGGCGCGGACGGGAGTCTGCGCCACGACCTCCCGGGCAAGGGCGTGCCAGCGTTGCGGATTGCGGAGATCCTGCTCGAACTGTGGCGCCTCTTCGACGATGGCGTCCAGGCAGGGGCCCTCTCCCGTCGCGCGCTCCAATTCGTCGACCTCTCGGGCCCACTGATCGCTCGCGGCCACCGTTCGGAAGTTCTTGGCTCCGCGCACCATGACACTGGCGTGATGACAGCCCGGCACCATCAGGGTGGCCGAGATGCAGAGCGCGGTGTACACCTCCGCCAGATCTGTCCCGTGGTACACCACCTGTGCCAAGCCGGTGAAGACTGTTGCCGGATCAGCGGGGTTGTCGGCTAGTCGTTCGCTCACTGCGCGGCCTCGTCTCGATGTCCGATTCTCGTCATCGGAGAGCCTCGGCACATCTGTACCTGGAGGCGTAGGGTCGCGCGTTGCGTCGAACGGCGCACCCAAACCAACCAGCTCCCAATTGTCGCCGCCGATATTAACTCAGAAGCGGCAGGCTGCTGAAATGCCCGAGCTGGCCGCACAGGTGCCGACAGAGACCGATAGCTACCGATGGCAACGGCGTCACAGCTGCTCACCGCTGTGAGCGGTGTGCTGCGCGGTCCCGCCGTGTGATCCGGCACCGAAGTGTTCAGCGGCATGCACGCCGCGGCTTCCTCGGGCGGCGGCGGATTCCTGTGATCGTGTCGTCCTGGACCGATCAGCGGGGTGAATGTGCACTCGGCCGCTGCGCTCGTCGAGCGCCCCCTCGCGGAGTCTTCGAAGAGTCTTGGCGAGGATGCGGGAAACGTGCATCTGCGACATTCCCATCTGGTCGGCGATCTGCGACTGGGTCATGCCCGCGAAGAACCGGAGGTTGAGGACCGCGCTTTCCCGTTCGCTGAGTGTCGCCAAGAGTGGCCGTAGGCTTTCGCGATCGTTGATCGTGTCCAACTGGGCGTCCTGTGCACCGAGCGTGTCGGTGAGTGCGGGTCGGGCCTTGTCGTGGTCGCTCAGGGGCGCGTCGATGGACCTGAGGCTGTAGGCATTGGCGGCGACCAGACACTCGACGACCTCTTCCCGCGACACGTCGAGCGCGGCTGCAAGATCGGTGGCGGTCGGTGTGCGGCCCAGTGATTGGGTCAAAGGGGGTGTCACCGCCCCGATGCGTACGTGAAGATCTTTGAGCCTGCGCGGCACGCGCATCGTCCAGGTGTGGTCGCGGAAGTAGCGGCGGACCTCGCCCATCATCGTCGGGATCGCGAAGGCCAAAAAGTCAGCGCCGTTGTCCGGGTCGAAACGGTTGACGGAGTGCAGAAGCCCCATGCGCGCGATCTGCTGCAGATCGTCGAAGGGCTCGCCCCTGCGGGCAAAGCGCTTGGCGATGCGGTCGGCGAGAGGGAGGCAGCGGGTGATGATCCGGTCCCGCTGGCGGGCGTACTCCGGTGAGTCGATAGGCAGCGTGCGCAACGTGCGGAACATGTCGGTGACGTCGGCGAAGTCGTTCGCCCGGGGCGGTGTCGATGGCGAGTCGGCAGGGGTCATCGTCGGATCCTCAGATCTCGGTCGGTGACACACGGGGTCAGCCCAGGCCGGATCGATCGGTCGCAGGACTCACGTCGTGTATGCGTCACCGGGGGTGTAGCACGTTGTCGCGGCGGCGAGACCGGCTGCTCGATCGATGAAACCGCCTGATAGAGGACCCGCTTCGCCTTAAACGGAGCCGCCACCCGAAAAATCGATCTTGATTATACGAAACGGTGATCGCCTCGTCGACGAAATCGGGCGCTTCAGTTGCGTGTGCACCTCGAACGGTGTTGCGAGAGAGTATCTGAGCCGTCATTCAAACTCGCTGTACTTGGTGGCTGCGTGACCACGCGGCACGTCCGCCACGTCCACTACGTTCTTCCGTAGCCGATCGAGCAGAAGGGTGGACCGGACGTGGACGCCGTCAGGCAATCGCGCATGGTGGCCGTCGGGCAGACGCTGCATCCGGTGGGATTGCTCGTCGCGCTGCTGTTCTTCGTCTGGTCGATGACTCCATCGTTGTTGCCGCGGCCTTGGTATCTGCAAGGCGTGGCAACGGGTATCAGCGTGGCCATCGGTTACGGGATCGGATGTGGCGTGGCCGCGGTGGTGCGGTGGTGCGGCATCCGTTCGGTCGTCCCCTCCCGAGTGCGGACCATCGGCTGGGGTGTTGTGGCGGCCTTGGGCGCGGTGCTTGTTCCGCTCTTCCTGGTATTGGGTTCGCGGTGGCAACAGAATCTGCGAGAGTTGGTCGGGTTACCGCCTGCGGAGTGTTCGTTCTACATCGGGGTGCTGCTGATCGCCGTGACCGTCGCGGCGGCGCTGCTGGCCGCGACACGAGCCGTCCGATGGGCGGTCCGCCGACTGACCGCCATCATCAATGGTGTCGTACCGACACCCATGGCCAGGCTCATTGCCGTCGGCGTAGCTGGGTTGGTCATCGTTCTGGCTCTCGATGGTGCGCTGCACCGTGGGCTGCTCGGGGTGGCAGAACGGTCAGCTGAGGCCGCCGACCACAGCACCGCCCAGGGCGTCCATCGGCCTCAAGCCGGCCAACGCTCCGGCTCGCCGGCCTCGAGAGAAGACTGGGACAGTCTGGGCCGTGAGGGCCGCACGTTCGTCGCGGGCGGTCCGACCGCAACGCAGATCAGCGCCGTCACGGGTTCGCCTGCGTTGACTCCGATCCGGGTGTATGCCGGACGCGAATCCGCGGACACGGTGGAAGGTGTCGCCGATCGAGTGGTCTCAGAGCTGAATCGAACGCAGGCTTTCGAGCGGTCGGTCCTGGCCGTGGTGACGACCACCGGGCGCGGTTGGGTGAATCCCAACGTCGCTGCGGCATTCGAGTACGTGAACGCCGGCGATACCGCTATCGCGTCGATGCAGTACTCCTTTCTGCCCAGCGCACTGTCCTTCATCGCCGACCGTGATACGCCAAAAGCGGCCGGGCGAGCCTTGTTTGACGCTGTGTACCGGGCCTGGGCGGACCGAGAACCAGACCGACGCCCAAAGCTCGTGGTGTTCGGGGAGAGTCTGGGATCGTTCGGCGGCCAGGCCGCATTCGCTTCCGGGGCCGATATCGTCAGCCGGACCGACGGCGCGCTCTTCGTGGGCACGCCGAATTTCGCGCAGCCGTGGGCGGAGATCACCGCCGACCGGGATCCGCGGTCTTGGGAGCGGCTGCCGATCGTTGAGGAGGGCCGCCACATACGGTTCGCGTCACGACCCGAAGACGTGAAACTCGCCAGACAGTGGGAGTTTCCCCGCGTCGTGTACTGGCAGCACGCCAGCGATCCCATCACCTGGTGGTCTTTCGATCTACTGCTGCGGCGGCCGGATTGGTTGCGTGAGCCTCTCGGTCCCGATGTCGATTCCAGACTGCGATGGCTACCGATTGTCACCTTTTGGCAGGTGACGTTGGACATGATCTTCTCAGCCGAGGTGCCTTACGGATACGGCCACGCGTTCGGACCTGATGCCGCGCAACTCTGGGTGGACATTCTGGATCCGCCGGAATGGGATTCGGCGAAGACCGTGCGAATTCATGACGCACTGAGCCACCCGAGCTGACAGGGCCCCCTTGCTACCCGGCGGCTCGGCCCGCGGTCGATGATTCTGCGGGGTCGGCATCGGGGCCGCACCAATGGCTTCCGCCGTGCCGTTTGGCGCGGTACATCGCCCGGTCGGCCCGCTCGAGTGCGCCGTCGATGGTGTCTGGAGTGATCGTCGCGATACCGATGCAGATGCCGCCCGGGGACAGCGTCTCGACTTGCTCCACCAACGTCTGGGCCAGTTGTTGTGCCTGCGCCACCGTGGTGTGGGGCAGCAACACGGCGAACTCGTCGCCGCCGATTCGGCCGACGACATCAGACAGGCGTAACCGGCGACTGATGACGTCGGCCACGGTCTTGAGATAGGCGTCGCCGGCGGTGTGGCCGCGCTGATCGTTGATCTGCTTGAGTCCGTCGAGGTCGATCATGAACACGGCCGCCTCGTCGGCGGTCGAGTGCCGAGCGGCGACCGCGGCGTATCTGCGGAGCTCCTCGTCGAACCTGCTGCGGTTGTAGACACCGGTGAGGGCGTCGAGCGTTGCCTGCCGTCGCAGCAGTTCCTCATCGCGCCGGCGCGCCGAGATGTCTTCGATGTGGGAGATGAACGACAAGGGCTCACCTGCGTCGTCGTGCACCAGGAAGACGGAGAGCCGGACCCACACGACGTGTCCGTCTCTGGAGTAGTACCGCTTGTCCATCTGATAGCTGGCGATTTCCCCGGCCAGCAGACGCGACGCCTCGGCCAGGTCGATGTCGAGATCATCCGCATGGGTGATGTCCTGAAACGTCAACTGCGTCAAGGCCTCTGCGCTGTAGCCGGTGATGCGGCAGAACTCCCGGTTGACTTGCTGGAAACTTCCGTCCAGGCCGATGACCGCCATGCCGATCGGTGCGTTCGCGAACGCCGCCGCGAAGGTGGTGTCGACGCCGGCCGGGGCCGCGCCGGACTGCATCGGACGGTCGAGCACATCGGACCGGTCGCCGACCTTCTGCTCCAGTACAGCATGCAGCTGGACGCTTTCCACCGCCACCGAGGTCACGTCGGCAAGTGCCTGCAAGAGTGCCACCTCGTGCTCCGCGGGCTGGCGCTGCTGAGCCCAGTAACACCCGATGGCGCCGATGGGCTCCTGTCGACGGATGGGGACCATGACCAAACTCTTGACGAAGGTCGGACGGTACGCATCGCCGGGAATGCGCTCGTCGCGGTAGATGTCGGGAATCACCGCGGGCTGCTTGTGCAGCATGACCCATCCGCTGACGCAAGCTTCCATCGGGAAGCGTCTGCCCTTCCACAGCGGCGCGATCGAATCTTCATCGGCATAGAAGCACATGCCGTGGTCACGGAGGACGAACGTGGCCCCGTCGCAGCCGATGACCTCCCGGGCGGTCGCGGCGACCGCTCGCTGCACCTCGTGCATCGTGCGCGCCAGCGACAACTGTTGAATGACATCCGTCAGCCGCGTCATCCCCCGCACATTGTCGGCCTCGGAGAAATAACGTGGCTCGTCAGCGGTCTGACTCTGCGGCTGCTTGCCGGTCGACGATGCACCCGATGTCACCGCACACTCCCTCAGGCTGAGGCGTCAAGAATAGTTCTTGATCGCAACAACCGCGTGCGATTACGAGACGGGCTCAGCCCTGGGGCCGGCGCTTGATCCGGGTCAGCATCACCGACATCCCGCGCAGCCGCAGCGGGCTGATCAGGGCGCCCAACCCCGAGAGAGGTGTAGAAGTCGTCGGGCACGGCGAGGCGGGATCAATTCAGCAACGGTGTCAATATTGCTTGGATGTGGTCGACGGATTGTTGATGGGGACTATCGAGATTGCGTGGAATGGGAGGCCATATGCGCACTGAGCAGCGGACGTGGAGAAGTTTGACCGGTGGTGATTCGCGCTTTGGCAGCCTGGGTAGTCGTTCGCTGAAGAGGTTATCGGCGAACTAGTTGGGGGTGGATGTGCAAACCGCAAGCATGAAGAGGTGGGGACCTTTCGTGACCACAGGGTTAGCGATGGAGGCTGCCGTGTTCTTGGGAATCGGCCATACAGTCGCCCCTTCGCCGCTGCCGGTGCATCTGCTGTCGGCGAGCATCTTCGTCGACGGCACCAAACCCATCGTCGGTGCCGAAGACGGTGAGCCGTTTCTCCGCATGGCCGACAGCTTCCAAGGCCGCTATGTCGGCGACGGTACGGTTCCTGTCTTCGTCGACTATCCCCGCAGCCTCGGGCTGGCGACCGGGCTGGCCGACCCCACGTATGACGAGTCGGAGGCGGATGCGGCTGCCAAGATCGTGAGGGCTGTGCGTCAAGCTCGAGCCGACGATCCAACCGGAGCCATCTATGTCGTCGGGTATTCGCAGGGCGCCGGCACGGTCTCGAGTGCGCTGGCCGAACTCGAAAGCGATCCGGACTTTTCGACGGACAACATCGAGTTCGTGTTGGCCAGCAGCCCGCGCCGCAACAGCGGCGGAATCTTGACGCGGCTGCCACCGGGGGTCTACGTGCCCATGGTCGGGGTGACGTTCGGCGAAGGCGCCACACCCGAAAGGACGAAGGTGCTGCAGATCTCGAAGATGTACGACGGCATCTCAGACTCCCCGGATTTCGTTCTCAATCTCGCCGCGGACGCCAATGCTGCTCTCGGATTCGTGTTCCTGCACTCCGGCTATTACAGGGAAGTCGATCCGGATGACCCCACTGCGATCGTGACGACGAGCGCCGACGGATTGGTGACCGACAAGCTGATTCCGGCACCGGTTGGTCAACTGCCGCTCACGATGCCGCTGTTGCAGTTAGGCGTCAGCCCGCAGACGGTGACCGCACTTGACCCGTTCCTGCGAGCGATCATCGAAACCGGTTACCAGCGGCCCGATTCGACAGTCCCTGGTTCGTTCCCGTCCGAGCCGGTGCCGTTCCGGCTCGTCCCGCCGCCGACGCGCTGGGTCTCAGACGCTGAGGCCGTCGCCCAGGGAGCGGTTCAGTCGGCGCGACTTTTCGGTGACATCCCACAGGCCGGTCCGAGTTCCTCCCGTGCTTTCGAACTTCCCACGACGAATCATGTCGCCCTACAGAATGATCAGGACGACGTGGAAGACGCGGCACTCCACGATGCAGTCTCGCCTGGGGGTTCCCGCAACGCCCGGATTCGTCTGGCGGAAAGCGGTGCGGTTGAGCCGCGAGTCAAACCGCTCCAGCCGGTTCGCCGTGTGGCGGAGGCGCTGAGGCCCAGGGAGTTACTGCGATCGGCCTGGGCGCAGCGGCCACCCACCGCATCGGATCAACCGACCAACGGTCGCAGCACCGGCGCGCAGTCGACCAGCAATGGCACCGACTCCGGCGATCACGAGTGAGCTCCGCGGGGAACCTCACCATCGCAATGCCCCGCCCGGCGCGGACGCCCTTACAATCGCCCGCGTCGGGTATCGGGCCTCACCAGCGGTAGATCCCAAACATCCGGGCTATCCCAGAGGCCTGTCGATCGTCGCTACCACGCCGCTAGCGCCCACGACGAACAGATCGACCACAGCGACACCGACCGCCGTCGCCGTACCGGCGTACAGAAGTCCAGCGACCACCGTGGTGAGCTGGGCACGGCCCGCTGCGGTTCATGTCTACGTCAGGCAAACATCAGAGCCTGACGCCACAATGAGCGAACGCCCGCGCAGCCGGCCAATGGCTAACGGATTTCAGCGCAGCCCAGCACGGCTCCTCGGCTCATCTGCAGTCCACTGGATCGCCTCAAATTATCTGAGCCATAGCACTTTTGGTGTCACATCGGGAGCGCGACGGCTCACTGGGATTCATGGTTCACGGGATGCTGTTCCGGCAAAGCACACACCGCTCGGCGTGATTTCGGCCGGCGTGGATGGCGAGGAGCTCACCGACCTCGCGGGGCCGTGCTCAGCCCCGAAGCCGCCGCTTGATCCGGGTCAGCATCGCCGACATGCCGCGCAGCCGTAGCGGGCTGATGAGCGCGCCCAGCCCGAGCGAGGTGTAGAAGTCGTCGGGCACGGCGAGGATGTCCTCAGCCGACTGCCTGTCCAGGCCGGCCGCCAGGATCGCGGCGAACCCGCGGGTGGTCGGGGCCTCGGCCGGTGCGCTGAAGTACAGCCGCACGTTCGAGCGGTCGCCGGCGTCGACGTACAGGAACAGCGGGGACTGGCACTCGGGTACCGGTTCCATCGCCGCCTCCTCCAGGGTCGACGGCAATGCGGGTAACTCGTTGGCGAACTCCAGCAGCATCGCCAGCTTGTCTTGGCCTTCGACGTCCTGAAAGTCGGAGACCACCTCGGCCAACGCCGCGGGCATACTCACGGCGCCTCGCCCGGCTCTTCCCCGACAGCGACGGGAACCCGCACCGCGTTGCCCCACTCGGTCCACGAGCCGTCGTAGTTGCGCACGTTCTCGCGGCCGAGCAGATAGGTCAGCACGAACCAGGTGTGGCTGGACCGTTCCCCGATGCGGCAGTACGCGATGGTGTTCTTGTCGGGCTCGAGGAAGCCGTACAGCTCGTCGAGTTCGACGCGGCTGCGGAACTTTCCGTTGTCCTGCGCGGCCTTGGCCCACGGCACGGACACCGCGGTCGGGATGTGGCCGCCGCGCAGCGCGCCCTCTTCGGGGTAGTCCGGCATGTGGGTGCGCTCGCCGGTGTACTCCTGCGGGGAGCGGACGTCGATCAGCGGCTCCTTACCCAGCGCCGCGAGGACGTCGTCCTTGAACGCGCGGATCGGGGCGTCGTTGCGTTCGACGACGGGGTAGCCGGTGGTCTGCTTGCTCGGCACGTCGAGCGTGGTGTCGCGGCCGTCGTTGATCCACAGCGAGCGGCCGCCGTCGAGCAGGCGCACATCGGGGTGGCCGAACAGCGTGAACACCCACAGCGCGTAGGCCGCCCACCAGTTGCTCTTGTCGCCGTAGATGACCACGGTGTCGTCGCGGGAGATGCCCTTCCGGTTCATCAGGTCGGCGAACTGCTCGCCGGTGATGTAGTCGCGCACGTTCGGGTCGTTGAGGTCGGTGTGCCAGTCGATCTTCACCGCGCCGGGGATGTGGCCGGTGTCGTAGAGCAGCACGTCCTCGTCGGACTCGACGATGGCCAGGCCCGGCCGGCCGAGGTTGCCCGACAGCCAGTCGGCCGTGACCAGCCGTTCGGGGTGGGCGTAGGACTGCAGAGCAGGACTGGGATCAGGCGGTAGCGGCACGGGAGTCAGCCTACCGGCGAGCGCCTGAGGCATCCTCACGCAACAGGGGCGAGGACGACGGCCGCGTTGTGCCCTCCCATGCCCAACGAGGTCTTCAGGGTCAGCCCCGGCCGCATCGGCGTCAGTCCGTCCAGCAGTCGGGGATGGCCCGGGGCGACGGTCGGCGGGGCGGGCACCTGCTTCTGGCCGTAGCCCAGCGCCGCCGCGGCGACCTCCACGGCGGCCGCGGCGCCCTGGCAGTGCCCCGTCAGCGGCTTGACCGAATAGATGTGGGGCGTGCCGCCGAGGACCTCGTCGAGGACCGCCGCCTCGACGGTGTCGCACTGCTGGGTACCGGGTCCGTGCGCGTTCAAGTACGCGATATCCCTCGCGTCGACGCCCGAGGACGCCAGCGCGTCCACCACGCAGCGGTCCACCTCGGTCCGGGACGGGTCCACCGAGGTGAGGTGGAAGGCGTCGTGGGTCATCGCCCCGCCGAGCACGTGCACGTAGGGCGCGTCGCTTCGTCGGGACAGCACGAAGCCCACGGCGGCCTCGCCGGCCGGGAACCCACGACTGCCCTGCTGGAACGGACGGCACGCATCCAGCGGATCGGTGTCGACGACACCGACGCCGAGCCGGACGAAGTGCTCGACGTTCTCCGGGGTCAGGGACAGGTCGGTGGAGACGAACACGACGTCGTCGACCATGCCTGTGTCCAGCCACATCTTGGCGGTGATGAGCGCGGCGTTCCCCGACGCGCACATCGCCGAGACGTTCATCGCCGGGCCGTGAAACCCGTACTCCCGCATCAACATCGACACCGGGGTGGACGGCATCAACGTCAGGTAGTCGCGGACGCGCCGGTTGGCGTGGTCCTTCAGATAGAAGTTGCGCCAGCCCTCGACCTCGGCGATCACGACCGCGTGCAGCAGGCCCACCCGCGGTCCGGGTGTCCAACCGCGTCGGCGGGCGTCGGTGATGGCTTCGCGTGCCGCGGCGCGCAGCGCCTGGCCGAAGCGGCTCAGACCGTCGCGGGGGTCGCCCTCGTCGCGGATCCGGGCCAGCCAGGCGTCGTCGTTCTCGCCGGGCCCGAAACCCGGATACAGCGTCGCGGCCGGTTTCCCACTCGCCAGCCCGTTCCACAACGTGTCCTTCCCCCAGCCGTAGCCGGTGACAGCCCCGATTCCCGCGATGCCCATGTGCGCTGTAGTCATGTGATGTCCCTTCGTCGTCGCGTTGCCCCCGCGGGCCTCTCGCTCGATTAACACCCAAATAGCAGGGAATCACTAGCCCGAACGCCAGGTCGCGCCCATACTGTGGTCAGGGCGTTTGTGGCAGTGAAGTGTCAGATTTGCTGAATATGATTGGGCAGCAAATCATTTGTCACGGGGAGGGTGAGTACAACGCCGGAATCGAGCACAGGGGGCAACTCCGGACGCCACGTCGATACGGCGGAGGAGCGTTACCGTCGGCTTGTCGATCTCAGCCCTGACCCGATGTGCGTGCATTCCGATGGTCGGGTGGTCTACGTCAATCCCGCGGGCGTCCGGGGTTTCGGCGCACACAGCGCCGAGCAATTGGTGGGGCGTCCGATCACCGATTTCGTTCAGCCCCACTGGATCGATTCGATGCTGACACGGATCCTCGCGCTGTCCCGCGAAGGTGACAGCTCGCCGGCCTCCGAAGCCATCCTGCGTCGCCTCGACGGCAGCCCGCTGGAGGTCGAGGCGGTATCGGTGTTGACCACCTGGGACGGCGAACCCGCCTACCAGGTCATCTTCCGCGACCTGACCGCGCAGAAGGCTGCCGAGGCAACGCTGCGCTACCAGGCGGCGTTGGTGAACCATGTCAGTGACGCGATCATCGCCACGACGGCAGACGGCACCGTCACCAGCTGGAATGCGGCCGCGGCGGCGGTCTACCGCCGCCCGGTCGAGCGCGCTCTCGGCTTGCCGCTCACCGAAGCCGTCGACGGCGACGTCGACCTGGCCGGCATCGTCGCCGGCGGCGGGGTCGTGCTCGCCACGCACCGCGCGGCGGACGGCTCTGCGGTCAACGTCCGGCTGTCGGTCACGGCGATGGGCGACGGTTACGTGGTGCTGTGTTCGGATTACACAGCGCAGCGGCGAGCGGAGATTCACTTCGAGTCCGTCGTGCGGTCCTTGCATGACGGAGTCGTCGTCCTCGACCGTCACGGGAAACCCCAATCGATCAACCCGGCGGCCCGTCGAATACTGCGTTTGGGCACAGACGATCTGGTTGCCGACTACGAAACTGGCGCGCTCACATTCCCCGTCTTCAATCGCCGAGGCGTCAAGATCGGCGACAACGAACTGGGCTCCGTCAAGCTGATGTTCGCCAACGCCCCGCTGGAGAACATGGTCGTCGGCGTCGAAAGGGCGGACGGCACACAAGCGTGGCTGTCGGTCAACTGCGGTCTGCTGGACCCGGATGACGCGGAAAACTCCGCCCTGCTCGTTTCGTTCGCCGACATCACCGCCGAGCACAACGCCAGAGCCCACCTCGCCTATCAGGCCCACCACGATCCGCTGACAGGGTTACCTAACCGCGCCCAGATCGAGGCGAGGCTCGCGAGGGCCGCGACGACGGGTGTCCAGCCCCTGGCGGCGGTGCTGTTCGTCGATCTCGACAATCTCAAGGCGATCAACGACGATCTGGGGCATCATGCCGGCGACAGGGCGCTCCGGGAAACCGCGCGACGACTGCGCAACAGCGTGCGCGACGGCGATTTCGTCGGCCGCCTCAGCGGCGACGAATTCGTGGTGTTGCTGTACGGGTTCTTGGACCGCCCGGCGCTGGAAGCCCTCGCCGCGCGCATGCACGGCGAGTTCGCGGAACCGATCTATGTCGCTAGCAGGCTTCGCAGGGTCAGCGTCAGCATCGGAGTCACCGAGCTGTCGGCAGAGGACCAGCGCAACGTCGAGGACATTCTGCGCGACGCGGACGCCGCGATGTACCGGGCCAAGATCCTGCGCGCCGGAACGTGTTTCGGGTGACGTGGACGTCGCTAGTCGGCGTAGCTGCCGGATGTGTTGTCGGCCAGTCGTTTCAGTAGGCTGGCCAGGTCGTTACTCAATGTGGCCGCAGCACGGCGCGGCGGGGTGGGTCTGCTGGTAGCGGTCGGGGCGTGCGGCGAAGGTGATGACGGACAGCGTGATCAGAATCAGTGCGGCGACGGCGGCGACCTTGGTGGATCGCTCCACATGGAACAAGCCGTGTCTCATGTCCTCGCGGGCTTGCCGGACCGCGCTCCAACTTCCGTGTCGCAGTGGGTTTTCCAGGAAGTGGTGGCAGGCGATCGCCAGGCCGAAGGACAGGGCCAGCGCGCCGGCGTAGAAGTAGACGCTGGTGTCCATCACGGTGCCGAGAAGGACGATCACGGGCCAGTGCACCAGATAGAGGGCGTAGGACAGGTCGCCGAGGTAGGTGGCGGCCTGGTTGCGTAGTAAAGGCTGGAACATCGGTTCGCTGCCGATGCCGGCGGCGATGACGAGCGCGGTGCCGGCGACCGGCAGCAGTGCCCACGGGACGGGGAAGCCGCCGGAGTCGGGGGAGATGAGGACCAGGCTTGCCGTGATGAGCGCGACCCCGGCCCAGGACAGCAACGGGCGCATCCAGACTGGCGTGTGGGTGAAGACGCCGACCGCGGTGGCGAGCAGTGCGCCGACGCCGAGTTCCCAGGCACGGGCGGCGGTGTCGAAGAACGCCCCATGCGGAGAGAACGCGGTCTGGTAGGTGGCCCAGCCCAGCGATGCGGCGGTGAGTACGCCGCTGGTGGCCGCGACCAGGCCGACCCAGCGCCCCCGGCTCCAGGCGCGGCGGACGACGAGCGCGGTGATCGCGAGGACGAGCAGCGGCCACACGAGGTAGAACTGCTCCTCGATGGACAACGGCCAGTAGTGCAGCAGCGGGGAACCCGGCTCGATGCCGGGGGCGGCGAAGCGCCAGTTGGCGAGGAAGACCAATGAGAACAGGGCGTCGACGCCGATGTCATGGACACGGTCGGGCAGCAGGAACACCGACGCGACGTACGTGGCGATCAGCACGGCGAGCGCGGTGGGCAGGATGCGGCGGGCGCGGTCGAGCCAGAAACGGCCCGGCGACACCGCCCCGGTGGGTCCGGCGGCGCGCAGCAGCATGTCGGTGACGAAGAACCCGGAGATCACGAAGAAGACGTCGATGCCGACGAAACCACCGCGCGGCCAGCCGATGAGGTGGGTGGCGAACACGGCCAGAACGGCCAGCGTTCGCAACCCTTGAATGTCCAGACGATAGTTTGCTCGTTCCGCACGCCGACGACGACGCAACGACGATTCACGAAAACGATCCAGCGCAGTAACCATGACATCCCCCCGATGCACATAATGCAGCCCCGTCAGATGATCGCTGATTACCCACACGTGGTTCTACGGCAACGCACAGTGATCTGAGTCACGCCCGCGTTCAGGAAGGAGGTCTACTTCTTCGCGGCCGTGGCGCGCCGCCGCGACAGCAGCACCGCCGCGACCAGGACGACGGCCAGGATCGCGGCCGCCGCGACCGCGAGTGGGACCCACGACTTCTGCGCAACCGCGGCCGGAGCTTCGGCAGCGGCCTGGACGTCTCCCGCCCGCACCGAGACGTTCGTCGGGACGCCTGCCGCCCCGGCGGCGAGCACGTCACCGCTGAGCGCCGACCACCCGCCCTGCTGACGGTCGATGTAGTCGAGCAGCGGGTCGACCAACCGCCAGTCGTCGGTGGTGGTGATCAGCACGACGGTGCGTCCGCGGGCTGAGTCGGCGAAGGCCTGCACGGACCCGAGACCGTCGGCGATGTCGGCGCGCAGCTCGGTCGGCAGGCCGATGTCGACGGTCGCGGCGTCGCCGCCGACGGGCGGATCGAGGGTGGTGTCGGCGATGGCGGCGGACCTCGCGACGATCAGCGCACCCGAGCGCGAATCGGCCGCGGTCCGCACGTCGACCACCTGGGGTGTCAGCTGCTGACTGGTCAGCCGCGCGATGGCGTTGATGATGCGGGCGGCGTAGACCAGCTGGCCGGGGCTGCTGCCGTCCATCGCGACCATGAAGCTGGGGCTGAATTCCGAAGGAAGAGAGGAGAATCCGCCCGTCGGTGTGCCGCCGCGCCGCAACGTCAGCGTCGACGTCGGATCGACCTGGAAGGTGATGGGGGCGATCAGCGGTCCGCAGGTCTGGTGGGGGGTGTAGGTCAGCGCCATGTCGAGACCGAGGTACTGCGTCAGCGCCTTGCCCTGCACGTTGAACGTCGCGTCGAGGCGGCCACTGTCGTTGAGCGCGGCCCGGTACAGCACCCGGTCGTTGGACCGGATGACGATGCTGGCCGCGTCGTCGGTCGGCACCGGTGTGTAGTCGGCGAGCAGGTGCACGCTCACCGCGTCGACGCGGCCGATGCCCAATGCCGAGCGGTCCACCCGCACGGTGACGGTGCCGGTGCGCAGAACGTCTGTCTTGCCGGCCATCTTGAGCTGATCGAACGTGAAGGTGTCGCCGCTGAGGGTGGGGGTGGCGCCGGCCTGATCGATGCGAGCCGATGGTGTCTGCACGAGCGTC
Organism: Mycolicibacterium psychrotolerans; assembly: GCF_010729305.1. Taxonomy (NCBI): domain Bacteria; kingdom Bacillati; phylum Actinomycetota; class Actinomycetes; order Mycobacteriales; family Mycobacteriaceae; genus Mycobacterium; species Mycolicibacterium psychrotolerans. Next base: position 5,172,997 of record NZ_AP022574.1, on the reverse strand, counting down.
TGCAGCTGGTTGACGAGCAGACCGACCTGCGTGGTCAGTTCGTCGCCGTTGCCGCTCACCCGCAGGCGGGCGTCCGGGCTTCCGGGAGCCTCCACGGTCAGACCGGCCCGGCCGCCGGCCTCGACGACGACGGTGCGGGCGAACTGCCCGGCGGGCGGCGGCGTCGCGCCGCGGGGTTGGGTGACGACGTCGACGGCCAACGGCTGCGAGTTGTACAGCCGCGTCAACGTCGAGACCAGCGACAGCACCGACTGTTGTTCGGCGGTGCCTGCATCGGTGGGGGTGTAGATGCTGACCCGCTCGAGCACCGGGGGGAAGAAGGTGGCGACGGTGTTGGCGGGCGCTTCGACGCCGGTGAAAATCGTTGACAGGCCGCTGAGGGCGAGCTGCTGGAGAGGTCCGCAGAAGCCGTCGCGATTGTCGGTGGCACGAAGTGTGAAGGTCAGCGTGACCGACGAGGATCGGGCCGGCGCGGCGGAGATGTCCACGTCGAGGGGAGTCTGCGGCGGCGCGGTGGCTGCCGGCGGGAGCGGGATGCTGGTGAGCAATGTCCCGTTGGCGTCGGTGATCTCGAGGAAACCGGAGTCGACGTTCGTCGGCGCTTGGATGGTCCCCTGCAGGCGCGAGGCCGTCAGCCCGGCGGGGCCGGGCACGGTGACGCTGGTGGGACTGTCCGGACCAAGGTAGAGGCTGTCGTTCACCCCGAGCGTCCGCCACGCCAGCGTGACTGCGGCGGCTTGGTCAGCGGCGTTGCTGGGTTGGGCATGTCCCACGGCGATCACCGGTGCAGACGCTATTGCTGGGGTGAGGAACATTGCCACCGACAGCAGGATTGCCCGCAGCGGCCGACGGGCCATCATCGATCTCCGTCGGTGTCGATTGTTTCCAGCACCTCGACGAAAGCGGTGACGCACAGCGACAATTGCGCCGCAGTGGAGGAAGTCGATCGTCGTCGCACGCGTTTCTACTTTCCCGCAATCGAGCTCCGGAATGGCAACAGTGGTAGGACTATACCGGCGTACCAGCAGGGTGGACGGGATATCGATCGGCCGTTACGTCACTGTTCTCCGATGAATTCGGGGTCGAGTGGGTCCGGCGTATCACCGTCGGAGGCAGGGGAACTGAGATAGCGTGAGCGCACCGGTGTGCTCGGGTGACGCGTGAGGGTGCGCACAGGGAAAAGGTCGCTGCGTTGAAAGGTCGCCATTGACGTTCCAGGACTTCACGCGGATTCTGCGGACCCGCTGGAAAATCATTTGCGGTGTTTTGGCCATCGCCGTGCTCGGCGCGGTCGCTTATCTGTTGCTCGCCGCGCCGCAATATCAGGCAACGACGCGGTTGTTCGTGTCGACCACTTCTGACGGCACCAACACGCAGACCAACGACGGCGGGCTGTTCGCCCAGCGTCGCGTGCTGTCCTACACCGAGCTCCTGCAGGGCGCCCTGCTGGCGCAGCGCACGATCGACAAACTCGGCCTCGACATGACCGCCGCCGAGTTGCAGGCCGAGGTCACCGCCGTCGCCCCGACGGACACCGTGCTGATCGACGTCACGGTGCAGGACTCGTCGCCGACGCGGGCCCGCGACATCGCCAACACGCTGTCCGACGAGTTCGTCGTCATGGCCGCCGCGCTGGAGACCCCGGATCTGGGCGCCCGGCCGAACGCGCAGATCGTCGTCCAGCAGCGCGCCGGCGTCCCCGAGGATCCGGTGTCGCCGAAGAAGGCGCGCACGGTGGGTGTCGCGGCCGTGGTCGGGCTGCTGCTGGGTGTGCTCGCCGCGCTGGTCCGGGACCGTCTGGACCCGACGGTCAGGCGGCCGGAGATGGTGGAGAGCGCCACGGGCGTCGGCGTGGTCGGCGACATCCCGGTCGAGGCCGGCCACGGCGACGGACCGGTGCTCGCCTTCGGGCGTGACGACGCGACGGTCGCCGACGCCTTCCGCGAGTTGCGGACCAACCTGCAGTCGCTGGAAGTCGAGCCCGGGCCCCGGGTGCTGCTGGTCGCAAGTTCGGTGGCCGGCGACGGACGGACCACCACCGCGGTCAACCTCGCCCTCGCGCTGGCCGAGGCCGATCACTCGGTGGTCGTCGTCGACACCGACCTGCGCCGGCCCCGGGTCGCGTCGTGCCTGGACCTCCCGGGAGAGGCGGGCGTGTCCACCGTCCTGGCCGGCGGCGTGGAGCTGTCCGCGGCGCTGCAGCAGACGCGGTACGCGGGCGTCTCGGCGCTCGCCGCCGGGGAGGTCCCGGCCAACCCCGCGGAGATCCTCGGCACTCAGAGGTTGCGAAATCTCCTCGAGGCGTTGAGCAGTCACTTCGACTACGTCGTGCTCGATTCGCCGCCCCTGACGGTCAAGGACGCAACGATCCTCAGCGCCTCGGTGCAGGGCGTGTTGCTCGTCGTGCGGTACGGACACAGCGCCCGCAAGCAGCTCGCGGCCACCGTCGCCACGTTGAAGAGGGCGGGTGCGCCACTGGTCGGGGCAGTCGTGATGGCACCCGCCGGCAAGGCCGCCCGGGGCGGGCGCGCGCAGCGCCTCGGCGCGCACCAGAGATAACCGGGCGAGGTCATGCGCTACACCGTGTTCGCGCCGGCCCCGACGGGCCTGGCTCCGAACGCCGGGGTGCGCTTCCCGCGTCTGGAACGGCACGCGCTGGCATGGTTGATCATCCTGGCGATCGCCCTCGTCGTCGTTCCCGAGGCGATCAACTACGTCATCGTCAAGCATTCGCCGGACCTGCCGCCGCTGGAGGATTCGGCGGGCTCCTCGGAGGTGCCGCTGGCCCACCTCGCCCGCCTGGCCGGATCGGCGGTGCTACTGGCCTACACGTCGGCCGTGGTGCTGCTGACCCGCGGCCGTCCGGACCGCGCCATCACCGGCCTGCTGATCCTGCTGCTCGCCGTCGACATGCCCTACGTCCTCAGCCCGTCGCTGCCGCCGACCGCTGACTTTCCGAAGATCCTGCTGGCGAATCTGTTCGTCGTCGCGCTGTGGAAGACCGGGGCCTCGATCGACGCGCTGAAATGGCTGCCGATCCTGGTCACCGGCATCGGGGTGTACTCGTTGATCGGCGGGCTGATCGCGCCGGAGTACATGATGTACAACATCGTCTCGGAGAAGGCCATCATCGGCGGCTGGGAGCTGGCCGGCCCGTTCGGGCACGGCAACGTGCTCGGAATGTATTGCGCGGTGGCGTTTTCGCTGGTGCCGTTGATCCCCGGGCGGCGATGGCAGCTGTTCTGCGGCGCCGTCCTGTTCAGCACGGTCCTCGCGTCGGCGTCGCGGACCGCGGTGATCGCGACCGCGCTGGTGCTGCTGTGGTGGTCGGCCTGCCGTATCCGGTCGATGGTCAACGTGCGGTTCGCCGGAACGGTGTTCGCCGGCGTCACCGCGACGACGATGGCCGTCATGCCCTTCCTGCCCTGGGATCCGCAAGCGTTCACCGAGCGGGCCGCGATATGGGTGGCGAGCCTCGCCGCGTGGCAGCGCTCCCCACTGGTCGGCTTAGGGGTCAACTGGTTCCTCATCGATGCGCGGTCGAACGCCAACGACGCCGCGTGGGCGTTCGTGGGCACCGGCCACAATCTGATCATCGACACGCTGGTGAAGTCCGGGGTGATCGGGGTGGCGGTGCTGGCGCCGGTGATCGTGCTCGCGATCCTGGCCGCCCGTTCATTGCCGGCCGTGAACCAGCAGATCGCGTTGTTCGGTTACCTGGGTGCTTTTTTCGTCGCCGCGTCCACCGAGGCGGTGTGGGCTGTGCTGCCGAACCTGCAACTCTTCCCGATCAGCGGCATGATCTTCGCGATGCTGATCCTGTCCCGGTACAGCAGACCGGTCGCGCAGGCGCCGGCATGACGGCTGAACATGCGGTCAGCGTGGTGATCCCGACGATCGTCCGCCCCAGTCTGCGGCGCGCGGTGGAATCCGCTCTGGCACAGACTCTTCCGCCACTCGAGGTCATCGTCGTCGTCGACGCGCCGGGGGAGCCGGACCTGCCCCAGTCCGCCGCCGTCCGGGTGATCACCACGCCGGGGCGGGTGGGTCCGAGCCGGGCCAAGCACCTCGGCATCGAGACGGCCTCGGGCACCGTGATCGCGCTGCTCGACGACGACGACGTGTGGCTGCCCGAGAAGCTCGAGCGGCAGCTGGCGGCCGCTCCGCCGGGCGACGAGTGGGTCATGTCGTGCCGCTTCCGCCGCCTGCTCGAGGGCGGCGAACCCGTCATCGGGCCGCGCACACTCATCGGTCCGCACGAAGCGGTCGCCCCGTATCTGTTCGAGATGCGGGAGCGGCAGGCGTTCAACATGGTGCAGACCTCGACGCTCGTGTTCCCCCGGCATGTGGTGCAGACGGTGCCGATGTCGGTGGCCGAGGGGTCGATCCACGACGACCCGACGTGGCTGATGGAGGTGCGGCGGGCCTTCCCGGAGCTGCCGATCATCCAGCTGCCCGACCCTCTGGTCGACATCGTGTGGACGGCGGCGTCGGTGTCGCGGGCGGGGGTGGACCGCAGCGCGGAGTACATCGACTGGGGGCGGCGCGAACTCGCCGGCGAAACGGCCAGGGTGCGGGGTGATTACATGTTGACCTCGGCGGTCGGGTCGGCGCTGGGGGCGGGATCGCTGCGCGGCGTCCTGACGTCGATCGGGGCTGGGGTGCGGTACGGCCGGCCCGGCGCGCTGGCGTGGGCCAGCGCGGCCAAGTCGCTGCTGCGGCTGCGTCGCCGGCGGGCGGCCTGATGTCTCCCAGCTTCGCCCGGAACACGTTGCTGGGCTTCGCGTCCGGTGCGGCGGTCGCGCTGGCGGGGTTCGTCGGCAACGCCATCGTCGCGCGGCTGCTGGGCCCGGAGCGGCTGGGTGCGTTCGCCTACGTCGTGTGGTGCGTGACGGTCGCGGCGACCATTGCCGCGGTCGGGATCGACGTGGTGCAGCAGCGGTTCATCCCGAACCTGCGCGCCGAGGGCCGCGATGACGAGGCCGAGGGGCTGATTGGCGCGACCACGCGGTTCTCGATGACCGCGATGACCGTCGTCGGCGTGGTGCTGGTCGGCTACCTGTGTGGGCCCGGCCAAGGGGCACTGTCGGGTACCTCACCCGAGGTGGTCATCACCGTCGCCGCGATCTGGTTCGTGTCGTGGAGGCTCGGCGATCTCTACCTGTTCTATCTGCGCGGCGAACAGCACTTCGGCGAAGTGGCCAAACTGTCGGCCGTCTCGGCACTGCTGAAGGTGTCGACGATGGCGCTGGGCGCGTGGCTGTTCGGGATACCCGGGGCGCTCGCCGGCTACATCGCCGCCAACCTCCTGCCGGCGAGCCGGGTGTTCCGGCTGCTTCGCAAGAAACCACGCGTCGGGTCGGGGCTGCGGCGCGAGGTCGTGAAGTTCGCGTTGGGCAGCTGGGCGGTGGGCGTCATCGGAAGCCTGGTGTTCGGCCGCACCCAGGTGGTGTTCCTCGAGCACTACACGGGCCTCACCGCCGTCGGATTGTTCGCGGCTGCGGTGACGGTGGCCGAGATGGCGGTCCAGCTTCCGCCGCTGCTGCTTTCGGCTCTGCTGCCACGGTTCAGCGAGCAGCACGGCATGGGCGCCGAGGAGCACATGCTGCGGCTGTACCGGACGACGACGGCGTTGATCGCGATGGTGATCGTGCCGCTGTGCCTGGGGCTGGCCGCTGTGGCGCCGGTGCTGATTCCCGCGCTGTTCGGCGCCGAGTTCGCCGACGCGGTGCCGGCGGCCTCGGTGCTGCTGGTCGCCGCGGCCATCAGCAGCCTCGGCGTCACCACCCTGTACCTGCTCTACAGCACGGGCAAGACCGGCCTGCTGGTGATCTCGAACGCCGCCGGGCTGGCGATCACCGTCGTGCTGGGCTTCCTGCTGATCCCGCGGTACGGGCTGATGGGCGCCGCCTGGTCCCGCGGTATCGCGCAGGTGCTGGTCGTTCTCGTCGAAACCTGGTACGTCACAAGGCGTCTGGCATTCCGGCCGCCGTACCGTGTGCTCGCCGCGCTCACCGTGGCCGCACTGGCGCAAGCCGCGGTCGCGTACCTGATCACCGTGCAGTGGGGCGGGTCGGTCTCCTTGGTGGCGTCCATTCCGGCCGCGATCGTCGTCTACCTCCTTGCGCTGCGCGCGTTGTCGGTGACGTCGATGGTGGACTCTGGGCTGATGAACCGGCTGGTGGAGCGGGCTCCCGAGCACCGCAGACCCGCGGTGCGCAGGATCTTGAAACTCTAGCCGGCGCCCATCACACCGGCCGCGGTGTCGATCAGCGCGACCGCGGCGAGTTTGAGGCTGTTGTCGGTGCGCAGCACGCCGAAGTTGTCCTCGATCTCGGCGGGATCGGTTCCGCCGTCGACCAGTTCGTAGTAGATCAACGGCCCGGCCCAGTCCCAGGCGTGGACCTGCCGGCGGGCCTGCAGCAGCGTCGCCGCCTGGTCGGGTTCGGAGACCGCGCTCGGGCCCGTTCCGGTCGGCGCGCCGTACTCGGTGATCCACACCTTCTTGGCGCCGTCGCCGCGCTCGGTCATCAGCGCGTGCAGGGCGGGCAGGTCAGGCAAGCCGCCGGTGGTGCGCTGGGTCCGGTCGGTCGGTAGGGACGGAAAGGTGTACGGGTGCACGGCGATTCCATCGGCCATCTGAGCGGCTCCATCGTCGTAGAGCCGGCCGAGGTAGGTGGCGGGATCGACGTCGGGGCTGGGCTCGCCGTAGGTGGGGGACAGCCCACCGATCAGCACGGTGGCGCGCGGGTCGACCTCGCGGACCGCGGCGGAGGCTCCGCGGAACAGCCGGCCGTACTCGGCGACATCGGGGGCCGGCGGCCAGAACTTGCCGGTGTTGGGTTCGTTCCAGATCTCCCAGTGATGCACACCGCGCGCGGCATAACGCTGCGCGGCGACGCGGGTGAAGTTCGCGAACGCGGCCGGGTCGTCGGGCCGCGCGCGGTTGGCGCCGGCCGTGCCTGTGGTCCAGGACGGGCTGTAGGCGAGCACGAGCAGCACCCGCATCCGGTGGGCCAGCGCGCGGTCGACGAGTTGATCGGTAGGTGTCCAGTTCAGTTGATTCTGAACGGGTTCGATCACCGACCAGTCGACGTCGACACGCACCCAGGTGATCCCCATCGCCGCCATCGCGTCGAACTGGTCGTCGAGCGACGACGCATCGGCGCCGCGGTAGTGCACCGTCATCCCGATGGGGACGGCCGAGCCCGGCGACTGGCAGGCGGTGACCGAGCTCGCGATCATCAAAAGGCACAGCAGAAGTCGGCTAGCGCAGGATCGCACGGGTGTCGGCTTCCCGGGTGAAGGGCCTGCCCGCCAGTCCCTCGGCGCGGCCGATCAGCAGCGCAAGCGCGTCGCGGGGGCCGAACTTCGCCGGGTTGCGCAGCGGCATCAGTGCTGCGGCCACCAGGTGGGCGGCCTTGTACCACAGCGGGTAATGCCATGTGCGCAGGACGTTTCCGGCGCCGCGGCCGTAGTTGCGGAGCTTGCGGCGCCGTTCGTCGGGCGGCAGATGGGCGAACTCGGTCTGGGCGCGCACCACGAGGTCGTCCGCCCACACGATGGTGAAGCCGTCCCGGGCTGCCATGCGCAGCAGCAGATCGGGGCCCTCGGCAGATTGCCACGGGGTGTCGGCGCCGGACCCCCGGTGCGGGTCGAACCCGCCGACCGCCGTGAAGGCGTCGCGGCGGAAGACCGTGGCCGGTTCGATCGCGCCCCAGGCGCTGCGTTTGGTCAACGGGGTTCCGGGTGGGGGCAGCGGATTGCGCGGCCCCTCCCGGTCGACGAGCCGGCCCGCGCACACCGTCGCCGGCGCAGCGCAGTGCCGCGCGACGCGCTCGAGGAAATCGGCGTCGACGCGACTGGTGTCGTTGGGGAACCACAACCAGTCGACGTCGTCGCCGAGCGCCGCGGCGGCGGCGTTGCGGCCGTGGGAGATACCGCGGGCGCTGAGCACCGTGCGGATGGTCAACGTGTCGGAGAACGAGTCGACGAGCGCGTCGAGTCCGGGGGCGTCGGCGGGATCGTGGTGGGCGATCGCCACGGCGGTCGGCGGCCGGGTCTGGGCGGCGAGGTCACCGAGCAGGGCGCGCAACGGTTCCCAGCGGCCCACCGTGGTGACGGCGACGCCGATGCGCGGACTCGGCGTCTCAGGCCCCATGGCCGGAAGCGTAATCCAGGTGCACCGGCGATTCCGGTAATCGACCGGCAAACGAACGTCGTGAACTGACCTCTGCTACTAGCATGGCTTCCGTCGCACGTCACCTCGGTTTGCGGCAGAGCTGGTGATGGCATCCTGGGTTGCCGAGCCACGGTCAGGGGGTTGCCGGCATGCGGTTCGCGTTCTTGACGGAGTTGTACGCGCCGAGTGTCGGCGGCCAGGAGGTCTTCTTCCAGGAGCTGGGGGAGGCGATGGTCCGGCGCGGCCACACCGTCGACGTGTACTGCATCGGCCATGTCGCCGGCCTGCCCGATCTCGAGGTGGTCAACGGTGTCACCGTGCACCGCAAAGCGAACTCCGGCCGGTACAAGGCGCCCCGGATCAAAGCCCTGCGGCGAAACTGGTCGGATATCTCCAGATACAGCGCACAGATCCGTCGTGTCGTGGCACGGGGCGGGCATGACTTCTACCTGCTCAACGAGTGGCCGCTGATGCACGTGCTGGCGCTTCCTGGCAAAGTCCGACCACGAAGTGCGTTGCACTGGTGCGAGATTCGGGAAGACCCTCTGCTGCGCACCCTGCAGGCGCAGTTCCCCAAGCTGGTGGGTTCCAATTTCGCGGTCAGCGAGGCGGTTGCGGCGGTGATCACGCGCCAGTCGGGGCGGGAGTGCGGGGTGCTGCCCAGCGGCATCGAGGCGGCGCGGTATCGGGTGGCTCCGGGTGACGAGCGCTCCGGCGCGTTGTACGTGGGGCGCCTGGCGCCGCACAAGAACCTGCCGCTGCTGATCGACGGGTTCGCGCTGGCCGCCGAGCGCGGCTTCGTCGGAGACCTGGTGATCGCCGGAGATGGACCGTCGCGCGCTGACGTTGAGGCTTATGCCCGCCGCAGCCCCGCTGGGGCGCGCGTGCGGGTTCTGGGGTCGGTGGATGAGGCGCAGAAGATCGGACTGCTGTCGACGTCCTCGGTGCTGGGCATGCCGAGCCGGCGCGAAGGTTTCCCGCGGGTGATCGCCGAAGCGATGGCCAGCGGCCTGCCGGTGGTGACGGCCGACTTCTCCGAGAACGGCGCCAAGGACGTGGTCAAGCAGTACGGCGCCGGCGTCATATGCGGCACCGAGCCGGAGAACTTCGCCGATGCACTGCTGGCCGTGCAGGCAGGCTGGGACGGGTATTCGTGGGCGGGTCTGGCCGGCGCGGCCAATCTGGACTGGTCGCACATCGCGGAGAAGCTCGAGAAGCACGCCGAACGCACGGTCGAGGGGAGTAAGGCGCGATGAAGGTCATGGTCACGGGCGGAGCGGGTTTCGTCGGCAAGGAGCTGGTGCAGACGCTGCGCGGCAGCGCCGAGGTGCTGGTCGCCGATCTGCTGCGCTACGGCACCCCCGACTGGCTCGCCGGCGATCTGGACGGGTTCGCGTTCGAGCGCGTCGACATCCGGGACGCCGCGGCGACGGCGGCGGTGGTGGAGAAGTTCGCCCCGGACGTGGTGGTGCACCTGGCGGCCATCCACTACATCCCCGAGTGCGACGCCGACCCGGCGAACGCCGTCGCCACCAACGTGACCGGCACGGTCAACCTGCTGTCGGCGCTACCGTCCGGAACGCGCTTCGTGTTCGCCAGCAGCGGGGCGGTGTACCAGCCGGACGAGGCGCCGCACCGCGAACTCGAATCCACGGTCGCGCCGGTCGACATCTACGGCGTCACCAAGGACCAAGGCGAGGACTACGTCCGGATGTTCGCCGAGAGCCGCGGAATCGCCGGGGTGATCGTGCGGCTGTTCAACGTGATCGGTCCCGGGGAGACCAACCCGCATCTGCTGCCGGCGATCGTCGCGCAGCTGCGCGACAAACCCGACGCCATCAACCTCGGCAACACCTGGCCGAAACGGGACTACATCGACGTGCAGGACGCGGCGGGGGGTTTCGCCGCGGCCGCCCTCGGTGCCGCCCCCGAGCCGGGTGGGTACGAGATCGTCAATCTCGGCAGTGGGCAGCAGTATTCGGTCGACGACATCGTCAACCGGATGAAGTCGGTGCTCGGGCTGGACTTCGAGGTGCGGCAGGACCCGAGCCGGATGCGCGCGGTCGACCGGCCGTATCTGGGCGCCGACATCTCGCGGATCGGCGAACTGTTCGGGTGGGCGCCGAAGTGGGAGTTGGACGAGACACTCGAGCGGATGTGGGCCAATCCTGATTTCCTGCCGCAGTTGGAAGGCCGGTTGACTTGACCGACCGGCGGGTTGATCTGCTGTTCGACGCGCGACACATCCGGCAGAGCGGCATCGGGACGTACATCGCGACGCTGGTGCCGAGCCTGGAGCAGACGTTCGCTGAGCGCGGACTGTCGCTGGCCGTGCTCGCCAACCAGCACGCGGTGCCCGACGTCAGCCAGGACACCACTGTGATCCCGGCCGAGCCGGCGGTGATGTACACCGGCGCCGAACAGCGGGTGTGGGCGCACGCGCTGAGCGCGGTGCGGCCGCGCGGGTTCTGGGTGCCGCACTATCCGTTCCCGCTGGCGATGCTGCGCCATCGAGAGACTCGGCTGTTCGTGACGGTGCACGACACGATGCACGTGCGGCCGCGGGAGGTCAGCGGGCAGAGCGCGGCACGGCGGGCGTACGCGCGCACGATGTTCCGGTTGGACGGTCGGTTGGCGACGCTGATCTTCACGCCGTCGGAGGCCACGAGGGCGACGGTGATGGCGATGTCGCCGGGTGCGCGGGTGATGGTGACGCCGATCCCGGTGGACGAGGAGTGGTTCGCGCCGGTGGATCCCGGCTTGTCCCCGGTGCCGGCGCCGTATGTGCTGTATGTCGGGAATGCGAAGTGGCACAAGAATCTTCCGCTGCTGTTGGAGGCGTTCGGGGACGTCACCGGCGATGTGCCACACAAGCTGGTGATCGCGGGAAGCGGCGAGGCGCTGCGCGGTGGCGACGAGCGGGTCCCGGCGCTGGCGGCCGGGCTGGGGGAGCGGGTCGAGGTGATGGGGCGGTTGGACTTCCCCGTGCTGCGGTCGCTGGTTGCCGGGGCCGATCTGCTGGTGATGCCATCGCTGCACGAGGGTGCCGGCTTGCCGCCGATCGAGGCGATGGCGTCGCACACCGCGGTGATCGCGTCCGATATACCGGCGCTCCGGGAGACATGCGGAGGGGGGACGGACTACTTCGACCCGACGGACCACGCGGAGCTGGCGGCATTACTACGGGCGCTGTGCCGGGACGAGGACGCCCGGGCCAAGCTGGAGGCGCGGGGCTGGGCCCACGTGACGGCGCGGCAGGCGGGATTGTCGATGCGGCCGGCGGCCGAGGCGGTGGCAGAGGAGATCGCGAGATGACCGCAGCTACTCCGACACGCCACGTCTGCGCGCGCGATGGCCGTTAATCGACTAGGGTCCTATGCGATCCGAAAAAGACCGGAGGGGTTCGTTCATGCGGAAGCAAATGGTTGCAGCGGCGATGGCGTCGGCCATGGTAGTGGCGTCGGTGGGGCTCGCCGGACCGGCTGCTGCCCAGGACGAATGGGTCATGCCCGACGTGCGCGGCGAGGTTCTGGAGACCGCGATCAAGGACGTCCGCAGTGTGACCGGCGACGTGGAACTCGACCTCAGGTTCGTGCCGCGGAACGTGAATCAGGTGGTCTACAACTACACGAATTGGGCGGTCTGTGCGACGTCACCAAGTCGAGAACGAGTGATCTCGCAGAAGACCAAACGGGTTATCTTTTCGCTTAGGCGTCTCAACGAGGACTGCTAGCTCACCTTCCAGAGTTCGGCAACTGACATCCCGGCCGTGTCGATGAGTCGTCGAACCAGCGGCAGGCTGACGCCGATGACGTTGGACGGATCGCCGTCGATACGGTCGATGAACCATCCGCCGAAGCCGTCGAGTGTGAACGCACCCGCCACCTGCACGGGTTCGCTCGTCTGAAGGTAGGCACCGAGTTCCTTCTCCGAGGGCTTACCGAAATGCACGGTCGTACTACCCGTTTCGCCGGCGGTATGCGTGATCACTCCCTCGGCGAGACGAAGAAGTGCATGTCCGGTGAGCAGATGCCCGGTCGAACCGGCCATCGAGAGCCATTGGTCAAGCGCGGCCTCCACGCTGCCAGGCTTGCCGCGCAGCGAGCCGTCCAGATAAAGCATCGAATCGCAGCCCAACACGAGGCAGTCGGACGCGATGTCACGCGGCAACTGCGCCGCGACGCTGAGGGCCTTCGCGTTCGCGAGCTTCAGCACGACCGCCTCGGGCGGCGTCTCCGGCTCGAGCGACGCGATTAGCGCATCCTCATCGACATCGGAAACCACTACCAGTGGATCAATGCCGGCCTGCCGCAGCACGCGCAGTCGGCCGGCTGAGGCGGATCCGAGGACAACCCGGGTCATCGCCGCATGTGCATCCGTTCCAGAAGGGTGACGCGCTGCCAACTGGTGACGTCATAACGCAGCTTGTCGACCGGGTGGCCCCAGGGGTTGAGTTCCTGCGGGCCTGGTTCGGCGTTGCCGGCGCCGCCGGCCCCGGCAAGCACGGTCACGAGCGCGGCGATCTCCTCGGTGGAGGGATTGCCCTTGACCACCTGGAAGTGGGGGTCGGGCTGGGGCGGGTCGTCGATCGTCATGTCTCGCGGGTCGGAGACCTCGACGATGTCGGCATCATGGTCCACAGCTGAACTCCTTGTCTGGCAAGCGAATCGGTCAGAGCGGGATGTTGCCGTGCTTCTTCGGCGGAGTCTGGACGACCTTGCGCTCCAGCAGCCGCAGCGCCGTGCCGATGTAGCCGCGGGTGTGCGACGGCGGGATCACCGCGTCAACGTAGCCCCGCTCGGCCGCGATGTAGGGGTTGACCAGGGTATCCTCGTACTGCTGTTGCAGCTGCAGACGCAGCGCGTCAACGTCTTCGCCGTTCTTGGCGGCCTCCTTGAGTTCCTTGCGGTAGACGAACCCGACCGCACCGGAGGCGCCCATCACGGCGATCTGCGCGGTCGGCCAGGCGACGTTGACGTCGCAGCCCATGTCCTTGGACCCCATCACGCAGTAGGCGCCGCCGTAGGCCTTGCGGGTGATGACGGTGACCTTGGCGACGGTGGCTTCACCGTAGGCGTAGAGCAGCTTGGCGCCGCGGCGGATGATGCCGTTGTACTCCTGGTCGGTACCCGGCAGGAAACCCGGGACATCGACGAGCATCACGATCGGGATGTTGAAGCAGTCGCAGGTCCGCACGAACCGGGCCGCCTTCTCGGAGGCGTTGATGTCCAGGCAGCCGGCGAACTGGGTGGGCTGGTTGGCCACGATGCCGACTGGGCGGCCGTCGACACGGCCGAAGCCGACAATGATGTTCTGCGCGTAACCGGCCTGGATCTCGAGGAACTCGTCGTCGTCGAGGATGCGGGTGATGACCTCGTGCATGTCGTACGGCTGGTTCGGCGAATCCGGGATCAGCGTGTCGAGTTCGAGGTCCTCGTCGGTGAGGCTTTCCTCGATCGGTCCCGGTTGCGGGGCGGGGTAGCGCGGCGGCTCGGCGTAGTTGTTGGGCGGCAGGTAGGACAGCAGGTCCCGCACGTAGTCGAGGGCGTCCTGCTCGCCGGAGGCGACGTAGTGCACGGTGCCGGACTTGGCCATGTGGGTGTGGGCGCCGCCGAGCTCCTCCATGGTGACGTCCTCACCGGTGACGGTCTTGATGACGTCAGGTCCGGTGATGAACATCTGGCTGGTCTGGTCGACCATGATGACGAAGTCGGTCAGGGCGGGGGAGTAGACGTGCCCGCCGGCCGCGGCACCCATGATCAGCGAGATCTGCGGGATGACGCCGGAGGCCTTGATGTTGTTGTGGAAGATCCGGCTGTAGAGGCCGAGGGAGACCACGCCCTCCTGGATGCGGGCGCCGGCACCGTCGTTGATGCCGATCAGCGGGCGACCGGTCTTGATGGCCAGCTCCTGGACTTTGACGATCTTCTCGCCGTAGACCTCGCCGAGGCTGCCGCCGAACACGGTGGCGTCCTGGCTGAAGATGCAGACATCGCGCCCGTCGATGGTGCCGTAGCCGGTGACGACGCCGTCGCCGGTGGGGCGGTTCTTCTCCAGGCCGAAGTTCTTACTGCGGTGCTTGGCCAGCGCGTCGAGTTCGACGAAGGAATCCTCGTCCAACAGGGCGAGGATGCGCTCGCGGGCGGTGAGCTTGCCCTTGGCGTGCACCCTCTCCACAGCTTCTTCGCCAACCGGGTGCAGTGCCTCCTCGGCGCGCTTGCGCAGATCGGCGAGCTTCCCCGCGGTGGTGTGGATGTCGATCTCGTGCTCGGCGGCAGGCTCAGTCACGCTGGTCATGTTCCTGATGCTAACGGCGTGTCACTCGGGCGTCGCGCCCGGCCCTTAGTAGTCCCTTAAGAATCGGTCGGACGGCCCGCGTCTCAGTGATCGGACGTCCCAGTTTTGGGAAATTTGCCTCGATTCTGGCCAAGATCGCGATTCGGGCCACTGGGATCGCTTGCTCGGCAAAGGGACCGTCGCAGAAGCTCCAGCAAACTCTCGCCGGGGCGGCGACTGGCCTCGTTTCCATCAGTGCTTCGATGGCCGTTTCGCCGTCGATCCCGTCATAGCTTTGCGCTGTTGATCTGCTGGTAACAGTAGGTTTATGACGTTGCCGAGGATCTTCAAAAATTCGTGCCGTTTCGTTTGACAGGCCCTAGGGAGCGTGCGATGCTTCCAGCAACTATTCACGATCGAAAGTGTGGGGGGACATGACCACCGTTGCTACCAAATTCCAGGTGACTGCCGCTGCTGCCGCTCTTGCGGTCGGCGCCGCGTTTGCTCCGGTCGCCGCGAATGCAGCGCCGGCCATCCAGCTTCCGGCCGCGCCGAGCTTCGCCGATCTGCCGGCGCAGCCGAAGGGACCCGTCTACATCGTGACCGCCACGTCGTTGCAACTGATCAGCATTGTGCTGGACCAGAGCGCGAGGTTGCAGAACATAAGAGCTACCCGCCTCGAGGCCTACGCGGCGGCCCACCCGGACACCTTCTTCGGGCGGATCGCCGCGGCTCGCGCCGAGCGACTGCGCAAGATGGAGGAGATCTCCCGAGGCTTCAAGCTCGACGTGTGCCTCGCCGGCAATTCCGTCGGCGTTGGCCCGTACGGGACGATCACGCAGGGTTCCTGTTAGAAGAGCGGATATTGCACCGAATCTGTCGTGCTGAGGCCTGCACGTCGTCAGACGTGCAGGCCTCATCTATTGTCAGGATCATCTGAGTGGGATTGTTTTCGCGACGTCAAAATGATCGAGATCTGAACGCCGAGGAAGGAAGCGACGACGACGATGGTCGTCGGCTGTCGGCGCTGGTTCGCAGTCGCGGGTTCATCATCGCATCGACTGTCGTGGTCCTGTTGATTGTCGGGTTGGGCTGCTGGGTCGCCGTGGGCGCTTTCCAGGCGAAGTCGAATCTCGAGCACGCGCGAGGCAGCGCTCAGGACGCCAAAGAATCTCTGTTAGAAGCAGATACGAAGGCTGCAGCGGCGTCGGCCCGCGATGCTACCGACAGCGCTAAGGCGGCACGCGATGCCACACACTCGCTGGCGTGGAACATCGTCGCCGCCGTTCCGTGGTTGGGAAGCCCGTTCAAGACGGGCCAGCAGATCACCGATGTGGTGTCCGGTCTGGCGGCGAATGTGTTGCAGCCGGCGGCCGATGTCGGCGTGACGATCTCTCCTGACCGGCTCTACCGCGACGGGCGCGTCGATGTCGACCTGCTGCGCAGCCAGGAGGCTCAGCTCAGCACCTTGGCGGAGAAGGCGACGCGGCTCAACGCCGAAGCCAGCGCGATCCAAGATCCGCACTACTTGTCGACGATCGGTCAGGCTCGGACCCAGCTGCAAGGCCAAATCGCAGATCTGACTTCGATATTGGAGAACACCGCCTTGGCGGCGCGCTTGGTCCCGCCGATGATGGGCGCAGATGGCCCGCGAACATACTTCATGGGCTTCCAAACGAACGCCGAAGCGCGTGGAACTGGCGGTCTGCTGGGCGGATTTGGAATTCTCCGTTTCGATAAAGGCAGGCCCTCAGTAGACACCCTAGGCTCAAACATAGATCTTGCGGATGCAATCGCCCCCGTCGACTTAGGGCCTGAATTTGACCAGCAGTATGCTTATGCGAACCCATTCACGGACTTTCGCAATAGTAACTTGAGTCCCCACTTTCCATACACTGCTCAGATATGGAAGTCGATGTGGGAGGTGCAGACTGGCACGAACGTCGACGGAGTAATTGCCATCGATCCGGTTGCACTTAGTTACATACTGGGTGCGGTTGGTCCGGTGACCATGCCCGACGGTGAGGCCATATCAAAAGAAAACGTCGTCGAACTGACAGAGTCAACTGCATACATTCGATTTCCCGAGGACCAGTTGGCGCGCAAGCAATATTTGCAAGATATCGCGAATGCCGTCGTCAACAAAATTACAGGACCGGTAAAATCGCCTCGGCAGCTGTTAGACGCACTAGGCAAGGCGACTTCAGAGCGGCGTATAGCTGTATGGAGCGCCGAGCCCAAGGAACAGAAGCTACTTGAGGAGACGCCGCTCGCTCATGTTGTACCGGACGATTCTGCACCCTACGCCGCAGTAGTCTTCAACAATCTCGGCGGTAACAAGCTCGACTATTACCTGAAAACGGAGATCGAGTACGCGGCGGATGTTTGCAAGGGTGACACGCGCGCCTCTACTGTCACGGTGAAATTGACTAACGCGGCGCCGAGCGAGCCGCTGCCAGAATACGTGGCCGGTGAAGCAGGTCTGTCTCCTGACCTACCTATCCAAGTTCCCAAGGGCGCCAACATCACATCCGTTCGCCTCTTGGCAACAAAAGACGCGAAGTTGTCGGCCGCAATACTGAATGGCGAACGAGTTCCGGCGATATTGAATACCGAGCGGGGACATCCTGTTTTCGAGGTTCAGGTAATCATCCCTCCCGGCCAAGCGGCGGACATCAGCTTTCAGCTGTCCGAGCCTACCGCGCCAGGTAAACCCCGAGCACCAAGCCAGCCGCTTGTTAATACCGTGGTTCCCGAAATAAAGGTGCCGGAGTGCAAGGACTGAGATTTGCGTGGACTACCTGTGCGCGCTTGGAGTGTTCTGCAATTATCGGAGCAGTGGGGTTCCGTCATCCTTCGTAAAAGACCGTTACCGCGACTGCGGGGTAAGCAAGTTGACAGGGGCTGGATGGCCTCGCAGATAGCTCTGGAGGTTCTAAATTGAATCTGCAAGATCTCGTGAAATTAATGCGGACTCGTTGGATTACGGTGTGCGTAACCATCATTGGGTCGCTGCTAGCTGCAGTTATCATCTCTCTACTAACCACTCCGCTGTATCAAGCGTCTACGCGGCTCTTCGTCTCGACCAGTGCTGGATCGTCATTGTCTGATGTATATCAGGGGAATCGGTTCTCTCAGGAGCGCGTGGTTTCCTATGCCGAATTGATCGAAGGCGAGACACTCGCTCAACGCACGATAGACAAGCTAGGCCTTGACGCAAGCGCCAAAGATCTGCAAGCCAATGTGAAGGCGAGCGCGAAGGCGGACACGGTGCTGATCAATGTGGACGTGCTCGACAAGTCACCTGTCCGCGCGCGTGATATTGCCAATACCCTCTCTGATGAGTTCGTCGCGATGGTTCGAGAACTGGAGACTCCGGAGAATGGCGCGAGGCCGGACGCACGCGTGGTTGTCGAACAGAGGGCGACGATTCCTGACCATGCCGTGGTACCAAAAACAGCGCGAAACATCGGCATGGGCCTCGTCTTGGGCGTAGTGCTCGGTGTCGGATTGGCCCTTATTCGCGATCTTCTAGATAACACTGTGAAAAGTCGCGAGACGCTTGAACAGCTGACGGGCGCCGGCATAGTCGGCAGCATTCCGCTCGACAAAGAACGGCGCAGGCAAGCAGCTATTTTCTTTGACGGGGACAATTCCGCAATTGCTGAAGGGTTTCGAAAGCTGCGAACGAACTTGCAGTTTCTAGCGGTTGACAATCCACCACGCGTAATCTCGGTTACTAGCTCCATGCCCCACGAGGGCAAGTCGACAACGGCTATCAATATTGCACTTTCGCTTGCAGAGGCTGAGCATAACGTTGTCCTTGTCGACGGAGATATGCGTCGTCCCATGCTGCATAAGTATCTCGATCTGGTTGGTGCGGTTGGTTTCAGTACAGTGCTTAGTGGCAGCGCATCTCTATCCGAGGCACTTCAGAAAACACGATTTCCGAACCTGACGGTTCTCACGTCCGGACCGGTTCCTCCGAACCCTAGCGAATTGCTTGCGTCTTTATCGGCTAAAAAGCTGTTGAGCGAGCTTCGTGCGCAGTTCGACTATGTAGTAGTCGACTCAACGCCCCTGTTAGCGGTCACTGACGCTGCAATACTGGCGGCTGGCGCAGACGGCGTATTGATCATGGCGCGTTACGGGCACACCCGACGTGAGCAGCTCATCCACGCTGTTGAAAGCCTTGAAAGTGTGGGTGCTCCGGTATTGGGTGCAGTCTTCACAATGGTGCCCACGCGCGGAAGCGCCTCCTACGGATACGGATACGGGTATTACGGCGAGGACGCGGCCCGTCGCCAGCAACCTCGCGAACTTACTGGGCCGGCCACGCAAGATCGCTCGAGCGTTTCTGATTTGTTGGTAACTAATGTTGATGTTGCGGAGTCGTCAGGGAAGCGGCGCAAGCGTGCCGACGCAGACTAGTGTTGATCGGGCTGGCCGCTCCGCTCGTCCGGCCCCAGGAAGCTGGCTTGACCGACCCAACGGGTTGACCGCAGCATTTAGCCCATCAGCGACGGTCTACCGTTGGAATGGCGTCCGGCTGTTGTTGTGACGTCGTCATACCAGGCGACGGCCAAATGTACTTGTGCAGCGCAGCGCGTCAGCTTCATCGTAAAATGCCAGCACATTGCCCCAGCATTTATCGGCATCAGCCGGTATTGTGCTCGAGAGACCCCGCCAGAAATGGCGTCGCCCATATTCCACGATCGGCTCCCAGACGGAGTAGACGAGGTGATAGCCGTGAGCAATCATGAACTCGCTGCTATCCGCCAAGGAGTACCCCAGGGCTGTTGTCTTGCGGTCTTCGAACTCGAAGAGAACGAACCGTGGTGCATAGTTCCAGTCGAAGCCCTTAAGTGCAAAGAAGTCGAAGCCCTCGATATCAATCTTCAGGAAGTCGACCCGGGCGATTCGCCTGCTGCGCAGGTCCTCGGCTAGGGTCACCACCTTTACGGCAGCCGTGGGTATATGGGAGTCGTGAAATGCCGACAGAGTGCTGATCCCGGTCGACACTGAGGACGTGAACAAAGACGCTGATTCCGCGCCCGTATCTGACACGGCCGAGCTCGACAACTGCACGCGCGGATGGCGACCAATGCGGCGCTCAAACAATTCTCTGTTGGCCGGGTCCGGTTCATAAGCAACCGCAGACCAACCTTTATCAACGAACAGTGATGTTACTGCGCCGTGATGCGCGCCCACATCGACTAATGTTAGGCCGTTGCCTGTAGAGTCTGGCGCGAGTTGCGCGATGATTTCCGCCTCATCGATAAAGTTTCGCATGAAACGACGCTTGACGGCTCGAACTTGGCTAGCAATCGAACTAGGAAGTACAGAAATGATTTTCGAGCGTACTGATGACACAAGGTACACGCTACAGGAATAATGGGAAAGATGCTGAGGTGAGCTTCCCGGAGGCGCTGGGAGTCGGGCTCGCGGCGCGCGGCGGCGGAAGGTGGACACAGTGATTCACGCTGAACGATATACGTCTCCCTTCGCGTACCATGGAGAGGGTCCTTTCTGGGATTGGCGCCGCGAGCGGTTGATGTGTGTCGACGTCCTGTCAGCATCGGTCGTGGAGATTCTTTCGCCTGACGACTTGAAAATCAATACTGTGCCCGGCGGTGCTGCAACCGTGGTACGACGCCGTGCCGGCGCGGGTTTCGTCATTGGTGGCGAGCGGGAAATCTTTCTAACGGACGACGATCTTCTGGACTTTCGCAGCTTGGCGACCCTGACGACCGATCTGGCTATCCGCTCCAATGATGGGGGCTGCGACCCGCTCGGCAATCTCATAATTGGCACGATGGCTTATGACGAGAGCCCAGGAAAGGGCTCGCTGTACAGGGTAACTCCGAATGGCAACGTCACAACTCTTATCTCATCGATTTCTATATCGAACGGTGTGCAGTGGTCCCGAGACGGTTCACGGGTGTTCTATATCGACACGCCTACGCGGCGCGTCGACGTTTTCGACGTCGACGACCGTTCAGGCAGTTGGTCAAGGCGGCGGCCACATATTCGGGTGGACGATGAGGCCGGCTTTCCGGACGGAATGGCAATCGACGAGAACGATGGACTTTGGGTGGCGATGTGGGGCGGAGCATCTATAAACCATTACGACGACTCGGGGGTGCTTGTAGACGTGGTGACTGTCCCAGGTGTGTCTCAAGTCAGTTCGTGTGCTTTCGGGGGATCCGATATGGACCGATTGTTCATTACCACTTCTCGTAAGAATCTCGACGACAGCACCGAGCCGGACGCGGGCGCAGTCTTCGCTGCCGACGTCAGCGTCCGTGGAGCGCGAATTACTGACTTCGGTGGATGAGCCTTCCCGCGGACGATTGTTATTGAGCAGGACAGGTAGTATGTCGATCAAAGGAAATATCCCGACGTCTCGGAAGCATCGGCAAACAAAGGAACGCCGGGGCGGTAGGCTTCTTCGCGTGGATGCGCTCAACAAAGTTTCTGTGGCGAGTATTAACTACCCCCCCGAACCGACGGGCATTGCCCCCTATACCGGTGCGCTCGCGCGCGGTCTGGCGGCAGCTGGTTACTCGGTGACCTGCCATGTAGCGCACCCCCACTACCCAGAATGGAAAATTCGTCCAGGTTACGGACAATGGACGCGCTCCGAGTGGCAGGAAGGTGTGCGGGTACTTCGCCGGCTTCATCTTGTGGCGAGACCGCCGCGCGGCGTACGGCGGCTGCTGTCCGAATTATCATTCGGCGTCCGCCTGGTGTTCGCACGCTGGCGAAGTCCAGATGCCGTGATAGCCGTGTCGCCGTCTCTTTTCTCTACTGCGCTTGCAGTGCTGAGGCTTCGGCTGATGCCGTCGACTCCGAAATTGATTGTCTGGGTTCAGGACCTCTATTCCCTTGGTATGAGCGAAACAGGGGAAGGCGGTTGGCTAGTACGGCGGGTGACCCGTGGGTTGGAATCGAAGACTCTTGCCGCAGCCGACGTCGTCGTTGTGATCCATGAACGTTTCGCCAATTATGCACAATCAGTTTTGGGTGTACGTCGATCAAAGATCGTCGTATTGCGCAATTGGACACATCTGCCGCACTCGGATCCCGTTGATCATGAGACAGCCAAGGCTGCACTTGGATGGCCTGGAAACACCGTCTTGGCCGTGCATACGGGCAATATGGGCGCGAAGCAGGGGTTGGAGAATGTCGTGGATGCGGCTCGCTTGGCCGATGAGCGTGCCGATCGCGTGCATTTCATTCTTGTGGGCGATGGTGGAGAGCGGCTGGCCCTGGAACGGCGAGCGCGCGGTATTACTAGGCTCAGTTTCGTCGATCCCCTTGAGGATGAAGACTATCGTCTCGCGCTACAAGCAGCGGATGTTTTGATCGTCAACGAGAAGCCTGGTGTTGCCGCGATGGCAGTACCAAGTAAGCTGACGTCCTACTTCGATGCTGGCAGGCCCGTGGTTGCAGCGACGGACTGCGAAGGTATTACCGCTTCGGAGGTCCGTGCAGCCGGAGCCGGGGAAATTGTTCGCGCTGGTGAAGCGGCCGATCTCTTGGAGGCAGTACTTTCCATTGCAGCTAATGCTGACGTTGCGAATCAATACGGTGCAAACGGTCGGAGATATCGAGAGACGGTACTCGACCAGAGCGCCGCAATGCGACATTGGCTGGCGCTAGTCGCCGAAACTTTGAAGACCGTCTAACAGCACGCTCAGACATGCCCGTGAGCTGCTTTACCTGGTATATCTCGAATTCGCTGGAAGCCCGGGAACAATAGCAATCTCGATGACACTGAACTGCTTCGCAGGACCACCCGCTTTCCTCTCGGCCGCGTCCGAGGAGTCGTGACAGGGCGCAGCAAGAGGCTTGGATCCGGCGAACATTGTACAAAGGAGCAATTAGCAGCATCGGTAAGCTTCAGTATGCTTGGAACATCGCGTGCTCGGCCCATGGACTGCAACAAGCTTCGACCCGCGAACGGCTGCTCCATTCCGAGTTCTAGGCCGATCGTGCAGCGTTTCTGCGGTAGAGTCTGACTCACAATGTTCCTACAGTTCATCTTGCTCGCCGTGACCTGCGCTCTCCTGTATGCGTCCAGGGGTCTAGGTGCATTCAACCCGGTTCAAATGTTTTTGGGGGGTTGGCTCATTGTGCTGGGTATGGCTGTGAGTGGAATGGTGATATACGAACAGCCATTCTCGACTACCACCTTCATCTTGGTACTCGCGACGTTAGTTTCGTTCGTTATCGGAGCTTCTCTAGCCGGCGGTTCTCGCGCTCCGCACCGTCCGGATCTTCAGGCACCCGATCCAGCGTGCGATCGTACGACTATCGGCGTGTTATGCGCGCTCGCTGGCATCGGCGTCTTCTGGATAGTGAAAGATCTTTATGGAGGCGGTTTCGCGGTCCTAACGAATTTTACGACCGAGTCGAGTCGTGTTCGAAATGACTTCTGGGATGACTTCGCGAGCGGGAATGTTGATGTCAGTCCTGTGCGGTCTGTGGGCATCGTCTCGTGCTTGGCGCTCGCGACGCTCTTTCCCTATGCGACCCGATTCAAGCTTCGGTTTTTACAAGTGGCCTCCGCCATCGGGGCTGTTGTCGTCGTACTCGATTCATTCCTTCTGGCTGGTCGATTCTCGCTGGCAGTTTTAGCACTGTGTTTATTAGTGAGCGCTTCGCTAGTCTATGGGGGCCAGTCGCTGCGCCGCATTCTAACGGTCAGGCGGCTAACAATCGGGGGCCTATTGTGTTTCTACTTTTTTGTCGTCTTTCCAACACAACGGAATCCACTTCTAGCCGGTTCGGTCGAGCGATCACTCCGCTACTCCGGTGATGCGCATTTCAGTGATTGGGTCAAGTCCACGTCGGAAGTGCCTGGGATGTCATGGCTTGAAGTGTTTGCGTACTCCACAAGCTATTTTTCGACGTCGCTCGACAAACTGAACTTTTTCGTAACGGATACATCCGCTTTATCCTGGTACAGGCTGGGTCTGTATAACTTTACGCAGGCAAGTCAGGTTTCCGGCGCGTTTAGCGACAGCGTGACTCCATGGCAGCAGACTCGTTTGGATATTGCAGCAATCATGCGGTATGAAGGTTGGGGACTCAACCCCTGGAGCACGGGAATTCGTGATTTAGGGATCGACTTCGGGCTTTTCGGCATCTTGTTCGTCGGGCTGCTCGGATTCGTCGCCCGGAAAGTTTACGACCGATCGCTTGCAGGGAAGACCTATATCGGTCTGATAGCTGCTAGCTATGTCTCGATTTCATGCCTTATATTTGCTTTTATAAGCCCTTTCCAGATTCGCGTCATAAGTAACGGATTTTGGCTTCTCGCCCTGCTACTTTTTGTGCGGTTCAGTTCACGCCATTTCGCGCTTCGGCGCGCCACGAGCGGCGGCTTACTGAACTGGCGAGGGCCTCTGAAGGCTCCGTCAAGAAGTCAGTCGCATCGCTGGGAAAAGCGTAACGCGCTGATTGACGACAAAGCCAATCATCGATAAAGGCTTTAAGCGCTCTGGGTGCTCGCTCGGCCGCCACGCGGGCGCGTCGTTGTGGATGGGTAGGCTTATTCATAGACCAATTCGACGGTCGTTGATCAGGAAGACGCCCGGATTGATGGATCCCTGAAAGGTCAGGGCTAGGTAATTGTTCGGCGGCAAGGGACCGCTAAGGGCTGGTTATTCGCTGGATGGACGTCGCGAACCAAGGCGATGCATTTAGTGACTCTGCCTGGGTTACCAGCTCGTGTAGTTTGACAGTTGCTCGTCTTCGGTAAAAGTGAACTTGCTTTGTAGATCGGATCGTGAATCTGGTATGGGCTATTGTGGTCGCTACCAGGTTGCGCGCTGACAAGCCCCGTTTGCGATTGCAAATACCCACCCAAATGGCGCCCACATCGTCCACCGGAGCGAGGTCGATTGCGGTGGTACGCCGCAGCGTCGTGCCCGTCTAGGCTCGGCGATACTCAGCGGGCGCTCCAAGCGGCCGACATTGTCGACGAAGGCATCGGCACCGGGCTGTTTCTCGCGGCCGCAGCCATTCTGGCCATCCAGCTCGTTGAAAAGACGAATCATTACCCGTCAAGTGCCCGGCGTCGACTACAGTCTCGACTTGGCTGCCTCCCACGAATTGGTGTCTAGTCGAAGTCTTGTCGGTCTCGGTGGCCCTTGGGCTCGGCTGGGACTCTGCTCGTCGCGTTCGCTTGCGCTTAGCAATGTGATTCGACCTCAGCGGGGGTTGATCGATGCAGCGTGCCGCCTGTCAATGGCCAAGTGGAAGTACCCGCTGGTGGCCAGATAAAAGTACCCACCCCATGCGGTGATTCTCAGTTCGGTTGAGGTGTCTCCTTCCGGTGTTGGGCGTCCTTCATGCGGTAGGACTGGCCGTCGGTGATGACGACGGTGGCGTGGTGCAGGAGCCGGTCGAGGATGCTGACCGCGGTGGTCTGCTCGGGCAGGAATCGGTCCCATTCTTGGAATGGCCAGTGCGAGCCGATGGCCAGGGATCGGCGTTCGTAGGCGCCGGCGACGAGGCGGAACAGCAGCTGGGTTGCGGTGTCGTCGTGCGGGGCGAGGCCCAGCTCGTCGAGGATGATCAGGTCGACCCGCAGTAGGGATTCGATGATCTTGCCGACGGTGTTGTCGGCCAGGCCGCGGTAGAGGGTTTCCACGAGATCGGCAGCGGTGAAGTAGCGGACCTTGTGACCGGCATGGATGGCAGCCACGCCGAGGCCGATCAGGGTATGCGACTTGCCCGTCCCGGCGGGTCCGATCATGGCCAGATTTTGTTGTGTGCGAATCCAATCCAGACTGGAGAGGTAGTCGAAGACCTTCGGTTGAATCGAGGAGACTGTCACGTCGAACGACTCAAGTGTCTTGGTGACCGGGAAGCCGGCGGCTTTGAGCCGGTTGACGACGTTGGAGGCGTCCCGGGCCGCCAACTCGGTCTCGACCAGGGTCCGCAACACCTCTTTGGGTGTCCAGTGTTGGGTCTTCGCGGTGATCAGCACGTCGGGTGCGGTGCGCCGGATCGCGGCCAGCTTGAGTCGCCGTAACCCGGCGTCAAGATCCGCAGCCAGCGGAGGAACCGAAAGGGGTGCAACGGCTTTGGCCAGTTTGGATGGTGTGGTGGTCATGACGTAACCCCGCCGTCAGCGGTCGGGATGACCGTGTAGGCATCCAACGATCGGGTCGGAGCGACCGGTAGGTCCAGGATCAACGCATCCCCAGCGGTGCGTGGTTGAGGGGTTCCGGCGCCGGCGGCCAGGATGGAGCGCACGTCAGCGGCACGCAACCGCCGGAACGCAACCGCCCGGCGCAGCGCCGCGGTCACGGCGTCCGTGCCGTGAGCGGCGCCCAACCCGAGTAGGACTTCCAGCTCGGAGCCCAGGCGGGTGTTGCCGATCGCTGCTGCACCGATGAGGAACGCTTCGGCATCAGTACCCAAGGCACAGAACTGCTGCTCAGTCCCCGTCCTGGGGCGTGGGCCGCGATGCGGCGCTGGTCGTGGCCCGTCGTAGTGCGCGTCCAGGATCGAGGCGCTACCTGGTGCTGCGAGTTTATGCTCGGCCACGATCATCCCGGTGCTGGGTTCGACCAGGCAGACCGCGCCGTGATCGAGCACCATCGCCACGCTGGCTCCGATGAGTCGAGTGGGTACCGAGTAGCGGGCCGAGGCATACCGGACACACGACAGTCGGTCGACCTTGCGGAGCACCGGTGGCGCCCCGATCTGCAACCGTAGCGACGGTAGTGGTTGCAGCACTTCCCGTTCGATGATTAATCGTTCATCGGGAATGGCCTAGATCTCCGAGTGAATCGCAGCGTTGACCTCGACGCACCACGCTCTGGCTGCGGCGTTCGCAGACTGTAGGTCCACCGGCACTCCAGCGATCTTGGCCTCGGTGAGCATGGGCACCGCCAGGTCGCGTTGGGCGTAGCCACACAGGTTCTCGACGATGCCCTTGGATTCGGGATCCGAGGCGTGGCAGAAGTCCGGCGCGAAGCCATAATGGCTTGCCAGTCGAGTGTATTCAGCGGTGGGGATCACCACGTTGGCGACCACGCCGCCTTTGAGGCAGGCCATCCGGTCGGCCAGCACGCGCGCCGGAACCCCGGCGATCGCGTTGAAGGCTTCAGCGATCAACGCCAACGTGGTGGAGGCCCTCTGGTCGGTGGCGAAGGCGACGAACCGCCACCGGGAGAACGCCAGCACCGCGCAGAACAGGAGCAATCCCGGTGCGGCCTGGGCCCAGTCGATCACCAGATACTCACCCGGTGACCAGACCGCCGGTCGGCGCCCACGGTGATGCTCGTTGCGCCACAACAGTTTCGCTTCGGCGACCAGGCGACGGAAGTTGCGTGCCGATCCCTCATATCCGGCGGCGCGGGCGATCGGCAGCATTCGCTTGGCCGACATCCGACCCTGGGACTTCTCGCACGCTCGGTGACCAGATCGGTCACCGCATCGTAGTTGTGGGCCCGCTCCGCCCGTGGCGGTGCGTTGCCGCCGGCCTCGAACTTCCTCACGATGAGTTTTACGGTCTTGGGGGTGGTTTTGCAGAGCTCGGCGGCTCCTCGGTATGACCCGACTTGTTGGTAGGCAGAAATGATGTCCATGCGGTCCTTCGCAGACTTCAATGGAACTCCCCGATGGTGGTGGCGTTTGGTTGGCACCTTCACCGTCACCATCGGGGCCCGCAGTTCCTGATCGACACGACGAACACGGGGCGGGGACTTTTATCTGGCCACCAGCGGGGACCTCTACTTGGCCACCAGTGAGGACTTTTTCATGGCCACGGACACCGCCAAGACGTCCACGTAGCCGTTTAGCACGGTGAGACACGAGAAGAGCCACCCCTCATTCACAACGAGGGTGGTGGACAAGGGGACCTGGAGGAGACGGAGCGGTACGGAGACCGCTTGTTGCCGTCGCGGGTCGCCGCGGTGCTCAACCTTAAGAGCAACGCCCTCGTCGCTGACACCCAACTGCACGCGGTTGTTGGCGCAGGCGCTAACCAAGTAGTGAATTGCGCAGGAAGTCGTTTTAGCCGGTCGCGGGGAGCACGCCCGCGTTCCGCAGCGTCTCAGCGATGACTGGGGTGATTTTTTCGCCGTAAGCCCGCGTGAGGTGAGCGGTGTCCCGCTTGGTGGGGGTCGACCCCACGAACGCGGGGCAGAGGGCGTCCTTGCAGAACCAAGGCCGCGAATCGACCCACACCCCCTCGACCGCCGCAGCGACATCTTGTTCGGCCTGCGCCATGTCGATCCAGTAGTTTTGGACCTCGCTAATACAGTCCGCTGGGGCGCTGCTGCGTTTCCCGTAGCATTCGGCGATGTTCTTGTCAGGTGGGGGAGCGGACAGCCACACCACTTTCTCGGCGCTGCGCCGGAACTTCTCGACGATGGTTTGCATACCCGTCGCCCACTCGCCAGTAGTGAGGTCCTGGTCACCGCCGATCAGGTGTTTTTGGGCGTAGGAGTCGGCGATGAACACAACGGCGGGTTTCGTCTGATTGATCATGTCGACGGCGTGCTGTTTCCGGGCCGGACAGGCCGTGAACTACCCCGGGTTTTGTTCCTACTCGGTTGCGAGGGCCGGGGTTGGCTGGCTCGCGGGGTATGAGGCGCCGGTGAGGGCGGCCTCGTACTCGGCTGGTGGAACGTAGCCGAGGGCTTCGTGCAGGCGTTCCTGGTTGTACCAGGCCACCCATGCGGCAGTCGAGAGCTCGACGTCGTCCACGCACCGCCATGGTTTAGCGCGGCTGATCAGTTCGGTCTTGTAGGCGGCATTGACGGCTTCGGCGAGGGCGTTGTCATAACTATCGCCGCGGGACCCGACCGAGGGTGCGATGCCGAGTTCGGCCAGTCGGTCGGTATAGGTCAGCGATAAGTACTGCGATCCGCGGTCGGAATGATGAATCAACTCGGATAGATCGGTATTCGACTGCCACACGGCATGATTGAATGCTTGAAGCGGCAGGTCGTGTGTACGCATCGTGGCCGAGACGGCCCAGCCGGCGATCTTCTTGGTGCAGGCATCGGTCACGAAGGCGGTGTAACAGAATCCCTGCCAGGTGCGTACGAAGGTGATGTCGGCGACCCACAACCGGTTGGGTGCCGGGGCCTTGAATTGACGGTTGACCAGGTCAGCGGGCCGGGCGGCAGCGGGGTCGGTGACGGTGGTGAACACCGGCTTTCCGCGCTGCACACCGCGCAGGCCGGCCATGCGCATCAAGCGTCGGGTCTGTTCGCGGCCTAGGTGCCAGCCGCGACGTTTCATGGCCTGATGCATCTTCTTGACCCCGTACACCGAGTAGTTCTGCCGGTGCACCACACGCAGGTCCGCGATCAGCTGTTCGTCGCGGATTTCGCGATCTGAGGGCGGGCGGGTCCTGGCGGCTCGGTAGCCCCGGGAGGTGAGGAATCCCGGGATTGCTGCCCGCAAGATACGACAGATGAGCTCGACCCCGAACTGATCGCGATGTGCATCGATGTAGGCGATCATTTCGTCGCGGGGCGGTCGAGCTCCGCTGCGAAAAACGCAGACGCAGACTTCAGAATCTCGTTGGCTCTGCGTAAGTCGGCAACTTCTCGCTTGAGGCGGCGGATCTCGGCGTGCTCGGAGCTGGACGTCCCGGGTCGTTCCCCGGCATCGACTTGAGCCTTGCGCCGCCATCGACGCAGCGACTCTTCAGAGATGCCGAGTTTGCTCGACACAGACTTAATCGCCTCGAACTCCGATACTTCCGAGGCCTCCATCGTGGTGTCCAACATCCGTAACGCACGATCGCGAAACTCCGGCGAATACTGACGGGGCATGTTCCTGATCCTCCTATAAAGATCGGAACAAAACCTGGGGTAGTTCACCGCGACGGACTTCTCGTCCGCGTTGAAGATTTGATCATTCGAGAATTGGCAGCCCGCTAACGGTGCGACATGAACTTGCATTTGACCATTTGAGTCTGCGACAAGCTTCGTCAGCGGACCGGCGTAGGCGAGCGCAATGGAGTCACCAACGACGAACATGCGAAACGGCGCGTCGGGGGATCCCCAGGTGCATTTTTCGACGCTGTAGAGGTCGACTTGGCCGCAGGCGACGACTTCGCTGGGGGCCATCTGCCCGCCGATTGCTTGTTCCATCGGTGGGGTGAGGTTGGGCCACTCGGTGGCTTTCAAGGCTTCGCCGATTTCGTTCTGGAGCTCGGCGCCGAGCGGTCCTACGGGAGCGGTGCCGGGTGCCTCGGCCTCCGGCGCTTGCGCGATGACGCTGGGTGGCAGGGTGGGCGGCTCGACCGGGCGGATTGCGAAGGCGGTCACGCCGACCGCAATCAGCGACAGGGCGGCCACCGCCGCGTATTCGATGGACTTCTGCGGGGCGTAGCGGCGCCGGCGTATTTCATGCGCTGTGTAGCGGAATTTGGACCAGTCCGCCTTGCGCAATGGGTTTTCTACGAAGTGATAGGACGCGATGGCAAGCCCGAATCCGAGCGCGATGATGGCCAGGTCGTAACCGGGCCCGCTATTCATCAATTCGGCGACGATCACGATGATTGGCCAGTGGACGAGGTACAGCGAGTAGGAGACGTCTCCGATGTACCCGGAAAGTGGGTTGCGGAGAAACGCCTGATACTGCGGCTCCCCGCCCACGCCAGCGGCGATCACCAGCGCGGCGCCCGCCACAGGCAGGAGCGCCCACGGAGCAGGGAAACCGGAGGCTCCGTCGCTGAGCAGGAACAGACTGGCCACTATCAACCCCAACCCAGCCCACGATAGGAGCGGTTTCAAGGCGGTTGGAATGCGTTCGAGCAGCCCGACGGAGCAGGCCAGCAGCGCGCCGACGCCGAGCTCCCACACCCGGGAGAACGTGTCGAAGTACGCGGCTATCGCCGCCGTGTGGGTGCGGTAGATCGCCCACCCCAAGGACACCGCCACGATGCCGCCCATCGCGGCGGCGGCGAGCTGCATCCGATGCTGGTGGGTCCAAGCCTTACGGAGAACGAACACACTGATCAGGAAGATCAGTGCGGGCCACACGAAGTAGAACTGCTCCTCGATCGACAGCGACCAGTAGTGCTGCAGCGGCGACACGGTGTCGGTGGAGGCGCGGAAGTAGTCGGTGCCTTTGAAACCGAACCACCAGTTCGACAGGAACGCGAACGCGAAGATCGCGTCCACTCCCACCTCTCGGGCGCGGAATGGCAGAAACACCAACACGGCCGCGAGATAGGTGAGGAGCAGGACGACGGTGGCTGCGGGCACGATCCGCCGCACACGATTCCAGTAAAACTGCTGAAATGACACCGTTCCACGCTTCTCCGCATCCCGCAGCAGGTTCCCGGTGATGAGGAAGCCCGAGATCACAAAGAACACGTCGACGCCGATGAAGCCGCCCGAAGGCCAGTTCCAAAGATGGTTGGCGAACACAGTAAGCACGGCCACCATCCGCAAACCCTGGATGTCGAGACGCTGCCGTGACTGCGCCGCGTTTCGAAGTCGGCGCCGCGAATAGCGCTCATACCTTGCTAGAGCAGTTGCCAACTCAATCCCCCCTGTAGAAAGTGAACCACCTATGCGGCGGTGGACTCCAAAGTCCGGTGGACGTCGCACCGGCAGCTGCAGCCGTCCTCTGAGCAGGGGCGCGCGTGCCAAATACCGCCGCCTTTCCTGGTGGCGGGATCCAACCGACCCGCGTGGCGGCGTTCCGTGCGCAAGCGTTTCGGCGACTCGTCGTCCTTGTGACTGTCGGCCAACAATCCTGGTGGCGTCGATCCAGCAATACGAGGACGATCGGTATTACCGGCAGCGCCGACATCAGCAAACCACAGAGAGCCCCCACCCCGGGAATGGTAAACGAGGAGAGGGCCCGGTGCTCGACGCTCGAAAAGCTCGATGTCTCTCGTTTAGAGAACCCAGACAATCATCGGGTAGACGCCAAGCACACCTACACGGTGTGCATCTGGGATCGCCCCGTGGTCGACCACCTGGGAACGAGCTGGCTAACTTCGGCAACCCATTGGTGACGTGGCCATACGCCTCGGCGCACTGGAAGCCACATTAGGGTCGGCGGACACCCACCATCGTTACGTGCGTTTGACCGCTCTATTGGCAAATGTGACGCCGCTGCGGCGCCTCGTTGGGGCCGGGGTCGCAGCTGTCTTGTCCTGGACCTTTCATCGGGGCCAGCTTGTCCGAGTTCGTTGACGCAGCGCACACCGAGAGATCCAAGAATATTTTCCTGTGGTTTGGACTACCCTGCGGGGCCTTTCCCATCTCCGACTTCCCTAGGTGATACCTGGCTGTCTGCCGGGTGAAGACACCCGTGGGCGCTTTGCGTTCCAGTTCCGGATGTTGAGATAACTTCGTGGGCGCAACTCATCGCGCTCGACGAGAGTCAGCGGCTAAGAATCTGCTCCAACTGAACTTTCGGGAAGATGTCAAGTGCACCTCCGACGGTTGCGTCTACGATTCGGCGGCCAGAGCGCTCGAACATATCGCGCGCGAGCGTGTAAGATATTTCCGAGTTATCTAAGTCGGGCAGTTGCCACTTGAAACCTTGTGCGAAGTACCTTGGGTCGAAGTGACTGGCGTCTGCGCCTGTTGACTCCACCAACTGATTTGGCTTGCCTTGAACTGCGAATTTGTGATCCACGCCGACCAGAATCACTTCCGAGAAACCCATATAATACGCCAGCTGCATAGCTACGTAGGTGACTGTGTAGCCCTCGCAGATGCCTCTGCTGGCGTCTCGTGAGAACCACGGGCCGGCAATGCGGTTCAGGTATCCGACTGAATTTCCGTCGCCCAGCAGATCACGGTTGGTGATGGTGGTGAATAGGGGTGACTTCAAACGTTGAAAGTCGCTCGCGCACTGCTCAACGACGAATCGATTAATTACCACATGGTACGTAGTGTCGAAGCCTAGCTCGTCGAACATTAGATATATACGATTCAGGCCGAAAGTAAATTCAGACCGAAGTAAGTCAAGACTCGTCTCTTTGAGGCTGGGTCCGTTGCCAATGATGACGCATCGTTTGCCTGCATGAATATTAGCGAAGCGTTTGATGTAGTTCCTGTTGGCGCGTCCGAACGGCGTCAGCTGATTCTTGAGCGTAGCCTCTACGAGGTTTACCGGTCTGGCCCATGCGCGAGCTCTTTCTTCGCCGAGCGCATTAATCAGTACGCGTCGCTTCCAGTCGTATTGCTTCCACTGTTCATCTACAACCACTTTTTGATCCGGCGTGTCGCCCACGTCATGCTCCTACTTGTAACGATAGTTCCGAATGTCCGTGTCAGTCCTACATTACTCGTTCGAGTGTGACACATTCGCGGCTTTATCTCTCGATGGGCCGTAGGCATAGCAAGAAGGCTGTAGCGACTAGGGCAAGTCCTAATCCCCCGAGTAACTTGCCGCCCGCCGAGCCAACAGGGGATAGGGCGGCCGCAACACCGACTGCGAGCGCCGCAGCACCAGACACCATCTCAGGCCAACACCGGCACCACGACTGCCAACGCACGTTCAATTTCAGTAGTCGACCAAGGCCAAGGGCGATCAACAACATCGCCGTAAAGCCAATAGCGATTGAATAAGCGGCGCCGATTGCGCCTTGTGATCGTCCAACCAGCAACAACAGGATCAGCATTAACGCAGCGCCGGCGCTGGACGCCAATGCAACCGGCCTGGTTGTTCCTGCCGTTTGGACCTGAAAATTTGCCGGAACGAGGTACAAGCCGTACGAGGCTTGTCCCAGCAGCAGGATCGCGACGACCGCAAAAGCTGGCCAGTAAGAGGATGGGAACACCCACTGCCCTAGCAGCGCGAGAGATGACCCCACCAGTGCCGGTACGGTTACTGCGAGTACTAACTGCAGCCTGACCGTTGTAAGGGTCGCTTTCGAAGGAGCCGGGAATTCTTCTCGAGAGTACTGGGGCATGGAGGCTCGATTTATTTCAGACAGAATTAAGTTGGCGACGGAAGCTATATTCCATCCGAGGGACAGCAAGCCGACCTGGGTGAGTGTCGATACCGCGGCCATTACAGGTCTGCTGAGGGATGCAATGGCCCAAAATGACGCTTTGTGGGGTACGAGTGGCAACGCAAATCTCAAGGCCGACCTGATATGTCTCGACGTGATCGCGGCGCGCACTGGAGGTACAAGAAGTAACGCGATAGCGGCAGAGGCCATCGCGGAGATCAGATCAGAAATCACCCATCCGGTCACACCGAGCGGCCAGATAAGAACTAGCGCAATCTTCGATCCCGCCATAAAAGTTATCGATGTCAAAGCTAGCCATGCGAACCTGCGCAAATCCTGTGTTGCCTGAACAACAGGCAGGGCGAAACAAGTCGTGGCCGGTAGAAAGCCTACCGCAGCTAACTCAACACTCCAAATATGTCCACTTACCCCTAAGAAGCTTGGTACTAGCAACGCAACTAATCCAGCGGCCATCAGGCCCACCGATGGCATGACGACGTAGCAATAAAGGCCGGTTAGGCGGAGTAGAGCGGGCGAGGAGTCGTCGTCGCGGGCGGCGGAACGGAAGACTAGAGAATCTAGGGGTTGCGCAAGCACTGTTGTCAGCAGTAGTGAGGACGCAGTCAACATTGACGCTTTACCGTACTCAGCTGGGGGCATTACCTGCGAGATGAATGGCAAGATAATCAGCGGCATGCCGCGCTGCAGGCCGGCCAATAGGATATAGACCGAGGCTGCGTGGCCGGTCTTTCCTAGAAGCTTCATCCAAGGACCAAATTTCTTCGACTCCGGAACTTTTGGCAGTCATCGGTGGTAGGCCGCGCTACACCCTCGGAACGAAGGAGCTTCTATTCCGAGCCGAGGCGGGCGGTGGCGCCGCCATCGACGGTGATAACGGTGCCACTGATAAAGGTAGCTTCCTCGCTGATCAGAAACGATACGGCGGCAGCAACGTCGCTGGGACTCCCGATTCGCTCGAGTGCTGTGCGGCTCCGCAGCGCCGCCATCCTGTCCTCGACTGAGGCGCCTTCCCAACGCTGAAAGCCCTCGCGAAGTTTCGCAGTATCGATCGCACCTGGAGACACAGCGTTCACACGGATCTTCGGTCCTAGGTCAAGCGCTGCCGAGCGAACCCAGCCCTCAAGTGCTGCCTTCGTGGCAGCGTAAGCAGTCAGACCGCCCGTCGTAGCGCGTGCGTGTACGCTGCTTATCGCTACCACCGAACCCTCGTTTGATGCAAGATTGTGAATTGTCGCGGATAGGAGCGCGTCGACCGCGATTACATTCGTCCGGAGGATATCGGTCCACTCTGCTATCGGCGTTTGACCAGCCCCGCCGATCGGCTGCGCCGCCGCATTGTGAATGACGGCCTTCAGTTCGAATTCTTCTGAAATCTGGTGGCTAAGCCGTATTACGTTCGCGGAATCACGTAGATCGAGTTCGTAACTTATGTCGGACACCGGGCTGGGGCGGAGATCTATACCGATCGCAAGGTATCCGTCTGCGCGCGCCCGTTCGCAGAGTGCCTGCCCTATGCCACCAGCAGCGCCAGTAATGACGACAGCACGTCTCATCTCGTGAGCTCTTCAATCAAGAAGTCAACTGCAGTAGTGCTAGCGCGTTTCACTCCCTCACGGGTGTTCGAGGCGTTATGGGCCCCAAGCACCACATTGCTGAGCGACCGCAGTTCACTCTCTATAGGAAGGGGCTCCTCTTCGTACACATCGAGAGCGGCGCCTGCCAGACGCCCTTGTTGTAGCGCCTTAATCAATTCTGCCTCATGTACCACAGGGCCTCGGGCTACGTTGATCAGGAACGCGTCTGCCCGCATATGTGCCAGCCGCTGGGCATTTATCAAATGGCGAGTTTCGCTTGTCAGTGGGCAGGCCAAGACAACAAATCTGCTGCTCGACAACAGAGGGTCGAGCTCAATGAGAGAAGCGCCGGCCGACTCAGGAGCTGCGAATGGATCGAATGCCACAACATCCATCCCGAAGCCTAGGCCACGGCGGGCGATCTCGCGGCCTATAGCACCATACCCCACAATGCCTAAACGGGAATTGGCCAGCGTGATTCCTTCGAACTTCGGCCACTCACCGCGCCGAATAGATGCGTCGATAATCATGTGGCCCCGCGCAAGGTTGAGAATGTAGCCGAACGCCGAATCCGCGACCTCGGCTCCAAACACCCCTGGCGTGTTTCGGACTGACACGCCACGTTGCTTAGCTGCTTCGCGGTCGACAGAATCCATCCCAATTCCCCAGCGGATTACCGTCTTTAGTTGAGGGCAACCCTCGAAAAAGTGCCGATCCAGTTGGTCGTCGCCCGCTATCATCCCCACAACATTAGAACTCATTGCGAGTAGATCGGAAGATTCGAATTGTTGGCGGTCACCAAGATCAGGCGCTATTACGGTGTACCCAAGTTGTTCGATGCGTGATCGATGATGTGGTAATTCAACCTGCATTTGCTTACAGGTAATGAGTACGACTGGCTTAGTCATATGTCAGGGCTCTCCGCTCCGCAAGCGCTTCGGCCAAAGAGAAGTCTTCCTCCGTATCAATATCAACTGCCTCGAGCGGAGCCATCTCGACCATGAACGGACGCAGCCCTATCCGGTTCCGGTGCTCCCGAAGTAGTTGCGGTGTGAAAATGAAAAAACATGAGTTCTCAATATACAAGGGAGGTAGGTCTTGCGTCCTTAATAATACGGATGGGTCATGGTTGACTGGCTGCATAGCCTCGTCCCACAACCGGGCCTGAAGTCGTGTCACGCTAAAGATCGAATCAATTTCGCCGCGCGATTCGAGAAACTTTCTCAATGCGCTGGACACCGTTTTCGACTTGAGGAACGGGTTCGTCGAATGCGTTTGAAGTGCGATATCGGCGTCGACTTGATTTAAAGTATTCAGTAGTACTTCGTTCATCGGGATATTGCCATCTCTCAGGTGTTCTGGACGTTCGAGTACCGTGACCTCGGGAAACGACTTTGCGCAATCGGATGCTATGAAGTCGCTGTCGGTGTCTATTACTATCTGGTCAATCTCGTCGACCGAGCTCAAGGTTCGAACCACATGGTGATACAGAGGAATTCCCGCTAATCGGCGGTAGTTTTTCCCCGGCACCCTTTCGCTATTATGGCGCATCGGCACAACAGCCGCTATCTTTGTCATTGTTCTCTGCTAAACTCCAAATGAAATGTCTTCTGAATAAACAATCTTCCTGCCCGGCGCAATCGGAGCAGGCACCTTTTGAGCCTCCGCTGGATAGTAGAAGCGTTCGAGCAGGCGCGCCGATACGTTAGCAGGCTGTCGGAATCCTTCCCAGGCGCCAATGAATTGAGCTGAGCGAAAAGCTGGGATACCCAAGAGATTGCCTCGCAACCGCTTTGCCTTCGCGGCATCGAGGTAGTCGCCAGCGATGTTTGAGACTGCTAGACCGAGGGCTCTGGACAGCGACATCTTGGAGTCATCGACGATGCGGGCGTAGGCTATAGCTTCTCTCCGGTATCGGTTACGCGTAACGCCCCAAGATTCTTCGTGTACGTGCACCACAGGTGCATCCGCCACGTAGGCAATCTTGTGGCCTCTGCTCAGTGCCTTTTGGGCAAAATCTAGATCTTCTAGGCCCGTCAAACTTTCATCGTAGGGAGAGGTCTCCCACAGTGTCTTAAGGACCGCAGCATTCGCGTTGTTGCTAAAAGGATGACTCTGATCCCAGATGTTATCTGTGGGGAACCACTTCAGCATTACGCGCGACTCCGAGAATTTTGTTCGTTCGTCGCCGACTTGACGCCCGTAAGCGATCGCCACTCCTGGTCGGCGGAATGCGTTCGTCAAGTGCTCAACATACGTGTCGTAGACCGGGTACACGTGTGCGGATGCGAAGAGAAGTATATCGCCCGATGCGGCTTCGCAGCCGCGATTTAATGCCCGGCCAAATGAGAATTCATTCTTGGCAATTCTTACTATTACGCATCCAGCTGCCTCGGCTATCGCGACGGTGTCGTCAGTCGAACCGGAGTCGACTAAGACAACTTCGTGCGGTTTCACGGTTTGTAGCTCAAGTCCCTTCAGCAGGCGGCCGATGTGCTGTCCCTCATTGAAAGCGCGAATTACTGCGGAGACCTTCGGAATGTTAGCCTTATCGCTCATTGCTGTGTAACACCGTTAAGAATGAATCGGCGATGGCGGCCAGGAGTTGCCGAGATTTGCATGACACGGTCACCGTGGAACTGCAGGACTTTGCAGCCCGGTTGGACCTCGACACCCCCAGGGCCAATTTGCCCTTCCTGCCATCTTCCCACGTTGCGCAAAGTACCCCCTTATGTACGTCCTCGAGACGAGCGCAGCTTCGTTGCACATGAAACGTAACGCATGTTCGCCGCCGTAACTCGCTGGGACTCCTCGACGGTACTGCGTGCTTGTGAGGTGTGAGATGGTTGCAATGCGGGTTACAGCCGTCACATGGTCGAGGGAAGGCGTCGGATGCGACAGGGGCCGGATGTGCGTTCCCCCAACGCCGTACGGTCGTTAGGCCGACGCTCTGCTCCCCGAGGGATCTGAATGCAACTTCTGTTTGTTTGTACTGGGAACATCTGCCGATCACCCACCGCTGAGCGACTCGCGGCGCAGTTCGCGAGTGAACGTCGGTTGGTAGGCTTGAGATTTTCTAGCGCGGGGATCCGCGCAGTGATAGGGCATCCGATCCACCCGGGATCTGCTGCTGTTCTGCAGGTGTTAGGTGGTGACCCGTCCGCGTTCCAAGCTCGACAGCTCACGTCGCGGTTGGCTTCCGCTGCGGATCTCATTCTGGGTATGACGAAACAACACCGCGAGGCTGTCCTCGAGATCGCTCCTCAGAAGTTGCACCGAACATTTACCCTCGCGGAAGCCGCGCAGATCGCACTGTTAACAAACGCGCGCACCGTTGAAGATTTGTCTAATGGCCGCGCTTTCATCCCCGCAGAGCAGGTGCCCGACATCATGGATCCGATCGGACGGGCTCGAAGCGTGTTCGACGCAGTGGGGGCGAAGATCGCCGAGCTCCTCCCCCCAGTCCTCGACGTTTGCGAGCGCTCGCTGGGGTGAAGCTACGCAGTAGGCGGCGCCCTACCGCCCTCGCAGAATCGCTTCTTCGTGCGAGATTGCTTCGCCTGTAGTCGAGGTCTTCTACAGGGTCCGACACTGCCGAGGGTTACGCACACGTGAATTCACCGTGATAGCGCCGCGCTGGCGTGTTACGTTGCCGAGCGAAGCCGTTGTTCGTGTTGAGATCAGCGGGTGCGTTGCGATAAAGTCGCAGCGCAAGGGGAGTAAAACGCGGGGGGACGAGTGACGGCAGTAAATGACAGGGTTGATGTCTCAGCAAACATTGTTGCTATACCAGCCAAAGTCCCGGCTTGGCAACGCGGATATTCGCGCCGGCTTGTAGCGCTAGACGCGGCCGGCGTGCTCGCAGCCGTCGGCCTGGCGCAATTCCTTCGGTTCGGTGGCTTGGGTGGCGAGGCGGCGGCTCCCGGCTTCGTTGACTACCCTCTGCTGTCTGTCGCGATCGCTGCCATCTGGTTGGTAGCGCTAACGATCAATCACTCGCGGTCGCCTCGAATCATAGGCTCGGGAACCGAAGAGTACAGACGCGTATGGTTGGCGACCTTGGCGGTGTTTGGTGGCGTCGCGATTGTCTCTATGCTCCTCAAGCTCGAGATTGCTCGCGGTTACATGATGATCGCGCTGCCCGCCGGCATTTGTTTTCTCACGCTATTTCGGTGGTGCGCTCGCCAGGTGGTAGTTCGAGTGCGTCAGAAGTACGGACGTTGTATAACCAGGGTGTTGGTGGTAGGGAGCGCTCCAGCGGTTCGTGATCTGACCACGTCGTTGCACCGGGAGCTCAGGAGCGAGTACGAGGTCGTAGGGGCTTGCATCCCGGGCCCGATTCCCCGGACCAAGATTGATGTTCCCGGCGTCGGTGCGATCCCTACCTTTGGCGATGAGTCGAATGTCGTAGGGGCGGTAACTGCGACCAATAGTCACGCCGTCGCGGTGACGGCTACTGAAAGGCTCGATGGGCGCGGCATCCGCGACCTCTCGTGGGAGCTCGAGAAGCTGGATATAGATCTATTGGTAGCCCCCGGTGTGGTTGACATCGCAGGTCCTAGGTTGCAGATGCGCCCTGTCGCCGGACTGCCGTTAATTCACGTCGAGAAGCCTCAGTACCACGGTGCTAAGCGGTTCCAGAAACGTCTGTTCGATCTTGTTTTCTCCAGTGGAGTCCTGGTTTGCGGGTTGCCGGTTCTGCTGGTGGTTGCGGCAGCTGTCAAACTGACCAGTAAAGGGCCGGTCTTCTACCGTCAGGAACGGATTGGACTCGACGGGGCGCCTTTCGAGATGATCAAATTCCGTACGATGGTCGATGGCGCGGACAGAATGATAGATAAACTCGCCGCTCTGAACGAGAGCGATGGCCGCGTACTGTTCAAGATTCGCGAGGACCCGCGAATAACCCGTGTGGGTAAGTTCCTCCGCAAGTACAGCATTGACGAGCTCCCACAATTCATCAATGTTCTCAAGCGCGACATGAGCGTCGTCGGGCCGCGGCCACCGCTGGCCAATGAAGTCAAATCTTACGACGATTACGCCAAGAGACGTCTGCTCGTTCGTCCTGGCATTACAGGCCTTTGGCAGGTCAGCGGGCGCTCGGACCTCTCTTGGGAGGATTCCGTTCGGCTGGACCTGTTCTACGTCGAGAACTGGTCGATGATTTCTGACCTCATTATCGCGGTCAAAACGGTCAAGGCGATGCTGGGTCACTCCGGCGCTTACTGACCATTCTCGCCTGGCCTGCCGCGGGAACATACGTGCGGGCTGTTCGCGGTCGCCGTGAGGTGTCAGGGTTTGCCCGGTAGGCTCCTTTTCCGACTGACCTTGGCCGCTCGTCGGCCCGATATGGGGGACGTGATGACGAAACGCGCTCTGATCACCGGCATTACCGGTCAGGACGGTTCTTACTTGGCGGAGCTGTTGCTTAGTAAGGGCTACGAGGTTCACGGCCTCATCCGCCGCGCATCGACGTTCAACACGTCCCGTATCGATCACCTCTACGTCGATCCGCACTCGCCGGACGCTCGCCTGTTTCTTCATTACGGCGACCTCAGCGACGGCGCACGGTTGGTGACCCTGCTGGCGGATATCGACCCCGACGAGGTGTACAACCTCGCCGCTCAGTCCCATGTCCGGGTCTCTTTCGACGAGCCTGAGCACACCGCCGACACGACGGGTACGGGCACAATCCGCATGCTCGAGGCCGTTCGACTCTCGGGCATCAAAACTCGCTTCTATCAGGCGTCTTCGTCGGAACTCTATGGCGCGACTCCGCCGCCGCAGAATGAGGACACCCCGTTCTATCCCCGGTCCCCGTATGCCGTCGCGAAGCTTTACAGCTTCTGGATCACCAAGAATTACCGCGAGGCGTACGGCATGTTCGCCGTCAACGGCATCCTCTTCAACCACGAATCACCGCGACGGGGTGAGACATTCGTGACCCGCAAAATCACTCGTGCGGTCGCCGCGATCAAGGCCGGCCGGCAGGAACATGTGTACATGGGCAACCTCGACTCCATCCGTGACTGGGGCTACGCACCTGAATACGTCGAGGGCATGTGGCGAATGCTCCAGGCCGAGGAACCCGACGATTACGTTCTGGCGACGGGCGTGGGGATCATGGTTCGGGAATTCCTCGAGATCGCTTTCGATCACGCGGGCTTGAATTGGGAGGATCACGTTCGCTTCGATGAGCGCTACCTCCGCCCCACGGAGGTCGACGCTCTGATCGGGGACCCGTCGCGGGCTGCGAAGAAACTTGACTGGGTGCCGACCGTTGATGGCTGCCAGCTTGCGCGTCTGATGGTCGACGCCGATATCGAGGCGCTCAAGCACGCCGGCCGGCCATGGATCGACACGGTGCAATTGGAGTCGTGGGTGACGCCGTCCACCGACGACGCGAGAATGCCATGACCGAAGAACTGCTGTATACGCCCAAAGAGTTGGACCGCGACGCGACGTTCTATGTGGCGGGACATCGAGGCCTTGTCGGATCGGCGATTGTCCGTCGCCTAGAAGCTGCGGGTTTCGCCAACATCGTCGGAAAGAGCTCAAGCGAAATGGATTTGAAGGACCGCGACGCCGTCTTTCAGTTGTTCGGCGAGGTGAAGCCGACGTACGTGGTGCTCGCGGCGGCGAAAGTCGGCGGCATTCTTGCCAACAGCACCTATCCAGTCGATTTCCTCAGCGACAACGTCCGCATCCAGGTCAATGTGCTTGACGCAGCACGAGAGTCGGACGTCGAACGTCTACTGTTCCTCGGGTCGTCCTGTATCTACCCGAAGTTCGCCGAGCAACCGATCCGCGAGGATTCGCTGCTCACCGGCGCACTCGAGCCCACCAACGACGCGTACGCCATCGCCAAGATCGCAGGCATCCTCCATGTTCAAGCAGTGCGCCGGCAGTACGGCTTGCCGTGGATCTCGGCAATGCCGACCAACCTCTACGGGCCCAATGACAACTTCTCGAGAAGTGGGTCTCACGTGCTTCCAGCCCTGATTCGGCGCTACGACGAAGCCGTCGCGACAGGTGCAACGTCTGTGACCAACTGGGGGACTGGTAGCCCGCGGCGCGAGTTCCTCCATGCGGATGACATGGCCGATGCGTGCCTCCACCTTCTCGAACACTACGACGGCCCGCAGCAAGTCAACGTCGGGAGCGGCACCGATGTGACGATCCGCGAGATCGCCGAGACCATTGCCTCCCTGGTCGGCTACGAAGGCGAAACGAACTGGGACACCACGAAGCCCGACGGAATCGCGCAGAAATTGCTTGATGTCTCGAAGCTCGCAGAAGCCGGGTGGAAGTCCAAGATCGATCTGCGCGAAGGGCTCGAACGGACTGTTGCCTGGTACCGCGAACACGTCAGCGAACTTCGAGTCTAGGAGGTCTCGCCGCGCTCTAGAGCTCAGCGCGTTAGCCAACGGGCCAACAATCGGTCCACCCATGTGTGTGACTCGCAGCTACTGTGTTGAAATCGCGGACATTCGCACAGCGAACAGTCCGTCCCCGCTCGATAATGCTCGTGAGCCGAGCCCTCGTGACCACACCGACACGTTTCGACCCGCATCGTGATCAAGCTACGCGTGACTAATGCTTTCGCTGGCAAACACTGAGAATTTCCTGAGTCGCGTGTCCAGGGCGTCCCGACAACGTTGCTCGAGATGCCGCCGAGATTGGCCCGCACGAACTGCCGCCGCTGAGTACAGTGCCTCCGTGGGCTATCCCGAGAACGTGCTGGCGCAGGACGAACACGTCGTCCTGCACCGCCACCCGCACTGGGGTCGTCTCACCGTCCCGGCGCTCGTCCTCATCGTCGCGACTGCCGCCGCCGCATTCCTTGCCGGCTACGTCAACACTCTTGCGTGGCAACCGTCCGCGAAGAACATCGTCTTCCTCGTCATCGCCGCCGTCTGGCTCATCCTCATCGGCTGGCTCTCGGTCTGGCCGTTCCTCAACTGGTGGACCACCCACTTCGTCATCACCGACCGCCGCGTCATGTTCCGGCACGGCCTGATCACCCGCTCCGGCATCGACATCCCTTTGGCACGCATCAACAGCGTCGAGTTCCGGCACGGCCTGCTCGACCGCATCCTGCGCACCGGCACGCTGATCATCGAATCCGCCTCGCAGGACCCCCTCGAGTTCCACGACATTCCCCAGGTCGAGCGCGTCCACTCGCTGCTCTACCACGAGGTCTTCGACACCCTCGGCTCGGAGGAATCCCCGAGCTGAGGCGCTGCACACCTCACGCTCCTGCAATACCGTGCAGAACATGGGGGACAGGCGGCGATCAGGAGTGCGCGCGGGGCCGCTCCCGGCGGCCCTGATCGCCCTCGTGATCGTGCTGTTCCTCAACGGCGCCACCGGCACTGTCTTCTTCGCCCACGCCCAACCCGACCCGCTGCGCAAGGTCGACGCGATCGTCGTCCTCGGCGGCGAACACGACGGCCGGGAGGCCTACGGACTCAAGCTCGCCGAACAGGGCTACGCGACCACGGTCCTGATGTCCGACCCCTACGGACCGCGTGACCCGGTGATGAAGAAGTACTGCAAGCGCCGCGCCGACATCGAGGTGATCTGCCGGCCGCCGGTGCCGTCCACCACCCGCGGCGAAGCGCTGCTGACACGTGCCGTCGCCGAGCAACGCGGCTGGCGCTCCGTCATCGTGATCAGCTGGCGATACCACCTGCCGCGCGCCCGCCGGATCTTCGACGTCTGCTTTGCACCGCCAGGCCGCACGGTGGTCATGCGCGACGTCCCGCGCAGCTACCCGTTCTCCGTTGCCCGCTGGCAGTACACCTACCTTTACCAGTACGCGGCCTGGGTCAAGGCCGAAGTCCAAGGCTCCTGCGACAACATCACGTGAGCTTCTTGAACAGCGTCTCCCCGCCGCGCACCGCGAGGTAGCCGAGCAGTGCGAACGTCACCCCCACCACGCAGTACACCGCCAGCCTCTTGGTCACCGACACCGTGCTGTGGACCGGCGCGTCCCCGCCCACCCACATCGGCGATGCCACGGCCATCGTCACCATGCTCGCCGCCGACCCCAGCACGCCATACCCCAACACCGCCGTCACCTTCGGCGAAAGCAGTTGTGCGCTCAGCAATCCCATCAACCCGCACATCGCCGCCGTCGCCAGCAGCAGCCGCGTCCCCGTCGGCCGACGCATCAGCAGAGCACCGACAGCCGAACCCATTGCGCCGCCGACCGCGACCAGCACCCACGTCATCGCGCCACCACGCGCGCCACCAGCAATCCGCACAGCAGCCCGGCCACCGCCGCCGCAGGCGTCCCGATCAGGAACGCGATCGACAGCTTCGGCGGCTGGCTGATCGTCAGCACCGCCCATGCGCTGAGACTCGCCGCGCTCGCGCACACACCGAACACCGCCGTGCGCAGCGGCGACGTCAACCCCACCGACACGAGGAAGCCCGCCACCATGAACGCCACCGCGGCCGTCACCGTCGTCGACACGAAGACGTGGCGCGGCAGCGGCCAGGCCGTGGCGGTCGCGTACCGGATGATCGCACCGGCCGTGCCGCCGACAACGAGAGCGGCCGTGTGGGTGGGGGATTGACGGTGACGGCCGGGCACCCGCCCAGGCTATGCGGATGCGGCTTTC
Organism: Mycolicibacterium psychrotolerans; assembly: GCF_010729305.1. NCBI lineage: Bacteria > Bacillati > Actinomycetota > Actinomycetes > Mycobacteriales > Mycobacteriaceae > Mycobacterium > Mycolicibacterium psychrotolerans. The sequence continues at coordinate 5,128,348 of NZ_AP022574.1, read as the reverse complement.
GCTGCTCGGGCAACCGCTGACGCTGATGTCAGATACCGTGAGCAGGTGTCTGGCTCGCTGAAGCGTTTTGACGAATGGCTCAACCGCCAACTCGAACAGTGTGCGCGCGACGCAGGCGAGGACGTCAACACCTATGTGGCGCGTGCGGTGGCGTCGAAGATGGTGGCCGACCAACGGCTGGCCGACACCGCGGCTGTCGAGCGGCTGATGGAGCACCTGTCGGACTCCGGGGTGTTTGCCGGCACCGACATGCCCAGTGTGTCCACTGTGATCGCGGACCCGAACCGGCTCCGCGCGCTGTATGCCACCGGGCTGCTCGACTCGGGGCCAGAGGAGATCTACGACCGGATCACCCGCGCGGCAGCCGACGCCCTCGACGCTCCGCACGCCCTCGTGTCGCTGGTCGACGTCGACCGGCAATTCTTCAAGAGCGCCGCCGGCATGGAGATCAGTACGCCGGAGGAAAGGCAGACGCCACTCGACCGGTCGATCTGTCAGTACGCAGTGGCAAACGGATTGCCGCTGATCCTGGAAGACGCTCGGACTGACCCGGTGTTCAAGAATCATCCCGCCGTACGGGACGGCACCGTGGTCGCCTATCTCGGCATTCCCTTGACCGACGACGAGGGCAACGCCATCGGCACGCTGTGCGTATTCGACACCAAGCCGCGGCTGTGGGGCACCGGTCACGTGCAGGTCCTCACCGATCTCGCTGGCCTTGCCGCCGAGCGCATCTTCGGTCCGGGTGGCAGCCGAGCGAACTGAGCCAGCTACGCCGCCCGCCACTGTACGGCCGTTCAAGTCGGCAAATTAACATTCGCGGATGGCAATTTGACTGCAGCGGGCCCTCAGCACACTTACAGTTGGGTTTCTCAGCGCCGTCCGGGGGAATTCGCGCATGCAGCTCGACACGAAGCAGTCGGTGCACACACCGAGCGCGCGTCCGACGACGCCATTGCTGCGTGCCGTTTCGCCACTCGTCGTCGAGAAGCCGTCATTGTGGCGTCGCGCTTACCACTATCTGCGCAACGAATCTGGCTATGTGGCCGTCAGCGTGGGGCTGGACATCTGGGCCGGCTTCTGGGCCGTCATGATCACGCACTGGTCGGTCGACCGGAGCATCGACAGCCGCGGTGTCCTGCCGTGGACCTGGATCTTCATCCCGATTCTCATCGTGTTGCTGATCAGCCGGTCCATGTACAAGCGCAGGCTCAGCCATCGCTTCCTCGACGAGTTCGAACCCGTCGAGACGTCGGTGGCGGTGGCCGCGCTGTTGACCTTGGCGGTCATGTCGCAGGTCATCCCGAAGTTCCAGCCGGGCCAGGTCGTTCAGCCATATCTCCGATCCAACGACGTGATGCTCGAAATCTGGTTATGGGCCGCAATTCTGGTCCCGGCGGTCCGGCTGTGCCGGTCGCTGACGCAGCGCTACCTGCGCCGCAAGTTCAGCTTCGGGAAACCGGCGATCATCGTCGGCACCGGCCCGATGGCCCACCAGATCATCACCCGCATGCGGCAGGTCCCCGATTTCGGCCTGCGCCCCGTCGGCATCCTCGACGACGTCCGGCCGTCCACCAACGAAGCCGAGGGAGTCCCGTACCTCGGCACCGCGGACAACCTCGAGCGTGCAGTTGCCACCACGCGTGCCGAGAAGCTGATCATCGCGCACTCGGCAGTGCCGGACGACCAGCTCTCCATCATCGCTCAGCGCGCGCACCACCTCGGCCTGAAAGTCCGTGTGGTGCCGCGCATGATGGACGTCGTCACCGAGGGCGCCACGATCGAGCACCTCGGTGGAATCCCTCTGATGGTGTTGTCCCACACCAATCCCAAAGGCTGGCAGTTCGCGGTCAAGCACGCCATGGACCGCACCTTCGCCACCGCCGGCCTGGTGCTGATCTCGCCGCTGTTTCTGACGCTGATGCTGTTGGTCCGGCTCAGTTCGCCCGGACCGATCTTCTTCGGGCAGGACCGGATCGGACGTGACGGCAAGGTGTTCAGTTGCCTGAAGTTCCGCAGCATGCGGCCCGCCGACCCGGCCGGCGAAGCGTTCCACCTCAAGGACGGCGCAGCGCCCGGCGGTGTCGAGGGCGAAGACCGGCGCACCTGGATCGGCAAGATCATGCGCAAGACGTCGATGGACGAGTTGCCGCAGCTGCTCAACGTGATCCGGGGCGAGATGAGCCTCGTCGGTCCGCGGCCCGAGCGCCCGGAGTTCGTGGAACTGTTCGAGATGCAGATCCGCCGCTACGGCGACCGGCACCGCGTCAAGGCCGGCATGACCGGCTGGGCGCAGGTGCACGGCCTGCGCGGGCAGACCTCGATCGCCGACCGCGCCGAGTTCGATAACTACTACATCGAGAACTGGTCCATCCTGCTCGACCTCAAGACCCTGGCTCTCACTGTGCTGGCTGTCCTCAAAAGTGCGGAATAAGCCAATGTCCGACGGGTTTCGACGTCCCGTAATACTCTTTGCTGGGGGAGTCGAGCGGTTGGGGTGGGTGTGGAGCTTGGACCGGACCACGTCGGGCTGATTCCCGACGGTTTGCGGCGGTGGGCGGTCGGTAACGGCACCACGCTCGCCGAGGCTTACCTGCGCGGCGCCCACAAAGTCGTCGAGATCCTGCAGACCCTTCAGGGACACGGCGTGCGAACGGTTTCCGTGTACAACCTGAGCCGCGCCAACCTCGGCCGCACCCACAACGAACTCGACGCCGTCTACCAGGCCTCGCTGCACTTCCTCACCACACTGATCCCCACCCACTTCGACGCGGCCCTCTGCAGCTTGCGTCTGCACGGTGATCGAAAAGCCTTGCCCGACAATTACGTTGCCGCCGCCCACGACCTCGAAGTCGCGATGACCGGCAGCGCGTTCCGCATCAACATGCTCGCCGCCTACGACGCCTACGACGAACTGCGCGACGCACACCGGCGCGCCCAGCAGGAGGACTGCGACATCGCCTCGGCGCTCGAGATCGGTGAGGTCGACCTCGTCATCCGCACCACCGCCGAGCCGCTGCTCAGCGGATTCCTGCCGCTGCAAAGCCAATACGCGCAGCTGCGCTTCCTCGACACCCCGCTCAACGACCTCACCACTCAGCACATCGACGACCTCATCGCCGACTACCGCGGCGTGGCGCAACTGCGGGGACGGTAACCATGGAGCGCACCCCGCTGATCATCGGCGCCGGGCCCGCGGGCCTGTCCGCCGGCCTCGAACTGACGCGGCGCGGCGTCACGCCGCGGATTCTCGAATCCACCGGCGGCATCGGCGGTTTGGCGCGCACCCAGGTCGACGGCGACTGGCGCATCGACCCCGGCGGGCACCGCTTCTACACCCGCAGCGAGGAGGTATCCGACCTCTGGCGATCCCTGCTCCCCGAAGACCAGTGGCTGGCCGTGCCGCGCAGCTCGGCGATGCTCGTCAACAACCGGTATGTCCGCTACCCCCTGATGGGGAGGGATCTGCTCTTCCAGCTCGGGTTCAGTGACGTCCTGCGCGGCGCCGGCGGCTACACCTGGGCCCGATTCCGTCGGCAGACCCGCATCGAGCCCCGCGAAGCCAGCTTCAAGGATTGGGGCCGCTCGGAATTCGGCCGACACTGGTACGAACTCTTCTTCGACGGCTACGTCCGCAAGACCTGGCTCGCCGACCCCGAGAACATCGCCAGCGACTGGGCCAACCAGCGCATCAAGCCGATCGGGTGGCGGCTGTCGAAGCACGAGCAGACCGCCGACCGGGACGTGTTCCGGTATCCGCGCCACGGGCCCGGCCAGCTGTGGGAAGCCGCGGCCGGCAGGCTCGAGGACGCCGGCGTCGAGGTCACGCTGAACGCGATGGCGACCAGCGCCCGCTACGACGGCCGCACCTGGACGGTGTCCACCGACCGGGGCGACGTCCTCACCGGGGACGCGCTGTTCTCCAGCATGCCGCTGCGCCTGCTCGTCGGAATGCTCGACCCGGCGCCGCCCGACTACATCCGGGCCGTCGCCGACCAGCTGCGCCACCGCTCACTGATCACCGTCGCGGTGGCGCTGCGCCAGCACTACGACATCCCCTACAACTGGGTGTACACCCCCGGCCCGAACTTCCACGTCGGCCGCATCCAGAACTACCGCCGTTGGTCGCAGGACCTCTGCCCGAAGGGCTTCAACGGCACCTACCTCGGCTTCGAATACTTTCTGCTGCCCGACCAGGACCTGTGGCTGGCCAACGAGTACGGCCTGGGCGCGATCGTCGAACGGGACCTGCACCAACTGGGCTTCAAGAACCCGCAGATCGAACGGGTGATGATTAGCCGGTCGAAGTTCGCCTACCCCATCCACGACCCGGCGCGCGACCGCAGCGTCGTCCGCATCCGCGACTACCTGCGTGAGCACTACCCGTCGCTGCACCCGATCGGCCGCAACGGCATGCACCACTACGACAACCAGGACCACGCGATGCTCAGCGCGATCCGCAGCGTCGGCAAGTACTTCGGCGAGAACGTCGACCCGTGGCAGGTCAACACCGACCTCAGCTACCAGGAGCAGGGGCTGCGCCGCTAAGACGTCTTCGAGATCCGGGTCTCGGCGTCGTACTGGCGCGCGCGCCGGCGCGACGACCGCATCGGCGTGACGGTGCCCTCGGTTCCCTCAACCGAGTGCCGGAGTTCGTACCCGTCCTCGAGCGCCTCGGCGATGCCGCCGCCGGTCAGCGTCGACTCCAGCGCCTTGTCCGGATTGCGCGCGAACTCGTCGGGGAAGACGAAACGGCGGAACGCCCAGAACCGGAACGCCATCTGCAGCAGGTTGCCGACCACATAGGCCGACACGAAGTCCGCGACGTTCTCGGTGAACAGCGAGACCATCGGCGCGCGCAGCATCAGCACATAGCTCGAGACCCACAGCGGGGCCATGCTCAGCAGCACGCCAACACCGCTGACCCCGAAGAACAGCAGCGCCTCGTGGTGCTTCTCGCGCCCACCCCGGTCCCGGAAGCTCCACTCCCGATTCAAGATGTACGAGGCGATCACCGCGACGATGCCCGCGATGATCTTCGCGGTCACCGGCTTGGGCTCGAGGATCGTCAGTTTCAGCGTGAAGAAGATCGCCGAATCGATGACGAACGTGGTGGCGCCGACGATGGCGAACTTGATGAGCTCATGGTGCCGCTCGGCGTAGGGACGGAGCGGCCCAGGGAGACGCTTGATCGTCGCATCGGCAAAGGACACAAGGAGCGAGTCTACGGAAAACATGTTGCAAACACCCAAGCGCGCAGTAACCGCAGGTCAACGATGTGGTGTAGGTCATGACACGATGTACGGCGTGCCACGAACCGGATCCTCCCACCCCGTCGTCGCGATGGTCGGCGGCGGCCAACTCGCCCGGATGACCCACCAGGCGGCAATCGCGCTGGGCCAGACGCTGCGGGTGCTGGCCGTGCGCAGCGACGAGTCCGCCGCCCAGGTGACGCCCGACGTCGTCCTCGGCCACCACACCGACTACGACGCGCTGCGCCGTGTCGCCGACGGGGCGACCGCGCTGACGTTCGACCACGAGCACGTCCCCACCGAACTGCTGGAGAAGCTCGTCGCCGACGGTGTCCCCGTCTTCCCGCCCCCCTCGGCGCTGGTGCACGCACAGGACAAGCTGGTGATGCGTCAGCGACTGTCCGCGCTGGGCGCGCCCGTGCCGCGGTTCGCTTCCGTGACGAGTACAGGCGAGGCGGAGGCCTTCGCCGTCGAGGTCGGGGGACCGGTGGTCATCAAGACCGTGCGCGGCGGCTACGACGGCCGCGGTGTGGTGATGGTCGACACTCCCGAGGACGCCCGCGACGTCGTCGCCCGCTACCTGGCCGACGGGGTCGCGGTGATGGTCGAGGAGAAGGTCGCGATGCGCCGCGAGCTGGCCGCGCTGGTGGCGCGCTCGCCGTTCGGGCAGGGCGCGGCGTGGCCGGTGGTCGAGACCGTGCAGGAGGACGGCATCTGCGTGACGGTGATCGCGCCGGCGCCCTCGCTGCCGTCCGACGTGGCCTCTGCTGCTTCGGAATTGGCGTTGCGGCTGGCGTCCGAACTGGGCGTGGTCGGGGTGCTGGCCGTCGAGCTGTTCGAAACTGTGGACGGGGGGTTGCTCGTGAATGAGCTCGCGATGCGCCCGCACAACTCCGGGCACTGGACCATGGACGGCGCCCGCACGTCGCAGTTCGAGCAACATCTGCGCGCGGTGCTCGACTACCCGCTGGGCGACACGTCACCGATCACGCCGTACACGGTGATGGGCAACGTGATCGGGGCGCCGTCGACCCCGCCGATGTCGATGGACGAACGCGTGCACCACCTGTTCGCGCGGCTGCCCGAGGCCAAGGTGCACCTGTACGGCAAAGAGGAGCGGCCCGGCCGCAAGATCGGCCACGTCAACATCGTCGGCACGGACTGGGAGTCGCTGCGCGAGCGCGCCGAGCGGGCGGCACACTGGCTCTCGCACGCCGAATGGACAGACGGATGGGACCCGCACGCATGAACCCCAGAGTGGGCTTGATCATGGGCAGCGACAGCGACTGGCCGGTGATGTCGGACGCCGCCGAGGCGCTCGCCGAGTTCGACATCCCCTTCGAGGTCGGCGTCGTCTCCGCGCACCGCACGCCGGCGCGCATGCTCAGCTACGCCCAGGACGCGGCGGGTCGCGGCATCGAGGTGATCATCGCCGGCGCCGGTGGGGCGGCGCATCTGCCGGGCATGGTCGCTTCGGCCACGCCGCTGCCGGTGATCGGCGTGCCGGTGCCGTTGGCGCGGCTGGACGGTCTCGATTCCCTGCTGTCGATCGTGCAGATGCCCGCGGGCGTTCCGGTGGCGACGGTGTCGATTGGCGGGGCACGCAACGCGGGACTGCTGGCCGTCCGGATCCTCGGGGCGTCGGACCCCGAGTTGCGGTCGCGGATGGCGGGCTTCCAGGCCGGTCTGGAGAGAATGGTGCTGGAGAAAGACTCGGCGCTGCGGCAGCGGCTGCTGGGGGACTAGTTTTCGCTGCTGGCGTGGGCTGTGACGGTTGTGGCTGCTCGGCAGGTCGGGCGCGCTCAGCAGAGTAATTGCTGACGCAAGCGTCAGACGGTTGCTTGGCAAACTCGGATTGATGTCCGTGAAGCCGCTCGCGGCCGGCTTCTGAAGGCAAATGTGATCTTTGTCACACTACCGAGAGTGTGACGGGAACGGGTCGGTCAGGACGCCCGGAGGACGACGACCGGCTCGGCGCTCTGCACCGGAGCCGCGGCCTGGATGTGGCCCGTCTGCGCTGCGTGGATGCCCGCGTCGACTACCGCCGAAGCGCGCATTATGTGGCGAGTACCGTTCCAACCACACTCACAGTGCGCGGTGCGGCGAAGGGCCGGACCATCGATGTACACCTGCATGTTTCGGAGAATAACCAGGAAAGTTGAGAACCAACCATGTCCGTCGCTGAACTTCGGCTGAGAGGGCGGACCGGCGGACTTCGCGTCGCAGTGCGAGCACGGTAAAGTTACCGGCGAGTAGCAAGGAGATCATGATGGCTGGATGGGGCGGAAATCCCTCGTTCGATTTGTTCCAGTTGCCCGAGGAACACCAGGAACTGCGCGACGCGATCCGCGCGCTGGCGGAGAAGGAGATCGCTCCCTACGCCGCCGACTGCGACGAGAACTCGCGCTTCCCGCAGGAGGCGCTCGACGCGCTGGTGGCCTCGGGCTTCAACGCGGTGCATGTGCCCGAGGAGTACGACGGCCAGGGCGCCGACTCGGTGGCGGCGTGCATCGTCATCGAAGAGGTCGCGCGCGTCGACGCGTCGGCCTCGCTGATCCCGGCGGTCAACAAGCTGGGCACCATGGGGCTGATCCTGCGCGGCTCGGATGAGCTGAAGAAGAAGGTGTTGCCGTCGATCGCCTCCGGTGAGGCGATGGCGTCCTACGCCCTCTCCGAGCGCGAGGCAGGCAGCGACGCCGCCGCGATGCGCACCCGCGCCAAGGCCGACGGCGACGACTGGATCCTCAACGGCGCCAAGTGCTGGATCACCAACGGCGGTAAGTCGAGTTGGTACACGGTCATGGCCGTCACCGATCCCGACAAGGGCGCCAACGGCATCTCGGCGTTCATGGTGCACGTCGACGACGAGGGCTTCACGATCGGCCCCAAGGAGCGCAAGCTCGGCATCAAGGGCTCGCCGACCACAGAGCTGTACTTCGAGAACTGCCGCATCCCGGGCGACCGGATGATCGGCGACCCCGGCACCGGCTTCAAGACCGCGCTGGCGACGCTGGACCACACCCGCCCGACCATCGGCGCGCAGGCCGTCGGTATCGCGCAGGGCGCGCTGGACGCGGCGATCGAATACACCAAGGACCGCAAGCAGTTCGGCAAGAGCATCTCCGACTTCCAAGCGGTGCAGTTCATGCTCGCCGACATGGCGATGAAGGTCGAAGCCGCTCGGCTGATGGTCTACAGCGCCGCGGCCCGCGCCGAGCGGGGCGAGGGCAACCTCGGCTTCATCTCCGCGGCGTCGAAGTGTCTGGCGTCGGATGTCGCGATGGAGGTGACCACCGACGCCGTGCAGCTGTTCGGCGGCGCCGGCTACACCATCGACTTCCCAGTCGAGCGGATGATGCGCGACGCCAAGATCACGCAGATCTACGAGGGCACCAACCAGATCCAGCGCGTCGTGATGAGCCGGGCGCTGCTGAAGTAACTCTGCCGCGAACGTGCATTCCCGGTAGCTCTTGTCGCCTCGGCGCTACAAGGAATGCACGTTCGCGTGCGGGACGGCCTTGCCGGGCCGCGGCACGATCATCGGCACGGTCTCGCGGTAGGCGGCGTAGCGGGTGCCCAACTTGGCCAGCAGATCGCGTTCCTCGAGCCACATGGCGAGGAAGATCCACGCCGTCGTCACCGACGCGAACAGCAGGTGGCCCGCGGTCATCGTCGGCGCCGCCCAGAAGGCCACGATGAAGCCGAGATTCAGCGGATGCCGCACCACGCGATAGAACAGCGTCGTGCGGAACCCCGTCTCGGCTTGGCCGTGGCCGCGCCAGGCCGCGAAGACCTGCTTCAGGCCGAACAACTCGAAGTGGTTGATCATGAACGTCGACGCGAGCACGATCGCCCAGCCCAGCCAGAACAACGCGTAGATCACCCACCGTGCGGGTGGCGAGCTGACGTCCCAGATCACCAGGGGCAGCTCGCGCCACTGCCAAAGAAGAAGAGCGAGAACGGAACTCGCGGCGAGAACGTATGTGCTGCGTTCGATCGGCTGTGGGACGAACTGGGTCCACCAGCGCTTGAACCACGGTCGCGCCATCACGCTGTGCTGCACCGCGAACAGCGTCAGCAGAACCAGGTTGACGGCGACGGCTTGAGCCCACGGGGCCTGCACGGCGTGGTCGACGGAGCGCGGTACGCCCAGATCGCCGACGAACGCGATGGCATAGAGGAAGACGGCGAGGAACAGCACATAGCTCACAGCGCCGTAGCAGAGTGTCAGGAATCGAGTCATGCCTCGATGGTGAACCGGCACGGCAGCAGCGGCATGGGGCAAATGCCCCTATCTTCCGCGAACGTGCATTCCATGTTGCGTTTCTTACTTGGCTACTACAAGGAATGCACGTTCGCGGCGGGATCCCTATTCCGCTGGGCGCAGGTGCGTGATGTCGCCCGCCGAAACCGTCACCAGCGTGCCGTCGCGGTCGATCACCAGTCGGCCGCTGTCGTCGATACCCGTTGCGATGCCGACGATTTCGTCATCGCCAGGAAGCAGTGCGCGCACCTGCGTGCCGATCGTCGAGCTGACGCTGCGGTAGTCGGCTGCCATCGGGCCGTCGACGCCGTGGGCCGCACGCCACTGCCGCACCCGCTCATTGAGAGCGTCCAGCAGCGCGGCCGTCAGCTCGGTGCGGTCCGCGTCATGCTGGAGCATGGTCAGCGACACCGCGTTCGGATCGGGGAGCTCGTCGGAGTCGAGGCTGACATTCAGCCCGAGGCCGACCACGACGACGGACCCGGCCACCTCAGCGAGAATCCCGGCCAGCTTGCCGCCGCCGACCAAAACGTCGTTGGGCCACTTGAGCGTGGCGTCGATGCCGTAGTGCTGACGCACCGTCCGGCACACCACCAGACCGGTCAGCAGCGGCAGCCAGCCCCACCCGTCAGCCGGGACGTCGGTGGTGTCCACGGCGAAGGACATCGAGATCTGCGTACGCGGGGGAGCCGACCAGCTGCGTCCGTGACGGCCTCGCCCGGCGGTCTGATGCTCGGCGAGCAGCACCGCGCCCGCGATGTCCTCACCGCGGCCGGCGCGGGCGACGAGGTCGGCGTTCGTCGAGCCCGTCTCCTCGACAACATCGATGCGTCGCCATTCGGTTCCGGCGATCGCCGCGCGCAGCACATCGGGATTCAGGGCAGGGCGGTTGACGGCGTGCACACGTCGAGGCTAGTCGACCAGTGTGTTCGCTTGACGTACCGGACTAATTCGTCGCCGCGTCCGAGTGGGCGAGCGTCTCGACCTGCTGTGCAGCCCACGCATGCTCGGCGGTCACGCGGTTGAGGTGGCCGAAGCCGAGGACGAACGCGATCATCGCGGCGAGCGCCCACAGATTCCCGAACGCCCACTCCCACGTGGTCGCGGTCGGCGCCGACTGGAGCCAGTACGCGGCGACGGCCACCAGGGCGTAGCCGCAGAAGATGAAGAAACGACCATCGGGGCTGGCCAGCCAGCCGGGATGCCGACGGTTGCGCAGGTGCCATGCGGACAGCACGACAAGGACCGTAAGTGCGGCAACAGTCGACTCCATCAGCGCCTTCTCCTTGCCGACCGTCCCCATAACCCGAAGATACGGGGACCGTCTTTGCCAAAACTGTTGCTCCCCGCCGGAACAGAGTCTGAACGACGAACCTGAGAACTGCTTGTGGTTTCGCAAACAATAAGGTCACAGTTACGAACGTGTCAATTTTGTCGGCCTACTGATGACTGTACATAAGGCTCGTCGACAGTTCGCCAGAACGGCAGATCTGTGTCACAAATCGATCTCGAGGCCTCAGCCGCGAGTTGTCTTCTCCGTGGCGCGACGACGGTCCAGCAAAGCGGAATCCGCATTCGCCACCTGCACGATCGACGCGCCCGCTACATACGGCGCCACCAGGTGCGCGATCACGTCGTCGGCGGTGTCCCACGGCGCCGACGACAGCACACGGTCCTCCGCCGTCAGCCCCTGCTGTTCGGCCGCCGAACGCGCCGCGGCGAGCACGTCGTCCACCGACCGGCCGTTCAGCGCCAGACCCGGCTGCCGCTCGGGCACCATCTGGTCCCCGTGCACCCTCACCGCCGTCGCGTAATCCGTCACTCCCACAGGCAGATTCGCCACAGGCTTGCCGAACGGGTCCAGCGACAGCACCGCCACCTCGCCGCCGCTGACGGCGGCGTCGGCCTCATCGAGCCGATCCCCGGTGCACAACGCCATCTCGGCGTCCCCGCCGCCGAGCACCGCTTCGGCACCGATCCACCAGATGCCCAGCAGCACCGCCGCGGTCTGCCAGTGCGCGGGCAGCAGCACCGCCACGCGCGTGCCCGCGGCAGCACCCATCTCGTCGCGCAGCAAGTTCCCAGTTTTCGCTGCCCAGTTCGCCAGCGTCACCGTCGAACACTCGATGCGCTCACCAGTCGCGTCGTCGTAGTAGGTGATGCGCGGCCCGGCGGGGTTGCGGACCATCAAAGGCTCGAGAATCGCCGAGCCGAGGTTGCTCATCAATTGACGCACTGCGGGTCGTCGGACCCGGCCGTGATGATCGGCGCCGCCGTCGGCAGCGCCTCACCACCTGCGGACGCGTTCGTCACCGGCGCCGACAGTGCGACGTCCGTGCCGTCCAGGCCCGACCCCGGGCCCGTGTAATCGGCCGCCAGCATGACGCGCACGGTGCCTGGCGGCACCGACGCGTCCTGGACGATCGGCAGCCCACCCAGCTCCTCGGCCACCGCCTGCGCGCCCATGTCGTCACTCTTGGCGGCCTGCACCTGGCTGTTGGTGACCTTCGCGCCCTCGTTGTTGCCGACGTTGCCCGCCGCGAAGCCCTTGCCCGTCAGTACCTGCGACACCGCAGCCGCCAGGCCGTTGACGTCGCTGTCGTTGATGACGTCGGCGGTGGTCTGGTCGTTGCTGTAGGCCAGCTCCTCGGTCTTGCCCTCGTCCTGGTCGTGCAGCAGGCTTTCCACCCAGTCCTTGACCTCGGACGGGTTCACCCGCACCACCGACTGCATGCCGTCGTCGCTCCAGCCGGCCTCCTCGACGATCGGGATGGTGGCGAACGCGACGTTGCCGCCGGAGAGCTTGGTCAGCTGATCGGCGAAGTCCATGATGTTCCAGCCATCGGAGAGCACCACCGAGCGCTGCACCGCGTCCTCGAGCCGGTTCAGCGTGGCCGGGCTCGACAGCGTCTTGCTGGAGATCACCTCATGGGCCAGCGACGCCATGAACGCCTGCTGACGGGTGACGCGGTCCAGGTCGCCGCGGGGCAGATCGTGCCGCTGCCGCACGAAGCTCAGCGCCTGCGGGCCGTCCAGCTTCTGCCAGCCCGCGGGGAAGTCGGCACCCGAAAGCGGTTCGTAGACAGCATCTTTGAGGCAGACGTTGACGCCGCCGAGGGCGTCGGTGATCAGCGCGAAACCGAGCAGGCCGATCTCGGCGTAGTGGTCGACGGTGACGCCGGTCAGGTTGGCGACCGTCTTGATCAGCTCCTCGCGGCCCGCCTCGGTGGCTTCCTTCTCCGCGACCGTCGGGTCCTCGCCCTGCTGCTCGACGAGCTCCTTCATCTTCTCCAGGTGCACCGAGCCGTAGACGCCGTTGATCTTCATCTTCCCGATGCCGGGCGCCTCCACGTAGGAGTCGCGGGGGATCGAGATCGCCGTCGCCGAGCGCCCGTTGTTCGGGATACGCACCAGGATGATGGTGTCGGTGTTGGTGGAGACGTCGTCGCCTGCGCGCAGCGTCGCGAGCTCCTCCTGGCTCAGCGGATTGCCGTGCGCGTCGGTGCGGCTGTCCATGCCGACCAGCAGGACGTCGATCGCGCCGTCCTCGCCGCCCTCGCCCAACGCGACCGGGCTGACGTGGTTGATGCCCGACTCGAACGACCGGATCTTGCCCCATGCGACCCCGGTGCCGACCACTATCGCCAACGTCACGATGACGGAGACGACGCGGGTCATCTGGACTGCAGGCATCCGCCCAGGCTACTGGCGGGTGGGCGGCAGAACGGGGAGCCGACCTCGGCGTGCCACACTCGCTACCTATGGCTGACCGGATCGTGATCACAGGCGCAGGCGGCATGGTCGGGCGCTTTCTTGCAGGTCAGGCCGCGTCGCAGGGACGTGACGTGCGGGCCTTCACGTCGGCGGAGTGGGATATCACCGGCCCCGGCGACGACTTCGTCTCACCCGGCGACGTCGTCGTCAACTGCGCGGCCTTCACGCAGGTGGACAAGGCCGAGACCGACCCCGACCGGGCGCACGCCGTCAACGTCAGCGGTGCCGGCAACGTCGCGCAGGCCTGCGCGCGGGCCGGGGCGTCGCTGATCCACATCTCCACCGACTACGTATTCGGCGCATCCGGAGCGCGGCGCCCGTACGACATCGACGACGAGACCGGGCCGTTGTCGGTGTACGGGCGCACCAAGCTGCTCGGCGAGCAGGCGGTGCTGACCGCGCTGCCGTCGGCCTATGTGGTGCGGACCGCCTGGATCTACGAGGGCGGCCACGGGACCGACTTCGCCGCGGTCATGCGGCGCGCGGCGTCCGGTTCGGACACCGTCGACGTCGTCGCCGACCAGATCGGCTCGCCGACGTACGTCGGGGACCTGTGCGGGGCGCTGCTGCAGATCGCCGACGGCGGCGTCCGCGGTCCGGTGCTGCACGCCGCCAACGACGGCGCGGTCAGCCGGTTCGAGCAGGCCCGCGCCGTGTTCTCGCTGTTAGGGGCTGATCCGGCGCGGGTGCGGCCCGTGTCCAGCGACCGCCATCCGCGGCCGGCGCCGCGTCCCGCGTACTCAGCGTTGTCCGCCGAAGGCTCGACGCGCGCGGGGCTGACGCCGCTGCGCGGATGGCGCGAGGCACTGGCCGACGCGCTGGGCCGGTTACCCTCTACGCCGTGAGATTGGTAGCCCCCGCGTGAGCGACGAACTCTTCGTCGTGACCGTGACGTATTCGCCGGGGCCCCACCTCGACCGGTTCCTCGCCTCGCTGGCGCACGCCACCGCACGACCTGTGACGGTGATCATGGCCGACAACGGCTCAACCGACGGCTCACCCGAGGAGGCCGTCGAGCGCTACCCGAACGCACGTCTGCTGCGCACCGGCGGCAATCTCGGCTACGGGTCGGCGATCAACCGGGCCGTCGCCGAGTACGGCCTACCCGCGGCGACCGACATGTTCATCGTCGCCAACCCCGACGTGCAGTGGGGCCCGGGCAGCATCGACCTGCTTCTCGAAGCGGCGGGACGCTGGCCGCGCGCCGGCGCCCTCGGACCGCTGATCCGCGACCCCGACGGCTCGGTGTATCCGTCGGCGCGGCATTTGCCGTCGATCATCCGGGGCGGCATGCACGCCGTCGTCGGCCCCGTCTGGCCGTCGAACCCGTGGACCGCCGTCTACCGCCAGGAGCGCGAGGACCCCAGCGAACGTGCCGTCGGCTGGCTGTCGGGATCGTGCCTGTTGCTGCGCAGCGCGGCGTTCGCGGAGATCTCCGGTTTCGACGAGCGCTACTTCATGTACATGGAAGACGTCGACCTCGGCGATCGGCTCGGCCGGGCCGGCTGGCAGAACGTCTACGTGCCCTCGGCGGAGGTGTTGCACGCCAAAGGTCACTCCACCGGGCGCGACCCGGCCCGCAATCTGGCAGCCCACCATGAGAGCACCTACACTTTTCTCGCGGATCGGTACCCGCGTCGGTGGCAGGCACCGTTACGGTGGGCGTTCCGGGGGGCATTGGGGGCGCGGTCACGGCTGGTCGTGCGGAGTTCTCTTCGAGCCCGACGGAAGGAAGGGCAGGGCTGATGGTGAATCCGGCCGACGTCGACGCAGTGATCCTGGTGGGCGGCATGGGAACTCGGCTGCGACCGTTGACGCTCTCGGCGCCGAAGCCGATGCTGCCGACCGCCGGGCTGCCGTTCCTGACCCATCTGCTGTCGCGCATCGCTGATGCGGGCATCGAACACGTGGTGCTCGGAACGTCGTACAAGGCGGGCGTGTTCGAAGCCGAGTTCGGTGACGGGTCCAAGCTCGGGCTGCAGATCGACTACGTCGTCGAGGACGAGCCGCTGGGCACCGGCGGCGGTATCGCCAACGTCGCGTCGCGGCTGCGGCACGACACGGCCGTCGTCTTCAACGGCGACGTCTTGTCCGGGTGTGACCTGCGGGCGCTGCTGTCCTCGCATTCGGAGAACGACGCGGACGTCACACTGCACCTGGTGCGCGTCGGTGATCCGCGCGCCTTCGGTTGTGTGCCAACAGATTCCGACGATCGGGTGACAGCCTTCCTGGAGAAGACGCAAGACCCGCCGACCGACCAGATCAACGCAGGCTGCTATGTGTTCAAGCGGTCGGTGATCGACCGGATCCCCAAGGGCCGCGCGCTGTCGGTGGAGCGCGAGGTGTTCCCCGGACTGCTGACCGACGGCTACAAGGTGTGCGGCTACGTCGACGCCAGCTACTGGCGCGACATGGGTACGCCGGAGGATTTCGTCCGCGGCTCAGCGGATTTGGTGCGCGGCATCGCGCCGTCGCCGGCACTGACGCACCAGCGGGGCGAGAAGCTGGTGCACGACGGGGCGTCGGTGGCGCCGGGCGCACTGTTGATCGGCGGCACGGTGATCGGGCGCGGCGCCGAGATCGCCGGCGGGGCCCGACTCGACGGCGCGGTGATCTTCGACGGTGTGAAAGTGGGTGCGGGCGCGGTGATCGAGCGGTCGATCATCGGCTTCGGCGCGCACATCGGGCCCCGGGCGCTGATCCGCGACGGCGTGATCGGCGACGGCGCGGACATCGGCGCCCGCTGCGAACTGCTGCGCGGCGCGCGGGTGTGGCCGGGCATCACGATCCCCGACGGCGGCATCCGCTTCTCGACGGACATCTAGGTCTCTCGCCGCTGCCGGTCGCGGACGCTCGCTCCGCGAACGTGCATTCCTTGTAGTTGCGGGGCCATCCGCGCTACAGAGAATGCACGTTCGCGAGCGCGGGGCTGTGGATAACCGGCGTGCATCCATCGCGAGCTGTCGGATCCCCGCCAGAAACTAGAGCGCGTGGAGAAAGTTTTCCTGGGCAGCGAAGCCGTCGCTGCACGGATGCTCACGCCGGGCCAACTTCGCTACGGCTATAGCCGGCTGTTCCCTGACGTCTACACCTCGCGGAACGAAGAGCCGACTCTGGCTGACAGAACTGTCGGCGCGTGGCTGTGGTCGTGGCGTCGCGCAGTGATCACCGGGCAGGCAGCCGCAGCGCTGCACGGAGCGCGATGGGTGGGCGGCAGAGCCCCGATCGAGTTGAATTACCAGTGCCGTCGTCCACCGGCGGGGATCATCGCCCGCAATGAGCGCATCGGCTGCGACGAAGTGGTCCAGATCGGGGACATGGCGGTGGCCTCCGTCTCGCGAACGGCCTTCGACCTCGGACGGTTCCTGCCCCTCGGTCAAGCTGTCGCGCACCTCGACGCCCTGGCCAACGCGACGCGCCTCACCAGCGCCCAGGTGCTGTCGCTGGCTGACACCTACCGAGGTGCGCGTGGCGTGAAGAAGTTACGGGCCGCCGCGACGCTGATGGACGGCGGAGCGCAATCGCCCAAGGAGACCTGGCTACGACTCCTGTTGATGCAGAAGGGCTTTCCGCGGCCGAGGACACAGATCCCGGTGTTGGGCAGCAGTGGAAAGCCCTTCGCCTACCTCGACATGGGCTGGGAAGACGTCAAGATCGCGGTCGAATACGACGGGGATCACCATCGCAAGGACAGAGAGCAGTACGTGTGGGATGAGAAGCGCCTGCGCCTCATTCGTGCGCGCGACTGGCTGCACGTAAAAGTGATCAGCGAAGACAGGGCCTTCGACGTCGTTGAACGAGTCGCGGCGGCCTGGCACTTCCGCGAACGTGCACTGGCTGCTGCTGCGGGCGCGTGGTGACTACCGCAGGTGCACCCTCGCGAGGGCGGCGAGCTGGGTGAGGCCGAAATCGCTCTCGTCGGGCAGCTCGTCGAGCGGCCACCACCGCAGATCGAGAGACTCCTCGCTGCGCTCGGCCTCCGCGCCCTTCGGCGCGCGCGCCACGAACTGCACGTCGAGGTGACGGGTCGGCACGCCGAGCGAGCACGTCACCGGATGCACGTGCACCGCAGTGGGCAGCTCGTCGATGATCAAGAACTCGATGCCGGACTCCTCGGTGGCTTCCCGCAGCGCCGCCGCCACCAGCGTCTCGTCCTCGGGCTCGCAGTGCCCGCCGAGTTGCAGCCAACGCTGGAACCGCGGATGCAACGTCAACAACGCATGTGTGCCCGCGTGATTGAGCACCAGCGCGGAGCCCGTGATGTGGCCAGGCACCGACTCGCGCAGGCACGCCTTCGGGTTGGCGTCGAGGAAGGCCAGCAGCGCGTGCCGCATCGACTCCTGCGCCGGGTCGGCAGGCCGCCACGCGGTGAGGGTGTCGATCGCCGACTGATGAAGACTCACGTGCGCTCTGTTCCCCCGCGAGCAGACACTAAATCGGGCGAACCGGGCCGAAAGTGCACGAGTTTGCGACTGCTCGCGGAGATCACCGGACCACCAGCAGGCCGTCGGTCGGCACCGGCTGGCGCGGGGACGCCGGCCCGTCCGACGGGTAGCCGATCGCCACCGCCCCCAACGGCTCCCAGTCCGGCGGCAGATCCAGTTCGGCGCGCACCAGATCGGGCGCGAAGATCGTCGACCCGATCCAGCAGCTGCCCACCCCGCGCACCGCCAGCCCGACCAGCAGCCCCTGCACCGCCGCGCCGACGGCCACCGTGAACATCGTGTGCTCGGCCGCGGTGCGCTGCGAATCCGGATAGGTGTGCGCGCCGTCGGGCACCATGAACGGGATCACCAGCTCGGGCGCGTCGTAGAGAATCTGCCCGCGTGCCACACGGCGCTCCACCGACGAGGGATCGCGCCCGTCGCCGGCCAGGTCGCTCCGCCACTGTTCCTTCATCCGGTCCAGCAGCCGCACTCGCACCGCGCCGTCGCGCACCCACACGAACCGCACCGGCCGGGTGTGATGCGGCGCGGGTGCCGTTAGCGCCTCACCGACCGCGGACTCGATGAGTTCGGGTGCGACGGGTTCGTCGGTGAAGCTGCGCACCGAGCGGCGCAGCAACTGCGCCTGCGACCGACCCAGAGAGAGAGCCTCCTCGGTGCCGAGCCAGAAGAGGTCCTCCTCGCCGGGGCGCACCAACGTGCGGGCGTTCGATCCGTCGTCGCGCAGCGTCAGCCCACGCACGACCGCGACCGGCACCGCCGTCAGCTTGCCCTTCACCAGATCCGCGGCCGCGGCGATCTCGTCGGCGACGGCGATCTCGGTGACGATCAACTCGTTGCCGTGCTGATCGTGCTCACCGGCGTAGGCGTGCAGTACCTGCAGCCCGGCCGCGCCGATCGCGACGTCGGTCTGCCCCGTGCGCCAGGCCCGGCCCATCGTGTCGGTGACGACGACGCCGACCTCGACGCCGAGCCGCTCGCGCAGCGCGGCGACCAACGCCGCGGCGCTGCCGTCGGGATCGACGGGCAGCAGGGCGAGTTCGTGCGAGTCGACGTTGGATCCGTCCACTCCGGCGGCGGCCTGCACCAGGCCGAGCGCGTTCTCGGTGATCAGCGTGCGGCCCTTGCGCGCCAGCACCCGCACCGCCTCGTTGTTTATCAGCCTGCGGCGCAGCGTATCTCGCAGTTCGGGGTCGGCGGGTGCGTCGACGATGCGGCCCTCGCACTTGGACAGCACCTTGCTGGTGACGACGACGATGTCGTGATCGCGCAGCCACGGCGCGGCGTCGGCGACGGCCGCGGCCAGATCGTCACCGGGCCGGAACTCCGGAAGCCCGGGGACCGGCAGCAGTTCCACCCGAGCCGAGGTGCCGTGATCGCTCACAACGTGATCCCGGCCAGACCCAACCCGGCCCGCACCATCTCGGCGGTCACGCCCGGCTCCTTCATCAGCAGCGGCGCCGAGCGCACCGTCACACCCTCGACCACCGCGTCGTCGCCGGAATGCACCAGCCAGCCGTCGAGGATCCCGGTGCCCGACCGGGCGCCGTAGTGGGCGCCGACTGCCTCGGAGGTGCTGTCGACGCCGATCACCGTCAGGCAGGCGTCGGCCATGCCGCGCAACGGCTTTCCCGCGATGATGGGGGAGTAGCCGATCACCGGGGCTTTGGTGGCGCGCAGTGCGGCGCGGACGCCGCCGATCCCGAGGATCGCCCCGATGCTCACGACGGGATTCGACGGCGCGATCAGCACGACGTCGGCGCCCTCGATCGCGTCGGTGACACCCGGTGCGGCCGTGGCGTTGTCGGCGCCGACGAACGCGAAGCTGTCGGTGGGCACCTGGGCGCGGTGGCGCACCCACCACTCCTGGAAGTGGATGGCCTTCTTCTCGCCGTCCTCGGGCTCGGTGATCACCACGTGGGTTTCGCTGCGGTCGTCGCTGGCCGGCAGCAGGCGCACGCCGGGGTTCCAGCGCCGGCACAGCGCCTCGGTCACCTGCGAGAGCGGATAGCCGGCACGCAGCATCTGGGTACGCACCAGGTGAGTGGCCAGATCGCGGTCGCCGAGACCGAACCAGTCCGGCTGCACGCCGTAGGCGGCGAGTTCCTCCTTGGCGTGCCACGTTTCGTCGCGGTGTCCCCAGCCCCGCTCGGGATCGATGCCGCCGCCGAGGGTGTACATGCAGGTGTCGAGATCCGGGCAGATGCGCACGCCGAACATCCAGGCGTCGTCGCCGACGTTGACCACAGCAGTCACATCATGCTCATCGGTATCGTGAGTACCGAACTGCCCCAACCCCAACAGATATTGGACACCCAGGAGGAAGCGCGCACCACCGACGCCGCCGACGAGAACAGTGACCTTCACACCGACCGAGACTAGGCGCACGGCTGTGCGGCCCGCGCCCCCGGAGGGCTCGAATCGCCGGAGTGACAGACACGCCACAACGCGACGCGCCGTATTTGTGTCACGGAATGGTATGAATTCCTGTTCTAGCGCTTGACCGCGACAGCTAACGCGTGTGTAATCACACCAGTGTCATTCGCGGTTCTCCGGCCGGTTCCGGTGTCGCAGACCGAGATTCGATCACTTGTTCGAATTGGGTGGCCACACAGAGCAATAGTGGGGCTGGCATACAACGGATCTACGAGACCTGTGGAGGAGGGGAACATGGCATTTGAGCACGCCGATTTCGGCAATTCGGTTCATTTTGACAGCAGGCTCCTCGGCTCGGTCGGAAGTGCGCCGCACATCCAGACCGGACCGGTGGCAGCAAGCATCGGGGGGCGCCCGCAACTGAGCGTGGTGCCCGACCCGATCGACGACGAGCTGGCAACCGAAGAGGATCAGTGGCAGGAGCGTGCGCTGTGCGCGCAGACCGACCCTGAAGCCTTCTTCCCGGAGAAGGGCGGCTCGACCCGCGAAGCCAAGCGCATCTGCCAGGGCTGCGAGGTGCGCGACGCGTGCCTGGAGTACGCCCTCGCCCATGACGAGCGCTTCGGCATCTGGGGCGGCCTGTCCGAGCGGGAGCGCCGGCGCATCAAGCGCGGCATCATCTAGTCGTCGTCGATCGTCGGGTCGATCACCGACGGCTCGACGCCCAGATAGGTGGCCACCTGCGCCACCAGTAGCTCATGCAGCAAGTCGGTCAACTCGACGGTGTCCTTCGCCCGTCGCTCGATCGGCTTGCGGAACAACACAATTCGCGCCCGGGTAGAATTCCCGCGGACGTCGACCCCGGCCGGTATCAGCCGGGCCAGAGCGATCGGCCCGTCGGCGATGACCTCCGGCGGCCACTGCACACTGTCCGGGTCCTTCGGCGAGATCCGGGGGATCTCGTCGACCGCGACGTCCAGCGTCGCCACCCGGTCCTGCCAGCGCCGCTCGATCGGTTCGTAGGCCTCCAGCACCGCCATGTCGAAACGCTCCGCACGGCTGCGCCAGCCCGGAACAGTGGGAGGGAGCAGCGGTCCACGCATTCCGCGGCCACGCCGCGAGCCCCGGTGGTTGCGGCCGGTCACGAAAAAGATCGTAACGGTTGGGCTTCGGGCCCCTCCCGGCTGCGCGTGTCCGCCGGGATACGGACGAATCCGCACGATAACCTCTCGTTCGTGAATGTTCCCCGTCGCTGCTGCCGGCCTGGCTGCCCCCACTATGCGGTCGCGACGCTCACGTTCGTCTACTCGGACTCCACCGCCGTCGTCGGCCCCCTGGCCACCGTGTCCGAGCCGCACTCCTGGGACCTGTGCGTCAAGCACGCCGGACGCATCACCGCCCCCCGCGGCTGGGAACTGGTCCGCCACGCCGGACCGCTGCCGACACACCCCGACGACGACGACCTGGTCGCGCTGGCCGACGCGGTACGCGAAGGACGCGAGGCCCCGGCCGGGCCGGTCGCCGGGTTCTCCGCTTTCACCGATCCCGTCAGCGGCGCCCAGGGCGGCGCGCTGATGGCCCCGCCCGTGCGCCGGCCCGAAACCCACGGGCGTCGCCGCGGGCACCTGCGCGTCCTGCCCGACCCCACCGACTGAAACGAGTGGCGGCCGTACCCGCGGCTCCCGACGGCTAGGCTGGCGGCATCGGTCTGCACGTAAGCGTGAGGAGCCTCCATGTCCCGGCCCGCCGAGGCGGTACAGCGCGTCATCAAGGCGTATGACGTGCGCGGACTCGTCGGCGCAGAGATCGACGAGCAGTTCGTCAGCGAGGTCGGCGCCGCGTTCGCCCGGCTGGTCCGCGACAGCGCGCACCAGGTCGTCATCGGCCACGACATGCGCGAGAGCTCCCCGGTGCTGTCGGCCGCGTTCGCCGAGGGCGTGATGGCCCAGGGCCTCGACGTCGTCCGCATCGGCCTGGCCTCCACCGACCAGCTGTACTTCGCCTCGGGCCTGCTCGACTGCCCGGGCGCGATGTTCACCGCCAGCCACAACCCCGCCGCCTACAACGGCATCAAGCTGTGCCGCGCCGGGGCCAAGCCCGTCGGCAAGGAGTCCGGACTGGTCACGATCAGTGACGAGGTCATCGCCGGGGTGCCCGGGTACGACGGGCCGCGCGGCACCGCCACGGATCGCGACGTGCTCGGCGACTACGGCGACTTCCTGCGCTCGCTGGTCGACGTCAGCGAGTTACGGCCGCTCAAGGTCGCCGTCGACGCCGGCAACGGCATGGCCGGCCACACCACCCCCGGCGTGCTGGGTCCGATCCCGTCGGTCACGCTGTCGCCGCTGTTCTTCGAACTCGACGGCACCTTCCCCAATCACGAGGCCAACCCGCTGGACCCGGCCAACCTCGTCGACCTGCAGGCCTACGTGCTCGAAACCGGCGCCGACATCGGACTGGCCTTCGACGGCGACGCCGACCGCTGCTTCGTCGTCGACGAGAAGGGTCAGGCGGTGTCGCCGTCGGCGGTCACCGCGCTGGTCGCCGCACGCGAACTCACCCGCGAGATCGGCGCGACGATCATCTACAACCTGATCACCTCGCGCGCGGTCTCCGAACTGGTCATCGAACGCGGCGGCACCCCGCTGCGCTCGCGGGTCGGGCACTCCTACATCAAGGGCCTGATGGCCGAGACCGGCGCGATCTTCGGCGGCGAGCATTCCGCGCACTACTACTTCCGCGACTTCTGGGGCGCCGACTCCGGCATGCTCGCCGCACTGCACGTGCTCGCCGCGCTCGGCGAACAGGACCGGCCGCTGTCGGAGCTGATGGCCGACTATCAGCGCTACGAGGCCTCCGGCGAGCTCAACTACACCGTCGCCGACGCCCCGAGGATCGTCGACGCCGTGCTGGCCGCGTTCGGGTCGCGGGTGCATGCCATCGACCACCTCGACGGCGTGACCGTCGACCTCGGCGACGGCAGCTGGTTCAACCTGCGGATGTCGAACACCGAACCGCTGCTGCGCCTCAACGTCGAGGCCCGCACCCCCGAGGAGGTGGCCGCGCTCGTCGACGAGATCGGCGCGCTGATCGCCTCGGGTGCAAAGGAATTGACGTGAACGCCACCGCGGTGGTCGACCTCGACGACACCGACGGCCTGCTGGCCGCCGATCGCCACGGGCTGCTGCGAGCCGCGTCGATGGCCGGCGCGCAGGTACGGGCCACCGCCGCGGCACTAGACGAGGGCGACTTCCGATCGGTGCGCTCCGATGTGCCCCCGAGGACGGTGGTGTGGGTGGCCGGCCGCGGCACCGCCGCCACGGCGGGGACCATGCTGGCCGAGGTGCTCGGCGGCGCACTGGCCGCCCCGGTGGTCGTCGCGACCGAGGCACCGCCGTGGATCGGTGCCCTCGACGTGGTGATCGTCGCCGGCGACGATCCCGGCGACCCGACGCTGATATCGGCCGCCGCCGTCGGCGTGCGCCGCGGCGCGCGGGTCATCGTCGTCGCACCCTATGAGGGCCCGCTGCGCGACGTGACCGCGGGCCGGTCGGTCGCGCTGCCGCCGCGAATCGTCGTGCCGGAAGATTTCTCACTGACGCGCTACCTCGCCGCGGGGCTGGCGGCGCTGGAGGCGATCACCACCGGCATCCGGGTTGACCTCTTCACGCTGGCCGACGAACTCGACGCGGAGACGTTCCGAAACAGCGCTGCGCGTGAGCTTTTCACGAATCCCGCCAAGGAGCTCACCCAGAAGATGGTGGGCCGCGAGGTCGTGTTCGCCGGCGACACCCCCGCCACGCTGACGTTGGCGCGGCACGCCTGCACGGTGATGCTGCGGGTGGCCCAGCAGACGGTGGCCGCGGTCGGGTTGGCCGACGTGCTGGTGGCGCTCGGCTCGGGCTTCGGCCGGGGCTCCGCTGAGACGTCGATCTTCCACGACGAGGAGATCGACGGACCACTGCCGCAACGCGCACGCACGATCGTGCTGACCTCGGATGCCGACCGTCCGGCAGTGTCGGCGCGGCTGTCCGGTTTCGACGACGTGTCCGTGGTCAATGCCAACGACGTGCCGGAACTTGTCACAGGGGGAGTCGTGGAGGAGGGGCCGGGCTCAGCAGTGATGCCCGGCACCAGCCGACCCGAGCAACAACTGGCGCTGATGGCGGTCCGCCTGGAGATGGCGGCCGTCTACCAGCGTCTGATTCGAGGGTGAGAGACCAGTGCATCTGCTCAGGGGTGCGGTGCGACCCTACGCGTGGGGTTCGAGAACCGCGATAGCCGAATTCACGGGGGCGCCGAGTCCGACACCGCATCCGGAGGCGGAGTTGTGGTTCGGGGCGCATCCGGGGGACCCGGCACATCTGCAGACCGACGACGGGGACCGCTCGCTGCTCGACGCGCTGCGCGCCGACCCCGAAGGCGAACTGGGACAGGTGGTTCGCGGGCGGTTCGGCGACTCGCTGCCGTTCCTGGTCAAGGTGCTCGCCGCCGACGAGCCGCTCTCACTGCAGGCCCACCCCAGCACCGAGCAGGCCGTCGAGGGCTTCGCCCGCGAGGACCGGATGGGCATCCCGGTCAACGCGCCGGACCGCAACTACCGCGACCGCAGCCACAAGCCCGAGATCATCGTGGCGCTCAGCCAGTTCGAGGCGCTGGCGGGGTTCGCACCCGCTGACCGGTCGGTGACGTTGATGCGCGCGCTGGGCGTGCCCGCTCTCGATCCGTTCATCAACCTGCTCGCCGGGCAGTCCGACGCCGACGGGTTGCGGGCGCTGTTCACGACCTGGATCACCTTCCCGCAACCCGATCTGGATGTTCTGGTGCCCGCCGTGCTCGACGGCGCGATCAACTACCTGCGTTCCGGCGAACAGGAATTCGCCCGCGAGGCCAAGACCGTGCTCGAACTGGGCGAGCGGTATCCCGGCGACGCCGGCGTGCTCGCCTCGATGCTGCTCAACCGGCTCTCGCTGCGGCCCGGTGAGGCGATCTACCTGCCCGCCGGCAACCTGCACGCATACCTGTCGGGCGTCGGAGTCGAGGTGATGGCCAACTCGGACAACGTTCTTCGCGGCGGGCTGACCCCCAAGCACGTCGACGTGCCCGAACTGCTCCGCGTGCTCGACTTCACCCCGGCCGTGGACATCATCGTGCATCCCGACTCCGTGCGCGACGGGGCCGAACTCGTCTACCCGACGCCTGCACCGGAATTCGCGGTGTCGGTGCTGACGGTCGACGGGGAGCAACTGGGCCACGAGATCGACGCGCCCACCCGCCACGACGGCCCGCAGATCCTGCTGTGCACCCAGGGCGCTGCGACCGTGCACGCCAAGGCGTCGGCGGTGACATTGCAGCGCGGGGCGGCGGCGTGGGTGGCCGCCGACGAAGGTCCGATCAGGCTGATGTCGCAGGAGCCGACGCGACTGTTCCGGGTGACCGTCGGGATCTAGTTCTGCCGCGCCTCTCGGCGGCCCACAGCCGCATGTTGTGACGGACCGTGCGGCCGACCAGCTTGGCCGACGGCACCATGTACAGGTTGTCGAGGAGGCTGAACCGGCGCAGAAACCACTCTGCGAGAACAGGATCCGTCTCAGCAGCGCCGAGGAACTGGTCGAACAGTGACCCGACCGGGCGGTACCACCACGGCATCGAGCCCTCGGCCCGGTGCAGCACCAGATCGCCGATCGCGTTCATCGTCCACACGGGCCATGTCGTCTTCGCGGTGGCCTTCGCGAACGTCAGGCCCAGGCTCTCACCGGGCTCCCGCAGCGCACGCTGCAGATGACCCGCCTGCAGCGACGTCATCGTCATGCCCTGCCCGAAGGTCGGATTGAAGCTCGCTACCGCATCGCCGAACGGCATGATGCCGTCCGGGAACCGATCGAGCTTGTCGTAGCGACGCCACCGGCTGGTCGGGTACTTGTGAAACGCCACGTCGCCGATCGGCTCACCCTGGCGCAGCGCGGAACTGACGTGCGTGGGCAGGATCTCGTCGGCCAGCGCGCACATGCCGTCGAAATCCTTGGGCGGCTCCACTTTTGCGATACCGAACGTCGTCAGGCCCCAGGTGCCGTCCTCGTAGTAGAGCATGCCAAGGCCCACCGGCTGCTCGCGTGACGCCCCGGCGACAACGACCTTCTCGGCGAACAGCCCCTCCGGAATGCGCACCTGGTGCGTGGCGTAGCCGATGCCGACGTTCACGGTGTCTTCCGGCGGACGCGCAAAACCCCACTGCTCCAACCACACCGGCAACCGGGTGCCGCGCCCTGTCGCGTCGACCACCAGATCCGCGTCGACCGTCGACCCGGCCACCGTCACCCCGGTCACCCGGCGTCCGTCGTAGACCGGCTCGTCGACGCCTTCGCCGACCAGCGTCACGTTAGCGATGTCGAGGACGCGGCGGCGGATCTGCCACTCCAGATGCGGTCGGCTCGGCACGTAGGCGGTGAACTCGTTCTGCAGCCGGTGCTGGGTGCCCAGCACATGACCCGCCGCTCCGAAGTGGATGCAGTCCGGCCGGTTCTCCAGGATCGGCACGCCGGCGGCGACCATGTCGTCGAGCAATCCGGGGAACAGCGACTCGAACTCCTGCGCGCCGCGCGCCATCAGCAGGTGTACATGGCGGCCCTGCGGCACGGCCGGTCGGTTGGCCGGCCCGTCGGGAAGCTCGTCGCGCTCGAAGATCGTCACCCGGTCGAAGACATCGGAGAGGACCCGGGCGGCGCACAGCCCGCCGAGGCTGGCGCCGACGACGATCGCGTGTTCTGCACTCTGTGTCATGAGGCCTGCCATTGGAGGTCACTTTAAGGGGAGTAGTGGGTACATTGCCCGCACAGACGATGACGAAACGAGGACGTTGATGACGCAGGAGTCGGCGGCACCGGCCACCAACAGAAGGCGGACCAAGTCGGTGGAGCAGTCGATCGCCGACACCGACGAGCCCGACACCCGGCTCCGCAAGGACCTGACCTGGTGGGACCTCACCGTCTTCGGCGTGTCCGTGGTGATCGGCGCCGGCATCTTCACGATCACCGCGTCGACGGCGGCCAACCTCACCGGTCCGGCGATCTCGATCTCGTTCATCATCGCCGCGATCGCCTGCGGGCTCGCCGCGCTGTGTTACGCCGAATTCGCCTCCACCGTCCCGGTCGCGGGCAGCGCGTACACGTTCTCCTACGCGACGTTCGGCGAGTTCGTCGCGTGGATCATCGGCTGGGACCTGATCCTCGAGTTCGCCGTCGCGGCGGCGGTCGTCGCCAAAGGCTGGTCGAGCTACCTGGGCACTGTGTTCGGTTTCGGCGGTGGCGTCGCGAATGTCGCTGGGCTGGAAGTGGATTGGGGTGCCCTGTTGATCATCGCGTTCGTCACCGCGATCCTGGCCTACGGCACCAAGCTCTCCGCCGGCGTCAGCCTCGCGATCACCGCGGTGAAGGTCGCGGTGGTGCTGCTCGTCGTGATCGTCGGCGCGTTCTACATCAAGACCCAGAACTACACGCCGTTCATCCCGCCCGCCGAAGCGGGCGGCGGCGGTTCGGGCACCGAGCAATCGCTGTTCTCGCTGCTGACCGGCGCCGAAGGCAGCCACTACGGCTGGTACGGGCTGCTGGCCGGGGCGTCGATCGTGTTCTTCGCGTTCATCGGCTTCGACATCGTCGCCACCACGGCCGAGGAGACGAAGAACCCGCAGCGCGACGTGCCGCGCGGCATCCTGGCCTCGCTGGGCATCGTCACCGTGCTCTACGTCGCCGTCACCGTCGTGGTGTCGGGGATGGTCAGCTACAAGGAATTGCGCGACGCCGAGACGCAGAACCTGGCGACGGCGTTCGCTCTGAACGGGGTCGACTGGGCGGCGAAGGTGATCTCGATCGGCGCGCTGGCCGGGCTGACCACCGTGGTGATCGTTCTGGTGCTGGGGCAGACGCGGGTGCTGTTCGCGATGTCGCGCGACGGCTTGATGCCGCGTCAGCTGGCCAAGACCGGCAGGCACGGAACACCGGTGCGGATCACGCTGATCGTGGGCGCGGTCGTCGCGGTCACCGCGACGGTGTTCCCGATCGGCAAGCTCGAGGAGATGGTGAACATCGGCACGCTGTTCGCGTTCGTGCTGGTGTCGGCGGGGGTGCTGGTGTTGCGGCGGACCCGGCCGGACCTGCCGCGCGGGTTCCGGGCGCCGTGGGTGCCGGTGCTGCCGGTGCTGTCGATCATCGCGTGTGTGTGGCTGATGCTGAACCTGACCGGGCTGACGTGGATCCGGTTCCTGATCTGGATGGCGATCGGCGTGGTGGTGTACTTCCTCTACGGCAGGCGGCACTCACTCGTCGGCCGCCGCACCTGACTCTCCTTTTTCGGCGAGCGCGCGCGTCTGTACATCGACACGCCGCTGTCGCTGGCAGTAGACGCGCGCTCGTCGCGCTCGAGCGCGCTTGACCCTCTCCCCGGGAGAGGCCGCACGGTGGGGCCATGACGAGAAACTGGTTCATCACCGGCGGGACGCCGGGCGGGTTCGGCATGGCCTTCGCGGAGGCGGCTCTCGAGGTCGGCGACCGGGTGGTCCTCACCGCGCGGCGCGTCGAGGAGTTGACGGAGTGGGCGCAGGCATTCGGTGACCGGGTGCTCGTCGTCCCGCTCGACGTCATACAAGCCCAGCAGGTGCAGCGGGCCGTCCGTACCGCCGAGGAGCACTTCGGGAGCATCGACGTGCTGGTCAACAACGCCGGCCGCGGCTGGTACGGCTCGATCGAGGGGATGGACGAGGCGGCCGTCCGAACCATGTTCGAGCTGAACTTCTTCGCCGTGCTGTCGGTGACCCGGGCCGTCCTGCCCGGCATGCGGGCCCGGGGCAGCGGGCAGATCGTCAACGTGTCGTCGGTGGCCGGCCTGCAGGGTGTGGCCGGGTTCGGCTATTACAGCGCAACGAAATTCGCGATCGAGGCCGTCACCGACGTCCTGCGGCAGGAGGTTGCGCCCCAGGGCATCGGCGTGATGGCGGTCGAGCCGGGAGCGTTCCGCACACGGGCCTACGCCGGCTTCGCCGACGAACCCGTCACCGAATCCGTCAGCGCCTACCGGGACCTGCTCGAGCAGGTGCGCGCGACGATGATCGCCGAGGACGGCAACCAGCCCGGTGACCCTCGCCGCGGGGTCCGCGCGGTCATCGCCGCGGTGGCGCAGGACCCACCCCCGAAGCGGCTGGTGCTCGGCAGTGCCGGGTTCGACGCCGCCGTCGGAGCGCTGGAGGAGCGGCTCTCCGACATCCGCGCCGGCGAGACGTTGTCCCGTGGCGCCGACTTTCCGTCGGCCTGACTTTCTGAGCGCGCTCGCCGCGCGCGAGCGCGCGCTACGGCACGCGACACGCGGGGCGAGGATGTACAGACGCGCGCGCTCGCGGGAAGAGGTTCTCTTTACAAAACAAGCCTTACTGTCTAGACAGGCGACAAAATCAGCTCTATAGTCAATCCGAGTTGGTGATCGCACTCACAGCAAGGAGGCAACGGGTGACCACACAGGAATTGCAGGGAGGCCCACAGGGCCCAGAGGTCGAGGAATGGCGCGACAAGAAGCGCTACCTGTGGCTGATGGGTCTGATCGCGCCGACGGCGCTGTTCGTCATGCTGCCGCTGGTGTGGGCGTTCAACCACTGGGGCTGGCACGGCGCGGCGCAGGTGCCGCTGTGGATCGGCCCGATCCTCCTCTACATCCTGCTGCCCACCCTGGACCTGAAGTTCGGTCCGGACGGCCAGAACCCGCCCGACGAGGTGATGGAGCGGCTCGAGAACGACAAGTACTACCGCTACTGCACCTACATCTACATCCCGTTCCAGTACGCCAGTGTCATCCTGGGCGCCTACCTGTTCACCGCGTCGGACCTGAGCTGGCTCGGCTTCGACGGCGCGCTGCCGTGGCCGGCGAAGATCGGCGTGGCGCTGTCGGTGGGCGTGCTCGGCGGTGTGGGCATCAACACCGCGCACGAGATGGGGCACAAGAAGGACTCGCTGGAGCGGTGGCTGAGCAAGATCACCCTCGCGCAGACCTTCTACGGCCACTTCTACATCGAGCACAACCGCGGCCACCACGTCCGCGTCGCGACCCCGGAGGATCCGGCGAGTGCGCGGTTCGGCGAGACGTTCTGGGAGTTCCTGCCCCGCAGCGTCTTCGGCAGCCTGCGCTCGGCCTGGGAGTTGGAGGCCAAGCGGCTCGAGCGCGCCGGCAAGAGTAAGTGGCACTGGTCCAACGACGTGCTCAATGCGTGGGCGATGTCGGTGGTGTTCTACGGCATCCTGATCGCCGTGTTCGGCGTCGGGCTGATTCCCTACATCCTGATCTCCGCAGTGTTCGGTTTCAGCCTGCTGGAGACGGTGAACTACCTCGAGCACTACGGGCTGCTGCGGCAGAAGAACGAGAACGGCCGCTACGAACGCTGCGCCCCGGTGCACAGCTGGAACTCCGACCACATCGTGACCAACCTGTTCCTGTATCACCTGCAGCGGCACAGTGATCACCACGCCAATCCGACCCGGCGCTACCAGACGTTGCGCAGCATGAAGGGTGCGCCGAACCTGCCCAGCGGCTACGCGTCGATGATCGGGCTGACGTACTTCCCGCCGCTGTGGCGCAAGGTGATGGACCACCGGGTGCTCGACCACTACGACGGCGACATCACCCGGGTGAACATCCATCCGCGGGTGCGTGACAAGGTGCTGGCCAAGTATGGAGACAGCGCGTGAGCGCCTATCGCTGCCCCGGCTGCGACTACGTCTATGACGAAGCCAAAGGCGCTCCGCGCGAAGGGTTTCCGGCAGGAACGGCGTGGGACGACATCCCCGACGACTGGTGCTGCCCCGACTGTGCGGTCCGCGAGAAAGTCGATTTCGAACCGATGGGAGTGAATCAATGAGCAGCGATGAGCGCTTGCGCGAAGAGCAGACCAACCCATTCAAGCTGTTCGTCTGCGTGCAGTGCGGCTTCGAGTACGACGAGGCCAAGGGCTGGCCCGAGGACGGCATCGCCCCGGGCACCCGCTGGGACGACATCCCCGACGACTGGAGCTGCCCCGACTGCGGCGCGGCCAAGTCGGACTTCGACATGGTGGAGGTCGTGCGGCCGTGACCGTTACAGTCGCGCGTGTGAGCGGGACCAACGACAAGCGCATCACCTACGCCGAGGCGTCGCGGGTCCTGCTGCGCGATTCGATCCTCGACGGCATGCGCGAGTTGCTGCTCACCCGCGACTGGTCGGCGATCACGCTGTCCGATGTCGCCAAGGCCGCCGGCATCAGCCGGCAGACCATCTACAACGAGTTCGGTTCCCGGCAGGGCCTGGCCCAGGGGTATGCGCTGCGGCTGGCCGACCGCCTGGTCGGCCAGATCCAGGGTGCGATCATCGACAACGTCGGCGACGTGTACGCGGCGTTCCTGCAGGGCTTCCGCGACTTCTTCACCGAATCGGCCGCCGACCCGCTGGTGATCTCACTGCTGACCGGCACGTCCAAACCCGACCTGCTGCAGATCATCACCACCGACAGCGCGCCGATCATCACGCACTGCTCGGCACGGCTGACCCAGCTGTTCATGACGAGCTGGGTGCGCTGCAGCGAAGAGGACGCCGGCGTGCTGGCCCGGGCGATCGTCCGGCTGGCGATGAGCTACATCTCGATGCCGCCCGAGGCCGACCACGACGTGGCGCGGGACCTGGCCCGGCTGATGACGCCGTTCGCCGAGCGCTACGGGGTCATCGAGTCCGGATAGCGGCCCGTGCTCGGCCGGGGCGAATTGGAGGCGGCATCGCCCGCCCGCTAGGGTGTTGTGGATACCTCTCAGCTGGCAGTGCGTCTCCGCTGTTGAAAAACGGACGACGAGCGCCTGTCCCGCGAGCCCGCAGGCTGAGTGTGTCGCCGGCGCACAGTGGTGCGTCCCGAGGCAAACATGACGATTCAAAAAGGGGCTCTATATATGACTGCACCGACACTGACCGCAGACGTCCGCAACGGCATCGACTTCAAGGTCGCCGACCTGTCGCTGGCCGAGTTCGGCCGCAAAGAGATCCGGCTCGCCGAGCACGAGATGCCCGGCCTGATGACGCTGCGCCGCGAGTACGCCGAGGTTCAGCCGCTCAAGGGCGCCCGGGTCTCCGGCTCGCTGCACATGACCGTCCAGACCGCCGTGCTGATCGAGACCCTGACATCTCTCGGCGCCGAAGTTCGATGGGCGTCCTGCAACATCTTCTCCACCCAGGACCACGCGGCCGCGGCCGTCGTCGTCGGACCGCACGGCACACCCGAGGAGCCCAAGGGCATCCCGGTGTTCGCGTGGAAGGGCGAGACGCTCGAGGAGTACTGGTGGGCCGCCGAGCAGATGCTCACCTGGCCGGGCGAGCCCGCGAACATGATCCTCGACGACGGCGGCGACGCCACCATGCTGGTGCTGCGCGGAGCGCAGTTCGAGAAGGCCGGCGTGGTGCCGCCGGAGGAGGACGAGCACTCCGACGAGTACAAGGTCTTCCTGAATCTGCTGCGGCGCTCGCTGGAGTCCGACAAGACCAAGTGGACGACGATCGCCGAGTCGGTCAAGGGCGTCACCGAGGAGACCACCACCGGCGTGCTGCGGCTGTACCAGTTCGCCGCCTCCGGCGAGCTGGCGTTCCCGGCGATCAACGTCAACGACTCCGTCACCAAGAGCAAGTTCGACAACAAGTACGGCACCCGGCACTCGCTGATCGACGGCATCAACCGCGGCACCGACGTCCTCATCGGCGGCAAGGCCGCCCTCGTCTGCGGGTACGGCGACGTCGGCAAGGGCTGCGCGGAGGCGCTCAAAGCGCAGGGCGCGCGAGTCGCGGTCACCGAGATCGACCCGATCAACGCCCTGCAGGCGCTGATGGACGGCTTCGAGGTCAAGACGGTCGAAGAGGCCGTGGGCTGGGCCGACATCATCATCACCGCCACCGGCAACCAGGGGATCATCACCCTCGAGCACATGCGGTCGATGAAGCACCAGGCGATCCTGGGCAACATCGGTCACTTCGACGACGAGATCGAGATGGCGCGTCTGGAGCGGGACCCCGACATCCGCCGGATCAACATCAAGCCGCAGGTCGACGAGTTCGTCTTCCCCGACGGCCACTCCATCATCGTGCTGTCCGAGGGCCGGCTGCTCAATCTGGGCAACGCCACCGGCCACCCGTCGTTCGTGATGAGCAACAGCTTCTCCAACCAGGTGATCGCCCAGATCGAGCTGTGGACCAAGAACGACGAGTACGACAACGAGGTCTACCGGCTGGCCAAGCACCTCGACGAGAAGGTCGCCAAGATCCACGTCGAGGCGCTCGGCGGCACGCTGACCCGCCTCACCAAGGAGCAGGCCGAGTACATCGGTGTGGACGTGGAAGGCCCGTACAAGCCGGAGCACTACCGCTACTGACATGACGGACCGGGCGCGCGCGGCGACACTGAGTGTCGTTGTGCGCGCCCGTTTCGCGTTGGTGGCGCTGCTGCTGGCGCTGACCGGGTGTGCCCATCCGTCGCCCGAGGAACCCGAGGGCACCGCCACCCGGCCCGTGATGGAGGTCCGGCACGACACCGAAGAACTCGCGCGCACCTTTCCCGCGCTCGGGGCGCCGGTGTCGGCGTCGTGGATCCGCTGGGACAACGCCGGAGACGCTTCGCGTGCGACGGCGGTGTGGATCGACGCCGTCGTGCGCGTCACCCCGCCGACGACGGAATCATTGCTGCGACAGCATGATTCGGAGCAGTCGACGCAGCACCCCGCGGTGCAGAAAGCGCTCGAGGCCGACGTGCCGCCCGGGCCGTTCCGTACCGGCGTCGAACTGAACATGGCGTTCTCGCCAGGCCGGAAGAGCACGCGGGTGTTCCTGGACCCGCCGCGCGACACCGTGGTGCTGCAGTCCTACGAGATCAACTAGGCAACAGCCAGCACCGCCGAAAGGTCGCGTCAGACCGGACGGTAGGCCGGCGGTAGCGGCATGCCCAGCTCGGCCATCACCGCCCGCAGGCGCGTCGGGTAATCGGTGATGATGCCGTCGGCGCCCGCGGCGATCTGCGCGCGCATGGCCCCGGGGTCGTTGATGGTCCAGGGGATCACCGTCAATCCGAGACCATGGGCGCGGGAGACGAATTCGGCGTCGGCCACCAACGCGAAACCGGGATCACCGGGAACCTGGCCGTAGGGCACGGAGTAGCCCGGCGACAGGATGTTCGCGCCGACGAGGGTCGCCGCGATGATCGGATCACCGATGACCGCGGGATCGATGCCGTTGAGCCACGCCGAGCCGGGCACGAAAGTCGTCTCGTCCCACAGGGCGACCCGGGGGATCGACGGTGCGGCGGCGCGCACCAGCGGCAGGGTGCGCCAGTCGAAGCTCTGGATCTCGACCAGATCCTGCTTCCCCGCGGCACGCACCGCCGCGAGGATGACGTCGACGAACAGGGCCGGCGGCGCCGACATCTCGGGTTTGTCGGCCTCGATCTTGGTCTCGATGTTGTAGCGGACACCCGCCCGGTAGGAGTCGGCGAGTGCGAACACCTCGGGCAGCGTGGCGATCTTGTTGCCCTTGACCACCTCGGCCTGGGGGAAGCCCGACAACAGCTTTCCGCAGTCCAGGGTGTGCAGTTGAGCAGAAGTCAGCTCCCACACCAGCTTGCCGACGTAGGGGTATTGCGGATCATCAGGAGAGGCGGGCGCGGTGTCGGTGCACTTGTCCGCCTGGATCACGGGATCGTGCCACACCATCGGGTGGCCGTCCCGGGACAGCACGATGTCGAGTTCCAGAGTGGTCACGCCGAGTTCGAGCGCCTTGGCGAACGCGCGGAGCGACTCCTCGGTGGTCTCGCCGCGGCCGCCGCGGTGGGCCTGCAGATCGAAGTCGGTCGCGGCCGCGGCGGCGGGCGCGGACCCGAAGAAACCGGCCAGTACGACCGACGCGACCATTACGGCAAGAGTGCGCATGACCCCTAGCCGTAGCAGCGGCGGACGACGCCGAGGTGTCTGCGCCATGAACACGGATCAGACCAGGCCGAGCTGCCGGTAGATCATCGGGCGCCACAGCCGCGCCTGGGAATTGACGAAGATCCCGCCCAGCGCCCAGTCGTGCATCTGGCCGTCGCCGATCACCACGGTGAATCACTATCACCTGCGGGGCACCCGCCACCCGGGATTAGGCTCATCGGGTGCTCATCGTCATCGAGGGCGTCGACGGCGCGGGCAAGCGCACGCTGACCAACGGGTTGCGCGCCGCGTTCGAGTCCCACGGCCACTCCGTCGCTGACCTGGCTTTTCCCCGATATGGCGTATCGGTGCCCGCCGACCTGGCGGCCGAGGCGCTGCACGGCCGGCACGGCGACCTGGCCGACTCCGTCTACGCGATGGCGGTGCTGTTCGCGATGGACCGCGCAGGCGCGCGCGACCAGATCGCCCAGCTCACCGCGACGCACGGGGTGGTGCTCCTGGACCGCTACGTCGCGTCCAACGCCGCCTACAGCGCGGCGCGGCTGCACCAGGACGCCGACGGCGACGTCGTCGCCTGGGTGCACGAGCTCGAATACCGACGTCTGGGATTGCCGGCCCCCGACCGGCAGGTGCTGCTCGACGTGCCGACCGAACTCGCCGCGCAGCGCGCCGCCAGCCGGGAGGCCGCCGACGCCGACCGCACCCGAGACGCCTACGAGCGCGACGACGGCCTGCAACGACGCACCGGAGCGGTCTACGCCGGGCTCGCCGCGGCGCACTGGGGTGGCCCGTGGGTCGTGGTTCCCCCCGACGTCGACGCGGCCGCGCTGGCGCAGCGGTTGCTGACCGGATCCGGTTAGCGGGACGAAACCCGGTTCCCCGACGTACGCTCCGTGCGGGGACGTCGCACAGCGACGCAGAGCACGGGGGTTTTCATGGTCGTTCACACTCGTACGCAGGCCGAAGTGATGGCGCGGTTCGACGAGCTCGTCGCCGCCCTTTGGTACGCGGGGGAGCGATTCGACCAGGGCAGGGTGCTCGAAGCGCGCGAGCTGGCCGCCCACATCCGCCGTCTGGTGCACCAGGGCGCCACGACCCGCGCGCTGATCGACGAGCTCGGTGTGCGGCAGGACTTCACCTGGGTGGACACCGCCGGGGCGCTCAACCCCAAGACCGCGGCGTCGGCCGCGTGCCTGACCCTGATGAAGATCCGCACCGGCTCCAAGCGCTGCGGCGAGTTCGTGCCCAAGCTCAGCTTGTATCCGCCGGCGCCGATCCGCACCCGCGACGGCGGGCACATCGACCGCGGCTCGCGGATTCCCTTCGACCACTGGTGGACCAATCCGGTCGTCAAAGACGCTGACGGCGTGGAGTATTCACGCAAGCAGCTGGTGCTCGCACTGGCGTCGTCGGAGTTCACCGACCCCGAGGTCGAGGCGGCCTACACGGCGCTGGCCGGCAGCGAATCGCTGGGCTGGGTGGTGCGCCGCGAATCCGCCGCGACCGGTCTGGAGCGCAACCCCGTCATGGCCAGCGTGCGGCAGATCGGGTTCGAGGTGCTCCAGTCGATCAGCCAGCAGCGCGACGTCATCGCCGCCTGCGCCTGACGCGTCGGGCACACCGGGGCGGTCGAGAAGCGAAACGCCCCGTGTGGTAACCGGGGTTTATCGCTTTCTGGTGACACCATGGACACCATGAGGCAAAGGATCCTGGTCGTCGACGACGACCCATCGCTGGCCGAGATGCTCACCATCGTGCTGCGCGGTGAGGGCTTCGACACCGCGGTCATCGGTGACGGCACCCAGGCGCTGACCGCCGTGCGCGAACTGCGGCCCGATCTGGTGCTGCTCGACCTGATGCTGCCAGGCATGAACGGCATCGACGTGTGCCGCGTGCTGCGCGCGGACTCCGGCGTGCCGATCGTCATGCTGACCGCCAAGACCGACACCGTCGACGTGGTGCTCGGCCTGGAGTCCGGCGCCGACGACTACGTGATGAAGCCGTTCAAACCCAAGGAACTGGTCGCGCGCGTGCGCGCACGTTTGCGCCGCAACGAGGACGAGCCCGCCGAGATGCTCTCCATCGCCGACGTCGACATCGACGTGCCCGCGCACAAGGTGACCCGGCAGGGCGAGCAGATCTCGCTGACCCCGCTGGAGTTCGACCTGCTGGTCGCGCTGGCACGCAAACCGCGCCAGGTGTTTACTCGTGATGTGCTGCTCGAACAGGTGTGGGGTTACCGCCACCCCGCCGACACCCGTTTGGTGAACGTGCATGTGCAGCGGCTGCGGGCCAAGGTCGAGAAGGATCCGGAGAACCCGCAGGTGGTGCTGACCGTTCGAGGAGTGGGATACAAGGCCGGACCCCCGTGATCTTCGGCTCGAGGCGGCGCATCCACCGGCGGTCGGCACCACTGATCCGCGGACTGGGTGTGCTGGGTCGGGCGATGAGTCTGGCGTGGCGGCGCTCCCTGCAGTTGCGCGTCGTCACGTTGACGTTGGGGTTGTCGCTCGCCGTCATCCTCGTGCTCGGGTTCGTGCTGACGAGCCAGATCACCGACCGCATCCTCGAGGTGAAGGTCGGCGCCGCGACCGAGGAGATCGAGCGCGCCCGCACCACCGTCAGCGGCATCGTCGGCGGTGAGGAGACCCGCTCGCTCGACAGCAGCCTGCAACTGGCCCGCAACACGCTGATCGATCGCAAGGCCGACGCCGGGGCGGGCCTGGCGGGCACGTTCGACGCGGTGCTCATCGTCCCCGGCGACGGGCCGCGCGCGGCGACGGCGGCCGGTCCGATCGACCAGATCCCGAACTCGTTGCGCGATTTCGTCAAAGCCGGCCAGGTCAGCTACCAGTACGCGACCGTGCACACCGACGGCTTCTCCGGCCCGGCGCTGATCATCGGCAGCCCGACGTCCTCGCCCGTCACCAACCTCGAGCTGTACCTGATCTTCCCGCTCAACAACGAGCAGTCCACGATCGCGTTGGTGCGCGGCACCATGGCCACCGGCGGCGTGGTGCTGCTCGGCCTGCTCGCCGCGATCGCACTGCTGGTGGCGCGCCAGATCGTGCTGCCCGTACGGTCGGCGTCGCGGATCGCCGAACGCTTCGCCGAAGGGCATCTGAGCGAACGCATGCCGGTGCGCGGCGAGGACGACATGGCCCGCCTGGCGGTGTCGTTCAACGACATGGCCGAGAGCCTGCAGCGTCAGATCACCCAGCTCGAGGAGTTCGGGAACCTGCAGCGCCGCTTCACCTCCGACGTCAGCCACGAACTGCGCACCCCGCTGACCACGGTGCGGATGGCCGCCGACCTGATCCACGATCACGCCGAGGAACTCGACCCCGCGCTGCGCCGCTCCACCGAGCTGATGGTCAACGAGCTCGACCGGTTCGAGTCGCTGCTCAACGACCTGCTCGAGATCTCCCGCCACGACGCCGGTGTCGCCGAACTCGCGGTCGAAGCCGTCGACCTGCGCTCGATCGTGCGCAGCGCGCTCGACAACGTCGGGCACCTCGCCGAGGACGCGCACGTCGACCTGATGGTCGACCTGCCCGGCGACGAGATCATCGCCGAGGTGGACTCCCGCCGCGTCGAGCGGATCCTGCGCAATCTGATCGCCAACGCCATCGACCACGCCGAGCGCAAGCCGGTGCGGATCCGGATGGCCGCCGACGCCGACACCGTTGCGGTGACGGTGCGCGACTACGGCGTCGGGCTGCGGCCCGGCGAGGAGAAGCTGGTGTTCAGCCGGTTCTGGCGCGCCGACCCGTCCCGGGTGCGCCGCTCCGGCGGGACCGGTCTGGGCCTGGCCATCAGCATCGAGGATGCGCGGCTCCACCAGGGCCGGCTGGAAGCGTGGGGCGAGCCAGGTAAGGGCGCCTGCTTCCGGCTGACGCTGCCGCTGGTGCGGGGACACAAGGTGACCAGCAGCCCGCTGCCGGTCAAACCGATCGGCGAACCCGCCGGTGTCCCCACCCGTCGGCGCGAACCGGCAGGGGAAAGCGTGTGACACGGGCCTTCGCGGCGCTGTTCTCGGCGCTGATGCTGGTGCTGGCCGGCTGCGCCGGGGTGCCCAGTTCGTCGTCGCCGCAGGCGATCGGCACCGTCGAGCGGCCGGCCCCGCCGAGCCTGCCCAAGCCCACCGCGGACATGGATCCCGATGTGCTGCTGCGCGAATTCCTCAAGGCCACCGCCGATCCCGCCAACCGACACCTCGCGGCGCGACAGTTCCTCACCGAGTCGGCGTCGAGCGGCTGGGACGACGCAGGCAGCGCGCTGCTGATCGACAACGTCGTGTTCGTCGAAACGCGGACCCCCGATCGGGTTTCGGTGAGCATGCGGGCCGACATCCTCGGCTCGCTGTCGGACATGGGCGTGTTCGAGACAGGGGAGGGCGCGCTGCCCGACCCGGGCGCGATCGAACTGGTCAAGACATCCGGCGGCTGGCGCATCGACCGGCTGCCCAACGGCGTGTTCCTGGACTGGCAGCAGTTCCAGTCCACCTACAAGCGCAGCACCCTGTACTTCGCCGACCCCACCGGCAAGACCGTCGTACCCGACCCCCGCTACGTCGCCGTCTCCGAACCCGACCAGCTGGCAACCGAACTGGTGAGCAAGCTGATCGCGGGACCGCGCCCGGAGATGGAGAAGACGGTGCGCAACCTGCTGGGCCCGCCGCTGCGCCTGCGGAACCCGGTGACCCGTGCCGACGGCGGAAAGACCGGGGTGGGCCGGGGCTACGGCGGGGCGCGCATCGACCTCGAGAACCTGTCCACCACCGACCCGCACAGCAGGCAACTGCTTGCCGCCCAACTCATCTGGACCCTGTCGCGGGCCGGCATCAACGGGCCCTACGTGATCAACGCCGACGGCGCCGCGCTCGACGACCGCTTCGCCGAAGGCTGGGACACCGGCGACGTCGCGGCGACCGACCCGGGGGCGGCGGACGGCGCGGCGGCCGGTCTGCACGCCCTCGTCGGCGGCTCGCTGGTGTCGCTGGACGGCCAACGCGCACCGCGGGTTCCGGGCTCGTTCGGGTCGATGCCGGGGCAGACCGCGGCGTCGCTGTCCCGCACCGGCCAGGAGGTGGCGTCGATCGTCACGATGCGGCCCGGAGCGCCCGACATGGCGTCGTCGCTGTGGGTGGGACCGTTGGGCGGCAACGCGTCGCAGGCGATGGACGGCCGCAGCCTGACCCGGCCCAGCTGGGCGCTCGACGACGCGATCTGGGTCGTCGTCGACGGCATCAACGTGGTCCGAGTGATCCAGGACGCGTCCGGTCAGCCGGCCCGCATCCCGGTCGACGCGACGGTCGTGGCGGGCAAATTCCCGGGCGTCATCACCGAGTTGCAGCTCTCCCGCGACGGCACCCGCGCGGCGATGGTGATCGACCGGCACGTGGTGCTCGCCGGTGTCGAGCAGACGCCCGGCGGCGGCTACGCGCTGACCTATCCGCGCCGGCTGGGCTACGGGCTGGGCGACACCGTGGTGTCGCTGGGCTGGCGCACCGGCGACGACATCGTGGTCAGCCGCACCGACCCCCAGCATCCGGTGTCCTACGTCAACCTCGACGGGGTGAACTCCGACGGGCCCAGCCGCAACCTGCTGATGCCTGTCACCACGGTGGCCGCCAACCCGTCGGCCGTCTACGTCGCCGACGAACGCGGCGTACTCCAGCTGTCCGGCTCGGGCGCCGAAGGCGACCCGGGGTGGGCCGAGGTCCGACCGCTGATGGCAGCGGGCGCGCTGCCGGTGCTGCCGGGCTGACAGGTCGTCGACGAAAGGGTTCCGAATGGACGTCAATGAGGTCAGTGAGGTCGTTGTTTCGCGCAAGACGGTGCTCGCCGGGGCCGGGGTGGGAGTGGCCGCCGCGGCGCTCGCGGCGTGCTCGAGCGGATCGGATTCCTCGTCATCGACGTCTTCGTCCGCGGAGTCGTCTTCGGCGGCGGCCGGGGCGGCGCTGACCACGACCGGCGACGTGCCGGTGGGTTCCGGGGTGATCGTCGGCAAGACCGTCGTCACCCAGCCGACGGCCGGCGAGTACAAGGCGTTCTCCGCGGTGTGCACGCACTCTGGGTGCCTGGTCAACAAGGTCGCCGACGGCACCATCGACTGCCCGTGCCATGGGAGCAAGTTCAGCCTCGACGGCCAGGTCGTCAACGGCCCGGCCAAGAAGCCGCTCGAGCCGGTGAACATCACCGTGCAGGGAGAGTCGATCGTCCAGGCGTAGTGCCCCGCGCTGCCTCCGCGCGCGCCGAGCGTGCGGTGAGGGCGGTCAGACGGCGCAACCGCCGCCATGAGCACACGCTCGGCGCACGCTTTGATCTGATGTCGGTGGGTGTCGACACACTTCCGGCATGGCAGTGCCGTTCCTTGGTCGTGAGGCGCTCGACGCCGGACGGTTGACGCGGCACCGACTCCGGACGGACTTCGAAGCCGTCTTCCCGGGTGTCTATGCGCCCGCGGGTGCCGAACTGAGCGCGATCGGTCGAGCCCAGGCGGCCTACCTGTGGACCGGTCGCGAGGGGGTCGTCGCCGGCCGATCGGCGGCAGCGGTGCACGGCGCGAGATGGGTGGACGCCAATCGGCCGCCGGAAGTGCTGTGGGACAACAGAAGAGCGCCGCGCGGTCTGCGTGTGTGGTCCGATCGCGTTGCCGACGACGAGATCGTGACGATCCGCGGGATGCGGGTGACGACGCCCGAGCGCACTGCACTCGACATTGCATGCCGGTATTCCGAACGCCGTGCCGTGGCACTGATCGATGCTCTCGCCCGCGCCACGAAGATGAAGCCCGCCGACGTCGAACTTCTCGCCGACCGATACGTGGGCCGCCGCGGCATCCGGGCGGCGCGTCAGACGCTGAACCGCGTCGACGCGGGGGCGGAATCGCCGCAGGAGACTCACCTGCGGCTCATGGTCGTCGACAATCACTTTCCGCCACCCCAGACCCAGATCCCGGTGTACGACGCCTACGGCGGATTGGTAGCCGAGCTGGACATGGGGTGGGAGGGCATGATGATCGCGCTCGACTACGAGGGCGATCACCACCGCACGACGCGTCAGGCGTTCAACAAGGGCATCCGCCGCCACGATGCGGTGACCGAACTCGGCTGGAACGACATCCGCGTCACCTCGGCCGACTCCGAGGGCGGCGTCATTGCCCGCCTGACGACGGCGTGGCGTCAACGACTGTGCGCTCTGGGCGAGAATCCGGACGCTGGGCCGCCCTGGACGCACGTTCGACGGGTGCCGAAGCGGTGAGCGTGCTCGATCTGGTCCTCCCTCTGCAGTGCGGCGGCTGTGGCGCCCCCGCCACCGCGTGGTGCCCGGCGTGCGCGCAGGAAATGAGCGTCCAACCCGACGAGCCGCACCTCATCACCCCGCGGCTGGACCCAGGCGTGCCGGTGCTCTCGCTCGGCCGGTACGCCGGAGCGCGACGGCAGGCCATCGTCGCCCTCAAGGAGCGTGGCCGCAGCGACCTGCTCGATCCGCTGGGCGACGCCTTGCGTGCCGCGCTCGATCACATGCTCACCTGGGGGGTACTCGACCCACCGTTGACCCTGGTGCCCGCACCCACCCGCGGCTCGTCCGCACGCCGCCGCGGCGGCGACCCGGTGACCGGCCTGGCCCGCCGCGCCGCCCGCGACCTGCCCGGGCTGACCGTCGTGCCGGCCCTGCGAACGAAGACCTTCACCCGTGACTCCGTCGGGCTCTCGAGCGCCGACCGGCAGGCCAACATCGCCGGCCGGATCCGGCTCGTCCGCGCGGTCAGCGGCGCCGTCGTCCTCGTCGACGACATCGTCACCACCGGGGCAACCGCCGCGGAGTCGGTCCGCGTTCTGCAAACCAGGGGTGCGGACGTTGCCGCCGTCGTAGCCGTGGCCCACGCCTGAGCGCAGGCGTTACCCGTAGATCAATCCGCCGTGAAGAACTGAAAACAGGTCGGGCGAATCAGTGGCACGAACACATGAACACGGACTACCGTCGGCACCAATCAACCGTGAACAGATCACGGCGGCGCTCAGAACGCGAGACGCCGATATCGCGCCAGCGGTAGGAGGTGAGTAGTCGACACCTTGCACCGGCGAGTGGCGCCAACCCCACATGCCCCGTCGGCGCGATTTCTTCATCAGCAGGCACGCAGGACGTGCATACGCGAGAGAGAGTCGAGTTGCCAAGCATGTCAGTAAATTCCGCGGACTCCGACAACACGATGGTGATGGATCCCGACGCCTCGGGCCCCTCCGACGTCACTTCACACGCCGAAGTGGTGGTGAAGGGTCGCAACGTCGAAGTTCCCGACCACTTCCGCGTCTTCGTCGCCGAGAAGTTGTCGCGCCTGGAACGATTCGACCGCACCATCTACCTCTTCGACGTCGAACTCGATCACGAGAAGAACCGACGTCAACGCAAGAACTGTCAACATGTCGAGATCACGGCGAAGGGCCGCGGACCGGTCGTTCGCGGCGAAGCCTGCGCAGACAGCTTCTACGCCGCCTTCGAAGCCGCGGTCAGCAAACTCGAGGCCCGGCTGCGCAAGAGCAAGGACCGCCGCAAGATCCACTACGGCGACAAGCGGCCGGAGTCGCTGCACGAAGCCACCGCGCCTGACCGCCTCGACGCCGCGTTCGCGCTGCCGACCGAGACCGCCGTCGCGACCGACGGCGCCGTCGTCGACGACCACGAACCCGGGCGCATCGTGCGCACCAAGGAACACCAGGCCACCCCGATGACCGTCGACGACGCGCTCTACGAGATGGAGCTCGTCGGGCACGACTTCTTCCTGTTCCACGACAAGGAGAGCGACAAGCCCTGCGTCGTGTACCGGCGCCACGCCTACGACTACGGGCTGATCCGGCTCGCCTAGATGGATCCGGCGCGAT
Organism: Mycolicibacterium psychrotolerans; assembly: GCF_010729305.1. Taxonomy (NCBI): domain Bacteria; kingdom Bacillati; phylum Actinomycetota; class Actinomycetes; order Mycobacteriales; family Mycobacteriaceae; genus Mycobacterium; species Mycolicibacterium psychrotolerans. The sequence continues at coordinate 5,084,390 of NZ_AP022574.1, read as the reverse complement.
CCGGCGCGCTCGAGCACCGTCACGGTTGCCCGGCGCGCCGGCTTCGCCCCGTACGATGGGGGCGTCCAACGCGTGACGCATCCATCAACGCAAAGGGTTATACAGCGTGCTCTCGAAGTTGCTCCGTCTCGGCGAAGGCCGCATGGTCAAGCGCCTCAAGGGGGTGGCTGACTACGTCAACACCCTGTCCGACGACGTCGAGAAGCTCTCCGACGCCGATTTGCGGGCCAAGACCGCCGCCTTCAAGGCGCGGGTCGCCGACGGCGAGGACCTCGACGACCTGCTCCCCGAGGCGTTCGCCGTCGCCCGCGAGGCGGCCTGGCGGGTGCTCAACCAGCGCCACTTCGACGTCCAGGTGATGGGCGGGGCCGCCCTGCACTTCGGCAACGTCGCCGAGATGAAGACCGGTGAAGGCAAGACCCTGACCGCCGTGCTGCCGGCCTACCTCAACGCGCTGGCCGGCAAGGGCGTGCACATCGTCACGGTCAACGACTACCTGGCCAAGCGCGACGCCGAGCAGATGGGCCGTGTGCACCGCTTCCTCGGTCTCGACGTCGGGGTGATCCTGTCCCAGCTCAGCCCCGAGGAGCGGCGTGCCGCGTACGGCGCCGACATCACCTACGGCACCAACGTCGAGTTCGGCTTCGACTACCTGCGCGACAACATGGCGCTGCGGCTCGAGGACTGTGTGCAGCGCGGCCACAGCTACGCCATCGTCGACGAGGTCGACTCGATCCTCATCGACGAGGCCCGCACGCCGCTGATCATCTCGGGGCCCGTCGATGGCGGTTCGAACTGGTACACCGAGTTCGCCCGGCTGGCGCCGCTGATGGAGAAGGACGTCCACTACGAGGTCGACATCAAGAAGCGCACCGTCGGTGTGCACGAAGTCGGCGTGGCGTTCGTCGAGGACCAGCTCGGCATCGAGAACCTCTACGAAGCGGCCAACTCGCCGCTGGTGAGCTACCTGAACAACGCGCTGAAGGCCAAGGAGCTCTTCGAGCGCGACAAGCACTACATCGTGCGCAACGGCGAAGTGCTGATCGTCGACGAGTTCACCGGCCGCATGCTGGTGGGCCGCCGCTACAACGAGGGCCTGCACCAGGCCATCGAGGCCAAGGAACAGGTCGAGATCAAGGCGGAGAACCAGACCGTCGCGACCGTGACGTTGCAGAACTACTTCCGCATGTACGACAAGCTCGCGGGCATGACCGGCACCGCCGAGACCGAGGCCGCGGAGCTGCACGAGATCTACAAGCTCGGCGTGGTGACCATCCCCACCAACAAGCCGATGATCCGGACCGACCAGTCCGACCTGATCTACAAGACCGAGGAGGCCAAGTTCATCGCGGTCGTCGACGACGTCGCCGAGCGCTATGAGAAGGGCCAGCCGGTGCTGATCGGCACGACGAGCGTCGAGCGCTCGGAGTTCCTGTCGCGCCAGTTCGAGAAGCGCCGCATCCCGCACAACGTGCTCAACGCCAAGTACCACGAGCAGGAGGCCGGCATCATCGCCGAGGCCGGCCGGCTCGGCGCGATCACCGTGGCCACCAACATGGCCGGCCGCGGCACCGACATCGTGCTCGGCGGCAACGTGGACTACCTGCTGGACCGGCGGCTGCGCCAGCGCGGGCTCGATCCCGTCGAGACTCCCGACGAGTACGAGGAGGCGTGGCACGAGGAGCTGCCCGCGATGAAGGCTCAGGTCGCGGCCGAGGGCAAGGATGTCGTCGCGGCGGGCGGGCTCTACGTGCTCGGCACCGAACGCCACGAATCGCGCCGTATCGACAACCAGCTGCGCGGCCGCTCGGGCCGCCAGGGCGACCCGGGTGAGTCCCGCTTCTACCTGTCGCTGGCCGACGAGCTGATGCGCCGCTTCAACGGCGCGACGCTGGAGACGCTGCTGACCCGGCTGAACCTGCCCGAGGACGTGCCGATCGAGGCCAAGATGGTCTCCCGCGCGATCAAGAGCGCGCAGACGCAGGTCGAGCAGCAGAACTTCGACATCCGCAAGGAAGTCCTCAAGTACGACGAGGTGATGAACCAGCAGCGCAAGGTCATCTACGCCGAGCGCCGCCGGATCCTCGAAGGCGAAAACCTCGCCGAGCAGGCGCACACGATGCTGATCGACGTGATCACCGCCTACGTCGACGGTGCGACCGCCGAGGGCTACTCCGAAGACTGGGATCTGGAGAAGTTGTGGGAGAGCCTGCGCCAGCTCTACCCGGTCGGCATCGACCACAACGACCTGATCGACTCCGACGCCGTCGGCGAGCCCGGTGAGCTGACCCGCAAGGAACTGCTCGACGCGCTGACCGCGGACGCCGAGCGCGCCTACGCCGAACGGGAAGCCGAGATCGAGGCGCTGGCCGGCGAGGGCGCGATGCGTCAGCTGGAACGCAACGTGCTGCTCAACGTGCTGGACCGCAAGTGGCGCGAGCACCTCTACGAGATGGACTACCTGCGGGAGGGCATCGGCCTGCGCGGGCTTGCCCAGCAGCGCCCGGAGGTCGAGTACGCCCGCGAGGGGTACGACATGTTCATCGGCATGCTCGACGGCATGAAGGAGGAGTCGGTCGGCTTCCTGTTCAACGTGCAGGTCGAAGCGGCTCCGGCCCCCGCGGTCGCGCCCGTCGCGGCACCGCCCGGGCTCTCCGACTTCGCCGCCGCGGCCGCCGCCGCGCAGGAGCAGGGTGCCGTGGCCACCAAGGAGCGGCCGCCGGCGTTGCGCGCCAAGGGAATCGGCGACGACGACGAGCAGCAGTCGCTGATCTACTCGGGACCGTCGGAGGACGGCTCGGCGGAGGTCAAGCGCTCGGGCGCCGGCGGAGGCAACGGCAACGGCAACAAGCCCGCGGGCGGCGGCACCCGCCGCGAGCGTCGCGAGGCCGCCCGTGCGCAGAAGGCCGGCCGGCACGCGCGTCGCCGCTAGCCGATCTCGTCGGACTCCTCAACGCGGCTCGTGCCTCGCCGCTTGATCGTCGTCCGACTAGCCGATCTGCAGCGCGACCATGCGCCAGTGGTCGCGGTAGCGCTCGATGCGCGCCGCGACCGCATGGACGCGCCCGGACCTGCTGAACGACGCGAACACCTCGGCCGCGGTGACCTCACCAGCCCCGGTGTCCACCGCGCGCACCCGCACCCGGTGCAGCGTGGCGCTGCCGCTGCGCGCGGCCCGCGCGCGGGCCAGCACGCGATCCACCAGAACCGGGGTCATCAGCGGACGCAACTGTGCGATGGGCCGGCGCCGGTCGATGACCTCCATCACCTGGCGCAGCGCGGTCTCGGCGAACACCGTCGCCGACTTCGGGGGCGGTGCCTCCCGCGGCGCTGGCCGGTGCGGGCGGACCCGGTGCAGAGCCGACCCCGACGGCGTCGGGCACGGCTGGCCCAGCGGGTGGGGGACGGGCTCGCAGTCGATCACCGGCGAAGTGGTCCAGGCGGCGGGAGCGAGGGGTGATGCGGGCATGACAGGTCTCCAGCAGTGGGTCGGGCGGATGGCGCATCTGCTGGAGAGTGGCAGACCAGTCGATGATCCCACGGTCCACCGACCCCCCGGCGCACCCGTTATGAGGGCAGCCCGCCGGTGCCGTTACCGTGAGGCGTTCAACGGTGGTTCGGCGATGAGGAGGGCGACGCCGCGATGGTGACCAGGTTGTCGGCGTCCGACGCGTCGTTCTTCCGGCTGGAGAACTCCGCCACCCCGATGTACGTCGGTTCGCTGCAGATCCTTCGCAAGCCTCGCAACGGGTTGAGCTACGAGACGCTGCTGGCGACCGTCGAACACCGACTCCCGCAGATCCCGCGCTACCGGCAGAAGGTGCGCGAAGTGAGTTACGGCCTGGCCCGGCCCGTCTGGATCGACGACCGCGACTTCGACATCACCTACCACATCCGGCGCTCCGCCCTGCCGTCCCCGGGCAGCGACGCCCAACTGCACGAGCTGATCGCCCGGCTGGCCGCCCGCCCGCTCGACAAGTCGCGGCCGCTGTGGGAGATGTACCTGGTCGAGGGCCTGGAGCGCAACCGCATCGCGATCTACACCAAATCGCACCAGGCCCTGGTCAACGGCATGAGCGCGCTGGAGATCGACCACGTGATCGCCGACCGCACCGCCAAGCAGCCGCAGTTCGACGAGGACATCTGGATCCCGGCGCGCGAGCCAAGCGACCGCAAGCTGCTGCTCGGCGCGCTCGGGGAGTGGATCGCCCGGCCCACGCAGCAGGCAGGCGCGGTGCGCTCGGCGCTGACCGAGGCCGTGACCAACACCGGCCAGCTCGTCGACCTGGGCCGGCGCGCGGCCGACGTCGCCCGCATCGTCGCGCGCGGCACCGCGCCGAACAGCCCGCTGAACACCACGGTGTCGCGCAACCGGCGGTTCTCGGTGGCCTCGGCCGCCTTGGAGGACTTCCGGATGATCCGGGCCCGCTACGACTGCGACGTGAACGACGTGGTGCTCGCGGTGGTCGCCGGCGCCCTGCGGAACTGGCTGCTGTCCCGCGGCGAGCCCGTGACGGCCACGACGACAGTGCGCGCGATGGCGCCGATGTCGGTGTACGCGGACACCGAGACCGACTCGGCCGGCCCGGGCCAGGCGATCGGCGAGGTCGCGCCGTTCCTGGTGGACCTGCCGGTGGGGGAGGCCAACGCCGTCGTGCGGCTCTCCCAGATCGCGCACGCCACCGAGACGCACCCGACCGCCGCCAGCCTGGTCGACGCCCGCACCATCATCACGCTGTCCGGTTTCGCACCGCCGACGCTGCACGCGATGGGCATCCGGGTGGCCACCAGCTTCTCCGCGCGGCAGTTCAACCTGTTGATCACCAACGCCCCGGGTGCCCAGAAACAGATGTACATCGCCGGGACCAAGCTGCTCGAGACCTACTCGGTGCCACCGCTGCTGCACAACCAGGCGCTGGCCATCGGCGTGACGTCCTACAACGGCACGGTGTACTTCGGCATCAACGCCGACCGCGACGCGATGAGCGACGTCGACATGCTGCCCAGCTTGATGCGCGAAGCGCTCGACGAACTGCTCGAGGCCGCCCGGTAACCGGTCCGTGACCGGATGGGGATTTGACGGTGGCCCGCGGGCGGAGTCGAATGATTCGAATGTCCACCTTCGAAGACGAGATGACGACCGGCGTCGCAGGCGGCGCGGACAAGACCGACACCGGCCCGATCCCGGTTGCCCACCCCGTGCTCGACGTGCCCGTCGAAGAGCAGAACATCACCCGGTCCCGCGGCATCGACTGGGCCGTCTTCGGCGTCACCGCGGTGATCGCGCTCGCGTTCCTGGTGTGGGGCTTCCTGAGCACCGACACGCTGGCCGACGCGTCGTCGGCCGCGCTGACGTGGGTGATGAACAACACCGGATGGCTGTTCGTGCTCACCAGCACCGGCTTCGTCGTCTTCGTGCTCTACCTGGCGCTCGGGCGTTACGGCACCATCCCACTGGGCCGCGACGACGAGGAGCCCGAGTTCAACGGCATCTCCTGGGTGGCGATGATGTTCAGCGCCGGCATGGGCATCGGGCTGATGTTCTTCGGCGTCGCGGAACCGTTGTCGCACTTCGCCACACCGCCGCCGGGCACCGGTGCCGAGGGCAATCCCGAAGCTGTGCAGAACGCCATGGCCACCACGCTGTTCCACTGGACGCTGCACCCGTGGGCGATCTACGCCGTCGTCGGACTGGCCATCGCCTACGGCGTGTACCGCAAAGGCCGGCTGCAGTTGATCAGCTCGGCGTTCGAGCCGCTGCTCGGGTCATGGGCCAACGGATCGTGGGGCAAGGTCATCGACATGCTCGCGATCTTCGCGACGCTGTTCGGCTCGGCCGCGTCACTGGGCTTGGGCGCCTTGCAGATTCGCAGCGGCCTGCAGATCGTCGCGGGCATCGGAGAGACCGGTAACGCGATCCTGATCGTCATCATCACGGTGCTCACCGTGTGCTTCGTACTCTCGGCGGTGTCGGGCGTCGCGCGCGGCATCCAGTGGCTGTCGAACACTAACATGGTGCTCGCCCTGGCCTTGGCACTGTTCGTGTTTGTCGTCGGCCCAACGGTTTTCATCCTCAACCTGCTGCCGACCGCACTGGGCAGTTACTTCGCGGACCTGAACATGATGTCGGCGCGCACCGGCGCCGAAGGCGACGACGTCAACACCTGGCTGCAGTCCTGGACGATCTTCTACTGGGCGTGGTGGGTGTCGTGGACGCCGTTCGTCGGCATGTTCATCGCGCGAATCTCGCGCGGCCGCACCATCCGTCAATTCGTGGCCGGGGTGCTGGTGGTGCCCAGCCTGGTGTCGCTGGTGTGGTTCGCGATCTTCGGCGGGTCGGCCATCAACGTGCAGCAGAGCGGAACCGATCTGGCCGGCGAGGGCGGGGTGGAACGGCAGCTGTTCACCCTGCTCGACCAGTACCCGATCGCCACGATCGCCAGCGTGGTGGTGATGATCCTGGTGGCGATCTTCTTCGTCTCCGGGGCCGACGCGGCGTCGATCGTGATGGGCTCGCTGTCGCAGAAGGGCACGATCCATCCCAGCCGGGGCACCGTCGTGTTCTGGGGAGTGGCCACCGGTGCGGTCGCGGCGGTCATGCTGCTCGTGGGCGGGAAAGATGCGCTGAACGGGCTGCAGACCATCACGATCATCGCGGCGCTGCCGTTCCTGCTGGTGATGGTCGCGATGGCGGTGGCGCTGCTCAAGGATCTGCGTCGGGATCCCAAGATCCTGCGCCGCGAGTACGCTGCGGAGGCCGTCAACAGCGCGGTCGTCGCCGGCGTCACCCAGCACGGTGACGACTTCATCATCTCGGTCGAAAAGGACCCGAATTGCGAGGAGCGCGGTGGCGCACAGCGAGAAGAAACCGGCTGACGGCGCGGGCGCTGCCAAGGCCAAGCTGCCCAACAAGATCTACAAGGCCGAATTGTTCCGTCTGCAAACGGAATTGGTGAAGCTCCAGGAGTGGGTCCGAGAGACCGGCGCACGCGTGGTCATCGTGTTCGAAGGCCGCGACGCCGCAGGCAAGGGCGGCACCATCAAGAGGATCACCGAATACCTCAGCCCCCGGATCGCCCGCATCGCGGCGCTGCCCGCACCGTCGGATCGCGAACGGGGAATGTGGTATTTCCAGCGTTACATCGCCCATCTGCCGGCCCGCGGTGAGATCGTCCTGTTCGACCGCTCCTGGTACAACCGTGCCGGGGTGGAGAAGGTGATGGGTTTCTGCACGCCCGCCGAACACATCCTGTTTCTGCGCCAGACCCCGATCTTCGAGCAGATGCTCCTCGACGACGGCATCATCCTGCGCAAGTACTGGTTCTCGGTGTCCGACGACGAACAACTGCGCCGCTTCCGATCCCGGCTGCACGACCCGGTGCGCCAGTGGAAGCTCTCCCCGATGGACCTCGAGTCGGTGTACCGCTGGGAGGACTATTCGCGGGCCAAGGACGAGATGATGGTGCACACCGACACCCCGCAGAGCCCGTGGTACGTGGTCGAATCGGACTCCAAGAAGCATGCGCGGCTGAACATGATCGCCCACCTGCTGTCGTCGATCGACTACGACGAGGTGGACCTGCCCCGCGTGGAACTGCCCGCCAAGCCGGTCGTCAGCAGCGACTACCGCAGGCCCGCGCGCGAGCTGACCACCTATGTCGACGATCACGTCGCCACGCTGCTGGGCGACGCCGACTAACCGCGGCCACTACGCTCGGCACAGTGCGCGTCTTCGTTCCCGCGACCCTGGCCATGCTGCAGAGGCTGGTGGCCGACGGATCCCTCCGCCCCGTCAACGGCACCGCGTTCGCGGTGACGCCCACCCTGCGGGAGTCCTACGCGGAGGGAGACGACGACGAACTCAATGACGTCGCCCTGCGGGACGCGGCGCTGGCGTCGCTGCGCCTGATCGGTGACGAGGGTGACACCGGGTTGCCCAGCAGGCGCGCCGTGCTGGAGGCCGACGCCGACGACGTGACGCTGCGGCCCGACCTCGACGACGCCGTGGTGCGCATCTCGGGCGACCTCCCGATCGGCCGGGTGATCGCCGCCTACGTCGACAACGCCGCGGCCGAGTCGGCTGTCGCCGCCGCGGTCGAGGCCGTCGACGAGGCGGATCTGGGCGACGAGGACGCCGAGCTGACCGTGGGCGACGCGCAGGATCACGACCTGGCCTGGTACGCGGCGCAGGAGCTGCCGTTCCTGCTCGAACTGCTGTGACGGGCTGGCTACGGGGTCGTAAGTTACGGTACCGTAGGTTGGACACCAGCGATCCGGTAGGAGCCCCGATGGCCAAGACCACGATCAAGACCACCGCCCGCGTCGCCGACACCGTGAAGCCCGTCATCGCCGGCGCGAAGGAGCGGCCGGGCTGGCATTTCCTGCGCACGCTGGCGGGGCGCATCACGACGCCGCTGCTTCCCGATGACTACCTGAAGCTGGCCAACCCGCTGTGGTCGGCGCGCGAACTGCGGGGCCGGGTCATCGAGGTGCGCCGTGAGACCGTCGACTCCGCCACGCTCGTCATCAAGCCGGGGTGGGGCTTCTCGTTCGACTACCAGGCAGGCCAGTACATCGGCATCGGACTGCTGGTCGACGGGCGCTGGCGCTGGCGCTCCTACTCGCTCACCTCCAGCCCGGTCACCAGCAAGGGTTCGCGCACCATCACGATCACCGTCAAGGCGATGCCCGAAGGTTTCCTGTCCACCCACCTGGTCGGTGGTGTGGAACCCGGCACCATCGTCAGACTCGCTGCGCCACAGGGCAATTTCGTCATGCCCGACCCGGCTCCGGCGTCGGTGCTGTTCCTCACGGCCGGTTCGGGGATCACGCCGGTGATCTCGATGCTGCGCACGCTGACCCGACGCGGTCAGCTCGGCGACGTGGTGCACGTGCACTCCGCGCCCACCGAGGCCGACGTGTTGTTCGCCGATGAGCTGTCGCAACTGGCATCCCGGCACGAGGGTTACCGGCTGACCGTGCGGGCGACGCGTAGTCAGGGCCGGCTCGACCTGGCCCGACTCGACGAGGTGGTGCCGGACTGGCGGTCGCGGCAGACCTGGGCGTGCGGGCCCGAGGCGATGCTCGAGGCAGCGGAACGCACCTGGGCCGCGTCCGGTGTCGCCGAGCGGCTGCACCTGGAGCGGTTCGCCGTCACCCGCGGCAGCCACGGCAGCGGGGGCACCGTCGCGTTCGCGCGGGCGGGCAAGGAGGTGGCCGTGGACGGCGCGACGTCGCTGATGGACGCCGGCGAGGCCGCCGGGATCCAGATGCCCTTCGGCTGCCGGATGGGGATCTGTCAGTCCTGCGTCGTGGGCCTGCTCGACGGACACGTCCGCGACCTGCGGACCGGGGTGGAACACGAGCCGGGCAGCCGGGTGCAGACCTGCGTCTCGGCCGCGTCGGGCGATTGCGTGCTCGACGTCTAGGCTTTACTGCCTAGTAACCTACGTCTTCGTAGGTTACGGTAGCGTAGGTAGCGAGAGGAGGGTTGGAACCCATGGCAATCACCGACGTACCCGAGTTCGCGCACCTCAGTGACGCGGACATCGAGGGCCTGGCGCGCGAACTCGACGTGATCCGCCAGGACATCGAAGACTCCCGCGGCGCGCTCGACGCGCGCTACATCCGCCGAACCATCGCCGCTCAGCGCGCGCTCGAGATCGCGGGCCGGCTCCTGCTGGCCGGCAGCTCCAAGCGCGCCTACTGGTGGGCCGGCGCCTCCACGCTGGGCGTGGCCAAGATCATCGAGAACATGGAGATCGGCCACAACGTCATGCACGGCCAGTGGGACTGGATGAACGATCCCGAGATCCACTCCTCGGCGTGGGAATGGGACATGAGCGGCGCGTCCAAGCACTGGCGCTTCACCCACAATTTCATGCACCACAAGTACACCAACATCCTCGGCATGGACGACGATGTGGGCTACGGCGTCATCCGCGTCACCCGCGATCAGCGCTGGACGCCGATGAACCTGGGCAATCTGTTCTTCAACACCTTGCTGTGCGCGGCCTTCGAGTGGGGAGTCGGGCTCCAGCATCTCGAGCTCGGCAAGATCTTCAAGGGCCGCGACGACCGCAAGGCCACCATGGTGCGTGTCAAGGAGTTCGGCATCAAGGCCGGCCACCAGGTGGCCAAGGACTACGTGCTGTGGCCCGCGCTGACGTCGCTGTCTCCGCGCGCATCGTTCACGTCGACGATGAAGGCCAATGCCGTGGCGAACGTCATCCGCAACGTCTGGGCCAACGCGGTCATCTTCTGCGGCCACTTCCCGGACGGCGCTGAGAAGTTCACCAAGACCGACATGATCGGTGAGAGCAAGGGCCAGTGGTATCTGCGCCAGATGCTGGGCAGTGCGAACTTCGAGAACGGGCCGGTGCTGCGCTTCATGAGCGGCAACCTGTGCCATCAGATCGAGCACCACCTGTTCCCGGATCTGCCCAGCAACCGGTATTACGAGATCTCACTGCGCGTGCGAGAGATCTGCGAGAAGTACGACCTGCCCTACACCACGGGATCGTTCCTGGTGCAGTACGGCAAGTCGTGGCGCACGATCGCCAAACTGTCGCTGCCGGACCGCTTTCTGAGCGACACCGCCGACGATGCACCCGAGACGCGTAGCGAGCGGATGTTCGTCGAGCTGGATCCGTCCGAGCGCCGCGGGCTCAAGTCCGCGATCGCGGCGGTGCGGGCGCGCCGTCGCGCGCGCAAGGCGGCGACCCAGAGCGTCGAACGGCAAGCCGCCTGAGCGGCGAGCAGACACAAACTCGTGCGATCCGCGCCCGATCAGGGTGAGTTTGTGTCTGCTCGCGCGAGTTACGGCACGTAGTCGAAGGTGTCCGGATTCGGCCCGGTGCGGCCGTCCTCACCCTTGTCGATACCCGAGATCGCCGACAGCTCGTCGTCGCCGAGCTCGAAGTCGAACAGCGCGAAGTTGTCCTTGATCCGTTGCTCCGTCACCGATTTCGGGAACACGATGTCACCGCGCTGGATGTGCCAGCGCAGCACCACCTGTGCCGGTGACTTGCCGAGAGCCTCCGCGATGCGGGTGATCACGGGGTCGTCGAGCACTTTGCCCTGCGCGATCGGAGACCAGGCTTCGGTAGCGATGCCGTGCTCGCTGCCGTAGGCCCGCACCTTCTCGTTGGTGAAGTAGGGGTGCACTTCGATCTGGTTCACCGCGGGCACCGTGCCGGTCTCGTCGGCAAGCCGCTCGAGGTGGTCGACCTGAAAATTGGAGACGCCGACGCTGCGGGCCCGGCCGTCTTTGGTGAACTCCTCCAACGTCTTCCACGTCGAGACGTAGTCGCCGTCGTAGAGCGTCGGCAGCGGCCAGTGGATCAGGAACAGATCGACATACGCATCGTCGCCGTCGAAACCGAGTTCGGAGAGCGTCTTGTCGAACGCACGCCGCGCATCGTCGGGCTTGTGGAACCCGTTGTTGAGCTTGCTTGTGATGAACACCTCGCCGCGGTCGACGCCGGACTTGCGGATGCCCTCGCCGACACCCTTCTCGTTCTGGTACATCTCCGCGGTGTCGATGTGGCGGTAGCCGATGCTCAACGCCGTGCTGACCGCGTCGGCGGTGTCCTCGGGCGGGATCTGGTAGACGCCGAATCCCAACTGGGGGATGGTCGCGCCGTTGTTCAACTTGATCGTGGGTACCTGTGTCACGTTCTACCTCCTTCGCGGGGCGCATGCCCGGTGGACGGGCGGCACAAACACCGCCGGCACCATTGTCATCGGGCGGTCAGGAATGGTCGCGCTCAGCCTCGCGCAGCACGGCCAGCAGCCGGCGGGCCGCCGCGACCCGGTCGGCCGCCGCCCCGGACAGCGCGTCCAGCGCACACTCGGGATCGGCGGGCGGCCCCATGTGCCCGCACCCTCGCGGGCAGTCCTCGATCGCGTCGGCGAGGTCGGAGAACGCCATCACCACGTCGTCGGGCGCGATGTGCGCCAGCCCGAACGAGCGGATCCCCGGGGTGTCGATCACCCAGCCCCCCGCCGCCAGCGGCAACGCTATCGACTGCGTCGACGTGTGCCGTCCCCGCCCGATGTCGGTGACCACCCCGGTGGCCCGATCCGCATCGGGGACAAGGCGATTGACCAGCGTCGACTTGCCGACTCCGGAGTGCCCGAGCAGCACCGTGACCTTGTCGGCCAGCAACTGCTGCACGGACGAGAGCTCATCCTGTCGGCCGGCGGTCACGATCGTCAGATCCAGGCCCGCGAACTGCGCGGCGAACGGTTCGGCCGGCGCGAGGTCGGTCTTGGTCAGGCACAGGATCGGCTCCAGGCCACCGGCATACGCGGCGATCAGCGTGCGCTCCACCAGACCGGTGCGCGGCGGCGGGTCGGCCAGCGCCACCACGATCAGCAGCTGATCGGCATTGGCGACGACCACCCGCTCGGTCGGATCCGTGTCATCGGCGGTGCGGCGTAACACCGTTCGGCGGTCCCCGCGTCGCACGATGCGCGCCAGCGTGTCGGGACGTCCCGACAGGTCGCCGACGACGTCGACGTCATCACCGACCACGATCGGGGTGCGGCCGAGTTCTCGGGCCCGCATCGCCGTGACGTGACAGGCGGGGTCACGGCCGAGCGCGCAGCCCCACCGGCCCCGGTCGACGGTGACGACCATCGCCTGACGCGCGTCGGCGTGCTCCGGTCGGGTCTTGGTCCGCGGTCGCGAGCCGCGGCCCGGGCGCACCCGGACATCGGACTCGTCGTACTCGCGTGGGCTCAAAGGCCGGCCTGGGAGTCGGTCTGGCCGGCCAGCATGTCGGCCCACATCCGCGGAAACTGCGGCAGCGTCTTGGCCGTCGTGCCGATGTCCTCGACCTCGACCCCGGGCACCCGCAGCCCGATGATCGCGCCCGCGGTCGCCATCCGGTGATCGGCGTAGGACTGCCAGACCCCGCCGTGCAAGTGCTGGGCGGTGATCGTCAGCCCGTCCTCGGTTTCCTCGCACTGCCCGCCGAGGCGATTGATCTCGGCACTCAGCGCCGCCAGCCGGTCGGTCTCGTGGCCGCGCAGATGTGCGACCCCACGCAGGTGCGACACCGATCCGGGGGTGGCCAGCGCGGCCATCGCGGCCACCGACGGGGTCAGTTCCCCGACGGCACGCATATCGACGTCGATGCCGTCGTAGGTGGCGGTGCCCTGCACCTCGAGATAGGAGTCGCCGCGGCGGACCTCCGACTCGAATTTCTTCAGGATCGACAGAATCGCCTGCGCCGGTTGGACGCTCACGTCCGGCCAGCCTGTGACGCGCACACTGCCGCCGCTGACCACGGCCGCGGCCAGGAACGGCACCGAGTTCGACAGGTCGGGCTCGATCACCCAGTCATGGGCGGCGATCGGGCCGGGGGAAACCCGCCACCGGTTGGCGGTCACATCGTCGACCTGCACACCGGCCTCGCGCAGCATCGCGACCGTCATCTCCACATGCGGCGCCGACGGCACCTCGGCGCCGGTGTGCACGATCGTCACCCCTTCCTCGAACGCCGCGCCGGAGAGCAGCAGCCCCGAGACGAACTGCGACGAGCCCGACGCGTCGATCTCGACGGTGCCGCCGCGCACCGCGCCGGCGCCGCGCACCTCGAACGGCAGCGAGTCACCGTCGATCCCGACACCGAGCGCGCGCAACCCGTCGAGCAGCGGGGCGATCGGACGGGCCCGCGCCTGCTCGTCGCCGTCGAACGTGACGGTCTCGGTACCCAGCGCCGCGACCGGAGGCAGGAACCGCAGCACCGTGCCCGCCAGACCGCAGTCGATGCGCGTGCCCGGCCGGGGCTCCAGCGCGCCGCGGACGGTCAGTGCGGTGTCGTCGGTGTCGGCGGCCTCGACATGCAGGCCGAGCCTCTGCAGCCCGCCGATCATCAGATCGGTGTCCCGGCTGCGCAGCGCGCCGCGCACCGTCGAGGTGCCGTGCGCCGCCGCGAGCGCGGCCAGCACGAGGGCGCGGTTGGTCTGCGACTTCGAGCCCGGCACCGTGACGGTGGCGTGGACAGGGGTCGCGGTCGACGGGGCCGGCCAGGTGCTCACAGCGTCCATTCTGGCGTGTCGTGGGTTTCTGCCACCATGGGGACCATGTGCGGGCGATTCGCGGTGACCACCGATCCGGCGCTGCTGGCCGAGAAGATCAAGGCGATCGACGAAGCCACCTCCCACTTGAAGGAGCCGCCGGCCCCGAACTACTCCGCCAATTACAACGTGGCACCCACACAGACCGTCGCCACCGTGGTGAAACGGCACACCGACCCGGAGGACGAGTCCACCCGCCGGGTGCGGCTGATGCGCTGGGGGCTGGTGCCGCCGTGGGTGAAGGCCACCGACACCGGCACCCCCGAGACCAAGGGCCCGCTGCTGATCAACGCGCGGTCGGACAAGGTGACGACCTCGCCGGCGTTCCGCAGTTCGGCCAAGGCCAAGCGCTGCCTGGTGCCGATGGACGGCTGGTACGAGTGGCAGGGCCAGAAGGGCGCCAAGACCCCGTTCTTCATGCATCCCGTCGACGGGGAGCCGTTGTTCATGGCCGGTCTGTGGTCGTCGTGGCGGCCCAAGGACTCACCCAAAGACGCGCCGCCGCTGCTGAGTTGCACGATCATCACCACCGACGCGGCCGGCCCGCTCGCCGAGATCCACGACCGCATGCCGTTGACGATCAGTGCCCGCGACTGGGACCACTGGCTGGACCCCGACGCCCCGATCGACGAGGGCCTGCTGCGCGGGCACGGCGATCTGGACCGGATCGCGATCCGGGAGGTGTCGAGGCTGGTCAACAGCGTGCGCAACAACGGGCCGGAGTTGATCGAGCCCGTCGAGCCGCAGCCGGAGCAAGCCACGCTGCTATGAGCATGCCGCTGACCGACCGCGCGGTCGTCGACGCGCTGGCCGCCGACCTGGCCGCGGCGGACTACACCACCGACGGCGTCGCCGCGCTGCTCGGCGCCGATGCGGGCGCCGCGTTCAGCCGCGGCCTCTGGTGGTCGGCGCTGCGGGCCACCGACCGGGCACCCGCCGACCGGCAGCGGCTGGCGATCCTGGTGCGGCTGTTCCTGCTCGGCGCCGAAGAGACCCGCATGCGCGTCGCCTCGGCGTTCCCCGCCACCGGCGTCGACGCGCTGACCGCCGCCGGTGTCCTCGAGCCCACGTCCGCCGACGGGCTCCGCGCCGTGCTGGACATCCGGCCGCACAGCGACGGGGCACGCGACTTCCTTGTCGTCTCCGATCAGGACGCGGCGCTGCGGCCCGGGCCGGTGCGTCGCGACCACGTCCTCGGCATCGGCGGCGCGTCGGTGTCACTGGCACACGCCGTCGTCCGCACGCCCGTCGGCCGCGCCCTCGATGTCGGCACCGGCTGCGGCATCCAGGCGCTGCACCTGTCGGGGCACTGCGACCACGTCGTCGCCACCGACACCAACGAGCGCGCATTGGCCCTGGCGGCGGCGACCGCGCGGCTCAACGGCATGTCGTGGGACCTGAGGGCGGGCAGCCTGTTCGAGCCGGTGGCGGGGGAGCGGTTCGACCTCATCGTGTCCAATCCGCCGTTCGTGGTGGGGGTCGGCGCGCTCGACTACATCTACCGCGATTCCGGGATGGCCGGGGATGCGCTGTGCGAGAACATGATCCGCGAGGTCGGAGAGCATCTGGAGCCGGGCGGCACAGCGCAGATCATGGCGAACTGGATCGTGCGCGACGGGCAGGACTGGCGTGAGCGGGTGCGGGGATGGCTCGACGGCAGCGGTCTGCACGCGTGGGTGGTGCAACGCGAGTTCGCCGACCCCATCAGCTACGTCTCGCTGTGGACCTCCGACGCGGGTGAGCTGCCGGAGGAGGCCGCTCGTCGCGGCGGGCTGTGGCTGGACTGGTTCGATGCGGAAGGCATCGCCGGGGTCGGCATGGGCATGATCGTGGTGCGTGCGCCGCGACGCGGCGAACACCGCCCACCCGAACAGGTGCTGGAAGAGATCACCGGCGCCGACGAACAGCTCACGGGCCCTGAGGTCGAAGCGTTCTTCGCCCGCCGCGACTATCTGCACGACACCGGCGACGACCGGCTGCTGGGCACCCGGCTGACCACTGCGCCGGTGTTCCTCGAAGAGCAGTCCCTGCCGGGTCCCGACGGCTGGCAGACCGTCGGGGCTGCGGTGCGCCGACCCGGCGGGCCCGGCGCGGTGATCGGCGTCGACGAGGTCTCCCGCGCATTGTTGGCAGGCTGCCGAGGCGAGGTGCCGCTGGGCATGCTGATCGAGCTGCTGGCCGCCCACCACGGCGTGGAGGCCGATGCGCTGGCCACCGCCGCGCTGCCGGTGGTGCGCGAGGCGATCGGCCGCGGGATCCTCTACGAGGCGCGGTAGACGGCGCTGACCACGACGTAGGGCGAGGAGAACGCCACGACGCCCGACGGCTCGGCGTGCTGCTGCAGCGCCGCGGCGAACGCGTCGGCCAACTCCTGGCGCGCGGCGCCGGCGCGCGCGAACGTCGCGACGTGCATCGGCGACTCGTTCTGCAGCCAGTCCAGCGCGGCGGACACCGACGGGAACTCCCACCGGTGGTCGTCGCGCTCGAACTGCAGATCGGTGAAGTGCGGCGTCAGCCGGTCGGCGACGAGCGCGTCATCACCCCACTGGTCGGGGGAGAAGCCCACGGCCGCAGGCGCGCCCAGCACCGCGATCACCGGGTCGAACAGCGGATTGCTCGGAGCCCGCACCCACGACGAGAAAGCCAGCACGCCTTCGGGTTTGAGCAGCCGGACGATCTCGGCGACCTGGCTGACCGGCTCGACGAAGATGATGCCCATGTTCGACACGGCGGCGTCGAACGACCCCGGTGGCAGGCCGGTATCGGCGGCGTCACCGACCGTCCAGGTGATGTGCGGGGCCCGCTGGGCGGCGAGGCCGATCAGCTCGGGGGTGAGATCGACCCCGGTGACCCGCGCGCCGCGCGCGGCGGCGGCCACCGCGGCGCTGCCGGTGCCGCACGCGAGGTCGACGACGGCCGCGTCATCGAGCCGTTGTCGGCGCCCGACCGCGTCGACCACGCGCTCGGCGATGTGGGCAATGCGTTCCCCCACGGCGTCGTAGCGCCCAGCGGACCAGATCGACGACGAAGACACGGGGTCCAGCGTGCCACGATGTGCCGATGAGCGAGTTCGCGGTCCACGCACCACCGCTGCCGCCGCCGGTGACGTTCGATCAGTTCTGGGCGGACCTCACATTCCTGCACTGGCCCGTGGCTCCGGACGCCGTCGCGCGATTCTTCCCGCCCGGCACCCGGCCCGACGTCGTCGACGGCGTCACCTACGTCGGGCTGGTGCCGTTCGTCATGCGGGACCTCAGGCTCGGCACGACGTTGCGGCTGCCGTACTTCGGGACGTTCGCCGAGACCAACGTCCGCCTGTACTCCGTCGACGACAGCGGCAGGCACGGGGTGTTGTTCCGCTCGCTGGAGTCCGAGCGGCTGGCGGCCGTCGCGGCCAGCCGGGCCGCACTCGGCATCCCGTACACGTGGGCGAAGATGCGCGTCACCCGCGACCGCGACCGCATCCGCTACGGCAGTGTGCGGCGATGGCCGCAGCGGGGACTGCGCAGCGAGGTCACCGTGCGTATCGGGGAGTTGGTCGAACCGACGCCGCTGGAGGTGTGGCTGACCGCGCGGTGGGGTGCGCACACCCGCAAGGCGGGCCGCACCTGGTGGCTGCCCAACGAGCACGCCACGTGGCCGCTGCACAGCGCCGAAATCGTTGACTTGGCAAGCGAGTTGGTTGCCGCGGCCGGTGTGCCCGCCGATGGGCCGGGGCTGCGGGCGTTGTACTCGCCCGGAGTGCACGCCCGCTTCGGCAAACCGTCGAAAGTTCAGTAGTCGACTCTCTGTGCACGCGGGCTCCGCGGGTCGATACTTCGGTGATGACCGACGTGCAGGCCGCACCTGCTCTCACCACCATCACCGTGCGCAACCCCGCCGACGGTTCGACCGCCGGCTCCGTTCCCATCGACAGCCCGGACGTCGTCGCCACCAAGGCTCGCGCGCTACGCGACGCGCAACCCGAGTGGGAGGGTCTCGGCGCCGATGGCCGCAAGGCGTGGCTGCTGACGATGCAGGACTGGATCCTCGACAATGCCGAGCACCTGGCTGATGTGCTGCAGTCCGAGACGGGCAAGCCGCGCACCGATGCGGCGATGGAGCCACCGTTGACCGCTGACCTGCTCGGCTACTGGGCACGCCACGCCGGCGGTTTCCTGGCCGACCGACACCCCGCGGCACACAGCCCGCTGATGAAGGTCAAGCGATTGACCACGGTGTATCACCCGTTCCCCGTGGTCGGCGTCATCATCCCGTGGAACTTTCCGCTGCTCAACATCGCCCTCGACGGCATCGCCGCGCTGGCCGCCGGAGCCGCGATGTTGCTCAAGCCCTCGGAGGTGACGCCCCTGTCGGCAGTCGAGTTCGCCCGCGGCTGGAACGAGATCGGCGCTCCGCCCGTGCTGGCGCTGACGACCGGCTACGGCGACACCGGCGCGGCCGTGATCGCGAACTCCGACTGCGTCCACTTCACCGGCTCGACGGCCACCGGACGCAAGGTCGCAGTCGCGTGCGCCGAGCGGCTGATCCCGTGCACGCTCGAACTCGGAGGCAAAGATCCCGCGATCGTGCTGGCCGACGCCGACCTGGACCGCGCTGCGGCTGGGATCACGTGGGGCGGCATGTTCAACGCCGGTCAGGTGTGCGTGTCGATCGAACGGGTGTACGTCGAAGCGCCGGTCTACGACGAGTTCGTCGGCAAGCTCACCGCCGAGGTGTCGAAGCTACGGCAGGGTCAGGACGACGACCGGTACCGCGTCGATGTGGGTGCGATGGCGACCGCGGCGCAACTCGACATCGTGACTCGCCACGTCGACGAGGCCGTCGCCTCGGGTGCCCATGTGACCACCGGCGGCCACGCGACCGGCGTCGGCACGTTCTTCGAACCGACGGTGCTCGCCGATGCCGCGCAGTCCATGACGTGCATGAGGGAGGAGACCTTCGGGCCGACCCTGCCCGTGGTCAAGGTCGCCGACGAGGACGAGGCCATCCGGCTGGCCAACGACTCGGTGTACGGGCTGTCGGCCACCGTGTGGACGGGGGACCTGGCAAGGGGCGAGCGCGTCGCGCGCCGGCTCGAGGCCGGGGCGGTGAACATCAACGACGCGCTGTCCAACGGCTTCAACTTCGGACTGCCGATGGCGGGATGGAAGCACTCGGGCATCGGCTTACGTCAGGGCGGCGCCGACGGAATCCTGAAATACTGCCGCCCGCAAGCGATCACGGCGCCGCGCATCCCGACGCAGAAGCGGGAGATGCTGTGGTTCCCGTACTCGCGGCGCAAGGCGCGAATCGCGGCGGGCGTCATCCGGGCGGCCGCCGCCCGCGGGTGGCGCCGGGTGGGGATGCGGCCGCGAAGGTAAACCGCGAACGTGCATCCCTTGTAGCTCTGACGAGGTTGTCGCTACAAGGAATGCACGTTCGCGGCAAAAGAGGTCAGGGGTGTGTGTAGCCGGGCGGGTTGGCGGACTCCACCCAGAAGTCCACGCCGAGGTCCGAGCCGGGCACGCAGTCGTACACCGACAGGTCCGTGACGCCGGACTCCAGCAGCACGTCCTCGCACAGCAGCGTGTTGCCCGTGTAGCTCGACGGCTTGGTCAGGATCGCGTACGCCGCATCGGAGTACACCTCGGGCTTGCGGGAGCGCTTCATCGACTCCTCGCCGCCGAGCAGGTTCTGCACCGCGGCCGTGGCCACCATCGTGCGCGGCCACAACGTGTTGGAGGCGATGCCGGCCTCCTTCATCTCCTCTGCAATACCCAACGCGCACAACGTCATCCCGAACTTCGCCATCATGTACGGCGTCGGCTTGAGCCACTTGGGCTCCAACAGCACCGGCGGGGAGAGCGTCAAGATGTGCGGATTCTCCCGGCCTTTCATGTGCGGGATGCAGGCCTGCGACACCGCGTAGGTGCCGCGCACCTGGATGCCGTTCATCAGGTCGAAGCGCTTGAGCGGCACGTCCTCGATGGAACCGAGGTTGATCGCCGAGGCGTTGTTGACGCACATGTCGATGCCGCCGAACTGCTCGACCGCGGCGGCGACGGCCGCAGCCACCGAGTCCCCGTCGCGCACATCCCCGACGATCGGCAACGCCTGACCGCCGACCTCCTCGATCTCCTTGGCCGCGGTGTAGATGGTGCCAGGCAGCTTCGGATGCGGCTCGGTGGTCTTGGCGACCAGTGCGATGTTGGCGCCGTCGGCGGCGACCCGTTTGGCGATCGCCAGGCCGATACCGCGGCTGGCTCCGGAGATGAACATCGTTTTTCCCGCGAGTGACATGGACCAGAGCTTAAGCGGCCGTGATCTCGGCGGTGACCGCGTTGGTCAGTCGCACCAGATCGCGCGGGCCCAGCGCGACGTCGAGCCCCCGCTTGCCGGCGCTGCACAGCACCCGGTCCCACCGCAGCGCCGAGGAGTCCACCACCGTCGGCAGCGGCTTGCGCTGACCGAGCGGCGAGATGCCGCCCACGACGTAACCGGTGGAGCGCTGCGCGGCGGCCGGGTCGGCCATCGTCGCCTTGGCGACTCCGAGCGCCGCCGCGGCCGCCTTCAGCGACAGCTTCGCCGGCACCGGCAGCACGGCCACCCCCAAACCGGACGGCAGCGCCACGACCAGCGTCTTGAAGATCTGCGCGGCCACGATGCCGTCGCGGGCCAGCTCGTCGACAGCCTCGTCGCCGAATGCCTCGGTGCGGGGATCGTGCCGGTAGGCGAGCACCGTGTGCGGCGCACCTGCCGCCACCAGAGCCGCGATCGCCGGCGTCGCTGCGCGTGCCACCGGCACAGAGTACGGGCGATTCGGGGTGGGAACACGACCGGCGCCGACGCTGTTGACCGTGACAGCTGTGATGGTGTTTCGGCCAGCAAGCGAATGTCGTCGGTCTCGACCTCTAGGATCTACAGAAGGGGATAGATGGTGCCAGCCTCGGCCTTGGAGGCCCCGTTGCGTCCGGTGATCATGCTGGAGCTTCTCGGTGGTGCCGCAATAGAAGGGACGGTGTTCCCCAGGATGACCGACACCGATGGGTTGGCCGCAGAAGCCACCCTCGATCCAGACCACAACCCGGCGCGGGACGAATCCGACGCCGAGCTGACCGCACGGTTCGAGCGCGACGCGATTCCGATGCTCGATCAGCTCTACGGCGGTGCGCTGCGTATGACGCGCAACCCCGCCGACGCCGAAGACCTGCTGCAGGAAACCATGGTCAAGGCCTACGCGGGCTTCCGCTCCTTCCGTGAGGGCACCAACCTCAAGGCGTGGCTGTACCGCATCCTGACCAACACCTACATCAACAGCTACCGCAAGAAGCAGCGCCAGCCCGCGGAGTACCCCACCGAGGAGATCACCGACTGGCAGCTCGCGGCCAACGCCGAGCACACCTCGACGGGGCTGCGGTCGGCCGAGGTCGAGGCGCTGGAGTTGCTGCCCGACAGTGAGATCAAGGAAGCCCTTCAGGCCCTGCCCGAAGACTTTCGGATGGCGGTCTACTACGCCGACGTCGAAGGCTTCCCGTACAAGGAGATCGCCGAGATCATGGATACGCCGATTGGGACGGTGATGTCGCGGTTGCACCGGGGCAGGCGCCAACTGCGCGAGTTGTTGGCCGATGTGGCCCGCGAACGTGGTTTCATCCGGGGTCAGCAGTCCGACGCACCGGAGGAGGTCACGTCATGAGCGGCACGCCGAGCGGCCCCGACGAGGAGCGCTGGAGCCCGCCCGTCGGGCCGATCGACCCTGAGCACCCCGAGTGCGCCGCGGTGATCGCCGAAGTGTGGACGCTGCTCGACGGTGAGTGCACCGTCGAGACCCGCGACCGGCTCCGTCAGCACCTCGAGGAGTGCCCGACCTGCCTCCGCCACTACGGCATCGAGGAGCGGGTCAAGCACCTGATCGCCGCCAAGTGCAGCGGCGAGCGGGCCCCCGAGGGCCTGCGGGAGCGGCTGCGTATACAGATCAGCCGCACCACGATCATCCGCGGCGGCTAGCGCCGCAACGAAAAACCGCCCGGCTTCTGCAGAAGTCCGGGCGGTTTGTCGTTGAAGCAGGGGTCAGCGCACTGACTTCGAACCGCAGTTGGGTCGCTTGCCGTGGTTGGCCTTGCTGTGCTTCCGATCGCGCTTCTTGCGGCCACGCTTGGCCATGATCCACCTCCGAATTACTCAACTGATTGCCGCCATTGTCTCACGGACCGGTTGATGCTCTGTCCACAGCGTGGTGTGGTTCGATAGACGCCAACAGACGCCGGTGGATGAGTGGGGTGAAGATGGCCGAGGACGTTCGCGCGGAAATCGTGGCCAGTGTGCTCGAGGTCGTGGTCAGCGAGGGCGATCAGATCGGTGAAGGCGACACCCTGGTGCTGCTCGAATCGATGAAGATGGAGATCCCTGTGCTCGCCGAGGTCGCCGGAACCGTGAGCAAGGTCAGTGTCTCGGTCGGTGACGTCATCCAGGCCGGCGATCTCATCGCGGTCATCAGCTAGCCCGCAGTAGGTCATGTCCACACTCGGTGACCTGCTCGCCGAGCACACCATCCTGCCCGGCAACGCCGTCGACCACCTGCACGCCGTGGTCGGCGAATGGCAGCTGCTGGCCGACCTGTCGTTCGCCGATTTCCTGATGTGGGTGCGCCGCGACGACGGTCAGGTGGTGTGCGTCGCGCAGGTCCGGCCGAACACGGCGCCGACGGTGCTGCTCGCCGATGCGGTGGGCACCGTCGCGGACTCCGCCGAGGTGCCGATCATCGCCGCGGCGTTCGACTCCGGCGACATCGGCCGCGCGACGATCGAGGGCTCCGACGCCGGGCCCGGGCTCAACGTGGAGGCCGTCCCGGTGCGCTACGGCGCCGACGTGGTCGCGGTCCTGACCCACCAGACGTCGCTGGCCCCGCGGCAGGCCAGCCCACTGGAGGCCGCCTACGTCGACTGCTCGGGCGACCTGCTGCTGATGCTGTCGGAGGGCACTTTCCCCAACGTCGGGGACCTCGCGATGTCGCGGTCGAGCCCGCGGGTGGGTGACGGCTTCATCCGGCTCGATCAGGCCGGGGCGGTGACCTTCGCCAGCCCGAACGCCATCTCGGCGTATCACCGGATGGGGTTGACGGCCGAACTGGAGGGCCACAACCTGGTCACCGTCACCCGGCCGCTGATCTCCGATCCGTTCGAGGCACAGGAACTGGCCAACCACGTCCGCGACTCGCTCGCCGGCGGATCGAGCATGCGGATGGAGGTCGACGCCGGAGGCGCCGCGGTTCTGCTGCGCACGCTGCCGCTGATGGCGCACGGCGAGGCCGTGGGCGCGGCGGTGCTGATCCGCGACGTCACCGAGGTCAAGCGCCGGGACCGGGCACTGCTGTCGAAGGATGCGACGATCCGGGAGATCCACCACCGGGTGAAGAACAACCTGCAGACCGTCGCCGCGCTGCTCCGGTTGCAGGCCCGCCGCACCACCAACGCCGAGGGTCGCGAGGCGCTCATCGAATCCGTGCGCCGGGTGTCCTCGATCGCGCTGGTGCACGACGCCCTGTCGATGTCGGTGGACGAAGAGGTCAACCTCGACGAGGTGATCGACCGGATCCTGCCGATCATGAACGACGTGGCCACCGTCGATTCCCCGATCCGGATCAACCGACAGGGGGAGTTGGGCGTCCTCGACGCCGACCGCGCGACCGCGCTGATCATGGTGATCACCGAGCTGGTGCAGAACGCCATCGAGCACGCCTTCGACGCCTCCACGGCGGCCGGTTGCGTCACCATCAGGTCCGAGCGTTCGGCCCGCTGGCTCGACGTGGTGGTCCACGACGACGGACGGGGCCTGCCCGACGGCTTCAGCCTGGAGAAGTCCGACCGCCTCGGTCTGCAGATCGTGCGAACCCTGGTCTCGGCCGAACTCGACGGGTCGCTGGGAATGCACGATGTGCCCACCGGGGGCACCGACGTGGTGCTGCGGGTGCCGATCGGCCGCCGCGGCCGGACGAGTCAATTCTGACCAATCCCGGTGCCCCGCCCGCGCATTCGGTCGTTCGCATTCCGGACAGTTCCGGTGTAATTCAATTCACATAGTTACGGCCCCGACATTTCGTCGGGGCCGTCACCAGATGAAGCGGAACGCGGTCAGACTCCGGAGCGCGCCTTGGTCCGCGCGTTGCGGCGCTTGAGCGCACGACGCTCGTCCTCGCTCATGCCGCCCCACACGCCGGCGTCCTGTCCGGACTCCAAAGCCCAGCTCAGGCACTCCGCAGTCACCGGGCAGCGATTGCAGACGAGCTTCGCGTCAGCGATCTGGGCAAGGGCCGGGCCACTGTTCCCCACCGGGAAGAACAGTTCCGGATCCTCGTCGCGACAGACCGCCTTGTGGCGCCAATCCATGAGTCCTACTCCTTTTCGTGTGCGCAGCGAAGCGCACGAGCTTTACTTCGGCTGTTAACGCAAGCGCTCCAAATGTTTCTGCGCTGTTGCATCCGATGCTTTCACAGGC
The DNA here is from genome assembly GCF_010729305.1 of Mycolicibacterium psychrotolerans. Lineage (NCBI taxonomy): Bacteria > Bacillati > Actinomycetota > Actinomycetes > Mycobacteriales > Mycobacteriaceae > Mycobacterium > Mycolicibacterium psychrotolerans. The sequence goes on along the minus strand of NZ_AP022574.1, from coordinate 5,059,826 downwards.
TGAACAGATGTCAATAGCAGTGCGTTAACTCGTGGGCTATCTCACTACGGCGGACCGTTACCGATCCCTCTGCTCGGTTGTACTACACTCAATCCACCTGCGCCCATATCTGGGGGTGTGACGTAACAATTACCGGCTCGCGGTGCAGGTCAGAGGTGTTACGGCCGAGAAGTCGGGGGCGGGGCCACCACACCGAGAGCGTCCGGTACCGCGACGAACTCCATGTTTTCGCGCGGGCCGATGAAATCGCCGTCGATCTGGCATGCCACCGGCCGGTCACTGGTCACCTTCAGCCACGCCAGGTCATCGTCGCGGACCAGATGCCTGGCGTCGAGGCGCGGATTCCGTGACAGCATCTGCCGAACCAGGCCCAGGTTGGCCCACACGTTCATGCTGGTGGTCGCGAACACCCCGAGTCCGGTTTCGAACGTCGTGTCCGGGTTCGTCCACACCGGCCGGGCGTTGGCGTAGGTCCACGGGCTGGAATTCGACACGAACGCGAAGTGCACGCCGGTGACCGGATCGCGGTCGGGCAGGTGCAGCGTCAGCGTCGGTTCCGCCCTGGCGCTGGCCAGGACTTCGCGGATCGCGACCCGGATATAGCGCGAGGCGGTGACCTTGCGGCCCTTGGCGCGCTGCTCCTCGACGGCGGCGACGACGTCGCCGTCCACCCCCATGCCCGCGGTGAACACCGCCCAGCGCTCCTTGCAGTCCATCAATCCGATGCGTCGCCAACTGCGGGTGCGCCGGAACTCCGAGAGCAGGTCGACGAGCTGGTTGGTCGCCTGAAGGGGGTCCGGGCTGATGCCGAGCGCTCGGGCGAACACGTTGGCCGATCCGCCGGGGACGACGCCGACGGCCGGGCCGGCGTTCGACGGTCCGAGCTCCCCGAGGACCCCGTTGACGACCTCGTTCACCGTGCCGTCACCCCCGTGCACGATCAGCACGTCGACCCCGCGGCGGGCGGCGTCGCCGGCGATCTCGATCGCGTGGCCCCGGTGGTCGGTGTGCACGACGGTCAGCCGGGTCCGGCTCTCGAGAGCGTGGGCCAGCAGGTCGCGCCCCGCCGGCGTCGTCGACGTCGCATTCGGGTTCACGATCAGCACGGCACGCACGAGGGGTGAGCCTATCCGGATTCGTCGACGGCGATCTGCCGCAGCACGCTGATCACGTTGCCGATCAGCGGGTTGTCGGCCCCGGACTCCGCAGAACGCCTCGCGGCGAGCAGGTCGACGCCCAGCTTGGTCGGCAGCAGCGGGCGGTAGCGGACTCCGGCGATGTCCAATGCGGCGCTCGGAGCCGGCACGATCGCGACGCCGAGACCGGCGGCGACGAGGGTGACCAGGGTCGACGTCTCCGTCACCTCGTGCCGCACGGTGGGGACGAAGCCGGCGTCGGCGCATGCGGCCGCGAGGATGCTGCTCATCACCGATCGGCCCTGACCGGCGTGTGCGACGAAGACCTCCTCCCGCAGGTCGGCCACCGACAGCGTGTCTCTGGCCGCCAACGGGTGGTCCGCCGGCAGAACGGCGAGCAGAGGGTCACGGCGGATCGTCTCGACGTCGATGCCGGGGTGGTCGACCGGCGGCCGCAGCAGCGCCACGTCGATGGCGCCGCTGTGCAGTGCGGTCAACTGGGCGGGCGCGAGCATCTCGCCGCGGACGCTGACCTCGACGCGCGGGAGGGTCTCGCGCAGCGCGCGCACCAACTGCGGCAGCAGGGAGTACGTCGCCGAGCCCACGCATCCGATGGTCAGCCGGCCCTCCTGCCCGGCGTGGATCCGCCGCGCCTGCTCGGCGGCGTCGTCGACCTCGTCGAGGAGGGCGATCGCGCGCCGCAGATACGCGCGCCCCGCGGCGGTCAGCTCGACCGAGCGGGTGGTCCGGGTGAGCAGGTCGACCCCGAGCTCGCGTTCGAGCTGGCGGATCTGTTGCGACAGCGGCGGCTGCGCGATGTGGAGACGTTCGGCGGCACGGCCGAAGTGCAATTCCTCGGCGACGGCGCGGAAATAGCGGAGGTGGCGCAACTCCATGATCAAGACTCTAGACATCTCAATGATGGCTGTTTCGGTATTTCTCTTTACCGAGTCGCGGACCTAGCGTGGAGCCATGGATCTCGTCATCTGCAGTCCACTGCGCACCCCGGTGGCGCGGATGGGCGGCGCACTCGCCCCGCTCGGCGCCGCCGACCTGGCCACCGTCGTGCTGCGCGAACTGGCCGCGCGGACCGGCCTCGGCGACGGAGACATCGACGACGTCATCCTCGGCCAGGGCTACGCCAGCGGGGAGGCCCCCGCCATCGGCCGCATCGCCGCCCTCGACGCGGGGCTCGGTACCGGCGTGCCGGGGCTGCAGATCGACCGGCGCTGCGGCTCGGGCCTACAGGCCGTGCTGTACGCAGCAGGCCAGGTTGCCACCGGTGCGGCGCGGGTGGTCGTCGCCGGCGGCGCCGAATCGATGTCCAACGTCGAGCACTACGCACTCGGCTTGCGCACCGGTGTGCGCCAGGGCGGCATCGCGCTGCTCGACCGGCTCGATCGGGCTCGCGAAACTGCGGGTGGCGCAGATCATCCCGTCGAGGGTGGAATGATCGAGACCGCCGAGAACCTGCGCCGCGAGTACGGCATCGGTCGCGCCGAGCAGGACGCGCTCGCGCTACGCAGCCATCGCCGCGCCGTGGCCGCCCACGACGCCGGCCGCTTCGCCGACGAACTCGTCCCGGTCACCGTGCCGGGCCGCCGGGGCCGGCCCGACGTCGTCGTCGATCGCGACGAGCACCCGCGAGCAGACCTCGATCTCGAGACGCTGGCCGCGTTGCGGCCGCTGCGGGCCCGGGTCGATCCCGAGGCCACCGTCACCGCAGGCAACGCCTCCGGCCAGAATGACGGCGCCGCCCTGTGCGTCGTCACTACCGAAGGTGAAGCCGAAAAACGTTCGCTCACACCGTTGTTGAGGCTGCGCTCCTGGGCGGTCACCGGCTGTGGCCCCGAGGTGATGGGGATCGGCCCGGTGGGCGCGACCGCCGCGGCGCTCGACCGGGCGGGCCTGACCCTCGACGAGATCGACCTGATCGAACTCAACGAGGCGTTCGCCGCCCAGGTGCTCGCCGTCCTCGCCGAATGGAAGATCGATCCGCTCGACGACCGGGTCAACCCATGCGGATCCGGCATCTCGCTCGGTCACCCGATCGGGGCGACCGGGGCACGCATCCTGGCCACCGCCGCCTACGAGGCGCGCCGCCGCGACGCCCGCTACGTCCTCGTGACCATGTGCATCGGTGGCGGCCAAGGTCTGGCCGCAGTGTTCGAGGCCGTCCGATGACCGCCGTCGGTGTGCACGCGGTGGTCTCCGGCGCCGGGCCGGTGGTGGTGCTGTCCAACTCGCTGGGATCGACCCATCGGATGTGGGACGCACAGGTCGCCGACCTCGAGCAGCGCTTCACCGTGGTGCGCTACGACACCCGCGGCCACGGCGCCTCACCGGTGCCGGATGGGCCGTACACGATCGACGATCTCGCCGACGACCTCATCGCACTACTCGACCGGCTCGACCTCGAGCGGGCCCACCTCGTCGGATTGTCGCTGGGCGGGATGACCGCCATGCGGGTGGCTGCGCGAAACCCCGAACGGGTCGACAGGATGGCCCTGCTGTGCACCGGTGCGCAGCTGCCGCCGGCCACTGCGTGGGTCGAGCGCGCCGCCACCGTCCGCGCACAGGGCACGGCGGCCGTCGCCGCCGCCGTCGTCGACCGCTGGTTCACCGACGGGTACGACGGCGACCGCGGCTCCTGGCAGCAGATGGTCGCGGCCACCCCCGCCGAGGGATACGCGAGCTGTTGTGAGGTCATCGCCGAACTCGATCTCCGGGAACAGCTTTCCTCGATCACCGCCCCGACGCTGGCCATCGCGGGAGCCGACGACCCGGCCACCCCGCTGGCCAAGCTGGCCGAGATCGCCGAGACGGTCCCGGAGGCGCGGCTCCTGGTCGTCGACGGCGCCGCCCATCTGGCCAATGCCGAACAACCCGGGGTGATCACCCCCGCCCTCATCGAACATCTGGAGCAGTCATGACCCGCAGCAAAGTGGTCGGTTCGGCCGCCGAGGCCGTCGCCGACATCCCCGACGGGGCCAGCCTGGCCGTCGGCGGTTTCGGCCTCGCCGGCATCCCGTGGTTCCTCATCGACGCGCTGCTGGAGCAGGGCGCCGGCGGCCTGACCATCGTCAGCAACAACTGCGGAGTAGACGGCGGTGGGCTGGGCCTGCTCCTCGAAGCGCGCCGGATCAGCCGGGTCATCGCCTCCTACGTCGGGGAGAACAAGGAATTCGCACGCCAGTACCTGGCCGGCGAGCTCACCGTGGAACTGACCCCGCAGGGCACGCTGGCCGAACGGTTGCGCGCAGGCGGCAGCGGTATCGGCGCGTTCTTCACCCCGACCGGCGTCGGCACGATGGTCGCCGAGGGCGGCCTGCCGTGGCGGTATCACAGCGACGGGACCGTCGCGCTGGCCTCGCCCCCCAAGGAGGTCCGCGTCTTCAACGGTCGCGAGATGCTCCTCGAGGAGTCGATCGTCACCGACTATGCGCTGATCCGTGCTGCCGTTGCCGACACCGCGGGCAACTGCGTGTTCCACGCGGCGGCCCGCAATTTCAACCCGCCGGCCGCGATGTCCGGCCGGATCACCGTGGTGGAGGCCGAACGCGTCGTCGACGTGGGGCAACTGCACCCCGACGAGATCCACCTGCCGGGCATCTTCGTCCAGCGGGTGCATGAACTCACCCCGGAACAGGCCACCCGCAAGGGAATCGAGAAGCTGACCACCCGGCCACGGCCGGAACCGCAGGAGGTTGTGCGATGAGCTGGACCCGTAACGAGATGGCCGCCCGCGCAGCCCGCGAACTCGACGACGGCGACTACGTCAACCTCGGCATCGGGCTGCCCACCCTGATCCCCGACTATCTGCCCGCGGGTTCGTCGGTCACCCTGCACGCCGAGAACGGCATCCTCGGGGTGGGCCCGTTCCCCTACGAGGACGAGATCGACCCGGATCTCGTCAACGCCGGCAAGCAGACGGTGTCCGTGGTGGCCGGAGCGTCGTACTTCGACTCGGCGACCAGCTTCGCGATGATCCGCGGCGGACACGTCGACGTCGCAGTTCTGGGCGGTATGCAGGTCGCGGCCAACGGCGACCTGGCCAACTGGATGGTCCCCGGCGCGATGGTCAAGGGCATGGGCGGCGCGATGGACCTGGTCAGCGGGGCCGAGCGGGTGATCGTGCTGATGGACCACACCGCGAAATCCGGTGCCGCCAAGCTCGTTTCGGCCTGCACGCTGCCGCTGACCGGTAAGGCGGTGGTCAGCCGGGTGATCACCGATCTCGGAGTGTTCGACGTCGCCGGTGACGGGTTCACCGTGGTCGAGCTCGCGCCCGGCGTCGCCTACGACGATGTGGTGGCCAAGACCGCGGCGTCGCTGAGCCGCGTGCCGGCCGCGGTGTGAGCTACTCCTCCTCGAGCACGCGCGAGGCGATGCGGAATGCGGTGTTGGCGTCGGGCACCCCGCAGTAGATCGCACATTGCAGCAGCACCTCCTTGATCTCCTCGACCGTCAGGCCGTTGCGCCGGGCGGCCCGCACATGCATCGCGAGCTCTTCGTGATGGCCCCGAGCGACCAGCGCGGTGAGCGTGATCAACGACCGGGACTTGCGGTCCAGGCCGGGGCGCGTCCAGATCTCCCCCCACGCGTAGCGCGTGATGAGATCCTGGAACTCCTCGGTGAACGCGGTGGTCCCGTCGACCGCGCGGTCGACATGGGCGTCGCCGAGAACCTCACGGCGAACGGCCATTCCGTCGTCGCGGATGCTCATGGGGTCTCCTCCAGATAGGCGGTGGCGCGGCGCAGCGCGGCGTCGGTGAGCTGATCGGCGGCACCGGAATAGGTGGACGCGGGCTGACGGTCCGTCAACTGCGCCATGGCCTGCTGTTCGGCGTCGATGCCGTCGGCCGCGTGAAGATTGGAGCGAGCGCGGGCGGCGTCGAAGCGGAGACCGGTCACCATGTCGGTGGCCTGCGAGGCGGCGACGACGGTGGTGCGTACCAGTGTGCGCAGCGGCGCCCACTCAGCGTGCCAGCCGCCGTCGGAGCGCTCGTCGACCGACGCCGCCGACGCAGAGTGCAGCGCGGCGCCGAGTGGGGGCGCGGTCAGCGCGGCGCGGCGCAGCAGCACCGTCAGCACCGGGTTGCTCTTGTGCGGCATCGTCGAGGACCCGCCACCGGAACTCTCGGCGAATTCGCCGGTGCGGCAGCCGACCGCGACGTCGTTGGCGATGTGTCCCCACGCGTCGCAGCAGGTGACGAGTGCGTCACCGGTGCGGGTCAGCCGGGAACGCGAGGTGTGCCACGGAAGCGCTTGTGCCAGGCCCAGTTTCGCGGCCAGCGCACTCGACATCGCCATCGCGGCGTCGACCGAACCCGTCAGCTCCGTCGCGGCGGCAAGGCTGCCCGCAGCGCCGCCGGCCTGCACCGCCGGTGCGGGCACGCAGTCCAGTGTGTCGGAGGCGTCGAGCACGGCGCCCAGCCACACCGCGAACTTCAATCCCGCGGTGCCCGGCAGAGCGGGCTTCGGCGGAGAAGGGGATCCCCGGGTGGGCCGCCATGCCGGTCGGGGTCGCGTGGACCACGCCGTCACTGACGGGCAACAGGTCGCGCAGATCGTCGAATGCCGACGCCGCCACTCGGGCCTGCGGATGGCGCGCCGCGAGGTCGACGCCCAGCCGCGCTGCGCGGGCGACGTCGAGGTCGACGATGTGCAGATGCCGGCAGCCGAGCCGCAGGAGCGCATCGGCCACCGCGGTGCCGGCCCCGCCCGCACCGACGAGCACGACGGTGTCGACGGCCGCGCCGGGCAGTCCCTCGGTGAAACCGTGGGCGAAGCCGGTGACGTCCGTGTTGTGGCCGTGGGTCCGGCCGTCCTCACCGAACACGACGGTGTTGACTGCGCCGAGTGCGGCCGCGGCCGGATCGATCTCGTCGAGGTGCTCGACCACCAGCTGCTTGCAGGGGTGGGTGATGTTCAGCGCGTCGAATCCGAGAGACCGCGCCCACGACAGCACCTCGCCGATCCGCGCGGGGGAGATGCCCAGGTCGCCGAGGTCGATCGTGCGGTACACGTAGTCGAGCCCCCGGGCGCGTGCTTCGGCCATGTGCAGCGCCGGTGAGAGCGACGGGCCGACGCCGGTGCCGACGAGTCCGACGAGGTAGGGACGCGGGTCCATGGGGGCCTCTCCATAATGTACTAACTGGTTCGTTAGTAGAAGTAGAGCACTGTGGGCCGCGTCGCGTCAAGAGTGGAATGTGACCGCCCGCATACTCCACGGACGCGCGAGCAGACGCGAACTCGGGTGGAATCGCGCCGCAGCGCGCGAGTTTGCGTCTGCTCGCGGGAGGGCGGGCCGGGTCAGCCGACGGGCGCGGTCAACCAGCCCACGACGACGTCGCCGATCATCCGGCGCAGGTGGGCGCGCTGCGAGATGTCGGTCAGGTCGACGTCGAAGAGATAGCCGAAGGTGTAGCGGTTGGCCACCTGGAACACGCAGTACGAGCTGATCACCAGGTGCACGTCCAGCGCCGTGACGTCCGATCGGAAGACGCCGGCCTCACGCCCGTCGCGCAGGATGTCGTCGAGCAGCGATGTCGCCGGCTGGGACAGTTCCGGCAGGTCGCGCAGCTGGTGGATGAACTCGCCGCGGTGGATGTTCTCGATGGACACCAGCCGGACGAACGCGTCGTGGGCGATGTGATGGTCGAAGGTGACCTCGGCGAGCCGTCGGATCGCCTCCACCGGGTTGGCGTGGTCGACCGTGAGCTTCTGCTCCGCCTCCCGGATGCCGCGGTAGGCGCTCTCCAGAACGGCCAGGTAGAGCTGCTCCTTGCCGCCGAAGTAGTAGTAGATCATCCGTTTCGTGGTGCGGGTGCGCTCGGCGATCTCGTCGACCCGGGCGCCCGAGTAGCCGGACTCGGCGAACACCTCGGTGGCCACGGCCAGCAGCTCGGCGCGGGTGCGCTCGGCATCGCGCTGGAGTTCGGCTTTCGGCTTGGCGGCCACGATCGCTGAGCTTACTGTTCGCCCACCGATCGGGCCCGCACTCTTCCGTCTTAATGAACCAATTGGTACATTGCTGTGATGAAGACCTCGATCGCGACCGTGTCGCTGTCCGGATCACTGGTGAAGAAACTGCACGCGTGCGCGGCCGCCGGCTTCGACGGCGTCGAGATCTTCGAGCCGGACCTGATCGCCGGAGACCACTCACCGGAAGAGATCCGGGCACTGGCCCAACGCCTCGGTCTCACATTGGATCTCTATCAGCCCCTGCGTGACCTCGAAGGGGTCGACGACGCCGCCCTTCGCCGACAACGTCCGCCGAGCCGCGGCCACCTTCGCCACGGCCCGGCGGCTCGGCATCGACACGGTCCTGGTGTGCAGCAACGTCGCCACCGCGACGATCGACGATGACGGCGTGTCCGCCGAGCAATTGCGCCGCATCGGCGACGTCGCGCAGACCTACGGCGTCCGCATCGCGTTCGAGGCGCTGGCCTGGGGCCGGTTCATCGACGACTACCGGCGCGCCTGGCGCGTCGTCCAGCTTGCCGACCATCCCGCGGTCGGGGTGTGCCTGGACAGCTTCCACGTGCTGTCGCTGGGCCACGACCCGGCGCAGATCGCCGAGATCCCGGCCGACAAGATCTTCTACCTGCAACTCGCCGATGCGCCCGCGCTGACCATGGACGTGCTTTCGTGGAGCCGGCACCACCGCCTGTTCCCAGGTGAGGGGGCGTTCGATCTCACCCGGTTCGTCACCTGCGTGCTCGCCGCCGGATACGACGGCCCGCTGTCGCTGGAGGTTTTCAACGACACATTCCGCCAGACGGACCCCCGCCACACCGCCGTGCACGCGCTGCGGTCACTGACGTGGTTGCAGGACAAGGTCGCTGCGGCCGGCCCGGAAGGATGGCGGCCCGACTTGGCCACGCTCGCCGCGGCCAAGCCCCCGACGGCATTCGACTTCGTCGAACTCAAGGCCGAGGACACCAGCGAGGTCGAGGTGCTGCTCGGTCAGCTCGGCTTCACGATGCGCGGCCGGCACCGCACCAAGCCGGTGTCGCTGTGGTCGGCCGGGGACGCACGCATCGTGCTGAACGAACAGCAGGCCCGCGACCGGGCGCCGCACATTGCGGCGGTCGGACTGCAGGTGCCCGACGCGGGCGCCACCTCCACCCGGGCAGCCCAGCTGATGGCCCCGGAGGCCTACCGTCGCACCTACGCCTCCGAACAACCCTTCGGCGCGGCCATCGCGCCCGACGGCACGGAGTTCTACTGGATCACCGAAGCGCACGGCACTCCCGAGTGGGTCGCAGAGTTCGACGGCGGCATGCCCGAGACCGAACCCTGCCCGGTCCGCGCCATCGACCACGCGAACCTCACCCAGCCCTGGCAGACAGCCGAGGACACCGTGCTGTTCCTGCGCAGCGTGTTCGGCCTGACGCCCGACGCGCCCGCCGAAGTGCCCGGGCCGACCGGCCTGGTCCGCAGCCAGGTGATGCGCACCGAGGACGGCGCGGTCCGGATCCCGCTCAACGTCGCGCCGCACGTGCTCGACCAATCCGGGTTGGCCCAGCACGTCGCGTTCTCGTGCTCCGACGTCGTCGGGCTGGCCCGCCGCGCCGCCGACCGTGGTCTCGCGTTCCTGCCGTCTCCCACAGCTACTACGACTACCTGCACGGCCGATTCGGCCTCGGCGCCGACGAGGTGGCCGAACTGAAGGCGCTCAACCTGCTCTACGACCGGGGACCCGACGGACATTTCGTGCACTTCTACACCCGCACGGTCGGGTCGGTGTTCTTCGAATTCGTGCAGCGGTTCGGGCACTACGACGGTTACGGAACCGACAACGCCCCGGTCCGGTTGGCCGCGCAACGCGTAAGCGCCGGTACCGTACGTCCGTGACCGCACGCCGTCTGCTCCTCGTCAACGGGCCGAACCTGAACCTGCTCGGCACCCGGCAGCCCGAGGTGTACGGCTCGACGACGCTCGCCCAGATCGAGGCCAGGGTGCGCGAAGTCGCCGCCGAATCCAGCCTGGAGGTGCGCGCGGTGCAGAGCAACCACGAGGGCGAGCTCATCGACGCCATCCAGTCCGCTCGTGAGGACTGCGCGGCGATCGTCATCAATCCCGCCGCCTACAGCCACACCTCGGTGGCCATCGCCGACGCGCTGCGCTCGGTGGACCTGCCGGTCGCCGAGGTGCATCTGAGCAACATCCATGCGCGCGAGGAGTTTCGGCACCATTCCTATGTGTCGGCGGTGGCCGACATGGTGGTGGCCGGCGCCGGTCCATTCGGCTACGAGATGGCGGTCCGGTATCTGGCGGGCAGGATCGCCCGGTGACGCCCGGGGTGGTGCGCGCGGCGGGGGTCATCGCCGCGCTGCAGGGATCGCTCGCGCTGGTGACGGCCGTCGTCCTCGTCGTGCGCGAACTCGCAGGCCACCACGAGGACGCGATCAGCGGCTACGGCACCGCGGTCTGGTTCGCGGTCATGGGGTCGGCCGTCGCCGCCGCGGGCTGGGCGCTGTGGACGGGACGGCGGTGGGGCCGCGGCATCGCCGTGTTCGCGAACCTCGTCCTGCTCGGTGTCGCCTGGTATGTCTTCAGCTCAGGCCAGCTGGCCTACGCCGTCGTGGTGGCCGGGGTGTCGATCGCGGTGCTGGCGCTGCTGTTCAGCCCGTCGGGGCTGCATTGGCTGACTCAGGCCGGTGACGAGGCAGCCAGTTCGGACAGCTCGGGGCCCGACACCCGGTAGGTGATCCACTCGTCCTGCGGCCGCCCGCCGACCCCGTCGTAGAGGGCGATCGCGTTGACGTTCCAGTCGAGGACGGCCCACGTGAGCCGGCTGTAGCCCTGGTCCACGCACTCGCGGGCCAGCCTGGCCAGCAGCTTGCGGCCCAGCCCGCGTCGGCGGAACTGCGGACGCACGAACAGGTCCTCGAGATAGATGCCGGCCACGCCGTCCCATGTCGAGAAGTTGCGGAACCACAGGGCGCCTGCGGCGGCCTGTCCGTCGACCTCCGCGAGATGGCCGTAGACCACCGGGTTCGGCCCGAAAAGGGCGTCGCGCAACTGACGTTCGGTCACCGTACATTCGGCGGAGGCCCGCTCGAACGCGGCGAGTTCGTGGATCATCGCCGTCAACTCGGCCTCGTCGCCGGGCCGCACGGCGCGGATGATCTCACTCATCGGGCACTCCCAACGCGCTCAGAATCGTCCTGAATTTCGTTGTGGTCTCGTCGAGTTCGTCGTCGGGTTCGGATTCGGCGACGATGCCCCCGCCGGAATGGGCCAGCGCCGAACGACGGTCGGCGGACAGCTGCGCGCACCGGATGGACACCACCCAGCGGCCGTCACCGCGCTGGTCGCACCAGCCCACGGTCCCGGCGTAGAAGCCCCGATCGCCCTCGAGCTCGCCGATCAACGCGGTCGCCGCGGCGGTGGGGGAGCCGCCCACCGCCGGTGTGGGGTGCAGCGCCAACGCGAGATCCAGTGCGGTGGTGGACTTCTCGCGCAGACGGCCGGTGATCGGTGTGTAGAGGTGCCACACCGCGGCGGTGCGGGTCAACTGCGGCCGATCGGCGGTCTGCACATCGGTGCACAGCGGATCGAGCGCCTCGCGCAGCCCGTCGACCACCAGTTGATGCTCGTGCCGGTTCTTCGCCGACTCCGCCAGGGCCGCGCCGCTGGCCGCGTCCTCGTCCGGGTCGGCGCGTCGGGGAGCCGAACCCGCGAACGGCCGGCACGTCACCTGCAGTCCGCTGCGCGCCACCAGCAACTCCGGGCTGGCACCCACCAGCGCGGTGCCGGAGTAACCTTCGCCGGCCGCGGACAGGTCCACGAGGTACTTGGTGGCCTGCGCGTCGTTGCCCGCCAGGCGGTGCAGCACGGTCCTGGCGTCGAGTGGGCCGTCGGCGCTGATCCGCAGCGCCCGGGCGAGCACCACCTTGTGCAGGCCGGAGGCGGTGTCGCGGAGCCGCTCGAGTGCGACCGCGATGCGGCGGCGGTGTTCGTCGGCGTCCGGTGTCGTCTCGGTGATCCGCGTCGGCGCCAGCTCGCGCAACGGCCACGACGGGAGCGTGTCGGTGAAGCGCACCGTCTGCGGCCGGATCAGCGCGGCCGGCGCCGTGAGGTCGAACGGCAGGGCGCCGACGATGATCGGGGCGCTGTGCGACGCCAGCGCAGCGCGCGCGTCGGCGATGCGCGGGAAAGCCGTGTGCACTCCCTCGGCGGTGATCACGCCGTCGGGTCCGGCCAGGACGAACGTCGGCTCCCGTGTCACGTGGACACGGCGGGGTCGGGATGTCCGGTCAGCCCCAGCGCGCTGAGCTGACGCACGCCGTGCTCGAAGCCGCACACCGCGATCGACACGGCCGGCATCGCGAACCGGATGCCCTCGTAGACGGGTTGTTCGATCCAGCGGGTGATGACGGCGCGGGAGAAGTGGCCGTGGCCGACGAACACCACGTCGCGGGTCTGCATGTGCTCGAGAGCGAACGCGATGGCGCGGTCGGCGCGCTCGCAGACCTGCGCGGTCGTCTCGCCGCCCGGGCAGCCGTGCGTCCACACCAGCCAGTTCGGCACGGCCTTGCGAATCTCCTCGGTGGTGGTGCCCTCGTAGTCGCCGTAGTCCCACTCGCTGATCAGCTCGTTGACCTCGTCGATGCTCAGCCCGGCCAACTCGGCGGTGGTCCTGGCCCGCAGGCGCGGGCTGCTCACCACGAACGGGTTCTCGAGGCGCAGCTGGCTGAGTGTCTCGGCGGCTGCGGCGGCCTGCTCGCGCCCGTGGTCGGTGAGCTCGAGTTCGGTGCGGCCGGTGTGCTTACCGGACTTCGACCACTCGGTCTCGCCGTGGCGGAGCAGGATCAACCGGTGCTGCAGAGGGGCCACGATGTCCGATTCTGCCGCACGGCGCGGCACCGCCGAACGGCGCGGTGGCAGGATGGCGTGCCAAGATGAGAACTGTGACGCGGGTACTGGCGATCGCCAATCAAAAGGGTGGGGTCGCCAAGACGACGACGGTGGCGTCGCTGGGCGCGGCTTTGGTCGAATCGGGCAAGCGGGTACTGCTCGTGGACCTCGATCCGCAGGGCTGTCTGACGTTCTCGCTGGGCCAGGACCCCGACAAGCTCGCGGTGTCGGTGCACGAGGTGCTGCTCGGCGACGTCGAACCCGACGCTGCGCTGGTCGACACCGCTGAGGGAATGACGTTGCTGCCGGCCAACATCGACCTGGCCGGGGCCGAGGCGATGCTGCTGATGCGGGCGGGCCGGGAGTACGCGCTCAAGAGGGCGCTCGCGAAGATCACGGGAGCCGCCCCGGCGGCGACATCTGGCCGCGACAAATTCGACGTCGTGATCATCGACTGCCCGCCGTCGCTGGGGGTGTTGACGCTCAACGGCCTGACCGCGGCGGACGAGGTCGTCGTCCCGCTGCAGTGCGAGACGCTCGCGCACCGCGGTGTCGGGCAGTTCCTGCGCACCATCAACGACGTCCAGCAGATCACCAACGCCGACCTGAAACTGCTCGGGGCGCTGCCCACGCTGTACGACGCGCGCACCACGCACAGCCGTGACGTGCTGTTCGATGTCGCGGACCGCTACGGACTGCCGGTGCTGGCGCCGCCGATCCCGCGTACGGTGCGCTTCGCCGAAGCCAGTGCGTCCGGGTCGTCGGTGCTGACCGGCCGCAAGAACAAGGGCGCGGTCGCCTACCGCGAATTCGCCGATGCGCTGCTCAAGCACTGGAAGACCGGCAAGGCCCTGGCGACGTTCACCCCCGAGCTCTAGCCCGACAGCCTGTCGGTCGGGCTCCTCAACGCGGCTCGTCCCTCACCGCTTGATCGTCGCCCGACAGCGCCACCAGCTCGTCGCCCCGCTGTTCGAGCAGCGTCGTGCCCGCCACCGCGGGGACCACCGGTCCTTTTCCGGCCGGACGCTGCAGCGGGATGTGCCGCTCACCGGCACCGGTGACCGGGTCGAACACGTCGTAGCCGCTTGTCACCGGCACCAGAAGCCGACCGGCCATCAGCACGGCGGGACCGACCGGCGCGTTGTCGCCTGACGCGGCGACGGTGTAGCGGTACTTCAGGTTCGTCGCCGAGAACACCATCAGCGCATCGCCGGTCCACCAGGTGATCAGATCGCCGATGCGCGACGTCGTCGCGTCGGGGGACGGGGCGGAGGGGACCACCGTGCTGTCGATCGTCGCGCCGGTCTCGTCGACGATGTCCAGCCGCGGTTTCGGGGTGGGGACGTACAACGCGGTGGTGGTGTCCGACACGGCCACCACGCGAGCCCCGCTACCGTCGGCGACGCCCTTCTGCTGCACGTACTTGAGCTCGGGGGTGTCCTCTTCGTCGGACGGGCGCAGCAGGGTCAGCCGAATGTCGGCCTGGTTCGGGCAGGCTTCGAGCACCGACACGGCCGACGAACTCGCCGCGGCGGAGGTGAAGCGGCACAGCGGCGAGGCCGGCTTGCCCGGGTTCAAGGGAGCGTCGAGTGCGCCGTAGCTGAGCATGCGCACCATGTCCGAGCGCCACATCTCCAGCCGCGTGTCGCCGGCCGACAGCACGGTGGTGCCGTCACCGGAGAGCGTCACCTGCTTGTCGGCGTAGCTGGTCCGGGCCGGACCCCGCGTCCCGGTGCGGGCGTCGACGGTGCTGACCTGCCCGCAGCCGCGAACGTCGGGGTAGACCGCGACCGCGTAGTTGTAGACCCAGGTGACCCCGCACAGGTCGAGGTCGCGCTCGTAGCTCCACAGCACGTCACCGGTGGCGGGGTCGCGGCCCTGCATGGCGCGCCCGTCCCCGGTGACCACCGCCCCGGACACGACGAGCGGCTGGCTGGTGCGCGCACTCGGGACCGTCCACACCTGCCGCAGCGCGGCGGGCACCGCGACGGCCGGCTTCAGCGTCGGGACCGGAGAGGCGGCGGGCCGGCTGAGCGTGGCCCGGGCATCGCTGGTCCACCACACGATCGCGACGACGAGCACGACGACAGCGGCGATCACCACGGCCGCCACCACATCTGCTCGGGTGCGGCGCTCCGGTCTGACCATCGCGCGGCTTCGGCTCAGCTGGCGCCGGCGGAAGCCGTCTTGTTCGGGCGACGCCGACGGCGACGACGCGGCGCGCGGGAGGCATCGGCCGAGTCATCGGCAGGAGCGTCGGCGTCGGCCGCCGAAACCTGCTCGGCCGCCTCGGGGTGGGAGCCGACCGGCTGGCCACCGCGGGTGCGACGGCGGCTGCGGTTGTTCGCGGGCCGCGCGGTGCGCTCGCGGGGCTCGCGCTTGGGCTTGTCGGTGCTGCGGCTCGGCTTGCCGACCGAGCCGGCGGCATCGGTCGGGATGTTGAGTTCTTCGTACAGGTGCGGCGAGCTCGAGTACGTCTCGGCGGGGTCGGGCGTGTCCAGCCCGAGCGCCTTGTCGATCATCGTCCAGCGGGGCAGCTCGTCCCAGTCGACCAGCGTGACGGCGATGCCTGTCTTGCCGGCGCGCCCGGTACGGCCGATGCGGTGCACGTAGGCCTGCTCGTCTTCGGGGATCTGGAAGTTGATGACGTGCGTGATGTCGTCGATGTCGATACCGCGCGCGGCGACATCGGTGGCGACCAGCACATCGACCTCACCGGTGCGGAAGGACTTGAGCGCCTTCTCGCGCGCGCCCTGCCCGAGGTCACCGTGCACCGCGCCGACCTTGAAGCCGCGTTCGGCGAGTTCGTCGGCCACCTTCTGGGCGGTGCGCTTGGTGCGGGTGAAGATCATCGTCGCGCCCCGGCCCTCGGCCTGCAGGATGCGGCTGACCATCTCGACCTTGTCCAGCGCGTGCGCCCGGTAGGCGAACTGCTCGGTGGTGTCGTGGGTGGCCGCCGAATGCGGGGCCTCGGCGCGGATGTGCGTCGGCTGCGTCATGAAGGTGCGGGCCAGCGTGATGATCGGGTCCGGCATCGTCGCCGAGAACAGCATCGCCTGCCGCTGCTCGGGGATCTGCTTGAGGATCCGCTCGATGTCGGGCAGGAAGCCCAGGTCGAGCATCTCGTCGGCCTCGTCGAGCACCAGCGTCGACAGGCCGCCGAGCTGCAGGTGACCCTGCTGGGCGAGGTCGAGCAACCGGCCGGGCGTGCCGACGACGACGTCGACACCCTTCTGCAGCGCCTCGATCTGCGGCTCGTACGGGCGGCCGCCGTAGATCGCGGTCACGGTCAGCTTGCGCGTGTCGTCGGCCATCAGGTACTTCGAGGCGCCGACGAGGTCGCCGTAGACCTGCAGGCAGAGCTCTCGGGTCGGGACGACGATCAGGGCCCGCGGGATTCCGGTGAGCGGTCGTTCGGTGTCGGTGGTGATCCGGTGCAGCAGCGGCACACCGAACGCGAAGGTCTTGCCCATGCCGGTGCGGGCCTGACCGATCAGGTCGTCGCCGGCCAGCGCAAGCGGCAGCGTCAGTTCCTGGATCGCGAAGGCGTGTTCGATGCCGCTCTCGGCGAGGGCGCGCACGATTTCATCGCGCACCCCCAGCTCGGCGAAGGTCGGGGTGGGGTGCGGGGTTACGGGAGTCATACGTGTAGACGAAGCCTTTCACTTGTCAATCCTCATGCGTTTCCACGCGCGCACGAGGTGAGAAGTGAACTTCGTTGGGCCCAGCTCTGAGGGGGCGGGCCGCTCCGTGCACGCACATTGCCACGGTGCCTGCGGCGATGACGCCTGCCTGACCTGGATCGATCTGTCGGCCTACGCGCCGACACCGCGTTCCATGGTAGCCGGTCGGCCGGCGCTCAGTCACCTTCGCCGCTGCCGACTAGAGTTGGGCCCATGAATTCCACGCCGTCCGCGGCCTCCGCTTCAGCTCCGGCAGCGGAGTCGAGTGCCCCGGCGGCTCCCCGGGTTTCCGCCGACCATCCCGGCGTCGTCGAGCTGTTCGCACTGCTGGCCTATGGCGAGGTGGCCGCGTTCTACCGGCTGACCGAAGAGGCCCGCATGGCGCCGAATCTGCGGGGCCGGATCAACATGGCGAGCATGGCCGCCGCCGAGATGAACCACTACGAGGTGCTGCGCGACGCGCTGGAGCACCGCGGGGTGGACGTGGTGCCGGTGATGACGAGGTACGCCTCGGCGCTGGAGAACTACCACCGGCTCACCACCCCCAGCACCTGGCTGGAAGCTCTGGTCAAGACGTACGTCGGTGACGCCCTGGCCGCCGACTTCTACCTCGAGATCGCCGATGCGCTGCCCGGGCCGGTGGCCGACGTCATCCGTTCCGTGCTGTCCGAGACCGGTCACTCCCAGTTCGTGGTCGCCGAGGTGCGCGCCGCGGTGACCGCGAGCGACCGGCAGCGGCACCGCCTTGCGCTGTGGTCCCGGCGGCTGCTCGGGGAGGCCATCACTCAGGCCCAGTACGTGCTGGCCGACCACGACGAGCTCGTCGACCTGGTGATGTCCGGCGGCGGGCTGTCGCAGATCACCGACTTCTTCGACACGCTGCAGCAGACGCACAGCGCCCGGATGCAGGAGTTGGGCCTGGCCTGAGCGCCGTCAGCGCGTGCAGTTCGTGATGATCGAGTTGTTGTTCTGGGCTGCGATCAACGAGCCGTTCGCGTCCAGGATCGCGCAGTTGAGCTGACCTCCCACGCTCGTGGCGGTCACCGAGCTCAGCGTGACTCCGGGGTTCAGCACGATCGTCTTCGACCACGGCAGCGCCGCGTTCACGTCGGTCTGCAGTGCACCCTGGGCGTCGGTGTAGATGACCGTGACCAGATCGAGCAGCGCCCGGTTGCCCGTGATGCGGTAGGTGACGGTGCCGGGGGCGGCCGCCGGCGGCGGGGGAGCAGCCTGCGGCGCGGGCAGCAGCGGTGTGGCCGCCTGCGGCACGGGGCTCTGTGCGGTCGGGCTCGGCGGGGCGGGCGAGATGGTGGTGACGGTCTCGGCGGGCAGCGACGGCTGCGCCGGGGGCCGGGCGACCACCCGCGGTGCTGCCGAGGGTTCCGGCGCAGCGCTGGTGGTGGGCTCGTCGGAGGCGACGGTCGCCGACACCGAACCGCTGTCACCGCCGCCGAGGATCATGCTGGCCGTGATCACGGCGACGAACAGGATGACCCCGGCGATGCCGGCGATCCACATCCAGCGCCGGTCGATACGGGCCTCGTCGAGGTAGTCGTCGTAGTCGGCATCGCCGGTCTCGTCGTCGCCCGGGTAGGGCGGATAGACGTCGGTGTCGAGGTCGGCGTAGCCGTAGCGGTCTGCTTCGTCGTGAGGCTCGCCGTCGTAGCGCCCACGTCCGCGCGGGCTGCGGATGCGCTCGGTCGGCGTCAGGGAGTACGGCGAGTGTGCGGTGTATGGCCTGTTCATCCAGCTGTCCCCGTCGTTTCTTCGCGGTTGCCGGGCCGATGCTACGAAGGCAGAAGTGACGGCTGAGGGTGACGCGCCTGCCGCCGCGGTCACGGTCGGGACTCGGTTCGGTCGCTCCGCCGTTGCACAGCGGCGCCCGCGTTCGCTGACCGCGTAGGTCCCGGCCCGGCGCGGCCCGGCCGGTGTCCACTAGCCTCCTGGAGAAGAGTTCTCGAACGACGGAAGGGTTCCCACTGTGGAGGTCAAGATCGGTGTCACCGACAGCCCGCGCGAGCTGATCCTCAGCAGCGCGCAGACGCCGGCGGAAGTGGAGAAGCTGGTCTCCGATGCGCTGGAGGCGGGCTCCGGCGTGCTTGCCCTCACCGACGAGAAGGGCCGGCGGTATCTGGTGCAGGCCGCGCGGATCGCCTATGTCGAGATCGGCGCTGCCGACGCACGGCGCGTCGGGTTCGGTGTGGGTGCCGTCGGCTCAGAGGTCACCCGCTCGGCCGGCTGACGGTGAAGCGGGCTGTCGCCGCTCAGGAGCGCGTCAGCGGGACGTGCGACAGCCCGCCCCAGATGAACGCCACGGTGCCCTCCACCGCGTCGTCCTTGGCGATCGGGCGCTCGTTGTTGAGCCAGTAGCGTGCCGAATCGACGCTGATGCTGACCAGGCCGACCGCGATCATCCGGGCGCGATGCGGTTCCAGCCCCGAGTCGTGGCTGATCAGATCGAACACCGCGTCGGTGCACGCCTCGGTGGCGACCTTCACCTGCGCTGCCACCTGGGGTTCGGTCACGTAGTCGTTTTCGAAGATCAGCCGGTAGCCCTGGCTGTCGTGCTCGATGAAGTCGAAGAACGCCTCGACCGCCGCGCGCACGCGCTGCCGGTTGTCCGTGGTGGTGCGCAGTGCCTGGCGCACCCCGGAGACAAGATTGTCGACATGGCGCTGCAACACCGCGAGGTACAGCTCCACCTTCGACGAGAAGTGCTGATAGAGCACCGGTTTGCTGACGCCGGCGCGCTCGGCGATCTCGTCCATCCCGGCGGCGTGGTAGCCACGGTCGACGAACACTTCGCTGGCGGCGATCAACAACTGGCCACGGCGCTCGTCACGGGGCAGCCGGTTACCGCGCCGGGCTGCGCTGGTGCTGGGCAGGCCGGTGCCGTTGGCCGGCTGCCCACCGCGCCGCTGCGCCGTTCTGGCGAGTTCGCTCATCAGGACCTCGAGTTCTACTGCCGGCGCTTCCGCCGTCGTGAGTTCGGTTCCGCTGACACTACTACCGTTGGCTGGGCGCGGGCGGCAGGACATCTTCCCGGTGCAGGCGCGCCGGAGGTCCGGGCCGGTCATCCTGTGACATCCTGTGTCGGTGACCTACGACCCGGGGCGTCGCGGGAGCGGTCGCGTTCCCGTGCTCCGCGACGAGTGGCGTGAGCCCCTTCGCGCGCAGCGGGACCCGCTGGCCGAGGATTCCGGGCGGGTCCGGTCCAACCGCGACGAGCATCAGCGCTGGCGCAAGCAGACGTGGCTCGGCCGGTTCGTCTCCACCTACGGCTGGCGCGCCTACGCGCTGCCGCTACTCGTCGTGTTGACCGCGGTCGTCGTCTACCAGACCGTCACCGGCAGCAGCGTCGCACCGCAGGCCGCGGAGGCGGAGGGCCCGGTACAGGGACCCCCGACGATCGGTGTGGCCAGCACCGCGATCGTCGGCGCACCGCCCAAGGGCCTCACCCAGTTCGACGCGAACCTGCCCACCGGGATCCTTCCCGAGGGCGGGCCCTTCACCGAGGCCGGCGCACGGACCTGGCACGTCGTTCCGGGCACCACCCCGCAGATCGGCGAGGGCACGACCAAGGTGTTCACCTACACCGTCGAGGTCGAGGACGGCGTGGACACCACCACGTTCGGCGGTGACGACGGCTTCGCCCGGATGGTCAGCGAAACCCTGGCCAACCCGAAGAGCTGGACGCACAACCCGCAGTTCGCGTTCGTCCGCGTCGACGACAGCGCCGGTGTGCAACCCGACTTCCGGGTGTCGTTGACCTCGCCGATGACGGTGCGCGAGGGCTGCGGCTATGACATCCAACTCGAGGCGTCCTGCTACAACCCGGCGTTCGAGGGTCAGCCGCGGGTGTTGATCAACGAGGCCCGCTGGGTGCGTGGCGCGGTGCCGTTCCAGGGCGACATCGGCTCCTACCGGCAGTACGTCATCAACCACGAGGTCGGTCACGCGATCGGCTATCCGCGGCATGAACAGTGCACGGTCAGCGGTGAACTGGCGCCGATCATGATGCAGCAGACGTTCTCGACCAACAACACCGACGCGGCCCGGTTCGACCCGGGCACCGTCACCCCGGACGGCAAGACCTGCCGTTTCAACCCCTGGCCGTATCCGATCGCCTGATCGCCGGGAGCGCTGGGGAAGCGACGGGGCCTCGTTGCTGTTGCACCCCGTACCTGTTGAGATGGGTCTTGAACGCCAACCAAGGAGAAATCGGTGTCCTCACCGCTGCCGCCGCTGGTAGAGCCAGCAGCTGAACTCACCCGCGACGAGGTCGCGCGGTACAGCCGTCACCTGATCATCCCCGACCTGGGTCTGGACGGGCAGAAGCGACTGAAGAACGCGCGTGTGCTGGTCATCGGGGCGGGTGGCCTCGGGTCGCCCACGCTGCTGTACCTGGCCGCCGCCGGGGTAGGGACGATCGGCATCGTCGAGTTCGACGTCGTCGACGAGTCCAACCTGCAGCGCCAGATCATCCACGGTCAGTCCGACATCGGTCGGTCCAAGGCGGAAAGCGCCCGGGACTCGATCCTCGAGGTCAACCCGCTGGTGAACGTGGTTCTGCACGAGGCCCGCCTGGAGCCCGACAACGCGGTCGAGATCTTCAGCGACTACGACCTGATCCTCGACGGCACCGACAACTTCGCGACCCGCTACCTCGTCAACGACGCGGCCGTGCTCGCGGGCAAGCCGTACGTGTGGGGATCGATCTACCGCTTCGAGGGCCAGGTGTCGGTGTTCTGGGAGGACGCCCCCGACGGACTGGGCCTGAACTACCGCGACCTCTATCCCGAGCCGCCGCCGCCGGGCATGGTGCCGTCGTGCGCCGAGGGAGGCGTGCTGGGAATCCTGTGCGCCTCGATCGCGTCGGTGATGGGCACCGAGGCGATCAAGCTGATCACCGGCATCGGGGAGCCGCTGCTGGGGCGCCTCATGGTCTACGACGCGCTGGACATGACGTATCGGACGATCAAGATCCGCAAAGATCCGGCCACGCCCAAGATCACCGAGCTCATCGACTACGAGGAGTTCTGCGGCGTGGTGTCCGACGCGGCCGCCGAGGCTGCCGCTGAATCGACGATCACGCCCCGCGAACTGGCCGAGCTGCTCGATACGGGTAAGCCGCTGGCGCTGATCGACGTCCGTGAGCCCGTGGAGTGGGACATCAACCACATCGAGGGCGCGCAGCTGATTCCCAAGGGCTCGTTCGAGAGCGGCGAGGCGCTGTCGAAGCTGACCGTCGACCGGACCCCGGTGTTCTACTGCAAGACCGGCGTGCGCTCGGCGGAGGTGCTCGCGATCGTCAAGAAGGCAGGCTTCTCCGACGCGTTGCACATCCAGGGCGGGATCGTGGCCTGGGGCAAGCAACTCGAACCCGACATGGTGATGTACTAACGCAGGGTTGGCGCCCGCGGCAATTACGCTGATGCCGTGACCGCCGAGCGCCCACCCGAGCATGTCCTCACAGCCTTCGGGCTGTCCGGAGTGCAGCCGGTGCCGCTGGGTTCCAGCTGGGAGGGCGGCTGGCGCTGCGGTGAGGTCGTGCTTTCGATGGTCGCGGACCACGCCCGCGCGGCCTGGTCGGCGAAGGTGCGCGAGACGCTGTTCGTCGACGGTGTCCGGCTCGCGCGGCCGGTGCGCTCCACCGACGGACGTTACGTCGTCGCCGGCTGGCGCGCGGACACCTACGTGGCGGGCACCCCCGAACCGCGCCACGACGAGGTCGTCTCCGCCGCGGTCCGGCTGCACGAGGCCACCGCCAAGCTGGAGCGGCCCCGGTTTCTGACCCAGCCCCCGATCGCGCCGTGGGCCGACGTCGACGTGTTCATCGCCGCCGACCGCGCCGCCTGGGAGGAACGGCCGTTGCATTCGTTGCCGCCCGGCGCACGGGTCGCACCCGGCACGGCCGACGGACAGAAGTCCGTCGAGCTGATCAACCAGCTCGCGACGCTGCGCCGGCCGACGCGCAGCCCCAGCCAGTTGGTGCACGGAGACCTCTACGGCACAGTGCTTTTCGCGGGGACGGCGGCGCCAGGCATCACCGACATCACGCCGTACTGGCGGCCCCCGGCCTGGGCGGCCGGTGTCGTCGTGGTCGACGCGCTGTCGTGGGGTGAGGCCGACGACGGGCTCATCGAGCGCTGGAACGCCCTGCCGGAGTGGCCGCAGATGTTGCTGCGGGCCTTGATGTTCCGGCTCGCCGTACACGCGCTGCATCCGCGGTCGACGGCGGCGGCGTTCCCGGGACTGGCACGCACGGCGGCCCTGGTGCGCCTCGCCCTCTAGTTCCCGCGCAATAGCATTCCTGGTCGCGAATCGGCCCCCGAGCACAGCCCTGTGTTCTCACCCGCGCGTCAGAACGTGTGCCGGCACTCCTTCAGCGACACCCGGCCGTCGCGGGCCAGCACGCCCTCGGCGCGCAGCCGCTCCAGCTGGCGCGTCGCCAGGTGCGGCGCGGGCCGGCCCGACGCCCGGATCACCCGGTGCCAGGGCAGGTCCGATGAATCGGTGCGCATGATCCACGCCACGATGCGGGGGCTCGGCAGGCCGGCCGCGTCCGCGATGTCGCCGTAGGTGGTGACCGCGCCCGACGGAACCGACGCCACCAGCGCCCGCACGGTCTCCACCTGGTCGTCGGTGATCGCCGCCACGGTCAGCCGAGCCGGTCCCTGATCACCGCGGCCGTCTCGGCGGGCTTGGCCAGCGGCACCATGTGGTCGCAATCCCATTCCAGCACGGTCAGATTCGGTCCGAGGCCGGCGTCGAGCGCGCCGATCAACTCGTCGGTGGCATACGGCGGTTCGGTGTGTGTGGCCCGCACCAGCGTGGTCGGCGTGCCGTCGCGCGGGACGGGCACCGGCCGGGTGAGCTCACTCCAGTACGCGAGCATCGCGGGGATGCTGACGCGCCACCCGACCCTCCCGTTCGGCAGGTCGACGAGGTGTTCGTCGAGTTCGCGGTCGAGCTCTGTCTCGTCCACTTCTGCCCACGACCCGCTGGTCTTCTCCTCGCGGGCCTCGGCGCGGTCGGTGTAGTCGGGCGAGGAGTACATGTCATCGGCCACCTCACGCATCCACCGGCCGTCGAGAGCGACCGCGGGGTCGAGCAGCACCAGGCCGGCGATCAGATCCGGCCGTGCGGCGGCGAGATTCAGCGCGACCGCTCCGCCGAACGAATGCCCGGCCACCACCACCGGATCGCCGCCTTCGGCGTCGAGCAGAGCCGCCAGGGCGCTGACGTTCGCCTCGATCGTCCACGGCGCGTCCCACGACGACCGGCCGTGGCCGAGCAGATCGGGCGCGAGCGCCGCGACGTCGGGCAGGTGCCGGTCGAACAGGCTCTCCCACCGTTTGCCGTGTCCGGTGAGTCCGTGGATGGCCAGCACCCGCGCGGGGGTCGGGGGTCCGAATCGGTAGGTGCACAACAGCTCGGTCACAGCTGTCGATGCTGCCAGGCTGCCGTCCGAGAAACCACCGCAGGCCACTTGTCGGACCCTCGTGATGTAGTGCCAACATGTCCGCGCCGCACACCGAACTGACGACCGACGCCCTGGCCCGTCCCGAGATGCGCGGTACGGTGCGGTTGCTCGGCGGCCCGGGCACCGGCAAGACCAGCACGCTGATCGCGACCGCGGCGGCGCACCTGGCGGCCGGCCGGGATCCGGAATCGGTTCTGCTGCTGACGGGTTCGTCGACGCTGCGCGCGCAGGCCCGCGCCGCGATCACCGCGACGATGCTCGCAAGCGGCGAGCAGACGGTGGTGCGAGAGCCGCTGGTGCGCACGGTCCACTCGTATGCGTTCGCGGTGCTGCGACTGGCCGCGCAGCGCGCCGGCAGCCCGCCGCCACGCCTGATCACCGGTGCCGAACAGGACGGGATCATCCGCGAGCTGCTCGCCGGGGATCTCGAGGACGGCGACGCCTCACCGGTGCGGTGGCCGGAGCGGCTGCGGCCCGCGCTCAGCACGGTCGGCTTCGCCACCGAACTGCGGGACCTGTTGGCCCGGTGCAGCGAGCGCGGCGTCGATCCAGTTGCGCTGCAACGCATCGGGCGGCTCTCCGACCGCCCCGAGTGGCGGGCCGCCGGTCGCTTCGCGCAGGCCTACGAACAGATCATGCTGCTGCGGTCGGCCGTGGGTATGGCCGCGCCGCAGGCGACGGTGCCGGCGCTCGGTGCCGCCGAACTCGTCGGTGCCGCCTTGGAGGCGCTGGCCGCCGACGCCGACCTGCTGGCGGCCGAGCGGGCGCGGGTGGCGCTGCTGCTCGTCGATGACGCCCAGCACCTCGACCCGCAGGCTGCGCGGCTGGTGCAGGTGCTCGCCGCAGGAGCCGAGCTGACCGTGATCGCCGGCGACCCGCATCAGACGGTGTTCGGGTACCGCGGTGCCGATCCGGCGTTGCTGCGCGGTGACGGTCCGCTGATCACGCTGACCCGTTCGCACCGGTGCGCGCGGCCGGTGGCCGACGCCATCGCGGCGGTCGGCCGCAGGCTCCCCGGCGCCGACGCCACAAGGGAATTCACCGGCATCGACGTCGCCGGGTCGGTCGCGGTGCGGATCGCCGCGTCCGCACATGCGGAATCGGCGGTCATCGCGGACGCGCTGCGCCGGGCGCACCTCGTCGACGAGGTGCCGTGGTCACAGATGGCGGTGATCGTCCGCTCGGTGCCCCGGATGGGCGCGCCGCTGAGCCGCGCGCTCAGCGCCGCCGGGGTGCCGGTCGAAGTTCCGCAGAGCGATGTCGCGCTCGCCGACATGCCGGCAGTGCGGGCGCTGCTGACGGTGCTGGAAGCCACGGCGGAGGGTCTCGACGGCGAGCGGGCGCTGGCGCTGGTGACCGGACCGATCGGACGCGTCGACCCGGTGTCGCTGCGCCAGTTGCGGCGTGCGTTGCGACGGGGCGCGGGTGACCCGGAGCGCGACTTCGGCGAGCTGCTGGTCGCGGCGCTGCGCGGTGACGACGCCGCCGGCCTCCAGCGAATTCCGGACGAGCTGGCGCGGGCCCTGCGGCGGGTGCGCACCGTGCTGGCCGCGGCGCGGCGCAGCGCCGAGCAGGGGCGCGACCCGCGGCACACGTTGTGGGAGGCCTGGAACCGCTCGGGTCTGCAGCGGCGCTGGCTGGCGGCCAGCGAGCGGGGCGGACCGGCCGGCGCCCAGGCCGATCGCGATCTGGACGCGGTCACCGCGCTGTTCGACGTCGTCGAGCAGCACGTCGAGCAGACCGCGGGCGCATCCCTGCGTGGCCTGGTGGACCACGTCGCCGCGTTGACGCTGCCGCCGGTCCGCCGCGACGACGGCCCGGCGTCCGAGGCGGTCGCGGTGCTCAGTGCACACGCCGCGCTGGGTCGCGAGTGGGACCTCGTGGTGATCGCGGGCGTGCAGGAAGGGCTGTGGCCCAACGTGCAACCCCGGGGCGGGGTGCTCGCGACCCAGCAGCTGGTCGACATCCTCGACGGGGTCGTCGAGCCGGGGGAGCGCGTGCTGCCCGGCCGCGCGCCGCTCCTGGCAGAGGAGCGCCGGCTGCTCATCGCGGCGATGGGCCGCGTGCGCAGCCGGCTGCTGGTCACCGCCGTGGACAGCGACAGCGGCGACGCCGCGCTGCTGCCGTCGCCGTTCTGCCACGAGCTCGCCGCGACGTCGACGGAACCGGTGGCCGAGCCCGACGTACCGATCCAGGCGCCGCGGGTGCTCGCCCCCGCCGCCGTGGTGGGACGGTTGCGGTCGGTGGTCTGCTCCCCGCCCGATGCGGTGAGTGACATCGAGAGGGCCTGCGCAGCAGCGCAATTGGCGCGCCTGGCCGAGGCGGGCCTGCACGGAGCCGATCCGGCGCAGTGGTACGGCATGCGGGAGGTCTCCAGCGACGCCCCGCTGTGGGACGGCGACGGGCACACCGTGACCCTGTCACCGTCGACGCTGCAGATGCTGTCGGACTGCCCGCTGCGGTGGCTGATGGAACGGCACGGTGGCGGCAGGATGCGCGACGTCCGATCCGCGCTGGGATCACTGGTGCACGCCCTGGTGTCCGAGTCGAACGCGTCGGAAGAACACCTGCACCGCGAGCTCGGCGGGGTGTGGGAAGCGCTGCCCTTCGACGCCCGATGGCACGCCGACAACGAGTTGGAGCGTCATCAGGAGATGCTCGGCACGTTCGCGCGCTGGCGCACCGACAGCCGCCACCACCTCACCGAGGTCGGCACCGAAGTGGAGGTCGACGGCGAGGTCGTCGCCGCCGACGGGGACCTCCCGGCGGTGCGGGTGCGAGGTCGCCTCGATCGCCTCGAGCGCGACAGTGAAGGCCGGCTCGTCGTGGTCGACATCAAGACCAGCAAGAGCCCGGTCACCAAGGACGACGCGCAGAACCATGCGCAGCTGGCGATGTACCAGCTGGCCGTTGCCGAGGGCCTCCTGACCGACGGCGCGGAGCCGGGCGGTGGGCGGCTGGTGTATCTCGGGAAGACCAGCGGCGGTGCGGCGGCCGAACGGGAGCAGGACGCGCTGACGTCCGACGGGCGCGAGCAGTGGCGCGCCCAGGTGCGCCAGGCTGCCGCGGCGACCCAGGGTCCCGGCTTCCTCGCCCGGGTCAACGACGGCTGCGCGCACTGCCCGGTGGCCGCGCTGTGCCCGGCCCAGCAGACCAGGAGTGACGTGTGACGACACCGCGGTACAGTCCCACCGAATTGGCCGGGGCGCTCGGTCTTTTCGCACCGACCGACGAGCAGGCTGCCGTCATCGCCGCCCCTCCCGGTCCGCTGGTCGTCATCGCCGGGGCCGGGGCGGGCAAGACCGAGACGATGGCCGCACGCGTGGTCTGGCTGGTCGCCAATGGCTTCGCCCGCCCGGGCGAAGTGCTGGGTCTGACGTTCACCCGCAAGGCCGCGGGACAACTGCTGCGCCGGGTGCGGGCGCGGCTGGCCCGGTTGGCGGGCGCCGGGCTGGTCGTGCCCGGCGCGGCCGACGTGGCCGACGACCCGGTCACGGTCAGCACCTACCACGCGTTCGCCGGGGCCCTGCTGCGCGAACACGGGTTGTTGTTGCCGGTCGAACCCGACGTCCGCCTGCTCGGGGAAACCGAGTTGTGGCAGTTGGCGTTTCGCGTGGTCTGCGAACACCCCGGTGCGCTCGACACGGACAAGTCCCCCGCCGCGATCACCGCGATGGTGCTGCGGCTGGCCGGTCAACTCGCCGAGCATCTGGTCGACACCGACCAGCTGCGTGACACGCACATCGAACTGGAACGCCTGGTGCACACGCTGCCCGCGGGCCCCTACCAGCGCGACCGCGGCCCCAGCCAGTGGCTGCTGCGGATGCTCGCCACGCAGACCGAGCGCACCGCCCTGGTGCCGCTGATCGACGCGCTGCATCGGCGCATGCGGGAGGAGCGCGTCGTCGACTTCGGGATGCAGATGGCCGCCGCGGCCCAGCTCGCGTCGCGGTTCCCGCAAGTGGGCGAGCATCTGCGTCAGCGTTACCGGGTGGTGCTGCTCGACGAGTACCAGGACACCGGGCACGCGCA
The DNA here is from genome assembly GCF_010729305.1 of Mycolicibacterium psychrotolerans. NCBI lineage: Bacteria > Bacillati > Actinomycetota > Actinomycetes > Mycobacteriales > Mycobacteriaceae > Mycobacterium > Mycolicibacterium psychrotolerans. The sequence goes on along the minus strand of NZ_AP022574.1, from coordinate 5,031,618 downwards.
GCGGGTGGCGCTGGCATCGCTGTTCGGCAACGGGGCCGACGACGGTCTGGCGTTGACCGCCGTCGGTGATCCGATCCAGTCGATCTACGGGTGGCGGGGCGCGTCGGCCACCAATCTGCCTCGGTTCACCACCGACTTTCCCCTCGCCGACGGAAGCCCCGCGCCCACACTGGAATTGCGGACCAGCTGGCGTAACCCGCCTGAGGTGCTGCACCTGGCCAACGAGGTGTCGATGGACGCGCGCCGCCGGTCCGTGTCGGTGCGGTCGCTGTTGCCCCGGCCCGATGCGCACCCGGGGCAGGTGCGGTGCGCGTTGCTCTCCGACGTGGAAGCCGAGCGGGAGTGGGTCGCCGAGCAGGTGGCGTCCCGGTACCGCGCCGGGCTGACCGACGACGGGGTGGCGCCGACGGCCGCGGTCCTGGTGCGCCGCAACGCTGATGCCGCCCCGATGGCCGAGGCCTTGACCCGGCGCGGCATCCCCGTCGAGGTGGTCGGGCTGGCCGGACTGCTGTCGGTGCCCGAGGTGGCCGACGTGGTCGCGATGCTGCGGCTGGCCGCCGACCCGACTGCCGGTGCGGCCGCGGTGCGAGTGCTCACCGGCCCCCGGTGGCGGCTCGGTGCCGCCGATATCGCCGCGCTGTGGCGTCGCGCGGTGTCGTTGGTCGATGCACCGGCCGCCGAGCGCGGAAGCACCCATCAGATCGTCGCCCAACTCGGACCCGACGCCGACACCGCCTGCCTCGCCGACGCTGTGTGCGATCCGGGTGCAGCAGAAGCCTATTCACCGGCCGGGTACGCCCGCATCGTGGCACTGGGCCGGGAATTGACAGCCCTGCGCGCCCACCTCGACGGTCAGTTGCCCGATCTGATCGCCGAGGTCCGGCGGATGCTCGGCATCGACGTCGAGGTCAGGGCTGCTCGGCCGATGGCGGCGGGCTGGGCGGGCACCGAGCATCTCGACGCCTTCAGCGATGTCGTCGCCGACTTCGCCGCCCGCTCCGGCGCGACCGTGTCGGGTCTGCTGGCGTACCTCGACGCCGCCGAGCAGGTCGAGAACGGGCTCGCGCCCGCCGAGATCACGGTCGCGCAGGACCGGGTGCAGATCCTGACCGTGCATGCGGCCAAGGGACTGGAGTGGCAGATCGTCGCCGTCCCACATCTCGTCGGGCGGGTGTTCCCGTCGACGGCCTCGCCTCGAACCTGGCTCACCGATGCGGCCGATCTCCCGCCGCTGCTGCGCGGTGACTGCGCCACCGTCTCCGAACACGGCGTTCCGGTACTGGACACCTCCCGGGTAAACGACCGAAAGTCACTCTCGGACGCCATCTCCGATCACAAGCGCAGCCTGGATCAGCGCCGCACCGACGAGGAACGCCGCCTGCTGTACGTCGCGCTGACGCGGGCCGAACGCACGCTGCTGGTGTCGGGTCACCACTGGGGCGCCACCGAGTCCAAGCCCCGCGGACCGTCGACGTTCCTCACCGAACTCAAGGAGGTCATCGACACCGCGGCGGCCGCGGGTGCGCCGTGCGGGTCGGTCGACGTATGGGCCGAAGCTCCCGCCGACGGCGAGCCGAATCCTCTGCGCGGCCGCGTGGTCGAAGCGATGTGGCCGGTCGACCCGTTGGCGGGCCGTCGTGACCGCGCCGACCTCGGCGCCGCGCTGGTGGCCGCCGCGATCGCCGGCGACGCCGACCCCGTCGTCGCCGACGATCCGCACGGCTGGGTCTCCGACGTCGACGCGCTGCTGGTCGAGCGCGAACGGGCGGCCCGCCGGCCCGCGCCGCCGCTGCCGGTACAGCTGTCGGTCAGCGCCATGGTCGAACTGGGGCGCGACCCCGACGCCGCGGCGCGGCGCCTCCATCGACGGCTACCTCGGCGTCCCGACGCACAGGCGCTGCTGGGCACCGCGTTCCACGAGTGGGTGCAGCGCTATTTCCAAGCGGAGAAGCTGTTCGACCTCGACGATCTGCCCGGCGCTGTCGACGCCGACCGGCAGGACCGCGGCGAGCTCGAGGAACTGCAGGCCGCCTTCGCGGTGTCGAGCTGGGCGGCGCGCAGCCCACTGGAGGTGGAGGTCCCCTTCGACATGATGATCGCCGGCCGCGTCGTCCGCGGCCGCATCGACGCGGTGTTCGGCGACGACGGCGGCGGAGTGACAGTGGTGGACTGGAAGACCGGCGAGCCGCCGGCCACCTCGGAGGAGTTGCAGCACAACGCGGTTCAGCTGGCTGTCTATCGCCTGGCATGGGCCCGGCTGCAGGGTTGCCCACTGTCGTCGGTGCGGGCGGCGTTCCACTACGTCCGTTCGGGGCGCACGGTCATCCCCGCCGCGCTTCCCGATGCCGACGAACTGGCCGCCCTGCTCGCCGAGCCCGTCGACGGTGATGCCGCATGAACTCAGCTCTCGCGGTAAACCTTCAGCGCCTGCGTGATCATCGGCACCTGGATCGGAAGCCGCGCGATCGCGATCAACCGCATCGCCAGCGGCTTGTTCTTCCACAACCGCACCATGTTCACGTTGCCGGGTAGCACGCCGAGAAACAGCGCGATCGCGGCGAGCGCGCCGAATCTGCGGGTCTTCGGAGCGACCAGCAGAGCGCCGACACCGACCTCGGCGACACCGGAGGCCAGCGTGTAGAAGCGCTGGGTGCCGGGAAGTTCCTCGGGCACGATCGAGTCGAACGGCTTCGGCGCCGCGAAGTGCAGGACCCCCATGCCGATCAGCCAGATGCCCATCTTGGTGCCGCGCGATGACGAGCTGAACCGCTGCAGTACGGCCGGGGAGGAGGTCATGATTACATTGTGCGGGTGCGACAGCCTCACATCGTGACTGGCCCCCGTGGCTGAGGGCGCTCTGCGCCGACGGCTGCGCCGATTCGACCAGTCCCTGGCCGACCTACCGGTGCACGCGCTCACCGACAGGGTGCAGATCCCCACCACGATGGTCAGTCCGTCGCGGCGCATCACTGTTCGCGTCATCTATGCGATGACCGCGCTGTTCGCTGCGGTGTTCATCGTGTATTTCGACCGTGACGGCTACCGGGACACGCAGGACAACCCACTGTCGTTCCTGGACTGCCTCTACTACGCGACCGTGTCACTGTCCACCACGGGCTACGGCGACATCACTCCGATCACACCGTCCGCACGGTTGGTCAACGTCCTGGTGATCACGCCGCTGCGGATCGCGTTCCTGATCGTGCTCATCGGTACCACCGTCGAGACCCTCACCACGCAGTCGCGCCAGGTGTACCAAATCCAGCGCTGGAGGAACAAGTTGCGCAACCACATCATCATCGTCGGCTACGGCACAAAGGGCCGCACCGCCGCCGCGGCGATGGTCGGCGACGAGGTCGCGCCCGCAGACATCGTAGTGGTGGACGAGGACGTCGCAGCCCTGGAACGCGCGAAGAGTGCCGGCCTGGTCACGGTGCGCGGCAGCGCCACCGACTCCGAGGTGCTGCGGCTGGCCAGCGCCCAGCACGCCAAATCGATCATCGTCGCCACCAACCGGGACGACACCGCGGTGCTCGTGACGCTGACCGCGCGCGAGCTGGCGCCCAACGCCAAGATCATCGCCGCCGTCCGCGAAGCGGAGAACCAGCACCTGCTCAAGCAGTCCGGGGCCGACTCCACCGTGGTCACCTCGGAGACCGCCGGCCGGCTGCTGGGCATCGCGGTCCAGACGCCCAGCGTGGTCGAGGTGATGGAGGATCTGCTCACCCCGGACGCCGGTTTCGCGATCGCCGAGCGCGAGGTGACACCGAAGGAGGCGGGCGGGTCGCCGCGCCACCAGGCCGACATCGTGCTCGGCGTGGTGCGCAACGGAAAGCTGATCCGGGTGGACGAACCCGAGGTCGACGCGCTCGAGCTGGGGGACCGCCTTCTCTACATCCGTTCCGCGGATGCCGAACGATGAGCGCCGGCTTCCTGTCGCCCAAACCGACGTTTGGGCGCGAACATGCGAGACAACGACACCATTACGTCGGTTTCGACGCACAGGGACGGCCGAGATGAGCGCCGGCTTCCGGCTGCGCAACGTTCCTCTGCTCTCCCGCGTCGGCGCCGACCGCGCCGACACCCTGCGCACCGACGTCGATGCGGCGGTGACCGGCTGGGCCGACGCACTGTTGCTGCGGGTGGACCGCCGCAACCAGGTGTTGATCGCCGAGGGTCGCGCGGTGCTGCACCGAGCCGCCGACGCCGGTGACGCGCCCCCGGAGAACGCCGTGTTCCTCGGCCGCCTGCAGGACGGGCGGCACGTGTGGGCGGTGCGCTCGGATCTGCAGCCGCCCGACGACCCGGACGCCGAGACCGAGGTGCTCGATCTGCGCCGCACCGGTCACGTCTTCGACGATGTCAGCGCCCAGCTGGTCGCCACCGCGACCGCGCTGCTCAACTGGCACGACCATGCTCGCTTCAGCCCGGTCGACGGCACACCGACCAAACCCATCAAAGCGGGTTGGTCGCGGATCAATCCGGTGACCGGGCAGGAGGAGTTCCCGCGTATCGACCCTGCGGTGATCTGCCTGGTCCACGACGGCCATGACCGCGCGGTGCTGGCCCGCCAGACGGTGTGGCCGCCGCGGCTGTTCTCGATCCTGGCCGGCTTCGTCGAGGCCGGTGAGTCGTTCGAAACGTGCGTGGTCCGCGAGATCGCCGAGGAGATCGGGCTGAACGTCACCGACGTCGAGTACCTGGGCTCCCAGCCGTGGCCGTTCCCGCGGTCGCTGATGGTCGGGTTCCATGCTCTCGGCGACCCGGAGCAGGAGTTCGCGTTCAACGACGGCGAGATCGCCGAGGCGGCGTGGTTCACCCGTGCCGAGATCCGTGAGGCCCTCGATCAGGGCGACTGGAGTTCGCAGAGCGGGTCGCGGCTGTTGCTGCCGGGGTCGATCTCGATCGCCCGGGAGATCATCGAGTCCTGGGCCGCCGCGGGCTGATTTCGCTCAGCTGGCGAGCTTGGCTTTGACCTGGGCGCCGCTCGGGTTGGTCAGCGTCGAGCCGTCGGGGAACTTGATCGTCGGGACGACGTGGTTGCCACCGTTGACCGAGCCGACGAACTCCGCCGCGGTGGGGTCATCTTCGATGTTCACCTCGGTGTAGGTGATGCCCTCGTTCTTCAGTGCCTTCTTCAGGCGGACGCAGTAGCCACACCACGACGTCGTGTACATGGTCACTGCAGCAGTGTCGTCAGCGCTCATAAGCACTTCAACGTAGTCGACCCCGCGAACATGCCCCGGCCCAGCCCGCGATTGTCGGGCCGCGCTGACATGATGGTCGCCATGTCCCCGACGGCTTCGCGTGACCGGCTGCTGGGCGACCTAGACGAGGAGCAGCGCGAAGCCGTCCTCGCCCCGCGCGGGCCGGTGTGCGTGCTCGCGGGCGCCGGCACGGGCAAGACGCGCACCATCACCCGGCGTATCGCGCACCTGGTGACCGCAGGCCACGTCGCCCCTGGTCAGGTACTGGCCGTCACGTTCACCCAGCGCGCCGCGGGGGAGATGCGGGCGCGGCTGCGTGCGCTCAGCAGCGATGATGTCGGCACCTCCACAGAATCGGTGCAGGCGCAGACGTTCCACGCCGCGGCGCGTCGCCAGCTCGCCTACTTCTGGCCGCGGGTCGTCGGCACCACCGACTGGCAGCTGCTCGACTCGAAGTTCGCCGTGGTAGCCCAGGCTGCCAACCGCAGCGGCCTTCCCACCGGAACCGACAACGTGCGCGACCTGGCGGGAGAGATCGAATGGGCCAAGGCCTCGTTGATCAGTCCTGAGGACTATCCGGCGACGGTGGCCGAATCCGGGCGCGACATCCCGTTCGACGCGGCGAAGGTCGCGGCCGTCTACTCCGGATACGAGGCGCTCAAGGCCCGCGGCGCCGATCTGATGCTCCTGGACTTTGATGACCTGCTGCTGCACACCGCCGCCGCCATCGAGAACGACGCCGCGGTGGCCCAGGAGTTCCGGGATCGCTACCGCTGCTTCGTCGTCGACGAGTACCAGGACGTGACGCCGCTGCAGCAGCGGGTGCTCGACGCGTGGCTCGGCAACCGCGACGACCTGACCGTCGTCGGCGACGCCAACCAGACCATCTATTCGTTCACCGGCGCCTCGCCGCGCTATCTGCTCGACTTCTCCCGCCGGTTCCCCGACGCCGCGGTGGTCCGGCTGGAGCGGGACTACCGGTCCACCCCGCAGGTCGTGTCGCTGGCCAATCGGGTCATCTCCGCGGCCCGCGGCCGGATGGCGGGCAGTCGGCTGCATCTGGTCGGGCAGCGTCCGCCCGGGCCGAATCCGACGTTCAACGAGTATCCCGACGAGGTCGCCGAGGCCGCTGCGGTCGCGCGCAACGTCAACAAGCTCGTCGACGCCGGCACCGCTCCCGCCGAGATCGCGGTGCTGTATCGCATCAACGCGCAGTCCGAGGTTTACGAGGAGGCGCTCACCGAGGCCGGTATCCCTTTCCAGGTCCGCGGCGGCGAAGGCTTCTTCAGTCGCCAGGAAGTGCGGCAGGCCCTGCTGGCGCTGCAGCGCGCCGCCGAACGGGAGACCGAGGGGGCACTGCCGGAGTTGGTGCGGGCGACGCTCGAACCGCTCGGCCTGACCGCCGAGGCGCCGGCCGGTACCCGCGCCCGGGATCGCTGGGAGGCGCTGGCCGCCCTCGCCGACCTCGTCGACGACGAGGTCGCCCAGCGCCCGCAGCTGGACTTGCGCACACTGCTGACCGAGTTGCGGCAGCGGGCCGACTCGCGCCACCCGCCGGTGGTGCAGGGTGTCACGCTCGCGTCGCTGCACGCCGCGAAGGGCCTGGAGTGGGACGCGGTGTTCCTCGTCGGTCTGGCCGACGGCACGCTGCCGATCTCCCATGCCCTGTCCCACGGTCCCGACAGCGAACCGGTCGAGGAGGAGCGGCGCCTGTTCTACGTCGGAATCACGAGGGCGCGTGTGCATTTGGCGCTCAGCTGGGCGCTGGCCCGGAACCCCGGGGGTCGTCAGGGCCGACGGCCGTCGCGGTTCCTCAACGGCATCGCGCCGCAGTCGGCACGCGACGAGGGGCCCAGCCGGTCGCGCAAGCCCCGCGGCCCGGCCCCGCGGTGCCGGGTGTGCAACGCCCCGCTGTCTGCTTCCGCGGCGATCATGCTTCGCCGGTGCGAGACGTGCCCGTCCGACATCGACGAACAACTGCTCGCCGACCTGAAGGACTGGCGGCTGCGCATCTCGAAGGAGATGAGCGTGCCCGCCTACGTCGTGTTCACCGACAACACGCTGATCGCGATCGCGGAGTCCCTTCCGGGTGACGATGCCGCGCTGGTCGCGATCCCCGGCATCGGCGCACGCAAGCTCGAGCAGTTCGGCGCCGACGTGCTCGGGCTGGTCAGAGACCGCCAAAAGTCGTAAAGATCGCGCCAAAGGCGCAGGTCAAAATTGTGTTGAGCGATTTCGCTGGTAGCGTCTAGCCTCAGAACAACACACGAAGGTGCATGTGCGAGAGGAGGATGCCGCGATCATGGTCAGCAATCACGCGTTTTACGTCGTAGCCGCAGCCGGCATGCCGTGGTCTCCGCACGCCTTCACCGAGGTGCATACCGCCATTCCCGCCGCTGCCGCCGCGCGTAAGCGCCGCGCCGCCGCAGCCGGCACGGTTGCCGCGTCCGTGAGGGGCTCTCACTAGCCAGAGCCCTCACCGCCATCGAAGGCCACGGACCCGCAACCACGGATCCGTGGCCTTCGTCTTTGTCAGACAAGACCTGGTCACCGATCCACGACAGAGTTCAGCCAGACGACAAAACGACCAGGAAGCAGAGGACCGGACATGTCTTCCCTGACATGTGAGAGATCGAAGCTGTCGGTGCCGTGTCATGTCGAGGATCCCGACCTGTGGTTCGCCGAGGACCCGCGCGACCTCGAGCGCGCCAAGGCCCTGTGCGGCGAATGCCCTTTCCGGCGGGAGTGCCTGACCGCAGCGTTGGAGCGGCAGGAGCCGTGGGGCGTGTGGGGCGGCGAGATCTTCGAGCGGGGCACCGTCATCGCCCGCAAGCGGCCCAGGGGCCGGCCGCGTAAGGACGCGAAAGACCCTGTGGCAGCCTAGCTTTCGGCTGACCCCGATGCCTCCGCGGCGTCGGGGTCGGCGAAGCCGGGAACTGTCTCCTCGGCGATGCGCCGGGTGGGGACGTGCGCGTCGAGCTGGCAGGAGATCGCCACGATCGACGCGATCACCCGCATCGGGATCGCCAGCTTCGGCGGGATGTCCATCTGGCGCGCGGCCTTGATCTGGCCGGCCGCCTTGTCCAGTTCCAGCGTCGTCATGCGCTGCAGCCACTTTCGGGTGTAGTGGAACACCGGCACCTGGAGGGGATCGACATACTGCTTGAGCATGTCGTCGATCTCGCTGGTGGAGACCTGCTGGCCCTTCTGGATGAACCCCGCCTTCTCCATCGTCGGCAGAAGCTTGTCGTAGTTCTTGTCGACGGCGTAGCGCATGATCTGACCGAGCTCCACCGGCCAGCCGCCGGGCATCGGGGCCACCGCCCCGAAGTCGATGACGCCCATCTTGTCGTCGGGCATCAGCATGAAGTTGCCGGGATGCGCGTCGCCGTGCACCATCTCCAGCCGGGTCGGGGCGTCGTTGCAGAACTCGAACAGCCGGGTGGCCATCAGATCCTTCTGCTCCTGCGTGCCCTCGCGGATGATCTGCGACAGCGGGATGCCTTCGATCCACTCCTGGATGACGACCTTCGGCGCGCTGGCCACCACGTGCGGCACCACGAAATGCGGGTCACCCGCGTACGCCTTCGCGAACGCGCGCTGGTTGTCGGCTTCGAGCCGGTAGTCCAGTTCCATCTCGGTGCGCTCGATCAGCTCGTTGACCACACCCTGAACGTCGGCGCCGGGGGACAGTTGCTTGAGCACGCTGACCATGCGCTGCATGGTCTTGAGGTCGGCGCGCAGCGCCTCGTCGGCGCCCGGGTACTGGATCTTGACCGCGACCACACGGCCGTCGGCCCACACCGCCTTGTGCACCTGGCCGATGCTGGCCGACGCCACCGACTTGTCGTCGAACGACTGGAACCGGTCGCGCCACTTGGTGCCCAGCTGCTGATCGAGCACGCGGTGCACCTTGGCCGCAGGCAACGGCGGCGCCTCGCGCTGCAGCTTGGTGAGCGCTTCGCGGTAGGGCTTGCCGTACTGCTCGGGGATCGCGGCTTCCATCACCGACAAGGCCTGGCCGACCTTCATGGCGCCGCCCTTGAGTTCGCCGAGAACGGTGAACAGCTGCTGAGCGGCCTTGTCCATCAGCTCGGCGTTGACTTCGTCTTTGGACTTGCCGGTCAGCCGCTTGCCGAAGCCCAGCGCTGCACGTCCTGCCATGCCCACGGGCAGCGACGCCAGCTTGGCGTTGCGCGCTGCTCGGCCCCGCTTGATGTCACTCACGATTCCATCATCCACGACCGCGCTGAACTTCCACCAACGAGTTGGCAACGACTGCTGTCAGCATGCGCACTGCGGATGCGCCGACCACCGGCGGGCGGTCAGTGATCCGGTGCTGACGTCGAATTCCAGGGTGGTGTCCAGTGTCGAGGGCGAGCTCGAGCCGTGATCGTCACCCCGCAGCGCGCGCAGGACGTGGTTGATCTCACGCAGCGCCAGGCCCGCGGTGGCCAGCACCGTGGCGCGGTCTGCGGTGCCGACCGTGCGGCAGAGCTGGGTGGCGACCGCCGCCCAGGCGGGGTCTTTGTCGCTGCGGTGCAGATCGGCGCAGCGCAGACAGCTGGTCACTCCGGGGATCACCAGCGGCCCGATCAGGCCGGCACCGTCGCGCACCCGCACGGTCAGATGCGGCACGCCCGCGTCGTGGAGCTCCCGGACGACGCGCGGGTCGGCCACCAGGTAGTCGGCGAGCACGGCCAGATCCGCACCGCCGGCCGAGGCGTGCGCCCGGCTGCTGTGGCTGACCCGGGCGCCGGAGCCCGACAGCGCGGAGCTGATCAGGTCCGACAGCGGGCCGTCGCCGTGGATCCGCACTGCCGCCGCACGATCGCGGGGTGGTGCCGCCGCGGTGACCACTCCGGAGTCGACGAGGTGGGTGACGAGCCCGGTCACAACCGATGCGTCGGCGCCGCGGCCGGCGGCCAGGCTCTGCAGTTCCGGAACCGTCGCCGCGGATTGCAATGCCCGCAGCAGATCAGCCAGAACCGGCGCGGCCAACCCGGGCGGAGGATGGACCACCACGGCGCGGCGGGGATCCCAGCCGACCTGGACCGTGCCGTCCGGGCGGGACAGCACCGGGGTGGCCGAGTCCAGGGCGTAACGGGTCATGCGACGACAGTGTCATGCGGCACCGACCGCGGACCGAGTTATCCACAGGCCTCAGGGGCGTCGGTCGGTTCCCTCGTCGCCCTCGTTGAGCGCGGCCTCGATAGCGCTGTCGAGCTCGGTGGTGGTGGTGTCGCCGCCGATCATGCGGTCGATGAAGCCGGCAGGCTCGTCCAGATCCGAGGCGCTTGGCAGCAGGTCGGGGTGCCCCCACACGCCGTCGCGGGCGTCGGCGCCGACGGCCTGGGTCAGCTTCTCCCACAGCGCGGCCGCCTCGCGCATCTTGCGTGGCCGCAGTTCGAGCCCGACAAGGGTGGCGAACGTCTGCTCGGCCGGCCCGCCGGTGGCCCGTCGCCGGCGCAGCATCTCCGACAGCGCCGCCGTCCCGGGAATCCGATCACCCAGCGCGTCGGACACCACCGTCTGCACCCAGCCCTCGATCAGCGCGAGCAGCGTCTCGAGCCGCTCCAGCGCGGCGGTCTGCTCGGGGGTGGCTTTCGGCTCGAAGATGCCCTGGTTGAGCAGCTGCTCCATCTCCGACGGGTCGGTCAGCGACGCGGGGTTGAAGTCGCGGGCGAACTCCTCGATGCCGCTCATGTCGATCTTGGTGCCCTTGGCGAACGCCTCGACCGCGTTGAGCAGCTGGGTGGCGAGCCACGGCACGTGGCTGAACAGCCGGTGGTGGGCGGCCTCGCGCGCCGCCAGGAAGGTGACGACCTCGCTGCGTGGCTGCTCGAGTCCCTCCGCGAGTGACTCGATCGCCTCGGGCATCAGCGCCGCGACTCCCTTGGGGCCCAACGGCAGCCCGATGTCGGTGGACGTCAACACCTCTCGCGACAGCGTGCCCAGCGCCTGGCCCAGCTGGGACCCGAACGCCATGCCGCCCATCTGCGACATCATCGCCAGCAGGGGACCGGCCATCGCCTTGGCCTCTTCGGGCAGCGCCTGGGCCCACACCGTGGAGATCTGCTCGGCCACCGGGTCGCACAACCGTTTCCAGGTGTCCATCGTGTTGTCGATCCAGTCGGTCGGCGTCCACGCCGCCGCCCGCGTAGTGCCGGCCGGCAGCGGGGTCACCCCGTCGAGCCAGGTCTCGGCCAGTCGCACCGCGTCGCTGATCGCCGACGCCGTCTGCTCGGGCACCGGTGCGACGAAGCCGATCGAGTTCGACGCCAGCTGGCGCGCGAAGTCGTAATTGACCGGCCCGGCACCGGCGCCGGCCTTGGCGGTGCCGCTGAACATCTCACCGAGCGAGGAGAAGATCTGCCCGAGCTGCGACATGTCGAACTGGCCGCCGGGGAAGGCGCCGCCGAACGGGTCGGCCGGGCCGGACCCCGAATCGGGGTCCTTGCGCTTGTCGCGCTCCGGGTCGTCGCCCGCGGAGAAGCCAAAAGGCACGTCAGCCATGCCCCCAACGGTACTCACCAGGGTGCGCCGGTGCGGGCCGACGGGTCACGCTGAGAGTGAACCGACCGTTGACCTCTACTGTGAACGGCGTGAACAGGAGGATTGCCACCCTCATCGTCGCGCTGGTGCCGATCTTGGTCTTCGGCGTGCTCGCGACCACGGTGTCGGTGCCCTACGTCGCGTTGGGCCCCGGCCCGACCTTCAACACCCTCGGTGACGTCGACGGCAAGCCGGTCGTCGACATCGAGGGCACCGATGTGCAACCCACCAGCGGCCACCTGAACATGACGACGGTGTCGCAGATGGACGGCCTGACGCTGGGTCAGGCGTTGATCTTCTGGGCGTCGGGCCGCGATCAGCTGATCCCGCGTGAGCTCGTCTATCCGCCGGACAAGTCCCGTGACGAGATCGACGAGGCCAACACCAAGGACTTCCAGCAGTCCGAGGACAGCGCGGAATACGCCGCGCTGGCCTATCTGAAGTATCCGACCGCCATCACCGTGCAGAGCATCGACGAGAAGGGCCCGTCGAAAGGCAAGCTGCAGGCCGGTGACGCGATCGACGCGGTGAACAACAAGCCCGTCGCGAACCTCGAGCAGTTCGGCGCCTTCCTGGAAACCACCAAACCCGGCGACACGATCGTCGTCGACTACCGCCGCAAGAACTCCCCGGCCGGCATCGCCCAGGTCACGCTGGGCTCGCGGCCGGACCGTCCGCACGGCGTGCTGGGGGTCAATGTGCTCGACGCGCCGTGGGCGCCGTTCTCGATCGACTTCAACCTGGCCAACATCGGTGGCCCGTCGGCCGGCCTGATGTTCAGCCTCGCCGTCGTCGACAAGCTGACGACCGGCGACCTGAACGGATCGAAGTTCGTCGCGGGCACCGGCACGATCACCCCGGACGGGGAGGTCGGCTCGATCGGCGGCATCACCCACAAGATCGTGTCGGCCAAGGAAGCCGGTGCCTCGGTGTTCCTGGTGCCGGCCGACAACTGCGACGAGGCCAAGTCCGCCGACGAGAAGGACATCGAGTTGCTCAAGGTGGACACCCTCGAGCACGCGATCGACGGGCTGCGCACGCTTTCCGCCGGTGGCGAACCTCCTCGCTGCTGAGCCGGCGCCGCAGGCCCGATGCGTACAGTTACTGAACAACTGCTGGGAATGTCCGAGAGTGGAGTAATCGAGTGGGTATGCGGCCCGCGGCGAGAATGCCGAAGCTGACGCGACGAAGCCGGGTTCTGATCGCGATCGCCCTGGCGGTCGTGCTGCTGTTGCTGATCGGACCCCGGATAGTCGACACCTACGTCGACTGGCTGTGGTTCGGCGAACTCGGCTACCGGTCGGTGTTCACCACCCAGATCGTCACCCGGCTGGTGATCTTCCTGGTCGTCACCCTCTTGGTCGGCGGCGTCGTGTTCGCCGCGCTCGCCCTGGCCTACCGCACCCGTCCGGTCTTCGTGCCGACGGCGGGCCCGAACGATCCGATCGCGCGCTACCGCACCGCCGTGATGGCCCGGCTGCGGCTGGTGGGCATCGGGGTGCCTGCGTTCATCGGTCTGCTGTCGGGATTCGTCGCCCAGAGCTATTGGGAGCGGGTGCAGCTGTTCCTGCACGGCGGCAGCTTCGGCGTCGCCGACCCGCAGTTCGGCATCGATCTCGGCTTCTATGCGTTCGATCTGCCGTTCTACCGGCTGGTGCTGTCCTATCTGTTCGTCGCCACGTTCCTGGCGTTCGTCGCGAACCTGTTGGGCCACTACCTGTTCGGCGGCATCCGGCTCTCCGGCCGGACCGGTGCGCTGAGCCGGGCCGCCCGGATCCAGCTGATCACCCTGGTCGGCATCCTGATGCTGCTCAAGGCGGTGGCGTACTGGTTCGACCGCTACGAGCTGCTCAGCCACACCCGCGGCGGTAAGCCCTTCACCGGCGCGGGCTACACCGACATCAACGCGGTGCTGCCCGCCAAGCTCATCCTGATGGCCATCGCGGTGATCTGCGCCGCCGCGGTTTTTTCGGCGATCTTCCTGCGCGACTTGCGAATCCCGGCGATCGGCGTGGTCCTGCTGCTGCTCTCGTCGCTGGTGGTCGGCGCCGGCTGGCCGCTGGTGGTCGAGCAGATCAGCGTCCGGCCCAACGCCGCCCAGAAGGAAAGCGAATACATCAGCCGCAGCATCGCGGCGACCCGACAGGCCTACGGGCTCACCGAAGAACAGGTCAGCTACCGGGACTACGCCGGCAACGCGCCGGCGAGCGCGCAGCAGGTGGCCGCCGACCGGGCCACCACGTCGAACATCCGCGTGCTCGACCCCAACATCGTCAGCCCGGCGTTCACCCAGTTCCAGCAGGGCAAGAACTTCTACTACTTCTCCGACCAGCTCAACATGGACCGCTATCCCGACGCCGACGGGAACCTGCGCGACTTCGTGGTGGCCGCGCGCGAGCTCAACCCGGACCGGCTGATCGACAACCAGCGGGACTGGATCAACCGGCACACCGTGTTCACCCACGGCAACGGGTTCATCGCCTCGCCGGCCAACACGGTGCGCGGCGTGGCCAACGACCCCAACCAGAACGGCGGCTATCCAGAGTTCCTGGCCAGCGTCGTCGGCGCCAACGGCAGCATCATCTCGCCCGGACCGGCGCCGCTGGACCAGCCGCGCATCTACTTCGGCCCGGTCATCGCCTCCACGGCGGCCGACTACGCGATCGTCGGCAAGAACGGCGCCGACCGCGAATACGACTACGAGAACAACGTCGAGACGAAGAACTACACCTACACGGGCGCAGGCGGGGTGCCGCTGGGCAACTGGTTCAACCGCAGCGTCTTCGCCGCGAAGTTCGCCGAGCGGAACTTCCTGTTCTCCAACGTGATCAACAACAACAGCAAGATCCTGTTCAAGCGGGATCCGGCGGAACGCGTGAAGGCCGTGGCGCCGTGGCTGACCACCGACACCGCCGTCTACCCGGCGATAGTCAACAAGCGGATGGTGTGGATCGTCGACGGCTACACCACGCTGGACAACTATCCGTACTCGGAACTGATGTCGCTGTCGTCGGCCACCACGGACTCCAACGAGGTGGCGATGAACCGGCTGCTGCCCGACAAGCAGGTGTCCTACATCCGTAACTCGGTGAAGGCCACCGTCGACGCCTACGACGGCACCGTGACGCTGTACGCGCAGGACGAGCAGGATCCGGTGCTGCAGGCGTGGGAGAAGGTTTTCCCGGGCACCATCAAGCCCAAGGCCGACATCAGCCCGGAGTTGCAGGAGCATCTGCGCTACCCGGAGGACCTGTTCAAGGTGCAGCGCGCATTGCTGGCCAAGTACCACGTCGACGATCCGGTGACGTTCTTCTCGACGTCGGATTTCTGGGACGTGCCGCTGGATCCGAACCCGACAGCCAGCAGCTACCAGCCGCCGTACTACATCGTCGCGAAAAACCTGGCAGAGAACGACAATTCGACGTCGTTCCAGCTGACCAGTGCGATGAACCGGTTCCGGCGCGACTTCCTGGCCGCCTACATCAGTGCCAGCTCCGATCCGCAGACCTACGGCAAGATCACGGTGCTGACGATCCCCGGCCAGGTCAACGGCCCCAAGCTGGCATTCAACGCGATCAGCACCGACACCGCGGTCAGCCAGGATCTCGGTGTCATCGGCCGGGACAACCAGAACCGGATCCGCTGGGGCAATCTGCTGACGCTGCCGATGGGCCAGGGCGGTCTGCTGTACGTCGCGCCGGTGTACGCCTCGCCGGGTGCCAGTGATGCGGCGTCGTCCTACCCGCGCCTGATCCGGGTGGCGATGATGTACAACGACAAGATCGGGTACGGGCCGACGGTGCGTGACGCGCTGACGGATCTGTTCGGTGCGGGCGCGGACGCCACCGCGACCGGTCCGGCACCGACGGATGTGCCTGCGGGCCAATCGCAGTCGCGACCGCCGGCCACCGGTCAGCAGCCCGCGGCGGCACCGCCGAACCAGCAGGGTCAGCCTCCGCAGACCCGCCCGGAGGTGCCGGTGGCGGTCCCGCCGACCGGTCCGTCCCAGCTGTCGGCGGCCAAAACCGCTGCGCTGCAGAACATCAACTCTGCACTGGATGCGGTGCGGGAGGCGCAGCGCAGTGGCGACTTCGCCCAGTACGGCGAGGCGCTGCAACGCCTCGACGACGCCATGAGCGAATACCAGTCCGCGTCGTAACACGATCCGCCGGTGCGCTATCGGTTGCTCGGACCGCTGCAGGTGGTCGACGGGGAGACCCCGGTCGACCTCGGTCCGCCCAAGCAGCGGGTGGTGTTGGCGGTGCTGCTGCTGGCCGCGGGCCGGGTCGTGTCGGTGGATCGGCTGGTCGACGCGGTCTGGGGCGCTGACGTACCGGCCAGCGCGACGGCGAGTCTGCAGGCCTACATCTCGAACCTGCGGCGCGCGCTGCGCGGATCGGTTGGGACGCAGATGGCTTCCCCGGTATCGCAGCCGATCGTGCGCCGCCCGCCGGGCTACTACCTCGACGCGGACCCGGACAGCGTCGACCTGACGGCGTTCACGGCGGGGTGCCTACGCGCCGGGGCCGCGATCGAGGCCGAGGAGTGGGAGGGGGCGCTCGCCGAGGCCGACACCGCTCTGGCGTTGGTTCGGGGAAATCTTTTGGAGGACATGGCCGATGCGCCATGGGTGCGTGACGAGGCGGCAAGGGTCACCGGGATGCGGGTCGAATGCCTCGCGCACCGGGTCGTCGCGCTGCTGGCGCTCGGCAAGGTGACCGCCGCACTGACCGAGGCGGCGGCGTTGCGTGCACTCGACCCGTTCGCCGACCGCGGCTGCCGATTGCAGATGCTGGCGCTGTACCGGGCCGGTCGCGCGGCCGAGGCGCTGGAGGCCTATGGCCGTCATGCGCGGCTCCTCGACGCAGAACTGGGGCTCGAGCCCGGACCGGAACTGCGAGATCTGCAGACCGCGGTGCTACGGCAGGCGCCCGAGTTGGCCGGCTGGCCCCGTCCGCCGGAGTGGAGCGGCGCGACGAACATTCCCGTTCCGGGGCCGGTCGCGACCGGGGCGGTCAGCGCGGCGCCCCCGCCGCGGTCGCCGTTGGTGGGCCGGGCCCGCGAACTGGCCCGCGCGGGTGAGGTGCTGGCACGGGCGGCGGCAGGGGCGACCCGGTGGTTGGTGCTCTCGGGTCCGCCAGGGATCGGCAAGACGCGGTTGGCCGAAGAGATCGCCGCGCTGGTGTCCGCCGAGGGCGGCGACGTGGTGTGGGTGAACTGCCCCGACGAGCGGGCCACCCCACCGTGGTGGCCGATGCGACAGCTGGTGCGCGCGTTGGGCGCCGACCACGACGAGGTGCTCGAGGTGCCGCCGCACGCCGATCCCGACACCGCGAGATTCCTTGTCTACGAACGTGTTCAATCTCTGCTGGAGTCGGCGCCGCGGCTGCTGGCCATCGTGGTCGACGATGTGCAGTGGTCGGACACCACCTCGGCCAGCTGCCTGGCCTACATCGCGAGCGCGTTGCGTGATCACCGTGTGCTGGTGATCGTGACGGTGCGCGACGGCGAGCACACCCCCGAGGTGTCGCGCCTGCTCAGCACCGTGGCGCGTGGCGACGCCAACCGCCACATCGCGGTCCCCGCGCTGTCGTCGGACGATGTGGCGACGCTGGCCAACGAGGTGGCCGAGGACGCGGTGTCCGCCGACGAGGCCGCCGAACTGGCCGCCCGCACCGGCGGCAACCCGTTCTTCGTCTCCGAGTACGCGCGCTTGCCGCGAGCCGAGCGGGCCGCCAACGAGATTCCGCGCGCGGTGCGCTCGGTGCTCGAGCGTCGACTCGCCGCGCTGGACCCGGCCGTGATGCAGGTGCTGCGGACCGCGGCGGTGATCGGCGACGTGATCGACGCGTCCGCCGTCCCGCTGCTCGCGCGAGTCACCCGATTGGATCTGGACACCCTGGCCGATTACCTCGACGAGGCCGCCGACGAACGCATCGTGATCGCCGCCCACACCGCCGACGGTTACGAGTTCGCGCACGGCCTGCTGCGGGAGCAGCTTCTGGCGGGCATGCCGGCGCTGCGGCGCCAACGCCTGCACGCCAAGATCGCCGACGTGCTCGCCGACAGCGTCGAAGCCGATGCGCCGACGCGGCGCGCGCAGCACCTGATCGCCGCACAACCCCTCGTCGAGCCGGCCGTCGTCGTACGGGCCTGCCGGCTCGCGGCCGAACAGGCTACCGCGCAGTGGAGTTCGGACATCGCGGCCCGGTGGTGGCAGGCGGCGCTGGACGCCTATGACCGACTGCCGGTGTCGGCTCGCGACGACGCCGAGCGCGACGCGCTGACCGTCGAACTCCTCGACGCACACTCCCGTGCCGGCCGCGGACAGCTGGTGCTCGACAGTGTGCAGCGCTATCTGGGGGAGGCGTTGCGCACCGGGCGGGCGGCGACGGCGGGACGGGTGGCGAGCGCGCTGCTGCGGGCCAGCGGCGGCTGGCCGTGGCTGGCGCCCGGACACGATCCCGGGGAGCTGCTGTCCCTGCTGTCGCGGGCGGCGACGGTGGCCGAGGACGATCCGGCGGCGGCCGCGCGGGTGCTGCCCGCGCTGGCCGTCGGGCACTGCTATCACCCCGACGCCGGTGTCGCCGCCGGCCTGCTCGGGCGGGCGCAGCGGATGGCCTCGCAGACCGGGGACGCCGATGTGCTCGCCGACGTGCTGATCGGCCGGCTCATCACCTACTCGGGTGTGTGCAGCCTCAGCGAGCAGACGCTGTCCTGGGTGGCGCAGTTGGAAACGCTGCAGCACAGCCGCTCTCGGGAGGACGCCGTGATCGCGCATTCGGTCGCGACGATGGCGGCGATGAACCTCGGCGACGTCGCCGGTGCGCGCCGCCACCTACGGGCCGGTATCGCGGGTAGTGAGGATCTCCGGCTGCCCGTGCTGCGGGCGCAGTTGCGGTGGATGGAGGCCGTGCTGGCGATGTGGACCGGCGACTTCGCCGAGGCGCAGCGCCATCACGCGATCGCCGCGCACGTCCACGAGCAGACCGAGCTCTACGAGGCCGGGAGCGGCCTGCTGGCGACGGCGTCGCTGCTGCGAGAGAGGGGTGGTCCGGTCGATCCCCACTGGGAGGGCCTGCGCGCCAGTGAGGAGACCGGCGGTCAGGGGATGGTCGGCGTGGTGCGGACCGCGGTGCTCACGGTGGTGACGGGGCCCGCCGCGCGAGCCGAGGCCGCCGACTTGCTGCGTGCCTGGGCCGAGACCTCCGACCGTCGCCACATCTGGACCACGCTGGGGCATCAGACGCTGCTGGCGCATCTGGCGGCCGAACACCGACTCGACGCGTACGCCGAGCCGCTGCTGGCCGAGTTGACGCCCTACCGCGAGCGCATCGCGGTGATCGGCCAGGTCGGCCTGGCCGGTCCGGTCGCGCTGGCCACCGCCCGGCTTCACGCGGTGCTCGGCGAGTTCGGTCGTGCGCGTGAGGATCTGGCGATGGCGCGCGCCCTCGCCGAGCGCACCGGGGGAGCGCCGACGGTGCTGCGCTGCCGGCTGCTCGACTGTGAGATGACCGAGTCGCCGATGGAGCGGGCGGCCGCCGCCCGCGCCCTGGCCGCTGAGGCCAGGCTGATAGGCATGGACGGCGTCGCCACTGCGGCAGAGGCTTTGGCGGCTATTTGACGATCAGCGTCCCGTGCATGGCGGGGTGGTACTTGCAGTGGAAGGTGTACTCACCCGGTGCGGAGGGAGCGGTGAACGCACCCTGTTGGTTGCCGTCCACGTCGACGGTGAACGCGTTCGCGGCGTCCGAGGTGACGGAATGCTCGACCGAGTCGTTGTTCGTGACGGCGATCCGGGCCCCCGGCGGCACCGTGACGGGTGGGCCGTAGTGCATGCTCGCGATCGTGACGGTGGCCGCGTCGGCGCCCGCGGTCCCGGATGTGCTCGCCCAGCCGCACGCGGTGGCCGCCGTGGCAACGAGACACACGGCAGCCCAGAATGATCCACTCTTGTTCATCTCGACCCCTCTCGACCAGACCTACGACAGAGACACGGTTCCGGATCCCAGAAGGTTCACCGGGCCGCCGCGCCGCCTGCGCTCGCCATTGCCCTCGACGACCCGGGAGAGGACGATGGAGGGGTTCGGCGGCGCCGGCGTGACGCCGCCGCGGACCATGGAGGCAAGCCATGTATGCACGGAGTTCGCACATTCACGCGCGGTCCTCGGCGATCGACGCCGGGATCGCTTACATCCACGACTCGGTGTGGCCCGCGCTCACCGGTCTGGACGGCTACGTCGGCTTGTCGCTGCTGGTGGACCGTCTGTCCGGGCGGTGCATCGTGACGACAGCATGGCAGTCGGAGGAGGCGATGATCGCCAGCCGCCGGGACGCCGACGCGATGCGCGACCGCGCCGCACAGATCCTCGGCGGTAGTCCCACCGTCGACGAATGGGAAATCGCCGCCGTGCATCGTGAGCACCACTCGACGCCCGGGGCGTGTGTTCGCGTGACGTGGGCGCGCGTCGACGCGGAACACATCGATCGCGCCATCGACGGCTACCGGCTGGCTACCGTCCCCGCACTGGCCGAACTCGACGGGTTCTGCAGCTGCAGCCTGCTGGTCGATCGCGACTCGGGATTCGGGGTCGCCACGGCCACTTTCGACACCCCGGAGGCGCTGAGGCGCAGCAAGTCGGCCACCGACGCGATGAAGGCCACGACGGTGCGCGATTCCGGGGTCGAGATTCTCGACGAATGTGAGTTCGACCTGGTCCTGGCGCACCTGCGGGTCCCCGAAATGGCCTGACCCTCCTCTTTCCCCGCGAGCGCGCGTGTTTGTACGTCGGCGCGCCGCCATACGCGTACACGCAGCGCGCGCTCGCTGGCGACGAGTGCGCTGCTAGAGTCCGGAACGGCGGCTTGGATTTTTCTTGGCACGCTGGCCAAGCGGCTGCCAAGCAGGGTTGGTGATACTTCTCGCGAGCACAGAGCTTGTGAGAGGGGACCTCGATGACCATCCCGACCGATGTGACGCGCGACGACGCACTACAGGCGCTGCGCGCGCAGGTCACCACGCACGTGGCGCTTCCCGGTGAACCGGGCTACGAACGCTGCGCGCCCTGGAATGTGGCGGCCTCGGTGACACCGGCGGCCGTGGTGCTGGCCACCTCGCCGGAGGACGTCGCCGGCACGGTCAGGTTCGCCGCGGCACACGGGTTCACGGTCACCGTGCAAGCCACCGGCCACGGCGCTGTCGAGGTCGGGCCCGGCACGATCATGGTGCAGACGTCGGCGATGAAGCACTGCGCTGTGGATGTCGTCAATCGAACCGCGCGCGTCGACGCCGGTGCGCGCTGGCAGGACGTGTTGGATGCCGCGACGCCGCACGGCCTTGCGCCGCTGTGCGGTTCAGCGCCGAGCGTGGGCGTCGTGGGCTTTCTGACCGGTGGCGGAATCGGTCCGCTGGTGCGCACGGTCGGTGCGTCGTCCGATCATGTGCGGGGATTCGAAGTGGTGACCGGAGATGGCCGGCTGCTGCAGGCGACGCCGGAGTGCAACGCCGACCTGTTCTGGGGGCTGCGCGGCGGCAAGGCGACGCTGGGGATCGTGACGTCGGTCGAGATCGACCTGCTGCCGATCGCCGAATTCTACGGTGGTGCCATGTATTTCGCCGGCGAGGACGCCGCCGCGGTACTGCACGCCTGGGCCGGTTGGTGTACCGGACTGCCCGAGACGGTGAACACGTCGATCGCGATCCAGCAGCTGCCGCCGATGCCCGGCGTGCCCGAGCCCCTTGCGGGCACGATGACGGTGGCATTGCGGTACACGGCGGTCGGCGATCTCGCGGAGGGGGAGCGGCTGCTCGCGCCGATGCGGGCCGCGGCGACTCCGCTGCTCGACACGGTGGCCGTGATGCCGTACGCGGCGATCGGGGCGGTGCACGCCGATCCGGTGGATCCGATGCCGGTCAGCGAGAACCAGGCGCTGCTGTCGGCGCTGCCGCCCGAGGCGGTCGATGCGCTGCTGGCGGTCGCGGGCCCGGGTTCGGGGTCGCCGCAGACGATCGTCGAGCTGCGGATGCTCGGTGGCGCGCTGGCGCGCGAGCCGCGGCACCGCAGCGCGTTCTGCCGGCGCGACGCGGCGTTCTCACTGGTGACCATCGGCGTCCCTGCGCCCGAGATTGCCGCCATGGTCGTCGAGCACGCGGCGGCGGTGGTCGCCTCGGTCGAGCCGTGGTCGACGGGCGGCCAGATGCCGAACTTCGCGCCCTCCTATGACCCCGCCCGGCCGTTACGGGTGTACAGCGAGGACACGCTGCATTGGTTGGCGGCCCTGGCCGACCGCTACGACCCCGCCGGTGTCCTGGCGACGGGCCAGGTCATCCGGACCCTGCGGTAGAACCGCGCCGCACCTTCTGAGCAGGCGATTTGGAGGGCCAGCGGCGACACCGGTAACCTAGCGTTCACCCGTCGCGGGGTGGAGCAGCTCGGTAGCTCGCTGGGCTCATAACCCAGAGGTCGCAGGTTCGAATCCTGTCCCCGCTACTAAGTGAAACGGCCCTCGGAGGTAACTCCGGGGGCCGTTTTCATGCCGGTTGGGAACACTTTTGGGAACATTAGGCGGGCTACACGCTCAGAGGTGCCTTGCGAGTAGTCGGCTCATAGGTCCACGGGCGCCACAGGAGAACGGTGGGGCGAGTGTCGTTTACCTTCGCGGAGTTGCCCGAGCCAAACGAGGTCACCTGGGCGACTGGGCGGTTCACGACGCGTACCTACGCCAGCCGGAGTTTCGTCATGACATTTGGTCAGGACGCCGGTCAGAAGGCGCGCTATATCCACAAGGTGTTCGACGAGGTACCCGCCGAAGATGACGATGACTGGGAATGGACAAAGGACGTGGTCTACACAACGCCCGGCGGACGCAAGCAGATCGAACTCAACGTCGCGCGATCTGCTGGTTCGGTGCGCAAGATTCGGATTCAGAAGGTGCCTACTTCAGGAGACGCAACCAAGCTCGAGCCCGTACTCGAACTCGACCGCGACCAGTCGACCCGGTTGATCGATCTCATCAAGGCACTGGATTCGATTCCGGTCGACGGTGAAAGCACCGTTTACGTCGACGACCAGGTTTTGCGCGATTTCTTCTCGGATCCAGGGGCGATGGGCCGCGCATATTCACAGGATCCTGAGCGATTTCGTGCACTCATTCAGAGCGACGCGGATGCCCGTGATGTCATCGCGTTGCAGCACAGACGCGAGGTCGTAGCGACGATGCGAACGTGGCTCGAGGACGATGCTGTGTTCGACGTCGAGAAGGACTCCGCCGGGGGGCCGGAACGTGCGTGGCAGCGACTGCTGGAGGCGAACCCGTGGGTACTTGGTATAGGCCTCGGAGGGCAGCTACTCACTTCTTGGGATAAGGGCAAGCTTGAAAAAGTCGTGGTCGGCAGCGATATAACGACGGTCGGCAAACGAGTTGATGCGCTGCTGCGTACGAACGGGATAGTGCGATCGCTGGCCTTCGCTGAGATCAAGCACCACCGAACGGAGTTGTTGGCCGAGGAATACCGATCTGGTGTGTGGCGGCCGTCGAACGAGCTGGCAGGGGCGGTGGTGCAGGTCCAACAGACCGTGCGAATGGCAGTCCGCGACCTCGGAGATTACATCGAGGATTCGGCCGAGGATGGCTCGCGGACGGGCACCGGCACCTTCGTTGTGCGACCACGTTCGTTTCTCATCGTCGGTTCGTTGAGCCAGTTGTTAGGCGATGGAGGTGGCCCAATAGACGATAAGGTGCATAGCTTCGAGCTATTTCGGCGCAATCTTCATGAGCCGGAGGTCATAACATACGACGAGCTCCTAGCCCGTGCCGAGTGGCACGTAAAGCTTGCCGAGGAGCAGGCAGCCGTTCGGCACGACGTCGAACCTCAGGATCATGATGGATCGATGCCGCAAGCTCCGGCCGGACAGACTGCGGAGACTGCACAAGCGTCAAACGTTGATCCGTGGGGACCGGCAAGCCCCGGATCTGCGATTGCCCAGAGCTCTGACCCGTGGGGTGACGAGGCGCCGTTCTGAGAGGCTGGCTTGCCCAGGTCGGCAGCACACGTCGGTTGAGTTCGGTCGGCGGCTTGTTCTGGTGGAGGCGGGAAGCAGCGCCGGGTCATGCATGCAATTCCACGGTGCTATCGCCGAATTCCGCGACGACACGCAGATTTCCCCCTAGGGCAGCCACGTACGACTGCAGCGTGCCTAGCTCGGTATGCGACAAATCGCCGCTCTCCAGCTTCGATACCCAGGCTTGCGAAACACCCATGAGCGCGGCGACGTCCGCCTGCCGGGCATGATGTGCCTTGCGAATGTCTGCAAGGCGCTGCGCCTGGACCCACCCGTGCAGCTCCTTGCGAGAGGCATCCGCTTGAGACGGGTCGACGCGCCCCTCCTTCACCGCCTCCGCGCGGATCTCGCGCCAGCTGCGTGCCATCGTCAGTCACCTCCCATATCGAGCCAGGCCCCGTATCGTTGCTCTGCGATCGGAATGTTTTTGTCGTACCAAGCTTTCCAATCGCCGGCCTTATCGCCGCCAAGCAATAGGATCGCCTGTCGTTCGGGATCGAAGAGGTCAAGTCCAAGGGCGTGGTGTACGACGTCGTCGTGTGATTCTTCGTCGTGATGGTTCAGGCGGTCAGTGCCGCGGGGGGTGTCCTCCTGTTCTGCTGGGGTGTCGTTGACGGCGCGTGATTTGCTCAGGATGTCGAGGCCGAGGTAGCGCCGGGACTCGGCCCATTCGTCGCGTTGTTCGGCCAAGACGGCGCCGACGAGGCGGATCAGGGCGTTGCGGTCGGGGAAGATGCCGACGACGTCGGTGCGCCGGCGGATCTCCTTGTTGAGCCGTTCCTGGGGGTTGTTGGACCAGATTTGGCGCCAGATCTGTTTGGGGAAGGCGGTGAACGCCAACAGGTCCGGTCGGGCGGCTTCCAAGTGCTCGGCGGTCTTGGGGAGTTTGTCGGCGAGCGCGTCGATGATCCGGTCATATTGCGCGGCAACGGATTCGGAGTCGGGTTGGTCGAACACCGAATGCAGCAGGGTGCGGACCCACGGCCAGGATGACTTGGGCGTGACGGCCATCAGATTGGTCGTGTAGTGGGTGCGGCAGCGCTGCCAGGTCGCCCCGGGCAGCGTCGCCCCGATCGCGGCCACCAGCCCGGCGTGCGCGTCGCTGGTGACCAGTTTGACCCCCGAGAGGCCTCGGGCGGTCAGCGACCGCCAGAAGGTCAGCCAGCCCGCGCCGTCCTCGGCGGTGCTGACGTCGATGCCCAGGATCTCGCGGTAGCCCTCGGCGTTGACCCCGACCGCGATCAGCGCGTGCACGTTCACGACACGACCCTGCTCGCGGACCTTGAGCACCAGGGCGTCGGCGGCGACGAACGTGTACGGGCCGGCATCCAAGGGGCGGGTGCGGAACGCCTCGACCGCGGCGTCGAGCTCCTTGGCCATCACCGACACCTGCGACTTCGACAACGACGTGATGCCCAGGGTTTCGACGAGCTTGTCCATCCGCCGGGTGATACCCCGAGCAGGTAGCAGGTGGCCACCACCGTGGTCAGCGCCCGCTCAGCGCGTTTGCGGCGTTCGAGCAGCCAGTCCGGGAAGTAGGAGCCCTGCTGCAGCTTCGGGATCGCCAGATCCAAACTACCTGTGCGGGTGTCGAACTGGCGGTGCCGTTACCCGTTGCGGGAGTTCGTCCGCTCAGCGCTGCGCTCGCCATAACCGGCGCCGCAAAGGGCATCGGCCTCGGCACCCATCAGGGTGTGGATGAACGTGGACAGCAGCTCACGCAACACGTCGGGGTGGCAGGTGGTGAGTCGTTCGGCAAACACAGCCGGCAGGTCGATATTGTGGGCAGCGGTCATCGCGTGTGTTCCTTCTTTGCTCGAGTGACTTTGGTCGGTCTCTCGAAGAATCACGCGATGACCTTCAATCACTCGGCTCCGACACGCCGGTACCGCTGATCAGGTCCGACTCATACACCACTCTGCTGGACGCAACCGGCGGTGGTGACGGCGACCTGGAATCGTTCGGCAGCCCGTCGCAGCGACCAGCCATCCTCGACGATGCACCGAGCCAGGCGCAGGCGACCGGTTTCTGACAACGGGGCATTACGGTGGGACACTGAAGACCTCCGAGATGAGTTGGTGCGTTCCTAGACAGCTCGCACTTCACTCGGAGGTCTTCTTCATGTCACCACGCCACGCCGTACCTAACGTCCGTGGTCAGTACATCTAGCCCTCTGCGCGCGACCGCTGCTCGCTGATGTTCGTGGCTGCGGGATGCAGGTGGCGACAGCGCACTTCAGACGTATTGGGCGGTGGCGACCCAGTGACGGCGTGCATGAGTTTGACGCATACATCGCCGTCGAGAATGGCCGGAACCATCAAGTAGCCGTGACGGCGGGCGTACTGATCGATGCGCTCCCGTTCGGTGGTTGTTATTCCCGTGTCGAGGTGCAACACCAATGTGGGCACGGCTCAACGCTATCGGGCCGATCGGGGTGCTTTGTGCACAAATCTTCTAGCTGACACGACGCAGGCCGAGCGGATGGGGGATTGATCCGGCCTGGAGGCCGAGAGGGCACCTTGCGCGTGATGTCGACGCTGGTTCCAACCGCCCGTAGCGCATCGGGGCTACTAGTTGTCCTCACTGCAGCCCGTCGGTGGCCCGGCATTCTCCTGTCTCTCCGTGCGGCCGATGATACGGCCATCGTCGAGAATGATCACGTCTGGGTCGTACGCGCGCATTATGCCTATCAGTCGGCCAATCATCGGGTGACCACCTGGAAATTGCGTGGCAACGATGCGCAGCGCCCGCTCGTAGAGCTCGCGGGCTTTGGCCGGCTGCCCCAGGTCAGCCCACGCGGTCCCCAGGTTTCTGAGGGTGATCGCGACTTGGGGGTGGTCGGGGCCGTACTCCCGCTCCTCGATGCGCAGCGCCCGCTCGTAGAGCTCGCGGGCCTTGGCCGGCTGCCCCAGGTCGCCCCACGCGTTTCCCAGGTTCATGAGGGTGCTCGCGACTTGGGGGTGGTCGGGGCCGTACTCTCGCTCCTTGATGCGCAGCGCCCGCTCGTAGAGCTCGCGGGCCTTGGCCGACTGCCCCAGGTCGCCCCACGCGTTTCCCAGGTTCATGAGGGTGCTCGCGACTTGGGGGTGGTCGGGGCCGTACTCTCGCTCCTTGATGCGCAGCGCCCGCTCGTAGAGCTCGCGGGCGCTGGCCGGCTGCCCCAGGCCAGCCCACGCGGTCCCCAGGTTCATGAGGGTGATCGCGACTTGGGGGTGGTCGGGGCCGTACTCTCGCTCCTCAATGCGCAGCGCCTGCTCGTAGAGCTCGCGGGCGTTGGCCAGCTGCCCCAGGTCAGCCCACGCGTTTCCCAGGTTCATGAGGATGGTCGCGACTTGGGGGTGGTCGGGGCCGTAGTCCCGCTCCTCGATGCGCAGCGCCCGCTCGTAGAGCTCGCGGGCGTTGGCCGGCTGCCCCAGGTCAGCCCACGCGGTCCCCAGGTTCATGAGGCTGGTTGCGACGTGGGGGTGGTCGGGGCCGTACTCTCGCTCCTCGATGCGCAGCGCCCGCTCGTAGAGCTCGCGGGCGTTGGCCGGCTGCCCCAGGTCGCCCCACGCGTTTCCCAGGTTCGTGAGGGTGGTCGCGACTTGGGGGTGGTCGGGGCCGTACTCCCGCTCCTTGATGCGCAGCGCCCGCTCGTAGAGCTCGCGGGCCTTTGCCGGGTCCCCCAGCCTAACCAACGCGTTCCCCAGGTTGGTGAGGATCATCGCGACCTTGGCGTGGTCTGGGCCGTAGGCAGCTTCGCTGAGCTCAAGTAACCGCTGCAGCGGAGGAACTTCTCCGGTCGAATCGTGACGTGCGTAGCTGAAATCCGCGGCCTGCCAGAGCCATTCCGCGGCCGGGTTGTCGATGGCGGCCACCGACGCCCACGCCCGAGCCGCGGCGCTGAGGTCACCGTCGGTGTGGGCGCGGAACCCTATACGTCCAACCGCCTCGGAATCGTTGGCGATGTGAGCTGTCTCGAGAGCGCTCATCCACACCGACTCGGTCAGACCCCTCCCCTCAGCACGTCGGATCTCGGTGATCCCCGGGTGAGCAGCGACAGCCGGCTCGTCTGGGCTATCAGTCACCAGGGACAGGAGCGAGGCGCCACTGACGACGGGGGAGGTGGCCCACTTCAGGGCCTCGGCCAAATGTGTCGGTTCGATCCTCTGATGCCGCGCCAGCCGATGCTGGGCCAGGGCAGCCAGCCGGTCGATCCCCAACGGACGGCCAATGTCGGTGCAGGTCCACTCCAGGACGATCTCGACAGTTACCCGCGCCAGAGCACAGTCATCACCGACTGGCTCGTATGGGCAACTGTGGTCGCCACCCCGCAAACGCTTGAGCAGTGTCGCGGCGACCGTGAAGGCTGCCCCGATGCCATCGCTGAAATCCACCCCCGGATACGCCGCCGCAGCGCGGCCCAGTTCCGTGGCCGACGGCAACCGCTCCAGTAGGACCGGATCGCCGAAAGCTTCGACAACAGATGGGTTCTTGGTTGCCCAGACTTCATATTGGATCGATGAGATCGTCGCCACGATCCGCAATCCCGGCGCCCCCTCCCTGCAGCGACGCAACATCGCCGCAGTCAGCCCTTCCTCTGTGAACGTGTCGACCCGATCGAGCCACAGCAATAGCGCTGTCCCGGGCGCGACCCGCGATAGCACGTCGAGATCTCCCACAGCAGTCGTTAGGCCACGCGGCGCCAGTGGAACTAAGACCCGCGGCGAGGTCGGTACGGTCAAGGCCAGTTGGTAGGCGGTGCGCGTGACTCCGCTGACCGGAGTGCCGACGAGCAGGACCACACCATCGGATTGAAGACGTTTGCGGGCAACCTTGTCGATATCACGATCGACGTATGGCGCCACGCCTTCCCCGCCCGCGGTGTAGCGTTCCGCTATCCGCGATCGGCCCACACCCAGTTGCTCATAGGGGTCGACGTCACGAATCTTCGGCAAGGGCCATAGAAGGCAGTCCTGGACCGCCTGTAACCACTTGGCCTCTTCCGCGGCTTCTTCCCGCCGCTTCTGCGCTTCTGAGGCCTTCATTGCCCGACGGTCGGTGCCCAGCTTCTCGAGCGCTACCGCCGCTCCGACCCCAGCGACAACGATCGTCGCGAGCAGGCGCGACCACAGCGGGGCCTCCAGTAGAGTCAAGACGGTATATGCAGCGGCCGCAACCGCAGCGCCGATACCGAGGACCGTGCCAGCCGGAAGACGCCGCACCCGAGACATCCGACTAGAACCGTCCATGGTCGCCTGCTGTCGCCGCCCGGCCTGCACATCATTAAATCTGAACTGGCTCACGCTTCTCCCGATTTGTTGGCGGCTGCAGGGGCCGTGAACTGGGTGTTATGGGGCGATTCGGTCCTGGCCGACTACCAGTGCGGCGGAGACCCGCGACATCCCGGATCGGATCGTCTCCTAACGATTCTGCGCAGATCGGGCTCGGCGCACAGCATCGACGAGCAGGTCCGCAAAGCCGACGTGCCGTCGACGGACACGCCCCGGTCAAACTCAAACCGCTAGGTTCAGCTCGCCCGGCGGCGCGACGCTGGTCACCCCCACGTTGGAGGCCAAGACCCGCGCCCCGCGGGCTGGACAACGGGCTAAACCACCAACTGAAGCGCGCAGTCAACGTACGTCCGATGCCTCCCACCCGTCGTGGATATCGCGACGAGCCTCCGGATGTCCAAACACACTGCAGGCCGGCCCGATCTACCACACTTGCGTTAATCCATCGAGGCTCAGTTAAGCATCGTGGTCGCCACGATGGCCATCAATCGCCACGTCTAATCCATACCGGCTGAGGCAAGAACGAATTCGTTCGTGCCGCCCGCTGATATCGCACAGTGAAGATCAAGCCCGAAAGCAGACTCTGACCGCAGCCGACCGGCTGCCCGGCGACCTCCGCACATCCCTTGTGCATCGAAATAGTCTCCATTGTCGGCAATCCAGTATGCGGCAATATTGGTCTTCATCGACCAAAGGCGCTCTGCGCTAGCTGCCGTTCCATCGTCGATTTGCAACCGCTCTCTGGCAAAGTATCCATGCCTGTGTTGCAGAGCAGCTCATGTTTCTGGCGGACCAGCCTGGATATGTTTGCTCGCAACGGTCAAGGCCGTCGACGATCGCCAGCTAACAATCGAACGCAAAGACTGGTGATTTGGGAACAAATTTGGGAACAAAACTCCGCGAAACGTTCCCAAACGGGTGCAATCAGACGGGACCGACCGGACGTCCACACCCGCACTGAGCTGCGCAAATGCGAAGCAGTGGGTGTCGAGAAACCCCCTGGCCCAGAGGTCGCAGGTTCGAATCCTGTCCCCGCTACTAAGTGAAGCGGCCCTCGGAGATACTCCGGGGGCCGTTTTCGTGCCCGATGAGGACACCTTGGGATGATGCGATCGGCGTTGGACGCCGTGGCAGCGGTTGTCTCGTTTGTAGATCGCTACCGGTGCTACTTTCGGAGACCGTGCGAGAACGAGGAGGTGGTACCCGTGAACGTATCGACATGGGTGCTCCTCTTCGGGGTCACGGTCGGGCGATAGGTCGTCCGGGAGCGCCGATAAACGAGCACTGCCGAAAGGCATGGCCATGCACTTCACTTCCGAACGGCGCCTCGATGATGGCCGCCTCGAACGCCCATTCGCCCTTGGTTACATTCCCGGTGCCCTGGGAGGCCCGCATCCTCACCTGCGCCGCTGATCCTGCTCGGCCAGTCCGGCGGACCGGGCGGATTACGCAAGATGTACCCGCGGCCGGCGAGCCGAGCCGGGAGCTCCGTGGCGAGTGGCTTCGCCGCGGCCATCATCGAGCTCCCCGGTAGCAGGGAGCGCCCACCGCTGGCCGACACGGAGCCGGACCGCGCCGATCTGCACCGGGCGTTGACGGCCGGACATCCGGTCGACGACATCGTCGACCGTCTTATCCTCCCGCTCGTCGTCGAGAAGGCGGTGCCGAAATGGCAGTCCACCCTCGAGGCACTGCTTTCACTACCCAGATCAGCGGCCCGGTCGGGTATTCGGGCGGGGTGATCGCCATCGGCATCCGGCTCGCGGTGGTCGAACCGGCCATCGCGGCCGCCTAGCGGTCGGTGAGTCGGAAGTTCGTGATGACCTGCAATGGAACTTCGACTAACGGAAGTAGCTGCGCGACGACACGGGTTACGTTGGGGTGTTCAGCATGTTCGGCAATCGCGGCGTCGGACGCCCACCCGTCGACGATGAAGAAGCATTCGGGCTCATCGCTGTTCTGGTAGATGTCGTAGTACAGGCAGCCTGCCTCCTGCCGGGCGGGCTCCACCAGCTCCAGCAGCAGGCGTTTTACCGCTTCCCGCTGGGCCGGCATGCTGCGTACTGTGCAGATGATGTGTCGTTCTTGGGTTTTGGTGGTGTTCATTTAGCGGTTGATGGTTTTCTGCATCTGGGCGGTGTAGCGGTCGCCTTGGATCTTTACTTGGGTGATGGCTTCGTGGATGCGGTGCAGATCGTCTGCGGTCAGTTCTATTGCGTCGGCGCCGATGTTCTCTTCGAGGCGGTGCAGCTTGGTGGTTCCCGGAATTGGGGCTATCCAGGGCTTTTGCGCCAGCAGCCAGGCAAGGGCGACCTGGGCGCGGGTGGCGTCCTTGGCTTCGGCGATCTCGCCGAGCAGGGCTACGACAGCCAGGTTGGCTTGTCGGGCTTCGGCTTCGAAGCGGGGCAGCGCGTTGCGCACGTCGTTGTTGTCGAACTGGGTGTCTTCGTTGATGGCGCCGGTGAGGAATCCTTTGCCGAGCGGGCTGAACGGCACGAAGCCGATGCCCAACTCCTCCAGAGTCGGCATGACCGACTGTTCGGGTTCGCGCCACCACAGGGAGTACTCACTCTGCAAAGCCGAAACCGGCTGAACAGCATGGGCTTTGCGGATGGTGTCGGCGCCGGCCTCAGACATGCCGAAGTACTTGACCTTGCCTTCTGCGATCAACTCCTTGACCGCACCCGCGACCTCTTCGATCGGAATGTTCGGGTCGACGCGGTGCTGGTAGAACAGGTCGATGCGATCAGTCTGCAGCCGCTTGAGTGACTGCTCGGCGACAATGCGGATCCGCTCGGGCGAGCTGTCCAGCCCTGCGGTGGAGTTGCCGTCCTTGAATCCGAACTTGGTGGCGTAGACCACGGTGTCGCGGACCGGGGCCAACGCCTGGCCGAGCAGGCGCTCGTTGGCTTCGCCATAGGCCTCGGCGGTGTCGAACAGGGTCACACCCCGCTCGGCTGCGGCCCGGATCAAAGCGATGGCGTCATTGGTGTCGGCTGCCGGTCCGTAGCCAAAAGTGAGCCCCATCAGACCCAGACCGATCGAGGACACTTCCAGGCCGCTGCGGCCCAGGTTGCGCTTCTTCATCGTCGTTCTCCTCGTTGCTTCGTCAGTGCTCCTGGTTGCTGCGACACGCCTGAA
Organism: Mycolicibacterium psychrotolerans; assembly: GCF_010729305.1. Lineage (NCBI taxonomy): Bacteria > Bacillati > Actinomycetota > Actinomycetes > Mycobacteriales > Mycobacteriaceae > Mycobacterium > Mycolicibacterium psychrotolerans. The sequence continues at coordinate 4,999,380 of NZ_AP022574.1, read as the reverse complement.
CGTGTCGCCTCCATCCATGAAACCCGCGATTCCCCGCACCTGACTGGCCACGCTGTGAGGGGTACTGACAAAGACCCCCTACTGCTGCGTATCCGCATTGACGTCTGTTGACCGTCCGGTGGTGGCTGACCAGCTGGCCAGCAGCTTCAAGGCATCCTCGGACGGGCTGCCCTGAGCGGGGGTGTATACGGCCATGGTCAGGGCGGTGTCGCCAGGTATGTCCAGCGATTCGTACTGCAGTTCCAGGTCGCCGACGACCGGATGGTGGAACCGTTTTGTTCCGTCGCGGAACACGTGGACATCCTGGGCCCCCCATAGCATCCGGAAGGTGTCGCTTCGCGTCGAGAGTTCGCCGATGAGGTTCGACAGTTCCCGGTCATAGGGTGATTTGGCGGCTTCCACGCGCAGGGCGCCTGCCGCTCCGCGCGCAACTCGTTCCCAGTCGCCGTAGAACCGTTGGGCGGCGGGGCTGAGGAAAACGAACCGAGTGGTGTTTTGTTGACAGCCCGGGTCGGCGAACATCTCCGAATACAAGGCGCGGCCAAGAGGATTTGCGAGTAGAACGTCGAAACGGTTGTTCTGAACGAAGGCAGGCAGTGTATTCATCGCGCCGATGATGCGTTGCACACTCGGGCGTATGGCGGGTGTCTTGGCCGTCGAACGCTTACGCGTCGGCGTGGAGTTTGCAGATCGCGCCAGATCGTGGAGATGGTCGTGTTCGGTCTCGGTGAGCTGCAGCGCCCGAGCCAACGCGTCCAGCACACTGGCCGACACACCGCGCAGATCGCCCCGCTCCAGTCGGGTGTAGTACTCGATGCTCACCCCGGCCAGCATGGCCACCTCGCCGCGCCGCAGACCAGGAACTCGCCGTGTGCCGTACGCGGGCAGGCCGGCTTGCTCCGGGGTGACCTTGCCTCGGCGCGAGGTCAGGAATGCTCGAACCTCAGCACGGCTGTCCATAGGCCGATTGTCCACGATTCCGGTCGAATGACGACCGAAGTTGGGCTCCCTGGCAGTACCCCCAACAGCTCCCCGGCAGTACCCCCAACAGCGCTGCCTCCCCCTTATGGCTTCGAGGGACTCAACGGTGTCGCCGGCGCCATAGTGACCGTCCGCGCCGTCGGGTCGCGATCCGGGCCCGTGCCGCTGCTATGGGGCCGATGGTGGCGTAGGCCAATTCGGCGATCGTCGGCTTCGGCGTGCCGCTGAGCGATGAGCTTCCCGTACGGCCAGGGTTGTGCCGAAGGCAGACCACTTGTCGCCGGATCCAACGGCTCCGGCACACGCTGAACACCACATTGTGCCGCCCGACGCGCCTACGCTCAGTGTCATGACCGACCATGACGAGGCTGCGGCACGACGCGAGATCGCAGATGCGCTTCTGACCGCCCTCGACCGCCGTCACGAACTCCTGGACGCCATCGTCGAAGCCGATTCTCGTCAGGCCGCGGTGACAGCGGTGTCGCAGCTTCTCGGGGCATCGCAACGTGCGGGCGAAGCCGTCATCGGCATGTCGTTCGAGCAGCTCACCCGAGAATCACGACGCAAGATCAAGGCCGAACTCGACGACCTGAACAGTCGGCTGACGTTCACCCTCAACGAGCGACCGGCCGCGTCGGGCGAAACGTTGGAGTTGAGGCCCTTCTCGTCGAACGCCGACCGCGACATCTTCGCCGCCCGCACCGCGGACGTCGGCGCCGCCGGCGACGGTTCCGGCGCACCAGCCGGAGACCTCGACAACGAGATCGGCTCTGCGCAGGGCCGGGTCAGCGCCGAGGAGGCGGCGTGGTTCGTGGTCCTCGAGGGCGACGAGAAGGTCGGGATGGTTTTCGGCGAACTCTTCATGGGCGAGGTCAACGTTCGCGTCTGGATCCATCCGGAGAAACGGGGGCGTGGTTACGGCACCGCGGCGTTGCGCAAGTCACGCTCCGAGATGGCTTCGTACTTCCCCGCCGTGCCGATGGTGGTGCGCGCACCGGGTTCCCGCGCCGGATAGGCCATGGGCGCGCGGTACTGAATCAGCCAGAAATGGGCCCCATGGTCTAGTCGGTCACCCACCGGACGGCGGCGCGCTCCTCAGGAGACATTCCGGACGGCCGGATGGAGACGCCGCAAGACCGACGCCAAGCCGACGAGAGATACCGCGTTGGCCGCAATGATCACCCCGATGGCGATCGTGGGGGAGACGTCGTAGGCGGCGCCGAGGAGCGCACCCGCGATCAGCAGCGCGAGCCCTCGCAGCAGCGCCAGCCAGCCGAAGGCGATCGCCCGGGTGTCGGGCGGGACCAGTTCGGTGACAACAGCTTTCACCGTGGAATCGAGGACGCCGTTGACGATGCCCCACACTGCGACGCCAATCCACACCAGAGCCGGATTGTCCGTGAAGGCCACCGCCGAGCATGCGGCCGCCACGGGCACTGCCAGCAGGGTGAGCGGCCCGCGCTTGTCGTAGACGCGGCCCATCACCAACCCGGCCGCACCGTCGACCGCCATCGCGACCGCGAACAGGACGGGCACCTGCGCATCAGTGAGAAGGCCGGTGCGTTGAGCGTGATAGGCCAGCAACGGGAAGGCGGCGACGCCACAGGACAGCACGCCGATGGTGACGACGTACTGCCAGAAGCGGACGGGCAGCCCTCGCGCGATCCCGCCACGTCGCGTCGTCTCGGCGTCGTGGGACGGAAGTGGCGCTGGTAGCTCCTCGTAGCTGCGCGGATCCGGGACACGGAAGCGAAGCCAGAAGAGCAGGATCAGGACCAGCACGCCCGGGATGATGAGCACCCCGAACGCGAGCCGATAGTCGCCGGCGTGCGCGCTGAGAACCGCTGCCAGCAGCAGGGGGCCCGCGATGGCGCCGGTCTGGTCGAGTGCCTGGTGGACGCCGAAGGCGCTGCCGCGGCCGGTGTTGGTGGACGCGTGCGACAGCAGGGTGTCCTTGGCCGGGGAGCGCACCGCCTTGCCGAGCCGTTCGGTGCCGTAGAGCAGCAGCGCGGGCACGAGGGAGCCGCTGACCCCGATCAACGGCACGCTGAGCACCGTCAGGGCGTACCCGGTGATGGTCCAGGCCCAGTAGTGCTGGGTGCGGGCGATGGCATAGCCGGAGACGACGCGCAGCGCGTACCCGATGAATTCGCCTGCACCGGCGACCAATCCGACGAGCGCGGCGGACGCTCCGAGGGTCGCCAGGTAAGGGCCGATGATGCTGCGCGCCCCTTCGTACACCATGTCGGCGAGCAGGCTCACCATGCCGAAGAGCAGAACGAAGTGCCACGGTGTCAGGCCTCGGGACGTCGGACCCGCGGCGGCCGTTGCCGGACCGTCCGGTGTGGCGTTCATCGGGGGTTTCTCACGTCCGGGATTCTTCGAGAGTCGACTGTGCGCCTGGTCTGAACAGGATGCGCAGTGGACTGCGGTCGGCACGTGCGAGCAACCACCGCAGCAGCGGCCGGACAAGCAGGTACCCGGCCACACTGATCGCAGCCCCGAGCAACAGTCCGGCGATGACGTCGCCGGGGTAGTGCGCGCCGACGTAGACGCGGGCGCCTGCCATGGCCAGTGCGGCGACGGCGCTCAGCACGCCAAGCTGGCGGTGGACCAGCCAGAGCCCGGCGGTGATCGCGCCCGCCATGACGGCGTGGTCGCTGGGGAATCCTGCATCGTTGCCGCAGTGCAGCACCACGATGTCGTGAAGTGCTCGGCACGGGCGGGTCTCGTCGACAGCCGACGCAACGGGCTGGTTGATGGCGAGCGCGCACAGCATGCCCAGTGGCGCCCACGCCGCGGCCACCATGCGACCGCGATCGTTGTCGTGACGGGCGATCCACCATCCCCCCAACAGGAGACCCGCGAAGAGGACGACGCCGTAGCTGGCGTATCCGGACACAACAGGGTGCAGCCACGGTGTGTCCCGCGCGAAGTCGTTGACGGCGTAAAAGAGGCGGGTGTCGATGTTCATGCGCGGGCCATCACATCTGGTGCAGGGCCGCGAAGACCCGTTCGGTGTAATCGGCCAGGCGGTCCGCGCACGCCTTGAGCCGTTGCTCGGCTTCGGCGGCGGACGGGGCGACGAACACGTCGCGGACCATGATGTCGCGGTGCCATCGCCGCAACCGGTCCAGACTCTGCTCTTCTTCCTCGAGTTCGGCGACGGTGAACTTGGCTGAGGCGATCTCCTTGTCGATCTCGGCGTCGAACTTCGCACAGTCGGCCAGGAACTCGGCCCACTCCTCGCTGCGTTCGGAGGTGAACAGTGCCTCCAGGCGCGCCGCGTCCGACTCGTGACGTCCCGCGGCGTCGAGGACCATCACCTCGCCGTCCCCGCGTTCGGCCAACTCGATCACCCGCGCCACACCGTCGGCGAACACCGGAACGTTCGGCACCGTCCACACCCCCTGGCCGACCTGCAGTGCGCCGGCCCGGCGCAACTCCCGCCAGACAGCGACCCGGTGCCGGGACGGCTCGGCGGGCACTTTCACGATCAGCACCAGCCATCGCGTCGTCGGGTCGTTGTCGAGTGCCATCGGGGCAATGTAACACCAGTTACATCAATCGACGTAGCGACTGGCTCCTGGCAGGCGACGCTGCTGAGGCAGCCAGCCTTGACCATATACCCCCTAGGGGTATATGGTCGGCTCAGTGGTCCGCGAACACACGTCCGTCGCGAAGGAAAGCGCCATGACACAGCCACACGAGCACCACGGCTCCGCAGTAGCGACCTCTCCGACCGACGAGCACGCCGAACACGACGGCCATGACGGTCACGGCGGTCATGCCGGCCACGGCGACCATGTCGCCCAGTTCCGACAGCTCTTCTGGATCAACGTGGTCATCGCGATCCCTGTCGTCTTCTTCTCGGCCATGTTCGCGATGCTGCTGGGCTATCAGGTCCCTGAGTTCCCGGGTGTCCGCTGGGTGGCACCGTTGCTCGGTACCGTCATGTACGCCGTCGGCGGTCGTCCCTTCCTCACCGGGGCGGTCAGCGAGATACGTTCTCGCAAGCCGGGAATGATGCTCCTGATCGGGTTGGCGATCACCGTCGCGTTCCTCGCGTCCTGGGGCGCCAGTCTCGGACTGCTCCATCATGAGCTTGAATTCTGGTGGGAGCTCGCGCTGCTCATCGTCATCATGCTGCTCGGCCACTGGGTCGAGATGCGTTCCCTGGCGCAGACGACCTCCGCGCTGGACTCGTTGGCCGCGTTGCTCCCCGATCAAGCCGAGAAGATCGACGGCGACCAGACGGTCGTCGTTTCCCCGGCTGATCTGCGCGTCGGCGACGTCGTGATCGTCCGACCCGGCGGCAGCGTCCCCGCCGACGGCACGATCGTCGACGGCCGTGCCGCCATGGACGAATCGATGGTGACCGGCGAATCGCGGACGGTCGCCCGCGCCGTCGGGGACGCGGTCACGGCGGGAACCGTGGCCACCGACTCGGGGTTACGGGTCGAGGTGACCGCGACCGGCGACGACACCACCCTGGCCGGGATTCAACGCCTGGTCACCGAAGCGCAGAACTCCTCGTCACGCGCTCAGCGTCTCGCCGACCGTGCTGCGGGCTGGCTGTTCTGGTTCGCCCTGATCACCGCGGCCGTCACCGCGATGGTGTGGACATCGGTCGGGGAGCCTGACGCGGCGGTCGTGCGCGCGATCACCGTGCTCGTCATCGCGTGCCCCCACGCCCTCGGCTTGGCGATCCCGCTGGTGGTCTCCATCGCCACCGAACGCGCCGCTCGGGGCGGCGTTCTGATCAAAGACCGGCTCGCCCTCGAGAGCATGCGCACCGTGGACGCCGTGCTGTTCGACAAGACGGGCACCCTCACCAAGGGTGAACCGACGGTCACCGCGATCGACGCCGTCGGCGATCTGACCGAGGACGCCGTCCTTGCACTGGCGGCCGCGGCAGAAGCCGACAGCGAACACCCTCTGGCACGGGCCATCGTGCGCGCTGCGCAGGCGCGCGGACTTTCCGTGGCGCGCGCGAGCGGGTTCACCTCCTCACCGGCGGTCGGTGTCACCGCCGAGGTCGACGGCCACCAGATCCAGGTGGGCGGGCCGCGCCTGCTCGAGGAGGTCGGTGCCCGCGAAGTCGGCGCCGCCGCCGGTTGGCGCGACGAGGGCGCGATCATCCTGCACGTCGTTCGGGACGGCACCGTGGTCGGCGGTCTGCGCCTGGCCGACGAGATCCGCCACGAATCCCGCGAAGCCGTCGATGCCTTGCATGAACTCGGCATCGAGGTGGTCATGATCACCGGTGACGCCGAAGCGGTCGCCAATGCGGTGGGCCGGGAACTCGGGATCGACCGTGTCTTCGCCGGGGTGCGCCCGGAAGACAAGGCGGCGAAAGTGGCTGGGCTCCAACATGAAGGCAAGAAGGTCGCCATGGTCGGTGACGGTGTCAACGACGCGCCGGCGCTGGCGCAGGCAGACGTCGGCATCGCGATCGGCGCCGGAACCGACGTCGCGATCGCCTCGGCGGGTGTCATTCTGGCCAGTTCCGATCCGCGCTCGGTGCTGTCGGTGATCGAACTGTCGCGCGCCACCTATCGCAAGATGAAGCAGAACCTGTGGTGGGGTGCGGGATACAACCTGATCTCGGTGCCGCTGGCCGCCGGTGTCCTGGCGCCGATCGGCTTCGTCCTGCCCATGTCGGTCGGTGCGGTTCTGATGTCGCTGTCGACCGTGGTCGTCGCGCTCAACGCGCAGCTGCTGCGTCGGCTCGATCTGAGACCGGAGGCCAGTACCCGCGCCATTTTGCAGCGTTAGAGGTCAGTCGGCGTGGTCATGATCACTGTGCCCGTCGTGCGACGGCTCCGGCGGCGCGACAGGGACAGCGACAGGTTCGGGTGAGAAGGGCACGGCCGGGGCGTCCGCAGTCTGCGGTTCGGGAGTGTGTGCGTGGTGCGCATCCGTGTGCCCCGCGTTCGGCCGGTGGTGACCCGGCTCTGCCATCGGGGGCGCATGGTGGCCGTGCCGCAACCCCGACACCACCCCGGCGGTGGAGGCCAGCGTGACGACCGCGACAGCGCCGAACAGGATCAGTGCGTTCGCGTACCCGGGAATCAGGTCCCCCCGGTGACTGCGATACCACGCCCAGCCGGCGCCCATCACGACGTAGATCTCTAGCAGCGCCGCGCACAGGTCCGCAGCCTGGACCACTTCGGCCACTCCGGCGTGGGGCCCGAACGGCGCTCCGGCTGTCCTGGTCAGCGCCCACAACGCAACCACTGCGAGGTTGATCATGATCCCGGCGGCCAGAACCGGCGCCGTCGCGCGACTGATCACCGCGTAGGCCCAGATCAGTTGCAGCACCGCGATCGTGACGAAGAACAACCCCGCCGGAACCCACTCCTGCCAGTGATTGGGGACCACGGCACCGTGAATGACCGCTGCACCGAGTGAAGCAAGCGCAGCGAGGCGGACCGCAAGCCCACCATCGGTCTTCGTCGCTGCCGTGGCTCTCACAGGTCGATGGTGTCAGCTCTGTGCCGAACGGTGGACTGTCCGACACCAGATCTCGGCCTGACTGAGATCGCTTCGTCATGCGCCGCCGCTCCCCAGTGCGGCACCAACAGCTGTGCAAGGGACCATCTGCTCTACATTTGCGCGCCTGCTGGGCGCATCCTGACCGAAGGCCATGACGTTGCCGGACCTCGCGGCCGGAAAGGACTGTCGCGATGATGTACGGAGACGGATGGATGTGGGGCTGGGGCGGCTGGGCTCTGATGTCGATCATGATGGTGCTGGTCTGGGCGCTCGTGATCGCCGGCATCGTACTCGCGATCCGGTTCCTCGGCGGCCCTCGCCAGAGCGCCGGGCGATCACATGGCTACCCGAAGTCGTCCGCCGAGGATCTCCTCGCAGAACGTTTCGCCAGAGGTGAGATCGACGAGGACGAGTACCGGCGCCGGGCGGCCCTGCTGCGGGAGCACCGGTGAGCATGCGTCGACGGCTCGCCCCCGCCGACTAGTGCATCGAGATGGCCGCGGTCAGCACGAGGCCGAAAACGACCGCGGGCGGTGCCATTCCGGCAATGAACCGAAGCCCGAATCGCCGCCCACCGGCGACGAAGGCCAGGATCGTCTTGACGAGCAGGTTCGAACCGAGCGCGGCCGCGATCGCGAGGAGCGCGGTGTCGGCGGTGACGTCGCCCCTGGCGGCGAGGCTGGCCGCAGCCACCGCTCCGGCGTGCGCGTCGGCGAGGCCCGCGGCGAACGCGGCAAGGATGGTGCCCTGGGGACCGAGGACATCGCCTCCCCAACGGCCGAGAAGCAGTGCGAACGTCAGTACCGCGGCGAGGATGAGGGCGGGCCGCAGAGCGAACGGTCGGCTTGCGGGCGCGCCGATTCCGCAGGCGCCGTCCGCGGTCCCGTCTCCATCACGACCGGCACGCCAATAGACGAACGCGGCAACACCGATGAGCACGATCGCTGCGGCCGCTACCGGTAACCACAGGCGACGCAGTACGTCGATGTCGATGAGGCCGATCACGATGAGCAACTGCACGAAAGTGGCCAGGCTCGCCAGAAGCGCACTCGCCAACGGGGCCCGCACGCTGCCGGTGGTCCGGCTGAGTCGGCCCATCGACGCGGTGGTCGCGGTGGCGGAGATGAACCCTCCGGCCAGGCCGGTGATCAGCAGGCCTCGCTCGGGACCGAGCGCGCGGACACCGATGTAACCGAGCCAGCCGATACCGGTGAGCAGTACGACGAGTAGCCACACTTTCGCCGGATTGAGCACACCGTATGGTCCGAGCGCCCGATCCGGAAGCAGCGGCAGGATCACGAATGCCACCGCCAAGAACTTGATCGCGTCCTCTAATTCGACCTCGCTCACGATGTCGCGTGCGAAGCGATGTATTCGCGTCTTCGACACGAGCAGACCCGCCACGATCACGGCGAGTGCCACAGCGAGGACCGGACGGCTGAAGGCGAGTGCGCCGAGCACGTAGGCGGTCAGCGCGGCGAGCGCTGTGGTCGTTCCCGGGTCGTCGCCGCTCACGCGGAAGTACGCGACGGTCATCAACGCGCTGACGCCTGCCAGTCCCAATGTCACGGCCCAGGGGTCGATACTGGCCGCGACCGCACCGACCAACGCCAGGAGCGCAAAGGAACGCGACCCGGCGGGAAGCTTGCGGCTGTGGCTGCGTTCGCGTTCCAGGCCGAGGAGCAACCCGACGGCGAGCGCCACCAGGAACGGTTGAATCTCCTGCCAGGCCATCACCTTTCCCTGTCAGCGGAGGGCTCGTGCGATCCGATCTGCAGCCCCACCGAGATGCCGCCAGATCGGGACCGCTCCGGCGTCACCGCGTCCCCGCCGCGGCGACGGACTGTGCGGAGGGCCGGGCAACCGTGATCTTGTAGATCTCGAACCAGGCGACCGCGACAATTCCGGCGCCGACCGCAATGCACCACTCGGTCGCCGTGAGCGCCCCGAAATTGAACAGGCCCCGCAGCGCCGGGATCGTCAACGTCGCCACCAGCAGCAGTGCGGCCCCGCCGAGAATCCACTTCAGCGTCGGGTTGCGACGTTCCCGGAACGTCTGCCACACGGGCAGCCGCCAGGATCGATTCACCAGGATCAGTGCCAGATTCCCCACGACGAGCGCGGCGAAGGTCACCGAGCGCGTCACCGAGTCGGGCCTTTCGGTGAGCACAGCCCACATGTACACCCCTGCGGTGGCGATGAGGAGCGAAAACCCCTGCAGTGCAGCGATTCCGAGAACTCTTGCGCTGAGCAACGGCGCCTTCGGGTCACGTGGCGGCACGTCCATGATCTTCGGATCGATCTGCTCGGCCTCGAAGACCACCGAACAGGCGGGGTCGATGATCAGCTCGAGAAAGGCGATCTGGACGGGCAGCAGGACCAGCGGCCAGTCGGTGACGAACAGCGGGATCAGTGACATACCGACGATCGGCAGGTGCACGGCGATCACGTAGGCCATCGCTTTGCGAAGGTTGTCGAAGATGCCGCGCCCTTGGCGCACCCCGCCCACGATCGAACTGAAATCGTCGTCGGTGATCACCAACGCGGCCGATTCGCGTGCCACATCAGTGCCGTGCGCACCCATCGCGATGCCGATGTCGGCCGCCCGCAGCGCTGGAGCGTCGTTGACCCCGTCGCCGGTCATCCCGACCACCTCGCCGTTGGACTGCAGCGCCCTCACCAGTTGGAGTTTCTGCTCGGGCACCATCCGTGCGAACACACTGACCGAGCGAACGCGGTCGGCCAACTCGTCCTCCGAGAGCTTTTCGAGTTCACGGCCGGTGATGCAGCCGGCGGTGTGGTCGAGACCGATGTCGCGCGCGATCGCCAGTGCCGTGCCGGGATAGTCTCCGGTGATCATGATCGTCCGGATCTTCGCCCTGCGGCACTCCGCAACGGCTTCGGCGACACCGGGTCTGATCGGATCCTGCAGGCCGACCAGGCCCAGCAGGTCGAAATCGAAGTCGTGGGGTCCTTCGGGGAGGGCTCTTGCGCTGTCGAACCGCGCGCACGCCACCGCCAGAACCCGATAACCGTCGGCGGTCGCCGCCTCCACCTGCTCGGTAAGCGCGGCGAGCCGCGCGGCGTCGAGGTGACAGAGGTCTGCGATGGCTTCGGGGGCGCCCTTGGCGGCGATGACGTAGTGGCCACCGTCGGGCGAGCGCCACACGTGCGAGAGGGCCAACAACTTTTCTGACAACGGGTATTCGCGTACGAGTCGCCAGTTCTCGTGCAGATGTGTCGTGCCCGAGAGGTATATGTCGCCCAGCTCCCTGAACGCCTTGTCCATCGGGTCGAAGGGGTCGACCGGCGAGGCGAGAACCGACATTTCCGCAATCGTGTGGAACTTCTCGGGCAGCGGTCCCGCGTCACATGTATGGGTCTGACCGTCGACGATCAGAGTGCGCACCGTCATCGTGTTCAACGTCAACGTTCCGGTCTTGTCCACGCACAGCACCGTGGCCGATCCGAGTGTCTCGATGACCGGAGGGCGGCGGGTGAGGACGTTCTTCTTCGACATACGCCAGGCGCCGACGGCCATGAAGACCGTCAGCACCACCGGGAACTCTTCAGGTAGCAGTGCCATCGCGGTCGCGATACCGGCGAGCGTGCCGGCAAGCCAGTTGCCGCGAGTGAGCCCGTAGACGATGACGACGGCGACTGCGGCGGCGACCCCGAGGGCGGCGAGAATGCCCACCAGTCGGTCGATTTCGCGTTGCAGTGCAGTTCGCTCGGGTTCGATGGTTCGCAGTGCCGCACCGATTTTTCCCAGTTCGGTTTCGGCGCCGGTGCCCTTGGCGACCGCGACGCCGTGTCCTTTGACGACGAGCGTGCCCGAGAACACCCACGGCGTCGCATCACCGCCGGGCCGGCCCATCGCCGCGCCCCTCTCGGAACGCTCGATCGCGACCTTCCGCACGGGTACGGACTCTCCGGTCAGCGCCGACTCGTCCACGGAGAAGCTCGCGCAGTCCACCAAGACGGCGTCTGCCGGTACCCGGTCGCCTTCGGCCAACATCAGCAGGTCGCCGCGCACCACATCTTTCCCGGCGACGCGCTTCTGCATTCCGTCGCGCACGACCAGCGCTCGCGGTGACGACAGATCGCGCAGTGCCTCCAGCGCCTTCCCTGTCTTGTGCTCCTGGTAGATCGAGATGGCGACGACCACGACGACGAACGCCATCAGCAACGCACCGTCAAGAGGTTCGGCAAGCAGGAAGTTGACCCCGCCTGCAGCGAGGAGCAGCAACAGCATCGGCTGACGTATGACATCCCAAGCTTCGCGAACGATGCTGCGACGCATCGCGGTCGGCAGCTCATTCGGCCCGTCCGCGGCCAATCGGCGAGCCGCCTGCTCCTCCGTCAGTCCGAGATCGGCCGGCTCTACCTCTACAGACATTGCCGATCACCCCACGAACCGATCGTGACGACCATCGACTACCTCCCCAGAGACCGGCCCTCCCCAAGTCGACCCTGCGCGCCGCCGACCGAGCAAGAGCCGAAAGTCATGGTCACTGGTGACGGCCGGACATATCCGGTGCGGTGACCGACTTTATGTCAGCCAAATTCACTGCACTTTCAGTGCGCTATGCTGCACTGCGTGGATGAGGTGGCTGCGAAGCTCGCGACGGCGATCGGTGCGCGGGTCCGGCAGGAGCGGCAACGGCGTGGGTGGACGCTGGATCAGCTCGCCGGTGCCGCATCGGTGAGCCGGCGCATGGTCGTCAGTGTGGAGCAGGGCGCGGTGAATCCCAGTGTGGGAACACTTCTTCGGCTCAGCGACGCGCTCGGGGTGGGATTGCCGGCACTCGTGGAACCGCCGGAGTCCAAGGCGGTGAAGGTGACCCGCCGCGGCGACGGAGCGCGACTGTGGACAGGGACCCACGGCGGACGCGGCGTCCTGGTCGCCGGGACATCGCCACCCCACGTGGTCGAGATGTGGGACTGGACGCTCGGCCCCGGTGACCGCCACACCAGCGAGGCGCATGTCGCCGGAACCCAGGAACTCCTCACCGTGATTGACGGACCGATCGCCGTCGAGGTGCAGGGACAGGCGACGGTGCTCGACACCGGCGACGCGATCGCCTTTCCCGGCGACGTCGATCACGGCTACGTCAACACCGGAACGGAGATCGCGAGGTTCGTCCTCACCGTCTTCGAACCGGGCGTCGGGAACGCTTCTGGGGACGCGCATCGTGGCTGAGGATTCGATGCTCACCGAGGCAGTGGAGGGCGCGCACGTCGAGGACGCCGTGTTCGATCTGCGTCCGGACTACCGGGCGGTGATGATCGCCGCCGGAGGCTTGCCACCCGGTCCGAGTGACGAGATCAGCGAGACGCTGCTGAAGGAGGCGGAATCGGTTGCGCGCGAGCGGCTCGGCGACCGGCCAGTGGAGGACATCGCGCACATCGCGGCGTGGCGGGACGCGTTCCGCGCGTTCGGCGCCAAGCCGCAGCGAACCCGCACCAGCGTGGAGGCACTGACCCGTCGCGTGGCCACCGGGCTTCCCCGGGTGAACCGCCTGACCGACATCTACAACGCCGTGTCGGTCAAGCATCAGCTTCCCGTTGGGGGAGAGGACCTTTCCCGCTACACCGGGCCGCCCCGACTGATCCGGGCAACCGGTGGGGAACCGTTCGACACCGTCGCCGACGGCGCCGACGTCGTCGAGCACCCCGAGGTGGGAGAGGTGGTGTGGTGCGATGACGTCGGCGTGACGTGCCGGCGCTGGAACTGGCGGCAGGCCCGCCGCACGCAGTTGAGCGAACACACCACGACGGCGTTGTTCATCTTCGACGCCCTGCACCCGATGACCGACCGCGAACTCCACGCCGCCGTCGACGAACTCGACGAGCACCTGCATCGACTCGGTCCGGCCGTCACCACCGTGCGGCGTCTCCTCACCCGGCCCTCCGACCCGCAGAAAGATCGACCATGCTGATACACCCGTGGGACGCGTCGCTGGACGCCACCGAATGGCAGGAATGGCTCACCACGACGGACCGCTTCGGGGTCCTCGCCGTCAACAACGTCGACCCGTCGCAGGCGCCCGTACTGATACCGACGCATTTCACCGTCGCCGGTGATGAGTTGCTCGTTCACCTGGCGCGGCCCAACCCGGTCTGGCGGCACCTCGAAGCCGCTGCCGAGGTCCGCCTCGCGGTGATCGGTGACTACGCCTACATCCCGACCTACTGGCGCGCCAAGGCGGGCGGCCCCGATGAGGACGGCGTGCCGACGAGCTACTACGCGAGCGTCCAGTTCGTCTGCCGGCCAACGATCGTCGACGATCCGGAAGGGAAGGCCGGGATCTTGAACGCCCAACTGGCCGACTTCCAGCCCGAGGGGCGACACGCAGAGGTGGCCGTCGACGAACCGCCGTACGGCCGCATGCTGAGCGGCATCCGCGGCGTCAGGCTGACGATCGTCGGCATCGACGCCAAGTTCAAGTACGACGACCGCAATCCCGCCGACCATCGCGAACGCGTCAGCGATGATCTCGAGCGGCGGGGCCGGGCGCTCGACGCGGGTGCCGCGGCGCAGCAGCGGCGACGGTTGGCGGCGATCGGTGAGTGGGATGAATTCCGCCAGCGTCCATGACACCCGGTGCCAGCGATCTACTCGCGGCCGTCGGGCTGGTCGTTGTTCTTCTGCGATCCCCAGCCGTGGACGCGATCGACCTCGATCACCGCACTGACGCGCGGCCTGTCCCGCTGCGGGTACTCCCGGCCGGTGTATTGCCGCGACAACGCGTCGATGTCGGCCAGGCCCTCGTCGTCGTACATGCGCACCACACGGCCGATCACCGTGACGTGGGTATACCAGTCCCCGTCATCGAGAACGGTCAGCGAGATCCGAGGGTCCTTCTCCAGGTGCTTGAGACGTACCCGTGCGCGATCCATGTTGACCAGGATCTGGTCGTCCCGCAGCAGGTACCACGTCGCGGCTGAGACCGGTTGGCCGTCGGAGCGCACCGTACTGATCACCGCGGGGTTGGCCTTGGCGAGCATCTCCTTGGCGGAATCTGACAACGGCGACATCGGGCTGTCCTCTCGGTCGGTGAGCGATGGGATCGCTGTACCCGCACTGCTCAGCCGACACACTTCAACGCCGCCACAGCGCAGGCTTCGTCGTCGGCGGCGCTCGCGCCGCTGACCCCGACTCCGCCGATGACGGTTCCCTCGACCCTGACAGGCACGCCGCCACCGAAGATGACGAACCGACCGCCGCCGTTGGCATGCAGCCCGAAGAGTTCTCCGCCCGGCGCTGCCAGTCTGGCGAGTTCGGAGGTGGCGATGCGGTTGGCGACCGCGGTGTACGCCTTGTCCACTGCCAGAACCGGTCCGGCGATCTCCGCGCCGTCCATCCGGCCGAACGCCACCAGGTTGCCGCCGGCGTCCACCACTGCGGCTGAAACCTGTATCGACCGGCGTTCGGCCTCGGCGTGCGCGGCGGCGATCATGCGCAGTGCCGTGGCGAGGTCGACCGTCATCGGGACACCATAGCGCCGTCGGTCACCGCAGGTTCTGGTCGAAGAACCTCGTCAGCGTGTCGAACGGGATCAACTCCGTGCGGTCGTAGAGGTCGACGTGACCGGCGCCGGGCACGATGACGAGTTCCTTGGGCTCCGCAGCCCGGGCGAAGGCGTCCTCACTGAAGTACCGCGAGTGCGCGTTCTCGCCGGCGATGAACAGCAGAGGTCGCGGGGAGATGGCCGCGATCTGCGCGAACGGGTAGTAGCCGTTCATCGGCGCCGTGCTGGTGAACGTGAACGCCGTTGTCGAGCGCGGATGTTCGCCTCGCGGAGTGCGGTAGTAGTCGTAGAACTCCCGGTCGATCGCAGAGGACTGGTCGGTGAGTTCGACCGGGGTGCCCGGCACCATCTGCCGCTCCGCACCGTCGAGCTCGGCCCAGCGCTGCTCGGCCGCGGCGGCGAGATTCTGCCGGCGCTGATCCTCCGGCACGCTGTCGGCCGGGCCCTGCCGCATGGCTCGGCCCATGTCGTACATGCTGACCGTGGCCAAAGCGCGGATGCGCGGGTCGACAGCGGCGGCGCTGAGCGAGAAGCTGCCGCTACCGCAGACCCCGATGACGCCGATCCGGTTCCGGTCGACCAACGCATGCGTTCCGAGGTAGTCGACGGCAGCGCTGAAATCCTCGGTGAACGCCTCTGGGGAGGCGATGTTGCGCGGCGATCCGCCGCTCTCGCCGCCGTAGGACGCGTCGAACGCCAGTGTGACGAAACCCCGTTCGGCCATCTGCTGGGCGTACAGCCCCGACGACTGTTCCTTGACGCCCCCGTAGGGGTGGCCGACGATGATCGCCGGGTGGGTCGCCGAGCGGTCGATGTTCTTCGGAACGTACAGGTCGCCGATCAGCGTGATGCCGAGGCGGTTGTCGAAGCGCACCTTCTCGCTGTCCACCGCGTCACTCTTGGGGAACGTCTTGTCCCACACATCGACTGCGGCGGAGTCGCTTCGCGGTGCCTCGCCGGCCGACGTGGTGCAACTCGTGAGCGAGCAGATGCTGACTGCGACCGCGGTGGCGCCGAGCACGCGGCGTAACAGGTTGTTCATGGTCGCAGCAGCACCTTCGTCGCTGCCCGGGTGTCCATGGCGCGGTAGCCGGCGGCGGCGTCGCCGAGGGGGAGTTCGAGGTCGAACACCCTGCCGGGGTTGATCGTCCGCTGCCAGATGCGCTCGATCAGGTCGGGCAGGAAGCGGCGCACCGGAGCCGGTCCGCCGTGCAGGTGGACGTGGGACATGAACAGCTCCTCACCGGGCAGCGTGACATCGTGGCTGACCCCGACGTAGCCGACGTGTCCGCCGGGCCGGGTGGAGCGGATCGCCTGCATCATCGCTTCCTGCGTTCCGACCGCCTCGATGACACTGTGGGCACCCAAGCCGTGGGTGAGTTCCTTGATCCGCTCGACGCCCGCATCGCCCCGTTCGGTGACGATGTCGGTGGCGCCGAACTCGCGGGCCAACTGCTGCCGGGCGTCATGGCGGCTCATCGCGATGATGCGTTCGGCGCCGAGTTCCCGGGCGGCCAGCACGGCGCACAGGCCCACCGCGCCGTCGCCGACGACGGCCACGGTCTTGCCGGGGCCGGCCTCGGCGGCGACCGCGCCGAACCAGCCGGTGCCCAGGACGTCGGAGGCGGCGAGGAAGTCGGGGACGAGGTCGTCTCCGGGCACGCCGGGTGTGGCGACGAGCGTGCCGTCGGCCAGCGGTACGCGCATCCGCTGTGCCTGTGCGCCGCCGCCGGTGCCGAGGATCTCGCGGTTGACACAGGACGTCTGGTAGCCGGCCCGGCAGATCTCGCAGGTGTTGTCCGACGCGAAGAATGAGCCGACGACGAACTGGCCGGGCGCGATGCTGGTGACGTCCGAGCCGACCTCTTCGACGATGCCGACGTACTCGTGGCCCATCGGGATGGGCTCGTCGACAGCGTCGGCGCCGCGGTAGGGCCACAGGTCGGACCCGCAGATGCAGGTGGCAGACAGCCGGATCACGGCATCGGTGGGTTTCTGGATGGTCGGATCGGGCCGGTCTTCGACCCTGACGTCGCCGGGGGCGTACATGACGGTGGCGAGCATGGGGACTCCTTTCGCTGGTTGATACCAGGTAACGCCCGTGGGGTCCGGCGGGGGAGTCACTGTCGAGAGGTGTACTCGGAGGGCATCCCTGGCCGGCCGTTGCGGACGTACCGTCGAAGGCATGGACAACCGAGCCGAGGTGCGTGAGTTCCTGACCTCGCGCAGGGCGAAGATCACGCCGCAACAGGCCGGCCTCCCCGTGGTCGGCCAACGCCGGGTCCCCGGGCTGCGGCGCGGGGAGGTCGCGTCGCTGGCCGGCGTCAGCATCGAGTACTACGCGAAGCTGGAACGCGGCGCACTGGGCGGAGTCTCGCCGTCGGTGCTCGACGCACTCGCCCGTGCACTGCACCTCGACGACGCCGAACGCGCGCACCTGTTCCACCTCGCCCACGCTGCGGACGGCACGAGCGCCGGCATGCGACCGCGGCGCCGGCCAGGGACGCGGTGGACCCCACGCCCCGCACTGCAATGGGTGCTCGACGGGATCCGGCCGCCGGCGATCATCCGCAACGGCCGAATGGACCTGCTCGCCACCAATCACCTCGGCCGCGCCATGCATTCGTCGCTGTACGAGCGAGAGCCGGGCAAGGTGCCCAACTTCGCCCGCTACACGTTCTTCGACGACGACGCCCGGCGCTTCTACTCCGATTGGGACACCGCTGCGGACACCTGCGTGGCGATCCTGCGCACCGAGGCGGGGCGGGATCCGTACGACAAGGACATGCACGACCTGGTCGGCGAATTATCGACCCGTAGTGCGGATTTCCGCCGCCGCTGGAGTTCTCACGACGTCCGCCTGCACGGTTCGGGCGTGAAACACTTCCACCACACCGTCGTCGGGAATCTGGAGCTGGCCTACGAGGGGGTCGAGATGGTCGCCGACCCCGGTCTCACCATGACGATCTACACCGCCGAGCCGGCGTCGCCGACTGCAAACGCACTGGATCTGTTGGCGTCGTGGGCAAGCACGGCGATCACGCCCGAATCGACCATGGCCCCATGACCTTCCGCCTGCACCGTCACCATCGACAGACAGGACACCCGATGAAGAAGACGATGTCTCTGGCAGTCCTGGTGACCGCCGCTGTGCCCCTGGGCCTCTGGAAGGCGAGCCCGTCGAGCGCCGACGGCGCCGGAGTGCAGATCTCACGGAACGACGAACGCCCGGCCGTGTCAGGCCCGGAGACCACGTTCACCGGTGACGTCTCGGTCAAGCTCCTCTTCGAACCGAATGGCAGCCGGACCGTCAGCTCCGCCGAGGTCTCGTTCACCCCGTGCGCACGCACCGCCTGGCACACCCATCCGGCCGGACAGACCCTCATCGTCACATCCGGCTCGGGCTGGGTTCAGGAATGGGGTGGCCGCGTCAGGACATCTCTGCCGGCGACGTCATCTGGACCGACCCCGGAGTCAAGCACTGGCACGGCGCGACGGCAGAGACGGCGATGACGCATATCGCCATCCAGGGTTTCGTCGACGGTCGGCCGGTCGACTGGATGGAACAGGTCAGCGACGCGCAGTACCTCCCTGGTCAGTAATCCCACATCGAGGGAACGCATCGGAAGACGTCGCCCGTCAATCCGGACTATGTTGACGCGGCAGATAATCGACTCGATGTTTTTCGGCGCACGAGCGGGGGTACCGCTGCCTCGGTGAGGGGCGGGAAGTCCACGAGCGGTGACCGGTGAGCGCCAGTCGGGAAGCCGAACTGCTCGCAGCACGCGACGACGCCGCACGGCTCGTGCGGGTCATCGTCGGCATCGGGTCCGACCTGGACCTGAGCGTGACCCTGCGCCGCATCGTCAGTGCCGCGATGGAACTCAGCGCCGCCCGCTCCGGAGCGCTGGGGGTCAAGGAGGCAGACGGAGCCTTGACGACTTTCGTGTGCCAGGGGATCGACGAGGACACCGCGCGCCAGTTGGTCGCCCTGCTGCCGGTCGGCGAGGGTGTGCGGCTCGGCGGGCTGTCTGTCCAGCAGCTCGATACGCGACTGTGGCTCGACGGGCTGCCGGTCCGTGCCGTGCTCGCGGTGCCGATCATGGTGCGCGGCAATGACTTCGGCGCGCTGTACTTGTTTGATGACCGGCCGGACCGGACGTTCTCCGTCGTCCAGGAGGATGCAGTGCGGGCGTTGGCGACAGCGGCCGCGGCGGCGATCGACAACGCGCGTTTGTTCGAGCGGGAGCGGGAAGCGGCGAAATGGACGAAGGCCAGTCGTGAGATCACCACCGCGCTGCTGTCCAGCGATCCGCAGACCGGCCCTTTACAGCTGATCGTCAGCCTGGCTCTGGAACTGGCCGACGCCGAACAGGCCATCCTGCTGGTCCCGAAGGAGCCCGACCTGCCCGCCGATCAGGTGGCGACCCTGGTGGTCGCCGCGACGGCGGGACGGTACGCCTCCGAGGTGATCGGACGCCAGGTGCCGATGGACGGGTCCACCACTGGCGGCGTGGCGCGCCGGGGCCTGCCACTGATCACCGACTCGTTCCAATACCCGATCGAAGGTTTCACCGATGTCGGGGATCGCTCGGCGATCGTCATGCCGCTGATCGCCGACGGCACCGTGCTCGGCGTGATCGCGGTCGCACGCCGCCCCCACCAACCGCGCTTCGACAACGACTACCTCGAGCTGGTCAGCGATTTCGCCCGGCACGCGGCGATCGCGCTGGCGCTGGCGGCCAGTCGCGAGCACGCGCTCAATCGCGAACTCGCCCAGGCCGACACGGTCGACGATGCGCTGAAGGCCGCCGTCGACGAGTTGCGCCGACTCTGGCGTGCGCGCCGGGTGCTGGCCGTAACGTTCGCCGATCAGCGCGCCGGTGCCGACGCCGTGCCCACCGTGGTCTGCGATGCCGGGCCCCTCCGATGGGATGACCTGACGTCCGACATGCAGCGCGAGCTCAGCTCCGTCCGGGACGGTGACCTTCTCGCCCCTGTGACCACGAAGCCCGGGGTCGCCGCGGTGGCGATGCAGCATCCCGACGGAGTGCTCGTCGTATGGATCGAGCTCGCCGGCCAGCGGCCCTTCACCCTCGAGGACCAGACGTTGCTCACCGTGCTCGCGGGGCGGCTCAGCCAGGGTCTGCAACACGTCCACCAAGTCGACCAGCAGCGGGAGACCGCGCTGGCGCTGCAGCACGCCATCCTGGGCCCCGACGACCTGCCGCGCGGATTCTTCGCCCGTTATCAGGCCGCCAGCCCCCCTCTGCAGGTCGGCGGGGATTGGTACGACGTCGTCGATCTCGAAGACGGACGCATCGCCATGATCGTCGGCGACTGCGTCGGGCATGGTCTGACGGCGGCCACGGTGATGGGTCAGGTGCGCAGCGCCTGCCGCGCGCTGTTGTTCGACAATCCCAGTCCGGCTGCCGCGCTGTCTCGGCTCGACCGGTTCGCGGCGCGGCTGCCCGGCGCGCAGTGCACCACCGCGGTGTGCGCGATCCTCGAAACGGGTACGGGCGAACTCGTGTACTCCAGCGCGGGGCATCCGCCGCCCATCCTGGTGTTCTCCGACGGAACGGCCGACATCCTCGAGGGGGGCCACACCATCGCCCTGGGAATTCGCACGGGCCACCATCGCCCCGAATCCCGGATCACGGTGCCCGCCGGCGCGACGTTGATGCTCTACACCGACGGTCTGGTCGAACGTCGCGGAAACACTCTGGACGACGGCATCTCTCGGGCAGTCGGCATGCTTGCCGAGCACCGCGATTCGGCCCTCGAGGACCTGGTCGACGTCATGATGTCGGGTCTGGCACCCGAGGGTGGGTACCACGACGACGTCGTGCTGTTGCTCTGCAAGCCGCCGGCACCGCTGGAACGGACGTTTCCCGCCCACCCCGCCCAGCTCGCCGGCGCCCGCACCGCGTTGCGGGACTGGTTGCGGCAGGTCGGAGTCGGCCAGAATCAAATCGTCGACCTGCTCGTCGCCACCGGGGAGGCCGTCGCGAACGCTATCGAGCACGGGCACCGTGACCGCCCTGAGGGCGGCGTGCAGTTGCATGCGGCCGTCTCGGCCGACAGGGTGCATGTGACCGTCACCGACAGCGGTGTGTGGAAAGTGCCATCGTCTGTGCCCGATCCGGTCCGTGGCCGAGGCGTCGCCTTGATGCGCCTGTTGATGGACGATGTCACCCTCGACCACGGCGCTTCCGGAACCACCGTTCATCTCACCGCGAGGATCCTCTGATGGCCACGTCGCTGACCGTCGACATCGCTGCCGACAACGAATGCCTGCGCTTCACCACGGCAGGCGAGATCGACCTGAGCAATATCGCCGCGTTCAAGCGGGCTCTCACCGACGCCGTCGCCGAGGCGACACGACGCTCCGTCCGGTTGCTCGTCGACCTGGCCGGGGTGACGTACCTCGACAGCGCCGCGATCAATGCGCTCTATGCGTCAGCCGACCGCGTCACCACGATCATCGCCCCGTCGCTGTTGAAGACGACCTTGCGTGTCAGCGGACTGGCGGAGGTCGTCCATGTCGAGGTGGCCTCCGGCACGTGACATCCACGCGTCGGACCCCGCCGGCTACCGCGTCAGGTCCCACTGTCCGAAGTCGGCGGCGAGGATGTCGTCGGTGTCCACATGGATGTCCCCGATCAGCGGGCCCGGTGTCGACGCGGTGTTGACGGCACTCTGGTAGAGCACCGCGGCCGGTTCGCGCGCGCCCTGGGACCACGCCTTGGTCTGCCACGCCCACCGGTGACCCGGAGTCGTCGAGTGCCCGATGACCCCGTCGCCGATCGCCCATCCGCACGCCAGCGCGTGGCCGTAGATTCCGGTGCGTTCAACGCCCAACACCGATCCGATCCCCCGAAACCATTCCACCGCAAGTGTTCTCCAAGCATCAGAGTCGATGTCCTCGTCGACGCTGAAGAAGATCGGCGCTGTGTCGGGTCCGCCCGCGGCGCCGTGCAGATGCAGAGCGGTCTGCGCATCGGCCACTCCGCCCGCGTACCCGCGGGTGAAATCTGACGGAGTGGGCCACCCGGGCTTGCCGTACTGGTAACAGCTGACGACGTGCAGGCCGGCCGCCCGCATCGTATCCGCGTACTCCCGCGTCACCGGCTTGAAGTCGAAGCCGGCGCCCGGCCGCACTTCCGAGACGTACACCAGCGCCCCCGCATAGCCGGCTGCCTTGATCTGATCCGGCGAGACCAACCGCTCGGTGAAGTCGATCAGCTGAGAGGGTTCGGCCGCCGCACTCGGCGCGACTGAGACGGGCACGGTCAGCAGCAGTGGCGTCGCAGCGGCGAGTCGGAGAGCCTGCCGACGCGAGATCATCACCCCGGCGATGGTAGGCGTTGTTGCCCCCGCGCGTCTGCGTTGGCACTCTCGATGAGGTGCCTTCCGGTTCTCCTGTCTTCCGCGCCACCCGCACGGCGCGGGTGGCGGTCGTGCTGGGCACCGCGGTGATCACGCTCGCGGCGCCGTCGGCGCCGGGGATGGAAGCCCGCGCTGCGGCCATCCGTGCTCCGCACACGGCGCCCGCCCACCCGGAGCCCAGCCGCCCCACCCCCGACATGCCCGCGGTCTCCGCACTCGTCAACGGCGCGGTCGCCGCACACCGACTTCCCGGTGCCGTGGTGCTCGTCGGTCATGACGGCCAGGTGGTGTTCCGGAGGGCGTACGGCGCGCGCACGCTCGCCGGCGACCCGGGCGTCGACGGAACACCGGCGCCCGCCGAGCCGATGACCGAGGACACCGTCTTCGACGTCGCGTCGCTGACGAAGGTCCTCGCTACGGCGACGGCCGTCATGCAGCTGTGCGAGCGCGACGCCGTGCGCCTCGACGATCCGGTGCAGGCCTATCTGCCCGCCTTCAACCCGGCGCACGATCCGCAACGCGCGCGGGTCACCCTGCGGATGTTGCTCACCCACACCTCCGGCGAACCGGGCGACGTCAACCTCGACGACCCCTGGGGACTGGCGCGGGCCGACAAGGCAGAAGGCTTGCGGCGCGCCCTGTCGGCGCCGCTGGAATCGGCTCCTGGGGCGCGTTTTCATTACTCCGACATCAACTTCCTTCTGCTCGGCGCCTTGATCGAGAGGATCACCGGTGAATCGCAGGACGGGTACGTACAGCGACACGTGTTCGCGCCGTTGGGGATGAGTGACACCCGATATCTGCCCACACAGGGTCCCTCGGCGCGCAACACCCGGCCGCTGGCGCGCATCGCGCCCACCCGCCGAGACGACGAGAGCGCAGGGGATCCCGCGGCCAATCCACACTTCGGTCAGCTTTTACGCGGCGTCGTCGACGATCCGACGGCCCGCCGCATGGGTGGCGTGGCCGGGCACGCCGGCGTGTTCTCCACCGCGCGCGACGTCGGCCTGTTCGCGCAGGCCCTTCTCGACCGGCTCGCCGGCCGCGAGAGTACGTTCCCGCTCTCGCGGGCGACACTGCAAGCGATGACGGCGCCCGCCCAGCCCGGCCACTCGCCGGGGCAACTCGAGGATGCCAAGCGCGCGGATCGCCAAACGCATTCCGCGGCAACGCTTGCCGTCGACCGATTGCTCGCTCCGCGGTATCCCGCCATCCGGGGACAGAACCTGCGCGGCCTCGGCTGGGACATCGACACCGGTTATTCCGTGCCGCGCGGCGCCGTCTTCGGTGTGGGCAGTTTCGGCCACACGGGTTTCACCGGCACGTCGCTGTGGATCGATCCCGCGTCGGACACCTATGTGGTGGTTCTCTCCAACGCGGTCCACGCCCCGGGCGGTCCGCCGATCTCGAGGCTTGCCGGCCAGGTCGCCACCGAGGTGGCCCGGGCGCTCGGCGTCGACAACGCCGGCCCGCGGCGGCCCTGAGCCGGCCTGGGCGGCCTACGGTGATCCGACGATCGCGTACAGCTTGACCGAGATCGCCGCCCGCGATCGCGTCACGCCACGTCATCGGCCACCCGGCTCGACCGGTTTGGACCGCTTTGCTGAACACACGCGCGGTCTTTCCCTGGCGTCAACGGTCTTTCCCTGGCGTCAATTTGCCCGGTCGCCATCGCGGCGCCGCATCGACGTGACTAACGTCATCTCCGCCGACTTCATACGGTGCATTGATCTTGTGCCAGGCCCCAGGATCGCGAAATCAAGCAGTTAACCACTGAGCTGTTAGATACGCGGCGGAGGTCGCCACTTATTGACGTTGCCGACGAAGTTGTGACGACGTCTGCGCTGCTAAGCCACGCGCGGGTGAAGCGCACCGTCCATCGCGTGGGGCGAGTTATCACGCACGTGACCATCATCTACTCTTTCGCTGAAGCGTAGAACTGTCGAATTCACCATTTTGCTGTGCGCGCCGTCATCAAGGCTCATATCCTGCTGCTGTCGCCGCACTGTCGGCCGCACCCCGACGACATCTCCAGGAGAACCGATGCGATTCAGCATGCGCAGAGCCGGCGTTGCCTGCGGGGCGATCCTCGCCACGGCGAGTGTCGCGGTCGCCTCGGCGACGCCCGCGTGGAGCAGTAGCACGGCACTGGTGATCGGTGGCATCGCGACGCCCTCGCTCAGCGACATCGTCATGGCTGAACTGCTCGGCGGAACGCTCGAGGGCCAGCCACGGGTGAGCGTGAACTGGCCCGCGCAGGCCGCGCCTTACACCGGGAGTAACAACCTCACCCTCGGTGCGTCGATCAACGTCGGCATCACCAACCTCAACGCCCAGATCGACGCGGCCCTGGGGCCGGCTGAGCACCGACGCCAACGGTCAGCCGATCAACGGTGAGAAGGTGACCGTGGTGGGCCTGTCCGCCGGCTCCCTCGTCGTCAACGAGGTCCTGCGCCAGATGGACGCCGATCCCGACGCGCCCGGCAAGAACGAGATCACCTTCATCGTGGTCGCCGACTCCAGCCGGCAGTCGCTGATCGACAAGGCCCGGTACGACCCGCGCTTCGACTACACCTACCAACCCGCACCCGAGACCAAGTACGACATCATCGTCGTCACGGGGAGTACGACGGAATGGCCGACTTCCCCGATCGGTGGTGGAACCTCCTCGCGGTCGCCAACGCCGTGGCGGGCTCGATCTTCGTCCACGTGCCCGTGATGTTCGCCGACCTGTCCACGGTGCCTGCAGAGAACATCGACGTGGACTTGGATACCAAGGGCGGCATCACAACTCACTATCTCGTACCCACCGAGAAGTTGCCGCTCGTACGACTGTTTCCGTCCCTGGCATCCCGCGAGGCAGAGCTCAAAGCCGCGATCGACGCCGGATACAGCCGCAACGATCCCGCGCCCGCCGGCAAGCTGGCGTCACTGGTGACCGGCCTTCCCGCGATTGTCAATGAACCGGCCCCGCAGGCCGACGCGCCGACGGAGCCCGACCAGGGTGTGCAGCCGGTCGAGACGGCAGCCGACGAGGAGACACCCGCCGACGAGACCACCACCGCCGACGAGGAGCCACCCGCCGACGAGACCGCACCCGACGACGAGGCCACACCCGGTGACGCGGCAGCGACGGACACCGAGGGCGAAGACGGTGACGGCGCCGAGAACGGAGACGACTCCGCCGACACCCGCGATGACGAGGATCCGGCCGACAGCGAGGTCACCCCCGTCGGTGACCCCACGGATGACGCCGATGATGCTGCCGCAAAGGCGGTCACCGATCCCGGCAGTGCGGAGACGTCGGAAGGCGCGGACATCCCGGAGGTGTCGAAGCCCGCATCGTAGTCCGCCCTGCGATGGACTGATTGCCAACGCACGCTGTGACTTTTGGCCCTAACTGCACTGCGTCGGGCGACGTAGCAAGGACGTATGAGCAACGGAGTTCAGGTCCCCGAGATCATCGATGTCGACGTCACCACCCACGGTGACCTTCCCGGCGCGGCCGATTACGCGCGGAAGAAGATCGGGGAGTTGGGGCGGCTCTCGCACCGTCCGGTGCTCTACGCCCGCGTGAGGCTGAGCAGGCACCACGACCCCGCGGTCGAGTCGCCGGTCGTCGCCCAGGCCAATCTCGATGTCAACGGCCGGCTGGTCCGCGCCCAGGTGCACGCCGCCACCGCGCAGGAGGCCATCGACCTGCTCGAGGCGCGCCTGCGACGGCGGCTCGAACACGTTGCCGAACACTTCGACGTGCGTCGGAGGGACCGGCTCGAAGGCGGGAGGTCCTGGCGGCAGGAGTCGCGGCCGGCCCAGCGGCTCAATCATTTTCAGCGCGCCA
This sequence comes from Mycolicibacterium psychrotolerans, assembly GCF_010729305.1. NCBI lineage: Bacteria > Bacillati > Actinomycetota > Actinomycetes > Mycobacteriales > Mycobacteriaceae > Mycobacterium > Mycolicibacterium psychrotolerans. Next base: position 4,973,133 of record NZ_AP022574.1, on the reverse strand, counting down.
CCGAAAGGCGCGTCATCCGGCGCAAGTCGTTCACCATGACGCCGTGCACCATCGACGATGCCATCGCCGAGATGGAGCTGCTGGACTACGACTTCCACCTGTTCACCGAGAAGGGTTCCGGCACCGTCGGGGTGCTCTATCGCAGCGAACCCACGGGATATCGGCTGGCACTGGTGGCTCCCTCGGTGGCGGACGAGCTGGCGCCGTTCTCCCACGCCGTCACCGTGAGCCCGCACCCGCCGCCGTGCCTGCGCGAGCAGGACGCCCCTGAGCGACTGCGGCTGCTTGGATTGCCGTTCCTGTTCTTCATCGACGCCGCCGCGGGCCGGGCCGGCGTGCTCTACCACCGCTACGACGGCCACTTCGGCCTGGTCACCCCGGCCGGGTGACGGCGCCGAATCCGGGCGCAGGTGAGGGTCTTTCGGCCCTGCACTGATGACCAACGCCCCGCGAACCGTCCGGCAGGAATCCCTAGCGTTGAGTCATCGGGCCCGGACCGCACCGGCGCCGCGGGCAAGGAGGAAGAGATGACATCGACACCGTCGGTTCACCACGGGTCCGGTCACTACGGCATCGTCGTCGCGGTGGACGGTTCGTCCGCCTCGCGCGCGGCGGCGGAATGGGCGGCCCGCGACGCGGCGCTGCGACACCTGCCGCTGGCCATCGTGCACGTCCAGCCGTCGGAAGAGATCGGTCCCTGGCTGGATCTGCCGATCACCGACGACTACCTGGCCGACCTCGACCGCCATGCGGCCAAGGTCGTCGCGGACACCCGTGAAGTCGTCACCGCGACCTTGGCCGAGTCCAGGCCGGTCCGCGTGGAGCAGCGGGTGCTGTCCGGACCCAAGATGCCCGCGCTGATCGACATGAGCAAGGACGCCGAGTTGATGGTCGTCGGTTGTCGCGGTCTGGGCGGGCTGCAGGGAATGCTGCTGGGTTCGACCAGTTCGGCGCTGGCTCACCACGCGCACTGCCCGGTGGCGATCGTGCACGAGGAGGAACCTGTCCTCTACCGCAACGACGCGCCGGTGGCCGTCGGTATCGACGGCTCTCCGGCGAGCGAGTTGGCGACGGCGATCGCGTTCGACGAGGCGTCCCGGCGCGGTGTGAGCCTGCTGGCGATCCACACGTGGATGAACAGCGGCGACTTCTACGTCGACGTGGCCCGCGAGGACCTGGCCGAGCAGGCCGAGGAGGAACTCGCCCAACGCCTCGCCGGCTGGTGCGAGCGCTATCCCGACGTGAGGGTCCGGCGCGTCGTCGGTCAAGACAACCCCGCCCATCACCTGGTGGAGGAGTCGCGCCACGCCCAGCTGCTCGTCGTGGGCAGCCACGGCCGGGGCGGATTCGCGGGCCTGCTGCTCGGGTCGGTCAGCTGGACTGTCGCCCAGGCCGCGCGCATCCCGGTCATCGTGGCCAGACGGTCCTGAGACGGCTGAGCACGCAAGTCACCGGCGTTCCGGGTCTTTAGACCCTCTGCACGGCGACCGCGAAACGACATCCTGAAATAGACCGGATCCATGTTCAGCCAGGGGGCTTTGACACCGATGAGCTCGCACTTCCCGGACGCCGAGACGTTGCGGTCAGCTCTGATGCTGGCCGTGCGGGCTCCGTCGGTGCACAACTCCCAGCCGTGGGACTGGCGGGTCGGCGAGGGCAGCATTCACCTGTATGCCAATCCCGATCTGGCGCTGCCGCACACCGATCCCGATGCCCGCGACCTGATGCTCAGTTGCGGGGCGTCACTGAATCACGCGCAGATCGCGCTGGCCGCGCTGGGCTGGCAGGCCAAGGTGCACCGCCTCCCCAATCCGGCTGAGCCGCACCATCTCGCCGTCCTCGAACTGCGCCCGTACCCGCCGGCCGAGATGGACATCGCGCTGGCCGCGGCGATCCCGCGGCGGCGCACCGACCGCCGCAGCTACAGCTCGTGGCCGGTGCCGAGGGGCGACATCGCGATGATGGGTGCGCGGGCGGCCCGTGCGGGAGTGATGTTGCGCCAGTTCGACGAACTGACCACGCTCAAGCGTCGCGTGATGGATGCCGAGTGGCGGCACAACAACGATCCTGGCTACCTCGCCGAACTGGCCACCTGGAGCGGACGGTACGGATCCACCGCAGGCGTGCCCGCACGCAGTGCGCCCCGCCCGGATCCGGCCGCGGTGATTCCCGCCCGATCCTTTGCGGGCGCGGTGCTCAAGCAGCCCGACGGCACTCAACCGTCGGAGGACAACGCCGCGGTCATCGCCCTCGGCACGGTCGCCGACGACCGGGTGTCGCAGCTGCGTGCCGGAGAGGCGACCAGCCTCGTGCTGCTGACTGCCACGGCGGCGGGATTGGCGAGTTGCCCGATCACCGGGCCGCTGGAGATCCCCGACATCAGGGCCGCGGTGGGGGAGGACGTGTTCGGGTCGGAAGGCCACGCGCAGATGTTGCTGCGAATCGGGTGGGCGCCCGTCAACGCCGATCCGCTGCCGAGTACGCCGCGCCGCCCGCTGGGTGAGGTGCTCACCCGGCTCGACGGCCACCCTCTGGACTGACCGGGAATGCGATACGGAGTCACCATGCACACCAACAACTTCGGTCTCACCGTCTGGACGCGGCGACTCCGGGCCCATCATCCGCTGGTACGCGTCAGCGATCGCGTCGAGGCGGCGTGCCTGTTGTTGATCGTCGTGGTGGCGTTGCTGGCCGTGCCCGTCGCCGGCGCGGCGGGAACGGCCGTGCACGACGATCTCTCCCGCACCTTCGCCACCCAGCGTGCAGAACGGCAGCAGATCGAGGCGACCGTGACCCGCGACAGCAGGGCGACGGCGCAGGCCTACGACAACCCCTACCTCTCGCCGGTCCAGTGGCAGTTCAACGGCACCACCCGCATCGACGACATGCGCACCGCGAAGCTGAAAGCCGGTGACCACGTGACGATCTGGGTCGACCGGGGCGGCAACCGCCGGGCCGCGCCGCCCACCGACCGGGATGCGGCCGTGCAGGCGGTCATCGCCGCGCTGTCGGTGTGGTCCCTGGCGGTCGGGCTGGCCGTCGCCGGATGGGCCGTGCTCCGGATGCGGCTCGATCGAGGTCGCTACGCCGACTGGGACCGTGAACTCGGCGGGCTCGCCGACAACGGCGGCCGGACCAACAACAACGCCTGAACAGTGTCCGACGCCATGCTGTCCCACGAGCCGCGCACCGTCGTCGTCGGTGTCGACGGCTCGCACGCCGCGCTGAACGCCGTCCGGTGGGCGGCCGCCGAGGCTGTCGACCGTGGCCTGCCTCTGCGCATCGTGCACGCGATGGCTTCGGGGGCGGACCCCGACGGTGTCACCGACGCGGTGCTCCTGGAGGCTCAGGACATCGCCCGTATCGGCGCCGAAAGTGTTCGTCCGCAACCTGTCCGAGTCATCGGCCGGCCCGGGGACGTCCTACTGCGGGAGTCGGGACGTGCGGCGATGGTGTGCATCGGGGCCAAGCCGCGCCGGGCCGCCGACGAACCGGTGATCGGGCACACGGTGGCCGCGCTGGCGCGCGGCTCGGCGTGCCCGGTGGCTGTGATCCGAAGCCGACCCGACGGGACGGCGCACACCGACGGGGTGATCTCGGTGGTGCTGTCCGACGAAGCCGGCAACGACGACGTCGTCCACCTGGCGATGCACGAGGGCCGGCTGCGGGGGCGCACAGTACGGCAGATCGACCGGCGGGCCGACAGCTGGGTGCGCCGCTATCCGGACGTGCACGTGGAGATCGTCGCGGCCGGTTCAGGTCATCACTATGGCTGTCAGACACGCGGTCACGACGACGTCGCGCTGGCCGTCGTCGGCGCCGCCGACGCGGACGCGCTACCGACCCTGACGATGCCGAACGGTCATCCGATCCTGGGCTACCCCAACTGTTCGCTGCTGCTGGTGCGGCACTGAGGCTCGCACAGCAGGACGTCGAATCCGAGATCGCCGGGCGTACCCTGCTGCGGCGGACCGACCAGCTCGGCAATGGCCTCGGCGCGCTCATGAGGAACCACCACGAGCCGGATCGAACGGACGTGCCGGGCGAGATAGATGACGAAGCTGCCGGGCACCGCCACGGCCTGGATGTCCAAGCCCGGGAAGCGGACCCGCCATTCGGTCAGACGGCGATCCAGTCGTCGGCGCGCCAGCCGGTTCCCGTCGGCGACCGCGCCGGCATCGTGGATGTCGGTGTAGCGCGAGGGCCAGGTAGTGACCACCCGCAGCGCGCAGCGTCGCAGCAGCGCCTCCTCGACCCCTCGCCGTAACGTCTCCTGTGCTGCCGGATCGTCACCGACTTCGACCACCACCCAGCCCGACTCGAGTCCGGCGGGATGGATGATCGCCAACGGGCAGTGCGCCGAGGTCGCCAGCGCCGCCGCGGTCGAACCCATCCGGGTCAGACCGCCGTGGGTGAGCCCGACCGAGCCGACGCAGAGCATCCGCGCGTCGCGCGACGCGGTGCGCAGGGCGCGTACCGCGGAGTCGCGCACGATCTCGGCCTCCAGTTCGACCGGCCGCTCCATCGCCTCCACACGGGCGCACGCCGACTGTACGGCGCTTTCGGCGGCGGCCAGATGGTGTGCGGCTTCATCAGGCGGCAGAGCGAATACCAGGCGCAGGGCGATGTCCCGACTCACCGCCTCCTCGACCGCCCACACCGCCGCGTCGGTGGCCGAGTCCGAGCCGTCGATGCCGACGACGACGGCAGCAGGTGTCGCCATGGCTCACACCGCGAACTCGAGGACATCGTCCAGGCGACGTCGTGGTGTCGGTGGCTCGACATCATCGTGGCCGGGCGCCACCCCGACGCGGACGACCACCTGCGGGTGGCCACGGTGCCCGATCAGCTCCGCGAGGATCTCCCGGCTGGCGGGCACCTCGGTGAGGTGGGTCAGCGGGCACGTCGCGAGTCCCGCCATCGTCGCGTCCAGCAGTACCGCGGAGAGCACCTCGCCACATCGCAGCACGCTGTGCCGGTTGTCGTCGTAGGTGGACAGCACCACGACTTCCGCGTGGTCCTCGGCAAGCTCGGCCCGCCGGTCGTCGTGCCGGACGGTGGGAAAGCGCCGGCCGATGTCCACCCGTTCGCTTTCCCCTGCGGTGAGCAGCGAGCTGGCCGGAATCCCCTCGGCAACAGCGACATCGCTTGTCCACCCGAGAAGCTCGGCGTGATACGACGAGTCGTAGAGGCGAGCCGAGACCGTCAGAGCGGAGGCGTCGGCCAGGTGACGGCGCGCCTCGCGTGAGATCGCGTCGATGCGGACGTCGCGGCCCTCGTCCTCGGCAAGCCGCCCCAGAACGGCGTCCCACTGCGGGGGCGCGGCGAACGGCAACCGATCGGTGTGCCTGCGCAGAATGGCGTCGGCGCGCTGACGGTGTCCATCGGTGACGAAATCCATCGGATCGCACCCGATCGTCGCCACGTGATCGAGGTTGTTGGGATTGGGGAAACTCTCGACGTAGGTCATCCACCCCGCCACGGCCATGGCCACCCGGAAGTGGTCGAGGACGGCGCCGCAGGCGATCAGCACCTCCCGCCCACTGGTGTCGGTGCGGGCCGGTGCCCGATCCGGATCGGCGAAGAGCTCGATACCCGCCGCATCGACGACCCACCGCCACGGCTGGCTGTTGTACAACGACGGTGCGCGGCAGGCCAGCCACACGGCATCGCTGATCACCTCGGGGTCCACGCCGATGTCGCGCATTCGCGCCCTCCGTTTCGCTTGGCTCAACTGTTGCCCAGCCCCGGTTGCAGCGGCCAGGGTCAATGGTCCTCAACGGCGGGCCCTCCGGCTCTGCCCGCGCTGGGGCGTCCTCCGGCACAGTGGACGCATGGCCGACGTCGCCGCCGGGCACCAGGTGTCCGAACCCTGGACCGTGCCCGGCAACCTGTGTGCGGACGTGCACGAGACCCATACCGGCGTGGTGGCGCTGATGGGTGCCCGGGCATACAAGGCCAAGAAGGCGGTGCGCACCGACTTCTGCGACTTCACCACGGTGGCGAGCCGTGATGCCGCGTGCCGCCGCGAGCTCGAGCTGAACCGCCGGCTGGCTCCCGGCAGTTACGAGGGCATCGGCTACTTCCAGACCCCGGCAGGGGGGCGCGAACCCGTGGTGGTGATGCGGCGGTATCCGGATGAGGCGCGGCTGGCCACGCTGGTCCGCGGCGGAGCGGCCGTCGAGGCGGATCTCGCCGGGATCGCCGCCCTGCTCGCCGGTTTCCATCGCGGCGCCGCGCGCGGTCCTGCCATCGACGCGCAGGCGACCGCGGCTGCCACGGCCGGGCGGTGGGAGGAGAACCTGAGTGAGTTGCGCAGGCATGCGGGCTTCGTCGTCGCCGCCGACTCCGTCGACGAGATCGCCACGCGCGCAACCCGGTTGCTGGAAGGGCGGACAGCACTGTTCGCCCAGCGGATCGCGCAGCGTCGCATCGTCGACGGCCACGGTGACCTGCTGGCCGACGACATCTTCTGCACTGCTGACGGGCCCGTCCTGCTTGACTGCCTGGAGTTCGACGACCGGTTGCGTTACGTCGACGGCCTCGACGACGCCGCGTTCCTGGCGATGGATCTCGAGTTCTGCGGTCGGCCCGACCTCGCAGGCCGGTTCCTCGAGGCCTACCGCGCCGAGGCGGCCGACCCGGCTCCGCGCCCGCTGGCCGACTTCTGCGTCGCCTATCGGGCCGTGGTGCGCGCCAAGGTCGATTGCGTCCGGGTCACCCAGGGACACGCCGACGCGGCGGTGGACGCGCAACATCACCTCGACATCGCGCTACGCCATCTGCGTTCCGGTGCCGTGCGCCTCGTCGTGATCGGCGGCGGGCCCGGGACCGGGAAGTCGACCGTGGCGTGGGGGCTCGCGAACCGCACCGGCGCGCGCGTCGTGTCCACCGACGAGGTGCGCAGGCAGCTGCATGAGGAAGGGCTGCTCAGCGGTGCGACCGGCACGCTCGACGCCGGCCTGTACGCCCCCGGTCAGGTCGCCGCGGTGTACGACGAGGTGCTGCGCCGCGCCCGCGAGCTGCTGACGCTGGGCTGGCCGGTGATCCTCGACGGGACCTGGCGGGACGCGGCTCACCGGCAACAGGCACGCGACGTCGGTCGCGAGACCGCCTCGGAAGTGGTCGAATTCGTCTGCGGTGCACCGGTCGAGGCGGCGATGCGCCGGGTCGCTGCGCGGGGACCGTCGGCCTCGGACGCCACGCCGGAGATTGCCGCCGCCCTCAGCGACGCTCACGAGGACTGGCTGCAGGCCCATCGCCTCGACACCACCCGTCCGGTCGAGGAGTCGATCGCGGAGGCGCATCAGCGGTACTGCGCATCCGGGCAGTAGGGCGGTTGGTCCCGGCTGCAAGGGACATCGGCCCCTTCCGCCCCCGGCGACCCCGCCGGAGAGTGAGGTGGTGGAGCATCTGACAAACCTGGACGCCGGCTTCCTGGAAGCCGAGGACTCCGACCGCCATGTCAGCCTCGCTGTGGGCGGCCTGTCGATCCTCGAGGGTCCGATGCCCGATATCGACGCGCTCGTGACCGGGGTCGCCGACCGGGTCGCCGACATCCCGCGCTTCCGGCAGGTGTTACGCACGCATCTCCTGGATCTCGGCCCGCCGGAGTGGCAGGACGACCCCGACTTCGACCTGTCCCACCACGTGCACCGGGCCGCGCTGCCGAGTCCGGGCGACGATGCGGCCCTCCACCGGTTCGTCGCCGAGGTGATGGGGCGCCGCCTCGACCGCGACCGGCCGCTGTGGGAATGCTGGGTCATCGAGGGCCTCGACGAGGGCAGGTGGGCGGTGCTGATGAAGATCCACCACTGCATCGCCGACGGCATCGCGACGATGCACCTGTTCTCCCGCCTCGGCGACACCGGTGGGGCGCCGAGCTACGACACCGAGATCCGCGCCGCCCGGCAGTCGGCGGACACGCCGTTCTCCCGGTCGGGGATCGGGCTCAATCCGGTGCGCTGGGCCGGCGGCATGTGGCGGGCGGCCACCGCGGTGACGCGGGTCTCGGCGCTGGCGGTCGGCGGGGCGCTGCAGGTCACCAGCGGCATCCTGCGGCCGGCCGAGACATCGTCCCTCAACGGTCCGGTGTCGGCCATGCGGAGGTTCAGTGCCGCCGTCGTGAGGCTAGAAGACGTTGCGCGAATTTGTGATTCGTTCGACGTCACGGTCAATGACGTGGCACTGGCCGCGATAACCAGCAGCTACCGTGCGGCGTTGGAGCGCCGGGGGGAGACACCCAAGCGCACATCGCTGCGCACCCTGGTGCCGGTGTCGATCCGCTCGAACGACGCCGCGGACCGCACCGACAACAGGGTATCGCTGATGCTGCCCAGCCTGCCCGCCGACAAGGAGGACCCGGTCGAGCAGTTGCAAGCCGTACACCGCCGGCTGTCCCGCGCCAAGGGCAGCGGGCAGCGCGAGGCGGGAGGCGTCTTCGTCGCGATATCCAATCTGGTGCCGTTCCCCGTGACGGCGTGGGCGGTGCGGGCGCTGACCCGGCTGCCTCAACGCGGCATCGTCACCTTGGCGACGAACGTGCCCGGCCCCCGCAAGCCGATGACCATCATGGGGCGTCGCGTCATCCGCGTGCTGCCGGTCCCTCCCATCGCGATGCGGTTGCGCACCGGTGTGGCGATCCTCAGTTACGCCGACGAGCTGGTCTTCGGGATCCTCGGGGATTTCGACGCCGCCTCGGACCTCGATGAGCTCGCGCGGGGTATCGAGTCAGCGGTGGACACCCTCGCCGCGGCCGCCGGTTGAGCTAGCTCGGCACCACAACGGCAGGCGCCGAAGCGGATTCGGCCACTGCGGTGCTCACCGAGCCCAGCAGCATGCCCGGGATGCCGCCCCGACCGCGGCTGCCGACGACCACCAACTGGGCCTTCCGCGACTCGTCGACGAGCCAGCGCGCCGGGCGGTCACACACGATGCGGCGCTGCACGTGGACGTCGGGATAGCGCTCCTGCCAGCCCGCCAGCCGCTCGCCGAGGATCTCGTGGCCTTCCTGCTCGTACTTGTGCCAGTCCATCCCCAGGATCGGGAACACGCCGACATCGCTCCAGGCGTGCAGCGCCACCAGGTCGACGCCGCGGCGGGAGGCCTCGTCGAAGGCGAACGCCGTGGCGGCTTCGGAGGCCGGGGTGCCGTCGACACCCAGCAGGACGGGCGCGGTGCGTTCGGGGGACTTCATCGCGTCGGCCTTGGTGACGACGACCGGACACTTGGCGTGGTGCAACAGGTTCCGGCTCGCCGAGCCCAGCAGGACCCCGCCGATCGGGCCGAGCCCGCGGCTGCCGACGACCATCAGTGTCGCCTTCGCCGATGCGGCCGCCAGCTCGGTGACGACGCCGTCGTGGCGCAGCACCGCGCGAACGGGCGGCGCGGCGGCGTCACCGACGGAGGCCTGCAACGTCTTCTGCGCCTGCTCGATCTGGTATCGGGCGTTGTCCTCCTGCCACTGCGCGTAGCTGAACTCGACGCTCTCGATCGGCCAGGTGACGACGATGGGCGCCACCACGTGCATCAGCGTGACGGGCTCCCGGCGCAGCAACGCCTCGTCGGCGGCCCACCGGATCGCGGCATGTGCCTCGGGGGAGCCGTCGATGCCGACGACGATCCCGTACTCGGTGTTGGACTTGGTCATGAGGACTCCTGAGATGTTCTCTCGCCGATCGGCGCAGCAGAAATCAATGCCGTACCACCAGTGCCGAGGCGTTCGCGTGCCGGTACATCGGGTGCTCGCGGTGGCCGATGATCTCCGCGAGATCCCCTGACTCCGTGCTGCCGATCACTGCGAGCTGCACCCGCTCCCGGTGCTTCTTGAGGAAGTGCCTGACATCGGCGCGCTCGGCGATCGGGTACACGTGCACACCGGGGTATCGGTGGCGCAATTCCCGGACATCGTTGTCGAGCTTGTGCGGAGCCGTCGCGGTCGCCCGGTCGCCCAGCGCCAGCACCGGCGCGTCCCGCAGCGCCGCTTCGTGCATCGCGCAGTCGACCACCGCGGTGTTGTCGGGATCGTCGTTGACAGCGACCACGATCCAGTTGACGCCGTGCCCCGCCGTGTCGTCCGCGGGGCGGATCACCGCCGCCGGGCACGAGGACTTCTCGGCAAGTTCCGACGCGGTCGACCCGAGGATCGATCGGGCGTAACGGCCGATGCCGACAGAGCCGACGCACACCATCTCGGCCTGGGTGGACAGTGCGACCAGGGCCGCTCCCGCGGGCCCGCCGACGATCGAGGTGCTGATGGGAAGCCGTGGACACCGTGACCCGATGGCCACGCTCGCCTCCTGCAGCGCCGTTCGGCCGTGGTGGACGTCGTCGTTGTAGTCGTCGGTGCTGGTGTGCCGTGCCTTGGTCACATAGACCAGCCGCAACGGCACGCCGCGGGCGACCGCTTCGTCGGCGGCCCACTCGGCCGCGTGCAGTGCTGCCGCCGAGCCGTCGATGCCGGCGATCACCGGCCGGTCGCCGGATGGCGTGGTGTCCGACATCGCGTTCTCCGATTCCGTGGGGTGTCCGTGTGTCTCGTCGGCCCCGACGCTATGTCCCTGCACGGCAACGCAGAAAGAGTCCTTGGTCACGTCACTGGTCACCGGTGAGCGTGAAGTAGTTCTCCTCCTCCTGCAGGAAATGCAGCTGCAGCAGGGCGTAGAGCCCGTAGAGGCAGGCGAGCAGGTCCTCGGTCTGATCGGGCGCAACGCCGCCGGAAGTGCGGGCGAGTGCGACGTGGGTGCCGATCCGGTCGGACAGCCGCTGGATCTCGGCGTGGGTCCGGCTCATCGTCGCGGTGGCCTCGCCACCGCCGAGCGGGCGGGCCAGCGCCGGGTAGAGCTGGGTCTCCTCGGCGAGTTCGTGGGGCAGCAGCCGCTCGGTCAGGAAGTCGTGGGCGCGGGTCAGTGTGGCCAGCGCCGCGGGATCGGCGCCGACCAGTTGATCGGCGGCCTCGCGCAGCAGCCCGACCGCCTCACGCAGCTCGTCGTGCTCGGAGGCGAAGCGCCGCAACAGTTCTCCGGTATCCGACGGAAGGTCGACGTGCGTGCCGGGGTCGGCGCCCAGCGCCCGCAGTGCGTTGAGGATCACCGCGACGTCGATGCCCTCCTGCAGCAACGCTCCCCACGCGGGCGGCAACCAGCCGACGGCTGCCGCCGCCATCGCCACACCCGACAACGCCATGCCGACGCCGGCACTCTGCACGGCGATACGCCGGGACCAGCGGGCGATGTCCATCGCATCGGCCAGCCGGTCCAGCCGGTTGGTGGTCAGCACGATGTCGGCGGCCTCCGACGACGCGGTGGCGCCGCGCGCGCCCATCGCGACGCCGACCGTCGCGGCGGCCAACGCGGGCGCGTCGTTGACTCCGTCGCCCACCATGATCGTCGTCGCGGATTCGCGTTCGGTGCGGACGGCCGCGACCTTGTCGGCGGGGCTCTGCTGGGCGTAGACGGCGTCCAGACCCAGTACGGCGCCGACCTCGCGGGCGGGATCCGGGCGGTCGCCCGTCAGCATGACGAGGCGGTCCAACCCGGCCGTGCGCAGTCGTCGGATGGTGCGGGGAGCATCGCGGCGAAGAGGGTCGCGCAGCAGCACGGCCCCGACGGGCTCACCGTCGACACAGACCCAGGCGATGGCCGCGGAATCCAGCCGGGCCCGGTTCGACGCCGACCGGGCCCACGGCGCGGTCAGGGTATCGGCGCCCAGCTTGCCCACGTACACGCTGCGGTGGTCGATGGTCGCGGTGGCGCCCCGGCCGGGTTCCTCGGTGACGGCCGCCGGCAGCGCGAGTTCCAGCCCCTGGGCCAGCGCCTCGTCGACGATGGCCTCGGCGAGGACATGGGCCGACATCTGGTCCACCGAGGCGGCGAGTGTCAGCACGTCGGCCGCCCGGTGTCCGGGCGCGGTGAGGGTCTCCAGGACAGTCGGGCGGCCCTGAGTCAGGGTGCCGGTCTTGTCGAGCACGAGAGTGGTTGCACGGCCGAGGCTTTCGAGCGCACCGCCGCTGCGGATCACCACTCCGCGGCGGGAGGCGCGCGACAGTCCCGACACTATCGCGACCGGGGCGGCGAGCAGCAGCGGACAGGGGGTCGCGACCACCAGCACCGCGACGGCCCGTGCCGCCGAGCCGCTGTACCACCATGCCGCCCCGGCGGTCAGCAGCGTGACGGGCAGGAACCAGGCGGCGATCCGGTCGGCGAGCCGGATGATGGGGGCGCTCTCGGCGCCCGCCTCCCGGGCCAGCCGGACGATTCCGGCGTAGGTGCTGTTCGCGGCGGTGGCGGTCGCCCGCAGCTCGAACGCCCCTCCGGCGTTGACGGCGCCGCTGCGGACCATGTCGCCGGCGGGGTGCTCGACGTGCAGCGGTTCACCGGTGAGCACCGACTCGTCGAGGACGGCCACCGTGCCGGTGACTCGTCCGTCGACCGGGACGACCTCGCCGGGCCTGACGACCAGCAGGTCGTCGACGACCACGTCGTCGAGGGAGATCGTACGCACCGTCTCGCCGGTGCGGCGGTTGGCCGATCGCGGTGCGTGCGCCAGCAGTGCCTGCAGATCGTGGGAGGCGCGGCGCTGGGCCGCCGCTTCGAGCGCACGGCCGCCGGCCAGCATCACCGCGATCAGCGCACCGGCGAGGTACTCACCCACCACCAGCGTGCCGACCAGGGAGAGCACCGCGATGACGTCGACACCCGCCCGGCCGTGGCGCAGCGTTGCGATGACCCACCACACGGCCGGCGCCAGTGCCGCCAGGGTGCCGACGATCCAGCAGCCGTCCGCGATCCGCTGTTGGCCCGCGGCCCAGGCGATCCCGCCGGCAGCGAGGGCTCCGACGGTGAACAGGGTCAACGCCGGTTCCAGGTACCGGCTCCACCGCGCGAGCATGGCGGTCATCGCGGTGCCGCCGCGGGCAGCCGGTCGGCGTGACTGAACCGGGCGGCCCGGCGATGAATGCGGTGGACGTCTCCGCGGGTGCGGTGCGGTGCGCCCGCCAGAAGCATCGGCTCGGCGTAGAACACCGACTTGGTGACGTCGACCAGCACCAGATAGCCGATCGTCAGTGCGACGAGCGCGCCGAAGAACTCCCACGGCAGCGGCGTGAAGCCGAGGTGCGAGGCGACGGGGGTGACGGTGAGGAGGATGCCGACGACGATCACAGCGCCGGTGGTGACCACCACCAGCCCGGCGGCCCTGCTGCGGAAGAACGGTACTTTGCGCGTGCGGATCGCGAAGATGATCAGCGTCTGGGTCGCCAGGGATTCCACGAACCAGCCGGTGCGGAACTCGACGGGGCCCGCGTTCAGCACGCCGAGCATCAGGCCGAAGGTCAGGAAATCGAATAGCGAGCTGACCGGGCCGAAGGTCAGCATGAACCGGCGGATGAACGCGATGTTCCAGTGCGCAGGCGCGTGCAGCTGTTCCTCGTCGACGTGGTCGGAGGGAATCGCCAGCTGCGACGTGTCGTAGAGCAGGTTGTTGAGCAGGATCTGCCCGGGCAGCATCGGCAGGAACGGCAGCACGGCCGACGCCGCGGCGGCACTGAACATGTTCCCGAAGTTGCTCGACGTCCCCATCAGGACGTACTTGATCGTGTTCGCGAAGATGCGCCGGCCCTCGGCGACACCCGCCGCGAGCACATCGAGATCTTTCTCCAGCAGCACCACGTCGGCCGCGTCCTTGGCCACGTCGGTGGCGGTGTCGACCGATATCCCGACATCGGCGGAGTGCAGGGCCAGCGCATCGTTGACACCGTCGCCGAGGAAGCCGACCGAGCGGCCGGTGTGCCGCAGCGACGCGACGATGCGGGCCTTCTGCGTGGGGGAGATCCGGGCGAAGATCGTGTGGTCCCGAGTAGCGGCGTCGAGGTCGTCAACGTCGATCTGCTCGAGCTGCGCCCCGGTGAGTGTGCCCTTGCTGGGTAAACCCAGTTCGGCACACACCTTTTCGGCGACCTGAGCATTGTCGCCGGTGGCGATCTTGACCTCGATGCCCAGCGCCGCGAGACGGGCCAGCGAATCGCGCGCAGCCGGCTTCGGATTGTCGGCGAAGACCAGGAATCCCTCGAGACGCAACCCGGTCTCGTCGTCGGCCGACAGCCGGGTGAGTCCGGCGGCAGGTCTGCTGGCCACCGCGACCACGCGCCTGCCGTCGGCGAACAACGCCGACAGCGTGTCCGCCGCGGCGGGCGGCACCTCGGCGCAACACGCCATCACCTGCTCGGGCGCGCCTTTGACCACCAGCACGCGGCGTGTGCCGTCGTCGACCAGGGCCGAGGTGGCGCGCCGGGTGTGGTCGAAGGGCAGCACCGCCACGCGCGTGACGCCGGTGACGGGCCTGCGGCCCGCCCAGAGCGCGGCGTCGAGATCGTTGGCGCTCACGCCGCCGACGGCCGGGTCGAGGTCGGTGGCCAGCAGCCCGGACCGAAGCACCGGGTCGGCGGGCGCCCCCGAGGGATCGACGGCCTCGACCAGCTCCACATGCCCCTCGGTCAACGTGCCCGTCTTGTCGGTGATCAAGATGTCGATGTCACCGAGGTCCTCGATGCAGACCAGTCGTTTGACCAGTACCTTCAGCTTGGCCAGCCGCCGTGAGCCGGTCGCCAGGCTGGTACTGACCACGGCGGGCAACAACTGCGGGGTGATGCCGACAGCTATCGCCAGGCCGAACAGTGCCGAGTCGATCAGCGGACGGCCGAGCAGCAGGTTGGTCACGATGATGACGGCGGTCAGCATCAGGGCCACCCGCAGCAGCAGATAGGAGAAGCGACGCAGCCCGGCCTGGAAGTCGGTCTCGGGCTGGCGTTCCCCCAATCCGACCGCGATGCGGCCGAATTCGGCATCGGCGCCCGTCGCGTAGACCACCGCCGTCGCCTCGCCCGCGCTGACGACCGTTCCCATGTAGGCCAGATTGCGCGCGTCGCCGACTGCGGCTCCCACAGGTGCCGGCACGCTGGACTTCTCGGCCGCCGCTGACTCCCCGGTCAGGATGCTCTCGTTGCACTCCAGGCCGTTGACGTCGATGAGCCTGACATCCGCGGGGACCAGCTCGCCGAGCTCGAGCCGGATCACGTCGCCGGGCACCAGCTCGATGACGTCGACCCGGTCGAAGCTGCCGTCACGGCGCACCACCGCGGTGTGGTGAATACCGGAATGCATTGCTGCGGTGGCACGTTCGGCCCGGTACTCGTTCACGAAGCCGAGGCCGACGCTGACGAGCAGGATGACGCCGATGATGATCGCCTGCGTGCTGTCGCCGAGGAAGTACGACAGCACCGCGGTCACGGCGAGCAGCCCGAGCACGGCGTTGGAGAGCTGACGGCGCAGTACCGCCGCGGCGCTCACCCGGTGCGTACGGACCACGTTGGCGCCGACCGCGGCGATGCGGGCGCTCGCATCGGCGGTACTCAGCCCGTCGAACGTGGTGCCGAGCAGGCTCAGCACGTCGTCGAGCGGTGAGCTCGCGATCGTGTCCCGGTTGCGAACGGCGGTCGGCAGCGTCGCGGTCACCGCGCCGCTTCGAGAAGGACCCGTCGCTCGGCGGCGGCGATCACGCGCCGGGCGGACGCTGCCGCGTCGGGGTTGACCGACACCGACGTGATACCCATCCGGACCAGATGCTCGGCGAACGCGGGATTGGTCGACGGCGCCTGGCCGCACAGCGAGGAGGTTATCCCCATCCGCCTCGCGGTGCCGATGATCTGACGGATCGCGTCCAGCACGGCCGGATCTGATTCGTCGAACAGCTCGGCGCACACGTCGGAATCGCGGTCGACGCCGAGCACCAGCTGCGTCAGGTCGTTGCTGCCGATGGAGACCCCGTCGATGCCCATCCCGATGTATTCGGGCAGCCAGTGCACCACCGAGGGCACCTCGGCCATCACCCACCGGTGCAGGCCCCGCTGCCGCCCCAGGGGACTGGCGTCGACCAGTTCCAGGCAGGCTTCGAGCTCCCAGCGGGTGCGCACGAACGGGATCATCAACGTGACGTTGGGTGACTGCTCACGCACGCGCGCCAGCGCTTCGAGTTCGAGGGCGAACAGGTCGGGTTCGGACACGTACCGGTAGCAGCCGCGGTAGCCGATCATCGGGTTGTGCTCGACGGGCTCGTAGGCCTCGCCGCCCACCAGTCCGCGGAACTCGTTGCTGCGGAAGTCGGTGGCCCGGTACACCACCGGGCGCGTGCCGAAGGCCGCCGCGATCCGCCCGACCGAAGCCACCATCTTGTCGACCAGGGTGCTCTGCTCGCCGTGCGCGATCAGGTCGCGCGGATGGCGGCCGCCGAGCGCCTCGGTCAGCATGAACTCGGCCCGCAGCAGGCCGACGCCGTCGACAGGTTGTGCCGCAACGGATTCGGCGGACTCAGGCATCGCGAGGTTGACATACACGCGGGTGCCGGTGACCTCGCTGGGCACCGGAGCCGCAGCGCTGCGGTCGGTGACCGAGACCGTCGGCTTGGGCTCGACCCGACCCGACACCACCTCCCCGCGCGCCCCGTCGACCGTCGCCACGGTGCCGTCGTGCAGATCGCGGGTCGCGGTGCGGGTACCGACGACGCAGGGCACCCCGAGTTCGCGGGCCACGATCGCGGCGTGGCATGTCATGCCTCCGGTGTCGGTGACCAGCGCGGCGGCGCGGCGAATCGTCGGCAGCCAGTCGGGGTTGGTCATCTGCGCGACGAGGATCTCGCCCTTCTCGAGCCGCTCGCCCTGATCGGGCGTCTCGAGCACCCGGACCCTGCCGGACGCGATGCCCGGCGCCGCGGCCAGCCCGCGGGCGAGCACCACGTGCTTGTCGGCCGCTGCGGGGGTGGTGTGGCCGAGTGTGGTGATCGGGCGGGCCTGCACCAGATAGGTCTTGCCGCGGGAGATCGCCCACTCGGTGTCCTGTGGGCAGCCGTTGTGCCGCTCGGTGGCGATCGCGAGCCCGGCGATGGTGCGCAGTTCGTCGTCGGAGAGCACCCGCGAATCCGCCTCGGCGTCAGTGAGGTCGACCGTTGTGTCGTGGCCGTCGGCGCCGCGGACGATCTTGAACGCCTTGTGGCCGAGCCGGACGTCGAGCGGGGCCAGCGTGTCCTTGGCGACGAGGTAGGTGTCGGGCTCGACCTCACCGGACACCACCACCTCGCCGAGACCGAAGGCGCCCTCGATGACGACCCGGTCCTGCGCGCCGTTGCTGGGGTCGGCGGTGAACGCGACCCCAGCCTTCTCCGAGTCGACCATCATCTGGACGACGACGGCCATCGCCGGGTCGGCGGTGAAGCCCCGGCTGGCACGGTAGGTGATGACGCGCGGGCTGAACAGCGACATCCAGCACCGCACCACGGCGTCGATCAGCCCGTCCTCGCCGGTGATGTTGGTCAGGGTCGCGTTCATGCCCGCGAACGATGCGTCCGCACCGTCCTCGCCGGTCGCCGAGGACCGCACCGCCACCACGGAGGCCGGTCCCAGCGCGCGGTAGGCGTCCAGGATCATCCGGCGCACCGGGTCGCTGACGCCGGCCTTGTGCACCAGGCCCTGCATCCGTCCACAGCGCTCGGTGAGCGCGACGGTGTCGGAGGCGGCCTCCAGGGCCTCGCGATGCAACGCGTTGAGCTCCGCGTCGACCCCGCCGGAGCGCATCGACTCGCGGTAGCAGTCGCGCAGCAGCACGAATCCCGGTGGCACCGGCAGGTTGGCGGCGACCATTTCGCCCATGTTCGCGCCCTTGCCGCCCGCCTCTTCGGCGTCGGCGATCGTCAGCGTGGAGATGTCGCGCACATATGTGTCTTCGCGTGAAGCAGCCATAGGTCCAGCCTCTGCGCTCCTGCCCGGCCCGCGTACCGTCCGAGGGCCACAGCGCCGCGCCGAAGGTCCCGAATGCCGAGGGCAGAAGGTCCCCGACTGCGCAACGAGTGACTTCCTGCCCTTTTGTACGGCGCCGCCGAGGCGATCACATGGGGCACTGGGCCTTTGGGTGTGAGGAGAATTAGCATGTCGCTGCCGGTGTTCGTGGATCCGCGTTACCACGACGCAGTGATCTTCGACCTCGACGGCGTGGTGACCGACACCGCTGCCCTGCACGCAGCCGCGTGGCGCGCGACCCTCGACGACTACCTGCAGCGCCGCGGCGCCCGCGCGGGCGAGGACCACAGCCCGCTGACCGACGACGACTGCCGCGTCCTCGCCGACCCGTCGCGCGGTGTGGCCGAGGTCCTGGCCTCGCGCGGCGTCACGCTGCCGCCCGGCGGCGCCGAGGACCCGCACGACGGAACCGTCGAGGGCCTCCAACACCGTCAGCAGCAGCTGTTCGCCGTGTTGCTCGCCGACGGGGTGGGGGTCTTCGAGTCGACCGTCGATCTGGTCCGCACGCTCGCCGCCGACGGCATCGCCGCCGCGGTGTACTCACGCAACCCGCACAGCGCCCGAGTGCTGTACGCGGCCGGGCTCACCGACTCCTTCGCAGCGAAGGTCGACGACGTGCCCCCGGAGGACTTGCTGCTCGAGGCGGCGCGTCGGGTCGGGGTCCATCCGGGTCGCTGTGTCGCCGTCGACACCACGGCGGCGGGCGTCTCCGCCGGCCGCGACGGGGGATTCGCTCTGGTGATCGGCGTCGACCGCACCGGCCGCGGTGATGAGCTGCTCCGGCGCGGAGCCGATGTCGTGATCGCCGACCTAGTCGCGGTGTCAGTGCGTGACAGCTTCCGCCGGACATCGGAGATGGCCGACGCGTTGCAGTCCTACAGCGAGGTCGCGGGGCTGCTGGAGATCCGGCGGCCGGTCGTGATGCTCGACTACGACGGCACGCTGTCCGAGATCGTCGGCGAGCCGGCTTCGGCGACGCTGGTGTCCGGCGCCGACAAGGCGCTCGAGGCACTCGCTGCCCGGTGTCCCGTCGCGATCATCAGCGGTCGCTCGCTGGCCGACATTCAGGCTCGGGTCGACGTGCCTGGTCTCTGGTACGCAGGGAGTCACGGGTTCGAGCTCACCGCGCCCGACGGGACACGCCATGTCAATGAGGCCGGTGCCGCGGCGGTGCACGACCTGCAGGACGCGCGCGATGAGTTGCGGCAGCGGTTGGCCTCCGTCGACGGACTCTTCATCGAGGACAAGAGGTTCTCGGTCGCGGTGCACTACCGGGGTGTGGCGCCCGATCGGGTCGACGAGGTGATGGCGGTCGTGCGAATCCTCGGGCAGCGCCACCACCTCCGCGTGACCGGCGGTCGCAAGGTCATCGAGTTGCGCCCCGATGTCGAATGGGGCAAAGGCAGGACCATCGAGTGGATCCTCGAGCACATCGGCGGCGCGGATCTGTTGCTGCCGATGTACATCGGCGACGACCTGACCGATGAAGACGGTTTCGACGCGATCCGGCACAAGGGCGTCGGCATCGCCGTCCGCAGCGCCGAAACGGGGGACCGGCGGTCGTCAGCGCGCCTCACCCTCGCGGGTCCGGAGGCGGTCTGCGACTTCCTGGGGAAGATCGTCGAGCAGCTCACTGTCCAGCACGACAGCCTCAACGACCCGTGGGTGATGACGTTCGGCGGTTACCAACCCGAGAGCGAGAGATTACGAGAAGCGTTGTGCACCATGGGTAACGGGTATCTCGCGGTGCGCGGGGCGGCGCCGGAATGCGGGCCCGGGGAGTTCCACTACCCGGGCACCTACGTGGCAGGCATCTACAACCGACTCACCGACACGGTGGCGGGTGTCACCATCGACAACGAGAGCATGGTGAATCTGCCGAACTGGTTGGCCCTGGCCTTCCGGATCGACGGCGGACCATGGTTCGACATCGACGACGTCGATGTGTCGTCCTACCTGGTTACCCTCGATCTGCGGCGGGCCGTCCTTTCCCGGGAATTCTTGTTCACCGATGCCGACGGCCGCTCCACACGGGTGCGCCAGCGGCGGTTCGTGGCGATGCACCAACCGCATGTGGCTGCCCTGCAAACCACGGTGGAGGCGCTGAACTGGTCGGGACAACTCGAATTCCGGTCGTTGGTCGACGGTGCGGTGACGAATCAGGGGGTCGATCGCTACCGCGACCTGGCGTCACGGCACCTCGAGATCGTCGGCAAGCACGAACTGTCACAGGACTCGGTGCTGCTCGCCGCAGAAACCGTCGAGTCGGGAATCGTCATCGCCGTTGCGGTGCGCAACAGGCTTGCCGACGGCGGCGCACCCGCCCACAGCGCCACGCTGACCGAGGAGGACCGTATCGGTCACCGTCTCACCGCGGACCTGAACGCCGGACAGTCGGCCACAGTGGAGAAGGTGGTCTGTGTCTTCACCAGCCGCGACCACGGCATCTCGGGGCCCGTCGTCGCCGCGGAACGGGAACTGCAGCGCGCCGGTGACTTCGCGGCGCTCGAACACGGCCACCGGATGGCCTGGGCGCACCTCTGGGAGCGGTTCAACGTCGAGATGGGCCGCGACGCCGACCTTCTGCGCATCGTGCGGCTGTACCAGCTGCATCTGCTGCAGACACTGTCCCCGCACACGGCCGACCTCGACGTGGGGGTGCCCGCTCGCGGGCTGCACGGCGAGGCGTACCGCGGGCACGTGTTCTGGGACGAGCTGTTCGTGTTCCCGGTGACGAACCTGCGGCTGCCGAAAGTGACGCGTTCGCTGCTGATGTACCGCTACCGCCGGCTGCCCGAAGCCCGCCGCGCCGCGCTGGCGGCCGGTCACGTCGGCGCGATGTTCCCGTGGCAGTCGGGCAGCGACGGCCGTGAGGAAAGTCAACGCCTGCACTTGAATCCGAAGTCCGGTCACTGGAATCCCGATGCCAGCGCCCGCGCCCACCACATCGGCCTGGCCATCGCCTACAACGTATGGCAGCACTATCAGGTCACCGGCGACATCGGGTTCCTGATCGACTACGGCGCGGAGATGCTCGCCGAGATCAGCCGGTTCTGGGTCAGGCTCGCCGAGTTCGACGACGACCGGCAACGTTACGTGATCCGCGGGGTGATCGGCCCGGACGAGTTCCATTCCGGCTATCCCGGAAAGGAATACGACGGTATCGACAACAACGCCTACAGCAACGTGCTGGCCGTCTGGGTCATCGCGCGAACCCTCGAAGCCCTCGAACGGATCCCGATGTACTACCGGCTCGCACTGCTGGAGAGTCTCGGCATCGATGACGACGAACTCGCGCGCTGGGACGACGTCAGCAGGCGGATGTTCGTGCCGTTCCACGACGGGGTGATCAGCCAGTTCGAGGGTTACGAAAAGCTCGCAGAACTGGATTGGGCGGCATACCGCGCCCGGTACGAGAACATGCAGCGGCTCGACCGCATCCTCGAAGCCGAGAACGACAGCCCCAACAACTACAAAGCCTCCAAGCAGGCCGACGCGCTGATGCTGTTCTACCTGCTCTCCGCCGACGAGCTCTACGAGCTCTTCGAACGGCTCGGCTACCAATTCACGCCCGATCAGATCCCGGCGACCATCGACTACTACCAGGCCCGCACCTCGCACGGGTCCACGCTGAGCGCGGTGGTGCACGCCTGGGTGGTGGCTCGCGGCAATCGCGCGCAGGCCATGGAGTACTTCGCGCAGGCCCTGGCCTCCGATGTGGTCGACACCCAGCAGGGCACCACGGCCGAAGGAATTCACCTGGCGGCGATGACCGGCAGCATCGACCTGCTGCAGCGGTGCTTCACCGGTCTGGAGATCCGCCGGGACCGGATCGTGCTGGGGCCGCTGTGGCCGAAAGCCCTCGGCAGACTGGAATTCACCTTCCGCTACCGCGGTCATCGACTGCGGCTGAGCGTCATCGGACGCAGCGCGACGCTGTCTGCGGAGCTCGGCGACGCCTTGCCGGTCCTGGTGGAGTGCCGGGGTTTGCAGCAGACGCTGCTCGCCGGTGGAACGGTCGAATTCGACCAGTGACCCGGCGCTATGCCGTCGTCACGCGGGTTCCCGCTGTGCCCTTGACGATGTCGACGATGTCGATCAGGGCGCCGATGACCGCCTCGCAGCCGGTGGCGCGGGCGAACCCGCACGCGGCGTCGACCTTGGGGCCCATCGAGCCCGCCGCGAAGTCCATGCGCTCGAGTTCGTCGGGCGTCACCCGGCCCAGTCGCGTCTGCTCCGGCGTGCCCCATCCGGTATACACCCCGTCGACGTCGGTCGCGATCACCAGCAGGTCGGCGTCGAGCTGCTCGGCCAGGAGGGCGGAGGCGAGGTCCTTGTCGATGACGGCCTCCACACCGTGCAGCGTGCCGTCGGCGTCGTACATCGTCGGGATGCCCCCGCCGCCGGCGCAGATCACCACCGTCCCGTGCTCGACGAGAGTGCGGATGGGTCCGATCTCGAAGATGCGCCGAGGCTTCGGGCTGGCCACCACCCGCCGGAACATGTCCCCGTCGGCCGCGATGGTCCACCCACCTTCGGCTGCCAATCTCTCGGCGGTGGCCCGGTCGTACACCGGGCCGATCGGTTTGGTGGGGTGGCCGAAGGCGGGATCGGCGGGATCGACCTCGATCATGGTCAGCACGGTCGCCAGCGACTGGTCGGGGGGCAGCAGGTTGCCGAGTTCCTGCTCGATGACATAGCCGATCATCGCCTCGGTCTGGGCGCCCAGCACGTCGAGCGGGTACGGCTCGACCCCGTGCCCGAGATCGTGGTAGGCGGAACTCTGCAGTGCCAGCAGGCCGACCTGCGGGCCGTTGCCGTGGGCGACGACGATCTCGTTGCCCGGCGTGACGGCCGCGATGCGCTCGGCGGCGGCGGCGATGTTCTCGCGCTGGTTCTCGGCGGTCATCGGCTGGCCCCGGCGAAGGAGCGCGTTGCCGCCGAGGGCGATCACGATCCGCATCAGGTCAACGCCGAGACGAGCACCGCTTTGATGGTGTGCATACGGTTCTCGGCCTGCTCGAAAGCGATGTTCGCGGGGCTCTCGAACACCTCCTCGGTGACCTCGATTCCGTTGCGCAGGTGGGGATACTTCTCGGCGATCTGCGCACCCAGCGTGGTCTCGCAGTTGTGGAAGGCCGGCAGGCAGTGCATGAACTTCACGCGCGGGTTGCCCGCGGCGGTCATCAGTCCGGTGTTGACCTGAAACGGCAGCAGCAGGTCGATGCGCCTGCCCCAGGTGTCGAGCGGCTCGCCCATGGACACCCACACGTCGGTGTAGATGAAGTCCACTCCGCTGACCGCCTTCAGCGGATCGTCGGTGATGGTCATCGACGCACCGGAGGCCGCCGCGAACTCCTCGCACATCGACACGTGGTCGGCGTGCGGCATCAGCTCTTGCGGCGCGCCGATGCGCACGTCCATACCCAGCTTCGCGCCGACCAGCAGCAGCGAATTCGCGACGTTGTTCCTGCCGTCGCCGACGAAGGCAAAAGAGATGTCGGTCAACGGTTTCGGGCAGTGCTCGGTCATCGTCAGGACGTCGGCGAGCATCTGAGTGGGGTGGAACTCGTCGGTGAGACCGTTGAACACGGGCACACCGGCGTACTCGGCCAGCTCCTCGACGATGGACTGGCCGGCGCCGCGGTACTCGATCGCGTCGTACATCCGGCCCAGCACGCGCGCGGTGTCCTTCATCGACTCTTTGTGCCCGATCTGCGACGAGGCCGGGTCGATGTAGGTGACGTGGGCGCCTTCGTCGTAGGCGGCCACCTCGAACGCGCACCGTGTCCTGGTCGACGACTTCTCGAAGATGAGCGCGATGTTCTTGCCCGTGAGTGTGGGGCGGGACAGCCCCGAGTATTTCGCGCGTTTGAGGTCGCGCGAGAGGTCCAGCAGGTAGTGCAGGTCGCGGTCGCTGTGGTGAACGAGGCTGAGCAGGCTGCGGTTTCGGTTGTTGAACGCCACGATCGGTCCTTAGGTGTAGAGCGGGTCGCGCTGGATGGGGCAGGTCATGCACCGGCCGCCGCCGCGGCCGCGGCCGAGTTCGCTGGCGGTGATGGTGACGACCTCCACGCCGGCCTTGCGCAGGGCGGTGTTGGTCAGGATGTTGCGGTCGTAGCCGATCACGACGCCGGGCCGCAGGGCCACCACGTTGTTGCCGTCGTCCCACTGTTCGCGCTGCACGCCGTACACGTCGCCCGCAGTGGTGACGACCCGGAACTCGACGCCCACGGCCTCACCGATGGTGTGGATGAGACCCTTGCGTTCCCGCCGGATGTCCAGGCCCGAGGGTGACCGGTCGTCGGGGCGCAGGCTGAACGGCACGATGCCGTCCACGACGGGTGCGTAGGCCGTGACGAGATCGTAGTCGCAGAACGTGAAGACGGTGTCGAGGTGCATCGCCGCGCGCGACTTCGGCAGGCTCGCGATGATCACCCGCTCGGCGGCGCCCGCGGCGAACAGATTCCGGGCCACCTGGGTGATGGCCTGGTGTGACGATCGCTCACCCATGCCGATCACCACGGTGCCCTTGCCGATGGGCATCACGTCGCCGCCCTCCAGCGTCGCCGAACCGTGATCGTGGGCAACGGTTTCCGGATCCCCGAGCCAGATGTCGAACTTCTCGTCGGCGAATGCCGGGTGGAACTTATAGACCGCGGTGGTCAGCAGCGTCTCCTGGCGGCGGGCGGGCCAGTACATCGGGTTCAGCGTCACGCCGCCGAAGATCCATGCGCTGTTGTCGCGCATGAACTGGGTATTGGGCAGCGGCCGCAGCACGAATCCTGTGGGATCGAGCTCGCGGAACGCGGTCAGGAAATCACCGCCCACCTCTTCGGGCACGTCCTGATAGGACACGCCGCCGATCAGCAACTCGGCCAACCGGTCCCACGGCAGTTCCTCCAGCCACGAGCGGATCGCCCGATGCAGACCCAAGCCCACCATGTCGTCGGTGACCTTGCGGTCGAGCACCCATGCCCGCGCCTCGGGGATCGCCATCACCTCGGCGAGCAGGTCTTGCAATTCCAGGACCTCGACACCGTGGTCTTCCATCTTCGCGACGAAATCGAAGTGGTCGCGGCGGGCCTGCTGCAACCAGATCACGTCGTCGAAGAGCAACTCGTTGCAGTTCTCCGGGGTGAGGCGCTGGTGGGCGAGTCCCGGTGCGCAGACCAGAACGCGGCGCAGCGTCCCGGCCTCCGACCACACTCCCAGCCGCGATTCGCCGCTCACAGCACGGCCAGGTGTCCGGTGGCCAGCAGCGCCACCGCAAGGACCGACGTCGCCGCCACGACCGCCACCACGACCAGTTCGGCCCGGGTGAAGACAGTCAGCTTGCTTTCCCTGCGTGCCCACACGTAGAGCGCCGTTCCCACCAGATAGAACACCGCCGCCATCAACACGTACTGCCAGCCGCCGGCGTAGACCAACCACACCGCGTAGCCCAGCGCGATCGCGCCGACCAGGATGTCCCGGGTTCGGCCGCGGCCGTCGCCGTAGGTCTCGCCGCGCACCGCCAACAGCACCTGGTAGGCCGCCGACCACAGGTAGGGCAGCAGGATCAGCGAGGTCGCCAAATAGATCAGGTTGGTGTAGGTGCTCGCGTTGGCCAACGTCCACAGCAGCATGGCCTGCACGCACAGGTTGGTCAGCCACAGCGCGGTGGCCGGTGCACCGTGGCGGTTCTCCTTGGCCAGCGCCTTGGGCATCACGTTCTCCAGCGCGGGCAGTCGCAGGATCTCGACGCACAGCAGCACCCAGGCGATCAGGGCGCCCAGCAGCGAGACGACCAGTCCGATCGAGATGAACGCCGCGCCCCAGCTGCCGACCTCGTTCTCCAGCACGCCGGCCATCGACGGGTCGGGGACGCCGGCGAGTTCGGCTTGCGCCATCAGCCCGTAGGACAACAGGTTCACAAGCAGCAGCAGCGCCAGCACCCCGACGAACCCGAGCACGGTGGCCCGGCCGACGTCGGCGCGGCGGGCGGCCCGCTGCGAGTAGACCGAGGCGCCCTCGATACCGATGAACACCCACACCGTCACCAGCATCATGCTCTTGACCTGGGACATGGTGTCGCCCAGCGGCGCGCCATCGATCTGGGTGGTCTTGCCCCAGAAATCGGCGGTGAACAGGCCCGCCTTGAAGCCGACCGCGGCAATCGCGATGAACACCAGAATGGGCACCACCTTGGCGACGGTGACGACGACGTTGACCAGTGCGGCGGTCTGCACGCCGCGCAGCGTCAGCGCGTGCACAATCCACAGCACCACCGAGGCGCCGATGATCGCGGCCACCGTGGCGCCGCCTTCGAAGGCGGGGAAGAAGTAGCCCAGCGTGGAGAACAACAGGACCAGGTAGGCGACGTTGCCCACCCACGCCGACATCCAGTAGCCGAACGCCGATGTGAAGCCGATGTAGTTGCCGAAACCGGCTCGGGCGTATCCGTATACGCCGCCGTCGACGTCGGGTTTGCGGGTCGCCAAGGTCTGGAAGACGAACGCCAGCATCAGCATGCCGACGCCGGTGACCGCCCAGCCGATGATGAGCGGCCCGGGTGCTGCGCTGCCGGCCATCTGCGACGGCAGCGCAAAAATGCCGCTGCCGATCATCGATCCGACGACCAGCGCGGTCAGGGCGGCCAGACCCAGACCCGCAGTGGTTCTCGGCGCTCGCGGCGCAGGTTTGGCGGGGCCTGGAATTACGGACTGTGACATCGTCGTCTCCCACATCCGGTCTCCAGGGCAGCGGCCGCCGCCCTGTGGATCCCACGCTAGGGCGATCACCAGGGCTGCTGAGGAGGCTTAGGTCGGGACATCGAGGGCCGGAAGTCCTACACGGCCCCGTCCCTGTCCTCGATGGTGCTCGATCTCGGCGACGATCGCTGAGACGACCTGCGGCACCGCGGCCGCGACGGCCGGCGTCAACCCGACTCCGTGGCCGACGTCGGCGGCGTCGACGGTGAACACCACCAGTCGCTGCGGCGTCCGGCCCAGGACCCGGCCCAGCGCGTGGACCGCGGTCAGATCCAGGGCGTGGGAGCTCACCGCGGCGGGCGGCGCCTGGTCGGGTGCCCACCGCCGCAATCGGCCGGCGACCGCGCCCTCGCCGGCGGTCGCATCGACGATGACGGCCAGTTCGGTGCCGTCCCAGGCGTCGAGGAGGGCCGCGGGATCGTCGGAAACGGTTCGCACGTCGACGTCCTCGTCCAGGCGCCGTATCGCATCCGCCACGGCAGGCCCGATCCCGTCGTCCCGACGGAACTCGTTGCCGATCCCGATCACCACGGCTGTCACGAGCGGTTGATGTTGAGCGTCAGGAAATGCGCCGAGCACGAGATGCACGGGTCGTGGTTGCGAATCGACCGCTCGCACAGAGCGGTCAGCGCGGCGTCGTCAAGGGTGAGGTTCGCCCCGACCAGCAGGGCCATCTCGTGCTCGATCGCTGCCTGGTTCTGCGAAGTGGGCGGAATCATCGTCGCTGCCCGGACCAGGCCGTCGTCACCGATCTCGTAGCGGTGGTAGAGCAGACCCCGCGGTGCCTCGCTGACGCCGTGACCGATCCCCGCGCGGACCGGCACATCGACCGATGGCCGTCGCGGCACGTCGTAGTTCTCGATGATCCGCAGCGCCTCCTCGACCGCGTAGAGCACCTCGACGGCGCGAACCACGATGCTGCGGAAAGGGTTACGGCACTGCGGTCCGAGCCCGGCATCGGCGGCGGCCTGCGCGGCGAGCGGTGAGAGCCGTGCAGAGTTCAGCGAGTACCGCGCCAGCGGTCCGGTGAGATAGCGGCCGCCGTCCAGCGTGGCCTGCAGGGCGGTGGAGTGCGGCACCTGGGATTCGACGACATGGTCGGCGAAGTCGCGCACCGAGAAGCTGTTTCCAGCACTGCGCGCGATCGTCCCGTTCTCGATCGGGTAGCGGTCCGGGTGGGTCAACGCCAGGAATTCGTGGTCGAATTCGACGTCGGGGAAGTCCAGACCGGCGGTGCGGGCAACGGTGTACAGCGCGTCATCGGTCGCGCGGCGCAGCATCTCGGCCAGCGGCCGCATCTGGGCGGGCGTCGGCGTCGAGTAGAACCCGCCGAGCTTCACGTTGACCGGATGGATCGCACGTCCACCGATCTGTTCCATCAGCCGGTTGCCGGCCTTCTTCAGTGCCAGTCCGCGCTCGACCAGTTCCGGGTGGTCGGCGGCCATCCTGATCACGTCGGGATAGCCGAGAAAGTCGGGCAGGTGCAGCAGGAAGATGTGCAGCGCATGGCTGTGGATCCACTCGCCGCAGTACAGCAGTCGCCGCAGCGCCACCAGTTCAGGGTCGATCGTCACCCCGCAGGCGTCTTCGATCGCGTTGCAGGCGCTGACCTGGTAGGCCACCGGGCAGATGCCGCACACCCGGGCGGTGATGTCCGGCGGTTCGGTGTAGGCCCTGCCGCGCAGGAACGCCTCGAAGAAGCGTGGCGCCTCGTAGATGTTGAGTTCGACGTGCTCGACCACGCCGTCGTTCAGGGTGACGTTCAGTGCCCCTTCGCCTTCGACCCGCGTCAGCGCACCGACGGTGAGTGTTCGCGTTTCGCGACTTTCCGATCCGGTCATCAGTCGTTCCGTTCCGCGGCGAAGCGGGTGGCGTTGAACGTGTGGAACACCCGCTCGACGTCAGCGCCGGACATGCCGTCGCGGTGCAGCAGCGGAATCAACGCGGCGGTGTTGGGGGTGGCCGCCGGGCCGAAACAGCCGTAGCAGCCGCGATGCAACGACGGGCACAGCGCGCCGCAGCCGGCGTGGGTCACCGGCCCCAGGCACGGGGTCCCGTCGGCGACGACCACACAGGTCACCCCGCGCATCTTGCATTCGGTACACACGGTTTTGGCGGGTAGTCGCGGTTTGCGGCCGACCAGGAGCGCCGCCAGCGTCTCGAGCAGTTGCCCGCGATCGATCGGGCATCCCTGCAGTTGGTAGTCGACCTGCACGTGCTCCGAGGCCGGCGTGGAGGTGGCCAGCGTGTCGATGTAGTCCGGGTGGGCGTACACCACGGAGGTGAACTCACCGATGTCGGCGAAGTTGCGCAGCGCCTGGATACCGCCGCCGGTGGCGCAGGCGCCGATGGTGACCAGGATATGCGACTGCGCGCGGATCTCGGCGATCCGGCGCTCGTCGGCGGCGGTGGTGATGGACCCCTCGACGAGTGAGACGTCGTAGGGGCCGGCCACGACCGCGCTCGACGCCTCGAGGAAGGTGGCGATCTGAATCTGCCCGGCGAGGGTCAGCAGCTCGTCTTCGCAGTCGAGCAGCGTCAGCTGGCAGCCGTCGCACGATGCGAACTTCCACACGGCCAGGCTGGGAACGCTCATCTACAACTCCCTGATCCGTAGCAGTGGTTCTGCGACGTCGTAGCCGACGACGGGTCCGTCGCGGCACAGCAGCAAGGGCCCGAGCTGACAGTGCCCGCACCAGCCGACGCCGCACTGCATGTTGCGCTCCAGGGACACGCGGATGTCGTTGCGCGCCATGCCTTTCCTGATCAGCTCCGTCGCGCCGTTGCGCATCATCACCTCGGGCCCGCACAGGAATGCGGTCGTGACGCCGGGGCGCAGCGGCAGCCGGCGCAGCGGTTCGGTGACGAAGCCGACCTCACCGGGCCAGCCCTGCACCGGCACGTCGACGGTGAGATGTACGTCGATGTCGTCGCGGCGCGTCCAGTCGTCGAGTTCTGGGGCGAACAGGAAGTCGTCGCGTGAGCGCGCCCCGGCGATGAGGGTCACGCGGCCGAACCGGTGACGGTCGCGCAGTGCGGCCAGGACGACGGGCCGCAGCGGCGCCAATCCGACGCCGCCCGCGACGATCACCAGGTCGCGGCCGACCGCATCCGGCACACCCCAACTGGTGCCGAACGGGCCGCGCAACCCGATCACCGTCCCGGGCTCGGCGTCGTGCAGTTTCCGGCTGACCGCACCGACGGCGCGGATGGTGTGGGTGATCGTGGCGTCGGGCGCCTCGGGCACCCCGCTCACCGAGATCGCCACCTCACCGATCCCGAAGGCGTACATCATCATGAACTCGCCGGGAGCGGGCGCAGGGAGCACATCAGCCACGGGCGCCAGGCGCAGGGTCGCCGAATCCCGGTTCTCCGCGACGCGGTCGACGACCCGGTAGGGCACTGGCGCCATCGTGTGGGGGGTCGCAACCGTGGCGGTCTCAGTCATCGTCGGCCAGCTCTGCGAAGGTCGCCATCTCCTCGGTGATGTCGATGCCGGTGGGGCACCAGGCGATACAGCGTCCACACCCGACGCATCCGGAGGTGCCGAACTGGTCGTGCCAGGTGCCCAGCTTGTGGGTCAGCCAGTGCCGATAGCGGGAGGGACCCGACTGCCGGACACTGCCCTCGTGGACGAACGTGAAGTCCATCTCGAAGCACGACGCCCAGTTCGTCCACCGTTCGGCGTGCGTGCCGGTGAGGTCGGTGACGTCCTCGACACTGGTGCAGAAGCAGGTCGGGCACACCATAGTGCAGTTGCCGCATGTCAGGCAGCGCGAGGCCACCTCGTCCCAGTGAGGTGACTCCCGGGATTCGACCAGCAGGGCGCGCAGGTCGCCGTCGGGCATCTGCCGACCCATGTGTCCGGCGGCGTCGGCGACATCGGCTCGCGCGGAATCGATCTCGTCGGTGTCAGGCTCACGGTGAACCAGCCGGCCCAGCACGTCGGCGCCTGCCGCGCTCCCGACGTCGACGACGTAGCGGCGACCGTCCGGACCGGTACGCTCAGTCAGCGCCAGGTCGTACCCCGGACCGGCGGCGGGGCCGGTGCCCATCGACGCGCAGAAGCACAACCCTCCGGGCTCGGTGCAATTGACCGCGACGATGAACGCGCGTCCCAGGCGGCCGGTGAACGCACGGTCGGGGTGGGCGCCGGCCCCGAGCACACCGTTGAGGGTGGCGATCGCAGCCAGGTCGCAGCCGCGCACGCCCAAGAAGGCGTATCGCGGGGTCTCTTCGGTGAGCTCGCCGTCGGAGGACCACACCTTCTGCCGGGCCGGGTGCAGGAACTGCTTCCAGGATTGCGGGCCGGCCGAATGGCCGAACACCGCATCGTCGTCGCGTCGGCGCAGCCGGTACTGACCGGGCGCGACGTCGACTCCCCACCCGGAAGGCAGGTCGTCGGCGCTGCCGAGTTCGTCGAGCACGATCGCATCGCCGGACACCGTCGGTCCCACCACGCGATACCCCAGCTCCTGCAGGACCGACACCAGCTGCTGCAGCCCCGCGGCGTCGATCACCGCCACATCCATGTCCGCCATGGTGCGCCGCCCGCGGGCCGGTGCACAGGGCTTGCGGCCTGTCGAAGTGGGGCCGAAAGTCCCTAACTGAATTCATCGGCCGGTAACCCGGGCCCGATAGCGTCAGACCGATGTCGCTGTCTGGAGAAGTGGGGTCGGCCGCGGGTGGCGACACTAAGCCCGAACTCGCACGTCTGGTCGAGCGGCTCGACAATCTGCTCGAACGGCTCGCCGCCGCAGAGGCGGAATGGTCCGACCGGATCGAGGCCGCGGCCCCGGAGTATCGATTGAGCGCCCGAAATCTGGCGCACTACTGGGCGATTCGCGAGGTCGATCTCCGTGACCTGCAGCACCGCCTCGCCCACTTCGGGCTGTCGTCGCTGGGCCGCAGCGAACCCCACGTCGAGGCCACCCTGCGCCTGGTCCGGTCCGCCCTACTGGCGATGCTCGACGATTCCTGGTGCCCGCCCGCACCGTCGGCCATCGGCCCCGAGGAGGGCCGTGAGCTGCTGGCCGCCCGTACCGCCGCCCTGCTGGGAGCGGTTCCGGTGTCGCGGGAGACCCGCATCATGGTCACGCTGCCGTCCGCAGCGGCCGCCGACGCGGATCTGGTCGAGCGACTGGTGCGACGGGGCATGGACGTCGCACGGATCAACTGTGCTCACGATGGCCCGGCCGCCTGGCGCTCGATGGCCGAACACGTGCGCACCGCAAACATCAAGGCGGCGCGCACGTGCCTGATCGCGATGGATCTGGCCGGGCCGAAGGTGCGCACCGGGCCGATCACGCGCGGTCCCGCGGTGGTCAAGCTGAGACCGCACCGCGATGCACTGGGGCATGTCCTTGCGCCGGGCCACGCCTGGTTCACGGCTGCCGACCACATGGTCCCCGCAGCGGCGCCGGACATGACGACCGTGCCGGTCGCCGCGGACTGGCTGGCGCGTCGGCGGATCGGTGACGTCCTGCGCGTGCGGGACACCCGCGGAGCGAAGCGGACACTGAGGCTGACCGACGTCGCCGACGGCGGTGCAGTCGCCTCCTCGGATCGCACGGTGTACCTGGCCACCGGCACCGTGGTGCGGGTCGACGGGTGCGACGATCCTACCGAGATCGGCGCGCTGCCCGAACGTGAGCAGTATCTGGTGCTGCGCCCCGGTGACACGCTGTCGGTGGTCAGGGACTGCGCGCCGACGCCGCCGGGCTCGGGCCGGATCGGCTGCACGCTGCCCGACGTCTTCGCCTACGCGCGCGCAGGGCAACGGATCTTCTTCGACGACGGCCGCATCGGCGCCACGATCGTCGCGGTGGCACCCGACGCGCTGCAGGTGCGGATCGGCCGCGCCGCGCCTCGAGGATCGAAATTGCGTGCGGGCAAGGGCATCAACCTGCCCGACACGGTGCTGCCGGTGCCCGCACTGACCGACAAGGACGTCGACGACCTCGCGACGGTCGTCGAGGTCGCCGATCTGGTGGAGATGTCTTTCGTCCAGGATCCGGCCGACCTGCTGCATCTGCACGACCTGCTCGACCACTTGGGTGGGCAGCGCGTCGGCGTGGTCCTCAAGATCGAGACCCGCCGCGCCTTCGAGCGCCTCCCGGATCTGCTCACCACCGCGATGCGCCGGCCGTCGGTCGGGGTGATGATCGCGCGCGGTGACCTGGCGGTGGAGGTGGGTTACGAGCGGCTGGCCGAACTGCAGGAGGAGATCCTGTGGTTGTGCGAGGCCGCGCATCTACCGGTGATCTGGGCTACCCAGGTGCTCGAGCAGCTCGCCACCAGCGGACTACCGTCGCGGGCTGAGATCAGCGACGCTGCCATGGGGGAGCGCGCCGAGTGCGTGATGCTGAACAAGGGCGCGCACGTCGAAGACGCCGTCGTCGTGCTCGACGACATCCTCAGCCGAATGGCCGAGCACCACTTCAAGAAGAACGCTCTGCTGCCGCAGCTGCATTCGTGGTACCCGGTCGAGTGCTCGGGGTCCCCGAAATGAGGGACTTTGGGCCGCATCGGGCCGGTTCGCGGCGAGGTTAGTGTCAGCTATGTCCCATGACACCGCGCCGGTTTCGGTGCTGCCAGAGTCGGAATGCTGGAAACACCTCTCGAGTGTGGCGCTCGGGCGACTTGTCACCAGCGTCGACGGCCATCCGGCGATCTTCCCGGTGAACTTCGCTGTGCAGAACCGCTCCATCCTGTTCCGCACCGCCGAGGGCACCAAACTGGTCAGCGCCGCGATCAACAGCACAGTTCTCTTCGAGGCGGACGACCACACCGTCACCGACGGATGGAGCGTCATCGTCAAGGGGAGCGCCCGCTCGCTGCGCAGCGACGAGGAGATCGCCGAAGCCGACGCGGCGAACCTGCTGCCGTGGACGGCGACGGCCAAAACCCACTACGTGCGGATCAGGCCGCTCAGCGTGACGGGCCGGCGCTTCGTCTTCGGCCGCGAACCGGACCGCGTTCCCGAGCAGGCGTAGCCGGGCGAACGGCTCTGCGCAGGGTGACTTCGGTCCCTATCCGGTGACCAGCTGCGGTGATCGGATGGAACCGAAGCCACCGAACGGAGAACGACGATGACGACGGCACGACGGAGGACGGGGGAGTCGCCCCGGCAGGTTTTCCGTGATCGACGCGAGGCCGGCCGGGTGTTGGCCGGCCTGCTGGGCTCATACCGCGGCAGAGAGGACGTCGTCGTCCTCGGCTTGGCCCGTGGCGGAGTTCCCGTGGCCTGGGAAGTCGCTGCGGCACTGGGTGTTCCGCTGGATGCGTTCATCGTGCGCAAACTGGGTGCGCCGGGCCGGGACGAATTCGCGATGGGCGCACTGGCCACCGGCGGCCGGGTCGTCGTCAACGACGACGTTGTCCGCGCGCTGGGGGTGACGCCACAGCAAATGCGTGACGTCGCCGAACGCGAGGGCCGGGAGCTGGTGCGGCGCGAGGCGGCTTACCGCGGCGGCCGGCCACCGCTGGAACTCGCGGGACAGACGGTCATCCTCGTCGACGACGGGCTCGCGACCGGTGCGAGCATGATGGCCGCGGTCCAAGCGCTGCGCGAGATGGATCCTGCCGAGATCGTCATCGCCGTCCCGGCCGCGCCCGAGTCGACGTGTCGCGAGTTCATGGCGATCGTCGACGACGTCGTGTGCGCGTCGATGCCCACACCGTTTCTCGCCGTGGGCGAGTCATTCTGGGACTTCAGCCAGGTCAGCGACGACGAGGTGCGCCTGTTGCTGGCGACGCCCACCGTCGGCACCGGCACCGGGAGCCTCCGCCTGGCGGAGACCGCCGCCGACGTGCTGCGCCGATGCGTTGTCGACGCCCCCTCTGGGGTGCCGCCGCGCGAGGCGCTCGAGGAGGTCATCGGCGACGCGCGCGTGGTGCTGATCGGTGAGAGCTCACACGGCACCGAGGAGTTCTACCGGGCGCGGGCGGAGATCACGAAGTGGCTGATCGAGGAGAAAGGATTCTGCGCCGTGGCCGCGGAAGCGGACTGGCCCGATGCCTACCGCGTGAACCGCTACGTGCGCGGCCAGGGCCACGATGCGTCAGCCGATCAGGCGCTGAGCGGGTTCGAGCGCTTCCCCGCCTGGATGTGGCGCAACACCGTGGTGGCCGAGTTCGTGGACTGGCTCCACGCGCACAACTCCCGGCAGCGCGCCGGCGGCGGCGAGCAGGCCGGCTTCTACGGTCTGGACCTCTACAGCCTGCACCGGTCCATGCGCGAGGTGATCCGCTATCTGGAGAACGTCGACCCGGCGGCCGCCGGCCGGGCGAGGGAGCGCTATGCGTGTTTCGACCACACGTCGGCCGACGACGGTCAGGCCTATGGCTTCGCGGCAGCGTTCGGGGCTGGGTTGTCGTGTGAACGCCAGGCGATCGAGCAGCTCGTCGAATTGCAGCGCGATGCGCTGGACAACGTGCGCCGGGACGGGCTGCTGGCCGAGGACGAACTGTTCTATGCGCGGCAGAATGCCCTGACCGTCCGCAACGCGGAGGTGTACTACCGGGCGATGTTCGGCGGCCGGGTCACGTCCTGGAATCTGCGCGACCGGCACATGGCGCAGACCCTTGCCGCCCTGCTCACCCACATGGACCGCCGCAACGGACCAGAACCCGCACGAATCGTTGTGTGGGCGCACAATTCTCACGTCGGCGACGCCCGCGCCACCGAGGTCGGTTCCGACGGGCAGCTCACCCTCGGGCAGCTGGTGCGGGAGTCTCATGCCGAGGCGTCCCGGTTGATCGGTTTCACCACCTACACCGGTACCGTCACCGCGGCCACGGAGTGGGGGGGCATCGCCGAGCGCAAGGTCGTGCGTCCGGCACTGAACGGAAGTGTCGAAGAGCTGTTCCACGAGGTATCCGAACCGGCGTTCCTCGTCTCGGCCGCCATCAGCCGAGCCGCCGCCGCCCCGCTGGACGCCGTCCGGCTCGGTAGGGCGATCGGCGTCATCTACCGGCCGGACACCGAGCGGCAGAGTCACTACTACCACGTCCGGCCGGGGGACCAGTTCGACGCGCTCATCCACATCGACAGGACCACGGCGCTGGAACCGCTCGAGCTCACCAGCGTGTGGGTGGCCGGCCAGAATCCCGAGACGTACCCGACCGGGCTATGAACCGCTCGCGGATCGTCACGCTGACGATGAACCCTGCCCTCGACGTCACCGCCGACGCCGACGAGGTGCGGCCGACCGAGAAGGTCCGCTGCCGCGCCGTGCGGTACGACGCCGGCGGCGGCGGGATCAACGTTGCGCGCTTCGCCGGTGCCCTCGGCGGCGATGTCGTGGCTGTCTTCGCCGCGGGCGGGTCGACGGGCGAGCGACTGGTCGACCTCGTCTACGAATCGCGCACGCCGTACACGCTGGTTCCCATCGGCGGCGCGACGCGGGAGAGCTTCACGGTCAACGACCGCGCCGGTGACCGGCAGTACCGCTTCGTGCTGCCCGGCCCCACCCTGACGCAGGCGGAGTGCACGCTGTGCCTGGACAAGCTGCGCGAGGCGATCCCGCCGGCGGTGGCCTCGACGTGCTACGTCGTCGCCAGCGGCAGCCTGCCCCCGGGGGTGCCGCCGGACTTCTACCAGCGCGTCGCCGACCTGTGCCGGGAAGTCGGCGCGCGGCTGATCCTCGACACGTCGGTCGACGCGCTGACCCACGTCACGTCCGGGGTGTACCTGCTCAAGCCCAGCGTGCGCGAACTGCGCGAGTGTGTCGGTCGTCCGCTGGAGACCCGGGCCGAGCAACTCCTGGCAGCGCACGAACTGATCGATCGCGGGCTCACCGAAGCCGTCGTGGTCTCGCTCGGTCCCGAGGGCGCGATTTTCGCCACCGCCGCGGAGAGCCGGCATTTCCCGGCGATCCCGGTGCACGCCGTCAGCGGTGTCGGGGCCGGCGACGCGATGGTGGCGGGCATCGCCGTCGGCCTGAGCTGCGGCTGGTCCATCGGCGATGCGGTGCGCTACGGAATCGCCGCCGCGGCCGCCAAGCTGCTCACGCCCGGAACGTCGGCGTTCGCCGCCGCCGACGTCGAACGGTTCGTCGACCTGGCCGCCGATCCGACAGACGGCTGTTGCGACACAAGATCATTGGAGCCGATCTCGCACGAATAGGTGCGGAAGCGGGGCGGGGTGTGGTTACGTGATGCAGGTGGACACGGCGACGACGCCGGACACCGGAGCGCGGCGGGGGCTGAATCTGGCGCTGGCCACGTGGGTTTCCGCGATCAATTTCTGGGCCTGGAACATGATAGGGCCCCTGTCGACCACCTATGCCGGTGACCTGTCGCTGAGCAGCACGCAGGCGTCCATGCTGGTCGCCACACCGATTCTGGTTGGTGCGCTGGGGCGCATCGTGGTCGGGTCGCTCACCGACCGATTCGGCGGCCGCGCGATGTTCATCGCCGTGTCCGTGGTCTCCATCGTCCCCGTGCTCGCGGTGGGCTTCGCGGGATCGATCGGGTCCTACCCGTTGCTGCTGATCTTCGGCTTCTTCCTCGGCATCGCCGGCACGATCTTCGCCGTCGGTATCCCGTTCGCCAACCACTGGTACGAGCCCGCGCGACGGGGCTTCGCGACGGGCGTGTTCGGCATGGGAATGGTGGGCACGGCGCTGTCGGCGTTCTTCACGCCGCGTTTCGTCCGGTGGTTCGGGCTGTTCCCCACCCACCTGATCATCGCGGCCGCACTGGGTGTGACGGCCATGCTGTGCCTGATCGTGATGCGCGACTCCCCGCAGTTCACCGCCAACACCGACCCGGTGGTCCCGAAGCTGAAGACGGCCGCCAAGCTCACCGTGACGTGGGAGATGGCGTTCCTCTACGCCGTCGTCTTCGGCGGCTTCGTGGCATTCGCCAACTACCTGCCCACCTACATCAAGACCATCTATCACTTCTCCGCCGTCGACGCCGGCGCCCGCACCGCCGGCTTCGCGCTCGCCGCGGTGCTGGCCCGACCCGTCGGTGGGGCACTGGCCGATCGGATACCTCCCAAATACGTTGTGCTGGCCTCCTTCGCCGGAACGGCGGCGATGGCGTTCGTCGCGATCTTCCAGCCGCCGCCCGACCTCTGGTCGGCGGCCACGTTCATCGCGCTGGCGCTTTTCCTCGGTATCGGCACCGGCGGCGTCTTCGCCTGGGTGGCACTGCGCGCGCCCGCGCAGTCGGTCGGATCCGTGACCGGCATCGTCGCCGCCGCGGGCGGCCTCGGCGGCTACTTTCCACCGCTGGTCATGGGCGCCACCTACGACAGTGTGGAATCCGACTACACGATCGGCCTGTCGCTTCTCGTAGCGACCGCCCTCCTGGCCTTCGCATTCACAGCGCTGCGCCTGCACGCACACGAACCCGAACGCAGGGAGGCCACCGCGTGACGAATCCGCCGCGTACCGGAGGGAAGATCGAAGAGCTGCTCGAGCGCAGCGGCCGCTTCTTCACTCCCGGCGAGTTCTCGGCGGACCTTCGCACGGTCACCCGCCGCGGCGGCCGCGAGGGCGACGTCTTCTACCGCGACCGGTGGAGTCACGACAAGGTCGTGCGCTCCACGCACGGCGTCAATTGCACCGGCTCGTGCTCGTGGAAGGTCTACGTCAAGGACGGCATCATCACCTGGGAGACCCAGGAAACCGACTATCCCTCGGTGGGGCCGGACCGCCCCGAATACGAACCGCGTGGGTGCCCACGCGGTGCCGCGTTCTCCTGGTACACCTATTCGCCGACGCGGGTGCGTTATCCGTACGCCCGGGGCCTGCTGGTCCAGATGTATCGCGAGGCGAAGGCCCGGCTGGGTGACCCGGTGCTGGCGTGGGCCGACATCCAGGCCGACCCCGAGCGGCGCAGACGCTATCAGCAGGCGCGCGGCAAAGGCGGCCTGGTCCGGGTGACGTGGAGCGAGGCGTCCGAGATGATCGCGGCCGCGCACGTCCATACGATCAAGACGTACGGGCCCGACCGCATCGCGGGCTTCTCGCCGATCCCGGCCATGTCGATGGTCAGCCATGCCGCCGGCTCGCGGTTCGTCGAATTGCTGGGCGGGGCGATGACATCGTTCTACGACTGGTATGCCGACCTGCCGGTGGCCTCCCCGCAGGTGTTCGGCGACCAGACCGATGTGCCGGAGTCCGGGGACTGGTGGGACGCGTCCTATCTGATGATGTGGGGCTCCAACGTGCCGGTCACCCGCACCCCCGACGCACACTGGATGGCCGAGGTCCGCTACCGCGGCACCAAGGTGGTCACCGTCAGCCCGGATTACGCCGACAACACCAAGTTCGCCGACGAGTGGATGCCGTGTGCAGCCGGCACCGACGGCGCCCTGGCGATGGCCATGGGCCATGTCATTCTCCGCGAATTCTTCGTCGCACAACGGGTTCCGTTTTTCGTCGACTATGTGCGCACGTATACCGACCTGCCGTTCCTGGTGACGCTGGAGGAGCGTGACGGCGAGCTGGTGCCCGCCAAGATGCTGACCGCTGCCGACCTCGGCCACGACGTGGAGAACGCGCGCTTCAAACCGGTGCTGGTGGACGGTGCGACGGATCGCGTTGCGGTGCCGAACGGTTCGCTCGGGTTCCGCTACGGCGACGAGGGCGTGGGCAAGTGGAACCTCGACCTGGGCGAGATCGTCCCCGCTTTGACTGTCGCGCCGCCGCGCGGTGATGCCGGGGAGACCGCGCTGATCACGCTGCCGCGCTTCGATACCGTTGACGGGTCCGGGGCGACGGTGCGCCGCGGGGTGCCGGTGCGCCGGGTCGGCGGCCACCGGGTGTGCTCGGTGTTCGACCTCATGCTGGCGCAGTACGGGGTGCACCGGCCCGGGCTCCCCGGCGACTGGCCGACCGGTTACGACGACGCGACTGAGCCCTACACGCCCGCCTGGCAGGAACCGATCACCGGGGTGTCGGCCGCTCAGGCCATCCGTGTGGCACGCGAATTCGCCCGCAACGCCGAGGAATCCGGCGGTCGCTCGATGATCATCATGGGTGCCGGGATCTGCCAGTGGTTCCACGGTGACGCCACCTACCGCGCGGTGCTGGCGATGCTGCTGCTGACCGGATCGATGGGCCGCAACGGCGGTGGGTGGGCGCACTACGTCGGGCAGGAGAAGTGCCGACCGGTCACCGGTTGGGCGACCATGGCGATGGCCACCGACTGGTCCCGGCCGCCGCGGCAGATGCCGGGCACGTCGTACTGGTACGTGCACACCGATCAGTGGCGCTACGACGGCTATCGCGCCGACGCGCTGGCCAGTCCGACTGCACGTGGCCGGTTCACCGGCAAGCACACCATGGATGTGCTGGCCGCCTCCGCGGCGATGGGCTGGATGCCGTTCTACCCGCAGTTCGATCGCAGCAGCCTCGACGTCGCCGAGGAGGCACGCGCGGCGGGACGTGAAATCGGCGAATATGTTTGCGAGCAATTGGCCTCCGGTGTATTGAAACTCGCGGTCACCGATCCCGACGATCCGGCGAACTGGCCGCGGGTGCTCGACGTGTGGCGGGCCAACCTCCTCGGTTCGTCGAGCAAGGGCAACGAGTACTTTCTGCGGCATCTGCTGGGCACCACGTCGAACCTGTCGGCCACCCCGACCCCCGAGCACCTGCGTCCGGCCGGCGTCCGGTGGGCCGACGACATCCCCGAGGGCAAGCTCGACCTGTTGATGTCGATCGACTTCCGGATGACGTCGACGACCCTGCTCTCCGATGTCGTGCTTCCGGCGGCCACCTGGTACGAGAAGGCCGACCTGTCCTCGACCGACATGCATCCGTTCGTGCACGCCTTCAGCCCAGCGATCGACCCGCCGTGGGAAACGCGTTCGGATTACGAGGCGTTCGGTGCGATCGCCAGGGCTTTCTCCGCACTGGCTGCGACACACCTGGGCACCCGCACCGACGTGGTGCTGGGGGCGTTGCAGCACGACACCCCCGGTGCGATGGCCTATCCCGCCGGCAGGCAACACGACTGGCGGGAGACCGGAGAGGTTCCGGTGCCCGGGCGGACCATCGGCCCCGTCGCTGTGGTCGAGCGCGACTACACGGCGATCGCCGACAAGTGGTCGACGCTGGGACCCCTGGTCGAGAGACTGGGTGTCACCACCAAGGGCGTCACCACCTGGCCGGTACAGGAAGTCGCCGAACTCGCGCAGAAATTCGGTGTGCTGAATTCCGGCGCCGCCGCGGGCCGGCCGGCGATCACCACCGCCGAACGGATGGCCGATGTCGTTCTCGCACTGTCGGGAACATCGAACGGCCGACTGGCCGTCGAGGGCTTCCGCGAGCTGGAGCGCCGCACCGGCCGACCACTTGCTCACCTGGCCGAGGGGAGCGAGGAGAAGCGCATCACCTACGCCGACACGCAGGCGCGGCCGGTGCCCGTCATCACCAGCCCCGAGTGGTCGGGCAGCGAGACCGGCGGCCGCCGCTACGCCCCGTTCACCGTGAACATCGAAGCGCTCAAGCCTTTTCACACGCTGACCGGCCGCATGCACTTCTATCTCGACCACGATTGGCTCGAAGAAGTCGGTGAGCAACTGCCGGTCTACCGCCCGCCGCTGGACATCCATCGGCTGTTCGGCGAACCCGAGTTGGGCAGCCGTGGCATCGGGCTGACGGTGCGCTACCTGACCCCGCACTCGAAATGGTCGATCCACTCCGAGTACCAGGACAACCTGTTCATGCTGTCGCTGTCGCGCGGAGGGCCGACGATGTGGATGAGCCCGGCCGATGCCGCCAAAATCGCTGTGCGCGACAACGACTGGGTCGAGGCGGTCAACCGCAACGGCGTGCTGGTGTGTCGGGCGATCGTCAGCCACCGCATGCCCGACGGGGTGGTCTACGTCTACCACGCGCAGGAGCGCACGATCGACGTGCCGCTGACCGAGACCACCGGCACCCGGGGCGGCATCCACAACTCGCTGACCCGGCTGCTGGTCAAGCCGAGCCACCTGGCCGGCGGCTACGCCCAGACCTCGTTCGCGTTCAACTATCTCGGGCCGACGGGAAACCAGCGCGACGAGGTCACCGTCGTACGGCGACGCTCCCAGGAGGTGGTCTACTGATGCGCGTCATGGCCCAGATGGCGATGGTGATGAATCTCGACAAGTGCATCGGCTGCCACACCTGCTCGGTCACCTGCAAGCAGGCGTGGACCAACCGCCCTGGTACCGAGTACGTGTGGTTCAACAATGTCGAAACCCGTCCCGGACAGGGGTATCCACGCACCTATGAGGACCAGGAGCGGTGGCGCGGGGGATGGGTCCGCGACGCGCGCGGCCGGCTGCGGCTGCGCGGCGGCGGGCGGCTGCACAAGCTGCTGCACATCTTCTCCAACCCCGAGTTGCCGTCCATCGACGACTACTACGAACCGTGGACCTACGACTACGACAACCTCACGAGTGCGCCGCTGGGCGAGCATTTCCCGGTCGCCCGGCCGCGCAGCCTGATCAGCGGGAAGCCGATGAAGGTGGAGTGGTCGGCGAATTGGGACGACGACCTCGGCGGCTCCACCGAGATCGTGCCCGGCGACCCGGTGCTGGCCCAGGTCAGCGAGCAGGTGCGTCTGGAACTCGAGCAGACGTTCATGTTCTACCTGCCGCGCATCTGCGAGCACTGCCTCAATCCGTCGTGCG
The DNA here is from genome assembly GCF_010729305.1 of Mycolicibacterium psychrotolerans. Lineage (NCBI taxonomy): Bacteria > Bacillati > Actinomycetota > Actinomycetes > Mycobacteriales > Mycobacteriaceae > Mycobacterium > Mycolicibacterium psychrotolerans. The sequence goes on along the minus strand of NZ_AP022574.1, from coordinate 4,930,898 downwards.
TCGCCTCGTGCCCGTCGGGGGCGATGTACAAGCGCGTCGAGGACGGCATCGTGCTGGTCGACCAGGACCGCTGCCGCGGGTGGCGGATGTGTGTGTCGGGCTGCCCCTACAAGAAGGTGTACTTCAACCACAAGACCGGCAAGGCCGAGAAGTGCACGCTGTGCTATCCGCGGATCGAGGTCGGGTTGCCGACGGTGTGCTCGGAGACCTGCGTGGGCCGCCTGCGGTATCTGGGCCTGGTGCTCTACGACATGGACCGGGTCACCGAAGCGGCCTCGGTGCCCGACGATCGAGACCTCTACGAGGCACAGAAATCGATCCTGCTGGATCCCCACGACCCCGCGGTGATCACCGCCGCGCGGGCGGAGGGCATCTCCGACGAGTGGATCGAGGCGGCGCAGCGCTCGCCGATCTATGCCCTGATCCACACCTATCAGGTGGCGCTGCCTTTGCACCCGGAGTTCCGCACCGTGCCGATGGTCTGGTACATCCCGCCGCTGTCCCCGGTGGTCGACGCCGTCAGCCGGGACGGGCACGACGGTGAGGACATCGGGAATCTCTTCGGCGCGCTGGAGGCGCTGCGAATCCCGATCGAGTACCTGGCCGGGTTGTTCACCGCCGGTGATACCACCGTCGTGGAAGGGGTGCTGCGGCGGCTGGCCGCGATGCGCTCGTACATGCGTGACATCAATCTCGGCCGTGAGACCCGGCCACACATTCCTGATTCGGTGGGGATGTCCGAGGAGCAGATGTACAGCATGTACCGGCTGCTGGCGCTCGCGAAATACGAGGAGCGCTATGTCATTCCGACCGCGTATGCCGATGTCGAGCCGGGGTCGATGGAGGAACCCGGCTGCTCGCTGAGCTTTGACGGTGGGCCGGGAATGTACGAGTCGGGCCCCTTCGGGGAAGCCAGCGGTCAGCCGGTACCGGTGGCGGTGGAGACCTTCCACGCGCTGCGGCACCGGCAGACCAGTGAGGGCATGGCCGCCAATGCCGCCCGGCCCTCCCGGGTGAACCTGCTCAACTGGGACGGTCGCGGCACCGCCGAGGGCATGTTCCCCGATCCAGGCGGTGCGGAATGAAGCTGTTCTCCCGCACGCGCAACGCGATGGCGGACCGCGCCGTGTGGCAGTGCGCATCGCTGTTGCTCAGCTATCCCGACGCGGATCGGCTGCGCTTCGCGGCAGAGCTGCTCGAGCATGTCGAAGGCGTTGTCCGACAACAGCTTCAGCAGACCTTCACCGCGATCACGGTGCTGGAGCCGATGCAGGCGGCGCAGCTCTACGTCGAGACGTTCGACCTGCGCCGGCGCGCCACCCTGTACCTGACGTACTGGACCGCCGGCGACACCCGCAACCGCGGACAGGCGATGCTGGCATTCGCGCAGGCCTACCGCGACGCGGGCGCGGCACCGCCCACTGACGAGGCGCCCGATCATCTGGCCGTCGTGCTGGAGTTCGCCGCCACGACAGACGCCGAGCTCGGACGACGGTTGCTCGCCGCGCACCGGACGCCGCTGGATGTGGTGCACCGCGCGCTGCGCGACACCGGGTCGCCGTACGCGTCCGCGGTCGCCGCGGTCCTGACGACGCTGCCGCCGGCCTCTGACGACGAAACCCGCCGTGCCCAGCGGTTGGCGGCTGACGGTCCGCCCGCCGAGGCCGTCGGGCTGGAGCCGTTCACACTGACCGTGCCGCCGCGGCGCGCACCGGAGGGAGTCTGAGGTGGGGGAGGTCTTCTGGGATGTGGTGCCGTACGTGACCCTCGCGGTCGTCGTGGTCGGCACCTGGTGGCGCTACCGCTACGACAAGTTCGGCTGGACCACCCGCTCGTCGCAACTCTACGAGAGCAGACTGCTGCGCATCGCCAGCCCGATGTTCCACTTCGGCATCCTGGTGGTGATCGTCGGACACGTCATCGGTCTGGTGATCCCGGAGTCGTGGACGCGTGCGGTGGGACTGAGCGAGCACGCTTACCACCTGCAGGCCGTCATCCTCGGGTCGATCGCCGGCGCGGCCACCCTGATCGGAATCGCGCTGCTGATCTACCGCCGGCGCACGCGCGGACCGGTGTTCATGGCGACCACCGTCAACGACAAGCTGATGTACGTGGTCCTGGTGGCCGCCATCGTCGCTGGTCTGTACGCCACTGCGCTCGGATCCGGAGTGCTCGGCGAAGCGTACGACTACCGGCAGTCGGTGTCGGTGTGGTTCCGCTCGATCTGGATACTGCAACCGCGCGGCGATCTGATGGCAGGGGCGCCGCTCTACTACCAGGCCCACGTGATGATCGGGCTCGCGTTGTTCGCGCTGTGGCCGTTCACCCGCCTGGTGCACGCCTTCAGCGCGCCGATCGGGTACCTGTTCCGCCCATACGTCGTCTATCGCAGTCGCGATACAGGGCGATCTGGAGAGTTGATCGGATCCCATCCGCAGCGCCGCGGATGGTGAGACGCCGATTGCGCATATCGCACAAGTTGATGGACTCGGCAGCAGTCGGTGCCAAAATGGTGACGTGAGCAACGGGGCCAGGTCGAAACCAGACCCGGGCGCGCGACCGCTGCGCGACACACTGTCGCAGCTGCGCCTGCGTGAGCTGCTGATGGAGGTACAGGACCGCGTCGAGCAGATCGTCGAGGGCCGCGACCGGCTCGACGGTCTGGTCGAGGCGATGCTGGTGGTCACGTCGGGACTCGAGCTCGACGAGACGCTCAAGACGATCGTGCACACGGCGATCGACCTGGTCGACGCCAAATACGGGGCGCTCGGCGTGCGGGGGCACGACCACGAACTCGTGGAGTTCATCCACGAGGGCATCGACGAGGCGGGACGGCATCTGATCGGCCACCTACCCGAGGGCAAGGGCGTGCTGGGGGTGCTGCTCGACGATCCCAAGCCGATCCGGCTCGACAACATCTCCCACCATGCGGCCTCGGTCGGCTTCCCGCCGAACCATCCCCCGATGCGGACCTTCCTCGGCGTGCCGGTTCGGATCCGCGACGAGGTGTTCGGCAACCTGTACCTGACCGAGAAGGCCGGCGGGCAGCCGTTCAGCGAGGACGACGAGGTGCTGGTGCAGGCCCTCGCCGCTGCGGCCGGCATCGCGATCGACAACGCCCGGCTCTACGAGCAGTCCAAGATCCGGCAGTCCTGGATCGAGGCCACCCGCGACATCGGAACCGAGTTGCTGGCCGGCACCGATCCGGCGGCTGTCTTCCGGCTGGTCGCCGACGAGTCGCGCAAGCTCAGCGGCGCCGAGGCGACGATCGTCGCCGTTCGCGCCGATCTCGACGAACCCGCGGGGGAGGTGGACGACCTCGCCGTCGTCGCCACCACCGGTACCGGACCGGCGGTGGAACTGCTCGAGATCCCGACCTCGGGCACGGAGATCGGCGACGTGTTCGTCAACCAGGTCCCTGGCCGGTTCGACACGCTGCAGTTGGCTGACGGGTGCATCGCGCACGGCCCCGCGCTGGTGCTGCCGATCCGCGCCACCGACACCGTCGCCGGGGTCCTCATCGCCGTGCGCCCGCCGGGTGGACTTCCGTTCAGCGTCGACGACCGGGACATGATGGCCGCGTTCGTCGACCAGGCGGCGCTGGCCTGGCAATTGGCGACCACGCAGCGCAGGCTGCGCGAGCTCGACGTGCTCACCGACCGCGACCGCATCGCCCGCGACCTGCACGACCACGTCATTCAGCGGCTGTTCGCGGTCGGATTGGCCCTACAGGGCACGATTCCGAGGGCGCGCACCCCCGAGGTCCAGCAACGGCTCTCCGAGTCCGTCGACGATCTGCAGCAGGTGATCCAGGAGATCCGCACCGCGATCTTCGACCTGCACGGCGGTCAGTCCGGCATCACCCGGCTGCGGCAGCGGCTCGACGAGGCGATCGCGCAGTTCGCGACACCGAGGATCCGCACCACGGTGCAGTACTCGGGCCCCCTGTCGGTCGTCGACGCCGCACTCGCCGACCACGCGGAGGCCGTGGTCCGGGAGGCTGTGAGCAATGCCGTCCGCCACGCCGACGCGACGTCGCTGGCGATCAGCGTGGTTGCCGACGACAACCTGTGCATCGACGTCGTGGACAACGGGCGCGGGATCAGCGGTGACATCACCGGTTCAGGTCTGGCCAATCTGCGTCAGCGTGCCGCCGACGCGGGGGGTGCGCTGAGCCTCGAAGCGGTCGAAGGGGGCGGCACCCGCCTGCGGTGGTCCGTGCCGCTGCGCTGACGGGGTCACGGGGTCAACATGATCTTCACGTGCCCGTCGGCCCGCGACATCGCGGCGGCGTAGCCCGCTGCGGCGTCGTCCAGCGGCATCCGCGCGGTGAAGATTCCGCTGACGTCGAGGCGGCCCGCCTGCAGCAGCGCAATGAGTTCCGGCCACGTCTGCTGCACAGGAGCGGTGGCGAACCTGATCGTCAGGCTCCGCAGCAGGCAGGCCAGCGCCGGCAGCGGATAGGGCTGCAGGTCGTGCACACCGACCACCGACACCGTGCCGCCGGTACGCACGCAGGCCAGCGCGTCGTCGAGTGAGGCGTCGGTGCCGACGGCGTCGATCACCGCGTCGGCCCCGAGTCCGGCGGTGGCCTCCATTACCGCGGCGGCGCCGGGCACCGGCACGGGTGTCGCACCCGCCCGCGCGGCCAGGTCGCGGCGCGCCTCGACCGGATCGATCGCGAAAACCCTTGCCGCGCCGAGGACATAGGCGCTGCGGAGCGCGCACTGGCCAACCGCGCCCGCACCGATGACCGCGACGGTCCCGCCGACCGGGATGTCGGCGCGCTTGGCGGCCGCCCAGCCGGTGGCCAGATTGTCGGTGAGCAGGAGCGCCGCTTCGGTGTCGATCCCCTCCGGGATCCGCAGAAGCTGGAAATCGGCCGCGGGCACCGCCAGCAGGTCCGCCTGAGCACCGCCGAGCAGCCCCGAACCGAAGATCTGCGGACCTGACACGCACTTCACGGGATCGGCGGTGTGGCAGCCCGTACACCGGCCGCACCCGGCCACGGAGGACACCAGCACCCGATCCCCGACCGCGAATCCCTGTACCTGCGGCCCGATTTCGGCCACGACGCCGACGGCTTCGTGCCCCACGGCGACCGGATCGACGATCGGGAAGTGTCCCTCGAGGAAATGCAGATCCGAACCACAGATGGCGGTCGACGTCACCTCGACGACGGCGCCGTCGGGTCCCGGCAACCCGGGGTCGGGACGGGTGTCGACGCGTACCGCGTGGTCCGCGTCGATCAGCACGGCACGCATGTCAGACCGTCTCCTCTGTGTCGATGCGGAACTGCGACCAGTCGGGCTCCTGCAGTGCCTCCCGGTATTCGCACAGCCGCCACGGGCTGACGGTGTGGATCTCGCCGTCGTCGTTCTTGAAGTAGGAGTGCTCGATGGCCGGATGAGCCCACACCGTCTGGGTGATCTTCTCCTGCGTGCGCCGATGCCACGCCGCGGTCGGTTCGGCCAGGGGCTCCATGGATCTGGCGCCACGGGAGATCAGTTGCGCCAGACAGGAGTTGATATAGCGCATCTGCAGTTCCGAGTGCATGATCAGGCTGCCGCCGTGCGCGAGGTGGGTGCCGGGCCCGTACATCATGAAGAAGTTCGGGAACCCCGGCACGGTGATGCCGAGGTAGGCGAACGGCCGGCGACCCCACTGCTCGTGCAGATCGGCGCCGTCGCGTCCGGTGACCCTCATCGGCATCAGCACCTCGGTGGCGTGAAAGCCGGTCGCGTACACGATCACATCCGCGTCGTGTGTCACGCCGTCGGTGGTGACGACCCCGCGGGGGACCACGCGCTGCAGGGGTGTGCGTACCAGCGTCACGTTCGGCCGTTTCAGGGTCGCCAGCCAACTGCCGTTGTCTTGCAGCGTGCGCTTGCCGGTGGCCGGGTAGTCGGGCAGCACGCGGGTCAGCAGGTCCTCGTCGTCACCGACCTGAGTGGTGATCCAGTCGGTGAACATCATTCGCGCCAGCGCATTGATCTCGCTGACCGCGTGATCCTGGTCGGCGTAGGTGGGGTCGACGCGGGCGGCGTCGAGGCCTTTGTCGGCGCCGGGCCACAGCAGCAGGAATCGGTACCAGCGCGCGTAATACGGCAGGTTGTCCATCGCCCAGCGCACTCCGTCGGGAACCCCCTCGTGGTACATCGGGTTCGGGAACATCCATTGGGCGGTGCGCTGGAACACCTCGAGGCGCGCGACCGTGTCTGCGATCGCCGGGGCGATCTGGAAGCCGCTGGCGCCTGCGCCGACGAGTGCCACCCGCTTACCGGTGAGGTCGACGTCGTGATCCCAGCACGCGGAATGAAAAGACGGACCCGCGAACGTATCCCGGCCGGGCAGGTCGGGCAGACTCGGCCGGTTGAGCTGTCCGACGGCGGTGATCACCGCGCGTGCGGTGAGCGTGTCGGTTCCCTCGCCCGTGCGCACGGTCACCGTCCAGCTGGCCGTCGGCTCGTCCCACTGCGCCGACAGCACCTCGGTGTTCCACCGCACGTGCGGGCGGAGGTCGTGGCGATCCATCACGTCGGCGAAATAGGCCGCCAACTCCGGCTGTTCGGCGAAGAAGTGCTGCCAGTGGTTGCTCGGTTCGAAGCTGTAGCAGTAGAGGTGATTGGCGACGTCGACGCGGGCACCGGGGTAGGTGTTCTCCCACCAGGTGCCACCGGGTCCGGCGTTCTTCTCCACGATCTGGAACGGAATCCCGGCCTGCGCGAGGCGGATGCCGGCGAGGATTCCCGATTCACCGCAGCCGATCACGAGGACCGGCAACGCCGCTGCGCGCTCGGGGTCAACCGGCGCGGGCCGGCGCGGGTCGACGCCCTCGAGGTCGAGCTCCTCGAGCACCAGCGGGAGATTGGCGTCATCGACCGGTTCGCACGCCGCCCAGTCCAGCATCTCCTTGACGAGTTCGGGCGGCAGTGGCGGCAGCGGCGGGCAGCCGCGGTCGCGGTAGTCGACGATCACCGGGAGCGCGGCGTGACGCGCACGGGCTTTGTCCTCCTCGGTCATGAAGCCCTGAACCTCGTTGAGGAACAAGCCGGCCTGCGAGAAGTCGCGGATGAAGCGGGGGTCGCCGGTGAGGTGGACCATCGACAGCAACAGGGTCGGGATGCTGACGTCGGCAAGTGCTGCGGCGATCTCGTCGGTAGGAGTGTCGAATCGCCGGCCTGCGTGGAATGTCCGCGTCACCGGTACCCCTCTCGCCATAACGCAACGTTGCGTAGCGTATATGCGCGATGGGCGGAGCGCAATGGGCCGACGCCCTGGCTCCCGCCGCAGGATGTACCCGCAGGTCAGCCGGATTCCTCGGGACGAAAAGAGTGGCGGAAATCGCCTGCGCACCGTCGCCATCGGGCGCACAATCGAGGCATGCATGCGCCGGAGGACGGGGTGCGTGGGGTCAAGCCTCCGGTGCGACCGCGGTAAGGCGCGGTGCGTAGGGAGGAGGACGGTCATGGTGACCAAGTTGTGGTTCGGAGTGGGCGCTGCCGCCGTGCTTGTCGGCGCGGGCCTGGTCGCCGCCGGTCCCGCGGCGGCGCAGTCACCGTGTGGAAACTTCGAGGTCTGGGGAAACGGCGGCGGCCGTTGCGATTCCGCGCCCGGCGCTGACGGCAGTTTCACCCGGTGCGACACGGTGTACGTGTTGGGCATCGGTGGTACGACCTGCTATTTTGTGCCCGGACCGCCGCCGCCGGGATGAGGGCGCTGGCGGCGGCCGCCATCGCCGTCGTGTGGTGACCGGCCGCGATCACTTCTCGCCGAGACCCATCAGCTCGGTGACGTGGTGATCCCGTCCTGCGGTGTAGCCGCCGTCCACGGCGATGGCCTGGCCGCTGACGAACCCGGCGTCCGCTGACAACAGGAATGCCGCCACAGCGGCAACCTCTTCGGGGCGGCCGAAACGCCGCAACGTGTGCTCGTGGCGCAGTTCCTCCCGAGGGCCTGCCATACCCTCGATGCCCATCACCGATTCGAACAGCGGGGTCTCGATGAAGCCCGGGCAGATCGCATTGACGCGAATCCCGCTGGGGCCGTAGTCGATCGCCGCGTTCTTGGTCAGCAGGACGACGCCGCCCTTGGAGGCGTTGTAGGCACTTCCCCCCGCGGTGCCCTCGAGACCCTCGACGCTCGACAGCGTCACGATCGCCCCGCGCTCGCCGTCCACCCGGTCCTGCGTGGTCATCTGGGCCAGCGCGGCACGCATCACCACGAACGTGCCTTTGAGGTTGATGTCGATGACCCGGTCCCACTCCTCGTCGGGCAGCAGATGTACCGGACCGCCCCCTCCGACGCCGGCCGAGTGCACGACGCCGTCGAGTCGTCCCGCCCGGTCGACCACCTGCTCGACCGCCGCGCGCACGAGAGCGCCGTCGAGCACGTCACCGCGCAGGAAAGTGACCGCATCCCCCAGGTCCGGCGCATCGGGCGCCAGGTCCATGCCCACCACCGTCGCCCCCTCGGCCGCCAGTCGCCGCACCGTGGCCGCCCCGATGCCCGAGGCCGCGCCCGTCACCAGAACCCCTTTACCGACAAGCCCGTTCATCGGCACAGTATCGCCCAAGTCGTGATTCACCACGCTCGTCTTCGCTCAGCGCGCGGTGAGGCGCGCGACGACCACACCGAATCCTGACCATGCACCTGCGCTCATCTGTATGGTGTGGCCATGTCGGCGGTCCCCAGAGCCGCACCACCCGGATCCCGACGACGACGAATTCACCACGGCGCCAACGCAGGAGGAACCATGACAGCACGGCTGGCCGGCAAGGTCGCGCTCATCAGCGGCGGGGCGCGCGGGATGGGCGCCTCACACGCGAAGGAGATGGTGGCCCACGGGGCCAAGGTGGTGTGCGGCGACATCCTGGACGCCGAAGGCGAACGCGTCGTGAGCGAATTGGGCGACGACGCGCGCTACGTCCACCTCGACGTCACCAGACCCGAGGATTGGCAGTCGGCGGTGGACACCGCCGTGAAGGCATTCGGGACCCTCGATGTACTGGTCAACAACGCCGGCATCCTCAACATCGGCACGATCGAGGACTACGACATGGCGGAGTGGCACCGCATCCTCGACATCAACCTGACGGGAGTGTTCCTCGGGATCCGGGCCGCCGCGGGCCCGATGAAAGCCACGGGACGCGGGTCGATCATCAACATCTCGTCGATCGAAGGCATGGCGGGCACCGTGGCCTGTCACGGCTACACCGCGACCAAGTTCGCAGTGCGCGGGCTGACGAAGTCGACCGCCCTGGAGCTGGGACCGTTCGGGATCCGGGTGAACTCCGTGCACCCGGGGCTGGTGAAAACGCCGATGGCGGACTGGGTCCCGGAGGACATCTTCACCACGGCGCTTGGCCGCATCGCGCAGCCCAGGGAGGTCAGCAACCTGGTGGTGTATCTGGCCAGCGACGAATCGAGCTACTCCACCGGTGCGGAGTTCGTCGTGGACGGCGGCACGATCGCCGGCCTTGCGCACAAGGACTTCTCCGCCGTCGACGTCGGCGCGCAACCCGACTGGATCGCCTAACCGTCTGCGGACCGATCCATCCGCCGACCGAGTTCCGTGCGGGAGCTGATGCCCAGTTTGCGATAGACCCGCGTGAGATTGTGCTCGACGGTCTTGGCGCTGATGAACATCGCCGCGGCGATGTGCTTGTTCGTGGCTCCGGTGGCGGCCATCTCGGCAACGCGCCGCTCGGAGGGCGTCAGCGCAGTGACATCGTCGTTCGGTACGACCACGGTGCGGGCGAGTTCGGCACGCGCACGGCGTGCCCACAGCGGGATGCCGAGCCGTTCGAAGGTCTGCAGAGCCTCGGTGAAATGGGCTGCCGCCGACTGTTTCTGGCGCAGCCGCCGCTGCAGCTGGCCGAGCACGAGCTGAGTTCGGGCCCGTTCGAACGGCATCGGGAGCTGGGCATGCTCGGTCATCGCCCGATGAGCCGTCCGCTCGGCGGCAGCGACGTCGCCGGCGGCGGCGTGGAGGATGGCCCGGCACCGTGCGCCAACGGCTTTCATCCAGGCGCGGTCGTGCTCCGCGCCGTCGCGCTCCAGTCGGCTGGTGAGGGCGTCGGCTTCGTCGAATCGTCCGACCCCGACCATCGCCTCGATCGCGTCCGGCAGGTGCCAGGCGTACATGATCTCGGTGGACAGCGCGGGGCCGGAGAGAAACGACTCGTCCAGGGCGGCCAAGGCCTCCCGGTGGTGGCCGAGCGACTCCTCCAGGAAACACAGGGTCATGCCGGGCCAGTCGGCGATGTGAGAAGCGCTGCGGCTCTTCGTCGCCGCGATCACCCAGCGCAGGGAAGCGCGGTGTGCTTTCCATCCGCGGCGCGTGCCGTGGTGTTCCTGCAAGGCGGCGGCCGGACCCGTCGCCTGCGGGCTCGGGTGGCCGGGACGGTACGCAACGCGGATGGCAGGCCGGCGCCGCGACCGGCGCGGTCACGGCCTAACGTGTTCGCCGCAGGGAGCGGTGGCCAGGACCAACCAGACTGTGTCAAGTCTCGCCGGCAATCCAGTCGGCGGTGAACTGTTGCATTCGACGCACGTCGCGGGCGATAAGGTCGACGACGAAGTGCTCGATCTGCCTGCCCACCACAGGAATCCGCACCTGCACGGTTCCCTCCACGCGTAGCCGCGAACCAGTCGAAACAGTTTGCAGCAACATCGTTCCAGCGCCCGTGGTGGGCACTCCGCGGGCAGCGATCCTGAACTTTCCGTATGCCTTCCCTCCGACATGGGGTTCCCACGACTCGGTTCTCGTGATTGCGGCGTTGCCCGGCAGCATTCGGCCGATCGCGCTCGGCAGCATATCCCGCCGCAGGTCCTGAGTGGTGTGAACAACTATGCCGCCGGCGGGATCGATGACCAGCGAGTCGAGCGTTGTTGAGTCGCCGCCGAAGGCGAGTCGGGCCAGCCAGTAGGACTCTTGACCGAAGGCCGCTATCACGTCGGCAACTCCCGTAGAAGCTCCGGCCGTCACGTCGAATGGACTCGGCATTTCAAACACCTATTATCCACAGCCACAGCGTGGTCTTGCCGATGCCGGCCTCGCCCTCGATGATCAGCCCGGTGGGCCGGGACGACGCGGAACCGAGGAATCCAGCAACCATCGGATCGTCGAAGGATCCTGCGGGAGCGGGCGCCACGCTCTCCACTATCGCAGCGGGCAAAGAACCGCGCAAAGTCCGTACGACATGGCCGGTCAGCGCACTGCGACGACCACCTTGCCGCGCGCGGTCCGGTTCTCCAACGAGGCGATCGCCTCAGCGGCGCGGTCCAGCGGGTACACCTCGGGTTGCGGTGCAGGCACCGCTCCGGAGGCCAGCAACGGTTCGAGCTCGGCCCACTGCTCGGCAAGGTAGCCCGGGTGGGTCATGGTCCACGCCCCCCAGCCGACCCCGACCGCGTCGACGTTGTTGAGCAGCAGCCGGTTCACCTTCACGGTCGGGATCTCGCCGCCGGTGAATCCCACCACGAGCAGCCGGCCACCGGGTGCGAGCGAGCGCAGCGAATCGGTGAAGCGGTCCCCGCCGACCGGGTCGAGCACGATGTCGACGCCGCGCCCGCCGGTCAGCTCCTTGACCGCGTCCTTGAACCCGTCGGCCGCGATCACGTCCGACGCGCCGGCGGCGCGCGCCACCTCGGCCTTGGCGTCACTGCTCACCACGGCGATCGTGCGGGCCGCGCCGAATGCGGGAGCCAGGCGCAGCGTCGAGGTGCCGATTCCGCCGGCGCCGCCGTGCACCAGCACCGTCTCGCCGTCGCTCAACCGTCCGCGCGTCCGCAACGCGAAGTGCACCGTCAGGTCGTTGAACAACAGGCCGGCGCCAACTTCGAACGACACCGAGTCCGGCAGCTTGAACAGCCTTTCCGGTTGCAGCGCAACGACTTCGGCCATCGCTCCGTAGAGCATCGTGAGGCCGGCGACCCGATCGCCCGGTTGCACGTGTGCGCCGGCGGGGGCGCTGCGCACCACGCCGGCGATCTCGGCGCCGGGGCTGTAGGGCAATTCGGGCTTGTACTGGTAGAGCCCACGGGACTGCAGTGCGTCGGGAAAGGCGACGCCCGCGGCGTGTACGTCGACGAGCACGGTGTCGTCGCCGGCGGCGGGTTCGTCGACCTCGACGAGTTCGGCGGCCTGCGGCCCGTCCAGGCTGGAGATCTGTATCGCGCGCATCCGACCATTGAACCGCACCGGTGCGCGCGCCCTGCGACGGTACAGTCACGAAATCCGGCAACATGGGCATCCGCAGCGCAGCAATCGAGGAGCGGCTATGGCGACACGTGACGGGGTTCGACGGCGTAGCGCCGGGTTCGCGCCCGCACAGGGCCTGACCCACGGCCGTGTCGTCGACGTGCGCTCACGCGACGGGGTGCGACTGCACACCGAGGTGTTCGGTCCCGAGGACGGCGCCCCGGTGGTGCTGGCCCACGGCATCACCTGCGCGCTGCGGGTGTGGGCCTACCAGATCACCGACCTGGCCCGGCACCACCGCGTGATCGCGTTCGACCACCGCGGCCACGGCCGCAGCGGAATCCCGACCGGCCGGAACGGCTACAGCCTCGACCATCTGGCCGCCGATCTAGACGCCGTGCTCGAGGCGACACTGGCCCCCGGCGAGCGCGCCGTCATCGCGGGGCACTCGATGGGAGGCATCGCCATCACCTCCTGGGCGGAGCGCCATCCGGATCGGGTCGCGCAGCGCGCCGCCGCGGTGGCACTGATCAACACGACGACCGGTGACCTGCTGCGCCATGTGAACCTGCTACCGGTGCCGGCATCGTTGTCTGATGCCCGGGTCCGCGCGGCGGGCACGGTGCTGCGCACGTTCGGCGGTGCACCGCTGATCCGCGCCGTCGACCGGCCGAGCCGCCGGTTCGTGCAGATGATCGCCGTCGGTCGCGACGCCGATGCCGCGGTGGTCGACTTCGTGTTCGAGCTGTTCCACACAACGCCCCCCGCGGGGCGGGGCGGCTGGGCGCGGGTACTGGTCGACCACCTCGGTCCTCAGCACATCGGTCTGAAGAACCTGACGGTCCCGACGATGGTGATCGGCAGCGCGAAAGACCGGCTCCTGCCGATGGTCTCGGCACGACGCATCGCCGCCACCGCGCCGAATCTGGCGCGCTTCGTCGAACTGCCCGGTGGGCACTGCGCGATCCTGGAGCGGCCTCACGACGTCAACGAGCAACTGCGGTGGCTGATCGAGACGGCCGGTTCTCAGGAACGCCGCGTCAGCTCCTGATGCGCCTCCCCGGCAGCGCGCACGCCTGAGCGCACCGCACCGTCGAGGAATCCCGTCCAGACGTCGGAGGTCTCGGTGCCCGCCCAGAAGATGCCGTCGACCGGAGCCCGCAGCCATCGGCCGTACGTCGTCCACGAACCCGGCGGAACCGCGGCAGTCGGACCGCCCGGCGCGAATTCCGCTGTGCCCCAGCAGTAGTCGAGGTAGTCGAGCGGGGTCGATGCGGCATCGCCGAACAACGCGGCGAATCCGGCAAGCGCCGTCTCGCGGCGCTTCTCCGGCGGCAACGGGTCGAACGTGCGCGCGTCGGTGAAACCGAGCAGCACGCCGGGGCCCGCGTCGCCGGGGCTGACGTCGAACGTGATGAACACCGGGCCCTCGTCGGACAGTGCCTCGCCCGAACAGCCGCCGTCGCGCCAGAACGGTCGGTCGTAGGCGGCATAGGCCTTGCTCAGGTGACCCTGCGGCCAGTGCCGTGCGAGCTCCTCGTACTCCCCGGGCAGCGGCGGATCGAACGCGATCGCGGCGCGATGCTGGGGCGGCACCGCGACGATGACGGCACCCGCGGTGAACTCGCCGCGCCCGGACACCACGGTCAGTGCGCCGGCCCGGCGCTCGATGCGCTGCACCGCGGCGCCGAGCACCACTCGCTCACCGAGGTGTTCGGCCATCCGTCGCGCGATCTGCTGGGTGCCGGCGAGGAAACGGTCCTGCTGCGCGCCACCCTTGACGTCGAGCATGCGGCCCAGCCCGCCTGCGGCCTTGACGTAGCGCGCGGCATGCAGCATCGACACCGCGTCGGGCTCACACCCCCACGTCACCCGCGCCATGATCGCCATCAGGTCGCGGGTGGACGCACCGGCGTGCATCGAACGCAACCACTGCTCGAGGCTTTGTGCGTCGAGGTCCCCGGCGATCGGTGACGTCCACGGATCGGCGACGGGAACCCTGCGGCAGATCCGCTCGAAACGCCACTGGATCCGTGACACGTCGACCAACTCCAGGATCGACAACCGTGGGATCGTGCTGCGGTAGGAGCGCACCCGGCCCCGCCAGCGAATCAGGTTCTTGCCGTGGCCGTACGTCGGCACCGAGTCGCAGCCCATCTCGGCGGCCAGCGCCAGCACGGCATCCTGCGTCGGCCCCACGAACGTCGCTCCGAGGTCGACGGGCACGCCGGCGACCTCGCCGGTGAAGGACCGGCCGCCCACGCGGTCGCGCCCCTCCAGCACCAGCACGTCACGTCCGAGGCGGGTCAGTTCGCGCGCTGCCGACAGGCCGGCGAAGCCCGCTCCGACGATGATGACGTCTGCCATGACAGCGATTCTGGCGTGTCCGTCGACGCGTAGCGACGATTTGCACGCCGAAATCACGCTAATGTCGCCGCTTGTGCAGGTGATGACGGCGTTGTTCGGTCCCGTCGGCGCGATCGAGCGGGCGACGGCCCTGCGCGACGCGGGCGCGAGCGGGGTGTTCACCTTCGAGGGGCCCCACGACGTGTTCTCGCCGCTGACCCTGGCCGCCACGGTCGGCGGGCTGGATCTGATGACCAACGTCGCGATCGCGTTTCCGCGCAACCCGATCCACCTGGCCCACCAGGCCGTCGACCACCAGCTGCTCTCCGGGGGGCGCTTCACGCTGGGTCTGGGCACGCAGATCCGCACCCAGATCGAGAAGCGCTTCGGCGCGGAATTCGCGCACCCGGTGGAGCGGATGCGCGACCTCGTCGGTGCGTTGCGCGCGATCTTCGCCGCGTGGAGCACAGGGGAGCGGTTGGACTATCGCGGCGAGTACTACCGGCATACGCTGATGACGCCGACCTTCAGCCCCCGCGAGAAGTTCGCGCCGATTCCGATCTACGTCGGCGCGCTGGGCCCGCGCCTGACGCGGATGGCCGCCGAGGTCGCCGACGGGCTGCTGGTGATGCCGTTCGGGTCGAAGCGCTTCCTCACCGAGGTGACCATGCCCAACGTAGACGCCGGCCTGGCCGCGGCCGGGCGCGGCCGCGCGGATCTGGCGATCGTCCCCGAGATCATCGTGTCGGTCGCCGATTCCGATCCCGACCATGCGTCGGCCCGGCGGCTTCTGGCGTTCTACGGCTCCACCCCCGCCTATCGGCCCGTGCTCGACGTGCACGGCTGGGGGGACCTGCAACCGGAACTGCACGCGCTGTCCAAGCAGGGCCGGTGGGCCGCGATGGGCGGGCTGATCGACGACGACGTCCTGCACACGATCGCCGCGTGTGGCACCCCCGCCGACGTGGCCGCGCACATCCGCGACCGGGTGGCCGGCGTGTCGGACCGGATCTGCCTCTACCAGCCCGGGCCGATCCCGGTCGATTCGTTGAGCGAGATCGTCGACGCGCTGGCAGGCGGCGCCTGATCGGCGACGAATCCGCCGACGGCCATCGCTGTCACCGGGCCGGAGAACCCTTCCGTCAGGGTTTCGCGGCGGGGATGGCGTCGGCGTAGGGGCCGGTGCTGCGGTCGTGCAGCGGATGAACGACCATGTACACCAAGCCGATACCGACGACAACGGCTGCCGACAGCGCGACGATCCAGTTGTCGTACCACGGCGCGTCCGGCGTCCTCGGCCACGCCATGTTCACCATGGCGGTGACGCCGTAGAGAAGCGCCGCGACGTTGACCGCCAGTCCCCACTTGCCCATCGTGTACTTGCCGCTCGGGATCCATCCCTTCAGGCGGGCGCGAAGTGCGGCCAGCACCACCATCTGGAACCCGAGATAGATGCCGAAGGCGGCGAAGCTGATGATCTTGGTGATGGCGTCTGTCGAGAACTTCGAGCCCACCACGATCACGGCGGGCACCACGGCTGCGATGAGCAGCGCGTACGGCGGCACGTGGCGGGTCGCCGAAAACTTCTTCAGCAGCGCACTTCCCATGATCATGCCGTCGCGACCGTAGGAGTACGCCAGGCGGCTCGCGGCGGCCTGCAGGCTCATCGCGCAGGACAGGAACGAGATCAGCACGATGGCCAGAATCGCCTTGGACCCGACCGGACCGAAGGCCTCGTTCAACACGGAGCTGACGGGGTCGGTGTTCTCGCCCGAGATGACGCCCGGGATGTCGGTGACGGACAGCACCAGGGCCAGGCAGACGAATGTCGCTGCGGCGCCACCGACGTAGATGGTGCGGCGCATCGCCTTCGGGATGAGCCGGCCAGGATCGGGCACCTCCTCGGCGACGTCGCCGCACGCCTCGAAGCCGTAGTACTGATAGATGCCGATCAGTGCCGCGGCCGCGAACGCCCACAGGTAGGTGCCGTCGCCGCCGGCGCCGAAGCTGTCGAAGAGCACGCCGAGATTGTGGTGCCGGTGTCCGACCAGCAGCCACACCCCGACGACCAGGGCGCCGACGAGCTCGGCGGTGAAGCCGATGATCGCTGCCTTGGCAAGGACTTTCGTGCCCATGAAGTTGATGACCGTCGCCAGCATGAGCAGCGCGAGGGCGAAGCCGATGGTGTTGTTCACCGTGGCGTCGATGCCGAGCGTGGCCGCGATGTAGGGCCCCGCGCCGTAGACCACTGACGCGATGGTGACCAGTAGCGCCACCATGTACACCCAGCCGGTCATCCAGGCGTATCGACGTCCCCACAACCGTCGCGCCCACGGATAGACCCCGCCGGCGACTGGAAACTGCGCGACGATCTCGCTGAAGGTGAAGGCGACCAGCAACTGCCCCAGACCGACGATCAGGAAGCTCCAGATCATCGGCGGACCGCCGGTGGCGAGCGCGAAGGCGAACAAGGTGTACACCCCGACGACGGGGGACAGGTAGGTGAAACCGAGCGAGAAGTTCGCCCACGGGCTCATGTCCCTCTTGAACTCCGACTTGTAGCCGAGCGCGTGCAGGTGCGCGGCGTCGTCGTGATCGTGGAAGGAATAGAAGTCGTCAGCGGGGCTGCCTGGTGTGCTCGTCTGTGTCATGGCGTGCCTTCTCCCGGAACTGTGACGCGGGTCATTGTGCCGAAAAACTACAGTCCTATTGTTTAAAGGGCAACCGGAACCGGAGAATTGCCCCGGAATCGAGTAGATTGCCCACGGGCCTACCGGGAGGAGTGGCGCTTGTCGTCGTTGTCGCCGCTCGTTGCCGCCGAAGCCCCGATGGGCCGCGCGGACGAAATCGTGCAGCGCATCACCGAGGCCATACACCTCGGACTCCTCGACGACGGGGAGCGGCTGCCCGTCGAGGTGGATCTCGCCGCCCAGTTCGGGGTGGCACCGATGACCGTGCGCGAGGCACTGGCCACGCTGCGTGAACAGGAGCTGATCGAGACGAGGCGCGGCCGCAGCGGGGGCTCCTTCGTGCGCAGGCCTGCGGGTCCACCGATCGACCGGCTCACCGCGCGGCTTGCCGCCATGAGTGCCTCGGACCTGCGCGATCTGTTCGACGAGCACACCGCCATCGCCGGCCAGGCGGCACGGCTGGCCGCCGAGCGGGCCGCGCCCTACGTGGTTCGCAGGCTCTTCGCCTTCACCGACCAACTCGGTGTCGCGGCGACGCTGGGCGACCGGATCCGGGCGGACAGCCGCTTCCACATCGAGGTGGCTGTGGCCTCCCAGTCCGCCCGGCTGGCACGCCGCGAGGCGAACCTCCAGGCCGAGGTCGCGGGGCTGATCTGGTTGCCGATCGGGCCGACGATCGACGTCGCCGCCTATGTCGACGAGAAGCACGCCATCGCCGCGGCGGTGGCCGCCGAGAACCCGCAGGAGGCCCGGCGGTTG
This sequence comes from Mycolicibacterium psychrotolerans, assembly GCF_010729305.1. Taxonomy (NCBI): domain Bacteria; kingdom Bacillati; phylum Actinomycetota; class Actinomycetes; order Mycobacteriales; family Mycobacteriaceae; genus Mycobacterium; species Mycolicibacterium psychrotolerans. The sequence continues at coordinate 4,912,898 of NZ_AP022574.1, read as the reverse complement.
GCCGAAGGCCACGTGATGGGACAACTCGCCCGCCTGACCGCGGTCAACCTGGATCTCTCGACCGGAGGGCCCGGCTCATGACATCCGATTCACTCGCGAACCGCCTGGCCGAGCAGGCTTCGCTGACACTCGAGCCGGTCTATGCGTTGCTCGCCCGCGTCGCCGACGAAGTCCTGCGCAGCCGGCCGCCCCACCAGGCTCTGACCGAGGCGCACTTCAGCAACCTGCAACGGCTGCTGGCCGAGCTTCTGGAAAGCGAACGCAGCATCGTCTGGGGCATGGGTTTCGTCGCCGCGCCGTTCGTCGTCGAGGGGCGGGAGCGCTACATGGCCTGGTGGCAGCGTGTCAACGACCGGGCGACGCGGCTGCGCCTCAACTTCGATCCGACCAGCATCGACGTCTACGACTACCTGCAGATGGACTGGTATCGACTCGCTCAACGCGGGGACCCGCGGGTGGCCTACGGTCCGTACGTCGACTACAGCGGCTCCGACATGTACACGATCACCGCCGCGATCCCGATCGTCGTCGACGGCGCGTTCCTCGGTCTGGTGGGGGCCGACCTGGTGGTCGGAGAGGTCGAGCACCGGCTCTTGGAGGTGCTGCGCCAGACCTCCGAGGATGTCGTGGTGGTCAACGCCGAGCGCCGGGTGATCGCAGCCAACACGCCGAGATGGATCGTGGGGTCCCGGCTCGGCGCGCTGCCGTCGGCAGGGCCCCAATCGGATCCGGCGGCGTTCAAGGACGTCGCCGACATGCCGCTCGGCAACGGGTGGGCCCTGGCGATCGCCTGGCCCGTGGAACCCACCTGACGTGCGCGGCGGTTTCCTCTTGACATTAAGCATCTACTTTTAGAGTATTTAGCGATAACGCGGTCGCGATCACTCGGAGGTAGTACACATGTCGCCGGTCACCTTCAGTTCCCCTCCGGCGTTCGACGTCGCCGATCCGGAGTTCTCGATCACCTCGCAACAGGTCCACGACGCCCGCGAGCGCAGCTGGTATGCGACCACCCCGTACGGGATCGCCGTCCTGCGCTACGAGCAGATGAACGCACTGCTGAAGAGTCGCAAGCTGCGACAGGGCAGCGTCGCGTGGCCTGCGCACAACGGCGTGACCGAAGGCCCGTTCGCCGAGTGGTTCGCCAGCTGGATCCTCAACAAGGAGGGCGAGGAGCACCACCGGCTGCGCCGGCTGATGAACCCGGCCTTCTCGCCGAAGCTCCTGACCGCGCTCGTGCCGAGGTTCCAGGCCCTGGCCAACGAACTCGTCGACGACTTCTCCGAGCCGGACCGGTGCGAGTTCGTCTCGGAATTCGCCGAACCGTACGCCGCCCGGGTCATCGCGATCATGCTGGGAATCCCCGAAGAACACTGGAAGGTCATCGCCACGGAGTCGGCGACCATCGGACTGGCCCTTGGCGTGACACTGCGTCAGGATCTTCCCAAGATAGAGGCCGCCCTGCAGCGGCTGTATGCCTATTGCGATGAGTTGATCGCCGATCGCCGCGCTCACCCACGCGACGATTTCGTCACCGCGCTCGTCAACGCCTCCCGCCCGGAAGACGGAAGGCTGTCCGACACCGAGCTTCGAGAAGCCATGGTGCTGCTGATCTTCGGCGGTTTCGACACCACCCGCAACCAGCTCGGCCTGGCCATGCAGACCTTCATCGCCCATCCCGATCAGTGGCGGCTGCTCGCCGAGCGGCCCGACCTCGGCGGGAAGGCGGTCGAGGAGGTCATGCGGGTCAACCCCACCGTGCGCTGGGTCACCCGCGAGGTCCTCGAGGACTTCGAATTCGAAGGCGTCGAGTTCACCGCCGGCACCACCGTGCACCTCTACAGCGAGTCGGCGGGCACCGATCCCCGCGTCTTCGGACCCGGTTTCGACATCACCGCGGAACGTAAGCCGCACTTCGGCTTCGGCGGTGGGGTGCACCACTGCCTCGGCCACTTCGTGGCGCGCTCGGATATGAGCGAGGCGCTGCCCCTCCTGGCTCGCCGGCTGCGTGATCCGCACGAGTTGCCCGGCGCTACGTGGCTTCCCGATTCGGGAAACACCGGACCGATCAGCCTGCCCATCGGGTTCACGCCCGCCCAATAACCCCGCGCCCCTGTGAAGAAAGGACCTCTCATGCGTATCACCGTCGACCGCAACCTCTGTCAGGACCACGGCCAGTGCACCATCGCCGCACCTAACGTGTTCTCTCTCAACGACGACGGGAAGCTCGAGTACGACCCCCATCCTGACGACGCGGAGCGAGCCGCCGTCGAGGAGGCGGTCGACGTCTGCCCGGCCCAGGCAATCTCCTTCGCGTACTCCGTCACCGAGGTGAACCGATGACGACCACACCGCTCGACGCGCACCGGCAGCTCAATGCGACGAGCCCCGACTTGACCGAGGCGCAGGAGATCATCGACGACCGCGGAGTGGAATTCGTCTACTTCCAGGCCATCACGATCACCGGACGTGTCGTCGGCAAAGTAGTGCCGGCCCGGCACTTCGCACGGCTGGCCGTCAAGGGGGTGCAGCAGCACCAGACCGCGGTCGCCAATCTGCAGAGCACCCGCGAAGGCGATCTGATGGCGGGCGGAGTGCACGCGCCTGAGTACACCGCAGTTCCGGATCTGGACACCTTCGCCGTTCTGCCGTGGGACACCAGCTTCGCCCGGGTCTTCTGCCGGCTCTACGAACCCGACCACCTCGTCGACCGGGCCGGCACCGAATTCGCCTGCGACAGTCGAGGATTGCTGCACCGTATGCATGCCGGGTTCTCCGACCGGACCGGGTTGCAGTTGCGCACCGGGTGTGAACCGGAGATGACCTGGCAGGGCGAGGGGCTGGAAGCGCAGTTCCGGCCCGGCTCCAGCCCGGCCTACCACATCGAACACCTGGAACGAAACCGCCCGATCGTCAAGAAGGTCGTCCAGTACGCGCAGGCGTTGGGCCTGGACATGGTCGAAGGTGATTACGAGGACGAGTTCCAGGTCGAGCTGAACTTCATGTTCGACCGAGCCGATCTGACCGCCGACCGGCTCACCACCTACCGGCAGATCTGCAAACAGGTTGCCCGCGAACTGGGTATCCACGCGAGCTTCATGCCCAAACCCGCCACCGGGATGATGGGTAACGGCTGCCATCACAACTTCAGTCTGTGGCGGGACGACGAGGTCAACGTGCTGGTCGACCAAGGCGTGACCGAACTGCACCTGTCCGATGTCGGACGGCACGCCCTCGGTGGTCTGCTGGCGCACTCGGCGGGCGCGATGCTGGTGAACGGGTCCACGGTGAACTCCTACAAGCGCTACTGGGACGCAGGACAATTCGCGCCGTCGCGAATCAACTGGGGACTCGACAACAAGACCTGCACGGTCCGGCTTTCGGCGAACGGGCGCCTCGAGTACAAGCTGCCCGATGCCGCGGTCAACCCCTACCTGTCTCACGCGGTGATCCTGGCGGCTTGTGAAGACGGCATGAAGAATGCGATCGATCCCGGCGCGCCAACACGCGGATCGTCCTACGACACGGTGCAGGACGAGCGGTTCCCAGCCCTGCCGCTCACGCTGGGCGAGGCGATCGACGCCTTCCGCACCGACGACGTGCTGACCCAGGCGCTCGGCCCGGAGTTGTCGGCGCTGCTCGTCGACTTCCACGCCGACGAATGGGCCCGCTTCTGCGGCTACGTCACCGACTGGGAGCGTCAGATGTACTGGAACGACGCACCGTGACCGGGTTGCCTTCTGATCCGCTGCGCCTGGCCTGTCTGGACGCCGAAGCGCCCCCGCTGTTCTCGCTCTGGACTCCGGAGCGCGGCAGGCAGGGCTACGAACCCGCGGTCGCCGAAGCGCTGGGCGCGCAACTCGGCCGGCCCGTCGAATGGGTGCGGGTGCCCTGGGTCGACATGATCCCCGCGGTACAGCGGGGTGATGCCGACGCGGTGCTGTGCGGCCAGGGCATCACCGCCGATCGGCAGGCCCAGGTCGACTTCACCCGGCCCTACGCCGTGTTCCACGAGGGTGTGCTGATCCGGCGAGGCGACGACATCCACCGTCCGGCCGACCTGGTCGGCCGCAAAGTCGCCGCGATCGAGAACAGCACGAACATGGCGCTGGCCGAGACCTTCACCGGCGCGGTGCCGGTGCCCTTCGGCGCCGGATCCGACGACGTGTACGCCGATATGCTGGCCGCGCTGCTCGCCAAGGACGTCGACGCCGTCGTCGACGACGACGTGGTGTTCGTTCCGCTGGGTGCCACGCACCCCGACTACGAACTCGCATTCACCGTGCAGACCGCTAACAAGTGGGGGATCGCGGTGGCCAAAGACCGGCAGGACACCCTGGCCGAGATCGATGGCGCACTTGGCCGGCTCGTCGACTCCGGCCACCTGCGCGAGGTGTGGGAGGAGTGGTTGCCGACCCTCGACTATCCGTTCGGGAAGTGACGCGACCGTTGGTGGCGGTGCCCGGCCGCCGCGCCCCGCACGTGCCGATTCTGCGTTTCTCGGCGACGCTGGTCGCCGAGGCGATCTGTGAGGCGGTGTGGGCTGCCGGAGGGGAGCCGGTGACCCTGCACGGTCCCGCCGCTGACCCGGGCGCTGAATTACCCGGCCGCTTGGCACATTTCGACGGGGTGCTGCTGCCCGGCGGTGCCGACGTGGAGCCGGAACGCTACGGTGCCGACCCCGACGCGCGCACTCACGACACGGTGGCCTTCCAGGACGAGTTCGATCTGGCCGTGACCCGTGCGGTACTCGAACTGGACCTGCCGGCGCTGGCCATCTGCCGGGGGATGCAGATTCTCAACGTCGCGTTGGGCGGCACCCTGGTCCAGCACGTCGAGGAGACCGACACGGTGCACCACAACGCCATTCACCCGGTGTCGGTGAGCGCCGGGTCCCGCCTGCACGCGATCGTGGGTACTGAGACCATCGACGTGTCGTCCTATCATCACCAGGCGCTGGCGCGACTGGCGCCCGAGCTGACCGCCACGGCCGTCGCCTCGGACGGCGTCATCGAGGCGGCCGAGCACCGGCGCGCCGACATCATCGCCGTCCAATGGCATCCGGAGGACCGCCACGCCACTTCCAGCACGGATGCGGCCCTGTTCGCCGATCTCGTCGACCGGGCACGTAAACGAAAGGACTCTCGATGACCGACCGGGTCCAGCTGCGCGATGTCATTCCGGCGTCGCCCGCTCCCGAGCAGCCCCGTGCCCACGTCTGCGTTCTCGCCTCACTGAACTTCCCGGACATCAGCCCGGCGGATGCCGCGCTGATCCGGCGGTTCACCCGCGTGGCGCTGACCACGCTGCACGAGCTCGGCGCGTCACACGACGTGTGGGACACGACGGCCCCCCTCGAAGACGCCTCCCGCGCAGCCGAATTCGACGGCCTGCTTCTCCTCGGCGGCGGGGACATCGATGGATCCTGCTACGGCGCCGTCACGCCCCATTTGAAGGCCTACGGCGTCGACCTCCGCGCTGACCGGGATGCGCTCACCGCGATCGCGGCCGCCGAGGCCGCCGACCGCCCGATTCTCGGCATCTGTCGGGGCTCGCAGTTACTCAACGTCGCGCGCGGCGGCACGATCATCGGGGACATCGTCGACTACACCCTGCATCACGGAGCGCCCGGCGAACCGGAGTTCGTCGACGAGCCGATCGAACTCGTTCCAGGGACCAGGCTGGCCACGATCCTCAGCGCGCAGCGCGTCATCGGACGGTCCGGCCATCACCAGGCGGTGGACCGACTGGGTACCGGTCTCGTCGTCGCGGCGCGGGCGTTGGACGGCATCGTCGAGGCGGTCGAGGATCCGCACCGGTGGTATCTGGGGGTGCAGTGGCATCCGGAGGACGATGACGGCCCGGAGGCCGATCGGAATGCGCTGTTCACCGCGTTCGTGGATGCAGCCGAACGGGTGCGACGCGAGAAGCTGGCCGCGGCCGCCGCCGGAGAGTAAGACTGCTCTTCGTGGCGATCACCGCGCGGGAGCTGGCTCAGGCCGAGGGCCTCGGCCTGTCCCTGATCGCCGGTGCGGCCGCCGCCGATCGCGACATCACGTGGGCGCACCCGATCGAATTGGCCGACCCCACCCCGTATCTGTCCGGCGGCGAGCTGGTGATGACCACCGGCATCAACATCGGCATCGACGAGCAGACGCAGTTCGATTACGTGGCGCGCCTGGCGGCGGCCGGCACGGCGGCCTTGGCCGTCGACACCGGAACCACACTGACCGAGGTGCCCGCCGGTGTGCGCGCCGCCGGGAACGAACTCGGCGTCCCGGTGCTCGAGGTACCGCCGTCCACGCCGTTCATCGCGATCACCCGGATGGTCATCGACGCGCTCAAGGCTGACGAGCTCCGCGCGGTGCAGCGCGTCGTCGATGGGCAGGAGGTGCTGGCCCGGGCGACGCTGCGCGGCGGCATCCCCGGGGTGGTCGAGGCGCTGGCCGAGAGGCTGGAAGGGACGGTGCTGGTCGTCGGCACCGATGGCACCGTGCTGGCGGCGGCCGGCACCGAGCAGGACCGGCTGTTCGCCGTGCTCGCCGACGGCGCGCAATCGCCGGCGGCGCGGCGAGGGGGCGCGTATGTCACCGGTGACGCCGACGGCTATGTCACCGTGCAGAATCTCCGCGCGGCACAACCCCTTCGGGGCCGGCTGGCCGTCCGGACGGGGGTGCCGATGTCGAACGCGGAGCGGTTACTCGTCGCGCACGCGGTGTCGCTGATCTCGATCGCGCTGGAGAAGCCCGCCGGCGTCGCCGAGGCGGAGCAACGTCTGCGCACGGCGGTGACGCGCGGGGTACTGCGTGGCTCCGGGCTCGTCGACGACGGCGTGCTGCGCTACTTCGGCTTCGAACCGCACGCCGATGTCGTGGTGGCGCTTCTCCATGATGTCGGACCGATGCTGACCGCCGAGCAGGATCTGGGGCGGCTCCTGGCGGCCGCCGGGCCCTATCTGATGACCCCGGTCGGCGAGGGGATCGTGATCGTGGTGCCCGGCGCCGAGCGACGGCGTATCGACAGTCTCGCGTCCGGGCCGGCGCACCCACCCACCGGCGGCGTGAGCGACGCCGTCAGCGTCGACGACATCCCGGTGGGCCTGGAACAGGCGCGGATCGCCGCACAGGCCCACCCCGGACGCTTGGCCGCGTTCGCCGAACTCGGCACCTTCGGGGTGCTTCTGGGCGGCCGTAGTGCCGCCGAATTACGCGTGCTGGCAGCACCTCTGACGCCGTTGGAGGCCGAACTGGTCGGGACGCTCGAAGCGTACCTGCGCCGCAACGGTCACCTCGAGGCCGCGGCCACCGACCTGCGCATCCATCGCCATACGATGCGCCACCGGATGCGCCGCATCGCCGCGCTGCTGGCCGATGACGTCGACGCCGTCGACACCCGGGTACGACTCTGGCTGGCGATCAGAGCCCGTCAGCTGCTCTCCGAGCGGCAACCGTCGGCGCTTCCGCCCAATGGGGGAGGGCTGAGTCGGTAGCTGACCGGTGTGGCCGACAGCGTGATCGGATTGGCGACCTGCGGTGCGGACCCGTCGGGCATGGCGACGGTGGCGTCGATGCCGAGTCGGCGCGCGAAGGCGAACGCCTCGGACACGTCGTTGATCGGGCCGGCAGGCACCCCCGCGGCCGTCATCACCGTATACCAGTGATCCGCGCCGTGGCGGCTCATCTCGTCTTCGATCAACGCGCACAACGATTCTCGGTTGCTCACCCGGACGGGATTGGTGGCGAACCTCGGGTCATCGGCCCAGTCGGGTCTGCCGAGTGCTGCACAGAAGGCACGGAACTGCTTGTCGTTGCCGACGGCGATCGCGATCGGCCGGTCGGCGGTCTCGAACGTCTGATACGGCGCGATGCTCGGGTGCCGATTGCCCATCATGCCCGGCACCACACCGGCACCCAGATAGCCGGAGGCCTGATTCACCAGCGAGGACAGCAGCACCGACATCAGGTCGGTGTCCACCCGCTGACCCTCCCCGGTGCGGTCGCGGTGTGCGAGCGCGGCCAGGATGCCGCTGAGCGCGTGCAGGCCCGCAAGCACGTCGACCAGCGCCACCCCGACCTTGGTGGGATCGCCCGGTTCGGTCCCGGTGACGCTCATCAGCCCGCCCACGGCCTGGACCAGCAGGTCATAACCGGGGAGGGCGGCGCCGCCGGTGCGGCCGAACCCGGTGATCGAGCAGTAGATGACGTCGGGCCGGATCTTGCGCACGTCCTCGTAGCCGAGCCCGAGCTTCTCCATGGTGCCCGCGCGGAAGTTCTCCACGACGATGTCCGCGCCGCTGACCAGCTCCCGCGCCCGTCGCAGATCGTCGGGATCGGCGAGGTCCAGCGCGACGGACCGCTTGTTGCGGTTGACGGCGTTGAAATAGGTTGCGACACCGGCTGCGTCGTGCGGCGGACCCCACTGCCGGGTGTCGTCGCCGCTGCCGGGCCGTTCGACCTTGACGACGTCGGCGCCGAAGTCGCCGAGCATCATCGTCGCGTACGGCCCGGCGAGTACCCGGCTGAAGTCGACGACGACGACGCCGTCGAGTGCCCCGCGTGTCACGCCCCGGGCCGCCCGCCGCGCAGATACACCGTGGTCGTGTGGGTGAAGAACTCGCGTGCGGCGCCGCCCTGCTCCTTGGGGCCGAGTCCGCTCTTCTTCGCACCGCCGAACGGCACGTGCGGGTCGGCGCCGGCAGACTCGGAGTTCACGTGCAACACACCGACGTCGATCTGCTCGACGGCCTGCAGTGCGCGGGTGAGGTCCTGGGTGAACACCGCTGCAGAGAGCCCGAACTCGCTGTCGTCGGCCAGCGCGAAGGCTTCGTCGGCGTCGGCTGCCCGCGTCACCGCCAGCACCGGTCCGAACAACTCCTCGGTCCACACGTCGGCGGTGCCGCCGTCGAGCTCGAGGATGGTCGGCGCGACGAAGTACCCCTCGGCGCGGGCGCTGTCCGTGTAGGGCCGGCCCCCTGTCAGGACTGACGCGCCCTGTGCGGCGGCGGTCGCGATCGCGGCCGAGATGCTCTGTTGCGCGGACGCGCTGATCACCGGGCCCATCTGAGTGGCGTCGTCGGTGGGATCGCCGACCCGTAGGCGCTGCGCCCGGTCACACAGCGAGTCCAGGAACCGGTCGGCGATGCCCTCGGTGACGATCAATCGCGAGGTGGCCGTGCACTTCTGGCCGGTGGAGCGGAACGCGCCCAGCATCACCTGCTCGAGCGCGAGGTCGACGTCGGCGTCGTCCAGCACCACCGCCGCGTTCTTGCCGCCCATCTCGGCCTGCGCCGGGACGCCGCGTGCGGCCGCGGCGGCGGCGATGCGCCGCCCGACCCCGGTGGAACCGGTGAACGTGAGGCCGCCGATGCCGGGGTGACCCACGATGGCGTCGCCGACGTCCGGTCCGCCGACGAGCAGGTTGAGCACGCCGGCCGGCAGCCCGGCCGTGGTCAACGCCCCGGCGAGCCGCATCGCCAGCAGCGGAACAGTGCCGGCCGGCTTCCAGACGACGGTGTTGCCGAACACCAGGGCGGGCGCGATCTTCCAGGCAGGGATCGCGATGGGGAAGTTGAACGGCGTGATCACCCCGACAACGCCGATCGGCTTGCGGGTGACCAGGATTCGCTCGCCGGCCCGCGGTGAGGCGAAGATGTCCCCGGCGTGCCGGTCGCCCTCGTTGCCGTAGTAGCGCAGGATCTGGGCGGCGCGGTGCACTTCGCCGATTCCCTCGGCCAGGGTCTTGCCCTCTTCGACGGCCAATTCCCGTCCCCATTCCCGGGCGCGGCTGTCCACGATGTCCGCCGCGGCGAGCAGCAGCGCGCCGCGCTGATGGATCGGGGTCGCCGCCCACGCCGCAGCGGCCTCGCCTGCGGCCGTGACCGCCGCGTCGACGTCCGCGGCGACGGCACTGCCGCCCTCGGCCACCACGGCGTGCGGCCGGGCCGGATTGACGCTGCGCACCGGTGCACCGCTGCCTGCCAGCCACCGCCCGGCGATCAGGTGTTCGATGTCGGCGGTCATGACCGGAACGCGGCGTGCCCGGTCAGCGCCTTGCCGATGGAGAGCAGGTGCATCTCGGAGGTGCCCTCGTAGGTGAGCACCGATTCCAGGTTGTTGGCGTGCCGCAGCGGGGAGTACTCCAGCGTGATCCCGCTGCCGCCCAGCAGAGTTCGACATTCGCGGGCGATGGCCAGTGCTTCCCGCACGTTGTTGAGCTTGCCCAGGCTGATCTGTTCCGGCGCGACGCCCTCGGCGTCCTTGATCCGGCCCAGATGGATCGCGAGCAGCATGCCCTTGCCGAGTTCGACGGTCATGTTCGCCAGTTTCTCCTGGGTCAGCTGATAGCTCGACAGCGGCTTGTCGAAAACACTGCGGGTGCCGGTGTATTCGATCGCCGTCTCCAGGCTGTCGCGCGCGGCGCCGAGCGCGCCGAAGACGATGCCGAAGCGCGCCTCGTTGAGACAGGACAGCGGGGCGCCCAGGCCGACGGCGTGCGGAAGCTGCGCCGATGCGGGCAGGCGCACGTTGTCCAGCACCAGTTCGGAGGTGACCGACGCGCGCAGCGACAGTTTGCGGTGAATCGCGTTGGCGGTGAATCCCGGTGTGTCGGTGGGCACCAGGAAGCCGCGGATGCCGTCATCGGTCCGCGCCCATACGGTGGCGACGTCGGCGAGGTTGCCGTTGGTGATCCACATCTTGGTGCCGTCGAGCACCCAGTCGGCGCCGTCGCGGCGGGCGCGGGTGCGCATGCCCGCGGGGTTGGAGCCGAAGTCGGGTTCGGTCAAACCGAAGCATCCGATGGCCTCACCGGTGGCGAGCCTGGGCAGCCATTCGTTCTTCTGCTCCTCGGACCCGTACCGGTGAATGGAGAACATCGACAGCGATCCCTGCACCGAGACGAAGCTGCGGAACCCGCTGTCGCCCGCCTCCAGTTCCATGCAGGCCAGACCGTAGCTGACCGCGTTGGTGCCGGCGCAGCCGTAACCGTCCAGGTGCATGCCCAGCAGGCCCAGGGCGCCGAACTCCTTGGCGAGTTCCTTGGGCAGCGTGGCCGATTCGAACCAGTTCTCGATGTCGGCACGCAGCACCGTGTCGACGAACTTGCGCACCGTCGCGCCGATCTCGCGCTCGTCGTCGTCGAGCAGCCGCGCGGTGTCGAACAGTTCCAGCGGCGCGTACGTGGACTTCTTCGCAGCAGAGGCAAGGGTGGTCATCGTGGAACTCCCGTTCGGTCGGAGGATGGCATCAGAGGGTGGCGAAGCCGTCGCGCAGGACGTCGAAGGCCTCGACGAGCAGCGCATCGGAGATGGTCAGCGGTGGCAGGAAGCGCAGCACGTTGCCGAAGGTCCCTGCGGCCAGCGTCAGGACGCCGTTGTCGAGGCAATGCCGGGTGAGCGCCGACACCGCGTCGCGGTGCGGTTCGCGGCTGCCGGGCACCACCAGTTCGATCGCCATCATCGCGCCGCGGCCGCGGATCTCGCCGATCACGCCGGTGCGCGCGGCGATGTCGGTCAGTTCGCGGGCCATGATGTCGCCGATGGCTCGCGCCCGGGAGAGCAGGTCGGCGGTCTCGATCTCCTCGAACACCCCGAGTGCCGCGGCGCAGGACACCGGATTGCCGCTGTAGGTACCGCCGATGCCGCCCGGGTGCGCGGCGTCCATGACGTCGGCGCGGCCGGTCACGGCCGCCAGCGGCAACCCGCCGGCCAGACCCTTCGCGGTGACGAGCAGGTCGGGCACCAGGCCTTCGTGGTCGCACGCGAACCAGCTGCCGGTACGCGCGATGCCGGTCTGCACCTCGTCGGCGACCAGCAGGATGCCGCGCTCCCGGCAGAACGCGGCCACCGACCGCAGGAACCCGTCGGCGGGGACGATGAAGCCGCCCTCGCCCTGGATCGGTTCGACCACGACGCAGGCCACCGCGTCGGCACCGAGCTGCGCGTCGACCAGCTGAGCGAACTGACTGAACGCTTCGGCGGCGCAGTGCTCCGGTCCCGAGGGCCAGCGGTACGGATAGGCCATCGGTGCCCGGTACACCTCGGGGGCGAACGGGCCGAAGCCGTGCTTGTAGGGCTGGTTCTTCGCGGTCATCGTCATGGTGAGCAGCGACCGTCCGTGGAACGCGTGGTCGAACACCACGACCGCGGGTCGTCCGGTGGCTGCGCGGGCGTACTTCACGGCGTTCTCGACCGCCTCGGCGCCGGTGTTGAACAGCGCGGTGCGCTTGTCGTGCTCGCCAGGGGTGATCTGGTTCAGCACCTCGGCGACCGCGATGTACGGCTCGTACGGGGTGGCCAGAAAACAGGTGTGGGTGTAGAGCGGCAGCTGCGCCATCGCCCGGGACACCACGGCCGGTGCCGCGTTGCCCACCGTCGTGACGGCGATCCCGCTGCCCAGATCGATGAAGGAGTTGCCATCCACGTCGAGCACGACCCCGCCGCCGGCCGCGGCCACGTACACACCGGCGGAGCTGGTCAGGCCCGCAGGCAGCGCCGCCGCGCGGCGGTTCGCCAGATCACGGGAGCGCGGGCCCGGAACCTCGGTGCGCACCCGGCGCTGCTGCTCGAGGGAGGGGCCGCCGGCGAGGATGGCTGTCATGGCTCCACCGTAGGAAGCCTTGCCCTGCGAGTACATGTCCAGCATGGACAGCTGTGCGGCCTGAGCTGTACAGAACGGCCGGTGAACGTTTTGCGCGAGATCGTCGACGCGGCGGGTGGCTGAGCCCTAGGGTGGTACGCGGGCGGACCACAGGAGGTTGCGGGTGCAGGACTACTCCGACGTGATCATCATCGGCGCAGGCATTTCCGGGATCGGCGCGGCGTACCGGATCGCCGAGCACAACCCCGGCATGCGGTACACGATCCTCGAGCGGCGATCCCGGATCGGCGGTACCTGGGATCTGTTCCGGTACCCGGGCATCCGCTCGGACAGCGATATCTTCACGCTGTCGTTTCCGTGGGAGCCCTGGACCCGACAGGAGAACGTCGCCGACGGCGAGTACATCCGGCAGTACCTCGCCGACACGGCACACAAGCACGGCATCGACCGGCACATCCAGTTCGACACGCACGTCACGTCGGTGGACTGGGACTCGTCGACCGACACCTGGACGGTGCGCGCGGAGCAGAACGGACAGGAGCGCGTCTTACGGGCTCGATTCCTGTTCTGCGGCACCGGCTACTACAGCTACGACGACCCCTACCGGCCCGACATCGCCGGGCTCGACCGGTTCGGCGGGCAGGTGGTCCACCCGCAGTTCTGGCCCGAGGACCTGGACTACACGGGTAAGCGCGTGGTCGTGATCGGCAGCGGGGCGACCGCCATCAGCCTCATTCCGGCGTTGAGCGAGAAGGCGGCGCACGTGACGATGCTGCAGCGGTCGCCGACGTACATGATGTCGATGCCGCGGATCGACCCGATGGTCGACTTCATCCGGAAGATCCTGCCGCGCAAGTTGTCTCATGCCGTGGTGCGCTTCCGCAACGCGATGTTCCATGTTCTGACGTACTTCATGTTCCGCAAGGCGCCGCGGTTCGGGCGCTGGCTGATCCGCAACCGCACGATGGCGGCGCTGCCGCCCGGCTACGACGTCGACCTGCACTTCAAGCCGAAGTACAACCCATGGGACCAGCGGATGTGCCTGGTGCTCGACAACGATCTCTTCGAGAAGGTCAAGCAGGGCCGTGCGGAGGTGGTGACCGACACCATCGACCACGTCGACCAGACCGGAATCGTGCTGAGCTCCGGTGCGCGTCTGGACGCCGACGTCATCGTCACGGCCACCGGTCTAGCGCTGCAGGCCCTCGGCGGCATCCGGGTGTTCGTCGACGGCGAGGAGATCGACCCGACCGACCGGTTCGTCTACAAGGAGTACCTCATCGAGGACCTCCCCAACATCGCCTGGTGCATCGGCTACACCAACGCCTCCTGGACGTTGCGGGCCGACATGACCGCGAAGGCCTTCGCGAAACTGTTGGCCTACATGGATTCTCACGGCTACACGCATGCCTACCCGCATCGGGGCGACGAGCCGATCCCGGAGAAGCCGGCGTTCGACCTGCAGGCCAACTACATCAAGCGCGCACCGCACGCGTTACCGCGATCGGGCACCCGCCGCCCGTGGAATGTGCGGCACAACTACGTGCTCGACGTCATCGACCACCGGTTCGACCGGATCGAGGAGTCCATGATGTTCGGCCGCGCCGCAGTACGGGCGGTCACATCGGCATAAGGAGTTCGTCATGGATGCGCGCGAGTCGGAGCACAGCGACGTCATCATCGTCGGGGCCGGCTTCTCAGGCATCGGCGCCGCGTACCGCATCCGCGAGAAGAACCCCGATCTGACGATCACCATCCTGGAGCGGCGAGAGCGTCTCGGCGGGACGTGGGACCTGTTTCGCTACCCGGGTATCCGCTCGGACAGCGACATCTTCACGCTGTCGTTCCCGTGGGAACCGTGGACGCGACCGGAGGCCATCGCCGACGGCGCGCACATCTGGCAGTACATGGCCGACACCGCGCGCAAACACGGTATCGACGAGCTCATTCGGTACCGCACCGCGGTGCACTCAGCGGACTGGCATTCCGCGACGGACACATGGACGGTGCGCGCCGATCGTGACGGCACGGAGATCGTCTTCACAGCCCGGTTCCTGTTCTTCGCCAGCGGTTACTACGACTACGACGAACCCTATGTGCCCGACTTCCCCGGGATGGGCGACTTCCGCGGTGAGGTGATCCACCCGCAGCACTGGCCCGAGGGCTTCGACCCCGTAGGCAAGCGCCTCGTCGTCATCGGCAGCGGCGCAACCGCGGTGAGCATGATCCCGTCGCTGACCCAGAGGGCAGCTCATGTCACGATGCTGCAGCGCACCCCCTCGTACCTGTTGTCGGTGCCGCGAGTGTTACCGCCCATCAACGCGATTCGGCGCATGTTGCCGGGGCGGACGGGTCATCTGGCGGCCAGATGGGTGATGTCGATGTTCGGGTCGCTGCTGTGGCTGGTCTCGCGAGGCGCGCCCACTGTGAGCAAACGGCTACTTCGTCGGATGACGATGCGCGAACTGCCCGCCAACTATCCCGTCGACGTCCACTTCCGGCCGCCGTACAACCCGTGGGACCAACGCATGTGCTTCATGGTGGACTCCGACCTGTTGAAGGCCGTCGCGGCGGGGGATGTCGAGATCGTCACCGACCGCGTCGATCACTTCGACACCGGGGGCATCGTGCTGAAGTCCGGCCGTCACCTGGCCGCCGACGCGGTCATCACCGCGACCGGACTCCAGATGCAGGCCCTCGGCGGCGTCACCCTGTTCGTCGATGGGGACAAGGTCGAACCGCACCAACGGTTCATGTACCGTCGCCGACTGCTCGAGGACGTGCCCAATGTGGCGTGGTGCATGGGATACACCAACGCATCCTGGACTCTGGGGGCCGACATGACGGCGCGCGCGGTCGCAGATCTGTTGGCCTACATGCGTTCCCATGGCTACACCCACGCCTATCCGCACCTCGGGCACGAGGCCATGCCGGAGCAGCCGGCGTTCAACCTTCAGTCGGGGTACGTGCTGAGGGGTCTGGGTCTGGGAGCGCTGCCGAAGTCGGGAACGCGACGGCCGTGGATGCTCAGCCACACCTACGTCCGCGATGCGATCGGGCACCGTGTGGAGCCGATCGACGAGTCGATGGTGTTCGGCCGCGCCGGAGTGCCCGAGCGCCACCCCGCCTGACCCCCGCACCCCGTTCCGTGACCAAATTGCAGTCCGGCAGAGGAAGTGCGAGTGATGGCCTGCCGGAATGCAGTCTCGGCGACGGGTCAGGGGCGACGGGTCAGAGGGCGACGGTGAGCCAGTCGGCGAAGCCGGACGGGTCGTGCCGCCCGAGCGCGCCGTGCTCGAAGAGCCCCCAGCCCTCGCGTTCGGTGCCGTCGGCGTCGCGGCACACCGAGCGGCCGACGTGGTCGATCACCCCGAAACCGGCGCGGCCGACGACGGCCGGATCGGTCATGTCGTAGGTCAGTCGCTCGGTGAACCGCTCGCCCTTCCACACGCCGTGCAGCCAGTCGGAGTCGCCGCCGTAGCCGCCGCCGACGTGAATCGGCACGGCAAGCCTGGACTCGACGTCGAAATGCAATGCGCTGCCGTCGCTTCCGGTGGCGTCGATGCTCGCGCCGGTGGGGATGCGGGTGCCGGAGCGGTAGTGGATCTTCACCCGCGGCCACCCGAGCTGCTCGACGCGGCCATCTTTCCAGATGCGCGTGCAATCGTTGAGCGAGCGGAAGCCCTGCGGATCCTCCTGGATGATGATCACGATGCCGAAGTCGTCGAACGCCATCGGCACGTACAGCCACCACATGCCCTCGAACGGCGGATCGTCGGGTCGCCCTGCCGGCTCCGCCTCGCCGACGGGCCGGATGCCCCAGGAGCGGTCGCGGGTGCCGATCCAGCGGGCGCGATCGACCGCGATGTCCTCGCCGTCGATCGCCAGCTGCCCGCTCCAGGCGCCCACTTGGGCGAAGCGCTGGGCATCCAACGTGATCCGGTTGCCGCGCCGCATGATGTGCGGCTGCTCCTGGACGACGTCGAACAGGCCCTCCCAGGTCAGGTCGGCGGCGATACCCTCGGTGTCGTCGCAGACGATGCGCAGCTTGCGCAGCGGCTCGATCACCTCGACGCGGTAGTTGCCGACGTGCTGGTTGAGCCGGTCCTGGTCGATCGCATCGGACAGGTGCACCGCCGTCTGGGTGTCGCCACGCCTCACCAGCAGGAACGCGTCCTTGACCCCGAGGTTGGGGTAGTAGCCGATGCCGGTGACGACGAAGATGTCCCCGGTGCGGTCATGGGCGTTGAAGTAGGACCGGTCGTAGAAATTGCGGTCCGAGGAGCCCGGCCACGCGATCGGCTGCGGAAGCTGATGTACCGGGTACTCGTCCATCGGTCCGAGCATCAGACGGTCTCTCCTAACAGTCGTTTGAGCAGTGAGGCGTGGTAGAACAGCGTCTCGACGTCGGCGGGTTTCTCGATCTCGCCGAAGTGCACGCGCCGGGCGCCGGTGCGCATGAACACGCAGCACCACACCACCGCCGAGTACACGTAGAACCAGTCGAGGTCGCCGACCTCCACGCCCGTGAGGTCGCGATAGGTGGCCCGGATGTCGTCCTCGCGCAGGAAGTCCGGCATCCCCGGCAGTCCGGCGAGCTTGGTCAGCTCCTGAAACACCATGTGCGCGAACGCGAGCCACGCGACGTCGAATTCGCGCGGCCCCACGGTTGCCATCTCCCAGTCGAGCACCGCGACGGGCGAGAAGTCCCGGTACATGACGTTGCCGATCCGCGAATCGCCCCACACCAGAACCGGTTCGGCGGCGGCCGCGTCTGCGGGGAAACGCTCCTCGAGCCACGTCAGCGCCCGCTCGACCAGCGGAGAGCGCCCGATGTCCGGGACGCTGAACTCATACCAGCTCTTCAGCCACCCGAAGTGCCGGTGCAGCGCCGTCTCCCCGGGCGGGTCGATGTCCTGCAGGAAGCCGAACGTCTGCTGGGCGTTGGGGATCGAGTGCAGCGCAGCGAGCACCTTCACGGTGTTGTCCTGCAGCAGGCGCTGCTGCTGCGGATCGGCGTCGAAAAGCCAGTTGCCGCCGAAGGTGTAGGGCATCACGTCGGGCGGGACGATCCCGTCGATGCGATCCATCAGGAAGAAGGGCCGCCCCAGCACATCGCCGGAACGCTCGAGCCAGCGCACCGGCGGCACCGGGACGTCGGTCAACTCGGCGACCAGCCGGATCACCTCGTGCTGGTGATCGAGTCGGTAGTGCTCGAACACAGGCACGTCCGCTTCGGAGGGGGCGACCCGGGCGACCCACCGCTGCTCGACCGGGCTGCCGCCCTGCACCCAGCGGCCCGACACCAAGATGGTCTCCGACGACATGCCGTTGGTGTCCACGCCGCTGTCCACGGTGATCTCGGGCGTCGTGTTGGGCAGCACCGTCGACAGCCATGTCGACAGCGCGGCGGGGACGTTCGTCATGTCGCGGCTGGACCGTTGGAGCCGGTCGACGTCCTCCACGGCTGGGTCAGTGGTCACTAGAGAGTCCTTCCCGCCACGAATCGAGGTCCTGGCGCCTGCCAATACGATACGGTGGGTAGCGATATGAAAGCAGACCCGTCCTCGGCTGACAAGACCCCGAGTGCCGGACGCCCACGCGACCCGCGTATCGACGCTGCCATATTGCGGGCCACGGCGGATCTACTTGTCGAAATCGGCTACCCAGGTGTCACGATGGCCGCCGTCGCCGAGCGCGCCGGCACCACCAAGACCGCGTTGTACCGCCGGTGGTCGAGCAAGGCAGAACTCGTCCACGAGGCGGCGTTTCCGGTCACCCCGTCGGCCATCGACACCCCTCCCGGTGACATCGCGGCGGACCTGCGGGCGATGGTGGCGGCGGCCCGCGACGTGTTCACCAGCCCCGTGGTGGCCGCCGCGCTGCCCGGGCTGATCTCCGACATGTCGGCAGACCCGGCGATGCTCAGCCGCGTCAGCGCGCGGTTCACCGACCTGTTCGCCGCCGTGCGCACCCGGTTGCGCGACGCGGTCGACAGAGGCGAGGTGCGCGACGACGTGGATCCCGACGGCCTGGTCCATCTCATCGGCGGCGCCACGATGCTGGCCCTGCTGCAAGCCCCGGACTACCTCGCGAGTGCGGCGTGGGTGGACAACACGACGTCGATCCTGCTTCACGGAGTGGCCACTTCGCCGTCGGTGTCCTAGTCAGTCCGGCTGGATCTGCTCCCTGTTGCGTTGCGCGACAGCGGTGAAGCGATCGCCGAGAGAGTCGAACTCGCGGTGCTGTGCGAACGCGATCCGTTCCTCGGCGGCGAGCGCGGGATCGGTCACCGCGGCCGCACCGCTGGTGTAGATCTCCTTGAGGCCGCGCATCGTGGGCCCCGGCACGTCGGCGATCTGGGTGGCGAGGTCGACGGCCCGCCCGAGCAGCCGGTCGTGCGGCACCACCTCGGTGACCAACCCGATCCGCTCGGCGCGGGCGGCGTCGACCACCTCACCGGTCATCGACAGGCGCCGGGCCATCGCTGCGCCGACCAGCTGCGGCAGCCGCGCCGTCATCCCGCCGCCGGGCAGGATGCCCACCCGGGCGTGGGTGTCGGCGAACACCGCCCGCTCGGAGGCGATCAGGAAGTCACAGCCCAGCGCCATCTCCAGACCGCCGGTGAACGTGGCCCCGTTCACCGCGCCCACCACCGGCGTCCGCATGGCGGCCACCGCGGCGATGCAACTCTGGGAGCGGAACTCTGCGAAGTACGAAAGACCATCGCGCGCAGCTTCTTTGAGGTCGACGCCGGCGCAGAAGGCCGGGTCGGCGCCCGTGAGCACCACTGCGCGGACGGACTCGTCGGCGTCCGCGGTGGTCAACGCGGCATAGCAGGCGCGGATCAGGTCGCGGCTGAGCGCGTTGCGCGCCTGCGGACGGTTCAACGTGATCACGCGCACGGCGCCGTGGTCCGCGGTGAGCACGAGCTCGGTCATCGACGGGCCTCTCGCGAAATCGACATAATGGCCTGATCCTCTCGCACTTTCTCGCCCAAACGTCGGTTTGGGCGAGAAAGAGGAGGAGGTCAGAGGAAACGGTTGGCCGCGTTGGCCAGGTCGAGCAGCGGTTGCGGCAGCGCGCCGAGCGCGAACGTCACCGCCGCGGTGACCACCACGACGGCCGTCGTCAACGCGCTCGGCACCACCACGGTCGGGGCGTCGTCGGGACGATCGGTGAAGAACATCAGCACGATCACGCGGACGTAGAAATACGCCGCGATCGCGCTCGCGATCACCCCGACCACCACCAGGGGGATGGCCCCGCCTTCGCCCGCCGCCTTGAACACCGCGAACTTGCTGACGAACCCGCTGGTCAGCGGAATGCCCGCGAACGCAAGCAGAAACAGCGAGAACACGATGCCCACCAGCGGATAGCGCTTCCCGAGCCCCGCCCACCGGGCCAGCGCGGTGTCCTCCTCGCCGTCGGCGTCACGCACCAAACCCACCACCGCGAACGCGCCGACCGTGGAGAACCCGTAGGCGAACAGATAGAACAGCGTCGACGACAGCCCCGACTCGTTGCCGGCGACCACGCCGGTCAGGATGAACCCGCTGTGCGCCACCGCCGAATACGCCAGGATCCGCTTCACGTCGTTCTGCGTGACGGCGGTGACGGTGCCGACGGCCATGGTGGCGATCGCGATGGTCCACAGCACGGGGCGCCAGTCGTCGTGCAGGCCGGGCAGCGCCACGTAGAACAACCGCAGCATCGCCCCGAACGCCGCGATCTTGGTGGCCGCGGCCATGAACGCGGTGATCGGCGTCGGCGCGCCCTGGTACACATCGGGGATCCACGAATGGAACGGCACCGCACCGACTTTGAACAACACGCCGACCAGCAGCAGTGCGATTCCGATCAACGCCAGCGACCGTGAGCCCGTGCCCGCCTTCACCGCCTCGGCGATGCCCGGCAACGACAGCGTGCCGGCATACCCGTAGAGCATCGCCGCGCCGTACAGGAAGAACGCCGACGAGAACGCGCCCAGCAGGAAGTACTTCAGTGACGACTCCTGGGACAGCAACCGCCGCCGTCGCGCCAGCCCGCACAGCAGATACAGCGGCAAGGACAGCACTTCGAGCGCGATGAACATCGTCAGCAGGTCGTCTGCCGCGGGGAACAGCAGCATGCCGCCGACGGCGAACAGCGTCAACGGGAAGACCTCGGTCTGGATCACCCCCGCCGCGGTCGCCTGCTTCTCGGCGACGCTGCCCGCGATCGCGGAGGCCTGCGGAGTGAAGGCGTCCAGTCCGCCGCGCTCCGCGCCGCGGTCGGCCACGGCGATCCGGCGCTCGCCGATCAGCAGGATGCCGAGTATGCCCACCAGCAGGATGGTGCCCTGCAGGAACAGCGCGGGCCGGTCGACGGCCACCGCGCCCATCACCGCACTGGTTCCGTTGCCGCCGTGCATGTCCCGTGCGATCAGGACGACGGCGACGAGCGCCGCGATCAGCGCCGTCACGCTGAGCGCGACCTGCGCGGCGTAGCGCTGCCTGCGGGGCAGGACCGCTTCGAGGAGCACCCCGAGGACGGCCGCACCGAACACGATCAGCATCGGCGCGAGCAGGCTGTACTCGATGGACGGGGTGGGCAGGTTCATCGCACCGGGCCTTCCGCCATCCGGGGTGCCGGGTCGGGCTTGTCGATCGTCGTCAACGTGTGCGTCACCGCGGGGTTGATCACGTCGAGGGCGGGCTTGGGATACACCCCGAGGACGAGCAGCAGCGCGATCAGCGGTGCGACGACCGCGATCTCGCGCGGACGCAGGTCCGGTAGCCGGGTGTCGCCCTCGGCGAGCGCCGCCGGAGTGGGTCCGGTCATCATCCGCTGGTACATCCACAGCACGTAGACCGCCGAGAGCACGAGCGCGCTGGCGGCCAGCACACCGAACACCGGGTAGCGGGTGAATGTGCCGATGAGGACCAGGAACTCACTGATGAACGGCGCCAGCCCGGGCAGCGACAGCGTGGCCAGCCCCGCGACGAGGAACGTCCCGGCCAGCACCGGCGCCACCTTCTGGACTCCGCCGTAGGCGCTGATGAGGCGGGAACCACGGCGCGAGACCAGGAATCCGGCGATCAGGAACAGCGCCGCGGTCGAGATGCCGTGGTTGACCATGTACAGCGTCGACCCGGACTGGCCCTGGGTGGTCATCACGAAGATGCCCAGGATGATGAAGCCGAAGTGTGAGATCGACGTGTAGGCGATCAGCCGCATCACGTCGGTCTGACCGATCGCGACGACCGCGCCGTAGACGATGCCGATCACCGCCAGCGTGATGATCAGCGGGCTGAAGTACTGGGCGGAATCGGGGAACAACGTCAGGCAGTACCGGATCATGCCGAACGTGCCGACCTTGTCCATGATCGCCATCATCAGCACCGCGCTGGCCGGGGTGGCCTCGACCGCGGCGTCGGGCAGCCAGCGGTGCAGCGGCCACAGCGGCGCCTTCACCGCGAACGCGAACATGAATCCGCCGAACAGCAGGTGCATCACCACCGGGTTCATCGTGAACTCACCGCCGGCGACCGCGGCGACGATCGCCCGCAGATCGAAGGTGCCCCCGTCGAAGGCATCGCTGCCGGCCGTCGCGACGTAGAGTCCCACCACGGCGGCGAGCATGATCAGACCGCCGAACAGGTTGTACAGCAGGAACTTCACCGCCGCCCGGCTGCGGTCCCGGCCGCCGAAACCACCGATCAGGAAGTACATCGGGATCAGCATGGCCTCGAAGAACACGTAGAACAGCAGGATGTCCAGAGACACCAGGGAGATCAGCACCATGGCTTCGACGGCCAGCGTCAGCGCGAAGTAGATGTGCACCGAGCGGCCGCCCCAGCTGAGCCGGTCGCCGGCGTCGTTCCAGCCCGCGACGATCAGCAGCGGCACCAGCACCGCCGTCAGCACGACCAGGGCCAGCGCGATGCCGTCCACGCCGAGGATGTAGCCGGTGCCGAAAGACGGGATCCAACGGTAGTTCTCGACGAACTGGTACTGCTCGCCACTGGGGTCGAAGCCGACCGCGACGACCGCGGTGACGGCGAGGACCGCCAGCGACACCGCGAGCGCGACCCACTTGGCCAGCGAGCGTGCGGCCGCGGGCAGCACCATCACCACCACCGCGCCCAGCATCGGGACGGCCCACAGCACGGTCAGCCACGGCATGGACGTCTCGGTCGTCACCACAGGTTCACCGCCAGGATCAGCGCGACGACGAACGTCGCGCCGGCGAGCATCGACAGCGCGTAAGAGCGGGCGAATCCGGTCTGCACCTGCCGGAGACGCTCGGACAACCGGCCGATCGCCGCGGCCAGGACAGCGGCCGCACCGTCGACCGCCTCGTCGTCGAGTTCGGTGAGTCCTCTGGTCAGCTGCGCCCCTGGCGCCATCAGCACCCTCTCGTTGAACGCATCGCCGTAGAGGTCACGTCGCGCGGCGACGGTAAGCGCCGACCCCGCTGGCGCCTCGTCGGGCACTGTGCGGGCGCCGTACATGCGGTAGGCGATCACGATCCCGACCGCGACGACCGCCAGCACCACCACGGTCACCACCCAGACCGGCACGGCGTGGTGCGCCTCGTGGGCGCCGACCACCGGTTCCAGCCAGTGCTGCAATGTGCCGCCGAGAGCCAACGCGCCACCGGCGCCGACCGAGCCCACGGCGAGCAGGATCATCGGCCACGTCATCACCGCGGGCGCCTCGTGCGGATGCGTCCTGGGTCTTTCTCCCGTCGCTTCGCTCGCCCCGTCCGCCCAGCGCTTCTCGCCGAAGAACGTCATCAGCATCACCCGGGTCATGTAGAACGCGGTGATCCCGGCCCCGAGAATCGTTGCCGCGCCCAGGATCACGCCCTTGATCCCGCCGGCGCCCAGCGCGGCCTCGATGATGCCGTCCTTGGAGAAGAACCCGGCCAGCGGCGGGATCCCGATGATCGCCAGGTAGCCGAGGCCGAACGTCACGAACGTCACGGGCAGGGCCTTGCGCAGCCCGCCGTAGTGGCGCATGTTCACCTCGTCGTTCATCGCGTGCATGACCGACCCTGCGCCCAGGAACAGGCCTGCCTTGAAGAACCCGTGGGTCAGCAGGTGCATGATCGCGAACGCGTAGCCGGCCGGTCCCAGACCCGCGGCCAGCACCATGTAGCCGATCTGGCTCATCGTCGAGGCGGCGAGCGCCTTCTTGATGTCGTCCTTGGCGCACCCGATGACCGCCCCGAACAACAGCGTGACGGCGCCGACGACCACGACAGCCGTCTGCGCGTGCGGGGCGAGGTCGAAGACCGGCGCGGAGCGGACGATCAGGTACACCCCCGCGGTGACCATGGTGGCGGCGTGGATGAGCGCCGACACCGGCGTGGGACCCTCCATCGCGTCGCCGAGCCAGGACTGCAGTGGGACCTGAGCCGACTTGCCGCACGCGGCGAGCAGCAGCAGCAGACCGATCGCGGTCAACGTGCCCTCGCCCAGTCGCGGCGCGGCACCGAACACCCCACTGAAGGACACGGCGCCGACGGTGGAGAACATCACCATCAGCGCGACGGCCAGCCCGATGTCACCGACCCGGTTGACCACGAACGCCTTCTTGGCCGCGGTGGCGGCCGACGGCTTGTGCGACCAGAACCCGATCAGCAGGTAGGACGCCAGACCCACGCCCTCCCAACCCATGTACAGGCCGAGGTAGTTGTCCGCGAGCACCAGCAGCAGCATCGCGGCGAGGAACAGGTTCAGGTAGGCGAAAAATCGTCTGCGACCGACGTCCTCCTTCATGTAGCCGATCGAGTAGATGTGGATCAGCGAACCGACGCCGGTGATCAGCAGCGCGAAGCACATCGACAACTGGTCCAGCTGCAGGCCGAAGTCGACGCGCAACTCACCGACAGGCACCCAGCTGAACAGGCTCTGGTGCATCGCGCGCTGTTCGGCGTCCCGGCCCAGCATGTCGGCGAACAGCACCGCCGCGCAGACGAACGCCGCCAGCGACGCGGCCGTCCCCAGCAGGTGACCCCAGGAGTTCGATCGCTTGCCGGCCAGCAACAGCACCAGCGCGCCCGCCAGCGGGAGGGCAATGAGCAGCCACACGGGAAGTGTCATCGGCGCCTAGTGCCTCAACAGGCTGGCGTCGTCGACATTCGCCGACCTTCGCGTCCGGAAGATCGTCATGATGATCGCCAGGCCGATCACCACCTCACACGCTGCGACCACCATCGTGAAGAACGCCACCACCTGTCCGTCGAGTTGGCCGTGGATGCGGGAGAACGCGACGAACGCGAGATTCCCGGCGTTGAGCATCAGCTCGACGCACATGAACATCACGATTGCGTTGCGGCGCAACAGCACCCCGGCCGCACCGATGGTGAACAGCAGCGCCGAGAGGTAGAGGTAGTTGTCGGGGTTCACCGGCGGTCCCCGTTCCCGGGCTGGCCGGCGCCATGGCCGGCACCGTCTTCGTCAGGGACCGGCCGAAGCTGCAGGATCGCGCTGACCGACAGCTCCGAGCCGGTTCCGTCGGGCAGCCGGGCGGGCACATCGACGGCGTTGTGCCGGGCGTACACACCGGGATTGGGCAGCGTGGTCGCGTGCCCGCCCGGAGCGAACCGTTCCGCCGCGAGCTCGCGCTGGGTCTTGCGCCGCTCGAAGCGCTCCCGGTGGGCGAGCACCATGGCGCCCAGCGCAGCGGTGATCAGCAGGGCACCGGTCAGCTCGAAGGCCCACAGATACTTCGTGAAGATCAGTGCGGCAAGGCCTTCCACGTTGCCGCGGCTGTTCGCCTGACTCAGGCCGGTGAATCCGGACGCCGACACGGTGCCGATGCCGGCGATCAGCAGGACACCGAAGCCGACGCCGATCACGATCGCGGCGACCCGCTGTCCGCGCAGCGTCTCCACCAGCGACTCCGACGAGTCGACGCCGATGAGCATCAGCACGAACAGGAACAGCATCATGACCGCGCCGGTGTACACCACCACCTGGACCACGCCGAGAAACGGTGCGTCCTGGGCGATGTAGAGCACCGCGAGCGCGATCATCGTGACGGCCAGCGAGATCGCCGAGTAGACCGCCTTGGGTGCGGACACCACACCCAGCCCGCCCGCCACCGTCACGACGGCGAGCACCCAGAACAACACTGCTTCACCCATGCGTGCTCCTCGACGAGGGCGGCTTGATGTTTCCGAGGTAGTAGTCGTCGTCGGTGCTGCCCGGCGCCATGGCGTGCGGCGGCGGCTCCATCCCGGGGGCAAGCGGGGCCAGGAGCTTGTCCTTGCCGTAGATCAGATCGGACCGGTTGTCGTCGGCCATCTCGTAGTCGTTGGTCATCGTCAATGCGCGAGTGGGGCAGGCCTCGATGCACAGGCCGCAGCCGATGCAGCGCAGGTAGTTGATCTGGTACACCCGGCCGTAGCGTTCCCCCGGCGAGAAGCGTTCGCTGTCGG
The DNA here is from genome assembly GCF_010729305.1 of Mycolicibacterium psychrotolerans. Lineage (NCBI taxonomy): Bacteria > Bacillati > Actinomycetota > Actinomycetes > Mycobacteriales > Mycobacteriaceae > Mycobacterium > Mycolicibacterium psychrotolerans. Next base: position 4,886,870 of record NZ_AP022574.1, on the reverse strand, counting down.
TGTTGTCCGCACCCTCGACGTAGATCGCATCGGCAGGGCAGGCCCACGCGCACAGCTCACAGCCGATGCACTTCTCCAGACCGTCGGGGTAGCGGTTGAGTTGGTGGCGGCCGTGGTAACGCTTGGCCACCGGTCCCGGCTTCTCCGGATACTCCTCGGTGACCGGCTTCTTGAACATCGACCCGAAGGTGACGCCGAAACCTGCCACCGCGTCGAGGAACTTAGACATCTGCACGCTCCTTCGCCGGCATCGGCGGCACCGGGAAGGCGCCGGGATCCGCCGGACGGACTGGGGATGGGGGAGACGCGGCTCGGGCGGCGCGTCTGGACCGCCACACGTAGGTCGCCAAGGCGGCGATCACCACGGCCGCGAGACCGATCACCGCGGTCGACCACGTCTGGTAGCCGCGGTTGCTCAGCGTGTGGGTGGTCGCGACGATCATGATCCAGCCCAGCGACACCGGGATCAGGATCTTCCACCCCAGCGCCATGAACTGGTCGTAGCGCAGGCGAGGCAGCGTGGCCCGCAGCCACATGAAGACGAACAGGAACACCCACACCTTCGCGGTGAACCACAGCAGCGGCCACCACCCGGTGTTCGCACCTTCCCACAGGCTCAGTGGCCACGGCGCGTGCCAGCCGCCGAGGAACAGCGTGGTGGCGAGCGCTGACACCGTCGTCATGTTCACGTACTCGGCGAGCATGAACATCGCGAACTTCAGCGACGAGTACTCGGTGTGGAAGCCGCCGACGAGTTCACCCTCGGCCTCGGGCAGGTCGAACGGGGCGCGGTTGGTCTCGCCCACCATGGACGTGAGGTAGACCAGGAAGGAGGGGAGTAGCAGGAACACGAACCAGGTGTCGTTCTGTGCGGCCACGATGCCCGAGGTCGACATGGTGCCCGAGTAGATGAACACCGCGGCGAACGACAGCGCCATCGCGATCTCGTAAGAGACCACCTGAGCCGACGAGCGCAGTCCCCCCAACAGCGGGTACACCGAGCCCGACGCCCACCCCGCGAGCACGATGCCGTACACACCGATCGAGGTGACGGCCAGGATGTAGAGCACCGCGACCGGCAGGTCGGTCAACTGCAGTGCGGTGCGGTGGCCGAAGATCGACACCTCACCGCCGAGGGGGATGACCGCGAACGCCATGAACGCGGGGATCACCGAGATGACCGGCGCGGCGAGGTAGATCCACTTGTCCACCCCGGCGGGAATCAGCCCCTCCTTGAGGGCGAGCTTGACGCCGTCGGCCAGCGACTGCAGCAGCCCGTGCGGGCCGACCCGGTTGGGGCCGAACCGCAACTGCATGCGGCCCAGGATCTTTCGTTCGAGCAGGATGGCGGTGAGCACGGTCAACAGTAGGAACACGAAGATGCCCAGCGATTTCCCGAGGATCAACCACCAGGGATCGTGCCCGAACAGCGTCGGGTCGGGATAAGTCACAGCTGCTCCCGTCCGATCGAAACGACAGCGCCGGACGTCACGCCCAGCGTCGAATGCACAGCACTGCCGGGGGAATTCGTCGGCAGCCAGACCACGCGCTCGGCCATGTCGGTGACGGCCAGCGGCAGGGTGATCGTGCCGCGCTCGGTGCTCACGGTCACCGGATCACCGGCGGCAGCACCGATCTCGGCGGCCGTGGCGGCGGACAGCCGCAGCACCGGGCGGTGCGCCGTGCCCGCGAGGTGCGGTTCGCCGTCCTGCAGTCTGCCGTTGTCCAGCAGCAGTCGCCACGTCGCGAGCACCGCCTGACCGCGATCCGGCACGGCGGCCGGCGGCGCGGTCTGCCTGGCACCGTCGCGAGGACCTGCCCACAGTCCGATGCGGGCGCGTTCGTCGGCGGCGGCCGATGCGGTCGGCAGGCCGAGGTCGATACCGATCTCGTCGGCCAGGTAGGTCAGCACCCGCTGATCCGGAATGGCGTTCGTGCGCAACGACGCCTCGAACGGCCGGATCCGGCCCTCCCAGTTGACGAACGAGCCGGCCTTCTCCACGACCGGGGCGACCGGGAAGACGACGTCGGCACGCTCGGTCACCGCGCTGTGGCGGAGCTCCAGGCTGACCACGAACGGTGCGGCGTCGAGCGCAGCCACGGCGGCTGCGGGGTCGACCAGGTCGTCGACGTCGACGCCGCCGACCAGCAGTGCGTCCAGTTCGCCGGCCGCGGCGGCCGCGAGAATCGCTGCGGTGTCGCGCCCCGGCTCGGCCGGCAGTATGTCGACGTTCCACGCGGCAGCCATCTGCGCCCGCGCGGTGTCGTCCCCGACGGGGCGTCCACCGGGCAGCAGGTTCGGCAGCGCGCCCGCCTCGAGAGCTCCGCGCTCACCCGCCCGGCGGGGCACCCACGCCAGTCGTGCCCCGGTCGACGCCGCGAGCCGCGCCGCAGCCGTCAGCGCTCCGGGCGTGGCCGCGAGCCGTTCACCGACCAGGATGAGCGCGCCGGGCATCGACAGCAGGTCGTTGTCGGTGAGGCCGTCCAGCGCAGCCGGTTCGGCGCCCGGAGCGGTGAGGAACACCTCGCCCGACAGCTTGCGTAGACCGCGCGACACCAACGGGGCCACCGACAGCACGCGGACACCGCGCCGCCGCACCGCCTTGCGCAGCCGCAGGAAGACGATCGGTGACTCCTCCTCGGGTTCGAACCCCGCCAGCAGCACCGCCGGGGCGTTCTCGAGGTCGGTGTACGTGACGGTCATCGGCCTGCCGGCGACGTGGGCGGCGAGGAACTCCGCCTCCTCGGCACTGTGCTGCCGGATGCGGAAGTCGATGTCGTTGCTGCCCAGCACGATTCGGGCGAACTTCGCGTAGGCGTAGGCGTCCTCGGCGGTGCACCGGCCGCCGACGAGCACACCGGCTCTGCCGCCGGACGCCGCCAACCGACCCGCCGCCGCGCCGAGAGCCTCGGACCATGACGCCGGACGCAGCGCGCCGTCCTCGCGGATCAACGGCGTGGTCAGACGATCGCCGACCCCGGTGTAGGTGAACGCCCAGCGACCCTTGTCGCAGTTCCATTCCTCGTTGACCTCGGGGTCGTCCCCGGCCAGCCGGCGCAGCACCTTCCCGCGACGGTGATCGGTGCGCTGCGCACAACCCGAAGCGCAGTGCTCGCAGACGCTGGGGCTGGACACCAGGTCGAACGGCCGGGCGCGGAACCGGTAGGCGGCTCCCGTCAGCGCCCCGACCGGACAGATCTGCACGGTGTTGCCGGAGAAGTAGGACTGGAACGGCTCCCCGGTGGCGATACCCACCTGCTGGTTGGCCCCGCGCTCCAGAAGGTCGATGAACCGGTCCCCGGCGATCTGGTCGGAGAAGCGCGTGCACCGGGCGCACAGCACGCACCGTTCGCGGTCGAGCAGCACCTGCGACGAGATCGAGATGGGCTTGGGGAAGGTCCGCTTCACGTCGTCGAAGCGGGTCTCGGTGCGGCCGTTCGACATCGCCTGGTTCTGCAGCGGGCACTCGCCACCCTTGTCGCAGACCGGGCAGTCCAGCGGATGGTTGATCAGCAGCAGTTCCATCACCCCGTGCTGCGCCTTGTCGGCGGCCTCGGAGGTGAACTGCGTGCGCACCACCATGTCGGGGGACACCGTGGTGGTACAGGACGCCAACGGCTTTCGCTGCCCCTCGACCTCGACCAGGCACTGACGGCACGCACCGACGGGATCGAGCAGCGGGTGGTCGCAGAAACGCGGGATCTGCACCCCCATCAACTCGGCGGCGCGGATCACCAGGGTGCCCTTCGGGACGCTCACCTCCGTGCCGTCGATCGTCAGCGTGACCATCTCGACCGGCGGTGCGTCGTGGCTGTGCTCGGCCAACGTCATGCGCCCACCCCCTCGTCCGGCGAGCAGACACAAACTCGCACTGTTTTGCCGAATTCAGCCGGAGTTCGTGTCTGCTCGCGGGGGGGAGTCATGCGCCCACTCCTTCCGGTGCCGCGAGCATCGACGCGTACGGGTCGAAGGGGCACCCGGCGGGATCCAGGTGCGCCTCGTACTCGTCGCGGAAGTACTTCAGCGACGACATAATCGGGCTGGCGGCGCCGTCGCCCAACGCACAGAACGACTTCCCGAAGATGTTGTCGGAGATGTCGAGCAGCTTGTCGAGATCCTCCTCGGTGCCCCGGCCGGTCTCGAGGCGCTCGTAGATCTGCGCCAGCCAGTACGTGCCCTCCCGGCACGGTGTGCACTTGCCGCAGGACTCGTGCGCGTAGAACTGCGTCCAGCGGCGCACCGCCCGCACGACGCACGTGGTGTCGTCGAAGATCTGCAACGCCTTGGTGCCCAGCATCGACCCCACACCGGCCATGCCCTCGTAATCCAATGGCACGTCCAGATGTTCGCCGGTCAGCAGTGGTGTCGACGATCCGCCGGGCGTCCAGAACTTCAGCTCGTGTCCGGCGCGCACGCCGCCGGCATAGGAGAGCAACTCGCGCAGCGTGATCCCCAGCGGCGCCTCGTACTGACCCGGGGTCATCACGTGCCCCGACAGCGAGTACAGCGTGAATCCGGGCGACTTCTCCGAGCCCATCGACCGGAACCAGTCCACGCCGTTGCGCAGGATGGGCGGCACGCTGGCGATCGACTCGACGTTGTTGACCACGGTGGGGCACGCGTAGAGCCCGGCGACGGCCGGGAACGGCGGCCTCAGCCGAGGCTGGCCGCGCCGTCCCTCCAACGAGTCCAGCAGCGCGGTCTCCTCGCCGCAGATGTAGGCCCCGGCACCCGCATGCACGACCAGTTCCAGATCAAAGCCCGAACCGCCGATGTCGTTGCCCAGATGGCCGGCCGCGTACGCCTCGGCGACGGCGGTCTGCAACCGGCGCAGCACCGGCAGGACCTCACCGCGCAGGTAGATGAACGCGTGGTGGGCGCGGATCGCATACGCCGCGATGATCGCGCCCTCGACGAGAAAATGCGGCGTGGTCAGCATCAACGGCATGTCTTTGCACGTGCCGGGTTCGGACTCGTCGGCGTTGATCACCAGGTAGTGCGGTTTGGCCGCCGGACCCTCGTCCCCCTGGGGGATGAACGACCACTTGGTGCCGGTCGGGAAGCCGGCGCCGCCGCGGCCCCGCAGCCCGGAATCCTTGACCGCGGTGATGACGTCGTCCGGGCTCATCGACAGGGCACGCTCCAGCGCCTGATACCCACCGTGACGGCGGTAGGTCTCGAGGGTCCACGGCTGGGGCTCGTCCCAGAAGCTGCTGAGCACGGGCGTCAGTGGGGTCATGGTGTGTCCATCGCGGTCGGATCGGTCTCCTCGGTCTGCCCGCGGGCGGGAACATCCGCGGACGGACCAGGTGCCGGCTCGTCCTTGACGGCCTCGGCCGCTTCGGCCTGCTCGTGTCCCGTGGCATCGGAGGTGCTGTCGCGGGCGGGCCCCTCGGCGGCCGGGGCGCCCATGCCGCGTTCCCGGGCGATGCGCAGCCCGGCCAGCGTCGCAGCGCCGACCGTCGCCGCGTCGTCGGCACCGTCCGGATGGGGAAGTCCGGCAAGCGTTCTGGCGGTCTCGCGAAAGGTGCACAGCGAGCCGCTGCGCGACGGCGTCGGTGGTTCGCCCGCGCGCAGCGCGTCGACGAGTTCGCGTGCCGACGACGGCGTCTGATTGTCGAAGAACTCCCAGTTCACCATCACGACGGGTGCGTAGTCGCACGCCGCGTTGCACTCGACGTGCTCCAGCGTGATCCGGCCGTCCGGGGTGCTCTGTCCGGCGCCGATTCCGAGATGGTCCTGCAGGTTCTCCAGGATCGCGTCGCCGCCCATCACCGCGCACAGCGTGTTGGTGCAGACGCCGACCAGGTAATCGCCCGTCGGTGTGCGGCGGTACATCGAGTAGAACGTCGCCACCGCGGTGACCTCGGCGGCGGTCAGCCCCAATTGCTCAGCGCAGAAGGCGATCCCGGCGGGAGTGAGGCAACCGTCCTCGGCCTGCGCCAGATGCAGCAGCGGCAGCAGGGCCGACCGCGAGTCGGGGTACCGGGCGATGATGATCGCGGCGTCGTCACGCAGCCGCGTCGCCACGTCGACCGGATAGCTCGCCGGGCCGTGGATCGGCGGACCGGGTTCATCGGGCCGCTGCCCGAGTTCGAGGAAGATACTCACTACCGGTCCACCCCGCCCATCACCGGATCGATCGATGCCACCGCCGCGATCGCGTCGGCCACCATGCCGCCTTCGCACATCGCCGCGACCGCCTGCAGATTCGTGAACGACGGATCCCGGTAGTGCACCCGGTAGGGCCGCGTCCCGCCGTCGGAGACCATGTGCACCCCGAGCTCCCCGCGGGGCGACTCGACCGCCGCGTAGACCTGTCCAGCGGGCACCCGGATCCCCTCGGTGACGATCTTGAAGTGGTGGATCAGGCCCTCCATCGAGCGGCCCATGATCTTGGCGATGTGTTCGGGTGAATTGCCGAGACCGTCGGGGCCGACCTCGAGATCGGCCGGCCACGCCAGCTTCTTGTCCTCGATCATCACCGGCTGGTCTGCCAGCCGCTCCAGACGGTCCACACACTGTTCGACGATCTTGAGGGACTCCCGCATCTCCTTGACCCGGATGAGGTACCTGCCGTAGGAGTCACAGCGGTCGTCGGTGATGACGTCGAAATCGTAGGTCTCGTAACCGCAGTAGGGCTGCGTCTTGCGCAGGTCGTGCGGAAGACCGGTGGAGCGCAGTATCGGACCGGTGATGCCCAGCGCCATGCATCCGGTGAGATCGAGGTAGCCGATCCCCAGCGTGCGCGCCTTCCAGATGTAGTTCTCGTTGAGCAGGTTCTCCAGATCGCGGAGGCGTTCGGGCAGCAGGGTCAGCAGGTCGTGCAGTTGCGGCATGGCCTCAGCGGGAAGGTCGACTGCCACGCCCCCCGGCCGGATGTACGCGTGGTTCATCCGCAGTCCGGTGATGGTCTCGAACACCGACAGGATCAGTTCGCGTTCGCGGAAACCCAGGAACATCGCGGTCATCGCGCCGAGTTCCATTCCACCGGTGGCCAATGCGACGAGGTGGCTGGAGATCCGGTTGAGCTCCATCATCATCACGCGGATCACCGACGCGCGCTCGGGGATCGCGTCGGTGACGTCGAGCAGCTTCTCCACGCCCAGGCAATACACCGTCTCGTTGAAGAACGGCGACAGATAGTCCATCCGGGTGACAAAGGTGACACCCTGTGTCCAGGTGCGGAATTCGAGATTCTTCTCGATCCCGGTGTGCAGATAGCCGATGCCGCAACGGGCCTCGACGATCGTCTCGCCCTCGATCTCGAGGATCAGGCGCAGCACCCCGTGGGTCGACGGATGCTGAGGTCCCATGTTCACGACGATGCGTTCGCCGGCGTGTTCGGCCGCGTTCTGCCGCGCCGCCGTGACGACCTGGTCCCAATCCTGGCCGCCGACGACGACCACCCGCTCGGGTGGGCCCTGCGAAACGGTCATCAGTTGTAAGCCCTCCGCTCGTCGGGCGGGGGTATCTGCGCGCCGTGATACTCCACGGGCACCCCGCCCAGCGGGTAGTCCTTGCGTTGCGGATGGCCGACCCAGTCGTCAGGCATCTCGATGCGGGTGAGCGACGGATGGCCGTCGAACACGATGCCGAAGAAATCGAACGTCTCCCGCTCGTGCCAGTCGGTGGTGGGATACACCGAGAACAGCGACGGGATGTGCGGATCGGCATCGGGCGCGGCCACTTCCACCCGGAGGCGCCGGTTGTGGGTGATGGACAACAACGGGTAGACGGCGTGCAGTTCGCGGCCGCCGTCCTCGGGATAGTGCACACCGCTGACGTCCAGGCACAGCTCGAAGCGCAGCGCGACGTCGTCGCGCAGCGCCCGCGCAACCGTGAGCAGCCGGTCCCGGTGTACCTCCAGCGTCAGTTCGCCGCGGAACACGACGACACGCTCGATCGACTCGGCCATCACGTCGTCGCCGAGCGCGGTCGTCAACGCGTCGACCACGCCGTCGAAGTAGCCGCCGTAGGGCCGAGGCGTGCTCCCGGGCAGCGCCACCGGCCGGATCAGGCGACCGTACCCCGAGGTGTCGCCGCTGCCCCTGGCGCCGAACATGCCGCGCCGCACGCCGATGACCTCGGGGCCACCGCCGTTGCCGTCAGCACTCATGATCCCTGGTTCTTCCCGCGAGCGGTCATCACCGCAACAACCCCTTGAGTTCGATGGTCGGCGGCACCGCGAGCGCGGCCTGCTCGGCCTCCCTGACCGCCTCCTCGCGATTCACGCCGAGCGGCATCTGCTGAATCTTGTCGTGCAGCTTGAGGATCGCGTGCAACAGCATCTCCGGCCTGGGCGGGCAGCCGGGCAGGTAGATGTCGACCGGCACGACGTGGTCGACGCCCTGCACCACCGCGTAGTTGTTGAACATCCCGCCCGACGACGCGCACACCCCCATGGCCAGCACCCATTTGGGTTCGGCCATCTGGTCGTAGATCTGGCGCAGCACCGGCGCCATCTTCTGGCTGACCCGGCCCGCGACGATCATCAGATCGGCCTGGCGTGGGGTCGCCGAGAAGCGTTCCATCCCGAACCGCGAGATGTCGAACCGCGGTCCGGCGGTGGCCATCATCTCGATCGCGCAGCACGCCAGACCGAACGTCGCCGGCCACAGCGAACCCTTGCGCACATAGCCGGCCACCTTCTCGACGGTGGACAGCAGGATGCCGCCGGGGAGGCGTTCCTCTAGTCCCATTGCAGGCCTCCTCTGCGCCATACGTAGGCATAGGCGACGAAGACGATGATCATGAACAGCAGCATCTCGACCAGTGCGAACAGACCGAGGCTGTCGAAAGCCACTGCCCACGGGTACAGGAACACGATCTCGATGTCGAAGACGATGAACAGCATCGCGGTCAGGTAGTAGCGAATGGGGAAGCGCTGGCCGGTGGCCGCCGCAGCGGGGTCCGAGGGGTCCATAGGCTCGATGCCGCACTCGTAGGCCTCGAGTTTGGCGCGGTTGTAGCGGCGGGGTCCGATCAGCACCGCGATGCCCACCGAACCGACGGCGAACACCGCAGCTATCGCACCAAGCACCAGGATCGGCGTATACAGGCTCATGCTGCGCGGGCGCTCCTCGGGGGCTGTCGATGTGAGCTGTCACACAGCCTAGCCCTGTTCGCGATGCAAGCCACACATTTTGATTAGTATCGCTAGTGGCGTCCCTCCGGGATCCCCCCTTGCCTCCAAAAGGCAAGGCCAGCACGGTTTTTCACGTCTGTGGCGGTCAGGCGGTGGTGCGCAGAAGCGACACGACGGCGTCGCCGAGCCGGATGGGGTCGATCGGGTGGGGGACCGCCGCCTCCGCGCGGGACCAGTGGGCCAGCCACGCGTCATCGGGCCGTCCCGTCAGCACCAGCACCGGTGGGCAGTGTTCGATCTCGTCCTTGAGTTGTTTGGCGATCCCCATCCCGCCGACCGGGGTGGCCTCGCCGTCGAGGATCACCAGGTCGAACCCGCCCTCGTCCATCTGCCTGATCACCATCGGGCCGGTGGCGACCTCGAGGTAGCTCAGTTCGGGGAGTTCGGGGTGCACCCGCTTGCCCAGCGCCAGCCGCACCTGCTCGCGAGTCCTCGGGTTGCTGCTGTAGACAAGGACCCGCAGCACACGTTGCGCCTCGGACGTCGATGAGGGCACCACCATGGGCGCGATCGTAGCCGCGGCGCGGGCGTCCGGACGGCCTTCTGGCGTCGGCGCGCTCATGAGTCTGTGAGTAGCGGCGCGATGTCGGCCGGATCGAAGTATTCGTCGATCCGGGTGATCAGTCCGTCGGCGCCGACCTTGATGACGATGCAGACCCGCATCGTCACCACCGCGCCGTTGCGGCCGTGGGCATGCAGGATGTGCTGCTGGACGAAGCCGCCTCCGAACACCTGCCGGTCCAGCACCTCGTAGCGCCGGTCGGTGGTGCTGTCGATGAACCAGCCGATGATGCGGACCGACCGCCTGCGGTCGTTGTCGCGGTCGTCCCCGGTCTTGCGCACCGCGATGTCGGCACTGAACAACTGCTGCACGCCGGCGACGTCGCTGTCCTCGATCGCGCCGAACAGGCGGTCGGCGACGTCGAGGACCGTGCTCACATCGGTGTCGGGCACGGTGCTGAATTCATGTCGACCCCGAATACAATGTTGACCTCAACTTCCGTTCAGGTTGAACACTGGACGAATGGACCAGACCCCCACACTCTCCCGCTTCGACGATTTCTACAAGAACCAGACCCCGCCATGGGTCATCGGCGAGCCCCAGCCCGCGATCATCGCGCTGGAACGCGCCGGCCACATCCGCGGACGCGTGCTCGACGTCGGTTGCGGGACCGGCGAGCACACCATCCTGCTGACCCGACTGGGTTATGACGTCCTCGGCGTCGACGGCGCACCCACCGCCGTGGAGCAGGCCCGGCGCAACGCCACCGCCCGCGGCGTCGACGCACGGTTCGACGTCCGCGACGCCCTCGACCTCGGTGCGTCGCCGGCCTTCGACACCGTCGTCGACAGCGCCCTGTTCCACGTCTTCGACGACGCAGACCGGGTGCGGTATGTGCGCAGCCTGCACGGCGCCACCCGGCCGGGTGCGCTGGTGGCCGTGCTCGCGCTCTCCGATGCCGGCCGCGGCTTCGGGCCGCAGGTCAGCGAAGGCGACCTCCGCGGGGCCTTCGGAGCGGGCTGGTCGGTGGAGGAGCTCAGTCAGACGACGTACCGCGGCGTGGTCACCGACGTCCACGCCGAAACGCTCGGTCTCGAGGTGGGCACGCGGGTCGACGAGCCGGCCTGGCTGCTGCGGGCGCGCCGGACCTGACCTCACCGCGGGGTCAGCCGCACCACGGCGCCGCCGTGCTCCCGGCCGGATGCGCGGCCGGGCGTCAGCGGGGCCGCTCGGCCCGACTCGAAGGCCACCCATACCGTTGCGTCCGATCCCACCGCGACGCCGTGCGGTTCGGCCGGCCCCGGCGGTAGGACGAACTCCTCGACGTGGCCGTCCCAGGCGACGTGGCCGACGCGATTGGCCGCCCACTCGGTGAACCAGCAACCCTCGGCGTCGGCGGCCAGTGCGTGCGGCCGGCACGCCGGGTCCGGCAGCGCGAACTCCGTCACCTGTCCGGCGGGGTCGACGCGCACGATGTGCCCGCTGCCGATGCAGGCCGCCCACAGGGCGCCGTCGCCGCCGGCGATGCCGACCGGCGCCGTGGCGGTCGGTAGGGGCACGATGCGCACCTCGCCGTCGGTGCTGACACGGGCCAGCGCGTTCGCACCGTTGCACGCCGTCCAGACTGCGCCGTCGGGGCCTGCGGTGAGGTAGGCCGGAAAGGATCCGGCAGGCAGGGCGACGACCGTCACCTGCCCGTCCGGTCCGCGTCTGCCCACTCGGTCGGCCGCGGACGCGGTGAACCAGACCGCCCCGTCCGGGCCGATGCAGACACCGAACGGAGCGCTGCCGGGTTCGAGATCGACGGTGGCCGTCGCACCGTCAGGGCGCACCGTGCCGAGGCGATCGTCCCCGGTGCGGGCGAACCAGGCCGTCGCATCCGGGGCGACGGCGACGGCGGTGGGCCGCGCGCCGGCGGGAGTCCGATGGTGCCACTGGGTTCCGTCGCCGGCGATCCGCGCAACACCCCCGTCATGTGTCACCCACACCGAGCCGTCAGGGGCTGCGGCGATGCCGTACGGATCGGCGGCGCCGTCGAGGACGATCTCGCTGACCGGCCCGATGGAATGCACCATCAGCCGTCGCCGTAGCCGGGGTGGTCGATCGACAGCCGGTGCCCGACCAGCGAACGCAGACAGGACATCACCTCGTCGGGACGGTCGTCCAGCGCGCCGCCGCGGATGGCCCCCGCCAACGCCGCCTCGTCGCTGAAGCCGAGGCGTCCCAGGGCCGTGTACACCGAATCGGTTGCCTCGTCCAGTAACTCGCGTTCGACGATGCGCAGCACGTTGGCCGCCACCCGGGCGTGGAATCCGACCTGCCCCTCGCATGCGGCGCGTACCTCGTTGTCGAGGAAGTCGGCGACGGCGGCGACCAGCTCGGCCGCCGTCGGTCGAGTGCCCGTCACTGTTTTCTGTTCTTCGCGCAAGCGCTCATCACCTCGGCCCTTTTCCCGACAGCAGATCCAGGAGGTCCCATTCCGTCTCGCTGACCCGCCGCCCGATCGCGGCGAGTTCGACCGACGGTGTCTCGCCCGACAGGTGGCGCTCGGCCTGGTGCCGGCAGATCACGCCCCAGCGCAGCGTCGCCACCGTCAACCACCAGCGGAACACCGACCGGTCGACGTCGACGCCGGCCGCCCCCTCGTAGGCACGCAGGAAGGACTCGACGCTGCCGAGCCCACCGGCGCCGAGCGTCTCGGGCGCGCCGAACCGCCACGCCCGGATGCAGAACCAGGCGAGGTCCTCGTATCGCTCACCGATGTGGGTCAGCTCCCAGTCCAGCACGGCCGCCAGGCCGGACTGGTCGACGATCAGGTTGCCCATCCGGAAGTCGCCGTGCACCAACACGATCGGGGACGGATCGGGACGCTCGTCGGCCAGCCGGCGGAACGTCCACTCGAACGTGGCTGTGGTGTCGCCGATCTCGTCGAGCCGGGCGCGCCAGCCTGCGAGGTCGTCGCGAGCGGTCAAAGCGACGCCGTCGACGGCGGCGCGGTGCACCGCCGCCAGCGCCTCGGCGCACTGGCGCAGCAGCCGCGCCCGACCGGCGTCGTCGAGGCCACGGAAGATCCGTCGCACAATGGTGTCACCCGGGATTGCATCGCAGATCAGATACGGATTACCCAGTCCCGCAGGGGAATCGCTGGCGGTCACGATGTGGGGGACCGGCGCCCCTGCGGCGGCCGCGCGCTGCTGCACCTGTGCCTCGAGTTCCATGCCGGCGTGGATGTCGTCCGGTGCGCCGGTGCGCAGGATCAGCGCGCGTCGCTCACCGGCCACGGCCTCGAACGCCCAGGTCGTCCGGCTCGCGCCGCCGGTCAGCCGCTGCAGGTTCTCGACCGCCACGTCGCCGAGGACGGGCTGCAGCACCTCTTCGAGCCGGTGCTGCAGGCTCACTTCCGGCCGAACCCGAACAGGCGCTGGGCGACACGCCGGATCTGGATCTCCTCGGCGCCCTCGGTGATCCGGTACCGGCGGTGGTGCCGGTAGATGTGCTCGAACGGCTCATGCCTGCTGTACCCGACGCCACCGTGCACCTGCATCGCGCGGTCGGCGGCTTCACACACCAGCCGGTTGGCGCGGTAGTTGGCCATCGACACCTTGTCGGAGACCTCCATGTGGTGGTTCGCATCGAGTTGGCTCGCCGCGTAGTACACCAGCAGCCGCACCATCTGCGCTTCGGTCTGCAGCTCCACCAGCGGCCACTGCACCGCCTGGTTGACCGCCAGCGGCTTGCCGAACACCGACCGCTGATTGGCGTAGTCGACAGCCCGGTCGATGCAGTACTGGCCGGCGCCCAGGCTGCTGGCGGCCTGGCGAATCCTGTTCTCGTGCAGGAACGTCTGGCCGACCTCCAGCCCGCGCCCGACCTCCCCTAGCACCGCGTCGCCGGGTACCCGCACGTTGTCGAGCACGACCTCGCCGTGATCGGTCGGCATGTTGAACGTCCACCAGTAGTACGGCACCGAAAAGCCCGGAGCGTCGGTGGGCACCAGGAACGCGGTGATCCCGCGGGCCTGGCCGGCCTCGCCCGACGTGCGCGCGAAGATCAGGTCGTGGGTGGCCCGGTGTACGCCGGTGTTCCAGCGTTTGGCGCCGTTGATGACCCAGTCGTCACCGTCGCGGACCGCGGTCGTCTCCAGCCAGGTGGCGTCGGACCCGTGGTTGGGCTCGGTCAGGCCGAACGCCATCGATCGCTCACCGGTGATGAGAGCCTCGGTCCAGTCCCTCTTCTGCTCGTCGGTGCCGAAATGGTCCATCATGATCACTTGCGGGAAGTTGCCGACGATCGAGGACTCGTCCTGCAGATCGTTGTGCAGGCCGAGACCCTTGTGCGCCAGATGCTCCCGGATGACGGCCATGTCGATGTTGGAGCCGTCGCGCCCGCCGAACTGGGACGGGAGCCCATAGCGCAGCCAGCCTGCGGCGTCGGCCCGCCTGCGCATCTCGCCGAGCAGATCCTCCCACTCCCGGCGCGGCACCCCGCCGTTGTCCCAATCGGTGCGCGCGTACTCGCGGCGCTGATCGAAGTACTGGATGTGCTCCCGTTCCAGGGGTTTGATCTCGGCCTCGATGAACGCGTCCATCTCGGCGAGAAGCCCCGGAAGGTGTTCGGGGAGGCTGAAATCCACGGTGATCTCCTTGGTGTGCTCTGTCAGTACCCGTACAGCGTCTTCTTCCAGATCCGCGACAGCGTGACGATCGCGTCGTCGTCGTCGATCTCGATGTCCATGCCGACACCGGCGGTGCCGACGAACACCGTGGTGAAGTTCTCGAACAGCAGCGCGATGGCCGCCGCGGTGTGCTCGGGGACGAGGTCGGCGGCGAAGCCCTGATCCTGGGCGCGACGCACGGATGCGGCGACGATGTCGACGCCGAAGCGGCGGAACTCGTTCTGGACGGTGGCGAATCGCGGCTGGGTGGCCGCTAGTTGCGCCACCGCGATCATGATGCCGATGTTCTGCTTGAACATCGTCCAGTAGCCGGTGACCACCGTGGTGAAGAACGCGTCGTCGTCGGGCGAGTCGGGCAGCTGCAGGCGCAGTCCCGACGGGGCCACCACTTCGTGCAGGAAGGACTGCGCAAGCGCGGCGAGCAGATCCTCTTTGTCGGCGAAGTACCGGTAGAACGCCGCGGTGGACCGGCCCGCAGCCGAGGTGATGTCACCGAGTGTGGTGCCGTGAAAGCCGCGTTCTGCGAACAGCTTCCGGGCGGCTTGCTCGATAGCGAGCCGGGTCTGACGGCCCTTGGCGCTGAGTTCCGACGAGTCGGGCGGCACGGGGGCTAGCCCAGTTTCCGGTCGCCTGCGCGCAGCAGCGCGCTGGGAAGGCCGTGGCCGACGGCGTCCTGTGCGACGCGGGCGGCGGCGATGGCGGCGTCGAGATCCACATCGACGTCGACACCGCAGTCGCGCAGCAGATAGACCAGGTCCTCGGTGGCGATGTTGCCGCTGGCGCCGGGCGCGAAGGGGCACCCACCCAGCCCGCCGATCGACGCGTCGAGCCGCGTGACGCCCGCCTGGACGGCGGCGTAGGCGCTGGCCAGCCCTGTGCCGCGGGTGTTGTGGAAGTGCGCACCCAGCGGAAGGCTGCCGACCCTCGGCCGGACCAGGGCGACGAGGTCGGTGACGCGGCGGGGGGTGGTGGTGCCGATGGTGTCGGCGATCGCGAGCCGGTCGACGCCGGCGTCGGTGGCGGCGGTGACGATGTCGACCACGCGGTGCGGCGGCGTCGGCCCGTCGAACGGACAGTCCCAGGCCGTGGCGACGATGACCTCCACGGCGACGTCGCTGTCGTGGGCGATCGCGACGATCTCGGGAATCAGCGCGGCCGCCTCCGCGGAGGAGCGGCCGACGTTGGCCCGGCTGTGCCCGTCGGCAGCCGACACCACGTATTCGATCGAGCGCAGGCCCGCGGCGATGGCACGTCGGGCGCCGTTGGGACTGGCCACCAGCGCCGAGAACTCGATGCCGGGGAAGCGGTGCAACTCGGCGGCCAGTTCGGCGGCATCGGCGAGGGCGGGCACCTTCGACGGCGAGACGAACGCCGTCGCCTCCATCTCCCGAACGCCGGTGGCGGCGACGGCGGCGAGGAGGTCGAGCTTGGCCGACAAGGGGATCGGCGCCTCGATCTGCAGCCCGTCGCGCAGTGACACGTCGCGGATGTCGACGCGGCCGGGTAGGTCGCTCACAGCACCCCCTCCGCCCGCCACGCGTCGAGCTCGGCACCGGAGTGACCGAGCAGGTCCCGGTAGATCTCGTCGTTGTGCTGACCAGGTCGTGACGGCCCGGCGCTGCGGATCGTGCCCGGGGTCTGCGACAGGACGGGTACCACGCCGGGGCCCTTGACGTTACGGCCGATGCGGTCGTCCCAGTGGTCGGCGATCATGCCGCGTGCCTGCAGCTGCGGGTCGTCGACGACCTCGGCGACGGTGTTGATCGGGCCGCTGATCACCCCGGCATCAGACAGGGTCGCGATGATGTCGGCCGGCTGCCGGTCGGCCGCCCACGCCCCGATGAGCGTGTCGAGTTCGTCCTGATTGCGGCCCCGCGCAACGTGATCGGCGAACCGCTCGTCGGTGGCCAGCTCGGGTCGGCCCATCGCCTGGCACAGTCGCCGGAACACGGTGTCCTGGTTGGCGGCGATCACCACCCAGCTGCCGTCGGCGGTCGGGTAGATGTTCGAGGGGGCGATGCCCTCGAGACGGGTCCCGGAGGGGCCCCGCACGATGCCGCCGACGTCGTAGTCCGGGATCGTCGATTCCTGCACGGCGAGGCAGGATTCGGTGAGCGCGGCGTCGACGACCTGCCCCTCGCCGGTCACGGTGCGGCGATACAGCGCGGCCAGCGCCCCCTGAGCGGCGAACATGCCGGCCAGACTGTCGCCCAGGGACAGCGCCAGGCGTGGGGGAGGACCGCCCGGGAAACCGTTCATGTGCCGCAGTCCACTGGCCGCTTCGGCGACCGAGGCGTAGCCGGCCTTGTGCGCTTCCGGGCCCGTCTGGCCGTAGCCCGACACCCGCACCAGGATGATGCCCCGATTGCGTTCGCGAAGAACGTCGTAGCCCAGTCCCCACTTCTCCAGCGTCCCCGGGCGGAAGTTCTCCACGATGATGTCGCTGCGCTCGACGAGTTCGAGGAACAGGGCACGGCCCGCGGGCACCCGCAGGTTCAGCGTGACGGCTTTCTTGTTGCGGGCGTGCACGGTCCAGAAGAAGTGGTGGCCATCGAGTTCGGCCTGTCCCCAGGTGCGCAGCGGATCCGGCGCGCCGGGGGGCTCGACCTTGACGACCTCGGCCCCCATGTCGCCGAGCAGCCTGCCGGCGAACGGGCCGGAGATCAGTGTGCCGACTTCGATCACCCGCACGCCGTCCAGCGGGCCGCTCACGGTCACGCCGAGAACCCGTGCCGGTGAAGCCAATCGGTGACGATCCCGACCGCCTCGCGCAACTTGTCGCGTTGGTCGGCCCCGGCGTAGTAGTGGTTGGCGCCGGGGATCTCGTACATCTCCTTGTCCGGGTACCCGATCGCCTCGTAGATCCTGCGGGTGTGGCTGGGCGTGCAGGCGTCGTCGGCGAGGTTGCCGATCACCAGTGCGGGAACCGCGATGTCGGGTCCGCAGGCCACCGCGTCGGCGTGGGCGTCGTCATAACTCCATTGGGACAGCCAGCTGCGGAGCGTGCAGAAGCGTGCGAGACCGACCGGGCTCATGTTCACCACTGCAGGATCGCCCAGATAACAGGTCCCCGGTGTGCGTTCGTTCGGATCGACCGTCGGATCGAGCCACCGAGGGTCGGCCATGGTGCCGTGCACGACGAACGCGAATTCGGCTACGTCTGCGGCGGGACCGCCGCTGCGTTTCAGATCGGCCAGCTTCTCCTTGACCCAGGCCGTGATACGGCGGTTGCGGGCGATCTGTTCGTGCCGGTAGCGCTCGAGGAATTCGGGGGAGTACGGCGGCTGGTTCGGGTTGTCGGGGTCGTACAGATCCAGTTCGGGATCGCGACGGGTGGGGTCGGTCTCGTCGAGGATGGACGCGTCCAGCCATTCGGTCATCGTGCCGTGCCTGCTGATGTGCGCGGCCAGCAGCATGATGCCGTCGGCGGGGAGCAATCCCAGCGTCGTGAGGTCGGGCCCGTCGCCGGACGGACTGGATGTGACCGTCGGGTGCTGGGCCTGTTGCTGGTAGAACGCCGACAGCGACCCGCCGCCGCTCCACCCGGCCAGGACCACCTTCTGATAGCCCAGGCGGTTCTTCGCGTCCTTGATGCACTCGCCGAGGTCCTCGACGACCTTCTCCATCAGCAGCGCCGAGTCCGTGCCGCGGAACCGGCTGTTGCAGTAGATGACGTGGTGCCCGGCGCGCGCCAGCGCGTTGATCACCGGCAGATAGGCGCCGCCGCCGATGGGGTGCATGAACACCAGCACGGTGTCCGACGGGCTGTCCCGGGGTTTGAGCAGATAGCTTTCCAGCACCACCAGCTCCGCGACGCCGCCGTAGACGTCGCGGACCGCCGAGTGGTTCTGATAGGCAACGAGATACGGGATCCGTTCGTACTCGTGCTTGACGGGAGCGTGCACTAGTGCTGCCCGAGGTCGTTGGCGAGGACCTCCGCCGAGGGCACCAACCGCTTGCGGGTGTCCACCGCGATCACCTGCCAGTCGACCGACTGGTAGTCGTCGAACTTGCGCCGGGCCCGCTCGCGCGCCTTCTCCGGCGCGCCGTGGTGCACACCCTGGGGGGCGTGGGAGATCAGACCGGGTGGCATCGGAATGCCGTAGAGCGAACCGCCGTGGAAGAACGCGATCTCGTCGAAATCGACGTTGCGGTGGTACCACGGGGTGCGTTCGGTGCCGGGCACGCCTTCGGCCGGCTTGGGTAGGAAGTTCATCACGTACACGCCGGTGGCCTGCATGAACAGGTGCACGGTCGGCGGCAGGTGGACGCTGTTCGACGTCACCACGTTGTAGTCGGCGATGTTGAAGGTGAAGGGGAAGTTGTCGCCTCGCCAGCCTTCGACGTCGAGCGGATGGTGCTCGTAGTACAGCGTCGTCGTCCCGGCCCCGTCGATCGGGGAGTGCATGAGGCGCACCTCGTAGCTGTCGCGGCCGTCGTCGTCACACGGGGCCGGGTCGGGAATCACCGCCTGAGAGGGGTCGAACGGGAAGTGCCGGCCCAGTTGCCCGGGCGGCGGCACCCGGAACTCGTCGGTGGCCTGGATCATCAGCCACGTGCACTGATCGTCCGGGACGTGGCGCCATGTGCACGCCTTCGGGAGGTACACCCAGTCGCCCTGCCGGTAACGCAGCGGCCCGAACTCGGTCTCGAGCAGTCCGGCGCCCTCGTGCACGAAGCACAGCAGGTCCCCGTCGATGTACCGGACGAAGAACGGCATCTCCTGCGCGCGTCGGGACAGCAGCACCTGGCAGTCGGAGTTCGAGAACATCAGCAGGGGAGCCCCGAGGGCGTCCCCGGCGTCGCTGGGTTTGAGTTCGCCGGCGAGCACGTCGAGCGGACGCAGCGGGCCGACCGAGCGGTACGCCGTGGGATCGTTGCGCCGGTAGAGGTTCGCGGTGCGTCCGGTGAACCCGCCGCGGCCGAGTTCGTCGTCTTTGAGTCCGTCGAGGTCGGCGTGAATCCGCTTCGGATACTTGCCTTTTCGAAGATGGACAAACGATTCCACAGCGCACTCCTCCATCGAAAGTGAAACTGACATTACTTTTATGTCGGCGGGCGGTCAATGGGGCGGGGCCCCGCAGTCCGCGCTCAGTCGGCCAGATCGACCCTGACCGTCAGCAGACGCGTCCCGAACGTGCGGACCCCGACGTTGTTGAAGCGCGGAAGGGTCCGCATCCGCGCCTGCGGATCGTCGTCAGGCATCAGATGGGCTGTGCCGCGGTGCCACCGGCCGTTCAGTCGTACGCGTACCTGCGGATCCGCCTTGATGTTGCGGACGTACTGGGACGTGTCGCCGAACTCGGAGACGAACCAGAACTGATCGCCGATACGCCTGCCGCCCACCGGGGTCCGGCGCGCGACGCCGGACGTGCGGCCGGTCGTCTCCAACAGCGTCTGGAACGGCATGCGCCGCATCACCGGGTTCGCGATCGTGCGCTGAAAGAAGGTGGTGACGGTGTCGCGCAGCTCTGCCATCGAATCCTCCTTGCGTGCCTCACACCATCGCGGTGCGAGGGATCGGTATGCCCAGGCT
The DNA here is from genome assembly GCF_010729305.1 of Mycolicibacterium psychrotolerans. Classification (NCBI taxonomy): domain Bacteria; kingdom Bacillati; phylum Actinomycetota; class Actinomycetes; order Mycobacteriales; family Mycobacteriaceae; genus Mycobacterium; species Mycolicibacterium psychrotolerans. Next base: position 4,867,008 of record NZ_AP022574.1, on the reverse strand, counting down.
CAGCGCGCCGGCGAGTTCGCGGCTGGTGTCGTGATCGAACACGACATGACCGGCGATGACGTCGACGTCACGCTTGATGCGCTGCAACGGGTGGTCCAGGAAGTGGGCACTCGCCCCTGACGATGCCAGCAGGCCGCTGATCACCGCACGGGATTCGTGAACGATGTGCGCCGCCGCCAGGCGCGCCTGCCCGCGGACCGTACGGCTCACCGGATCGCCGGCCGCGACGATCTCCTCGATGCCGTCCACCGTGTCGGACAGCAGGGCGCGGAGTGCGCGCAGTCGGACCGACGCATCGCCGAGGCGAATCGCGGCCACGGGCTTGTCCTTCTGCATGACGCCCTCGTAGGCGAGGTAGCGCTGCGCGAGGCGGTCGGTGTAGATCCCGGCGGCGCGCTCGGCGCTGCCGAGCGCCGGCATGGCCGCGAGCAGCGCGAGCGCGGGCACCATCGGCCAGCGGTAGGTGTGCCCGTCGTGGACGGCCGCTCCGGGTGCGGCGCCGGTGTAGATGTCGGACACCGCCACCAGCCGATGGGCCGGGACGAACACGTCGTCGATCACCACGTCGTTGGAGCCGGTGGCGCGCATCCCGTCGGTGTGCCAGACGTCCTCGATGTGCACTTCGTCGATCGGCAGCAGGGCCAGCATCGGCCGGATCGAGTCCGCGCCGGCCTCGCAGAGCGCCCCGACGATGATCCAATTGCCGTCCATCACCCCGGTCGCCCATGACCAACGGCCGGTGAGCCGGATCCCGCCGTCACAGCCCACGCCCCGCCCGGTCGGAGCCAGCGGCGCCGGCGCGAGAAATGGACGCGTCTGGAACGCCTCCTGCTGGGCCTGCTCGCCGAAGAGCGCGAGCATCCAGTTGTGGAGGGCGTAGAACCCGAGCGTCCAGGCGCTCGACGCGCAGCCGTGCGCCATGCGGCGGACGGGATCGAGGATGGCGGGGAACGGGCCCTGTGTACCTCCGAACCGCGCCGGCACCAGCAGATCGAAGAAGCCTGACGCGGTGGCCTCGGCCACCGTGTCTGCGGGCAGGCGGCGCAGCCGTTCGGCCTCGCCCGCCCGGTCGGCCAGTCGCGCGACGAACTCGGCGGTGACGGGTGCTCCGGTAGTGAGGGTCGTCGGCATGGCGCGACGCTAACATACTTTTTGGTATGGGCGGTCAGAGCGCGAGCATCACATCGAGGAAGCGTTCCTGCTGGGCGGCCAACCGGGCGCCGGACGGCGCATCGGAGAGATGCAGGAAGCCGATGCCGGCGGCGAACGTCGCGTTGGCCCGCATGTCCGCCTCGTCACGGTCGAAGCCGGCGTCCTGGAAGGCCCTGCGGACGGCCGCCACGACCTTGTGGTCGGCGGCGCGCACGCTGTCGGCCACGGCGGGGTCGGTGCGTGCCCACTCCCGCATGGCCCGTTCCAGGGCGCGCTGGCGGTCCGCCCGCAGCGCGGCCATCATCGTCGCCAGTCGGTCCCGCGGCGCCAAGCCCGAGAGCTCGCCGAAGCCGCTGCGATCGCGATCCCGCAATTCGGCCCACGCCTGCACCAGAGCGGCGCGGTAGGCGGCCATGTCGGTGAAGTGCCAGTAGAAACTGCCCTTGGTGACGCCGAGGTGCGCGCAGAGCCTGTCCAGCTTGAGCGCCTCGATGCCGGCCTCGGCGAGCAGGGCATAGCCGGCGTCGATCCAGTCGTCGACGGACACCTTGCGAGACCCCGTCGCGCCCTTCGTCATCCGCAGAGCCTACTGAATCCGAGGACTGTGACGGCGGTCACTGCGCAACCGGCGCCGGCTCCGGTAGTAATGCAGGGTTCGACGCACGGGCCAGTGCTTTGTCCGCGCGCGAAGCCGGCGATTGTCGTCGGCGTCAGCATCGCGACGCGGCCGGTTTTGGCGGTGTTCGCCGTGGCCGGGCTTTGTCCCGTGGGTGCCGCATGTTTTACTGCAACCGCTACAACTGAACCTTTTCTCGGCCCACCCCACCGTCGGATCATCTGATTCGGGGTGGCGTCACAGCGCGGTGAAGACATCGCTGTGGTGTCGGCGACCGCACGGGAAACGCAGGACGAACCGCCTCGGGCGGTACACCGAAGATGGATGGAATTGACCGTATGAGACTTCTTGACAGGATTCGCGGGCCCTGGGCGCGCCGCCTCGGCATGGCCGCGTTCGCCGCGATTCTGCTGCCTGGCGTCATCGGCCTGACCGGCAATTCGGCGACCGCCGGGGCCTTCTCCCGGCCCGGCCTGCCGGTCGAGTACCTGATGGTGCCGTCGCCGTCGATGGGCCGCGACATCAAGGTGCAGTTCCAGAGCGGCGGCCCGAACTCGCCGGCGCTCTACCTGCTCGACGGCCTGCGCGCCCAGGACGACTTCAACGGCTGGGACATCAACACCCAGGCGTTCGAGTGGTACCTGGACTCGGGCCTCTCCGTCGTGATGCCGGTCGGTGGCCAGTCGAGCTTCTACGCCAACTGGTACAAGCCGGCCTGCGGCAAGGCAGGCTGCCTGACCTACAACTGGGAGACCTTCCTGACCCAGGAGCTGCCGAACTTCCTGGCCTCCGAGCGTCAGGTCAAATCCACGGGCAGCGCCGCGGTCGGTCTGTCGATGGCCGGTAGCGCCTCGCTGGTGCTGGCCGCCCACCACCCGGCCCAGTTCACCTACGCCGGTTCGATGTCGGGCTTCCTGAACCCCTCCGAGGGCTGGTGGCCGTTCCTGATCAACATCTCGATGGGTGACGCCGGCGGCTACAAGGCCAACGACATGTGGGGCCCGGCCGAGACCGATCCGGCCTGGAAGTACAACGACCCGATGGTGCAGATCCCGAACCTGGTCGCCAACAACACCCGCATCTGGGTGTACTGCGGCAACGGCCAGCCCAACGAACTGGGCGGCGGCGACCTGCCTGCCACGTTCCTCGAGGGTCTGACCATCAAGACCAACAGAACGTTCCAGGACAACTACGTCGCCGCCGGTGGCAACAACGGGGTGTTCAACTTCCCCAACAACGGCACGCACAACTGGGCGTACTGGGGACGTGAACTCCAGGCGATGAAGCCGGATCTCATCACCCACCTCATCGGGTAACCGCCCGACGCAGCACTCGACGAAGCCCCCCGGCCCGGTTGCGGCCGGGGGATTCTTCGTGTCCCGGGAAGCCTGGCTACTGTGGCGGTCATGACCGAGATCAACGCGATGGTGGCGCACGAGGACGGCGAGGGCGGCATCGTGCTGCGCCACGAGGTGGTGAGCGAATCGTTCCTCCCGGACGGCGACGTGGAGATCCGCGTCGAATACTCGAGTGTCAACTACAAGGACGCCCTCGCCGTCACACCGAAGGGCGGGGTGGCCCGCTCGTATCCGTTGATCCCCGGCATCGACGTCGCCGGAACGGTGACCTCGAGCGCCTCCCCGGACTTCTCCGCCGGCGACGCGGTGTTCGCGCACGGGCAGGACATCGGCACCGGCCGGCACGGTGGTTACGCCCAGGTCGCCCGGTATCCCGCGGACTATCTGGTCAAGCTCACCTCGCTGAGCACCGCGGACGCGGCGGCCATCGGGACGGCCGGGTTCACCGCGGCCATGAGCGTGGCCGCACTTGGCCGGCACGGCATCGAACCGGGTGACGGTCCCGTCCTGGTGACCGGCGCGACGGGCGGAGTGGGCAGCGTCAGCGTCGACCTGCTGGCCGGACTGGGCTACGAGGTCGTGGCCTCCACCGGCAAAGCGGAGGCGCACGATCTGCTGCGTGACCTCGGCGCCGCCGAAGTGATCGACCGGGTGCCCGGTCCGGACGAGAAAGTGCGTGCGCTGGGCAAAGCTCACTGGGCGGCGGTCGTCGACTGCGTCGGCGGCACCACCCTCGCCTACGCGTTGAGCACCATGAAATACGGTGGCGTGGCGGCGATTTCGGGCCTGGCCGGATCCCCCGAGCTGCCGGCGACGGTCATGCCGTTCATCCTGCGCGGCGTGACCCTGGCCGGCATCGACTCGGTGCTGCTGCCCATCGACCGGCGCCGCGAGGTCTGGGCGCGGCTCGAGTCGGACCTGGCGCCGCGCCATCTGAGCCGCATCACCCGCGACATTCCGGTGCTGCGGGTCGACGAGGTTCTCGAGACGATCATCGCAGGTGGGGTCACCGGCCGGACCCGGGTGGTCGTGCACGACGGGTTCTGACCCGGGCGCCAATATCCGCATTGCGGGCCCGCCCGCCCGCCCGGCGCGGGATCATGTCAGTACTGAGTAGCGGGGAAGACGGGGGATGGCCGGGCCGGAGGTCGAGAGGGTCGCTTCGTGCGGGTCGTGCGGCAACGACCTGCGGGCCCGCTCGCGGTTCTGCGATGTCTGTGGATCGCCGGTGCGCGCCGGCCCGGCGCCGGGCGAACACAAACACGTGACGGTGTTGTTCGCCGATGTGGTCGGTTCCATGAGGCTGGCCGCAGACCTCGACCCCGAGCGTTATCGCGAGATCATGAACGAGCTGTTCAATCGTTGCGCCGCCGTCGTGCAGCGCTACCAGGGCACTGCCGACACGTTCACCGGCGACGGACTGATGGCGATGTTCGGCGCACCCGTGGCGCTCGAGGACCATGCGCTGCGGGCGTGTATCGCCTCGTTGGAGATCCAGTCGGTGGCCGAGGCGCTCTCCGCGGAGATCTCACGTCGTGACGGCGTCGGTCTGGCACTACGGGTCGGCCTGAACTCCGGCGCCGTCGTGGTCGGTGAGATCGGGTCGGGTCCCGGCCGGTACACCGCGATCGGCCATGCCGTCGGGATGGCCCAGCGCATGGAGGCGGCGGCACCGCCGGGCGGAGTGCTCTGCTCGGCCACCACGGCCGACCTCGTCGAGCGGGCCACGCGAATGGGTCCCGCTGTAGAGGTGCGCATCAAGGGGCAACGGGATCCTGTTGTGGCTCGCCGCCTGATCGGGGTCAATGCCGGCCGAATGGTGCTGGGCCGCAACGAAGCAGCGATGTTGGGCCGCGATGCGGAACTCGACCGGCTGTGCTCTCTGGTCGAGGGCGGCCGCGGAGGAGATCTCGTCACCGTGGTCGGCCCGCCCGGCGTCGGAAAGAGCCGCTTGGTCGAGGAGTTCTGTCGCCGCGCCAGCACCGCCGGCGCGGCTGTGGTCCTGACCGGATGTGATGCGCAGTCGATGCCCGTCGCGTTCCGCGCGCTGTCTCGAACCTTGCGCGCGATGTTCGGCGTCGACGGTCTCGGCAATGACGATGCGCGCGAGCGGGTGCTGGCACAGTTGCCCATGCGCTCGACCGACGCGCAGATCGTCTTCGAGGCCATGGGCTTGACCGACGCGACCTGGCCGGCGCTGCACGTCGGCGCCGACGGCCGGCGACACCGCCTGGCAGAGACGATCAGACGGTTCGTCCGGCGCCGCCCCGGTCGGTTGGTCATCGTCGTCGAGGACGTGCACTGGCTGGATGCGGCCAGTGAGGCGGTGCTGTCCGAGTTCGCCGCCGAAATGGGTTCGGCGTCGGCGATCTTCGTGGCGACCCACCGACCGGAGTACCGCGGGATACTGCTGCAGCACTCGGGTGTGACGATCCCCCTCGCGCCACTGAACGCCTCGCTGACCGTCGATCTCGCCGTCAATCTGCTCGGGAACGACGACACGATGCGAAGCCTCGCGGCCCGCGTTGCCCGGGTGGCAGCGGGCAACCCGTACTTCGTCGAGGAGATCGTGCGCGATCTGGTCGGTCGGGGTGTGCTGGTCGGCGGCCGGGGCAAGTACCGGCTCGTCGGCGACGCCGCTGACCTCGGCGTGCCGGTGACGGTGCAGGCGGTTCTCGCCGCGCGCATCGACCGACTCCAGCCGGAAGCCAAAGAGGTGCTGAATGCCGCAGCGGTCATCGGTACCCGGTTCGACACCGACACTCTCGCGGTACTGACCCCTGATGCTTCGTCGGCACACCTCGCCGAACTGGTCGCCACCGAGCTGATCGACCAGACCGAGTTCACCCCCAGACAGAAGTACTGCTTCCGTCATCCCCTGGTTCGTACCGTGGCCTACGAGTCTCAGATGGGCACACACCGCGCGCGGGCCCATCGTCAACTGGCGACCGCCATCGAGGCCCGAGGCAGTGTGGACGAGAACGCCGCGATGATCGCCACACACCTGGAGGCCGCCGGCGAACTGGAGGCCGCCTGTCGCTGGCATCTCCGGGCTGCCGAGTGGCTGAGGATGCGCGACATGTCCGCGGCGCGCCAGCAGTGGAAGAGTGCCGCGCGAGTAGCAGACGAGCTGCCCACCGGCAGTGACGACGTCGTCGCGCTCCGCATCGCACCGCGAGCAATGCTGCTGTCCACCGAACTCTTCGTCGGCGCCGACCCGGAGAACGAACAGCGTTTCCTCGAATTGCGCGAACTCACCGCACATACCGATGACAGGCACCCCCTGGCGTTGGCTCTTGCCGGCCGCATCGTCACCTTCATCGTCAACAGCAACCGGGTCACCGAAGCGATTCCCTTGGCGGTCGAGCTGACAGGTCTGCTCGACACGCTCGGCCCGGTTCCGGTCCAGGAACTTGAAATCCTCTATTCCGCGCTGGCATTCGCGCACTTGGTGAACTGCGAGTTCCGCGAGGCGATGGAGGTGGTCGGACGAAGCATCGCGCTCGAACTCGAGCAGCCGTCCATCGATCGAGCGGTTGCCTACGCGATCACCGGCCTCTGTGAGGTGTGCCTGGGCGATCGCGAGCGCGGTGTCGGTCATATCCGTCTGGCGACCGAGTTGGTACGCGTCATGTCGCCCGCGAGCTTCTCGACCGTCTCTCTGTACTGGGGCATGCTGGCGGTGATGGGCCTCTATGTCGCCGATGATCTGGTGGAGGAGATGAGGGAGCACCTGGCGCGGGCGGAATCCTTCGGTGACCGGTTCGGCATCATCGCCGCACAGTGGACCTACGCGACGCTGCTGATTCAGTCCGAAAGACCTTGCCGCGAGGAGGCTTTCGACCTCCTCCGAAGCGCCGAAGCCGGCATCACCGCCCACAACCTGCAGTCGTTCGCGCTGGCGATCACCGGAACACAACTGGCCAGAGAGGCTGCTCGAGACGGTCACCGGGACGAAGCCATCGACTCGATGCGACGACTGACGACGCTGCACACCCGAGACGCGCCGTTGCTCCACCTGGGATGCCCGGCGGAAACACTGTGCGAACTGTTGATCCACCGCGGACGACCGTGCGACCTGCTCGAAGCGGAGAGGGTGCTCGAACAATGGCACCTGAACATCCCGATGACCGCGCCGATGGACTTGTGGACCATCAGGATTCGCGCCCTGCTCGCGTCCGCGCGCGACGACCGTCCCGCCTACGAGCAGCTTGCCGCGGAGTACGCGATGGCCTGCGAGGCGACAGGGTACCGGCGTCATTGGGGTGGTCCCTACCCGATGCTCGCTGAGCGGGAGAACTGAGATGTCCACGATCCTCGCCTACACGTCGCCCGCCCTGGGACATCTACTGCCGATGAGCGCGCTGCTGGCCGAGCTGACCGCGCGTGGTCACCGAGTGCACCTGCGCACACTTGCTGGCGGCGTGGAAACTGCACGTGCGCAGGGCTTCTCGGCCGCTCCCATCGATCCGCGCATCGAAGCCGTCGAGATGGACGATTGGAGGGCATCCAATCCGGTGTCAGCACTGCGGCTGTCGGTGTCGGCCTTCAGCCGCCGCGCGCCTTATGAAGTGGGTGATCTGCACGTCGCGATCGCCGAGGTCCGACCCGACGGCCTGCTGATCGACGTCAACTGCTGGGGAGCGCAGACGGTCGCCGACGCCGCGGGTCTGCCGTGGGCCAGCTTCTCGCCCTACACGCCGGCCCTCGATGTCGAGGGCGTACCTCCGTTCGGGCTGGGCCTTCGGCCGGTACCGGGCGTCGTCGGCCGGTGGCGCGACGCCGCGGTCCGCACCGTGGTCAACCGGCCTCTGCAGCGGCCGGCGGTGAAGGCGGTCAACGCGATTCGCGCCCAGCTGGGCGCCCGGCCCGTCGCATCACTCGATGCCTTCCTGCGTCGCGCGCCACTGCTGTTCCTCGCGACCGGCACCCCGTTTCAATACCCGGGGGACTGGGGACCGACCGTGCAGATGATCGGTCCCTGCGTTCCCGATCCAGTCGCGGTCGACGCACCGGAGTGGCTGTCGGCGATCGACCGGCCCATCGTCCTGGTGACGACGTCGTCGGAGCGGCAGAACGACACGGCCCTGGTGAGCGCCGCCGTTGCCGCGCTGGTCGACGACCAGGTCGACGTGGTGGCCACGCTGCCCGCCGGGGCTCCGGAGGACATGACCGACCGCCCCCACGTGACCATCCGCCGGTTCGTCGACCACGATCTGGTCTTGGCCCGGACGGTGTGCGCCGTCACCCACGGGGGGATGGGAGGAACCCAACGCGCGTTGGCCCGTGGCGTGCCGGTGTGCGTGGTCCCGTACGGACGGGACCAGTTCGAGGTCGCGCGGCGGGCCGAGGTCGCGGGCTGCGGGACGCGGCTACCGGCCCGGCGGTTGTCCGTGCCCCGGCTGCGCCGCAAGATTCACGAGGCGATGACGATGGGCCCCGGTGCCGCCAGGGTCGCCGAGGGCTTCCTCGCCACCGGAGGCGTCGCCCGCGCCGCGGATCTCTTCGAGCAGCTGATGAGGCGCTGAGCCCCTCAGCTGTCCACCGGGCGGATCTGGCACGGCACCCCATTGACCACCTGCGTGCTGCTCGGGACGTCAATCAGCTCAGGGGGATTCACCAGGTTGGCGTTCACGCCCGGGTGCGCGTTCGCGACACCCAGTCGCGTCCCGTCCAACCCGTGTCCCCACCCGTGCGGCATCGACACCACACCGGGCATCATCTCGTCACTCACTTCGACGGGCACCCGGACGGCGCCCTCGGCCGTGCACACCTCGGCCACGGCGCCGTCTGAGATGCCGTGCCGAGCGGCATCCACGGGGTTGATCAGCAGCGTGCAGCGGTCCCGTCCACGCATGAGGGCGGCGACGTTGTGCAGCCAGGAGTTGTTCGACCGCAGATGGCGCCGGCTGGTCAACAGCAGCCCGTCGGCGCGGCGGTCGACACGGTCGGCCAGCCGGGCCACGTCGTCGGCGAGCATCGGGTGCGTCAACTCGATGCGTCCCGACGGCGTCGTGAGGACCTCCGCCAGTCGCCCGCCCTCGAGTTCACCCAGCCGCAACCCGTCGGGGTGGGCGCGCACCGCCTCCAGCGTGAGGCCGCCGGGGCGACGCCCGATGTCGTCACCCCAGGGACCGACCCGGATGCCGAGGTCGATCAGCCGCTCCGGGCCACCTCCCTCCAGAGCGGCGAACACCTCGGCGGGCTCTCGACCCCACAGCGGCGTATCACGGGATTGACTGGCGGCGAACACGATTCCCTGGGTGTAGAGATCGTCCATGGCGCCGACGTCGACCTCGGGAAGCGGCGTGCCGAGCACCGCGCCGGCCAGGCGCAGGAGGATCTCCCATTCGGACGGCCGGTCCGGGTCGGGCGGCAGCACCGGGTCCGACCACTTGACGCAGGACGCCGTGGAGTACATCCAGTACAGGTCGTCGCAGTGCGGGCGTTCCAGCGGGGAGAGCCCGGGCAGGATGACGTGGGCGTGCCGGGTGGTCTCGTTGAGCCAGTTGTCGATCGAGATCATCGCGTCCAGTCCCGGCAGGGCCGCCTGCAGGCGGCGGGCGCCGGGTGACGACACCGCGGGGTTGCCGGCGACTGTGATCAACGCCCGGAGTCGGCCGTCCCCGGGAGTGTCGATCTCTTCGGCCAGACAGCTGACCGGGAACTGTCCGAACACCTCGGCGGCGCCGCGCACCCTGCTGTGGAAGCGCCCGAACCGCCATCCCGGGCCGTCCTGGTCAGGTGGCTTCATGAACATCGGCGACCACACGGCCGCCTTCGGGAACAGCGCACCTCCGGGCCGGTCGACCGCGCCGAGGGCGACGTTGAGGACGAAGACCAACCATGTCGCCAACGTGCCGAATTCCTGTGTGCAGGAACCTATCCGGCTGTAGAGCACCGGATTCTGCGCGTCAGCCAGGCCCGCGGCCAGCCGGCGGATGGTCTCGGCGGGCACGCCCGTGGTGGGCGCGACCCGGTCGGGAGGGAACTGTGCGGCCAGCGCGATGACGTCGTCGAGTCCGTCGACCATGTGGCGCAGGTGTTCCGGGTATCGGATGTCGCCGCGCTCGGCGAGGGTGTGCAGGATCGCGAACAGCAGTAGAGCGTCGGTGCCCGGGCGGACCGGCACCCATTCGGTGGCGCGGCGGGCGGTCTGGGTTCTGCGCGGATCGACGACGACGACGGTGCCGCCGCGCTCCCGGATCGCCGCGAGCCGACCCATGATGTCGGGTGTCGAGAGCATCGAGCCCTGAGAGGCAGATGGGTTGGCGCCCAGCATGATCAAGTGATCGGTGCGGTCGAGATCGGGAATGGGGGCGTTCCACATGCCGCCGAAGAGCAGTGCGCTCACCACGTTGAGCGGCCACTGGTCGACCGTGCCCGGGGTGTAGTAGGCGCGCATTCCGGCCGCTCCGGCGAGGCCTACCAGAGCGCCGACATAGGTGGCCAGACCGACGTTGTGCGCCACCGGATTGCCGAGATACACCGCGAGAGCTTCGGCGCCGTGACGATCGAGGACCGGGCGCAACAGCCGCTCCGCCTCGGCGAATGCGTCGTCCCACGACACCGTGACCCGCAGACCGCACATCGCCTCACACAGCGGACAGGTGATGCGGTGTTCCACCCGCGCACCGTAACAAGCGGTGCGCGCGCGCTACTTCAGTTCGGCCGAGGACAGGCCGAGCAGCCGGCGGGCGACCACGAGCTGCTGGATCTGCTGGGTGCCTTCGAAGATGTCGAGGATCTTGGAGTCCCTGGCCCACTTCTCGAGCAGGGTCTGCTCGGAATAGCCGGTGGTGCCTGCCATCTCGACCGCCTTGAGGGTGATGTCGGTGCCGACGCGGGCGGCCTTGGCCTTGCCCATCGACGCCTCCTTGGAGTTCGGGATCTTGTTGTCGGCCTGCCACGCCGAACGCACGGTCAGCAGATAGCCGGCCTCCCAGTCGGCTTCCATCCGCAGGAACTCCGCGGCGGCCGCGCTCTGCGCGTGCGCCGGTTTGTCGTAGGAGATCTCGATGCCGGCCTCGGTGAGGATCTTGCGCAGTTCCTCCAACGCGGCGCGGGCGACACCGACGGCCATCGCGGCCACGATCGGCCGGGTGTTGTCGAAGGTCTCCATCACACCGGCGAACCCCTTGTCCACCTGGATCTCGGGGCTCCCGAGCAGGTTCTCCTTGGGGATGCGGGCGTTGTCGAACCGGATCGCGGCGGTGTCGGAGGCCTTGATGCCGAGCTTGTTCTCCAGCCGCTCCACCGTGACACCCGGATGATCGCGCGGCACGATGAACGACTTGATGGCTGCGCGGCCCTTGGTTTTGTCCAGCGTCGCCCACACGACGATGTGGGTGGCGCGGGATCCGGCGGTCACGTAGATCTTCTCGCCGTTGATGACGTACTCGTCGCCGTCCAGCTTGGCGGTCGTCGACACCGCCGCGGAGTCCGAGCCGAAGCCCGGCTCGGTGATGGCCATCGCGGCCCACACCTTGCCGAGCCGCTCGAGCTGCTCGGGGGTGGCCACGCTCGAGATCGCGGCGTTGCCGAGACCCTGGTAGGGCACCGACAGCAGGAGCGCGACGTCACCCCAGCTCACCTCGAGGGCGTTGAGGAGCGCGGACATGTTGGGACCGTTGATGTTTCCCTTGGGCCCGTCCCCGTCGCGCTGGAACGCCTCGGCGCCGGCGAACGAGATCGTGTTCGCCTCCGAGATGCCCTCGAAGAGGGTGGCCAGCGTGTCGAGCTCGACCGGGTAGTCGTGCTCTCGCAGGTCGTACTTGCGCGAGATCGGCCGCAGCATCTCGGCCGCACCCTGGTGGCCTTTCTCGATGACCGCCTGCAGCTTCTTCGGCATTTCCAGATTGATCGCCATGATCGTCCCGCTTTCCTAGAGAAGGGCTGCTTGTCAGAGAACGACGACACCCTCGGCGACGCCGAGAGCCCGCAGGTCGCGGTACCAGCGTTCGACCGGGTGTTCCTTGGTGTAGCCGTGGCCGCCGAGCAGCTGGACGCCGTCGAGGCCGATCTGCATGCCCTTGTCGGTGCCGAGTTTCTTGGCCAGGGCGGCTTCGCGCGCGAACGACAGTCCCTGCTCGGCACGCGCCGCGCCCCGCCACGTGATCAGTCGCAGACCGTCGAGCTCGATCGCGATGTTGGCGCACATGAACGCCACCGATTGCCGGTGTGCGATCGGCTCACCGAACGCCTCGCGCTCCTTGACGTAGGGGACGACGTAGTCGAGAACCGCATGCGAGGTGCCGACCGCCAGGGCGGCCCAGCCCAGCCGGGACAGTGCGATCGCCTCGGAGTAATTCCTGTCGAGTTCGGCCTCGGAGACATCCGCGCCCAATCGCGCGCCGAGCGGCACCGTGACCTTGTCGAGTTCCACCCGGCCCAGCGCGGCGGCGCGGATGCCCATGCTCGGATCCGGTGTGACCGTGAGCCCGGCGGTGGACGACTCGACCACGAACAGCGTCGGCTTGCCGTTGAGCTGCGCGGCGATGATGAACACCTCGGCGTCGGCCGCCGCAGGCACCAGCGACTTGACCCCGTCGAGCCGGTACCCGCTCGGCGTGCGCACCGCGGTGGTCTTGAGTGCCGTCGGGTCGAACAGCGGATGCGGTTCGGCGATGGCGACACACGCCTGCGGCACGTTCTCGCCGGCGAATTCGGACAGGTATGTCGCCTGCTGATCGGCGCTGCCCCAGTGGGTCAGGGCCGAAGCGACGCCGCCGGGCGCCAGGATCGGCAGGGCCAGGCCCATGTCGCCGTAAGCCAGGGCTTCCGCGACGAGCGCGTTGGTGACCGTGGTCCGGTGTTCGGCGATGCCGTCGAAGTCCTCCGGGATGTTGATCGCGGTGATGCCCAGTTCGGCCGCCTTGGCGATCAGGTCCGGGGGATAGGTCGCGGCCGCGTCGGCGTCATGGGCGGCCGGCCGCAGGATCTCCTCGGCGAACTCCTCGACGGTCTGCACGATCATCTTCTGGTCGTCGTCGGGGGTCAGATCGAAGTAGTCGGAGCCGCTGGCCTTCAGGCGGGTCGCCGGCTTGCCGATGCCTTGGATGCGCTTGAACTGACGCGTGGAGGCGCCTGCGGCGGAGAACGCCTGCTTCACGCCGTACTTCAGGCCCCGGTTGAGCGGGTCCCGCAGGTTGTACCTGTCCAGGAACTCCTGCCCGAGCAGCGGTGTGAGCAGGGCGATTCCGATGTCGGTCGCAGACCTCTTGTGCTTGTGCAGCCCGACGGCACTTTCGTGGCCGGATCGCTTGGACGGCAGAGTGTTCGTCATTGGTCGGCTGCCCTCAGGTGGTGTCGGAGAAACGCAGATGCGCAACTGACTCCAGAGTAAGGTATCGGAACTGACTATTGAGTAAGGTCCGTTGATCTGTTGCGCACCTCACATCGTCGCCGACCGTTCGCCGGGGTGTGCGGCAAACTTCGCAGACGTCAGGGCAGCGCCGCGAGCACCGCGTCGTGCAGCAGGCCGTTGGTGGCCACCGCGCTGCCGCCGTGCGGGCCCGGATTCCCGGCGAGATCGGTGAAGCGGCCGCCTGCCTCACGAACCAGGATGTCGAGCGGCGCGAGGTCCCACAGCTTGACCTCCGGCTCCACGGCGATGTCGACAGCTCCCTCGGCGACCAGGCAGTACGACCAGAAATCGCCGTAGCCGCGCACCCGCCACACCGTGTCGGTGAATTCGACGAACGTCGTGCGCGCCGCATCCCACCCGGTTGTCAGGTCGGAGTACGACAGGCTGGCCGAACCGACGTCGGCGACGGCCGAGACGGAGATCGGGCGTGGGGTGCCGGCGAACGAGGCGAAGGCGCCCTGACCCCGGCCGGCCCACCACCGCCGCGCCAGGGCGGGCGCGCTGACGACGCCGACCTCGGGAACGCCGTCGACGAGTAGGGCGATCAGCGTCGCCCACACCGGCACGCCGCGGACGAAGTTCTTGGTGCCGTCGATCGGATCGACCACCCACTGACGGCCGGTGAATTCCCTGGTCCCGCCGAACTCCTCGCCGAACACCGAGTCGGCCGGGCGGTGCTCGGCCAGCCGGTCGCGCAACAGCGTCTCGGCATCGAGGTCGGCGTCGGTGGCGGGGGTCATGTCGGGCTTGGTCTCCACGCGCAGGTCCACCGCGCCGAAGCGCTGCATCGTCAGCGCATCGGCTTCCCCGGCCAGCGTGAGGGCCAGGGCCAGGTCGTCGGCCACGTCAGGGGAGTGGGTGCTCATACGTGCCGTCCTACCATGGCGGTGTGGCCGAACTCGCGATCATGCTGCTCATCATCGGTGCCATCGTGCTCGTCGCGGCCCCGTGGATCATGCGAAGGCGCGGCGCGGGCAACGATTGGGTGCCGGGAACACTGCTGGTCACCGGCGTCAGCCCGCGTCCGGTCGACATGACCGGCGAGCAGTACGCCACCATCACCGGCGTCATCAACGGGCCGACGGTCAACGAGTACACCGTCTACACGCGCATGGTCGTCGACGTGAACGCCTGGCCCACGATGGGTCAGCTCATCGACGTCGTGTACTCGCCGGGCAATCCCGAGAAGTGGGCGTTCGCCCCCTCACCCGTGCCCGATCCGTAGCAGCTCCTCCACGCTGGTCACCTTCACCCGCGGCCGCCCGGAGCCCTCGCCCGCCGTGCGCTCGTGCGCGTCGATGAGTTTCCAGTGATCGTTGGTGACGAGTTTGGGCTGCCGTTCGAGCAGCCACCGCTCCACCTGTTCGGCACGGTCGGGACCCAGGTCCGTGGGCTCCGCCGCGCGCAGATCGGCGAGCAGGGTGTTCACGGTCTCCTGCGAGTCGCTCTTGTTGCTGCCGATCACGCCGGTCGGACCGCGTTTGATCCAGCCCACGACGTAAGCGTTGTGGCTGTCCTGCACCTTCCCGCCCGTGTGAGGGATGGTGCCCGACCGTTCGTCGAACGGCAGACCGGGCATCGGCAGCCCGCGGTATCCGACCGCACGGACGACCAGCTGCGCGGACACCTCCTCGCGCTCGCCGGTGTCGCGCGCCGAGACGCGGCCGTCGGCACCGCGGACCAGAACGTTGCGGCCCAACACGATCGACTCCACCTTGCCGTCGCCCTTGATCTCGATCGGCGACGTGCGGAAGCGGAAGACGATGCGCCTCTTGGCTCCGCGCGGTTCCAACTCGGCGTAGCCACGCAGCACCTTGATGTTGTTGCGCACCGTCTTTCCCGCGGCCTCGAGGTCCTCGTCGGTGATGTCGGCGAAGTCGGCGGGGTCGATGACCACGTCGACGTCACCGAGGGCCTCGAGGTCGCCGAGCTCGCGCAGCTCCAGCGTGGTGAACGGCGCCTGCAGCGGGCCGCGCCTGCCGATGACCAGCACCTCCTCGACGCCGCGATCGTGCAGCAGATCCAGCGCATGGTCGGCGATGTCGGTCGCCGCGAGCACGTCGGGGTCACTGACAAGGATGCGTGCGACGTCGATCGCCACGTTGCCGTTGCCGACAACGACGGCGCGGCCGGACGAGATGTCCGGTGTCATCGCCTCGAAGTGCGGGTGCGCGTTGTACCAGCCGACGAAGTCGACGGCGGCCACACTGCCCGGCAGGTCTTCCCCGGGAATGCCCAGCGGCCGGTCGGACTGCGCACCGTTGGCATAGATCACGGCGTCGTAGCGCTGCGCGAGCTCCGCGGGCTGCACGTGGTCGCCGACGACGATGTTGCCGAAGAACCGGAAACGCGGATCGGCGGCGGTCTTGTCGAACTGCGCCGAGATCGACTTGATCTTCGGATGGTCCGGTGCGACACCGGACCGCACCAGGCCCCACGGCGTGGGCAGCATCTCGAGCATGTCGACACGGATGTCGCGCTGCGCCGGGTCGTCGCCGGATCCGGCGGCCTTGAGCAGCGAGGCCGCGGCGAAGAACCCGGACGGTCCGGAGCCGACGATCGCGACGTGATAGGGACGCAAAGGGGGCATATGGGCTGCCTTCTGTCGCTGCCCGGCCACGCGCAGGGGGCTGTCGCGACGCGGCCGGACGAGGGTTGCCTCCCGATGCTAGAACGCGCTCGGCGTGGACCGGGGCGAACGCGCGGACCGGTAACCTGATCTCCCGTGCATCCTGATCGTCAAGCCGACATCGCCGCCCTCGACGCCACGCTCACCACGGTGGAGCGTGTGCTCGACGTCGAGGCGCTTCGCGGTCGCATCGCGAATCTCGAACAGGAGGCCTCCGACCCGAAGCTGTGGGACGACCAGGTGCGGGCGCAGAAGGTGACCAGCGATCTGTCGCACGCCCAGAACGAACTCCGCCGGGTCGAGGAACTGCGCCAGCGCGTCGAGGATCTGCCGGTGCTCTACGAGCTGGCCAGTGAGGAAGCCGGGGCAGAAGGTGACTCTGCTACCGCCGAGGCCGACGCCGAACTGCGGCAACTGCGCGAGGACATCGAGGCGCTGGAGGTCCGCACCCTGCTCTCGGGTGAGTACGACGAGCGGGAGGCGCTGGTCAACATCCGATCGGGCGCCGGCGGGGTCGACGCCGCCGACTGGGCGGAGATGCTGATGCGGATGTACATCCGGTGGGCCGAGCAGCACAAGTATCCGGTCGAGGTCTACGACACCTCCTACGCCGAGGAAGCCGGCATCAAGAGCGCGACGTTCGCCGTGCACGCGCCGTTCGCCTACGGCACCCTGTCGGTCGAGCAGGGCACCCACCGCCTGGTGCGCATCAGCCCGTTCGACAACCAGGGCCGCAGGCAGACGTCCTTCGCCGAAGTCGAGGTGCTGCCGGTCACCGAGACCACTGATCACATCGACATACCCGAAGCCGACGTGCGGGTGGACGTGTACCGCTCCAGCGGACCCGGCGGTCAGTCGGTGAACACCACCGACTCCGCCGTTCGACTGACCCACATCCCGACCGGTATCGTCGTGACTTGCCAGAACGAGAAGTCGCAGTTGCAGAACAAAGTGTCGGCAATGCGTGTGCTTCAGGCGAAATTGTTGGAGCGCAAGCGCTTAGAGGAGCGGGCCGAGATGGACGCCCTCAAGAGCGACGGCGGCAGCTCCTGGGGGAACCAGATGCGTTCCTATGTGCTGCACCCGTACCAGATGGTGAAGGATCTGCGCACGGAGTACGAGGTCGGAAATCCAGCAGCGGTGCTTGATGGTGACATCGACGGCTTCCTGGAGGCCGGTATCCGGTGGCGCAACAGAAAAGATGACAGCGACTAGCCCTTGACCAACACGCTTCTTGCATTCGACCTCGCGTCCCGGTGGCACGGCTTCTGGCGCGGTGACATCGGCGTGTGGATTCTCGACCGCGGAGTACGCATCGGGCTGCTGCTGATCGGCGCTCTGCTCGCGGCGAGATTCATCAACTGGACCGCGAAGCGCATCACCCGGCACATCGACGCCGAATACCAGGAAAGCGATCAGCTGGTCCGCTCGGAGAGCGCCAAACACCGGCAAGCGGTGGCGTCGGTGATCTCCTACGTCTCCGTGGGCCTGTTGCTGGTGATGGTGCTGGTGCAGATCACCGACATCCTCGCGATCCCGATCAGTTCCCTGGTCGCGCCCGCCGCCGTGATCGGCGCCGCGCTCGGCTTCGGCGCGCAGCGGCTGGTGCAGGACCTGCTGTCGGGCTTCTTCATCATCACCGAGAAGCAGTACGGGTTCGGTGACCTGGTCGCGCTGACCGTCGCCGGAATCGCTCTGCCCGCCGAGGGCACGGTCGAGGACGTCACGCTCCGCGTCACCAAGCTCCGTTCAGCCGAGGGGGAGATGTACACGATCCCCAACGGGCAGATCGTGAAGACCGTCAACCTGTCCAAGGACTGGGCAAGGGCGGTCATCGACATCCCGGTCCCGGTGGCCGCCGACCTCAACGCGGTCAACGACGTGCTGCACGGCGTGGCCGACAATGCCAAAGACGACGCCCAGCTCAAGGACCTGCTGCTCGACGCGCCGCAGCTGATGGGCGTGGAGAGCATCGAACTGGACACGGTGAATCTGCGGATGGTGGCACGCACGCTGCCGGGCAAGCAGTTCGAGGTCGGGCGGCGGCTGCGCGTGCTGGTGGTGCGCGCACTGCGCCGCGCCGGGATCGTCGCGCCCGGAGAAATGGCATCGCCCGTCGTCGCGGCGATCCCGCATCCCGCCCGATCCGACGACGCGGCCAAGGAAGCGCCGCCCCAACCGGAGTCGCAGCGATGAAGTGGACCGATTGGATCTGGGCGCCGAAGCGCCCGGGCAGCACCCGCGGCTGGCCCAACTACATCTTCGGCGGCCGGATGCGGACGTCGACGGCGGCGCTGATCCTCGCGTTCGTCGCACTGTTCTGGGTGAATCAGAGCTTTCAGCCCGCGTCGTCGGAGAAACCGGCCGACCAGACGCAGGTGGTGCCGCCCGGCTTCGTGCCCGATCCGAACTACACGTGGGTGCCGCGGACCAATGTGCAGACCCGCGCGCCGGAGACCACCACCCGCACCACGACGACCACGACGAGCACCACCACCCCGGCTCCGACGACCACGTCGCCGCCCTCGGAAACCACGTCGCCCACCAGCACCGACGGCACCGCGCCGGGTGCCCCGAGCACCACCGTGATCGACCCGGACGGGCCGGGGCCGCTGAGCCCGCAGACGTTCACCCAGGCACCGCCGACGCTGGCGCCCACCACGGTCGCCCCGCCCGGCGTGCCGCCGGTGACGACTGCGACGCCTCCCCTGTGAGTCGGCAGCACCGCGGTGCCTGCGCGCCTCCCCGCTACACTGGCGTGCCGTGATGATCACCCTCGACCATGTCTCCAAGCAGTACAAGTCGTCGGCGCGGCCGGCGCTCGACAACGTCTCGGTCAAGATCGACAAGGGTGAGTTCGTCTTCCTGATCGGCCCGTCCGGGTCGGGCAAGTCCACGTTCATGCGCCTGCTGCTGGCCGAGGAGCATCCGTCGTCCGGCGACATCCGGGTCTCCAAGTTCCACGTCAACAAGCTGTCCGGCCGGCACATCCCGGGTCTGCGCCAGGTCATGGGCTGCGTGTTCCAGGATTTCCGGCTGCTGCAGCAGAAGACGGTCTTCGAGAACGTCGCGTTCGCGCTCGAGGTGATCGGCAAGCGGGCCGACACCATCAACCGGGTGGTGCCCGACGTGCTCGAGATGGTCGGGTTGTCCGGCAAGGCCAACCGCCTGCCCGCCGAGCTGTCCGGTGGCGAGCAGCAGCGCGTCGCGATCGCGCGGGCGTTCGTCAACCGGCCGCTGGTGCTGCTGGCCGACGAACCGACGGGCAACCTCGACCCGGAGACCAGCAAGGACATCATGGATCTGCTCGAGCGGATCAACCGCACCGGAACCACGGTGCTGATGGCCACCCACGACCACCACATCGTCGACTCCATGCGTCAGCGGGTCGTCGAACTCGAACTCGGCCGGCTGGTTCGCGACGAACAGCGCGGCGTCTACGGAATGGATCGCTAGTGCGCTTCGGCTTCCTCGTCAACGAAGTCCTCACCGGGCTTCGCCGCAACGTCACCATGACGGTCGCGATGGTGCTCACGACCGCGATCTCGATCGGATTGTTCGGTGGCGGCCTGCTGGTGGTGCGGTTGGCCGACCAGTCCCGCGCGATCTACCTCGATCGGGTGGAGAGCCAGGTTTTCCTCACCAACGACGTCTCGGCGAACGATCCGACGTGCGACGCGGACCCGTGCAAGGCGCTGCGCAAGACGATCGAGGACCGCCAGGACGTGCGGTCTGTGCGCTTCCTCAACCGCGACGAGGCCTACGACGACGCGATCCGCAAGTTCCCCCAGTACAAGGACGTCGCAGGCAAGGACGCGTTCCCGGCGTCGTTCGTCGTCAAGCTCGACGATCCCGAGCAGCACAAGGACTTCGACGACGCGATGATCGGCCAGCCGGGCGTCTTGAACGTCCTCAACCAGAAGGACCTGATCGACCGCCTGTTCGCGGTGCTCGACGGCATCAGCAACGCGGCGTTCGCGGTGGCGCTGGTGCAGGCCATCGGCGCGGTTCTGTTGATCGCGAACATGGTCCAGGTCGCGGCCTACACCCGGCGCACCGAGATCGGCATCATGCGATTGGTGGGCGCCACCCGCTGGTACACCCAGCTGCCGTTCCTGCTCGAGGCGATGCTCGCGGCGTTCGTCGGGGTGCTGATCGCCATCGCGGGGCTGATCGCGGTGCGGGCGTTGTTCCTGGAGAGCGCGCTCGACCAGTTCTATCAGGCGAACCTCATCGCCAGGGTGGACTACGCCGACGTGCTCTACTACAGCGCTCCGTGGATGCTGTTCCTCGGCCTGGCGATGTCGGGGATCACCTCGTACGTCACCCTGCGCCTCTATGTGCGGCGGTAGCCGTGGCCAAGAAAGCGAAAGGCGTCAAGGACACCAACAACCAGGTTGTCGCCACCAACCGTAAGGCGCGGCACAACTTCGCGATCCTCGAGACCTTCGAGGCGGGCGTCGCGCTGATGGGCACCGAGGTGAAGAGCCTGCGCGAGGGGCAGGCCTCGCTGGCCGACGCGTTCGCCACCGTCGACGACGGCGAGATCTGGCTGCGCAACCTGCACATCCCCGAGTATCACCACGGCACGTGGACCAACCACGCCCCGCGGCGCAACCGCAAACTGCTGCTGCACCGCCGGGAGATCGACACGCTGGTCGGCAAGACCCGCGACGGCAACCTGACATTGGTGCCGCTGTCGCTGTACTTCACCGGCGGCAGGGTCAAGGTCGAGTTGGCGCTGGCCCGCGGTAAGCAGGCCCACGACAAGCGTCAGGACCTGGCCCGCCGGGACGCCGAACGTGAGGTCACCCGAGAGCTGGGACGACGCGTCAAGGGCATGACCTCCTGACCGGCGTCCTCAGCGCACTCATCGCGGCGCTGGGTTACGGCGTCAGCGACTTCGTCGGCGGCTACGCCTCGCGCCGTATCGCCGCGCTGCGGGTGGTGCTGCTGTCCTACCCGCTGGCGCTGATCCTGCTCACGGTCATCGCGGTCCCCGTCGGCGGTGAGCTCAGCGCACCGGCCGTGTGGTGGGGGCTGTTGGCTGGGGTGGGTCAGGCGTTCGGCGTGTGGTGGTTCTACGCCGCACTCGGGTCGGGTCCCATCTCGGTGGTGTCGCCGCTGACGTCGGTGCTGGTCGCCGGGGTCCCCGTCGGCGTCGGTGTGGCGCTGGGCGAACGACCCAGCGCGCTCGCTGCGTGCGGGGTGCTGCTGGCGCTGGTCGCGGTGGTGATGGTCAGCCGCCAGGCAGGCGATGAGGATGTCCGGCCGCACCGGTTCACCGTCAAGGTGGCCTGGCTGACGATCGGATCCGGTGTCGCGTTCGGTCTGAACTTCGTCATCCTCGACCAGGTCCCCGTCCAGGCCGGCCTGTGGCCCCTGGTGTTCGGTCGGCTGGCGGCCACGGCCATCGTCGCGTTCGCCGCGGTGCTGACCGCGAACTTCGTGGTCGAGCGGGGCGTGCCGATGCGGCTGGCGCTACTCGCCGGGGTCCTCGACGCCGTGGCGAACACGGCCACCCTGCTCGCCCTGCAGTCCTCGCTACTGTCGCTGACCGGTGTGCTGGTCGCGCTGTATCCGGCGGCCACGGTCCTGCTCGCGGTGGTCGTCCTGCGCGAGCGGGTGACCCGGGGTCAGGTCGCCGGGATGATCTTCGCGTTCGCTTCCGTCGCGATGATCGCCGTCGGTTAGTTACCGTCATGAGGGGCAACTCGACGGCCGGAGACGTTCGTCGGCGAGTGAAGGGGATGGCGGCACGGGCTTCCGGTTGCGCGTCGCGTTGGTCGTCACAGCAACGCTGCTGCTGACGGTCAACTCATTCGCGCCCTGGGGTGAGCAGACCGCCCACTGGATCGCCGCCGTCGCGCAGTGTTGCTCGGGGATCGGTGCCGTCGTTACGGGCTGTTCGAGTCGCGCCGCGTTCACGGTGTCGCGCGGTGGTGGCGCCTGCTCGCGGTCGGCGCCGTCGGAACCGTGCTCGCCGGCCAGCTCGTCTGGTGGCTCGCCGACGGGAAGTGGGCGCCGGTCTGGGTGACGTTGTACTGGCTGTTCCCGATTCTCGCACTGGCCTCGGTGGTCGTGCTGGCGCGCACCTGCGGCCGGGTCGGCCTACCCGAGGACGGCTCGATGAGGCATGCCGCCGTCCTGACCCTGCTGGACGGCATGGTGGCGGCGACGTCGTTCGCGATCCTGATGATTTTCGGTCTCGGCACGGTGTCGACCACGTCGTTCCCGCGGTCGGGGCACCCGGTGGTCGAAATGTCCTATGGCGTCGCCGAACTCGTGCTGGTCGTCGTCGGCGCGGTGACCGGAATGGTCTACCGGGCCGAGCACCCCTACCGGGTGAACTACCTGCAACTGGGCAGCGGCCTCGTGCTGATCGCGGCGTCCGACAGGATCATCGCGTACTTCGGCGCGGTCGGCTTCGACAGCGCCACGCTCTGGGGCGAGCTCGGCCTCGCCCTCGGGCCGCTGTTCGTCGCGCTGTCCATGCGGGACAGGGAGCCGTCTGCACCGGAGACGCAGGGGTCGCGACTGATCGACTGGACGCAGCTGGTCCTGCCGTACTCGGGGTTCCTCGGCATCACGGTGCTGCTGGCGTTCCACGTGTTGACCGGCAATGTGCTGGGGCCGGTGGTGGTGGGGACCACGGTGGCGATGGTCGTACTGGTCGCTGCGCGGCAGGTCGTCGCGATGGGGCAGCAGCGGCTGCTGACGCGTCGGCTCTATGACGCGCAACGCCGGTTGGCCCATCAGGTGCTGCACGACTCCCTGACCGGTCTGCCCAACCGGTTGTTGTTCGCCCAGCGGCTACAAGAGGCGATGAACCACGGTCGGTTCGTGCTGATCTTCGTCGACCTCGACGACTTCAAGGACGTCAACGACCGGTTCGGCCATGCCGCCGGAGACGACCTGCTGTGCGCCGTGGGGGAGCGCCTGCGGCGGTGCGTCAGCGACGCCGACACGCTGGCCCGCATCGGCGGCGACGAGTTCGCGATCCTGATCGACGGGGAGAGGCAGAACCCCGAGGTGGTTGCCGACCGGCTCCGGGTGGCGCTGCGCGATCCGTTCCTGCTGCACGGGTCGTCACTGCGGGTGCGCGCGAGCATGGGGCTGGTGCGCGCGGATGTCGGGCCGAGTGCCCTCACGTCCGACGATCTTCTGCGCCAGGCCGACATCTCGATGTACGCGGGCAAGCGGCTGGGCAAGAACACGGCGGTGGTGTATCAACCCTCGGCGGGGGTGCGGGCCGACTTCGCCACCACGCTGCGCAGCGCTGCCGACGGTGTGCCCGCCGGCTTCAGCCTGTGCTTCCAGCCGGTGGTGCGACTGCCCGACGAGACGCTGGTGGCGGTCGAGGCGTTGGCGCGCTGGACCGCGCCCAACGGGATCCAGATCCCGCCCGAGACCTTCGTCGCGGCCGCCGAAGCCGCGGGCCTGGGGGCGGCGCTCGACGGGTTGGTGCTGCGCCTGGCCTGTCAGGAGGTCGCGGCCTCCGGTTTGGACGTGGACATCCACGTGAACGTCGGTGCCGCCCGGTTGGGCAACCCCGGCTTCGAGGACGACGTCCGAAGCACCCTCTCGACCTGCCGGATCGACCCCGAACGGCTCGTCCTCGAGATCACCGAGACGCTGCCGATCGTCGACCTGGCCGACGCCGCGGCGCAGATCGAACGCCTCAACGCCACTGGGGTCCGGGTCGCGCTCGACGACTTCGGCGCCGGCTACAACTCGCTGACCTACCTGCACGCGCTGCCGGTCGGCATCGTCAAGCTCGATCGCAGTCTCGCGGTCGGATCGGTGGCCGCCCGCGATCTGACGTTGTACCGCTCGGTGGTCGGGTTGTGCGCCGACCTCGGCCTGGACGTGATCGCCGAGGGCATCGAGTCGCCCGAGCAGGCCGCCACCATCCTGGCGGCGGGCTGCCGATTCGCGCAGGGACACCTGTTCGGTCGCCCCGCGCCGATCGCTGACATCGTGGCCGAATACGGCGATCTGGCACCGATTGTGCGTCCAGGGCGGCTCGACGCAGCTTGAATTCAGGCGGTCGCTGCAGCGAATGTGGACGGGTCTGAGAGTAGTCGGTCGAGTTCTTCGGCGGGGGTCCGCCAGCCGAGGCGTTTGCGGGGTCGCGCGTTGAGTTCGGCGGCGACCTGGTCAAGCCATCCGGGCCCGTAAAACGACAGGTCAGTGCCTTTGGGGAAGTACTGGCGCAGCAGTCCGTTGGTGTTCTCATTGGTGCCGCGCTGCCAGGGGCTGTGCGGGTCACAGAAGTAGATCGGTAGTCCGGTGGCTTCGGTGATCTTGGTGTGTAGCGCCATTTCGCTGCCTTGATCCCAGGTCAACGAGCGGCGCAGGATCTCGGGAATGTCGGGAATCTTGACCGCCATCGCCTCGGCCAGGGTGGCCGCGGTGCGGTCATCGGGCAGGTGCAGCAGCACCACGAAGCCGGTGGTGCGCTCGACCAGGGTGCCGATCGCCGAGCCTGAGGCGGTACTGCCCAGGATCAGGTCCCCCTCCCAGTGGCCCGGGATCGCGCGGTCGGCGGCCTCAGCGGGCCGCTCGCTGATGTTGATCATGTCGCGGATCTTGCCTCGGCCGTCAGCGGTGTTGCGGCCGTGTGGTTTTCGTCGCACCCGACCGGTGCGCAGCGCGGTCTTGACCAGCCGGGCCAACTCGCCGCGGGGTTGGACGTAGAGGGCTTGGTAGATCGTTTCGTGTGACACCCACATCTCCGGATCGTCGGGGAAGTCCTGGCGCAGCCGGCCCGCGATCTGCTCGGGGCTGTGCTTGTGCTCCAAGCCTTGCAGAACCTCTGCCAATAACGCAGGCCGCGACTCCAGCCGCCGTGGTTTGGGTCGTGTGCGTTTCTGCTCGGCGACGTCCTGGCCGACCCGGGCCCGATACCCCGAGCCGGTCGCCCGCGGACGAGCTCGCGACCGATCGTGTCGCGATGACGCTGCAGCAGCCCGGCCGCCCGTTCGGGGGTGTAACCGGTCTCGAGCAACTCCTCGAGCCGGCAGCGTTCGGTGAACGCCAACGGCGCGCGGGCGCTGCGATCGGTCGGGTTCGACCACGGCAAGCACGGGGGTTCTGGGCACGTACCCAGCCTGTTTGACCCAGCGCAGCGCGGCGTTCTCCGACACGCCGGCCAGCAGGGCCGCCTCAGTTGTCGATCCCCCGGAATGCATCGCCGCCCAGAACACCGCGCGCGCCGCCGCCGAATACCGCAGCCCGTGATGCCGGTTATCGGCAGCGATCCCGGCGGCACCGGCCCACTGACAGCCCGTCTGATGGGACACCCCGGCCACCGTCGCCGCCGCCGACTGCGACAACCCCGACCTCAACGCCTCCAGAAACACCTCGCGTGCCGGCCCGGGCACCTCTTTGCTGCCCTGCTTGCGAAACCCCATCGAACAACACCCCTTACGAATCAGGTGCTGCAACGACCGATTGAGTCTGAGCAGAAGTTTCCGCCCTGGACGCACACTCGGCGGACTAAAAATCTGCTGGCGTGTGTTGAACCGGCCGGTAGTATGGACCTTCCTGCTGATGGTCGGCAGGGGTGCGAGGGGCTGAACGGTTTCGACTTCGCGCATCGAATCAAGGGAAGCGTGCCGGTGCAGGCAAATGACCACCGTAAGCGTCGTTGCAACCAATTAAGCGCCGATTCCAATCAGCGCGACTACGCCCTCGCTGCCTAAGCGACGGTGTGTCTGTCAGACCGGGAGCGCCCTCGGCCCGGACCCTGGCATCAGCTAGAGGGACCCACCCACGGGTTCGGTCGCGGGACCCGTGGGGACATCAAACAGCGACTGGGATCGTCTTCCTGACTTGTTCGCGTGATCAGGAGATCCGAGTAGAGACATAGCGGACTGCGCACGGAGAAGCCTTGAGGGAATGCCGTAGGACCCGGGTTCGATTCCCGGCAGCTCCACAACCGAATAAGCAGGCCAGGGCCACAAGCCCTGGCCTGTTTTGTCTCCCTAGACCATCCCGGTGCTTCCTCACCGCCTTCGGTGCATCGGCCTTCACGGAGCAGCCAAAGAGGTACCCGCCCACTTGCGCGGGCCGTGTGCACGCCCAGCGCACGCCCAGCCGTGGCGGCACTCAAAGTTTGCTGGCAGCGGCGTCCCATGTGCTGTCGAACGCAAGGTTCCAACACGTCACAGTGTGAGTTCTCGTGGGGCAGGCGGCGTAGCGTTCGGTTCGACGCGCTCCGCCCCTCAGCCGAGGGCGGGCCGTGTCCAAGCAGAAAGGAGAAGCCAGTGGCTGACGCAGCTCTTTTCATCGGGTTCGGTGAAGTAGTGCGAGGGCGGGAGAAGCGCGCACTGCGCATATACGAAGACTCGATGGAGTACTGGGGTGGCCTTCAGAAGGAAGGCAAGATCGCGAGCTTCGACGTGACCCTTCTAGGGCCGCACGCACACCTCAACGGCTTCATTGTTGTGCGAGGGACCGACGAACAACTCGATGCGGTCCGTCATACCAAGGAATTCCGCCGACAGATGGCACGCACACGGCTGATCGTCGATCAGATGGTAATCGCCGAGGCCTTCGTCGGCCCGCAGCTCGCGGAGTTCATGAATCAATACCAGGAGGAGGTCGACCAGCTCGACTGAGGCGGACGGTGCAGCGTCGACCCGAGGCGACGGACAGCTAGCCGCCGCACCCATAGGCGCGACTGCCTCGGGTCACGTTGTGTCCACCCGGTCGGAGAACCCGACGTAGGGCCGGACTCACCAACCGCCGTCCTGCAGCTCAGGATGGAGGCCGTACAGACAATCGAGACAGCAGAACCGGTCGCCCTTTGCCAGGTGGGGCCAGCGCTGGCCGCCCGGCGGTGTGCGCTGACAGTTCGCGCATCGACTCATCGGACCAATCAAGACGACGCTCATGGCTTCGATCGACCTTTCTGAAACGGCCCCGCCCTGTGCGACGGGGTGTACCCCGCCGTGACGGACTTATTCGCTGGACCCGACGACGGCACTGAGGGTTATATCGTGGCGGCTCCGGCGGTGAGGCGCACGTCGAGAGCTCTGGCCACCTGCGCAGGTGCTGACGGTGTCCTGGCGGCCCCCGACCGCTTGGCTTCTAGAAGCCCTCCGCATGGTCATCGTGTGGCGTCCGAGGTAGCCGACTTGCCCTGCCTGGCTCCCCAGTCGACGATCCGCAGTAGTCCATAGACGGATCACCACACCTTCGACCCGCGTAGCGCACGTGCCCGCCGATCACGGCCGACCGGTAGGCCAGGCTGAAAGGCCTGCCGTGTTTGTGTTTCCGCTACATCTTGACGCTCGGCACCAGTCGGGTGAGGTTCCACAACTGGTTGCGCCGCGCCGCCAGGGCGGTCAGCAGTATCGACCCCAACCACAGGGCACCCAGGAAGATCAAGGCCTGCCACAGCCGCTGGTCGATACCGCCGAGGATCAACTGGCGCAGCCCGTTGACGCCGTAGGTCATCGGGTCGAGCCGGTGGAGAGACTGGAACGGCTTGGTGGTGGTCTCGACGGGGTAGAGCCCGCCCGCGCTGACCAGTTGCACCATCAGCAGCGTCATCAGGAGCACCTTGCCCAACACCGGGCCGAGCCAGGCGCTGATCGCCTGGGCCACCGCGATGAACGCACAGGAAGCCAGCATCATGAAACCCAGCATCGCCACCGGATGCTCCGCGTGGACGTGCAGAGCGAAGCGCACGACGCAGTACAGGATCACCGCTTGGGGAATCCCGATCAGCACAGCAGGCAGATAACTGGCCAGCGTCACGCGGATCGGACTGATCTCGGCGGCGATGGCCCGGTTCTGCAGCGGGCGGAACGCCATCCACAACAGCATGGCGCCGAAGAACAGCGCGAGCGTCAGGAAGAACGGCGCCATGCCGGTGCCGAAGTTCGGCGCCGAGTTCTCATGCGAACTCGTCAGCTGAACGGGGCCACCGATCGCCTCTGCGATGGCGTCCTTCTGCTGGGGACTCCAGTCGGGAACCTTCTGCGCGCCCTCGGCCAGCTTCGTCTCCAGCTCATTCGACCCTGACCTCAGTTGCGCCGTACCGGATTTCAGCTGCCGGACGCCATCGTCGAGTGTGGCGATGCCGGCGCTGAGCTGGGCATTGCCCGACGCAAGCTGCTGGGCGCCGTCGCGTAACTGAGTGAGCTTGTCGCTGAGTTCCTTGCCCTTGGAGGAGATATCGGTCAGCGCAGAACCGACGGGACCACCCGCGTCGGCGGCCGCGCGAGCCTTGTCGAGCTTCGCCTGGATGTCCGGGGTTCGCTGATGGGCGAGCAACTGGTCGCGGGTCTCGCGCAGTTTTCCGGTGGCCATCATTGACACCGGATCCTGGTTCGCCGACAGGCTGTCGATGATCGAGGTCAAGGACTGGGCGGCGGCGTCTTGCGTCCCGTTGATGGCGTCGAGTTCGTCAGATGCCTCCGTCAGCGCCGACGAGCTGTCCTGGACCTGGCCGTTGACCTGATCGCTCTGCGTGCCGATCTGCGCCAGCAGGTCGGTGATCTTGAGCAGGGGATCGGTGGCGGTGTCGATGCCGTCGGACAGCGTGCGGGATCCCGCCGCCAGATCCCCGGAACCGGACCGGGCCGCATCGAGGCCGGCCACCAACTGCCCAGCACCGGAATCGAGTTGGGCTGCGCCATCGGAGAGCTGGGCCGCTCCGTCGGCCGCCTGCTTGATCCCCGTCCCCGAGGTCGTGATCACCGACAGCACCTGGTTGACCGCCTGCCCGGAGATCCTGGTCGACACGGCGTTGAGCACCTGCTCGACAGCGGTGCGGCCAATACTCGACGAGATGTAGTTGTTGGCGTCGTTGTACTCGGCGATGAGTTGTGCTTTGCGGGGGTTACCGGTGGTGGGCGACGCGATGGCCTCGCTGAAGTCCGGTGGCAGTTCCAGCATGAAGTAGTACTTGCCGTGCGCCACCCCGTCGCGCGCCTCGGCGTCGTCGACCAGGTGCCAATCCAGGCTTGCATCATCGGCGAGCCGGCCAGCGATCTCGGCGCCGACGTTCATCGGCTCACCGGAAACCTCGGCGCCCCGGTCCGAATTGACCAGTGCCACCGGCAGTTTGTTCACGTGCCCGAACGGATCCCAGTACGCCCACAGATAGAGCGCACCGTAGGACAGCGGCATCAGCATCAAGACGACGATGGCGATCCGCGTCATCCGATTCCGGGCGAAGCGTTTGATCTCCGACCCCAGGGCAAGTCCGCCCACCATGTCCTCAGTCCTTCCCCGCGATGTTCGGGATGTGTATTTCGTGCTCGGGTGCCTCATCGCCGAGCGAATTCGTCACGCCCACAACGACCAGGCGGTCGGCGGCGATGACGCCGAGGCGTTGCGCCGCCTGTGCTCGCCGTTCGCTGTCGCGGACCTGTTCGAGATCACCGACCACCAGGACCGGTCGGTCCGAGCACAGCGCCAGGGCGATCTGCAGAAGGAACGTCTCCAGATCGCCCATGTCGCCGACGTAGTCGGTCGGTGCCGGGCGTTGGACATCCCCGAACACCTCAGCCAGTACGTCTCGGTGGGAGTGCTCGCGCGACCGCCCGAACAGGGGAGCGAGCCAGCGGCGCTGCTCGGTCACGACTGTTCCCACCGTGACCGCCTCGTCCAGATCGTCGATGTCGCCGAAAGCCGCGATCGCGCAGTGCCGGCGAATGGCCCGCGGTGCGGTCTCACCGAACACGGCCACGGTGCCGGCACTCGGCTTGAGCCGGCCGGCCAGGGTGAGCAGCAGTGCTTTCTGGCTGTGGCCGCCGGGCATGTGCACCGCGTGCAGGCCGCGATCGAGGTCCAGGTCGACGTCGCGGAACAGCGGGCCGTGCTCGCCGTCGAACGTCAGACCCCGCGCCACGATGATCGCGTCGTCGTCCGCGCCAGCCTGCAGATGCGGAATGTCGGCCGCAGCGTGCCGGCTCATAGCCGCCTCGTCGGTTGCTGCCTCGAACATGTCCATGATTCAATACGATATGCATTCAATACGGAATGTATCGAGCTGGAGAGGCCGTTTGTCGTGAAGGTCACAGAAGCGCCGAAAACCCGCCGCCGCAGCAACACCCGGGCACGGTTGATCGAGGCCACCGACGAACTCATCCGGGACAGTGGCCGGACCTGGTTCAGCGTCGAGGAGGTGTGCCGGGCGGCCGGCTACACCCGTGGGGCCTTCTACTCCAGCTATGACGACATGGAGGATCTGCTCTTCGAGGTGTACGGGCACCAGAACGATGCACTCGTCGAGCGGTTGCGGAGCACCGCCGAACCCCTGCTGCGAACCAAAGGCGTTCTCAGGACCGACCGCGTGGTGCGCCATTTGCTGAAGGCCGGCGTCGCCGATCAACCGCGCATCGCGCTGCATGCTGCCTTGGTGGCTCGCGCGGCCCATCAGCCCGAGATCGCCCTCGCCCTGGATGCCCAGGTCGAACGCTTCCGTGAGGGCCTGCAGGCGATCTTCGTCGCGCTGATCGCCAAGACCGGCCGGACGATGACCGTCACGCCGGAGACATTCACCCGCGCGCTGATGGCTGCCCAGGCGGGCGCCTCCGGTCAGTTCCTTAGCGACCGCGCTGCCACGGAGGAAGTCCGCTACCTCACTGCGCTGGCCGTTGTCGAAGGACTGTCCGACTGACGATATGCCCGGGCCGATCCCTAGCCGGCCGCCTGCAGGGTGATCTCGGAGATCGCGGTGCGGCTCTTGCCGTCGGGGTGCCCAGCGTGCTGATCCAGACCAGCACGTGTCGGCCAGCTCGCCCGGGCTTTCGGGGGGCGACGAGGGGCGGCCCTTTTCTCGTTGTGTCGTCCCGTCGAACGGTAGCCCTCCGGAGCGGAACGAGCAGGGACGGCAATCGACGCGATCAACACACCGGTCTTCCTTACCTGGCGGATAGGAAACCCTTGCCGTCAGCCGCCGGATTCTGGCTTCCCGGCGATTACGCCGGCGTTGGCCGCGGACGACCATTGCTGCAGCGGGAAAACCGAAGAGCGGCCGAACAATCGGCACATAAACATGCACACCCGCGGAGAACGGCGAAGAGACCACTACGCGGCCCGCTCAGGGCAGCGACAACCTCACAGGAGTGATCATGACAACGAATTCCAGGAGCCGCGCGGGCTGGCGAGGCCGGACCTCGGCCGCCATCCTGCTCGCCGCGGGGACAGCCGCCGTCGGCTTGCTCACGCCCCCCGCGGCGCAGGCTGCAGACCAGTACATCGCGCTGGCGCTCGGGTATGTCAACGAGAATCCGCCCGTCACGATGGCAGGCGGTTCGTCGATCAGTGGAAGCCAAGACCAGGCTGCCCAGGGCGCGCTGACGAACTGCTCCAACAATGGCGCCGATCACTGCGTGACCGTGGTCATCGCCACGAATCAGTGCGCGGCGGCCGCCTCGAACGACTACGGCGAAGAGGTCGGGGCATCGGGCTCGACGGTTGCCGCAGCCTCGAGCAGCGCCTTGGCCAAACTGCAGAATCAGACCGGTGCCAAGGTGATTGTGTCGGGTTGCTCGAATGGGAACACGCCGCCACCGCCGCCGAACGATCCGCCGCCCCCTCCGGCGCCGAAGCTGGGTCCGACGGTGTCGTTCAGCACGGCTGTGGGCGGTCTGGTCGCTCACATCACGGACCGCAGTGGGGTGACAGCGCAATGCACCTACACGGCGGACAACTTCCACCGTGCGTTCGCCCTGCCGGCGAACTCCAGTTACGACCTGCGGATCGTCCCGGCGATTCCTCAATTCAAGAACTGGAACGTCACCATCGCGTGTGACAACGGAACCAGTACAACGACGACGACGTACTTCTGAGTCCGATCGTCCCGACCGCCCGAACCGTGAAACTACGGTCCGGGCGGTTTCCGGTCGCTTCCCGCCGACTTCTCCGGCGGGCAGCGGGTCGGAGCTCCCGCCATCCCGGCCTCGACTCCGGTCGCCAGCGCCATCCCGAGCGGGATGGCCAGCAGCGCCGGGCCGATCCCTACGCAGCGGCCTGCAGGGTGATCTCGGAGATCGCGGTGCGGCTCTTGCCGTCGGTGGTGCCCAGCGTGCTGATCCACACCAGCACGTTCGAGGTCTTCGTCTGGTCCCGGATGTCGATGCGGTTGTGGCCCGGTTGCAGCGGTGTCGTCGGGGTCAGCTCCGTCGTGTCGGCCAACGTGCCAGGATTTTCGCTGGGCGACGAGCGGATCTGCACCTCGGTTCCGGTGCTCGACAGGTCGATCGTGACGGCACTCAACGCCGTCGGCTCGGAAAGGTGCAACACCAGTCCCTCTCCCTCCACGAAATTCGGGAAGGGGACCGCGTCGGTGTAGGTGACGGTGGACCACGACGTCGCGGGGTCACCGTCGATCACCAGGCCCGCCTTGTCCGGGTTGTCCGCGCCGCCTGACGGCGCGAACACGGTGACGCTCGCCGGCGTCACGATCGGTCCCTGCCGCGTCCACAAGCCGAAGCCGTCGGTGAACCACACCACCGCGGCCACCGCCACCACGACCACCCCGACAATGGCGGTGAGGATCGCGGTCCGGTGAGACCGGGGCTTCGGTTGCGCGTCGAACGTCGCCGTCGTCGTGCGGGACGATCGCGGCGCCGACGGCGTCTGAGCGGGGAAGATGCTGATCTCGTCGGCGTCGAGGGTGCGACCGT
The DNA here is from genome assembly GCF_010729305.1 of Mycolicibacterium psychrotolerans. Classification (NCBI taxonomy): domain Bacteria; kingdom Bacillati; phylum Actinomycetota; class Actinomycetes; order Mycobacteriales; family Mycobacteriaceae; genus Mycobacterium; species Mycolicibacterium psychrotolerans. The sequence goes on along the minus strand of NZ_AP022574.1, from coordinate 4,834,235 downwards.
CCCAGACGCCGTGCACCTCGACCGTGGCGCCGTCGCCGAGCCGACCGGGTTCGAGTCGGGTGTTGATCGCAACGGGGACCGATGTGGGCAGGTCGCGGGGCGGATCCGACGGCGTCAGGCGGAACGAGACGTCTTCCAACTCTCCGCCGGCGCCGACAGCGCGTCGTTCCACACCGTGCGCTGTGCCGTGCAGGACCAGACGCTCGAGGCGCTGCGTGGCGGGACGGCCGTCCGGATCTCCTGACGACGCCGCGTGCGGTTGCGTGTCCGCGGCACCTTTGCGCGGACGCGACTGCGCGAGGGCTTCGGCGAAGTCGAGGCAGCTGGGGTACCGCTGACCGGGATCTTTGGCCAGCGCTCTCGCGAGGACGCCGTCGAGGTGCGCGAGGTCGGGCCGGCGGGCGGATATCCGCGGGGGCGGGCTCCCCAGATGATGACTGATGACGACGGCACGGTTGGCGTCGTCGAAGGGCGGGGCACCGGTCAGCAGATGGAAAGTGGTGGCGGCCAACGCATATTGATCTGCGCGGCCGTCGAGAGGCTGGCCCCGCAGTTGCTCGGGGGCCATGTAGCTGACAGTTCCGATGGCGACGTTGTCGTCGGTGAGGTTGCTGACGTCGTCGATTCGCCGGGCGATGCCGAAGTCGGTCAGCAGCACTCTGCGGCGACGCCCGTCGGACGCGGTCACCAGGATGTTCTCCGGCTTGACGTCACGATGGAGCAGGCGGTGTTCATGGGCGAAGTCGAGTGCGTCGGCGACGGCCGTCACGATGTCCACGACGTCGTGCTCGGGCATTCCGCTGGGGTGGGACTCCCTGAGCAATCGGCCGGCGTCTGTGCCGTCCACGTACTCCATCGAGATCCACAGCCGGCCGTCGAACTCGCCCCGGTCGAGGACCCCGACGATGTGGGGGTGCTGCAGTGCCGCGGCCATCTCGGCCTCGCGGATGAACCGCGCGCGGAACTCCGTGTCCGCCGTCGAGCTGGGCGACAGGACCTTGAGCGCGTCCCGGCGGGGCAGCCGCGGATGCTGTGCGAGGTAGACCTCGCCCATCCCACCGGTGCCGAGCAGCCGCTCGATCAGGTACCCGGCGAATTCCTCGCCGTTGAGCAGCGGCATGCACAGAGCCTACAAACCGGTCCAGGACCTGGGGCGACCCGTCCGATTTGGGCCTACGCGGCAGCGGCCCTGCTCACTGGCCGCGACCGGCCGAAGTTGTTGGGCAGCGAGAGTCGGAAGACCTTCTTCCACGCCGATGCCACCTGCTTGGGCAGCGAACCGCTGGTGTAGGTCAGCCCGTACCGCTCGAACAGCTCCTGCACCTGCGGTGCGATCTCCTGGTAGCGGTTGCTGGGCAGGTCGGGGAACAGGTGGTGTTCGATCTGGAACGACAGGTTGCCAGTCATGAAGTGCAGCAACGAACTTCCCGAGATGTTGGCCGAACCGAGCATCTGGCGCAGGTACCACTGGCCGCGCGTCTCGCCCTCGATCGAGGTCTTCTCGAAGGTTTCGACGCCCTCGGGGAAGTGCCCGCACATGATGACCGAGTGCGTCCACAGATTGCGGACGACGTTGGCCGTCAGGTTCGCGGTCAGGGTGGGCAGCGCGGACGGGCCCGACAGCAGCGGATGCAGAAGGTAGTCGCGCACCGCGTGCTTGCCGATCTTCGCGAGCACGCGCTTGCCGTTACGGATGAACTCGTCGGAGTCCGTCCGGCCCTTGAGGTACTTGCCGATCTCCAGGTCATACGCCGCGATGCCGTACTGGAACAGGCAGGCGTTGACGGCGTTGTACAGCGGCTGGCCCAGGTAGAACGGCGTCCATTTCTGGTTCTCGTCGACGCGCATGATGCCGTAGCCGAGGTCGTGGTCCTTGCCGCGCACGTTGGTGTAGGTGTGGTGCACCTCGTTGTGCGAGTGCTTCCACATGTCCGCGGGGGAGGCGTTGTCCCACTCCCAGGTGGTCGAGTGGATCTTCGAGTCGCGCATCCAGTCCCACTGGCCGTGCATGACGTTGTGGCCGATCTCCATGTTCTCGACGATCTTCGACACGGACAAGCCGGCCGTTCCGACGATCCAGGCGGGCGGGAACAACGAGAACAGCAGAATCGCCCGGCTGCTCAGTTCGAGCTTGCGCTGACCGTCGATGACCGCGCGGATGTAGGCCGCGTCGCGCTCGCCGCGGCCGGCGATGATCTGCTCGCGGATCGCGTCGAGTTCCCGGCCGAGGTTCTCGATGTCCTCGTCGGTGAGATGGGCCGCGGGCCCGGTCGTGGTGCGTGCTGGTGTGAGGGTGGAAACAGTCATGTCGGATCTCCTTGATCAAAGAGCGATTTCGCAGGCGCCCGCGGCAGCGGAGACGCAGGTCTGGATGTGGACGTTGTCACCGGGGGAGGCCGTGGTGACGTCACCGGTGCGGAGGTCGCGAACGGCGCCGGTGCGCAGCGGGGCGACGCAGCCGAAGCAGATGCCCATCCGGCAACCCGAGGGCATGAGGACACCCGCGGCCTCCCCGGCGTCGAGCAGGGTCTGGGATCCTTCGGCGTCGACCGTCGTTCCGGTCGCAGTAAAGGTGACCGCACCGCCGTCGCCGGCGTCGATCACGGTGGGCCGGAAGCGCTCGGTGTGCAGCCGGTCGGCGATGCCGTCGACGGTCCAGCGTGCCTCGAGGGCGTCGAGCATCGGGGCGGGGCCACAGGCCCACGTCTCACGCTCGGTGGCGTCCTCCACCAGATCGCCGAGGCGCTCCATGTCGAGCATGCCGTCGGTGTCGGTGTGCTGCTCCACGAGCCGGATTCGCTTCTGGGCCGCCATCATCCGGAGTTCGGCGCCGAAGATGACGTCGTCGGCCGAAGGGGCGGAGTGCACGACCACGACATCGGCACCGTCGTCGGTCAAGTTGCGCAGCATACCCATCACGGGGGTTATGCCGCTGCCGGCGGTGACGAACAGGATCTTGGCCGGCACCGTCGCCCCGAGGGTGAAGTCGCCTGCGGCCTGGTCGAGTTGGATGATCGTGCCGGCGGTGGCGCGACGGACCAGGTGATTGCTGACCGTGCCGTCCGGGATCGCCTTCACGGTGATCGCGATGCAGCCGTCATTCCGCTCTATCTCGGAGGTGAGCGAGTAGGCCCGCCACTGACGGACACCGTCGACGTCGACACCGATGCGGACATACTGGCCCGGCGTGTGGCCGCGCCAGCCGCGTCCCGGCTTGATCACCAGAGTGGCGGCGTCGCGTGTCTCCGGGTGGATCGCGACGATGCGGCCGCGCAGGTCGGCGCTGGAGCGCAGCGGGTCGATGACGTCGAGATAGTCGGCGGGGACCAGCGGCGTGGTCACCCATTCCGCGAGCCTGGTCACCCGCGCCTGAAGCGCGCCGACAACCGTCGGGCGGGGTGCTGTTGTGGTCATGTCACCACTCTGGCTGGATTTCGGTATAAACTCTTGGCTACAGAGCGTGAATTTCACGCTGCTTTTTGTTCGCAGGAGACAGTGATGGCCGAGTCGGAGCTCCGTTTCACGGGGCTCGACCTGCCCGAAGACGTCGCTGCCGCTCTGCAGGCGGTGCTCCCGAGGATGGCCGAACGCACCGTGACCGCGGTGACGGCGGAGGTGCCCAGCTACGCCGCCGCCTTCAGCGGCCGCATGGGACAGAACATCGAGAACGCCGTACAGATGGCCCTCGGCGGCTTCCTGCGACTGGCGGTACGCGCCCAGGACGCCGATCCCACGGCGACGCTGACACCCGCACTCGACGGTGCCTACGAACTCGGCCGCGGCGAGGCGCGCCAGGGCCGCTCCATGGATGCGCTGCTGTCGGCCTACCGGGTCGGCGCCCGCGTCGCCTGGCGTGAGTTGTCGGCCACCGCCGTCGACGGCGGACTGACGGCGGACACCGTGGCCCGATTCGCCGAGCTGGTGTTCGCGTTCATCGACGAACTGTCGGCGTCCAGCGTGTCCGGGCACGCCGACGAATTGGCCACGACGGGGCGGGTGCGGGAACGCTATCTCGAACGGCTGGCGCGGCAGTTGCTCGACGGCGAATCGGCAGATGTCCTGCACGTCAGTGCCGAACGAGCCGGCTGGAGTCCGCCGTCCACGCTGACTGCCATCATCCTGGCAGAGGCCCAGACCCGCGGCCTGGCAGCACGTTTCGGTCAGTCGACGCTGCTGATCAGCGAAGACCTACCTGGGGTCGGTGCATCGGAGTCGCTGGCAGTGCTGCTGGCCCCCGACTTGGACGTCCGGCATCGCCGCCAACTCCATTCGGCGTTGCAGGGCCGGCGGGCCCTGGTGGGGCCGGCTCGTCCGTGGATGCTGGTCCGGTCGTCGTATCGACGGGCGCTGCGAGCCCGCACTCTGGTCGGCGCCGCCGACGCCGACATCATCGACACCGACGATCACCTGGTCGAGCTTGTCCTGACCGCGGACCGGGAGGCCGCCGAGGATCTCCGACACCGGGTGTTGGCGCCCCTGAACGCGTTGCGGCCCAACACCGCCGAACGGCTGGCCGAGACGCTGAGGTCGTGGCTTCTGCATCGAGGCCAACGGGAGGCCGTCGCCGCGGAACTGTTCGTCCACCCCCAGACCGTGCGCTACCGGATGACACAGATCCGTGAGCTGTTCGGCGAAGGACTCGACGACCCGCAAACGGTCATGGCACTCACCGTGGCGCTGGCCGTCCCGACGGGGTCAGAGTGAGCGCAGGGCGCCGCTTCGACCCTTGACTCCACCCGGTACGCGAGGTCCCGCAGCCATCATGCGGAGCGCTACACGGGGGACGGCGATTTCGCCAGAATGTGCTGGGCGGCTTCCATGCCGGAGGTGATGGCAGGATTCATTCCTCCGCTGTTGGTCCAGGCGCCGGCGAGAAAGAGGTTCGTCATCGGCGTGTCGCAGGGCAGCCAGCCCATGCCCGAGTTGGCTGGGGTGTTCTCGTAGCCCTCGATCGCACCGTGCGGGTTGCGGGTGTAATGAAAGTTCGTCAGGGGTGTCGATGCCTCCCGATGGCGGATGGCGTCGGCAAGTCCGGGTAACTCGCCGGCGACTCGTCGGATCAGTGCGTCGGCCGCCTGGTCCTTGACCCGGAGATAGCCCGGGTTGTCGTGGTAGCCCAGGAGCTCGCCACCGGTTCCCCAGACGTTCTGGTAGTCCCACGAGGCCACTGTGGTCAGCACCACCACGGCGTGTCCTGGCGGTGCGCAGCCGGGGTCGACCCGGGTGTAGTCGGTGACCGACAAGTCGACACGGTCCCAGTCGCCCCGCTGCGCCGCCTGCCAGGCCTCGTCGGCGTCCCAGGAAGTGCTGAGAAAGAGTTCGTGCGCGAGTCCGGCCTCGCCGAGAATGTCCCGGTCCAGCCCGAGATAGACCGAGAAGGTGGTGTACGACGGCGAGGGTTTCTCCACCGTGTCGACGTAGTCAATCGGAAAATGTTCCCGCCCAACGAGATTGACGACGGTGGTCGGGGCGCTGGCGTTGGAGACGAAGACCTCGGCCTCCAGGCGCAGACCCTGGTCGATCGTGACCGCGACCACTCGGTCGCCTTCGACGTCGAAGCCCGTGACGTTCTGGCCGACACGGATCTCGCCGCCCCGTTCGTACAGCACCTCGGCCAGCGCAGCGCTGATCGCTTGGGCGCCACCTTCCGGGTACCAGCCGCCATGTTGGTGGTAGGTCCCGGTCATGACCGCTCCCATGAGGGCGGCGCAGCGTGACGGGGGAAGGCCCATGTAGCCCCACAGGGTGCCCAGGACGCTGCGGATCTGCGGGTCGTCGACAAATCGGCTCATCATCTGATCCCACGTCTCGCCACTTGCCTGCACCATCGCCGGATAGCGCACGAGCATGTCCTCCAGCGACGGGTTGTGGCCCGTCGCCCGGTCGGTGGTGAGACGGCGCACGTCGCGGTAGACCGCGTTCGCCGCATCGAGGTATGCCCTGATCTGATCAGCTTGGGAGGGGAAGTTCCGGATGAGTTCGGCTTCGTAGGCGAACAGGTCCGCGGGAGCCACTATCTGCCGGTCGGGCCCGCGCACGAGGTACAGCGGGTCCAGCCGGTGCAGCGTCAGACGATCCCAGATCCCGAGCTGGCGGTAACGCGCATCGACCCCACCGCCCGGCGCCAGCCCGCTGAGTTCGTGCAACGCCGTATCGAACCGGTACGGCCCTCGCTGAAAGGAGGAGGCGTAGCCACCGGGGACAGAATGCTGCTCCAGGACAAGCGTTTTCCTACCCGCACCGGCCAGCGTGACCGCCGCCGCCAACCCTCCGAGTCCGGCCCCGACGACGACCGCGTCCACCCGCTCGACCATGACAGTCCTCCCTAGAACGGAAATCCCCGACGGTTGATCACCACAATGGGCTCGGTGCCCTCAGCCGGAAAGAGGCGAAAGGCCCCGGACAGCCCATGCGGGCGCTGGTCCCGATATCGATCGGTCAATCCAGAGTCGCGGTGGTCTTCGTCGTCGCGACGGTGCGCTGGTCCTGCCATCGGAGCGACCCACCGCTGCCGTAAGGTCGGCTCAGCCGACCATCTCGAGGGGACTCACACATGGCTGATGCCGACGCCGCTGCGATCCGTGCCGAGCGCGGTGACTGGATGGGCGAGCACCTCGCCATGTACCTCGAGTCGGGCGGAGTGCGGGGCCACATCGTCGACCTCAGTTCGGTCGGCGGCCGTGCGATGACCACGCACTGTCTGATCAGGTACACCGGGCGGAAGTCGGGCAGGACCTACGTCAAACCGCTCATCTACGGCAACGTGGGCGGCGAGATCGTGGTCGTCGCGTCGAAGGGCGGGGCCGACACCCACCCGGAGTGGTATCTGAGCATCCCGGCCAACGAGACCATCGGAGTGCAGGTCGCCACCCAGGCCTTCGAGGCCACCTGGCGTGAACCGGAAGGCACTGAGCGCCATCAGGTTTGGGAGTACATGAGCCACCTCTACCCGCCTTACATCGCCTATCAGCGTTCGACGAGTCGGCACATCCCGCTGATCATGCTCACACCGGGGCGGCCGGTCGACGTGTTCACCTCGGCATCGAACTGATCTATTGGAGTCCGCGTCGGCGCCGACCGGCGCACCATGGAACCGATGACCACTGCTGAGCCGACTCGTCACACCGTGCTGGCGGAGACCGACAGCGCCGCCTATCACTCCCTGCGTCAACAGCCGGTGACGCGAGCCGAGCGGTATGCGCTCGGCAAGAGTCTGCGCAAGCGTGTGCCGCGACGATCACTCGCCGACTGGACGCCACCGGCCGACAGGCCCGACCCGATCCAGCTCATCGAGACCAATCACCGCGGCAGGGTGGATCGCCTCATCCCCATCCGCGTGGGACGGATGGTCGCGTCTCCCTATGGATTTCTCCGCGGAACCGCCGTCGTCATGGCCGAGGACGTCGCGCACCTGCCCGCCACCGGCATCACGCCCGTCGTATGCGGCGACTCCCACCTCGGGAACTTCGGCTTCTACGCATCACCCGAACGCGACCTGGTGATCGATCTCAACGACTTCGACGAGGCACATCCCGGCGCGTGGGAATGGGACCTGCGCCGTCTGGTGGCCAGCATCTGGGTGGCGGGCCGGCACAACGGCTCGTCCGAGCAGGACTGCGGTTCGGCGGTGCGCTCGTGTGTCGCGGCCTATCGCCTCGAGGTGCGCCGACTGGCCGACGAGCCGCTGTTCTCACGTTCGTTCACCCGCATCGACGTCGACCGGTTGGCCGGCGAAGCGTACGGGCCGCTGGCCGACGAGGTACGACGCTCGGCCAAACGCGCGCGTCACCGCACCAGTGACCGCGCACTGCCCCGGTTCACAGAAGAGGTCGAGGGCACGCGCAAGATCGTCGAGGAGCCGCCGCTGATCACGCGTCTGCCTGCCCGCGAAGCCGACGCGCTGGCCGAAGCGCTCGACGACTACCTTCCGACGCTGTCCACGCACTGGCGGCGGGTGCTCGGCGGGTACACGCTGCTGGATGTCGCGCACAAGGTGGTCGGTGTGGGCAGCGTCGGGCTGCGCGCCTATGTGGCTCTGCTCGAGGGCTCCTCACCCGAGGACGTGGTCTTCCTCCAACTCAAGCAGGCCCGCCGCTCCGTGCTGGCGCGCTACGTCCACGGGGAGTCGGCCTGGCACGCGCACCAGGGCCAGCGAGTGGTCGAGTATCAGCAGGCGCTGCAGACGGTGAGCGACCCGCTGCTGGGATGGACGACGGTGGACGGCCTGCAGTACTACGTGCGCCAGTTCCGCAACATGAAGGGCACCATCCCGTTGGATGCGATGGACTCCAAGGCGCTCATCGACTACACCGGGGTGGTCGGTCAACTGCTCGCCAAGGGGCACGCCCGCACCAGTGGCGCCTCGATGATCGCCGGCTATCTCGGCCGTTCCGACAAGGTGGACGAGGCGTTGTGCACCTTCGCCAGGCGATACGCCGACCAGACAGAAGCCGACCATGCAGCGCTGGTGGCCGCCGTCGACCACGGCAGGATGCCCGTCGAGCGCGGCGTCTAGTTTCGCCCACGTCCCGCCGTTCTGCCGGGAACGTTCCGCTTCCGGACTTACGCTGTGCGATTCGGACGCACGAAGGAGCTGAGAACGATTGTCGACGAAGGTGATGACCACGCCGTGACTCGAGGACCGGGACGTCTGGCAGGAAAGTGCGCAGTGATCACCGGCGCGGCGTTCGGCATCGGCCGCGCGACGGCTGTGCTCTTCGCGCGGGAGGGCGCGCGGTTGATCGTGACCGATGTTCAACGCGAGCCGCTGCTTGCTCTGGCCGGCGAGCTGCGCCAGACCGGGGCGGACGTCGAGACCGTCGTCGGTGACGTCGCGGTCGAGGACGATACGAGGCGGATGATCGGCGCAGCATCCGAACGGTACGGAAAGCTCGACGTGCTGGTCGCCAACGCCGGCATCATCCCGCTCGGCGATGCGACGGAGGTGACCGCCGGCGGCTGGGACGAGGTGATGGCCATCGACGGGCGAGGCATGTTCCTTTCGTGCAAGTTCGCGATCGAGGCGATGCTGCCGACCGGTGGCGGCGCCATCGTGTGTCTGTCCTCGATCTCCGGGTTGGCCGGGCAGAAGCGGCAGGCGGCCTACGGGCCCGCCAAGTTCGTCGCGACCGGCTTGACCAAGCACCTGGCGGTCGAGTGGGCGGACCACGGAATCAGAGTCAACGCCGTCGCTCCCGGAACGATCCGGACCGAGCGGGTCCAGCGGCTCCCGGCGGAACCGGGCGGCGCGGAATACCTGGCGGAGATCGAGCGGATGCACCCGATGGGCCGTCTCGGCGAACCCGCCGAAGTCGCTAGCGCCATCGTCTTCCTCGCCTCGGACGAGGCCTCCTTCATCACCGGCGTGGTGCTGCCTGTCGACGGGGGATACCTCGCGCAGTGAGGCGCCGTGCTGGGCGTGCCTGTCCTTCTACTGCACCGGACGCAGCACCACGATCCCCGGCACGGTGCGCAGGTAGTCGGACAGCGGACTGTCGACGACCTTCTCGTTCGCTTTCAGCGAGGAGGCATTACGTAGCACGGGGCCGTTCGGCCCGGCGACGTAGATGCCGACGTGGGTGACGTCAAGGCCGCCGTCCTCGGCGTAGGCGCCGACGTAGTCCCCGGTGCGCAACTGCTTGACGACGTCGTCGTCCACCGCCGCGCTCGGGAGGTAGGCCACCGTCCGCGACACGACGGGCAGGCCGGGCAGATACACCCCGCCCGCGTCCTTCCGGTTGAGGTGCTTGGTCACCTCGACGGCGTCGGGGCTCAGCGTGGCCGTGATGTCGGTCGCGATGGCGGGCGCCGCGGCGGCCCAGTCGGTGAAGAAGTGCTTGCGGGTGGCGAAGCCGACGGCATTGTCCTTGTACCGCACCCTGATCAGCGCGTTTACGAACTGGTCGCGAGACGTGGACCGCTTGAGCGCCTCCACGTAGTCGGCCAGCGTGAAACAGTCGACCCTCTCCAATTCGGCCACGAGTTGCTCCGGGACAGTTGCCGATCCTACGAGAGTGTCCGCCCCGTAAGGCGTTCCGAGGAACTGCCGCGACAACCGCTCCGACCGCTCGGCGGGATTCGCGCCGGAGGTGTCGCGCGCGACCGTAAGCGCGGAGTCCAGAATGGCTGCGCTCGTCGGCGAAAGCCGAACCGCCGAGGAGGCTTTCGTCACACGCGCGAGGTAGTCCTCGACCGGGATCGGAGCCGTCGCGGCATAGTCGTCGGGGAGCAGCACGTCGCCCGCGGTCGTGTTCACATACACGCCCCAGCGGTGATAGCCGCGCAACCCCGCCGGATCGGCGGCGAGCACCGCGGCGTAGTCGTTGATCGCGCGCACGTACTGCAGTGAGTTGTTGTACCGGTAGAGCGCGTGGTCCCGGTCCCGGGCGAAGCCGTTGGCGGAGAGATAGCGCCCGGCGGCCATGATGGCGTCGCGCGGGGCGAGGATGTCGCCGCCTGCGCCGTAGGCCGCGAACGTCGACGGCATGAACTGCATCGGGCCCTGGGCGCCGGCAGTGCTGACCCCGGCGACCCTGCCGAAAGCAGTCTCGACGAAATTGATGGCGGCCAGCACGTTCCAGCTCACCCCGAACGCCGCTTCGGCCTCCCGGTAGTAGCCCATCAGCTCGTCGGCGGGTCGCGGCGCGACGATGCGCCACGCCGGCAGCGTCGCCCTCGGCCGGGCCATCGCGGCGAGCTGGCGTCGGGCGTCGATGTTGTGGTCGTACACGGCGAGCAGGTCGGGCGGGATCCGCGGGCGGGCGATCGCGTCCCACTCGGGGTGCCGGCCGAGCAGGCGGTAGGCCGCCTGCTGACGATGGGCGGCAGCGCTCAGGACCGCGTCGGGGGTCGCGGGGTCCCGCAGTGTCCGCTCGTCGGTCGCGAGGTCGTCGGCCAGGCGTGCCGGATCGGTCGCCAGTGGCCGGGGCGCGAGCCCCTCCGCGGTCGGGGGCGCCGCCGCGCTCGGCGAGGCGGTGCTGGTCGGAGCCGCCGGCCTGTTCGCCTCCGAGCAGCCGGTCGCTACCAGCACGCAGGCCACCACCAGCGCAGACACGGCCTGCCGAACCCGGCGGGAGCGGACACCTCGGCTCATCGGCACGGCGGGCTCCTTCCCTTCGGGGGCGAGTCGATCGACAGTCGCAGTATCGTCGACACCGGCGATCATGCGACGGTATCCGTCCGTCGGTTTCCGGCCACGGCGCGGTGGCAATACGGGGCAGGGAAAGTCGCCGATGAGGAGGAGATGCATGTCGGAGTTGGAGGTCACCGACGACGAGGGACACGAGTCGGTCGAGCCCACCTACGCCGAGCACCTTCATCCGGCGCGGCCCCGCACGCTGAGGTTCCGTCCCCGGGTCAAGACGCCGTTCGTGCGGCGATCGGTCGCCCAGGACGGCCCGGCGAACGGCACCAATCCCGCGTATGTCGAGTGGTTGCGGGCCCAGTCGATGCTGGCCGACGCCAACGAGATCAGCGCGCAGTTCTCGGGGCAGGGCTCGATGTGGCAGAACCCGTACGCCACGCCGAACCCGCGAGGGGCGGTCGACACCGCCTCGGTGTGGTTCACCGCCTACCCGCTGTCGCTGATCACCCGTCCCGACGAGTCCTTCCTCAAGGCGATGGCCAGCGAGGACATGTGGAAGGCGTTCTCCGAGATCGGCATCGAGGCGGTGCACACCGGCCCGGTCAAGCGGGCCGGCGGGATCTCCGGCTGGCAGTACACGCCCAGCGTCGACGGACACTTCGACCGGATCGGCACCCAGATCGATCCGGCGTTCGGCACCGAGGACGAGTTCCGGCAGATGTGTGCGACGGCGGCCTGGTACGGCGGCACCATCATCGACGACATCGTGCCCGGCCACACCGGCAAGGGCGCCGACTTCCGGCTGGCCGAGATGAAGTACGCCGACTATCCGGGCATCTACCACATGGTCGAGATCGACCCGCGCGACTGGCACGAACTGCCCGCCGTGCCCCCGGGTACGGATTCGATCAACATCGACGCCGCGACAGAGGAATGGCTCGACAAGGCCGGATACATCATCGGGCGGCTCCAGCGCGTGATCTTCTACGCCGAGGGCGTCAAGGAGACCAACTGGAGCGTCACCCGCCCGGTCACCGGCGTCGACGGCGTCGAGCGGCGCTGGGTGTACCTGCACTACTTCAAGGACGGGCAACCCTCGATCAACTGGCTCGATCCCTCGTTCGCCGGCATGCGGCTGGTCATCGGTGATGCCCTGCACTCGCTGGCCGACCTGGGCACCGGCGCCCTGCGGCTGGACGCCAACGGCTTCCTGGGCGTGGAAAAGGCTGCGTCGGAGGGTAATTCGGCGTGGTCCGAGGGGCATCCGCTCTCCGAGGCGGCCAACCACCTGATCGCGAGCATGGTGCGCAAGGTCGGCGGCTTCACCTTCCAGGAACTGAACCTCACCATCGACGACATCCGCCAGATCGGCGAAGCCGGTGCAGATCTGTCCTACGACTTCGTGAACCGGCCTGCCTACCATCACGCGCTGGCCACCGGGGATACCGAGTTCCTGCGGCTCACGCTGCGCACCACCCTCGAATTGGGCGTCGATCCGGCCTCGCTCGTGCACGCTCTGCAGAACCACGACGAGCTCACCTACGAGTTGCTGCACTGGGAGAACGGTCACCGCGACGACGTCTACAGCTACAAGGGCGTCGAGGTCACCGGCGAACAGATCGCCGCCAGTGTGCGCAGCGATCTGGTCGAAAACCTGACGGGGCCGGACGCACCGTACAACCGCGTGTTCACCACCAACGGAATCGCCTGTACCACAGCGTCCGTCGTCGCCGCGGCGCTCGGCGTCAAGAAGCTGGCCGACATCGACGACGTCGATCCGATCAGGCGTGCGCACCTGCTGCTCGCGATGTTCAACGCGCTGCAGCCGGGCGTCTTCGCGCTCTCGGGCTGGGATCTGTGCGGGATGCTCACGCTGCCGATCTCGGAGGTGGCCGAACTGGTCGCCGAGGGGGACACCCGGTGGATCAACCGGGGCGCGCACGACCTGATGGGCATCAACCCGAATGCCAAGCAGTCCACCGCCGGCATGCCGGTGGGACGCAACCTGTACGGCTCCATCCCCGAGCAGCTCGCCGACGAGACGAGCTTCATCCGCCAGCTACAGGCGATCCTGAAGGTGCGGTCGCACTACGGGGTCGCGACCAGCCGGCAGCTCGACATCCCCGAGGTGTCGCACCGGGGCATGCTGGTCCTGGTCCACGAACTCGACGGGCACGGGCGCTTTCAGCTGACGGTGCTGAACTTCGCCCAGGAGCACATCGCGGGCAGCGTGCGCTCGGAGCATCTCCCGCCCGGCGCGGTGGTGTCGGACATGTTCAGCGGCAACGAGATCGCGACCGTCGACGACCTGCACAGCTTCGCGGTCGACATGGTGTCGCTGCACGGGATGTCACTGCTGGTGGAGGCGCCGCCGCCGGCAGAATGAGCGCCGATCGCTGACGCGGACGTAAACCCGCCGGATAACGGGTAGCCACCCCGTTATGACCGTCATCGGATTCCATTGCTCGCACGAGCAGATCGATCCCGCACAGCTCCTGCGCGACGTCCAACTGGCCGAACAGTCCGGCTTCACCGCGGGGATGTCCTCTGACCACTTCAGTCCGTGGAGCGAACGACAGGCCGAGTCGGGCTTCGCGTGGGCGTTTCTCGGGGCGGCGCTGGCGACGACCCGGATGCCGTTCGGCGTCGTGAATGCGCCCGGCCAGCGCTATCACCCCGCGATCATCGCCCAGGCGATCGCGACGCTGGCTCAGATGTTCCCGGGCCGGTTCTGGGCGGCCCTGGGCTCGGGTGAGGCGTCCAACGAGCGGGTCACCGGTGAGGTCTGGCCGCGCAAGGAGGTTCGCGATCGCCGGCTCGTGGAGTGCGTCGAGGTGATCCGGCGGCTGCTGCGCGGCGAGGAGGTCACCCACGACGGTCTCGTCCACGTCAACCGAGCGCGCCTGTGGACGTTGCCGGATACCGTGCCCGACCTGGTCGGCCCGGCGGTGACCCCGCACACCGCAACCCGGCACGCCGCGTGGGCGGACGGTCTGATCACGGTCAACCAGCCGGGCGACAAGCCCCGCCGGGTCCTCGACGCCTACCGAGAAGCGGGAGGCCGGGGCCCCGCCCGGCTTCAGATCCACCTCAGCTGGGCGCCGACCGACGACGAGGCGCTGGCCATCGCGCACGACCAGTGGCGCAACAACGTCTTCGCCCCGCCGGTCTGCTGGGACACCGAGACCGTCGAAGCCTTCGACGTCATCGGCGAAGCGGTGAGCCCCGAGCGGGTCGCCGAGTCGGTGCGTGTCTCGAGTGATCTGCACCAGCACGCCGAATGGCTCCAGCACGACATCGATCAGGGATGGGATGAGTTGTACCTGCATTTCGTGGGCCGACACCAGGCCCCGTTCATCGATGCGTTCGGGCAGCACGTCTTGTCGCAGTTGTCGCCCACCGCGCCGCAACCGGCGACGGCGTCGGCATGAGGACCATCGAGACGGGCGACCTGTGGTGGAAGAACGCCGTCTTCTACTGCGCCGACATCGAGACCTTCTACGACTGGAACGGTGACGGTTGTGGCGACATCCGGGGGATGACCGAGCGCATCGAGTACCTCTTCGATCTCGGAGTGACCTGCCTGTGGCTGATGCCTTTCTATCCGACCGCCCGCAAGGACGACGGCTACGACATCACGGATTTCTTCGGGGTCGACCCCCGCCTCGGTAATCTCGGCGACTTCGTCGAACTCGTCCGCACGGCCCGGTCCACCGGAATCCGCGTCGTCGTCGACTTCGTCATGAACCACACCTCAGATGCGCACCCCTGGTTCAAATCCGCTCGACGCAGCAAGGACGACCCGTATCGCGACTACTACGTCTGGAGCTCCACCGAGCCGGCGTCGAGTGCGAAGGACGTCGTCTTCCCGGACCAGGAGGACAGTATCTGGGAACTCGAGCCCAGAACCAACGAGTGGTACCTGCACCACTTCTACAAGCATCAGCCTGACCTGAACATCGCCAATCCTCGTGTTCAGGAGGAGATTTCGCGCACCCTGGGGTTCTGGCTCGCGCTCGGGGTCTCCGGATTCCGGGTCGATGCGGTGCCGTTCCTGTTCGCCGACGACGGTGCGCCGGGAGACCCGGGCGTCTTCGATCCCACCCGATACCTGGGTGACGTACGCAATTTCGTCACCCGGCGCCTCGGCGACGCCGTGCTCCTCGGTGAGGTCAACGTCCCTTACCGGGAGCAGAAGAAGTTCTTCGGCGGGGCTGACGGAGACGGTTTGAACATGCAGTTCGATTTCATCGGAATGCAGAACATCTTCCTCTCCCTCGCCCGCGGCGACGCCCGGCCGATCGCCAAGGCGTTGCGCCAGCGTCCGGTCCTCGACATCACCAGCCAGTGGGCCAATTTCGTGCGCAATCACGATGAGCTGACCCTCGACAAGCTCACCGACAGTGAGCGCAGGGAAGTCTTCGACGCGTTCGGTCCCGACCCCGACATGCAACTCTTCGGCCGGGGCCTTCGGCGCCGGCTTCCGTCGATGCTCGGTGGGGACGAACGGCGGATGCGCATGGCGTACTCGCTGGCATTCTCCCTGCCGGGGACACCGGTGTTGTTCTACGGCGAGGAGATCGGGATGGCCGAGAACCTCGACATCCCGGGGCGATTCGCGGTACGGACACCGATGCAGTGGACGGGTGGCGACAACGGCGGCTTCTCCCGCGCGCCTCGTCGACGGCTGCCCCGCCCGCTACCCGACGGGCTCTACGGCCCCGACCGTGTCAACGTCGCCGATCAGCGTCACGACCACGGCTCCTTCTGGTGGTTCATCCGCGACCTCATCTACACCTACCGCCAGCAGCCCGAGATCGGCTGGGCGACGGTAGAGGTGGTCAAGCAGCCGCACCGGGCGGTGCTCGCCCACGTGTGCCGGGAGGAGTCCGGCTGGTTGATGCTCGCCCTGCACAACTTCGGGGCCGAGGCCGCCATCGTGCCGATAGCCCTCGACGACCTGCAGCCCGGCTGTGTCCTCGTCGATCTGCTGGACGGCCTCTCCGAGCATTCGCTCGACGCCAAGGGAGAGATCGACCTCCAGTTGGACGCCTACGGTTATCGGTGGCTCCGGCTGCGTCGGCCCGGCGACGACCCGATCATCTGAGCGGACTGGACTCACCGAAGCGCTCGGCGTAGGGGGCGAACCGCCGGATCAGGTCCTGTTCCTCGACGCCGAACATCTCGCAGGAGGTGACCACCCTTCCGAACCGGTTGCGTTGGTGGGCAACCTGATAGGCGTCGATGGCCGCACGCGCCTCGTCGGTCATCGGTTCGCCCGCGAGCGCGTACACCTGCTCGGCGGTCCCCACCTGGTCGGCCATGAAATCGTCGAACCGGATGTCGGTCGACCGTTCGGGTCCGATGAGGTCGCGGTCGCGGATCAGAGTTGCCAGCATGAGCTCGAGCCGGTCGACCCATGCGGCAGCGATCGCGCGAACCGGTGGCGCCGCGCTGTACATCCGTGCCGCGTAGACAACCATCGCCAGCATCGACAGCACCACCGGCACCGGATCGCGATGGGTGCACACCACCACCACGCCGGGAAACACCCGGTCCAGCACCGGCAACTGCTCGAGGTGCTGGGGTGACTTGAGGAGCCAGCGGCGTCCACCGCGCAGGAACTGCATGGCCTTGAGCTGGGTGCGCAGGTACTCGTAATGCGGCGTCTGATCCGACCGCATGTAGTGGTCCCGCCAGGCCGGCACGTGCGCCAGCGTCTCCATCAGCATCGAGGAGAAGTCGTTGGCCAGCAGCTGGATCTCCTCGTGCACGTGATCGGTGGTCATCTCGTGCATGCTGCGGAAGTGGGGGATCAGCAGGTCCATCATCGACACCGCCAGCTCCATCCTGGCCCGCCGCGGATCGGGCTCGATGCCGTCTTCGGCGGGCAGTGGGAACGGTTCCACGCTCTCCCAGTACTGCATCGTGCGGAACGTCGGTCCCGCGGCGAGCATGTTGTGCAGGTGCGTGGTCCCGGTGCGCGGCAATCCGGCGATCACCACCGGCGGCGCCAGTTCGATGTCCTCGATCTCGGGATGGCGCCGCAGGAGATCGGTGAGCAGCAACCGGTTCTTCAGCCACTGCGAGAGCTGGCTGAAGAAGTTCACCCGGCCGGGAGCGTGCATGTCGTCGAGCTCGGTGAGCGCGCCGAGGTAGATGTCGAGCCGTTCGCGGTAGTCGTCGGCGCCGAAGTCGTCCAGCCCGGTGGCCTGCCGGGCCGCGGCGTGCAGCGCGTCGGAGGTCAGGGGACATTCGGCGGCCATCGACGCCATCATCTCCCGAACCTGTTGGGCCGCAACGCTGTACTGTGGCGCGGCCAGATCGTCGAGCACGATGACATCGCCTGCGGTTTCGGTCACAGCCACTTATGTTACTCTGAGTCACGTAATGGCGACAGACCTTGGCCGGCCACGCAGCCGGCAGATCGACGAGGCCGTGCTGACGGCCACGGCCGAACTGATCGGCGAAGTGCCCTATGCCGAGCTGTCGGTGGGTGCCATCGCCCGGCGCGCCGGCACCAGCAAGCCTGCGATCTACCGGCGCTGGCCCAGCAAGGCACACCTGGTGCACGAGGCGGTGTTCCCGATTGGGGAGGCGACGCAGATCCCGTCGACCGGGTCGCTGGCCGGTGACATCCGCGAGATGGTGCGACGCGTCGCGGCGATCCTCGCGCCCGCTCGCGCCGCGCTGCCCGGGCTGATCGGTGAGATGGCCGCCGACCCCACCCTGCACGCCGCACTGCTCGAGAGATTCGGCGACGTCATCACCAGCGGACTCGGCGACTTCCTGCGCGACGCGGTCGCGCGCGGCGAGGTGCGACCGGACGTGTCCGCCGGCGAGTTGGCCGAGGCCGTCGCCGGAATCACGCTGGTGTCGCTGCTGACTCGGGGCGCGGCCCCGGGCGACGACTGGCTGGATCGCGCCGCGACCCTGATCATGAGAGGAATCAGCACGTGACTGATGACCACCACGACAGCGAATCCGGCTCGGCCTGGCGGGAATTGGTCGAGACGCTCGGCAGGCTCGACCGAAGCTTCACCGAGGGCGACCGCGCGGTCGTCGACGATCGGAACCTCGCCGACGGATATCGGATGCTGGCGACCACTCTCGGCGTCGCGTTCGACACCTATCTGTTCGCCGAGCCCAGCCGGCCGCAGTTCATCGAACTGAACACCCCTTTCCGGCGCGACCGCCGCTGGGGCGGGGACAACACCGACGCGTGGTACCACCTGTGCCCGGTCGACGAGCGCCGCCGCTATCGCATCAGCGGCAATCGCGGTGACAGCGTGTACTTCTCGGTGACCGCCTACAACGAGCCCGCCCCGGGCAGCTGGTCGGACCGCGTGGTGCGCATTGTCAACGACAGCGACCTGGACAGCGCGGGAAGCATCGACGCCGCCGGCGACTTCTCCTTCGAGATCGGGCCGCTGCCGGGCATGGCGGTGCTGGTGACGCGCGACTATCAAGTCGATCCGGTGGCGGGCCGGCCGGTGCGCTGGCAGATCGAGGCACTCGACGACCCGGAGCCGATCCGCCACGGTGACCAGGAGACGGCGGCGGCGCTGAGGGCGTGTGCGGCCTGGCTGCGCACCATGTTCGCGATCGTGCCGCTTGCGGTCGGGGCGCGCGTCGACGACGCCCATGCGCTCGGGCACGAGGTCACCCAGGTGGCCAACGAGTTCGGGGAGCCCTATCAGGTGCCGGACGGCAACTTCGGCTGGTCGGCCCGCGACGCCTGCTATTCGTACGGCAGTTTCGTTCTCGGCGATGACGAAGCACTCGTCGTCACCCACCGCCCCCCGCAGTGCCGGTTCTGGAACATGGTGGTGTGGAACCAGTTCATGGGCGGGCACATCGTGACCGACGCGAGGGTGTCCGTCAACGGTCACACCGCGGTGCCCAACAGCGACGGATCGGTGACGATCGTCATCGCGAAAGGGCCTACTGCACATCCGAATTCGGTCTCGACGGTCGACTACCCGCGGGGCAACTTCGCGTTTCGGTGGTTCCATGCCGACAACGTGCCGGCGCGACCGGACACGGCGCTGGTAGCGCTGGCCGAGGCGCCGACCGCGGTGTTCTGAGCGACGCTCAGGTCAGCGGCGCGGTCAGTTCGATGTTGATGTCGTCGGGATCCTGGAATGACAGGATCGCGATCCCCGCGTCTTCGAGCACGGTGATGGCACCGTGGTCGATGCCGGCGTCCTCGAGCGCCGCCTGGGCGGCCGTCAGGTCGGACCTGCTCGCGACGGCGAAGCTGACGTGGTCGAGTCCCGTGTGCAGGGGGTCGAAGCCGCCGCTGCCCCCGGGTCGCAGGCCGAACAGGGTGCCCTGCGGCGTCTGGTAGACCGCACCGCCGAAGAACCGCTCCGGTGATTCCGCGACACCCGGATCATCGGCCATGGACGACGCGTCGACGACCAGGGGCCACCCGAACACCGTGTCGTAGAACTTCTTGGATCGCACGATGTCGGTGACGGTGATGCGGACGTGGGCGAAACCCGTGCTGTTGACCAGAGCCATGCCCCCATCGGTACCCGGTTGGACGCCGATTCCCGCGCGACAGGCCCCGTGTTCATCGAATCGTCATGCGCCGCCGGTCAGCAGCGAGAAGAACCGGTGCGAGGGATCGTCGGTACCCGGGCTTCCCGTCGCGGTGCCACGGGTGATCGGGTGGCTCAGATCGGTGGCCGACGGGTCGTTGACCCGCGCCCAGTCGGTCACGATGCTCCGCGCGCTGAATCTCCACTCGCCGTCGCGTTTTTCGTACGTGTCGAGGTAGCGGCCGCCGACTACGACGTCGACGTCGCGATCGCCCGCGTCGAGGGTGTGCGTCGCCAGCATGTAGATCTCCCCTTCGGCGACGTTGCCGTCGACGGCGAAGTTCATCGTGGTCACGTGGTGTTGCATGGACCGCAGGTACGGGCGCGCGGCCATGATCTGCGTGACGAGATCGGCGGCCGAGCCGGCCGAGAATCCGCTGTGCGCGTCGGTGGCGTCCGGGTGGTAGAGGCCGCGCAGGGCCGCCGCGTCACCGCGGTCGACCGCGCGGCAGTAGCGGTGCACGAGCCTGCGCAGCGCGAACTCGTCGAGCATCTCCTGGAGCACCGGGTCGGTCATCGTCTCACCGTAAGCGGCTCAGTCCTGCACCGCCTTGGCGATCGCCAGGTAGCGGGTCACCGCAGCGGCATCCACGCCGGAGTCGGTGGCGAACTGGACCATCCTCACCACGACCCACGCGCGGGCCCGGTCCTCGTCGAGGCCGGCGGCGTCGACGAGCGTCCAGAAGCGGTGCCGCACACCGTCGCGGACGTGCCCGGCGTAGTCGTCCCAGCGGTGCAGCAGCATCGGGGACAGTTCGTCGTGCGGATCACCGTTGACCGGGCGCGCGTCGACGGCCAGCCAGGGTTCCCGATCGGCGGCGCGCACCGAGGAGAAGTGCAGGTCGCCGTGCAGCACCACCTCCGATGCGTCGTCGGTCAGGTCGCGCGTCAGCGCCAGGGCCTGCTCGGTCAAGCGGCGCGGCACCGGCACGCTGAGATCGAGACCGCGCAGTCGGTCCGCCCAGCGTCGCAAAGCCTCTGTGGCCGAGGGTAATTGGGGCAGCGCGGGAACGTGCAGGCGGGCGTAGAGTCCCGCGACGATCTCGCACGCCTCGGTGTCGGGCAGCGCGCCGAGTGTCGTCGGCGTCACCCGTTCGGTGAGGAGCGCCCGCTCGTGCGGGTCGGCGCGCAGCAGCCGCACCGCACCGTTGCCGCCCCACCGGCGCAGCACCAGGTGCTCGGAGTCCGATGCACCGATCTTGAGCAGTGCCGGCGTCCCGTCCGCCGTCCGTACCGGCAGGGTCAGCGCGTCGGCGGTGCGCTCGACCGGTCCGTCGGCGCGCAACCGCCACTGCCCGAGCCGGTGCTGCGCCAGTGCGGTCGGATCGGGCCCGGCGGTCAAGACGCGCTACGGGGTGGCCGGAGTGTGCTTGGCCTGTTGCTCGGCGGCGTGGTCCTCGATCGCCTTACCGATCGCGTGGGCGGCGCGGTCGACGAATTCGCGTCCGCTGTCGGTGACCCAGTCGCGCGACGCGGCAGGGGCGGCGAGCGCTCCGGTGAAGTGCGGGATCACGTACTGCGCGAACAGTTCGTAACTGCGCAGCTTCGCCGCAGGCGGCGCCCAGTCGTGGTCGAAGAGCAGGAAGGCGCCGAAACCGCCGTCACTCGCCTCGACGAGTTCTTCGATCTTGGCGACCGCGTCCTCGGGTGTGCCGATCACCGCGAAGCCCGACTCCCGGTTGTTGGCGATGATCTCCTCGACGGTGTCGCCCTGCACCGGCCCTGCGGGCAGGATGTGGCTGAAATAGCGGGAGAACTCCGCGATGCCGTAAGCGACGTCCCGCTCGGCCTGCTCCCGGGTGTCGGCCAGGTGCATCGGGCCGACGAGCCGCCACTTGGACCGGTCGGCGACATGGCTGTGCTCGAGGGCCACCTCCTCCCAGGTCTTCCAGTGTTGTGCCAACAGGTCCATGCCCTGCCTTGCGGTCGCGGCGATCGACAGCATGCCGATGCCGTGCCGCCCCGCGCCGCGCGGGCCGGTCGGCGAGAACGACGCCGCGACCGCGACGTCGAAACACGGATCGCTGTAGGGCTTCAACTGCAGTCGCGCGTCCTGCAACGTGAACCCGTCGGTGTGCATGGTGACGGTCTCGCCGCGCAGCAGCCGCATGATGGCGTCGAGGCTCTGCTCCATGCGGGGGCGCTGCTCGTCGGCCGGGATGCCGAGCATGTGCGCGTCGGAGGTGAGCTGGCCCGGTCCGCACCCCAGCATCACCCGGCCGCGGGTCAGGTGGTCAAGCAGCACCATACGATCCGCGAGCATCAGCGGGTGGTGGTAGGGCAGCGAGCTGGCCCCGGTGCCCAGCTTGATGTGCTTGGTCCGCTCCGCCGCGACGCCGATGAACACCTCGGGTGAGGCGATGATCTCGAAGCCGGCCGAGTGGTGCTCGCCGATCCACGCCTCGTGGAATCCGAGCCGATCCATCGCCACGACGAGGTCGAGATCCCGTTCGATGGCCAGGGTCGGATTCTGTCCGGTGGGGTGAAACGGTGCCATGAAGTTCCCGAAGCGCATGCGCTCATTCTGGCCTCCGCGGCGGCTCGGGGCCTAGAAGTCCGCGCAACGGGTACAGATTCCGGCGGACCGGCCTGTCATGGGCCCGAGAGAGGACACCGCATGTCTCACACGTCTTCGGAGACCGGCACCGCGTGGGCCGTCGACACCGCCGCGCCGACCAAGCTCGCCCGGTCGATCACCGGGCCGCTGTTGTTCCTGTTCATTCTCGGCGACGTGCTGGGCGCGGGGATCTACGCACTGATGGGGGTGCTGTCCGACGAGGTCGGCGGCGTGCTCTGGGCGCCTCTGGTGATCGCCTTGCTGATGGCTCTGCTGACCGCGGGCTCGTACGCCGAGTTGGTGACGAAGTATCCGCGCGCTGGGGGAGCGGCGGTCTTCGCCGATCGCGCCTTCGGCAAGCCCCTGCTGTCGTTCCTGGTGGGTTTCTCGATGCTCGCCGCCGGCGTGACCAGCGCCGCCGGACTGGCGCTCGCGTTCTCCGGTGACTACCTCGCGACGTTCGTCGACGTGCCCGTCGTCCCCGCTGCGCTGGTGTTCCTGGTGCTGGTGGCGTGTCTGAACGCCCGGGGGATCAGCGAGTCGCTGAAGACGAACGTGGTGATGACGGTCATCGAGCTGTCCGGTCTGCTGATCGTGATCGCCGTGGTGGCCGTCATGCTCGGCCGGGGCGACGGCGACGTCGGCCGCGTCGTCGAGTTCCCCGACGGGTCGCCCCCGGCGCTTGCGATCCTGGGCGGCGCGATCATCGCGTACTACTCGTTCGTCGGTTTCGAGACGTCGGCCAACGTGGTCGAGGAGATCAAGGATCCGAGCCGGGTGTACCCGCGGGCCCTGTTCGGCGCGCTGATCACTGCCGGAGTGATGTACGCCCTGGTCGGTCTCGCGAGCGCCATCGCGCTGCCCCCCGAGGAACTGTCGGAGTCGACGGGCCCGCTGCTGGCCGTCGTCGGCGCGTCCGGCGCCGGCATCCCGGACTGGGTCTTCAGCCTTATCGCGCTGATCGCCGTCGCCAACGGCGCACTGCTCACGATGATCATGTCGAGCCGGCTGACGTACGGCATGGCCGAGCAGGGCCTGCTGCCGGGTGTGCTGACCCGGGTGCTGCCCAACCGCCGCACCCCGTGGGTGGCGATCGTCGCCACCACGGTGGTCGCGATGATGCTGACCCTCGTCGGCGATCTGTCGACGCTGGCCCAGACGGTGGTGCTGCTGCTGTTGTTCGTCTTCCTGTCCACCAACGTCGCGGTGCTGGTGCTGCGCCGCGACCACGTCGGGCATCCGCATTTCCGGGTGTGGACGTTCGTCCCGGTCCTCGGTGTCGCGTCGTGCGTGCTGCTGTTGACCCAGCAGAGTGCGACGGTGTGGCTGTTCGCCGGTGTGCTGCTGGTGGTCGGTGTCGTGCTGTATGTGGTGGCGCGCACGGTGGCCCGTCGCCGCAGCGGTAACCGGACCGGAGATTGATGAGCGACATGCTGTAGGGCGCCCTACCGCTTGGTCGCCGTCACCAGCAGATACTCGGCGGGGTAGGCGGTGCGGTCCGATTCAGTCGCGGTGTCAGCCTGTTCGAGCAGGGCGAGGAAGTCCGCGTCTAGGGCGGCCGACCGCTCGGGATCGCTTTCGTTGAAGCGGTACGTCGCGATGGTGGGGCCGTAGTTGGCTTTCCAGTACTCACGGAACTCGAGCGGGGTGGCGCAGCGGTCCATCACCACCGTCTCGCGGCGCAGCGTCAGGTCGGTGACGGAGTCGCCGAACAACTCGCGGACATGGCCCTCGTCGCCCCACAGCGGTGCGGGGCTCCCTCCGGGTGGAGGCGGGGGAGCGTACGGCTTCATGGTCGCGAACAATCGGCCGATGAAACCGTCGGCCGTCCAGTTGATCATCCCGATCGTCCCGCCGGGCCGGACCACCCGGACGATCTCCTCGGCCGTCACGCGGTGGTGTGGTGCGAACATCGCCCCGACGCAGGACATCACGACATCGAACTCGTCGTCCGCGAAGGGCAGCGCCTCGACGTCCGCCTCCACCCAGTCGAGTTGGACCCCGCGCTGCGCGGCGAGCGCACGGCCGGCGTCGAACAACTCCGGCGTCAGATCGCTGGCGGTGACCGTCGCCCCGGTCGCCGCGGCCGGGATCGCGGCGTTGCCGGTGCCCGCGGCGAGATCGAGCACACGCTGCCCGGTCCGCACGCCGCACGCCTCGACCAGCCGCGCGCCCAGGCCGGGAATGAGGTCCGCCGCGACGGCGGGATAGTCCCCCGAGGCCCACAGCGCCCGGTGCTTGGCTTTCAACGCTCGTGCCGCGTCCTGTTCGGCCGGCGACACCGTCGTCGCATCACCCATCGGTCCACTCCTCCATCACCGGCCGGGCCTGGGTGCCCGGCTCCCTCGATGGTCGGCCGCCGGCGCGGCGCCGTCATCGGTAGTGACTACCTATGTCGAACGGACCGGCTACCTGAGGATCCCGGTCTCGCGCGCACGGCGCACCGCATCGCGCCGTCTCGTCACGTCGAGCTTGGTCAGGATTGCCGAGACGTGATGGTCGACGGTCTTGACCGACAGGAACAGTCGATCGGCCAGTTCGGCATTGGTCAGACCGTCGGCGAGCAGACGCAGCACGTCGACCTGGCGGCTGGTCAGCCCGGCAGGGTTGCCGAGGGTGGTCGCACGCCGGGGGCCGGGAATCGCGGCGGCCCCTGCCGCACGCAGATCCGAGCGCACCTTCGCGGCCACCTTGTCCGCGCCTAGCCGGTCGAAGACGTCGAGAGCCCTGCGTGTCGACGCGGCGACACCCGCATCCAAGAGGGCGAGCGCCGCGTCATACGGCGCCGACAGGCGTTCGAAGGCTTCGGCCGCCGCGTCGAACCGGCCGTCGAGCAGCAGCGCGTAGGGTTCGGCCGCTCCCGCTATGCTCGGGTCGGGAGGGTGCGCGCCGAGGCGATACCACCACGCCGCCAGTTCGCCGCGTGCCCACTCGAGGCCGCTGACCGGAGCGGTCGCGAGCAGCGAGGGGCAGTGTTCCAGACGCGGGTCGTGCACACCGGTCAGCCACGTCCGCTCGGCGAGCGCGCATGCGGCGGGCAGCATTCGGATCATCTCGCCGAACCGGCATGCCAGCTCCCAGGCTTCGTCGATGTCGCCGGTGTCGGCGCCGGTGCGGCGCAGTGTGACGATGCCGCGGATCAGCAGTGGCCAGACCCGCGCCAGCGGAGCGCTGGGACTGTCCAGCACCACATCGGCGTCGGTCAGCGCGGCATCCCAGTCGCCGACCAGCAGACCCCACCTGCTGCGGGATCCGAGTTGCACCATCCGGCAGATCGGCAGGTCGTGTTCGACCATCAGCGGGATGCTCTCGTCGAGCAGATCCCCGGCCGGTCCGAGCCGGCGCTGTTCGACGTCGAAGTAGGTGAGGTTGGTGTAGCCGCTCGAGTACGTCTCGTCGATGTGCCGCGGCGCCGACGCCAGCACCGCCAGCAGCCGGTGCCGGGCGTCGCTGTCGCCGTGCAGGATTGCGCAGTAGTGCTCGATCAACTCGACCCGCACCGAAAGGTCCGCGTCGCCGGTGGCGGTCACGATCTCGCGGGCGCGCGCCAGGGTGTGTTGCGCATCGTCGATGTGGCTGGCCTGTACGGCCAGGAAGGCCTGCATCGCCAGCGCGTGTCCGAGTTGCACCTGCTCCTGCGAATCGCCTTGAACAGCAATGTTTTCCAGTGCGGCAACCGCGTCGCCGGCATGCCTGTCGGCCGCCACGCGATTGCCGCTGTACCACTCGTAGACCGCCAGCGCGTGGTGGTTCGCGCTCACCCCGACCGACGACCCCATCGCGCGGCGCAACAGCATCGCCCTCCGGCAGGCGTTGATGGCGTCGGCCAGCCGGTCGGTCAGGTAGTACTCCGCGGCGAGCAGCTCGAGCAATCCGGCTTCGGTCGCGTCGCCGTGCAGCCCCCCGTGCCGCAGCGCGATCTGGAAGAACTCGCACGCCTGGGTGTGCGCGCCGGCGCGCGCGGCGGCTCTGCCCGCCTCGGCGGCCGCCGTGGCGACCAGCGTCGTGTCACCGGCGCCGAGTGCGTGGTGGGTGAGCACCGCGGGATCTCGGCTCACCGCATCGTCGAGGACGTCGATGAACTTGCGGTGCAAGCCGGGTTCGGCGCCCGGGGGGATCACGCTGGAGATCGCGCGCCGACACAGGTCGTGACGGAACGCGACGCCGCGGGCGTCCCGGCGGATCAGCTTCGCCTGATGCAGCGCGCGCAGCGCGGGCAGCGTGACACCCAGGCCGACCAGCAGCCGGTCGCCGATGGCGCCCGGTGCACAGGTCAGCAGATGCAGCAGATCCCAGGCAGTGGCGTCCAGATCGGCGGTCCGGGCCAGAATCGCGTCGCGCACCGTCGTCGGCAGATCGGCGCCGTCCGAGCAGTCGTGGTCGAGCATCTCGCACACGAAGAACGCGTTGCCGCCGGTGATGCGGTGCAGCCAGACGGGGTCGACGTCGCGGTCCGCCACCAGCGTGGCGATGACGTCGACGGTCAGCGGGGGCACGGTGAGCGACTGCGCGTGCGGGGAACGTGCGACGTCACCGAGCAGACCGCGTAACGGGTGGGTGACGCCGAGCTCGTCGTCGCGCAGGATCCCGATCGTCAGCAGGGAGGACTGCGCGGCGCGGCGCAGCAGGAACCGGCACAGGTCGAGGGTGCCCTGATCGGCCCACTGCAGATCGTCGAGCACGAGCACCGACGGCTGGCTGCGCAGGTCGCCGAACACCGACACGAAGATGTCGTAGGGCTGGGTGCTCTCGACGAGCTGCTGACGCGTGGTCGCTGACAAGCCGTGCGCGAGATCGAGCAGCGGTCCCAGTGGCCGCGGGGTGGACAGGGGGTCGCAGGCGCCCCACAGCACCCGGGTGCCGTCGGCGAGCCCGCGCACGAACTCCTCGACGAAGGTGGTCTTGCCCGCGCCGGATTCTCCGCACACCATGACCGCCCCGCCCCGGCCCGCCCGGGCCCCGGCCGCCATGGCCGCGAGCTGGTCCAGTTCGCGCTCGCGTCCGGTGAGCGTCACCGGTCGATCGTATCGACTAGAGGGGCGCGTCACCAGGGAAAACGGCAGGGCAAGGGCGCCCCGCGACACAGAGATGGGGAGTTCTTACCGATGACGGACCGCGGGCGCAGCGGCCAGTGTGAATCGTGTCCGGCGCTGCCGGGCATCAGTGGTCATGAACAGGAGAAGCCATGCCGAGATTCCTCATCGAGCGACAGATCCCCGGCGCGTCGGAGCTGACCGAAGCGCAGTTGGCGGAGATCGCCTGCACGTCCAACGCCGCAGTGGATTCACTCGGGGTGCCGTATCGCTGGATCACCAGCTACGTCGCCGGCGACAAGATCTACTGCATCCACGAGGCCGACGACGAGGAGGCCATCCGCGAGCATGCGCGTCGCGGCGGGTTCCCGGCCGACCTCGTCGTGCCGGTCGCGGACGAGTTCGGGCCGCACAGCGCCGACGCGGCGGCGAACCGACCGGGTAGCCCCGCCACGGCGTGACCGGGCCGGGATCCGGTGTGGCGCCCCGCCGTAACCTCTGAACACGTTTGCGCGCGGCCGCGGGGTGGAATAATGCTGCAATGCCGGATCCCGCCCCTGCGTCCGCCCCCGAGGAGGATCCGCCGTACGCCGCCGGGGATCTGCGCGCCGGCGGATTCCGCTTCTGGTTCGTCGGCCAGCGGTGGGAGTGGTCCGACGAGCTCGCCCGCATGCACGGCTATGAGCCCGGCACCGTGGTCCCCACCACCGAGTTGCTGCTGTCCCACAAGCATCCGGAGGACCGGCGCCACGTCCAGGAGCTGCTCGACCATGCTCTGCACGTCGGCGGCTCGTTCTCCAGCAGGCACCGATTCGTCGACACCCATGGCGCCGAGCACAACGTCATCGTCCTGGCCGACCGGATGTACGACAGTGGCGGTGCGGTGGTCGGCACCGAGGGCTTTTACGTCGACCTGACCGAGACCCTCGACAACGCCCGCCGAGCGGCGCTCGACGAGTCGCTTCCCGATCTGTTCGAGGCCCGGGCCGCGATCGAACAGGCCAAGGGCGCACTGATGCTGGTGTACGGTGTCGACGCCGACCAGGCGTTCAAACTGCTGCTCTGGCGTTCGCAGCAGACCAACACCAAACTGCGGGCGCTGGCCGCCCAACTCGTCGCCGAACTGGCCGGCATCGAGGTGAGCGGGCATTCCTTGCGCCGTCAGTTCGACCATGTGATGCTCACGGTTCACGAGCGCGTCGGCTCCCGCACCGAGCGCTCGTGAGGTCGGTGTTGGCGGTGGTACCGCGGGTCGCGTATACGAGGGTGTGTGGGGCAGCTGGACGTCGTGCAGGAAGTTGACGGTGGCGCGGTGGTGGTGTGCGTCCGGGGAGAAGTCGATTCGAACACCGTCGACCGGCTCGTCGACGCACTCGACGGTGGGCTGCAGGCGAGCGCGTCGGCGCCGGTGCGGGCCTTGGTCATCGAGCTGGCCGACGTGACGTACTTCGGCAGCGCCGGCCTGAACGCCGTACTCGGTTGCTATGAGCGCGGACTCGCCGAGGGCATCGCGGTGCGGGTGGTGGCCACCAATCCCGAGGTGGTCCGGCCTATCGAAGTCACCAAGCTGGACACGGTGCTGCGTCCCTATCCGTCCGTCGCGGATGCGCTCGCAGCAGACGTCGGTCCGTCGTGACGGGCCCCGACGACATCGGGATTTTCGCACCCGGCGGCGAGGTCGGCCGCGACCTCGCCCGGGTCGACTGGGCGGCCACCCCTCTCGGCACGCCCGACCGCTGGGCACAGAGCCTGCAGACCGCCGTGAGCATCCTGCTGTCGTCGCGCTTCTCGATGTGGATGGCGTGGGGACCGGATCTGACGTTCTTCTGTAACGAGGCGTACCGCCGGGACACGTTGGGCCGCAAGTATCCCTGGGCGCTGGGCCGTCCGGCGCGCGAGGTCTGGGCGGAGATCTGGCCCGACGTCCATCCGCGCATCGAGCATGTGATGACGACCGGCGACGCGACTTGGGACGCCTCGCTGCTGCTGTTCCTCGAGCGTTCGGGGTACCTGGAGGAGACCTACCACACGTTCTCTTACAGCCCGCTGCGCGATGACACCGGCGACGTGGTCGGAATGCTGTGCGTCGTCAGCGAGGACACCGTGCGCGTGATCGGCGAGCGGCAGATGGCGACGCTGCGGGACCTGGGTTCGGACCCCACCGTGGCCCGAACCGAGACCGAGATCCTGGCCTTCGCCGACCGGCAATTGGGCCAGAACCAGCGCGACCTGCCGTTCACGTTGACATATCTGTTCGAAAAGGACGGCAGCGCAAGGCTGGTCGGCATGAGCGGTGTCGGCGCGAACCATCCGGCCGCCCCAGCGGTGATCGGCGCCGGGGGCGGTATCTGGCCGGCCGCCGAACCTGCCGCGGGGGAGACGGTGGTCGTCGACCTCGGCTCCTTCCCGCCGATGCCGACAGGAAAGTGGCGGGACCCGCCGGCGCAGGCGCTCGTGACACCGCTGCTGCAACAGGCCGGGGCGCCACTGGGATTCCTGGTCGCCGGGCTGAACCGCTACCGCCCGCTCGACGACGTGTACCGCGGCTTCGTCAGTCTGGTGGCCGGCCACATCGCCGCGGGTGTGAGCCTGGCCCGCAGCTACCGGGCCCAGCAGCGGCGGGCCGAGGAACTCGCCGAACTCGACCGCGCGAAGACCACGTTCTTCTCCAACATCAGCCATGAGTTCCGTACCCCGCTGACGCTTATCCTGGACCCCGTCGCCGAACTGCGGCGCCGCGACGGCCTCGACCCCGCCACCCGCGCTGAGCTTGATGTCGTGTGGCGCAACGGTTTACGGCTCACCAAGCTGGTCAACACGCTGCTCGACTTCTCCCGCATCGAAGCGGGTCGCACTCAGGCCAACTATGCGCCGGTCGACATCGGTTTCCTCACCGCGGAACTCGCCAGCGTGTTCCGGTCCGCCGTCGAGCGGGCCGGCCTGACCTACACCGTGGACTGCCGGCCGCAGGACGAGCCGGTCTATGTGGACACGGACATGTGGGAGAAGGTGATCTTCAACCTGCTGTCCAATGCGTTGAAGTTCACGTTCGAGGGCACCATCTCCGTGCGCGTTCGCCGCGACGGCGAGGACGCCGTGATCGTGGTGTCCGACACCGGGATCGGAGTGGCCGCCGACGAGATCCCCCGACTGTTCGAGCGCTTCCACCGCATCGAGAACGTGGCGGCCCGGTCCCACGAGGGCAGCGGCATCGGCCTGGCGTTGGTGAAGGAACTGATCGAACTGCACGGCGGCACCATCGACGTCGACAGCGCGCACGGTTCCGGTACCACCTTCACCATCCGGCTGCCGTTCGGCACCGCACATCTGCCTCCCGACGCCATCGCCTCGACGCTCAGCCACCGCATCGCAAACGGTGCCAACGCCTACGTGGAGGAGGCGCTGCGCTGGACCCCGACCGATGATGTCGAAAAGCCCGCTCTCACAACGGCGTCAACGTCTTCCCCGGCGACGGCGACGAGTTCCGGAGCGCCGATCCGGGTGCTGGTGGCCGACGACAACGCCGACATGCGGGACTACCTGACCAGGCTGCTGCGCTCCGACGGTTATCAGGTCGACGCGGTCACCGACGGACGGAAGGCTCTCGACGCCATTCGCGCCAACCCGCCGGAGATGGTGGTCAGCGACGTGATGATGCCCGGCCTCGATGGGCTGGCGCTGGTGAGCGCGCTACGCGCCGACCGACGCACCGCCGCGGTGCCGGTGCTGTTGCTGTCCGCCCGCGCCGGTCAGGAGGCCTCGATCAGCGGCCTGCAGGCCGGCGCCGACGACTACCTGGTGAAACCGTTCGCCGCGGCCGAGTTGCTCGCCCGGGTCCGTGCGAATGTCGAACTGGCCCGGCTGCGTGACCATCACGCACGGTGGCGTACGGCACTGGTGGATTCGCTGCAGGAAGCGTTCTTCGTGTGCGACGAGAGCGGCGCCGTCGTCGAGATCAACGGAGCGTTCACCGACATCCTCGGTTTCGACGCCTCCGGTCTGCCCTATGAACCGATGTACCCGTGGTGGCCGGCGGCCGACACCGACGCCGACGCGCACCGGGAGGTCACCGAGGCGTTCGGCAGCCTGATGGATCAGCCGCACGGCACGATCGTCGAGGTTCCGGTCACCCACCGGGACGGGCACCGGTTGTGGGTCACGGCCACGTTCACCCACGCCGAGGATCCCGGCACCGGCCGCGAAGTCGTGGTCGGCACGATGCGCGACGTCTCGGCCGAGCACTATGTGGTGCAACGGGAGACCGCGCTGGCCTCGCTCAGTGATGCTCTGGCACAAGCGGATACGCTCGACGACGCGGTGCTGGCCGCCGCTGAGCAGCTGCGCGCGGTGTGGCATGCCCGTCGGGTGCTGGCCGTCACGATGCCGGCCGACGATTCCGGTGCGGGAGGCCGGACACCGACGCCGGAGGTCGTGTGCGTGGGGGAGGCCGTCGCGGGCTGGGACGATCTGTCGCCCCGCTCCCGCCGGGCGATCACCGCACTGCGCGACGACGATCTGCTCGACCCGGCGACATCGGAACCGGGGGCGGCCGGGGTGGCCCTGCGGCACCCCCGCGGTGTGCTGGTGATGTACATCGAGCTGTTCGAGCAGCGCCGCTTCACCTCCGAGGACCACACGCTGCTCACGGTGCTCGCGGGCAGGCTCGGACAGGGGCTGCAGCGCGTGCACCAGATCGACCAGCAGCGGGAGACGGCCCTGGCGCTGCAGCACGCGATCCTCGGTCCGGCGCTCTCGACCGGGTTCGCGGTGCGCTACCAGCCCGCCACCCGGCCGCTGCAGGTCGGCGGGGACTGGTACGACGTGGTCGACCTCGACGACGGCCGGATCGGGTTGATCGTGGGGGACTGCGTCGGACACGGCCTCGCCGCCGCCACCGTGATGGGGCAGCTTCGCAGCGCGTGCCGGGCGCTGCTGCTCGAGCACCCCAGCCCGGCGGCGGCACTGTCTGCACTCGACCGGTTCGCGGCGCGGCTGCCCGGTGCGCGCTGCACCACGGTGTTCTGCGCCATGCTCACCCCGGGGACCGGGGAGCTGGTGTATTCCTGTGCGGGGCACCCCCCGCCCATCCTGGTGCTGGCCGACCACACCACCCAACTTCTCGACGACGCCCGCTCGACGCCGCTGGCGGTCAGGTTCGCCGACAGCCGACCCGAAACGCGCGTCACGATGCCGCCCCGCGCGACCCTGTTGCTCTACACCGACGGTCTGGTGGAGCGACGTCGCGAGTCGATCGACGACGGCATCGCCCGGGCCACCGGCGTCGTCGGAGAGAACCGGGCGACCGCGCTCGACGAACTGGCCGACGTGATCATGGCGCGGCTGACGCCGGATGGCGGCTACGACGACGACGTGGCCCTGCTGCTCTACCGTCAGCCCGCGCCGCTCGAACTCGAATTCCCCGCGGACGTCACCGAATTGGCGGGCAGTCGGACCGCGCTGCGCGGCTGGCTGGGCAGCGCCGGCGTCGGCGCCGAGCAGACCCTCGACGTGTTGATCGCCGCCGGCGAGGCGCTCGCGAACGCGATCGAACACGGCCACCGCGACCACCCGGGCGGGACGGTGCGGTTGCAGGCCACCGCGTTCGCCGACGATCTGCACGTGACCGTCATCGACACCGGGACCTGGAAGGCGCCGGCTGACGCGCCTGCGCTGCACCGCGGACGGGGCCTCGGGCTGATGCGGGCGCTGATGCAGGATGTCACCATCGACTCCCAGGCGACCGGCACCACGGTGCACATGCAGACGAGGATTGGATGATGGCGACTTCGCTGCGGCTGCGCACCGACCGTCGGGATGACGGCACCGTGGTGCTGACGGCAGTCGGCGAGCTCGACCTGAGCAACATCGCCGAGTTCACCGGGGCGATCAGCGCAGCGGTGCGCGACCGTGTCGACGGCACGGCGCTGCAGGTCGATCTCAGCAGCGTCGACTACCTCGACAGCGCTGCGATCAACGTGCTGTTCGAGCATGCCGACGCCATCGACGTGGTCGCCAATCCCATCCTGATGTCGGTGCTCACGGTCAGCGGCCTCACCAACGTGGTCACGGTGAAGCCTGCAGGCTCCGACTAGTCACCCCGGCGGGCGCGTGCCCGTCGCTTGCCCTCGTGCATTGCCGACACCCGGGCGACCGGGATGGTCCTGCCGTGGGCGATCAACTCCTCGGGCAGTCGCTGCGGCGCCGGCATCGCCTCGGCCCACGGGTCGCGCCCGTCGAGCAGGGCGACCGCCGTCTTGACCGTGAAGTCGGCCGGCGTCACCTGCTCCAGGTCCGACCAGGCGACGGGGAACGACACCGGCGTGCCCGGCCGCAGCCGGGGGCTGTAGGCGGCCGCCACCGTCGCCCCGCCGGCGCGCGTGGCGTCGACGAAGACCTTGCCGGCGCGGTCGGCGACGATGAACGCGGTCGTGGCGATCGAGGGGTCCAGCGCCTCAGCGCGGGCGGCGAGTGCGCGCGTCGCCGCGGCGACATCGTCGACCGGGGCGCTGTCGTCGATCGGCACGAAGATGTGCAGGCCGCGCGATCCGCTGGTCTTGACGGCCCCCGCCAAACCGGCGTCCCGCAGCGCCTGCCGTACCAGCCCGGCGACGGCGACCACCGCGGCGAAATCCTCGCCGGTGGGCGGGTCGAGGTCCAGGATCAGGTGCGTCGGCCGGTAGATCTCCTCGGCCAGGCCCAGGGCCGGGTGGTACTCGACGGCACGCTGGTTGGCCAGCCACAGCAGGGTGCGCCGGTCGTCGCAGATGGCGTAACGGATCTCGCGGTGCGACGACTCCGCCCAGATCGCCACGGTGCGCACCCAGTCGGGCGTGTACTTCGGCACGTTCTTCTGCATGAAGGGCGCCCGGCCGCGCAACACGCGCAGCACCGTCAGCGGCCGCCCGGTCAGCACTGGCAGGATCCGGTCGGCGACGGCGTCCAGATAGTCGACGAGATCGCGCTTGGTGGCACCGGCGTCGCTCGCCAGCGGTTGATCGAGGTGGGTCAGCTCGACCCCGGCGCGCTCCTCCCCGGCCATCCGTCCAGCCTACGGAGCCGACGGCGATCCGGGTTGCGGCCTGCGCCGAGCCAGAACGCGTCGGTTACGGCGGCCGCGCGGGGACCTGAGGAATCGCTGTCAACGGTATCGTCTGCCTCGATTGACAGCAGATGCTTTGATTAGCTAGTTGTATGACACTCGACGCGCGGAGCAGTACGCGAGCGGCTCCCGTGTGAGCCCGCAATGGGCCCTGTCAGGCCTGATGGGGGCACTTTATGACGGGAAATGAGCGCACGGGGGTTGCGCGGATAGTCCGCGTCCTCGCTGTGCCCATCCTGCTCGGCTGGCTGCTGCTGACCATCGCCACCAACGTCTTCGTCCCGTCGCTGGAGAAGGTCGGTGAGGATCGCACCGTCGGTCTCGCCGCCAAGGACGGGCCCGCCTACGTCTCGATGAAACAGATCGGGGCGAATTTCGAGGAGTTCGACTCCGACAGCACTGCCATGATCGTGCTCGAGGGGGATCAGCCACTCGGCGACGAGGCCCACCGGTTCTACGACACGCTGGTCGACAAACTCGAGGCCGACACCACCCACATCCAGCACGTCGCCGATTTCTGGAGTGATCCGCTGACCGCGTCCGGCGCCCAGAGCGCCGACGGCAAGGCCGCCTACGTGCAGATCTATCTGCACGGCAACCAGGGTGAGCCGCTGGCCAACGAGTCGGTCGCGGCGGTGCGCGAGATCATCGACACCACACCGCCCCCGGCCGGGATGACGACCTACGTCACCGGCCCGGCACCGCTGATCGCCGACCAGCACCACGCCGGTGACAAGAGCATCTTCCGCGTCACACTCATCACCATCGGCGTCATCGCGATCATGCTGCTGCTCGTCTACCGGTCGATCGTGACCATGCTGCTGATCCTGTTCATGGTGTTCATCGAACTCGGCGCCGCCCGCGGGATCGTCGCCCTCCTCGCCACGAACGACATCATCGGCCTGTCGACCTTCGCGGTGAACCTCCTCGTCCTGATGGTGATCGCCGCCGGAACCGATTACGCGATCTTCGCGATCGGCCGCTATCAGGAAGCCCTGGGCGCCGGCGAGGACCGGGTGTCGGCGTACTACACGATGTTCCATGGCACAGCGCACGTCATCCTCGGGTCCGGGCTGACGATCGCCGGCGCCATGCTGTGCCTGAGCTTCACCCGGCTGCCGTACTTCCAGTCGCTCGGCGTGCCGTGTGCGGTCGGCACGCTGGTGGCCGTGCTGGCGGCGACGACCCTGGGCCCCGCGATGGTCGTAGTGGCCGGCCGGTTCGGCGCCTTCAAACCCAAGCGGGCGATCAGTTCGCGCGGCTGGCGGCGCATCGGGACGATGGTGGTGCGCTGGCCCGGGCCGGTGCTCGCCGCGACGCTGGCGCTGGCACTGGTCGGCCTGGTGACCCTGCCCGGATACAAGACGAACTACGACGCGAAGAACTACCTGCCCTCCGACATTCCCGCCAACGTCGGGTACGCCGCGGCCGACCGCCACTTCGGCAGCGCGCGGATGAACCCCGACCTGCTGATGGTGCAGAGCGACCACGACCTGCGCAACCCGGCGGACTTCCTCGTCATCGACAAGATCGCGAAGGCCATCTTCAAGGTGCCCGGGGTCGCGCGCGTGCAGACGATCACCCGTCCGGACGGCAAGCCGATCAAGCACAGCACCATCCCGTTCCAGATGAGCATGCAGGGCACGCTCACGCAGCTGAACCAGAAGTATCAGCAGGACCGGATGGCCGACATGCTCGTGCAGGCCGACGAGATGCAGAAAACCGTCGACACGATGCAGAAGATGTACAGCGTCACCCAGCAGATGCGCGACACCACGCACCAGATGGTGCTCAAGACCAAGAACACCGCCGTCGACGTCGCCGAACTGCGGGACCACATCGCCGACTTCGACGACTTCATCCGCCCGCTGCGCAGCTACTTCTACTGGGAGCCGCACTGCTACGACATCCCGGCCTGCTGGGCGATCCGCTCGGTGTTCGACACCCTCGACGGCATCAACACGATGACCGACGACATCGCCAACCTGATTCCCGACCTGGAACGCCTGGACACGCTGATGCCGCAGCTCGTCGAACTGCTGCCCAGCCAGATCGAGACCATGCGGTCGATGAAGTCGATGATGCTGACGATGTACCAGTCGCAGAAGAGCATGCAGGACCAGATGGCGGCCCAGCAGGAGAACTCGTCGGCGATGGGTGACGCCTTCGACGACTCCCGCAACGACGACTCGTTCTATCTGCCGCCGGAAGTGTTCTCCAACAAGGACTTCAAGCGAGGTATCGACCAGTTCATCTCACCGGACGGCGAGTCGGTGCGCTTTATCATCAGCCACGAGGGTGACCCGGCGACCATCGAGGGTCTCAGCCGCGTGGATCCCATCAAGACGGCGGCCAAGGAGGCGATCAAGGGCACCCCGCTCGAAGGGGCCAAGGTCTATCTCGCCGGCACCGCCGCCACATACAAGGACATGAAGGACGGCTCGCACTACGACCTGTTGATCGCCGGGATCGCCGCGGTCACGCTGATCTTCTGCATCATGTTGATCATCACCCGCAGCGCGGTGGCCGCGGCGGTGATCGTCGGCACGGTGCTGCTGTCGCTCGGTGCGTCCTTCGGCCTGTCGATCCTGCTGTGGCAGCACCTGATCGGCCTCGAGTTGCACTGGATGGTGCTGCCGATGTCGGTGATCCTGCTGCTGGCGGTCGGTTCGGACTACAACCTGCTGCTGGTGTCCCGGTTCAAAGAGGAGAAAGCGGGCGGCCTGAAGACGGGCATCATCCGCGCCATGGCGGGCACCGGCTCGGTGGTCACGTCGGCCGGCCTGGTCTTCGCCTTCACGATGGCGTCGTTCGCGTTCAGCGACCTGGCGGTGATGGCCCAGGTGGGCACCACGATCGCGCTCGGGCTGCTGTTCGACACGTTGATCGTGCGCTCGTTCATGACGCCGGCGATCGCCGCGATGCTGGGCCGCTGGTTCTGGTGGCCGCAGCGGGTGCAGAGCCTGGCGTCGCAGCGCAGGCTCGCCGGGCTCAGCCGCTAGCCAGCAGCTTCCCGATCGGGGTCGAGTCGAGCTCGGCCAACAGTTCGGCGGCGTTCTCGAACACCGCTGCCGCGCCCGCCTCGGTCAGTTCACCGCGCGACACCCCGCCGCTGAGGACGCCGATCGAGGTGACGTCCGCGCGGCGGGCGGCTTCGCAGTCCCACACCGCGTCGCCGACGAACACGGCGCCGGTCTTGGTCACGCCGGCCCGCTCGAGCGCCACCTCCACGATGTCGGGCTTGGGCTTGGCCGTGTCGACATCCTGGGACGAGGTGACCTCCGACACCACGTCGTCGCAGTCGAGAACCCTGCGCAGCAGCGCCAACTCGTCCTCCGGCGCCGAGGTCGCGAGCACCACCTGCAGCCCCAGCTCGGCGACCCGCCGCAACAGCTCACGGGCGCCGGGCAGGGGAGTGAGCAGGTGCGCGCTCTCCTTGTAGAACGCGCTGTGCCGCTCCTTCAGCTGTTCCCGGCCGTCGTCATCGGCGTCGCCAGCCAGGGTGTGCAGCAGAGTGGTGCCGTCCATGCCGATGCATCGGTGGATCCGCCACGCCTCCACGGGCACGCCTTCGGCGCGGAAGGCCTGTATCCAGGCGTGGACGTGTAGATAGTTGGAGTCCACCAGGGTGCCGTCCACATCGAACAGCACCGCGGGCCGAGCTGACGTCATCGACCGGCTCAGGGGACCGAGACGCAACCGACGCCGGGCAGGCAGCCGCTGCCGCCGCCGGGTCCGCCGCTGCCGGTGGGTCCGCCGGGGATCGCTCCGCCGCCGCCGCCGGGTCCGCCGCTGCCGGTGGGTCCGCCGGGGATCGCACCGCCGCCACCGCCCGGCCCGCCGCTGCCGGTCGGTCCGCCGGGAACCGCGCCTCCGCCGCCGGACGGAGCCGGGCTCGTGCTCATCGACGGCGAAGTGCCGGTCGACGTCGGGGCCGTGGTGGTGGCGCTGGTCTCGGTGGTGCTCGACGTGCTGGTCGATTCGCCACCGTCACCGCCGCCGCAACCCACGGCGAACACGAGCAGGGTCGCACCGCCGAACACGGCGAGAGCGGTCCTCGGATGGGATTTCATGGGCCACCTGACTGTCGAAGGGTGTCCCGCAGGTACCCGAGCGCCGTGTGCCCGAAACGCCGGACGATCCGTCAGGCCGAGGGCGCGGCGGTGTCGTCGCCCCGTGTGGACGGCGCGGCCGAAGGCGACGACGCCCCGGTGTTCTCGTCCGGACGGTCCGCGCCGGTGGCCGGATCGTCGGTCGACGTGCCGGATGCGGTCTCGCTGTCGTCGGTGCCGGGCGGGGGCGGCGCCGACGCGTCGGCATCACCGGACGCGGCGGGCCGGTCCTCGTCGGCGTGGTGTGTCCCGCTCGCGGGTGCGGACGGCCCGTCGTCGTCCGTGGTGGTCCGCGGGGCGGCCGGCTCGGGATCGTCGGCCGGCTCTGTCACGGTCACCGTCGTCGATCCGAGGTCGGGGAGCACGGCCGGGCCTGCCATCGGCGACGGGGCCGGCGCCGAGGAGGTGATGGTGTCGCCGATGCCCTGCAGCGACTGGATCAGGTAGTCGACCGGCCCGGAGATCTGTTCGGAGACAGGCGCTTCCACCACTTTCCCCAGCAGGCCGAAGTACTCGTCGTGCTGTCCGTCGACGCGACCGTTGAGCATTCCGTCGGCGATGCGGCCCGGAACGTTGAGCAGCCCGCTCACGGCGTTGACGAGGTCGAGGTCGGCGAACGCCTTGACCACGTCGGCCATCGCGGCGCCGGCGGCGAGTACGCCGCTGACCACCGGAAGCGCCAACCGGACCAGCATGCTGCTCGCCGTCTCGAACGGTTCCCCGCTGCCCACCACCTTCACCAGACCGGTGACGGGTTGGCTGACCGCGGCGACGACAGCGTGCACGAACGCCCCGGGATCGAGCGCGGCGGCCGCCTCGACGACGTCGGCGAGGGCCTTGTTCTGGTTGTCGGCGATGGCACGCACGACGGGGAGGGGATCGGCCAGATACTCGCGGACAAGATCGTTGGCGTTGGACACCGAGCGCTGCAGCACCTGCGGGTAGTACTCGAACGGGCTGAGCGGTTCATCCACCAGCATGGCCGTGTTCTCTACGCGCACATCGGGTTTCGCAGCGGGCTCGAGCGGGGCCAGGGAGACGGCGCCCACTCCGGCGATCGCCACTGCCGCCGTGAGCCACGGACGGACGGACTTCGGCATGTCGCACCCCCTGCTGGCGATGACGCGTCGCGCTGCCCCCGCATGTGGCGACCGGTGGTCATCTCAGCGCAAACTAGCATGTCCGCAGGTCAGACAACGATCGATTATCGCGTGTCGGGACGTCCGCGACGGCGTGTCGGCCGGGCACCCCGGTGGCCGCGGACCCGAGGTCACGTCCGCCCGGTACCCTTCGGCCATGACCGCAGGTGCGATCAGGGGTGTCCGGTGAGCGCGGGTCTGTTCGCCCTCCTCGACGATGTGGCGGCGCTGGCCAAGCTGGCGGCCGCCTCGGTGGACGACCTGGGCGCGGCCGCGGGCCGGGCGACGGCCAAGGCCGCGGGGGTCGTCATCGACGACACCGCGGTGACCCCGCAGTACGTGCACGGCATCACCGCCGACCGTGAACTGCCGATCATCAAGCGCATCGCCATCGGCTCTCTGCGCAACAAGATCGTCTTCATCCTCCCGGCGGCCCTGCTGCTCAGCCAGTTCGCGCCGTGGTTACTGACCCCGATCCTGATGTTGGGTGCGACCTACCTCTGTTACGAAGGCGCCGAGAAGGTCTTCGGCCGACTCCTCGGGCACCCGGCCCACGACACTCCCGCAGCGGCGGAAGGAGCGGACGCCGAACGCTTCATGGTCACCGGTGCCATCCGCACCGACTTCATCCTGTCGGCCGAGATCATGGTGATCGCGCTCAACGAGGTGGCCGATCAGTCGTTCTGGCCGCGACTGATCATCCTGTTCGTCGTCGCGATCGTGATCACCGCGGCGGTCTACGGGGTGGTCGCGGGCATCGTGAAGATGGACGATGTCGGGCTGAGCCTGACGCAGCGGTCGAACGGACTGGCCAAGAAGATCGGACGCGGCCTGGTGGCCGGGATGCCGAAGTTGCTGAGTTTCCTGTCGGTCGTCGGCACCGCCGCGATGCTGTGGGTGGGCGGCCACATCCTGCTCGTCGGCACCGACACTCTCGGCTGGCACGCCCCCTACGGACTCGTCCACCACGCCGAGGAGTACGTGCACCACGTCGCCGGCGTGGGCGGGGTGCTCGCCTGGCTGGTCAACACCGCTGCATCCGCAGTGATCGGGCTGATCGTCGGCGCGCTGGTGGTCGGCATCGTGTCGGTGTTGCCGTTCGGCAAGAAGAAGTCACACGCCAAGTCGTGAGGATCCGTCACTGCGGGAACGGCGCGAATCGCACGTCGTAGCCGGCTTTCCGGCGCGCGAGTTGAGCGGCCCGGTCCGCCGCGGTGATCACGGCGGTGCCGGGGGGGAGCGCTGTCAGAAGCTGCGAGAGCGGCACGACGAGCGATCGCACGGTCGGTGATTTCGGTGACGCGAGGTCGAGGTCCTGGAAGCGCAGCGACAGGGTGCCGCGGTTCAGTCCTCCGGTCGACACCCAGTTCTCGACGCCGGGATCGGTCGGCGAGATCACGAGCGTGA
This sequence comes from Mycolicibacterium psychrotolerans, assembly GCF_010729305.1. Classification (NCBI taxonomy): domain Bacteria; kingdom Bacillati; phylum Actinomycetota; class Actinomycetes; order Mycobacteriales; family Mycobacteriaceae; genus Mycobacterium; species Mycolicibacterium psychrotolerans. The sequence continues at coordinate 4,793,199 of NZ_AP022574.1, read as the reverse complement.
ACGTCCCGTCTTTGTTCGGACACGCCTGCGCGTTGTTGAGGCTCGTCTGCTCGTTGCGGTAGTCGCCGCTGATCGTCCACAGGTCGGTGACGGGCACCGTGAAGTATCCGGCGTTGCCGGGATCGACGGTGACGACGAGTGCCTGGTTGTCGGTGAGGTCGAAGTAGCCGGCACTCTGCAACTGGGTGGCCAGGAACTCGGCGTTGCGCGACGGGTCGCGCAGCACGTTGGGGGCTACGCGTTCGCCGGTCTGCGGATCGGTGGTGGCGACCTTGATGTAGGTGGCCTCGCGGGACAGGCCCAGCGCCATCACCACCGCCGTCAGCGTGCCGCGCAGGAACGGGGGCGGGTTCTTCATCGGCGGGATCACCGACACCAGCGCGGTGAGCAGGCGGCTGTTGCTCACGGTCGGGCCGATCAACGGGATGGCGAAACCGCCAAGCTGTGCGAACAGGCTGTCCCGCGGTCCTGACACCCGCTCGATCGACAGCTCCATCGGCGGCTGAGAGTTCCAATCCGACAACGTGTTCCGCACGGCGATCAGCGTGGAGTCCGCGGTCAGCTGCAGGTGGTCGCCCTCGCCGGGCGCGGCCGGATCGCCGCTGAGCGTGATCGTGAACCTCCCGTCGTCGATCTGCAGATCGCGTGCGCTCAGCACCGCAGAGGTCTTGCCCGACAGGCCGGTCAGCACGCTGAACGTGGTGTCGGCGGGCATGTCGCCGGTGAAGCGGCCGGTGAGTACATACGTCGAGGTCTTGTTCACTGCGGTGAAGCGGTAGATGGTGTCCGGGTTGTCGTAGAGGATGCGGGAGCCCGGGACCTCGGTGCCGTACCAGGTGTGCGGCGGCGCGACCTGCGCGACCACCGTGGGCCGCATCGGATCGAGCAGCTGCTGCTGGAACGCCGCGCCCATCGCATACTCGTTGACCGCCTTGTCGAGGCGGGCGAGGTTCTCGTCGTCGACACCGCCGACACGGTCGTACTCCCGTTCGGCGGTGCGGAGCCAGGCCTTCCGGAGCACCCGCTTCATCACCTTCACCGGCAGCGTCTGGACGGTCTCGGCGGCCACCTGCTCGGCCTGCAGTTGCTGCTCGGTGCCCAGCGGCGACACGCTGCCGGCCGGGTCGATGCCGAGTTCGCGCCGTGCTGCGCCCGCCACGGCCCAGACCGCGGGAGACGGGTCCGGGGTGGCAGGCCGTCGCGGCAAGTCGCCGGCGGTCGTCCTGCTCAGCCGCGCCCGCGGCCGCAACGCTACGTCGGCACGTTCGGAGTCAGTCCCGGCCTGATCCCGGTTCGGGCGGGCCAGCGTGCCTGCGCCTGAGGGACCGTCCTGGTCCGCCGCCCGGGATGTCGACGTCGACGTCGACGTCGCCGTCGCGGCCGTCGAAGTGTCGTCGTCGGCAAGTGCTACGCCGGGATGGTGGGCGATCGCCACGCCGATGCCGAGCGCGACGGCCAGTGCGCCGACCCGCCCGATGACCTGCGCCGGAAGTTGCTGTGTGGTGGCCACGGCGGTGTCCTCTCCGAGCATCGCGGGAGCGAAGCCGACGGAGTCGGCGCGGCGCTCCCCGCGGACACGGTAACGCCGGTCTTTGCCGGCGTGGCGCCGAATGCGGGAAAGGCCGTCAGTCCTCGCTGCTGTCCCGCTCGGCGAGGAAGGCCAGCAGCCGCGCATCACCGCTGGTGAAGCGCGCCGCCTCCTCCCCGCCGTCGCAACGCAGCAGGGCGACCGTCACCGAATCATCCGAGCGGGCGAGCACCCGCCATACCGCGCCGGCATCCTCCCAGCGCTGCAGTTCGGCGACGCGGTCCATCACCCCACCCTGCCACCGTAGGCTGCGGGCGTGCACGCTGGTTCTGCCGTCGCTGCCGCGGCGACGTTCGTGTGGCTGGGCATGGTGCTGGCGATCTCGTTCCTCGAAGCGCCGCTGAAGTTCCGCGCGCCAGGCGAGTACTCGCGTCCGGGCCAGGCCAACCTGGCTACAGGTGGAGGTCGCCCCGCCGGTTCTCATGGTCGACGGCGAGGACCGCCGGCACCGTCTCGCAGAGCACCAACCCGTGCCCGTCGGTGAGTTCGTCGACGATGGCGAAGCAGCGGGAGATCGCCTCTGGAGTGTCGACGACGATCGTGGTGACCGGCACGGAGCGGCCGAGCCGGAACATGCGGTCACCGTGCGGCACGTGGTCACCGTGGAAACCCCACAGGCCGCGCAGCACAGTCGCGCCGCTGACCGCTCGGGAATCACGCAATCTGCGCACGAGTGCGCGGTGAATGGCGATGCCGCGATAGCGGCTGTCCTCGGACGTGACGACGGTGAGCTTCTGGAACGCGGGCATTGCGCCGGTCGTTTGATCCGGTCGTTCGAGTACCCGCCCATCGCGTTTGCACAATTGCGCGCGCTCGAGAGTCAGTAACGGATCATCGAGTGTCTCGACCAGTTCGTCACGGCAGGCCACTGCCTGCGCCGGGGTCCCGATCGCGGCGACCATCGTCGGCACGTCGCCGTTGCGGCTGAAGAAGCGCGCACGCCTGCGTTGGCCCGAGACGGTGCCATCCACCCCCAGCAACGTCGTCGCGCTCGCGAAACCGTGCCGGCGGAAGATCTCGCACGCGGCCTGGTATCCAGCCAGGCGACCGGCCCGCTGCTGGCGACCGAGATACACCGTCAGCTTGACCGTGTGGTCGAGGTCGGGCAGTGCGCCGCTGACAGCGCGTGCCCGTTCCAGAGTGATCAGCCCCCGCCCGGTCAGTGCTACGACCTCGTCGACGACGGCATCGATCACGCCGGGGGCATCGACCGCCGAGACCACCACCGGCAGGTCTTCGGACAGGCTGAGGGATTCGTCGCTGCGCACGATGTTGCGCGGACCGAAGCTGCTGATGCCCCGCAGCATGATGCTCGTCGCCACGCCGCGATCGGCATAGAGGTCGAGCAGGGCGTCGGCGAGGTATCTGCCGTCGGTGCGTTCCCGCTCCGCGAAGTGGACGGTCAGTTTCAGAGTGTCGGTGAGGCCCGTCATGACACGCCGTGCGCAATCCACTGGCCCACCGCCGCTGCGGTGACCCCTGCGAGGACACTGACCACGATGTTGGCCGTCGCGGGAAGGTACTCCCGCTCTTCGGCCAACCGGTGCGTCTCGAACATCCACGTCGAGAAGGTCGTGTAGGCGCCGACGAACCCGGTGCTCACCAGCAGCGCCGTCGGGTGGCTCAGCGTGAGGCCGCTCAGAAATCCCAACAGCGCGGCGCCGGTGAGATTCACCGTCAGAGTGCCGAACGGGGACGGACGGGCGACCCGCTTGGCCACACCGCGGTCGATGACGAAGCGCGCCATTGCCCCAAGGCCGCCCATCACAGCGACGCCGGACCACAGCATCCCGCTCATGCGCGCACCCGGGCGCGCCGCACCAACGCGGTCGCGACATGGACCGCTAAGAGCCCCGCCACGAGGCTGGCCACGGTGTACCCGATCGCCAGGCCGTAGTGGTGGTGCTCGATCATTCGCAACGTCTCCACCTGCATGGTTGAGAACGTGGTCAGGCCGCCGCACAACCCGGTCCCCAGTAGAGGGCGCCGATAGCTCGACAACGGTAGACGTTCCAGAAGACGGGTGGTGAAGTAGCCGAGCAGCAGGGCGCCGACGATGTTGACGGCAAAGGTCGGCCACGGCCATCGGGCCGGATCGGGCGCGGCGAGTTCTGCCACCCCGGCTCTCGCCAGGCTGCCGAGGGCGCCGCCGACGAACACAGCCGCCATCTCGCGGGCGTCGATGGACATGGCGGAAAGTATGCCGACTGATCACGCGTCCAGTGTTCTGCGGGGGCGGCTCACGGGGCAGAATCGAACCCATGGCGGCGAACCCCCGTGCCGGTAAGCCGGCGCAACCCGAAGACCTCATCGACATCGCTTCGGTGGTGACGTCCTACTACACCGTGACGCCCGACCCGGACGACGTCGACCAGCAGGTCGCGTTCGGCACCTCGGGCCACCGCGGATCCAGCCTCGACGCGGCGTTCAACGAAGCGCACATCCTGGCCATAACGCAGGCCATCGTCGAGTACCGGGCTGCGCAGGGCACCACCGGTCCGCTGTTCATCGGCAGGGACACCCATGCCCTCTCCGAACCGGCGTGGGTGTCGGCCGTGGAGGTGCTGGCCGCCAACGACGTCGTCACGATGATCGACTCGGCCGGCCGGTACACCCCGACGCCGGCGGTGAGTCACGCGATCCTGTCGTACAACCGCGGTCGCGACACGGCGCTGGCCGACGGCATCGTCGTGACCCCGTCGCACAACCCCCCGCGCGACGGCGGGTTCAAGTACAACCCGCCCAACGGCGGCCCGGCCGACTCCGACGCGACGACGGTGATCGCCGCGCGGGCCAACGAACTGCTGCGCGACGGCCTGCGCGGGGTCAAGCGCGTCCCGTTGGCGCGTGCGATGAACGGCACCCAGCGTCACGACTATCTGGACGCCTATGTCGCCGACCTGCCCAACGTCGTCGACATCCACGCGATCGCCGCCGAAGGCATCCGCATCGGCGCCGACCCGCTCGGCGGGGCCAGCGTCGACTACTGGGGGGCGATCGCCGAACGGCACAACCTGGATCTCACCGTGGTGAATCCGCTCGTCGACGCGACGTGGCGGTTCATGACGCTCGACACCGACGGCAAGATCCGGATGGACTGCAGCTCGCCGAACGCGATGGCGTCCCTGATCGCCAACCGGGAGTCCTACCAGATCGCGACCGGCAACGACGCCGACTCCGACCGGCACGGCATCGTCACTCCCGATGCGGGGCTGCTCAATCCGAACCACTATCTCGCGGTCGCGATCGAGTACCTGTTCACCCACCGGCCGGAGTGGGCCGCGGAGACGGCGGTCGGCAAGACGGCGGTGAGCTCGTCGATCATCGACCGGGTGGTCGGCGGGTTGGGGCGCAAGCTGCTCGAGGTGCCGGTGGGCTTCAAGTGGTTCGTCGACGGGTTGGTCGGCGGCACAATCGGTTTCGGTGGCGAGGAGAGTGCCGGGGCGTCGTTCCTGCGTCGCGACGGTTCGGTGTGGACCACCGACAAGGACGGCATCATCCTGGCGCTGCTGGCCTCGGAGATTCTCGCGGTGACGGGATCGACGCCGTCGCAGCGGTACGCCGAACTGGCCGACAAGTACGGCGCGCCGACCTATGCCCGCATCGACGCACCCGCCAACCGCGAGCAGAAGGCGCGGCTGGCGAAGCTCTCGCCGGAGCAGGTCAGCGCCACCGAACTGGCGGGCGAGCCGATCACCGCGAAGCTGACCACCGCGCCGGGCAACGGCGCGGCCCTGGGCGGGTTGAAGGTGACGACGGAGAACGCGTGGTTCGCCGCGCGGCCGTCGGGCACCGAGGACGTGTACAAGATCTACGCCGAATCCTTCCGCGGCCCCGAGCATCTCGCCGAGGTGCAGGAAGCTGCCCGGGAAGTGGTGTCGGCGGTCATTTCGTGAGTTCGGTCGCCGACGGCGACTGTCGGGAAGCGACCAAGCCGCGGCTGCCCCGCGAGGTGTGGGTGCTCGTCGCTGCCAACGTGGTGGTGGCGCTGGGCTACGGCGTGGTGGCTCCGGTGCTGCCGCAGTACGCCCGGCACTTCGGAGTAAGCATCAGCGCGGCGACGTTCGTCATCACGGCGTTCGCGGTGATGCGTCTGGTCGGTGCGCCGCCGGCGGGTCTGCTCGTGCAGCGGCTGGGGGAGCGGCGTGTCTACATCAGCGGGCTGCTGATCGTCGCGGTGTCGACCGCGGCCTGCGCCTTTGCCCAAACGTATTGGCAGCTGCTGATTTTCCGGTCTCTCGGCGGGGTCGGCTCGGCGATGTTCACGGTGTCGTCGCTGGGGCTGATGATTCGCATCTCCCCGGCCGATGCGCGAGGCCGGGTTGCGGGACTGTTCTCGTCGGGATTCATGGTCGGCTCGGTCGGCGGGCCGATCCTGGGCAGCCTCACCGCCGGCTTCGGTCTCTCGGCGCCGTTCCTGATCTACGGGGCGGCGCTGCTGGTGGCGGCGACGGTGGTGTTCGTCAGCCTGCGGCATTCCACGGTGGTGGGGAGATCCGACGACGACGTGGACGCGCCCGTGCCGTTCCGTGCGGTCTTTCGGCATCCGGCGTATCGGGCGGCACTGTTGTCGAACTTCGCGACCGGATGGGCGTCGTACGGTCTGCGGATCGCGCTGGTGCCGTTGTTCGTCGTGGAGGTGCTCGGCCGGGGGCCGGGTGCGGCCGGGGTGGCGTTGACGGCGTTCGCCGTGGGCAACATCTCGGTGGTCATCCCGAGCGGATATCTGTCCGACCGACTGGGGCGGCGCAAGTTGTTGATCGCCGGGCTGAGTCTGGCGGCGCTCTCGACGGCCTTGGTCGGCTTCACGACCTCGCTGCCGGTGTTCCTGGCCGCGGCCTACGTCGCGGGCGCGGCGACCGGGGTGTTCGTGTCGCCGCAGCAGGCCGCCGTCGCCGACGTGGTGGGCAGCAAGTCGCGCGGCGGCACGGCGATCGCGACGTTCCAGATGATGGCGGACTTCGGATCGATCGGCGGATCCTTGCTGGTAGGGCTCATCGCGCAGTACACATCGTTCGGATGGGCGTTCCTGGTCAGCGGGGTCATCCTGGGCGTGGCCTGCATCGGCTGGGTGTTCGCGCCGGAAACCCGGCCGCGGGTGGCTCAGGAGCGCACCGAAGCCCGACCGCTGGGTCCGGAAGCCGGAGGTGAATGCCCGTGACCTGCGATTTTGAACGGCCCGGGCTGGTGGTGTAGCTTCGATGAGCACGACATCAGGGGCTATGGCGCAGTTGGTAGCGCACCACACTGGCAGTGTGGGGGTCAGGGGTTCGAATCCCCTTAGCTCCACTTCGAAGAGGTCTGACGACAGCACGATCGCGGGCTCGCGTAGGTTCGAGAAGACCTAGCCCGAGAACACATTCAACGAAAGCCGTCATGTCCGAGGATCAGACCACAGACGTTCCACCGAATCACCTCTCCATCGACCCGCGCAGCCCCTTCTATGACGAAGAGGTGCTCCGCCGCGATGTGGGTGTCCGCTTCAATGGCGTCGAAAAGAACAACGTTCACGAATACGACGTGGACGAGGGTTGGGTGCGGGTCGACGTCCCCACAGCCAAGGATCGCCGCGGAAACCCCATGGTCGTCAAACTCAGTGGCACGGTAGAACCCTATTTCCGCTCATCGGAGTAGCAGCCAGATCCACATGCTGAGCATTCGCTCAGCAATCTCCTGACGTAGCCGCTGTCGGCCGGTAGCTTCCTTGGCATGCCCCTGGAGCTGGCCGCGTTCTTCCGGACGACGCTGCCGCTCGACCTCAGCGGGCTGGACGCCCTGGACGACGGCCGCTACCACTCGCTGTGGATGCCCGATCACCTGGTGAGCTTCTGGCCGGATTCGATCTGGACGCCCGAGTTCACCGATCTCGCGGAGACCTCGCCATCGCCACACCGCTATCTGGACGCGCTCACCCTTGCCGGTGCGGTCGCGGCTCGCACGGCTCGCACCCGGCTCGCCACCAGCGTCATCGACACCGTCCGTCGTCACCCGGTGATGCTGGCCCAGTCCGCCCTGACGCTGAGCCATCTCTCCGGCGGCCGGTTCATCCTCGGGCTCGGTGCCGGCGAGCGCGAGAACCTGGCTCCGTACGGCTTCGACCACCAGGGCACGGTGAGCCGGTTCGCCGAGGCGGTGCGCCTGATCCGGCTGCTGTGGGACGCCGACGGGCCGATCGACTTCGCCGGACGGTACTTCACGCTCGCGCACGCCCGGCTGGACACCGAGCCGCACCCCACCGGCCCGCCACCGATCTGGATCGGCGCCAACGGTGCCCGCATGCTGGCCCTGGTCGGTGAACTCGGCGACGGCTGGTGGCCGACGGGCAGCGCCGGCCCGGAAACCTACGCGAGCCAGCTGGCCCGCATCCGGGCGGCGGCCGAGCAGGCCGGGCGAGACCCGGACGCGATCACGCCGGCGAAGATGGTGGTCTGCCTCATCGGCGAACCCGACGAGCTCAGCGAGATCATGCGGCGCCCGCTGGTGAAGTCGCTGGTGCTGCAGCTGACCGCCGACGCACTGGCAGCCGCCGGTCACCGGCATCCGATGGGGGAGCACTGGCGCGGCATCCAGGACATCGACCCACGCGTGCTGACCCGCGACAGGCTTCTCCGGCTCTTCGAGCAAGTGGACCCGGCCGCGATCCTGTCCGTCGTTCCGCATGGCACTCCCAAACAGGTCGCCGCGCAGATCGCCGACTTCGGTGCGGCCGGTGCCCGGGTCGTGTCGGTGCTCGACTACAGCGGGATGGCCGGTCAGGCATACGCGGCCGAATCCCCGCGCAAGACCCGGGAGGTCGAGGACGCACTGCTGCAGCTCACCGGGAGAGTGTCATGACGAGGCTGGACGCCGACGTCCTCATCGCCGACGCGCGGGAGTCGGCAGGGCACAACGACTTCGGTGACGACACGCTGCCCACGCGCGTCGCGCTGGTCGTCGACAGGCTGAACGGCGCAGAACTCGATGACACGAGTTCGCGGGCAGCCGCACACACGGTCAACGGACTGCTGACGAGCCGGCTGCACTTCATGGCGGACCACGCACGCCTACCGCTTGCGGCAGAACAGATCTCGGCTCCGCTCTTCGCCACCGGCGAGCCCCGGTCGGGCACGACACTGCTGCATGCGCTGCTCGCCGAGGACGGGGATTCACGGGCCTTGCGGTTCTGGGAAGTGATGTATCCCTCGCCGCCGCCCGGTCCGGCCGGTGACGACGATCCGCGCCGGGCGCGGGCTGATGCCGACTGGGGCGATATCCTCCATCGCATTCCGCCGTGGATCGTCAGCCACCCCTACAACGATCTCCTCGGCGACGGACTACCCGAATGTGAACGCACGTGGGCCTTCGACTTCCGTGCCACGAACCCGAGCGCGTGGTGGCGTGTTCCCGTGGTCATCCAGAACTTTCCGCAAGACCATCACGCGCAGTACGTCCTGCACCGCATGATGCTGCAGCACATTCAGTACACCCGATCGCCGAAGCGGTGGGTGCTCAAGGGCTTCCACGGTCGACGCCTGCAAGCGCTCTTCGACACTTACCCCGACGCGCGCATCGTCTGGGTGCATCGCGACCCCGTGCAGGTGCTCGCATCGCAGATCGTGGCCTTCGGGCAGATCAACGAAAGCTTGGCCGGGACGCTGGACTGGGTTCAGTACGCTGAAGCCACGATCGAGGGATCACGTGCCAACTTCCATGCCTACCTCACCGACCCGCTCGTGGACGATCCACGTATCCACCACGTCCGCTATGGCGACTTCGTCGCCGACCCGGTCACCACGATCGGCGGCTTCTACGACTTCGCCGGAGCACCGTTGCCGGCAAACGCCGAGAAGGCGATGCGCGACTACCTCGTCACCCATCGCAGCGACCGGTACGGCAAGGTCACCTACACCACCGAAGTCCTCCCGGTTCCCGTGCAGCACCTGCACGACGAATTCGCCCCTTACCGCGAACGTTTCGGCATCGACATCGAGACGAGGGGCTGATGGCATTCGGTGACAGCGACGAGGACGTGGCGCTGGGCGCGGCATGGCACAAGTTCTGCGACCGGCTCAAGGCGGCAGGGGATCTCGCGTTCAAGGACACCTCGCCGGCGAATGCTCTGCAGCGCGCCGACGCCTTCCGCTACCTGATGCAGAACCTCGGTCAGGCCTACGATCTCGCCCTGGAGACCAAGAACACCCGTTATCCGATGATCCATCCGTTCTGCGGGCCGGCCCGCAAGCTCGGCGGCGACAACGCCGACTTCGTCTATCTGCAGGCGTGGATCGACGGTGCATCGACCTACCGGATCGCGGGCGACCGCGGCACCGCGCGCTTCATCAACTTCACCGTCCAAGGGCCGCGACCCGAGAAGGACGTGTACTACGGCGCCGACCACCCGAACCTGCACGAGCCCTTCGGCGACACCCCCGAGGCGAACCTCACCGGCGACGACCTGGTGACCGAGCCCGATGGGAGCTTCGTCCTCTACATCGGTGGGAAACGGCGCGAGCCGAATTGGCTGCCGACCACTCCGGGCTCGCGGAAGCTGTTCATGCGGCAGGGTTTCGACTCCTGGTCGGAGCGCTCGGCACAGTTCAGCATCGAGCGCATCGACATGCGGGAGCCACGCCCCATGCCGACACCGCAGGATCTGATCGCGTCGATGCAGTGGGCAGGCGATTTCCTCACCGGGGTGATGACCGACTGGCCGGACCGCGAGCTGGAGATCGGCTCGCTCTTCGGCGAGCCCGAGCGCAACGTATTTCCCGGTGCGCGCTTCGCCGGCGCGGCGGAGCAACGCGATGCGCGCCGCGGCCGGCTCATCGTCACGATGCCGTGGCGTCTCGGGCCGGATGACGCGTTGATTCTCGAGTTCGCCGACGACGGGGAGTTCTGGATGCTGACGAACATGGGCGCGTTCTGGAACAGCATGGATTACCTGTACCGGCCGGTCAGCTACACCCCGAGCAGATCGGCGATCGACTCGGACGGCCACGTGCGAATGGTATTGGCACACAACGATCCCGGCGTGCACAACTGGATCGACACCCAACGCTTCAGCGAGGGCTATCTCACCATGCGCGTCATCGGGAGTCGGCAGCTTCCCGAGGTTCGTATCACCGTGGTAGCCGCCGCCGACGTGGACTCGGTGCTGCCGGGCGACACTCGGCGCGCCACCCCCGAGGAGCGGACCGGGCAACTGCACGCACGATTCGACGCCATCCGCCGCAGGTACAGGATCTGACATGGACCCGACATTGGGAACGCTCGCCGCGTCGGCCTTCGACAACGTCTACCACCTGGGCCACCTCGTTCCCGATCTTGTGGGTGCCATGCAGACGCTGGCCGGGGCCATGCAGATCACGTGGTCGCCACCGTTCGAGATGCGCAGCGGATTCACCCGTCCGGACGGATCCGCTGATGACCAGACGGTGCGCATCGCATTCTCGGCGTCGGGTCCGCCGTACCTGGAGCTGATCGAGGTCGTCGCCGCCGCTGACTCGATCTTCGCCGAACCGAGGCTCGGCGGCATGCATCACGTCGGCTACTACGCCCAGCGGTGGCGCGACGACGTCGCGCGGTTGCAGGAGGAGGGCTGGGAGTTGGAGCGCACGGGTGCCGGGGTGGCGTTCCTGCGCGAGCCGGGTAGCGGGCTCCGCGTGGAGGTGGTGAGCTTCAAGGGCCGGGACTTCCTGACGCGGATACTCGACGGTGACATGGCGACGGCGTACCCCCTGACCGAGCGCCCGTGACCGCCGTCGCGCACACCTCGTATGGAACGCTGCGCGGCGACGGGCGCGGGGATGTCGTCGTCTTCCGTGGTGTGCCGTACGCGGCGGCGCCCACCGGTGAGCGCCGTTGGCGCCCAACGCAGCCCGCGCCGAGCTGGGTCGGTGTGCGTGAGGCGGTCGCGTTCGGGCCGATCCCTCCGCAGGACATCTCACCCGAGCGGCTGGCCAAACGCGGGCTGACGATGAGCGAAGACTGCCTGACGCTCAACATCTGGACGCCCGCGGCCGACGACAGCCGGCGACCCGTGCTGGTGTTCCTGCACGGCGGCGGACAGGCGCAGGGGCACGGGTCCGCTCCGCTGCTCGACGGATCGCGACTCGCGAGGCGCGGCGACATCGTGGTGGTGACTGTGAACTTCAGGCTCGGGGTGCTCGGTTCGCTGTACGCACCCGATTGGCATGGGGCCGAGTCCACCAACCTGACCGTGCGCGACCAGAAGTCCGCTCTGCAATGGGTGCGCGAGCAGATCGGCGCTTTCGGCGGTGACCCCGGCGCGATCACGGTGGCGGGGCAATCCTCCGGTGCGATCGCGATAGCGGCGCTGCTCGCCGGCGGGTGCGAGCTATTCGACCGCGCGATCCTGCAGAGCGGTGGCCTGGAGCGGGTTCGCTCGGAAGCGGCTGCGTCGGCCGTGGCCGCACAACTCGGTACCCTGATGCGCGCCGAAGACCCGGACGTCGCGGACATCCTTGCCGCACAACGTGGTATCGACAGCGGATTCGTGCCGCCGCAGGGCCCTTTCCATCCCTGCGTCGACGGCGACGTCATCGCGGAGCACCCTTTGGTGGTCGCGCGGACGCGGCCGATGCCGGCGATCCCTGTACTCGCCGGGACGACGCGCGACGAATGGCGGATCTTCGACGCGCCGCTCGGCGAGGACGTCTTCACCGAACAGTACGTACGAGACAGGGCGCAGGCCCTGGCCGGGGAAACCCACGACGCCGACGTGGTGGTTGCGACGTACCGCGCGGACCGCCAAAGCCTTCGCGATGTCGCCGGCGCGATGGTCACCGACTATCACTTCACCGCGCCGACCGAGCAGTTCGTCCGCGCACACGCAGCGCATGGCAACGCAGTGTTTCGTTATGAATTGCAATGGCCCTCTCCGCGTGCCGAATTGGGCGCTTGTCACGATTCGTGCCTGCCCTTGCTCTTCGGCAACCTCGAGGCTGCACCATCGCTTGCCGGTACCGACGAGGCGGCGCGTCACATGTCGGACGTCGTGCAGGATCTGTGGCTGGAGTTCACCCGTGGGGGAGACCCCTGGGAACGCTACGACCGTGTTGGCGGGTCCACGATGCTGCTCGGTTCCGAGTGCAGGGTCGCGCGCGAGCACCGCGCAGAGCAACTCGCCTTGTGGGAGAGGCGCTATCCCGCCTACGGATAAGCCACTCGCCCGAACCTTCGCAGAGCCGGGGCGGCGGTCAGGCCGCTTGATTGTCGGGCGGTGCAGGTCCACGCGGCTCCGGCCAATGCGGACAGCAAGCGGCTCAACAGGCTCGCCGCCTTGACTCCACGAGAGGGAACGGGCCTTGACAAGGTACAAGGCAGGTTCTTTCGTTAACCGGCAGGGCTTTTGGCTGGACCATCTGTCGTCACGGCATGTGCGCGCATGGCCCGTCGCCACCGCGGTGAACACGGCTCAACCGAGGCGCTCACGGTCCGGACACCTTCTGACCTTTGTGAAGCACGGTGAGACCGTCCTGAACGACGAAGCCGCGGGCCTCGTCGGCCTGTGGGTCGACGCCGATCTCAGCCCCCGCAGGCACCTCAACGTTCTTGTCGATGATCGCATTGCGGACGACCGCTCCCGCGCCGACAGTGACGCCGTTCAGCAGCACCGAACCCGACACTTCCGCCCCGGATCCGACGCGGCACGACGGCGAGAGCACTGATTCGTTGACCGTGCCGCCGGTGATCACTACACCGGGCGAGAGAATCGAGTTGTGCGCGGCGATCGGCGTGCCGGACTCGCCCTCGACCAGCTTGGCCGGGGGCAGGGCGCCGTAGCTGGTGAAGATGGGCCATGCGGAGTTGTACAGGTTGAACTCCGGCAGCGGTGCCACGAGGTCCATGTGGGCGTCGTAGTAGGACTGCATCGTCCCGACGTCGCGCCAGTAGCCGCGGTCACGCGGGAAGGACCCCGGTACGTCGTTGTCCTTGTAGTCGTAGACCGCCGACTCCGAGCGGTCGACGAACCATGGCACGATGTCACCGCCCATGTCGTGGTCGGACGTCTCCGCGGCTGCGTCACGGGTGACGGCGTCGCGTAGCGCGTCGGCGCTGAAGACGTAGTTGCCCATGGAGGCGAGCACCTCGTGCGGTGCATCGGGCAGCCCTTGGGGATCGGTCGGCTTCTCCAGGAAGGCCCGAATCCGTTGGGGCGATTCCGGGTCGATGTCGATTACGCCGAATTGATCGGCCAATTCGATCCGTTGCCGGATGGCGGCCACCGTGCAACCGGCCCCGCTTTCCACATGCTGCTGCACCATTTGAGCGAAGTCCATCCGGTAGACGTGGTCGGCGCCCACCACCACGACGATGTCGGGGTCCTCGTCGTTGAGCAGATTCAGCGACTGGAAGATGGCGTCTGCACTTCCGAGATACCACCGCTTGCCGACCCGTTGCTGGGCCGGCACCGGTGTGACGTAGTTACCCAACAGCGTCGACATCCGCCACGTCGTGGTGACGTGACGGTCGAGGCTGTGGCTCTTGTACTGCGTCAGCACGACCACCTTGAGGTAGCCGGAGTTCACGACGTTGCTCAGGGCGAAGTCGATGAGACGGTAGATGCCGCCGAAGGGCACGGCGGGCTTCGCCCGGTCAGCGGTCAGTGGCATCAGTCGCTTGCCCTCACCACCGGCGAGCACGACGGCGATGACCTTCTTGCGGCTGGGGGTCGCATCCATGATTCCAACCTAGTGTGACTGCTGTCACATAACGAGCGAATGGCCCACGACATCCCGCTCGACGTGGTGGGCGGAGATCACTCATGGGGGCTGAGGGCGGCGCCAGGTGTCCGCGTCCGAAGGCGGCTACCGCGACCGATGCCCCAACAGATCTGAGAACAAGCACAATCGCGCTCTCGTTTCCACCCCTGCGTTCCGGTGCGGCGGGGGTACTGTCGCGGCGCAGACAACGTCTCGGCGTTGAGCGGGTTCTATGTGCCCCGTGACCCCGTGTTCAAAGGCGGGACAGCGCGCCGCGTTGTGCTTTTCATCGCAGATGCGCGGCTCCGCCGCTCGGTGTTTCGGGCTGCTGGATGCGCTCGTCGGACTCGACGCGCGAGCAGTTCAGAACCGTTGTAGCGGGTGGCGTATTCGACGTCCCCGCGAGGAGCGCGATGATGTCGCGATCTTTCAGCATGGCGTGCTTTAAACGGGGAGCCGCGTATAAGAACAGCACGCTGCGATCATGAGTCCACGGTTTGACTCCCGATGCGTTTCCGGCGCAATCATCCATTTCATCCCCGGGTGGGGGCGGTTGCTCCCATCAAGAGGTTGTGGCTGGAGTTCGTCCGTGGAGGAGAGCCGTGGGAACGCTACGACTGTGTTGGCGGGTCCACGATAATGCTCGGTTCCGAGTGCGGCCTCGCGCGCGAGCGCCGCGCAGAGCAACCTGCCTTGTGGGAGAGGCGCCATCCCGGCTACGCGTGAATCGTTCACCGAACGATTTTCGTCATGTTCGGGCGGCTTTCAGGCCGCTTGGTTGTCGGGTGGTGCGGGTCCGCCGGGTTCGTCGGCGTGGTCGTTGGTGGTGGCCGCGCTGGGTTCGGGCTCGGCGATGTCGTTCCCGTCGGTGGATTCGCTTGGCGCAGCGGTGTTGTCGGGTTCGTCGGGTGGGCGTAGGAGGGCTTCGGGGCGGTGGTAGGTGTTGATGCGTGTTTGGCCGGTGTCGAGGTCCGGTGGTGGGGTCCATTCGACTTCGGTGCGGGTGTTCATCGCGGTGGTCCAGCCGCCGGGGCCCACGCTGCGGTTATCGGGTGGGCAGGCCAGGCCGAGGTCGTTGATGTTGGTGTTGCCGCCGTCAGCCCAGTCGGCGGTCACATGATGGACCTGGGCGCCGTAGGCGCCGACGGTGCAGCACGGTTTGGTGCAGCCCCCGTCGCGGGCGATGAGCATGATCCGCTGCGCCGGGGTGGCGACCCGGCGGCTGCGGAACAAATCCAGCGCCGACCCGGTCGCTTGGTCGAACACCGCCAGATAATGGTTGGCGTGTCCGGCCATCCGGATGACGTCTTTGATGGGCAGGCGGGTGCCGCCGCCGGTGACGCCGATCCCGGCGCGGGATTCGAGGTCTTGCAGGGTGTGCGGATGATCACCGCCACCGGTAACCCGTTCAAGTGACCCACCTCGCCGCTCATCAGGGCGATGCGGCCGATGGCGAGTAGCGCGTCGTGTTGGCGTTGGGCCAGGCTGCGGTGATCGTTGTCGATCTGGGCCTGGGTGGGGGTGCCCGAGATGCACGGTTCGGGGTCGTCGGGGTTGCACATGCCTGGGGCGGCGTATTTGGCGAACAGGACCTCGAACACCGCCCACGCCTCGGGCGTCAACCGGGCGGCCAGGTCGGTCATGGCATCGCGGCGCTGCTTGCCCTTGGTCACCCCACGTGTGCGGGCACGCTCGGTGTCATCGGGTTCGGGGCCGTCCTGATCGAGCAGGAACAACGTCAGGTCGGCGGCGTTCTCGACGTCTGTGGGTCCGGCCCCGACCGCGGTGCGGACCAGGTCGACCTCGAACTGCTCGCGGGTGGTGGTGTCGACGAAGCCGGGGAGTTTGTCGACGGCTTTGCGGATCACCTCGACATGCTCGGCGTTGATCAACCCCTGGGCCTGGGCGACCGAGGTGGCATGCAGGACCGGCGGCAGCGGCGGCCCGGTCACCGGTTGGCGCGGCGCGAGCAGGGCGGCGTCGGACAGGCGGCGGTGTGCCTCGGCGGTGGTGATGCGCCACCGGATCGCGAGCACGTCTTTCCAGTTCTTGGCGCCCATCTGCTGCGGGGTGGTCTCGGTCTGCAGCCGGGCCAGCAGCCGGTGGCGCAGCGCGGGGAGCCGGCACCACACGGTTTCCAGCTCGTCGAGCACCTCGACCAGCTCGGTGCCGGTGGCCAGGTCCGAGTCGCAGCCGGCCAGAGCGTCGACGGCATCCACCACCGCCGCGACCGCGGCCTGCAGATCCGTCCCCGACATACTTCGAACATACATTCGACCACCGACAAAGATGGTTCGCATACCGGACCCGCCCGCGGGTAATACGATGTCGCTCCGGGGAAAGGCTGGTCGTCGGCGATGAACGCTTAGAGTGTCGGTCGGGTGGGGGCGCTGGCGGTCTTCATCGGGGTGGGGGCAGCGATCCTGACGCCGTGCGGAGTGGCCTCGGCGGCCCCTGAGTCGGATACCGCCCGTCTCAGTCCGCCGCAAGCGACCCGACGCCCGGCAGCCAGGCACGCACCAAACCCGCGAAGAAGACGGAGACGCGCCTGGCCCGTTCCGTGTCGCGCACAAGTACCCGGGCGCCAGAGGAACCGTCGTCGATCGACCGTGTGCGGCAACAGCATTCCGCGAAGATCCAGGCCCGTGAAGAGCGCCGGCAAGCCGCGCAGGAGCGCCGTTCGCTGACCGGGCCAGACTCAGCCTCGGTTGCGACGCAGCCTGATTCCGATTCGGCCACCCCGCGGACGTCGACCGTCTCCGTCACCCAAAGTCCGTTGCCGCAGCGCGCCATCGCAAGGGCGCCGCGCGACACGGTTCCGTCCGGTGTGGTCAGCCTCGCGCTCACCTCTGCCCTGGAGATCGCGGTGGCGGTGTCGGCATCGATCCTCAACTTCGCTCCGCCCAGTCCCACCGCGGCGCCGCCGAGACTGAAACTCAACGGCTACAGCCTGGTGCCCAGTTCCACCGAGGAGGTCACCTCGTTCTACGGGCAGTGGGCGTATCTGCCCGGTGCGCCGAGCCTGGTGCAGGGCACGCAGCGCTTCGACGTCGTCGATCCACGTACGAAGAACTCCGTCGGGGACTTCGACGCGCTGGTGAGCCGGGGCAACGGCTACAACTACACCGCGCTGCTCGTCACCGCCAACGACGGGACCGATGTCGGGACCGCCGCCGGCCAGGTGCCCCCGGTCGGCTCCTTGATCGCCACATTCGGGTTCGGCCCCGTCGGATGGGCGTATTCCGACATGCCTTCGCCCTCAGGGAACGTCATCTCACTGGCGTTGGTGACGCCGTTCGGGAACATGCCTCTGCGCAGTACGTTCGACGGCGCCAAGGGCATCGCCGACCACACCGTCGACGACAGACCCATCCGGCTCACCAACGGCTACAGCATCGCGCCGGCCGACCCGCTCGGCGAAACCATCACTGCGACAAGCGGGGTGCTCCCACTGTGGACATCGGTCCAGGGGCATCAGGTGTTCGCGGTCTACGACCCGACCGGGACGCAGGTCGGAAGCTTCGAGGGGGTGTTCACCACCACCTCCGACGTTCTCGGCACGTACACGCAGGCGATCCTCGTGACGGCCGACGACGAAGGCGACGTCGGCACGGGTGCGGGCCAGATCCCGCCTGTCGGTTCGGTGTTCAACGCCGTCTATGCCGGCGCCGACACCGACTACGTGCTCTACTCGTCGCTGCCGTCGTCGACCGGCGACGTCGTCACCGTCGAGCAGGTGAACTCGGGATCGGTCCAGACGAGTCCCCGGACATTCATCGACGCGTCGGAACCGCCGTCGACGCGTCCGCTGTCGGTCTCCCACGGATTGACTCTCGTTCCCGTCACGCCCTTGAGGCCCAGCGGCATCAACGGCCTGCCGCCCAGGGAGGTGCAGTACCAGGGCTACCAACAGTTCGACGTCTACGACGCGACGGGAGCGCGGATCGGCAGCGTCGACGCGACCGTCTTCACCCAGCACGACCTGTTCGGCATCCGTAGCGAGGCCGTTCTGGTCACCGATGTCACCGACGGTGTCGCCGGCACTGGGCGGAGCGATGTACCGCCGGTCGGATCGGTGTTCAACGTGATGTTGTTGGGAGACAGTCGGTTCGGAACCGTTCAGTCCGTCATGCCGACGCCGTCGCGCGACGTCAAGACGTTCGCGTTCGCGACGCCGCTGGGCAACATTCCGGTGTTCCATGCCCGTAAACGGGTGCCTGATCGCATCGACGTCTCGTTCTTCGATCCGTTCGTCAACGTCTGACGACGTTCGCGTATCTCGCGGCGGCCCCTCAAGGCCCCAGGTTCCTGCCGGACTCACGGGAAGGCGACCCCGCTGAGCTCCTCCGATACCGTCCACATTCGGCGGGCGTCGGCGTTGTCGCGCAGTGGTTTCCAGGGTCTGTGCAAGCCGGGCGGACCGCCCGCGCTGCCCGGCCACTGCGGCCCGAAGAACTCGCCGTCCGTGGTGGACGTAGCCGCCATCAGCGCGGCGAGCGGAGCGCTGTCGACACTCCCTACGAGCAGGCCTCGCGAGGAGAGCCGGCGGATGATTCGCACACTGTGGGTGTCGTTCGCCCGTCCCACCTCCGGACGCGCCGCGAGCAGGCTGGTCGGGGCCACGCCGGGGCAGTGACCACATCAGCCCCGGGATGCTCCGAATCTTCGACCGATTGACCGACACCCCGGCGGAGATCGTCACCGAGTTGGGGGAGACCCTGCGCCAGACACCCCTCGGTGTCGCGCTTGTCGGCGACCTGAGCCGCCACACCGGCGCATCACGCAGCATCGGTTATCGCTGGTTCACCGACCCGGACGCTCGGCAGCTTCATCCGCCCGAGGACCACGAGTTCTATCCGCGCATGTACACCTCGGGGCTCCGCGAAGTTCTGGGGCGGCGCGGGCCGGGCTCGAAGGCCGCTCGTCTGGCGGACACGCTCACCGCACGGAGCGACGAGTTCCGCGGCCTCTTGAGCGAGCACGTGGTCGGCATCAGACCCGCGAGAGGTCAAGCGCTACGAGCATCCCGAAGTCGGCCGTATCGAGCTCAACTGCCAAGTGCTGATGGATCCCGTCCAGTCGCACTCGCTGCTCGTCTACACCGCAGAGCCCGGCAGCGAAAGCTACGAGAAGCTGCAGTTGCTCGCGGTGATCGGATCGCCGTCGTCCGTGCACTGACGTCAGCCCACGTGCTGGTCCGCGACATCGAGCGCGGCGTCCAGAATCCGAAGGCCTTCTGCCACTTCGTCGTCGGTGACGTTGCACGGCGGCACCGCGTGGATGCGGTTGAAGTTCGCGAACGGTAGCAGACCACCGGACTTGCACGCCGCCAGCACCGCCGCCATCGCCGGGCTGCTCCCGCCGTAGGGCGCCAACGGTTCGCGGGTCTGAGGATCGGCCACCAGCTCGATCGCCCAGAACACGCCGAGTCCGCGGACTTCGCCGACACTGCGGTGCCGGGCTGCCAGCTCGCGGAGGCCCGGACCGAGCACGTCGGCACCGATGCGCGCGGCGTTGCCGACCATGCCCTCGTCTTCCATCGCATTGATGGTGGCCACCGCGCACGCGGTCGCCAGCGGGTGCCCCGAGTACGTCAGTCCACCCGGATACGCACGGTCGGCGAAGGTGGCGTAGATCGCGTCATTGATCGCCACGCCGCCGAGCGGCACGTAGCCCGACGTCACGCCCTTGGCGAAGGTGATCAGATCCGGGACGACGTCGAAGTTGTCGATCGCGAACCACTTTCCGGTCCGGCCGAAGCCGGCCATCACCTCGTCCGCGATGAACACGATGCCGTAGCGGTCACAGATCTCGCGCACACCCGCCATGTATCCCGGCGGCGGCACCATGATGCCCGCGGTGCCGGGCACGGATTCGAGGATGATCGCCGCGAACGAGTTCGGGCCTTCCATCTGGATCAGCCGCTCGAGATGCTCGAGTGCCCGCTGCGTCTCCTGCTCCTCGGTCTCGGCGTCGAACGCCGACCGGTAGAGGAACGGACCGTGGAAGTGCACGACGCCGCTGCTGGCGTAGTCGTTCGGCCAGCGACGCGGATCGCCCGTCAGGTTGATCGCGGTGTCCGTGCCGCCGTGATACGAGCGGTACCGCGACAGCACCTTGTAGCGGCCGGTGTGCAGCCGGGCCATCCGGACCGCGTGCTCGACGGCGTCGGCGCCGCCGTTGGTGAAGAAGATCCGGTTGAGGTCGCCCGGGGTGCGCTCTGCGATCAGCCGGGCGGCTTCCGAGCGCACATCGTTGACGTGCTGCGGCGCGACGGTGCACAGCGTCGCGGCCTGCTCGGCAATGGCGGCAACGACTTTCGGGTGCTGATGGCCGATGTTGGTGTTCACCAGCTGCGAGGAGAAGTCGAGCAGCCTGTTGCCGTCGCCGTCCCACAGGTAGGAACCCTTGGCGGCGAGCACCGTCATCGGGTTGATCTGTGCCTGCGCCGACCACGAATGGAAGACGTGCTGACGGTCCAACTCGTAGGCGCGCCGGCCGCGGGCGATCGCGGTGTCGAGGTTCTCGCCGGTCGGCAGGCTGCTCAAAGTCGTTGTCATCGTGTAGTTCCTGCGCTCTCGATGGCGACGAGCGCGCGCGAATGTACGTCTGACGTCGGTGTGTCGCGTACAGACACGCGCGCTCGCGGGATGAATCAGTTGGTGGGGAAGCCGAGGTTGATGCCGCCAGTAGCGCGCGAGCTGGGGTCGAGCCAGCGGGCGGTGATGGCTTTTTGGCGGGTGAAGAAGTTGACGCCGTCGATGCCGTGGGCGTGGCTGTCGCCGAAGAGGGAGGCTTTCCAGCCGCCGAAGCTGTAGTAGGCCATGGGGACGGGGATGGGGACGTTGATGCCGACCATGCCGACTTCGACTTCGTTTTGGAAGCGGCGGGCCGCGCCGCCGTCGTTGGTGAAGATGGCGGTGCCGTTGCCGTAGGGGTTCGAATTGATCAGCTCGAGGGCTTGGTCGTAGGTGTCCACGCGTAGCACGGACAGGACGGGGCCGAAGATTTCGTCGGTGTAGACGCTCATGTCGGGGGTGACGTTGTCGAGCAGGGTGGGGCCCAGCCAGAACCCGTCTGCTTGACCGTTTGGGGTGACCTGGCGGCCGTCGAGGACGACTTTGGCGCCGGCGGTTTCGCCGGCGTCGATGTAGCCGGCGACTTTGTCGCGGTGCGCGGCGGTGACCAGGGGTCCCATGTCGGCGTCGGTGGTGCCGTCGCCGGTGGTGATGGTGGCGGCGCGTTCGGCGATTTTGGCGACCAGGTCATCGGCGATGGGGCCGACCGCGACGGCCGCGCTGATGGCCATGCAGCGTTCCCCGGCGGAGCCGAACCCGGCGTTGACCATGGCGTCGGCGGCCAGGTCGAGGTCGGCGTCGGGCAGGATCACGGCGTGGTTCTTGGCCCCGCCCAGGGCTTGGACGCGTTTGCCGGCGGCGGTGCCGGTGGCGTAGACGTACTGGGCGATCGGGGTGGATCCGACAAAGGACACACTCTTGATTTTGGGGTTGGTGAGCAGTTCGTCGACGGCGGTTTTGTCGCCGTGTAGGACGTTGAACACCCCGGCGGGCAGGCCGGCTTCTTTCCACAGGTTGGCGATCCACAGCGAGGCCGAGGGGTCTTTCTCGCTGGGTTTGAGGACCACGGTGTTGCCGCAGGCGATGGCGATGGGGAAGAACCACATCGGGACCATGGCGGGGAAGTTGAACGGGGAGATGATGCCGACCGGGCCCAGGGGTTGGCGCAGGGAGTAGACGTCGACTTTGGTGGAGGCGTTCTCGGTGTAGCCGCCCTTGAGCAGGTGCGGGATGCCGCAGGCGAACTCGACGACTTCCTGGCCGCGGCTCACTTCGCCCAGGGCGTCGGAGACGACCTTGCCGTGCTCGCTGGTGATGATCTCGGCGAGCTCACCCTTGCGCTCGTTGAGCAGTTCGCGGAACCGGAACAGGACCTGGGTGCGTTTGGTCAGCGAGGTGTCGCGCCAGGCCGGGAACGCTGCGGCGGCGGCATCGATCACCCGACGGGCATCATCGACCGACGCCAACGCCACCTGCCCGGTCACCACCCCCGTCGCCGGATTCGTCACCGGCGCCAAAGCACCACTACTCCCGGCAAAAACCTCGTCATCGACCCAATGGGAAATCTGCGCAGCCATAGGACCAGCCTCGCGCGCCCGCGACGCCACCGCCAGATGCACTGTGTAAGCAAATGCGGACCAGCGTTTACACTGTGTCAATGCCTGTCACCGTGGGCGAGGTGATCGACCTGCCCGTCATACAGCGCGGCAATCCCGAGATCCTCAACGCGAGCCACTGGTCGGAGCCGGTTCGCTGGTTGCACGTCGCGGAGGTCGCCGATCTGTCGTCGCTGCTGCAGGGCGGTGAGCTCGTGCTGACGACCGGCGTCGGACTCGGCCGCGATCCGCGGCGCTTTCTTCAGGGACTTGCGGACGCAGGCGCGCTCGGAGTGGTGGTCGAACTCGGAACCGCGTTGACGTCGGTTCCGGACTCGTTGAGCACGCTCGCGCGACAACTCGACCTCGCCCTCGTCGTCTTGCGCCGGCAGATCAAGTTCGTCGACGTCACCGAAACCGTTCACCGCCGCATCGTGTCCGAACAGTACGACGAGGTGGCCTTCGACCGCCGGGTACACGAGACGTTCACCGAGCTGAGCATGAAGCGTGCGTCCGTGGGGGCCATCGTCGACGCGGCCGCTCGCATCCTCGAGGATCCCGTGGTCCTCGAAGACCTCAACCACCAGGCGGTCGCGGTGTCCGCCAGCGCCGCAACGGCTTCGGCGTTACTCGACGACTGGGAGCGGCGGTCGAGGAAGAGCCCCACCCGCACCGGCGGGGCCGAGCAGTGGGCGGTGACGCTGGTCGGCCCGCGCGGGGAGGAGTGGGGCCGTCTGATGGTCCCGGCCGCGCCTCGCGACCGCGCTCGGGCGATCATGGTGCTCGAGCGGGCGTCGGCCGCTCTGGCGCTGCACCGGATGATCGAACGCAGCCGCAACGGCCTGCACCAGCAGGCGCAGAGCGGTCTGATCGACGACGTCCTACAGGGCAGACTCGCCGACGAACGGGAGGCGGCCGCTCGCGCACACGCGCTCGGACTGCGGAAAGCGACCCGGTATTTCCCAGTGGTGGTGCGCGTCGAGTACGCCTCGGTGGCGGCCGATCCGCTTGCGGCGCAGCGTCGCACCGTGACGCTGCTGGACGCCGTCGCCCACACCGCCAACGCCGCCGGCCACACCGGCCTGTTCACCCATCGTCACGAGGGCGAGATCGCCGCGCTGCTGGCGTTGAACAACGGCCGCGGCAGCGCGGACAAGGCATTGACGGAGCTGGGGGAGCGGTTGCGGAACACCATGCTGCGGCTCGACGGAGTTCGCCGCTCCGTGTTCGCGGCCAGCGCCCCCGCGGACGACCTCATCGATGCCATCGGGGGCCTGGGTGAGGCCGGCCACGTCGCGGAGGTGGCACTCGCGATGCGGGATCAGTCGCGACCGTACTTCCGCGCCTCCGACGTCCGGCTGCGCGGTTTGATGACGCTGCTGCGCGACGATCCGCGGGTGCAGCGGTTCGCCGAAACCGAACTGAGGCCGCTGCTCGACCGTGCAGTGGCCGAAGACATCGACCTTCTCCGCGAGTACCTGAGCCTCGCGGGCAACAAGGCTGCGCTGGCCGCGCGCTTGCACATCAGTCGCCCCGCGCTGTACAAGCGCCTGGCCCGCATCGCAACGGTTCTCGAAGTCGACCTCGACGACGCAGAGTCGATGACGTCGCTGTCTGTTGCGCTGATGGTGCTCGACGCGCGGCATCACACCGATCGGGCGCCGACGATGTGATGTTTCGGGGTTTCCCGATATGGCTTGGGGACAATCTGACCGGCCTACGCTAAGTCCATGACGGCCGGGCTGGTCCCGACCCGTGGGGTGGAGAGGACGTCGTGATGAGCACTTTCGGGAAGTGGATGTCGACGAGTGGCATCGCACTGGTCAGCGTCGGCGCCATCGCGATCGCGCCCACCTCCGCGAATCCCTCACGGCCGGTGGACCGGTCGCTTCACCTGGCGGCAGCGACGTCGCCGACTGCGGTGCAGGAGGCGGCGCTGCAGCAGCCGTTGGCGGAACAGACCACCAATGTCCTGGGGGCATTGTTGAGCTTGGACCTGGGCAAGTTCATCATCCCGCCGAGCTTGGGGCAGCCGTTCCCCACGCCGCAGCTTCCCGGGCCGACCCCCACGCCCAACGAGTTCGAAGACGCGATCATCAACACGTATCACGCCATCGAGCCGTGGGTTCGGTACGGGTTCGAACTCGGCACGTATGCGGTCGGCTGGGTCCCGTGGGTGGGCTGGCTTTCGCCGCAGATCATGATCTTCTACAACTTCGGTGAACGAATCGTCGAGAGCCTCGTGGTCAATTCCGCCAACTGGCTGTGGGGCCCGCTGCCTTTCGGTGAGGGTCTGAGCAATGTCGCAAGGGACAGCTGGAACGCGCTTGTGCAGTTGGGACGCGACGAATGGAACTTCTGGCTGCCACCGCTGCCGCCGTTGCCCTTCACTGCGCAGCAGGCGCAGGAGCAGTCGGTGACCGCCGAGACCCTGGCCGCTGCGGAAGCGACGCCGGCACCATCGAACACGCGCCCGCATCCGTTGCGCGATCTCCTCGCTGCGGTTCGGCACTCACTCGTGGACGCCGACCCGATCACCCCACACGACGTCGACCCGGCAGTGAGCGAGCCCGCTGTCGCTGACGCTACGGTCGTTGCGGGCCCCGCGAATCCGGGGGAGGAACCGCCTTCTCAGGCAGATGTTCCTCAGCCCGACGTTCCGTCGGCGACG
The DNA here is from genome assembly GCF_010729305.1 of Mycolicibacterium psychrotolerans. Taxonomy (NCBI): domain Bacteria; kingdom Bacillati; phylum Actinomycetota; class Actinomycetes; order Mycobacteriales; family Mycobacteriaceae; genus Mycobacterium; species Mycolicibacterium psychrotolerans. The sequence continues at coordinate 4,768,063 of NZ_AP022574.1, read as the reverse complement.
CCGCAGGAGTCCGAGACCGACCCGCCGGCCGGCAAGCCCCACCGCTTCCGCCTTCATCCGAGAGCCTCGGAAACCCCGACCGAGACGGCGAATGAGCCCGTCAGCGAGCAGAATTCGCCGGTCCGGGAAACCGGCAGCGCCGGGAAGGTCGACCCGCAGAAGAACCCCAAGAAGCACCGCTTCACCGATGCGCATCGCGCCCGCGGCGCGAAAGCCCCGGCCGCGGCTTAGTCGGCTACTGCTCGAGAAGCGAGTGGTAGAGCTCGAACGAGGCCTGCTCGATCCAGCCGTGCTGCAGTTTCCCGTTGTCGACCGTCCACACCGCGGTTCCGGTCATCGCGACAGGCTTGTGGTCGGGTTCGGTGCCGAGGATGCCGTTGTTGGTCCCCGTCAACAGCCAGCGGGACGTGACGCGGGTGCCGCTCTCGTCGCCGAAGGTCTCGATGGTGTCCACGTGCAGATCGTCCACGTGGTCGAGGAACTGCTTCACCCAGCTCTTGACGCCGTCTCTCCCGACGATCTGCCGGCCGCCTGCCTCGACGACGACGTCGTCGGCCATCAACTGATCGACTGCGTCGGGGGCGTGCGCGTTCCAGACGTCGTCCCAGAAGGCGTTGGCAAGCTCGGTGGATCGCATGCCCTTGACGATCCCCCTCCGACCCGGCGTCCGCAGGTCTTTCGACGACTCGAGTCCTGCCGGCGCGAACCTCAGGCCGGTGGCGCCAACGACCGCGACGGCCGCCAGGCCAGGAACCCGACGATCAAGCCCGCGAACGGAATCGCGGCCAGCACCGTGCTCAGTGTCGCGCTGCCACCGGTGACCAACGTGAAGTTCGATAACACCAGCCACAGGCTGGCCAGCAGCCCCAGCACGGCCAGCGCCGGCGCGATGCGCGTCGCCCACAGACCACCGGCCGCGCGGTCGCGGCGGCGCAGGAAGAACACCAGCACCGCGATCGAGGTGGTGAGCATCAGCACCACCATGCCGACGGTGGCGACACCGGCCATCGAGCCGAAGACCCCGACCAACGGGTCGATGCCGAGGATGGCCAGAATGCCGACGATCACTGCGGCCGTGACGGTCTGGACGACCGAGGAGAACGACGGCGAGAGGTGGTCGTCGTGCACCGCGGCGAGGCGGGCGGGCAGCAATCCCTTGCCGGCGAGCACGAACTGATAGCGGGCGATCACGTTGTGGAACGACAGCACGCAGGCGAACAGGCTCGTGAGCAGCAGCACGTTGACGATGTCCCGGCCGACCGTGCCCAGCGTGTCGCCGGTGGTGTCGAGCAGCATGTTGCCGTTCCCGGCCAGGGTCTGCTGCGCCACCCCGGTCACCTGGTCGGGGCCGAGGGCAACGACGAACGCCCACACGGTGATCGCGTAGAAGGCGCCGATGATGATCACCGCGGCATAGGTGGCGCGCGGAATGGTCCGCTCCGGATCGCGCGCCTCGTCGCGGAACACCGCGGTGGCCTCGAACCCGATGAAGCCGGTCAGCGCGAACAGGATGGCGATCCCGATCGTGCCCTGGGTGAACACCGCCGGGTCGAAGGACGCGAACGTGACGCCGGCCGGACCGGGCCGGGCGACCATCACCACGTCGAGGACGACCACGATGCCGATCTCGAGGGCCAGCGCCACGCCAAGCACTTTGGCGCTCAGCTCGATGTGCCGGTAGCCCAGGACGGCGACGATGGCCAGTACCGCGAAGGAGTAGACGGGCCAGGGGATCTGCGGGCCGTGATAGTGCGCGACGGTGTCGGCGATCGCCCAGCCGATGTAGCCGTAGATGCCGATCTGGATCGCGGTGTAGGCGATCAGCGCGACCACCGCGATGCCCTTGCCCATCCGCTCGCCGAGACCGACGGTGACATAGGAGAAGAAGGCGCCTGCCTCGGGGACATGGGGGGTCATCGTGACGAAGCCGATGCTGAAGACCAGCAGCACCAGCGCAGCGATGACGAAGCCGACGGGCGCGCCTGCGCCGTTGCCGAGCCCCATCGCCAGCGGCATGTTGCCGCCGATCACGGTCAGCGGTGCGGCCGCGGCCACGACCATGAACACGATGCCGACGGGCCCCAGATGCCCGGTGAGACGCCGGGTTCGCGGTGTCGTGGAGGTGGTCATGTGGTCTCCTGCAGTCGAGGGGTCGAAAGTGCTTGGCAGAGCAGGGCGTGGTCGAGAGCGTGGGCGGTGAAGCCGTTGCGGCCGGTCATGGTCGTGGCGGCCACCATCGCGTTGACGATGGCCTCTTCCGTGGATTCGATCGTCAGATCGAAGAGCCGTGTCATCAGTTGCGGCGCGACCATGCGCAACGCCACCTCGGGGTACGCCGTGCCGGCGTCCTCGTCCCACGCGTAGGGCGGTATCCCGCGGTTGCCCGTCGAGAAGGCGAGCATCAGGTCGCCGTTGTACTGCTCACCGGCGCCGCCGAGCCGGCTCACCGCCAGTGCGGAACGCTGCGCCAGCCGCGTGCACTGGTGGGGGAGCAGCGGGGCGTCGGTCGCGACGATCACGATGATCGATCCCGACCCCGGCTGGTAGCGGTCGGGCAGGTCGGGCAGCGGCACCGCCGAGGGGCCGATCGCTTCCCCGACTCCGATTCCGTTGATGCGCAACCGTTCCCGACGACCATGGTTGGCCTGCACCAGTACTCCCACGGTGTAGCGACCGAGGGTGGTCTCGGTGGTGCGCGACGAGGTGCCGATGCCGCCCTTGAAGCCGTGGCAGATCATGCCGGTGCCGCCGCCGACATTGCCCTCGGCGGGCGGTGCGGCCGAGGCGTCCGCCAGCGCGCAGCGGACATGTTCGGGCCGGACGTGGAATCCGTTGATGTCGTTGAGCAGGCCGTCGTAGGTTTCCCCCACCACCGGCAGCGACCAGTACAGACCCTCACCGCGGGCGCGCATCTGTGCGGCCACCAGCTCGTCGCGGACGACGCCGACGCTGTGGGTGTTGGTCAGGCCGATGGGTGTGGTCAGTTCGCCGGACTCCCGGATCCACTCCAGCCCGGTCAACTCACCGCTGCCGTTGAGGCGGTGGGAGCCGGCGAACACGGGCTCGGTCCAGATGTCGTCGTGCGGGATGACGACGGTCACGCCGGTGTGCACGGCCGGCGGGCCCTCGGCGTCCAATGTGGTGTGTCCGACGCGCACGCCGGGAACGTCGGTGATCGCGTTGGCGGCTCCGGTGGGGTGGTCCCCGATGACGATGCCCAGATCTCTGGCCCGCATGCTGCGCTCGTTTCCGTTTTTTTCCGTAATGGAAAAGAACTATGCGCCCGTGTGCGGCGCCGCGCAAGGGGAGGAGCAGAATCGGTTCGGCGCGGATCAGGAGCGCAGGAGGTGAGGACACCGTGGGGCGGCCCAACACCCAGGAGCAACGACGCCGCGACATCATGGACGCGGCGATCGCGCTGATCGAACGCCACGATCTGGCCGCACTCAAGCTCGCCGACGTCGCGGCGGAGATCGGACTGACCACGAATGCGGTGCGGTACTACTTTCGGGACATGGCGCAGCTGCTGTCCGAACTGGCGCTGCGCTCCGACGTGCGCTTCTACGACGACCGCCGCCGCATCGGCGAGCAGACCGACGATCCGGCCACGCAACTGGCGATGACCATCGCCGCCGGACTGCCGACGGGCGCCGACGACGCGGAATGGCGGGCGATCTGGCGGGCGGTGCTGGCCGCGGGGTTCGAACTCGACCAACGCCGCGACGTCCAGGGCATCTATCACCGGCAGGTCGGTCTCTACGCCGATCTGCTGGACTCCGGCGCCGCGGCGGGAGCGTTCGCGCTGTCCGCGCCCGCGCGGGACATCGCGATGACGCTGATGGCGATGGAGGACTACCTCGGCTACCGCATCGTCGCGCGGGATCCGCAGCTGGATCGGGCGACCGCACTGAGGCTCATGCGCCAGTACGCCGAATCATCGACTGGTGCAACGCTTCCCGACGTCAGCTGACGGGCGCCCGCGTCAGTTGCGGCGATAGGCCGCCCACACGTTCACTGCTCGGCGATGTCCAGACGCGTGCACAAATCCAGGAACGTTGCGGCGAAGGGATTCTCGGCGGTCCCGTCGCGCAGAGCCGACCAGTCGAGCTGCTCACGTACCGCGCGGACCACGAGGATCAGGGGCGCGAAATCGCAGTGGTGTTCGTGCAGTGACCGCAGCTTCTGGAGCATCACCTGAGTGGGCGTCAGCACCGGCATCGACAGGGCGAGCACGTCCAGCGTGACCGCGTCGGCGATCATCGCCGGGTCGACCGGCACGCGGTTGATCTGATGCAGCACATCGACGACGACGGGGCCGTCGACGCTGAGTGCGGCCTTGAACAACCAGTCCTCCGGCGGTCGCCTGATGTCGAAGCCGGCCTTGGACAGCGTGCGCGCGGCGGCTTCGACGTCCGGTTCGGCCACGACGAAGTCGACATCGTGCAACGGCTCGGGCGCTCCGTGCGCCCAGAGCGCGTAGCTGCCGGCCAGCGCGAAGTCCGGGCCGTCGGCCTTGAATGCCGACGCGGCACGCCGCAGCGCCTCGCGCAGTTCATCGTGATTCATTCACACCACCGTGGGTTTCGACTGCAGGGTGGGTAGTGGGTTACCCATGAAGTTGGTGACCTTCAACATCCTGCACGGGCGCACCGTGGGCGCCGGGGTGGATCTGGACCGCTTCGCCGACACCGTTGCGGGTCTGGATGCCGACATCCTGGCACTTCAGGAGGTGGATTCAGTTCAGGAGCGCTCCGGGTTGGCAGATCTGACGGCACTGGCCGCCGAAGCCATGGGCGCGCGCAGTCACCGCTTCGTCGCGGCGATCGCCGGCACGCCGGGAGCCACGTGGATGGCGGCCACCGGAGAGGAGCAGCCCGGGACCGCGGCCTACGGCGTCGCGCTGCTGTCACGGTTCCCGGCGAAGAACTGGCAGGTGGTGCGGTTGCCCCGCATCCCGTTCCGGTTCCCGATGTACCTGCGCGCACCCGGCCGCGTTCAGGTCATCGACGAGGAACCCCGCGCCGCGGTGATCGGCCATTTCGACACCCCGCTCGGCGACCTGACCGTGGTCAACACGCACCTGTCGTTCGTGCCCGGCTGGAACCGCTACCAGCTGCGGCAGCTGCTGCGCGACGTCCGCGGACTGCCGTGGCCGCGGGTCGTCACCGGTGATCTGAACATGTCGCCCGCGGCCGCGCGCCGCTACTCGGGACTGCGTCCGCTGGCGGCCGCCGCGACGTTCCCCGCCGACATCCCCACCCAGCAGCTCGACCACGTCCTCACCGACGATCCCGGGCTGCAGGCGCGGGCCTGCCGGACACCGGCGGTGGCGATCTCCGATCACCGCCCGCTCGTGGTGGATCTGCACCGGAACTGACCGCGCAACCAAGGACTTTCGTCCCACCCCACGGTGACCCACGCCTCCGGACCTGCGACGTCGTCGGCGTTAGCGTCGAGATACGAGGTGGCGTCCACGACACGGACGCCGCCGGTCAGGTGAGGAGACGCATCCCATGTCCACTCAACCCGCACCACTGGGCATCGTCGTCGGGGTCGACGGTTCCGCGGCGTCGCGCGTCGCGGTCGACTGGGCGGCCCGTGACGCCGCCAGCCGTCGTGTTCCGCTGACGCTCGTCCACGTGCTGCCCGGCGCGGCCATGCAGTCCTGGATCCAGGTTCCGCTGCCGCCCGCCTATCTCGAGGACGAGCAGAAGGCGGCGCGGGAGGTGCTCACCGACGCGGTCGGCGTCGCCACGGCGGCAGCCGGCGACGACCTGTTCTGCGTCAACCAGAAGATCGTGTCCGGACAGGCCGTCCCGACACTGGCCGATCTCAGCAAGGACGCCGACATGATCGTGGTCGGCAGCCGGGGACTCGGGAAGTGGGAACGGCGGCTGCTGGGCTCGGTGAGTTCCGGCCTCGTCCAGCATGCGCGGTGCCCCGTCGCGGTGATCCACGACGAGGATCCGTTGATTCCGCATCCCGCGCAGGCGCCCGTGGTCGTCGGGGTGGACGGGTCGCCCGCCAGCGAGCATGCCACCGCGATCGCGTTCGACGAGGCATCGCGCCGCGGTGTCGACCTGGTTGCGGTGCACACCTGGAGCGATGCCGGATACGAACTGCCCGACGAGGCGTGGATCGAGGTTCAGCCCGAGGAGGACCTGCTGCTGGCCGAGCGTCTCGCCGGCTGGCAGGAGCGCTACCCCGACGTCACGGTGCGCCGTGTGGTCCGCCGCGACCAGCCTGCGCGCCGGCTTCTCGAAGAGGCCGCCAAGGCCCAGCTGCTGGTCGTGGGCAGCCACGGCCGTGGCGGGTTCGCCGGCATGCTGCTCGGGTCGGTGGGCTCGCAGGTGGTGCAGTCGGCGCGGATGCCCGTCATCGTCGCCCGCGGCTCCTGACCTACGCGCGGGTCAACGCCGCGTAGCGGCCGATGTGGTGGTCGGTCGAGCCGAATTCGAACTGCAGCGCGGTCAGCCGCTTGAAGTAGTGGCCGATGGCCAGTTCCTCCGTCATGCCCATGCCGCCGTGCAGCTGGACCGCCTGCTGTCCCACGAAGCGCGCTGCCCGGCCGACGGTCGCCTTGGCCGCCGACACCGCGCGTGCCCGCGTGGCGTCGCCGGCGTCGAGTCGAAGGATCGCGAGATACACCGCGGCTGCGGACTGTTCGACCTCCATGTACATGTCGACCATGCGGTGCTGCAGCACCTGGAAGCTGCCGATGGGTTGACCGAACTGCTGGCGCTGCTTGCAGTACTCGACGGTGTCGGCGAGCACCTTGCGCATGGCGCCGACCGCTTCGGCGCACACCGCGGCCGCGCCCTCGTCGCGGGCCCGGGCGATCGAGGGCCAGGCCGTGCCCTCGCCGCCGAGCAGGGCGGTCCCGGGCAGCCGCAGACCGTCCAGCGTGATGTCCGACGCTCGCCGGTCGTCGATGGTGCGATAGTGATGCATCACCAGATCCGTTGTCGCCGCAGCCATATCGACGACGAACAGCGAGATGCCCTCGGCGTCGCACCGATCTCCGGAGGTGCGGGCGGTGACCAGCACATGGCCGGCGAGCGGCGTGCTCGCTGACACGATCTTCGATCCCGTGAGCACCCACCGATCGCCGTCGCGCTCGGCGACGGTCGACACGTCCTGCCAGTTCTCACCCGACGTCGGCTCCGTGGCGGCCAGCGTGACAAGGGTGCACCCGGAGACGATTCCGTCGAGCAGCGCGGTTCCGACCGCACCGCCCGCGCGGCGCAGCAGTCCCGCGGCCACGACGGCGGTGTCGACGTACGGTTCCACCACCAGTGCGTGGCCCAGCGCCTCGGCGATGATCATCATCTCGACCGGACCGCCGCCGATGCCGCCGCAGTCCTCGGGCAGCGTCGCACCGAGGATGCCGAGGTCCTCGGCGAATGCGCGCCAGATCTCCGGTTGCCAGCCGGTTCCGGTCTTGGCCGCCGCGCGGCTCTTCTCCAGGTCGTAGCGCGTGGCGAGGAATCGCGTCAGGCCGCCGCGGAGCAGTTCCTGCTCGTCGTTGAGTGTGAAGTCCATCTGCAGTCCCCTAAAGCCCCAGTGCCGCCTTGGCCAGGATGTTGCGCTGAATCTCGTTGCTGCCGGCGTAGATGGAGCCGGCGCGGTCGTTGAAGTACCGCAGCGGCGCCACCGCCTGCCACGCTTGGCCGCTCACGTAGTGCCCTGCGGGCGGCTCGAAGTCCGCGATTTGACCGCCGGGGCAGGTCGCATGCGGCTGATAGACCCGGCCCCGTGGTCCCGCGGCCTCCATCGCGAGCTCGGTGATCGTCTGGCTGAGCTCGGTGCCGAGGACCTTGAGCATCGACGACTTGGCCCCGGGATTACCGCCGGCGGCGACGACGGCGAGGACCTGGTACTCGAGGATCTCCAGCACCTCTGTGCGGATCCGGGCATCGGCGAGCTTGCGGGCGAAAGTCGGGTCGTCGAGCAGCCGCCCGCCGTCAGGTCCGGGCTGTTCGGCTGCCGCCGAGGCGACCTCCTCGGCCATCACCTGCAGGGCCGGCGCCGACGACCCGCCGCCGCGTTCGAACTCCAACAGGTACTTCGCGACCGTCCAGCCGTCATCGATGTCGCCGATGACGTTCGTCTTGGGCACGCGCACCTCGTCGAAGAAGACCTGGTTCTGCACCTCTTCGCCCGAGGTCATCACCAGGGGGCGGATCTCGATGCCCGGCGAGGCCAGGTCGATCAACACGAACGTGATGCCACGCTGCTTCTTCTCGCTGCGCGTGGTGCGCACGAGGGCGAACATCCAATTCGCCTCGCGCGCATGCGTGGTCCAGATCTTGCTGCCTGTGCACACCAGGTCATCGCCGTCATCGCGGGCAGCCATCGACAGCGCGGCCAGATCGGAGCCCGCCTCGGGCTCTGAGTAGCCCTGGCAGAAAAACACCTCGCCGGTGAGGATGCGGGGAAGGAAGAAGTTCTTCTGCTCCTCGGTGCCGAACCCGATGATGGCGTGGGCGACCATCTTGATGCCCATCGGCGACAGCGTCGGGGCGCCGGCCAGTGTCGACTCCCTGCTGAAGATGTAGTGCTGGGTCAGGCTCCAGTCGCAACCGCCGTGCGCAACCGGCCATGCCGGGGCCGCCCAGCCCCTCTCGTGCAGGATCTGCTGCCACTCCATGCTGGCCTCGTGGTCGGCGTAGACGCTCGTCATCAGCCGTCCGGCGCGCCGCAGATCCGGGGTGAGTTTCTCCTCGAGGAACGCGCGCACCTCGTCACGGAACGCGAGGTCGGACGGTGACCACTCCAGATCCATCGTTCACCCTTTCAGCCCAACGCCCCACACAGAGTAAACCTAGTTAGTTAGGTGCGGGGTGTCACCGGGTCTCACCACCGTCTGCCGAGCCTCGCCGATGGTAGGTTTGAAGTGTTGCCACAGGCAGTGACGGCAAATGTCTGCACGACACGTCCAGCCATTGCAACCCGGTTGCGTCGGACACCCTTGCGGTGTCGTCGTACTGGCAAACAAAAGGCGGATAACCGTGGATGCAGAAGTGGCGTGGGACGACGTGGTCGACGTCGTGTGTACCGACGCCGGCTACGCCGGGATGATCTGCGCCATCGCGACGTCCGAGCACGGTGGCGACGTGATGGTGGCCGGTCAGCAACGGTGCACCCGAACGTGGTTCGACACGCTGCGCGGCGACGCCGCGACCACAGAGTACGTGGCCGAACTCGCCGCCGACATCGACGTCAAGCGGCTGACGGTCGACGACGCGGCGTTGCCCGTCCGCCGGGTACGGCCGCACCAGGAGGAGCCGACGAACAGGCGGCGGCGCACCATTCCGGCCTTCGATGGCGGGCGCCTTCGCCGGTGGGCCGCCGAGTGCATCGCCTCCCCGACGGGCTATCTCTACACCCGGGTCACCGACTGGCCCTCCGACACGGTGCATTCGGCCGACGGCGACGTCCTCGAGGTGGCCGCGCTCGACATCGACCCGGCGCGCACCGACGCCGAACTCCTCGATGAACTGACCGCGCAGGCCCGGAGTCACCGCGTGCACGTGCACCCCGTGGACGCCGTCGTCCGGCTGGTTTTCGAGGACAACGTGGTGACCGGGGTCGTCTTCTCGACGCCCGACGGGCCGCTCGCGGTCCGCGCCCGCCACGGTGTGTTGATCTGCGGCGGGGCGCCCGATTTCCCCGCGGGCCCCGCCGCCGCCGGTCAGCGGCCCGCGCTCGTGGGCAGGACCGCCAGTAGGTTCGGCCGTGTCGAGCTCCTCGCGCAGGAGTGACGACTCAGAACTGCACCGGGATGCGACCCTTGGCCAGCAGGGACTCCATCGCAGCGCCGGCGATCGGGCGGGACAGCAGGAAACCCTGCGCGCGATGGCATCCGTGTCGCAACAGCGTCAGCGCAGCGGCCTCGGTCTCCACCCCCTCGGCGACCAATTCCAGACCGAACGCCTCGGCCAGCGCGATGATCGCCCGGACGATCGCCAGATCGCCTGGATCAGAACCCAGTTCGCGGACGAAGCTGCGATCGATTTTGAGGGTGTCCACCGGCAGCGATTTCAACTGCGACAGGGCGCTGTAGCCGGTACCGAAGTCGTCGATCGCCACCTGGACGCCGGCGGCTTTGAGCCCCGCGAGGGTGATGCGGGTGGTCTCGATGTCCTGGACCACCACGCTCTCGGTGATCTCCAGACACACTGAGCCGCGGGCGAGGTCGAACTCGGCCATCGTGTCCGCGACGGTATCGACGAAGCCGTCGGTCACCAGCTGCACCGGCGACACGTTGATCCGCATCACCGCGTCGGTGCCGACGCCCCGTGAGCGCCAGGCGGCGAACTCGGCACACGCAGTGCGCATCACCCAGCGACCGAGTTCGCCTGCCATGTTGATGGATTCGGCGACCCCGATGAAGGAGTCGGGAGCGAGCAGACCGCGCGTCGGGTGCTGCCACCGGACCAACGCTTCGCATGCGACGATCTCGCCGGTGCGCATGTCGACCTCGGGCAGGTAGTGCAGGAGCAGGGCGCCGTTCTCGATGACGGTCTGCAGATGCAGTTCGATGTCGTTGCGGAACTCGTTCTTCATCGACATGTCGTCGGTGAAGACCGCGACCTGGTTGCCGCCCGATCCCTTGGCGGTCAGCACCGCCTGATCGGCCCGGCGCAGCAGATCCGACGTGCTGTCGCGGCCGGGGACGCCAAGGGCCACGCCGATGCTGACCGTCCGGGTGAGCATCTCGCCGTCGATCGACACGCGCTCGCGCAGCACGGATTGCAGGCGATGCGCCAACGCCTCCGCGGCGTCGGCGTCCATCGGGGTCGTCGGCACCACGACGAACTCGTCGCCGCCGAGCCGGGCGATCAGGTGGGGACCCTCGGCCCCGCGGCGCAGGCGCTCGGCCAGCACCCGGATGAACCAGTCGCCGGCGGTGTGGCCCAGGTAGTCGTTGATCGCCTTGAGCCGGTCGAGGTCGAAGAAGAGCGCCGACACCGGCCCGGGCTTGCCCTCGGCGAGCCGGGCGTCGAGGTGGCTCAGCAGCGCGCGACGGTTGTACAGGCCGGTCAGGTCGTCGTGCTCGGCCAGGTACCGCAGCTGCTCCTCGGCATCGACCCGCGCCTGGACCTGAGCCAACAGCGACGCGATCGCCTTGAGCGCGTTGAGTTCGGCCTCCGTCCAGTCACGGTCGCCGAACTTGACGAAGCCCAGGACGCCCGAGGTCACCTCACCGGAGAGCAGCGGGACGCACGCCATCGACGTGGACGGGATCTGGCGGCCTTCGTTGATGGTGCGCTGGTAGTCGTCAGTGGACGGCTCCGGCCGGAAGACGACGGGTTCCTTCTGATGCTCGGCCAGGGCGAACACCGGGTCGGCACCCTCGAAGTAGACGACCGCCAGTGGATCGGGATCGGGTATCCCCGGACGGACCGGCCATTCGGCCACCAGCACGGACGCCCGGATGGCGTGGTCGTTACGGCGCAGGAAGCTCACGTCGACGCCGAAGTACTCGACGAGTTCGGCCAGGACGCCCTGGCTGACGTCGACCGCGGTCGCGGCGGTCGCACCCATGAGCCGGGTCGCGACCGATGTGACCACCAGGTCCAGGCTCTCGGGCAAGCGACTCGCTCCGTATCCGCATCAGGTCATCGGTGATGAATGTTCCCCCTCGCCGCGACGTCGACTCACCACCGACGGGCTCGGTGCCCGGGTCAGCCTCAGGACCAAGGCCAGTGATTCAGCGGCGTGCGCGGATACCAACTTCCGGAAAGTGTATTGCAGGTCGGTGAGCCTTTCGGCGAAGCGGGGCGACAGCGCGGTGAACTCCTGCTCGTCGCTTGCGTAGAGAAACACCGGGGAGACCGGCTGGACGCCCAGCCCCTGCTCCTGGGCCTCGATCCACACCGCCTCCACCGCCGAGCCGGCGCGCGCGTAATCGGCCAGGGAACGGCCCTCGACCGTGACCACGCCGACCGCCGCGGCGGCGGCCACCTTCGTGAAGCTGTCCTCGCCGAGCGCGCTGCCCGCGTCCCAGCGGGCGAGGTGGCCCATCACGTCACCGCGTCGCAGGATGTCGAGCAGCACCACGTCGGCGTCGTCGAGTTCGAGGCTGCGCACGTCGATGCCGGTGTCCGGGCGCGGGTCTCCGGGCCAGCGCAGCTCGTCGAACATCTGCGCGTGCAGCATCGGGGTCAGATACCGGATCCGATCCGCCGCCGACAGGAGAGACGCGGCATCGCTCAGGTCGCGCGGGTCGGTCAGCAGCCGAAGGCGTGCGCCCTCGGTCTCGGCGGCGGCGGTCAGTGCGGCAACGGTGTGATCCTCGAGGGCCGTGCGGGTGCCTCGATGCCGGTTGGTCTCCCGCCGCAGCATGGCGTCGAAGAGGCCGGCCAGCTCCCGATCGGGCCCGCCGGGGGTCAGCGTCACCTCGGCGCTGAGCGGGAACCGTTCGTCGCCCGCCCGGAACTCGACGTGCGCGCCGTATCCGTGCGCCGCCGCGGCGACCCGTGCGTTGAACGCCGCCGCGCCCACGGCGACAGCGCTTCCGCGGAACCCCACGTCCATCGCGGAGGTGTGCGCCGGGTCGAGGTGAATGCTCACCGCGACTGCGCCTTCCTCGATGAGCCAGGGCTGGCTGTTGCCGCCCGAGGGTGCGCGCCGTGCCGCATCGGCGACGGCGCCGATCACGTCGTCGGCCGGTCGGGCGCACCGGCCTTCCGGCGCCGTTTCCCGCGGGCCGCTCCGGTCCTCGGGCTCGCCGATCCCGTCGAGCAGAGCCGGAACGTCGATCCTGACCCGGCCCGACGGCAGTGGTTCGCCGAGTCCGATCCGCCGCACCGCTTCGGCCACCGACGCCGCGCCGACGGCCACCTCGGAGGAGAGCTGCGGCCACGTCGTCAGCGTCGAACCGACCTCGATGAGAGAGGCAGCCATCCGCGAGGGCAGTGTGGCCGCGTCGATCACCCGCAGCACCCGGGGCACCTTGTCCTTGGTGCTCAGACCGGCAAGCTGGGCGGCGTCGATGTCGCCGAGCAGCCCGTGCAGGACCGGCCGGGTGGGCTCGGCATCGAACCGTTCGACGTCGAGGAGGCCGCCGCTGCTGGTCGCCATCAGCACCGGGATTCCGCGCGCCCGCGCCGCGGTGCGCACGAGCACTTTGGCGTCGAGCGAGTCGCACTCCTCGACGAGGATGTCGAGTCCGTCGAGGAAACAGTCGACAGTGCCGGCAGTGATCCCGGCCGGTTCCACGGCGACGGGCAGATAGGGGTCCAGTTCGGCCAGTCGCCGGGCGCACACCACCGCCTTGTTCACGCCCACGTCGAGCACGGTCGCCGGGACCCGGTTGAGGTTGGAGAGGTCGATCTGGTCGAAGTCGGCGAGCCGCAGTTCGCCGCACAGACCCTGGGTGGCCAGCGTGTGGGCGATCGCGTGTCCGACGCTCAGGCCGACCACACCGACGCGCAGGCGCGCGAGGACCTCGAGTTCGTCGGGGGAGATGAGATTGCGGTTGCGGTCCAGGCGCAGCAGACGGTACGGGCGGGGGGCCAGCACCGCGGCCACCGTGCGACGCCAGGGGAAGTACGCCCACCGGGGGGGCTCGTCGGCGATGTCGGCAGCGACGGCCGGGCGCAGGGCCGCCAGCTCCGCGCGCTGCTGCGCCACGGTGTCGACGATGTCGGTGCCCGGGTCACGGCGCAGCTCCGCCAGCCGCGCGGCATCGCCGGGAATCGTGCTGTCGAGGACGGTGGCGGAGTAGACGTCGGTCATCCCCGCTGCCACGCGGTAGCCCCGACGGCGAGCTCTTCTGTCCCGGCCGCCTGCGGCACCATGCCGCGTTGATCGGCGAGGAACGCGGCGAGCTGGCGGGGATGAGCGTTATTGGCGAAGGTCAGCCGATCCCACCACGCCAGCCGGGTCTGATATCGCACGTCCGGGTACGGGGTCGCCGGGATCTTGGTGGCCAGCACACCACCCGAGGACAGCCAGCGCTTGAGCACGTACGACGCCGCGGTCGCCACGATGAACTGGATGCCGAGCAGATCCATCGCGTGCAGCGGGGTACGCGCGATGGCGTTCGTCAGCCGGCGACTCTCCTCGACGTCGTCGGTCACCCAGGCCGTCTTCATCTCCGCCACGCCGAACGGAAGGCGGTCGGCGACCATCTTCCGCACCGCGTCCTCGCCCGGCTGGTCCGCCCATTCTTCGATTGCGTGACACTCGTCGATCGACTTATACGGACCTTTGGCACGCAGTCCGCCCACCACTCGGCCCGCCTGATTCACACATGCGGCGAAAAGTGCGGTGTCGTCTCCGCGGCGCAAGGCGTCGACGTCGATGGCAGTACCGATGCCGTGCTGTTGGTAGCTGCGAAATGCGCCGTCGATGTAATCGGACCACAGGTCCCGCTCCACCGACGGTCGGGCGTAGACGATGGTGCATTCGGTGGCCGGGTCCCAATAATGCGGGCTGGCGTCGAGGCGGGTGGTGACGTCGTCAGCAAACGCGAACTGGGGGAAGGTCATTTTCGTCCATTCGTCGGGCAGCGCAATGGCGGGGGGCGAGTACTGCGCGGAGCGTGCAATAACGTGCACATTGTTGAGTATCTCGCCACCACTCACAGGAATTCCAGCTAGCGAAGAGATCTTGACCGGGAATTCAGGCCTCGGGAACGGTAACGATCAGGTCACGATCTCGCTCGCGAGCGCAATGGCAATCCCTGACTTCCCGGTTGATGCAGGTCATAAACGGGATTTGGTAGCCACGGCGAACGGCAAGGGCTGGGGCGCCGCGGCCCAGCCGACATTTCCATAAGCGCCCTGATCTTTGCTCCCCACGGCCGTCGCGACGGCCGGCCGGCCCGCTCAGTCGGCGCGCGACTCGGCCACGCGGGCCGGTTACCCCCCGGTAACCTGCCGGTTCGGTCCCGGCGAGCCCCCACCGGGCAATGCGTCGCCTCGTAACCTGCGGTCGCGCGCCGTCGTCCTCGGCGGCGGTCGCCAATCATGCAAGGCCGCGCGCAGTGGCCTGCCGATCACGCTCGATCTGTTCGATGGAACGAATGGTAAGCGAGTTTGCCAAAACTACCGGCGCGCGTGAATTAACTGACGATCGCGCTATTTTCCATTGATATTGCGAGCGAACGCGAATGCAATTCGCGATCCGCTGCGCGACTTACGCCACGGGCTCGATTGGAGCCGCGAGCAACGAAATGGCGCGACCGTTCGCGACGTCCGAATGCGGGAAAAATGACGGCAGGATGTGTCACGATCGCGCGCCCAAGTGGCCATTGGTGCCGACCCGCCGGACCGCTGTGGCACTGTGAGGGCCGCACGCAACCGCGCGCCGAAGGAGACACTGGTGAAGAAATTCAACGACCTAACCGAGTTCGTGGCGGCCGAGGGTACCCAGCTCGGCCCCACCGAGTGGCTCGAGATCACGCAGGAGCGGGTCAATCTGTTCGCCGACGCCACGGACGACCACCAGTGGATCCACGTCGACCCGGAGCGGGCGGCCGACGGACCGTTCGGTGGCACGATCGCGCACGGCTTGCTGACCCTGTCGCTGCTCCCTCACTTCACTCACCAGCTCTACACGGTCGACAACGTCGCGATGGCGATCAACTACGGCTACAACAAGGTCCGGTTCATCACGCCCGTGCGGGTCGGAGCACGGTTGCGGGCCCGCGCCGTGGTCTCGGCCGTCAGCCGACTCGAGAACGCCGTGCAGGCCACGGTGAGCACGACCGTGGAGATCGAGGGATCGGAGAAGCCCGCGGCGATCGCCGAATCCATCGTGCGTTTCATCGGCTGACCCACTGCCGAGGGCGGTCAGGTCATCGCTGAGTTGTCTTGGCGGCCTTCACCAGACCCCCGCCGATGATGAGTCGCTGGATCTCGCTGGTGCCCTCGTACAGCCGGAGCAGGCGAACGTCCCGATAGATGCGCTCGACCGGGACGTCGCGCATGTAGCCGGCGCCGCCGTGGACCTGGACGGCGAGATCGGCCACCCTGCCGACCATTTCGGTGCAGAACAGCTTCGCGGCAGAGGGGGCTAGCCTGCGGTCCTCGCCGGTGATCCACAGCCGGGCGGTGTCGCGGACCAGCGCGCGGCCGGCCATCACCCCGGTCTGCTGGTCGGCGAGCATCGCCTGTACCAACTGAAAGTCTCCGATCGGAGTGCCGCCCTGCGTGGCGGTCGCGGCGTATGCCACCGATTCGTCGAGGGCTCGCTGGGCGGTGCCGACCGCGAGCGCGGCGATGTGCACCCGGCCGCGGGCCAGGGAGGTCAGTGCCGCGCGGTAGCCGATGTCCTCGGCGCCGCCGACGAGGGCGTTCTGGCCGACGCGGACGTCGGTGAAGGTGACATCGGCGGTCCACGCGCCTTCCTGCCCCATCTTCTTGTCCTTGGCGCCGACGGCGACACCGGCCGTGTCGGCGGGAACCAGGAACACCGCGATGCCTGCGCCGTCGGCGTCGGCCGGTCGGGTGCGGGCGAACGTCACGAACAGATCCGCCGTGGGCGCGTTGGTGATGTACTGCTTACTGCCGTTGATGACCCACCCTTCGCCGTCCCGAACGGCTTTAGTGCGCAACCCCGATGGATTCGACCCCGCGCCCGGTTCGGTGAGAGCGAACGATGCGACGACGTCGCCGGTGGCGATGCGTTCCAGCCAGGTGGACTTCTGCTCCTCGGTGCCGTAGCCGACGAGGACCTGTCCCGCGATGCCGTTGTTCGTGCCGAACATCGAGCGTAGGGCGAGCGAGGTGTAACCGAGTTCCATCGCGAGTTCCACGTCCTGTGCCAGATTCAGCCCGAGGCCACCCCACTCCTGCGGGATCGCATACCCGAACAGGCCCATCTTCTCGACCTGCTCACGCAGGTCGTCGGGGACGCGGTCGTCGGACAGGATCTCCTGCTCACGAGGGACGACGGCGGTGCGGACGAAGTGCCGAGTCTGCGCCAGGATCTCGCGGAAATCCTCATCGCTCACATCGGGGGGGCTCATCGCGGCGTGCTCCTCACAGGGCTCGTGGTCGCAAATATCGTATATGAAATACGATGAGCCCCGATCGGGTCCCGACGAGGTGAGGATGGATGCAGTGGCACTACTGGCTGGTCAGACCGCGGTGGTCACCGGGGGAGCGCAGGGCTTGGGTCTCGCCATCGCGCAACGGTTCGTCGACGAAGGTGCCCGCGTGATCCTCGGCGACGTGAATCTGGAGGCGACGCAGGCCGCGGCCGACGCCCTCGGTGGCGCCGACGTCGCACGCGCGGTGCGCTGCGACGTGACCGATGCCCGGGAGGTCGATGCGTTGGTCGGGGCAGCGACCGAGCATTTCGGCGGTCTGGACATCATGGTCAACAATGCGGGCATCACCCGGGACGCCACGATGCGCAAGATGACAGAGGAGCAGTTCGACCAGGTGATCGCGGTGCATCTGAAGGGCACCTGGAACGGCCTGCGGGCTGCGGCGGCGGTGATGCGGGAGAACAAGCGCGGCGCGATCGTGAACATGTCGTCGATCTCCGGCAAGGTCGGCATGGTCGGGCAGACGAACTACTCGGCCGCCAAGGCCGGCATCGTCGGGATGACCAAGGCCGCCGCCAAGGAACTCGCCTATCTCGGTGTGCGGGTCAACGCCATCCAGCCCGGGCTGATCCGCTCGGCGATGACCGAGGCCATGCCGCAACGCATTTGGGACGCCAAAGTGGCCGAGGTGCCGATGGGCCGTGCAGGCGAACCCGACGAAGTGGCCAAGGTCGCACTGTTCCTGGCTTCCGATCTGTCCTCCTACATGACGGGTACCGTCCTCGAGATCACCGGCGGGCGTCACCTCTGATGCGGGAGGCGGTGATCTGCGAACCGGTCCGCACGCCGATCGGTCGCTACGGCGGCACGTTCCGTGACCTCACCGCCGTGGACCTCGGCGTCGCCGCTCTGCAGGGACTGCTCGAGCGGACCGGCGTGGCGCCCGAGGCCGTGCAGGACGTGATCGTCGGGCACTGCTATCCCAGCATGGAGGCGCCGGCGATCGGCCGGGTCATAGCGCTCGACGCCGGGCTGCCCGTCACGGTGCCCGGGATGCAAGTCGACCGGCGGTGCGGCTCCGGGCTGCAGGCGGTGATCCAGGCGTGCCTGCAGATCTCCAGCGGCTCAAACGATCTCGTCGTCGCCGGCGGTGCGGAATCGATGAGCAACGTGGTGTACCACTCCACCGAGATGCGCTGGGGACCTGCGCGCGGCGGCATCACCGTGCACGACGGACTGGCCCGGGGCAGGACCACCGCGGGCGGCAGGAATCACCCGGTACCCGGCGGCATGCTCGAGACCGCGGAGAACTTGCGCAGGCAGTACGCCATCTCGCGGGAGGAGCAGGACGAGCTCGCCGTGCGGTCACATCAGCGGGCGGTCGCCGCCCAGAACGACGGTCTGCTCGCCGAGACGATCATTCCCGTGTCGGTCCGCAGCCGCTCCGGCGGAAACCTGATCGACACCGACGAGCATCCGCGCGCCGACACCTCGGTCGAGAAGCTCGCCGCGCTGAAACCTGTTCTACTGCATGCGGATCCGCAGGCCACCGTCACGGCGGGTAACTCCAGCGGGCAGAACGACGCGGCCTCGATGTGCCTGGTGACCACCCGGGAGAAGGCCGGGGAATTCGGACTCACCCCGTTGGTCCGGATCGTGTCGTGGGCGGTGGCCGGTGTGCCGCCCGAGACGATGGGAATCGGACCGGTGCCGGCGACGGAGGCAGCGCTGGGCAAGGCCGGGCTCCAACTCGCCGACATCGACCTCATCGAACTGAACGAAGCGTTCGCGGCGCAGGCGCTGGCGTGCATGCGCGAATGGGGTTTCGCAGAGGCGGATCTGGAGCGCACCAATGTGCACGGCTCGGGTATCTCCCTCGGGCACCCCGTCGGCGCTACCGGCGGCCGGATGCTCGCGACACTGGCGCGGGAACTGCACCGTCGGCAGGGCCGCTTCGGCCTGGCGACCATGTGCATCGGCGGCGGTCAGGGGCTGGCCGCGATCTTCGAAAGGGTGGACGCGTGACGACAAGCGAGAAGCGGAGCGGGATCGCGCATGACGACAAGCGAGAAGCGGAGCGGGATCGCGCATGAGTAGGCTCGCGCAGACGCTGGGGCTCAGCGAGTTCCAGACCGAGATCATCGCGACCGTGCGGCAGTTCGTCGACAAGGAGATCATCCCCGCCGCGCAGGAGCTCGACCACAACGACACCTATCCTCAGGCCATCGTCGACGCCATGCGCGAGATGGGCCTGTTCGGCCTGATGATCCCCGAGGAGTACGGCGGCCTCGGCGAATCACTGCTGACCTATGCGCTGTGCGTGGAGGAGCTGGCGCGTGGCTGGATGAGTGTCTCGGGCGTCATCAACACCCATTTCATCGTCGCCTACATGATCCGTCAGCACGGCACCGACGAGCAGAAGCGAAACCTCCTGCCGCGCATGGCCACCGGCGAGGCCCGGGGTGCGTTCTCGATGTCCGAGCCCGAACTGGGATCCGACGTCGCGGCGATCCGCACCCGGGCCACCGACAACGGCGACGGCACGTACACCATCGACGGGCAGAAGATGTGGCTCACCAACGGTGGGAGTTCCACCCTGGTCGCGACATTGGTGCGCACCGACCTGGGCGCGGACAAGCCCCATCGCAACCTGACCGCGTTCCTGATCGAAAAGCCCACCGGCTTCGGGGAAGTCGCTCCCGGGCTGACCATTCCGGGCAAGCTCGACAAGCTCGGGTACAAGGGTGTCGACACCACCGAGATGGTCTTCGACGGGTACCGGGCCGCGGCGACCGACATCCTCGGTGCTGCGCCGGGGCAGGGATTCGCCCAGATGATGGACGGCGTCGAGGTGGGCCGGGTCAATGTCGCCGCCCGGGCGTGCGGGGTGGGGATCCGGGCCTTCGAATTGGCCGCGCGGTACGCCCAGCAGCGCAGCACCTTCGGCAAGCCGATCGCCGAGCACCAGGCCATCGCCTTTCAGTTGGCCGAGATGGCGACGAAAGTCGAGGCCGCCCACCTGATGATGGTCAACGCGGCCCGGCTCAAGGACTCCGGAGAGCGCAACGACGTCGCCGCGGGCATGGCGAAGTACTTCGCCAGCGAGGTGTGCGCGGAGGTCACCCAGCAGAGCTTCCGGATTCACGGCGGGTACGGCTACTCCAAGGAGTACGAGATCGAGCGGTTGATGCGCGATGCCCCGTTCCTGTTGATCGGCGAGGGGACCAGCGAGATCCAGAAGAGCATCATCAGCAAGCGGCTGCTCGCCGACTATCGGGTGTGACGACGTGAGCACTTTCGACTTCGCGGTCAGGCCGCAGCTCGCCGAGGACGTGGCCCGGATCGTGCGGCAGCGGATTTTCGACGGAACCTACGCTGCCGGGGCGTACGTGCGGCTCGACCAGCTCGCGGCCGAACTCGGCATCAGCGTGACCCCGGTGCGTGAGGCGCTGTTCGAGCTCAAGGCCGAGGGTCTGCTCGACCAGCAGCCGCGCCGGGGTTTCGTCATCCGGCCGGTGACGGTGCGCGACATCACCGACGTCGCGCAGGTCCAGGCCCACATCGGCGGCGAGCTCGCGGCGCGCGCCGCGGCCGCCATCACCGCTGCCGCGCTCGAGCAACTGACCGGCATCCAGAGCGACCTGGAGGCCGCGTACGCCGCCGGCGACGGGCAGCGGGCCGTCCGGCTGAATCACGACTTCCACCGGGCGATCAACGTCGCCGCCGATTCTCCGAAGCTCGCGCAGCTGATGTCGCAGATCACCCGGTATGCGCCTGAGACGGTGTTCCCGACGATCGACGGCTGGCCCGATAGTTCGAACCGGCACCACCGCCGGCTGCTCGACGCCTTGGCCGCGCGGGACGAAGACCGGGCACGCGCGGCCATGTCGGAGCATCTGGCCGCCGGCGCCGCGCCGCTGATCGAGCACCTCACCCGGCGCGGCGTCATCGCCTGACCTCGGGCCCCTACTGCGGACGCTACAGTATCTGCTAGTTTTGTAACGTTCGTCGGACACGTCCGTCTGCCCAGACCCGAGGTCGAAAAATGCCAACTCCCGTCATCGTCGGCGCTGCCAGGACGGCCATCGGCCGATCGTTCAAAGGCACGCTGGTCAACACCCCGCCCGAAACGCTGATCACCACGGTGCTGCCCGAGGTGGTGCGGCGCTCCGGCGTCGACCCGGCGGATGTCGACGACATCATCTTCGCCGAATCTCATTACGGCGGAGGCGATCTGGCGCGATATGCCGCCACCGCGACCGGCCTGGAACACGTGCCGGGGCAATCGGTGAATCGGCACTGCGCCGGCAGCCTCACCGCGATCGGCAACGCGTCGGCGCAGATCGGCTCCGGGATGGAGCGGGTACTGATCGCCGGCGGCGTGCAGTCACTGTCGATGACGCCGCTGGTGAACTGGCGCATACCCGGCCCCGAGTTGACGTTCGAGGAGCGCTGGATGCCACCGACCCATGTCGAGACACCCGACGCGCCGGCCAAGGACATGTCCATCACGGTCGGCTGGAACACCGCGCAGGCCGTCGGCATCACCCGCGAGGAGATGGACGCGTGGGCGGCGCGCTCGCACCAGCGCGCCGTCGCGGCCATCGACGCAGGCAAGTTCGTCGACGAGATCATCCCGCTGAAGGTGACGCAGTTCGACGGTTCGGTGACCGACTTCAGCGTCGACGAGCATCCGCGCCGCGACACGACCGTCGAGAAGCTGGCCGGGCTCAAAGTTCTCCATCCCGAGATCGAGGGATTCTCGATCACCGCAGGCAACAGCAGCGGCACCAACGATGCCGCAGCGGGGGTCGCGTTGGTCGAGGCGGACTACGCGGCGGCGAACGGTCTCACCGTGATGGCGACTGTCAGAGCCTGGGCCTCTGCGGGTGTCGCCCCGAAAGACTGTGGGCTCGGCGCGCTGAAAGCGATCGGCAAGGTGCTCGACCGGGCGGGCCTGAAGGCCTCCGACGTCGCGCTGTGGGAGATCAACGAAGCGTTCGCATCGGTGCCGATCGCGGCGTGCCGCGAGTTCGGCCTGGACGAGGATCTGGTCAACTTCTCGGGCAGCGGCTGCAGCCTCGGACATCCGATCGCCGCCTCGGGCGCCAGGATGGTGACTACGCTGGTCTACGAACTGCAGCGGCGCGGCGGTGGCATCGGCATCGCCGCGATGTGCGCCGGTGGCGGGCAGGGCGGCGCGGTCGTCGTCGAGGTCTGAGATCCACCGCGGACCCACACGAAAGGTCAAGGGAGACAGTGGTCGACGAGGTTCTCACCGAACGCCGCGGGCGAGCCCTGATCATCACCATCAACCGGCCGGAGGCGCGTAACGCGTTCAACCTTGCGGTGGCGCGGGGCCTGGCCGATGCGATGGACGAACTCGACGGGAATCCTGAGCTGTCGGTGTCGATCATCACCGGCGCGGACGGCAATTTCTGTGCGGGCATGGATCTGAAGGCGTTCATGGCGGGCGAGGTGCCCGCGATCCCCGGCCGCGGCATCGGCTTCACCGAGCGGCCGCCACGCAAACCCGTGATCGCCGCGGTCGAGGGCTACGCGCTGGCGGGCGGCACCGAGATCGTGCTGGCCACCGACCTGGTGGTCGCGGCAAGGAACGCGAAGTTCGGCATCCCGGAGGTCAAGCGCGGTCTGGTCGCCGCGGGTGGTGGGCTGCTGCGGCTGCCACACCGCATCCCGTACCAGAAGGCCCTGGAGCTTGCGCTGACCGGTGACAGCTTCACCGCCGAGGAGGCCGCGCAATGGGGCTTCGTCAACGTGCTCACCGAACCCGGCGAGGCGCTCGACGGCGCCCTGGCGCTGGCCGATCGCATCACCGCCAACGGTCCGCTCGCGGTGGCGGTCACCAAGGAGATCATCGTGAAATCGGCGGAGTGGACCGAGAGCGAGATGTGGCTCAAGCAGGGCGAACTCATCGAACCGGTGTTCTCGTCCAAGGACGCGATGGAGGGGGCGACGGCGTTCGCCGAGAAGCGCAAGCCGAACTGGACGGGGACCTGACCGGCACCGTTTCAGCGCGGGTCGATCAGGTCACGCAGCCGTTCCGCCGGGATCACCCCGGCCCCGGCCGACCTGACCCGTTCGGCCAGCGTCCGGTCCGACGTCGCAACCACGACCTGCTTGGGCCGGGCCTGCGCACCGATCAATCGGACGATCTCGTCGTCGGCAGAGTTCGGCGCTGCCGCCGGGGCATGCGCGACGGTGACGACGTCGGATTCGATGGGCGGCACGGGCGGCTGCTCGAAGACCACCGTGACGTCCACCTGCTCGGCCCGAGACCATCGCTCGAGGCGGTCGACCAGACCCGCCATCGCGCGGTGCCGGTCGCGCCACCATCCGTCGGGCCGCGTTCCGATCACGTTCATGGCATCGACGATCCAGCGCACCGCCTCCAGACTATCCGGACAGAGCTCCGGGAAAGGCACCCCCGACATGGCCGTGCACCACACGACGACGTTCTGCCGGATCTGTGAGCCGCTGTGCGGCATCACCGCCACCGTCGAGGACGGCAGACTCGTGGCACTGCGGCCGAACAAGGACTGTTTGCGAACTTCTCGGAGCTATCGGTAGGTCTCACCGAACGTCATATGGTGCTCGACGGTTCGCCACCGCTCTTTTCGCGGCTCAGCGTCCGCTGATCGCCTGCTCCCGGGCCCAGCGGTAGTCGGCCTTGCCCGCCGGGCTGCGTTCGATCACGGGCCGGAACACGACCGCCTTGGGCAGTTTGTAGCGCGCGATCACCTGTGCCGCATGCTCGACGAGCTCCTCGGCCGATGCGTCCGCGCCGTCGACGAGCGCGACCACCGCGACCACCTCCTGACCCCAACGCTCGCTGGGCCTGCCTGCCACCACGACGTCGGCGACGGCGGGATGCGACGCGACCGCCGACTCCACCTCTTCGGCGAAGATCTTCTCGCCGCCCGAATTGATCGTCACCGAGTCGCGGCCGAGCAGTTCGATCGCGCCGTCGGCGAGGTGGCGGGCGCGGTCTCCGGGGACCGAATAGCGGACACCGTCGATCACCGGGAACGTGGCGGCCGTCTTCACCGGGTCACCCTTGTAGCCCAGCGGAACGTAGCCACGCTGCGCGAGCCAGCCCATCCCGTCGTGACCCGGTTCCAACAGGGCGCTGAGATCCTCTGCGGCGACGGAGGTGTCGGGTCCCGCGGTGAACGTGCCCGTCGACACCGCCCCCCGACCCGACATGTGGGTCATCTGCGCGCCGGTCTCCGAGGACCCCACCCCGTCGACGACCATCAGATTCGGCTTCGCGTCGATCAGGCGTTGCTTGGCGGTCGGCGTGAGTTGCGCTCCGCCGTTGGCGACCACCGCCAGTGACGACAGATCGGCCCCGGTGCGCTCGAACGCGTCGGCCAACGGCCGCGCCATCGCGTCGCCGACGACGGTGACCGCCAGGACCTTCTCCCGCTCCACCGTGCGCACCACGTCGTCGACGTCGAGATGGTCGGTCACCGCGGAGAACACCACCGACTGCCCGGTGGTCATCGCCGTCAGGACGGCCCACTGCGCGGCACCGTGCATCAGCGGCGGTAGCACCATCAGCGTGGTGCCGGGGGACTCCGCGCATCGGGTGGCGATGTCGTCGTACGAGCGCGCCGCCTCACCGGTGTAGAGGCTGCGCCCGCCGAAAGAGGTCATGAAGATGTCGTGCTGGCGCCACAGCACACCCTTGGGCATGCCCGTCGTCCCGCCGGTGTAGAGGACGTAGAGATCGTCGGGGGACGGCTCGACCGGGGGCGGATCGGCCGGCCCCTGCCCGACGATCGACTCGTAATCGACTGCGCCGGGCAGCAATTCGTTGCCCGATTCGTCCGCGATCTGGACCAGCACACGCAGCCCCGGCAGGTCGGGGAGCACCTCGGCCAGGCGCGGGGCGAACGCGGAGTGGTAGAGCAGCGCGGTGGCGCCCGAATCCGACAGCAGGTAGTGCAGCTCGCTCTTGACGTAGCGGTAGTTGACGTTGAACGGGGCGACGCGGGCGCGCCATGCGCCCAGCATCCCCTCCACGTACTCGGGTCCGTTGTGCGCATAGATGCCCAGCAGATCCTGTCCCACCTCATGGCCGGACAGCTCGGCGCGCTCGGTGTGGCATCCCAGCCCCTGGGCGTGCAGGAACGCGGCGAACCGATTCGACCGCTCGACGATCTGCGCATAGGTCAGACGCCGGTCGCCCTGGATGACGAACTCGCGGTCACCGATGACCCGGGCGACGGCGTCGGCGGCGCCGGGAACGGTGAACTGATTCGGCTGTGGCATGGGTTGGACTCTAGACCGACCCGGTATTCGGAGTGAACACCTGCGGCCGAGTTGTATGGTCAGTGCGGCCGTCCCCAGTTGGAGGTGTCTCGATGACCCGTACCGCCCGCGACGTGGTGGAACAGTACAACCTCGTGGTCTGGAACCAGCGCGACGTCGCCCTGGCCGGGGAGCTGCTCGGCGAGACCGTGATTCGGCACGAGGTGGGCGAGGTCGTCACGCTGACGCATGACCAGGCGGTCACGCGCGTGATCGACCATCTCGCGATGTTCGAGACGATCCGGTTCGATTTACACCTGGTGGTGGCCGGCGACGACGGCGAGCATGTGGCGGTCGTCTACCAGTCGCCGATGCGGCTCGAGGACGGCATGGAGACCACCATCGGGAGTATGGAGATCTTCCGGGTCGTCGATGGCAGGATCACCGAGGTCTGGAACTGCGGCTACAAACAAGGAGTCTGGGCGTGAATACGGCGGGCAGGAGCGAAGCGACCCGGGGAGATGGCGGCGCGGCGGGCAGGAGCGGAGCGACCCGGGAAGGCAGAGAGGTGCTCGACGAGCTGGGCTTCTACCTGCTGGCCGGCGCGGGCGGCGACGGCCCCGCCGGACTGATGGACGAGGCGCGCCGCGGCGAGGAACTCGGCTTCGGCACGGGTTTCATCTCCGAGCGCTGGAACGTCAAGGAAGCGTCGTCGCTGACCGGTGCCGCACTGGCCGTCACATCGCGGATGCGGATCGCCACCGCCGCCACCAACCACAACACCCGGCATCCGCTGATCACCGGGTCGTGGGCGACGACGATGCACCGGCTCTCCGGGGGACGGTTCACCCTCGGCATCGGACGGGGCATCGCGGCGATGTACAACGCGTTCGGCGTGCCGGCCGTGACGACCGCGCAGATGGAGGACTTCGCGCAGGTGATGCGCAGGCTCTGGCGCGGCGAACTGGTTTTCGGCCACGACGGCCCGATCGGCGAGTACCCGCTGCTCTTCCTGGATCCCGACTTCCGCGAGGACATCCGGCTCGCGATCGTCGCGTTCGGCCCGCAGACCCTGGCGCTGGGCGGCCGGTTGTTCGACGACGTCATCCTGCACACCTACTTCACCCCCGAGACGCTGCAGCGCGCCGTCTCGACCGTCAAGGACGCTGCCGAGCAGGCGGGCCGCGATCCGGCCGACGTGCGGGTGTGGTCCTGCTTCGCGACGGTGGGGGATCACCTGCCCGAGGAGCTGCGGCTGAAGAAGACGGTGGCCCGGCTGGCCACCTACCTACAGGGTTACGGTGATCTGCTGGTCGGCACCAACGGCTGGGATCCGGCTGTGCTGCAACGCTTCCGGGACGATCCGGTGGTGCAGTCGATTCCGGGAGGTATCGACCACAAGGCCACCGCCGAGCAGATCGAGCACATCGCGACGCTCATTCCCGACGAGTGGCTGGAACCCGCGGCGACCGGCTCGGCGCAGCAGTGCGTCGACCGGCTGCGTCAGGAGTTCGACCACGGCGCGGACGCGGTGATCATGCACGGCGCGACGCCCGACGAACTCGAACCGATCGTCGCGGCCTACCGCGGGTCCGACCGTTGACCGCAGGCGCAGTGAAGGTCGACGCCGCCGTCGTGGGACAGCTGGCACAGGTACCCGAGGGGGCCCGCACCCTCGAGCGTCGGGGCTACGACGGATGCTGGACGGCGGAGATCAACCACGATCCGTTCCTGCCCCTGACGCTCGCCGCCGAACACACCAGCCGGATCGAGCTGGGCACCAGCATCGCGGTGGCGTTCGCGCGCAACCCGATGACCGTGGCGCAGATCGGGTGGGACCTGCAGGACTATTCGCGCGGCCGGTTCCTGCTGGGGCTCGGCTCCCAGATCAAGCCGCACATCGAGCGACGGTTCAGCATGCCCTGGGACCGTCCGGTGGCGCGGATGCGCGAGTTCGTCGCGGCGATGCGGGAGATCTGGACGTGCTGGCGCGACGACGCCCCGTTGCGCTTCGAGGGCGACTTCTACACTCACACGCTGATGACGCCGATGTTCACGCCCCCGGCACACGGGCACGGCGACCCCCGCGTGTTCCTCGCCGCGGTGGGTGACCGAATGACCGAGATGTGCGGCGAAGTCGCCGACGGGCTTCTCGCGCATGCGTTCTCGACGGACCGGTATCTGCGCGAGGTGACGATCCCGACGCTGACCCGCGGATTGGAACGGGCGGGCCGGCAGCGTACCGACATCGAGGTGGCCAGCCCGCTGTTCGTGGTGACCGGTCACGACGAGGCGGAACTGGCCGCGGCGGCCGTCGGCACCCGCAAGCAGATCGCGTTCTACGCGTCCACCCCGGCCTACCGGGGCGTGCTCGAGGTGCACGGCTGGGGCGATCTGCAGACCGAGTTGCACAGGCTGTCCAGAGAAGGCGACTGGGATGTCATGGGCTCGCTGATCGACGACACGATGCTCGACGCGTTCGCCGTGGTGGCGCCGATCGACGAGGTGGCCGGGAAGATCCTGGACCGGTGCGCCGGGGCGATCGACCGCGTGCTGGTCGGGTTCCCTGCAACCGTGAACGAGGGCGAGATCGCCGAGCTGACAGCGACTCTGCGCCGCGGCGCCCCGTGAGGGAGCGCCGAGATCGACGAAAAGGCTTGCGCGTCTCGCGCTTTCCCGCCCGGACGTCGGTTTGGGCGTCAGCAGCAGCGGACGCCGGGGTTGGCGTCGGTGACGGCGTGCCGATGCCGCCAGTACTCGCTCTCCGACATCACCGCCGCGCCCGGATGCGCGCGTGCCCGATGCTCCACATACCGCCGGTAGTGGTCGTCTCCCATCAATGACCGGACGTACCAGCTGACTTGACCGATGGCCCGGCGTGCTCCCGCGGTAACGCGTCCCACTGCTTCTGCACCTCCTTCTCGGCGGCGGTGACGAACATGCCCGACGGGGCGAACATCCGCGACGGGACGGGCTCGTCCTCGGCCAGCGGTGCGCCCTTGCCGCGAATCGCTTTGAGCGCCATCACCGCACCGGCTGCGAAGACGATCAGCACGAGCACCGCGAAGACGATCGACAGCGTGCCCTGGATGAAGGTGTTGCGGATGACGGCGTCGAGCTGGCCGGCGTTCTTGGCCGCCCCGAACGCGGTCTCGCCGGCGTCCTTGGCGTTACGGTAGGAGAAGTGCTGCGTCCAGTATCCGACCTTCGGGTCGCCGGAGAAGATCTTCTGCCACGACGCCGTCATGGTCACGACGAGATCCCACATCAGCGGAATACCGGGTATCCACGCCCATTTCAGCTGACCGCGCTTGATGATCACCACGGTGACCACGGTGAGCGCGATCGCGGCCAGCAGCTGGTTGGCGATGCCGAACAGCGGGAACAGGGTGTTGATCCCGCCCAGCGGGTCGGTGACACCCATGAGCAGGATGCTGCCCCACGCAGCGACGACGATCACGCTGCACACCCAGGCCCCCACGCGCCAGCTCGGATTGCGCAGCTTCTTCAGCGGGCCACCCAGGTTGCTCAGTCCGTCGGACAGCATGAACCGTGCCACGCGCGTCCCGGCATCCACCGTGGTCAGGATGAACAGCGCCTCGAACATGATCGCGAAGTGGTACCAGAACGCCTTGAGCCCAGTGCCGCCGAACACCTGGTGCAGCACTTCGGACATGCCGAAGGCCAGCGTGGGCGCGCCACCGGTGCGCGACACTATGCTTTCCTCCCCGACGCTGCGGGCGGCCTCGTCGATGTCCTGCGGACTGATCGGCGCGCCCGAGAGCCCGAGCCCGTTGACGTAGTCTGCCGCGCTCTGCGCAGTGGTGCCCGTCGAGGCCGTCGGGGCGTTCATCGTGAAGTACAGGTGCTGGTTGAGGATGGCGGCGGTGATCAGCGCCATGATCGCCACGAACGACTCGGTCAGCATGCCGCCGTAGCCGATCAGCCGCATCTGGCTTTCCTTCTCGAGCAGCTTCGGTGTCGTGCCGGAGGAGATCAGCGAGTGAAAGCCCGACAGCGCGCCGCAGGCGATCGTGATGAACAGGAACGGAAACAGGGATCCGGCGAAGACCGGACCGGTCCCGCTGGCGGCGAACGACGAGATGGCGGGCGCCTCCATCACGGGGCGGGCGATCAGGATGCCGACCGCCAGCAGGGCGATGGTGCCCACCTTCATGAAGGTGGACAGGTAGTCGCGCGGCGCGAGCAGCAACCACACCGGCAACACCGAGGCCGCAAGGCCGTAGAGGATGATGCACCACGACAGGGCCACCTTCGACAGCGTGAACCACTCGACACCCCAGGAGGTTTCGGCCACCCAACCGCCCGCGACGACGGCGAGCAGCAACAGGGCCACCCCGATCACGGAGACCTCCGACACTCGGCCGGGCCGGAGGAACCTCAGGTAAAGGCCCATGAAGATCGCGATCGGGATCGTCATCGCGATCGAGAACACGCCCCACGGGCTCTCGGACAGCGCGCCCACCACCACCAGCGCGAGCACGGCCAGCAGGATGACCATGATGACCAGCACGCCGACGATCGCGGCGATGCCGCCGACCACGCCGAGTTCGTCACGCGCCATCTGCCCCAGCGAACGACCCCGGCGGCGCACCGAGATGGACAGCACGAGATAGTCCTGGACGCACCCGGCGACGACGGCGCCGATGATGATCCAGATCGCTCCGGGCAGGTAGCCCATCTGGGTCGCCAGCACGGGACCGACCAGCGGGCCCGCGCCGGCGATCGCGGCGAAGTGGTGGCCGTAGAGCACCCGCCGATCGGTCGGCATGTAGTCGGTGCCGTTCTCGAAAACCTCGGCGGGCGTGGCGATGTCGTCGCGCGGCCGCACCACCTTCATCTCGATCAGCCGGGCGTAGAAGCGGAAGCCGATGACGTAGGTGCAGATCGCGGCGATCACGAACCACACCGCGTTCACGGTCTCCCCGCGGAAGAACGCGATCATCGCCCACGCCAGCGCCCCGAGCACAGCGACGACGGCGAAGATGATCTTGTGTTTCGTGGTGATCGGCGACCGGTCGATGACCGCGACCGGCGGCAGGTCCTTGTCCGTCTTCACGTAGGTGATGTCACCGACGGATTCTTCGATGCGCCCTGACGGTGCGGCAGTGGGTGTGGCCATGATCCTCCGAGTCCCTCCCTCGTCGGCTCGACGCGCGTGCCTCGTGTCGATACTCGCACCGGACGATCCGGTCCCGGTGCGGAACCCCCGTTTCCAGACTCAGGTGGACCGGTCGTAGTGGGCGCGCACGGTGTCGACGGTGTCGGCTTCGGCGGCTGTCTTGTCGTCCCGGTAGCGCAGCACCCGGGCGAAACGCAGGGCCATGCCGGCGGGGTAGCGCGTCGAGGTCTGGATTCCGTCGTAGGCGATCTCGACGACCTGCTCGGGACGTACCCGCACCACGTACCCGTCGGTCGGACTTGTGCCTGATGTCGCGGCTGGCGCCGCTCCGTCGGCCAGCTCGAGGAACCGCTGCGTCTGCCAGTCCAGCATCTCGTCGGTCATACCCTTGAACGTCTTGCCGAGCATCTGCCAGTCGCCGGTCGCGGGGTCGCGCGCACCGAGATGGATGTTCGACAGCTTGCCGGTGCGCCGGCCCGAACCCCACTCGACGGCCAGCACCACCAGGTCGAGGGTGTGCACCGGCTTGACCTTCAGCCAGCCCGCGCCGCGGCGCCCCGCCTCGTACGGGGCGTCGGCCGATTTCGCCATCACCCCTTCGTGGCCCGCCGCGAGTGTGGCGTCGAGGAAGCGCTGGGCCTCGTCGGGGTCGGAGGTGACCAGCCGGTCGACGCGCTGGTGGCCGGGCACGATCGCCGCCAGCGCCGCGCTGCGCTCGTGTGCCGGACGGTCGAGGAGGTCGGCGCCGTCGACGTGGAGCAGATCGAAGAAGAACACCGACAGCCGCTGGTCGCCCGGACCGGCGCCGCCGCGGCGGCCGAACCGCGACGCGGTGACCTGGAACCGGTGCGGGCGCCCATCGGGTTTGAGCGCGATCGCCTCGGCGTCGGCGATCAGGGCGTCGACCGGGAGTGCCAGCGTCGCGTCGACGACCTCGGGCAGTCGCGCGGTCACATCGTCGAGGCTGCGGGTGAAGATGGACACCGACTCCCCGGCGCGGTGGATCTGCACGCGCGCGCCGTCCAGCTTGGCCTCGAAGACGGCGGCGCCGCCGAGTCGCTGCAAAGCATCGCCGACGCCGGTGGCCGTCTGGGCGAGCATCGGGCCGACGGGCTTGCCGACACGCAGCGTGAACTGCTCGAGCGCCTCCTGCCCGCCTGTCATCGCCGCGGCGGCCACCGCGGGCAGATCACCGCCGAGCATGGCCGCCCGCCGCACCCCGGCGGCCGGCAGACCTGCGGCGGCGGCGACCGCGTCGGCCATCACCCCGACGAGCGCTCCCTGCCGGAGTTCCCCGCCGAGCAGCTTGCGCAGGAACGTCTGCTCGACGTCGGTGGCCGCGGCGAACAGCCGGCCCAGCAGGTCGGCGCGGCGGGCCTGCGACCCCTTCCCGGCGGTCGTCCCGATCTCGGTGAACAGCGCCTCCACCTCGTCGACGGTGAGCCGAGGTTCCAGGGCGGGTGCGGGCAGCGAACGCAGTGCGGCCCAGCCCACCCCGATCTGTCGCTGGGTCAGCTCGCCCGAGAGCCAGGACACCACGACGGCCACCGCGTCGGCGTCCTCGGCGGCCGCGTGGCGCAGCAGTTCGCCGAGGCGGGCCGTCTTCGCCAGCCGCGACGACGACGCGGCCACGTCCGCCGACGCGCGGGCGACGTCTACCAGGAGCACGTCGTCAGACTGGCACGGGCCACCGACAGCCGACTCACGTGACCTTGAACGTGATGGAGTGCCAGCCCGTCGCGCCGTCGGGGACGGGGTCGGCACGATCGGGGGTCTGGGTGTAGCCGGTGTTGTCGGTGGCCCGGACCGTGATCTTGTGGAAGCCCGGACCGGCCGCCTCCCAGTCGAAGCTCCACAGCCGCCAGGTGTCGTTCGAGTAGGAGGCGCCGAGAGTGGCCTGCTGCCAGTCCCCGTCGTCGATCTGCACCTCGACGGTGCGCACGCCCCGGTTCTGGGCCCAGGCCACCCCGCCGAACGTGACGGGGCCGACGGGTACGTCCTGGCCGGCGCGCGGGACGTCGATGCGCGACTCGGTCTTGATCGGACCGCGCGGCGCCCAGCCCAGCTTGGTCCAGTACGCCTCGGCACGGTCGAATCGGGTGAGCTCGAGGTCGACGACCCACTTGGTGGCCGACACGTAGCCGTACAGACCCGGCACCACCAAGCGGGCCGGGTAGCCGTGCTCGATCGGCAGGGGCTGGCCGTTCATGCCGATCGCCAGCAGGGCGTCGCCGGAGGTGAGTGCCTCGACCGGGGTGCCTGCGGTCCAGCCGTCGACGGAGGTCGACAGCACCATGTCGGCGCCGGCATCGACCCCCGCCTCGGCCAGCAGATCCGCGACGCGGTAGCCGGTCCACACCGCATTCGAGATGAGCTCGCCGCCAACGGGGTTGGAGACGCACGTCAGCGTGACCACGCGTTCGACGACGTCGAAGCGATCCAGGTCGGCGAAGCGCAGGTTCACCTCGCGATCGACCATGCCGTGGATCCGCAACTGCCAGGCCTCGCGGCTGAGCTGGGGGACGCTCAGTGCGGTGTCGATGCGGTAGAAGTCCTCGTTGGCGGTCACGAACGACGGCAACGCAACGTCTTTCGGCTGCACCGCGTCCGGTATCGCCGCCGCGGGCCGGGCGACGCGGGGGAGCGCGAACGCGCTGCGGTCGCCGGAGACAGAGGACGCCAGCCGGGTGATCACCACACCGGCCACGCCGCTGACCGCGCCTGCCGCCAGCAGTCCCAAGGTGACCAGCGAACGGCGCCGGCCCGCGTCGGGGGAGTCGATGGAATCGCGATCCCGCAACCGGCGCGAGATCAGCAACCGCAGCGCGGCGACCCCGCATACGACGCCTGCCAGCGTGGGGATGACGTCGACGGCGGTGGCGCCGGCCCGCGACAACACCGCGGCGCAGCCGACGGCCCCTGCCGCGACGATCATCGCGCTGCCAAGCGGGCGCCGCGGACCCTCCAGAATTCCCGCGAGGGCGGCCAGCGCGGCGACGACGAGCAGCACCGCGATCGAGAGCACCATCTTGTCTGCGGTGCCGAAGGTCTGGATGGCCCATTCCTTGACCGGCCCGGGCGTCAATTGGATCACCGCGGAGCCGACGGCCGTCCGCACGTCGGCCTGCGGACCGAACGCCGCGCCGACCAACTGCGCCACACCCACGGCGACGGCGGCGGCGGCGACACCGCCCGCAGCCCGGGCACCCAGCGTGGTCATGGCGCCAAACTACCGGCGCAGCGAACCCGAAACCCTTACCGATTCGTGTCATCCGCTAGGTTGCTTTACAGATTGACCACAGAATGCAACGTTGGTCGACGGAAAGGGAACCAGATGGAGATCGAGGGCAAGAAGGCCGTCATCGTCGGAGGCGCGTCCGGATTCGGCCGCGCCACGGCCGAGGCGCTGGCCAAGCGGGGCGCGAGCGTGGCGGTGCTGGACCGTCCGCAGTCCAACGGCGCCGAGGTGGCCGACCAGATCGGTGGCACCTTCCACGCCGTCGACGTGACCGACTTCGACGGCACCGAAGCGGTTCTCGATCAGGCCGTTCAAGGTCTCGGCGGCCTGCACATCGCCGTGACGACCGCAGGCGGCGGGCTCGCCGAGCGCACCGTGAAGAAGGACGGCCCGCACAGCCTGGAGTCGTTCCGCAAGAGCATCGACCTGAACCTCATCGGCACCTTCAACATCAGCCGCCTCGCCGCCTGGCACATGTCGAAGAACGAGCCCGTCGACGACGAGGCCGAGGAGCGCGGGGTCATCATCAACACCGCCTCGATCGCCGCCTTCGAAGGACAGATCGGACAGGTGGCCTACGCCGCGTCCAAGGCCGCCATCGCCGGCATGTGCCTGACGATGGCACGCGATCTGGGCAGTCTCGGTATCCGGGCGCTCGCGATCGCGCCCAGCCTGTTCGCCACCGGCCTGACCGAGGGTATCCCCGACGAGTTCGCCGCCGTGCTGACCAAGGACGCCGCGTTCCCCAAGCGCCTCGGCAAGCCCGAGGCGTACGCCAAGCTCGCCGTCGCGATCGTCGAGAACCCCATGCTCAACGGGCAGTGCCTGCGGCTGGACGCGGGCCAGCGTTTCGCCCCCAAGTGAGTGTGATGTCGGCGCGGTTGCCGGTCTCCGAGAAGCGACGACCACGCCGACATCACTAGGGTCGTGGTGTGGCTACCGTCGCTGATCACGTCATCACCGCACTGCACACCAGCGGGGTCCGGCGCGTCTACGGGCTGCCCGGCGACAGCCTCAACGGTTTCACCGACGCGCTGCGGCGCTCCGGCGAGTTGTCCTGGGAGCACGTACGACACGAGGAGACCGCCGCCTTCGCCGCGGCGGCCGACGCGGCGCTGACCGGAGAGCTGGCGGTGTGCGCCGGCAGCTGCGGTCCGGGCAATCTGCACCTGATCAACGGCCTGTTCGATGCGCAGCGCAGCAGGGTGCCGGTGCTCGCGATCGCCGCACACATCCCGCGCGCCGAGATCGGGTCGGAGTACTTCCAGGAGACCCATCCGCAGGAGCTGTTCCGGGACTGCAGTGTCTACTGCGAACTGGTGAGCACCCCTGAGATGCTGCCGCGAATCCTGCACATGGCCATGCGGGCGGCGGTCGAGGAGCGCGGCGTGGCCGTCGTGGTCATTCCCGGTGAGATCTTCCTGCAGAAGGCCGCTGCGACGGCATGGCAGTCCCGACCGGTGCGCGCCGCCCGGGCGGTGACCCGCCCGGACGACGAGTCGCTGCGACAGGCCGCGGCCATCCTCGACGCGTCGCAGGCCGTCACCATCCTGGCCGGTGCGGGAGTCGCCGGTGCGCACGACGAACTCGTCGCGCTCGCCGACGTCTTGAAAGCGCCTGTCGTGCACGCGTTGCGGGGTAAGGAGTACATCGAGTACGACAACCCGTTCGACGTCGGGATGACGGGACTGCTCGGTTTCGCGTCGGGATACAAGGCGATCAAGGAATGCGACACGCTGCTGATGCTGGGAACCGACTTCCCGTATCAGCAGTTCTTTCCCGACCATGCGCGGGTGATCCAGGTCGACGTCCGCGGTCGCCACCTCGGCCGGCGCGCCCCGCTGGATCTCGGTCTGGTCGGCACGGTGGCAGACACCGTGGCGCCGCTGAGATCCCTGCTGCGGCCCAAGAGCGACACCGCCCATCTGGAGAGGTCGCTGCGGCACTACCGCAGGACCCGCAAGACGCTCGACGAGCTCGCCGTCAACGATCGCGACCGCACCCCGATCAGGCCGGAATACGTTGCGGGACTGATCAATCAGCTGGCCGCCGATGACGCGGTGTTCACCGTCGACGTCGGATCCCCGGTGGTGTGGGCGGCGCGATACCTTCGCATGAACGGCCGACGGCGCCTGATCGGTTCGTTCAACCACGGCACCATGGCGTGCGCGCTGCCGCACGCGATCGGCGCACAGACCGCGGCGCAGGGCAGGCAGGTGGTGGCACTCGCGGGTGACGGCGGGTTGGCGATGCTGTTCGGCGAGCTCATCACGCTGATCCAGAACCGGCTGCCGGTCAAGCTCGTCGTGTTCAACAATTCCTCGCTGAACTTCGTCGAACTCGAGATGAAGGCCGCCGGGATCGTCAACTACGGCACCGATCTGGTCAACCCGGACTTCGCGAGTGTGGCTCGGGCGATGGGGATCTTCGGACGGCGCGTCGAACAGCCCGCGGACCTGGAGCAGGCCCTCGCCGACGCGTTCGCCGTCGACGGACCGGCCGTCGTCGACGTCGTGACCGCGCGCCAGGAATTGTCCATACCGCCTGCCATCACCGCCGAGCAGGCCAAGGGCTTCTCCCTCTATGCGATCCGCACCATCCTCGCCGGGCGCTCGGACGAACTGCTCGACCTCGTCACCACCAACGTGGCGCGCCGCATCCTCGACTGATCGTGCCCGTCGTTCGAGCAGAGAATCCGTGCGTCGGCGCTCACCTCACCTGACACTATGGCGGTCATGCCAGTCGAGGTGATGCTGACCGACGCCGAGACCGACGCGTTGCAGTCCTGGATCCGCCGGATCGGGCTCGGATCGACCGTCTCCGATGTCACTCCGCTCACCGGCGGGTCGCAGAACATCGTGGTGCGGTTGTCGGTCGACGGCCGGCCGATGGTGCTGCGACGCCCGCCCGAGCATCCCCGACCCACCAGTGACAACACGATGCGCCGCGAGATCGCGGTGCTGACGACCCTCGCAGGCTCCCCGGTTCCGCACCCCGAGTTGATCGCCGGCTGCGAGGATCTCGACGTCCTCGGTGTCGTCTTCTATCTGATGGAGGCCATCGACGGTTTCAACCCGGGCACCGAGATCGATGACGCGTACGTTCACGACCCGGGGATGCGCCACGACGTCGGGCTCTCCTACGCGGCGAGCCTCGCCGCACTGAGCACGGTGCCGTGGGAGGGTAGCGCGCTGGCGAAGCTCAAGCGCCCGGGTTCCTTTCTCGCGCGGCAGGTTCCGCAGTTCATGCGCCTACTCGAGAGCTACCGACATGACCGCTACGCGCCGGAGTCGTTCCCGTCGGTCGCCGGTCTCGCCGAGTGGCTCGAGGCCCATCGCCCGCCGGACGCGGACCCGGCCATCATGCACGGCGACTGCCACCTCAACAACGTGCTGCTGCGCCGCGATGTCCCGGAGCTGGCGGCGTTCATCGACTGGGAGATGTGCACCATCGGCGACCCCTTGCTCGATCTGGGCTGGATGCTGGTGTGCTGGCCCGACGGACCGAACCCGATCGATGCCGGCGCCGCGCTGGCCGCCCTCGGTGGGTTGCCCACCAGGGCAGAGTTGCTCACGGCCTATCGCGATGCCGGGGGGCGATCCACCGACCGGCTGGACTGGTATGTGGCGATGGCCTGCTTCAAGCTCGGCATCGTGATCGAGGGGACCTGGTCGCGTTACCTGGCGGGGCAGGCCAGCGCGGAGGCCGGAGAGCGGCTGCACGCCTCGGCGGAGAACCTGATCGAGCTCGGAACGCGGGTTGCTCACGGCGACAACGTGTTTGTGTGAGCGTCAGCGGTAGGTGTCCCACCCCAGCTTGATCGCCAGCGCCAGACCGGCCAGCCCGATCGCCGCCCGCATCGGTCCCGCGGGCGCGTGGCGCACCACAACGGGTCCCAGCCGGGACCCGAGCAGGCATCCGATGCCGAGCGCCGCGACCGCGGCCCATTGCACCGGCGCGACGATCGCGAACACCACGGCGGCGCTGCTGTTGGAGGCGCCGAGCACGACGTTCTTGGTCGCGTTGGCGTGTGCCAAACTCGTTGTGCCCGAACGCAACAGCAACGCCAGCAACAGAACACCCGCGGCCGCTCCGAAATAGCCGCCGTAGACACAGATCGCCGCGATCGCGGCCGTCTCGGCCAGCAGACCGAAGAGCTCGCGTCTGCGGCCGTGCTCGGCGTCCGCCCGCGCCCGCACCGGCAGCAGGATCGCCACGGCCGCCACGCCCAGCAGTAACGGCACGGCCCTCTCGAAACCCTCGGCCGGGGTGGACAGCAGCAGCGCCGCGCCTGCCACTCCGCCGAGCACCGCGAACGGCGCGATCCGGGCGAGCCGACGCCCTTGTCCCGCCAGTTCCGGCCGCGAGCCCCACACCGACCCGACGCCGTTGAACACCAGGGCGACGGTGTTGCTGACGTTGGCGGTCACGGGCGGCAGGCCCACGACGAGAAGAGCCGGGTAGGTCGCCACCGAGGCCAGCCCCGCGATGCTTCCGGTCAGGCCCCCGAGGATGCCGGCCGCGACGAGCAGCACCGTCTGCGACCACGACACCGGGCTCATTGTGCCAACCGGGGACCGGATCGGCAGCGACGCGCCGTCGGACGCCGAGCCCCGCCAGGCTGGCGCGCTGGCGGGGCTGGACGTGCGGGGTGATCAGACGCGCGGCGGATTCACCGTGCCGGTGGTGCGTGCCGTCGGGTGATCGACGTCCTTGCGGCGCTTCAGGCCGGCCAGCCCGATGAGGCCGAGGAGACCTGCCAGGCCCCACAGACCGGTGTCGTCGCCGTCGTCCTGCGTGGCCTCCTGCGCGACCGTCGTGGTCGACGCGGGCGCGGCGATCTCGGTGGCGTGCGCCACTCCGGCGCCGCCGAACATCAATGCCAGCGTGGTGGTGCCGATGGCCAGAGTCTTTCGCATGTCTACCCTCCTGTATGGGCAGCGGTGGTCGCTGCCGGGCAAAGAACTAGCCATCCCGGCTGAAGGCAAACCTCTTCGCTGATAGCCGGTGAGGGTGCGGAAAGTCCCGTGCATGGTCCCGCCGACCACGTGACCTGGAGTTTTCGATCTGCCGACGTTCGGCATCACCCGAGGGCCCATACGCTCGTATTTTCGTTTGCGGTACCGCGACTTCGCGTCGCGGATGGCCTTGCCGGTGTCTGCGGCGGCCGTATGCCCCTGCAGTCGCTGTGCTTTCGCCGAGCCGCAGAACGTGGCGATCTCGCAGACTCTGCGCTATAACCCGGTTGCCACGCCGATCAGCGCGGGGCTACGATCACCGACGTGCCGAGGCGACTCGTAGTAGCAACCCGCAGCGGGGTCTGATCCAGACCGACCCCTCGCTGTGGGTCGTTGCTCCATCGTCGGTCACTTTCCTTCCTCCCGAGGCCGGCACCCATGAACTCCTTGATCGCCACGTCACCCCAGTCGTCGTTCGCTGCGTGCGTGGACGGCCGGGTGCCTCGTCCGTTGCGCGAGGACGCCGAGACGAAGACGTTCGACGCGTTCGTCGGCGAGTACGCGCCGCACACCGGGCCCGTGCGCCTCGGACAGTGGTCGTGCGCAGACGGCGAACGTCCCTCGGGCCGGCTTGGCCCGCAGGCCCGTACCTATCAGGCGACGCTGGCGCTCGGGGACTGCATCGGCACCGCGCGTGCCGCCGCGTGCGGGCCCGTGGCAGCACTGACCGCGATGCTTCACGAACGCGGGGTCGCCGTCGAGGTGACGGCGTTCCACCAACTGCGTGCCGGCGCGCAGACCGCAACGTTCCTGCGCGGTACCGGGTCCGGGCGCGCCGAGTGGGCGCTGGGGTGGTCGGACGACCCGGTTCAGTCGGCGCTACGGGCGGTGGTCGCCTGCGCGAACCGCCTGCTGGCCTGACGGCCGGAGCTCAGGCCAAGGGGCGCAACACAATCGGCATGCCGTCCAGCGGCACCGGCATCCCGCCGTAGTCGTAGCGCGGCGTGTAGCCTGCCTTCGGCAGCTCGAGCCGGTAGCGGCGCAGCAGCCGGTGCATGACCGTCTTGATCTCCAGCTGGCCGAACACCATGCCGATGCACTTGTGTGCGCCGCCGCCGAACGGCGCGAACGCGTAGCGGTGCTTCTTGTGTTCGTTGCGCGGCTCGGCGAAGCGTTCCGGGTCGAACTTCTCCGGATCGGTCCACAGTTCGGGCAGCCGGTGGTTGATCGACGGCCATGTCACCACCGCGGTGTCGGCGGGGATGTAGTAGCCGAGCAGCTCGGTGTCCCGCACGGTCTGGCGGAAGTTGAACGGCAGCGGGGTCATCATCCGCAACGACTCGTTCACCACAAGGTCGTAGGTCTCGAGCTTCTCCAGTGCCTCGATGTCGAGCGGCCCGTCGCCGATCCGCTCCGACTCCTCGCGCAGTCGGTCCTGCCACTGCGGATTGGCCGCCAGGTGGTAGGCCATCGTCGTCATCGTGGAGGTCGAGGTGTCGTGTGCGGCCATCATCAGGAAGATCATGTGGCTGACGATCTGGTCGTCGGTGAAGCTACGGCCCTCCTCGTCCTGCGAGTGGCACAGCACGCTGAACATGTCGGTGCTCTCCGAGCGGCGCTTCTCTCCGATCCGGCTGCGGAAGTACTGCTCCAGCGTCTCGCGGGCCTTGATGCCGCGCCACCAGGTCAGCGGGGGCACCGGCTTGCGGACGATGGCGTTGCCCGCCCGCGTCGTCGTGGTGAACGCCTGGTTGATGGTGGTCACCAGTTCACGGTCGGTCCCCGCCGGGTGCCCCATGAACACCTCGGAGGCGATGTCGAGGGTCAGTTCCTTGATCGCCGGATAGAAGAGGAATCGCGGGTCGTTGGGCACCCAGTCGTTGGCGAGCACGCGGGTCGCGACCGAATCGACGTGCGGCACATAACCGGACAGCCGGGTGCGCGTGAACGCCTCCTGCATGATGCGACGGTGGAACAGGTGCTCGTCGAAGTCGAGCAGCATCAGGCCGCCGTCGAAGAACGGGCCGATGATGGGGTCCCAGGCGCGCTGGGAGAAGTCCTTGTTCCGGTTGGTGAAGACGGCCTGGGTGGCGTCGGGGCCGAGCGCCATCACCGCCGACAGCGCGGGCGACTGCGAGTAGTAGATGGGCCCGTGCTTGCGGTACTGCTCGAGGATGAAGTCGGGACCGCCGCGGAACGTCTCGATCATGTGCCCGATCACCGGCAACCCGGCGTCACCCTTGATCGCCTTGAGCCCGCTGCCCGCCGGCGGCTCGGCGAACAAGAACTGGTCCCACTCGGTGTTCTTCAGGCGCTTCTCCACCACACCCATGCCGGGGATGGTCACCGGTGTGGGCTTGAGCCGCCGTTTGGCCTGGTCAAGCCAGTAGTCGGTAGCGCTGATCGTCGGCATCTTCACACTCCTGACTGAGGGTGACTGTGGTCGATGTCACTGGAGACCATCCTGGTCGAGACACTTGACGGCTGTCAAGTTTCGCGGAGTTTGTGTCACGCGCGCCGCGATGCCAAGGTTGACTGCCATGACCGCCGATCCCGCCAGCAGCGATCCCCGGCGCAGCCGCGGCGATCGGCAGCGGGACGCCATCATCACGGCGGTGCGCGAACTGCTGCAGGAGCGCTCCTTCGCCGACCTGTCGGTGAGCACGATCAGCGAGCGCGCGGGCGTGGCGCGATCGGGCTTCTACTTTTACTTCGATTCCAAGTACGCGGTGCTCGCGGTGATCGTCGCCGAGGCGATGGCCGAACTCGACCAGCTCACCCACGATTTCGCCCCGCGCGAGGCCGGGGAGTCGCCGTCGGCGTTCGCCACCCGGATGGTGGGATACGCCGCCGCGGTGTTCGCCACCAACGACCCGATCATGGGCGCCTGCAATCTGGCGCGCAGCACCGACGCGCAGATCCGCGAGATCATGGACGACTTCCAGGACACCGTCGTCAACAAGATCGTGGGGTTGGTCGGGCAGGACGAGGGCGCGCGCCCCATCTCCGACGACCTGCCGGCACTGGTCCGCAGCCTCACCGCGGTCACGTCGATGACGCTGGCGCGTGACAGCGCGTTCGTGGGCCGCGGGGTCGACCCGGCCCGGGCCACCGAGATCGCCGAGCGGCTGTGGCTGTACGGACTCTGGGGCGGCGCGGACCTGCGCGGCGAGTGAGCGCGATGGGCGCCGTCGACGGCCGGTAGTGTCCGTGCCATGGCGCAGGGATTCCGCGACGGGTTTGCCGACAAGCGGTGTTTCCTCACCGGTGCGGCGAGTGGGATCGGACGCGCGACGGCACTGAAGCTGGCGGTCCAGGGCGCCGAGTTGTACCTGACCGACCGTGACGCCGAGGGGCTGTCGGCCACTGTGGCCGACGCGCGGGCGCTGGGGGCCGCGGTGCCGGCGCACCGTGCACTCGACATCACCGACTACGACGCGGTCGCCGGATTCGCCGCCGACATCCACACCCGGCACGGGGCGATGGACGTGGTCATGAACATCGCGGGGATCTCGACGTGGGGCACCGTCGATCAGCTCACCCATCACCACTGGAAGTCGATGATCGACGTCAACCTGATGGGCCCGATCCACGTCATCGAGACGTTCCTGCCGCCGATGGTGGCCGCCGGGCGCGGTGGCCACCTGGTCAACGTGTCGTCAGCGGCCGGCCTGGTGGCGCTGCCCTGGCATGCCGCCTACTCGGCGAGCAAATACGGCCTGCGCGGGCTGTCCGAAGTCCTGCGTTTCGACCTGGCCCGGCACGACATCGGCGTGTCGGTGGTGGTGCCCGGTGCGGTGAAAACGCCACTGGTGCAATCGGTTCACATCGCCGGGGTGAACCGCGAGGATCCGCGCGTGCAGTGGTGGACGGATCGCTTCGGCGGGCACGCGGTGTCGCCGGAGACCGCTGCGGACAAGATCCTGCGCGGCGTGGTGCGCAACAACTTCCTCGTGTACACCTCCGTCGACATCCGTGCGCTCTACTTCGCCAAGCGCACGTTCTGGCGGCCCTACGCGATGGCGATGGAGCGGGTGAACGTCGTCTTCACCCGCGCGCTGCGGCCGCATCCGCGGGGGAACTGAGGATCACCGCTTCCCCCAGTCCCACGGGGGAGTGGTCAGCAGCCCCTGGCCGCACACCTGAGTCTCGCCCCAGTCCTTGACGAGCTCGAGCTCCCACGCGTCGCCGTCGGATCCGATCGGCGTGGCGCCGAGCCGCTCACGCAGTGCCGCCGAATGGGTGACCACCACGACCTGGGTCACGGCGGCGGCCGCGGTGATGAGATCGGCCAGCGGAGGAAGCAGATCGGGATGCAGCGAGGTCTCCGGCTCGTTGAGCACCATCAGCGACGGCGGTTGCGGGCTCAGCAGTGCGGCCGTCCACAGCAGGAATCGCAATGTGCCGTCGGAGATCTCGGCGCTGCGCAGCGGGCGGAGCATGCCACGCTGGTGCAGGTTCAGATCGAACAGGCCGTCGGTGACCGACACCGTGACCGAGGCGCCGTCGAACGCCGTGGCCACCGCGCGGTGCAGATCCTCGGTCCCGGTCTCCAGGATCGTCTGCACCGCGGCGGCCAGGTCGGCGCCGTCGTCGGCGAGCACCGGCGTCCGGGTACCGACGTGCGGTCGGCGCGCCGGAGCGTGCGCGTCGGCGCGGAAGCCGTCGTAGAAGCGCCAGTCGCGCAGCCGCTCTCGCACCATCACCAATTCCGGTGCGGCCCCGGCCCAGTCGGCGAGCACACTGCGATGCGCGGGCAGGTTGCGTGACAGCTCGTCGAACCCGCGGCTGCCGTCGGAGGCCACCTCGACCAGTCCCCGCACCCGGCGCACCAGGGTGGTGGTCGGACGGGCCACCGGCCCGGCGAAGATCAGTTCCCGTTTGACCTCGGGATCGCGGGCGAACGCGGTCTCGATGGCCTGAGGCAGTCCGAAGTCGACGAGGTAGCCGAAATCATCTGCGGCATAGCCCAATTCGATGGAGACCGGACGGGTGCGCGGGCCGCCCTGGGCGGTCCCGGTGCGGCGCGCGCCAGCGAGCTGTTCGGGCCCCGCCCACAGCGCGGACTCGACGCCGCCCTCGCG
Organism: Mycolicibacterium psychrotolerans; assembly: GCF_010729305.1. NCBI lineage: Bacteria > Bacillati > Actinomycetota > Actinomycetes > Mycobacteriales > Mycobacteriaceae > Mycobacterium > Mycolicibacterium psychrotolerans. The sequence continues at coordinate 4,724,355 of NZ_AP022574.1, read as the reverse complement.
GGCGAAGGACCCGATCACCTCACCGCGACCACAGTCGGCGAGCAGGCGCAGCGCACGGTACAGCGAGGACTTGCCGGTGCCGTTGGCGCCGGTGATGACGGTCAGTCGGCGCAGGGGCAGCACGAGATCCCGGAGCGAGCGGTACCCGCGGACCGCGACTGTCTGCAGCATCGGGGCCGACGCTAGCCCTCGGTACCGACAGCGGCCACGGGGCGCTCGGTCATCGCCAGTTCCAGCCGGACCCCGAGCAGTCGCACCGGCCGGGTCAGATCGAACTCGCCGAGGAGATCGAGCGCGGTGCCGACGACGGTCTCGGGATCGGTGCCCGGCGCCGGCAGCGTGCGGATCTTGGTGCGGGTGAAGAAGGTGGCGGTGCGCACCGTGACCGCCACGCGGGTCACCACGCGATGCTCGTCGACGATCTCGCTCAGCGTGCGGCGCGCGAGATCGGTGACCGCTGCGGCCATGTCGGCGCGATCGGTCAGATCCTCGGGGAACGTGACGACATGGCTGCGCGATCGCGGGACCCACGGCGCCGCGCTGACCGTGGTGTCGCCGCCGCCCTTGGCCAGCAGCAGGATCCACAGCCCGGTGGTCGGTCCGAACGCGGCGGTGAGCGCCGACGCGTCGGTGGCGGCGAGGTCGGCGACGGTCGAGATGCCCATGGCGGACAGCTTTTTCGCGGTCTTGGGACCGATCCCCCACAGCGCGTCGACGGGCCGGTCGCCCATCGTGGCCATCCAGTTGTCGTCCGTCAGCGCCGCGATGCCGGCCGGCTTGCCGAATCCGGTCGCGACCTTGGCGCGCTGCTTGTTGTCGCTGATGCCGACCGAGCAGGTCAGACCGGTCTGCGCGGCGACGGTCTGTTGGATGCGGCGCGCCAGATCGAACGGGTCCTCGGTCGGACCGGCTCCCACGTACGCCTCGTCCCAGCCCCAGACCTCGACGGGATGGCCGAAATCGCGCAGCGCCTGCATCACCTGCTGCGAGGCGGCGTCGTAGGCGTCGGGATCCGACGGCAGGAAGGTGGCATCCGGACACCGGCGAGCCGCCACCCGCAACGGCATCCCGGCATGGACGCCGAATGCGCGGGCCTCGTAGGAGGCGCAGTTCACGACTTTGCGGGCTTCGGTGGGGTCGCCGCGACCGCCGACGATGACGGGCGCTCCGACCAGGTCGGGCCGGCGCCGCAGTTCGACCGACGCCAGGAACTGGTCCAGATCGACGTGCAGGATCCACTGGGCCGGCGCGCTCATGTCCCGCAGATTTTGCCGACCAGGGTGTCCCACGCGTCGCCGAGGTCGCCGAGCGTGCGGCCGCGTTCGGTGGTCTCATGGCGGACATAGTCGGCGTCGAGCAGGGCCAGCAGCGCGGTGGTCTGCGCATCCAGGTCGCCGGTCGTGTGCGCATTTTCCAGCAGCATCCGGACGTGGCTGTGGTGCAGCATCATCGGGGCGTTGAACCGCATCTGCGGATCTCGGCCCACGTCGGACAGCAGCGCATGGTGGGTGTCGACGAAGGCGAGCCGTTCCCGGCCGTACGCGCGCAGCCGGTCGGCCGGCGCAGCGCCGGGTCCCAGCGGCGGCGGCCCGAACAGGAACGCCTGCTGTAGAGCCTTCTCGTCTTCGTCGAGTAGGACGATCATCAGCCCGGCTCGGCTGCCGAACCGGCGGAACAGTGTGCCCTTCCCGACGCCCGCGGCGGCCGCGATGTCATCGGTGGTGACCGCCTCGGCACCGTGTTCGGAGACCAGCCGGCGAGCCGCGTCCAGAAGCAGGGCCCGGTTCCGCGCAGCGTCTCCCCGCTCCGGGGGGCCGGGCTCGCTGACGGACAACGTCGGCAGGCCGTCGAAGACGCTCACCTGGCAACTTTAACTCAGCCGGAATAAATCGGACTGCGGTCCGGTTCAACTCTGCGAGTATCGACCACGGCGATGGAAGGGAACGAAGTGGCAGACAGCACGGTATTGGTTCTGGTGGGAAGTCTGCGGGCGGCGTCGGTGAACCGTCAGCTCGCCGAGTTGGCGGCCGAGACGGCACCCCCCGGGGTGACCGTCGAGCGCTTCGACCGGTTGGGGGACTTGCCCTTCTACAACGAGGACGTCGACAACGACTCCGTCCCCGAGGTGGTGGTGGCGCTGCGCGACGCGGCGGCCCGCGCCGACGCGGCGCTGGTCGTCACCCCGGAGTACAACGGGAGCATCCCCGGTGTGCTGAAGAACGCCATCGACTGGCTGTCCCGGCCGTACGGTAACGGCGCGCTCAAGGACAAGCCCCTGGCCGTCGTCGGCGCCGCGCTCGGGCAGTACGGCGGAGTGTGGGCGCACGACGAGACACGCAAATCGTTCGGCATCGCCGGTCCCCGGGTCGTCGAGGACCTCGAGCTGTCGCTGCCGACACAGTCGCTCGACGGAAAGCATCCGCGCGAGAGCGCCGACGTCGCGGCCAAGCTGCGCGACATCGTCGGCAAGTTGGTCGCCGAAATCGGCTGACCTGCTCCTCACGCGCTCGCCCGGCTTTGCTGACAGGCAGAGCCGGGCGATTTCGTTTGCTGACCGGTGTGCGGGAGCGGGCTGGTCGGCCCGGTGGTGTCGGTGGGTGGTGGTACACCATTCCCGGTAGGCCCGACACTCGTCGTTGTGACGTGCGACACGCCGATGCGATGCCGGGCGCGGGGCTTACGACCTGGGAATTCCAAAAATGTCATTCAGAACATCTTGTATCCCTTCTGATTGTCGGACACCAGGTGTAGTGTTTCGAACACCGACGGACCCCCAAGATGTAGGGGTCGGCCGGAGCCAGGAATTCCGGCAACGTCGGGTCACCGTCAGTCGGTGGTGCGGCTCGGTCGGCCCGGAATTTCGGAGGCCTTCGGGCCGCTGAACCATAGTGACGCGCACCAACCGAGCAGTTGCCAGTCCTTCCCTTCGCCCGTCTTCGCAGAGGAGCCCGCGCCAGATGTCCCAGTCACCCGTCATCGTGTACACCAAGCCGGCCTGCGTGCAGTGCAACGCGACGTACAAGGCGCTCGACAAGCAGGGCATCGCCTACGACGTCGTCGACATCAGCCTGGACACCGAGGCGCGTGACTTCGTGATGGCCCTGGGCTACCTGCAGGCACCCGTCGTGGTGGCCGGCAACGACCACTGGTCCGGCTTCCGTCCGGACCGGATCAAGGCACTCGGCGGCGCGGTCGCCGCGACGGCCTGAGACGTCGGCGGAGCGGGAGTAGAGGCAGGGGACTGACGGTGGGCTCGATCGTCTACTTCTCCAGCGTGTCGGAGAACACGCACCGCTTCGTCGAGAAGCTGGAGCTGCCCGCGACCCGCATCCCGCTGCACGGCCGCATCGAGGTTGACGAACCCTATGTGCTGATCCTGCCCACCTATGGGGGCGGGCACGCCAACGGACCCGATCCGGACCGTGGGGGTTACGTGCCCAAGCAGGTCATCGCTTTCCTGAACAACGAACACAACCGGTCGTTGATCCGCGGCGTCATCGCCGCGGGCAACACGAACTTCGGCGCCGAATTCGGCTACGCGGGAGTCGTCGTCTCCCGCAAGTGCGGCGTCCCGTTCCTGTACCGCTTCGAACTGATGGGCACCACGGACGACGTCTTCGCCGTCCGCGCGGGCCTCACCGATTTTTGGGCCCAATCCCGGAAGGACCAGACGTGCCACCAACCGTCACTGCAGAACCGCTAACCACAGGCGCGCACGCGCTCCCGGGCGAGATGGACTACCACGCCCTCAACGCGATGCTCAATCTGTACGACGCGGACGGCAAGATCCAGTTCGACAAGGACGTGCAGGCGGCACGGGAGTACTTTCTGCAGCACGTCAATCAGAACACCGTGTTCTTCCACAATCAGGACGAGAAGCTCGACTACCTGATCCAGAAGAACTACTACGAGCGCGAGGTGCTCGACCAGTACTCGCGCAATTTCGTCAAGACGCTGCTCGATCGCGCGTACGCCAAGAAGTTTCGGTTCCCGACCTTCCTCGGTGCGTTCAAGTACTACACCTCCTACACGCTCAAGACGTTCGACGGGAAGCGCTACCTGGAGCGCTTCGAGGACCGTGTGGTGATGGTGGCGCTCACGCTGGCCTCCGGCGACACGACGCTGGCCGAGAAGCTCGTCGACGAGATCATGGACGGCCGCTTCCAGCCGGCCACCCCGACGTTCCTCAACTCGGGCAAGAAGCAGCGCGGTGAGCCGGTGTCGTGCTTCTTGCTGCGCATCGAGGACAACATGGAGTCGATCGGACGCTCGATCAACTCGGCACTGCAGCTGTCCAAGCGTGGTGGCGGAGTCGCCCTGCTGCTGAGCAACATTCGCGAGCACGGCGCGCCGATCAAGAACATCGAGAACCAGAGCTCCGGCGTCATCCCGATCATGAAGCTGCTCGAGGACTCGTTCTCCTACGCCAACCAGCTCGGCGCGCGTCAGGGTGCCGGCGCGGTGTACCTGCACGCGCACCACCCCGACATCTACCGGTTCCTCGACACCAAGCGCGAGAACGCCGACGAGAAGATCCGCATCAAGACGCTGAGCCTCGGTGTGGTGATCCCGGACATCACGTTCGAGCTGGCCAAGAAGAACGAGGACATGTACCTGTTCTCGCCGTATGACGTCGAACGCGTCTACGGGGTGCCGTTCGCCGACATCTCGGTGACCGAGAAGTACTACGAGATGGTCGACGACGCGCGGATCCGTAAGACGAAGATCAAGGCGCGCGAGTTCTTCCAGACGCTGGCCGAGCTGCAGTTCGAGTCCGGTTACCCGTACATCATGTACGAGGACACGGTGAACCGGGCCAACCCGATCGAGGGCAAGATCACCCACAGCAACCTGTGCTCGGAGATCCTGCAGGTGTCGACCCCCTCGCTGTTCAACGAGGACCTGAGCTACGCCAGGGTGGGCAAGGACATCTCGTGCAACCTCGGCTCGCTGAACATCGCCAAGACGATGGACTCACCGGACTTCGCGCAGACCATCGAGGTGGCCATCCGCGCTCTGACCGCGGTGAGCGACCAGACGCACATCTGGTCGGTGCCCTCGATCGAGCAGGGCAACAACGAGTCCCACGCGATCGGGCTCGGACAGATGAACCTGCACGGCTACCTGGCCCGCGAGCGCATCTTCTACGGCTCCGAAGAAGGCGTCGACTTCACCAACATCTACTTCTACACGGTGCTCTACCACGCGTTGCGCGCGTCGAATCGCATTGCGATCGAACGCGGCTCGAAGTTCGGCGGGTTCGAGCGCTCGAAGTACGCATCGGGGGAGTTCTTCGACAAGTACACCGAGCAGGTGTGGGAGCCCAAGACCGACAAGGTGCGCCAACTGTTCTCCGACGCGGGCATCCGGATCCCGAACCAGGACGACTGGAAGCGGTTGAAGGAGTCGGTGCGCGAGCACGGCATCTACAACCAGAACCTGCAGGCGGTGCCGCCGACGGGGTCGATCAGCTACATCAACCACTCGACCAGCTCGATCCACCCGGTGGCGAGCAAGATCGAGATCCGCAAGGAAGGCAAGATCGGCCGCGTCTACTACCCGGCGCCGTTCCTGACCAACGACAACCTGGAGTACTACCAGGACGCGTACGAGATCGGCTACGAGAAGATCATCGACACCTACGCCGCGGCCACCCAGCACGTGGACCAGGGGCTGAGCCTGACGCTGTTCTTCAAGGACACCGCGACCACGCGCGATGTCAACAAGGCGCAGATCTACGCGTGGCGCAAGGGCATCAAGACGCTGTACTACATCCGGCTGCGCCAAATGGCTTTGGAGGGCACCGAAGTGGAAGGTTGCGTCAGCTGCATGTTGTGACGAGGCCGCTGTCGCCGATCAGTCGTCACGAGACTGGTCGGCGCGCAGCGCCTTGAGGCGGCGCTCCTCGCGCAGCACGTTCTGGTAGCTCTCGCGTTCGGCGACCAGCCAGTCGGGCTTCTCCTCGAGCAGCGCGGTGATCTGCTCGGTGGTCAACGCCTCGGTGATGCCGCCGCGGGCCAGGCCCGCAATCGAGACGCCGAGCTTGGCGGCCACCAGGTTCTTCGGGTGCGGCCCGTTCTTGCGGAGGTCCTGCAGCCACTGCGGCGGTTCGGCCTGCAGCGCGGCGAGTTCCTCGCGGGTGATCGGGTTCTGCTGGAAGTCCGCCGGCGTCGCGGGCAGGTAGACGTCCAGCTTCTTCGCCGCCGTGGCGGGTTTCATGGACTGCGCGTTCGGCCTGCTCATGGGCAGAGCTTATCGATAGCCTGATGCAGTGAACGCGCCCTCGCTCACCGTCGGTTACGTCCCCGGGGTGACACCCGCGAAGTGGGCCCGCAACTGGTCGCAGCGTCACCCGCAGATTCCGCTGCAGTTGCGCACCGTCGCCGCAGCGGACGCGGCCGCCGCTGTGCGCGACGGCGCCGTCGATGCCGCGGTGCTCCGGCTGCCGGCCGACACGACCGGGTTGGCGGTCATCCCGCTCTACGAGGAGACCACGGTGGCCGTCGTGCCCGCCGACCACGTCCTCACCGCCGCCGATGAGATCACCGTGGCCGACCTCGACGGCGAGCCGCGGCTGCTACCCCGCGACGATGTCGTCGACTGGGCTGACGCTCCCGGCGCCCCGGTCGATCACCGGCCCGAAACCACCGGCGACGCAGTCGAATTGGTGGCCACCGGCGTCGGAATGCTGATCGTGCCGCAGTCGCTGGCACGGCTGTACCACCGCAAAGACGTCACCTACCGGCCGATCGCCGACGCGCCGCCCTGTCCGGTGGCTTTAGCGGTTCCGGAGGGTCCGCAGCCGGCGCTCGTCGAGGACTTCATCGGCATCGTGCGCGGCCGCCGCCCCGCATCGTCGCGGGGGCAGACCCCGCCACCACCGAAACGCACCGCCCGCGAGAAGACCCTCGCCAAGCAGGCCGCCCGCGCCGCCGCGGGCAAGGTGGCCCGCAAGCCGGGGCGGTCGCGGGGCCGCTGATGTCCTCTGGTGTGCGACCAGATCGACCTGCGGGCCCGAATCGCGATCTGCTCGCACACCAGGCACTCAGATCGTCAGCGTGCCGTCCTCGTTGATCGTCCACTGCGGATTCAACGCCACCTCCCACACATGACCGTCCGGGTCGGCGAAGTAGCCCGAATAGCCCCCCCAGAACACTCGCTCGGCCGGTTTGAGGATGGTCGCGCCCGCATCGGCGGCCTGCGCCAGGACGGCGTCGACGTCGGCCTCGGAACGCTGGTTGATCGCGATCGTGATGCCGCTGAAGCGGCCGTCGACCGGGTGGCGGGCATCCTCGGCGAGGTCCCCGCGCCCGAACAGCGCCAGCGCGATGCCCGGCAGTTGATAGAACACGACGCCCTCGGGTGCATCCCGGGGCTGCCAGCCGAGGCCCTCCTCGTAGAAGCGGCGAGCACGGGCGAGATCGTCGACACCGAGGGTGATCAGGCTGATGCGTTGCTCCATGGGCTCAGGTCTACCCCCAGACGCCGACAGGTCAGCTGATGTGGTCCGACCAGAACGCCACGGTCGACGCCGCGACCGCCCGCGCATCGGGGCGTCGCTGCCCCAGATCGACGTAGTCCAGCAGGTCCGCAGCGCAGACGCTGATGTCGGTCTGGTAGATCGACAGCACCGGGTGTGCCGGCGATCCGGCGGGCAGATAGTGATGGGAGCACACGGGGACCATGCGGGGCACGCGGTCCAGCCGGTACTTCGCCGTGCGGAGCGCGTCGCGCATCCGGGCCGGCCGCGGTCCCCAGCCGTCGTCCCAGACCCCGCGCCATTCCACGGCGAACAGGACGCCGTCGATCGGCAGTTGCAGCCGCGTGGCGAGATTTCTGCGACCGTCGCCGCGCCAGTTCGGCCAGGTGCCGCCGACCGGTAGCCCGGCGGCGAGGAACGCCCGATGATCGTCGGCGAACTCGAAGCCGAACTGCCGCTCGATGCCGGTGAGCTCGGCCTCGGACAGCCCGGGCTCGATCGTCACCGTGCCGAGTGCGGCCAGGTGCTCCGCAGCGGTGCTGCCCAGTGGCGACATGCCGGTCAGGCTAGGCGAAGAGCGGAGACCACACCGCCGGGTGTGGACTTTCGATCCACACCCGGCGGGGCGCCGACGATGCGGCGGGGTGGTCCTCAGTAGGTGTGCTGCGGGCCCTGGGCCTTCTTGTACAGCGACTTGAGCATCCGGTCGCGGAAATGGGCGTTGTCGATCAGCTTGATGCCCGTGTTGGCGACCGCCGGAATGCCGGCCAGCTTGTGGAAGTACCTGCCGCGCTTGTACTCCCGGCCCCATGCGGCCTCCATGCGCTGGCCGTAGTTGGTGAAGTCGTCGGGTCCGCCGTTGGTCAGCGCGGCGATCGCGCACTCCCCGGCGGCCAAGCCGGACTCCAGCGCCTTGGAGATCCCCGCGCCCGACGCCGGCTTGCCCGCTCCGAGCGAGTCGCCGGTGAACAGCACGCCCGGGCGCCAGGCCGGCCAGGCGGTGAAGCCCATCGGCAGCCGCCAGGCGCGCACGCTCTTGTTCTTCTTCAGCTCCTCGATGGGCGGCAGGTCCCACTCACGCGGCAGCGTGCGCAGGAAGTCGCCGAGGAACTGGGTGGCGTTGATCGACTGCCAGTTCTTGTAGCTGTTCACGTAGCCAAGGCCGATGTTGAACACGCCCTGACCCATGGGGAACACCCACCCGTAGCCGGGCAGCTGGTCGCCCTGGAACTGCAGCTTCAGGTAGATGTCGAGACTGTCGGAGTCCGCACGATTGGCCGGCATCTCCGAGCGGATCGCGATGGCCGAGTAGCCGTTGTACTCCGAGTCGATCTTGAGCGCGCGCTTGATGGGGGAGTAGGCGCCGTCGGCCGCGATCACCGCGTCCCCGTAGACCTTCTCGCCGCCCTTGAGCACCACGCCGATCACCCGGCCGTTGGCGTCGAGCTCGGGTCCGGCCACCTCGGCGCCCTGACGGACCTCGGCGCCTGCGGACTCGGCGTGCTTGAGCAGCAGCGTGTCGAGGTGCTCACGGCTGACCGTGTGGCCGTGATCGGGCATGCCCGGCCGCTTCGGGAACGACAGCTCCCATCGGCTGGGGCTGAACACCGTCACCCGGTTGACGCGGTGGAAGGTGGCGACCTCGTCGGCCAGCCCCATCTTCTGCAGGTAGCTGACCGCGCGTGCGGTCAGTCCGTCACCGCACGGCTTGGCCCGCGGGAACTGTGCCTTGTCCAGGACCACCACTTTTGCGCCGGTCTGGGCGGCCTGCCATGCGGCTGCCGATCCCGACGGCCCCCCGCCTGCGATGACCAGGTCGTATCGCTGCGTCATATCTCTCGTCTCGTTGCGCGGCTGTCGCACGAGATAGTACCGAAAGTCCCTGCACGCATCGCGGCGGCCGAGATGACGTCACCAGTTGGTCCCACAGCCGGGGCGGCGCGGTCTGGGCAGGTCAGCCGCCCCTGAGCGGGTACAGTGGCCGGGTGCGACGAGGGTCGAGGGCACGTGCTGCCGACGAGTCGGGCGTCAAGGTGGACGCCCGCAGTGAGCGCTGGCGCGAACACCGCAAGAAGGTGCGGTCTGAGATCGTCGACGCCGCGTACCGCGCCATCGACCAGCAGGGTCCCGAGGTCTCGCTGCGTGAGATCGCGGAGGAGGCCGGCACCGCCAAGCCCAAGATCTACCGGCACTTCACCGACAAGTCCGACCTGTTCCAGGCGATCGGTCAGCGCATGCGGGACATGCTGTGGTCGGCCATCTTTCCGTCGATCGACATCTCGACCGACCCGGCGCACACCATCATCCGTCGCGCCGTCGAGCAGTACGTTCGTCTGGTCGACGAGCACCCGAACGTGGTGCGTTTCCTGATGCAGGGCCGGTTCGCCGAGCAGACGGAGTCGACGATCCGCGCCGTCAACGAGGGCAGGGACATCACGCTGGCGATGGCGGACATGTTCAGCAACGAGCTGCGCGAGATGGAACTCGACGGGGCGGCCTTCGAGCTGGCCGCGTTCGCGACGTTCGGGGCTGCCGCTTCGGCCACCGACTGGTGGCTGGGCTCCAAGCAGGACACCCCGCGGCGGCTGCCCACGGAGCGATTCGTCGACTACCTCACCACGATCATGATGGGCTCGATCAACGGCACGTGCGAGGTGCTGGGCATCCGTATCGATCCGGACCTGCCGCTGCACGAGGGCGTGACGCGGCGCGAGCAGGTGGCCTGAGCGCCGGCGATCCACCGGCCCCCAGCACGAAGGCGTCGAGCGGCTGTGGCCGATCACGCAGCCGCAGCGTGCGCCGCTGCGCGTGCCCCACCAGGTCGTCGGCCACTCCCGAAGCCACCAGCAGTTCGCCGCCGGCCGCATGGCCCTGCATCCGGGCGCAGACGTTGACGGTGTCGCCGAGCGCGGTGAAGTCGACGACCTGCTCGCCGACGTTCCCGACGAACGCGGTTCCCGCGTTGACCGCCACGCCCACCTGCAGCCACGGCTCACCGTCGCCGTCGTCGCCGACCGCGGCGAGCAGGTCGAGTCCGGCTCGCACCGCCCGCTCGCGGTAGTGCGGACCGCTGATCCCCCGGACGAAGAACGCCATCACCTCGTCGCCGATCAGCTTGTCGATCACCGCGTCATGACGGAGGAGGCTGTGCGTCGCGGCGCCGTAGAACCTGTTGAGCAGTGACGCGAAGTCTGTTGCGGCCCCGCGGCGACCCAACGCTGTCGAACCCCGCACGTCGGCGAACAGCACCGCGACGTCGACTTCGGCGCCGCCGCCCGGCAGTGCGTCGCAGCAGCGGCTGCAGAGGTTGGGGTTCTTGCGCGAGGGGCGGAAGCCGGCGACGGACAGGACACGGCCGGCCACACCGCCGAACGGGTTGTTGCACAGCTTGCATCGGGGCTCCGACGGCAGGTAGCGAAACAGCCGACGGGCCCGCACCAACGATGCGTGACCGTCGGTGAGCACCGCGTCCCAGGGGTTCTCCCGCGCGGTCGAGGAGGTGGTGGGGGCCGCGATGAGCGTGTTCATCACCTGATGATCGCGTCGGGGGCGGTGGCACACATGGGGCATCCGCCCCATGCCGACCGGCTGTCGCGACGGCACGATCGGGAGCGTGTCGACCCTCCACGACCGCCCGAAGTCCGGCAATCGCCGCTGGAAGCACCTTCCGGTGCACGTCGGGGTGCACAATGAGCACGTGCACCCGTCGGGTAACGACTCGGACAGGGGACTGCGCAGGGCCGAGCTGCTGGCCGCGATATCCCTGGCGATCGACCTCGGGCTCGGCCAACCGATGGAACACATGCTGCGGTCCTCTCTGATCGCCACCCGGATCGCCGAGCGCATGGGACTCGACGCCGAGCGCCGCGCCACCGTCTACTACGCCAACCTCGTCGGCTGGATCGGTTGCCATGCCGACTCCCACGAGTTGGCGGCGCTGTTCGGGGACGACATCGCCTTCCGTGCAGACACCTACGGCGTGGACATGGCCGGACTGCCGTTCCTGCGCCTGATGCTCAGCCACGTCGGCCGGGGCTCACCGGGCTGGGAGCGCAGCGTCCGCGCAGCCGCCTTCCTCATGACGGCCCGCCACCAGGTCGGCGAGCTGATCAACTCGCACTGCACTTCTGCCGGGGTGCTGTCGGATCGGATGGGTCTCGACCCCGGGGTCGGACGCGCCCTGGCGTACATCTTCGAACGGTGGGACGGCCGTGGAATGCCCAATGGCGTTGAGGGGCAGGAGATTCCGCGAGAGATCCAGATCGTCAGGCTGGCCGACGTGGCCGAGGTGCATCTGCGGACGGGGGGCGTGTCGCGTGCCGTCGAGGTCGTGAGGTCGCGGCGCGGAACCCAATTCAGCCCAGAGGTGGCCGACGTCTTCGTCCGTGATGCCGCGGTGATCGTCGACGGGCTCCTCGACATCGACGTCTGGACCGCCGCGCTGGCACAGGCGCCCGACCGACACCGCACTCTGGATGCCGGCGAGGCCGACGACATGCTGCGCGCCGTCGCCGATTTCGTCGATCTCAAATGTCCTTGCTCGGCCGGGTATTCGCGGGCAGTCGCCGACCTGGCCGCCGGCGCCGCCCGACGTTTGCGCATGCCGTCGGTCGACGTGTCACGTCTGTACCGGGCCGGCCTGGTGCACGGGCTGGGCCGGCTCGGCGTGTCGAATCACATCTGGAACAAGAAGGGTCCACTCAGTACGGCCGAGTCCGAACGGTTGCGCCTCTATCCGTATCTGACCGGACGGATCCTCAGCAGGGTCGGCGGTCTCGAGTCGGTGGTGTCCATCGCGACCAAGGGCGAGGAGCGCATCGACGGATCCGGCTTCCCCCGTGGGCTTGTCGGCGCGGAGCTGTCGGCCGCCGACCGCCTGCTCGCGGCGTCGGTCGCCTACCACCAGCTGCTCGAGCCGCACCGCGACCGTCCCGCGCTCGACGGGCCTGGCGCCGCTCAGACGTTGCGGGAACACGCCCGGGCCGGACGCCTCGACGCCGATTCCGTCGAGGCTGTCCTGGCGGTGGCCGGACACCGGGCGCCGCGGCGCACGTCGCGCGACGGGAGCCTCACCCCGCGGGAGGTGGACGTACTGCGGCTCGTGGCGCAGGGCCGGTCGAACCGCGAGATCGCGGCCGAACTGCACATCGCCGAGAAGACGGCGCGTAACCACGTCGAGCGGGTGTACGCGAAACTGAACGTGAACAACCGCACGCAGGCCAGTCTCGCGGCGATCGACCGTGGTCTCGCCCCGTTCGTCGCCGAGGGCACACACCGACGCTGAGCGACGGCTTCGTATTGCCCTGCTGGACAACTATTTTCGCTGTCATCTGGAGGCGGCAGCAGAGTTGAGGCATATGCCCCATGTGATCGCCCTTCGCCCGGTCGAGGATCGAGAGGACACGAAGGTCACACTCACGAAGGGGTTTCCTCATGACCGACAACGCATTACACCTTCAGACACGACGGGGCGGGCGGATCGACGCCGTCGACGTCATCTGCCGGGCCGGCGGACGGCAGATCCTCGCGGAGCTGTCATTGACCGTGGAGCCTGGCGAACTGCTCGCCATCGCCGGGGGCAGCGGGGCAGGCAAGACCACGCTGCTGGAGATCCTGGCCGGACAGCGGCGACCGTCGGCCGGGCAGATCCGGTTCGACGGTTCCGCGCCGGGCGCCTGCGGTGAGGACGGCGTCGGATACGTCCCGCAGGACGACATCATCCATCTCGAGATGCCGTTGCGGCGCACGCTGCGCTATGCGGCCCAGCTGCGGCTGCCGGCCGGGACGACCGCCGACGAGGCGGACCGCGTGGTGGAACAGACCATGGCGGAACTCGATCTGACCGGCAGAGCCGACGTGCCGGTGCGCCTGTTGTCCGGCGGACAGCGCAAGCGGGCCAGCATCGCCGTCGAACTGCTCACCCGGCCGCGGCTGTTCTTCCTCGACGAGCCGACGTCGGGACTCGACCCGTCGACGTCCGTGGACGTCATGCACCTGCTGCGCGGACTGACCGAGCGTGGTGTCACCACCGTCGTGACGACGCACGAACCGGCCAGCATCGACATGTGCGACCGCGTCGTCTTTCTCGCTCGGGACGGCCACCTCGCTTTCGTCGGTACCCCGGCAGAGGCCCGGCGGCACTTCGGCGTGGCGGACCTCGCCCAGGTGTACGAGCGGCTCGCCGCGGAGGACACCCCGGCAGTCTGGGCCCGGCGGTTCGCGCAGCGAGGGGTCGCGCCCGCGGCGACCGAGCCGCCGGTGACGCCTGTCGCACCAACGGACCTCAGGCGCGTCGGTGTACTTCGGCAGTGGTCGCTGCTGACCCGGCGCAACGTCGACATCCTGCTGCACAACCGTCTGACGCTGGCGATTCTGGTCGGCTCGCCGATCCTGGTCACCGCGATGATGGCGACGCTGTTCACGCGCGACGCGTTCGACATCCGCACCGCCGCAGGCGGCGCCCCGGCGCAGATCGTGTTCTGGATCGCCTTCGACGGCTTCTTCTTCGGACTCACCTACGGTCTGCTGCAGATCGTCGGGGAGATGGCGATCTTCCGGCGAGAGCGAGTGTCCGGCCTGCGGGTCGGTGCCTATGTGTTGTCGAAGGTGGCGACGCTGCTTCCGGTGCTGGCCGCCGTGTGCGCTGTGCTCCTCGGGGTGCTGCGCCTGCTCGGCAGGCTGCCCGACGCCGGCTGGCATGTGTACACCCTGCTGTTCCTGACGATGGTGCTCGAGGCGACGTCAGCGCTGGCGCTCGGCCTGCTGGCCTCGGCCGCCGTCTCCACCGCAGCGCAGGCCGCCCTCGCCCTGCCGATGCTGTGCTTCCCGCAGGTCCTCTTCGGCGGGGCGATCGTTCCCGTCGATGCCATGGCCGCTCCCGGCCGGCTGATCAGCGCCGCACTGTCCAACCGTCACGCCTTCGAGGCGCTGGGCCGTCACCTCGATCTGGACCGGTACACCGCGACCGTGCCGGCGATGGCCGCCTACCGCGACACCTTCACCGGCGGAGCCGCCCACAGCATCGGCGCGCTGGCCGTGCTCACGGTCGGGCTCACGCTGGCCACCGTGTGGGTGCTGACCCGACGGTCGGCGCCGGCCACGACGCGGCGCTGAGCGAATGGCCTACCGTGGACGGTGACGGGGCAGGCGGCAGGCGGGAGCACACGATGAGCGGTCCGTCGCAGGACGACCCTTCGCGGCGCAGGTCGCCGGCCGGCGACTCCCGCGCCGGAGTGCCTGCCGCCAACGATCCGTGGCACACCGGCAGCGGTGGCCTGTTCGTCGGTGTGGGGGCGATCTGCGAGACGGCGGCCCGGCTGACCGGGATGGACGGTGCCGCGCTGGCGGTGCTGACCCCGACGAGCGTCCGGGAACTGGTCCACGCGACGGATGCCGTGTCTCAGCAGATCGACGAGCTCCAGTTCACCCTGGGGGAGGGTCCGTGTGTGGACGCCTACCGGCTGGGCGGGGCTGTGCTCTGTCCCGCTGTGTTGGACAACGACTTTCAGTCGCGCTGGCCGGCGTTCGCCACCGAAGTCGCCGAGATCGGCGTCGAGGCGCTGTTCGCGTTCCCAGTGCCCGGGTACGAGCGGCCGATGGGTGTGCTGGAGCTCTACCGGCGCACCAGCGGTGCCATCGGCGACCGGGAGGAGCGCGCGGCACACTTGTGTGCCCAGTCGCTGCAGACGGCCCTCGAGTCGAACTGGCGGGAACACCTCGAGCGCAGCTCGACCCAGGAGGCGGCCATCGACGCGGTCGACCTCGGCGGCGCAACGCCTTTGGCCTCGAATCCGTTCACCCGCACGCAGGTCCACATCGCCGCGGGCATGGTGGCGGTGCAGTTGAACGTGACGACCGCGGAGGCCCTCGATCGGCTGCGTGCGCACGCTTATGCTGCCAAGCGGTCCATCGTCGCCGTCGCAGCGGACGTGGTGGCGCGACGGCTTTCCTTCGCCGGATCGAACGGCGAGGGCCACCGCACGGACCCACGGGACGGACGCCGGTGAACGCGAAAGGCCGATCGATGAATGCAGCCCGCGACCGACTGGCGATCGGTGAGCTGACCAGGACGCTCACCGGTCGTTTCGACCTGCCCACCGTGTTGGACACGGTGGTTCACGACGCGCGCGACGGTTTCGACGCGAGTTCGGCCGCTGTTGTGCTGCTGAACCACGATGGCGAGGCCGACGACAGCGAAGCCCACGTCGTCGCCGAAGCGCTCAGAACGCCCACCGACCATGACCTGAGCTTCGTGTCGGCGGGTCCGGGGCTCGTCAGTGCCCGCGAGGGTGCCGTCACGATGATCGCTGACCTCGCCGATGCCGCAGACAGGCGGTGGCCGGCCTACCGCCGGGCGGCACGGGAAGCCGGGATGCGCGGCATGCGCGCCTTCCCCGTCGTCGTGATGGGAGTGTCCTTGGGTGCCTTGGTGGTGCACACCGACGACCCGTGGGGCAACGAGCGGCCCAACGACTTCGGCCAGGTACTGGCCAACTTGACCGCGATTGCGGTGTCCATCGCCCCTCAGGTCGATCGCAGACGAAGCGACGCCTGGGAGACCATCGACACGCTCCTGCAGGGGACGGTGGCGATCGCGAGCGCCACCGGCATCATCGCCCAGGCCCTCGGCCTCGAACCGGGCCACGCGCGGCTGGCCCTGCACCGGATGGCACGAGCGCACCAGAGCACCGTCACCGCCCACGCGCAGGCGATCGTGGCGGCGTTCGACCGCGACCCCGCGAGCATCGGGTCCAGTGGGCTGCTCGCGGCGCCCAGTGAGTTACCGGAGCCGCCGCACATCGGAGCCTGAGCGACGCCGCGTCGTATGCTCGTGAATTGGGTAGTACCAAGGGAGGCAAGGGAGGTAAGGGAGGCAAGGGAGACGTGGACCAACGGGGCGCGGACGACGACATCCGCATCGTGATGGCCCGGTTGGCTGCGGATTTCGCAATGCCGACCGACATCTCGACGATCTTGGAGCACGTCACGACGACCGCGGTGGAACTCATCGAGGGCGTCGACTTCGCCGATGTCCTTCTGGTCGACGTCGACGGCTACCGGTCAATGGCCGCGACCGATGCTCTGGCCGTCGAACTCGATTCGGCGCAGCTGACCTATGACGAGGGGCCGTGTCTGACTGCCGCCGTCGACGACGCCACGGTGTTGTGTCCCGATTTGGCCTCCGATGAACGCTGGCCACGCTTCGCCGCTGCGGCCCTCGAATCCGGCGTGCGGAGCATGATGTCCTTCCAGCTTTACTCGCATCCCACTCATCGCCCCGACGTCTCGGGTCGCGGGGCACTGAACCTCTACAGCCGGACGTACCGCGACTTCGGCGTCGAGGACCGCGCGCTGGGCGCGATGCTGGCCACCCACGCGGCGACCGCGCTGATCGCCGCCGACCGGGTCACCCAGTTCCAGTCCGCGCTCGCGAGCCGCGACCTGATCGGGCAGGCCAAGGGCGTGCTGATGGAGCGTTTCTCGCTCAACCCCGTCGGGGCGTTCACTCTGCTGACGAAACTCTCCCAGGAATCGAACACCAAGGTGCGCGACATCGCGGAGCGGATCGTGGACACCGCCGGGGGCGACTGACGCGACACGCCACCACAAGATGTGGCGTCGTCACCCGTTTTCGCACCCAACAAGTTGTAGTGTCGGTGGCGGCCTGTAGAACAGCTGACACAGGTGAAAATCCGGCGAAATGGGGTCCTGGTGTCCGAGGGAATGAAGCTGATCGACCGCGTCTCTGCGATCAACTGGAACCGCCTGCAGGACGAGAAGGACGCCGAGGTGTGGGAACGCCTCACCGGCAATTTCTGGCTGCCCGAGAAGGTGCCGGTCTCCAACGACATCCCGTCGTGGAACACGCTGACCGCGCACGAGAAGCAGCTGACGATGCGGGTCTTCACCGGCCTGACCCTGCTCGACACCATCCAGGGCACCGTGGGCGCCGTCAGCCTGATCCCCGACGCGCTGACCCCGCACGAGGAGGCGGTGTACACCAACATCGCGTTCATGGAGTCGGTGCACGCGCGCAGCTACAGCAACATCTTCTCCACGCTGTGCTCGACCGCCGACATCGACGACGCGTTCCGCTGGTCGGAGGAGAACCCGAACCTGCAGCGCAAGGCCGAGATCGTGATGCAGTACTACAAGGGCGACGAGCCGCTCAAGCGCAAGGTGGCCTCCACGCTGCTGGAGAGCTTCCTGTTCTACTCCGGCTTCTACCTGCCGATGTACTGGAGCAGCCGGGCCAAGCTGACAAACACCGCGGACATGATCCGATTGATCATCCGTGACGAGGCCGTGCACGGCTACTACATCGGCTACAAGTTCCAGCGCGGGCTGGCCCTGACCGACGACGCCACCCGCCAGGAGCTCAAGGACTACACCTACGAGCTGCTGTTCGAGCTCTACGACAACGAGGTGGAGTACACCCAGGACCTCTACGACGAGGTCGGTCTCACCGAGGACGTCAAGAAGTTCCTGCGCTACAACGCCAACAAGGCGCTGATGAATCTCGGTTACGAAGCGCTGTTCCCGCGCGACGAGACCGACGTGAATCCGGCGATCCTGTCGGCCCTGAGCCCCAACGCCGACGAGAACCACGACTTCTTCTCCGGCTCGGGTTCGAGCTACGTGATCGGCAAGGCGGTCAACACCGAAGACGAGGACTGGGACTTCTAGCGATGACCGAGCCCGCGGTGCGGGCGTGGATGAAGAAGAACCGGCCCGAGGAGTACGCCGAGAGCCAGCGCAGGAAGTAGGCCCGTCTCGTCCTCACGGGGCGGTCGTCGCCGCGACCCTGTCCTCCCACGCGGAGCGCGCCCCGGAGTCGCCGATCCGGTACACCTGGGCCGAGGTGGCGACGGCTGCGACGACGACGATGCCGACGACGGCCCATTTGAGCATCGGCTTGAGCGGTTGGTTGCGGTTCTCGCGGAGATGGATGAACGCCAGGAGCGCCGCGGCGACGAGCAGGCCCAGCGAGAAGTAGAGCATGGTGTCGCCGAGCTCGGTGTGGGTCCGCAGCAGTGCCGTGGGTTGAGTGCGCTGTTCCAGCCACTCGCCGGCTTCGGTCGTCACCGGCGTCAGGACGGTGGTCGCCGCGGCGAGCAGGACGACCAGCCACGTGAGGTGTCGCCGTGCGGTCGGCCACAGTGCGCACACGATCGCCAGGACGGCGGTCGCCGGCGCGAGCACCACGATGAAGTGGACGAGCAGGATGTGAACGGGAAGCCCCTGGAACGTGGACAATTCGAGCCCTTTCTGGTGGATGTGGTTTTCGGGTAGAGGTTTTCGTGCTCGAGCTAGGTCCGCGTCCTCAGGGACAGCGCGAGGCGTGGGCAGCGGTTGACTGCCATGCGCGCCTGGCGCAGGTCGTCGCGCGGTATCACCGGCTCGCGGGACCCGTCGCGGGCCAGGGGGTAGCCCCAGTCGTCGCGGCCGAGCACCCCGGGCAGCAACTCGGTGCACAGTCCTCGGCCATCGCATCGCGTCCAGTCGATGTGCAGCCTCCGCGGTGCCGCAGTGTTCGTCATGCGATCTCCAGGGCGGCGCCGCAGCGGCCGGTGCGATGGTGGGTCACGTCGTCGGCGAACATGTCCAGCGCGCTGCGAGCCAGTCGGACCGTGCCGTCGGGGTGGCGGCACGCGCCCCGACCGTCGACGAGGCTGAGCATCCGGTGCAGCTCGGCGATCTGTCCGTCCTCGACCCGGCCGTAGGCGAGGTGGTCGAACAGTTGAGCCAGCCGGGGAAGGCCGTTGCGGCACGGGCCGCATTGCCGGGCACCGTGATCGGCGAGGTAGGCGACGATGCCCGCGGTGTAGGCGAGGCCGCACTGCTCGGCAGCCAGCACATGGACGATGCCGGCACCGGGGGTGGCCCCGCGCGGCCGTAGACCCGCGCGGGAGAGGCGTGCTCCGGCGAGGCTCGCTGTGGGGATCCAGCTGCCGTGGTAGCCGCCGATCAGGACGGCTCGCGTGCTCCGCAGGTCGGTGAGGCCGCCGATGGCGAGGACGTCCGCCAGCAGGGTTCCGGTGGGCACCTCGACGACGCCGCGTCGCGGTACTGCTCCCGACAGCGTGACCAGCATGGTGCCGGGATCTTCGGGGTCGCCGACCGATCGGAACCACTGCGGACCGTAGCGGGCGATCAACGCGACATGGGCGAGTGTTTCGACGTTGTTCACCAGCGTGGGGCGTCCGTGCACGCCTGCGATCGACGTCGGGACCGTCCGGTCGCGGGGGATCGCCGGACCGCCTTCGATGCGCCGGACCACCGCGGACTCCTCCCCGGCGACGAACGTGTCGGGGGCGTCGACGATGGTCACCCGGCGCCGGTCCACTCCGGCCGCGCTCCGTTCGTCGAGGGCCTCTCGTACGGCGGGCGAGATGCGCCCCGGCACATAGAGGCAGACCCTGTCCGCGCCGACCGTCGATGCGCAGACCTGCAGACCGTCCAGCACCAGGTGGGGAGCGCGGGTCAACAGCACGGCGTCCTTCTGGCTGAGTGGTTCACCCTCGGCGCCGTTGCCGATCACGACGGCTCTGTCGCCGGTGACCGAGGCGATCTTGCGGCCGGTGGGGAACCCGGCTCCGCCCCGTCCCGTCAGACCCGCCTCGTGCAGCGACGCGACCACGTGCTCCGGCGAGTGGGCGGGAAGGGTCCCGAACCGTGTGTGGTGCTCGGCGAGGCCGGGCGTGCGGGCGCTGAAGAGACGTTGTGCGCCAGGCGGATTCGTGGGTGGCGACGAGCCGATGTTCATCGGCCGGCCTCTGTTCGGGTGTCGGCGTACTCGACGAAGTCGGCCCGCATCCGCCACACCAGGGCGGCGGCGACGACGGCGGCGCAGCCGCCCGCGAGAGCGAGGAACCAGGCCCGGAAGGCGTCGGTGCCCGCGCCGAGTGCGTGCACCAGCGCGACCGGCCACAACGCGTAGGCGACCCAGTGGATCACGCGGAAAGCGCGCAGGCCGAGGCGATGACGCAACAGGGCGCTGACGGTCACCACGACGAGGACGTCACAGGCGAGGGTTCCCAGGCCGAGCCAGACGGGTCGGTACGCGGCGAGGAAGGGAACGACGAAGTCGACGAGCCGTAGTTGGGCGTACGGGTCGAAGAACAGCAGGGTCAGATGCGCAGCCACCAGTCCGGTACCGGCCAGCGCGGCGACGCGGTGGACGTCGGCGACCGCGAAGCGGGGGAGTGCGGCGACGCGGCGGCCGGAGCGGGTCGCAATGCCCAGGGCCTGCGCGATCGTCAAGAACACCAGGGCGGTGATCCCGGTCCCGCGCCCCAGCGCCCACAGGGCCTCGCTGGTCATCGCCGGGCCTGCGCAGCGGTGCGGGGCCAGGCGCCGACGGTGTGCTCGACACGGTCGCGGTCCACCAACCGGGCCGACATCCCCAGCGCGTCAATCCATTTCAGCGCTGCCCAACCGCGCACGATCGCCGCGGTCGATACGGTGTTGGCGGCCCCACAGGTGTGCGCCGCGACGGATACCGTACGCCACACCGGATCCGCGGACCGGCCTGTTCGCGGGTCCAGGATGTGGTGCATCAGTATGTCGTTGCGCCGCCAGCCGCGCCGAAGGGTGCTGGAGGTGGCCAGTGCGGTGCCGGACGGCAACGCGACGGCGCTCTCCGGATCGCCGTCGACGTCGTGCACCAGCACCTGCCAGCCTCCGTCGGGCGCCGGCCCTGCGGTGGCGATGTCACCGCCCAGGTTGATCAGCACCCCGCTGCCGGTGACCTCGTGGACCCGGTCGGCGCACCGATCGGCGGCGACCGCCTTCGCGGTGGCCCCCAGGTCGAGCAGCACCCCGGGTGGCACGGTGACGACGCTGCCGTCGAGGGTGACCATCGACCAGCACGCCGGCGTGACAGTCGAGAGCACAGCACGGTCGTCGTGTTCGAGTGCGACCACTGCGGCACCCACAGTGGGGTCGACGTCGCCGTCGGTGTCCCGGGCCGCGGTCAGTGCGGCCTCCAGCAGGGTCGCCAGTGTCTCGCTGATCTGCGTCGGCCGACCACCGGAGGTGGTGAGCGCCATCACCTCGGAGTCCGGCCGGAACCGGGATGCGGCACGCTCGACCGCGTCCAGTTCGGCGTCGACCTCGAGCCGGGCGAGGTGCAGCGTGGCCGGTTCGGTCACGACGATGTGCATGTCGGTGCTCCAGCGCTGCCATCGGCTGTGCGCTAGGTCCGGGGCGTCGAGGGTCATGAGCCGCGCGACACCGTCACGTGCGGTGAGAAGCTCGGTGACAGCACGGTCGCCGGAGTGAGGGTGCGCCGGCGGGTGGTCGGAGGCGTCGCCGGCACGCGGGACTGCGTGGTCTGTGCAGGGGACGGTGCGGGATCGGCCGTCTGTACCGGAGTGGGCTCGTACGTCTGTCGGGGCGTGTACCGGGGTTCCGTGGTCACCGGAGCGGCCGGCGTCTGTGCGACCGTGGGCTCGGGCGCCGGCGGCGGCGTGTCGGTGGCCGTGGTCGACGGCGCCGGTGGCAGGGGCAGGTCGAGGACGGGCGACGGATCTCCCTGCGGCGGCGCGGGGTCGACGAGTACCTGCGCGGCGGACGTCGCCGGTCGGGCGGTGTCGGCGTAGGCCAGCGTGGAGGTGCCCGCGACGGCGGCGACGCCGAGCCCGGCCAGCGCCCACGATGCGGCTCTGGCGCGGCGCACTCCGGAACGGGGGGAATCCATGGCGCCGATGCTGACAGCCGATTCTTCGAGCCTTCGAAGAACTCCCGTGGCACGCTCGTCGAGTGCCCGACCGCACCGCGAAGCCGAGGCTGCTGATCGTCGAGGACGACCGCACCCTGAGTTCGATGCTGGTCGGGCTCTTCACCGACGAGGGGTACGAGGTCGAGGCCGCCCATGACGCTCAGCGGGGCCTGCATGCCGCACTCACGCGGCGCTACGACGCGATCATCGTCGATCGCGGGCTTCCGGTCATGGACGGCCTCGACCTCGTCGTGGCGTTGCGGTCGCGGGGCACGCCCACCCCGATTCTGATGCTCACTGCGCGAGGTGCGCTCTCCGACCGCGTCGACGGCCTCGACGCGGGCGCGCAGGATTACCTGGTCAAACCGTTCGAAGTACCCGAGCTGCTGGCCCGCATCCGCGCTCTGGTGCGTCGGCCGAACGGCGACTCGACTCTGCGGGTGGCCGGTCTGGCCCTGGACCGGGTGACCCGCACCGTGAGCGGGCCCGCGGTGAGAGGCGACGTCGAACTCTCCGAGCGGGAAGCTGCGCTGCTCAGCGTCCTGATGAGCACCCCGGGGCGCACCTACACCCGCGGCCAGCTGCTCAGCTCGGCATTCGACGGTGTCGACAATCCCGGCGTTGTCGACACCTACGTGCACTACCTTCGTCGCAAGCTGGGCCGCGGCATCGTGCGGACCGTGCACGGCACCGGTTACCGCCTGGGGGCGGGATGAGTCCGGGCAGCGACCTGGCCGTCGTGCGGCGCGCGGGTCGGATCGCCGCCCTGCAGGCCTCCCTCGCCCTGACCGCGGTGCTGCTGCTGGTCGGGGCGGTCATCTTCCTCGTCGACGCGCAGGTGCAGAAGCAACAGATCGCCGATCAGCTGACCTCGGTGGCCGGGACGGCCGACGACGTGACCGATCCGCCGCCGGGCATGCAACTCGTGCTCCGGGATCGGGCCGGTACGACCGCCGCCAGCGTCGACGGGCTGCCGACCGCGGAGCTGCTCGGGCGGCCGCCGGGCTTCTCCGACATGCGCATCGGTGAGGAGTCGTACCGCGTGCTGGTCGCCGACAGGCCCGAGGGCAGGGTGGTGGCGCTGCTGGCGCTGGAGTCCTATGAGGCGAGCCGGAACCGGTTGCTGCTGGCGCTGGGCGCGGCGGAACTGGCAGGCATTCTCGCCTCGATCGCGGTGGTCGTCCTGCTCACGCGGCGGTCGCTTCGACCGCTCACGGAGGCCCTGGCCCTGCAGCGCCGATTCGTCGCCGATGCCTCACATGAGCTCCGCGCTCCATTGACCGTGCTACACACGAGAATTCAACTGCTCGCCCGGCGCTTCGACGACGGCGACGAGCAGCGGACCAGGGAGCAGATCGAGGCGCTGGCCGCGGACACCCGGGTGCTGGGTGAGGTGATCGAGGATCTGCTGGCGTCGGCCTCGATGGCCGGCAGCGGGGTGCCCCGCGACCGCGTCGACGTCGCCGCCCTCGCCGAGGACGTCCGCGCCAGCATGTCCGAGCACGCCGAGTCCGCCGGGGTGAGCCTGGCGGTGAACCGCGACGTCGATTCGGCCGCAACGGCTTTCGTCGTTCTCGGATCGGCTGCTGCACTGCGCCGCGCGCTCACCTCCCTGGTCGACAACGCTCTCGCGCACGAACACGTCGGCGGTTCCATCGAGATCCGTCTCCGGCGGCGAGGACCGAACGTCGTCATCGACGTGCGCGACGACGGCGTGGGTGT
Organism: Mycolicibacterium psychrotolerans; assembly: GCF_010729305.1. NCBI lineage: Bacteria > Bacillati > Actinomycetota > Actinomycetes > Mycobacteriales > Mycobacteriaceae > Mycobacterium > Mycolicibacterium psychrotolerans. Next base: position 4,700,431 of record NZ_AP022574.1, on the reverse strand, counting down.
GGATCCCGACGCGATGGAAGGCCTGTTCGCCCGGTTCTCCCACGGGCACACCCACACGGCGACCACAGGCCGCGAACGCTATGGCATCGGACTGGCGCTGGTCCGTGAGATCGCCGTCGCCCATCATGGCGACATCTCCGTCGAGCAGACCCCGGGCGGCGGGGCGACCTTCACGCTGACGCTCGCGGCCGCACCGCCGGCCTGAGAATGGCTCGGCGGTCCTCAGTGCTCGCCGACGGGGATGGCGGCGTCTATCCGGGTGCCGGCCCCCGGCTCACTCGTCACCGTGAGCGCGCCCGAGAGGGCCTCCACGCGGTCGCGCAGGCCCACCAGGCCCGAGCCGGCGCCCGCGGTGGCGCCACCGACGCCGTCGTCGATGACCGACAGGTGCAGCGTCTCGTCGTCGAGACCGACCTCGACGGTGACCACCTCCGCCTCGGCGTGCTTGGGCGCATTCGTCAACGCTTCGGCGACAACGTAATACGCGGCCACCTCCACCGACTCGGGCAACCGGCGGTCCACCCCGACCGCCAACTCGACCGGAACCGAGGAGCGCCGCGCCAGCGCCTTCAGCGCCGACGGCAGCCCACCCTTGGACAGCACCGCCGGGTGCATCCCGCGGGAGAGCTCCTGCAGGTCCGAGTAGAGACCGGCCAGACCGGACACCACACTCGACACCTGGGTACGCAGCGCCTCGTCGGCTGCCGCCTCGATCTGGCGCAACTCCAGGCTGAGCGAGACGATGCGCTGCTGTGCGCCGTCGTGCAGGTCGCGCTCGAAGCCGCGGCGCGCCTCGTCGGCCGCGACGACCAGGCGGGCGCGCGACGCGGTCAGCGCGGCCCGGGTCTGCGCGTTGGCGATCGCCGTGGAGATCAGGTCGGCGAAGTCGCCGATGTGGGCGTCGAGATCCTCGGAGATCGCCTCGGAGTCAAGGCAACCCACCAGCAGTGCGCCCAGCACCGCGCCGTCGACGATCAGCGGGACACCCGTAGCCGAGCGCACGCCCAGGCCGCGCAGCCGGGTCGCGATCGCACCGGTCGCCACGGCGTAATCCTCGATACGGGCAGGCGCACCGCGCTGCTGGATCCGGGCGCTGACGCTGTCCCCGGCCAGGGACAGCCGCTCACCGGTCACCAGGTTGGGCTTGCCGGGCCGATCGCGCGCGGCCAGCACGACGGCGGTGCCGTCGGATTCGAAGCGCAACAACGTCACCTGGTCGACGTCGAGGCTGTGCGCCAGCTCTTCGACGGCGACCGAGAACACCTGCGACAGCTCGGCGCCGCCGGCGACCAACGTGGCGACCCGCCGCAGCGCCGCCTGCTGGGCGGCCAGCGCGTCGGCCTGCCGCCTGCGTTGCTCGGCCTCGGCGGCGCGCAACCGCGCCTGGCCGACCAGGGCGTTGGTCAACAGCGCCAGCGTCAGGAAGATCGCGAGTGCGGGCGCGAGGCTATCGCGGCCTTCCAGATGCAGGTATGCGTACACCGCCGCACTGGCCAGCGATGTGGCGATCGCCAATCCGAAGCCCCACCCGGCCGACACGACGAGCACGCCCAGCAGCAGCAGCGCCCCGAAGGCGTTCTCGGGCGCGATCCGCTTGAGCGCGAAGACGGCGAGCACCTCGGCGACGAGGAAGGCGAAGGCCACGGCGATCCCGACACCGAGCGGCCGGGCGGTGGGCCGCACGACCAGGGCCAGGAGCCGGGTCGGAAGCGAACGCCAGGTCACCGGGTGATGGTAATCGCAGAGTTTCCTGTTAACAGGAATGCCATCGGGCGATCGCCGAGGCAAGCTCGAAGCATGACTGGAGTGCGCTGCCTGATCGTCGACGACAGCCCCGGCTTCCGCGACGCTGCGCGCGAGATGCTCGAGCGCGCCGACTTCGTCGTGGTCGGCACCGCGGCCGACGCGCAAGAAGCAGAGTAGCAGGCCCGCGCCCTGCGGCCGGACCTCGCGCTGGTGGACGTCGACCTGGGCGCCGACAGCGGTTTCGACGTCGCCGAGCGGTTGGCCGAGGTGGCGGTGATCCTGACGTCCACGCACGACGAACAGGATTTCGCCGACCTCATCGCGGCCAGCCCCGCCCTGGGTTTCCTGCCGAAATTCGCGCTGTCCCCGGTCGCGATCAGCCGACTGCTGGCCGGCCGAGGCGTCAGCGGCCCTCCAGGAACATGATCACCGCGCGCACCCGACGGTGATCGTCGCCCGTCTCGGGCAGGTTCAGCTTGGTCAGGATGCTGCGCACGTGCTTTTCCACGGTGCCTTCGGTGACCCACAGCCGCCGTCCGATGCCGCCGTTGGACAGGCCCTCGGCCATCAACGTGAGCACCTCGCGTTCCCGCGCGCTGAGCGCGGCCAGCGGGTCGTCGCGTTTGCGTGCCCCGAACAGTCCGGCCACCAGCGCCGGATCGACCACCGAGGCGCCGTTGGCCACCCGCGCCACCGTGTCGATGAAGTCGTCGACATCGGTGACACGCGTCTTGAGGAGGTAGCCGATGGCATGGCCCCCGGCGAGTAACTCCATCGCATGGTCCACGTCGACGTGCGCTGAGAGCACCATGATCGCGATCTGCGGTGATTCGCGGCGGATCACCTGGGCGGCGTCGAGCCCTTCGGTGCTGTGGGTGGGCGGCATGCGGATGTCGGTGAGAACGAGATCCGGCTGCTCGGTTCGGACGAGGTCCAGCAGCGCCGACGAATCGCCGGCCTGACCGACGACGTCCAGTCCCGAGCGCTGCAGCAGACTGGCGAGCCCTTCCCGCAGCAGCACGTCGTCGTCGGCCACCACGACCCGGAGAGCGCCCATGGTCTGACATTGTGACATCGCAGCGGCCGGGCGCGACCCGGCGAGCGGGGATGGGGGCTAGCGGTAAGGGGAGACTCCGGTCAGCGGCGACGCGATCGGCCGCGGCACCTGTGACACTGAAGCGGTGAGCGAATCCGTTGGGCGCCCGGTGTCCCGAGTCGAGGGAGCCGACAAGGTGACCGGGCGGGCCCGCTACACCGCCGACACCCCGGTCGAGGGCGTCACCTTCGCCGCGCTGGTCCAATCGGACATCCCGCACGGCAGCGTCACCGCGGAATCGGTGGCCGCCGCGGCCGCGCTGGCCGCCGCGGCGCCCGGTGTGCTGCACGTCTTGACGCCACTGAATTGTGCCGCGCTGCATGTCCTTCCGGAAGACCTCACCTGGGACCTACCGCTGGAACGCCGTCCGCCGCTGTCCGACCTGTCCGTCCAGCACATCGGCCAGCACCTGGCGCTCGTGGTGGCCGACTCGCCGGAGAACGCGGCGCACGCCGCATCTCTGATGACCTTCGACTACGAGGCCGCCCCTGCTGCGCTGTCGGCGGCCCAGGTGCTCGCCGACCCGCCTCTCGCCGACGACGGCGTGGTCCGCCACGGCACCTACCGGCCCGACCATTTCGTCAAGCTGACCGAGGAGAAGCTGCAGGACCGTCGCGGTCCGGAGGCCGAACCGCCCGGAACCAAGGTGGAGGCCACCTACACGACGCCGGAGAACGCCCACTATCCGATCGAACTGTCGGCGACCATCGCGCAGTGGGACGGCGACATGCTCGTCGTGCACGACAGCACCCGGTGGATCACCGGTGAGCGGCGCGCGCTGGCGGCCTGGCTCGGGATCGCCGAAGAGCGCATCCGGGTCCTGTCACCTCTGGTCGGAGGGGCCTTCGGCGCCAAGAGCTTTCTGTGGATGCATGTGGTGTTGTGCGCGGTGGCCGCGCGCGCGGTGGGCCGCCCCGTCAAGCTCGTCCTGACACGCAATCAGATGTTCACCTCCACCGGTCACCGTCCGCGCACCGAACAGCGGATCTCCCTTGTCGCCGACGACACCGGCGCGATCGCGAGCACCGAACACCACACCCTGACCGAGACGTCGACCGTCGCGCACTTCTGCGAACCGACCGGGTTGTCGACGCGCTTCCTGTACCGCTCGCCGCGACTGGCGGTGTCGCACACCGTCGCCCGGATCAACGCGCCCACCCCCTGTTTCATGCGGGGACCTGGGGAGGCGCCGGGGCTGTTCGCCCTGGAGGTGGCCATGGACGAACTCGCCGAGGCCACGAATCGTGACCCGCTGCAGCTGCGACTGGCCCACGTGACCGACCGCGATCAGACCAACGGCCGGCCGTGGTCGGCGGCCGACCTGGCCGGGTGCTACCTCGCCGGCGCGCGACGCTTCGGCTGGGAAAGCCGCCCGACTACGCCACGGACGTTGTCCCGCAACGGTGTTCAGGTCGGGTGGGGGATGGCCACGGCGACCTATCCGGGCCGCAGGATGCCCGCCGGTTGCGGGGTGCGGACCCTTCCCGACGGTCGCGTGCGGTTCAGCGCGGCGACGCACGAGATCGGCACCGGCGTGCGGACGGTGATGGCACAGGTGGCCGCCGACGCCACGGGCCTGCCCCTGGACCGCGTGATCTTCGACTCCGGAGACTCGGCGTTCCCCGACGCTCCGTACAGCGGCGCCTCCCAGACCACCGCGACCGTCGGCTCGGCGGTCTTCGCCGCGGCCCAGGAGTGGAAGCGTCGGCTGGGTGGCAGAATCCTGCCCGCCGAAGGCGTCTCAGTCGAACTCGCCGACGAACTGAGCTTCACGGTCACCAGCGAGGGGGCCCCCGACGGCGGTGCGGTGTCCCAGTCGTTCGGCGCGCACTTCTGCGAAGTGGAGGTCGACGAGGCGCTGGGCCGCGCCACGGTCACCCGCTGGGTGGCCGTGATGGACTGCGGCCGGGTGCTCAACCCGAAGCTGGCGACCAACCAGGTGATGGGTGGCATCACGTTCGGCGTGGGCATGGCCCTGCTCGAACAGGTGCCCCACGATCCGCACACCGCCCTGCCGCTCGGCGAGTACTACGTGCCCACCCACGCCGACCGACCGGATTTCGACATCAGCTTCCTCGAGCGGCCGGACTACGCGCTCGACCCGATCGGTGTGCGGGGGATCGGCGAGATCGGCGCCTGCGGGGTGCCCGCCGCGATCGCCAACGCCATCCACCACGCCACCGGAAAACGCCTGCGGGCGTTGCCGATCACGCTCGAGGCTCTGCTGGAGCCCGCCGACGCACGACAGGAAGGTCTGACGCGACCATGACATCACCCACCCACCGCGTGCGGCTCACCGTCAACGGTGCCCGGCGCGAGCTCGAGACCGATGTCCGCTCGACACTGCTCGACCTGTTGCGGGAGCGACTCTCGTTGACCGGCACGAAGAAGGGATGCGACCACGGCCTCTGCGGGGCGTGCACCGTCGAGGTCGACGGCCGGCGGGTGCTGAGCTGCCTGACGCTGGCGGTGTCGGTCGACGACGCCGAGGTCCGCACCGTCGAGGGACTCGCCGACGGGGACGGGCTCGATCCGTTGCAGCGCGCCTTCATCGAGCACGACGGCTTCCAATGCGGATACTGCACACCGGGACAGCTCTGCTCGTCGCGGGCGCTGCTGCGCGAGTACGCCGGCGGCGACCTGTCCGCGGCCTCGTTCGACGGCAGCCACGACGACGTCGTGCACGGCCCGCCGCGGCTGACCGAAGCCGAGATCCGCGAACGCATGGCAGGCAACATCTGCCGGTGCGGTGCCTACGCGAACATCGTCGCGGCGATCACCAGCGCGCACGAGGCGCCATGTTGACCTTCGCCTACCACCGCGCCACCAGCATCGACGACGCGCTCGGCGCAGCGGCGCGGGGCGCCCGCTACTACGCGGGCGGAACCAACATGCTCGACCTCATGAAGACCGGGGTGGAGACACCGTCGGCGCTCGTCGACATCGGGGACCTCGACCTCGGGTCGGTGCAGGCGCTGCCCTCCGGCGGAGTGCTGATCGGCGCGGGGGTGACGAACAGCGACGCGGCCAACCATCCGTTGGTGCGCGCGGCGTATCCTGTGCTCTCCCAGGCGATTCTGTCGGGCGCGACCACGCAGATCCGCAACATGGCCACGGTCGGCGGGAACCTGATGCAACGCACCCGCTGTCCGTATTTCATGGACCCGGCATTCACGGCCTGCAACAAGCGGTCTCCCGGTTCCGGCTGCGCGGCCGTGGCCGGGTTCAACCGCGAGCACGCGGTGTTCGGCGCGGGCACCACCTGCGTCGCTGTGCACCCGTCCGACATGGCGGTCGCCCTGGCGGCGGTCGACGCCCTGGTGCACGTCGCCGGTCCGTCAGGGCCGCGGTCGATCCCGATCGGCGGTTTCTTCACCCTTCCCGGGGAACATCCCGAGCGCGACAACAGCCTCGCACCGGGCGAGCTGATCACCGGGATCGAACTGCCGCCGTCTCCCTTCGGCGCGCGCAGCTGGTATCTCAAGGTCCGCGACCGGCACAGCTACGCCTTCGCGCTGGTCTCGGTGGCCGTCGGTCTGGACATCCGCGACGGCGTGACCCGATCGGCGGCCGTGGTGCTCGGCGGCGTGGCGGCCACACCGTGGCGCGTGGGCGCGGCGGAAGCCGAACTGGTCGGCAGAACCGCCGACGCCGACGCCTTCAGGTCGGCCGCACGCGTCGCCGTCTCCGGTGCAGAACCGTTGAGCCAGAACGGGTTCAAGGTCGTGCTGGCGCGCAACAGCGTGGAGCGTGCGCTGACCCGCGCGGCCGCGCGGGGCTAGCTGCGCTCGTGGCTGTCCTCCATCACCGTGCGGCCGATCTCGGTGTAGGTGTCGGGCCGGGAGAAGCGCAACCACATCGCGTAGGCGATACCGATGCCGAACACCGCGGCGATGAGGTACGGGGTGCTCTTGAACACCAGTGAGTTCGCCGCGTAGCCGGCCGCGAACGCGCGGTTGTCCCACAGCAGCCAGACGACGTAGCCCATCGCCACTGCGCCGAGCAGCGGGCAGATCAGCGTGGTGATGACGTTGCCACGGTGCGTCTTTCGGACCCAGAAGTACCAGATCACGGCGATGGAGCAGATTGCCTGGACGAGCAGGATCGCCGCGGTGCCGATCAGCGCCAGCAGCCCGTAGATGTTGGTGTAGGGCACCAGGGTCGGGGTGTCGACGGGCAGGCCGTTGGCGTCGGGCACCTGCACGGCCGTGAAGACGAAGAACAGCAGCACGATCACCATCGTGATCACGCTCTGCACCGCCGACGCGATGTAGGGCGAACCGTGCCTGGGATGAGCCGCGCCCAGAGTCGACTTGACCTTGGCGGCCGGGATCTCGCGGCCGAGTGCGAACAGGTACCGCGAAGCCGCGTTGTGGAAGGCCAGTGCGCACGCGAAGGAGCCGATCACCAGCAGGATCTTGTAGACGTCGAGCAGGAACCCGCCGAGGTTGGCGTCGACCAGGTCGAAGAACAGATCCAGCGGTGAGGAGCTGATGGACGCCTCCACCGAGGTCTTGGCGCCGTTGCCTGCCAGCACCATCGCGGAGATGAACGTGTAGAACAGGCCGAGTCCGATGACGGCGATCAGCGTCGCGCGGGGGATGATCTTCTTCGGGTTGCGCGATTCCTCGCCGTACACCGCGGTCGTCTCGAATCCGACCCAGGACCAGAAGGCGAAGAACAACCCGACCGCCATCGACCCTGCGGCGGCAGCGGTTCCGAAGGCGCCCTCGGGCAGGCTCTCGAAGGCGTTGTTCAGCAGCACGGTCTGGTCGAGCATGAAGCCGTCGGGACCGCCGCCCTTGGCGATCACGCTGAACGCCAGCGCCAGCAGGATCAGCACCTCTGACACGAGCGTCACCCCGAGGATCGCGGCGGTCAGGCTGATGTGGAAGTGGCAGAGCACGCCGATGACGACGATGGCGGCGATCGCGAACACCAGCCACGGGATGTTCACTCCGACAAGGGTGTTCACCGCGTCGTTGGCGAAGTAGGCGCAGCCGCCGATCAGCGATCCCTCGAAAACCACGTAGGCGAAGGTGGCCAGGAAGCCGCTGGCCATGCCCCACGCCTGGCCCAGGCCGTGGGAGATGAACCCGTAGAACGCCCCCGTGGTCGTGATGTGCCTGGCCATCGCCACGTACCCGAGCGCGAACAGCGTCAGGGCGATCGTCGCGAACAGGAATCCCGCCGGTGCCCCCAGTCCGTTGCCGAAACCGACGGCGATCGGCACGTTTCCGGTCATCGCGGTGATGGGCGCGGCGTTGGCGACCGCCATGAAGATGACGGCGACCATGCCGATCGCGCCCTTCTTCAGTCCGGCGGGCGCAGCGGACTCGACTGCTGCGGATTCAGTGGCCATGCGGGTCTCCTGGGGGGCGAATCACTACGAATTCGGCCCGCCCACCGGCGGACCGATCAGAAGCGTCGCACTGTATAGACCACCCGACAACTCGAGAAATCCAGTGTTTACACGGCTTCCAGCAGGTTCACAGTCACGACCCGAGATGAACGCCCGGCGAACACTGCGGCCGGTTCGGCACCTTTCGGGGTCGCAACGGCACACACTGGGGAGGTGACCACCACGTCGTTGCTGAGCTCGATCCTGAACTGGCTGCGCGCCGGGTATCCCAGCGGTGTGCCGGGTCCCGACCGGGTGCCGCTGCTGGCCCTTCTGCGCGCCACGCCCCTGACCGACGAGCAGCTGCGCGCGGTCATCGCCCACATCACCGCGCAGGGTCAGGCGGCGACGGTCGACGGCGCCATCGACGGCGACGAGATCGCCGCCTTCATCGCCGACGTGACCCACCACGACGCCGGGCCCGAGAACGTCGCGCGGGTCGCGGCCCGATTGGCCGCCGCCGGATGGCCGCTCGCCGGTGTGGACATCGGCGAGCAGCCGGCCGACGAGGACTAACGCAGCGCGGCCGTGTCGATCACGAAGCGGTACCGCACGTCGCTGGCCAGCACCCGCTCGTACGCCTCGTTGATGTAGTCGGGCGCGATCACCTCGATGTCGGGTGTCACGTCATGCTCGGCGCAGAAGTCGAGCATCTCCTGGGTTTCGGCGATGCCACCGATCAGCGACCCGGACAGCCGGCGCCTGCCGAAGATCAATGCGGGCGCGGGCACCTCCATCGGACGCTCGGGCATGCCGAGCTCCACAAGCGTGCCGTCGAGGGCCAGGAGGCCCAGGTAGTCGCCCATGTCGAGATTGGCCGACACGGTGTTGAGGATCAGGTCGAACTTGCCTTTGAGCTTCTTGAAGGTGTCGCGCTCACTGGTGGCGTAGTACTCGGAGGCACCGAGGCGCAGACCGTCCTCCATCTTCTTCAGCGACTGGCTGAGCACCGTGACGCGGGCGCCCATCGCGACCGCGATCCTCACGGCGAGATGGCCCAGACCGCCCAGGCCGATCACCGCGACCTCGGTGCCCGGGCCGGCGTTCCAGTGCCGCAGCGGGGAGTAGGTGGTGATGCCCGCGCACAGCAGCGGGGCAGCCTTGTCGAGCGGGATCGAGTCGGGGATCGTCAGAACGTAGTTCTCGTCGACGACGATCGCGCCGCTGTAACCGCCCTGCGTGGGCTCTCCGTCGAAGCCGACGGCGTTGTAGGTGCCGACCATGCCCGGGTTGTTGCAGTACTGCTCCTCGCCGGCGAGGCAGAACTCGCACTCGCGGCAGGAGTCCACGAAACATCCGACGCCAACGCGGTCACCGACCGCGAACTTGGTCACCTCGGATCCGACCTCGGTGACGATCCCGGCGATCTCGTGACCGGGTACCACCGGGTACGCCGCCTGGCCCCATTCATCGCGCACCGTGTGGATGTCGGAGTGGCAGATGCCGGCGAAATGGATGTCGAAGGCGACGTCGTGGGGGCCTACGTCGCGGCGCGTGATCGTGGTCTTCGTCAACGGCTCGCCGGCCGCGTGGGCTGCGTATGCGGAAACGGTGCTCAAATGTCTCATCCTCTTCTCGTCTTTGTTGCAGGCGTGTGCCCCGAATCGAGGCGTGCCGGAACCTGGGCCGTGATCGCACGGCCATCAAGGCCAACACCCAGGGTGCCCCGGTTCATCCGTCGGCGAGCGCTGCCGTGAGAAGGATCACCGCGCGCCGGTCAGGGCCTGCGTGGTCCGGTCGTGCATCGCCTCGGGGTCGGGTACCCCGAGCACCCGCAGGCAGGCGTCGGCGACGTGCCGGGGCAGCTGGTCGCGCTGGGGTCCCTCAGGGGTCGACCACATGTTCACCAGTGATTCGACCAGCCGGAACGGAAGGTCTGCGGCGGCCGGGTCGACGCCGGAGCCGCGGGCGATGGCCAGGCTCAGGCTCAGGTAGTGCCTGCGCAGCCGTTCGCGGTCGGAGTAGAACGGCTCGAGCCGCGCATCGCGCAATTCGGGCAGCAGGTAGAGCGCCCCGAGATTCCAGCGGCCGCAGAGCAACTGTGTGCCGTCGAAGACGGCCAGCGCGTGCAGCTGCTGCGCGTCGCTCATCGCAGGGCGGGCGGCGCGAAGGCCGGGGATGAACGACAGGGAGGGCGACACGGTCTGGCTGAGCAGGGCGCAGAGGATGTCGTCCTTGGTCTTGAAGTAGTGATAGAGGGACGCCTGCCGGATGCCGACCGTTTCGGCGATGTGCCGGGTGGACGTCCCCGCGTAGCCCTGCGTCGTGAACAATTCGCCTGCGGCATCGAGGATTTCGTCCCGTGCGGTGGTGCCGGGGCGTCGCTGGGCGTGCAGACGTGGCCGTCCGGCCCGGGTCAGCGGCATGGGCTCATCGTGGCTCATCGTCGGTGCCGAGGATATCGCCGACCATATCTGTCACACGATAGAAACCTCGGATACCCAGCGGTTACCTCGGCTGCCGATGGGATTCGCCAGCGACGCCCACACTGGCCGCACGGAATGCCTTTGTTCCCTTGTTCGGGGCACGGGCGGGGTGTCCGATGGAGTTGACGAGGGAGTGCAGCGATGACCGTGCTGATGACAGGGGTTCCCGGGTTCCTCGGCAGTGCGCTGCTGCCGGGCATCTTGGCACGGACGGAGGGTGCGGCGATCTGCCTGGTGCAGTCCAAATTCGCCGCAGATGCCGAACGACGCGTGGCCGAACTCTACGCCGCCGACCCATCCCTCGAGGGGCGGATCCAGCTGGCCGAGGGCGACATCACCCGGGCCGGGCTGGGCCTCGGCGCCGGTGTCCTCGACGAGGTCACGGAGGCCTGGCATCTCGCGGCGGCGTACGACCTGTCGGTGACCCGGGACGTGGGCGTCCGAGTCAATGTCGACGGGACCCGAAACGTGCTCGACGCACTTGCGCTCTGTCCGGCGTTGACACGCCTCCACTACTTCAGCACCTGCTATGTCAGCGGCCGCTACGCCGGTCCGTTCGGCGAGGACGACCTGGAAGTCGGTGCGCCGTTCAACAACTACTACGAGGAGACCAAGCACCTCGCGGAGGCGGAAGTGCGGTCTCGGATGTCGGCGGGGATGCCGGCGACGATCTACCGCCCGTCGATCGTCGTCGGCGACAGCCGTACGGGCGAAACGCAGAAGTTCGACGGACCGTACTTCATCATGCAGTGGCTGTTGCGGCAGCCGCGGCGGGCGATCCTCCCGGTGGCCGGAGATCCGACGATGACGCGCGTCAACGTCGTCCCGCGCAACTTCGTCGTCGATGCGGTGAATTACCTGAGCCGGCAACCGAACTCGGAGGGCAAAACTTATGCGCTCGCCGATCCGCGGCCGCTCACCGTCGACGAGTTGATCGACGTGATCGGCTGGGCGACCGGCCGGGAGGTCATCAAGGTGCCCGTGCCGCGCAAGGTCGCCAAAGTCGCGCTGGCACGCGTTCCCGGGCTGTACCGGTTGATGCGGATTCCTGCCGAGGACGTCGACTACTTCGTGCATCCCACGTCGTATCTGACCGAGCATTGCCGTGCCGATCTGGCAGGCAGCGGGATCGAACCGCCCGCGCTCCCCAGCTATGTGCATCGGCTGGTTTCCTTCATGCGCAGCCATTCCGAGGTGAGCTCCGCTGCGATGTTCTAGGACTGCCCTTGCCCCGGACAGGCAGCAGGCGCGCCGCGCCGGCACGATCAGTTGATCGGTGCGTTGACCAGTCGTAGGTCGGCGACGATGCCGCGGGCGGCGACGATGCCCTCGCCGGTCTGCCAGATCTCGTTGTTGACCGCGAACACCCGGTTGTCCCGGTTGGCCGACAATCGCTTCCAGGCGTCGCTGCCCATCACCTTCGGTGCCCGCTCGCGCGCCTCGGCGGTGGCGAACGACACGTAGACGAGGTCGCCGTCGGCGGCGGAGAAGTCCGGCGAGTTCGCGAGGTCCTCGTCGGTGATGCCCACCTCGACGTAGGGCTTGTCGGTGAACCGTTGCGCCGCCGGTCGATCTACCCCCACGTCGGCGAGCACACTCCCGGGGAAGTTGTCGGTGCCGAACACCCGCATGGTGGAGTCGGTGAACTGCACGACCGACGCCTGGAAATGCGTGGCGTCATGGTTGGCGCCGGTTTTGTCGGCGGCCCGGCCGAAGTCGTCGATGAGCCGATTGGCCGCCTCGAGCCGGCCGGTGGCCGCGCCGACCGTGCGCAGGTTGTCCTTCCATGCCACGCCGGGAGGTCCGCTGAACACCGTAGGGGCGATCGCGGTGAGCGCGGGGTGGTCCTCGGGCGTGAGCGCGACGGAGCTCAGGATCAGATCGGGTTGCGCGGACCGGATGGCGTCCAGGTCCGGGTCGCTGCGCGTGCCGGCCGCGGGCAGGTCGTGGATCGCGGTGCCCAGATACGACGGCTGGTCGGGCGAGCCGTCGGGCAGCGCGGCGGCGACGACCCGCGACTGCAGGCCCAGCGCGCACAGCGCGTCGAGCTGATCGCCGGCGAGCGCCACGATGCGCTGCGGGTCGGCGCGCACCACGGTGGTCTGCGGGATCGGCGGGGTGATGGCGTGCCCGGTCGCGTTCCTCACCTCGCGATCGGGGGGACCGTCGTCGAGCGGAGCGGGATCCGGAGCACACGATTCGTCGGGCCGCCGGTCGTTACCGAGCACCCCGGCGCTCGCGATGCGGGTGGTGCTGGTGATGATCGAACCCTGCGTCGCCGTGGTGGGTTCCCCCGACGAGCCGCAGCCGCCCAGGATCCCGGTCAGCATCACTGCCACGCCAAGCGCTCCCGCTGCCCCCGCCGCCCGCACCGACACGTCGCAGACGGTAACATCCGCGGTCTCCGGTGCTGGTCAGGCCACGCGCCGACCGAAAAAGGGACGCAATTACGACGGTTTGTAGGACCACCCCCGCCTCTGTCAGGTTCGGGAGTTACGATTCATGTCAAACATCCTCGGGAAGCCCTCTGTGACGTCCCGGTCCGTAAGGAAGGTTGGAGGACCAGTTGGTAGCCGAAGCGCCCCCAATCGGAGAACTCGAGGCACGGCGTCCGTTCCCGTCGCGGATCGGGCCCAAGGGCAACCTGATCTACAAGCTCGTCACGACGACCGATCACAAGCTGATCGGCATCATGTACTGCGTCGCGTGCTTCGCGTTCTTCCTCATCGGCGGCTTGATGGCGCTGTTCATCCGCACCGAGCTCGCCGTGCCGGGTCTGCAGTTCCTGTCCAACGAACAGTACAACCAGCTGTTCACCATGCACGGCACGGTGATGCTGCTGTTCTACGCGACGCCGATCGTGTTCGGCTTCGCGAACCTGGTGCTGCCGCTGCAGATCGGTGCGCCCGACGTCGCGTTCCCGCGGCTCAACGCGTTCTCGTTCTGGCTGTTCCTGTTCGGCGCGCTGATCGCCACGGCCGGCTTCATCACCCCCGGCGGTGCCGCCGACTTCGGGTGGACGGCCTATTCGCCGCTGACCGACGCGATCCACTCGCCCGGTGCGGGCGGTGACCTGTGGATCATGGGTCTGGCCGTCGGTGGTCTGGGCACCATCCTCGGCGCGGTGAACATGATCACCACGGTGGTGTGCATGCGCGCGCCGGGCATGACGATGTTCCGGATGCCGATCTTCACCTGGAACATCCTGGTGACCTCGATCCTGGTGCTGCTGGCCTTCCCGCTGCTGACGGCGGCGTTGTTCGGCCTGGCGGCCGACCGGCATCTCGGCGCGCACGTGTACGACCCGGCCAACGGCGGTGTGCTGCTGTGGCAGCACCTGTTCTGGTTCTTCGGCCACCCCGAGGTGTACATCATCGCGTTGCCGTTCTTCGGCATCGTCAGCGAGATCTTCCCGGTCTTCAGCCGCAAGCCGATCTTCGGCTACACCACGCTGATCTACGCGACGCTGGGCATCGCGGCGCTGTCGGTGGCGGTGTGGGCGCACCACATGTACGCCACCGGTGCGGTGCTGCTGCCGTTCTTCTCGTTCATGACGTTCCTGATCGCCGTCCCGACGGGCATCAAGTTCTTCAACTGGATCGGGACGATGTGGAAGGGGCAGTTGACCTTCGAGACCCCGATGCTGTTCTCCGTCGGGTTCATCGTGACGTTCCTGCTGGGTGGTCTTTCGGGGGTGCTGCTGGCCAGCCCGCCGCTGGACTTCCACGTCACCGACAGCTACTTCGTCATCGCGCACTTCCACTACGTGCTGTTCGGCACCATCGTGTTCGCGACCTATGCGGGCATCTACTTCTGGTTCCCGAAGATGACGGGCCGGCTGCTCGACGAGCGGCTGGGCAAGGTGCACTTCTGGCTGACGTTCATCGGGTTCCACACCACATTCCTGGTGCAGCACTGGCTCGGCGACGAGGGCATGCCGCGTCGCTACGCCGACTACCTGCCCAGTGACGGGTTCACCACGCTGAACATCGTCTCGACCATCGGCGCCTTCATCCTCGGCCTGTCGACCCTGCCGTTCCTCTGGAACATCTTCAAGAGCTGGCGTTACGGCGAGCCGGTGATGGTCGACGATCCGTGGGGTTACGGCAACTCCCTGGAGTGGGCGACGTCCTGCCCGCCGCCGCGGCACAACTTCACCGAGCTGCCCCGGATCCGTTCGGAGCGGCCGGCATTCGAGCTGCACTACCCGCACATGGTGGAGCGGATGCGGCGTGAAGCCCATGTCGGACGTGCCCACGGTCCGGAGGACGGAGACGTGACTCGGCTCGACGAAGCCGAAGTCCGCACCTGACCGCAAGAACGCCAGAGGCACTCGGGGGTGAGCGCATCGGAAGCGTAACGGCCGGTACTTCGCGCAATCGTTCGTCGCTGTTGATAACTGTGACGGGTCGCGATCAGCCGGGTGTGACGTCGGCGCTGTTCGAGGTGCTGTCCCGGCATCGGGTGGACCTCCTCAACGTCGAACAGGTGGTCATCCGCGGCCGGCTGACACTCGGAGTGCTCGTCGCCGCGGCCGCCGAGGTGGCCGCCGGACCGGATCTGCGCGACGAGGTCTCGGCCGCGATACACCGGCTCGGCCTCGAGGTGACGATCGAGGGCAGCGACGGCCTGCCGGTGCTGCGGGAACCGTCGACGCACACCATCGTGGTGCTGGGCAGGCCGATCACGGCGGAGGCGTTCGGCGTGGTGGCGCGCGAGGCGGCCGCGCTGGGCGTGAACATCGACTTCATCCGCGGTGTCTCCGACTATCCGGTGACCGGACTCGAGCTGCGGGTGTCGGTGCCGCCGGGCAGCTACCGCGATCTGCAGGCGACGCTGGCCCGCGTGGCGGTCCAGGAGAGCGTGGACATCGCGGTCGAGGACTACAGCCTGTCCCGCCGTGCCAAGCGCCTCATCGTGTTCGACGTGGACTCCACCCTGATCCAGGGTGAGGTGATCGAGATGCTGGCCGCGCATGCCGGCGCCGAGGCCGCGGTCGCCGAGGTGACCGAGGCGGCGATGCGCGGCGAGCTCGACTTCGCCGAGTCGCTGCACCGACGTGTCGCGACGCTGGAAGGGCTGCCCGCCGGCGTCCTCGACCAGGTGGCCGAGCAGATCGAACTCACCGCAGGTGCCCGCACCACGCTGCGCACACTGCGCCGCCTCGGTTACTACTGCGGCATCGTCTCCGGGGGCTTCCGGCAGGTCATCGAGCCGCTGGCGCACGAGCTGATGATGGACTTCGTCGCCGCCAACGAACTCGAGGTCGTCGACGGCAAGCTCACCGGACGGGTCATCGGCGACGTCGTCGACCGGCCCGGAAAAGCCAAGGCGCTGCGCAATTTCGCCCAGCAGGTCGGGGTGCCGATGGAACAGACCGTCGCCGTCGGTGACGGCGCCAACGACATCGACATGCTCACCGCCGCGGGACTCGGCGTGGCCTTCAACGCCAAACCCGCGCTGCGCGAAGTGGCGGACGCGTCGCTGAGCCACCCGTATCTCGACACCGTGCTGTTCATCCTCGGCATCACCCGCGGCGAGATCGAAGCGGCCGACGCGCTCGACGGCGTGGTCCGTCGCGTCGAGATCCCGGACTGAGTCAGACCACGACCGCGGTCGGCTCCACCGACGTGGATCCGGTGACAGCGCGCCACGCGCGCGCCAGGAGCTCGATCGAGGCGACGAGCTGGTCGTCGGGCAGGGTGTAGGGCACCCGGATGAACCGCTCCAGCGTGCCGTCCACGCCGAAGCGCGGACCGGGCGGGATTTCCAGGCCCGTCCGCGACGCGGCCGCCGACAGTGCCGAGCTCATCGGCGCGGGCAGCCGCACCCACAGTGACATCCCGCCCTTGCCGGGGGAGGGCCGCCAGTCGGGAAGGTGCTCGGCGAGCAGGTCGAGCAGCAGCGCGCGGCGGGCACGAAGGATCTCCCTCCGGTCCGGGAGCACATCGTCCTCGACCGCCAAAAGCCTTGCCGCAGCCAGCTGCTCGAACACAGGTGTGCCCATGTCGATCGCGGGTCGCAGCGCGGCGACCGTGGCGAGAGTGTTCCGCTCGGCCCGGATCCAGCCGATGCGCAGTCCGCCCCAGAACGACTTCGACATCGACCCGACGGTCAGCATCAGGTCCCGGCGCGTGGTCATCGACGCGGCGAACGGGGCAGGCACCTCCTCGTCGAGCCACATGTCGGTGATCGTCTCGTCGATGATGGTGCGGGTGCGGGTCTCGCCGATGATGTGCGCCAGCCGGCTCCGCCCCGGAGGCGGCAGCGTCATCCCGGTCGGATTGTGGTTGTCGGGGATCAGATACGCCAGGCTCGGGGACAGCTGACGGATCGCGGCGTCGATGGCGTCGAGTTCCCAGCCGTCGGGGGTCATCGCGACCGGCACCGGCCGCAGGCCGCGGACGGCCATCGCGGCGAGGCCGCCGTGGTAGGTGGGTTGCTCGACGAGCACCCGATCGTCGGGTTGGGTGTAGGTGGCCAGGATCAGCCCGATCGCGTGCAACGCTCCGGTGGTCACCAGGATCTCGTCGGGCTCGGTGGGAAGGCCTCGTGCGCAATACCTTTCGGCGATGGCTTCGCGAAGCGGCAGAACGCCGCGCAACTCGATTCCGATATCGCGCAGGTACGGCGTGACCTGGTCGGCCGCTTCGGCGAACGCCCGCGACACCACGGCCGCCGGAGCGGCCAGCGTGGCGGCGGCCAGATTGGCCGTCGGAATGGCCGGTATGACGGTCGCGGGCGAGGTCAGGGGCAGCGCGGTCGTGCTCCGCGCGCCCTGCCGGGCGTGCAGGTATCCGTCGTCGCGCAACTGGGCGTAGGCCGCGGTGACCGTCGTGCGGGAGACGCGCAGCGCCTCGGCCAGGGCCCGCTCACTGGGCAGTCGGGCGCCCACCGGCACCCGGCCGTCCACGATGAGCAATCGGATCGCGTCGGCCAGCCCGTGATAGGCCGGCCCGCTGCGACTGGACGTGCGCCAGTTCCCCAACTCGCGGGCCAAGAGGTCCACATCGAGAGATCTGGCTGTCATCACCGTCGTCATTGAGGCCAGTATTCACCGACTGGCTATTGAAGAGCAAGCCAGTGGCCCAAGATCATGGCGGTATGAACCACTGGATATCTCGACTGGCCCACCGGCTGGCCGATCTGTATTACTCGCCCTCGATCGGGGGAGCGATCGACGATCGCGACGCCGACGCCCGCCGCATGCGCAGCGAGCTCGATGCCATCCGCATGCACTTCCCCGATCACGCCTGACGGATGGCCCGTCTGAGCACTGCCGCCGCGCGCGGGGTCGCGCTGCTGGCCGGCCTGGTTGGCTACGGCACGTCCATGGCGATGATGGTCCGTGCCGGCCTCGGACTGGACCCCTGGGACGTCTTCCACCAAGGACTGGCGCTGCGCACTCCGCTCAGTATCGGCGCGGCGTCGGCGGTGGTGGGCGTCGCGGTGCTGCTGGCGTGGATACCGCTGCGCAACCGGCCGGGCATCGGCACGGTCGCCAACGTCGTCGTCATCGCCGTGACCGTCGACGTCGCGCTGTGGCTCATTCCCGCACCGGAGTCCCTACCGGTCCGCGCGGCACTGATGGCGGCGGCCGTGGTGTCCAACGCCGTCAGCACCGTTCTCTACATCGGCGCGGGCCTCGGAGCCGGTCCGCGCGACGGGCTGATGACCGGGCTGGTGGTGCGCACCGGGCGCTCGGTTCGCTTGGTGCGCACCACGATCGAGGTCACGGTGCTCACCGTGGGGTGGCTGCTCGGCGGCACCGTCGGCATCGGCACACTGGTCTACGCGTTCGGCATCGGGCCGCTGGTGCAGCTGTTCGTGCGCCTCACCCCGGGGCGGATCCTCGCCGTCAGCGGCTGGGCCCAGGTCCGTCCGGACGTGCCGGACGCCATCCGGCCCGACGTTTCCGGGCTGACTACGATGAGCGGGTGCCAGCCGACCCCGACGATGACGTCCACGAAGCCGACGAAGACCTGCTGATCGACTTCGCCAAGGTCACGTTGCGCCGCAACGGCCGGCTGCTCGTCGGCCCGGTGACCTGGTCGGTGGAGCTCGACGAGCGGTGGGTGGTCATCGGCCCCAACGGCGCGGGCAAGACCTCCCTGCTGCGCATCGCCGCGGCGATGGAACATCCGTCGTCAGGCACCGCCTACATCCTCGGGGAACGCCTCGGCCGGGTCGACATGTCCGAACTGCGCGCGCGCATCGGGCTGAGCAGCGCCGCGCTGGCCCAACGCGTGCCCGATGACGAGATCGTGCGCGACCTGGTGGTGTCGGCCGGCTACTCGGTGCTCGGCCGCTGGCGCGAGCGCTACGACGACGTCGACTACGAACGGGCGCTCGACATGCTGGAGAGCGTCGGCGGCGAGCACCTGGCCGACCGCACCTACGGCACGCTGTCGGAGGGTGAGCGCAAACGCGTGCTGATCGCGCGGTCGCTGATGACCGACCCCGAACTGCTGCTGCTCGACGAACCCGCCGCCGGCCTCGACCTCGGCGGCCGCGAAGAACTCGTCGCCCGGCTCAGCGATCTGGCGCTGGACCCCGACGCCCCGGCGATGGTGCTGGTGACCCACCACGTCGAGGAGATCCCGCCCGGCTTCTCGCACTGCCTGATCCTTTCCGAGGGCGCCGTGGTCGGCGCCGGCCTGCTGACCGACGTGCTGACGTCGGAGAACCTGTCGACGGCGTTCGGGCAGTCCATCGCCCTGGACATCATCGACGGCCGGTACTTCGCGCGCCGGACGCGCACCCGCGCGGCACACAGGAGGCGCTTGTGAGTACCGATCCTCTGGTTCCGCGGCCGGCCGCGACCGTGATGCTGGTGCGCGACACCGACGAGGGCATCAAGATCTTCCTGATGCGCAGGCATTCGGCGATGGACTTCGTCGCCGGGGTCATGGTGTTTCCCGGCGGCGGGGTCGACGACCGCGACCGCAACGCCGACATCGCCTGGCACGGACCCGACCGCAGCTGGTGGGCGGGCCGGTTCGGCACCGACGAGGAACTCGCCGAAGCGCTGGTGTGCGCGGCCGCGCGCGAGACCTTCGAGGAGTCCGGCGTGTTGTTCGCGGGCTCGGCCGACGACCCGGACCTGCTGGTCGACGACGCGTCGGTGTACCGGGAGCAGCGGGCGGCGCTGGAGAGCAAGTCACTGTCGTTCGGGGAGTTCCTGCGGGCCGAGAAGCTGGTCCTGCGGGCGGATCTGCTGCGGCCGTGGGCGAACTGGGTGACCCCGAAGGAGGAGCGCACCCGCCGCTACGACACGTACTTCTTCGTTGCGGCGCTGCCGCAGGGCCAGCGCGCCGACGGGGACAACACCGAGACCGACAAGGCCGACTGGGTCACCCCGCAGGCCGCCCTCGACGACTTCGCCGATGGCCGCAGCTTCCTGCTGCCGCCGACGTGGACCCAGCTCGACGCGCTCAACGGGCGCACCGTCGCCGAGGTGCTGGCCGTAGAACGCCGGATCGTCGCGATCGAGCCGTCGCTGGCCGCCGAGACCGGCGGCAACTGGGAGATCGAGTTCTTCAACAGCGATCGCTACAACGCCGCCCGGAATCGGCGTGCCCCGCAGGGCTACACCGACGGGGCGCCGCTGTCGTGACGGAGTTCGTCAGCGTCCACTTCGGCGAGGACGACGCGCGGATCGCGACGCTGCTGCTGTCCCGGCCGCCCACCAACGCCGTGACCCGCCAGGTCTGTCGCGAGATCGCCGAGGCCGCAGCCGACCTGGCCCGGCGCGACGACCTGACCGCGGTCATCCTCTTCGGCGGGCACGAGATCTTCTCCGCCGGCGAGGACATGCCCGAGCTGGAGACGCTGAACGCCGAGGAGGCCGAGGCGGCCGCCAGGGTGTGCCACGAGGCCGTCGACGCGCTCGCGGCGGTGCCGAGGCCCACCGTGGCCGCGATCACCGGGTACGCACTCGGCGCGGGCTTGACGCTGGCGTTGGCCGCCGATTGGCGCATCAGCGGTGACAACGCGAAGTTCGGCGCGACGCAGATCCTGGCCGGCCGCGCTCCCGCGGGGCAGGCGGCGACCCGCCTGTCAGCGGCGATCGGTGCGAGCAAGGCCAAGGACCTGGTGTTCAGCGGCCGGTTCGTCGACGCCAGGGAAGCGCGGGAGCTCGGCCTCGTCGACGAGCTCGTCGCACCCGACGCCGTCTACGACGCCGCCCTGGCCTGGGCGCGCCGGTTCGTGGACTACCCGCCGGAGGTCCTGGCGGCCGCAAAAGGCGCCTTCGACGGCAGACGTTAGGCTGCCCTGCATGACGGAAACGAAGGAACCCGGCGCTCACCCAGATGTCGCCGACCCGGCTCCGACGCCGCGCGCGACCAAGGAGCAGGTCGAAGCCGCGATGCACGACTCCAAGCTCGCCCAGGTGCTCTACCACGACTGGGAGGCCGAGACCTACGACGAGAAGTGGTCGATCTCCTACGACCAGCGGTGCGTCGACTACGCCCGTGGCCGCTTCGACGCGGCGGTGCCCGACGAGGTGCAGCGCGAACTGCCCTACGACCGCGCACTGGAACTGGGCTGCGGCACCGGTTTCTTCCTGCTCAACCTGATCCAGGCGGGGGTGGCGCGCCGCGGGTCCGTCACCGACCTGTCGCCGGGCATGGTCAAGGTGGCCACCCGCAACGGGCAGGGTCTCGGCCTGGACGTCGACGGGCGGGTCGCCGATGCCGAGGGCATCCCGTACGACGACAACACCTTCGATCTGGTGGTCGGCCATGCCGTGCTGCACCACATCCCCGACGTGGAACTGTCGCTGCGCGAGGTCGTGCGCGTGCTCAAGCCGGGCGGCCGATTCGTCTTCGCCGGCGAGCCGACCACGGTCGGCAACCGTTACGCCCGGGAGCTCTCGACGCTGACCTGGCAGGTCGCGACCAACGTGACCAAGCTGCCGATGCTCTCGCAGTGGCGCCGCCCGCAGGCCGAACTCGACGAATCCTCGCGCGCGGCAGCGCTGGAGGCCGTCGTCGACCTGCACACCTTCGATCCCGGCGATCTCGAGCAGATGGCCGCCAACGCCGGCGCGGTCGAGATCCGCACGGCCAGTGAGGAATTCACGGCCGCGATGCTGGGCTGGCCGATCCGGACGTTCGAGGCGGCAGTGCCGCCGGGCCGGCTCGGTTGGGGCTGGGCCAGATTCGCGTTCACCAGCTGGACCACGCTGTCATGGGTGGACTCCACCGTGTGGCGGCGAGTGGTGCCGAAGGGCTGGTTCTACAACGTCATGGTGACGGGGGTCAAGCCGGGCGGCACGCCGTCGTAGCCTTCGGCCTCGACGATGTGAGCTTTCTGCGCAGCGATGCCGGGCGGCTCGCTCTGGCCGAGGTCGGCCGGCTCGCACTCGGCACCGCCACCCTGGTCGCCGACATCGGTTCGGTGAGAACGCGATTCGGCGACCGTGCCGCGGTGCTGGTGGAGACCGTGCAGCTGCGGCGCCGGGCCGCGGCGAAGTTCACCGACGCATCGGAGTGGTTGTTCACCGACGAGGCCCTGCAGCAGGCCACCGCGGGGCCGGTGGCCGCGCATCGCGCGCGGCGGCTGGCCGGGGCGACGGTGCACGACGCCACCTGCTCGATCGGTTCCGAGCTTGTGGCGCTGCGGAATTCGGCCGCGTACGTGGTGGGCAGCGACCTCGATCCGGTACGGCTGGCGATGGCCCGGCACAACGTGGGTGCCCAGGTGGTGCTCTGCCGGGCCGACGCGCTGCGTCCCGTCACCGGGAACGCCGTGGTCGTGGTGGACCCGGCGCGGCGCAGCGGCGCCAAGCGCCGATTCGATCCGCGCGCCTACCAGCCGCCGCTCGACGAGCTCCTGGTCGCGCTGGCAGGCCGCGATCACGTGGTGAAATGCGCTCCGGGAATCGATTTCGCGATGATGGCCGAACTGGGTTTCGACGGGGAGATCGAGGTCACCTCACTGTCGGGAAGCGTGCGCGAAGCCTGTCTGTGGTCGGCCGGGCTGACCACGGCCGGGGTCCGCCGCCGCGCGACGGTGCTCGACACCGGTGAGCAGCTCACCGACACCGAGCCCGACGACTGCGACGTGGCGCCGGCCGGCCGGTGGCTGATCGACCCGGACGGCGCCGTCGTGCGGGCCGGCCTGGTGCGTCACTACGCGGCCCGGCACGGTCTGTGGCAGATCGACCCCGACATCGCGTATCTGTCCGGTGACCGGCTGCCTGACGGAGTACGCGGCTTCGAGGTGCTCGAACAGCTTCCCTACAGCGAACGCCACCTGCGGCAGGCGCTTTCGGCGCGGGCGGTGGGGGCGTTGGAAATCCTGGTCCGCGGTGTCGACGTGGGCCCCGACGCGTTGCGCACCCGGCTGCGGCTGCGCGGAGACGACCGCGCTTCGGTCGTCATCACCCGCCTCGGTTCCGGGGCGGCAAGCCGGGCAACGGCATTCATATGTCGTCCGTCACGGTGATCGCTCACGTACCCTGGCGGACATCCGACCATGCGCCGTCGCACCTGTGGCGCCGAATCCTGAGGACTGTTGACGATGCGTAAACTCGCCGCTGCTCTCCTGGCCGCCGGTGTGCTGGCCGGCTGGGGCGCCACGCCTGCGGCCGCCGCGCAGCCGGCGTGCGCCGACCTCGGCGGCACCGTGGACGCCGAGCAGATCTGTCACGTCCACGTGGAGAACAAGACCTACACCCTCGACTACATCTTCCCGGCCGACTATCCCGACCAGCAGGCGCTGATCGCCTATCTGACCCAGACCCGGGATGGCTTCGTCAACGTGGCGGAGATGCCGGGTTCGTGGAATCTGCCGTACGTGCTCGACGGAAAGGGAACGGGCTACCGCGCCGGGCCGGATGAGGGCGGCACGCGCAGCGTGGTGTTCGAGGTGTACGAGAACGTCGGCGGCGCGCACCCGCAGACCTGGTACAAGGCGTTCAACTGGGACGTCGTCAAGAAGGCGCCCATCACGTTCGACTCGTTGTTCAGGCCCGGCACCCGGCCCGTGGACGTGATCTTCCCGATCGTGCAGTCCGAGGTGTCGCGCCAACTGGGGGTCGAGGCCCCGATCGCCGCGGCGGACGGGCTCGACCCCTCGAAGTACTCAGAGTTCGCCCTGACCGACGACTCGATCATCTTCTTCTTCGGTCAGGGTGAGGTCATGGGCGGCGCCGGCGGTGCGCTGCAGGCGACCGTGCCCCGCTCGGCCGTCGCGGCGATGCTCGCCTAAGCCGGCGCGAAGCCGTACACCCGGCCGTCGCTGGTCGCGGTGACGACCCTGCGGTCGTGTCCGACCGACACCCCGACCGGCCAACCGGTGGCTCCCGGTAACCGGTAGGTGTTCACGATGTGTCCGTCGCCGAGGGCGAAAACCGTCAGCGCCATACCATCGCCGTCCGCGGCCACGGTGTAGCCGACGCCGGCCAGGCTCGCCGTGGACAGCGGGGACACGTCGTCGCGGCTCCACACCTTCTCCGGACCGTCGCCGGTGTCGCGGATCGCGGTCAGCCGGGCACCCGGACCGCCGCCGGCCACGATCAGCCCGTCGGGGGATACCGAGGGCGGTGTCTGGGCCAGATAGTCCAGCGGCATCGACCACTTCGCGGAGCCGTCGTCGGTGTTGATCGCCCAGAGCCGCTCGTCGCGGCCGTTGACGTACGCCGTGGCGCCGTCCGCGGAGAGCACGGGGCTGGCCAGCGGGCCGCGTCCCACCGCGTCGCTGGTCCATTCGCGGGTGATCAGCGGTGTCTGCCCGGGCCGGTAGCGCAGGCCGACCAGCACGGGCGCCTCGGCGCCCGGTTCCCACACCGTCAGCACGATGACCTTCGACGCATCGGAGTACGCCGGTGCGGCGGCGACGGGGCAGGCCGGCCCGCCCAGCCTGCAGTCCTGCAGGCCGCGTTCGGAGTCGCGCGGGTTCACCCCGGCCACCAGGTCCATCGCGCTGCCCGCCACGGTGCCGCGGTGGGAATCGAACACCAGCACCTGGCCCAGGTGGGTGACGACCAGCAGCATGCCCGGATCCAGGAACCGCATCGTCATCGGCATGCCGATCACCGGTTTCCGCCAGCGGGCCCACTGCGTCACCGGGAAGGACATCACGAGCCCCGGCTGCCCGACGTAGAGGTTGTCGAAGCCGTCGAAAAGAGGACTCGCCAGGCCGCCGCCCTGGTAGAGCCGCGTGCACCAGCGTTGCCGCGCACGGTTGTTCGACTCCCAAACCATCAGCGAACATCCGCCGGCGGTCTGCGCGTTGACCGCGAGATAGTTGCCCGAGCCGAGCGCAGCCTGCGCGCCGAGGTCGCCCTTGACCGAGCGCATCCACTCCAGCCGCAGCGTGTCGGCACCCGACACCGGGGAGGAACTGCTGTTGGCGGCATCGCCGTACTGGGCGGCCCAGCCCGACGCGGCGCGGGACTGCACCCAGGAATCGGTGCTCCCGCAGCCGGCCAGCGCGCCCGCGATCAGCACGGTGGTGGCCAGCACGAAGATTCGCCGGAACACGGGATCCCTTCTGGTCGCGGTGTACGTCGAGCCCACGTGAGGGTAACCGCTCGCTGCCTCTGTCCTCGCGTAGGCTTTCCGGCCATGACGACGATGTGGGGCGCGCCGTTGCACAAGCGCTGGCGCGGGTCGCGCCTGCGCGATCCGCGGCAGGCGAACTTCCTCACTCTGGCATCGCTGCGATGGGTGCTGGCCAACCGGGCGTACACCCCGTGGTACCTGGTGCGCTACTGGCGGCTGCTGAAGTTCAAGCTGGCCAATCCGCACATCATCACCCGCGGCATGGTGTTCCTGGGCAAGGGCGTCGAAATCCAGGCGACCCCGGAGTTGAGCCAGATGGAGATCGGCCGCTGGGTGCACATCGGCGACAAGAACACGATCCGCTGTCACGAGGGCTCGCTGCGGATCGGCGACAAGGTGGTGCTCGGCCGCGACAACGTCATCAACACCTACCTCGACATCGAGCTCGGGGATTCGGTGCTGATGGCCGACTGGTGCTACATCTGCGATTTCGACCACCGGATGGACAACATCGAGCTGCCGATCAAGGACCAGGGCATCATCAAGGGCCCGGTGCGGATCGGGCCCGACACGTGGGTGGGTGTGAAGGTCAGCGTGCTGCGAAACACCACGATCGGGCGGGGCTGTGTGCTCGGTTCGCACGCGGTGGTGCGCGGGGACATCCCGGACTTCTCGATCGCGGTCGGTGCGCCGGCGAAGGTGGTCAAGAACCGCAAGGTGTCGTGGGAGACCTCGGCGGCCAAGCGCGCGGAACTGGCCGCCGCGCTGGCCGACATCGAACGCAAGAAGGCGTCTCGCTGACGGTCACAGGCCGGGCAGCGCCCGCTCCGCGATCGGCCTGCGGGGCTGCGGCCTGCGCTCGCCCCGCTTCGCGCCGAGGTACACCTGCGCCGTCTCCTCGGCGACGGTGCGCCAGGCGAATTCGGACGTGAGCCGCTCGCGCGCGGCCGTCGCGGCACCCTGGGCGGCCGCGGGCGCGTCGAGCACGGCACGCACGGCGGCCGCGAGGGCGGCCACATCGCCGGGCGGGAACGACCGGCCGGTGGTCCCGTCGATCACGGCTTCGCCGAGACCGCCCGCGCTGGACGCGACCAGCGGCACGCCGGCGGCAGCGGCCTCGAGCGCGACGATGCCGAACGGCTCGTAGCGCGACGGCAGCACGGCGGCGTCCGCCCGGTGCAGCAGGGCCAGCAGCTGCGCGTGATCGACGAGGCCGACGAAGTTCGTTGCCTTGAGCACCTTGTGCTTTCGGGCCTGCGCCGTGAGGAACGCCAGCTGGGTGCCGTCGCCGGCGATGGTCAGCGTCGTCCCCGGGTGGGTGCGCCGGATGCGTGGCAGCGCGGCGATGGCGTCGTGCACGCCCTTCTCGTACTCCAGGCGGCCGAAGTACAGCAGCTCGGCGGGACCCGAATGCGCCCGGCGGGGCGCGAACGGCCAACCGGCGGTGTCGATTCCGTTGCGGATGACGCAGATCTCGGACAGCCCGGGGCCGAACAGCGCGGTGATCTCGTCGCGCATCGACGCCGAACAGGCGATGAGAGAGTCGGATTCGTGCACCAGCCAGGACTCGAGCGCATGCACCTGGCGGCTGACCGGACCCGACACCCATCCCGAATGCCGGCCCGCCTCGGTGGCATGGATGGTGGAGACCAACGGCACGTCGAAGAACTGGGCCAGCGCCACGGCGGGGTGGGCGACCAGCCAGTCGTGCGCGTGCACCACGTCGGGCCGCCAATCGCCGAGCATCAGGCCGGCCCGGACCATCGCGTGCCCCATGGCCAGCGTCCACGCCATCATGTCGGTGCCGAAGGCGAACTCGTGCGGATCCTCCGCGGCCGCGATCACCCGCACTCCGTCGCTGACCTCGTCGGTGGTGGGGTGCGTCGCCGGGTCGGTGCCCGTGGGCCTGCGGCTGAGCACCACGACGTCGTGGCCCGCTGCGGCGAGTTCGGTCGCCAGATGGTGCACGTGCCGGCCCAGCCCGCCGATGACCACCGGCGGGAATTCCCAAGACACCAGAAGGACTTTCATCGTCACGCGCTCGGCAGTCTCCGCGCGTCCAGCGCGCCGAACAACCCGTCGGCGCGGTTCCAGCCCTGCGCGAGGCGCTGCGCCTGCTCGGTGCGGCCCGACGCCAGCGCATCGGCGATCTCGCGGGTGGCGTGCGCGTGCAGGTGCGCCCGGTAGCGCGCGTAGTCGGCCGCCGAGTCCTTGCTGACCATGAACGGCCAGTCGCTGGACACGGTCAGCAGCGTTTCCCGCAGGATCTGGTCGGCGACGAACATCCGGGGCCCCGGCGCACCCCGCGCGGCCGCGTGGGCCAGTGCCTTGTCCACCGTGCTGAGCGCCGTGTCGACGACCTCGGTGTTCAGCCGCACCAGATCGGCCACCTGATCGCCCGCCCACACCTGCCAGTCCTTGCCGGAACCCCATGAGCTGGGCGGTAATTGGACCGGGGCGCCGACGTAACCCTCGGTGAGCGCGTCGGTGAGCGTGCCGACGCGCACACCCGCTTCCGGCAGGGCCCGCAGCACCTTCTCCAGCCAGAGCGGTCCCTCGTGCCACCAGTGACCGAACAACTCGGTGTCGAAGGCGGCGATGACGTGAGCGGGCCTGCCGATCCGGGCGCTCTCGTTGATCAGCCGTTCCCGCACGGTGGCGACGAAGTCGGCGACGTGGCCGTCGACGGCGGCCGCCGCCCGCTCGGGATCGTAGGGCGCCTTCGCCTCCGACGGCACGTTACGACCGGTCACCCGAGCCGATTTCAGGCCGGTGGCATGGTCGTAGGTGTGGAAGTCGCGGTAGGCGGCGTGTCCGGGATAGCCGGACTTCGGGGACCACACCCGGTAACTGACGGCCAGATCGCGGCCGAACGCGACGACGTCGGAGTCGCCGACCGGGCGACCGAGCGCGGTGTCGCCGTGCAGGGAGGGGCCGTCGACCATGAAGTGGCCCACCCCGGCGGCGGCGAAGTCGATCTCCATGCCCGGTGCGTAGGCACACTCCGGCGCCCAGATCCCGGCTGGGCGGTGCGCGACGCGCTGCTCGGCGTCGGCCAGCCCCTCGCGCAGGGCGAACTCGCGCAGACGCGGATTGAGCAACGGCTGGAACGGGTGCGCCAACGGGCCGCCGAGCAGTTCGATGACGCGCCCGTCGATGAGGTCCCGCAGCACCGGGCTGCCACCGTGCCGCCACAGCGTCTCGAACTCGGCGAGCTCGCGATCGGCCTCGGCTTGCTCACGGGAACCGAAGCGGCGCAACGCCTCCGGCTCCGATGCCGGTGACGGGCCGGACGCCGTGCGGGTGGTCGCGGCTTCGCCGGCGCGCAGCCGCCAGTTGGCCAGCCAGTGATGCATGCCCTGGAGGCAGTAGGGATCGTCGAGCTGGGCGGCCACCACCGGGGTGACGCCGAGGGTGACCAGGTGCTGCCGATCCTCGTCGGCCAGGGTGCGCAGCACCCGCACCAGCGGCAGGTACGACGCCGACCAGGACTGGTAGAGCCATTCCTCGCCGACCGGCCAGCGGCCGTGGTGGGCCAGCCACGGCAGATGGGTGTGCAGGACGAAGGTGAACAGCCCGGGTACGGGCTTCGCTGCGCTCACGACCGCACCGCGATCGCGACCAGATCCAGGCTGTCGTCGATGTCCCGGCCGTCGGTGATCTCGAAGTCGTCGACGGTGACCGACTCTATGTCGGCGAGCAGTTCGGCCGGCCACGGCGCATCGGCGAGCGCGCGGGCGATCTGCGCATCGATGATCGAGCCGCCGTGGCGCGCGTCCAGCTCGGCGAGCCGGGGACCGTGGAACACCCCCAGCATCGATTCCACGCTCAGCCCGGCATCCGCGAGCAGTTCGGTCAGTTCCGCGGCATTGAGTTCCCTGGTGTGGAACGGGTTGACCGGGGTGTCGCGGCCGGGGGAGAAGGTGATGCGGTTGGGCGTGGACATCAGCAGCAGCCCGCCGGGGCGCAGCACCCGGCGGCACTCGGCGACGAACTGGCCCTGGTCCCAGAGATGCTCGATCACCTGGAAGTTGACCACGACGTCCACCGACTCGGCGGCCAGCGGCAACTCGGCGAGGTTGCCGTGGCGCATGTCGACGCGCGGATAGCGGGCCCGGACGTGCGCCACCGCCGACTCGTCGTAGTCGAGGCCGATCACCCGGCGGGCGACGTCGGCGATCAAGTCGGCGCCGTAGCCCTCACCGCAGCCCGCCTCGAGCACGTCACGGTCGCGGCACTGGTCCAGCAGGCGGCGGTACACGACCTCATGCCGACGGAACCAGTAGTTCTCCTCGGCGATACCGGGGACGGTCCGCTCACCCGTCAGCGCCATGGGGGCGTCAGCCGGCTGCGTCTCAACCGCTGAGTGGGTCACGTGTGCGCTCATCGGAGGCAGGCTAACCCGTAACCGAGCGATGACGAACAGTTCATCGGACCCCGGCGGGCGAGAACGCAAACTTCGACCAGCTATGGTGTTTTTGCGAACCGCCTTAAGTTACCCACTGGTAACCTCGGGGTGAGAGCTCCAAACGTGATAAGGCGGGCCGGTCACCGGCCCCTTCGAGAAGGACGAGCTGCAGTCATGACGAACATCGTGGTTCTGATCAAACAAGTTCCCGACACATGGTCCGAGCGCAAGCTGTCCGAGGGCGACTGGACCCTCGACCGTGAGGCCGCCGACGCCGTGCTCGACGAGATCAACGAGCGCGCGGTCGAGGAAGCGTTGCTGATCAAGGAGCGTGAGGGCGGCGACAGCACTGTCACCGTGCTGACGGCCGGCCCGGAGCGGGCCACCGAGGCCATCCGCAAGGCGCTGTCCATGGGTGCGGACAAGGCGGTGCACCTGGTCGACGAGGGCCTGCACGGTTCGGACATGGTGCAGACGGGCTGGGCGCTGGCCCGTGCCCTCGGCACCATCGAGGGCACCGAGCTGGTCATCGCCGGCAACGAGGCCACCGACGGGACCGGTGGCGCCGTGCCTGCGATCATCGCCGAGTACCTCGGGCTGCCGCAGCTGACGCATGTGCGCAAGCTCACTGTGGAGAACGGCAAGGTCACCGGCGAGCGCGAGACCGACGACGGCGTGTTCACCCTCGAGGCGTCGCTGCCCGCCGTGGTCAGCGTCAACGAGAAGATCAACGAGCCGCGCTTCCCGTCCTTCAAGGGCATCATGGCCGCGAAGAAGAAGGAAGTGACCAAGCTGACGCTCGCCGAGATCGGTGTGGAGTCCGATGAGGTCGGCGTCGCCAACGCCGGTTCCAAGGTGCTGTCGTCGACGCCGAAGCCGCCCAAGACCGCGGGCGAGAAGGTCACCGACGAGGGCGAGGGCGGCACGAAGATCGCCGAGTACCTGGTCGCTCAAAAAATCGTGTAGTCCCCAACTCTCATCCACCCCCACAACTCAGAGGCAACGAACCCATGGCTGAAGTACTCGTGCTCGTCGAGCACGCCGAAGGTGCGCTGAAGAAGGTCACCGCCGAACTGATCACCGCCGCCCGCTCGCTGGGCGAACCGTCCGCCGTCGTGGTGGGCAAGCCCGGCACCGCCGAGCCCCTCGTGGACGGCCTCAAGGCAGCCGGCGCGGCGAAGATCTACGTCGCCGAGTCCGACGACGCCGAGAACTACCTGATCACCCCGTACGTCGACGTGCTGGCCTCGCTGGCCGAGACCGCGACGCCCGCGGCCGTCATCCTGGCCTCCAGCGCCGACGGCAAGGAGGTCGCCGGCCGGCTGGCCGCGCGCATCGGCGCGGGCATCCTCAGCGATGTCGTCGAGGTCCGCGAGGGCGGCAAGGCGATCCACTCGATCTTCGGCGGCGCCTACACCGTCGAGGCCGAGGCCGTCGGCGACACCCCGGTGATCACCGTGCGCCCCGGCGCGATCGAGGCCGAGCCGTCCGACGGCGCCGGCGAGGTCGTCACCGTCGAGGTGCCGGCTCCCGCCGAGAACGCCACCAAGATCACCAAGCGGGAACCCGCCGTCGCGGGTGACCGCCCCGAGCTGACCGAGGCGACCGTCGTCGTCTCCGGCGGCCGCGGTGTGGGCAGTGCCGAGAACTTCGGCGTCGTCGAGCAGTTGGCCGATTCGCTCGGCGGCGCGGTCGGCGCCTCCCGCGCGGCGGTGGACTCCGGCTACTACCCGGGCCAGTTCCAGGTCGGCCAGACCGGCAAGACCGTCTCGCCGCAGCTCTACATCGCGCTGGGCATCTCCGGTGCGATCCAGCACCGCGCCGGTATGCAGACGTCCAAGACGATCATCGCGGTCAACAAGGACGAAGAGGCGCCGATCTTCGAGATCGCCGACCTCGGCATCGTCGGTGACCTGTTCAAGGTCACCCCGCAGCTGACCGACGCGATCAAGGCCCGCAAGGGCTGATCGCCGCGAGGCACCCGCGTGAGGCCCTCGTCCCCAATGGGGACGGGGGCCTTTCGCCTTGCCGGGCCGTCCCTGTCGGGCCTCTCCGGTCGGGCACGCGCCCCCGAACCGTCACTCACCGCTCACGAACACGTCACGCACCGATTGCCGTCGCGCCGATCGCCTAGGCGACCGTGCAGGCTATGAGCACTGCTTCTGTACTCATCGCCAGCGATCCCGACAGCTCCGCAGCCGCCCACCCCCGCTACTCGCTTCTGCTCTGCACCGACGCCGCCTCCATCGAGGCCGCGCAACGGCTGCGCCACGACGTGTTCACCTCCGAACCCGGGTTCACGCTGGCCGAGCGCGGCCGCCCCGGTCTGGACGCCGACCGGTTCGACGAGTACTGCGACCATCTGCTGGTCCGCGACGACCACACCGGCCAACTCGTCGGGTGCTACCGGATGCTGCCCCCGCCCGGCGCGATCGCCGCGGGCGGCCTTTACACCGCCACCGAATTCGACGTCTCGGCGCTCGACCCGCTGCGGCCCTCGCTGGTCGAGATGGGCCGTGCGGTGGTCCGTGCCGGACACCGCAACGGCGCGGTCGTGCTGATGATGTGGGCAGGAATCCTGGCCTACCTGGACCGCTGCGGCTACGACTACGTGACCGGCTGCGTCTCGGTGCCGGTCGCCGACCCCTCCGGCGCCGAACCGGCGGGCAGCCGGCTGCGGGGCGTGCGGGACTTCGTCATGCGCCGCCACGCGGCGCCGCGCGAGCTCACCGTGCGGCCCTACCGGCCCGTGGTGGTCGACGGCCGCTCGCTGGACGACATCGACCCGCCGGCCCGGGTGTCGGTGCCGCCGCTGATGCGCGGATACCTCAGGCTGGGCGCCCAGGTCTGCGGAGAACCCGCCCACGATCCCGACTTCGGGGTCGGTGACTTCCCGGCGCTGCTGGACAAGCGCCGCGCCGACATCCGCTACCTGACGAGGCTGCGCTCGGCCGGCGCCGCCGCCATGGCGGTCGACGCGTGATGAGCACGCGCACCCACGCCTGGCTGCCTGCGGCCTCCTGCGGCCCGGGCTGCATCGCGGCGGGCGCCGCAGCCGCCGGCCGACGCCCCGTGGTGATGCTCCGGGTCGCGCTGCGGGCGACGCTGACGATGCTGCTGCTGCCGACGCTGCCGCTGCTGGCTGTTCCGCTCCCGGGCCGCTCGCACCTGCAGCGGCGGTACTGCCGCGTGGTGCTGCGCTGCCTGGGCATCAGGATCACCGTCTCCGGCGGTCCGGTCCGCAACCTCCCCGGCGTCCTGGTGGTCAGCGGGCACGTGTCCTGGGTGGACATCTTCGCCATCGGCGCCGTCATGCCGGGCGCCTTCGTCGCCAAGGCGGAGATGGTCGGCTGGCCCGGGCTGGGCACGCTCGCCAGGATGATGAAGGTCATCCCGATCGACCGCGACAATCTGCGCCGGCTGCCCGAGGTGGTGCGCGCCGTCGCGGACCGGTTGCGCGCCGGGCGCACCGTGGTCGCGTTCCCCGAGGGCACGACCTGGTGCGGACTGGCGTACGGGCCCTTCCGGCCGGCCATGTTCCAGGCCGCGATCGACGCGGGCCGCCCGGTGCAGCCACTGCGGCTGAGCTACCACCACCGCGACGGCAGCAGGTCGACGGTGGCGTCCTACATCGGCGACGACAGCCTGCTCACGTCGATCCGCCGGCTCGTCACCGCGCGGCGCACCGTCGTCCACGTCCGGGTCGAGTCGCTGCAGCTGCCGGGCGAGGATCGTCGGGACCTGGCCGCGCGCTGCGAGGCTGCGGTGCGTGGCACCCCGGCGCCCACCGCCGCGCCGGCGGCTCCGGCGTGCGGTGACGGTCACGCGCTGGTCGCCTGAGCAGGGCCGCCCGCTGGTGGCGGCTATTGTGGATCGTTGTGACTGCGCCCGCGGTGTATCTCGACCACGCTGCCACCACCCCGATGCGCCCGACCGCCATCGAGGCGATGACGGCTGTGTTGTCGACGGTCGGGAACGCCTCCTCGCTGCACGGATCGGGCCGGCTGGCCCGCCGCAGGCTGGAGGAGTCCCGCGAGACGCTGGCCCACCTGCTGGGCGCCCGGCCGTCGGAAGTGATCTTCACCGCGGGGGGCACCGAAAGCGACAACCTCGCCGTCAAGGGCATCTTCTGGGCGCGGCGTGACGCCGAGCCCGCCCGCCGCCGCATCGTCACCACGCCGGTCGAACATCACGCGGTGCTCGACGCCGTCGAGTGGCTGGTCGAGCACGAAGGCGCCGAGGTCACCTGGATTCCGGTCGACCGCGACGGGGTGGTTTCGCCTGGGGCGCTGCGGGCCGCGATCGGCGACCCCGCCGATGTCGCACTGATCTCGGTGATGTGGGCCAACAACGAAGTCGGCACCATCATGCCCGTCGCCGAACTGGCGCAGGTTGCCGCAGGCTTCGGCATCCCGATGCACAGCGACGCGGTGCAGGCCGTGGGGCAGGTGCCGGTCGACTTCGCCGCCAGCGGCCTGTCGGCGATGAGTGTCACCGCGCACAAGTTCGGCGGACCCACCGGTGTGGGGGCCCTGCTGCTGCGCCGCGACACCGCCTGTGTGCCCCAGCTGCACGGCGGCGGGCAGGAACGCGATGTGCGCTCCGGCACCCAGGATGTCGCTGGGGTCGTGGCCATGGCCGCTGCGGCGCGCGACGCGGTCGAGACCATGGATGCCACGGCGGCGCGGGTGCGCACGCTACGTGACCGGTTGATCGACGGCGTGCTCGCCACCATCGACGACGTCTACCTCAACGGCGCGACCGGAGCCGGCCGGCTGCCCGGCAACACGCACTTCACCTTCCGCGGCTGTGAAGGTGACTCCCTGCTGATGTTGTTGGACGCCAAGGGAATCGAGTGCTCGACCGGTTCGGCGTGCACCGCCGGTGTGGCCCAGCCCTCGCATGTGCTCACGGCCATGGGCGCAGACCCGGCCAGCGCGCGCGGATCGTTGCGGTTCTCGTTGGGGCACACCAGCACCGAGGCCGACGTCGACGCCGCCCTGGCAGTGCTGCCCGCGGCGGTGGAGCGCGCGCGGCAGGCGGCGCTGGCGAGCTCGGGAGGACGGCCGTAGTCATGCGGGTACTGGTCGCGATGAGTGGTGGCGTCGATTCGTCGGTGGCCGCCGCGCGGATGGTCGACGCCGGACACGACGTCACCGGCGTCCACCTGGCGCTGTCGTCCGCGCCGGGGACCCTGCGCACCGGATCGCGGGGATGCTGCTCGAAGGAGGATGCCGGCGACGCGCGCCGGGTCGCTGACGTCCTCGACATCCCGTTCTACGTCTGGGATTTCGCGGACCGCTTCAAAGAGGACGTCATCGACGACTTCGTCGCGTCCTACGCGCGCGGGGAGACCCCGAATCCGTGCGTGCGCTGCAACGAGCGGATCAAGTTCTCCGCGTTAGCTTCCCGGGCGCTGGCGCTCGGCTTCGACGCGCTGGCCACCGGTCACTACGCGCGCCTGTCCGACGGGAGGCTGCGCCGCGCGGTCGATCACGACAAGGACCAGTCCTACGTACTCGCGGTGCTGACCGCCGAGCAGCTGCGGCACGCGGTGTTCCCGATCGGGGACACCCCGAAAGCGCAGATCCGCGAGGAGGCCGCGCGCCGCGGACTGTCGGTGGCCACCAAGGCCGACAGCCATGACATCTGCTTCATCCCCTCCGGCGACACCAGGGCGTTCCTGGGCGCCCGCATCGGCGTGCGTCCGGGGTCCGTGGTGGATTCCGCCGGTACCGTGCTCGCCGAGCACGACGGGGTGCACGGTTTCACGATCGGTCAGCGCAAGGGGCTCGGTATTCCGGGGCCGGGCCAGGACGGCCGGCCCCGCTACGTCACCGGCATCGACGCCGACACCGGCACCGTGCACGTCGGCGACCTCGCCGACCTGGAGGTCACCTCCCTGTTCGGCGACAAGCCCGTGTACACCTCCGGGACGGCGCCCGAGGGGCCGGTGGAGTGCGTGGTCCAGGTCCGCGCCCACGGCGGCACCGCCGACGCCGTCGCCCGCGTCGGCGACGGGTCGGTCGCCGTCGACCTGCGTGCCCCGCTGCGCGGCGTCGCGCCCGGCCAAACGCTGGTGCTCTACCGTCCCGATCCCGACGGCGACGAGGTGCTCGGCAGCGCGACCATCACTGCGGCGCGCTAGCCCGGCACGTTGTTCGCGATGTTGGTCATCACCATGTCGGGCACCGAGTCGGGGAACGAGCAGAACGTCACCTCGATCATGACCGCGGACTTCACCCGGTAGTCGCGTCCGCACCCGCCGGGGCGGATGGACACCGAATCGTCGGTCGCGCTGACCTCGCCCACCAGCACGGGTCCCTGATCGGTGTCGCCGCAGGCGTCGATCCGCCGGGTCAGACCGGTAAGGGTGCCCGCCGCCGTGGCAGGGTCGACGTACCCCGCGGCGGCCTGGGAGATGAGCGCGCCACGCGCCGGATTCTGGTAGATGGTCTTGTGGAACTCCTCGACCGCGGAGCCGAACACCTGCGTCTCGGCGAACAGCCACTCGCACTGGGAGGGCACGTCCCGCACGACCACCTCGGGCAGGAAGCCGGTGTTCATCGGAATGTCCACCGGTACTTTGCTTTCCGTGCCGGGAATGGCGGTGAGCTCCGGGCCCGAACCGGTGATCGCCTGCAACTGGGCGCGGTCGAGCAGGACGGTGTCGACGTCGACGGGCGACCGGGAATCCTCGTCGAGGCCGGGCGCCGGCCGGGTCGCGGTGCCGGCGACGGTGTACGCGCACCCCGACACCAGGATCGCCACGGCGCAGAGGAGCACGCGGCCCGTCATGCCTCGAGGGTAGTGCGTCGCCTATCGTCGGGCGAGTGACTGCTTTCGCGACCGCCACAGGGGTCGGATCATGGCCGGGGACATCGGCCCGTGACGCGGCCGAGGTGGTGGTGGGGGAGTTGCACCGGCTGCCCCATCTCGTCGAGCTTCCGGGTCGCGGCGTGGGTGCCGACCTGATCGGCCGTGCGGGCGCGCTGTTGGTCGACATCGCGATCGACACGGTGCCGCGCGGGTACCGCATCGCGGCGGGGCGCAGCGGGGTCACCCGGCGGGCGGCCAGCCTCCTCGACGAGGACGTCGACGCGCTGGAGGAGGCCTGGGAGAAGGCGGGTCTGCGTGGCGGCGAGCGTGTGGTCAAGGTGCAGGCGCCCGGGCCGATCACGCTGGCGGCGCACCTGGAACTCGGTGGCGGGCACCGCGCGATCACCGACGCCGGCGCCGTACGGGATTTGACGATGTCGCTGGCGGAGGGGGTGGCCGCGCACCGTGCGCAACTGCAGCGGCGGCTGCAGACGCCGGTGGTCGTCCAGTTCGACGAGCCCTCGCTGCCGGCCGCGCTGGCGGGCCGGTTGTCGGGCGTGACCAGTCTGAACGCCGTGCACCCGGTCGACGAGTCGGTGGTCACCGGGTTGCTCGACGACTGCGTGGCCGCGGTGGGCGGTGAGGTGGCCCTGCACAGCTGCGCCGCCGGACTGCCATGGAAACTGTTGCAGCGCAGCGCGATCGGTGCGGTGTCGGTGGACGCTCACACCCTCACCGCCGCAGACCTCGACGGGGTCGGCGAGTTCCTGGAATCCGGGCGGACCGTTCTTCTCGGGGCGGTCCCCGCCGCAACGCCGGTGACCAAGCCGTCGGTCGAAGAGGTGGCGGCGACGGTGGCCGCGGTGACCGACCGCCTTGGCTTCTCCCGCGCGGTGCTGCGGAACCGTGTCGGCGTGACGCCCACGTGCGGGCTGGCCGGTGCCACCCCGGCGTGGGCGCGCCGTGCCGTCGAGGTGGCGCAGAAGGTCGCCGACGCGTTCGCCGAGGATCCGGAAGCGGTCGGCTGACCGCCCCGCCGGTCAGGCGTTCTTGAGATCCTTGCGCAGGATCTTGCCCGACGCGGATTTCGGTACGGCATCGATGAATTGGACCTGGCGGACCTTCTTGTAGGGCGCCACCTGGCCGGCGACGAACTCGATGACCTCGGCCTCGGTGAGCTCAGCGTCGGCCTGCTTGACCACGTAGGCCTTCGGCACCTCCTCGCCCTCCTCGTCGGGGACGCCGATCACCGCGGCGTCGGCGATCCCGGGATGGCTGAGCAGGACGGCCTCGAGCTCCGCAGGGGGCACCTGGTAGCCCTTGTACTTGATCAGCTCCTTGAGCCGGTCGACGATGTAGACGCACCCGTGCGCGTCGACCTGCGCGAGATCGCCGGTGTGCAACCAGCCGTCGTCGTCGATGGTGGACCGGGTGGCTTCGTCGTTGTTCAGGTAACCGGCCATCACGTTGGGACCCTTGAACCACAACTCGCCGGTCTTGCTCAGGCCCTCCTCCGGCGGCGTGATGTCCTCGCCGGTGTCCGGGTCGACGATCTTGGACACGGCGTTGGACACCGTCCAGCCGACCGAGCTCAGTGGCGCGTCGATCCGCATGTCGTGCTCGCCTGCGTCGAACGGGGTGATGTGGCTGACCGGGCTCAGCTCGCTCATGCCGTACCCCTGCACCACCCGGCAGTCCAGCCGTTCGGCGACCGCGCGTCCCAACTCCGCGTCGAGCGGGGCGGCGCCCGACATCACGACCTTGAGCGAGGACAGGTCGTGCTCGTCGACAAGGGGATGCTTGGCCAGCGCGACGGCCACCGGCGGCGCGATGAACGCGATCGTGACGCGGTGCTCGGCGATGTTGCCGAGGAACCGACCGAGGTCGAAGCTCGGCATGATCACCAGGCGTGCCCGGGCGTGCAGCGCGGCGTTGAGCAGCACCGTCATCCCGTAGATGTGGAAGAAGGGCAGCACGGCCAGCACCACGTCGTCGGGCACCATGCCGTGCAGCGGACGGATCTGCGCGACGTTGGCGACCAGGTTGCGGTGCGTGAGCATCACGCCCTTGGGGTTGCCGGTCGTCCCGGAGCTGTAGGGCAGGGCCGCCAGATGCGACGACGGCGCGAACGTCACTTCCGGAGCAGGCGCTCCCGCCTCGAGAAGCTCCGCCGCGTTGGGGTGCCCGTCGGCGGCGCGGCCCGGGCCGTCGAGCACGACGAGGTTGTCGTCGGGCAACCCGACCAGCTTCGCGGCTTCGGCGGCCTGAGGCGCCAGGGCGGCGACGGTGATCAGCATGACCGCGCGCGAGTCGGTCAGCTGCTTGGCGATGTCCTTGGCGGTGAACAGCGCGTTGATCGTCGTCGCGGTCGCGCCGGCGCGCAGGATGCCGTGGAAGGCCACCGCGAACGCGGAGCTGTTGGGGGCGAGCAGCCCGACGACGTCGCCGACGCCCAGTCCGCGGGCCGCCAGCGCACCCGCGAAAGTGTCGATGCGCGCGATCATCTCGCGGTAGGTGGTCTGCCGGCCGGTGATGGAATCGACAAGCGCGACCCGGTCGAGGTCGGCGTCCTCGGCGCCGGAGAAGTCGGAGAACAGATAGTCGTAGACGCTGGCGGTGGGGATGTCGACTTCGGGGAAGGGGCTCGGGAAGCTCATGGTGTCTCCGATCGAATCATGTCCGGGCCGGACCCGGACTGCCGTTGGTCGAGCTGGCGGAGCAGTTTCTTGGGCGCCCCCATCCGGTAGGAGGCGTCCATCAGTTCACCGACCTCGGCCCAGTCCACGTCGGTGACGGTGAGGTCCAGCCCGAGCCACCCGAACGGGCCGAGGTAGGCCGGGAAGAAGAAGCGGCGATCGGCAGCGAGTGCCCGGCGGTCGCTGTCGTCGACCTTGATCAGCAGCGCGTGCGGGTGCGGCACGTGGTCGCCTTTCGCCCCGCCCTTGCCGGACGCCTTCTCGGAGCCGCCGTACACGGCGAACATCTTGGGCGCGCAGAACACGGGCCTGCCCCACGAGATCTTCTCCAACGCGCCGGGGAAGGCCAGCGCGATCGCGCGCACGTCCGCGAGACCGGGATCGTGTTCGGAGAACATGACCGGATGCGGCATGCCTGCAGCGTAACCAGTCGGCCGGGCCGGTCTCGGAACGTCGGTGTCGGTGCGCTTCGATAGCCTGCCAGGGTGAGTCCCGAGGCGAGCCCCGACGCGGAGGCAGTACTGGCCGAGCAGGCCGGTGAAGGCCCGGCCGCCGATGTGCGCCGCAGCTGGCAGGAGCTCGCCGAACAGGTGCGCGAACATCAGTTCCGCTATTACGTGCGCGACGCCCCGGTGATCTCCGACGCGGAGTTCGACACGCTGCTGCGCCGTCTGCAGGCACTCGAGGACGAGCATCCCGAGTTGCGCACCCCCGACTCGCCGACCCAGCTGGTCGGCGGCGCCGGGTTCGCCACCGATTTCACACCGGCCGGGCACCTGGAACGAATGCTCAGCCTGGACAACGTCTTCGATCCCGAGGAGTTGGGTGCCTGGGCCGCGCGCATCGCAGGCGAGATCGGCCCGGACGCCGACTATCTGTGTGAGCTGAAGATCGACGGCGTGGCGCTGGCTCTGGTGTACCGCGACGGCCGGCTGGTCCGTGCCGCCACCCGCGGCGACGGCCGCACAGGCGAGGACGTCACCCTGAACGCCCGCACCATCGAGGATGTGCCCGAGAAGCTCAGTGCCACAGACGAGTTTTCGCTGCCCTCGGTGCTCGAGGTGCGTGGCGAGGTGTTCTTCCGGGTGGCCGACTTCGAGGAGCTCAACGCGGGTCTGGTCGCCGAGGGCAAGCCTCCGTTCGCCAATCCACGCAACAGTGCCGCCGGGTCGCTGCGCCAGAAGAACCCTGCGGTGACGGCGCGGCGCCGGTTGCGGATGATCTGCCACGGACTCGGCCACGCCGAGGGCTTCGCGCCGGCCAGCCTGCACGACGCCTACCGGGCGCTGGCGGCGTGGGGGCTGCCGGTGTCGGATCACACCGCGAAGGTCAAGGGCCTGGCAGCGGTCACCGAACGCATCGCCTACTGGGGTGAGCACCGGCACGACGTCGAGCACGAGATCGACGGCGTCGTCGTCAAGGTCGACGAGACGGCGCTGCAGCGTCGGCTCGGCTCGACGTCGCGGGCGCCCCGCTGGGCGGTGGCCTACAAGTACCCGCCCGAGGAGGCGACCACCAAGCTGCTCGACATCCGGGTCAACGTGGGCCGTACCGGGCGGGTCACGCCGTTCGCCTACATGGAGCCGGTCAAGGTCGCGGGTTCCACGGTGGGCCTCGCGACGCTGCACAACGCCTCGGAGGTCAAGCGCAAGGGTGTGCTGATCGGCGACACCGTGGTGATCCGCAAGGCGGGCGACGTCATCCCCGAGGTGCTCGGCCCGGTGGTCGACCTGCGCGACGGCAGCGAACGCGAGTTCGTCATGCCGACGCACTGTCCGGAGTGCGGCACCGAACTGGCACCCGCCAAGGAGGGCGACGCCGACATCCGCTGCCCCAACTCGCGCACCTGCCCGGCGCAGCTGCGGGAGCGGGTGTTCCACGTCGCGGGCCGCGGGGCGTTCGACATCGAGGGACTGGGGTACGAGGCGGCGATCGCGCTGCTTCAGGCCGGCGTCATCACCGACGAGGGTGACCTGTTCACCCTCACCGCCGACGATCTACTGCGCACCGAGCTGTTCACCACGCAGAAGGGCGAGGTGTCGGCCAACGGCAAGCGGCTCCTGGCCAACCTCGGCAAGGCCAAGGCGCAGCCGTTGTGGCGGGTGCTCGTCGCGCTGTCCATCCGGCACGTCGGGCCGACGGCGGCGCGCGCCCTTGCCACCGAGTTCGGCAGCCTGGAGGCCATCATGGCGGCCTCGGAGGAGCAGCTCGCCGCCACCGAGGGCGTCGGCCCGACGATCGCGGCGGCGGTCACCGACTGGTTCACCGTCGACTGGCACCGCGCGATCGTCGACAAGTGGCGGGCGGCCGGGGTCCGGATGGCCGACGAGCGCGACGCCAGCATCGAACGCACCCTGGAGGGCATGTCCATCGTCGTGAC
Source organism: Mycolicibacterium psychrotolerans (assembly GCF_010729305.1). Lineage (NCBI taxonomy): Bacteria > Bacillati > Actinomycetota > Actinomycetes > Mycobacteriales > Mycobacteriaceae > Mycobacterium > Mycolicibacterium psychrotolerans. The sequence goes on along the minus strand of NZ_AP022574.1, from coordinate 4,658,946 downwards.
CGGATCGCTGACCGGGTTCAGCCGCGACGACGCGAAGGAGGCGATCATCGCGCGCGGCGGCAAGGCGGCCAGTTCGGTGTCGAAGAAGACCGCGTACCTGGTCGCCGGCGACGCGCCGGGCTCGAAGTACGACAAGGCGATCGAACTCGGCGTCCCAGTGCTCGACGAGGACGGGTTCCGGCGTCTGCTCGACGGCGGCCCCGACGCCGTCTAGCGCAGGATCGTCGCGATGATGCCTGCCAGATAACCCAGCCGCGCGACCTCGCTCGGGCGGAAGTCGGGTCCGCCGGGGCGGCCGAGCACCACCGCGGTGCGGGTGTCGCCCAGCGGGGCGGCCGCGAGGGTGGTGTCCATGTCCCGCCACACCTGGGGCACCCAGTCGGCACCGGCGTCGAGCGCCTCGGCGTGCTCGAGGGGCAGCCACGGCGTCTCGGCGGCCTGCGTCTCGGGCGCGCCGGAACTGCCGACCACCCGCCGCGGCCCCGCGTCGGTCAGCCGGGCCACCACACACCACCCGACCCGCAGGACTTTCGGCGCCTCGTCGACGAGCACCTGTAGGCGCCGCTGTTTCCCGTCGGCGGCGGCGACGTGGTCGATCAGCTCGAGTTCGCGGTGCGCCTCGAGCAGCCCGGTGTGCGGCCGGATGCTGTCGACGTGGACACCCTTGAGCTTCTCGGCGGCGGTGATGAGCATGTCGGGCATCGCGCCCGGCGCAAGCTCAACCACCAGGTCGTCGACCGCGTAGCCCGCGGCGCGTTCGACCACGTCGAGCGACAGGATGTCGGCGCCCACCGAGCCGAGCGCCACCGCCAGGGAGCCCAGACTGCCGGGCCTGTCTTCCAGCTGGACGCGCAGCAGATACGACGGCACGCGCAACACTGTGTCACGGAGGGCGGGAGGCGGCGACTCGGGCGGAATCGGCGGCTCGGGAGAACTCGATGGCTTGAACTAGGCTTCGTGGTCGTGTCCCAGATCTCCCGAGACGAGGTCGCGCACCTGGCGCGACTGGCCCGCCTCGCCCTGACCGACGGCGAGCTCGACAGCTTCGCCGGCCAGCTCGACGCCATCCTCGGCCACGTCAGCCAGATCCAGGCCGTCGACGTCACCGGCGTCGCGGCCACCGACAATCCGCTCAAGAGCGTCAACGTGTTCCGTCCCGACGAGCCGCAGCCGTGCCTCACCCAGGACGAGGCGCTGGCGCAGGCGCCCAACGCCGTCGACGGCCGGTTCGCGGTGCCGCGGATTCTGGGGGAGCCCGAATGAGCGACACCGACCTGATCCGGCTCGACGCCGCCACGCTGGGGGAGAAGATCGCTGCCGGCGAGGTGTCGTCGACCGAGGTGACCCAGGCCTGCCTGGACCAGATCGCCGCCACCGACGGCGAGTACCACGCGTTCCTGCACGTCGCGGGCGAGCAGGCGCTGGCGGCCGCGGCCGACGTCGACAAGGCCATCCACGAAGCCAAAGCCGACGGTGAACCGCCGGCCTCGCCGCTGGCCGGCGTGCCGCTGGCCCTCAAGGACGTGTTCACCACCGCCGACATGCCGACCACCTGCGGGTCGAAGATCCTCGAGGGGTGGACGTCGCCGTACGACGCGACGGTGACCGCGCGGCTACGTGCAGCCGGTATCCCGATCCTGGGCAAGACCAATATGGACGAGTTCGCGATGGGCTCCTCGACGGAGAACTCCGCCTACGGCCCCACCCGCAACCCGTGGGACACCGAGCGGGTGCCCGGCGGGTCCGGCGGCGGCAGCGCGGCGGCGCTGGCGGCGTTCCAGGCGCCCCTGGCGATCGGCTCCGACACCGGCGGGTCGATCCGCCAGCCGGCCGCCCTGACGGCCACCGTCGGCGTCAAGCCCACCTACGGGACGGTGTCGCGCTACGGCCTGATCGCGTGCGCGTCCTCGCTCGACCAGGGCGGCCCGTGCGCCCGCACGGTGCTCGACACCGCGCTGCTGCACGAGGTGATCGCCGGCCACGATCCGCACGACTCGACGTCGGTCGACGCCCCCGTGCCCGACATCGTCGCCGCGGCAAGGTCAGGGGCCTCCGGTGACCTCACGGGGGTGCGCATCGGCGTGGTCAAGCAACTGCGCACCGGCGAGGGCTATCAGCCCGGTGTGCTGGCGTCGTTCACCGCGGCCGTCGACCAGCTCAGCGCACTGGGCGCCGAGATCAGCGAGGTGGACTGCCCGCACTTCGACTACTCGCTGCCCGCCTACTACCTGATCCTGCCGTCGGAGGTGTCGTCGAACCTGGCGAAGTTCGACGGCATGCGCTACGGCGTGCGCGTCGGAGACGACGGCAGCCACAGCGCCGAGGAGGTGATGGCGATGACGCGCGCGGCCGGGTTCGGCCCAGAGGTCAAGCGCCGGATCATGATCGGCGCCTATGCGCTGTCGGCCGGCTACTACGACGCCTATTACAACCAGGCCCAGAAGGTGCGCACGCTGATCGCCCGCGACCTCGAGCAGGCCTACCGCAGCGTCGACGTGCTGATCTCGCCGGCCACCCCGTCGACCGCGTTCCGCCTCGGGGAGAAGGTCGACGATCCGCTGGCGATGTACCTGTTCGACCTGTGCACGCTGCCGCTGAATCTGGCCGGGCACTGCGGGATGTCGGTGCCGTCGGGCCTGTCGGCCGACGACGATCTGCCGGTGGGACTGCAGATCATGGCGCCCGCCTTGGCCGATGACCGGCTCTACCGGGTGGGTGCGGCCTATGAAGTTGCTCGAGGTCCTCTGCCAACTGCGCTCTGAAAGGGGAGGATGGTCACATGCGCATCGGAGTACTGACCGGCGGTGGTGACTGCCCTGGCCTGAACGCGGTGATCAGAGCGGTGGTGCGCACGTGCGACGTGCGGTACGGCTCGTCGGTGGTCGGTTTCCAGGACGGCTGGCGCGGGCTGCTCGAGGATCGGCGCATCCAGCTCAAGAACGACGACCGCAACGATCGCCTGCTCGCCAAGGGCGGCACCATGCTGGGCACGGCGCGGGTCAACCCCGACAAGCTGCGGGCCGGACTGGACCAGATCAAGCAGACGCTCGAGGACAACGGCATCGACGTGCTCATCCCGATCGGGGGAGAGGGCACGCTGACCGCGGCGCACTGGCTGTCGGAGGAGAACGTGCCCGTGGTCGGGGTGCCGAAGACCATCGACAACGACATCGACTGCACCGACGTCACTTTCGGCCACGACACGGCGCTGCACGTGGCGACCGATGCCATCGACCGGTTGCACAGCACCGCGGAGTCGCATCAGCGGGTGATGCTCGTCGAGGTGATGGGCCGCCACGCCGGCTGGATCGCGCTGAACGCCGGGCTGGCCTCGGGTGCGCACATGACGCTGATCCCCGAGCAGCCGTTCGACGTCGAGGAGGTGTGCCGGCTGGTCAAACAGCGTTTCGTGCGCGGGGATTCGCACTTCATCTGCGTGGTCGCCGAGGGCGCGAAGCCCGCCGAGGGGTCGATGCAGCTGCGCGCCGGCGGCATCGACGAGTTCGGTCACGAGAAGTTCACCGGCGTCGCCCAGCAGCTCGCGATCGAGGTCGAGAAGCGGATCAACAAGGAGGTGCGGGTCACGGTCCTCGGGCATGTGCAGCGCGGCGGCACTCCGACGCCGTACGACCGGGTGCTGGCCACCCGGTTCGGCGTCAACGCCGCCGACGCCGCCCATGCCGGGGAGTACGGGATGATGGTCTCCCTGCGCGGGCAGGACATCGGCCGGGTGCCGCTGGCCGACGCGGTCCGTCAGCTCAAACTGGTGCCCCAGAGCCGCTACGACGACGCCGCGGAATTCTTCGGCTGATTTTCTTCCGGCGAGCAGTCGCAAACTCGCGTTGATCGCCGCGAAAGCGTGCGAGTTCGTGTCTGCTCGCGCAGAAATGGTGACCCACTAGGATCGGGGCCATGTCTGTCGACACCGCCGAGCTGCTGGACTACGACCAGGTCATCGCCGCTTACGAACCGGTCCTCGGGCTCGAGGTGCATGTCGAGCTTTCGACCGAGACGAAGATGTTCTGCGGCTGCGCCAATCGCTTCGGCGGCGAACCCAACACCCAGGTGTGCCCGGTGTGTCTGGGCCTGCCCGGTTCGCTGCCGGTGCTCAACCAGAGCGCCGTCGAGTCCGCGATCCGCATCGGGCTGGCGCTCAACTGCGACATCGCACCCTGGGGCCGGTTCGCGCGGAAGAACTACTTCTACCCGGACCAGCCGAAGAACTACCAGATCTCCCAGTACGACGAGCCGATCGCCATCAACGGCCACCTCGACGTCCCCCTCGACGACGGCAGCACCTGGCGGATCGAGATCGAGCGGGCGCACATGGAGGAGGACACCGGCAAGCTGACCCACCTGGGAAGTGACACCGGTCGTATCGCGGGGGCGACGACGTCGCTCGCCGACTACAACCGCTCCGGCGTTCCGCTGATCGAGATCGTCACCAAGCCGATCGAAGGCGCCGGGGCGCGCGCCCCGGAGATCGCCAGGGCGTACGTGACCGCGCTGCGAGATCTGTTGCGCGCGTTGGACGTTTCCGACGTGCGCATGGACCAGGGTTCGATGCGGTGCGATTCGAACGTCTCCCTCAAACCCGTCGGGCGGGCCGAATTCGGCACCCGCACCGAGACGAAGAACGTCAACTCGCTCAAGAGTGTGGAAGTTGCCGTTCGCTACGAGATGCGGAGACAGGCAGCAGTTCTCGAGTCCGGCGGCGTCGTACACCAGGAGACCCGGCACTTCCACGAGGACGGCTACACCTCACCGGGGCGCAGCAAGGAGACCGCGCAGGACTACCGCTACTTCCCCGAACCGGACCTCGAACCCGTGGCGCCCGATGCCGACCTCGTCGATCGGCTGCGCGCCACCATCCCCGAGCTCCCGTGGTTGTCCCGCAAGCGGGTTCAGCAGGAATGGGGCATCTCCGACGAGGTGATGCGTGACCTCGTCAACATCGGCGCCCTCGATCTGATCGCGGCCACCGTCGACCACGGCGCGTCCAGTGAGGCCGCCCGCGCATGGTGGGGCAACTTCCTGGTGCAGAAGGCCAGGGAAGACGGAGTGGAGGTGTCCGATTTGCCGATCACCCCGGCCCAGGTGGCCGCTGTGGTCAAGCTCGTCGACGACGGCAAGCTGTCGAACAAGCTGGCCCGCCAGGTCGTCGAGGGGGTGCTGGTCGGGGAGGGCGAACCCGACCAGGTGATGACGGCCCGCGGGCTCGCGGTGGTGCGCGACGACTCGCTGATCCAGGCCGCGGTCGACGAGGCGCTGGCCGCGAATCCCGACATCGCCGAGAAGATCCGCGGGGGCAAGGTCCAGGCCGCCGGCGCGATCGTCGGTGCGGTGATGAAGGCGACGAAGGGCCAGGCGGACGCCGCACGCGTGCGCGAACTGGTCATGGCCGCCTGTCAATGACGCGTTCATGAAGCACGCCCAGGACCTCGTTCTGCGCCTGCTGTCGCACCCGCTGCGGCTGTTGTCGCTGCGCTCGATCGTGATCCTGGCTCAGGTCGGCGTCATCATCCTTGTGCTGACACTCGGGGTCTGGGTGTGGGTGGGCGTCACCAACGACCAGTACGACCAACTCGACCGCCGGCTCGACTCGTTGTCGAGCCTGGGTGACGTGAACACCCTGCTGCGCAGCGCTCAGGAAGGGGTCGGCCCCGAACCCGCCGAAGGCGGATTGGTGCGCACCGCGCGTATCGGCGCCGCCGCGGTGTCCATCCCCGGCGACGTCGTGCTGCCCGAACTGCCCAACGGCTACGCCGACGCGACGATCGGCGGCGTCGAGTACCGCGTCCGGACGATCACGACGGGCAGCGCGTCGATCGCCCTCGGTGCGCCGCTGGCCGACACCCAGGCCCGCATCGACTCCCTGCACTGGCGGGTGTTCTGGATCTGCGCCGGGGTGATTCTCACCACGCTGCTCGTCGGCTGGGTGATCGCGCTGATCATGGTCAACCCGTTCCGGCTGCTGGCCCAGCAGGCCCGCGCCATCAACGCCCAGTCCAATCCCGACGAGGTGCAGGTGCGCGGTGTCTGGGAGGCCGTGGAGATCTCCGAGGCGGTCGAGGGCATGCTCGCCCGCATCGGCGACGAGCAGCAGCGCACCCGGGCGGCGCTCGAATCGGCGCGGGACTTCGCCGCCGTCGCCTCCCACGAGCTGCGGACGCCGTTGACCGCGATGCGCACCAACCTCGAGGTGCTGATGACGCTGGATCTGGGCCCCGAGCAGCGCGCCGAGGTCATCGGCGACGTGATGCGCACCCAGTCCCGGATCGAGGCGACCCTGGCCGCGCTCGAGCGGCTGGCGCAGGGCGAGCTGACCACGGTGGCCGATTTCGTGCCGCTCGATGTCGCCGAGCTGCTCGACCGCGCCGCCCACGACGCGATGCACAACTATCCCGGCCTGGAGGTGTCGCTGGCGTCGTCGACGACGGTGCTGATGCTCGGGATGCCTGCGGGCCTGCGGTTGGTCATCGACAACGCGATCGCCAACGCGGTCAAGCACGGCGGTGCGACGCGGGTGCAGCTCAGCGTGATCAGCTCGGCCGACGGGGTGGAGATCGCCGTCGACGACAACGGGTCCGGTGTGCCGGCCGAGGAGCGCGCCGAGGTGTTCCAGCGTTTCCACCGCGGCTCCACCGCATCCAGGTCGGGGTCTGGTCTGGGTCTGGCACTGGTCGCTCAGCAGGCCGAAATCCACGGTGGCACAGCAGCTTTGGAGGTCAGTCCGCTGGGTGGCACCCGCCTGATCCTGCGCCTGCCCGGCTCGGGGCCGCGCTAGATCAGGTCTTCTCGTCGTTGGCCCGCGGGAAGCCGCCGCCCTGGGGGAACAGGGGGAACACGACGTCGTCGAGCTTCTCGGCGTCCCCGGAGGTCTTGTTCACCGTCGCGCCCCAGATGTTGCCGTCGGGAGCGACCTGCAACGCCCAGGCGTGGCCGTGCTGGTCCTGACGGACCACCTCCGGCTCCCCGGTGACCGCGCCGGTGTCGGGCGCCATGCGCACCGCGACGGTCTGCTTGGTGTTGACGAGGTTGACCAGCACCGTGCCGTCGAGCGCCGCGCAGCCCGCCACCCCCGGCCGGTCGGGCCACGTCCACACCGTCGACACCTTGGAGTCCTTGGCGATGCGCTGCAACCGGTCGGCGGTCGGCGTCCGGTCGGTGACGTAGAGCGACTCGTCGGACGGATCGATGCACATGCCGCCACCCGGACCGAGGCCCGACAGTGCGGTCGTCGTCGGTGCCTGGTTGACCGTCGTCGGCTGCTCGATGCGCAGCAGCTTGCCCGCCAACGACCCCGGATCGGCGGCCAGGGCCGGATCGCCCGCGTCGCCGGTCTGGACCATCAGCGTGGTCGGACTGGTGAAGACCAGCGCGCCGGTGTTGCCGGTGGCGCCCTTGGGGATGCCGGTCAGGATCGGCTTGGGGATGTCGCCGTCGGCGATCCTGATCACCCGGTTGTCGGACGGGGTGCTGACGTAGGCGTACATCAGCCGGTCCTGCGCGTAGGTCGGGGACTGCACGATGTCCATCAGACCGCCGTCGCCGCTGCCGTCGACCGGAAGCGTCATCTTGACGAACGGTTCGGCCTTGGTGGCGACCTGCTTGACCGCGCCGGTGACCCGCTCGGCCACCAGCGCGGACTGGCTGTCGGGCAGCATGATCAGTCCGCTGGTGCTGTCCAGGCAGCCCTGCATGACCCCGGGCGCGGGGCACTGCTTGGGGAACGGCTGGGCAGGCAGCGGAGGCGGGGGAGGCGGCGTGGAGGTCGGCCCCGGCGCCATCTGCGGCTCGGTCGTGAACGGCTGCGACTGCGCCGAATCGAACCGTGCGCAGCCGGCGCTGACGAGCACCGCCGCGCACAGCAGGACCGCGGCTGCCCGCAACGACCGGCGCTGACTCATGCGAGCCAGATTACGGATCGTTTCGGAGTGCTCGCCACGCGTCCCGGCGCCGACCTGCCCCGCAGCGGTAAAACACATGGTCGGGCGCGCCGCGCCAATTCCGGGCGACGGCCGCAGGTGCACTTACCCTGGCAGTCGTGACGAGTCCCCATGATCCACGCCCCTGGCAGCGGCCCGACGAATCGGCCGGCCGGCCCGCGTCGGCGCGGCTGGTGGACCCCGAGGACGATCTGCCCTCGGCGCAGTACGGCGGCGACTTCGAGACGACGGCGATCCCGCGCTACGACTCGGCCAAGCCCGCCGACCAGCAGCCGTTCGCCCTGCTGAACGACGCCGAACCGCTGCCCTACGTGCAGCCCGGCAACGGTCTGGCGCCCGGCTCGTACGGGTCGACCGCGGCACCCACCGAGGTCGGCGTGCTCGACGAGCACCGGGAGCGGGACCGCAGGGGCACCCAGGACCTCGGCCTGCTGGTGCTCCGCGTCGCCGTGGGTCTGCTGCTGGTCGCGCACGGCCTGCAGAAGATGTTCGGGATCTGGGGCGGGTCGGGGCTCGGCGGATTCCGCGACTACCTGGCCGGCGTCGGCTTCCAGTACGCCGACATCCTCAGCTACGTGGCCGCCGGCGGTCAGATCGTGGCCGGGGTGCTGCTCGTGCTGGGGCTGTTCACCCCGGTTGCGGCGGCCGGCGCGCTGGCCTATCTGATCAACGCCGTCCTGGCCGAGGCCATCGACGCGCACAACGAGGCACGGCTGTCGGCCTTCCTGACCGACGGCCACGAGTACGAGGCGATCCTGCTCGCCGTCGTCGCAGCGATCATCCTGATCGGTCCCGGGCGCTACGGCCTGGACGCCGGCCGCGGGTGGGCGCGTCGCCCCTTCCTCGGCTCCTTCGCCGCGCTGATCCTCGGCGTCGGGGCGGGCGTGGCGATCTGGGTGCTGCTCAACGGGGCCAATCCGCTGGCCTGAGCGTCATTCGTACGGATTGGGCACGCGGCCGCCGCTGGCGGCCGTCAGCACCGGAAGCGTCGCGAAGGTGACGGCCGGCAGCGACACCTCGGTGCCGTCGGCGCGCCGGGCCTGGGCCCACGCCTTCCGGCCGAACCGCAGCCCGGCGATGTCCTCCCAGCGCAGCGTCTGGCTGCCCAACAGGGTGCGCGCGGTGACGGTGTCGCGGTCGGCGACGGTGCGGTACCGCGCGATCGCCACCGACAGCAGCACCGGGATCACCAATAACGCGACGAACCACACCGGCCCGGCGAACACCACGGACAGCAGCGCGAGCGTCAGTAGGACGACGGCAAGGTGAGCCATGGGGGAGATCCGGATCACGACCGGGGCGGGCGACGACGTGGCGGAGGAACCCATGGCGCCATCATCCCACCCCGGCGGAGCCGGGAATTTGACCAGAGTCCGCTTCGCGGGCTACCGTCATCTGCTATGCAGACCCCGGGCTCGCTCGTAGTAATTGGGTTGCGCGTTGATGCCGCGCTAGCCCTGGTCCGGGCATAGCACCACCGCATCGACGCGCAACCCTCGTACAGCCGCCCGGCTGACGGGGGTTTTTTGTTGCCCCAGCACCGATTTGAGAAGATCTACCAGAGTCGACAGGACAAGAGGACACCGTGAGCGCACCCACCAAGCGACCACCTGAGCAGTCGGCGACCCCGGCGAACGGGGGTCAGACCGCCACCCCGGCCGCCCCGCAGCCGAAAACCGTTGCCCCGCACCAGCTCACCGGCGCGCAAGCCGTCATCCGCTCGCTCGAGGAACTCGACGTCGACGTGATCTTCGGCATCCCCGGCGGCGCGGTGCTGCCGGTCTACGACCCGCTGTTCGACTCGGTGAAGTTGCGCCATGTCCTGGTCCGGCACGAGCAGGGCGGCGGCCACGCCGCCAGCGGCTACGCGCACGCCACCGGACGCGTCGGTGTCTGCATGGCGACCTCGGGTCCGGGTGCGACCAACCTGGTGACCCCGCTGGCCGACGCATATATGGATTCGATCCCCGTGGTCGCGATCACGGGTCAGGTGGGGCGCGCGCTGATCGGCACCGACGCCTTCCAGGAAGCCGACATCTCCGGCATCACGATGCCGGTCACCAAACACAACTTCCTGGTCCGCAACGGCGATGACATCGCCCGCGTCATCGCCGAGGCGTTCCACATCGCCTCCACTGGGCGGCCCGGACCTGTTCTGGTCGACATCCCCAAGGACGTGCTGCAGGGTCAGTGCACCTTCAGTTGGCCGCCGAAGTTCGAACTGCCCGGCTACAAGCCGAACACCAAGCCGCACAACCGGCAGATCCGCGAGGCGGCCAAGCTGATCACCGCCGCACGCAAGCCGGTGCTCTACGTCGGTGGCGGCGTCATCCGCGGCGAGGCGTCCGAGCAACTGCTGGATCTCGCCGAGCTGACCGGCATCCCGGTGGTCACCACGCTGATGGCGCGGGGCGCCTTCCCCGACAGCCACCCGCAGAACCTCGGCATGCCCGGCATGCACGGCACCGTGGCCGCGGTGGCGGCGCTGCAGCGCAGCGATCTGCTGATCGCGCTCGGCACCCGGTTCGACGACCGGGTGACCGGCAAGCTGGACTCGTTCGCGCCCGACGCCAAGGTGATCCACGCCGACATCGACCCGGCCGAGATCGGCAAGAACCGGCATGCCGACGTGCCGATCGTGGGTGACGTCAAGGCCGTGATCACCGACCTGATCGATGCGCTGCGGCGTGACGGCGGGCTCGGCTCGACGGCGCTCGACACCTGGTGGGAATACCTGCGCGGAATCCAGTCGACGTATCCGCTGAGCTACGGCCCGCAGAGCGACGGCAGCCTCTCACCCGAGTACGTCATCGAGACGCTGGGCAAGATCGCCGGCTCGGACGCGATCTACGTCGCCGGTGTGGGTCAGCACCAGATGTGGGCGGCTCAGTTCATCAAATACGAGAAGCCCAAGACCTGGCTCAACTCCGGGGGGCTGGGCACGATGGGCTACGCCGTGCCCGCGGCGATGGGCGCGAAGATGGGCTGCCCCGACACCGAGGTGTGGGCCATCGACGGCGACGGCTGCTTCCAGATGACCAACCAGGAGCTCGCCACGTGTGCGATCGAAGGCGTGCCGATCAAGGTCGCGCTGATCAACAACGGCAACCTGGGGATGGTCCGGCAGTGGCAGACGCTGTTCTACGAGGAGCGGTACAGCCAGACGGATCTGGCCACCCACACCCGACGCATCCCGGACTTCGTCAAGCTGTCCGAGGCGCTGGGTTGTGTCGGATTGCGCTGTGAGCGTGCCGAAGACGTCGCCGAGGTGATCAATCAGGCGCGCGCGATCAACGACCGCCCGGTGGTCATCGAGTTCGTCGTCGGGGCCGACGCCCAGGTGTGGCCGATGGTGGCCGCAGGCACCAGCAACGACGAGATCCAGCACGCCCGCGGCATCCGTCCGCTGTTCGACAATGAAGAGGGGCACGCGTGAGCACCATCCACACCCTGTCGGTGCTCGTCGAGGACAAGCCCGGCGTCCTGGCCCGCGTGGCCTCGCTGTTCTCCCGGCGCGGCTACAACATCTGCTCGCTGGCCGTCGGCGCCACCGAGCAGAAGGACCTGTCCCGGATGACCATCGTGGTCGACGTCGAGGACTCGCCGCTGGAGCAGATCACCAAGCAGCTCAACAAGCTCGTCAACGTGATCAAGATCGTCGAGCAGGACGACGACAACGCCGTGTCGCGCGAGATCGCGTTGATCAAGGTGCGTGCCGACGCGACGACCCGCGGTCAGGTCATCGAGGCCGTGAACCTGTTCCGCGCCAAGGTCGTCGACGTGTCGAACGAGTCGCTGACCGTCGAGGCCACCGGAACTCCCGGCAAGCTCGAGGCGCTGCTGCGCGTCCTGGAGCCCTACGGGATCCGCGAGATCGTCCAGTCCGGTGTGGTGTCGCTGTCGCGTGGCCCCCGCGGAATCGGCACCAAGTAAAACCGTCACAAAGCACTGAGTAGAAAGAAGATTCGAGACAATGGCAGTTGAGATGTTCTATGACGACGACGCGGACCTGTCGATCATCCAGGGCCGCAAGGTCGCCGTCATCGGCTACGGCAGCCAGGGGCACGCGCACTCGTTGAGTCTGCGCGACTCCGGCGTCCAGGTGAAGGTGGGCCTGAAGGAGGGCTCCAAGTCCCGCGAGAAGGTCACCGAGCAGGGCCTCGAGGTGGACACCCCCGCCGAGGTCGCCAAGTGGGCCGACGTGATCATGCTGCTGGCGCCCGACACCGCGCAGGCCGAGATCTTCACGAGCGACATCGAGCCGAATCTCGAGGACGGCAACGCGCTGTTCTTCGGGCACGGCCTCAACATCCATTTCGGTCTGATCAAGCCGCCGGCCAACGTCACCATCGGCATGGTGGCGCCCAAGGGCCCGGGGCACCTGGTGCGCCGGCAGTTCGTCGACGGAAAGGGCGTGCCCTGCCTGGTCGCGGTCGAGCAGGATCCCAAGGGCGAGGGCCTGGCGCTCGCACTGTCCTACGCCAAGGCGATCGGCGGTGCCCGGGCCGGTGTCATCAAGACCACGTTCAAGGACGAGACCGAGACCGACCTGTTCGGTGAGCAGGCCGTGTTGTGCGGTGGCACCGAGGAACTCGTCAAGACCGGCTTCGAGGTGATGGTGGAGGCCGGGTACGCCCCGGAGCTGGCCTACTTCGAGGTGCTGCACGAGCTCAAGCTCATCGTCGACCTGATGTACGAGGGCGGCATCGCCCGGATGAACTACTCGGTGTCCGACACCGCGGAGTTCGGTGGCTACCTGTCCGGGCCGCGAGTGATCGACGCCGACACGAAGAAGCGGATGAAGGACATCCTGGCCGACATCCAGGACGGCACGTTCGTCAAGCGGCTCGTGGCCAACGTGGAGGGCGGCAACAAGGAGCTCGAGCAGCTGCGCAAGGAGAACGCCGAGCACCCGATCGAGGTCACCGGCAAGAAGCTGCGCGACCTGATGAGCTGGGTGGATCGGCCGATCACCGAAACCGCCTGACTCTTCCGTGATTTCGGCGTGGTTGTCGTCGCTGAGTGACGACAACCACGCCGAAATCGCTTCAGGAGCCGAGGCGGGCGGCGACGCTGACGACGCGGCGGGCCAGGTGGTCGAGCGCGTCCAGCGTCGCCTCCTCGAGCTCGTTGCGGTTCTCCGGGCCGGTGACATGCCCGACGCCGTACGGGTTGCCGTCGGCGAACTTCACCGCGTCGGTGTAGCCGGGCGGCACGATGATGCCGCCGAAGTGCATCAGCGTGATGTACAGCGTGATCAGCGTGGTCTCCTGCCCGCCGTGGGCGGTCTGCGACGACGTGAACGCCGCATACACCTTGTCGGCGAGCTGACCCTTGGCCCACAGCCCGCCCAGTGAATCGATGAACGCGCGGAACTGCGACGCCGTGTTGCCGAACCGGGTGGGCGAGCCGAAGATCACCGCGTCGGCCCACACGATGTCGTCCCCGGTGGCGGCCGGAAGATCCTTGGTGGCTTCGTAATTGGCCGACCACGCCGGATTGCCCGCGAACGACTCGGGGTCGCGGGTCTCGGCGATGTGGCGCAACCGCACGTCGGCGCCCGCCGACTCCGCGGTGGCGGCGACGCGGTTCGCCATCGACGTGCCGTGTCCGGTGGCCGAGTAGTAGATCACTGCCAAATTCGTCATACCGGGCAGCCTACGGACCCGCGCGGTCGATGAAAGGTCAGGGCGAAAGCCGCGGCATGGTGGTGATGCCGAATTCGCGCCGCAGCACCGTGCGGGCCGCGTAGTACCCCGACATGCCATGCACACCGGTGCCCGGTGGCGTGGCCGACGAACACAGGTACGCCTTGGGGATTGGCGTGGACCACGGGTTCAGGCGCAGCGTCGGTCCGATCATGGCGGCGAACAGCGTGGCCCCTCCGACGATGATGTCGCCGCCCACGTAGTTCGCGTTGTGGTCGGCCATCCTGGCGGCGGGCACGCACCGGGCGGCCAGTACCAGATCCCGGAATCCCGGCGCGGCGCGTTCGAACTGGGCGGTCACGGTCTCGGTGAGGTCTGCCGGTGAGTTGGCCGGGACGTGGGCGTAGGTCCACAGCGGCCGGCGGCCCTGCTCGTCGATGCGCGAGGGGTCGGCCAGGTGCGGCAGCGCGGCCAACGTCATCGGCCACTCTGCGTGCCGGCCGACGGCGATCTCGCGTTCGGCGAGCGCCATCTGGGTCCGCGTTCCGCCCATGTGCACCGTCGGCGCCTGCGCGACCCGCGGATCGCGCCACGGGATGTCACCGGAGAGGACGAAGTCGACCTTGCACACCCCGGGGCCGAACCTGTAGCGCCGCAACGCCTGTGCGTACCGGGACGGCACCCGGTCGCCGTAGATGTCGAGCAGCGCGGTCGGCGCGGTGTCCCAGATGACCACCCCGTCGGGCGGGGCGGTCACGGGTTCGCCGAGCACGAGTTCGCCGCCGTGGGCCCGCACGTCGGCGATCAGGGCGTCGGCGATCGTCTGGGTTCCGCCCACCGGCACCGGCCAGCCGGCGGTGTGGGCCACGGTGCCGAGCATCAGGCCGGCGCCGCTGTTGACGGGGGAGGGCATGCGCGAAATGGCATGCACGCCAACACCGGTGAACAGAGCCCGGGCGTCGTCGCCGCGCAGCAGGCCCCACGCGGGGCTGCCCATCGCCAGTACCCGCAGACCGGCGCGGACCGTGGTGACGAGATCGGGGGGAAGCGAGCGCTTGTCCCCCAGGAAGAATCCGAGCACCCCGTCGACGTGCTCGGTGAGCGGATTGAACAGCCGCCGCCAGGACGCGCCGTCGTCGAGTTCGTCGCACGTGCGGTCCAGCGAGCGGTAGGCCACCGCCGCGGCCCGGTCCGGCAGCGGATTGGCGTACGACACCTCCGGTGCCACCAGCTCGACACCGCGGGCTGCGAGGTCGAACTCGGCGAAGAACGGTGAGGCCACCCCCAGTGGGTGGACCGCGGAGCAGACGTCGTGCAGGACGCCGGGATAGTCCGGGTCGGGCCGGCTGCGCGCCCCGCCGCCGAACGTCGGCTGGGCCTCGATGACCCGCACCGACAGCCCCGCGCGCGCACAGATCACGGCGGCTGCCAGGCCGTTGGGCCCGCTTCCGACGACGGTGACGTCCACCCCGCCATTACAGCCCATTAGGCTGAGCCCTCGTGAGTCTGCCCGTGGTACTGATCGCCGACAAGCTGGCCCCATCGACTGTCGAGGCCTTGGGGGACCAGATCGAGGTTCGCTGGGTCGACGGCCCCGACCGGGAGAAGCTCCTGGCCGCCGTCGCCGACGCCGACGCACTGCTGGTGCGGTCGGCCACCACCGTCGACGCCGAGGTGTTAGCCGCGGCGCCGAAGCTCAAGATCGTCGCCCGCGCGGGTGTCGGCCTGGACAACGTGGACGTCGACGCCGCCACCGCCCGCGGCGTGCTGGTCGTCAACGCGCCGACGTCGAACATCCACAGCGCCGCCGAGCACGCGCTGGCGCTGCTGCTGTCCGCGGCACGCCAGATCCCGGCCGCCGACGCAACGCTGCGCGCGCACACCTGGAAGCGGTCGTCGTTCTCCGGCACCGAGATCTTCGGCAAGACCGTCGGCGTGGTCGGCCTCGGGCGCATCGGCCAGCTGGTGGCCCAGCGCCTGGCCGCGTTCGGCGCGCATGTCACCGCCTACGACCCGTACGTCTCGCATGCCCGCGCCGCCCAGCTGGGTATCGAGTTGCTGGCCCTGGACGAACTGCTCTCTCGCGCCGACTTCATCTCGGTGCACCTGCCCAAGACCAAGGAGACCGCCGGCCTGATCGGCAAGGACGCCCTGGCCAAGACCAAGCCCGGCGTGATCATCGTCAACGCGGCCCGCGGCGGGCTGATCGACGAGCAGGCCCTCGCCGATGCGATCACCGGTGGCCACGTCCGTGCCGCCGGCCTGGACGTCTTCGCCACCGAGCCGTGCACCGACAGTCCGCTGTTCGAGCTGCCCGAGGTGGTGGTGACCCCGCACCTGGGTGCATCGACCGCCGAGGCGCAGGACCGGGCGGGCACCGACGTGGCCGCCAGCGTGCGCCTCGCGCTCGCCGGTGAGTTCGTGCCCGACGCCGTCAACGTCGGCGGCGGCGTGGTCGGCGAAGAGGTCGCACCCTGGCTGGACCTGGTGCGCAAGCTCGGGTTGCTCGCGGGGGCCCTGTCGCCCGAACTGCCGACCAACCTGTGCGTGCAGGTGCGCGGGGAGCTGGCCTCCGAAGAGGTCGAGGTGCTGCGGCTCTCGGCGCTGCGTGGCCTGTTCTCGGCGGTGATCGAGGACCCCGTGACCTTCGTCAACGCACCGGCGCTGGCCGCCGAGCGCGGCGTGGAGGCTTCGATCGACACCGAGACCGAGAGCCCCAACCACCGCAGTGTGGTCGACGTCCGCGCCGTCTCCGCCGACGGTTCGACGGTCAATGTGGCCGGCACGCTGACTGGACCCCAGCTGGTGGAGAAGATCGTCCAGATCAACGGGCGCAACCTGGAACTGCGCGCCGAAGGGGTCAACCTGATCATCAACTACGACGACCGGCCCGGTGCGCTGGGCAAGATCGGCACGCTGCTCGGCGGCGCGGCGGTCAACATCCTGGCCGCCCAGCTCAGTCAGGACGCCGAAGGGGGCGGTGCGACGATCATGCTCCGTCTGGATCGGCAGGTACCCGAGGATGTGCTGGCCGCGATCGGCCGCGACGTCGACGCGACGACACTGAAACTGGTGGATCTGTCATGACGTCCCCGGTGAAGCTCGCGGTGATCGGCGGCGACGGTATCGGCCCCGAGGTCATCGGGCAGGCCCTGACGGTCCTCGATGCCGTGTTCCCCGGCGTCGAGAAGACCGAGTACGCACTCGGTGCACGGCAGTACCACAAGACCGGGGAGGTCCTGCCCGACTCGGTGCTCGAGGAGCTCAAGGGGCACGACGCGATCCTGCTCGGTGCGATCGGCGATCCGTCGGTGCCCAGCGGTGTGCTCGAGCGCGGCCTGCTGCTGCGCATCCGGTTCGAGCTGGACCACCACATCAACCTGCGGCCCGGCCGGCTCTACCCGGGCGTGCGCAGTCCGCTGGCCGGTGACCCCGAGATCGACTTCGTCGTCGTGCGGGAGGGCACCGAGGGTCCTTACACCGGCACCGGCGGTGCGATCCGCGTCGACACCCCGCATGAGATCGCCACCGAGGTCAGCGTCAACACCGCCTACGGCGTGCGCCGCGTGGTGCACGACGCGTTCCACCGCGCCCAGGCCCGCCGCAAGCATCTGACGCTGGTGCACAAGAACAACGTGCTGACCTACGCCGGGTCGCTGTGGTGGCGCACCGTGCAGAGCGTGGCCACCGAGTATCCCGACGTCGAGGTGGCCTACCAGCATGTCGACGCGGCGACGATCCACCTGGTCACCGACCCGGGTCGGTTCGACGTGATCGTGACCGACAATCTGTTCGGCGACATCATCACCGACCTGGCTGCCGCGGTGTGCGGCGGCATCGGGTTGGCGGCCAGCGGCAACATCGACGCCACGCTGACCAATCCGTCGATGTTCGAACCCGTGCACGGCAGCGCCCCCGACATCGCCGGGCAGGGTATCGCCGACCCGACGGCGGCCATCATGAGTGTGTCGCTACTGCTGGCCCACCTCGGCGAACTCGACGCGGCCGCCCGCGTCGACGCGGCGGTGGCCGAGCACCTCGCCACGCGCGGTGACGAGGTGCTCACCACCGCCCAGGTCGGCGAGCGCATCCTCGGGAAGCTGTAGCCATAACCGGATTCGCGACGCTGACGCGCCAGTGTTGGCTGTTCGCGATCGGCTCGTCGTTCTTCGCGCTCGCCACCGCCCCCGGCTTCCCCGCGTGGGCCGGTGCCGGCGCGGCCGATGCGCTCTGCTTCGCCGGGTCGTGGTTCTTCACCACCGCGGCCTGGATGCAACTGCGGCTGGCCGACCCGGCGGCGCGCGCCGAATGGTCTTCGGCGGCAGTGCAATTCGCCGGAACGCTGCTGTTCAACCTCAGCACCGGGGCCGCGGTGTGGGCCCACGCCGTCGCCGCGCAGCGCCGCTACGTGTGGGTTCCCGACGCCACCGGATCGACGGCGTTCCTGCTCAGCGGGATTCTGGGCATGGTCGCTGTCGCCGCCGCGGCGGGTCTGATCGACCTGCGCTCGCGCGACTGGCTGGCCGGCGCGGTGAACCTGCTGGGTTGCGTGGCGTTCGCCGTGTCCGCGGCGGCGGCGTTCGTGCGCAAGACCGGGGTCACCGAGGACGAGTGGCTGGCCAATGTCGGCACGTTCATCGGTGCGCTCTGCTTCCTGGTGGCCGCGCTGCTGCTGTTGCCGCGTGCCGCTCAGCCGCGCTGAGGTCGAGTCGTTCCCGGCACCGCCGGAATCGCCAGCAGCGGGAACAGCGCGCACACCGCGAAGGCCGCCGGGTAACCCGCAACCCCGATCAGCGCGCCGAACAGCGGGGGAGTGACGCCGGCGGTCAGCAGCTGAGTGGTGTTCTGGGTGGCCAGGGCCCGGCCACTCCAGAACGGTCCGGCGATCTCGGCGATCGCCGTGAAGGCCAGACCGTTGTCAGAGACCGTCACCACCGACGCCACCATCATCAGCGCGATGCTCACCGGGGAGTCCAGCCAGTCGGTCAGCGCCAGCAGCGCCATCGCCACGGCTGCGGCCACGGCGATGCTGCGGACGGGCCGCATGCGCGAGCTCAGCACGTCACCGGAGCGCTTGAGCATCGCATCCGACCACCGTCCCGCTCCGATCCGGCCACCCGCGCCCAGGATCTGGGCGACGGTGACCAGCGCACCTGCCGAGCCGGCGGACCACCCTCGGTCGGTGATCAGCCACGCGAGGGTGAACGTCCACACCATCGCCTGGGGTGCCACGAGCAGCAGGGACGTCAGGTGGATGCGCACCAGCAGCGACGATGCGCGGTAGGGGTTGGCCAGGTCGGCGTCGGCGGCCTCGGCCCGGGCGGGTCGCGGCGGGTCGAGCACCGCCACGGCGCACACCACCGCCGAGAGCGCGCAGACGATCGCCGGGAAGATCAATGCGCTCGACACCCCGCCGCTCTCGGCCAGCCGCGGGATCACCAGCGCGCCGAGGCCGACGCCCAGCGGCTGGGCCGTCTGGCGGATGCCCATCACCAGGCCCCGCTTCTCGGCGTCGAACCACCCCACGACGAGGCGGCCGCTCGCGGTGTTGCTGCTGGCCGCCGCCATCCCGCCGAGGAAGAGGAAGACCCCCACCGCGACGAGCGAGTCCGCCGCTGCGGCGCCGAACGCCGCGGCCGCGGTCAAGGCCGACCCCAGCGTCAGCACCACCCGCTCGCCGACCCGGTCGACCACGTAGCCCCACGCGATCAGCGTCACCACCATGCCGAGGCTGGGCAGCGCCGACATCAGGCCCGCCTGCGCCAGGTCCAGCCCGCGCTCGCGGTGCAGCGTGGGTATGAGGAACGCCACACCGTTGATGAACACGTTGGCGCACAACGTCGCGCCGAGGGCGATGACCAGCATGGACCATCGCCGCCCGGTGCCGATCGCCGAAGGATTCACCAGAGCATGATTCCACAGGCATCTCAGGATGCTGAACTACTATCCCACTTGGTGAGATGTGGCGCCGGACCCCGGCGTCGTCGCGGCGCGGTGTACCCCGGGCACTAGGCTGAGCGCATGCGTCTTGGTCGAATCGCCAGCCCCGACGGAGTCGCCTTCGTCGCCATCGAGGGACCGTCCGAGAATCCCGCCGACGCGATCGTCCGGGAGATCGCCGAGCATCCGTTCGGCTCACCGACCTTCACGGGACGGCAGTGGCCGCTGGCCGACGTCCGGTTGCTGGCCCCGATCCTGGCGAGCAAGGTCGTCTGCATGGGCAAGAACTACGCCGCGCACATCGAGGAGATGGGCGGCGGCACGTTCGAGGATCCGATCATCTTCCTCAAGCCCAACACCGCGATCATCGGTCCCAACACCGCGATCCAGCTGCCGGCCGACGCCCATCCGGTGCACTTCGAAGGCGAACTCGCCGCGGTCATCGGCAGGCCGTGCAAGGACGTGCCGGCCGCCCGCGCCGCCGAGAACATCCTCGGGTACACCATCGCCAACGACGTCTCCGCGCGCGACCAGCAGGCCAAGGACGGCCAGTGGATGCGGGCCAAGGGCCACGACACGTTCTGTCCGGTCGGGCCGTGGATCGTCACCGACGTCGACCCGGGAGAGCTGGAGATCCGCACCGAGGTCAACGGGGAGGTCAAGCAGCGCAGCCGAACGTCGTTGATGATCCACGACATCGGCGCGATCATCGAATGGATCTCCGCGGTCATGACGTTGCTCCCCGGGGACCTGATCCTGACCGGAACCCCGGAGGGCGTCGGGCCGCTCGAGCACGGCGACACGGTCAGCATCAGCATCGAAGGCATCGGAACACTCACCAATCCCGTTGTGCGCAAAGGAAAGTCGTGAACAGTCCCGATAGAGCCGTTCGAGTCAGATTCTGCCCCTCGCCGACCGGTACGCCGCATGTCGGGCTGATCCGCACCGCGCTGTTCAACTGGGCCTACGCCCGGCACACCGGCGGCACCTTCGTGTTCCGGATCGAGGACACCGATTCCGCGCGGGACAGCGAGCAGAGTTACCAGGCGCTGCTCGACGCGCTGCGGTGGCTCGGTCTCGACTGGGACGAAGGGCCGGAGGTCGGCGGACTCTATGAGCCCTACCGCCAGTCGGGTCGTCGCGAGCTCTACACCGATGTGCTCAATCGGCTGATCGACGCCGGCGACGCCTACGAGGCCTTCTCCACCGCCGAGGAGGTGGAAGCCCGTCACCTGGCCGCAGGCCGCAATCCCAAGCTCGGCTACGACAACTATGACCGCGACCTCAACGACGAGCAGCGGGCGGCGTTGCGCGCCGAAGGCCGCCAGGCCGTGGTGCGGCTGCGCATGCCCGACGCCGACATGACATGGGACGACCTGGTCAGGGGGCAGACGACGTTTCCGGCCGGCTCCATCCCGGACTTCGCGCTGACCCGCGGCAACGGAGAACCGTTGTACACGTTGGTCAATCCCGTCGACGACGCGCTGATGAGGATCACCCATGTGCTGCGCGGCGAAGATCTGCTGCCTTCCACTCCTCGCCAGCTCGCGCTCTATGCCGCTCTGGAGCGGCTGGGCATCGCCGAGGGCACGCCCCGGTTCGCGCACCTGCCGCCGGTGCTCGGCGACGGGAACAAGAAGCTGTCCAAGCGCGATCCGCAGTCCAACCTGTTCCTGCACCGCGACCGCGGTTTCATCCCCGAGGGCCTGCTCAACTACCTTGCGCTGCTGGGCTGGTCGATCGCCGACGACCGGGACGTGTTCACCATCGAGGAGATGGTCGCGGCGTTCGACGTCGTCGACGTCAACTCCAACCCGGCGCGGTTCGATCAGAAGAAGGCCGACGCGCTCAACGCCGAGCACATCCGGTTGCTCGAGCCGGCGTCGTTCACCCGCCGCCTCGCCCGGTTCTTCGCCGACCACGGCCACGACACCGGTCTGGACGACGCGCAGTTCTCCGAAGCGGCGGGTCTGGTGCAGACCCGCATCGTCGTGCTGGGCGACGCCTGGGATCTGCTCAAGTTCCTCGACGACAGCGCGTTCGGTCTCGACGAGAAGTCCGCAGGCAAGGAACTGCGGCCGGACGCGGTGCCGGTGCTCGAGGCCGCGATCGCCGCGCTGGAGGCCGTGGACGAGTGGGACCGCACCGCAGTGGAGGACGCGCTGAAACGGGCGCTGATCGACGGCCTCGAACTCAAGCCCCGCAAGGCCTTCGGCCCGGTGCGGGTGGCGGTGACCGGGTCCTCGGTGAGCCCGCCGCTGTACGAGTCGCTGGAGCTGCTGGGCCGCGAGCGCACGCTGGCCCGGCTGCGGGCGGGCCGGGATCATGCCGAGGCGGCTGGGTGACGGGAGTGGACCCGGGGGTGGAAGAAGCACCCCGAGATCTTTGGTAGTCTGCTCGTCGGCCCGTTCAACGGCCCACCGCGGCACCGTCGCGGTGAGCCGGACCGGGAAGTGGCCTGTGACCTGCGGTTACTGGCTTCCAATGGGGTATGGTGTAATTGGCAACACAGCGGTTTCTGGTACCGCCATTCTAGGTTCGAGTCCTGGTACCCCAGCCAACGATCGGATTAGGCCAGCTTTGTTCCCTGAGCTATGCTGTCCCTCCGAAACATGTTCTAGCCCCCGTCGTCTAGCGGCCTAGGACGCCGCCCTCTCACGGCGGTAGCGTGGGTTCGAATCCCATCGGGGGTACCACCGCTCCGGATCCTGTGGATCCGGAGTTTTTCGGATTCTCAGAGCCTGCGCGTCAGCGCATCGGCGGCCGCCACCAGGTCCGCGGCCCAGCGCACGCCCGGCCGCCGGCCCATCCGGTCGATCGGCCCGGAGACCGATACCGCGGCGATCACCGCGCCACGGCCGTCGCGCACCGGCGCCGACACGCTGGCCACCCCCGGTTCGCGTTCCGCCACGCTCTGCGCCCAGCCACGTCGGCGCACCTCGGCCAGGGTCCGGTCGGTGAACGCCGCGGCGGGAAGCACGCTCTGCTGCGTGGCCGCGTCTGCGTAGGCGAGCAGCACCTTGGCGCCCGATCCCGCGGTCATCGGCAGACGCGTTCCGATCGGGACCGTATCGCGAAGACCGGCAGGCGGTTCCAGCGCCGCGACGCAGATCCGTGACGTGCCGTCACGGCGGTAGAGCTGCACGCTCTCCCCGGTCAGTTCGCGCAGGCGTGGCAGGACCACGGCCCCGGCCGTCAGCAGCGGATCGCGGACATGGCTCGCCAGCTCGGCGAGCGCGGGGCCGAGGCGCCACTGCCCGTCGCCGTCGCGCGAGAGCATCCGGTGCGTCTCCAGCCCGACGGCCAGCCGGTGGGCGGTCGCGCGCGGCAGCGCGGTCCGGTCGCACAGATCGGCCAGCCCGCACGGGGACTCGGCCACCGCATGCAGCACGGCCACCGCTTTGTCCAGCACGCCGATACCGCTATCCTGTCTCACAAGGAGATACTAGCTTCCCAGATTGTGAGATGGTCAAGATGGACAACGCGAACAGGCCGCGCACCATGGCCGAGAAGGTGTGGAGCGATCACGTCGTCGTCGCCGGCTCCGGCGCCGGTGACGCCCGCGAACCGGACCTGATCTACATCGACCTGCACCTCGTTCACGAGGTCACCAGTCCGCAGGCCTTCGACGGTCTCCGGCTGGCCCAGCGTCCGGTGCGGCGGCCCGATCTGACCATCGCCACCGAGGACCACAACGTGCCGACGGTCGACATCGACAAGCCGATCGCCGATCCGGTGTCGCGCACCCAGGTGGAGACGTTGCGCCGCAACTGCGCCGAATTCGGCATCCGGCTGCATCCGATGGGCGATGCCGAGCAGGGCATCGTTCACATCATCGGACCGCAGCTGGGCCTCACGCAGCCCGGCATGACCGTCGTCTGTGGCGACAGCCACACGTCCACGCATGGGGCGTTCGGAGCGCTGGCGATGGGCATCGGCACGTCGGAGGTCGAACACGTGCTCGCCACCCAGACGCTTCCGCTGAGGCCGTTCAAGACGATGGCAGTCAACGTCGACGGCGAACTGCCGCCCGGGGTGAGCGCCAAGGACATCATCCTGGCTGTGATCGCCCAGATCGGTACCGGCGGCGGACAGGGCCACGTCATCGAATACCGGGGTAGCGCCATCGAATCGCTGTCGATGGAGGGCCGGATGACGATCTGCAACATGAGCATCGAGGCGGGTGCCCGCGCCGGCATGGTGGCTCCCGACGACACGACCTTCGCGTTCCTGAAGGGCAGGCCGCACGCGCCGACCGGCGCCGCGTGGGAGGAAGCCGTCGCCGCGTGGCGTCAGCTGCGTACCGACGAAGGCGCTGAATTCGACACCGAGGTGCACATCGACGCCTCGACGCTCAGCCCGTTCGTGACCTGGGGCACCAACCCCGGTCAGGGCGTGCCGCTGGGGGGCTCGGTGCCCGATCCCGAGGCGATGTTCGACGAGGCGCAGCGCCAGACCGCCGAGAAGGCCTTGGCGTACATGGGCCTTGAGGCGGGTACCCCGATGCGCGACATCCCGGTCGACGCGGTGTTCGTCGGATCGTGCACCAACGGCAGGATCGAGGATCTGCGCGTGGTCGCCGACGTGCTGCACGGCCGCACGGTCGCCGACGGGGTCCGCATGCTGATCGTGCCGGGATCGATGCGGGTGCGCGCACAGGCCGAATCCGAAGGCCTGGGCGAGATCTTCACCGCGGCGGGCGCGGAGTGGCGGCAGGCCGGCTGCTCGATGTGTCTCGGCATGAACCCGGACCAGCTCGCGCCGGGGGAGCGATGCGCGTCGACGTCCAACCGCAATTTCGAGGGACGGCAGGGCAAGGGCGGCCGCACCCATCTGGTGTCGCCCGCGGTCGCCGCGGCGACCGCCGTGCGGGGCACCCTGTCCTCGCCCGCCGACCTCATTCCCGCCACGAGCCACTGAAAGAAGAACTGCCATGGAAGCCTTCACCACCCACACCGGAATCGGCGTGCCGCTGCGCCGCTCCGACGTCGACACCGACCAGATCATCCCGGCGGTCTATCTGAAGCGGGTGACGCGCACCGGATTCGAGGACGGATTGTTCGCGGCGTGGCGCAACGACCCGGCCTTCGTGCTCAACCAACCGCCCTTCGATCAGGGCTCGGTTCTGGTGGCGGGACCCGATTTCGGCACCGGTTCGTCACGCGAACACGCGGTCTGGGCGCTGATGGACTTCGGTTTCCGGGTGGTCATCTCGTCCCGATTCGCCGATATTTTCCGGGGCAACGCGGGCAAGGCCGGTCTTCTGGCGGCCGAAGTGGCACAGGACGACGTGGAATTGTTGTGGAAAATCATCGAGCAGAATCCGGGGACGGAAATCACTGTCAATCTTCAAGATCGGACCATCACCGCGGGAACGATGATGGTGCCGTTCAACATTGACGACTACACCGCGTGGCGGCTGCTCGAAGGACTCGACGATATAGGGCTTACGCTGCGGAAAGTCGACGAAATCGAGGAATTCGAGGCGCACCGGCCCGAGTGGAAACCGCGCACATTGCCGGCCTGATTCGGCACTGAATTGGGCGAAATCGCCCCGCTGCGATCCGCTTTTGGGCCCGTCCGGTAGGACCCGAAGGGAGCCAAGCGGATTGAAAAAAGTTCGCTGGCGCGCCCTGAAATTGCGCGTGGCTCTTGGAAATCAGCAGCGATTGGGTTTACCGTGTCCTCTAGTCGGTCCAAGGAGGACCACTGGTTCCCGGAGGTTTTGCATGAACAAAGCAGAGCTCATCGACGTACTCACGGAGAAATTGGGCTCGGATCGTCGGCAGGCCACCGCAGCGGTGGAGAACGTCGTCGACACCATCGTGCGCGCGGTGCACAAAGGTGACAGCGTCACCATCACCGGCTTCGGTGTCTTCGAGCAGCGGCGCCGCGCCGCTCGCGTCGCCCGCAATCCGCGTACCGGCGAGACGGTGAAGGTCAAGCCGACGTCTGTGCCCGCGTTCCGTCCCGGCGCTCAGTTCAAAGCCGTTGTCTCGGGCGCGCAGAAGCTTCCGTCCGAAGGCCCCGCGGTGAAGCGCGGTGTCACCGCGTCCAGCACTGCGCGGAAGGCGGCGAAGAAGGCTCCGGCCAAGAAGGCCGCACCGGCGAAGAAGGCCGCACCCGCCAAGAAGGCTCCGGCGAAGAAGGCCGCACCGGCGAAGAAGGCTGCGCCGGCGAAGAAGGCTCCGGCGAAGAAGGCCGCACCGGCGAAGAAGGCTGCGCCGGCGAAGAAGGCTCCGGCCAAGAAGGCCGCGACCAAGGCTCCGGCCAAGAAGGCCGCGCCGGCGAAGAAGGCCGCGCCCGCCAAGAAGGCCGCGACCAAGGCTCCGGCCAAGAAGGCCGCGCCCGCCAAGAAGGCGCCCGCCAAGAAGGCTCCGGCCAAGCGCGGTCGCAAGTAGTCCGTTTCACCGAAGACGCCGCGGGTCCGGTACCCGCGGCGTTTTCGTATGTGTGGTCACGCCTCGGGGCGGCACCGAATTCTGGTGCGGCGGTACTACTTCGCGGCCAGCGGCGAACTGATGTGGTCGGCGCACGCGAGTCGGCCGCCGACCAGCGTCAGCACCCACGTGCTGCCCTTGCGGTTGCGTGACTTGTCCGGCCGGACGCCGTCGCGCTCGCACCACCAGGCGATGAGGTCCGGAATGACCTCCCCCTGCGTGCAGATCACCGGGCGGGCGGCGGTCGCGGCGATCTCGAGGATCCGCTGCCGGGCCTTCTTGCGGTTGTCGGCGTACGCCTCTGCGGTCAATGCGGACTCGGTGTGGACCGGCGCTCCGAGTTCCTCGGCCAGCGGGTCCAGCGTCTGCTGGCAGCGCACGCGGTCGGCGGCGAACAGGTCACCGGCACCGAACGCGAGGAGTTGGCTCACCAACGCCTCGGCCTGAGCCCGGCCGTGCTTGTCCAGCGGGCGCTTTCGGTCGTCACCGGAATACCGGGACTTGCTGCCAGCGGTGGCGTGCCGCACGATCAGGACCGTCGTGGTGTCGGCGGGCAGAGCCGTGAAACGGCGCAGCACCTTGCGGTCGAGCGCGTACTCCAACTGCGTCATCGCCTGCTCGACCGGCAACCACTTCAGCTCGTCCACTTCGTCGTTGGGCGTGAATTCGCCGCCGACGCAGCGGGCCACCCAGTACCGCACCTTCTTGGGGGTGCCGTCGACCGAATAGCTCACCGAAGGCAGCCGGCGACCGAGGTGGGCGCGGAAGCCGGTCTCCTCGGCGATCTCGCGCGCCGCGGCGACAGGGGCCGTCTCACCGGGGTCGAGCTTGCCCTTGGGCAGCGACCAGTCGTCGTAGCGGGGGCGGTGCACGACCGCGATCTCCGGGGTGCCCGTACCTTCTTGCGGCCGCCACAGCACGGCACCCGCGGCGAGGATCGGTTCAGTCTTACTAGGGATGGCGGTGGCTTTCCATCATCGACACCTGATGATCGCGCACGGTCTGTCCCTCCTGAGGCAATGCGGTCCAGTGCCCGTCCTCACCGAGTTCCCAACAGCGCGTACCCGGGTCGAGCGCCGATTCGAAGATGTCGTTGAGCTGTGCCGTCAGCCGCGGATCCTTGACCTGAGCCATGACCTCCACGCGCCGGTCGAGATTACGATGCATCATGTCGGCGCTGCCGATCCAGTATTCGTCGATGGCGCGGAAGTGAATGATCCGTGAATGTTCGAGGAAGCGGCCGAGGATCGAGCGCACGGTGATGTTCTCGGAGAACCCCTCACCGCCGGGGCGCAGCGCGCAGATTCCGCGCACCACCACCTCGACCCGGACGCCGGCCTGCGACGCCCGGTACAGCGCGTCGATGACCTGCTCGTCGACCAACGCGTTGGCCTTCAGTCGGATCCGGCCTTCGGCACCCTCGCGGGTCGCGGCGATCTCCCGGTCGATCCGCTCGACGATGCCCCGGCGCACCCCGTAGGGGGCGACGAGCAGATTGCGGTAGGACTCCTTGCGCGAGTAGCCCGTCAACGAGTTGAACAGATCGGTGAGGTCGGCGCCGATGTCGGGCGCGGCGGTGAGCAGACCCACGTCCTCGTACAGTCGCGCCGTCTTCGGATTGTAGTTGCCGGTGCCGATGTGGCAGTAGCGCCGGATCATCGAACCCTCACGGCGCACCACCAGACACGTCTTGCAGTGGGTCTTCAACCCGATGAGGCCGTAGACCACATGCACGCCGGCCTGTTCGAGTGCGCGCGCCCATTTGATGTTCGCCTGCTCGTCGAATCTGGCCTTGATCTCGACGAGCGCGACGACCTGCTTGCCTGCCTCGGCCGCGTCGATCAACGCGTTGACGATCGGTGAGTCGCCCGACGTGCGGTACAGCGTCTGCTTGATGGCCAGCACGTTGGGATCCGCGGCCGCCTGCTCGATGAAGCGTTGCACCGTGGTGGAGAACGAGTCATAGGGATGGTGGACGAGGACGTCGCCGTCGCGCAGCGTCGAGAAGATGCTCTTGGGGGTTTCGCGCTCGCCGAAGGCCGGCGGCGTGGCCGGCACGAACGGCCGATCCTTCAGCGCGGGCCGATCGACGCCGTAGACCTGCCACAGCGACGAGAGATCCAGCAGCCCCGGAACTTCCACCACGTCGCCCGGGGCGACGTCGAGCTCGCGCAGCAGCAGTTCCAGCATCCCCTCGGTCATGTCGTCGGAGACTTCCAGCCGCACCGGGGAGCCGAACCGGCGCCGGGCCAGCTCGCGTTCGAGTGCCTTGAGCAGATCCTCGTCGCGGTCCTCCTCGACTTCGAAATCGGCGTTGCGGGTGATCCGGAAGGCGTGGTGCTCGACGATCTCCAGCCCCGGGAACAGCACCGGGAGGAACGCGGCGATGAAATCCTCCATCGGCAGGAACCGCGCGACGTCGTTGCTGCCCTCCCGCACCGGCAGTTCGACGAAGCGGTCCACGTTGTCGGGCACCTTGATTCGGGCGAAGTGCTGACCGCCGTCGGGGTGCTTGACGGTGATGGCCAGGTTGAGGCTCAGACCGCTGACGAACGGGAACGGGTGGGCCGGGTCGACGGCCAGGGGAGTCAGGACGGGGAACACCTGCTCGTGGAAGTACGTGGAGAGCCGGCCGCGTTCGGCGTCGTCGAGTTCGGCCCACGTGACGATGACGATGCCTTCGTCGGCCAGCGCCGGGCGCACCGCGTCGAGGAACACGTGCGCATGCCGGCTCGCGAGTTGCTGCGTGCGCTCGCTGATCCGTCGCAGTTGTTCCCGCGGGGACAGGCCGTCGGCCGAGCGGACGGACAGCCCCATCTCGTCGCGCCGTTTGAGGCCGGCGACCCGCACCATGTAGAACTCGTCGAGATTGGAGGCGAAGATCGCCAGGAACTTCGCGCGTTCCAGCAGCGGCAGCGACGGATCGGCCGCCAGGGCGAGGACCCGGGCGTTGAAGTCGAGCCAGCTCAGCTCACGGTTGAGGTAGCGGTCCTCGGGCAGCGGATTGTCGACCGTCGGCGAGGTCGCCGCCGGGGGAGCCTCGGGCGCCGCGTCGGACGCGCCCACCGTCGTCGTGGTGTCGGCGTCGTCCGGTCGGGTCTGCGCTTCGGTCATGCCCCGATGATTCCCTATCGACGGGCGCTGCGGCTACCAGTCGGGCGGCCACCTCGGCGCAGCGCGCCGATCGCCTGCGAGGTCGCCGTGCCGACCCCGAGGTGCTGAGCGGCCCGCAGATCGTCGGCGGTGTCGATGTCGCAGCGCAGCCCGGGCCATCCGCCGGTCAACTCGACGGCGCCCGAACGGCGGTGCCGCGCGGCCGAATCTGGGCCGAACAGCGGAGCCAGCGGCACCCCGAAGGACAACAGCGCCGCCGTCCCGCTGCCGTGCCGGTCGGCGACGAAGCTGCGCGGGTGCTGACGCGCCACGGCGATCGCCTCTGCGACTTCCTCGGTGCGAAGTGCCGGTAGATCTCCCTGCAGCGCAACGACATTGGCGGTGTCGCGGCGGGCCATCGCCTCCGCCGCGGCAAGCGCATTGTTCAGCGGGTCGGGATGGCCCTCGGGTGTCGGGTCGGCGAGCGTCAGGGCCCCGAGCCGGCCGGCCGCCGCCGCGGCGTCGGCGTCGGGAGTCACCACGATCACCGACCGCACCGCATCGACGGCCGCCGCGGCGGCGATCGTGTCGACGAGCATCGCCAGCACGACACCGCCTCGCGTCGCCGAGGAGAACGCCGGTGCCAACCGTGTCTTGGCCGCGGCGAGACGCTTCACCGCGATCACGAGGGTGACGTCGGCGTCCGGTGGCCGCGGTCGGGCGGCCGCGAAGGTGTCCATGCCGCTCACGAGCGTCATCCTGCCAGTCCGTTATTCCCGACTAGTCTGAAGCCGTGGTCGAGGCGGCGGTAATGGGTGCGGGCGCGTGGGGTACAGCGCTGGCCAAGGTGCTGGCTGACGCCGGTAACAGCGTCACGCTGTGGGCGCGCCGGCCGGAGTTGGCCGAGGAGATCAACCGGACCCACCGCAATCCCGGATACCTCGACGTCGCACTTCCCGACTCGATCCGGGCCACCAGCGATGGGGCCGAGGCGCTGCACGGTGCCTGCACGGTGCTGCTGGCCGTGCCGTCGCAGACCCTGCGGGCCAATCTGACCGAATGGAAGGCCACTCTGGGGCCCGACGCCACTCTGGTCAGCCTGGCCAAGGGCATCGAACTGGACACGCTGATGCGCATGAGCCAGGTCATCGTGCAGGTGACCGGCGCCGACCCGGCCCGCGTCGCCGTCGTCACCGGGCCGAACCTCGCCAGCGAGATCGCCGCGGAGCAGCCCGCCGCCACCGTGATCGCCTGCAGCGACTCCGGCCGCGCCGTGGCCCTGCAGCGGGCGCTGGCCACCGGCTACTTCCGGCCGTACACGAATTCCGACGTGATCGGTGCGGAGATCGGGGGCGCGTGCAAGAACGTCATCGCACTCGCCTCCGGAATGGCCGCGGGCGCGGGTCTCGGCGAGAACACCGCCGCCGCGATCATCACCCGGGGACTCGCCGAGATCATGCGACTGGGAATCGCGTTGGGCGCCAAGCCGGCAACGCTCGCCGGGCTCGCGGGCATCGGCGACCTCGTCGCGACCTGTATGTCGCCGCACTCACGCAACCGGTCGTTCGGCGAACGTCTCGGTCAGGGCGGCACGATGGCCGCCGCGCTGGCGGCCACCGGCGGGCACGTCGCCGAGGGCGTCACCTCCTGCTCCTCGGTGCTGGCGCTGTCGACGAGCTACGACGTCGAGATGCCGCTGACCGAGGCCGTCCACGGGGTTTGTCACAAGGGCCTGTCCGTCGACGACGCGGTGGCGCTGTTGCTGGGCCGCACCACCAAGCCGGAGTGAACAGGTGAACGGCTCCTACGGGGATTCCACTCGCAGCCTCAAAGCTGTTGCCTCCGAAAGGGTTCCGGGAGAGTCCCTCGGGCCGGTGCCGATTCCTGCTGCGGCGTATCACCTGTCGGCCGACGAGGACGACGAGCTGGACAGCTACGGTCGCCGGCACAACCCGACCTGGCGGCATCTCGAGGCGGCCCTGGCTCAGCTCGAGGGCGCCACGGCCGCAGCGGTGTTCGGGTCCGGGATGGCCGCGATCACCTCACTGCTGCGCGTGGTCACCGAACCGGGAAGCACGCTCGTCGTACCGGCCGACGGGTACTACCAGGTGCGCGCGTACGCCACCGAGTACCTCGCACCCCGCGGCGTGACGGTGGTGCAGGCGCGCTGCGCCGACATGTGCGACGCCGCCCGCGACGCGGATGTGGTGTTCGCGGAGACCCCGTCGAACCCGGGCCTGGACGTGGTCGACCTGCACCGGTTGTCGATGCTGTGCCGGCCGCGGGGCGCCGTGCTGATCGTCGACAACACCACGG
This sequence comes from Mycolicibacterium psychrotolerans, assembly GCF_010729305.1. NCBI lineage: Bacteria > Bacillati > Actinomycetota > Actinomycetes > Mycobacteriales > Mycobacteriaceae > Mycobacterium > Mycolicibacterium psychrotolerans. The sequence goes on along the minus strand of NZ_AP022574.1, from coordinate 4,627,560 downwards.
CCACGCCGCTGGGGCAGCAGCCGCTGTCGCTGGGCGCCGACTTCGTGGTCGGCAGCGCCACCAAGGCGCTGGCGGGCCATCACGATCTGCTCGCCGGTTACGTCGCCGGCAACCGCGCCGACGTGCTGGACCGGCTCCAGCGTGAGCGGTTGCTGTCCGGAGCCATCCTCGGTGCCTTCGAGGCGTGGCTGGTGCTGCGGGGCCTCGCGACGTTCGGCTTGCGATTCGAGCGGCAGTGCCAGAACGCCGCAGCGGTCGCGCTGATGCTGCGCTCGCATCCCGCTGTCACCGCGGTCCGCTACCCGGGGCTGCCCGACGACCCGTCCCACACCGTCGCGGCGCAGCAGATGCGCCGCTTCGGCGGGATCGTCGCCGCCGAGCTGGCGGATGCCGATGCCGTCCACGAGTTCGTCCGCCGCAGCGCGCTGCTGGTCGGAGCCACCAGCTTCGGGGGCGTGCACAGCTCCGTCGACCGCAGGGCGCGGTGGGGCGACGCGGTGCCGACCGGGTTCGCGCGCATCTCGTGCGGTATCGAGGACACCGAAGACCTGGTCAGCGATATCGAGTCGGCTCTCGGTGGGGTCGGCCGGTAGCCTCTCTAGGTTGTGACTGCCCGCACCCGCGTCGCCGTCGTCTACGGCGGACGCAGTTCCGAACACGCGATCTCGTGTGTCTCCGCAGGCAGCATCCTGCGCAACCTCGACCCGCAGCGTTTCGAGGTGGTCGCCGTCGGCATCACCCCGCAGGGCGCGTGGGTGCTCACCGACGGCCGGCCGGAGACTCTGGCGATCACCGACGGCGCGCTGCCCAGCGTCACCGGATCCTCCGGCACCGAACTCGCGCTGTCGGCCGACCCGGCGCGGCGCGGCCAGCTGCTCTCGCTCGGTGACGCCGCCGGCGACGTCCTGGCCTCGGTCGACGTCGTCTTCCCCGTCCTGCACGGACCCTACGGCGAGGACGGCACCATCCAGGGCCTGCTCGAGCTCGCCGGGGTGCCCTACGTCGGCGCCGGCGTGCTGGCCAGCGCCGTCGGGATGGACAAGGAGTTCACGAAGAAGCTGCTGGCGGTGGCCGGGCTGCCGATCGGCGATCAGGTGGTGCTGCGGCCCGGCACCGCCACGGTGTCCCTGGAGGACCGGGAGCGGCTCGGCCTGCCCGTGTTCGTCAAACCCGCGCGGGGCGGCTCGTCGATCGGGGTCAGCCGGGTGACCAGCTGGGACCTGCTGCCCATGGCGATCGGCGCCGCCCGCCGGCACGACCCCAAGGTCATCGTGGAGGCGGCCGTTGCCGGCCGTGAGCTCGAGTGCGGTGTGCTGGAGTTCCCCGACGGCCACCTCGAGGCCAGCACGGTCGGGGAGATCCGGGTCGCGGGTGTGCGCGGGCGCGAGGACGGGTTCTACGACTTCGAAACCAAATACCTCGACGACGCCGCCGAGCTCGACGTGCCGGCCAAGGTCGACGACGCCGTCGCCGAGCAGATCCGCGGGCTGTCGATCCGGGCGTTCCAGGCCATCGACTGCCAGGGGCTGGCCCGCGTCGACTTCTTCCTGACCGACGACGGTCCCGTCATCAACGAGATCAACACGATGCCGGGGTTCACCACGATCTCGATGTATCCGCGCATGTGGGCGGCGAGCGGCGTCGACTACCCGACCCTGCTCGCGACGATGGTGGAAACAGCCGTCGCCCGCGGCACCGGTCTGCGCTGAGCGCTGCCGAAGTCGACGAAAAGGCGTCTTCCACTCGCAGAAATGCGCCCGAACGTTGGTTTGGGCGAAAGAGAGCAGGGGGTCAGCCCACCGGGGCCGGGTCCGGCACCGTGGCGGGGAGCTTCTCCGCGAGCGTCGTCGAGACCATCTGAATGGGGTCGGGTCCTGAGCCCGGCGGCAGGGTCAGCGCCACATAGACCGGCCGGTCCACCGCAAACCAGGTGGCCCGGTCGCCGCCGGCACTGTCCTGCACGCGGAACCACGACACCGCGTCGACGACCTGCAGGGGTGCCCCGACGACGAAGTCGGCCGGCCGCTCCACCCCGCAGCGCAGGATGAGCGGCTCGCCCCCGTCCTCGGGCTGCCACGCCGCGGCCCCCGCCGGTGCGGGGTCGACGAGCGGGGCGCGGCGGAAGTCGCCGAGCCGGTCGGGGAGTGCCGCGACCAGGGTGGTGCACTCGGTGCTCTCGGCCCGGGGCGCCGGCACGGTCGACACCGCCACGGGTGCGGCCCCGGGTGTGCGCTGAAGTACCGCCGCGACCACGAGGACCACCACCACGGCGCCGACGGCGAGCACGATCGCCGCGACGAGGACGGCGCGAGGCGGCCCGTCGTTGGTCTCGCTCTTCACCCGGGCAACTCTAGGGCTGCGCCGCCTCGGCGATCGGGCAGGTCAGCGTCCGGGTGATGCCCGAGACCTGCTGCACGCTGGGGACCACGGTGGCCCGCAACTCGGCCAGACTCTCGGCGCCGGCCCGCACCACGACGTCGTAGGGACCGGTCACGTACTCCGACGAGAGCACGCCGGGAAGCCCGGCAAGCTGCTTGGCGACGACTTCGGCGCGGCCGACCTCGGTCTGGATGAGCACGAAAGCCTCGACCACGCCGCAATCCCTCCGTCTGGCTGCATAGACTCCACGCCGCAGGGACCAAACGTACCGCAGGTGGGCCGAGCGTTCAGGCCACGGACGATGCGAGGAGTGACACCGATGGCGGACGGCACGCTGGCGCAGGCGGGCGAGTTCGCCGTCATCGACCGTCTGGTGGCCGGCCGGCGACAGCCACCGTTCGTGGCGGTCGGGCCGGGCGACGACGCCGCCGTCGTCACGTCCGGGGACGGCCGGGTCGCGGTGAGCACCGACATGCTGGTCGAGGGGCGGCACTTCCGGCTGGACTGGTCGGCACCTCAGGATGTCGGCCGGAAAGCCATCGCGCAGAATGCGGCCGACATCGAGGCGATGGGCGGCAGCGCGACCGCGTTCGTGGTCGCATTCGGCGCACCCCCCGACACCGAGACCGCCCGGGCCGTCGAACTGGCCGACGGCATGTGGCAGGAGGCGTCGCGGTTGGGCGCCGGCATCGTCGGCGGCGACATGGTGGCTGCCCCGCAGTGGGTGATCTCGGTGACCGTGCTCGGCGACCTCGGCGGGCGTCCGCCGGTGCTGCGCGGCGGAGCCGGGGCCGGCGACGTGGTCGCGGTCGCCGGTGACCTCGGCCGTTCTGCTGCTGGATATGCCCTGTGGCGCAACGGAATCGACGATTTCGAGCCTCTGCGACGGCGCCACCTGGTGCCCGAGCCGCCTTACGGGCAGGGAGCGATCGCCGCGCGGGCAGGCGCGACCGCGATGACCGATGTCTCCGACGGTCTGCTCGCCGACCTCGGGCACATCGCGGCGGCGTCGGCAGTGCACATCGACGTGGCCCTCGCCGGGTTGGCCGCCGATGTGGGGGCGGTCGCAGCCGCCGCAGCCGTCGCAGGCGTCGATGCCCTGCAGTGGGTGCTCGGCGGTGGCGAGGATCACGCGTTGGTGGCCACGTTCACAGCTGAGCCGCCGCCGGGCTGGCGGATCATCGGCCGGGTACGCGAAGCCGGCGCGGGCCGGGTCACCGTCGACGGCGGCCCCTGGGCCGGCAGCACGGGCTGGCAGTCGTACTGAGCCGCCGGGCCGCTAAGTTGGCCTGTCGTGACAGCACGCGCTCTCAAGGAGTTGGTCGACGAGTCATGGGCGCCCGCGCTCGCCCCGGTGGAGGACCAGGTCGCGAAGATGGGGGAGTTCCTGCGCGCCGAGCTGGCCGCCGGACACCGCTACCTGCCGACGGGCGCCCGCGTGTTGCGCGCGTTCACGTTTCCCTTCGACGCGGTGCGCGTGCTGATCGTCGGCCAGGACCCCTACCCGACGCCCGGGCATGCGGTGGGCTTGAGCTTCTCGGTGGGCGCCGACGTCCGCCCGCTGCCGCGCAGCCTGGCCAACATCTACACCGAATACCAGCAGGACCTCGGCCATCCGGCACCCGCCAGTGGCGACCTGACCCCGTGGTCGGAACAGGGCGTGATGCTGTTGAACAGGGTGCTGACCGTGCGCCCGGGTACGCCTGCCTCGCATCGGGGGAAGGGCTGGGAGGCGGTCACCGAGTGCGCCATCCGGGCTCTGGTGGCACGGCGTCAACCGCTGGTGGCGGTGCTGTGGGGACGCGACGCCGCAACGCTCAAGCCGATGCTCGGCGACACCGCGACCATCGAATCGGCGCACCCTTCGCCGCTGTCCGCCTCGCGGGGGTTCTTCGGATCACGGCCGTTCAGCCGCGCCAACGACCTGCTGCAGCAGATGGGGGCAGAGCCGGTGAACTGGCAGCTGCCCTAGCGTGGTTTTGGCGGATCAGCCGCGGGAGACCTTGCCGGCCTTCAGGCAGGAGGTGCACACGTTCACGCGCTGCTTGTTGCCGCCCGGACGGGCGACCGCACGCACGGACTGGATGTTCGGGTTCCACCGGCGGCTGGTCCGGCGATGGGAGTGCGACACCGACTTGCCGAAGCCGGGGCCCTTCCCGCAGATATCGCACACGGCAGCCATAGTGAGAACTCCTCGTAAGTCAGTGCTTGGGGGCCAACGACCGGACGGGTGACCCGACAACCCGACCAGAATACCGGGCGGCCCCGGGAACGCCAAAACGGTGCCGTCAGGTTATCAACAGGGCTGACGACGCTGTCTCGGGTGGTGTCCGGCCCAGTGGCTAGGCTGACGGCGAAGCGGCGCGGCGAGGGCATGCGGAGGTGACGATGTCGGCTCGGCGGCTCGATGCGTCGGCGCTGCGGCGCTGGGCCCACGCGGCCGTATCGGAGCTGATCAGGCACACCGACGAGATCAATGCGCTGAACGTCTTCCCCGTCGCCGACGCCGACACCGGTACGAACATGCTGTTCACGATGCGGGCGGCCTGGGCGCAGGCGGATTCGCGCGCCGACGTCGATGACGTCACCGCGGTGGCTGCCGCGCTCGCCGACGGCGCACTGCGGGGAGCGCGCGGCAACTCCGGGGTGATCCTGTCGCAGATCCTGCGTGCGCTGGCCGATGTGACGGCGGCAGCCGCCGAGGACCGCGTGATCGCCGACATCGACGGCGCGCTGCTGGCCGCGGCGCTGCGCCACGCCGTCACGCTGGTGGTCACGTCGATGGGTGAGGCCGTGCCCGGGACCATCACCTCGGTCCTGCAGGCCGCCGCCGCAGCGGCTGAGGACGCGGTGGCCGAGCAGGCCGACCTCACCGAGGTGGTCACGCTCAGCGCGCAGGGCGCCCTGGCGGCGCTGGACCGCACCCCCAGCCAACTCGAGGTGCTCGCCGACGCCGGCGTGGTCGACGCCGGTGGCCGTGGCCTGCTGGTCCTGCTCGACGCGCTGACCGCGACGCTGGCCGGGCACGCCCCGGCCAGGCCGCGCTACCGCCCCGAACCCGCCGACACCGCGACTCCCGTCACGCCCATCGCGGCGGCCCCGCAGTTCGAGGTGATGTACCTGCTCAGCGGGTGTGACGGTGCCGGCGTCGACCGGTTGCGGGCGCGTCTCGACGAGCTCGGCGAGTCCGTCGCCATCGCGGCGTCCGGCGCGGGGCAGTCGGACCGGTATTCGGTGCACGTCCACGTCGACGATGCGGGCGCCGCGGTCGAGGCCGCGCTGGAGGTCGGCACGCCCAGCCGCATCCAGATCACGTCGTTGGGCAGCGGCGCCGACCGGCATCCCGCCGGCGGCTGGGTCCGCGAGCGCGCGGTGCTGGCCGTCGTGGACGGAGACGGCGCCGAGAACCTGTTCACCGGGGAGGGAGCGCAGGTGCTGCGCATCGAGCCCGGGCTGCCGGTCGGTGCGCATCAGCTGCTGCACGCCTTGGTCAACACCGGCGCCGAGCAGGTGATGGTGCTGCCCAACGGCTACGTCGCCGCCGAGGAACTGCTCGCCGGCTGGGCGGTGGCCTCCGACTGGGGCATCGTGATGGTGCCGGTGCCGACCGGGTCGATGGTGCAGGGGCTCGCGGCGCTCGCGGTGCACGATGCCGCGCACCGACTGGTGGACGACGGCTACACGATGGTCCGGGCCGTCGCGGGCGCGCGGTACGGGTCGGTGCGGGTGGCTGCCGAGGAAGCGCTGACATGGGCGGGCACCTGCAAGCCCGGCGACGGCCTGGGCATCGCCGGTGACGAGGTCGTCATCGTCAGCGACGGCATCGTCGGCGCGGGTGCCGGGTTGATCGACCTGCTCCTGGCGGCCGGCGGCGAACTGGTGACGGTGCTGACCGGACGCGGAGTCGATTCGGCCGTCGCCGACGCCCTTCTCGACCATGTGCGACGGACACATCCGGGCACCGAGATGGTGACGTTCGACACCGGCCACCACGGCGACGCGCTGCTGATCGGGGTGGAGTGACGTGGCGACGCTGAACGACCGCCTGGATTTCGTGATCGGCAGCAAGTCCGCCGTCAAGCTGGAGGAGAACTTCGGCATCACCACGGTGGGGGAGCTGCTGCGGTACTACCCCCGCAAGTACAGCGATTCGATGAGCGTGCGGGGGGAGGGGGAGGACCTCGACCTCGAGGAAGGTGAACACGTCACGTTCGTTGACGTCATCACCAAGGCTGAGATCAGGTGGACCAACCGTCAACCCAAGCGGGAGTACCTGGTCGTCACCCTCGGGCACCGGCGGCCCAAGGTGACCGCCACGTTCTTCAACGCCAAGTACCTGAAGAAGACGCTGGTCGAAGGCACGAAGGTGATGCTGTCCGGGGAGGTCGGCTACTTCCGGGACGTCATGCAGCTCACCCACCCGGCGTTCATGGTGCTCACCTCCGACGGCAAGGGCGTCGGAACGAAATCGCTGACGGCGATCGCCGATTCCACCGGCGCCACCGGTGACGACCTGCTCGCCGAGTTCGAGAAGGACTACTTCCCGATCTATCCCGCCACCTCGAAGGTGCAGACCTGGGAGATCTACGCGTGCGTCCGGCAGATGCTGGCGGTGCTCGACCCCGTCGCCGAGCCGTTGCCGAATTGGTTTGTGCGCGAACAGGATCTGCTGTCCGAGGACGCGGCGCTGCGCTCGGTCCACGTGTCCGAACACGAGCGCGACCGGGCCAGGGCGATCGAGCGGCTCACCTATGACGAGGCGATCGGCCTGCAGTGGGGGCTGGTGGTCCGCAGGCACACCCAGCTCAGCGGTACGGGTCCGGTCGCCGAGCGGCGCGATGACGGCCTGAGGGCCGCGATGACGGCCCAGCTGCCCTTCGCGCTGACGCACGGGCAACACGAGGTGCTGGAGGTGATCTCGGGCGAGATCGCCGCCACCAGCCCGATGAACCGCATGCTGCAGGGCGAGGTGGGGTCGGGAAAGACCGTGGTGTCACTGCTGGCGATGCTGCAGATGATCGACGCCGGCTATCAGTGCGCGTTGCTCGCGCCGACCGAAGTCCTTGCCGCCCAACATGCCCAGTCGATCCGCGCGATGATGGGTCCGTTGGCGATGGCGGGTCAGCTCGGCGGCGAAGAGCACGCCACCAGGGTGGCGCTGTTGACCGGATCCATGTCGGCGCAGCAGAAGCGCGACGTGCGCCGTGAAGTGGCGTCCGGGGAGGCAGGCATCGTGATCGGCACGCACGCGCTACTGCAGGACGCCGTGGAGTTCGACCGGCTGGGCATGGTCGTCGTCGACGAGCAGCACCGGTTCGGCGTGGAGCAACGGGATCGCCTGCGTGGCAAGGCCCCTGAGGGCATCACGCCCCACCTGCTGGTGATGACCGCCACGCCGATTCCCCGGACGGTGGCCCTCGCCGTCTACGGCGACCTCGAGATCTCCACCCTGCGGGAACTGCCCCGTGGCCGCCAGCCCATCACCACGAACACGATCTTCGTCACCGACAAGCCGGCCTGGCTCGATCGGGCATGGGCCCGGATCGCCGAGGAGGTGCGGGCCGGGCGGCAGGCCTACGTCGTCGCGTCCCGCATCGACGAAGACGACAAGCCCGCGAAGGGGAAGAAGGACAAGCAGCAGGCCGGGCCGCCGCCGGTCACCGTCGTCGAGATGTACCAGCGGTTGCAGCACGGTCCGCTGGCGGGGCTGCGGCTGGGTCTCATGCACGGCCGGCTCTCGGGCGACGAGAAGGACGCCGTGATGGCGGCGTTCCGGGCCGGGGAGATCGACGTGCTGGTGTGCACGACGGTGATCGAGGTCGGCGTCGACGTGCCTAATGCCACCGTCATGGTGGTGATGGACGCCGACCGCTTCGGGATCAGCCAGCTCCATCAGCTGCGGGGCCGGATCGGCCGCGGGCAGCACCCGAGCCTATGTCTGCTGGCGACCCGACTGCCCGAGAGCTCGAAGGCCGGACAACGACTCAATGCGGTGGCGGGGACCCTGGACGGCTTCGCGCTCGCCGACCTCGACCTTCGCGAACGCAGCGAGGGAGATGTGTTGGGGCAGAACCAATCCGGCCGCCCCATCACGCTGCGGTTCCTGTCGTTGGCCGAGCACGCCGACATCATCTACGCGGCCAGGGAGCTCTGCGAAGCGGTCTACGCGTCGGACCCCTCGCACCGGGGCATGGTGGCGCTGTCGGCGCCGTTCACCGCTGAGGACCGCGTGCAGTATCTGGACAAGTCGTGACCCGCAGGCAACAGTTGTGGCTGGCGATCGCCGCGATCCTGGCGATCGTCGTCGCCGTCCAGGTGACCTCGTCGACGCAGGGCCCGTCGCGCTTCATCGCCCAGGCCGACATCCCCACGGTCGCACCGGGCGTGGACGTACTCGCCGGTGTCGGTGAGATCCCGGCGCGCGTCCGCAGCCACGACTACCGTCGCGACGCGTTCGGCGAATCGTGGACCGACGACACCACCGCGCCCGGGGGTCACAACGGCTGCGACACCCGCAACGACATCCTCAACCGGGACCTCGCCGACAAGACCTACGTGTCGATCAAGCGGTGCCCGATCGCCGTGGCCACCGGCACGCTGCTCGATCCGTACACCAGTGAGGTGGTGCCGTTCACCCGCGGCAACCAGATCGGCGCGGCGGTGCAGATCGACCACCTCGTGCCGCTGGCGCTGGCGTGGGATCTGGGCGCGCGCACCTGGAGCGACGAGATGCGCACCCGCTTCGCCAACGATCCGGCCAACCTGCTCGCCGTCGACGGGCAGGCCAACCAGGACAAGGGCGACAAGGAGCCGGCGCTGTGGATGCCGCCCAACGCGGCGTTCCACTGCCAGTACGCGATGCAGTACATCGCCGTGCTGCGGGGCTACGGCCTGCCGGTCGACGCGCCGTCAGTGCCGGTGCTGCGCGCAGCCACCGATACCTGTCCGCGGGGCTGACGCTACGACGCGGGCCCCATCATCCCGGGTCCCATTCCGCCGCGGTTGAACTGACCGGGGCCGGTAACCGATGGATCCCACGGGCCGTTGGTGCTCGAGCCGCCCATGCCCGGCGACCAGTCGCACTCGCCCGAATTCCAGGAGAACGGCCCCCAGCAGCCCGGGTCCCACGGTTGGTGTGCGGTGACGGTCTCCGGAACCGAGACGGGAAGCATCGCTGTGCCGACCGCCGTCGCCGCGACCGCCAACGCGGTGATGAGTACACGCCTGTTCATGGTCGACACCTTTCGCCGAGACAGCGTGCACCCATTGCACCGCGTCGGCGCGGCACACGCTAGAGGCTTTCGCCCTTCTCTGGGACTGCGCGGCCCTTCACCCGGCCCATGATGACGTCGATGACGACGAAGCCCGCCAGCGTCCAGCCGAGGAGCGGCAGGAACCAGCCCAGGGCCACCGCGGTGACGCCGACGGCGACGACCGCCACCGGAGGCAACTGCCGTATGCCGCCCCGCACCGGTGGCCGGCCGACCGCCCGGTTCGATCCCCGGGTTGGCCTGCGCTGCCACCACATCCGGTATCCGCGGACGATGACGGTCACCAGTCCGACCGCGACCGCGAGCAGCGCTAGCTGGTTGAGCAGACCGAACAGAGAACCCATGTGAGCGCGGATGCCCCAGTCGGCCAGCTTCGCGATCACCGAGTAGTCGCGCCAGTAGTCGACGCTGCTCGTCACCGACAGATCGGTCGGGTTCACCGCGGCGGCGTTCGAGGTCCACCGGAATGCCCTGTCGATCTCGGTGACGCTCACCGCCTCACCGGGTTCGGCGGGTGCGGTGATCTCGACGGGCATCCGGACGCCGTGGCGCGCCGCGGCGTCCAGCACACCGGGGTAGTCGAAAGCTGCCGGGTCGGTCACCGCGCCTTCGGCTCCGTGATGTCCGGCGTGAGTCTGTTCCGACACTGTGACCAGTTGGGGCCGTTGCCAATTCATGGCCGACCGGATCTCGGTGACGTGTGCGCCCGCGTACGCCGACCACGTGATGCCCGTCGCCGAGAGGAACAACAACCCGGCCAACAACCAGATACCGGTGGCCCCATGCCAATTCATCGTGCGCGAGCGTCCCGACCCGCTCCTGTCCACGCTGAAGACCCGGCCGTTGCGGCCGCGGCGCCGGTCAGCGGCCGCCTTACCCACCCACAGACACACGCCGCCGAGGGCGACCACCCACAGCCAGGACGCGGCGATCTCGCTGTAGACACGGCCCGGCTCACCGAGATTGAGGTGCCGGTGCAGCCCGTCGAGCCAGGTGCTCAGCGGGAGGTAGCCCAGCCAGGTCACCTGCTCCCCGACGATCCGGCCGGTGCCGGGGTCCACGAACACCGTGCGGGATCTGTCCTCCTCGAGGGTCGGGTCGTGAAACGAGACGCGGGTGGTGTCGTCCGGCGCGGCGGCGGGCCGCACGGTCGTCACCGCCAGGTCCGGGTGCACGGCACGGGCACGCTCGACCTGTTCGCCCAACGGCAGCGCAGGTCCCTGCGCCTCGACGGACAGGATGTCGCGGTAGACGACGCGCTCCAGGCTCGGCGCCAGCGCGTAGAGGCCGCCGGTGACGGCGGCGACGAGCAGGAACGGCGCCACGAGCACGCCTGCGTAGAAGTGCAGACGGACCGCGAACGGACGCCACCGTCGGCGCACCGACAGTGTGGGTGGGGTGGTGGACAGGGGTTCGACGGTGTCGTCGGACAGGGTCATGGAAGGCCTTCATGTCGGCTGAGAGAGTGGATTCGCCGCTGCGCGCACGAAGTGCGCGCAGCGGCACACGACGACCGCAGCGCGCGGGCCGCGGGTCGATCAGAGAAGACGGGGAAGGGCCGCTTATGCGGCCGCGGCCACCGCGGGTGGCGCGCGCATACCCAGACCGAAGCTCAGAACCGGTCGGCGCACCGCCACGTCCGAGCGGGACCGCACGACCGGGGACGACGCCCGAGGCGCGCGCAGCGTGAACAGCCGCAGCCAGCACAGCACGGACACGCAGACGGCGTAGAGATATTCGACCGACATGATCGCCGCGCCGAGAAGCGCAGCGGCGCCGATGTGCGCGGCGGGCATGAACCAGGCCGGCCCGGTCGCGCCGTGGTGTTCATGGCCGGCAACCATCAGCGTCACGTGTCCGGCGAGCTGCGCACCACCCAACGCCGCGGCGGTGGCGGCGTACCCGGCGAGACGGTCGAACCGCACACGGGCGACCAGGGCGCCGGCTGTGACGCACATCAGGATTGCCACGATCAGGGCCGGTCCGCGGGGCACCCCACCGCCGGCCGCGACGTGCGCTCCGGCCGTCATCGCCGCGGACGACACCCCGACCAGGGCGCCGCGCACCGAACGAGCGCGCGTCCTCGGCGTGTCCACGCCACGCACCCTAACGGGCTACGTCCCGGTGTAGGTGTCCGGATCGGGACGGAACCGGGTGCCGTCGTCGAGGCCGTTCAACGAGGTCATCTGGTCGTCGCTGAGCTCGAAACCGAAGACGTCGATATTGGCCGCGATCCGCTCGGGCGACGAGGAACGCGGAATGACCACGTTGCCCAGCTGCAGGCTCCAGCGGACCAGCACCTGCGCCGGGGTCCGGCCGTGCGCCTCGGCGACGGCCGTCACAGCCGGATGGTCGAGCAGATTGCCCACCCCCAGCGGTCCGTAGGCCTCGGTGGCGATGCCGTGCTCGGCGTTGACGGCGCGCAACTCCGCCTGGTTGAGCCGCGGGTGCAGTTCGATCTGGTTCACCGCGGGGGTGAAGAACGACAGGCCGATGATGTCGTCGAGATGGTGGGCGTGGAAGTTGCAGACCCCGATCGAGCGGGTGTCGCCGACCTCCTTGGCCTTCATCAGACCACCCCAGCTGTCGATGTACTTGCCGCCCTCACCGGCCGGCCAGTGGATGAGGTACAGGTCGACGTAGTCGAGTCCCAACCGCTGCAGGCTCGCCTTGAGGGCGTCCTGCGAGGACTGGAAGCCGAACTCCTCGGGCGAGAGCTTCGTGGTGACGAACACGTCCTCGCGGGGCACACCGGACGCGGCGATCGCCCGGCCGACCGCCGCCTCGTTGCCGTACGCGGCGGCGGTGTCGATCAGCCGGTAGCCCGCCTCGAGCGCGGCCAGGACGGCCCTCTCGGTCTCGGAATCCGACAACTCGCCCACACCGAGGCCGAGCACCGGCATCGTGTTGTCGTCGTTGAGCGTGACGGTGGGAATCGCGGCCGCCGAAGTCATGACACCTTCTTTGCTGAAGTGGATGCTCGTTCGCCGGGCACAGGCACACAGGCCCGGTGCCGTCGGCTTCGATGACTATATTGCCGCAGGGAGACCGCACCTAATCAGCGCCATGCCGCGTCGCCGGTGGCGGATCAGGGTTCGGCTGAGAAGAAGGAGCACCCCATGACCTCCAGCGTGACCAGTGAGCGACCCGCCGCAGGCCCTGTCCGCGCGGTCCGCCGGCGCGACGCCGTGGCGAACGCGGTGGCCGGCGTCACGCTGCGCGGGCTGCCCCGCATCCCGCATCGGGTGAAGCGGGCGCTGCTGGGCGGCCGCTCGATCACCTTGGACGGCAACACGCTCGACACCACGCTGCACCTGATGCTCGCCGGCCAGCAGGCGCTCGGCCTCGACGGGTTGGTGGCCGACGACGACGTCGACGCCGCCCGCACCCAGCTCGAGCTGCTGGCCGCCAGTTACCACCGTCGGATCCCGGTTCCCGAGGTGACCGACCTGACGGTGTCCGGCGCCGTCGGCCCGATCCGGGCCCGGCACTACCGCACGAACGAGCCGGACGCACCGCTGCTGGTCTTCTATCACGGCGGGGGCCACGTGATCGGCAGCCTCGACACTCACGACGACCTGTGCCGAGAGATCTGCCGCTCCGGCGCGGTGCACGTGCTGTCGGTCGACTACCGGCTCGCCCCCGAGCACAAGGCGCCTGCGGGCGCCGACGACGCCTACGCCGCCTACCTGTGGGCCCGCGACAACGCCGCCGCGCTCGGCGCCGACCCCCGGCGGGTGGCCGTCGGCGGCGACAGCGCCGGCGGGAACCTGTCGGCGGTGGTGTCGCTGCGGGCGCGCGCCGAGGGCGCACCCGCACCGGCGCTGCAGCTGCTGCTCTATCCCGTCACCGACCACGGCGCGTCGACCCGGTCGCGAACCCTGTTCGCCAACGGCTTCTTCCTCACCCAGCGCGACATGGACTGGTTCACCGCCCGGTTCCTCGACGGCGCAAGGGTCGACGGCACCCATCCGGACGTGTCCCCGCTGCTGGCCGCCGACCACTCGGACCTGGCGCCGGCGTTGCTGGTCACCGCCGGCTTCGATCCGCTGCGCGACGAGGGCAGGCATTACGCCGACGCGCTGCGCGCGGCGGGCACCCCGGTCGACTACCGGGAGTACGGCTCGGTGGTGCACGGCTTCGCCAATTTCTTCCCGCTCGGGGGCGCCAGCGCCACGGCCACCGCCGACATGATCTCGGCTATGCGCGCCCATCTGAGCCGCGTTGGCTGAGGTGCACCGCACGGCGCCGGTACTCTGTGTCCCGTGGCCACCAAACCCAAGAAGAACGCGCGGTACGACCTGAAGGCAGCCGACCGCAAGCGCAACCTGCTCGTGCAGATCGGTCTGACCTCGGTCGTGGTGATCTTCGCGGTCGTCTTGGTGCTCTACATCGTGATGTCGGCCGATGACCAGCCCACCGCGGGCGAGACCAAGTCCATCCGCGTCGCGTCGTCGAGTGTGATCAAGAAGGAAGGCACCGACGAGCCCAAGGCCGTCGTGTCGATGTACGAGGACTTCCTGTGCCCGCACTGCGGTGCCTTCGAGCAGCAGTTCGGGCCCACGATCAACAAGCTCGTCGACGCCGGCGTCATCGCCGCCGACTACTACATGGTCAGCATCCTGGACCGTCCGCAGAACCAGAACTATCCGTCGCGCGCCGGTGGCGCGGCGTACTGCGTGGCCGAGGAGTCCAACGACGCGTTCCGCAGATTCCACGCCGCGCTCTACGCCCAGCAGCCCAGCGAGACCGGGGCCAGCTATCCGGACAACGCCCGGCTGGTCGAGGTGGCCCGGCAGGCCGGCGCCGCCGGAACCGTGCCCGAGTGCATCGAGAAGGGCCGCTTCGTCGACATGGTGAACGGGCTCGCCGGCGCCACCGGCATCAAGGCGACGCCGACCATCCGGATCAACGGCGAGGATTACCAATACAGCACCCCTGAGGAACTCGTCGGCAAGATCCGCACGATCGTGGGTGACGTGCCGGGCCTCGAGGCCGCCCCGCCCGCCCCCGCGCCGGTGCCCGCGTCATGACCGTCACCGCGACCGGACCCGTCGAGCAGACCGATCCGTCGGCCGGCGAGCCGGGCGGTGTCGCGGTACCACGTCGTAGCGCGTGGTGGGTTCTCATCGCAGGGGTCGTCGGTCTCACCGCGGCGATGACGCTGACGATCGAGAAGATCGAGATCCTGATCAACCCCGACTACGTGCCCAGCTGCAGCATCAACCCGGTGCTGTCCTGCGGCTCGGTGATGATCACCCCGCAGGCCTCGGTGTTCGGCTTCCCGAACCCGCTGATCGGCATCGTGTCCTTCGCCGTGGTCGTGGTGACCGGCGTGCTGGCCGTTGCGAAGGTCGCGCTGCCCCGCTGGTACTGGGCGGGGCTGGCGGTCGGATCGCTACTGGGCGCTGTGTTCGTGCACTGGCTGATCTTCCAGAGCCTGTACCGCATCGGGGCGCTCTGCCCGTACTGCATGGTGGTGTGGAGCGTGACGGTCCCGCTGCTGGTGGTCGCCACCTCGATCGCGCTGCAGCCGCAGCGCAGCGGCAACGCCGTGGTGCGCGCGGTGTACACGTGGCGCTGGTCTCTGGTGGCGCTGTGGTTCACCGCGGTCATCCTGTTGATCCTGGAACGGTTCTGGAACTACTGGTCGACACTGATCTGATCGGCCCACGCCGCCGGTTAAGGTGAACCGTGGCCGGTCAGATTACAAAAGTCCTCGTTGCCAACCGCGGTGAGATCGCCATCCGTGCGTTCCGCGCCGCGTACGAAATGGGCATCGCGACCGTTGCGGTGTACCCGTACGAGGACCGCAATTCACTGCACCGGTTGAAGGCCGACGAGTCCTATCAGATCGGCGACATGGGCCATCCCGTCCGCGCCTACCTGTCGGTCGACGAGATCATGAGGGTGGCCCTCGAGGCCGGCGCCGACGCGGTCTACCCCGGCTACGGGTTCCTCTCGGAGAATCCCGAACTCGCCGCGGCCTGCGCCGCGAACGGCATCACGTTCGTCGGGCCCAGCGCCGACGTCCTCGAGCTGACGGGCAACAAGGCGCGCGCGATCGAGGCCGCCCGCGCAGCCGGCCTGCCGGTGCTGACCTCGTCGGCGCCGTCGTCGTCGGTCGACGAGCTGGTCGCCGCCGCGCGCGACCTGGAGTTTCCGCTGTTCGTCAAGGCCGTCTCCGGGGGCGGCGGCCGCGGCATGCGCCGGGTCACCGATCCCGCCGCGTTGCCCGAGGCGATCGAGGCCGCCAGCCGGGAAGCGGAGTCGGCGTTCGGCGATCCGACCGTGTACCTCGAGCAGGCGGTTCTCAACCCCCGCCATATCGAGGTGCAGATCCTCGCGGACACCGACGGCCACGTCATGCACCTGTTCGAGCGGGACTGCAGCGTTCAGCGTCGTCACCAGAAGGTGATCGAGCTGGCGCCCGCGCCGAACATGCCCCCGGAGCTCCGGCAACGCATCTGTGACGACGCGGTCGCCTACGCGCGCGAGATCGGCTACTCCTGCGCCGGGACCGTCGAATTCCTGCTCGACGAGCGCGGCCATCACGTGTTCATCGAATGCAACCCGCGTATCCAGGTCGAGCACACGGTCACCGAGGAGATCACCGATGTGGACCTGGTGGCCAGCCAGCTGCGCATCGCGTCGGGCGAGACGCTGGCCGATCTGGGACTGAGCCAGGACATGCTGACCGCGCCAAGGGGTTTCGCGCTGCAGTGCCGGATCACCACCGAGGATCCGGCCAACGGTTTCCGGCCCGACTCGGGCAGGATCACCGCCTACCGGTCGCCGGGCGGGGCGGGCATCCGCCTCGACGGCGGCGCGCACCTGGGCGCCGAGATCGGTGCCCACTTCGACTCCATGCTGGTCAAACTGACCTGTCGCGGAAGGGATTTCGACACCGCGGTGGCCCGGGCGCACCGGGCGCTGGCCGAGTTCCGGGTCCGCGGGGTGTCGACCAACATCCCGTTCCTGCAGGCGGTGATCGACGATCCGGATTTCCGTGCGGGGCGGGTCAACACCTCGTTCATCGACGACCGGCCCTACCTGCTGACCGCGCGATCGCCCGCCGACCGCGGCACCAAGATCCTGAACTACCTCGCCGACGTGACGGTCAACCAGCCGCACGGGCCCAGAACCTCGACGGTGTACCCGCACGACAAGCTGCCGCAGATCGATCTCGACACGATGCCGCCGCGCGGCAGCAAGCACCTGCTCACCGAGGTCGGACCCGAGGCGTTCGCCCGGTGGATGCGCGAATCGAAGTCGGTGGGCGTCACCGACACCACGTTCCGCGATGCCCATCAGTCGCTGCTGGCCACCCGCATCCGCACCTCGGGGCTGCTGATGGTGGCGCCCTACATCGCCCGGCTGACCCCGCAGTTGCTCTCGATCGAATGCTGGGGTGGCGCCACTTACGATGTGGCACTGCGCTTTCTGAAGGAAGATCCGTGGGAGCGGCTGGCCGCGCTGCGCGAGGCGGTGCCCAACATCTGCCTGCAGATGCTGCTGCGCGGGCGCAACACGGTGGGGTACACGCCCTACCCGGAGTCGGTGACGCACGCCTTCGTGCAGGAGGCCACGGCGACCGGCATCGACATCTACCGGATCTTCGACGCGCTCAACAACGTCGACTCGATGCGGCCCGCGATCGACGCGGTGCGCGAAACCGGAACGGCCGTCGCCGAAGTCGCGATGAGCTACACCGGGGACCTGTCGGATCCGGGGGAGAACCTCTACACGCTCGACTACTACCTCAAGCTGGCCGAGCAGATCGTCGACGCCGGTGCGCACGTGCTCGCGATCAAGGACATGGCCGGCCTGCTGCGCCCGCAGGCCGCGGCGACACTGGTCGGTGCGCTGCGCAGCAGATTCGACCTGCCGGTGCACGTGCACACCCATGACACCCCGGGCGGGCAGCTGGCCACCTATCTGGCCGCCTGGCAGGCCGGGGCCAATGCGGTCGACGGGGCGTCGGCGCCCCTGGCGGGCACCACCAGCCAGCCGGCGTTGAGCTCCATCGTCGCGGCCACCGCCCACACCGAGTACGACAGCGGCCTGTCGCTGTCGGCGGTGTGCGATCTGGAGCCCTACTGGGAGGCGCTGCGAAAGGTCTACTCGCCCTTCGACGTCGCCAAGTCCGGCCCCACCACGCCAAGCGGGCGCGTGTACACCCACGAGATCCCCGGGGGCCAGTTGTCGAACCTGCGCCAGCAGGCCATCGCGCTGGGGCTCGGGGACCGCTTCGAGGCGATCGAGGCCGCCTACGCGGGCGCCGACCGGATCCTGGGCCGGCTGGTCAAGGTGACCCCGTCGTCGAAGGTGGTCGGCGATCTGGCCCTGGCCCTGGTCGGTGCCGGCATCACCGCCGACGAGTTCGCCGCCGAGCCGGACAAATTCGACATCCCCGACTCGGTGATCGGGTTCCTGCGTGGTGAGCTCGGCGATCCGCCGGGCGGCTGGCCGGAACCGCTGCGCACCAAGGCGCTGGCCGGGCGCGCCCCGGCCAAGCCGTCGACCCCGTTGAGCGAGGAGGACGAGCAGGCCCTCACGCAGGCCGGGCCCGCCCGGCAGGCGACGTTGAACCGGCTGCTGTTCCCGGGCCCGACGAAGGAGTACGAGGCACACCGTGAGGTGTACGGCGACACCTCCAGTCTGTCGGCCAACCAGTTCTTCTACGGCCTGCGTCACGGCGACGAGCACCGCGTCACGCTCGAGCGGGGGGTGGAGTTGCTGATCGGGATGGAGGCCATTTCCGATCCCGACGAGCGGGGTATGCGCACGGTCATGTGCATCATCAACGGCCAGCTGCGCCCGGTCGTGGTCCGTGACCGCAGCGTCGCCAGCGATGTGCCCGCCGCCGAGAAGGCCGACCGCACCAACGCCGACCACGTCGCGGCGCCGTTCGCCGGCGTGGTCACGGTCAACGTCGCCGAGGGCGACACCGTCGAGGCCGGCCAGACGATCGCGACGATCGAGGCGATGAAGATGGAAGCCGCCATCACCGCGCCCAAGGCGGGCGCGGTGACCCGGGTGGCGGTGTCGGCCACGGCACAGGTCGAGGGCGGGGACCTGCTGGTGGTCGTCACCTGAGCCGCATCATCGCCGGCGAGTTCGGGGGGCGCCGCATCGCGGTGCCCCAGCACGGCACCCGCCCCACCACCGACCGGGTGCGGGAGTCGTTGTTCAACCTGCTGGCGGTGCGCATCGACTTCACCGGCATCGACGTCGTCGACCTCTATGCCGGATCGGGAGCACTCGGGCTGGAGGCGCTGTCGCGCGGGGCCCGCTCGGCGCTGTTCGTCGAATCCGATGCGCGAGCCGCCGCGGTGATCGAACGCAACATCGCCTCGCTGGGTGCGCGGGGGGCGACCGTGCGCCGCGCACCGGTGGCCGCCGTCGTCGCCGGAGCGGCCGGCGCACCGGCGGACCTGGTGCTCGCCGACCCGCCGTACGCGGTCACCACCGGGGAGGTGACTGGCCTCGTCGCCGCGCTGGCCGACCACGGTTGGGTGGCCGACGGGTCGGTCGTCGTCGTCGAGCGGCCCACGTCGGTCCCGCAGATCGACTGGCCCGACGGGTGGATCGCGTGGAAGGCCCGCCGCTATGGCGACACACGTGTCGAGCTCGCCCAGCGCGCCTGACGGCCGGTTGCCGCTGCTAGCGTCGACCTCCATGAGCGGAGCGGTGTGCCCGGGATCCTTCGATCCGGTGACGCTGGGGCACATCGACATCTTCGAGCGCGCTGCCGCCCAGTTCGACGAGGTCGTGGTCGCGATTCTGGTCAACCCGGCCAAGAAGGGCATGTTCGACCTCGACGAGCGCATCGAGATGATCGTGGAGTCCACCGGCCATCTGCCGAATCTGCGGGTGGAGTCCGGTCAGGGCCTGGTCGTGGACTTCGTCAAGAATCGCGGCCTCACCGCCATCGTCAAGGGTCTGCGCACAGGCACCGATTTCGAGTACGAGCTGCAGATGGCGCAGATGAACAAGCACATCGCCGGTGTCGACACGTTCTTCGTCGCCACCACGCCGCAGTACTCGTTCGTGTCGTCGTCGCTGGCCAAGGAGGTCGCCACACTGGGCGGCGACGTGTCCGAGCTGCTGCCCGCCGCCGTCAACGCCCGGTTGCAAGCCAAGCTGCGCGGTTGAGCCGTCCGTCGGCGGGTAGGTAACACGCAGGTGCGACAGCCCCGCGCCGCACATCACCCATCCCGCCCCGACGGAGGTACTGCCGTGGTTGAGACATTCGTGCAATCGACCGACGACGTCGTCGCGTTCCTGCGTGACCAGCACAATCTGATCAAGGACCTGTTCGAGGAGGTGCTCGGAGCCTCCGGGACGAAAGCCCGCGAGGAGGCGTTCATCGAGCTCCGCCAGCTCCTCGCGGTGCACGAGACGGCCGAGGAGATGGTCGTGCACCCCCGGGCCCGCAACGACGGTGCGGCCGGCGACGAGGTCGTCGACGCCCGCCTGCGCGAGGAGCACGAGGCCAAGGAGCAACTGAGCAAGCTGGAGTCGATGGACGTCGGCTCCGACGAGTTCATCACCGAACTGACCGCGTTCCGTGAGGCGGTGCTCGAGCACGCCGAGCGCGAGGAGACCGAGGAGTTCACCAAACTCAAGCGCGATCTCGACGAGAACGAGCTCAAAAGCCTCGCCGCGGCGGTGCGGGCCGCCGAGGCGATCGCCCCCACGCGCCCGCATCCCGGGGTCGAGTCGGCCAAATTGAACTTCGCCGTGGGTCCGTTCGCCTCCATGCTGGACCGCGCCCGCGACGCCATCAGCGCCGCGCTGCGCTGACCCACGCACGCAACCGCGACACACCGGCGCGGGCAACTCAGTCACAGGCGTAACACCAGGCACACTGGTCACTAACAACTACGCCTGAAGGGGTGCCGCCGTGTACCGAGTTTTTGAAGCGCTCGACGAACTGGGCGCGATCGTCGAAGAAGCCCGCGGCGTGCCGATGACGGCCGGATGCGTGGTTCCCCGCGGCGATGTCCTGGAGCTGATCGACGACATCAAGGATGCGATCCCCGGCGAGCTCGACGACGCCCAGGACGTGCTCGACGCCCGGGACACGCTGCTCCGCGAGGCCAAGGACCACGCCGAATCCACCGTGTCGACGGCCAATGCAGAAGCCGACTCGATGGTCAACCACGCCCGCGCCGAGGCTGACCGGCTGCTCGCCGACGCGAAGGCACAGGCCGACCGCATGGTCGCCGAGGCCCGCCAGCACAGCGAGCGCATGGTCGGCGAGGCCCGGGAAGAGGCGGCCCGCATCTCCGCGACCGCCAAGCGGGAGTACGAAGCCAGCACCGGACGGGCCAAGTCCGAGGCCGACCGGTTGCTCGAGAGCGGCAACCTCGCCTACGAGAAGGCCGTTCAGGAAGGCATCAAGGAGCAGCAGCGGCTGGTGTCGCAGACCGAGATCGTCGCGACCGCCACCGCCGAGGCCACCCGGATGATCGACTCCGCCCACGCTGAGGCCGACCGGCTCCGCGGCGAGTGCGACATCTACGTCGACAGCAAACTCGCCGAATTCGAGGACTTCCTCAACGGCACCATCCGCTCCGTCGGCCGCGGCCGTCACCAGCTGCGGACCGCCGCCGGCACCCACGACTACGCGGCCCGCTAGCGACCGGCGGCGGCACAGGCGGCACAGGCGGCGCACGGGCGCCGTCAGGCCCGCCGTACGATACGACCATGGCGACGCGCGTTAACGCCGCGGCGCGCCGGGGGTCACGGTCGCCGCTGGTCATCGACATCTCCCGGCTCGGCAGGCGGCCCGGCTCGATGATCACCGTCGACGACACCGTGCCCAGCCCGGCGCGGATCGGCCTGGATTTGATCGCCGTGCCGCAGGGCGCGCCCATGCACCTCGATCTCCGGCTGGAATCGGTCTCGGAAGGCGTCCTCGTCACGGGCAGCGTGTCGGCGCCCACCGAAGGTGAGTGCGCGCGGTGCCTGCGGCCGGTGTCCGGCGACGTGGAGATCGACCTGACCGAGCTGTTCGCCTACCCCGACAGCACGACCGAGGCGACGACCGACGAGGACGAGGTGCCCCGGGTCGGCCGCGACGGCGGCACCGACGCCGTCGACCTCGAGCAGCCGGTCATCGACGCCATCGGGCTGGCGCTGCCGTTCTCGCCGGTGTGCACCCCCGACTGCGCCGGACTGTGTCCCGAGTGCGGCGTGCGGATGGATGACGCCGAGCCCGGACACCACCATGAGCAGATCGATCCCCGATGGGCCAAGCTCGCGCAGCTTCGCGAGCAGCCCGGAGACGAGTCGTGACGGGCGATCGCCAGCCCCTCCTCGAGGCGCTCGGCGTCGAGCTGCCCGCAGAACTGCTCACGATCGCGCTCACGCACCGCAGCTACTCCTACGAGAACGGCGGGCTGCCCACCAACGAACGCCTCGAGTTCCTCGGGGACTCGGTGCTCGGGCTGACGATCACCGAGGAGCTCTACCACCGTCATCCGGAGCGCTCCGAGGGCGATCTGGCCAAGCTGCGGGCGAGCATCGTCAACACCCAGGCGCTGGCCGATGTCGGGCGCCGGCTCTCGGACAAGGGGCTGGGCAGCTATCTGCTGCTGGGCAAGGGCGAGGAGAACTCCGGCGGCGCCGACAAATCCAGCATTCTCGCCGATGGTGTCGAATCCCTGCTCGGCGCCATCTATCTCGCGCACGGAGCCGCGGTCGCCCGGGAGGTGATCCTCCGGTTGTTCGGCGAATTGCTGGACACCGCACCGACTCTCGGAGCGGGCTTGGACTGGAAGAGCAGTCTGCAGGAGTTGACGGCCTCGCGCGGGCTCGGTGCGCCGGCCTACACCGTCACCTCCACCGGGCCGGACCACGACAAGGAGTTCACCGCCTCGGTGGTGATCGCCGAGCGCGAATACGGCACCGGTGTCGGCAAGACGAAGAAGGAAGCCGAACTCAAGGCCGCTGCGGCTGCGTGGAACACCCTGACCGATGACTGAGCGGAATGCCTGAGCTCCCCGAAGTCGAGGTGGTCCGGCGGGGACTGCACCAGCATGTCGCGGGCCGGACCATCACCGCGGTGCGCGTGCACCATCCGCGCGCGGTGCGCCGCCACGAAGCGGGCCCGGCGGATCTGACCGCCCGTCTGCTCGAGATGACGATCACCGGGACGGGTCGGCGGGGAAAGTACTTGTGGCTCGAGCTGTCCGACGGGTCGGCCCTGGTGGTGCACCTCGGTATGAGCGGGCAGATGCTGCTGGGCCCGGTGCCGAACGAGAACCATCTGCGCATCGCCGCGCTGCTCGACGACGGGACCACGCTGAGCTTCGTCGACCAGCGCACGTTCGGCGGGTGGATGATCACCGACACGGTCACGATCGACGGCGCCGAGGTGCCGGTGCCCGTCGCGCACATCGCCAGGGACCCGCTGGACCCGCACTTCGATCGTGACGGTGTGGTGACGGTGTTGCGGCGCAAGCACTCCGAGATCAAGCGCCAGCTGCTGGATCAGACGGTGGTGTCCGGCATCGGCAACATCTACGCCGACGAGGCGCTGTGGCGGGCCAAGGTCAACGGGGCCCGGTTGGCCTCGGGGCTGTCCAAGGCCAAGCTGGCTGAGCTGCTCGACGCCGCCGCCGCGGTGATGACCGATGCGCTCGGGCAGGGCGGCACGTCGTTCGACTCGCTCTATGTGAACGTCAACGGCGAGTCCGGGTACTTCGACCGGTCGCTGGACGCCTACGGTCGCGAGGGCGAACCGTGCCGGCGCTGCGGGGCGATCATGCGGCGGGAGAAGTTCATGAACCGCTCGTCGTTCTACTGCCCGCGCTGCCAACCCCGCCCCCGCGTCCGGTGAGTCTCATAAGCCCAAACCGACATTTGGGTGCGAAAAGCGGGCCTTTTCGCGCCCAAATGTCGGTCTGGGCGAAGATGTGGGCATGACCGAACTCTGGGTGGAGCGCACAGGCGTGCGGCGCTACACGGGACGCAGCACGCGCGGCGCGGAAGTCCTCATCGGCTCCGAAGACGTCGAGGCCGTCTTCACCCCGGGCGAGCTGATGAAGATCGCCCTGGCCGGATGCAGTGGCCTGAGCAGCGATCAGCCGCTGCGCCGCCGCCTGGGCGACGACTACCGAGCGACGATCCGGGTCGCCGGGGCGGCCGACCGCGAGCAGGAGCGCTACCCGCTGCTCGAGGAGTCGCTCGAACTGGACCTGTCGGCTCTGTCGCCCGAGGAGCTCACCCGGTTGCGGACCGTGGTGGAGCGCGCCATCGACCAGGTGTGCACAGTGGGACGGACGTTGAAGGATGGTACTGAAGTGACGTTTGAGGTGAAAGATGTTGGGCGAGAGTGAGGTCCGGCTCACCGCATGGGTGCACGGCCACGTGCAGGGGGTGGGTTTCCGCTGGTGGACGCGGTCGCGTGCGCTCGAACTCGGGCTGACGGGCTTCGCGGCGAACAAACCCGACGGCCGCGTCCAAGTGGTCGCGCAGGGTACCCGCGACGCCTGCCAAAAGCTGCTTGACCTGCTCGAAGGCGGAGTCACCCCGGGTCACGTCGACAAGGTCATCGCCGACTGGTCCGCCGCGGCCGACGCGCTCTCGGGCTTCACCGAGCGCTGAGCCTCCCGGCGGTAGGGTAACGCGTCATGCATCTGAAGAGTCTGACGCTGAAGGGCTTCAAGTCCTTCGCCTCGCCGACGACTCTGCGCTTCGAGCCCGGCATCACGTGCGTCGTGGGCCCCAACGGCTCGGGCAAGTCCAACGTCGTCGACGCGCTGACCTGGGTGATGGGCGAGCAGGGCGCCAAGACGCTGCGCGGCGGCAAGATGGAGGACGTCATCTTCGCCGGTACGTCCTCGCGGGCGCCGCTCGGCCGCGCCGAGGTGACGCTGACGATCGACAACTCCGACAACGCGCTGCCGATCGAGTACTCCGAGGTCTCGATCACTCGGCGGATGTTCCGCGACGGCGCCGGTGAGTACGAGATCAACGGCAGCAGTTGCCGTTTGATGGATGTGCAGGAGCTGCTGTCCGACTCGGGCATCGGCCGCGAGATGCACGTGATCGTCGGCCAGGGCAAGCTCTCGGAGATCCTGGAGTCGCGGCCGGAGGACCGGCGCGCGTTCATCGAGGAGGCGGCGGGCGTCCTCAAGCACCGCAGGCGCAAGGAAAAGGCGGTTCGCAAGCTCGACTCGATGGCCGCCAACCTGGCGCGGCTGACCGACCTGACGACCGAACTGCGCCGTCAGCTCAAGCCACTGGGCCGCCAGGCCGAGATGGCCCGTCGCGCCCAGACCATCCAGGCCGACCTGCGCGACGCGCGGCTGCGCCTGGCCGCCGACGATCTGGTGACCCGCAAGGCTGAGTTCGACGACACCGATCAGGCCGAGACGACGCTGCGCCGCGAACACGACGAACTGACTCGCCGACTCGAGACGCGCACGCTCGAACTCGACGCGCACGAGGCCGCCGTGACCGAGCTCAGCGAGCGGGCCGATGCGGCGCAACAGCGGTGGTTCCGGCTCTCGGCGCTGGCCGAACGGGTGGGCGCGACCGTGCGCATCGCCACCGAGCGCGCCCAGCACCTCGATGCCGAGCCGACCGCGTCCAGCGGCCCCGATCCCGACGCCCTCGACGCGCAGGCCGACGAGGTGGCCGAGCAGGAACGGCTGCTGCTCGAGGAACTCGAGGAGTCGCGGGCCCGACTCGAGTCCACCCGCGCCGAGCTCGCCGAACGTGAGCAGGTCGCCGCCGAAGCCGAACGCGCCCACATGGCGGCCGCCCGGGCCGAGGCCGACCGCAGAGAGGGTCTGGCACGGCTGGCCGGGCAGGTCGACACCATGCGCACCCGCGTCGAGTCGATCGACGAGACGGTCGCGCGCCTGAGCGCGGGCATCGACGAAGCGGCCGCGCGCGCTCAGCAGACGCAAGCGGAGTTCGAGACGGTGCAGGCGCGCGTCGGAGAGCTCGACGCGGGCGAGGTCGGCCTCGACGAGCACCACGACCGGACCGTCGCCGCGCTGCGGTTGGCCGACGAACGCGTCGCCGAACTGCAGGCCGCCGAACGCGCAGGCGAACGGCAGGTCGCGTCGCTGCAGGCCCGCATCGATGCACTCTCGGTCGGCCTGGACCGCAAGGACGGTGCCGCCTGGTTGCAGCAGAACCGCAGTGGCGCAGGACTTTTCGGCTCGGTTGCAGCCCTGGTCAAGGTGCGGCCCGGCCATGAAGCGGCGATCGCGGCCGTGCTCGGCGCGGCCGCTGACGCGCTGGCCGCCGAAGACGTCACCGCCGCGCGCGACGCCTTGGCCGCGCTCAAGGAGTCCGACGGCGGACGGGCCGCCCTGGTGCTGGGGGACTGGCCGGTGACGCCCGCCGGTGCGACGGCACAGTTGCCCGCCGGAGCGCTGTGGGCACTCGACGTGGTCGACCCCGCGCCGCGCTTGCAGGGTGCGGTGACCGCGATGCTGGCCGGGGTGGCGGTCGTCGACGACCTCGCTGCCGCACTGGAATTCGTTGCCACACAACCAGATCTGCGAGCCGTCACCGCCGACGGCGATCTCGTCGGTGCGGGCTGGGTCAGTGGCGGCTCGGATCGCAAGCCGAGCACGCTGGAGATCCAGTCCGAGGTCGACAAGGCGCGCGCCGAGTTGGTGGCTGCCGAACGGCAGACCGCCGAACTCTCGGCGGCGCTGGCCGGCGCGCTGGCCGAGCAGACGAGCCGTCAGGACGCCGCCGAACAGGCGCTGGCCGCCCTCAACGAATCCGACTCGGCCATCTCGGCGATCTACGAGCAGCTCGGGCGGCTGGGGCAGGACGCCCGCGCCGCCGACGACGAGTGGCAGCGGCTGATCACCCAACGCGACGACCTCGAGGCCGGCCGCAACCGCACCGTCGCCGAACTCGGCGAACTCGAACAGCGGCTGCACAACGCCCAGCAGGAGCCGATGTTCGAGGCAGAGCCCGTCGACCGGCAGGAGTCGACCGCCGCCGCCGAGGCCGCGCGGTCCGCCGAGGTCGAGGCGCGCCTGTCTGTGCGTACCGCCGAGGAGCGCGCCAATGCCGTTCGCGGACGGGCTGATTCGCTGCGCCGAGCGGCGGCCGCCGAACGGGAGGCCCGGATCCGGGCCCGGCAGGCCCGCGAGGCGCGGGTGCGCGCCGCAGCGGTGGCCGAGGCGGTTGCCGAGTCCGGTCGGCTGGTCGCGAAGCGGCTGAGCGTCGCGGTGACCGTCGGATCGCGGATCCGTGACGAGATCGCCGCCGAGCGTCAGGTGCGGGCCGCGGAGTTGACCAGGGCCCGCGAGGAGGTCACCGAGCTCACCACCCGGATCGCCGCGCTGACCGACGCACTGCACCGCGACGAGGTCGCCAAGGCACAGGCGGCGCTGCGGATCGAGCAGCTCGAGCAGCAGGTCCTCGAGCAGTTCGGCATGGCGGTGGCCGACCTCGTCGCCGAGTACGGGCCGGGCGTGCCGCTGCCGCCCACGGATCTCGAGATGGCCGAGTACGAGCAGGCGCGCGAACGCGGGGAGCAGGTGACCGCGCCCGCGCCGATGCCCTATGACCGGCCCACCCAGGAGCGGCGCGCCAAGCGGGCCGAGCGCGAGCTGGCCGAACTGGGCCGGGTCAATCCCCTCGCGCTCGAGGAGTTCGCGGCGCTGGAGGAGCGCTACAACTTCCTGTCCACCCAGCTCGAGGACGTCAAGGCTGCCCGCAAGGACCTGCTCGACGTGGTCGCCGACGTCGACGCCCGCATCCTGCAGGTGTTCACCGAAGCCTATGCCGACGTCGAACGTGAGTTCTCGCAGGTGTTTTCGACGTTGTTCCCCGGTGGCGAGGGCCGGTTGCTGCTGACCGACCCCAGCGACATGCTGACCACCGGCATCGAGGTCGAGGCCCGGCCGCCGGGCAAGAAGATCAAGCGTCTGTCGCTGCTGTCCGGCGGCGAGAAGTCGCTGACGGCCGTGGCGATGCTGGTCGCGATCTTCCGCGCCCGCCCGTCGCCGTTCTACGTGATGGACGAGGTGGAGGCCGCCCTCGACGACGTCAACCTGCGGCGGCTGATCAGCCTGTTCGAGCAGTTGCGCGAGGTTTCGCAGTTGATCGTCATCACCCACCAGAAGCCGACGATGGAGATCGCTGACGCGCTCTACGGCGTGACCATGCGCGGCGACGGCATCACCACGGTGATCTCCCAGCGGATGCGCGGACAGGAACTGGTCGCCAGCCCGTCCTGACCGGCGTCGAGATCGACGTTCTGGCCAATTCCACCCGTACTTTCGCGCCCGAACGTTGGTTTGGGCGAAGAGGGGTCGGGTCAGGCCGAGGGGACGACGCCGCCTGCGCGCAGCGCGGCGAGATCCTGCGCACCGCAGCCGTGCAGGCAGATCACCAGCTCTTCGAGGAAGACTTGCAGCCAATCCACCACGGCGGCAACCGATTCGATCGCCGGCGCCAGCAGCGGCCGGGCTATCGCGACCACCTGGGCGCCCATCGCCAGTGCTTTGGCCGCGTCCATCCCGGTGCGGATACCGCCCGAGGCCACCAGCGGCATGTCGGGGAGGATCGCGCGCACCTCGGTCAGCGCCTGCGCGGTCGGGATGCCCCATTCGGCCAGCGCGGCGTGGCGCACCTCGCCGTAGCGCACGAACTGCTCGATGCGGGCCCATGAGGTGCCACCCGCGCCTGCCACGTCGACCGCGGCGATCGGACAGCCGACCAGCTGGGCGGCTGCCGCCGCACCGATGCCGTGGCCGACCTCCTTGAGCATCACCGGATATCCGAGCGCGTCGACCAGTTCTGTCAGCCGGTGCAGCGAGCCGGAGAAGTCGGTGTCCCCGCGATGCTGCATCGCCTCCTGCAGCGGATTGGTGTGCACCGCCACGGCGTCGGCGCCGACGCGGCGCAGTGCGGCGGCGAGTCCGGGCACGATCGCCGTCGACACCTGCGCCAGCCCGATGTTGCCGACGACCAGAACGTCGGGCGCGATCTCGCGGACCGCGAAGCTCGCCGCCGCCGACTCGTCGTCGATCATCACGCGTTGCGAGCCGAGCATCATCCCCAGACCCAGTTGCTGGGCCGCGGCAGCCAGGTTCCGGTTGATGATCCCCGACAGCTGCGCGCCGCCGGTCATCGCGCCGATCAGCACCGGCGCCCGCAGCCTGCTGCCGAGGAACTCGGTACCCAGGTCGATGCGCCGCAGATCCGTCTGGGTGAGCGCGTTGTAGGGGAGCCGGTAGCGCTCGAAACCGGTGGTCAGCGTCTGGTAGTCGACGGGCTCGGTCAGGCACACGTCGATGTGGCGCCGCTTGCGGTGCTGCAGGGCCGAGCCGGGGTCGAAGCTCACCGGCTGTGACTCGCTCGAGGCCCCTGAGACAATGGCCGGGTGAGTGAGGGTCTCTGGATCGCCATCGCGGTCATCGCCGTCCTGCTGGTCGTTGCACTCGTCGTCGGGCTGGTGCGGTACCGCCGGCGCCGCATCAGTCTCTCGGCTCCAGACACTGCCACTCCTGTCGATCGATCCGGCGGCTACAAAGCCGCGTCAGGGATCACGTTCTCGGCGTCGGCGCCCACCGAGGCGCCCCCGCGCCCGCCGAAGACGCCCGAGCGCATCGACACCACCGGGTTGCCCGCCGTCGGCGATGATGCCACCATCCCGCGCGACGCCCCGAAGCGTCCCATCGCCGACGTCAGGCTGCCTGACACCCTTCCCGCCCCGACGGTGGACAAACCTGCGCCCGAAGCACCCCAAGCCCCCCCGCCGGAGGCGCCAGAAGCGCCGGTGGCACCCGCAGGGCCGGAAGCTCCTGCGGCGCCGGTGGCCCCCGCAGCGCCGGAAGCTCCTGCGGCGCCGGTGGCCCCCGACCTCGAGTCCATCGCGCCCACCGAGGGCCGGCTCGACCGGCTGCGCGGCCGCCTGGCGAAATCGCAGAACACGCTGGGCCGCAGCATGCTGGGCCTGCTCGGCGGCGGCGACCTCGACGAGGAGTCCTGGGAGGAGATCGAGGACACCCTGCTGATCGCCGACCTGGGGCCGGTCGTGACCGAGTCGGTGGTCGCCGCGCTGCGCACGCGCATGGCCAGCAGCACCGTGCGCACCGAGGCCGACGCGCGCGCCGTGCTGCGCGACGTCCTGATCGCCGAGTTGCAGACCGACCTGGACCGCTCCATCAGGGCGTTGCCGCACGAGGACAAGCCCTCGGTGCTGCTGGTCGTCGGCGTCAACGGCACCGGCAAGACCACGACGGTCGGCAAGCTGGCCCGGGTGCTGGTCGCCGACGGCCGCCGGGTGGTCCTCGGCGCCGCGGACACCTTTCGGGCCGCGGCCGCCGATCAGCTGCAGACCTGGGCATCGCGCGTCGGCGCGCAGGTGGTGCGCGGTGCCGAGGGCGCCGACCCCGCATCGGTGGCCTTCGACGCGGTCGACACCGGCATCGCGTCGGGCGCTGACGTCGTGGTGATCGACACCGCGGGCCGGCTGCACACCAAGACCGGCCTGATGGACGAACTCGGCAAGGTCAAGCGCGTGGTGGGCCGTCGGGCGGCCGTCGACGAGGTCCTGCTCGTGCTCGACGCGACGATCGGTCAGAACAGCCTGCCCCAGGCCCGGGTGTTCGCCGAGGTCGTCGACATCACCGGGGTCGTGCTGACCAAGCTCGACGGCACCGCCAGGGGCGGCATCGTTTTCCGCGTCCAGCAGGAACTCGGCGTCCCCGTGAAGCTCGTCGGCCTCGGCGAGGGACCCGACGATCTCGCGCCGTTCGAGCCCGCGGCGTTCGTCGACGCGCTGCTCGGCTAGCCTCCCGCGCGGCCTCTCCCCGCTGCGAAACGCGTGATGTAACAGCAGCGAAACGTCACCAGGTGATCCGTTCACACGAGCGAAACACCAGTGCGTCATCGGCGAAACAACCACTGCGCATTGTCATGCCCAGGTCAACGGTCGTCATCCCGCGGCTGTGGCATGTCGAAGGAGGAATCTGCGAGTGGACCAATTCCCGACGATGGGTATACCGGACACCGGTGATACCGCGTGGATGCTCGCAAGCGCCGCGCTGGTATTGCTGATGACACCCGGCCTGGCGTTTTTCTACGGCGGCATGGTGCGGGCCAAGAGCGTGCTCAACATGATCATGATGAGCATCTCGGCCATGGGTGTCGTCACCGTGCTGTGGGTGCTCTACGGCTACTCGCTGGCCTTCGGCAACGACGTCAACAACCTGTTCGGTGACCCGACACAGTTCTTCGGCCTCAAAGGTCTGATCGGCGGCAATGCCGCGGAGGCGGTCGTCGCCGATCCGGCGGCGGGGGTCGAAGCCGTCGACGCCGTCAACATCCCGCTGGTCGGCACGCTGCCGGCGACGGTCTTCATCGCCTTCCAGTTGATGTTCGCGATCATCACGGTCGCGCTGATCTCGGGTGCGGTCGCCGACCGCATCAAGTTCGGCGGCTGGTTGCTGTTCACCGCGCTGTGGGTGACCGTCGTGTACTTCCCGGTCGCTCACTGGGTGTTCTCGTTCGACGGCGTGACCGCGGAGACCGGCGGCTGGATCGCCAACAAGCTCGCCGCCGTCGACTTCGCCGGCGGTACCGCCGTGCACATCAACGCCGGTACCGCGGGCCTGGTGCTGGCGATCATCCTCGGCAAGCGCCGCGGCTGGCCGGGCACGCCGATGCGGCCGCACAACCTGCCGTTCGTGATGCTCGGCGCCGGCCTGCTGTGGTTCGGCTGGTACGGCTTCAACGCCGGGTCGGCGACCTCCTCGGGTGGGCTGGCCGGTTCGACGTTCGTCACCACCACCGTGGCGACCGCTGCGGCGATGCTGGCATGGCTGCTCACCGAGCGGATCCGCGACGGTAAGGCGACCTCGCTGGGCGCCGCCTCGGGCATCGTGGCGGGCCTGGTCGCGATCACCCCGTCGTGCTCGTCGGTGAACGTGGTCGGCGCGCTCGTCGTCGGTGTCGTCGCCGGTGCCCTGTGTGCCCTGGCGGTCGGCCTGAAATACAAACTGGGATACGACGACTCGCTCGACGTGGTCGGTGTGCACCTGGTTGGCGGCATCGTCGGCACGCTGCTCATCGGTCTGGTCGCCGCGCCGGAGACCGGCGCGGGCGTCGCCGGCCTGTTCTACGGCGGCGGGGTCGATCAGTTGTGGCGGCAGGCCGTCGGTGCGGGCGCGGTTCTGCTCTACTCGGCCATCGGTACAGCTATCTTGGCCTTGATAGTGAAGTACACCGTCGGACTGCGGCTCAACGAGGAGGATGAATCCACCGGCGCTGATGAAGCGGAGCACGCTGAAACCGCCTACGACTTCGCCTCGGTCGGCGCGGGCTCGGCACTCGGTCGTCACCCCGGCGTGGAGGGATAAGGGATATGAAGCTGATTACTGCGATCGTCAAGCCGTTCACGCTCGAAGACGTCAAGACCGGACTGGAACAGACGGGCATCCTCGGGATGACCGTCAGCGAGGTTCAGGGTTACGGTCGTCAGAAGGGACACACCGAGGTGTACCGCGGCGCGGAATACTCGGTGGATTTCGTGCCGAAGGTCCGCGTCGAGGTCGTCGTCGACGACGCCGCCGTCGACAAGGTCGTCGATGTCATCGTCCAGGCCGCCCGCACCGGGAAGATCGGTGACGGCAAGGTGTGGGTGAGCCCCGTCGAGACCGTGGTCCGGGTGCGCACCGGCGAGCGGGGAGCCGACGCCCTTTGACCGGAGCCGTCTAGAAGGAGAGTCGTCTCCCGGCACTCGGGCCGTGTGAGCGCTGGATCGTCAAGTGCCGGGAGGACAACTCGTGAGCGAACAGAAACCCCGATCCGCCGCCGGCGCTCCCCGATGGGAGCGTCCGGCGGCGGGCTCGTCGTGCCCCGCAACGGATCTCACCGCTGCCGTCGAGCAGCTGCGGTCGGGCGGGGGCCGGTTGGACTCGGCCGCGCTGCGTGATGCGCTACTCGACCTCTACGACTTCTGGCTCAACACCAAGGCGACCGACATCGGCATCACGGCGACCAGCGGGTTCGCCATCGTCGCCACCGGTGGCCTCGGCCGCGGGGAGGTGCTGCCGTACTCCGATCTCGATCTGATGCTGCTGCACGACAACATGCCTCCCGACATCGTGGGCGAGGTCGCCGAGCTGCTGTGGTATCCCCTATGGGACGCCAACATTCGACTCGACCACAGCGTGCGCACGGTGCCCGAAGCGCTGCGCGTGGCCGGCGAGGACATCTCCGCCGGTCTGGCGATGCTCGAGGCCCGCCACATCGCCGGTGACGCCGATCTGTCCGCCCTGCTGGTCGGCGGGGCGCGCAGGCAGTGGCGCACCGGAATCGCCTCGCGTTTCGACGAACTCGTTGAGCACACCCGGGCCCGGTGGCAGCGCAGCGGACAGATCGCGCACCGTGCCGAACCTGATCTCAAGTGCGGCCGCGGCGGACTGCGCGACGTGCAGCTGCTCAATGCGCTGGCGATCGCGCAGCTGGCCGACGTGTACCCGAGCCGGTCGCTGGCCTCGCCCACCGAGACCCTCGGCGAAGCCCATCTCGCACTTCTGAACGTGCGCACCGAATTACACCGGGTCGCCGGCCGCGGACGGGAGCTGCTGCTCGCTCAGCACGCCGACGAGATCGGGGCGTCGTTGCGCATCGGGGACCGGTTCGACCTGGCCCGCATGCTCTCCGACGCGGCGCGCACCGTCAGCTACTACGTCGACGCCGGCATCCGGACGGCGGGCAACGCGCTGCCGCGCCGCGGGCTGGCCGCACTGCGCAGACCGGTGCGCCGCCCCCTCGACGAAGGCGTCATCGAGTTCAACGGTGAGGTCATCCTGGCCCGCGACGCCCGCCCCGAGCGGGACCCCGGGCTGATCCTGCGGGTGGCGGCCGCATCGGCGACCACCGGGCTGCCGATGGCCGCTTCCACCCTGAGCCGGCTGGTCGAAACCGCCCCGGAACTGCGGACCCCGTGGCCGCGTCAGGCCCTCAAGGATCTGCTGGTGATGCTCGCCGCGGGCCCGTCGGCCGTCGGCACCATCGAGGCGTTGGACCGCACCGGGCTGTGGGGCCGGCTGTTCCCGGAGTGGGGTGCCGTCCGGGACCTGCCGCCGCGCGATGTCGTCCACATCTGGACAGTGGATCGTCATCTCGTCGAAACCGTCTCCCGCGCAAGCGCATTCACCACGCGTGTGTCGCGTCCCGATCTGCTGGTGCTCGGCGCGCTGGTCCACGACATCGGCAAGGGCCGCGGCGGGGACCACAGCGTGATCGGCGCCGAACTGGCCCGCCAGATCGGCAGCAGGCTGGGGTTGTGGCCGTCCGACATCGCGATCCTGGCCAGGGTCGTACGCCACCACCTGCTGCTGCCGCACACCGCGACCCGGCGCGACCTACAGGATCCCGCGACGATCGCCGGTGTCGTCGACGCCCTCGGCGGTGACCTGGTGGTGCTGGAACTGCTGCACGTGCTGGCCGAGGCCGACTCGCTGGCCACCGGACCCGGGGTGTGGGGGGACTGGAAGGCCTCCCTGATCGGTGACCTGGTCAGACGCTGCCGGCTGGTGATGGCGGGGGAGCCGCTGCCGCAGCCCGATCCCGTTGAGCCACGGTTCATCTCGCTGGCCGCCGAGCCTGGGGTGCATGTCGAGCTCGCACCGGCTGACAGCCCGCACATCTACCACGTCACGATGATCGCGCCGGATCGCCGTGGGCTGCTGTCCAAGGCGGCCGGAGTGCTCGCACTGAACTCGCTGCGGGTGCACTCGGCGTCGGTCAACGGTCACGAAGGCTCGGCGATCAACACCTTCGTCGTCTCCCCGCACTTCGGTACGCCGCCCGCCGCCGAACTCCTGCGCCAGCAACTGATCCTGGCCCTCGACGGTGATCTTGACGTGGTCGGCACGCTGGAGAAGAAGGGTGCCGACGCCGCGCCGCCGGGCCGCGCCGGTGAGGTGCGGGCCGCGGTCCCCGTGCACGCCCCCGCAGCGCCTCCGCGGGTGCTCTGGCACGACGGCGACGCCCCCGGCCGCACGGTGGTCGAGGTGCGCACCACCGATCGGGCCGGCCTGCTGACGATGCTGACCGCGGTGTTCGAGCGCGCCGGCGCGGACATCGCCTGGGCCAAGGTCAGCACGCTGGGATCCTCGGTGGTCGACGCCTTCGGCATCGTGTTGCCCGCCGCCGGCGGGGACAGCGCGGTGCGGCAGACGCTGGAACGGGACCTGTTCGCGGTGCTGCCCGCACCCCCGGCGGCGGTCGAAGAAGCCAGCTAGTCGACGGGGGTGACCGACACCCAGGTGCCGTTGACGGCCGCGGTACCGGTGAACGCGTCCACCAGATCCGGATCGTGCAGCGCATTGACGTTGGCGCCGGCCAAGGTGCGCGCATGGCGCCAACCGGTGCCGCGGTGGCCCCAACCATGGGGCACCGCAACGGTTCCCGCGCGGATGTCCACCGTGATGTCCACCGGCACCTCGATGTGTCCGACAGCCGAGGCGACGCGCACGGTCTCGCCGTCGGCCAGTCCGCGGGCGCCGGCGTCATCCGGGTGCATCAACACCGAGCACCGGTTGCTGCCGCCGGTCATCGTCGGCACGTTGTGCAGCCATGAGTTGTTGCTCTTGAGCTGCCGGCGGCCGATCAGCTGAAGATCGAAGCCGTCGGAGCTGTCCCTGGCGTGCCCGCCGCTGTCGCGCAGATGCGCGCCGGCGGCGGCGACGAACTCCGATGGCGCCAGATGGACCCGCCGGTCGGCAGTGGCGATCACCTCGCGCAGGCGCGGGCGGAGCGGACCGAGGTCCACACCCCCCGGGCTCGTGCGGACGTCCCGCATCGTGATGCCGGCGCGGCCCCTGCGGAGCCGCCCGTGCGGGCCGGTCGCCACGGCGAGAGCCGCCACGCGCAGCGGATCGATGGCGGAGACGAGCCGCGAGCGTATCGGCGTCAGCATTCTCCGCGCAGGCCCCGGCAACAGCTCGAGGGCGAGCCGCGTCAGGATCTCCCAGTCCTCGAAGGAGCCGGGCGGCGGATCGAACGAACGGTGTTGGTAGCGAACGGCGTTGCGCACCTGGAACACCGGGGTCAGCAGGCTGACGTCCTCGCGTTCCAGCGGCGACACCGGCGGCAGGATGAAGTGGGCGTGGCGCGTGGTCTCGGTGACGTACATGTCGACCGCCACATACAGGTCCAGCGACGCCAGCGCCTCGTCGAGCCGACCGCGCTGGGGGATGGACGACACCGGGTTGCCCGCGTAGGTGATCATCGCCCGGATCTGGCCCGGACCGGGGGTCAGCATCTCGTCGGCCATGATGACGGCGGGCAGCTCCGACCGGAACGACCCGTAGCGGCCCGACCGGTCGGTATAGCGACCCGGCCGGAAAGGCAGGCGCTTGGCCAGGCGGGGCACGTCGGCCACGGGGGTGGTGAACATGGTGCCGCCCGCGCGGTCCAGGTTGCCCGTGACGGTGTTGATGACCATCACCAGCCAGCTGACCAGCGTGCCCGTCGGCTGCTGGCAGATGCCGATCCGCGCATAGATCGCCGCGGACTCGGCGGCGGCGTGCTCGCGGGCCAGCGTGCGGATGACCTCGGCGGGGATTCCCGCCCGGGGGGCCATCGCCTCCGGGGTGGCGTCGGCGACGAGGTCGGCGAGCTCGGCGATCCCGGTGGTCTGCGCGGCGATGGCGCGGGTGTCGCAGAGCTTTTCGGCGAGCAGCACGTGCAGCATCCCCAGCAACAGGAACAGGTCGCCGCCGGGCCGCACCGCGACGTGCTGGTCGGCCAGGCGGGCAGTCTCGGTGCGGCGGGGGTCCACGACGACGACGGTGCCGCCGCGCTCGCGGACGGCGCGGATCCGTCGTTTGGCGCCCGGCATGATGGACAGCGATCCGTTGGACACCGCCGGGTTGGCTCCGAGGATCATCAAGCGCTGCGTGCGGTCGATGTCGGTGACGGGGATCAGCGCGTTGGACCCGAACACCTTCCACGCCGCGAACTCGTGGGGCATCTGGTCGATCGACGATGCGGTGAAGAAGTTGGGCGTGCGCAGCGCCAGCCGCAGCAGGAACCCGTACGCCGCCCCCGAGCTGTGGGCCGCCGGGTTTCCCAGGTACATGCCCAGCGAGCGGCTGCCGGTGCTCGCGCGGACCGCGCGCAGGCGCTGCCCGATCTCGGCGAACGCCTCGTCCCAGCCGACCGGCTCGAACCGGTCGCCGACCCGGCGCAGCGGGGTGCGCAGGCGGTCCGGGTCGTCGTGCAGCCCGCCCATCGCGGTGGCCTTGGGACAGATGTAGCCGTGGGACAGGACGTCGTCGGGATTGCCCTCGATGCGGGTGACCTGGCCGTCGGTGACGGTGACGTGCAGGCCGCAGTGCGCCTCGCACAGCGTGCACTGGCTGATGTGGGTGGTGGAACCCCGGGAGGGTCCGGAGTCCGGGCGCGAGGTGGTGAGAGGGACGTCGATCGCTGTCACGGAGCCTCCGCGGGATTGTCGGGTGGCCCTCACGGTATCCGCTGGCCGCCGCGCGCGACCAGAGGTCAGCGCGGTTCTCTCCCGGTCGCCGGGACCGTTAGGCTGGCGAGGTGTTTGAATCCCTGTCCGACCGGTTGACCGGTGCGCTGACGGGCCTGCGGGGCAAGGGCCGGCTGACCGATGCCGACATCGATGCCACCGCCCGCGAGATCCGGTTGGCGCTGCTGGAAGCCGACGTCTCCCTGCCCGTCGTGCGCCAGTTCGTCTCGCACATCAAGGACCGCGCCAAGGGCGCCGAGGTGTCGGGCGCGCTGAATCCCGCCCAGCAGGTCGTCAAGATCGTCAACGAGGAGCTCATCACCATCCTCGGTGGCCAGACGCGGCAGCTGGCGTTCGCGCGGACCCCTCCGACGGTCATCATGCTGGCCGGCCTGCAGGGCTCCGGTAAGACCACGCTGGCCGGCAAGCTCGCGAAGTGGCTGAAGGCTCAGGGGCACACCCCGCTTCTGGTGGCGTGCGACCTGCAGCGCCCCGGCGCGGTCAACCAGCTGCAGATCGTCGGCGAGCGGGCCGGCGTGCACGTGTTCGCGCCGCACCCGGGCACCGCGCCCGGCGCCGATGAGGTGAAGGGCACCGCCGACCCCGTCGCGGTGGCTGCCGCCGGCCTGGCCGAGGCCAAGGCCAAGCACTACGACGTCGTGATCGTCGACACCGCGGGCCGGTTGGGTATCGACGAGACTCTGATGAGCCAGGCCGCGGCGATCCGCGACGCCGTCTCGCCCGACGAGACCCTGTTCGTGCTCGACGCGATGATCGGTCAGGACGCCGTCACCACGGCCGATGCGTTCCGCGAGGGCGTCGGTTTCACCGGTGTGGTGCTGACCAAACTCGATGGCGACGCCCGCGGTGGTGCCGCACTGTCGGTCCGGGAAGTCACCGGCGTGCCGATCCTGTTCGCGTCCAGCGGCGAGAAGCTCGAGGACTTCGACGTCTTCCATCCCGACCGGATGGCCAGCCGGATCCTCGGCATGGGCGACGTGCTGAGTCTGATCGAGGCGGCCGAACAGCATTTCGACGCCGAACAGGCCGAGGCGACGGCCGCCAAGATCGGCAGTGGTGAGCTCACGCTCGAGGACTTCCTCGAGCAGATGCTGATGATCCGCAAGATGGGCCCGATCGGCAATCTGCTCGGCATGCTGCCCGGCGCAGGGCAGATGAAGGACGCGCTGGCAGCGGTCGACGACAGCCAGCTCGATCGCGTGCAGGCCATCATCCGCGGCATGACCCCGGCCGAGCGTGCCGATCCGAAGATCATCAACGCCTCGCGCAGGCTGCGCATCGCCAACGGCTCCGGTGTGACGGTTTCGGAGGTCAACCAGCTGGTCGACCGGTTCTTCGACGCCCGCAAGATGATGTCGCAGATGGCCGGTCAGATGGGGATGCCGTTCGGCCGCAAGAACTCTCGCAAGGCGGGCAAGGGCAAGAACAAGCAGGCGGGCAAGAAGGGGCGCAAAGGCCCCACGCCGCCGAAGAACCGCAATCCGCTTGGCGCCGGGATGCCGGGGATGCCCGCAGGATTCCCCGACCTGTCGAACATGCCCAAGGGTCTCGACGAGCTTCCGCCGGGCCTTGCCGACATCGATCTGTCGAAGCTGAAGTTCCCCAAGAACTGATGGCGGCGCCGTTGCACGTCCGCGGTCGCGGTCTGCCCGACGGCGAACCGGTCGAGTGGTGGATCGTCGATGGTCGGCTCAGCGCCGAGCCGGTGGCCGGTGCGGAGACGGTCTTCGGTGCCGCCGGGGATGGCGGGTGGATCCTGCCCGGCCTGGTCGAC
This sequence comes from Mycolicibacterium psychrotolerans, assembly GCF_010729305.1. Lineage (NCBI taxonomy): Bacteria > Bacillati > Actinomycetota > Actinomycetes > Mycobacteriales > Mycobacteriaceae > Mycobacterium > Mycolicibacterium psychrotolerans. The sequence continues at coordinate 4,588,622 of NZ_AP022574.1, read as the reverse complement.
GCCCACTGCCATGTGGGGCTGGGCCAGCACGGCGAGATCCCGATGGACGAGACGATCGCGCAGGCCGAGACCGAGCGCGCCGTCGGTGCGCTGCTGCTGCGCGACGCCGGCTCCCCGACCGACACCCGTAGTTTCGACGATCGCGCCGACATGCCGCGCATCATCCGGGCGGGCCGCCATCTCGCCCGGCCGAGGCGCTACCAGCGTGGCTTCGCCATCGAGCTCGAGGACGAATGGCAGCTTCCCGACGCGGTCGCCCGTCAGGCCCGCTGGGGCGACGGCTGGGTCAAGCTGGTGGGGGACTGGATCGACCGCGACCTCGGCGATCTGGCGCCGCTGTGGTCCGACGACGTGCTCGAGGCCGCTATCGACGCGGCGCACGCCAACGGCGCCCGCGTCACCGCGCACGTGTTCAGCGAGGACGCGCTGCCCGGTCTGATCAGAGCCGGTATCGACTGCATCGAACACGGCACCGGACTCACCGACGACACCGTGGACCTGATGGTCGAGTACGGCACCGCGCTGGTGCCGACGCTGATCAACATCGAGAACTTCCCCGGTATCGCCGCGGCCGCCGAGAAGTATCCGCGCTACCAGCAGCACATGCGTGCGCTCTATGAGAGTTGCGGACCCCGCGTCGCCGCCGCCCGCGAGGCCGGTGTGCCGATCTATGCCGGCTCCGACGCGGGCAGTACGGTTGCGCACGGCCGCATCGCCGACGAGGTGGAGGCGCTCAAGGGCATCGGCATGACGCCGACCGAGGCGCTGGGGGCGGCCTGCTGGGATGCCCGGGAATGGTTGCGCCGGCCGGGGCTCGAACATGGTGCGTCCGCCGATATGGTCTGCTACTCCGAGGATCCTCGGTCCGGGCCCGACGTGCTCGCCGCACCCACACGAGTCATCCTGCGCGGCAACGTCTACTGACCGCGAGCGTGCGCCCACGGTCGTGATTTCGCGTCGTCTGCAACCATGGATGCACGCTCGGCGACACTGAGCGCTCAGGGCTGGGCGAAGCCCCAGTCGAACAGGTCGATGGCCTGCCCGTACAGGTCGCCGGTGCCGTACATCTGCACGACCACCAGCCGTCGGCTGCCACGCTGGGCGGCGCCGACGTAGGTCTTGCGGGCCCGATTCGTGTAGCCGGTCTTGCCGGCCAGATCCCCGGGATAGCGGGTCAGCAGCTCGTTCTGGTTCTGCAGGGTCTTGCCCGGGAACGGCGCCGTCGGCGCACGCATGATGGCGGCGATCAGGGGGTACTGAAGCGCCGCCCGCAGGATCACCGCGAGGTCGTGCGGCGAGGTGACCGACTCCCAGCCGGGGCCGTCCAGCCCGGACGGCGACGACGCCTTCGTGGCGCGCGCGCCGACCAGGGCCGCCTTGCGGTTCATCGCGGCGACCGCGACCTGCGCGCCGCCGAGCATGTCGGCGAGCATGTTCGCGGCGTCGTTGCCCGACACCATCAGGAGCCCCGAGAGCAGCTGCTGCGTGGTGTAGGCCTGGCCCGGTTGCAGTCCCACACAGGAACATTCGACCTCGGTGTGCGACGCGTTGGCCCGCGCGAAATTGTCCGGTCGGAGGTGGTCGAGCACCACCATCGCGAGAAGCACCTTGATCGTGCTGGCCGGGGCGTAACGCCCGTAGGGGTCGCGGCTGGCGAGCACCCGCCCGGAGTCCAGGTCGGCGACCAGCCAGGCCTGCGCGGGTCCTTCCGGAATAGCCTGTGCCGCAGCGGGTTCGACGTCAGGTTGCGCGGCGGAGAAGGGAACGGGCGCGACCAGCGTCACGCACAGGGCGAGCGCCAGCCCCGCGAATCCTCGTCGCACGGGTCGCGACGCTAGTCGCGCGAGGACTCGCCCCGCGCGCGATCAGGTCTCCATCCGGTAGCGATTTCGGCGTGGTTGTCGTCGGCCCGCGCCGAAAACCACGCCGAAATCGCTAGAGCGCGCTGACGCCGGCGCTGGGGCCCAGGGCGAACCCCCAGTCCAGCAGCGCGGCTGCCTGATCCCAGTACGTCGGACCGCCCTCTCTGACCAGACCGTGCATCAGCGCCACCACCAGATGCCTGCCGCCGCGCTCGGCCCCGCCGACGAACGTCTTCTGCGCGAGATCGGTGTAGCCGGTCTTGCCGCCGAACGTGCCGGGGTAGCGGTGCAGCAGTTCGTCCTGGTTCACCAGCACCACGTCCCCTGCGCGGGTCGGGAAGACCGCCGTGGGCTGTGCCGTGATCTGGGCGAACACCGGATGGGCCATCGCGGCCCGGAAGATCACCGCCAGATCGTGCGGCGTGGACCAGATGTCGATGCCGGGTCCGTCGATGCCCGACGGTGATCCCGCCGTCGTGCCGAGCGCGCCGACCGAGGCGGCCTTGGCGTTCATCTTGGCCGCGGCGGCCTCCCGGCCGCCCAGCATCGTGGCCAGCGTGTTGGCGGCGTCGTTGCCCGACACCAGCAGCAGCGCCTCGAGGAGCTGGCGGGCGGTGTAGGTCATGCCCGGGGTGACCCCGGCGCAGTTGCACTCGACCCGGGTGTCGGGCTCGTTGGCCACGATCGTCGCGTCGAGGGGGAGCTCGTCGAGAACGGTCAGTGCCAGCAGCACCTTGATGGTGCTCGCCGGTGCGAACCGCGCGTTCTCGTTGCGGCCGGCCAGCACCGCACCGGTGTCCATGTCCGCCAGGATCCACGCCTCGGCAGGACCCTCGGGAATCGGAATGCTCCCGGCAGGCTGGCTGACCCCGGACACGGGAACCGCGGCGGCGTGCGGCATCGACGGTCCCGCGACCAGACACAGCGTGACCCCCAGGCACGCGAGAAGCCTTGTCATGACGGCCGAGCCTAATCGGGGCCGGTGATCGTGTTCAATCGAGGCATGTTGAGCCTCGAGCAGATCTCCGACCGGCTGGAGATCCAGCAGCTGCTGATCGACTACTCCACGGCGATCGACCAGAAGCGCTTCGGCGACCTCGACGCGGTGTTCACTCCCGACGCCTACATCGACTACAGCGTCACCGGCGGCATCGAAGGTCAGTTTCCGCAGGTCAAGGCGTGGCTGAAGGAGGTGCTGCCCAACTTCCCGGCCTACTATCACATGCTCGGCAACGTCGACATCCGGATCTCCGGAGACACCGCGACGTCGCGCGCGATCTGCTTCAACCCGATGGTGATGGGCGGCGAGGCGGGGCAGATCTATTTTGTGGGCATCTGGTACGTCGACGAGTTCGTCCGGACCGAGCACGGCTGGCGGATGAGCAGGCGGGTCGAGGAGAAGTGCTTCGACAAGCTGCTCTGAGGGTTCATCGCCCCAGCCGCCGGCCTACCGCTGCGGCGACCCTCTTGATCCGGTCGGACAGGTACACCGAGACCACGACGTTGAAGATGTCCTCGCGCAGCCGGGTCAGCGTGGAGGCCGTGATCACCCAGCGCCCGTCGACCTTCTCGTAGGTCTCGCGGTAGTGCCCGTAGCCGCGCAGGTTCACCCCCGGGGCCAGCCGCACGACGTCCTCGAGTGCCCAGACGCCCTGTGCCGTCGTGGCCGAGGTCAGCTCCAGCTCGGGGGCGTGCACCTGATGCACGGTGGCGCGGTCGCGCAGGCTGGCGCGTGTGAAGGCGACGAACTCATCGGCGCCGGCGATCACCTTGCCGCCCGCCTGCGACGTGTCGCTGTGGAAGTCGTCGGCGAACAGCGCCCGCCAGGCCTGCCAATCCTTGGTGTCGAGGTGGCGGCAGTACCGGGCCTTGAGCTGTTTGAGGGACTCGATCTCCAGCAGCGCGGCAGCGTCGTCCATCCGTCGAACGTCGCACGGATTTCTGTCGGTGGCCAGGCCTCTGGCACAATGGGCGGCTGTCTGCCCTGGGACTCCGGCCCCGCGGCGGTCACACACGTAAGGCAAAACCGGATCGGGCAATCCGCCCGCATCGCCGAATTGCAGCGTGGCAACGCAACAGGAGTAGTAGTTCATGGCTGTCAAGATCAAGCTGACCCGTCTGGGCAAGATCCGCAATCCCCAGTACCGCATCGCCGTCGCCGACTCGCGCACCCGCCGCGACGGGCGTTCCATCGAGGTCATCGGCCGGTACCACCCGAAGGAAGAGCCGAGCCTCATCGAGATCGACTCCGAGCGCGCCCAGTACTGGCTGGGTGTGGGCGCCCAGCCGACCGAGCCCGTGCTGCAGCTGCTCAAGATCACCGGTGATTGGCAGAAGTTCAAGGGCCTGCCCGGTACCGAGGGCACGCTGAAGGTCAAGGAGCCCAAGCCGTCCAAGCTGGACCTGTTCAACGCGGCGCTTGCCGAGGCAGACGGCGGTCCGTCCGGCGAGGCCACCCAGCCCAAGAAGAAGAAGGCGCCGGCGGCCAAGAAGGCCGACGAGGCCTCCGACGTCGAGGCGACGGCCGATCCGTCGGGCGCCAAGGACGCGTCGGAGCCGGCCGCTGAAGGTGCCGACGCGACCGTCGCCGGCGCCACTGAGAGCTGACGTTCATGAGCACAGTCGTCGTCGACGCTGTCGAGCACCTGGTCCGCGGGATCGTCGACAACCCCGACGATGTCCGCGTCGACATGGTGACCAACCGCCGCGGCCGCACGGTCGAGGTGCACGTCCATCCCGATGACCTGGGCAAGGTGATCGGCCGTGGCGGCCGCACCGCGACCGCGCTGCGCACCCTCGTGGCGGGGATCGGCGGCCGCGGCATCCGCGTCGACGTGGTGGACACCGACCAGTAGATGGATCTGGTGGTCGGTCGCGTCGTCAAGGCGCACGGCGTCACCGGCGAGCTCGCCGTCGACGTACGTACCGACGATCCCCAGCGCCGGTTCGCCCCCGGTGTGGTGCTGCGCGGCCGGCAGCCGCGCGGCGGAACCGAACGTGAGTTCGTCATCGAGTCCGTACGAGCCCACGGCGGCAGGCTGCTGATGCGGTTGCAGGGTGTCGCCGACCGGGACGCCGCCGACGGGCTGCGCGGCACGCTGTTCCTCATCGACGCCGCCGACCTTCCGCCGATCTCGGAGCCCGACGAGTACTACGACCATCAGCTCGAGGGGCTGACAGTCTCGACCGTCGACGGTGTCGCGGTCGGTACCGTCGCCGAGGTCCTGCACACCGCCGCGGGCGAACTGCTGGCCGTCAAACGCGCCGACGGCGCAGAGGTGCTGGTGCCCTTCGTGTCCGCCATCGTGGTCTCGGTGTCGCTGTCCGACGCCGCCATCGTGATCGACCCGCCCGAGGGTCTGCTGGACCTGGACGGCTGAGCGGCGCAGCGCGATGCGAATAGACGTCGTCTCGATCTTCCCGCAATTCCTCGACCCGCTGCGGCAATCGTTGCCGGGCAAGGCGATCGATACGGGCATCGTCGAACTGGCCGTGCACGACCTGCGCCGCTGGACCCACGACGTGCACCGCTCCGTGGACGACTCGCCGTACGGCGGCGGCCCGGGCATGGTGATGAAAGCGCCGGTGTGGGGCGAAGCGCTCGACGAGATCTGTTCGCCCGAAACGCTTCTCGTGGTGCCGACGCCTGCGGGACGGCTCTTCACCCAGGCGGCCGCGCAGCGCTGGACCGGCGAGACGCACCTGGTGTTCGCGTGCGGACGGTACGAGGGCATCGATCAGCGCGTGATCGACGATGCGGCGCGGCGGATGCGCGTCGAGGAGGTCTCGATTGGGGACTACGTGCTACCCGGTGGCGAATCCGCGGCCGTGGTGATGATCGAGGCGGTGCTGCGGCTGCTGCCCGACGTGCTGGGCAATCCCGCGTCGCATCAAGACGATTCGCACTCCGCGTCGGTCGGGGGACTGTTGGAGGGGCCGAGCTACACCCGCCCCGCCAGTTGGCGCGACCTCGATGTCCCCGCCGTCCTGCTGTCCGGTGACCACGCACGCATCGAAGCCTGGCGGCGCGAACAGAGCCTCGCGCGCACCCGGGAACGCCGTCCCGACCTGCTGCCCCCAGACGCCTAGATCTTCCCGCCCGGGAACATCGTCTTGACGAATCGGGTCAGGTCCTCGCGGGCGGCCGCGTCGCTGGTGGGGTCGAGCGAACCGATGGCCATCACGTAGCGGTGGTCGGCGCCGATCACTCCCGTGGTCACGTGCAACTGGTTTCCGCCGTTCCAGCAGCAGAACCAGCCTTGCTTGACCGCGACGGGCTCGGCATACAGACCGTCGGGAATGCCGAAGCGCTGCGGGTAACCGTCGATGCCTGTCGGAGTGGACTGCGCCAGATTGCCGATGATCACGTCGGCCTGCTCAGGCGGCAGTCCGCCGCTGCCGTCGAGCAGCATGTCGTAGTAGCGGACGAGATCGCCGGCCGTGCTCTGCGTGACGTCCCAGTGTCCGTTGTAGGGCGCCGTCGTGCCCGTCAGCCCGTAGCGCGCCTTCACCCGTGCGATGATGGCGTTGCCGCCGCTGCGGTCCCAGAAGCTTTGCGCCGCACTGTCATCGGAGGACCGCAGCATCACCTCCAGGGATCTACGGTCGGCCGGCGAGAGTTGGGTCTTGCCCTGGGCCACCTGCAGCAGCAGGTCGTCGGCGATGAACAACTTCACCACCGACGCGATCGGGAAGGGCCCGTTGTCGCCGTTGGACACGATCTGGCCGGTCGTGCGGTCCATCACCACGGCCTTGATGTCGGCCCCGGAGTCCGCGCTCGCCTGCCGCATCCGGGCGTCGAGGCCCTCGAACCCCGGGCCGGGCGGGCCGGGCGGGGCCGCGGGCAGCGGCACCGCATTGCTCTGCGGGGCGAAAGCCGACGACTGCGGGACGGAGGGGTGAGGGGGAGGCGGCGCCGGCTCGGAGGCCGGAGCGTCGCAGCCCGCCAGCAGCAGCGCCGCGCACATGGCGGCAGCCACCCGGGCCGTCCGGCGCGCCGACATCAGATCCGCCCTTCCGGGAACATCGCGCGGACGGCGTCGGTGATCGTCTTGCGCGCGGTGGTGGCATCGGTGGGCTGCATCGACGCGATCGCCATCACATAGCGGCGATCGGGACCGACGACGCCGGTGGACAGGTGCATCCAGTCGGAGCCGACGCAGCACATCCAGCCCTGCTTGACCGCGACCGGATCGCCGGGAAGGCCCTCGGGGATACCGAAGCGCTGGGGGTACACCCCGCCGGGCACCATGCCGTCGGGCGCGGTGGGGGTGGAGGCCGCCAGGTTCGACAGGATGACGCTGGCCTGCTCGCCGGGCAGCCCGCCGGAACCCGCCAGCAGCTTGTCGTAGTACCGCACCAGATCGGTGACGGTGCTGATCGTGTTGAACCAGCGTCCGTTGCCCGGCGGCCGGGTCGCGGTCAGGCCGTACCGGCTCACCACCCGGTTGATGATCGCGCTTCCGCCGCTGCGGTTCCAGAAGATCTCGGCCGCGCTGTCATCGGAGGAACGCAGCATGACGTCGAGCATCTTGCGGTCATCCGGCGACAGGGTCGTCTGGCCCTTCGCGACCTGCAGCAGCAGGTCGTCGGCGATGAACAGCTTGACCACCGACGCGATCGCGATGGTCCGGACGTCGCCGTTGGTGACGAGCTCACCGGTGTTGCGGTCGAGCACCGCCGCGGAGATGTCGGCGCCGACGTCGGCGGCCGCCGAGGTGGCCAGGCGTTCACGGTCGGCAAGGCCGAAGAAGGAAACCGACGGCTCGTCCGGCGGCTGCTCGGGCAGGGGGGCCGCGGTGCCCAGTGGGGCGACCACGGTGAGCCGGGGCCCGTCGGGGTTCGGCGGCGCACCGTGCACCTGGACCTCGCAGCCGCCCAGGGCCACGGTGGCAATGCTCAGGGCAACAGTGGTCCTCACAAGCCGCCACGGCCGCGATCGCATCGCTCGTCCCTCCCGAGTGTGTGAGCTGCCCTGGTACACAAGAAACGGGCGCTGCCCTGGCGCGTCCGTGCGACCAAGGGTAACGGCTGTGTACCCGGTGTGCGCCGGTTGGCAGGGCGCCGTCACCGGCCCTGACGCCGATTTCGGAGATCCGGGTCCCGTCTGGCACAATTGGGCAGTTGTCTGTGCACGGCAGGGAACTGCCGCTCCGCTGCACGACCCGCCCCAGACGCCAGAAACACCAACGGCTCTGCGCGCGTCACCTCCGACGCCGCCAGCAGCCGCCGACACCGAGGAAGTGTGACCGATGAACACCCTGGATTTCGTCGACCAGACGTCGTTGCGTGACGACGTCCCGGACTTCGGTCCCGGTGACACCGTCAACGTCCACGTGAAGGTCATCGAGGGCTCCAAGGAGCGCATCCAGGTCTTCAAGGGCGTCGTGATCCGCCGCCAGGGCGGTGGCATCCGCGAGACGTTCACCGTCCGCAAGGAGAGCTACGGCGTCGGCGTCGAGCGCACCTTCCCGGTGCACTCGCCCAACATCGACCACATCGACGTCGTCACCCGCGGCGATGTGCGCCGCGCGAAGCTCTACTACCTGCGCGAGCTGCGCGGCAAGAAGGCGAAGATCAAGGAGAAGCGCTGACCCCGCTTCAGCGGACCGGGTTCGGCGCGGCGCTGACTACGCTGATCCCGTGACCGGACCGAGGGACACCCCCGACACCGACGACCCGTCGGCGGAGCAGACGCTCGAATCACCACAACCTGCTGACCCGTCGCCTGCCGACGAGGACCAGCCGGCGAAGAAGAAGCGCGGCGCGTTGCGCGAGGCCGCGATCCTGGTCACCGTCGCGGTGGTCCTCTACTACGTGATGCTGACGTTCATTGCGCGGCCGTACCTGATTCCGTCGGAGTCGATGGAGCCGACCCTGCACGGCTGCAACGGATGCGTCGGCGACCGGATCATGGTCGACAAGCTCACCTACCGGTTCTCCCAGCCCGAACCCGGCGACGTGATCGTGTTCAAGGGGCCGCCGAACTGGAGCATCGGCTACAAGTCGATCCGTTCCGACAATCCCGCGATCCGGGCCGTGCAGAACGCGCTTTCGTTCGTCGGCTTCGTCCCGCCCGACGAGAACGACCTGGTCAAGCGGGTGATCGCGGTCGGCGGCCAGACCGTGGAATGCCGCGTGCCGACCGGGTTGACCGTGGACGGCAAGCCCCTGTCCGAGCCCTACCTCGATCCGAACACGATGAACGCCGACCCGGCGGTGTACCCGTGCCTGGGCAACGAGTTCGGCCCCGTCACCGTGCCCGAAGGTCGGCTGTGGGTGATGGGCGACAACCGCACCCACTCGGCGGATTCGCGGGCGCACTGCTCGAATCTGCCCGACGACGTCCAACGCGGCCTGCTGTGCACCGGCGACCCGGTGGCCGGCACGATCCCGGTGGACAACGTCATCGGCAAGGCCCGCTTCATCGCCTGGCCGCCGTCGCGGTGGGGTGGCGTGAGCTCGGTGGACCCCCAGATCTGACGGAAGGGCCCCACAGGTGCCGGCGTGGCCTCCGAGGATGGTGATCCGCAGATCGTCAGGTCTGCGCACCCTGGAATCCGCTCTGTACCGTGCCGGGTTGGGCCCGGTCGCCGGGGTCGACGAGGTGGGCCGCGGAGCGTGCGCCGGACCGCTGGTGGTCGCCGCGTGCGTGCTGGGTCCGAACCGGATGGAGAGCCTCGCCGCGCTCGACGACTCCAAGAAGCTGGGGGAAATGGAGCGGGAACGGCTGTTTCCGCTGATCAAGCGCTACGCGCTGGCGTACCACGTAGTGTTCATTCCGTCGGTGGAGGTGGATCGCCGCGGCGTGCACGTGGCCAACATCGAGGGCATGCGACGAGCCGTTGCCGGGTTGCCCGTGCGTCCCGGCTACGTGCTGTCCGACGGTTTCCGGGTGCCCGGACTGCCGACGCCGTCGTTGCCGGTGATCGGTGGTGACGCCGCCGCCGCGTGCATCGCCGCGGCCAGCGTGCTGGCCAAGGTGAGCCGCGACCGGCTGATGGTGGCGATGGACGGCGAGCATCCCGGGTACGGTTTCGCCGAACACAAGGGGTACAGCACCCGCGCGCACAGTGCAGCGCTGGCCCGCCTCGGCCCGTCCAGTCAGCACCGGTATTCGTTCATCAATGTGCGACGGCTGGTATTCCGGGAACCCGGGGAGCATGGCGAGGACGGGTACGCGAGGATGAGGGCACTGGGCCCCATGAACCCCGAGGACTCTGAGGACTCTGACATCTATGAACTACGTGAAGGACAGCTGAGCCGATGAGTGCCGAAGATCTCGAGAAGTACGAAACCGAGATGGAGCTCTCGCTCTACCGCGAATACAAGGACATCGTCGGCCAGTTCAGCTATGTGGTGGAGACGGAGCGGCGGTTCTATCTCGCCAACAGCGTGGAGATGGTGCCGCGCAACGCCGACGGCGAGGTCTACTTCGAGTTGCGGCTCGGCGATGCGTGGGTGTGGGACATGTACCGCCCGGCCCGCTTCGTCAAGCAGGTGCGAGTCATCACGTTCAAGGACGTCAACATCGAAGAGGTCGACAAACCCGAGCTGCGGCTACCCGAGTAGGGCCCGCCTGACAGACTGGTGCCGTGCGCTCCTCACAGCAGTGCTGGCTCACCGACATGGACGGCGTGCTCGTCCGCGAGGAACACGCGCTTCCCGGCGCCGCCGAGTTCCTCCAGCGCCTCGTCGATCGCGAACGTCCCTTTCTGGTGCTCACCAACAACTCGATCTTCACGCCGCGCGACCTCGCCGCCCGGCTGGCCCGCTCCGGGCTCATCGTCCCGGAGGCCGCGATCTGGACCTCGGCGCTGGCCACCGCGACCTTTCTGTCCGACCAACTGCCTGGCGGGTCGGCCTACGTGATCGGGGAGGCCGGGCTCACCACCGCTCTGCACGAGGCCGGGTACACGCTGACCGACGTCGCGCCCGACTTCGTGGTGCTCGGCGAGACCCGCACGTACTCGTTCGAGGCGATCACCAAGGCGGTGCGGCTCATCCTGGGCGGCGCCCGGTTCATCGCCACCAACCCCGACGTCAGCGGCCCGTCGGCCGAGGGGCCGCTGCCGGCCACCGGCTCGGTGGCCGCGATGATCACCAAGGCCACCGGCCGAGAACCGTATTTCGTGGGCAAGCCGAACCCGATGATGTTCCGCAGCGCGCTGAACCAGATCGAGGCGCATTCGGAGAGCACCGTGATGGTCGGGGACCGGATGGACACCGACGTCGTCGCAGGCATCGAAGCGGGTTTGGAAACGATCCTGGTGCTCACCGGCTCGACCTCGATCGAGGACGTCGAACGGTACCCGTTCCGGCCCAGCCGGGTGCTGCCGTCCATCGCCGAGGCCATCGAACTCATCTGATCGCCGTCGAAGGTCCGGCGCAAGACCGCTCCCTACACTGAGCGCCGTGACTGTGACCGCTGACCCGACCCGCCCGCTCGCCGGGGTGCGGATCGTCGAGATCTCCAGCTTCGTGGCGGTGCCGCTGGCCGGTATGACGTTGGCGCAGCTCGGTGCCGAGGTGGTGCGCATCGACCCGATCGGCGGCGCCGCCGACTACCGCCGCTGGCCGCTGACCGAGGCGGGCGACAGCATCTACTGGGCGAGTCTGAACAAGGGCAAGCGGTCGCTGGCGGTCGACATGCGCTCCGCTGCGGGCCAGGACCTGGTGGCGCAGTTGATCGCCGACAGCGGCGTGTTCATCACCAATGTCACCGGACGGCCCTGGCATGCCTACGAGACGTTGCGCAGCCTGCGTCCTGATCTCGTCGCCGTCGAGGTCTCCGGACGCGCCGACGGCGGCACCGGCGTGGACTACACCGTCAACGCCGGTATCGGTTTCCCGCTCGTCACCGGACCGCAGGCGTCCACCGCGCCCGTCAACCACGTCCTTCCGGCGTGGGACGTCAGCTGCGGCCTCTACACGGCGCTGTCAGTGGTGACCGCGCTGCGCCACCGCGACGCCACCGGCGAGGGGCAGCACGTGCTCATCCCGCTGGAGAATGTGGCGCTGGCCACCGCGAGCAACCTGAGCCTGCTCACCGAGGCCATGGTCACCGGAACGTCGAGAGCGCGGATCGGCAACGCCGTCTACGGCACCTATGGGCAGGACTTCACCGGCAGCGACGGCGCCGCCTTCATGGTCGTGGCGCTCACCGGCCGGCACTTCCGTGATCTGACCACACTGACCGGGACGGTCGAAGCCGTTGCCGCGCTGGAGGATTCGCTGGGCGCTGATTTCTCCGACGAGGGACAGCGCTATCTTCACCGCGACGCGTTGAACGGGCTGTTCGCCGACTGGTTCGGCCGCCACACCGGCGACGAGATCGCCGCCGCGCTGTCGGCCACCTCGGTGCTGTGGGAGCGGTACCGCACCTTCGCCGAAACTGCGGCCGGGGACCGCGTGACCGCCAACGCGTTGTTCACCGAACTCGACCAGCCGCGCATCGGCCGCCACCTGGCCGCCGGGCTGCCGATGGCGATCGACGGAAGCTACCCGGCGGCGGTGCCGGCGCCCGCGCTCGGCGACGACACCGCCGCGGTGCTCGACGAGTGGCTGGCTCTCGACGACGAGCGCATCGCGGCACTGCGGGCGGCGGGAACAGTGGCATGAGCGTCCTGCTCGATCTGCTCGACGTCGCCGCCGCCGGTGAGGACACCTGGCGCGGGCGGGCCAGCGGCCCGGAGGGTAAGCGGGCCTACGGCGGCCAGCTCGTGGCGCAGAGTCTGGCCGCGGCCGCCCGCACTGTCGAGCCCGCCAAGGCGCCGACGGCATTGCACCTGCAGTTCCTGCGCGGCGGGGATGCCGGCGACGCCGTCGACTACCGAGTGTCGCGTGTCTTCGACGGCCGCACGTCAGCATCCCGGCGGGTGGACGCCACCCAGCAGGGCCGGCTGCTGACCACCGCGACCGTCTCCTTCGCTGCGTCACTGCCCGGTCCGGAACACGGCAGGCGGGAGGTCCTCGGCGACCCGGAGGCGCTGCCGCGTACCGGTCCCGCCGGGCCGGCACTGTCGATGCCGCTGGACGAATTCGACATCAGGCTCACCGACGAGGGCGCGGGCGAAGAGTTCGTCCGAAGGTTGTGGTGGCGAGCCGTTGTCGATCCCGGGGACGACCCGCTGGTGCACACCCTGGTCGCCGCCTACGTCACCGACGTCTACCTGATCGACCCGGCGCTGCAGGTGCACGGGCACTCGATGCGGTCGCGCACGCACCGCAGCGGAACCACCGATTCGTCGATGTGGTTCCACCGAACGCTGCGCGCCGATGAGTGGAACCTGCTGGAGTGCCGCTCGCCGGCCGGCGGCCGCGGCCGAGGCGTGGTCACCGCCAGCCTGATCAGAAGCGACGGCGTCGTCGCCGCCACGCTCGTGCAGGAGGGGCTCATCGCAGAGCGGGAGCCTCCGCCGGATCCCGTGGGGTGATCCGGCGGTCACGCATGCGCTGACGCACCTGCGTCACCACCGCGGTCAGCGCGATGCCGATCACGACGGAGGCCACCACGCCGTAGAGCTTGTGCGTGCCGAAGAGCGGATACACCTGGAAGTGCGTCAGATAGGTGTAGAGGGACGCCTCGGCGATCGCGCCTGCCGCCACCGCCACCACGGCCGGACAGCGCACGGCGGGTAACCAGATCAGCAGCACCAGACCCGTCGTCACCAGCGCCTCGCGCACGGAGTTGCCGAAGTAACCGTGCACGCCCACGATCAGCACGACCGTGACGATCAACCGCTGCAGCGCGGTGGTCGACTTCGCCGCCGCCCAGCCCACCGCGAAGAACCAGAACGCCAGCATGGTGAACCACGCCTCATGGCCCAGCCCCAGCCCCACCACGTCGTAGCGCAGCGCCATGCCCACGGCCAGGAACGCCGCCGCCACCGCGAAGGGAAGGCGCCGTTCCAGCCGGTCGATCGCGGGCAGCCAGAACAGCAGTGCCAACGCGACCAACGTCCACACCAGCACCTCGACGAACCACAACCGGCCCGCCGTCATGCTGTCGTGCGGACCGAGGAACTTGTTGGCCAGCAACAGATTCGACAGGTGGTAGTCGTCGGTCACCACGAGGGCGAACGCGACCCAGGCAACGGCAGGCAGGGCGATCCACCCGATGGTGGTGCGGAGGTGGCGGATTCGCGCGGGGCGGGGGAGCGGGGTCAGGCAGAACCGGGCGAAGTTGTATCCGGCGATCCCGAGCAGGATGTGCGCCCCGCCCCACACCTCGTACAGTTCGGCGTGCGAGCCGACGACGAGCACGATGGCCAGCGCGCGCAGCGCCACGCTGGTCTCCACGGTGGTGCCCCAGGACCGCCACCACCGGGGCCGCGGCGCGGGCCGGTGTTCGAGGTCGCGGATCGGCAGGCGCGGCCAGTCGGCCGGCAGGTGACCAAGCGCCCGCTCGAGGCGCACCGACATCGTGACGTAGGACAGCGAGTTGCCGCCGAGGTCGACGAACGTCGCGTCACTGCGGACGTCGGCCGGATCCAGTTGCAGCACGTCGGCGTAGAGATCGATCAGACCCGACGTGTCCTGTGCCGGATCGGCCCCGGCGGCCAGGGCCCGGGCCGCCGGATAGTCCGGCTTGCCCGAGGGCAGCAGCGGCAGTTCGGGTACCACGGCCACACCGACGGCGCCGGCGGGCAGGCCGGTGGCCTGGGCGACCCGGCGGCGCACCTCGTCGGGATCGTGATGGCCTGCGGCGACGACCGCGAGCCCGTCGTCGGCGTCGGTGCACAGAGTCCGCACGCCGTCGTCGGCGATGCTCGTCTCCAGCCGCTCCAAGTCGATGCGCAGACCGAACATCTTGACGAACCGGCTCGTGCGGCCGATGACCTCGTACAGGTCGGGCCCGCAGCGTCGGCCCACGTCCCCGGTGCGCAATGCGTTCACCGTGGCGCCGAGCGCAAGGTCCCCGACCTCGTCGGCGTAGCCCATCATGACGTTCGGTCCGCGGTAGACCAGCTCCCCGGTGCCGTCGTCAGGCCAGCCGTCGAGGGGCTCGATGGTGAAGGAGCCGCCGGGGATGGGGCGGCCGATGGCGTGGGGGTGGGAGTGGGCGAGATGCGGGGGCAGGTAGGCCATCCGGGCGGTCGCCTCGGTGGCGCCGTACATCACGACCAGCGCCCAGCCCCGCCGCCGGCCCAGTTCCGCGAAGTGCCGCACCCGCTCGGGCGGCATCCGTCCGCCGGCCTGGGTGACGTAGCGCAGATGCGGCAGACGCATCTCGGCGAAGGCGACCCGGTCGAGGAGTTCGAAGGTGTAGGGGACACCGGCGAACGTGGTGCCCCGGTGGCGGTCGAAGAGCTCCCAGAACGCCGGGTCGGCGACGGAGCGGTCGGTGAGGATCAGCGCGGCGCCGACGAGCAGGTGGCTGTGGACCACCGAGAGGCCGTAGCAGTACGACATCGGCAAGGTGGTTGCGGCCCGGTCTGTTTCGCCGATGTCGAGATACTCGGCGATCGCGCGGGCGTTGGCGACGAGGTTGGTGTGGGACAGCCGTACCAGTTTGGGTGATCCGGTACTTCCCGACGTCGACATCAGCAGCGCGAGGTCGTCGTGCAACGCGTGCGGGCCGTCGTCGCCGCCGTGCACGCCGTGCCGGTCGACGATGATGCCGGGCCGGTAGGTGGCGATCAGGGACTCGGTGTCGGCGCCTTCGGGTACCGGCAGAACGACGTGGCCGGCCGCGAGCGCCGCCAGGTAGTGGATCAGCGCCTCGATGTCGTTACGGGCCTCGAGCAGGACGAGGGTGCGCTGCGCGTCGAGTTCGCGGGCGCACGTCTGAACCCGGTCGGCGAGTTCGCGATACGTCAACCGGGTGGTGTCGGTGAGCACAGCGGTGCGGTCCGCGAAACGGCGCAGGTGGTCGAGAAGCGGCCGCATAAGGGTGACCTTACCGGCCGCCGGGTCGGCGGCTGCGGCGTCACATGCGGTTGTACTTGCTCCGCACGAAGCTGTAGGCGCCGAAGGCGGCGATGCCCAATGCGGCCAGGATCAGCAGGAACTTGCCGAACGGCGCCTGGCCGAGCGTCTTGACCGCGGCGTCTAGACCGCTGGCCTTGGCCGGGTCGGCCTGCAGCGTCGCGATGATGACCAGCACCCCAGCACCGCCGAGCACGAGGCCCTTCGCGACGTAGCCCGCGACTCCGGTCGCGGTGATCCACCGGCCGCCGTAGACGGTCAGTTCGTCGAGGAACTTCTGCGACACGCCCTTGTAGACGTGGTAGCCGCCGACCCCGACGACACCGATGCCGATGGCGATCAGCACCACCTTGCCCCACCCCGACTGCATCAGCTGTGCCGACATCCCCGAGTTCTGCTGGCCGCTGGACTGACCGCTGCCCATCGCGAACCGGGCCGCGGACAGGGCGATCGCGAAGTTGACCACGGCGAGCGCCAGCGACTTCCCCCGCTTCCACGCCGGGTTGTCGCCGCGCTGGCCCGACCGCTCCTTGGGCTTGGCACCCATCACCGCCTCGGCGATGCGCCACAGGCCCAGGGCGACCAGCCCGACGGCGGCGACCCACAGCACGATCTTGCCGCCGGTCTGGCCGGCGAGGGTGGCCAGCGCGCCGGACTGATCGGCGTTGCCTCCGGCGCCGGTGAACGCCAGCTGGGCGATGATGTAGGCGACCAGCAGGTGAAGCACGCCGCTGGCGGCGAACCCGGCACGGGCGGTGTATTCGAACGCGTCGCTGCCGGTCGCGCGGTGCGCGACGCCGTGCAGTGATTGGTGCGGAGCTCCGGTGGTCATGTCGTCCTCTCGGTCGAGCGCTGGCCCGGTATACCCCGGATTTGACGCGACCGAAACCGCTGGCGCGTCTGTGGATGAATTCGGCATTGGGGATGACTGCGCCGTCGGCGCCGTGGTCTGTCGCCATGCCGCGCGAGGGTGGCGGCATGACGAACACATACAGCCGCACCGAGATCGGGGCGGTGGGCGAGCAACTGGCGGTCGACCATCTGCGCGGGCTCGGATTGCAGATCGTGGAGCGCAATTGGCGGTGCCGGTACGGCGAACTGGACGTCGTCGCCGCCGACGAGGGGGTGCTGGTGTTCGTGGAGGTGAAGACGCGCACCGGTGACCAGTTCGGTGGCGCGGTGGCGGCGGTGACACGCGCCAAGGTGCGGCGGCTGCGCCGGCTGGCCGGGCTGTGGCTGGGGGAGCACCGCGGCGCCTGGGCTGCAGTGCGCATCGACGTCGTCGCGATCACGATGGGGCGCAGTCGCACGCCCGAGATCACCCACCTGCAGGGGGTGGGGTGATGGCGCTGGGCAGGGGGTTCTCGGTGGCGGTGCGCGGGGTGGAGGGCCTCATCGTCGAGATCGAGGCGGACATCTCCAACGGGCTTCCCGGTGTGCACCTGGTCGGGTTGGCCGACGCAGCGCTGCAGGAGTCGCGGGACCGGGTGCGTGCGGCGATCACCAACTGCGGTTTCGACTGGCCCCAGACGCGGCTGACGCTGGCGCTCTCGCCGGCGACGCTGCCGAAGATGGGGTCGGTCTACGATCTGGCGCTCGCGACGGTGGTGCTGGCCGCACACGGCAAGAAGGCGTGGCCGAAGTTGGAGAAGACGGTGCTGCTGGGCGAACTTGCGCTCGACGGGCGGGTGCGGCCCGTCAAAGGGGTGCTGCCGGCCGTCCTGGCCGCGCAACGGCACGGCTGGCCGACGGTCGTGGTGCCGATGGAGAACCTGGCCGAGGCCAGTCTCGTCGACGGAGTCGAGGTGTGGGGAGCGCGGACGCTGGGCCAGGTGCACGCATGGCTGGCAGGCAAGGGTGACCTGCATGCCCGCATCGACGACCCGCAGCAGGCGCCGGAGGTCGCGGTCGACCTGGCCGACGTGGTGGGCCAGCCGCAGGCGCGCACCGCGGTCGAGGTGGCGGCGGCGGGCGGGCACAACCTGGTGATGACCGGCCCGCCGGGGGTGGGCAAAACCATGCTGGCGCAACGGCTTCCGGGGCTGTTGCCGCCGCTGTCGCGCGACGAGGCGCTCGAGGTCACCGCGATCCACTCCGTGGCCGGACTGTTGACTGGCGACGCGCCGCTGATCACCCGCCCGCCGTTCGTCGCGCCTCACCACACCTCCAGCGTGGCGGCGCTGGTCGGTGGCGGGTCGGGGATGGCGCGGCCGGGAGCGGTCAGCCGGGCCCACCGCGGGGTGTTGTTCCTCGACGAGTTCGCCGAGATCAATCACGGCGCGCTGGAGGCACTGCGGACCCCGCTGGAGGACGGCGTGATCCGGCTCGCCCGCCGCGAAGGAGTGGCCTGCTATCCGTGCCGGCTACAGCTCGTGCTCGCCGCGAACCTGTGCCCGTGCGCGCCGCCGGACCCGCGCGACTGCGTCTGCGCCTCGGCCGACAGGCGCCGCTACCGCACCAAACTCTCGGGTCCGCTGCTCGACCGGGTCGACCTGCGCGTCGAGATGCACGCCTCGCGCGCCGGCACGTTCGCCGACGAAGGGGGCGAATCCACCGCGGTGGTCCGAGAACGGGTGTGGGCCGCCAGGGAGGCCGCGCGGGAGCGGTGGCGCCCCTATGGCGTCAGTACCAACGCCGAAGTGAGCGGCGCGCTGCTGCGCCGGTCCTTCCGGCTCGGCAGCGACGCGATGAAGCCGCTGAGAACCGCGGTCGATCGGGGAGCGTTGAGCATCCGCGGTATGGACCGGACGCTGCGCGTCGCGTGGACGCTGTGTGACCTCGCCGGCGGTGTCTCACCCACACGTGACCAGGTGACGCGCGCGCTGGCCTATCGGCAGGCGGGGGAGCGGTCATGACCGAGGAGGAGCGGCGCGCGTGGGCGTATCTGTCGCGGGTGGCCGAGCCGCCGAATCCCCGGGTGGCCGCGCTGGCCGCGACGCTGGGGCCGGTGGAAGCCGCCGAGCGTATCCGTCGGCGGGACCTCACGGATGCGCCGCTGCTGAAGGGTACCGCGGCCAGGCACGAGATCGACTGCGCCCGAGACGATCTCGAGGTGCTCGATCGGCTGGGTGGCCGGCTGATCGTCGAGGGTGACGGAGAGTGGCCGTACCTGGCGTTTCGCAGCTTCGCCGGAGTCGAGAAGTTCTCCAAACCGCAGGCCTATGCGCCGCTGGCGCTGTGGGTGGTCGGGCCGTCGGCGCTGTCGATGGTGTCCGAGCGGGCGGCGGCCATTGTCGGCACCCGCGCGGCCACGTCCTACGGCGAGTTCGCCACCGCCGATCTCGCGGCCGGTCTGGCCGAACGCGACGTCGCGATCGTCTCCGGCGGTGCGTACGGCATCGACGGCGCCGCGCACCGGGCGGCGCTGGCCTGCGACGGCGTTACGGTGGCGGTGCTCGCCTGCGGTATCGACGTGCCGTACCCGTCGGGGCATTCGGCTCTACTGCACCGGGTTTCGCGGCACGGGTTGATCGTCAGCGAGTATCCGCCGGGGATGCGGCCGAGCCGGCGTCAGTTCCTGGCCCGCAACCGATTGGTGGCCGCGGTGACGGGCGCGACCGTGGTGGTCGAGGCGGGCGTGCGCAGCGGTGCGGCCAACACCGCGGCGTGGGCTCGGGCGCTCGGTCGTAATGTGTGCGCGGTCCCCGGCCCGATCACCTCGGCGTCGTCGGTGGGCTGCCACGCGTTGATCAGGAATGAGGCGCATCTGGTCACCCGTGCCGAGGAGATCCTCGAACTGGTGGGCCGGGCGGGTGAGATCGCCGAGGATCCACCCCGGCCGAGGTCGGAGCTCGACGACCTGAGCCCCGATGAGCTCGCGGTGTACGAGGCGCTGCCCGGCCGCGGAACCCGCTCGATCGAGGACATCGCTGTGGTCGCCGGGCTGCCGGTGGCCGACGTCCTCGGGCCGCTGACCATGCTCGACATCAAGGGGTTGGTGACCCAGGACAACGGTGATTGGAAGCTGTTGCGGCCAAGGGTCTCTACTCGTCGGTGAGGCTCTTCACCGAGATGCCTGGCTGGCGGCTTGGTGGCAGTGAGAGTCACCGCATCGAGTTACTCGGCGCGGCCCGGTTCTAGCGACCGCGGCCAAATGTCGCGACGGCGGCTTGGATAGCCGCGACCCGTTCAGGGTCGACTCCCCACGGATGGTCCATGCCGACCTGTTCGTCGAGATCCCAGAGCACGCAATGCTCCTCAGGCCCCGCGACCATTGACCACGCGACAACCGTTCTGCGGAGTTGCTCGCCGATGGGATCGTTGGCCCCAGCGATGCCGGCGGGCGCGCTGCCTTCGGGGTGGTGATGGAGATACCGGCCGTACGCTTCCTCGCAGAAGGTGGAATACCGAGCAGTGCAGAGAATGAAACCATGCCACGCTTCATCGACCGCCCGCGATGGCATCCCGATCATCTGGCCATCACACAGCGCCGGTGCACAACACCGCAGCCATTGCCGTAGACCGGTCTCGATGAGCTTCCGCGGTTGCCAGGGGCACGTTTTGAAGACGGTGGAGGGAAACTCGACAACCGCCGCCACAGCATTTGCCCGACCGATCCGGTCTACGCGTCTGCGCCACACGCTGTCACCCTATGCGCCGCCCGCGCAGCGGCGTAATCTGATCTCGTGATGACCGCGATCGTGGTGGTCGGAGTTGCGCTGGTGACGTACCTCGTGGTCGCTGCGGTCATTCGCCGGGAGGCAAGGGCCCGAGACAACGCAAAGAGTGCAGAAGCCGCTTCCGAGCGCTCTACAGCCCGGGCTCTTGGCGAAACCCCGCAGGGCCAGATCTGGGACGACGATGGGCAAAGCCTTCGAGACTTCAACGCCTGGCGGGCGTCGAAGAAGGCGAGGCGCCGCAAGCTCTGGGCGGGAGGAACGGCGGGCTCGGTCGGCCTCTGGGGTGCCGGCGGGTACGGCGGCGGCGATTACGGCGGCGGAAGCAGCTGCGGCGGCGGAGGGTGTGGCGGCGGAGGTTGCGGTGGTGGGGGGTGCGGCGGCGGGTGATTCAGCGAGATCGCTTCGTCCTCGGCTGAGGCCGCCCGCGCCGGCGCGCGTGCTGGTTCCACGACGCACCTGAGCTGATTGCCGGTGGCGTTGCGAACCGCCTATCCCGCGGGTAGTCGAGGTCGCCGCGGTGCCCCGACGGTGAGACCTCGGCGCCGAAAACCGTTGACCCGGTGCGGCGCAACGCCTCTTAATTGTCGGTGAGGCTGCTGACCACAGACCCGAACATCGTCTGCTTGATCGCGCTGAGCGTGCCGCGGTCCTTGCCCTGCAGCGGGCGGAGCAGTTCGACCGCGGCGGCGGTGACCTCGCCCTCGGCCGCGGTGGCGTCGACGATCCCGAAGCCGCGGGCGTCGGCGCCACCGAAGCGGCGGCCGGTCGTCATCGACGCGACGGCCGCCTGCGGGCTCAGCTTGGCCTGGATCAGTGCCGCCATCCCCGGGTGGAACGGGATGCGGATGTCGACCTCTGGCAGGCAGAAGAACCCGCGGTCGGACCGCATCACCCGGAAGTCGTGCGCCAGAGCCAGCATCGCCCCCGCGCCGAACGCGTGCCCGACGACCGCGGCCGCTGTCGGCACCGGCAGCGTGAGCACGCGCGCCAACAGGCGGTGCACCCGTTCGAGGTACCACGGGCCCTGATCGCTGTGCGCGCCCAACCAGTCCAGGTCCAGTCCGTTGGAGTAGAACTTCGAACCCGCGGTGGTCACCAGGCCCGCCGCGCCGTCGGCGAGGGCCTGATCGATGGCTGCGTCGATATCGTCGAGAAATGTTGGGGAGAAGCGATTCTCGTCGTCGCCGAGACTCAGGATCGCGATCTTGTCGTCGAAGTCGATGGACACGGTCATGGTCGTCTTCCTTGTCGTCGGTGCTCTGCTGGTGGTCCCACGTTCAGTACGGCTCGTACCGCGGCGTGCAGATGCTCGCGTGCGGTCGGATTGCGGAGCCGGCCGCGCTGCAGCACCAGCGCAGTCGGCAGATCGACGATGCAGGCGGTGATCACATCCACGGCCGCGGCATCCTTGCGATCCCACATCGCGACGGCCAGCCGCACCATCAGGGCGATGAGCAGTCGATCGAGGTCGCGCAGCTCGGTGGCGATGTCGTCGGGAGGATCGTCGGCCAGTACGTCGTCACGCCGCACGCTCCAGAGAAGGGCCGCCGCATCCGGGCTCTGCTCGGCGAAGGCCACCGGCGCGTCCGCGGCGGCCGCAACGGCCTCGGCCGTGTCGGCACCGGCCAGCGCCCGGTCGACGAGCGCGGTCTGCACCGCCAGGAACCGCCGGCCGGCACGCAGCCAGGCCTGCCCCATCAGGCCGCCCCGGGACGTGAACGTGTGGTAGAGCGCCCCGTTGGACACACCGACGGCAGCGCTGACCGCGCGGATCGACACCGCCTGCGGCCCGGCGCTCGCCACGAGCGCCTCGACCGCGTCGAGCACCACGTCCGGGTCGTGCACACGGGGCCTGGGCATGCCTCACCGTAACAGAGCGGATGCTCTGTTACTCGACCCGGGGCCCCCAGGAGCGGCCCTGCGCCGGGCGGGGCGCTCGTATAGTCGGTTCGGGACACAGGCGCGCCGGCGGCGCGCGAAGCGAAAGGCGGCCACGTGGCAGGACGTCCGGTGCACACCTTCGAGGTCGTGCGGACCGAGCAACTCAGCCCCCACGTCGTGCGGGTCATTCTCGGCGGCAACGGTTTCGACACGTTCACGCCGAACGACTACACCGACGCGTACGTGAAACTGGTCTTCGTCGCCGATGACCTGGACGTCAGCACGCTCGAGCAACCGCTGACGCTGGACAGCTTCGGCGCGCTTCCGCCGCAGCGGCGGCCAACCGTACGGACCTACACGGTGCGCCGCGTCGACGCCGAGCGGCGGGAGATCGCCATCGACTTCGTCGTGCACGGCGAACACGGCGTGGCAGGCCCCTGGGCCGCGAGCGCGCAACCCGGGCAACGGCTGTTCCTGATGGGGCCCAGCGGTGCGTATGCCCCCGATCCGGCGGCCGACTGGTACCTGTTCGCCGGTGACGAGGCAGCCCTGCCTGCGATCGGTGCGGCGCTGGAGTCGTTGCCCGCCAACGCCATTGGTCAGGTCTTCGTGGAGGTGGCCGGCCCCGAGGACGAGATCGAACTGCAAGCGCCCAGCGGTGTCGACGTCCGGTGGATCTATCGCGGCGGCCGGTCCGACCTGGTGCCCGAGGACAACGCCGGCGACCATGCGCCGCTGATCGCCGCGGTGAAGGAAGCCCTGTGGCTGCCCGGGCAGGTGCAGGTGTTCATCCACGGCGAGGCCCAGGCCGTCATGCACAATCTGCGGCCCTACATCCGCAAGGAGCGCGGGGTCGACGCCCGGTGGGCGTCCTCGATCTCCGGGTACTGGCGGCGCGGCCGCACCGAGGAGACGTTCCGCGAGTGGAAGCGCGAACTGGCCGCCGCGGAATCCTGACAGCAAGCCAATCGGCGCCAGGCGCAGCGGGGTCGATGGCAGGCTTGCGGCATGACCTTCGGTAACTACCAGCTCGAGATCTACCTGCAGGGCCTGTCGGGCGTGATGCCGACGCTGCCCATGGATTACGCCGGCTGGGAGGCCAAGGCCGAGGTCGCGATGCCGCCGGGAATCTGGTCCTACGTCGCCGGCGGCGCCGGTGACGAACGCACCCAACGGGCCAACCGCACCGCGTTCGACCGCTGGGGGCTGATGCCGCGGATGCTCGTCGGCGCCACCGAGCGCGATCTGTCGGTCGACCTGTTCGGTCTGAAGCTGGGCTCGCCGCTGTTCATGGCCCCCGTCGGGGTGATCGGGATCTGCGCGCAGGACGGCCACGGCGATCTCGCCGCGGCGCGCGCGGCAGCACGGACCGGAGTGCCGATGGCGGTGTCGACGCTGACCGAGGATCCGCTCGAGGACGTCGCCGCCGAGTTCGGTGACACGCCGGGCTTTTTCCAGCTCTACACCCCGACGGACCGGGATCTCGCCGCCAGCCTGGTCCAGCGCGCCGAGAAGGCCGGCTACAAGGCGATCATCGTCACGCTCGACACCTGGATCCCGGGTTGGCGCCCGCGCGACCTGTCGACATCGAATTTCCCCCAGCTGCGCGGCCGGTGCCTCGCCAACTACACCAGCGACCCGGTGTTCCGCGCCGGCCTGGCCCAGCCGCCCGAAGAGAACATGCAGGGTGCGGTGCTCAAGTGGGTGCAGCTGTTCGGCAATCCGCTCACGTGGGCCGACCTGCCGTGGCTGCGGTCGCTCACCGATCTCCCGCTGGTACTCAAGGGGATCTGCCATCCCGACGACGTGCGCCGCGCCAAGGACGGCGGGGTGGACGGCATCTACTGCTCGACCCACGGCGGCAGGCAGGCCAACGGCGGGCTGCCCGCCATCGACTGCCTGCCCGACGTCGTCGCGGCGGCCGACGGCCTGCCCGTGCTGTTCGACTCCGGGATCCGCAGCGGCACAGACATCGTCAAGGCGCTCGCGCTCGGCGCCGCCGCCGTCGGCGTCGGCCGGCCGTACGCCTACGGCCTGGCCATCGGCGGCGAGGACGGCCTCGTGCACGTCCTGCGCTCGCTGCTGGCCGAGACGGACCTGACGATGGCCGTCGACGGCTATCCCACGCTGGCAGATCTCACTCCGGACACGCTGCGGCGCGTCCTGTAGAGCCGGGCCGTCGCCGGTGCAACGGTGACCGGCGTGGAGGCGATCCTCGAGGAGTTCGACCAGTACCTCGCGCTGGAGCGCGGCCGCTCCGCGCACACCCGCCGCGCCTACCTGGGCGACCTGCGCTCGTTGTTCGCGTTCCTGGCCCAGCGCCACCCCGACGCCGGACTTCGCGCCCTGACCCTCCCGGTGCTGCGATCGTGGCTGGCCGCGCAGTCGTCTGCCGGTGCGGCGCGCACGACGCTGGCCCGGCGCGCCTCGGCGGTCAAGACGTTCACCGCCTGGGCGGTGCGCCGAGGTCTGATCGCCGAAGACCCGTCGGTCCGGCTGCAGGCACCCAAGTCGCGCCGCACCCTCCCGTCCGTGCTGCGCCAGGACCAGGCGATCGACGCGATGGACGCCGCCGCCTCCGGCGCAGCCGAGGGCGACCCGATGGCCATTCGTGACCGGCTGATCGTCGAGATGCTCTACGCCACCGGGATCCGCGTGAGCGAGCTGTGCGGCCTCGACGTCGACGACATCGACACCTCGCGGCGGGTACTGCGCGTGCTCGGCAAGGGCAACAGACAACGCACGGTGCCGTATGGCGCACCCGCCCACGGTGCGCTGACGTCGTGGCTGACCGAGGGCCGTCCGGCGCTGGCCACCGCGGCCTCGGGCGCCGCGCTGTTGCTCGGAGCGCGGGGCGGGCGGCTCGACCCGCGGCAGGCGCGCACCGTCGTGCACCAGACCATGGCCGCCGTCACCGGGGCCCCGGACATCGGCCCCCACGGGCTGCGTCACAGCGCCGCCACCCACCTCCTCGAGGGCGGCGCCGACTTGCGCGTCGTGCAGGAGCTTCTCGGCCACTCCTCGCTGGCCACCACGCAGCTCTACACCCACGTCACCGTGGCCCGGCTGCGCGCGGTGCACGACCAGGCGCACCCCCGGGCCTGAGCGGATCAGCGCAGCGGTTTGAGCCGGATCGGCGTCGTCACCACCAGAGCCACCGGGTCGACGTAGTCGGCCCGGGCCGCCGCGCCCCACATCGCGCCCCAGTGCAGGCACGCCGGTGCGGCGCAGCCCGGATGCCCCGGCTGCAGCGCACCGATCACCGTCCCCGCGCCCACGAGCTGGCCGGCGCGCACCGACGCGCGCACCGGCTCGTAGCTGGTGCGCAGGCCGCCCGGATGGGCCACCGAGACCAGGGGGCGCCCCGCGAGTTCACCGGCGAAGACCACGGTGCCCGACGCCGCGGCGTGCACGGGCTGCCCGGCGGAGCCGGCGAGGTCGACACCGCGGTGGCCCCGCTGCCAGTTCGGCGACGGGGCGTCGAAGGCCCGTACCACCGCCGGGCGCGGCCGCAGCGGCCACTCCAGCCGGGCGCCGTCGGCCCACACCGGCGCCGCCCACGCCACGGCGAGGATCATCAGAACCGCCGGTACGCGCATCCCGCCAGTGGACCGTGCGGCCGCCGCGTCGGCCAGCCCCGATCGGCGCGGCTGTGGATGGCTGGTCGCGGTGGTCAAACCACCCCTGGGCAGCGTGTAAACTTCCCAACGCAGCTCGCTTTTGCGGGCTGACTTCGCGCGTCTGCACGAGCCCCCGGGTTCGTCACCTGTGTGCCGGCGGTCCCGCTCTCGCGATCGGGTCCGGCATCGAAGCAGTCGCCAGGGTCCGGCTCACCCGATGCCGGACGACAACCGACAACTGAAGGTACCTACAACCATGGCTGTTGTGACCATGAAGCAGCTGCTCGACAGCGGCACCCACTTCGGGCATCAGACCCGGCGCTGGAACCCCAAGATGAAGCGGTTCATCTTCACCGACCGCAATGGCATCTACATCATCGACCTGCAGCAGACGCTGACCTACATCGACAAGGCGTACGAGTTCGTCAAGGAGACCGTCGCGCACGGCGGCTCGATCATGTTCGTCGGCACCAAGAAGCAGGCGCAGGAATCGATCGCCGAAGAGGCGACCCGCGTCGGCATGCCGTACGTGAACCAGCGCTGGCTCGGCGGCATGCTCACCAACTTCTCCACGGTGCACAAGCGCCTGCAGCGCCTCAAGGAGCTCGAGGCGATGGAGCAGACCGGTGGGTTCGAGGGTCGCACCAAGAAGGAAATCCTGATGCTGACCCGCGAGAAGAACAAGCTCGAGCGGTCGCTCGGCGGTATCCGCGACATGCAGAAGATCCCCAGCGCGATCTGGGTGGTCGACACGAACAAGGAGCACCTGGCGGTCGCCGAAGCCCGCAAGCTGAACATCCCGATCATCGCGATCCTCGACACCAACTGCGATCCGGACCTGGTCGACTACCCGATCCCGGGCAACGACGACGCAATCCGGTCAGCCGCGCTGCTGACCAAGGTGGTCGCGTCCGCGGTCGCCGAGGGCCTGCAGGCCCGTTCCGGCGCCGGTGCCGGTGGCGACAAGTCCGATTCCGAGGCCGCGGAGCCGCTGGCCGAGTGGGAGCAGGAGCTGCTGGCCGGTGCCACGGCGTCGCCGACCGCGGCCGGTGCCGCGCCGGGCACGCCCGAGGCCGACATCCAGACCGAACCCACACCCGCCCCGAATCCCTAGGACACATCTATGGCTAACTACACCGCTGCCGACGTCAAGCGCCTGCGGGAGCTGACCGGCGCCGGAATGATGGACAGCAAGAATGCGCTGGTCGACGCCGACGGCGACTTCGACAAGGCTGTGGAACTCCTGCGCATCAAGGGTGCCAAGGACGTCGGCAAGCGCGCGGAGCGCGCCACCGCCGAGGGCCTGGTGGCCGCCAAGGACGGCGCGCTGATCGAACTCAACTCCGAGACCGACTTCGTCGCCAAGAACGCCGAGTTCCAGGCCGTCGCCGACCAGATCGTGGCCGCCGCGGCCGCGGCCAAGGCGGCCGACGTCGACGCCCTCAAGGCCGCCAAAGCCGGTGACACCACGGTCGAGCAGGTCATCGCCGACCTGTCGGCGAAGATCGGCGAGAAGCTCGAGCTGCGTCGTGTCGCCTACTTCGACGGCACGGTCGAGACGTATCTGCACAAGCGCGCCGCGGACCTCCCGCCGGCCGTCGGTGTGCTCGTCGAGTACACCGGTGACGACAAGTCGGCCGCGCATGCGGTCGCGCTGCAGATCGCGGCGCTGAAGGCCAAGTACCTCACCCGTGAGGACGTGCCCGAGGACATCGTCGCCAACGAGCGTCGCATCGCCGAGGAGACGGCTCGCAACGAGGGCAAGCCCGAGCAGGCGCTGCCCAAGATCGTCGAGGGCCGTGTCACCGGCTTCTACAAGGACGTCGTGCTGCTCGACCAGCCGTCGGTGTCCGACAACAAGAAGACCGTCAAGGCGCTGCTCGACGAGGCCGGCGTGACCGTGACCCGGTTCGTCCGGTTCGAGGTCGGTCAGGCCTGACCCCAGCTCCGCGACGCGGCCCCCGGAACCTCGGTTCCGGGGCCGCCTGCGTAGGAAGTGGACAAGCGCCGGAAGCGGCGCGGTGTTTTGCCAGAACCGCGCGGCCGGGTCCGGCAATCGTCGATCGCGACAATAACTCGGTGCTGGGAGGTTTGCGGGTCATGGCGCTGCGGCGCGCCCACCCTTTTGCCGGATCTTCGTTCAGGCGCACGTAGCAAAGTTCTGACTGGTCGTTTGTATCGTCCCGTCACGACGTCACAGCGCCAAATGCCGACAGATGCCGACGTGCGGAGTTAACCTCTTGTCGTGGAGGCGGCCGAGATAGCGACTGGTCAGCGATGACCGACATCGTGGATGCTCCGCGCGCGGCAAAGGTGCCTTCGCATCGCGCCGGAGACGATCCGCAGCTGGGTCTCGAGTTGGTGTATGCGCCGCGCCGCAAAGGACGCGGGTCTTTCGTCATCGCGACGATCGACCTGTCGACGGCATCGCTGGCGGTGGCGGTCGGGATGACGTGGGCGAACCACAACGCCGACCGTCTGCCGCCGAGCTGGATGATGTGCTTCTTCGCGCCCACCGTGGTCTCGTTGTTCGCGATCCGCGGCCTCTACAAGCGCTCGCTGAACCGTTCCTTCCTCGACGAGCTGCCGAAGATCGAGGCCCTGACCTCCGTCGCGGCCATGCTGCTGCTCAGCGGGTTGGTGCTGAATCCGGACATCGACGGTGTGTCCCGCGGCCCCGCCGTGGCCAAGGTGTGGATGAGCGCGGCGGTTCTCATCCCGCTCGGCCGCTTCTTCTGGTTCCTGATCCGCAACCAGCAGTTCCGCCACAACCGGCTGATTTCGCCGACGCTCATCGTGGGCAACGGCAAGATCGCCGCCAAAGTGGTGGAGCGGCTGGAGGTCACCCCCCAGTACGGCCTCCGGCCGATCGGGCTGATCGACGACGATCTCCCCTCGATGGGCCTGGACCGCGACAAGCCGGCGAGCATCCCGTATCTGGGCAAGCTCGACGGCCTCGAGGACGCGATCACCCGGACGGGCGCGCAGTGTCTGATCGTGGCGTTCTCGCGGACCCGTGACGAGGCCATCACCGCCGCGGTGAAGGTCGCGCACAAGCGCGGTGTGGCCGTGTGGATCGTGCCGCGGATCTTCGACACCATCGGTGTGCACGCCCACATCGACCACATCGGCGGCCTGCCTCTGATCGCGGTCCCGAGCACCGATCCGCGCGGCTGGCAGTTCGCGGTCAAGCACATCTCCGACCGGGTGGTCGCGGCGCTCGGCCTGCTGCTGATCTCGCCGCTGTTCCTCACCCTGATGCTGCTGGTTCGGCTGAGCTCTCCGGGGCCGATCTTCTTCGGCCAACCGCGGATCGGCCGCGATGGCCGCGTCTTCCAGTGCCTGAAGTTCCGTTCGATGCGCCCGCCGAGCGACTCCGACGCGGCGTTCCAGCGCGGTGCCGACCGCGCGCCCGGCGGTGTCGAGGGGGAGGACCGCCGGACCCGGATCGGCAAGATCCTGCGCGCCACGTCGCTGGACGAGCTGCCCCAGCTGATCAACGTCATCCGGGGCGAGATGAGCCTGGTGGGCCCGCGGCCGGAGCGCCCGGAGTACGTCGACCTGTTCAACGTCCAGATCGCCCGCTACGGCG
Source organism: Mycolicibacterium psychrotolerans (assembly GCF_010729305.1). Lineage (NCBI taxonomy): Bacteria > Bacillati > Actinomycetota > Actinomycetes > Mycobacteriales > Mycobacteriaceae > Mycobacterium > Mycolicibacterium psychrotolerans. The sequence goes on along the minus strand of NZ_AP022574.1, from coordinate 4,559,119 downwards.
ACAGGCACCGCGTGAAGGCGGGGATCACCGGCTGGGCCCAGGTGCACGGTCTGCGCGGCCAGACGTCGATCGCCGACCGCGCCGAATGGGACAACTTCTACATCGAGAACTGGTCGCTGTGGCTGGACTGGAAGATCCTGGCCATGACCGTCGGGGCCGTGTTGCGCCGCGCTGAGTGAGCCGCCCGCCCCGACGCTCCACCCCGGTACGCTTTGGTACCGTCGCGCCATGGACCGTGTTGATGCTTTCGGCGACGACGCCCTCGGCGACCTGGATGCGGTGGGTGCAGTGGAGGCCATGCGGGCCGGATCGGTATCGGCGGCGGAACTCGTCGATGCCGCCATCGCCCGTGCCGAGGCGGTGAATCCGGCGCTCAACGGCATGGCCTACGAGGCGTTCGACCGTGCGCGGGCCCGAGCCCGGCAGGCGACGCGCTACGGCGGCTACTTCGACGGGGTGCCGTCGTTCATCAAGGACAACGTCGCTGTCGCCGGGATGCCCACCCGGGAGGGCGCCGATGCCTGGGAGGCCCACCCCGCCCCCGTCGACGGTGATTTCGCCCGCGCGTACCTGGCCACCGGCCTGGTCCCGCTGGGCAAGACGCAGCTCTCCGAATTCGGTTTCAGCGCCTCGGCCGAACATCCCCGGCTGGGCCCGGTGCGCAACCCGTGGAACGTCGAGCACACGGCCGGTGCGTCGTCCTCCGGTTCGGGTGCGTTCGTCGCCGCAGGAGTGGTGCCGATCGCCCACGCCAACGACGGCGGCGGTTCGATCCGAATCCCGGCCGCGTGCAACGGCCTGGTCGGCCTCAAACCCTCGCGCGGACGCCTGCCGTTGGACAAGAACGTGCGCCAGATGCCTCTGCGCATCGTGCACAACGGCGTTCTCACCCGCTCGGTGCGCGACACCGCGGCGTTCTACCGGGAGATGGAACGCATCATTGCGGCCCCGAAGCTGCCGCCGGTCGGCGACGTCACCGGTCCCGGCCCCGAACGCCTGCACATCGCGGTGTGCACCAGGTCGATCTCGCGCGACTCGTCGCCGGAGATCACCGAGTCGACGCTCGAGACCGCGACCCTGCTCGAGGAGCTCGGGCACCGGGTGAGCGTGATCGACAACCCCATACCCCCGCGGTTCATCGACGACTTCCTGCTCTACTGGTCGTTTCTCGCCTTCGCGTTGGTACGCGGCGGGCAGCGCATGTTCGGGGAGACGTTCGACCGCGCCAAACTGGACAACCTCACGCTCGGCCTCGAGCGGCACGCCGCGCGCAATCTGGTCCGCCTGCCGACCGCGCTGGCGCGGCTGGCGCGTACCCGCCGGATCACGTCCCGGCTGCACGCCACGTACGACGTGCTGCTCACGCCGACGCTTGCCGACGCCACGCCACGCATCGGGCACCTCGATCCGACGGCCGACTATCAACAGGTGATCGACCGGCTCATCGACTGGGTGGCGTTCACGCCGCTGCAGAACGTGACGGGGGAACCGGCAATCTCGTTGCCGCTGGCGCACTCTGCGTCGGGGCTACCGGTCGGCATGATGTTCGCCGCGCCGCTCGGGCAGGACGCCCGGCTGCTCGCGCTGGCCTACGAACTCGAGCAGGCGCGGCCCTGGCGCATGATTTCGCACTGACCGCCGACGAAATCCGTTGTGGGCCCGACACCCTGACGTAACGGGACCCGCGGTGAATTAACACCGACGACATTGCCGGCGGTGCCCGCCGTTACGTTGTGCTCGCAGCATCGCTTCTCGTGGAGACCAGTCAGGTCGGCGACGCGCCCACGGTGGTCCGATCGCCGCAGATCGCGGTCGGCTCGCAGAACACGGTTCTGTGCCTCGTCCGGTTCGCCCTGGCCAACATCCGGCGGCGACCCGAGCGGTTCGTGCTGTCGGTGCTGGGCATCGCGCTGGCGATCGCCTGCGTCACAGTGGTACGCACCGTATCGGCGAGTTTTGCGATCACCGGCGAGAATTCGGTCACCGACGTGCTCGCCGGCGGTGCGCTGTGGGTGGTGCCCGCCGCCGGTGTGCACTACGACCCATCGGCTCAGGCGTTGGTCGCCGACGGCCCCGCACCCGACATCGCCGCCCCTGCAGGCTGGGGGGCGATCCGCATCCTGTCGGGCGTGACTCAGGTGAACGGCCAGTCGGTGTCGCTGCGCGGAAGCGACACCATCGCCGCCGGCGAGGCATCGGTGGGATCGGGCCTGGCCGGGCGGCTCGGTCTCGGCGCCGGTGACCGCGTCACCGTCGGTGGACAGAGCCTGCAGGCCACGATCGACGACGCCGGGGAATCCCTGACCGTGCCCACATCGGTAGCTGAAAGCATTGTGGGACAGCATGGTTGGTGGATCGTCTCGGCGCCGGCCGGATCAGCACAGCGCCGCGACCTCGCGCAGATCTTCGGGGCCGCGGTCGGTCTGCCGTCCACCCCGGATCCGGCGGTGCGACCCGACCCCGCCGGTGCCGGTCTCATCTATGACACCGTCGGAGGATCCGGCCCGCTGACCTTCGAGCAGAAGTTCTCGGGACTGTTCTCCGGCAAGGTGACGGGATCGACGCTCGGCCTGATCTCCACCATCGGGCTTGCGCTCGGCTTCGTGATCGCGGTCTCGTCGTTCCTCGCCGCGGTCACCGAGCGGCGGCGCGAATTCGGCATCATGTCGAGCATCGGACTGGCCGACGAGGTGCTGTACTTCTTCCTGGTCGAATCGGCGATCGTGTTCCTGGCCGCGTATGTCGTCGGTATCGCTGCCGCTGGAATCGCTGTGGCCGTCGTGATCCCGGGAATCGCCACACCGACGGCATGGCTGCAGGGCGTCGCGATGACCGCGATGTTCCTCCCCGCGATGGCGATCGTCGGCGCGCTGGTCCCGGTGCACCGGCTGCTGCAGCAGCGACCCGTCGCACTGCTGGGAGCGCGATGATCGGCAACGGTTTGTCCTACGGGTGGCTGGCGGCCCGGCGGCGCATCCGCGAGATGGTGCTGCCGGCCGTCACCACCGCAACCGGCGCGTATCTCGTCGTGCTGGTGTTCGGAATGTCGGACGGCATCCGCACCCAGTCCGCCGCGCTGGGCCACGCCGACGAGATCAGTCGCGCGGTGGTGCTGATCGCCGTGACCGTGCTGCTGGTCGGCGTCGCCGAGGTGGCGGTGGCGACCACCCGGACCGTGGCGCACCGCACCCGGGAGCTGGGGGTGCTTGGCGCCAACGGCATCCCGCGGGCACCCGTCGTCGCGGCGCTGCTCGTCGAACCCGTGATCGCTGCACTGGCGGGAGCTTTGATCGGCGCCCTGCTCGCCGTACTCACCGGCGCCGTGCTCGTCGCAGCCGCGATCGTCGGCACCGGGGTGTCGACGGTAGGGCTGGCGCTCGGCGCCGGGTTGGCCGTCGCGGTCAGCATCGTGGCGGCGCTGGCCACCAGCGTCGTGCCCACGTGGAAGGCAGCCTCCCGTCCGCCCATCGGATCGCTCACCGAAGGAAGCTGACATGACCGCACCGGTGATCGAGATCTCGGACGTGTGGAAGCTGCACAAGCTCGGCGACGAGGTGGTCAAGGCGTTGATGGCCGCCGAGCTGACCGTGCAGCCCGGCGAATTCGTGTGTCTGATGGGGCCCAGCGGCAGCGGCAAGTCGACACTGCTCAACATCATCGGCGGATTGGACCGGCCGACCAAGGGCACCGTCCGGGTCGCGGGCAAGGACACCGCGCAGCTGACCGAGAGCCAGTTCGCGGCGCTGCGCCACGACACGGTGGGCTTCATCTTCCAGAGCTACAACCTGATCCCGTTCCTGTCGGCGGTCGAGAACGTCGAGCTGCCACTGATGTTCGAGCCCTACGACCGCGCCGCGCTGCGCCAGCGGGCCATCGAGCTGCTCGAACTGGTGGGCCTCGGTCACCGGATCGACCACCAGCCCACCAAGATGTCGGGCGGCGAGCAGCAGCGCACCGCGATCGCGCGGTCGCTGATCAGCAATCCGACGCTGGTGCTGGCCGACGAACCGACGGCCAATCTGGATCACCGCACGGGGGAGACGGTGGTGCGGATGCTGCGTGACCTGTGCTCGACCATGGGCGTCACCGTGGTCGCGAGCACCCACGACCCCACGGTGGCCGACGAAGCGAGCCGTGTCGTCCGAATGAAAGACGGACAGATCGTCAACTGACACAACAGATGTGGGAGAAGGCATGACACAGACAGAGCCCGCGCCGCCTGCCGGTCGCGACACGCTCATGACCACCGAGCTGGTCCCCGAGCAGATCCTGCCCAAGGTGATGACGACCTTCGGTCTGACGGCGGCGTACGTGTTCATCATCTGCTGGGTCACCGGTTCGTCGGTGATGGCAGCCGGTGGCTGGACGGCGATCCCGATGTGGGTACTCGGCATCCTGACGTTCCTGATCCCCGCCGGCATGGCCGTCGTGGAGCTCGGCAACCTGTGGCCGGGACAGGGCGGGGTGTACATCTGGGCCACCCGCACGATGGGCGAGACATGGGGATTCATCGGCGGATACCTGTCCTGGGTGCCGGTGATCCTCAACGCGGCGTCGTCGCCCGCGGTGATGTTGCAATTCCTGCTGCTGGCCTTCCACGCCGAGCTCGGCCTGACCACGAGCATCATCCTGCAGCTGGTGATCCTGTGGACGGTGATCGGTCTCGCGCTGGCGAAACTGGCGGCCAGTCAGCGGATCATGAACATCGTCTTCGTCGTGTACGGCCTGTTGACGCTGACGATATTCATCTCCGGTCTGTTGTTCGCGGTCAAGAACGGCTCGGCCACCCCGTTCAGCTGGGCCGAGGCCACCATCCCCAACTTCGCCGTCGCCGGCTTCCTGTACGGCACCGTGCTGCTGTACCTGCTCGGCGTCGAGACGCCGTACAACATGGGCGCCGAGTTCCTCTCGGTGCGCAAGAGCGGCCCGAAGATGATCCTGTGGGGGTCGGCGGCGCTCGTCGCGATCTATCTGCTGACCACGCTCGGCACCATGATGGCGTTGCCCACCGACGAGATCGACCCCGTCACCGGTGTCATCGGCATGCTCGACGTCGCGGGCTTCCCCGGATTGATGGAGGTCTGCGCGATCGTGCTGGCCTTCATCATCATCGTCGCGTTGATGACCTACCAGGTGGCCTACTCCCGGCTCATCTTCGTCTCGGGTCTCGAGCGGCATCTGCCGCGTCTGTTCACCCACCTGAATCCGCGCACCCGCAACCCGGTGACCGCCATCCTGATCCAGGGTGTCATCTCGTCGTTGATCCTGGTCGGGCTGTACTCGCAGAGCAGCATGGCCAACGTCACGATCTACCTGCAGGGCGGGCTGTCCACGGTATGGCTGCTGTCCGGGTTCTTCTTCCTGTTCCCGGTGATCATCGCGCGCCGCAAGTACGCCGATCGCTATGCCAATGAACAGTTCTGGCGCATCCCCGGTGGAATGACCGGCGTGTGGATCACCGTCGCCGTCGGCACTCTCGGCACGATCGGCGGCGTGTACTACTCCTTCGTCACGCCGTGGATCGACGTGCCGGCGGCGACGTGGATGACCTGGGTCGGCGGCATCAGCCTGGGCATGTTCGCGCTGGGCCTCACCGTCTACGTGTTCGGGCGCCGCTCGGCGCACAAGGTCTCACAGGAAGACGCGCTCGCCCACCTGGCGGTCTTCGATCTCACCGGCAGCGACGAGAAGGAAGCAGAGGTTACCGACAAGTGACGATGGAGGACACCCGCACGGCTGGTGCGGAATCGGCTGGTGCGTCCGGCCGTTATCCCCTCGACCCCCTCACCGGCGCCGAGATCGAGGCCGCCGCGGCGGTGCTCATGGCGAGCGAGTTCGCTACGCCGACATTGAAATTCGTGATGATCTATCTGGCCGAGCCGGCAAAGACCGCCTCACTCACCTTCGCCGGGGCCGACGGCGTCGCGCGGTGTGCGTTCGTGACGATGTACGACGCCGCGGCCAAGATGATCTACGAGGCGGTCGTGGACCTCGACGCGCGCGTCATCGAGTCGTGGACGCCCATCCCCGGCCGCTTCCCCTCCTACCTCGTCGAGCACATGACCGGGGTGGAGGAGAAGGTCCGCGAGGATCCGCGGTGGCAGGAGGCGATGCGCAAGCGCGGGGTCACCGACTTCAGCCTGGCGATGATCGACCCGTGGCCCGCCGGCTACTACGGCAGCCAAGACCACTACGACAACTCCCCGCTGATCTGCCGGCCGCTGACGTTCATGCGGGTGGCGCCGTCCGAGCACGGGTACGCCCGTCCGGTCGAAGGCCTCATCGTCACCTTCGACCTCGATGCCATGGTGGTGGTCGACGTCGAGGACCACGGCGTGGTGCCGCTGCCGCCGACGGCGGGCAACTACTCCGAGAAGTTCATGTTCGACCCCGACAACCGGCCGGCCTTCACCGAGTTCCGGCCCGACGTCAAGCCGATCGAGATCACCCAGCCCGACGGGCCCAGCTTCACCGTCGACGGATGGAACGTGACGTGGCAGAAGTGGTCTCTGCGCATCGGATTCAACCCGCGCGAGGGTGTCACGCTGCACGAGGTGACCTATACCGACCGCGGGCAGACCCGGCCGATCCTGTACCGGGGCTCGCTCTCGGAGATGGTGGTGCCCTACGGCGACACGTCGCCCACGCACTGGAACAAGAACGTCTTCGACATGGGTGAGGTGGGCATGGGCTTCTCGGCCAATCCGCTGACCCTGGGATGTGACTGTCTTGGTGAGATCCACTACTTCGACGGCACGGTCAACGACTCCAGCGGCAATGCGGTGACCATTCCCAACGCGATCTGCATGCACGAGGAGGACTACGGGATCTCCTGGAAGCACACCGACTTCCGCACCGAGGAGGTGGAGGTGCGGCGATCCCGCCGGCTGGTCATCTCGATGATCTGCACCGTCGGCAACTACGAGTACGGCTTCTTCTGGTACTTCTACAACGACGCCTCGATCGAGGTGGAGGTGAAGCTCTCGGGCGTGCTGACGACCGGGGCGGTTCTCGACGGGGAGTCGCCGCGCTGGGGCAAGTTGGTGGCGCCGGGCATCTACGGCCCGAATCATCAGCACTTCTTCAACTTCCGGCTCGACATGAGCGTCGACGGGCCGAACAACAGTGTGTACGAGGTCGATTCTGTTCCCGAGCCGGATTCGGCACTCAATCCGCACCGTAACGCCTGGATCGTGCAGGACACGCTGGTGGCATCCGAGGCCGGGGGAGCGCGGGACTGGAACTGGTCGACGGGCCGGTACTGGAAGGTGACGAACCCGTCGAAGGTCAACGAACTGGGCAGCCCGGTGGCATACAAGCTGGTGCCCAGGGACATCGTGCCGGTGATGGTGCAGGAGGGGTCCCACATCTACGACCGGGCCCGGTTCGTGCAGCACAACCTGTGGGTGACCCGGTACGACCCGAAGGAGATGTTCGCCGCGGGCGACTACATGTACCAGTCGGCGGACATGCAGGGCCTGCCGGAGTTCATCGCCGACGACGCCCCGCTGGAGAACACCGACGTCGTGCTCTGGTACACGTTAGGCGCCCACCACGTCGTGCGGCCCGAGGACTGGCCGGTGATGCCGTGCGCCTACGCCGGCTTCCACCTCAAGCCCATCGGCTTCTTCGACGGCAACCCGGCGCTGGACCTGCCGCCGTCACCGCCCAAGGCCTGCCACGCCAACCATGCCGGGCTGCCGGTCGCGGAGCGCGCGATGGAGTCCTAGCGTCAGGCTCAGCGGAGTTCACGCTCCGCTGAGCCATCGTCGTGGGTGATCAGGCCGTCACGCAGTACCGTTCCAGTTTTTGAGCACCGCCAGCTTGGACCACGGGATGTGGTTCATGTCGTAGTAGTCCCAGGTGAGCCCGGCGTTGACCCACACCGAACCCGGGTTGGACGACGTCGCGCCGGGCACCGCCTCGAAGCTGAAGCTCATCCGTGCCCCGCCAATGTCGCCGGCGTACGCGCCGTAAGTCTGCAACGTCTTGGCGATTACCTTCTCGCCGGGCGTGATGCCGGGGATGGCGTCGACATTGATCGACGGGTCGAGCTGCACACGGTAGCCCTCGGGCATGGGGACTGCCACACCGGCCCAGTTCTGCCCGTCCGAATTGCCTGCAGGATAGACGTATCCAGGTCCGGCGATGTCGGTTGCGAAGAACAGTGCGTGGTTGAGTCCGGTATTGGCAGCGATAGCGGCACTGAACTCGGCCGCTGTGACAACGCCGGCGTAACGGGCGAGCTCCGTCGCCGTGGAGCCGGTGCCCTTCTGGTCGATGCCGTTGCCGTTGAGCTCCGTGATGCCACCCCAAGAAGCCGACCACGTGTTGGTCGCGCTGTCGAACTTGGCCTGCCACAAGCCGAACGCCTTGCCGGATATGGGATCCAGTACCGCAAGGTGACTGTCCGTGCCAGCTGGCAACTTCGTTCCGAGCGGGATCGGCACTGTGTAGGACCCGAACGGATCGCTTCCCCACGGTTTCGTGAACTTCACGTCGTAACGCGGAGTGCCGCTGGTGATCGCCGACGCAGGAATCAAGGTGACACCGTACTCGTATAGGTTGGCACCCTGGTTCGCATCGGCTGCGGAGAGATAGCTCACCCACGTTGCACTGTTGGTTGCCAGCACGGGGTTCGACGGGATCTTCGTCCAGAGCCAATCCGCCTGTTGAAAGAAGCTGGGAGTCCCCGAACTCGGCGGCGTGGTCGTTGGCGGTGGCGGTTGCACGGTGGATCCGCTGGCCATGACTGTCACCTGATCGAGTCGCAGGTTCCGGTTACCGCGCCATCCCCAGCTGTTGTTCGTGAAGGCGATGCTCACCTTGTACGTTCCGGCAGGCTTCGCTACGGCAACCGTGTAATCGGTCCATGACGTCGATGACACCGAGGTCGTCAATACAGTCACACCGTCGATCGAAACCGTCATCGTCGGTGCACCTCGGTACTGGTCTCCCTTGGCGCGGATGACCAGGCTGCTGAACGCCGGAACGGAAAGGCTCGTGGAAATGGAGCCGTTGCTCGACAGGAGTTTCGCTTTACCGCCCGCGGCAGCGGGATCGTCATACGTCTTGCCGGCGCTCAAGGGAGAAATGGCCATGGATTCGGCTTGAACGATCACGTTGTCGGTGACGGTGACGGCAGCGGCGGTCAGGGCCGTGATTCCGCCGGTGGTCACAGCGGCCTTCGCCTTCACCGGTTCACCGGCAAAGGTCGGCTGGCCCGCGGCAGGAACGCCGACGTCGACGATCTCGGTGGAGGCGTGCCCACTCCGGGGACGAAGGAACCCGAAGAGACCATGGACGTGAGCGTCACCCGCGTCGGATACGGTCACCGTGAAGGGATCCGGTCCGGTGAAACCGTCTTCCGGGTCGTAGACGAAGGTGTCGTCTGAGTTGACGGTAATCTGACCGCGTGCCGGCGTGGTCGCTGTGACCGCGAGCTGATCGCTGTCACCGTCAGCGATGTCGAGTTGGCCGGAGATGTGGTTTCTTCCCTCGACAGTGCCCCGAATCTGTCGGCCCGCCCAGGCCAATTCGGCCAAAATCGAAGGCGCGCCGGCAGGAGCCTCTGGAGCAGACGGTGTGCTCGGCGGAGGGCTCAGAGTCTTGACCGTGGTCGTCGCTTCGGCGTCGTTGTTCCGATCTCTGCCGAGGTTGACGGACGGCCGGTCGTTCCGAGACTTTCTTGGCTCGGCATCGTCACGCGCAGGCCTTGGCCTCCTCGACGCTGTTGTTCTCCGCTCGTCAGAGGTTTTCGCACCGGTCTCGGTGGCCGCTCCACCTCTGTCGGAACGCGCTGATCGCCGGGTAGAGCCCGGTCCGGCGGACTGTTCGTGGGAGGCGCCGCGATCGGCTGATCTCGTTGTCTCGGAGGAGGATTCACCGTCGTTCGGTGCAGCAGAGGCGACGGCAGGGATCGCCGCCAACGCGGCGCCGATCCCGCAGGCAACGGCAAGCGCGCCGACTCGGCCGACGTAGCGCGAATACCGGTCCGACGGGGTGACCGCTTGTCCATCCCGCGAATCGCTCGACCCACTAATGAGCCAAGCGCCATTCCACCTGCAGTTTGCTGAAACGTCCATCATACTCCATTCAGTCTTTGATATCGCAAGGAATCTGTTCATGTAGGCCGTTAAAAAAGCTTCTGAACAGCATATATTGGTGGAGATTGACGGTACGCGAGATCGATCGTTTTTGTAAAGCATTTCTAAAAAGACGTAGCTGAGCCGACCGTGATTTGACGCGCGGAAGCAATTTTCGCGAATGGCGTTTTTACGCACGTACTAGCGATGATCCGCATTTACCGCACGCGCCATCCTTTGCAGCAACGTTCAGGAGCAAGAGGTGCGCGGTCGGGCCGCTGGCGGCATTTCCCGGGCCGCGGCCGGGCGTCACCCCGGCACGTCCAATGGCGGCACTGCTAGCGGGCATCCCACGCGAGCAGGACAGGGCCCGCTGCGTAGGCAAGCAAACTACGGTCGTCGCCAGAAGTGCCGCGCGGTGAGCTGCCGGCGATGAGATCGCCGCGGCTTCGGTTCCGCGCTGGTTCCGATGCCGCCGGTCTCAGCAAAACTTCCTGTAGTCGGCTCGAGGATCGCGACGCTGCTGGGTCGTCCCTTCGCGATGCAGCCTCCGGCAGAGGCCACGCGGCCGTTATCTGCCCGTGATGTTTCTCGGTCTCAATTAAGATGATCAGCAATCCACGATGCGAAATCACAGTGACGCTGTCAAGAATGGCGCAAATTCTAACGCTACCGGTAATTTACTGAAACGCCGGAATCTGTCAGTGGGATCCTGCCGCCATTCATCAAAAGCAATTCTTATTATGCAGATGGCTGAATCGTTGACCCCTCCGACGGTCGCGCGCCGCTTACCGCACCGGCGACCGAAGGGCCCCGCGGGGGATCAGCAACCTGCCGTGTCATCGTCAACCCAGGGTGAGCTGCTACAAAGCGGACTCGAGTACGTCTAGTCGGTAGTCACGGAATTGACTACAGCATGGGTAATCGAATGTGGCCGCAGCCATCCACGGCGCTGGTGAAGTTTTTATTACTTGCCGGAAAATGCCTCGTACGTACGTTCGATGAATTTGGCTTCTATGGAATTCGGGTTTGCCGGTCAGTAGCGTTCATCGTGTCAGTCCAGGCTGAGGTCGGGTCTGACGCAAAGATTGTGCATCCGCCGTCGTATTGGTGGTGGAGTTCAAGGGGGAGGTGACCATTGATGCGCAAATTGAACCGTGTACCGCGGGAGAGTCACACGGACCGGGCTATCAGCTCGCTGTGTCGTCGCAATGAGGAAAGCGACGGATCGGTCGAATTGTGGCAAACAGGTCGGGTTTCGCGACTTTATGTCGTCGCACCGAATGCATATGTGCTGTCGGCTCGTGGCGGCGGTCGCATCTATTGCGGGTCGGACGCATGATGCGCGCCGGCCTGGACCTTTCAGGGGGGGGGACGGCCGTCGCGCTGCAGTCGGTAGCTCCGCTCGATGGTCTTCACGAGGTGACCGCAGAGACCATCGCGAAACTGCTGACGGGCATCGGCATGATCGGAGCGGCGCGCAACGCCCTCGAAGAAGTCGGTCTGCGAGCGACCATCGCCGGCAACCGCATCACCATCAACGACGAGTACTTCGCTCAGTTTGTCGGTGCGATCTCCCGGCCGACTGGCCATGTCGAAGCCCGTTGGGTGATCTATAGCCTCGCCGGTACGCCGCCGGTCTGGGTGGTAGGGGCGGAGCAATGACCTCGGCTTCTATGGCCGTCGCGCCCGGGGTCGGGGTCCCGGTGCAGGTAGCTCCGGCGGTGCCGGCGACAGTCTCGGTCGCCGACATCATCCCGCTTGTTTCCGAGGTGGCGCGCAGTTCACCGGCGCCGTTCACCCGTCGGCGGTTGATCGCTCGCCAGATGTCCGTCGGACCGGACGTCGTCTCCCTCGTGATGGAGGTCTCGGCGATCGCGAGCGTGTTCCTTCTTCTCGATTTGCCAGGACACGTACTGTCGGCCCTCCTTGTCGTCGGATGCCTCGCCGCGGGGGGTGCTTATCGACATCGTCTGACGCTGTCGGTTCTGGTCGCCGCTCCGCGAATTTGCTGTGCGGCCACGATCGGCGCCGTGCTCGGCGGCGTGCTCGCGGACAAGCCTGCTGGCGTCGTCGATCTTTCCGTCGCTGCAACTGTTGCGTGTGCGGCAGTTCTGGTCGCGCGGTTTGCGTCGTATGCGCTACAGCGCAGGCTGCGGAGGCAAGGAGTATTAAGGCGTCGCACCGTCATCGTCGGGGGCGGCTCAGTCACCTCGTGCCTTCTGGAACGGATGCATTCTGAGCGCGAGAGCGGTCTCGACCCCGTGATGGTCCTAGACGACGATCCGGTCACGAGGGCGACGCTGACTGGGCAGACCCTCGTTCGACCACTGCGCGGCGATCTCCGCGACGTCCTGAAGAGTTCAGACCTCGATACAGCCATCATCGGACCTTCCGCCGTCGGCGACGCGACGCTTCTGCGATTCGTCCGCGACTGTGACGAGGTGGGCTGCCAGGTCCTGGTCGTTCCTCGACTATGGGAATCCTGGTCGCTCATCGGTGACATGGACCGCATCGGCGCGATACCGGTATGTCACCTCCGGGGCTCGCAAACGCGGAGGTTCACCTGGCGGGTGAAACTGCTCGTTGAGCGGAGTCTTGCAGCGCTTGCGCTGATTGTTCTCTTGCCGTTGCTGGTTGTCGTGGCGCTGGCGGTGTACCGATCGGATCCCTCTGCTCCGGTGCTGTTCCGGCAGACGAGGGTCGGTCTCGGCGGTCACGAGTTCGAATTGCTCAAGTTCCGTTCGATGAAGCCGGCCGGAGACACCGAGTCGCTGACAAAGTGGACGATCAAGGGCGACCCGCGGATCGGACGATTGGGCCGGTTCCTCCGCGCCAGCTCGCTCGACGAGCTCCCTCAATTGTGGAACATCGTGCGGGGAGAGATGGTGCTCGTCGGTCCGCGCCCGGAGCGGCCACACTTCGTTGAAGAGTTCGACGCGCAGATCCCCGGATACAAGGAGCGCCACAGGGTTCCGGTTGGGCTCACCGGCTGGGCGGCCATCAACGGATTCCGGGGCGACACGTCCATCGCCGAACGGGTTCGCTACGACAACTTCTACATTTCCAACTGGAGCCTGTGGCTCGACGTCTCGATCGTTATTCGCACTGCGTGGGCAGTGCTCTCGAGACGAGGAGGCTGAGTTGTCCTCGCAATCAGTGGCTTTGGTAAGTGCAGTCGATCCCTTCCCGGCGGATGCCGGGAAGAAGGTCGTGATCGCGGGCTTCCTCGAGTACCTGGCCGACCGGGTCGGCCGGGAGAACGTCCATTATCTGGTCGTCGACGGGTCTGACAAGGCGGGATTCCCCGGGAAGGTTCACCCGCTGCCCAAGCCACGTGCCACCGCCGCGCTCGCCAGGGTGGTCCTCCGTTGCGGCACAGGACAGGCCAGCTTGCAGGAATCACTGCTGTCCACCGCAGGGGTGGCGAGGGCTATCCATCGCACGCTGGAGAGCGTGTCTGCGGACACGGAGATCTATGACACCGTCCGGATGGCGCAGCACGCTGAGTCGGGCGGAACGGCCAGACAGATCTGCTATCTCGACGACCTGTTCTCCGAACGGTATCGGGGCATGCTGGCCGCGGCCGAGCAGTACCCCGATGTCGAATTCGAGCCGCTGGGTAACTTCGCCACATATGTTCCGCGCCAGGTCCGTCCGCTCGCAGACAACGCGCACAGCCAGCGTCTGCTGCTGCGCATCGAGCGGCACTTGGTACAGGTGAGCGAGGACCGGGCCGCCCGCAACTTCGGCACCACGCTTCTGATGAACGAGCAGGAGGCAGGCGTGCTGAGGCGCCGTTGCGGGGGCAGTGCGCACCACGTCAGATCGATTCCGCCCTTGATCAATCGCGTGCAGAACCGGCGGGAGTACCGTGGCGCGCCGGAGTTCGTCTTCCTGGGACTGCTTTCGTTGCCTCACAACGACGATGGGCTCCGTTCATTCCTTGCTCATGTGTGGCCGCGAGTGCTCGCCGCGAGCCCTGACGCGCGGCTGCGGGTGGTCGGCCGGTATCCGCGCCCGAAGCTCGTCAACCTTGTAGGGAGTTATCCGGACAGTGTGGTCTTCGAGGGCTTCGTCCCCGATCTGGGCCGATTGCTTGGACGCGCGGCGGCTATGGTCAACCCCTTGCGGTTCGGGTCCGGGGTCAAGCTGAAGATCATCGAAGCACTCGGCGCCGGACTTCCCGTCATTTCCACGACGATCGGCGCTGATGGAGTCCACAGTGGGCCGGGCACCGGCGTGATGGTCGCTGACGGCGACGCAGAATTCGCGGACCTGCTGCTCGAGGCGACAGTGCCGACCAACAACGCCGACCTGTCGGCGGCAGCGAGCGAGCATTTCGAACAACGGTACTCACGGACAGCGGTATTCACCGAGTACGACGCTGCCTTCGGGTTGGGTTGAACGTGACGGAATCAACGGGACGACGAATCAGCGTGAGAGATCTCCGTGTCGGCTTGGCACGCGTGCAAAGTCCACGACGCTGGGAACGATTCGCGCCGACCGCACTGAGCCCGTCGGTGGTGTTCGGCGTCCTGTGCGGCATCGTCCTGTGGGTATCGACCGCCAAGGTCGCCGCGTCGCTGCCGGCACCCGTGCAGCTCGTTGTCGTATGCCTTGCCGGACTGCCCGTCTACATCCTCGCTCTGCGGGTTACGGCCCATGACCTGACCGCCGCCGCTTTCACCGCTCTCCGTTCCGTCCGCAACAGGGATGAAGACACAATTCTCGAGAAAGGGAATCACCTTGCCTAGAAGCATTTTGACCCATGTATGGCTCATCGCGAGCCTGATGGCGACGCTCGGCGCAGCGATCGGCGTCTTGCTTGCAAACCTGTGGATGGACCGTGCGGACCGGTTCACCGCGCAGGCGACGTTGGCTATGCTGCCGGTCCAGGACGTTCCGGCTTCGGAGGTGTCCGGCCTGTGGGAAGTGCTCAACCAGGGGCAGGCGACGCGGTCCGCTGCGATCGTGATGGCAGATGGCAGATGGCTGGACGCGGGGGCGTCGGCCGCGGGCGTACCGAAATCCGATCTCGGTCTCTCGGCGGGCGCGATTCCGGACACCACGTTGATCACCGTGAAGATGGAAGCGCGGTCTGCTGCCGCGGCCGGGGCGGCGCTGAAAGCAGCAGTCGACGACGCCATGAGTACGGCCGCGGCCGCTACGGGACCGTTCAAACTCCAAATGATCGGCGGCAGCGTGGCTTCGACGAGTGCCACGCCGCTGCAAATGCTCGGCGCTTTCGGGGGCGGCGGCCTGTTGATAGGCGCGGGCTGCGGCGTGCTCATCAGTCGGTCGGCACGGACTCGCTCAAAGTCATCCGTATTGGGGCACTCGTCGTCGCACCCTGCGCAGGTCAAGAATCGACACTCTCGCGACGAAAGGATCGACGATATCGACTGTCTCGACGCCGATGACGAATTCGAGACCCTTTCGTTGAGAATCACATCGCGATGACCGTGGCGCGGTCGCTCTTCAGCGCATCCGACATGGCCATGGTTTCGCTTGTCGGTGGGGCGGCGGTTGCGATCGGCCCGGTCGTTCTCGGGAAGATGCCAGTGGTCGCGGGAGTCGGTGCGGTTCTCGCGGTGGCGGGCTTGTGGTATCTGATCCGAAGACCGGCGCACATGCTCATCGCCGTTGTGGTGGTGGAGGTTTCGGGCGTGGCGGGTGTGATCGCGCAGCACAAGGCCCTGCCGCTGTTCCAACTGTCACTCCTGGCAGCAACGATAGCTCTGTGCATCGCCTTGCGTGATCCCGAGATGCGTGAGCGCCTGAATCGAGGGACGCTTCTGTGTGTCGGCTTGCTTGGCTGCTATCTGCTGACGCAGCTGTTGACCGCATTCACCAGTCAGAACCGTTCTGTCTCAATGGGAATGATGAAGGACTACATTGCCGACGGGCTGTTCTTGATGGTGATACTGCTCCTCACGCAGATCACCCGCCGCTGGTGGGCGGTGGCCGCAGCCCTTGTGATACCCCTTGCGGCAATATCCCTGCTGTGTCTTGTGAATCAAGTGTTGTTCGCAGGCACACAGACTTTCGGCGGATTCGCGACTCCCACCACTGCTGACGGTGAGATGGTCACCACCCTCAGATACGGCGGGCCGGGGTTCGATTCGAACTTCTGGGGGCGCAGTCTGATCTTGGGTGTGCCGTTGGCCGGGGCGCTTGCGTTGCGCGCGTTAAGGTCAGGCCGACGTCGGGCGGGATGGGGCTGGTTGGGTGCGTTTGGCGCCCTGCTGGCCGGCGTCTACCTGACCCAGTCGCGAGGTACGATCATCGCCACCGTCGTGGTGCTGTTCGTCTGGGTGCTGGCCAGTGGCCCGGCCGCCAGGCGTCAGGGGGCGAAATGCCTACCGCTGGTGGGGTTGGTATCGCTGATGCCCGGAATCGGGAACAGGCTGTTCGCGCTCGCGACTTCGGCTTCGGGGCCCAGCTACGCGGTTGACCCTTCCGTACTCGGCAGAATGGCTGCTCAGCAAAGTGCCTGGGCAATGTTCCGCGACGAGCCGATAGTCGGTGTCGGACCACAGATGTATCTCCCTGAGCTTCCCCACTACGTCGGTATGGTTCCGACCGCGGTGCTGACCCCGGCCGATGCTCCTCACAATCTGTACGCAGAGCTGGCCGCGCAGGGCGGAATCGTCGGGCTCGCAGGCTGGGCTGTCTTCGTCGGCGGATTCATCGTGGTCCTTGCGCTGCACTTGTCTCGAATATCCAGCGGCACAGCAGAATCTGCTCGTTCGTTGTCTGCCGGGGTGCTCGCCGGATTGGTCGGATGGTCTGTCGCCAGCGTATTCCTGCACATGGCGAGCTTCCGGACATTCGCGGTGGTTCTCGCGCTCGCCGGAGCGCTAGGGGCCTCACGAACTCAAGAGGTGCGCTCCGTGTTTCAGCTGAGTCGGTACACCATACCGACAGCGTTCAGCGTCATAGCAGGCTCGGCCGTTGCCTTCGTTGTGCTGGCGGTCTCGGGCACCCAGACCTACTCCGCGTCGCAGACGGTCACCCTCATGCCGACGGAGCGAGCGGACGGGTGGACCTATGACTACGCGCTCAATGTCAGGAGCCGAAAGGTGTTCGTACCCACCTACGCAGCTCTGATGAATGGTGACGACAACGGGTTCAGCGCGACTGCTGATCCGGTCCGGGGTGTGATCGAGATCAGCGCCGAAGCCACCTCAGGGGCCTCCGCGCGTGCCCGTCTCGATGCCGCACTCGTTGCGGTAGAACGCAATCTCGTGACGTCCGGCGCAGACGCGTGGTACTTCCCGACTCGCCTCGGATCGGTCGAGGTTCATTCGGACACCACGCGGTCTGCCGCATCGGTGGCGCTGGCAGTGCTTGTTGGGACACTGGTTGCGCTGGCCATCCACGCATCGATCCTCCGGTCCAGATCGGCGTCACCTCACGAGCTGCATGAAGAAGATGTATGGGAAGCGGTGGGAACCACATGACGAAATGCGCTGTACCCCATCAGGTCGACCGGATTGGAGCAGTCACCAGACGGACCCGCGGCGTGCGTGTCCTGCTCGGGACGGTCGTCGCATTGGTCGGCATCACAGGGAGTGCGTGCCAGAGCTCTGTCGCGACCGCGTCGCCGCTGTTGGCGCCTGGCAGCCCGTTTCGGACGACGATTCTTGCGAACGCTGCGCTGGACCCCAACAGCGAGGCGATGATCGCACGGATCTCGCGCGGGGGAGGCGTCAACGCGGGTTTGATCGACTTCGCACTTCCCGTCTATCAAGTCACGCCCGACACTCCTAGACACAAGGTGTCTTGCACCATGTCATGGGGGCGGTGCCCGTTCGATGGGGTCGACGTGCCCATCCCGGTCGGCGCCCGCCCCCATCGGGGATCAGACGGAGCCATGGTGGTGCTCGACGAGAGGACCCGGCAAGCATTCGAGTTCTGGCAGGCCCACGACAACGGTGACCAATGGTCGACCAGTTGGGGCGCCGTGACGAACATCGACGGCTCCGGCTGGGATCGGGGCGCCACCGCATCAGGCGCATCGCGGTTGGCCGGCGTGGTCCGGATAGAAGAGATCGCGAACGGCGAGATCCCACACGCTCTGGCGGTGGCGACGTCCGACGCTTGTGCGGGTACCTTCCGGCCGCCCGCCATCTCGACGGACGGGCGCTCGTCCCGTTCGGACTGCGTCCCTGAGGGCACCCGAATACGGCTGGACCCCGGCGTCGACCTCGATGCACTGACTCTGGCGCCGGCAGTGCGTACGGTTGCCCGGGCGATGCAGCTATATGGCGCCTTCGTGGTGGATCGCAGTGGTTCACCGTTGTCGATGGGTTTCGAGCTGGACACAACCGCACCCAGTGGATCGATCGGAGCCGTCTACCAGCAAGCCGGTCTCCGATGGGATTACGACGATCTTCCCGGCGTCCCGTGGGACCGGTTACAGGTATTGGCGTGATGTCTTGAGCCAACTGGCGGGGGGACGTCCATGGACGTGAACGAGCCACAACAGTCACAGCTTGTGTTGATCCCGTCGCGGACGGCCTCGCCCAAGACCAGCATTTTCTCCGCAAGGTCGATGCGATCCGCGATCTTCGACGCGGCGCTCGCGTTGGCGGCCGCTGTGGTGATCTACCCGTGGGCGATCCAGTTCCCCGGGGGGCTGATTCGTGACGACGGATTCTTCTACGCTCAAATCTCGTACAACATTGCTGCACATGGTAGTTCGTCATTCGACCTGATCAATTCCACCGATGGCTACCATCAGCTGTGGGCCCTGATTCTGGCGGGTGCGAGTTCGCGCTTGATGTCCTTCACGGACGTCAAGTCGGTCCATCTCGTCGTCTACATCGCAGTCAACCTCTACCTGATCCTCGTGACCGTCCGGATGCTCTCATTGCGACGGGTTGCGGCATTCGCATTGTTCTTTCTGCTGTTGAGTTGCAGCCTCCTTATGGAAGGCCATCTGGCACTGCTGCTTTGCGTCGTCGCTCTGCGCGAACTCGAGCGATCCGTCGATCGAGCGCGACCAGCCATGCTCATGGCCCTGGCGTTGCTACCGTTCAGCCGAATCGACGCTACGGTGGTGGGCCTGTTCCTCGTCGGTGTGGCGGCCCTGAGTGGCCGCAGGCGGGTGGCGACGGCGATGACAGCGGCCCTCATGGCTGGGGTGGCCTTTCATTTCACCTATCTGCGAGTAGTGCACGGATCCTTCTTCACAGTCTCCAGCGAGCTGAAGGCGTCCAGCAGCGAGGGGCCACTCGGACAACTTCTCACCAACATCCAGTGGGGCGCAGGGTCGGCCGGCCTGCCGATACCGATCGGTCCGAACTTCGCCGTCTTTCTCCTCCTGGCTTTCATGGGCGTCTTGTTATGGCTGATCTCTCCGGCACTGCGCGCGCGCAAAGAGTTGGTAGCGCTGTGGGTCGGGGTATTGGCCTTCACGCTCGGGCATGCGCTTTTCAACACCCTGCGCCCCTGGTACTTCACGCTCGCCTATGGCGTCTTCGGTTATACGGTGCTCGCTGGGGTCTCCACGCTTTCGATCCGCTGGCGACGGCCGTTACTCGCCATGGTTGCAGCAGTGATGATCCTGCCAACCGCAATGCTGGGTCTCCTCGGTGTCCAACAGCACGACGAAGCGCGTGACGTACGCGCGTTCGTCGACTCGCTGGATGAGTATGTGCCCGAGGGTGCGCCGATCTTCATGGTCGACGGCAGCGGGTACGTCGGCTGGTCGTCCAACCGTCAGATCGTCAACGGGGACGGCTTGGTGAATTCCCATTCCTACGCCAAGAGACTCGTGGCAGGTGAACTCGATGGGTATCTGAGGGAACGTGGAATCCGCTATTTCATCACGAACACGCGGGCTGCCGACGCGCCGGTATTGATCGACACCGGCGGGCTGGTCGTCCGCCGCGATGATGCGGTGTTGATGGCAGAGAAGCGGGGTGGCAATCGGTACTTCTTCACACAGTTGCGGCTTTGGGAGCTCAAGGTGCCGCAACACATCGCCTGATCGGTGGTCAGATCACCGGGATTCATGACGTCGGGCTTGCAGTCTCTCCCTACGATCGCACCCGGATTTCTGGAGACGACCGAATAGGGTGGGACGTCTTCCGGTCGATGCGATCGCGCCGCCCGAGAGTGACCCCGTGGTAGAGGGTCACATTCCTCCCGATCCGCGCCCCAGGGTTGACGACAAGTCCCCATCCGTGGGAATTGCAAGGCCCCCAGCAATTTCGGTGCGCCAGGGCAGATCGACTGCGGCCGAGTTGGAAGCCAGGCGGTGGGCAATTCGTGGAAACGGCAACCCGAATCGTAGAGCGCGCTGAGGCCGAGCAGAATTCTGACACAACCTCAGTGCGACGAGGGCGCGATAGTTTCTCTGAGTGACGATTCCCGTCACCAGGGAGCCCATCGAGAAGCTCCCGTACTCGCGTCAAGTGTCGGCTTTCAATGCGAGCCAGGGGTCCATGGAGCCTCCAAACGCGAGTGGCGGTGATACCAGCCGCTGATGGCCACACCTGTCTTCGCAGGTTAGCAAATGACGCACAATCGTCTCCAGTGAAAGCCGGTCACTCGCTCTACGTGTCAGACGCGGGCAGTCCGGACTGTCATTCGTCAACGTATGTGCGAAGCATGACTGGTTGCTGAAGTAGGTCGAGCCTGCCGCGCGAACGTGAGAAATGATCTGTCGGCAGCGTTCACTCGTATCCGGGTGACCCGCCGGACAGCAAGGATGCGGCGTCGCTCGGCATCGCCTCCGTCGAGGATCGGCAGGAGGCGGGTGCTCGCTGCAGCCGCCTCTGGTCGAACCGCGGACCCATCCCGTCGTACTCCGCTTGTGGGTCCACTCATCTGACTCCGCCCAATTCTTCCATCTGACATAAAGATCTTGAACGGCTGATATGCCGCCGCAGTGACGCGAGCGATGTCACGCTTTGGATGACCTGACCGTAACCGAAACCGCGGACGACGGTTGTCGCTGGCAGACGGAAATGCTGCACGGTCACCACCAACTGGCTTGTGTTGCTTCGACTCAGACCGTCAGGATGGCAAAATGAGATTACTCAACGTAGTGTTTTGCCTTAGTTGAGCAATCGCGGACGGCCTCGGGTTCGCAGGCCGCGTTATGAGCTTTCGGGGGGTTTGCCTGTGATGCACTTTCGTCCGGCCGAGGGGGGAGCGTCGCCGATCTCGCTGAACGTTTTCTGTCGTGCTGTCCGGGCCGATCGAGCCCAGCAGTGGCAAAGAGTCAGGCGTCGACGTTTCAGTGCCGCCCCATCCCTGACGCAGGTTTCGAAGCCGAGGGGGTGCTCCGTTGAGTAAGACGTTGCGGGTGTTGTCACTGATCGACGGATACCGGTTCGGGGGAGCCGAGATTCTGCTGGCTCAGCTCGCCGGCGTGGCTCCGCAGGTCGACATCTCCATGGACATTGTCAGCCTGTTGCCGGAGTCTGCCAACGCGCGCGAAACCATCAGATTGCTGGAGCAGGCCGGCGTTCGACCCCGCAATCTGAACGTTCGCCGTCTGCTCGACCCCACCGCCATTTTCCAGATCGTGCAGGAGATTCGGCGCTCCCGCTGCGACATCGTCCACGCGCATCTGGAGACGGCTGTCACGCTGGCGCTTCCCGCGGCCAAACTCACACGCCGCCCACTGGTGTGCACGTTCCACACGATCGCTGAACCCTTGACGGGTCGGGAAGCCAAGAGGGAACGACTGGCCGTCCTCGCGGCGACCCGATCGGACCGGGCGATATTCGTCTCGGCCGCGTCACGGGCGGCCTTCCAGCACATGTATGGCCATTCAGAGCCGCCGCCGAATTGGGAAGTCATCCACAATGGGGTCGACTTGACCCAGTTCACACCGGGTCCAGCGGACCCGCGGGTGCGCGAGGAACTTGGCGCGAGCACTGGTCCGCTCGTCGTCGTCCCTGGCGTCTTCCGCGATTGCAAGGGCATTGCGATCGCGATCAGAGCTTGGCCGGCCGTACGGGAGAAGTTCCCCGACGCGAAACTGGCGTTGGTCGGCGACGGTGAGCCGGCGGCCGAGTACCGCCGCCAGGTGGATGCTGCCGGTCTCGGTGATGCCGTCATCTTCGCCGGTTCACGGACCGATATGCCGGCGGTCTACCGGGCAGCTGACATCATCCTGGCGCCGGCACTGCCGGGTGAGAACTTTCCAACGACCCTTATCGAAGCGTCGGCATGCGGCCGGCCGATCGTGACGACGACCGCAGGCGGCATCCCGGAACTCGTGGCGGCCGGAGAAACAGGCCTACTCGTCGCGCCCGGTGACCATGTGGCGTTGGTCGACGCGGTATGTCACCTGATCGAGCACCCGTCGCTGGCTTCAAGATTGGGGGCCGCCGCCGTTGTGCGGGCGCAGCAGAACTTCTCCGTATTGGCCGCCGCGACCAATCTTCGCAAACTGTACGAGTCTGCGCTCGGCGTCGTGGACGAGCCCGCCGCCAGTTGCACGTGACGCTTCGCGAACCCCGCATGACCGTGGCGCACGTCATCCATTCGCTGGGTGCCGGGGGGGCGGAGGCGGTCCTCGTCGAACTCGCCCGTGTGGCGCCGTCAGCCGGCATCCGCCTGATCGTGATCGGGTTGTCCGAGCCGGAGTCTGGCGCCGGCGGGCACCGCAGCGTGGTCCCGCGATTGAGGGAACTCGGTGCGATTGTCTACGAAATGCATTCAGCGCGATACAATCCCGTGCCGGCGCTCACGCTGGCCAGACTCTTCCGGGCCGAGCGGGTCGATATTGTCCACACTCATCTGAAGCACGCCGATGTGATCGGTGGTGTGGCGGCACGGCTCGCCGGAGTGCCATCGGTGTCGACCCTTCATGTCATCGACATCCCGGCTTCCGCGCTGCAACGGCTGCGGGTCAGAGCGGCCGTGTTGGCGCGCCGGTGGCTGTCGAGCACCGTCATCGCTGTCTCCAACGCGCAGCGGGAATGGTACAGCGGATACGCCGGGCCAGACGCCCCGGTGACGCTGCTGCCGAACGGGGTCTCGGCGCCGGAACCGACGCGTGACAGGGCAACGGTGCGCGCCGAGCTCGGGGTTGCCGACGACACGGTGTTGGGTCTCTGCTTGAGCCTCATGCGTCCCGAGAAAGGTCACGCCGACCTTGTCGAGGCGATGCGCCGACTGCCCGGCGACACCTCTGTGGTCGTCGCGATGGCAGGCGACGGTCCGTTGCTCAACCGCATTGACTCGATGGTCGCGTCGGATCCCGAACTCCAAAGACGCTGCCGTGTATTGGGTTTCCGTCGTGATAGCCTTGACCTCTTGGCCGCCGCCGACTTCGTGGTGCAACCCTCGTTGGAGGATGCGCTGCCGACGGCGCTGATCTCCGCGTTGGCCTACGGTCGTCCGATCGTCGCGACGCGGGTCGGCGGCATTGCGGAGATCGTGGCGCCACAGTGCGGGCAACTCGTCGAAGCCGGTCATCCCGCGGCGCTCTCCGGCGCGATCGTCGAGATGGCGGCGACGATCCGAGACCGTTCGGCAGTTGCGGATGCTATGCGCCAAGCGGCGCGAGAGCGGTACCACACTCGTTTCAGCTCCGACATCTGGATCGAGAATCTCCGCGCGCTCTACGGGCGCACGATGACTCCGCGACGCATCGCAATGGTGGAGTTCCCACCGTCGGGTGGGTTGTTCCAGTTCTCTCTGCAGCTGGGAGAGGCGTTGGCCCGTTCCGGGAGCGACGTCGAATTGATCACTGGACCCGCGCCGGAGCTGTCGTCGCGCGAAAAGGGGTGCCGGGTGCGCAGCCTCCTTCCGACGTGGCATCCGGCTGCCGGTTCGGACACCCACAGATTGTGGCGTCGAGCACGTCGGGGCCTTCGCGCCGGACGCCTCGTCGCCGCGTGGATGGTGCTGGTAGTCCACTTGGTCCGCGCTCGTCCCGATGTGGTCATGTGGTCGGAGTGGCGTTTCGCGTTGGACGGTTGGGCAGTTCACCTCGTGCGTCGGGTGTTACCGAACGCAATCCTGGCGCTCGTGGCTCACGAACCTCGGCCTCTCGTCGAGCAACCGGGTCAGCCGGAGTTCTACAAGAACTCGAGCGCGACAAGCCGGGGGCTTGCGACGGCCCACGCAGATCTGGACGTAGCCTTCGTCCTCGGCGAGCAGGCCAAGAAGGCCCTGACCGAGACTTGGCCGATCGCCGCACCGGTTCACGTCATTCCGCACGGCGACGAAAGCATCTTCTGCTCGGAGACCATCGTCGCGGCCGATACCACCGGGCCGGTCGCATTGTCGTTCGGGACGATCACCAAGTACAAGGGCTTCGACACGTTGTGTGACGCCTGGCCGAAGGTACGAGCGCAGGTCCCGGATGCCGAACTGGTGATTGCCGGAGCGGTGAGCGCAGATGTGGACGAAGCCGCTCTGCGCACGCGCGTGGACGATCTCGCGGGCGTGACGCTGCGCGCCGGTTACGTTCCCGTCGCCGACGTTGCGTCGTACTTCTCCCGCGCACGTTGCGTGGTGTTGCCGTACAAGCGCAGCAGCCAGTCCGGTGTCGCGCATCTGGCACTTACCTTTTCGCGACCCGTGGTCGCGACGCACGTCGGCGACATCCCCAACGTCGTCCGAGACGGACAGTCCGGAATCCTCGTCGCGCCCGACGATGCCGATGGACTCGCCGGCGCCGTGATCCGACTTCTTACCGACGCGGAATTGGCTGCGCAGCTGGGCAATACGGGAAATCAAGCGCTTACCGCAAGCGCTTCGTGGGACCACGTCGCTGCGCAACTGCTGCGCGGCCTGGATGACCTGCGGTCAAGCTAGGAGAGCGTCTTCGGCATCGGGTTCCGCATAGACCGGCCGGATCCTGACCGTTCACGCGCCTCGGTGGCTCCCGACACGAGGATGCGGAACCGGGCGAAGGAAGATCCGCTTCCGATCGGGATGCGAGGCAAGGCAAGGGGATCTGAGGAGGCATCAGCGTAACCGTTCTCCGTCACGAGGGCCCACCGTAGTCCACAACGACGCAGTGCCGCCCGCGCGCGCTCGTCGAAGTCGCGGCTGCGTCCGTTGGGGTAGGCAAAAACCCCTGGAGCGGTGCCGGTTTCACGCTGGACTGCGGCGCACGAATCAGCGACCTCCCGCTCGATCTTGTCGTCGCTGCAGCAAGAGAGGATGGGATGCGTGACGGTATGCGGATAGAGCGTCACGAGACCGTCTCCGCCCATCTCACGAGCCTCCTGCCACGAGAGCATGCGGAACGGGCCGGGATCGTCGACGGTATCGGGGCCGAGTGCGGTCACCAACGACTCGACCTGCGCGAGGCGCTCCTGGTCTGGCAGTTCTTTGCAGCGCTCGAGCACGGCGGCGTAGGTTGCACCTCGGTCGGCCACCGTTGAAAGTGAGCGCATCCCGAGATCGATCGAGGTCAAGTCGATATCGATGCATTCGGTCCGTGCGAACGCAAGCCAGAGACGGTCGGGCCAAAGAGCCTCGTCGGTGCCCATCGGGCCGGTCGTCAGGAACACCGCTGCGGGCAAGTCGAATTCACGAAGCACCGGGGCCGCACAGGTGGCGAGGTTGCGCGTCCCGTCGTCGAAAGTCAGTGCAGCAGCGCGCTGGGGCAACGTTCCTGACTCCAGGCGCGCGAGCGCCTCCTCGAGTGGGAGGATTCGAAAGTGGCGACGGACGTAGTCGAGTTGTCGGCGGAATACCTCGACATCGAGCACGTGCCAGCAATCGGGCCGCAGCGGGTGCTGCTCGACCCCGTGATACATCAGAATGGCAAGTCGATTGCGGTTTCGCCATCGGTAGAACACGGTCAGACCCGACAGGCAAGCAGCCCATGCCGCCGATTCCTTCACCCATCGCTTCATTGTCAAGGCACCGTCGTCCATTCCTTATCGGCGACGAGGGGGAAACGGTGTGCCATGCCGTACCGATTCCAGTCGGAGGTGAAACACGACTCCGTCGCAACTTCGGGCAGCAGGTCGTCGCCTTCACCGCTTCTGACGAAGAAAGCGTTGTAGCCGGTGCGATTACATCCGACGAGCCGGTATCCGCGCGAACGGAGGAGCTTGACGAAAGCGCTCAATCCGGCGCCACAGTAGTTGTACCCGTCGCCATCATTGACGGGATGGTCGTCAACGCTGAAGTCGGGCCGGTAGGGCACTGTCCACGCGCGGTCGGGTCCGAGGATGTCCTGATACTCGACCACGATCACGCGTGGCTCGATGACGTTGAGCGCGTCGAGGATCCACCAGTCGACC
Source organism: Mycolicibacterium psychrotolerans (assembly GCF_010729305.1). Lineage (NCBI taxonomy): Bacteria > Bacillati > Actinomycetota > Actinomycetes > Mycobacteriales > Mycobacteriaceae > Mycobacterium > Mycolicibacterium psychrotolerans. Next base: position 4,532,793 of record NZ_AP022574.1, on the reverse strand, counting down.
CCGTCGAGATCGATCGACAGCATGTCGATCTCACCGGTCACCGAGTGCTCGGCAAGGACAGCGTTGATGTTCTCCCGGCTGATCCAGGCATTCACACACTTCGGTGGATGAGTCGGACGGTAGCGCCGGTAGGCCTTCATCGTCCGCGCGATCCCGTGCTCGTTTCCGTCGAGCACCAACGCACGGAAGTCATGGTGGACGATCAGATTCGCGGTGTTGCTGGCGGTGATGCCTGCTCCGCCGACGTCGACGCAGCGGCGCGACTTGAATCCGATCAGGCCGAAGATGTACAGCAGCACACCGTCCTCGCCGTCGGGGCTGAACACGTCGAACCGGACGTCCTCGACGCCGGGTAACGTGGCGGGCTTGTCGCGCATCGATCGGTACTGCATGAGCAGTTGCAGCTGCTGCAGTCGCAGGTCGGTGCCCGCGGGAGGCATCTGATCAACGGACCTTATGACGCGCCCAGCGCGCGTCTTCGTCGCTGCTTTGGTGTCTGCTGCGAGATCGCGCAACCGCCGCCGGATACTGTTTGAAATGGTGCTGCCCTCCTAGTTCGGGTCCGATAGGGAAACCGCTGCGCTCACACCTGCGCCGCGCAGCGTCACTCCAACATGATGCGAGCAAGCTCGTTGACCTGGGGCCGCTCCAGTTGGTTCCGGTGGTCGCCCTCGGTGAGACGGCGAACACGGACGGGCCCGTCGTGATACTCGACCCGGCCCGGGGATGGCGATTGAAGGTCGTCGACAAACGTGTCGGTGACGGCCGGCCAGAGTCCCCCGCGACCATGGCGAAGCACTCTCAGAGAGACCTCGAGGCACTTGGAGCACTGTTCGCGGATACTCGAGATACGGAGCCGTTGCAGACGCGCCAGGAAGAAAGGACTGTATTTCGCGCGCTTCCAATGCGCCATCGGAGGTGCTTGCGTCTCCAGGACACACACAGCCAGTCGACCCGCTTGCCGGCCCGCACGGCTTGACTGCGCGGCCTCGTATGCCAGGATCACTCCGAACGTGTAGGCGACGATCGAGATCGGCCCCTGCGGCTGTTGGTCTTGTATCGGTGAAAGGGTTCGAGCAGCAAGCATTTCGATAGTCAGCGTCTGGTCGAACATTCCGCCGGCCGGCCGTTCCGAGAACAACGCGTGAATGGGTTGGGCGGTGCCCATTGTGCGGTGAAGTGTCTCAGGCTCATGGCCGACCGAACATCGGCGAAAATGAAGTGCTGAGGCGCCCGGTCCCATTCGGTGGTCTTCGACGTGCGGATTCCCATCAGGCCGATCGCCACGACCATCCGACGTATGCGCTGTCGCGCCGCCCGGGATCGCACCGCGCGCTCGACGATCACTCCGCACATCGACTCCTTCGAGTAGGAACTTGCGCCGTCGGCATCAGCGGTGCCCGACCTGCCAGATCACCTGCGAGCCCGAGCGGCCGACCTCGACCAGTCGACTGCGCAGGCCCTCCAGCGTCGCCCGAACCGCTCCGCCACCAGATCGGCCTTCTGAGTTGGCTTGGACGACCTGGTCACCTTCCACCTCGGCCACATCTGCGGGCGGGTCGAATGCCCACGAAGTCACGAGAACCCGGGTGTTCGCGGACGCCAGACCAGCGGCAAGAACGTCGGTATCGTCTGAGGCGCTCTCGATCACCGTGGCACCGGTGGCCAGCTCGAGATTGCCTAGACATGCATAGGCGCATTCTGTGACGATCAGATCGTCCTTACCGGCAAGTGTAACGAAACCCGCGTTCTGGTAGGTCCAGTAGTCTGAGTCCGCACGCGAGTAAGGCCATACAGCTCCAAGAAAATTCGCCGTGAACAGCGCGGCGACGAGCACGATACTCGCAGTGATGACTCCCTTCTCGGAGGGAAGTCTGCAGGCGGCGAGGACCGCGAGTACGGGAACCAGCGTGATCCAGAATTTCGGGGTATACGGCTCCCACACAAGAATTACCGGCAGATAGATCACCAGGTATGTCAACGCAAACCGGTGAAAGATCCGTCGCGGAGACAACCTTTCAGCCGCGTCGCCGGCACGGATGTTGCGTATCAGCCGGAACAGAAGCCAACCGATCGCTGCGACCCCCACCAGAGTTGCGACGACGATCAGCCAGAAGCTGACGGTGCCGATGGAGTGCTCGGCCAGGTAGCGCTCTATCAACATCGATCTGTCGGGAAAGATCTTGGCCATCGGCTCGCTGGCCAGTGGCGAGCCGAGGAAGTTCTTGCCGAACAGGACCCGGCACGCCCCGACTAACATCAGGACCGGGGACATGGCGGTGAGTGGCGCCCACATGCCATAGCTCGCATGGCCACGGGCCCAACTGATCGCTTCGACGAGGCTGGTGTGACCCTCGACCGTCGCAGCGACGAGAAGATAAACGGAGCCGATCAGAATCAGTGCCACCCCGAGATAGATACCTACGGTGGTCAGGAGCGACACGAGCGTGCGACCGGGCATCGCTCGCCAGATCAGGACGAGGCTGACAGCAACGATCGGCAGTATGAAGAGATACTGCTGATGCAGCAGCGCCGCGAAACCACTGAGCATTCCGAGTAACACGAGACGTGTCAGGTTGTTCGCAGTGAGGTGCCGCCAGTGGGTGGGCCGTACATCAATCAGCACGAGAATGGACCAGAGCATGAACGGAACGGGCGCGAGGTAGGTTTCCGCCTCCAGGCTGTATACCCAGAACCCGAAACCGAAGGCCGTCCAACCCACCGCGGCGAGTGCCATGATCGGCACCACACCCACGCGGCAAGCGATGCGGAACACCAGGTACAGCGACGCGAGGCTGGCGACAACCGACAGAGTTTCCATGGGCAGGGCTGCGTCGCCTGAATAACCGAGCGCTGTCCACAGCCGATAGAACAGCCAGTTGATCGGCGAGTACAGAAGGTGATTGGGGAGAAACAGGTTGGTCCCCGTGGTGACGTTGATGATGTACTGATAGGAGTCCTCGGCCTCGGTGTGGTTTCGCGCGAGGGTGCAGAGATCGAGAACGGCCAGCACGCCAAGGACCGGAATGATCCAGCGCGCTTGCCGATTCGTGGATGTTGATTGGATCTTCTGCTCTATGGGCGTCAGCTCGCTCGTGTGGGTCATTACCTCACCCGTCTCTTCCTAGTAGGATGGGGGACGCCGAGTTCGACACCAGCCCCATCTCGATTTGTTCAGTTGTCGCCGGCATGCCTGGGCGCGGTCCTTCGCCACGTGGTCGCGAACGGCGTGCCCGTACAGGCAATCTGCGTGCCGCCACTGCACAGGCCAAGGCATTCAGACATCCGATGAGCGCTGCCACTGCGATGCACGTATGGGAGCGCGCGGTACTCGAATTGACGCGCACCGATCCGATCGGCGCGACGGTGTACCAGGAGTTGGCACTCGAAATCGCGAGATCGTGTTCTATCTCAACGAGTGCGGCGAGTACCGCAGCGAACAGCGATCGCTCGGATCCCCCTGAGCGGCTATGGAATCTGGCCAAGTGCTGCACGATCAGCGCGATGAATCCACCGACGAAGACGGCCCAGCCGACGAGCCCGACCACTTCGCTCTGAGCCGCCAGATCCGCGTTCCGATTGTCAGAAGCATCCGGCGGGTGCAGTATCGCCGTAGCCACTTTGCCGGCGTAACGCGGCAACTCCGAAGGGAACATGTGGGTTCCGATCCCGAACATCGGCTCGTCCCGGAACATCGCCCATGCACTTTGCTGTGCAGCCATCTGGCCCAGCACGGACGGATTATCCGAGTAGTTCGGACCTGCCGCGTAGCTAGCGAGCGCGATTAGCCGGTTTCCGATTTCTGGCATCAGCAGGGCCAGACCCATGAGCGGCAAGCTCTTGCATTGGCGAATTCGACGACGACCAAGGTGATGAGCATCGCAGGGGTCGCCGGACCAGGTACCACAACACCGCCACCCCCGGCGACCAGACCCACAGCCATGATCACCGGCATCTGCCCAGACCGTGGACGGTCAACGGCAGATCGGGTACGCGGGCGACCGCGCTGATCGCCTCATACCAGTTCGACGCCATCTCCCGTGCGGTGGCGCGGTCGAACAGGTCGGCGTTGAAGACCAGTCGTCCGACGACATGCCCTTCGTACCGTTCGTCTAACTCGACGCTGATGTCGAATGTCGACGAGCCAAGTGCGTCGTGGACCGCGCACTCCATCGCGTCGAGTGACCAGCCCTCGGCGGTCGTTGCGCGCCTTGGCTGAAAAGATAGCGCGGCCTGGAAAAGCGGATGATTGCGGGGATCTCGCGGAATGTCGAGCCCGGCGATGAGGGACGCAAACGGCACGGCGTCGCGGGCGGCGTCGATGACGGTGTTGCGGATCCGGTCCACGAGCGAGCAGAAGGAATCGTCGGCGTAGACAGCGCATCGCAGGACCAGCGGAGCAACGCAATAGCCGGCCACCGCCGACAGATCGCCGAGCTGACGCAGGTCGTATGCACTTCCGAACACGATGTCTTCTGAGCCGGTTTGCAGATGCAGCCACCACGCGTACGCGGTTGCGAACCCGTCGAACAGTGTGCCGCCCGCGCTGCACGCTGATCTGCGCAGTCTCTCGACGGTGGTGCGGTCGACCGTCAGCGGGATCGTGCCGCCGGTGACACGTTGGCGAGCGGGTCGCGGATGGTCCAGCGGCATCTGTAGCGGCGTGACGCCGTGGAGCCGGCTGCGCCAGCGTTCGATGCGGGCGGCGGCATCCGGTCGGTTGACCCAGTCGAGTTCCCACGTCGTGTAGGCGGCGTACTGGGCCAGTGGACAGGGCAGTGACGACGAAACACCCTCTGTGAAGCTGCGGTAGAGCGCAACCAACTCCGGGAAGACGATGCGGTGCAGTGTCGTGGGATCGAAGACGAGTTGATGGAGACTCAGTTGGAGCCTGTGCCTGCCATCGGACAACCGGACCAGCCGAGGGCGGATCAGCGGGCCGCGGGCAAGGTCGTAGGGCTGGAGGGTGTTCGCCGTAGCGATATCGGCGGCGCGCCGGAGAGCTTGGCCGAGTCCGAGATGTGACAGGTCGGTGAGCGGCATCTCGACGTCCACCGGCTCGTGCACGAATTGGTACGGCTCACCCTCCACGTCCCTGAAGGTGGTGCGCCACGCCTCGTGCCGTGCGACCACTTCGGTGAACGCCCTGCGCAGCGCCCCGACATCGAGTGCGCCTTCCTTGGCGATAATGACGAACTCGTTGTGAGCGCGAGAGTCCGGTTGGATCTGGGTCAGGTGCCAGAGTTGCTTCTGTGATACCGACATCGGTAGTACACCCGGTCGGGCGTGTGTGGTGGACGGGTACGGCCCGCGACGGAGGACGTCAGGGCGGGGATCGGCGGTGGTCATCGCTGCCGACGGATCCGAAGCTTTGATTGGCTACCTGCAGCAGATCGCAACCTTGCCTTGACCCCGGTATGCCAATCGGTTCGACATCCTGCCAACGACATGCCGTGACGGCGATGACGACTTGTCCTGCTGTTACGGACGGACATTTCGTACCCCCCAAGTCATACCCCCAAGCGATCGCTCCACCCAAGCGATCGGATACTTCAGTACCAGCTGATGCTTCGCGCAAGTCCTCGGCGGGTGCAAGTGAATCCCCACGAATCGACCAAAGCGCGACGAACCCTTAGACGAAAAGATGAAGCGTGCGTCCTGCGGGTATCGACCCGGGTCCTGTAGCCAAATTTCTATGCATTGCTAAAAATGCGCAACCGCGCGATGTTTTCGAGGTCAAAAGACACTTGACTTTCCCGGACCGCGGTGGCAGGAAGGATACATAACAGCTATAAAACCGATATTCGCGTCGTTCAACCTGTGAGGTTCCGATCAATGAAGTCAAACGAATCGCCGCCCCGGAGAAAATGTCATAGAGTTTGCCAAAGATCTTGATGGCGAACTTGGGTGGGAGGCGCCTTGCACCTATTGGGGGACACTGAGGATGGTCTACAAAACTGACACCCGTCGGCCGGCGACATCGGTCGCGGTCATCGATTCGAACGTGATCGCCCATGCCGGCATCGAGGCGTTCGTCGCAAAGCTGGGGGGTGGGATCAGAATCGCCGGCTGCTACGTCGGGCCGGATCAGTTCATCGCAGAACATCCGGAGAGGACCCGCGCCGTCGACGTGGTCCTGTTCGACTTGGACGTCGACAGGCGAGGTCCGGACTTCGAAGCGCTTGCGAAGATCTGCGGGAGTGGCCATCACGTCGTGGTGTACTCCGAATTGTCAAGTGACGAGGTCATTTTGACGAGCTTGGACATGGGCGCTGTCAGTTACGTGACGAAGTCCGAGATCTGCCAGCACTTGGGCGAGGCGATCACTTCTGCGCACCAGGAGATCACCCACGTCGCACCTCGGATGGGCGCGGCACTGCTCAACCACAAGCGGGTGGGGCGGCCGGGATTGAGCCAACGAGAGCGCGAAGTCCTGGTCGCATGGTTCAAGAACGGCAGCATCGAGGGCGTTGCCGATGCGTTGTGCATCGAGCCGTCGACCGTGCGGACCCATCTGCAACGAGTGCGTGCCAAGTACGGCTCGGTGGGACGGGCGGCGCCGACCAAGGCGGCCTTGATAGCTCGGGGGATTCAAGACGGGATTCTGCGCGTCGACGACCTGTGAGTCGAGTTCGCAGTTTTGACGAGCGCTTTGGGTGCGCGGGGGCAGGGGGCCTGAATGAGGATCATGGTGACCGGGGGCGCCGGATACATCGGGGCGCACGTGGTGCAAGCGCTGCGGCGCGACGGACATGACGTGGCAGTGATCGACGATCTCTCGACCGGGAGCCGGGACAGGTTGACCAATGACACGCCGCTGTTCCCCTGTTCGGTACTCGACACCGAGCTGGTGACGGACAGCCTGCGTGCGCACGGTTCGGAACTCGTTGTTCACGTCGCCGCGAAAAAGGCCGTCGAGCAATCCATTGCAGAACCGCTGATGTACTACCGGGAGAACGTCATCGGTATGCACAGCGTGCTGACGGCGATGGTGCAGGCGGGTACCCGGAAGATGTTGTTCTCGTCCAGTGCCGCCGTCTACGGGACTTCGACCGGCGACCTGGTGGACGAGCAGGCGGACACTGCGCCGGCGTCGCCGTACGGCTGGACCAAGTTGATGTGTGAGCAGATGATCCGGGATACGGCTGTTGCGGCCGGCCTCGACTGGATGGCGCTGCGGTATTTCAACGTCGCGGGCGCTGCCGACCCTGGCTTGGCGGACCGGGGAGAGAACAACTTGATTCCGAAAGTTTTTCGCGCGATCTGTTCTGGTGTGCCTCCACAGATCTTCGGCGATTCCTATCCGACCCGCGACGGCACGTGTATCCGTGACTACATCCACGTTGCCGATGTCGCCGATGCGCACGCCGCGGCGGTTCGCGGGATGAGTGGCGGTGCACCGTCGGCGATCTACAACATCGGCACCGGGTCGGGGACGAGCGTGCTGGAGGTGATGCACACCGCACGGCGCATCACCGGACGGGACTTCGACTGGGACGTGCGGCCGCCTCGGGCGGGCGATTCCCCGGCGGTGGTCGCGGACGCCGCGAAGATCCGTGCCGGTCTGGGTTGGGAATCCCGGTACGACCTCGACGACATCATCGGCAGCGCGTGGCAGTCCTGGTCGAGCAGGATTGAGATCCCGCTTGCCCGCTGACAGGCCACGTCGGCGCGGACCTCAGCCGAGTTCGCCCAGGATGCGGCGCAGCTCGCGCTGATCGCGCTCCGAGAGGCCGCCGAGCACCCGCTGCTCGGCGTCCCGGATCCCCTCGTTGGTGCGGTCGAGCAGGGCACGGCCCTCGCGGGTCAGCTCAGCGGGCAGCGACCGGCCCGAAGCGACGGTGGCAGGGCGGGCGACCAGACCGCGCTCCTGCAGGCCGCGCACCACGATGTTCATCGCCTGTGGAGACACCATCACGTCGCGGGCGAGTTCGGCGTTGGACTGTCCCGGCCGACGCGACAGGAGGCGTAGGCAAATGTACTGCGGGAAGGTCAGATCGAGCGGCTCGAGCACCGCGGTCGTCACGTCGGCGCGCAGGGCCGAGGCCAGCCGGTGCAGCAGGTAGCCCAGCGGCGCGTCGTCGCGGTCACTCATGTCAAGCATCTTGACGCATATCAAGCTAGTTGATACTACGGAGTGTATGACGAACCCGACTGATGAGATGTTCGAGGCCGCGTACCGCGGCGAGGTGCAGGAGATGGGGGCGGGCAGTCGTCCACCGTGGAGCATCGACGAACCGCAGCCCGAGATCCGCGGGCTGATCGACGCGGGGGCCTTCCATGGTGATGTGCTCGACGCCGGCTGCGGCGAGGCCGCGACCTCGATGTACCTCGCTGAGCGGGGCTTCACCACGGTGGGTCTGGACCAGTCACCGACGGCCATCACGCTCGCCCGCGAGGAGGCCGCCCGCCGTGGCCTGACGAACGCGTCCTTCGAGGTGGCCGACATCAGCGCGTTCACCGGCTACGACGGCCGCTTCGGCACGATCGTCGATTCGACGTTGTTCCACTCCATGCCGGTGGAGCTTCGCGAGGGCTATCAGCGATCGATCGTGCGCGCGGCGGCGCCCGGCGCGTCCTACTACGTTCTGGTCTTCGACCGAGCGGCGATGCCCCAGGACGGCCCGGTCAACGCGGTGACCGCCGACGAGCTCCGCGACGCGGTGGCGACGCACTGGATCGTCGACGAGATCCGGCCCGCACGCATCCATGCCAACATGCCGGAGGACTTCGCTGAGCACTTCGAGGCATTCGCGGGCGCCGACATCCGCGACGAAGACAAGGGCAGGAAGTCGATGGCCGCCTGGCTGCTGAGCGCGCACCGAGACTGACGCGCGCCGACCCCAGACGTGGTTTCGCGCCTGCGATGAGGCAGGATTAGGGCAGCCGTCCGCGGCCCTCGCGGGGGCGGCGATCGCAGGCGAGAACCCCGAAGGAGTCGGATGGCGGAAGGCACCAGCAGCAACGGGGACAACGCATCGTCGTCGATCAGGCCCGCGTACACCCGCGTGCTGCTCAAACTCGGCGGGGAGATGTTCGGCGGTGGCCAGGTCGGTCTGGATCCCGACGTCGTCGCCCTGGTGGCGCGCCAGATCGCCGAGGTGGTGCGCAGCGGCGTACAGGTGGCGGTCGTCATCGGCGGCGGCAACTTCTTCCGCGGCGCCCAACTGCAGCAGCGCGGCATGGAGCGCACCCGGTCGGATTACATGGGCATGCTCGGCACGGTCATGAACAGCCTTGCCCTGCAAGACTTCCTGGAGAAGGAAGGCATTCAGACCCGGGTGCAGACGGCGATCACGATGGGCCAGGTCGCCGAGCCGTACATCCCGTTGCGCGCCCAGCGGCATCTGGAGAAGGGCCGCGTGGTCATCTTCGGCGCCGGCATGGGTCTGCCGTACTTCTCCACCGACACCACCGCCGCGCAGCGCGCACTCGAGATCGGGGCGGAGGTGGTGTTGATGGCCAAGGCGGTCGACGGCGTCTTCACCGCCGACCCGCGCGTCGAGCCCGACGCCGAACTGCTCACCGCGATCAGCCACCGCGAGGTCATCGACCGCGGCCTGAAGGTGGCCGATGCGACGGCGTTCAGCCTCTGCATGGACAACGGAATGCCGATCCTGGTGTTCAACCTGCTCACGGATGGCAATATCGCCCGTGCCGTGGCAGGTGAGAAGATCGGCACACTGGTCACCACGTGATCGGTCGAGGCCAGGACCGCAAGACGCGAATGAAGGTGGACGCACAGTGATCGACGAGACGCTCTTCGATGCCGAGGAGAAGATGGAGAAGGCCGTGTCGGTGGCACGGGACGACCTGGCGTCGATTCGCACCGGCCGGGCCAACCCCGGCATGTTCAACCGGATCAACGTCGACTACTACGGCAGCGCCACCCCCATCACGCAGCTGTCCAGCATCAACGTCCCCGAGGCGCGGATGGTGGTGATCAAGCCCTACGAGGCCGGCCAGCTGCGCAACATCGAGGACGCGATCCGCAATTCGGACCTGGGGGTCAACCCGTCCAATGACGGCAACGTCATCCGGGTGTCGATTCCGCAGCTCACCGAGGAGCGGCGGCGTGACCTGGTCAAGCAGGCGAAGTCCAAGGGGGAGGACGCCAAGGTGTCGGTGCGCAACATCCGCCGCAAGGCGATGGAGGAGCTGACCCGCATCAAGAAGGACGGCGAAGCGGGCGAGGACGAGGTCACCCGGGCGGAGAAGGACCTCGACAAGACCACCGCGCAGTACACGACGCAGATCGACGAGTTGGTCAAGCACAAGGAAGGCGAACTGCTGGAGGTCTGACGATGACCGACCAGCAATCGACTCCCGTGCCAGACAAGCCGGTCGGTGAACCGCCGACGGAGAAGAAGTCCCGCGCCGGACGCAACCTGCCCGCCGCCATCGGCGTGGGTGTGGTGCTGGGCGGGATGGCGATCGGCATCCTGCTGTTCGCCCCGAAGTGGTGGCTTCCGCTGCTGGCGTCGGCCATGGCCATCGCGACCCACGAGGTGATCCGGCGGCTGCGTGAGCACGGCTACGCGGTTCCGACCATCCCGCTGCTGCTCGGCGGCCAGGCGATGATCTGGCTGGCCTGGCCGTTCGGGGCTGCGGGGCTGCTCGGCGCCTACGGCGGCACCGTCGTCGTCTGCATGGTGTGGCGACTGCTCGGTCAGGGGCTGAGCCGGCAGCCGGTCAACTACCTGCGGGACATCGCCGCCACCGTGCTGCTGGCGACCTGGGTGCCGATGTTCGGGGCGTTCACCGCGCTGCTCATCTTCGCCGACCACGGCGGCGTGCGGGTGTTCACGGTGATCGCGACGGTCGTGTTCGCCGACATCGGGGGCTATGTCGCCGGGGTGTTGTTCGGCAAGCATCTGATGGCGCCTGCCATCAGTCCCAAGAAGTCGTGGGAGGGCCTGGGCGGTTCGCTGGTGTTCGGCGTCACCGCCGCCGTGCTGTCGGTCACGTTCCTGCTCGACAAGCCGGCGTGGGTCGGTGTCCCGCTCGGCTTGATGCTGGTGATCACCGGGGTCCTCGGTGACCTGGTCGAATCGCAGGTCAAGCGCGATCTCGGCATCAAGGACATGGGCACGCTGCTGCCCGGCCACGGCGGTCTGATGGACCGCATCGACGCGATGCTGCCCTCGGCCGTCGCCGGATGGATCGTGCTCACCCTCCTGGCCTGAGATACTGGCAGTACTCATGCCTGAATCCTCCGGGGCCGTACCTCCTGTGCCCCTCGTGTTCGATGCCCCGCGCCGCGCGATGCCGCCGCGGCACTTCGCCGATCTCGACGACGCGGGCCGCGCCGCGGCCGTCGCCGAACTGGGCCTGCCCGCGTTCCGCGGCAAGCAATTGGCCAACCAGTACTACGGACGGCTGATCGCCGACCCGACGCAGATGACGGACCTGCCTGCTGCGGTGCGCGAGCAGGTGGGTCAGGCATTGTTCCCGACGCTGTTCGGGGCCGCCCGCGAGATCGAGTGCGACGCGGGCGAGACCCGCAAGGTGCTGTGGAGGGCCGTGGATCAGACGACGTTCGAGTCGGTGCTGATGCGCTACCCGGACCGCAACACCGTCTGCATCTCCTCGCAGGCCGGTTGCGGGATGGCCTGCCCGTTCTGCGCGACGGGCCAGGGCGGGCTCACGCGCAACCTGTCGACCGCCGAGATCCTCGAGCAGGTCCGCGCCGCGGCGGCCGAACTGCGCGAGCGCGACGGGTCGCGGCTGTCCAACATCGTGTTCATGGGCATGGGTGAGCCGCTGGCCAACTACAACCGCGTGGTGGCCGCGGTCCGGCGCATCATCGCGGCGCCGCCGGCGGGCTTCGGCATCTCCGCCCGGTCGGTGACGGTGTCGACGGTCGGGCTGGCGCCGGCCATCCGCCGGCTCGCCGACGAGAAGCTCAACGTCACGCTCGCCCTGTCACTGCATGCCCCCGACGACGAGCTGCGCGACACGCTCGTCCCGGTGAACAATCGGTGGAATGTCGGCGAGGCGCTCGACGCGGCCCGGTATTACGCCGACACGACCGGCCGGCGCGTGTCGATCGAGTACGCGCTCATCCGCGATGTCAACGACCAGCCGTGGCGGGCCGATCTGCTCGGCAAGAAGCTGCACGGCGCGCTGGGACCGCTGGTGCACGTCAACGTCATCCCGCTCAATCCGACACCGGGAAGTGAGTGGGACGCCAGTCCCAAACCGGCCGAGCGGGAGTTCGTCCGCCGGGTGCGCGAGCGCGGGGTGTCCTGCACCGTGCGGGACACTCGCGGTCGCGAAATCGCCGCCGCATGCGGGCAATTGGCGGCCCAGGGCTGAGGCTTCTGTCCGCCCGAACCGACAAACGGGCGCGAAATCAGGGGTTTTCCACGCCCAAACGTCGGTTCGGGCGCTACCCGGTCGGCGGGTTGACGAACCAGACGTTCTCCTCGCGCAAGCCCCGGCTGCGCCACCCGTCGGGAGTGCGCACGAGTTCGTGGTGGTAGTAGCCGCCGCAGCTGCTGGGACCCGACATCCCCGGCAGCTGCATCGGGTTGTAGAACATGGCACGCACCGTTGCGGTGTCACCGATGATGTCGGCTTCGACATTGGTGATGTGGTGCATGCTCCACACGATCACGCCGAAATTGGCGGCGAACCAGTCGACGACGTCATCGAGCGCTCCCGTGACCGCGCCCGCCGACGAGTAGTCGATCCACGCGTCATCGGTGAACACCGAGCGGTACAGGTCCCAGTCCTTGGTGTCCACTGCCCGGGCGTAGCGGTTCAGCAGGGCCTGGATCGCCAGTTCGTCGGCGACACGTTCGACGTTCATCGGCCCACCGCCTCAGGTCTCGAGATCGACGTTCGGGTGTAAATCACTCGCGTTTGTGCGCCCGAACGTCGGTTTGGGCGCTGCGCCGCTCAACCGTTCCTGATGCCCACGCAGTGCCGTAGCTGAGCGAGGAACTGGTCGGCGTCGTCGCTGCGCACGATGTAGTGCGACACGGCCACGCGCACCGCCGTCGCCGCCTTGACCGCGCCGTTCGGTCCGGGCAGCAGTTTCTCGAGCTGGCTGCGCATCGCCGGGATGATGTGGGTCAGCTGGCCGATGACGACCTCGGGTTCGATGTCGACCAGCCGCACCCCGGAGTAGGACCGCTGGTAGTCGACGATGAAACGCATCGCGGCGTCCACGCGGTCGTTGCCCCTCAGCCCGGCGGTGGCCCTGGCGATTCCCGACTCGAACATGTCGTGTTCGAAAATGCCGAAGGCCGTCAACAACTCCTGCTTGTCGGCGAACCAGCGGTACAGCGTCGGACGAGACACCCCGGCCTGCAGCGCGACCTCCGACAGGCTCAACTTGGTCTGCCCGCTGCGGCCCAGCACCTCCGCGGTCGCCACCAGGATCCGGTGCCGCGTCGAGGTGTCCTCGCCGTCGGAGCGGTCGGGTGCGGGGTGGTTCACGGGCTCGTCTTTCGCTCGGTTCGCCGTCGATCCTAAGCGTTCGGTCACAGAGATCTCCTCAGCGCAGCGACGGTGTCGCGGCGTCGGTGCCGGTCCGGCGCGCGCCCCGACCCGCGTGCACGAGTACGCCCCAGACGGACACATGCACCTCCTAGGCTTGGACCCGGTAGTCACAACAAGGTGACAAAGTATGCGCGATTTGTAAAGCGAGGATCATGGCGGGTCCGCTGCAGGGCATCAAGGTCGTCGAACTCGGGGTGTGGGTGGCCGGGCCGGCCGCGGGAGGGATCCTCGCGGACTGGGGTGCCGACGTGATCAAGATCGAGCCGCCGACGGGCGACCCCGCCCGGAGCTTCGGCCGGATGCTGGGCATCGAGGAGTCGAGCCCCCCGTTCGAGATGGACAACCGCGGCAAGCGCAGCATCGTGCTGGACGTGACCACCGAGGACGGCCGAGCGGACGCGTTCGCCCTGCTCGAGGACGCCGACGTGTTCCTGACCAATGTTCGGCCGGCCGCGCTGCGCCGGATCGGATTGGCTTTCGAGGATGTCGCACAGCGGAATTCGCGGCTGATCTACGGGCTCATCACCGGTTACGGCGAGAGCGGGCCGGACGCCGACCGCGCGGCCTACGACGTCGCGGCGTTCTGGGCGCGCGCCGGACTGGCGCATCTGCTGACCCGGCCCGGCGACACGCCGCCCTTTCAGCGCGGCGGGATGGGCGACCACACGGCGGGGATGACGCTCGCAGGCGCGGTGTGCGCTGCCCTGGTTGCGCGGAACCGTACGGGCACAGGCCAACTCGTCAGCACGTCGCTGTACCGGCAGGGCGCCTACACCGTCAGCTTCGACCTCAACACGTTCCTGCTGACCGGGCACACGATCGCGATCGGGCAACGCGAGACGATGGCCAACCCTTGCATGAACAACTACGCCGCCGGTGACGGGCGCCGCTTCTGGATCGTCGGACTGCAGGCAGGACGGCACTGGCCCCCGCTGTGCCGCGCGGTCGGGCGGCCCGAGTGGCTGACCGACGAGCGCTTCGCGACGGCCCAGGGCCGCGCCGCGCACGCACCGGACCTCATCGCCGCGCTCGACGAGATCTTCGCGACCCGGTCGCTCGAGGAGTGGACGAAAGCCTTCGAGGCGGAGCCGGAACTGTTCTGGTCGCCGATCAACGCGCTCGAGGATGTGGTCGCCGACGACCAGTTCCACGCCGCCGGCGGCATCGTCTACGTCCCCGACGCGCGTGACCCCGGTGCGTCGGTCCCGATGGTGGCCTCACCGGCGGACTTTCACGGCACACCGATCGAGGTCCGCTGCACTGCACCAAAGTTGGGTGAGCACACCGAGGAGGTGCTGGCCGGCCTCAGGCCGTCATGACGGTGGGCGCCGGCTTACCAGCACCGAGGAGCGACCTCGATCACCGCGAGCGTGCGCAAACTGTCCGCCCGCAGCGGCGTGTCGCGGACAGACACGCGCGCTCGCCCAAGAAGGGGAAGAGGGCTACAGCGCCGGGATGACCTCGCCGGCGAGAAGGTCCAGGGTTTGGTCCGAACAGCGGTCGTGGGTGAACAGTACGATCTGCCCGAACCCCATCTCGATCAGCTCGCGCAGCCGGTCCGCCACGCAGGCAGGGGTGCCGATCAGCCCGGCCTCCCGCAGGCCGAATCCTGGCCCGCCGAAACGTTTCTCGGCAATATCGCGCACCGCGGTCAGCGCCGCGTCGTCGGGCGCCAGCGCCGCCACCGCTTCGATCGACATCACGATGGTCGCCGGGTCACGGCCCACGGCCTCGCACGCCGACCGCAGCGCGGAGATCGTCTTCTCGATGTCGCCGAGCGCATAGGTCGGGACGTTCCACACGTCGGCGTAGCGCGCCACGAGCGTCAGCGTGTACTTCGCGCCCACCCCGCCGACGACGATCGGCGGCCGCGGCCGCTGCACCGGGCCCGGCGTCACAGGGAAATCGGTGACTGTGAAGTGCTTACCCGAGTGTGTGATTCGTTCACCACCGAACGCCTGATGCAGAATCTCCAGCGTCTCTCCGAGCCGTCCCGAACGCTCGGCGAACGTCCCCCACTCGAAGCCGGCGCGCCGGTGCTCGTCTTCGAT
The DNA here is from genome assembly GCF_010729305.1 of Mycolicibacterium psychrotolerans. Lineage (NCBI taxonomy): Bacteria > Bacillati > Actinomycetota > Actinomycetes > Mycobacteriales > Mycobacteriaceae > Mycobacterium > Mycolicibacterium psychrotolerans. The sequence goes on along the minus strand of NZ_AP022574.1, from coordinate 4,517,233 downwards.
CGAGCCGCTCCCGACGCCGAGCGTGAGCCGGCCGCCCGAGATCTGGTCGAGGGTGGTGGCCATCTTGGCCAGCATCACCGGGTGGCGGAACTGGTTGCACAGCACCATGTGTCCGACCCGGATCCGCTCGGTGTGGCTCAGCAGTGCGGTCGCCAGCGTCCACGCCTCCATCGACGGTCGGTCGGGCATGCCCGGGGCATAGAGATGGTCGTAGAGCCACAGCGATTCGATGCCGAGCTCTTCGCAGCGCCGGGTCCGGTGCAGGACGTCCTCATACGAGAAGCCCATGTGGGGCAGGTAGACGCCGATCTCTGGCCTGCTCATGGACCTCCCGCCGCTGTACATTCCGACCACTGCATGGTAACGACATTCTCATCAAAGAAGAAGGTGGTTCTGCGCCGCCTGAGATCACGGGAGGCCGGCGTGCGGTTCGCGATCACCCATCCGATGCACAGTCATCCCTACAGCCCCGAACTCGTCACCGGGTCGGGTATCGCGACGGTCGCCGCTGCGGCCGAGGCGGCCGGATTCGACGGGTTCGGCTTCACCGACCATCCGGCGCCCACCACGCGGTGGCTCGAGGCGGGTGGCCACGACACGCTGGATCCGTTCGTCGCGATGGGATTCGCCGCCGCCCACACCGCGACGCTGCGGCTCATCCCGAACATCGTCGTGCTGCCGTACCGCAACCCGTTCGTCGTGGCGAAGGCCGGGGCGACACTCGACCTGGTCTCCGGCGGCCGCTTCACCCTCGCGGTCGGGGTGGGCTACCTCAAGCGCGAATTCGCCGCGCTCGGTGTGGATTTCGACGAGCGCGCCGCACTGTTCGAAGAGTCCCTCGACATGATCCGGCGGATCTGGACCCGCGATGACGTCAGCTTCGAGGGCAGGCACTTCGCCGCCGAGGGCATCACGGCGCACCCCCGCCCCGTCGCCGCGCCGCACCCGCCGATCTGGATCGGCGGCAACACCTCGGCCGCGCGGGCGCGGGTGGCCGCCTACGGGCAGGGCTGGTGTCCGTTCCGTGCTCCTGCCGTGCTCGCGAAGACAGCCCGCACCGCCGCGCTGGACACGGTGGAGCGTCTCATCGCCGGCATCGGCGACCTGCGCCGCCGCCTCGAGGACGCGGGACGCGATCCGTTCGGCGTCGACGTCGCGTTCACCAACGACGCAGGCGGCGATCCCGGCGATGACGCCTTCGACGCCGACGCGTTCCTCGCCGGTGCATCCGAACTCGAGGGGGCCGGGGTGACGTGGATTCAGGTGACCGTGCCCGGCGACAGCCTGGCCCACACCGTGGACGCGATCGAGCGGTTCGGCGCCGATGTCATCTCCGCGCGTTGATCCTCAGAGCCGGACGAGCGTCTTGCCGATGTTGGCGCCGGTGAACAGGCCGTTGAGAGCGTCGACGCAGGATTCGATGCCGTGGAAGATGTGCTCGCGGTGCACCAGCAGGCCCTCCTCGTCCCACCGGCGTAACGCGGTGAACGCCTCGTCGAAGCGGCCCCACTCGTCGAGGGCGTTGAACCCCTGCATCAGTGCGGTCTTGGCGAGCAGGTTGACGTAGTTGGCCGGACCGGGATGCTCGCCGGTGAGGTAGCTGGAGATCACCCCGCACAGCACCACCCGCGCCTTGTGGGCCAACCTGCCGAGCACCGCGTCGAGGATCGGTCCGCCGACGTTGTCGAAGTACACGTCGACGCCCCGTGGGCAGTGCGTCTTGAGCGCGGCCGGTAGGTCGTCACCCCGGTAGTCGATGCACGCATCGAACCCGAAATCCTCGACCACAGCGCGGCATTTGTGCGGCCCGCCCGCGATGCCGACCACCCGCGCACCCGCGATCCGGGCGATCTGACCCGCCACTGAACCCGTCGCCCCGCCGGCCGCCGACACGACCACCGTCTCACCCGGCTGGGGCTTGCCGATGCCGGTCATCCCGAAATAGGCGGTGGCGCCGGTGGGGCCGTAGATCGACATCACCGCGCGCTGGTCGACCTGGTCGCCAGGCCCCGGTACCGGCGTGGTGAAGAGATCGTCCCGGACGATGGTGTACTCCTGGAACCCGGTCAGGGTGGTCACCACGTCGCCGACACTGTACGCAGCACAACGGGATTCGACCACCTCGCCGATACCGGCGGCGCGGATCACCTCGCCGATCTGCACCGGTGGCAGGTAGCCGGGCTGGTCGTCGAGCCACGTCCTGGCGGCCGCGTCGATACCGACGTAGGTGGTGCGCACCAGCGCCTCCCCGTCGGCCGGTTCCGGTGCCGTCGTCGTCACCAGTTCGGTGTCCTCCGGCGCGACCAGGCCGTATGGGCGTCGGCGCAAGACGATCTGGCGGTTGGTCAGAGTCGGCACACGGCGAACCTACCGAAGGCGTCGTCGCCCCGGAGCCGCTTCGGCTACTGGCGCCACAGCGCCTCCTGGGTGGTGGTGGCCACCAGGACGCCGTCGAGGTCGAACAGCGACCCGAGAACCAGTCCGCGGGAGTCGTTGTGGTTGCGCTGCTCCACCTCGTAGCGGTGCCATGCGTGCGGGACGAACCGACGATGGAACCACACGGAGTGGTCCAGGCTGGCGGCGTAGGCGCCGCCGGGCGTCAGCGGCGCACCGGCGGGCCGGGCGACCGGAACAGGACCGAAATCGGACAGGAACGTCAGCGCGCACGCCTGGAACAGCGGATCGTCCTCGATCTCGGCACAGGTGCGAATCCAGAACGGCGGCACCGCGAACCAGGAGTCGTCGTCGGGACGGGTGCGGATCTCGAACCTGTTCGCGTACTCGATCCCGGGCGCCTTGGCCCGTGCTTGCTCCAAGGGCAGAGACGGAACGGCCGACGGCTGCTGGTCCGGTCCTGGTTCCGCCACGTGGAACGACGCGATCATCTCGAGGATGACGGCGCCGTGCTGGACCGCGGTGACGCGGCGGGTGTCGAAGGACCGGCCATCGCGGGTGCGCTCGACCTGGAACTCGACCTCCTCGCCGTAGCGGCCGCCGCGGACGAAGTACAGGTGCAGCGACTGCGGAAGCTTGCCCGGGCCGACGGTGGCACCGGCCGCGCCGAGCGCCTGAGCCGCGATCAGACCGCCGAACAGGCGGGGACCGGGACCCGCCGCGGGCTGCACCGTGACGAAGGTGTCGTCGTCGCGGCGATCGAAGTCCAGCAGCTGCGCGATCCAGCTACCGGGCGGCGAAATATTTCGTCCCGTCAGAGGCCATCCGGCCGAAACCGGCCTTGACGAGCGGGGCGAGCAGCCGGAACGGCAGTCGCATCGCGCCGACCGGTTCGATGGCGACCAGCCAGGTGAACTTCGTGCCGGTGCCGTCCGGTTCCACGCGGTAGTCCTCGGCGAAGCGCCGGAACAGCGGGGCGTTGGCTTCGTAGACGTAGAATCCGTAGCCCGAGCCCTCTTCCCAGCGGAAGAACCGCTCGTGCACCTGCGCCGGCCCGAGCCCGACCGTCCGGGTGGTGCCGATCCCGAACGGCCGGGGCGATGTCCAGGTCAGTGAACTCACCGTCGACCCCCACGCCGACAGGGATTCATCCGACTGCAGCGACTCCCAGACCTGCGCGGGATCGGCGTCGTAGTGCTTCTCGTAGCGGAACACATGCGGCGCCGAGTCGAAGAGACCGGCGTCGGCGGGTTCCAGCGCGAACCATCGTGGCATGGCGCTGACTTTAGAACGGATGCGCAACCGTGGGTTCAGCGGGCAGGTGGGCGGTGACGTCCGCGAGCGCGTCGTCGAAGCTGAGCATGCAGGCGATCGGCGAGCTCTCCGGAAGGGGCTCCTCGTAGCTCCACGCGATGTCGTCGACCACCACATCGCCGACCACGGCGCTCCAGTAGGTCGCGTGGCCCTTGTAGTTGCAGTAGCTCGTGGTGGCGGATGGGCGCAGCACGCCGGTGCGCACCAGGGCGGGCCGCACGTACAGGCGGGGCGCCAGCGAGGTCTCGAAGACGATCACGGTGTCGTCGGTGTCGACGAGCGTGGTGCCTGCGAGTTCGACCCGCAGCAGGCGGGTGGTGGGCCGGCAGTCCACCCGGTGGTACGGATTGGGCGGATAGTGCACCAGAGTGCGCCCCTCCTCGACCCACGTGTCCACCGCTGCCCAGGGCACGACGACGAATCCCGGCGCCTCCGGTACCGCGTCGGCGCTCAGGTTCCCGACGTCCTCGGCGGGGAAGGCATAGCGCAGCGGCTGGCCGCGGCGGTGCACCATCTGCGCGCGCTCGGTGTCGATCACGGTGTGCCCGTTGCGGATTGCCTGCACCCGCCGCGGATGCGGCTCGATGTAGACGAGGTCCCCGGACAGCGGGGGGACGAAGCGACCCGCGCGGTCGGCGGTGAGGGGACCGCGGCCGGCGACCAGGCTCATGCCCGGCAGTGTACAAACGCACACCACGGGGTGCGCAGAACAGGTGAAATGGGTACCAAGGGTGTCGACGAACGGGGTGATCGATGAAGCGGCTCAACGGCGTGGACGCGATGATGTTGTACAGCGAGACACCGGAGATCCATATGCACACGCTCAAGATCGGCGTGCTCGACGTCTCTGGAATCGACGGGTACGACTTCGACCTGTTCCGCACCCTCGCGCTGCCGCGCCTGCATGCGCTGGCGCCGTTGCGCTGCCAACTCGTCGACATCCCGCTCAAGCTGCATCACCCGATGTGGGTCCAGAACGCTGAGATCGACGTCGACTACCATCTGCGCCGGGCCCAGGTGCGGGCACCGGGTGGACGGCGCGAGCTCGACGAGCTGATCGGCGAGATCGCCGGCACACCGCTGGATCGCAGTCGCCCGCTGTGGGAGATGTACGTCGCAGAAGGCTTGTCGGACAACCGGATCGCGGTCATCCACAAGGTGCACCACGTGCTCGCCGATGGTATGGCGTCGGCCAATCAGATGGCGATGGCGATCGGCGCGCGAGACCCGGAGGTCGGGGGAGCTCTCGCTGAGGCGCCCCCGGATTCGCAGGCGCCGATCAACCTGCTCAAGGCCGCCGGTCGCGATCACCTGATGGGGTTGCGCAAGCTGCCCCGACTACTGCGCGACACCGCCGCCGGGGTCGCACGGGTCCGTCGCAGCGCACGCGAGCGCGGCCCGAATCCCGACCTGGCGCGCAACTTCGCCCCGCCGCCGACGTTCATCAACCACGTGGTCTCGCCCGGTCGGCGGTTCGCCACCGCGCCGCTGGCACTGGCCGACGTCAAAGAGACGGCACGCCACCTCGGTGTCACCCTCAACGACATCGTGCTCGCGACGGCGGCAGGCGCTCTGCGCCAGCTGCAGTTGCGGTACGACGGGGCCGCCGACGCGCCGCTCATCGCCGGGGTCCCGGTCTCGGTCGACACCTCACCGCAGCGGCTGATGGGCAACGAGTTCACCTACATCACACCGTCGCTGCCCGTCCACGTCGCCGACCCGCTCGAACGGGTCCGGCTGACCGCCATGGCGACGGCCATCGCCAAGGAGAATCACCAGCTGCTCGGGCCGACCCTGCTGCCGTCCTGGCTGTCGTATCTGCCGCCGGCAGCGACGCCGCGCATCTTCCGTCAGCAGGCACGGCGAGTCGAGTCCGCGATGGTGATGAACCTGACCATCTCCAACGTGCCCGGACCCCGCGAGCGCGGGCTGATCCACGGGGCGACGGTCAACGAGATCTACTCGGTGGGCCCGATCGTCGCGGGCAGCGGTATGAACATCACGGTGTGGAGCTACGTCGACCAGCTGGCCATCTCGGTGCTCACCGACGACCGCACGCTGGACGACCCGCACGAGGCCACGGATGCGCTGATCGAGTCGTTTATCGACATCCGCACCGCGGCGGGGCTGTCCGCCGACCTGACGCCGGTCGACAGCGCCCTTCCGCCGGCCGTGGCGGTTTGAGAGGTCAGAAGCGTTGTTCCGCGCCCCCTTTCGCGGCGGCCAGGACGTGGTGAGGAGGGCGCGCGGCCAGAAGTAGCTTTACAGAAGTGTGAAGAAGTGTCACCCTGTGTGGGATGAGCGCGCGCACGTTCCCGGCGAGATCCGACGGCTGGTGCCGGCATCGGCTACTGGTTCTGGGTACCGACGTCGGCGACCTCGTCGAGGCCGCGGGCGGTTTCCTGTGCGACCGGGCGCGCGCCGGTTGGGACGTGACGGTGGTCGCGACGGGCTGCGAGACGTCCCGGTCGCTGGCCATCCTCGGCACCACCGGCACGGCGGCGGCCGTCGACATCGCGACGGCGCTGCGGGCGCTGACGCCGGGGGCGGTGGTGGCGGTCGCGCCGGATCTGCTGGCCCACGACGCGCGGCTGCGCCACGAACTGGCGCGCATCGCCCGCGGCGGCGTCGTCGAGATCCTGGCGTGGGGCCGGCCGGCGCAGGCCGGGCCCGGGCAGGGTCTCGAACCGATCACGCATCCGGTCAGTGCCGCGGCGCGGGCATTCAAGGGGCACGCGCTGACGGCCGCTGGCCGGGCGCCGCGCGGCGAGGACGCGGAGGCGCTGTACCGGGTGCGCTCGCCGGCGTTACGCCTGCTCTGTCCGGTGTGAGTCGCTAGCGGGTGTCGCGGTTGCGGCCGAGATAGACGCTGCGTGCCACGAAGCCGAGCAGCAGGAGGGCGCCGGCCAGGAGGAACCAGTCCTCGACGTGACCCTGATGGTTGCCGTGCATCATCAGAAGCAGGAACACCGCGGCGAGGATGCCACCGACCTGCTGCAGCCGCGGATTCTCCTTGGACCAGCCCCACCCAGCGGACGGCACGTCCTCGACGTCGACACCCGTGTGTCGCTCCACCTCGGTGCTTGCCACAGCTGCTCCTCCGGTCTCGTTGTTGGGGCCATTCTGACACAGGCCGTAGGCTGGCCGGTCATGGCAGCGCAGCAGGCCGACGGACTCTTCGCCGGCAAGGTGGTCTTCGTTACGGGCGCCGCGCGCGGGCAGGGCCGCGAGCACGCTGTCCGCTTCGCCGAAGCGGGGGCTGACGTCATCGCGGTCGACCTGTGTGGACAACTCGACAGCGTCGCCTACCCGATGGCCACCCCGGAGGACCTCGAGGAGTCGGTGCGGCTGGTCGAGAAGACCGGCCGTCGCATCGTGGCAGAGCACGCAGACGTCCGCGACCGCGACCGGCTCGCCGCGGTCGTGGACCGGGGACTCGCCGAGTTCGGGCGGCTCGACTTCGTGCTCGCCAACGCGGGCATCCTGCCCGCGTCCGGCGCGCAGGGACGCGACATCACCGCGTACACCGACGCGGTGGCCGTGCTGCTCAACGGCGTCTACTTCACCGTCGACGCCGCGCTGCCGGCGCTGCTGCGCAACCCCGACGGCGGCGCGATCGTCCTCACCAGTTCGGCCGCCGGATTCAAGTCCGTCAGCACCGATTTCGACAGCATGACCCATGGCGCGGCCGGCTACACCGCCGCCAAGCACGGTGTCGTCGGCCTGATGCGGCACTTCGCCACGTCGCTGGCCGCCCGCAACATCCGCGTCAACTCGGTGCACCCCGGCGGTGTCGCGACCCCGATGGTGATCAACGAGGCGATGGCCGGCTTCGTCGCCGAGCACCCGTCGTTCGGGGAGTCGCAGCGGCCGCTGATGACCCTGCCGATGATGGAGCCGGGCAGCGTGACCGACGCGGTGATGTTCCTGTGCGCGCCGACAGGGCGTTACATCACCGGCGTGGCGCTGCCGGTGGATGCGGGGCTGCTCCTCAAGTGAGCCGGCGTCAACCCAGGCTGTTGTAGCGGCGCAGCGCCTCGGCGCGTTCCTGGCCGTGGTCGACGATCGGCTCCGGGTAGTCCTCCGGTCGGTGCCCGTCGAGTTTGTGGACGTCGGGCACGCCGGCGAGTTCGGGCACCCAGCGCCGGATGTACTCGCCGGACGGATCGAACTTGGTGCCCTGGGTGGTGGGGTTGAAGACCCGGAAGTAGGGCGCCGCGTCGGTGCCACAGCCGGCAGCCCACTGCCAGCCGTGCTGATTGTTGGCCATGTCCCCGTCGACGAGTTGGTCGAGGAACCAGCGGGCGCCCCACTGCCACGGCAGGTGCAGATCCTTGACCAGGAACGAGGCCACGATCATCCGCACCCGGTTGTGCATGAATCCCGTTGCGGCGAGTTGGCGCATTCCGGCGTCGACGATCGGGAAACCCGTCCGGCCTGCCTTCCACGCCTCGAATGCCTTCTCGGCGTCCTCGCCCTCATCCACCTCGATTGCGTCGAACGCGCTGTTGAAGTTCCACCACACGCTGCGCGGCCATGCGTACAGCACCGAGGCGTAGAAGTCGCGGAACCCCAACTCGCGCAGGTAGGCCGTCTCTCCGGTGCCGCGTCGCAGGTCTGCCGCCATCGTGCGCGGATGGATCGCACCGAACTTCAGGTGTGCCGACATCTTGCTCGTCGCAGCCAGGTCCGGCCGATTGCGGTCATCGGCGTAGCCGGCCACCCCGTCGGCGAGGAACTGCTTCCACTGACCGCGCGCGGCCTGCTCACCGGCGGGCACCTCGAGCTCGACGCCGACGTCGGGGATGTCGACGGGGTCGGCACCACGGACACCGGACGGGTCGACCCACCGGGCGCAGTCGGGTCCGGATTCCGCCGGCGGCCGCCAGCCGTGCTTGCGCCAGGCGGAGAAGAACGGCGTGAACACCTTGTACGGGCTGCCGTCGGGCTTGGTGACCCGACCGGGGGAGACCAGATACGGGGAGCCGGTCGCGACGAGATCGATGTCGCCGAGGGCCTCGCGCACCTGGTCGTCGCGACGCCGGCCGAACGGGGTGAAGTCGTCGGATACGTGCACGGCGTGCGCGTCTACGGCGTTGGCCAGTAACGGGATTCGGGATGCCGGGTCGCCGCGGGTGATCAGCAGCCGACCGTCGAGGCGTTCCTGGAGATCACGCAGCGCGTCGTAGAGGTAGCGCAGCCGACGCGGCCCCGACGAGGCCTCGAGCCGCGGGTCGAGCACATAGCAGGCGAGCACCTCGCCGTCGGCTCCGTCGTCGCGGGCGGCGGCCAGGAGGGCGGGCAGATCGTCGAGCCGCAGGTCGCGGCGGAACCACATCACGGCGGTCATGGGAATGATGCTGCCCCGGAAACCGGAAGGAGAAACAGGTGAACTGCGGACGGAATGATGACGGCTTGTGCAACGGCCGACGAGGATCCCCCGCCCGGTCGGGGGGATTAGGCGGGGGACCCTCTGTCCAGAGCGGCGGTCAGGCCGCCGGCGGCATCAGCACCGTGTCGATCAGGTACACGGTCGCGTTGGCGGTCTTCACTCCACCGCACACCACCGATGCGTTGTTGACCATCAGGTGATCGGGGGTGCCCGTCACCGTCAGATCGGCGCCCTGCACCGTCTTGTGGGTGCCCACGACCTTCGTCGGATCCGCCTGTCCCGGAACCACGTGGTAGGTCAGGATGTTCGTCAGCAGCGGGGCGTCGGTCTTCAGCTTGTCGATCGTCGCCGGGTCGATCTTGGCGAACGCCTCGTCGGTCGGGGCGAAGACGGTGAACTCGCCACCGTTGAGCGTGTCGACGAGATTCACCTGCGGGTTGAGCTGACCCGAGACGGCCGCGGTGAGCGTCTTGAGCAGCGGGTTGTTCGACGCCGCTTCGGCGACCGGCGCCATCGACATGCCCTGTACCGAACCAGGTCCGGTGGGCACCTGTGCAGCGTAGGCCGCGCACCCCGGGCCTGCGGGCTGTGCTCCCGCGATCGGGGCGGTGGCCAGGATCAGCCCGGCGGCGGTCGCCGCGGCGAAGCCGATGCCGGCTACTCGTCGTGCGTTGTCCATCATGATGTCGCTCTCCTCAAAGATGTTGGTTGACAGTGATTTCGGTAGTTCCAGCAGCTGTGGATCAGGCGGCCGGGGGCATCAGGACCGTGTCGATCATGTACACCGTGGCGTTGGCGGTCTTCACGCCGCCGCAGACCAGTCCGGCGTCGTTGACCTTCAGGTCGTTCCCCGCGCCGGCCACCGTCAGGTTCGCGCCCTGCACGGTCTTGTGCTCACCGGCGACCGCATCGGGCGCAGCCTGGCCCGGCACGACGTGGTAGGTGAGGATGCTGGTCAGCAGGTTGGAGTCGGTCTTCAGCGTCTCGATGGTCGCCGGATCGATCTTGGCGAAGGCGTCGTCGGTCGGGGCGAACACGGTGAACTCGCCGCCGTTGAGCGTGTCGACGAGGTTGACGTTCGGGTTCAGCTGACCGGAGAGCGCCTGGGTCAGCGTCTTGAGCATCGGGTTGTTCGCTGCGGCCTCGGTCACCGGAGCGGTCGACATCCCGGCCACGGAACCGGGGCCCGACGGCACCTGCTCGGCGTAGGCGGCACAGCCCGAACCGATGAGGTTGGCAGCCGGATTGGCCGCGGCACTCGTGGGTGCGGCCGATGTCGCCGACGAGGTTGCCTCGGCGACTGTCGACGTGCTCGTCGACTCCGTTGAATTGGAGGAGGTTTCGCTCGAACAGGCGGCAACGCCCAACATCGCGACAGCCGCCAGGCCGGCAGCAGCGATCGATTTCCGGTGAACCGTCTTCATCACGTGACTCTTCCTGTCGGGGGCGGACACCGTTGCCCGCCCTTCACGCCAGGCATTCGCGCTTCCTCACCCGCCGGACGGGTGAGACGCACGCCACGTCACAATCGCGTCACATCATTGCGGCGGTGCGGGGTCGAAGATCGAAGCCGGCATCGATCCCGCTGCGCGGTTCACGCCTCCACCGTCCGGCGCGGCACAATGAACGGGTGACGCGACGCGTACTGATCCTGGGCAGCACGGGGTCGATCGGCACCCAGGCCCTCGAGGTGATCGCGGCCAACCCCGACGAGTTCGAAGTCGTCGGCCTCGCCGCCGGCGGGGGCAACACCGATCTGCTCGCCGCCCAGCGGGCTCAGACCGGCGTCACGAACATCGCGGTCGCCGACCCCCGCGCGGCCGAGAAACTCGGCGACGTCCCGTATGCCGGACCCGACGCGGTGACCCGGCTGGTGAATGAGACCGAGGCCGACGTTGTGCTCAACGCCCTGGTCGGTGCGCTGGGCCTGCAGCCCACGCTCGCGGCGCTGGCCAGCGGCGCGCGCCTGGCGCTCGCCAACAAGGAGTCACTGGTGGCCGGCGGACCCCTCGTGGTCAAGGCGGCCGCACCCGGCCAGATCGTGCCGGTCGATTCCGAGCACTCGGCGCTGGCGCAGTGCCTGCGCGGCGGCACCGCCGACGAGGTCGCCGCGCTGGTGCTCACCGCCTCCGGCGGCCCGTTCCGCGGGTGGACCGCCGAGCAGCTCGAACACGTCACACCTGAGCAGGCGGGAGCCCATCCGACGTGGTCCATGGGGCCGATGAACACGCTCAACTCGGCGTCGCTGGTGAACAAGGGCCTCGAGCTGATCGAGACGCACCTGCTGTTCGGGGTCGATTACGACCGCATCCAGGTGGTCGTGCATCCGCAGTCGATCGTGCACTCGATGGTCACGTTCACCGACGGCTCGACGCTGGCCCAGGCCAGTCCACCCGACATGAAGCTGCCGATCGCGCTGGCGCTGGGCTGGCCGTCACGGGTCGCCGGGGCCGCGCTGGCGTGCGACTTCACCACCGCGTCGAGCTGGGACTTCGAACCGCTCGACGACGAGGTGTTCCCCGCGGTCGCACTCGCCCGCGAGGCCGGCGTGGGCGGCGGATGCCTGACCGCGGTCTACAACGCCGCCAACGAGGAGTCGGCCGCGGCGTTCCTGGCCGGTCGGATCGGATTCCCCGCGATCGTGCGCACCGTGGAGCACGTGCTGCGCGCTGCTGACCAGTGGGCCGCCGAACCAGCTACCGTGGATGACGTCCTCGACGCACAGGACTGGGCGCGCGACCGCGCCCGGCGCGCCGTCGAGCACGAGTTCGCAGGTACCAGGGACTAGCAGGAGTAGAGGCCCACCAGATGATGTTCGCGATCGGCATCGTGCTCTTCGCACTCGCCATCCTGCTGTCGGTGGCGTTGCACGAGTGCGGCCACATGTGGGTCGCGCGTGCGACCGGGATGAAGGTCCGCCGCTACTTCGTCGGGTTCGGCCCGACGCTGTGGTCGACCTACCGGCGCAACCGGCTCGGCTCGACGGAGTACGGCGTCAAGGCCGTGCCGCTCGGCGGCTTCTGCGACATCGCGGGCATGACGTCGGTCGAGGAGCTCGACCCCGAGGACCGGCCCTACGCGATGTACCGGCAGAAGACGTGGAAGCGCGTCGCGGTGCTGGCCGCCGGCCCCGGGATGAACTTCGTCATCGGCCTCGTGCTGATCTACGCGATCGCGATCATCTGGGGACTGCCCAACCTGCACCAGCCCACCAACGCGATGGTGGGGGAGACGTCGTGCGTGAAAGACGAAGTCACCCAGGGCACCCTGGGTGAGTGCGTGACGGCCAGCCCGGCCGCGGCCGCCGGCATCCGAGCCGGCGATGTCGTGGTCAGGGTCGGCGACACCGCGGTGGCGAACTTCGACGAAATGTCCTCGGCCGTGCGCAAACTCAACGGGCCGACCGAGATCACCGTGCAGCGCGACGAGAACGGGCAGACCCGCGAATTCGTCACGACGGTGAACGTCACCCCGAGCCAGCGCTACATCGCCGGCGGCGACGGCGCCGCACCGGCGCCGGCCAATGTCGGCACCATCGGCGTCACCGCGGCCAATTTCGGCCCGACGCAGTACAACCCGCTCTCCGCGGTGCCCGCGACATTCGCGTTCACCGGCGACCTCACGGTCGAACTCGGCAAGTCGCTGGCCAAGATCCCCACCAAGGTCGGTGCGCTGGTGCAGTCCATCGGCGGCGGGGAACGCGACCCGGAAACCCCGATCAGCGTGGTCGGCGCCAGCATCATCGGTGGCGACACCGTCGAAGCGGGCCTGTGGGTGGCCTTCTGGTTCTTCCTCGCCCAGCTGAACTTCGTGCTCGGCGCGGTGAACCTCGTCCCGCTGCTGCCGTTCGACGGCGGCCACATCGCGATCGCGGTCTTCGAGAAACTGCGCAACCTGTTCCGGTCCGCGCGCGGCAAGGTCGCCGCCGCCCCGGTGAACTATCTCAAGCTGATGCCGGCCACCTACGTGGTGCTGGTGTTGGTGGTCGGCTACATGCTGCTGACCGTGACCGCCGACCTGGTCAATCCGATCAGGTTGTTCCAATAGGGAAAGCTCTGATGACCTCCATCGGTTTAGGAATGCCTGCCGCTCCGGCGCCCGTACTGGCCCCACGCCGCACGACCCGTCAGTTGATGGTGCGCGACGTCGGCGTGGGCAGTGACCATCCGATCTCAGTGCAGTCCATGTGCACCACCAAGACCCACGACATCAACGCCACGCTGCAGCAGATCGCCGAGCTGACCGCGTCGGGCTGCGACATCGTCCGCGTGGCCTGTCCGCGTCAGGAGGACGCCGACGCGCTCCCGGCCATCGCCAAGAAGTCGCAGATCCCCGTGATCGCCGACATCCACTTCCAGCCCAAGTACATCTTCGCCGCGATCGACGCGGGATGTGCGGCCGTGCGGGTGAACCCGGGCAACATCAAGGAGTTCGACGGCCGCGTCGCCGAGGTCGCCAAGGCCGCAGGCGACGCCGGAATCCCGATCCGCATCGGGGTCAACGCCGGCTCGCTCGACAAGCGATTCCTGCAGAAGTACGGCAAGGCCACCCCCGAGGCGCTCGTGGAGTCCGCGCTGTGGGAGGCGTCGCTGTTCGAGGAGCACGGCTTCGGCGACATCAAGATCAGCGTCAAGCACAACGACCCCGTCGTCATGGTCGCGGCCTACGAGCAGCTGGCCGCCCAGTGCGACTACCCGCTGCACCTCGGGGTCACCGAGGCCGGCCCCGCGTTCCAGGGCACCATCAAGTCGGCGGTCGCGTTCGGCGCCCTGCTGTCCAAGGGCATCGGCGACACGATCCGCGTCTCGCTCTCCGCGCCGCCGGTCGAGGAGGTCAAGGTTGGCAACCAGATCCTGGAGTCGCTGAACCTGCGGCCCCGCGGTCTGGAGATCGTGTCGTGCCCGTCGTGCGGGCGTGCACAGGTCGACGTCTACAGGCTGGCCAACGAGGTGACCGCGGGCCTCGAGGGCATGGACGTGCCGCTGCGCGTCGCGGTGATGGGCTGCGTGGTCAACGGACCCGGCGAGGCGCGTGAAGCCGACCTCGGGGTGGCCTCCGGCAACGGCAAGGGCCAGATCTTCGTCAAGGGCGAGGTGATCAAGACGGTGCCCGAGGCCCAGATCGTCGAGACGCTCATCGAGGAAGCCATGCGGCTGGCCTCGGAAATGGAAGCGATGGACACGGCCCAAGGTTCCGAGGATGCCAGCGGTTCGCCGGTTGTGACCGTAAGCTGAGTCAGGGTCCCGTGCACGGGGCCTGATGCCAAGGGTCGTCGCAGAAAGAGTCCAGATGTCGGCTCCTCCGCTTTTTCGCCTCGTTGACGAGCGAAGGGTGTCGGTGGTGCGCGACCTCCGCGACATGACCGCCGTCCGTCAGGTCCTCGACGACGATCCGGTGGCCTCCTGCATGGTCGCCTCCCGCGTCGCCGAGCACGGCATCGAGCCGTCGGCCATCGGCGGCGAACTGTGGACGCGGCGGCGCGCCAGCGAATCCCTGTGCTACGCCGGGGCCAATCTCATCCCGTTGCGCGGTGCCGCAGGTGATCTGAATGCGTTCGCCGACAAGGCGATGAGCACGTCGCGGCGGTGCTCGTCGCTGGTCGGCCGTGCCGAGCTCGTGCTGCCGATGTGGCAGCGGCTGGAGCCGGTGTGGGGGCCCGCCCGCGACGTGCGCGCCCATCAACCGCTGATGGCGCTCGGCACCGCACCCGCATGTGCCGTCGACCCGGCGGTCCGACAGGTGCGCATGGAGGAACTCGACGCCTACCTCGTCGCGGCGATCGACATGTTCATCGGCGAGGTCGGGATCGACCCCCGCATCGGCGACGGCGGCCGGGGCTACCGACGCCGGGTCGCCGGACTGATCGCGTCCGGGCGGGCGTGGGCCCGATTCGACCGCGGACAGGTGGTGTTCAAGGCCGAGGTCGGTTCACAGTCTCCGGCGGTGGGCCAGATCCAGGGTGTATGGGTGCACCCCGACTTCCGGGGCCGCGGCATGGGCACCGCGGGCACCGCCACCGTCGCCGCGGCCGTCGTGGGCAGCGGCCGCATCGCGAGTCTGTACGTCAACAGCTTCAACACCGTCGCCCGCGCCACCTACGCGCGCATCGGGTTCACCGAGATCGCCTCGTTCGCCACGGTGCTGCTCGACTGATGGCCGAACAGGATGCGGCGGTGCAGCGCAAAGTCGTCGCCGACGCGATGGTCGCCGCACTGGAACGCCGGCACGAAGTACTCGACGCCGTCGTGGCCTCCGAGGACTACGACGCGGCGATCGAGGCGCTCGCCGATCTGCTCGCCACGTCGGCCGACGCCGCCGAAGCCGTGCTGCGACTGTCATTCGACCGCCTGACCCGGGTGTCGCGGCGCCGAATCGCCGCCGAGTTGGACACCCTGACCAGTCAGCTCGGCACTCCCGCGTCCGAGCAGACGCCGGGTTCGGCCCGCCGCCTGCGGCTGCGGCCGTTCAGCCCCGACACCGACCGCGACATCTTCGCCGCCCGCACCCGCGACATGCGTTCGGCCGGTGACGGCACCGACGCCCCGCCGGGCGATCTCGGCGACGAGATCCGCGACGCCGTCGGCCGGGTCGCCGCCGAGGAGGCGGCGTGGCTGGTCGCCGAGGTCGGCACCGCCAAGGTCGGCATGGTGTTCGGGGAACTCTCCGGCGGCGAGGTCGACGTGCGCATCTGGATCCATCCGGAGCACCGCAAGCAGGGCTACGGCACCGCGGCGCTGCGCACCTCGCGCTCGGAGATGGCGGCCTACTTCCCGGCGGCCCCGCTGGTGGTACGCACCCCCGCCGCCGGCGCGTAACCGCCGTCCGTCCCGCCGAGATCGACGAAAAGGCGGCTACTTCTCGCTCTTTCGCGCCCAAACGTTGGTTTGGGCGTATCGACGCGGTGCGCCTCCGCCGAAACCGGATCGTTATTTCTTAACATCTGTCCCAATGGCAACAAAGGTCTCATCCGTATCAGCTGCGACATCGCTCGTCGCGGTCGTCGTCCTGGTCCTCTCGCTCGGCGCCTGCACGCCGCGGCCCAACGGTCCCGAGCCCACCGCCGAGGAGTTCTTCGCCGCGCTGGCCACCGGTGACACGGGCGCCGCCGCCGCGCTCTCCGACCGTCCCGAAGACGCCCGTGCCGCGCTCAACGAGGCCTGGGCCGGTCTGCAGGCCACCGGCCTGGACGCGCAGATCCTCAGTTCCAAGTACGCCGAGGACACCGGCAGCATCGCCTACCGCTACACCTGGCACCTGCCCAAGGACCGCACCTGGACCTACGACGGGCAGCTGAACATGGTCCGCGACGAAGGCCGCTGGCAGGTGCGCTGGAGCGCCACCGGTCTGCACCCGCGGCTGGGGGAGAACCAGACGCTGGCGCTGCGCGCCGACGCGCCACCCCGCGCCTCGGTCAACGAGCGCGGCGGCACCACCGTGCTGGTGCCCGGATACCGCTACGCCTTCGCCCTCGATGCGAAGGCGGCCGGGGAGAACCTGATGCCGACGGCGCGCACCGTCGCCGACGCGCTGCGTCGCTTCGACAACACGCTGGACCCGCAGCGGCTCGCGGAGCAGGCCAGCTCGACCAAGGGCCCCCTGAACCTGATGACGCTGCGCCAAGCCGACCACGACGCAGTCCTCGGCGCTCTCGGTGCGCTGCCCGGTGTGGTCATCACCCCGCAACCCGAGATGGTGCCCACCGACGAACACTTCGCGCCTGCGCTCGTCGACGAGGTGAGAAAGACCGTCGCCGACGAACTCGACGGTTCCCCGGGCTGGCGTGTCGTCACCGTGAACCAGAACGGGGTCGACGTCGACGTCCTCAACGAGGTGCCCGGCACGCCCGCCCCGTCGGTGAGCATCAGCCTGGACCGCGCCGTTCAGAACGCCGCGCAGAACGCGGTCGACGTCACCGGCAAGCAGGCCATGATCGTCGTGATCAAACCGTCGACCGGCGAGATCCTGGCCGTCGCGCAGAACGCGGCAGCCGACCGGGAGGGACCGATCGCCACGATGGGCCTCTACCCGCCGGGGTCGACCTTCAAGATCGTGACCGCGGGCGCCGCGATCGAACGTGACATGGCCACCCCCAACACGCTGCTGGGCTGCCCCGGCCACCTCGACATCGGACATCGCACGGTGCCCAACTACGGCGGATTCGACCTCGGCACCGTGCCGATGTCGCGGGCCTTCGCCAGCTCCTGCAACACCACCTTCGCCGAGTTGGCCAGCAGGATGCCGCCGCGGGGCCTGACCCAGGCCGCGTCGCAGTACGGCATCGGCCTGGACTACAAGATCGCCGGGATCTCGACGGTCAGCGGTTCGGTGCCGCCCACGGTGAACCTCACCGAGCGCACCGAGGACGGTTTCGGTCAGGGCAAGGTCCTGGTCAGCCCGTTCGGGATGGCACTGGCGGCCGCGACGATCGCCGCGGGTCAGACCCCGGTGCCGCGGTTGATCGCAGGCCGCCAGACCGAGATCACCGGGGATCGTCAGCCCATCCCGCCCAGCGTGGTCGACAACCTGCGCCCGATGATGCGGCTGGTGGTGACCAACGGCACCGCCAAGGACCTGCAGGGGGCCGGCGACGTCCGCGGAAAGACCGGCGAGGCGGAATTCGCGGGCGGCTCGCATTCCTGGTTCACCGGATACCGCGGGGACATGGCCTTCTCGGCCCTGATCGTCGGCGGCGGCAGTTCGGAGTACGCGGTGCGCATGCTCAAGGGCATGCTCGACTCGCTGCCGCCCGACTACCAGGCCTGACGGCGGTACGGGCCAGCGGTACCGTGGAACGGTCATGACCGATATCAACCACGGCAGGCTGCCGGCCGAGATGCCCGTCGAGATGCGGATCTCCGACGCGGACCGCAACGGCACGCTGCGCCGGCTGCACAACGCCGTCGCACTCGGCCTGATCGACATCCAGGAGTTCGAGGAACGCTCGGCGATGGTGTCGCGGGCGCGGCTGCCCTCGGACCTCGACGTGCTGATCGGCGACCTGCCCGGCCCCGGGGCGATCGTCGCGTCCGCGGCCGACCGGGTGGAACTGCGCGGCGTGATGGGCTCACTGAAACGCCAGGGGGAGTGGGTGGTGCCCACCCGGCTGGCCCTCTACCGGCGGATGGGCTCGGTGGACCTCGACCTGACCCGTGCCCGCTTCGCCGGTCCGATCGTCATCATCGAGCTCGACATGAAGTTCGGCGGCCTGGATCTGCGGCTCCCCGACGGTGCCAGCGCCTCGATCGACGACGTCGAGGTGACCGTGGGCAGTGCCACCGACCATCGCAAAGACGCTCCGGCAGAAGGTAATCCACACGTCGTGCTGACCGGCAAGGTGGTGTGCGGCTCGGTCGACATCCGCGGTCCGCAGAAGTCCTGGCGGGTGGGGCTGCCCCGGAGGGGCCACTGACCTACCGGCTGTCGAGCACGGCGAAGCTCAGGGTGGCCCGCGCGGCCAGCCGGTCGCGGGCGACATCGGTGACGTCGACCGCGATGACCGACAGCCGCCGACCCGCGCGCACCACCGTCGCCTCGGCACGGGCGGGTCCCTCGAGGACCGGCGCCAGAAAGTGCACCGTCATGTCCGCCGTCGTGACATCGCGCCCTTGCCCGACCCGGCGGTCCGCCAGCCGGCCCGCCGCGACGTCGATCAGCGTCGCCACCAGCCCGCCCTGCAGCGCACCGCGGCGGTTGGTCAGATCGGGACGGTTGTCCAATTCGATGACCATCCGCTCGTCGGACTCCTCCACGTCGCGGAAGTTCAGTTGGGCGAACAGGTGTCCCGGGGTGACCTCCATCGCCGAACGCTAGCATTGCGTCATGTCTGTACGGACCGCCCTCCGGCCCGGCACGGTGTCGCCGACACGGCCGGTGCCGGCGTCGATTCCCCGTCCCGAGTACGTGGGCAGGCCGACCGCGCAGGAGGGCTCGGAGCCGTGGGTGCAGACCCCGGAGGTGATCGAGAAGATGCGGGTGGCCGGCCGGATCGCCGCGGGCGCGCTCGCCGAGGCGGGCAGAGCCGTCGCCCCCGGCGTCACCACCGACGAACTCGACCGGATCGCCCACGAGTACATGGTCGATCACGGCGCCTATCCCTCGACGCTGGGCTACAGGGGCTATCCGAAGTCCTGCTGCACCTCGCTGAACGAGATCATCTGCCACGGCATCCCGGACTCGACGGTCATCGAGGACGGCGACATCGTGAACATCGACGTGACCGCCTACATCGACGGCGTGCACGGCGACACCAACGCGACCTTCCTGGCGGGCGACGTCTCCGAGGAACACCGGCTGCTCGTCGAACGCACCCACGAGGCGACGATGCGCGCGATCAAGGCGGTCAAACCGGGCCGTGCCCTCTCGGTGATCGGGCGGGTGATCGAGGCGTACGCGAACCGGTTCGGCTACAACGTGGTTCGCGATTTCACCGGTCACGGTATCGGTACCACATTCCACAACGGACTCGTCGTGCTGCACTACGACCAGCCCTCGGTGCAGACCGTGATCGAGCCCGGGATGACCTTCACGATCGAGCCGATGATCAATCTCGGCAGCCTCGACTACGAGATCTGGGACGACGACTGGACCGTGGCGACCAGGGACAAGAAGTGGACCGCCCAGTTCGAACACACCCTGGTGGTCACCGACTCCGGTGCGGAGATCCTCACCGAGGCCTGAGGCGTCGGTAGCCTGAAGCCATGATCCGGCGGGCGGCCTTCGCGACGGTCGCCCTGCTGCTGCTCGGCGGGTGCGCGCCGACGGTGACCGGCACCGCCACCTGGCCCGGCGCGCGTCTGGACCGGGCGCTGCTGACCGCCGCCGATTTCCCGCCCGGCGTGCACTACGAGCGCATCACCAAGGACCCCGGCACGGCCGACGGCGCGGGTGGTCCGCCGCCGATGCTGTCGAAGCCCGAGGGCTGCACCGACGGGCTCACCCGCGACATCGCCGCCGGCGCGCAGCGCGGTCCCGGCAGCGCCGCCGAGTACGTGGCCGCCTACGACGGCGCCCGTATGGTGATCACGGTGCTGACCTGGCCGCTGGACCTCGACCGGCTGGCCGCCACCGCCGCGCGGTGCGCCGAGTTCCAGACATTCTTCGCGCCCACCGACCCCGGCATCCCGATGACCACCACCAGGCTGAGCACGCCGCGCCCCGACGCGTTGGTCTACGAGCAGACCATGCACCTCGCCGGCGCGGACAGCACGGTGTACTTCTCCTTCGAAAACCTCGGCGCCACGGCCGTGTTCGGCATCGCGTTCCCGACCGACGACCCGTCGATTCCGGTCAAAGGCACGCTGCCGCAGACCTTTCTGGACGTCGTCTCCCGACAGGCCGAACGCGCACAGGCAGCGTGACGGCGCCGCGCGAGCGGCAAAACCCGCCCGCCGACTCCCGTCCGACCTGTAGCGTGGCGCAATGCCCTCGCCCATGATCACCGTGGACGGCATCGGCGTGCCCGTCGAGGTCGCCGGCCCGGAGAAGGGTTCGGTCGTGGTGCTGCTCGGCGCGGCGCAGAAGGCCCCCGCCGCCTACGAAGCCGTCTGCCAGCGGCTGCACACGGCGTCCCTGCGAACCGTTGTCATCGGCCCCGACCCGCGGCTCACCGCCAAGTCGGTGATCGGCATCCTCGACACGCTCGAGGTCCGGTGGGCCCTGCTGGTGGGGGACCGGTTCGGCGGGGAACTGGCGTGGGAGCTGGCCGCCACGCGGCTCGATCGGTTCATCGGTCTGGTGGTGATCGATCGCGGTCATCCGCGAGTGGCGGATCTGTCCGGCGTGGTGCGCGACGAGCACTGCCCGCCGGTGGAGTTGAACACGACCGCGCTGGTGAGTTCGAGCGCGGCGCGGGCCGTCGCGAAGGCCAGCCAGCGGTTCGTCTACGGCGAGTACCGGATCGTCGACCTGTTGGGGCGCCGTCAGGCCGCCGACTCCACGGCGCAATTGGCGGCCGAGATCGTGATGCGCACCAGCACCTGGTGAGCGGGCATCAGGCCCCGTCGTCGCCGCTCGCGGCTTCGTCGGGCGTCCACGCCGGCGGGATGCCGGGCTGGCCGGGGAACAGGAAGTCGACGAAAGCCTGTGCGGTGGGCTGAGGCTCGTGGTTGGCCAACCCAGGTCGTTCGTTGGCCTCGATGAACACATACTCGGGCCGGGTGACGTCGGGGACCAGCAGATCGATCCCCGTCACCGGGATACCGATCGCGTCGGCGGCCGCCACGGCGACCCGGCACAGTTCCGGATGCACGGTCGAAGTCACGTCGTGGATGGTGCCGCCCTGATGCAGATTGGCCGTCCGGCGCACGCGCAGCCGCTCGCCCTCGGGCAGGACGTCGTCGAACGCGTAACCGGCTTCGCGCACCGTCGTCTCGGTCACGACGTCCATCGGGATGCGTGACTCCCCGCCGGTGGCGGCGGCGCGCCGCCGGCTCTGGGCCTCGATCAGCTCGGCGATGGTGTGCCGGCCGGTGCCGGTCACCTCGGCGGGCATCCGCAGCGCGGCGGCGACCACCTTCTTGTCGATCACCACCAGGCGCAGATCGTCGCCCTCGGCGCGCTGCTCGATGAGCACCTCGGGATGCTGCTCACGGGCCCTGGCCAGGGCCGCCTCGAGCTCCTCGGGTCCGTCCACCCCGACGGTGATGCCCTTGCCCTGTTCGCCGCGGGTGGGTTTGACCACGACGTCGCCCACCTCGGCGAGGAACTCGTGGTCCGCCTCGTCGAATGTGGCCAGCCGGCCCTTCGGCACGGCGATCCCCGCCTCGGAGACGATGCGCCGCGTCAGGCGTTTGTCGTCGCAGCGGCTCATCGCCACCGCGGAGGTGTACTCCGACAACGACTCCCGTGTGACCACGCTGCGCCCGCCGTGCGACAACCGCATCTCACCGGCCTCGGCGTCGAGCACCTCCACCCAGATGCCGCGGCGCATCGCCTCGTCGGCGATGATCCGCGCGTAGGGGTTCATGTCGTCGACGGTCTCGGGCGGGTGAGTGAACAACGGCTCGTTGATGGCGTTCTTGCGCTTGACCGCCATCACCGGCACCCGGCTGAATCCGAGCTTCTCGTACAGCGCGATCGCCGCGTTGTTGTCGTGGGTGACCGACAGATCCATGTAGGCGCGGCCGCGTTCGCGGTACAGCGACGCCAGGCTGCGGGTCAGCGCGGCGCCCACGCCGGGCAGCGTGGCCGCCGGGTCCACCGCGAGTGTCCACAGGCTCGACCCGTTCTCCGGATCGGCGAACAGCGTGGCGTGGTCGACGCCGGTGACGGTGCCGAGCACGGTGCCGTCGTCGCCGACGGCGACCAGGTAGTCGACCGAGTGCTGGTTCTGATGGTTGTCCCACAGCAGATCGGTGGGCGCGGGCACCATGCCGCACCGGACGTAGACGCGGTTCATCGCGTCGGCGTCCTCGCGACTCTGCAGCGCGCGGACGGTGAAGCCACTGCGCGGGGGGCCGGGATCCTCGGCGTCGGTGAACCGAAGCCGGTAGGTGTGGCTGGGATCGATGAACAACTCGGCGGGCGCCTTGGAGACCAGCACGTGCGGTTCGCGGGCATAGATGCAGATGTCGCGGCGACCGTGCGCCTCTTCGCGCAGCACCTCCGCGAGCCGCTCCGGGTCGCTGAACGTCTGGCCGAAAATCAGCCTGCCCCAACCCAGTTCGAGCACCACGTCGTCGGCCATCGCGTCGACCATGTCGGGCGGGGACGCCTCGTGCAGGGCCAGCGTGATGGCCTCGGAGTGCTCGCCGGCCGGGTCGCCCCTCGGGTCGAGACCGGTCACGCGGCGGGCCCGGTGATTCCGTGCTTCTGCAGCCACAACTCGAGCAACGCGATCTGCCACAGCTCGTTGCCGCGCAGCGGGGTGAGCTTGCCGTTCGGGTCGGCCAACAGGCGCTCCACGGCCTCGGGACGGAACAGCCCGCGCTCCTTGGCCGCCGGCGCGTAGAGCGCATCGCGGACGAGGTCGAGGTAGGGCCCTTCGAGGTGGGTGAGGGCGGGCACCGGGAAGTATCCCTTGGGTCGGTCGATCACCGCGGCGGGAATCACCTGGCGCGCAGCTTGTTTCAGGACACCCTTGCCCTCGTGGGCGGTCTTCAGCTGCGGCGGGCAGGTGGCGGCGAGCTCGACCAGATCATGATCGAGGAAGGGCACCCGGCCCTCGAGGCCCCAGGCCATCGTCATGTTGTCGACCCGTTTGACCGGATCGTCGACCAGCATCACGGTGGTGTCGAGGCGCAACGCGCGGTCCACGCCGGTCTGCGCGCCGGCGCGGGCGAAGTGCTCGGTGACGAATGCCTCGCTCGGGTCGTCGGCGGCCAGGTAACTCCTCGTCACCAGATCGGCGTAGCCGGTCTGGTCGCGGTCGAAGAACGCGGCCCGGTAGCTGGCGACGGATCCCTCCAGCGACGCCGCGGCAGGCTCACCCATCGGGGGATACCAGTGGTAGCCGGCGAACACCTCGTCTGCCCCCTGCCCGGACTGGACGACCTTGACGTGCTTGGCGACTTCCTGGCTGAGCAGGTAGAAGGCCACGCAGTCGTGGCTGACCATGGGCTCGCTCATCGCGCCGATCGCGCCGTCGAGGGCGGGCAGCATCCGTGCGGTGTCGATGCGGATCTGGTGATGGTCGGTGCCGAACCGCTCGGCGACGATGTCGGAGTACCGGAACTCGTCGCCCGCCACGCCGTTGACCGACTCGAAGCCGATCGAGAACGTCGCCAGGCCGTGCTGACCCGCTTCGGCCAGCAGCCCGACGATCAGGCTGGAGTCGACGCCGCCGGACAGAAGGCAACCGACCGGTACGTCGGCGACCAGCCTGCGCTTCACCGCCACCCGCAGCGACTCCAGAACCGCGTCCTCCCAGTCTTTTTCGGACCAGTCGGCGCGGTCGTCGCGGCGGGTGAAGTCGGGCTCCCAGTACGTCGTGGTGGTGCGGGTGCCGTCCGGTTCGATCGCCATCAGCGAGGCGGGCGGCAGCTTGCTGACGCCGCGCAGGATGGTGCGGGGCGAGGGCACCACCGAGTGGAAGGTCATGTAGTGGTGCAGCGCGATGGGGTCGATCCGGGTGTCGACGTCCCCGCCCGCCAACAACGCGGGCAGCGACGACGCGAACCGCACGCGGTCGCCGGTCTGGGACAGGTACAGCGGCTTGATGCCGAGGCGGTCACGCCCCAGCAGCACCCGGCCGCTGTCGCGCTCGACGATCGCGAACGCGAACATGCCCTTGAGGCGGTCGACGAACCGGTCACCCCACCGGTGGTAGGCCTTGATCAGGACCTCGGTGTCGCTGTGGGAGAAGAAGCGGTAGCCCTGGCCCGTCAGTTCGTCGCGCAGCTGCTCGTAGTTGTAGATGCAGCCGTTCCAGGCGATCGACAGTCCCAGTTCGGCGTCCACCATCGGCTGCGCGCCGGCTTCCGAGAGGTCGATGATCTTCAGCCGCCGGTGGCCGAGGGCGACGCGGCCCTGAGACCACACTCCGGCCGAGTCGGGTCCGCGAGGCACCATGACTTCGGCCATCGCGGTGACGGCTCGGACGTCCGGGCTTGTTCCGTCGAGGCGTACCTCGCCGGTGGCTCCACACACCTTTGCGACCCTACTCTGTTTCGGCGTTCCTCGATCGGTCCATGCAGCCGCGCTCGACGCCCGGCGATGGGAGTGTCTACCCCAGGTCCGAGCGGTCAAACGCGATCAGCGCATCAAGATCGAGATCCGCGTCACAGCGGGGTCAGGACACCCCCTCCAGCCGGCCGCCGGTCTCGTCGATCTGCCGGACAGGACCGGTGAACCAGTTCTTCACCGACACATGCCAGTAGATGTAGAGCGCCAGCAGCACGCCGCCGACGAGGATCGGGGTGTAGTTGACGAACTTCCACTCGAAGCTGCCGCCCCACGGCACGCCGCCGATCGAGGTGGGGAACATCGCGATGATCGACGTGATGACGATCTCGATCAATGCGAGCGGAGCCATCCACTTGTAGTGCCCCCGCAGGTTCCACGACCCGACCTCGAACGCGTCACCCATCCGCCAGCGCAGGAAGATGGGCACCGCGAAGCACAGGTACAGACCCACAACGCCGATCGACACCACCGCGTAGAACGCGATCGGCGCCGGTGCGCCGTTGACGTCCACCGGGACCAGAGCCGGCAGGGTGATGACCGCGGCCAGTGTCGCGGTGACCAGCACCGCGTTCGCGGGCACCCGCTTGGCGTTGATCTTCGCCCACAACTGGTGACCGGGCACCGCGCGGTCGCGGCTGAACGCGAACAGCATGCGGGAGGCACTGGTCTGGCAGGCGGTGGTGCAGAACAGCTGGCCCGCGCACGAGATCAGCAACACGATGCCCATCCACTTCGAGTCCAGCGCCTGGGCGAAGATCACCTGCACCAGACCGCCGCCCTCGGTCACCGCGTCCACGTCCTGCACGGCGAACAGGAAGCTCAGCAGCAGGATCCAGCCGCCGATCGCGGAGTAGAAGATCGAGCGCCAGATGCCCTTGGCCGCGGCATCGGCCGCGCTGTGCGTCTCCTCGGACAGGTGCGCCGACGCGTCGTAGCCGGTGATCGTGTACTGCGTCAGGATCGCCGCGATCGGCAGCACGAACAGCACCCAGCCGATGCCCTTGTCGCCGTTGAACATTCCGGTGTTGTTCACCGTGGTGGCGAACACGTCGGAGAAACTCGCGTGCCGGTCGGGCAGCAGCCACAGGATCGCCACCACCGCGATGGCCCCGGCGACATGCCACCACACCGAGATGTTGTTGATGACCGCCAGCAGGTGCGAGGAGAAGATGTTGATCACCGCGACGGCGACCAGGATCACCAGGAACATCACGAACACGCGGCTCAGGCTGTAGCCGGCCGCCCAGTTCTCGCTGAACGTCGACAGCGTCAGGTCCAGGAACGTCGCGCTGCCGTAGGCGACGGACGCCAGGATCGCGATCAGTCCGATCAGGTTCAGCCAGCCGGTGTAGAACCCGGCCTTGGGGCCGCCGAGCCGGGCAGCCCACCAATAGATCCCGCCCGAGGTCGGGAACGCGGACACCAGTTCGGACATGCAGAAGCCGATGAGCAGGATGAACAACGCCACCACGGGCCAGCCCCAGGCGATGGACGCCGGGCCGCCGTTGTTCCAGCCCAGGCCGAACGACGTGAAGCAGCCCGCCAGGATCGAGATGATCGAGAACGAGATCGCGAAGTTGGAGAAACCCGACCAGGAACGCGACAGCTCCTGGACGTAACCGAGTCGCGCGAGATGTCGCTCGTCGTCGCTCAGTGGTTCATGGCCCTCGGGCACGGAAGACCTCCTGTGTGTGAGAAAGCAGCGCGACGGCCGGCGCCGGGCACCACAAGGGACAATAGATCGCTATTGGTCTGGCGTCCTACCTTTGAACGTGGCAGTTTGGTGCGGGTGCGGGACGCCGACACCAGGAACGAAGGACACTGATGGGTACACGGGGCATGCTGTCGCGATCTGAGCTGGAGACGCTGGTCGAGGCGGGGGAGATCGACACGGTCATCGTCGCGTTCTGCGACATGCAGGGCCGGCTGACCGGCAAACGACTCTCGGCGCGGCTGTTCGTCGAGGACACCGCCGAGCACGGCGCGGAATGCTGCAACTACCTGCTGGCCGTCGACGTCGACAACAACACCGTCGACGGGTACTCGATCTCCAGCTGGGAGACCGGCTACGGCGACATGGTGATGACCCCCGACTTCGCCACGCTGCGGTCGGTGCCGTGGCTGCCCGGCACCGCTCTGGTGATGGCCGACCTGTCCTGGACGGACGGCCGGCCGGTCACCCAGGCTCCGCGCAGCATCCTCAACCGCCAGATCGACCGGCTCTCCGAGCGCGGCCTGGTGCCCTACGCGGCCACCGAACTCGAGTTCATGGTCTTCGACGACACCTTTCGCGCGGCCTGGGCAGCGGGATACACGGGCCTCACGCCGGCCACCGACTACAACATCGACTACGCGATGCTGGCCTCGACCCGGATGGAGCCGCTGCTGCGCGACATCCGCCTCGGCATGGACGGGGCAGGCATGTACTGCGAGGGCGTCAAGGGGGAGTGCAACCTCGGCCAGCAGGAGATCGGGTTCCGCTACGACCACGCGCGCACCACATGCGACAACCACACGATCTACCGCAACGGCGCCAAGGAGATCGCCGACCAGCACGGCAAGAGCCTGACGTTCATGGCGAAATTCGATGAGCGCGAAGGGAACAGCTGCCACATCCACATCTCCCTGCGCGGCGAGGATGGCAGTGCGGTGTTCGCCGACTCCGATGCCGAGGACGGGATGACGCCGCTGTTCCGCAGTTTCATCGCCGGCCAGCTCGCGACCATGCGGGAGCTGAGCCTGTGTTACGCGCCGAACATCAACTCCTACAAGCGCTTCGCCGAGGGCAGCTTCGCCCCGACCGCGATCGCGTGGGGCTTCGACAACCGCACCTGTGCGCTGCGGGTGGTCGGCCGGGGCGCGGCGATGCGCATGGAGAACCGGGCGCCCGGCGGCGACGTCAACCAGTACCTCGCGGTATCGGCGCTTATCGCGGGCGGCCTGTACGGCATCGAGAACGAGCTCGAGCTGCCCGAGGCCCTGTCCGGCAACGCCTACACCAGCGGTGCCGAGCGGCTGCCGACGACGCTGGCCGAGGCCGTCGAGCTGTTCGACAACTCGAAGGTGGCGCGGGACGCCTTCGGCGACGACGTCGTCGACCACTACCTCAACTACGCGCGGGTGGAGCTCAAGGCCTTCAACGCCGCGGTGACGGATTGGGAAAGGATGCGCGGCTTTGAGCGAC
The DNA here is from genome assembly GCF_010729305.1 of Mycolicibacterium psychrotolerans. Classification (NCBI taxonomy): domain Bacteria; kingdom Bacillati; phylum Actinomycetota; class Actinomycetes; order Mycobacteriales; family Mycobacteriaceae; genus Mycobacterium; species Mycolicibacterium psychrotolerans. The sequence continues at coordinate 4,489,328 of NZ_AP022574.1, read as the reverse complement.
TCTGATGGACCCCGGCGGCCCGTCATCGGGCTGACCACCTACCTTCAGCAGGCCCAGACCGGAGTGTGGGACGTGCGGGCCAGTTTCCTGCCCGCGATCTACTTCGAGGGCATCGGCCTGGCCGGCGGCATCTCGGTGCTGCTGCCGCCGCAGCCGGTGGACGACGCCATCGCCGATCGCGTGCTCGACGGACTCGACGGTCTGGTCATCACCGGTGGACGCGATGTCGACCCGGCCGCCTACGGCAGCGAGCGCCACCCCTCCACCGACGAGCCCGTCGCCGACAGCCGCACCCGTGACGTCTTCGAGCTCGCGCTGGTGCAGGCGGCGCTGCGCCGCGGCGTCCCGGTGCTCGGCATCTGCCGGGGCGCGCAGGTGCTCAACGTCGCGCTCGGCGGCACGTTGCACCAGCATCTGCCCGATGTCGTCGGCCACACCCGCCATCAGCAGGGCAACGCGGTGTTCTCCACCTCGACGATCACCACCGTCCCCGGCACCCGGGTGGCGGAGATGGTCGGACCCGACACCGAGGCGCAGTGCTACCACCACCAGGCCATCGACCGCCTCGGCGACGGTCTGATCGTCAGTGCCTCGGACAGCGACGGGGTGATCGAGGCCGTCGAGGTCGACAGGGACCGGCACCCCGGCCGGTGGGCGGTGGCCGTGCAGTGGCATCCCGAAGAGCGGCTCGACGACCTGCGGGTGTTCGCGGGTCTGGTCGGCGCCGCGGCAGAGCACGCATCCCGGAAAGTCCAGAAAGTGAGCGTATGACGACGACCAGCGATGTGATCAACCCCGCGACCGAGGAACTGCTGCGCACCGTCGAGCAGACCGACGAGGCGGGAGTCGACGACGCGGTGGCCCGCGCCCGGGCGGCGCAGCGGCTGTGGGCCCGGCAGGCCCCGGCGGAGCGGGCGGCGGCGCTGCGCGCGTTCGCCGCGGTGGTCGACGCCCACGTCGAAGAGCTGGCCCAGCTCGAGGTCGCGAACTCCGGGCATCCGATCGGCAACGCCCGCTGGGAGGCCGGTCACGTCCGCGACGTACTGCAGTACTATTCGGCGAGCCCGGAACGGTTGTCCGGCAAGCAGATTCCGGTGGCCGGCGGAATCGACGTCACGTTCAACGAGCCGCTGGGCGTGGTCGGCGTCATCACACCGTGGAACTTCCCGATGACGATCGCGTCGTGGGGGTTCGCGCCCGCCCTGGCCGCGGGGAACGCGGTGCTGGTCAAGCCGGCGGAGTGGACCCCGCTGACCACCATCCGGCTCGGCGAACTGGCCGTCGAGGCCGGCCTTCCCGCCGACCTGTTCCAGGTCGTGCCGGGCCGGGGCTCGGTGGTCGGCGAGCGCTTCGTCAGCCATCCCGACGTCCGCAAGATCGTGTTCACGGGGTCCACCGAGGTCGGGACCCGGGTGATGGCCGGCGCCGCCCGCCAGGTCAAGCGCGTCACGCTCGAGCTGGGCGGCAAGAGCGCCAACATCGTGTTCGACGACTGCGACCTCGAGCGGGCCGCGGCCACCGCACCGTACGGCGTGTTCGACAACTCCGGTCAGGACTGCTGCGCGCGCAGCCGGATCCTGGTGCAGCGCAACGTCTTCGATCGATTCATGGAGATGTTCGAGCCGGCCGTCAAGGGCGTCGTGGTGGGTGATCCACGCGCAGAGGGCACCGAGATGGGCCCGTTGGTGTCCAAGACGCACTGGGAGTCGGTGGCCGGCTACGTCCCCGACGGGGCGCCGGTGGCGTTCCGCGGCGATGCGCCGTCGGGTCCGGGGTACTGGTTCCCGCCCACGGTGCTGACGCCGCCCCGCGACGACCGCACGGTCACCGAGGAGATCTTCGGTCCGGTCGTGACGGTGCTGCCGTTCGACGACGAGGCCGACGCGATCGCGCTGGCCAACGACACGCCCTACGGTCTGTCCGGCTCGATCTGGACCGAGAACCTGTCCCGGGCGCTGCGGGTCTCGCGCGCCGTGGAATCGGGCAACCTGTCGGTCAACTCGCACTCGTCGGTGCGCTACAGCACGCCGTTCGGCGGCTTCAAGCAATCCGGTCTGGGCCGTGAGCTCGGGCCCGACGCCCCGCTGTCGTTCACCGAGATCAAGAACGTCTTCATAGCTGTTCAGGAGGAGCACTGATGGATTTGACCCAGCGTCTGGCGGGCAAGGTCGCCGTGATCACCGGCGGCGCCAGCGGCATCGGCCTGGCCACGGCCAAGCGGATGAGGGCCGAGGGCGCGACGATCGTGATCGGCGACATCGACCCGGCGACGGGCAAGACCGTGGCCGACGACTTGAACGGCACGTTCGTCCAGGTCGACGTCTCACACCAGGTCGCCGTCGACAACCTGTTCGACACGGCCGCCGACACGCACGGCTCGGTCGACATCGCGTTCAACAACGCCGGCATCAGCCCGCCCGAGGACGACCTGATCGAGAACACCGGCATCGACGCCTGGCAGCGGGTGCAGGACATCAACCTCAAGTCGGTGTTCTTCTGCTGCAAAGCCGCACTGCGTCACATGGTTCCGGCGCAGAAGGGCTCGATCGTCAACACGGCGTCGTTCGTCGCGGTGATGGGTTCGGCGACCTCGCAGATCTCCTACACCGCCTCCAAGGGCGGGGTGCTGGCGATGTCGCGCGAACTGGGCGTGCAGTACGCCCGGCAGGGCATCCGGGTCAATGCGCTGTGCCCCGGACCGGTCAACACCCCGCTGCTGCAGGAACTGTTCGCCAAGGATCCCGAACGGGCGGCGCGCCGGCTGGTGCACGTGCCGGTCGGCCGGTTCGCCGAACCGGAGGAGTTGGCGGCATCCGTAGCCTTTCTCGCCAGCGACGACGCCTCGTTCATCACCGCATCGTCGTTCCTCGTCGACGGCGGGATCAGCGGCCACTACGTGACGCCGCTGTAACGATGTCGGCCGGCCCGGACGCGCACGAAGAGCAGACCGCCAGCGAGGCGCTGCTGCGTCCGGTGCGGCCGCTCAACGCCTTCGAGGACACCGTCGAGCGGCTGCTGCAGACGATCCGCCTCGGGGTGCTCTCCCCGGGCGAATCCCTCCCTCCGGAACGGGAACTCGCCGCACGGCTGGGCGTCAGCCGCGACACCCTGCGGGAGGCGATCAAGTCGCTCGCCGACGCCGGGTACCTGGTGTCGCGCCGCGGCCGCTACGGCGGCACCTTCCTGGCCGACGAGCTGCCGGCGCCGAGACCGGACGAGGCCCGCTTCAGCGAGGCCGAGATCACCGACGCGATGCGGTTGCGGGAGATCCTCGAGGTGGGGGCGGCCCGGATGGCGGCGGGCCGGACGCTGACCGCCGCCGAACGGGAAGCGCTGTGGAGCCGGCTCACCGATGTCCGGGGCGCCACGCCGGAGGACTACCGCCGGCTGGATTCGCGACTGCACCTGGCGATCGCCGAGGCCGCCGGCGTGCCGTCACTGGTCCCGCTCGTCGCGCAGAACCGGATGCGGCTCAACGAACTCCTCGACTGCATCCCGCTGCTGGCACGCAACATCGCCCACTCCGACGAGCAGCATGAGGCGATCGTTCTCGCGATCCTGGCCGGGGACGCCGACCGCGCCGCGCAGACGATGACCGCCCACGTCTGGGGCTCGGCCGCCCTACTTCACGGATTCCTGGACTGACGCCGGTTAGATTGACTTCCGTGGAGGATGCCGAACGGGTCGAACGCGCGTCGTCGGCGCTGGCCGAGGTCGACACCTCCGGCTGGGCGCAGCGCTTCGACCTGCTGTCGGATCCGCACCGCCTGGAGATCCTGCTCTGCCTGCACCGCTCACCAGGCATCTTCGTCAGCGATCTGGCGGCTGCGCTCGGCCGCTCGGAGAACGCGGTGTCCCAGGCGCTGCGGGTGCTCCGCCAGCAGGGCTGGGTGAGCAACGCCCGGGAGGGCCGCTCGGTGCGCTACCGCCTCGACGACGAGATCGTTCATGACCTGCTGCACTGGATCGGGGCCAGGCACGGGTGAGCACCGGTGACGAGGTGACGCGCGTGTTGACCATCGACGAGCCGCCGCTGGCGCCGGGGCCGCGGCTGGACGGCGGATCCGACCGGCCGGTGCACGCCCGTATCGCGGCGTGGCTACAGGGCCTGATCGACTCCGGCGGTCTGGTCCCGGGCGACAAGTTGCCGCCGGAGGTCGAGATCGCCACGGCACTCGGGTGCAGCCGGATGACATTGCGCCAGGCGCTCGGCGCGTTGGAGCACAAGGGCCTGATCGATCGCCGCCGCGGCCGGTTCGGCGGCAATTTCGTCTCGACGCCCCGCTTCGAGTTCGACCACGCCAGCCTGCCCGGGTTCACCGAGCAGATGCGTCGGTTCGAGGTGGAGCCCGGCGCCCAGGTCCTCGGGGCACACACCGGCCGCCCCGACGCCGAGGTGAGCGGGGCGCTGGGCCTGCGGCGCACCGACGAGGTGCATCAGATCATGCGCGGGCGCACCGCCAACGGCGAGCCGATCGTGCTCGAGGAGGCCTACCTGCCCGCGGCGGTGTTTCCCGACCTGCTCACCAGGGACCTGGGGGGCTCGCTGTACGCGCTGATGAGGGAGTACGGCCACGGTCCGTCGGCGGCCGACGAACGGATCGAGGCCACCCCGGCGACCGTCGAGCAGGCGCGTGTCCTCGGCGTGGAACCGGGCAGCCCGCTGCTGCTGATCGTGCGAACATCGTTCGCCGACAACGGGGTTGCGGTGGAGTTCTCGCGCGACTATCACCGGTCGGACCGCACCGCGATCCGCGTCCGGTCCCGTGCCGACGGGTGACCGGTATCGTTGAAGTCTAGACCTTTGCGATGGCCGCGTTTACAGTGAAGCGATGTCGTCACCGCTCACCGACGATCACCTCGACGGGCTGTTCGAGCAGATCCCGTTGCTGGCCGGTCGCGCGCGGACGCTGGAAGAACTGTCCGGGGGTCTGACCAACCGCAACGTGAAGGTCACCACCGCCGAGGGGGTCTACGTCGCTCGTTGCGTCGACACCGAGCGCAACCTGCTCGGCATCGACCGCGACCACGAGCACGCCAACAGTGTCGCCGCCCACCGCGCCGGTGTCGGCGCGCCGGTGCTGGACTACCGCCCCGACCTCGGCGTGTTGCTTCTCGGCTATCTCGAGGGAACGACGCTGGACAACAACGACTTCCAGCGCGACGGCGTGATCGCCAAGGCCGCCGCGGCGGTGCGCACGCTGCATCGGGGGCCCCGCTTCGTCAACCGATTCGACATGTTCGAACGCCAGCCGGCGTATCTGGCGACCTGCCGCAGCCGCGGCTTCACGATTCCGGCGGACTACTCGGACCACGCCGAGGCGTTCGCCGCGGCGCAGCGCGTGCTCACCGCCACCGACGACGCTGAAGACTCGCTGGTGCCGTGCAACAACGACCTTCTCGCGGGCAACTTCATCGAGCACGGCGACCGGATGTACCTGATCGACTACGAGTACTCGGGCAACAACGACCCCTGTTTCGAGCTGGGCAACATCTGGAGCGAATGCGGGCTGAGCCTCGACCAGCTCGACGACCTCGTCACGAGCTACCACGGCCGCCGACTGCGGCACAAGACCGCCAGGGCCCATCTGCAGGGCATCGTCGCCAAGTACGGCTGGACGCTGTGGGGCTGCATCCAGAACGGTTCCAGCGCACTGGACTTCGACTTCTGGGCCTGGGCGATGGAGCGCTACGAGGCCGCGGTCGCCGAATTCCGCCATCCCGGCTATCCCCGGCTCCTCGACGACGTCTCGGCGCCCGACTGAAGGAGAGAGCACCGCCCATGGCCCCTGCCGCACCGCTGCCGTCGCGCGCCCACGCCGTCATCATCGGCGGGGGAGTGATCGGCACCAGCGTCGCCTACCATCTGACCCGCCTGGGCATCACCGACGTGGTGCTCGTCGAGCAGGGCCGGCTTTCCAGCGGAACCACGTGGCACGCAGCCGGACTGGTCGGCCAGCTGCGCGCGTCGGAGGGCATGACCCGACTGGTCCAGTACTCGACCACGCTGTACTCCGAGCTGGAAGCCGAGACGGGGCTCTCGGCGGGATACAAGCAGTGCGGCGGCGTCACGGTCGCGCGCACCGAGGACCGCATGGAGCAGCTGCGCCGCACCGCCGCCAACGCGGCCGCGTTCGATCTCGAGTGCGCACTCCTGAGCCCCGCAGAGGCTTTCCAGCACTACCCGGTGATGCGGACCGATGACCTCGTCGGCGCGATCTGGCTGCCCGCCGACGGCAAGGCCAACCCGACCGACCTGACTTACGCGCTGGCCAAGGGGGCGCGGATGCGCGGCGCCCGGATCGTCGAGAAGACCCGCGTGCTCGACGTGCTCACCGCCGACGGCGCGGTGCGCGGTGTCCGGACCGACGCCGGCGACATCGAGGCCGAGATCGTCGTCAACTGCGCCGGGCAGTGGGCCAAACAGGTGGCCGCGATGGTCGGCGCGAACGTGCCGCTGCACTCCGCCGAGCACTTCTACGTCGTCTCCGAGCCCATCGCCGGGGTGCACCCCGATCTGCCGATCCTGCGCGACCCCGACGGCTACACGTACTTCAAGGAGGAGGTCGGCGGCCTGGTGATCGGCGGCTTCGAGCCCGAGGCCAAACCGTGGGTGTCGCCGGACGCGATCCCGTACCCGTTCGAGTTCCAGCTTCTCGACGAGGACTGGGAGCACTTCGAGATCCTGATGAACAGCGCGCTGCTGCGGATCCCGGCGCTGGAGAGCACCGGCATCAAGAAGTTCTACAACGGTCCGGAGAGCTTCACGCCGGACAACCAGTTCATCCTCGGCGAGGCGCCCGAATGCCGGAACTTCTTCGTCGGCGCCGGCTTCAACTCCGTGGGCATCGCGACCGCCGGCGGCGCGGGCCGCGCACTGGCCGAGTGGATCGTCGAAGGCGCGCCGACCACCGACCTGACCGGGGTGGACATCCGCCGGTTCGCGCCGTTCAACGGCAACAACCGGTGGCTGCACGACCGGGTCGCCGAGGTGTTGGGCATCCACTACGAAATCCCGTGGCCGAACCGGGAAATGGCGACCGCGCGGCCGTTCCGCCGCTCGCCGGTGCACCATCTGCTCGACGCGGCCGGCGCCAACTTCGGCAGCAAGATGGGCTGGGAGCGCGCCAATTTCTTCGCGCCTGACGGCCAGCCCCCGGTGATCGACTACACCTGGGGCATACCGAACTGGCTGCCGTGGTCGGCCGCCGAGCAGCGCAGCACGCGCACCGGGGTCACAGTGTTCGACCAGACATCGTTCTCCAAGTACGTCATCGTCGGGCGGGACGCCGAGGCCGCGCTGCAGTGGCTGTGCACCGCCGACGTTGCGGTGCCGGTGGGCCGGTCGGTGTACACCGGAATGCTCAACGCGCGCGGCACCTACGAAGCCGACGTCACCGTGACCCGCACCGCCGCCGACGAGTTCCTGATGGTCAGCAGTGCCGCCACCACCGAGCGCGACAAGGACCACATCAGGCGCCACCTGCCCGGCGGGATGGACGCCCACGTCGTCGACGCCACGTCGTCCTACGCGGTGTTCGGCGTCATGGGCCCTCGCTCGCGCGAGCTGTTGTCGGTGCTCACCGACGCCGACCTCTCTGATGCGGCGTTCCCGTTCGGCGCCAGCCGGGTGATACCGCTCGGGTACGCGACGGTGCGTGCCACCCGCATCACCTATGTCGGCGAACTCGGCTGGGAACTCTACGTTCCGGCGGAGTTCGCGGTCGGCGTGTACGAGGACCTGATGGCGGCGGGCGAACCGCTGGGCGTGGCGCGCGGCGGCTACTACGCGATCGAGTCGCTGCGCCTCGAGAAGGGCTACCGCGCGTTCGGCCGTGAACTCTCGCCGAGCGAGAACCCCGTCGAGGCGGGGCTGCTGTTCGCGTGCAAACTCGGCACCGACATCGGCTTCCTCGGCCGCGACGCTGTGGAGCGGGCCCGCGCGCAGGGGCCGCGCCGCAAACTGGTCGGCTTCCGTGTCGAGACGCCGGACCCGATGCTCTGGGGCGGAGAACTGATCCTGCGCGACGGCGTCGTCGCCGGGCAGGCGACGTCGGCGGCCTGGGGCGAGACGACCGGCGCCTGCGTCGGCTTGGCCTACCTGCGTGCCGCCGACGGTGCGGTCGTCGACGCCGACTGGGTGCGCAGCGGCGACTACCAGGTCAGCGTCGGCGGTGTGCTGCACCCGATCTCGGTGTCGCTGCGCCCGCTCTACGACCCGGCGGGCGAACGGGCGCGGGGCTGATCACCTGCCCGTCCGGGCAGGTGACCCCTGCTCATCTGATCAGCTGGACAGATGATCAGATGAGCCATACGCTCGCGATGTGAACGTCCACTACCAGGCGATGCACATGAGCGACGGCATCGTCAACGCCCCGGTATCGGTCCTGTTCGCGGCCATCGCGCTGAGCGCCCTGGGACTGTGCGCGTGGCGTGCGCGCGAGGAACTCGACGAGCGGACCGTGCCGCTTGCCGGTCTGGTCGCCGCGTTCGTCTTCGCCGTGCAGATGGTGAACTTCCCGATCCTGCCCGGGGTGAGCGGTCACCTGCTCGGGGGCGCGCTCGCGGCCATTCTGGTCGGGCCGTTCACCGGTGCGCTGTGCGTCGGGATCGTGCTCGTGGTGCAGTCGCTGCTCTTCGCCGACGGCGGGGTCACCGCGCTGGGCACCAACATCACGAACATGGCACTGATCGGTGTGGCCGCCGGTTACGGCACCGCCCTGCTGAGCTACCGGATGGTGCGCCGCATCCGCGGCGAGGTGTCGGTGCCCGCGGTCGGCGTCGTCGCCTTCTGCTCGGCGGTGGTGGGCACAGTCTGCGCCGCCATGGGCTTCGTGCTGGAGTACTCCCTCGGCGGGGCGGGTTCCTCGTCACTGGGCACGGTGGCGGCCTACATGTTCGGCACCCACGTGCTGATCGGCATCGGTGAGGGCATCATCACCGCGCTCACCGTGGTGGCCGTCGTGCGGGCACGCCCGGACCTGGTGTATCTGCTGCGCACCAACCGCATTGCGGCCGGGGTGCCGGCGTGAGGGCTCGCTGGCGGTTCTGGGTCGGCTTCGCGGCGGTGACCCTGCTGATCGCCGGCGGACTGTCCTACCTGGCCAGCTCCAGCCCGGACGGTCTGGACTCGGCCACGCTGCAGGGCTGCCAGGTCGTCGAGACCCCGCAGGGTGAACAACTGCGCGGCGACTGCATCGCCCAGCACGCCGACCAGCATGCGCTGGCGCACTCCCCGCTGGCCGACTACACCGTCGGCGGGCGCGACGGCACGAACGGATTGGCCGGCATCGCCGGAGTGGCCGTGACGGTCCTCGTCGCCTTCGGCGCGTTCTGGTTGATCGCGCGCTCCCGGTCGGCGTCGAACTCCGCCCCCGAAGACTGACGCGGGTCTGACGACATGGGAGCGGGTCACGCGCACCCCCTGTACCGCGACGGCGACTCACCGGTGCACCGGCTGCCGGCCGAGGTCAAGATCGTGGTTCTGGTGACGTTCGTGCTGGCGGTGGTCGCCACGCCCCGAGAAATGTTCTGGCCCTTCGGGGTGTACACGCTCATCGCCGTGGCGATCTGGTCGGTGGCGCGCATCCCGGTGCGCTGGATCCTGCCGCGGATGCTGATCGAGGCCCCTTTCGTGGTGCTCGCGCTGCTGCTGCCGTTCGCCGAAGGGGGTGAGCAGGTCAGCGTCGCGGGGTTGTCGCTGTCGGTTCCCGGCCTCTACGCGGCATGGGGCATCGTGATCAAGGGCACGCTGGGCGTGGCCGCGTCGCTGACCGTGGCCGCCACCACGACCGCGCGCGAACTGCCCGTGGCGCTGAGTCGGTTACGGGTGCCCGCGGTGATCGTCTCGATGCTGACGCTGATGATCCGCTACGTCGACGTGCTGGCCGCCGAGATCCGGCGGATGCGACTGGCCCGGATCTCGCGTGGCGACTCGCCCCGCATGCTGCACCAGATCGGTGCCACCGCGACCGGGGTCGGGGCGCTGTTCCTGCGTTCCTACGAGAGGGGGGAGCGGGTGTACCTGGCCATGCTGTCGCGCGGATTCGACGGGCGGGTACCGCCGCTCGCGCTCGGTGCGGGCTGCGCGGCCGCGGCGTCACCGCGACAGTGGGCGCTGGCCCTGCTGCCCGCGTCGGCCGCGGTGATGGTTGCGTTGTCGGCGTGGGTGATCGGGTGAGCACGCCGGCGGTCCGGGTCGAGGGTGTGCACTACACCTATCCCGACGGCCACGTCGCGCTGGCGGGTGTCGATCTCGACGTCGCGCCCGGGGAGCGGGTCGCGCTGCTGGGCCCCAACGGTGCGGGCAAGACGACGCTGATGCTCCACCTCAACGGCGTGCTGACCGCATCGCGCGGCATGGTCGAGATCGGCGGGACTGCGTTGTCGCGCAACACCCTTCGCGAGATCCGGCGTCGCGTCGGGTTGGTGTTCCAGGATCCCGACGACCAGTTGTTCATGCCGACGCTGGGTCAGGACGTCGCGTTCGGCCCGGCCAACTTCGGGGTGCGCGGGGCCGAGTTGGAGGCCAGAGTGGCGCGTGCCCTCGAGGTGGTGTCGATGAGCGGGCTCGCCGGACGCAGCCCCGCCCACATGTCGGGCGGGCAGCGGCGCCGCGCGGCGCTGGCGACCGTACTGGCCTGCGAGCCCGAGGTTCTCGTCCTCGACGAGCCGTCGGCCAACCTCGATCCGGTGGCCCGGCGCGAGCTGGCCGAGACGCTGTCCGGGCTCGACGCCACGATGTTGATCGTCACCCACGACCTGCCTTACGCCGCGCAGCTGTGCTCGCGGGCCGTCGTGATGGACGGTGGGGTCGTCGTCGCCGACGGGGCGATCGGCGAGGTGCTCTCCGACGCGGACCTACTCGCCGAGCACCGCCTCGAACTGCCGTGGGGGTTCGTCGTCCCGACGTCGTGAGCGTCGAAAACAACGCTGCCCCAACTTTTCTCGAGGGGTAGTGGGGGCCGGCCGCTGCGACGGGACGATGTGCTGCATCGACGGCCGCCGCGGCCGGCCCTCTTCGCTCACGCTAGCACATGCATGATCATCTGAACAGGTGAAAACGTTTCAGTGCCTCTTGGACGGCGGCCACGGCGGTTCCCCGCACAGGGCCAGCAGCGCGTTCTCGACCACCTCGGGCAGCGCCGGGTGGATCCAGTACTGGCCCCGGGCCATCTCCTGGGCCGGCAGGTCGAATGCCATCGCCTGGATCAACGGCTGGATGATCGATGACGCCTGGTGACCCATGATGTGCGCCCCGAGCAGCAGGCCGGTGTCGTCGTCGACGATCAGCTTCGCGAAGCCCGTGGAGTCCTCCATCGCCCAGCCGTAGGCCACGTCGCCGTAATCCTGGACCTTCGACCGGATGCGGTGTCCCGCAGCGCGGGCCTCGTTCTCGGTCAGCCCCACGCACGCGATCTGAGGCTCGGTGAACACCGCCGACGGCACGTTGCGGTGGTTGGCCGGCATCAGGTTCTCGGTGTCGTCCCAGTCCTGCAGCAGGTTGTGCTTGACCACCCTGGCCTCGTGGTTGGCGACGTGCTTGAGCTGATAGGGCGAGCTGACGTCCCCGAGGGCGAAGACGTTGCGCGCCGTGGTGCGCTGGTACTCGTCGACGGTCACCAGCCCGTCGGCCACCTCGACCCCGGCATGATGGGCGTCGAGAAGATCGCCGTTGGGGACGCGACCGGTCGCGACCAGCAACGTGTCGGCGCGCACGGTGGCGCCATCGTCGAGGGTGAGGGTGACCCCGGAGTCATCCGACGAGCCGTGCACGATGTTGCGCCTGCTGCGGATCTCCCACTTCTTGCCCGCGATGTCGGTGAACCTCTCGCAGATCGTGTCGTCACAGTGGCTCAGCATCGTGGTGCCGCGCAGCACGATCGTCACCCGCGAGCCCAGCGACGAGAACACGTGCGCGAACTCCGCGGCCACGAAGCCGCCGCCGACGATCACGAGGTGCTCGGGCAGATCCGAGATGCGCATGATCGTGTCGCTGGTGTGGTAGGCCACGCCGCAATCGGCGATCGCCGGGGGCACCGTCGCCCGTGCGCCCGCAGCGATCACCACCTGCTCGGCGGTGAACTCCTGGCCGTCGTCGGTGCGCAGCCGGTAGCCGTCCCGGCCCTGGGATTCGGCGAAGCGGGTGTGGCTGGCGAAGACCTCCACGTTCGGCGACGACCGCCGGTAGTGCTCGCCGCCGCTGGCCAGCGGATCGATGCGGCCGAACACCCGGGAGACGACGTCGGGCCAGCGCACCGCATCGATGTGCGCGTCGACGCCGTACCGATGCGCGTCTCTGACCTGCTCGGCCACCCCGGCGGAATAGACGAACATCTTGGTGGGGATGCAGCCGACGTTGAGGCAGGTACCCCCGAAGATGCCCTGCTCGCAGATGGCCACCCGTTTGTCGACGTAGCGGTCGTCGAGGATGCTGTTGCCCGACCCGGTGCCGATGATCGCGATGTCGAAATCAGCCATGCCGAGAGTCTCCGTCCGTGAGATACCAGTCCAGCCAGCCGTCCAACTCCCGGTAGGCCGTGGCGCGGGAGTCGGGCACCGAGAGGAACACGTCGTGCTTGGCGTCGGCGATCGGCACCACCGTCGTGCGATTGCCGATACAGCCGGCCCACCGCGCGATCTGCGCGACATCGAGCACGGCGTCGCCGCGCTGGATCCGTTCCGGATCGGCGACCTCGCGCACGCTGCGGTCCGACCGCAGGATCAGGTTGGGCACCCCGACGTCCAGACCGCGGTGCAGCCGCGCCTGGGCCCGCCGGATCGCGTGGATCCAGCCGAGCGTGACGGGAAATCCGCCGACGGGCTTCCACGTCAGGTCGTAGTCGAACTCGCCCGCGTAGTCACGGTGCAGCGTCGTGCCGTAGCCGCCCTCGCCGGGGCGGCGCACCACGGTGTGCTTGCGCCACCGCCCCAGCGCCCGCAACGCCGCGGTCGTCGGCGCGGCGCGCAGGATGGCAGGCCCCTGCAGATCCAGCCACGGGCTGTTGAGCATCAACCCGTGCACCCCTTTCCGCGCGGTGGCGCCGCGGGCGCGCAGCCGGTCGAGCCACAGCGACACGACCAGACCGCCCGCCGAGTGCCCGCACACGAGCACCCGAGCCGGGGATTCCGCCGCGATGACCTCGAGCGCCTTCTCGAGTTCGTTGTCGTAGCGCGCCAGGTCGGTGGTGAAATGCGGGGTCTGGCCATCTCGGTGCGACCGACCGCACTTGTGCAGGTCGATCGCGTAGAACGCGAAACCACGGACGGCCAGGTGATCGGCGAACTCGGTGTTGAAGAAGTAGTCGGTGAAGCCGTGCACCATCAGCACCGCGTGACGCGCCGAGGAGTCCGCCGGCCCGCGGCGCACCAGCGTCGCCTCGAGGTCGCCCTCCCCGTCCGGGTCGGCGCCGAGGCGGAACGTGGCCTGCCAGTACCCGGACAGAACGTCGGGCCGCCATCCGGACACGACAGCCACCATAGTGGGCGGAGGTGGTCGGAGGGTTGCCGGTGACCGCGGCGGGATAACCTGAACGTCGGTAAGCCGTGAGCAACGGGATGTGACCACGAAGGGCCGATCGAGTTGGTGTCTGAAGCGGAGAAGACCGACGTCCTGCTGGTGGGGGCGGGCATCATGAGCGCCACCCTGTCGGCATTGCTGCGCCTGGTGGAGCCGAACTGGTCGATGACGTTGGTCGAGCGCCTCGACGGCGCCGCCGCCGAGAGCAGCGATCCGTGGAACAACGCCGGCACCGGGCACTCGGCGCTGTGTGAGCTCAACTACACCCCGGCGCGGCCCGACGGCTCGATCGACATCGCCAAGGCGGTGAACGTCAACGAACAGTTCCAGGTGTCCCGCCAGTTCTGGACCTACGCCGTCGAGAACGGCGTGCTGCCCGACGTGCGCAGCTTCCTCAACCCGATCCCGCACGTCAGCTTCGTGCAGGGCGAGGACAACGTGAACTACCTGCGCCGCCGGTACAACGCGCTGGTCACCAACCCGCTGTTCGCGACGATGGAGTTCATCGACGACCGCGACGAGTTCGTGCGGCGACTGCCCCTGATGGCCGAGAAGCGCGACTTCTCCGAGCCCGTGGGACTGAACTGGACCCAGGACGGCACCGACGTCGACTTCGGGTCTCTGTCGCGCCAGCTGATCGGGTTCGGCGCCAAGCAGGGCATGGCGACGCTGTTCGGCCACGACGTCACCGACCTCGACCAGGGCTCGGACGGCAGGTGGACGGTCAAGGTCGTCAACCGGCGCACCGGCCAGAAGCGGAAGTTCGACGCCGGCTTCGTGTTCGTCGGTGCCGGCGGCGGCGCGCTGCCGCTGCTGCAGAAGGCCGGCATCAAGGAGGCCAAGGGCTTCGGCGGATTCCCGGTCGGCGGTCAGTGGCTGCGCAGCGGCAACCCCGCGCTCACCGCGCGCCACCAGGCCAAGGTCTACGGGCTGCCGCCGCTGGGCGCCCCGCCGATGTCGGTGCCGCACCTGGACACCCGCGTGATCAACGGCCGTTCCTGGCTGCTGTTCGGACCGTTCGCCGGCTGGTCGCCCAAATTCCTCAAGCAGGGCAAGGTCACCGATCTGCCGCTGTCGGTGAAGCCGAACAACCTGGTGTCGATGCTCGGCGTGGGGCTCACCGAGATGGGGCTGCTGCGCTACCTGATCGGGCAGCTGCTGCTCAGCGAATCGGCGCGGGTCGACGCGCTGCGCGAATTTGCGCCGGGTGCAAAGAATTCCGACTGGGAGCTGGACATCGCCGGGCAGCGGGTGCAGGTGATCCGCAAGGCCAAGGGCAAGGGCGGGGTGCTGGAGTTCGGCACCACCGTGCTCTCGGCAGCCGATGGCAGCATCGCCGGTCTGCTCGGCGCGTCGCCGGGGGCCTCGACCGCCGTTCCCGCGATGCTCGAGGTGATGTCGCGGTGCTTCGCCGACCGCTACCAGAACTGGCTGCCGACGATCACGACGATGATCCCGTCGCTGGGCACCGAATTGTCGAACGAGCCGGAATTGTTCTCCGAGATCTGGGCGCACGGCACCAAGGTGCTCAAGCTCGACAAGCCCGCGGGCGCCATCCCCGACACCGTGCCGGGCGAATCCACGGCCGGCACAGAGCATTCCCCGACTGCGGCGACCGTTTGACGGTGGTCAGCCGATGACAGTGGCGCTGCGCCGCAGTTGGGCCAAGGATCTCGACGCCGCAACGCTCTACGAGCTGCTCAAGCTGCGCGTCGAGGTGTTCGTCGTGGAGCAGGCCACCCCGTACCCGGAACTCGACGGCCGGGATCTGCTCGCCGAGACCAGGCATTTCTGGCTGGAAAGCCCTGAGGGACAAGTGATTTCGACGCTGCGCCTGATGGAGGAGCATCCCGCCGGGCAGAAGGCGTTCCGGATCGGGCGGGTGTGCACCAAGCGCACCGAACGCGGTCACGGCCACACCGCCCGGCTGCTGACCGCGGCCCTGGCCGAGGTGGGGGATTACCCCTGTCACATCAACGCCCAGATGTACCTGCAGGAGATGTACGGCAGGCACGGGTTCGTCCGGGACGGCGACGAGTTCCTCGACGACGGCATCCCGCACATCCCGATGGTGAAGCCGTGACCGCAGACGCGCTGTACCCCTTCAGCGCGCTGGTCGGGCACGACCGCCTCAAGCTCGCCCTGGTGCTGTGCGCGGTGCGCCCCGACATCGGCGGCGTGCTGATCCGCGGCGAGAAGGGCACCGCCAAGTCGACCGCCGTGCGCGCCCTGGCCCAGGTGCTGATGCAGTCGTTCCGGATGGCCGGGGGCGGCGGCGGACACCTGGTCGAACTGCCGATCGGCGCGACCGAGGACCGGGTCGTCGGATCGCTGGACCTGCAGAAGGTGCTGCGTGACGGTGAGCACGCGTTCTCGCCGGGCCTGCTGGCGCGGGCACACCGCGGCGTGCTCTACGTCGACGAGGTCAACCTGCTGCACGACCATCTGGTCGACGTGTTGCTCGACGCCGCCGCGATGGGCCGGGTGCACATCGAACGCGACGGCGTGTCCCACAGCCACGACGCGCGATTCGTGCTCATCGGAACGATGAATCCCGAAGAGGGAGAACTGCGTCCGCAGCTGCTCGACCGGTTCGGGCTCACCGTCGACGTGGCGGCCTCCCGCGACGTCGACGTGCGCGCGGAGGTGATCCGTCAGCGCCTCGCCTACGAGGCCGACCCGGCGGGTTTCGCCGCCCGGTACGCCGACGCCGACGCCGACCTGGCCGGGCACATCGCCGATGCCCGCGCCCGGGTGGCGGCGGTGGCGCTGCCCGACAGCGAACTGCGCCGCATCGCGGCGCTGTGCGCGGCGTTCGACGTCGACGGGATGCGCGCCGATCTGGTGGTCGCGCGCACCGCGGTCGCGCACGCGGCATGGCGCGGGGCCGACACCGTGGCCGAGGAGGACATCCGGGTGGCGGCCGAGCTGGCGCTGCCGCACCGGCGCCGCCGCGACCCGTTCGACGACCCGGGGCTGGACGCCGACCGGCTCGACGACGCGATGACCCAGGCGGGGGAGGCGGCCGATACGGATCGCGAGCCCGACCCGCCGCCCGGCGGCGGATCTTCACCCGGCGACGACAGCGAAGATGCTGCGCCGCAGCCGAATTCGGCACCGCCGACGCGTCCCAGTGCGGCCCCGTCGGCGGCGTTCCGGACCAAGGCGCTCGTCGTCCCCGGTGTCGGCGAGGGGGCGCCCGGCCGGCGTTCCCGCGCCCGTAACCGCACCGGCACGGTCGTCGCCGCCACCACCGATCCGCAGACCGGCCACGGCATGCACGTCTTCGGCACGCTGCTCGCCGCCGCGGGGCGACACGACGGGGCGGGCCCCCTGCGGCCCGGACCCGACGACGTCCGCCGCGCGGTGCGTGAGGGTCGCGAGGGGAACCTGGTGATCTTCGTCGTCGACGCGTCCGGCTCGATGGCCGCGCGCGACCGGATGTCGGCGGTCAGCGGCGCCACCCTGTCACTGCTGCGCGACGCCTATCAGCGCCGCGACAAGGTCGCGGTCATCACCTTCCGCGGCCAGGACGCCCGGGTGCTGCTGCCGCCGACGTCGTCGGTCTACGTGGCCAGCACGCGGTTGGCGCGCTTCGACACCGGCGGCCGGACCCCGCTGGCGCAGGGATTGCTCGCCGCCCGCGACATGGTGGTGCGCGAACGGGCGCGCGACCGCGCCCGGCGCAGCCTGGTGGTCGTCCTCACCGACGGCCGCGCGACCGGGGGGCCCGACCCGCTGGGCCGCACCCGCACCGCGGCAGCCCGGCTGCTGGCCGAGGGCGCCGCGGCCGTGGTGGTGGACTGCGAAACCTCCTATATCCGTTTGGAATTGGCCGGCGACCTGGCACGCCGGCTGAACGCGCCATCGGTGCGGCTGGATCAGTTGCGCGCCGATGCGCTCACCGCCGTGGTGAAGCGCCAGGCCGATCGCGGTGCGGCCTGAGGGAGGTGACGCGATGCCCCAGGGTCAACCGCTGACCGTGCCGAGCGACGGGCTGACCACCCGTGCGCGGCGTAACGCACCGCTGCTCGCGGTGCACACCGGCGCGGGCAAGGGGAAGTCCACCGCGGCGTTCGGCATGGCGCTGCGCGCATGGAACCAGGGATTCGACATCGCGGTGTTCCAGTTCGTCAAGAGCGCGAAGTGGAAGGTCGGGGAGGAGACCGCGCTGCGGGAGCTGGGCCGCGCACACGACGAGCGCGGCGTCGGCGGCCCGGTCGAGTGGCACAAGATGGGCTCGGGCTGGTCGTGGTCGCGCAAGGCGGGCACCGAGTCCGACCACGCCGCGGCGGCCGCGGAAGGGTGGGCGGAGATCGCTCGCCGCCTCGCCGAGGAGCGCCACGACTTCTACGTGCTCGACGAGTTCACGTATCCGCTGAAGTGGGGCTGGGTCGACGTGGCCGAGGTGGTCGAGGTGCTCGCCTCGCGGCCCGGCACCCAGCACGTGGTGATCACCGGGCGCGACGCTCCGGCCGCCCTGCTCGACGCGGCGGACCTGGTGACCGAGATGACGAAGGTCAAGCATCCGATGGACGAGGGCCGCAAAGGCCAGCGGGGGATCGAGTGGTGAGCGCAGCGAACCACGACAGACGGGCCTGCGAGTGGTAGCTCCGGCGGTGGTGATCGCCGCGCCGACCTCCGGAAGCGGGAAGACCACCGTCGCGACCGGGCTGATGGGGGCGCTGCGGCGCGCGGGCCATCGCGTCGCGCCCTTCAAGGTGGGCCCCGACTTCATCGATCCCGGCTACCACGGGCTGGCCGCCGGCCGGCCCGGCCGCAACCTCGACCCCGTCCTCGTCGGCGACGAGCTGATCGGCCCGCTGTACCGGCACGGCAGCGCCGACGCCGATATCGCCGTCGTCGAGGGCGTGATGGGTCTGTTCGACGGGCGCATCAGCGACTCGCCGGCCACCGGGGTCGCCCGCGGGTCGACCGCACACGTCGCGTCGCTGCTCGGCGCCCCGGTCGTGCTCGTCGTCGACGCCCGCGGGCAGAGCCACAGCGTGGCTGCGCTGCTGCACGGGTTCGCGACCTTCGACCGTGCCGTGCACCTGGTCGGGGTGATCCTCAACCGCGTCGGCTCGCCGCGGCACGAAGCGGTCCTGCGGCAGGCGTGCGAGCAGGCCGGGGTCACGGTGCTCGGCGCGATTCCGCGCGCCGGCGAGCTCGCCGTGCCGTCGCGGCACCTCGGACTGGTGACCGCGGTCGAGCACGGCCGCCGTGCCGCCGAGGCCGTCGACGCGATGGCCGCGCTGGTCGCCCGGCACGTCGACGTCGACGCCGTCGTCGCCGCCGCAGCCTGCCGCGGCGCCGCCGACGCGTGGACCCCGGAACTGTCCGAGCCTGCGGATGCCCCGGTGACCGTCGCGCTGGCCGCAGGCCGGGCCTTCACATTCGGCTACGCCGAGCACGCCGAATTGTTGCGTGCGGCAGGCGCGGACGTCGTCACCTTCGACCCGTTGCGTGACCCGCTGCCACCGGGAACCTCTGCGCTCGTGCTGCCGGGCGGCTTCCCCGAGGAGTTCGGCCCCGAGCTGTCGGCCAACCGTGTGGTGCGCGAGCAGATCGCCGCGCTCGCCGCCGCGGGCGGCCCCCTGCACGCCGAGTGCGCCGGCCTCACCTATCTGGCCGACGACCTCGACGGACATCCCATGTGCGGGGTGATCGCCGGGAACGCCTCGTTCACCGACGCGCTGACCCTCGGCTACCGGGACGCTGTCGCGGTCGTCGACTCGTCACTGCACCAGGTGGGGGACCGGGTCACCGGACACGAATTCCACCGCACCACAATGCATTACGCGGAGGACCGTGAGCCCGCGTGGCGGTATCAGGGGAGGGGCGGTGGCATCGTCGACGACGGCGCCGTGCGTGCGGGTGTGCATGCCGGGTATCTGCACACCCACCCGGCGTCGCATCCGCAGGCCATTGCCCGCTTCGTCCGTGCGGCGGCACGCTCTAAGCTCGCCGGGTGACCGACAACGCCTATCTGGTGGGCCTGCGCCTGGCCGGCAAGAAGGTCGTCGTGGTGGGTGGCGGCACGGTCGCCCAGCGGCGACTGCCGCTGCTGGTCGCCTCCGGAGCCGACGTGCACGTCATCACCATCGACGCCACGCCGGCGGTGGAGGCGATCGAGGGAATCACGTTGACCATGAGGCCTTTTCGTGACGGTGATCTCGAAGGCGCCTGGTATGTGATCGCCGCCACCGACGACCCCGCGGTGAACGCGGCCATCGTCGAGGAGGCGGAGAGCCGCCGCGTGTTCTGCGTACGCGCCGACGTGGCGATCGAGGGCACCGCCGTCACCCCGGCCACCTTCGACTACGAGGGCCTGTCGGTGGGTGTTCTGGCAGGCGGCGAGCACCGCCGCTCGGCAGCCATCCGATCGGCCATCCACGAAGCCCTGCAGCAGGGACTCATCGCGGCCGACGCGCCCGGTGTCGTCGAGGGCGGAGTCGCACTCGTCGGCGGCGGCCCCGGCGACCCCGAACTCATCACGGTCAGGGGCAGGCGGCTGCTGGCCCACGCCGACGTGGTGGTGGCCGACCGGCTGGCGCCCCAGGATCTGCTCGCCGAACTGTCCCCGGAGGTCGAGGTCATCGACGCGGCCAAGATCCCGTACGGGCGCGCGATGGCCCAGGACGCCATCAACACGGTTCTGATCGAGCGGGCCAAGGAAGGCAAGTTCGTCGTCCGGCTCAAGGGCGGCGACCCGTTCGTGTTCGCGCGAGGCTTCGAAGAGGTGATCGCCTGCGCCGACGCAGGGATTCCGGTCACCGTCGTGCCGGGTGTGACCAGTGCCATAGCGGTGCCCGCACTGGCCGGCGTTCCGGTCACCCACCGCGGGTTGACCCATGAATTCGTGGTGGTCAGCGGGCATGTTGCGCCGGATCATCCCGAATCGTTAGTGAATTGGGATGCGTTGGCCGCGATGAAGGGCACGATCGTGTTGCTGATGGCGGTGGAACGGATCGAACTCTTCGCGAGAATTCTCCTCGAAGGCGGCCGACCTGCGGATACGCCGGTGCTGGTGGTCCAACACGGCACGACGTCCGCGCAGCGGACTTTGCGGGCGACCCTCGCCGAGGCGCCGGAACGCATCCGCTCGGAGGGCATTCGACCCCCCGCGATCATCGTGATCGGGGCTGTCGCGGCCTTCGCCGGTTAAAAGGAAATTAAGAGTACTGTAAGGTAACTCGTTATGACGGCTCTCAATGACGCAGAGCGTGCCGCCATCCATCGGGATGCTGAAGGCAAGGGGCAGCGGGGCGCCAATCGCGCTCTGCCGGCCCGCATCAAGGGGACTGCAGACGGAGCCGCCGGCCCGCGTTTCCCCAAGACGCCGGCGTGGTTGCCGTCGCGGCGCTTCATCGCCGCGGTCATCGCCATCGGTGGGATGCAGCTGCTCGCCACGATGGACAGCACGGTCGCGATCGTCGCACTCCCCAAGATCCAGGACGAACTCAGTCTCTCCGATGCCGGCCGTAGCTGGGTGATCACCGCCTACGTGCTGACGTTCGGTGGCCTGATGCTGCTCGGTGGGCGCCTCGGCGATGTGATCGGACGCAAGCGGACCTTCGTCGTCGGCGTCGCGCTGTTCACCATCGCCTCCATCCTGTGCGGGCTGGCCTGGAACGAGGCCACCCTCGTCATCGCCCGGCTGCTGCAGGGCGTCGGGGCGGCGATCGCCTCGCCGACCGCGCTGGCACTGATCGCGACCACGTTCCCGAAGGGTCCCGCGCGCAACGCCGCGACGGCGATCTTCGCGGCCATGACGGGCGTCGGCTCGGTGATGGGGCTGATCGTCGGCGGCGCGCTGACCGAGGTGTCGTGGCGCTGGGCGTTCCTGATCAACGTCCCCATCGGCCTGCTGATGATCCACCTGGCCCGCACGACGCTGCGGGAGACCAACCGCGAGCGGCTCAAGCTCGACGCCGCCGGGGCGCTGTTGGCCACCATGGGATGCACCGCCGCGGTGTTCGCGTTCTCGATGGGTCCCGAGGCCGGCTGGGCCTCGCCGATCACGATCGGATCCGGGATCGCCGCCGCGGGCTGCCTGATCGCGTTCCTGTTTGTTGAGCGCACCGCCGAGAACCCCGTGGTCCCGTTCGTGTTGTTCCGGGACCGCAACCGCGTGGCCACCTTCGCGGCGATCTTCCTCGCAGGCGGCGTGATGTTCACACTCACCGTGCTGATCGGGCTCTACGTGCAGGACATCATGGGCTACAGCGCGCTGAAGGCGGGCGTCGGGTTCATCCCGTTCGTCATCGCCCTTGGCATCGGTCTGGGCCTGTCGTCGGCGCTGGTGTCGAAGTTCCCGCCGCGCATCCTGGTCATCGGCGGCGGCGTGCTGGTGCTGGCTGCGATGCTCTACGGCTCGACGCTGGACGCCGGCATCCCGTACTTCCCCAACCTGGTGCTGCCGATCACGGTGGGCGGCTTCGGCATCGGCATGATCGTGGTACCGCTGACGGTGTCGGCGATCGCCGGCGTCGGGTTCGACCAGATCGGCCCGGTCTCGGCGATCGCGCTGATGCTGCAGAGCCTCGGCGGGCCCGTCGTGCTGGCGATCATCCAGGCGGTGATCACATCCCGCACGCTGTACCTCGGCGGCACCAACGGTCCGGTGAAGGACATGAACGCCGTGCAGCTGCACGCGCTCGACCAGGGCTACACCTACGGTCTCCTGTGGGTGGCCGCGGTCGCGGTGATCGTCGGCGGTGCGGCGCTGTTCATCGGGTACACCGCCGAGCAGGTGGCGCACGCGCAGGAAGTCAAGGACGCGATCGACGCCGGAGAGCTTTAGCTCCGCGCGATTTCGGCGTGATTGTCTGCGCGCAGCGTCGACAAGCACGCCGAAATCCCACCGGTAGGGTGGCTGACCATGTCCTCTCGGCCTCCGCTGGCGTCGTCGGTGCTGGGCATCGCGATCGTCGCGATCACCGGCATGCAGCTGATGTCGACGCTCGACGGCACCATCGTCATCGTCGCGCTGCCCCGGATGCAGGCCGAACTCGACCTCTCCGACGCCGGCAAGAGCTGGGTCATCACCGCCTACGTGCTGGCATTCGGGGGTCTGCTGCTGCTCGGCGGCCGCATCGGCGACGCGATCGGCCACAAGCGGGCGTTCCTGTCCGGCGTCGGCGTGTTCACCATCGCCTCCCTGGTCTGCGGGCTGGCCACCGATGAAGCCACGCTTATCGTGGCCCGCGCGGTCCAGGGCATCGGGGCGGCGGTCGCCGCCCCGACCGGGCTGGCGCTCATCGCGACCACCTACGCCGTCGGGCAGCCCCGCAACCGCGCGCTCGCGGTGTCGGCGGCCATGCAGGCCACCGGCTCGGTGCTCGGCCTGGTCCTCGGCGGTGCGCTGACCGTGATCTCTTGGCGGCTGGCGTTCCTCATCAACGTCCCGATCGGGATCGCCATCATCGCGATCGCCTTTTTCCGGCTGGCCGAGACGCGCCATGAGCGGCTCAAGCTCGACGTCACCGGCGCGTTGCTGGCCACGCTGGGCTGCACCTCGGCAGTGCTGATCTTCACCCAGGGCCCGGCGCTGGGCTGGACCCACCCGTTCGTGGTCGGAGCGGGTGTCGCGGCGGTGTTGTTCTTCGTCTCGTTCTTCGTCGTCGAGCGCTCCGCCGACCATCCGATCGTCCCGATGGCGGTCTTCGACAACCGCAACCGGGTGGCGACGTTCATCTCGCTGTTCCTGGCGGGCGGGGTGATGCTCAGCGCGACGGTGATGATCGGCCTCTACGTGCAGGACGTGATGGGATATTCGGCGTTGGTGGCGGGGGTCTGCTTCATCCCGTTCGCCCTGGCGCTGGGTGCCGGCACGATCGTCGCGGCGCGGCTGGCGCCCCATGTCGCACCCCGGTGGCTGATCCTCGGCGCCGGGCTGCTGGTGCCGTGCGCGATGCTCTACGGCTCCACGCTCAACCGCGGCATCCCGTACTTCCCGGACCTGGTCGCCCCTCTTGTGGTCGGCGGCTTCGGCATCGGCGTGATCTCGGTGATCCTGCCGCTGTGCGCGGTCGCCGACGTGGGGCCGCGGGAGATCGGTCCGGTCTCGTCGATCACGCTGATGGTGCAGAACCTCGGCGGCCCGGTGGTCCTCGTCGTGATCCAGGCCGTCCAGACGTCGCGCACCCTGTTCCTCGGCGGCACCACCGGACCGGTCAAGGACATGACGTCCGCGCAACTGGACGCGCTGGACGCCGGCTACACCTACTCGCTGCTGTGGGTGGCGGGTGTGTCGGTGTTCGTCGGCGCCGCCGCGCTGTTCATCGGATTCACCGCCCGGGACATCGCCGCGGCCCAGCACACCCGGGAGGCGGTCGAGGCCGGCGAGCTGTGACACCTCGCATAGGGTGGTCGGCTGTGATCACCCGCATGTCTGAGCTGTTCCTGCGCACCTTGCGCGACGATCCGGCCGACGCCGAAGTGGCCAGCCACAAGCTGCTCATCCGCGCCGGATACGTCCGCCCCGTCGGGCCCGGGCTGTACAGCTGGCTGCCCCTCGGGCTCAAGGTGCTGCGCAAGATCGAGGGGATCGTCCGCGACGAGATGACCGCGATCGGGGGACAGGAGATCCTGTTTCCCGCCCTCCTGCCGCGGGCGCCGTACGAGACCACCAACCGCTGGACCGAATACGGCGACACGCTGTTCCGGCTGCAGGACCGGCGGGACAACGACTACCTGCTGGGGCCCACGCACGAGGAGATGTTCACTCTCACCGTCAAGGGGGAGTACTCCTCGTACAAGGACTTTCCCCTGATCCTGTTCCAGATCCAGAACAAGTACCGCGACGAGGCCCGTCCGCGTGCGGGCATCCTGCGCGGGCGGGAGTTCCTGATGAAGGACTCCTACTCGTTCGACATCGACGACGACGGTCTCAAGACGGCCTACCACGCGCATCGGGAGGCCTATCAGCGGATCTTCGCCCGGCTCGCGGTGCGCTACGTGATCGTGTCCGCGGTGTCCGGGGCGATGGGCGGCAGCGCGTCGGAAGAATTTCTGGCCGAGAGCGAGGTCGGTGAGGACACCTACGTCCGGTGCGTCGAATCCGGCTACGCCGCCAACGTCGAGGCCGTCATCACCGCGGTGCCCGAGTCGATCCCGTTCGAGGGTCTGCCCGAGGCCGTCGTCTACGACACCGGGGACACCCCGACGATTGCGACGCTGGTCGAGTGGGCCAACGGCGCAGGTCTGGGCCGCACCGTCACCGCGGCCGACACGCTGAAGAACGTGCTGCTGAAGGTCCGTCCGCCCGGCGGGGAATGGGAACTGCTGGCGGTCGGGGTGCCCGGCGATCGCGAGGTCGACGACAAGCGACTCGGCGCGGCGCTGGAGCCGGCGGAGTACGCGATGCTCGACGACGCCGACTTCGCCAGGTACCCGTTCCTGAAGAAGGGGTACATCGGGCCGAAGGGATTGCTGGCCAACGGCGTTCGCTATCTGGTCGATCCGCGCGTGGTCGACGGCACGGCGTGGATCACCGGTGCCGACGAGGTGGGCAAGCATGTGGTCGACCTCGTTGCGGGACGCGACTTCACCCCGGACGGCACCATCGAGGCCGCCGAGGTGCGGGAGGGCGATCCCTCGCCGGACGGGGCGGGCCCGCTGGTGGCGGCGCGCGGCATCGAGATCGGCCACGTCTTCCAGCTGGGCCGCAAATATGCCGACGCCTTCACCGCCGATGTCCTCGGCGAGGACGGCAAGCCGGTGCGGTTGACCATGGGCAGCTACGGCATCGGGGTGTCCCGGCTGGTCGCGGTGATTGCCGAGCAACAGCACGACGAGCTCGGGCTGCGGTGGCCGGCGGCGGTGTCGCCGTTCGACGTGCACGTGGTGATCGCCAACAAGGACACCGAGGCGCGGGCCGGTGCGAACGAACTCGCGGCGGACCTGGACCGCCTCGGTGTCGACGTGCTGCTCGATGACCGGTCGGCCTCGCCCGGGGTCAAGTTCAAGGACGCCGAGTTGCTCGGAGTCCCGTGGATCGTCGTCGTGGGCCGCGGCTGGGCCGACGGTGTGGTGGAACTGCGGGACCGGTTCAGCGGCGAGAAGCGCGACGTGCCTGCCGGATCCGCGGCCACCGACATCCTGGCCGCGATCGGCTGACCGTCACTCCGCGCCGCCGGGGAAGGCGACCGTGACCGGCGTCTCGCCCAAGACGCGCCGCCACCGCGCTGCGGTGACCGCGGTTTCGAGCATCGCCGCCACCCCGAAGGCGCGGACCTTCCCGTCGGTCGCCTGCTCGACGACCCCCCGCCAGGCGGTGGCGGTGTCCTCCTCCATCCGGACCGCGAGCTTGGCGGCCTGGGTGGGGGTGTCGACCTCCATCGGCATCGCGTAGCCCGCGGCGGGCAACGGCACCGCTTCGCCCTCGTCTTCGAGCAGGGCGATCGCGGCTTCGCGCCGGGACCGGTGTTCGGCCATCGTGTCGGCGACCAGGTCGTTGTCCTCAGGCGTGGAATGCGCTGACACCAGGCCGTATCCGTAGATGGTGGCGTGCTCGCCGGCAACGGCGTCGAACAGCGCGCCCGCGGCAGGATCGGCGGGACGCGTGGTCGGGTCGGGTGCGGGTGAGGTCATCGTGCACCGCCGCGGGAGGCCAGCGCCACGGTGTAGGCGGCCGTGCAGGACGCGGCGATCGAGGCGAGCAAGCCGGCGCGGTAACCGGACAGCGCCGCGGCAGCGTGGGCTGCGCTGTCGGCCGAGGCGCGCAGCGAACCGATCACGTCGTCGGACGTCGGCGCCGGCGCCGGCGGTACCCCCGCGGCAACGCTGGTCGACGTGGTGACGGACACGCTGCTCGTGGGCGCGGGCCGGCCCGTCAGCCGGACGATCTCGTCGGACAGCGCCGCAGCGTGCGCGGACCGCTGACCGGCGACCTGGGTGAGTGTCTGCGCGACGGGCCCGCGCGCGGTGGCGGCGGCCTCGCCGGCCAGTCGGGCGTCCGCGCGGGCCCGGTCCAGCGCAGTGGTCAGGTCGTCGAGATCGGGCGGGGGCGGCGGGGTCCCGCACCCGGCCGCGGTGGCCGCCGTCGCCGCGAGGACGGCCATTCCGACGAGCACCTCCCGGCGGCTGACGGTCGGCGGTCGGCTCGGCACGTGCAACATCCTGCCATTGCCGGGCGCACCGGCCTCGAGCCGACTTCGGTGGTGCGCCCCCCGCGGTCGCTGCTTTTCGTTATTTGGCCCGGCGGCGCTGGCGTATCGTTGAGACCCGGGTCGACCCAGTTCGAAGGACAACTCAAGACGAGGAGCTCACCGTGGCGGAGCGGTCTGCGGGATTACCGTCGCAACGACAGGTGATCGAATTGCTCGACGGGGAGTTCGCGCGCGCCGGATACGACATCGAAGATGTGGTCGTCGACGCCGGAGCACGGCCGCCGCGGGTGACAGTGGTCGCCGACGCCGACGGCGGGCTTGACCTCGACGCCGTCGCCGAACTGTCCCGGATCGCCTCGACCCTTCTCGACGAACTCGATTCGGCGCCCTACGTCCTCGAGGTGACCTCTCCGGGAGTCGACCGACCGCTGACCACCGACAAGCACTTTCGCCGCGCCCAGGGCCGCCGCGTGGAACTGACGCTGAGCGACGGGTCTACGCTGACCGGCCGGCTGGGCGAACTGCGCGGTACGACTGTCGCCGTGGTCGTCAAAGACGGTGCCCGCGGTGCGTTCACCCTGCGTGATGTCGATCTCGACAGCATCGCCAAAGCCGTTGTCCAGGTGGAGTTCTCGCCACCGAGTCCACGTGAGCTGGAGTTGGCGGGCCAAACCGGAGGAGAGACCTGAGCATGAACATCGACATGGCTGCGCTGCATGCGATCGAGGCCGACAAGGGGATCAGCGTCGACGTGGTCGTCGACACCATCAAGTCGGCGCTGCTGACCGCCTACCGGCACACCGAAGGTCACGAGGCCGACGCCCGGATCGACGTCGACCGCAAGACCGGCGTGGTGCGGGTGATGGCCCGCCAGACCGACGCCGACGGCAACGTGTTGCACGAATGGGACGACACCCCTGAGGGTTTCGGCCGCATCGCGGCGACCACGGCGCGCCAGGTGATCCTGCAGCGGTTGCGCGATGCGGAGAACGAGAAGAACTACGGTGAGTTCTCGGCCCGCGAGGGGGACATCGTCGCCGGGGTCATCCAACGCGACGCGCGCGCGAACGCCCGCGGCCTGGTGGTGGTGCGCATAGGCAGCGAGACGAAGGGATCCGAGGGCGTGATCCCCGCCGCCGAACAGGTACCAGGGGAGCGTTACGAACACGGCGACCGGTTGCGCTGCTATGTGGTGGGAGTCTCCCGCGGGGCGCGCGAACCGCTGATCACGCTGTCGCGCACCCACCCGAACCTGGTCCGCAAGTTGTTCTCGCTGGAGGTGCCGGAGATCGCCGACGGTTCGGTCGAGATCGTGGCGGTGGCCCGGGAGGCGGGTCACCGCAGCAAGATCGCCGTGGTGTCGCGGGCGCCCGGCCTCAACGCCAAGGGCGCCTGCATCGGGCCGATGGGGCAGCGGGTGCGCAACGTCATGAGCGAGTTGTCGGGGGAGAAGATCGACATCATCGACTACGACGAGGACCCGGCGAAGTTCGTCGCCAACGCGCTGTCCCCGGCGAAGGTGGTTTCGGTGACGGTGATCGACGAGGCTGCTCGGGCGGCGCGGGTGATCGTGCCCGACTTCCAGCTCTCGCTGGCCATCGGCAAGGAAGGCCAGAACGCCCGGCTGGCCGCCCGGCTCACCGGCTGGCGTATCGACATCCGCAGCGACACCCGCGGCGACGACGCGGCCGACACCGAACGCCGCCCGGACCCGGCCCGGGGCGCCGTCGGCGAACGGTGACGCGGGCGCCGTCGACGGCGCTCGGCGCACCGGTTTTCATCTCGACGCCGTCGTGACGGTAGACTTCGGTGTGATCCAGCGCGAGACATCGGCTCGGACGCAGAAAAGCACCAACGACCCTGCTGAGGGCCCGGTGCGGACATGCATCGGATGCCGGCGACGAGAGCTGGCTGTCGATCTGCTTCGAGTTGTCGCTGTCGACGACGGAACCGGCCACCGCGCCGTGACCGTCGACGAAGCGAAGAGACTTCCGGGGCGGGGTGCCTGGCTGCATCCCGATCCGAAGTGTCTGAACGACGCGGTTCGGCGGCGGGCCTTCGGCCGAGCGCTCCGGATCACCGGTTCACCGGACATCACCGCGGTGATCGAACGTTTCGCCTCAACCGAAGCGCTCGACGCACCCGGGCAAGAGAACAGGTAGCGAAGAACATGAGCACACCGTGAAGTCCCGATGACCATGCGTCATAGCTAACCCGAGGCGCGGCGCCTACCACCGCTGTCGCCTCTCAGACAGGAGATGTAGTGGCAGGTAAGGCCCGCGTGCACGAGTTGGCAAAGGAACTCGGTGTCACAAGCAAGCAAGTACTGGCCCGGCTGAGCGAACAAGGTGAGTTCGTCAAGTCGGCGTCTTCGACGGTGGAGGCGCCCGTCGCCCGCCGTCTTCGGGAATCGTTCGGCGGCTCCAAGCCCGCAGCCGAGCCCGTCAGCAGCGGCGGCAACGGATCATCCGCCAAGCCGGCTGCGCCGCGCCCCGGCCCCAAGCCGTCCGCGCCCGTAGCGCAACAGCCCGCGCCCGCCCCGGCGCCGCCCGCTGCGCCTCCGGCACCGCCGGCACCGGCAGCGCCGCCCGCAGCGGCCGCCCCGCCGGCAGCGGAGGCCACCCCGGCGGCTCCGGCCGCTCCGGCGGCCCCGACCCGTCCGGGTCCGACACCCGGTCCCCGTCCCGGCCCGGGCGCGCCGCGTCCCGGCGCCCCCAAGCCCGCAGCGCGCACGCCGCGCGTCGGCAACAACCCGTTCTCGTCGCAGCAGCCGGTCGACCGGCCCATGCCCCGACCCCAGGGTCCGGGTGGTCCCAGGCCCGGCCCCGGCGCCGGTGGACCTCGTCCGGGCGGCGGCCCGCGTCCTGGTGCCTCGCCGGGCAACATGCCTCCTCGCCCGCAGGGCGCCCGTCCCGGCGGCGGTCCCCGTCCCGGTGGTGGTCCGCGTCCCGGTGGCGGTCCCCGTCCGGCTCCAGGCGGCGCAGGCCGTCCGGGCGGCGCCGGTGGTGGCGGCGGTAACTACCGCGGTGGCGGTGCCGGCGGCGGCGCGGCTGCCGGCGGCTTCCGTGGCCGTCCCGGCGGCGGCGGCGGTGGACGCCCCGGGCAGCGCGGCGGCGCGGCCGGTGCGTTCGGTCGTCCCGGCGGTGCCCCGAAGCGCGGCCGCAAGTCGAAGCGCGCGAAGAGGGCCGAATACGAGAACATGCAGGCCCCGGTCGTCGGTGGCGTGCGGTTGCCGCACGGCAACGGCGAGACGATCCGGCTGGCCCGCGGCGCGTCGCTGTCCGACTTCGCCGACAAGATCAACGCCAACCCGGCCTCGCTGGTGCAGGCGCTGTTCAACCTCGGCGAGATGGTGACGGCCACCCAGTCCGTCGGTGACGAGACCCTCGAGCTGCTCGGCAGCGAGATGAACTACGTCGTCCAGGTCGTGTCCCCGGAGGACGAGGACCGCGAGCTGCTGCAGTCCTTCGACCTGTCCTACGGCGAGGACGAGGGCGGCGAGGACGACCTCGAGTTCCGGCCGCCGGTCGTCACCGTCATGGGTCACGTCGACCACGGCAAGACGCGACTGCTGGACACGATCCGTAACGCCACCGTCCGCGAGGGCGAGGCCGGCGGCATCACCCAGCACATCGGCGCCTACCAGGTGACGGTCGACCTCGACGGCAACGAGCGGCCCATCACCTTCATCGACACCCCGGGTCACGAGGCGTTCACCGCCATGCGTGCCCGCGGCGCGAAGGCCACCGACATCGCGATCCTGGTGGTGGCCGCCGACGACGGCGTCATGCCGCAGACGGTCGAGGCCGTCAACCACGCGCAGGCAGCCGATGTGCCGATCGTGGTGGCGGTCAACAAGATCGACAAGGAGGGCGCCGACCCGGCCAAGATCCGCGGTCAGCTCACCGAGTACGGCCTGGTGCCCGAGGAGTACGGCGGCGACACGATGTTCGTCGACATCTCCGCCAAGGCGGGCACCAACATCGAGGCGCTGCTCGAAGCGGTCATCCTGACCGCCGACGCATCGCTGGACCTGCGGGCCAACCCCGACATGGAGGCCCAGGGTGTGGCGATCGAGGCGCACCTGGACCGCGGCCGCGGCCCCGTCGCGACCGTGCTGATCCAGCGAGGCACGCTGCGGGTCGGCGACTCGGTGGTGGCCGGCGACGCCTACGGTCGCGTGCGCCGCATGGTCGACGAGCACGGCGAGGACGTGACCGAGGCACTGCCGTCGCGTCCGGTCCAGGTGATCGGTTTCACGTCGGTCCCCGGTGCCGGTGACAACTTCCTCGTCGTCGACGAGGACCGCATCGCCCGCCAGATCGCCGACCGCCGCAGCGCGCGCAAGCGCAACGCGATGGCCGCGCGCAGCCGGAAGCGGATCAGCCTGGAGGACCTGGATTCGGCGCTGAAGGAAACCAGCCAGCTGAACCTGATCCTCAAGGGCGACAACGCCGGTACGGTCGAGGCGCTCGAGGAGGCCCTGCTGGGCATCCAGGTCGACGACGAGGTCGAACTGCGTGTCATCGACCGCGGCGTCGGTGGCGTCACTGAGACCAACGTCAACCTGGCGTCGGCCTCGGATGCGATCATCATCGGCTTCAACGTCCGTGCTGAGGGCAAGGCCACCGAGCTGGCCAACCGCGAAGGTGTGGAGATCCGCTACTACTCGGTGATCTACCAGGCCATCGACGAGATCGAGAGCGCGCTCAAGGGCATGCTCAAGCCGATCTACGAGGAGAAGGAACTCGGCCGCGCCGAGATCCGGGCGATCTTCCGGTCGAGCAAGGTCGGCAACATCGCCGGTTGCCTCGTGCAGTCGGGCATCATGCGGCGCAACGCCAAGGCCCGCCTGCTTCGCGACAACGTGGTGGTCGCCGAGAACCTCACGATCTCTTCGCTCAAGCGGGAGAAGGACGATGCCACCGAGGTCCGCGAGGGCTACGAGTGTGGTCTGACGCTGACGTACTCCGACATCAAAGAAGGCGACGTCATCGAGACCTACGAATTGGTCGAAAAAGAGAGGACCTGAGTCGTGGCCGATCCCGCGCGGGCCAGACGGCTCGCCAAGCGCATCGGCACCGTCGTCGCCTCGGCCATCGAGTTCGAGATCAAGGACCCTCCGCTGGCCTTCGTGACCGTCACGGACACGAAGGTCACGGGGGACCTGCACGACGCGACCGTGTTCTACACGGTGCGGGGCGAGACGTTGGACGACGAGCCGGACTACGCGGCCGCCGCGGCGGCGCTGGAGCGGGCCAAAGGCACGCTGCGCAGCAAGGTCGGTGCGGCCACAGGTGTGCGATTCACCCCGACGCTGTCCTTCGTGCTCGACAAGGTGCCTGACACGGCGGCGCACATGGAGGAGCTGCTGGCTCGCGCCCGGGCCGCAGATGAGGATTTGGCGAGAGTTAGGCAAGGGGCCAAGCACGCCGGCGACGCCGACCCGTACCGTGTAACGGGGGCGGAGGAAGACGGCGGGGGGCCGGACGAGGCGGACGCTGAGGACACGGGTGACTTCGACACGCTCGATGACAGACACGACGACTGACGCCCTGCTGCCCGGTGAGCGAGCGGATGCCCGCGACGCCGCAGCGCTGCTGTCGTCGGCCCGTTCTGTCAGCGTGGTGTGCCACGTCCATCCTGACGCCGACACCATAGGTGCCGGCCTCGCGCTCGCACTGGTGCTCGACCGCGCCGGCAGCGACGTCGAGGTCGGCTTCGCCGCGCCGGCGGAGTTGCCCGAGTCGCTGCGCTCGCTGCCGGGCTGTCACCTGCTGGTCGCGCCCGAGCTGATGCGGCGCGACGCCGACCTGGTGGTCACCGTGGACGTCCCGAGTGTCAACCGCCTCGGTTCGCTGGCCGATCTCGTGACGCCCGACCGCCGGGTGCTCGTCATCGACCATCACGCCTCCAACCATCTGTTCGGCAGCGCCAACTTCGTCGACGCGTCGGCCGACTCGACGACGATGCTGGTTGCCGAGTTGCTCGACGCATGGGCCGAGCCGATCGACGAGAACGTTGCGCACTGCCTGTACGCGGGGCTGACCACCGACACCGGTTCCTTCCGCTGGGCCAGTGCCCGCGCGCTGCGGCTGGCCGCGCGGCTGGTCGACCTCGGTGTCGACAACACGGCCATCAGCCGGACGCTGATGGACACCCACCCGTTCGCGTGGCTGCCGATGCTGTCGCGGGTGCTGGGCACGGCGCGGCTGGTGGCCGACGCGGCCGACGGGCAGGGTCTGGTCTACGCGGTCGTGCCGAACGAGGAGTGGACCAGTGCGCGACCTGAAGAGGTCGAGAGCATCGTCGACATCGTCCGGACCACCCAGCAGGCCGAGGTGGCCGCGGTGTTCAAGGAGATCGAGCCGGGGCAGTGGTCGGTGTCGATGCGGTCCAAGTCGCTCGACATCGCGGCCGTCGCCGCCGGCTTCGGCGGAGGCGGTCACCGCCTGGCCGCGGGATACTCGGTGACCGGCAGCGCCGACGATGTCGTGACGGCGCTCCGCACGGTTCTTGGCTGACGCCGCCGGGGAGGCCGTCGCGCCGGCCACCAGCCGACGGATCGCAGCCCTGGCATTTCCGGCGCTCGGAGTCCTGGCCGCCGAACCGCTCTACCTGCTGTTCGACCTTGCCGTCGTCGGCAGGCTCGGTGCGCTGAGTCTGGCCGGTCTGGCGATCGGCGCGCTCGTCATGGGCGTGCTGAGCTCCCAGTTGACGTTCCTGTCCTACGGCACCACCGCGCGCGCCGCCCGGTTCTACGGGGCCGGCGACCGCACCGCCGCGGTCTCCGAAGGTGTGCAGGCCACCTGGCTGGCCCTGGGAATCGGGTTGACGATCGTCGCGGCCGTGCAACTCACGGCGGTTCCGTTGGTGTCAGCGCTGGCGGCCGGCGGCGACATCGCTGCGACCGCGCTGCCGTGGGTCCGCATCGCGAGCCTGGCGGTGCCCGCGATCCTGGTGGCCGCCGCCGGAAACGGCTGGATGCGCGGCGTGCAGGACACGATGCGGCCTCTGCGCTATGTCGTCGTCGGCTTCGCCGTGGCCGCGGTGCTGTGTCCGACGCTGGTGTACGGCTGGTTCGGGGCGCCCGCGCTGGGGCTGGCGGGTTCTGCGGTGGCCAATGTGTTCGGTCAGTGGCTGGCGGCCGCGCTGTTCTTCCGGGCGCTGTTCGTCGAGCAGGTGCCCATTCGCCCGCGTCCCGCGGTGCTGCGCGCTCAGCTGGTGATGGGCCGGGATCTGGTGGTACGCACCATGGCGTTCCAGGCGTGTTTCGTCTCCGCCGGAGCGGTCGCCGCCCGATTCGGCGCGGCGGCGGTGGCGGCCCACCAGGTGGTGCTGCAGCTGTGGAACTTCCTTGCGCTGGTGCTGGATTCACTCGCGATTGCCGCGCAGTCCCTGGTCGGCGCGGCGCTCGGCGCGGGCCAGCTCGCCCACGCCAAATCGGTGGCGTGGCGTGTGACGCTGTTCTCCACGGTGGCTGGCGCGGTGCTGGCCGCGACGTTCGCCCTCGGCTCGTCGGTCCTGCCCGCGGTGTTCACCGACGACCGCGGCGTGCTCGACGAGATCGCCGTGCCGTGGTGGTTCCTGGTGGCGCAACTGCCGATCGCCGGGGTGGTGTTCGCGCTCGACGGGGTGTTGCTCGGCGCAGGTGACGCCCGGTTCATGCGGACCGCGACGCTGGTCAGCGCGCTGGTCGGCTTCCTGCCGCTGATCTGGCTGTCGCTGGCGTTCGGGTGGGGGCTGCTGGGCATCTGGTCGGGGCTGAGCACATTCATGGTGTTGCGTCTGGTGTTCGTCGGCTGGCGGGCGCTCAGCGGACGCTGGCTGGTCCCCGGTATCCGCTGACCGCCCACAGGTCGCGACGCCCGGCTCGATGTTCGGTGACGCGCACATCGACCATGCCCGCCGAACGGCACAGCGCGGCAAACGATTCCGCCTGCTGCGCCGTCCAGCCGTGACTGGCGAACCCGGTGGCGCCCGGCTCGACCCGACGTTCGAGGGCGAGCAGCCGTCCGCCCAGGGCCAGCACGCGGAGGATCTCGGGCAACGCCGCGTCGACGTCGCGCCAGTGGTGCACCGTCGCGAGCGCCCACACGACGGTCGCGGATCCGTCGGGGACCGGCAGCGACTCGGCGCTGCCCTGCGCCCACGTGAGGACAGGCAAGCCGCGTGTGGCTCGACGGGCGACCCGCAGCATGGTCGGCGACGGGTCGACACCGGTGACACGGGCACCGCGGCGGGCCGCAGCGCGGGCGGCGTTGCCCGCGCCGGAGCCGATGTCGACGACGACGTCTGACGTGTCGACGCCCGACAGATCCGCTGCCAGCCGCGCGGTGTCCCGGCCCATGAGCAGGAACAGCCACGCGCAGAGGCTGCCCGTCAGGCCCGAGAAGCCGGGATGGTCGGCGTGATGGTTGACCGGAAGCGGTTTCTCACTCACCACACCGACCATGCCCCGGCAGCGCGGGATGTCAAGAAGTCGACGCTCGCGGCCCGCGAGTGCGCACGAAATGCCGGCTTCTGCGGCGTGTCGGCGTACAGACCCGCGCGCTCGCGGGGAGGACGAGAGGGGTCAGCGCACCTGAGTGCGGCCGCGCTCCATCACCGCACTGCGGCTGGCCGCGATGTCGTCGCCCGACGTGGCCTTCATCCACTCCCGTGCCGACGCCGCCTCCAGCCAGAGCCCGCTGCTGTTCTGCGCGTCGTCGATCAGGTGATACGACGTCATCAGCGCGCGCACCGCCTCCTGGTTGTTGCCGACGATCGACGTGGCGATCTGGCGGGCGGTCTCGAGCAGTTGGTCATGTGGCACCACCTGGGTGACCAGGCCGGTGCGCAGCGCCTCATCGGCGGACAGGTAGTCGCCGGTCATGCTCATGCGCCGCGCCATGCCGACACCGACCTTCTGCGGAAGCCGCACCGACAGACCCCACGTCGGGAGCAGCCCCACCCGCGCGTGGGTGTCGGCGAAGCGGGCGTTCTCCGAGGCGATGAGGATGTCGCAGTAGAGCGCGATCTCCAGTCCGCCCGTCACCGCCGCGCCGTTGACGGCGCCGATCACCGGCTTGGACATCGGCGGCCACTTCGGCGAGATGTCGGGCAGCTCGGTGGTGTCGCCGAGTTCCTTGAGGTCCAGACCGGCGCAGAACACCGGGTCGGTGCCCGTGACGATCACGACGTCGACGGCGTCGTCGGCCTCCGCCTCGCGCAGCGCACCGTAGAACCGGCTCCGCAATTCCGCGGAGAGCGCGTTGCGCGCCGCGGGCCGGTTCAGCGTCAGCGTCCGGATGCGGTCGCGGGTGTCGATCAGCAGAACGTCCGAGGCGTTGGTCATGCGCTCACCGTATCGGCCGACCGGACCGCGCCTATCGTGGAGGTCATGTGCCGAAACATCACCGAGTTGCGCGGTCTGGAGCCGGCGGCCACGGATGAGGAGATCGAGGCCGCGGCCCGCCAGTACGTGCGCAAGGTCAGCGGCGTCACCCGCCCCTCCGGGGCCAACGTCGACGCGTTCGATACCGCTGTCGCCGAGGTGACCGCCACCACCCAGCGGCTGCTCGCCGGCCTGCAGCCCCGTAGGCAGCCGCCGAAAACCGTTCCGCCGCTGCGACGCCCCGAGGTGCGGGCCCGGCTGAGCCGGACGTGACCGCGACACTGACCACGCCTGCGCTCAAGGAGTGGAGCGCGGCGGTGCACGCATTGCTCGACGGCAGGCAGACCGTGCTGCTGCGCAAGGGCGGCATCGGGGAGAAGCGCTTCGAGGTGGCGGCCTCACGCTTCCTGCTGTTCCCGACGGTCGCGCACAGCCACGCCGAACGGGTCCGTCCCGAGCATCGGGACCTCATCGGGCCCGCCGCCGCCGACAGCACCGATGCCGAGATCGTCGTGCGCGCCGGTGCGCGGGTGGTCGACGCCGTCGAGGTGGCCCGTCCGGATAACCTGGAATCGATTGCGCCGCATCATATTTGGACCGATGCATCGGTGCGTGAGGACCGGCTGGACTTCCGTCCGCGGCACCGGCTGACGGTGCTCGTCGTCTCGACGGTCCCGCTGCGCGAGCCGGTCGGGCTCACGCGTACGCCGGAGTACCGGGGCTGCACGAGTTGGGTGACGCTGCCGGTCGCGCCGCAGTGGGGTGCGCCCGTGCACGACGACGCGGTGCTGTCCGAGATCGCCGCACAGGTGCGCCGCTCAGTCGGCTGACGGCGGCTGCGACCCGGCGGGCAGCACCAGTCGCGACTCCTCGCCGAGGGTGATCGTGTGCCGTTGGGTCGCGAATGTCTGCGCGCTCGTGAGGGGTTCACCGGTGCCGAGGTTGCGCACGAACCGAGGATGCGACCCGCCCGCGATGAGCACGCGGATGCGGGAGCCGGCAGGGAACAGGTGGGCGACCGCGTCCAGGTCGACGCGCACCTTGCCCGAGTCCGGGGCCGCCGCGACGTAGCCGTCGCTCACGTTGCGGGACGCGCCGTGCGCGTCGACCTGGCTGATCCGGACGAACAGGTCGTTGTGCGGGTTGGCGCAGACGTGGGCGAGCTCCACGGTCGGCGTCCCGACGACGTACAGGTCGGCGGGCAGCGGATCCCCGGTGAACGTCAGCACGTCGGCACGCCGGGCCAGCGCGGTGTCGTCGCGGTAGCCGCCGACCGGAGAGAGCAGCCGGCCGCCGATGGTGGGCGTCGGATCGCCGGGGTTGTAGACGAACGTCGCGGTGCCGCCGTTCTCCGCGGTGTCGGCCAGTCGGCCGCCGGGGTTGAGATGGAACACGCGCTCGGGCATCGTGGGCGGCCAGCTCGGCAGATCGAGCCAGCCGTCACCCGCGAGATGGATGCGCACCGGCGCTGTCCGCGTCGACGGCGTACCGCCGAGATGCGAGCCCAGCCAGTCCAGGGATTCCCGGATGGCCGTGGGCGCAGCCTTGGTCATCATGTGCGAGTGCGTCCACGGCCCGATCGTCATCGCGACGTCCACGCCGCGCTCGCGCAATCGGCCGTACTGCTCGAGGGTCTGCTCGAGGAACAGGTCCTGCCAGCCGCTGAGCAGCAGCACCGGGATCTCGGTGCGCTCGAGCGCGTCGCGCAGGTGCATCCTCTCCCAGAACGGATCGTCGCCGTGCGGATGCTCGAGCCACGATTCGAACCAGGGGGCCCCTTCGCCGAGCAGTGCGCGGCTGGCCTCGCCCAGCGGCAGACCGTGCGACGCCTCGGTCACCATCCGCTGCGCCCGCAGCTGACGCAGCAGTACGCGGAACCGGCGCGGATCCTCCTGGTTGGCGACCAGGTCGCTCCACCCGAGGAAGTCGTTGAGCCCGAACGAACCATGGCCCCAGCGCGGTCCTCTGACATCGTGCGGGCCGACGGTGATCACCGCGGCCTTGAGCTCCGGCGGGGGGTCGGTGAGAAGCGCCCACTGCGTGAACCCGAGATAAGACAGCCCCACCGTGCCGAACGATCCGGTGAACCAGGGCTGCTCCCGCAGCCAGGCCACGGTGTCGGCGCCGTCGTCGATCTCGTTGACCATCGGGTCGAAGTCGCCGCCGGAGCCGAACGTGCCCCGCACGCTCTGCAGCACCACGTGGTAGCCGCGGGCGGCGTAGACCTCGGCGAACACCGCGGCGAACGGCCAGCGGCGGCCGTAGGGCCCGCGTACCAGCAGGGTGCCCGCCGCGGTGCCGGTCCGGGGTGCGTAGTGGTCGGCGATCAGGTCGACCCCGTCGCGCATCGGCACGCGCAGGCCGCGGTCGACGTCGACCTCGGTGGTCGGCGGGGGTGTGTGCAGGAGGCCCGAGAGCCGGTGCATCAGGAAGTGCTGGACGGTCACGCCTGCGAGGTTAGCGGTCAGTACTTGTAGAACGGGGCGAGCTCATGCGCGCGCTGCAGGTTGGTCTGCATGCAGTCCGGGTCGGGCTCGGAGTAGACCGGCGAGTAGAACAGCGACTGCTGAATGAGGCCGTAGCTGGTCTTGAACGCGATCATGCAGGTGATCCACCAGCGGTTGTTCCAGTCCGTCGGCTTCATGATCCAGTACTGCGCCGCACGGTGGCCGTCGACGTCGAGCTCCACGGCGTCGGGCGGCAGTGTCTGCTCGTAGGTGCGCCACACGAACGCCTCGACCGCCATCTGGTAGTTACCGGCGTCGTAGTGGCACCGCAGGCTGTCCTCCGGGTCGGGCGGTGTGAACGCCAGGCCGATCCGCTGGACCACGTCGAGGGGGATGTCGCGGCACGGATCGAAGGGATCGGGATCGGTGATGTCGAGCACGGGGGACTTGATGGTGGTCATCGGAGCGTCGGTCGACCGGAGCTCGACGGCGCCGGTGCCCAGACGCGCGTCCGGCTGGGCCTGCCACACCACGATCACCGCCGCGACCAGCGCACACAGTGCCGAGAGCAGTCGCACCTTGGCGAACATCGCACCCCTTTGTCCCGGTTCGTCCGTCGCGTCCCTGCCCGGAGTGTAACGGGCGGTGACGCCCCGCACGGCGAGAACTTAGAACCTGTTCTAGTTGCCGGACGGCTTCGCTTCCGTCGCCACCAGTAGGCTGACGGGTTGTGAGTTCCGAGGATCGACGCCCGACGCTGTGGGCGGTCAGCGATCTTCACACCGGGCACACCGGCAACAAGCCGGTCACGGAGTCGCTGCACCCCGCCTCGCCCGACGACTGGCTGATCGTGGCAGGCGACGTCGCCGAGCGCACCGACGAGATCCGCTGGGCGCTCGATGTGCTGCGGAAGCGCTTCGCGAAGGTGATCTGGGTGCCGGGCAACCACGAGTTGTGGACCACCAACCGCGACCCGATGCAGATCTTCGGCAAGGCGCGCTACGACTATCTGGTCAACATGTGCGACGAGATGGGCATCGTCACGCCCGAGCACCCGTTCCCGGTGTGGACCGAGGAGGGTGGGCCGGCGACGATCGTGCCGATGTTCCTGCTCTACGACTATTCGTTCCTGCCCCAGGGCGCGGGAACCAAGGCCGAGGGGCTGGCGATCGCCAAGGATCGCAACATCGTCGGCACCGACGAATACCTGCTGTCCGCCGAGCCGTATGCGACGCGCGACGCCTGGTGTCGCGACCGGGTGGCCTACACCCGCAAGCGGCTCGAAGACCTCGACTGGATGATGCAGACCGTTCAGGTCAACCACTTCCCGATGGTGCGGGAGCCCTGCGACGCGATGTTCTATCCGGAGTTCGCGCTGTGGTGCGGCACCACCGCCACCGCCGACTGGCACACCCGCTACAACGCCCTGTGCTCGGTGTACGGGCATCTGCACATCCCGCGCACCACCTGGTACGACGGGGTGCGCTTCGAAGAGGTGTCGGTCGGCTATCCGCGGGAGTGGCGCCGGCGGCGGCCCTATCGGTGGCTGCGCCAGATCCTGCCCGATCCG
This sequence comes from Mycolicibacterium psychrotolerans, assembly GCF_010729305.1. Lineage (NCBI taxonomy): Bacteria > Bacillati > Actinomycetota > Actinomycetes > Mycobacteriales > Mycobacteriaceae > Mycobacterium > Mycolicibacterium psychrotolerans. The sequence goes on along the minus strand of NZ_AP022574.1, from coordinate 4,449,301 downwards.
CAGTACACCCCGGGATACCTCAACGAGTTCGGCGGCCACTTCCAGATCACCCAGGAGATGCGGGAGCACGCCGAGAAGATGCAGCAGCGGATCAGGGACCGGGCGTGATCGCGGCGACGCTGCTCGCCGGGGTGCTGCCCGGTGAGCTGGGTGCGCTGGCGGCGGCCGAATTGTATTCGGACCCGCGTGAATTGGCGCCGCTGCCCGAAGAGGAGCCGTTGATCGCCAAGTCGGTGCCCAAGCGGCGCAACGAGTTCGTCACCGCGCGGTACTGCGCGCGCCAGGCGCTCGTCGAGCTGGGAGCGGACCCGGTGCCGATCCTCAAGGGGGAGAAGGGCGAACCGTGCTGGCCCGACGGCTTCGTCGGCAGCCTCACCCACTGCGAGGGCTTCCGCGGCGCCGTCGTCGGGCGTCGCGACGAGGTCCGCTCGGTGGGTATCGACGCCGAGCCGCACGGTGTCCTCCCGCAGGGGGTGCTCGACGCCGTCAGCCTGCCCGCCGAACGTGGCGAGCTGCAGGCGCTGCCCGCCGGCGTGCACTGGGACCGGGTCCTGTTCTGCGCCAAGGAGGCGACGTACAAGGCGTGGTTTCCGCTGACCCGGCGGTGGCTGGGGTTCGAGGACGCCCACATCACCTTCGATGTGGACGGCTCCGGCGAGGCGGGCACGTTCACCTCGACGATCCTGATCGACCCGGAGGCCCTGTCGGGACCGCCGCTGACGTCGCTGACCGGGAGGTGGGCCGTCCGCAACGGGATCGCGTTGACCGGGATCGTGTTGTGAGTGCGCCAGGTCTGGTCGTCGTCGACAAGCCGCCGGGGCTGACGAGTCACGACGTGGTGGGCCGGTGCCGGCGGCTGTTCGGCACCCGCAAGGTCGGGCATGCCGGGACGCTGGATCCGATGGCCACCGGTGTCCTGGTGGTCGGCATCGAGCGCGCCACCAAGATCCTCGGCCTGCTGACAGCGGCCGACAAGGGGTACACCGCCACCATCCGGTTGGGCCAGAGCACGTCCACCGAGGACGCCGAAGGTGAACTGCTGCAATCCGTTTCGGCGTCGCATGTGACCGACGGAGAGATCGGTGACGCGGTCGCCGCGCTGCGTGGGGACATCGCTCAGGTGCCGTCGTCGGTGAGCGCGATCAAGGTCGACGGTCAGCGGGCGTACCGGCTGGCCCGTGAGGGCCAGACCGTCGAACTGGCCGCGCGCCCGGTGCGGATCGACCGGTTCGACGTGCTGGCGGTGCGCAGGGGCTCGGATACTGTTGATGTCGATGTGGTGGTGGACTGCTCGAGCGGGACCTACATCCGTGCGCTGGCCCGCGACGTCGGTGCCACGCTGGGCGTGGGTGGACACCTCACCGTGCTGCGGCGTACCCGGGTCGGCCGCTTCGGCCTCGATCAGGCGCGCACGCTCGAGCAACTCGCCGAGGCGCCGACGCTGTCCTACACGCTCGACGAGGCGTGCCTGCAGGCGTTTCCGCGCCGCGACATCACCGACGCCGAGACGGTGGACGCCAGCCACGGCAGGCCGTTGGCGCCGGCGGGGATCGAGGGCCTGTACGCGGCGGTCGCGCCGGACGGCCGGGTGATGGCGCTGCTGGAGGATGCCGGACCACGGACCCGGTCCATGGTGGTGATCCGCCCGGCGACCCTGTGACTCAGGCGTAGAGCGACTCGAACTGTCTGATCGACTTGTCGATGTCACCTTTGACCGCGCGCACGGCCGCGGCTCCGATCGGGCCGAACAACGGGGCCCCGCCCAGATCCATCCGCACCGTGAAGGTGCAGCCCTGCGCGGTGTCGGCCACCGACATCGCGAGCTTGTACCGGGTGCCGCCGACGCCCTCGCCGGTGATCGCCAGCGCGGTTGGCGGGTCGAACTCCCGGATGGTCCACGTCACCCGGTTGCGCATCCCCTTGGCGCCGGCCACCCCGACGATCGTGGTGCCGACGGTGAGTTCGTCGGGCAACTCCGAACGCCAGCCCTGATGCATGGTCATCCAGTCCCCGAGTGAGGACAGGTCGGCCACGTGCTGCCAGGCGTCCCCGGCCGGCATCGGCAGGGAGCGGGACAGTTCCAGCTTCGCCATCAGTGCGTGCTCCTATCCAACGACCCAGATTGCTTCTGCGGCAGGGCTTCCGAGGTCGACGGTGATCTCTTCGGCTCCGCCGGGGCCGGGGCCGCGCACGGCGACGGAGATCATCCCGGCGAAGTCACGGCGGGCCACGACGCGCACGTGCGAGTCCAGGCTGATGCCGACGGTGTCGAAGTACCGCAGCATCTCGGGGTCGGCATCGGAGATCCGCGCGACGGTGCCGGCCTCGCCGTTCTGGCATGCCGAGAGCTGGCGCGCCGGAGGAGTGGGCACCCGCCCGTCGGCGGCGGGGATCGGATCGCCGTGCGGGTCGCGGGTCGGATAGCCGAGCTTGGCGTCGATGCGCATCAGCATCCGGTCGGACACCGCGTGCTCGAGCACCTCGGCCTCGTCGTGCACTTCGTCCCAGCCGTAGCCGAGCTCGCGCACCAGGAACGTCTCCATCAGTCGGTGTCGGCGCACCATCGCCAACGCGGCCCGGCGACCGGCATCGGTGAGGGTCACCGCGCCGTACTTCTCGTGGTCGACCAGGCCCTGGTCTGCCAGCTTGCGGATGGATTCCGACGCGGTGCTCGCCGAGACACCGATCCGTTCGGCGAGCAACTTGGTGCTGACCTTCTCGTGGGACCACTCCTGGGCGGTCCAGATGACCTTGAGGTAGTCCTGCGCCACCGTCGTCAGTTCAACGGGCTTCTGATCAGGACTCACAAGACAAAGAGTTTAGGCAAACATCATCTGATCCGGTGATGCTGCTGGGCCTGCGTTGCCCGTACGTCGTAGGCTGACGGCGTGCAGCGCTGGCGGGGTCAGGACGACATCCCCACCGACTGGGGTCGATGCGTCGTCACTATCGGCGTGTTCGACGGTGTCCACCGCGGACACCAGGAGTTGATCAGCCGTGCGGTCAAGGCCGGCCGCTCCCGCGGCGTGCCCACGGTGCTGATGACGTTCGATCCGCATCCGATGGAGGTCGTCTTCCCGGGTAGTCATCCCGCCCAGCTCACCACGCTGACGCGGCGTGCCGAGCTGGTCGAGGAGATGGGCATCGACGTCTTCCTCGTGGTGCCGTTCACCGCCGACTTCATGAAGCTCACGCCCGAGCGCTACATCCACGAGCTGCTGGTCGAGCGCCTGCACGCGGTCGAGGTGGTGGTCGGGGAGAACTTCACGTTCGGCAAGAAGGCGGCGGGCAACGTCGAGCTGCTGCGTAAGGCCGGCGAGCGCTTCGGTTTCGCGGTCGACTCCCTGAATCTGGTCGCCGAACATCACCGCGACGAGACGGTGACGTTCTCGTCGACCTACATCCGGTCCTGCGTGGACGCCGGTGACATGGTGGCCGCCGCCGAGGCGCTGGGCCGCCCGCACCGGGTCGAAGGCGTCGTGGTCCGCGGTGACGGGCGGGGCCGGGTGCTGGGGTTCCCGACGGCCAACGTCGCCCCGCCGATGTATTCGGCCATCCCCGCCGACGGCGTCTACGCCGCCTGGTTCACCGTGCTCGGGCACGGCCCGGTGGTCGGCACGGTCACTCCGGGGGAGCGCTACCAGGCCGCGGTTTCGGTCGGTACGAACCCGACGTTCTCCGGCCGCACCCGGACCGTGGAGGCGTTCGTCCTGGACACCACCGCCGATCTGTACGGCCAGCACGTCGCCGTCGACTTCGTGGCCCGGTTGCGCGGCCAGGAGAAGTTCGGCTCGGTGGACGACCTGGTGACGGCGATGAGCGCCGACACCGAACGGGCCCGCACCATCCTCTCGGCCCGGTAGCTCGCGATTCGGTTCCTGCCGGTCGCCGCTGCTAAACTCCCCCCTCGACCGGGTGCGTGCTGCAGTTCGCGGTGGCCGTACCCCTGACCTTTCCCCTCGCGGACCGAATCGATGGAGTTGTTTCGTGGCGCTCACTGCCGAACAGAAGAAGGAAATCCTGGGCCAGTACGGCCTGCACGACACCGACACCGGCTCTCCGGAGGCTCAGGTGGCGCTGCTGACCAAGCGGATCTCCGATCTCACCGAGCACCTCAAGCTGCACAAGCACGACCACCACTCGCGTCGTGGTCTGTTGCTGCTGGTCGGCCGTCGCCGCCGGCTGCTCAAGTACGTCGCCCAGGTCGACGTCGCGCGCTACCGCTCGCTGATCGAGCGTCTCGGCCTGCGCCGCTGACACTGCGCCGCTGACCCGGCGCCGGAGTTGCCGGCGCCGGGCTACCGTCGCAGCATGACGACACCCGACTACGCCCTGGGTAGCGACGACGACGAGATCGAGCGGCTGCAGGCTCAGGCCGCGATCATCGCCGAACCGACCGCGGTGCTGTTCCGGCGCGGCGGTGTCGCGCCGGGCATGCGTGTCCTCGACCTCGGCAGCGGTCCCGGCGACGTGTCGTTCCTGGTCGCCGATATCGTCGGGCCCGACGGCCATGTCCTCGGCCTCGAGCGCGATCCCGCCCAGCTCGACGTCGCGGGGCGGCGCCGAGATGCGCTGGGCCTGCGCAACGTCGCGTTCAGTCAGGGTGACGCCAGGACCTTCGTCGCCGACGAGCCGTTCGACGCGGTGGTCTGCCGGCTGCTGTTGATGCACCTGCCGGACGCGGTCGACGTGCTGGCCCACCACCGGCGCAATCTGCGCCCCGGCGGCGTCTTCGTGGCCGTCGACTACGACATGAGCGGTGTGCGGGCTCAGCCGGAGGTGGAACTGTTCACCCGCGTCGGCGCGTGGTTGGACGCCGGTTTCCGACATGTGCAGGCAGATCCGAGCGTCGGGATGCGGTTCCCCGTGCTCTTCGACGAGGCGGGTTTCGACGACGTCGGCACGCTGGGTCTGCAGATGTACTGGCCGCCGAGGGACCGGCAGGCGGCGGGGTACGTCGTCGGGGTGGTCCGCGCTGCGCGACGCCATCGTGGCCTCGGGCGTCGTCACCGAAAGCGAACTGGATCTCGACACCCTCGAACAACGCCTCGGCGAGGCGGTGAGCGCCGCCGGCGCCGTGTGGACCACGCCGACGATCGTGGGGGGCTGGGGCCGGCGGCACTGAGCCTGCCGTTTTCCGTCGGGCACCGGCCGCAGAGTACGATGGCCTGGTTCGGCTGCCGATTCGGTCCGCCGGACGACTTGGGTGCGGCCATCGCAGACCCGCGAGCGCCGTTCCCGCGCGTCATATCGCCGACCCGCTTGATCGCGCGGTCTTCGGTAGTGGCTGCCGGAACGAAAGCCGGCAGCTTCGATCGATGGCCGTCGCCGCATCAGGCCCGGGGTTTGCACGCTGTGACGACGCGAAACAGCTGATTGACCCAGAGAGGCCGTACGGACGTCTATGTCTGTAGTTGAAATTGAGGACGGCGTGTTCGAATCCACCGCCGTGATCGACAACGGGAGCTTCGGCACCCGCACCATTCGTTTCGAGACCGGCCGGCTGGCCAAGCAGGCCGCCGGCGCCGTCGTCGCCTACCTCGACGACGAGACCATGCTGCTGAGCGCGACCACCGCCAGCAAGACCCCCAAGGACCACTTCGACTTCTTCCCGCTGACGATCGATGTCGAGGAGCGGATGTACGCCGCGGGCCGGATTCCCGGCTCGTTCTTCCGCCGCGAGGGACGTCCGTCCACCGACGCGATCCTGACCTGCCGGCTGATCGACCGGCCGCTGCGTCCGACGTTCATCTCGGGTCTGCGCAACGAGATCCAGGTCGTCGTCACGATCCTGAGCCTGGACCCCCAGGACCTGTACGACGTGCTGGCGATCAACGCGGCGTCGGCGTCCACGCAGATCTCCGGTATCCCGTTCTCGGGTCCGGTCGGCGGTGTGCGCGTCGCGCTCATCGACGGCCAGTGGGTCGCGTTCCCGACTGTCGAGCAGCTCGAGAACGCCGTGTTCGACATGGTGGTCGCGGGTCGTAAGACCGACGATGACGTGGCGATCATGATGGTCGAGGCCGAGGCCACCGACAAGGTCATCGAGCTGGTCGCCGGTGGCGCGGGAGCGCCGACCGAGGCCGTCGTGGCCGAGGGGCTGGAGGCCGCCAAGCCGTTCATCGCCGCACTGTGCGATGCGCAGCAGGAGCTGGCAGGCCGTGCCGCCAAGCCGACCGCCGACTACCCGGTGTTCCCCGACTACGGCGACGACGTCTACTACTCCGTGGCCTCGGTGGCCACCGACGCGCTGTCCGAGGCGCTGACGATCGCGGGCAAGGAAGAGCGCAACGACCGCACCGACGAGATCAAGGTCGAGGTCCTCGAGCGGCTGTCCGAGCAGTACGCCGGGCGCGAGAAGGAAATCGGCGCCGCGTACCGCTCACTGACCAAAAAGCTTGTGCGCCAGCGCATCCTGACCGACCACTTCCGCATCGACGGCCGCGGTGTCACCGACATCCGCGCATTGTCCGCCGAGGTCGCCGTGATCCCGCGGGCACACGGCAGCGCGCTGTTCGAGCGCGGCGAGACCCAGATCATGGGTGTCACCACCCTCGACATGGTCAAGATGGCCCAGCAGATCGACTCGCTGGGACCCGAGACCAGCAAGCGCTACATGCACCACTACAACTTCCCGCCGTATTCGACCGGTGAGACCGGCCGCGTCGGTTCGCCCAAGCGCCGCGAGATCGGCCACGGCGCGTTGGCGGAGCGCGCGTTGATGCCGGTGCTGCCGAGCGTCGAGGAGTTCCCCTACGCCATCCGCCAGGTCTCCGAGGCGCTGAGCTCCAACGGCTCGACGTCCATGGGTTCGGTGTGTGCGTCGACGCTGTCGCTGCTCAATGCCGGTGTGCCGCTGAAGGCCCCGGTGGCGGGTATCGCGATGGGTCTGGTGTCCGACGACGTCGAGGTGGATGGGAAGACCGAGCGTCGCTTCGTCACCCTGACCGACATCCTCGGCGCCGAGGATGCCTTCGGCGACATGGACTTCAAGTGCGCGGGCACCAAGGACTTCGTCACCGCGCTGCAGCTCGACACCAAGCTCGACGGCATTCCGTCGCAGGTGCTGGCCGGTGCGCTGGCGCAGGCCAAGGACGCTCGCATCACGATCCTCGAGGTGATGGCCGAGGCCATCGACGCCCCCGACGAGATGAGCCCGTACGCCCCGCGGATCACCACGATCAAGGTGCCGGTCGACAAGATCGGCGAGGTCATCGGGCCCAAGGGCAAGATGATCAACTCGATCACCGAGGAGACCGGTGCCTCGATCTCGATCGAGGACGACGGCACGGTGTTCGTCGGTGCGTCCAACGGCGAGGCGGCTCAGGCGGCGATCGACAAGATCAACGCGATCGCCAACCCGCAGTTGCCCAAGATCGGTGAGCGGTTCCTCGGAACGGTGGTGAAGACCACCGACTTCGGAGCTTTCGTCTCCTTGCTGCCGGGTCGTGACGGCCTGGTGCACATCAGCAAGCTGGGCCGCGGCAAGCGGATCAACAAGGTCGAGGACGTGGTGAAGGTCGGCGACAAGCTCCGCGTGGAGATCGCCGACATCGACAACCGCGGCAAGATCTCGCTGGTCCTGGTCGCTGAGGACAGCGAGGACAAGACCACCGAAGCAGCCGGTACAGAGGCACCCGCACCCGCTGATGCCGCGACCGCCAGCAGCTGACGCGGCGGCGCTGCGCCGGGTGCGCGGTGACGGCGGGACGGTCGACAAGTCCACGGCCATCCGCCGTACGGATCTGCCCGGTGGCCTGCGCGTGGTCACCGAGCACATCCCGCACGTGCACTCGGCGTCGGTCGGGGTGTGGGTCAACGTCGGATCCCGCGACGAGGGCCGCAGTGTGGCCGGCGCCGCGCACTTCCTCGAGCACCTGCTGTTCAAGGCGACGCCGACCCGCACCGCGGTACAGATCGCCCAGGCGGTAGACGCCGTCGGCGGTGAGCTGAACGCGTTCACCTCGCGGGAGCACACGTGCTACTACGCGCACGTGCTCGACTCCGATCTGGCGCTCGCGGTGGATCTGGTGGCCGACGTGGTGCTGCGGGGCCAGTGCTTCGCCGACGACGTCGAGATCGAGCGCGACGTGGTGCTCGAGGAGATCGCGATGCGCGACGACGACCCCGAGGACACCCTGGGCGACGTCTTCCTCTCGGCGATGTTCGGCGACCACCCGGTGGGCCGGCCGGTGATCGGCAGCGTCGACTCCATCTCGGCGATGACGCGCACCCAACTGCACTCGTTCCACCTGCGCCGCTACACCCCCGACCGGATGGTGGTGGCGGTGGCGGGCAACATCGACCATCGCGAGGTCGTCGCACTGGTCCGAGAGCATTTCGGCGACCGGCTGGTGCGCGGTCGCTCGCCGGTGCCGCCCCGCAAGGGTGCCGGCCGGGTGCCCGGCCGCCCGACGTTGCAGCTGGTGAAGAGGGACGCCGAGCAGACCCACCTGTCGATGGGTGTGCGCACCCCTGGCCGGCACTGGGAGCAGCGCTGGGCGTTGTCGGTGCTGAACACCGCCCTCGGCGGTGGGCTGAGTTCACGTCTGTTCCAACAGATCCGGGAGACGCGCGGCCTGGCGTACTCGGTGTACTCGACGGTGGACACCTTCGCCGACAGCGGTGCGCTGTCGATCTATGCGGGGTGCCTGCCGGAGCGCTTCGACGAGGTGGTCCGCGTGACCACCGACGTGCTGGCGGAGGTGGCGCGCGACGGCCTCACCGAGGAGGAATGCCGGATCGCGAAGGGCTCGTTGCGCGGCGGTCTGGTGCTGGGCCTGGAGGATTCGGCGTCGCGGATGAATCGGCTGGGCCGCAGCGAACTGAACTACGGCAAGCACCGCACCATCGCCGAGACGCTGACCCGCATCGACGAGGTCACTCTCGAAGACGTCAATGCCGTTGCGCGGCAACTGCTGACCCGCCCGTTCGGAGCGGCGGTCCTCGGCCCGGTGCGCAACCGGCGGTCACTGCCGCGGCCCCTGCAGACCATCGCAGGATGATCTCGCGGCGCGGTCTGCTGCTCGGGGGACTCTCGCTGGCGGCGGTCGCCGGGTGTGCGGCATCCCCGCAGGCGCCGAGGTCGTCGGATCCGGCCGAACCGCTGCCTCCGGTCGGGGACCGGATCGACGCGCTGCGGCGCCGCCACAACGCCGAGATCGGGCTCTATGCAACCGATCTCGAGTCCGGTCGGGAGATCGCCGTTCGCGACGGCGACAGCTACGCCCTGTGCTCGACGTTCAAGGCGTATGCGTCGGCGGCGATCCTGCAGCGCGCGCAGCAGGGACGGCTTGGCCTGACCGGCACGGTGCGGGTGGACCGGGCCGACATCCAACCGCACTCGCCGGTGACCGAACTGCGGGTGGGGACCACGATGACGCTGGCCGAACTGTGCCAGGCGGCGCTGCAGCAGAGCGACAACGCCGCCGGGAACCTGTTGCTGCGGACGCTGGGCGGGCCGCCCGCGATCACCGAGTTCGCCCGCGGTGCCGGCGACGACCGTTCGCGACTGGACCGGTGGGAGACCGCGCTGAACTCCGCGGTGCCCGGCGATCCACGCGACACCGGCACGCCGCGGGCGCTGGGCACCGGCTTCCGCGCGGTGCTGACCGGCGACGTGCTGGATCCGGCGCACCGGCAGCAACTCGAGGACTGGATGCGGGCCAACGAGACGTCGAGCATGCGCGCGGGTCTGCCGGCTGGATGGAGCACCGCCGACAAGACCGGCAGCGGGGGATACGGCACCACCAACGACGTCGGCATCGCCTACGGGCCGCAGGGGCAGCGGTGGCTGCTGTCGATCATGACCCGCGCGGCGGGCGACGATGCCGACGCGCCGAACCTGCGCCCGCTGATCGGCGAGATCGCCTCTGTGGTGGTCGCCGAGCTACACCAGCCGCAGTGACGAATCGCGGTGTAGCACGAAGAAATACGGCGCCCTGATCCCGCGAAGGTCCATCGCGCCCAGGACGGCCTCGTCGTCGAGACGGCGGAACACGTCGTTGATGGGCAACTGGTCGTAGATCATCGTCGCGGTGTCGACGCCGCGGTAGCGCGTCGTGCGCAGCCGCGCCTTGGGGCCCCGGGCCGCCAGCACGGGCTTGAGCGCGGTGATGACGCCGGAGAGGTTGCGGTTCTTGAGCGCCGGGATCTTCGTCGCGATGCCGAGGCCGGCGAATGCGGGGAGCGGGTTGAGCGGCCAGAGGCCGGCGCCGTCGCGGGTGGGGAACAGCAGCGGGTGCACGGTCTCGCTGTCGGTGTAGCGCTTGCCCCACCAGCCGCTCGCCTCGAGCATGCCGTCGAGGGGGTGGCCGGTGGGCACCTCGGCGCCGTGCCAGGTGCCGAGCATGAACTCGGTCTCGACGGCAGGGAGCGAGTCGAACAACGCCAGGGCGTCCGCCGTGGTCGTCGGGGCGGTCGGGAGCACATCGGTCAGCACGGACATGGCCGCAAGTCTACTTGACACCCGTCAATTGAGGCAGACTGCAGGTATGCACCCCGTCGAACCCTGCCCGTGCGACAGCGCTGAGTCCGCGGCACGATGCTGCCTGCCCTTGCTGTGGGGAGAACGGCACGCGGGCACGGCCGAGGAACTGATGCGCTCGCGCTACAGCGCCTTCGCGCTCGGCGACGCCGACTACCTCTGGCGTACCTGGCACCCGCGGACCCGCCCCGAGCGGGTGACGATCGACCCGGCGGTGGTGTGGACCGGCCTGAAGATCATCGAGGCGGCCGGCGACGAGGTGGAGTTCCAGGCGTCCTACGAAGATGAAGGCCAACGAACCGGGACGCTGCATGAGCGGTCCCGGTTCGCTGTGAGAGCCCGTCGCTGGTTCTACGTCGACGGGGATGTGCTCTGAGTGGATCTCAGCCGAGCAGGTCGGCCGGATCGGTGAACGGCAGGTTCAGATCGGTGGCCACCTGCTCGGACAGCAGCGCGCCCTCGTGCGTCGACAGGCCCTTGGCCAGCGCGCCGTCGCCGCGGCACGCTTCCTGCCAACCCTTGTCGGCGAGCTTGAGCACGTAGGGCATGGTGGCGTTGGTGAGCGCGTAGGTCGAGGTGCGCGGCACAGCGCCGGGCATGTTGGCCACGCAGTAGAACACCGTGTCGTGCACCGCGAAGGTGGGATCGTCGTGCGTGGTCGGGCGCGAATCCTCGAAGCAGCCGCCCTGATCGATCGCGATGTCGACCAGCACCGCACCCGACTTCATCGCCGCGACAGTCGAATTCGTGACCAGCTTCGGCGCCTTCGCGCCGGGGATCAGCACGGCGCCGATCACCAGGTCGGCCTCCTTGACCGCGGTCTCCAGGTCGAGTCGCGACGAGTACCGCGTCTCGATGGCCCCGCCGTACTCGGCGTCGATCTTGCGCAGGATGTTGATGTTCAGGTCGAACACGGTGACGTGCGCGCCCATGCCCCACGCGACGGCAGCGGCGTTGTCGCCGGCCATCCCGCCGCCGATCACCACGACCTTGGCCGGGGCCACACCGGGCACGCCGCCCATCAGAACGCCGCGACCACCCTGGGTGCGCATCAGGTGGTAGGCGCCGACCTGGGCCGACAGCCGGCCGGCGACCTCGCTCATCGGGGCGAGCAGGGGCAGCGCGCCGTCAGCGGTCTGGACGGTCTCGTAAGCGATGGACGTCGTGCCGGAGGTGAGCAGCGCATCGGTGCACGGCTTGGAGGCGGCGAGGTGCAGATAGGTGAACAGGGTCTGCCCCGAGCGCATTTTGGTGTACTCCGGCTCGATCGGCTCCTTGACCTTGAGCAGCAGTTCGGCCTCCGCCCACACCTTGTCGGCGGTGTCCACGATCTGCGCGCCGGCACCCTTGAAGTCAGTGTCGGTGATCGCCGAACCGTCGCCGGCCCCGGCCTGGATCAGCACCTCGTGGCCGCGGTGCACCAACTCGGCCACGCCGGCGGGTGTGATCGCGACGCGGTACTCGTTGTTCTTGATCTCGGTCGGGACACCGACACGCATTGTTGCTCCTCAAATCGTCGAAAGGGTTACGACGATTGTGAAGAACTATCGGTGAATGCACAATAATTATGACGATAATTCGTTAGACTGGCCTCGTGTCAGAGCAATCGTCGGAACGATCCGGCCAGCGAAACGCAGGGCCGAAGGATGTTCGAGCGGCCATCGACGACGTCGACCGGCGCATCCTCACGGCCCTGCACGACGACGCCCGGATGCCGAACAGCGCGCTGGCCGACCTCGTCGGCATCGCGGCGTCGACGTGCCACGGGAGGGTGCGCCGGCTGCAGGAGCTGGGCGTGATCCGGGGGTTCTACGCCGACATCGATCCCGCGGCGATCGGGCTGACGCTGCAGGCGATGATCTCGGTCAGCCTGCAGGCCAACGCGCGCGGCAAGATCCGCAACTTCATCGGCCACATCCGGAGCAAGCCGCAGGTGATGGACGTGTACTTCCTCGCCGGTGCCGACGACTTCCTGCTGCACGTCGCCGCACGCGACACCGACGACCTTCGCTCGTTCGTCGTGGAGAACCTCAACGCCGACGCCGACGTCGCCGGCACGCAGACGTCGTTGATCTTCGAGCATCTGCGCGGCGCGTCCCCGCTGTGAACGTCAGCCCGCGACGAAGGCGCGAAGCCAGGCGAACCAATCGGCCATGCCCTCGCCGGTCTTGGCGCTGACCGGCAGGACGACAGCACCCGGGTTCACCTGCCTGATCCGCTCCGTGTACGTCGCGACGTCGGCATCCAGGTAGGGGGCCAGGTCGATCTTGTTGAGCAGCACCACATCCACGGCACGGAACATCACCGGATACTTCAGCGGCTTGTCCTCGCCCTCGGTCAGCGAGTAGACCATCACCTTGGCGTGCTCACCCACGTCGAATTCCGCGGGACACACCAGGTTCCCGACGTTCTCGATGATCACCAGGTCCAGACCGGGCAAGTCCAACCCGGCCAGCGCGCGGCTCACCATCGGCGCGTCGAGGTGGCACTCGCCGCCGAAACCGTTGTCTGTGTTCAGAAGTGAGATCTGCGCGCCCCGGCCGGACAGTCGAGCGGCGTCCAGGTCGGTGGCGATGTCGCCCTCGACGATGCCGACGTCCACGTCGCCCGCAAGCTCGTCCAGCGTGGCGGCCAGCACGGCGGTCTTACCCGAGCCGGGCGAGCTCATCATGTTCAGTGCACGGATTCCATTGCGGGCGAACGCGTCCCGATTCTCCGCGGCGCGGACGTCGTTCTCGGAGAAGATCGCTTCGAGGACGTCGACGCGCTGGGTCGCGGTCTGGTAGCCGCTGTGGTCGCCGTGCGCGTCGTCGTGGTCGTGATCGTGGTCGTGGCTGTGCACGGTGCCGTCGTCGTGGCGGTGGAACCTACCCATGGGAGGCCTCGGCCGCTTCGTCCGACCGGATGTCGATCGACGTCACCAGGAACTCCTCGCCCCGCACCACCGCGACGTCGCCGCTGTCGCAGGCCGGGCAGCGCACCGACCACCGTGACTCGATCTCCGACTCCCGGCCGCACGCTCGGCAGCACACCGCGGCGGGTACCTGCTCCAGCTCCAGGGCGGCCTCAGCCAGACCCTCGTGTTCGGCCGCGATCGTCCAGCAGAACATCAGCGATTCGGCGACCACCTGCCGCAGCGCTCCGACGCGCACCCGCACCACCTCGACCGGGCGGCCGTCGGCGTGGGTGCGCACCACACCGGCGATGGCGTGACACAGCGACAACTCGTGCACAGGCGCCAGCGTAATCCCGACGGGGCGTCGGAAATGCGCAGAAGTCTGTGCGAGATTTCGATAGTTGGCATCGTCGCGCGCAGATAGATTGGCAATACTGACGGTTCGAGGAGTCCGCGCCATGAGCGCACACACGCGCGTACGGCTGAGTGTCACCGGCGTGGTCCAGGGAGTGGGGTTCCGCCCCACGGTCGCGCGGATCGCCGCTGCGCACCGGCTGGGCGGATTCGTGCTCAACGACGCCGGCTCGGTGCAGTGCGAACTCGAGGGACCCGGCGCGCGCGTCGACGCGGCGGTGCAGACCCTGCGCGACGCCCCACCGCCCCTGGCACATGTCGACACCTTCGTGGTGGCGCCCCGTCCGGTCCTCGGGGAACGGGTGTTCCGCATCCTGGACAGCACCCCGGGCGGCGACGACGGCCGGCGCACCCTCGTGGCGCCCGACATCGCGACGTGCCCGGACTGCCTTCGCGAGTTGTTCGACCCGGCCGACCGGCGGCACCGCCACCCGTTCATCACGTGCACGAACTGCGGGCCGCGCTACACGGTGATCACCGATCTGCCCTACGACCGGCCGGCCACCACGATGGCGGGCTTTCCGATGTGCGCGGTCTGCGCCGCGGAGTACAGCGACCCCACCGCCCGGCGCTATCACGCCCAGACCATCGCCTGCCCGGAGTGCGGGCCGCGGCTGAGCTGGCACGGCCCGCACACCGGTGGTCCCGCACTGGAATCCGCCGCAGCGGCGCTGCGGGACGGCCTGATCGTCGCGGTCAAGGGCATCGGCGGCTATCACCTGGCGTGCCGCGCGGACGACGACGACGCCGTCGCCCGGCTGCGGCAGCGGAAGAACAGGCCCGCCAAGCCTTTCGCCGTGATGGTCGCCGACGTCGAGCACGCGCGCCGGATCTCCGTCGTCGAGGACGCGGCGGCGCGGTCGCTGACCTCGCCCGCCGCGCCCATCGTGCTGCTGGCGGCGCACCCGGGCACGGTGAGCGACGGGGTGGCGCCGAATCTTCGCGACCTCGGCGTGATGCTCGCCTATTCGCCGATCCACCACCTGCTCTTCGTCGAGCTCGATGTGCCTGCCCTGGTGATGACGTCGGCCAACCAGGGCGGCTCGCCGATCGTGTACCGCACCGAGGATCTGGGGTGGATCGACGGATTGGCCGACGCGGCGCTCGACCACGACCGCCCCATCCACGTGCCCTGCGAGGACTCCGTCGTGAGCATGGACGCCGACGGAAACGAACTGCCGCTGAGGCGTTCTCGCGGCTTCGCACCGCTGCCCGTTCCGCTCGGCGACGGCGGATCGGCGTGCGTGCTGGCCACCGGCGGCGATCTGAAGACCACGTTCGCGCTGACCGGCAGCCACGGCCGGGCGCACCTGTCGTCGCACCTGGGGGACATGGCCGACCCGCGCACCCAGAGGTGCTTCGCTGCGACGGTGGACCACCTGGCATTCCTGACCGGGAGTGTGCCGGACGTCGTCGCCCACGACGCGCATCCGGGGTATGCGACGACGCGGTGGGCGCAGCGCCACGGAGGCCGGCTGCTCGCCGTGCAGCACCACCATGCCCACGCGATGTCGCTGCTGGCCGAACACCGCCGGCTGGGCGACCCGATGCTCGCCGTCGCCTTCGACGGCACCGGGTTCGGCACCGACGGCACGATCTGGGGCGGCGAGCTGCTCGCGGTCACCGGCCCCGTGGAGTTCACCCGGGTGGGACACCTGGCGCCGTTCCGGCTGCCCGGCGGCGACGGCGCCGTCCGGTTCCCGGCGCGGATCGCGGTCGACCTGCTCCGGCGCGCCGGCATCGATCCGGCGGCCGACCTGCCGCCGGTGGCCGCGCTCGGACCCGCGGGCATGCACATCCTGACCCAGCAGCTGGACCGCGAGGTGGGATGCGTGCCGACCACCAGCATGGGCCGGCTCTTCGACGCGGTCTCGAGCCTGCTCGGGGTGTGCCAGCAGGTCACCTACGAGGGCCAGGCGGCGGTCGAGCTCGAGCACCTGGCACGGGCCGGACGTGACGGCACGCCGGCGGACTTCGACGTGGCGGACGGTGTGCTCGACCCCGCGCCGGTGATGCTGGCGCTGGTCGAGGGTCTGCGCGCCGGCCGGGCGCGCGCCGACCTGGCGCTGCTGTTCCATGACGCCGTCATCCGCGCGACGGTGCGCGCCGCCGGCGACGCGGCGGCGGTCGCGCGGATACCGACGGTGGGGCTGACCGGCGGCGTGTTCGCCAATCGCCTGCTGCTGGCCGGGATCGCAGCCGGACTGCGCGCGCGAGGACTGGAGGTGCTCACCCACCGGGTGGTGCCGTGCAACGACGGTGGGCTGGCGCTCGGGCAGGCAGCAGTGGCCGTGGTGGCCTCAATGGCCTCGGTGTCCGTGTCATCCAGTTCGCCTCGGGAAAGGAGTGAGCCATGTGCCTCGGGATCCCCGGGAAGGTGATCGACATCTGGGAGGAGGCCGGGACGCGAATGTCCACGGTCGAATTCGGCGGCACCACCAAGACGGTGTGCCTGGCGTATCTGCCCGACATGGAGGTCGGCGAATACACGATCGTGCATGCGGGTTTCGCGATCACTCGGCTCGACGAGGCGTCGGCGCACGAGACGTTGCGCATGTTTGCCGAACTGGGTGTGCTCGACGAGGAACTCGCCGGTGAGCAGCCGCTCGCGAGGAGGGATCCGGCGTGAAGTACCTCGACGAATTCCGCGACCCGGTGGCGGCCAAGACGCTGGTCGACGCGATCCGCCGCCGTGCCACCCGGACGTGGACGGTGATGGAAGTGTGTGGCGGCCAGACGCATTCGATCATCCGCAACGGGATCGACCAGCTGCTCGACGGCGCGGTGGAGTTCATCCACGGACCGGGCTGCCCGGTGTGCGTCACACCGCTGGAGATGATCGACCGGGCGCTGGAGATCGCGGCCCGCGACGACGTGATCTTCTGCTCGTTCGGTGACATGCTGCGGGTGCCGGGCAGCAGCCGGGACCTGTTCGCGGTGCGGGCCCGCGGCGGCGACGTGCGGATCGTCTACTCACCGCTGGACGCCACCCGGGTGGCCGCCGACAACCCCGACAAGCAGGTGGTGTTCTTCGGCGTCGGCTTCGAGACCACCGCGCCCGCCAACGCCATGGCGGTGCTGCACGCCCAGCGGCTGGGGCTGACGAACTTCTCGATGCTGGTCTCCCATGTGCTGGTGCCGCCTGCGATGAGGGCGATCCTGTCGTCACCGAGCAAACGCGTCCAGGGCTTCCTGGCTGCCGGCCACGTGTGCTCGGTGATGGGTACGGCCGAATACCAGCCGCTCGTCGACGAGTTCGGGGTACCGATCGTGGTGACCGGTTTCGAGCCACTCGACCTGCTCGAAGGAGTCCGTCAGGTCGTCGAGCTGCTGGAGGAGGGCACGCCCGCGCTGCGCAACGCCTATCCGCGTGCGGTCAGCGCGGAGGGCAACCCGGTGGCGCAGCAGACCCTCGCCGACGTCTTCGCCGTCACCGACCGGCAATGGCGGGGCATCGGCATGATCCCCAGATCAGGATGGACGCTGTCGCCCCGCTACGCCGAATTCGACGCCGAGCGCCGCTTCGGGGTCGGCCATCTGCAGGTCGCCGAGTCCGCCGAGTGTCACAGCGGAGAGGTGCTGCAGGGACTGCTCAAACCCAATGAATGTCCGGCCTTCGGCCGCACCTGCACCCCGCGTACACCGCTCGGCGCGACGATGGTGTCCAGTGAGGGGGCGTGCGCGGCGTACTACCAGTTCCGCCGGCTGGAAGCAGCGACCACCCATGTCTGAGACACCGGTGTCCGTCGATCCCGCGGACTGGGTGTGTCCGTTACCGCTGCGGGAGACCCGGCGGGTGGTGCTCGGCCACGGCGGGGGCGGCGTGCTCTCCGAGGAGCTGATCGAGAACCTCTTCCTGCCGGCCTTCGGCGGTGCCGCGGGCCCGTCGCGGGATTCGGCGGTGCTGCAGACCGGCGCCGGCCGCATCGCACTGACCACCGATTCCTATGTCGTACAACCGCTGTTCTTCCCCGGCGGCAACATCGGCGATCTCGCGGTCAACGGCACCATCAACGACCTCGCCTGCAGCGGCGCCCAACCCATCGGGCTCACCGCCGGTTTCATCATCGAGGAGGGTCTGGAGATCGACGTGTTGGGCGCAGTCGCCACCACGATGGGCAAGGCGGCCGCCGCGGCCGGGGTGCCGATTGTCACCGGTGACACCAAGGTCGTCGGAAAGGGCAGCGCCGACCAGCTTTTCGTCAACACCGCCGGTGTCGGCGTCGTGCCGGCCGGGGTCGACATCGGGCCGGAGCGCGCGCGACCGGGCGACGTGGTGATCGTGTCGGGCGCCATCGGCGAGCACGGAGTGGCGATCATGAGCGTGCGCGAGGGCATCGACTTCGGCACGCAGGTGCGCACCGACAGCGCCCCGCTGCACCGGCTGGTGGCCGCCATGCTCGCCGCAGCCGGCCCGGCGGCGGTGCACACGCTGCGCGACCCGACCCGCGGCGGCCTGGTGGCGTCGGTGGTCGAGATCGCCCGGGCCGCCTCGGTGGGGGTCCAGCTCGATGAGGCCGCGATCCCGGTGCCCGAAACCGTGGCGTCCGCCTGCTCGTTCCTGGGGCTCGATCCGCTGCAGGTCGCCAACGAGGGCAAGCTGGTCGCCTTCGTCGCACCCGAGCACGCCGAGGCGGTGCTGGCTGCGATGCGCGCGCATCCCGACGGCGCCGCGGCCACGGTGATCGGCCGGGTCGTCGACGAGCACCCGGGGATGGCGGTGGCCCGGACCCCGTTCGGCACCACGCGGGTAGTGGAACGCGAACTCGGAGAACAGCTTCCGCGCATCTGTTGAATCAGCGGCGCAGCGTCTCCGACGGTGCCTCGCCCCAGCGTTTGCGGTATTCGACCGAGAAGCTGCCGAGGTGGTGAAAGCCCCAGCGTTCGGCCACGGCGGTCACCGTCACGCCGTCGGACGGGATCGCATCGGTGAGTTCCTCGTGCACCCGCTCGAGGCGGCGCTCACGCACGAACGCCATCGGCGACATGCCCAGTTCGGAGCGGAAACCCTGCTGGATCGACCGCACGCTCATGTGCACGGCGCCCGCCAGCGACTCCATCGTGATCCGCTCGGCGAGGTGGTCGTCGATGAAGTCCATCGCCTGCTGGATCACCGTGCGGCGCGGATCCGGCGACGACGGCTGGGTGATGTCTGCGTGGTAGTTCGACGGCTGCAGATAGAGCAGGCTGCTCATCACCAGTTCCTCGACCGGTCCGATCGCCCGCCCCTTCTGGATCAGCGATCCGGCGTGGTAGACCTCGGTGTGCACCAGCTGGACCGCGGCGTGCCAGCGCATCGCCGCCTCGGTCGCCAGATCGAACTCCGGTTCGAACACCAACGGGCGCAACAGGTTTCGTCCGATCAGCCGGGTCACATGGGCGGACATCGCCTGGGCCTCGATCCGGATCAGCAGCTGCGGTGTGTCGAGGCCGAGTTCCAGCCGCAGCGGCACCCCGGGGCTGGAGACCAGCGACCGCATCGTGTTGGCCTGGAACGTCGAGGACGGATGGACGACGGTGGCGACCCCGTTCATCGGCATGTGCACCGCGTAATAGCGACCGGATTCGGGGATGTCGACCGTCGCAGGCACGTGCAGGTCGACATAGAGCATGCTGACGTTGCGCAGGCGCACGCCGTGCATCGTCGCCGCGAACCCGTCGGCCTCGGTGGGGTCCACCGTGAGGGTCAGCGGAGACAGCGCGCGACCCATCAGCCGCGTCGCCTTGGCGATGTCCTCGGTGTAGAAGATCTCATGGTCGGTCAGCGCGGGGGGGACGCCGCGGGAGCGAACCTTGCGACGGACCGGATCACTGGTGCGGCGGATGTCGATGTAGCCGAGACGGGTCAGACGCGACATCAGAACAGTTGCGAGGGGGATGAGAAGGGCAGGCTGCCTTGGCAGCGGGGAACGGCAGTTCGCGTGCGCAAGGCAAGACTCCTAAACATCGGTCTCGCTTCAGCGTAACCATCTGTGCGCAATCCTGATAGGAGTTGCGCGAAAGCGATAGGCAGGTTGAGAACCACTGAGTACCTTGGGGCATGTTCTCCCTCCAACAGGGGAGTCCGCCAGGGAGGTCGAGCATGGGCACCAACGGTGAAGCGAGCGCTCCCGTCCTGGAACCGGCCGCTCTCTCCGGGCCGTCGGCCTCCGTCCGGGAACGGCTCGACGATCCCCGCATCGCCGAGGCGCTCAACACGTTGCTCGAGCACGCGGATCTCCTCGCGGTGCTCGTCACCGGCCTCGACGGCTTCGTGCGCCGCGGCGACGACATCACCGCGAATCTGACCTCGGCGCTGGGCGAGCTCAAGGGCCAATCCGTTGAGCTGAGCCGGTTGTCGTCCAGCCTGGCGCAACTGTCGGGCGGCCTGGTGCACGCGGCCCCGGCGATCACCACGCTGCTGAACTCGCCGCTGACCGACCCGCAGGGCGCGGAGGTGATCGCCGCGTTCGGCGACGCCATGGTGTCGGCGCGCGCGTCCGTCCCGCCGGCGCCCCGCGGGGTGCGCGGACTGTGGAAGACGCTGCGCGGCGCGGCCAAAGACCCCGATGTGGCACGTGGTGTGGCGTACCTGCTCGAGGTGGCCCGCGTCTTCGGACGGCGGGTCTGACAACACTCACGCACAACAAGTTTCGCTGCGGAGGCCGCAGTAGCCCACGCCTTCGGTGATGGAGAGGAGTCCTCATGGCATCGGTGCTGTGGTTCCAGGGTGGTGCCTGTAGCGGCAACACCATGTCCTTCCTCAACGCGGAGGAACCGAACGTCGTCGACCTGATCGTCGACTTCGGGCTGGACCTGCTGTGGCATCCGTCGCTGGGGCTCGAACTCGGGCAGAACGCGCAGAAGGTGTTCCGGGACTGCGCCAGCGGCGAACGCCCACTGGACATCTTCGTGTTCGAGGGCACCGTGATGGAGGCCTACGAGGGCCGGGCCGACATGTTCGCCGACCGCCCGATGAAGGACTGGGTCACCGAGCTCGCCGCCGCCGCGCAGATCGTGGTCGCGATCGGCGACTGCGCCTGCTGGGGCGGCATTCCGGCGATGGAACCGAACCCGTCCGGATCGACGGGGCTGCAGTTCCACAAGCGGGAGAAGGGCGGCTTCCTCGGCTCGGACTTCCGGTCGAAGATGGGGCTGCCGGTCATCAACGTGCCCGGCTGCCCGGCCCACCCGGACTGGATCACCCAGATCCTGGTCGCACTGGCCACAGGTCGCGCCGGTGACATCACCCTCGACGATCTGCATCGCCCCGAGACGTTCTTCAAGACCTTCACCCAGACGGGCTGCACCCGAGTGCAGTTCTTCGAGTACAAGCAGTCGACGCTGTCGTTCGGCGAGGGCACCCGAACCGGTTGCCTGTTCTATGAATTCGGCTGCCGCGGACCGATGACGCATTCACCGTGCAACCGCATCCTGTGGAACCGGCAGTCGTCGAAGACCCGGGCCGGCATGCCCTGCCTCGGCTGCACCGAGCCCGAGTTCCCGCACTTCGACCTCGCCCCCGGAACGCTGTTCAAGACGCAGAAGGTCAGCGGCATGATCCCGAAGGAAGTACCCGAGGGAACCGACCACCTGACCTACATGGGTCTGGCCGCGGCCGCGCGCATCGCGGCGCCGCAGTGGTCCAAAGAAGACATGTTCGTGGTCTGAGACCACTGGAAGGACTGGTAATGACGTCACAACTGGACCTGTTCGTCAGCCCGCTGGGCCGCGTGGAGGGTGACCTCGACGTGCGTGTCACGATCGAGGACGGGGTCGTCACCTCCGCCTGGACCGAGGCCGCGATGTTCCGGGGCTTCGAGATCATCCTGCGCGGCAAGGATCCTCAGTCCGGGCTCGTGGTGTGCCCGCGCATCTGCGGCATCTGCGGCGGCAGCCACCTGTACAAGTCGGCCTACGCGCTGGACACGGCATGGCGGACCCACATGCCGCACAACGCGACGCTGATCCGCAACATCTGTCAGGCCTGCGAGACGCTGCAGTCGATCCCTCGCTACTTCTACGCGCTGTTCGCGATCGACCTGACGAACAAGAACTACGCCAAGTCCTCGATGTACGAGGAGGCGGTGCGACGCTTCGCCCCCTACGTCGGGACCAGCTATCAGCCCGGTGTCGTGCTGAGCGCCAAGCCGGTCGAGGTTTACGCGATCTACGGCGGGCAGTGGCCGCACTCGAGCTTCATGGTGCCCGGCGGCGTGATGTGCGCGCCGACGCTGTCGGACGTCACCCGGTCGATCGCGATCCTCGAGCACTGGAACGACGCCTGGCTGGAAGGCCAGTGGCTGGGTTGCTCGGTGGACCGCTGGCTGGAGAACAAGACCTGGAACGACGTGCTCGCCTGGGTGGACGAGAACGAGGCGCAGTACAACAGCGACTGCGGCTTCTTCATCCGTTACTGCCTCGACGTCGGACTGGACAAGTACGGCCAGGGCGTCGGCAATTATCTCGCCACCGGAACGTATTTCGAGCCGTCGCTCTACGAGAACCCCACCATCGACGGTCGCAACGCGGCGTTGATCGGGCGCTCGGGGGTGTTCGCCGACGGGCAGTACTATGAGTTCGACCAGGCGAACGTCCGCGAGGACATCACCCACTCCTTCTACCAGGGCGACCGGCCGCTGCATCCGTTCGAGGGCGAGACCATCCCGATCGACCCGGAGCAGGGACGCAAGCAGGGCAAGTACAGCTGGGCGAAATCGCCGCGCTACGCCGTCGGCGACCTTGGCAACATCCCGTTGGAAGCCGGCCCGCTGGCCCGGCGGATGGCGGCGGCCGGCCCGAACCCCGCGGCGCACCAGGACGACGACCCGCTGTTCGGCGACATCTACAACACCATCGGTCCGTCGGTGATGGTGCGCCAGCTCGCGCGCATGCACGAGGCGCCGAAGTACTACAAGTGGGCGCGGCAGTGGCTCGACGCGCTGGAGCTCAAGGAGAGCTTCTACACCAAGCCGACCGAGTACGCCGAGGGCAAGGGCTTCGGGTCCACCGAGGCGGCCCGGGGTTCGCTGTCGGACTGGATTGTGCTCGAGGACAACAAGATCAAGAACTATCAGGTGGTGACGCCGACCGCGTGGAACATCGGCCCGCGGGACGGTTCGGAGGTGCTCGGCCCGATCGAGCGGGCGCTGGTCGGGTCCCCGATCGTCGACGCCGAGGACCCCGTGGAGCTCGGCCACGTCGCCCGCAGCTTCGACTCCTGCCTGGTGTGCACGGTGCACGCCTACGACGGCAAGACCGGCCGGGAGCTGAGCAAGTTCGTCATCAACGGGATGGTGTGAGCTGCCCTCTGCAGAGGTGAACACAGGCGCGGACAACCCGGCGGCGCCGCTCGAGCCGCCGGGTTGCGACGTGCTGGTGATCGGCTGCGGCAACCTGCTGCGCGGCGACGACGGCGTGGGCCCCGTCCTGGTCCGTCACCTGTGGGAGCGCGGCGTGCCCGAGGGCGCCAAGCTGGTCGACGGCGGCACCGCCGGAATGGATGTCGCGTTCCAGATGCGCGGCGCCCGCCAGGTGGTGATCGTCGACGCCGCCGCCACCGGTTCGGCGCCGGGCACGACGTTCCGGGTGCCCGGCTCCGAACTCGCCGAACTCCCGCCGCTGCAGGGTTTGCACACCCATTCGTTCCGCTGGGACCACGCGATCGCGTTCGCCCGCTGGGCGCTGGCGGACGACTGCCCGACCGACATCACGGTGTTCCTCATCGAGGTCGCCGCCGTCGAGATGGGCGCCGACCTGTCCGAGCCGGTGACGGCGGCGATGGAACAGGTGATCGCACTGATCGAACGTGACTATCTCGGGCCGCTCCGGCCCGAGGTCCCCCGCGAGGTGACCGTCGAGTTCACCGCCGACGGGTATCTACGGCTCGACGCCGCGACCGCCGCCGCCCGGTTCCCGTCCGACGCGGTGGCCGCGTTGCTGCGCGACGGCGCCCTGTGGCTGATCCCGCTGCGCGGGCCGCGCAGCGGCGGCCTGCTGCTCAAGCAGCGCACCCCCGCCGGCGACCGGTCGGTGCTCGTCAGCGAGTTGCTGAGGGAGATCCCACTGTGCGGCGTCCGTCGCGCATGCTGGGACGATGACCAGTCCGCGTTGCGCATCCCGGTTTCCGAGGCCGAGGAGCGGGAAACGTGATCGCCATGATTGAACGCGAGAACCCCCAGGAGAGGCCGCCGACCGTGGTGCGCCCCGACAGCTCCGCCGCCGAGGCCCGCGCCGTTGACACCGTGGTCGTGCCCGACCGCGGTCAGTGGGCCGTGGACATCGTCGTGGTGTTCGACGACGGCGTGGTCCGCAAACGGATCAACACCCACCGCACACGACGGCGCGCCGACCTGGCCGCCGACCTCATCAAGCGCGCCGCGGAGCGTGATCTGAGGTGACAAGCAGGGGAGGGCCGTGACCGATATCGCCGTCGAACCAACCGAGGCGGGCGCCGGGCTGGTGACGCGCCCGCAACCGCTGGGCGTGTTCGGCCTTCCCCTGGGATACCTGCTCATCCCCGCAGGACAGGACACCGATGCGGCGCGTGCCGCACTGCTGTCGGGATGTCTGCCCGAGGTGTGGCCCGAGCGGATGGCCGCCCACCGGCACGCCTGTTCCGGTGACCGCGACGCCGCGCTGGCCGCGCTGGCCGGTGACGATCCGGTGTCGCGCTACAACCACTTCGTGCTCGATCCGGACGTCGCCTCGCCCGACGTCGTACGCACCGGCCTGGGCGAGCTCGGGGTGCTCGTCGACGTGGTCCTGTTCGTGCTCGGGCGCAGCGACACCGTGCCCGACGCCGACGGCCTCGACGGCGAGCTGGCCGCCACGGTGCTCGCCGTCGCGGCGTCGGCCGCCGTCGACGCCCACGCGCCGACACAAGCCGTGGCGATCCTCGACACCGCCGCGCACGCGGCGACGCCGGCGAGCCGCCCGTTGGCAGGCGTGCTGTCGGGTGCGGCTGCGGGTCTGTGTCGCGACGCGGGCGATCCGTCCGCGGTGAGCCGGTTCGAACGCGCGCTGAAGCTGCTCGACGGCGCCGACGGGCTCAAGATCGCCCGTGCCGAACTGCACCTGGCCGCGGCGGGCGTGCTGCACGAGCAGGCCGCGCAGCGGCCCGAGCTGATGCCCGCCGCGATCCCGCACTACCACTCGGCGCTGCAGCTGATCCGGCGCGACGACGCGCCGCTGTTGTGGGCGTCCGGCCACGCCGACCTGGCCACGGCCTACCTGACGATGCCGATGGTGGAGGCGTCCAGTCAGTTGAGGCTCGGCATCGCCGCGCAGTCGCTGCGGCAGGCGCTGACCGTGTTCACCCGCGACGAGCATCCGCAGCGGTGGGCCAGTGTCCAGCTGAATCTCGCGAACTCGTTGGTGTACACCCCGTCTCGGCACCGTCAGGAGAATCTGGTCGAGGCGGTCGAGATCTACGAGGCGGTGCTCGAAGCCCGCGATCGTGACACCGACCCGAGCGGGCGTGCGCGGGTACTGGCCAACCAGGGCAACGTGCTCGCCCACCTCGGCGCGTTCGACCAGGCGAAGGCGAAACTCTACGAGGCGCGGTTCCTGTTCGAGGAACTCGGGGACACCGATGCGGTGCGCTCGGTGCGCGGAGTGCTCGACGAGATCTCCCGGGAGGGGGCGCGATGACGCTCGCCGACACCACCGATCTCGACGTCCTCGCCGGCAGGGTCGACGCCGCGGTCGCGGCGCTGGCCGACCTGGATCCTGCCGCCCGGGCCGCCGCCGAGGAGCTCAAGACCGCGCTGGAGGGCATCCACCGCGCCGGGCTGACGACGATCGTATCGCGGATGCGGGCCGACGACGGCGCGCGTCCGCTGTTGTTCGACCTCGTCGACGACCCCGTGGTGAGGATGCTCCTGACGCTGCACGGCATCATCCGGCCCGACCCGGTGACGCTGGCCGAGCGCGCGCTGGCCGCGGTGCGTCCGCAGCTGCACAGCCACGGCGGCGACGTGGCGCTCGTCCGCATCGAGGACGGCGTCGCCTTCGTACGTCTCGAGGGCGCGTGCAACGGGTGCTCGATGTCGTCGGTGACGCTGCGGGAGCTCGTCGAAACCGCTCTGCGACAGAGTATTCCGTCGCTGCGAGCGGTCGAGGTGGTGCCCGCCGAGCCGTCACCGGCGGTGATCCCGGTCGAGTCGCTGCGGATGCCGCCGCGGCCGGCCGACGACGGCTGGGTGAAGGTGACCCGCGCGGAGTCGGTCCCGGTCGACGGGATCACGGTGCCCGCCGACGGCGTCATCGTTGTCAATCTCGGTCAGAGGCTTTCGGCGTACCGCAACGAGTGCGCACACGAGGCTCTGCCGCTCGACGAGGCGATTCTCGATGCGTCCGCGGGCACGTTGACATGCCCGTGGCACGGCTTCTGCTACGACGCGACGTCGGGGGAGTGCATGTCGGCTCCCGGCGTGCAACTCGAGCAGCTTCCGCTGCGGATCGACGACGGGGATGTCTGGGTTCGGACGGGCCGATGAGTCGCTACACGGTGCGGCACACCGTGGCCGGCCGTCCCGCCGGGCGGGTGCCCACCGCGGTACTGGCCGATGAGCACAGCGGTGGGTGGCGGCCGCTGACGTGGCTGGGCGCCCCCGCGCCCGGCGGGCTGGCGCTGCCGCAGGCGATGCCGAGCATGTCGTGGATGTATTCTCCCCGCGGGGTTTTCGTCGATGACAACCATGTCGTGGTCGCCGACTCCGGCAACCACCGCGTGCTCATCTGGCACGGTGTGCCGCAGGCCGACGAGCAGCCCGCCGACGTGGTGCTCGGTCAGCCTGACGGGGGCACCGAGGGCCGTGCGGCGGGTGGCCGCGGACCCGAGCGCGGCATGAACCTGCCGACCGGCGTCGCGATCGTCGACGGGCGGTTAATCGTGGCGGACGCCTGGCATCATCGGATCCTGATCTGGAACTCGGTGCCGCAGTCCGACGACGTCGCCCCCGATGTGGTGCTGGGTCAGCCCGACAGCGCGTCGGTGGAACCGAACGCGGGCGGTGTGTGCTCGGCGGGAACGTTCTACTGGCCGTTCGGCTTTGCGGTGCTCGGCGGGCGGTTCTGGGTGGCCGACACAGGGAATCGGCGGGTGTTGGGATTCAGCGGCGGTGTGCCGGAGCCGGGACAGGTCGCCGACATCGTGCTCGGGCAACCGTCACCGAGTGGCCGTGAGGAGAACCGTGGTGCGGCGGCGGGACCGGCGAGCTTCCGCTGGCCGCACGCAATCGCCGGCACGCCGGATCTGCTGTTGGTGGCCGACGCGGGTGATCACCGCGTGCTGGGCTGGACGCCGCACCCGGCTGCCGATGCGTCGGCGAATTCGGTCCTGGGACAGCCGGATTTCGTGACCGCGCAGGAGTGGCCCTACGGTCCGCACACCGGTGACCGGTTCCGGTTCCCCTACGCGGTGGATGTGGACGGCGAACTTCTCGTGGTCGCCGACACGGCCAACAACCGCATCCTGATGTGGGACGGGCTGCCGGAGGAGCCGCTCGGTGGTCGGCCCGCCGACCATGTGCTGGCACAACCCGACTTCGCGTCGAATGGCGAGAACCGGTGGGCGCTGGTCGGCCGCGACACGCTGTGCTGGCCGTACGGTCTGAGCTTGCACGGAAGCCTGCTCGCGGTGGCGGATTCGGGCAACAACCGCGTGATGCTGTGGCGGCGTTCGTGAGGCCCCGGATCATTCAGCAGGACAACCAGATCGGGTTCCACTGGGCTACCGCCGCCGGACTGCCGACCACGCTGGCCGTCCTCGTCGGTGACGACGATGAACCGGACCGCTTGGCGGCGACGCATCTCTCGGCGCTCGACGACGCGATGATCGACGCTGCGCGGCGGTTCGGGGAACTGCTGGGCGGGGGCCGGCGGCCCACGCCGCAGGACCGGGAGGACCTCGCGCAGCTGTACCGCAGCCTGGACGACGCGTGCCTGGACTACGCGCGGGCGGTCGACCTTTTCGGCGAGCAGCCCGACTCCCGGGCCGGCCGGATCATCGGGACGGCGGTGCTGATGTCGATCCTGGCCCGCCAGCCGTTGGACATGCTGGGCCCGGTGCCGTTGGAGGATGAGTTGCAGGAGCCGGCACCCGGTGTCGTCGGCGGCTACGGCGAGATGGTGCACGTCGACCCGGTACGGCCGTGGAAGGGCAGCCGCTGGGTGGTGCGCACCGAGTCGGGCGCGCGGCTGCCGTTGACGCTGGCGATGCTGCTGTTCGACAGTTCGGGCACCAACAAGGATGCGGCGCGCACGGAACACATCGAGTCGATGCGGGCGGTGACATCGGCTGCGGCGCACCCCGACGCCGACCCCTATGACGTGGCGTGCGCGCTCGACTGGTTGCTCTACGACTACCTGATGGCACACCGCGACGGAGAAGACAGCGCGGAGATCGTCTTCGCGAAGGGTCGAGACGGCGACGCCGGTGCCGTGGTGGCCGCCGCGGCCGCGTCGGTCGCCGCGCGGGCGACCTTCGATCCGGCGCTGGCGGTCAGGCGGGGGTGAGCGTGACGTTGTGCAAAGCGATCGCGACGTCGGTCGGCAGAATGTCGACGAACGTCGGCGAATCGCGCAGCGCATCCCCGTTACCGACGATGTTCCCGGGAGATGTTCCAGCACAAGGGAAGTCGCGGCACCGCAGCCAGAACCCGGGCGGACTCTGGTAGGGCTGCATG
The DNA here is from genome assembly GCF_010729305.1 of Mycolicibacterium psychrotolerans. NCBI lineage: Bacteria > Bacillati > Actinomycetota > Actinomycetes > Mycobacteriales > Mycobacteriaceae > Mycobacterium > Mycolicibacterium psychrotolerans. Next base: position 4,420,836 of record NZ_AP022574.1, on the reverse strand, counting down.
CTGGGTGACTGGTCCACCCGGTAGCGCCCCGGCGGGATGAACGTCGTGGCCCAGCCGTCGCGCGGTTGGGTGGTCACCCCGAACACACCGTTGCTGCCGTAGCTCGGGGCTGCACCTGCCGGCGCTGCCAGGACGCACGCGGATGCCACGGCACCGGCCGCGACGAGGGCGGGAACGTTGACGTTCATGCAGCCGAGCGTAACCGTGCCGCTACGGTCCTTGGTCGTCTTCGGGGAGGAGGTGGCGTTCGGGGTGGTGGTAGCCGTTGACGCGGTGTTGGCCGGTGTCGAGGTCGGGTGGGGGTACCCATTCGATCTGGCCTCGGCGGTTTTTGCGGGTGTCCCAGTCGGTGTGCTCGATCATCCGGTTCTCGGGGCCGCAGGCCAGGGTGAGGTCGTTGACGTCGGTGGCGCCGCCGTTCTTCCAGTCGGTGACGTGATGGACCTGGGTCCAGTAGCCGGGCACGGTGCAGCCCGGCCGTGTGCAGCCCCGATCGCGGGCATGCAGCACGATCCGCTGCGCCGGGGAGGCGATTCGCTTGGTGTGGCCCAGATACAAGGCTTGGCTGGTGTGCTGGTCGAACACCGCCAGATAGTGGAACGCGTGCGAGGCCATCCGGATCAGATCGCCCATCGGCAGCAAGCTGCCGCCGCCGGTGACCGCCACCCCCGCACCCTTTTCCAACTCCTGCAAGGTCGTCGACACGATGACGGTGACGGGTAATCCGTTGTGCTGGCCCAGCTCACCCGAGATCAGCGCTATCCGGCCGACGGCCAGCCAGGCGTCGTGGCGGCGCTGCGCCGGGCTGCGGGTGTCGGCGCGGCGTTGAGTGTCGTCGGGGTGGCTGTCCACACATGGTGTCTCGTCGTCGGGGTTGCACATTCCCGGCGCGGCGAGTTTGGCCTCGACGGCTTCGTAGACGGCCCGAAATTCCGGGGTGATCCAGCCGGAGAGCTTGCTCATCCCGTCGGCTTGCTGCTCGCCTAACGTGACGCCTCGTTTGCGGGCGCGTTCGGCGTCGGTGGGTGCGGGGCCGTCCTGATCGATCATGGTGGCCAGCCGGTTCGCGGCCTTCTTCAAGTCCTCGGGGGCCAACCCGGCGCCCAGGGTGGCGAGTTGGCGGTCGGCGGAGGCGCGGGTGTCCACATCGACCCACGAAGGGAGCTTGTCGTGGAACGTGGCGATCACTTTGACGTGTTCGGCGTCCAGCGCACCACGGGCTTGGGCGGCAGCGGTGGCCTCCCACAGCGGCGCCAGCGGCTCCCCGGTCATCGACTGCCGTGGACCCAGCGCCGCGGCGTGAGCCAATCGTCGTTTGGCTTCGGTCTCCGAGACCCGCAGCGCGGTGGTGAGCACCTTCTTCCACGACGCCTCGCCGAGCCGGCGCGGCTCGGTCTCCGTCACCAGCTTCGCGAGCACGCGATGTTCCAGGGCGGGCACGGCGCGCAGCACGGTCGTCAGCTCCGTCAGCAGCTCGACGAGCTCGCGGTGGGACAGGGTGTCGCAGGTGTCGTGCAGCATCGCGATCTGCGACCGGATCGCCTCCACCGCGCTCGCGACTTCACCCATGCATCGAACACTAGTTCGAACCACTGACAACTCCACCGCCAAAAGTGACAGCAGAAACGGAAGTGGCAAAAGAGATTTGGAAGCTCACTCAACACTGAAAGGCGGATCTCGACCGGGCGGCTCGACGGTCTGCGGAGGCCGCGCGAGTGGCGATCGCCAAACCGAGCCGACGCGGCGCTGGTTTAGGCTCAGCGCATGCGAGTCGGAGTGCTGGGAGCCAAGGGCAAGGTCGGCGCCACCATGGTCGCGGCGGTCGAGGCCGCCGACGACCTGGAGTTCACCACCGGCGTGGACGCCGGCGATTCGCTGTCGGCCCTCACCGACAGCGGCACCGAGGTCGTCATCGACTTCACCCACCCCAGCGTCGTCATGGACAACCTGAAGTTCCTGATCGACAACGGCATTCACGCCGTCGTCGGCACCACCGGCTTCACCGACGAGCGGCTCGACCAGGTTAGGGAATGGCTCGCCGCCAAGCCGGACGTCTCCGTGCTGATCGCCCCCAACTTCGCGATCGGCGCGGTGCTGTCGATGCATTTCGCCCAGCAGGCCGCAAAGCACTTCGAGTCCGTCGAGGTCATCGAACTGCACCATCCGCACAAGGCCGATGCGCCGTCGGGGACGGCTGCGCGCACCGCCAAGCTCATCGCCGAAGCGCGAAAAGGCATGCCACCCAATCCGGATGCCACCAGCACCGGACTCGAGGGGGCGCGCGGCGCCGATGTCGACGGCATCCCGGTGCACTCGGTCCGGCTCGCCGGCCTCGTCGCCCACCAGGAAGTCCTCTTCGGCACTCAGGGCGAGACGCTCACCATCCGGCACGACAGCATCGACCGCACGTCGTTCGTCCCGGGTGTGCTGCTGGCCGTGCGCAAGATCCGCGACTTCCCGGGCCTCACTGTGGGTCTCGAACCGCTGCTCGACCTGACATGAGCGAAGGGTCCCGCGCGCTGCGCACCCAGCTGCTGATCGGCTTCATGTGCGTCGCGCTCGTGGTCTACTTCGTGCTGCTCGGCAGGGCGGCGATCATCCTCATCCGGTCCGGCGAGGCGGCCGCCATCGGACTCGGCGCGGCGATCCTGATCCTGCCCGTCGTCGGCGCCTGGGCGATGATCGCCACGTTGCGTGCCGGTCTGGCGCATCAGCGGCTGGCGCGGCTCGCGCGCGAGCAGGGCATGGAACTCGACGTCAGCGACCTGCCGCGGAGGCCCTCCGGTCGGATCAGCCGCGACGCCGCCGACGCGCTGTTCGCCACGGTCCGGGAGGAAGTGGAGGCCGACCCCGACGACTGGCGGCGCTGGTACCGGTTGGCCCGCGCCTACGACTACGCCGGGGATCGCAGCCGCGCCCGGGAGACCATGAAGAAAGCCGTGCAGATGCAGGAGGCGACACGATGAGCAGGACGCTGCTCATCGTCCACCACACCCCGTCGCCGCACTGTCACGAGATGCTCGACGCGGTCATCGCCGGCGCGACCGACCCGGAGATCGTGGGTGTCGACGTGCTGCGGCGACCGGCGCTGACCGTCTCGCCGGTGGAGATGCTGCAAGCCGACGGCTACCTGCTGGGCAGCCCTGCGAACCTCGGTTACATCTCCGGCGCGCTCAAGCACGCGTTCGACCAGAGCTACTACCAGCTGCTCGATTCCACTCGCGGACGGCCGTTCGGATTCTGGCTGCACGGCAACGAGGGCACCGAGGGGGCCGAGCGGGCGGTCGACGGGATCACCGCCGGGTTGGGGTGGGAGCGCGCCGCAGAGACGGTCATCGTGTCCGGCAAGCCGACGAAGGCCGACCTGGAGGCATGCTGGAACCTTGGCGCGACGGTCGCAGCGAAGCTGATGGGCGAGTGACCGAGACGGCCGACGAGGCCAAGCTGTATACGGTCGGCGATGTCGTCCGGCGCCGCTGCGTTGTGCTCGAGAAGCGGACGACTGCGTCACCTCCTTCAGGGCAGCACATCCCTCTCGAGGCAGGTGCCAAAAGGCGGTATTCACGGCGACGATGAGGCGTAGCGTCGCTGTCGACGGGGAGGATGAGGATGCCTGCGACTGATGATGACTGGACCAAGCCAGCGGCGATGGCGATCCCGAAAGAGGGATATTTCGAAGAAGAGCAGGGACGGTACGGGCCGATCTTCCCGCGCACTCCCGCGTGTCACGGATTCTCGATCATCGCAAAGGTCAAAGAGGGTCGCGAGGACGTGGTCCGCGCGTATGGGAAGACCATCGAGGAGACCATCGCAGCCAGTCCGGAGGCCCTGGCGCCGTTGAAGTTGCACTACCTGCGCTGGAATCTGTTCGATGTCGGTTCCGGCTTGCACTTCCAATACATGGGCATCTTCGACACCGACTTCGACAAGTACACAGAGGACGCGGTGCAACTGTTCAGCGCAACCGGCATCACCACCATCTTCACCCAACTCGAAGGGTTCCCGGAGGATTGGAAGGAGAACCCTGACGCATTCATCAAGTTCGTTCGCGACCACCAGGTACCCAGCTTCCTCGAATACGGCGAATATCCGTATGTGACCGCCGACGAAATCAAGAAGGCACTGCGGCTGAAGGCGGCCTTCTCGGAAATGCTCGACCAGATGCAGTGACCGGTACCCGTGCTTGAATTCGACGACATCCAGCACATCCTGCTGACGCGCACACCCGCCATCACGGGACGCTATGAGTTCCTGACCTTCGACACCGCCGACGGCGGACGGGCGTGGCTCTCCGCGCTGCTGGACAAGACGCAATCCGCCACGGACGCGACTGCCACGATGGACGAGTCCGACCGCTGGGTAACTCTCGCGTTCACGTGGAATGGCCTGCGCGCGCTCGGCGTGCCCGACGAGTCGCTGCAGACCTTCCCAGGGGAGTTCCGCACAGGGATGGCTGCCCGTGCGGACATTCTCGGGGACACCGGCGCCAGCGCACCGCGGCACTGGGTCGGCGGCCTGGCCGGCGACGACCTGCACGCGATCGCGATCTTGTTCTCGCGCACCGATGAGCAGTGCCGGCGGTCCATCGACGAGCACGACAAGTTGCTGGCCCGCACCGATGGCGTGCGCAGCCTGTCGTTCCTCGACCTGAACGCAACACCGCCGTTCAACTACGCCCACGACCACTTCGGGTTCCGGGACCGCTTGTCGCAGCCGGTGATGAAGGGCTCTGGAGAAGAGCCGACACCGGGCTCCGGCGCCGCGCTTGAACCGGGTGAGTTCATTCTCGGTTACCCGGACGAGAACGGGCCGGTGACCAATCTGCCTGAGCCGCAAGTGCTGTCGCGTAACGGCAGCTACATGGCGTACCGCCGCCTGCAGGAACACGTCGGAGCGTTCCGTGACTATCTACTGGACAACGCGGAGACGCCGGAGGAGCAGGAGCTGTTGGCCGCGAAGTTCATGGGGCGGTGGCGCAGCGGCGCGCCCCTCGTGCTGGCGCCAGACAAGGATGATCCTGAGCTCGGCGCAGACCCGATGCGCAACAATGACTTCAACTACAAAGAGATGGATCCGTTCGGATATGCGTGTCCACTCGGCTCACACGCGCGTCGGTTGAATCCCCGGGACACCGCGCACTACATGAACCGTCGGCGCATGATCCGCCGCGGCGCGACGTATGGACCGGCGCTGCCGGAGGGGGAACCGGACGACGGGGTGGAGCGCGGCATCGCCGCGTTCATCATCTGCGCCGACCTCGTGCGGCAGTTCGAGTTCGCCCAGAACGTGTGGATCAACGACAAGAGGTTTCACGAATTGGGCAACGAGCACGACCCCATCACCGGGACCCAGGACGGGACGCTGGACTTCACCGTGCCGAAGCGGCCGATCCGCAAGGTTCACAAGGGAATTCCGGCGTTCACCACGTTGACCGGTGGAGCGTATTTCTTCCTGCCGGGGTTGAACGCCATGCGTTATCTGGTCTCACTCGGCAACTGAAGGATCGACCATGAGCACAGTGCCTCTGCCACCACGGACCTATAACCAGAACCACGTCCCGCGCGCCCACGCCGGTGGCCGCCGTATCAGCATCTACTGGACGTGGAGCTATCCCTGGGAGGCACAACGGGATCCGGCGCTCATCGAGAACCGCTTCTCCACCATGACCGAGGTGCGAAATGTTCTGTGGCCGGCCTATGAGACCGAGGAGTACAACGCCGCCAACTTCCTCCAGGGCGTTGCGGGCACGCTGGAGCTGTTCCACCGGTCCGCCGTGGCTTTCCAGGAACTCGCCGGTGAGGCGACAGGGCACCCGGTCGCCGTCTACCAGCGCATCGATCAGGCCGGCTACAAGCTACCGATCGACGAACGAATTCTGGCCGACACCGACACGCTGATGGTGTTCGGGCTCGACCATCTGATCGGCGAACAGGAAGCCGGACCGGAGGAGATCGCGGCGATCGCCGAGTGGCTGAAACGTGAGGGCACCTGTCTGCTGCTGGCCCCCCATCATGACGTCGGTTTCACCGACGACTACGAGCAGCGCCAGGTCGAGTACCTGCACCACGGCGACCGGCTCGTGCCGCGGCAGCAACGGTTCAGCCAGTACACCCGATCGCTGATGCGGGCGCTCGACGTGCCAGTGCACAACATCTGGGGGTTGCGGCCCGCCGTCGTGGAGGGCACCAAGGACATCGCGCCGCTGACAGCGATCCGAGATCTGGACAACGCCCGGCTTCTCGACAACGTCACCACGTTCAACTTTCACCCGCACCTACCGCACTACGAACTCACCGCCCCGGAAAGCGACACACTGAGGGTCCTCGGGAAACAGCGCGTCGACCCCAACCGGCCACATCCGTTCACCGCCGAAGGCAACAGCGAATTCAACGCGCTGATCTGGATGCCACCGAACGGTCAACGCGCGGGCGACATCGTGCTGATCGACTCGACCCACTTCACGACCCTCTTCGGGGGAACAGACAGTCTCAGGAATTTGTGGCACAACCTGGCCACCATGAAATAGCACGGTCTCGGCGTACCACCCGATAGAGGTTGTGCGATGACCTTGGGTGTACTCGAGCCCGCTTGCTTGCCAGAAAAGGTAAGTCACCCATAAAGCGGCCTGGCGAGGCGCGGGACGTGCGCAGCCGAGTGGTCGCGGCCGCTGGATTCCGAGACGGTCCGCCACGCTCATGTGATGCGGCCGTTCGTCAGCGCGCCCACCGGCGGGGCGGCACACTTGCTGCGACGCTGACGTACTGACACAAGGAGCCTCATGCCCGGTATCGCCGACATCGCCCTCGCCGGAGCTCCGATCGCCGGCGGCGCACTCCTCGGAATGGCCGCGGGGAATTTCAAGGGGCCCGACGTCCAAGGCCTGATCGTCAAAGACATGGACCTACTGGCACGCATCCCCGAAGACCAGGTTCAGCGGCGCGCCGAACTGCAGCGCATCATCGACATGCGCGTCGATGACCTGATCGCCGCCGTGCACAAGAACCGCCAACTGCGCCAGCTCGCCGCGTCCTACGAGGGCAACTGGCGCGACATCGTCGTCTTCGTGTGCGCCGTCTTGTTCACCCTCGTGTGGTGGAACGTCGACCATGGCCGGACGAACTGGCTGGTGATGTTCATCGTGCTGATCGTGCTGTCGATCCTGTCCGGCGTGTACGCGGCGCGCGGCATCCTGCGGGGCGTGCGGACCTTCCTGCACTCACGTCACCGCGCCGCGCACGGTCAGTAGTGGTAGGTGTCCGACGGTGCAGGGATGTGCACCGGGTCGTCGACGTCGTCGAAGTGCGACGGTTCGATGCCGTACGACCGGGCCAGGTCGAGGATCTTGTTGGCCCGCGCAATCCGCGGCAGATCCGAGCCGTTGCGGATCTCGCCCCCGTCCCGCTCGAATTCGACGAGGAACTCCTTTGCCCAGCTGATCTCCTCGACCGACGGTGACAGACCTTCGTTGACCGTCGGACACTGGTCCGGTGTCAGGCAGATCTTGCCGCTCATACCGAATTCGGCGGAGACCGCCGTCGCCTCGCTGAGCCGTAGCGCGCTCGACCCGACGGTCGGACCGTCGATCGCGCCGGGCAGGTGGGCAGCCTTCGCCGCGATGGTGAACCGCGACCGCGCATAGGCCAGCGTGGTCGGATTGTCGCCGAAACCGGTGTCGCGGCGGAAGTCGCCGATGCCGAACGCCAGCCGGAAAGTGCCCTTCGCCGAGGCGATCTCGGTGATGCGTTCCAGTCCCCGCGCCGTCTCCACCAGCGCGACGATCGGCACGTTCGGCAGCCGTTTGGCGGTCTCGGTGACGTGGTCGACCGACTCCACCATCGCGAGCATCACGCCGCCGACCGACGTGCCGGCCAGCATCTCGAGGTCGCCGGCCCACCATTCGGTGCCGAAACCGTTGACCCGCACCCAGTCGTCGTGGCCCTCGGCGAGCCAGCGCGTGACGTTCTCCCGGGCCGCGGCCTTGTCCTTCGGGGCGACCGCGTCTTCGATGTCGAGCACGATGATGTCGGCCCGGGATTCGACCGCCGGACCGAACCGCTCGTAGGAAGCGCCGTTGACGAGCAGCCAACTGCGCGCGAGCACCGGGTCGATCCGCGTCCCGTGCTCGCTGGCGGCCGATTCGCTGAAGGTCTGGTCATACACGCTGCTCAGCCTAGGTGAGCGTCGAAGAACGACCGCATGGCCTCCCAGTGTCGCCGCGCCGCGGGTTCGTCGTAGGGACCGTTGTCCGGCACCGCGAAGCCGTGGAAGGCGTCATAGAACTCGACGGTGTGCTCGACACCGGCAGCGGTGAGCGCCTTGTCGAGCGTCTCGCCGTCGGCGACGGTGAAGGAGCGGTCGTTCTTGGCCGCGGCGAGGTAGACGGCGGCGGAGATCTGATCGGCCATCAGGTGGGGGCTCGACGAATCGTCGGTGACCAGGCCGCCGCCGTGAAACGACATCGCCGCCGCCACCCGATCGGGCAGCCGGCCCGCGACCACGAGCGACGTCCGCCCACCCATGCAATACCCCGTGGTACCGAACGAGGATCCGCTGACCTCCGGGCGGGCTGCCAGGTAGTCGAAGAAGGCCTGCGCATCGGTGGCCATGATCTCCGGGGTCACCTTGGCGATCATCCCGAACAGCCGAGTGCGTTCGGCCGTGTCCTCGAAGACCGTGGCCATGGAGAACGGCGCCCAGTCTCCGTCGCGGTAGTAGACGTCGGGCACCAGCACCGCGTACCCGTACTCGGCCAGCTTGTCGGCCATCGCGCGGAACGTCGGCCGGGCCCCACCGGCGTCGGGATACATGACGATGCCGGGCCACGGCCCGGCGCCGTCGGGGGTGTGCAGGCTGACCGGGCAGGAGCCGTCAGCGGTGGTGACAGTGTCGGTGATCCTCGGCATGGGTTCCGTTCTACTCCGGGTCGCCCCACGTAAGCTGGGCGCGTGCCGATCCCCACGCCCTACGAGGACCTCCTGCGCCTGGTGCTCGAGCACGGAACCGCCAAATCCGACCGCACCGGCACCGGCACGCGCAGCCTTTTCGGGCACCAGATGCGCTACGACCTGCGCGCCGGGTTCCCCTTGATCACCACCAAGAAGGTGCACACCAAGTCGATCGTCTACGAGTGGCGGTCGTCGTCACGAGACATGGGCTCAGCGATCTCGAGATGCTCCAGCGTGGCCGACGCCGTCGGCCAACGTCAGCGGTGAGATCCCGCAGATGGCGCTGCCGCCATGTCATGCGTTCTTCCAGTTCTACGTCGCCGAGGGCCGGCTGAGCTGCCAGCTCTACCAGCGCAGCGCCGACCTGTTCCTCGGCGTCCCGTTCAACATCGCCAGCTACGCGCTGCTGACCCACATGATGGCCGCACAGGCCGGGCTGGCCGTGGGGGAGTTCATCTGGACCGGAGGGGACTGTCACATCTACGACAACCACGTCGAGCAGGTCGCCGAGCAACTCTCCCGCGAACCCCGGCCCTACCCGGAACTCGTTCTGGCCGATCGTGATTCGATCTTCGACTACACCTACGAGGACGTCATCGTCAAGAACTACGACCCGCACCCGGCGATCAAAGCCCCGGTCGCGGTATGACCTTGAGCCTCATCTGGGCGCAGTCCTCCTCCGGCGTCATCGGTCGCGCCAACGGCATTCCCTGGCGGCTGCCCGAGGACATGGCGCGGTTCAAGGACCTCACCATGGGCCACACCGTGATCATGGGGCGCCGGACGTGGGACTCGCTGCCTGCGAAGTTCCGGCCGTTGCCGGGCCGGGAGAATGTCGTACTCACCCGGCATGCCGACTACACGGCGCAGGGAGCGCAGACGGTGACCCGACTCGAGGACGCACCGCTCGACGGCGCGTGGGTGATCGGCGGGTCGGAAATCTACGGGCTGGCGTTGCCGCTGGCGACACGGTGCGAGGTCACCGAGATCGACATCGACCTGCGCAGGGAGGACGACGATGCGTTGGCGCCCGTCCTCGACGAGCGCTGGGTCGGCGTCGCAGAGGACTGGCAGGACAGCGCGTCGGGGCTGCGCTACCGGTTCTCGAGCTACGTGCGCAACAGCGCGTAAGGCTGGGTGGAATGCGCAGCGACGTCGAGGTGTTGGGCGGTAAGACGACCGGTCGCATTCCGCGGTTGGCGCGACCGAAGGAGATCTGATGAAACTTCTCGACGAGGTGCTGGGCGCCTACGGCGGGCTGGCCCGCTGGCAGCAGGTCGACACCATCGCGATTCACCAGATCGTCGGCGGTGTGCTGTGGTCGCTCAAGAACGTGGACGGCATCCTCGAGGACTCGACGGTCGAGATCCGGGTGCAGGAACAGCGCACGTGGCACCGGCCGCTGCCCGAGCGCGGACTGCGGTCGATGTACACGCCCGGCCGGGTGCTCATCGAACACGACGACGACGCGCACGCGGTGGTGCAGGCCCTGCCCGATCCCCGCGCGTCGTTCGCCGGACACACGCTGGTGACTCCGTGGTCCCCGTTGCAGCTGGCGTACTTCGCCGGGTACGCGATGTGGACCTACCTGTCCGAACCGTATTCGCTGACCTTCCCCGGTGTGCAGACCGAGGAACTCGGCGACTGGGACGAGGACGGGCAGACGTGGCGCAGGCTGGGCGTGCGCTACCCCGACAGCATCGCCACGCACAGCGCCGACCAGGTGCTCTACGTCGACAGCGACGGCTTGTTGCGGCGACGCGACTACCAGGTCGACATCGCGGGCGGGTCACCCGCGGCGCATTACATGGACGAGCATCGCGAGTTCGACGGCATCGTGCTGCCGCTCAAGCGTGTCGTGCATCCCCGTGACGAGAACGGCGGGAAAGTGCCCGAACCGATCACGGTGTCGATCGACATCGACGACGTGACGATCCGCTGAGGACGACGGTGCCGAAACCCAGTCTGCGGGACGCGCTGCTGGACGCCGGATTCGATCTGCTGCACGCCGGCGGATACGCCGCCACGGGCGTGGCGGCCATCGCGGCAGCCGCCGAGGCGCCGAAAGGGTCGTTCTACAACCACTTCCCGAGCAAGGAAGCGCTCGCCATCGAGGCGCTGAACCGGTACGCCGCGAGCCGACGGCTCGACATGCTCGCCGAACCGGGGGTGGCGCCGCTGCAGCGCATCCGCAACCACATCGATCACCTGCACGCAGACCTCGCCGCGTACGGCTATCGGCGTGGCTGCATGTTCGGCAACTTCGCGGCCGAGTCGCCGTCGGCCGCACCCGAGGTCACCGCGGCGGCCTCCGCCGCCCTTGCGCGGTGGTGCGCGCTGCTCGCCGGGGCCATCCGCGACGGGCAGCAGGCCGGCGAGATCGTCTCCGGACTCGACGCCGGGGCAGCGGCGCAGTTGATCGTGGACGCGTGGGAAGGCGCTGCGCTGCGCGCGAAGGCAGACGGCGACGGCACACCGATCGACAACGTCACCGCGATGATCTTCGACCGCATTCTGTCGGTGCGGTAGGCGACGATGTGTCGATGGTTTCGCTGAGCCGCATCACCGGCGCCCAGGCGCGGCGGGTGGCCGTGGCCGCCCAGGGGCTCACCGAGGCCAAGCCGGCAGGCCCCGTCACCCGTGCCCACCTCAAGCGGCTGATCGCCCGGATCCAGGTGTTGCAACTCGATTCGGTGTCGGTGTCGGTCCGCGCCCACTACGCGCCGGTGTTCAGCCGGCTCGGCCCCTACGACCGCGACCTCCTCGACCGGGCGGCGTGGAGCCATTCGGCGCGTTCACCCCGGCTGCTCGTCGAATACTGGGCCCACGAGGCGGCCCTGATGGCCGTCGACGACTGGCCGCTGATGCGTTGGCGGATGGGGGAGTACTCGCACGGCCGGTGGGGCACCGAGATCGTCAAGCGCAACGCCAAGCTCGCCGAGGACATCGTTGCGGCCGTCGCCGAACTCGGACCGGCCACCGCGGGGCAGATCGAGGCCCATCTGGAATCCGAACCGCGGGGGCGCAAAGGCCCGTGGTGGGACCGCAGCGACACCAAATGGGTGGCCGAGGCGCTGTGGTCGTCCGGGGTGTTGACCACCGCCACGCGCATCGGTTTCGCGCGCCACTACGACCTCACCGAACGGGTGCTGCCCCCCGAGGTGGTGGCGCGGCACGTGGACGAGACTCAGGCCGTCCGCGAACTCACGCTGCGGGCCGCCACGGCGCTGGGCGTGGCCACCGAGGCCGACCTGCGGGACTACTTCCGGCTCGGCGCCCGGCAGGTCAAGCCGGCGATCGCCGAGTTGGTGGCCGACGGCGAGATCGAGCCGGTGCAGGTGGACGGCTGGGCCGCGACGGCCTACCTGCGCGCGGGCCAGACCGTGCCGCGCCGCGACCGGGGCACCGCGCTGCTGTGCCCGTTCGACCCCTTGATCTTCTTCCGGCCCCGCGTGGAGCGGCTCTTCGGCTTCCACTACCGCATCGAGATCTACACGCCGGCGCCGAAGCGGCAGTTCGGCTACTACGTGTGGCCGTTCCTGATGGACGGCCGGCTGGTCGGTCGGGTGGACCTCAAGGCCGACCGGGCCGCCGCTGCCCTCCAGGTGGTGGGCGCCTTCAGCGAACCCGGCGAGGACCCGCGTCAGATCGCCGAACCGCTGGTCGGCGAGCTGACGTCGATGGCCGGCTGGCTGGGGCTCGGCGACGTGACAGTCGGCGAGCGCGGCGACCTCACCTCGAGCGTGCGGGACGCCCTCGGGTGATCCGGCACCCCGTGGTGCCGGCAGGAGCGCGGGCGGGCACAATTCACCTGGCGGCGTGAACAAACAGTGACCGGGACGAACACGACGGGACCCTGCATGTCCGGGTGGTGGCGACAAGCTGGCCGATTCGACTCGTTCAGCACGTACCTGCGCGACCGCGGCCTCGAAAGAAGCTGGCGTTACGCGATATTCGCGTTCACCTGGGTACTGGCCGGGCTGCCCGTGGTGCTGCTCGCCAGCCCGGCCGGCCCGGCCACCCCGGTGACCAGGGCAGTCGCGGTCGCGGCCGGCATCTGCGCGATTGCGGTGTCGACGGTGTGGTTGCTCGGGTGGCCGACCCGCGTCCAGTCCCGCATTTTCAACGTTGTCTGCTGCGGCTGCATCGCCGCAGGCGCATTGTCGATGTCCTATGCCTATGCGGGCCTGATGGGCTGCGTGGTGTTCGCGGTGCTGGGCGGTTATCTCGCGTACTTCCACACCCTGGTCGACGTGCTGGCGAACCTCGGCGTCGCCGCCGTGTGTGCGGTGATCACCGCCTGGCGCCTGATCGCCGATACCGGTGACGTCGCGGTGACCGTCGCTGCCGTGGTCACGGTGGCCACACTCAACATCGGAGTGCCGTTCGGCATCTACTCGCTGGTGCATTCACTCCACGCCGATCTGGCCGAATCCGGTCGCGACCCGCTAACCGGTCTCCTCAACCGCCGCTCGTTCTACCACGCCGCGAACGAGATGATCGCCGGACAGCGGACCGGCACCGGCGTGAACGTCACGATGATCGACCTGGACGACTTCAAGGGTCTCAACGATTCACGCGGTCACGCGGTCGGCGACCAGGCACTCGCCGAGGTCGGCGAACTGCTGAGGGCAACCTGCAGTCCGACAGCGGTTCTGGGCCGTCTCGGAGGTGAGGAGTTCGTCATCGCGGACGCCGAAGCGGCGGCCGACCACTCGGCGACCACCGACGCCATCTGCCAGGGTGTTGCCCGGCTGCCGTTCGGGATCACCGCCAGCCTCGGCACGTGCACTGCGGCGATCGAGGACGAGGTGGCCGCTCGCCCGGAGTTCCTCGATCAACTCATCGACATCGCCGACGCCGCGATGTACCGGGCCAAACGGGCCGGCGGCGACCGGGTCGAGCACCGCCGCCTGGAAGCCCCTCACCGGCCTCGAGGATGATCAGCGCGTCTGTGCGGGGATTGCCGCGTGATCCGGCGACGGCCCTGCGCTCACGCCGCGTGCCCGGTTGACGATGTAGACACCTCCGCCGATCACCAGCCACACGATGCCGCCGATCTTGGCCAGGGAGTCGGCGTCGAACAGCACGTAGGCGATGATCACGAAGCCCAGCGCGGGCACGACCAGGTGCAGCAGGTAATTCTTGGACTTCTTCCGCCCCAGGTAGTACCACGCCACGGAGACGTGCAGCAGGCAGAACGCGAACAGCGCACCGAAATTCACCAGCGACGAGATCAGGCCGATCTGCCCGATGAAGAACAGCACCAGCACGATCGACAACGCGCTGACGGTCAGGATGGCGCGATGGGGACCGATCGCCCGGGCTCACGCCGCGATCGACTTCGAGCTCATCTCCGCGGCCCTGCGCCGGGCCGGGGTGCTGACCGACTGACGCCGCCGCGGCCGACGCCCGCGCCGTGCGCGCTAGGCTTCGCCGGTGGCCGAGATCGCGCCGCTGCGCGTGCAGCTGATCGCCAAGACGGAGTTCACCGCGCCGCAGGACGTGCCGTGGAGCACTGACGCCGACGGCGGCCCCGCCCTGCTGGAGTTCGCCGGCCGCGCCTGCTACCAGAGCTGGTCCAAGCCCAACCCGCGGACCGCCACCAATGCCGCCTACCTGCGGCACATCATCGACGTCGGACACTTCTCGGTACTCGAGCACGCATCGGTGTCGTTCTACGTCACCGGAATCTCCCGGTCCTGCACGCACGAGCTGATCCGGCACCGGCACTTCTCGTACTCGCAGCTGTCGCAGCGCTTCGTGCCCGAGCACGACGCTCAGGTCGTCGCTCCACCTGGAGTCGAGGACGACCCCGAGCTGACGCGGATCTTCACCGATGCGGCCGACGCCAGTCGCGCGGCGTACGCCGAGTTGCTCACCCGCCTCGAGGAGAGGTTCGCCGACGCGCCCAACGCGACGCTGCGGCGCAAGCAGGCCCGGCAGGCCGCGCGGGCGGTGCTGCCCAACGCCACCGAGACCCGCATCGTCGTCACCGGGAACTACCGGGCGTGGCGGCACTTCATCGCGATGCGGGCCAGCGAACACGCCGACGTCGAGATCCGGCGGCTGGCCATCGAGTGTCTGCGTCAGCTCGTCGGGGTGGCGCCCCAGGTGTTCTCCGACTTCGAGATCACCGTGCTGTCCGACGGCAGCGAGGTCGCGACCAGCCCGCTGGCCACGGAGGCGTGAGGCGACCGGGTAATCTTGTTGCCCGTGAGCACCAGTGCCTTCGACGTCACCGCCCGCCTGGGCACCTTGTTGACGGCCATGGTCACTCCGTTCAAGCCGGACGGCTCCCTGGACACCGACACCG
Organism: Mycolicibacterium psychrotolerans; assembly: GCF_010729305.1. Lineage (NCBI taxonomy): Bacteria > Bacillati > Actinomycetota > Actinomycetes > Mycobacteriales > Mycobacteriaceae > Mycobacterium > Mycolicibacterium psychrotolerans. The sequence continues at coordinate 4,405,575 of NZ_AP022574.1, read as the reverse complement.
CTGCGCGGCTGGCCACCCACCTCGTCGACGCGGGCTGCGACGGCCTGGTGCTGTCCGGCACCACCGGTGAATCGCCAACCACCACCGACGACGAGAAGATCGCGCTGTTGCGCGCAGTCCTCGAGGCAGTGGGGGACCGCGCCCGCGTCATCGCAGGCGCCGGCACCTACGACACCGCCCACAGCATCCACCTCGCCAAGGCCGCGGCCGCCGAGGGCGCGCACGGTCTGCTCGTGGTGACCCCGTACTACTCCCGTCCGCCGCAGGCCGGGCTGCTGGCACACTTCACCGCCGTCGCCGATGCGACGGATCTTCCGGTGATCCTCTACGACATCCCGCCCCGGTCGGTGGTTCCGATCGAGTGGGACACCATACGCACCCTGGCGAAGCACCCCAACATCGTCGCGATCAAGGACGCCAAGGGCGATCTCCCCGGCGGCGGCCAGATCATCGCCGAGACCGGCCTGGCCTACTACTCCGGCGACGATGCGCTCAACCTGCCCTGGCTGGCGATGGGCGCGATCGGTTTCATCAGCGTGTGGGGTCACGTGGCCGCGGGCCAACTGCGGGACATGTTGTCCGCGTTCGCCTCCGGTGACGTCGCGACGGCCCGCAAGATCAACGTGACGCTCGGCCCGCTCTCGGAGGCGCAGTCCCGGCTCGGCGGCGTCACGCTGTCCAAGGCGGCGTTGCGGCTGCAGGGTTTCGAGGTGGGCGACCCGCGCCTGCCGCAGGTGCCCGCCACCGACGACCAACTCGAGGCGCTGGCCGCTGATCTGCGCGCCGCCGCGGTGCTTCGGTAGCGGGACCGTCGGTGGAATCGGAACTCGTCGCCCCCGGGCCCCTGGCCCCGGGTGCCCTGCGCGTGACCGCGCTGGGCGGCATCAACGAAATCGGCCGCAACATGACCGTTTTCGAGCATCTCGGCCGGCTGTTGATCGTCGACTGCGGGGTACTGTTCCCCACCCATGACGAGCCGGGTGTCGACCTGATCCTGCCCGACCTGCGGCACATCGAGGGTCGCCTCGACGACGTGGAGGCCCTCGTCGTCACCCACGGCCACGAGGACCACATCGGCGCGATCCCGTTTCTGCTCAAACTGCGCGCCGACATTCCGGTGGTCGGTTCGAAGTTCACGCTCGCGCTGATCGCCGAGAAGTGTCGCGAACACCGGCTGTCGCCGAAGCTCGTCGAGGTCGCCGAGGGGCAGAGCTCTGCCCACGGCGTGTTCGAGTGCGAATACTTCGCGGTGAACCACTCGGTGCCCGGCTGCCTGGCCATCGGCATCCACACCGGTGCAGGCACCGTGCTGCACACCGGCGACATCAAGCTCGATCAGCTGCCGCTGGACGGTCGGCCCACCGACCTGCCGGGGATGTCGCGGCTCGGTGACAGTGGCGTGGACCTGTTCCTCTGCGATTCCACCAACGCCGAGATTCCCGGGGTCGGCCCCTCGGAGAGCGAGATCGGCCCCGCGCTGCACCGCCTGATCCGGGGTGCGCCGGGCCGGGTCATCGTGGCCTGCTTCGCCTCCAACGTCGACCGGGTCCAGCAGATCATCGACGCCGCGGTGGCCCTGGGCCGTCGGGTGTCGTTCGTCGGCCGCTCGATGGTGCGCAACATGGGCATCGCCCGCGAACTCGGGTATCTCACCGTCGCCGACGAGGACATCCTCGACATCGGCGCCGCGGAGATGATGCCGGCCGACCGCGTGGTCCTGATCACCACCGGCACTCAGGGCGAGCCGATGGCCGCGCTGTCACGCATGTCGCGCGGCGAGCACCGCAGCATCACGCTGACCGCCGGGGACCTGATCATCCTGTCCTCGTCGCTGATCCCCGGTAACGAGGAGGCGGTCTACGGCGTGATCGATGCGCTGGCCAAGATCGGCGCCCGGGTGGTCACCAATCGTCAAGCGCGCGTGCATGTTTCCGGGCACGCCTACGCGGGAGAGCTGTTGTTCCTCTACAACGGGGTGCGGCCGCGCAACGTCATGCCGGTGCACGGCACGTGGCGGATGCTGCGGGCCAACGCCGCGTTGGCTGCGAGCACCGGCGTGCCCGAGGGGAACATCGTGATCGCCGAGAACGGGGTCAGCGTCGACCTGACCGCGGGCCGTGTCGGTATTGCGGGAGCGGTACCCGTCGGCAAGATGTTCGTCGACGGACTGGTCACCGGGGACGTCGGGGACGCCACGCTCGGTGAGCGACTGATTCTGTCGTCGGGCTTCATCGCGGTGACCGTCGTGGTGCGCCGGGGGACCGGACGGGCCGCCGCTCCGGCGCACCTGCAGTCGCGGGGCTTCTCCGAGGATCCCAAGGCGCTCGAACCGATCGCGCGCCGTGTCGAGGCGGAACTGGACAGCCTGGCGTCGCAGAACATCACCGACCCCGGCCGCATCGCCCAGGCGGTTCGGCGCACGGTCGGCAAATGGGTGGGGGAGACATACCGCCGTCAGCCGATGATCGTGCCGACGGTCATCGAGATCTAGTCGCTGTTCGCGCCCGCCGGGTCGTGACTACCCCTCGGAGCCTTGGCCGGCGCGTTGCCCGTACCTCATTGATGCACAATGGGCGCTGCGCCGACAATGGCTCGGGGCAGATATTTCACGCCATTGATATGCAGTTCCGTCAACGGGTTCGGTGTCCGATTCCGCGGGGCGCATCGCTGGTGATCGCCGCAATGCCGGAGCCGGACGTGTTTCTGTGCCGGCGCTGATCAGTGTGCCCCGCGCGACCGCCGGTGCGTGGTACGCACACCGCGTTCGTGCGTCGCGCCGTATTTGCGCGGTGATGAGAGGACGCCGCCTGCAGCCGATATCCGACGCCCCGGGACGAGACGAACCAGTGGGACCCGAGTTTGCGCCGCAGATAGCGAACGTAGACATCGACGACGTTGGACTCCGGTTCCTGTGATCCCCACACCTGGCGCAGCAGGTGGCTGCGGCTCAGTACCTGGCCCGGGCTGCGCAAAGACGCCTCGGCGAGGTCGCATTCGCGCACCGACAGGTCGACCGAGTAGTCGCCGACGTGGGCCCGACGCGTACGCAGATCCAGCGTCAAACCGCCGTAGCAGAGCACCGCCGGCTCGGCGGCCGGACGGCGGCGCAGGTGCGACCGCACCGCGGCCAGCAACTCCCCGAAGCGCAACGGGGCGACCGAGGCGAACTGTTCGGTCGAGGTGTCGAGCTCGGCGACGGTCTGCCCAACCCGGCCGCATGGGGTCAGCAGCACCGCCGGCAACGTGCAGCCCTCGGCGCGCAGCCGGCGCAGCACCTCGAGTCCGCCCAGCCCGGGCAACCGGGTGTCGAGCACGACCAGGTCGAAGTTGCCCCGGCGCGCGTAGCTGTAGCCCGAGAGGCCGTCGGCCACGATGGTGGTCGAAAGTCCCTCCGCGCGAAAGCCTTTGCGGATCATCGTCGAAAGCCGGGGATCGGCTTCGGCGACCAGTATCGCGGCCATGCTGATCTCCTTGCCTCGTGCCGGCGACGATCACGGCGACGCTGACATCGACGATCGCCGATCGACGGCCGGAGGAGTTAGGGCCACAGGACGGAGCCGCCCCGGCGAAAGGCCGTCGCTGGAGGGGTCCTTCGGCGGCGATGCCCGCCGGGTCAGTGCACGAACTCGAGTCTATATCCCATGCCGCGGCGGCTGGTGAACCGATGAGCGCCCAGCTTGCGCCGCAGATACGTGACGTAAACATCGACAAGATTGGAGGTGTGCGTCTCGTCGTCGCCCCAGACGTGGCGGTGCAGCTCTTCGCGGGACAGGGTCTCGCCCGGGTGGCGCAGGAAGATCTCGGCCAGGGCACACTCTCGTGCCGAGAGGTCGACCCAGTATCCGCCGACGTGGGCCCGGCATGCCCGCACATCCAAGTGCAGCCCGCCGTGGGAGAGCACCGCCGGTTCGTCACCCGGCTGGGGAACGAGCAGCCGCTCGATCTTGGCCAGCAGGCGCTCGAAGCAGAACGGTTTGACGACGTAGTCGTCGGCCGACCCCTTCAGCCGGGCCACGCTGTCCCACAGCGCGTCACGGTCGAGCATCATCACCACCGGTACGTCGCTGCCCGCCGCGCGGAGCCGGCGCAGCACCTCGAAGCCGTCCAGCCGCGGCAGGGTGCCGTCCAACAGCACCAGATCGATGCCGCCGCGCCGCGCGAGCCGGTAGGCCGCCCATCCGTCGGTGGTGAACAGAGCCGTCACGCCTGCGCCGGACAGACCTCTGCGCACGAACGACGCGATTCGAGGCTCATCCTCGGCGACCAGGATGACGGTCATGGGTCGGGATTGCCCGGTGCACCCCCCGACAAACGGGGCAAGCCGCGGATCAGCGGTGCGCGAGCGCCGTCCACTCGATGGGCGATGCCGCCAGCGGACGCCCGGTGGGCCGGATGTAGAGGTCGCGGTAGTAGCTGGGCCCGGCCTGTTCGTCCAGGCTCCAGCCCAGGTCGGCCAACCAGTCGCCCAGTTGCTCGGGTACCAGACCGGATCGCCACACCGGTCGGCGCCCGCGGAACCGTCGGTACACCGCGTCGGCGCCGTAGGTGTCGGTGCCGTCGAGGAAATCCTGCCGGATGTAGGTGAACACCAACCGACTGCCTGCCGCAGCGGAGCTGAGCTGGGACAGCGTCGCCGCCACGGCATCCGGCGTCAGGTACTGCAGGAGGCCTTCGGCGATGAAGAACGTGCGCGCAGTGCTGTCGTATCCCGCCGACCGGAGCGCGTCCATCAGGTCGTCGTGTTCGAAATCGACGGGCACCAGGTGCACCGACGCCGGGGTGCCGCCGAGCGCACGGCGCAGGACCTCGGCTTTGCGCCGCACGTTGACCGGCAGGTCGACCTCGAAGACCGGCAGATCGCTGTGGCGGGCGATGCGGCATCCGCGGGTGTCCAGGCCGGCGCCGAGCACCACGACGGCGTCGATCTCGGTCAGCGGGTCCGACAGACGCTCGTCGATCAGCCGCTTACGGCAGGCGATGCTCGACCACAGGCCGGGCCCGCCCCGCTCCGAAGCGGCCACCAACGCCCGCCGGACCATCGCCGTCCGGGACAGCGCGGCCAGCGCCCGCAGGTGCCCCGGCAGGAACGACGCGGCCAGGTCGTCGTCGACCAGCCGACGGTGCGGTGGCTCATTGTGCTCGATCGCCGCCACCACCATGGGGCCGACGGCGGTCTGCGCGGCCGCGCTGCGGCCCGTCATCGTTTGTTGACGTAGCCCGCGTCGACGGGCAGCGCGACACCGGTGACGTAGCGCGCGGCGTCGGACACCAACCAGAACACCGCGTTGGCGATGTCCTCCGGCTCGAGGGCCTGAACCGGGAGCGCGTTGCCCATGTCGGGACCGCCCGCACTCTCCGGAGCCAGGCCGTCGAGCCAGGACCGGGTGAAGTCGTTGTCGATCATCGGGGTGTTGACGCCGGCCGGATGCACCGAGTTGACCCGGATGCTGTATGCGGCAAGAAAATTCGCGTAGGCGCGCATCAGCCCGACGATGCCGTGTTTGGCCGCGGCGTAACCGACCGAGCCCGCCATCGGCGCGCCGATGCCGACCAGCCCCGCCACGGAGCTCGTCAGCACGATCGCCCCGCCGTTACCGAACTTGATCATGGGCTTCATCGCCACGTCGATCGTGTGATAGACGCCGGTGAGGTTCACGTCGATGACGTCCTGCCAGGCGTCGGCCGCCGCCATCGGGGCGATCCCCGCGTTGGCGATCACGATGTCGAGGCGTTCGCCGAGCTTCTCCGTGCCGTCACGCACCGCGGCCTTCACCGCGTCGCGGTCGCGGACGTCGGCCTCGTACGCCAGGATCCGCGCGCCGGTGTCCTCGACGAGTTTCACGGTCTGCGCGAGGTCGTCGGGGGTGGCCAGGGGATAGGGCACCGACTCGATCTGCGCGCACAGGTCCAACGCGATGATGTCGGCGCCTTCCGAGGCGAGCTTGACCGCATGCGCGCGGCCCTGCCCGCGCGCCGCGCCGGTGATGAAGGCGACCTTGCCGGTGAGTTCACCCATCGCTACATCTTCGCTTCCTCGCGCAAGCGCTCGTCAGGGCCGCAGCGCGCCTTTGGCCGGATCTCCCGCCACCACGGGGGTCAGCATCTTGATGTCAGGCGCCCCGGCGAGATGCTCCCCGATCGTGCCGAACAGCGTGGCGACCGCCGGTGCGGTGCTGTGGGTCTTCAGCGCGTCGGCGTCGGCCCACTGCTCGACGAAGACGAACGTGCCGTCCGCCTCGTGCAGCGAGTACAGGTCACAACCGGGCTCCGAGTGCACAGCCTCGATCGCCTGCTTACACGCCTCGCGGACGGTGTCGACGGACTCGGGCTTGGCGGTCATGGTGGCGACGACGGTGACGGGCATGAAGGCGTGCTCCTCGGTCTCGGCGGTGAGCTGGACAGGTGTCCACCCTATTACGTGCCATCGGTTGCGACGAGAGCAGCGTTGATATCGATCTGTGACCTGTGTGGCAGATGGTGCATCTGAGGCTAGTGCGACTAGGCTGAGCGGCATGGCGAGTAAGACCGCGGCCCGATCTGGCGCCCGTTCGACCAGGTCGAAGACCAGCTCACGGGGTGGATCGCGGCCCACCCGCCCGGCGCAGGCCCGGCGCAAACCGGCGCGCCGCGGTCCCTCGCCGGTGTCCGCCGCGGGCACCGCGGTCGGCCGGGGCGTGCGCGCAAGCTGGCTGATGCTCGCCAAGGGGGCCGGCAGCACCGCGCGCTCGGTCGGCCGGGCCCGTGATCTGGAACCCGGGCACCGCCGCGACGGCCTCGCGCTGGCACTGCTGGCACTGGCCGTCGTGGTGGCCGCCGGTTCCTGGTTCGACGCGGCACGACCGGTGGGGCAGTGGATCGACACGTTCGTCCGGATCCTCATCGGCGGCGCCGTGGTGCTGCTGCCGATCGTGCTGGCCGCCGTCGGCGTCACGCTCATGCGATCCGAACCCGACCCCGAGTCCCGTCCGCGGTTCATCCTCGGCGCCGCCATGATCGCGCTGCCCGCGCTCGGGCTCCTGCATCTCTGGACCGGCGCCCCGCAGGATCCGGCCGCCCGTCAACACGGCGCCGGCTTCGTCGGGTTCGCCATCGGTGGGCCGCTCGCCGACGGGCTGACGGCATGGATCGCGGCGCCGCTGCTGGTCCTCGGCGTGTTGTTCGGGCTGCTGCTGATCACCGGCACCACGATCCGGGAGCTGCCCGACACGCTGCGGGACATGTTCTCCACGCGGTGGCGCGGCGAGTACGACGACGAGGACGACTGGGTCGACGACGAGGACACCGACGCCGACAGTCACACCGACGACTTCTCCGACGGCTACTACGACGACGACCTGTCCGCCGGGGACGAGGACGCCGCTTGGCCGTCGGCGACCCAGCCCACGGTGCCGCTCGCGAAGCCGTCGGGAACCCCGATGGAGAACTACCCGATCGACGACGAGGTGGCGCCGACGCCGCAGGCACCGGCGAAGACCCGCAAGAAGCCCCGCAAGGAGCCCGCGCTCAGCCTGGACCGCGTCGTCGACGGACCCTACGCGCTGCCGTCTCTGGATCTGCTCATCGCCGGTGACCCGCCGAAGCGGCTGACCGCAGCGAACCAGCACATGACCGATGCCATCACCTCGGTGCTCGAGCAGTTCAAGGTCGACGCCGCGGTCACCGGCTGCACCCGGGGGCCGACCGTGACCCGCTACGAGGTCGAACTGGGTCCGGGCGTCAAGGTCGAGAAGATCACCGCGCTGCACCGCAACATCGCCTACGCGGTGGCCACCGAGAGCGTGCGGATGCTCGCACCGATCCCCGGTAAGTCGGCGGTCGGCATCGAGGTGCCCAACACCGACCGCGAGATGGTCCGGCTGGCCGATGTGCTCACCGACCCGGTGGTGCGTTCGGATCACCACCCGCTGGTGATCGGCCTCGGCAAGGACATCGAAGGCGAGATGATCTCGGCCAACCTGGCCAAGATGCCGCACCTGCTCGTCGCCGGCTCCACCGGCTCGGGCAAGTCCAGCTTCGTCAACTCGATGCTGGTGTCGCTGCTCGCCCGCGCCACCCCAGAGGAGGTCAGGATGATCCTGATCGACCCGAAGATGGTGGAACTGACGCCGTACGAGGGCATCCCGCACCTGATCACCCCGATCATCACCGAACCCAAGAAGGCGGCGGCGGCGCTCGCCTGGCTGGTCGAGGAGATGGAGCAGCGGTACCAGGACATGCAGGCCTCCAGGGTGCGCCACATCGACGTGTTCAACGACAAGGTGCGCTCCGGGGAGATCACCGCGCCGCTGGGCAGCAACCGCGAATACAAGCCCTACCCCTACATCCTCGCGATCGTCGACGAGCTCGCCGACCTGATGATGACCGCGCCGCGCGACGTCGAGGACGCGATCGTGCGCATCACGCAGAAGGCCCGCGCCGCCGGTATCCACCTGGTGCTGGCCACCCAGCGGCCGTCGGTCGACGTCGTCACCGGCCTGATCAAGACCAACGTGCCGTCACGGCTGGCGTTCGCGACGTCATCGCTCACCGACAGCCGCGTCATCCTGGACCAGCAGGGCGCCGAGAAGCTGATCGGCATGGGCGACGGGCTCTTCCTGCCGATGGGGTCGAACAAGCCGATCAGGCTGCAGGGTGCGTACATCACCGACGAGGAGATCCATGCGGTCGTCTCGGCCACCAAGGACCAGGCCGAGCCGGAGTTCGTCGAGGGCGTCACCGCGGTCAAGGCCGGCGAGCGCAAGGACGTCGACCCCGACATCGGCGACGACATGGACGTGCTCCTGCAGGCGGTCGAGCTGGTGGTGTCCTCGCAGTTCGGTAGCACTTCGATGCTGCAGCGCAAGCTGCGGGTCGGGTTCGCCAAGGCGGGCCGGCTGATGGACCTGATGGAGACGCGCGGCATCGTCGGCCCCTCGGAGGGATCGAAGGCGCGCGAGGTGCTGGTCAAGCCCGACGAACTGGCAGGCACCCTGGCGCTGATCCGTGGCGGCAGCGACGCCGTCGGCGGCGACGCGGACGACGACGACCCCGGGTTCTGAACCTCCCACGCCCTTTCGGCCAAGCCGACGCACCGGTGCGCGAACGCCCCGATTTCGCGCCCAAACGTTGGTTTGGGCGAAGAGAGGTCTACAGCGTCAACAACATTCGGGTGTTGCCGAGAATGTTCGGTTTGACGTAGCTCAGGTCGAGGAACTCGGCCACGCCGGTGTCGTAGGAGCGGCACATCTCCTCGTACACCTCGGCCGTCACGGGGGTGCCCTCGATCTCGGCGAAGCCGTGCCTGCCGAAGAACTCCACCTCGAAGGTCAGCACGAAGATGCGCTCCAGCCGCAGCTCCTTGGCCACGGCGAGTAGCTGGTCGACGATGGCATGACCCACGCCGCGTCCACGCACCTTGGGGTGCACCGCCACGGTGCGCACCTCGCCGAGATCCGACCACAGCACGTGCAGCGCGCCGCACCCGATGACCTCGCCGGCGAGCTCGGCGACCCAGAACTCCTGCACCGACTCGTAGAGGGTCACCAGGTTCTTCTCGAGCAGGATCCGGCCCGCGTAGACGTCGACGAGCGTCTTGATGGCCGGCACATCGGAGGTCCTGGCCCGGCGCACGACCGGTTCACCCGCGGACTCGCTCGGAACTGAGCTCACACGGGGAAGGGTATCGGTTTCGGCAACCAGTATTCTGTGTCGGTGCCGGGCCAACCACATACCGATCCGGTGGTTCCGCGCGCCCGGGTGGCGAATCTGGCCAATGCGCTCACCGGTGTCCGCCTGATGCTGGTGCCGGTGTTCCTCGTTCTGCTGTTCGTCGGCGACGGGCACGAAACATCTTGGCGCACGGGAGCATTCATCGTCTTCGCGGTGGCGGTCATCACCGACCGGCTGGACGGCGCGCTGGCCCGTAGCTACGGCATGGTGACCGAATTCGGCACGCTGGCCGACCCGTTGGCCGACAAGGCGCTGATCGGCGCGGCCTTGGTGGGGCTGTCCATGCTCGGCGACCTGCCGTGGTGGGTGACGGTGGTCATCCTGGTCCGCGAACTCGGCGTGACCCTGCTGCGGTTGGTGGTGCTGCGCCACGGCGTGATCCCCGCCAGCCGCGGAGGCAAACTCAAGACACTGGTGCAGGCGGTCGCGATCGGCCTGTTCGTGCTGCCGCTGACGGGCGCGTGGCTGACCGGCGCGTGGGTGATCATGCTCGCCGCGGTGGTGCTGACGGTCCTCACCGGCGTCGACTACTTCGTCTCGGCGGTCAGGGATTCGCGTGGACGACCCGCTGGTCACTGACGACGCCCGCGCGCTCGTGGCGGACCTGACGGTGCGCAGGCAGTCCGTCGCGACCGCCGAGTCGCTGACGGCGGGCCTGGTGGCGGCGACGCTGGCCGGGGTGCCGGGTGCCAGTGCGGTGCTGCGGGGCGGCCTGGTCACCTACACCGTGGACACCAAGATCGACCTGGCCGGAGTGGCCCCCGAACTGCTGGCCGACGTCGGTCCGGTGGCCGAACCCACGGCACGGGCGTTGGCCGTCGGCGCCAGGCAGCGCTGCGGGGCCACCTGGGGAGTCGGACTCACCGGAGTCGCGGGTCCCGAGCCGCACGGCGGCCATCCGGTGGGCACCGTGTACGTCGGCCTGGCCGGGCCCGTCGACACCGAGGTGGTGACGCTGCGCCTCGACGGCACCCGCTGGCAGATCCGGCTGGCCGCAACCCACGCCGCGCTGAGCCGGCTGCGCACCCTTGTCTCGCATCAGTGACCCGGGCCGCATCGGCGATTCTGCGGTGCCGATCCGGGAACCATCCGGTGTCCGCCGAGCGTTGGGTCGGATAGCAGGCGACAAAGGCAGACCTGGCTGCCGGATCTGACTAAGGAGATCGCGATGACGACACTGTTGCGCGAGGTGATCGGCGACGTGCTGCGGCGCGCGCGGGTGGAGCAGGGCCGCACCCTGCGCGAAGTCTCCGATTCGGCGCGGGTGAGCCTGGGCTACCTCTCCGAGGTGGAGCGGGGCCGCAAGGAGGCCTCCAGCGAACTGCTCAGCGCGATCTGCGGCGCACTCGACATCCCGCTGTCCCGGGTGCTGTCCGAGGCCGGGGATGACCTCGCCGTCGAGGAGTCGCGCCACGCCGCGAGCACCGCCCACATCGACGTCAGCACCAAGGTCGTCATTCCGCAGGTCGTGTCGATGGCGGTCGCCTGACCACATCCCCCGGCAAGGGGTGTGGCGAGCTGTGCCGAACCGATAAGTTGGTTCCCACAGGCGACACTGACCGACTGACCCTTTTGACAGACGACGAAGGCGGAATGAATCCATGGCCAACCCGTTCTCCAAGGCGTGGAAGTACCTCATGGCGCTGTTCAGCTCCAAGGTCGACGAATACGCCGACCCGAAGGTGCAGATCCAGCAGGCCATCGAGGAGGCGCAGCGGCAGCACCAGGCGCTGACCCAGCAGGCGGCCCAGGTGATCGGCAACCAGCGCCAGCTGGAGATGCGGCTCAACCGCCAGCTCGCCGACATCGAGAAGCTCCAGGTCAACGTGCGCCAGGCCCTGACACTCGCCGATCAGGCGGTGGCCTCCGGTGACGCCGCCAAGGCCACCGAGTACAACAACGCCGCCGAGGCGTTCGCCGCGCAGCTGGTGACCGCCGAACAGAGCGTCGAGGACCTCAAGGGCCTGCACGATCAGGCGCTGCAAGCCGCGGGCCAGGCCAAGAAGGCCGTCGAGCAGAACGCGATGGTGCTGCAGCAGAAGATCGCCGAGCGCACCAAGCTGCTCTCCCAGCTCGAGCAGGCCAAGATGCAGGAGCAGGTCAGCGCGTCGCTGCGGTCCATGAGTGAGATCGCCGCGCCCGGCAGCACGCCGAGCCTCGACGAGGTCCGCGACAAGATCGAGCGCCGCTACGCCAACGCGATGGGTTCGGCGGAGCTCGCCCAGAACTCGGTGCAGGGCCGCATGCTCGAGGTCCAGCAGGCCAGCGTCCAGATGGCCGGCCATTCCCGCCTCGAGCAGATCCGCGCCTCCATGCGCGGCGAGCAGCTGCCCGCCGGCGGCGCCACCCAGGCCTCGCCCGCCCAGTCGCCGGCCACCCCGGCCGCCAACCCGACACCGGAAAACCCGCTGTCGCAGTAGCCCGACTTCGAACGAGGATGACGTGAGGACACGCAGCGGCAGACCCGAGGCATGGCGTTCGCTGGCCCAGCGCGGCATCGACACCGCCGCGGAGTGGTCGGGCACGGTGGCCGACAAACTCAACGCCGCGGCCGACCCGCGCGCCAAGCTGCTGCGCAAGCGGCGCTGGGCCCTGCGGCTGGGGGTGTTCTTCGCCCTGTCGTCGGTGTTCTGGGTCGGCGTCACGGCGCTGCTGGCATCGTGGAGCACCCCGGTGTGGGCGCTGTTCATCCCGTCGCCGATCGCCGTCGGCGCCGCTTTCCTGGCCACGCTGGCCTTCCTGAGGTACCGGTGGCTGCGCGCCGAACCGCTCCCGCCCTCACGCAGTCGCGCGGCCCGCCGACTGCCGCCCTGGGGGTCCGCCGCCCGCGCGCCGATGGCGGCGCTGGCCGCCTCGGAACGGGGCCTGGTCTCGCTGCTGGGTGTGATGGAACGCGGCCGTCTGCTGCCCGCCGACGAGTTGTACGACCTGCGTGCCGCCGCCGAGCGGACCGCGGCCACCATGGCCGCGACCGCCACGGAGGTGGTGTCGATGGAGCGGACCATCGGCTCGGCGCCGCAGTCGCGTCCGCACCTGGCGCCCACCATCGCGGCGTTCAGCGCCCAACTCGACCGTGGCGCCCGCCAGTACAACGAGATGGTCTCCGCGGCAGCGCAATTGGTGTCGGCCGCGAACTCCGGGTCGATGTCGAGCTCGCCGATGACACAGCGGCGCTACCGCGACGAACTGACCTCGGCGACCGACCGTCTCACCGGCTGGGCGCAGGCCTTCGACGAGCTGGGCCGGCTGCGGGCCTAAAAGCTCGGGCGCAGCGACGGGATCACTGTCCCGGCGAGGGCCCGCAGCGGCGCCTTCACCAGGCAGTCGAGCAGATCGAAGTAGTCCCGCCACAACGTGATCTGGCCGTCGCGCAGCTCGAACGTGCCGCACACCCAGAACTGCAGGCGCAACGGGCCGATGATGATCGCGTCGGTGCGCTCGGTCAGCACCGTGTCCCCGTCGCCGGCGATGCGGTGGAACTTCACGGCGAATCCGACCTTGCCTTCGCCGCGGCGCAGCAGCGACATGATCCGTGCGCGCCCGCGGATCGAGGGCAGGCCGACGTTCTGCCACACCAGCTCGGGGGCGGCCAGCGACTCGACGGTGTCGAAGTCCTCGTCGGCAAGCGCGAACAGGAATCTCTGGACCAGGGACGCATTGTCGGCGATCGGCACGAGTGTCTCGGGAGCTTCATCGGTCATATCGCCCGAGCTTAACCGCGGACGCTGTGGCATGGTGTGGCGCATGCGCGTCGCCGTAGTCGCCGGACCCGACCCCGGCCACGCGTTCCCCGCGCTGGCGCTGTGCCTGAAGTTCGCCGCCGCCGGGGACAGCGCGACGCTGCTGACCGGAACGCGGTGGCTGGACGAGGCGCGCGCGCAGGGCATCGACGCCGTCGAACTCGACGGGCTGCGCGTCATGACGGGCGACGACGACGCCGACGCGGGCGCCAAGATCCACGAGCGGGCCGGCCGGATGGCGGTGCTCAACACAGACCGGATCGCCGCGCTGGAGCCCGACCTGGTGGTCTCGGACTCGATCACCACCTCCGGCGGGCTGGCTGCCGACCTGCTCGGCGTGCCGTGGATCGAACTGAACACCCATCCGCTCTACCGGCCCTCCAGAGGGCTGCCACCGCTGGGTAGCGGGCTGGCCCCGGGCGCCGGGGTTCGCGGTCGAATGCGCGACGCGGCGCTGCGCGCGCTGAGCGCGCGGTCATGGCGGGCGGGCTTGCGCCAGCGGGCCGCCGTGCGCGTCGGGATCGGCTTGCCCGCCGACGATACGGGCCCGTTGCGCCGGTTGATCGCGACCCTGCCCGCGCTGGAGGTGCCGCGCCCCGACTGGCCCGCCGAAGCCGTCGTCGTCGGGCCCCTGCACTACGAGCCCACGAGGTCGGTGCTGAGTGTGCCAGACGGTGACGGGCCTGTCGTGATGGTCGCGCCGTCGACGGCGAGTACCGGTGCCGTCGCGCTCGCCGACCTCGCGCTGCAGACCCTGGTGCCCGGCGAGGTGCTGCCTCGAGGGGCGCGGGTCGCGGTCTCGCAGTTGCAGGCGCCCACCGGCGAGGTGCCGCCCTGGGCGGTGGTGGGGCTCGGCCGTCAGGACGAACTGCTCGGCCGCACGGACCTGCTGGTCTGCGGCGCCGGGCACGGCATCGTGTCCAAGGCGCTGCTCGCCGGCGTGCCGATGGTCGTGGTGCCCGGTGGCGGCGACCAGTGGGAGATCGCCAATCGCCTTGTGCGCCACGGCAGCGCGCAGCTGGTCCGGCCCTTGACGCGCGAGACGTTGGGCGCCGCGGTCCGGGAGGTGCTGGGGTCGCCGCGATACCGGGACGCCGCGCGGCGGGCCGGCGCGACGGTCGGGGCGGTCGCCGATCCGGTACAGGTGTGCCATGACGCTCTGGGCGGTGGCAAGTAGGTTGGGCCTGTGCGGCTGACGGAATTCCACGAGCTGGTGCGGGGGCGGTTCGGTGAGGTCCGGGCCTCCTCCATGCTGGTCGACCACGTGCTTACCAGCATGGGAGGACGCACCGCGGCCCAGGCCATCGAGGACGGCGCCGAACCGCGCGACGTCTGGCGGGCGCTGTGCGCCGACTTCGACGTACCCCGCGACCAGTGGTGAGCCGTCAGCGCTTCTCTCCGCCGCCTTCGGGTTTGGCCGTCGTCTGACGTCCCTCATACGGCGGGACCGCCGGCTCGGCGTCCGAGGGCGGCATCTCCGTCTTCTCGCCGCCGGTCTGTCCGGATCGACCAGCTTCGTCGTGCGCGGGGACGGTCTCGTCTCCACGGAAGGTGCCCGACGGCCGGTCGGCCGGTCCGCCGGAGGCCTGATCCGATCCGGTGTCGCGTGACCCCGGGGCTCCGCGCTGTTCCTGTGGCTCCTCTGAGAGGTGTTCGTTCGAGGCGTTCATGATTCTCCTTCGTGGTCGCTCGCGGCACCGCGGACGACCGTTTGAACGGTTGGTTGACCTGGGTCGCGGACCTGCGTCGCGTGTTTACGGCGCAGTCTCGCGTCGTTGACCAGCGTCAAGGTCGCACGTGTTGCGACTTCCAGGTCAGCGGCCTCAGCAGCGGTCAGCGTTCCGCAGATCCAGCCCCAGTGTGCCGACACCGTCTGGCCCGGCATCGGCGCGGAAACCAGGGAGGCGCCGTCCCGACGCCACCTGACCCGCTCGGGGACGGCCTCGGCGAGTCCGAGCGCACCGGAGTGGAACGTCAGCGGCCGTGACACGACCACGGCGTGATCGTCGTCGACCGCGTCGACGATGCCCCAGCGAATCCTGCAGTCCTGCAGTATTTTCAGCGGTGTGCTCGGATCGCGGTCGAGGAACCGTACCCACGGGTAGACGACGAAGACGTGAAAACTGTGGTGCGCCAGGGAGTCCTCGGGGGCGACATCGCCGAGCAGACCGGTGACCTGCCCGCGAAACGCGTCCCTCAACGTGGTGTGGAGTACCCGCCCGTCGACCTCGGCCAGCAGCGGCCCACCCACCCAATAGCTGCGAACGATCTGCTCGTCGAGCGGATCGGGCCGGCCCGCCGTCTCGGCGAGGGTGTCGAGATAGGGCCAGGCGCCATCGAATTCGCGGGCATAGCGCGCCAGGTCGACCGCGTCGCCGTCCGGCACGGCTGCGATGCCGGACGGGCCGCAATACCCGAGCTCGTTGGGCGGAAACGCGTACCTGGCGAACAACGCGTGGCCTGGGTGGGTCTGCGGGCGGACGGTGGTCATTCAGCAGATCCGGGGAAGCTGTTCGCCGATGGGAAGATCGACCACCCGGGTGCCGCCGAGCGCGGTGCGCGCCACCACCATCCCCGGGTGCTCTGTGACGCAGTGGCCGATCATCGCGGCCCGGCCACCGTAGGGATGGGCGTGCATCGCGGCGAGCACCCGGTCGGCGTCCTCGAGCGCAACGAAGACGATCAGCTTGCCTTCATTGGCGACGTAGAGCGGGTCGAGTCCCAACAGCCCGCAGGCGTCGCGCACGTCACCGGGGATCGGAAGTACTTTCTCGTCCAGTGAGATTCCGACACCGGCCGCCTTGGCGATCTCATTCAGCGTGGCCCCCAGGCCACCCCGGGTGGGGTCACGAAGGGTATGGATGTCCGCGCCGGTGTCGAGCATCGCCGCGACCAGTCCGTGCAGCGGGGCGGTGTCGCTGGCCACGGTGGTGGCGAACTCGAGGCCTTCGCGACAGCTCATCACCGCCACGCCGTGCACGCCGATGTCACCGCTGACGATCACCGCATCGCCGGGACGGGCTCGCTGCGGGCGGATGTCGGCACGCTTGTCGACCAGACCGATCCCTGCGGTGTTGATGTACACACCGTCCCCGTGCCCGGAGTCGACCACCTTGGTGTCACCGGTCACGAGCTTCACCCCGGCGGCCAGCGCCGCGGTGCCCACCGCGTGCGCCACGCGGGCCAGTTCGGACAGCGCCGTGCCTTCCTCGAGGATGAACGCGGTGGACAACGCCACGGGCTGGGCCCCGGCCATCGCCAGGTCGTTCACCGTGCCGTTGACCGCCAGATCGCCGATGCTGCCCCCGGGAAAGAACAGTGGCTTGACCACGTAGGAGTCGGTCGAGAAGGCCAACCTCTCAGCGCCGACACGCAACACCGCGGAATCGCCCATTGCGGCATCGGCCGCCGGCCCGAACGCAGGTAGGAACAGGTGCTCGATGAGCTCTGCGGACATCGCCCCGCCGCCGCCGTGCCCCATCAGGACGTTCGGTGAGTCGCGCAGCGGCGCGGGGCAGACCCACGACTCCATGTCGACGGCCGCGCGGGCGGTTTCGGCGTTCGTCTCAGGCATGGGTCACCTCCAGCCGCCGGTACAGGTAGTAGGCGGCGCAGGCGCCCTCAGAGGAGACCATCGTGGCGCCGAGCGGGTTGCGTGGCGTGCACAAGGTGCCGAAGGCCGAGCACTCGTGCGGCTTGATGAAGCCCTGCAGCACCTCGCCGGACCGGCACACCGCGGACTCCTCGGTATGCATGTCGGTCACGGCGAACCGGTGCTCGGCGTCGTAGTCGCGGTACGCGGGGGACAGCCGCCAGCCGCTCGACGGGATCTCCCCGATACCGCGCCAGCTCCGGTCGGTCACCTCGAACACATCGAGCAGCATCGCCCTGGCCGGGGCATTTCCTTCCGCGCGCACTGCGCGCGGATATGCGTTCTCCAGCTCGTGGCGGCCGGCCTCCAGTTGCAGCACAGTGCGCCTGATGCCTTCGAGGATGTCCAGCGGCTCGAAACCGGTGACGACGATCGGGATGCCGTACTTGTCGCACAGCGACGGATACTCTCCGGTTCCCATCACGCAGCAGACATGGCCGGCGGCCAGAAACGCCTGCACCCGGCACGTGGGTGACTCCATGATCGCCGCGATGGCCGGCGGCACGAGCACATGTGAGACCAGCAGTGAGAAGTTTGTTATGCCAAGGCGTTTGGCTTGGTACACCGTCATAGCGTTCGCGGGGGCCGTGGTCTCGAACCCGATGCCGAAGAACACCACCTGCTTGTCAGGGTTCTCCTTCGCGATGGTGAGCGCGTCCAGCGGCGAATACACCACCCGCACGTCGCCGCCCTCGCTCTTGATCCGGAACAGGTCTTTGCCGCTACCCGGAACCCGCAGCATGTCACCGAACGAACAGAAGATCACGTCGGGCCGCGACGCGATCTCCAGCGCCTTGTCGATGATCTCCAACGGCGTCACACACACCGGGCAGCCCGGCCCATGAATCATCTCGATCTCGTCGGGCAGCAGCTGGTCGATGCCGTGCCGGATGATCGAATGCGTCTGTCCACCACAGACTTCCATGATGGCCCAGCGCCTGCTGGTCGCTTCGCGGATCTGATCGATCAGTTTGGCGGCCAGTTCGGGATCGCTGAACTCGTCCAGGTACTTCATCTCTTCGCCTCCGAAGTTCCATTCGTCGTGACGGACGCCTCGGGATTGGCCAGGCCCGCCTGCCGTGCGGCCAGTTCGAACCCGTCGCCGAACTCCTCCTTCAGCACGCCGAGGTGCTCGAACTCGGCCAGCGTCCGCATCGCCGACTCCTCATCGAGACGCTGGATCGCGAAACCGACGTGTACCACCACGTATTCCCCCACTTGGGCGTCGGGTATGTACTGCAGGCAGACGTCCTTCCGGACACCGCCGAAGTCGACGACGGACATCAGCGTGCCGTCGCGGTCCTCCATCCGCAAGATCTTGCCCGGTACCGCCAGACACATGAGCAGTCCTCCCTTCCTGTTACCCCGAACTTCCGACCATGAGTTGGCCCAGCGCGATCCCGCCGTCGTTGGGCGGTACCTGGCGGTGGGTGAGCACCTGAAAACCGTTATTCCGCAAAGTCTCCGACGCGCAGAGCAACAGCAGCGCGTTCTGGAACACGCCGCCCGACAGTGCGACCGCGGCGGTATCCCGCGCGAATCGGTCAGCGAGATCGACGATCAGCCGGGTCAACGCCGCATGGAACCTCGCGCCGATCACCCCCGCCGGTACACCGTTGCGCACATCATCGACCACGGCGCACATCAGCGGCGCGGGATCGATCTGCGCAGGGGCGTCGCTGGCGAATTGGACGTCGAAGCGGTAATGCGCTGCGCCCGGGTGCACGCCACGGGACAGACCTTCCAATTCGATGGCCGCCTGCGCTTCATAGTCCACCACCTGCCGAACGCCTGCCAGCGCCGACACGGCGTCGAAGAGGCGGCCCATGCTCGAGGTCGGCGCACATCGCAACCCGGTCTCGAGTTGGTGCAGCAGCACCCGGCGCTCGTCCGATGGGCAGGCCCGGACCGGCGGTAGGTCATCGGACCACGGAACCCCCGCCGCCCACAGGTACGACATCGCCATCCGGTACGGGCGGAGGACGCTGACGTCGCCGCCCGGCAGGGGAACGTATTTCACGTGCGCCAACCGCTGGAAGCCCTTGTAGTCGGCGAGCAGGACCTCACCGCCCCATACCGCGCCGTCGGGGCCGTAACCGGTGCCGTCGAAGGCGAATCCGCACACCTGCGCGGAGCCGTCGAGTCCGTGTTCGGCCATCACGGCAGCGATGTGCGCGTGGTGGTGCTGCACCATGCGCACGGGCCGATCGCCGGCATTGCGCTGCGCCCACGATGTCGAGCGGTATCCCGGATGGGCGTCGGCGACGACGACCTCGGGGGACACCGCCGTCAGCGCACCGAGATGCTGTGCTGCGGCCCCGAACGCGGACAGCGTGGCGAGGTCGTCCATGTCCCCGATGTGCTGGCTGAGCCACGCGTACCGGCCCTCGGCGACCGCCATGGTGTTCTTCAGATCGGCCCCGACCGCCAGTGTCGGCGGCACGGACACCGGCAGGGCGACGGGCAGCGGCGCATAGCCGCGCGATCGGCGGATCGGAATGTCGACACCGTCGAGCACCCGGATCACGGAGTCGTCGCAGGGCACCAGGATGGCCCGGTCATGCATCAACCATCCGTCGGCGAGCTGCGAAAGGCGTTCTGTCGCATCGGCGTCGCGATAGCAGATCGGTTCGCCGCCGAGGTTTCCCGAGGTCATCACCAGGGCGGCCGGTCCCTGCTCGTCTCCCGGCAGTCCGAACAGCAGGGTGTGCACAGGGGTGTAGGCGAGCATCACACCGATATCGGGATTGTGCGGTGCCACCGACTCGGCGACCGCAGCCGACGGTGAGCGGGAGGCCAGCACGATCGGTTTCTGCGGGCCCGACAGCAGCTGTTCCGAGTGCGCGTCCAGTGCGCACAGCATGCGCGCACCATCCAGGTCGGCCACCATCACCGCGAACGGTTTGTCGCCGCGCCGCTTCCGGCGACGTAGCTCCGACACCGCGTCGTCGTTGGCGGCGTCGCAGGCCAGGTGGTAGCCGCCGATTCCCTTGACGGCGAGGATGCCACCGTCGCGCAGCAGCCGCCGGGCCCGTCGCAGCCCCTCCTCGGATACGGCGCGAGGCTCCTGCGGGTCCCGGTAGTACAGGGTCGGGCCGCACTGGGGGCAGCACACCGGCTGCGCGTGAAATCGGCGGTCCGCCGGGTCGGCGTATTCGGCCGCGCAGTCCGCGCACATCGGGAAGGGCGCCATCGTGGTGCCGGCGCGGTCATAGGGCAGCGAGGCGATGATGGTGAAACGGGGACCGCAGTTCGTGCAATTGATGAACGGGTGCCGGTAGCGGCGATTGCACGGATCCCGGTGCTCGGCCTCACAGTCGGCACACATGGCCACATCCGGGGAGACCAGCGTGCGGCCGCCGTCGGAGCGCGACGTGTCCACGATGCGGAAGCCCGTGCCACCCTCGGTCGCGAGATCGACGATCTCGACAGCCTCGATGACGGCCAGAGGAGGAGGGTCGGCATGCAACCGGTGGAGAAACACCGCGATGTCGTTCGGTTCGCCCTCGACCTCGATGATGGCGCCCGAACTGTCGTTTCGGACGGATCCGGACAGGCCGCACGACGCGGCGGCGGTGTACACGAACGGCCGGAAGCCGACGCCCTGCACCACGCCGTGCACAGTGATCCGTCGCCGGCACCGGCCGGTCATGGCGGGTCCTCGCTTCCGCTGCCCATCAACTTCAGACCCTCCAACGCGGCGTCTGCGCCCGCTCTGTCGGTCTTCTCGACGACGAAGCCCATGTGGATGACGACCCAGTCACCGGCCTCGAACGTCTCCTCGGGCAGCATGCCGACGTTCACCTTGCGGGGCTCGCCTGCGACGTCGACGAGAGCGAGTTGGCCGCCGTAACCGTCGAGCATGTGCAGGACCTGTCCTGGTATGCCCAGACACATGGTTCAGCCCTCCCGCGCGCCGGTGGGCGACGCACTCCGGGCCACCACGTCCATGACCGCCTGCACCGCGTCAGGCACTGCGGCGGCAACCTCGTCCGAGAGACCGATGCCGTCCTCGACGCAGGCGACCTCACAACCGATCACCACGGTGTAGGGCGGGGTCCCGCCGAGCGCGTTGAGGCTCGCGAACACCGCCGCCGGATCCATTGCGTGGGCGTCGAGGCCCGTGGCCGCGGAGAGGCTTTCGTGATCGGCCTCGAAGACGTGCACGGTGCCGGGCACGCCCCGGTTCGGCAGGGCGTCGACGAGTACCAGGGTGTCGTAGCCCTCGAGCAGGTCGTAGGCGAGGTGCATTCCCCGAATGCCGTAATCCGTTGCGCGGACGGTCGGGTCGGTCAGTCGGGGCGCGACACGGCGCAACACCTCGGGACCGAATCCGTCGTCGGACAGGAAGATGTTGCCGATTCCGGCGATCAGGGTGGTGAACGTGATGTCTCCGCTCCGCTACATCCGGCGCATCTTCAGATACCGCTTGGCGTCGGGTACCGATCGAACACCGAGCGTCACCCCCGCCAGAATGACCACCGCGACCACGGCCGTGGCGATCCAGCCGACTACTGCCATCTCGTACTCCTTTCCGGGCTGAGTTCCTGTGTGTCCAGAGGTTCCACTTCGTCGGGCGCGAAGTACAGATAGCGGCCGTACCACTCGTGCAGATCTGCGGCCGGGTCGTCCTCGATCACCACGCCCACGTGGGTCTCTCCGTCGACGGTCTCGTGCACCGAGGTGACGCGGGCGACCTTGTCGGCGTAGAACAGATCCTGGGCGTCGGCGCGCCGGGTGGGCCGCAGTCGCACGCGGCTGCCGCTGCACACCCGAATGCCGTTGACCAGCACGGCGTCCACGCCGGGGCGCACGGCGTCGTCCGCGAGCGGATCCCACCAGTCGACGCCGTCGGGAATCCCTGGGATCAGCCCGGGATCAGGGTCTTGGGCATGGGGATCGCGCAGAACGCCGTGCAGATTCAGCAGAGCCTCGGGGGACATCGTGTCGCACCGGTCGATGATCTGGGCTGCCAGCGGATCGGTGGCGCGGGCCTGTGCCTTCTCGTCATCGGTCATCGTCATGATGCGCAGCGTGAGGATCTCGTCGATTTCGCATGAGTCGTAGAGGGCGCCGTCGCTCTGCTCGGCGATTTCGGGATGGTCGTAGAGGATGATCGGGGAGATCAGCATCAGGTCGCTCGCGTCGGCAGGCCCGGCCAGCACCGGAAAGCACCGATGGCGCCGGCAACGGGCCACCGCGCCGGCCGCCTGCGGCGACGGCTCGAGCAGCGAGATGAACGCCCCGCCCTGCACTTCGGTGAGCACATGGGTACCGATGAGCGACGTGGCGATCGCGTCGTCCTTGCCGGTGACGGCAGGGGTGATGTTATGTACGTCGATGCTCACCCGGGTCAACCCGTCGTCCGGTTCTGCCGACAGCGTCAGGGCGGCGCGCACCTCTCGCCGGGTGCGGACAAGCCGTCCACCGTCGACGATCTCGACTTCGGTGCCGGAGGGTGCGACGAACGGAAGTCGCAGCGAGCCTTCGAGTTCGGCGAGGCGGAACGGCCCGAACGGGATCTCCTGTTCGACGGCCTCGTCCCACGTGAGCCACGACTGGTCACCGGCACCCAGTTCGCCGGCCTGCTCGAATCGACCGTCGCCGGTATCACGCTCGACCGCGCGGTGCTGCAACTGCAGGAAGCGGACGACGACCGTCACCGTCGTCGCGCCATTCGATTCCACGAGTACGTCGGCCGACAGAGCATCGTTCTCGCCGATGCCGTCCTGTTCGGCGCCCTGAGGACCGAGCACCCCGAACTGCCACCGGGACTGGTTCTTGGCCGATGTCGCGCGGTACGGGTAGAGCAGATAGCCCTCGTAGAGCACGGCGTCGGCGATCGCCCGGGCGCGGTCCCAGTCGGTACTCATCGCGCGTCCTGGCCGGCTCGGGCGAGCAGCGACAGGATGGCCTCGTCCTGTGACAGGAGTCCATGTGTGCGCCGGTAGGCAGCGAGTGCGTCGACGGTGTCGCAGTCGAGTCGCAACCAACCGCTGTTCGGGAAGTGTGCTGCGATGACCTCGCGCCACACCGCCACCGGCATGTCATAGCGGTCTTCCCGGTCCCAGGGAATCTGCTGTACGGAGAACCCGCGAGGACCCTGGACGAAAGCCGTTCCACTGAACAGGAACTGCAGCGGCACTGTTCCGTCGCGCAGCGCGTGAAGATACTTCGCGGAGGACACCTCGAAGTCGTAGGTGCACGCCAGCGGCAGCCCGACCTGGGTGGCCCCGCTGAAGCCCTGCACCATGGCCGTCGTGTGCTGCCACAGGAACGTGTGCTGGGTGCCCACCCAACGCTCGCGCGTCCCGAACAGATCGGTCAGACCGTCGGCCTCGGCGTCGGAGTACGGGCGCCGCAGCGGATCGATGCGGACTTGACAGCGCAGCGCGATCGCGTGGATGGGTTCGTCGCCGATCGCGGCGATGCCGACCCGCGCGGTGAGGGTGGGTGTCACCGCGTACTGCTCGGGAAACACGTCCAAAACCGCGAACGTCACCTCGGTCGCCGGGCCCGTCATCGCGCGAGCACCTTGCTGCGCTCTGCGACCGTCTCGAAGAACTCGTTCATGTACCGGCGTGCGTCCTGCCCGCCGTCGAAGCCGCGCCACAGCATCCGTAGTCGGCCGACGAATTCGTAGCAGGCGTCGATCGGCAACAGGTGGCAGACCGGCGCCCCGGTCCCGTCCTGGGGAACCCTCACCAGCAACGCCTCGGTGTCCTCAGCCAACGAATCCACCCGATGGTCGGCGGCCCGAAGCTCGTTCCAGGACTCCAGATCCAGCTCGGATTCGGTGGCACCCGCCGGGCCGGGATAGAACGCCACCGTCCGGTCGAGGTGGGAGTTCCGAAAGAAGAATGCCACCCCCACCGGAATCTGCAGTGCCTCCCACCGGCGGCGGTCGAGTGCGAAGTCCGGGAACGCCAGGTACCGATCCGGCACCGCGCGGTAGCGCAGGCCGGCATGGCTGTCGGTGAACAACAGATAACAGCCTCGGCAGACACACATCAGTTGCCGGCCCTCGACATTGACCACGTGCTGATGCGCGTCAGCGATCCCCTCGGCGCACATCTCGCAGGATTCCCCCGGCGGCCGCGGGGCGGTCCGGTTGGCGCGTATGCGGGCCAGTACGTCGTAGGCGCTCGCGGAGCTCATCAGGCCACGCTCGCGGCCGTCGAACGGGGGAGCGCCACGGAGAGCACACCTGAACGGATCAGCACCGGAACCGGTTCCAGATATGCGCTGCCTCCCGGGGTTTCGTCGATCGGCGCCCCGGCATGCACGACGTCGAAGTGGGCGTGACATCGCGGGCATCGCAACACCACATCGGCTGAGGCCATCCGGCGATGAAGGACCGCGCCCGCGAGCGACTCTCCGCACCCTCCGCAGCGATCCTGATAGGCGTACACGTCGTCGCCGACGCGGCACGCCAGCACTGTCGTCCCTGCCACCCTGAAGCCACCGACCTCGCCGGGCGCCAGCTCGGACAGGGTGGGAACAGGATGCCAGGCCGCCGGTACGTGGACACCGGCCCGCACATGTTCCAGTAGCGACTCTGCCGAAATGACTGCGGACGCCGCCGCCGTGCCCTTCTCCGATTGCTGCG
This sequence comes from Mycolicibacterium psychrotolerans, assembly GCF_010729305.1. Classification (NCBI taxonomy): domain Bacteria; kingdom Bacillati; phylum Actinomycetota; class Actinomycetes; order Mycobacteriales; family Mycobacteriaceae; genus Mycobacterium; species Mycolicibacterium psychrotolerans. The sequence continues at coordinate 4,380,866 of NZ_AP022574.1, read as the reverse complement.
CAACCACTTCGATCGAGGAGATCTCGGGCGCCGCGGCCCGCACGGCGTCCTCGACGGCCAGTTCGAGCGTGACGGCCGAGGACGGGCATCTCCGGCAACTGCCGGAGAACTGTAGACGCACCACCTCGCCGTCGACGTCCAGCAGGTGCACGTCGCCACCGTGCGAACCCAGGTAGGGCCGTACGGTGTCCAGCGCGGCGGCGATCCGGCGTTCGACGGGATGCGGGTGCAAACCGTGCACCAGCAGCAGGCTTGCGACGAGGTCGTCGGCGGCGATGTCGTCGCCCACGTCGGGAGCGGCCCGCATCGCGAGCGCCAGCAGCCGTTGCAGACCCGCACCGTAGAGGTCGGTGATCTCGCGGACCAGTTGCTCGGCACGTTCCCGAGCGGCGGCACCGCCCGATGCAGACGCGTCGAGCAGCGCCTGTATCCGATCACCCGCTGCGCGCCAGTGCTCGTCCGGCACCGATACGTCCGGGTCCGACGAACCAGGCGGGTCCATACGTTATTCCCCGGTGACGGATTGCGTGGGTGAGTGCAGCAGGTCCAGGCTCTTGCCCGCGCCCAGGTACATGTGCACCCCGCACGGCAGACAGGGATCGAAGCTGCGCACCGTTCGCATGATGTCGATGCCCTTGAAGTTCTCCCGGCCGTTCTCCTCGAAGATCGGCTGCCCCTGCACCGCGTCCTCGTAAGGTCCCGGCGTGCCGTAACTGTCACGGGGATTGGCGTTCCACGGCGTCGGCGGGTACGGGTGGTAGTTGGCGATCTTGCCGTCACGGATCACCATGTGATGGGACAGCACACCGCGCACCGCCTCGGTGAAGCCGCAGCCGATGCCCTCCTCGGGGACCTCGAACTTCTCCCACGTCTTCGTGTTGCCGGCCCGGATCTCGACCAACGCCTTCTCGGCGAAGTGCAAGGCGCTGGCAGCCGCGTAGGCCTGGAAGTAGGTGCGGGCGCGATTGCGCTCCAGCGTGTTGCTTCCGTAGGTCGGGATCTTCCACTCGAACTCCACCGGACCCTTCAGCGCGGTCTTCGGAAGGTTGATCTGGACGCTGGTACCGGTGGACTTCACGTAACCGATGTCGACCAGACCGGCGAGCGCAGTGGACCACAGCCGGGCCAGCGGTCCGCCGCCGGTGTCGAGTGCGAGATGGTCCTTGCCGTCGAACCACCGCGGCGACATCACCCAGCTGTAGTTGTCCTCGAAGTCACGCTTCTGCGGCTTGGGGTTGGTGTGCTGGTTCCACGGGTGCCGGCGGTCCACGGGGTTGCCGAGCGGATCCGTCTTGACGAACATCTCCTGGTCTTCCCAGTCGTCGTAATACGAACTGCCCAGGAGGATCCGGATGCCGAGGTTGATGTCGACCAGCGACGTGGTCACCAGCTTGCCGTCGACGACCACGCCGGGCGTGACGAACATCTTGCGGCCCCAGTCCTCCATGTCCTTGTAGGCGAAGTTGCAGTGCTCGGGGTCCTGGAACGAACCCCAGCAGCCGAGCAGCGTGCGCCGCAAGCCGACCTGGTCGTAGCCCGGAAGTGCCTCGTAGAAGAAATCGAAGAGGTCGTCGTGCATGGGCACGACCTTCTTCATGAACTCGACGTAGCGCATCAGCCGGGTCATGTAGTCGGTCATCAGCTGGATCGTCGCGCTGGTACCGACGCCGCCCGGGTACAGCGTGGAGGGATGGACGTGCCGGCCTTCCATGAGGCAGAACATCTCGCGCGTCCACCGGCTGACCTGCAACGCCTCGCGGTAGAACTCCCCGGTGAACGGGTTGAGCGCACGCATGATGTCGGCGATGGTGCGGTAGCCGTGCATGTCGGCATGCGCAGACTGGGTGTTCTCGGCCTTGGCCAGCACGCTCGGATTGGTCTCGGAGACCATCTTCTCGCAGTAGTCCACCCCGACCAGGTTCTCCTGGAAGATGTTGTGGTCGAACATGTATTCGGCGGCCTCACCCAGGTTGACGATCCACTCGGCGATATGCGGCGGTTGCACGCCGTACGCCATGTTCTGCGCATAGCACGAGCACGTTGCGTGGTTGTCGCCGCAGATCCCGCAGATACGGCTGGTGATGAAGTGCGCGTCGCGCGGATCCTTGCCCTTCATGAAGATGGAGTAACCCCGGAAGATCGACGACGTGCTGTGGCACTCGACGACCTCGCGGTTGTCGAAGTCGATCTTGGTGTAGATGCCGAGGCTGCCGACGATCCGGGTGATGGGATCCCATGCCATCTCCACCAGCTGGCCGGGCTCACGGTTCACATGGGACGGTTTGGGGATGATCGTTGTCATCGAATCCTGCTCTTTCTTCTGATGCGCTGTGCTGCAACGACTTTCGGAGAAATGGACGTCGGCGCAGGATGAACGCGCGCCGGAGAGGCCCGCACCTACCAGGTGCGCGTCGCTCCGGTCTCCAGTTTCGTGCCGGGATGCCGCCATTTCGGCTCTTTGTCGACGGTGCGACCCGTCACGTGGCGCAGACTGCGGATGACCGATCCGTACAGGCCAGAGGCGGCGGTCGAGACCTTGCCGCCGGGAGGCTCGTCCATGAACGGCATGAACTTGTCCGGGAACCCCGGCATGGTGCAGCCGATGCAGATGCCGCCGACATTCGGGCAACCGCCGATCCCGTTGATCCACCCTCGTTTGGGCACGTTGCACTTTACCACTGGACCCCAGCAGCCAAGTTTGACAATGCATTTCGGCGAGCCGTACTCGGTCGCGAAATCACCCTGCTCGTAGTAGCCCGCTCGGTCACAGCCCTCGTGCACCGACTGGCCGAACAGCCAGGTGGGCCGCAGCGCGTCATCGAGCGGGATCATCGGGGCCTGCTCGGTGGCCATGTACAGCAGATAGGTCAGCGTCTCGGCCATGTTGTCCGGATGTGCCGGGCATCCCGGAACGCAGACGATCGGGATGCCGGCCTTGCTCTTCCACTCCCACCCGAGATAGTCGGGGACACCCATGGCTCCGGTGGGGTTTCCCGCCATAGCGTGAATGCCACCGTAGGTGGCGCAGGTGCCCACGGCCACGATCGCTGTCGCCTTGGGCGCCAATCGATCCAGCCATTCGCTGGTGGTCATCGGCTGACCGGTTGCCGGGTCGTTGCCGAACCCGCACCAATATCCATCATCGTGGAGCTTCTCGTTCGGGATGGACCCCTCGACGACCAACACGAACGGTTCGAGCTCGCCCCTGTCGGCCTTGAAGAACCATTCGAGGAAATCGTCGGCACCACCGTTGGGTCCGCACTCGAAATCGATCAGGGGCCAATGCACGGCGATCTTGGGCAGACCGGGCAGAGCGCCAAGGGCGATCTCCTCGATGCTGGGCTGTGTGGCGGCAGTCAACGCCACGGAATCGCCGTCACAACTCAATCCGGCGTTGATCCACAGCACGTGAATCAAGGCCTGTTCTGCTTTGACTGCTGCCTCTGTAGGCATCGCCACAGCTTTCCGAGCTCCGGGCTGGGGAGCCCTGCGCCAATGGAGTCGACCGTCGGCCCACTTGCGAGGCGCTAACTTTTGGGTCTACTCCGGCTGCTTTGTCTTGTCAACGGAATCTGACGACATCGGACCGTTTCGGTGCCGGTTTGCCAGGTCTGCAATCCAGTCGTACCAATCGGAGACACCTTCACCCGAGACCGCCGACACTGGCAATAGGTTGACGCCGGGATTGAGCGACCGCGCGTAGGCAGCGCACAAGTCAAGATCAAAGTCCACATACGGCAGCAAGTCCGTCTTGTTGACGACGACCAAGCTTGCGGCGGCAAACATGTGAGGGTACTTCAGCGGCTTGTCTACACCTTCGGTCACCGAGATCACCACGACTTTGCTGAGTTCGCCGAGATCGAACATGGCGGGGCAGACGAGATTTCCGACGTTCTCGATGAACAACAGCGATCCGGGTTCCGGTTGGAGCGTGTCGAGGGCGCGGCGCACCATGTCCGCGTCGAGATGGCAGCCGGCTCCGGTGTTGATCTGCACCGCGCGAGCGCCGGCTGCCTTGATGCGGTTCGCGTCGAGCAGTGTCTCTTGATCTCCTTCGATCACGGAAATGGGTTGCTGCCCGCCGAGGTCACGAATGGTGCGTTCGAGAAGGGTGGTCTTGCCGGCCCCGGGCGAACTCGTGATGTTGAGCGCCGAGATGTTGCGCTCGGCCAGCCACCTGCGGTTCTCCTCGGCTACCCGATCGTTCTTCGCGAGGACCTTCTGCTCGAGGGTCACGGTCTCGGTGTGGATGCGCTCATGGGGATGTTCATGACCGTGGGGATGTTCGTGACCGTGCGGATGGCCCGCCAACGTGATGACCGCACCCTCGTCGCCGCAGCCGCAGGTTGCGCACATGCTCAACTCACTTCCATGGAGAGAATCCTCAGGTCCCGGCCCTCGAGCACCTCGACATCGGCACTGCCACACGGGCACAGCAGGATGAAATCCGTCAGGACGAAGCAGCCGCCGCAGACGCGGCAGCGTCCAGCGCCGGGGCGCAGGTCGATGTCGAGCTGTGCGCCCTCGGCCAGGGTGCCTTCGGTGGCGAGCTCGAAGCAGAACTGCATCGAGTCCGGGACCAGTGCGCACAACGCCCCGATCTCCAGCCTGACGCCGTACACGCGCCGACCGGCGGCGTGCTCACACACGGCATCGACGACACTCTGGGTGATCGCCATCTCGTGCATGAGAGTCCGTTTCCGTGGCGGATGCCCCCACGATAGGACCGTTGCATGCGGCGCGTCCAGGACCGGCAGCGCAGCGACGTCGGCGAACACAGAAGGATTGTTCGGTGGCGGCGCATTGTTCTTGTGCAGGGGTCGATCGTAAGAGCCGTGGGCGCGGTCGCGACCGATGCGAGTCTGGGCCGCCGTCGTTGCAGAAGCCAGGTGATCGGAATGCGCGCACTCGATGCCACCCTCACGATGCTTCTGTTGCGCCGCAACGTCGCTCGGCCGGTGGCTGGCCGCGGGTTGCGCAACTCGATCACAGCGGTGGCATGGTGGAGGCATGGCTGGCGAACATGACAAGGTCATCGTGGTCACCGGAGCCAACGGGTTCGTCGGGGCTCGGACCTGCGCCGCGTTGGCGCAGCGGGGTGCCCGGATACGCGCTGTCGTACGCCGGAAAGGTGTCGCACCGCGCCTCGACTCCGTTGAGGAGTGGGTAGGCGCGTTCGGTGATCAGCGTTTCGCTGCCGAGGTGGTGGCGGGAAGCAGCGCTGTCGTCACGACCGTCCATCCGATGGGCTCGGACCGCGCGACCCAACACAGGGTCGCCGTCGAAGGGACGCCGGTGCTGGCCCGAGCGGCGGGCAGCGGGGGCGCCGCTCGGCTGGTGCATCTGTCAACGGCAGCCGTGTACGACCGCGGCCCCGACGCGGGCGATGTCGACGAGTCCGCTGCGCTGGTCGGTGACGACGCCGGCGACTATCCGGTCACCAAGCGTGACACCGACGCGGCGCTCGCTCAGGTCCATGGCATCACCCGAATTCTGGTGCGCCCGCCCGCCATCCTCGGGCCAGGCCCCACATCGATCTGGAATACCCTACGTCCGCGGGCGATGGCGCGTGAAGAGTCGGCGCACCGCACCAATCCGGACAAGACGTTCGCGTGGGTGCACGTCGACGACCTCGCGGAGTTACTGGCTGATCTGGCGACCGAGCGAATCCCCACCTCCCGAGACGTGGAGCGCGGCCCACTCGATGGCGGCTGCACGGCCGTCAACGTCGCCGGCGGTCCGGCCACCCAGCGCGAATACGTCACCGTCGTCACCGGCGCGCTGGGCGTCGAGCCGGTCTGGGACGACGGACCTGCATGGACGGGCCAGATCGTGGCCGACCGGGCTCACCGCTGGGGGTGGACGCCACGCATCGGGACAGCGCAAGCGCTGGAGGAGCTGCGCGAGGGGTTGCGGTCAGGGATGACCGACTGACGCCGGTACCGCGAATCTGATTTCCCGCCAGGGAAATTCGAGTGGCTCGCCGCGTTCATCGACCGAAGTCCGTGAGGGCGGTCATGCGCTGAACACCCGGCGCAGGAAATCGAGCTGGTCGGCCTTGACCTGCGGGTCGTTGTAGATGTCGAAATGGCCGCAGGGGTATCGGCGTAACTCGCCGCGCGGTGCGCGCTGCGCGGCCGCGATCGTCGGTCCGGGCGGGGTGACGGCGTCGTTCTCGCACACGCAGACCAGCAGCGGCATGGCCAGCCGGGCGGTCTTGGTGCCGGGCCGGTCGAATCCCAGCCGCAGGCCCACTCGTGCGCTGAACTCGTTGCGCCACAACGAGTCGGCGCCGACGATGGCCTCGAATCCGGGCCGGGCGTCGGGGGAGGTCATCGCCGCGAGTTCGCCCCGATCGCCGACGGCGGCCATCAGGTGGGGCGGCCTGCCGCGCCACGCGCCGATCTGATCCCGGATGCCGGCGACGATCGCTTTGGGCACGAACGACAGCGGTTGGACCCGTAGCGTCGCGAGCCCGTCGGTGAACGGCGCCTGCGAGATCACCGCCGCGATGCGCGGATCCTCGGCGGCGACGGCCAGTACGTGCCCGCCGCTGAACGACGAACCCCAGACCACGATGCGGTCGGGGTCGACGCCGTCGAGGTGGCGGGCCCACTCCACGACGGTGTGGTAGTCGGCGCGCTGCATGCCGATGTCGAGCAGCTGCCGCGGCTGCCCGGTCGAGGCGCCGAAGCCGCGGTAGTCGAACACGACCACGACATAGCCGGCCGCGCAGAACGCCTCGGCGTAGGGCGGCAGCCCGTCGTCGCGGGTGGCGGTGAACCCGTGGGCCATCACAACGCACGGCCTCCCGCTGCCAGCCGCACCGGGCGCGTCCGGTTCGTACAGGTAGGCGGCGATCTGGTCGCGGCCGGTCGGGATGCGGACGTCTCGTGATGGAGTCATGGCCGAAAAACTAACCCGTCGGCGTGTCCACTTGAATCGAACACCTGTTCGTCTACTGTGGGTGGAGTTCGCCCCCGCGACTTGTCGGTGCCCTGGCCTAGCGTCACGGCCAACCGACCGAGAACCGGTCGACAACGACTACCCGGAGAGGTACATCATGGCGCAGCAAGCCCCTGATCGCGAGAAGGCCCTGGAACTGGCGCTCGCCCAGATCGACAAGAACTTCGGCAAGGGCTCGGTGATGCGGCTGGGCGACGAGGTGCGTCAGCCCATCTCGGTCATCCCGACCGGCTCCATCGCTCTCGATGTCGCGCTCGGCATCGGTGGGTTGCCGCGCGGCCGCGTCGTCGAGATCTACGGCCCGGAATCCTCGGGTAAGACCACCGTCGCCCTGCACGCGGTGGCTAATGCCCAGGCCGCCGGCGGCATCGCGGCGTTCATCGACGCCGAGCACGCACTGGACCCGGACTATGCCAAGAAGCTCGGCGTGGACACCGATGCACTGCTGGTCAGCCAGCCCGACACCGGTGAGCAAGCACTGGAGATCGCCGACATGCTGGTGCGTTCCGGCGCCATCGACCTCATCGTCATCGACTCGGTCGCCGCGCTGGTGCCCCGCGCCGAGATCGAGGGCGAGATGGGGGACAGCCATGTCGGTCTGCAGGCCCGGCTGATGAGCCAGGCGCTGCGGAAGATGACCGGTGCGCTGAACAACTCGGGCACCACCGCGATCTTCATCAACCAGCTGCGCGAGAAGATCGGCGTGATGTTCGGGTCGCCCGAGACCACCACGGGCGGTAAGGCGCTGAAGTTCTACGCCTCGGTGCGCCTGGATGTGCGACGGATCGAGACGCTCAAGGACGGCACCGACGCGGTGGGCAACCGCACGCGCGTCAAGGTCGTCAAGAACAAGGTGTCGCCGCCGTTCAAGCAGGCCGAGTTCGACATCCTCTACGGCAAGGGCATCAGCAAGGAAGGGTCGCTCATCGACATGGGCGTCGAGCACGGCTTCATCCGCAAGTCCGGCTCCTGGTTCACCTACGAGGGGGAGCAGCTGGGGCAGGGCAAGGAGAACGCCCGCAACTTCCTGCTCGAGAACGTCGACGCCGCCAACGAGATCGAGAAGAAGATCAAGGAGAAGCTCGGTATCGGCGCCGTCGTCACGGATGACGATGTCCTCCCCGCTCCCGTCGACTTCTGATCGTGCCGAGCAGGCGCGGGCCCTGTGCCTGCGCCTGCTCACCGCGCGGGCCCGGACGCGCTCGGAGCTCGAAGACCGGCTGGCCAGACGCGGCTACCCCGACGAGGTCAGCGCCCAGGTGCTCGACCGGCTTGCGCAGGTCGGACTGATCGACGACGAGGACTTCGCCGAGCAGTGGGTGCGGTCGCGGCAGCTGCACGCCGGAAAAGGCAAGCGCGCGTTGGCCGCCGAGCTGCGCAACAAGGGCGTCGACAACGAGGTGATCACCGCGGCGCTGTCCGGCATCGACGCGGGCGCCGAACGCACCCGTGCAGAGCAACTGGTCCGCGACAAGCTGCGCCGGGAGAAGCTCGGCGACCCGGGGGACCGGGACGCCGAGAACAAGGTGGCGCGGCGGCTGGTCGGCATGTTGGCACGGCGCGGCTACGGCCAGACGATGGCGCTGGATGTGGTGACCGCCGAACTCGCCAACGAACGGGAGCGGCGCCGGGTCTAGCGTGCCGGGCGCAGATCCACGGTGAGACTGCGGGTGACGACGCGCCGGACGGCGATCAGCGCGACGACCCCCAGGATCGCCGCCCACGACAGGTCGACGCTCAACCGCAGCAGCCCGGCCGCGGTGAACAGCTCGATCATCACCCGTAGTGCGGGCAGCGGCTGGTGGAAGACGAGCAGGGCGGCGATCCCGAGGACGATGCCGGCGATCGCCAGGCACCATGACGCGTTGGCGACGATGCTCACGGAACCGGTGGAGACGCGGGGCGGGGCGGTCGCTTGAGCGCCTCGATCTCGCGCTGCTCTTGGGTGATCTCGCGGTTGAGGAAGTAGTTGAGCAGTGTGCGGATGGCCGCGATCGCCGCGAGCTTGCCGATCTCGGCGAACGACGGTGAGATCGCGGTCCGCAACACGTCCGCGGCGAGCTGGAATTCCAGCCCCAGCACAAGGAAGCGTGCCAGCGAGAGCCGAACCGCCGAGAACTGGTTGATGTCGCGGCGGGTCAGCGCGGCGACGAACTTCACGATCGCCACGATGGCGCCGATCATGATGACGATCGCGCCGCACGCTTCGATCAACCGCACCATCAGGTCGACCGTGGACCTCAGCGCCGACTCCGGCAGGATCTCGATCGCGAACAGGGAGCGCGTCATCGCCGACTCGCCTCACACGCCGCGGCTGCGGTCACCCTGCAATTCCAGCGGTTCTGCCTCCATCGGCGCGGGCCCCCTGCGGGAGCGCCTCATCCGGGCCTCCAGCTTCGTCGCCAACCACGACAGCGCGAAGTTCAGACTGATCATCAACAGCGCGATCACGATCAGCGCCGGGATGTAATTGCCGTACGACGAGCCGACATTGGTGCCTTGCCGCACCAGTTCGACGAACGTGATCTGGTAGCCCAGCGCGGTGTCCTTGAGGACCACCACCACCTGGGAGATCAGCACCGGCAGCATCGACGTGACGGCCTGGGGGAGCAGGATCGACCGCATCGTCTGGCCTGAGGTGAGGCCCAGCGCCGATGCCGCCTCCGCCTGGCCCTTCGGCAGCGCGTGCACGCCCGCACGCACGATCTCGGCGATCACCGCGCCGTTGTACAGCGTCAGCCCGGTGATGACGCCGGCCAGCGCAAGATGCTTGGACGCGAACACGTCGTAGTTGGCGTAGAGGAAGTAGGCGAAGATCATCATGATCAGTACCGGCACCGCGCGGAAGAACTCCACGATCACCGACGCCACCCACCGGATCACGGTGTTCGTCGAGAGCCGGCCCACGCCCAGCACGAAGCCCAGCACCAGCGCCAGCGCAATCGACACCGCGGCCGCGGTCAGCGTGCCCTCGATGCCCGGCAGGATGTAGGTCCGCCACAGGTCACCGGTCAGGAACGGCTCCCACTTCGCGGCGGTCAGCTGTCCCTTGGCCTCCAACCGGGTGTAGACGAGCCACGCCACCGCCACCACCACGACCACGGTGACCGCCGAGACCACCCGGTTGCGCACCCGCGCCCGCGGCCCCGGCGCGTCGAAGAGGACTGAAGACCCCGTCACGCCTGCTCACTTTCTTCCGGCGAGCAGACACAGAATCGGGTGTTTCGCGGCGATTCCACGCGAGTTTGTGTCTGCTCGCGGGAGATGCCCGTCACCTGGCCACCGCCAATCGCCGGCCCAGCCAGCCGAACAGCAGTCCCAGCGGCAACGTGAGGATCACGAAGCCGAACGCGAAGATCGATCCCACCACCAGCACCGCCGCGGTGTTCTCGATCATCTCCTTCATCAGCAGCGCCGCTTCGGCCACGCCGATCGCCGAGGCGATGGTGGTGTTCTTGGTCAGCGCGATCAGCACCGATCCCAGCGGGATGATGACCGCGCGAAAAGCTTGCGGCAGCAGGACGATCCGCAAATTCTGAGAGAACGTCAGCCCCAGCGACCGGGCCGCCTCGGCCTGGCCGAGCGGCACCGTGTTCACCCCGGACCGCACCGTCTCACAGACGAACGACGCCGTGTAGACGGTGAATCCGAGCACCGCCAGTCGAAACCCGCTGTCGGCGATGAACGTCGGCGAGGTTCGGCTCGCCAGCGTGATGCCGAGCGTCTGTGCGAGCCCGAACGAGCAGAACAGCACGATCAGCGTGAGCGGCGTGTTGCGCACGATGTTGACGTAGGTGGTGCCGATCCAGTTCAGCATCGGCACCGGAGCCAGCCGCATCGCGGCCAGCCCCGTGCCCACCACCAGCGCTCCGATCGCGGAATACACCGTCAGCTGGATCGTCGTCCAGAACGCGGCGAAGATCTCGGCGCGGTACTCGGTGAAAATCTCCACTGCGGCGCGGGCCCGGAGCCGACTACTTGTCGAGCGGCGGCGGCGCGGGCGCGGTGATGCCGGCCGGACCGAGGTTCTTGTCGAACGCCGCCTTCCAGGCGCCGCTGTCCTCCATCTTCTTCAGCGCGTCGTTGATCTTGGTCTGCAGCTCGGTGTCGTCCTTCTTCAGGCCGATTCCGTAGCGCTCCTCGGAGAACGGCTCGCCGACGATCTTAAACGCGCCCGGGCTCTGCGCGGCATAGCCGGCGAGGATGACCTCATCGGTGGTGACGGCGTCCACCGCGCCGTTCTTGAGCGCCTCGACGCACGCCGAGTAGGTGTCGTACTGCTGCAGCTGCACCTTCGGGTACTCGTCCTTGATCTTCTGCGCCGGCGTCGAGCCCGACACCGAGCACAGGATCTTGTTCTCCAGCGAGGCCTTGCCGGTGATGTCGTTGTTGTCCGACCGGACCAGCAGGCTCTGGCCGGTGATCAGGTACGGGCCTGCGAAGGACACCTTCTCCTTGCGGGCGTCGGTGATCGAGTAGGTCGCGGCGATGAACGTGACCTGATCGTTCTGGATCAGGTTCTCGCGCTGCGCCGACGGCGACTCCTTCCATTCGATCTTGTCGGGCGCGTAGCCCAGCTCCCCGGCGACATAGGTGGCCACGTCGACGTCGAAGCCGCTCATCGTGCCGTCGGGATTCTTCATCCCGAGGCCGGGCTGATCGAACTTGGTGCCGATGGTGATGGTGTCGCCACCGCCGCCACCGCCACTGCCCCCGCTGTCGCCACCGCCGCAGGCGGTCGCAGCGAAGGGGAGGGCGACGGCCAGGGCGAGCGCGGCAGCGGCGCGCGGGGAAAGACGCATGATGAAGGGGTTCCTTTCGGGGTCAGTGATGAAGGATCTTGCCGAGAAAGTCTTTGGCGCGCTCCGAGGTCGGATGGTCGAAGAACTGCGCCGGTTCGGCGTCCTCGACGATCGCGCCGTCGGCCATGAACACCACGCGGTTGGCGGCCCGGCGTGCGAAGCCCATCTCGTGGGTGACCACCAGCATCGTCATGCCCTCGGCGGCCAGGTCGGTCATCACGGAGAGGACCTCGTTGATCATCTCCGGGTCCAGCGCGCTGGTGGGCTCGTCGAACAGCATCACCTTCGGGCTCATCGCCAGGGACCGGGCGATGGCCACGCGTTGCTGCTGACCGCCCGACAGCTGGGCCGGGTACTTGTCGGCCTGGTTGGCCACCCCCACCCGCTCGAGCAGCTTCATCGCCGCCTCCCGCGCGTCGCCCTTGTTCTTCTTACGCACCTTCATCGGGGCGAGCATCACGTTCTCGACGATCGTCTTGTGCGCGAACAGGTTGAACGACTGGAACACCATGCCGACGTCGCTGCGCAGTTGCGCGAGTTTGCGGCCCTCCTCGGGCAGCGTCTGACCGTCGATCGCGATCGTTCCCGAGTCGATGGTCTCGAGCCGATTGATGGTGCGGCACAACGTCGATTTGCCCGAGCCGGACGGGCCGATGACGACGATGACCTGTCCCTTGCCGACCTCGAGGTCGATGTCCTGCAGTACGTGCAGGGAGCCGAAGTGCTTGTTGACCGCCTTCATCGAGATCATCGGCACGTCAGGGGACTCCCTGGGGCTCTCCATGGGTGCTGACCTTACCCAGGGAACGCCCAGCATGCTCCGAACTCGGCAATCCGCTGGGGACTCGCCGGTGCGGGAGCCATCGCGGCCCGCCGTAGGATGGTGGCCGTGACATCGGTGGTGAGCAGGCCCAGCGACTCGGCGGCGACCGGTCCGGCTGCGCGCACCTTCCAGGTCCGCACCTACGGCTGTCAGATGAACGTGCACGACTCCGAGCGGCTCGCCGGCCTGCTCGAGGACGCCGGATACCGGCGGGCCGACGAGGGAACCGATGCCGACATCGTGGTGTTCAACACGTGCGCGGTGCGCGAGAACGCCGACAACAAGCTCTACGGCAACCTCAGCCATCTCGCGCCGCGCAAGCAGGCCGATCCGGCCATGCAGATCGCCGTCGGCGGCTGCCTGGCGCAGAAGGATCGCGACACCGTGCTGACCAAGGCGCCGTGGGTCGACGTCGTGTTCGGCACGCACAACATCGGATCGCTGCCCGCACTGCTGGACCGGGCCCGGCACAACCGCACCGCGCAGATCGAGATCGCCGAGGCGTTGCAGGAGTTCCCCTCCGCGCTGCCCGCGAGTCGCGAATCGGCCTATGCGGCATGGGTTTCCATCTCGGTGGGCTGCAACAACACCTGTACCTTCTGCATCGTGCCGTCCCTGCGCGGCAAGGAGGTCGACCGCCGACCCGGCGACGTGCTGGCCGAGGTGCAGACCCTGGTCGACCAGGGCGTGCTCGAGATCACGCTGCTCGGTCAGAACGTCAACGCCTACGGGGTCTCCTTCGCTGCGGACGAGCGCTTGCGCGAGGACCCGACGCTGTGGTCGGGTCAGCCCCGTGACCGCGGCGCGTTCGCGAAGCTGCTGCGCGCGTGCGGCCGGATCGACGGACTCGAGCGGGTGCGCTTCACCTCGCCCCACCCGGCCGAGTTCACCGACGACGTCATCGACGCGATGGCCCAGACGCCCAACGTGTGCCCGACCCTGCACATGCCGCTGCAGTCGGGCTCCGACCGCATCCTGCGTGCGATGCGGCGCTCCTACCGGGCCGACAGGTACCTCGGGATCATCGACCGGGTGCGTGCCGCGATCCCGCACGCCGCGATCACCACCGATCTCATCGTCGGATTCCCCGGGGAGACCGAGGAGGACTTCCAGGCCACCCTCGACGTCGTCGCGGCCGCGCGCTTCGCCAGCGCGTTCACCTTCCAGTACAGCAAGCGCCCCGGCACACCCGCCGCTGAGCTGCCTGGCCAGATCCCGAAAGCCGTTGTCTCGCAGCGCTATCAGCGTCTGATCGAGCTCCAGGAGAAGATCTCGCTGGAGGAGAACGTCGCGCAGGTCGGCCGGACGGTCGAGGTGCTGGTCGCCACCGGCGAGGGTCGCAAGGACGCCGCCACGGCCCGGATGTCCGGCCGCGCCCGTGACGGCAGGCTCGTGCACTTCGCCCCAGGCCCGGACAAGGACCGGATCCGCCCCGGCGACGTCGTCGTGACCACGGTGACCGGCGCCGCGCCGCACCACCTGATCGCCGACGCCGGGCCGATCAGGCTCCGCGCCACCCGCGCCGGGGACGCGCACGCGGCGGGACAGCGGCCCCGCACGGGCGTCGGCCTCGGCATGCCCGCCATCGGCGTCCCGCAGGTGCAGCCCACCGCCGGATGTGCGCGGTGAGTCCGGAGTCGCCCCGCGACGACGATTTCGACTACCTCCGGGAGGACATCGAAGCCGCCGAACGCCGCATCGCCCGCGAGATCGACCCCGGTCCTCGCGCGCTGGCGATCGCGATCTTCGTGTTCGCGCTGCTGACCACGCTGGTGCTGCCGCACGCAGGCGACGCCCGTGGGCTCGATGTGCTGGTCGGCTCGGATGCCGCGCACGCCAGCGGTATCGCGCTGCCTCACCGGGTGTTCGCCTGGCTGGCCCTGGTCTTCGGCGGCGGCTTCTCGATCCTGGCGCTGCTGACCCGGCGGTGGGCGCTGGCCTGGGTGGCGCTGGCCGGGTCGACCGTCGCGTCGTTCCTCGGGCTGCTCGCGGTGTGGTCCCGCCAGACCGCCGCCTCGCAATATCCCGGCCCTGGGATCGGGCTGCTCATCGCGTGGTTCGCGATGATCCTGCTGGCGTATCACTGGGCCCGCGTGGTCGCGGCGCGCAGCGCGCTGCAGCTGGCCACCGAGGAACATCGCCGACGGCTGACCGCCGAGCGCGAGCGCAGAGGACTGCTCGACCGCTTCGGCGACGACGAGCCGCCCGCGCCCTAGCCGCTAGCGCTTCCTGCCCAGCGCGTCCGCGGCGGCCTCGGCCCACTGACGCCACTGTTCGGCGTTGGCCCGCGCCTGCTCGGCGTCCTTCGTGCGGCCCGCCGCCTCGGCTTTCTCCGCCTGCCGTTCGAACTGCTCGGCGCGTTCCCGGAACTGGTCGGCGCGGGCCTGCGCCTCGGGGTCCACCCCGCCGGTCGGCGCGTCGCGGATCTTCTTCTCCACCGCGCGCATCCGCCGCTCCAGCTCGGCGGCGCGCTCCCGCGGCACCTTGCCGATGGCGTCCCACTTGTCGCCGATCGCGCGCAACGCCGCCCGCGCCGCCTCACGATCGGCGGGATCGAGCCGTTCCGCCTCGGCCAGCAGAGCCTCCTTCGCGTCCGCGTTGGCGCGGAACTCGGCGTCCCGCTCGGCGGTGGCGGCATTGCGGGCGGAGAAGAACCGGTCCTGGGCGCTCTTGAACCGCTGCCACAGCGCGTCGTCGACGTCCTTGGCGGCCCGGCCCGCGGCCTTCCACTCACCCAACAGGTCGCGGAAGACGGCCGAGGTGGATCCCCAGTCGGTGGAGTCGCACAACTCTTCGGCGCGTACGCACAGCGCCTCCTTGGCCTGCCGGGCGCCGGCCCGCTCGCGGTCGAGTTCGGCGAAATGCGAGCCGCGGCGCCGGTTGAACGTCTCGCGGGCCGCCGAGTAGCGCTTCCACAGGGCGTCGTCGGTCTTGCGGTCGACGCCGCTGATCGTCTTCCACTCGTCGAGGATCGCCCGCAGCCGGTCGCCCGCGGCCTTCCACTGCGACGCGGTGGCGGCCAGCTCCTCTGCCTCGGCGGCCAGCGCCTCCTTGCGGGCCGTCTGCTGTGCCCGGAACTCCTCGCGCTTGGCCTTCTCCTCCTGGGAGGCGCCCTCGGCCTGCTCGACGATCGCCGCCAGCCGGGCGGCGAGTGCGTCCACGTCGCCCAGCACGTGCGCCTCGGGCAGGCTCTCGGCCAGCGCCGAGGCGGCCGACCGGATCTTGCGCGCGTCACCCGACCCCGAGGCGAGCCGGCGTTCGAGCAGCACCACCTCGGTCTGCAGGTCGTCGAAGCGGCGGCCGAAGTGCACGTAGGCGGCCTCGGCGTCACCGGCCTGCCAAGAGCCGATGGTGCGTTCGCCGGAGGCGGTGATGAGCCACACCGTGCCGTCGGGGTCGACGCGACCGAACCGGTGGGGATCGCTGGACGGCACTGCCGCGACCGCCGCTGCGGCCACCGGCGGCGCCGGGCGGGGCCCGGGACGCGCCGGCCCCGGTTTCGGGCGGGCGGCGGACGGACCGGGGGTCGGCGCCGACGACGGCGTGGGATCCGGTTCCTGCTGTCCGGCCTCGGAGGATCCGCCGGGTTCGGTGATCGTCATGTGCGTTACCTCAGTCCTCCGCGCGGTCTCCGCGCACCGTGCCGCGCAGCGCGGCGCCTCACAAGCTCCGACCGCTATTCAAACAGGTTGCCCGGCGCTGCGCCCACGCCTTGGCGCCGGTGATCTCTAGGCTCGGTGCGAAAACCGGCCGGACCGGGGAGGAGGTGGAGATGGCGAAAGCGGACATCGCCGCGGTGCTGGCGCTGGCCGCTGCGTTCTTCATCGCCGTCGGCGACGTCATCCATCAGCGGTCCGCACACGAGGTCACCGAGAAACCGGTCGGCCATCTCGAGCTCTTCGCCCGGTTGCTGCGCGACGGCCGGTGGTGGCTGGGCAGCGGCGTCGCCGCGATCGGTTTCGCGCTGCAGGCCGCGGCACTGGGCCTGGGGTCGGTGCTGCTGGTGCAGGCGCTGCTGGTGACGTCGCTGCTGTTCGCCCTGCCCATCAGCGCGCGGCTGTCAGGGCGACGGGTGACCCGCTGGGAATGGCTGTGGGCGGCGCTGCTGGCCGCGGCCGTGGCCGTCATCGTCACGGTCGGCGATCCGACCGCCGGCGCGTCGCGGGCGTCGCTGCACACCTGGCTGTGGGTGGCCGCCGCTCTCGGTCCGGCGATGGCCCTGTGTCTGCTCGGAGCCCAGATGGCATCGCCCGCAACCAGCGCGGTGCTGTTGGCCGCGGTGTCGGGCGGGCTGTGGGGGCTGTTCGCGGTGCTGACCAAGGCGGTGGTGGACCGGCTGGATGTGACGAGCTGGGCGGGCATCGGCGCGCTGCTGGGCACCCCCGAGCTGTACGCGTGGGCGGCGGTGGCGGTGGCGGGCACCGCGATGCAGCAGGCGTCGTTCCGGTCGGGCGCGCTGACGGCCTCGCTGCCGACCATGACGGTCGCCGAGCCGGTGGTCGCCAGCGCACTGGGCGTCGCGGTGCTCGGCGAGACTTTGCGCCCCGGGGAGACCGGGGTGTTCGTGCTGGTCGCCGCCGTGGGCGTGATGGTGGTCGCCACCGTGGCGCTGGCCCGTGGCGAAGCCGCCACCCGCGAACCCGCCTGAGGCGCGGCGGCTAGGTTGGTGGCGTGCTGAGCGCCATCGCGATCGTCCCGTCGGCGCCCGTCATGGTTCCCGAACTGGCCGGCGCCGCGGCCGCCGAGACGGCCGACCTGCGGGCCGCGGCGATCGCCGCCGCCGCCGAGCTTCCGTCGCGCTGGGTGGCCGTCGGCGTCGCAGCGGCCGAGACCGTCAGCGGGCCCGACGCCGTCGGCACGTTCGCCGGCTACGGCGTCGACGTCCCGATCCGGCTGTCCGGCACGGCAGAGGGCGCGCCGACCGCGTTACCGCTGTGTGCGCTGATCACCGGATGGCTGCGCGGACTCGCGCGCCCGGAGGCCGTCACCGAGGTGCGCGCCTTCGGCGCAGGCACACCCGCGCAGGCCGCACTGACCGCCGGGCGGGCCCTGCGCGCCGAACTAGACGGCGCCGACGACGACGTCGGGGTGCTCGTCGTCGCCGACGGCGCGAACACCCTGACCGCGTCGGCCCCGGGCGGTCACGACCCGGACTCGGTGCCGGCGCAGGCCGCGCTCGACGAGGCGCTCGCCGCTGGACGCGTCGCCGGCCTGGCCGACCTGCCCGACGGGATCGTGGGCCGAGTCGCCTACCAGGTGCTGGCCGGGCTGGCCGAACCGGCGCCGCGCACCGCCGACGAGCGCTACCGCGGCGCGCCCTACGGCGTCGGCTACTTCGTCGGCCTCTGGACGCCGTGACGGCGGTACGCCCGCTGGCCGTCGTCGGGCCGACCGGAACCGGCAAGTCGGAGCTGGCCCTGGCCGTCGCGGAACTGCTGAGGGCGGAGAGGTCGGCTGAGGTCGTCAATGCCGACGCCATGCAGCTCTACCGCGGCATGGACATCGGCACCGCGAAGTTGAGCGTCGCCGAGCGGCGCGGAATCCCGCATCACCAGCTCGGCGTCCTCGACGTCACCGAGACCGCGACCGTCGCCCGCTACCAGCAGGCCGCGGCCGCCGACGTCGAGGCGATCGCGGCACGCGGGGCGGTACCCGTCATCGTCGGCGGGTCGATGCTCTACATCCAGTCGCTGCTCGACGCGTGGTCGTTTCCCGCCACCGACCCCGCGGTCCGGGTCCGCTGGGAGGCCCGGCTGGCCGAGATCGGCGTCGCCGCGCTGCACCGGGAACTGGAGCGGGTGGATCCGGCCGCAGCCGCATCGATCCTGCCCACCGACGGTCGGCGCATCGTGCGGGCGCTGGAGGTCGTCGAACTGACCGGCCGGCCGTTCGCGGCGTCGGCACCCACCATCGGGCCGCCCCGCTGGAACACCGCGATCATCGGATTGGATTGGCCCACAGAGGTTCTCGACCATCGCCTGGCCCGCCGGACGGACACCATGTTCGCCGCCGGGCTGGTCGACGAGGTGATCGCGCTGCAGGCCCGCGGCCTGCGCGACGGTGTCACCGCGGCACGCGCGCTGGGCTACGCACAGGTGCTGGCCGACCTGGACGCCGGCGGAGACGGCAGCGCGGCCCGCGAGCCGACGTTCCTGGGCACCCGCCGCTACGTCCGCCGGCAGCGGTCCTGGTTCCGCCGCGACCACCGCATCACCTGGCTCGACGGTGCCGCGGCGGGAAACGCCGAAACGGCCGTGCGGATCTGGCGCGACGTATCCTGACCTCGTGAAGTTCGCCAAGGGCCACGGGACGCAGAACGACTTCGTCGTGCTGCCCGACCTGGACGCCCGGCTGACCCTGGCGCCGGCCGCGGTGGCCGCGCTGTGCGACCGCAGGCAGGGACTGGGCGCCGACGGGGTGCTGCGCGTGACCACGGCGGGCGCGGCCCGTGCCGCGGGCGTGTTCGACCGGCTGCCCGAGGGCCTCGCCGGCGACGACTGGTACATGGACTACCGCAACGCCGACGGCTCCATCGCCCAGATGTGCGGCAACGGGGTGCGGGTGTTCGCGCACTATCTGCGGGCCAGCGGGCTTGAGTCTCGCCCCGAGTTCGTGGTCGGCTCGCTGGCCGGGCCGCGGCCGGTGGTGCTGCACGCCGCCGACGCCGTGCGCGCCGACGTGACCGTCGAGATGGGCAAGGCCAACGTGACGGGATCCGGCGCCGCGACCGTGGGCGGACACCCGTTCACCGGCCTGGCCGTCGACGTCGGCAACCCGCATCTGACGTGTGTCGACCCGGCGCTGAGCACCGTGGGGCTGGCGGCGCTCGACGTCGCGGCGCCGGTGGCGTTCGATGCCGCCCAATTCCCCGGCGGGGTGAACGTGGAGGTGCTCACCGCTCCCGCTGACGGCGCGGTGTCGATGCGGGTCCACGAGCGTGGGGTGGGGGAGACGCGGTCCTGCGGCACCGGGACGGTCGCGGCGGCCGTCGCCGCGCTGGCCCATCAGGGTGCGGCGACCGGTGCGCTGACCGTGCGCATCCCCGGCGGCGAGGTCGTCGTCACGATCACCGACGCCACCAGCTACCTGCGCGGACCGTCTGTTCTGGTGGCCGACGGCGAACTCTCCGAGGAATGGTGGGCAGCGTGCGGACGTTAAACGAGGTGCATGAAAAGTGATCTCCGTGCGAACCTTGGTTCGCCTATGACGTATCCCGAATCCCACAACGCCACCCCCAGCACGGGCGAACTCGCGCTCGACGACCGCACAGCACTACGCCGCGTCGCGGGACTGTCCACCGAACTGGCCGACATCTCCGAGGTCGAGTACCGCCAGCTGCGCCTCGAGCGCGTCGTGCTGGTAGGGGTCTGGACCGAGGGCTCCGCGGCTGACGCCGACGCGAGCCTGGCCGAACTGGCCGCGCTCGCCGAGACCGCGGGCTCCGAGGTGCTCGAGGGCGTGATCCAGCGCCGCGACAAGCCCGACCCGGCCACCTACATCGGCTCCGGCAAGGCCATCGAACTGCGCGAGGTCGTGCTGGCCACCGGCGCCGACACCGTGATCTGCGACGGTGAGCTGAGCCCCGCCCAGCTCAACGCGCTGGAAAAGGTCGTCAAGGTCAAGGTGATCGACCGGACCGCGCTGATCCTCGACATCTTCGCCCAGCACGCCACCAGCCGCGAGGGCAAGGCGCAGGTGTCGCTGGCGCAGATGGAGTACATGCTGCCCCGGCTGCGCGGCTGGGGAGAGTCGATGTCCCGGCAGGCCGGTGGCCGCGCAGGTGGCGCCGGCGGCGGCGTGGGCACCCGCGGGCCCGGCGAGACGAAGATCGAGACCGACCGGCGCCGTATCCGGGAACGGATGTCCAAGCTGCGCCGCGACATCAAGGACATGAAGAAGATCCGCGACACCCAGCGCAGCGGGCGCAGGCGCAGCGAGACGCCGTCGGTCGCGATCGTCGGCTACACCAACGCAGGCAAGTCCAGCCTGCTCAACGCGCTCACCGGGGCGGGTGTCCTTGTCGAGAACGCGTTGTTCGCGACGCTGGAACCCACCACGCGCCGTGGGCAGTTCGACGACGGCAGGCAGTTCGTGCTGACCGACACCGTCGGGTTCGTGCGGCATCTGCCGACCCAATTGGTCGAGGCCTTCCGCTCGACGCTGGAAGAGGTCGTCGACGCCGATTTGCTGGTGCACGTGGTGGACGGCTCCGATGTGAACCCGCTGGCGCAGATCAACGCCGTCCGGCAGGTGATCAACGACGTCGTGGCCGAGTACGGCATCGCCGCGCCGACCGAACTGCTGGTGGTGAACAAGACCGACGCGGCGAGCGGGCTGACGCTGGCCACGCTGCGACGGGCGCTGCCCGATGCGGTGTTCGTGTCCGCGCACACCGGCGACGGACTGGACCGGCTGCGCAGCCGGATGGCCGAACTCGTGGTGCCCACCGACACAACCGTCGACGTGACGATTCCCTACGACCGCGGTGATCTGGTCGCGCGGATGCACGACGAAGGCCGGGTGGACGCCACCGAACACACCGAGCGCGGCACCCGGATCAAGGCGCGGGTGCCTGTCGCCCTGGCGGCGGGCCTCGCCGAGTTCGCTACCTACTGACGATCCGCGGCGGCTGGTGCGCGCGCACCGGAGGCGGTGTCGCGGTGTACTTCTCGACCTCGACGAGGGCGTGCGCCCCGCTGCAGCCGCGTGCCAGTGACGAGGTGCCGACGTCGTCGGTCAGCACGTTCGGGTTGCCGTGCACGCACAGCGCATCGGGATCGGCCGGATCGGCCGGGTCGTACCAGGCCCCGGTCGACAGCTGCACGACCCGCCGGCGCACACCGACGTCGACGATCACCCCGGCCAGGCAGGCGCCGCGGTCGTTGAACACCCGCACCACGTCGCCGGCGCTCAAACCCCGCTCCCGCGCGTCGGCCGGATGCATCCGGATCGGTTCCCGGCCGGCAACTTTCGACTGCTGGCTGACTGCGCCGCCGTCGAGCTGGCTGTGCAGCCGGGCGGCCGGCTGATTCGCCACCAGATGCAACGGATACCGCTGCGCCCGCGGGCCGCCCAGCCATTCGGACGGTTCGAACCAGGCCGGGTGGCCGGCGCAGTCGGCGTAGCCGAAACCGTCGATGTCGGCGCTGAAGATCTCGATGAGACCGCTGCGGGTGCCGAGCCGGTGAGTCACCGGATCTGCCCGGAAGTCGGCGAGCAAGGTCAGGCCGTCCTCGACGGGCAACCGCAGCGCACCGGCCCGCCAGAACTCGTCGAAGGTCGGGACATCGAAATCGAGTGTCTGCGACCATGTTTCGTAGAGGTGAGTCAGCCACTCCCGCGAGGTGCGGCCTTCGGTGAAGGCCTCCTCGACGCCGAGTTCGCGCGCCAGCGCGGCGAACGTGTCGTAGTCGTCGCGGGAATGCGCATACGGTTCGGTCAGCTTCGGCATCGCCATCAGCAGCGGATCGTTGCGCGAGCCCGAGAAATCGTCGCGTTCGGCGAAGGTCGTCGACGGCACGACGATGTCGGCGTGCCGGGCCATCGGGGTCCAGTACGGATCGTGCACCACGACGGTGTCGGGCCGGCCCAGCGCCCTGCGCAACCGCGGAATGTTCTGGTGGTGGTGGAACGGATTGCCGCCGGCCCAGTAGACCAACCGGATGTCGGGGTAGGTGAGCCGTAATCCGTTGTAGTCGAACGGTTCTCTTGGATGGAGCAGCATGTCGCTGACCCCCGCGACGGGAATGAACGACCTCACCGGGTTGACGCCCTGGGGCAGCCGGGGCAGCGAGCAGCGCAGCGGCGGCAGGCCCGGCTCGTTCATCGAGCCGTAGCCGTGGCCGAATCCGCCGCCGGGGAGCCCGATCTGGCCGAGCATCGCGGCGAGCGTCAGCCCCATCCAGGGCGCCTGTTCACCGAACCTGGTGCGTTGCAACGACCAGCTGACGGTCACGATCGTCCGGTTCGCCGCCATCCGGCGTGCCAGCGCGATCAGGTCGTCGGCGTCCAGTCCGCTGCGCTCCGCGGCCCACTGCGGGGACTTCGGCACCCCGTCGTCGGTGCCCAGCAGGTAGCGCTCGAATCGGTCGTATCCGGTGCAGTACCGCGCGAGGAAGTCACGGTCGGCCAGCGACTCGCTTGCCAGCACGTGCGCCAGGCCGAGCATGACCGCCACGTCGGTGCCGGGCACCGGGGCGTACCAGTCGCAGGCGCCGTCGACGTCATCGCGCAACGGGGAGAGCGACACGATGCGCCCGCCGCGGTCGCGGAAGCGGTGGAGCGCATCTCGCGCCGGGTGCGCGGTTGTGCCGCCGTGGTTGACGCCTGTGTTTTTCAGCGCCAGCCCGCCGAAGCACACCAGCAGGTCGGTGTGCTCGACGATGACGTCCCACTGGGTGGACCGCTTGAACAGGTCGTCGTGCGTTCCGACGACCCGCGGCATGATCACGCCGGTCGCGCCCAGGCTGTAGGAGTGGCGCGAGAATGTGTATCCGCCAAGGCAATTGAGGAACCGATGCACCTGACTCTGGGCGTGATGGAAGCGGCCCGCGCTCGACCAGCCGTAGGAGCCGCCGTAGAGCGCCTCGTTGCCGTGCCCGTCGACGACCCGGCGCAGTTCGCAGGCCAGCAGCTCGGTCAGCTGCTCCCAGGTGACGGCGACGAAGTCGTCGGCACCGCGGCGCATGCTCGGTCCGGGCCCCTCGTCGAGCCAGCCGCGGCGCACCGCGGGTCCGGTGATGCGCGAGACGTGGCGGACGGAACCCGGCAGATTCCCCAGAGCGGGTGACGGGTCGGCGTCGCCGGGAAACGGGGCGACCGAGGCGATGTCGCCGGATTCGACGGTGGCGGAGAAGGCACCCCAGTGGGTGAGGCTGGTGCCCATGCCCGTGAGTCTAGGGCGCGCGGCCGCCTGTGCCCGACCAACCATCCGGTTGGATGGGGTACCTTGGCGGCAACACTTGCCGACCACCGACGCGAGGATCTCCATGGGCTCTACCGCCAAATCCGTCATCGCCTACGAGCGCACGCTGTTCGAACCCGAGCACGAGATGTTCCGCGAGTCGTTCCGCGAATTTCTCACGCGCCATGTCGCGCCGTTCCACGACCAGTGGGAAGCCGACAAGCTCGTCGACCGGGAGGTGTGGCTGGAAGCTGGCAAGCAGGGCTTCCTGGGCATGGCCGTGCCCGAGGAGTACGGCGGCGGCGGGGTGGACGACTTCCGCTACAACACGATCATCACCGAGGAGATCACCGCAGGCCGCTACAGCGGACTGGGGTTCAGCCTGCACAACGACGTCGCCGCGCCGTACTTCATCCGGCTGACCACCGACGAGCAGAAGCAGCGCTGGCTGCCGAAGTTCTGCAGCGGCGAGTACATCAGCGCCATCGCGATGACCGAACCCGGCACGGGCAGCGACCTGCAGGGCATCAAGACCCGCGCGGTCCGCGACGGTGACCACTACGTCCTAAACGGCTCGAAGACGTTCATCACCAACGGGATCCTCTCCGACCTGGTGATCGTCGTGGCCCAGACCGATCCCGAGAAGGGCGCGCTGGGCTTCTCGCTGCTGGTGGTCGAGCGCGGCATGGAGGGCTTCGAGCGCGGTCGCAAGCTCGACAAGGTCGGCCTCGACGCCCAGGACACCGCCGAGTTGTCCTTTACCGACGTCAAGGTGCCCGTCGAGAACCTGCTGGGCGAGGAGGGTCAGGGCTTCATCTACCTGATGCAGAACCTGCCACAGGAACGCATCAGCATCGCGATCATGGCGGCGGCGGCAATGGAGGCCGTGCTCGACGGCACGCTGCAGTACACGAAGGAGCGTAAGGCATTCGGCAGGCCGATCGGCAGCCAGCAGAACAGCCGCTTCCTTCTCGCCGAGCTGTCCACCGAGGCGACGGTGGTGCGGATGATGGTCGACGCGTTCATCCGACTGCACCTCGACGAGAAGCTGACCGTGGAGCAGGCCGCGATGGCCAAGTGGTACTCCACGGAGAAGCAGGTGCACCTGATCGACCGCTGCCTGCAGCTGCACGGCGGCTACGGTTACATGCGCGAGTACGACGTGGCCCGCGCCTATCTCGACGCCCGTGTGCAGACGATCTACGGCGGCACCACCGAGATCATGAAGGAGATCATCGGGCGAAGTCTCGGCGTCTGACGTGCGGGGTCGTCGCAGCGGTTGCCGATGAGTCGGCGCCTATTCTCTGCGTGCACGGCGAGGTGGCTTGGTAATCGTCGTCCGCTGACGCAGAGTGAACGCACGCGGTAATTTTCGCTGAACCTTTTCAGCGACCGAGTCGCCGACCGCGGGGAGGATGCATGATCCGGCAGCCGATGCTGCGCCGACGTTCAGCCGGTCGATGGGCCATCGGATTGCTGGGGGTCGCCACCGCGCTCCTGCTCTCTCCGGTCGCCGCGGCGCAGCCCGACGTCGACGCCAACAACGCCATCACCGCGGCCTGGCAGGCCAGCGGCGGTGACGCCGGCCCCCTGGGGCCCAAGTCCGGCGACGTCTACCCCGTCGGGGCGGGATTCGCTCAGAACTTCGCGTCCGGGAAAGTGTTCTTCACCCCGGCGACCGGCGCACACGCGATGCAGGGCGCGATCCTGGACAAGTACGAGTCGCTCGGCGGCCCCGCCGACAGCGATCTGGGGTTCCCGACCATCGACGAGGGCGACGGCCGGGCGCCGGGCAGCCGCAACAGCACGTTCAGCGCGCCGGACAACCCGGTGATCTTCTGGACGCCCGACACCGGCGCCCGAGTGGTCCGTGGTGCCCTCAACGCGGCGTGGGACAAGCTGGGCGGATCCTCCGCTGTGCTCGGCGTGCCCACCGAGGACGAGACCTACGACGGCTCGGTGGTGAGCCAGAAGTTCACCGGCGGTCAGGTGTCCTACGACTCGCGGACCAAGAAGTTCACCACCGACCCGCCGGAGCTGGCCGATCAATTGGGCGATCTCGCGATCCCCGAGGATCCGGTCGTCGCGATCGACGCCGCGCGCCGCGCCGCAGGCGGCCCGCTCGGCCCGCTCGGGGCGAGCGACGGGGAGCCTTACAAGATCGGCTCCAACGGGATGGGTCAGGACTTCGTCAACGGCAAGATCTTCTACAGCCCCGACACCGGCGCGAATGTCGTCACCGGTCAGGTGCTGGCCAAGTACGAGAGCGTCGGCGGTCCCGAAGGCGACCTCGGGTTCCCCATCACCGGTGAGGTGGACGGCGGTGTCGCGCCCGCGAGCCGGATGAGCAGCTTCGCCGCCGCGGACAAGCCCGTGATCTTCTGGACCCCCGACTACGGCGCGGTGATCGTGCGCGGCGCGATGAACGCGGCTTGGGAAAAGCTCGGCGGGGCCACCGGTGCGCTCGGCGCACCCGTGTCCGACCAGAGCCAGAATGGCGACGTCATCACACAGAAGTTCAGCGGCGGTGCGCTCACCTACAACACGGCGACCAAGAAGTTCACCACCGAACCGGGCAACCTGGCCCCCCAACTCGCCGGGCTCGAGGTTCCGGATCAGCAGGCACCGCAGGCCACGCCGTCGTCCCAAGCAGCCGACAGCGGTGAGGGCACGGGTTTCCGGTGGACTTGGTGGTGGCTGCTGGCGATTGTGCCCGTGCTGCTCGTTCTCGGCGTGGTGGCGCTGGCGGTGGCGCGCAACCGGCGCCGCGGCAGTGACGACGACGATCTGTTCGGAACGCCGCCGCGTGCGGTCGACGCCGACGACCGGGACTACGGTGCGGGGCCTGCCGGAGGCGACGACGGCCGCGAGGACGCACTGTTCGGTGACCGCTACGCGCGGGAAGGCCTCGGCTCGCTGGGATCGACCTCGCTGGGGTCGGCCGCGCCTCCGACGCCGGCCAGTCCGCCCGAGGGTTACGAACCGGGCCGGGCGGGCTTCTGGGGAGGGCAGGAGCCGTCGACGAACTCGGCGGAGACCCCGTCCTACGCCGAGCAGGACGACCCCGATGCCGTGGACACCGCACCGACGCGCGTTCCGACGCCGACCGAGGTGGCCGCCGATGACGGTCCTCCCGACGCCGACGTCGACGTCGATGGCCCCCCCGACGTCGATGCCGACGCCGACCGCGAACCGTTGGTGGCAGACGAGCCTGACCCGGTGCCGGTACCCGCAGCCGTGCCGGTCTTCGACCGCGATGCGGTCACCGACACCGGCAGACATGCCCGCATCGACATCGACGAACCGGCGCCGATGGGCACCGCGCTGCACCTTCCCCTCGACGATCCGGATGAGGTGCCGGACGGCTACCCCGTCAAGGCCGACACCAGATCAGGGCTGTACTGGACGCCGGGCAGCGCCGACTATGAGGGTGCGCCCGCCGAGATCTGGTTCGCCACCGAGGAGATCGCGCGCACGAACGGGTTCGTCCGCGGCGACTGACCGGCCGCGCCCATGGTGGCCGGTCAGATCTTGCGGATGACCGTCACGACCTTGCCGAGCACGGCGGCGTCGTTGCCGGGGATCGGATCGAACGCGGGGTTGTGCGGCATCAGCCAGACCTGTCCGCGCGTCCGCTTGAATGTCTTCACCGTGGCCTCGCCGTCGATCATCGCGGCCACGATGTCACCGTTGTCGGCGACGTTCTGCTGACGGACGACCACCCAGTCGCCGTCGCAGATGGCAGCGTCGATCATCGATTCGCCGACCACTTTGAGCAGGAACAGCGAGCCCTCGCCGACGAGCTCGCGGGGTAGGGGGAAGACATCCTCGACGGCCTCTTCGGCCAGGATGGGTCCACCGGCGGCGATGCGGCCCAGCACGGGCACGAACGTCGGCTCGGGCAACGCGTCGGAGCCGGCGACGTCGGTGGAGACGGGCGGTGTGGCGGCGTCGTCGATGCCGCGGACGTCGACCGCGCGGGGACGGTTGGGATCGCGGCGCAGATAGCCCTTGCGCTCGAGGGTGCGCAGCTGATGTGCGACCGAGGAGGTCGAGGTGAGGCCGACGGCATCGCCGATCTCCCGGATGCTCGGTGGGTATCCCCGCGTGGTGACCGAGGAACGGATGACCTCGAGGATGGTGCGCTGACGTTCGGTCAAGCCCGTTCCGCGGTCGCGGCGGGCGGGGGAGCCCTGGCCGGCTGTGCTGTCGCTGCTGTCATCGCTCATGGCCTCGAATGTAACGCGGCGCGCCGCCGGAATCAAACATGTGTTCGAGGCGTGTCGGGATCCGTTCGGTCGAACGTGCGGTCGAGTCGACTTGTCGGTGGCCTGGGTTAGCGTTCGCAACAGTTCGATCACATGTTCTATTCATCGAACACATGATCGACTAGGGTTCGAACACAGGAGCGAATGGCTCACCGACCGAGAGGCAGACAGATGACCGTTCTCCACACTTCCGACCTCTGGGACATGCCGGCTCGCAGTGCGCGTCCGGTGCGGGTCGGCCACCCGCGCCGCACGCCCGCCGCACGCCGGCCGCGCTCTCAGCGCCCGGCGGGAGCGCCGATGGCGTATCGCGGCAGCGGGGTGCTCGCGTCCCGGGCATCGCACCGCCGCCGTCCGATCACGCCCGCCGCCACCGTGCTGCTCGCCCTCGTCGCGGCCGCCATCACCGTGTGGCTGGGACTGGTGGCCCAGGCCGGTGGAGTTCTCGGAGGACAGACCGAGGTGCCCGGCAGGCTCGCGGTCGTCCAGGTCCAGACCGGCGAGTCCCTGCAGCACGTCGCCCAGCGGGTGGCGCCCGACGCGCCGGTCGCCGACGTCGTCGACAAGATCCGCGAGCTGAACAGGCTCGAGACGGTCGCGCTGGACGCTGGTCAGACCCTCATCGCGCCGGTCGCCTGACCCGAGCGATCGCCATGCACGACCAATCCTGCACGCGATCTGCGTCGGCTGTGCCCGCGGGGAACGCGCCGTCGGCTCCGCTGCTGCGCTGTGTCCGCGCAGCGCAGGTACGCTCGAAGACGTTCGAAGCGGTCTGCCGGTGCGGTGAAGGAGCGGTGATGCACTGTCCGTTCTGCCGTCACCCCGATTCGCGGGTGGTCGATTCCCGCGAGACCGATGAAGGTCAGGCCATCCGGCGGCGCAGATCGTGCCCCGAGTGCGGGCGCCGCTTCACGACGGTGGAGAGTGCCGTGCTGGCCGTGGTCAAGCGCAGTGGCGTCACCGAACCCTTCAGCCGCGAGAAGGTCATCAAGGGCGTGCGCCGGGCGTGCCAGGGTCGGCAGGTCGACGACGACGCGCTGAACGTGCTGGCGCAGAAGGTCGAGGATGCCGTGCGCGCCACCGGTTCTCCCGAGGTTCCCAGCCACGAGGTC
This sequence comes from Mycolicibacterium psychrotolerans, assembly GCF_010729305.1. Taxonomy (NCBI): domain Bacteria; kingdom Bacillati; phylum Actinomycetota; class Actinomycetes; order Mycobacteriales; family Mycobacteriaceae; genus Mycobacterium; species Mycolicibacterium psychrotolerans. Next base: position 4,351,992 of record NZ_AP022574.1, on the reverse strand, counting down.
GGCCTGGCGATCCTAGGGCCGTTGAGCGAACTCGACGAGGTGGCCTATCTGAGGTTCGCGTCGGTGTACCGATCGTTCTCGTCGGCCGAGGATTTCGAGCGGGAGATCCAGGCCCTACGCGCACATCGCGAGGTGCCTGCGGGAAGCTGACGCAGTCAATCGAGGCGGCGGTGTCCGTCCTCGACGACGCGTCCGGCGACCTTCACCCATCCTTCCGGACTCCATACGGTCTGGATCATCGATCCCTGGCCCTGGATGATCGTGAGATCACGACTCAGATGTTCGGTGATCCGCACCGCGCCCGCACCGGTCGCTTCGTCCTCACGAATACCGAGCTGCGGCGCGAACATTCGCGACCTGATCGTCCCTGCCTCCCGATCCAGCCACGTCCACACGTAATGCTCGACGGCGTCGACGTAATCGTCCGGATCGGCGGCCGCGAGCTCCTCGGCAGTGGGGATCTCGTAGATCGAGAAATCCGGCGCCCACTCGGCGCGAGCGCTCACCGAGGTCATGTCACCCGAAAGGTCCACCTGCACGATGCCCGCGGGCACCTGCAGCGTCCTGACCGGGGTGCCGCGATTGTTCAGCCACCACGCCGCGCCCACGGTGGGATGGCCGGCGAAGGGCAGCTCCGTCGTCGGGGTGTGGATGTGGGCGTGTGCCGTACGGGCGCCCGGCTCCGGCAGCGTCACGAAAATCGTTTCGCTGTAACCCAACTCGGTGGCGATCTGTTGTCGGTCGGAAGGTGCCACGGTGGCCGAGTCGACGACGCCGAGGGGATTGCCGAAGTCGCCGTTCTCATCGGTGAAAACACGCAGCACGGTCACATCGATGGCCATGAGGCCGATGCTACGTGCCGGCCGGGTCAGGTGGCGCTGCGCTCGTCGGCGCCCATCGCGTCGAGTACGGCCACCCGGGTGTCCACCGAACCCGAAAGCGTGCCCGGGCTGATGCCGGTGCGCAGCAGCATGCGCAGGTACTCCTGGTCGTGGGCAGCAGGTTCGGTGCCGTCGATGAACTTCTCGACGACCTCGACGAAGCGGTCGGGATCGTCGTGGAACGGGAAATGCCCGGAGCCCGGGAAAATCTCGAGCCGCGAACCCGGCATCGCGGCGTGGGCCATCTCCGCATGGCTGACGGGGATGACCGAATCGCCGCTGCCCCAGATCAGCTGCACCGGGACCGATTGCGTCAGATAACAGCGGTCGAGCATCGTCACCACCTGGCCGCGCCAGTCCACCACCGCGCGCAGCGTCCGCGCGAACGCCGCCGACGCCGTCGGTTCGGGCAGATCGGCGAGGATGCGCAGCATGTCGGGGATGTCGCGGCCGGCGCCGGTCGAGCCGAACAGCGAGCCGCCCAGTCGACCGAGCACCTGCAGCGCCGGCAGCACCAGCGGGAGTCGCAGCAGGGCGAGGGCTTCGCTGCCCAACGGAAGTGAGGCGAACCGCAATGCGATGTTGACGTCCTTGGTGACCCCGCCGGCCCCGACGAGGATCAGCCGCTCGACCAACTGCGGGAACTGATAGGCGAACTGCATCGCCACGCCGCCGCCCAGGGAGTGCCCGACCACGGTGACGCTGTCGATGTCGAGAACGCTGAGCAGGTCGCGCATGCCGTTGGCATACGCAGCGACCGAGTAGTCGGCACGAGGCTTGTCGGAGCGCCCATGGCCCAACAGATCGGGGGCGATGACGGTGAATCGCTGCGCGAGCGTGGTCTGCACCGTGCTCCAGGTCGTGGAGTTGTCCCCGATGCCGTGGATGAGCAGGATCGCGGGCCCCGACCCGGCGATGCGGTACGCCCGGCGGTAGCCGTGGATGGTGCGGTAATGCAGGGTCGGCGTGAGTTCCCGGACCGGGCGCAGATTCGGCTTGCGATCGGTCATCGCGGACAGTCTCTCGTCACGGTCATGTCGCCCACTTCGTCGTCGGGACGGAATGCACAGGACCGGCGGGGACGGCTACGTGTTGTCCCTGGGATCCTCTTTGTCCTTGTCCTTGGTGTACTCACCGGCCTGTTGGGCGAGGAACCGTTCGAACTCGGCGCCCAGTTCCTCACCGCTGGGCAGATCTTCGTCACGCGCCAGAAGGGACCGGTTCTCCTGTGCGGCAACGAAGGCATCGTATTGCCTCTCCAGGGCCTCCACCACTTGAGCGACCTCGGCACTGGCCACCACCTGCTCGTTGACCTTCTCGGCCACTTCGGCGGCGGCGCGGCTCAGCTCGGCGGTCGGGATCTGCAGTGAACCGCTGCGGGCCACCTCGGACAGCAGCGTCTCGGCGGCGGCGGGGTAGTCGGTCTGGGCCAGGTAGTGCGGCACGTGCACAGTGAATCCCACCACCTCATAGCCGTGCTGGGCCATCCGGAATTCGAGCAGGTTCGACGCGCTGCCCGGCACCGCGACCTCGCCCACCCACGGCTGGTGCTCGGCGATGAGCTCCTTGTCGTTGGAGTGCGCGGTCAGTGTCATCGGCCGGGTGTGCGGCACCGCCATCGGGATCGCGCCCAGGCCGATCACCCGGCGCACCGCCAGCCGCTCGGACAGCAGCCGGACCGCGGTGATGAAGCGCTCCCAGCGCAGATCCGGCTCCAGTCCGGCGAGCAGCAGAAACGGTGTGCCGACGCTGTCGCGCAACGCGTAGAGGTTGAGCTCGGGCTCGTCGTAACTGGTGAAGTGATCGGTCTTGAACGTCATCAACGGGCGGCGGGACCGGTAGTCCAGCAACTCGTCGATCGCGAACGACGCCACCAACTCGGTGTCGAGCGTGTTCTTCAGGTGCTCGGCGGCCAGCTTGATGGCCCGGCCCGCATCGGAGAAACCCTCCAGCGCATGGATCAGCACCGGGCCGCGGCCATCGGCGGACGAGAGCGAGGGTTCAGGGAATTCGAGCTCGTACATGCCGGTCTGCTCGGGTTGGTAGCGCTGACCCGGTTCCGCGTCGTCAGCCATCCCTGGCCTCCTCACTGTCTGTCGGGTGAACGTCCAGTGTCCCTCACCGGTGGATCGCTGCCACAGCGGTACCGCGGGCGTCACCAACTTGATCGAACACGCGCACACCGATGTGACATTCCGCGGCTGCGCCTGGCGCGTACCCCGCCGGCCGTCACGGAAACGGCAGATGGGGGAGGATCGGTCGGTATGCGCGCGCCTGCCTCCGTCCGGCTCGCCGTGGTCGCCGTGGCCGCGGCGGTGCTGACCTCGTGCGGAGCCGCCTACCCGGCGCCGCCGCAGGCGGCCGAGCCGGTCACCTCGACGCCGCCGTCGGCGCACCCGGTGTCTCCCGACTCGCGCGTCGGCGCCGTGTTCCTGGATACGGACGGGATCCATGTCTGCAGCGCATCGGTACTGAGCTCCGCGGTCGCCGACCTGATCCTGACCGCCGCGCACTGCGTGGCCGACGGCGTCGACGCCACCTTCGTCCCCGGCTACTCCGACAGCCGCCCCGCCGAACCGGGCCGGCACCTGGACGCGGTCTACCTCGATCCGCGCTGGCTGCGCGATCAGGACCCGGCAGCCGACTACGCGATCGCGCGGGTGAGCCGCGGTGACGGGCCGGCGCTGCAGACCATCGCCGTCGGCGGACTGCGTTTGGGTCCGGCGCCCGCGCCGGGAACCGCGGTGACCGTCGTCGGCTACGGCTACGGAGTAGGCGGCGGGCCGACGGCCTGTACGGTCGCCACCGCCGCACCCCGCGAGGGCTTCCCGGCGGTGCACTGCGACGGGATCGTCGCCGGGTTCTCCGGCGCGCCGTGGATCGCCGGCTCCACCGTGGTGGGCCTGATCGGCGGCCTCGACGGCGGGGGATGCCTCGACGAGGTGTCGTATTCTCCGCGGTTCGACGGCGCGCTGCCGGCGCTGATGGCGCGCGCCGAGGCCGGCGGGCCCGCCGACACCCCGCCGGCCGCGTTCGACGACGGCTGCGGCTAGGAGCGGAACCGGTTGAGGGCGCGCAGCTTGTTCATCACGTCCAGTGCCGCGACCTTGTACGCCTCGGAGAACGTCGGGTAGTTGAACACGGCGTCGACGAGGTAATCGACGCTGCCACCGCAGCCCATCACCGCCTGCCCGATGTGCACCATCTCGGTCGCGCTGGTGCCGAAGATGTGCACCCCGAGCAGCCGGAGATCCTCTGTGGACACCAGCAGCTTGAGCATGCCGTAGGAGTCGCCGGCGATCTGGCCGCGGGCCAGTTCGCGGTAGCGCGACACCCCGACCTCGTACGGGACGGCATCCTTGGTGAGCTGCACCTCGGTGAGGCCGACATAGGACACTTCGGGAATGGAGTAGATGCCGATGGGCTGCAGCTCGGTCATGCCCTTGCAGGGTTCTCCGAAGGCGTGGTAGGCCGCGAGCCGGCCCTGATCCATCGAGGTCGCGGCAAGGGCGGGGAAGCCGATGACATCGCCGACGGCGTAGATGTGGTCGACCTTGGTGCAGAAGTTGTCGTCGACGAAGATGCGGCCGCGATGGTCGGCCTCCAGCCCGGCGCTGTCGAGGTCGAGCTCGTCGGTCTGCCCCTGGCGGCCCGCGGAGTACATCACCGTCTCGGCCGGGATCTTCTTGCCGCTGGCCAGTGTCGTCACCGTGCCGGCAGCACCCACGTCGACCGCGGTCACCTCCTCGCCGAACCGGAACGTGACCGCCAGGTCGCGCAGGTGGAACTTCAGCGACTCGATGATCTCCGGGTCGCAGAAGTCGAGCATGGTCTCGCGCTTCTCGACGACGGTCACCTTGGTGCCGAGCGCGGCGAACATCGATGCGTACTCGATGCCGATCACGCCGGCCCCCACTACCACCATCGAGGTCGGCAGCGTCTTGAGGTCGAGGATGCCGTCGGAGTCGAGCACCCGCTCCTCGTCGAACTCGATACCGGCCGGCCGCGCCGGTTTGGTGCCCGTCGCGATCACGATGTACTCGCCGGTGACGGTGGTGCGTTCGCCGCGGTCGGGCTCTTCCACCAGAACGGTGTGCGGGTCGACGAACCGGCCGTGGCCGGAGATCAGGTCGACGCGGTTGCGCATCAACTGCGAGCGCACGACGTCCTGTTCCCTGCCGATGACGTGGCTGGTGCGGGCAAGCAGGTCGGCCGGGGTGATCTTCTCCTTGACCCGGTAGCTCGCCCCGTACAGTTCGCGCTGACTCATCCCGGTCAGATACACGACCGCTTCGCGCAGCGTCTTCGACGGGATGGTCCCGGTGTTGACGCACACCCCGCCGAGCATCCGCCCGCGTTCCACCACGGCCACCGACTTGCCCAGCTTGGCGGCGGCGATGGCGGCCTTCTGCCCGCCGGGACCCGAACCGATGACGACGAGGTCGTACTCCAGCATCGAACCCATGGTCACCAGGTGTACGCCGGATACCGCCGGTGCGCATGCCGGCGGACGTCAACTTCATGTGAACACCTGACGCACGGGCCGCGATCGCTCCCCAAAGGCGATTTCATCCCCAGATCGGCCGGTCCGGGACACCGTCGGGCGCTTCGCGTCGGTGGTAGTTGCCAGGTTGGCCCTATGGCCTCGACACCTCACCCCGAATCACCCCTCGACCGGCCCGGCGACCTGATCGCTGCGCTTCCCGCCGTCCTCGGCTTCGTGCCGGAGAAATCGCTCGTGGTCGTCACGGCGGCCGACGACGAGATGGGCGCGGTCCTGCGCGCCGACCTCTCCGAACCCCGGGTGCCGCACCTGGCCGAGCTGGCGGCGTCCGCCGGCGCCGAGGCGGTGATCGCGGTGATCGTCGACGACGAGGGCGCGGGTTGTCCGATGTGTGCCGACGAGCACCGCGAACTGGCGCACGAGTTGTCCGTCGAGCTGGCCAGGTGGGGTGTCGAAGTGCTGGCCGCTCATGTGGTCGACGTCGTCGCCGCAGGCGGCACCTGGGTGTGCGCGGACGGCTGCGGGGCCTCCGGGAGGGTGGCGGATCCGAGCGCCTCACCGATCGCGGCGGCCGCGGTGCTCGACGGGCGGCGTCTCTACGCCCGGCGCGATGAGCTCGTCGAGGTGGTCGCGGAGGCCGACCCGCAGCGCAGTGCGGCCCTGGCCGAGGTGATCGAGCAGGAGGGGCCGCTCGACACCGAGCGCGCGGGTGCGCAGGCGCGCAGCGACATCGAGCACGCGCTGGCCTGCGCAGAGCAGCTGGCCGCCGGCAACGCGTTGCGCGACGAGCAGACCGCGCGGCTGGCCCTGTCGCTCACGGATCCGCGGGTGCGAGACACCCTCTACGCGCTGGCGGTCGGGGACCGGGCCGGGATCGCCGAGTCGCTGTGGGCCGACCTGTCGCGGCGGTTGCCGTCGCCGTGGCGCGTGGAAGCGCTTGTGCTGCTCGCCTTTTCGGCATACGCGCGCGGGGACGGTCCGCTTGCCGGGATCTCGCTGGACGCGGCGCTGACGTGTGCACCGCTGCATCGGATGGCGGGCATGCTCGATCAGGCTCTGCAGTCGGGGCTGCGGCCGGAGCAGATCCGGGAGCTCGCCCGCACCGGCTACCGGTTGGCATCGCAGCTCGGGGTGCGGTTACCGCCGCGGCAAGCGTTCGGCAGGCGGGCCGGCTAGTTGTGATGGCGGCAGTGCGTCAGACCTTCTCGACCTTGACGGCGTGGGCCATCTCGTGGGGGAGTTCTACCTGCTCGTGGCCCGGGATGACGATCATGACGCCACCGTGGTCGTTGACCTCGACCGTGACGCGTGCGTTCGGAACCACGCCCGCATCCTTGAGCCGGGCGATCAGCTCGACATCGCCCTGCACGTGCTCGGTCAGCTGGCGCACCACGACGGCGACCGGCATGCCGGCGGGAAGTTCCGTCAGCCGCACGAGGTTCTGCGCGTCGTTGATCAGGTCATCGACACCGAGTTCGGAGAGACCGGGAATCGGGTTGCCGAACGGCGACGTCGTCGGGTTGTCGAGCACCTGGACGAGCCGGCGCTCGACGTCCTCGCTCATCACGTGCTCCCAGCGGCAGGCCTCAGCGTGGACTTCCTCCCACGGCAGGCCGATGACATCGACCAGCAGGCGTTCGGCGAGGCGGTGCTTGCGCATCACCGCCACGGCCAGGGCGCGGCCCTTGTCGGTGAGTTCGAGGTGCCGGTCTCCGGCGACGTGCAGCAGCCCGTCACGCTCCATCCGCGAGACGGTCTGGCTGACGGTGGGGCCGCTCTGCTCGAGGCGTTCTGCGATACGCGCGCGCAGCGGGATCACGCCCTCTTCCTCGAGGTCGTAGATCGTCCGCAGATACATCTCGGTGGTATCGACCAAGTCATTCATTAGGTCACCCTTCTTCGCGGACGATTCTACGGGAAATGGCGGCTGGAATGGCTCGACCCGTACCTGGGCGGTGAACGTTTCGTAAATCCCTCGCCGACCTCCGCACGCGACGATGCCCGCCGTGCATCACGGCGGGCATCGTCTCTGTGCAGGGAGTCTGCGGGTCAGCTGGCGTACGAGCGGAGGCGGTCGGCGCGCTCGCCGTTGCGCAGCTTGGCCATCACCTCGCGCTCGATCTGGCGCACGCGCTCACGGGAGAGCCCGAAGAGCTTGCCGATCTGGTCGAGCGTGCGGGGCTGGCCGTCGTCGAGGCCGAAACGCAGCCGGATCACCTGCTGCTCCCGCTCGTCGAGCGTGGCGAGCACGTAGCGGATGTCGGTGTGCAGCAACTCGGAGATCACGGCGTTCTCCGCCGACATCGCCTCGGCGTCCTCGATGAAGTCACCCAACGGTGCCTCCTCGTCGCTGCCGACCGGCATGTCGAGGCTCACCGGGTCGCGGCTGTGCTCGAGCAGATCGTTGATCTTCTCCACGGGAATGCCCGATTCGGCGGCCAGTTCCTCATCGGTCGCCTCCCGCCCCAGATTCTGGTGCATCTCCCGCTTGATGCGGGCGAGCTTGTTGACCTGCTCGACGAGGTGCACGGGCAGCCGGATGGTGCGGCTCTGGTCGGCCATGCCGCGCGTGATGGCCTGCCGGATCCACCACGTCGCGTAGGTCGAGAACTTGAAACCCTTGCTGTAGTCGAACTTCTCCATCGCCCGGATCAGGCCGAGGTTGCCTTCCTGGATCAGGTCGAGCAGCGGCATACCGCGGCCGGTGTAGCGCTTGGCCAGTGACACGACCAGGCGCAGGTTCGCCTCCAGCAGGTGCCGCCGTGCGGCCTCGCCGTCCCGGACCACGGCCGCCAGATCCCGTTTGCGGTTCTCGCCCAACCGTTTCCGGGTCTCCAACAGATGCCGCGCGTAGAGCCCCGCCTCGATCCGCTTGGCCAGCTCTACCTCGTCGGCAGCGTTGAGCAGCGCCGTCTTGCCGATGCCGTTCAGATACACGCGCACAAGGTCGGCGGCGGGGCTCTGAGCGTCGAGGTCTTGGTCCATGCGGCTGGTGGTGCCATTTGCCATGACGGCCTCCTGATCGGGTGGAACTTTCAAGAGCTACAACGCCCTAGACGCGCTGAGAGTTCCCACCTTCCGCCCGGTTCACACGTCCTGAACTGCGGTTATCGGAGATCGACCTGAGAATGTGCTGAGAAATGAGCCAGAACGCGCTCAGCTGCGATCCCCGCCGCCGAAGCCGTCGGCGTCAGGTTGCGGCGCCCGGGGTTGGGCGATGTCCAGAGCCGGCCGCTCGGCGGTCGGGAACAGCGGAATGCGTTTCTGGTTCTGGTAACGCCGGGGCTCCTCCGCCCGCCGCGGCGGGCGGTCGTTGGCGATCAGCACCGCCATCCAGGGCAGCGGAATGGCCACCACGACGATGGCCAGCGAGACGAGGCCGTTGTGCCAGATGCCGTAGGCGACCGCGGCCAGGATGAGGGAGGGGATGCGGAAGGACATCAGAGTCAGATACTTCCGCACCCGCTGACGGTGCTGTTCCTCGTAGGCGGGAGCGGCCCGGGTGATCAGAACCGGCCGACCCTCGTCGTCGAAACTCAGCTCAGGGCTTTGTTTCATGACTCCACTGTTCCACATCGGAGACGGGCATTGCCCGTCGCATTTATTACCGATTCATTCCCAGGCAGAATGGCCTCATGCAGACCGACACCATCGAGCGCACCGACACCGACGAACGCGTCGATGACGGGACCGACAGCGACACTCCCAAGTACTTCCACTACGTCAAGAAGGACAAGATCGCCGAGAGCGCGGTGATGGGAACCCACGTGGTCGCGCTGTGCGGTGAGGTGTTCCCGGTCACCCGCTCGGCCAAGCCCGGCTCGCCGGTCTGCCCGGACTGCAAGCGGATCTACGAGCAGCTCAAGACGTAGGAACGTCGGGGGCCGGGGACACGGCCGGCGTCGTCTCGGCGGCGCCGGAAGGCGCCGAGCCGTTCGTGTTGAAGGCTTCCGCCTTGGCCTCCAGCCACCCGCGCACCCGGGTGGCGTGCGTGCTCGGCGCCGGCCATTCCTCTTCGATCGCCGCGTTGAGTTCCGCGCCGATCATGATGGCGAACCCGAGGAAGAACGCGAACAGCAGGAAGGCGATCGGCGTCGCCAGTGCCCCGTAGGTGTAGCCGGTGCTGGTGATCCACGTCAGGTACAGCCGCAGCCCCCACGTGGCGATCAGGAACACGGTCGTCGCCAGCACGGACCCCAGAAGCAGCCGATGGGTCGGCAGCGGCCGCGGCAGCGAGACCCGGTAGAGCACGTTCACGGCAACGGTCAGCGCCACGAAGAGCACCGGGTAGTAGCCGTACCGCAGTACGTTGTCCCAGCTGTCGGGGATGAACTCGGCGACCTTGCGCGGTCCCAGCGCCAGGAACGGCGCCGTGGCGATCGCGCCGACGAGCATCACGACGTAGAGGCCGAGCGCGAAGAACCGCTGCCGCACCGGATGTCGCAACGGCGTCTGGTCATGCGCCTCGGTGATCGAGTCGACGAAGGCCGAGATCGCGGACGAGCCGGCCCACAGAGAGATCACGAACCCGATCGACACCACCTCGCCGCGGGCGCCCATGATGATGTCGAGCACCGTCGGTTCGATGATCTCGCTGACCACGTTGGGCGAGAAGAACCGGCCCGCCGTGCTGATCAGCTGGCTCTGGATCACCGGCAGCGTGTCCGGCCCGAACAGCGGCGCGATGTACGCCAGGCTGCCGAGCATCCCGAGCAGCAGCGGCGGCAAGGACAGTGCGCACCAGAACGCCGCCTGAGCCGATTCCGAGAAAATCGAATCGTCCCAGCTTTTCGACAATGTCCGTACCGCGACGTGGCGGACGTGATGGCGTGACGGTCTCGGCCTCCGCGGCGGGAGCCGCGATTCCGGCCCCTGGGACTGGTCAGTCATGACCGGTCCAGCATGGCCGATTCAGCGCTACGGCTCCAGCGGACTCACTTCGAGAACCGCGGCGAGTTCCACCAGTTTGGCCTCGTGCTCGTTGGCGTGGTGCTGGCAGAACAGGAGTTCGGCACCCGACGGAAGCTTCGCGCGCACCTTGGCTGCCGCGCCACAACGGTCGCAGCGGTCAGCCTTGGTCAATTCGGGACTGGTGAGCGTTGCGGTCACGGTCATGGCACCTCCATAGGGTGTAGCGACGTACTTCTACTGTGTCAGACGCTTGGGGTTCCGGCCTTGTTCCCCGGGGGTTCACGGGTGTGTCGTGTCTCACGACCCCCCGCGTTGCGAGCGGAAGGGGCTGCCGGTATGTCAGCCGGGAACGAACTGGTGCACCTGTGCACCGCCGAGGAGTGGGCGACGGCGCAGCGGTGCGGCGCGCACCGGCCGCCGTCGCTGACCGGTGTCGGGTTCGTGCACCTGTCCACCCCGCAGCAGGTCCACCTACCTGCGAACCGGCTCTACGCCGGTCGCACGGACCTGGTGTTGCTGCGCATCGACGCGGCACGGCTGGCTTCTCCTGTTCGCTGGGAGCCCGGGGTCCCGGGCGATCCCGATGGCATGGTGTTCCCACATTTGTTCGGTGAACTGCCTGCTGACGCTGTGATCCGCGTCACTCCGTACCTGCCGAGCGCCGACGGGTCTTTCGCCCCGCTGATTTAGCTTCCGACGTAGGCGTCGGCCTCGATCTCGACGACCAGGTCCGGCGCGATGAGTGCGGACACCTCGACCATCGTGGCCGCCGGCCGGATGTCGGAGAACACCTCGGCGTGCACGGCGCCGATCTCGCGCCAGCAGCTGATGTCGGTGACGAAGATCCGGGTTCGCACGACGTCGGACAGGGACGCGCCGACCTCTCCGAGCGCCGCCTCGATGCGGTGCAACGCTGCCCGCGTCTGCGCTGCCGCGCCGTCGCCCGGGGCGGTGGTCCCGGCCACGGCGATGTGCCGGCCGGTGCGCACCGCGCGCGAGTATCCGACCTCGGATTCGAAGGCCGAGCCGGAGGAGACGTTGACGCGCCGCTGCACGAGCACCAACCTAACGCCGGGGCCTACCGCGCGCGGTCGTGGCCGCGAACGCGGCTCAATACACTGAGCGCTCGTGGGGATACTCTTCGGCTTCGCACCGTGGATCGTCTACTGGATCCTGGTCGGCAATGTGCCGTTCACCGCCGCCGTCCTAGTCGCGCTCGCCGTGTCCGTGGCCGCATTCGTCGTCGCCCGGCTGAGGCACTCGCCCGGTCGCACGCTCGAAATCGGCGCTGTCGCAACATTTGTGATCCTGGCGGTGCTGACCTTCACGGTCAGTCAGCCGTTCATGGAGAGGTGGATCCAGCCGCTGAGCAACGCAGGCATCTTCGCGGTCACGTTGGTCAGCGCGCTGATCGGCAAGCCGTTCGTCCGGGAGTTCGCCGAAGTGGGCCAGCCCAAGGAGGTGATCGCGAGCGACGTCTTCGCCCGCATCACCTCGACGCTGACGTGGGTGTGGATCGCGGCGTTCGGCGGCATGACGATCTCGTCGCTGATCCCGCCGCTGGTCCAGGGCGACGCCACGATCCTCGACACCCGTACCCCGCTGTCGTTCGTCTGCTACTGGGTCGTGCCCTTCTCGCTGCTCGGTGTCGCCGCGCTGCTGACACGGCTGCTGCCCGAGCGCATGGTGCCGCCGGCTGAGGAGATCGTGCGCAAGACGACGTTCGTGGCTTTCGCCGAGGCGGAGATCGATCAATTGATCTACCTGGCGACCGAGCACGCCAACCGGGAGGTCGGTGCCGGCAAGGAGGCCTACGACGTCCGCATCGGCAGCAAGGGGGTGCCGCTGGTCGGCGACGACACCCGGCAGTCCTGGCCGTCCACCTACAAGGTGCGTGACCGCCGCAGTTGATCCCGGCGCGCCTATTGACTGTGCCGTGGATTTGCCGGTTAGATTCCAGCAATCCATGACATCAGGCGGCGGGGGATTGCGCATGTCCGACGGCGGGCGCGTGACGGGAACAAGTGGTCAGCGGGTAACCGTCCGGCAGTGGGTCTCCGCAGGCGCCGGCGGCGCGGCGATGATCGGAGTCGGCATCGCGCTGAGCATGCACCCGGGTGAGCTCGAGACGATGCATCGCGAGGTCGCGCTGGCCTCCTTCGACTCACTCCTGCCCGCTGAAGATATTGCCGCCGAACAGGTTTGGTGGCTCGGACCCGCCGGATCCAACCATCGCGGATCGCGGACGGCGACCGTGAGCCCGGCCGTGGCGGCGCCGCGGGCACCGCTGGTCGGGACCGGCGGCTGGCTGATCGGGAACGGCGCCGATGCTCCCTTGGATTGCACCGGTGCCGCGTGCAACGGCCGTAACGGCGGCCTGCTGTGGGGCGATGGCGGAAACGGTGCAAACGGCGGCAAAGGTGGCAACGGCGGACTCTTTGGCGGAAACGGCGGTCGCGGGGGCGACGGCACGTCTCCCGGCCAGGACGGCGGCGCCGGCGGGAACGCCGGGAGGTTCGCGCAGACCGGTGACGGCGGCGACGGCGGTGACGGCGCCGACGGCGGGCCCGGTATCCGCGGCGGGAACGGCGGAGCCGGTGGCGCCGCGGGCTCGCTGCACGGCAACGGTGGCAACGGTGGCAACGGCGGCGCCGGCGGAACCGGCCTCGACGGCGCCAACCCGGCACCCGTCGGGCGGGCCGCACAGGGCACGCCGAGCTACCGGGGATCCACCGGGCTTCCGACCACGAACACGGTCGTCGACGGCGCGGTCAGCGGTAAGGCCGGCGGCCCGGGGGCCGACGGAACGCCCGGCAGCAATCAGTCCGGAGGCCAGGGCGGCACCGGGCAGGGCGCCAGCGGTTTCCTGGCGGGACCCCACCAGTTCGTCGTCAGCGGCGACGGCGGCGACGGCGGCGACGGTGCCGGCGGGGGGATGGGCGGCGACGGCGGCAACGCCGGCGTGGCGCAGCAACTCGTGCCCGGCGCTGCCGTCTTCGGCGGCCGTGGCGGCAACGGTGGGGTCGGCGGAGTCGGCGCCCGGGGCGGTGACGGCGGTGATGGCGGCTCGGTCGACATCGGCTACACCGTCGGGTTCGGCGGTGCCGGGGGAGACGGCGGCGCCGGAGGCACCGGAGCGGCGGGCAGCACGGGCATGGCCGGTGGCGCCGGCGGTGCCGGCGGCCGCGCCGGCAGGCTGACCGGGTCCGGCGGTGCGGGCGGGTCCGGCGGTGCGGGCGGTCGCGGCGGCAACGGCGCGGTGGGCGGACAGGGCGGTGACGGTGGCGACGGCGGTGTGGACCTGTCGGATCCGGTCCGCGGCACCGTGACCCCGGGAGACGGCGGCGACGGCGGCTCGGGGGGCACCGGCGGTGCGGGAGGCGACGGCGGCGCCGGAGGCGCGGGCGGGCGCGGCGGCGCGGGCAGCGAACAGGACAACTCGGCGGGAAGCGACGGCGCAGCGGGATCGACCGGCGGCGGTGGCACCGGCGGCGGCGGCGGTACGGGCGGCACCGGCGGCGCGCGCGACCGCAGTGCGGGAGGGGCGGGCACCGTGGGCCAGGGTGGAAGCGGAGCCGGCGGCATCAAGGGCGGTGCCGGCGGCGCCGGTGGAGCCGGCGGCGACGGCAGCAGCGCCGATTAGACCGCGACGGCCTCGATCACCGACAGCGGGCTGACCGTCGGGATGACGCGTGTCAGCCGGAAGCCGGCGCGGCTCAGCAGGTCCGCGTACTGTGCGCGGGTGCGCTCCCTTCCGTGCAGCATCACCAGCATCTCGAGATCGAGCATGTGCCCGATGAATGACGAAGTTCGTTCCGGCAGAACCATTTCCAGCAGGAGCAGTCGGCCGCCCTCGATGATCCCGGTGCGGATGTTGCGCAGGATCGTCAACGAGTTCTCGTCATCCCAGTCGTGGATGATGTTCTTCATCACGTAGAGGTCGCCGCCGGCGGGCACCGACTCCAGGAACGACCCGCCCTCGATCGCGGTCCGGTGGGCGACGCCCGCGTCGGCGAGCAGCGGACCCGCCCCCTCGACCACCTTCGGGAGGTCGAACAGCACGCCCTGGGCGTCGGGCGCACCGCGCAGGATCGTCGACAGTACCGCTCCGTGCCCGCCGCCGACGTCGACGACCAGCCGGCACCCGGAGAAGTCGTAGGCCTGCAGCGCGACGTCGTTCGCCAGGCCGCTGGCGGCCGTCATCGCGTTGTTGAACACCGCGGCGAACTCGGGGTCGGTGCCCAGGTAGTCGAAGGCCGGCATGCCGCGCAGCATCTCGGCCGCCGGCTCACCCGTCTGCACCGAATACAGCAGAGCGCCCCAGTGTTCCCAATGCCTCGGGTGTCCGATGAACAGCACCATGTCGCGCAGCGACCCCTCGGAGTCCGCCCGTAGGGCGTGGCCGACGGCAGTCAGCGCGAACCGTCCGTCCCGGCGCTCCCGCAGCGCGCCGCGGCTGGTCATGGCGCGCATCAGGCGGTACACCGCATCGGCATCGGCGCCCACCGCGGCGGCCACGTCGGCTGCCCGTCGCGGACCGGCCGCCAACTGGTCGGGGATGCCGAGCTTGGCGCCCACATAGAGCACCTGGGTGGTCCAGGCCCCGGTGGCCAACTCGAGCAGGGCCACATTGCCGGGCGCCGTGGACCGGTGCAGGCGCGCCAGACCCGCGCGCACGCGGTCGACGGCCTGGATGACGCGGACCGGTGGAAGTGTTCGTCCCATGGCCGACAAATCTAGGTGATCTGCCTTGAAGATTTCTTGAATGGCGCTTGGCTGCCGACCTAGTCGAGGTAGTCGCGCAGCACCTGGGACCGGCTGGGGTGGCGCAGCTTGCTCATCGTCTTGGACTCGATCTGTCGGATGCGCTCGCGGGTGACGCCGTAGACCTGACCGATCTCGTCGAGGGTGCGGGGCTGGCCGTCGGTCAGACCGAACCGCAGCCGCACCACACCGGCCTCGCGCTCGGACAGGGTCTCGAGCACCGACTGCAGCTGATCCTGCAGCAACGTGAACGAGACCGCGTCGACGGCCACCACGGCCTCGCTGTCCTCGATGAAGTCGCCGAGCTGCGAATCACCCTCGTCGCCGATGGTCTGGTCCAGCGAGATCGGCTCACGCGCGTACTGCTGGATCTCCAGCACCTTCTCCGGCGTGATGTCCATCTCCTTGGCGAGCTCCTCGGGCGTGGGCTCGCGACCCAGGTCCTGGAGCAGCTCGCGCTGGATACGGCCCAGCTTGTTGATGACCTCGACCATGTGCACCGGGATGCGGATGGTGCGGGCCTGGTCGGCCATCGCACGGGTGATGGCCTGGCGGATCCACCAGGTGGCGTACGTGGAGAACTTGTAGCCCTTGGTGTAGTCGAACTTCTCGACCGCACGGATCAGGCCGAGGTTGCCCTCCTGGATCAGGTCGAGGAACGCCATGCCGCGGCCGGTGTAGCGCTTGGCCAGCGACACCACCAGGCGCAGGTTGGCTTCCAGCAGATGGTTTTTCGCGCGGTCGCCGTCGCGGCAGATCCACATCATGTCGCGCCGCTGCGCGGCCGGGAGCTTCTCGCCCTTCTCGGCGAGCTCGGCCATCAGCTGCGTCGCGTACAGACCCGCCTCGATGCGCTTGGCGAGCTCGACCTCTTCCTCGGCGTTGAGCAGCGCGACCTTGCCGATCTGCTTGAGGTAGGCGCGGACCGAGTCGGCCGACGCGGTGAGCTCGGCGTCCTTGCGGGCCTGCCGCAGCGCCTCGGATTCCTCCTCGTCCCACACGAAGTCGCCGGAGGCCTTGTCCTTCTCGGACGGCTCGGCGATGTCGTCCTCTGCTGCCTTGGCGTCCTTGCCGGCGGCGGCGGGGCTCTCGACCACGACGACGGACTGGTCCTCTTCGGCGTCGTCGGCCGTGTCCTCGTCGGTGTCCTCCACCTCGATGTCGTCGAGTTCGACGTCCTCGACCTCCAGGTCTTCGCCCGGCTCGGCCTCGAGGTCGTCAGTGGTCTCCAGATCCTCGCCGGCGAGGTCGTTGTCGGCGACCTCGGGCGTCGCCGCGGTGGCCTTCTTCGCGCGCCCGCGACCGGCGGACTTCGCCGCTTTGGCGGGGGCGGCCTTGGCCGCCTTCTTCGCCGGCGCAGAGCCGTTGGCCGCCTTGGCGGGCGCCTTCTTCGCGGGGGTCTTGGCGGCGGTGCGCTTCACCGGCTCATCGGTTGCCGGGCTTGCCTTTGTCGCTGCCACGTACACCCTTCCAATCGTGCGGGTTTCGGCGCGCGTGCGTGCGCCGCCGAAAAGTGTCGGCTATGTCGAATGTCGGCGACGATCTCAACTGGGATGCTCCGCCGCTGTTCGGTGTAGGCGGCCGCCGACGACCATTGTAACGACAGTGTGGGTGCGCACCGTGCCGAGCGGCAAATTTGACGGCCCGGCGCGCCGGTTACTTGGCAGTAGTCGTGACGTCGACGTCGGCGGCCATCGCCGCACCGACGATGCCGGCGCTGTTCTGCAGCGCCGCGGCCACCACCGGGGTGCGGTTCTCCAGCAGCGGGATCCACTTGTCCGCCTTACGGCTGATGCCACCGCCGGCGATGAACAGGTCCGGCCAGATGGCGTTCTCGATGGCCACCAGGACCTTGGTGACCTCCTGGGTCCATCGCTCGTAGCTCCAGTCCTTGCGCTCCTTGACCGAACTGGCCGCGCGGTGTTCGGCCTCCTTGCCGCCCACTTCGAGGTGGCCGAACTCGGTGTTGGGCAGCAACGCGCCGTTGTGGATCACCGCCGACCCGATGCCGGTGCCGAACGTCAGCAGCACGATGACCCCGGTGTGTCCGCTGCCGGCGCCGAACTTCTCCTCGGCGAGGCCGGCGGCGTCGGCGTCGTTGAGCACCGTCACCTGCCGGCCGCCCAGCGCAGCGCCGATCACCTCGCCGGCGTTCACGCCGATCCACCCCTTGTCGACGTTGGCGGCGGTGCGCACGATCCCGTTGGTCACCACACCGGGGTAGGTCACGCCGAGCGGGCCCTCCCAGCCGAAGTGCTTGACCACCTCGGCGATGGTTGCGGCGACGGCCTCCGGGGTGGACGGCTGCGGGGTCAGCAGTTTGTAGCGGTCACCGATCAACTGGCCGGTGTCGAGATCGACGATGCCGCCCTTGACGCCGCTGCCGCCGACGTCGACGCCGAAACCGCGGCGCGGGGTGTCGGATGCGGAGGCAGGCGAGTCGGTGACGGTCATGCAGGCTCCTCTGCGCAGGTGGGCGGCGCCGGTGGTGCACACACTATCGGCTCGCGAATTGCGATGTGGGCCAGTCGTGCATCCCGGACCGCCGCCGCGCCTCCGGATGTGTTGCGATGGTCGGGTGAGCGACATCGACACCGACCCGGCGTCCGTGCGCGCGGTGGCCGAGCAGTTGGCCGGGGAAGCGGCGGCCTTCGTCCGGCGCCGCCGCGCCGAGGTGTTCGACGCCGCCGGGCGTTCCGAGGCGGACGGCGCGGTCAGAGCGAAGAGCACCCCGACCGATCCCGTCACCGTCGTCGACACCGAGACCGAGCGGCTGCTGCGCGACCGGCTCGCCGACCTGCGCCCCGGGGAGCCGATCCTCGGTGAGGAGGAAGGCGGGCCGGAGGGCGCCGACGACGGGCGACTCACCTGGGTGCTCGATCCGATCGACGGCACGGTGAACTTCGTCTACGGGATCGAGGCCTTCGCGGTCTCGGTCGGCGTGCAGCGCGGCGGGGTGTCGGTGGCCGGCGCGGTCGCCGACGTCGCGGCGGGCGCGGTGTACTCGGCGGCGCTGGGCCACGGCGCGCAGGTGACCCGGGACGGGCAGACGACGGCGTTGCGCTGCGGTGTCGCCACATCCCTGTCGATGGCTCTGGTCGGGACCGGCTTCTCCTACCAGCCGGAGGACCGCCGCCGTCAGGGCGCTGTGATGGCCGCGTTGCTGCCGGAGATCCGGGATCTGCGCCGGATCGGTTCCTGCGCGCTGGACCTGTGCATGGTCGCCGCGGGGCGGCTCGACGCGTACTACGAGGACGGTGTGCACGTCTGGGACTGGGCCGCCGGTGCGCTGATCGCGGCCGAGGCGGGTGCGGTGGTGCGGGCGCCCCGGCAGGGCGGACCCGGTCTGATGGTCGCCGCCGCCCCGGGTCTGGCCGTGGAGTTCGACGAAGCGCTGTCGCGCTGCGGACTGGACCTGCGCCGGACGTAGCTCAGCAGGTCTGGGTGTGGATCTTGCTGAGCAGCGACGGGTCGGCCGGTTGCGTGGCGTCGGGCATCAGGCTGGCCAGCACCGCATCGATGTCGTCGCTGTGGGCGAGTTCGGTGAAGTCGGTGCCGATCGCCAAGTCGACGGTGTCGTCGGCGCGTTGGTCCTGGAACAGCTCGGTGCAGGGTGCCACCAGCCACAACGACGCCGCGGCGGCGCGTCCGGCCGGTCCGAACCGGATCTGGCCCTGGCACTGCAGTCGCGTGGCGGCGTAGACGGGATCGTTGGCCGCCTCGGGGTCGGTGAAGCCGAGATCGCGCAGCGCACCGGCCACTTCGCCGGCCTGGCCGCCCTGCCCGCTGGCGTTGAGCACCCGGATCCGGGTGTCGGCCAGCTTGGCGGGCGTCACGTCGGTCATCGTCTGGCGCGACACCTGTTCACCGAGATCGGGCGCCGGCGCGTTCGGATCCGCCGGTGCCGGCGGCGGGTTGCAGACGGCGATCTCGCGGACGTCGGGTGGCTGCGAGAGCGCGATCACCCAGACCAGCAGCGCCGCCACCGCCAGGGCCGCGAACATCAGCGCCCCGGGCAGGAAGTTGCGACGCCGGAACGGACGCCCCTGTTTGTCGAACGCCGTGCCTTCGGTGATTTGCGCGACCACGCAAGAGACTCTAGAGCTACGGTGTGCGGGGCTCCGACCGGCATCAACGGACGCAGGGCGACTTCTGTGACGTAAATCACATTAGAACCGGTGTCAATACGGGCACGAATCGTTTGGTGGATGCGTTCGACGCTGGTACAAAGCACTGCTGCAATGAGCTTCACGGAGGGGACTGGCCATGGCTACTGATTACGACGCCCCACGGCGCACCGAGACCGACGACGTGTCCGAGGACTCGCTCGAGGAACTGAAGGCACGCCGCAACGAAGCTCAGTCTGCTGTCGTCGACGTCGACGAATCCGAGACCGCCGAATCGTTCGAGCTGCCCGGCGCGGACCTGTCGGGCGAGGAACTCTCGGTGCGGGTGATCCCCAAGCAGGCCGACGAGTTCACCTGTTCGAGCTGTTTCCTTGTGCATCACCGCAGCCGGCTGGCCAGCGAGAAGAACGGGATGATGATCTGCTCGGACTGCGCGGCCTGACGACGATCGAGCGGCGAGGGACGAGCAGCGTTGAGGAGTCAGGCTCGACAGGAGAAGCCTAGAGGCTGAAGCCTGACGCCCGACTTCAGCGCAGCGCGGCGAGCACCCGGTCCGGGTGCCGGGCGCTGACGAGCCAGTACGGCGTGGGATCGTCCGGATCGTCGAGCACGAGCAGCACCAGCGGGCCGACCCAGGCCCGGTGTACGACGTAGGCGGCGGGATCGAGCTGCCGGCCCAGTGCGGCCGACTTGGCCGAGCGCGGCACCTCGGCGGCGCGGGCGATCACGGAGGCCGGCAGGTGCGCGTTGCCGACCCACAGTTCGGTGCCGCCGTCGTCGTCGTGCAGCACGCGCAGTTCGACGCGGCCGAGCCACACCAGGGTGATGGCGGCCACCGGCAGCAGCACCGCGTAGGGCAGCCAGTCGGGCAACGCGTCGATACCCTGGTTGACCTCAAGGGCGATCAGCGCGGCCAGTCCCAGCCCCGGCAGCCACCACCACCACGGCACCCACAGCCGCTCGCGGTAGCGAACGCTGGTGGCGGTGGCGCGCGTGTCGGACACGCGGCCAAGAGTAATCTCTGACGTCGTGCCCAGCTCTTTGGCGGTCGTGCGTCTCGATCGGGATCTGCCGCTGCCCGAACGCGCCCACGACGGTGACGCCGGTGTCGACCTGTACAGCGCCGAGGACGTCGAACTGGCCCCCGGGGCGCGGGCCCTGGTCGGCACCGGGATCGCGGTCGCGATTCCGCACGGTATGGTCGGTCTTGTCCATCCCCGATCGGGATTGGCTGCGCGCGTTGGCCTTTCGATCGTCAACAGTCCCGGGACCATCGATGCCGGATATCGCGGCGAGATCAAGGTCTCGTTGATCAATCTCGATCCGCAGATCCCGATCGTCGTGCACCGCGGAGACCGGATCGCCCAGCTGCTGGTGCAGCGGGTCGAGTTGCCGGAGGTGGTGGAGGTGACGAGCTTCGACGAGGCGGGGCTCGCCGACACGACGCGCGGCGCCGGGGGTCACGGATCTTCCGGTGGGCATGCCAGTCTGTGACGATGGCTGGCAGACCGACTGACAGCGACAGCGCGAGACACCCGAGGTGGTAGCAGTGGAAGCCGACGAGGAACTCGAAGGCCCGTTCGACATCGATGACTTCGACGACCCGGACGTCGCGACGGTGGCGCGGCTGGACCTGGGTTCGGTGCTGATCCCGATGCCCGAGGGCGGGCAGGTCCAGGTCGAGATCAACGAGACCGGCGTGCCCAGCGCGGTGTGGGTGGTGACCCCGCACGGCCGCTTCACCATCGCCGCCTACGCGGCACCCAAGTCGACCGGCCTGTGGCGCGAGGTGGCCTCCGAGCTGGCCGAGTCGCTGCGCAAGGACGTACCGAAGGTCAGCATCGAGGACGGCCCGTGGGGCCGCGAGGTGGTCGGTTCGGGCGGCCAGGGTCAGCCCGTTGTGCGTTTCATCGGCGTCGACGGCTACCGCTGGATGATCCGCTGTGTGGTCAACGGGCCCGAGGAGAGCATCGGCGCGCTGGCCGACCAGGCCCGCGATGCGCTGGCCGACACCGTGGTCCGCCGGGGCGACACCCCGCTGCCGGTGCGCACGCCGTTGCCGGTGGCCCTGCCCGAACAGATGGCCGCGCAGCTGCAGGCAGCCACCGAGCAGGCGGCCGCGGCGCAGGTGCAGGCCCAGGCCGAGGCACAGGGGCAGCAGCCCGCGCCCCCTCAGCCTCCGGCCGACCCGGCGGCGCGCCGGGCGGCCCAGGGCTCGGCGATGCAGCAGCTGCGCACCATCACCGGCGGTTAGCCGCGCTCCCTGCCGTCGGCGTCGCGAAGCGCCGCCAGGCAGGCCGTCCCGAGCGCCGAGGCGTCCTCGCCGACCTCGCCGAGAGTCACGGTCCGCAGTGCGGCGCGCGGCGCCGCCGACACCCACTCGACGCCGACCTCCAGCGGGTGCACCGCGTCGTCGGTGGCCGACACCACGCCCATCGGCACGGCGAGGCCCTCGAACTCGCCGAGGGTCGGCGCCACATAGCGCGCCGCCTCGTCCATCGCGTCGGGCAGCGCCGGCCACTGCGCGACCCAGGAGCGGGTCAACTCCTGGGCCAGCCACGCCGGGCTGGAGGCCTGCATCGCCGTGGTCGCGGACACCAGGCCGTCGCGGCGCAGCACCGCCGCGGAGTGCCGGGCCGCCAGCGCGGCAGGCGCGGCGTCGGGCTCGCCGGTCCAGGCCGGCAGCGCGGCCAGCACCGCGACCACGCGACCCGGGTGTGACAGCGCCCACGCCGCGGCGACCGCAGCGCCGATCGACACCCCGCCGACCGCGATCGGTCCCGACCGTGCGGCCCCGGCGAGTGCGTCGCGGTAGCCCTCGACGAGCCGGTGCGGCTGCGGCGCCGGCGTCAGGACATCCGCTCCGACCTGGTGCAACGCCGGCGAGAACGCCCGGTAGACGAAGTCGTCGTCCGATCCGGTGCCGGGGAGCAGAACAGTGGTCACGCCGCGCAGATCGACCGCCATGTTTCGATCGTGCCTGGTGGTGGAAACCCGTTCGCTACGACCCGCCGCGGTGGTTCGCATCTGGGAACCAAGAGGTCTACCGTGGCGTTTGGTTGGGGTACTTACCACAAAGATGTGACAGAAGGTCAGGAGAAGCCATGGCCACGGCCGAGGGTTACCTGCGACGGCTCACCCGTCGGTTGACCGAGGACCCGGAACAGCTCGACGTCGAGGAACTCAGCGACGACGTGGCGAGCACCGGGGCGCAGAAGGCGATCGACTGCCACCGCGGTCAAGAGGTGACCATGATCGGCACCCTGCGCAGCGTCGAGTGCAACGGCAAGGGATGCTCGGGCGGCGTGAAGGCCGAACTGTTCGACGGCACCGATTCGGTGATGCTGGTGTGGCTGGGCCAACGCCGGATCGCGGGGATCGAGTCCGGGCGCACGCTCAAGGTGCACGGCCGCGTCGGCAAGCTCGACAACGGTGCGAAGGCGATCTACAACCCCCACTACGAGATCCAGAAGTGAGCGAACCCGGTACCGATCCGGGCGCTCAGACCTCGCCGGCACGCGGCGCCGCCGTGCTCGAGCAGATGGGTGGCATCAGCGGGCTGATCTACTCGTCGCTGCCCGTCCTGGTGTTCGTGCCGGTCTCCACGGCGTTCGGTCTGCTGCCGGCCATCGCGGCCGCGCTGGGCGTGGCGACACTGATCCTCCTCTGGCGGCTGGTCCGCAAAGACTCCGTCCAGCCGGCGATCTCGGGCTTCTTCGGTGTCGGTATCAGCGCGCTGATCGCGTACCTGGTCGGCGCCTCCAAGGGCTACTTCCTGCTCGGCATCTGGACGTCGCTGATCTGGGCGGTGGTGTTCGGCGTCTCCGTGGTCATCCGCAGGCCGGTCGTCGGCTACATCTGGGGCTGGGTGCACACCCAGGACCGTGGCTGGCGCGACGTGCGCCGCGCGGTGTACGCCTTCGACGTCGCCACCCTGGTCTGGGTGGCGGTGTTCGCGTCGCGGTTCCTGGTGCAGCAGCACCTCTACGAAGAGGACCAGACCGGATGGCTGGGCGTGGCCCGAATCGCGATGGGGTGGCCGCTGACCGCGATCGCGGCGCTCGTCACCTACGGCGCGATCCGTGCCGCGCAGCGCGCGGTGCGCGCGCCGGCCGGCACCGACGACGCGGTGCACGAAACCAGCTGAGCGACCTCAGCGTTGCTGCGGGTTCTGCAGCAGCAACTCGCGCAGTTGGTCCTCCACCTCGGCGACGGCGACGAACAGCAGCTCGTCGCCCCCTTCGAGCGGTTCGTCGCGTTCCGGCACGATGACCCTGGGCCCGCGCAGGATCGTCACCAGCGTCGCGTCGCGCGGCAACTCCAGCCGTTTGACGGGTTTGCCACCCCAGGGTGTGTCGTCGGGCAGCGTGATCTCGACGAGGTTGGCCTGCCCCTTGCGGAACTCCATCAGGCGCACCAGATCTCCGACCGACACCGCCTCCTCGACCAGTGAGGCCAGCATGCGCGGGGTGGACACCGCGACGTCGACACCCCACGCCTCGTCGAAGAGCCACTCGTTGCGGGGATCGTTGACGCGAGCCACCACGCGTGGCACCGCGAACTCGGTCTTCGACAGCAGGCTGAGAACGACGTTGGCCTTGTCGTCGCCCGTCGCGGCGATCACGACGTCGAACTCCTCGAGCCCGACCGACTCCAGCAGGCTCAGCTCGCAGGCGTCGCCGAGGCGCCAGTGCGCCGCGGGGATCGCCTCGACGTCGATGTGCTCGGGGTTGCGTTCCAGCAGTGTGACGTCGTGGGCGTCCACCAGCTCGCGGGCGATGGACCGGCCGACGGCCCCTGCCCCGGCGATCGCGACCTTCATCTGCGCCGCTCCTCATGATCGTCGCCGGTGGTCTTCACTCCGCCTCCTCGCTCGGCGGCAGCGCCGCGATCGCCAGCGCTTCGGCGATGTGTCCGGAGATCGCGGCCATGTACACCTGATCTCCCGCCTGGATCACGGTTTTCGCGTCGGGCAGCAGACCGGCGCCGAAGCGGATCAGGAACGCGGCGCGGCCTGAGGTGGCCGATTCCAACTCGGACAGGCGACGGCCCACCCAGTTCTCGTGCAGGGCGAGTTCGGTGACGCCGACGTTGCCGCTGGGGTCGCGCCACTTGGTGGTCTCGGTTTCGCGGATCAGCACGTTGAGCAGTCGGTCGGTGGTCCACGGCACCGTCGCCACCGTCGGGATGCCCAGCCGCTCGTAGACCGCGGCCCGCTTGGCGTCGTAGATACGCGCGACCACGCGCTGCACGCCGAAGGTCTCCCGCGCCACCCGGGCGGAGATGATGTTGGAGTTGTCGCCCGAGGACACCGCCGCGAACGCCGACGCGCCCTCGATGCCCGCCCGGATCAGCACGTCACGGTCGAACCCCATGCCCACCACGCGTTCGCCGGAGAACTCCGGGGACAGGCGGTGGAAGGCCGTGCCGTCACGGTCGATGACGGCGACGTCGTGGCCGATCCGGGCCAGACTGTCGGACAGGGAGGCGCCCACCCGGCCGCATCCCATCACCACTACACGCACCTGGGGGTCCTTTCCGGCGGGGCCGAACGCGGCGGTCCGACACCTACCGCCACTGAGTGCTCGCCAGGAACGCTACAGCTTTGCAGCGTCCGGTGACCGTCGGGCTTACCCTTGGCACTCGTGTCCAAGCTTTCGACTGCCGCGCGGCGGCTCGTACTGGGCCGGCCGTTCCGTAGCGACAAGCTGGCGCACACCCTGTTGCCCAAGCGGATCGCGCTTCCGGTCTTCGCCTCCGACGCGCTGTCGTCGGTGGCCTACGCGCCGGAGGAGATCTTCCTGGTGCTGTCGGTCGCCGGCCTGTCCGCGTACTCGATGGCGCCGTGGATCGGCCTGGTGGTGGCCGGCGTCATGCTGATCGTGATCGCGAGCTACCGGCAGAACGTGCACGCGTATCCGTCCGGCGGCGGCGACTACGAGGTGGTGACGACCAACCTCGGCCCCAACGCGGGGCTCACGGTGGCCAGCGCGCTGCTGGTCGACTACGTGCTGACCGTTGCGGTGTCGATGTCCTCGGCGATGTCGAACATCGGCTCGGCGATCCCGTTCGTCGACCACCACAAGGTGTGGTTCGCGATCGCGGCGATCACGATCCTGGCGTCGCTGAACCTACGCGGAATCCGGGAATCGGGCACCGCGTTCGCGATCCCGACCTACGCCTTCATGATGGGCATGTACATCATGCTCGCCTGGGGGTTCTTCCAGATCTACGTGCTGGGCAACGATCTGCGCGCCGAGTCGGCCGGTTTCGAGATGCACTCCGAGCACGGCGACGTCATGGGTTTCGCGCTGGTGTTCCTGATCGCCCGAGCGTTCTCGTCGGGCAGCGCGGCGCTGACCGGTGTCGAGGCGATCAGCAACGGGGTGCCCGCGTTCCAGAAGCCCAAGTCGCGCAACGCCGCCACCACGCTGCTGCTGCTCGGCGTCATCGCGATCACCCTGTTCATGGGCATCATCATGCTGGCGCGGGCGACCGGTGCGCAGATCGCCGAGCGCCCACTCGAGCAGCTCGGCGGGGCGCCGCCGGACTATCAGCAGAAGACCCTGATCGCCCAGCTGGCCGACGCGGTGTTCCACGACTTCCCGATCGGGCTGTACCTGATCGCCGGTGTCACCGCGCTGATCCTGGTGCTGGCCGCCAACACCGCGTTCAACGGGTTCCCGGTGCTGGGTTCGATTCTGGCGCAGGACCGTTACCTGCCGCGTCAGTTGCACACCCGCGGTGACCGGCTCGCGTTCTCCAACGGCATCCTGTTCCTGGCGTTCGGTGCGGTCGCGTTCATCGTGGCGTTCCAGGCTCAGGTGACGGCGCTGATCCAGCTCTACATCGTCGGGGTGTTCGTGTCGTTCACGCTCAGCCAGATCGGCATGGTGCGGCACTGGACGCGGTTGCTGCGCACCGAAACCGACGGGCCGGCGCGGGCCCGGATGATGCGTTCCCGGGTGATCAACACCATCGGCTTCGTGTGCACAGGCACCGTGCTGGTCATCGTGGTGATCACCAAGTTCCTGGTGGGGGCGTGGATCGCGATCCTGGCGATGGGGGCGCTGTTCCTCATCATGAAGCTGATCCACCGCCATTACGCGTCGGTCAGCCGGGAGCTCGAGGCCCGCGCCGCCGAGACCGAGGACATCGTGCTGCCCAGCCGCAATCACGCGGTGGTGCTGGTGTCCAACGTGCATCTGCCGACACTGCGCGCGCTGGCCTACGCGCGGGCCACCCGGCCCGACGTGCTGGAGGCGATCACGGTCAGCGTCGACGACGCCGAGACCCGCGAGTTGGTGCACAAGTGGGAGTCCAGTGACATCAGCGTGCCGCTCAAGGTGATCGCGTCGCCCTACCGCGAGATCACCCGGCCGGTGCTCGAATACGTCAAGCGGGTCAGCCGCGAGTCTCCGCGCACCGTGGTGACGGTGTTCATCCCCGAGTACGTCGTCGGCCACTGGTGGGAGCAGGTGCTGCACAACCAGAGCGCGCTGCGGCTGAAGGGCAGGCTGCTGTTCGAGCCCAACGTCATGGTGACCTCCGTGCCCTGGCAGCTGTCCTCGTCGGAGCGGCTGAAGAAACTCGCGCCGCAGTCCGCGCCCGGCGACGCGCGCAAGGGGTTCCTGGATTGAGCGATGAGCGGCCCGACGAACTGATCCTGACCACCGGGGCCGCCGCCAACGGCGGCAGCTGCGTGGCCCGCCACGACGGCCGGGTGGTGTTCGTGCGCTACGCGCTGCCGGGGGAGACGGTGCGCGTGCGGGTGGTGCGCACCGGCGCGGCGCGCGAGAAGTATTGGAACGCCGAGGTGCTCGAGGTGCTCGAGCCGTCGCCCGACCGGGTCGAGCCGTGGTGCCCGATCGCCGGGGTGGACGGTGCGGGATGCTGCGACCTCGCGTTCGCCGACCCCGCCGCGGCGCGCCGGCTCAAGGGCGCGGTGGTCGCCAATCAACTTGCGCGGCTGGGCGATTACCGCTGGCGCGCGGAAGAGGACGCGACGGCCGAGGCGGTCGGCGAGGCGGGCCACACAGGGTGGCGGACCCGGGTGCGTCTCGACGTCTCCGCCGACGGGCGGGCCGGTTTCCACCGCTATCACAGCGCCGAACTGGTGCACCGGCTCGACTGCGCGCAGCTGCCCGCCGGCATGCTGTCCGGCGTGGCGGAGCGGACGTGGCCGTCGGATGTGGCCGTGCACGTGGCGCTCGACGCCGAGGACAGGCGCCATGTGGTGGTCGCGGGCCGGGGCCGGCGGACCGAGGTGGTCGAGGGTGACTACGAGACGGTGCAGCGGGTCGGCGGGCGGACGTGGCGGGTGCCGGTGACGGCGTTCTGGCAGGCCCACCGGGACGCCCCGGCGCTCTACAGCGCACTGGTGACCGAGTGGGCGCAGCTCGAACCGGGCATGACCGCGTGGGACCTCTACGGCGGTGCCGGGGTGTTCGCGGCGGCGTTGGCGGGCGCGGTCGGGGAGACCGGACGGGTGCTCAGCGTCGACACCTCACGCGGCGCCTCGCGGGCGGCGCGCACGGCGCTGGCCGACCTGGACACCGTCACCGTCGTCACCGATTCGGTGCGACGGGCGCTGGAGCGCACCTCGGTGCGGGCCGACGTCGCGGTGCTCGATCCGCCCCGCACCGGCGCGGGCCGCGACGTCATCGAGCAGCTGGCCGCTGCCGAGGTGCCCCGCATCGTCCACATCGGTTGCGAGGCAGCGTCGTTCGCGCGCGATATCGGCCTGTACCGGGAAAGCGGGTATCAGGTCGAGCAGTTGCGGGTGTTCGACTCGTTCCCGTTGACCCACCACGTCGAGTGCGTGGCGGCGCTCACCCGATGACGAAGTACCGCACCCACAGGTACACCGCGGACAACGCGACCGACATCGCGGTGACGACGACTCCCTTGCGGGTGAACTCCCAGAACGAGATCGGGTGGTCGGCGCGGCGCGCGATGCCCAGCATCACCACGTTCGCGCTCGCTCCCACGGCCGTCAGATTCCCGCCGAGGTCCGCGCCGAGGGCGAGCGCCCACCACAGCGCACCGGAATGTGTGGGATCCGACAGCTCCGAGGCCAGTTCGCTCACGATCGGCGTCATCGTCGCCACGTAGGGGATGTTGTCGATGATTCCGGAAACCGGTGCGGACACGCCGAGGACCAGCATGACCGCCGCCAAGGGGTTCCCACCGGTGACCTCGACCGCCGATTCGGCCAGTCGGGCGATCACGCCGGTCTTCACCAGCGCTCCCACCATCACGAAGAGCCCCGCGAAGAACAGCAACGTCTCCCACTCGACGCTGTCGAGGTAGTCCCTTCTGTCCAGGCGGGAGATCAGGATCAGGATCCCCGCACCGAGCAACGCCACGAGCGACGGTTCGATGTGCAGCAGCGAATGCCCGATGAACGCGGCGAAGACGAGCATCAGCACCACACCGGATTTGATCAGCAGGGCCGGGTCGCGGATCGCTTCTCGTTCCTGCAGGGACATCACATCGGCCACCCGCTCCGGCCGGACGTCGAAAGACCCGCGGAACAGCCATGGCAACAGACCGACGAAGACCGCCAGGATCACCACGATGATCGGCAACATGTGGACGAGGAAGTCGTTGAACGTGAGTCCGGCCCGGCTGGCGATGATGATGTTCGGCGGGTCACCCACCAGGGTGGACGCACCGCCGATGTTGGAGGCGAACACCTCGGCCATCAAGAAGGGGACCGGGTTGATCGCCAGCCGGTCGCACACCAGAAGCGTGACAGGCGCGATCAGCAACACGGTGGTGACGTTGTCGAGCAGGGCGGACGCCGCCGCGGTCACCAGCACGAGCAGGATCATGATGCGCAGGGGCGAACCGCCCGCCCGCTTGGCCGCCCAGATCGCGACGTATTCGAAGACGCCGGTCTGACGCAGCACGCTGACGATGATCATCATGCCGAACAGCAGGAAGATGACGTCCCAGTCGATCCCGGTCTCGCGGGAGAAGAACACGTCTTCTGAGCCCAGCAGGCCGACGGCGACCACGATCGCCGCGCCGCCGAGCGCCGCCAGCGTCTTGTTGACACGGTCGCTGGCGATGAGCGCATAGGCGATCACGAACACCGCGATCGCAAGAACCGTCACCGCGACACCCTGGGGAGGTCGATCAATGCTTCAGTGCCGCTTCCAGGAGACGGGACGCCGTGATCACCCCGACCAGAACGCCGTCCTTCATCACCGCCACGAGCGGACTCCTGCACCGTGCCATGTTCGCGGCGACCTCGACGATCGTGTCGTCGGCGCGGGCGGCGGGCACGTCGCGCAGGTGGTCGGGCAGCACATCACGGACCGTCTTGCTGGCGAGCTTGTCGGCCACCCGGTCCGCCATCGACTCGTCGAGCACCCCGGCGAGCGACGGATCGTCCTGCACGTACTGCGGAACGATGAACCGCACCACCTGCGACGCGGGCAACACCGCGAGACGTTTTCCGGACGGGTCGGTGACGACGATGCCGGGGAGTCGGTGCTCGGCGAGCATGCGCGCCGCGTCGAGTGCGTTCGAGTCCATGCTGACGACCGGGAATTCCTCGGCGATGTCCTCGGCGTGCATACGGTCACGATACGACGCGGTGAGGCCGCTGATGGCCGTCGGTCTCGGCTGGTGCGCGGTATCCGCGCCGTATAGATTGGTGTCAGGTGCGCCGGGAAGACGGGTCGGCAACGTCATCGACGACCCGTGAAAGGCGTGCCGTGTTCTGTTCTCCAGTGTTGTTCAAGCGTCCCCGCTGCCGACCATCAGCGTTGTCGCGCAAGGCTTTCGGGCATGACGCCGATTCCGGGGCACGGTCATGACCGCCCCCGGCAAGCCCGTCCCCACCAAACTGTCGCTGCTCAGCCGGGGGTCGTGGACCGAGGCGCAGCGGCTCGCCGGGATCCTCCGGAAGGAGACCGTGGGCGGCGTGTTGCTGCTGTTCGCGGCGGGTCTCGCGCTGGGATGGGCCAATTCGCCCTGGTCGGAGTCCTACCACGCGCTGTCGGGCCGACTGATCGGCCCCGAAGCGTTACACCTTCAACTCAGTGTCTCCGCGTGGGCTGCCGACGGTCTGCTCGCGATCTTCTTCTTCGTGGTCGGCGTCGAGCTCAAGCGCGAATTCGTCGCCGGGGATCTGAGAGACCCTGCCCGCGCGGCCCTGCCCATCGCCGCCGCCATCGGCGGGATGCTGGTGCCGGCGGGCATCTTCATCGCCGTGAATCTCGCCGCCGGCCGCCCGGAGAACCTCGGCGGGTGGGCCGTCCCCATCGCGACGGACATCGCCTTCGCGCTGGCCGTGCTGGCGGTGTTGTCGACCCATCTGCCCACGGCGCTGCGCACCTTCCTGCTGACGCTCGCGGTCGTCGACGACCTGCTCGCCATCACCGTGATCGCCGTGTTCTACACCGATCACCTGTCGCTGGGGCCGCTCGGCCTGGCGGTGCTGCCCGCGGGACTGTTCGCGCTGGCCGTGCAGCGAGGCCACCGGCAGTGGTGGCTGCTGCTCCCCTTGGCGGTCGTGACCTGGGCGCTCGTGCATGCCAGCGGCGTGCACGCCACCGTGGCCGGCGTCGTGCTGGGATTCACGGTTCCGGTTCTGGGCCGGTTCGCGGCGGCAGATCGGGTCGAGCATGTGATGCGCCCCATCTCGGCCGGAGTGGCGGTTCCCGTGTTCGCCTTCTTCGCCGCGGGGGTCACCGTCGGTGGCTGGTCGGGGCTGGGCGGCTCGCTGATCCAACCGGTCACCGTGGGCGTCATCGCGGGTCTGGTCATCGGGAAACCGCTCGGGGTCTGGGTGACGGCCTATCTGCTGGCCAGGTTCACCCATGCCAGCCTCGACGACGATCTGCAGTGGCGTGACGTGCTGGGCGTTTCGCTGCTGGCCGGGATCGGGTTCACGGTCTCGCTTCTGATCGGCGAGTTGGCCTTCGATTACGGATCGATGACAAGTGCCGACGTCAAGATCGGAGTGCTGTGCGGCTCAGTCCTCGCCGGGGCGCTGGCCGCGGTCGTCCTTCTCAGCCGCAACGCCGCCTACCGGCGGATACACGAGTTGGAGACCGCCGACGACGACGCCGACGGGGTGCCCGACATCTATGCGCCGCAGGCGTCTCGGGACGACTGATCGACTGCGCGGTGCGTAGACTGAGCTGATGCTTGAACAGATCCGCGGTCCCGCTGATCTGCAGCACCTGTCGCAGGCACAGGTGGACGCGCTGGCCCGTGAAATCCGTGACTTCCTGATCCACAAGGTCGCGGCAACCGGCGGGCATCTGGGACCCAACCTCGGTGTCGTCGAACTGACGTTGGCGCTGCACCGCGTCTTCGACTCCCCGCACGATCCGATCCTGTTCGACACCGGTCACCAGGCCTATGTGCACAAGATGCTGACGGGCCGGTGCCAGGACTTCGAGACGCTGCGCAAGAAGGACGGCCTGTCGGGCTACCCGTCGCGCGAGGAGAGCGAGCACGACTGGGTGGAGTCCAGCCACGCCAGCTCGTCCCTGTCCTACGCCGACGGTCTGGCCAAGGCGTTCGAACTCAGCGGGCACCGCAACCGCCACGTGGTGGCCGTCGTCGGCGACGGCGCGCTCACCGGCGGGATGTGCTGGGAGGCGTTGAACAACATCGCGGCCTCCAAGCGGCCGATCGTGATCGTCGTCAACGACAACGGCCGCAGCTACGCCCCGACCATCGGCGGCTTCGCCGAGCACCTGGCCGGGCTGCGGCTGCAACCCGGCTACGAGCGCGTGCTCGAGGAGGGTCGCAAGGCCGTGCGCGGACTTCCCGTCATCGGCGAGTTCTGCTACCAGTGCATGCACAGCGTCAAGGCCGGCATCAAGGACGCGCTGTCGCCGCAGGTGATGTTCACCGATCTCGGCCTGAAGTACGTCGGACCGATCGACGGTCACGACGAACACGCCGTGGAGAGTGCGCTGCGGCACGCGCGGGCGTTCAACGCCCCCGTCGTGGTGCACGTCGTCACCCGCAAGGGCATGGGCTACGCGCCCGCGGAGAACGACGAAGACGACCAGATGCACGCGTGCGGCGTCATCGACCCGGAGACCGGGCTGGCCACCACGGTGCCCGGGCCGGGTTGGACCTCGGCGTTCTCCGACTCGCTGATCCAGCTCGCGGCCAAGCGCCGCGACGTGGTGGCGATCACCGCCGCGATGCCCGGCCCGACCGGCCTCAGTGCGTTCCGGCTGCGGTACCCGGACCGGTTCTTCGACGTCGGCATCGCCGAGCAGCACGCGATCACCTCGGCCGCCGGCCTGGCGATGGGCGGGATGCATCCCGTCGTCGCCGTGTACTCCACGTTCCTCAACCGCGCGTTCGACCAGGTGATGATGGACGTCGCGCTGCACAAGCTGCCCGTGACGATCGTGCTCGACCGGTCAGGCGTCACCGGACCCGACGGCGCCAGCCACAACGGCATGTGGGATCTGTCGATCCTCGGTGTGGTGCCGGGCATGCGCGTCGCGGCGCCGCGCGACGGCGCCCGCCTGCGTGAGGAACTCGCCGAGGCGCTCGACGTCAACGACGGCCCGACCGCCATCCGGTTCCCCAAAGGCGATGTCGGAGAGGACATCTCGGCGATCGAACGGCGGGACGGGGTGGACGTGCTCGCGCTGCCTGCCGACGGCCTGTCCGACGACGTGCTCGTGATCGCGGTTGGACCGTTCGCCGCGATGGCGCTCGCGATCGCCGAGCGGCTACGCAACCAGGGCATCGGTGTGACCGTGGTCGACCCGCGCTGGGTGCTGCCCGTGCCCACGGCGCTGCACGGCCTGGCCGCGCGGCACAAGCTCGTCGTCACGCTGGAGGACAACGGTGTGCACGGCGGTGTCGGTTCCGCGGTATCGAGCGCGCTGCGGCGCGCCGAGATCGACGTCCCCTGCCGCGACGCCGCCCTCCCGCAGGAGTTCTTCGCCCACGCCTCGCGCGGCGAGGTACTCACCTCGGTGGGCCTGACCGAGCGCAACATCGCCCGTCAGATCACCGGATGGGTGGCCGCGCTCGGCGCCGGCGCCGCGGAGAAGGAAGTCAGCCGCCAGCTCGACTGACCCGGCTCGCCGTGCATCTCGGCCGCGCTGACACCAGCGAGATGCATACTCTGATGATCGGGCAGGCCCTCACGGGTACCGCCGCGTTCCGCTGAGCGCCAGGGAGTCGCAATGGCCGAACCGATCGACGAATACTTCGCCGCGACCATTTTGGCGCTGACCGCGCCGAGCGTCCCGAATGTTGATGTGCTGCAGGGTATCTCCGCTCGGGACTGCCTCGATGTGTTCGATGCGCAGCTCGGCAGCAGGCATCTCGACCTCGCGGCCCGCTGGCTGCGGTCGAAGAACAAGGGGTTCTACACGATCGGTTCGTCGGGGCATGAGAGCAACGCCGGCGTCGCCGCGGCGTTGCGGCCCACCGATCCGGCCCTGCTGCATTACCGCTCCGGCGGCTTCTACCTGGCCCGGGCCGCCCAGGTCGACGGCAGCGATCCGCTGCGCGATGTGCTGCTCGGGATGGTCGCCGCGACCGCAGAGCCCATCTCCGGCGGCCGACACAAGGTGTTCGGCCGCCACGATCTGCATGTCATACCGCAGACCTCGACCATCGCCTCACACCTGCCACGGGCGCTCGGCGTCGCGTTCTCGATTCCGCGCTCACGGAAGCTAGGGGTCGAGTGTCCGTGGCCTGCTGACGCTCTGGCGGTGGGCAGTTTCGGCGACGCGTCGGCCAATCACTCGACCGCGGTCGGCGCCATCAACGCCGCCATGCACAGCGCCTACCAGGGTGTCCCGATGCCGCTGCTGTTCGTCTGTGAGGACAACGGGATCGGGATCAGCGTCAAGACACCGCAGGGCTGGATCGCGCGGACCTACGGCGATCGCGCCGACCTCCGTTACTTCACCGCCGACGGAACCAGCCTGCCCGAGGTGCTGACCGTCGCGGCGCAGGCCGCCGAATACGTTCGAGCGCAGCGTCGTCCGGCCTTCCTGCACTTGCGTACGGTGCGCTTGATGGGCCACGCCGGGTCGGATTACGAGCCCGGTTACCGCAGGAACGACGAGATCGCCGCCGATTACCCGCGCGATCCGGTGCTGTGCACGGCGCGGGTGCTCGTCGAAGCGGGCGTGCTCACTCCGCAGCAGGCGCTGGACGCCTACGAGGAGAAACGCTCGAAGGTGCTCGCCCTGGCCGCCGAGGTGGCCGAACTCCGGCAGCTGGACAACTCCCGCGCGGTGATGACGCCGCTGCGCGACGCTCTCGACGACGCGGTGACGGCGACGACGAGGGCCGCAGCCGAATACGTCGAGCGCAACGGCCCGCCGGTGACGGTCGCCCAGGCGATCAACCAGGCGCTGGGGCAGGTGCTCGCCGACCAGCCCGCAGCGATGGTGTTCGGGGAGGACGTCGGCCGCAAGGGCGGCGTCTACGGGGTGACGCGCGGGCTGCAAGCGGCTGCAGGCGCGGCGCGGGTGTTCGACACGCTGCTCGACGAGCAGTCGATTCTCGGACTCGCTCTGGGAGCCGGCGTTTCGGGCCTGCTGCCGATTCCGGAGATCCAGTACCTGGCGTACCTGCACAACGCCGCCGACCAGATCCGCGGGGAGGCCGCGACACTGCAGTTCTTCTCGAATCGGCAGTACCGCAATCCGATGGTGGTGCGGATCGCCGGGTACGGCTATCAGAAGGGCTTCGGCGGCCACTTCCACAACGACAACTCGATCACAGCGTTGCGGGATCTTCCCGGCGTGGTGGTGGCGACCCCGGCGCGGCCCGACGACGCCGCGGCGATGCTGCGGTCCTGCGTCACTGCGGCCCGCGCGGCGGGAACCGTCTGTCTGTTCGTGGAACCTATCGCGCTGTACCACACCCGTGATCTGTACGACGACGGCGACGACCTGTGGCTGGCGCCCGACACCGGAGCAGTGGCGCCGATCGGCAGCCCCCGCACTTACGGCGACGGCTCCGACCTGACAATCCTGACGTTTGGTAACGGTGTCCCGATGAGCCTGCGGGTGGCGCGCCGGGTGGCCGGCCGCGGCATCGCCGTCCGGGTGGTCGACCTTCGCTGGCTGTCGCCACTTCCCCTGTCCGACATGCTGGCCGAGGCCGAGGCGACCGGTCGGGTACTCGTGGTGGACGAGACGCGGCGCAGCGGAGGGGTGAGCGAGGGTGTCGTCACCGCGCTCGTCGACGGCGGCTATGCAGGAGCGCTGGCCCGCGTCGCGAGCCACGACAGCTTCATTCCGCTCGGCGACGCTGCGCTGCAGGTGCTTCTGAGTGAGGACACGATCGAGGCTGCGGCCCTCGAACTGGTCGAGCGCCGTCGGTAGACAACGTCGTTAGGCTGCACAATGTGGATCCCGCGCTGGAACGGTGGAAGGCTGCCGGACAGTATTTCGACTACCTCGGCTTCGACGTCTTCTACCGCTGCGAGGGGCAGGGCCCGGCTCTGCTGCTGGTGCACGGCTACCCGTTCAACAGCTATGACTGGGCGGCGCTGTGGCCGGCGTTGACGTCCCGTTTCCGCGTCATCGCGCCCGACATGATGGGCATGGGCTTCTCGGCCAAGCCGAGTGCCTACCGATACACGGTCGGTGACCATGCCGACATGCACGAGGCACTGCTGGCCGACCTCGGTGTGCACTCGGCACACGTGCTGGCCCACGACCTCGGCGACTCCGTGGCCCAGGAACTGTTGGCCCGCAAGGTGTTCGGTGAGCAGGCCTATGCTGGCTGGGACATCGAGTCGATCACCTGGCTCAACGGCGGGCTGTTCACCGAGGCCTACACGCCGCGCCTGATGCAGAAGCTGATGTCGGGGACGCCACTGGGCGACCTGATGAGTCCGCTGCAGGGCAGCGCGCTGTCGCGCCGCGTGCTCGAGCCGACCATCAACGAGATGTTCGGCCCGAACACCAAGCCGACGCGGGAGATGATGCAGACGTTCCACGAGATCCTCGAGTGGAATGACGGGAAGCGGGTGCTGCACCAGGTCGGGCGATTCCTCGACGACCGCCGTACCCACCGCAACCGGTGGGTACGCGCCATGCGGGAGACCTCGGTGCCGATGCGGCTGATCGACGGGCCCGTCGACCCCAACTCCGGTGCCCACATGGCGCGCCGCTACGCCGAGGTCGTCCCCGAAGCCGACGTCGTGATGCTCGCCGACGACATCGGGCACTGGCCGCAGATCGAAGCGCCCGAGGCGGTGCTGCAGCACTTCCTCGCGCACGTCGAGCGGGTCACGGCGAGCTGGTAGGCTCCGCCGCCGTCAACGCCGCGGTCAGCACGGGCACCGTCAGTTCGCGCTGCCACTGCCGGGCGGTGGTCGCGGCGAGGAACGCTTCGACGGCGCCTGCGGTGTCGTCGACCGCCACCCAGTCCCAGCACAGCCTGCGCACGATATCGGGGGAGAGCAGGTTCTCTGGCGGGACTGAAATCTGTTGTGCCCGTTCGTTGATCGCTGTGCGGGCGGCCTCCAGCCGGGCCGCCGCCTCGGGTTTGCGCCGCGCCCAGCGGGACGCGGGCGGCGGGCCGTTGGACGGCTCCTGGGCCGACGGCGGTTCGGCGTTGCGCGCGCGTTCGAGCGCGTCGAGCCACACCTGCGCGCTGCGCCGCTGACGGGAGCCGCCGAACACCGGCAGCGCGGTCAGCTTCTCGACCGTGTCGGGGTTGGTGGTGGCGGCGGTGATGATCGCGCTGTCGGGCAGGATGCGCCCCGGGGCGATATCGCGGCGGCGGGCGATCTGGTCGCGGGTGAGCCACAGCTCACGCACCGCCGCCAGCGTGCGCGGATCGCGGACCTTGTGGATGCCGGACGTGCGCCGCCACCGGTCCCTGCGGGTGGGTGAACTCTCGGCGGTGCGCAGGTACTCGAACTCCTGCCGCGCCCAGTCCGTCTTGCCCTGTTCGCTCAGCAGCGCGTCGATCGCGTCGCGCAATTCGGTCAGTACCTCGACGTCCAGCGCGGCGTAGTTGAGCCAGTCGTCGGGCAGCGGCCGCTTCGACCAGTCAGCGGCGCCGTGGCCCTTGGTGAGCTGATAACCCAGCAGCTGCTGAACCATCGAGGCGAGGTTCACCCGGTCGAAGTTGGCCAGCCGTCCGGCGAGCTCGGTGTCGTAGAGCGAGGGCGGCTGCATGCCGATCTCGGCCAGGCACGGCAGGTCCTGGTCGGCGGCGTGCAGCACCCACTGGTCCTCGGCGAGCACCTCGGCCAGCGGGGCAAGCACCTCCAGCGCGTCACCGCCATGGCTGACCGGGTCGATCAGCACGGTGCCGGCCCCGGCCCGGCGGATCTGCACCAGATAGGCGCGGTTGGAGTAGCGGAAACCCGACGCGCGCTCGGCGTCGACGGCGAACGGGCCGGTGCCCGAGGCAAGAAGGTCTGCGGCCCTGCTGATCTCGCTGCGACTGACGGAAACGCCCGGCACGCCGTCGCGGGGGGCCAGCAGCGGGACGGCGTCGGTCTCGGGGACTTCGGCGTCGGAGTCGACGCCGGCGGTGTCGGAATCGGTCATCACGTCACGCGCGGGTGCGCGAGCCCAGGTCGGTCACCCCGGCCGGCGGCAGTCCGGCGGCGTGCTCGAGCACGTCGCAGAACGCTTCGACATGCGGACCGAGGTCGAGAGTCGTCGCGGTCCAGGACGCCCGCAGCTCCAGCTGGTGCGCGCGCGGCGGGCCGGAGATGTCGCCGTAGCGCACCGACGTCGTCGCGGTGACGGTGCCGCCCAGCGCGGTGAGGTGTTCCGAGCGCTCGGCGAGCGCGTCGACCAGCCAGCTCCAGGCCACCTCGGGCAGCAGCGGGTCCACCGCCTCGCTGGAGTCCAGGTCGGCCTGGATGTAGGCGACCAGCCGCATGGTGCCGTCCCAGGCGTCGGCGCCCTCGGGATCGTGCAGCAGGATCAGCCGGCCGAAGGCGTCGCCGTCGGAGCGTTCCGGGACGATCGCGGCCTCGGCATGCTTGACCTCGGCGCCCAGCGCGTAGCTGTAGGGCGCCAGGCGCTGTGGTGGGCGGATCGGCCCCAGCTCGATCTCCGGTCGCACGGTGGTGGCATTCATCGCCGCCACCGCTTCACGGAATTGAGCCGGTTCAGCGGTGGTCACGCCGAAAGACGCTAGCCCATTTCCACAGGTCTGTGCTCATGGCGCGCCGAATCGGAGGCCAGCGGGCATGGCAGCATAGGAATCGATGAACACGCGCCGCGAGCTGCCCGAATCGCCCTACCTGGCTGCCGTCGCCGGCCGCAAGCCCACCCGCATACCGGTGTGGATGATGCGGCAGGCAGGGCGGTCGCTGCCCGAATACCGGGCGCTGCGGGCCAAGAACACGATGATGCAGGCCTGCTTCGACGCGGACCTGATCACCGAGATCACGCTGCAGCCGGTGCGGCGCCACGACGTGGATGCGGCGATCCTGTTCTCCGACATCGTCGTGCCGCTGCGGGCGGCCGGGATCGCGCTGGACATCGTGCCCGACGTCGGGCCCGTCATCGAGCACCCGATCCGCACCCTGGCCGACGTCGGGGCCGTCGCGGCGCTGGACCCCCAGCAGGTCGCGCCGGTCGCGGCGGCGATCGGCCAGTTGGTGGGCGAGCTGGGCGACGTGCCGCTGATCGGGTTCGCCGGAGCGCCGTTCACGCTGGCGTCGTATCTGGTCGAAGGCGGTCCGAGCCGCAACCACGAGCACACCAAGGCGATGATGCTCGGGGCGACGGACACGTGGAACGCGCTGATGACCGCGCTGACGGAGGTGACGATCGCGTTCCTGCGCACCCAGATCGAGGCGGGTGTCGACGCCATCCAGGTCTTCGACTCCTGGGCTGGGACCCTGTCGCTGGCCGACTACCGCACCTACGTGCTGCCCCACAGTGCGCGGGTGTTCACCGCGCTCGCCGGGCACGGGGTCCCCATGACGCACTTCGGGGTCGGGACGGCCGAGCTTCTCGGTGCGATGTCGGAAGCCGTGGCGGGCCACGGGGCGCCGGCGGTGGTCGGCGTGGACTGGCGCACCTCGCTCACCGACGCCGCGGGCCGGGTGCAGCGGGGTACCGCGCTGCAGGGCAACCTCGATCCCGTGGTGCTGCTCGCGGGCCGCCCGGTGGTCGAGCGGGCGGTGCGCGCAGTCGTCGAGGACGGCAGGCGGGCCGTCGACGCCGGCGCGGTCGGCCATGTGTTCAACCTCGGTCACGGCGTGCTGCCCGCCACCGACCCCGATGTCATCACCGAGGCCGTAGCGCTGGTGCACGAGCTGTGAGCGCGCCCAGGGGCGCCCGGTATTGCGTTGTGGGCGGCGGTATTTCGGGTCTCGTCGCCGCGTACCGGTTGCGTGTCGCGGCCGGCCCGGATGCGTCGATCACGCTTCTGGACCCGGCCGACCGGCTGGGCGGGGTGCTGCGCACCGAACGGATCGGCGGGCAGCCACTCGACGTCGGCGCCGAGGCGTTCGTCACCCGCAGGCCCGAGGTCCCCGCGCTGCTGGGGGAGCTGGGGCTGTCGGGCAGAGCGCTCACGACGACGGGGGCGCGGCCGCTGATCTACAGCGAGGGCCGGACACACCCGCTGCCCAAGGACACGGTCAACGGCATCCCGTCGCGGCCCTCCGCGCTCACCGGTCTGGTGGACGACGCGACGATCCGCTGGATGCTCGACGAGCCCCGGCGCCCGCTGGCGTGGAGCCCGGGCGCCGACCCGACGGTCGCCGATCTCGTCGGCGACCGGTTCGGCGAACAGGTCGTGACCCGGTCGGTGGATCCCCTGCTGGCCGGTGTCTACGCGGGATCGGCGGCGACGATCGGGTTGCGTTCGGCGGCCCCGACGATCGCCACGGCGCTGGACCGCGGCGCCCGCAGCCTCACCGAGGCGGTCGTCACGGCGCTGCCGCCGCCACAGCCCGGGTCCGTGTTCGGCGCGATCGAGGGCGGCTACACCGTGCTGATCGACGAGCTGATCCGCCGCTCACGCCTGACCTGGGCGCAGGTGGCCGTCGCCGACGTGCGACCGGCCGCGCAGGGCTGGGAGGTCGTCGACGACGAGGGGGTGCGATGGCCCGCTGACGCGGTCCTGCTGGCGGTGCCGGCGCCCCGGCTTGCGCCGCTGGTCGACGACGTGGCCCCGCGCACCGCCGCGGCGGCCCGCCGCATCAAGGTCGCCTCCGCAGCGGTGGTGGCGCTCGCACTGCCCGGGGGCACGCCGCTGCCCGAGCAGTCCGGGGTTCTGGTGGCGGGCCGCGGTCGCCTGCACACCAAGGCGGTCACCCTGTCGTCGCGTAAATGGGGGCGGCGTGGATCGGTCGAGCTGGTGCGCCTGTCGTTCGGCCGGTTCGGTGACGATCTGGCCCGCCGGGCGGGCGATGAGGAGCTGCTCACCTGGTCCGAGCAGGATCTGACGACGCTGTTCGGAATCACCGTCGCACCCGAGGACAGCAGGGTGGTCCGATGGCTCGACGCGATGCCGCAGTACGGTCCGCGGCACGCCGAACTCGTTGCGGACCTGCGTGCGGGCCTGCCCGCCGGGCTGGCGGTCGCAGGCGCCTACCTCGACGGCATCGGGGTGCCCGCCTGTGTGGCGGCCGCGACCCGGGCCGTCGCGGCGATCGTGGCACCATAGGGCCATGGCCAAGCTCGACTTCGACGCGATCAACTCCACCATCCGCTACCTGATGTTCTCGGTGTTCGCGGTGAAGCCCGGGGTGCTGGCCGACGGGGACGACGCGCGGGCCGCCGTGGTCGACGAGACCGCGACGTTCCTCAAGCACCAGGAGGACAACGGCGTCGTCGTGCGCGGGCTGTACGACGTCGCCGGCATGCGCGCCGACGCCGACTTCATGATGTGGACGCACGCCGAGACCATCGAGGCGCTGCAGGCCACCTACGCCGACTTCCGACGCACGACCACGCTGGGCCGCGCGTCGACCCCGGTGTGGAGCAATGTGGCGCTGCACCGGCCGGCCGAATTCAACAAGAGCCATATTCCGGCGTTCCTGGCGGGCGAGGAGCCCGGCGCCTACATCTGCGTGTATCCGTTCGTGCGGTCGCTCGAGTGGTACCTGCTGCCCGACGAGGAACGCCGCCGCATGCTCGCCGAGCATGGCATGGCCGCCCGCGGCTACAAGGACGTTCGCGCCAACACCGTGCCGGCGTTCGCCCTCGGCGACTACGAGTGGCTGCTGGCCTTCGAGGCACCGGAACTGCACCGCATCGTGGATCTGATGCGTGACCTGCGGGCCACCGACGCCCGGCGGCACGTGCGCGAGGAGACCCCGTTCTTCACCGGGCCGCGGGTTTCGGTGGAGAAATTGGTGAACGCGCTGCCCTGACACTTTGCTGTGCTGGGTTCTGCGGGGCAACAATTGATGTCTTTGCAAATAATTTGAACGCGCACAGTGCGCAGTTCAAGGGTCTTTCTACCCTATTCGCGGGGTACTAGTCGGTCGCAGCAAACACCGTGTGGCCCGTCTTGCTTGGTTTCTCCCGGTTCCTCGAGTTGCTAAGCTCCTCGGGTGCCGTTCCTCCGGGGGTGGCGGCGGGTGCTGTGATCGTCGGCGCCGGGTATGGCGCCTGGTTGATCGGCGGTTGGGGTGGCCCGCCCGTCATCCGCGTTCTCGATGACGTCGGGCTGGCGTTCTTCGCGCTCGGCGCGGCTTTCTGTGCCGGCCGCGCGGCGTTCGTCCTGCGTGGCCGAGACCGTGCCGCCTGGGTGTTCCTCGCCACCGGAACCGCCGGTTGGGCCGCGGGGGAGGCCATGTGGAGCTATTACGACCTCGTTGCCGGCACCGCACCGTTTCCGTCGTGGGCCGACGCTGGCTACCTGTCGTTTCTCGTCGGCGCCGGGCTGTGCCTGATCCTGTTGCTCACCGCCTCGCCGGCGGGCACCCAGCTCCGGGTGTTGCTGGACGGGCTGATCGTCGCGGCGGCGATCTTCGGCGCCGCCTGGGTGACGTGGCTCGAAACGGTGTACGCGGCGCAGGGCCACGATGTGGTGTCGGTGGCGTTCGCGCTCGTCTATCCGGTCGTCGACATCGCCCTGATCACCGTCGCCGCGCTGATGTGTCTGCGCGCCGCGGCGTCCCGGCGTCCATACCTGGCCCTGATGACCGCCGGGCTGGTCGCGATCGCCGCCTCC
This sequence comes from Mycolicibacterium psychrotolerans, assembly GCF_010729305.1. Lineage (NCBI taxonomy): Bacteria > Bacillati > Actinomycetota > Actinomycetes > Mycobacteriales > Mycobacteriaceae > Mycobacterium > Mycolicibacterium psychrotolerans. The sequence continues at coordinate 4,309,666 of NZ_AP022574.1, read as the reverse complement.
GACACCGCGTTCGGCTATCTGACCGCCACGGACGGCTACAACGACCACCACGATATCGCCATCGGATGGGCGTGGGGATTCTCGCTGCTCGCGTTCGCCGCGTTGGCCGCTGCGCGCGAATCGTCCGTGCCGGCGGGCTCGCAGACGACGGTGGTGTCGAGATGGCTGCCCTATGTGCCGGTGCCGCTGTCGGCGGTGCTGTGCACCCCGGTCCTGATCGCGGGGTTGGGGCCGGTGTTCGTGGCCGTGGCGGTGATCGTGGCGGCCGTGGTGATCCGGCAGTTCCTCATCCTCGGAGAGAATCGCCGGCTGCGCGCCGGCGCTGCCGCGGCGGCCCCCGCTCCTGTCGCCGTTTCCCCCATGCTCGACGAACTGCGCGACGCGATCGACCACTCGGGTCTGCGCATGCTCTACCAACCGCAGTTCGATCTGCACACCCGGCGGATCGTCGGCGTGGAGGCCCTGATCCGATGGCCCCACCCGTGCCGGGGAATACTCGGCCCGGACCAGTTCCTGCCGCTGGTCAATCAGCGCGTGCTGATGAGGGCGCTGACCGACGCGGTGCTCGATCTCGCCCTCGACGACGCCGTGCGGTGGTACGCCGAGGGTTTCCGTATTCCGGTGGGGGTCAACGTCTTCGCTCCGACGATCAGCGACCCGGAGCTCGGCCCGGCCATCACCGCGGGCCTGCAGCGGCGGGGGTTGCCACCGGAGGCGCTGATCGTCGAGATCACCGAAGACCGGCTGCCGGCCGACATGTCGGGGACGCGCTCAGCATTGGAAGCCTTGCGCGACAGCGGCGTCCGCGTTGCTCTCGACGATTTCGGTAGCGGCTACTCCGCGCTGGGGCATCTGCGCGACCTGCCGGTGGACCAGGTCAAGCTCGACCGGGAGTTCATCGCTCAGATCCTGACGCATCCGACGTCGGCGACGATCGTGCGCACCGTCATCGGGATGGCCCACGCGCTGGGCCTGACACCGGTGGCCGAGGGCGTGGAGAACGCCGAGGTCGTGGACCGGCTGCGCGAGTACGGCTGCCGGGTGGCCCAGGGGTTCTACTTCAGCCGGCCGCTGCCCGCCGCGCAGATGTCCGAGCTGCTCGAAACGCAGCGGCGCACCCACGCGGCCACGCCCGCACTACTGACCCGTGGGCACCAGACGCAGTGAAATCGAATTGATGCAGTAGCGCTGATCGGTCGGCGTCGGATAGCCCTCGCCCTCGAACACGTGCCCGAGGTGGCTGTGGCAGTTCGCGCACAGCACCTCCACCCGGCGCATGCCCAGCGAGTCGTCGGTGCGCAGGACCACCGCGTCGGAGTCGGCGGGGTCGAAGAACGACGGCCAGCCGCAATGCGACTCGAATTTCTCACTGCTGCGGAACAATTCGGCACCGCACGCGCGGCACTGGTACACACCCTCGGTCTTGGTGTCGGTGTACTCACCGGTGAACGGACGCTCGGTGCCGGCGCGCCGCAACACCGCGAACTCCTCGGGGCTGAGGCGTTCACGCCACTGGTCGTCGCTCAGCTCCAGTTTGGGACCCGTCATGGTGCCAGGCTACTCGGCGCCGCGGCCTCCGGAGTGCGCCGCGACAGCCACACCGGATCGATGCCGTCGTCGAGCCGTCCGTCGGCGCGGGCATCGAGGTAGCGGTACAGCAGCGTAGTGAAGACGACGATCACCATCAGCGACCAGCCGTAGGTGATCTTCAAGTATTCCAGCGCCCGACCCGTGCTCGGCAGCTGCCAGAGCAGCCAGCGGTCCATCGTCAGGAACCCGTAGGCAGCCAGCCACGCCACCCAGCTGCGGATCACCGAGTTCGGCAGCACCACCGTCATCAGGAAGGGGAACAGTGCGATCGAGTAGTAGCCCTGTCCGAGGGACAGCACGAGCCACGACGTCGTCAGGACCACACCTGAGGACGTCAGCATCCAGAAGAACTGGTCGCGTTCCCGGTAATAGCGGTAGAGCAGCCACAGCGACGCCGCCCCGAGCACGATGAACAGCACGCGCAACGACAGGATCAACCACGTCGGCAGCCCGAAGTAGAGACCGTTGCCGAGGATCGAGCTGTTGAAGTAGTCCCGGGTGGAGAAGATGTAGGGCACCGTGCGGGTGACGAAGCTCATCGGATCGGAGATCAGCGGCCACGCGGCGACGTTGAACGCGACGGGCACCGCGATCGCGGTGACCAGCACACGCCACTGCCGGTTGAGCAACGGCAGCAGCAGCAGCGGCGCCAGCAGCGGTTTGACGACGAGCGTCAGCCCGATACTCACCCCGGCCCACCACTCGTGGCTGCGGACACCGTCGAGCAGCCACCGGAAGAACAGCACCTCCAGCAGCAGCATGACGCCGTTGATGTTGCCGAACACCAAGGTGTTGGTGACGCTTTCGGTGCAGAACATCGCCAGCAGCAGCGCGGGTGCGGCGACCGAGGACAGCGTGAAACCGAACAGCCGCAGCAGGAAGTAGCCGGCGAGGATGATGGCCACTGTGTTGAAGAAGATGAACCAGTTGCGCGAGGCCACCTCGGGCAGGTAGCCGAACGGCGCCATGATCAGGGTGCCGCCGGGCGGGTAGAGGTAGTGCGGGTCGACGTAGTCGAAGTGCTCGTTGTAGATGTCCCAGCCGAACTTGAAGTTGATGACCGCGCGGTAGACCGGCGCGAAATCGTCGGTGATGTAGCGGTTGAAGACCAGGACGTAGCTGCGGTGGATGACCGACAGGATCGCCAGCGGCCACAGGATCGAACGCAGAACCGCGGCCGTGGTGGGCGGGCTGGTGCGGGGCCTGAACGCTTTCACCACAAGATCACGCACGTCAGGCACCGTACCGTAGCGCCGCGGTGCGGGGCTGTCAGGCCGGGCAGTACGTGTCGGTGGCGGGCAGCTGGCCGCTGTCGAGGTAGGCGAGCACCGGCGGCAGCGCGCAGGGCGAGTAGATCGACGCGCCGTGACCGATGCCCTGCCACATCACCCGCTTGTTCGTCGACCCCGCGTTGATCGCCGTCGCGGCGACGGCGGCGACGCCCTCGCTGCCCACGATGGGGTCGTTCTGCACGCCGAGCAGCAGGGTGGGCGTCGTCAGCCCCTGAGGTTCCTTCGGGGCGGTGCCGCTCGGCCAGTTGAGGCACTTGACCATGTCGAGCGCGCCGACCGTGCCGAACTGGGGGTAGCGCTTACCCCACTCGACGACGAGCTCGCGGACCCGGTCGGGAGTGGGGCGGTTGAGCGCGTCGCTGCAGGAGTTGACGAACTGGCCGTCGGTCTGGCGCAGCGTCTCCGCGGTGTTGATCAGATTGTTCAGCCGGTTCGTGTCGCCGGAGTTGGCGTCGGCGATAGCCCGGGCCAGCTCGTTGCCGGCATCCACGCGGTTGCCCTGCGGGAACGCCAGCGCCGTGGAGATCGCGTCGGCGACCGCGGCCACCGAGGCTCCGCCGGGGCCGTTACCCGCCCGCGCCGCCGAGAGCAGGGCGTCGACGGCGCCCTTGGGGTCCGGGCCGAGCGGGCAGTTGGTCGCCAGACACTGGGTGGCCCACGCGTCGAGCGAGGCCTGCTCGCCCCTGACCCGCTGCTCGGTGGCTGCCTCGGCAGCGATACCCAGCGGCAGCGGGGAATCCAGCACCAGCCGGGCCACCTTGTTGGGGTGCGTACCGGCATACGCCAGCGCCACCTGCGCTCCGTTGCCGACGCCGAGCAGCGCCAGTGCCGGCACGTCCCAGGTGGTGCGCAACCGTTCCAGGTCCTCCGCGGCATGGGAGTTGTCGTACGCCGAGTCGCCCGGGGCGATGGTGTCGGTGCAGCTCGTCGTCGCGGTCATGGTGATGGCGCCGAGGTTGGCGACCGGGTCGTCGCCGGACTGGAACTGGGCCTGCTCGAACATCTCCTGCCGGTCGAACACGTCGCGGCAGTCCAGCTCGCCGGACATGCCGATGCCGCGGCGGTCGACGGCGACGATCGGGCGCTTGGCCAGGACGTCGGCGCCCGCCCGCGCCAACCAGGCCGGCAGCTGCACCGACGACGGCAGGTCCGAGCCGGTCGTCATCACCAGGGGGCCCGCGTCGGCCGGAGTCTGGGCGGAGCGGGCCCGGACCACTCCGATGCTCACGCTGCCGGTCGCCCCGCTGATGGGGTCGAGGTCGGCGTCGTAACTCGCGCAGTCCAGCGTGACGCCCGGCAGGGGATCCACCGCCGCGGCGCTGAACACCCGGGAGGTGCAGTCGCGCCACGACAGGTCGTTCTTGGGTGCCTCGATCGCCGGTGGGCCGGCGGGCTTCTCGCTGGTCTCGGTGGCGCCCTGCGGGCCTGCGCCGGAGTCGGTGGCATACCGCGGGTTGGCGGCCAAGCCGGGCGAGCACGCCGATAGCGCCAACGACACCGTCACCGCCACCACAGCCGGCACCGAACGAAACATGCCGACCACAGTACTGATCAGCGTTCGTCGGCCGCGGCAGCGCGCACGTAGCTCAGGAACAGGTAGCCGTCGTCGTCGGTCAGCGCGTGGCGCAGCCGCAGGGCCGTCCGGCCGTCCGTCTTGCCGGTGACGATGCGGCCCGCCGCGCCGCCGACCAGTACGGGGGAGACGCTCAGGCACAGCTCGTCGAGCAGATTCTCGGCGATCAGCATGCCGAGTATCCCGGGGCCGCCCTCGGCCAGCACCCGGCGTAGGCCGCGCCCGGCCAGCACGTCGAGCACGCCGGTCAGATCCAGCGATTCGGGGTCGGTGCCGGAGGCGTCGATCACCTCGGCGCGTGCACCCAGCCGCTCCCGCGTGCCGGGCGCCGCGCCGGCACTGGTGAAAACCAGCGGCGGCACGTCGGTGCGAGTGAACAGCGCGGCGTCCGGATCCACCGAGCCTGATCGGGTGAGCACGGCGATCGGCGGTGTCTCGGTCTGACCGCGGTCGCGCCGCGCCGCGCGCTGCGCGGCGTCGAACGTCACCCCGGAGTAGTCCTCGACCCGCGCGGTGGCCGCGCCGACGAGCACCACGTCGGCGAGTTCGCGCAGCATCCCGAACAGCGCCTTGTCGCCGGCGCCGCCGAGGCCCCCGGATTTACCGGCGCTCGTCGCGCCGCCGTCGATCGACGCGATCATGTTGGCCCGCACCCAGGATCGGGTGCCGCCGCCGGGATAGGCGTAGCGGTCGGCCAGCCCGGCCGCGTCGATCGCGCCGACACCGCCGAGCACTGTGAACTGCGTCCCGTCGTGGTCTGCGGACATACGCAGAATCACAGCACGCCGTTAAGGTGCCTGCATGCAGGGGTCCAGTATCAGCTCCAGCGAAGTCGCGCATCTGACCGATCGGCGTCCGAGCGTCACGCCGGAACGGCTGGTCGCACAGCTGGTTCCGCCGCCGACGTTCGCCGACGTCAGCTTCGACACCTACCGGCCCGACCCGGCCGAGCCCACCCAGTCCGCGGCAGTCGAGGCGTGCCGCCGGTTCTGCGCGCAGGCGGTCGAGCGGCGGGCCGGGAAGAAGAAATTGTTCGGCAAGCGCGAGGTGTTGCCGGGCGTCGGCATCTACCTCGACGGCGGGTTCGGGGTGGGCAAGACCCATCTGCTGGCCTCGTCGTACTACGCGGTCCCGGGTCCCAAGGCGTTCGCCACCTTCGGCGAACTCACTCAGCTGGCGGGGGTGTTCGGCTTCGTGGAGTGCATCGACCTGCTCGCCGACTACGTCCTGGTGTGCATCGACGAGTTCGAGCTCGACGACCCCGGCAACACCACGCTGATCTCCCGGCTGTTGTCGGCGCTCGTCGACAGGGGCGTGTCGGTGGCGGCCACCTCCAACACGCTGCCCGAGCAGCTCGGCGAGGGCCGGTTCGCCGCGCAGGACTTCCTGCGCGAGATCAACACGCTCGCAGCGATGTTCACGACGGTGCGCATCGAGGGCCCGGACTACCGGCACCGTGGTCTGCCGCCCGCGCCGGAGCCGCTGCGCGACGACGAGGTGGCGCAGCGGGCCGCGGACGTGCCCGGCGCGACGCTCGACGACTTCGACGCGCTGTGCGCGCACCTGGCGACGATGCACCCGTCGCGCTACCTGACGCTGATCGAGGGCGTCTCCGAGGTGTTCCTGACCGGGGTGCATCCGCTCGACGACCAGAACGTCGCGCTGCGGCTGGTGTCGCTGACCGATCGGCTCTACGACGCCGGCATCCCGGTCATCGCCTCCGGCGCCAAGCTCGACACCGTGTTCAGTGACGAGATGCTCGCCGGCGGGTTCCGCAAGAAGTACCTGAGGGCCACCTCGCGGCTGCTGGCGCTGACGGCCGCCGGTCAGACCGGGCGCACCATCACGTAGTCGGCCTCGAGGTGGGTGCCCAGCCGGAACGTCTTGGTGCCGGTGACGGTGAAGCCGTACTTGGCGTAAAAGCGTTGCGCCCGAAGGTTTTTCTGATTCACGCCGAGCCACACCGATGCCGCCGCCTGGGCGCGGGCGTACTGGAGCGCGGCGCTCATCAGGGCCGTCGACACCCCCGCGCCGTGGGCGTCGGGCAGCACGTACATCTTCGACAGCTCCACCGTCGGCCGCAGGGCGACCGCGGCCGCCACATCCGGGTCGTCGGGCACGTCGCGGATCATCATGGCGTAACCGATGATTCGGTCGTCCCGGGTGGCGGTCAGCACGGTCCGGTCCGGGTCGTCGAGGTAGGCGCCGAACCGGGCCGGCGTGAGGTTCTCGGCGATGAACGCGGCGACGTCGGCCGGGGTGCAGGACGGGGGACAGGCCAGCGGGAACGTGCGGGCGGCGACGTCGGCCAGTTCGGTCACGCGGGCGGCGTCGGCCGCACCGATCTGCAGGCTCAGGCCACGTTCCACTGGGCCAGTCGGACGCCGGTGATCCGGTCGAGCAGCACGACGTTGGACACCAGGTCGCGGTAGCAGTCCCACCACACACCGCCGCTGAAGGTCCGGCCCACCTGGGCGTCCTGCAATCCGTACTGCAGCGCATCGGGGGCGTCGCTGTTGCGGGGCTCGTACGCGTCGCCGGTCGGGGTCACGCCGCGGAACGCGTAGGTGATGCCCATCGCGTACGGGGTGGGCAGCTGCACCGGCGTGACGGTGACGTCAGCGCGGTACACCTGATATCGCGGTGCGCGGGGCGGATAGCCGAAGCCCGGCGGAACGGCCGACGGCGCGATGCCGGTGACCGCCACGTCGGCCACCAGGCCCTTGAACTCGACGCGCAGCGTCTCGCCCAGTCGACCGATCGGAATGACGGCCGCGGCCGCAGGGGGCGCGAGCACACCGCCGAGCGTGGCGATGGTGGCGAGCAGGAAGACGAGCCAGCGCCGCATGTGTGGGGATCCCTCCGGGCCACGCTTATCGAGCAGGTCCTGGCATGATCGCACACCCGGCGACGCCGTCGGCGGGGTTATGCCGTCGAAGGCACCCAGGGTCCGACACCGCCCACCTTGTCGATGCGGATCCGGGTCACGTATCCCGGTGGAGCGTCGGGCGGCGGAAACACCGTCCCGGGGGCCGCGAGGGTCGTTGCGAGTTCAGCGAGGAGCTCGCGCGCGCCACCTTCGACGATGCGGGCGGTGCCGGTGATGCTCAGATACGGCCGTCGGACGTCGTCGGGACCCTCGGGGGACACGATGGTCAGCGCGACCCGAGGATCGCGGCGCACGTTGCGCACCTTCTTGCGTTCGGCCAGGTGCCCCATCACCAGCTCGTCGCCGTCCGGGGTGGACTGCAGGGCGACCCAGACCAGGCTCACCTGCGGGCTGCCGTCGGAATTGAGAGTGACCAGGGTGGCGTCGGCGCCACGGCCGATGAGGTCGCGCCCGGCCGAGTTCAGTTTCACGTGGTGTGCTACCGCGCGAACCGTCGTTTCATTCCCTCACGGGTTGGTGAAGGCCTCCAGCGCTGTGCGCAGGTCGTGCTCGAAACGCCCGGCGTCGATTCCGAGGCGGTGCAGCACGCCGTCGTCGTCCTCCTCTTCGAACAGCGCGAGCAGGAGGTGTTCGGTGCCGATGTAGTTGTGGCCCAGCCGCAACGCCTGGCGGAAGGTCAACTCGAGGGCCTTCTTGGCGCGCGCGTCGAATGGGATGAGCGCGGGCACGTCGTCGACCCTGGGCGGCAGGGTGACGGCGTCGGCGACGGTGTCGGCGTCGACGCCCTGGCCGGCGATCAGGCGGGCCGCCAGCCCGGTCGGGTCGGCGACCAACCCGAGCACCAGATGCGCCGGGCGGATCTCGGCATTGCCCGCGGCATGCGCCCGGTTCTGGGCCTCGACGATGACCGCGCGGGCTCGCGGAGTGAACCTGCTGAACCCGGCTTCGGGGTCCAGAGCCGCCGCGTCGGTGCGCGTCCTCGGGACGAAGCGCTTCTGGGCGGCCTGCTTGGTGACCCCCATGCACTTGCCGATCTCGGTCCACGACGCGCCCGACCTGCGCGCCTGGTCGACGAAGTGGCCGATCAGGTGATCGGCGACCTCGCCGAGTGCTTCGGCGGCCAGCACAGCGTCGGTCAGCTGGTCGAGTGGTTGATCGTGGACGCGGGTGATGACCTCGATGAGGTCGTCGAGGCGGACAGGATGGCTGATCTTCGCGGCGTCGCTCATGCGTCAACCTTAGGTTGACGCATCCGACGGCGTCAACCCCGGGTTGACCCGGCGGTGTGGGGACAGTCGCGCCGCACGGTGCGGTCGAGAGCGGCGACCGGGCGGGACACCTCGAAGCGGTCGGTCATGCGTCGACGGTGTCTCGGGAGTGGTCTGGATCACTGAGGGGTTTCGCTACGCGGCCAGTTCGGGAACCCGGACAGGGATGCGACCTGACGAGAAGACCACGGCACACCACCCCCGGATGTTGAGGCGGGCGTTGGACTTCATCCACGAGAACGCCCAGTACGAGATCACCATCCGGGACATCTCCGCGGCCGCGGACGTGACGCCGCGCGCGATCCAGTACGCGTTTCGCGAGCACATCGGCACAACGCCCCTGGAGTACCTACGGCGCGTACGCCTGGAGCGGGCCCACCGCGAACTCAAATCGGCGGATCCGGCCCGTGACACCGTCACCTCGATCGCCGGCCGGTGCGGCTTCAGCCACCCCGGCCGTTTCAGCAGCGCCTACAAGCAGGTGTTCGGCACCGAACCGAGCCGGACCCTGCGCAGCGGCTGACGCCTCACAAAGGGGTGAAACCTTCACGGTTGTAGATGCCGGCCTGCCAGCCACGCGCGCCCAGGCACACCAGCGGGCGCCCGTCCGGCGCCTGTGCCGCGGACTGTGGGCCGGGACACGGCGCCCCGACGTCCTGCACGCCGCGCAAGTCGTAGGTGGCCTGCCAGAAGCCGGTGTACACCGGTGGCCACTGATTCGGGATCCACCGGCACTGCAGCGCCTCGCCACCCGGGCCGCGGCCGAAGGTGAACCGCTCCATATTGGTGCACGGGGCGGTGAGATGGGCGTCGTAGCTGATGCCGGGGACGTCGTTGGCGTAGTGGCCGGGGTCGTCGGGATAGGCCGGACTCGGCTGGGCTATCGCGGCGGGCGCCGCGCCCAGAGCAGCGATGCCGATCGCGGTCGCCGTCAGCATCTCGCGAATCATGTCCCACCCCTTGGTCGCCGGATCGGTTTTCGTGCCCCAGAACCCTATCGGGTGGTGCCGCCCCGTCGCGGGCTTTCCGCCCCAGCAAACGATCTCGGCCCGCCACCTGAGGGGGGTTGGTGGCGGGCCGAGCGTATCGGGGTTGTCTGATCGGGACTTCCGTACTGGCGAAATTACGGACCCAACCTGAGAGTGGCCTGATAGCCACATAGATTCGCGCTTGAAATGCGGTAACGAATCGGGTGTCGGTCAGACGCCGAGCCGGGTCAGTTCCGCCTTGGCGTTGCGTTCGACGAACAGCGGGACGAAGTCCGGATGGGCCGGCCCTCGAAACGGGCGTACTGCTCGTGGACGACCGCGGCGACGCGGCCCGGCTCCACGGTGGCGTGGGCGTCGGCCAGACGCTGCGCCAGTTCGTCGATGATCTGCTGCTCGCTCAACTCGATCACACGCTCAGCTTCGCCGTGACCGGCGTGACCGTCAACCGGTGCACACCACGGCATCGTGACGTGCTGCGACAACGGCGTGGCGTGTGGTGAACGTCAACCGGCTACTTGAGCTTCAGCACCCATGCCGGTGCCCAGTGGGTGACCGTCTGCTTGTCGCTACCGAAGCAGACGGCGTACGTCACCAGACCCCACCAGCCGCCCTGCTCGCCGAGACCCCAGCAGGTCAGCCGGCCCTCCACGACGGTGTCCATCTGCAGACCATGCGGGTGATACCGGCCTGCGCCGTGCGGTTCGCGCGGGAACATCGCGACGAGGTCCACGAGGACCTCGACCGGTGGGTGCACCCGGCGGAACACAGTGGGCTGCGGTTGCCCGCTGTGTCCGATCTGCTGCAGGGCCACCCTTCGATCATATGTTCGAAAGTCGCCGTGCGAAGCGGGGTTAGCCTAGATTGTTGTTGGCCTTCGTCATACCCGGCGTGAATGACGGTCCGCACGGCATCTTGATGCCGTGCTGGGTGCACAGCGGGATGCCGCCGGCGACGCCTGTGTAGGTGCCGGGCTTCGGATAGGTGCCGTGGATGTCCACTCCGCTGCTGGCGGCTTGGGACACGGCCGCACCGCTGAGGGACGCCGCGAGCACGGCGGCTCCGGCGAGAAGTCCGGCGGTGGCGGCGGCGATTCGGTTCGACATGGCGATCTCCTGACAAGGACGCTCCACGGCTGCAGCCGTGGTGATCGGGGGCCGGGTGGCGGCGCCCGGCCGTGGGTATGGCATCGATGATGAGCGCGAAAACGCCGGGTGAACCACCCTGATCGCCTGCCGATCGACTGACAGCCGCGCAGGGTACGCAGGAGGCTGTCAGCGGGCTTTCAGGTTTGCCTGGGAGGCGAATGCAGCGTTGCTGCCCACAGCGGTCGGAGGGTACGCTGATCCGAAATTCGGCGCTCCATGGTGCGGCCCGGTTGTAGCCCACGCCCGGGCCGGGGAAGTGGATTTGGTGGACCATTAGCATGTGGTCAGCGCTGCGCCATGTCCTTGTCGGCGAAGCCGAGGCGTCGCCGATGTGCAGGTGCGGTCACAGCGCAATGTGTCACTGGGACGACTGGGGAAGCTGCCGCCTCATCGACTATGTGACCGACGACGAGTGCCGGTGCGCTCGGTTCACCCCCGGCTTCAACTGAGGAGCCGGGACGCCTCGAATATCATGCGCGACAACGGGACACAAGACTGGTGAGCAGGCGTTCGGGCACTGGATGCCATGGGATGGGGAACTCGACCCGTGCGCCGGGCAGTCCTGTCCGCGAATGCCGGGAACGTGAACGGCTGCTCAACGGCTACCCGCACGAGCGCCCGGCGTGCGGCGACAACACTCCCACTACGCAGCCGATCTCGACCGCGTCCGACCGGCACTGCAGGGCGGCGTGCACGCGCTTGGCGAGCGGCGGGGAGTATCGGTGGTGGCGCGCAGGCGGATTCGCACCCTACACGCCGGGCCGGCGGGGCGTGATCGGCCACCCTGACGGGCTCCTCCCCATCGTCTCCCAACGGGACAACCGATCTGCGTGAGCGCGACAGCGACGATTGCACGCTCACCGCACCCGCCGGCCCGACCCGATCAGTGCGTGAGGAAGTCCTCGCTCGCGTCGATTTCGCAGAGCTGGCGGTCGATCTGCTCCAGCGTCTGGGCGTCAGCGAGCATCCGGTGCGTCAGTTCGATGCGCTGCGCGACTAGCTTCGACCGGTTACCTCGCAGCGTCCACAGCAGTGACTCGCGCTCCCCGCGGGTCAGATTGGTCAGCCTGGCGGTCATGACTGTCTCCCATCAACGACCGGGCGCTCGGGTTTGGACCGCGGTCGTGCGCTCGATCATGCGCCCTCCGGCGCCGATTCCGACCAGGCGCCGCCGGAGTCTCAGGACACTTGCAGGACAGGTCTCAGAACATCCACAGGGCGGGGCGGGCGTTGCGCCGCCACGGGTCTGTCTGCGCCACCGACATCGAACAACTCGAGCGCCCGCGGTCCTCGGCAAGGTGCCGCGCATGCGGTTGCTGTGCCAGCAGTCACCTGGCATAACAGCTCCTGAACTGCAAGAACTCTGGTGCGCGATACTGGGATTGAACCAGTGACCTCTTCCGTGTCAGGGAAGCGCTCTCCCGCTGAGCTAATCGCGCCGGGAACACCTTGGAGGTGGAGACGGGAATCGAACCCGTGTGCACGGCTTTGCAGGCCGTTGCCTCACCACTCGGCCACTCCACCGCTGGGCTTGATGCCACTGCACCTTCGAGCGGATGACGGGATTCGAACCCGCGACCCTCACCTTGGCAAGGTGATGCGCTACCAACTGCGCTACATCCGCGCGCCACGGGCGAGTTCGTCGCTCGTCGCGATGCACGACGATAGTCCACGCAGTTGGGCGTAGACAAATCCCCTCCCCGTTGGGGCGCGTCGCGCCTCAGAAGAGGGCGTATTCCTCGCGCGAGAGCGCGATCCATCACGGTTGGAGTCCGAGCTGCGGATGCCGGAAATCTGGCTGCGTAGCTCACGCCGCCTGCGGGCACTCGCCGTAGGGGCAAAACCGCCACCGCCCGTTGCCAGCGTGGTGACGCCACCGCATACCTGTGAGTTGCCTGTCAGGTGGTGCGAATTCTGGGAGGGCGCGCTGTCCGTGTTAGTGTTCTGGCTCGTCCGACTCGTCGGGATCCCCGGTCTCGTAGCTCAGTGGGAGAGCGTCCGCCTCACACGCGGAAGGTCGCTGGTTCGAACCCAGCCGGGACCACCACAGAACACGATCCTCTGACGCGGTGCGAAGCGTGGAGATCGAACGCCGCATTACGCGTCGGCGTGACGCCGACGCTGCCGAAGTTCCATCGACAGGGCCACGATGACGGCCAACGCGCCGACGGCTGCGAGGCTCAACGTTCCGAGCCGCCTGTCGTCGAGTTCCTGTCGGCACAGCGCGGTGTAGTCGGGCCGGACGACGAGATCACCGTCTTGCCGAGCGTTCTGCGTGACGGGGGCCTCTTGAATGCGTGCCTGGGAAAGATCAGGGGCGACGGCAGTGCCGCAGCTGATGACCTGACGCTGAGGGGACACCGAGACCGGCGTCAGCAGTCCGGCAATGCCGATCACCGCCGCCACCGCGCAGATGAGCATGATGATTCGTCGCAGGATCATGTCCAGATCGGTACCCACCGAGGCGAGATTGATCCGTCCGGGATCAACGGGAGCCGACCCGGGTACCTCCTGGTATGGGCACGGCCGAACGCCTGGCGTGGCAGCGTACACCGAAGAAAACGATGGTCGTGGTGATCGCCGCGCTGGTCACGGGCTGTTCGGCCACCGGCCAGGCGGCCCCGGCACGTGAATCGACGATATCGATCGGCGGCGCCACCGTGCGCTTCGATGGGCTCGGGTGCGTCCGCTCCCAGTCCTACCTGTCGATTCTCGCGGGTCGCGCGGGCGCCGAGGTCGCCGTCATGCTCGATACCAGCGGCGTGAAGCCCGAGGTCGACTGGATCAAGTTGCGGAATGTCAACGGCCTCAGCGGCGATGTGTGGCGGGGAGGCGTGGGTCGCGCGCGTGCGGTTCGTCGCGACGGCCGCGAGTACGTGGTGACCGGATCGGCCTACGGATTCTCGGCGGCGTCTCCTACGGACCTCGGCATCCCGGTGCCCTTCCGGATCGATGCGCGGTGCTGAGCTACGGCATCTGCACGGGACAGGCCTCCACCGCCACCGGCAACGTGATGTCCCCGGCCCGGTCGAAGTGGAAAATCACGTCAGCCGTCGTCGCCGGCCGCAGATCGGGGTCCAGGCCGTCCAAGCGCGCCGGGCCCATGCGCAGCGAGCCGCCGGGATCGCCGGGATGAGGCTGGCCGTAGGCGACGGTGGCCTTCGGCGGTATCTCCGTCGTGGCGGGTAGGCGCGTTGCCTGCGCGGCGTCGGTGGACACTCCGAGCAGCTTCTCGGGGTCGGCGCCGCGATTGTTGGTGACCGTGAACCGCATCGCCGCCCCGGCATCGAGTTGGATGGCGCACCGGCCGGGCAGGAAAGCCGGCACGATGTAGACGTTCTCCACGGTGGTTTCCTGCGTGGTCGACCCGGTTCCGCGATTGGGTGAACGCACCGCGGCATCGTCGTCCTCACTACAGCCCGCCGCCAGAACGGTGAGCGTTGCTGCAGCAAGGCCCGCCGGCACGCGGAATCGGTTGTTGTTCGGTCGCACGGATCTCCTTCCGGTTGTGCGGCGATGTCCGCCGGCGGCGCCCACGGACGGAGGTACTACCCGTTGTTTCCCCGCGCGGCGGTTTTGATCCGTCTCGACGGGCGGGAAATTCGTCCATCTCGCATTTATTGCAGTCCTACAACGATTGCGCGGCAGACGGTGACGCCCGAGTGGCGGGGGTAGGCGACGGTCGAGACCCAAGCGTGCCGAGGAGGAGTCTTGACCGTCGCGACAGAGCGCATGAATTCCCTGACACATCCCGGCGGTGTCGCGTCACAAGACATCGACGACCTCGTCGTGCGATTCGCGCGCGCCCGGACTGAGGCGCAGCGTCGACTGTGGCGAAACCGCGTCATCACGGCGTGCGTCCCGATCGCCGACAACATCGCGTACCGATACACGGGCAGGGGAGAGCCCGCCGACGACCTCTTCCAGGTGGCGCGCCTCGCCCTGGTCAAAACGGTGGATCGCTTCGACCCGGACAAGGGCCCCTTCCTGGCCTTCGCCGTCCCCACGATCCGCGGGGAACTCCGGAGATACTTCCGTGATCACACCTGGATGGTGCGGGTGCCTCGGCCGGTTCAGGAGGTGCAGTTGCGCTCAGGGCGCACCACCGAGGCTTTGTCTCAACGATTCGGCCGCAGTCCGACTCCGACAGAACTGGCCGACGAGCTGGGGGTGAACATCATGGACCTCGGCGATTCACCGTGCGCCCGAACCGCTTATCGTCCGATGGCGTTGGATGCGCCCGTGCGTGGTCATGGTGAGGCTTCGGACAGCACCGTCGGGGCAATGCAAGGTGCCGACGACCCGGGCTACGAGCGGGTCGAAGACGTGATGACGGTCGAGGAGGCCATCGCCGATCTCGATCCCCGGCGCAAAGCCATCCTGAGGATGATCTTCTTCGAATGCCTCCCTCAGCGTGAAGTGGCCAACCGACTCGAGGTGTCCCAAGTGCAGATCTCGCGGCTCCTCCACGACACCCTGGCGCGAATTCGGGCTCGCGTCCGCGTCGATGCTGCGGCATGAGACGCATGCATAGGCGCAACGGGTGGATCACCATCCGTCGGATCCGATCGACGAATCGGAGCCGGGCCACCAGTCCATGCACCCCGACGAGTGCCAGCAGGGCGGCCGCACCCGTCGCCCGAGGTGACGACCCGATCGGCCGTCGCGGTCCGCGGACGCAGTTCGCGGCTGTGTGCCGACTGCGCGGCGGCGGCTCTGCCCAGCGGATCCGAGCCGGTGAGCTGACGGTAGACGGGCCACTGATCGATCCACTGTCGCACAGCCACCATCGGCTCCTTCGGTTCGCGCAGCGCCCGACGCGCTGGTGTCCGCAACGACCGGTGGTGCCCTTACCCCGGCGCCGGAGCGAAACCTCGTTCGACGGTCATTTTTGCGAACCCGCAACGATCGGCCCGTCAGCGGGGAGCGAGATCCGGCAGTGTGCTGATGCCGAAGTGTTGCCGCAACACCCGGCCGGCGGCGTGCATCCCCGACATGCCGTGCACACCCGGGCCGGGAGGCGTTGCCGCGGAGCACAAGTAGACGTTTCCCAGCGGTGTGCGGTAGGGATCCCATGCGAGTACCGGGCGGGCCAGCATCCGGTACATCGACACCGTGCCGACAGCGATGTCCCCGCCGCGGTAGTTGGCGTTGTGCCGCGACAGATCGGCAGCCGGTATGCACCGTGAGCCGATGACGACGTCGCGGAATCCGGGAGCGAAGCGCTCGATCTGCGCGATGGCTGTCGCGGTCATGTCCCGCGTCGAGCCGTTGGGCACGTGCGCGTAGCTCCACAGCGGGTGTTCGCCACCAGGACCGAGCCGACTGGGGTCAACCACCGTCGGCTGGCTGACCAGCATCATCGGGGTGGCGCTGTGTCGCCCCGATCCGGTGTCGGCCTCGGCGCGCGCCATCTGCGCGCGCGTCCCGCCGAGGTGGACCGTGCCCGCCTTCCTCAGTCGGGAGTCCGCCCAGGGCACGGGTTCGCGTAACGCGAAGTCCACCTTGGCCACCCCGTTGCCGGGGGTGAATCGGCGCAGCGCGCGCCGGTAGCGGACGGGCAACCGGTCCCCGAAGACGGTGTCCAGGGTCCATGGCGCGGTGTCGAAGACGTACACCCTTGCGGGTGGCAGGGAGGCAGCGTCGTCGACAGCCAGGTCGCACTCCACGGTGACGCCGCGGGCGCGCAGGTCGTCGACCATCGCATCGGTGATGGCCTGGCTGCCGCCCACGGGCAGTGGCCAGCCGGGGTCATGAGCGAGCGAGCCGAGCAACAGCGCCGTGGCCGCGCCGGCCAGCGAGGGGATCGGCGTGTTGGCGTGCGCACCCACCCCGGTCAGCATCGCCCCGCAGCGCTCGGCGTCGGTGACCCGGCCCCACACCCGCGTGCCCAGTTCCAGCGCCCGCGCCGCCAGGGTCGCCGCGCCGATGACACCGGAGCCCGACCACAGCGACGCCGGCGGATGGCGCAGATCTGAGAGCCCTATGTCCCGTACGGTGTGCACGGCATCGACCAGCGGGCGCATCATGGCGGCGTACCGGCGACCGTCGGCGGGTCCGGCCGCGGACAGTTCGGCGACGGTCCGGTCGAGGTCGTGGTACGCCACGGCGGCCGGACCATCGTCGAGGGGATGGGCGTAGGACACCTCGGGAACGCCGAATTCCACTCGGCGACTGAGCTCGAAGCGCTGGAAGAACGGCGAGGCCATCGCCATCGGGTGCACGGCCGAACACAGGTCGTGCAGCAGGGGAACGCCGAGGTCGAGCTCCTCGGTTCGCGCCCCTCCGCCCGGACGGGGCTGCGCCTCGCACACCGATACGGTCAGACCCGCCGCGGCGAAGACGATCGCCGCGGCCAGGCCGTTCGGTCCGGTACCCACAACCGTGACGTCCGCGGCGGCGCGCATGCGCAAGTCCTCTCGTCGACCACTGGGAGTCCAGTCATTCCACTGCGCTCGACGGCTAAACGCCCAGCATCTGGCCCAGCGATGGGAACTGTGCTGTCTCAGGCCGATTCCGGAGGCCAGAGCAGGCTGATCGTTCTGCCGTCACGGTCGGGCTCGCCGGCTGCCACCGCGAACGCTTCCAAGGCGGCGGCCACGGTGCTGCGGTCCTCCGCTTTCATCGACCGCAGGACACGCTCGATGGCCGCGCGACGGTGCTCGGTCACCTTCTCCACGAGGCGGCGTCCTGCAGGTTTCACCGTCAAGGTGACATTGCGACGGTCGACCTGAGATTCTCGGCGATCCAGTAGTCGGGCCTTGATCAAGCGGTCGCACGTTCGGCTCGCATTCGACGGATTCACTCCGAGTTCAGCCGCCACGGAGGCGAGGTTCATCGGACCGCGCGTGTGGAGTAGCACCAGGACCCGAAACTGAGGGACGGTGACCACATCGTCGACCTCTCCGAGGGATTCGGCGGCGATGCCCACGAGCGCGCGGGAAGCGCGTAGCACGGCATCCGCCTGAGTCGTCAGCGGCGACCTGCGCGGAGCGCGGCTTCGCGGCGGTGATGTCATGAGTGAATTGTGGTCGAACACCACGGTGATGGCAATCAACCGCGCCGCACCATCAGTGGGTGCTTCTGGCGATTCGGGGCACGCCGGTCCGGATAGGCGGATTGCGCGAAAACTCGGACGACATTGATTGCATATTCGCAATGGTTGCGAGAAGTCACCATCTGCGTCCGCCTCGGCGTCACCGACGCTGCGCTGGCGGTGACCTGGGGCGGCGCGGGCTGGTACGACCGTGGTCCACGGCCGGCGCACCACGTCGGAGCACCAGCGGCTGCGTGACCGGCTGGCGCGAATGCTGCTGCCGCGCTTACCCGGTGGGGCGGCATTGCTCCAGCAGGCCGGCTGATCCGCTTCGTCGATGTCAGGACGGTGGGGCGGGATGGAGGCGCTCCAGCAGCGACTCGTAGGTCACCCACCCCACGACCGCGGTGTGCTCAGCGTTGAGCACCGGAAGTCCGGCGGTGCCGCGACCGGAAAGCGCTCCCACGATCTTGCTCGAGTCGGCGGTCTCGTCCAGGGCGATAGGGTGTCGGATCAGGCTGTGCACCGTTTCCGGGGGAGCGTCGTCGTTCAGGGCCTCGGCCACATCCTCAGCCGAGACGCAGCCCTGATAGGTGCCTTCGCCGTCGGTCACGGGCAGCATCCCCAGGGAGGATTCGGCGAGCACGGCGGCCGCCGCCTGCAGCGTGCTGTCCCCGGGAAGGGGATCAGGTGCCGGTCGGGCGACGTCGGTTGCGGTCAATCCGGACAATGTGCCGTGCGGAGTGTCGAGATCGATACCGCGGCGCCACAGTTTGGCGGTATAGATCGTGTCCCTGGGCAGGAGGTGGCCGGTGCCGGCAGCCACCGCCACTGCTGCCATGAGAGGCAGGATGATCGAGTACTGCCCGGTCAGTTCGAACAGGATGATGACCGCCGTCACCGGTGCTCGCGTCGCGCCCGCGAGCGCGGCACCCATTCCGATCAATCCGTAAGCGCCGGGTGATTCCGTGACCGTCGGGAAAAGGCGGTGAGCGATCTCGCCGAATGCGGTTCCTGCCATCGCGCCGATGAACAGCGTCGGAGCGAAGACTCCCCCCGAGCCGCCGATGCCGATGGTCAGGCTGGTGGCGAGCATCTTGCCGACCAGCAGGACCACTAGCATCGGGATCAGGTACTTGCCCTCCACGGCGTTCTCCAGTACCGGGTATCCGACGCCGTACATCTGGGGCAGAGCCACCAGAACCGCCCCCAGCAGGATGCCGCCGGCCGCGGGACGAGCCCACTCAGGGCCACGCCACGCCCAGTCGCACGCATCCTCGACCCGGTACAGGACCTTGGAGAACAACACGCCCACCGCACCCGCCAGGACGCCGAGGGCCGAGTAGAGGCCGTATTCGACCGGGCTGTGAACCGCGAACGAGGGAAGGGTCAGGAACGGATGGTCGCCCAGCATCGCGCGGCCGATGACGTCGGCCACCACGCTGGACAGCACGACGGCACCGAACGACTGCGCTGCGAAGTCGCGCAGGATGAGTTCCATCGCGAAGAACGGGCCGGCAAGGGGTGCGTTGAACGTGGCGGAGATACCCGCGGCCGCCCCGCAGGCGACGAGGAGCCGGACCCGCGACACGGGTAGGCGTAACACCTGTGCCACCGTGGAACCCGCCGCGGAGCCGATCTGAACGATCGGACCCTCGCGACCGACGGAACCCCCACCGCCGATGCACAAGGCCGACGCCAGTGCCTTCACCAGCGTCACCTGCGGCGCGATTCGGCCGCGCCGGTGTGCCACCGCGTACATCACCTCGGGAACGCCATGGCCTCTGGCCTCGGGAGCGAACTTGTGCACGATCGGCCCGTACACCGCGCCGGCGACCACCGGGGTGAGCAACAGGAACCAGAAGTCCAGCGCCGGCCAGTGCGCACTGGCGACCCGCCCCAGCCCCGAGTAGTCGTCGTAGCCGGTGAACATGCGGGTGAACAGCGTGATCAGCTCACCAAATTCTACCGCCCCCAGGCCGGTGACGGCACCGACCGTGATCGCCAACGGGACGATGGCAGCCGAACTGTCACTGAGCCAGCCCCACCAGAATCTCTGGCGGAAAACAGGTATGCGACGGGAACGCCGCAAGCGTTGTGCTTCCACCATTATTGCAGTATGCAATGATTGCGATTGCGTCGCATAATCGCGCGGCTGCGCGGTGTGACGATGTCAGCCCGGTGGTTGAGGAGACAGGGCGACCACAGGCAGTTGACGGGCCAGCCGCGCACGTGCCGCGGGGCTGCCGTCGTAGCGCCACCCGAGCAGCCTCGTCAGCACACCGCGGATCAGCGGCCGGACCCAGCGATGCGCCCGTTCGTACTCGGCCATCGCCGACTCCGCCTCAGCTGCGGTGAGCACACGATGTCGAGCGCAGAAACGGTCACTGCCCACGTTCACCTCGTAGTCGGAGTGCGCCTCGATGTTGCGTAACCAGTCCGACGAACGGCCGAACCCGGCGATCACCAAGTACTCGTCGGCGCCGGGGCCGGCCCCGATGACTTCCAGCACGGTCCGGTAGCGATGTCCCGATCTGCGTCCGGTGTGGGTCAGGCACAGGAAGCGCCGCCCGAGAAGCCAACCGAAACCCTTGGCGTACAGCACCGTCGGTGCGGCCAGCGCCGGCCGCAGAAGTTTCGCCACGCGCGTCCTGTGCGGATTGCGGATGCCTCCGCCGGACTTGCCGACCAGTGCCGTGGCCACGAGACGGTCGATCAACGGCAGTCGTGTACAGCGCAGCACCAGGTGGCGTATTCGGATCTGCCATGGCGACGACGGCAGGAACCAGCGGGTTCCCGCGCGACCTTTGCGTTGTTTCTCCTCGACCACCGGTCGCCATTCGGTCTCGTAGCCGAGTAGCGCCTCCTCGATCGATTCCGCTTCGCGGAGGTGCTCGGCCAACACGTAAGCGCCGGCCATCGCCAGCGATGCGCCCTGCCCTGCGATCAGCGATACGGCGTAGCCGGCGTCGCCGAGGAGGACGACACGGCCCTGCTGCCAGCGCGGCATGACGACCTGGGCGACGGAGTCGTAGTAGACGTGCTGGGCGGGGCACCGGCCGAGTACCTCCGGAACCAGCCAGCCCAGTCCGCCGTAGGCCTGGCGGATGGCTGATCGCACGTCGTCCGGCAACGTGGGATCGGCGGTGCGGTGCACCGCGAAGACGGCGACGCGGCCGCCGCGCAGGGCGTACAGCCCCACCTGCCTGTCGACGGTGTCGGTGAGACAGAAGTGCCCTTCCATGGCCTCGAGGATGCCGGGGTCGTAGAACGTGAATGCGGCGGTGTGAAAACCCAGATAGCGCAGGAACTTCGCGTCAGGACCGAACACCAGCCGCCGCACCGTCGAATGCAGACCGTCTGCACCCACCAGGAGATCGGCATCCACGTGCGTACCGTCGTCGAGCGTCACGCGAACCGCGTCGCCGAGGTCGGCCACGCCGCTCACCGCGGTGCCGAACCGAAGGTCCACTCCGGCCGGCAGCGCGTCGCGGAGCACACTCTCCAGATCGGGTCGGGTCAGGTCGAGCAGTCCTTTGTCGGCGAACAGGGCGGGGCGCACCCGCGCGCGGCATCGACCGTGCTCGTCCACCAGTCGCGCCTCGTCGATGTCATAGGAGACGGCCCGCAGCGCCGGCAGCAGACCCATCGCCGCTGCGGCGTCGTAGCCCGGGCCGAAGAAGTCGATCATGTAGCCCTCCGGCCGCGGCCCCGGCGAGCGCTCCAGCAGCACCACCTCGTCGTCGATCGACGCGATCCGGTGTGCGAGCGTGAGTCCCGCGATCCCGGCACCACAGATCACCACCCGCATGCTTCACCGCCTTGATTTCTGTCCACTGTCGAACCTGTCCCGGGAACGCGCCGTCAACTCAGATGCTACAAGCAATAATTGCGTGTCCGCAACGGATGCTCGATGCGACGACGGCTCCGGAGGCGCGGGGGCGCCGGCGGGGATCCCGGCGCAGCGGCAGCCTCGGCGGCATCGACGGAACGCGGCGCCCCGACGGTGCGCCGGGGAACTAGCTACTGCCGCAGCGCGCTGCCCTTGAGCCACTCCTGCCAGGGCAGCGTCCAGTCGCCGTTCTGCTCCAGTCGTAAGGGCGGCCCGCCGGTGTTTCGGACCTCGACGACGTCGCCGGGCCGCGAGAACGCGTAGAACCACTGCGCGTTGTCGCTGTTGAGGTTCAGACAACCGTGACTGGTGTCGGTGTTGCCCTGCGCCCACACCGTCGAGTTCAGCTGATGCAGATAGATGCCGTCGGAGCTGATCTTGGTCGCCCAGGGGATCGTCTCCCGGTAACCCAGCCGGCTGTTGACCGGCAGGCCGAACGTCGACGAGTCCATGATCACCGGGTTGGCCTTGTCGATGACCGTGTAGACGCCCGGAGGCGTCCAGAACGACAGCGTGGTGCCGCCGATGGTCTCGGTGCCGCCCATGCCCATCGAGGTCGGCATCGTGCGCACGAGCTTGCCGTTGTCGAAGACGCTGACCTGCTTGGTGGTGTCGTCGGCGATCGAGACGTGGGCGTCGCCGATCACGAAGCTCACGGTCTCGTCCTCGGCGCCGTACAGGTCGTCGCCGAGCTTGTCGCCGTAGATGTCGGCGTCGACGCTGACCTTCGTACCGGGCGCGTAGTAGTTCTGCGGGCGCCAGTGCGCGGTCTGGTCGTCGACCCAGTACCAGCTACCGGTGACCGACGGATCAGTACGCACCCGCAGGTGTCGTTCGGCGGCCGCCTTGTCGACGGCTTCGTCGAAGTGGGCCACCACCACCATGCCGACGCCGTAGGTGCCGCCGTCCTCGATGGATGCGTAACCGACGGTGTTCAGGTACACCGCGGTCTGGTCGCTGGGGTCGATGGTGCTGAAGCTGGACGTCTGCCGGGTCGGCATACCGCCGGGGCCGCGCCCGGCGATCGTCATGGTGTACGTGCGGCCGTACCCGAGTTGCATCGTCGGCTTCCACGCCTTGCCGTCCGGGGTCAGCACTCCGGGGATCTCCTTGTCCGCGTCGTTGACCATCGTGACGCTCTCGAGCGTCCCGTCGACGGTTGCGACGAGTACCCGGGCATCGGGTTTGACGTCCTCGGATCCGGCGCCCGGCGTCACGATGAGCCGGGCCGGGGCCGTGGGAGACGGCGGAGCCGGCGGAGCGAAGTGCGAGGCGTTGCCCGCGGCCAGAGCCTGGCAGCGATCGGGGCACTGCGGCGCGCTCGACGAGACGATGCCGACGGCGGCGACCACCGCCAGCAGGGCTGCCAGGCAGACAGCGCGGGCACGACGATCAGACCTCAAGCGTTCTCCAGTGTTGTCGGCGACGGCCACGCGACCCAAAACCGGGTCGATGGCCCGATCCTACTGGGAGCGCATCACTTCGCGCCCAGCGCACTCGGATCGTTACGCCATGTCCGACGGTCCGTTATCTGCCGGGGGACCGCCGGCGGGTTTGGCTGCCGTACCGGGCGGGCACCACTGCCAGGCGCGGTAGGCTGCGGCTCATCCCAGCGGCATCCCAGTGGCGCGGAAAGGTGACGACAATGGCACTCGATGACGACGACATCACCACGGAATCCGGCGGCGAGGGGCCTGCCGATGGCGGCTCGAATCCCGGCGGTCATGACGGCGGCGCCGATGGCACCGCGGGTGGCGAGGGGCCTGCCGACGGCGGCTCGAACCCCGGTGGACATGACGGCGGCGCCGATGGCACCGCGGGTGGCGAGGGGCCTGCCGACGGCGGCTCGAACCCCGGCGGTCATGACGGCGGCGCGGACGGTACCGCCTAGGACGGTCGCGTGCTGACGCGCTGCGTCGCGGTCGCCCCGGAGGTGTTCGCGGCGCAGTACTGGGGTCGACGACCTCTGCTCAGCCGGTCCGGTGCGCTGCCCCGCGACTTCGCGGATCTCCTCTCCCCGGACGCCGTTGACGAGCTCATCACCCGCCGCGGGGTGCGCGCGCCGTTTCTGCGGATGGCCAAGGCAGGCCAGGTGCTGGACCGGGACTGCTACCTCGACGCAGCGGGTTTCGGTGCCGAGATGCCCGACCAGGTGGATTCGGCGCGCGTGCTGGCGCAGTTGGCGGCAGGGGCCACCCTGGTTCTGCAGGGGCTGCACCGGCTGTGGCCGCCACTGATCGATTTCGTCCGCGATGCGGTCGACGATCTCGGGCATCCGGTGCAGGCCAACGCCTACATCACCCCGCCGGACAACCGCGGCTTCGACCCGCACTACGACGTCCATGACGTCTTCGTTCTGCAGGTCAGTGGTGCCAAGCGGTGGATCGTGCACGAGCCCGTGCACCCCGACCCGCTGCCCGACCAGCCGTGGACCGACCACCGCGCGGCGATCACCGCGCGGTGTGAGCAGCCTCCGGTGATCGACACCGTGCTCACCGCCGGCGACGCGTTGTACCTGCCCCGCGGCTGGGTGCATTCCGCCCGCTCCGGGGACACCACGTCGATCCATCTGACGATCGGCGTCTCGGCGATGACGGGTCTGGACGTGATGCGCGCCGTCGTCGACGCGTTGGCCGACGAGGCGGAGTTCCGCAAGTCGCTGCCCATGGGGATCGACGTCGCGCACACCGGCGAGACGGCGGCGATCGCGTCGAAGGTCATGGCCGCGCTGACCGGGACCGTGCGGGACCGCGGCGCGGAACTGAGCGATCGGGTCGCCGCCCGGCTGGCGCGCCGGCACAGCGAACGCACCCGGCCTGTGGCGGTTCCACCGCTGGCCACGCTCGACGCGGCCGCGGCGGCGGGCACGACGCGGGTGCGATGGCGCCGCGGTCTGCTGGCGACGCTCGAGGACGCCGAAGGCCGGGTCCGATTGCGGCTTCCCGACCGCACCATGTCCTTTCCGGGCCTCTGCGCGCCGGCGCTGCGAGCGCTGCAGTCCGGCACCACCGTCGATGCGGCGACGCTGCCCGGCCTCGATGCCCACGACGGCACTGTGCTGCTGCGCCGACTGCTGCGCGAGGCGGTCGTCGTAGCTGTTGCCGACTAGGACGGCGGTCGATGGCCGAAGCCAGGCGTGTGCCGTGCAGCGACCAGTCGCTGGCGCGCGGTGACGCGATGTACGGGACCGCGTCGGCCGGTCACGCCTGGGCGCTGCTCGAACTGAGCGGTGGTTGGGGTCCGTCGGCGTTTCTGGAGTCACCGTCGATCGTCGACCCCGTGCTCGGGCGCGCCATCGCGCGCCGGTTCGAGACGGTCGGGATGCGGGTCGCCGCGATCCGCCGGCCGGGCCGCCGCACGGCGAGCCCGCGCTGGCGCTGGTTCCTCGCGTTCTCCGACGAAGGGCGCGAGGCGCTGTACTGCGGCGAGGTGTCCGGGCCCGGCGACTACCTCGAACTCGCGCTCGACGGCAGCGACGGCGACCGGTGCACCGATCCCGTGGTCGCTGTGTGCGCGCACGGACGACACGATCAGTGCTGCGCCGTCCGGGGGCGACAAGCGGCCGCCGCCATCGCGGAGCAGAATCCCGAAATCACTTGGGAGTGTTCGCATCTGGGTGGTGATCGGTTCGCCGCGACGATGCTGATACTGCCCGAGGGGCTCTGTTACGGGCGCATCGATTCGACCGACGCCGCCGCGCTGGTCAGCAGATACGTCGAGGGCCTGGTCGACAACGAGTTCCTGCGGGGCCGCACATCGCTTCCGCACGCGGTGCAGGCCGCGCAGTACTTCGTCAGGAAGGCGTCCGGCGACGAACGCATCCGAACGCTCTCACCGGTGACGGTCGACCACGTCGACGACACCATCCGGGTCGTGCTCAGCGGCGGGTCCGGGCCGGTCGAGGTGGTGCTCGGCGAGCAGTTGTCCGACCCGCTGCTGTCGATGTGCCGCGCCGGGGTGCCCGGCCGGGTGCGGACATTCGTGCTGAAGTCGATATCGGCGCTCTGACTGGCGGAACGCGTATAGACTGATCTTCAAGCGCCCCATTCTTCAGGTTCAGACTAGACAGCCCGTGAGACGCAGCGCCTCATCCATGCGATCTCGGAGTTGACATGTCTTCCACCTCTTCACCCTCCCCACCCGCGGAGTCGGCGGGTGCGCCGTCGCAATGCATCGTCACCGACTCCTGGCACGATTCGGTCGTCGTGATCCGCTGCACCGGTGATCTCGACATGCTCACCGTCCCCGCGCTCGACCGTCAGATCGAGACGGCGTTGGCGAAGAAACCCACCTCGATGATCGTGGACCTCACCGCCGTCGACTTCTTGGCATCGGTGGGAATGGGCCTGCTGGTCGAGGCGAACGATCGGTGCGGGGCGGCAACGCAATTCATGGTGGTGGCCGACGGGCCGGCGACCAGCAGGCCGATGCAGATGATCGGGCTGGCCGACATCATGGTTATGGTTCCCACCTTGGACCAGGCGTTCGACGCGGCCGTGCGCTGACGTCGGCGAGTACCCCGGCGCACTGTTGCGCGCCGGGGTGACTGCCTGAATCGAAACAGCAAGCCGGGCAGATCATTTGGGTCTACCCGGCTCCTGCTCAGCTGGCTTTCTCGCGGATCGTGGCCAATGCGCGCGCCAGGAGACGGGACACGTGCATCTGGGAGACGCCGATCTCGTCGGCGATCTGGGACTGCGTCTTGTTGTCGAAGAAACGCATTTTCAGCACCATCCGGTCCCGTTCGGGCAGACCGGCGATCAGCGGTCGCACGGTGTGGACGTCGACCACCTTCTGCAGGTTGGGATCGGGTCCACCCAAGGTGTCGATCATCGTCAGACCGTCGCCGGCGGCGCTGAGCTCCTGTTCGGTGGAGCGCGTCGAATAGGCGTCGGCTGCGATGAGTCCCTCGACGACTTCCTCCCGTTCCAGGCCGAGGTACTCGGCGAGTTCGCTGGGAGACGGCGCACGGTTGAGCTGCTGGGTCAGTTCGGACCGGGCGGCCTTGAGCCGCATGTTGAGTTCCTTGAGGCGCCGCGGAACCTTCAGCGACCACCCGTGGTCGCGGAAGTAGCGGCGGACCTCACCCATCATGGTGGGGACCGCGAAGGCGAGGAAGTCGTCGGCGGTGTCGATGTCGAATCGGTTGACCGCGTTGAGCAGGCCCACACGCGCGACCTGAACGAGGTCGTCGTGGGATTCGCCACGCCCGCGGAATCGCCGGGCGATGTGCTCGGCCAGCGGGAGGCACCGTTCGATGATGGCTTCCCGCATCCGCCGGTACGCCGCGGAGTCCTCGTCCAGCAGGGCGAGTTCGCGGAACATGACGACGACGTCGGCGTAGTTGTTGGTGGTCGCGCTTGTGGTTCTGGTCGTGCTGGTGGTTCTGGTGGCTGTGGAAGGGCTGGCAGCAGAAGTCGATTGCTGAAGAGTTTGCACTGCGGATCACGGCTCTCGTGTTCGTCGACGTGACGCGCGACGTGTTCGGTGCTGTGCTGGGCCACCTCCGACCGATCGCGAAGCGTCGGTGAAGGGGGAGCGGACCCGCTCGCGGTCTCTTTCCTCTTGCTGGCGAGCATGTGACGGGCCTGAACACTGGCGTCAAGTCTTGGACCGCCCATAAACGGTTGGCATCTGACCAACAGGTCACGCCGGATTCTCGACATGCGCTTACGACGGTAGGCAGGTCACCGCGTAGGCGGCGCAGCGCCGCTTGCTTGCTCGGCGCGATGACAACACACGTTTAGCACCTGCCTCCGACAATACGGCTCCACCGCAGATGTGCAAACCCCCTGGCCGGTCGGGCGCCTGGGATGAAGGGCGTCAGCGCTGGTGAACCGGGATACGGAGCCGTCCTAATGACAATGCGTCATCCTTTGGACAGATCCCGGGTTGCGGCAAGGCTGCAGGCAGGGACCTTCGCCCCTACCGGCGGCCAGGCCCGGATCGGTCCAATAGCGATGTCGTTGCATGCGCACGAACACGCCACGGAGGGGTTGTCGTGTCCGGGGCGCACGCGACTTCTGCGGCCGGGATGGCGCCCGCTGGGGGCAGGCGCCACCCGGCGGCACCGCGTGCTCATGCCACCGCGTCGTGGGTAGCGACCGTGGACCTCAACCCGTCGTCGGTGTCCTCGGGCTCGACCGGTGTCTCGCGCCCGCACACGGGGCACGTCGCCGCCTGGGCCGACGGTTGATCGTCGGGTACCTCACGACCGCTACCTTCGCAGTCACCCATCGTCTCTCCCGGCTTCCTCGTCCTCGTGGTTGCGCCGCCCGGGTACCCGCTTCGGCGCGCTCGACGCACTACGAAGGGCCGATGACCGCGGCGTCGTCCGCCCGCCGGGTGTCAGACCCGTCGACGCCAACGATCCGGGCGGCGTCGACGGGTCGGCCGAACAGATAGCCCTGCCCCACATCGCATCCGTGTTCCCGCAGCCAGTCGGCGGTCACGGCGTCTTCGATGCCCTCGGCGACGACGGTGGCCCCCAGGTCGTGGGTCAGGTCGATGACGGCCTGCGCGACGGCGGCTGCCCGTCGGTCGCTGGTGACGGGAGCGATGAAATGGCGATCCAGCTTCACCTCGTCGATCGGGAGGTCGCGCAGATACGACAGCGACGAATAGCCACTGCCGAAGTCGTCGATGGCCACCCTGACGCCGTACTCACGCAACCGCCGCAAGACGGCGGTCACCAAGTCCATCTCGCTGAGAACGACGTCCTCGGTGATCTCGACCGTCAACAGATCGGTGGGCAGGCCCCTGCAGCCGAGTGCTCGGCACAGCTTGTCGGGAAGGTCGGTCTCACGCAGCGATGGCGCGAACAGGTTGACGGCCACCGGAATTCGCGTGTCGTGGCTGTACCAGCGGGCGGTGTCGTCGAGCGCCTTGTCCAGGACGAGGTCGGTCACCCGCTGAATCAGGCCCTGCTCCCGTATCAGCGACAGGAAAGAATCGGGAAGGAGCAGGCCCAGTTGCGGGTGGGGCCACCGCAGGAGCGCCTCGACGCCGACGGTGTCGCCGGTGCGCAGGGAGATCTTGGGTTGGTAGACCACGTCGAGCCCGTGGTGGTCGATGGCGTGGCGTAATTCGCCGAGCAGACGGATCTGGGCGGCACCGTCGCCACTGGGGCGCCGCGCGGCGCCGGAGGCGTCCGCCGCACCGCCGCCGGCGGGCACCATGTCGGCGCTGAAGGTGTGCACCTCGGGAGAGCGAGCCCGTTTGGCGGCCTGCATCGCGATCCCGGCACGTTCGCGAAGGTCTTCGGGTGTCAGATCGGGCTCGGACATCGATGCGACCGTCACGCCGATGCTGGGTCGCAGAAGGATGTCATGCCCGTCGACGGTGAACGGGACGTCGAACGCCGCGCTCACCCGCCGGGCGACGGCCTCGGACTCGTCGAACGGCCCTTCGAGCAGCAGCGCGAATTCGTCACCGCCTGTACGAGCGACGGTGTCGCCCGTCCGCGCGCAGGCGGCCAGCCGTCGTCCGACGTCGGACAACAGTCGATCGGCGGCCGAATGCCCGAGGTTGTCGTTGATCAGTTTGAAGTCGTCGAGGTCCAGAGACAGCACAGCGACCGACCGGTTGATGCGCGAGCGCAGCACCATCGCGTGGGCCAACCGGTCGTCGAACAGCGCCGTGTTGGCCAACCCGGTCAGCGGGTCGCGCAGCGCCTGGTCGGCGGCGGCCGTCAGCAGCCGCCGGTTCTCCCAGGCTGCCATCGATTGCCGCAGGCATACGGCGACGACGATGACCGGCACCAGGAACTGCTCGACGCCGGACATCACGAGGGGCGGACCGACCGTTCCCGCGAGGAGCAACGGCAGATACGGCAGCCAGAGGGAGGCGTTCGAGGGAATCGCCAGGGCGGGCGGGCGCGGTGTCGGCGTCCGGCGGCTGATCAGCGCGGCGGCGGCGAAGAGGACCGCCGCGCCGCCCCAGACGGCGTCGATCGGATCGCCGGTCTGATAGCGGTCGCCGGCGACCAGGACGGCGTAGGTGCTGTCCGCGACCGCCATCACCGCGATCGCCGCGCTGAGCACTGTCAGCACCACCCGCTGGCGGGCGTCGGCGCGCAGCAGCGTCATCACGGCGATGGTGAGCATCGTCAGGTCGGCGGCGGGGTAGAGAAGCGTGACGATCAGCGCGGTGCGGTCGTCGCGGTACGCGTCGTACACGGTGTGCAGGGCGAGGATCCAGGCCAGCAGAAACAGGCACAAGCCCACCGTGACGCCGTCCAGGGCGATGCGCAGCCGCGACTGGCGCATCGGCTCGCTGACGAACTGCGTCATCGCCGCGACGGCCAGTAGCGCGAAGACGATGTAGAAAGCGTCCGCCGCCGACGGCACCGGCGCTTCCTGCCGAAGGATCAGCTCGTACAGCAGCCAGATGAGGTCACCGACCGCCCATGCGGCCAAGGCTGCCGTCATCAGCACCCAGGCCCGTTGCAGCCGGGCGAGCGCCGCTCTGGCGGCCAGCGCGGCGCAGACGGTGGCGTAGGCCAGCAAGCCGAAGTTCACCAGGTCGTCGATGATGCGCACAGCCGGATGGTCGCCGGCCGCGCCGAGCAGCGCCGTCAGGGCGAGCACCAGCCCCAGCGGCGCGGCCACCAGCGCGACCACCTGCCGCGGATACCGGCCCATGCCCACGACACTCCCATGCCACTTACTATTCCGTGCTCCGCGGTGCTCTGTCAGCAAATGACGGGAGTAGCCGTAGCGCAGTTATTGACGCTAGCGCATACCGTGCGCGGGGTGCAGCCCCACCTCCTGCGCCTTGATCGCGAAGTACACCGTGCGGCCCGGCTCGAGGCCCAGATCGACCGCCGCCGCGGCGCTGACGTCGGCGGCCAGCCCCGACGCTCCATCCGGTAGTTCGCCGCCGCGCACACGCACGACCGGTCCCCGCACGTCGACGTCGGCGAGGGTCACGGCGAGGACGTTGCGCGGGCTCCCGTGAGGCGGCTCGAGGTGGACGGCGACGGCGCTCGGACGGAACAGGGCGACGGCTGCGACACCGGGCTCCGCGTCACCCAGTCCCGAGATGTCCGCACCCCACGGGGTCCGTAGCGATCCCCGCTCGGAGATCACACCGGAGATCAGATTGACTCCGGCGATGCGCGCACCGAAGTCGCTGCGCGGTGCGCTCAGCACGGAGCGGACGGGTCCGCGTTCCGCGACGCGCCCGCCCTCGAGGATGACGGCGGTGTCCGCGAGGGCGAGCGCGTCGAGCATGTCGTGGGTGACGACGATCGCCGTCCGGGACCGGTCCCGGAGAAGATCGCGCAGCAGCCGCCGCAGCGCGGGCGCGGCGGTCACGTCCAGGGCGGCGAACGGCTCGTCGAGGAGCAGTACCCGGGGCTCGGCGGCCAACGCCCGCGCCACCGCCACCCGCTGGGCTTGGCCGCCTGACAGCTGCGCTGGCCGGCGCCCGGCCAGTTCGCTCGCGCCGACGGCGTCGAGCCAGCGCCGGGCCTGCTCGCGCGCCGCGGCGCGGGACAGTCCCCGGCAGCGCGGCGCATAGGCGACGTTCGCGCCCACGCTCAGGTGTGGGAAGAGCATCGCCTGCTGGGCGAGCAGGGCCACCCCGCGAGCGTGCGCGGGTACGAAAGCACCTGTGTGCGTGTCCGTCACGATGTCGTCGCCGATCTGGACACGGCCGCTGTCGGGTCGCACGAGCCCGGCGACGATCTGCAGCAGCGTGGATTTGCCGACCCCGTTGGGACCCAGGACGGCCAGCACCTGGCCGTCCTCGACCGCGATGTCGACGTCGATTGCGCGCTGCCGGAGCCGGGCGGCCACGTGCACGCTGCTCACGGCAGCGCTCCCGCCAGGCGTCGGCCGGCGGAGGCGACGACGATCACCGCGGCGACGGCGATCAGCAGCAGCGACAACGCCACCGCGGCGTCCGCATCGGTCTCCCGCTGCAGATAGATCTCCAGCGGCAGGGTTCGGGTGACACCCTGCAGCGAGCCGGCGAAGGTCAGCGTCGCGCCGAACTCGCCCAGGGACCGCGCGAAGGCCAGCACCGCGCCGGATATCAGGCCGGGCCACACCAGTGGCAGGGTGACTGTTCGCACAACGGTCGTTGGCCGGGCTCCCAGCGTGGCGGCGACGTGTTCGTAGCCCGATCCGGCGGAACGCAGTGCGCCTTCGAGGCTCACCACCAGGAACGGCAACGACACGAACGCTTGAGCCAGCACCACCGCGGTGGTGGAGAAGGCGACCCGGACACCGAGGACGTCGAGTTGGTGGCCCAGCAGACCCTGTCGCCCGAACGTGTAGAGCAGCGCAATGCCGCCCACCACCGGCGGCAGCACGAGCGGCAGCAGCACCAGCGCGCGGACGATCGAGCGGCCGGGGAACCGGCCGCGTGCCAGCGCAAGCGCCATCGGGGCGCCGACCGCCACGCACAGTGTCGTGCTCGCCGCGGCGGTCTTGATGCTCAGAGTCAGTGCCGCGCGGGCGGATTCGGAGGTGACGAGCGGGAGGAAGTGCGGCCAGTCGATCCGCACGACGATCGCGACGAGCGGTACCACCACGAACAGGGCACCGATTCCGGCGGGCAGGTAGATCCAGGCGGGCAGGCCGACGGGCACGGCGCCACCCTCGCGCGGCCGGGCGGTCACGGTTCGGCGAAACCTGCGGCGGCGAGCACGTCGCGACCCTGGGGTCCGGTGATGAGATCGACGAAACGCTGTGCGGCCGGGCGGGACCGGGCCTGGTTCAGGACGGCGATGGGGTACACGTTCACGGCCCGGCGCGCCTCGGGGAAGGCGATCTCGGTGACCTTGTCACCGGCGTTCGCGGCGTCGGTCACGTACACCAGCCCGGCATCGGCCTGCCCGGAGGTGATCTTGCCCAGGACGTCGGTGACCGAGGATTCCTCGCTGACCGGGGCGAGGGAGACCCCCGTGGCCTTCTCGACCCTGTCGGCCGCGGCACCGCACGGCACCTGGGGCGCGCAGGTCACCACCTGGATGCCGGGACGGGCGAGGTCGGCGAATGTCGCGATGCCGCTGGGGTTTCCCGGCGGTGTGACGATGGTGAGCGTGTTCGTCGCGAACGCGACGGGATCGCCGGATACCAGGCCGTCGTCGACCGCCTTGGTCATGTTCGCCGTGTCCGCGGAGGCGAACACGTCTGCGGGTGCGCCCTGGGTGAGCTGCGTGGCGAGCTCCGATGAGCCGGCGAAGCTGAACGTGACCGTCGTGCCGGGGTTGTCCTTCTCGAATCGCGCCCCCAGGTCGGTGAACGTCGACTTCAGCGACGCCGCGGCGAACACCGTGAGTCGGTCGCCGGCCGACGGCGGCGACGACGAGCAACCCCCGCAGACAAGGGCGGCCGCCACTACTGCCACCACTACTGCCACGGGTGCCTTCACGAGCTTCCGCCCGCGGTCTCGACGATCACGGTGGTGGCCTTGACCATGGCCACCGCGACGACGCCAGGCTCGAGACCGAGCTGGCGGACGGATTCGGTGCTCATCAGGGACACCACGGTGAACGGCCCGCACTGGATCTGAACCTCGCTCATCACACGGTCGGAGCGCACCTCTGTGACGAGCCCGACGAAACGGTTGCGCGCCGAACTCGCGACACCGACCGGGTCGGGTGGCGGCGCGGCGTGTTGCCGCGCGAAGCCGGCGAGCGCCTCACCGGCGATGACCTTGCGGCCCGACTCGTCCCTCGATGCCGGCAGAGCGCCGCCGTCGATCCAGCGGCGCACGGTGTCGTCGCTGACGCCGAGCAGCACCGCCGCGTCTCTGATCCTGATCTCGGGCATGCGAAGCTTTCCGTTTCTGCGGACTTATGAGCCGAATATTGCCATAGAAACGGAAGTTGGTCGCAGTGCTGGCCGCATCGTCGCCGTCATATTTTCTGCCCGCGTACGCGCTGACAGCGGCGTATCGTCGAAGTCATTCATCGGAGCAGCGACCCGATGCGTCATCGACGTCGGGAGTCAGTGCTTGTCTGTTCTGTCTGATCCCGACGTCGACCGATTCCGGCATCCGGCGTTCTTCTATGACTCGCCGGCGGCGTATGTCGACTGTCTGGTGCCGTCGATCATCGACGCACTCGACAGGGGGCACTGCGTTCTGGTCGCCGTGCCGGGACCGAACCTGACGGCACTGCGCGCCGCGCTGGGCCCGTCCGAGGGCGCGGTGACGCTGATCGACATGACGGAGGCGGGGCGCAATCCCGGCAGCATCCTCGCCGGTGTGCTGAGCCGATTCGTGGAGGCGAACGTCCCCCAGCCGGTGCTGATGATCGGCGAGCCGGTGTGGGACGGCCGTTCGGCGCTGGAGTATCCGGCGTGCGTGCAGTACGAAGCGCTGATCAACATCGCGTTCACCGGACGGGACGTCACGGTGGTCTGTCCGTACGACGCGTGCGCGCTGACCGCTGAGCGCCTCGACGATGCCCGTACCACCCACCCGGTGTTGTGGAGGTACGGGGAGCCGGAGGCCGACAGCTCGCACTTCGCGCCGGACGACGCCTGGCGGCGGTACAACGAGCCGTTGCACGCGGCCGCCGACGCGGTGGGCTGCACCGTGCGGACGGTCGCCGAGTTGCACCGCGCCCGCACCTTCGCCGCCCGGTACGGGCAGTGGTTCGGGTGCGGCGACGAGCAATTGATCGATCTGCGGCTCATCGTGACCGAGCTGGCCACCGAGGCGTTGGTGCACAATGCCGGGCCGTGCCGGCTCGCTTTCTGGAGCACGGACGGTTACCTGGCGTGCGAGGCGCGCGACCAAGCCCGGCCCCGTGATCCGCTCGACGGCCCGAGCGGGGCGACAGCGGCGCACGGGGGCCTGATGGTGGTCAATGCCATCGCCGACCTGGTGCGCTGCCATGCCGGGGTCGACGGCACCACGATCCACGCGTATCTGCGGGTAGAGCAACGGAGTATCGGCTCGACCGGATGAACCGCCCCGCGGTCCGCACCGTCGGACTACTCGTCGTCGAGCACCGAGAACGGTTCGGTCGGCGTCTCGACGATCATCAACTGCGCGGCTGACTCCGACGGGACGACGTTGCGCGCCAACGCCTGCAGCGCGCGGTCGGTGCCGACGTCACGGCCGGCCCGCTCGGAGAGCAGCCACCGCACCTCGAGCAGATCGCAGTAGGCCTGGATGGGGGTGCCGGAACGTCCGACCGCGGCGTGCGCGCGGTGCATCGTCGGGGTGGCCACCTCCATCACCCACAGTTGCGCCGCGGTGCGCTCATCGACGTCGTGACCGGCTTCGCGACACAGCTGCCCCTGGTAGGCGTGCAGGTCGCCGAGCAGTATGCGGGCCTGCCCCTCACCGACGACCAGTCCGGTCAAGCGCTGCAGCTCGGTGGCGTGGTATCGGCGGTCGCCGACAGCGACGTGCAGGCGCAGTTCGTCGGCGCCGGAGGTGACCGGCTGCAGGGACACCTCGTCGACGGCGAAGCCGAGCTCGTTGAGCTTGCGAATGGTGCCCTCGACGCGGTATCGATCGGCGAAGCCGAACGTCGGCGCCGCGTGCAACAGCTCCCACAACTGTTCATAGCGCTCCCGAATCGCCAACGCCTCGCCGATGAATCCCGGCTCCAGATCCGGTCTTTCGAGCCGCGCCGCGACGTCGAGCAGCCCCGCCGCGACGTTCTCGACGGTGATGTCGATGTCCTGGGTGCGCTGCCCGTTCGACAGGGTCGGGTGGATCTCGCTGGTCTCGGCGTCGACGAGGAAGGCCTGCAGCACCTGCCCGTCCCGGGAGAACAGCGTGTTGGCCAGCGAGCAGTCGCCCCAGAACACCCCGTGCCGGTGCAGTTCGACCAGCAGCGTCGCCATGGCGTCGAACAAGCGGGCCCGGTGTTTGGGCGCGTCGGGCGGCAGCCGCATGAACATCCGGCGGTACTGCCACGAGCCGGCGAGGTAGCGGGTCAGCAGGATCGCAGTGTCGAAGTCGGGCTGGAACACCAGTCCGGCCGGACGAACAGCGTTGAGCTCCATGTCCTCCAGCGCGCGCAGCACCTCGTACTCACGGGCGGCGATGCGCGGGGGCAGCTCCTTGAGCGCCCACAGCTCACCGTCGCACTCGACGAACTTGACCAGGTGCCGGCTGGGTCCCACCGGCAGGTCGCGCAGCGGGACCTCGGGCGCGGTCCAGTCGGCGAGCGCCCGATCCCAGGGCAGCGCAAGCAGTTCCGGGCGCGGAGCCCGCAGCCGAAGCTCAGGAGCCGCCATCGGCGTGTGTGGCCGCCGGCTCAGCCGGCGGGCGCCGCGTGCCGACCGCTGGATTGATCCGCGCGCGTGAGGTTGTCACCGCTGTGCGGATCGAACAGGTGCAGACGCTCGGCGTCCAGCCACAGCGTGGCCTTGTCACCCGAGCGCACCCGGCTCAGCGGATCCAGCTCGACACAGAGTTGCGTGCGCAACTGCTCGCTGTCGAGTTCGTTGGCCAGCTCGGCCAGCTGCTGCTTGATCTCCGGCGTCGCCTCGAACGGCACGAACGCATACTGTTCGTTGCCCAGCCACTCGACCATGTCGACGGTGACCTCGAAGGTCACACCGCGGGAGCGCTTGTCGTCATCGACGAACTCCGCGTCCTCGAAGGCGCCCGGCCGAATACCGGCGATGTACACCTTCTGATCGTCGACGGCGTTGCGCCACTCGTCGCGCAGCGGCACCGTCGCAAACGGCAGCTCGACATTGTCGCCGTTGACGTGGGCGGGCACGAAGTTCATCGGCGGGGAGCCGATGAAGCCGGCGACGAAGAGGTTGACCGGCTGGTCGTAGAGTTCACGCGGGCTGGCCACCTGTTGCAGCACACCCTTTTTCAGCACCGCAACGCGATCGCCCAGCGTCATCGCCTCGGTCTGGTCGTGGGTGACGTAGACGGTGGTGACGCCGAGCTTGCGCTGCAGCCGTAGGATCTCGGTGCGCATCTGGCCGCGCAGCTTCGCGTCGAGGTTGCTCAACGGCTCGTCGAACAGGAACGCGTCGGCCTCGCGTACGATCGCGCGTCCCATCGCGACACGCTGCCGCTGACCGCCCGACAGGTTGGCCGGCTTGCGGTCGAGGTGCTCGCCGAGTTCGAGCGTGTCGGCGGCCTCGGTGACCCGCTTGCGGATCTCATCGTCGGATAGCTTGCCCGACAACCGAAGCGGGAAGGCGATGTTCTCGAACACGGTCAGGTGCGGGTAGAGCGCGTAGTTCTGGAACACCATCGACAGGTTGCGGTCGCGCGGCGCCTTGTCGTTGACCTTCTTGTCGCCGATCAGCATGTCGCCCGAGGTGATGTCCTCGAGTCCGACGATCATCCGCAGAAGTGTCGACTTCCCGCAGCCCGACGGGCCGACCAGGATCACGAATTCGCCATCCGCGATGTCGAGGCTGACGTCGTTGACGGCAGGAAAGCCGTCACCGTACTTCTTGACGATGTTGCGCATCGTAATTGCTGCCATGGGTTATCCCTTCACTGCTCCGGATGTCAGGCCGGCGACGATGCGCCGCTGGAAGATGAGGACCAAGATGACGACGGGGATCGTCACGATCACCGACGCGGCCATGATGTAGGGGACCGGCGACTCGAAGTACGAGGCGCCCTGGAAGAACGCCAGCGCCGCAGGCACCGTCCGCGCGCTGTCGGTGGACGTCAGTGAGATCGCGAACAGGAAGTCGTTCCAGCAGAAGAAGAACGTCAGGATCGCCGTGGTGAACACGCCCGGCGCGGCAAGTGGGACGATCACCTTCCTGAACGCCTGCCACTGCGTCGCCCCGTCCACCTGTGCGGCGTGTTCCATCTCCCACGGGATCTGCCGGAAGAAGGCCGACATCGTCCAGATCGACAGCGGCAGCGCGAATGTCAGATAGGGGATGATCAGACCCAGCCAGGTGTCGTAGATCCCCAGTCCGCGCCACATATCGAACAAGGGGCCCACCAGCGCCGCCTGCGGGAACATCGCGATGCCCAGTGCCAGCGACAGCAGCACCTTTTTCCCGGGGAACTCCAGGCGGGCAATGGCGTAGGCGGCGAACATCGCGATGACCACCGAGATGACCGTGGCGACCACGGCGATGCCGATCGAGTTGATCAGCGCCCGGGTGAACAGAGGATTGCTGAAGATCTGCGCGAAGTTGTCGAGGGTGAATGTGCTGGGCAGAAACGACGGGTTGCCCGAGACGATGTCCGACGGCGGCTTGAACGCCAAACTGATCATCCACAGCATCGGGGCGAAGCTGTAGATCACGATGACGATGCCTGCGAGCGTCCACCACTTGGTGCTCTTGGTCACTGGTCACCCCTGACTTGGGACAAGTCGGTCTTGAAGACCTTGATGAAGATCCATGCGATGACGACGACGGACAGGAACAACAGCACCGAGACGGCCGATCCCATACCGAGATTGACCAGCGTGACATTCTGCCGATACGCCAGGAACGAGATCGTCTCGGTGTTGTTGGCGCCGGCGGTCATCACGTACGGGTTGTCGAAGATGCGCCACGCATCGAGGGTGCGGAACAGCAGCGCCACCATGATCGCGGCCTTCATGTTAGGCAGCGTGATCTTCCAGAGCCGTTGCCATGCGGTGGCGCCGTCGACCTTCGCGGCCTCCTGCATGTCCTCGGGGACCTGCACCAGACCGGCGAGCAGCAGCAGCGAGATGAACGGCGTGGTCTTCCATATCTCGGAGAGGCAGATGACGAATATGGCGGACCACCGGTCGCCGAACCAGTCGAAACCCGACAGGTTCAGCCACTGGTTGACGAACCCGGAGTCGATGGCGAAGGCGTAGCGCCAGATGAACGCCGACACGACGGTGACGATGCCGTACGGGATGAGGATCGCTGTGCGCAGCGGGCCGCGGCCCCGGACGATACGCAGCATCACGAAGGCGAACCAGAACCCGAGCACGAGTTCCACCGCGACGGTGACCACAGTGATGGCCAGCGTGGTGACGAAATCGTTCCACCACAGCGGGTCGGTGAGGATCACCAGGTAGTTGCCCAGTCCGACGAAGCTACGGCCG
Organism: Mycolicibacterium psychrotolerans; assembly: GCF_010729305.1. Classification (NCBI taxonomy): domain Bacteria; kingdom Bacillati; phylum Actinomycetota; class Actinomycetes; order Mycobacteriales; family Mycobacteriaceae; genus Mycobacterium; species Mycolicibacterium psychrotolerans. Next base: position 4,270,992 of record NZ_AP022574.1, on the reverse strand, counting down.
CCGGGATCGGTGAGGCGGAAGTTGTACAGCGACAACACCAGTGCGTAGCCGAGGGGGTAGGCGGTGACGAGCAGCATCACCACATATGACGGCAGGGTCAGGTAGATGCCGAGCCTGCGCTCACCCTTGACCCGCTCACTCATCGCGGGTGTGCCGGGTTCTCTCTGCAGCGGCGGGGTCTGGAGCGTCGTCACAGGAGGCGCCTGCCCGCGAGCACGTCAGCCATGAATTGGTCTGTCCTTTCCGGGGTTTCGGCATTCACCGAGGCGGGCGGGTGCCACGTCTGCTGGATCGCTCCCGAGATGTCGGTGTAATAGGGGGTCGGCGGCCGCGGACCGCCGTCGCCGATGGATTCGCGGATCAGGTCGGCGTTGGCGTACTCCTCGCGGATCTTGGGGTCGTCGTAGGACGCGGCGTAGGGCGACGGCTCACTCTCGTCGAGCATGTACTGAGTCGCCTTCGGTTCGGCGTTGATGCACTCGACGAGCGCGACCGCCTGGTCCGGATGCTTCGTGTAGGCGCCGATGCCGAGGTTCGCCCCGCCGAGTGGCGGCGCGCTGGGGCGGTCGGGTGCCACCCGGGGATAGCGCGCCCAGCCGATGTCGTCGACGACGGCCTGGTCGAGCGTCCCCTCTTCGGCGGCGCTGCGGGCGGCGGCGAGCACGTAGGGCCAGTTGACCATGAACATGCCCTGACCGGACTGGAAGTTGGCGCGGGCCTGCTCCTCCGACGCATTGGACAGGTCGGCGGGCGCGGCGGGGGAGCGTCCGAGGTTGCCGACGATCTCGGCGGCCTTCTCGCCTGCCGGACTGGCCAGTGACGGCTTGGCGTTGCGGCCGGCCTCGACGTCCTGGAGCAGCGCGCCGCCGCCGGACAGCACCAGCGCGTTGATCAGCACGGTGTAGCCCTCGTAGCGCTGCGCTTGGACGGCAACCTTCTTCTGTTGTCCCACAGCGGCTTTGATCATCTCGTCCCAGGTGAACGTCGGCGAGGCCGGGTCGACCCCGGCCGCGGCGGCCGCCGACTTGCGGTACCAGAGCAGCTGGGCGTTGGACTTGTACGGGGCGCCGTAGAGCTTGTCCTCCCACTTACCGGTCTTGACGGGCGCCGGCAGCATCCCCGCGGTCAGCCGCTGCCTCTCCTCGGCGGTGTAGGGCCGCAGGAATCCCGCGTTGGCGAACTCGGCGGTGAACACCACGTCCATGCTGACCAGGTCGATCGAGGAGTCGCCGGCAGCCAGGCGGCGCACCATCTGCTCCCGCTGCGCGGTGGCCGTGCTGGGCAGCGACTCGATGCGTACCCGGTAGGCACCGTTGGAGGCGGCTTCGCACTCCTGGGCGCGCGCGGCCGAGCCGCCGTTGTCGGGAAGGATGTACCACGTCAGCGTCGGCGGGCCGCCCTCGCTACCGCACCCGGACAACAACGTGGCGGCGACCAGAGGCGCGCTTGCCAGCGCGATTGCACGACGTCGTCGCCCGCGGGCGAACTGGATTCGTTTCATCACGTCCTCGTTTATGAAGTTGTGGTCTCCGATGAGGGCCACGACCAGCACATTCGGTACAGCGACGAGTGTGTCACAGTTCACAGAATCTCCTGCGCAGCGGTACCCCGTCGGCGCGGCACCCGCCGCCACCGCTGCCGAATGTGCTCCGGCTGTCGTGATTCTGTCCGGTTCACTACCGTGGGGACACGTTCACGCGTCAAGTGGAATGGAGTGCCGTGGCCCCCGCCGTCTCACCGTGGTGGCAGACCGCCGTCGTCTATCAGGTCTACATCCGCAGCTTCGCCGACGGTAACGGCGACGGCGTCGGCGACATCGCAGGTCTGCGAACACGGTTGCCGTACCTGGCGCGGCTGGGTGTCGACGCGATCTGGATCAACCCGTGGTACCCGTCGCCGATGGCCGACGCCGGCTATGACGTCTCCGATTACCGCGACATCGAGCCGGCCTACGGCACCCTGCAGGAGGCGCAGGAGCTGATCGCCGAGGCGCACGCGCGGGGCATTCGCGTGCTGCTCGACATCGTGCCGAACCACACCTCCGATCAGCACGCCTGGTTCCGCGCGGCGCTGGCCGACGAGCCGGGGGCGCGGCAGCGCTATCACTTTCGGGCCGGCCGCGGCCCCGACGGCGCCGCACCGCCGAACAACTGGCAGAGCGTCTTCGGCGGACCCGCGTGGACCCGGGTCGCCGACGGGCAGTGGTACCTGCACCTTTTCGCGCCGGGTCAGCCGGACCTGAACTGGGACCACGCCGAGGTGCGCGCCGAATTCGAGGACATCCTCGCCTTCTGGTTCGACCGTGGTGTGGACGGCTTCCGGATCGATGTGGCGCACGGCCTGATCAAGGAGGCCGGACTTCGCGACACCGCCGACCCCGACGACGCCGCGCAGAGTCTGGTGCAGTCGCGCGAGGGGCACCCGGCCTGGGACCAGGACGGCGTCCACGACGTCTACCGGGCCTGGCGCGCGGTCGCGGAGCGCTACACCCCCGAGCGCATCTTCATCGCCGAGGCGTGGGTGCCCAGCAATGAGCGGCTGGCGCGCTACCTGCGGCCCGACGAACTGCACACCGCCTTCCAATTCGACTTCCTGCGGGCGCCGTGGCGGGCTGAGGTGCTGCGCTCGGTCGTCGACGACGCGATCGCCGCCGCCGCCACCGTCGGCGCGCCACCGACGTGGGTGCTGTCCAACCACGATGTCACTCGTACCGTGACCCGCTTCTCCCGTTCGCAGCCGGCGCACCTCATCGAAACCGATTGGGAGCGGGGCCGGTGGACCGAGGAGGATCCCGACCACGTCATCGGCAGGCGCCGTGCCCGCGCCGCGGCGCTGGTGCAGCTCGCGCTGCCCGGCACCGCCTACGTCTACCAGGGGGAGGAGTTGGCCCTCGAGGAGGTCGAGGACCTGCCCGACGACGTGCGTCAGGATCCGACGTGGGTGCAGTCGGGCTTCACCGACGTCGGTCGCGACGGCTGCCGGATTCCGTTGCCGTGGACGGCGACCGACGCTCCCTATGGCTTCGCGCCCGAGCCCGGATCCGCCACGTGGCTACCGCAGCCCGCGCACTGGGGCGAACACAGCGTCGAGGCCCAGGAGCGCGACGCCGATTCGACGCTCAACCTCTATCGCGAAGCGCTGCGGTTGCGGCCGTCGCTGTGGCGGGATGCCGGCGACGTGAAATGGCTCACCACTGCCGCTGAGGTCGCCGCCTTCGAGCGCGGAGGCGCGCAGTGCTGGGTCAACACCGGGGAGGACGCCGTGGCGCTGCCCGACACGGCGTCGGTGGTGCTCGCCTCGGCGCCCGGCGTCGGCGCCGTGCTGCCCCCGGACACCGCGGTGTGGCTTCGGTCCTGACGAAAATCTGTCCACTGGCCGGCTGCATCGAGGCCTTTGTGCCCTCCGCAAACACCGGCGGCGCGACGCACTCTGGAGGGCGAGACGACGCTCGAAAGGGTGACAGTGATGACGGACTTTCCCGACACCGAAACGCTGCGGTCCGCGCTGTCGCTGGCGACACGCGCGCCGTCGGTGCACAACTCGCAGCCGTGGCGGTGGCGCGTCGGCGAGGAGGGCCTGCATCTCTACGCCGATCCGAGCCTGCAGTTGCGGCACACCGACCCGGACGGCCGCGACCTGATGCTCAGCTGCGGGGCGGCGCTCAACCACTGCGTCGTCGCGCTGGCGGCGCTGGGGTGGCAGGCGAAGGTGACCCGCTTTCCCAACCCCGCCGAACCCGACCACCTGGCGGCGCTGACGCTCTATCCCTACCCGGCGGCCGACCTGGATGTCGCGCTGGCTGCGGCGATACCCCGCCGACGGACCGACAGGCGGCACTACAGCTCCTGGCCGGTGCCGCGGGGCGACGTCGTGTTGATGGGGGCCAGGGCTGCGCGTGCGGGGATAGTGTTGCGCCGCATCGCCGACCTCGACGGTCTCGCCGGTCTCGCGGGCGAGGCGGCGCGCTTACACGAATCCGATGAGGGGTACCTCGACGAATTGGCCCGGTGGAGCGGGCGTTACGCCGCAACGACCGGCGTGCCCGCCCGCAGCGTGCCCGGCCCCGACGGGGTGGCGCGCGTTCCCGCCCGGCATTTCGCGGTCGGCGTGCTCACCCAGCCTCTGCACACCGACCCTGCCGACGAGCACGCCGTGATCCTCGCGCTGGGCACGCGCGACGACGACACGATGGCCTGGTTACGGGCGGGGGAGGCGACCAGCCTGGTGTTGTTGACGGCGACCGCGCTGGGTCTGGCGAGCTGCCCGATCACCGAGCCGCTGGAGGTGGCGCGGACCCGGGAGGCGCTGCGGGAGGACGTGTTCGGAACCGATGCGCATCCGCAGATGCTGCTGCGTATCGGTTGGGCACCGATCAATGCCGATCCGCTGCCCTCGACGCCGCGCCGCGGCCTGTCCGATGTCGTTGCCTACCTGGACGGTTCGCCGCTGGAGTGAGTGGCGGCGCCGGCTCACCTCGAGCCGGGCCGTTGCCGCCGCTCGAGCTTGGAGATGAAGACGGCGGCCTGGGTGCGGCGCTCCATACCGAGTTTGGCCAGGAGCCGAGACACGTAGTTCTTGACGGTCTTCTCTGCCAGGAACATCCGGGCGGCGATCTGCTTGTTGGTCAGGCCCTCACCCAGCAGGTCGAGCAGTACCCGTTCCTGTTCGGTGAGCTCGGAAAGTGGATCGGTGGGCTGGCCGTCGCCACGCAGCTTGGCCATCAAGGCCGCCGCGGCCCGGTTGTCCAGCAGTGAGCGCCCAGACCCGACATCCTTGATCGCCCGGGCCAGCTCCATGCCCTTGATGTCTTTGACGACGTAGCCGCTGGCGCCGGCCAGGATCGCGTCGAGCATGGCCTCGTCGGAGGTGAACGAGGTCAGCATCAGGCAGCGCAGGTCGGGCATCCGGGACAGCAGGTCGCGGCACAATTCGATGCCGTTGCCGTCGGGCAGGCGGACGTCGAGTACCGCGACGTCGGGTTGGAGGGCGGGGATCCGGGCCAGGGCCTCGGACACCGAGCCCGCCTCACCGATCACGTCGAGTTCGGGATCGCTGCTGAGCAGGTCGACCAGACCGCGCCGGACCACCTCGTGATCGTCGACCAGGAATACCTTCACCATGCCGTCATCCCCTTGCGATCGGGCACCGGTTCACAGTGCGGTGTGCGGTCCGCAGACCAGGATCGAACAATCGGTGTCGCGCAGCGCGGCGTTCCCCTGGGCTCCGACGAGCGCGCCCAGTCCTCCCGAACGCGTACGCCCCGTGACCACCAGCTGAATGGCGTTGGCGTTGGCGGCCAGGTAGTGGAGAGGATCGCCGTGGCTGCTCACCGACGTGATGTCGAGTTGCGGGAAGCGGCGCCGGGATTCGTCGAGGCGACGCTCCCAGTGCGCCTGGACGTCGGCGTAGGTATGGGCGGGCGCAAGCACCCTCACCGGCGCGTGCCGCCGTCGCGCCTCCTCCAGGCCGCGATGGAGAACGACGTTGCCTGCGGCGTTGTCGTCGACGTCGATGACGACGGCGCGGTCGCGGTTGGCATGCGGTCGATGAGCGCGGACGATGGCCACCGGGCAGTGCGCCGACTTCGACAGTGCGGCAGCGGTGGAGCCGATGCGGCCACGGGTGGCGTGTCGCAGGCCGCGCGCCCCGACGCACAACATCACCGCTGTGCGGGAGGCCTCCAACAGCGTCTCCACCGGGCGGCCCTGCAGGATCTCCACTTCCATCTTGACCGGCCGTTCGGTCGATTCCACCGCCGTCAGGACATATCGCACGGCCACTTCCGCGGTGGCCAGGCTGCGTGCCTGGTCCTGCGGATCGACCGTGGCGGAGTCCGGGCTGTCGATGACGTAGACCAGTCGAAGCGGGACATCATGGTCGATGGCTTCGTCGATCGCCCACAGCGCGGCATCGACCGCCGCCGGTGATCCATCGATTCCCACCACCACACATGGCGCGGGCGCACCCTCGATCATGTTCACTCCCTGCGTATTTCGATGACTTCACGGATGTGCCGACGCGGTGTCGGCGGAGGCGCGCCTTCCAGGGCGGGCGCCATCCCGACCCTGATCAGGGCCTGGGGGATCGCTTCGCCGTCGATCAGAGCTGCGACGACCTCCCGCCCTGACGGCAATTCGGTGATGTGCGTCAGCGTGCACGTCGCGTAGCCGGCGATCGTCGCTTCCAGCAATGCCGACGAAAGTGCCTCGCCGCAACGCAAGACGCTCTCCGGCGAATCATCGACAGTGGAGATCACCAGGATCCGGGACCGGTCCTCACCGATCTCGCTGCGGCGCTCCGGTTGCGTGCTGACCGGGAAGGTGCGTCCGACATCCACGCGGTCACTCTCGGGTGCGGAGATCAGCGCGCTGGGCGGTATCCCGTCGTCGGACGACAATTGCTCTGTCCACCAATAGAGTTCGTTGTGATAGCCGCTGTCGAACAGTCGCGCCGTGTCGGTGAGGTAGGAGGCTTCGGCCAGGGCCGACCGAAGCTCCTCGGCCACCAGGTGGAAGCTGACCGCATCGTCATGGTGATCGGCGGTCAGCCTGCTGAGGAGGTTCTCGACGTCGGGCGGCTCGGACAGCGGGAGGCGGTCGGTGCGCCGCGCCATGATCGCGTCGGCGAGCCGCCTCTGGTCCTCGGAGGCCGACGGTGACGGGCTGAACTCGACGGTGGCCAGGTGCAGCGGGTCCTCGGGGTCGGGGAAGCGCCGCACCGTGGTGTGCCACCCCGCGGCTGCCATCGCCACCCGGAAGTGGTGAAGGGCGGCGCCGCAGCTGATCACGGCCTGGCGTCCGCTGCTGTCGGCGGATGGCGCGTGGCGCGACGGATCGGCGAACAACTCCACGGTGTGGTCGGTCAGCACCCAGCGCCATGGCTGCGTGTTGTGCAGAGACGGTGCCCGACAGGCCACCTGCAGCGCATCGACGATCAGTTCGGACCTGATTTGCGTCGTGGGCATCTCACCTCCACCTCGTCTCCTCCCACAGTGCGCGGCGGGGCGGGGCGCAGACAGGGCCAATGGTCCTTGAACCGTGTGACGAGTGCCGTCAAACCATCGCCTGCGCGCACTGCTGGTAGGCCGATCGAACGTGTTGGCGGACAACCCTTTCGGGAGGGCTTCTATCGGCCGTCATGGTGATTCCGGCCGAAGTGAGGGAAATGCAGTTGCGGCCGCCCGCCGGTGGCCAGCAACTCCGTCACACGTCCGGCCCGGTGGCGACGAGTTTCGCATCCCCTCGTGGTCTCCTTCGGTGGGAGAAGCGGGCGGCGGGCGACGACGGCGGGAGGGCGCCGGCCGGCTGACCCACCGCACGAGGAGGTGCTCGGGCACGAAACTTGGGTTTGCGGTGCGACCCGCGCGGGGGAGCGAGATCGGTCGGGCGTCGCGAATCGGCGCCTGTGTCCGTGCCATGGACGACTGGCAGAACGTGTTTCGGGCGATCGGAGTTTCGCCAGCTCACGGCGATGCGTCCACAACGGGAACGCTTCTCCTTGGCAACGGTTGGATAACGCAGGATTTGTCGCGGCGGCGTTTTCGCAAATTGTCGGTTCAGTAAGCCCAGTAGGCGATCGAAATTCGCAGAACGACGCAGAAGGACTGGGAGCGCATGTCACGGACCAAGAAGGGCATCGTCGTTGTCATGATGGGCAGCGCGGGGATGTTCTTGACCGCCCCGGTGCTGAGTCCGCTGGCCGCTGCGGACCCCACACGAGGCGGCGTCCCGTGCGTGGGCATCCTGCAGCAAATCGCCACTCACCCCGCCGACATTCCGCAGGCGCTGCACGAGGCCGCGAGCTCGTTCACAGCCGGTCCCGGGCAGCCCGCCCCGCCGGTGGTGGTGCCGCCGGCAAGCTCGTCGTCGGCAGGTCTGCCGCCGGTGCCCCCGCGCCCGCCTGCCTCGGTGTCGACGTCGTCGTCGGGTGTCACGCCGCCCGTGCCGGGTACGCCGGGTGTTCCCGCGTCGAGTTCGATCGGTGCGGGCACGCCACCGGTGCCGCCGAAACCACCAGCCGCAGTGGTGACTCCCGCCGCGGGTGCGACCCCGCCGGTGCCTCCGGTGCCCGGAGCGCCGGCCGGCACGCCCGTCGTCAACGTCGGTCCGCCGGCGCTGCCCGTCCCGGGTGCCCCGGTCATCGGTGATGCCGGTGCGGCGTTGCCGCCGGTTCCGGGTGTGCCGGGTGCGCCGGTGGGTGTTCCTGTTGGGGCGGCGACGCCGCCGGCTCCGGGTGTGCCGGGTGCGCCGGTGGGTGCTCCTGTTGGGGCGGCGACGCCGCCGGCTCCCGGTGTGCCGGGCGCACCGGTCGGTGTCCCTGCTGCGGCCGCGTTGCCACCGGCTCCCGGTGTGCCGGGCGCACCGGTCATCGGTGACGCCGGTGCGGTTGCCCCGGCCGGCATTCCGGCTCACGGTGCTCCCGTCGAGGCCGCCGCTGGTGCGGCCGCGCCGGGCGGGGGTGTGCCGGGAGCTCCGGTCGCCGCCGCCGGCGGGAACGCCGCGCCGCCCGCGCCTGGCCTGCCGGGTGCGCCCGTGGTCGGCGAGGCGGGTGCGGTGCCGCCCGCAGGTATCCCAGCACCGGGTGCACCGGTCGCCGCCGCTGCCGGGAACGCCGCGCCGCCCGCGCCTGGCCTGCCGGGTGCGCCCGTGGTCGGCGAGGCGGGTGTGGTGACGCCGCCGGGGCCGGGTGTGCCTGCGACGCCGGTGGGTTCGTCGGTGGAGGGTGTGACGCCGCCGGCGCCCGGTGTTCCGGGTGCTCCGGTGGAGGGTTCGTCGGGTGTGGTGACGCCGCCGGGGCCGGGTGTGCCTGCGACGCCGGTGGGTTCGTCGGTGCAGGGTGTGACGCCGCCGGCGCCCGGTGTTCCGGGTGCTCCGGTGGAGGGTTCGTCGGGTGTGGTGACGCCGCCGGCTCCGCCCGCACCCGCCACGCCCGCCGCCAATTCCGTCGAGACCTTCTCTCCGCCAGCGCCGCCCGCTCCCGCGACGCCTTCCGCCGCGAGTGTCGAGACGTTCTCGCCCCCGGCACCGCCGGCTCCTTCGACTCCCGCCGGTTCGTCGGTGGAGCTGGCGACGCCGCCGGCTCCGGGTGTTCCTGGTGTGCCGGTGCAGGGTTCGTCGAGTGTGGTGACACCGCCGGCGCCGGGTGTGCCGGGGACGCCTGCCGGTTCGTCGGTCGAGCTGGCGACGCCGCCGGCTCCTGGTGTTCCTGGTGTGCCGGTGCAGGGTTCGTCGAGTGTGGTGACACCGCCGGCGCCGGGTGTGCCGGGGACGCCTGTCGGTTCGTCGGTCGAGGTGGTGACGCCGCCGGCTCCTGGTGTTCCGGGTGCGCCGGTGCAGGGTTCGTCGAGTGTGGTGACACCGCCGGCGCCGGGTGTGCCGGGGACGCCTGCCGGTTCGTCGGTCGAGCTGGCGACGCCGCCGGCTCCTGGTGTTCCGGGTGCGCCGGTCGTGAGTGAGGCCGGTGTGGCAACGCCGCCCGCTCCCGGGGTGCCTGCGACGCCTGCCGGTTCGTCGGTGGAGGTGGTGACGCCGCCGGCTCCGGGTGTTCCGGGTGCGCCGGTGCAGGGTTCGTCGAGTGTGGTGACACCGCCGGCGCCGGGTGTGCCGGGGACGCCTGCCGGTTCGTCGGTCGAGCTGGCGACGCCGCCGGCTCCGGGTGTTCCGGGTGCGCCGGTTGCGAGTGAGGCCGGTGTGGCGACGCCGCCCGCTCCCGGGGTGCCTGCGACGCCTGCCGGTTCGTCGGTGGAGGTGGTGACGCCGCCGGCTCCGGGTGTTCCGGGTGCGCCGGTTGCGAGTGAGGCCGGTGTGGCGACGCCGCCCGCTCCCGGGGTGCCTGCGACGCCTGCCGGTTCGTCGGTGGAGGTGGTGACGCCGCCGGCTCCGGGTGTTCCGGGTGCGCCGGTTGCGAGTGAGGCCGGGCTGGCGACGCCGCCCGCTCCTGGTGTTCCGGGTGCGCCGGTTGTTGGTGACGCGGGTGTCGTGACGCCGCCGGCTCCGGGTGTTCCCGGCGCTCCGATCGACGCCGCTGCCGGCGCAGCTACTCCCGGCGGTCCTGGTGTTCCCGGCGCTCCGGTTCAGGCCGCGTCGGCGGGCGTTGCGCCGCCGGCTCCGGGCGCTCCCGGCGCACCGATCGTCGGTGATGCCGGTGCCGCCGTGCCGGGTGGCGCCCCCGGTGCAGGTGCTCCTGTTGCTGCTGCAGCGGGTTCTGCAGGACCGGCTGCCGGTGCCGGTGCCCCGGTTGAGGCCGCCGCCGGCACCGCAGGACCCGCGGGTGTCGCGCCGGGCGTTCCCGGCGCCCCCGTGTTCGGCGAAGCTGGTGTGGTGACGCCTCCGGTGCCGCCGGTTCCGGGTGGGGCTGGTGCGGTTCCTGCTGGTGTGGTGACGCCTCCGGTGCCGCCGGTTCCGGGTGGGGCTGGTGCGGTTCCTGCTGGTGTGGTGACGCCTCCGGTGCCGCCGGTTCCGGGTGGGGCTGGTGCGGTTCCTGCTGGTGTGGTGACGCCTCCGACGCCGCCGGTTCCGGGTGGGGCTGGTGCGGTTCCTGCTGGTGTGGTGACGCCTCCGACGCCGCCGGTTCCGGGTGGGGCTGGTGCGGTTCCTGCTGGTGTGGTGACGCCTCCGACGCCGCCGGTTCCGGGTGGGGCTGGTGCGGTTCCTGCTGGTGTGGTGACGCCTCCGACGCCGCCGGTTCCGGGTGGGGCTGGTGCGGTTCCTGCTGGTGTGGTGACGCCTCCGACGCCGCCGGTTCCGGGTGGGGCTGCTGCGGTTCCTGCTGGTGTGGTGACACCTCCGACGCCGCCGGTTCCGGGCGGAAGCGTGACCGTTCCCGGGGCAGCCGCCACGCCGCCCATCCCAGGGACACCGGGTGTGCCGGTCGCGGCCAACGTCCCCGGCAACGTCCCCGGCACACCGCCGACCCCGCCGTCATCGGTGGTCGTCAACACCGGTGTCCCGTCGTCGCCGATCCCCGGAACTCCCGGCAACTCGATGACGGTCGCGGACCTGCTGACCCCGCCCGGGGTGCTGCGGACCGTGCAGGACAGCGCGTCGTCGGTGGTCGGCCTCCTGCCGCCGCCGCCGGCACCGGCGCCGGGTGCGGCCGGAGCCGTCTCGGTGGGCGGTCCGGTGATTCCGGACACGGTGACTCCGCTGCTGGCGACGGGGGTGTCCAACCTGATCTCGCCCTCGCCGCTGAACCTGCCGTCGATCCCCGGCCTTCCGGTTCCGCTGCCCAACGAGATCCCGGTGCCGTCCGACCTGCTCTGCGTCGGAACGGATTGGTCTGCGACGCAAGGAAATTCGGCAAACCGGGGTCCGGTGAACGCCGACCTGCCGCGGGCGCCGGTCACCGGCGCCACCCCGGCCGGCGACCGCCGCGACCGCTGGGAAGGGCAGTAATCATCGCGGGTGCCGGCCTGGCTGAGAGTGCTCAGCCAGGTCGCTCACCCGCTCCGTCGACCGTTCTCTGACTGCGCGCCGGCCACCAGGTCAGTGGCCACCTGGATCAGCGGCACGTTGGAATCCTGGGACAGCTTGCGCAGCACCTCGAACGCCTGCACCGCGTTCACGTGATAGCGCTCCATGATCATGCCCTTGGCCTGGCCGATCATGTCGCGACTCGACAGCGCCCGCTGGAACTGTTCCTCGCGCCTCGCCGAGTTCCACGCGACCGACGAATGCGCGGCGAAGATCAGCCCCATGGTTCGCGACTCGGGGGTGAACACGTCGGGCTGCTCGGAGTAGACGTTCAGCGCGCCGAGCGTCTCGCCGGCGATGAACAGCTGGAACGCCATGATGGACCGGATCGGGGTTTCCGCCAGCGCGTCGCGGCGGTAGTTCGGAAACCGGGTGTCGGTCTCCAGATTCGCGACGTGAATCGTCTTCTCTTCCCACGCCGCTGTCAGGCACGGCCCTTCGCGGTAGCGCTGCTGGATCTTGTCGAGCAGGACCGGCCAGTGCGACGTCGCTGCCGGGGTCTCGATATTGCGGGCATTGCGCGTCAGCGTGATGCCCGCGCACTGCGCGCCCGGAATCTCCACCGCCGCGTTCTCGGCCAGTTCGGCGATCACCGTGTCGGCGTCAGTATCAGGTCTGTTGTGCAGCCCCTGCACGAGCTCGGCGACCCGCAGATGGGTCGCCTCCAGGTCGGGCTGATCGTTCACCGCCACCGTCCATACTTCTTGCGTTACTTCTTGCGTCAATTTGGGACATCAATCTACCGCTGACCACCGTGGATCACCCGGGCATGGCGATGTCGCTTCCGTGACCCCGGCTGACCGGTCGTTCAGAGGGCCCGCAGATAGCGTGCGGCGATCAGGCGTTGCAGCACCGAGGTGACCGGCGAGCCCAGCCGGCTCCACCACGTCGCCGGCCGGGAGAAGGCGGCGACTTCGGCGACGACTTCGCTGGTGGCGGCTTCGTAGCGCACGAGAAACAACTCCTCACCGCGCACCGTGTGGCCGGCCAGGGTGCCGTAGGCGAATCCGCGGCGGTCGGGCTCGTCGACGACGTAGACCACCCGGCACGGCGCGGGTACCGGGCCGAGGTGGCCGAGTACATCGGTGCCGATCTCGGCCGTCGGAGTCGTCGCCTCGACCCGGACCCCGGCTCCGCGCAGCATCCCGAAGCGCATGCCCTCCTCGGCCGCCTGCTCGAATCGTGCGCGGCCGCGGCCGATCACCGACGTCTTGCGCAGAAAGCGGTAGCCGGGCGGCGGGGAGCCGGCCGTCGCACCCACCTCGGCGTAGGTCAGCGGCCGGCCGCTCAGGTCGCTCAGCTTCACCCCGTCAGCTTCGCATCGCCCGCGTACCGTCGATGCGGTGACCTCCGCGACACTCACCCTGGGCAACGATCTGACCGTCAACCGGCTCGGCTTCGGCGCGATGCGCCTGACCGGGAAGGGCGTGTGGGGGCCGCCGGCCGATCGCGACGAATGTCTGCGGGTGCTGCGTCGCGCCGTGGAGCTCGGCGTCGACTTCATCGACACCGCGAACTCGTACGGGCCCTACATCTCCGAGGAGCTGATCCGCGAGGCGCTGCACCCCTACGACGGTGTGGTGGTCGCGACCAAGGCGGGGCTGCTGCGCACCGGTCCTGACCAGTGGCCGGTGCTCGGGTACCCGGCCTACCTGCGTCAGGAGTGCGAGATGAGCCTGCGCCGCCTCGGCGTGGACACCATCGATCTGTTCCAGCTGCACCGCATCGACGACAAGTTCCCCGCCGAAGACCAGGTCGGGGAACTGCTCGCGCTGCAGCAAGAGGGCAAGATCCGCCACATCGGGCTGTCGGAGGTCAGCGCCGAGCAGCTCGAGGCCGCCCGTGCGGTCGCCCCGATCGTGTCGGTGCAGAACATGTACAACCTGACGGCGCGCTCCGCCGAGCCGGTACTGGAGGCCTGCGAGGGCCAGGGCATCGCGTTCATCCCGTGGTTTCCGTTGGCGGCGGGCCCGCTGGCCGCCACTGACGGCCCGCTGCAGCGCATCGCGGCCGACCACGGCGCGACACCGTCGCAACTGGCGCTCGCATGGCTGCTCGAGCGCTCGCCGGTGATGCTGCCGATTCCCGGCACGTCGAAGGTCGCACATCTGGAGGAGAACGTCGCTGCGGGGCGGATCGAGCTGAGCGACGCCGAATTCGACACCTTGACCAACGCCGGGGCAACTCAGAGCTGAGTCAACCAATACGGTGAGCGGGTGAGCGCCAACGACTCCGTCGACACCCACGTAGGCGGCGGGTTCAACCCGCCGCGGCCCACCACCCGCGGCGGGCCGGACTACGGGCGCTTCATCGAAGCGGTGCGCTCCCTGCAGGACCATGCGCGCGCCGCCGACGCCCCCGATGACGTGGTCACCGAGGCCGCGGCGCTGATCGAGAAGGCGTCCGAACTGCTGGCGCCGTACGACGCCGACGAGTGGTCGTCGCCGTCCGGACGGCGGATGGACCTGCCCAACCGCGGCAACATCCTGCAGGTGCCGGTGGATCTGCACGTCACCGACGACGAGCGGGTGCGCGGCACCGCCCGGTTCCGCCGCTACCACCTCGGCCGCAACGGCGCCGCGCACGGCGGCACGATTGCGCACCTGTTCGACTCACTGCTCGGCTTCACGGCCTTCAAACTCAGCCGCAGCCGCGCCCAGCGCACGGCATTCCTGCACGTCGACTACCGCAAGGTCGTGCCGGTGGAGCAGCTGCTGCAGGTCGAGGCGGGCATCGACGACATCGTCGACCGGAAGATCTTCGTGTCGGGACGCCTGCTCGACGGTGACCACGTCCTCGCCGAGGCGCATTCGCTGTTCGTCAAGCTCAAGCCGGGACAGCCGTGAGCGACGGCAACCGCACCGCGCTCACCCGCCGGTGGGGCCGATGGCGCGACCGGCTGCGGGAACGGCCGGCCGCCGATCTCGCCTACCGCGTCGGTGTCGCCGTCGTGGGCACGCTGATCTTCGCGGTCGGGATCGTGGCGATCCCGTATCCCGGTCCCGGCTGGGCCATCGTGTTCGTCGGGCTGGGCATCCTCGCCACCGAGTTCGACTGGGCCCGCCGGCTGCTGGCCTGGGTGCGGGAGCGCTACGACAAGGTGATGGACTGGTTCAAGCGCCAGGGCCTGTGGGTGCAGATCCTGGGCGTGGTGTTCACCGTCGCCGTCGTGGTCGGCACGCTGTGGCTGCTCGGTGCCCTGAACTTCGCCGCCGGGCTGGTCGGCATCGACCAGCCGTGGCTGCAAAGCCCCATTGGTATCGGGTCGTGAGGCCCGACCCCGATAGCATGGTCGCGGTCAGAACCCGACCCGGCCTGAAACACCCCGACCGTTTGGAGAACTCGTCATGAGCGCGCCCGCCCGCCCCGCCCCAGCAGCCCCGATCCGGGTCGCTGCCGGGACGACCGCAGGGCAGGCGGTACGCGATGCCGGGCTGCCCTCCCGCGGCACGCCCGACGCCGTCGTCGTCGTCCGCGACGCCGACGGACGGTTGCGCGACCTGTCGTGGGTGCCCGACGCCGACGTCGAGGTGGAGCCTGTCGCGGCCGACACCGAGGACGGCCGCAGCGTGATCCGCCACTCCGCCGCGCACGTGCTCGCGCAGGCGGTGCAGGGACTGTTTCCCGACGCGAAGCTCGGCATCGGTCCGCCCATCACCGACGGCTTCTACTACGACTTCGACGTCGCCGAGCCGTTCACGCCCGACGACCTCGACGCGCTCGAGAAGCGGATGCGCCAGATCGTCAAGGAGGGCCAGCTGTTCTCCCGGCGCGTGTACGCCTCCAAGGAGCAGGCCCGCGAGGAGTTGGCCGGCGAGCCCTACAAGCTCGAGCTGATCGACGACAAGTCCGGCGATCCCGACGTGATGGAGGTCGGTGGCGACGAGCTCACCGCCTACGACAACCTCAATCCCCGCACCCGCGAACGGGAGTGGGGCGATCTGTGCCGCGGCCCGCACATTCCGACCACGCGGTACATCCCGGCGTTCAAGCTGACCCGCAGCTCGGCGGCGTACTGGCGCGGCGATCAGGAGAACGCCAGCCTGCAGCGCATCTACGGCACCGCCTGGGAGTCGCAGGAGGCGCTCGACCGCCACCTCGAACTCCTCGAGGAGGCGCAGCGCCGCGACCACCGCAAGCTGGGTGTCGAACTCGACCTGTTCAGCTTCCCCGACGAAATCGGTTCCGGCCTACCGGTCTTCCACCCCAAGGGCGGCATCGTGCGCCGCGAACTCGAGGACTACTCGCGACGCAAGCACATCGAGGCGGGCTACGAGTTCGTCAACACCCCGCACATCACCAAGGCGCAGCTGTTCCACACCTCCGGTCATCTCGACTGGTACGCCGACGGCATGTTCCCGCCGATGCACATCGACGCGGAGTTCAACGAGGACGGTTCGGTCCGCAAGCCCGGCCAGGACTACTACCTCAAGCCGATGAACTGCCCGATGCACTGCCTGATCTACCGGGCCCGCGGGCGCTCCTACCGCGAACTTCCGTTGCGCGCGTTCGAGTTCGGTGCGGTGTACCGCTACGAGAAGTCGGGTGTGGTGCACGGTCTGACCCGGGTGCGCGGTCTGACGATGGACGACGCCCACATCTTCTGCACCCGCGACCAGATGCGCGACGAGCTCACCTCGCTGCTGCGGTTCATCCTGGAACTGCTCGGTGATTACGGGCTCGAGGACTTCTACCTGGAGCTGTCGACCAAGGATCCGAAGAAGTTCGTCGGCTCCGACGAGATCTGGACCGAGGCCACCAACACGCTGGCCGAAGTGGCCGCGGCGTCGGGTCTGGAGCTGGTGCCCGATCCCGGCGGAGCGGCGTTCTACGGTCCGAAGATCTCCGTCCAGGCCCGGGATGCGCTGGGCCGCAGCTGGCAGATGTCGACGATCCAGCTGGACTTCAATTTCCCGGAGCGCTTCGACCTCGAATACACCGCGGCCGACGGCAGCAGGCAGCGGCCGGTGATGATCCACCGCGCGCTGTTCGGGTCGATCGAACGGTTCTTCGGCATCCTGACCGAGCATTACGCGGGCGCGTTCCCGGCGTGGCTGGCGCCGGTCCAGGTGGTCGGGATCCCCGTCGCCGACGGTCACGTCGACTACCTGCAGGACGTGGTGGCTGCGCTGCGCAAGCACGGCATCCGCGCCGAGGTGGACGCCAGCGACGACCGGATGGCGAAGAAGATCGTCAACCAGACCAACCAGAAGGTGCCGTTCATGCTGCTTGCGGGAGACCGTGATGTAGACGCAGGAGCGGTCTCATTCCGGTTCGGGGACCGCACGCAGATCAACGGCGTTCCGCGCGACGCGGCGGTGCAGACGATCGTGGACTGGGTGCGACGGCGCGAAAACGCCACGCCGGCAGCCGATCTCGTGGCCGTTGACGCCCAGGTAGGCGAGGGGTGACGTGGAGCCCGACGACACGATCGTAGACCGTGGGGTCGGCGAGCCGGACCACCTGCAGCGGTTGTGGACGCCACACCGGATGACCTACATCGTCGACGCCGTCAAGCCCGGCGGTTCGGCAGCGTCGTCCGAACCGTTCACCGACATCCCGACCATGTCGGACGAGGACGGTCTGGTGGTGGCGCGCGGGGAGCTGGTGTACGCGGTGCTCAACCTGTATCCGTACAACCCGGGGCATCTGATGGTGGTGCCGTATCGGCGGGTGGCCGAACTGGAGAACCTCACCGACGCCGAGAGCGCCGAACTGATGGCGTTCACGCAGAAGGCCATTCGGGTGATGAAGGCGGTGTCGCGGCCGCACGGGTTCAATGTCGGGCTGAACTTGGGCACCTCGGCCGGCGGCTCTCTCTCAGAGCACCTGCACATGCACGTCGTGCCGCGGTGGGGTGGCGACGCCAACTTCATCACCGTCATCGGGGACTCCAAGGTCATCCCGCAGTTGTTGCGCGACACCCGCCAGTTGCTGGCCCGTGAATGGAACAGGCAGACGTGAGCGACTTCTACCTGATGACCCGCGCGGCGTACGCGAAGCTGTCGCGTCCCGCGGCCAAAGGTGCGCTGCGGCTGGGCCTGACGCCCGACAGTGTGACGATCCTGGGCACCGCGGGATCGGTACTGGGCGCGCTGACGCTGTTCCCGATGGGACAGCTGTGGTGGGGCGCGTTCACGGTGTTCGTCTTCGTCCTCGCCGACATGCTCGACGGAGCGATGGCGCGTGAGCGCGGCGGCGGCACCCGCTTCGGCGCGGTGCTCGATGCCACCTGCGACCGCATCAGCGACGGCGCGATCTTCTGCGGCTTGCTGTGGTGGGCGGCGTTCGGGTTGCACAGCACCGGGCTGGTCGTCGCGACGATGATCTGTCTGGTCTCCTCGCAGGTCATCTCCTACATCAAGGCGAGGGCCGAGGCCAGTGGCCTGTCCGGCGACGGTGGGTTGATCGAGCGCCCGGAGCGGCTGGTGATCGTCCTGGTGGGCGCGGGTCTGTCGAATCTGTGGTTCCTGCCCATGCCGTGGCTACTGCCCGTGGCCATGTGGCTGCTCGCGGTGACCAGCCTGCTGACCGTGGGCCAGCGGCTGCACAGCGTGCGCGTGTCGACGGGTGCGATGGAGCCGATCCCGCCCGCCGCGCCGGTCGAGAAACCCGGGACCGCCGAGCAATGATCCCGTTCGGCGAGCATCTCAGCGACTGGGGCTATGCGACGGGCTGGCGTCTGGTCAGGGCCGCGCCGGAGATCGTGGCGCGCAACGCGTTTGCCGCCGGAGCCTGGTATGCCGCCCGCGACGGGGGCCCCGACCAGCTGCGCCGCAACCTCGCCCGGGTGATCGGTACGACGCCGGCCGAGGTGCCCGACGAGTTGATGCGGGCCTCGCTGGCCTCCTATGCCCGGTACTGGCGGGAGGCGTTCCGGTTGCCGTCGATGGATCACGATGAGCTGGGCCGCCGCCTGGACGTGATCGACATCGGCATGGCGTTCGCGGCGCTGGAGAAGGGCAACGGCGCCATCCTGGCGCTGCCGCACAGCGGTAACTGGGACATGGCCGGGGTGTGGCTGGCCCAGAACTTCGGTACGTTCGCGACGGTGGCCGAGCGGCTCAAGCCCGAGTCGCTCTACAACCGGTTCCTGGCCTACCGCGAGAGCCTGGGCTTCACGGTGGTGCCGTCGTCGGGCGGCGAGCGTCCGCCGTTCGACGTGCTGTGCGACTGGCTCGGCGACAACGGCATCGTGTGCCTGATGGCGGATCGCGATCTGAGCCGCCGCGGGGTGCAGGTCGACTTCTTCGGTGAGCCGACACGGTTGCCGGCAGGCCCGGCCAAGCTCGCCCTGGCGACCGGAGCGGCGCTGTTCCCTGCGCACTGCTGGTTCGACGGTGACGGCTGGGGGACCAAGGTGTACTCGGAGATCGACACCTCCTCGGGCGACGTCACCGCCATCACCCAGGCGCTGGCCGACCGCTTCGCCGACAACATCGCCACCTATCCCGAGGACTGGCACATGATGCAGCCGCAGTGGGTGGCCGACCTGTCCGACGAGCGCCGGGCCCGGCTCGCCGACGGGCTGGAGCTGGGGGACCCCGCGCGAAGCGCAGGGGACTACCCCGGGGCCGGGTGAGGGCCGGCTGATGCGCATCGGCATGGTGTGCCCGTACTCCTTCGATGTGCCCGGCGGGGTGCAGTCCCATGTGCTGCAGCTCGCCGAGGTGATGCACGCCGAGGGGCATGACGTCAGCGTGCTGGCGCCGGCGTCGCCTGAGGCGGAGGCGTCGCTGCCCGGCTACGTGGTCTCCGGCGGACGGGCCGTCCCGATTCCCTACAACGGGTCCGTCGCCCGGTTGCGGTTCGGTCCGGCGACTCACCGCAAGGTCAAGAAGTGGTTGCAGCAGGGCGATTTCGACGTGCTGCACCTGCACGAACCGAACGCGCCGAGCCTGTCGATGCTGGCGCTGAACATCGCCGAGGGTCCGATCGTGGCCACCTTTCACACCTCGACCACGAAGTCGCTGACGCTGTCGGTGTTCGAGCCGATCCTGCGCCCGATGCACGAGAAGATCGTGGGCCGGATCGCGGTGTCCGACCTGGCGCGCCGCTGGCAGATGGAGGCGTTGGGCAGCGACGCCGTCGAGATCCCCAACGGCGTCGACGTCGCATCGTTCGCCGACGCGCCGCTGCTGGACGGCTATCCGCGCCCGGGCCGCTCGATTCTGTTCCTCGGACGCTTCGACGAGCCGCGCAAGGGCATGGCGGTGCTGATCGGCGCGCTGCCCGCGGTGGTCGAGCGGTTCGGTGACGTCGAGATCCTGGTGGTGGGGCGCGGTGACGAGAACGAGCTGCGGGAGACGGCCGGGCCGCTGGCCGGACATCTGCGGTTCCTCGGGCAGGTCGACGACGCGATGAAGGCGTCGGCGATGCGCAGCGCCGACGTGTACTGCGCGCCGCATACCGGCGGCGAGAGCTTCGGCATCGTGCTGGTGGAGGCGATGGCGGCGGGAACCGCGGTCGTCGCCAGCGACTTGGATGCCTTCAGCCGCGTTCTCGACAGTGGACGGGGCGGCCGGCTGGTTGCCGTTGACGATCCCGACGCGCTGGCGGCGGGGCTGATCGACATGTTGGCCGACGACGCCCGCCGGGCGCGCTACATCGAGTGCGCCACCGACCTCGTGCAGCGCTACGACTGGTCGGTGGTGGCCCGGCAGATCCTGCGGGTGTACGAGACGGTTGCCGGTGCGGGCGTCAAAGTGCGGGTCGCGACGTGATCCCATGGGTGACCGCCGTGGCGATCGCACTGCTGGTCGCCGTGGTGCTGCTGGTCGCGCTGTGGGCGTTCCAGACGGCCAACCGGCTCGACCGGCTGCACGTGCGCTACGACCTGTCCTGGCAGGCGCTCGACGGCGCGCTGGCCCGGCGTGCCGTGGTGGCGCGTGCGGTCGCCCTCGACGCCTACGGGGTGGGGCCGGACGGCAAGCGGCTGGCGGCGCTGGCCGACGCGGCCGAGCGGGCGCCGCGCCACGCGCGGGAGGCGGCCGAGAACGAGCTGTCCGCGGGCCTGGGCCGGGTCGATCCAGCGTCGCTGCCGCGGGCGCTGGTCGCCGAGCTGGCCGACGCCGAGGCGCGGGTGCTGCTGGCGCGCCGATTCCACAACGACGCGGTGCGCGACACCCTGGCGCTGCGGGAACGCCCCGCCGTGCGGACCCTGCGCCTGGGCGGGACGGCGGCGATGCCCACGTATTTCGAGATCGCCGAGGGCGGTGAGGTGTCGACGCGGGAAGCCGCGCCGGCCACGCGGCGCACCTCGGCGCGGGTGGTGCTGCTCGACGACGACGGTGCCGTGCTGTTGCTGTGCGGTTCGGATCCCGAGAGCCCGCTCACGCCCGCACCCCGATGGTGGTTCACCATCGGCGGGGCGGCGCAGGTGGGGGAGTCGCTGGCGCAGACCGCGGCGCGCGAACTGGAAGAGGAGACCGGCCTTGCGGTGCACGCCGCGGACATGGTCGGTCCGCTCTGGCGGCGCGACGCCACCATCGAGTTCAACGGGGCGGTGATCCGCAGCGAAGAGATGTACTTCGTCTACCGCACCGCCCGGTTCGAGCCCGCCGACGGTGGCCGCTCGGTGCTGGAGCGGACCTACATCCACGGTCACCGGTGGTGCGATGCGACAATGATCCGCGACCTGGTCGCCGGTGGTGAGGCCGTCTATCCGCGTCAGCTGGCCGAGCTTCTCGACGAGGCGAACGCCGTGGCCGACCGACCCGAGGCGGTGGCGCAACGGCCGTTGCAATCCATCCGCTGAGATGCGGATCGAATGGATTTGCGGGCGCCTCTAGACTGGATCAGTAGCGATTGAAGGAGTTCACAGTGGAAACCGAAGCTCTCGGCAGTCCCGCTCGCGGCACGGCGCGGGTGAAGCGCGGCATGGCGGAGATGCTCAAGGGCGGCGTCATCATGGACGTCGTCACGCCCGAGCAGGCCCGTATCGCCGAGGGTGCCGGTGCGGTGGCGGTGATGGCGCTCGAGCGCGTCCCGGCCGACATCCGCGCCCAGGGCGGGGTGTCGCGGATGAGCGACCCCGACATGATCGAGGGCATCATCGCCGCGGTCACCATCCCGGTGATGGCCAAGGCCCGCATCGGGCACTTCGTCGAGGCGCAGATCCTGCAGAGCCTCGGGGTGGACTACGTCGACGAGTCGGAGGTGCTGACCCCGGCCGACTACGCCAACCACATCGACAAGTGGAAGTTCACCGTGCCGTTCGTGTGCGGTGCAACCAATCTGGGCGAGGCGCTGCGCCGGATCACCGAGGGGGCGGCGATGATCCGCTCCAAGGGGGAGGCGGGCACCGGTGACGTGTCCAACGCCACCACCCACATGCGCAAGATCGGCGGTGAGCTCCGCCGCCTGACGTCGCTGTCGGAAGACGAATTGTACGTTGCGGCAAAGGAATTGCAGGCTCCGTACGACCTGGTGGTCGAGGTGGCGCGGGCCGGCAAGCTACCGGTGACGCTGTTCACGGCCGGCGGTATCGCGACCCCCGCGGACGCGGCCATGATGATGCAACTCGGCGCCGAGGGCGTGTTCGTCGGCTCGGGCATCTTCAAGTCCGGCAATCCCGCCGAGCGCGCCGCCGCGATCGTCAAGGCCACCACGTTCTACGACGATCCCGACGTGCTGGCCAAGGTCTCGCGCGGTCTGGGCGAGGCCATGGTCGGCATCAACGTCGACGACATCCCGGTGCCCCATCGGCTCGCAGAGCGAGGCTGGTAAGAACCACACTGTGGCGATCGAAGAAATCCTCGACCTGGAGCAGATCGAGGTCAACATCTATCGCGGTGGGGTGTTCAGTCCGGAATCCGGATTCCTGCAGCGCACGTTCGGCGGTCACGTCGCCGGTCAGTCGCTGGTGTCCGCGGTCCGCACCGTCGATCCGAAGTACCAGGTGCATTCCCTGCACGGGTACTTCCTGCGCGCCGGCGACGCCCGTTCCCCGTCGGTGTACACCGTCGAGCGGATCCGCGACGGCGGTTCCTTCTGCACCCGGCGGGTGACGGCGATCCAGCACGGCGAGACGATCTTCTCGATGTCGGCGTCGTTCCAGACCGATCAGAGCGGCATCGAGCATCAGGACGCGATGCCCGTCGCGCCGCCGCCGGACGACATCCCCGACTTCGAGTCCGTCAGCAAGGTGTTCGACGACGCCAGCTTCCGGCAGTTCGACGAGTGGGACGTGCGCATCGTGCCGCGCAAGGATCTGCATCTGCTGCCCAACAAGGCGTCCCAGCAGCAGGTGTGGTTCCGGCACCGCGACCCGCTGCCTGATGACCCGGTGTTGCACATCTGCGCACTGGCCTACATGAGCGACTTGACCCTGCTGGGCTCGGCGCAGGTCAACTACCCGCAGGATCGCAAGCACCTGCAGGTCGCCTCCCTCGATCACGCGATGTGGTTCATGCGGCCGTTCCGCGCCGACGAGTGGCTGCTCTACGACCAGTCCTCGCCGTCGGCGTGCGGTGGCCGCTCGCTGACCCAGGGCAAGATCTTCAACCAGTACGGCGAGATGGTGGCGGCGGTGATGCAGGAGGGCCTCACCCGGTTCCCGCGCGACTTCACCCCCGGCCGAGGGTGAGCGCGCCGCACGTCGGGGTGCTGGCGCTGCAGGGCGACACCCGCGAGCACTTGGCCGCGCTGCGCGAGGCGGGCGCTGAGGCGTCGACCGTGCGCCGGCCGGAGGAACTCGCGCGCGTCGACGGGCTGGTGATCCCGGGCGGCGAATCGACGGCGATGAGTCACCTGCTGCGCGAGTTCGACCTGCTCGAGCCGCTGCGCGCGCGTTTGGCCGAGGGCATGCCGGCCTACGGGTCCTGCGCGGGCATGATCCTGCTGGCCACCGAGATCGCCGACGCCGGGGTGCAAGGCCGCGAGGCCCTGCCGCTGCGCGGCATCGACATGACGGTGCGGCGCAACGCTTTCGGGCGTCAGGTCGACTCGTTCGAAGAGGACATCCCGTTCGACGGGCTAGAGGGCTCGGTGCACGCCGTGTTCATCCGGGCGCCCTGGGTGGAGCGGGTCGGGCCCGAGGTGCAGGTGATGGCCAGCGCCGCCGGCCATCCGGTGGCGGTGCGGCAGGGCCGAATGCTCGCCACGTCCTTTCACCCGGAGATGACCGGCGACCGTCGCGTGCACAAGCTGTTCGTCGACTCGCTCTAGCGATTTCGGCGTGGTTGTCGTCGCTCAGCGTCGACAAGCACGCCGAAATCGTTCAGGTCTGGGCGGGCAGCACGTGGTCGGCGACCTTGTCGGTCGACAGGCACAGCGAGCAGACGAACGCGTCGTGGGTCCGACACTTCATCATGTCGGGTCGCTCGTAATCGTGATGGCACACATGGCAGCTGAGGTGGGCGCCGGACGGGTTGCCCAGCTCGTCGTACATCGGCAGGTCGATGCCGTCGTCGGTGCGGCGCAGGTAGTACTTGCCCTTGGTGGCGATCGCGATGATCGGCGGCAGCACCAGGCCCAGGCCGATGGCGACCAGCGGTGAGTAGGGCCGGATGTCTGCGCCGAGGCCGCCGAAGAACGCCAGGATCGACACACCCGCGGCGATCAGCATCGACCCGAATCCGACCGGGTTGATCGCGTACAACATGCCGCGCCGGAATTCGGGCGCCTTGGGGGACAGGCCCAGCAGGTACTTGTTGAACACGATGTCCGACGCGACCACCACGACCCACGCCATGCCGCAGTTGGCGTAGAACCCGAGGATGGTGTTCAGGAAGTCGAACATGTTGGCTTCCATCAGGATCAGTGCGATCAGCAGGTTGAAGCCGAGGAAGACCAGCCGGCCGGGGTAGCGCTTGGTCACCCGGGTGAACGAGTTGGTCCAGGCCAGCGACCCCGAGTAGGCGTTCGTCACGTTGATCTTGATCTGGCTGATCACCACCAACACCACTGCCAGCGTCATGGCAAGCCAGCCGGGCAGGAAGTTCTCGTAGATCTCCAGGAACTGGTGCACGGGTTGGTTGGCGATGCCGGCGCTGTCGGCGACGTTGGCGATCAGATAGACGGCGAGGAACAGCCCGACGACCTGTTTGATCGCGCCGAAGAACACCCAGCCCGGTCCGGCCAGCACCATCCACGTCCACCAACTCCTCGAGTTCTCGGGTGTTTTCGGTGGCATGAAGCGCAGGTAGTCGATCTGCTCGGCGATCTGGGCGATCAGCGACAGGCACACGCCGGCCGCCAGCAGGGTGTAGCCCAGGTCGAAGCCGCCGTTGCCGCCCTCGCCCTGATAGGCGAAGAACTGGCTCACCGACTCCGGATGGCTGATCACCAGGTACACGAAGGGCGCGACCATCAGGATCAGCCACAGCGGCGTCGTCCAGACCTGCAGCGTGGACAGGACTTTCATGCCGTAGATCACCAGGGGGAAGATGATCAGCGTGGAGGCGGCGTACCCCAGCCACAGCGGCACCCCCAGACCCAGCTGCAGTCCCTGGGCCATGATCGACCCCTCGAGGGCGAAGAAGATGAAGGTGAACGTCGCCATGATCACGTTGGTGACCACCGAGCCGTAGTACCCGAATCCGCTTCCCCGCGTGATCAAGTCGAGGTCCATGTTGTAGCGCGCCGCATAGTAGGCCAGCGGGAAGCCCGTCAGGAAGATGACCACGGCGAAGATGAGGATGCCCCACAGCGCATTCGTGGTGCCGTAGGAGATCCCGATGTTGGCGCCGATCGCGAAGTCGGCGAGGTAGGCGATGCCGCCGAGCGCCGAGATTCCGACGACGCCGGTCGACCACTTCCGGTAGCTGCGCGGCGCGAAGCGCAGTGTGTAGTCCTCGAGTGTCTCTTTGGTGGCGGTGAGTCTGTCGAGGTCGGTGGTGCGCACCTCGTCGCCGAGTTCGGACGTCATTCGCCGGCGTTAGGCCGACCGTGTTTCGTGCTCGTGACGCCGATGTTCCGTCGCCGGAACATGAACAAGATCGAATTGACTAGAGAATCAACGCTTTTCAGCGGATCGGTAGGCCGGTGATCGCGCGCGCCATCACCAGCCGCTGGATTTCGCTGGTGCCCTCGAAGATCGTGAAGATCTTGGCGTCGCGGTGCATCCGCTCGACGGGATACTCGCGGGTGTAGCCGTTGCCGCCGAGGATCTGGATCGCCTCGTCGGTGACGTACACCGCGGTCTCGCTGGCCACCAGCTTGGCCATCGAGCCTTCGGCGGACTCGAAGGTCTTGCCGTTGCGGGCCATCCAGCCGGCGCGGTAGACGAGCAGGCGCGCCGCGTCGATGCGGGCCTTCATGTCGGCCAGCTTGAACGCCACCGCCTGGAACTCGCCGATCTTGCGGCCGAACTGCTCGCGCTCGCAGGCGTAGTCACGCGCGTACTCGTACGCCGCCCGGGCCACGCCGACCGCCATCGCGCCGACCGTCGGGCGGGTGCGTTCGAACGTCGCCATCGCGGCCTGTCCGGCGGCTTTCTTGCCCTCGCGGACCTTGGCGATGCGGGCGTCGAACTTCTCCTTGCCGCCGACGATCATGCGGCCCGGCAGGCGCACGTCGTCGAGCACCACCTCCGCGGTGTGCGACGCGCGGATGCCGTGCTTGAGGAACTTCTGTCCCTGGCTGAGTCCCTTGGTGCCCGGCGGGATCACGAACGACGCCTGGCCGCGGGTGCCGAGCTCCGGGTGCACGGACGCGACGACGACGTGGACGTTGGCGATCCCGCCGTTGGTGGCCCAGGTCTTGGTGCCGTTGAGCACCCATTCGTCGGTGGCCTCGTCGTAGCGCGCGCGGGTCAGGATCGCGCCGACGTCGGATCCGGCGCCGGGCTCCGACGAGCAGAACGCGGCGACCTTCGGGTCGTCGACGGTCCCGAACATCTGCGGCACCCACTCGCCGACCTGCTCCGGGGTGCCGTTGGCGGCCAGCGACGCCGCCGCCAGACCGGTGCCGAGGATCGACAGCGCGATGCCCGCGTCGCCCCAGAACATCTCTTCGAAGGCGACGATCATGCCAAGGCCGCTCGGCTCGGCGGCCTGCTCGGCGAAGAACTCCATCGAGTAGAGCCCGACCTTGGCCGCCTCCTGGATGATCGGCCACGGGGTCTGCTCGCGCTCATCCCACTCGGCGGCGGCCGGGCGGATCACGTCCGCAGCGAACTCGTGAACCCACTTCTGAACGTCGATGAGATCGGACGACAACTCCAGCGAGAACGTCATGAGATGACACCTTACTCCTCAGTAAGATAGCCGGACCAGAGTGTGTGGCTCAGCTAACACTCCGCGGCAGGGGGGGCGGGCGCCCACGGCCCCTCGGACGCGAGGCCGGCCGGCCGGGTAGCGCCGCGACGTAGACTGGTCGATCGGACTTCGACGTCGTCGGTGAACGAGTCGGGTGAAAGAGTTGGGCGAAAGAGGTAGCGAGTAGATGAGCGGCCATTCCAAGTGGGCCACCACCAAGCACAAGAAGGCCGTGATCGATGCGCGTCGCGGCAAGAACTTCGCCAAGCTGATCAAGAACATCGAGGTGGCGGCCCGCACCGGCGGCGGAGATCCCGGCGGCAACCCGACGCTGTACGACGCCATCCAGAAGGCCAAGAAGAACTCGGTGCCCAACGACAACATCGAGCGCGCCCGCAAGCGGGGCGCGGGCGAGGAGGCCGGTGGGGCCGACTGGCAGACCATCACCTACGAGGGGTACGGCCCCAACGGGGTCGCCGTGCTGGTCGAGTGTCTGACCGACAACCGCAATCGCGCCGCCGGTGAGGTGCGGGTGGCGATGACACGTAACGGCGGCAGCATGGCCGACCCGGGGTCGGTGTCCTACCTGTTCTCCCGCAAGGGCGTCGTGACGCTGGACAAGAACGGGCTGACCGAGGACGACGTGCTGGCCGCCGTTCTCGACGCCGGTGCCGAGGACGTGAACGACCTGGGCGACAGCTTCGAGGTCATCTCCGAACCCACCGACCTGGTCGCCGTGCGCAGCGCGCTTCAGGACGCGGGCATCGACTACGACTCTGCCGAGGCGAGCTTCCAGCCCTCGGTCACCGTGCCCGTCGACCTCGAGGCCGCCCGCAAGGTGCTCAAGCTGGTCGACGCCCTCGAGGACAGTGACGACGTGCAGGACGTCTACACCAACATCGACATCCCCGACGACGTCGCGGCCGCCCTCGACGAGGACTGATGCGCCGGGCGGTGGTCACCGCCCGTGGTGCGGGTGGCCGCCGAGCACGATGAGGTTTCCGCCGTACGGGTAGTAGCTCCACGGCTGGTACGGCACATCGGGTGGAGCGGTCGCGAGCTGTGCGTTGCCGGGCGACTGGCACAGGCTGCTGCCGTCGCCGGAGTACGTGCAGTTGCTGCTCCCGTCGGCGGCCAGCGCGGTCGGGGCCGAGAAGATCGCTGCGGCAACTCCGGCCGCGACCAGTGGTGCGATGAGTGGACGGTGCATTTTCGTCATTCTCCTATCGAAACTGAACGTTCAGTTTCGTTAGATGAAGCGTTCGTACCTCCCGACCTCTTCCCGGACGAGCCATGATGCCGATCACACGGCGGCGAGCCCCCGCATCGCCGCCGCGACGATCGCGTCGGCTGTCGCCGTGTCCAGCGGCGCATCGGTGGCCAAGAGCCGGTACATCGCCGGACCGAAGATGAGGTCGACCGCGATCTCTCGGTCGACATCGGTGCGAAGCTCGCCGCGGGCGACGCCGCGGTCCCAGATCGCGCGGCCCACCTGGCGCCGGGACTGCATGAGATGGTCGCGCAACTCGGTGGCAATGCCGGAGTGGTGCTGCGCCTCACCGATCAGTTGAGCGAAGACCCGCCCGCTCGGACCCCGGTAGAACTGCATGATGCCGCGCAGTGCGAGGCGGAAATCCCGCTCCGCCGACCCGGTGTCGGGGTCTCCGGCGGCCGTGTCCATCGCCGAGAGGAACGCCTCGACGGCGACGGCGTACTTGTTGGGCCACCACTTGTAGATGGTGGCTTTCCCCACGCCGCTGCGGGCGGCGATCTCATCGGTCGTCATCGCGCGCAGACCGACCTCCCGCATCAGTTCCGAAGCCGCGCGCAGCACCTCCGACCGCGACTGCTCACTGCGGGGGCGACCCACCCGGGCGGGCCCTTGATCCGGGCCCGTGGTCTTCGTCATCGGCGTGCCTCCGCTGGTCGTGCACTGAACGCGACGTTCAGTATCTCGCGGCGGAGGTGAAAGCCGCCGTCACCGGGCCGCGGTGACGCCCAGGAACTCGCCGATCGCCGCGGCGGTGCGCTCCGGTTGGTCCAGCATGACCAGCACGTAGGCGTCGTCGATCATCGCGAGGCGGCCGTGCGGCAGCAGTTCGACGAGGCGGTGTCCGTGGTCGGCCGGCATCACCGGATTGTCCGACCACAGCACCAGTGCCGGCCCGTCGAACTCCGCGAGCCGCTGCGTCGCGCGGATCAGGTCGGCCTTGTCGAACCGGGTGCGGCAGTACTTGACCAGGTCACGGCGAACCGCCCGGTCGGCCAGGCCGGCGGCCACCCATTGCTCGACGACCGCCTGCGGCACGGGGTGTTTGGCCATCATCCCGAACATCAGTCGCTGCCGGCGCAGCCGACCGACCCGCAGTTGGCGCATCGCCAGCCACACCGTGGCGGTGCTACGGCCGGCCAGCCACGCGATCTTGCCGGGCAGGCCGGGCGGGAAGTTGTCGAACGCCTCCGACGGGCAGATCACCAGACGCGACACCCGCTTGTCGCGGCCGGCGTCGGTCAAGAACAGCGGGCCGCCCCAGTCCGTGACGACGAGGGTGACGTCGGTCAGGTCCAGCGCGTCGAGGACATCGGCGACGATGCCGACCATCCCCGGCAGCGTCAGGTCGGCGTCCGGGCGCATCGGAACGCGGTGCCCGCCCATCGGCAGCACCGGCAGCAGGTAGCGGTAACCGCCTGGAAGATGCGGCAGCGCCGGATCCCACTGCGCGTCGTTCATCAGCAGTCCGTGCAGCAGCACCACCGGCGGTCCGGCTGGATCGCCCTCCTCCCGGTACTGCACGGTCCCGGCGGCGATCTCGACTGACTTCATGTGCCCTCCACTAGAATGACGATTCTAGAACGTATGCTCTAGCGTGACACCGAGGAGGTGCCCATGGCAAGGTCGACTCGAGAATCCATCCTCACCGCCGCCGCGGAGCTGATGCGCCGGCGCGGCTACGCCGGAGTGGCCATGAAGGACATCGCCGATGCGTCGGGGGCGCCGATCGGCTCGCTCTACCACCACTTCCGCGGGGGCAAGGTCCAGATCGCCCGGGAGGCACTCGCCAATGCCGGCGCCGCGTACGGCCTGCTGATCCCGGCCGTCGTCGATGCGCACACCGACCTGGGCGAGGCGGTCCAGGCGGTCTTCGATCAGGCCGCCGACGACATGGCGGCCTCGGGACTGGTCAACATGTGCCCGGTCGCCAGCGTGGCGGCCGAGGTGGCCGACACCGTCGAGGAACTCCGGCAGACCGCCGGCGAGATCTTCGACGGCTGGATCACCGGCGGCACCGCCTATTTCGTCGCGCGCGGCGTGGACGAAGGCCAGGCCCGTGACCTCACCACGGCGGTGATCGGCGGTCTGGAAGGAGCCTTCGTGATGGCCCGAACGCTGCGCTCGGTCGAGCCGCTGCGGGCGGCGGGACGGGTGCTCGCGCCGCAGTATCGCGGGACGATACTGGCGGTGCGGGAGCGCGTCCGTTAGGGCCGGTCGCGCCGCACGAGGGGACGATCGACCCTACGTACGGCGCGCTGGACGGTCGAAGGTCGAACCATGGAGTATCTCCGACCTCGGCGTGCTTCGACCGTGACGTGGGGTGGGTCTCCACGGAAGCCGCCGACGCGTTCGCAGGAACTCGCCCGGACGCTGGGGCTCGTCCTGCTCGCGGCGGTCGTCTGGGTCGGCGCCTATGCCGTCAACGAGTACATCTGGGATGCCCTGCTGGGCTGGCTGGGCCTGGATCGTCACGTCCGCGCTGTCGGGGCGGTGCACTTCTTCCTCTACGACACCGTGAAGATCCTGCTGCTCTTGACCGGCTTGATGTTCGTGGTCGGGATGCTGCGCGCGAGCCTGGATCTGGACAAGGCCAGGGACTATCTACAGGGACGTGGCCTGTTCGTGGGGTTGGTCCTGGCGGTCGTGCTCGGCGCTGTGACACCGTTCTGCTCCTGCAGTTCCATTCCGCTGTTCATCGGGTTCGTCGCTGCCGGTATCCCGCTGTCGATCACGCTGACCTTCCTCGTGTCGTCGCCGTTGATCAGCGAGATAGCGGCGATCATGATCGGCGACCAGTTCGGCTGGGAGATCGCAGCCTGGTACGTGGCTGCCGGCGGTGTCCTCTCCTTCGTCATCGGCTGGATACTCTCGCGGTTCGACCTCAGTCGATGGGTCGAGGAGACGGTGTTCGCCACGAAGGTGGCGGCGTTACGCGCCGACGGTCATGTGCCCTCGCTCGCCGAACGCGTCGGCGCCGCGGTCGGCGAGACGCGGGACATACTGCGCAGCGTGTGGTTGTGGGTCCTGCTCGGCGTGGGCATCGGAGCCGTGATCCACGGATGGGTGCCGGCAGATTTCTTCGTGCGCTTCGCCGGGCCGGGTAATCCCTTCGCGGTCGTGGTGGCGACGTTGGCCGGCGTGCCCCTCTATGTCAACGGTGCCGGTGTCGTCCCGATCGCGGAGGCGCTGTGGGCCAAGGGCATGTCGCTGGGCACGGTGATGGCGTTCACGATGAGCACGATCGCGTTGTCCATCCCGCAGGCCGTGATGTTGCGCCGGGTGCTGAAGCCGCCCCTGCTCGCGATCTTCTTCGGTACGGTGACCGCCGGAATCATGGTCATCGGAGTCCTGTTCAACGTCGTCACCTGACGCCCAGCCACCACCGCGGAACGGAATCGCCATGATCATCAAGATCCTCGGACCAGGTTGTCGCAACTGTCACACCCTCGAGGAGCGCACGCGGCAGGCGCTCAGCCGACTGGGTCGGGACGCCGAGATCTCGGTCGTCACTGACTACGCCGAGATCGCGCGGTACGGCGTGATGAGAACTCCGGGCCTGGTCGTCGACGAGGATGTGGTGGTGGCCGGCAAGGTGCCCACCGTCGGTGACCTCGCCGAACTGCTTTCCGCACGCTGACCCGTCCCTCTGGTGCGCGCAACCGCAGGCGTGTCTCTACCAGGTGAGGCCGGCGGCAGAAGCTAAGCTCTCGAACAAATGTTCTGTAGGAGGCTGGCGTGCGGGTGATGGGAGTCGACCCCGGGCTGACCCGGTGCGGGTTGTCGGTCATCCAGAGTGGCCGCGGCCGCCAGGTCATCGCCCTCGACGTCGACGTGGTGCGCACACCGGCCGAGCACCCGTTGGCCCATCGGCTGCTCGCGATCAGCGATGCCGTCGAACACTGGTTGGACACCCACATGCCCGACGTCATCGCGATCGAGCGGGTGTTCTCCAATCAGAACGCCAATACCGCGATGGGCACCGCGCAGGCCGGCGGGGTGATCGCGCTCGCCGCAGCCCGCCGCGACATCGACGTGCACTTCCACACGCCCAGCGAGGTGAAGGCGGCCGTCACCGGGAACGGTCGCGCCGACAAAGCCCAGGTCACCGAGATGGTCACGAGAATCCTTGCGCTGCAACAGAAACCGACACCCGCCGATGCCGCCGACGCGCTGGCCCTTGCGATCTGCCACTGCTGGCGCGCGCCGATGATCGCCCGCATGGCCGCCGCCGAGGAGATGGCGGCCGAACAGCGCCGCAAGTACCAGGCCACCCTGAAGGCCGCCAAGATGTCGCGGAGCGCGCGGTGATCGCCTCGGTGCGCGGGGAGGTGCTCGACATTGCCCTGGACCACGTGGTGATCGAGGCCGCCGGTGTCGGCTACAAGGTGATGGCCACCCCGGCGACGCTGGCCACCCTGCGACGCGGCGCTGAGGCGCGGCTCATCACCGCGATGATCGTGCGGGAGGACTCCCAGACGCTCTACGGGTTCGCCGACTCCGACGCGCGGAACCTGTTCCTGACCCTGCTCGGGGTGTCCGGGATCGGGCCGAGCATTGCGCTCGGTGCGCTGGCCATGTACGACGGGCCCACCCTGCGGGCGGCGATCGGCGACGGTGACGTCACCGCGTTGACGCGAATCCCGAAGGTGGGCAAGAAGACTGCCGAGCTGCTGGTGCTGACGCTGCGTGACAAGGTCGGTACGTCTCCGACGGCGGGCACCGCGGCGGTCGGCGGATACGGCATCCGCGGACCGGTGGTCGAAGCGCTCGTCGGCCTCGGGTTCGCGCAGAAGCAGGCCGAGGAGGCCACCGACAAGGTGCTCGCCAACGATCCGGAGGCGACGACCTCCGGTGCGCTGCGGTCGGCGCTGTCGATGCTGGGGAAGAAGTGATGGGCCGCTTCGAAAACGACGAACCCCCGGAGGTGTCCGCCGAGCGCGAGGTTTCGGCGGCGCTGACTGTCGGCGAAGGCGACATCGACGCCAGCCTGCGGCCGCGGTCGCTGGGGGAGTTCATCGGCCAGCCCCGCGTGCGCGAGCAGCTCCAGCTCGTCATCGAGGGCGCCAAGAACCGCGGAGGCACGCCCGACCACATCCTGCTGTCCGGTCCGCCGGGGCTGGGCAAGACGTCGCTGGCGATGATCATCGCGGCCGAGCTCGGTTCGTCGCTGCGCGTGACGTCCGGCCCCGCGCTGGAACGGGCCGGTGATCTGGCCGCGATGCTGTCCAATCTCGTCGAGCACGACGTGTTGTTCATCGACGAGATCCACCGCATCGCACGCCCGGCCGAGGAGATGCTCTACCTCGCGATGGAGGACTTCCGCGTCGACGTCGTCGTGGGCAAGGGCCCGGGCGCGACGTCGATTCCTCTGGAGGTCGCGCCGTTCACGCTCGTCGGTGCAACCACCCGGTCGGGCGCGCTGACCGGACCGTTGCGGGACCGGTTCGGCTTCACCGCGCACATGGACTTCTACGAACCGTCGGAACTGGAGCGGGTGCTGACCCGCTCGGCAGGCATCCTGGGCATCGAGCTGGGCGCCGACGCCGGCGCTGAGATCGCCCGGCGCTCCCGCGGCACGCCGCGCATCGCCAACCGGCTGCTCCGCCGGGTGCGTGACTACGCCGAGGTCCGTGCCGACGGGGTGATCACCCGCGACATCGCCAAGTACGCGTTGGAGGTCTACGACGTCGACGAGCTCGGGCTGGACCGGCTCGACCGGGCCGTGCTCTCGGCGCTGACCCGCAGCTTCGGCGGCGGACCGGTGGGGGTGTCGACGCTCGCGGTGGCGGTGGGAGAAGAGGCCACCACGGTCGAGGAGGTGTGCGAGCCGTTCCTGGTGCGCGCCGGCATGATCGCGCGCACGCCGCGGGGCCGGGTGGCGACGGCCCTGGCCTGGACGCATCTGGGAATGACCCCGCCCAGCGGCGTCATCGGCCTTGGTCAGCAAGGATTGTTCGGGTGATGACCACCGTTTCCCTGATCGTCGCCGCGCTGGCCGCGCTGCTGCACGTCTACATCTTCGTGATGGAGTCCTTCACGTGGACGTCGCCGCGCACCCGTGCGGTGTTCGGCACCACGGAGGAGGAGGCCCAGACCACCCGCCTGCTGGCCTTCAACCAGGGCTTCTACAACCTTTTTCTGGCGATCGTGACGGGCGCGGGCATCGTCGCGACCGCGCTCGGAGCGCACGCCGTCGGCGCGGCCCTGCTCTATGCCGGGCTGGGATCGATGCTGGCAGCGGCCGTCGTGCTGCTCGTCGCCGCTCGTGACAAGGCCCGCGCGGCCGTCATCCAGGGCACCTTGCCGCTGATCGCGATAGTGCTGCTGGTGGTGGACGGGGCGCTGTAGCGTCACGCAGGTGACGTGGCGCCGGATCGCCGCGCTGGTGGCGCTGCTGCTCTCGATGCCCGGATGTGCCCGGGCCTCGGGTGATCCCGGCGACGCCCGGCCCGGTCCGGTCGACATCGGCGGCGGGCGCACGCTGTTCCTGGACTGTCAGGGTGACGGCAGCCCGACCGTGTTCGTCATTCCCGGCCTGGGCAGCTACGCCGAGGTGTGGAACTACGTGGTCCCCACCGACGACCCGGTCCGATCGTCGTCCTTCGATGTCATCGACCGGGCGCAGCTGGTCGCCAGTGCCGCGGCCACCCAGCCGACGGTGGCCCGCACGACCCGGGTGTGCGCGTACGACCGGCCCGGCACCCGCCCGGACGGCGCGCACCGTTCCACCGCGGTGCCGCAACCGCACACCGCGCAGCAGGATGTCGACGACGTCGTCGCGCTGATCTCGGCCGCGGACCTGCCCGAGCCGCTGGTGTTCGTGGCGCACTCCTACGGCGGGCTCGTCCTGGACCTCCTGGCCCGCGAGCACCCGGACCTCGTCGCCGGGTTGGTGTTCGCCGAGCCGACCTCGGAGTTCCTCCCTGGCGTGGGCACTCCCGCGCAGAACGCCGCGTTCTTCGCCGATTCCCGCGACAAGGGCCCGGACAGCGAAGGCGTCCTGATGGAGCAGTCGTTCGCGCAGGTCGCCGCCGCTCCGCCGTTGCCGCGGGTACCCGCCGCTGTGCTGATCGCCGACCGGTTTCCGCCGCCCGAGCAGCTCACCCCGGACAACTACACGCAGGCGCAGGTCCACACGGCCAACGAGATGCTGGCGGCTGCGTTGGGCACCGCGCCGGAGGTCGTGCCCGGCAGCGGTCACAACGTGATGCTGTACCAGCCCGCCGCGGTGGCAGACGCCATCCTGCGGGTGGTCGACGCGGTGCGCCGGGGCGGGTGACCCGGCCGTCGATTACGCCCGCTGTCGCCGGGGTACTCCTGTGCGCACGTCACAAGGAGGCATCATGATCGGATCTCAGCGCGCGGACCGCCCCCGGGGCGGCCGCATGACCATCGCCCGCAGCCGCGGCGCGGCGAGTGGTCTCCTACTCGTTCTGCTCGGGATCTGGGGTGCGCTCATCCCGTTCATCGGGCCGAACTTCGACTTCGCCTTCACCCCGGATCAGCCGTGGATCTGGACCACCGGCCGAGGTTGGCTCGAGGTGTTGCCCGGTGTCGTCACCGTCATCGGCGGCCTGCTGCTGATGACCTCCCGTAACCGCGCGACCGCGATGCTGGGTGGGTGGCTGACCGTGGCGGCCGGCGCATGGTTCGTGATCGGCCGCGCGCTGGCCGGTCCCCTCGGGCTCGGCGATGCCGGCTCCCCGGTGGCGTCGGAGGAGACCAAGCGGGTCTGGCTGGACCTGACCTACTTCTACGGCTTGGGTGCGCTGATCATCTTCCTCGGCGCTCTCGCGTTGGGCCGGGTGTCGGTGCGCAGTGTCCGCGACGTCGAATACGTCGGCCGGGCCGCCGCCGTCGACACGCCGGCGCACACAGGTCCGGTGCCCGTGACCCACACCGCTCCCGCGACGGCGACCACTCCGGTGGGCGGAACACCCACCGAGGTGATCGATCCGCAGCAGCAGCGGGCACCGCGTCGGCGCGGCCTGCGCAACATGTTCCGTGGCCGCCGCGACCGCACCCTGACGCACCACTGACCGTCAGAGCAGCCCGAGCAGTTCGAGGTCGGTGACGTACTTGACGACGACCTCGCGCGTCACGTGCGGGATGTCCTTGTCCGGCCCGATCTTGGCCTCCTGCACCGCCGTCCGGAACCGATCCGTCGGCGCGATGGAGCCCCGGATCGGGAACTCCGGGTGCTGGTAGTTGTGCAGAAGCGGCAGCAGTGACGCCTGTCGCTTGCGCTCGGGGAGGGCGTTGATCGCCGCGGTGAATCTCTGCAGCCAGGTGGCGTAGTCGCCGATGCGCTGCACCGGGTAGCCCGCCTCGATCAGCCAGTCGACGAACTCATCGAGCCCGATTCCGTCGTCGTAGGGGTTCATCACGTGATAGGTCTCGAACCCGCTGTCCGAGTCCTCTCCCACGGCGGCGCCGAGGGTCGAGATCGCCTCGGCGATGAACTCGACCGGGAGCCCGTCGTAGTGCGCCCGCGGGCGGCTGCCGTCGTCGCCGAGTTGATAGAACGACTCGGGGGCGACGCCGGTCGCGACCAGGCTGAACATCAGCCGGGTGAACATGTCCGGCAGATTGAGCTGGCCGGCGTAGGTGGTGTCGGCCAGGATCATGTCGCAGCGGAACACCGACACCGGCAGCCCGCACAGGTCGTGGGCCTCGCGCAGCAACACCTCACCGGCCCACTTGCTGTTGCCGTAGCCGTTGGCGTAACTGTCGTCGACCCGCCGGGTCGCACTGATCTGCCGGATGTCGCCGTCCTCGACGAACCGGCCCGGCTCGATGCCCGCGCCGACACCGATGGTCGAGACGTAGGCGAACGGCTTCTGCCGGGTGGTCAGCGCCATGCGGATCAGCTCGGCGGTGCCGACGGCGTTGGGTCCGAACAGCTGGCTGTAGGGCAGCACATGGTTGACCAGTGCCGCCGGGTCCACGATCAGATCGACCGTGTCGGCGAGCCGCTGCCAGACCGCGGGGTCGAGCCCGAGGTCGGCCTCGCCCTTGTCTCCGGCGATCACCTCGAGGTGGTCGGCGGCGAGCGCCCGGTAGTGCGCGAGGAGCTTTACGTCGCCGGTGTCGAACGTGGCGTCGAGCCGGGCCCGTGCGGCGTCGTCGTCCTTGGCGCGCACCAGGCAGATCACCGTGCCGTCGACCAGATCCATCCGTTCCAGCCACTCCAGCGCCAGATACCGGCCGAGGAAGCCGGTGGCGCCGGTCAGCAGGACTGTCCGGACCTCTGAGCTCGGGCCGGGCAGCGACGGTGCGGCAGCCAGTGTCTCGGCATCGATGAACCTGTCCAGCGTCAATTCACGGGCGTGCGCTTCGGTGGCGTCCGCGCCGTGCACCGAGGCGAAGGTGGGTCGCTTCGCGCCGGGTTGGCGCTGTGTCTCGATGTAGGCCGCCAGCCCAGCCAGATCGTTGGCCGGGCTGACGATCACACCGACCGGAACCTCGACATCGAAGATGTCGCGCAGCAGGTTGCCGAAGGTCAGCGCCGACAACGAGTCTCCGCCGAGATCGGTGAAGTGTGCGTCGGGTTGCACGTCGGTGGCCGCCGTGCCCAGCAGGGCGCCGGCCGCACGGCCGACGGTCTCGAGGACCGGACGCGTGGCGCCGTCCTGACGCAGCGCGCGCAGTTCGTCGGCCTGGCCCTCGGCCAGCTCGGCGTAGAGCGCCTCGAGGCGATCGCCGTAGCGCTCTTTCAGCTTCGGCCTGGCCAGCTTCCGGATCCCGGTGAGCATGCCGTTCTCCAGCGTGAACGGCGTGGTCTCGATCAGGAAGTCGCGGGGGATCTCGTAGGACTGCAGGCCCGCCGTCTTGGCGATGTCCAGAAGTGACTCGCCGATCAGGGATTTGGCGTCGTCGCGGCCGTTGACGTCCTCGGTCGGCACGACGACGGCCAACAGGTAGGACCGGGAGCTGTTGCCGTAGAGGTAGATCTGCCGGATCAGCGGGCTGTCGCCGAACACCGCTTCGAGCTTGGAGACGGTGACGAACTCGCCCTGGGAGAGCTTCAACACGTTGTTGCGGCGGTCGAGGTACACCAGCCGATCGGGTCCGGTCTCGGCGACGACGTCGCCGGTGCGGTAGAAACCGTCCTCGTCGAACATCTCGGCGGTGATCTCGGGCCGCCGGTAGTACCCGGGGAACAGTCTCGGACTTGACCAGCAGCTCACCACGGGGATGGGGGCGGTCGGTGGTGAAGTAGCCCAGATCGGGGACGTCGACGAGCTTGTAGTCGATGACCGGCGGGCGCTGCACCTCGCCGTCGACGAACACCGCGCCGGCTTCGGTCGAGCCGTATCCATCGATCAGATGCAGGTCGAGGAAGGACTCGACGAACGAGCGCATCTCCGGCGACAGCGGCGCCGATCCCGTCATCGACATCACGTAGCGGCCGCCCAGCATGCTGCTGCGGAGATCGGCGTAGACCTCGGCCTCCCCGTCCGCTCGGCGCTCCAGTTCCTTGGCGACCTCGGCGAAGATGGTGTCCCAGATGCGCGGCACGAAGGTCAACTGCGTGGGCCGGACCAGGGCGAGGTCCTCGAGGAAGGTCGAAAGGTCGCTGCGCGCAGCGAAATACGCCGTTCCGCCGGCTCCCAGGGTGCCGTAGAGCAGGCCGCGGCCCATCATGTGGCTCATCGGCAGGAAGTTCAGCGTGATCGACGCCGTGGCCTGCTCGCCGCCCCATGTCGACCGCCCCGACCGGCGCCACGCGCCGGCGACCAGACGCTCGGGATACATGGCGCCCTTGGGGGCGCCGGTGCTGCCGGAGGTGTAGATCAGTAGTGTCAGCGGATCGTCCTCGGGTGAGGAGAACGGTTGCGCCGCAGGCAGAGTCGCGCCGCTCTCGAGCACCTCGGAGAAGGTGAGCACCTCGATCGCGCGGCCGCCGTCGGTCAGACGGGTGCGGGCGTCGGCGAGGGCGTCGCGGTGATCGTCGACCTCGGCCCGGTGATCGAAGACGATGACGCGGCGCACCGTGTGGGCGTCGCGCGCGAGGTCCACGGCGTCGGCGAGATGGTCGACCGCCGAGGCGATGATCGCGGGTTCGGTCTCGGCGATGATGGGCTTCAGCGTCGCGGCCGGCGCACTCGTCTGCAGCGGAACGGACACCGCGCCGCACAGCGCCAGGGCCATGTCGATGATCGTGTAGTCCACGCTGGTGAAGCCCAGCAGCGCGACGCGGTCACCGGGTGCGACGTCGGTGAGGGTGTTCATCAGGGCGTGTACCCGGGCGGACAGTTCGGCGTAGGTGATGGTGTCGAATCGGGGGAGGAGTTCGGCGGAGGTGCGTCCGGTCTGCGGATCGCTGACGAAGCGCACGGCGCGTTGCCCCAGCGCGGGCCGCGCGGCGTAGCCGTCGAGCACGGTGGCCATGATCTCGGGAAGGCGTACTCCCGGCTGGTCGATGGCGTGGGAGATGGCGTCATCCGGGGTGGCGGCGGCGAATTCCGGATCGGTGGCGTGCAAGTCGGCGATGCGGCGGGCGAGCCGCTCGTCGCGGGTTTCAGTCGGCATCAGAAGTCCTCGCAAGAAAAAATCGTCGGTTGCGGGACGCTGCGTTGCGCCCACGGAGGAAACTACGTTAGTAAAACTAAGCTTATTCCGATAAACGGCCCACCGGCGCTGTCAACATGCTGTGAATCGCCATGTTGGCGCGGGAAAGCTGGTTTACCGCAGCGCATTTGGTGTCTCAGGTCACACTTGGCTGTCGGTTGAGACGTGGCTCCGCTTCTGACGCGTTCTCAGCCGGTGTATGCCATCACGTGCTTGATGCGCGTGTAGTCCTCGAGTCCGTACATCGACAGGTCCTTGCCGTGGCCGGAGGACTTGAAGCCCCCGTGCGGCATCTCGGCGACCAGCGGGATGTGGGTGTTGATCCACACGCAGCCGAAGTCCAGTGCAGCCGACACCCGAAGCGCCCGCGAGACGTCCCTGGTCCAGACTGACGACGCCAACCCGTACTCGACGCCGTTGGCCCAACCGAGCGCCTGCTCCTCGTCGGAGAACGACTGCACGGTGATCACGGGGCCGAAGATCTCATGCCGGATCAGCCGGTCGTCTTGGCGCAGGCCGCCGATCACCGTCGGCTCCACATAGAAACCCTTGTCTCCCTGGCGGTTTCCGCCCACAGCGACCGTGGCGTGCGACGGCACGTCGGCGAAGAAGGAGAGCACCCGCTCCATCTGCTGCACGTTGTTCACCGGCGGCACCCACGCGTCCTCGTCGCCGGCGGGCCGGCCGAACGTCGTCGTCGCGCCCTTGGCCTGCTCGGCGAGCGCGGCGGTCAGGTCCGCGGCGACCGACGCCGACGCCAACACGCGGGTGGCCGCGGTGCAGTCCTGTCCGGCGTTGAAGTAGGCCGCCGTCGCGATGCCCTCGGCCGCCGCTCCGAGATCGGCGTCGTCGAACACGATCACCGGCGCCTTGCCGCCCAGCTCGAGGTGGGTGCGCTTGAGGTGGCCGCCGGCGCTGACCGCGACCGCCTTGCCCGCCGCGACCGATCCGGTGATCGAGACCATCTGCGGCGTCGGATGCGCGACGAGATTGGCGCCGGTGACCCGGTCACCGGTGACCACGTTGAGCACGCCGGCGGGCAGGTGCCTGGCCGCCAACTCGGCCAGCATCACCGTCGTCACCGGGGTGGTGTCGCTGGGTTTGATCACCACGGTGTTGCCCGCCGCGATGGCCGGGCAGATCTTCCAGATCGCCATCATCATCGGGTAGTTCCACGGCGCCACCTGACCGATCACGCCGACCGGCTCGCGGCGGATCCACGACGTGTGGTCGGCCATGTACTCGCCTGCCGACTTGCCCTCCAGCACGCGCGCCGCCCCCGCGAAGAACCGGATCTGGTCGACCATCGGAGGGATCTCCTCGGCCGCGGTGACGTGGTGCGGCTTGCCGGTGTTGCGCCCCTCGGCCTCCACGAGATCGCCGGCTGCCTTCTCCACCTCGTCGGCGAAGTCCAGCAGCGCCTTCTGCCGCTGTGACGGGGTGGTCTTCTTCCACTCCGTGAACGCCGCCGCCGCGGCGGCGTAGGCCTTGTCGATGTCGGCTTCGTTGGAGATCGGCGCGGTGCCGTACCGCTCACCGGTGCTGGGGTCGACCAGCGGCATGGTCGCGCCGCTCTCGGAGTCGACGAGTTCCCCGCCGATGAAGTTCCTGACGGTCGTCACAGATCGCGCAGGATCAGCTCGAGAATGTCGAGAGCTTCGAGGAGCAACTCGTCGCTGATGGTCAGCGGCGGCAGGAACCGCAGCACATTGCCGAAGGTGCCGCACGTCAGCACGATCACGCCGGCCTGGTGTGCGGCCGTGCTCAGCTTCTTGGTCAGCTCGGCGTCGGGTTCGAGGGTGCCGGACTTGACCAGCTCCACGGCGATCATGGCCCCGCGGCCGCGCACGTCGCCGATCCGGTCGTCCTCGGCCTGCATCCGGCCGAGCTTGTCCTTCATCAGCGACTCGATGTGTGCGGCGCGGGCCACCAGCCCGTCGTCCTCGATCGTGGCGATCGTGGCCAGTGCGGCCGCGCACGCCACCGGGTTGCCGCCGTACGTGCCG
Organism: Mycolicibacterium psychrotolerans; assembly: GCF_010729305.1. Lineage (NCBI taxonomy): Bacteria > Bacillati > Actinomycetota > Actinomycetes > Mycobacteriales > Mycobacteriaceae > Mycobacterium > Mycolicibacterium psychrotolerans. The sequence continues at coordinate 4,229,468 of NZ_AP022574.1, read as the reverse complement.
CCCAGCCCGCCGACGTGGGGCGCGTCCATGATCGACGCCGGACCCGTCACCGCGGACAGCGGCATGCCGCCGGCGATGCCCTTGGCCGTGACGATCAGGTCCGGGACGATGCCCTCGTGCTCGCAGGCGAACATCGCGCCGGTGCGGGCGAAGCCGGTCTGCACCTCGTCGGCGATGAACACCACGTCGTTGTCTCGGCACCACTGCAGCAGCGTGGGCAGAAAGCCCTCGGCCGGCACGATGAACCCGCCCTCACCCTGGATGGGCTCGATGATGACCGCGGCCAGGTTCTCCGCACCCACCTGCTTGTCCATCATCGTGATCGCCCGGCGCGCGGCCAGCTCGCCGTCGGTGGCCAGCTCCTTGCCCCCGAACTCCGCGTCGCGGAACGGATAGGACAGCGGGGCACGGTAGATCTCCGGGGCGAACGGCCCGAAACCGTGCTTGTAGGGCATCGACTTCGCCGTCAGCGCCATCGTCAGGTTCGTGCGGCCGTGGTAGGCGTGGTCGAACGACACCACGGCCTGCTTACCGGTGTAGACCCGTGCGATCTTGATGGCGTTCTCGACGGCCTCGGATCCGGAGTTGAACAGCGCCGAGCGCTTGTCGCCGTCACCGGGGGTGAGCCGGTTGAGGGCCTCGGCGACCGCGACGTATCCCTCGTAGGGCGTCACCATGAAGCACGTGTGGGTGAAGTTGGCCACCTGCTCGCGGACCGCCTCGACGACCCGCGGCGAGGCGTTGCCGACCGTGGTCACCGCGATCCCGGAGCCCAGATCGATCAGCCGGTTGCCGTCGACGTCCTCGACGATGCCGCCGAACGCGCGGGCCGCGTAGACGGGCATGGTGTTGCCGACGCCGCTCGCCACCGAGGCCTTCTTGCGCGTGATCAGCTCCTGCGACCGGGGGCCGGGGATGGCGGTGGCGAGGTGGCGGCTCTGTTCGAGAGCGCTCACGGGGGACCTCCTTGACGATTGCCGCGATACGGTCCGAGCCTAGTCGGTCGCACCAGCGATCCGTCGAGAAGCAGGGGCGTTCCAGCCGGGATCAGTGGCCAGCCTGGTGTGTCGCAACGAAATCCGTGGGTCGGCGGCCTCTGTGCGACGGGGGAGGTGGCTCTGAACGGCCGCAATGGCACACTGGTCAACGAATTCCTTCATGCCGGGAGCCCTCCGACCGTGTTCGGCGGGGCCGTCCGGACACAGACCGATACGAAAAAGAAAAGACACTGCTGCCATGGATCTGGTCGTCTTCCTGCCTCTGCTCATCATCATGGGCGCGTTCATGTACTTCGCGTCCCGTCGTCAGAAGAAAGCGATGCAGGCGACCATCGACCTGCACAACTCGCTGACCGTGGGCGACGAGGTCCACACCACCTCCGGTCTGCGCGGCACCATCACCGCGATCACCGACGACGAGGTCGACCTGGAGATCGCTCCCGGCGTGGTGACGACGTGGATGAAGCTCGCCGTGCGCGACCGCGTCGTCGATGACGTCGACGAGGCCGACGACGTGGACGACAGCGACGACCTCGAGTCGCCGTCGGGGGCCACCGAGCTGACGGATCGGCCCAACACCAAGACTGACAGCTGAGGCCTCAGGCCCAGCACGTACCCTTTGCGGGTCACTGCGCACCGTCGCGGTACGTGACGAACTGACCTCGAGGAGACTGTAAAGACGTGGCTTCGTCTTCGACGCCGGTGCATGCTGGCCGCTACCTGGCCCTGTTCCTGGCATTGCTGATCGGTGCGTACCTGCTGGTGTTCCTGACCGGGGACAAGAAGGCCGACCCCAAGCTGGGCATCGATCTGCAGGGTGGCACCCGCGTGACGCTGACCGCGCGCACCCCCGACGGCTCACCCCCGTCGCGCGACGCGCTCAACCAGGCGCAGCAGATCATCAGTGCCCGCGTGGACGGTCTGGGCGTGTCCGGGTCCGAGGTGATCATCGACGGGCAGAACCTGGTGATCACCGTTCCGGGCAACGACAGCAGCGAGGCCCGCAACCTGGGTCAGACGGCACGCCTCTACATCCGGCCCGTCATCCACTCGATCCCGGCCGCGGGGGCCGCCCCGGCCGAACAGGCCGGACCGGCCGGTGCGCCACCGGGTGCCCCCGGGGTGCCGCCGGGCGGCGCACCCGGTCTTCCGCCGGGCGCGGCGATTCCCGGTCTTCCGCCGGGCGCCGTTGCCCCCGGCGGGGCGCCGGACGCGGACATCCCCGGCCTGCCTCCCGTCGAGGAACCGGCGCCGGGCGCACCGGCCGGCGGGGCCCCCGCGCCACAGCCGCGTCCCTTCCCGCAGCAGCCTGCACCCAGCCCGAGCCCGAGCCCCGCGCCGGCACCGGCGCCGGGCACGTCGCCGCCGCCCGCGCCGGGGGACAAGAACGTCCCGCTGGCCCAGCGGATCCAGGACGAGAAGCGGCTGCGGCAGAGTTCGGAGCAGGCGATCCAGATCCTCGCGCTGCAGTTCCAGGCGACCCGCTGCGGTCAGGACGACGTGCTGGCCGGCAACGACGACCCGAACCTGCCGCTGGTGACGTGTTCGCAGGACGGCAAAGAGGTGTACCTGCTGGACAAGTCGATCATCAGTGGTGAGGGCATCGCCAACGCCACCTCGGGGCTGGACCAGCAGCGCGGCGAGTACGTGGTCGACGTCGAGTTCAAGAGCGACGCCTCCAAGACGTGGGCGGACTTCACCGCGGCCAACGTCGGCACCCAGACTGCGTTCGTGCTCGACTCAAAGGTGGTCAGCGCCCCGCAGATCCAGGAGGCGATCCCGGGCGGTCGCACGCAGATCACCGGGCAGTTCACCGCCGACACCGCGCGCGAACTCGCCAACGTGCTCAAGTACGGCTCGCTGCCGCTGTCGTTCGAGTCCTCCGAGGCCGAGACCGTCTCGGCGACGCTGGGCCTGTCGTCGTTGCGGGCCGGCCTGATCGCCGGCGCGGTCGGTCTCATCGCGGTGCTGATCTATTCGTTGCTGTATTACCGAGTGCTCGGCCTGCTGGTGGCGCTGTCGCTGGTGGCGTCCGGCGCCATGGTTTTCGCGATCCTGGTGCTGCTGGGCCGCTACATCAACTACACGCTGGACCTGGCCGGTATCGCCGGTCTGATCATCGGCATCGGCACCACGGCGGACTCGTTCGTGGTGTTCTTCGAACGCATCAAGGACGAGATCCGCGAGGGTCGTTCGTTCCGGTCGGCGGTGCCGCGAGGCTGGGCGCGTGCCCGCAAGACGATCATGTCGGGCAACGCGGTGACGTTCCTGGCCGCCGCGGTGCTGTACTTCCTGGCCGTCGGCCAGGTGAAGGGCTTCGCGTTCACCCTGGGGCTGACCACGATCCTCGACGTGGTGGTGGTCTTCCTGGTGACCTGGCCGTTGCTGTACTTCGCCTCGAAGTCGCCGACGATGGCCAAGCCGTCGCTCAACGGTCTCGGCGCCGTCCAGCAGATCGCACGCGAACGCCGAGCGGCCGCACACGCGGCGGGACGGGGATAGCTCATGGCACGCAGCAGTTCACGCAACGACACCGAGGAGTCGACGGCGCTCGAGGCGCCCGACCTGGAGGCCGGCGCGGCCGACGCGCCCAAGCACGGCTTCTTCGTCCGCCTCTACACCGGTACCGGCGCCTTCGAGGTGATCGGGCGGCGCAAGTTCTGGTACGGCTTCAGCGCGGTCATCGTCGCGATCGCCGTCGGGGCGATCGTGTTGCGCGGCTTCACCTTCGGTATCGACTTCGAGGGCGGCACCAAGGTGTCCTTCCCGCGCGGTGACGGTCAGGCGACCGCCTCGCAGGTCGAGACGGTGTTCAACGACACGATCGGCAAGCCGCCGGAGTCGGTGGTGGTCGTCGGCAGCGGCGGCTCCGCGACCTTCCAGATCCGGTCGGAGACGCTGAGCAACGCCGAGACCGAGGAGCTGCGGACCGCGCTGTTCGACTCGTTCCAGCCGAAGGGCTCCGACGGGCAGCCGAGCAAGCAGGTGATCAGCGACTCCGCGGTCTCGGAGACCTGGGGTGGCCAGATCACCCAGAAGGCGCTGATCGCGCTGGTGGTGTTCCTCGTGTTGGCCGCCATCTACATCACGGTGCGCTACGAGCGGTACATGGCGATCGCCGCACTGTTGACGCTGGTGTTCGACCTCGTGGTGACCGCGGGCGTGTACGCGCTGGTCGGTTTCGAGGTGACACCGGCGACGGTGATCGGCCTGCTGACCATCCTCGGCTTCTCCCTGTACGACACGGTCATCGTGTTCGACAAGGTGGAGGAGAACACCGAGGGGTTCGAGCACACCACCCGGCGAACCTTCGCCGAACAGGCCAACCTCGCGGTGAACCAGACGTTCATGCGGTCGATCAACACCAGCTTGATCTCGGTGCTGCCGATCATCGCGCTGATGGTCATCGCGGTGTGGCTGCTCGGGGTGGGCACGCTGATGGACCTGGCGCTCGTCCAGCTCGTCGGCGTGATCGTCGGCACCTACTCGTCGATCTTCTTCGCCACTCCACTGCTGGTCAGCCTCCGGGAACGCACCGACCTGGTCAGCAAGCACACCCGGCGGGTTCTCAATCGGCGCAAGACCACCGCGGCCAAGGCGGCCGGCGCGGGGGCGACGTTCGTCGACGACGCGGAGCAGCCGCGCGACGTCGAGCCGGCCACGGTCACCGCGCCCGCCGGTCCGCCGGCGGCCAAGCCCGCCCCGGGTGCCCGGCCGGTGCGGCCGACCTCGAGCCGGACGGGCCGCCCGTCGGGTAAGCGAAGCACCGGAAAGCGCTAGGGAGCGGTAGGTCCGATGGCCCACCGCACCCGTGCGCGGCACGTCACTGTCCTCGCGGCCGTGCTCGCCGTCGTCGGCGCCCTCGGCCTGACCTCGTGCTCGCAGGGCGCGGCCGATTCGGTCGACTACGCCGTGGACGGCACGCTGATCACGTACAACACCAACACCGTGGCCGGCGCGGCCTCGGGCGGGCCGCAGGCGTTCGCGCGGGTGCTCACCGGCTTCAACTACCACGGTCCGGACGGCCAGATCGTCGGCGACCACGACTTCGGCACGATCTCGGTGGTCGGCCGCAGCCCGCTGGTGCTCGACTACGAGATCAAACCCGAGGCCGTCTACTCCGACGGCAAACCCATCACGTGCGATGACATGGTGCTGGCGTGGGCATCGCAGTCCGGCCGGTTCCCGTCGTTCGACGCGGCCAGCCGGGCCGGCTACACCGACATCGCGACCGTGGACTGCACGCCGGGCCAGAAGAAGGCGCGCGTCTCGTTCGCCCAGGACCGCGGGTTCACCGATTACGGGCAGCTGTTCGCCGCCACCTCGATGATGCCGTCGCACGTCATCGCAGACGAGCTCGGCCTGGGTGACGGCGGCGTCACGACGGCGCTGCTGAGCAATGACGGCCCGGTGGTCGAGCGGATCGCGCAGGTGTGGAACAACACCTGGAACCTGTCCCCGGACCTGGATCTCAAACGCTTCCCGTCCTCGGGGCCCTACCGCATCGACGCCGTGACCGGCGACGGCGCGGTGGTGCTGGTGGCCAACGACAAGTGGTGGGGCACAAAGCCGGTCACGGCCAAGGTGACCGTGTGGCCGCGCAGCGCGGATCTGCAGGACCGAGTCAACGAAGGCGCCTTCGACGTCGTCGACATCGCCGCCGGATCGTCGGGAACGCTGAACCTGCCCGACGACTACACGCGCACCGACTCGCCGTCGGCCGGCGTGGAACAGCTCATCTTCGCCCCGCAGGGGCCGCTGGCCGCCGTGCCCGCCCGCCGGGCGCTCGCCCTGTGCACCCCGCGCGACGTCATCGCGCGCAACGCCTCGGTGTCCCCGGCCAATGCGCGGTTGAACCCCGCGAGCGAGGACGCCTACTCGGCGGCGGAGGCCACCCCGCAGGTCAACGAGTTCGCGGTCGCCAACCCCGACGCGGCGCGGGCCGCGCTGGGCAACCAGCCGCTGACCGTGCGCATCGGCTACCAGACGCCCAACGCCCGGCTGGCCGCCACCGTGGGTGCGATGGCGAAGTCCTGCGGACCCGCAGGGATCAGCGTCCAGGACGTGGCGGGGGAGAACACCGGCCCACTGTCGTTGCGCAACAACGAGATCGACGTGCTGATCGCGAGCACCGGCGGTGCGGCGGGCAGCGGGTCCACCGGATCCTCTGCGATGGACGCCTACACCCTGCACAGCGGCAACGGCAACAATCTGCCGCGCTATGCCAACGAGCGCATCGACGGCATCATCTCGACGCTCGCAGTGACCTCCGACCCCAAGGAACTGGCCCGGCTGCTCGCCGAGGCGGGCCCGATCCTGTGGGGCGACATGCCCACGCTGCCGCTGTACCGTCAGCAGCGGACTCTGCTGGCATCGACGAAGATGTATGCGGTGAGCGGCAATCCGACGCGCTGGGGCGCGGGATGGAATATGGACCGATGGAAGCTGAGCCAGTGAGCGACACGCGCGAGGTCGGCCAGGTGATCGCGTCGCTGCTGCGCGAGGTGCCCGACTTCCCCGAACCGGGCGTCCTGTTCAAGGATCTGACGCCGGTGCTGGCCGACGCGGGCGGGCTGGCCGCGGTCAGCGACGCGATCGCCGACATCGCCCGCGGCGCCGACCTCGTCGCCGGGGTGGACGCCCGCGGATTCCTGCTCGGCGGTGCGGTCGCGGTCTCACTCGGCATCGGGGTGCTCGCGGTCCGCAAGGGCGGCAAGCTGCCGCCGCCGGTGCTCAGCGAGACCTACACGCTCGAATACGGCACGGCGACGCTGGAGGTCCCCGCCGACGGCGTGGAACTGGCCGGTCGCTCGATCGTGGTGATCGACGACGTGCTGGCCACCGGGGGAACACTGGCGGCCACCCATCAGTTGCTCAAGGCGGCGGGCGCGACGGTGACCGGTGCGGTGGTGATGCTGGAGTTGGCAGCACTCGGCGGGCGGGCGGTTCTGGATCCGCTGCCCGTCACCGCCTTGTACACCGTGTGAGCGGATATCCTGCCAACAGCGAGCAGTCAGCGGAGGTGAGCATGGCCGGCGAGATCCAGGCAGATCCCCGTGCGGGCCAGGCTTCTCCCGCCGTGGCGGCCGGTCCGGAGACCCAGCCGATGGAGCTGCCGCGCCCGGACGCGTCCAAGGCCGCGACGAGTGCGTCGCGCCGGGTCCGTGCCCGGCTGGCCCGCCGGATGACCTCACAGCGCAGCACCGTCAATCCGGTGCTCGAACCGCTGGTCGCGGTGCACCGGGAGATCTACCCGAAAGCCGACCTGTCCCTGCTGCAGAAGGCCTACGAGGTCGCCGAGCAGCGCCACGCCGACCAAATGCGCAAGTCCGGCGACCCCTACATCACCCACCCGCTGGCCGTGGCGAACATCCTGGCCGAGCTAGGGATGGACACCACAACGCTGATCGCCGCGCTGCTGCACGACACCGTCGAGGACACCGGTTACACGCTGGAGGCGCTGACCCAGGAGTTCGGCACCGAGGTCGGCCACCTCGTCGACGGCGTGACCAAGCTGGACAAGGTCGCCCTCGGCACGGCGGCCGAGGGCGAGACGATCCGCAAGATGATCATCGCGATGGCACGCGACCCGCGGGTGCTGGTGATCAAGGTGGCCGACCGGCTGCACAACATGCGCACGATGCGGTTCCTACCGCCGGAGAAGCAGGCGCGCAAAGCCCGGGAGACGCTGGAAGTCATTGCGCCCCTTGCTCATCGGCTGGGCATGGCGACGGTCAAGTGGGAGTTGGAGGATCTGTCGTTCGCGATCCTGCATCCCAAGAAGTACGAGGAGATCGTGCGGCTGGTCGCCGACCGGGCCCCGTCGCGCGACACCTATCTGGCCAAGGTGCGCGCCGAGATCAACGCGACGCTGAACGCCTCGAAGATCAACGCCGTCGTCGAGGGCAGGCCGAAGCACTACTGGTCGATCTATCAGAAGATGATCGTCAAGGGCCGCGACTTCGACGACATCCACGACCTGGTGGGCGTGCGGATCCTGTGCGACGAAGTGCGCGACTGCTATGCCGCGGTCGGCGTGGTGCACTCGCTGTGGCAGCCGATCGCCGGCCGGTTCAAGGACTACATCGCCCAGCCGCGGTTCGGGGTGTACCAGTCGTTGCACACCACGGTCGTCGGGCCTGAGGGCAAGCCGCTGGAGGTGCAGATCCGCACCACCGACATGCACAAGACCGCCGAGTACGGCATCGCCGCGCACTGGCGCTACAAGGAGGCCAAGGGTCGCAACACCCCTCCCGGCGGACACGTGGCCACCGAGATCGACGACATGGCGTGGATGCGTCAGCTTCTCGACTGGCAGCGGGAGGCCGCCGACCCGGGGGAGTTCCTCGAGTCGCTGCGCTACGACCTCGCGGTGCAGGAGATCTTCGTGTTCACCCCCAAGGGGGACGTGGTCACGCTGCCGACGGGGTCGACGCCGGTGGACTTCGCCTACGCGGTGCACACCGAGGTGGGTCACCGCTGCATCGGGGCCCGGGTCAACGGCCGGCTGGTCGCGCTGGAACGCAAACTCGAGAACGGCGAAGTGGTCGAGGTCTTCACGTCGAAGGCCCAGAATGCCGGCCCGTCGCGGGACTGGCAGACGTTCGTGGTGTCGCCGCGGGCGAAGGCCAAGATCCGGCAGTGGTTCGCCAAGGAACGCCGCGAGGAGGCACTCGAGTCCGGCAAGGACGCGATCGCCCGCGAGGTGCGCCGCGGCGGACTTCCGTTGCAGCGCTTGATGAACGGCGAGAACATGGCCGCGCTCGCGCGGGAGTTGCGCTACCTGGACGTGTCGGCGCTCTACACCGCGGTCGGCGAGGGGCACGTATCGGCCCGGCATGTGGTGCAGCGGCTGGTCGCCCAGATCGGCGGCGACGACGAGGCCGCCGACGAGCTGGCGGAGCGGTCGACGCCGGCGACCATGCCGGTGCGGCAGCGCACCAGCGACGACGTCGGGGTCGCGGTGCCGGGGGCGCCCGGGGTGCTGACCAAGCTCGCCAAGTGCTGCACGCCGGTGCCCGGGGACAACATCATGGGCTTCGTGACGCGCGGCGGCGGGGTGAGTGTGCACCGCACCGATTGCACCAACGCCGCGTCGCTGGAGCAGCAGTCAGAGCGCATCATCGACGTGCAGTGGGCGCCGTCGCCGTCGTCGGTGTTCCTGGTCGCGATCCAGGTCGAGGCGCTCGACCGGCACCGGTTGCTCTCCGACGTCACCCGGGTGCTCGCCGACGAGAAGGTGAACATCCTGTCAGCGTCGGTGACGACGTCCAACGATCGCGTCGCGATCAGCCGGTTCACCTTCGAGATGGGCGACCCCAAGCATCTCGGCCACGTGCTCAACGTGGTCCGCAGCGTGGAGGGCGTCTACGACGTCTACCGCGTCACGTCGGCAGCCTGACTTCGGGTGGCTCGTGCGGCGGGGAGGCGTCAATGGTGCCATCTCTCCCAGGCGGCCTGTTTCGTGGTGCCGGCGAGACCGGCAACGCTGCTCCAGGACTGGGCTTGCGCCAGGGTTCGGGCTGAGATTCCCAGACATTCGCCGACGTACTGACTGAGACCGAGCAAGGTTTCGAAGGCGATCGGGTCGGTGCTGTTGGCAAGCGCATCCAGCAGGGTGCGGGCCTCGGCCGCAATGTCGGTTGGTTCTCGACTCACGGAGTCAGTATGGCCGGGATCTGGGGTCGAAGGTGACGGGCCGGGTCATGAGGCCAGTTCCACCGTGCGTACACCGTCAGGGTCGTTGAAGCGTCGCGTCCATGACGTCTCGGGCCAATGCCATGTGGCGGTTCCGGCTGCGGGCTCATAGTTGGCGGTGTACAGAGTGCCGAAGCCGATCTCGAATTCGTTGTTGCGCAACGGTGGCTGCAGCATCGCCGCGACGAGGTGCTCGCCCGATGCACGGTTGGATCGCAGCTGGTCCAATTGCGTGAGTCGCCCAACGCTGTTGAATCGAGCGGCGGTCGCGGGGTATTCGACTTGATTGAGCCGGTGGTTGGTCGTCGCTTCGAGTTGGCTGATGATGGCAGGCTGCTCGGGGGCGACAAAAACCGTAGCGTGACTACCAGTGGTGTCGACCAACGCCACGTTGTAGGACTGCGCAACGGGAATCCGCCGGAGAGCGCTGACTCCTTGTTCGACGGTGGCACAGGTCTCCAGCACATAGCGCAACACGATGGGGATCCCGAAGCCCTCGCCACCGCCCGGTCGGCCACCGAAGGTCAGCGAGACGGCCAGCCCGTCCTCGTTCATCCCGTCCAGCAGACCCCAGAGCATGTCGCTCGTTCCCAGCACCCGGCGCTGTCCAGAGTAGTTGGTGGACGCGATGACGCCTTCGAAGAGCGCCTGGTCGTAGTCGTAATTTCGGATCAAGATCGGCTGCTCACCGGGGATCACAACTTGGGAACAACCCACGCTGAAAGCCGGAAGCCCCCACATCGACAGCATGCGGGCCGCGACCGGGTCGTCACCGGTCAGGTGACAGAGCCTTTCCCAGGTAGGTATCAGCTCAGGGAGATGTTGGGCAAGCGCGCGCCGGCATTCGTCCAGAGAGGGTCGGGCGGCCAGCCCTTCCCGGGCATACCAGCGCCGATAGGCCGGCCATGTTGCCGCGTAAAGCGCCTGCCAACGGGGGCCCGGCCTGGTCTCTCGGTAGGCGTGGAGGGTCAGATTGCGCGTGGTCTCACTGGCAAGTCCGGCCATCGAGCCTCGCGCGATGGCCCCAGCCGATTCCACCGTCGCGTGTCGCTCGTCCACCGAGGCCCAGTGCAGGCCGTAGTCGAGCCACTCCTGCCAATGAGCATCAGGCGAGGGGAGATGCGGGGTTGCGAGTTCAGTCAGAAGTGCGCTCATCCGTCAAGGCTATCTTGACGGATGGAGATCCGTCAAGGCGAACTTGACGAGGTGGACGAGGTTTTGCCGGAGCCGCGGCGGTCGTCGGCGTCAAGCGGGGCCACCTGTAGGGTCGTCGCATGTCGGATGTGCCGCTGATGTCGGGGTTCCCGCCAGATCAGGAATCGCTGGTGACATTGGCGAACTGGCAGGATGCACCCTTCAACCGGTGGGCCTTTCAGCACCTGCGCGAGGTCATACCCACCCACCACATCCCGCGCGGATCGGGTCCGGTGGCGCCACTGGCACCCGCCACCCAGCCCCTGGCGCCGGAGTCCGTCACCGTGCACCGCCTGGAGGGCCAGGCGTCGACGCTGGCCGAGGTGCTGGCCGACACCTGGACCGACGCCGTGGTGATCGTGCACGACGGCCGCATCGTGCTGGAGAGCTACGGCAACGGGATGACGGCGCAGACCCCCCACCTGTTGATGTCGGTGACGAAGTCGGTCGTCGGCTGTGTCACGGGGATCTTGGCCGATCAGGGGCTGCTGGACCCTGACGAGCAGGTGAGCACCTACGTGCCCGAGGTCGCGGGCTCCGGCTACGGCGGCGCGACGGTGCGCGATCTGCTCGACATGCGCACCGGGGTCGTGTTCAGCGAGGAGTACACCGACCCGCAGGCCGAGGTCCGGGTGATGGAGCGCTACATGGGCTGGCGGCCCGGAATCGACGGCGACGAGCTCGGCGGGATGTACAGCTATCTGGCGACCCTGGCTCTCGGTGGCGCGCACGGCGGGCCGTTCGTGTACCGATCGGCCGACACCGACATGCTGGGCTGGGTGTGTGAACGGGCCGCGGGCAGGCGGATGGCCGAGCTGATCTCGACGTTGATCTGGCAGCCGATGGGCGCCGAGTTCGACGCCGACATCACCTGCGACGCAGTCGGTTCGGCGATCCACGACGGCGGGATGTCGGCGCACGCCCGCGACCTCGCGCGGTTCGGACAGCTGCTCCTCGACGACGGTTTCGTGGCCGACGACGCCGTGGTGCCCAAGCAGTGGCTGACGCAGGCCAGGACCATCGACCCCGACGTCAGGGCGGCGTTCGTGTCCTCGGACTCCGAGCCCTTCCTCACGGGCGGCTGGTATCGCAACCAGTTCTGGTTCATACCCGGGGTGCTGGGGGATCTGCAGCTGTGCCTGGGGATTCACGGCCAGATGATCCTGGTGGACCGGGCCACCCGCACCGTATCGGTGAAGTTCTCGACGTGGCCGGCGGCTCAGAACCCGGTGTACCTGCTCGACACGATTCGGGCGTTCGTGGCCGCGGGACAACACGCTGCCGGCCTGGCCGAGCGTGCCCCCGCGCATCGGAAGGGCACGGGGCCGATCGGCGTGGTCGAGGGCCGCGAGCGCGGCCACAGCTGACGGCGGCGGCTACTTGACGTAGCTGATGGGTGTCACACTCGGGGGCTCGGGAAGTGGCTCGCTCACGTACATCGAGCGGATCCCGTCGATGTAGCTTCGACAGCGCTGGGTCAGTCCGTCGGAGGTCTGCATGCGGCCCTTGGTGACCAGGATTCCCAGGTCGGCGCCCTTGAACCGGTAGTCGCCGGGTCCATACACCCGAAGGTAGAAACACTCGTCCTCGTGGGTGACGTCGTGCCAGTCGTTGGTGACGCCAGTGAAGCGCAGGCTTCCGTCCTCATCCAACCGGTAGCTACCGGTGGCAGGTGCTGCGAGGACGCGCTCGACGGAGTCGTTCGGCTCTTTCATGATCAGCTGGGCCCAGACGTCCACCGCGGCGAGCTCACGCCAGCGCTCGTTGATCTCCTCGACGTCGACGACGTAGTCGACGTTCATGAACTCCAGAAGGTGGAACAGGAACAACGGGATGTCGGAGTAGGCGCCGGCGGTCACGTTGGTGATCGACGAGGCCCCGGAGATCCGTGGGTTCAGTTCGCCCAGGTACACCTCGTCGGAGTCGAGGTCGACCAGCACATCGACCTCGAAGAAGCCCTTGTAGCCCTCTTTGCGCAGCCGGTCGCCGAGGCGTTGCACATGGCGGATGGCGATGGCGCGGTGGAGCTCCGAAAGGGCCTCGGGGAAAAGGTCGTTGCCGCACCAGCCGCCGCGGTAGGGCGTGAGTTCGGGATAGCCGGTGAGATCGGTCATGAACGGGCCGACGACCGTGCCGTGCTTGGTGTTGACCGCTTCGACCGCGACGGCGTGGTTGTTGATCCGCTTCATGATCTTCAGATCCTGGCCGACGATGTTCTCGCAGTCGCGGTCCCATTCGCGCAGGGAGGTGATGAAGAACGTCGTCTTGCCCGAGTCGCCGTACGGAGTCTGCACCACCAGGTCAGAGCCCAGGCCTGCCTCGGCGGCCAGCGCGGAGAGTTCTTCGTAGCTGTCCGCTCGACCCAGCACGTTGGGCACCGACGGGGCGCCGGCTTCCTCGCCCAATTGCGTGGTGACGATCTTGGAGTCGAGATGCCGGCGCAGCGAATCCGGCGGCAGGATCAGCGTGTAGTCGAGTTCGCGGCAGATCTCCTCGGTTTCCTCATCGAAGAACACCATGGCGATCATCGGGCGCCGACCGGGCCCAGCGCACCGTGCCTCCATGAATCTCTGCACCTCGGCGTCACGCAGCAGGTAGTTGTTGATCTCCTCGCTGCTTTCGAACTCCACATACGGCTTACTCGACGGGGTGAAGACCCGCGGATGGGCGGAGTCCCATGAGTCGTAATAGACGATGTACTCGACGCCGCGGACCCAGCGGTCGATTCCGAGCAGGTTGAATGCCGTCGGGCCGACGAAGAAGATGGGCTGCTCGTTGGTCCGGAAGAACGTGCGGATCTCGGAGATCCCCTTCAATCCGCGGGATCCGAAGACTTTCGATATGAAGCTCGGTCGCTCGTTCATTTTGCCTCCTGCGAATTGTCGCATGACGAATACAAATTGGCCGGAGAACGAAAGACTGGGGGAAGACTAGCGAGGAGATAGCAATGGCTCAGCATCCACTGGAACCGTTGACCGCGGAGGAGTTCAGGCAGACGGCCGCGCTACTGCGACGCGCAGGCCACGTCAACGATGGTTTCCGCTTCACCTCGATCGAGTTGAAGGAGCCGCTCAAAGCCGACGTGAAGGCGTGGCGCCCCGGGCACCCGGTCCGGCGGACGTCGTTCGCGGTGGTCTTGGACCGCACCGAGAACAGGACCTACGAGGCAACGGTCGACCTGACCGACGACACCGTTCTCTCGTTCGAGCACATTCCCGGCGTCACACCGAACTTCACGATGGACGAGTTCCACGACATCGACCACGCGATGCGCAAGCACCCTGACGTCATCGCCGCTCTGGCCGAGCGCGGGTTCAGCGACATGAGCCTGATCCTCATCGACGTGTGGACCTACGGCAAAGCGCTGATGCCCGAGGAGCACAGGCATCGTCGCCTCGGCTGGTGCGACCTGTGGGCGCGCGAAACTCCCGAGGGCAACCCCTTCGGCCATCCTGTCTCCGGCCTGAAACTGTTGGTGGACGTCAACACGCTCGAGTTGCTCGAGATCGAGCGGCACCACGACTACGGCCATCCCGAGGTGGACTCGGAGTACCTTCCCTCGGTACGGGGCACCCAGGTGCGCACCGATCTCAAACCGCTGCACATCACGCAGCCCGAGGGCACGTCCTTCACGGTGGAGGGCACCGAACTGAAGTGGCAGAACTGGACCATGCGGCTGGGCTTCAACTATCGCGAGGGCCCTGTCCTGTACCAGGTGACGTTCGACGACCGGGGTACGCAACGGGATGTCGCGTATCGAATGTCCTTGGCGGAGATGGTCGTTCCCTACCGCGACCCCACCTTCGACCACTACCGGCGCACCGCGTATGACATCGGTGAGTGGGGCTTGGGCTACATGACCACATCGCTGGAGCTGGGCTGCGACTGTCTCGGCGAGATCGTCTATGTCGACGCGACGTTGTCCAATACCAAGGGGGAGCCGTACACCGTCAAGAACGCCATCTGCCTGCACGAAGAGGACAACGCGGTGCTGTGGAAGCACGTCGACCCGAAGACGGGTGCGGAGGTGCGCAGGCAGCGCCGGATGGTGATCTCGTGTCACGCGACCGTGGCCAACTACGAGTACCTCGTCTACTGGCGGTTCTATCAGGACGGCAACATCGAGTGCGAGGTCAGGGCCACCGGCATCATGGTCACCACGCCGTTTCCCGAAGGGGAGGAGCCGCCCCCGTACGGCACCGTCGTCGACAGGAACACCTACGCCCCATTCCATCAGCACTTCCTGATCGCGCGGTTGGATCTCGACGTCGACGGTGAGCAGAACACCGTGATGGAAGTCGACTCGGTGGCGCCGCCGGTATCGGAGGAGAACCCGTACGGGCTGGCGTTGGTGACCCGTTCGACGCCGATCAGGTCGGAGTCCGAATCCGCGCGTGATTTCGACTGGCCCACTCAGCGGTCGTGGAAGGTGGTCAACACCAACAAGACCAACAAGTGCGGCACGCCGGTGTCTTACAAATTGGTTCCAGGCGCGGCGTTCCCGGTCATGATGGATCCGGCGACGCCGCAGTATCTGCGGGCCCCGGTCATCGGGCACACCCTGTGGGTCACCAAGAACAGCGCCGAGGAGCGTTGGCCTGCCGGGGATTACCCGACCCAGTCCAATGTCGACGCCGGCATGAGTGAGTGGATCAAAGACGATGCGCCGCTGGAGAACACCGACGTGGTCCTCTGGTACGTCTTCGGCATCCACCACATCACCAGGATGGAGGAGTGGCCGATCATGGCCGTTGACACGGTGTCGTTCTGGCTCAAGCCGTCGGGTTTCTTCGATCAGAACCCGTCGATCGACGCCCCGCCCACCCCTAAGGGTGAAGGCGGCGCCTGCCACGGATGATGCTGTACGGCAGCGCCGTTCAACCGACCAGGAGCGGAGTGTCCTTTAACTCGCCGCGCAGAGCGGGTGTCACCGCGCCGGAATCAGGATGGTGTCGATCAGGTACTTTGCCCGAGTTCCGTTGCAAGCATTGTTGATTCGTGAATGAACCGCGGCGGCGAGCTCGCTGCGCAGAGCGGTGAGTTCTTCGTCGGTCAGCCACAGAGCGGCTTGGGTGAACCCCACGCCGTCGTCGACGACGTCGGCCTCAGGTGTGGCGAGATAGCGGTCGAAGTCGGCCATGAGCATAGTGCAGAACGCGGTGAAGGCGCGGCGATGGTCGTCGCGGCTGAGCTGCCGGGCATCCTCGGCTGTCACGGCGGCGTTGGGCAGATGCAGGCGGAAGCCCCGCTCGACGGCGCCCCGGACCCGCTTCTGGTGCGCCACCTCGAGCACGCCGGCGTCGGCCAGCGTGGCGATATGGCGATAGAGCGACGCGGACGGAATGTCGGGAAGTTCCTGGCGCAGTTGGCGCGCCGTCATCGTGGCGCCGTCGAGCAGAACTTGGACGATGCGCATGCGCACGGGGTGGAGCAGGACGTCAGGAGCCGGCATGCTGCCATTATCAACCCTGATAACATTCTCAATGTTGAGAAAGGAGATTCGAATGGCTGAACTTCGCCGCAACGGCGACGACCTCGAGGTGCGACTGACGGTGATCGAGAAGATCGCCGGGCTGCGCGGCAACATCAAGGTGCCGGCATCGGCCGTCGCCGCGGTGGCGATCGCCGAACAACCGCTGGCAGCAGTGGCCGGGATGCGCGCTCCCGGATTGCACCTGCCCGGCCGGACGAAGATCGGCACCTGGCGACACGCGGGTCGGAAGACGTTCGCAGTCGCCCGCAGGGGTGTGCCCGCTATCCGGGTCGATCTCGTCGGCCAGCGATATGACCATCTGGTCATCAGTCAGCCCGACGCCGCCTCGGTCGCCGAGGCGCTGGGCTGACTCCAGCCCGGACGCGTCAGTCCAGCTGCAGCGACTTGATGGTGACGTCGAGCTTCGGCGCGCCGTCGTCGCCGCCCTCTTTGGTGCCCGCCGCGGCGATCTTGTCCAGCGTGGCCAGGCCGGTCTGGTCGATGGTGCCGAACACGGTGTAGTTGGGCGGCAGCTGCGAATCCTTGTAGACGAGGAAGAACTGGCTGCCGTTGGTTCCCGGACCGGCGTTGGCCATGGCCAGGGTGCCTCGCGGATACACCACCGGTTGCTGCAGCTTCGGGTCGTCGGGCTGGTACTGGTCGGTCGGATATTCGTTGCCGAACTGGTAGCCCGGCCCGCCGGTGCCCTGGCCGGTGGGGTCACCGCACTGCAGGACGGCCAGGCCCTCGCTGGTGGTGAGCCGGTGGCAGGGGGTGCCGTTGAAGTAGCCCTGCTGGGCCAGGCTGGCGAAGCTGTTCACGGTGCACGGCGACTTGGCATTGTCCAGCTGCAGCCCGAGGTTGCCCTGGCTGGTCTCCATGCTGGCGCTGACCTCGGCCGGGTCGGTCGGAACCTTGCCGGCGCGGGGCGGCTTGTTGGGCTTGCTGGCCGCCTCGCTCGACTTCGGGTATTGGCAGTTGCTGCCCAAGCCCTCGGGCGCTGCGAACGCCGGCAGGGCGGCCGGCTTCCCGGGTTCGGGGGCGTCGAGCGGCGAATCCGCCGCCGAGGTGGGGGTGCTGGTCGACGACGACGCGCTCGGCGTGCTGGAGTCGCGATTGGTGAGGACCACGGTCGCCACCACCGCGGCGATCACGACGATCGCCGCAGCCACCGATCCGATGATCGTGTACAGGCGGCGTTTGCGGTCCTTCTCGGCACGCCGCTCGAGCTGCCGCTCGAGCTTGCGCTTGGCGGTGGCTCGCCGTTGTTCGTTCGTCGGCACGGGCCGGGTCCTCCTCGCAATCGATCAGGTCGGCACCGAGTGTGCCAGCACGGGCTGAGAACAGCGGCTGCGACCCTCCTGAACAGCGTGGCGACGCCGGCATGGGAAGCTTGACGACGTGTTGATCACCGGATTCCCGGCCGGGATGCTGGCGTGCAACTGCTACGTGCTGGCGCCCCGGCAGGGCGCCGACGCAATCGTCGTCGACCCCGGCCAGCGTGCCATGGGTCCGCTGCGCCGGATCCTCGACGACAACCGGCTCACGCCGGCTGCGGTGCTGCTCACCCACGGACACATCGACCACATGTGGTCCGCGCAGAAGGTCGCCGACACCTACGGTTGCCCCACCTACATCCACCCGGCCGACCGGCACATGCTCAGCGATCCGATCAAGGGCTTCGGGCCCCGCGTCGCGCAGAAGGCGTTCGGGGCGCTGTTCCGCGAGCCCAAGCAGGTCGTCGAACTCGACCGCGACGGCGACAAGATCGACCTGGGCGGGATCACCGTGGCCGTGGACCACACACCCGGGCACACGCAGGGCTCGGTGATCTTTCGCGTGGCGGGAGGGCCCACCGATGAGCGCTTGCGCGAAGAGCAGACCTACGAAGAGGTGGTCTTCACCGGCGACACCCTGTTCCGCCAGTCGGTGGGCCGCACCGACCTGCCCGGGGGCAGCGGCCGCGACCTGCTGACCTCGATCGTGACGAAACTGCTGGTGCTCGACGACGACACCCTGGTGTTACCGGGGCACGGCGAGCGCTCGACCATCGGCCTCGAACGCCGCACCAACCCCTTCCTCGAAGGCTTGACCACGTGACCGATTTCAAGGCGCCCAAGGGCGTCCCGGATTACCTGCCGCCCGAGTCGGCCGAGTTCGTCGCCGTGCGCGCCGGGCTGCTCGGCGCCGCGCGCCGCGCCGGTTACGGCGACATCGAGCTGCCGATCTTCGAGGACACCGCGCTGTTCGCGCGCGGGGTGGGCGAGTCCACCGACGTCGTGTCCAAGGAGATGTACACGTTCGCCGACCGCGGCGACCGGTCGGTGACACTGCGCCCCGAAGGCACCGCGGGCGTCATGCGCGCGGTCATCGAACACGGTCTCGACCGCGGGCAGCTGCCGGTGAAGCTGTGCTACTCGGGGCCGTTCTTCCGGTACGAGCGGCCGCAGGCGGGCCGCTACCGGCAGCTCCAGCAGGTCGGGATCGAGGCGATCGGCGTCGACGACCCGGCGCTCGACGCCGAGGTGATCGCGGTCGCCGACGCCGGCTTCCGCGCGCTCGGCCTCGACGGGTTCCGGCTGGAGATCACCTCGCTCGGCGACGACACCTGCCGGCCGCAGTATCGACAGTTGTTGCAGGAGTTCCTCTTCCGTCTCGACCTGGACGAAGAAACCCGGCGGCGCGCGGAGATCAACCCGCTGCGGGTGCTCGACGACAAGCGTCCGCACATCAAGGAGATGACCGCCGACGCACCGTTGATGCTCGACCATCTCTCCGATGTGGCCAAGGAGCACTTCGAGACGGTGCTCGCGCACCTGGACGCGCTGGCGGTGCCGTACGTCATCAATCCGCGAATGGTGCGCGGGCTGGACTACTACACGAAGACGACGTTCGAGTTCGTCCACGACGGTCTGGGCGCGCAGTCCGGCATCGGGGGCGGCGGCCGCTACGACGGGCTGATGAGTCAGCTCGGCGGGCGCGACCTGTCGGGCATCGGCTTCGGGCTCGGTGTCGATCGCACGCTGCTGGCGCTGCGGGCCGAAGGCAGGACCGCGGGCCAGACGGCGCGCGTGGACGTGTATGCGGTGCCGCTGGGCGCCGAGGCCAAGATCCGGCTCGCGGTGCTGGCCGCGCAGCTGCGCGCCGCCGGCGTGCGGGTGGACATGGCCTACGGTGACCGCAGCCTCAAGGGTGCGATGAAAGGTGCCGACCGCTCAGGTGCCTCGATCGCGCTGGTGGCGGGGGACCGCGACCTGGAGGCGGGCACCGTCGGGGTCAAGACGATGGGCACCGGCGAGCAGGTGGACGTCGCCGTCGACGAGGTGGTCGCCCACGTGCTCGCCCACCTCGGCTGACCTTTCATGGACGAGCCGGGGGCACCTCCCGCTCCCCACGGATGGCATTCTTGCTGCCCTCACGGGCCGCGAGCGTGCGCTGCGGCACAGCGATAGCGGCGTGTCGGCGTACAGACCCGCGCGCTCGCGGCAGATCAGATGGCCATCGCGGCGCGGACGTCGGCTTCCGAGGCCGAACCGCCCGTGCCGCTGGACGTCACCCGGCCGGCCTCGAGGATGTAGTAGCGCTGCGCGGACTCGAGCGCGAAACCGATGTGCTGCTCGACGAGCAGCACCCCGAGATCGCCGCGATCGGTCAAGGCGGTGATGGCCGCCTCGATCTCGGCGACCACCGACGGCTGGATGCCCTCGGTCGGCTCGTCGAGGATCAGGCACTTCGGCGTGGTGATCAGCGCGCGGGCGATCGCCAGCTGCTGGCGCTGGCCGCCGGAGAGCAGACCGGCGCGGCGGGTCAGCAGCTCCTTGAGCGCGGGGAACAGATCGAGCTGCTCGTCGATCAGCGTCTTGCCGTTCCTGCGTCCGTCGGCGACCACCTGCAGGTTCTCCGCGGTGGTGAGCTGGCCGAACGACTGCTGCCCCTGCGGCACGTAGGCCAGGCCCCGGGCCACCCGCGCGCTGGGCCGCAGCCTGGTGATGTCCTCGCCGTCGAAAAGCACAGTGCCACCGGCACATTTCAGCAGCCCGACCGCGGCCCGCAGCAGCGTGGTCTTTCCGGCGCCGTTGTGGCCCATGACCGCGGCGACACCGTCGGGCGGCACCTCGAGGCTGACGCCGTGAATGACCTCGCTGCGGCCGTAGCCGGTGCGGACGTCGACGAGTTGCAGTGTCATGCGATCCCTTCCGCGCCTGCGGCCGCGGTCCCGAGGTAGACCTCCTGCACCTTCGGGTTGGCCTGCACCTCGGCCACCGACCCCTCGGCGATCACCTGTCCGCGCGCGAGTACCGTCACCGATGTCGCGAAGGCGCGCATGAAATCCATGTCGTGCTCGACGACCACAACGGTGCGCTCGGCGCCGATGCGGCGCAACAGGTTACCGGTCTCCTCGCGCTCCTCGGTGCTCATCCCCGCGACCGGTTCGTCGAGCAGTAGCACATCGGCGTTCTGCACCAGCAGCATGCCGATCTCCAGCCACTGCTTCTGCCCGTGCGCGAGCACACCCGCGGGGCGGTCCGCGAGATGGGTCAGGCCGACGGTGTGCAGTGCCTGCTCGATGACGGGCAGTACGCCGCGGCGCCGACGCAGCAGCGTCCACACCGAACGTCCTGCGCCGGCGGCGATGTCGAGGTTCTGCAACACGGTCAGCTGCTCGAACACACTCGCGGTCTGGAACGTGCGTCCCACTCCCCGGCGGGCGATCTGATGCACCTTCCTGCCGAGCAGTTCCACGCCGGATTTGTTCACCGACCCGGTGGCGGGCACCAGTCCCGTGATCGCGTCGATCACGGTGGTTTTGCCGGCACCGTTGGGCCCGATCAGGAAGCGCAGGTCACCTTGGAACAGCGTCAGGTCGACATCGCTGACCGCCTTGAAGCCGTCGAAATCCACGGTCAGGCCCCGCACTTCGAGGTACTGCGTGCCCATGCCGGCGTTGCCGCCCTCGACGGGTTCCTTGCCGGCGGTGCCGGCGTCGACGTCGGTCATGAGCTCGCCCCCACCCTCGCCGTGTCCGTGGCCTCCTGCTCAGCCGGCGCGGCCGTCTTGCTGCGCCGGCGCCGCAGCACCGCGCCCAGCCCGGCGAGTCCGGCGGGGAAGAAACCGACGACGACGATGAACAGCAGGCCCTGGGCGTACGTCCACTCCGACGGGAAGCGTTCGGAGAACAGGGTTTGCGCCCAGGCCACGCCGATGGCGCCAAGCACCGGGCCCAGCAGCGTGGTGCGGCCGCCGATCGCGACGCCGATGAGGAACGCGATCGACGGCAGGATGCCGACCTGCGACGGGGCGATGAACCCGACGATGGGTGCGAACAACGCCCCGGCGATGCTGGCGAACAACGCCGCGACGGTGTAGGCCACCACCTTGATGTTGGCCGGGTCGTAGCCCAGGAAGCGGACCCGCTCCTCGCCGTCACGGACCGCGACCAGCAGTTCGCCGTAGCGGCTCTGCATCAGTTGGCGCACCACGGCGACGAGCACCAGCAGCACGGCCGCGGCGATGAAGTACAGCATCCGGCGGTTCACCGGGTCGTTGAGCGTGAACCCGAAGAAGGTGCGGAACCTGTTGAGCCCGTTGGACCCTCCGAGTCCGGTCTGTCCGACCAGCAGGATCGCCAGCGCGGCGGCCAGTGCCTGCGACAGGATCGCGAAGTAGGCGCCCTTGACCTTGCGCTTGAACACGCCGAGGCCCAACGCGGACGCGATCGCCGTCGGAATCACGATGATCGCCGCGAGCGTCACAACGGGGGAGGCGAACGGTTGCCAGTACGAGGGTAGGGCGCGGATGCCCTGGATCTGCATGAAGTCGGGCACCTCGTCGCCCCGCAGCTGCGCGTCGGCGATATTGAGGTGCATCGCCATCATGTAGCCGCCCAGGCCGAAGAACACGCCCTGGCCCAGCACCAGCATGCCGCCCCGCCCCCAGGCCAGGCCGATGCCGACCGCGACGATGGCGAAGCACAGGAACTTGCCGAGCAGACTGAGCCGGAAGTCCGACAGCACCGCGGGCGCGATCACGAACAGCACCAGCGCGGCGACGCCGAACCCGGCCCAGGTCTGCCAGCGACCGAGGAGGGTCCTCACACCAGACTCCTTGTCCGCACGGTGAACAGGCCCTGCGGGCGGACCTGCAGGAAGATCACGATGATCACGAACACGACCACCTTGGCCAGTGACGCCGTGGTGTTGTACTCGATGAACGAGTTGAGGAACCCGAGCGCGAACGCCGCGATCACGGTGCCTTTGATCTGGCCCAGCCCGCCGACCACGACCACCAGGAACGCGTCGATCAGATAGCTCTGGCCGATCGTCGGGCTGGTGGAACCGATCAGCGTCAGCGCCACACCGGCCACCGCCGCCAGCCCGGACCCGATGAAGAACGTGGTGATGTCGGTCCTGCGGGATGAGATGCCACTGGTCTCGGCGAGGTCGCGGTTCTGCACGACGGCGCGGATGCGTCGTCCCATCGGGCTGACCTTCAACACGGTGGCGAGCACCGCGACGCAGACCACGGCCAGCACCAGGATGAAGATGCGGGTCTTGGGCACCACGGCGCCGAAGATCTCCATTCCGCCGGACAACCACGCCGGCGCCACCACGTTGACCGCCGGGGCGCCGAAGACGTCGCGCGCCACCTGCTGCAGGATCAGGCCGACGCCGAAGGTCACCAGCAGGGTGTCCAGTGGCCGGTCGTACATCCGCTGGATCAGCCCGACCTCGAGCAGAGCGCCCATAGCGCCACCGATGAGGAAACCGACGGCCAGCGAGATGATCAGCGAGACACCGGCACTGGACACGACCTGCTGCACCACGTAGGCGGTGTAGCACCCGGCCATGATGAACTCGCCGTGCGCCATGTTGATGACGCCCATCTGGCCGAAGGTCAGCGACAGGCCCAGCGCCGCGAGCAACAGGATCGAGCCGAGGCTCAATCCTGTTGCCAGCTGCCCGATCAGGACATCCATGTGTGACTCAGCCGGACAGTCCGGCGGCCCACGGGTAGGACTTCAGGAACGGGTCGGGCTCGATGGGGCCGGGGGACTCCCAGATCGTGTAGATCAGGCCGTCGGGTCGGATCTCGCCGATGCGGGCGGTCTTGGTGATGTGGTGGTTCTCGCCGTCGATGGTCACCAGACCTTCGGGGGCGTCGAACGTGACGCCGCCGGCGTTGTCCTGAATCGCCTTGACGTCGAACGACTTCGCCTTCTCGACGGTGTTCTTCCACAGGTACACCGAGACGTAGGCGGCTTCCATCGGGTCCGAGGTCGGCTTGTTGGCGCCGTACGCCTTCTTGTAGGCGTCGACGAACTTCTTGTTCACCGGGGTGTCGATGGTCTGGTAGTAGTTCCACGCGGTGAGTTGGCCGGTGATGTTCTGCACCCCGATGCCGCCGACCTCCTCCTCGGCGATCGACACCGACACCACCGGCATGTCCTGGGGCGTCAGGCCCACGTTCTTGTACTCGCGGAAGAATGCGACGTTCGAGTCGCCGTTGAGGGTGTTGAACACCGCATCGGCGTTGGCGGTGCGGACCTTGTTGACGATCGTGGAGAAGTCCGTGGAGCCCAGCGGCGTGTAGTCCTCGCCCTTGATCTCGATGCCGTTGGCGCCGGCGTAGGCCTTGATGATGCGGTTGGCCGTCTGCGGGAACACGTAGTCGCTGCCCACCAGGTACAGCGACTTGACGCCCTTCTCCTTCAGATAGTCCAGCGCAGGCACGATCTGCTGGTTGGTGGTCGCGCCGGTGTAGAAGATGTTGGGCGACGATTCCAGACCCTCGTACTGCACCGGGTAGTAGAGCAGCGAGTTGTTGCTCTCGAAAACCGGCAGCATGGCCTTGCGGCTGGAGGAGGTCCAGCCGCCGAAGACCGCGGCGACGCAGTCGCTGCTGATCAGCTTCTCGGCCTTCTCGGCGAACACCGTGGGCTCTGATGCGCCGTCCTCGCCGATGAGCTGGAGCTGCTTGCCCATCACCCCGCCGGCGGCGTTGATCTCGTCGACCGCGAGCTTGATGGAGTCGCGGACGGTGACCTCGGAGATCGCCATGGTGCCCGACAGGGAGTTCAGCGATCCGACCTTGACGGCCGAACCCGAGGTGTCCACGCACGACTCGGCGTTTGCTGAATCTGTTTCACTTGCCTTGCTCCCACAGCCTGCCAACAGCAGGCTGACCGCCGCGACGATGCTTCCCGCGGCGAGCGCGGTGCGTCGGGACGGGTGGCGCCGAGGGTGCTCCATGTACGGCCTTTCTGCGTGTCGACAGCGTTCACCTGCGGCGAACGTCGCGTCGAAGTGCTTGACGAGAGTGTGAGATGCGAGATTGTCGACACTCACCGGTGTCGCATCGGGACGTTAGAGCGCCTGTATTTCTGTCAAATGTCTGTGTGTGACAACGCGGTTAACCTGTTGCCGCGCGCGGGCGTTGGTTTGCCATTAACCTGATCGCCCCGCGTGCACAGCGCGCGTGCGTAACGGTTGGGTACCGTCGGGCGATGTGACCGACATGCGAAAAGCTACAGCCAAGGTAGGGGCGTCTCTGATGGTCGCGGCCGCAGCGTTTGCGCTCACCCCGGGCGCGGCGAGCGCCCAGCCGGCCGGCCATCAGGTCCGCTATACGGTGACCACCGCGGGGCCGTACCAGTTCGACCTGACCTATCTGGTCAACCAGCCGGCGGACAAGGCGGCCTACAACGCCGACGCCTACGCGTACCTCAAGCGGGAGTCCGTCACCATCGCTCCCGGCCAGCCGTGGACCTTCGAGACCACGCTGAGCGACCCGCAGTGGGCCTACGTGTGGGCCAGCAGCACCACCAAGGGCGGGCAGGCGGCGCCGAACGCGCACTGCGAGGTGGCGGTCGACGGGCAGATCGTCATCCAGGGCGATCACCCCTACAGCCCGCTGTGCCAGGGCACCCAGTGGTGAGCTGACTAGCCCGACCGCTGCTCGGTCAGTCCGTGCAGCGCCGCGGGCAGTGGCCCGGTGTGCAGCACACCCAGCCGCTGGGTGGCGCGGGTGAGCGCCACGTAGAGGTCGGCGGCCCCGCGCGGGTCGTCGGCGAGGATCCGTTCGGGGGAGACGACGAGCACCGCGTCGTACTCGAGCCCTTTGGTGTCCGACGGAGCAAGCGCGCCGGGCGTGCCCGGCGGTCCGATCACCACGCTGGTGCCCTCGGATTCGGCCTCGGTGCGCACGAAATCCTCTATCGCGGAGGGTAATTCTTCCTCGTCGACCCTGCGTGACCACGGCGGTACCCCGCATGACCGCACCGACTCCGGTGGCGTGACGTCCGGCGCGAACCCGGCGAGCACCGCGGCGGCGACGGCCATGATCTCGCTCGGTGTGCGGTAGTTCGTCGCGAGCGGGCGGTAGAGCCACCGGCCGGGCACATAGGTGTCGAGCATCCCGCCCCACGATGTCGCGCCGGCCGCCGACCGGCGCTGCGCCAGATCTCCGACGACGGTGAACGAGCGCCGCGGGCACCGCCGCATCAGCACCCGCCACTCCATCGCCGACAGCTCCTGGGCCTCGTCGACCACGACATGCCCGTACGTCCAATCCCGATCCGTCGCAGCGCGTTCGGCGAGATCGCGGGTGTCGCGCTCCTCGAAACGTTCGGCCAGGTCCTCGGCGGCGATCACGTCCGAGGCCAGCAGTTGATCCTCGTCGTCCATGAGGTCCTCGCGCCCGATCATCAGATCCAGCACGCCGGCGGCGTAGGCGGCTTCTTCGCGGCGCTCCTGTTCGGCGGCCGCCTCGGCCGCCTTGTCGCGGCCCAGCAGGTCGACGAGCTCGTCGAGCAGAGGCACGTCGGCCACTGTCCAGGCGTCGCCCTCGGCGCGCAGCAGTGCCGCGTCGGCGCCGGCCGCCCGCAACCGTTCCGGTGACGAATAGAGTTCTGCCAGAAGCGTTTCCGGCGTCAGCATCGGCCACAATCGGTCCAGTGCGGCGGCGAATCCCCGGTGGTCGTCGAGTTCGTCGACCAGTTCGGAACGCAGGTGCTCCCACGCGGTGCGGTCCTCTCGGCTCAACCAGCCGCGGCCGATCTTGGCGATCGCCCGCTCGGTGAGCACCCAGGTCACGACGTCGACGAACACCGTGCGGGCGTCGTTGTGCGGCTTGCCGGTGGCCCGCGCCTCCTCGATCGCCCATTGCGCGGTCTCGGCGTCGATGCGTACCGACACGTCGGCGAGCTCGATCGGCACCGGCTCGTCCGGGACGCGCTGCCGGTCGGCGACGGCGGCCGCCAACACGTCCAGCATGGCCAGGGAACCCTTGATCCGCGTGACCTCCGGGGCGTCCCGGACGGTGACCCGCCGCCCCGGTACGAGTTCTCCGGGAGTCAGGAACACCACGTTGGTCTCGCCCAGCGACGGCAGCACGCGCCCCACATGGTCGAGGAACACCGCGTTCGGGCCGACCACCAGCACGCCGTGGCTCTCCATCCGCTTGCGCTGGGTGTAGAGCAGGTAGGCCACTCGGTGCAGGGCCACCACGGTCTTGCCGGTGCCGGGTCCGCCCTCGATCACCAGCACGCCGGGATGGTCGGACCGGATGATCTCGTCCTGCTCGGCCTGGATGGTGGCGACGATGTCGCGCATCCCGTCGCCACGGGGTGCGTTGACCGCCGCGAGCAGCGCCGCGTCCCCGCGTCCGCCGCGCTCGGCATCGCCGGGACGGCCGAGGATCTCGTCGGTGAAGTCGAGGACCCGGCGTCCCAGCGTGTGAAACTGCCGGCGCCTGCGCATGTTCTCCGGTGTCGCGCCGGTCGCCACGTAGAACGCCCGGGCCGCGGGCGCGCGCCAGTCGACCAGAAGCGACGCGAACTCGTCGGTCTCGTCGAGTATGCCGATGCGGCCGACGTAGATCGTCTCGCCGTCGACGCTGTCGAGCCGGCCGAAGCACAGACCGCTGTCGGCCACGTTGAGCCGCGCCATCTGGCGCGCCAGTGCCCGCACCTCGGCATCGCGCTCCACGAGCGTGCCGCCCGTCCCGCGCATCGCCGCGGCGTACCGGTCCTTGACCCGCGCGCGTTCCGCGTCGAGCCGTTCGTACAGCCCGTCGACGTACCGCTGCTCGGACTGCAGTTCCTCTTCATATGCGTGAGTCGACATCCCGGATCCCACGGTAGTGCTTGACACCGGATCGAACAAATGTTCGCATGGGGTATGCGGTGGTCGGGTCAGGGTGTCGACGTCGACGACGGGGCGCTGCCCGGTCTGGCGCGCATCGGTCTGGTGCGCAGCGTACGCACACCGGAGTTCCAGGGCATGACGTTCCACGAGGTGCTGTGCAAGTCGGCGCTGAACAAGATTCCCGCCGCATCGATGCTGCCCTTCCAGTACACGGTCAACGGGTACCGCGGCTGCTCGCATGCCTGCCGGTACTGCTTCGCCCGGCCCACGCACGAGTATCTGGATTTCGACAGCGGGCACGATTTCGACACCCAGGTCGTGGTGAAGACCAATGTGGCCGAGGTGCTGCGCCGGGAGTTGCACCGCAGGTCGTGGACGCGCGAAACCGTTGCGCTGGGCACGAATACGGATCCCTACCAGAGGGCCGAAGGCCGCTACGCCCTGATGCCCGGCATCATCGGTGCGCTCACCGATTCGGGCACTCCGTTCTCGATCCTGACCAAGGGCACGCTGCTGCGGCGCGATCTGCCGCTGCTGACCGACGCGGCGCGCAGCGTCGAGGTCAGCGTCGCGGTGTCGCTGGCAGTGGGGGATCCGCTGCTGCACAACAGCATCGAGCCCGGGACGCCGACGCCACAGGCGAGGCTGGCTCTGATCTCGGCCATCCGCGAGGCCGGCCTGAGCTGCCACGTGATGGTGGCGCCGGTGCTTCCCCGGCTGACCGACTCCGGGGCTCACCTCGACGACCTGCTGGGCCGCATCGCCGCCGCCGGGGCGACGAGCGTGACGGTGTTCGGGTTGCACCTGCGCGGCGCCACCCGTGGCTGGTTCATGGACTGGCTGGCGCAGGCCCACCCGGAACTGGTCGCCGAGTACCGGCATCTGTACCGGCGGGGCGCGTACCTACCCGCCGACTACCGGGCGATGCTGGCGCGACGGGCCGCAGCGCTGGTGGCCAAGCACGGACTGACGCCGGGCCGATCCTTCCGGGAGACCGCCGCCCCGCGGCCGCTTCCGCCCGCCGCGCCGGTGCAGGCCGCCCTGTTCTGATCCGGCGTCAGCTCTTGGTGCGCTTCACCTGATTGAACGGGACGCCGCGATCGGCGGCGAACTCCCGCGGGAAGCCCAGGATGCGCTCGCTGATGACGTTGCGCGCCATCTCCGACGTACCGCCGCCCAGCGAACCGGTCTGCCGCGACAGGTAGCGGATCCCGACGTCGAGCAGCCCCGAGCCATCGTCGACGACACCGGCGGTGCCTGCGAGGGCGAGCGCGGTGTCCACCTCCAGCTCGGTGGTCTCGGCGTGGAAGAGCCGGATCAGCGTGCCGGCATTCGCCGGCAGGGAACCGTCGGCGATCGACCGGGCGACGTGCTCGATGAGCTGCTCCCTGACCTGACGGCGCACCAGCGCCCGCCCGGCGAGTTCCCGGGCGACGGGATCGTCACCGCGCCCGGCAGCCTCCGCCAGCCCGATGTGGTCGGGCGGCATCTCGCTGGCGTTCTCGGCGGCGGTCCCGCTGGCGAATTCCGACCCGCCGCCGACGGCGCGGCGCTCGTGGTGGAGCTGACGCGTCGCGACCTCCCAGCCCTTGTTGACCTCGCCGACCACGGCGTCGTCACCGAGTTCCAGACCGTCGAAGAACTCCTCGCAGAACTCCTCGTTGCCGTTGACCTCCTTGATGCGGCGCATCGTGATGCCGGGGGAGCGCAGCGGCACCAGAAACATCGTCAGGCCTTCGTGTTTGGGCACGGTCCAGTCGGTGCGGGCAAGCAACAGCCCGTAATCGCCGGCGAAGGCGCTTGTGCTCCATGTTTTGGCGCCGTTGACGATCCACCGGTCGCCCTGCCGATCGGCGCGGGTGATGACACCGGCGAGGTCGGATCCGCCGTTGGGTTCACTCAGCAGCTGCACCAAGATCTCGTCACCGCGGATCGCCGCCGAGATCCGGTCCCGCTTCTGCTGCTCGCTGCCCATGTCGAGGATCGTGGCGGCGCAGATCGTGAACGTCGGCACATTGAGGATCAACGGCATCTCGTAGCTGCGGCATTCGACGTTGAACGCTCGTTGATAGGCGTGGTGCAAGCCCAGCCCGCCGTACTCACGGGGGAAGCAGATGCCGGCGAAACCGCCTTCGTAGAGCCGTTTCTGGAGATCCTTGGCCCGGTCCCACGAGGTCTGCTCGGCGCGAACCGAGAACGGCGGGCTCTCTGGGTCGATGGGGGGCATGTTCTCGGCCAGCCATGCGCGGGCGCGGGCGGCGAAGTCGGCGACGGATTCGGTGGTCGCGGTGGACGTCACGGTGTCGGTCATGCCGGGGCCTCGGACTTCCTGCTGAGCGCGTAGACGGCGCGATGGTGATCCTCGGGAGATCCGAACAGCGCGCGGTAGAGCGCGGCGCGGCGCAGATACAGGTGCAGGTCGTGTTCCCAGGTCACCCCGATCCCTCCGTGCAGCTGCACGCAGTCCTGGATGATGACCGGAGTACGTTCGGCAACATAGGCTTTCGCGATGCTGACCAGTAGCGGCGCGTCGGGCGAGCGGTCCGCCACAGCGGAGACGGCGCCCGCGGTGGTGGCGCGCGCAGCCTCGAACCACAGCTTCATGTCCGCCGCGCGGTGTTTGAGCGCCTGGTAGGACGCCAGCGGGCGGCCGAAGCTGTGCCGGTCGAACATCCACCGATAGGTCATCGTCAGCACGGCGTCGAGGATGCCGACAAGTTCGGCGCACTGCAGGACGAGTGCCACCTGTCGCTGCCGCTCGACGATCGCGGCAGTCTGCCCGGCCTCGCCCACGGCCGCGGCGGCGTCGACCTCGACACCGTCGAAACACACTCGCGCATAACTCTTCACCATGTCCACGGAGTTCTGCTCCTCGACGGTGACCCCTGCCGCGTCCGTCGGCACCACGAACTGCCGCAGTTCGCCGTCGCACGTGGCCGTCACCAGCAAAGCGTCGCTCTGTGCGCCGGCCTCCACGCGGTCCTTGGTTCCGTCGAGGCGAAATCCAGTGGCGGTCCTCGTCGCCGTGGTCGCGGCGTGCTGCACCGTGAACGGCTGCCCCGGTTCGTACACCGCCCAGCCGGCCACCGTCTGGCCGGCCACCATCGCCTCGATGAGGTCCTCGTGGCCGTCGGGCGCTTCGACGAGCCCGGCCAGCACGACGCTGACCGGGTGCAGCGGGCCGGGAGCGACGGTGTGTCCGATCTTCTCCGCGACCAGCGCCACGTCGGCGACGCCGTTACCGGAGACGCTGCCACCGCCCAGATGCTCCGATACGAGCAGACTGGCCCAGCCCAATTCGGCGGCGCGCTGCCACCATTCGGGCTGGAACGGCGTGCCGGAGGCGTGCAGACCCCGCACGTGCGTCAGCGACGCCTGTTTCGCCAGGAACGTCTCCGTGGTGGAGGCGAAGAGCATCCGTTCCGGGTTGGCCACATCGGTCATGAAATCAGGTCAGCCTCTCGGGGGGTCAGGCGATCACGAGTGCCGGTACATCCGGCTTGTGGACCTTGGTGTCCGCCATCTTGAACAGGTCGACCAGGTTGCCGCCCATGACCTTGCGGATGCCGTCGGAGTCCAGACCGTTCTCCTCCAGTTGGTCGACGAGGGTGATCGGATCGGCCAGGCCCTCGGGATGCGGCCAGTCCGAGCCGAATATGACCCGGTCGATGCCGAGCAGCTCGGCCATCTTCGCGAAGTCGTCCTCCCAGAACGGCGCCACGTACACGCCGCGCCTGAAGGCAGCGATGGGATCCTCCGGGAACTCCTGCGGCATCTTCTTGAACACGTCGGCGAATTGGTAGAACAGGTACGGCACCCAGGAGGCGCCGTTCTCGATCGACAGGATCCGCAGATCGGGGTTGCGCGACAGCGCGCCGTGGCAGACCAGCGCGGCCATCGTGTCCTCGATCGGTCGCTTACCCATCGCCACCATGCGGAAAGCTGTGGGGCGGAACGGAAGGAACTCCTCAGCCGGCTCCCAGTCGTTGAGGTACCGGGCGTAGCCGCTGTCGGAGGCGTGCATGCACACCGGGATGCCTGCCTTGACGCACGCATCCCAGAACGGGTCGAATTCGGGCAGCCCGAGCGAGCGCGACCCGCGGTAGCCGGGCACAGGGGCGGGTCGCACCAGCACCGTCCTGGCGCCGCGTTCCAGGCACCACTGCAGTTCCTCGAGGGCACGGTCGACCACGGACAGGTTGATGACCGGCGTGGACAGGATGCGGCCCTCGTAGTCGAATTGCCATGTCTCGTACATCCATTGGTTCAGCGCATGGATGATGTCGAGGATCAGGTCGGGGTCGTCTTTCATGCGCTCCTCGACGAGGCTGGCCAGCGTCGGGAACATGATCGTGTAATCCAGGCCCAGCCCGTCGAGCACCTCGAGCCGCGCCTGCGGATTGCGGAAGGCGGGGATGGCCTTCATGGGCTTGCCCATCACCTCGCGGAAGCTCTTGCCGCCGCTGCCGTGCCGGAAGTACTCCTCCTGGGCGCCCGGGCGGGCCACCACCTCGAACGTCGGATTCGGGATGTAGTCGCTGATGTGATTGCGCACGACGATCTTGGTGCGGCCGTGCACGTCGATGTAGTCGATGACGCCCTTGCGGTGCTCGGGAAGGAACTGGGTGAGCGCCTCTTTGGGTTCGTAGAAGTGGTTGTCGGCGTCGAACACCGGATAGTCGAGGATGCGGGACGGCATGGCGGCGGCCTCCTGGCAGGGCACGTGTGCACGAAGTGGTAATGACATTACCACCGTTTTGTGTAACGACGCTAGAGTGGAAGTCCAAGCATCAGCGCTGGTCAGCGCGCAGTAGGCTGCGCGCACAGAAGGAGTAGAGGTGGCTGCCGTCGATCGGCACGCCATTCAGTTCCTCGCCCAGTTCGCGCAGTCTCAGGGCCCCGAGCACGGTCTGCATCAGGATGGCGGCGTCGGTCTCGACGTCGATGCCGGCGTCGAAGACGCCCTCGGTGAGGCCCCGGCGCAGGATGTCGACCAGCAGCGCGTGCAGGGGCGCCAATACCGTCGCGAACTCCCTGGGCCGCGTCTCGAGCAAGTGGTCGTTGTAATAGGTGAGCCCGCGGTTGATGGCGTCCTGGGTGTGGGACTCCGCCGGTGCGCTGATGCGCTCGATCAGCCGGCGCAGTGCCTCGTCGGCGGGCATCGGCTCGACCTCCGCGCGCCAGCGTGCGGTGGCCTCGGCCATGATCCGGTCGACCAGCGCCAGCAGCAGCTCGTCCTTGGTGGCGAAGTGTTGGTAGAACGCCCGTAGCGAGGTCTTGGACCGCTCCACCACTTCGAGCACGGTGAAGTCCGTCCGGCCGGTCTCGCCGAGGATGGCGAGCGCGGAACGCATGAAACGGCCCGCACGCGAGTCGGTCTCGTCACCGGACGAGGGCGTCGCAGCGTTCGCGGGGGACTTCGCGGCCATGGTAATGACGTTACCGCTTTCTGCGAACCTCGGTTACTGTTCCCTCCATGACGACGCAGTCGGCACCGACGCCGTGGACCGTGCAGGGTCTGCTCGACCTCTTCGAGGTCGAGCCCGCCGGAGGGAACATCTTCACCGCGCAGACCGGTCCCGCGGGTGAGCAGGGCCGGCAGGTGGTCGAGGGCACCCAGGTTCTGGCGCAGTCGATTGTCGCTGCCGCCCATCGGTTTTCAGGCAAGTCGATCCGGTCGGCGTACGCGGTGTTCGCGCGCGCGGTGATGGTCGGCGCCGGGCCCGTGCAGCTCGAGGTCGACGTGATCAGCGAGGGCCGCTCGACGGCGTGCGCGGTGGTCACCGCGACGCAGAACGGCAAGCGCTGCATCAGCACGACGGTGCTCGCCGACGTCCCGACCGCCGACGTGATCCGCCACCAGCTGCCGAGGCCCGAGGTGGCGCCGCCGGCGCAGGCCCACTCCTCGCCCATGCCGATGGCCGGCCGGGAGGTGCGGCTGGTCGACGTCCTCGACGTGAACAGCCCCGACGAGGTGGGTCCGCCGGAGTTGTACGCCTGGCTGCACTACGACCCGATCCCCGCCCGCGACGACCTCGCCAAGGCGCTGATCGCCTACTTCACCGGGCATCTCGGCATTTCGACCACCATGCGCGCTCACGAGGGGATCGGCACCAGCCAGGCGCACCTGACCGTCTCGACGGCACCCATGACGGTGTCGGTGACCTTCCACGAGCCGGTGCGGTGGGACGGCTGGCTGCTCTACACCCACGAGAGCACGCAGGTCGGTGCCGGGATGTCCTATGTCCGCGGGGCGGTGCACACCGAGGAGGGGGCCCTGCTCGCGTCGTTCACCCAGGACGGCCTGATCCGGCCGCTGCGCACCACGGACACGTCGATCAAGGAGCAGTCCCGCCTCTAGGGCAGTAGCGCCGACCGTAACACGTCGAGCGGCAGACCTCCGAGATCCAGTGCGCAGCTGTGGAAGTCCTTGAGGGCCACCCCGGTTCCGGTCACCGCCTCCCGTAGTTGCTGCCAGATCCGCTGACCGATCGCATACGACGGCGCCTGCCCGGGCCAGCCGAGGTAGCGGTCCAGCTCGAAGCGCAGATTCTCCTCGGCCATCGCGCTGTGGGACTGCAGGAAGGTCCACGCCCTTGCGGCGTCCCACACCCCGCCGTCGGGGGCGGTCAGACCGCAGTGCACACCGATGTCGATCACCACCCTGGCGGCGCGGAACCGCTGCGCGTCGAGCATTCCCATCCGGTTGCCGGCGTCGTCGAGCCAGCCCAGTTCGGCCATCAGCCGTTCGGCGTAGAGCGCCCAGCCCTCACCGTGCCCCGACACCCAGCACCCGAGGCGCCGCCACCGGTTGAGTCGGTCGGCGAGCACCACGGCGCGCCCGATCTGCAGGTGGTGGCCGGGCACCCCCTCGTGGAACACTGTGGTCATCTCCTGCCAGGTGTGGAACGTGTGCACCCCGGCGGGTACCGACCACCACATCCGTCCCGGCCGCGACAGGTCCTCCGACGGGCCGGTGTAGTAGATACCCCCGGTGTTCGTCGGCGCGATCCGGCACTCCAGCCGGCGCAGGGGCGGTGCGATGTCGAAGTGTGTGTCGGCCAGCGCGTCGACGGCGCGGTCCGACAGATCCTGCATCCAGTGGGCGAGTGCGTCGGTGCCGTGTACGAGGTAGCGGTCCTCGCCGTCGAGTCGGCGCAGCGCCTCGACGGCGGTGGCCCCGGGGTAGAGCCGGTTGGCGATCGCATCCTGTTCCGCGACAATCTGATTCAGCTGATCAAGGCCCCACGCGTACGCTTCGTCGACGTCCACGGCCGCGCCGAGAAAGGATCGCGACAGCACCGCATAGGTGTCCCGGCCGCACGCGTCGGTCTCCCGGGCCCGCGGTCCGATCTCGTCGCGGAACACCCCGACCAGGCGGGCGTAGGCGTTGGCGGCGTCCTCGGCGCGCCGGCGCAGTTCGGCATGCAGGGTGAGGTTGTCGGGGACGGCGCCGGCAACCATCTCCAGGAAGAGACGCTGGATCTGGCCTGCCTGCGCGATACCCCGGCGCACCTGGCGGGCGGCCGGCGCACGCCCGGCCGCGGCCGCGGCGCGCAAGCCGTCGGCGTACCCGGCGACCCGGTCCGGGATCTTCTCCAGCCGGCGCCCTATCGCCGTCCAGTCGTCCTCGGTGTCGGTGGGCATCAGGTCGAAGACGTCGCGCATCGTCTGCAGCGGGGAGGCGATGACGTTGAGTTCACCGGTGTCGAGGTGCGCGTCGTGCAGATCGAGCAGCACCGTCAGCCGTTCCCGCATCGCGGCGACGGTGACCGCATCGACGTCGTCGACCGCCTCGGTCGCGTCGAGCTCGCGCAGCGCCGTCCGCGCGGCGTCGGCCCGGGCCGCGCACCCGTCGGGGGAGTAGTCGGTGATCTGGTCGTCGTGGCCGGTGATTCCGGATTCGGTTGCCGCGCAGGGATCCAGAGCCGCCCACGTGTCGAGGTAACGCTCGGCGACGGCGTCGACGGCCGTGGCGGGCCTAGCCAAGGTCGCGGGCGGCGAACGTGTCGCACTTGGCGGGGTCACCGGTCTGATAGCCGGTGGTGAACCACTTCTGGCGCTGCTCGGAGGACCCGTGCGTCCACGACTCGGGGTTGACCCTGCCGGTCGCCGACTGCTGGATCCGGTCGTCGCCCACCGACGACGCGGCCGAGAGGGCGTCGGCGATGTCGTTGTCGGTCAACGGTTCCAAGAACGGAACGCCGGTGCTCTCCTGCTTGGTGATCGCCGCGTAATGTGCCCACACCCCGGCGTAACAGTCGGCCTGCAGTTCGGTGCGCACCCCGGCGCCGGTGGCGCCCTCCGGATCCTGCTGGGCCCGGCCGAGCACTCCCTGCAGGTTCTGCACGTGGTGACCGAACTCGTGGGCCACCACGTACTCTTGCGCCAGGGGTCCTCCGCTGGAGCCGAACTGGGTCTTGAGCACGTCGAAGAAGCCGACGTCGAAATATGCGGTCTTGTCGACCGGGCAGTAGAACGGCCCGACCTCGCTGCTGGCAAAGCCGCATCCCGAGGTCTCGACTCCGTTGGTGAACAACTCGACCTTGGGTCGGGTGTATTGGGGCATCAACTGCTCCCACACCCCGTCCACGGAGTTGCCCGTGGCCACCACGCGGCACTCCGGGATCACGTTGGCGTCGGCGCCGGTCTTGCACTGACTCAGGTCGAAGCCCGGCGCGTCCACCCCCTGGGTGTCCATTCCCTGTTGGCTGGGCACCACCGAACTCGGGTCCACGCCGAGGAAAAGCGCCACCACGACGATGATCAGGCCGCCGAGACCGCCACCGACGGCGATGCCGCGTCCGGGGCCGCGGCCACCTCCGCTCGTCGACGTGGTGCTGGTATCGATCTGCATGCCCTCGTTGAAGGTCATGGCACTACCTCGCTTCGCCGCCGAGCCCGCCTGCCGGGCCCGTCAAGAATCGCACACTACGATTTCTTCCGTGGCACTCGTCGCCGGACATTCGCCCCTTGTCCGCACTTCGCTGGGGGAGCTCCGCGGCGACAGCGAGGACGGCGTCGGTGTGTGGCGCGGAGTGCCGTATGCCGAACAGCCGGTGGGGCCGCGCCGGTTCCTGGCCCCGGCCGCCCTGCGACCATGGGACGGCGTGCGAGCGGCCCGCGAGCACGGGCCCCTGCCACCACAGACGACATCCTTCGTGGGCGGCGGTCGCGACGACCCGAAGGTTCGCGACGAAGCGTGCCTGACGCTGACGGTGTGGTCACCCGACACGACCGCGTCGCTGCCCGTGATGGTGTGGATACCCGGCGGCGCCTTCGTCTACGGGGCCGGACAGTTCCAGCTCTACAACGGCTCGCGGCTGGCGGCCAACGGCAACGTGGTGGTCGTCAACGTCACCTACCGGATCGGGGTGTTCGGCGGGTTCGAGCTCGGCGCCCTCGGCGACGGGTTCGACGACAACCTGGCGCTGCGCGATCAGCTCGCCGCCCTGAGGTGGGTGCGCGACCACATCGCGTCGTTCGGCGGGGACCCCGACCGCGTCACGATCTTCGGCGAGTCGGCGGGGGCGACGTCGGTGCTGGCACTGCTGGCCTGCCCGCAGGCGGGCGGGCTGTTCCACCGCGCGATCGCGCAGAGTCCCGCGCTGCCGCTGATCGCCGACCGCGAGCTGCGCGCCGACCGGGCCCGG
This sequence comes from Mycolicibacterium psychrotolerans, assembly GCF_010729305.1. Taxonomy (NCBI): domain Bacteria; kingdom Bacillati; phylum Actinomycetota; class Actinomycetes; order Mycobacteriales; family Mycobacteriaceae; genus Mycobacterium; species Mycolicibacterium psychrotolerans. The sequence goes on along the minus strand of NZ_AP022574.1, from coordinate 4,192,309 downwards.
GAATTCCTCGACCGGCTCGGCGTCGGCCCCGCCGAGGTGAAAGGCCTGCCGCAGCGGCAGTTACGACGCGCCGCCGGCCAAGTGCAGTTGGCGAGCGCGGCCGCCACACCCACGCTGGCCTACGGGCTGACCCACGGCACCGAGCTGTTGCCGCGCCATCCCGTCGACGCGGCCCGCGCCGGTGAGCTGGCGCGACTGCCGTTGATCATCGGCACCAACAGCCACGAGGCGTCGATGTTCGCCTGGACCCGGCCGCCGATGCTGCCCACGACCCGGGCCACGGTGGACAGGTACTTCGACCGCGTCGCTCCCGAGGCCAAAGACGCGGTGCTGGCGGCCTATCCGGCGTATCCGCGGCGCAGCGCGTTGATCACCATCGGGTCCGACGTCATGTTCGGCGCGCCCACCTGGGCGTTCGCCGACGCCTACAGCGGTCGCGCGCCGACCCGGGTGTACCGGTTCGACCACGCCGGGATGAGTCTGCGTCTGCTCGGCCTCGGCGCCACCCACGGCAGCGAGATCGTGCACGTGCAGCACAGTTACGCGTCGTTCATCGGCCGTAAGCTGCACCCGCTGGGCCGCCGCTTCCAGCCCGCGGTGGGCGCTCGGATGCAGCGGGCGTGGCTGGACTTCGCGTGCAGCGACCGGGTGCACGACGAGGCGAACTGGCCGCTCTACGACGTCGACCACCGGCGCACCCGGCTGATCGCGTCCAGTCGCGACGTGGTGGAAGAGGATCCCGACCGCGTACGGCGGGCAGCCTGGGCTCACCTGACCTAGGCCATCGCGCCGGCGAGAGCACGGTGGCCGTCGAAGCCGGTTTCTGCTGCACGGCGTCGATAGCGGTCCCGCAGATCGACGTATGCCCGGTGATCGCCGTGCGCCTCGGCGAGCATGGCGCGCATTCTCAACAACGGAAGCTCGTGATACAGGAAGACGGGTTCCGTCGGCAGCGCGGCCAGCGCGTCGACCGCGGTGCAGGCGCGGTCGAGATCTCCGGGTGCGCGCCGCGCCAGAAGCGCCTCGACCAGAATCGACGTCGACCAACCGCGATTGATGCCCTCGCCTGCCCGCCGTTCTTTGTCCAGGACGCCGCCTGCGAGGTTCACGGCTGTGTCGTAGTCACCGGTCCGAATGGCTTCTGCTGCGAGGTCCAGATCGACGCACCACGCGGCGATGACGGTGTACCGATGGTTCAGCGCCACCGCACGGGCCTTGGCCAGCAGCTCGAAACCCAGTGCGCGGTCCTGGTCTTGACGGCGGACGAGGACCAGTCCATACGTGAATTCGGCGTTGGTGAGCAGGAAGTCGTCGCCGAACTGGCGGGCGATCTCGAGCGCTTCGGCAGTGTCCCGCAGCGCGATGTCGTCAGGGAGAAGCGCCCAGTTCATGATCGCGATGTACTTGAACATCACCACCGTGGAGAAGCTGAACTTGTCCACGCTTCGCGCGATCGTCAGCGCCTCGTCGAAATCCTCACGCCAACCTGCGATTCCCAGACAGCAGCGGGTCGACGCGCGCATCGCCAGAGCCATTGCCAGCGGTGAACCGAAAATGATGTTGCCCATCGTGGGGTCCCCCCTCGACAGGTCGATCGCGCGTTGAGCCAGGCTTAGTGACTCGGCCATCTCGCCGGCGTCCCACTTGGCGATCGCCGCGACCATCGGAATCATCGCCACCGAGAGCCCGGGATCGCCGATGGAGTCGAGCAGTTCCACCTGCTCGGAGGCCAGTCGGGAGGCCTCGGTGTAGCGGCCGTGGAAGTTGAGCATCTGCACCAGGCCTCCCATCGCGATGGCCAGCGAGCGCTTGTCACCCGCGACAGTCGTCAGATCGCGCAGCTCATCGAAACCCACCTCGGTGAGCTCACCCCCCACACGCCAGATCGTCGCGCAGAGAAGGCTCCTCGGCGCGATCTGCATTGCCCTACGGTCGGGGTCGGCTTCCGGCATCCGGTCGGCTACGGCAACAGCCCGACGCCAGCTCATGCGTGCGGCCGCGATGTCGCGGTGCGTCGACCTGGTGCCCGCCTCCATATGCCAGCGGAACGCTCCGTCCAGATCTCCTGCGGCCTCCAGGTGGGTGGCGATCAACGCCGCGTTGGCGGCCGATCCTGCAGGATCGGCTTGCTCGAGCGCTGCAGCGATGCAGCGGTGCAGCGCTGCGCGTCGGGACCTCAACTGCGACTCGTAGGCGACCGCCCGCATCAGCGGATGCCGAAAGGCGTACCTGACCGGTTGGCGACTCACCACGGCGACGAGTTCGGCGTCGACCAGCTCGTCGACGGCGACCTCGTCGAGGATCGCCGTCAAGAGCTCCTCCGAGAACGGGGAGCCGATCACAGCGGCCGCGTTCAGCGTACGTTTGGCCTCCGATCCGAGGCGGTCGATGCGCGTGGCGATCGTTGCCTGGACAGTCGCGGGTACCACGACGTCCGCGTCGTGGGTGCACCGGTAGGCACCGCGGACACCGCGGAGCACACGACGTTCAGCGAGGTCGCGGACGATCTCCTCGGCGAAGAACGGATTGCCCGCGGCACGTTCGACGATTCGGTGAGCCAGATCGCGAATCGAGGGGTCGACGCCGATCAGCGACGCGACGAGTGCCGAGGTGTCGTCGTCGTCGAGGGGCGTCAACGTGATGGTGGACGTCGCTGTCGCGGTCAACGCACCGCTGTACTCGGGTCGGTGGGTGACGAGTACCAGCGCCGGAGTCTCAGCGAGTGCGCCCAGGAAGTCGGCAAGCATCGCTTCGCTTGCCTCGTCGATCCAGTGCGCGTCCTCGATGACGTAGACGGCCGGCGCGCGACGAGAGAGCAGTGCCGTGTCGAGCAGCGCCGTCAACCGTCGCTTCCTGGCGTCCGGGGTGATCTCGCCCATCACCGGCTGCGTCTCGGCGATGCCCAACATGTCGTCGAGCAGCAGCAGATCTTCGTTGTCGGCGTCGGGCAGCGCCGAGCGCGTTGCGGCACGGGCTTTCTCCGGTGAGCAGTCGGCGATGCCGAAGAAGGACCGCAGCATTCCGGTGGCGGCACCGAACGGCACTTCGGCTGTGTGCGACTGACAGAAGGTCCAGAAGACCTCGATATCCCGCGACCGGCTGATGGACGCGGTCTCCCTGGCGATCCGGCTCTTGCCGATGCCGGGTGGCCCGACCACGGTCACCACGGCGCCCCGCCCGGCGAGGGCCGTCTCGAGGGCGCGCCCGATCTCGGCGAGTTGGGTAGCCCGTCCGACGAAGGTGGCGTCCGCGGGCCGGAGGTCGCGGTGGTCGGTGACGGCGAGCAGTCGGCGCGCCGCAACCGGCTGGGTCGCACCCTTGATCCGCACCCACTCCAGCTCGCCGAGCCGAGCGCTGTGCTCCACCAGACGGGCAGTGGTCACGCTGAGCATCACTCCGCCCGGCGGCGCCGCCGATTCCATCCGCTGGGCCAGTCCGACCTGTTCCCCGATCACGGTGTAACCCGAACTGCTGGAACCGATCTCACCGGCGAGCGCTTCGCCGCTGTTGAGTCCGACGCGCACCGTGAAGTCAATGCCGTCACGGACCCGCACCTCCTCGGCGAGCGCACGGGCTCCGTCCTGGATGCCCAGCGCGGACAGGCATGCGCGGAGTGCGTGGTCCTCGAGAGCCAGGGGAGCGCCGAAGACAGCCATCGCCCCGTCGCCGAGGAACTGGTGCACTGTGCCGCCGTAGCGGTGGACGACCGCCGTGCACCGGTCGAACAGGTCCGACATGATCTCGCGCAACCGTTCGGGACCCACGGCCGCCGCGAGGTCCATCGAGTGCACCACGTCGGCGAACAACACGGTGATGTGCTTGTACTCGGTGAAGCTGCGCGGGGCGGCCAAGGCGGCACCGCAGCCGTCGCAGAACCGAGCACCCTCGCGGGGTTCGGTGCCACAGGCCGGACACCCGGTGCGTTGCTCACTCATCCGCGTTCTCCGACGGTCACGATAGACCCGCCGGGGCGGCCGCGGGGGCTATCGCGCCGCGAACCTCTGGTCGGTGTAGCGGCGCAGGTTGTGCAGGAACCGCTGGAAGAGCCTGCTCATCACCGGCCGGCCGGCGAACAGCCCCAGCCGGCCGGCGAGGCCGGCGGGCTTCATCGCCATGATCCACGTCAGGTGGCAGCCACCGGGGGTGGGCGTGACGCGGTAGTCCTCCGCGAACGCTGCGATGCTGCCTGTAGTGGAGGTGTTGAACCGAAAGGCCATGCGCTCGAAAGGTTCCCACGCCAGGAACTCCTCAGCGCCGGTGATGCCGCCGCGCATCTCGACGGTGCGGGTGGTGCCGACGCCCCGGGGCAACGGGCTGGTCCACGTGACCTTGGTGATGACGCTGGCCCAGCGCGGCCATGAGGTCTCGTCGGCCAGCACCTCGAACAGTTGCTCGGGGGTGATCGCAAGGTCCACCGTGCTGACGAAGCGGTACGGCGCGGAATCGACGAAGTCCAGACCGACGCGCTCACACTCGTGCATGACCATACACAGTAGGCCAATCTGGTTGGTCGCCGATGAGGGGATGAATGCCGGCGCGGCCATCCGTTCTGGTGGGCACCGAAGCAGTCCCCAGGAAACGTTGAAAGGCTCACCATGAAGATCGTCGTGATCGGCGGCACCGGCCTGATCGGCACCACCGTGGTCCGCGTGCTGACCGAACGCGGACATGACACCGTCGCCGCGGCGCCGTCGACCGGCGTCGACACCTACACCGGGGAAGGCGTCGCGCAGGCCGTCTCGGTCGCCGACGTGGTGGTCGACGTGTCCAATTCGCCGACCCTCGACGATGCCGCCCTGGAGTTCTTCCGCGCCGCGACGACGAACCTGCTGCGCGCCGAGGCCGACGCGGGCGTCGGTCACCACGTCGCGCTGTCGGTGGTCGGTACATCCGAATTGGCCTCGCAGAGCGGTTATTTCGCGGCGAAGCTGGCCCAGGAGAAGCTCATCGCAGCGGGGCCGGTGCCCTACACGATCGTGCATGCCACGCAGTTCTTCGAGTTCGTCGACACCCTCGCCGACTCGGCGACCGTGGACGGCAGCGTGCGGATGCCGCCCGCGTACTTCCAGCCGATGGCCGCCGCCGATGTCGCCGAGGGCGTCGCGCGCGCCGCACTCGACGCGCCGGTCGACGGGATCGTCGAGATCGGCGGCCCGCACGCGGTGCTGCTGCCGGACCTGATCCGCACCGCGCTGACCGCGCGCGGCGACAAGCGTCCGGTGATCGCCGACCCCGACGCCAAGTACTGGGGGGTTGACCTCGGTGAGCGGACCCTGGTGCCGGGTCCCGCAGCGAGGCTGTCCACCACGCGGTTCGAGGACTGGCTGCTCCGCTCGGCCGCCACTCGGTGACGGGGTAGCCGTCTCGATAGACTCCGCACGCCAGCATCGAAATCACACCCGGTGGTGCCCCATGTCGAGTCCGGAGCCGTCCCTGCGCGGACGGACGGCCGAGTGCGCGCTCCTCGATGAGCTGATCGCCGGCCTCGAACCCGGTGCGTGCCAGGTGCTGGTGTTGCGGGGCGAGGCGGGGGTGGGCAAGACCGCGCTGCTCGACTACGTGGCCGCCCGCACCGAGAAGTTCCGCAGGATAGGGGTTTCCGGCGTCGAGTCTGACATGGAACTCGCCTACGCCGGGTTGCAGCAGCTCTGCGCGCCGCTGCTCGAGCACCTCGACGCGTTGCCCGCTCCGCAGCGGGAGGCGCTCGACGTGGCGTTCGGCCGCGGCGCGGGCGACACCCCCGACCGGTTCCTGGTCGGGCTGGCCATCCTGAGCCTGCTGGCCGCCGCCGCGGAGGACCAGCCGCTGGTGGCGGTCGTCGACGACGCGCAGTGGCTCGATCAGGTATCGCTGCAGACGCTGGCCTTCGTGGCGCGCCGTCTGCTCGCCGAGCCGGTGGCGCTGCTCTTCGCCGTGCGCGACCATCCGGAACTGCTCACCGGCCTTCCCGAGCTGACGGTCAACGGTCTGTCCGACGACGACGCTCGGGCACTGCTGGATTCGGTCATGCTCGCCCGCCTCGACCCGCGGGTGCGCGACCGCGTGATCGCCGAGACCCGCGGGCTGCCACTGGCCATCCTGGAGGTGCCGCGCAGCGTGTCGGCCGCGGAGCTCTCCGGCGGTTTCTGGATCGCCGGCAAGCGCTCCTCGCCGGCGGCCGTCGAGCAGACCTACGTGCGCCGTATCCGCTCGCTGCCCGACTCGACACAGCGACTGCTGCTGCTCGCCGCGGCCGAGCCGGTCGGCGATGCGGCGTTGTTCCTGCGTGCGGCGGGTCTACTGGGCATCCCGATCTCCGAGCTGGCGCCCGCAGAGGCCGACGGGCTGATCGAGTTCGGCCCGCGCATGCGCTTCCATCACCCGCTGATCCGCTCGGCGGCCTATCGCGCCGGTGACCTCTTCGACCGCCGCGAGGTGCACCGGGTGCTGGCCGACGCGACGGACCCGCAGACCGACCCCGACCGCCGGGCCTGGCATGGCGCCCAGGCGGCGGCGGGACCCGACGACGAGATCGCCGCCGAGTTGGAACGCTCCGCGGCGCGGGCGCAGAGCCGCGGCGGCGTCGCGGCCGCGGCGACGTTCCTCGAACGGGCCACCACGCTGACCGCGGACCCGGCGCTGCGGGGCCCCCGGGCACTGGCAGCCGCCCAGGCCAAAAGCGATGCCGCCGACGCCGCGGCCGCCCACGAGTTGCTCGCCATCGCCGAACTCGGCCAGCTGTCTGCGCTGCAACAGGCGCTGGTGGCTCGGCTACGCGCGCAGATGGAGTTCGTCCGCAGTCGCTCCGGCGACAGCGGGGCGCCCGCTGTCGCCGACACCGCGCCGCCGTTGCTCGACGCGGCCCGCACGCTGCAGCGGCTCGACGTCCACTCGTCGAGAGAGAGTTACCTCGAGGCCATCGCGGCGCTGATGTACGCCGGGCGCGCCGCGGATCCCGCAGCTCTCACCGGTGCCGCCGACGCCGCGCTGGCGGCGGTGTCGCAGATGACCGACCGGCTCCGGCCGGTCGACCTCCTGCTGCAGGGGATGGCCGAGCGGATCACCGGTGGTCCGGGCGCGGGTACCGACGCACTGGGTCGCGCGCTGGCGGCGATGCGGGCACAAGCCGACTCCGATGAGGTGGCGGTCGGCCGGTGGCTGAGGGTGCCGGGTTTTCCGATCCTGCAGGAGTCCGCGGCTCATGAACGGTGGGACCAGGACGCGGTGCGGCACCTCGCGACCGCCGCGGTGCGGCACGCCCGTAGCAGCGGAGCGCTGGCCGGGCTGCCGCGCGCGCTGGCTTACCGCGCCGGCGTGCACCTGATGGCCGGCGAGTTCGCCGCGGCCGAGCAGTTGCTGCGCGAGGCCGCCTCCATCGCCGCGGCGACGGCGGCCAAGTCGCCGGTGCGCTACCACGACGTGATGCTGGCCGTCCACCGCGGCGACGACGCCGTCGCCGCGAAGCTCATCGACGGACTCGGCACCGACGCGGGGCCACGGGGGGAGGGACGTCTGCAGGGCCTGCTCGGCTATGCCGCCGCCGTGCTGCACAACGGCCACGGCCGTTACGAGCAGGCGTTCGCCGCGGCCCACGACTGTTGTTCGTATGAAGATCTGGGTTTCCACGGGTGGTGCGCCTACGAGTTGGTCGAGGCCGCGACGCGCACGGGTGCGGCCGCGGTCGCGCGCGACGCGGTGGCGCGGCTGGAGGTCAGCGCCGGCGCCGTCGAAAGTGATTGGGGCCTGGGCATTCTCGCGGCCGCCCGCGCGATGATCGCCGACGGCGAGGCCGCCGATGCATTGTTCGGCGAGGCCGTCGAACGGCTGGGCAGAACGGACATCGTGGTGCACCGGGCGCGGGCGCGGCTGCAGTACGGCGAGTGGTTGCGCCGGGCCAACCGGCGCACCGACGCGCGGCGGGAGCTGACCGCCGCGCACGACCTGTTCACCGGGATGGGTGCGCGCGGTTTCGCGGAGCGCACCCGTCGTGAACTGGTGGCCACCGGTGAGAAGGTGCGCGCCGCGGCGGCCCGGTCGGGAGGTGACCTGACAGCCCAGGAGGCCCAGATCGCCGGGCTGGCCGCCGAGGGCATGACCAACTCCGAGATCGGCGCCTCGCTGTTCATCAGTGCGCACACCGTGGAATGGCACCTGCGCAAGGTCTTCGCCAAGCTGGGCATCTCGTCGCGCAGGCAGCTACGCACCACGGCTTTCGCCCCGTAGGGCCCCGGGGCCCACGGGGCGGGACTACGGGTTGGCAAGGGTTCGCTTTGCCCGCCGAGCCGCGAGTGTTGAGAGCAGTCAGCCCACGACGGGACTCATCAGCACAGCGAGGAGCGACCATGACCGTCACCTATCTGCCCAGAGCGGGTTCGCCGGACCGCGACGGCCGTGCGACGTTCGCCACGGAGGTGGAACCGTTGCTCGACGTGCTCGCCCGCGGCGCGCGGCGGCTGACCCGCAGCGACGCCGACGCCGAGGATCTGCTGCAGGACACCCTGATGCGGGCCTACCTCGGCTTCCACACGTTCTCCGAGGGCACCAACCTCAAGGCGTGGCTGTTCCGCATCCTCTACAACCGGTGGGTCAGCGGGCACCGGGCCAAGCAGTCCCGGGTGGCCGAGGTCCCCACCGACGACATCACCGAACATGACCTGGCGGCGGGCGCCTCCCGGTTGCCCGGCGGGGTGCGCTCGGCGGAGGACGAACTGCTCGACTCCCTCGGCGACGGTGACATCAGAGCTGCGATGGCGGCGCTGCCCGAGGGCTTCGCCGAGGTGATGTTCTATGCCGATGTCGAGGGCTACACCTACGCCGAGACAGCGGCGATCCTCGACATCCCGATCGGCACCGTGATGTCCCGGGTGTCCCGCGCCCGTCGTCGTCTGCGCCTGGCGCTGGCACACCGCAACCACGGCGCCGTCGCGCCCGTCGCGGCCGCGGTGATCGCGTGATCGGCTCGACAGCAACGGGAACGGAACGGTGCCCACGGTGATCAAGGCCTACGACTCCTCATGGGAGGACGCGATGACGGTGGCCCAGGAGGTGACGCCACCGTTCATCCCTGCCGGCGCGCACGCGATGACCGTCGTCGTCGACTATCCGCCCGGCAGCCCCGGCGCCCCGCCGCACCGGCATCCGAGCGGTCCGGCGTTCGGGCTGGTACTGGAGGGCGAGATGCTGTTCGAACTGGAAGGGCAACCGCCCCGGGTGGTCCGGCAGGGCGAGGCGTTCTGGGAGCCCGGCGGCGACGTGATCCACTACTCGGACGCCAACAATCGGGACGACCAGCGCTGCCGCTTCACCGTCACCATGCTCTGCGTCCCCGGGGAGCCGATGCTGGTGCTCGTCGATGACGACGAACTCCAGGCCCGCGGGCACCTGCGGGTGCCGGGCGCGTAGCCCGAAGTTCTCCCACCTCTAGACTGGACCGTCGATCATCCCCGTCCAGAGGAGTATTTCGTGCTGCGCACCCGTACCGCCGGATCGTTGCGTGCCGCCGACGCCGGCCAGACGGTGACGCTGGCCGGTTGGGTGGCCCGTCGCCGTGACCACGGCGGCGTCATCTTCATCGACCTGCGTGACGCCTCGGGTGTGAGCCAGGTGGTGTTCCGGGAGGGTTTGGAAGAGGGCCAGGTGCTCGGCCAGGCGCATCGGCTGCGGTCGGAGTTCTGTGTCGCCGTCACGGGTGTGGTCGAGGTCCGGCCCGAGGGCAACGCCAACGCCGAGATCGCCACCGGTGACGTGGAGGTCAACGCGACGGCGCTGTCGGTGCTGGGGGAGAGTGCGCCGCTGCCGTTCCAGCTCGACGAGACCGCCGGCGAGGAAGCACGGCTGAAGTACCGCTATCTCGATCTGCGCCGTGAAGGTCCCGGGAACGCAATTCGGTTGCGGTCCAAGGTCAATGCCGCCGCGCGCGGCGTGCTCGCCGCCCACGACTTCGTCGAGGTCGAGACTCCGACCCTGACCCGCTCGACCCCCGAGGGTGCGCGCGACTTCCTGGTGCCCGCACGCCTGCAGCCCGGCACGTTCTACGCGCTGCCGCAGAGCCCGCAGCTGTTCAAGCAGCTGCTCATGGTCGCGGGCATGGAGCGCTACTACCAGATCGCCCGGTGCTACCGCGACGAGGATTTCCGCGCCGACCGCCAGCCCGAATTCACCCAGCTCGACATGGAGATGAGCTTCGTCGACGCCGACGACGTCATCGCGGTGTCCGAGGAGGTGCTTCGGGCGCTGTGGGCGCTCATCGGCTACGACCTGCCGACCCCGTTGCCGCGGATCAGTTACACCGAGGCGATGCGGCGGTTCGGTACCGACAAACCCGACCTGCGGTTCGGGGTGGAGCTCGTGGAGTGCACCGACTACTTCGCCGACACCCCGTTCCGGGTGTTCCAGGCGCCGTACGTCGGCGCGGTCGTGATGCCGGGCGGGGCGTCGCAGCCCCGGCGCACGCTCGACGGGTGGCAGGAGTTCGCCAAACAGCGCGGCCACAAGGGGCTGGCGTATGTGCTCGTCGGCGAGGACGGTGAGCTGGCAGGCCCGGTGGCCAAGAACCTCTCCGATGCCGAGCGCGACGGATTGGCCGCCCACGTCGGGGCGAAGCCCGGCGACTGCGTGTTCTTCGCCGCGGGCACTCCCAAGGGCGCCCGCGCGCTGCTGGGAGCCACGCGCATCGAGATCGCCAAGCGGCTCGACATGATCGACCCGACCGCGTGGGCGTTCACCTGGGTGGTGGACTGGCCGCTGTTCGAACCGGCCGACGAGGCCACCGCGTCCGGCGATGTCGCCGTCGGATCCGGAGCGTGGACCGCGGTGCACCATGCGTTCACCGCACCCAAACCCGAGTCGGTGGCGACGTTCGACACCGATCCGGGTTCGGCGCTGGCCGACGCCTACGACATCGTCTGCAACGGCAACGAGATCGGCGGCGGCTCCATCCGTATCCATCGCCGCGACGTCCAGGAGCGGGTGTTCGCGATGATGGGCATCGACCACGACGAGGCAACGGACAAGTTCGGATTCCTGTTGGACGCGTTCACGTTCGGCGCGCCGCCGCACGGCGGCATCGCGTTCGGCTGGGACCGGATCACCGCGTTGCTCGCGGGCGTGGACTCTATCCGCGAGGTCATCGCGTTCCCGAAGTCCGGCGGTGGTGTCGACCCGTTGACCGATGCGCCGGCGCCGATCACCGCGCAGCAGCGCAAGGAATCCGGAATAGACGCCAAGCCCGAGAAGCTGGAGAAGGCATGACCGAGATCGACAAGAAGAAGCTCTACTCCGACACCACGGCCCTCGACGACTTCAACCGCGCCATCGTCGACGAGTTCCGCGCCAACGGAGGAGTGGTGGGCGGCCCCTTCGAAGGAGCGACGCTGCTGTTGCTGCACACCGTGGGCGCCAAGTCGGGGCAGCCGCGGCTGTCGCCGCTTGCGTATCTGACGGTCGACGACAAGATGCTCATCGTCGGCTCCTACGCGGGGGCGCCGAAACACCCTGCGTGGGTGCACAACCTGCGTGCCGACTCGCGGGCCCGGATCGAGGTCGGTACCGAGACCTACGAGGTGCTCGCCCGGGAACTTCCCGAGGACGAGCGCGAGGCCACTTACCCCAAGATCGTCGAACTCGCCCCGGTGTTCGCCGAATACCAGGCCAACACGACGCGGGCCATCCCGCTGTTCGAGCTCGTCCGGGCCCGCTGACCCTGGGCCGGCGGCCTTGCCTGCGGCGGAGTGAGCCGCAATGCTCGAAAGCATGTCATCGCCCGACATCGTCAAGCCGACACCGCCGGATCTGCTGGAAGACACCGGCTCCGGTCTCGATTACGGCACCAATCCGGCGCGGATGCTGTCGGACATCACGCCGATCGACCGGTTCTTCATCCGCAGCCACGTGCCCACCCCGGCGATCGATGACCGGACGTGGACGCTGCGGATCGAAGGCGACGGTGTCGGTCAGACCGTCACCTACCGCTATGACGACCTGCTCACCCGGTTGCCGTTGGTGTCGGTGATCCGCACCATCGAATGCGCGGGAAATCGGCGTGTGCTCTTCGGCGAGGAACTCGGTCGGTCGTTCAGCGGCACCCAGTGGGGCCGCTCGGCCATCAGTACGGCCGAATGGACCGGCGTGCGGCTGCGGGACCTGCTGGAGCCGGCGCAACTCACCGCGCAGGCGCGCGAGGTGATGCCGGAGTCCCTCGACGCGATCCGGGCCCGTCGACCCTTGCCCCTGGTCAAGGCGCTGGCCGACGACACGATCGTGGCCATCGCGATGAACGGTGAGATCCTGCCGGCCGACCACGGCTTTCCCGCTCGCCTGGTGGTGTCGGGCTGGCTGGGTGCGGCCAGCATCAAGTGGCTCGGCCGCATCGAGGTGTCGACAACGCCTCTGCACGTCCCGTGGAACACCGAGGACTACGTCTTGATCGGACCCGGCTATGCCGCCCACGGGCCGGCGCTCGGCCCGGCGATCACCGAACCGGCGCTGTCCAGCCTGGTCGAGCTCCCGTGGCCGGCACACCTGCATGCAGGCCCGCAGCTGATCCGCGGCCGCGCCTACGCGGGCGAAGGTCGGGTCAGCACGGTCGAATGCCGCATCGGCGACGGCCCATGGGAGCCGGCCATGCTCACCTCGCCCGGGTCTGCGGGCGTCTGGGCAAGGTGGCAGTTCCGCTGGGACGCTGACCCCGGTGAGCATGTGCTCCGTGTCCGTGCCAGCGACGACCGCGGCCAAGCCCAGCCGGATTCGACACCGCCGAACGAGCTGGGCTACAACCACGAATCGGTGCTGGCCCACCCGGTGATGGTCAGAGGCGCTCGGTGATCGGCGTCGGCGCCTAGCCGGCCGCCACGGGCGCCGTGGCCGCCTCCGGCACCGCCAGAAACCTGCGCACCGCCGCGGTGAACCGCTCGCGAACCGGTGCACCGGAGACCACGAGTCCGACCATGGTCAGCGAGCCGTGCGTGTGGCCGCGGGCCCGGATGTGTTCGACGGGCACGCCGGCTGCCCGCAGTGCCTGTGCGTAGGCCTCGCCTTCGTCGCGCAGGACGTCGAACTCGTTGGTGACGATGACCGCGGGCGGCAGGCCGCTGAGGTCGTCGGCGCGCAGGGGTGCGATCCGCGGGTCGCGTCGGTCCCCGACATCGCAGTACTGGTCGAAGAACCACTGCATCAGCGATGCGTCCAGGTCGTATCCGGAACCGTTCTCGACATACGACGCGCGGCCGGTGTCGCTGTCGGTCACCGGCGCGAGAAGCGCCTGTCCCGCGATGGCCGGACCGCCCGCGGCCCGGGCGGTGTGGCAGACCACCGTCGCCAGCCCGGCCCCGGCGCTCCAGCCGCCGACCACGAGCCGGCCAGGGTCTGCGCCCATGTCGACGGCATGGTCGGCGACCCATCCCAGCGCAGCGACGGCGTCGTCGACCGCGGCCGGGAACCGGTGCTCGGGTGCGTGCCGGTAGTCGGCCGACACCACGATCGCCCCGATGCGCCCGCAGAGATCACGGCACAGCGCGTCGTCGGAGGTCGAGTCGCCCAGCACCCAGCCGCCGCCGTGGAAGTACAGGACGATCGGGTGAGGGCCGGGGCTCTGCGGCCGGTACAGGCGGTAATCCAGATCCCCGTCGGCTCCCGGGAATCGGCCGTCGACGACGTCGGCCACCGGTGGGCCCGGGGGATACATGGCGATGATCGCGCTGAACGTGGCTCGGGCGTCCTGGGCCGGCATCGATTCGAGCGGCGGCAGATCCAGCAGCGCGATCTGCTCGAGCACCATCTGGACGTCGGGCTGCAGCCGGCGCACCACCCCGTCGCGACAGACCTCGCCGGACGGCCCGGTGAACCGGAAACCCAGGTGGTCGCGAGCGATCATCTCCTCACAGGCCGCCTGGTAGAAGTCGACGCCCGCGGTGTAGGGCATGAACACCCGCGGCTTGCCGGGGATGTTGGCGCCGCGATACCAGGAATTCGCCTGCGGGAACAAGGTGATGGACGCGCAGTCGTCGACATGCTGCATCCAGCCTGCCACCGCGGCCTCGGTCGGCTCGACGGTGTCGAACCCGTTGTCGCGCATGTGGCTGATGATCTCGGCGGCGAGGTCGACGTGCTGCTCGATCGAGACCGCCATGTTCGACAGCACCGACGGGCTGCCGGGACCGGTGATCAGAAACAGGTTCGGGAACCCGCGCACGGTCAGGCCCAGATAGGTCTGCGGGCCGTCAGCCCACGTCTGCCCGAGTGTCCGGCCCTCGCGGCCGACGAAGTCCACCGACAGGACGGCTCCGGTGACCGCGTCGAAGCCGGTGGCGAAGACGATGGCGTCGACACAGAAGGACTCGTGGTCGGTGTCGACGCCCGATTCGGTGACCGACCGGAGGGGATCGCGCCGCAGATCCACGAGGCGGACGTTGTCCCGGTTGAAGGTGGCGAAGTAGTCGGTGTCGAGGCAGACGCGCTTGGCTCCGATCGGATATCCCGTTGGGCAGAGGGTTTCGGCGATCTCCGGGTCGTCGACCGCCGCTCTGATTCTGGCGCGGAAGAACTCGGCCAGCTCGTGGTTCGCGGCCGGGTCGGACATCACGTCCGAGTAGACGTTGAGCAGCTCCAGCAATTCGCCGATCTGCCAGGCGCGTTCGTAGCGGTCCTGCCGGTCCTCCTCGGACACGGCGAAAGTGGGCGTCATCGTGCGCTCTATCGGGACGCCGCCGAACGAAAGGCGGGCCGCCGCACGGTAGCCCGACTCGTCCGTCATCTGTGCGAGTTTGCCGGGCGCCAGGGGGCCGTTGTGGGCAGGCAGGGAGAAGTTGGGGGTGCGCTGGAAGACGGTCAGTTCGCGAGCCTGCCTCGCGATGTGCGGAATGCACTGAATGCCAGAGGATCCGGTGCCGATGACGGCGACGCGCCGGCCGGTGAAGTCGACCGGATCACGCGGCCAGTGGCTGGTGAAATACGTCGCGCCGGCGAATCGTCCGATGCCCTCGATGTCCGGGTCCTTTGGAATGGACAGACACCCCGTCGCCATCACCAGGTGGCGGCACGTCGTCGTCTGGGAGCCGGCCTCCACTCGCCACACCGCGAGTGCGGCGTCCCAGCGGGCCGCGTCGACGCGGGTGTCGAACGTGATGTCGCGACGCAGGTCGAACTTGTCCGCGACGTGGTTCAGGTAGCGCAGGATCTCCGGCTGGGTGGCGTACTTCTCCGACCACTGCCAGTCGCGCTGCCATTCCGGGTCGAAGCTGTACATGTAGTCGACGCTCGGGATGTCGACGCGGGCTCCCGGGTAGCGGTTCCAATGCCAGGTGCCGCCGATGTCGTCACCGGCCTCGAACACCCGCACGGTCAGGCCTGCACGGCGGAATCGGTGGACGGCGTACAGCCCGGCGAGGCCGGCGCCCACCACCACGACGTCTACGACGGGCCGATCGCTCCCGGTCACCGGTTCATCGTCCGCCGCCGACGTCGCGCACGCAGCGTTTCGTGCGGTTTTCTTTTGCGGCGCCCCGAAGTCCCCGGCGTGGGTGCACAACTTGCACGCCCAGCCGAGGATCCGGGTAGAGATCGGCGCCGGGTCCTACGACGCGCAGGCCCGTGAGTTGCCGGGCGACGAGCGCGACGCACTGTATCCGCGGGTCGTGGAGAAGGCCCCGCAGTTCGGCGAGTACCAGGCCAAGACCGAGCGGGTGATCCCGCTGTTCGAGCTCGTCCGGGTGTGAGCTAGAGGCGCTCGATGATGGTGGCGTTGGCCATGCCCCCGCCTTCGCACATGGTCTGCAGCGCATAGCGGCCGTCGCGCTGCTGCAGGGCGTTGACCAGCGTGGTCATGATGCGGGCACCGCTGGCACCCAACGGGTGGCCGATCGCGATGGCGCCGCCGTTGATGTTGGTGCGTGCGAGAAGATCAGCGGAAGCCGGCGCTCCCAGTTCTTTCGCCCACGCCAGCACGACGGGCGCGAACGCCTCGTTGACCTCGAACAGGTCGATGTCCGACAGGTCGAGCCCGGCGCGGGAGAGCACCTTCTCCGTCGCCGGGATGACGCCGGTCAGCATGTACAGCGGGTCGGAGCCGACGGCCACCGTGGTGTGGATGCGGGCCAGTGGCGTCAGCCCGAGCCGGCGGGCGGCGGCTCCGCTGGTGATCATCACCGCGGCACTGCCGTCGGACAGCGGTGAGCTGTTGCCCGGCGTGATCTCCCAGCCGATCTGCGGGAAACGGGCGCCGATCGCCTCGTTGTAGAACGCCGGCCGCAACCCGGCCAACGTCTCGACCGTCGTGTCGGGGCGGACGATCTCGTCGGTCGCCAGCCCCGCGATCGGGGCCAGCTCGGCGTCGAAGAGGCCGTCCTTGGTCGCGCGGGCGGCCTTCTGGTGGCTCTCGGCGGAGAACTCGTCGAGTTCGGTGCGCGACAGGTTCCACCGCGCGGCGATCAGCTCGGCGCTGATTCCCTGGGCCACCAGACCCTCGGGATAGCGTTGGGTCATGCCGGTTCCGAACGGATTGCTGCCGGGGAGCACCGATGATCCCATCGGCACCCTGCTCATCGACTCGACACCGGCGGCGATCACGACGTCGTACGCTCCGGCGAGCACCCCCTGCGCGGCGAAGCTGATCGCCTGCTGGCTGCTGCCGCACTGCCGGTCCACCGTGGTGCCCGGCACGCTCTCGGGGAAACCGGCTCCCAGCAACGCATTTCGTGCGATGTTGACCGCCTGGTCGCCCACCTGGGTGACCGCGCCTGCGATGACGTCCTCGACCTCGGTGGGATCGACCCCGGTGCGGGTGACGACCTCGCGCAGACTGTGGGCCAGCAGGTCGGCGGGCAGCACGTCGTGCAGCGCACCGCTGGGCTTGCCCTTGCCGACGGGCGTGCGCACCGCGCCGACGATGACGGCGTCGCGGTCTGAATATCCGGCCATGCGGGGTCCTCCTGAGACTCGTCGCTGAGTACTGCTCTCTATACTCAGATCTAACACCTGAGTTCACCGACAACAACCCAGCAGGGGAGTGATCTGCATGACAGTGCTGCAGGGGCCGCTGGTCGACCGCGACTCGTGGTCGGCGGTCGGCCATTGCGCGATCGAGAAGACGATGGGGCTGGTCGGCACCAAATCGGCGATGCTGATCATGCGGGAGGCGTACTACGGCACCACGCGGTTCGACGACTTCGCGCGCCGCGTCGGCATCACCAAGGCCGCCACCTCGGCGCGCCTGTCCGAGCTCGTCGACGCGGGTCTGCTGGCCAAGCAGCCCTACCGTGAGCCCGGACAGCGCGTCCGTGACGAATACGTGCTGACCGAGGCGGGCACCGACTTCATGCCCGTGGTGTGGGCGATGTTCGAATGGGGCCGTAAGCACCTCGGCGACACGCCACTTCGCCTGACCCATCTGGGGTGCGGCGCGCAGGCCGGCGTCGAGGTGGTGTGCGCCGAGGGGCACCGGGTGCCCGCCGACGAGCTCGGCGTGCGGTTGGTCAGGAGAGCTGAGCGCGGAACTTCTTCGCGGCGCTCATGAGTTCCTCGACCCGCGACTTCTCGGCGGCGTTGGCGAATACACCGTCGGCCTTGAAGTAGGTGCCGACCACCGCGCCGTCGGCGACGGCCAGCTGGGCCGCGACGTTGTCGGCGCGCACCCCGGTGTTGACGAAGACCGGAACGTCGCCCGCGGCCTCCTTGACCACCTTCAGCGCCTCGGTGTCGGTGGGGGAGCCGGCGGTGGCGCCCGAGACGCAGATCGCGTCGGGCAGGGTCGCGAACACGGTGGTGCGGGTGATGGCCGCCAGATCACGATCGGCCAGGTACTGCGCCGATTCCGGCACGATGTTGAACAGCAGCTTCACCCCGGCCCCGCCGACCCGGGCACGGTGCCGGGCCACCTCGCCGACATTGGTGTCCCACAGCCCGAAGTCGCTGGCGTACACGCCGGTGAAGATCTCGCGGACGAACGACGCGCCGGTGGCGACCGCCAGATCGATCGACGCGCGCCCGTCCCACAACACGTTCACCCCGTAGGGCACCGCGATCTCGGGCAGCAGTTCGCCGATGATGCGGGCCATCGTGATCGCCGTGATCGGTTCGGTCTTGGTGAGGTAGGGCAGGCTGAACTCGTTGCTGATCATGATGCCGTCGACGCCGCCGCTCTGCAGCGCGTCGAGTTCGGCGCGGGCGCGCTCCACCACGGCGGCGATGCCGCCTGCGGAGTCGTAGCCGGGGTCGCCGGGCAGCGCGGACAGGTGCAGCATCGCGATGACGGGCTTGGCGACGTGGAAGACCTCGTCGAGCCAGGTGGTGGTCACTGTAGGTGCCTTTCTCTTGCGGGTGAAGTGGGGAAGTGGGCCGGCCGCTCAGTCCATGTAGGCGCCGCCGTTGACGGCGAGTGCCTCGCCGGTGATGAAGCGGGCGTCCTCGGAGAGCAGGAAGGCGACCGCGCGTGCCACGTCCTCGGGCTGCTCGAGCCGGCCCAGCGGAGTGTCGGCGATCATCATGTCCCGAACCCTGTCCGGGGTGGTGCCGCGCAGCTCGGCCTCCCACTCCAATTCCCGTGACTGCATCGGTGTTTCGACGAATCCGGGGCAGACGCAGTTCACGGTGATGCCGTGCTCGCCGAGCTCGTAGGCCATCGCCTGGGTGAGGCCCACGACACCGAACTTCGAAGCGACGTAATCGGACAGGAACGGCACCCGGCCCTGCTTGCCCGCCATCGAGGCGGTGTTGACGATCGCACCGGCCACCCCGGAGCGGACCATCTCCCGCGCCGCGGCCTGCCCGCACACGAACACGCCCTTGAGGTTGACCGCCATCGTCTGCTCGTAGCGTTCGACGGGTGCGTCGAGGAAGCGGTGCATGAACGAGACGCCCGCGTTGCTGACCCAGGCGTGCAGTCCCAATCGGGATGCGACGTCGGCGGCGACGGCCGACGCCGCGTCGGCGGAACTCACGTCCAGGGCGGCGGACTCGTGACCGGCGTCCTGATGGGGCAGCGCCGTCGCGACGCCGGCGGCGGCGTCGCCGTCGAGGTCGGTGACGACCACGCGCCAATCCCGTTGCGCCAGTGCGTGGGCGATGGCCTGTCCGATGCCCGAGCCTGCGCCGGTCACCACCGCGGTTCTGCTCATCGTGTGCTCTCGTTCCTCTCTGTGCTCGCCTCGGCGAGTCGCTTGCCGGTAGTGGGGTCGAAAGGGTGGCCGGCGCCGGGGCGCACGGCGAGGTCGACGGGGGTGCCCTCGGTGATACCGGCCAGGCGCGGGGTGTCCACCACGCTGGTCAGGTCGATGCCGCGGGCGTCGATCGTGACGATGGCGCGCGGGCCGAGGTTCTCGATCAGGACGACGCGGGCCGCGGCGTCGTCGCCCGCGACGGTGGGAATCAGATCGTCGGGCCGCACGCCGAGCCGCACCGGCCCGCGGGCACCCGGTCGCTCGACGGTGAGAGCCACGCCGTTGGACAGGGTGAATCCGCCGTCGGTGTATTCGCCGTCGAGCAGATTCATCTTGGGGCTGCCGACGAAGGAGGCGACGAACGTGTCGACCGGGCTGGCGTAGACCTCCTGCGGCGGGCCCTGCTGGGCGATCCGGCCGTCACGCATGACGACCATGCGGTCCGACAGCGTCATCGCCTCTTCCTGATCGTGGGTGACGTACACGGAGGTGATGCCGAGCCGCCGCTGGATCTGCAACAGCTCGGTGCGGGTCTCCACGCGCAGCTTCGCGTCGAGATTGGACAGCGGTTCGTCGAACAGGAACACCGACGGCTGCCGGATGATGGCCCGCCCGATCGCGACACGCTGCTGTTGACCGCCGCTGAGGTCTTTGGGCTTGCGCCCCAACAGCTTCGCCAGGCCGAGCGATTCGGCGATCTCCGACGCGCGGGCCAGGGCCTCACGCCGGGGTGTGCGGGTGGCACGCAGCGGGAAGGCGATGTTCTCGGCGACGGTCAGGTGCGGGTAGAGCGCGTAGTTCTGGAACACCATCGCGATGTCGCGCTCCCGCGGCTGCAGTGCGGTGACGTCGCGATCACCGATCGTGATGGTGCCCGACGTGACACTCTCCAGCCCCGCCAGCATCCGCAGCGACGTGGACTTCCCGCACCCGGAGGGGCCGACGAGCACGGTGAACGAGCCGTCGGGCAGATCGAGATCGAGATCGCTGACCACAGCGGTGTTCCCGTACGCCTTGGTGACGCCCCGGTATCGAACTTGAGCCATTCGAAGCCAACCTGCCTTCTACTAGAACTTCACCGCGCCGCCGCTGATGCCCTGCACCAGCCTGCGTTGGATGAAGAAACTCGCCACGACGACGGGGATCACCGCGATGAGGATCGCCGCGCTCATCGAGCCGATCTGCACCCCGCGGAACGTGTTGAAACCGGCGATCGCCACCGGCAGGATCGCCGCCTTGCCCGGAGCCAGGATCAGCCCGTAGAACAGGTCGTTCCACGACAGCGTGAAGCCGAAGATCGCCGAGGCGCCGATTCCGGGGAGTACCTGGGGCAGCACCACCAGCCGGAACGCGGCGAACCGGCTGAAGCCGTCGACCTGGGCCTGCTCCTCCAGCGAGCGCGGCACCGCTTCGAAGAACCCGATCATGAACCAGGTGACCACGGGCAGAACGAAACTCAGGTGAGCGAAGATGACCGGCACCAGCGTGTCGGTCAGCCGCAGCGCGTAGGCCATCGTCAGGAACGGGAACACCAGCACCGCGGGCGGCAGCACCTGCGCGGCGAGCATTCCGAAGCGGGTCAGCGTCCCGCCGGCCCGGAACCGGGCGATCGCGTAGGCGCCCATGCTGCCGACGACGACACTGACGCCGACGGTGACCAGCGCGACCAGGGCGCTGCGCCCGGCGGCTCCGAGGATGCCCGAGGCAAGCACGTTGCGCCAGCTCGACAGCGTCGGCGTGAAGTTCAGCAGGAACGGATCATTGAGCTGCTCGGGGCTTTTGATGCTGGCCAGCGCGATCCACACCAGGGGGAAGGCGACGGTGATGCCCGCCGCCCACAGCAGTGCCACCCGCAACGCGGTGACCATCCGGGAACGGGTCATCGCACGTGTTCTCTCTCGCGGTCCTGTTCCAACCGGCGGAACGCGAACACGATGACGGCCAGCACGATGACCAGGACCACGAACGCCATGGACGATGCCGAGCCGAGGCGGAAGAACTGGATCCCGGTCTGGTAGATGAAGTACTGCAGCGTCTCGGTTTCGGTGCCCGGCCCGCCGCGCGTCGTCGCGAAGACGTACTCGAACACCTTCATCGCGTCCAGGCAGCGCAGCAGGATCGCGACCACCAGCACCGGTGCCAGCAGCGGCAGCGTGATCCGGCGCAGCACGTACAGTCCGCCGGCGCCGTCCACCCGCGCCGCGTCGAGCGGTTCGCGCGGAATCGATTCCAGGCCGGCGAGCAGCAACAGCACCATGAACGGGGTCCACTGCCACACGTCGATGAACGCGATGGTGAACAGGGCCCGGCCGGGCCCGAAGAAGTCGTAGTCGATGCCGATGGCGCGCAGCATCTCCGGGATCGCGCCGAGCTGATCGTTGAGCAGGAAGCGGAACGTCAGACCGACCGCGATCGGGGTGATGAACATCGGCGCCAGCAACATCGACCGTGTCAGATCCCGCGCCCAGCGTTGCTTCTGCAGCGCAAGCGCGATCGTCAACCCGATGATCAGCTCGAAGCCGACCGCCACGGCGACGAACACCGCGGTGGTGCCGAACGCGTGCCAGAACGCGGCGTCGCCGAACGTCGCGACGTAGTTGTCGGCGCCGACGACCGACGGTGCCCCGCGGTCGGTCAGCTTGTAGTCGGTGATGCTCAGGTAGGCGGCATAACCGAGAGGGAAACCGACCACCCCGACGAAAAGGGCGACGAGGGGGGCGACCATGCCATGTTGGAATTTCATGGCGGTCTACGCTCCTTTCGTGGGGTGGTCGGCTTCCGGTTCTCGGGTGGGCGGCTAGCCCTGGATCTTCTCGGCTTCCGCCTGTGCGGCGGCGAGCGCGTCGTCGACGCTCTTGGTGCCGGCCACCGCTTCGTTGAGTTCGGTGCCGACGGCCTGGATCATCTCCTCGCCGCTGGGGCCCTGGCTCAGCGGAGCCGAGTTGGCCAGTAGCTGCTCGACCGTCTTGTAGTACTCGGCGCCGAACTTCCCTTGCAGCACGGCCGGATCCTGCAGCGTGCTCTTGCGGATGGCTGCGCCGCCCTTCTCGACGCGGGCGACGTCGTTGGGCTTTGCGGTGATCCACGAGGCGAACGCCCAGGCGGCGTCGGAGGTCGCGGAGTTGGCCGGGATCGCCCAGCTCCACGAACCCAGGACCTGCTTGCCGCCGGGGATGGGAGCGAGCTTGATCTTGCCTGCGGCAGGACCGGATCCGGGCTCGTTGAGCGCGGGCAGCTGCCAGTTGTAGTTGATCATCGATGCCGACTGGTTGGCCGACACGGAGCGCTGCGCCTCGTCCATGCTCCAGTTCAGGCTGTTGGCCGGCGCGGCGGTGCGGTAGGTGTCGATGTAGGCCTCCAGCGCCCGCTTGGCCTCCGGGGTGTTCAGCGTGACCTTGCCGTCGGCGTCGTAGATCGACCCGCCTGCGGCGAAGAGCCAGTTGCCCCACTCCTCGAAGATCTTGTAGCCGCGCTGGGGCTGCATCGCGATGCCGGCGCGCTCGAGGGTCTTGAGGGCCTTGCTGGTGGCGACCAGTTCGTCGAGCGTGGTGGGCACCTTCTGGTTGGCGGCGGTCAGATCGTCGGTGTTGTACAGGTATCCGAGCGCGTAGTTGTAGAACGGCACGCCGTAGCGCACCCCGTCGACGGTGGTGATGTCGGTCAGGGGTTTGAAGAAGTCAGCGGCGTCGTAGTCCGGCGTGCTGTCGATGCGCGCGTCGAGCGGCTGCAGGAACTTCGCGTTGGCGAAGTCGACCATCCACGGGTTGTCGACGACGATCAGGTCGTAGTTCGGTGACGACGACTGGAACGAGGACACCAGCTTGTCGCGCATCTGGTCGTAGGTCAGCGATTCGATGCTGACCTCGACGTCGGGGTAACTCTTGTTGAAGTCGGCCACCATCGACTTGACGATGTCGGTGTCGGGCACGTTCTCCATCAGGATGCGCACCGTGCCCGAGGTGTCCTTGGAGACCTCGCCGGTGCCGGTGGCCTGGGTCTGTTCGGGTCCACCGCTGCCGGCACAGCCCGACAGCACCATCGCGATGACGGCCACCAATGCCAGGACGACGGAGTGGGCGATCCTGCCACTCCGCCGGGGGGTGGGAATTTGGCTGAATCTCATTGCTGCACTGTTCCTTTCATCGGGTGTTGCGGGCGATGGCGTGGGATATGGGGGTCATCGCGGCGCCGAGGTCGAGCCACGTCGCGTACGCCGAGTCGTACGCCGCGCGTCGCGCGGGATCGGGGGCGTAGGGCTCGTCGAGGGTGATGAAGCGCGCCGCGTCCGAGAAGTCGTCGAGGGCGCCGACACCGACCGCGGCGATCACCGCCGCGCCGAGCGAAGCCCCCGGGTGTCCCCGTACCGGGCGCATCTCCATGCCGAGCACGTCGGCGTGGATCTGTTTCCACAGAGTCGATGTCGATCCGCCGTTGGTGATCATCACCCGGCGCAGCGGGATCCCGATGTCGGCGAACACGTCGACGTGGTGGCGGAATCCGAATGCGATGGCCTCGAGCACCGCCCGGTACATGTCGGCCCGGGTGTGGCCGAGATGCATTCCGGCGAACACGCCGCGCAGGTCGGGGTCGTGCAACGGGCTCTTCTCACCGAGGAAGTAGGGCAGACAGAGGATTTCGGCGGGGGGCCGGGCCGCCGCCTCCTCGTCGAGGTCGGTCAGCGCCGCGCCGCCGACGAGTGCCTGGAACCAGCGGATCAGGCTCCCGCTGGTGGCCATGCAGCCGTTGGGCAGCCAATGGCCGGGCACCGGATGCGCGTCGAGGTAGAGCCGCGCGTCGACGACCGGGACATCGCTGGCGACCAGGATGTCGCCTGCGCCACCGAGTTTGACCAGTGCGTCGCCGGGACCGTTCACCCCGGCGGCGAACGCCGAGAGCACGTGGTCGGCGCCGCCGACCACCAGCGCGGTGCCCGCCGGCAGGCCGGTGGCTTCGGCGGCGGCGCGGCTCAGTTCGCCGACCTGGGTGCCCGGACGGCGGACCGGCGGCAGCGTCGCGGGGTCGAGTGCGGCGGCGCGCAGGACGGCGTCGGCGGTCTGGCCGCAGATGCCGAACAGGCCTGACTCCAGTGCCCAGTTCTGTTCGACGTGCACCGGGGCGCCCAGTGCGCAGAGCACCCAGTCGTAGGAGCCGAGCCAGTGCGCCGTGCCGGCGTAGACGTCGGGTTCGTTTTTCCGCAGCCACACGGTGGTCGGTGCCACCGACTGCTGGGTCAGAGCCGAACCGGTCAGCTGCACCAGGTCGGTGTCGGTCAGCGCCGCGGCGAGCTCGGTGACCTCGCGGTGCGCGCGGGCGTCGTTCTGGAGGATGGCGCGGCGCAGCGGTCGTCCCGTCCCGTCGACGGGGATGACGGCAGGCACCATGCCCGAGGTCGCCACCGCACCCACCTGCTCGGGCGGCGTGCCGCCGGCGGCGAGCACCTCGCGGATCGACTCGATCACGTTGCGGTACCACTGGTCGGTGTCGGCCTCGGCGAAGCCGGGGGCGGAGGAGTGCAGTGCCGTCTCGCGCGTCGCGGTCGCGACGATCCCGGTGTCGACGTCCATCAGCACGGTCTTGGTGCCCGTGGTGCCGATGTCGATGCCGACGGTGTACCGGGTCATCGGGCCCTCGCCACCTCGACCGGTGAATCGCCCTGTGCGGCAACGCAGACGACCTCGACGCCGGCGTTGCGCGCGGCCGTCAGCGTGGGATGGTCGGGTGCGCCGTCGCTGACGATGACCTGGATCTCGGCCAGCGCCGCGATGCTGACGAAGGTCACGCGGCCGAGCTTGGATTTGTCGGCGGCGACGATCACCCGGTCGGCGCGGCGGCTGGCGGCACGCTTCACCCGGCTCTCGGCCTGGTGGTAGTCGGAGATGCCGCGTTCGCCGTCGATGCCCGCAACGCCCATGACATAGGTGTCGCAGTTGAAATTGGCCAGGGTGTCCTCGGCGCCCGGCCCGATCAGGCTCAGCTCGCCGGAGCGCAGTTCCCCGCCGGTCAGCACGACGGTGGTGTCGGGCTCGTCGACCAGTGCCAGCGCGGCCAGCACACTAGGCGTCACAACGGTCAAACCCAGCCCGCGACCCTTGAGCGAGTTCGCCACGGCCAGTGCGGTGCTGCCCGAGTCGAGTATCAGCGTCTCGTTGACGCCGATGAGGTCGGCGACGACATCGGCGATGTGGATCTTCTCCTGGGCGGCGTCGGCCATCCGGGTGGCGAAGGCCGGCTCGGTGTCCTTGCCCTGCAGGGCGATCGCCCCGCCGACGACGCGGCGGACCACACCGAGCGCCTCGAGGGCTTCGACATCCCGCCGGATCGTCATCTCGGACACGTCGAACTCGGCGGCCAGCTGTGCGTAGTTGATCTCGCGCGCGGCCCGGGCCCGGTGTTCGATGCGATCGCGACGCGTCCTCACATCCACGACGGTCGACACTCCTTCTGTTGAAAATTCACAGACATGTCTCCTGATCGTGCGGCTTCGGCCTGCCGCCGCTCGCCGTGGTGTGAATCTATAACAGGTTGGTGTGGAGTGCCCACATTTCCCGGCCGATTGTTCTCATTGGGTTCCGGACACGGTTAACTGGCGCCGGTGCTGGAGTTGCGCGTCATCGTGCCGGGGGACATGCGAGACGACGTCCTCGACGTGCTCCGTCGCGAGGTCGGGGTGGCCCACATCGTGCTCCATGCCGGAGCGGCCGTGGACCCGCCCGGCGACGAGATCTCGGCGATCATCGCCCGCGAATGCGCCAACGACGTCATCAAGAAGCTGAAGGCCATCGATGCCCAGCATCGCGGCGCGATCCTGCTGACCGTGCTGGACACGGTGCTGTCCACCCGGGCGCATGCAGCCGAGGACGACGCGGAAGGTGACCCCGCCGACGCGGTGGTGTGGGACGAACTGATCGCCCGCACGCGTGAGGAGTCGACCCTGTCGGTGACCTTCCTGCTGTTCCTCACCCTGGCGTGCCTGCTCGCCGCGATCGGCGCGGTCACCGACTCGACGGTCACCGTGGTGGGCGCCATGGTGCTCGGTCCCGAGTTCGGACCGCTGGCGGCGGTGTCGGTGGCGATCGTGCAGCGGCGCGGGGAACTCGCGCGCCGGGCCGCGATCGCGCTGCTGGCCGGGTTCCCGATCGCGATGGGCATCACGGCCGGGCTGACGCTGGCCGCGCACGCCGTGGGCTGGGTGGACCTCGACTTCGTCCGCAACGTCAAAGACGTCGACTTCATCTTCCAGGTGGGGCCGATCTCGTTCGTCGTGGCGCTGCTGGCCGGTGCCGCCGGCATGCTGTCGCTGGTGTCGGCGAAGTCGGCGGCGCTGGTCGGGGTCTTCATCTCGGTGACGACGGTGCCCGCTGCCGGCTTCACCGCCGTCGCGGGCGTGCTCGGCGACTGGGGCGTGGCGGCCCGTTCCGCAACCCAGCTTGCGGTGAATCTCGTCGGCATCGTCGTCGCGGGCGTCCTGGTGCTGGTGCTGCGCCCACGCGGCAACGTCATACCGCGGCGCGCACAGACCTGACGCGATCTGCACCGCGGCACCCGTTGTGGTGGGATCAAGCGCTATGGGTATCAAGGTGGCCCTGGAGCACCGCACCAGCTATGCGTTCGACCGCCTCGTCGAGGTGTTCCCGCATGTCGTGCGCCTGCGGCCAGCTCCCCACTCGCGCACACCGATCGAGGCCTATTCGCTGAAGGTCGAGCCCGACGACCACTTCGTCAACTGGCAGCAGGACGCGTTCGGCAACTTCCTGGCCCGGCTGGTGTTCCCCACCCGCACCCGCAGCCTGACGATCACCGTCGGGCTGATCGCCGACCTCAAGGTGATCAACCCGTTCGACTTCTTCATCGAGGACTACGCCGAGCACGTGGGCTTCGCCTACCCGAGGGCGCTGGCCGAGGATCTCAAGCCGTATCTGCGGCCGGTCGACGAGGACGGCGACGGTGCAGGCCCCGGGGATCTCACCGAAGCCTGGGTGAAGAACTTCTCGGTGGCGACCGGCACCCGCACGATCGACTTCCTGGTGGCGCTCAACCGCGCGGTCAACGCCGACGTCGGCTACAGCGTCCGGCTCGAAGCCGGCGTGCAGACACCGGACACCACGCTGCGCACCGGGATCGGCTCCTGCCGGGACTCGGCATGGCTGCTCGTGTCGATCCTGCGCCAGATGGGCCTGGCGGCCCGGTTCGTGTCCGGCTACCTGGTGCAGCTCACCTCCGATGTCGAGGCGCTCGACGGACCGTCCGGGCCGGCCGCCGATTTCACCGATCTGCACGCATGGACCGAGGTGTACATACCCGGCGCCGGCTGGATCGGGCTGGACCCGACCTCGGGTCTGTTCGCCGGTGAAGGGCACATCCCGCTGTCGGCGACGCCGCATCCCGCGTCGGCGGCCCCGATCACCGGCGCGACCGAACCCTGCGAGACCACACTGGAATTCAGCAACGTCGTCACCCGGGTGCACGAGGACCCGCGCGTCACGCTGCCGTACACCGACGCGACCTGGGCGGCCATCGACGCCCTCGGCCGCCGCGTCGACGAGCGCCTGGCCGGCGCCGACGTCCGGCTGACCGTCGGCGGCGAGCCGACGTTCGTCTCCATCGACAACCAGACCGACCCCGAATGGTTGACCGACGCCGACGGTCCGCACAAGCGGCAGCGGGCCTCGGCGCTGGCGGCGCGGCTCAAGCAGGTATGGGCGCCGCAGGGGTTGGTGCAGCGCGGCCAGGGCAAGTGGTATCCCGGAGAACCGTTGCCGCGCTGGCAGATTGCGCTGATGTGGCGCGCCGATGGGCAGCCGCTGTGGAACGACGCGGCACTGCTGGCCGATCCCTGGCCCGAACACCCGGGAACACCCGCGATCGCCCCGGACGCACCTGCGCAACTGCTCACCGCGATCGCCGACGGGCTGGCGCTGCCGCACACCCAGGTCCGGCCGGCCTACGAGGACCCGCTCAGCCGGCTGGCCGCCGCGGTACGCCGGCCTGCGGGGCACCCCGTCGCCGAGTCCGACGACCTGGCGGATGACAGCGCTGCCGCACGCGAGGCGCTGCTGAGCCGACTCGACGCGGCGGTCACCGATCCGGCCGCCTTCGTGCTGCCGCTGCACCGGCGCGACGACGACGCCGGCTGGGCCAGCGCCAACTGGACGCTGCGGCGCGGCCGGATCGTGCTGCTGGGCGGCGATTCCCCCGCCGGGCTCCGGTTGCCGCTCGATGCGATCAGCTGGGCACCGCCCCCGCCGTCCTTCGACGCCGACCCGACCCACGACCGACCCCCGCTCGAACCCGATGCCGACGAGTCCGCGGAGGTCACCGACGCCGACTCCGTGCCGATCACGGCCCTGGTCGCCGAGATCCGCGACGGACTGCTCTACGTGTTCCTGCCGCCCACCGAAGAGTTGGAGCACTTCGTCGATCTCGTGCACCGCATCGAGGCGGCGGCCGCCGCGATCGGCTGCGCGGTGGTGATCGAGGGCTACGGGCCGCCGGCCGACCCGCGGCTGCAGACGATGACGATCACGCCCGACCCCGGCGTCATCGAGGTCAACGTCGCGCCGTCGGCCAGCTTCGCCGAGCAGCGCGACCAGTTGCAGACCCTGTACGCCGAGGCGCGGCTGGCGCGGCTGTCCACCGAGTCCTTCGACGTCGACGGCACCCACGGCGGGACGGGTGGGGGCAACCACATCACCCTCGGCGGTCTCACCCCGGCCGACTCGCCGCTGCTGCGCAGGCCCGACCTCCTGGTGTCGCTGCTGACCTACTGGCAGCGGCACCCGGCGCTGTCCTACCTGTTCGCCGGGCGGTTCATCGGCACCACCTCCCAGGCGCCGCGAGTCGACGAGGGCCGCCCCGAATCGCTGTACGAGCTGGAGATCGCCTTCGCCGAGATCGCCCGGCTGTCGGCGCAGGCCGGCGGCCCCAAGGCGTGGCTGGCCGACCGTGCGCTCCGCCACCTGCTCACCGACATCACCGGCAACACCCACCGCGCCGAGTTCTGCATCGACAAGCTCTACAGCCCCGACAGCGCGCGCGGCCGGCTGGGTCTGCTCGAACTCCGCGGCTTCGAGATGCCTCCCCACCACCAGATGGCGATGGTGCAATCGCTGTTGGTGCGCTCGCTGGTGGCATGGTTCTGGGAGAAGCCGCTGCGCGCCCCGCTGATCCGTCACGGTGCCAACCTGCACGGCCGATATCTGTTGCCGCACTTCATCATCCAGGACATCGCCGAGGTCGCCGCCGATCTGCGTGCGTACGGAATCGAGTTCGACACCAGCTGGCTGGACCCGTTCACCGAGTTCCGCTTCCCCCGCATCGGTACCGCGGTGTTCGGCGGCGTGGAGATCGAATTGCGCGGCGCCATCGAGCCGTGGAACGTGCTGGGCGAGGAGTCGTCGGTGACAGGCACCGCGCGCTACGTCGACTCATCTGTGGAACGCCTGCAGGTGCGGCTCATCGGCGCCGACCGGCAGCGCTACCTGGTGACCGTCAACGGCCACCCGGTCCCACTGCTGGCCACCGACAACCCCGACATCCAGGTCGGCGGTGTGCGCTACCGGGCCTGGCAACCGCCCAGCGCGTTGCATCCCACGATCACCGTGGACGGCCCGCTGCGCATCGAGCTGATCGACACCGCGGCTGGGGTGTCCCGCGGCGGGTGCACCTACCACGTGTCCCACCCGGGCGGCCGCTCCTACGACACGCCTCCGGTGAACGCGGTCGAGGCCGAGTCCCGGCGCGGGCGGCGGTTCGAGGCCACCGGATTCACGCCTGGCGCGGTGGATCTGGCCGGGCTCAGGGAGAAGCAGGCCCGGCAATCCACCGATGTGGGCGCGCCGGGAATCCTCGATCTGCGGCGAGTGCGTACCGTGCTGTCGTAATGGCACTACCCACCGGCTTCACCAGCCAGGCCGACGTCGACAACCCGCTGGTGCCCTACGAGACCATGCAGGCCCAGCAGACGCTGTTCGACGTGCGGACCGCAGGCGGCGCCCCCGCGACCGGTTACGACGAATTCGTCGACACCGCAGGCCGGGTGCGACCGGCATGGCAGGAACTCGCCGAGTGCGTCTCGGACCGCGGACGCGACGGGCTGGACCGGCTGCGCGCCGTGGTGCGCAACCTCGTCGACAACGACGGCATCACCTACATCCAGCTCGAGGACGGCTCGGCGGTGCCCGGGCCGTGGCAACTGGACGCGCTGCCGCTCATCGTCTCGGCTCCCGACTGGGACCGGCTGGAATCCGGTCTGGTGCAACGCTCCCGGCTGCTCGACGCCGTGCTGACCGACCTGTACGGCGAGCAGCACTGCATCACCAGCGGGGTGCTGCCGCCGCAACTGCTGTTCGCCCACCCCGGTTACGTGCGCGCGGCCCGCGGTATCGAGGTGCCGGGCCGGCACCAACTGTTCCTGCACGGCTGCGACATCAGCCGAGGGGCGTCGGGCGACTTCGTCGTCAACGCCGACTGGACCCAGGCCCCGTCCGGGGCGGGATACGCGCTCGCCGACCGCCGCGTCCTCGCCCACGCCATCCCCGACCTGTACGAGCAGGTCGGGCCGCGGCCCGCGTCGCCGTGGGCCCAGGCGCTGCGGCTGGCACTCGTCGATGCGGCACCGGAATCCGCCGAGGAGCCGGTGGTGGTGGTGCTCAGCCCCGGCATCCACTCAGAGACTGCGTTCGACCAGGCGTACCTGGCCGGCGTGCTCGGCCTGCCCCTGGTCGAGAGCGCCGACCTCGTGGTGCGCGACGGCAAGGTGTGGATGCGCTCGATGGGCACGCTCAAGCGTGTCGATGTGGTGCTGCGCCGGGTCGACGCGGCCTACGCCGATCCGCTGGATCTGCGTGCGGACTCCCGCTTGGGCGTCGTCGGCCTGGTGGAGGCGCTGCGCCGCGGCGCGGTGACCGTGGTCAACACGCTGGGCAGCGGGGTGCTGGAGAGCCCGGGCGTGCTGCGCTTCCTCCCCGAGATGGCCGAGAATCTGCTCGGCGAGACGCCGCTGCTGCCCACCGCACCGCTGTACTGGGGCGGGATCGACGTCGAGCGCTCCCATCTGCTGACCCACCTGTCGTCGCTTCTCATCCGGCCCGTCACCGGCGGGGAACCGATCGTCGGTCCCGAGCTCTCGGCGGCGCGGCGTGAGGCGCTCGCCGCGCGGATTGCCGCCACCCCGTGGCAGTGGGTGGGTCAGGAGCTCCCGCAGTTCTCCTCGGCGCCCGCCGACTACCTGCCCGCGGGGCTGTCGTCGTCGAGCGTGGGCATGCGCCTGTTCACGGTGTCTCAGCGCGGCGGGTACGCGCCCATGATCGGCGGGCTTGGCTACCTGCTGGCGCCCGGAACCGCTGCCTACGATCTGAACAGCGTTGCAGCCAAGGACATCTGGGTGCGCACTCCGGCACGTGTGACGGCCGAGAAGACGACCGTGACGGCGCCGTCCGAGGACGACATGCTGCCCACCCCGATCACGGCCAGCCCGACTCGCGAAATCAGTTCTCCGCGTGTGCTGTCCGACCTCTTCTGGATCGGCCGCTATGCAGAACGCGCCGAACACACGGCGCGGCTGTTGACGGTGACCCGGGAGCGCTACCACGAATTCCGGAGCCGGCAGGCGATGGACGGCAGCGAATGCGTGCCGGTGCTGCTGACCGCCCTGGGCACCATGACCGGTACCGACACCGGTGCCGGTGATCACCACGAGATGGTCGCCACCGCTCCGACGACGCTGTGGTCGCTGACCGCCGACCGGCACCGCCCCGGATCGCTGGCCCAGTCGGTGGAGCGGCTCGGGCTGTCGGCCCGCGCCGTGCGCGACCAGATGTCCAACGACACCTGGATGGTGCTCTCCACCCTCGAGCGGACCCTGCTCCAAGCCGGCGACAGCCCACCCGACTCGCAGGCCGAGGGGGAGGCCTTCCTGTCCTCGACGAACACGCTGACGCTGGCAGGCATGCTCGCGCTGTCCGGCATGCTCGCCGAGTCGATGGTGCACGACGTGGGATGGACGATGCTCGACATCGGCAAGCGCATCGAGCGGGCCCTGGCGCTGACGGCCCTGCTGCGTGCCACGCTGACAACGGCGCGCCGTCCCGACGCCGAGCAGACCATCACCGAGTCGACGCTGGCGGTCTGCGAGTCGCTGGTGATCTACCGCAGGCGCAACCCCGGCACCGTCAGCGTCGCCGGGGTGGCCGAGCTGGTGCTCTTCGATGCCGAGAACCCGCGGTCGCTGGTGTACCAGTTGGACCGACTGCGCACGCATCTGAAATCGCTACCCGGCTCGTCGGGATCCTCCCGGCCGGAGCGGGTGGTCGACGAGATCGCGATGCGCTTGCGCCGCATGCAGCCCGCCGAACTCGGCGAGTGCACCGCCGAGGGCAGGCGCGCCGAGCTCGACGGACTGCTCGGCGCCATCCACCGCGACCTGCGTGAGCTCTCCACCGTCATCACCGCGACGCATCTGTCGCTGCCGGGCGACATGCAGCCGCTGTGGGGACCGGACGAACGACGGATGGTCCCGTGAGCGAGCGTGCGAGCGAACCGACGATGGTGATGAGTCGGCGCTACGAGATCACGCACCGCACCGTGTACCGCTACTCCGACGTGGTCACCAGTTCCTACGGCCGCGGGTTCCTCACCCCGCGCGACTCGGCCCGCCAGCGCTGCCTGTTCCACGAGCTGGTGCTCGACCCCGAGGCAGCCGACAGTTCCACCAGCCGCGACGGCTACGGCAATCTGAGCTCCTACTTCCACGTCACGCGGCCCCACCACGCTCTGACCGTCACCAGCCGCTCGATCGTCGAGGTCGACCCGCCGCCGCCCGACCTCTATCAGGTCGCCTCGGCCAGGGCGCCGTGGGAGATCGCCCGTCCCGTGGGGCCCGACGGTGCCCTGGCGTGTGAGTTCACCCTCGACCTGTCGCCCCCCGAGATCACCGATGCGGTGCGGGACTACGCCGCACCGACGTTCACTCCCGGCCGGCCGCTGATCGACGTGCTGCGCGACCTGAACGCGCGCATCCACACCGATTTCACCTACCGGTCCGGCTCGACCACGGTGTCCACCCAGGTGGGTGAGGTTTTGGCAGCCCGCGAAGGGGTATGTCAGGACTTCGCGAGGCTCGCGATCGCCTGCCTGCGCGCCAACGGTCTGGCAGCGAGTTACGTGTCGGGCTATCTGGCCACAGATCCGCCTCCGGGAAGGGAACGCATGGTGGGCATCGACGCGACGCATGCATGGGCGTCGGTGTGGACGCCGAAAGACGTGTGGCTGGGCCTGGATCCGACCAACGACCAGATGGTCGACGAGCGCTACGTGACAGTGGGTTTCGGCCGTGACTACGCCGACGTCCCGCCGCTGCGCGGCATCATCTACACCGACTCGGACAGCAGCGTCATCGACGTCTCCGTCGACGTTGCGCCCTACGAAGGAGGAGTCCTGCATGCGTGACTTCACATGCCCCAACTGCGGTCAGCGACTGGCCTTCGAGAACTCGGTGTGCCTGAATTGCGGCAGCTCCCTGGGTTTTTCGCTCGACGACATGGCCCTGCTGGTGATCGCCGCACCCGAACAGAGCGAGCACGCGGGCGCGGTCGACGAGAGCCGGTATCAGCTGTGCGCCAATCTGCATCTGGCCGAATGCAACTGGCTGGTGGAGAAGGGGCCGGTTGCGAAGCTGTGCGTGTCGTGCTCGCTCACCCGCACCCGGCCCAACGACGCCGACACCATCGCTCTGGTGGCGTTCGCGGCGGCGGAGAGGGCGAAACGCCGGCTGATCGCCGAACTGCACGAACTGAAGCTGCCCATCGTCGGCCGTGACGAGGATCCCGATTACGGGCTGGCGTTCGACCTCCTGTCCAGCCAGTTCGAGAAGGTGTTCACCGGCCACGAGAACGGCGTGATCACCCTCGATCTGGCCGAGGGCGACGACGTGCACCGCGAGCAGTTGCGGATCTCGATGGACGAGCCGTACCGGACGCTGCTCGGTCACTTCCGCCATGAGATCGGCCACTATTACCAGTACCGGCTGATCGGCACGTCCCCGGACTATCTGC
This sequence comes from Mycolicibacterium psychrotolerans, assembly GCF_010729305.1. Classification (NCBI taxonomy): domain Bacteria; kingdom Bacillati; phylum Actinomycetota; class Actinomycetes; order Mycobacteriales; family Mycobacteriaceae; genus Mycobacterium; species Mycolicibacterium psychrotolerans. The sequence continues at coordinate 4,158,132 of NZ_AP022574.1, read as the reverse complement.
AGCGCTACCACGATCTGTTCGGCGATCCCGAGGCCGACTACCAGGCGGCGCTGGATCGCCATTACAGCCAGGGTGCCCCGGCGGGCTGGGAGAACGACTACGTGTCGTCCTATGCGACCATGCACCCTGCCGAGGACTGGGCAGAGACGTTCGCGCACTACTTGCACATCCGCGACACCCTGGACACGGCCGCGGCGTTCGGCATGGCGCCGGCCGCCGCCACCCTCGAGCGAAGGGTGTTGGGGCCCAGCAGCTTCGACACGATGATCGAGATGTGGTTGCCCCTGGCGTGGTCGCTGAACATGGTGAACCGGTCGATGGGCAAGGAAGACCTGTACCCGTTCGTGCTGCCGCCCGCGGTGCTGGAGAAGATGCGTTTCATCCACACCGTCATCGACGAGATCACCTCGAACCCGGTGAAGCTCGCCGAGGTGGGTGCGCCGGTCGGCGAGCAGTCCCAGCAGATGGACTAGCCATCAGCTGTTGCATGAACCGGTGCGCGCCGAGCACCACCGCGGCGCGGTCGGGGTCGTTGCGGCGGGCGACGTCGGCCTCATTGCCGCCCGCCACGTGGACCGGCCCGTGCGGCAACCGTTCGAGGCCCTCGGCGGCCACCTCGGCAGGTTCGGCCACCCGCAGGCCGGGCACGTCGAAGTTCAGCCCGACCCGCTCCATGGCCGGCGTGCGCGTCACGCCGAGAACCAGCTCGCAGACGTCGACGCCGTGGTCGCGCAGTTCCAGCCACAGGCCCTCGGCGAAGATCCGGCCGAAGGCCTTGGCCCCGCCGTAGACCGTGTGGCGGGTCGAACCGAGGTAACCGGCCATCGAGCCCACCAGCAGGATGCCGCCGCGGCGGCGGTCCCGCATCGGCCGCGCGTAGTGCTGGACCAGGGCCATCATCGTGGTGACGTTCAGGTCGACGACGCGGCCGAAGGCATCCAGGTCGCCGTCGAGGAACTCCTCGCTGCAGGTGTTGGCGCCCGCGTTGTAGATCAACAGGCCGATCTCCAGGCCGGCCGTCGCGGCGATCACCTCGTCGGCGCCGGCGGCCAGGTCGGCGGTCACCGTGCGCACGTCGGCGCCGAGTGCGCGACAGCGTGCGGCGGTGGCCTCCAGGGGCTCCGGACGCCGGGCGACCAACACCAGGTCGACCCCCGCCGCGGCGAGAAGCGCGGCGAACTCGGCCCCGACGCCTTCCGAGCCGCCGGCGATGACGGCGCGGGGTCCGTAGTAGCTCAGGTCTCTCACCGCTCGATGGTCGCACCCGGTGCGCCTGCGCCGAGGCAACACGCGCTCGCGCGGTCAGCCGTCGTGGCGCCGCCCGTCCCTACGATCACCGGCGTGGCTGATCGCTATGGCGCCGACATCCTGTCCGGTAATCCGCACCGCAAGCCCCGCTCCACCGAATTGCCGATCGAGATCGGCATGGTCGTCGAGGACGCGCAGACCGGCTTCGTCGGCGCGGTGGTGCGCATCGAGTACGGCCGCATGCAACTCGAGGATCGGCACGGCCGTACCAAACCGTTTCCGGTGGGGCCCGGCTACCTGATCGACGGCAAGCCGGTCATCCTGACCGCCCCGAAGAAGGCGGCCCCCGCCGCGCCGACCCGTACCGCGTCCGGCTCCGTGGCGGTCGCGGGTGCGCGCGCCAAGGTGGCGCTCGCCAGCCGCATCTACGTCGAGGGCCGCCACGACGCCGAACTCGTCGAGCAGGTGTGGGGCGAGGATCTGCGCCTCGAGGGCGTGGTGGTCGAGTACCTGGGCGGTGTCGACGACCTGGCCGCGATCGTCGCCGACTTCCGGCCCGGGCCCGGCCGGCGCCTCGGCGTGCTCGTCGACCACCTGGTGGCCGGGTCGAAGGAGGCCCGCATCGCCGAGCGGGTGCGCCAGGGGCCCGGCGGGGAGCACACGCTGGTGGTGGGCCATCCGTTCATCGACATCTGGGAGGCCGTCAAACCGGCCCGCCTGGGCATCGCGGCCTGGCCGGTGGTTCCCAAGGGGCAGGACTGGAAGCACGGCGTGTGCGAGGCGCTGGGCTGGCGGCACCGCGATCAGGCCGACATCGCCGCGGCGTGGCAGAGGATCCGCGGTCGGGTGCGGGACTGGACCGACCTGGAACCCGACCTCATCGGCCGGGTCGAGGAGCTGATCGACTTCGTCACCGCCGCCGTGTAAGCAGGGAGCGTGTCCGACAGCCTGTTCGACGTTCCCGGCGAGAATGCCGCGTCCGCCGCGGCTCCCGTGGGGACGTCGGTGCCGCTGGCCGTGCGGATGCGGCCCGCCTCGCTCGAGGAGGTCGTCGGCCAGCAGCACCTGCTCACCGGGAACTCGCCGCTGCGGCGCCTCGTGGAGGGCTCCGGCGCCGCCTCGGTCATCCTCTACGGCCCGCCCGGCACCGGGAAGACGACGCTGGCTTCGCTGATCTCCCACGCCACCGGCCGCCGGTTCGAGGCGCTCTCGGCGTTGTCGGCAGGCGTGAAGGAGGTGCGCGCGGTCATCGAGGAGGCCCGCGTCGCGCTGCTGCGCCGGGGTGAGCAGACGGTGCTGTTCATCGACGAGGTGCACCGGTTCTCCAAGACCCAGCAGGACGCGCTGCTCGCGGCGGTGGAGAACCGGGTGGTGCTGCTTGTCGCGGCCACCACCGAGAACCCGTCGTTCTCCGTCGTCGCCCCCCTGCTGAGCCGCTCACTGATCCTGCAGCTGCAGCCGCTGACCCCGGCCGACATCGCCACGGTGATCCGGCGTGCCCTCGACGACGAACGAGGCCTGGCCGGAAAGGTACCCATCACCGACGAGGCGCTCGACCTGCTGGTGCAGCTGTCGGCCGGCGATGCGCGGCGCGCGCTGACAGCGCTGGAGGTCGCCGCCGAATCCGGACAGGTGACCGTCGACGTGATCGAGCAGTCGCTGGACAAGGCGGCGGTGCGCTACGACCGCGACGGCGACCAGCACTACGACGTGGTCAGCGCGTTCATCAAGTCGGTGCGCGGTTCCGACGTCGATGCCGCTCTGCACTACCTGGCGCGCATGCTCGTGGCGGGGGAGGACCCCCGATTCGTGGCGCGGCGACTGGTGATCCTCGCCAGCGAGGACATCGGGATGGCCGACCCGACCGCACTGCCGACGGCGGTCGCCGCGGCCCAGACCGTGCAGTTGATCGGCATGCCCGAGGCGCAGCTGACGCTGGCGCACGCCACCGTGCACCTGGCGACCGCGCCGAAGTCGAACGCCGTCACCACCGCACTCGGCGCGGCAATGGCCGACATCCGGGCAGGGAAGGCCGGACTGGTGCCCGCCCACCTGCGCGACGGGCACTACTCGGGAGCTCAGAAGCTGGGTAACGCCGTCGGCTACAGATACGCCCACGACGACCCGGACGGTGTTGTGGCTCAGCAGTATCCGCCCGACGAGGTCGTCGGCGTCGACTACTACCGGCCGACGACGCACGGGGCCGAACGCGAGATCGCGACCCGGGTGGACAAGCTGCGCGCCATCATCCGCCGCACACGCTGATCCCGTTCTTGACAGCGAACGCGGCCGGGCATAGCGTCTTAGTCAACCAATAGATTGATCAAAAGAGAGGTTGATTATTGGGGAGTGGGGCGGACGAAGCGACGCTGGACCGTGCCTTCATGGCGCTGGCGGATCCCATACGGCGCGCGATGGTGGCGCGGCTGTCCCGTGGCCCCGCGACGGTCAACGAACTGGCCGAGCCGTTCGCCATCACCAAACAGGCGGTGTCCAAACACATCCAGGTGCTCGAGCAGGCCGGGCTGGTGACCCGCACCCGCGACGCGCAGCGACGGCCGGTGCACCTGGACGCCGCGGCACTGGAGGCGGTGACGGCCTGGATCGACCGGTACCGCCTGGATGCCGAACGCAACTACCGCCGGCTGGACGCCCTGCTGGCCACCGAGAAGGAAGGACCGACACGATGACCAAAGCCCTGGAGCTGACGGCTCCCGTCGACACCCTGGCCATGGAGTTCACCCGGGAGTTCGACGCTCCCGTCTCCACGTTGTTCCGCGCGCACGCCGACCCGGACCTGCTCGCACGCTGGCTGGGGCCGCACGGCCTCGAGATGGACGTGACCGAGTGGAACTTTCGAGATCATGGCGGATACCGCTACGTCCACCGCACCGAGCACGGTGCTTTCGCCTTCAACGGCACGTTCCACACCGTGCGCGAGAACGAATTCATCCTCCAGACCTTCGAATTCGAAGGCGCCCCGGACATGGTCAACCTCGAGTACCTGTGGTTCGAGGCCCTCGGCGACGGCCGCTCCCGGTTGCGTGGCCGCTCGATCTGTCCGAACACCGACGCCCGGGACGCGTTGCTGTCCTCGGGAATGGAGGGCGGCATGACGGAGGGTTACGAGAAGCTCGACGCGCTGCTGGCCGCCGGCTGAAAAGGGTGCAGACGGGGGTGATCCCGACTGGTCGGGGGCCCAGCCGGGATCACCACGGACGGATTCAGCGCGTCAGCGCAGAATTCCGGATCGGCGGCCGCCCGTCAGACCGGTGCGGCCACGCCGCCGGCCCATGAGCGATGCCACCAGAGCCACGCCGAGCGCAGCTACAACGACCTGGACGAGCAGTTCCATCCAGTCGATCCCGTTTGTGGCGGTCGGAATACCGATCGCGCGGGCGATCGCGGTGCCGATGAAGGCCGACACGATGCCCACCAGAATGGTGAGCAGCATCCCGATGGGCTGCTTACCGGGCAGCACGAGGCGGCCCAGAACGCCGACCACGATGCCGATGAGAATTGCGGTGATGATGCCTGTGATGGTCATTGTTCCTCCAAGGGTTACGGCTGCGGGCGGCATACCCGAGCCCATTGGGCAATAAACGCACGCGTCAATCAGCACAGGCATCCGTAGGCTCGTCGCCATGGACAGCCAAGTACTCGACGTCGACACCGCCCGGCGGCGGATCGTCGACCTGACCGGCGACGTTCGCCAGTTCTGCGCGTCGCGGGGAGACGGACTGTGCAACGTGTTCGTCCCTCATGCCACCGCGGGGCTGGCGATCATCGAGACCGGCGCGGGATCCGACAGCGACCTGATCGACACCCTGGAGCGGCTGTTGCCCCGCGACGACCGCTACCGGCACGCGCACGGATCGCCGGGGCACGGCGCCGACCACGTGCTGCCGGGTCTGGTGGCGCCTTCGGTCACCGTGCCGGTCGGGTCCGGGGAACCCCTTCTCGGTACCTGGCAGAGCATCGTCCTGGTGGACCTGAACAGGGACAACACGCGGCGAAACGTCCGACTGAGCTTCGTGTCGGGCTGAAAGCCACGCCCGGTACTGTGGTGCGGTCGAGTATTCGCAGGTGGCGGCCGATCGGCCCCGCTGACCAGACCCGAAGGACAGCCACGACGTGCAGACACACGAGATCAGGAAGCGGTTCCTTGATCATTTCGTGAACGCGGGACACACGGAGGTGCCCAGCGCCTCGGTGATCCTCGACGACCCCAACCTGCTGTTCGTCAATGCCGGCATGGTGCAGTTCGTCCCCTACTTCCTCGGGGCCAGGAGTGCGCCGTGGAACCGCGCGGTGAGCATCCAGAAGTGCATCCGCACTCCGGACATCGACGAGGTCGGCATCACCACCCGGCACAACACCTTCTTCCAGATGGCCGGCAACTTCAGCTTCGGCGACTACTTCAAGAAGGGCGCCATCGAGTTCGCCTGGTCGCTGCTGACCAACCCGGCCGATCGGGGCGGATACGGCTTTGATCCCGAAAAGCTCTGGGCCACCGTCTATCTCGACGATGACGAGGCCATCGGCTACTGGCAGGAGGTGGCCGGGCTCCCGCTCGAGCGCATCCAGCGCCGCGGGATGGCCGACAACTACTGGTCGATGGGCATCCCGGGGCCGTGCGGACCGTCCTCGGAGATCTACTACGACCGCGGGCCCGAGTACGGCATCGAGGGCGGACCGGAAGCCAACGAGGACCGCTACATCGAGATCTGGAATCTCGTGTTCATGCAGAACGAGCGCGGCGAGGGCACCTCGAAGGACGACTTCGAGATCCTCGGACCGCTGCCGCGCAAGAACATCGACACCGGCATGGGCATCGAGCGGGTGGCCTGCCTGCTGCAGGGCGTCGACAACGTCTACGAGACCGATCTGCTGCGCCCCGCGATCGAGTTGATGGCCGCCAGGGCGCCGCGGGGATACGGGCAGGGCAATCACCCCGACGACGTCCGTTACCGCATCATCGCCGACCACAGCCGCACCGCGGCGATCATCATCGGCGACGGCGTCAGCCCCGGCAACGAGGGCCGCGGTTATGTGCTGCGCAGGCTGCTGCGCCGCATCATCCGCGCGGCCAAGCTGCTCGGCATCGACGATCCGTTCATGGCCGACCTGATGGCCACAGTGCGCGACGCGATGGGGCCGTCGTACCCCGAGTTGGTCACCGACTACAACCGGATCGCGCGCATCGCGATCGCCGAGGAGGCCGCGTTCAACCGCACGCTGGCCTCGGGTTCGCGGCTGTTCGACGAGGCGGCCCGCGCCACCAAGGCTTCCGGCGCCTCCCGGCTGTCGGGCTCGGATGCGTTCACGCTGCACGACACCTACGGCTTCCCGCTCGAGCTGACCCTGGAGATGGCCGCAGAGGCCGACCTGGGTGTCGACGAGGAGGGCTTCCGCGCCCTGATGACCGAGCAGCGACAGCGGGCCAAGGCTGACGCCGCCGCGCGCAAACAGGCCCACACCGACTTGAGCGCATACCGCGAGCTGGTCGACGCCGGCCCCACCGAGTTCACCGGATTCGAGGAATTGACCTCCGAGGCAACCATTCTCGGGATCTTCGTCGACGGTAAGCGGGTGCCGGTGGTGTCCCACACCGGCCGCGACGGCACACAGGAGCGGGTCGAGCTGATCTTGGACCGCAGCCCCTTCTATGCCGAGTCGGGCGGGCAGATCGCCGACGAGGGCGACATCAGGGGTACCGGCGCGTCGGAGACGGCCAAGGCCGCTGTCACCGACGTGCAGAAGATCGCGAAAACGCTGTGGGCACATCGGATCAACGTGGAGTCCGGCGAGTTCGTCGAGGGTGACACCGTGGTCGCCGCCGTCGACCCGCGGTGGCGCCACGGTGCGACGCAGGGGCACTCCGGCACCCACATGGTGCACGCGGCGCTGCGACAGGTGCTGGGCCCCAACGCTGTTCAGGCCGGATCGCTCAACCGCCCCGGCTATCTGCGGTTCGACTTCAACTGGCAGGGCGCGCTCACCGAGGATCAGCGCTCGCAGATAGAAGAGGTCACCAACGAGGCGGTGGAGGCCGACTTCGAGGTGCACAGCTTCATCACAGACCTGGAGCGCGCCAAGTCGATGGGCGCGATGGCGCTGTTCGGCGAGGCCTATCCGGAGGAGGTGCGCGTCGTCGAGATCGGCGGGCCCTTCTCCCTCGAGCTCTGCGGCGGCACGCACGTCGGCCGTTCCGCGCAGATCGGTCCGGTCACCATCCTCGGCGAGTCGTCGGTGGGGTCGGGCGTGCGCCGCGTCGAGGCGTACGTCGGGCTGGACTCGTTCCGCCACCTCGCCAAGGAGCGCGCCCTGATGGCGGGCCTGGCTTCGTCGTTGAAGGTGCCCTCGGAGGAGGTGCCCGCCCGCGTCGCGACGTTGGTGGAGCGGTTGCGTGCCGCCGAGAAGGAACTCGACAGGCTGCGCCTTGCCGGTGCGCGCGCCGCCGCCGTCAATGCCGCGGCCGGAGCGGAACAGGTCGGTAAGGTCCGGCTCGTGGCGCAACGGATGGCCGGCGGGATCTCGGCGGGCGACCTGCGGTCACTGGTCGGCGACATCCGCGGAAAGCTCGGCAGCGAGCCCGCCGTCGTGGCACTGATCGCCGAGGCCGAGGACGACGCGGTGCCCTACGTGGTGGCCGTCAATCCGGCCGCGCAGGACCTCGGGGTGCGCGCCAACGACCTGGTGAAGGTGGTGGGGGCCGCGGTGAACGGTCGCGGCGGCGGCAAGGCGGACCTCGCGCAGGGGTCGGGCCAGGGCGCGGCGAACATCGACGCGGCGCTGGCAGCGGTGCGCGCGGAGATCGGCCGGAGCTGACCAGAGTGCCCGACGCCATCAACGATGCCGACCGCGCACCGGACCGCCCCGGTGACCCCGCGTCGGCACCCGATCCGGGACGCGGCCGACGGCTGGGTGTCGACGTCGGCACGGTGCGGATCGGGGTGGCGGTCAGCGATCCCGACGCCGTGCTGGCGACCCCGGTGGAGACCGTGCCGCGCGACCGGCGCGGGGGCAGGCATGTACGGCGCCTCGCGGCGCTGGTCGACGAGTACCAGGTGGTCGAGATCGTGGTCGGGCTGCCGCGCACGCTGGCCGACCGGGCCGGGTCCTCGGCGCGCGACGCGATCGAGGTCGCCGACCTGCTGGCCGACCGGGTCAGCCCGGTGCCCGTGCGGCTCGTCGACGAGCGGTTCACGACAGTGACGGCACAGCGGACGCTGCGCGAGGCGGGCGTGCGCAGCCGCGGACAACGTTCGGTGATCGATCAAGCTGCAGCGGTGGGGATCCTGCAGAACTGGCTGGACCAGCGACGGGCGGCGCTGTCCCCACACGGAGAGGTCGGGGATGGCTGACGACTGGCACAACGATCGTGCCGAACCCCTGGCGGTGGGTCCGCCCCGGCAGCGGATGACCCGTCAGCAGCGGGCCCGGGAGGCCCGGCACCGGCGCCGTCGCCGTACCGCCGCGGTGGCCGCCGTCGCGATGCTCGTGGTCGTCGTCATCGGTGCGGTGTTCCTCGGCTCGCGGATGTGGCACTCGCTGTTCGGGGGCAGCAGCAACGACTACACCGGCGCGGGCGTCAACGACGTCGTCATCCAGGTCCACGACGGCGACTCCACCACGGCGATCGGCAAGACGCTGCAGGAGGGCAAGGTCGTCGCCACCATCAAGGCGTTCGTCGACGCCGCCGACGGCAACGAGGCGATCTCGTCGATCCAGCCCGGCTTCTACAAGGTGCGCACCGAGATCCCGGCCGCCGACGCGGTGTCGCGGCTGGCCGATCCGGGCAATCGGGTGGGCAAGTTGGTCATCCCGGAGGGCCGCCAGCTCGACGACGTCTCCGACGTCAAGACCAACGCCGTCACCGACGGCATCTTCGCGCTGATCTCCAAGGCCACCTGCGTCGACCTCGACGGTGACCGCCGCTGCGTGCCCGCCGAGGACCTGCGCGCCGCCGCCGGCGCCGCCCCTCCCGCGGCGCTCGGGGTGCCGCAGTGGGCGACCGGCCCGGTGACCGCGCTGGGCGCCGACCACCGCCGCCTCGAAGGCCTGATCGCGCCCGGCACCTGGAACATCGACCCGTCGGGCACGCCGCAGGACATCCTGTCGACACTGGTCTCCAGCAGTGCCGGGCAGTACGAGCGCGGCGGTCTGCTGACGACCGCCACCTCGCTGAAGATGTCGCCCTACCAGATCCTCACGGTGGCCTCCCTGGTGCAGCGCGAAGCCACACCGCAGGACTTCTCCAAGGTGGCGCGGGTCATCTACAACCGGCTGGCCGAGAATCGGACCCTGGAGTTCGATTCCACGGTCAACTACGCGCTGGACCGCATCGAGGTCGCCACCACCGACGGTGACCGCGCGCAGGCCACCCCCTGGAACACCTATGTGCGGCCGGGGCTGCCGGCGACCCCGATCTGTTCACCCGGCCAGCCCGCCCTGGCCGCGGCCGAACAGCCCGAACCCGGCGACTGGCTGTACTTCGTGACGATCGACATGCAGGGCACGACGTTGTTCACCCGCGAGTACGAGCAGCACCTGGCCAACATCGAGTTGGCGCGACGCAACGGTGTCCTCGACTCGGCGCGATGAGCGCTCGACGGGCCGGGGTGCTGGGCTCACCGATCGCGCACTCCCGGTCGCCGCAGCTGCATCTGGCGGCGTACCGGGCGCTCGGCCTCGACGACTGGACCTACGACCGCATCGAGTGCACCGCTGAGCAGTTGCCCGCCGTGGTGTCCGGCTTCGGGCCGGAGTGGGTCGGGGTGTCGGTGACGATGCCGGGCAAGTTCGCCGCGCTGCGGTTCGCCGACGAGGCCACCGAGCGGGCCCGGCTGGTCGGATCGGCCAACACGCTGGTGCGGTCGGCGGCGGGCTGGCTCGCCGACAACACGGATGTCGACGGCGTGGTGGGCGCGCTCGCCGACGTGCGGACCGACCGCGCGATGGTCGTCGGATCGGGCGGAACGGCGCCCGCCGTCGTCGCCGGGCTCGCCGCCCGCGGCAGCCGGCACGTCACGGTCACCGCCCGCGACGCCGGTAGGGCCGCCGACGTGTTGGGCCTCGCGCGCCGTTGCGGTCTGGACACCGACTTCTGCGACATCGCCGGGTTGTCGCTGGCCGACACCGCCGCAGGCGTGGACATCGCGGTCAACACCGTGCCCGCCGACGCCGTCGCCCCGTACGCCGAGGCGCTGGCCGGCACGCCGGTGCTGCTGGACGCGATCTACGATCCGTGGCCCACGCCGTTGGCCGCGGCGGTCGGCGCCCGGGGCGGGCTGGTGATCAGCGGTCTGCAGATGTTGTTGAACCAGGCCTTGAGCCAGGTGGAGTTGTTCACCGGCATGCCCGCGCCGAAAGAGGCGATGAGGGCGGCGCTCGACGCCCCTTAGCCTGAGAGGGTGGGGGAGACGGCCGCCGTCGCGGTGGCGGTGTGGCTGATCGCGTTGAGCGCGTACGACTTTCGGCATCAAAGGCTGCCGAACCGGCTCACCGTGCCGGGTGCGATGGTGATCCTCACGGTCGCGTCGGTGGCCGGGCGCGGCATGCCGGCAACGCTCGGCGCGCTCGCATTGACCGGCATCTACGCGATCGTGCACCTGCGCTCGCCGGCGGCGCTGGGTGCCGGCGACGTCAAACTGGCGATCGGCGTGGGCGCGTTGACGGGCGCGTTCGGCATGCAGGCTTGGGCGCTGTGCGCGGTCGGCGCCTCGCTGCTGACCGGCCTGTGGGGCGTGGCCCGCCTCGCGCGCGGGTCGCGGTCGGCGGTGCCGCACGGTCCGTCGATGTGTCTGGCGGCCGCTTTCGCCGTCGCGGGGACGCTACTTTCGGGGTAATCGCCCCCGGGCGGTTCCGTCGCGATACTCGGACCGTGACACCGCCACCGGTCCTTCTCTTGCACGGTCTGTTCAGCCGGCCGTCCCTGATGCAGCCGTGGACGAAGGTCCTCGACGACGCCGGATTCGCCTGCCACGTCCCGGCACTGCCGGGACGCGACCCCTCCGATGACGCCACCCTGACCCGCACCGGTGCCGCCCGGCGTGCTGTGGCCGCAACTGCGCACGCTGCCGCGGTTCCTGCCGTCGATGCCCGGTGTGGCCGCGGGACGTCCGTTCCTGCCGGCTGCGGACGTCATGCGAGCCGTGCCGCTGCACACGTTGTCCGCCGCCGAACAGGACCGGCTGATCCCGGAGTTCGTCCGCGACTCCGGCCGGGTGTTCCGGCAACTGATGCTCGGCGCGCCGATCGTGCGGGTGCCTGCCGCCGACGTCTCCTGCCCTGTCCTGTGCGTCAGCGCCGGGCAGGACCGCAACGTCGCGCCGTGGATGTCGCGACGTATCGCCGCACGCTACGGCGCACAGCACCAGATCCATCCGGGGCTGCCGCACTGGATCGTCGCCGAGTCGGCGCTCCCGCAGGTGGCCCCGCCGGTGCTGGCCTGGCTGCGCGCGGCGCTGAGCTGATCGCCGTTTTCCGGCCCCGGGGCGCGTCATGCGAAACTGGGACACGTGTTGCGATGGACGACAGCAGGTGAATCCCACGGCCGGGCGTTGGTGGCGATGGTCGAGGGCATGGTCGCCGGCGTCGAGGTGACCTCCTCCGACATCGCCGATCAGCTGGCGCGCCGCCGCCTCGGATACGGCCGCGGCGCCCGGATGAAGTTCGAGCAGGATCAGGTGACGATGCTCGCCGGGCTGCGGCACGGGGTGACACTGGGCGGTCCCATCGCCATCGAGATCGGCAACACCGAGTGGCCGAAGTGGGAGACCGTGATGGCTCCCGACCCCGTCGACCCCGCCGCGCTCGCCGACAGCGCCGCGCGCAACGCGCCGCTGACCAGGCCCCGGCCCGGCCACGCCGACTACGCGGGCATGTTGAAGTACGGATTCGACGACGCCCGGCCGGTGCTCGAACGCGCCAGCGCCCGGGAGACCGCCGCGCGGGTGGCAGCCGGCACCGTCGCGCGGGCGTTCCTGCGCCAGGCCCTCGGGGTGGAGGTCGTCTCGCACGTCGTCTCCATCGGCGCGTCCACCCCCTACGACGGACCGCCGCCGCTCCCCGGCGACCTCGCGGCGATCGACGCCAGCCCGGTGCGCGCGTTCGACCCGGCCAGTGAGGCGCTGATGATCACCGAGATCGAGGCCGCCAAGCGGGACGGCGACACCCTCGGCGGCGTGGTCGAGGTGGTGGCGCACGGCCTGCCCGTCGGCCTCGGCTCCTTCACCAGCGGCGAGAACCGGCTGGACAGCCAACTGGCCGCCGCGGTGATGGGCATCCAGGCGATCAAGGGCGTCGAGATCGGCGACGGCTTCGAAACGGCGCGCCGCCGCGGCAGCGTCGCCCACGACGAGATCTATCCCGGCCCCGACGGGGTGATCCGCTCGACCAACCGCGCCGGCGGCCTCGAAGGCGGCATGACCAACGGACTGCCGGTACGCGTCCGCGCGGCCATGAAGCCGATCTCCACCGTGCCGCGTGCCCTGGCCACCATCGACATGGCCACCGGTGAGGAGGCGGTCGCGATCCACCAGCGCTCCGACGTCTGCGCGGTCCCCGCCGCGGGCGTCGTCGTCGAGACGATGGTCGCGCTGGTGCTCGCCCGCGCGGCGCTGGAGAAGTTCGGCGGCGACTCCCTGACCGAGACGCGGACCAACATCGACGCCTACCTGCGCGCCGTCGCCCAGCGCGAGCCGGCCGCCGACAGGGTGAGGGCGTCGGGCTGATGGCGCCCAAGGCGGTGCTGATCGGGCTGCCCGGCTCGGGCAAGTCGACGATCGGGCGGCGGCTGGCCAAGGCACTGGGGCTGGAACTGCTGGACACCGACGCGGCCATCGAGAAGAAGACCGGCCGCACCATCCCTGACATCTTCGCCAATGACGGCGAGCCCGAGTTCCGGCGCATCGAGGCAGAGGTGGTCCGCGACGCGCTCGCGACCCACGACGGCGTGCTCTCACTGGGCGGCGGCGCCGTGACCACCGCCGAGGTGCGCGAGGCGCTGGGCGGTCACACCGTGATCTACCTCGAGATCAGCGCGGCCGAGGGTGTGCGCCGCACCGGCGGCTCGACCGTGCGACCGCTACTGGCCGGCCCCGATCGCGGGGAGAGGTTCAAAGAGCTGATCGCCCACCGCGTTCCGCTGTACCGGCAGGTGTCGACCATGCGGGTCAACACCAACCACCGCAATCCGGGCGCGGTGGTGCGCCACATCGTGGCGCGGCTGGACAACCCGGATGGAACCAAATCCGACCGGCGCCGCAGACGGCCCTCGTGGCGCCGGGCACCGCTGTCACTGACGGCCGCACCGTCGACGGAGGCGCCGCCGAGCCCCGCCGCGGTGGCGGCCAGGAAAGGATCCCCGTGTCGACAGAAGGACGGCCAGTGACGGAACCGGTGACGGTAGAGGTTCGCACCGATCCGTCGTATCCGGTCATCATCGGTACCGGCCTGCTCGGCGACCTCGGGCGCATCCTCGACGGGCGGCACAAGGTCGCGATCCTGCACCAACCCACACTCACCCAGACCGCCGAGGCGATCCGGGTTCACCTGTCGGACAAGGGCATCGACGCGCACCGCGTCGAGATCCCCGATGCCGAGGCCGGCAAGGATCTGCCCGTCGTCGGGTTCATCTGGGAGGTGCTGGGCCGCATCGGCGTCGGGCGCAAGGACGCGATCGTCAGCCTTGGCGGCGGCGCGGCCACCGACGTGGCCGGATTCGCGGCGGCGACCTGGCTGCGCGGTGTGGACATCGTGCACGTGCCCACCACGCTGCTCGGCATGGTCGACGCCGCGGTGGGCGGCAAGACCGGCATCAACACCGACGCCGGCAAGAACCTGGTGGGTGCCTTCCATCAGCCGGCCGCGGTGCTCATCGACCTCGCGACGCTGGAGACGTTGCCGCGCAACGAGATCATCGCCGGCATGGCCGAGATCGTGAAGGCCGGTTTCATCGCCGACCCGGTGATCCTCGACATGATCGAGGCGGACCCGCAGGCCGCACTCGAACCCGGCGGCGATGTGCTGCCGGAGCTGATCCGGCGGGCCGTCGCGGTCAAGGCGGAGGTGGTGGCCGCCGACGAGAAGGAATCCGCGCTGCGCGAGATCCTCAACTACGGGCACACCCTGGCCCATGCCATCGAGCGCCGGGAGCGTTACAAGTGGCGCCACGGCGCCGCGGTGTCGGTCGGACTGGTGTTCGCCGCCGAATTGGGCCGGCTGGCAGGGCGTCTCGACGACGTGACCGCCGAGCGGCACCGCGCCGTCCTGACCTCGCTGGGCCTGCCGGTCAGCTACGACGCCGATGCGCTGCCGCAGCTGATGGAGTCCATGCTCGGCGACAAGAAGACCCGCGCCGGAGTGCTGCGGTTCGTCGTCCTCGACGGGCTGGCCAAACCGGGCCGCCTCGAGGGGCCGGACCCGTCGCTGCTGGCGGCGGCCTACGCCGAAGTGGCCAGGGACAGCGCTTAGCTGTTCCGCTTGGTTTCGTCGTCGTGCTCGGCGACCGCGACCGGCGAGGTGTGCTGCTCGGTGGCGGCGTTGTCGTAGTCCTGCACGCCGTCGCGCCCGTCACGGTCGTCGCGCACCGCGGCGAACACGTCGGTGTCGGCGCGGTCGTCGTCGCCGTCCCGGCGCCGCGGCTGCTCGGGTGTCTTGCGGTCGACCAGCCACCTGCCGAGGGCGACGCCGATGATCGCGAACAGGAACACCAGCAGCGCGGTGAACGCGGCGAACGTGGTGACCTCGTTGATCAGGCCCTCGACGTAGAGGTTCTTGTAGAAGAGCCCGATGAGCCAGGCCACGAGCCCGCTGACCACCCCGGCGAACAGGCCGGCGAGCAGCCACGTCATCGCCAGGTCGGACCGCCGATCTGGGTCGGGGTTGGCGCGGGCGTCGCCGCGGCCGTCCGCATAACCCCAGATCAGGACGACGACGGCGTACAGCGCGACCAGGGTGATGCTGATCATCCCCGCCTTGGTCTCCCAGGCGTTGATCATCGCCCCCTGGAAGAGCCGGACGATCACCATCAGGGCAGCGAACACCAGTCCGCGCAGCAGCCACTTACTCATGGGGCCTCACCTTAGCGAGTAGCGTCAGCCGTCGTGACAGTTTCTGCCCGCCGCCAGCGGTTGCGGCTGCGTCTGGCCGACGCCCAGCTGGACGCCATGCTGGTAACAGACCTGGTCAACGTTCGCTACCTGTCGGGGTTCACCGGCTCCAACGCGGCGCTGCTGATCCTCGCCGACGACGACACGCCGGTGCTCGCCACCGACGGGCGCTACCGCACCCAGGCGGCCGCGCAGGCGCCCGACGCCGAGGTGGTGATCGAACGGGCGTGCGGGCCGCACCTGGCGGCCAGGGCGGCCGCCGCGGGGGTGCGCAGGCTCGGGTTCGAGAGTCACGTGGTGACCGTCGATGCGTTCGCGGCGCTGACCAAGGCGGCGGGGGAGCAGGTCGAGTTCACCCGCGCGGCCGGCACGGTCGAGGCGCTGCGCGAAGTCAAGGACGCCGGTGAACTCGCGCTGCTGCGGCTGGCCTGCCACACGGCCGACGCCGCGCTGCAGGATCTGGTGGAGCACGGCGGCCTGCGGGCCGGGCGCACCGAGAAGGAGGTGCGCAACGACCTCGAGGCGTTGATGCTCACCCACGGCGCAGATGGGGCGTCGTTCGAGACGATCGTGGCGACCGGACCGAACTCGGCGATACCGCACCACCGGCCGACCGACGCCGTCCTCGCCGCCGGCGACTTCGTCAAGATCGACTTCGGGGCGCTGGTCGGTGGCTACCACTCGGACATGACGCGCACGTTCGCGCTGTCGCCGGTGGCGCAGTGGCAGCGTGACATCTACTCCCTGGTCGCGGAAGCGCAGCAGGCCGGGCGCGATGCCCTGGCGCCGGGGGTGCCGTGCAAGGACGTCGACGCGGCGTCCCGGCAGGTCATCGCCGACGCCGGCTACGCCGAGAACTTCGGCCACGGCCTCGGCCACGGGGTCGGCCTGCAGATCCACGAAGCGCCGGGAATCAATGCGGCTGCCGCCGGTACACTGCTTGCTGGCTCCGCTGTGACCGTCGAGCCCGGTGTCTACCTGCCCGACCGCGGCGGCGTCCGCATCGAGGACACGCTGGCGGTCACCCCGAACGGCCCCGAACTACTGACCAGGTTCGGCAAGAACCTGGTGATCCTCTAGAAGCTAGGAGTACAACCCACCGTGGCATCGACCGCCGACTTCAAGAATGGGCTCGTCCTGCAGATCGACGGCCAGCTGTGGCAGATCGTCGAGTTCCAGCACGTCAAGCCCGGCAAGGGCCCGGCCTTCGTGCGGACCAAGCTGAAGAACGTGCTGTCCGGCAAAGTGGTCGACAAGACCTACAACGCCGGAGTGAAGGTGGAGACGGCGACCGTCGACCGGCGCGACGCCACCTACCTGTACCGCGACGGTTCGGACTTCGTGTTCATGGACTCCGAGGACTACGAGCAGCACCCGCTGCCCGAGGCGCTGGTCGGACGGATGGCCGGCTTCCTGCTCGAGGGCATGCCGGTGCAGATCGCGTTCCACGACGGCTCGCCGCTGTACCTGGAGTTGCCGGTGACGGTCGAACTCCTGGTCAGCCACACCGAGCCGGGCCTGCAGGGGGACCGCTCCAGCGCCGGCACCAAGCCCGCGACGCTGGAGACCGGCGCCGAGATCCAGGTGCCGCTGTTCATCAACACCGGCGACAAGCTCAAGGTCGACTCGCGTGACGGCAATTACCTGGGAAGGGTCAATGGCTGACCAGGGCGAGCGGAGCGCAGCGGAGCGACGGGGTGAGTGACCGCAGGGGTGACCGGGGTCGGCACCAGGCCCGTAAACGCGCGGTGGATCTCCTGTTCGAGGCAGAGGCCCGCGGCATCACCCCGGCCGAGGTCGCCGAGGGGCGAAACATGCTGGCGCAGAAGCAAACCGATCACGATGTCGCGCCCCTGAACCCTTATACGGTGACGGTGGCGCGGGGCGTCACCGAGCACAAGGCACACGTCGACGATCTGATCTCGTCGCACCTGCAGGGCTGGACCCTCGACCGCCTGCCCGCCGTGGACCGCGCGATTCTGCGGGTCGCGGTGTGGGAGTTGCTGCACGCCGAGGACGTCCCGGAACCGGTGGCCGTCGACGAGGCGGTCGAGTTGGCCAAGCAGCTGTCCACCGACGACTCACCCGGATTCGTCAACGGGGTGCTGGGTCAGGTGATGCTGGTGACGCCGCAGATCCGCGCGGCCGCTGCGGCGGTGCGGACCGGTGGGGACAGCAGCTCCGGGTAATGGGCGCGCCGCAGGACTGGGCTCCGTACTCGAGTGTCAGCGAGGCGGCGCGGGTTTATCTGCGTGACCCAGATCTGGCCCTCGACCAGCTGCGTTCTGTCGTCGACCCGGCCGCGATCCGCTCCTTCGTGATGTCCCGTGGCTTCACCGAGGAGCCGTGGGGCGAAGCGCTGTGGCAGGAGGTGATGGTCACCGACGGTCAGCGGTTGATCATGTGGCGTGCCGACGACGACGTGTCCGATGACGTGGACGGTGAGGAGCCCCGCCGAGCGCTGTCGGCTTCGGTGCGCTCGATCCTGTTGTCCACCATCACCGATCAGGTGCTGTCCACCGAATACGACGTCCTCAGCGACGGCACCCGCCGGTTGGCGGAGGTGAAGCTGCGCCTCTACACGCAGCTGATCGTGCGGTCCCGGCAGAAGTCGGCGACCGAGACCGACGTCTACTGCGAGTCGTTCCGGTTCGTGAAGTCCGTCGACAACGGCGGGTTGGCGCAGATGCAGCGACTGCTGCAGTTCGGCCGGGTGCTCTCGCGCGCACTGTGAACAAAATGTGCGCAATATGGCGTTCATCTACCCGCCCTCCCGAACATGGGTGGGGTGACGGTCTTCTCCCCAGCAAAATGCACCCGTCGGCCACACTGGTCGGTGGCCCGCACGTGGCTGCTGCGGCCGGGACGGCCGGGTTTCGACTCGGCACCCGCGCACGCGGCGGACGTGCTCGTGCTCGATGTCGAAGACGGTCTGCCGGACGCGGAGAAGCCGGCCGGCCGCCGTGCCGTGGCCGACTGGTTGCAGGACGGCGGACGCGCGTGGGTGAGGATCAGCAGCGCAGGGACGCCGGACTGGCGGGCCGACCTCGCTGCGGTGGCGGCGAAGCCCGGTCTGTCGGGGGTGATGCTCGCCAAGACCGAATCGGCGCGCGACGTCGTCTCGACCGCCGAGCACTTGCCGCCCGGAATGCCCGTTGTCGCGCTGATCGAATCCGCTCTCGGGATCGAGTCGGCCCTTGACATTGCGCGATCCTGTGCGCGAATTGCGTTCGGGATCAGCGACTTCCGACGCGATACCGGGATGTGCGCCGATCCGGCGGTGTTGGCCTACCCGCGTGCCCGGCTGGTGATCGCCAGCAGGGCCGCCGGGCTGCCCGCGCCGATCGACGGCCCGACCCTGCGCGACCAGGCCCACCATCTGGCCCGGGACACCGAGGTCGCCAAGGCCGCCGGCATGACCGGCCGGCTCTGCCTGGACGACGGCCACGCGGAGACCGTCAACACCCTCCTGAGCCCTTCACCCGGTGAGATCGACGAGGCTCGCCTGACCCTCGCACGCCTCGATGCCCCGACGGATTCCTATGACGGCAGCGCAGGTCCCACCCGGGCCCGCGCGAAGGCGGTCCTCGATCGTGCGGCGACGTTCGGTCTGGTCTGACGAGCTCAGGTGTAATCCGGCAGCGCCATCGACCCCGCGGTCTGGAACCACATCCTCTCGACGATCGGCCGGAACGGCCAGCGCTGCATCCACTTCATCACCGACGCGGTGATCGAAATGTCGGACTCACGCATCGGCGCATAGCGGTCGATGCCACTGGGCAGGTCCTGGCACCGGTCGACGTAGGGCCGCATCACCGCCTCGTAGCGGGCCAGCGTCGCGGCGAGGTGCGCGGCGTCGAACCGGTCCGCCGCGCCGAGTTCACCGGCCAGCACGTAGGCGCCGACCAGCGCCAGGCTGGTGCCCATGCCCGACAGCGGTGACGCGCAGTAGCCGGCGTCGCCGATCAGGGTTACGCGCCCCGACCCCCACGTCGGCAGGTGCACCTGGGCGAAGGCGTCGAAGTAGAAGTCGTCGGCGTCGGCGGCCGCGGCGAGCAGCGCGTCGCAGTGCCACCCCGCGCCGGCGAACCGCTCGACGAGGAGCTGCCGTTGCGCATCGGTGTCGTGGCGGTCGTAGGTCAATGGCTCCGACTGAAAGGCCAAGCCCGCCTTGGCGATCGACGGGTCGTGCGAGGGCCGCATCGACGCATTGAGCCCGCCGGGCGCCTGATACAGCAGAAACCAGCCGTCGAGCCCGACGGTGTCGGGCGCGGAGAACCACGCGTTGTAGCCGCCGATCGGCCGGACGAACCGCTCCTCGGGGCCGAAGGCGATCCGGCGTACCGCCGAGTGCGGACCGTCCGCGCCCACGACCAGGTCGGCCGACAGGCGGTTGCCGTCGGCGAGCGTCACGACCACGGAGTCGTCGGTCTGCTCGAGCGCTGCGATCGTCGCGCCGAACCGGTAGTCGACGTCCTGCCGGGTGGCCTCGTAGAGCACGCCGGCCAGATCACCGCGCAGGATCTCCAGCTTCGACACCAGCCCGTTGCCGTGGAACGCGGTCACCGGCATCTCGGCGCGCCGGCTGCCGTCCGACCGGACCCAGGCTGCGCCCTTCTGCTCGAGGGCCCGGGCTCTCATCTGGTCGAGAAGGCCCATCCGTTCGACGACGTCACCGCCGGAGCCACGCAGGTCCACCGTCTGCCCGCCCGGCCGGATACCCGGTGCGATCTCGAGCACGGTGACGCGGTAGCCCTTGCGGCTCAGCCAGAATGCGAGCGCCGGCCCTGCGATGCCGGCGCCGTTGATCAGCACGGTGGGAGACTGCACACTCCGTAATGTACGGCGCGGCAGCCGTCTTGGGGCGTAGCCACGTCAGGCGGCGTGGGGGTGGGCGAGCATGACGCTGAGCCTGCCCTCGATCGCGCTGTGTCGTCGTGTGGGTCCGGGTAGTGGTGGTGCGGTCGAGTGGTAGGTCGCCCCGGTCGGGGTGGTGTATTCGGCGGTGTGCCGGCCATCGCTGTCGTGAGTTCGGACGGTCCAGCCGGGGGCTTCTTTGGTGTAGTTGCAGGCTTCGCAGGATCCTGCCCCGTTGCCCGCGCTGGTCGGCCCGCCTTTGTGGTGGGGGGTGGCGTGGTCGTGGTGGCGGATCGGGGCGTTGCAGTAGGGGGTGCGGCAGGTTTGATCGCGCAGCCCGATGAACGCCGCCAACCCTTTCGGGAAGATCCGCGCCTTGGATTCCATCGCGACCAGTTGCCCGCTGGTGGGGTGCCGGTAGAGCCGGCGCAGCGTGGCTTTGGCGTCCTCGTCGGCGACCGCGTCAGAGATCAGGTTGCGCACCACCACCGCCGGGACGGGGCCGTAGCCCTGGATCCAGCCGGGGGCGTCGTCTTCCCCGAACAGGGTGGTGTCGGCGAGCACCAGGTTCAGCGCGATCGGGGCGGGTTTGTCGGCGGGCCGTCCGGTGACCCGCTCATAGAGGGTGTCGGTCATGACCTGCCCCCGCGGGCGGCCGTCGCCGGTGGTGTCGGCTTCGCGCTTGAGGGCGGCGTAGACCCCGACGCCCTGAGACAGCGGCATCAGGAAGGTCAGGTACACCATCCCGTTGGGGGCGCAGCGGGTCCAGGCTCCGGCGCTTTGGGCGGCCCGGTTCTTGCGCTCTACCACTGCGGCGGCGTCGAGGCGGGCGGCGATCGCGGCGGCGGCGGCCTCGATCCGCGCATTCCCCAACCCCACCAGAGCTTGCTGATCAGCGCACAGTTCGGCATCCAACGCGCGCCGGTCTTCCACGGTCAGGCAGGCCGAGGCTTTGACGATCAGGGTGGCCCGGTATCGGTGAGCACCCCGGCCTCCAACGCGGCGAGGGTGTGCGGCATTTCGTGGACCAGAGCATTGGCCATCCCGAGGTGGGTGTTGCCGTTGACCGGCGCGTCCAGCCGCGCCAACGCGATCTCCGAGGCCAACCCCCGGCCTCGTTTGCGCGCCGGTATCCCGGCGGCGTCCTCGGCGGCGCGCCGCTTGGCCGCCCACAACGCCGTCGCCCGGGCTTGGGCCGCCGCCGCAATGGCCTTCAGGCGTTCACAGCGCGCCACGACATCGCGCAACTCGGCCTCCGAGACCGTCGCGTCAATCTCGAACGTGTGTTCGAACATGCCATCGACACTACCCGGGCACTCCGACAAGCAGACAGAAAGAGCGACGCGGCCCTTCGCTCTCAGAGCTCGAGCGCCTCATAGGTGCGCCGGACGAACTTCGGCTGGGCGCTCTGCAGCTTGGCCAGCGATGTGTTGCCGGCGACGGCGGCCGCGGCGTCGACCGACAGGTTCGGCAGGTTCTGAATGAGATAGATCAGGATCACGTCCGCCGACGGATCGGCCTGCCACCACGTGCCGTACGCGCCGGGCCAGGAGAACGTGCCGGGGCCGCCGGGTCCGAACAACTGGCGCGACTTCGACGGATCGGTCACCACCGAGAGGTTCAGCCCGAACCCACGGCCGATCCAGAACGGAGCGCCGAGGAAGTCGTGCCGCTTCTGCTCCTCGGTGAGGCGGTCGGTGCGCATCAGCCTCACCGACTCCTCGGAGAGCACCCGCACACCGTCGACCGTCCCGCCCGCCAGCAGCATCCGCGCGAACGTCAGGTAGTCGTCCGCCGTCGACCACAGCCCGGCGCCGCCGGTGCAGAACGGCGGGTCGACGATCGGGGCGGGCCCCATCACGTCGTGGCGCAACGTGTTGTCCTTGTCCAGCTGGTACATCGTCGCCGCGCGCCGCCTGCCGGTGCTCCCGACGTGAAAACCGGTGTCCGACATGCCCAGCGGGCCGAGAACCCGCTCGGTCAGCACCTCGCTGAGCGGCTTGCCCTCGATCCGCGACAGCGCGATGCCCAGCACGTCGGTGGCATGGCTGTAGGTGAGTCGCTCGCCGGGTTGATGCGCAAGGGGCAGTGCGGCGAGCTCGGCCAGCCAGCGATCCTGATCCTGTCGGGTCGGCAGCTTGCGGTAGGCGTCGGCCAGCGGGCCGAGCACCGAGAACATGTAGGCCAACCCGCTGCGGTGGGTCATCAGGTCCTCGACGGTGATCGGCCGCTGCGCAGGCACGGTGCGGTCGAGCGCGCCCCGCGGCTCCGCGAGCACCCGCATGTCGGCCAGTTCGGGCAGCCAGGTCGACACCCGGTCGGTCAGCGCGAGCCTGCCCTCCTCGATCAGCGACATCGCCGCGGCCACCGTCACCGGCTTGGTCATCGAGGCGATGCGGAAGAGGGTGTCGCGCTGCATCGGCAGCTTCACGTCGACGTCGCGGTAGCCGAGTTCGTTGACCTGCAGCACATCCCCCGCGCGCCACACCAGTGTCACGGCACCGGCCAGCAGACCGGCGTCGATCGCCTCGGCGACGGAGGCCTTGTTGCGGTCGAGATTCACCCGGCACAGGCTACCGGGACCTCGAGGGTGCGGCCGTGCGCGGGTTCGCTGCGTCGGCGGATGCGTACCGGACCGCGGACAGGCGGGCCAGTGCGCTGTTCGTCAGATATCCGAACGCGCCGACGATGAGGAGAAGCCCCCATGCCGTGGCCGCGTCGAAGCGCTGCTGGCTTTCGATCAAGAGGCGCCCGATGCCCGTCCCGGCGCCGAATATGTCGGTCAACAGGGCCACGATAAGTGCGAGTGCAGACGACACGCGGACGCCGAGCAGGACACCGGGTGTCAGCGACGGCAGGATCACGGCCGACCAACGCCGCCATGGCGACAGGGCCATCGTGCGCGACACGTCCAGTCGCACGAGCGGGACCGCGCGCCGCGCGGTGGCTGTGCTCAACAGGATCGGCCACGTCACGATCAGGGTGACCGCCGCGATGCCGCTGACAAGGCTCGTCCCGAACAGCAGCACCAGAAGGGGAACCAGTGCAGCACCGGGGATTGCCGCCACAAAGTCCAGGCTCGGGGAGACCGCGCGGTCGATGCGGTGAGACGCGCCGATGACCGCTCCTGCGGCGCTTCCGAGGACAGTGGCGGCGAACAGACCTGCCAGATACGTGACGAGCGTGCGACCGACGGCGGGCAGCAGAGATGATTCCGCGTGGAGATCGGCGAGCGCGGCGAACCACTGGACCGGCGGCGGAGCCACCAGGGAATTGGGCGAGGCTGTGAGTTGCCAGGCGACCAGCAGCACGGCAAGCGGGATCAGGCCACGCGCAGACGGTGCAGGAGCACGCCGGACCGTGCCGCCGGGTCCGGCGACCGGATGCATCGGCAGGACCGCCCTCACCGCATTACGCAGCACCAGATTCAGGACGAAACCGACTGCGCCGCAAGTGATTGCATAGACCCACATGCGTTCTGGAGCAAGGGCATTCAACGACTGGACCAATGCCCCGCCAAGGCCGGCCGGGGTGATGACCATTTCGGCGACGACGGTCACGAGGAACGCGAGGATCACCGACAGTCGGGCGCCGACGAGCCACACCGGCGTCGCCGCCGGAATGACGATCTTGCGCAGCGTGTCGTACGCGGTGAGGCGGAAGGTCTTGGCGATATCGAACTGGCGCGGGTGGACCGAACCGACCGCGCCTGCGGTGTTCAGCACGATCGGCCACACCGCGGCGTAGGTCGCAAGCAGGATTTCGGCGCGTCTGGTGGGACCGAATGCCAGCACAGTCGCCGGGATCAGCGTGACGGCCGGCACCGTACGAAACGCTTCGATCGACGCCGTCGCCCACCTGCCGACACGGGGGGCCAATCCAAACGCCAGACCTGCAACCGTGCCGACGCCACCTGCGATGGCCGACGCAGTCAGCGCGACGCCGAGCGTGTGAGCGATGGCCGACAGCAGAGCGCCGCTGCGCACTTCGGCGGGCAGCGCGGCCGCGATATCGGCCGGTGCGGGCAGATAATCGAAGGGCAGTGTCCAACTCAGCAGCTGCCACAACGCGATCAGCGAGACCGGAATGGTGACAGCGGACAGTGCGGTGCCGGGTCGACTCATTCACCGCCCCGCAATCGTTCGCCGATCAGGTGCCGAACCGCCAGGAAGGCAGGCAGTTCCCGCGTCGTCACCTGGTCGCGCGCCCGGGGCAGTTCGACATCGGCCATCAGCACGATGGAACCGGGGTTTCCCTCGAGGACGATGACTCGATTGCTCAGGTAGATCGCCTCGTCGAGGTCGTGGGTGACGAAGACAATCGTTGCCCCCGTTCGGCGCTGCACGTCCAGTAGGACGTCCTGCAGGGAAGCCTTGGTCATCGCATCGAGCGCCCCGAACGGCTCGTCCATCAACAGCACCGTGGGTTCGATCGCGAGCGCCCGCGCGATCTGCACGCGTTGTGCCATTCCCCCCGACAGTCGCCGCGGATAGTCGTCAGCCCGATCGCCGAGCTTCACCATTTCGAGGGCGCATGCGGCCACCGAGTGGCGGGCTTTGCGGGAGATTCGGCCTTCGAGGCCGAGTTCGACGTTGCGCCCGACCGTGCGCCAGGGCAGCAGTGCGTTGTCGTAGTCCTGGAAGACCATCACCGCACCGGCGGGCGGGCCCTTTACCGCGCGCGCCTCGAACTCCATCGTGCCGCGGCAGATCTCCACCAATCCACTGAGTGCGCGCAGCAGCGTGCTCTTGCCCACCCCGGAGCGGCCCACTATCGCGACGATCTCACCCGCTCGGATGTCGAAAGTGATGTCCTGCAGGACAAGCCGAGTACCTTGCTCGCCGTCCAGCTGAACATCCACACCGTCGATCCGGTACAGGCACAGTGTCACGGACCCTGCCACACAAGCGAATTCACGTCGGGATCGGAGTCGATGGAGCCTGCATCCCGGGCGATGACAACGTAGGGCTTCAGTTGTCGCGCGGTGATGTCCACGGTCCAATCCGGCAGCGGTGCGCTGTCCAGAATCGCCGCGGGCATCTTGAGCCACTCCGCCATCAGCGCCCGCGCTCCTTCGGCGTCGGCCCGCAGAGAGTCGATGGCTTCGCGCAGAGACGCCCGCCATGCTGCGATCGTGTGAGGATGCTCGGCGGCAAAGCTCTGCGAAACAGTCCACACCGTGGTGATCGCCTGGTCTACATCGCCGCCGCTGGCATCGCGAACGGCTTCGACTATCACATCGTCGTGCACCTGGAAGCCGCGCGCGGCGATGGCGGCACTGAACGGCAGGGTCGCGACGACCGCATCGACGCGTCCGGCCTGAAGTTGATCGCCCATCACCGGGAAGGGCGTCTGGACCAGGTGCACATCATTGCGGGTCAACCTGTTCCGCTGCAGGAGGTAGACGACGGAATCGGTGATGATGCCAGTCAGTGAGGGAACCGCAATCGTCTTTCCTCGCAGATCGGCCAATGACTTGATCGATGCGTCCTTGGTGATCCACACGGCATTCGGATGCTCTGCGGTTTGCTGAGCGGTACTCGACACGATTTGCAGACCAAGTCCTCGTTGAGCGCCGACGAGGACGAGCGTCGGCACGCTCATCGCGATGTCGTACTGGCCCTTGGACTGTGCCGCCATGAACAGGGGGAGATCCTGGCCTTCGGTGACCGTCACGTTCAGTCCATGGCGTTCGAAGATGCCGCGGGTCACCGCGGCCTCCACGGGCAAGGTGTTCCCGGCCGGGAACAGGGCGACGCGCAGCGGGCTGAGCTGAGATCCGTTGCTGTCGGCGATGTGGCCGTCGTTGGCGCAGCCGGCCGTGGTGATCAACATTGAGATTGCAACGAGGGCACACAGCCCGATCCTGCCGATTCTCATGACGGTGACCCCCGCTCGACCTCCGCACATTCTGGCAGCTCCGAAGCAGGGTCATCGGCCAATTCGCGCCAACGGGGGACCTGGTATGGGCCCGGAGATCAAAATATGCGTGTGGAATCGCGTGGTGACGGCGGGGCGGCTGCGCCGCGGCTGCTCGAGCGCGACGACGATCTACACACCATCGATGTGATCGCCGCGGCGGCTGCGGGCGGTGCGGGCTCGATGCTGTTGATCGAAGGGCCGGCGGGCATCGGCAAAACGGCGCTCCTCGACCATCTCCGCGGTCGCGCTGCGGCAGCGGGCATGGTGGTGTACACCGCACGCGGTGGAGACCTGGAACGTGGATTCGGCTTCGGTATCGTGCGCCAGCTACTGGAGAGCACGGTGCTGGGCGCCGATGTCGCGGAGCGTGAGCGGCTGCTGGGCGGTGCGGCTCGACTGGCTGAGCCGGTGTTCACCGACGTGGAGCCTGCCGCGAGTACCGCGGACATCGCCTTCGCGACCCTTCACGGCCTCTACTGGCTGCTGGCAAACCTGGCGGAGCGTGCGCCGCTCGTCCTGCTCGTCGACGATGCGCACTGCGCCGACGATCCGTCGCTGCGATTTCTGTTGCACCTCGCGCCCCGGCTCGCGGGATTGCCGATTCTGGTGGCACTTTCGGTGCGAACCAGCCCGCACAAAGTCCGCGCGGAGCTCAGGGCGTTGACACTGGAATCGCGTGCGCCGGTCGTACGACCGCAACCACTGAGCGATGACGCGGTGGCCAGTCTTGTTCGGGCACTCCTGGGTGCGGGTGCGGGAGACCGGCTGTGCCATTCATGTGCGGTCGCAACCGGTGGCAACCCGTTTCTGCTGTCGGAACTGCTCGGTGAGTTCCGCCGTACAGGCCGGTCGGCGCGCACCATCGATCCGTCGGACGTCGATCGACTGGTGCCAGAACGTGTCTCAGCTTCCGTACTCATCCGTGTCAGCCAGCTCGGGCCCGCCGCATCGGCCCTGGCCCGAGCGGTCGCGGTACTCGGCGAGTGGGCTCGTCTCAGCACCTGCGCTCGTTTCACCGGTCTCGACGTGACGCAGGCAGCGGACCTGGCCGCAGCCCTGGTCGACAGCGAGATCCTGGTGCACGGTGAGCCGTTGCGGTGCGTGCATCCGCTCATCCGGACCGCGATCTATGAAGATCTGAGCCACGCCGAACGCGCGAATCTGCACGCACGCGCTGTGCGGGTATTAGCAGAGCAACACTGCGAACGAGGCGTCATCGGGGCGCACCTGCTGGCGACGGCGCCGGCCGGTGACCTGCGCGCCGTCGCCATGCTGCGGGAAGCGGCGCGAGCGGCGTTGGCCGGCGGCGCCCCCGAAACCGCGGTGGCACTGTTGCGGCGCGCGCTCGACGAGCCGCCGGACGATGCCGAGCGCCCGGACATCGTGTCAGAACTCGGCATCGCGGAGTACGAGACCGGCGATGCATCGGCCACAGTGCACCTACGGGAAGCGATCGACACCGCCGCAGATCCGCTCACGCGCGCACGCGCTGTCATGGCACTCGCGTGGTCCAACCACCCGGACGCGAACAGTCAACGCGCTCAGCTGCCGTTCTACGAGCAGGCCGCGTCGGAGATCGGTCTCTACGATCGCGAACTGCAACTGCAATTGGAGGGTGCCCGTCTCGGGGCGCTGTTGCTGAACCCTGATCTCCCTGACGGGTTCGAGCAGGCAGCGGACAAGTTCTCGGACTTTCCGGCGCGCACCCGAGCCGAATGTCTGATCCGGTCGTTCGTGGCGCGGCGCGCGCTCCAAGCCGGACCCGTCGCAGTCGCTGGAGATCTGGCCGAGCAGGCCGCTCGGCACCCCGCTCTCGTGAGCGAAGGGGGTCATCCGCTGTGGCGGACCAACGTCACCATCTGCTTGATGGAGGCCGAACGTTACGATGCCGCCGAGCACATGCTCTCCCGGGCCATGCGGCACGCCGAACGGATGGGGTCACCCCAGTGGCTCGCCCGAGCACAGTGGTTGCGCGGCCTGGTCCGCCATCGCAGAGGCGACCTCCGCGCTGCCGAAGTCGACGGCCGGGCTGCCGTCGACATCCACGGCGCTGCGGCGTCGTATACGAAGACGCCCGGGCTCGTTGTGGTCATCGACACCCTCGCAGATCAGGGACGGGTGGACGAAGCTGATGGGCTGCTGGTGCAACGGGGCATGGACGGCGCTCTGATCCCGACGCTGTTCGCGGTGCTTCCCCTGCTTGCCCGAGGACGCCTGCACGCGGCGGCGGGCCGGCACGAGTTGGCCCGCGACGACCTCCTCGACGCCCTGAGCCGCATCCAGTCGAGTCGTGGCACGTTCCCGTGGGCCGGCGATGCACGCGTCGCCCTTGTACCGGTCTTGCTCGCCCTGGGCGAGGACGTCAGCGCCCGCAAAATCGCCGACGAGGCCGTGAGCTGCGCCCGGGTCGCCGCGTCCCCCCGTCGGTTGGGCGGCGCGCTGCGCGTCCGTGGACTGTGCGCCGGCGGGCGGGAACGCCTCGACCTCTTGCGAGAGGCGGTCGACGTATTGCAGGACTCACCGGCGTTGCTCTGGCGCGCAGAGACTCTCGTCGATTTCGGCCGTGCGCTGCGGCTGGCCGGCCAGCACGACGAGGCCCGTGACATCCTGCGAGCCGGGCTGGACCTGGCGCACCGGTGCCGAGCCGCTCCGTTGGCCGATCAAGCGGAGCGCGAGACCAGGGCAGCGGGCGGCCGGCCGCGTCGGCGCGCCGCCGTCGGCGCAGACGCGCTCACCGCAAGCGAGCGCCGTGTGGCGGAGATGGCTGCCGAGGGGATGAGCAACAAGGACATCGCGCAGGCGTTGTTCGTCACGCTCCGAACGGTCGAACTGCACCTGTCTAATGCCTACGCGAAACTGGGCATCCGGTCCCGCCAGGATCTGGCTGGTGCTCTTATCGGCGATGGCGGGCAACCGCGATAAGTCTTCGGTCGATGCTTCGGTTCGGATCCCTGGCCTGACTCGTATTCCGCGACGAAACTTTGGGGTAAGCAGGATTTCGCGGGCAGGGGGCCGTCATGACCGGTACAGCACATATCGGGCGCGTGGGGACGTTGGCGGTCGCGCTGGGCATCGGCCTCGCTATTGCCGGACCAGTGGGTCTGGCGTGGGCGGACCCGGAGGCGTCGGATTCGGGTCGGACGGAGACCGCGACGCAGTCCGCGGATTCTGACGATGGGGGAGACACCGAGTCGGCCGGTTCAAGGGATCCCGGTACCGGGTCCGCCAAATCGGCTGGGGGGGCCGAGCCGGTCGACTCGGACAACGACGTCTCGCGACCCACCGACACCGACGAGGCGGCGGCACAGTCGGCCGACGACGGACCAGACGGTAGCCGGCCCCGCGCCAGCAAGACGCGATCGTGGCCGCGCGCACGCCTGAGCTCGACAGTGCCGACGCGGCGCCTCCGGCAGGTGACCGAGGAGTCTGCTGAACCGTCAGCCCCCGCTCAAGCGGAACCGGAGATGCCTCCGCCCGCGGCAGTACCCTGGACCACGGTGGATGCCTTACCCATCGCTGCGTTGACCACACCGACGTCGGCGCCGGCGGAATCGCCGTTGCCACAACCAATTCCTCGGAGATTCGCGTCGACGATAGTGGCGGTGCGGGCCCCGGCGCCGGTGGCTGCCGGTGACCCGGGCACGCCCTCGGCGGCACTGACGATGCTCGCGCTCGCATCCATGCCCCGTCGGGGAAGCACTGTGACGGCCGCCGCGGTGCTGCCGACGTATACGACTTCGTCGGTTCCGGTGGGCGCGGAACCGGCCGGCGTGGCATCGTCCGTCGACGGGTCTCGCGCGTACGTCGCCAATTCGGGGGGGAGATCGGTCTCGGTGGTGAACACCGCCACTGGCGGCGTGGTGGCGACAGTGCCGGTGGGAGGGTCGGCATCGGCGGTGGCGCTGAATCCGACCGGCAGCCGGGCTTACGTCACGCTGAAGTCGGCGTCGAAGGTGGCGGTGATCGACACCGTCACGAACAAGGTGCTGGCATCGGTAGCGGTCGGACTGTCGCCGACTTCGGTCGTTCTGAGCCCGAATGGGTCCAGGGCGTACGTGACGAACAGCGGCGGCGGAACAATGTCGGTGATCGACACTGCAACCAACACGCGGATTGCGAACATATCGGTGGGCTTGTCGCCGGCCGGAATCACCATGAGCCGCGATGGCACCCGCATCTATATGGCACTGAAAGGCTCGGATCAGATCGCGGTCGTCGATGCAGCGAGGAACACCGTGATCACACGGATCAAGGTGGGGAACTCACCCCGCGATGTGGCCCTGGCCCCGACCGGTGGCCGGCTGTACGTCGCAAATGGCGCGGGCAGCGTGTCGGTGATCGACACGGTGACCAACCGCGTCGCCGGGGCAGCGATCACGGTCGGTCCGACACCCACTTCACTCATCGTCAGCCCCGACGGTGGACAGGTGTTCGTGGCCAACGGAAATGACACGGTATCGGTGATCGACACCGCCACAAGCGCTGTCGTCCAGACGTTCTCGATCGATGCGATACCGGAATCGGGGAACCACGACATCGCTGTCAGCGCCGATGGGACCAGGCTTTATGTCACCGACTCACGCGATGCGGCACTACGGGTGGTGTCCGTCACCCCGGGCAACAATGCGCCAACGCTGACTGCCGGACCCACTGTGGCCGAGCCGAGCCTCGCCGATGGAGCGGTGTCAGGCTCGTTCACCGTCGGAGATGTCGACGGGGACGCGTTGACGTACCGCATCAGTGCTGAGCCGAGTCAGGGCACAGTCACGGTGACGACGGTGGCCGGCACGAACAGCACCACGTATTCCTACCTGTACACACCCACCCTGACCGCCAGACAGCAGGCGGCGCAGACATCCGGCCCTGACTCCGACAGCTTGACCATCACAGTCAGCGACGGCAAAGCAAGTGTGAACGTTCCTGTTACAGTGCCGATCCTGCCCGCAGCGGCCACTGGGGTCACGCCCGTCGCGGTGGGATCTCACCCCGTCGAAGCCGTTGTTTCGGGGAATCGGCTTTACATCCACAACACCGGAGACAGCACCGTGTCGGTCATCGACACCACGACCAACACGGTCATCAACACCATCCCGGGAGTAGGAAGCTACGTTCCGATGGTGGCTTCTCCAGATGGCCGATATCTGTACGTCGGCCAATACGACTCCTACTACGTGACGGCCTCGGTCAAGGTCATCGACACCTCCACCCGAACGGCCGTTGCAACCATCACGATGCCGAAATGCGAGACGGAATGCTGGGCCAACTCCGCCGGCATCACAGACATGGCGATCAGCCCGGACGGAAAGCAGGTCTACGTCTCGGAGATGTGGGTGGGAGACAGCTTCTACGCCGGCACTGTGACATTGGTCGACGCCACTACCAATACAGTGGTGGCCGCCGCAGGCAATTCGCAATACGGCGATTACTACTCGGCCATCGAGGTCAGTCCCGACGGAACCCGACTTTATGCCGCCAGCGGCTATCCGTGGATTCCCGGCGTGGACGTCATGGATGCGCGCACGCTGGCACCTCTGGGCTTCGTGCGGCTCGACAACCCTGATGGTTACACCAAGCCCATCGCGACTATTGCATTCAGCCCCGATGGCCGTCGCGCCTACACGCGCGTGACGCACGACTGGATCGATTACTCATCGCAGACGTTCGCGGTCATCGACACCACACCCGGCAGCCTGGACTACAACACGAGGATCGCCACAATCATGGTTCCGGTCGGAGCGCAGTACCTGATGGTCAGTGCTGACGGCACCCGCGCCTACGTCGTACACGAGGGTGGCAAGACGGTCACCGTGATCGACACCGCGACCAACATGGTCATCGGTTCCATCGCGTCGAGCCAACTGGGCGGCGACTACGCCGCCATGGCGGTCGGTCCGAACGGCACCGTGTACTTCACCAACTACGCCAACAACGCCGTGTATGCAGTGGCGCCCGGCGAGATGGCGAGGCTGCAGAGCTGACACGCTGCCCGACCTGCTAGGCTTGCCGCGGTTTGACCGTCCTTTAACGACCGTCCCGTGAGGCGGAGAAGGAGGTCCGGGTTACCCGTGGCTGCCACCAGTGACCGGGAATTGATGTCCGCGGCGGACGTGAGTCGAACGATCGCCCGCATCGCCCACCAGATCATCGAGAAGACCGCGCTCGACGCACCCGACGCACCGCGAGTCATCCTGCTGGGCATCCCCACCCGAGGCGTGACGTTGGCCACCCGCCTGGCGCGCAACATCGCGGAGTTCAGCCAGACCGAGGTCGCCCACGGCGCCCTGGACACCACGCTGTACCGCGACGACCTGATGTCCAAGCCGCCCCGGGCCCTGGCCCCGACGTCGATTCCGCCCGGCGGCATCGACGGCGCCCTGGTGATCCTCGTCGACGACGTGCTCTACACCGGCCGGTCAGTGCGCTCGGCCCTCGACGCGCTGCGCGACCTCGGCCGGCCGCGCGCGGTGCAACTGGCCGTGCTGGTGGACCGCGGGCACCGCGAGTTGCCGATCCGGGCCGACTACGTGGGCAAGAACGTGCCGACCTCGCGCAGCGAGAACGTCAAGGTCCGGCTCACCGAAAACGATGGAGCCGACGGGATTTCCATCGCACCGTATGGAGGGCCGACGAGGTGAAACATCTGCTTACCGCGGCCGACCTGAGTCGGGACGACGCCACCGCGATCCTGGACGATGCCGACCGGTTCCGCGAGGCGCTGCTCGGCCGGGAGGTCAAGAAACTGCCGACGCTGCGCGGCCGGACCATCATCACGATGTTCTACGAGAACTCCACACGCACGCGGGTGTCGTTCGAGGTGGCCGGCAAGTGGATGAGCGCCGACGTCATCAACGTCAGCGCGTCGGGATCGTCTGTGTCCAAAGGAGAATCGCTGCGCGACACCGCGCTGACGCTGCGGGCCGCGGGCGCCGACGCGCTGATCATCCGCCATCCCGCCTCCGGTGCGGCCCAACAGCTCGCCGACTGGACGGTCGACGAGGACGGCGGCCCGTCGGTCATCAACGCCGGCGACGGCACCCACGAGCATCCGACCCAGGCGCTGCTCGACGCACTCACCATCCGGCAGCGCCTCGGCGCGATCGAGGGCAAGCGGGTGGTCATCGTCGGCGACGTGCTGCACAGCCGCGTCGCCCGGTCCAACGTGGCGCTGCTGCACACCCTCGGGGCGGAGGTGGTGCTGGTCGCTCCGCCCACCCTGCTGCCCGTCGGGGTCGCCGGATGGCCGGTGAGCGTGTCCCACGAACTCGACGCCGAACTGCCGCTCGCCGACGCCGTGCTGATGCTGCGCGTGCAGGCCGAGCGGATGAACGGCGGCTTCTTCCCGTCGTCGCGTGAGTACTCGGTGCGCTACGGCCTGTCGGAGAAGCGGCAGGCGCAGTTGGCCGATCACGCCGTCGTCCTGCACCCCGGCCCGATGCTGCGCGGCATGGAGATCGCGTACTCAGTGGCCGACTCGTCGCAATCGGCTGTGCTGCAACAGGTTTCCAACGGAGTGCATGTCCGGATGGCGGTGCTGTTCCACCTTCTCGTCGGTGCCGAAATGGAGGCGATCAGCGCATGACCGTCGTGCTCGCAGGCGTACGCCTCTACGGCGAGGGCGACCCCGTCGATGTCCTGGTCGGAGACGGGCAGATCCTCGAGATCGGCTCGGGACTGGCCGGGGACGAGACCATCGACGCCACCGGTCAGATCCTGCTGCCCGGCTTCGTCGACCTGCACACCCATCTGCGCGAGCCCGGCCGCGAATACGCCGAGGACATCGAAACCGGTTCGGCCGCAGCGGCCCTGGGCGGCTACACGGCGGTCTTCGCGATGGCCAACACCGATCCGGTCGCCGACAGCGTCGTCGTCACCGACCACGTCTGGCAGCGCGGGCGGCAGGTCGGCCTGGTCGACGTGCACCCGGTCGGCGCGGTCACCGTCGGGCTGCAGGGCAAGCAACTCACCGAGATGGGTCTGATGGCGGCCGGCGTCGGGCAGGTCCGGATGTTCTCCGACGACGGTGTGTGCGTCGACGATCCGCTGGTGATGCGCCGTGCACTCGAGTACGCCTCCGGCCTGGGCGTGCTGATCGCCCAGCATGCCGAGGAACCGCGCCTGACCGTCGGCGCCGTCGCCCACGAGGGACCCAACGCCGCCCGCCTGGGACTCGCGGGCTGGCCACGCGTCGCCGAGGAATCCATCGTCGCCCGCGACGCGCTGCTGGCCCGCGACGCCGGTGCGCGGGTGCACATCTGCCACGCCTCCACGGCAGGCACCGTCGAGCTGATCCGGTGGGCCAAGGAGCAGGGCGTCTCGATCACCGCCGAGGTCACCCCGCATCACCTGCTGCTCGACGACTCGCGGCTCGAGTCTTACGACGGACGCAACCGGGTCAACCCGCCGCTGCGCGAGGCGGCCGATGCGGTGGCACTGCGCCAAGCGCTTGCCGACGGCGTGATCGACTGTGTGGCAACCGATCACGCGCCCCACGCCGAGCACGAGAAGATGTGCGAGTTCGCCAACGCGCGGCCCGGCATGCTCGGGCTGCAGACGGCGCTGTCGGTGGTCGTCGAGACGATGGTCCGGCCCGGCCTGCTGACCTGGCGTGACATCGCCCGGGTGATGAGCGAGGCGCCGGCGCGCATCGTCGGCCTGCCCGATCAGGGCCGGCCGCTGGAGGTCGGGGAGCCCGCGAACCTGACGGTCGTCGACCCGGACGCCACCTGGACGGTCCGCGGGTCCGACCTGGCCAGCCGTTCCGGCAACACCCCGTACGAGGACATGGAATTCCCTGCCGTGGTGACGGCGACCCTGCTGCGCGGCACGATCACCGCCCGCGACGGGAAGGCCGGCGGATGAACACCGGGACATTGGTGGCCTCGCTGATCATGGCCGCTGTGCTGGCGTTGGTCATCGCGATCCTGATCGGGGCCATGCTGCGCGGCTGGCGGCACCGCGCCGAGCGCCAGGCCGAACTCGTCGGCACGCTGCCGTCGCTGCCCGACACGGTGGGCTCGGCGACCGTCGCCCCCACCAAGGGGCTCTACGTCGGCAGCACGCTCGTCCCGCACTGGAACGACCGGGTCGCCGCGGGCGACCTCGGGTTCCGCGCCAAGGCCGTCCTCACCCGCTACCCGGAGGGAATCATGGTGCAGCGCACCGGTGCCGGACCGATCTGGATCCCCGACGACGCGATCACCGCGATCCGCACCGAGAAGAGCCTGGCGGGCAAGGCGCTGACCCACGAGGGCATTCTCGCCATCCGCTGGCGACTGCCATCGGGAGTGGAGATCGACACCGGCTTCCGCGCCGACGACCGGCGCGAATACTCGAAATGGCTTCCGGAGGAGGTTGCATGACGGAGGACAGAGCCGTGCTCGTGCTCGAGGACGGTCGGGTCTTCACCGGCACACCGTTCGGCGCGGTCGGCGAGACGCTCGGCGAGGCCGTGTTCTCGACGGGCATGTCGGGCTACCAGGAGACCTTGACCGACCCGAGCTACCACCGGCAGATCGTGGTGGCCACCGCGCCGCAGATCGGCAACACCGGCTGGAACCACGAGGACAGCGAGAGCCGCGGCGACAAGATCTGGGTCGCCGGCTACGCGGTGCGCGATCCGTCGCCGCGTGCGTCGAACTGGCGGGCCACCGGAACGCTCGACGACGAGTTGGCGCGCCAGGGTGTCGTCGGCATCGCGGGCATCGACACCCGTGCCGTCGTCCGGCATCTGCGCAGCCGCGGGTCGATGAAAGCCGGCGTGTTCAGCGGCGCCGCACTGGGCGACACCGAGGAGCTGCTCGCCCGGGTACGCGGGCAGGCCTCGATGCTCGGCGCCGACCTCGCGGGCGAGGTCTCCACCGCCGACCGCTATGTGGTGGAACCGCAAGGGCAGCAACGCTTCACCGTGGTCGCGCTCGATCTCGGCATCAAGACCAACACCCCGCGGAACTTCTCCGAACGCGGCATCCGCACCCACGTGCTGCCCTCGTCGGCGGACTTCGCCGAGATCGCCGACCTGCGGCCCGACGGGGTGTTCCTGTCCAACGGCCCGGGTGATCCGGCCACCGCCGACCACGTCGTCGAGGTGACCCGCGAGGTGATCGGCGCGGGTGTCCCGCTGTTCGGCATCTGCTTCGGCAACCAGATCCTCGGCAGGGCGCTGGGCCGGTCGACCTACAAGATGACCTTCGGT
The DNA here is from genome assembly GCF_010729305.1 of Mycolicibacterium psychrotolerans. NCBI lineage: Bacteria > Bacillati > Actinomycetota > Actinomycetes > Mycobacteriales > Mycobacteriaceae > Mycobacterium > Mycolicibacterium psychrotolerans. Next base: position 4,121,796 of record NZ_AP022574.1, on the reverse strand, counting down.
CACCGCGGCATCAACATCCCGGTGATGGACCATGCCACCGGGCGGGTGGCGATCACCGCGCAGAACCACGGGTTCGCGCTCGAGGGCGGGGCCGGCGAAGAGTTCGACACCCCGTTCGGCCGGGCGGTGGTGACCCACACCTGCGCCAACGACGGTGTGGTCGAAGGGATCGCGCTGACCAACAAGCGGGCGTACTCGGTGCAGTACCACCCCGAAGCGGCTGCGGGCCCCCGCGACGCGAACTACCTGTTCGACCAATTCATCGAGCTGATGGCGGGAGAAAAGTAATGCCGCGCCGCGCAGACCTCAACCACATCCTGGTGATCGGCTCCGGGCCGATCCTGATCGGACAGGCCGCGGAGTTCGACTACTCCGGCACGCAGGCCTGCCGGGTGCTCCGGGCCGAAGGCCTGGAGGTGACGCTGATCAACTCCAATCCGGCGACGATCATGACCGACCCCGAGTTCGCCGACCACACCTACGTCGAACCGATCACCGCCGAATTCGTCGAGAAGGTGATCGCCCAGCAGGCCGAGCGCGGCCACAAGATCGACGCGCTGCTGGCCACCCTGGGCGGACAGACCGCGCTGAACACGGCGGTCAAGCTGTACGAGAACGGCGCACTGGACCGCTACGGCGTCGAACTGATCGGCGCCGACTTCGAGGCGATCCAGCGCGGCGAGGACCGGCAGAAGTTCAAGGACATCGTCAGCAAGGTCGGCGGCGAATCCGCGCGCAGCCGCGTGTGTTTCACGATGGACGAGGTGCGTGAGACCGTCGCCGACCTCGGGTTGCCCGTCGTGGTGCGGCCCAGCTTCACGATGGGCGGCCTCGGTTCGGGCATGGCGCACTCGGCCGAGGACGTCGAACGGATGGCCGGTGACGGACTCACCGCGTCGCCCTCGGCGAACGTGCTGATCGAGGAGTCCATCTACGGATGGAAGGAATACGAGCTCGAGCTGATGCGCGACGGCCACGACAACGTGGTGGTGGTGTGCTCGATCGAGAACTTCGACCCGATGGGCGTGCACACCGGTGACTCGGTGACCGTCGCGCCGGCGATGACGCTGACCGACCGCGAGTACCAGACGATGCGCACCCTGGGCATCGACATCCTGCGCGAGGTCGGCGTCGACACCGGCGGCTGCAACATCCAGTTCGCCGTCAACCCGAGAGACGGCCGGCTCATCGTCATCGAGATGAACCCCCGGGTGTCCCGGTCCAGTGCCCTGGCGTCGAAGGCGACCGGATTCCCGATCGCCAAGATCGCCGCGAAGCTGGCGATCGGCTACACGCTCGACGAGATCGTCAACGACATCACCAAGGAGACGCCGGCCTGCTTCGAGCCGACGCTGGACTATGTCGTGGTCAAGGCGCCGCGGTTCGCCTTCGAGAAGTTCCCGGGCGCCGACGCCACCCTGACCACCACGATGAAGTCGGTGGGCGAGGCGATGTCGCTGGGCCGCAACTTCGTCGAGGCGCTGGGCAAGGTGATGCGCTCGTTGGAGACCAGCCGCACCGGGTTCTGGACCGGCGACGACATCGAGGGCGACGTCGATGAGGTGCTCGAGCGGCTGCGCACCCCGACCGACGGGCGGCTCTACGACATCGAGTACGCGCTGCGCCTGGGCGCGAGCGTCGAACAGGTCGCGGACGCGTCCGGGGTGGACCCCTGGTTCGTCGACCAGATCAGCGGGCTCGTCGAGCTGCGCGCGGAGCTGATCGACGCTCCGGTGCTCGGTGAGGAGCTGCTGAGCCGCAGCAAGCACAACGGGCTCTCCGACCGCCAGATCGCCGCGCTGCGACCGGAACTGGCCGGCGAGATGGGCGTGCGCGCGCTGCGGCAGCGGCTCGGCATCCATCCGGTGTTCAAGACCGTCGACACCTGCGCCGCCGAATTCGAGGCCAAGACGCCGTACCACTACAGCAGCTACGAGCTCGACCCCGCCGCCGAGAGCGAGGTGGCGCCCCAGGCCGAGAAGCCGAAGGTGCTGATCCTCGGGTCGGGGCCCAACCGCATCGGGCAGGGCATCGAGTTCGACTACAGCTGTGTGCACGCCGCGACCACGTTGAGTGAGGCCGGCTTCGAGACCGTGATGATCAACTGCAATCCCGAGACCGTCTCGACGGATTACGACACCGCCGACCGGCTCTACTTCGAGCCGCTGACGTTCGAGGACGTACTCGAGATCTACTTCGCCGAGCAGTACTCGGGCCGCGGAGGCCCCGGGGTGGTCGGCGTCATCGTCCAACTCGGCGGGCAGACGCCGCTGGGGCTGGCCGAGCGCTTGGAGAAGGCCGGGGTGCCGATCGTCGGCACGCTGCCGGAGGCGATCGATCTGGCCGAGGACCGCGGCCGCTTCGGCGAGGTGCTGACCAACGCCGGCCTGCCCGCCCCGCGGTTCGGGATGGCGACGAGCTTCGACCAGGCCCGTCGCATCGCCGCCGAGATCGGTTATCCCGTGCTGGTGCGGCCGTCCTACGTGCTGGGCGGGCGCGGCATGGAGATCGTCTACGACGAGGACACGCTCGAGGGCTACATCACCCGGGCCACCCAACTCTCACCCGAGCACCCCGTGCTGGTGGACCGCTTCCTCGAGGACGCGATCGAGATCGACGTCGACGCCCTGTGCGACGGCACCGAGGTCTACATCGGCGGCATCATGGAGCACATCGAGGAAGCCGGGATCCACTCCGGGGACTCCGCGTGCGCGCTTCCTCCGGTGACGCTGGGCCGCAGTGACATCGAGGCCGTCCGGCGCGCCACCGAGGCGATCGCCTTCGGCGTCGGGGTGGTGGGCCTGCTCAACGTGCAGTACGCCCTCAAGGACGACGTGCTCTATGTGCTGGAGGCCAACCCGCGCGCCAGTCGCACGGTGCCGTTCGTCTCCAAAGCGACCGCGGTGCCGCTGGCGAAGGCCTGTGCGCGGATCATGCTGGGCGCCACCATCGCCGGGCTCCGCGAGGAGGGCATCCTGGTGGCCGAGGGCGACGGGGCCCGCGTCCCGCGCAACGCCCCGGTGGCGGTCAAGGAGGCCGTTCTGCCTTTTCATCGGTTCCGCAAGCACGACGGGAGCCAGATCGACTCCCTGCTCGGACCGGAGATGAAGTCCACCGGCGAGGTGATGGGCATCGCCCACGACTTCGGCAGCTCGTTCGCCAAGAGCCAGACCGCCGCCTACGGCTCGCTGCCCGTCGAGGGCACCGTGTTCGTGTCGGTCGCCAACCGCGACAAGCGGTCGCTGGTGTTCCCGGTCAAGCGCCTCGCCGACCTCGGCTTCCACATCCTGGCCACCGAGGGTACCGCGGAGATGTTGCGGCGCAACGGGATTCCGTGTGACGAGGTGCGCAAGCACTTCGAAGAACCGAGCCCGGACCGGCCCGCGGTGTCGGCGGTCGACGCCATCAAGGCGGGGGACGTTCAGATGGTGATCAACACGCCGTACGGCAACTCCGGCCCGCGCATCGACGGCTACGAGATCCGGTCGGCGGCGGTCGCGATGAACATCCCGTGCGTGACGACCGTGCAGGGCGCCTCGGCCGCGGTGCAGGGCATCGAGGCGGGCATCCGCGGCGACATCGGCGTGATGTCGCTGCAGGACCTGCACAGCGCATTGGGGTCGTGACGGTGGGCGGATTCGGTGACCGCCTGTCCGGCGCGATGGCGCAGCGCGGCCCGCTGTGCCTGGGCATCGATCCGCATCCCGAGTTGCTGCGTGCCTGGGGGCTGGGCACAGACGTCGACGGGCTGGCCCGTTTCAGCGAGATCTGCGTGACTGCGTTCGCCGGGTTCGCTGTCGTCAAACCGCAGGTCGCCTTCTTCGAGGCGTACGGCTCGGCGGGCTTCGCGGTCCTCGAGCGCACGATCGCGGCGCTGCGCGCCGAGGGGGTGCTCGTGCTCGCCGACGCCAAGCGCGGCGACATCGGCTCGACGATGGCCGCCTACGCCGCGGCCTGGGCCGGCGACTCGCCGCTGGCCGCCGACGCCGTGACCGCCTCGCCCTACCTGGGCTTCGGCTCGCTTCAGCCCCTGCTGGACACCGCGCTCGCCCACGACCGCGGTGTCTTCGTGCTCGCGGCCACCTCCAACCCCGAGGGGGCCTCCGTGCAGCGTGCCGACGCCGGGGGACGCACCGTGGCGCAGTCGATCGTCGACGCCGCCGCCGCGGTCAACGGCGGCGCGCCGTCCGGGTCGGTCGGGGTGGTCGTCGGTGCGACGCTGACCGATCCGCCCGATGTGAGCGGTCTGGGCGGCCCGGTGCTGGTCCCCGGCGTCGGTGCCCAGGGCGGTCGTCCGGAGGCGTTGGCGGGGCTGGGCGGCGCCCTACCGGGCCAGTTGCTGCCAGCGGTGTCCCGCGAGGTGCTGCGGGCCGGTCCGGGGATGGCGGAGCTGCTCGGCGCCGCGAACGCGATGCGCGATGCGGTGGCACACCTGCAGGCCTGATGGTCCGTGCGACACGCCCGACCGGGACTGACCAGCGAAAATTTCTCGACTCACCCGCCTGGGGCGGGTGTGACGCACGCCGGCGTCCGGGCAGGCGACGGCGGTTGTGGCCCGTCGGCGGTAAAACCATCGATATGCAGGCATTTCCGCCGCTGGCGTCGATTTCGGCAATCTCGGCTCGCGGCCACGCGCCGATCCCGGCGCAGGCTCCCTTGCGCCCTACACGCTGGGCTTTTGAAGGCAGAACCCGGGGGTGGGGTTAGCTTTCGTCAGCCAGCGTGGGTACGGTCGTCCACGCTGGCTGGTTCGCGATCCACCACGACCGGCCGAGAGAAAAACAGATGGTGACGAGACGGAGGAACCCGTGGCCCTTCCCCAGTTGACCGACGAACAGCGCGCGGCAGCGTTGGAGAAGGCTGCTGCCGCACGTCGAGCCCGAGCCGAGCTCAAAGACCGGCTCAAGCGCGGCGGCACCAACCTCAAGCAGGTTCTCAAGGACGCCGAGACCAACGAGGTCTTGGGCAAGATGAAGGTCTCCGCACTGCTGGAGGCGCTGCCCAAGGTCGGCAAGGTCAAGGCGCAGGAGATCATGACCGAGCTCGAGATCGCCCCGACCCGCAGGCTGCGTGGCCTGGGCGATCGTCAGCGCAAGGCCCTGCTGGAAAAGTTCGACTTCTCGTAAGGGAGGTCAGTGAGCGAAGGCGGAGGGCCGGACACGCACCCACAGGCTCCGGTCATGGTGCTGTCCGGCCCGTCTGCCGTCGGCAAGTCCACGGTGGTCCGCTGCCTGCGGGACCGGGTCGCTGACCTCTATTTCAGCGTCTCCGTGACGACGCGGGCGCCGCGGCCCGGCGAACGCGACGGCGTGGACTACACGTTCGTGACGCCCGAGCGGTTCCAGCGCCTCATCGACACTGGTGAGCTGCTGGAATGGGCGGAGATCCACGGCGGGCTGCACCGCTCGGGTACGCCCGCCGCACCTGTCCGTGCGGCAACCGCGGCCGGCAGGCCGGTCCTCATCGAGGTCGATCTGGCCGGGGCGCGAGCGGTCAAGAAGGCGATGCCCGAGGCGGTCACCGTCTTCCTCGCCCCGCCCGATTGGCAGACACTCGAACACCGGCTGACCGGCCGGGGCACTGAAACGCCCGAGGTGATGGCCCGCCGGCTGGCGACGGCACGCACCGAATTGGCCGCGCAGGGCGACTTCGACGAGGTCGTCGTCAACAGTGAATTGGAATCGGCCTGCGCTGCGTTGGTATCCTTGCTGGTGGCCCGCACACCGGTGCGGCGCGAACAGTCTTGAATTCTCGATCCGAATCGCCAGGAGATCTTTTTCGTGAGCACCCCGCACGCCGACACGCGGCTGGCCGCCGTGGACCTCGATCCGTCCGCAGCCAGCTCCTACGACACGCCGTTGGGCATCACCAACCCGCCCATCGACGAGTTGCTGGACCGCGCGTCGAGCAAGTACGCGCTGGTGATCTACGCCGCCAAACGCGCACGTCAGATCAACGATTACTACAACCAGCTCGGTGACGGGATCCTCGAGTACGTCGGTCCGCTGGTCGAGCCCGGTCTGCAGGAGAAGCCGCTGTCGATCGCGATGCGCGAGATCCACGAGGATCTGCTCGAGCACACCGAGGGCGAGTAGGAACGCGGCGCCGGGGGATGGCCGAGCGCAAGCGGATCATCGTCGGCGTCGCCGGCGGCATCGCCGCCTACAAGGCGGCGACCGTGGTCCGTCAGCTCACCGAGGCCGGCCACTCCGTGCGGGTGGTCCCCACCGAATCGGCGCTGAAGTTCGTCGGCGCCGCCACATTCGAAGCGCTCTCCGGTAACCCCGTGCACACCGGCGTCTTCGACGACGTCCACGAGGTTCCCCACGTGCGGATCGGGCAGTCCGCCGATCTCGTCGTCGTCGCGCCCGCCACCGCAGACCTGCTGGCGCGCGCCGCCATCGGCCGGGCCGACGACCTGCTGACCGCGACGCTGCTGACCGCCCGGTGTCCGGTGCTCTACGCGCCGGCGATGCACACCGAGATGTGGTTCCATCCGGCGACCGTCGAGAACGTCGCCACGCTGCGCCGCCGCGGCGTCGTCGTGATGGAACCCGCATCGGGCCGGCTGACCGGCGCCGACACCGGACCGGGGCGGCTGCCCGAAGCCGAGGAGATCAGCACGCTGGCCCAGCTGCTCCTCGCCCGTGGCGACGCGCTGCCCTACGACCTGGCCGGGATCAAGGTGCTGGTGACGGCGGGCGGCACCCGCGAACCCATCGATCCGGTCCGGTTCATCGGCAACCGCAGTTCCGGTAAGCAGGGTTACGCGATGGCCCGCGTCATGGCCCAGCGCGGCGCCGACGTGACGCTGATCGCGGGCAACACCGCCGGGCTGGTCGACCCCGCCGGTGTCCACGTCGAGCACGTCGGGTCGGCCGCACAGCTCCGGGACGCGGTGTCCAAGCATGCGCCGGACGCGAACGTGCTCGTCATGGCTGCCGCGGTCGCCGACTTCCGGCCGGCCAACCCGGCGGTCAACAAGATCAAGAAGGGCCCGGCCGGCGAGGGCGAGCCGACGATCGAACTGGTCCGCAACGACGATGTGCTCGCCGGGGCGGTCCGCGCCCGCGCCGACGGTCAGCTGCCCAACATGCGGGCCATCGTCGGGTTCGCCGCCGAAACCGGTGACGCGAACGGCGACGTTCTGTTCCATGCCCGCGCGAAACTCCGCCGCAAGGGGTGCGATCTACTCGTCGTCAACGCCGTCGGCGAGAACCGCGCCTTCGAGGTCGATCACAACGACGGATGGCTGCTGTCGTCCGACGGCAACGAGTCCGCACTGGAGCACGGTTCGAAGACCGTGATGGCGAGCCGTATTGTGGACGCGATCGCCGGCTTCCTGCACACCGGGTGAGCGGGCAGCGAACAGACATCGGCTGCGCGTAAAGGTTGCGCGCCGCAGGGGGACACGCTTGGGTGCTAGAGGCGCCCGGCACTGCGTGCCGTCGCAGACATGAATGAAATGGAAAGGGATCGGACGTGAGTGATGCTCGGCTGTTTACCAGTGAGTCGGTGACCGAGGGGCACCCGGACAAGATCTGTGACGCCATCAGCGACTCGGTGCTCGACGCACTGCTCGCCGGCGATCCGAAGTCCCGGGTGGCGGTCGAGACGCTGGTGACCACCGGCCAGGTGCACGTCGTCGGCGAGGTGACCACGGCGGCCAGGGAGGCCTTCGCCGACATCACCAACACCGTGCGCGCCCGCATCCTCGACATCGGGTACGACCACTCCGACAAGGGCTTCGACGGCCTCACCTGTGGCGTGAACATCGGCATCGGCGCCCAGTCGCCGGACATCGCCCAGGGCGTCGACACCGCCCACGAGACCCGCGTCGAGGGCGCGGCCGACCCGCTGGACGCCCAGGGCGCCGGCGACCAGGGCCTGATGTTCGGCTACGCCATCGCCGACACCCCCGAGCTGATGCCGCTGCCGATCGCGCTGGCCCACCGGCTTTCGCGCAAGCTGACCGAGGTCCGCAAGAACGGGACGCTGGACTACCTGCGCCCGGACGGCAAGACGCAGGTCACCGTGCAGTACGACGGCACCACCCCGGTGCGGCTGGACACCGTGGTGCTCTCCACCCAGCACGCCGACGGCATCGACCTCGAGAGCCAGCTGGCGCCGGAGATCAAGCAGCACGTCATCGACGCGGTGCTCACCGAACTCGGCCACGACACCCTCGACACCTCCTCGCCGCGACTGCTGGTCAACCCGACCGGCAAGTTCGTGCTCGGCGGCCCGATGGGTGACGCAGGCCTGACCGGCCGCAAGATCATCGTCGACACCTACGGCGGCTGGGCCCGCCACGGTGGCGGCGCCTTCTCGGGCAAGGATCCGTCGAAGGTGGACCGGTCGGCCGCGTACGCGATGCGCTGGGTCGCCAAGAACGTCGTCGCCGCCGGCCTCGCCGAGCGGGTCGAGGTTCAGGTCGCCTACGCCATCGGCAAGGCCGCCCCGGTTGGCCTTTTCGTGGAGACGTTCGGCTCCGAGACCGTCGATCCGGTGAAGATCGAGAAGGCAATCGGCGAGGTGTTCGACCTGCGGCCGGGCGCGATCGTCCGCGATCTGGACCTGCTGCGCCCGATCTACGCGCCCACCGCGGCGTACGGGCACTTCGGCCGTACAGACATCGAGTTGCCGTGGGAGCAGCTGAACAAGGTCGACGACCTCAAGAACGCCGTCTGACGACCCCCGTCACCTCCACGGGTACAGCATGCCGGCGTTGACGTCGACGATGCCGTAGGAGTTCCAGTACCAGTCGTGGCAGACGTTCGGGTCCCAGCTCAGGACCTGGCCGCCTGGGATGGCGGGGTCGCCGGGGCACCAGTGGGTGCAGGTCAGCCCCGACGGGCAGTTGCCTCCCTGATAGCTGGGACCCTGCGCGGTGGCGGCAGGCGCGCCGAACACCGCACCGGCCAGCGCGACGGCGACGGCGAGGATGCGCGTCATCGCGTCAGCCGTTCGGGCAGTTGGTGGTCGGCAGGAACAGCGACCAGCACCATCCCGGCGGCAGCGGCGGGGTGAGGTTCGGTGCCGGGGGTGGCGGCGCCGGCGGCGCCTCGCCCTCGAAGATGTTCGCCGCCACGTTGCCCTGGCCGTGGTAGACGTACCAGTAGGTGTGGCAGACGCTGTTGTCCCAGACCACGGGGTTCACCCGGAGATTCCCGGTCTGCACCGGTGGGTCTCCCGGGCACCAGCGGCACGGGCCCTCCGGGCTGTTCTCGGGGCATCCCGGCCATGAGGCCGGCAGTGGCGCGCGGGGCAGTGCGGCCGCGGCGCCGGAGCCGAAGCCCAGTGCCGCCGCCGCGCCGGCCCCGGTCAGTAGTGCCGCGGCGGTGACGCGTCGCAGCGTGTGGATGTTGATCATGAACGGACGGTAGTCCCACGGCCGGGCTACCGATCCCACAAACGACTACTGCAAGGCCGTCCTGAGGGCCGTGAGAGCCCGCTCGGTCGCCTCCGTCGCGGCGGGCACCACCCCGTGGTAGGCCAGGAAGCCGTGCACCAGCGTCTCGGCGTGGTGCAGTTCGGTGTCGACGCCTGCCTCGGTGAGCAGTTGCGCGTAGCGCATGCCGTCGTCGCGCAGCGGGTCGTGACCGGCGACGGCGATGTAGGCCGCGGGCAGTCCGTCCAGTTCGCCGACGGCGGGAACCAGCGTGGCGGGCGGCCGGGACAGATCGGTGTCCGCCACGTACCAGCGGGTGAAGGCCTTGCACGCATCCAGGGAGAGGATCGGCGCCTCGGCGTTCTCGGTGAAGGACGGCAGCGACGTGTCGAACGTCGTCGACGGGTACCACAGCAGCTGGAAGCGCAGCGGCAGACCGGCGTCGCGTGCCAGCTGCGCCATCACGGCGGCGAGGTTGCCGCCGGCGGAGTCGCCGGCCACCGCGACGCGCTCCGGGTCGCCGCCGAAGCGGCTGGCGTTGGCGGCCACCCACTGCGTCGCCGCCCAGGTGTCCTCGACCGCCGCGGGGTAGGGGTGCTCGGGGGCGAGGCGGTAATCGACCGACACGACCACGGCGTGGGCGCCGACCGCGTGGACGCGGGCGGCCGCGTCGTAGGTGTCCAGATCGCCGACCGACCAGGCGCCGCCGTGGATGAAGATCACCACCGGCAGCACGGACGCCTCGGTCGGCGGACGGTAGACGCGCACGGGGACGGGTCCGGCGGGACCGTCGACGCTGTGGTCCTCGGTGGTGACGTCGGGGTGGACGGGGATCCGGGGGAGTTCGGCGAAGCGCTGCCGGGCCACCTGGGGCCCGCCGTCGGCGGTGAGGGTGAACGGGACGGCGGCGAGCACCTTCGACAGCACGGGATCGAGATCGGCCATGGCCCACACGGTAGCGTCACCCGGTTTTAGTAGGTTCTGCCCATGACCACGCCCACTCCTGTGACCGGTCGTCGCGCGGCGCCGCGCGCCCGCACGCTGTGGGCGGCCGCAGCCGTGGCTGCGGCGGGATACGGCGTGTTCCTGATCGTCACCGCAATGCAGGTGCCCGCGGGCGCCGAACTGACCGGCCGGTTCGCGGCCCAGCCCGCGGTCAAGGCGCTGGCCGCGGTGCTGCTCGCCGCGGCAGCGGCGAACCACCCGGTGGTGCGGGAGCGGCGCTGGCTGGTCGGCGCGCTGGTGTTCTCGGCTGCGGGCGACTTCCTTCTCGCGATGCCGTGGTGGGAGCCGTCCTTCGTGCTGGGGCTGGCGGCGTTCCTGGTCGCGCACCTGTGCTTCCTGGCGGCGCTGCTGCCGCTGGCCGTCGTCACCCCGGCCCGGTCGGCGGCGGCCGGCGTGATCGCGCTGGCCTGCGCGGCGCTGCTGGTGTGGTTCTGGCCGCGGCTGATCGTCGACGGGATGGCCGTCCCGGTGACGGTGTACATCGGTGTGCTGGGCGCGATGGTGTGCACCGCGCTGCTGGCCGACCTGCCGACGCCGTGGACGGCGCTGGGCGCGGTGTGCTTCGCGGTGTCGGACGCCATGATCGGCATCAGCAAGTTCGTGCTGCGCAGCGAGATGCTGGCCGTGCCGATCTGGTGGTTCTACGCCGCATCGCTGCTGTTCATCACCGCGGGGCTGCTCTTCGGCCGGCCTGGACCCGAGGGGTGACCGGCACCCGGCAGGCCGCCGAACACGAGCCGATCGCACGGGTGCTGCCGATGCTGACGGTGCCGCACCTGGACCGGGACTTCGACTACCTCGTCGCGGCCGAGCAGTCCGACGACGCCCAGCCCGGCGTGCGCGTCAAGGTCCGTTTCCACGGCCGCCTGGTCGACGCTTTCGTCCTCGAGCGGCGGTCGGACACCGACCATGTCGGCAGGCTCGGCTGGCTGGAGAAGGTGGTGTCCGCCGAGCCGGTGCTGACCCACGACGTGCGCCGCCTCGTCGACGCCGTCGCCGCCCGGTATGCGGGCACCCGTGCCGACGTGCTGCGGCTTGCCATCCCGCCCCGGCACGCCACGGTGGAGAAGCGTCCCGCCGCCGTGCTCGAGGCGTTCGTCGCGGCGACGGTCGACGCCGCGGGCTGGTCGGCGTACAGCGGCGGTGCGCAGTTCGTGGCCGCGCTGCAGGACGGGCGCGCGGCCCGGGCGGTGTGGCAGGCGCTGCCGGGGGAGTCCTGGCCCGCTCGGCTGGCAGAAGCGGCCGCGGTGACGGTGAACGCGGGCCGGTCGGTGCTCGCCGTGGTGCCCGATCAGCGCGACGTCGACCGGTTGTCCGCCGCGTGTGCCGAGCGGGTGGATCCGCAGCGGGTGGTCGCGCTGTCGGCGGGACTGGGCCCTTCCGAGCGCTACCGGCGGTGGCTCGCGGTGCTGCGCGGCGACGCGCGGCTGGTGATCGGCACGCGCAGCGCGGTGTTCGCGCCGGTGGCCGACCTCGGTCTGGTGATGCTGTGGGACGACGGCGACGATTCGCTGTCCGAGCCGCGCGCGCCGTATCCCCACGCCCGCGAGGTGGCGATGCTGCGCGCCCACCAGCTGCGCTGCGCCGCGGTGATCGGCGGCTACGCGCGCACCGCGGAGTCCCAGGCCCTGGTGCGCAGCGGGTGGGCGCACGACCTGACCGCCTCGCGCCAGGCCGTGCGGGCCTGCGCCCCCCGGGTGCTCGCGCTCGAGGACAGCGCGTACGCGCAGGAACGCGACCCGGCGGCGCGGACGGCGCGGCTGCCGTCGATGGCGCTGGACGCGGCCCGTCGGGCGCTGACGTCCGGCGCCCCGGTGCTCGTCCAGGTGCCACGGCGCGGCTACGTGCCTGCGCTGGCATGTGCCCGGTGCCGCACCATCGCCCGGTGCCGGCACTGCACCGGGCCGCTGTCGCTGCCCGGCCGCGATGCCGCGGGGGCGGTGTGCCGGTGGTGCGGGCGCGAAGAACTGTCGCTGCGCTGCGCCCGGTGCGGCGCCGACGCGGTGCGCGCGGTCGTGGTCGGGGCCCGCCGCACGGCCGAGGAACTGGGCCGCGCGTTCCCCGGCGTCGCGGTCGTCACCTCGGGCGGCGACGCCGTCGTCGAGTCGGTGCCCCCGCGTCCCGCGGTGGTGGTCGCCACCCCGGGCGTCGAACCGGCGGCCGAAGGGGGATACGGCGCCGCGCTGCTGCTCGACAGCTGGGCGCTGCTCGGCCGCCAGGATCTGCGCGCCGCCGAGGACACGCTGCGGCGCTGGATGGCGGCCGCGGCGCTGGTCCGCAGCCGCGCCGACGGCGGTGTCGTCGCCGTGGTCGCGGAGTCCGCGATCCCGACCGTGCAGGCGCTGATCCGGTGGGATCCGGTCGGTCACGCCGACGCCGAACTCGACGGGCGCACCGAGGTGGGGTTGCCCCCAGCCGTGCACATGGCCGCGGTCGACGGCACGTCCGACGCGGTCAACGCGCTGCTGGGCGGAGTCGCGCTGCCCGACGGGGCCGACCTGCTGGGGCCGGTCGACCTGCCGGTGGGGGTGCGCAGGCCGCCCGGGGTGGCCGACGAACACCCGGTCATCCGGATGCTGGCCCGGGTGCCGCGGCACGATGGGCTGGCGCTGTCGGCGGCGCTGCGCAAGGCCAGTGCGGTGCAGAGCGCACGTCATGATCATGAGCCGGTTCGCATCCAGATCGACCCGTTGCACATAGGGTGATGCGCATGTCGGTGGGGCGTCTGGTCAAGGCGACGATCCCGCTGCTGCTCATCGCATTCGGGCTGCTGTGGCCGGTGGTGTTCACCGGTGGGGGCTCGGCCGGCACGCCCGCCGAGGACCCCGTGGTGATCAGCAACTTCACGCTGGACGCCGCGGTCGACGGCGCCGGGGACATGACCGCGGTCGAGACGATCACTACGGAGTTCTACAGCACCGATCGCCACGGCATCTTCCGCTACTGGGATGTCGCCAACCAGAACGACTCTCATGTTCGGCAGAAGCCCGACGTGACCTCGATCCTGCTCGACGGACGGCCCGTGCCCTACCAGATGCTGTGGGAGGGCGGAAAACGCTTCCGCGTGGCCAAGATCGGTGACCCCGACCGGACACTGAGCGACGGCACCCATGTGTTCGAGCTCCGCTACCGCATCCCCGGGGTGCTCGACCCGGGCGGCACCGGCGCCGACCGGCGGTTCGCGCAGACTGTCGGCGCGCCTGGCCCGAGCCCGAGCCCCTCGGTCTTCTTCTGGAACGTCGTCGCACCCTCCTGGAACAACCGCATCGACCGGGCCGACATCACCGTGACCCTGCCCGGCGACGTCGGGGCCGTGCAGTGCTCGGTCGGCTTCGGCGTCGGGCGGGTGTGCGACGAACTGCGCGCGCGGGGCAACACCGTGGTGGCCTCGGCGTCGTCGCTGCCGCCGCGCACCCCGGTGACGCTGCGCGCCGGGGTGGACGTGGCCACGCCGGCGCGGCTGACCCTGCCGTGGCCCTACACCTGGGACCGGGTCCTCGGGCAGTCGGTCACCGCCGTGCTGTGGGTGCTCGGTCTGACGATGGCCTTCGGCGCCCTGGCGGTCCTGTGGTTCCGCAGCGTGCTGGAGCGCTCACCCGGCTTCCCGCTGCAGTACGCGCCCCCGCCGGGCCTGGGCCCGGTGCAGCTGGAGTACATCCGCACCGAGGCGGTCCCGAAGAACGGTCTGACCGCGACCCTGTTCTACCTCGCCGAGCGGGACCTCATCACGCTGCACCAGGTCAGCGACAAAGAGTGGAAGATCCGCAGCATCGCCCGGGCAGGGCAGTGGTCCGGGGTCGACCCGGTGAGCCTGGCGGTCGCGTCGCGGCTGAAACTGCTCAATGCCGGCAGTGAGTTCGCCGCCAAGAAGTCGGTCAAGTCGGGGGAAAAGCTGAACAAGGCCAAGACCGACATGGCCGAGGCGGTCCGGACATGGGCGATCGACTCGGGGCTCATGGTGGCACGCAAGAAGGAGCTGTGGCTGCGCGCCGCCAACGCCGTCGCGTTCGTGCTGATGGTGTGCGGGTTCTTCCGCTGGGGCTTCCCGACCACGATGTGGGCGCTGCCATTCGCGGCGTTCTTCCTGTTCTCGGCCGCGTCCTGGCGCGACGGGGTCGGCACCCGGCGGACCCCGGCCGGGCGCGAACTGTGGTCGCGCGCAGGCGGATTCCACCGCATGCTGGCCACTGATTCGGCCGAGACGCGCTTCGACTTCTCGGCGCGCAAGGACCTCTACATCGCCTATGTGCCGTTCGCCGTCGCCGCCGGGGTGGCCGCCGCGTGGGCGAAGAAGTACGAGACGTACACCAATACGGCTGCCCCGCAGCCGGATTGGTACACCACTTCGACCACGTCGTCTTCCTGGGGAGTGGCGGGCGGCTCCGGCGGGCGGACTTCGACAGTTTCGAGACGGCACTGTCCTCGTCGATCGGCGCCTACACCGCCTCCCAGTCGTCCTCCTCGTCGAGCGGCGGTGGCGGCGGTGGCTTCAGCGGCGGTGGTGGTGGCGGTGGTGGCGGAGGAGGAGGCGGATCATGGTGACTTTCCTGCTCGTCGTCGTGCTCGTGCTGGTGGTGCTGATCCTGATCGGATATGTGGCCGGCTACAACAAGATCCGGTCCGCCGACGTCCGCGTCGCCGAGGCGCTGTCGGGGATCGACGTCGAACTGACCCGGCGTGCGTCGCTGATCCCCGCCCTCGTGCAGACGGTGCAGACCTTCGCCACCCATGAGAAGGCGATCCTCGACCGCGTCACCGACGCCAGGGCGGCGCTGACGTCGGCGACCTCGGGCGGCTCGGTGGCCGAGCGCGGGGCGGCCGAGAAGCAACTCGACTCGGCGCTGGCGCCGCTGCTGGCGCTGGGGCAGAGCTATCCACAGCTGAACTCGTCGGCCAACTTCCTGGATCTGCAACGCAACCTCGCCGACACCGAGGACAAGCTAGCGTTCGCCCGGCAGTACTACAACGATTCGGTGGCCACCCTCAACCGGCTGCTCACCACGATCCCGTGGATGTTCGTCGCGCCGCTGACCAAGGTCGGCGAGAAGGAGTACTACCAGACCCCCCGCTAGGGCTGCTTCCTAGACTGGCCCGGTGCGTCTCGTGTTCGCCGGTACTCCGGAACCGGCCCTACCGTCCCTGCGTCGGCTCATCGAGTCGCCCCGCCACGACGTCGTCGCGGTGCTGACCCGCCCCGATGCCGCCGCGGGTCGGCGCGGCAGGCCCGCGCCCTCGCCGGTGGCGCACCTCGCGCTCGAGCATGGGATTCCGGTGCTGCGCCCGGAACGGCCCAACTCCGCGGAGTTCATCGCCGAACTGGCCGCGCTGGCGCCGGACTGCTGCGCCGTGGTCGCCTACGGTGCGCTGCTCGGCGACGACCTGCTCGCGGTGCCCGCCCACGGCTGGGTGAACCTGCACTTCTCGATCCTGCCCGCCTGGCGCGGCGCAGCCCCGGTGCAGGCCGCGATCGCCGCGGGCGACGCGGTCACCGGCGCCACCACGTTCCAGATCGAACGCAGTCTCGACTCCGGCCCCGTCTACGGCGTGGTCACCGAGACGATCCGGCCCGCCGACACCGCCGGCGACCTGCTCGACCGGCTGTCGGTGGCCGGTGCGGCCCTGCTGGAGGCCACGATGGACGGTATCGCCGACGGCACCCTGACCGCAGTGCCCCAACCGGCCGACGGGATCAGCGTCGCGCCGAAGATCACCGTCGACGACGCCCGCATCCGGTGGGACCTGCCCGCGCATGTGATCGACCGGCGGATCCGCGCCGTCACGCCGAACCCGGGCGCATGGACGATGATCGGGGAGGAGCGCGTCAAGGTCGGTCCCGTGACGGTGGTCGACGAGCCCGACCTCGGCCCCGGACGGCTGAAAGTGGACAAGAAACACGTGCGGGTCGGCACCGGCTCCGGCGCGGTGCAACTGCAGACCGTGCGGCCCCCGGGCAGGAAGCCGATGAACGCCGCGGACTGGGCCCGCGGCGCGCGGCTCGAGGAGATCGGTTCGGCTACATGACGCGCCCGACCGGCAAGCGGCGCCCGCAGCGGCGCACCCCGCTCGACCCCGCCCGTCGGGCCGCGTTCGACGTGCTGCGCGCGGTCTCCGAGAAGGACGCCTACGCCAACCTGGCGCTGCCCGCGATGCTGCGGGACCGCGGGATCACCGGCCGCGACGCGGCGTTCGCGACCGAACTGACCTACGGCACCTGCCGCGCCCGAGGGCTGCTCGACGCGGTCATCGCGGCGGCCGCGGGCCGACCGGTGGACAAGATCGATCCGGTGCTGCTGGATCTGCTGCGCCTGGGCGCTTACCAGATCCTGCGCACCCGCGTCGACGACCACGCCGCGGTGTCCACCACCGTGGAGCAGGCCGGGATCGAATTCGACACGGCGCGTGCGGGATTCGTCAACGGTGTGCTGCGCACCATCGCCCGCCGCGACGAGACGTCCTGGGTGGCGGAGCTGGCCCCGCCCGCCGCCACCGACCCCGTCGGTCACCTGGCCTTCGTGCATGCGCACCCGCGGTGGGTCGCCCAGGCCTTCACCGACGCGCTGGGGGCCCGGGCCCACGAGCTGGCGGCACTGCTGGCCAGTGACGACGCCCGCCCCGAGGTGCATCTGGTGGCGCGGCCGGGTGCGCTGACCGCGGCCGAGCTGGCCGAACAGGTGGGCGGCACCGTCGGCCGGTACTCGCCGTACGCTGTGCACCTGTCCGAGGGCGATCCCGGCGGGTTCGCCCCGGTCAGAGACGGCCGGGCGCTGGTGCAGGACGAGGGCAGCCAGCTGGTCGCGCGGGCGGTCACGCTGGCCGAACTCGACGGCGCCGACAACGGCCGGTGGCTGGACCTGTGCGCCGGACCGGGCGGCAAGACCGCGCTGCTGGCCGCCCTGGGTCAGCCCGCCGGCGCCCACGTCACCGCGGTGGAGCCCGCGCCGCGGCGCGCCGAGCTGGTCGAACAGAACACCCGCGGGTTGCCCGTCGACGTGGTCCGGGTCGACGGGCGCGACCCGGGGCTGACGCCGGGTTTCGATCGCGTCCTCGTCGACGCCCCGTGCACCGGACTCGGCGCGCTGCGCCGCCGCCCCGAGGCGCGCTGGCGGCGCCGGCCCGGCGATGTGGCGCCGCTGGCCAAGCTGCAGCGGGAACTCCTGGCCTCGGCGATCCGGCTGACCCGGCCCGGTGGCGTCGTGCTGTATGCGACGTGCTCGCCGCACCTTGCCGAGACCACCGGCGTGGTGGCCGATGCGCTGCGCCGCCACCCGGTCACCGCGCTGGACACCCGACCGTTGTTCGATCCGGCCGGCGATGTCGGAGAGAATCTGTCGGTGCAACTCTGGCCGCACCGGCACGGCACCGACGCGATGTTCGCCGCCGCCCTTCGGGTCACCGGCCCCCGATAGGCTGACCCCATGCCCGGACAGCACGCCCGCACCGCCCCGCTGATCGCCCCGTCCATCCTGGCTGCCGACTTCGCCCGGCTCGCCGACGAGGCCGCCGCGGTCGAGGGCGCCGACTGGCTGCACGTCGACGTGATGGACAACCACTTCGTACCCAATCTCACTCTGGGCCTGCCCGTCGTCGAGTCGCTGCTCGCGGTCACCGACATCCCGATGGACTGCCACCTGATGATCGACGATCCGGCCCGGTGGGCACCGCCCTACGCCGAGGCCGGCGCGCACAACGTCACCTTCCACGCCGAGGCCACCGACGACCCGATCGCGGTGGCCCGCGACATCCGCGCCGCGGGCGCGAAGGCGGGCCTGGCCGTCAAACCGGGCACGCCGGTCGACCCGTACCTGGAGATCCTGCGCGATTTCGACACGCTGCTGGTGATGTCGGTCGAACCCGGATTCGGCGGACAGAAGTTCATCGCCGAGGTGCTGCCCAAGGTCGGCATCGTGCGCCGCCTCGTCGACGCGGGCGAGCTGACCGTCCTCATCGAGATCGACGGTGGCATCAACACCGACACGATCGAAGCCGCCGCCGAAGCGGGCGTCGACTGCTTCGTGGCGGGCTCGGCGGTCTACAGCGCCGACGATCCCGCGCTGGCCGTGCAGTCGCTGCGCAATCAGGCCGCGGCGGCGTCCAAGCATCTGGCGCGGTGAACCTCGACGCGGCGATGGCCGCGGCCCTCGAGCAGGCCGAAAAGGTCAAGGGCACAACATATCCCAACCCTCCGGTGGGGGCGGTCATCCTGGACGCCAACGGCGGGATCGCCGGTGTCGGAGCGACGGAGCCGCCCGGCGGCCCGCACGCGGAGGTGCTGGCGCTGCGCCGGGCGGGGGAGCGGGCGGCCGGTGGTACAGCCGTGGTGACCCTCGAACCGTGCAACCACGTGGGGCGCACCCCGCCCTGCGTGGACGCGCTGCTGGCCGCGGGCATCGCGAATGTCGCGTTCGCCGTGGCCGATCCGAACCCGGTGGCCGCCGGCGGGGCGGCGCGGCTGGCCGCGTCGGGTGTCCGCGTCACCCCCGGGGTGTGTGCCGACGCGGCCGCCGGTGGGCCGCTGCGCGAGTGGCTGCACAAGCAGCGCACCGGAATGCCGCATGTGACATGGAAATTCGCCACCAGCGTGGACGGCCGCAGTGCGGCCGCAGACGGCTCGAGTCAGTGGATCACCAGTGAGGCCGCCCGCGCCGACGTGCACCGCATGCGCGCCGCCGCCGATGCGATCGTCGTCGGCACGGGCACCGTGTTCGTCGACGATCCGGCGCTCACCGCGCGGCTGCCCGACGGCACGCTGGCCGCCCAGCAGCCGCTGCGCGTCGTCGTCGGTATGCGTGAGATCTCGCCTGACGCAACGGTTCTCAACGACGACTCGCGCACCATGGTGATCCGCACCCGAGACCCTCGCGAGGTGATCCAGGCGCTGTCGGACCGCACCGACGTGCTGGTGGAGGGCGGCCCGACACTGGCCGGAGCCTTCCTGCGGGCCGGGGTGATCGACCGCATCCTGGCCTACGTCGCCCCGATCCTGCTGGGCGGGCCGATCAGCGCCGTCGACGACGTCGGCGTGCTGAGCATCGCCCAGGCCCAGCGGTGGCGTTTCGACGAGGTGCACCCCGTCGGACCGGACGTGTTGCTCAGCCTCATCCCGTCCTGACGGGACGCGGCATCGTTATCTGATCGTTACCCGCTGTCCATCAACGGTTTCCGTGGTCGTTCTCACACCCGCGGGCGGGCGCGGCAGCGGCCCTGCGGAAGCGGGTCGCTCGGTAGACTCGGACGGGAATATCGCGCTTTCACCGAAGAGTTGCGCAAGGTGAGCACGAACAAAGGACGAGAGCATGACTGCACTGCAGGACTGGCTCAGCAACAGCCCGGTCACTCCCGACGCCATCAAGGCGGTGATCCGCGATGCCTGGCGGGGACTGACCTCCGACGAGACCTTCGACAGTGGTGATGTCGTGCCGGCCACCGCGCCTCAGCTGATGGGCCGCGGACTCGAGCGCTGCTGAAGCTCCTCCGGCTCGTCGGCGTGTTCGCCCTTGGCGCTGATCAGCAACCCCAATAGCGCACCCACGACGCACACGATCGCCGTGATCGAGAAGATCTCGGCGTACTGCAGCACGTACGCCTCGCGCACGCGGTGCGCCTCTGCGGCCAGACGCTCGGCCAGGCTGTTGCCGCCGGTGTTGGCAGGCAGACTGGCCAGGTGCTGGTTGAACCGGTACAACCCCCACGCCGACAGCGCCGCGATGCCGATCAGCATGCCGATCATCCGGGCCACCACTACGGCCGCCGACGCGATGCCGTGCTGGGCCGCGGGCACGACCCGCAGCGTCGCCGACGTCAGCGGCCCGATGACCAGGCCGAGGCCGAACCCGGCGATCGCGAGGTCGGTGTCCAGCACGGGCAGGCTGATGAAGCCCAGGTCGTGGCGCGCCGTCAGCAGGTCGACGGGCCACTTCGCGATCAGCAGATAGCCACCGGCGGCGATCAGCAGGCCGGTGAACGCGACGATCCGGTCGCCGAGGCGGGTGGCCACCCAGCCGCCGACCAGGGCGCCGACCGGCAGGGCGATCAAGAAGCGCAGCAGCAGGAAGGCGGCCTGGTTCTGGTCCTGGCCGAGCACACCCTGACCGAACAGTTCGACGTTGACCAGCGTCACCATCAGGGCCGCGCCGGCCGTCAGCGACGCGCCCAGCGCCGCGAGGAACGGGCGGAAGTGCACGCCCGCCGGATCCAGCAGTCGGGTCTTGGCGAATTTCTCCCACACGAAGAACGCGACCGCGGCGACGACGGCCGCGATCAGCACCGGCACGCCCCAGCTGGGCAGCACCTGCTTGCCGTCGGGCCTGGGGTTGTACAGCCCGACGACGGCCAGCCCCAGCGCGACGGCCAGCAGCAGGCCGCCGGTCACGTCGACCTTCTGCGGGTCTTCGCCGGTGGACCGCGACGGCAGGCTGAAGTGGATCATCGCCATCGCGATGACCGCGAGCGGGACGTTCACCCAGAACACCGACTGCCAGTGCCCGAATGCCCACACCAGCGTGATGCCGTACAGCGGGCCCAGCACGCTGCCCAGCTCCTGGGCCGCGCCGACCCCGCCCAGCACCGCGGCCCGGTTGCGCGCCGCCCACAGATCGGCGGCCAGCGCCAGGGTGACCGGCAGCAGCGCGCCGCTGGCGGTGCCCTGCACCACCCGGCCGATCACGAGCACGGTGAGGTCGGTCGACATCGCGGTGATCACGGAGCCGAGCGCGAAACCGGCGAGGCTGATCTGGATCAGCATCTTGCGGCCGAACCGGTCCGACGCCCGGCCCAGCAGCGGCATCGCGGCGATGTAGCCGAGCAGGTAGCCGGTGATGATCGGCGTGACCCGCTGGATCTGGTTCACGCCGATCCCGACGTCGCGCATGATGTCGGTCATGATCGTGACGACGACGTAGGTGTCGAGCGCGCCGAGCACCACCGCGAGGCTGCCCGCGCTGATCGCGATGCGGCGGTTCGTCGTCCCTGCTGCGGCCGTCGCCGGTGGCGCGCTGTGCATCACACCGCCGGCTTGGCGACCGTCACCGGCTCGCCCCACTTCGACAGCGTCATCGTCACGCTGTTGCCCGGGGTGGGTTCGAGCCGGGCCTGCATCAGCTCGTGGTTGCCGTCCTCGGTGACCCACGCGGTGCCCGGGACCGGCCCGGTGGCCGCGATCTGGGGGGCGATCTTGTTGACCGCGTCCGCGCGGACGTTGCCGGTGATCCGGACCGTCTTGACGCCCTCGATGGTCTCGCGGCCCTCGGACTTGGCGTCGCTGAAGTTGGCGAGCACGTTGGCCAGGCCGTTGTCGGGGCTCAGGATCGCCGCGACGTCGTAGATGTCGGCGGCGGGGCCGAAGTTCGACAGGCTGCCACCTGCCGTGATCGCGGCGTACAGGTCGCCGTCGGAGACGACGAACTCGACACCCTGCAGCTTCTGGCCCAGGAAGACGATGTCGGCGGTGCCTTTCGCGGCGACGGCCGGCTTCTGGGTGAGATCGCCCTCGAGGGACTCGACCGGTAACTCGGCGATCTGGCCCTGCACCGCGAGCTGCAGGTGCGCGCTGGTCTGGGCCTTGGTGGTCTCGGCGGATTCCCGGAGCAGGGTCGTGGCGTCGGGCAGGTCCTTGCCGGAATCCTCCGACGACGAGCCGGAGCATCCTGCGACGAGCGCGACGACGGCGAAAAGGGCGGCGACGAGCGCCAGGAGGCGGGTCTGCATGCCTGCATCGTAGAGGGTGCGGCGAGGCGGACGCGTTGTCCGCTGCGTGGGATCGGCTGCGAAGTGGGGGCCTAGGCTGGGCACCGTGTTCACCGGAATCGTCGAAGAACTGGGCGAAATCGTCGGCAAAGAGGACCTCGGCGACGCCGCGCGTTTCGTCATCCGTGGCCCGATCGTGACATCGGATGCCGGGCACGGGGATTCGATCGCGGTCAACGGCGTGTGTCTCACCGTCGTCGACGTGCTCGCCGACGGCTCGTTCTCCGCCGACGTGATGGCCGAGACGCTGAAGCGGTCGAGCCTGCGCGGCGCCGATGTCGGCACCCGGGTCAACCTCGAACGCGCTGCGGCGGTGAACAGCCGGTTGGGCGGCCACATCGTGCAGGGCCATGTCGACGGCACCGGACACCTGGTGTCCCGCACGCCCTCGGAGCATTGGACCGTGGTGCGGATCGCACTGCCGCAGGCGCTGTCGCGCTACGTGGTGGAGAAGGGGTCCATCACCGTCGACGGGGTCTCGCTGACCGTGTCCGGTCTGGGCGCGGACTGGTTCGAGGTGTCGCTGATCCCCACCACGCTGGACCTGACGACGCTGGGCCGTGCCGACGTCGGCGCCCCGGTCAACCTCGAGGTCGACGTCATCGCCAAGTACGTCGAGCGGCTGCTCACCCAGGGAGCCGTTCGACCCGAGTGAGGAGCCCCCATGGCCATCACCCTGCTCAATCCCGAGGGCCTGCCCACCGTGGAGATCTACAAGCAGGTCGCGGTCGCGACCGGCTCGCGGTTGGTGTTCGTCGCGGGCCAGATAGCTCGCACCGCACACGGCGAACCGGTCGGCGCGGGTGACCTGGCCGCCCAGGTCGATCAGTGCTTCGTGAACCTGTCGGTGGCCCTCTCAGCCGCGGGTGCCTCGTTCGACGATGTCGCGAAACTGACCGTGTATCTGGTCGACTGGACGCCGGACAAGATGTCTTCCTGGGTGCAGGGGGCCACCCGCGCGGCGGAGCGGCTCGGCATCACCGCCACACCGCCGCTCACCGGGATCGGCGTCGCGGCGCTGGCCGAGCCCGATGTTCTGGTGGAGGTGGAGGCGATCGCCGTGCTGGATTAGCGGCGACGCTGCACCACTGTGACCCGCGTCACCGGCTCTCGGGCCCGTCGGGCGGGCAATAACCCGGCTGCCCGCGTGGTTCATACTGAACGGGAGAAACAGGTGGTTCTCGGTGCGGGAACCGGCAAGGTGGTGAAGATGACGAGGCTGGATCCGGTCGAGCGTGCGGTGGCCGACATCGCCGCGGGCAAGGCCGTCGTCGTCATCGACGACGAAGACCGCGAGAACGAGGGCGACCTGATCTTCGCCGCCGAGAAGGCCACCCCCGAACTGGTGGCGTTCATGGTGCGCTACACCTCCGGTTACCTGTGCGTGCCGCTCGACGGCGACATCTGCGACCGGCTGGGCCTGCTGCCGATGTACGCGGTCAACCAGGACAAGCACGGTACCGCCTACACCGTCACCGTCGATGCGAAAATCGGTGTCGGAACCGGTATCTCGGCGTCGGACCGGGCGACCACGATGCGGCTCCTCGCCGACCCGTCCGCCGTGGCCGACGATTTCACCAAGCCCGGGCACGTGGTTCCGTTGCGTGCCAAGGACGGCGGCGTGCTGCGCCGTCCCGGCCACACCGAGGCGGCCGTGGATCTGGCCCGGCTCGCGGGCCTGCAGCCCGCAGGCGCGATCTGCGAGATCGTCAGCCAGAAAGACGAAGGCGCGATGGCGCAGACCGACGAGCTGCGCATCTTCGCCGACGAGCACGACCTCGCGCTGATCTCCATCGCCGACCTGATCGAGTGGCGGCGCAAGCACGAGAAGCACATCGAACGTGTCGCCGAGGCGCGCATCCCGACCCGGCACGGCGAGTTCCGCGCGGTCGGCTACACCAGCATCTACGAGGACGTCGAACACGTGGCGCTGGTCAAGGGCGACATCGCCGGCCCGCACGGGGACGGCCACGACGTGCTGGTCCGCGTGCACTCCGAGTGCCTGACCGGTGACGTGTTCGGCTCCCGCCGCTGCGACTGCGGCCCCCAACTGGACGCCGCGCTGGCGATGGTGGCCCGCGAGGGCCGCGGCGTGGTGCTCTACATGCGCGGACATGAGGGCCGCGGCATCGGCCTCATGCACAAGCTGCAGGCCTACCAGTTGCAGGACGCCGGGGACGACACCGTCGACGCCAACCTCAAGCTCGGCCTGCCCGCCGACGCCCGCGACTACGGCACCGGCGCCCAGATCCTCGTCGATCTGGGGGTGCGCTCGATGCGCCTGCTGACCAACAACCCGGCCAAGCGCGTCGGCCTGGACGGCTACGGGCTGCACATCATCGAACGCGTGCCGCTGCCGGTGCGCGCCAACGCCGAGAACATCCGCTATCTGATGACCAAGCGCGACCGCATGGGCCACGACCTGACCGGTCTCGAGGACTTCGACGAGGCGCTGCCCGGCGAGTTCGGCGGGGCGGTATGAGTCCTGCGGCAGGCGTGCCCGACCTTCCCGATCTGGACGCCGCCGGCATCAGACTCGGCATCGTCGCGAGCACCTGGCACGAGACCGTCTGCGACGCCCTGCTCGACGGCGCGCGCCGGACCGCCGCCGACGCCGGCATCACCGACCCGACCGTGGTGCGCGTCCTCGGGGCCATCGAGATCCCCGTCGTCGCACAGGCGTTGGCGAGGACTCACGACGCCGTCATCGCGCTGGGTGTCGTGATCCGGGGTGAGACACCGCATTTCGACTATGTCTGCGACGCGGTCACCCAGGGGCTGACCCGGGTGTCGCTGGACGCGTCGACACCGGTGGCGAACGGCGTGCTCACGGTGAACACCGAACATCAGGCGCTCGACCGGGCCGGGCTGCCGGCGTCGGCCGAGGACAAGGGTGCCCAGGCAGCCGCCGCCGCCCTGTCGACGGCGCTGACGCTGCGCCGCCTCGCCGACGGCTCATGACCGCCGAGGGCTGGGACGTCGAGGTCAAGCCGTACCTCACCCCGAGATTCGCCTACGGGGCGGCCGCGCTCATCGTGGCCGCACACGTCACCGTCGGCGCCCTGCTCAAGGTCGGCACCACCGGCGTGATCTTCCGCACCGCCGATCAGGTGGCGATCGCGCTGCTCGGGGTGGTGATCGGCGGGTTCGTGTGCCTGTTCGCGCGGCCGCGCCTGCGGGTGGGCGCCGCCGGCGTCGCGGTGCGAAACCTGTTCGGCTACCGCGTCTTCGCGTGGGACATCGTTCGGGGACTGTCGTTCCACCCGGGGGCGCGGTGGGCTCGGCTGGACCTTCCCGACGACGAATACGTGCCGGTGATGGCGATCCAGGCCGTCGACAAGGGCCGCGCGGTCGACGCGATGGACCGCGTCCGCGCCGCGATGCAGAAGTATCAGGACACCGGGATCAACGGCCGTCACCCATGACCGCGCCCTCCCGGCGCGGATCGGCACCACCCACCCAGCCCGGATCGGCGCGCACGATCGCCGACAGCCCACTGGACTGATCGGCGATGTCGACCTGATGACCGAGGTCGCGTAACCCCGTCACCAGCGGGTCATGACGGCCGTCGTCGGAGATGTCGATCGCCGGATGTTCCCCGCCCACGTTCGTCTTCGGTGAGTTGGCGGCGCCGAAGTCCACCATCGAGACGGCCTGCTGCGGGTCCAGTCCCCAATCCAGCAGACCGACAACGGTTTTGACGACGAACTGGACGATCGAGGAGCCGCCCGGCGATCCGGTGACGGCGTAGAGCGGGCCGACCGATCCCTGCGCCCCACGGTCGAAGATCAGGGTGGGCGCCATGGTGCTGCGCGGCCGCTTGCCCGGCGCCACGCGGTTGGCGATCGGCGCGCCGTCCGGTCCGGCGGGCTCGGCGGAGAAGTCGGTGAGCTGGTTGTTCAGCAGGAACCCGTCGACCATGTGGAACGAGCCGAACGCCGACTCGACGGTGGTGGTGAGCGACGCGGCGTTGCCCTGTGCGTCCACGATGCTGACCTGGCTGGTGCCGTGCTCGGGCACGGGCGCCGCCGGCGCGGTGGGCGGGCCGAACTCGCCCGGCTTCGCCGTCCCCATCGTGCGGTCGGGGGAGATCAGGGCTGCCCGCCCGGTGAGGTAATCGGCGCCGAGCAGGGCATCGGGGGAGCCGCCGGGCAGGGCCACGAAGTCGGTGTCGGCGACGTAGCGGTCCCGGTCGGCGTAGGCGAGCCGCTCCGCCTCGGCGATCAGATGCACGCCTGCCACGGTGGGCCTGCCCCCGTCGCGGTCGAGGTCGGTGGGCCGGTGGTCGGCCATGGGGAAGTGCTCCAGCACGCCGAGGGTCTCGGCGACCGCGATACCGCCCGACGACGGCGGCGGCATGCCGCAGATCTGCTTGTCGCGGTAGGGCACACACACCGCTTCCCGTCTCTTGGCCGTGTAGCCGGCGAGATCGGCGGCGGTCATCAGGCTCGGTGTTCGTCCGCCCGACGGGTCGGTCGCGGCGGCGACGATGTCGTCGGCGATCGGCCCGGTGTAGAGCGCCGCCGGGTCGGTCGCGATGGCGCCCAACGTTTTTGCGTAGGCCGGATTGGTGAGCCGGGCGCCCGACGACCGTGGCGACCCGTCCTGGTCGAGGAAGTACGCACCGGCCTGCGGGTCGAGTCGCAGGCGCGGTGCCGCGTCGGCAATGGCGGCCGCCAGCCGGGGGCTGACGTCGAAGCCGTCGTCGGCGAGCCGGACCGCGGGGGTGAACAGATCCCGCCACGCGGTGCGGCCGTGCGTGGTGTGCACGTCGGCGAGCATCCGTACGATGCCGCCCGGCACCCCGATGGACCGTCCGGATCCGCGCGCGTCGGGTTTCGGTGCGGTCCTGTCGGTGTCGGAGACCCATCGCAGGTAGTTCTCGGTGGCCGCCGCCGGGGCGACCTCCCGCCCGTCGAACGCCTGCACCGACTTGGCGGCGGCGTCGTAGTACAGCAGGAATCCGCCGCCGCCGATACCGGAGGACTGGGGTTCGACGAGGCCGAGCACGGCCTGCGCGGCGACGAGCGCGTCGGCGGCGGTGCCGCCGTCGCGCAGCACCTCGCAGGCGGCCTGGGTGGCCAGCGGGTTGGCGGTCGCGACGGCGTAATGACCGGTGTGTACCGGTGTCATCCCGGTGCGGTAGCCGGTCGCGGTCTCCGGCGCGGATCCGTCGTCGGCGCCTTGCTTGGCCTGGGGGGTGCCGTTCGTCACGATCGCGCACGGACCCGTCGGCGCCGGCGGGGTTTGCGGACCGCCGCAACCGGCGCAGACCAGCACGGCAGCGAGCAGCACCACGAGCACCCGGGTCGAGGTCACGGTCCGCACCGCCACCTACTCGCTCTACCCCGTCGGGGTGCCGCAGTAACCTGGGTCCGTGCCCGATCCAGCGACGTACCGACCCGCTCCCGGGTCGATCCCCGTCGAACCGGGTGTCTACCGTTTCCGTGACCAGCACCGCAGGGTGATCTACGTCGGCAAGGCCAAGAGCCTGCGCAGCCGGCTCAACTCCTACTTCGCCGATCTGTCGGGTCTGGCGCCGCGGACGCGCCAGATGGTGATGACGGCCGCGAGCGTCGAGTGGACGGTGGTCACCACAGAGGTCGAGGCGCTGCAGCTCGAATACAACTGGATCAAGGAGTTCGATCCACGGTTCAACATCCGCTACCGGGACGACAAGTCCTACCCGGTGCTCGCGGTCACGCTGAACGAGGAGTACCCGCGGTTGAAGGTGTACAGGGGTCCGCGCCGGAAAGGGGTGCGCTACTTCGGGCCGTACTCGCACGCCTGGGCCATCCGCGAAACCCTTGACCTGCTCACCAGGGTGTTTCCCGCCCGCACGTGCTCGGCCGGAGTGTTCAAGCGGCACAGCCAGATTGACCGGCCCTGCCTGCTGGGCTACATCGACAAGTGCTCCGCCCCGTGCGTCGGGCGGGTGAGCGCCGACCAGCACCGCCAGATCGTGACGGACTTCTGCGACTTCCTCGCAGGCAAGACCGACAAGCTGATCCGGGAGATGGAACAGCAGATGAACGCCGCGGCCGAGGAACTGGACTTCGAGCGGGCCGCCCGCCTGCGGGACAACATCGGGGCGATGCGCCGGGCGATGGAGAAGCAGGCCGTGGTGTTCGGCGACGGCACCGATGCCGACGTGGTGGCCTTCGCCGACGACGAGCTGGAAGCGGCGGTGCAGGTGTTCCACGTCCGGGGCGGACGGGTCCGGGGCCAGCGCGGCTGGATCATCGAGAAGTCCGGTGAACCGGGCGAATCCACGCTGTCCTATCTCGTCGAGCAGTTCCTCACGCAGTTCTACGGTGATCAGGTCGCGCTCGACGGGGCCGCCGACGAGGGCGGGGACGAGACCACCAACCCGGTGCCCAAGCAGGTGCTCGTCCCGGTGCTGCCCGAGACGTCGGCGGAACTCGAGACGTGGCTGTCCCAGCTGCGGGGGTCGCGGGTGTCGCTGCGGGTCGCCCAGCGCGGCGACAAGCGGGCGCTCGCCGAGACGGTTCAGCGCAACGCCGAAGGGGCGCTGAACCAGCACAAGCTCAAGCGCGCCGGCGACTTCACCGCGAGAAGCGCTGCGCTGCAGAGCATCCAGGATGCGCTGGGGCTCGAGGACGCGCCGCTGCGCATCGAGTGTGTGGACATCAGCCACGTACAGGGCACCGACGTGGTGGCCTCGCTGGTGGTCTTCGAGGACGGCCTGGCCAAGAAGTCCGACTACCGGCACTATGCGATCCGCGAGGCGGCGGGCGACGGGCGCTCCGACGACGTCGCCTCGATCGCCGAGGTCACCCGCAGGCGCTTCCACCGTCATCTGCGCGACACCCAGCAGCCCGGCGATCTCATCGCCGTGTCCGATGTCGCCGCCGGGGCGGCTCCGGAAGGGAGGCCGCGCCGTTTTGCCTACCCGCCCAACCTCTTCGTCGTCGACGGCGGCGCCCCGCAGGTCAACGCGGCCGCCGCGGTGCTCGAGGACCTCGGCATCACCGACGTCGCGGTGATCGGGCTGGCGAAACGGCTCGAGGAGGTGTGGGTGCCGTCGGAGCCGGATCCGGTCATCTTCCCCCGCAACAGCGAAGGGCTGTACCTGCTGCAACGGGTGCGCGACGAGGCGCACCGGTTCGCGATCAGCTACCACCGCAGCAAGCGCTCGAAGCGGATGACGGCGTCGGCGCTGGATTCGGTGCGCGGGCTGGGGGAGCACCGGCGCAAGGCGCTGGTCACCCACTTCGGCTCGGTGGCGCGGCTGCGGCAGGCCACGGTCGAGGAGATCACCACGGTTCCCGGCATCGGGGTGGCCACGGCCCGGGCCGTGCTCGAGGCGCTGGGCGTGGAATCGGCCGCCGCGCCGGATTCGCCGCCGGAACCGGACGCGGCGGTGGCGGTTATCGACGATGATCGAAGCACAGTGACGGGATGACAGAAGCGGGCATGCACACCGAATCCGGCGGAATCGACGTTGTCCTCGTGACGGGACTCTCGGGCGCGGGCCGTGGAACGGCGGCGAAGGTCCTCGAGGATCTGGGCTGGTACGTGGCGGACAACCTGCCGCCGGAGCTGATCGCGCGGATGGTCGACCTCGGCTTGGCCGCGGGTTCCCGGATCACCCAGCTGGCTGTCGTGATGGACGTACGGTCGCGTGGGTTCACCGGCGACCTGGACGGGGTGCGCACCGAGTTGGCCGCCCGCGACATCGCCCCTCGGGTGGTGTTCCTCGAGGCCTCCGACGACATCCTGGTGCGCCGCTACGAGCAGAACCGGCGCAGTCACCCGCTGCAGGGCAACCAGACTCTCGCCGAGGGGATCGCCGCCGAGCGCGCGCTGCTGGCGCCGGTGCGGGCCGCCGCCGACCTGGTCATCGACACGTCGTCGCTGTCGGTGCACGGACTGCGGGAGAGCATCGAGCGGGCCTTCGCGGCCGAGACCGTGGGCAACACCAATGTCACGGTGGAGTCGTTCGGCTACAAATACGGGCTGCCGATGGACGCCGACACCGTGATGGACGTCCGGTTCCTACCCAACCCGCACTGGGTGGACAACCTGCGCCCGCACACCGGCCAGCATCCCGACGTCCGCGACTACGTCCTCGGCCAACCCGGCGCCGTGGAGTTCCTCGACTCCTACCATCAGCTGTTGGACGTCGTGATCGACGGCTATCGGCGGGAGGGGAAGCGCTACATGACCGTGGCCATCGGCTGCACCGGCGGCAAGCACCGCAGTGTGGCGATGGCGGAGGCACTCGCGGAAAGACTGCAGGACGCGGCGCTGACGGTGCGGGTGCTGCACCGGGATCTGGGCCGCGAATGAGCCCGCGCATCGTCGCCCTCGGCGGAGGGCACGGGCTCTATGCCACCCTGTCGGCCGCGCGGCGGATCACCCCGCACGTCACCGCCGTGGTCACGGTGGCCGACGACGGCGGGTCCTCGGGCCGGCTGCGCAGCGAGCTCGACGTGGTGCCGCCGGGTGATCTGCGAATGGCGTTGGCGGCGTTGGCCTCCGACAGTCCGCACGGCCGGCTGTGGGCGACCATCATCCAGCACCGCTTCGGTGGCAGCGGCGCGCTGGCCGGGCATCCCATCGGCAACCTGATGCTCGCCGGGCTCAACGAGGTGCTCGCCGACCCCGTCGCCGCGCTCGACGAGCTGGGCCGCGTCCTCGGGGTCAAGGGCCGGGTGCTGCCGATGTGCCCGATGGGCCTGAGCATCGAGGCCGACGTCGTCGGTCTGGAGTCCGATCCGCGGGTCAGCCGCGCGATCCGCGGCCAGGTCGCGATCGCCACGACCGTGGGCAAGGTGCGCCGGGTGCGCCTGCTGCCCGGCGATCCGCCCGCCACCCGTCAGGCGGTGGACGCGATCATGAACTCCGACCTGGTGGTCCTCGGGCCGGGCTCGTGGTTCACCAGCGTGATCCCGCATGTGCTGGTGCCGCAGCTGGTGGCCGCGCTGCGGGCCACCACGGCGCAGCGGGCCCTGGTGCTCAACCTGGTGGCCGAGCCGGGGGAGACGGCCGGCTTCTCGGTGGAACGACACATCCACGTGCTGGCCCAGCACGCCCCGGAGTTCACGGTCGGCGACATCATCGTCGACTCGTCGCGGGTGCCCAGCGAGCGGGAACGGGAACAGTTGCGCCGCACCGCGACGATCCTCGACGCCCGCGTCGAGTTCGCCGACGTGTGCCGACCTGGTACACCTTTACATGACCCGGCGAGGTTGGCGGCGGCATTGGAGGGTGTTCTGCAACGGGGCGCGACACCCACGGGCAGACCGCAGACGGTGCCCACACCGACAGTGAACGGACCGAGAGGTGACGACCCGTGGCGATGACAGCCGAGGTCAAGGATGAGCTCAGCCGGCTCGTGGTGAATTCGGTGAGTGCTCGCCGCGCCGAGGTGGCCTCGCTGCTGCGGTTCGCCGGCGGGCTGCACATCGTGTCCGGCCGGGTGGTGGTCGAGGCCGAGGTCGATCTGGGCGTCATCGCGCGGCGGCTGCGCAAGGACATCTACGACCTGTACGGCTACACCGCCGTCGTGCACGTGCTCACGGCCAGCGGCATCCGCAAGAACACCCGCTATGTGGTGCGGGTCGCCAAGGACGGGGAGGCGCTGGCGCGCCAGACCGGCCTGCTGGATCTGCGTGGCCGCCCGGTGCGGGGACTGCCCGCCCAGGTGGTCGGCGGCAGCGTCGCCGACGCGGAAGCCGCTTGGCGGGGAGCGTTTCTGGCCCACGGCTCGCTGACAGAACCGGGCCGGTCTTCGGCGCTGGAGGTCAGTTGCCCCGGTCCCGAGGCCGCGCTGGCACTCGTGGGCGCCGCGCGCAGGCTGGGCGTGAGCGCCAAGGCCCGCGAGGTGCGGGGCAGCGACCGTGTGGTGGTGCGAGACGGGGAGGCGATCGGCGCGCTGCTGACCCGGATGGGCGCTCAGGACACCCGGCTGACGTGGGAGGAGCGCCGGATGCGCCGCGAGGTCCGCGCGACCGCCAACCGGCTGGCCAACTTCGACGACGCGAACCTGCGCCGGTCCGCCCGCGCCGCGGTGGCCGCCGCCGCCCGGGTCGAGCGCGCACTGGACATCCTCGGCGACACGGTGCCCGACCACCTGGCCGCCGCGGGCAGCCTGCGCGTGGCCCACCGGCAGGCCTCGCTGGAGGAACTCGGCCGGCTGGCCGATCCGCCGATGACCAAAGACGCAGTGGCAGGGCGGATTCGGAGGTTGTTGTCGATGGCCGACCGCAAGGCCAAACAGGACGGCATCCCGGATACCGAGTCCGCGGTGACGCCGGATCTGCTCGAGGACGCCTAGAACTCGAGGAGGTGCTCGAGCGCCTTCTTGTCGATGGCGTCGAATTCGTGGTCCTCGACGTGCATGTAGTGCCGGACCCGGTTGACGAAATCGTTGATCGCGGCGTTGAACGCATCGACCGCGGCGTTGCGCCGGTCCGGCGAGAGCGCGCTCGTGATCTCCTGCGCGAACGCGGTGTAGATGACCCGTTGCGCGCTGTCGGCGATGTCGCTGGGTGCGACCAGCCGCAACTCGGTCAGCAGGGTGATGGCGCGCTTGATGTCGTCTTCGAGCACTCCGGTGGCCCTCACCACCCGGAAAAGAATGGCGAGCCGGTCGAGATTCGCCGGGATCGACGGGTCGATCTCGCGGGCCATCGCGAGGAACTGGTCGCGGTCGTCGGTGTGCGCCAGCCGCTGGGTCACCTCCGCCCACTGTGCGGAGATCTCCTTGAGTCCGGCGCTGGCCACCGAGATCTCGGTCATCGCCGAGACGAATCTGACCGTCGCGTCACGCAGCAGGTCGAACTTCTGGCGTTCCTCCTCGGCCACGGTCTGCCGTTCGTAGTTCTTCTTCGAGGTCCAGTACGTCGCGATCCCGCCGACCATCGTGCCGAGCAGGCTGGCTGAGGCGGTGATCGCCGGGATCACCCAATCGGTCATCAGATGAGTATCGGGCTATACCGTGGCGCCATGGCTGTATTGACCGTCGGCGTCGCGGCCCCGGATCCGCCGTTCAACGCTATGCCCGGTGACACCGGGCTGGACATCGAGCTGATGAGAGCGCTGGCCGACAAGCTCGGCGACGAGGTGAGGTTCGCCGGATACGACGGCGCCGACTTCGACGGCATCTTCGACCGGCTGGACGCAGGCGAATACGACTGCGTCATCGCCGGGACGACGGTCACCCCGCAGCGCGCGGCGAAGGCGGCGTTCCTGCCGCCCTACGTCATCTCCGGGCAGGGCCTCGCGGTGGACACCGAGCGGCTGCCCCACGTGCATTCGGTCGACGACCTCGCCGGCCTAACGATCGGCGTGCAGCGCGGCAACACCAGCGAGGCCATCGCCGAGGGGCTGGTCGCCGACGGCAGGGCCGCCCGGGTCCGGCGCTATGACTACGGCGCGATCAGCACCGCGATCGCGGACCTGGCGGCGGGCGGCTGCGACGCGGTGATGAAGCTGGCCCCGGTGCTGACGTATCTGGTGCGGGCCGTTCCCGGTGTCGAGGTGGTCCAGCGCGGGCTCTCCGTGGAGGACCTCGCGATCGCGGTGGCCCCCGCCGACACGGCGCTGCTGGCCCGTTTGCAGGTCGCGCAGGCCGAGTTGGAGGAGGACGGCACGCTGCAGAAACTGCGCCGCAGATGGCTGGGCAATCCCTACGTCGACCAGAGCGTCGCATCGCTCTGAAACAGGGACGGGGCAACTGCGCGCTGGGAAAGGCACACGCACTAGGCTGGCTGCCGAGCAGTTCAACGACCGAGTAGGAGACTGACGTGACGATCCGGGTAGGCGTGAACGGTTTCGGCCGTATCGGGCGCAACTTCTTCCGCGCTCTGGACGCGCAGAAGGCCGAAGGCAAGAACACCGACATCGAGATCATCGCCGTCAACGACCTCACCGACAACGCGTCGCTGGCCCACCTGCTGAAGTTCGACTCCATCCTCGGCCGGTTGCCCTACGAGGTCAGCCTCGAGGGCGAGGACACCATCGTCGTCGGCGACACGAAGATCAAGGCGCTCGAGGTCAAAGAGGGACCCGCGGCGCTTCCCTGGGGTGACCTCGGCGTCGACGTCGTGGTCGAGTCCACCGGCATCTTCACCAAGCGCGACAAGGCCCAGGGCCACCTCGACGCGGGCGCCAAGAAGGTCATCATCTCCGCTCCGGCCACCGACGAGGACATCACGATCGTGCTCGGCGTCAACGACGACAAGTACGACGGCAGCCAGAACATCATCTCCAACGCGTCGTGCACCACCAATTGCCTGGGGCCGCTGGCCAAGGTGCTCAACGACGAGTTCGGCATCGTGCGCGGCCTGATGACCACCGTGCACGCCTACACCCAGGACCAGAACCTGCAGGACGGGCCGCACAAGGATCTGCGTCGCGCCCGCGCGGCCGCGCTGAACATCGTGCCCACCTCGACCGGCGCTGCCAAGGCCATCGGCCTGGTGATGCCCGAGCTGAAGGGCAAGCTCGACGGCTACGCGCTGCGGGTGCCGATCCCCACGGGCTCGTGCACCGACCTGACCGCCGAGCTGGCGAAGTCGGCGTCGGCCGCGGAGATCAACGCCGCGATGAAGGCCGCCGCCGAGGGACCGCTCAAGGGCATCCTGAAGTACTACGACGCACCGATCGTGTCCAGCGACATCGTCACCGACCCGCACAGCTCGATCTTCGACTCGGGGCTGACCAAGGTCATCGACAACCAGGCCAAGGTCGTCTCGTGGTACGACAACGAGTGGGGCTACTCGAACCGCCTCGTCGATCTCGTCGGCCTGGTCGGCAAGTCGCTGTAACCGGCGATGGCTTCATCTTCGATAAGATCACTCTCCGACCTTCTCGCCGAAGGGGTTTCGGGGCGGGGCGTGCTGGTGCGCTCGGATCTGAACGTGCCGCTCGACGAGGGCAGTATCACCGATCCTGGCCGCATCATCGCCTCGGTGCCCACCCTCAAGGCGCTCAGTGATGCCGGGGCCAAGGTCGTCGTCACCGCACACCTGGGCCGGCCCAAGGGCGAGCCCGACCCGAAGTTCTCGCTCGGGCCGGTGGCCGCGGCGCTGGCCGAGAAGCTGGGCAGGCACGTGCAGCTGGCCGGTGATGTGGTGGGCAGCGACGCGCTGGCACGCGCCGAGGGGCTGACCGACGGCGACATCCTGCTGCTGGAGAACATCCGCTTCGACCCCCGCGAGACCAGCAAGGACGATGCGGAGCGCCTCGCGCTCGCGAAGGCGCTCGTCGAGCTGGTCGGGGAGGACGGCGCGTTCGTCTCCGACGGCTTCGGGGTGGTGCACCGCAAGCAGGCGTCGGTCTACGACGTCGCGACGCTGCTGCCGCACTACGCGGGGAAGCTCGTCGACACCGAGGTCAAGGTGCTCGCCCAGCTCACCGAATCGACCGAACGGCCGTACGCGGTGGTGCTCGGCGGCTCGAAGGTGTCGGACAAGCTCGCCGTGATCGAGAACCTGGCCACCAAAGCCGACAGCCTGATCATCGGTGGCGGAATGTGCTTCACTTTCCTTGCCGCACAAGGCCTTTCGGTGGGTGGCTCACTGCTCGAGGAGAGCATGATCGACACCTGCCGAAAATTGCTCGACGACTACGGCGACGTGCTGCACCTGCCGGTGGACATCGTGGTGGCCGAGAGGTTCGCGGCCGATTCGCCGGCCGACACGGTCGCGGCCGACAAGATCCCCGACGACAAGATGGGCCTGGACATCGGCCCCGAGTCGGTCAAGCGGTTCACCGCGCTGCTGTCGAACGCCAAGACGATCTTCTGGAACGGCCCGATGGGTGTGTTCGAGTTCCCGGCGTTCGCCGCGGGCACCAAGGGGGTGGCCGAGGCGATCATCTCCGCCACCGGCAAGGGCGCGTTCAGCGTCGTCGGCGGTGGCGACTCGGCGGCCGCGGTGCGCCAACTGGGCCTGCCCGAGGACGGTTTCTCGCACATTTCCACCGGTGGCGGTGCGTCGCTGGAATACCTTGAGGGCAAAGAGTTGCCCGGTATCCACATCCTGCAGTGACCCTCGACTAGGAGACCCCACGTGCCCCGTAAGCCGCTGATCGCCGGCAACTGGAAGATGAACCTGAACCACTTCGAGGCGATCGCGCTGGCGCAGAAGATCGCATTCTCGTTGCCGGACAAGTACTTCGACAAGGTCGACGTGACGGTGATCCCGCCGTTCACCGATCTGCGCAGCGTGCAGACCCTCGTCGAGGGCGACAAGTTGCGGCTCACCTACGGCGCGCAGGACGTGTCCCAGCATGACTCCGGCGCCTACACCGGCGAGATCAGCGGTGCCTTCCTGGCCAAGCTGGGCGTCACGTTCGTCGTCGTGGGCCACTCCGAGCGGCGGACCTACCACCACGAGGACGACGCGCTCGTCGCGGCGAAGGCCCAGGCGGCGTTCAAGCACGGCCTGATCCCGATCATCTGCATCGGCGAGCAGCTCGAGGTGCGCGAGGCGGGTGACCACGTCGAGTTCAACGTGAACTCGCTGCGCGGGTCGCTGGCCGGCTTGTCGGCCGAGCAGATCGGCCGGTCCGTCATCGCCTACGAACCCGTGTGGGCGATCGGCACCGGCCGGGTGGCCAGCGCGGCCGACGCGCAGGAGGTGTGTCAAGCGATCCGCACTGAGATCGGGGCGCTGGCATCCGCTGACATCGCCGCCGGGGTGCGGGTGCTCTACGGCGGTTCGGTCAACGCCAAGAACGTCGGCGAGATCGTCGGCCAGCCCGACGTGGACGGTGCGCTGGTCGGCGGCGCCTCACTGGACGCGGAGCAGTTCGCCACCCTGTCGGCGATCGCCGCGGGCGGCCCGCTGCCCTGACCCTCACCCCGCCCAAACCGACGTTTGGGCGGATTTGTTCGAGACGATCGCGCCTTTTCGTCGATCTCGACACCGTTCTACGCGGTTGGCTTCGGGCGATCCGCGCCCTGTAGTCTGACGGCCATGGAATTGGCCCTGCAGATCATCCTGGTCGTGACCAGCGTGCTGGTCGTGCTCTTGGTTCTGCTGCACCGCGCCAAGGGTGGCGGTCTGTCCAGCCTGTTCGGCGGCGGCGTCCAGTCCAGCCTGTCCGGCTCCACCGTGGTCGAGAAGAACCTCGACCGGTTGACACTGTTCGTCACGGGCATCTGGGTGGTCGCCATCATCGGGATGGCGCTGCAGATCAAGTACAGCTAGCTCAGCGCTTTCAACACCGCGGCCGCGGCGCGCCGTCCGCTGACCAGCGCTCCCTGAATCGACGCGGTGTCGCGGTGGTCGCCGCACATCCATAGCCCTGACGCATCCCGGACCGGTCGGCGCACCGTCAGCGGCGGCGGCTGCACCGGTAGCGCGTCCGGGATCACATGCCGGATCACCGGCTGCCAATCCGTGGCGTCGACACCGAGGATCTCCGCGGCGTGCGCCCGTAGCTGCGGTTCCGTCGGCTCCGGATGCCCGTTGCCCAGCAGCGCCGACGCGGCGACCAGGTGCCGTCCGGGCGGTGCGTACGTCGGGGCGGAGGCGCTGATCACCGCGGCGTTGACGACGGGACCCCGCACGCCGGGACGGCCGTCCACCCACAGCATCGGTGGTCCCGCCCACGGTCGGTCGGTGGCCCACCAGTCGGTGACGACGCCGCGGGTCGGTGTCGGCGCGCCGCCGATCCACTGGGCCGCCGCGGTCGCATCGGTCGCGACCACCACCTCGCGGGCGCGCACCGCGGTCCCGTCCTCGGCGCTGACCCGCCATCCGCCCTCCGACGCGGTGATCCCGGACACCCGACGATTCAGCGCCACCCGCTCACCCAGCGGCGCGGCCAACTGCCGGGGCAGGGCAGCCATCCCGTCCGCGGGCAGCGCGGGCACCCCGAGGGCGAACATCCGCGCCAGCAGCAGCGCGAACGCGTTGGACGTCGCCCCGCTGTCGTCGAGCACCACACCGGACAGGAACCGGTCGATCACCCGGCGCAGTTCTCCGGACACCCCGCATCGGTCGAGCGCGGCCAGCAGCGTGGTGTCCTTGCCGGGCGAGTGCTTCAGGTGGCCCGGCCGCAGCGCCGGGTAGGCCCACCGCGCCAGCGCCACCGCGTCAGCGGGCCGCACACCGCGCCGGGCGAGCATGCCGGGCAGTCGCTTGGGCGCGCGCACGGGATGCGCCAGCACCACCGACCCCCGCTCCCGGCGCACCCCGACGCCCGGCCCGAACGGCTGCAGCCTCAGCGCCGCGACGTCGACGCACGAACCCAGTTCGGGATAGGCCGGGTTGAGCACCTGGAAACCGCGGTCACACAGGAAGCCGTCGACGATGTCGGTGCGGATCCGGCCGCCCACCTCGTCGGCGGCCTCCCACACCCGGACCTCGCGGCCCGCGTCCGCCAGCACCGCTGCGCAGCGCAACCCCGCCAGCCCGGCGCCGACGACGACGACCTCGGCGTCCTCCACATCCATCCGGCCACGCTACCGCGCTCGCCATGCGGCGGAATCTGGCTGCGTCGATACTGGGCACCATGTCTCAGACAGCCGACAGCACGCTCGAACCGATCGGAGCCGTGCAGCGCACCCAGGTGGGCCGCGAAGCGACCGAACCGATGCGCGAGGACATCCGCCTGCTCGGCGCCATCCTCGGCGACACCGTCCGCGAGCAGAACGGGGACGCGACGTTCGACCTGGTCGAGCGCGCCCGGGTCGAGTCGTTCCGGGTGCGCCGGTCGGAGATCGACCGCACCGAGCTGGCGAGGCTGTTCGACGGCGTCGACGTCCACCAGGCGATCCCCGTCATCCGCGCCTTCACCCATTTCGCGCTGCTGGCCAACGTCGCCGAGGACATCCACCGCGAACGACGCCGGGCCGTGCACGAGGCCGCGGGCGAGCCGCCGCAGAACAGCACCCTGGCCGCGACCTACCTCAAACTCGACGACGCGGACCTCGAGGACGGCCGCGTCGCCGATGCGCTCGTCGGCGCCCTGGTCGCGCCCGTCATCACCGCGCACCCCACCGAGACACGGCGACGCACGGTGTTCGACACCCAGCACCGCATCACCGAGTTGATGCGTCTGCGCCTGCACGGTCATCACCGCACCGAGGATGGCCGCGACGTCGAACGGGAACTGCGCCGCCACATCCTCACGCTGTGGCAGACCGCGCTGATCCGGTTGTCGCGCTTGAAGATCCAGGACGAGATCGAGACCGGGCTGCGGTACTACCCGGCGGCGTTCCTCGACGTCATCCCGCGGGTGAACGCCGAGGTACGGGCCGCGCTGCAGGCCCGCTGGCCCGGCGTCGACCTGCTGACCGAACCGATACTGCGGCCGGGATCGTGGATCGGCGGCGACCGCGACGGCAATCCGAACGTCACCGCGGAGGTGGTGCGGCTGGCCACCGGCAGTGCCGCCTACACCGCGTTCGCGCACTACTTCACCGAGCTCACCGCGCTGGAGGAAGAGCTGTCGATGTCTGTGCGGCTGGTGCACATCAGCGACGAGCTGGCCGCGCTGGCCGACGCCTGCCACGAACCGGCGCGCGCCGACGAACCGTACCGGCGGGCGCTGCGCGTCGTGCACGCACGGTTGACGGCCACCGCACGGCAGATCCTGGACCGGCAGCCCGAACACGAACTCGACCTCGGCATGGCGCCCTACGCCGCCCCCGCCGAACTGTCGGCAGACCTGGACGTCGTCGACGGGTCACTGCGCGCATACGGCAGCTCGGTGCTCGCCGACGACCGGCTGGCCCGGCTGCGGGAAGCGGTGCGGGTCTTCGGTTTCCACCTCTCCGGTCTGGACATGCGGCAGAACTCCGATGTGCACGAGGAGGTGATCGCCGAGTTGCTGGCGTGGGCGGGGGTGCATTCCGACTACGCCTCGCTGAGCGAACCGGAGCGCGTGGAGCTGCTCGCGGACGAGCTCGCGACCCGCCGGCCGCTGACGGGGCCGGGCGCCGACCTGTCGGAGTTGGCGCGCAAGGAACTCGACATCGTCGCCGCCGCGGCGCGCGCCGTCGAGGTGTTCGGACCGCAGGCGGTGCCGAACTACATCATCTCGATGTGCCAGTCCGTCTCCGACATGCTCGAGGCCGCGATCCTGCTCAAGGAGGCGGGTCTGCTGGACGCCTCGGGCGAGCGCCCCTACGCGCCGGTCGGCATCGTGCCGCTGTTCGAGACCATCGACGACCTGCAACGCGGATCGTCGATACTCGAAGCGGCCCTGGATCTTCCGCTCTACCGGGCGGTGGTGGCGGCGCGCGGAGACAGCCAGGAGGTGATGCTCGGCTACTCCGATTCCAACAAGGACGGCGGTTACCTCGCGGCCAACTGGGCGCTCTACCGCGCCGAACTGGATCTCGTCGACTCGGCCCGCAAGACCGGAATCCGGTTGCGGCTCTTCCACGGTCGCGGCGGCACGGTGGGCCGCGGCGGCGGGCCGAGCTACGATGCGATCCTGGCCCAGCCGCCGGGCGCGGTCAACGGATCGCTGCGGATCACCGAACAGGGGGAGGTGATCGCCGCCAAGTACGCCGAGCCCCGCATCGCGCACCGCAACCTGGAGACGCTGCTGGCCGCGACTCTGGAAGCGACCCTGCTCGACGTCGAAGGGCTCGGCGAGGCCGCCGAGCCCGCGTACGCGGTGCTCGACGACCTCGCCGCGCGCGCCCAGCGCGCCTACGCCGACCTGGTGCACGACACACCGGGTTTCGTGGACTACTTCAAGGCGTCGACGCCGGTCAGCGAGATCGGTGCGCTCAACATCGGCAGCAGGCCGACGTCGCGCAAACCCACCACGTCGATCTCCGATCTACGGGCCATCCCGTGGGTGCTGGCCTGGAGCCAGTCACGGGTGATGCTGCCCGGCTGGTACGGCACCGGAACCGCGTTCGAGGACTACATCGCCGAGGACGACGGACGTCTGGAGATCCTGCAGGATCTCTACCGGCGCTGGCCGTTCTTCGCGACGGTGCTGTCGAACATGGCCCAGGTGCTCGCGAAGTCCGATCTCGGGCTGGCCGCGCGCTACGCCGAACTGGTGCCAGACGAAGAGCTGCGGCGCCGGGTCTTCGACAAGATCGCCGATGAACACGAACGCACCATCCGGATGCACAAGCTGATCACCGGACACGACGATCTGCTCGCCGACAACCCCGCGCTGGCCCGGTCGGTGTTCAACCGGTTCCCGTACCTCGAGCCGCTGAACCACCTGCAGGTCGAGCTGCTGCGCCGCTACCGGTCCGGCGACGACGACGAACTGGTGCAGCGCGGCATCCTGCTCACGATGAGCGGGCTGGCCACCGCGCTCCGCAACAGCGGCTGAATCGTTGCTGCCGCAACAGCGGCTGAAAATCAGGTCGCCGTCACCCCGGGGATGCGGCCCTCGCGGAAGGCCTCGACGAAGTGCCGGTGGTCTTCGCGGGCGACCGCGGCGTACTCGAGTCCGAACGCGACGATGTCGGCGACGAAGTCGTCCTCGTCGTCTCCGATCGCGGCGACGATCGCCTCCTCGGTCTGGAAGCCCACCAGCGACTGGTCGCTGTCGGAGTCGCTGACGCAGTGCACCTTCGCCACTGCCTGCCCGAGCTGGGAGACCACCTCGGTCAGTTCGTCCGGCTCGGTCAGCTCGGTCCAGTCCAGATCGGCCTCGTAGGGCGAGATCTCGCTCACCACGAAACCGACACCGTCGATGTCGGTGTAGCCCAGCAGCGGGTCGGCGTGCGCCTGCAGGGCGCGCTGCGAGACGGCCGTGCGGTGCCCGTGGTGCAGGAAATAGCCGTGCACCTCCTCGTCGTCGACCACGCGGCTGGGCGCGGCGACATTGCCCTGCTTCATCGACAGCACGACGTCGTTGTCCAGCGCCTGGTTGAAGCCCTCGATGAGGATCGTGTAGGCGGGCAGGCCGGCGCTGCCGATGCCGAACCCGGTGTTGGCGGTGATGTCCTTGACGTCGTAGGCGATGCCCCGGAAACGCTGCGTCTCGGGGATCGTGTCGAGGTAGCGGTGGAACGCCTCGACGACGCTGTCGCGTTCGTCCCCCTCGAGGCGCCGTGCGCCGGGCCGTTCCCGGAACCGCCGGTCGCATTCGTCGACGACGGTGATCCGATCGAGCATCTCGGCGCGCGTGGAGAGCCGGGCCGACTGCAGCGCCGAGAGCACCGCGCCCCGCGCGGTGTCCAGGTTCAGCGAGAACGAGGCGTCATCGTCGACGTCGGTGAACCACCGCACCTGATCCACATACGCCCGGACGAACGCCGCGATGAGCGACGAGATCTGTTCGTCGGACAGCGCCTTCTGCCAGCACATCAACGCGATGCTGGCGGCGAAGCGCTGCAGATCCCAGGTGAAGTGCCCGACGA
This sequence comes from Mycolicibacterium psychrotolerans, assembly GCF_010729305.1. NCBI lineage: Bacteria > Bacillati > Actinomycetota > Actinomycetes > Mycobacteriales > Mycobacteriaceae > Mycobacterium > Mycolicibacterium psychrotolerans. The sequence goes on along the minus strand of NZ_AP022574.1, from coordinate 4,079,332 downwards.
ACGCCTCGTCGAAGTCGTTGACGTCGAAGATGAGCACCCCGGCACCGTCCATGTAGGTGCCGAAGTTCTCCGCGTGCAGGTCGCCCTGAATCCACACCCGGCCGGTGCGCTCGTCGGCCCACCGGTCCTCGCGCGCCGACACGTCGGCGTAGAACACGCATGCGCTGCCGCGGAAGAACGCGAACGGATCCGCGGCCATCTTGCGGAACTTCGTGCGGAACGCGTCCGGGTCGGCGCTCATCAGATCGTCGAAGGCGCCGACCAGCGTGTCGACGATCTGTGACTCCCTGTCGTCGGACATCAGCCCAGCCCGGCGCCGCGCCGCAGCCGATCGACCACACCGCGGATCGCGTGGTCGGTAGCCGCCAGCGGGGAGATCACCGACTCACCGAGGCCGACGATGCGCTCGACACGTCCGACGATGCCCTCCATCCGGTCGACCACCCCGTGCAGCCGCGGCGCGAGCTCGTTGATGCGGTTGATCGTGTCGTTGAACCGTTCCAGCGTGGCGTCGAGGGTCGCGGTGGAGTTGTTGAGGTCCTCGAGTGTCTCGCTCAGACTCTCGAGGATCGTGTCGACCTGCTCGACGGTGACATCAGCGTTCAGCGCCGCCTGCGCGAGCTTGCGGATCCGCTCGGGTCCGGTCCGTACGGGTCTGCCGGTTCGGTCTGCCATGTCGGCAAGTATGACGTGCCCCTCGGGCGTCGGATACGGTGTTGGAGATGCTCGCATGAACGTCCGGGTGGCGTTGTTCGCCACCTGCTACAACGACCTGATGTGGCCCGAGACGCCGAAAGCAGTTGTGCGACTGCTGCGCCGCCTCGGCTGTGAGGTCGAATTCCCGCGTGGGCAGACGTGCTGCGGGCAGATGTTCACCAACACCGGATACGCGGCCGAGGCCGTTCCGGCTGTCCGCGCGTTCACCGCCGCCTTCGCGGGGTACGACGCCGTCGTCGCACCGTCGGGCTCCTGCGTGGGTTCGGTGCGCCACCAGCACCGCGATGTCGCCGCGCGGTCCGGCGACGCCGACCTGGCGGCGCGCGTCGACGCGATCGCCCCCCGGGTGTACGAGCTCTCCGAATTCCTGGTCGACGTCCTGGGGGTCACCGACGTCGGCGCGTACTTCCCGCATCGCGTCACCTACCACCCGACGTGTCACTCCCTGCGGATGCTCGAGGTCGGCGACCGGCCCCGCCGCCTGCTGGAGGCGGTGCGCGGCATCGACCTCGTCGACCTGCCCCGGGCCGACCAGTGCTGTGGATTCGGCGGCACATTCGCGATCAAGAACGCCGACACCTCCGTGGCGATGGGTTCCGACAAAGCCAGGGCCGTCCGTGACACCGGAGCCGAAGTTCTTGTCGCCGGCGACAATTCGTGCCTGGCCCACATCGGCGGGCTGCTCTCGCGGCAGCGCGCCGGCATGCGGGTCATGCATCTGGCCGAGGTTCTCGCCAGCAGTGAGGGAGCTCCCGCATGAGCGGGCATCCGCACGTCGGTGTCACGGGGGCGTTCCTGGGGCTGCCGTCCTTCCCGAACGCGGCGAAGACGGCGCTGAGCAACTCGGTGCTGCGGCGCAACCTGTCCCACGCCACCGGCACCATCCGCGCCAAACGTGCCCGCGTCGTCGAGGAGCTGTCCGACTGGGAGGAGTTGAGGCTGGCGGCGGCGGCCATCAAGGACGCGGCACTGCACCGGCTCGACGAGCACCTGCTGGCCTTCGAGGCGAACGCCACCGCGGCGGGGGCGACCGTGCACTGGGCGCGGGACGCGGCCGAGGCCAACCGGATCGTCGTCGACCTGGTGCGGGAGCAGGACGCCACCGAGGTGGTCAAGGTCAAATCCATGGCCACGCAGGAGATCGAACTCAACGAGGCCCTGGCCGACGCCGGGATCGACGCCTGGGAGACCGATCTGGCCGAACTCATCGTGCAGCTCGGCGGCGACTGGCCCAGCCACATCCTGGTCCCGGCGATCCACCGCAACCGCGCCGAGGTGCGCGAGATCTTCCTGCGGGAGATGGGCCGCGTGGGCCGGCCGGCGCCCGACGATCTCACCGACGAACCGCGCCGCCTCGCCGAGGCCGCGCGGCTGCACCTGCGCGAGAAGTTCCTGCGCTCCCGAGTCGCCGTCTCGGGAGCCAACTTCGCGATCGCCGACACCGGCAGCCTGGTGGTGGTCGAGTCCGAGGGAAACGGCCGGATGTGCCTGACCCTGCCCGAGACGTTGATCTCGGTGGTCGGCATCGAAAAGGTGCTGCCGTCGTGGCGTGACCTCGAGGTGCTCCTGCAGGTGCTGCCGCGTAGCAGTACGGGGGAGCGGGAGAACCCCTACACGTCCGTCTGGACCGGACCCGCCGAGGGAGACGGCCCCCGCAACGTGCACATCGTGCTGCTGGACAACGGTCGCACGGGCGTCCTCGCCGACGTGGACGGGCGCGACGCGCTGCGCTGCATCCGCTGCTCGGCATGCCTGAACGTGTGCCCGGTCTACGAACGCACCGGCGGGCACGCCTACGGCTCGGTGTACCCCGGCCCGATCGGCGCCGTGCTGACCCCGCAGTTGCGGGGAACTGCAAGTGAGATCGACAAATCGCTGCCCTACGCGTCGAGTCTGTGCGGTGCCTGCTTCGACGTGTGTCCGGTGCGCATAGACATCCCGTCGATGCTCGTGCACCTGCGCACCCGGGTGGTCGACGAGCACCGCGGCGGGATGCCGACGGGGGAGCAGGCGGCGATGACGGCGGCGAGCTGGCTGATGGCCGACCATCGCCGGCTCGAGGCCCTGGAGAAGACGGCCGCCATCGGCGGCAAAGCCCTGCGCAGCAAGGTGTTCGGAACCAAGGACCGGCTGCGGTCATTGCCGTGGCCTGCCACCGCATGGTCCGGAGCACGCGATGCTCCGGTGCCGCCGACGGAGTCGTTCCGGGCCTGGTGGCAGCGCACCGGAGGCGGTCATGAGTGAGGCGCGCGAGGAGATCCTCGGCCGGATCCGCGCGGCACTGGCCGATCGGCCCGCGCTCGCCGAGGTGCCGTGGCGCTACGGCGCTGACGTCGGCACCGGCGATCGCGACCTGGTGGAGCGGTTCCTCGAGCGGGTGGCCGACTACCGGGCGCGGATCGACCGCGTCGACACCGCCGGCGCCGCAGCGGCGATCGCGGCAGCCCTGGCCGGTGCACGCGCCGTGGTCGGCGACCCTGCCGTGCAGGCGGCGTGGCCGGACGCCGCGCCGTGGGTGCCCGATGCCGGCCTGACCGCAGCGGATCTCGACGACGTCGACGCCGTGGTCACCACCGCGACCGTGGCGATCGCCAACACCGGCACCCTGGTGCTCGACCACGGCCCGGGTCAGGGCCGACGAGCGCTGAGTCTGGTTCCCGACGTGCACGTATGCGTGGTCCGAGTCGACCAGATCGTCGACGATGTGCCGAAAGCCGTTGCACGTCTTGTTGATTCAGGTGTGCATACCCGGCCGTTGACGTGGGTCAGCGGGCCGAGTGCGACCAGCGACATCGAGCTGGACCGGGTGGAAGGCGTGCACGGTCCGCGCACGCTGCACGTCATCGTCGTCGGGTAGACGCCTATAGCTTGGACGCCGCGGCCTCGTCGAGCAGCCACACCGTGGCCTCGCGTCCGACCGCGCCGGCCGCAGGAATGTCGACCGGTGCCGCTCCGCCGAGCGCGGCCGCCACGGCGTCGGCCTTGCCGTCGCCCGACACCACCAGCCACACCTCGCGGGAACGCTGAATCGCGGGCAGAGTCAACGTGGTTCGCTGCGGCGGTGGCTTGGGTGAATCGGTCACGCCGACCACGATCCGTTCGGTCTCCCGCACCGCATCGGTGTCCGGGAACAGTGAGTTGACATGCCCTTCGGGCCCCATGCCCAGGAGATGAACGTCGAATTCGGTTGTGATCTCGGCGAATGTCTCGTTGAGCAACTGCTCGTAGCCGGCGGCCGCGGCCTCCAGGTCGTCGCCGAACTCGCCGTCGCTGGCCGCCATCGTGTGGACGTTGACCTCGGGGATGTCGATGTGGTCCAGCAGCGCCTCGCGGGCCTGCTTCTCATTGCGTTCGTCGTCATCCGCGGGCACGAACCGCTCATCGCCCCAATAGACGTGCACCTTCGACCAGTCGATCTCGCCGCTGCGTTCACCGACGCGCTTGAGCAACCCGATGCCGGTGCCTCCGCCGGTCAGGACCACGCTGGCCTGCCCGCGGGCCGCGATCGCCGCGGTGATCGCGCCCACCAGGCGGTCGCCGGCGGCCTTCACCAGGTGGTCGGTGTCCGGGTAGCGCTCCACGATCGTGTTCACACGTACTGCACTTTCTCGATGCCCTGCAGGGCCTCGAAGTAGATCTCGTCGGCGTCGAGGCGCCGCATGTCTTCAGCCAGGCACTCGCGGGTCTCCCTGCGGGCCAACGGAACCAAGGCCTCTGGTTGAGCGGTGCGGGTGAGCCTCGCGGTGACGCCGTCCTGGGGCCGGCTGAGCGTGATCGTCTCACCGTCGCGCACCAGTTCCACCTTGAGTTCACCGACGGCACGCCGCACCGGACCATCGATGCGGTGAGCCAGCCAGCCCGCGAGGAGGTCGAGGGCCGGTTCTGTCGCCAAGCCGGAAACCAGCGCCGACGTGATCGGCTCGTGCGGCGGAAGATCCACAGCTGAGGTCAGGAGCGCCCGCCAGTAGGTGATCCGGCTCCACGCCAGGTCGGTGTCGCCGGGCGTGTATCCCTTCAGGCGGCCCTTGATCGTCGCCAGCGGATCGGTGCCGTTGGTGGCATCGGTGATGCGACGGATCGCCAGTTTGCCGAGGGGGTCATCGGCCGGCACATCCGGCGCGACATCCGGCCACCACGTGACGACCGGCGTGTCAGGCAGAAGGAACGGCATGACGACGCTGCTGGCATGCCCCGCCAAGGGGCCGGAAAGCCGCAGGCAGACAACCTCGTTGGCACCCGCGTCGCGGCCCACCCGCACCTGCGCGTCGAGCCGGGCATCGTCGGCCAGGCGGTCACCCGGTGCGACGACGACGACGCGGCAGGGATGTTCGCGGCTGGCCGCGTTCGCCGCCTCGATCGACTCCTCGAGCAGCGCTTCGGTGGTCGGAGCGATGACCAGCGTCAGCACCCGGCCGAGGGTGATCGCCCCGCCCTCTTCGCGAAGCGCGATGATCTTCTTGTTGATGACGTCGGTCGTGGTGTCCGGCAGGTCGAGAATCATGGACGTCTCCATTCGCGGCCGGTGCGGCGCAACATCTCGAACGCAGAGTCAGGTCCCCAACCACCCGCCTCGTACGGGTCGGGTTTGCCATGAGATGCCCAGTAATTCAACGCGGGATCCAAGATGCGCCAAGCCAATTCGACCTCCTGATTGACCGGGAACAGTGATGGCTCACCGAGCAGGACGTCGAGGATCAGGCGTTCGTAGGCTTCTGGCGACTCCTCGGCGAAGGCGGACCCGTAGGAGAAGTCCATGCTGACGTCGCGGACTTCCATCAAGTTGCCCGGAACCTTCGACCCGAAGCGCAGCGTGATGCCCTCGTCGGGCTGGACCCGGATCACCAGGGCGTTCTGTCCGAGTTCCTCTGTCATGGTGGCATCGAACGGGAGATGCGGCGCGCGCTTGAACACCAGTGCGATCTCGGTGACCCTGCGGCCCAGTCGTTTTCCGGTGCGCAGGTAGAACGGAACGCCGGCCCAGCGCCGGGTGTCGACGTCCACCGTGATCGCCGCGAAGGTCTCGGTGGTCGAGGTCTTGGAGAATCCTTCCTCCTCGAGCAGACCCACTACTCGCTGACCGCCCTGCCAGCCTGCGGTGTACTGCCCACGCGACGTGGTCTCGTCCAGTGGCTCGGCCAACCGCGTCGCGGACAGCACCTTGATCTTCTCGGCCTGCAGTTCGGCGGGGAGGAAGCTGACCGGCTCCTCCATCGCCGTCAACGCCAGCAGTTGCAGCAGGTGGTTCTGGATGACGTCGCGCGCGGCGCCCACCCCGTCGTAATACCCGCCACGACCGCCCAATCCGATGTCCTCGGCCATCGTGATCTGGACACTGTCGACGTAGTGCGCATTCCACACCGGCTCGAAGAGCTCGTTGGCGAAGCGCAGCGCCAGGATGTTCTGGACGGTCTCCTTGCCGAGGTAATGGTCGATGCGGAACACCGACGATTCCGGGAAGACGTTGTTCACGATGGCGTTGAGGTCTTCGGCGCTCTTGAGGTCGTGACCGAAGGGCTTCTCGATGACCACCCGGCTCCAGCTGCCCTCGGGCTTCTTCGCCAGGCCGGTCCGCGACAGTTGTTCGAGCACCTGCGGGAACGCCTTAGGGGGAATCGACAGATAGAACGCGTGATTGCCGCCGGTCCCGCGTTCGGCGTCGAGCTTGGCCAGCGTCTCCGCCAGATCCTCGAACGCCTTCTCGTCGTCGAACGTGCCCTGCACGAAGCGGATACCTTCGGCCAGTCGGTCCCAGACCTCCTGGCGGAACGGCGTGCGGGCGTGTTGCTTGACCGCATCGAGGACGACCTGACTGAAGTCCTGGTCGGCCCAGTCCCGGCGGGCGAACCCCACCAGCGCGAACGACGGCGGCAGAAGGCCGCGGTTGGCGAGGTCGTAGATCGCCGGCATCAGCTTCTTGCGGGCGAGGTCACCCGTGACCCCGAAGATCACCACGCTGCACGGGCCCGCGATGCGGGGCATGCGCTTGTCGCGCTTGTCCCGCAGCGGGTTCTGCCAGGGCTGGCTCATCGTCGAGGGGTCACTTCTTGTCGTCGAGCTGGCCCCGGGTGGCTTCGAGCAGTTCGTGCCACGACTTCTCGAACTTCTCCACACCCTCGTTCTCGAGCGCCAGGAACACGTCGGTCAGGTCGATGCCGACCGCGGCGAGCTGGTCGAAGACCTCCTGCGACTCCGCGCCGCGACCGGTGACGGTGTCACCGGTGACCACACCGTGGTCGGCGACCGCGTCGATCGTCTTCTCCGGCATCGTGTTCACCGTGTTCGGCGCGACCAACTCGGTGACGTAGAGCGTGTCGGAGTAGTCGGGGTTCTTCACACCGGTCGACGCCCACAGCGGCCGCTGCACCCGGGCACCGGAGGAGCCCAGCGCCGAGAACCGGTCGCCGCCGAGGAAGACCTCCTCGTAGGCCGCGTAGGCCAGCCGGGCGTTGGCCACGCCGGCCTTGCCGCGCAGCGCGAGCGCCTCGTCGGTGCCGATGTCTTCGAGCCGCTTGTCGATCTCGGTGTCCACGCGGGAGACGAAAAACGATGCGACGGAATGGATCCGGGACAGATCGTGGCCGGCCTCCTTGGCCTTCTCCAGGCCCGCCAGGTAGGCGTCCATCACGGCGCGGTGGCGCTCGACCGAGAAGATCAGCGTTACGTTCACCGAGATGCCCTCGGCGATCACCGCGGTGATCGCCGGCAGGCCGGCCTCGGTGGCCGGGATCTTGATCAGCAGGTTCGGCCGGTCGACGATCTTCCACAACTCGATCGCCTGCAGGATCGTCTTGTCGGTGTCGTGCGCCATCCGCGGATCCACCTCGATGGACACCCGGCCGTCGACGCCGCCGGACTGCTCGTAGACCTTGGCCAGCACGTCGCAGGCGTTGCGGACGTCGTCGGTGGTGACGGTGCGGATCGTGGCGTCGACGTCGGCGCCGCGTTCGGCCAGCTCCTTGATCTGGTCGTCGTAGGCGTCGCCCTTGGACAGCGCCGCCTGGAAGATCGACGGGTTCGTGGTGACGCCGACCACCGACTTGGTGTCGATCAGTTCCTGCAGGTTTCCGGTCTGCAGCCGTTCGCGGGACAGGTCGTCGAGCCACACCGAGACGCCTGCGGCGGACAGTGCCGCCAAGTTCTGGTTCTGGGTCATGTCAATTCCTCGCTTATCGCTGGCTAGTTCGCAATGCTGCGTTCCGCTGCGGCCACCACTGCCTCTGGAGTGAACCCGAATTCGCGGAACAGGGTCTTGTCGTCGGCCGACTCGCCGTAGTGCTCGATGGAGATGATCTCGCCGGTGTCCCCGACGATCTTGTACCAGCTCTGTGCGACCGCGGCCTCGACGGCCACGCGTGCCGACACCCGCGGCGGCAGCACGCTGTCGCGGTACTCCTTGGGCTGCGACTCGAACCACTCGAGGCACGGCATCGACACGACGTAGGCCGAGATGTCCTTGTCGCGCAACAGCTTCTGCGCCTCGACCGCGATCTGTAGTTCGGAGCCGGTGGCGATCAGGATGACATCGGCGTCGTCGGCGGGGGAGCCGCCGCCGAGCACGTAACCGCCCTTCTCGACGCCTTCGGCGCTGGTGCCCTCCAGCACCGGGATGCCCTGACGGGTCAGGATGAAACCGACGGGGCCGCTGCCGTTGCCGCGGGCCAGGATGCTGCGCCACGCGTAGGCGGTCTCGTTCGGGTCGCCCGGGCGCACCACCGACAGGTTCGGGATGGCCCGAAGCGCCGCGAGGTGTTCGATCGGCTGGTGGGTGGGGCCGTCCTCGCCAAGGCCGATCGAATCGTGCGTCCAGATGTAGATGGTGTCGATGTCCATCAGGGAGGCCAGCCGCACCGACGGACGCATGTAGTCCGAGAACTGCAGGAACGTGCCGCCGAACGCGCGGGTCGGGCCGTGCAGCACGATGCCCGACAGGATGGCGCCCATCGCGTGCTCGCGGATGCCGAAGTGCAGCACCCGGCCGTACCAGTCGGCCTGGAAATCCGACGTCGAGATCGACGGCGGCCCGAACGACTTCACGCCCTTGATCGTGGTGTTGTTGCTGCCCGCGAGGTCGGCCGAGCCGCCCCACAGCTCCGGCAGTTTGGGGGCGACGTCGTTGAGCACCTGGCCGAACGCGGCCCGGGTGGCGACGGCCTTGGAGCCGGGCTCCCAGTGGGTGATGTCGGCGTCCCAGCCCTCCGGCAGTTCCTCGGCGGTCAGCCGGTCCAGCAGCGCCTTGCGCCCGGGTTCGCGTGCGGCCCACGCGTCGAAGTCCTGCTGCCAGGCGTCGTGGGCCTCCTTGCCGCGGCCGACCAGGCCGCGGGTGTGGGTGATGACGTCCTCGCTGACCTCGAACGTCTTGTCGGGGTCGAAGCCGAGGATCTCCTTGGTCGCGGCGACCTCGTCATCGCCCAGCGCCGAGCCGTGCACGCCGCCTGTGTTCATCTTGTTCGGCGCCGGATAGCCGATGATCGTGCGCAACGCGATGAACGACGGGCGGTCCGTCACCTTCTTGGCTTCGGCGATCGCCTGCTCGATGCCGACCACGTTCTCGCCGCCCTCGACCTCCTGCACGTGCCAGCCGTAGGCCCGGTAGCGTGCGGCGACGTCCTCGCTCAGCGCGATGTTGGTGTCGTGCTCGATGGAGATCTGGTTCTTGTCGTAGAACACGATGAGATTGCCCAGCTGCTGGGTGCCCGCCAGCGAGGAGGCCTCGCTGGTGACGCCCTCCTCCATGTCGCCGTCAGAGGCGATGACGTAGATGTAGTGGTCGAACGGGCTCTGCCCGGCCGGCGTGTCCGGATCGAACAACCCGCGCTCGTACCGCGAAGCCATCGCCATGCCGACCGCCGACGCCAGCCCCTGACCCAGAGGGCCCGTCGTGATCTCCACGCCCTTGGTGTGGCGGAACTCCGGGTGGCCGGGAGTCTTGGACTTGAAGGTCCGCAGCGACTCGATGTCGGACAGTTCGAGACCGAAGCCGCCCAGGTACAGCTGCAGATACAACGTCAGGCTCGAGTGCCCGCAGGACAACACGAACCGGTCGCGGCCGAGCCAGTGCACGTCGCTGGGATCGTGGCGCATCTGGCGCTGGAACAGCGTGTACGCCAGGGGCGCCAGGCTCATCGCCGTCCCGGGATGCCCGTTGCCCACCTTCTGGACCGCGTCGGCGGCGAGAACCCGGACGGTGTCGACCGCGCGCGAATCGAGGTCGGTCCAGTCGTCGGGATGGTTCGGTCGGGTCAGCGAAGAGATCTCTTCGAGCGTGGTCACGAGGCGCACTCCTTGACTCAGTTGGGCGTGTCGGTCCGCAGGAACCACCCTAGTGCGGAACGCAGCGGGCACGCAGGGGTCATCCCCGCGTACCCGAATCCACCCCTGCAATTTCGGTGCCGGGCATCAGCGGTCTACCATCGGCTGTAGTAGATGCCTGTGGGCTGGACGCCGTCCGGCGAGAAGGAGTTGGTTGCGTGAGGATCCGCGAAGGCCACCTCGTCGGGGATTCGGCCGACGCGCGGCCCCACGGTTTCCGCACAATCCTGCTGGGCTATCTGTCGCTGACCAAGCCGCGCGTGATCGAGCTGCTGCTCGTCACCACGATCCCCGCGATGCTGCTGGCCCACCGCGGCAGCGTGGATCCGCTGCTGATCCTGAACACGATGTTCGGCGGTCTGCTGGCCGCGGCCGGTGCGAACACGCTCAACTGCGTTGCCGACGCCGACATCGACAAGGTGATGAAGCGCACCGAGCGCAGGCCGCTGGCGCGTGCGACGGTGCCGCGCAGCCATGCGCTGGTGTTCGGGCTGGCGCTGTCGGTCGGATCGTTCTTCTGGCTGTGGTGGACCACCAACATGCTCTCGGCGCACCTGGCCGGTGCCACGATCGCGTTCTACGTGCTGGTGTACACGCTGCTGCTGAAGCGGCGGACCTCGCAGAACGTGGTGTGGGGCGGGGCGGCCGGCTGCATGCCGGTGATGATCGGATGGTCGGCGGTGACCGGCACGATCCAGTGGCCGGCCCTGGTGATGTTCCTGATCATCTTCTTCTGGACACCGCCGCACACCTGGGCGCTCGCGATGCGCTACAAGGAGGACTACAAGGCGGCCGGCGTGCCGATGCTGCCCGCGGTGGCCACCGAGCAGCAGGTCACCAAGCAGATCCTGATCTACACCTGGCTGACCGTCATCGCGACGCTGGCGCTGGCCCTGGCCACCGGATGGCTCTACGCGTCGGTGGCGATCCTGGCGGGCACCTGGTTCCTGGTGATGGCCCATCAGCTGTACGCCGGCGTGCGCCGCGGCGAGCCGGTCAAGCCGCTGCGGCTGTTCCTGCAGTCGAACAACTACCTCGCGGTGGTGTTCTGCGCGCTGGCCGTCGACTCGGCGCTGAACCTGCCGACGCTCCTGCACCTCTAGGGCACGAGCACCACCGAACCGACCGTCTTGCGGCCCTGCAGGTCGCGGTGGGCCTGCTCCGCGTCGCGCAAGTCGTATCGGTTGCTCACCGTCACCGTCAGCGTGCCCTCGGCGATCGCGGTCAGCAGTTCGCCCGCGCGCCACGAGAACTCGTCGGGTGTGCGGGTGTGGTGCGCCAGGTTCGGCCGGGTCAGGAACACCGACCCCGCGGCGTTGAGGCGCTGCGGGTCGAACGGCGGCACCGGCCCGCTGGCCGCGCCGAACAACGCCAGGGTGCCGCGCACCGCGAGGCTGGCCAGACTCGCCTCGAACGTCGACGCGCCGACCCCGTCGTACACCGCGGCGACGCCGTTGCCGTCGGTCAGCTCGCGGATCCGGGCGCCGAAGGCCTGCGGGTCGTCCGGGTAGTCCAGCACCTCGACCGCGCCCGCCTGCCGGGACAGTTCGGCCTTGTCCGGGGTGGAGACCGTCGTGATCACCGACGTAGCCAGGCTGGTCGCCCACTGCGTCAGGATCAGCCCGACACCGCCGGCGCCCGCGTGCACCAGCACGGTGTCGCCCTGCTGGATCGGGTACGTCGACTTGATCAGGTAGTGGGCCGTCATCCCCTTCAGCAGCGCCGAGGCGGCGACGTCGGGCGCCACGCCCTCGGGCACGTAGGCCACGAAATCGGCGGGGGCCACGCAGTAGTCGGCGTAGGCGCCCTGGGCCTGGGCGGTGACCACGCGGTCGCCGACGTTCAGGGCGGCCACCTCGTCGCCGACCGCCTCGATGCTGCCGCAGACCTCGGTGCCGACGACGAACGGCAGTTCACGCGGATACAGGCCCGAGCGGAAGTAGGTGTCGATGAAGTTGACGCCGACCGCCTCGGCCTTGATCAGCACCTCGCCGGGCCCGGGGGCGGGCTGGGGCTTCTCGACGTAGGACAGGACTTCGGGTCCGCCGGTCTCGGCGACTTCGATGGCGTACATAGGTACCCATCATGCCTTCCTGGGTAGCATCGGTCCGGCCATGAAGCTCGCGCGCCCCGACGTCTTCCACCCCCGTATCGTGCTGGCCGGCTGCCCGGCCCTGCCCGAGGGCGACGGGGACGACGCGGGACTGGTGGACGCGCTGCGCGCGCGCGGTCTGCACCCACGCTGGCTGTCCTGGGACGACCCCGCGACGCTGCGGGCCGACCTGGTGATCCTGCGGGCGACGTGGGACTACACCGACCGGCTCGACGAGTTCCTCGCGTGGACGCGGCGGGTGCCGCACCTGCTCAACCTGCCGTCGGTGGTCGCCTGGAACACCGACAAGCACTATCTCGCCGACCTCGCGGCGGCGGGTGTGCCGACGGTGCCGAGCGCGTTCTTCTCACCGGGGCAGCGGGTGCGCGTTCCGGACGGGGAGGTTGTGGTCAAACCGGCCGTCGGCGCGGGTTCGGTGGGCGCGTTGCGTTTTCGCGACGCCGACCAGGCTCGCGCGCACGCTGCGGCGCTGCACGCCGCCGGACAGACGGCGCTGGTGCAGCCCTTCGATCCGCGGGTGGCCGACGGCGAGACCGCGCTGGTGTTCCTGCGCGGTGAGCGGTCGCACGCCTTCACCAAGGGGCCGATGCTGCCGGCGCCGGGGCAGAAGCCGGAGTTCGACGAGTCGGGTACCTACGCCGAGGAACGCCTCGAGCCCGCCGACCCCGACTTCGAGCTGTGGGATGTCGGGCACGCGGCGCTCGCCGCCGCTGCCGCACACTTACGGATCCGCGTCGGCGATCTGCTCTACGCGCGCGTCGACGTGCTCGGCGACGCCGCCGCCCCGGCCGTGCTCGAGCTCGAGCTGGTCGAGCCGTCCCTGGGGTGGCGGCAGCTCGACGACGCTGCCCGCACGCGGCAGCAGCGCCTGTTCGCGCTGGGCGTCGAGTCAGCCCTCGAGGGGTTCGGGCTCGGCCCGTTCGCGCATCGACGCCCATAGCGCGGCCGTCGCCGCGGTGCACGCGGCCGCTCCGGCGACGTGGAAGGCCACCAGGACGGCGGGCACCCCGGTGTTGAACTGCACCGCACCGAGCAGGCCCTGCGCGACGACGAGAGCCACCAGGACGCCGAGCCGCCGCAGCACCGGCCGGGCCGTTCGGGTCGCGAGCAGGCCGAACGCCAGGCCGACCAGCAGCGCCAGGTACGCCACCAGCAGTGACGAGTGCAGGTGCACGAGCGTGGTGATCTCTACCTGCAGGCGCGGCACCGGTCTGTCGACGCTCTTGTCGCCGGCGTGCGGACCCGCGCCGGTGACCATGGTCCCGGTGACGAGGACGGCCGACAGGGCGACGCCGCACAGCGCGGTCAACTGGCGCAACGGTTTCGGTGCCCGTCGTACCGGGACGCCGGTGTCCGGTTGCCCGATCTTGACGTAGAGCAGCACCGCCAGCCACACCATCGTCATCGAGGCGAGCAGGTGCACGGCCACGGTCCACCACAGCAGCCCGGTCAGCACCGTGATGCCCCCGATGACGGCCTGCAGCACCGTCGACGCCGGCATCAGCCACGCGTAGATCAGCACCTCGCGGCGGCGGCGGGCGCGGGTGACCACGATGACGGCGGCGGCCGCGGTCAGCACGACGAGGAACGTGATCAACCGGTTGCCGAACTCGACGGCCTGATGGATGACGGGCACCTCGGCGTGCGGCACCGGGGTGAAACTCCCGGGGAAGCACTGCGGCCAGGTCGGGCAGCCCAGCCCGGAGGCGGTGACGCGGACGATGGCCCCGGTGACCGCGATGCCGCCCTGGGTCAGGATCACGGCCGCGGCGACGATGCGCTGCACTCGCAGGCTCGGTTCGGGGAACAGGTCGACGAGTCGCAGGAAGAGTCGTCCGACGGGCACGTGTCCGATGGTAGAGCCCGGCGAACTACCGCCCGTAGTAGGGGCTCAGGTGAAGCGGAACCAGCGCAGCGCGCACAGTGCCGCGACCGCACCCCAGATCGCCAGCACGGCGAGACCGAACCAGTCCACCGACAGCGTCATCGCCCGGGTCAGCGCCTCGGTCAACGCACCGGACGGCGTCAGCCGCGCCACCCACTGGACGGCCCGCGGCACCACGGCGCTCTCCACGGTCAGCGCGCCCAGGCCCGCGAACACGAACCACAGCAGGTTGGCGACCGCGAGCACGATCTCGGCGCGCAGGGTCCCGCCGAGCAGCAGGCCGAGCGCGGCGAACACCGCGGTGCCCAGCGCGATGATCACGGCGCCCAGCGCGAGCCCGGCCACCGCGGGCCGCCAGCCCAGGGCGATACCGATGGCGCCGAGCAGGATCGACTGCAAGAACACCACGCTGACGACGGCCAGCGACTTGCCGGCGATGATGCCCCACACCGGCAGCGCCGTGGCGCCGAGTCGCTTGAGTGCGCCGTAGCGGCGGTCGAAGGCGACAGCGATCGCCTGGCCGGTGAACGCGGTCGAGATGACGGCAAGCGCCATGATCGCGGGCGCGAACGTCGCGGCGCGGTTGGGGCCGAACGAGCCCAGCGGCAGCACCGTCAGGCCGATCAGCAGCGTGATCGGGATGAACATCGTCAACAGCAACTGCTCGCCGTTGCGCAGCAGCAGCCGCAGTTCCAGCCCGTACTGCGCGGCCAGCATCCGCGGTACCGGGGCCGGGCGCGGGTGGGGACGGAAGGTGCCCGGCGCGAACCGATTCGGCTGGGTCATGTGCGCAACTCCCGCCCCGTCAGTTCGAGGAAGACGTCTTCGAGGCTGCGCTGCTCGACACGCATGTCGGTGGCCAGCACGTCGAGCCGGGCGCACCACGCGGTGACGGTCGCCAGCACCTGCGGGTCGATGCGGCCCTCGACGAGGTACTCGCCGGGGGACGTCTCGGAGGCGCGGTAACTCTCCGGGAGCGCCGCGATCAGCAGCGACAGATCGAGCATGCGGGGCGCGCGGAACCGCAACTGGTTCTCGGCGCCGTTGCGCATCAACTCCGTCGGAGTGCCGCTCGCGACGGCCACGCCGCGGTCGATGATCAGGATGCGGTCGGCGAGCTCTTCGGCCTCGGTGAGCTGGTGGGTGGTCAACACGACGGTGACGCCGTCGCGGCGCAGCGCGTCGATCAGCTCCCACACCACCAGCCGGGCGTGCGCGTCCATCCCGGCCGTCGGCTCGTCGAGGAACACCAGCTCGGGCCTTCCGACGACGGCGCACGCGAGCGCGAGTCGCTGCTGCTGACCGCCGGAGAGACGCCGATAGGTGGTGCGGGCGGAGTCGGTCAGGCCGAGCGTGTCGAGCAGCCACTGCGGGTCGAGCGGGTTGGCGGCGTAGGAGGCGACGAGGTGGAGCATCTCGCCCGCGCGCGCGGCCGGATAGGCGCCGCCGCCCTGCAGCATGACGCCGGTGCGGGCACGCACCGCGGCGTTGTCGGTCACCGGGTCCAGACCCAGGATCTCGATGGTGCCGCCGTCGGGCCGCAGGAACCCCTCGCACATCTCGACCGTGGTGGTCTTGCCGGCCCCGTTGGGACCGAGCAGCGCGAAGATCTCGGCGGAACCGACCTCCAGGTCGAGGTCGGACACCGCCACCGTCGAGCCGTACTGCTTGCGCACACCGCGCAGGCGTACGGGCGTCGACGAAGCGGGGTGGGGGGTCACGGAGATTCAGCGTAGGCGTCGTCCGTCACAGCCGTCGCAGCCGGCGGCGCGACCGGTTCGTCCACCCGGCCCGACGCCGCCTCGGGCACCGCCCGCCAGGGCAGCCACCGATAGGTCAGGGCGATCAGAGCCAGCACGATGATGGTGCTGGCCAGCGTCGCCAGCACGATCTGGAACAGTGCGAACCGGTCGCCGTTGGCGGTGGGGCCGAAGATCCCGACGATCAGCGTGACCGCGATGACCGCTGCGCGGAATCCCGGCCGGGTGGCCCACGCGGCGAGCGGGATGATCGCCCACAGCAGATACCAGGGCTGTACGACGGGAAACAGCAGCACGGTCACCCCGAGGGCGACGCCGAGGCCGCCGACCGGGTGCAAGCGGCCGCGCAGCACCGCGAACAGCAGCCAGGTGACGATGATCGCGATCAGGCTGACGCCGATCGCACGGGTCAGCGCGAGCACCGCGGTGGTGTGGTCGCCGAGGCCCAGCAGGATGCCGACCTGCCCGGTGCCCAGCGCCAGCAGCGTCGGCGGTGACATCCAGCTGCGCACGACGTTGGCGGTGCCCAGCGTGAACAGCCATCCGAATCCGAGGCCGCTGGCCCAACCGATCAGCGCCATCACCGCCAGCGACACGGCGCCCAGCGCGCCGCCGGCCAGCAGGAACGCCTTGACGGTGCCGCCCCAGCGGTTCGCCAGCGCCATCGCGACGAACCCCAGCGCCAGCAGCCCCGGCAGTTTCACCTGGGACGACATCGTGATCAGCACGGTGCCGGCGAGCAGCATGCCTGGGGCGTACCAGCGGCCGCGAACGGCTCCGGACGTCGCTTCGATGCCGCGCAGCGCGAACTCGGTGCCTGCGAGCATCAATCCCAGCATCAGCGCCTCGTTGTGGATGCCTGCCACCAGGTGCATGAAGAGCAGCGGGTTTGTCGCACCCAGCCACAGCGCGCTGACCTCGGCGACACCGCAGCGGCGTGCCAGCCGCGGCGTGGCCCAGACGATCAGGCCGACCCCCAGCAGCACCATGAGCCGGTGGAACAGCACGGCCTCGACGATGTTCTCGCCGGTGATCGCCGAGATGCCGCGCCCGATCCACAGGAACAGCGGTCCGTACGGTGCGGGCGTCTCCCGCCACAGGCTCGGCACCGACAGCGTGAACACGTGGTCGAGGCCGAGGCCCGGCGCGGGGCCCACCCGGTAGGGGTCGCTGCCCTGCAGCGAGATCTCGCTCTGCGCGAGGTAGGAGTAGACGTCCTTGCTGTACATGGGCGGCGCGATCAGCAGCGGCAGCGCCCACAGCAGCAGAGTGCGGTCGACCTGGCTGCGCGTCATCCGCCGCTTGCCCAGCGCGAAGCGGCCGAGCATCAGCCAGGCCAGCGTCATCATCACCGCGCCGGTCGTCGTCATCGTCAGCGAGACCGTCTGGATGCGGGACGGCAGGTTGAGCAGCCGGACGCCGAACGTGGGATCCTGGACCACGGGCCGGGCGCCTGCGCCCAGGGCGCCGATCGCCATCAGTACGGTGCCCGTCGCCCCGAACAGGCGGGTGCGGTGCAGCGCCACCACTTCGGCGTCGTCGAGCGGGCTGCCGACGGTCCGCTCATCGCCGTGCAGGCCGGCGATCGACGTGCTGAGCGAATGTCGGCGGGCTGCCACCCAGGCAGCGTAGCGGGCGGATATTCCCGCTCATTCCGCCATCGCGGTGTGATGATCGCGACGGTGCCGCTAAGGGTCTCCTTAGTGGACCCGGTCCTCGAATTGCGTCACACTGGTGTTGTGAAAATCCGTCCGGAGGGCACGACCGTGCCGTCGAGGGGGCCGTCGACGGCGCCTTCCACGGTGCCGCCGCATGCCGCCGACGGTGACACAAGAACGGCGATCGTCAAGCTGCTGCTGGAGTCGGGCCCGACGACGGCGGGCAGCATCGGGGAGCGCCTCGGGCTCTCGGCCGCCGGCGTGCGCCGGCACCTCGACGCATTGATCGAGGCCGGCGACGCCCAGGCGAAGTCGGCCGCGGCGTGGCAGCAGGAGGGCCGAGGGAGGCCCGCCAAGCGCTACCAGCTCACCGCGGCCGGCCGCGCCAAACTCGAGCACACCTACGACGACCTGGCGTCGGCGGCCATGCGCGCGCTGCGCGAGATCGGCGGCGACGACGCGGTGCACACCTTCGCTCGTCGGCGCATCGACACGATCCTGGCCGGTGTCGAACCGGTCGCGCCGAGCGCGGGCCCCGACGACGTCGAGGCCGCAGCCGACCGGGTCGCCGACGCGTTCAGCCGTGCCGGCTACGCGACCACCACCACGCAGGTGCGCGGTCCGGTCCGGGGGGTGCAGATCTGCCAGCACCACTGTCCGGTTTCGCACGTCGCCGAAGAATTCCCCGAACTCTGCGAAGCCGAACAGCAGGCGATGGCCGAGGTGTTGGGTACCCACGTGCAGAGGCTGGCGACCATCGTCAACGGCGACTGCGCCTGCACCACCCACGTCCCGCTGAATCCGACCGCATGACCGCTTCGGCGCACGGCCCGCGCCGAAGCCCCGACACGAACAAAAGGAGTGTGTCGCAATGACACTCACACCGGAGGTCAAGCCCGAGGCGTTGACCCAGGAGGAGACCATCGCCTCCCTGGGTAAGTACGGCTACGGCTGGGCCGACTCCGACGTCGCGGGGGCCAGTGCGCAGCGCGGGCTGTCGGAGGCGGTCGTCCGGGACATCTCGGCGAAGAAGAGCGAGCCCCAGTGGATGCTCGACATCCGCCTCAAGGCGCTGCGCACCTTCGACAAGAAGCCGATGCCGAACTGGGGTTCCAACCTCGACGGCATCCACTTCGACAACATCAAGTACTTCGTGCGGTCCAGCGAGAAGCAGGCCGCCACGTGGGACGACCTGCCCGCGGACATCAAGAACACCTACGACAAGCTCGGCATCCCCGAGGCGGAGAAGCAGCGCCTGGTCTCAGGTGTGGCGGCGCAGTACGAGTCCGAGGTGGTCTACCACTCGATCCGGGAGGACCTCGAAGCCCAGGGCGTCATCTTCCTGGACACCGACTCGGGTCTGCGTGAGCATCCGGAACTGTTCCGCGAGTACTTCGGCACCGTGATCCCGGCCGGCGACAACAAGTTCTCCGCGCTGAACACGGCGGTGTGGTCGGGCGGTTCGTTCATCTACGTGCCGAAGGGTGTGCACGTCGACATCCCGCTGCAGGCCTACTTCCGGATCAACACCGAGAACATGGGCCAGTTCGAGCGCACGCTGATCATCGTCGACGAGGACGCGTACGTGCACTACGTCGAGGGCTGCACCGCGCCGATCTACAAGAGCGACTCGCTGCACAGCGCTGTGGTCGAGATCGTCGTCAAGCCCGGCGGGCGGTGCCGCTACACCACGATCCAGAACTGGTCGAACAACGTCTACAACCTGGTGACCAAGCGGGCCCGCGCCGAGGCGGGCGCGACCATGGAGTGGGTCGACGGCAACATCGGCTCCAAGGTCACGATGAAGTACCCGGCGGTGTGGATGACCGGTGAGCGCGCCAAGGGCGAGGTGCTGTCGGTGGCGTTCGCCGGCGAGGGCCAGCATCAGGACACCGGTGCCAAGATGCTGCACCTGGCGCCCAACACGTCGAGCAACATCGTGTCCAAGTCGGTGGCGCGTGGCGGCGGCCGGGCGTCCTACCGGGGGCTGGTCCAGGTCAACAAGGGCGCCCACGGGTCACGCTCGAGCGTCAAATGCGATGCGCTGCTGGTCGACACGATCAGCCGCAGCGACACCTACCCCTACGTCGACATCCGCGAGGACGACGTCACGATGGGCCACGAGGCCACCGTGTCCAAGGTCAGCGAGGATCAGATGTTCTATCTGATGAGCCGCGGGCTGACCGAGGACGAGGCGATGGCGATGGTCGTGCGCGGCTTCGTCGAGCCGATCGCCAAGGAGCTCCCGATGGAGTACGCGCTGGAGCTCAACCGGCTGATCGAGCTGCAGATGGAAGGTGCGGTCGGCTAGTGGCGGGCACGAATCTGACCGAGGCAGTGGAGGGTTCGGCACTGTCGGCGGCGAACAAGGGTGAGATCTTCACCTCCTTCGACGTCAACGCGTTCGAGGTGCCCGGCGGCCGGGACGAGATCTGGCGGTTCACCCCGCTCAAGCGGCTGCGCGGGCTGCACGACGGCTCCGCGACGGCGACCGGCACCGCGACCATCGAGGTCGCCGCACCTGATGCTGTCCGCGTGGAGACGGTCGCACGCGACGACTCCCGCCTCGGCCAGGCGGGTGCGCCGGCCGATCGGGTTGCCGCGCAGGCGTATTCGTCGTTCGCCTCCGCGACGCTGATCGATGTCCCGAAGAACGCCGTGCTGCGCGACCCGATCGAGGTCACGATCACCGGCCCCGGCGAGGGCGCCACGGCCTACGGGCACCTGCAGATCCGGGTCGGCGAGCTGGCCGAGGCCGTCGTCGTGATCGACCAACGCGGCAGTGGAACGTACGCCGACAACGTCGAGTTCGTGGTCGGCGACGCGGCGACGCTGCGCGTCGTGTGGATCGCCGACTGGGCCGACGACGTCGTGCACGTCAGCACCCACCACGCGGCACTCGGCCGCGACGCCGTGTTGCGCCACGCCGCGGTGACCCTCGGCGGTGACGTGGTCCGGATAACCGGCCGCGTCCGGTACACCGCGCCCGGCGGGGACGCCGAACTGCTGGGCCTGTACTTCGCCGACGACGGCCAGCACTTCGAATCCCGGCTGCTGGTCGATCACGCTCAGCCGAACTGCCGCTCCAACGTCACGTACAAGGGTGCCCTGCAGGGCGAACCGGAGTCGCGCAAGCCGGACACCCACACCGTCTGGGTGGGCGACGTGCTGATCCGGGCCGAGGCCGCCGGCACCGACACCTTCGAGGTCAACCGCAACCTGGTGCTGACCGACGGAGCACGGGCCGACTCGGTGCCCAACCTCGAGATCGAGACGGGGGAGATCGTCGGCGCCGGACACGCCAGCGCGACCGGACGTTTCGACGACGAGCAGCTGTTCTATCTGCGTGCGCGCGGCATCCCCGAGGACCAGGCCCGGCGCCTGGTGGTCCGCGGCTTCTTCAACGAGATCATCGCCAAGATCGCCGTGCCGTCTGTCCGCGAACGTCTGACCGAAGCCATCGAACGAGAACTGGCCATCACCGAAGCGAGAAGTAACTGATCATGACCACTCTGGACATCAAAGACCTGCACGTCTCGGTGATCACTCCCGAGGGCGACGAGATCCCGATCCTCAAGGGCGTCAACCTGACCGTGAAGTCGGGGGAGACCCACGCGGTGATGGGGCCGAACGGCTCGGGCAAGTCGACGCTGTCGTACGCGATCGCAGGGCACCCGAAATACACCGTGACCTCCGGGTCGATCACGCTGGACGGGCAGGACGTGCTCGAGATGAGCGTCGACGAGCGCGCCCGCGCGGGCCTGTTCCTGGCCATGCAGTACCCGGTCGAGGTGCCCGGCGTCTCGATGTCGAACTTCCTGCGCACCGCCGCCACCGCCGTACGCGGTGAGGCCCCGAAACTGCGGCACTGGGTCAAGGAGGTCAAGGGTGCGATGACCGACCTCGGCATCGACCCGGCCTTCGGGGAACGCAGCGTCAACGAGGGCTTCTCCGGCGGCGAGAAGAAGCGCCACGAGATCCTGCAGCTCGGGCTGCTCAAGCCGAAGATCGCGATCCTCGACGAGACCGACTCCGGTCTGGACGTCGACGCGCTGCGCGTGGTCAGCGAGGGCGTGAATCGGTACGCCGACACCGAAGACGCCGGCGTGCTGCTGATCACCCACTACACGCGGATCCTGCGCTACATCCGGCCGCAGTTCGTGCACGTGTTCGTCAACGGCCGCATCATCGAGTCCGGCGGCCCTGAGTTGGCCGACGAACTCGAGGAGAACGGCTACGAGCGCTTTGCACAGGCTGCTGCCGCCGGAGCCTGACATGACGGTCGCGCGGACGCTGGACCTGAGCGCGATCAGGGCGGACTTCCCGATCCTGCAGCGGGTGATGCGCGGCGGCCGACAACTCGCCTACCTCGACTCCGGCGCGACGTCGCAGAAGCCGCTGGCTGTGCTCGACGCCGAGCGGGAGTTCCTGCTCACCTCCAACGGCGCGGTGCACCGCGGTGCCCACCAACTGATGGAGGAGGCGACCGACGCCTACGAGCAGGGACGTGAGGACATCGCGGCGTTCGTCGGCGCCGACGCCGACGAACTGGTGTTCACCAAGAACGCCACCGAAGCCATCAACCTGGTCGCCTATGCATTGGCGGACAAGCGGTTCGACCATGCGGTCGGGCCCGGGGACGTCATCGTCACCACCGAGATCGAGCACCACGCGAACCTGGTGCCGTGGCAGGAACTCGCGCAGCGAACGGGTGCGACGCTGCGGTGGTACGCGGTGACCGACGAAGGCCGCATCGACCTGGACTCGCTCGAGCTCGACGAACGCGTGAAGATCGTTGCCTTCAGCCATCATTCGAACGTCACCGGAGCGGTGGCGCCGGTGTCCGAACTGGTGGCGCGGGCCCGCGCGGTCGGCGCTCTGGTGCTCCTGGACGCCTGCCAGTCGGTACCGCACCAGCCGGTCGACCTGCACGCCCTCGACGTCGACTTCGCGGCGTTCTCCGGCCACAAGATGCTGGGACCCACCGGGATCGGCGTGCTTTACGGCAAGCGGGCGCTGCTCGGGGCGATGCCGCCGTTCCTCACCGGCGGCTCGATGATCGAGACCGTGACGATGGAGGCCACGACGTTCGCGCCGGCCCCGCAGCGGTTCGAGGCGGGCACACCGATGACGTCGCAGGTGGTCGGCCTGGCCGCAGCCGCCCGTTATCTCGACGCGCTCGGGATGCCGGCGGTCGAGCAGCACGAACGTGAGCTGGTTGCCGCCGCCCTGGCCGGGCTCTCGGAGATCGAGGGTGTCCGCGTCATCGGCCCGGCGTCGATGACCGATCGCGGGTCGCCGGTGTCGTTCGTCGTCGACGGCGTGCATGCCCACGACGTCGGGCAGGTGCTCGACGACGACGGGGTCGCGGTGCGCGTCGGGCACCATTGCGCGTGGCCGCTGCACCGCCGGTTCGGCATCGCGGCGACCGCGCGGGCATCGTTCGCGGTGTACAACACCGCCGACGAGGTGGACCGACTGGTGGCCGGGGTCCGGCGGGCGGTGGAGTTCTTCGGGTGAGGCTCGAGCAGATCTACCAGGAAGTGATCCTGGACCACTACAAGCACCCGCACCACCGCGGGCTGCGGGAACCGTTCGCCGCCGAGGTGCACCACGTCAACCCCACCTGCGGGGACGAGGTCACGCTGCGGGTGGCGCTGTCCGAGGACGGGGAGACCGTCACCGACATCTCCTACGACGGGCAGGGCTGCTCCATCAGTCAGGCGTCGACGTCGGTGCTGACCGACCAGGTGATCGGCCAGACCGTCGGGGATGCGCTGAAGACGGTGGCGGCGTTCTCGGAGATGGTGTCGTCGCGGGGCAGGATCGACGGCGACGAGGACGTGCTCGGCGACGGCATCGCGTTCGCCGGTGTCGCGAAGTACCCGGCGCGGGTGAAGTGCGCGCTGCTGGGGTGGACGGCGTTCAAAGCAGCGCTGGCCCAGGCCCACGGGCCCGAAGAGACTTCGATGGAGGAGAACTGATGAGTGAAGGTGCACTGGCCAACGAGGAATTCCTGGCCGACCTCGAAGAGGCGATGCGCGATGTGGTCGACCCCGAACTCGGCATCAACGTCGTCGACCTCGGTCTGGTCTACGGCCTGAACGTCGAGAAGGGTGACGGGGGCGACGTGGCGCTGATCGACATGACGCTGACCTCGGCCGCCTGCCCGCTGACCGACGTCATCGAAGACCAGTCCCGCACGGCGCTCGTCGGGGCAGGGCTGGTCAACGACATCAAGATCAACTGGGTGTGGAACCCGCCGTGGGGCCCGGACAAGATCACCGAGGACGGCCGCGAGCAGCTGCGGGCGCTGGGCTTCACCGTCTGATCCCGGTTCAGGCGAGCAGCCGGGCCAGCTCCCGCAGATCGGCCGCGACGACCGTCGGTTGCGGAAGCGCCGGGATGACGGCGTTGCCCGGCCGGGCGATGAATGCGCCCTGCATTCCGGCGCTCTGCGCGCCGATCGTGTCCCACACGTGCGCGGCCACCATCATGCAGTCGGCGGGCCGCACCCCGAGGGCTGCGGCGACGTCGGTGTACAACCGGGTGGCCGGCTTGAACGTGGTGAACGTGTCGACGCTGAACTGCTGCTCGACATACCGGCTGAGGCCGGCCCGCTCCAGCGGGGTGGGCGACCCGCTGACCGGCGGCGAATTCGTCAAGGTCACCAGCCGGTGACCGCGGTCGCGCATCGTGGCAAGCCCGGCGGCGACGTCGGGATGTGCCGGCATCGACCTCAGAGCTTCCCCGACGCGCTGCCAGTCTTCGTCGGTGACGTGAACGCCGTGGACCGTGCCGACCATCTGCAGGACGCCGCGGCCGAGGGTGAAGAAGTCGACGTAGGAGCCGGCCAGAGTCGTCGTCATGGAGTACATGACCAGCTGCACGAACCACTCGCGCAGCACCTGCCCGTCGCCGAACAGATCCTCGAACGCCGGCATCAGCGTCTCGATGTCGAGCAGGGTCTCGTTGACGTCGAAGATCAGGACTTCGGGTTTCGGCGCGGGTTTCGGCACATGTTTCATCATCTGCCCATTACCGCGCCGGGCTCCGTGTAACGCTCGACGCGCATCAGCGCACTGCATCTCGACGGCACGAAGACAGGAGCGCCCGATGAGCGATCTCAGCCTCGACTTCAGCGATCTGCGTGCGTTGTTCATCAACTGCACGCTCAAGCGGTCACCCGAGATGAGCCATACCGACGGCCTGGTGCGCATCAGCACCGCGATCATGGAGAAACACGGCGTCGCCGTCGACGTGGTGCGTGCTGTCGACCACGACATCGCCACCGGCGTGTGGCCGGACATGCGCGAGCACGGCTGGGCCACCGACGACTGGCCGGCGATCTTCGAGAAGTTGCTCGCCGCCGACATCCTGGTGCTGGCCGGCCCGATCTGGTTGGGCGACAACAGTTCGGTGATGAAGAAGGTGCACGAGCGGCTCTACGGCGGCTCGCACCTGCTCAACGACGCCGGGCAGTACCTCTACTACGGCCGCGTCGGCGGGTGCCTGATCACCGGCAACGAGGACGGCGTCAAGCATTGCGCCCAGAACGTGCTGTACACGCTGCAGCACATCGGCTACACCATTCCGCCCCAGGCGGATGCCGGCTGGATCGGCGAGGCTGGGCCTGGACCGTCGTACCTCGATCCCGGCTCAGGGGGACCGGAGAACGACTTCACGAACCGCAACACCACGTTCATGACGTGGAACCTGATGCACCTCGCCCGGCTGCTGAAAACGGCGGGCGGGGTGCCGGCGCACGGCAACATCCGGTCGGGATGGGACGCGGGCTGCCGGTATGACTTCGCCAACCCCGAGTACCGCTGATCCGCCGACGGGAACACCCGTACCGCACGACACGTTGAGGAAATCGTGGCTACGAAAGACATCACCGCCGAAGAGTTCAACACCACCATCAACGACAACGAGATCGTGCTGGTCGATTTCTGGGCGTCGTGGTGCGGGCCGTGCCGGGCGTTCGCCCCGACCTTCAAGGCGTCGTCGGAGAAGCATCCCGACGTCGTGTACGCCAAGGTCGACACCGAGGCCGAGCAGCAGCTCGCCGCCGCGGCGGACATCCGCTCCATCCCCACGCTGATGGCGTTCAAGAAGGGCAAGCTGGTGTTCAACCAGGCCGGCGCCCTGCCGCCCGCCGCGCTGGAAGACCTCGTGCAGAAGGTCAAGGAGTTCGACATCGACGCGGCGATCGCCGCACAGGACGACAACCAGGGCTGACGCCCGGTTCGCGCGCCCGATAACGTGCAGGCGTGAGCGCGCGCGAACAGTTCGTCCTCGTCGACAAGCCCCGGCCGCACGTGGCGCTGGTGACGCTGAACCGCCCCGAGCGGATGAACTCCATGGCCTTCGACGTCATGGTGCCGCTGCGGGCCGCGCTGCAGGAGATCACCTACGACAACGACGTGCGCGCGGTCGTGCTCACCGGGGCCGGTCGCGGCTTCTCCTCCGGCGCCGACCACAAGTCCGCCGGATCCGTGCCGCACGTCGACGGGCTGACCCGCCCGACGTTCGGGCTGCGCTCGATGGAAGTGCTCGACGACGTCATCCTGGGCCTGCGCAAGATGCACCAACCGGTGATCGCGGCCGTCAACGGCGCCGCCATCGGCGGGGGCCTGTGCCTGGCACTCGCGGCCGACATCCGCGTCGCCTCGGCCGACGCCTACTTCCGGGCCGCCGGTATCAACAACGGCCTCACCGCCAGTGAACTGGGCCTCAGTTATCTGCTGCCGCGGGCGATCGGTTCCTCGCGGGCCTTCGAGATCATGCTCACCGGCCGCGACGTCAGCGCCGAGGAGGCCGAGCGCATCGGTCTGGTGTCACGTCAGGTCCCGGCCGAGGAGCTGCTCGACGCCTGCTACGACATCGCCGAACGGATCGCGGCGTTCTCCCGGCCGGGAACCGAGCTGACCAAACGCACGCTGTGGAGTGGGCTCGATGCCGGCTCGCTGGAAGCCCACATGCAGGCCGAAGGCCTCGGCCAGCTCTACGTACGGCTGCTGACCAGCAACTTCGAGGAAGCCGTCGCGGCCCGTAAGGAGAACCGCGCAGCGCTGTTCACCGACGACAAATAACCGATTGGCCACAGGGCCGCCGCTGCCCTAGCCTTTGAGGTCAGCCGCGGTATGGGGTTTCGCCATGCCCTCGTTCTTCTCAGGAGCTTCAGCGTGATCACCGCAACGGACCTCGAGGTCCGCGCCGGAGCGCGCACGCTGCTCGCGATCGAGGGAGCGGCGCTGCGCGTGCAACCGGGTGACCGGATCGGGCTGGTCGGCCGCAACGGCGCCGGCAAGACCACCACGATGCGCATCCTCGCCGGTGAGGGCGAGCCCTATGCCGGAACGATCAGCCGCTCCGGCGAGATCGGATACCTGCCCCAGGATCCCAAAGAAGGGGACCTCGACCAGCTGGCCCGCGACCGGGTGCTGTCGGCGCGCGGGCTCGACACGCTGCTGTCGGAGCTGGAGAAGCAGCAGGCGCTGATGGCCGAGGTCGCCGACGACGCGGCCCGCGACAAGGCGGTGCGCCGGTACGGTCAGCTCGAGGAACGCTTCGCCGCTCTGGGCGGCTACGCGGCCGAGAGCGAAGCGGGCCGGATCTGTGCGAGCCTCGGACTGCCCGACCGCGTCCTGACCCAGCCGCTGCGCACCCTCTCGGGTGGCCAGCGGCGTCGGGTCGAACTCGCGCGCATCCTGTTCGCCGCGTCGGACACCGGTTCCGGCTCGGACACCACGCTCTTGCTCGACGAGCCCACCAACCACCTCGACGCCGACTCGATCGGCTGGCTGCGCACCTTCCTGCAGAGCCACGCCGGCGGCCTGGTGGTGATCAGTCACGACGTCAGCCTGCTCTCCGACGTCGTGAACCGGGTGTGGTTCCTCGACGCGGTCCGCGGCGAGGTCGACGTGTACAACATGGGCTGGCAGAAGTACCTCGACGCCCGCGCCACCGACGAACAGCGGCGGCGCCGCGAACGCGCGAACGCCGAGAAGAAGGCGGGGGCACTGCGCGCCCAGGCGGCCAAGATGGGCGCCAAGGCCACCAAAGCCGTTGCCGCGCAGAACATGTTGCGCCGCGCCGAGCGGATGATCGCCGAGCTTGACGACGAGCGGGTCGCCGACAAGGTGGCGCGCATCAAGTTCCCGACGCCGGCTCCGTGCGGCAAGACCCCGCTGATCGCCAAGGGGCTGACCAAGACCTACGGCTCGCTGGAGATCTTCACCGGCCTCGACCTGGCCATCGACCGCGGGTCGCGCGTCGTCGTGCTCGGCCTCAACGGCGCCGGCAAGACCACGCTGCTGCGCCTGCTCGCCGGGGTGGAGAAGCCGGACGCCGGCGGGCTGGAACCTGGGCACGGGCTCAAGATCGGGTACTTCGCCCAGGAGCACGACACCCTCGACAACATGGCGTCGGTGTGGGAGAACATCCGCCACGCCGCTCCCGACACCGGGGAACAGGACCTGCGCGGCCTGCTGGGAGCGTTCATGTTCAGCGGCGCCCAGCTCGAGCAACCCGCGGGCACGCTGTCCGGCGGCGAGAAGACCCGGCTGGCGCTGGCCGGGCTGGTCGCGTCGACGGCCAACGTGCTGCTGCTCGACGAGCCGACCAACAACCTCGATCCTGCCTCGCGCGAGCAGGTGCTCGACGCGCTGCGCAGCTACGCAGGCGCGGTGGTACTGGTGACCCACGATCCGGGCGCAGCCGAGGCGCTGGAGCCGCAGCGGGTGGTCCTGCTTCCCGACGGCACCGAGGACTTCTGGTCCGATGAATACCGGGAATTGATCGAGCTGGCCTGATCGGGTTCAACGCTTCCGGCGCTGGGTATGCGGGTCCTGCACAGCGCGGGAGGGCGTCAATGAAGAAGAACGGCAAAGACAGGGATCAGCTCATCACCGAGCTCCGCAGCGCCTACGAGGGGGGAGCCAGCATTCGGACCCTGGTGGCCACGACCGGCCACTCCTACGGTTCGGTGCACAGCATGCTGCGGGAAGCGGGTGCGACGATGCGCAGCCGCGGCGGGCCCAATCACCGCAGACGGGTGACTCAGCGCTGACGGACGGAATCCTCGACCAGATCCAGGACGGCCCCGAGCCGTTCGGGGTCGTCGCCGGAGGCGAGCCGTGCGACCAGCCCGTCCAGCACCAGTTCCAGATAGGTCCGCAGCACCTCGCCGGGCACGTCGTCACGCAGGCGTCCGGCCTGCTTCTGGCGGCGCAGCCGTTCCGCGGTGGCCGCGGTCAACTCCGCTGACCGTTCCGACCAGCCGCGGCTGAAGGCCGGATCGTTGCGCAGTTTGCGAGCGATCTCCAACCGCGTTGCCAGCCAATCGAATTGATCGGGTGCGGCCAGCATGTCCCGCATCACCTGGATCAAGCCCTCGCGCGCCGCCACATCGGCCATCCGCTCCGCGTCCTCACGCGCCAGTTCGAAGAACAGCGTGTCCTTGTCGCGGAAGTGATGGAAGATGGCGCCGCGCGAGAGCCCGATCGTCTGCTCGAGCCGCCGCACGGTTGCCCTGTCGTATCCGTACTCGGCGAAGCACCGCCGGGCGCCGTCGAGAATCTGACGACGGCGCGCCGCCAGATGATCGTCGGTCACCCTCGGCATGGCTGCTAGGACTTCAGCATGTTGCGCAGCACGTACTGCAGGATGCCGCCGTTGCGGTAGTAGTCCGCCTCGCCGGGGGTGTCGATGCGCACGACCGCGTCGAACTCGACCGGGTCCCCACCCTGCTTGGTCGCCTTCACATGCACGGTCTTGGGCGTCTTGCCCTCGTTGAGCGCCTCGATCCCGGTGATCTCGAACGTCTCGGTGCCGTCGAGTCGGAGACTCGACGCTGATTCTCCGTTGGGGAACTGCAGCGGGATCACGCCCATGCCGATCAGGTTCGAGCGGTGGATCCGCTCGAACGACTCGGCGATGACCGCCCGCACTCCGAGCAGGCTGGTGCCCTTGGCGGCCCAGTCGCGAGACGAGCCCGAGCCGTACTCCTTGCCGCCGAGCACCACCAGTGGAATGTTCTGCGCCGCATAGTTCTGCGCCGCGTCGTAGATGAACGCCTGCTCGCCGCCGTTGGTGAAGTCGCGGGTGTAGCCGCCCGAGACGTCGTCGAGCAGCTGGTTGCGCAGCCGGATGTTGGCGAAGGTGCCGCGGATCATCACCTCGTGGTTGCCGCGCCGCGAACCGTAGGAGTTGTAGTCCTTCTTCTCCACGCCGTGGGACTCCAGATACTGGGCGGCAGGCGTCCCCGGCTTGATGCTGCCGGCAGGGGAGATGTGGTCGGTGGTCACCGAATCGCCCAGCAGCGCAAGCACTCTGGCGTCGTGGATGTCGGTGACCGGCTCCGGCTCGGCGGGCATGCCGTCGAAGTACGGGGGCTTGCGCACGTAGGTCGAGTCCTGGTCCCACTCGAACGTGTCGCCGCTGGGCGTCGGCAGATTGCGCCAGCGCTCGTCGCCCTTGAACACATCGGAGTAGTTCTTCACGAACATCTCGGTGTTGATCGCGTTGGCGATGGTGTCGTTGATGTCCTGCTGGGTGGGCCAGATGTCTTTGAGGAACACGTCGTTGCCGGACTCGTCCTGACCGAGCGGCTCGGTCTCGAAGTCGAAGTCCATGGTGCCCGCCAGCGCGTAGGCGATCACCAGCGGCGGGGAGGCCAGGTAGTTCATCTTCACGTCGGGGTTGATGCGGCCCTCGAAATTGCGGTTGCCCGACAGCACCGCGGTCACCGACAGGTCGTTGTCGTTGACCGCCTTGCTGACCTCCTCCGGCAGCGGCCCGCTGTTGCCGATGCAGGTGGTGCAGCCGTAGCCGACCAGGAAGAAGCCCAGCTTCTCCAGATAGGGCCACAGTCCGGCCTTCTCGTAGTACTCGGTGACCACCTGCGAGCCGGGGGCCATCGTGGTCTTGACCCAGGGCTTGCTGGTCAGGCCCTTGTCGACGGCGTTCTTGGCCAGCAGCGCGGCGCCGAGCATGACCTCCGGGTTGGAGGTGTTGGTGCACGACGTGATGGCGGCGATCGTGACGGCGCCGTGGTCGAGGATGAACTCGCCGCGCTCCTCGGAGGTGACCTTCACCGGATTGGTCGGCCGGCCCTCGGCGCCCTCGGCCGCCGAGTGCCGCGGCGGTGTGCCGCCGTTGCCGGACGACAGCGCAATCGGATCGCTTCCGGGGAACGTCTCGTCGACCGCCTCATCGAGCTTGGAGTACTCGCCCTGTTCCTTCTCCTCGCCGACGTAGTTGTGGATGTCTTTGCGGAACGCCGACTTCGCGTCGTCGAGGGCGATGCGGTCCTGCGGCCTCTTGGGTCCCGCGATCGAGGGCACCACGTCGGACAGGTCGAGTTCGATGTACTCCGAGAACTTCGGCTCCCGGCTCGGGTCGTGCCACATGCCCTGTGCTTTGGCGTAGGCCTCGACCAGCGCGAGCTGCTGCTCGTTGCGGCCGGTCATCCGCAGGTAGTCGATGGTCACCTCGTCGATCGGGAAGATGGCTGCGGTGGAGCCGAACTCGGGGCTCATGTTGCCCAGGGTGGCGCGGTTGGCCAGCGGCACCTCGGCGACGCCGTCGCCGTAGAACTCGACGAACTTGCCCACCACGCCGTGCTTGCGCAGCATCTCGGTGACGGTCAGCACCACGTCGGTCGCCGTCACGCCGGCACGCCGCTCGCCGGTCAGCTTGAAGCCGACCACGCGGGGGATGAGCATCGACACCGGCTGGCCGAGCATCGCGGCCTCGGCCTCGATGCCGCCCACGCCCCAGCCCAGCACGCCGAGGCCGTTCTCCATGGTGGTGTGGCTGTCGGTGCCCACACATGTGTCCGGGTAGGCCACCCCGTCGCGGTCCATCACGACGCTGGCCAGGTACTCGATGTTGACCTGGTGCACGATGCCGGTGCCGGGCGGCACGACCTTGAAGTCGTCGAACGCGCCCTGACCCCAGCGCAGGAACTGGTAGCGCTCGCCGTTGCGCTCGTATTCGATCTCGACGTTGCGCTCGAAGGCGTTTGCGGTGCCGAACAGGTCGGCGATCACCGAGTGGTCGATCACCAGGTCCGCCGGAGCGAGCGGATTCACCTTCTGCGGGTCGCCGCCCAGATCGCCGACGGCCTCGCGCATGGTGGCCAGGTCCACGATGCACGGCACGCCGGTGAAGTCCTGCATGATCACCCGCGCGGGGGTGAACTGGATCTCGATGCTGGGGTCGGCCGACGGGTCCCAGTTCGCGATCGCGTCGATGTGGTCCTTGGTGATGTTGGTGCCGTCCTCGGTGCGCAGCAGGTTCTCGGCGAGGACTTTGAGACTGTAGGGCAGCTTCTCGGTGCCGGGTACGGCATCCAGACGGTAGATCTCGTAGCTACGGTCTCCGACCTCGAGCGTGTCTTTCGCTCCGAACGAGTTCACGGATGAATTCTTGCTGCTCACATCAACTCCCGGCTTGATCATCGCCGCGACGGGCTGTGTCGGCGGCGTTTGTCACCTTAACAGTACGCTTGTCCTGTATTGAATCCCACGGTGGCCTCCAGTCTTGTCGGTGTGTGCGCGCTACGCCACCCTCGGGGGTCGCGTACCGTGCTCGTGTGACCGGACCGCAGGTGATTCCGTTCCTGCCGGCGTACATACCGCCGGAGATCGACATGGATCAGGTTCAGGCCGACGTCAAGGACGACGGCATCAGCGTGCCGCCCGCCGATCAGGCGGACGTGCCGGCGCTGCGCGAGGTCGTCGAAGACGCGAAGCAACAGGGCATCGACCTCAAGATCGTCGTCATCGCGAACAACCCGCCGATCGACACCCCGCTGCGCGACATCGCCACCGTCGTCGGTGCTGCGAACCCCGGATCCACGGTGCTGGCGCTCAGTCCCTCCTTCGCCGGCACCTACGGTCCGCAGCTCGACCGGTCGACGCTGGAGGCGGGCCAGGACCTGGCCCGAACCGGCGATCCGGTGCAGTCGTCGAAGAATTTCCTGGGGGAGCTGACCACTCCGCACTTTTCGTGGACAGCATTCACGATTGTGCTCGTATTCCTGGTGCTGATCGCCGCTGTCGCGACCCGCATGCTGCAGAAATACGGCAAACGGTCGACCGACTCCAGCGCAGCCTCCACCAGCAGCGATTGAGGAATAGCCGCCTCACGCGTTAATTCAAACATCACTGTTTGATAACGCCCATTGCAATTACATTGTTGTAATTTGTGGCTAAAGTTTCTTTAGCGTCAGATGTGACGTACGGTGCAATCGGTGCCTGTAGTTGCAGTTGTGCATTGTGTGACTTCTGCGCAAAGCCTGAGGAGACCTGAGTCGAATGAGACGCCCCCTTGGCGGCGCGCCCGCCACCCGGTTGTGCGCGGTGTCGCTGGCGTTCGGCATGGTGATGACGACGCCGCACCTCGCCCAAGCGCAACCCGGCAACGGTGACCTGGCCCAACTCGTCACCGAGGTGGCCAACGTCAACCAGAAGCTGCAAGATCTCGGCGCGGCGATCCAGACGCAGCAGGAGAGCGTGAACAAGGCGATCCTCGATGTGGCCACCGCACGCGAGAACGCCGAGAAGGCGCAGCAGCAGGTCGACGCCAGCGCGGTCGGGGTCAAAGAGGCCGACGCGGCAATCGACGCCGCGCAGGGCCGCTTCAACGAATTCGCCGCCGCGATGTACGTCAACGGCCCGTCGAGTTCCTACCTGACCGCCAAGGATCCGGCCGACATCCTCAACACCGCGGCCACCGGGCAGGCGCTGTCGCTGAGCTCCCAGAAAGTCATGACCGATCTGGCGCGGGCCCGCACCGAGCAGGTGAACAAGGAGTCTGCCGCGCGGTTGGCCAAGCAGCAGGCCGACGATGCGGTCAAGGCCGCCGAGACGAGCCAGCGCAGCGCGGTCGACGCACTGACCAACGCCCAGCAGACCTTCAAGGATCAGCAGAGCGAGCTCGACCGACTCACCGCCGAGCGGGCCCAGGCCCAGGCGAAACTCCAGCAGGCGCAAGTGCTTTCGGCGCCGTCGTCGCCCGCCGCGGGTGGCGGGTCGGCAGGGGCGGGAGCCAAGCCGGCACCGTCGGGCGCCAACCCGAACTGGGATGTCGACCCCAGTACCGGCAACCGCGACACCGCATGGGACATGACCCTGCCCCAGATCCCGAGCGCGTTCGTCTCCGGCGACCCGATCCAGATCATCAACGCGGTCCTGAAGATCATCACCACCTCGGTGGAGGTGACCCAGAACCTCGGCCGCAAGTTCCTGCAGAGCATCGGCCTGCTGCCGACCCCGACGGGTATCACGAACGGCGCGATCCCCGTCGCGAACGGCCCGCAGGCCACGGAGTACGTGATCAAGCGCGGCATGTCGCAGTTGGGTGTGCCCTACTCTTGGGGCGGTGGCAACGCCGCGGGTCCGAGCCGCGGCATCGACTCCGGCGCGGGCACGGTGGGCTTCGACTGCTCGGGCCTGATGCTGTACATGTTCGCCGGCGTCGGCATCAAGCTCGACCACTACTCGGGCTCGCAGTACAACGCCGGGCGCAAGGTGCCGTCGGCGCAGATGCGGCGCGGCGACATGATCTTCTACGGCCCCAACGCCAGCCAGCACGTCGCGATGTACCTCGGCAACGGGCAGATGCTGGAGGCCCCCTACACCGGTTCGGTGGTCAAGATCTCCCCGGTGCGTACCAGCGGCATGACGCCGTTCGTGACCCGAATGATCGAGTGGTGATCACGCTGCGTCGCCTTGTCGTCTCGCTCGCCGCCGCGGTCGCGGTGCTGATCGGCGCGGCCTCGCCCGCTACTGCCCAGCCGGAGGCCGGGCAGTGGGATCCCACGCTGCCCAAACTGATCAGCGCCGGCGCCCCCGGTGATCCGCTCGCCATCGCCAACGCGTCGCTGGCCGCCACCGCGCAGGCCACCCAGGTCACGATGAACCTCGGGCACAAGTTCCTGCAGAGCCTCGGCCTTGCACCCGCTGACCCGACCAGCGTCGCGCCCGGCGTCGTCCGCGGGCCGGCGGCCATCGAGTACGTCATCCGGCGCGGCGGCAGCCAGATGGGGGTGCCGTACTCGTGGGGCGGCGGCAAGCCCACCGGACCCAGCCGCGGCATCGACTCGGGCGCCAACACCGTCGGGTACGACTGTTCGGGCTTCACCCAATTCTCGTACGCCGGAGTCGGTGTGCTGATCCCGAAGTACTCCGGCGATCAGTACAACACCGGCCGCAAGGTGCCCATCTCCCAGGCCAAGCGCGGCGACCTGCTGTTCTGGGGTCCCGGCGGCAGCCAGCACGTCGCGATGTACCTCGGCGGCGGCAAGATGCTCGAGGCCTCGGGTAGCGCCGGCAAAGTGACCGTGAGTCCGGTGCGGACCTCGGGCATGCAGCCCTATGCGGCGCGCATCATCGAATCCTGAGTAGCGGCTGAGTTAATTCGGGCGGCGTCGACGGATTCCGAGGCGCCTGGAATAGTTGACGGCGGGTGTCCGGTCAACTTCGGCCGGCGCCGCACAGACCAGCAGGTACTGCGCATGTGGAAGGAACGTTGATGACCTCACCGAGTGGGCCGCCGCAGGGCTCTGGAGGATTCCCCGGACAGGCGCCGGGCCAGGGCCAGGGCTACTCCGCAGGCGCGCACGCCGCTCCCGCCCCGTCGGCTCCCGCGCAGACAAATGGCGGCCTGCAGCACGAGGTGCACACGCTGGAGCGGGCGATCTTCGAGGTCAAGCGGATCATCGTGGGCCAGGACCAGCTCGTCGAGCGCATGCTCGTCGGATTGCTGGCCAAGGGGCACGTGCTGCTCGAGGGTGTGCCCGGCGTGGCCAAGACGCTGGCCGTCGAGACGTTCGCCAAGGTCGTCGGCGGCACGTTCGCGCGTATCCAGTTCACCCCCGACCTGGTGCCCACCGACATCATCGGCACCCGGATCTACCGGCAGGGCAAGGAGGAGTTCGACATCGAGCTCGGGCCCGTGGTGGTCAACTTCCTGCTCGCCGACGAGATCAACCGTGCGCCCGCCAAGGTGCAGTCGGCACTGCTCGAGGTGATGGCCGAGCGCAAGATCTCCATCGGCGGCAAGACGTTCCCGCTGCCCAGCCCGTTCCTGGTGATGGCCACGCAGAACCCGATCGAGCAGGAGGGCGTCTACCAACTCCCCGAGGCGCAGCGCGACCGCTTCCTGTTCAAGCTCAACGTCGACTACCCGACGCCGGAGGAAGAGCGCGAGATCATCTACCGGATGGGCGTCAAGCCGCCGGAGCCCAAGCAGATCCTCAACACCGGCGACCTGCAGCGCCTCCAGGACGTCGCGGCGAACAACTTCGTGCATCACGCGCTGGTCGACTACGTGGTGCGTGTGGTCACCGCAACGCGCGAGCCGGAGAAGTTCGGCATGCCCGACGCCAAGGCGTGGATCGCCTACGGCGCCTCGCCGCGTGCCTCACTGGGCATCATCGCCGCGGCCCGCGCGCTGGCGCTGGTCCGTGGCCGCGACTACGTGATCCCGCAGGACGTCGTCGAGGTCATCCCCGACGTCCTGCGCCACCGCCTGGTGCTCACCTACGACGCGCTGGCCGATGAGATCTCCGCCGAGACGGTGGTCAACCGCATCCTGCAGACCGTGGCGCTGCCGCAGGTGAATGCCATTCCGCAGCAGGGTCATTCGGCTCCACCCGTCGTCCCGGCCGGAGCGGCCGCGGCGAACGGCCGCTGACCAGGTGGCTCCCATTTCGTCGTCCGGCCGCACCGTCGACCTGCCGTCGATGAAGCGCGGGGAGATCCGCGACCCGGCGCTGACGGCGGCGCTGCGCAAGCTGGAGCTCACGGTCCGCCGCAAGCTCGACGGTGTGCTCCACGGCGACCACCTCGGTCTGCTGCCGGGGCCGGGGTCCGAACCGGGGGAGTCGCGGATCTATCAGCCCGGCGACGACGTGCGCCGGATGGACTGGTCGGTCACCGCCCGCACGACCCACCCGCACGTTCGGCAGATGATCGCCGACCGCGAGTTGGAGACCTGGCTGGTGGTCGACGTGTCCGCCAGCCTCGACTTCGGCACGACCGGGTGCGAGAAGCGGGACCTCGCGGTGGCCGCCGCGGCGTCGATCGCGTTCCTCAACAGCGGCGGCGGCAATCGGATCGGCGCCATCATCTCCAACGGCGAGACGACGCGTCGCGTGCCCGCCCTCTCGGGTCGCATGCACGAGCAGGAGCTGCTACGGGCGATCGCCACCATCCCGCGCGCACCGGTCGGAGTCCGCGGCGATCTGGCGGCGGCGATCGACGCGCTGCGCAGGCCGGAGCGCCGCCGCGGCATGGCGGTGATCATCAGCGACTTCCTCGGGCCGATCAACTGGATGCGCCCGCTGCGGGCCATCGCGGGACGCCACGAGGTGCTCGGCATCGAGATCCTCGATCCGCGCGACGTCGAGCTGCCTCCGGTCGGCGATGTCGTGCTGCAGGACACCGAGACGGGCCGGACCCGTGAGTTCACCATCGACGAACAGCTGCGCACCGATTTCGAGAAGGCCGCTGCAGCCCATCGTGCCGATGTGGCGCGTACGCTGCGCCGGTGCGACGCACCGCTGCTGACGTTGCGCACCGACCGCGACTGGATCGCCGATGTGGTGCGGTTCGTCGCGAGCCGGCGCCGCGGCGCCCTCGCGGCCCGGTAGCCGTACGAAACGACGAAAAGACAAGTAGGACATGACTTTACCGTTGCTCGGACCGATGTCGCTGTCGGGCTTCGAACACCCGTGGTTCTTTCTGTTCTTCCTCGTGGTGCTCGGTCTCATCGGGCTCTACATCGTGGTGCAGCTGTCCCGGCAGCGGCGGATGCTGCGCTTCGCCAACATGGAGCTGCTCGAGAGTGTGGCGCCCAAGCGGCCCAGCCGGTTGCGCCACCTGCCCGCGATCCTGCTGATCCTCTCGCTGACGTTCTTCACCGTCGCGATGGCCGGACCGACCCACGACGTGCGTATCCCGCGCAACCGCGCGGTGGTGATGCTCGTCATCGACGTCTCGCAGTCCATGCGCGCCACCGACGTCGCCCCCAACCGGCTCGCGGCCGCCCAGGAGGCGGCCAAGCAGTTCGCCGACCAGCTGACCCCCGGCATCAACCTGGGCTTGATCTCCTACGCCGGTACCGCCACCGTTCTCGTCTCGCCGACCACCAACCGAGAGGCGACCAAGAACGCGATCGACAAGCTGCAGCTGGCCGACCGGACCGCGACCGGTGAAGGCATCTTCACCGCGCTGCAGGCGGTCGCGACCGTCGGCGCCGTCATCGGCGGTGGGGACGAACCCCCGCCCGCGCGCGTCGTGCTGATGTCCGACGGCAAGGAGACGGTTCCGTCGAACCCGGACAACCCGAAGGGCGCCTACACCGCGGCGCGGACCGCCAAGGACCAGGGCGTCCCGATCTCGACGGTGTCGTTCGGCACGCCCTACGGCTACGTCGAGATCAACGACCAGCGTCAGCCCGTGCCCGTCGACGACGAGATGCTCAAGAAGATCGC
Organism: Mycolicibacterium psychrotolerans; assembly: GCF_010729305.1. Lineage (NCBI taxonomy): Bacteria > Bacillati > Actinomycetota > Actinomycetes > Mycobacteriales > Mycobacteriaceae > Mycobacterium > Mycolicibacterium psychrotolerans. Next base: position 4,041,381 of record NZ_AP022574.1, on the reverse strand, counting down.
CGACCTGTCCGGCGGCGACGCGTTCACCGCGTCGAGCCTCGAACAGCTCAAGGAAGTGTTCACCAACCTGCAGGAACAGATCGGCTACGAGACCATCAAGGGAGATGCGAGCGTGGGCTGGCTGCGGCTGGGCGCCCTCGTACTCGCCGGCGCCGCGCTGGCCGCGCTACTGATCAACCGCAGGCTGCCCACCTGAGTGGGGCGTTTGGTGACAAGCCGACCGCACCGACTAAGTTGACGGGCATGACTTCGACCCGGCCGGAATTCGTGTCCCGCTCGGTGCTGGTGACCGGTGGCAACCGGGGTATCGGTCTGGCCATCGCGCAGCGCCTCGCGGCCGACGGGCACAAGGTTGCCGTGACCCACCGCGGGTCGGGCGTCCCTGACGGACTGTTCGGCGTCGAGTGCGACGTCACCGACAGCGAGTCCGTCGACCGCGCGTTCAAGCAGGTCGAGGAGCACCAGGGCGCGGTCGAGGTGCTGGTGTCCAACGCGGGTGTGGCGGCCGACGCCTTCCTCATGCGGATGACCGAGGAGAAGTTCCAGACCGTCATCGACGCGAACCTCACCGGCGCCTTCCGGGTGGCACAGCGGGCCGCCCGCACGATGCAGCGCAACCGATTCGGCCGGATGATCTTCATCGGATCTGTCTCGGGCACCTGGGGCATCGGCAATCAAGCCAACTACGCCGCCTCCAAGGCGGGGTTGATCGGCATGGCCCGCTCGATCGCCCGCGAGGTGTCCAAGGCCGGTGTCACCGCCAACGTGGTGGCTCCCGGCTACATCGACACCGATATGACCCGCGCACTCGACGAACGAATCCAGAAGGGCGCGTTGGAGTTCATTCCCGCCAAGCGGGTCGGCACCGCCGCCGAGGTCGCCGGCGTGGTCAGCTTCCTGGCTTCCGAGGACGCCGGCTACATCTCCGGTGCGGTGATCCCGGTCGACGGCGGCATGGGCATGGGCCACTAGGACAGAACAGGACAGGTGAACATGGCAGGCCTTCTCGACGGAAAACGGATCCTCGTCACGGGGATCATCACCGACAGCTCGATCGCGTTCTACATCGCCAAGGTGGCGCAGGAGGCGGGCGCCGAGCTGGTGCTGACCGGGTTCGACCGGATGAAGCTCATCCGCCGCATCGCCGACCGGCTGCCGAATCCGGCGCCGCTGATCGAGCTCGACGTGCAGAACACCGAGCACCTCGACTCGCTGGCCGATCGGGTCACCGCGGAGATCGGTGAAGGCAACAAGCTCGACGGTGTGGTGCACTCCATCGGCTTCATGCCGCAGACCGGCATGGGCATCAACCCCTTCTTCGACGCGCCCTACGAGGACGTCGCCAAGGGCATCCACATCTCCGCCTTCTCGTACGCGTCGCTGGCCAAGGCCGTGCTGCCGATCATGAACCCCGGAGGCGGCATCGTCGGCATGGACTTCGACCCGACCCGGGCCATGCCGGCCTACAACTGGATGACGGTCGCCAAGAGCGCGCTGGAGTCGGTGAACCGATTCGTCGCGCGCGAGGCGGGTAAGGTCGGGGTGCGCTCCAATCTCGTTGCTGCCGGCCCGATCCGGACGTTGGCGATGAGCGCCATCGTCGGTGGTGCGCTCGGCGAGGAGGCCGGCGCGCAGATGCAGCTGCTCGAGGAGGGCTGGGATCAGCGCGCACCGCTGGGGTGGAACATGAAGGATCCGACTCCGGTCGCGCGGACCGTGTGCGCGCTGCTGTCCGACTGGCTGCCGGCCACCACGGGCACCGTGATCTTCGCCGACGGTGGAGCGAGCACCCAGCTGCTGTGACGAGCGCTCGCGCGAGGAACCAATGACTACGGCCGGCGCTTTCGATGCGCTGCTGCTCCTGTCCTTCGGCGGACCCGAGGGGCCCGAGCAGGTGATGCCGTTCCTCGAGAACGTCACCATGGGGCGGGGTATCCCGCGCGAGCGGTTGGCCAGCGTCGCCGAGCACTATCTGCATTTCGGTGGTGTGTCACCGATCAACGGGATCAATCGCGACCTGATCGTGCAGATCGAGGCCGAGCTGGCCCGGCGCGGCATGGAGGTGCCGGTCTACTTCGGCAACCGCAACTGGGAACCCTTCGTCGAGGACACCGTTGCGCACATGCGCGACAACGGTATTCGCCGGGCCGCGGTGTTCTCCACCTCCGCGTGGGGCGGCTACTCGGGCTGCACGCAGTATCAGGAGGACATCACCCGGGCCCGCACCGCCGTCGGCCCGGAAGCGCCGGAACTGACGAAGCTTCGCCAGTACTTCGACCACCCGCTGCTGATCGCGATGTTCGCCGACGCGATCCGCGACGCCGCGGCGACCCTGCCGGAGAAACTGCGCGATGAGGCCCGCCTGGTGTTCACCGCGCACTCGATTCCGCTGCGCGCCGCGTCTCGGTGCGGCCCGGACCTCTACGAACGTCAGGTCGGCTACACCTCGCGACTCGTCGCTGCCGCGGCCGGCTACCAGGACTTCGACCAGGTGTGGCAGTCCCGGTCGGGCCCGCCGCAGGTGCCGTGGCTGGAGCCCGATGTGGGCGATCACCTCGACGCACTGGCGCGCGACGGGTCGAAGGCGGTGATCGTCTGCCCGGTGGGTTTCGTCGCCGACCACATCGAGGTGGTGTGGGATCTCGACACCGAACTGGCCGAGCAGGCCGCCGAGGCGGGGATCGCCCTGGCGCGCGCGTCGACACCGAACAGCAGCCCCGGATTCGCCCGGCTGGCAGTCGATCTGATGGACGAACTGCAGCGCGGGTTGCCCGCGGCCCGTGTCGACGGCCCCGACCCGGTGCCGGGCTACGGCTGCAGCGTCAACGGCGCGCTGTGCACCGCTGCGTGCAGCAGTTCCTAACCCCGCCAGGCGGACTGCAGGATCGCGTCCACGGCGGCCAGTCGCGCCGAACGGACCACCCCGGCCAACGGGCGCAGGGCGTCGCTGGCGAGCTGAACCTCAGAGGAGCTCTGCAGACCGATCGGGATCAGTCCCGAGCTGACGGTGATGATCGCGTCCACGTGCGCGGCGTTCTCGAGCACCCGTACCGCACGCACCGGGGCGTGATCGGGGATGCGGTGCGCCCGAGTCGGTTCGAGAACCTGCTCGACGAGCCTGCGCGGATCGGCGACGTCGGCGCCCGACGCTCCGGCCCGCAGCGCACCGAGTGCGTCGGCGGCCGAGCGCACCGCGTCGCGCAGCGTGTACTCGGCGCCGCCGAGATCGCTGGGGGCGGTCACCGGCAGTTTATCGAGCGAATAGACCGTCCAGGACAATCCGCACAGTTCGGGCTCGAACTCGTAGTCGTCGCCGTCGGGGGAGTCCGCATAGTCGTCCGGGTATTCGAAGTCGGGGACCATACCGATCGCGGCGCCGGCGTCCCCGACGATGATCGCCTCGCCCGCCGCGATCGCGTCGCGCCCGAACTGGGTTCCCGGTGGCAGGCCGCGGACGTCGCCGGGCACCGGCAACGCGAGGGCGATCGAAGGCTGCACCCCGGCCGCGCGGGCCACCGTGCGCATCGTCTGCAGCAGTGACATCGCTCCGGCATTGTCCAGATCCGGCCACGGCAGCCCGGTCCGCTCGGCGGCGACGGAATCGTAAGCCGTCACCGAATGCGTTGGCGTCCATTGGGATAACGCATCCAGGACGTCGTCGGGCGCAGCAGCGCCGGCCAGCCAGGAGTTGGCCCACACCGACAGCGAAACACTGGGACACCACATGATGGCTGCAGTGTAGTTGTTAGCCGCTCGCGAGGGGACCTGCGCGCTAGGCTGGCGCCATGCCCGTACCGCTGATCTGGCTGATCGCAGCATTGGCGTTGGCCGGGGCCGAGGCGCTGACCGGCGACCTGTTCCTGCTGATGCTCAGCGGTGGCGCGCTCGCGGCCGCCGGATCGAGTTGGCTGCTGGACTGGCCGGTGTGGGCCGACGGGCTGGTCTTCCTGGTGGTGGCGTTGCTGCTGCTGGTCGGGGTGCGCCCGGCGCTGCGGCGCAGGATGAACGCCGGCACCGGGCTGCCCGAGCCGGTCAGGGCGCTGGAGGGCAAGAGTGCGCTGGTGCTGGACCAGGTCGCCCGGCACGCGGGCCAGGTCAAGCTCGACGGCGAGATCTGGACGGCGCGGCCCTACAACGAGAACGATGTCTACGAACCTGGCGACCACGTGACCGTCGTGCACATCGACGGAGCCACCGCGGTCGTGTCCAAGATCGTCTGAGTGAGGAGTCCCCGGTGGAAGGTGCGGTGGCAGGCCTGGTCCTGCTCGGAGTGCTGGTGGTGTTCGCCATCATCATCGTCGCGAAGTCGGTGGCGCTGATCCCGCAGGCGGAGGCCGCGGTGATCGAGCGGCTCGGCCGCTACAGCAAGACGGTGTCGGGTCAGCTGACGCTGCTGTTGCCGTTCGTGGACAAGATCCGCGCGCGGGTGGATCTGCGAGAACGGGTGGTGTCGTTCCCGCCCCAGCCGGTGATCACCGAGGACAACCTGACGGTCAACATCGACACGGTGGTGTACTTCCAGGTCACCAACCCGCAGGCCGCCGTGTACCAGATCAGCAACTACATCGTCGGTGTCGAACAGCTGACCACCACGACGCTGCGCAACGTCGTGGGCGGCATGACGCTCGAGCAGACCCTGACCTCGCGGGACTCGATCAACGGGCAGCTGCGCGGGGTGCTCGACGAGGCCACCGGCCGATGGGGTCTGCGGGTGGCGCGGGTGGAGCTGCGCAGCATCGATCCGCCGCCGTCCATCCAGGACTCGATGGAGAAGCAGATGCGCGCCGACCGCGAGAAGCGGGCGATGATCCTCACCGCGGAAGGCAACCGGGAGGCGTCGATCAAGCAGGCCGAAGGCCAGAAGCAGGCGCAGATCCTCGCGGCCGAGGGGGCCAAGCAGGCCGCGATCCTCGCCGCCGAGGCCGACCGGCAGTCCCGGATGCTGCGCGCCCAGGGTGAACGCGCCGCGCAGTACCTGCAGGCGCAGGGCCAGGCCAAGGCCATCGAGAAGACGTTCGCCGCGATCAAGCGGGGCCGCCCCACTCCCGAGATGCTGGCGTACCAGTACCTGCAGACGCTGCCGCAGATGGCCAAGGGCGAGGCCAACAAGGTGTGGCTGGTGCCAAGCGATTTCGGCTCCGCGCTGGAGGGCTTCACCAAGATGCTCGGCGCACCCGGCTCCGACGGCGTCTTCCGATACACCCCCTCCCCGGTGGAGGAGGACCTGCCCGCACCGGAGGACGACTCCGCCGAGGTGGCCGAGTGGTTCAACACCCAGACCGATCCGGAGATCGCGCAGGCCGTCGCGCAGGCGGTCGCCGAGGCGCGCACCCCGGTGGCCGGCTCGCTGGACGCACCGCCGCAATACCCGCCACTGTCCCAGCAGGCGCAGCCCCCTGCGACCGACTACACGCAACCGCCGGCGGCGGCGCCGCGGCACGGCGCCGCGGAGTAGACGATGAGCGCGGCAGGCCTGCTCGGCTCCCGGCGCACCTACGCGGTGCTCGCCGCGATGCAGGCCGGTGATGCGCTGGCGTGCATCGGACCCATCGCGCCGGTCCGCAAGGCACTCGACGACGTCGGCCTCGCCGAAGAACTGCGTCCGGTGTTGCCGGTGGTCAAAGGAGCCTCGGCGGTGGGGCTGCTGGGGGTCTACCGGTTCCCGGCACTCGCCCGGCTGACCACCTTCATGCTGACGGTGTACTTCACGCTCGCCGTCTCGGCGCACATCAGGGCGAAGGATTGGAGTCCGGGGCTGGCGGCGGCGTCGTCGCTGCTGGCGCTGTTCGGGGCGATGACGGTGCACGGTCCGCCGTGCGCCGATGCGTCCGCACCTCGTAGATGAGGCCGGCCACCCCGAGCGCGGCGGTGCACAGCGACACCACGAACAGCAGCGGGCTGACGTTTCCGGTCAGCGCGTCGCCGAGGATGACGACGGCGGCGGTGCCGGGCAGCAGGCCCGCGACCGTGGCCAGTGTGTAGGGCAGCAGCCGCACCGCCGATGCGCCCGCGGCGTAGTTGAGGACCGAGAACGGCACGGCGGGGATCATGCGCATCGCCATCACGGCGACCCAGCCGCGCTCGCGCAGCCGGGTGTCGAGCGCGTCCACCTTCGGATGGCTGACCAGCCTGCTGAGCTGCCAGCCCGCCGCACGGACGAGCAGAACCGCGAGGACCGCGCTCAGCGTGCTCGCCACCACCGCGATCGGGATGCCGAGGTACGGGCCGAACAGCAGCCCGGCCGCCAGCGTGAATGCCGTTCGCGGGAAAGGGAACACGGTGACGACGACGTGCGCGGCCAGGAACGCCAGCGGGAACCAGGGTCCGACGGACGTCGCCCAGTCGCGCAGCTGCACCGCAGTGGGCAGGGGCACCGCAAGTGCGACTGCGACGAGAATCACAATCGTGATCAGCATGGCCGCCAACCGGGCGGGAGGCACCGTCCGCAGGGTCGCGAGCACCGTGGCCGGCACGGCGCGCAACGCGCTGACGACGGGTTTCACGACTCCCCACAGTACGGGCACGGCCAGATCACCTCGCGACACCGACGTGACGGACATCATTTAGCCTGATGGCTGTGCAGACACCCACCGATGTGGACCAATGGCGCTCTGCGGTGGCAACCGTGCTGGCCAAGTCGAGCCGGCGCGAGCCGGCCGAGCTGGGTGCCGAGCCCGAGCGGTTGCTGGACTCCGACACCTACGAGGGCTTCCCGATCCGGCCGCTGTACACCGGCGCCGACGAGATTCCCGAGCAGGCGTTGCCCGGGAGCTGGCCGTTCGTGCGCGGCGGCGACGCGCTTCGCGACGTCAAGTCGGGCTGGAAGGTCGCCGAGGCGTTCCCCGCCGGTGACGCCACCGTGGCCGAGGTCAACGGGGCGGTGCTGCTGAGCCTGACCGAAGGGGTCAGCGCGCTGGCATTGCGCATCGGTGACGGCGCGATCGCGCCGGACGCCATGGGTCCCGTGCTCGACGGGGTGTATCTCGATCTGGTGCCGATCGTGGTGGAGGTGGCCGGCGACGGGCAGGTGTACCGCGCGGCCGCCGAGGCGTTGCTGGCGCTGCTCGACGGCCTCGACGACGACCAGCGCTCCCGGCTGTCGGTGGATCTGGGCGGCGACCCGCTGACCGCCCCGCTGACCGGGCGGCCGGCGCCCGCGCTCGCCGACGTGACCGCGATCGCCGAGAAGGCGGCCGGCTTCGACGGGCACGTCCGGACCGTCACCGTCGATGGGCCGGCGCTGCACGACCTGGGTGCGAACGCCTCATGGGAGCTCGGTGCCGCGATCGCTGCCGGGGTGGACTACCTGCGCGCATTGCTCGAGGCGGGCCTGTCCACCACCGCGGCGCTGCGGCAGATCAGCTTCCGGTTCGCCGCCGACGACGACCAGTTCATGACGATCGCGAAACTGCGTGCGGCACGCCGACTCTGGGCCCGGGTCGCCGAGGTGGCCGGCGCCCCCGAGGCTGGTGCGGCGACCCTGCACGCGGCCACCTCGCTGCCGATGATGGCCCAGCGCGATCCGTGGGTGAACATGCTGCGCACCACGGTGGCCGCCTTCGCAGCGGGGGTGGGCGGCGCGGACACCGTGCTCGTGCACCCGTTCGACGTCGCCATCGACGGCGGATTCCCCGGCACCGCACGCAGTTTCGCGCGGCGGATCGCCCGCAACACGCAGCTGCTGCTGCTCGAGGAGTCCCACCTGGGCCGGGTTCTCGACCCAGCGGGCGGATCCTGGTTCGTCGAGGATCTCACCTCCCGGCTGGCCGACGCCGCGTGGACGAACTTCCAGGAGATCGAGGCCGCCGGCGGTTTCCAGGCCGCCCGCGAGCACGTACGCGACCGCATCGCCGAGGTGGCCGGGCGCCGCGCCGTGGACATCGCGCACCGGCGTACCGCAATCACCGGCGTCAACGAGTTCCCCGACCTCGCCGAAATCCCGCTCCCGCAGGGCGATCCGCTGCCGACCGTGCGTCGCTACGCGGCGGACTTCGAAGCGTTGCGCAACCGCTCGGACGCCCACCTGGAGAAGACCGGCGCCAGGCCCGCCGCGCTGCTGCTGCCGCTGGGCCCGTTGGCCGAGCACAACATCCGCGCGACGTTCGCGACGAACCTGCTCGCCTCCGGCGGTATCGAGACCGTCAACCCCGGACCGCTCGACGCCGCCGGGGTCGACGCCGCGGTGTCGGCGGCCGGCGGCGCGGAGGTCGCCGTCATCTGCGGTACGGACGCCCGCTACGGCGGGGAGGTGGCCGACGTCGTCACCGCAGCCCGGGCGGCCGGGGTGCGACACATCCTCCTTGCCGGGCCGGAAAAGGCGGTCGCCGAGGCTGATCCGAAGCCCGACGGCTACGTGACCGCGAAGATCGACGCGGTGTCCGTGCTGTCGGATCTGCTGACCCGATTGGGGGCATGACATGACTCTGCACGATGTCGCCGGCGAGCCGGCTCCGACCACCGAGCCGGCCCACACGTCGCTCGGCAGCTTCGCCGACGTGCCGCTGCACGACGGCGGCACCGCCGCCGCGCCGACGCGCGAGCAGGTCGGTGAGCAGGTGGCCGCGGCGGCCTCCGCGCACGGCTACGCCACCGATCAGCTGGACTGGGCCACGCCCGAGGGCATCGACGTCAAACCCGTCTACATCGCCGCCGACCGGGACGAGATCGCCGCCGCCGGTTATCCACTGGGCAGCCTGCCGGGGCTGCCGCCGTTCGTGCGCGGGCCGTATCCCACGATGTACGTCAACCAGCCCTGGACCATCCGGCAGTACGCCGGCTTCTCCACCGCGGCAGAGTCCAATGCGTTCTACCGCCGCAACCTCGCGGCCGGGCAGAAGGGGCTGTCGGTCGCCTTCGATCTGGCGACCCACCGCGGTTACGACTCCGATCACCCGCGCGTGGCGGGCGACGTCGGTATGGCCGGGGTGGCAATCGACTCGATCCTCGACATGCGCCAGCTCTTCGACGGCATCGACCTGTCGTCGGTGTCGGTGTCGATGACGATGAACGGCGCGGTGCTGCCGATCCTGGCGCTGTACGTGGTCGCCGCCGAGGAGCAAGGGGTGCCGCCGGAGAAGCTGGCCGGGACCATCCAGAACGACATCCTCAAAGAGTTCATGGTCCGCAACACCTACATCTATCCGCCGAAGCCCTCGATGCGCATCATCTCCGACATCTTCGGCTACACCAGCGTCAAGATGCCGAAGTTCAACAGCATCTCGATCTCCGGGTACCACATTCAGGAGGCCGGCGCGACCGCCGATCTCGAGTTGGCCTACACGCTGGCCGACGGCGTCGAATACATCAAGGCGGGCCTCGACGCCGGGTTGGACATCGACAAGTTCGCGCCGCGGCTGTCGTTCTTCTGGGGTATCGGGATGAACTTCTTCATGGAGGTCGCCAAGCTGCGGGCCGGCCGGCTGCTGTGGAGCGAGCTCGTCGCGGAGTTCGCACCCCAAAGCCCGAAATCCAGGTCATTGCGCACTCATTCGCAGACCTCGGGCTGGTCGCTGACCGCGCAGGACGCCTTCAACAACGTGGCCCGCACCTGCGTCGAGGCGATGGCCGCCACCCAGGGGCACACGCAGTCGCTGCACACCAACGCGCTCGACGAGGCGCTGGCGCTGCCCACCGACTTCTCGGCCCGCATCGCGCGCAACACCCAGTTGCTGCTGGCCCAGGAGTCGGGCACCACCCGGCCCATCGACCCGTGGGGCGGTTCCTACTACGTCGAGTGGCTGACCCACCAGCTGGCGCAGAAGGCGCGTGGGCACATCAGGGAGGTCGCCGAGCATGGCGGCATGGCGCAGGCGATCGGCGAGGGCATCCCCAAGCTGCGGATCGAGGAGGCCGCCGCGCGCACCCAGGCCCGCATCGACTCCGGGACCCAGACGGTGATCGGCGTGAACCGCTACCAGGTCGACGAGGACCACGAGATCGAGGTGCTCAAGGTCGAGAACAGCAGGGTGCGCGCCGAGCAGATCGCCAAGCTCGAGCGGCTGCGCAGTGAGCGGGATGAGGCCGCCACCCAGGCGGCGCTGACCGAATTGTCCCGCGCCGCAGCAGCTTCCGGCATCGCCGGTGAAGACGGTCTGGGCAACAACCTGCTGGCGCTGGCCGTCGACGCGGCTCGGGCGAAGGCCACCGTCGGGGAGATCAGTGACGCACTGGAGAAGGTGTACGGCCGCCATCAGGCCGAGATCCGGACCATCGCCGGGGTGTATCGAGACGAGGTGGGGATGGCCGGCAACGTCAGTACCGCAACCGAACTCGTCGCCAAGTTCGCCGAGGCGGATGGTCGACGGCCCCGCATCCTCGTCGCGAAGATGGGTCAGGACGGCCACGATCGCGGCCAGAAGGTGATCGCAACCGCCTTCGCCGACATCGGGTTCGACGTCGACGTCGGTTCCCTGTTCTCCACACCCGACGAGGTGGCGCGCCAGGCCGCCGACAACGACGTCCACGTGGTCGGGGTGTCCTCGCTCGCGGCCGGGCACCTGACCCTGGTGCCCGCCTTGCGCGACGCGCTGGCCGAGGTCGGGCGGCCCGACATCATGATCGTGGTCGGCGGGGTCATCCCGCCCGGCGACTTCGACGAGCTCTACGCCGCGGGCGCGACGGCGATCTTCCCGCCGGGCACGGTGATCGCCGACGCCGCGATCGGGCTGCTGCACAAGCTCGGCGAGCGCCTCGGCTACGACCTCGACTAGATGAGCCGTCCGGTCGAGCTTGCGTCCGCACTGCGCGGCGGTGACCGCTCCGCGCTGGCGCGGGCGATCACGCTGGTCGAGTCGACCCGTGCCGATCACCGGCAGCAGGCTCAGGAGCTGCTGCTGGAGCTGATGCCCGACGCGGGCCGGGCGGTCCACGTCGGCATCACCGGTGTCCCCGGCGTCGGGAAGTCGACCACCATCGAGGCGCTCGGGATGTCCCTGATCGACCAGGGGCACCGCGTCGCGGTGCTGGCCGTGGACCCGTCCTCCACGCGCACCGGCGGGTCGATCCTCGGTGACAAGACCCGGATGGCCCGGCTCGCGGTGCACCCCGACGCCTACATCCGGCCGTCGCCGACCTCGGGCACGCTCGGCGGCGTCGCGAAGGCCACCCGCGAGACCATCGTGCTGCTCGAGGCGGCGGGCTACGACGTCATCCTCGTCGAGACGGTCGGGGTGGGGCAGTCCGAGGTGACGGTCGCCAACATGGTCGACACGTTCGTGTTCCTGACCCTGGCCCGCACGGGCGACTCGCTGCAGGGCATCAAAAAGGGCGTACTCGAACTCGCCGACGTCGTCGTGGTGAACAAGGCCGACGGCGAGCACGCGGTCGAGGCCAAGGCCGCCGCCCGCGAACTCGCTGGCGCCATCCGTTTGCTCTACCCTCGCGAAACGCTCTGGCGCCCTCCGGTTCTGACCATGAGCGCACTGGAGGGCACCGGCCTGCACGAGCTGTGGGACGTCGTGCTCGAGCATCGCCGGGTGCTCACCGAGGCCGGGGAGTTCGAGGCACGCCGACGCACCCAGCAGGTGGATTGGATGTGGTCGATGGTCCGCGACACGGTGCTCGACCGGGTGCTGTCCAGTGCCGGGGTGCGCGCGGTCCGTGCCGATGTGGAACGCCGCGTCCGGGACGGGGAACTGACGCCGGCGCTTGCCGCACAGGAGATCCTCGACGCCGTCGAGCACTCGGGCAAATCCATAGATTAACGAATTGGTAACTGCCCGATTGTTTGCCGCGCGGCGGGGTACATTCACGTCATTGTGACGGGCGTCAACAACGATCCGGAGCGCAATGAGGCGCTCCCACCCGGGGTCCAGGGAGCTGCCGACCCCGCCTTCGCGTGGGCCGTGCGGGCCTTCAAGCAGATGTTCCCGCACCGCCGGTTCGGCGGTGGCGCCCTGGCGGTGTACCTGGACGGCGAGCCCGTCGTCGACGTCTGGACCGGCTGGTCGGACCGCCGGGGTAGACGGCACTGGACCGCCGACACCGCGCCGATGGTGTTCTCGGCCACCAAGGGCGTGGCCGCGACCGTCATCCACCGGCTGGCTGACCGCGGCCTGATCGACTACGACGCACCGGTCGCCGAGTACTGGCGAGAATTCGGCGTCAACGGCAAGGCGAAGATCACCGTCCGTGACGCGCTGCGGCACCGGGCCGGGCTGTCCCAGCTCAACGGCGTCGCCGGCACCGACCTGATGGACCACTTCGGCATGGAGGAGCGGCTCGCCGCCGCCCCGGCGAGCTGGCTGGTGGGACGCCCCGCCTACCACGCGTTCACGTTCGGCTGGCTGCTGTCCGGGCTGGCCCGCTCCGTGACCGGAACCGGGATGCGGGAGTTGATGCGCAGCGAGATCGCCGCGCCGCTGAACACCGACGGTCTGCATCTGGGCCGCCCCCCGGGGCAGGCGCCGACACAGCCGGCCCGCATCATCGGTCCGCAGACCCGGCTGCAGAATCCGGTGTTCAATCTGGTGGCGCCGCATCTGGCCGCGCTGCCGTTCTCCGCGGCGTTCGGCGCGATGTACTTCCCCGGGGTGAAGGCGTTCGTGCAGGGTGACACGCCCATGCTCGACAGCGAGATCCCGGCCGCGAACGGGGTGGCCACCGCGCGGGCGCTGGCCCGGATGTACGGCGCGATCGCCAACGGCGGACGCATCGGCGACACCCAGTTCCTGTCGAGCCGGACGGCGGCCGCGCTGGTCGGCCGACGCAGCCTGCGACTCGACCACAGCATGATCATGCCGCTGTCGTTCCACCTCGGTTACCACGGGCTGCCGCTGCCCGGGGTACTGCCCGGCTTCGGCCACGTGGGTCTCGGCGGGTCGCTGGGGTGGGCCGATCCTGACCGGGGGTTGGCGTTCAGCTTCGTGCACAACCGGTTGTTGACCCCGTTCGTGGTCAGCGACCAGGCCGGCTTCGTCACCACCGCCGCGCTGATCCGCCGCGGGGCCGCGCTGGCCCGCAAAAACGGCTACCGACGGGTGCCGGAATTCGGCGCACCTTTCATCGACGTCACCGCGCAGGCGGTCTAGCACGCGTCTTCGGAAGGGGAGCGGCGACTCGGGTCAGTGCTGTTTGCTGAACACTGCGGTTGCGGTCCACTCTGTCGCCCGGCGCCGAAGCGGAAGCAACCATTCCCCGTCCCGCGCCATGGCCATGCTAACGCCTATTTCGCTGACTGGATAGATGGCCGCGCGGGTTGAACGTCAAATTTGACAATGCAGTCACGATTTGCCGAAATCCGCTGCGAGCGTCTTCTTGTCGACCTTCTCACCGGCGAGCGTCGGCAGCGGCGTCGCGGTGAGGCGCCATGCGGTCGGGATGGCGAAGGATGCCACCGCGTCCGACAGGTGCGAGCGCAACGCGTCGACGGCGGGCGCCTCGGTTGTGTCGCGGTGGACGACGACCGCGGCCAGTTCCTCGCCGAGGTCGGCGTGCGGGATGCCGAAGACCGCGGCCTCGACGACCGCCGGGTGTGACATCAGCGCGGCTTCGACCTGGGGGCACGCGATGTTCTCGCCGCCGCGGATGACCATGTCCTTGCTGCGCCCGTCGATGTAGAGGTAGCCGTCGTCGTCGAGGTGGCCCAGGTCGCCGCTGTGCAGCCAGCCCTCGGCGCCGACGGTGCCGTCGTCGGGGCCGGCGTAGCCGAGCATCACGGTGGGGGAACGGGCCAGCACCTCGCCAACGCCCTCGGCGTCGGGCCGGTCGATCAGCACCTCGACCACCGGGTAGGGCCTGCCGACGGTTCCGGGTCGCTCGAGCAGGTCGCGCCCGTCGGCGACCGTCAGGAAGCCGCCGGCCTCGGTCATGCCCCAGGTGTTGCTCAGCCCGCGGGTGGCCAGGTTCGGCAGCGCGGCCCGGATCCGCTGCAGCAGGTGCGGGCTGACCGGCGCACCACCCAGCGGCCAGGACCGCAGGCTGGTCAGGTCGTAGGAGCCGAAGTCGGGATGTTCGAGCACGCGCACGGCCATCGTGGGCACCGCCCCCCACACCGCGACCCGTTCGGTCTCGATCGACGCCATCACCGTTCCGGCGTCGAACCGGCCCTGCGTCAACACGATCCGGCCGCCGGTGAGGAAATGCGTCAGCAGCGCCGAGCATCCACCGATGTGGAACATCGGCGTGCTCGCGAGGCTGACCACGGCGGGGGAGTCCGGCGTCAGCCGGTGCGGCTGCCGCCCGCTGCGCGCGAAGATGTTCTGCTGGTTGGCGATCACCGAGCGACGGGACAGCTGCACGGCTTTGGGCATCCCGGAGCTTCCCGAGGTGAACAGCACCAGCGCCACGTCGTCGAGTCCGCGTTCGGCCGACAAGAGATCCCCGTCGGCTCCCGCGCAGGTGAACGCTTCCGCCAGCTCGGCCAGCTCACTGATGGAGGTGGGGCCGTCCACGGCGGTGTCGGTTAGGATGTGACGCAGGTCCAGCAGGGTGGTGGCGTGGGCCACCTCGGTCCGAGACCACCACCGGTTGCCCAGGACGGGCACGGCCCCGGTCAGCCACAGCGACCACAGGGCGAGAACCCATTCCGGGCTGTTGTAACCGAACACCATGACGCGGTCGCCGGTGCGGATGCCGCGGGCGGCCAGCTGCTCGACCGCCCGGGGCAGGGCGGCGCGGAACTGCGCGTAGGAGATGCGGCGCTCGCCGTGCACCAGGAAGTCGCGGTCCGTCCAGCGGCGCGTCCCGGCGATCAGCTCGGCGAACGTGCCGGGGCCGTGCCGATACAGCATGCCGGGGTGTCCGGCGTAGGAGCCCTGGTCGACGTCGGCCGACCACGGCACTGTCGTCAGGTCCGGGCCCGGGTGAACCACTTCGTCCTGATCCGCCACGAGTGCGCCGACGTCAGCGCGAACCCGGCGCCGCAGGCACACGCGAAGATCCACACCAGGATGCTTCCTGCGACGGTCTGCAGGTCCGGCACGAAGGCCGTGACGATGCGCACGACGCACGCCATGACGCCCATCGCCGAGGCCAGCAGGTAGGTGTTGGCGATGCGCCGGGACCGCGGGTCGCTGCGCAGGATCAGCAGGGCCCGCGACCCGTAGGCGAGCAGGTAGATCAACATGCCGCACAGCAGCAGCCAGTACATGTTCAGCCAGAAGTCGGTCGGCACCTCGAAGAAGTCCCGGCGGTACACCGTGGCCCCGTTACCGAGCCAGAACGCGGCGAGCAGCAGTGGGATGCACAGTGTGGCGGGGCGCTCGACGAACTGCTTGAACCGCTGATGCATCGCGTGATCGGCCTCGAGCCGGCCCAGGGTGTTGTAGACGATGGCCGACGCGGCCACGATGTATGCGTCGTGGCCGAGGTAGTCCTCGAGGTTCCACTTCCCGGTGAGGCCGTACAGCCAGTGGCCGACGGTCTCCGACGCCCACGGCGACATCAGCAGGACCGCGATGCCCTGCAGCGCGATGTTGAGGGTGGCGGCCACCTCCCAGCGGCACGACCAGGTGACACGCCGGATCCAGAGGCTCCACGCGATGCACAGGAGCGTGATGGCGATGAGTGTTGCCAGGGCCATGATCGGACCGACCTTAGAGCGGCGGAGCGTCCAGCCGCGGCGTCAGCTCGGACAACCGCGGGATGCGTCGGACGGGCGCCTGCGCCGCCTTCTGCCTGGTCGCCACCGCCGCGCGCGCGGATTCGACGTAACTGAAGACTTCCTGACGGGTCATCAGGCCGAACTGGATCTGCAGATCCGGATAACTCAGATCGAACCGGTCCGCCACCCGCCGCAGTTCCTCGGCGTTGGGGTAGTCCGGCTCCTTGATGCGCCGGTAATAGGTGCTGCTGGATGTGCCGAGGGCGTCGTAGATGTCTTTGGCATCGATCTCTCCGTCGAGGAGGTAGTCGAGCAGGGCCTTGAGCTGTCTGCCGTTCTCGTCCGTCCTGGGCACGTGACCACTGTAAACCGTGCGCCGGTTCTGGTCAGCCCCTGCCGGCAAACGGATAACACATTCTTAATTGACACGGCCGTCACAGTTTTGGGAGCAGTCTCCCAAATCTGGGACAACCCCTGTACGGTTAGCTGCATGGTCGCTCCCTACCTGCCTGACGAGGTCAAGCACACTTTCGTCAATTCCGCGCCGATAGCGCTGGACGTGTTCGATCGCGCCGTGTCGCCGTCTTCGGCGGTGCGGTTGGAGAAATGGGCCACCGCTCCATCGAGCGAATTGACCGAGGAGATCGACGGCGCCGCCGAATGGCTCGGCGTGCAGCCCGAGGAGATCCTGCTGGCGGCGCTCGGGCGCACGTTCGGCCGGACCCGGGGCGACGGCGCGGTCACCGTGGACGTCCGCACAGAGCAGCAGTGGCAGGCCCGGCCGGTCTCGCTGCTGTGCGCAGCCTCCTGGCCGATGGGGCCCAGCGAGATGCTGCAGGGCGCCCACAACGCGCTGGCCGCCGCATCGGGCCACACCGGCGTCTCCGCGGAGATCGCGCTGACGCTGGGCCCGACCGCGGACGCCGAAGGAACCAAGGCGCTCGAGCTCCGGGTGCAGCGGATCGACGGTCTTCTGCGCGTGGAGTGGTGGTACGACGCGGCGCGGCTGGACGGCTACTCGGTCGAGGAGATGGCCGAGCAGTTCCCCCTCGCGCTGATCGAGATCACCTCGGACGCCGGCGCTCCGCTGTAGGTTCCCTGGGCCGCTAGACTGTGGGCCACTGGCACTGATCCGGCCATCACCGGGGAGCCTTCGGAAGAACGGCACGCACCGCGTGCTCACTAGACCCGAACGGGCGGGCCCGTCACAGCCTGCGAATGAGCGGCGTACCGCAGGTACGCAAGCGGGGTGGTACCGCGGTGCTCGCGCGAAGCGCGGCGTCGTCCCCGTGCCTGGAACCTGGCACAGGAGAACAGACGCCGTGAGCGCCTACCCCAAGCCGGCGAGTGGATCGCCCGACTTCCCGAGCCTCGAGCTCGAGGTCCTCGACTACTGGGACCGCGACGACACGTTCCGCGCGAGCATCGCGCACCGTGACGGCGCCCCCGAGTACGTCTTCTACGACGGCCCGCCGTTCGCCAACGGCCTGCCGCACTACGGGCACTTGCTCACCGGTTACGTCAAGGACATCGTGCCGCGCTACCGCACCATGCGCGGGTACAAGGTCGACCGCCGATTCGGCTGGGACACCCACGGCCTGCCCGCCGAACTCGAGGTGCAGCGCCAGCTCGCGATCACCGGCAAGGCGCAGATCGAGGAACTCGGCATCGAGAAGTTCAACGACGCCTGCCGCGCGTCGGTGCTCAAGTACACCGGGGAGTGGCGCAGCTACGTCACTCGCCAGGCCCGCTGGGTGGACTTCGACAACGACTACAAGACCCTCGACATCGGCTTCATGGAGTCGGTGCTGTGGGCGTTCAAGCGGTTGTGGGACAAGGGCCTGGCCTACGAGGGCTATCGGGTGCTGCCGTACTGCTGGAACGACGAGACCCCGCTGTCCAGTCACGAGCTGCGGATGGACGACGACGTCTACCAGAGCCGCCAGGATCCGGCGCTGACCGTCGGGTACCGCATCGTGGGGGGACCGCTCACCGACCTCGTCGGCGCCTATCTGCTCATCTGGACGACGACGCCGTGGACGTTGCCGTCCAACCAGGCGGTCGCCGTGAATCCGGACGTCAGCTACGTGGTGGTCGAGAGCGACGGTGGGCGCTACATCCTTGCCGAGGCGCGGCTGGGCGCCTACGCCCGCGAACTCGGCGACGAGCCCGCCGTGCTGGCCACCTACACCGGCCGGGAACTTTTCGAGGTCACCTACGCGCCCCCGTTCCCGTACTTCATGGACTCGCCCAACGCGTTTCGTGTGCTGCCCGGCGATTTCGTCAGCACCGAGGACGGCACCGGGCTTGTGCACATGTCGCCGGCCTACGGCGAGGACGACATGGCGACCGCCGCGGCCGGCGGGATCGAGGCGGTCACTCCCGTCGACGCCAGGGGCCGCTTCGACGCGACGGTGCCCGACTACGCGGGGCAGCACGTGTTCGACGCGAACCCGCAGATCATCCGCGATCTCAAGAACGGCACCGGATCCGCAGGTGTCAATGGCGCGGTGCTGCTGCGCCACGACAGCTACGAGCACTCCTATCCGCACTGCTGGCGCTGCCGCAACCCGTTGATCTACCGGGCGGTGTCATCGTGGTTCATCAAGGTCAGCCAGATCCGCGACCGCATGGTCGAGCTGAACCAGCAGATCACCTGGTATCCCGAACACGTCAAGGACGGGCAGTTCGGCAAGTGGCTGTCCGGCGCCCGCGACTGGTCGATCTCGCGGAACCGGTACTGGGGCAGCCCGATTCCGGTGTGGAAGTCCGATGACCCCGCGTATCCGCGCATCGACGTCTACGGCAGCCTCGACGAGCTCGAACGCGACTTCGGGGTGCGTCCGGACAATCTGCATCGGCCCTACATCGACGAGCTGACCCGGCCCAACCCCGACGACCCGACCGGGCGCTCGACGATGCGGCGCATCGAGGACGTGTTCGACGTCTGGTTCGACTCGGGCTCGATGCCCTACGGGCAGGTGCACTATCCCTTCGAGAACCAGGACTGGTTCGAGTCGCACTTCCCCGGCGACTTCATCGTCGAGTACATCGGCCAGACCCGCGGCTGGTTTTACACGCTGCACGTCCTGGCGACGGCCCTGTTCGACCGCCCGGCCTTCCGGACGTGCGTCAGCCACGGCATCGTGCTGGGCAACGACGGCCAGAAGATGAGCAAGTCGCTGCGCAACTATCCCGACGTCACCGAGGTGTTCGACCGCGACGGGTCCGACGCCATGCGCTGGTTCCTGATGGCCTCGCCGATCCTGCGCGGCGGCAACCTCGTGGTGACCGAGCAGGGGATCCGCGAGGGCGCCCGGCAGGTGCTGCTCCCGCTGTGGAACGCGTACTCGTTCCTGGCGCTCTACGCACCGCAGAAGGGCACCTGGCGCACCGACTCCACCCACGTGCTCGACCGCTACATCCTGGCCAAGCTCGCCGCGCTGCGCGACGAGCTGACCGAATCCCTGGATGTGTGCGACATCTCGGTGGCCTGCGACCAGCTGCGGCAGTTCACCGAGGCGCTGACGAACTGGTATGTGCGACGGTCGCGGTCGCGCTTCTGGGAGGAGGACCGCGACGCGATCGACACGCTGCACACCGTGCTGGAGGTGACGAGCCGGCTGGCCGCACCGCTGCTGCCGCTGACGACCGAGCGGATCTGGCGGGACCTCACCGGCGAGCGCTCGGTACACCTCACGGACTGGCCGGACGCGGACTCGCTGCCCGCCGACCCGCGCTTGGTGGCCGACATGGACCTGGTGCGCGAGGTCGCGTCGGTGGGCTCGTCGCTGCGCAAGGCCAAGAAGCTGCGGGTGCGCCTCCCGCTGCTGAAACTGACTGTGGCGGTTGATGATCCGCAGCGTCTGGCGCCCTACCGCGACCTGATCGCCGACGAACTCAACGTCAAGGCCGTCGAGCTCACCGATGACATCGCCGCGCACGGCCGGTTCGAGCTGGCCGTCAACGCCCGGGCCGCCGGGCCCCGGATTGGCAAGGATGTCCAGGCCGCGATCAAGGCGGTGAAGGCAGGGGAGGGCGTGCTCAACGCGGACGGCACGCTGACGGCCGGCCCGGCGGTGCTGCTGCCCGAGGAGTTCACCTCCCGTCTGGTGGCCGCCGACCCGGAGTGGACCGCGGCGCTGCCCGACGGCGCGGGTCTTGTGGTGCTCGACGGCACGCTCACCGAGGAGCTCGAGGCCGAGGGCTGGGCCAAGGACCGGATCCGGGAGCTGCAGGACCTGCGCAAGGCGACGGGCCTGGACGTCTCCGACCGGATCGCGGTCGTGCTGGCCGTGCCCGCCGACAAGGAGCCGTGGGCACGAAGCCACGCGGAGCTGATCGCGGGCGAGATCCTCGCGACCGACTTCTCGTTCGGCGAGCCCGCCGACGGCACCGAGATCGGCGACGGCGTCCGCGTCAGCATCGCCAAGGTCTGACGCGGGCGCTCTGCGCGCCGAACGTGCACTCACGGTCGCGTCGAGGCCGTTACCGCGACCGTGGGCGCACGTTCGCGGCGTAAAGCGGTCAGCCGACGCGCGCGCTCTGCCCGCTGAAGGCGACCACGTCGCCGCTGCGCAGCTGGCGGCCGCGCCGCGTCTCGACCTCGTCGTTGACCAGGACCTGACCGTCGGCGATCACCCCCTTGGCGTCGGCGCCGCTGTCGATGAGGTTCGCCAGCTTGAGGAACTGGCCCAGCCGGATCGTCTCGTCGCGGATCGGTACGTCGTGCACGTCCGCCACGCTAGCCCGCCTACAGTCGCGGTGTGGGCGCGCGATGGGTCCTGCACCTGGACATGGACGCGTTCTTCGCGTCGGTCGAGCAGTTGACGCGGCCGACGCTGCGCGGCCGGCCGGTGCTCGTCGGCGGCCTCGGCGGGCGCGGCGTGGTGGCCGGGGCGAGCTACGAGGCGCGCGTGTTCGGCGCGCGCTCGGCGATGCCGATGCATCAGGCCCGCCGCCTGGTGGGCGCAGGCGCTGTCGTGCTGCCGCCGCGCGGCGTGGTCTACGGGCTGGCCAGCCGTCGGGTGTTCGACACGGTGCGGGCGAAAGTGCCGGTGCTGGAACAGCTTTCCTATGACGAGGCGTTCGGGGAGCCGCCGGAGCTGGCGGGTGTCAGCGCGGTCGAGGCGGCGGCGTTCTGTCAGCAGTTGCGGGCCGACGTCCGCGCGGTGACTGGCTTGGTGGCCTCGGTGGGAGCGGGTTCGGGCAAGCAGATCGCCAAGATCGCCTCGGGCCTGGCCAAACCGGACGGCGTGCGGGTCGTACCGCGGGACGAGGAGTCGACATTGCTCGCGGGCCTGCCCGTCCGCCGGTTGTGGGGGATCGGGCCGGTGGCCGAGGACAGGCTGCACCGGCTGGGCATCGAGACGATCGGCGCACTGGCCGCGCTCACCGAACGCGAGGTGGCCGATGTTCTCGGCGCGACGGTCGGACCGGCGCTGCACCGCCTCGCGCGGGGCGTCGACGACCGGCCGGTCGCGGAGAACGCACCGGCCAAGCAGATCAGCGCCGAATCGACGTTCGCCGAGGACCTGATCACGCTGGCCCAGTTGCGCGAGGCGATCGGGCCAATCGGCGATCATGCGCACCGGCGGCTGGAGAAGGACGGCCGGGGGGCGCGCACCATCACCGTCAAGCTCAAGCGCTCCGACATGAGCACCCTCACCCGCTCGGCGACGCTGCCATATGCCACCACCGAGGCCGCGACGCTGATCGGCACCGCCCGCCGGCTGCTGCTCGACCCGGTCGACATCGGACCGGTGCGCCTTGTCGGCGTGGGCTTTTCGGGGTTGACCGAGGTCCGTCAGGAGCCGCTGTTCGCCGATCCGGAGCTGGCCATGGAGGAGACCTCCGACGCGGGCGTGCCTGCCACCCTGTCCGACGTCGCGGCCGCCGCGCCGGCGTGGCGGGTCGGCGACGACGTCCACCACGCGGCGCACGGGCACGGCTGGGTGCAGGGCGCCGGCCACGGGGTGATGACCGTCCGTTTCGAGACGCGGGCATCAGGCCCCGGCACGGCGCGCACGTTCGCCGTCGACGACCCCGCGCTGAGCCGGGCCAATCCGGTGGACAGCCTGGACTGGCCGGACTATGTCGAGGCGATGGGCCGCGAGCCGTCAGCCCCAGCGGCCGAAGACGTCCCCGGCCGATGAGCCGGCGGCCAGCGCGGCGGTCAGCAGCACCCGCGCCTGCGGCGGCCGCAGCGTCGGCGCCACGACCGCACCGGCCGCCATCAGATCTCGTCCGGGCCCGTATCCGGGGCTGACCCGGCCGCCGGGGACCCGCGTCGATACCGCCACCGCGACGCCGTCCGCGCAGTGCAGCGCGACACCGTCGATCAGAGCGGCGCCCGCGTTGCCCGCACCGAGCCCTTCGAGCACGATGCCGCGCGCGCCGGCGGCCACGCAGGCGTCCAGCGCGGCGGTGTCCGCGCCGGGGTAGGCCGCGACGATGTCGACCCGCGGCGCCTCGGCGGCGCTGAGGCGGCCCAGATAGGGCCGCGGACGCTCCGGTCCGAGCGGGCGGCCCGCGAAACTCTGCAGACCGGTGGTGCTGACCTTGGCCAGCCCCAGCGCCTCGAACACCTCCCCGGCGAACGCGACCACCACACCGGCGCTGCGCGAGTCCGCGTCGGCCGCCACCGCCAGCGCCTGCCGCAGGTTGGCGGGGCCGTCAGGGTCGGGGTCGTCGGCGCTGCGCTGGGCTCCGGTCAGCACGACCGGCACCGCGCCGTCGTAGGTGAGCTCCAGCCAGAGCGCCGTCTCCTCCATGGTGTCGGTGCCGTGCGTGACGACGATGCCGTCGACGTCGCCGAGTTCCGCCGCCCGCCGCACCGCGGCGCCGATGACATCCCAGTCCGCCGGGGTCATCTGCGAACTATCCAGGCGCATCGCCTCGATCACCTCGACGTCGAGGCCCTCGGTGAGGTCGGCTCCCGACCGGGTGGGGCGTTTGACGCCCTCGGCGTCGGCACTGGTGGAGATGGTGCCGCCGGTGGCGACGACGACGAGGCGGCCCATGGCTGGAATTGTGCATGACCGCGCCTGGGATGATGGGCGGCGTGACTGACGATTCTTCGAGCCCCGCCGAACCGGCGACCGGCGAGCCTGCCGTGGAACCGGCAGCCGGCGGGGCACCGCGACGGCGGCTTCGCCTCCTGCTCACCGTGGCGGGTGTGGTGCTCCTGGCCGACATCGTCACCAAGGTGCTCGCGGTCAAGCTGCTGACCCCCGGCCAGCCGGTGTCGATCATCGGCGACACCGTCACCTGGACGCTGGTGCGCAACTCCGGGGCCGCGTTCTCGATGGCCACCGGCTACACGTGGGTGCTGACGCTGGTGGCCACGGGCGTCGTGATCGGCATCATCTGGATGGGCCGGCGGCTGGTCTCGCCGTGGTGGGCGCTCGGCCTCGGGATGATCCTGGGCGGCGCGATGGGCAACCTGGTCGACCGCTTCTTCCGGTCGCCGGGGCCACTGCGCGGCCATGTCGTCGACTTCCTCTCGGTCGGGTGGTGGCCGGTGTTCAACGTGGCCGACCCGTCCGTCGTCGGCGGGGCGATCCTGCTGGTGGTGTTGTCGCTGTTCGGCTACGACTTCGATACCACGGGGAGGCGCCGGCCCGACGGCGGCGACACCCGATGACGACACGGTCGATGCCCGTGCCCGAGGGCCTGGCCGGCATGCGTGTCGATGCGGGCCTGGCCCGGCTGCTGGGGCTGTCCCGCACCGCGGCGGCGGCCCTGGCCGAGGAGGGCGGTGTCGAACTCGACGGTGCCCCGGCAGGCAAGTCCGACAAGCTGATGGCGGGTGCGTGGCTCGAGGTGCGGCTGCCCGAGGCGCCCCCGCCCGTGGAGAACACGCCCGAGGAGATCGAGGGGATGGGGATCCTCTACTCCGACGATGACATCGTCGCGGTCGACAAACCGCCCGGTGTCGCCGCGCACGCCACGGTCGGCTGGCACGGCCCGACGGTGCTGGGCGGCCTGGCCGCCGCGGGCTTCCGGATCAGCACGTCGGGCATTCACGAACGCCAGGGCATCGTGCACCGCCTCGATGTCGGCACGTCCGGCGTCATGGTGGTGGCGCTGTCGGAGCGGGCGTACACCGCGCTGAAGCGGGCGTTCAAGCAGCGCACCGTGGAGAAGCGCTATCACGCGCTGGTGCAGGGGCATCCAGATCCGTCCAGCGGGACCATCGACGCCCCGATCGGCAGGCACCGCGGGCACGACTGGAAGTTCGCCGTCGTCGAGGGCGGCCGCAACAGCGTGACCCACTACGACACGCTGGAGGCCCACCAGGCCGCCAGCCTTCTCGACATCCACCTCGAGACCGGCCGGACCCATCAGATCCGGGTGCACTTCGCTGCGCTGCATCACCCGTGCTGCGGCGATCTGACCTACGGCGCCGATCCGACGCTGGCCGCCCGGCTCGGCCTGCAGCGGCAATGGCTGCACGCGCGCTCGCTGGCCTTCGTCCATCCCGCCGACGGCCGCCGCGTGGAGATCACCAGCCCGTATCCGGCCGATCTGCAGCACGCGCTGGACGTGCTGCGCGATCAGCGCCTGTGAGGACCGGACTGCTCTTCGGCGCCGGCGCCTATGCCATGTGGGGGCTCTTCCCGGCCTTCTTCCCGCTGCTCAAACCCGCAGGGGCGGTCGAGGTGCTGGCACACCGCATCATCTGGAGCTTCGTGCTGATGGTGGTTGTGGTCGCCGCGGTGCGCCGGTTCGGTGACCTCCGGCAGATCTCCGGCCGGGTGTGGCTGCTTCTGACCGCGGCGGCGGCGCTGATCTCGGTCAACTGGCTGATCTACGTGTACGCGGTGAACAACGGTCACGTGGTCGACGCGGCGCTCGGCTACTTCATCAACCCGTTGGTGTCGATCGCGCTGGGGCTGGTCATCTTTCGGGAGAAGCTGAACCGCTGGCAGGTCGGCGCGCTGGTGATCGCCCTCGCGGCGGTCGTGGTGTTGACGGTCGACGTGGGGTCGCCGCCGCTGATCGGGCTCGGCCTGGCGCTGTCGTTCGGTCTGTACGGCGCGGTGAAGAAGCTGGTGCCGACCGACCCGCGGGTCAGCGTCGGTGTGGAAGCCGGCCTGGCGGCGCCCTTCGCGGTGGCCTACGTCGTGGTGCTGCAGCTCACCGGGCACGCCACGTTCACCGATCACGGGGCACAGCACGTGGTGCTGATGGTGCTGGCGGGCGTGCTGACCGCGCTGCCGCTGCTCCTGTTCGCCGCGGCCGCTCAGCGTCTGCGCATGGTGACCCTGGGACTGCTGTTCTACCTGACACCGGCGATGCAGCTGTCCTGGGGAGTGCTCGTCGGCCACGAGGCGATGCCCCCCGCGCGCTGGCTGGGCTTCGGCCTCATCTGGGTGGCGCTGCTGGTGTTCACCGTCGACGCGGTGCGCGGCGCGCGTGCCGATCGGCGTGTACCGCAGGCCTCGCGTATGTGAGCTTTGCGGATTTGCTGATTGACCGGCTGGCAGCAATGTCATAGCGTTTGCCCGTGGAGCACGCGACGTCGCCGGTTGTCCGAGGGCGCGGCCGCCCGGTGGGAGCCGACTCGGAACAGACCCGACGGACGATCCTGCGCGCCGCCCGCGACGTCATCGCCGAGTGTGGGTATGCCGCCGCCACGTTTCAGCAGATCGCCACCCGTGCCGGGGTGAGCAGGCCGACGCTGCACTACTACTTCGGCACCCGCGAGCAGGTCTACGAGACGCTGCTGGCGGAGTTGCACAGCCAGGTCTCGGCCTGTGTCGCCGAGGCGCAGGAACGGCCGCAGCCACGCCTGCAGCTGATCGCGTTCACCGCGGCTATCCAACGATTGTGCATTGACGATCCGGCGGCCATGCGTTTCCTCGTCGCGGCCCGGGTCGAGCAACGCAGGGGCCCGCACCGCAGCGTGGCCGCGCAGCGGGTGATCGCTGCGGTCCACGACTTCTACACCGCGCTCGTCGAGGCCGCGCAGCGCAGCGGCGAACTGGCGCCGGGCGCTATCGGCGGGGTGGCCGACATGTTGGCGTCGCTGTTCTGGGGCATGGGCTTCCACGCCGGCTTCGTTGCCGAGGAAGGCAGCGCCTCGATCGTTGCCAGGCAATTGTTACAGCTATTCGATGACGGATTGCTGACGTCACAGATCGGCGCGCCCGTCGACGCGTGAGCCTGCGACGGCGAGACACGCATCGCGACACGCCGAGCGCTGTCGGCGGTCGGCCATAGACTGGCCTGCCTATGAGCGGGTCATTCGTGCATCTCCACAACCACACCGAGTACTCGATGCTCGACGGTGCCGCGAAGGTCAAGCCGATGCTCGCCGAGGCGCAGCGCCTCGAGATGCCCGCAATCGGCATGACCGATCACGGAAACATGTTCGGCGCCAGCGAGTTCTACAACGCGGCCACCGACGCGGGCATCACGCCGATCATCGGCGTCGAGGCCTACATCGCACCGGCGTCGCGATTCGAGACCAAGCGGGTGCTGTGGGGCGATCCCAGCCAGAAGTCCGACGACGTGTCGGGCAGCGGCTCGTACACCCACATGACGATGGTGGCCGAGAACGCGACCGGTCTGCGCAACCTGTTCAAGCTCTCGTCGCTGGCGTCGTTCGAGGGCCAGCTCGGCAAGTGGTCCCGGATGGACGCCGAGATCATCGCCGAGCATGCCGAGGGCATCATCGCCACCACCGGCTGTCCGTCGGGTGAGGTGCAGACCCGGCTGCGGCTCGGCCACCGCCAGGAGGCGCTCGAGGCGGCGGCCAAGTGGCGGGAGATCTTCGGTCCGGAGAACTTCTTCCTCGAGCTGATGGACCACGGGCTCGACATCGAGCGCCGGGTTCGGGAGGGCCTGCTCGAGATCGGGCAGAAGCTGGGCATCCCGCCGTTGGCCACCAACGACTGCCACTACGTCACCCGCGACGCCTCGCGCAACCACGAGGCGCTGCTGTGCGTGCAGACGGGCAAGACACTCTCGGACCCGACCCGCTTCAAGTTCGACGGTGA
Source organism: Mycolicibacterium psychrotolerans (assembly GCF_010729305.1). Classification (NCBI taxonomy): domain Bacteria; kingdom Bacillati; phylum Actinomycetota; class Actinomycetes; order Mycobacteriales; family Mycobacteriaceae; genus Mycobacterium; species Mycolicibacterium psychrotolerans. Next base: position 4,014,834 of record NZ_AP022574.1, on the reverse strand, counting down.
CGGCTACTACCTCAAGTCCGCTGCCGAGATGCGCGCCCTGTGGGACGACCAGGTGCCCGGCGCGTGCGACTCCACGCTGCTGATCGCCGAGCGGGTGCAGTCCTACGCCGACGTCTGGTCGGTCCGCGACCGCATGCCGATCTTCCCGGTGCCCGACGGGCACGACCAGGCGTCGTGGCTGCGCCACGAGGTGATGGCGGGGCTGGAACGGCGCTTCCCCGGTTCGGTCGGGCAGGACTACCTCGACCGCGCCGAGTACGAGATCAAGGTCATCTGCGACAAGGGTTTTCCGTCCTACTTCCTGATCGTCGCCGATCTGATCAACTACGCGAAGTCGGTCGACATCCGGGTCGGCCCCGGGCGCGGGTCGGCCGCCGGTTCGCTGGTGGCCTACGCGCTGGGGATCACCAACATCGACCCGATCCCGCACGGCCTGCTGTTCGAGCGGTTCCTCAACCCGGAACGGCCGTCGGCGCCCGACATCGACATCGACTTCGACGACCGGCGGCGCGGTGAGATGCTGCGCTACGCGGCGAACAAGTGGGGCAGCGACCGCGTCGCCCAGGTCATCACCTTCGGCACCATCAAAACGAAAGCCGCGCTGAAGGATTCGGCGCGCGTCAACTACGGCCAGCCGGGCTTCGCGATCGCCGACCGGATCACCAAGGCGCTGCCGCCGCCGATCATGGCCAAGGACATCCCGCTGTCGGGCATCACCGACCCCAGCCACGAGCGGTACAAGGAAGCCGCCGAGGTGCGGAGTCTGATCGACACCGACCCCGACGTCCGCACGATCTACGAGACCGCCCGCGGTCTGGAGGGTCTGGTCCGCAACGCCGGCGTGCACGCGTGCGCGGTGATCATGAGCTCGGAGCCGCTGATCGAGGCGATCCCGCTGTGGCGCCGGCCGCAGGACGGCGCCGTGATCACCGGTTGGGACTATCCGTCGTGCGAGGCCATCGGCCTGCTCAAGATGGACTTCCTCGGGCTGCGGAACCTGACGATCATCGGCGACTGCATCGAGAACATCAAGGCCAACCGCGGGGTCGATGTCGACCTGGAGTCGCTGGCCCTCGACGATCCGAAGGCCTACGAGTTGCTGGGCCGCGGTGACACCCTTGGGGTGTTCCAGCTCGACGGCGGGCCGATGCGCGATCTGCTGCGCCGCATGCAGCCGACCGAGTTCAACGACATCGTGGCCGTGCTGGCGCTGTACCGGCCGGGCCCGATGGGCATGAACGCCCACAACGACTACGCCGACCGCAAGAACGGCCGGCAGGCGATCAAACCGATCCACCCCGAGCTCGAGGAGCCGCTCAAGGAGATCCTCTCCGAGACCTACGGCCTGATCGTCTACCAAGAGCAGATCATGTTCATCGCCCAGAAGGTCGCCTCGTACACGATGGGCAAGGCCGACGCGCTGCGCAAGGCCATGGGCAAGAAGAAGCTCGAGGTGCTCGAGGCGGAGTACAAGGGCTTCCGCGAGGGCATGACCGCCAACGGATTCTCCGAGGGCGCGGTGAAAGCGTTGTGGGACACCATCCTTCCGTTCGCCGGGTACGCGTTCAACAAGTCGCACGCTGCCGGCTACGGGTTGGTGTCCTACTGGACGGCCTACCTGAAGGCCAACTATCCGGCCGAGTACATGGCAGGTCTGCTCACCTCCGTCGGTGACGACAAGGACAAGGCCGCGGTCTACCTCGCCGACTGCCGGCGGCTCGGTATCACGGTGCTGCCGCCGGATGTCAACGAGTCGGTGCAGAACTTCGCCTCCGTCGGCGACGACATCCGCTTCGGCCTCGGGGCTGTGCGCAACGTCGGCGCCAATGTCGTTGCCTCACTGGTGAAGACGCGCACGGAGAAGGGTAAGTACACCGACTTCTCGGACTACCTGAACAAGATCGACATCGCCGCCTGCAACAAGAAGGTGACGGAGTCGCTGGTCAAGGCGGGCGCCTTCGACTCGCTCGGCCACCCGCGCAAGGGCCTGTTCCTGGTGCACACCGACGCCGTCGACTCGGTGCTCGGCACCAAGAAGGCCGAGGCGATGGGGCAGTTCGACCTGTTCGGCGGCGGCTCGGAGGACGGCGCCTCCGACGCGGTCTTCACGATCAAGGTGCCCGAGGACGAGTGGGAGGACAAGCACAAGCTCGCCCTCGAGCGCGAGATGCTGGGTCTGTACGTGTCCGGCCACCCGCTCAACGGGATCGCGCACCTGCTCGCCGCGCAGGTCGACACCCAGATCCCGGCGATTCTCGACGGGGACGTCGCCAACGACACCCAGGTCCGCGTCGGCGGAATCCTCGCGTCGGTGAACCGGCGCGTCAACAAGAACGGTCTGCCCTGGGCGTCGGCGCAGATCGAAGACCTCACCGGCGGCATCGAGGTGCTGTTCTTCCCGCAGACGTACTCGATGTTCGGCGCCGAGATCGCCGACGACGTGGTGGTGCTGATCGGGGCCAAGGTGGCGATCCGCGACGACCGGATCTCGCTGATCGCCAACGAGCTGATCGTGCCGGACTTCTCCAGCGCCCAGGTCAACCGGCCCGTCGCGGTCAGCCTGCCGACGCGGCAGTGCACCGTCGACAAGGTCAGCGCGCTCAAGCAGGTGCTGGCGCGGCATCCCGGCACCGCACAGGTGCATCTGCGGCTGATCAGCGGGGAGCGGATCACCACGCTGGAGCTCGATCAGTCCCTGCGGGTGACGCCGTCCTCGGCGCTGATGGGCGACCTCAAGGAGCTGTTGGGCCCCGGCTGCCTGGGCGGGTGAGCCACACGACGGCGGCCACACCGGCGCCGGAGAGCACGGCGGGAGCAGCCGATGCCGTCGCCGTGGCGACCACGGCGAACACGAGCAGACCGATCAGCAGTGCCACCACCTTGTAGGTGGGCCACGGCACACCGGCGATGGACACCGTCCCGGCGGGACGGCTCACGGCGTCGCCGAATTCCTCCGCGGTGGTCATGTATTCCACGATAGCCCGCAAAGGAGTTTTCGGCTAGCCGAAACCCACGCGTTTCCGCTGGGGCGGGGTGCAGTGGCACCATGGTCGGCGTGTCCACCGAGCTGAGTCAGAGCCCCAGAATCGATCCCGCTGCGCCGCTGCGCGCCGCGGACATCGACGAGGCCGCTCGGCGAATTTCGGGCGTGGTGTCCCAGACCCCGCTGCAGTTCAGCGACCGACTCTCGGTTCTCACCGGCGCGCAGGTCTACCTCAAGCGCGAAGATCTTCAGGCCGTGCGCTCGTACAAGCTGCGCGGCGCCTACAACCTGCTCATGCAGTTGACGCCGGAGGAGAAGGCCGCAGGCGTGGTGTGCTCGTCGGCGGGCAATCACGCGCAGGGCTTCGCGCTGGCATGCCGGTCGATGGGCGTGCACGGCCGGGTCTACGTGCCGGCCAAGACGCCGAAGCAGAAGCGCAACCGGATCCGCTACCACGGCGGGGACTTCATCGAGCTCATCGTCGGCGGCAAGACCTACGACATGGCCGCAGAGGCCGCGCGCGAGGATGTCGCGCGCACCGCAGCCACGCTGGTGCCCCCGTATGACGACCTGCGCACGATGGCCGGCCAGGGCACCATCGCCGTCGAGATCCTCGAACAGCTCGGCGCGGAACCGGACCTGGTGGTCGTGCCGGTCGGCGGCGGCGGCTGCATCAGTGGTGTGACCACCTACCTCGCCGAGCGCACGACCACCACGTCGGTGCTCGGCGTGGAGCCCGCGGGCGCGGCGGCCCTGGTGGCCGCGCTGGCGAAGGGGGAGCCCGTCACGCTGACCGAGGTCGACCAGTTCGTCGACGGCGCCGCGGTCGCCCGGGTCGGCACGTTGCCGTTCGCCGCGCTGTCGGCCGCGGGGGACATGGTGTCGATCACCACCGTCGACGAGGGCGCGGTCTGCACCGCGATGCTCGACCTGTACCAGAACGAGGGCATCATCGCCGAGCCGGCAGGCGCGCTGTCGGTGGCGGCGCTGCTCGACGCCGACATCAAGCCCGGATCCACCGTCGTGTGCCTGATCTCGGGCGGCAACAACGATGTGTCCCGGTACGGCGAGGTGCTCGAGCGGTCGCTGGTGCACCTCGGCCTCAAGCACTACTTTCTGGTGGACTTCCCACAGGAGCCCGGCGCGCTGCGCCGGTTCCTCGACGAGGTGCTGGGCCCCAACGACGACATCACGCTGTTCGAATACGTCAAGCGCAACAACCGCGAGACCGGCGAGGCGCTCGTCGGCATCGAGATGGGCTCGGCCTCCGACCTCGACGGCCTGCTCGCCCGGATGCAGACCTCGGAGTGTCACGTCGAGCTGCTCGAGCCGGGGTCGCCGACCTACCGCTACCTGACCTGATGGGCCTCTGCAGGCACTGCGGCGTCGGCGACTGCGAGGCGAAGTTCCACGAGTGCCTGGATCGGGATTTCTCCGACCGGGGGTTCGGCGCGGTGCACCACCTCACCGTCGGTGCGTACATGCTCCAGCACAACCGGTACGCCGACGGCCACGAGCGGGGGGTGGTCGAATTCGTCCTGCGCCACCTCGATCGAACCCCGGACGAGCGGATCAAGCGCGAGATTCGTCGCAGGGTCGACGGCACGCAGCGGGTCGCCCGGCGAGACCGGGACGCCCCGCCCCGGCGCCCACGGTCAGGCTGGTCGTCGTCGATCGCCGACGTCGATCTCACGACGGCCGACGCGTATCGCACATCCGTGCGCGCATGGGCCGAAGCGGTGGCCCGAGATCTGAGCCGTGATCAGTCGCCGGCCCTCAGGACCGCGACGGAATAGCCACCCAGTCGGGTGACGTCGCCGGACGCCTCCTGCTCGCCCCAGGACAGCACCGACTCGCCGGTCACCGGCACGTCGACGCCCTTCTCGCCGAGGTTGCACGCGATCGCGAAGGCGCCCCGGCGCATCACGAACCAGCGGGCGTCCTCGTCGTAGTCGATCCGCAGGTGGTCCAGCCACGGGTCGGCCAGGTCCGGCTCGGACCGGCGCAGCGCGATCAGGCCCTGGTAGAAGGCGCGCATTCGGCCGTGGTCGCCGTCGTCGACCTCGTCCCAATTCAGTTTGGACCGCTCGAAGGTCGCGGGGTCCTGCGGATCGGGGATCTCGTCGGCGTCCCAGCCGTGGTCGGCGAACTCCCGCTTGCGGCCCTCGGCGGTCGCGCGGGCCAGATCCGGCTCGGGATGACTGCTGAAGAACTGGAACGGCGACGACGACGCCCACTCCTCGCCCATGAAAAGCATTGCGGTGTAGGGCGATCCGAGCGCCAGTGCGGCCTTGATCGCCAGCTGTCCGGTGGTCAGGTTCTGTGACGGCCGGTCTCCGATGGCGCGGTTGCCGACCTGGTCGTGGGTCGTCGTGTAGGCGAGCAGCCGGGTCGCCGGGATGGTCGCGGTGTCCAGCGGCCGGCCATGACGGCGCTGACGGAACGACGAGAACGTGCCCGCATGGAAATAGCCGTGCCGCAGCGTCTGCGCCAGCGCCTCCAGCGTGCCGAAGTCGCCGTAGTAGCCCTGACGTTCCCCGGACACCGCGGTGTGGATCGCATGGTGGATGTCGTCGTCCCACTGCGCGGTCATCCCGAGCCCACCCTGATCACGCGGGGTGATCAGGCGCGGATCGTTAAGGTCGCTCTCCGCGACCAGCGACAGAGGACGGCCGAGTTGGCCTGCCAGCGAGTCGGTTTCGGCCGACATCTCCTCGAGAATATGGATCGCCGTGGTGTCGACGAGCGCGTGGACGGCGTCCAGGCGCAGACCGTCGGCGTGGAAGTCGCGCATCCAGCGCAGCGCGCAGTCCAGGATGTAGCGCCGCACCTGATCGGCTCCGGCGTCGGCGATGTTGATCGACTCACCCCACGGGTTCGAGCCCGAGGACAAGTACGGGCCGAACTCGGGCAGGTAGTTGCCCGACGGGCCCAGATGGTTGAAGACGGCGTCGATCAGCACCCCGAGGCCGAGGCGATGGCACGCGTCGATCAACCGGATCAGCCCGTCGGGGCCGCCGTAGGGTTCGTGCACCGCGTACCAGAGCACGCCGTCATAACCCCACCCGTGAGTGCCGCCGAATGCGTTGACCGGCATCACCTCGACGAAGTCGACACCGAGATCGACCAGGTAGTCCAGCTTGTCGATGGCCGCGTCGAACGTGCCTGCGGGCGTGAAGGTGCCGATGTGCAGTTCGTAGATCACCGCACCCTCGATCGAGCGGCCCGCCCAGCCGGCATCCGACCATGCATCGGCCGCCGGCTGCCACAGTTGCGAGCGTTCGTGCACGCCGTCGGGCTGGCGCGGAGAGCGGGGATCGGGCAGCACTTTGGGGTTGTCGTCGAGCACGAACCCGTAGCGCGCATCCGGGGCGGCGTCCACGACGGCGCGCCACCAGCCGTCCTCGGCGCGGTCCATCGGATGCAGTGTGCCCTCGACGTCCAGGCGGACCACGCCGGGTTTCGGCGCCCAGACCGCGAACTCGTGCTCAGGCATCGGCACGCACCAGCAGCGCCACCGGAAGGTCACCGAACAGCTCCGCAGCCGCCACCGTGCCGGTGTGCGCGCGGCCGGACAGCCGGTCGGTCCACGCCCCTGGCGGAAGCGTCACAGTGGTTTCCCCCCAATCGGTTTCGGTCAGCCGCACCGTCCACCGGCGCGCCGCAACGAGGACGTCGTCGCCGCGGCCGAACGCCAGCACGTGCTGGGCGTGCGCCCCGTCGGCGGGCACCGGACGGTAGCCGCCGGCCAGGAACGACTCGGGTCGCTCCCGGCGCAACCGCAGCGCCTCCCGCACGACGCGCAGCTTCGGGTGGGTCAGTTCGGCCAGCGCACTCCGCCGCGCCGAGTAATCCACCGCCCGCCGGTTGTCCGGGTCCACCAGGCTGTCCTCCCAGAGCTCGGTGCCCTGGTAGACGTCCGGCACACCCGGCCCGGTGAGCGCGATCAGCTTCTGGCCCAGCGCGTCGGCCCGGGCGTGCTCGTCGAGGCGCGCCACCAGCTCGGTCAGCCCGGCAGCCACCGGCCCGTCGAGCACGGCGTCGAGCCAGCTGTGCACCGCGGACTCGAAATCGCTGTCCGGGTCGTTCCACGTGGTGTGCAGCGCGGCCTCGCGGATCGCCTTTTCGGTGTACGCGTGCAGCCGCTCGCGCAGTTCGTCTGTCACCGCGCCGTCGGTTGGCCAGACGCCGAAGATGTTCTGCAACAGGAAGAGCCCGGTGAGCGGATCCGGGGAGGGGGTGGTGCGTTCCCAGCCCTGCACCATCTCGGTCCACAGCGAGGGCACCTGGGACAGCACGCCGATCCTGGCGCGGACGTCCTCGCCGCGTTTGGTGTCGTGCGTCGACAGGGTCGTCATCGCCGTCGGCCACAGCGCCGCGCGCGCCTGCGCCCGGGCGTGGAACTCCGCGGCGCTTACCCCGAAGTACTCGGGCTCACCGCCCACCTCGTTGAGCGAGACCAGCCGGGCATCGCGGTAGAACAGGCAGTCCTCCATCGACTTCGCCGTAGCCGCCCCGCACAGCTGCTGTAGCCGCACGCCGACCTCGGTGCTCCCGGCTAGGGCGGCGGCGAGGATCACCAGCGGCTCGTCCAGGTCCGGCCGGTCCCTGGTCGTCTCGAAGACGGCTTCGGGCAGCACGAGCGGAAGCGACAGGTAATCGGAGCGGTACACAGGGATGTGGCTGAGCAACTCGGCGATCGCCTCGCCGAGCAGCTCATGATCGCGGCCGGTGGCTACGGTGACCGCGCGGCGCAGCCGGGCCAGCTCGCTGGCGAGCGTGACGGTGACCGCCTGCACCTTGAGTCGGCGGGCCTCGGCGGCCATGCCGGAGTAGTCCACCCCTGCGGAGGAGATGAGCGCGGTCAATGACTCCTCACCGGTGGGGTCGACGAACACGCCGCCGGCCTCGCGTAGTGCGTCGTAGCCGGTGGTGCCCGCCACCGGGAGGCTCGGGTCCAGTGGTTCCGGGACGGCGAGGATCTTCTCGATGACGATCCAGGCCTGCGATCCTGCCAATTCCCGCAACCAGTTGAGATAGCCGGTGGGGTCGGACAATCCGTCCGGATGGTCGATCCGGATGCCGTCGACGAGCCCTTCGTCGAACCAGCGTCTGACCTCGACGTGGGTGGCGTCGAACACCGCCCGATCCTCCTGGCGCAGCCCGGCCAGCGAGGTGATCGAGAAGAAGCGGCGATATCCGCACACCCCGTTGCGCCAGCCGATCAGCTTGTAGTGCTGGCGGTCGTGCACCTGTGACCCGGAGGCCCCGTCGTCGGCGGTGCCGGGACTGATCGGATACACCAGGTCGCCGAGGCGCAGCGTGTCCCCGTCGACGACCAGATCGGCCACGTCGTCGTCGGAGCCCAGCACGGGCAGGACAATCCGCCCGTCGGGGTCCAGCGTCCAGTCGATGTCGAAGTACGAGGCGTACTCCGAATCCCGGCCGTGGGTGAGCAGATCCCACCACCACGCGTTCTGCCGGGGCACGTCGACGCCGACGTGGTTGGGCACGATATCCACGATCACGCCCAGGCCGGCCGCCTTGGCTGTCGCAACCAGGCTCGAAAACCCTTCGGGGCCACCGAGTTCGGCGGAGATCGTGGTCGGGTCGGTGACATCGTAGCCGTGCGTGGAGCCCTCGGCGGCGGTCAGGATGGGAGACAGGTACAGGTGCGACACCCCGAGTTCGGCGAGGTAGTCGACGAGCTTCTCGGCGTCGGCGAACGTGAAGGCCTCACCGCTGGCGGCGCCGCGCATCTGCAGGCGGTAGGTCGACAGAACGGTCATCAGGCGGTCTTACGCAGAACGAGCAGGGACCGGGGCGCCAGCGTGATCTTCTCGCCGGCCGCCACCGTCACATCGGTGGCGCCGGTCGGATCGGCGGTGTCCAGGTCGGCCACCCACTCCTTCGCGTAACCCCCTTGCGGTGCAACGAAATCCTGATCCACATCGTGGGCGTTGAAGCACAGCAGGAAGGAGTCGTCGATGACACGTTCACCCCGTTCGTTCGGCGCCAGAATCGCGTCGCCGTTGAGAAAGACGGCCACGCACTGGCCCAGCCCGGTCTCCCAGTCCGCCAGGTCCATCTCCTTGCCCGACGGGGTCAGCCACGAGATGTCGCGGACCTGATGGCCCGTGCGGATCGGTTTGCCCTCGAAGAAGCGCCTGCGCCGGAAGACCGGATGGTTCTTGCGGAACTTGATGACCTTGCGGGTGAACTCGAGCAGGTCGGCGTTCGTCTCGCACAGCGACCAGTCCATCCAGGACAGCTCGGAATCCTGGCAGTAGACGTTGTTGTTGCCGCGCTGGGTGCGGCCGATCTCGTCGCCGTGCGCGATCATCGGCGTGCCCTGGGAGAGCATCAGCGTGCCGATGATGTTGCGCATCTGCTTGCCGCGCAACGCGAGGACGGCCGGATCGTCGGTGGGGCCTTCCACGCCGCAGTTCCAGGACCGGTTGTGGCTCTCGCCGTCCCGATTGTCCTCGCCGTTGGCCTCGTTGTGTTTCTCGTTGTAGGACACCAGGTCGGCCAGCGTGAAGCCGTCGTGGCACGTGACGAAGTTGATGCTGGCGCTCGGCCGTCGGCCGGTCGCTTCGTAGAGATCGGACGATCCCGTCAACCGGGACGCGAACTCACCTAGGGTTGCGGGCTCTCCCCGCCAGTAATCACGCACAGTGTCGCGATACTTCCCATTCCATTCGGTCCACAAACCTGGGAAATTGCCGACTTGATAACCGCCTTCACCGACGTCCCACGGCTCGGCGATCAGCTTGACCTGACTGACGACGGGATCCTGCTGCACCAGGTCGAAGAACGCCGACAGCCGGTCCACGTCGTAGAACTCGCGGGCCAGCGTGGCCGCCAGATCGAAACGGAAACCGTCGACGTGCATCTCCAGCACCCAGTACCGCAGCGAATCCATGATCAACTGCAGGGTGTGCGGGTGGCGCGCGTTGAGGCTGTTGCCCGTCCCGGTGAAGTCCTTGTAGTACCGCGGGTCGCCGTCGAGCAGCCGGTAGTAGGCGGCGTTGTCGATCCCACGGAAGTTGATCGTCGGTCCGAGGTGGTTGCCCTCGGCGGTGTGGTTGTAGACGACGTCGAGGATCACCTCGATGCCCGCCTCGTGGAACGCGCGCACCATGGTCTTGAACTCGGCGACCGCGCCGCCGGCATACCGGGTGGAGGCGTACTGGTAGTGCGGGGCGAAGAAGCCGAAGGTGTTGTAGCCCCAGTAGTTTCGCAGCCCGAGATCGAGCAGCCGGTGGTCGTGCAGGAACTGGTGTACCGGCATCAGTTCGATCGCGGTCACATTGAGCGCCTTGAGGTGGTCGATGATCGCGGGGTGCCCGAGACCGGCGTAGGTGCCGCGCAGCTCCTCGGGGATCCCCGGGTGGGACTGCGTCATCCCTTTGACGTGCGCCTCGTAGATGACCGTCTCGTGGTAGGGGGTGCGCGGCGCGCGGTCGGACGCCCACTGGAAGAACGGGTTGATCACGACGCTGGTCATGGTGTGGCCCAGCGAGTCGATGCGAGGCGGTACACCGCCGCCGGCCAGATCCTCGGCCTCCAGGTCGTAGGAGTAGAGCGCCTGCGAGAACTCGAAGTCCCCGTGGAAGGCCTTACCGTACGGGTCGAGCAGCAACTTGCTCGGATCGCAGCGGTGCCCCGAGGCCGGGTCCCAGGGGCCGTGCACCCGGAACCCGTAGCGCTGGCCAGGGGTCACGGTCGGCAGGTAGGCGTGCCACACGTAGCTGTCGACCTCGTCGAGGTTCACCCGCTCTTCGCGGCCGTCCTTGCCGATCAGGCACAGCTCGACCCGCTCGGCGACCTCGGAGAACAACGAGAAGTTGGTGCCGGAGCCGTCGTAGGCGGCGCCCAGCGGATACGGCGAGCCCGGCCAGACCGTCGTCATCGGACCGGCCACCAACCGGTGGCGGCGCCCAGTTGACGGCCCAGTTCACCGGTCATGGTCCGCATGTAGGTCGACGAGATGTGGTGAGCATCGTGATAGATCAACACGTTCCCCTCCACGGCTCGGCAGTAGTCCGGACGACACACCGCGTCGCTCATGTCGAGCGGCTTGAGCAGCGGGAACTGGGCGACGTAGTCCAGCGTCGGGTTGCGATCCGACAGTACTTCGGATCGGGGGATTCCGCACGAGATGGCGTCACCTCCGTCGGCGAGGCAGTCCGACGGGAAGAACGGCTCGCCGTCACGCACCATCCACGGCGTGTCGCGCATGGCCAGTATCGGAATTCTGTTGTCCGACAGTTCTTTCCAGATTCCCAGATAGCTCGAAGGCATCACGTCGCCGGGTTTGATGTTCCACGGCCTGGTAGAGGTCGTGAACACGAATTCGGGCTTGTCGGTGACGAGCTTGCCCATCACCCGCCGGTTCCACTGGTGGCACTTGGGATAGGGGTCGTTGTTGCCCATCACCAGCGGGACTTCCTCGGTGGTCAGCGGACAGCCCATCTTGAGATAGGTGACGACCTTGAAGTGGTGCATCCGTCCGAGCAGGTCCAGTGCGGTGATCCAGTGCTCGGCGTGCGAGCCGCCGGCCAGCGCGATCGTGCGGGTGGCCGCCATGTCACCGTAGGTGCAGTTGATGACGCCGATGTTGTCGAAGTCGCTGATGCACCCGTCGACGGTGGACTTCGGGATGTCGTTCTTGGCCTCGAGCGCCGTCGGGCGCATCGGCAGCTTGGGGACCCTGGCGTGGTTCAGCAGTGCCCGTGCGCCGGGATAGTCGCGTGCCGAGAGCCCGGCCAGCTCTTTCCCGTTGGCCCGCAACACGGTGACGTGTTCGCGCCACGTGAACGAGGTGGCCGTCAGCGCGACGCCGAGCAGGGCCACCGTGGACCCCAGCACGATCGTCGGCCGACGCAGCCGGGTGCGCAGCGGCACCGATCGCGCTCTCGCCGCGGGCCGGGTCGCAGGGCGGCGGCCGGCGCGCAGCGGCTCCTCGACGTAGCGGGTGGTCAACCAGGCCAGCAGGCCGGACACCAGCAGGACCGCTGCGCCCTCGACGGCGTTGACCGCGGAGCGGCCGGTGTAGGCCAGATAGAAGATCAGCAGCGGCCAGTGCCACAGGTACAGCGAGTACGCCATCGCCCCGAGCGACACGAACGGCGCGGTGGCCAGCACTCGGTTCGGCGCGGGGATGCGGCCGCCGGTGTGCGGGTCGGCGTGCCGGTTGGCCGCCGAGAGGATGAACAGCACCGTGGCGCCCACCGGCACCAGCGCCCATGGTCCGGGGAACTCCCGGACGCCGTCGATGAGCGCCCCGCAGGACAGGATCGCACCGAGCCCGACGAGCGCGGCGAGTGTGCGCAGCCACATCGGGCACCGCAGCGACGGGACGACCGCCCCGACGAGGGCGCCCAGCAGCAGCTCCCAGGCGCGCGCGAAGCTGTTGTAGTAGGCGGTCGACTGGTCGGTGTTGTGCGCGATGATCGCGTAGACGAACGACGCGATGGTCAGCGCGGTCAACAGCACCACGAACGCGGTGCGCATGTGTCTGCCGAAGAGCCGCCGGAACAGCAGCGCCGACAGCAGGATCAGCGCCAGGAACGCGATGTAGAACTGTCCCTGGACCGACATCGACCAGATGTGCTGCAGCGGGCTGACGGACTCCCCGGCGCGCAGGTAGTTCGACGCGGTGGTGGCCAGTTCCCAGTTCTGGTAGTACCCGAGGCTGGCCAGGCTCTGGTCGGCGAAGGTCTCCCAACGGGTTTCGGGCTGGATCAGGATCGTCAGCACAGCGGACACGGCCAGCACGACGACCAGCGCGGGCAGCAGCCGCCGGATCAGTCGGGTGATCTCGGGCACCGGTCGGGGGAACGCGCCGGGGGTGAGCACCCCGCGCAGCAGCCGGCCCCCGAAGAAGAAACCGGACAGCACCAGGAACACGTCGACGCCGCCCGAGACGCGCCCGAACCACACGTGGAACACCGCGACGAGAGCGATCGCGATGCCCCGCAGCCCGTCGAGATCGTGGCGGTAGAACCCGGCGGTCCGCGTCCCCAGGGAGGTAACCGGTGGTAGCCCCGACGCTGTCGTGGCCGGCCGGGCGGGAGCGAGGGTCATCATGATCGACGGCTAATCTACCGAAGGTGCCTGCGTTGACGCCTATCGAGATCAGCGCCATCGACGCCGCTCACATCTGGCATCCGTACAGCCCGATGGGGGCCGACGCGATGGCCCCGGTGGTTGCTCTGGGCGCCCGCGGCGCCTGGCTGACCCTGTCGCACGAGGGCCGCACCGTCGAGGTCCTCGACGCGATGGCGTCGTGGTGGACCGCCGTGCACGGCCACGGCCATCCCGCGCTGGACGCGGCGATCACCCGCCAGCTCGCGACCATGAACCACGTCATGTTCGGCGGACTGACCCACGAGCCCGCGGCGCGCCTGGCGCAGCTGCTGGTCGAGCTGACCCCGCCGGGGCTGGAGACGGTGTTCTTCAGCGACTCCGGATCGGTGTCGGTGGAGGTCGCGATCAAGATGGCGCTGCAGTACTGGCGCAGCAGCGGCCATGCAGGCAAGCGCCGGCTGATGACCTGGCGCGGCGGCTATCACGGCGACACGTTCACCCCGATGAGCGTGTGCGACCCGCATGGCGGCATGCACGCGCTGTGGACCGGGGAGCATTCACTGCTCGCCGACCAGGTCTTCGCGCCCGCGGTGCCGTCGTCCTACGACCCCGACTACAGCGAGGCGTTCGAAGAGCAGCTGGCCCGGCACGCCGACGAACTCGCTGCGGTGATCGTTGAACCCGTCGTGCAGGGTGCCGGCGGCATGCGGTTCCACGACCCGCGGTATCTGACCGACCTGCGACGGATCTGCGACGAGCACGACGTGCTGCTGATCTTCGACGAGATCGCCACCGGGTTCGGGCGCACCGGTGCGCTGTTCGCCGCCTACCACGCCGGGGTGAGTCCCGACATCATGTGCGTGGGCAAGGCGCTGACCGGCGGCTACCTCACGCTGGCCGCGACGCTGTGCACACGGCGCATCGCCGAGTCCATCAGCGCCCATCCGCCCGGCGCGCTGATGCACGGACCGACGTTCATGGCCAACGCGCTGGCCTGCGCGGTCGGCGTCGCGTCGGTGGAGCTTCTGCTCGCCGGCGACTGGCGCGCGCGGGTCCAGGAGATCGAGCACGGGCTGCGCGCCGGTCTCGAGCCGGCGGCGGAGCTGAGCAACGTCGTCGATGTGCGGGTCCTCGGCGCGGTCGGCGTCCTCGAACTCGACCGCGACGTCGACCTGCGCGTCGCGACGCCCGCCGCGATCGAGCACGGAGTGTGGCTGCGGCCGTTCCGCAATCTGGTCTATGTGATGCCGCCCTACATCTGCACGGCCGAGGAGATCGGGCAGATCACCTCGGCGATGACCGAGGTCGCGCGTGCACTAACCTGAACGGTGTTCAATTCCCCGTTCGAGTGAGGAGTGCCGGTGACGCGCATCGGTCTGTCGCCGCTGGCGTGGCTCGACGACGTCGAGGTCCAGCGGCGCGCTGCCGGGCTGCGACGGTCGCTGCGCACCCGCGCGCCCGTCGGGGCGGAGCTCGACCTCGCCTCCAACGACTATCTCGGCCTCGCGCAGCACCCGCGGGTGCTCGACGGCGGCGTGGCGGCCCTGCGCACCTGGGGCGCCGGATCGACGGGCTCGCGCTTGGTCACGGGCAACACCGAACTGCACGAGGTCTTCGAGCAGGAGCTGGCCGCGTTCGTCGGGACTGCGTCGGCGCTGGTGTTCTCCTCGGGCTACACCGCCAACCTCGGCGCGGTCGTCGCGCTGTCGGGTCCCGGATCGCTGCTGGTCTCCGATGCGCTGACCCACGCCTCGCTGGTCGACGCCTGCCGGTTGTCACGGGGCCGTGTCGTGGTGACGCCCCACGCCGACGTCGCCGCCGTGGAGGCCGCGCTGGCCGCGCGCGCCGAGGAGCGCGCCGTAGTGGTCACCGACTCGGTGTTCTCCGCCGACGGGACGCTCGCGCCGCTGCGAGCCCTGCACGATGCCTGTCGGCGGCACGGTGCCTTGCTGATCGTCGACGAGGCCCACGGCCTGGGTGTGCGCGGCACCGGGGGCAGGGGCCTGCTGCACGAGGTCGGGCTGGCCGGCGCACCCGACGTGGTGATGACGACGACGCTGTCCAAGGCGCTGGGCAGCCAGGGCGGCGTCGTGCTCGGCCCCGCGGCGGTGCGCGACCATCTCATCGATGCGGCACGGCCGTTCATCTTCGACACCGGCCTTGCGCCGGCTGCCGTCGGCGCCGCCCGCGCCGCACTGCAGGTGCTGATCGACGAGCCGTGGCGCGCCCAGCGGGTGCTCGACCACGCCGCGACGCTGGCCGCGCTCTGTGGGGTCGCCGAGGTGCCGTCGTCGGCGGTGGTGTCGGTGATCCTGGGCGAGCCGGAGGTCGCGCTGGCGGCCGCGGCGGCATGCGCACAGCGCGGCGTGCGGGTCGGGTGTTTCCGTCCGCCGACCGTGCCCGCCGGCACCTCCCGGCTGCGGCTGACGGCCAGGGCGTCACTGTCCGACGAGGAGATGGCACTCGCGCGTGACGTGCTGACCGACGTGCTGGCAGCGCGATGAGCGTGCTCGTCGTCACCGGCACGGGGACGGGCGTCGGCAAGACCGTCGCCACCGCGGCGCTCGCGTGCCACGCCCGGCTCGCCGGGCGCGACGTCGCGGTGTGCAAGCCCGTGCAGACCGGAATCGTCGACGGCGACGACGACCTCGTGGAGATCGGCCGGCTCGCCGGCGTCGACGCGCTGTATCCGGGCTGGCGCTATCCCGAGCCGCTCGCTCCGCTGGCCGCCGCGCAGCGGGCGGGTGCCGCGCTGCCGACCCGGGCGGAACTGATCGAGCTGGTGCGTCGCGCCGACGCACCCGGGCGCCTGACGCTGGTCGAGGGGGCCGGCGGGCTGCTCGTCGAGCTGGGGGAGGACGGCGTGACGCTGCGCGACCTCGCCGCCGACCTCGCCGCGCCGGTGCTGATCGTGGTGGCGGCCGGGCTGGGCACGCTCAACCACACCGCGTTGACGCTGGAAGCCCTTGCTGCACAAGAAGTTTCGTGCGCCGGCCTGGTGATCGGGGCGTGGCCGGCCCAGCCCGGCGCGGCTGAGATCGACAACCGGGACGCGCTGGCGCGGCTGGCACCGGTGCGTGCGGCGCTGCCCGCGGGGCTGGGCACGCTCGGCGCCGCGGACTTCGGTCAGATCAGCGCGACGGCGTTCGACCCGGACTGGCTGGCTGGCCTGCGCTAGTGGTGCACTCCGTGGAGGTGCTGTTCGACGCCGCCACCGAGATCGCGGTGCGCGGCCTCTGGGACGCGCTGGCCGCCGCCGGTGTGCCGAGCCAGGCGGGCCACACCGCACCGAGCAACCGGCCGCACGTGACGCTGACCGTCGCCGAGCACATCGGCGAGGCGGTCGACACGGCACTGCTCCCGGTGCTCGAGCACCTGCCGCTGCCGTGTGTGATCGGCGCGCCGATGCTCTTCGGGGGGAGTCGCACCGTCACGCTCGTGCGGCTGGTGGTGCCCTCGTCGCGGCTGCTGGCACTGCATGAGGACGTGCACCGGGCCTGCGTCCCGCACATGCCGAAAGGGCCGCTGCCACATACTGATCCGGGCCACTGGACACCGCACGTCACCCTGGCGCGGCGTCTCGCCCCCGATCGGCTGCCGGCCGCGATGGCGGTACCGGACCTGGGCCGTGATCTGGAGGGCCGGATCACCGGGCTTCGGCACTGGGACGGTAACGCCAAAGAGGAACACTGGATCAGCTGAACTCCGGTAACTTCCTGGTCGGTGGCCAAGCGATCCGACGAGGAGCCCGGCCGGATCTCCGACTGGAGCCCCGGCCGCGTGCACTGGTGGACCACCACCTCGATCGCGATCATCGGGGCGATCGTCGGCGGCACCTCGCTCATCTTGAACTTCTTCTATCAGCCGAGCCCGCCGCCGACCACGATCTCCTCGGGCCACTCCGAGTTCATGAAGCTGAGCTATTCCGACCGGATCGACCGTTGCGTGCCCTACATCTCCGGGAACCTTCCGGCGTGGCAGGACCGCTGGCGCACGGCCCTGGACAGCAGCGCCGGCGCGCACCAGAAGCCGCCCGTGCCGTTCGCCGCACTCGGTGACGCGGACGCCAAGGGTCAGGCGATCGTGAACACCTATCTGGCGGTGGTGAACTACGCCGAGAAGCTCGCGCCCACCGACGAGGGCGAGAACCTGCTGTCCTGCATCTACGCTCCGGTGCTGAAAATGGATCCGGCGCAGCGCTATCCCGATGTCGAGGCACTGGTCGGCAGCGGCAACGAGACGCCCAAGGCCGACAACGTCGTCGTCGCCGAGAGCCCGACCTACACCCAGGGCGAGTTCGCCGGCGTCACCGCCGAGGGGCGTCCGAGCAAGATCGTCGAGGTGGTCATCCGCCCCGGTCCGAGCGAGGCGCGCCGCCAGCTGGGGTTCGCGTTGGTGTCGGGCCACGAGCAGGGGGTCCAGATGTGGGCCCTCAACGCCTCGGTGGACCGGGGCGATCCGCAGTGGATGGCCGACATCCCGCAGTACCGCGGCTTCTAGACGCGCTGCGCCCGTCGGGCCAGAATTCCCTCGATCAGCAACTGCACCCCGAAGTCGAAGCGGGCACCGGGATCATCGGTCAGCAGGGAGGGTCCCTCGGACAGCTCCGCGCCCGCGGCATCCCACTGCCGGCGCGACTGCTCGTCGACGGTGAACCCGAGCACGTAGTACACGACGGTGCGCGCGGTCAGCTCCGCATTGGCCGTCGCGACGCCGGCGTCGACCGCCGCGTCAACGAGGCGGCCGAGCACGTCGGCCATCACGGCGGACTGTCCGGCCGCGAAGCTCGCCGAGACCAGCTCGGCGCCGTCGGTGTGCGACAGCAGTGCGTCGCGCAGCTGTGCGCAGATGCCGGCGACGCGGGTCCGCCAGTCGCCGGCGGGCGCGCCCACCGGCTGCAGGACCCGGTCGGCCACCGCGCCGAGTAGTTGCTGCTTGTTGGCGAAGTGCCAGTACAGCGCGCCCGGCGACACCTCGAGCTCGCGCGCCAGCCGTCGCATCGACAGGTCGGCGATCCCGTAATCGTCGAGCAGGGAGGTCGCCGCCTCGACCACGTCGCGTTTGTGGAGCTGCACGCCCGTACCCTAACCTGAACACCGTTCAATTGTCGGCTCGGCCGACGTGTTCCGGTGAGGCAAGAGGAGACGATCGATGAGCGACATTCTGGCGGTGGCACGCGAACAGGTGCTCGAGCGGGGTGTCGGCCTCGACCAGAACCAGACCCTGCAGGTGCTGCAGCTGCCCGACGATCGCCTCGACGATCTGCTGGCGCTGGCCCACGAGGTGCGGATGGCGTGGTGCGGCCCGGATGTCGAGGTCGAGGGCATCATCAGCCTGAAGACCGGCGGCTGCCCCGAGGACTGCCATTTCTGTTCGCAGTCAGGGCTTTTCGCTTCGCCGGTGCGCAGCGCCTGGCTGGACGTGCCGAGTCTGGTGGAGGCCGCCAAGCAGACCGCCAAGACGGGCGCCACCGAGTTCTGCATCGTGGCCGCGGTGCGCGGTCCCGACGAGCGTCTGCTGGCCCAGGTCGCCGCGGGCATCGAGGCGATCCGCAACGAGGTCGACATCCAGATCGCGTGCTCGTTGGGCATGCTCACCCAGGAGCAGGTCGAAAAGCTCTCCGCGATGGGCGTGCACCGCTACAACCACAACCTGGAGACCGCGCGGTCGTTCTTCACCAACGTGGTGACCACCCACTCCTGGGAGGAGCGGTGGGAGACGCTGCAGATGGTGCGCGACGCCGGCATGGAGGTGTGCTGCGGCGGCATCCTCGGCATGGGTGAGACGTTGGAGCAGCGCGCCGAGTTCGCCGCGAACCTCGCCGAACTGGACCCGCACGAGGTGCCGCTGAACTTCCTCAACCCGCGCCCGGGCACCCCGTTCGGTGATCTCGAGGTGCTGCCGGCCGCCGAGGCGCTCAAGGCCGTCGCCGCGTTCCGGCTGGCGCTGCCCCGCACGATGCTGCGGTTCGCAGGCGGCCGCGAGATCACGCTCGGCGACCTGGGCGCCAAGAAGGGCATCCTCGGCGGTATCAACGCGGTCATCGTCGGCAACTACCTGACGACGCTGGGCAGGCCCGCCGAGGCGGATCTCGAACTGCTGGAGGACCTGCAGATGCCGATCAAGGCCCTCAACGCCAGCCTGTGATGGTGCGTGATCTGCCCGCGCCGGTGGGCGCGGGCGTCTACAACGTGTACACCGGCGAGCCGGCGGGCAGCTCCGTGCCGACAGCCGCTGCGCTGGGGCTGGAACCGCCGCGGTTCTGTGCCGAGTGCGGACGGCGGATGATCGTGCAGGTGCGTCCCGACGGATGGTGGGCCAAGTGCTCGAGGCACGGCCAGGTGGATTCGAAGGATCTGGAGCTGTACCGATGACCCGGTCGAGGACCCACGCGGTGCTGTGGGTGGTCGTCGGCCTGGCGGGCGCAGGCGCACTCTGCGGCGCGGTGTGGGCCTGGCTCGCCCCGCCGATCCACGGCGTGGTGGCGCTGACCCGCAGCAACGAGCGGGTCAAGGCGTATCTCGGCAACGAGGCGGACCACTTCTTCACCGCGGCCGCCCTGCTCGTCGGTCTGCTCTCGGTACTCGCCGTCGTGGCCGCGGTCGCGGTGTGGCAGTGGCGCCGCCACCGCGGACCGGTGATGATGGCCGCGCTGTGCCTGGGGTCGGTGACCGCGTCGGCGGTGGCGACAGGCGTCGGGGCGGCGCTGGTGCGGTGGCGCTACGGCCACATCGACGTGGCGACCGTTCCGGTCTCCGAGCAGAACCGGGTGCACTACGTGACGGAGGCGCCTGCGGTGTTCTTCGGCCACACCCCGCTGCAGGTGGCGCTCACGCTGCTGTTCCCCGCGGCGGTCGCGGCCATCGTCTACGTGCTGGGGGCGGTGTCCACTCCGCGCGACGATCTCGGCGCCTGGCCGCCGGTCGAGCCGGCCGCGCCGGCTACCGGTCGAACCGCGACAGAGGTTGACGCTCCACCCGTCGCCCCGTCATCACCTTCACCGTGATCTTGCCGAGGGTGAGCATCCCCCGGTAGGTCGACGGGTTCAGCAGGGTCGGCCATTTGGTGCGCTTGACGTGGGTGCGCAGGGGCGCGCCGGCGAACCGCTCGCGCAGCCAGCGCAGCGTCATCGGCGCCGACATGGGGTGCAGCAGCAGGTGCTCGCTGAGCAGGTCGCGGTGGTAGGTGACGCGCGTGCCGCCCCGGGCGTAGGTGTGGGTGAGTTCGTCGATGTCGTCGACCGAGATGATCCGGTCGTGCACGGCCTGCACGATCAGCAGCGGAATCGTCGGCGCGGCGGTGCCGAGCTTGATGCTCGCGAAGACGTTCTGCACCTCCGGGGTCAGCAGGATCTCCTCGAGCGGGCGGTCGATCATGTTGGCCATGTCGCGGCCGGCCATCGACACCATCGCGTGCGCGGTGGTCATCTTCTGGATCCGGTCGAGCATCGCCTTGCCCTCGTCGGTGGCGTGGGTCTTGATGATCTCGTCGAGTTCGGGGTAGATGTGGCACAGCGCGGCGACCACCAGGGCGGGCAGCCCGGCGTAGATGCTGCCGTTGAGCCGGCGGAACGTGTGCCCGAGGTCGCCGACCGGCGAGCCGAGGACCGCTCCCACGACGTTCAGCTCGGGAGCGTAGGTGTCCTGCACCTCAGCGGCCCAGGCCGAGGCCAGTCCGCCGCCCGAGTAGCCCCACAGCCCGATGGGCGACTCCGAGGTCAGGCCGAACGACTGGTGGTTGATGGCCGCCCGGATCCCGTCGAGGATGTGATAGCCCGGCTCGTAGGGGGCGCCCCACATGCCGGCCGAGCCCTCGTGGTCGGGCACCGAGACCGCCCACCCCTCCGCCAGCGCCGCCGCGACCAGCAGGAACTCGAATTGCGCGACGGCGCCGATGGCCTTGGCGCCCCGGCGCAGGGCGTACGACGGGAAGCAGCGGCTCGCGACGGCGTCGATCGCGCACTGGTAGGACATGATCGGCAGCGGTCGTTCGGGATCGCGCTCGGTGGGGATCACCACGGTCGTGACGCCGGCCTGCGGATCTCCCTTGAAATCGGTGGTGCGGTAGAGCAGCTGGGTGGCGGTGAATTTCTGCGGGACGAAACCGAGAAACGCCAGTTCGACGTCCCGTGAGCGCAGCACCGTCCCGGGGCGGGCGTGCTCGAATCCGTCCGGCGGCTGGTAGAAGGGATCCTTGGCGGGGAGGACGGGGCGGTGCCTGGGGCGCAGCGGCTCGTGGTGGGGTTGGCCGATCCATTCGGCGCCGGTCGCCCGTGCCACATTGCCCAAGTCCATCCAGGCATTGTTACTTAAGAATGCGTTAAGAAGCCAGCCGACTCACCCGGGCGGGCGCAATGCAGCGAATTCGTCGGTCACCCGGTAGCGCGCGTCGGCGAAGCGGTACAGGGCGGCCGGGCGGCCGCCGCTGCGGCCGGACCGTGCGGTGGTGCCCGTCCTGGTGATGACGTGGCGACGCTCGAGCACCCGCTGCAGGTTGGTCGCGTCGACCGGGTGACCGAGCGCTGCGCTGTAGATGTCCCGCAGCGTCGAAAGGGCGAATTCGCCTGGCGCCAGAGCGAATCCGATGTTGGTGTAGGACAGCTTGGCCACCAGCCGGTTGTGCGCGTGGTCGACCATCGGACCGTGGTCGAACGCCGTCGGCGGCAGGTCGCTGACCGGGTGCCACCGCGTGTCCGACGGCAGCTCTGGGGTCGCGGGGGAGGGCACCAGGCCCAGGAAGGTGGATGCGATCGTGCGGTCGCCGGGCACCCGGTCGGGGTCGGAGAACACGGCCAGTTGCTCGAGGTGGGCGAGTTCTCGCAGGTCGACCTTCTCGGCCAGCTGGCGCCGCACCGAATCCGTCATCGTCTCGTCATCGCCAAGGCGGCCGCCCGGCAGTGACCACCTGCCGCGCTGCGGATCGAGGGCACGCTGCCATAACAGCACGTGAAGCACCGGTTTCCCGTCGGTGGCCGGTCCCTGCTGCGGCCGAACCTGGAACACCGCGGCAAGGACCTCGTGGTGGGTGCTACGATATGGCATGTTTTCGATTGTAAGTCGAAAACCTGGATGAGTGAAGGAGACGGCGATGACCGTACTCACGGGATCCTTCGACGCCGCGCTGACCGACAAGATCGTCGACGGTCCCGAGGGCTTCTCCGGCGTCGAGGGCGACGCCGCCTGGGCGGCGGAGGTCCGCCGGCTCCTCGACCTGCGTGGCGCGACGCTGCTGGCGCACAACTACCAGCTGCCGGCGATCCAGGACGTCGCCGACCACGTCGGTGACTCGCTCGCGCTGTCGCGGATCGCCGCCGAGGCGCCCGAGGACACCATCGTGTTCGCGGGCGTTCACTTCATGGCCGAGACCGCCAAGATCCTCTCGCCGGACAAGACCGTGCTGATTCCCGATCAGCGGGCCGGCTGCTCGCTGGCCGACTCGATCACCGCCGACGAACTGCGCGCCTGGAAGGCCGACCACCCCGGGGCCGTCGTGGTGTCGTACGTCAACACCACCGCCGCGGTGAAGGCCGAGACGGACATCTGCTGCACGTCGTCGAATGCCGTCGAGGTGGTGGCGTCCATCCCGGCCGACCGCGACGTGCTGTTCTGCCCGGATCAGTTCCTGGGCGCACACGTGCGCCGGATGACCGGCCGCACGAATCTGCACGTCTGGGCCGGTGAGTGCCACGTGCACGCCGGCATCAACGGCGAGGAGCTCGCCGCGCAGGCCCGCAGCCACCCCGACGCCGAGCTGTTCGTCCACCCCGAATGCGGGTGTGCCACCTCTGCGCTGTATCTGGCCGGCGAGGGCGCCTTCCCGTCGGACCGGGTCAAGATCCTGTCCACGGGCGGGATGCTCGACGCCGCGAAAGCCTCGCGCGCCACGCAGGTGCTGGTCGCCACCGAGGTCGGCATGCTGCACCAGTTGCGCCGTGCCGCACCGGGTATCGATTTCCAGGCCGTCAACGACCGGGCGTCCTGCAAGTACATGAAGATGATCACGCCTGCCGCCCTGCTGCGCTGCCTGGTCGAGGGCGCCGACGAGGTGGACGTCGACCGCGATGTCGCGGCCGCCGCCCGCCGGAGCGTGACGCGGATGATCGAGATCGGGCAGCCCGGCGGCGGGGAATGACCGCCGTCACCGGCTGCGGCGGCGCCGGCGTCTGGCGCCGACGTGCCGATGTCGTCGTGATCGGCACCGGGGTGGCCGGGCTGGCCGCCGCGCTGGCCGCACATCGCCGGGGTCGCACGGTGGTGCTGCTGAGCAAGGCGGGCGAGACCGCCACGTTCTACGCCCAGGGCGGGATCGCCGTCGTCCTCCCCGGCGTGCACGCCGACGGTGACTCCATCGACGCCCATGTGGCCGACACACTCGCGGCAGGCGCCGGCCTGTGCGACCCCGAAGCGGTACGGTCCATCGTCGCCGACGGCTCCCGGGCCGTCGCCGAATTGGTCGGTGCCGGAGCGCATTTCGACGAGTCTGCCCCCGGTCAATGGGCGCTGACCCGGGAGGGCGGGCACTCCCGGCGACGCATCATCCACTCCGGTGGCGACGCGACCGGCGCGGAGGTGCAGCGCGCCCTCGACCACGCGGCCGCCCACCTTGACATCCGCCGCAACCACGTTGCGCTCGACCTGCTGATCGATGACGGCGCGGTGGCCGGTGTCTCGGTGCTCAGCGAGGACGGTCTGGGCGCCGTGTACGCACCGTCGGTGATCCTGGCGACCGGCGGGGCGGGGCACCTGTACCAGGCCACCACGAACCCCGAGGGGTCCACGGGCGACGGGGTGGCGCTGGCGATGTGGGCAGGGGTGGCGGTCGCCGACGTCGAGTTCGTCCAGTTCCACCCGACCATGCTCTACACCGGCCCGGCCGGCGGGCGGCGACCGCTGGTCACCGAGGCCCTGCGCGGCGAGGGTGCGAGATTGGTTGACGCACAGGGCGCCTCGGTGACCGCCGGCGTGCACCCGATGGGTGACCTGGCGCCGCGGGACGTCGTCGCCGCCGCCATCGAGGCGCGGCTGGCCGAGTCCGGCGACGCCTGCGTCTATCTCGACGCGCGGCGCGTGGCCGATGTGGCGCGCCGCTTCCCGACCGTGACGGCCGCCTGCCGGGCGGCCGGAATCGACCCGGCGGCGCAGCCGATCCCGGTGGTCCCCGGTGCGCACTACAGCTGCGGAGGCGTGGTCACCGACGTCCATGGCCGCACCGCGATCGCCGGACTCTTCGCCGCCGGCGAGGTGGCCCGCACCGGGATGCACGGCGCGAACCGGTTGGCCTCCAACAGCCTGCTCGAGGGTCTGGTGGTGGGCGGGCGCGCGGGTGTCGCGGCAACCGAACACGCCGCCGACGCCGGCCCGGCCCGGGTGATCGCGCCGGTGCCCCCGAGACGGCCCGTGCTCGCACGCCCCGTGCTGCAACAGGCCATGAGCCGACACGCCTCCGTCGTCCGCGACGACGACGGGCTGGGCCTGCTGATCGATGAGCTCGAGTCGGCCGCCCCACGAATCATCAACTCGCGCAGCACCTTCGAAGATGCAGCCCTTACCACGGTGGCCGGCGCCGTCGCCGCCGCCGCGCGGGCCCGCACCGAGACCCGCGGCAGCCACCACCGGCGCGACTTCCCCGACACCGACCCGGCGCAGGCCGCCAGCATCGTCTGCGGCCCGGTGGCAGCGGGCTGCCGATGAGGACCTCGACGCTGTCGGCCGACGAGATCGCCGACGCCCGTACGCTCATCGGCCGCGCATTGGACGAGGACCTGCGGTACGGGCCCGACGTCACCACACTGGCCACCGTGGCGGCCGACGCCACCACGACGGCGTCGGTGGTGGCCCGCGAACCGGGGGTGATCGCGGGCGGTGAGCTCGCGCTGGTCGTGTTCGACGAGGTGCTCGGCGCCGATGGCTACCGGGTGACGCACCAGGTGCCCGACGGCACCCGGCTCGAGGCAGGCGGTGCGGCGCTGACCGTGGAGGGTCCGACGCGTGGCCTGCTGACCGCCGAGCGCACCATGCTGAACCTGCTCTGCCATCTGTCGGGCATCGCCACCGCGACGGCCGCCTGGGTCGATGCGGTGTCGGGGACGTCCGCCCAGATCAGGGACACCCGCAAGACGCTTCCCGGCCTGCGCTCGCTGCAGAAGTACGCCGTGCGGGTCGGCGGCGGCGTCAACCACCGGCTGGGGCTCGGCGACGCGGCGCTGATCAAGGACAACCACGTCGCCGCCGCAGGCTCGGTGGTGGCCGCGCTGCGTCAGGTGCGCGCCGCCGCGCCGGATCTGCCGTGCGAGGTCGAGGTGGACTCGCTCGAACAGCTCGACGAGGTGCTGGCCGAAGGGGTCGAACTGGTGCTGCTGGACAACTTTCCGGTGTGGCAGACGCAGATCGCGGTGCAGCGGCGCGCCGCCCGATCACCCGAGACGAAGCTGGAGTCCTCGGGCGGACTGTCGCTGGAGACCGCCGCGGAATACGCGGGCACCGGCGTGGACTACCTCGCCGTCGGAGCGCTCACCCATTCGGTGCGGGTGCTCGACCTCGGGCTGGATCTCTAGCCGATGCGCGTGTCACCGTCGGCGGCGCTCGCCGTGGCACTGCTCTCGCTGGGCGTCTCGGCGGCCGCGCTGGTCCGTTCCCTCGACAGCAGCGCCGACTACACCGACGCCCAGCGCGCCGAGGCGACGGCGACGATCTGCACCGCCTTCGCCACCGTCCGGACCGGGGTCGCGACGAACACGAACGTGACACCGCCCGACGACGTCAGTGGCGCGCTCGCGGCCGCCGCCAACGCCCGCCTGGCGCTGTCGGACGGCGGCCAGTACCTGCTCGCTCGCCTGGACCCCGCCACGCCGGCCGATCTGGCCGCGGAGGTGACGAGGTTCGCCGACGCGCTGATGGACATCGGCGCCGCGGCGACGGCGGGAGTTCCCAACACCGATCCGGCGCAGGCCAAGCGGCTGGAGGGTGCGGAGGCCGCCAGCGCCGCCGTCAGCAACCGCTGCCGGTGAGCCTCAGGCCGTCGCGGTGCCCCGGCGCAGCAGCGAGAGCACGACCGCCGCGGTGGCGAACAGTCCCGAGAACACGCGGTTGAGCAGCGTCTGCTGGCGCGGGGTGCGCAGCCACGTCAGCAACCGGACCGCCAGCCCGGTGTAGAGGCCCATCACCACCAGGTCCACGGCGACCATCGTCACCCCGATCGCGAGGTACTGGGGAAGCAGCGGCGCCGTCGGCACCACGAACTGCGGCATCACCGCGAGGAAGAACAGCAGGCCCTTCGGGTTGGTGGCGTTGACCAGGAAGCCGCGTGCCACCAGCGACGCGCGCCCACCGGCGACCACCCGGTCCACCTGGGTGCGCAGGTCCACCGCGGCGGTGCGCCACTGCCGGACCGCGAGGTAGGCCAGGTAGGCCACGCCCACCCACTTGATGATCGTGAACGCGAGAATCGAGTTGGCCACCGCGGCTCCGAGACCGACGGCGACCAGCGTCAGCTGCAGCATCAGACCGATCTCGAGGCCGATGATGCTCCAGTAGCCGCGCCGCACCCCGTGCGTCAGGCCGGTGGCCATCGACTGGATGGCGCCGGCGCCGGGGGAGACGGCGATCAGGATGGCCGCGCCGAAGAAGGCCAGCCACATCGACGTGCTCATCAGGCGATGTCGGCGACGAACACCCCGGACCGCTTGGCCACCATCTGCGCCATCCGCGGCAGCGACGGGTCCGTGGTGCCTGCAGGCAGCACGCGCGGCCGCACCAGGTGCAGCTCCTTGGCGCCGATCCGGATGTCGGCCTCGCCCGCGGCGAGCACGTTCTTGACCCAGTTGGTCTTGCCGTGCGCGAGCCCGATCGCCAGCACCGAGCCCTTGCGGTACGGCGTGACGATCGTCTCGTAGTCCTTGCCGGACGTGCGGCCGCGGTGCTTGATCACGCCGAGGCCCGGCATCCGCTTCGACAGCGGACGCAGCAGCGGATTGATGTACTTGATCTGCAGCCGCTCGAACCACGGCGGGAAGATCATCGGCACGCCGGGCGCGTTGTTGGGGTGGCTGCTTCTGTTCGGTCGATCGGACATGACGCCTCCGATACTGATTTGTGCTGCTCTGGGACAATGGTCAGCGTGAATGTATCGTCCCGGCTCCTGCGGCGCATCGACCTGCGTGGTGCGACGCTGTCGACGGCCCGTCTGCGCACCGCCCTGCCCCGCGGCGGTGTCGACGTCGACGCGGTGCTGCCCACCGTCCGGCCGATCGTCGACGCGGTCGCGGACCGCGGCGCCGACGCGGCACTCGAGTACGGCGCCTCCTTCGACGGTGTCCGGCCCGACCAGGTGCGGGTGCCTGCCGACCGGCTGGCGGCGGCGCTGGCCGAGCTCGACGCCGGCGTCCGTGCCGCCCTCGAGGTCGCCATCGATCGGGCCCGCGCTGTGCACGCCGACCAGCGCCGCACCGACACCACCACCACGCTCGCCCCCGGCGCGACCGTCACCGAGCGGTGGGTGCCCGTGGAACGGGTGGGCCTCTACGTGCCGGGCGGCAACGCCGTCTATCCGTCCAGCGTGGTGATGAACGTGGTCCCGGCGCAGACCGCCGGCGTCGACTCCCTGGTGATCGCCAGCCCGCCGCAGGCCGATTCGCAGGGTGCGTTCAGGGGCCTGCCGCACCCGACGATCCTGGCCGCCGCCGCACTGCTCGGCGTCGACGAGGTGTGGGCGGTCGGCGGTGCACAGGCGGTCGCGCTGCTCGCCTACGGCGGCACCGACACCGACGGGGGCGAACTCGCCCCGGTCGACATGATCACCGGACCCGGCAACATCTACGTCACCGCCGCCAAGCGGATCTGCCGCTCGCGGGTCGGCATCGACTCCGAGGCCGGTCCCACCGAGATCGCGATCCTGGCCGACCACACCGCCGACCCGGTGCACGTCGCGGCCGACCTGATCAGCCAGGCCGAGCACGACGAGATGGCCGCCAGCGTGCTGGTCACCGACAGCACCGCGCTGGCCGACGCCACCGACGCCGAGCTGGCCGTGCAACTGGAGACGACGGTGCACCGCGCGCGGGTGACGGCCGCGCTCAGCGGCGAGCAGTCGGCGATCGTGCTGGTCGACGACATCGACGCCGGTCTGCGCGTCGTGAACGCCTACGCCGCCGAGCACCTCGAGATCCAGACCGTCGACGCCGCCGGCGTTGCCGGCCGGGTCCGATCCGCGGGCGCCGTCTTCATCGGTCCGTGGGCGCCGGTCAGCCTGGGCGACTACTGCGCCGGGTCGAACCACGTGCTGCCCACGGCCGGATGTGCGCGCCACTCGAGCGGCCTGTCGGTGCAGACGTTCCTGCGCGGCATCCACGTCGTCGACTACACCGAGGCGGCGCTCAAAGACGTCGCCGGTCACGTGATCACGCTGGCGCAGGCCGAGAACCTGCCCAGCCACGGCGAAGCGGTGCGCCGGAGGTTCGAGAGGTGAGCCCCCGCCGGACCGTGACCCTCGACGAGCTGCCGCTGCGCGAGGACCTGCGCGGAAAATCGCCGTACGGGGCCCCGCAGCTCGCGGTGCCCGTGCGGCTGAACACCAACGAGAATCCGCACCCGCCCACGCAGGCACTGATCGACGACGTCGCCGCATCGGTGCGCGAGGCCGCCGCCGAACTGCACCGCTACCCCGACCGCGACGCCGTGGCACTGCGCACCGACCTGGCCGGCTACCTGACCGCGCAGACCGGGGTCCGCGTGGGCGTCGAGAACGTCTGGGCCGCAAACGGTTCCAATGAGATCCTGCAGCAGCTTCTGCAGGCCTTCGGCGGCCCGGGCCGCAGCGCGATCGGCTTCGTGCCGTCCTACTCGATGCACCCGATCATCGCCGACGGCACGCAGACGGCCTGGCTGGTCGCTCACCGCGCCGACGACTTCGGCCTCGACGCGGCCGTGGCGGCCACCGCGATCAAGGAGCACAATCCCGACGTCGTGTTCGTCACCAGCCCCAACAACCCGTCGGGACAGAGCATTTCGCTCGACGACCTGCGGCTGCTGCTGGACGCCATGACCGGGGGCGTCATGATCGTCGACGAGGCCTACGGTGAGTTCTCGTCCCAGCCCAGCGCGATCGGGCTCATCGACGAGTACCCGGCGCGGCTGGTGGTGTCGCGCACCATGAGCAAGGCGTTCGCGTTCGCCGGTGGCCGGCTGGGCTATCTGGTCGCGGCGCCCGCCGTCGTCGAGGCGATGCTGCTGGTCCGCCTGCCGTACCACCTGTCGTCGCTGACCCAGGCCGCCGCGCGGGCCGCCCTGCGTCACGCCGACGACACCCTCGGTAGTGTCGCGACGTTGATCAGCGAACGGGAGCGGGTGTCGAAAGCGTTGACCGGCATGGGTTTCCGGGTGATTCTCAGCGATGCGAACTTCCTGCTGTTCGGGGAGTTCGCCGACGCCGCCGCCACGTGGCGGGCCTATCTCGACGACGGCGTGCTGATCCGCGACGTCGGCATCCCCGGATATCTGCGCACCACCATCGGCCTCGCCGAGGAGAACGACGCGCTGCTCAACGCCAGCGCCCGACAAGGAGTGAAGTGACCCGTCCCCACAGGTACGCCAAGGTCGAACGCAAGACCAGGGAATCCGACATCGTCGTCGAGCTGGACCTCGACGGCACCGGGCAGGTGAGTGTCGAGACCGGGGTGCCGTTCTTCGACCACATGCTCACCTCGCTGGGCACCCACGCCCGCTTCGACCTGAGGGTCAAGGCCGTCGGCGACATCGAGATCGAGGGCCACCACACCATCGAGGACACCGCGATCGTGCTGGGCCAGGCGCTGGGGCAGGCGTTGGGCGACAAGACGGGCATCCGCCGCTTCGGTGACGCGTTCATCCCGATGGACGAGTCGCTGGCGCACGCCGCGGTGGACGTCTCGGGCCGGCCCTACTTCGTGCACACCGGCGAACCGGACTTCATGGTGGAGTTCACCATCGCCGGATCGCAGGCGCCCTATCACACCGTGGTGAACCGGCACGTCTTCGAATCCCTGGCGTTCAACGCGCGCATCGCGCTGCACGTGCGCACCCTCTACGGGCGGGATCCGCACCACATCACCGAGGCGCAGTACAAGGCCGTGGCGCGCGCCCTGCGCCAGGCCGTCGAGTACGACGAGCGGGTCAGCGGGGTTCCGTCGACCAAAGGGACGTTGTGACAACCAAACTCGTCGTGCTGGACTACGGCTCGGGCAATCTCCGGTCGGCGCAGCGTGCGCTCGAGCGCGTCGGTGCCGAGGTCGAGGTGAGCGCCGACCCGGGTGCCGCGATGGCCGCGGACGGCCTGGTGGTGCCGGGCGTCGGCGCGTTCGAGGCGTGCATGTCCGGGCTGAGGAAGGTCGGCGGTGACACGATCATCGCCGACCGTGTCGCGGCCGGGCGGCCGGTGCTCGGCGTGTGCGTGGGCATGCAGATCCTGTTCGCCCGCGGCGTCGAGTTCGGTGTCGAGACGGCGGGATGCGGGCAGTGGCCGGGCTCGGTGGTCCGGCTCGACGCGCCGGTGATCCCGCACATGGGGTGGAACGTGGTCGACGCCCCCGCGGACAGCGTGCTGTTCGCGGGCATGGATCCGGCCACCCGGTTCTATTTCGTGCACTCCTACGCCGCCCAGCAGTGGGAGGGCGACCCTGACGCGGTGCTGACATGGGCGACGCACCATGTCCCGTTCCTGGCCGCCGTCGAGGCAGGTCCGTTGTCGGCCACCCAGTTCCATCCCGAGAAGAGCGGGGACGCCGGCGCCGAGTTGCTGTCCAACTGGATCGGGGCGCTAAGTTGACCGGCGTGAACGCACCGAAGCTGGTCCTGTTGCCCGCCGTCGACGTGGTGGAGGGGCGCGCCGTGCGCCTGGTGCAGGGGCAGGCGGGCAGCGAGACCGAGTACGGCTCGGCACTGGACGCGGCGATGACGTGGCAGCGCGACGGCGCCGAGTGGATCCACCTGGTCGACCTCGACGCGGCGTTCGGCCGCGGCTCCAACCGGGACCTGCTCGCCGAGGTCGTCGGCAAGCTCGATGTGGCCGTGGAGCTCTCCGGCGGTATCCGCGACGACGAGTCGCTCGCCGCGGCACTGGCCACCGGGTGCGCCCGGGTCAACCTCGGCACGGCGGCGCTGGAGAACCCGCAGTGGTGCGCCCGCGTGGTCGCCGAGCACGGGGACAAGGTCGCGGTCGGGCTCGACGTGTTGATCGACCCTTCCTTGCCTGGCGGCGGGCACCGACTCCGCGGCCGCGGCTGGGAGACCGACGGCGGCGATCTGTGGACGGTGCTCGACCGCCTCGACGCCGAAGGCTGCTCGCGTTTCGTCGTCACCGACGTCACCAAGGACGGCACCCTGAACGGGCCCAACCTCGAGCTGCTGGCGTCGGTGTGCGAGCGCACCGACGCGCCGGTCATCGCGTCCGGCGGGGTGTCGAGCCTCGACGACCTGCGGGCGATCGCGACCCTGACCGGGGCCGGCGTCGAGGGTGCGATCGTCGGGAAGGCCTTGTACGCCGGTCGATTCACGTTGCCGCAGGCACTCGCCGCGGTCGGCGCGTGACCCTCGACAATCAGCAGCTCTCGGAGCTGCTCGACACGGCTGCGGGCATCCTCGACGGCGCCTCGACGCAGTTCGTCGCCGGGCATCGCGCCGATTCCGCGGTCGCCAAGAAGGGCGACGACTTCGCCACCGAGGTCGACCTCGCGATCGAACGCCGGGTGGTCGCCGAACTCCAGCGGCTGACCGGCATCGGCGTGCACGGCGAGGAGTTCGGCGGCGAGTCGGTCGACTCGGAGATGGTGTGGATTCTCGACCCGATCGACGGGACGTTCAACTACGCCGCGGGGTCGCCGATGGCGGCGATTCTGCTGGGGCTGCTGGTCGACGGCGAACCGGTCCTCGGCCTGACGTGGCTGCCGTTCATGGCGCAGTGCTACACCGCGATCGTCGGCGGCCCGGTGCGCTGCAACGGCGACGAGCTCGCGCGCCTCGAGCACGGTGACGTCCGTGACGCGATCGTCGGGACCGGCACCTTCAACATCGACTCGCGAGGGCGCTACCCCGGCAGGTACCGCGCGACGGTGCTGGCGAATCTCAGCAGGCAGTGTTCGCGGATGCGCATGCACGGGGCCACCGGCATCGACCTCGCCTACGTCTCGGCCGGAATCCTCGGCGGCGCAATCAGTTTCGGCCATCACATCTGGGACCACGCGGCGGGGGTCGCGCTGGTGCGCGCGGCCGGTGGCGTCGTCACCGACCTCGCCGGAGAGCCCTGGACGGTGACGTCGCCGTCGGCGCTGGTCGCCGTGCCGGGAGTGCACGAGCAGATGCTCGAGATCGTCTCCTCGGCGGGGGATCCGAAGGACTACCTGTGAGCACCGGAGGCGATGTCGCGACCCGGGTGATCCCCTGCCTGGACGTCGACGCCGGCCGCGTCGTCAAGGGGGTGAACTTCGAGAACCTGCGTGACGCCGGGGATCCCGTCGAGCTGGCCGCCGTCTACGACGCCGAGGGCGCCGACGAGTTGACGTTCCTGGACGTGACGGCGTCGTCGTCGGGCCGTTCGACGATGCTCGAGGTGGTGCGGCGCACCGCCGAACAGGTCTTCATCCCGCTGACCGTCGGTGGCGGCGTGCGCTCGGTGGCCGACGTCGACATGCTGCTGCGCGCCGGGGCGGACAAGGTGTCGGTGAACACCGCCGCGATCGCCCGCCCGGAACTGCTCTCCGAGCTCTCCCGGCAGTTCGGATCGCAGTGCATCGTGCTGTCGGTCGACGCGCGCACCGTGCCCGAGGGTGCCGAACCCACGTCGTCGGGCTGGGAGGTCACCACCCACGGCGGTCGGCGGGGGACCGGCATCGACGCGGTGGAATGGGCCACCCGCGGCGCCGAGCTCGGCGTCGGCGAGATTCTGCTGAACTCCATGGACTACGACGGCACCAAGGCCGGATTCGACCTCGCCATGCTGCGCGCGGTGCGCGGTGCGGTGTCGGTGCCGGTGATCGCGAGCGGCGGCGCCGGCGCGGTGGAACATTTCGCGCCCGCCGTTGTTGCAGGAGCCGACGCGGTGCTGGCGGCCAGCGTGTTCCACTTCGGGGAGCTGACCATCGGCCAGGTGAAAGCGGCGATGGCGGCGGAAGGGATAACCGTCCGATGAGCGTGACTCTGGACCCGGCGATCTCGTCGCGGCTCAAGCGCAACGCGGACGGCCTGTTCGCCGCCGTGGTGCAGGAGCGCGGCACCGGCCAGGTTCTGATGGTCGCGTGGATGGACGACGACGCGTTGGCCCGCACGCTGGAAACCCGTGAGGCGACGTACTTCTCGCGATCACGCGGCGAGCAGTGGATCAAGGGTGCGACGTCGGGCCACACCCAGCGGGTGCACTCGGTGCGGCTCGACTGCGACGGTGACACCGTGCTGCTCGAAGTCGACCAGGTCGGCGCCGCGTGCCACACCGGCGACCACACCTGCTTCGACGGCGACCTGCTGCTGGATCAGGCCGACTGACGCCGGCGCAGCGCGTCGAGCGCCTTGTCGGCGTGGGTGTCCATGCTGAACTCGCTGGCGATCACGTCGAGCACGGTGCGGTCGGTGTCGATCACGAACGTCGTGCGCTTGACGGGCATGAACTTGCCCAGCAGGCCCCGCTTGACCCCGAACTGCGTCGCCACCGTTCCATCGGTGTCCGACAGCAGCGGGTAGTCGAACTTCTGCTGGTCGGCGAACCTCGCCTGCTTGTCCACCGGGTCGGCGCTGATGCCCACCCGGGTGGCGCCGACCGCGGCGAACTCGGCCGCCAGGTCACGGAAGTGGCACGCCTCCTTGGTGCACCCCGGTGTCATCGCCGCCGGGTAGAAGAACAGCACGATCGGCCCATCGGCGAGCAACCCGCTCAGGCTCCTCGTCGTCCCGGTCTGGTCCGGCAGTTCGAACTCGGCCACGGTGTCGCCACGATTCATGGTTCTCACCGTACGTCTGGGACAATGCCGGTGTGCAGTCCACCGCCAGCCTCGCTCTGACGTCGCGTGAGGACTTCCGGGCGTTGGCCGCCGAGCACCGTGTGGTGCCGGTGACCCGCAAGGTGCTCGCCGACAGCGAGACGCCGCTCTCGGCGTACCGCAAGCTCGCCGCGAACCGGCCCGGAACGTTCCTCCTGGAGTCCGCGGAGAACGGCCGATCCTGGTCGCGGTGGTCGTTCATCGGCGCAGGCGCCCCGTCCGCGCTGACCGTGCGCGACGGCCACGCCGCGTGGCTGGGCGTGACGCCGCAGGACGCCCCCGTCGGCGGGGATCCGCTCGAGGCGCTGCGCGCGACGCTGACGCTGCTCGAGACCGCGGCCCTGCCGGGTCTGCCGCCGCTGTCGTCGGGGCTGGTGGGATATTTCGCCTACGATTTCGTGCGCCGGCTCGAGCGGTTGCCCGAGCTCGCGGTTGACGATCTCGGTCTGCCCGACATGGTGCTGCTGCTGGCCACCGACATCGCGGCGCTCGACCATCACGAGGGCACCATCACGCTGATCGCCAACGCGGTGAACTGGAACGGCACCGACGAGCGGGTCGACGAGGCCTATGACGACGCGGTCGCCCGGCTGGACGTGATGACCGCGGCGCTGGGCGAACCGCTGGCCTCGACGGTGGCGACGTTCAGCAGGCCGGCGCCTCTGCACCGGTCGCAGCGCACCGTCGAGGAGTACACCGCGATCGTCGACAAGCTCGTCGGCGACATCGAGGCGGGTGAGGCCTTCCAGGTGGTGCCGTCGCAGCGGTTCGAGATGGACACCGACGCCGATCCTCTTGACGTCTACCGGATGCTGCGGGTCACCAACCCCAGCCCGTACATGTACCTGCTCAATGTGCCGAACGCCGAAGGCGGACTGGACTTCTCGATCGTCGGGTCCAGCCCGGAGGCGCTGGTCACCGTCAAGGACGGCCGCGCCACCACCCATCCGATCGCGGGCACCCGCTGGCGCGGCGACACCGAGGAGGAAGACGTCCTGCTCGAGAAGGAACTGCTCACCGACGAGAAGGAGCGGGCCGAGCACCTGATGCTCGTCGACCTCGGCCGCAACGACCTGGGCCGCGTGTGCATGCCGGGCACGGTGAAGGTCGAGGATTACAGCCACATCGAGCGCTACAGCCACGTGATGCACCTGGTGTCGACGGTGACGGGCATGCTCGCCGAGGGCAGGACGGCGCTCGACGCGGTGACCGCCTGCTTCCCGGCCGGCACGCTGTCCGGGGCGCCGAAGGTGCGCGCGATGGAGCTGATCGAGGAGGTCGAGAAGACCCGTCGGGGCCTCTACGGTGGCGTGCTCGGTTACCTGGACTTCGCAGGCAACGCGGACTTCGCGATCGCGATCCGGACCGCGCTGCTGCGCGGCGGCACCGCCTACGTGCAGGCGGGCGGCGGCGTCGTCGCCGACTCGAACGGCCCGTACGAGTACAACGAGGCGGCCAACAAGGCCCGCGCGGTGCTGAGCGCGATCGCGGCGGCCGAGACGTTGAGCGAACCGTGACCCGCCTCGGGCAGCTGCTGCTGGTGGTGGCCGCGGGCGGGCTGTGGGGCGCGTCGCGCCTGACGTGGGTGCAGGTCACCTCGTTCGACGGGCTGACCCATCCCAAGACCGACGATCTCACCGGGGCCACCTGGTCCACGGCGCTGATCCCGCTGGCGCTGGTGGTGCTGGCGGCGGCGGTGGCGGCGCTGGCGGTGCGGGGCTGGCCGCTGCGCATCCTGGCGGTGCTGGTGGGTGCCGCCAGCGCGGCGATGGGTTATCTGGCGATCAGCCTGTGGGTGGTTCCCGACGTCGCGGCCCGGGCGGCCCGCCTCGCCGAGGTCCCGATCACCGACCTGGTCGGCACCGAACGGCACTCGACGGGTGCGGTGCTCACGCTGGTCGCGGCGGCGCTGTCACTGGTCGGCGCGGTGCTGCTGCTCAGGTCGGCGACGCGGGGTCGCGCAGACGCGGGGCGGTACACGCGCCGCCGCACCGACGCCGAGGAGCCGGGCGCCGCGATGTCGGAGCGGATGATCTGGGATGCGCTCGACGCCGGGCAGGACCCGACCACGCCGGACAACAAGGGGCGGTGACGGGCTGTGGTGTGGTGGCGACTACCCTTCGTTAGGAGTCAAACGGCCGTCAGGGGAAGGGAAACGACAGCTATGGGTTCGGCAACCGTCCTCGACTCCATTCTCGAAGGAGTCCGTGCCGACGTTGCCGCTCGCGAGGCCGTCGTCAGCCTGGCCGAGGTCAAGGAGAAGGCCAAGCGTGCGCCCGCGCCGCTGGACGTGATGGCCGCGCTGCGTGCGCCCGGCATCGCGGTAATCGCCGAGGTGAAGCGTGCGAGCCCGTCGCGCGGCGAGCTGGCGTCCATCGCCGACCCGGCCGAGTTGGCCCGCGCCTACCAGGACGGCGGCGCACGGGTCATCAGCGTGCTGACCGAGCAGCGCCGGTTCAACGGCTCGCTCGACGATCTCGACGCGGTCCGCGCGGCGGTGTCGATTCCCGTGCTGCGCAAGGACTTCATCGTGCGGCCCTACCAGATCCACGAGGCCCGCGCCCACGGCGCCGACCTGTTGCTGCTGATCGTCGCGGCCTTGGAGCAGCCCGCACTGGAGTCGCTTCTCGAACGCACCGAATCGCTGGGCATGACCGCCCTGGTCGAGGTGCACACCGAGGAGGAGGCCGACCGGGCGCTGCAGGCCGGAGCCAGGCTGATCGGTGTCAACGCCCGTGACCTGAAGACGCTCGAGGTCGACCGGGACTGCTTCGCGCGGATCGCGCCGGGGCTGCCCAGCAATGTCATCCGGGTCGCCGAGTCGGGGGTGCGGGGGACCGCCGACCTGCTGGCCTACGCCGGCGCGGGCGCGGACGCCGTGCTCGTCGGTGAAGGCCTGGTCACCAGTGGAGATCCCCGCAGCGCCGTCGCTGACCTCGTCACCGCCGGTACGCATCCGTCGTGCCCGAAACCAGCGCGCTAAGTGACGGCACATCTCGGACCGGAACTGCCGCGCGCCAGCGCGGCGGTGGCCGAACCCACCGCGCACGATCCCGATGCCCGCGGCCATTTCGGCGTGTACGGCGGCAGGTATGTGCCCGAGGCGCTGATGGCCGTCATCGAGGAGGTGACCGCCGCGTACGAGAAGGCGCGCGGCGACCAGACGTTCCTCGACGAGCTGGACCGGTTGCAGCGCCACTACACCGGCCGCCCGTCCCCGCTGTACGAGGCGGAACGGATGAGCCAGCACGCCGGCGGCGCCCGGATCTTCCTGAAGCGGGAAGACCTGAACCACACGGGTTCTCACAAGATCAACAATGTGCTCGGGCAGGCGCTGCTGGCACGGCAGATGGGCAAGAAGCGGGTCATCGCCGAGACCGGCGCCGGCCAGCACGGCGTCGCGACAGCGACCGCTTGTGCGCTGCTCGGTCTGGAGTGTGTGGTCTACATGGGCGCCGTCGACACCGCGCGCCAGGCGCTCAACGTGGCGAGGATGCGGCTGCTCGGTGCGACGGTGGTGTCGGTCGAGTCGGGGTCGAAGACGCTCAAGGACGCGATCAACGAGGCGTTCCGCGACTGGGTCACCAACGCCGACAACACGTACTACTGCTTCGGCACCGCGGCGGGACCTCACCCGTTCCCGATGATGGTCCGCGATTTCCAGCGGGTCATCGGCCTGGAGGCCCGTGCCCAGATGCTCGACCAGGCCGGCCGACTGCCGGACGCCGTGGTCGCCTGTGTCGGCGGCGGGTCAAATGCGATCGGCATCTTCCATGCGTTCATCGACGACCCCGACGTGCGCCTGGTCGGCTACGAGGCCGCCGGTGACGGCGTCGAGACCGGGCGGCACGCGGCCACGTTCACCGGGGGATCGCCGGGCGCCTTCCAGGGCTCGTATTCGTACCTGCTGCAGGACGAGGACGGCCAGACCATCGAATCGCATTCCATCTCGGCGGGTCTGGACTACCCGGGTGTCGGGCCGGAGCATGCGCTGCTCAAGGACATCGGCCGGGCGCAGTACAAGCCGATCACCGACACCGAGGCCATGGACGCGCTGTCTCTGCTCAGCCGCACCGAGGGCATCATCCCGGCCATCGAGTCGGCCCATGCGGTGGCCGGTGCGATGAAGCTGGGCGCCGAACTGGGCCCCGGAGCGATCATCCTGATCAACATGTCCGGACGCGGGGACAAGGACGTCGAAACCGCGGCGCGCTGGTTCGGGCTGCTCGAGGACGGCGCCAGATGAGCCGGTTGGCAAGTGTTTTCGCGTCCTGTCGGGACGAGGGCCGGGCAGCGCTGATCGGCTACCTGCCGACCGGGTTCCCGGATGTGGACACCTCGATCGACGCGATGGTCGCCCTCGTCGAGGCGGGCTGCGACGTGATCGAGGTCGGCATCGCCTATTCGGACCCGGGCATGGACGGCCCCACCATCGCCGCGGCGACGGAGGTCGCGCTGCGGGGCGGTGTGCGGGTGCGCGATACGTTCCGTGCCGTCGAGGCGATCAGCAATGCCGGCGGCAACGCCGTGGTGATGACCTACTGGAATCCTGTGTTGCGCAAGGGTGTCGACGCGTTCTCGCGCGACCTGGCCTCGGCCGGCGGGCTCGGGATGATCACGCCGGACCTGATTCCGGACGAGGCCGGCGAATGGCTGGCCGCTTCCGAGGCGCACGACCTCGACCGGATCTTCGTGGTCGCACCGTCGTCGACGCCGGAGCGGCTCAGCGCGACGGTGGATGCGTCACGGGGGTTCGTGTACGCGGCGTCGACGATGGGCGTCACCGGTGCGCGCGACGCGGTGTCCAACGCGGCGCCGGAACTCGTGCGGCGGATCAAGGAACTCTCCGACATCCCGGTCGGTGTCGGTCTGGGCGTGCGGTCGCGTGAGCAGGCGGCGCAGATCGGCTCCTACGCCGACGGGGTGATCGTCGGGTCGGCGCTGGTGTCGGCGTTGACCGATGGTGTCCCCGCGATGCGGGCACTGACAGAAGAATTGGCTGACGGGGTACGGCAGAGGATCACTGCGTGACATCGACGGTCTTGGCGTACATCCCGAGTCCTTCGCAGGGTGTGTGGCACCTCGGCCCGTTCCCGCTGCGGGCCTATGCGCTGTTCATCATCGCAGGCATTGTGGCCGCGCTTGTCCTCGGCGACCGGCGCTGGGTGGCGCGCGGCGGCGAGCCCGGCGTCATCTACGACGTCGCGCTGTGGGCGGTGCCGTTCGGTCTGATCGGTGGCCGGCTCTACCACGTCATCACTGACTGGCGGACCTACTTCGGCGAGGACGGAGCGGGATTCGCGGCCGCGCTGCGGATCTGGGACGGCGGGCTCGGCATCTGGGGCGCGGTGGCGCTGGGCGGTATCGGAGCGTGGATCGCGTGCCGGCGGCGGGAGATACCGCTGCCCGCGTTCGGCGACGCGATCGCGCCGGGAATCATTCTCGCCCAGGCGATCGGGCGGATCGGAAACTACTTCAACCAGGAGCTGTACGGACGCGAGACCACGCTGCCGTGGGGCCTGGAGATCTACGAGCGGGTGAATTCGGCGGGCGTGCCGGACTCGCTGAACGGGGTGTCGACCGGCGAACTCATCCAGGTGGTCCACCCGACGTTCCTGTACGAGTTGCTGTGGAACCTGCTCGTGTTCGCGGCGCTGCTGATCATCGATCGCCGGTTCCGCATCGGGCACGGCCGGCTGTTCGCGATGTACGTGGCCGGATACTGCATGGGCCGATTCTGGATCGAGTTGATGCGCAGCGACGCGGCGACGCACCTGGCGGGCATCCGGGTCAACTCCTTTACGTCGACGTTCGTGTTCATCGGCGCGGTGGTGTACGTCATGGCGGCGCCGAAGGGCCGCGAGGATCCGGCGTCGCTGCGCGGCAAGCAGGAGGGCGACGAGTCCCGCGTCGAAGAGTTGGTCAAGGATCTGGCGGTCGGAGCCTCGACATCGGGTGTGGTCGCTGCAGCGACCGTCGCCGCCGAGGATGACGAGAAGTCGGTGGCCCAGGCGGCCGAGGACGACGCCGTCGAGACCGACGTCCTCGTCGGGCGGGAAGCGGACCTGGAAACCGTCGAGGGCGACCAGGTCGCCGACGGTGAGGAGCTGGTCGTCGAGTCTGTGGACGAACCGGGCTCTGAAGCCGATCTCGCTACCGAGTCCGAGCCCGAAACGGGTGTCGGATCGCTTGAAGCAGACGAGGTCGCGGACGCTGTTGATGAGGCGGACGAGGCACACGCGGTAGCCGTCGAGGGCGAGGAAGCTGCTGAGGCGCTGGTTGAGCCTGAGGACGTGACCGATGAGCCTGAGGCCGCTGAGCCTGAGGCAGGGCTGGGGTCGGTCGAGGGCGATGAGGTCGTGGATGCTGTTGATGAGGCGGACGAGGCACACGCGGTAGCCGTCGAGGGCGAGGAAGCTGCTGCGGCGCTGGTTGAGCCGGAGGGCGAGTCCGGGGGCGCTGAGCCTGAGGCGGGTCTTGGGTCGGTCGAGGGCGATGAGGTCGCGGAGGCTGTAGGCGATGCTGCGGTGGCGCATGAGCTCGCCGTCGAGGGCGAGGACGCTGCTGAGGCGCTGGTCGAGCCGGAGGACGTGACCGATGAGCCTGAGGCGGTCGATGATTCCGCGGTCGCGCACCAGGTTGCCGTTGAGGGCGAAGACGCTGCTGATGCGCTGACCGATCAGGTTGACGCCGAGACCAATGGCGGCGAGAGCCAGCCCGTGGCTGAGCCCGAGTCCGAGGCGGGTCTGGGGTCGGTCGAGGGCGATGAGGTCGCGGAGGCTGTCGGCGATGCTGAGGTCGCGCACCAGGTTGCCGTTGAGGGCGAGGACGCTGCTGAGGCGCTGACCCCCGATCAGGCCGTGGCTGAGCCCGAGTCCGAGGCGGGTCTGGGGCCGGTCGAGGGCGATGAGGTCGCGGAGGCTGTCGGCGATGCTGAGGTGGCGCACGAGGTCGCGGTCGAGGGCGAGGACGCTGCTGAGGCGCTGACCGATCAGGTCGACGCCGAGACCAATGGCGCCGAGAGCGAGCCCGTGGC
The DNA here is from genome assembly GCF_010729305.1 of Mycolicibacterium psychrotolerans. Classification (NCBI taxonomy): domain Bacteria; kingdom Bacillati; phylum Actinomycetota; class Actinomycetes; order Mycobacteriales; family Mycobacteriaceae; genus Mycobacterium; species Mycolicibacterium psychrotolerans. The sequence continues at coordinate 3,973,725 of NZ_AP022574.1, read as the reverse complement.
TGAGCCCGAGTCCGAGGCGGGTCTGGGGCCGGTCGAGGGCGATGAGGTCGCGGAGGCTGTCGGCGATGCTGAGGTCGCGCACCAGGTTGCCGTCGAGGGCGAGGACGCTGCTGAGGCGCTGACCCCCGATCAGGCCGAGGCCGAGCCTGAGTCCGAGGCGGGCCTGGGGTCGGTCGAGGGCGAAGACGCCGCTGAGGCGCTGGCCGATCAGGTCGAAGCCGAGACTGATGGCGCCGAGAGCGAGCCCGAGGTCGAGATCGCTGAGGTTGAGCCCGAGCCGGAGGCGGGCTTGGGGTCCGTCGAAGGTGATGAGGTCGCCGCGGCTGCCGACGATGCCGCCGAGGCGCACAACGTTGCCGTCGAGGGCCAGGATGCTGCCGAGGCGCTCGCCGACGAGACCGCTCCGGAAGCCGCATCAAACGACGCTGAGCCGGCCGATGTATCCGCGCAGGCCGACCCGGCAGAAGAAGGCACGGACGCGGCTGAGGCTCTCGCGGGCGGGGACACGGAGACCGTGGAGTCGTCAGACGAGCCGGCCGCCGACGCCAGCGACGAGGCCGCTGCGGTCGATGACGATGCTCCGGTCTCCGACACAGCAGCCTTCGAGGGCGCCGACGCAGCGGAAGCTCTCACCGCCGACTCGGAGCCAGCCGCGCCAACGTCACCTCCGTCCACGCAGTCTCGCGAATTCCGCACTCGGACAACCATCCCCGCAGAGGTCGGTCAGCGGGTCCGGCAGTTTATCCGTCGGCGCAGGAACCGCTGACAGTTATCCACAGGCGCGAAATTCGCGCCGGACGGTGTCGGCCGCTGTCACTACAATCGAATGTATGTTCGATACCGGTGATCCGGCCGCGCTGATCGACGCGATGGCTGCGGCCTCGCGTGCGGAGTCTGCGGCGATCGCCCAGCGCCTCAACGCCATCGCCAGCCTTTACCAGGTGCGCTGCCGCGACTACGAAGAGGCCCAGTTCTGGCGGACCGATGTGTTCGAGGCGGTCGCGGCTGAGGTGTCTGCGGCGCAGAACATCAGCCGTGGCCGCGCGGGTAACCAAGTACGGCTTGCTGTTTCGTTGTATCAGCGGTTACCGCAGGTGGCGGCGGTGTTCGCCCGCGGCGATATCGACTACCGCGTGCTGCAGGCGGTGATCGCGCGCACCGCGAACGTCGAGGACGACATCATCGGCGGCCTGGACGAGTCGCTGGCCGGTCAAGTCCGCAAGTGGATGCGGTTCTCGAAGGCCAAGCTGCGCGATCGCATCGACGTGTGGGTGGCCGACTACGATCCCGCCGCCGTCCGTGTCCCGCCGACGGTGGAGCAGAACTGCTACCTCGAGGTGGAACCCCACCTCGAGGCGGCGGGGATGGCGATGGTCGGGGGTGTCCTGGATGCGGTCGACGCCGCGGCGTTCGATCAGCGGCTGGATCTGATCGCAGACTCGGTGTGCGCCAACGATCCACGATCGAAAAAGCAACGCCGCGCCGCTGCCTGTGGCGCGCTCGGGCGAGGCGAGGGGTCGTTGGCGTGCCTGTGCGGATCGCCCGACTGCCCCGCCGCGAAGATCCGCGAGTCCGCCGCGCAGGTGGTCGTCCACGTCCTTGCTGAGCAGGCGACGCTGGAGGGGACCAGCCGGCGGCCCGGTTATCTGGCCGGGTTCGGTGTGCTGCCGGCCGAGTCGGTGCGCACCGCGGCGAAGGCGGCGAAACTCAAGCCGGTGCGGCTGCCCAGCAGTGAGCCCGAATCGGGCTATCGGCCCTCGGCCGGGCTGCGGGATTTCCTGCAGTGGCGCGATCTGACCTGTCGGTTTCCGGGGTGTGACCGCCCGGTGGCCGGGTGCGATCTGGACCATACGAAGCCGTGGCCGTTCGGACCGACGCATGCCTCCGGGCTGAAGCATTACTGCCGTACCGATCATCTGATCAAGACGTTTTACACCGGGCCCAACGGGTGGCGTGACGAGCAACTTCCCGACGGCACGATCATCCTCACGGCTCCGACTGGTCACGTCTACCGCACTGAGGCGCACGGGGGGATCCTGTTTCCCGGGTTGGCGGTACCGACCGCGTCGGTGGCCACCACGACGCCGACAGACGGGGTCGGTCGCACCGCGATGATGCCGATGCGCACGACAACCCGAGAACAGGACCGCCGCGAGCGGATCCGACAGGAGCGAAGGCGGCGCCTCGAACTCAACGCCGAACAAGAACGCCAACGACAGGCCTGGCTGGCCGCCACCTACGAACCCCCGCCATTCTGAGTCGACGGTCTGGCATGCTTGGGGCATGACCGAGCCGCAGTTCAGTGGCAATGAGGGTGGCAATCCCTACACGCCTCCGCCGCAGCAACCCGGATACCCGCCGCCGGGGCAGCAGTACGGTCCGCCGCCGGGGCAGTATCCGCCCCCGCTCGGCCAGTATCCGCCGGCCTACATGGACCCGGCCGCGCCCTACGGTCGGCACCCGCTGACCGGGGAGCCGCTGTCAGAGAAGTCGAAGGTGGTCGCTGGACTACTTCAGTTGCTCGGCCTCCTCGGGCTGGTCGGCATCGGCCGCATCTACCTCGGCTACACAGGTCTGGGCATCGCTCAGCTCGTCGTCGGCCTCATCACCTGCGGCATCGGCGCTGTCATCTGGGGCATCATCGATGCGGTCCTGATCCTCACCGACAAGGTGCGCGACCCCGAGGGGCGTCCCCTGCGCGATGGCACCTAGCCCGCCGACCACCCGCCGGAACCGGCTGCTCATCGGCCTCGGTACCGGGGCCGCCCTGGTGGGCAGCCTCGCCTACATCGGCATCGGCGATCCCCATAGTCCGCGCTTCCTGTTCCCGGCCTGCCCGTTCAAAGCCCTCACAGGCTGGAACTGCCCGGCCTGCGGCGGACTGCGCATGACCCACGATGTGCTCCACGGTGATCTGGCCGCTGCGTTCGTCGACAATGCCTTCCTGCTCATCGGCCTACCGCTGCTGCTCGCGTTCGTGATCGTGCAGCGCTCCCGGGGGAAGACCGTGTCCAGCATGCCGATGCTCGCCGTCATCATCGCAGCTGCCGTTGTATGGACGGTCGCCCGAAATCTGCCCGGATTCCCGCTGGTCCCGACCGTTCTCACCGGGTAGCCGCGCACCCCCGCTGATACACTCGCGCGACGGGCCGGTGCAGTCCCTGACAACGAAATTCAGGACTGCGAGGAGCATCGTCCATGCTGTTCTCGGCATTGCCCGAACCCCAAGGCCTCTACGATCCCGCCAACGAGGCGGACTCCTGCGGTGTGGCCATGGTGACCGACATCCAAGGCCGCCGCTCCCACTCGATCGTCACCGACGGTCTGATCGCCCTGGAGCACCTCGAGCACCGCGGCGCGGCGGGTGCGGAACCCAACAGCGGCGACGGCGCCGGCATCCTGATCCAGCTCCCCGTCGAGCTTCTGCGCGAGGCCGTCGACTTCGATCTGCCCGCACCCCACCCCGACGGCACGAACACCTTCGCCGCCGGCATCTGCTACCTCCCGCAGGATCCGGGCGCCCGCGACGACGCGTGCGCGGCCATCGCCGCGATCGCCGCAGAAGAAGGCCTCGAGATCCTCGGCTGGCGTGAGCTTCCCGTCGATCCCGACGGCGCCGAGGTCGGCCAGACCGCGCTCGGCTGTATGCCACACATGGCGCAGTTGTTCGTCGCGGCACCCGAACACCACGGCGTGCGTCCCGGCGGCATCGACCTCGACCGCCGGGTGTACCCCCTGCGCAAGCGTGCCGAGCGCGGCGAGGTCTACTTCCCGTCGCTGTCCAGCCGCACCATGGTCTACAAGGGCATGCTGACCACACTGCAGCTGCCGGAATACTTTCCGGATTTGCGCGACGAACGCTGCATGAGCGCGATCGCCATCGTGCACAGCCGCTTCTCGACGAACACGTTCCCCTCGTGGCCGCTGGCCCACCCGTTCCGGTTCGTCGCCCACAACGGTGAGATCAACACCGTGCGCGGCAACCGCAACCGCATGCACGCCCGGGAGGCCATGCTCACCAGCAGCAAGATCCCCGGCGAACTCGACCGGCTCTCACCGATCTGCACCCCCGGCGCCTCGGACTCCGCGTCGTTCGACGAGGTCCTCGAACTTCTCCATCTCGGCGGCCGCAGCCTGCCCCACGCCGTGCTGATGATGATCCCCGAGGCGTGGGAGAACAGCGCCACGATGGACGACGCCGAGCGCGCCTTCTGGCAGTTCCACGCCTCGCTGATGGAACCCTGGGACGGTCCGGCCTGCGTCACCTTCACCGACGGCATCCTCGTCGGAGCAGTGTTGGACCGCAACGGATTACGGCCGGGACGCTGGTGGCGTACGATCGACGACCGCGTCATCCTCGCAAGCGAGAGCGGCGTCCTCGACGTGCCGTCGGCGCAGATCGTCGCCAAGGGCCGCCTGCAGCCGGGCAAGATGTTCCTGATCGACACCGCCGCGGGCCGCATCATCTCCGACGACGAGGTGAAAGAAGGCCTGGCCCAGGCCGAGCCCTACGGCGAGTGGCTGCACGCCGGCCTTCTCGACCTCAAGACGCTGCCCGAGCGCGCCCGCGTTGCACCCAATCACGAGTCGGTGGTCCGCCGCCAGATCAGCTTCGGCTACACCGAGGAAGACCTGCGGATCCTGCTCACACCGATGGCCGCTTCTGGCGCCGAACCCCTGGGCTCGATGGGCACCGACACCCCGGCCGCTGTGCTGTCCCAACGGTCCAAGCTGCTCTACGACTACTTCGTCGAGCTCTTCGCCCAGGTGACCAACCCGCCCCTGGACGCCATCCGCGAGGAGGTGGTCACCTCGATGTCACGGGTGATGGGACCCGAGCACAACCTGCTCGAACCGTCGGCGGCGTCCTGCCGTCAGATCACGCTGGGCTGGCCCGTACTCGACAACGACGAACTCAACAAGATCGTGCACATCAACGACGATGGTGAGCAGCCCGGCCTACGCACCGCCGTACTGAAGGCCCTCTACCGCGTCGAACGCGGGGGCGAGGGTCTGGCCGACGCTCTCGAAGACCTGCGCCTGCGCGCCTGCGACGCCATCGCCAAAGGCGCCCGGACCCTGGTGATCTCGGACCGCGACTCCGACCACACCAAGGCGCCGATCCCGTCGTTGTTGGCCGTGTCCGCCGTGCACCACCACCTCGTGCGGACCAAGCAGCGGACCACCGTTGCGCTGGTCGTCGAGACCGGGGACGCCCGCGAGGTGCACCACATCGCGATGCTCATCGGTTTCGGCGCGGCCGCGGTCAACCCGTACCTGGCCTTCGAGTCCATCGAGGACCTCATCAGGGAGGGCGAACTCACCGGCATCGAGCCCGCCACCGCGGTGCGCAACTACCTCAAGGCGCTGGGCAAGGGCGTCATGAAGGTGATGAGCAAGATGGGCATCTCGACGGTCGCCTCTTACACCGGCGCGCAGGCCTTCGAGGCGGTCGGCATCGACTCCGACGTCATCGACGAGTACTTCACCGGCACCCCCACCCAGCTCGGCGGCATCGGGCTCGACGTCATCGCCGAAGAGGTCAAGCTGCGGCACCGCCGCGCCTACCCGGAGAACCCCACCGAACGGGTGCACCGCCGCCTCGAGGTCGGCGGCGAGTACGTCTTCCGCCGCGAAGGGGAGCTGCACCTGTTCACCCCGGAAGTGGTTTTCCTGCTGCAACATTCGACCCGCACGGGCCGCTACGAGGTTTTCGAGAAGTATTCCGATGAGGTCAACCGGCTCGCCCGCGACGGTGGTGCGCTGCGCGGGTTGTTCGAGTTCAAGAAGGATGTGCGCCCGCCGGTGCCGCTGGACGAGGTGGAGCCGGTCGAGTCGATCGTCACCCGGTTCAACACCGGCGCCATGAGCTACGGATCCATCTCCGCCGAGGCGCACGAGACGATGGCCATCGCGATGAACAGGCTCGGCGGTCGCTCCAACAGCGGGGAGGGCGGCGAGGACGCCGATCGGCTGTACGACCCACTGCGCCGCAGCGCCGTCAAGCAGGTGGCCTCCGGCCGGTTCGGCGTCACCAGCGACTACCTGGTCAACGCCACCGACATCCAGATCAAGATGGCTCAGGGTGCCAAACCCGGTGAGGGTGGCCAACTTCCGGGCTACAAGGTGTACCCGAACATCGCCAAGACCCGGCACTCGACGCCGGGTGTCGGGCTGATCTCCCCGCCGCCGCACCACGACATCTACTCGATCGAGGACCTGGCTCAGCTGATCCACGACCTGAAGAACGCCAACGCCGACGCGCGCATCCACGTCAAGCTCGTCAGCTCGGTCGGGGTCGGCACCGTCGCCGCGGGTGTCTCCAAGGCGCACGCCGACGTCGTGCTCATCTCCGGCTACGACGGCGGCACCGGCGCGGCACCGCTGACCAGTCTCAAGCACGCCGGTGCTCCGTGGGAGATCGGCCTGGCCGACACGCAGCAGACCCTGGTGCTCAACGGGTTACGCGACCGCATCACGGTGCAGTGTGACGGCGGCATGCGCACCGCACGCGATGTCATGGTGGCGATGCTGCTCGGCGCGGAGGAGTTCGGTTTCGCCACCGCCCCGCTGGTGGTGTCGGGCTGCATCATGATGCGGGTGTGCCATCTCGACACGTGCCCGGTGGGAGTGGCCACCCAGAATCCGGAGCTGCGCGCCCGCTACACCGGCAAGCCCGAGTTCGTGGAGACCTTCTTCCGGTTCATCGCCGAGGACATCCGCAGCAACCTCGCCGAACTCGGGTTCCGCAGCGTCGACGAGGCCGTCGGGCACGCCGAGCTGCTCGACACCGATCCCGGTGTCGCGCACTGGAAGAGCAAGGGCCTGGACCTGCGCCCGATCTTCGCCGTGCCCGCGAACACCGAGCAGCGCCGGCGAGTGCGCGGCCAGGAGCACGGCCTGGACCAGGCCCTGGACCGGACGCTGATCCAGCTGTGCGAGGGCGCGTTGGAGGATGCTCATCCCGTCCGGCTGGAGCTGCCGGTGCGGAACGTGAACCGGACGGTCGGAACGCTGCTCGGCAGCGAGGTGACCCGCCGCTACGGCGCCGACGGCCTGCCCGACGACACCATCCACGTCACGTTGACGGGCTCGGCGGGCCAGTCCATCGGTGCGTTCCTGCCGCCGGGCATCACCCTCGAACTCATCGGCGACGCCAACGACTATGTCGGCAAGGGCCTTTCGGGCGGGCGGGTGATCGTCAAACCGCAGGACGACGTGCTGTTCCTGCCCGAGGACAACGTCATCGCCGGGAACACCCTGCTCTACGGCGCCACCTCCGGCGAGGTGTTCCTGCGGGGCCGCGTCGGAGAGCGGTTCGCCGCGCGCAATTCCGGCGCCCTCGCGGTCACCGAAGGTGTCGGCGACCATGCCTGCGAGTACATGACCGGGGGGCGCGTCGTCGTGCTCGGCCCGGTGGGCCGCAACATGGCCGCCGGGATGTCGGGCGGCATCGCCTACGTGCTGGGGCTGAATCCGAGCCGGGTCAACACCGACATGGTGGATCTGCAGGCCCTGGATCCCGAGGACCTGCTGTGGCTGCGTGATGTCGTTGCGCGGCACGCCCACCACACCGGGAGCACCGTCGCGACGTCGGTGCTGTCGGACTGGCCGCGCCGCAGCGCCCAGTTCACCAAGGTCATGCCCCGCGACTACCAGCGGGTGCTGCAGGCCACCCGGATGGCCAAGGCCGAGGGTCGAGACGTCGACGCAGCGATCATGGAGGCAAGTCGTGGCTGATCCGCACGGTTTCCTGGAGGTGGCGAAGGTCGAGGCCGCCAAACGTCCCGTCGACGAGCGGGTCGGTGACTGGCGTGAGGTGTACGAACAGCAAGACCCGCACCAGCGGGCCGGCGAGGTCTCTCAGCAGGCACGCCGCTGTATGGATTGCGGAATTCCATTCTGCCACAGCGGAAGTGCGGGCTGTCCGCTGGGCAACCTGATCCCGGAGTGGAACGACCTGGTGCGCCGGGGCCGCTGGGACGCGGCCAGCGAGCGGCTGCACGCCACCAACAACTTCCCGGAGTTCACCGGCCGGCTCTGTCCGGCTCCGTGTGAGGCCGCCTGCGTGCTGTCGATCGCCGAGGAGCAGACCGGCGGCAGCGTGACGATCAAGCGGATCGAGCAGACCATCGCCGACCAGGCCTGGATGGACGGCACCGTCGAGCCCCAGCCCGCCGCGATCGCCACCGGAAAGCGCGTCGCGGTGGTGGGATCCGGGCCCGCCGGGCTGGGGGCGGCGCAGCAGCTCACCCGTGCCGGCCATGACGTGACGGTCTACGAACGCGACGACCGCATCGGCGGCCTGATGCGCTACGGCATCCCGGAGTACAAGCTGGAGAAGGCGACGCTGAACCAGCGGCTGGCCCAGATGCGCGCGGAGGGAACACGTTTCGTCACCGAGTGCGAGGTCGGCGTCGACGTGACGATCGACGCGTTACGCGCCCAGTACGACGCCGTGGTGCTCGCGGTCGGCGCGCTGCGCGCCCGCGACAGCGGGGTCGAAGGCCGGCATCTGACCGGCGTGCACCTCGCCATGGAGCACCTCGTGCCTGCCAACAAGGAATGCGAGGGCGACGGGCCGAGTCCGATCTCGGCCGAGGGCAGACACGTCGTGATCATCGGCGGCGGTGACACCGGCGCAGACTGCCTGGGCACCGCACACCGGCAGGGCGCCGCGTCGGTGACCCAACTGGACTACAACCCCGAACCGCCCGAGTACCGCGACGACTCGCAATCGCCGTGGCCGATGTGGCCCGTCGTGCTGCGGACCCGGCTCTCGCCCGCCCACGCCGAAGGCGGCGACCGCCGCTACCAGGTCGCGGTGCAGCGGTTCCTCGGCGACGACGAGGGCAACCTGCGCGCCCTGGAGATCGCCGAGGTGAAGGTCGAGCGCGACGAGGCGGGCCGGCGCCGCATCACACCGGTGGGGCAGTCGCTGGAGATCCCGTGCGATCTTGCCCTGCTCGCGATCGGTTTCGACGGGGTCGAGCACATGCCGCTGCTGGACGGTCTCGGGCTGACGCTGACAGGGCGTGGCACGCTGCGCTGCGGTCAGGACTGGCAGACCGACGCGCCCGGCGTGTTCGTCTGTGGCGACGCTCACCGTGGCGCGTCGCTGATCGTCTGGGCCATCGCGGAGGGCCGCAGCGCGGCCCATGCGGTGGACACCTACCTGATGGGCGAGTCGGACCTTCCCGCGCCGGTCAGGCCCGGTGCGCTCCCGCTGGCCGTCATCTGAATCGATTAACGACTATGCTCGGCATCCGTGAGTAGACGCGGAAAGATCGTCTGTACGTTGGGTCCGGCGACCGCCTCCGAGGAGGCGGTCCGCAAACTCGTCGAGGCGGGGATGGACGTCGCCCGGCTCAATTTCAGCCACGGCGACTACCCCGATCACGATGCCAATTACAAGCGCGTCCGGATGGCGTCGGACAGCACCGGGCACGCCGTCGGCATCCTCGCCGACCTGCAGGGACCGAAGATCCGGCTCGGCCGGTTCGCCGACGGACCGACCGTCTGGGAGAACGGCGAGACGGTCCGGATCACCGTCGAGGACGTCGAGGGCACCCACGATCGGGTGTCGACGACGTACAAGCGGCTGGCGCAGGACGCGAGCCCGGGTGACCGGGTGCTGGTCGACGACGGCAACGTCGGGCTGGTCGTCGAACACATCGACGGCAGCGACGTGGTGTGCACCGTCACCGAGGGCGGCAAGGTCAGCAACAACAAGGGCATGTCGCTGCCCGGGATGAACGTGTCGGCGCCGGCGCTGTCGGAGAAGGACATTGACGACCTGGAGTTCGCGCTGCGCCTCGGTGTCGACCTGGTCGCGCTGTCGTTCGTCCGCTCGCCCGCCGACGTCGAACTCGTCCACGAGATCATGGACCGCGTCGGGCGGCGGGTGCCGGTCATCGCCAAGCTGGAGAAGCCCGAGGCGATCGACAACCTCGAGGCCATCGTGCTCGCGTTCGACGCGATCATGGTCGCGCGCGGCGATCTCGGCGTCGAGCTGCCGCTGGAGGAAGTGCCGCTGGTACAGAAGCGCGCCATCCAGATGGCAAGGGAGAACGCCAAACCCGTCATCGTGGCCACCCAGATGCTGGAGTCGATGATCGAGAACTCCCGGCCCACCCGGGCCGAGGCCTCCGACGTGGCCAACGCCGTTCTCGACGGCGCCGACGCCGTGATGCTCTCCGGTGAGACGTCGGTCGGCAAGTGGCCGTTCGAGACCGTCCGGACGATGGCCCGCATCATCTCCGCGGTCGAGGAGAACTCGGTGGCCGCCCCGCCGCTGACGCACGTGCCACGCACCAAGCGCGGCGTGATCTCCTACGCCGCCCGTGACATCGGGGAGCGCCTCGACGCCAAGGCGCTGGTCGCCTTCACCCAGTCAGGGGACACCGTGCGCCGCCTGGCGCGCCTGCACACCCCGCTGCCCGTGCTGGCGTTCACCGCGCTGCCCGAGGTGCGCAGCCAGCTCGCGCTGACCTGGGGCACCGAGACGTTCATCGTCCCGCACATCCAGACCACGGACGGCATGATCCGTCAGGTCGACAAGTCGATGCTCGAACTCGGCCGCTACAAGCGCGGCGATTTGGTGGTCATCGTCGCGGGCGCGCCTCCGGGCACAGTAGGGTCGACGAATCTCATCCACGTCCACCGCATCGGGGAGGACGACGTCTAGACCCAGGGGGTTGTGTGTCGGCGGACTTCGACGAGCTGCTGGCCATCCTCGACCTGGAACGCGTCGACGACGACACGTTCCGCGGCGCCCACCCGAGCAAGAACCCGGTGCGCACGTTCGGCGGTCAGATGATGGCGCAGGCGTTCGTCGCGGCGGGCCGCACCCTGGCGCATCCGGTGCCGCCCAGCGCGCTGTCGGTGCATTTCATCGCCGGCGGAGACCCGGCCCAAGACCTCGAATTCCATGTGGTGCGGCTGCGTGATGAGCGGCGCTTCGCCAACCGCCGGGTCGACGTCATGCAGAACGGGCAGCTGCTGACCACGGCGCTGGTGTCGTACCTGGCCGGCGGCAAGGGGCTCGAGCACGGCGTGCAGCCGCCCGAGTTGACCGACCCGCTCACGGTCCCGCCGATCGACGATCTGCTGCAGGGCTACGAAGACGTGGTGCCGCACTTCGTCAACGCGCTGCGGCCGATCGAATGGCGTTACACCAACGACCCGGCCTGGATCATGCGGGACAAGGGCGACCGCCTCGCCCACAACCGGGTGTGGATGACGGCGCGGGGGGCCATGCCCGACGATCCCGTCCTGCACGGCGCTGCACTGGTGTATTCGTCGGACACCACGGTGCTGGACTCGATCATCACCACGCATGGGTTGTCGTGGGGCCACGACCGGATCTTCGCGGTGACCACCAACCATTCGGTGTGGTTCCATCGGCCGGTGCGCTTCGACGAGTGGGTGCTCTATGCCACGTCGTCGCCGGTCGCGGCGGAGTCGCGGGGCCTGGGTTCCGGACACTTCTTCGACCGGTCGGGCCGACTGTTGGCCACCGTCGTGCAGGAGGGGATCGTCAAGTATTTCCCGGCGCGGACTACGGCGTCGGCGTGACCGTGATCGAGAACTGGTCTTCGACGCGCTGGGTGAACTCGTCGGCGCACCGCTGCGCTGCCTCGGTGTCGTTGCCGGCGCGGCTCAGGCAGTCCACGTAGTCCGTCCCGCCGACCTGATCGAACAGGCCGATGTAGATCGGGATGAACACCAGTGCGGCGATGATCGCGATGACGCCGAGCACGATGCCGGCGATCGCGACGCCGCCGTTGGTCGCCTCGCCGCGTGTGACGCGGCCGCGGGCGACGAATCCGATGATGACCGCGCACAGGCCGAGGATGATGCCGCCCGCGATGGACCAGCACAGCACCAGCCCGACGATCGCGAGGATCAGCGCCGCGGTGCCGAGGCCGTTGCGCGGCGCGGACGCCGGGGGCGGCACGGGGTAGCCGCCGTAGCCACCGTAACTGCCGTACTGGGGCGGTGGGGGCGGGTAGCTGCCCGGACTCGGCCCGTACGGGGGCGGCGGCGGTTCGCTCATGCCGGTGAGATTACTCGCACGCCCGCGGTTTCCGGCAGATGATGCGTGGCGACGACGACGGTCCGATCCGGGCCGAACAGGCCGCCGGGGGTGAGGAGGTCGACCAGCATCGCGTCGGCGTCGGAGGCGTCGAGATGCTCGGTCGGTTCGTCGAGAAGCACGGTCGGTGCGGTCGAGATCAACGCCCGTGCGAGCAGCAGCCGGCGCCGCTGACCCGCCGAGACCGACGCGGCGCCACCGGTGAGCACGGTCGACAATCCGTCGGGCAGCTGGTCGAGCCAGCGGCTCAACCCCACCCGGTGCAACGCGTAGGTCAGTTCGGCGTCGGTGGCGTCACCGCGTGCGACCAGCAGGTTGTCCCGCACCGTCGTGGCGAACAGGTGTGCGTCCTCGGCGAAGAACGTGCCTTCGGTGCGCATCAACAACGTCGTCTTCCCGCAGCCGCTCGCTCCGACGACGGCGACGCGCTCACCGCGCCGAAGGTGCAGCGGCGCCACGTCGGGGCGGCGGCCGTCGTCATCGACTGCTTCGGTCAGGGCGAGCAGTCGCCGGGCGGCGATCCGGGCCCGGGTCAGCGTGACGGCAGCGCCGGGGAGCGCGGTCATGGCCTCGAAGGCCGAGAGCGGCAACAACATCAGCACCGCGACGGTGGTCGGCGCGACCGCGTTCGACAGGGAGATACCGGCAACCAGCGCGCCGAGGACGCTCACGCCGATCGCGGCGGTGGGAGCGGCGGCGGCGAGTGCGGCGGGCGCCGCGGCGCGATCCATCGCGCGTCCCCAGCGGCGCTGCTGCTCGCCGGCGTCGGCGATGATGCCGGCCAGCCGGCCGCTGACCCGGAGTTCGGGAGCATGTTCGAGCACCAGCATGGCCGCCGTGTCACGCTGCGAATGATGCTGTGCGGCAACCTCTTCGGCGTTCGAAGCGGCACGTGCGGCAAGCGCGGGCGCCAACACGCCTGCGACGAGCATGCATACCGCGAGCACCGTCGCCGCGGCGGGGGAGATCAACCCGACCGCGCCGACGGCGGCCACCCCGAGCACGGCAGCGACGCAGATCGGCACGACGGCGCGCACCAGCACGTCGGACAGTTCGTCGACCCCTGCTCCGGCCTGTGCGACGAGTTCGCCGCTGTGCCGGCGCAACACGGCGTCGGCGGGCGCGGCCGCGAGCCGGGCGAAGAGCTGCTCGCGGGCAGAACCCGCGGACCGCAGCGCGGTGTCATGGGAGGCCAGCCGTTCGCAGTAGCCGAGCACGCCCCGCGAGATACCGAACGCCCGCACGGCGACCACCGCGACCGTCAGGTCGAGCACGGGCGGCATCTGCCATGCCCGGGTGATCAGCCACGCCGACACCCCGGCCAGCGCCAGGGCACTGCCCAGCGACAGCACCCCGAACGCGACGGCGAGCGCGACCCGCGAGGCCCGGGGCCGCAGCAGCTCATACGCCCACATGGACACCTCCCATGTCGACCACGACGTCGCCGATCGCGAGCACCGGATCCCGGTGACCCACCACGATCACGGTCGCGCCGCGAACGGCGCGCTCGGCGATGGCGCGCAGCACACGTGCCTCCGTCGGCGCATCGAGGTGGGCGGTCGGTTCGTCCAACAGCAGCACCCGTGCCTGCGAGCCGAGCACCCGGGCCAGTCCGAGGCGCTGTCGCTGCCCCAGCGACAACCCGAGCCCGCCGCGCCCGATGACGGTGTCCAGCCCCTCCGGCAAGCCGGCCAGCACCTCGTCGAAACACGCTGCGGCACAGGCGTCCTGAAGGTCGGGCAGAGCCCCGAACAGTTCCAGGTTCTCCCGGACGGTGCCGGGGATCAGCACCGGGCGCTGCGCCAGCCACGCCACCTCGGCCCACCACCGTTGCGGATCGAGCTCGGCGACGTCGACGCCGTTGATCCGGATGTGTCCCCCCGGGGGCAGGTCGAGCCCGAGAATCGCCTGCAGCAGCGTGGATTTCCCGATGCCGTTGGGGCCGGTGAGCACCGTGACCCGGCCCGGTTCGGCCACCATCTCGGGGGCGTCCACCTCGACGGTCAGCGCGTCCGCGGGCAGAACGCGCGTTCCCGCCGCCGGCGGCGGTGCGGTGTCGAGGAAGCGGAACGCCGCCTGCACCGCGGTCTTCCCGTCCTGGGCGGAGTGGAACGCGGCCCCGACGCGGCGCAGCGGCCAGAACACCTCGGGGGCCAGCAGCAGCGCGGTCAGCGCGGCGGTCAGCGGAATGTGCCCGTACACCAGGCGCATTCCCACGCTGACCGCGACCAGCGCGACCCCGAGGGTGGCCAGCAGCTCGAGCACCAGCGCGGAGAGGAACGCGATGCGCATCGTCGCCATTGCCGAGCGCCGGTGCGCGGCGCCCAGTTCGGCGATCCTTGTGACGGACCCCTCCGCCCGTCCGAGAGCCCGCAGCGTGGGCAGGCCCGCCACGAGGTCGAGCAGGCGCGCCTGCAGCGTGGTCATCGCGGCCAGTGCGGCGGCCGACCGGTCCTCGGTGGCCAGTCCGATGAGCACCATGAAGATCGGGATGAGCGGCAACGCGATCAGCACGATCACCGCCGACTGCCAGTCGTAGAGCGCGATCACCGCGGCGGTGGCGGGGGTCAGGATCGCCGCCAGGAACAGCGACGGCAGGTACGTGGTGAAGTAGACCCGCAAGCCGTCCAGGCCGCGGGTCACCACGGCCGCGGCGTCGTCGCGGCGCCGGTTGAGTTCGCGCGGGGGCAGCGACGTGGCGGTCCGCAGCACCTGATCGGTGAGGTCGGCGATCACCGCGCTGGCGCCGCGCTGGGCGAGCCGGCCCTGCAGCCACTGCGCCAGTGTGCGAACGCCCCAAAGCGCCACGAGGATCGAGATCGGCCCGGCCAGCAGGCTCACCGACCGGGACGCCGGATCGGTGATGACACGTGCGACGATCGCCGCGAGCGCCACCGACGAGCCGATCGCCGCCGCGGCGATGACCACGCCGCACACCGTGTTGGCGGCCAGGAATCGGCGCATCGCCGTCGAGACCCGCCACAGCCGCGGGTCGATGGGGGCGCGGGAGTTCTCGGTCAGGACGGGTACCTCGACAATCCGACGGAGGCCGGGATCGCGTCGGCCGTGATGCGTTTGCGGAACACCCAGTACGTCCAACTCTGGTAGCCGATCACCAACGGCAGCAGCGTCAACGACGCCCACGTCATGATCTTCAGCGTGTACGGCGTCGACGAGCCGTTGTAGATGGTGACGCTCCAGTCGGGATCGAGCGTGGAGGGCAACAGGTTCGGGTACAGCGAGCCGAACAGGAGCACAGCGACGGCCGCGACGACGAGGATCGTCGAGACGAAGGCGAGCCCCTCCCGCTCGTGGCTCCACATCAGCCGGACGGCGGTCAGCAGCGCGACGACCGCGACCGCCAACGCAAGCCACGTCCAGGTCTTCCCGTGCGCCAGCTGCGTCCACAGGCCGAAGCCGCCGGCGAGGACGACCACCGGGGCCGACAGGATTCGGGCGAACCGGAAAGCGTCCTCGCGCACCGGCCCTGCGGTCTTGAGTGCGACGAACACCGATCCGTAGAACGCGAACAGCGAGGCGGTCGCAAGACCCCCCAACAGCGTGTACACGTTCACGACGTCGGTCAGCGTGGCCTGCGAGCGGCCGTCGGCGTCGATCGGAAGTCCCTGGACCAGGACGGCGAACGCGACACCCCACAGGATCGCGGGCAGCCAGGAGCCGACCGCGATGCCGAGGTCAGCCCAGCCGCGCCACCGCGGATCGTCGACCTTGCCGCGCCACTCGATGCCGACGATGCGCACGATCATGCCGAACAGGATCGCCAACAGGGGCAGGTACAGCGACGAGAACACCGTGGCATACCAGTTCGGGAACGCCGCGAACATCGCTGCGCCCGCGGTGATCAACCAGACCTCGTTGGCGTCCCACACCGGTCCGATGGTGTTCAGCGCCGCCCGCCGGTGTTGTTCCGGGTCGCCCGCGCCGACGGCTCCGAAGGGGATCATCAGCATGCCGACGCCGAAGTCGAAACCCTCGAGCACGAGGAATCCGAGGAACAGCGCGGCGATGAGGAAGAACCAGAGTTCCTGCAGTCCCATGGTTTCACGTCCTCTCAGTAGGCGAAGGACAGGGGAGCGACGTCGTCGTCGCTGGGCGCCTTGGGCGGGGCGGGTTCGGAGTCGTGTTCCTGCGGGCCCTCGACGACGTAGCGGCGCATCAGCCAGAACCAGATCACCGCGAGCACCCCGTAGATCAGGGTGAACGTGGCCAGTGAGAACAGCACCAGACCGGCGGAGTGCCCGGACACGCCGTCCTGCACCGTCATTCGCACCAGCTGATCACCGGTCGGATTGGGCACCACCACCCAGGGTTGCCGCCCCATCTCGGTGAACACCCAGCCGGCCGAGTTGGCCAGGAACGGGGCGGGAATGGTGAGGATGCCGAACCGCCCGTACCAGCGTTGGTCGGGTATCCGTCCGCCCCGGGTGAGCCACAGGGTGGCCAGCGCGAAGGCGACCGGCACGGCCAGCAGGCCGATCATCGCGCGGAACGCCCAGTAGGTGACGAACAGGTTGGGCCGGTAGTCGCCCGGGCCGAACTTGTCCTGATATTGCTGCTGCAGATCCTGGACCCCCTGCAGCTCCACGCCGCTGAACTTGCTCTCGGCCAGGAACGGGAGCACGTAGGGCACCTCGATGAGGTGGGTGACGCTGTCGCAGTTGTTGTGGGTGCCGACGGTGAGGACGGAGAACATCGGGTCGGTTTCGGTGTGGCACAAGGATTCCGCAGAAGCCATCTTCATCGGCTGCTGGACGAACATCAACTTGCCCTGGATGTCACCGGTGAAGAACAGCCCGAGCGCGGCCACCAGGGCGACCAGACTGCCGAGCATCGCGGCGGGCCGGTACATCGAGCGGCTGTCGGCGACGCCGGAGGATCGGGCGTCACGCACCATCAGCCACGCCGAGATGCCGGCGACGAACGCGCCTGCGGTCAGGAACGCCCCGGCGACCGCGTGCAGGAAGGCCCAGATCGCCGTGTTGTTGGTGAGCAGTGCGCCGAAGTCGGTCAGTTCGGCGCGTCCGCTCTCCGGGTTGAAACGGGCGCCGACGGGATGCTGCATGAACGAGTTCGCCGCGATGATGAAGTACGCCGAGGCGTTCACGCCGAACGCGACGATCCAGATGCATACCAGGTGCAGGGCCTTCGGCAGCCTGGTCCAGCCGAAGATCCACAGGCCGATGAACGTCGACTCGAAGAAGAACGCGATCAGGCCCTCGAACGCCAGTGGCGCACCGAAGATGTCACCGACGAACTTCGAGTACTCGCTCCAGTTCATGCCGAACTGGAACTCCTGCACGATGCCCGTGGCGACACCGAGGGCGAAGTTGATCAGGAACAGCTTGCCGAAGAAGCGGGTCAGCCGGTACCAGGACGGGTTGCCGGTGACGTGCCACACCGTCTGCATGACCGCGATCAGCGGCGCCAGGCCGATGGTGAGGGGGACGAAGATGAAGTGGTAGACGGTGGTGATCCCGAACTGCCACCGCGACACGTCCAAGGCATTCATGGGCCCACTCCCAAGGTCTACTACTCGGTCAGTCTACGACCAATCTACGACAGAGTGTAGTAGAGAAGTGGGCCGGAATTCCTAGGGGCTTTCGGCCCTCATTCCGGGGACGGTGCGGTGACGTTCTCCCGCCATTCGGCCATGTTCTTGCTGGCCTTGCGGATGCCGAACGCCGACACGGTCTCGAAGACGCCGATCACGATCAGCCAGATGCCGACGACCATCGACAGCGTGGCCAGCGACTCGAACGGCGAGGCCAGCATCACGACACCGGCGATCAGGCTGATCACGCCGATGAAGATCTCCCAGCCCCGGCCGGGCAGCGTGGGATCGCTGATCGCGGACACCGCCGTGGCCACGCCACGGAAGATGAATCCGACACCGATCCAAATGGCCAGCAGCAGGATCGAGTCCTGCAGGCTGCGGAAACACAGCACCGCGAGGATCAGGGCGGCTGCACCGCTGAGGAACAGCAGAACCCGGCCGCCGGCGGAAACGTGCAGGCTGAAGGCGAAGACGACCTGCGAGATGCCGGAGATCAGCAGGTAGGCGCCGAAGAAGATCGCCGCGACGACGATGGTGATGGCCGGCCAGACGAGCACCATGACGCCGAGGATCACCGCGAGAATGCCCGACAGCAGCGCGGACTTCCACAGATGCTGCAACATGCTTGGGGGAGCAGGGGTTTCCATGCGCGCAGTGTGGCACACCGGCGACCCGCACCTTCCAGTTTCGCGGTACCGCTGTGATGTCTCTACACGGTCGTTAATGTTCCGTTACCGGCGCTGCGCGTCGGGTCATCGGTCGTTAACGTCCTTGGCTGGACATGCCGCAGAGAAAGTAGAGGCAACTGTGTTGGGTGGAAAGCAAGACCGCCGGGCCAAGATCTGGCGGGTGGCGGCCGTATTCGTCGCGACGGGTGCCCTGGCGTTGTCAGGGTGCGCCAGCGGCTCAGACTCGGGCAGCGAGAAAGAATCGACGACGAGCGCTGCCCCGGCCGAGAAGGTCGAGGCGATCGCCAACACCGTGCCGGAGGCCATCAAGTCCTCGGGCAAGCTCGTCATCGGCGTGAACATCCCCTACGCACCGAACGAGTTCAAGGATCCCGAGGGCAAGATCGTCGGCTTCGACGTCGACCTGATGAACGCGATCGCCGGCACGCTCGGCCTGACCCCGGACTACCGGGAGGCCGACTTCGCCAAGATCATCCCGTCGATTCAGGGCGGCACGTTCAACGTCGGGATGTCGTCGTTCACCGACAGTAAGGAGCGCGAGCAGTCGGTCGACTTCGTCACCTACTTCTCCGCGGGCACGCTGTGGGCGCAGAAGCCGGGCGCCGGCATCGATCCCGAGAACGCCTGCGGCAAGAAGGTCGCGGTGCAGGCCACCACCGTCCAGGAGACCGACGAGCTGCCCGCCCGCAGCAAGAAGTGCACCGACGAGGGCAAGCCGGCGATCGAGATCGTGCCCTTCGACAGCCAGGACGCGGCCACCAACGCGGTCGTGCTCGGTCAGGCCGACGCGATGTCGGCCGACTCGCCGGTGACGCTGTATGCGATCAAGCAGACCAACGGCAAGCTCGAGCAGGCCGGCGAGACGTTCGACTCGGCGCCCTACGGCTGGCCTGTCGCGAAGGGTTCGCCGCTGGCCCAGTCGCTGCTGCAGGCCCTCGAGCACCTGATCGAGACCGGTAAGTACAAGGAGATCGCCGCGAATTGGGGTCTCGAAGAGGGCATGATCGACAAGCCGGTGATCAACGGCGCGATCTCCTAACCGAAAGCGGGATTCATGAGTGATGACGGCGCGCCGCCAGAGGCCATCGACGCCATACCGCTGAAGCACCCTTGGCGGTGGGTAGCGGCCGTCGTCATCCTCATCCTGGCCTTCCTGTTCGTCTGGGGAGCGGCCACCAACCCCGCCTTCCGCTGGCCGGTCTTCGGCGAGTACCTCTTCAACGAGCGGGTCCTGACCGTCGGGCTGTTCAACACGCTGCAGCTGACCGTGTATTCGATGGTGTTGGCCGTAGCACTGGGCGTGTTGCTGGCGGTGATGCGGCTCTCGCCCAACCCGGTGTTCCGCTGGGTGTCGTGGATGTACCTGTGGGTCTTCCGCGGCACGCCGATCTACGTGCAGTTGGTGTTCTGGGGTCTGATCCCGACGATCTACCAGCAGCTCCGATTGGGGGTGCCGTTCGGGCCGACGTTCTTCGTGCTCGACCTGCAGAGCCTGTCGCTGCCGTTCCTGCTGGCCACGCTGGGTTTGGCGCTCAACGAGGCCGCCTACATGGCCGAGATCATCCGCGCGGGCATCAGCTCCGTCCCCGAGGGGCAGCTGGAGGCGTCGACGGCCCTGGGCATGTCCTGGGGGCTCGCGATGCGGCGCACGGTGCTTCCGCAGGCGATGCGCGTGATCATCCCGCCGACCGGCAACGAGGTGATCAGCATGCTGAAGACCACGTCGCTGGTGACCGCGGTGCCGTTCACCCTCGACCTGTTCGGCATCACCGCCAGGGAGATCGCCGCGCGTACCTTCGAACCTGTGCCGCTGCTCATGGTCGCCGCGTTCTGGTACCTGGTCGTGACCAGCATCCTGATGGTCGGCCAGTTCTATCTCGAGCGGTACTTCTCCCGTGGCGCGTCGCGGAAGCTGACGACCAAGCAACTCGAGGCGCTGGCGAAGGCGCAGGCAGGCACAGGTGCGATGTGACGGGAACGGCTGAAGCCGCGAGGCCGATGGTGAAGGCCGAGCTGGTGTGCAAGGACTTCGGCGCGCTGAAGGTGCTCAAGGGCATCACGCTGGAGGTCCAACAGGGGGAGGTGCTGGTTCTGGTCGGGCCGTCCGGGTCGGGCAAGTCCACATTCCTCCGGTGTATCAACCACCTCGAGACGGTGAGCGCGGGCCGACTCTACGTCGACGGGAAGCTGGTCGGCTACACCGAGCGCGGCGGCAAACTGCACGAGATGAAGCCCGGTGACGTGGCCAAGCAGCGCCGCGAGGTCGGGATGGTGTTCCAGCACTTCAACCTCTTCCCGCACCGCACGGCGCTGGGCAACATCGTCGAGGCGCCGATCAAGGTCAAGGGCGTCAACAAGAAGCAGGCCATCGAGCGCGGCAAGGATCTGCTCGAGCAGGTCGGGCTTTCGGAGAAGGCCAACGCGTATCCCGCGCAGCTGTCGGGCGGGCAGCAGCAGCGCGTTGCGATCGCCCGTGCGCTGGCCATGGATCCGAAGCTGATGCTGTTCGACGAACCCACCTCGGCCCTGGACCCAGAGCTCGTCGGCGAGGTGCTCGGGGTGATGAAGACGCTGGCATCCGAGGGCATGACGATGGTGGTCGTCACCCACGAGATGGGATTCGCGCGCGAGGTCGCGGACGAAGTGGCGTTCATGGACGCCGGCGTCGTCGTCGAGCGCGGCGATCCGCGCGAGATCATGGCCAACCCGCAACACGAACGGACCAAAGCGTTTCTCTCCAAGGTGATGTAGCGCCCGACCCCGCCGCGCCGCTGTGGCGGGCGGCCCAGGTGTTCCGCCTGCTCAGCTGCCTCTACGCGCTGGGCTTCGGGTTCGCCGTCAACGCCGACCTCGAGCGGCCCGCCGGCGGCTGGGTGGTGTTCACGCTGCTGATCGGGTGGAGCATCGCCTGCGCGGTGGCCTACCTGCGGGGCTTCGGGCGTCGGCCGGCCTGGGTGTTGACCGAGATCGTCGTCGTGGTGGCGCTCGTGTTGTCCACCGAACTCGTCGCCTCCGATCGGTGGATCGCGGACAACCAGTCCCTGCCGACCACGCTGTGGGCCACGAACGCCACGATCTCCGCGGCCGTCCTGTTCGGTCCGATCGGCGGCATGCTCACCGGTGTCGTGGTGATGTCGCTCGGAGCGGTGCTGAAGGGGTACGTCAGCGTCGACCTCGGCCGCAACGCGACCATCGTCATCGAATTGGCGGTCGGCCTCGCGATCGGCATGGCCGCGCAGACCGCCCGTCGCGCCCACGCCGAACTCGAGCGGGCGGCCCGGCTGTCGGCGTCTGTCGAGGAACGGGAGCGGCTGTCCCGGCACGTCCACGACGGGGTCCTGCAGGTGCTCGCGCTGGTGGCCCGTCGCGGGCGGGAAATCGGCGGTGCCACAGAGCAATTGGCCGAACTCGCGGGCGAGCAGGAGCGTGCGCTGCGCCGGCTGGTCGTCACAGGGGAGGAGGCGGCCGGCGACGGGGCGCAGGCCGACCTCGGCGCGATGCTGCGCCGCCGCGCCGCCGACATGGTGTCGGTGAGCGTGCCCGCGCATCCGGTGCTGCTCGACGCCGCCGTCGCCGATCAACTCTGCGCCGCCGTCGGCAACGCACTGGACAACGTCGACGCGCACGCCGGTCCCGCGGCGCGGGCGTATGTTCTGCTCGAGGATCTCGGTGAGTCGGTGACGGTGAGTGTGCGCGACGACGGAGTGGGGATCGCCGATGGCCGCCTTGCCGACGCCGTCCGGGAAGGCCGGATCGGCGTCGCGAAATCGATTGTGGGACGGATGGATTGGTTGGGCGGCAGCGCGACGCTGCACACCGGCCCGGGGATGGGGGTGGAATGGGAGCTGACAGTGCCGCGATCACGGTGATGGTCGTCGACGACCATCCCATCTGGCGCGACGCGGTGGCGCGCGATCTCGCCGACGACGGTTTCGACGTGGTGGCGACGGCGGACGGCGTCGGCTCCGCCGGCCGGCGCGCCGCGGTGGTGCGGCCCGCCGTGGTGGTGATGGACATGCGGCTGGCCGACGGTGACGGGGCTGCGGCCACCGCGCAGGTGCTCGCCGTGTCACCGTCGTCGCGGGTCCTGGTGCTCTCGGCGTCCGACGAACGCGACGACGTGCTCGAGGCCGTCAAGGCCGGCGCGTCGGGCTATCTGGTCAAGAGCGCGTCCAAACAGGAACTCGCGGAGGCGGTGCGGGCGACCGCGCAGGGGCGCGCCGTGTTCACCCCCGGCCTCGCGGGTCTGGTGCTGGGGGAGTACCGGCGCATCGCCCGTGACGAGACCGGCCCCGCGCAGCCCAGCCTGACCGAACGGGAGACCGAGATCCTGCGCCACGTCGCCAAGGGGCTGACCGCCAAACAGATCGCCGCCCGTCTCTCCCTGAGCCATCGGACGGTCGAGAACCACGTGCAGGCCACGTTCCGCAAGTTGCAGGTCGGCAATCGGGTCGAATTGGCGCGCTACGCGATCGAACACGGCCTCGACGAGTAGTTGTACTCATCCGCCGGGCGGGTGCACGTTGTCACGCTGGGTTCATGACCGAACCGCACACCGCCGTCGTGGCCCGGCTCTCGGCGGACTTCGCCGCGCTGTCGCATCAGCTCGCCCGGGTGTCGGCCGACCTCGCCGAACTCGACCGTGTCCTCGCCCCGCGGCCGCCCTGGCCGTACCCGGCGCCCCAGCCCGTCGCGCCACCGGTCCCCGTGCCGCAGTACGTGCCCCCGCCACCGCCTCCGCCGAGGCCCCCGCGGGAGCGGTCCGACGGCTGGATCGGCAAGCTGCTGGCCGTCGCGGGCGTCGCGGTCACGCTCATCGGTGTGGTCCTGCTGCTCGTGCTGGCCGCGCAGGCCGGAATCCTGCGACCGGAGTTCCGGGTGGGCGCCGGCGCGGTGCTCGCCGCAGCGTTGGTGGGCGCCGCCTGGTGGCTGAACAGCAGGCCCGGCGGCCGGGTCGGTTCGATCGCGCTCGCCGCCACCGGTATCGCCGCCGCCTACATGGACGTCGTCGCCGTCACCGCGATCTACGACTGGGTGCCCGCGCCGGCCGGGCTGATCCTCGCCTCGTCGGTCGGTGGGGCGGGGCTCACGCTGGCCCGGCGCTGGAACTCCCAACAGCTGGGATTGCTGGTGCTGGTCCCGCTGGTGGTGCTCGCCCCGATCGTGACCGACGGCGTCACCCTGCTCCTCGTGGGTTTCATGCTGGCGCTCTCCGCGGCGTCGCTGCCCGTGCAGATCGGCAGGGACTGGGTGTGGCTGCACGGCGCCCGCATCGCGGCCGCGTCGCTGCCTCTCCTGGTCGCGTTGGTGGTGCGCCACGTCGACGGACGCCATGACCTCTGGCTCGCCGGCGGCTGCGGCATCGCGGCGCTGCTGGCGCTGTTCGGCGCGATCGTGTTGCTGCCGGGGACGGCGAACCGGACGGCGGTGGCTCTGCTGACCGCGGCCGGCGTGAGCCCGGTGCTCTGTGTCGGACTGGCCGTCGACCATGTGGTCGCGGCGTTGATGATCGCCGCGCTGTCGGCCGCACTGCTGGCACTCGTTCTCCTCGGCGACCGGCTGCCGGGCGTGCCCGGCATCGCCCGGCACGTGTTCTCCGCGACGTCCGCGGTGGCGGCCCTGATCGCGGTGACCGTCGCCTTCGACGGGCCGGTGGCCGGACCGCTGCTGCTGGCGATGGCGGCCGTCACGGCGGTCGCGGGCCGGCGCGACAGCGTCGCACGTTGGGCGGCAATCGGATTCGCGGTCGTGGGTGGGGGCGTTCACCTTGCTGAGGCGCCGCTGGGGGCACTGCTCGTGCCGACGGGCGTGAGCGCGGCGGCGGGGGCGTCGACGCTGGTGTCGAGCGTGCTGCTTGCGCTGGCCTCTGTCGCGATCGCGTGGTCCATGTCCGGTGCGGACCGCACACTGTGGGCCGGCGCCGCGGCGGTGGTCGCGTATGCGGTCACATCGTTCACCGTGACCGCGGGTGTGTTGATCGGCGGGACGGGTCGCGGTTTCTACGCCGGGCACATGGTCGCGACCATCTGCTGGATCGCCATGGCGGCGGCGGTCTTCGGGTACGCCGTCCGTCTTCCCCGCGCCGACCGGTCCGTGCCCATCGCGGGTGGTCTCGGACTGGTCGCCGCCGCCGTGACGAAGTTGTTCCTGTTCGACCTCGGCACGCTCGACGGGATGTTCCGCGTCGCGGTGTTCATCGTGGTCGGTCTGGTCCTGCTGGGCATGGGCTCGGGCTACGCCCGGCTGCTGGACCGTCAGGACAGGCAGGCTGTGACAACCGATACCCGCTAGACTGGACTCATTCCAGATAAGGAGGCGTTGTCATGGTCATGGGTACACGAAAGACCGAAGCCGAAGTCGTCGGATTCCAGGCCTCACCGGCGCTGAGCGGGGCGCTGCAGCGCGTCCTCGTCGATCTGATCGAGCTCCACCTGCAGGGCAAGCAGGCGCACTGGAACGTCGTCGGCACCAACTTTCGCGACTTGCATCTGCAACTCGACGAGGTCGTCGACTTCGCCCGCGAAGCCAGCGACACCATCGCCGAACGCATGCGCGCGCTCGACGCGGTTCCCGACGGCAGGTCCGACACGGTGGCCGCCTGCACCTCGCTGCCCGAGTTCCCGGCCTTCGAACACAGCACCGGCGAGGTCGTCGACCTGATCGCCGCCCGCGTCTACGCCGCGGTGGCCACGCTGCGGGAGGTGCACGACACCGTGGACGCCGAGGATGCGAGCACGGCCGACATCCTGCACCAGCTGATCGACGGCCTGGAGAAGCTCGCCTGGCTGATCAAGTCGGAGAACCGGAAGGTGTGACGGCCTGGGCCCGGTGCCCCACCAGATACCAGGTGTGCATCGGGCCCTTGCCCTTGACCTCCACGTAGCCGCGTTCCTCGAGTACGAAGCGCTCGCGCAGCCGCTGGTACACGTCGTCGGGCACCTGGATCCTTCCTTCGACGTCGGTGGTCTCCATCCGGGAGGCGACGTTGACCGCGTCGCCCCACACGTCGTAGAAGAACTTCTTGGCGCCGACGACACCCGCGACCACGGGTCCGCACGCCATGCCGATCCGCAGCGGAACGGCCCGGCCCTGCCGGTCGGTGAGCCCGGAGACCGCGTCGGCCATGTCCAGAGCGAGCGCCGCAAGGGCTTCGAGGTGGTCCGACCGCGGCGTGGGCACACCGCTGACCACCATGTAGGAGTCGCCGCTCGTCTTCACTTTCTCCAGCCCGTGCCGGTCCACGAGCGCATCGAGGTCGGTGTAGAGCCGGTCCAGGAACCGCACCAGTTCGGCCGGGGCGGTGTCGCTGGCGCGCTTGGTGTACCCGGCGATGTCGGCGAACAGAATCGACGCGTCGTCGTACTTGTCGGCGATCACCGAGCGCGCCGGATCTTTGAGCCGGTCGGCGATCGTCTCGGGGAGGATGTTGGCGAGCAACCGTTCGGAGCGTTCGTATTCGGCTTCCATGGCCCGTTCGGCCCGTTCGGTCTCACGCAGGGTGTACCAGAGGGTCGCGAAGATCATCACCACCGACGACACCACCGAACTGATGAATCCGACCGTCAGCATCCAGGGCGGTCCGATGCCCCGGTCGTTGGGCACCGTGAGCTCCAGCGCGATCATCAGCACGACGCCGATGGCCGCGATCACCGCGGCCAGGGCTATGCGCTCCACGCCGAGCACCAGGACCACCAGGGACGCCGACACTAGGAAGTAGAACTGCAGTCCCGTACCGGTGCCCATCGTGAAGCAGAAGAAGCCCACCGACAGGTAGGCGAAGACGACGAACGTCACCGGCGCGACGATTTCGCCGAGCGGGCACAGCCGCGGGATGCTCAGGAACGCCAGCCCGCACAGGATGTTGATGACGCCCAACCACCACAGCGATCCACCGATCATCAGCTGGAAGACCCCGAAGGCCGCCGACACGGCCGCGGCGATCCACCCCGCGATGGTGAGCACACGGATACGCCGGGAGACGGCTTCGGCACGGTGGCGGTTCAGGGAGGTCGCGCGGCCCTGCAGTGCCACCTCGGGCACGCAGACGGGCCGAACGTTCAGCACGGCCGGAGCTTATCGCTCCGTCGAGGGATAACCTGCTGAAATGACGCGTATCGCGTGCTGTCAGATCGATCCCGTGATCGTCGACCTCGAGGGGAACACCGAGCGCGTCGCCGCGGCCGTGGCCGACGCGTCCGGGGCCGGCGCCGACGTCATCGTGCTGCCGGAACTGGTGACGTCGGGGTACATGCTCGCCGACGACGCCGAGGCCCGCGCCGCCTCGCTCGCGCCCGATGATCCGCGGTTCGCCGAATGGGCTGCGGCGGCAGGAAATTCACTCGTGGTGCTGGGCTTCTGCGAACAGGGTGACGACGGGCTGCTGTACAACAGCGCGGCGGTGCTCGACGGGGGAGCGGTGACGGCGGTCTACCGCAAGACGCATTTGTGGGATCGCGAGAAGCTGATCTTCACTCCCGGCGGCGATCTACCGCCGGTGGTGCAGACGCGGCACGGCGCGATCGCGGTGATGCTCTGCTACGACCTCGAATTCGGGGAGCTGACTCGGCGCGCGGTGGTCGACGGCGCGGATCTGATCGTCGCCCCGGTCAACTGGCCGCTGTTCCCGCGGCCCGAGGGGGAGCACCCCGGGGAGGTCATCACGGCGATGTCGACGGCACGCACCAATCACGTCGCGGTGGCGGCCTGCGACCGTGCCGGCGTGGAACGCGGTCAGCGGTGGACGGAGGGCACCGCGATCGTAAGCGCCGACGGCTGGGTGGTGGCCGAAGCCGGACCGGGCGAGCGCACGGTGATGGCCGACCTCGACCTGTCGCTGAGTCGGAACAAGATGCTCACCGAGCACGTCCACCTGCTCGACGACCGCCGGCTCGATCTGTACTGACGCCGACCGTCCACGCTGCAGCCAGCTGCCATGCGATGATCGAGTAGATCGCTCCGCGCTCGAAGAGGCCGGTGGGTAGCTCGGTGTTCACCAGCAGCACCGCTGACAACACGCCCAAGGCGCCGAGCCCGTAGCCGGCCACTCGCGACGCCTGGGAATCGTCGGGCACGCCTGCCCAGCCGGCCGTGCCGGCGGCGAGGTTGCCCCCGATGATGGCCGCGGTCGCACCCGCGGCGTGTAGCACCTGCCACATGCCGCTGCCGCCGCTGGGGAAGAGGCCGACCACGACCGACCCGGCGCCGTACATGCAGGCGAACACGACGAACGCCAGCCCCCCGCGGCGTGGCCGGGTGGCCCACACGGCCAGCGCTCCGGCGACGACGAACGCCAGTCCCTGGAGCCGGAACGCGGCGTTCATCCACCACGCCAGGTCAGAAGCCGGCCGGCCGAGGTCACTGACGTAGTCGCGGGCGTAGCTGTAGTCCGGAACGTGCGCCGCTGTGACCGCTTCCACCGCGAGATAGCCGACGCCGGCCGCAGTCCAGAGAAACGCGGCCGTCCATCGAACCGTCGAAGCCCTCGGGGTGCGCACCACGCCAGGGTGCCAGCCGCTGACATCGGGCGCGGGCGGGAAATCGGCGGCCAGCTACACGCGGCGCTGAAACACCGTCATGGTGTTTGCAGTATCAAGATCAAAATACGGTTGTAGCAGTTTATGGAAGCGAATTGTTTGGTTAAGAAAGTTGCCAGATTGCATGAACACGCGTGTTTGCGATGTAAAGTCCTCGATACCAGGGAGCTCATCGGGGGGTTCTCGTTTCAGGGGGAGGAAATCACTTGACAACGAAATTGGCTCAGGTCGCCTGCATCGGGGTCACTGCATCGGCAATGCTCTTCGCGCCGCTGGCAGCACCATCGGCGTCGGCCTACTACGCATGCCGTGCCGACCAGGGCGACACCTGTAACGGGGTAAAGGCACTGCTCCTCGGGGGCCACGATAACTACGCGGTCCTCACAGAGGAGCAGATGGCGACCGCCTTCGGCGGATACTTCGCCGTCTACGACTCGCGCACATCGGTGCCGTTCCCAGGCAACGCTCCGTACTCCGAGTCGATCCCCGCGGGAGCGACCAATCTGTACAACGCTGTCCTCGCAGAACCGGACGGCACCGTGATGACAATCGGAGGAGTCAGCCAAGGCTCACCCTCGGTGATGGAGGCGCTCAAGCGACTCGAGAATCTGCGGGAAGCAGGTTCTACCGATGTCCCCGATGCCGATCACATGAACGTGCTGATGTACGGGACGCCCAGCCCCATCTTCTACACCGGATCCGGCTACTACCCCCGGATACCGACAACGCCCTACGACATCTACATGGTCTCCGCGGAGTACGACGGTATCGCCGACATGCCCGACAACCTATTCAACATCCTCGCGGTGCTGAATGCGATTGAAGGTGCGGATCGGTTGCATGTGGACGCGGCGTTCAACATCGACTTCGCCAACGACCCGCTGCACTACAAGCAGGTCACCAACAAGGACAACGGCACCACGACCTACGTCGTGATTCCCTACAAAGAGCAAATCCTGCCGTTGCTCAAGCCCTGGGAGGAGGCCGGCGCGGACCCGGTGAGGCTGGCGAAGCTGTCGGCGTTCCTCAAGCCGATCATCGATTCGGCGTACAGGCGCAACGGTTACTTCGAAAAGAAAAAATGGGTCGACGGCCTGGTCAGCATTCCGTTGCCGGCCGCAGCGACACCGGATGCCGGCGCCACGACCGTGACCACCACCGCCGCCACTGCGGCGAAGGTGCAGAACGCCGCGGATGTCGTCACCCCGCCGGCGCAGCCGACGGATTACGTCGGCAAGCACCGGGCCGCCGAGCCGACAGGTAACGACACCGCAAACAAGGACACCAAGAAGGTCGCGCGCGACTTCGTCAAGCACCTGAAGAACGAGATCAAAAAGCTCACGACGAAGAAGACCAAGACGGAGTCGTCATCTCAACCCAAGACCGACGAGAAGGACGAGAAGGACGAGAAGAAGGACACCACGGCTAACGAAACGGCCAAGGAATCGTCGTCCTCCAGCGTCGGCAGCAGCGACACCGGATCGGAGAGCTGACCGCCCCCAGGCTCTCCCGGGACGCCCCGCCTTCATCACGAGGGCGGGGCTTCTTGCTTTAGCTTTCGCCGTCCACGGGTGGATTGCTGCCGACGGGTCCGCCTGCACCGCCGCCGCTCGAACCCGCGACGCTGTCTTCCGGCGCAACAGGCTGATTGCGTCCACTCTCACCGGGAACACCGTTGGTGCCACCGCTGGATCCCGAGGTTGACCCGCCGTTGCTGTCCGTGCCAGGGACGACTGCCGCGGGCTCGACAGGCTGCGGGCCGACCCAACCCAGCTGGTCCTGAAAGTCGCTCTGGTAGATGACACTGTCGGGGTTTTCGCCGACGACGTCGAAGTAGAGCTTCCCCGACGTGGTGCCGCCTGGACCCAGAGGTGCGCCGGGAAGGGTGGAGACGGTCGGCAACACGCGATAGTCCACCCCGGCGGGAGTGCGGGCCACGAAATTGTTCGGCTGTGGAACGACCGTTCCGACCACCGCAGCAGAGGACACGTTGGCTTCGTACAGTCGGCCGGCGACCGGGAACGGAACCACGTCGCCGCTTGGCCTGAGATCCCGAACCGTGTATCCGATCTCACTGCTGAAGTCGGACAAACTGACGTAGGTCTTCAGCGTCTCCTGTACACCGAATCCTTTCAAATTGTTGACCGCCGAGGCGGTCACCAGCGGGCTGAAGGCGAACAACGCTGTCGTGCCGATGGCGACACCAGTCATTCGCATGAGTCGTTTACTTGTCATTTGAACTCCGATACGTCGGGGTGGGCGCAGGTACCCCTCGATCGCGAGCGCAAACGCTCGTGAGTGCCCTCGGTGAGATTCGAACTCACACTGGACGGGTTTTGAATCCGTTTCCTCTGCCAGTTGGGATACGAGGGCTTCCCGGGCAGTGCGTGCACCGCCGTGCGGCCTCCCACCATAGAGGATGGCCCCGCGGTCGCTCATCCCGGCTTCGCCGGACACAATGTTGTCCATGACTGCGTCCCCGACAGATGCCGCCCCGCCGCGCCGAGTGCTCATCGCCGAGGACGAGGCGCTCATCCGGCTCGACCTGGCCGAGATGCTGCGCGAGGAGGGCTACGAGATCGTCGGCGAGGCCGGCGACGGGCAGGAGGCCGTCGATCTCGCCGAATCGCTGCGTCCGGATCTGGTGATCATGGACGTCAAGATGCCCCGCCGCGACGGCATCGACGCTGCGGCCGAGATCGCCGGCAAGCGCATCGCGCCCATCGTCATCCTCACCGCGTTCAGCCAGCGCGACCTGGTCGAGCGTGCCCGCGACGCCGGCGCGATGGCCTATCTGGTCAAGCCGTTCAACATCACCGACCTGATCCCGGCGATCGAGGTGGCGGTCAGCCGGTTCAGCGAGATCTCCGAACTGGAGAAAGAAGTTGCCAACCT
Organism: Mycolicibacterium psychrotolerans; assembly: GCF_010729305.1. Taxonomy (NCBI): domain Bacteria; kingdom Bacillati; phylum Actinomycetota; class Actinomycetes; order Mycobacteriales; family Mycobacteriaceae; genus Mycobacterium; species Mycolicibacterium psychrotolerans. The sequence goes on along the minus strand of NZ_AP022574.1, from coordinate 3,942,936 downwards.
GTCCGACCGGTTGGAGACCCGCAAGCTCGTGGAGCGCGCCAAGGGTTTGCTGCAGACCAAGCAGAACATGTCCGAACCCGAGGCCTTCAAGTGGATCCAGCGGGCCGCGATGGACCGCCGAACCACCATGAAGCGGGTCGCCGAGGTGGTCCTCGAGACTCTCGACCCCCCCACGGACGACGCCGCACCTGCCGCACCGTGACGGCCTGTCCAGGCACAGTCCGTTAAGTCTGCGTTTCCGAAATCGACATTCGGCGGATCCGGACACCCGATCGACGCCACGCGTTCCTCAACATCACGCACCGCGGCGGCGCGTTGGTTATGGTCGTCGCGAAGCACCGCCGCCTCCGCCGTCCGGGGTAGGCACGACGGTGTCGATAAACACATGACACGGAGGTGGGACGTGCGCGGTCGCGTGGCACGCAATGCATTTGCTCTCGGTAGCGCGGGACTGATTGTGCTGGCTCTTGCCGGCTGCAATCAGAGCGCGCCCGAGGAGGAGTCGTCGCAAGCGAATCTGAAGATCGTCGAGAAGGTCCAGATTGACGAGAGCGGCGCCGAGGTCAAGGCCGCCGAAGGTCTCTCACCGGCTGATCCGGCAGGTGATGGCAAGGCCACCTGCCCGCCAGTGTCGATCGCCATGGCCGGCGCCCTCAACGGCCCCGACGCGGCGCTGGGTATCAACATCAAGAACGGCGTCCAGTTGGCCATCGACAAGCACAACGCCGCCAACCCCGGCTGCCAGGTGCAGCTCAAGCCGTTCGACACCGAGGGCGACCCGCAAAAGGCCACCGCAATCGCCCCTCAGATCGTCGACGACCAGTACACGATCGGCCTGGTCGGCCCGGCGTTCTCGGGCGAGACCAAGGCCACCGGCGGCGTGTTCGACCAGGCAGGTCTGGTCGCGGCCACCGCGTCGGCGACGAACGTGACGCTGTCGGAGAACGGCTGGAAGACCTTCTTCCGCGGTCTGGCCAACGACGGCGTCCAGGGGCCCTCGGTCGCCAACTACCTGAAGAACACGCTCGCCAACAAGAAGGTGTGCGTCGTCGACGACAGCACCGACTACGGCCTCGGCCTTGCCCAGGCGGTGCGCGACACGCTCGGGCCGGTGGCGGATTCGGCATGCAACATCTCGGTCAAGAAGGGCGACAAGGACTTCTCCGCCGCGGTGACCCAGGTCAAGGGTGCCGCTCCGGATTCGGTCTTCTACAGCGGTTACTACGCCGAGGCGGCGCCGTTCGTCCAGCAGCTCAAGGACGGCGGGTTCGAGGGCAAGTTCGTCAGCGCGGACGGCACCAAGGACCCCGAGTTCGTCAAGCAGGCCGGTGAGTCCTCCAAGGGCGCACTGCTGTCCTGCCCGTGCGGTCCGGCGACGGGCTCCTTCGCCGACGAGTACACCAAGAAGTTCAATCAGGCTCCCGGCACCTACAGCACCGAGGGCTATGACCTGGGCACCATCCTGCTCAAGGGCATCGACTCCGGGGCCATCACCCGGCCGGCGCTGCTCGACTTCGTGCGCAACTACGACGGCCAGGGTGTGGCGCGTAAGTACCAGTGGACGCCCACCGGTGAGCTCACCACCACGCTGATCTGGATGTACGAAGTTCAATAACCGCTGACGCGAAACGCGTCCGGGCTCGACGCTCGGACGCGTTTTGCACTCTTTCGAGGAGTCCGCCCCACCGATGATCCTGGCCGCCAACATCAACTTCAACGTCGGAGCGCTGTTCGACAGCTTCTGGCAGTTGACGATCGACGGGTTGTCCTGGGGCGCGATCTACGCGCTGGTGGCCGTGGGGTACACCCTGGTGTTCGGCGTGCTGCGGCTGATCAACTTCGCGCACTCGGAGATCTTCATGCTGGGCATGTTCGGCGCCTACTTCGCGCTGGACATGATCCTGGGCTTCACCCCGAGCGGCAACGCCTACAACAAGGGTGTCGTGCTGACGATCGTCTACCTCGGGGTGGCGATGCTGTTCGCGATGCTCGTCTCGGGCGGGGCCGCCGTCGGATTGGAGTTCGTCGCGTACCGGCCCCTGCGCCGCCGGAACGCCCGTTCGTTGACGTTCCTGATCACGGCGATCGGCATGTCGTTCGTCCTGCAGCAGTTCGTGCTGTTCATCCTGCCCAAGCTCATCCCGGGCTACGGCGGGCCGAACGCCCAGCAGCCGATAGTGCTGGTGCAGCCCAAGACCCAGTTCACGTTCTTCGGGGTGGCGGTCTCCAACGTCACGATCGTGATCATCGTCGCCGCGATGGTGCTGGCGGTGCTGACCGATCTGGCGATCAACCGCACGAAATTCGGCCGCGGGATCCGGGCCGTGGCGCAGGATCCGACCACCGCGACGTTGATGGGGGTGTCGCGGGAGCGCATCATCATGACGACGTTCCTCATCGGTGGCCTGCTGGCGGGCGCGGCCGCGCTGCTCTACACCCTCAAGGTGCCGCAGGGCATCATCTACTCCGGCGGATTCCTGCTCGGCATCAAGGCGTTCTCGGCGGCCGTGCTCGGCGGGATCGGCAACCTGCGCGGCGCGCTTCTGGGCGGTCTGATCCTGGGCATCATGGAGAACTACGGGCAGGCCGTGTTCGGTACCCAGTGGCGTGACGTCGTCGCGTTCGTCCTGCTGGTGCTGGTGCTGTTGGTGCGCCCGACGGGCATACTCGGCGAAAGCCTGGGGAAGGCACGGGCATGAGGGCAACGTGGGCGCGGGTGACCGCCTGGTGGGACGGGTTGTCGCGCGTGCAGAAATGGCTGTTCGGCATCATCCTGTTCGCCGGGTTGGCGCTGTCGCCGTTGTTCACCCCGCCGTTCATCGACACCCCGGGAATCAGCTTCGGCGGCACCATGGCGCAGTTCGCGATGGTCGCGATCATCGCGATCGGCCTGAATGTCGTTGTGGGCCAAGCGGGTCTGCTCGACCTGGGCTACGTGGGGTTCTACGCCGTCGGCGCCTACACGGTGGCACTGCTCACCAGCCCGGAGAGTCCGTGGAACCAGGTCGGTCCCGACGGCTTCTTCAGCACGCCGTGGGCCTGGCTGTCGTGCGTTCCGCTGGCGATGGCGTTCACGGCGCTGACAGGGCTCATCCTCGGCTTCCCGACACTGCGGTTGCGCGGTGACTACCTCGCGATCGTGACGCTGGGCTTCGGCGAGATCATCCGGTTGATGGCCGACAACCTCGCCGACATCACCAACGGCCCACGCGGCCTCAACGGGGTGGCCTTTCCACACATCCTCGAAAGCGAGAAGAACCCGCAAGGGGTGTTCTCGGTGTCGAACTCGACGGGCGACGCGAACTACGGCACCTGGTGGTTCTGGCTCGGCCTGATATTGATCGTCATCATCCTGCTGCTGGTGGGCAACCTCGAACGCAGCCGGGTCGGTCGGGCGTGGATCGCGGTACGCGAAGACGAAGACGCCGCAGAGGTCATGGGCGTCAACACCTTCCGATTCAAACTGTGGGCGTTCACCATCGGTGCCGCGATCGGCGGTCTGTCCGGCGCGCTGTACGCCGGCCAGGTGCAGTACGTCGCGCCACCGACGTTCAACATCATCAACTCGATGCTGTTCCTTTGCGCGGTCGTGCTCGGCGGCCAGGGCAACAAGCTGGGCGTCATCCTCGGCGCGTTCATCATCGTGTACCTGCCCAACCGCCTTCTGGGCGTGCACTTCCTGGGCATCGACATGGGCAACCTGAAGTATCTGTTCTTCGGGCTGGCGCTGGTCGTGCTGATGATCTTCCGGCCGCAGGGTCTTTTCCCGGCCCGCCAGCAGCTGCTCGCCTACGGCAAGGCGGCCCGGAATCTGTTGCGTGCCGGTCCGAAGGACACGCCGACGGTGAAGGAGCCGGCGCAATGAGCATCGAAGATCTCGCCGGCGTGCACCGCGAGATCGCGGCCGACGAGGGGGAGGTGCTTCTGCAGACCACGGATCTGACCGTGAAGTTCGGCGGGCTGACCGCTTTGGACTCGGTGACCTTCGACATCCGTCGCGGTGAGATCCTCGGGCTCATCGGCCCCAACGGCGCGGGCAAGACCACCTGCTTCAACGCGATCACGGGTGTCTACCGGCCGAGCTCGGGTTCGGTGGTGTTCGACGGTGAGCCGATCGGCCGGATCAAGCGGCACCAGATCACCCGGCGGGGCATCGCCCGCACGTTCCAGAACATCCGGCTGTTCGGTGAGATGACCGCCCTGGAGAACGTCATGGTCGGCACCGACGCGCGGCACCACACGTCGGTGCCCGGCGCGCTGTTCCGCTCGCCGCGGCACCGCCGCGAGGAACGCTCGGCGGTCGAGAGATCGGCTGCATTGCTCCATTTCGTCGGAATCGCGCACCGGGGGGAGGAGAAGGCCAAGAACCTGTCCTACGGCGATCAGCGCCGGCTGGAGATCGCCCGGGCGCTGGCCACCGAACCCAAGCTGCTGTGCCTGGACGAGCCGGCGGCGGGATTCAACCCGAGCGAGAAGTCCGCGCTCATCGATCTGATTCGCAAGATCCGCGACGACGGCTACACCGTCCTGCTGATCGAACACGACATGCGGTTGGTGATGGGGGTGACCGACCGGATCGTGGTGCTGGAGTTCGGTCGCAAGATCGCCGACGGCCTGCCCGCCGAGATCCGCGAGGACCCCAAGGTCATCGCCGCCTACCTGGGGGTGCCCGATGACGACCTCACCTGACTCTCGACCCGTGCTGCTGGAGGCACGCGACCTGGTGGTGCACTACGGCCGGATCAAGGCCCTGCACTCGGTGTCGCTCACCGTGCACGAGGGTGAACTGGTCACGCTGCTCGGCTCCAACGGCGCGGGCAAGACCACGATGATGCGGGCGATCTCGGGTCTGCTGCCGCTGACGTGGGGTTCGGTGTGGTTCGACGGACGCGACGTCAGCCGTGTCAAAGCGCACCGTCGGGTCGCCGACGGGCTGATCCAAGCACCTGAGGGCCGTGGCGTCTTCCCGGGGATGACGATCGTCGAGAACCTCGAAATGGGTTGCTACGGACGGAAATTCGCGTCGAAGGCCGAGCATGACGAGCGGCTGGACTGGATCCTCGAGACGTTCCCGCGGCTGGCCGAACGCAGAACCCAGGTGGGCGGCACGCTGTCGGGCGGGGAGCAGCAGATGCTCGCGATCGGCCGCGCGCTGATGGCCCGCCCCAAGGTGTTGCTGCTCGACGAGCCGTCGATGGGTCTCGCACCGATGGTCATCTCGCAGATCTTCAAGATCATCGCCGAGATCAACGCGACCGGCACCACGGTGCTGCTGGTCGAGCAGAACGCCCAGCAGGCGCTGAGCCGGTCCGACCGCGCGTACATCCTCGAGACCGGTGAGGTCACCCGCACCGGCAACGCCCGAGACCTGCTGGCCGACGACAGCATCCGCGCGGCCTACCTCGGCGTCGCGTAGCCTTCCTCGCTTGCCGCACGCGCAGGCACGGTGAACCCGATGGCCCTCTCCGTCGTCATCACTGTGTAGGGGTGCGATGCCGAAGCGCCCGGAAACGGAGTGGACCCATGATGCTCAAGCTCATCGCCGCAAGTGGTCTCGCAGGCATGGCGGCCGTCGGCGCCATCACCCTGACGGTCGCGCCGGGCCAGACGCCCGCCGGGCCCTATCTGACCAACCAGCCGACCGCGGTCACCACCACGACCAGCCCGCCGACGTACACCGGCCGCCCGGGCTACTGACGCTCACTCGATGCGGAAGCGCTTCAGCCGGGACGTCGCGCCCGCGGCCAGTCGGATGCGTCCTCGCGGGACACCGAGATGTTCGGCGAGCAACCGGAGGACGGCCTCGTTGGCCTTGCCGTCCACCGCCCGCTCACGTACATAGATCGTCAGCGCGCCGTCGGGTGCGGTCTCGACCAGTGGGCCCTTCGTGCTGCCCGGCTTGACGTGTACGGCGACGGTCTCGGCCACCGTCTACCGCGCGACGACGACCGAGGAGCCGTGGCCGAACAGACCCTGGTTGGCGGTGACGCCGACCGTGGCGCCGTCGACCTGCCGGCCGGTGGCCCGGCCACGAAGCTGCCAGCTCAATTCGCAGACCTGCGCGATGGCCTGCGCCGGAATGGCTTCGCCGAAGCTGGCGAGGCCGCCGGACGCGTTGACCGGGATGCGGCCGCCGATGCTGGTCGCGCCGCTGCGCAGCAGATGCTCGGCCTCACCCTTGGCGCACAGGCCCAGGTGCTCATACCAGTCGAGTTCCAGTGCGGTGGACAGATCGTAGACCTCGGCCAGGCTGAGGTCCTCCGGCCCGATGCCGGCCTCGGCGTAGGCGGCGTCGAGGATCTGGTCTTTGAACACCCGCTCGGGGCCCGGCACCACCGCAGTGGAATCCGTTGCGATGTCCGGCAGTTCGGGAAGATGCTGCGGGTACTGCGGCGACTGCAGGCTCACCGCGCGCACCGACGGAACGCCCTCGACCGAGCCGAGGTGTTTCTCGGCGAAGGCCTTGCTCGCCACGATCAGCGCGGCAGCGCCGTCCGACGTCGCGCAGATGTCCAGCAGCCGCAGCGGATCCGACACCACCGGGCTGGCCAGCACGTCGTCGACCGTGGCTTCTTTGCGATACCGGGCGTTCGGGTTGTTCAGCCCGTGCCGGGCGTTCTTGACCTTCACCTGTGCGAAGTCCTCGAGCGTGGCGCCGTAGAGGTCCATCCGGCGCCGCGCCAGCAGTGCGAAGTAGACGGTGTTGGTCGCGCCGATGAGATGGAATCGCTGCCAGTCGGGGTCGTTCTTGCGCTCTCCGCCGACGGGCGCGAAGAAGCCTTTGGGGGTGGTGTCGGCTCCGATCACCAGGGCGACGTCGCAGAAGCCGGCCAGGATCTGCGTCCGGGCGCTCTGCAGCGCCTGAGATCCGCTGGCGCATGCGGCGTAGCTCGAGGTGACGGGAATGCCGTTCCACCCCAGCTTCTGGGCGAAGGTCGCGCCGGCGACGAAGCCGGGGTAGCCGTTGCGGATCGTGTCCGCGCCGGCGACGAGCTGGATCTGGCGCCAGTCCAGGCCGGCCTCGGCCAGTGCCGCGCGGGCGGCGACGACGCCGTACTCGGTGAAGTCGCGTCCCCACTTGCCCCACGGGTGCATGCCGGCACCGAGGATGTAGACCGGGTCGGGTGTGCTCATCGGGCGATCCTCCACGCGTGCACGATGCGTTCGACTCCGTCGTCGTCGACGTAGAGCGGCATCGTGGTCAATTCCATCTCCATGCCGACCTTCAGGTCGGCGGCCAGGGTGCCCTCGACGACCTTGCCGAGCACGATCAACCCTTCGTCGGCCAACTCGACTGCGGCGACGGCGAACGGCTCGAACGGATCCGGCGACGGGTACGGCGGCGGCGGCGCGTAGCGGTTCTCCGTGTAGCTCCACAGCGTGCCGCGCCGGGACAGCGGCACCTGGGCGAGCTCGTCGCCGTCGCAGCCGGGGTTGGGGCAGTTGTTCGCGCGCGGCGGGAACACGTACGTCCCGCAGTGGTGACACTTGGCGCCGATCAGATAGGGCTGACCCGACCCGTCGGTGGCGAACCAGCCGTCGACCGCGGGTTGTGTGGATGCTGACACGCGGTCAGCGTACCCAGTCCGGCCAAAAAACTGAAACGTGTTCCAGTTTGAAAGTTGGGATCGGTGCACGTGCACGGCTCCGGGCCGATCGATCCTGCCGCATTCGGCGGGCCGTCGCTGCAGGACTACGCGGCGCTCGCCCGTGACGCGCAGGCCCGCGGATTCACCGACGAGGCCGGCATGATCGCGCTCGCGTCAGAGCGGGGCTGGAACCCCGCCGACACCAAAGCCGCTCTCGACGGTTGGGTGCAGCGGATGGGTGAGTCGATGGCTGTGGGTCAACAGTTCCGGAAGCTTCTCGGCTACTGAGCGCTGACCTCGAGCAGGATGTGCAGCACCTCTTCGGGCTTGTCCCGCATCAGGTTGTGCCTGCCGTCCAGTTCGTGCACGTTCCAGGTGGGGTCGTGGCGCACCCGCTCGTAGGAGGGGAGCAGCGGTGAGTCGCCCGGCCAGTCCAGTGCGTAGACGAAGACGCGCTGCCGGAATCGGCTCAGCCCGCCGCGCAGGCGGAGGGGTTGCAGCACCGTCGCGAGCGGATGGGCTGTGGCGCGGTCGTCGAAGAACGGCATCGGCGGCACGCCGAAACCGGTGTCGTCGACGGCGACGTACCACCGCCGCTCCTCGTCGTTGACCAGGTCCCAGCAGGCTTCGCCGTCGTGGGGCACCACCGCGTCCAGGAAGACCAGCGAGTCCACGCGATCGGGAATCCTGTCGGCGGTTCCGGTGATCACCATGCCGCCGTAGCTGTGCCCGACGAGGATCAGTTCGTCATCAGCGGCCGAGTCGTTGTCGATGGCGGCCAGCACATCGGTGATGTGGGTGTCGAGGTTGACCCCGCCGGGCAACAGATGCGCGCGTTCGGCGACGCCGGTGAGGGTGAGCGCCAGCACGTGGTGGCCGGCTGCCCGCAGCGACACCGTCAGGTCGTCGAAACACCAACTGCCGTGGCACATTCCGGGAACGAGGACGTAGGTGGACATCTCGGGCCTCCTTTCTGCTCCCAGGGTGCGTCGACCGCCATCGATAAGTCCAATACCGATTGCTGTGCACACCTATAAGCTGACATTATGGAGCTACGTCAGCTCGAGTACTTCGTCGCCGTCGCCGAGGAGGGCAGCTTCACCCGGGCGGCCCAGCTCGAACGCGTGGCTCAGCCTGCGGTGAGCGCGCAGATCCAGCGCCTCGAGCGGCAGGTGGGCCAGCCACTGCTGATGCGGTCCAGCCGCGAGGTCCGGCTGACGCAGGCGGGCGCCGCGATGTTGCCCCACGCGCGGGCGGCGCTCGCCGCCGTCCGCGACGCCCAGCAGGCGGTCGACGAGGTGGCGAACCTGGTGCGGGGCACGGTGGCGATCGGCACGGTGACGCTGCATCCGGTCGACGTGGCGCGACTGATGGCCGATTTCCATGCCGCCCATCCCGGGGTGGAGATCAGCCTGCGCACGGACAATTCCGACGTCCTGCTGGCTCAGCTCGCCGACGGGACACTCGACGCGGCCATCGTGTCCATCGCTGTCGACGAGGCGCTTGCGGATCTGGACCATGCGGTGATCACCGACGAGATCATCGAGCCGGCGGTCTCGGCGAGCCATCCGCTGCGGGCTCGGAAGATGTTGTCGCTCAGCCAATTGTGCGAGCAGCCGCTCATCTCGCTTCCCGTCGGCACGGGGCTGCGGTCGAGGCTCGACGCGGCCTGCGCAGCAGCGGGGCTACGTCCCCGGATCGCGTTCGAAGCCTCCAGCCCTGCCGAACTCGCGCAGCTGGCACGCCATGGCCTCGGTGTCGCGATCCTGCCGCGATCGATGGCGCGCGGTACCGACGGGCTGCACCCGATGCGGCTCACCCCGGCACTGCGCGGCCGGCTGGCGTGGGCATGGCGCCGCGAGACCACCAGCCCGGCGGCCCGACTGTTCTGCGCGCTCGCGTGCCGGTCGATCACGCCCGCGGAGTCTGGAGGCCACGGATGACGACATCGATCGTCTGATCGAAAGTCGCTGCGGCATCGGGTGTCTGGACGACTCCGGCCAGTTCGAGTGTGACCGCGCCGTGCTGGCCGTTCCACAGGGCCTGCGCCGCATGAAGGGGATCGAGCCCGCGGCGCAGTGTCAGACCCCTGACCATGTCGACCAGCACCGCGAACACCTCGCGCCCGCGTGCCGTCACCGGCGACGCGGGGTCGGCCGCCGGTGATCCGACGTCGAAGATCAAGGTGTACCGGGCGGGATGCGACAGGGCGAATCGGCGGTAGCCACGGCAGGCCCGGTGCAGCCGGTCGGCGGGTCCGCCCTCGGGTCCGACGTCGATGGCCGCGGCCAGATCGTCGAACGCGCGGATCGCGAGTGCGGCGAGCAGTCCGTCCTTGCTCGAGAACCTGTTGTAGACCCCCATGGGCGCGACGCCCGCCTCCCGGGCGACCGCCCGCACGGTGACCGCGGCGGCGCCGTCCCGATCGAGCACGGTCTCGGCCGCGTCGAGCAACGCGACCGAGACCTGTTCGCTGGCGGTCCGGCGTCGCGGCACCGTCACGCCACCTCGACCACGCCCCGGCGCGCCATCCACGCCAGCGTCTCGTCGGCGACGTCACGCCAGCCGTGATCGATGGTCAGGGAGTGCCCACGGCCGTGGAACTCGTGAAAGTCCGTCACGGCCTCGGAGTTCCGGTAGAGCCGGTGGGCGGCCTTCGCCGACACCAGCGGCACGGTGTGGTCGGCGGTGCCCCCGGTGATGAGCAGCGGTCCGCGGGTGCCGTTGGCGGTGGCGACGCGGGCCGGCGAACGCGGAGCGAAGTTGGCCGTCGCGGCCTCGAAAAGCGGCTTGCCGGGGGAGGGGATCGCCCACTGCTCCCACAGCGCGTCGGATTCGGCGGGACTCAACGTGTTGCCGAAGCCGTAGCGCCACTGCGACTGCGTAAGCGCCTTGGCCCGGCCTCTGTTGAGCGGGTTGCCCAGCACCGGCAGGGCCGATCGCAGCTGCGTGAGCGGCAGCGGTTTCACGCCCTTGATCGGCGCGGGGTCGATGGCGACGGCCGCCGCGGCCTTGTTCTCGCCGAGCAGTCTCTGGGCGATCAGCCCGCCGAAGGAATGTCCGATCACCACCGGCGGTGCGTCGAACTGCTCGAGAACCCGCGCGAAGTGGGCGGTGAGCTCGTCGATGCCGACGCCGGCCTGGGCCGAGGCCTGCTGCCGGGTCTCCCCGACGGTGGGCAGTTCGCCCGGCCAGGCCGGGGCGATGGCGTGATGGCCGCGCTCGGCGAAGTAGGTGATCCAGGGCTCCCAGGCGGTATGGGCGACCCAGAGTCCGTGGATGAAGACGATGTTGGTCATGGTGGTGCGCTCCTGATCCTTATAGAACAGTGTTACATAAGATCGACATCGCCTGTAACCAAACGCGCTCCGCGGTCATTCCCGATGGATCCGGTGTCGGCCCCGGTGCCTAGAGTGAAGGCCGTGAGCCCAGCCAAGACCGCGTCGGTGACCGACGAGAAGCCCACCTTGATGCTGCTGGACGGCAACTCGCTGGCGTTCCGCGCGTTCTATGCGCTGCCGGCCGAGAACTTCAAGACCCAGGGCGGGCTGACCACCAACGCGGTCTACGGGTTCACCGCCATGCTCATCAACCTGCTGCGCGACGAGCAGCCGAGCCACATCGCCGCCGCCTTCGACGTCTCCCGGCAGACCTTCCGCAAGGAGAAGTACCCGGAGTACAAGGAGGGCCGGTCGGCCACGCCTGACGAGTTCCGTGGCCAGATCGACATCACGAAAGAGGTGCTCGGGGCGCTGGGCATCACGGTGCTCGCAGAGCCGGGCTTCGAGGCCGACGACATCATCGCCACGCTGGCCACCCAGGCCGAGAACGAGGGTTACCGGGTGCTGGTGGTCACCGGGGACCGTGACTCACTGCAGCTGGTCAGCGACGACGTCACCGTGCTCTACCCCCGCAAGGGGGTCAGCGAACTGACCCGGTTCACCCCGGACGCCGTGGTCGAGAAGTACGGGCTGACGCCGACGCAGTACCCCGATTTCGCGGCGTTGCGCGGGGACCCCAGCGACAATCTGCCGGGCATCCCGGGGGTCGGCGAGAAGACCGCCACCAAGTGGATCGCCGAGTACGGCTCGCTGCAGGCGCTGGTCGACAACGTGGACAAGGTCAAGGGCAAGGTCGGTGACGCGCTGCGCGCGCACCTGTCCAGTGTGGTGCTCAACCGGGAGCTGACCGACCTGGTCAAGGAGGTGCCGCTGGCGCAGACGCCCGACACGCTGCGGATGCAGCCGTGGAACCGGGACCAGATACACCGGCTGTTCGACGACCTGGAGTTCCGGGTGCTGCGGGACCGGCTGTTCGACACGCTCGCCTCGGCCGACCCCGAAGTCGACGAGGGTTTCGAGGTCCGCGGGGAGGCGCTGCAGCCAGGGACGCTGGCGGCGTGGCTCGCCGAGCACAGTGACGGGCGCCGGTCCGGGCTGGCCGTTGTGGGCAACCATCTCGCCTTCGACAGCGACGCCACCGCGATCGCCATCGTCGCGCCCGACGGCGAGGGGCGGTACCTCGACACCGCCACCCTTGACCCGGGCGACGAGGCCGCGCTGGTGTCGTGGCTCGCCGACCCCGCCCAGCCCAAGGCGCTGCACGAGGCGAAGCTCGCCATGCACGATCTGGAAGGTCGGGGATGGCCGGTGGCGGGTGTCACCTCCGACACCGCGCTGGCCGCCTACCTGGTGCGGCCCGGCCAGCGCAGCTTCACCCTCGACGATCTGTCCCTGCGCTACCTGAAGCGCGAACTGCGCGCGGACAACCCTGAGCAACAACAACTCTCGCTGCTCGATGACTCCGATGGCGTGGACGATCAGGCCGTGCAGACGCTGCTGCTGCGCGCCAGCGCGGTGATGGACCTCGCCGACGCGCTCGACGAGGAGCTCGCCCGGATCGACTCCTCGGCCCTGCTGGGCAGCATGGAGCTCCCCGTCCAGCGGGTCCTGGCCGATCTCGAAACCGCGGGCATCGCCGTCGATCTGGACACACTCACCGAACTGCAGAGTGAGTTCGCCGGCCAGATCCGCGACGCCGCCGAGGCCGCGTACACGGTGATCGGCAAGCAGATCAATCTCGGCTCACCGAAACAGCTCCAGGTGGTGCTCTTCGACGAGCTGGAGATGCCGAAGACCAAACGGACCAAGACCGGCTACACCACGGACGCCGACGCTGTGCAGAGCCTGTTCGAGAAGACCGGTCACCCGTTTCTTCAGCATCTGCTCGCGCACCGGGACGCCACCCGTCTGAAGGTCACCGTCGACGGCCTGCTCAACTCCATCGCCTCCGACGGCCGCATTCACACCACGTTCAACCAGACGATCGCGGCCACCGGACGGCTGTCCTCGACCGAGCCGAATCTGCAGAACATCCCGATCCGCACCGAGGCCGGACGGCGGATCCGCGACGCTTTCGTCGTCGGCGCCGGCTACGCGGAGTTGATGACCGCGGACTACAGCCAGATCGAGATGCGCATCATGGCGCACCTGTCGCAGGACGCGGGCCTGATCGAAGCCTTCAACACCGGCGAGGATCTGCATTCGTTCGTCGCGTCGCGGGCGTTCGACGTCCCGATCGACGAGGTGACGCCGGATCTTCGACGGCGTGTGAAGGCCATGTCCTACGGGCTGGCCTACGGCCTGAGTGCCTACGGGCTCGCGGCGCAGTTGAAGATCTCCACCGAAGAGGCCAAGGTCCAGATGGACCAGTACTTCGCGCGTTTCGGCGGCATCCGCGACTACCTGCGCGACGTCGTCGATCAGGCCCGCAAGGACGGCTACACCTCCACAGTGTTCGGGCGCAGGCGCTACCTCCCCGAACTCGACAGCAGCAACCGCAACGTGCGCGAGGCGGCCGAGCGCGCCGCGCTCAACGCACCGATTCAGGGCAGCGCGGCCGACCTCATCAAGGTCGCGATGATCAACGTCGACTCCGCGATCAAGGAGGCGGGGCTGTCGTCGCGAATGTTGTTGCAGGTGCACGACGAACTCCTGTTCGAGGTCGTGGACGGAGAGCGGGAGGCCCTCGAAGCCCTGGTGCGCGAACACATGGGCAACGCCTACCCGCTCAACGTGCCCCTCGAGGTCTCGGTGGGCTACGGCCGCAGCTGGGATGCGGCCGCGCACTGATGACGGGTCACTCGTTCGACGACGCGGTCACGTTGCATCACACGGCGCCCGGCCGGATGCGCGCCAAGACCAGCCCGGACTGGGCGAACATGGTCGGGCCGTTCGGTGGTCTGACCGCGGCGATCATGCTGCGCGCGGTGGAGGAACAACCGGATCGGATCGGCGAGCCTCTGTCGTTGACCGTGAACTTCGCCGCCCCGATCGCCGACGGCGACGTCGACATCGCCGCAACCGCGGTGCGGACCAACCGCACCAACCAGCACTGGCTGGTCGAGCTGTCCCAGGACGGCGTCGTCAAAGCAACGGCGACAACGGTTTTCGGAATCCGCCGAGACGCATGGTCAGAGACCGAAGCCTTGCCCTGGCAGGTGCCTGCCCCCGAGGAGATCGCTCCCACGGGTCTGCACCCGACGGTGGTGTGGGCGCGCAACTTCGAGATGCGCTTCGTCGAGGGTGCGATCCCCGGCCCCGACGCCGAACCGTCGCCGTCGTCGGTGACCGCGCTGTGGGTGCGTGACCGGCATCTGCGCGCCTTCGACTTCGCCTTGCTCACCGCGGTCAGCGACGTCTTCTATCCCCGGGTCTATCTGCGCCGCGGCGCGGTGTCCCCGGCCGGGACGATCTCGCTGACGACGTACTTCCACGCCGACGGCAGCGACCTCGCCGAGATCGGCGGGGATTTTGTGCTCGCCCGCGCGCACGCGAACCGCTTCTCGCGCGGCTACTTCGACCAGTCCGCGCAGCTGTGGAGCCGCGGCGGTGAACTGCTCGTGACCACCCATCAGATGGTCTACTTCAAGACCTAGGGCCCGGCATGGGGCGGGTGCGCGCGCATGATCAGTTCTCGGGACCCGTCGGTCAGGACGTCCGGAAACCTGCCAGGTGGTTCAGTGCGGGCGACGCCGTCCTGGTGGCGTAGAGCGCATAGGTCTCCTCGTTGAGCAGCGCGATGACGCGCGGGTCGCCGAAGCCGCGGTCGATCCGGTCGCGCACGAATGCGAGCTCGACGACCTGATGGGCGAAACGCTTCACCGCGGCGCCTGCCGGCTTGCCGCCCGCCCGCGTCGCCTCGGCGATCGCGAGCTTGCGGGTCCGGATCGAGCCGAGCCAGGTCGCCTCGTTGGGGCTGACGACGCCGGCGGCCACCATGCCGGGCAGCGTGGCAGTCACGATGCGCTGCTCCCGGCGCCGGCTGTGCACGGCCAGCGTGATCGCCAGGGCGAACACCGGCATCATCCAGAACACGTACACCCCGAAGTAGGCGCCGACCCCGAGCAGTGACGAGCCGTTCCACATGGCGTGCAGGACGACGGCTCCGGCGTAGCCGAGCAGGATCGCGCCCGCTTTCCCGACGGCCGACCGCTGGTGCAGCGCGTACCAGACCCCGATGGCGGTCACCGTGGTGAACAGCGAGTGGGCGAACGGGGACATGATCAGCCGCAGCGCCGCGGTGAACAGCGAATCGGCCACCGAATCGGCGTTGGCGATGTAGAGGATGTCCTCCAACCAGGCGAAACCGGCTCCGACCAGGCCGGCGTAGACCAGGCAGTCGGTCAGCGAGTTGAGTTCGTTGCGCCGCATCCCCGTCATCATCAGCAGCAGGAACGCGCCCTTGGCCGCCTCCTCGGTCAGCGGCGCGCCCACGACCAGGGTGAACGGGCTGATGTCGCCGGAGCCGCCGGGGTTCACCCACGCCTCGAGGACGATCTGCAGGATCGAGGAGATCACGACGGCGGCCGACGTTCCCCAGATGAACGCGAAGATCAGCAGCCGGGGCGGCTCGGGTTCCCACCGGTCCAGCCACAGGTAGCACAGCACGACGACGGTCATCGCGATGCTCGAGAGCACGAACCCGATCGACGTGCCGACAGGATTGACCGCCGTCAGTACGATGACGATCAGCCCGGCAAGCGTGCCCAGCGCGATGAGCACGCCAAGAGGAGCGCCGACCCGGCGAACGCGTATCACGTCCAGCAGGGTAGCTCCTCGACGGGGCGGGTTTGTCCTGCGTGGACCCTGTCGAGTAGCCTTGTCAGGTACCTGTGTGTGCACCTCCCGGTGCTCGACGTCGCAGGTACATCGAGAACATCAGATCTGTCCTTTTCTGTCCCTACGATTGAACCTGTCCGGAGCAACCCACCACATGCCAAGTCCCTCCGTCACGTCTCCGCAAGTAGCCCTCAACGACATCGGCTCCGCGGAGGATTTCCTCGCCGCCATCGACAAGACCATCAAGTACTTCAACGATGGCGACATCGTCGAAGGGACGATCGTCAAGGTCGACCGCGACGAAGTTCTGCTCGACATCGGTTACAAGACCGAAGGTGTCATCCCTTCCCGTGAGCTCTCCATCAAGCACGACGTAGACCCCAATGAGGTTGTGTCCGTCGGCGACGAGGTCGAAGCTCTGGTCCTCACCAAGGAGGACAAGGAAGGCCGGCTGATCCTGTCCAAGAAGCGCGCTCAGTACGAGCGTGCCTGGGGCACCATCGAAGAGCTCAAAGAGAAGGACGAGGCCGTCAAGGGCACCGTCATCGAGGTCGTCAAGGGCGGCCTGATCCTCGACATCGGGCTGCGCGGCTTCCTGCCTGCGTCGCTGGTGGAGATGCGTCGCGTCCGCGATCTACAGCCGTACATCGGCAAGGAGATCGAGGCCAAGATCATCGAGCTCGACAAGAACCGCAACAACGTGGTGCTCTCGCGCCGCGCCTGGCTGGAGCAGACCCAGTCCGAGGTGCGCAGCGAGTTCCTCAACCAGCTCACCAAGGGCGCGATCCGCAAGGGCGTCGTCTCCTCGATCGTCAACTTCGGCGCGTTCGTCGACCTCGGCGGTGTCGACGGTCTGGTGCACGTCTCCGAGCTGTCGTGGAAGCACATCGATCATCCCTCCGAGGTGGTCACCGTGGGCGACGAGGTCACCGTCGAGGTGCTCGACGTCGACATGGATCGCGAGCGAGTCTCGCTGTCGCTCAAGGCGACTCAGGAAGATCCGTGGCGTCACTTCGCGCGCACCCACGCCATCGGCCAGATCGTGCCCGGCAAGGTCACCAAGCTGGTGCCGTTCGGTGCGTTCGTCCGCGTCGAAGAGGGCATCGAGGGCCTGGTGCACATCTCCGAGCTCTCCGAGCGCCACGTCGAGGTGCCCGACCAGGTGGTTCAGGTCGGCGACGACGCGATGGTCAAGGTCATCGACATCGACCTGGAGCGCCGCCGTATCTCGCTGAGCCTCAAGCAGGCCAACGAGGACTACAACAGCGAAGAGTTCGAGGCCTGGAAGTACGGCATGGCCGACAGCTACGACGATGCGGGCAACTACATCTTCCCCGAGGGCTTCGACGCCGAGACCAACGAGTGGCTCGAAGGCTTCGAGAAGCAGCGGGACGAGTGGGAGGCCCGCTACGCCGAGGCGGAGCGTCGCTACAAGATGCACACCGCGCAGATGGAGAAGTTCGCTGCGGCCGAGGCCGAAGAGGCGGCGCGTCCGGCGACGTCGAACGGATCGTCGCGGTCCGAGGAGTCCTCGGGCGGCGGATCGCTGGCCAGCGACGCGCAGCTCGCCGCGCTGCGCGAGAAGCTGGCGGGCAACGCCTAACTCTGTACCGATCGAAGGCCCCGACTCACCGAGTCGGGGCCTTCGTCATGTGTTCATCCTCCGCACTCGTCGATACGGTGCCGCAGGAACCGACGGGCGGGTTCGGACCCGTTGCGTGCCAACGCTTCTCGATACCACTGCACCGCCTCGGCGGGTCGTCCCGCCCGGCGCAGCAGATCCGCGCGGATCGTGGCAGGCAGCGCGGAGCGGGCCAGCCGCGCATCGTCGGCCACATCGTCGAGGGCGGCCAGTCCCGCGTCCGGTCCGTCCCGGAACCCGACGGCCAGCGCGCGGTTGGCCCGCGCCACCGGCGAATCGGTGATGGCCAGCAAGCGGTCGTAGGCGGCACAGATCGTCGTCCAGTCGGTCTGCTCCCAGGACGGCGCGGTCGCGTGGACGGCGGCGATGACGGCCTGTGGCAGGTACGGGCCAGCCGAGCCGCCGGCGCGCCGCGCGTAGTCCAGGCCGCGGGCGATCTTGTGACGATCCCAGCGCCGCCGGTCCTGCTCGTCGAGCGGGATCAGCGCGCCGTGCGGATCGACCCGGGTGGCTCGCCGCGAATCATGCAGCAGAACAAGAGCGCTCAACGCCGCGGCCCCGGTGTCGCCGGGCAGCAGCCCGCTCAGCTCACCGGCGAGGCGCACCCCCTCGTCGCAGAGTTCGTCGCGGACCGCCGAGGGTCCGGCTGTCGACCAGTACCCCTCGGTGAAGACCGAGTAGACGCAGGCCAGCACGTGCGGTGTCCGTGCGGGCAGCATGTCGGCCGGCGGCACCCGCAGCGGGATGTTGGCGTGCCGGATCTTGGCCTTCGCGCGGGTGATCCGGGCACCGACGGCGGTGTCGCTCTGCAACAGCGCCCGCGCGATCTCGGCGACCGTCAGACCCGAGACCAGCCGGAGGGTCAGCGCGAGCTGCGAGGGCCGATCGAGCGCCGGATGCGCGCAGGTGAACATCATCCGCAGTTCGTCGTCGCGAATGCGGTGCGGCACCTCGGCCCCTTCGGTGCGGGCAATGATGTCGTCGACCACCGCGGCCAATTCCTTTCCCGGACGGATCGATTCGCGCCGTAGGCGGTCGCGGGCCCGGTTCCTCGCAGAGGTGATGAGCCAGGCGCCGGGCGCGGCGGGCATCCCGTCCCGGGGCCAGGTGCGCACGGCATCGGCGCAGGCTTCCTGGACGGCGTCCTCGGCGACAGTCAGATCGCCGCACCACCGCGCGATCGCCGCGACCGCGCCGCCCCACTCGCTCCGGAAGACGCCGTCCAGGGCCTGCATCGTGGCTAGAGCCCGGACACACCCGCGAGGCGGCGCAGCTGCACCGCCGAGGCCGGGATCATGGCGGCGACCTTCGCGGCTTCCTCGCGGTCGCCGGCCCGCAGCAGGTAGAAGCCGTTGGCCACCTCGGCACCCTCGGCGAACGGCCCGTCGGTCAGCACCACCTCGGATCCGCGCACCCGCACCGTCGTCGCGGTCGCCGGAAGGTGCAGAGGCGCCCCGCCCAGCACGTGCTCACCCGCTGCGGTGTTGAAGTCTGCGTGGCGGCACGCGCCGTCCTCCCACTCCGGGGTGCACGGCTCGGTCAGCTGGTCGGCGGGCTCGAGCAGCAGCGCAAGCCAGTCGGCGCCGGTGGTCGGCTGATCGGGAGCATTCCAGTGCACCATCGGCCACACCTCCACCGCGCCGTAGGAGGCTGCGGGGACCTGCCGAGCCAGCTCCAGCGCCTCGTCGAGGTTCTCGGCTTCGAACACGTAGAAGCCGCCGGCCACTTCGGCGCCCTCGGCGAAGGGCCCGTCGGTGATCACCGGTCGGTCCGGCCCGCCGTCGATCCGCACCGCCTCGGCCGCCGAGGCCAGAGCGTCACCGGCTCGGATGGCCGCGGCGGCCCGCGCATGGAAGTCGGTGTAGGCCTGCATCTCCGTCTGGAGATCCTCCGGGCTCAGCTCGCGCTCGGGTGTCTGCAGCACTGCGAAGTAGTACATCGTATTGTCCTCCGGGTCGGGAGTGAAACCCTGTCGTCCACTCTCTACCTGACCGACGAACGGCGCCGACCCAATCCGACAGTCGGGGCGTGAAAACTTTCCTGACACACTGTTGGGCGTGCTGCGAATCGGATTGACCGGAGGAATCGGGGCGGGCAAGTCGACGGTGTCGGCGACGTTCAGCGAGCTCGGCGGCGTCGTCGTCGACGGTGACGTCATCGCCCGCGAGGTGGTGGAGCCGGGCACCCCGGGGCTGAAGAGTCTTGTGGAGGCGTTCGGGGAGGAGATCCTGCGTCCTGACGGGGCGCTGAACCGGCCCGCGCTGGCAGCCATCGCGTTCAGCGACGACCAGAAGCGCACGACCCTGAACGGCATCGTTCATCCGCTTGTGGCGCAACGTCGTTCAGAGCTGATCGCGGCTGCTGCGGACGACGCCGTCATCGTCGAGGACATCCCGCTGCTGGTGGAGTCGCAGATGGCGCCGATGTTCCCGCTCGTCATCGTGGTGCACGCCGACGCCGACCTGCGGGTCGAGCGGTTGATCGAGTACCGGGGGTTCAGCGAGGAGGACGCCCGGGCCCGGATCGCGGCCCAGGCCACCGAGGAGCAGCGCCGGGCGGTCGCCGATGTGTGGCTCGACAACGCCGGAACAGCTGACGAACTCGCCGCGGCCGCCCGACGGCTCTGGCACGACCGCATCGAGCCGTTCGCGGCCAACGTCGCGGCGCGCCGCCCCGCGCAGGCCCTGCCGCAGCTGGTGCCGTCGGACCCGCAGTGGCCGGCCCAGGCCCAGCGGATACTGGCGCGGTTACGGACCGCGTGCGGCCACCGGGCGGCACGCGTCGATCACATCGGATCCACCGCCGTCGCGGGGATGGCCGCCAAAGACGTCATCGACGTACAGGTCACCGTCGACGCCCTCGACACGGCCGACGAGATCGCCGACGCGATGCTGGGGGCCGGCTACGTCGCCACACCGATCACCGAGGACGTCGCCAAACCGGACGCGCGCAGCACCGTCGTCGACTTCGACCATGTCGACGACGACGCGCTGTGGCGCAAGCGGCTCTACCGCTCCGCGGATCCGGGACGCCCCACGAACGTGCACGTCCGGGTGCAGGGCTGGCCCGGGCAGCAGTTCGCGCTGCTGTTCGTCGACTGGCTCAGGGCCGACCCCGACGAGCAGGCCGCCTACGTCGCCCTCAAACATGCGGTGGGGCAGGACTCGCCGGAGGGCAAGGAGCCGTGGTTCTTCGACGCCTACCGGAGGGCATGGCAGTGGGCCGACGCCACCGGCTGGCGACCCAGAGACTGAGGTTTGCCGAACGCGACGTCAGTGGCCCGCTCGGTCGGCGTTCGCGTGGATCGCCTCGCGGCAGTAGGCCGCGAGGCCCGGAAGCCCGAACGACTCGTCATACGTGGCCACATATCGGGGGTCGCTCACATACATGTCGCCCAGATTGCGGTGGAAAGCCGGCGGGCAGTCGTAGAACCAGCGATTCACGTGGAGCCGGTGCTGCTCTGCGGCGTTCATCGCCTCTTCGGAGTCGGCCGGGAGGCCCGCACGGAACGCGTCGGACAGGGCCTTCTCAACAGCTTCTCCCTC
The DNA here is from genome assembly GCF_010729305.1 of Mycolicibacterium psychrotolerans. Taxonomy (NCBI): domain Bacteria; kingdom Bacillati; phylum Actinomycetota; class Actinomycetes; order Mycobacteriales; family Mycobacteriaceae; genus Mycobacterium; species Mycolicibacterium psychrotolerans. The sequence goes on along the minus strand of NZ_AP022574.1, from coordinate 3,922,040 downwards.
GGCCTTGATCTGGACCCAATCGTCTTTTCCGTAGGACTTGGTTCGGCGCTGCGATTCCTTCCACTCCGCGGTCTCGCCCCACTTCTGCGCGGCCTCTGCCTGGTAGTCGTCGAAGCTGTCACCGAAGAGTTCGCGCATGTCGTCGTCGGTCATGGGGGTGTTCGTCATTGCTTTCTCCAATGCCTGATCGATGGCCTCGACGAGGTCCTTCATCTCATCGAGCCGGGACATGACGCGTTCGCGCTGCCGAACCAGGTGGCTGATCTCGTTGCCCTCCTCCAACAGGCTTGCGATCTCGTCGAGAGGCAACTCGAGCCTGCGGTAGACGATGACCTGCGACAAGCGCGCAAGATCGGCTGACGTGTAAACCCGGTAACCCGAGGCGCTCCGCCGACTCGGGGTCAACAACCCGATTGCGTCGTAGTGGTGAAGCGTCCGGACCGTGATGCCGAATCGCTCCGCGACTTCACCGACGGTGAGTTCGCCCACCTGCATCTCCCGCGTCACATCGATCAGATTGGCGCCTCACGTCGCGTGAGGGTCAAGTGTTCCGACGCGCGTCAGGCCGCCGGAGGGGGCTGGGCCTGAACGGGTTCGGCGGCAGGCCCGGTGTCGCCCGTGGCGGGTGTCGGGATGTCGAGCGGGGCACCGCACTGCAGCGTTCCGTACAGCGGGTCGTCCTTGACGCGGAAGAACCGGGGTGCGATGAACTGATCGGCCTGGGCCACGATCTGGTCGTCGACGAGGATCTCGCAGTGCAGGTTCGATCCGTACGGCCACTGGATCGAGATCTGCATGCCGGCCAGCGTGGGATCGGTGAGAACGGTGTTCACCTCGAACGTCTGTCCCGGCAGCATCGTCGGCTGGGCGCTGTTGACGTTCTGGTCGTCCTGCTTGTAGGCCACCACCGCGCCGCGGGAGGTGCCATCGGCGCGGGCGCGGTACAGCACGTTGTGCTGCACGGGCGGGGCCGGGTTCTCGGCCACCGGCGGCGGCTCCGGATCCGCGGCCGCGAAGGTCAGCGGCGACACGGACCCACCGGCCAGCATGACCGCTGCGGCGCCGACCGCCCACGCAGCACGCGTCCGTCTGCTCGAACTCACACCGGGGAGTCTATGCTGCGCGCCACGTCAGCGTGATCCCGACGGTGTTCAACCAGCTGTCGAGGTCATAGCCGTGGCGGGCCAGCGCCTCGACGGTGTCCACTGCGGTGCGGATGGCACGTTCGCCGTCGGCGCGGCTGAGCAGGCCCTCCTGGAGGGCCAGCACGAGTTCGTCGACGTCGGCCACCGCCACCTGCCTGCCGGTACGCAGCACCAGGTCGACGTAGTGATCCTCGCTGTGCCAGGCGTGTGGCCCGGCGGTGTAGACGCCCACGTCGAGATAGAAGTCCTGGTCGCGCTCGTGTCCGGGGTTGAAATGGAAGACCGTCACACGCAGGTTGAGCGCGGGCAGCAGCCACGACTCGAGGTAGTGGAACTGGGCCCGGCCCGGTGCCGGACGGGCCATGTAGAGGCCCCACGGTTGGACGGCGTAGACGTCGACGTCCCGCACGACACCCTTCGGGTCGGTGTTGGTGCGGGTCGCCAGGTCGAAGGTCTCGCGCTTGGGAGGGTGGATGCCGACCAGGATAAGCACCGTCGGTCGGCCGCGGAACAGAAGATGTCGGTGCCGGGTTCTACCCTGGTGAACATGGCTTTCGCGACCGAACACCCCGTGCTTGCGCACTCGGAGTACCGCCCGGTGGACCAGGTCGTCCGCTCGGGCGCCCGTTTCGAGGTGGTCAGCGAATACCAGCCCGCCGGCGACCAGCCTGCGGCGATCAACGAGCTGGAGCGCCGGATCCGGGCGGGGGAGCGCGACGTCGTGCTGCTGGGCGCCACGGGTACCGGCAAGTCGGCGACCACGGCATGGCTGATCGAGCGGCTGCAGCGGCCCACGCTGGTGATGGCGCCGAACAAGACGCTGGCTGCGCAGCTGGCCAACGAACTGCGGGAGATGTTGCCGCACAACGCGGTCGAGTACTTCGTGTCGTATTACGACTACTACCAGCCCGAGGCGTACATCGCCCAGACCGACACCTACATCGAGAAGGACAGCTCGATCAACGACGACGTCGAGCGGCTGCGGCACTCCGCGACGTCGAGCCTGCTGTCCCGGCGCGACGTCGTCGTGGTGGCCTCGGTCTCGTGCATCTACGGTCTGGGCACGCCGCAGTCCTACATGGACCGGTCGGTCGAGCTGAAGATCGGGGACGAGGTCCCTCGCGACGCGTTGCTGCGGCTGCTGGTGGACGTCCAGTACACCCGCAACGACATGTCCTTCACCCGCGGCACGTTCCGCGTGCGCGGCGACACCGTCGAGATCATCCCGTCCTACGAGGAGCTGGCGGTCCGCATCGAGTTCTTCGGCGACGAGGTCGAGGCGTTGTACTACATGCACCCGCTCACCGGCGACATCATCCGTCAGGTCGACTCGCTGAGGGTCTTCCCGGCAACCCACTATGTCGCGGGGCCGGAGCGGATGGCGCACGCGATCTCCACCATCGAGGCCGAACTCGAGGCCAGGCTGGCGGAGCTCGAGGGGCAGGGCAAGCTGCTGGAGGCCCAGCGGCTGCGGATGCGCACCAATTACGACGTCGAGATGATGCGTCAGGTCGGGTTCTGCTCGGGCATCGAGAACTACTCGCGGCACATCGACGGTCGCCCGGCGGGGTCGGCGCCTGCGACGCTGCTGGACTACTTCCCGGAGGACTTCCTGCTCGTCATCGACGAGTCGCACGTGACGGTGCCGCAGATCGGCGGCATGTACGAAGGCGACATGTCGCGCAAGCGCAACCTCGTCGACTTCGGGTTCCGGCTGCCGTCCGCCGTCGACAACCGGCCGCTGACGTGGGAGGAGTTCGCCGACCGCATCGGGCAGACGGTGTACCTGTCGGCGACGCCGGGCCCGTATGAGCTCAGCCAGACCGCGGGCGAATTCGTCGAGCAGGTCATCCGGCCGACCGGTCTGGTCGATCCGCAGGTCATCGTCAAGCCCACCAAGGGCCAGATCGACGACCTGATCGGGGAGATCCGGAAGCGCACCGAGCGCGACGAGCGGGTGCTGGTCACCACGCTCACCAAGAAGATGGCCGAAGACCTGACCGACTACCTGCTGGAGATGGGCATCCGTGTCCGTTACCTGCATTCGGAGGTCGACACGCTGCGACGGGTCGAGCTGCTGCGGCAGCTCCGGCTGGGGGAGTACGACGTGCTGATCGGCATCAACCTGCTGCGGGAGGGTCTCGATCTCCCCGAGGTGTCGTTGGTGGCGATCCTCGATGCCGACAAGGAAGGCTTCCTGCGGTCGCCGCGCAGCCTGATCCAGACCATCGGCCGTGCCGCGCGCAACGTCTCCGGCGAGGTGCACATGTACGCCGACAAGATGACCGACTCGATGAAGGAGGCGATCGACGAGACCGATCGCCGCCGGGCCAAACAGATCGCCTACAACAAAGAGCACGGCATAGACCCGCAGCCACTGCGCAAGAAGATCGCCGACATCCTCGATCAGGTGTACCGGGAAGCCGACGACACCGACGCCGCGGTCGAGATCGGTGGGTCGGGCCGTAACGCGTCGCGGGGGCGGCGCGCCCAGGGCGAACCGGGCCGGGCGGTCAGCGCCGGGGTGTTCGAGGGTCGCGACACCACCAACATGCCGCGGGCGGAACTGGCCGATCTGATCAAGGATCTGACCGCGCAGATGATGGCCGCGGCGCGGGATCTCCAGTTCGAGCTCGCCGCCCGGATCCGCGACGAGATCGCCGATCTGAAGAAGGAACTTCGTGGCATGGACGCCGCCGGCCTCAAATGAGTTGATCTCAACCGCCATTGAGGTTCTACGGTCGACGACGTGACCGATATCGAGGCGCCCACCGGCCACCGGGTGGGATCGTGGCGCGGCCTGCTGGGTCCGCGACACCTCGGGGCCTCGACGGTGCTCGCGGGCGGCGTCGCGCTCTACGCGACCAACGAGTTCCTGACCATCAGCCTGATGCCCAGCGCCGTCGCCGACATCGGCGGGCAGCGCTTCTACGCGTGGGTGACCACGGTCTACCTGGTGGGCTCCGTGATGGCGGCCACCACGGTGCACGCGGTGCTGATGCGGTGGGGCCCTCGCTGGTCCTATCTGCTCGGGCTCAGCCTGTTCGGTGCGGGCAGCCTCGGCTGTGCGATGGCGCCGAGTATGGAGTTCCTGCTCGCCGGCCGGACCGTGCAGGGCGCGGCCGGCGGGCTGCTCGCCGGACTCGGGTACGCCGTCATCAACACCGCGCTGCCGAGCGCGTTGTGGACCAAGGCGTCGGCACTGGTCTCCGCGATGTGGGGGGTCGGGACGCTGGTGGGCCCGGCCGCCGGCGGGCTGTTCGCCCAATATGGTTCATGGCGTTGGGCTTTCGGTGTGCTCGTGGTGATGACGACCGCGATGTCGGTGCTGGTGCCGCTCGCGCTGCCCCGCGACACCGCCGCACCGCCGAGCCGGTTCCGTATCCCGGTGTGGTCACTGCTGCTGCTCGGCGCGGCCGCACTGCTGGTCAGCGCGGCGGGCGTCCCGCACGACGCACGCGCCACCGCGGGATTGGTCGTCGCGGGTTTCGGCTTGGTCGCGGTTTTCCTGGTAGTGGACTGCCGGGCCGGAGCCTCGGTACTTCCGCCCAGCGCTTTCCGCGCCGGTCCGCTCAAGTGGATCTACCTGACGCTGGGCGTGCTGATGGCCGCGACGATGGTCGACATGTACGTGCCGCTGTTCGGGCAACGGCTGGCGCATCTCACCCCGGTGGCCGCAGGCTTCCTCGGCGCTGGACTGGCCGTCGGGTGGACTGTCGGCGAGATCAGCAGCGCGTCGCAGAGCCGGCCGGCGGCGATCGTGCGCACGGTCGCGGTGGCGCCGCGGGTGATGGCGCTGGGATTGACGATCGGTGCGTTGACGCAACGCCAGGACGCCTCCGGGTGGTTCGTTGCGGCGTGGGCCGCCGGGCTCGTCCTCACCGGGTCCGGGGTCGGCATCGCGTGGCCGCATCTGTCGGCGTGGGCGATGAGCAAGGTCGACGATCCCGCGGAGGGGCCTGCGGCGGCCGCGGCCATCAACACCGTGCAGGTGATCTGCGGGGCGTTCGGCGCCGCGTTGGCCGGCATCGTGGTGAACGTCTCCGACCGCGGCGATGCGACGGCGTCCCGGTGGTTGTTCGCCGTGTTCGCGGTGCTGGCCGCGTCCGCGGCGGTCGCGTCGATCCGAAGCGGCCGTCCCGCGCGGCGCGTCCCCGCGGACTAAGGCTCAGCGGGATCGCAACGGTGTTCGGCCCGCGCGACGGCCGGCACTCTGACAGTCAGTGCGGGTGTGGCTGAGTGGCTAGGCACCGGCCTGCAAAGCCGTTTACACGGGTTCGAATCCCGTCACTCGCTCGCACGGGCGGTGCTCCACCGGATCCCGGTGGACCCGCCCGCTCTCCACCGCGGCCGCGCCAGTACGTTGGGTCGTCATGACGTGGCTTCTGCTGTTGCTCGCCATCGTCAGCGAGGTGGCGGCGACGTTGTCACTCAAAGCCGCCGTGATCGCTCCCGCGCTGTACGTGATCGTCATCGGCGGATACTTCGCCTCCTTCGTCTTCCTGACCTTCGTCCTCAAACGGGGCATGGGACTCGGTGTCGCGTACGGCATCTGGGGCGCCATCGGGGTGGCGCTCACCGCGGTGCTGTCGGCGATCATCTTCGGCGAGGCGTTCACCGCGGTGATGGGAATCGGCATGGTATGCATCATCGCCGGCGTGCTGTTGGTGGAGATGGGCTCACACCGCGTCGACGACCCTTCCGACGGTGCGTGATCCGTGCAGTACCTGCTGCTGATGGCGGCCATCGGATCGGAGGTCACCGGGACGCTGGCCCTGCGGGTCGCCGCGGGCGGCCGACGCGCGTTCTACGGTGTGGTTCTCGTCGGCTACGTCGTGGCCTTCACATTGCTGTCGGCCTCGCTGCAGCAGGGCATGCCGCTGGGCGTCGCCTACGGGATCTGGGCGGCGGCCGGCGTTGCGCTGACCGCGGCCGCGTCACGGCTGCTGTTCCGAGAACCGCTCACCCCGACGATGATCGTCGGCATGGGTCTGATCGTCGCCGGTGTGCTTCTGGTGGAGGTCGGTGCAGCGCGGTGATTCTGCCATCCGGTCTGTCCCGCCAGCGAAAGCGACGGCACGAATATCCGACGATCGCGCAATTCCCTAGCGTTGACGCAACCCGGTTCGGCATCTGATCGATCACCGTTGGGTTGCTCCGCTGGCGGAGTTTGCTGAAACTGTGCCAACGTGTTCGCGTGCGCACTCGCCAGGCCGCCCGTGCCCTCGGAATCGCGGTCACCACCGCGCTGGCACTGTGCACCACCACCGTTCGCGCGCCGGTCGCCGCGGCGGACGCGTGCCCCGACGTGGAGGTCGTGTTCGCGCGCGGCACCAGCGACAAGCCCGGCTTCGGCCCGGTGGGCAAGCAGTTCATCACCACCCTGCAGAAGAAGTTGATCGGCAAGAAGATCGCCGCGTGCGCGGTGGATTATTCAGCGAGCTGGGACTTTTCGAAGTCGACGTCCGAAGGCGCGGTCGACGCGAACAAACACGTCCAGTACACGGCGGGGGTCTGCCCCAACACGAAGATCGTCCTGGGTGGAATGTCGCAGGGAGCGGGCGTGATCGACCTGATCACCATCGGGAAGCGCAGGCTGTGGTTCTTCACGCCCTCGCCGCTGCCCGATACGATGGTCAATCACGTTGCGGCGATTGCGGTGTTCGGCAACCCTTCGCGCGACTTTCCTGGATTGGGGCCGCTCACCACGCTCAGCCCGCTGTACGGCAGCAGGGCCATCGACCTGTGCGCCGCCAACGATCCGTACTGCTCGAAGGGATCCGACCTGTTTGCTCATTTCTCCTACCTGTGGAACGGAATGATCGATCAGGCCGCTGTCTTCGCCGCGCGACGGGTGCTGGGTACCGCGACCTGATTTCGAAATCGGTGTCAGAGCGTTTCTTTTCGGCCTGCGCCGTGTTCATCACCGGAGCAGCTCGCGGCGATATCTATTCGGTAACCGGATCGCCGGCCCGGGCGCGAACGCGCTAGGTTTCTCGTCGGCGGGGGGCGCCGATGAGAGTTCAGGGAAAGATCATGCCAGCCAACATCATTCGCGTCGGTGCCGTGTCCGTGTTGGCGGCGCTCTACCTGCTCGCCGCCGGGAGTGTGACGGCTGCGGCGAAGCCGAGCCCGGGCGTGCCCTGTCTCGACATGGTGCAGCAGCTGGCCGCATCGCCGCCGTCGGTTCCCGAGGTCCTCGAGACGGCGGCCAACGCACTCAACGGCATTGTGCCCGACGAGGTGCCGGCCGCATCCACGGTGCCGGCAGGTGAGGTGGTGCACGGTCTGACGGCACTGACGGCACCCGGTCCGGTGCCCGCCCCGGTCGAGGCGGCACCGATCGCGGCAGCGTCCATCGAGCATGCGGCCGCGATTCCAGAGCCTGCTCCGGCTGCCGCTCCCGTTGTGCCGCTGGCGGTTCCGGCAGTCTTACCGCCTGCTCCCGTCGTCGTCGCGCAGGCGCCGCCTGCCGCGCCGCTGGCGCAGGCCGCGGCAGCGGTGCCGGAGGTGCCGGTGGCTGCCGCCGCACCTGCCGCCCCGCCCGCGCCCGCCGCCCCGCCCGCCCCGCCGGAGCCAGCCGCCCCCGTTCCCGATGTCATTGCATCCGAGGCATTTTCAGCGCCCGTGGGGCCACCCTTCCCCGATGTTCCTGGCCCGGTTGTCGCGGAGGTTCCGGCCGACGTCGCTGTCCCGGCGGTCGAAGCCGCGCCGCTGATGCACGCCGCGTCCGTGCCCGCCCCGCTGCCGGGACCCGTGGTGCCTGTGGTGCCGGTACCGGCCCCCTTGGCGGCGCCGGCCGTCCCGGTCCCCGTCGTACCGCTTCCCGAGGGGTTGCCCGGCCTGCCGCTGCTGCCCGGGGGCCTGCCGGTTCCGGAGGACCTGGTGTGCGAAGGCACGGCGTGGTCCGCGGAGACAGGGCGGGGGCCGTCGGACGGTGGCGCTGCGACGGGCGAGCGCCGCGACGACCGATGGTGACCGGCGTCTCGTTGCCGCACTGCGCGATTGCCGTTGTCGGCCGCGTCACGTCGTGACCGACAGCGTGACGTTGCCGGTGCACGCGGTGACCGATCCTGGGCAAATGGCGCCTCGGTGTGGTGATTCACCCCCATGCTCGCCGGATAGCGGGTTACTGTCTCGGGTGGCGTAGTGAACTGACACTGGGAGGATATGGATGAGCGCCTATCAAACCGTGGTGGTCGGCACGGACGGCTCGGATTCGTCGTTGCGTGCGGTGGATCGTGCCGGTCAGATCGCCGCTGGGTCGGGCGCGAAGCTCGTCGTCGCGACCGCCTACTTCCCGCAGAGCGAGGACCAGCGCGCCGCCGACGTGCTCAAGGACGAGGGCTACAAGATGTCGGGCAACGCCCCGATCTACGCGATCCTGCGGGAGGCCCGCGATCGCGCGAAGGCGGCCGGTGCCGAGAACATCGAGGAGAAGGCCGTGGTCGGCGCGCCGGTCGACGCGCTCGTCGACCTCGTCGAAGAGCTGGGCGCTGATCTGCTGGTGGTCGGCAACGTCGGTCTCAGCACCATCGCCGGACGTCTGTTGGGATCGGTTCCCGCGAACGTGGCGCGTCGGTCGAAGTCCGACGTGCTGATCGTGCACACGTCCTGAGAGACCGCAGAACGGAGAAACCCTGGGCCGGCATGCCGACCCAGGGTTTTTCACGTCAGCGTGCGGTCAGGTGGCGGACGCCTTCGCGATCGCGGTGATCGCGGCGTCCAGCGTCGCGTTGAACTGGGCGTCGCTCTGCTGGGCCGTCAGACCCTCGGTGAGCGCACGCGAGAAGCTCGCGATCACACCGTGGTTCGCCGCCAGCTTGTCGCAGGCCTCGTCGCGGTCGTAGCCGCCGGACAACGCCACCACCCGCAGCACCTTCGGGTGCTCGACGAGGTCGCGGTACAGGTTGTCGACGCTGGGCAGCGTCAGCTTGAGCATCACGGCCTGACCGTCGTCGAGCCGGTCCAGAGCCTGCAGCAGCGCCGCTTTGAGCTGGTCCTCGGCCTCGGCCTTCTGGGGGCTGTGGATGTCGACCTCGGGCTCGATGATCGGCACCAGACCGGCGGCCAGGATCTGCCTGCCGATCTCGAACTGCTGGTCGACCACGGCCTGCAGTCCGGCGCCCGGCGCCTTGACGACCGACCGCATCTTGGTGCCGAAGACACCCTTGTCGCGGGCGCGGGCCAGCAGATCGTCGAGGCTGGGAATCGGCTTCATGACCTGGGCGCCGTCCTTCTCGTCGGCGAGGCCCTTGTCGACCTTCAGGAACGGCACGACGTGCTTGACGTTCCACAGGTAGTCAGCGGTCGGACGTCCGTCGATGTCCCGGTCCATCGTGTCCTCGAACAGGATCGCGCCCAGCACGCGGTCGCCGTCGAAACTCGGGCTCGCGATGATGCGGGTCCGCATCTCGTGCACCAGGTCGAACATCTGGTCGTCGCCGGAGTAGGAGTCCTCGGCGATGCCGTAGAGCTTCAAGGCCTTGGGGGTGCTGCCACCGCTCTGGTCGAGCGCGGCGATGAAGCCGGTGCCACGTTGTACCTTGTCGAATTGATCGGTGTTCATGTTCCCTTCCTGATGATCCCCGGCAAGAGCGCGCTCACCAACCGCGCTCACGCCACTCGTCCAGGTGTGGACGTTCGGCTCCGAGGGTGGTGTCGTCGCCGTGTCCTGGATACACGACGGTCTGATCCGCGAAGGCGTCGAACACCCGCCTGGACACGTCGCCCAGCAGTTGCTCGAAGTCGCCTTCCCTCCAGGTCTTACCGACGCCGCCGGGGAACAGGCAGTCGCCGGTGAACAGGTGCACGCGCTCCTCCCCGTCGTCCCCGCTGTCCGCGCCGCGGAGTGCGAGCGCCACCGAGCCGGGGGTGTGCCCGCGCAGATGGATCACGTCGAAGTGCAGGTCGCCGATGTCGACGCTGTCGCCGTCGGCGAGCAGTCTGTCCGGCCTGACCGGCAGCGGATCGGCATCGAGGCGGTGCGCCGCGGTGGTGGCCCCGGTCGCGTCGACCACCTGCTCGAGCGCCAGCCAGTGGTCCTGGTGTTGATGGCTGGTCACGATCAGCGACAGCGTGGGCGCGTACCGGTCGAGCAGTTCGAGCAGGATCGGCGCGTCGTTGGCCGCGTCGATGAGCACCGTCTCACCGGTGCGGGAACAGGTCACCAGGTAGGCGTTGTTGTCCATGGGGCCCACCGACACCTTGACGATCGATGCGCCGGGCAGTGTGCGTCGCGCCGCCGTGCGCGGCTCGACGTGGCCGGTGTAGTTGTCGTCGACGACGGTCATGGTGACTCACGTTACTTCCCCTCGCGGGGCCTCCGCCGCCACCGCGGATGAAAGCTGTCGGTGGGTCGACCTAGCATGGGTCTGTACTGCGCCCGTAGGGCGCATCGGGCACGACGGGAAAGGACATCGTGGCTGACCGCCTAGTTGTCAAAGGTGCCCGGGAGCACAATCTGCGTGGCGTCGATCTGGACCTTCCGCGCGACGCGATGATCGTGTTCACCGGGCTGTCGGGCTCCGGCAAGTCGTCTTTGGCGTTCGACACCATCTTCGCCGAGGGGCAGCGACGCTACGTGGAGTCGCTGTCGGCCTACGCGCGCCAGTTCCTCGGCCAGATGGACAAGCCGGACGTCGACTTCATCGAGGGGTTGTCGCCCGCGGTGTCGATCGACCAGAAGTCGACCAACCGCAATCCGCGGTCGACCGTGGGCACCATCACCGAGGTCTACGACTACCTCCGTCTGCTGTACGCCCGCGCAGGCACCCCGCACTGTCCCGTCTGCGGGGAGCGCATCGCCCGTCAGACGCCGCAGCAGATCGTCGACCAGGTGCTCGCGATGGACGAGGGGCTCCGGTTCCAGGTTCTCGCGCCCGTGGTGCGCACCCGCAAGGGTGAGTTCGTCGACCTCTTCGACAAGCTGAACACCCAGGGCTACAGCCGCGTACGCGTCGACGGTGTGGTGCACTCGCTGACCGACCCGCCGAAGCTGAAGAAGCAGGAGAAGCACGACATCGAGGTCGTGGTCGACCGCCTGACCGTGAAGGCGTCGGCCAAGCAGCGGCTCACCGATTCGGTCGAGACCGCGCTGAACCTCGCCGACGGCATCGTGGTGCTCGAGTTCGTCGACCGTGAGGACGACCACCCGCACCGTGAGCAGCGGTTCTCCGAGAAGCTGGCCTGCCCCAACGGCCATCCGCTGGCTGTCGACGACCTGGAGCCGCGGTCGTTCTCGTTCAACTCCCCGTACGGCGCCTGCCCGGAGTGCACCGGGCTGGGCATCCGCAAGGAGGTCGATCCGGACCTCGTGGTGCCGGATCCGGACCTGACGCTGGCCGAGGGCGCGATCGCCCCCTGGGCGATGGGGCACACCGCCGAGTACTTCACCCGGATGCTCGCCGGCCTCGGCGATCAGTTGGGGTTCGATGTGAACACCCCGTGGAAGAAGCTTCCGGCCAAGGCGCGCAAGGCGATTCTCGAAGGCTGCGACGAGCAGGTGCACGTGCGGTACAAGAACCGTTACGGGCGCACCCGGTCCTACTACGCCGACTTCGAGGGCGTGATGGCGTTCCTGCAGCGCCGCATGGAGCAGACCGACTCCGAGCAGATGAAGGAGCGCCTCGAGGGCTTCATGCGGGACGTGCCGTGCCCCGAGTGCAACGGCACCCGTCTCAAGCCCGAGATCCTCGCGGTGACGATGACCGCGGGCAGCTTCGGCGCGAAGTCGATCGCCGAAGTGGCCGAGCTGTCGATCGCCGACTGCGCCGACTTCCTCAACGCGCTCACGCTGGGCACCCGGGAGGCCGCGATCGCGGGCCAGGTGCTCAAGGAGATCCAGTCCCGGCTGGGGTTCCTGCTCGACGTCGGGCTCGACTACCTGTCGCTGTCGCGGGCGGCGGGGACGCTCAGTGGCGGTGAGGCGCAACGCATCCGGCTGGCCACCCAGATCGGGTCGGGCCTGGTCGGCGTGCTCTACGTGCTCGACGAACCGTCGATCGGGCTGCACCAGCGGGACAACCGCCGGCTGATCGACACGCTGGTGCGGTTGCGGGATCTCGGCAACACGCTGATCGTCGTCGAACACGACCTCGACACGATCGCCCACGCCGACTGGGTCGTCGACATCGGCCCCGCCGCGGGGGAGCACGGCGGCCAGATCGTGCACAGCGGCACATACCAGGATCTGCTGAAGAACCCGGAGTCGATCACCGGTGCTTACCTGTCGGGCAAGGAGGAGATCGAGGTCCCGGAGATGCGGCGGGTCCCCGACAGGAAACGTCAGCTCACCGTCGTCGGTGCGCGCGAACACAACCTGCGCGAGATCGACGTCGCGTTCCCGCTCGGGGTGCTGACCTCGGTGACGGGTGTGTCCGGTTCGGGCAAGTCGACGCTGGTCAACGACATCCTGGCCTCGGTGCTGGCCAACAAGCTCAACGGTGCCCGGCTGGTGCCCGGTCGGCACACCCGCGTCAACGGCCTGGACCACCTGGACAAGCTTGTCCGGGTCGACCAGTCGCCGATCGGCCGGACCCCGCGGTCCAACCCGGCGACCTACACCGGGGTGTTCGACAAGATCCGGACGTTGTTCGCCGCGACGACGGAGGCCAAGGTCCGCGGCTACCAGCCGGGCCGTTTCTCGTTCAACGTCAAGGGCGGTCGCTGCGAGGCGTGCTCGGGCGACGGCACCATCAAGATCGAGATGAACTTCCTGCCGGACGTGTACGTGCCGTGCGAGGTGTGCCAGGGCGCGCGCTACAACCGCGAGACGCTGGAGGTGCACTACAAAGGCAAGACCATCGCCGAGGTGCTCGACATGTCGATCGAGGAGGCCGCCGAGTTCTTCGCGCCGATCAGCTCGATCCACCGTTACCTCAAGACGCTGGTGGACGTCGGACTCGGGTACGTCCGGCTCGGCCAGCCGGCGCCGACGCTGTCCGGCGGCGAGGCGCAGCGGGTGAAGCTGGCCTCGGAACTACAGAAGCGGTCGACAGGCCGGACCATCTACATCCTCGACGAGCCCACCACGGGGCTGCACTTCGAGGACATCCGCAAACTGCTGACGGTCATCAACGGCCTTGTGGACAAAGGCAATACGGTCATCGTGATCGAGCACAACCTCGACGTCATCAAGACCTCCGACTGGATCGTCGACATGGGGCCCGAAGGTGGTTCGGGGGGCGGGACCGTGGTGGCCACCGGCACCCCCGAGGACGTGGCCGCCGACCCGGCCAGCTACACGGGCCACTTCCTCGCCGAGACGCTCGGCGTGCAACGGGCCAGGCCGAAGACCCGCAGCCGCCGCAAGGTCAGCGCCTGAGTGCCGCGGGCGCCGCGCCGGTTCACGAGGCGCCCCTGCTCAGCGGTGAGGGGAACCTCGGATTGACCCGAACGCCGTCGAGCCATGCCGTCAACTCGTCGGCGCGCGCCTCGAGCGCAGACGCCGCCCGACGGCCCACCTTCTCGAGCAGAGCCAGCTCCACCCGGCCGGCCGCGTCCTGACGCCAGGCGCCGACGACCCGGCCGTCGACCCACACGGTCGGGCCGGCGTTGCCGTTGCGATCGAACACCTCGGCCCGGTGCGGAGCCACGTACCAGTCCCGGTCGAACCACCCCATCGTCGTGGGGTCCAGCGACGGCAGCAGCGCGCACCACGGCTCGGGATCTGGATCGTCTTCGTCGTCGGGCAGTACATACCCGGGCGCTCCGTCGAGCTGCACTTCTTCGGCATCGATGGCGGACAACGCTTTTCGGGCCCACGTCAGGGTGGCCCCGAACCACCACTTGACATCGGTGAGAGTCGCTGGACCGAACGTGGCCAGCCAGCGGCGCAGCAGCACGGCGCTGGCGGCGTCGGCGTCGGCGTCGGCGGTCTCGATGGGCGGTAGCCAGTCGCCGGCGGCCACCCACCGCGGCCGTGACGTGATCCAGCCGCCGTCGTTCGGGCCGCGCACGATGTCGCCGCGCGCCGAGAGCACCGTCAGCACCCTCGGTGCGAGATGGCTCGCCCCGCCCCAGGTCTTCCCCGGGGCCGGATCGTAGGTGCCGTGCAGTTCCGGCAACGCCTCCCGGAGTTCACGGGCGCTGCACGGACCCGAGCCGCGCAGGTGGCGCAGCGCGGCGTCGCGCGCGTTGGCCAGCCAGGCCAGCCCGTCGGCCGCCACCCCGGCGCGTTCCACATCGGCGGCGAGCCGCCGGGTCTCGTTGGCCGCCACGCGGTCGCTGGCCGCTGCCTGCACGGCGGGCATGTCCGTCGGCCGCACCACCCACAGCGTCCTGCGCATGGCCAGATGTTTGACCACAGTGCGGTCCCGGTAGAGCGCAGCGTCGAGGTCCGCTGCCGTGAAGTCGGGCAGCCGCGCCCACAGCGACAGGTACGGCGTCACCGGATCTGTGGCATGCAGTGCGACGAGGCGTCCGGTGACGTCGGCCACCGAAGCGGACATGGCGGCAGGGCTCAGAACGTGGCGGCGCGCGAGGCGCGCACGGCGCTGCTCAACGGTGAAGGTGCGCATCGTCTCCCGACCGTAGCCAAAGTTGGGATCGGTAGCGCCGGTCCCCGTCTTGACTTCCTCGCAGACGACGCCACCGAGGCGGAGTACGACGAAGGGAAGCAAACGATGAAGCGAGTTGCCGCAAGTGTGATCGGCCTGGCCGCGGGCGCCGCCATGCTGGTGGGCTGCTCCGGCGACAAGGACGCGGCCCCGAGCTCCGGCACCCAGAGCTCGCAGGCCACCACCGCGCAGGCCAGCACCGGAGGCACGACCGAGGTGAAGGTCGACGGCGCGGACCTGGCCGGTCTGGACCTGAACTCGGTCACCTGCGTCAAGCAGGGCGGCAAGATCAACGTCGCCAGCGGCGCGATCGGCGGCCAGCAGGGGCTGGGCATCGTGATGACCGATGCGGCGCCGCCGGTCGTCGAGTCGCTCGGCATGGTGGTCGACGGCAACGCGCTGGCGGTCGCCAACGCGATGGGCGCCAAGAGCGGTTCGGCGGACGTCAAGGTCGACGGCGAGCGGTACACGATCACCGGCGAGGCCGTGGGCGCCGACATGAGCAACCCGATGGCCGGCATGATCACCAAGCCGTTCACCGTGACCGTGACCTGCAGCTGAACCATGCCCGGCAGGGGAGCGGCGGGCGCCCCCGACGCGTCCGCCGCTCCCTATGATGACGCGGTGACGATCGAGCAGGACCTCGACCGGGCTCGTCACCTGGCGTTCGCGGCCGATGAGGGCGCCGCGAAGGATCTGCTGCTGTCGCTGATGCCGCAGATCGAACAGGCCGACCGCGACGATCTGATGCTCGAGGTGTACGCGCAGCTCGGCGAGATCTACCTGATCAGAACGGCATACGACGGGGTGACCGAATGCCTGACCCGGATGCGCGACTGCCTGCGCCATTACCCGACGCCCGCGGACGCGCAGGTAGCCCACATGGTCCGGCGATACAGCCGGCGGGTGCTGTTCCTGCAGACCGGGCTGGCCGCGGCGCACGGCGATCACGAATCCGCCGCGCTGTCGCTGCAGGCGCTGACCGCCGACGCCGGCATAGTCGCCGACCTGCGCGCCGAACACGACTACCTCATCACCCATGCCCGCATCCTGTGCGCGGTCGCGCTGTGCGACGACGACCTCCATGTGCAGTCTCTGCCGCTGTGGCAGGAGGTGCTCGACGTGATCTCCGGCCCCGGTGACGGCACGCTGTACTCCGACGCCCTGCTGGTGCTCGGCGGCACGGGGTACGGCCGATTCTGCGTGGAGACCGGACGCCTGACCGAGGCCGAGCCGTGGCTTCGGCGGGCGGGCGCGCGGGCAGGTGCGCGCAGTTGGCGCCTTGCGACGGCACGCGCACAGTTGGAGCGGGCGACAGCGGCATGGGCCGCGGGAGACCGGCCGCTGGCACAGGATCTCGTCCACGAGGCGTACCCGGCCATCGCCGAGCACGCCCGCGCCCACGACGTGTCGCGCTGCTGGCTCTATTTCGGTCTGCTCAGCATCTCCGTGGGCGCCTACGACGACGCCGACGAACGGCTCGGCCACGCCGAACGGCATTGGCGCGAACTCGGCCGCCCCCTGCACATCCACCGAATCCTGCTGCAGCGCAGCTGGGTCGACATCTTCCGCGGAGACTTCGCCGCAGCCACCGAGCGGGTGAACGCGGCCCGGGAACTGCTCGACGACTGGCCGCGGCACAGCTGGCTGCAGTACGCCCGGCTCGACGACCATCTCGGCTCACTGCTGCGCGCCCAGGCGCTCGCCGACCCGGCCGCCGCGGGCGACGCGTTCGCCCGCGCCGCGGAGCTGAAGATCCCCGCGGCCCTGGCCGTCGACTCGGTGCGGTACACGCTCGCCGACGCCGACGCCCGGATGCGCTGGGCCACGCACGTCTCCGCGCGGATGCTCGCAGGCGCCTTCGCCGTGGCCTGGGAGTCGGGCAACACCGAGCTGCTCAGCGAGTTGATCGAATACCACTGCGCGCGAGGCACCTTCACCGCACCGGAGGGCGAGACGGCCGCCTGGGCCGACACCGCGACCGCGGCGGTCCCCGTCGACGAGGCCGACGAGTACGCGCTGGTGGCGTCGGGTCACGGCGCGGTGGGCGCGGGGCCGCTCGCCCGGCTGGGCGCCTTGCCGCCGCTGCGGATGGAACCCGACGGCGCACCGGTGCTGAGCCGGTACCGCGAACTCGCGTTCGCCCGCTACGGGCGGCAGGTGACCGCCGGGGACGACGAGTGGTCCACATGGCCATGACGGGCGGCCCCACGCTGGTGCTCCGCTACGCCGACGTCGGCGTCGCGACCTACGGCAGTCTGCGCGTCGTCGGACGCCGGGACACCACCGTCACGTGGGTGATCGAGGAGTCGGCGATGGCCGCGGTGCACGAGCTCCTGGCTGACGCGCTGCCCGACCCTCGCGCCGGCGAGAGCGTCCTCGACGCCGTCCAACGAGCCGTCGCCGCAGGCTCATTCGCGACCCCGGCCGCAGAGCGACATCTCGCCGGGGTGCTCGGCGAGGCGCTGCTTTCCGACGCGGCGTGGCGGCTGCTGGCCGAGCAGGCCACCACGCCGGACGCCGTGGCGTTCGTGGCGCCCACCGCGCGGCTGGCGCAGGTGCCCTGGTCGGTTCTCGCGATGCCCACCGACGGCCGGCGCCTGATCGACGTCATCGACATCCTGTTCGCCGCGCCGCCCAACATCGCCAACGCGCCGCGCCGGCCCGCGCCGTGGCGGAGCGACGAGGCCCCACTGCTGGTCCTCGATCCGCGGGTGCCGGGGCAGCGGCCCGATTCCGCGCTGGGTTCGGTGCTCGGCAGACCGGATCCGGCGACGCCGGTGGCCCGCCACTTCGCCGACATGCTGTCGCACCGTCGGGTGCTGCCGGAGGTCGGGGCGGCCGTGGAGCTGTTCCGCCGGCCGCAGGCCGACCGGGGCTGGCTGGCCGCCCAGTTACGGCGACAGCCGAGCCGGCTGTTGTTCGTCGGCCACGCGTCGGTCGCCGACGGAGACGTCGGGCACGCCGACCGCGCCGCGATCCATCTGGCCGAGCCCGAAGCCCTGACCGCCGCGGAGCTGATGGCGTCCACGCTGCCGATGCCCGCGCGGGTCGCTCTGCTGGCCTGCGCCTCGGGCGGGGACTACCGCTTCGACGAGGCCACCGGCCTGGTGGCCGCGGCGATCCTGGGCGGCGCCGTGCTCGTGACGGCGACGCTGTGGTCGCTTCCCACGACCGCGGGGTACCGGCGATCCTGCGGTGCCGCAGGAGAATCCGCCGATCCGATGGCCGAGGTCGTGATCGCGGTCGACACCGCGCACGAAGCGCTCGAGGCGGGACGGGCCGTCAATGCGTGGCAACGCGCCCAGCTCGCCCGCTGGGGCGCAGGCGACGTCACGGCGAGCCCGCTGTACTGGGCCGCGCTCGCCACCTTCGCCGTGGACGGTGCCCGGTGACCGCTAGCGGCGCGGCACCCGCACGGCGACCGACGTCTCGTCGCCCGGACGGTAGTAGGTGTCGATGATGGCGCCGGGGGTGAAGTCGCCCAGCGCGGACTCGGGGATCAGCGCGATCTCGCGGGCCGCGAACTGGCCGCCGTCGGTCCGGCTGACGATGACGTCGAGCTCGACCTCACGGCAGTCGTCGCTGACTTCGCCGGTGCACCGCAGGCCCACCACCACACCGCGCGACCTGACCATGGCGGAGCTCGGAACGAGCAGAACGGCCGCGGTCCCGGCGGCCAGGAAGCAGAAGAACAGGAGGGTGAGCACGGTCGGCATGCGAACAGGGTCGATGCGCGCCTCGGCTACCGAGCCCAACTTCTATCCTGTTCCGGTGAGCGCGGGCGCCGAGGCGGCTGTGGCCGTGCGGCAGCCGCGCCGTGCGGTGATCGATGCTGCCTGGCGTGCGATCGGCGCGGGGGTGGAGCCGCTCAGTGCCGATGACGGCGCGCCGCTGACCCGCACCGTGAAGCGGATCATCGATCCGCTCGTGCTTCGGCTGCGGGTGAACGCCCGCTACTCCGCGCCCGTCGTGACCGAAGACGTCGCCGCCGAGATGCACCGGGCGATCGTCGAGCAGGCCGGGACGCTCCGGGCGACGGCGTCCTGGTTCGAGGCGCTCAAGCGTGAGCGTCGACGGTTGAAGATCACCCACGGCAACGCCCAGGAGCTGTACTTCCCGGTGTGCTACGAGCTCGCGGTCACCCTCGGACCGGCAGCCAACGCCTGCGACGCCGAACGGGCGCTGCGGGAGGTCCACGCCGACCGGGACCGCACCACCGGCGACCTGCTCACCCTGCATCTGGCCGACCCGGACGTCCTCGCGAACCTGACCGCCCAACTCGTGCGCGCCTGGGCGGACGTCCGTGCCGGCGGCGGGATCGCCGGGCCGTTCCTGTCCGGCCTCGGCGCGCTGCTCGGGGACGCCGAAGGGCACACCGCATCCGTTGCGCGACAACGGGTGTGGTCGGCGTTGGTGGCCGATGAGACGCCGTACAACTTCGGTGCGGCCGCGCACACGGACGGCTCGGTTGTGCCCTGGTCGCTGGTGGACCTCGGGCTGTCGTCCGTCGAGCCGCAACAACGCCCCGAGGTGGTGCGGGAGACGCGTCCGGCCGAGCGGGAGCGTCCGCTGGACCGGACCGTGGTGGACCGGGTGCGCGCGACGCTGCGCCGCGGCATGGATCGTGACGATCTGCCCGACATCGCGCTGCTGTGCGCCGAGGAGGTCGATCGATCCTGCGCACCGTGGGGTCTGCTGGGGGAGGACAAGCAGGCGACGCTCGTCGCGGGCATCGAGGTCGCGACGGATCTCGCGCCGCTGGATCCCGCAGCGCGACCGCGGCAT
Source organism: Mycolicibacterium psychrotolerans (assembly GCF_010729305.1). Taxonomy (NCBI): domain Bacteria; kingdom Bacillati; phylum Actinomycetota; class Actinomycetes; order Mycobacteriales; family Mycobacteriaceae; genus Mycobacterium; species Mycolicibacterium psychrotolerans. The sequence continues at coordinate 3,902,548 of NZ_AP022574.1, read as the reverse complement.
GCGCTGTCGGGTCGCATCCAAGCCCGCTTGCGCAAAGAGGCCTACGTGTTGCACGCCCGGCGCCACCTCGCCGACGGCGCCGCGGTGCACCCTCGGCAGCAGCAGGTCATCGACGAACTCGCGGCGTTTCGCCAGCCGTACCTGAGCCGGTTGTGGGCACGCCTGCACGGCCGGGACGTCTGGCAGGAGCCCTGCACCGACGCCGACGACGTGCGCCGGTTGCTCGACGGTGTCGCCCGCTCGGTGAGCCTGGACCACCGGCAGCGCATCAAGGCGATGCTCGGGGCCGACGGGCCGCCGTCATGAGATTCGCCTACCGGTCGGGTCTGTGGACCACGGGGCCGGACCCGCAGCCGCCGCCGTTGACCGCGGTGCTCGAGGTCTCCGGTGCCGTGCTGGCGCGCACCATCGACGAGCCGTCGGGGCAGACGCAGATCACGCTCACCGATCTGGACCGGGCGGACTGGTTGTGGCGGCTCGTCGGTGCGTCCGGCCACGGCGCGATCGTGGCGGCGCTGCGGGACGGAGACGCCGGCGAGGACGTCGAGATCCCGGATGTCACCGTCGAAACAGGTGCGTTGAGCACCCTGCGGCGGCTGGCGCTGGGCCACTGGTTGCGCCGGTGGTGGCCGGCCAGCCGGCGCGACGGCATCGTGGATCTCGACGCCGCGCTGCTCGACGGTGAGCTGGCCCTGCTGACCGCCGCGGCGCACGAGTTCTTCGACGACGACTCCTTCGACGCCGACGTGGCGGGGCTGGTGCGCCCGCACGGTCCGCGGCTGAATGCCCTTGTCCGTCACCGTGATTCACGTGTCGCCACACTCGCGCGGTCCTGCGTCGAGCTTGCCGAGGACTCCGGCGTGCCGATCGGCGGGCTCGTCGAGGCGGTGGCGCGACGCGACGACTACGCGCTGGCGGCCGGCCCCGGCGACCGACCCGGCATGGGCGCCGCGATCGCCGACGGCCGGTCCTCGGTGGCATGGTCGGCGGTACCGCCGGGGATCTTCGACGCCGCCGAGGACACGGTCCGGTGGCAGGTGGCGCCCGACGTCGACCGGGTCAGCGTCGCCGTCCGCGCCGAGGTGTGGGGCACCGCGTCACCCGCGGGGCTCTCCGTGCGGCTGCGTTCCGGTGCGGTGCACGGAACCGGCACGCTCGACGACGCCGGCGCGGCGACGGTCGCGCTGTTGGAGGGGGATCATCCGCTCACGCTGGACGCGGCGTGGGACCGCGACTGGACCGGGGCCTCGGTGACGGTGGGCGCGGACTTGGCGGAGTCCCGCCCGGCACGCGAGCGGGCTCGCGTGTTCGCGCGGGCGCGGTTGCGCACCCTCGGCGACGACGCGTTCCTGGCCGAGGTGCTGGCCGCCGACGCCGACTACTGAGCGTCGCCCTCGTCGTCGCGCATCGATTGGCGGATCTGCGCGAGCCGTTCGGCGGCCGCGCGTTGGCGGGCGTCGTACTGCTCGGCGGCGGTGCGACCCTCCGGTGTGTCGGATGCCAGTTCGGCAGAGCCGAGCGACGTCGCGTAGCGGTTCTCGATCTTCTCGCGCACCGCGTCGAACGTCGGGACACCGTCGGCGCTGTAGCCGGTGTCGGGTGCGGGGCTGGGGTCCTCCGGCATGGCGTCCACGCTACCGCCGCGCGCTACCGCGCGGCCGCCGTTTCCACCGGCGTCGCATGCGGAGCGGCAGGCAGCGACACCGGCGCGACACCGGGTGTGCCGATCGTGCTCGCCAGCCACGGCAGCGCGGCGGCGAACGCGGCAGAGGCGAACGGCCAGTCGTGGTTGCCGGGTTGGCTCACGACGGCACAGTCGATGCCCGAACGGCTGCCGAGTGAACACAGTGACTCGGCTGCCACCGCCTGGTCGTTGGGCTTCGCCGCGCCGGAGCCCGGCGGCGCGCCGTTGACGTCGAACCACCCCTGGACCCCGCGGTAGGGGCCGTGCCGGGTGATCACCGTCGTCGGATCGAAGGATGCGTAGGCCGCGGTGTCGCCGCCGAAGAGACGGTTGACGGTCTGTGCCCGGTCACCGGAATTCGGCGCCAGATCGCCCGCGATGTCCTCGAACGCGCTGAACATGTCCGGATGCATGACCGCCAGGTCGACCGCGCACGTGCCGCCCATCGACCAGCCGACGATGCCCCAGTTCGCCGGGGCGGCGCTCACCCCGAAGTTCGCCTTCATGAACGGGACCACGTCGCGGGTGAGGTGGTCGGCCGACCGTCCGCGGGTGCCGTTCACGCATTCGGTGTCGTTGTTGAACGCCCCGCCCGGATCGACGAACACGACCACAGGAGCGAAGCCGTGGTGAGCGGCCGCGAAGTCGTCGAGGGTCTTGATCGCGTTGCCGGCGCGCATCCAGTCCGCGGGGGTGTTGAACTCGCCGCCGATCATCATCACGGTCGGCAGCGTCGGCGGCGGATCATCCCCGTACCAGGCCGGCGGCAGGTAGACGAACTCGCCGCGGTGCTTGAATCCGGATGCGGTGCCCGGGATCGTCACGGCGACGACGCTGCCCTTGATCGGGACCGTGTGGTTGCGCTGCATCGCGGCGACGGTCACCTGGTCGGTCTGGTCCGGCAACGGGCCCGCGGTGAGCTGGCTCCACGCGGTCTGCACGGTGGGGAAGTAGCCGGTCCACAAATTCAGCGCCAGCGCCGCGGACAGCGCGCACAGCGGGACCGCGGTGACCGCCACCGCCCGGCGCCACCACTGCGCGTCGCGCCAGCCCGACATCAGCACCGCGACGGCGATGCCCGACAGGGCGATCCACACCCACAGCGTGTGCGGGGCCGGATTGGTGTCGTCGGCGACCCCGGCCGTCTGCGTGTACCAGTACGCCGCGACCGCCAGCATCACGCCGATGAACGCCGACCAGGGCAGCCAGATCAGCCGCCAGCGCCGGGTGCGCCAACCGATCGCGGTCGCCAGCGCGACCACCGCCACCACCTGCACGACGACGGGGAGCCACCCATGCATCAACGACAGGTGGTGGCGCAGGGAAAACGCGAAGTTCCCGATGAAGGTCCCGGACGTCGTCACGGTTCCAGATTGACCGCCCGATCTTGGAGCACGCTGTGAGGTCGCTGCTAACGAGGTTTGGCCAGTGGGAACGGCAGGGTCTCGCGGATGCTGCGGCCGGTGATCATCATCACGACGCGGTCCACGCCCATGCCGAGGCCGCCGGTCGGCGGCATCGCGTACTCCATCGCCTGCAGGAAGTCCTCATCGAGCTCCATCGCCTCCGGATCGCCGCCTGCGGCCAGCAGGGACTGCTCCTGCAGGCGGCGGCGCTGCTCAACCGGATCGGTGAGTTCGCTGTAGGCCGTGCCGAGTTCGACGCCCCAGGCCACCAGGTCCCAGCGTTCGGCCACGCCGGGGATGCTGCGGTGCGGGCGGGTCAACGGCGACACCGAGGTGGGGAAGTCGGTGTAGAACGTCGGCTCCTCGGTGCGGTCCTCGACGAGATGCTCGTACATCTCCAGCACCACCGCGCCCGTATCCCAGTGGGTGAGGTAGGGGATCGCGGCCTTGTCGCACAGCCGGCGCAACGTGGCCAGATCCGTGGTCGGATCGACGTGTTCCCCGAGTGCCCGCGACACGGCGTCGTGCACCGTGGTGACGGTCCAGGGCCCCGAGATGTCGACGGGCTCGAGGGGTCCGGCCGGGTCGTCCCTGGCCGGTCGCAGGAACACCTGCGCACCGTTGGCCGCCTGCGCGGCGTTCTGGATCAGTTCCCGCGCGCCGTCGATCCACACGCGGTAGTCGGCATGGGCCTGATAGGCCTCCAGCAGCGTGAATTCGGGGTTGTGGCTGAAGTCGATGCCCTCATTGCGGAAGGCCCGGCCCAGCTCGAACACGCGCTCGACGCCGCCGACGCACAGCCGCTTGAGATAGAGCTCGGGGGCGATGCGCAGATACAGGTCGAGGTCGTAGGCGTTGATGTGGGTGAGGAACGGACGGGCGTTGGCGCCACCGTGGATCTGTTGCAGGATCGGCGTCTCGACCTCTAGAAAGCCCTTACCGACCAGGGTTTCGCGGATCGAGTGCAGCACCGCGCTGCGCGCCCGGATCAGGTCGCGCGCCTCGATGTTGACGGCCAGGTCGATGTAGCGGGCGCGGACCCGGGCCTCCTGATCGGTCATGCCCTTCCACTTGTCGGGCAGGGGTCGCAGGCACTTGCCGATCAAGCGCCACTGCCGCACCAGGATCGACCAGGCACCGGACCGGCTGCGGCCCATCGCGCCGGTCACCTCGATCAGGTCGCCGAGATCGATGGCCCGGGTGAAGTCGGCGGTGCTGCCCGCCTCCAGGAGCGAATTGTCCAGCAGCAGTTGCGCTTCGCCGGACCAGTCGCGCAGCGCCACGAACAGCACGCCGCCGTAGTCGCGCAGCCGCAGGACCCGGCCGGCGACCGTCACCGCGGTGCCGTCGGCGCAGTCGAGCGCCTGCGCGACGGTGTGGCTCGGCGGGCTGCCCACCGGATAGGCGTCGACACCCTCGCCCTGCAGTGCCTTGAGCTTGGCCATCCGGACGCGAACCTGTTCGGGCAGCCGCGACCGGGTGTCGTCGGCCGGCAGGTCGGCCTGCAGCGAGTTCAGGTCCGGCGCCGTCCCGTCGCTGTGCAGCAGGCCGGTGGCCACGAGCGTGCCGGGGGCGGCGATGTGGTGGCCGGTGTGCGGTTGGTCGTGGCGCCGCGAGAACGGCAGCACCAGAAAGCCTTCGGCGATCACCGAGGCCACCCCGACTCGGGGGACCAGCCGCGCGTCTTCGTAGCAGGCGTACCGCGGCACCCACTGCGGCTGGTACTTCATGTTCGACCGGTACAGCGTCTCGAGCTGCCACCACCGCGAGAAGAACACCAGCAGCCCGCGCCACAGCCGGGCGACCGGGCCCGCGCCGAGTTGGGCGCCCTGTTCGAAGGCCGACCGGAACATGGCGAAGTTCAGCGAGATCCGGGTGACGCTGATGTCCTCGGCCTGCAAGCACAGCTCGCTGACCATCAATTCGATGGTGCCGTTGGGGGATTGGGGCGCCCGCCGCATCAGGTCCAGCGACACCCCGGTGGATCCCCACGGAACCAGGGAGAGCATCGCGACGACCGTGTCGTCGCCGCCCTGCACCGCTTCGACCAACAGACAGTCGCCGTCGGCCGCGTCGCCCAGCCGGCCCAGCGCCATCGAGAATCCGCGTTCGTCCGCGGTGTCGCGCCACGTGTCGGCGCGCTCGATCGCGGCGGCCATCTCGTCGGCGGACAGGTCGCGGTGACGCCGCATCCGGACGGTGACACCCGCGCGCCGGGCCCGCGTGACGGCCTGACGCACGGCGCGCATGTCCGGGCCGGACAGCCGGAAGGTGTCGGGATGCAGAATCGCCTCGTCGCCGAGTTGCAGCGCATTGAGCCCGGCCTCGCGGAAGGCCTGGGCCGCGGCCGAACTGGCTCCCATCACACCCGGCGCCCAGCCGTAGCTCTGGCACAGCTCCAGCCAGGCCGCGATCGCCTGCGGCCACGCCTTCGGATCGCCGACCGGATCACCGCTGGCCAGGCATACCCCGACCTCGACGCGGTAGGTGATGGCCGCCCGACCGTTGGGAGCGAAGACCACCGCCTTGTCGCGGCGGGTGGCGAAGTAGCCCAGCGAGTCGTTCTTGCCGTACACCTCGAGCAGCCCGCGAATGGCCGACTCGTCCTCCCCGGTGAGCGCGTTGTCCGCGCGCTGCGACTGGAACAGCACGACGGCGGCGACCATGAGGGCCAGCGCGCCGAATAGTCCGAGCAACGCGTTGACGAACACGTGGGGATGGCCGGAGAACGTGTCGGCGTCCGCACCTGCGAAGGCACTGACCCGGTTCAGCGCGTAGAAGAACCGGTCTGGTTGGGCGAGCGAGCCGGGGAAGACCTCCAGCAGCGCCCACCCGATCAGCGTGCCGACCGCCATCCCCGCTGCCAGCACGAGCGCCGCTTTGAGCAGGGCGCCGTGGCGGACCTTGGCCCAGAACTGTCCGCGCGCCAGCAGCAGGCACACGATTGCGGCGAGGTGGAACGCCAGGCCCACCATCTCGCCGACTTCCTGGAACCATCGCTCGCCCCGCTCGGCGGCGCCGGCGACGTTCCAGGCCACCGCGGCCACCATGTAGCCGATCAGGATCCACCAGGCGATGCGCTTGCGTGCGGCCAGGGCGGCGGCCAGCAATGCCAGCACGAACGCCCAGGCGAAGCTCGTGTCGGGGAAGTTGAAGATGTAGTCGTTGACGAACTCGCGCGGGACCTTGATCACGTATCGGATCAACGGCGAGATGCTGGCCAGCAGCGACAGGGTCGCGATGATGCCGACGATCCAGCCGGCCGCCGCAGGCACCCATCGGTAGGACGATGCCGGACGTGCCCTCGCGATGCCCGTTGAGGTCATAGGCCGCGAGGATAGGCGCTTGGCCTGCAAATGTGGTGTTACCAGACCGGCCCGGTGTATTTCTCTCCCGGGCCCTTGCCCGGTTCGTCGGGCGCGGCGCTGGCCTCGCGGAACGCGAGCTGAAGGGTCTTGAGGCCGTCGCGCACCGGGCCGGCGTGCGGGCCGAGATACTCGGCCGACGACGTCACCAGGCCCGCCAGCGCGGTGATCAGGCGCCGCGCCTCGTCGAGGTCGCGGTACGGGCTGTCCTCGGGGTCGTGGGCCGACAGGCCCAGCTTCTCGGCGGCCGCGCTCATCAGCATCACGGCAGCTCGCGTGATCACCTCGACCGCGGGGACGTCGGCCAGTTCCCGGGTCTGCGGCTGTTCGGCGGATCCGGGATGTGCGGAGCTCTCGGTCATGCCTGCTAGACTGGCATGCGCGACCGTCCCGGCTGACGCCAGGGACAGCAAGTGGAGTCCCACTCCCACCGCTCGCCGACGATCACTCGAAGGTAGCGCGGTCCGGTCCGGATATCGGCGATGACGTCACCGATGTCTGGCCTGGTCGGCATTGGGCCCTGCTGTGAGCAGGGCTTATTTGTTCCTTCGGGGAACAATGCGCCGCCGGGATGGGGTTCTGCACGGACAGCAGGAACTATCCAGGGAGGCCCCATCAGCACTGAGACCCGCGTCAACGAGCGCATTCGCGTACCTGAAGTTCGTCTGATCGGACCGGGCGGTGAGCAGGTAGGCATCGTGCGCATCGAAGATGCACTCCGCGTCGCCGCGGACGCCGATCTCGACCTCGTTGAAGTTGCCCCGGACGCCAAGCCGCCCGTGTGCAAGATCATGGACTACGGCAAGTTCAAGTACGAGACGGCGCAGAAGGCACGCGAGTCTCGCAAGAACCAGCAGCAGACCGTCGTCAAGGAACAGAAGCTCCGTCCCAAGATCGACCCGCACGACTACGAGACCAAGAAGGGTCACGTGATCCGCTTCCTCGAGGCCGGGTCGAAGGTCAAGGTGACGATCATGTTCCGTGGCCGCGAGCAGTCGCGGCCCGAACTGGGTTTCCGGCTCCTGCAGCGCCTGGGCGCCGACGTCGCCGACTACGGCTTCGTCGAGACGTCCGCGAAGCAGGACGGCCGCAACATGACGATGGTGCTGGCCCCGCACCGCGGCGCGAAGACTCGCGCTAAGGCGGCGCACGATGCAGACACCCCGGCAGCGCAGCGCGCCAGTGCACGGCCCGCCGAGGCACCGACCGACACACCACAGAACTGAGGAAACATGCCCAAGGCGAAGACCCACAGCGGCGCTTCGAAGCGGTTCCGTCGCACCGGGACCGGCAAGATCGTCCGTCAGAAGGCGAACCGTAGGCACCTGCTCGAGCACAAGCCGTCGTCCCGCACCCGCCGGCTCGCCGGCCGGACCGCGGTGGCCGCGAACGACACCAAGCGTGTCGCGAAGATGCTGAACGGCTGACACTGTCGGCGCTTCGTGCGCCATCCCTGACCCGAACCCAGATAAGGAAACACCCCCATGGCACGCGTGAAGCGCGCAGTCAACGCGCAGAAGAAGCGCCGCACCATCCTCAAGGCGTCGAAGGGCTACCGCGGGCAGCGGTCCCGCCTGTACCGCAAGGCCAAAGAGCAGCAGCTGCACTCGTTGACCTATGCCTACCGTGACCGGCGTGCCCGCAAGGGCGAGTTCCGCAAGCTGTGGATCTCCCGTATCAACGCGGCCGCACGGGCCAACGACATCACGTACAACCGCCTGATCCAGGGCCTCAAGGCCGCCGGTATCGAGGTGGACCGCAAGAACCTCGCCGAGATCGCCGTCAGCGATCCGGCCGCGTTCACGGCATTGGTGGAGGCCGCCAAGGCCGCTCTGCCGGAGGATGTCAACGCTCCGTCGGGCGAGGCTGCCTGACTCTCACCGAGCGATCTGCCCGGGTGGCGGCCGCAGTCAAGCTGCACCGCCACGTCGGGCGCCGCCGCGCCGCACGTTTCCTCGCCGAGGGGCCCAACCTCGTCGAGGCAGCGTTGCGGCGCGGACTCGTTTCGGAACTGTTCGCCACCGAGGCCGCCGCGCAGCGGTTCGCCGATCTCCTGTCCGGCGTGCCGGTCGAGTTGGTCACAGAGCGGGCCGCGAAAGTGTTGTCCGACACCGTGACTCCGGTCGGACTGGTGGCGGTGTGCACGATGCCGGACATCGATCTGGATGCGGTGCTGGCAAGCGAGCCGACGCTGGTCGCGGTGCCGGTGGGCATCTCGGAGCCAGGCAACGCCGGCACGCTGATCCGGGTGGCCGACGCGATGGGTGCTGATGCGGTCGTGCTCGCCGGACCCAGTGTCGACCCCTACAACGGCAAGTGTCTGCGGGCGTCGGCCGGCAGCATCTTCTCCGTCCCGGTCATCAGCGAGCCCGACGCCCCGGCGGCCGTGTGGCAGTTGAGCGGCGCCGGCCTGCAGGTGCTGGCCACGGTCCTGGACGGCGAGGTGAGTCTGGACGACGCCGATCTGGCGGTTCCGACGGCATGGCTGTTCGGTCCGGAGGCACACGGTCTGCCCGCAGAGGTGACCGCGCTGGCGTCCGCACGGGTTCACATCCCGATGGTGGGCGGAGCCGAGAGTCTCAACGTCGCCTCGGCGGGCGCGATCTGCCTCTACCAGAGTGCCCGCGCGCTGCGCGCCGGATTCAGTTCTCGGCCTTGAGAAGTCGCTCCGATAGCGGCCGAACCTAGCCGCCGAGCAGGTCTCGGGCCACGTGGGTGATCTGCACCTCGTTGCTTCCGGCGTAGATCATCAACGACTTGGCGTCGCGCGCCAATTGTTCCACCCGGTACTCGGTCATGTAGCCGTTGCCGCCGAACAGCTGGACCGCCTCCATCGCGACGTCGGTGGCGGCCTGCGAGCAGTACCACTTGATCGCCGAGGCCTCGGCGAGCGAGATCGACGCTCCGGACCGGGCCGCCTCGATGACGCGGAACACCATGTTGCGAACGTTCAGCCGGGCCACTTCCATCTGAGCCAGTTTCAGCTGGATCAGCTGGAAACGCCCGATCTCGCTGCCCCACAGCGTGCGCGTCTTCGCGTAGTCGGTGCACAGCCGCAGGCATTCCTCGATGACGCCGAGCGCCATCGCGGCCACCCCGATCCGTTCGGCGGAGAAGTTCGAGCGCGCGCTGTCGCGGCCGTCGCCCGCGGGACTGTGCTCGGATTCGCCGAGTAACCGGTCCCGGCCGAGCCGCACGTCGTGGAAGAACAGTTCACCGGTGCGGGACGAGTGGATGCCCATCTTGCGGAACGGCTTGGATTGCACGAATCCGTCCATCCCGCGATCGAGCACGAACGTGAGGACCTTGCGGTCGCGCCTGTCGGTGACGCCCCCGGAACCGCCCTCGTCGAGCTTCGCGTACACCACGACGACGTCGGCGTCGGGGCCGTTGGTGATGAACGTCTTCTGACCGTTGAGGACATAGCCCTCGCCGTCACGCACCACCGTCGACTTCATGCCACCGAAAGCGTCTGAGCCGGAATCCGGTTCGGTGATCGCCCAGGCGCCGACCTTGTCGTAGGTCACCAGATCGGGCAGCCAGCGTTCCTGCTGAGCGAGCGTGCCGCGGCTCATGATCGTCGGCACAGTGAGGCCGAGGCTGACGCCCATCCCGGTGACGACACCCATGCAGACCCGGCAGAGTTCGCTGACGACCACGAATCCCATTCCGGCCGAGTCCGCGTCACCGCCGAACATGCCACCCGAAGACGGCCCTTCGCTCTGCTCGCCACTGCGCAGCCGATCGAGCCGCCTGTTGAGCGAGTCGCGGGCCATCTCGGCGATGCCGAACGTCGCGAACAACTTGCGGATCACCGGATAGGGCTCCATGTCGCCGTTCTCGAGTGCGTCGACGTGGGGGCGGATCTCCTTGTCCACGAATTCGCGCACCGCGTCGCGCACGGCGATGTCGACGTCGGACCAGTCGAGCATCCGGTCAGGCCGCCCGGACCCGGGTGCGTCCCCGCGCGGGACGGACGCCGGCCAGCGAGAAGGTGGTGTGGACCAGCGAACCCACCGTGGACAGCAACGTCTTGTGCGGCGGCGAGTAGTGCATCGGCATGTCCCGTCGATCGGCCGGGGGAGCCGTGAACGCCGGCGCCTCGACCAGCGGCGAGTCCGGGGCCACCTTGCCCTCGACGCGCCGGTAGGCGGCGACGGCGCGTGGATGCAGCCTGATCTCGTCGGGCACGGCGACGAAGGCGAGCTCGACCAGCTTGCCGAACAGCCGCAGCAGAACCTCGTCGCCCGGTGTCCACCGCATGCCGGCCTTCTCCCGCACGGCCGGATCGAACAGTCCCGCCGCGATCCACCGCTGCGCGCCGACCATCGGCTTGAACAGCTGGTCCCACACCGGCGTGGGCATCAAGACGAAGCGCGGCTTGGGAATCCGGATCGAGAAGATGTCCCGGGTGGCCCGGGTGATCTCGAGATCCTCTCGACACGTGCGGTCCCAGTAGTCGCAGAACTCCTCCCAGGAGCCCGGCACCGGCCGCATGCTCATGCCGTACATCCGGTACCACTGGACGTGCTCGTCGAACAATTGCCGCTTCTCCGCTTCGGTCAGTCCGCCGCAGAAGTACTCGGCGGTCTTGATGATCAGCATGAAGAAGGTGGCGTGCGCCCAGTAGAACGTCTCCGGATCGAGCGCGTGGTAGCGGCGGCCGTCGGCGTCGACGCCCTTGATGGTCGCGTGGTAGCCCTTGATCTGCGCGCCGGTCCGGGCGGCTCGGTCACCGTCGTAGACCACCCCCATGATCGGGTAGACCGACCGCGCGACCCGCTGCAGCGGTTCGCGCAACAGGATCGAGTGGTCCTCGACGGCGGCACCGAGGTGCGGGTACATGTTCTGGATCGCCCCGATCCAGACGCCGAGCATGCCGGTGCGCACATCGCCGAAGTACTTCCAGGTCAGCGAATCCGGGCCCAGCGGTGCCGCGGTCGTGTCGGAGCTCGCCATCACCGTTGATCGCATCGCCTCACGATATGGCCTGACAACGACCGTTGTCTACGGATCGGGAGAGTCGCCGGTGGGGTGTTACGCACACTCCATCCCGCCGCCGCACCGCTGTGACCTCCCGGTTTAGCACCGCCTATCGGCTGGATTAGGCTGGCCGGCGTGGATGACGACCCGCCGCGTGAGCATGCAGGCGGTCAGCCGCCAACACCGCTGCGGTGGCTGCGCAGCGTCAACCACCACACTGCAGCGGTGGCCTTCCTGCGGCGCGCGCGTCGGGCACTGCCGGGAGATCCCGAGTTCGGCGACCCACTGTCGGTCGCGGGGGTGGGAGGTCCCCGCGCGGCCGCGCGGGCCGCGGACCGGCTGCTGCAACGCGAAGCAGTCACCCGGGAGGTCAGCCTCGGCGCCCTGCAGGTCTGGCAGGCCCTCACCGAGCGGGTCTCGGGGCGGCCCGCCAACGCGGAGGTGACGCTGGTCTTCACCGATCTCGTCGGGTTCTCGACGTGGTCGCTGCGCGCCGGCGACGACGCGACGCTGCGCCTGTTGCGGCGCGTCGCGCAGGTGGTGGAGCCGCCGCTGCTGGAGTCCGGCGGCCACATCGTCAAGCGGATGGGCGACGGGCTGATGGCGGTGTTCACCGACCCGGCGACCGCGGTGCGCGCGGTCCTTGCTGCCCGCGCGGGCGTGAAAACCGTTGAGGTCGAGGGTTATACGCCGCGCATGCGGGTCGGCGTGCACACCGGCCGGCCGCAGCGTCTTGGTTCTGACTGGCTGGGTGTCGACGTGAACCTCGCCGCGCGCGTGATGGAGCGGGCCACCCGCGGCGAGCTCGTCGTCTCCCAGTCCACCTTCGAGCGGATCGCGCCGGAGGAGCTGGAGCGCCTCGGCGTCACGGTCAAGCGACTCCGAAGGCCGGTGTTCACCGGGAAGCAGGACGGCGTGCCCGACGACTTCACCATGTACCGGTTGAGGATTCGCAGGCAGTTCTCAGGCGACGAGGAGGAGGACGACGCCGCAGCCGGCGCATAGTGGATCCGGTGCTGTCCGGGTTGCTCGTCATCGTGCGGCGCGCGCGGGTCACCGTGAGCTATGCGGTGATCGTGGCGACGGTCACCGCAGTGATGGTGCGCATGGACCCGACGATGCACGACTCGCTGATCCGGCACGCCAGTACCAATCTGCACAATTTGAGCCGCGGGCGCGTCGGAACGCTCGTCGGCAGCGCGTTCGTCGTCGACGCCGGATCGATCTATCTCTGGCTGCCCGGGTTGGTCTGTCTGCTGCTGGCGGCCGAATTGACCTGTGGGGGTTGGCGCCTCGTGCTGACCTTCGTCACCGGGCACGTGGGCGCGACGCTTCTGGTGGCTGCGGGGCTGGCCACGGCGGTCGAATTCGACTGGCTCTCGGCGTCGATCGCCCGGGCGCCTGATGTTGGGATGAGCTACGGCGCCATGGCCGTGGTGGGTGCACTCACTGCCGCGCTCCCGCCGCGCTGGCGGCCGGCCTGGCTCGGATTCTGGTTCGCCGCTGCCGCCGTCGTCATCGCGGGTGGGGCGGGCTTCACCGATGTCGGACACGTGGTGGCGCTGACTCTCGGCGTACTGGTGTCGACTCGCTTCGGCGTGCAGTCGCGCTGGTCGGTTCCGCGGGCGGTCCTGCTGGCACTCGGTGCGTCGTTCGGTTTCCTCGTGCTCGCCGACGGAATGGTGTCGATGATCTACGGCCTCGCCTGGGGCGCGCTCGGTGCGCTGACCGCCGCAGGATTCGATCGTCTGCTGACGGCCGCCCCTCAGATGAACGCGTCGGCCGACGCGGTGATCCAGTCGGAGCGCCACGACAGCGGCGGGTCGTCGAGCAGTTCGCCCGGCACCAGCCATTCGTAGAATTCGGCGTAGGTGCGGGTGCGCCGGCCTCCGGTGCGGCGGTTCAGCATCGCGGGGGACAACTCGTGAAAACCGTTGAGCCCCATCGACGCCACGATCTGCGCCGCGCTGGCCACGGTGGCGCGCTGGAAGTTGAACACCCGCATCGTCTTGTCCGCGACGTCGAGCGCCCGGCTCCGGGCCGGATCCTGGGTCGCGACGCCCGTGGGGCAGCGATTGGTGTTGCATTTCAGCGCCTGTATACAGCCGACGGCGAACATCATCGCCCGGGCGGCCAGCGTGAAGTCCGCACCCTGGCAGACCCGGCTGACGATGTCGACACCGCTGGCCACCTTTCCGGACGCCCCGATCTTGATCCGATCCCGCAATCCGGTGCCCACCAGGCAGTTGTGCACCAACATCAGGCCCTCGGTCAGCGGCATCCCGACGTGATCCTCGAACTCCTGCGGGGCCGCTCCCGTGCCGCCCTCCCCGCCGTCGACGATCACGAAGTCGGGCGTGATACCGGTGGCAAGAAACCCCTTGCACAGCGACAGGAACTCGGTGCGCGCGCCCACGCACAGTTTGAAGCCCACGGGTTTGCCGCCGGAGATCCTCCGCAACATCGCGATGAAGCCGGCGAACTCCGTGGGCGTACCGAAGGCGCTGTGCGCCGGCGGCGACACCACCGTGCGGCCCACCGGCACCCCGCGGGTCTCGGCGATCTCGGGGCTGACCTTCGCTCCGGGCAGCACACCGCCGAGACCCGGCTTGGCGCCCTGGGACAACTTGATCGAGATGGCCTTCACGGCGGGCAGTGCCGCCTTCTCGGCGAACCGGGCGGCGTCGAACCTGCCGTCGGCGTCACGGCACCCGAAGTACCCGGACCCGATCTCCCAGATCAGGTCGCCGCCGCCGGCGAGGTGATACGGGCTGATCCCGCCCTCACCGGTGTCATGGGCGAACCCACCGCGGGCAGCTCCCGCATTCAACGCCGAGATCGCGTTGGCCGACAGCGCCCCGAAGCTCATCGCCGAGACGTTCAGCATCGCGATGTCGTACGGCTGTGTGCAGTCCGGACCACCCAGCCGGACACGCGGATCGAGATCCTCGGCGAACCGCGCCCGCAGCGAGTGCCGCAGGAACTCATAGCCGACGGCGGTGACGTCGCGCTCGGTCCCGAACGGCTCGTCGCCCTTGGTGCCCTTGGCCCGTTCGTAAACCAGATCGCGGGTCTCCCGGTCGAACGGCGTCGCCTCGATGTTCGACTCGACGAAGTACTGCCGGACCTCGGGACGGATCAGTTCCATCAGAAACCGGATGTGCCCGAGGATCGGATAGAGCCGCAGGATCGTGTGCCGTCGCTGCACCAGGTCCCACGTGCCGACGGCCGCGAGCCCCAGCAGCACCGCCGCCGCCAGCCCCCACCCGGCGTGCCGGAGCACGGCCAGCGCCGCCGCGGCCGCCCCCAGCAGCCAGATCCCGACGATCAGAAGGGGCCGGATCACCACGGCGTGAGGGTAGCGCGCCATCGCCTATGATCGCCGGGTGGCTGATCAGCCGGTGAATCTTTCCGACGAAACGTTGGCCGACGCGGTCAGCGCAGCAGGTCGTGCGTTCGCGCAGGCGTCGACCCTCGACGAGCTGGCGCGCGCCAAGACCGACCACCTCGGTGACCGGTCGCCGATCGCACTGGCACGCCAGGCGCTCGGGTCGCTGCCCAAGGCCGACCGCGCCGATGCCGGCAAGCGGGTCAACGTCGCGCGCACCGCCGCGCAGAGCGCCTACGACGAGCGGCTGGCCACACTGCGCGCCGAACGCGACGCCGCGGTCCTGGTAGCCGAGCGCATCGACGTCACGCTGCCCTCGACGCGGCAGCCCGTCGGGGCCCGGCACCCGATCACGATCCTGGCCGAACACGTCGCCGACACCTTCGTGGCGATGGGCTGGGAGTTGGCCGAGGGGCCGGAGGTCGAGACCGAACAGTTCAACTTCGACGCCCTGAACTTCCCGCCCGACCATCCGGCCCGCAGCGAGCAGGACACGTTTCACGTCGCCCCCGAAGGATCCCGGCAGGTGCTGCGCACGCACACCTCGCCGGTGCAGATCCGCGCCCTGCTGGAGCGCGAGCTGCCGGTCTACATCGTCTCGATCGGTCGGACCTTCCGCACCGACGAACTCGACGCCACCCACACCCCGGTGTTCCATCAGGTGGAGGGCCTCGCCGTCGACAAGGGCCTGACCATGGCCAACCTGCGGGGCACCCTCGACGCGTTCGCCCGGGCCGAGTTCGGACCGCAGGGGCGTACCCGGTTCCGGCCGCACTTCTTCCCGTTCACCGAGCCCTCCGCGGAGGTCGACATCTGGTTCCCGAACAAGAAGGGCGGCCCCGGCTGGGTCGAGTGGGGCGGCTGCGGGATGGTGAACCCGAACGTGTTGCGCGCCTGCGGGATCGACCCGCAGGAGTACTCGGGTTTCGCGTTCGGCATGGGGCTGGAACGCACCCTGCAGTTCCGCAACGGCATTCCCGACATGCGCGACATGGTCGAGGGTGACGTGCGCTTCTCGTTGCCGTTCGGGGTGGGAGCCTGATGCGCCTTCCCTACAGCTGGCTGCGGGAGATCGTGCAGGCCGGCGCTCCGGGCTGGGACGTGTCGCCCGAGGAGCTCGAGCAGACGCTGATCCGCATCGGCCACGAGGTCGAGGAGATCATCGCCGTGGGCCCGGTCAGCGGACCGCTGACCGTCGGCCGGGTGACCGCCATCGAGGAGCTCGCCGAGTTCAAGAAGCCGATCCGCGCCGTCAAGGTCGACGTCGGTGAAGCGGAGCCGCGCGACATCGTCTGCGGGGCAACCAACTTCGCCGTCGGTGACCTCGTCGTGGTCGCGCTGCCCGGCGCCGTGCTGCCCGGCGATTTCGCCATCGCCGCGCGCAAGACCTACGGGCGCACCTCCGACGGCATGATCTGCTCGTCGTCCGAGCTCAACCTCGGCGCCGACCACTCGGGCATCCTGGTGCTCGCACCGGGCACCGCGGAGCCCGGCGCGGCCGCCCACGACGTGCTGGGCCTCGACGACGTGGTGTTCCATCTCGCGATCACCCCGGATCGGGGCTACTGCCTGTCGGTCCGCGGCATGGCGCGCGAGATCGCCAACGCCTACGACCTCGACTACGTCGACCCCGCCGACATCGCACCGCTGCCCGTGGACGGCGAGGCGTGGCCGGTGTCGATCGATCCCGCCGCCGGCGTGCAGCGTTTCGGTCTGCGTCCGGTGACCGGTATCGACCCGGGTGCGGTGTCGCCGTGGTGGTTACAGCGCCGACTGTTGCTCAGCGGCATCAGGGCGATCTCGCCGGCGGTCGACGTCACAAACTACGTGATGCTCGAACTGGGCCACCCGATGCATGCCCACGACAGCAGCCTGATCAGCGGTGGCTACCGGGTCCGGTTCGCCGAACCCGGAGAGACCGTGGTCACGCTCGACGACGTGGAACGCCGCCTCGACCCGGCCGACGTGCTCATCGTCGACGACGTCGCCACGGCCGCCATCGGCGGGGTCATGGGCGCGGGCACCACCGAGGTGCGGGACAGCACCACCGACGTCCTACTCGAGGCCGCGGTCTGGGACCCCGCCGCGGTGTCGCGCACTCAGCGTCGCCTGCGCCTGTACAGCGAGGCCGGTCGCCGCTACGAACGCACGGTCGATCCGGCGATCTCCGTGGCCGCGCTCGACCGCTGCGCGTCGCTGCTTGCCGAGATCGCCGGCGGCACAGTGCAACCCACCCTCACCGACTGGCGCGGAGAGCCACCGCGGCAGGACTGGTCGCCGCCGCCGGTGAGCATGCCCGTCGACCTGCCCGACCGCACGGCCGGGGTGGCGTACGCGCAGGGAGCGGCGCAGAAGCGGCTGACCCAGATCGGCGCGCGCGTCACGATCGAAGGCGACCTGCTGACGGCCGTGCCGCCCAGCTGGCGGCCGGACATGCGGCAGCCGGCGGATCTGGTGGAGGAGGTCATGCGCCTCGAGGGGCTGGACCTGATTCCCTCGGTGCTGCCCGCCGCGCCGGCCGGCCGCGGACTGACCGCGGTCCAGAAGCGGCGCCGGGCCATCGGGAAGTCGCTGGCACTCAGCGGTTACGTCGAGATCCTGCCCACCCCGTTCCTGCCCGCCGGGATCTTCGACCAGTGGGGCCTTCCGGTCGACGATCCGCGCCGCCGCACCGCCCACGTGCTCAACCCGCTCGAGTCCGACCGGCCCGCGCTGGCCACCACGCTGCTGCCTGGACTGTTGGAAGCGTTGCTGCGCAATGTCTCTCGCGGTGCCACCGATACGGCGCTGTTCGCGATCGCGCAGGTGGTCGAGCCGACGAACCAGACCCGCGCGATCGAGCGGATCCCGAACGACCGGCGCCCGACCGACGACGAGATCGCCGTCCTGGACGCCTCGCTGCCCCGGCAACCCCAGCATGTGGCCGCGGTGCTCACCGGACTCCGCGAACCCGCGGGTCCGTGGGGTCCCGGCCGGCAGGTCGAGCCCGCCGACGCCTTCGAGGCGGTGCGCGTCATCGGTCGTGCCGCCGGTGTCGATGTCACGCTGCGCGCGGCCGAGCGCCTGCCCTGGCACCCCGGCCGCTGCGCCGAGGTCTGCATCGTCGACACCGTCGTGGGTCACGCCGGCCAGCTGCACCCGGCGGTCATCGAGCGCTCCGGCCTGCCGAAGGGCACCTGTGCGGTCGAGCTGGACCTCGACGCCGTGCCCCTGACCGAGCTGCTGCCCGCACCGGGTGTGTCACCCTTCCCGGCCGTCTTCCAGGATGTCGCGCTCGTCGTCGACGACGGCGTGCCGGCGCAGAGCGTGGTGGACGCGGTCCGTCACGGCGCCGGCGCACTGCTCGAGGACGTCCGGCTCTTCGACGTCTACACCGGCCCGCAGATCGGCGAAGGCCGCAAATCGCTCGCGTTGGCGCTGCGGTTCCGCGCACCCGACCGGACACTCACCGAGGACGAGGCCAGCGCGGCCCGCGACGCGGCGGTGCGCGCCGCGGCCGAGAGGCTCGGCGCCGAACAGCGCCGCTGACCTGACGACACCGCGGCTCGTCCCATCAGCGTCTCGCGACGCTAGGACGTGATCGGCACGACGGAGATGACCGTGCTTTGGCTTCCGGCGCCGTAGATCCGGTGACCGTCGGGGGTGACGGCCACATGAGCCCCGCCCCCGTCGACGGTGGCGATGACCTGGTTGTAGGTGGGGCTGCCAGGGTCGGTGTCGATCACCGACACGTTGTTGGTGTTGGAATTGGCGACGTAGGCCAGACTGCCGTCGGGGAGGCTGAACGCCACACCGTGCCCACTCACCGACATGGGGGTGAAGATGGTCCCGACGACTTGGTTGTAGGTGGCGCTGGCAGGGTCGGTGTCGATCGCCAACACGGTGTCGAAACCGGTGACGTAGACGCGGCTGCCGTCGGGATAGACGTGGTTGCTGTCGGGGGTGACCGCCGCCCCCCAGCCCATGTTGCCGGTCCCGATGCCGACGGTGTCGACGACTTTGTTGTAGGTCTCGCTGTCGGCGTTGGTGTCGATGACCAATACCGGGTTGGTCGCGACGTAGACCCAGTTGTTGTCGGGGCTGACCGCCACCCCGAACGAGCCGGTGGTTCCCTCGATGGTGGTGACGGTGCCGTAGGTCTCGCTGTCGGGGTCGATGTCGACGACAGACAAGGGGACGTCACCGTAGTGGGTGACGTAGGCGCGCGTGCCGTCGGGGCTGATCGCGACCGCGACCGCGGCGTCACCGATCCCCGGGATCGGGTCGCCGATCACCTCGTTGTAGCCGGGAGTGTTGGGTTCGGTGTTGATCACCGACAGAGTGTCGTCGCCGTAGTTGGTGACGTAGACGCGGGTGCCGTCCGAGCTCGCCGCCACCGCAGTCGGGTACAAACCGACGGAGATGGGGTCGACGGTCACGGTGTTGTCGGCGGTGTTGACCACCCACACGGTGCTTTCGCCGGGTTTGGTGAAGTAGGCACGGGTGCCGCCAGCACTGACCGCCACATCGAACGTATCGTTGAGACCCGGGATCGTCGCAGGTACAAGTTCTGCCGGGCCGATCTGGATGTTTTCAATGGTGACCTGGGTCGAGAACCCGTCCTCCGCCGCGAGCGCAGCCGGCGCCGCTGTCGCCGCTGTCGCCGCGGCCAGTGTTCGGCTGACGGGCGTCGGCTCGGCGCCGATGACCGAAACGCTGTTGCTGTTGGCGTTGACGACGTAAACCTGGCCGTTTCCGCCGGCCGAAGGCTGAGTGACGTTGACGGTGAAGCTGTCCTGGATGGGGACGCCGAGTCCGACGCGGATTTGTGCGGCCCCGTTGGGCATGTGGGTGTAGTTGCCTGTGGCGTCGATCGTGACGGTGCCGTAATTGGGCGCGCCGCCGGGGGCCAGGGTGAAGGTGAGCGGGTCACCGTCGGGGTCGAACACCCCGAGGAAGCCGGTCATCGCGCCGGTGGTCGGATCGCTGATCACCGGCGGGGACGGCGGGGTGACGATGGGTAGGGAGCCACCGGCCGTGACCGCCACCGCAACCGGGCCGCGGCCCACCCCGACGGTGTCGATGACGGTGTTGGTGGCGGTGTCGATCACCGAGACGGATCCGCTGTAGCTGTTGGTGACGTAGGTGCGGGTGCCGTCGGGACTGATCGCGACCGCGGTGGGTGCCCAGCCGACCCGGACGGTGTCGATGACGGTGTTGGTGGCGGTGTCGATCACCGACACCGACCTGCTGTAGGTGTTGCTGAGGTACGCGCGGGTGCCGTCGGGACTGACCGTCACCGCGGTGGGTGCCCAGCCGACCCGGACGGTGTCGATGACGGTGTTGGTGTCGGTGTCGATCACCGACACGGATCTGCTGTAGGTATTGGTGACATAGGCCCGGGTGCCATCGGGGCTGACCGCCACGTGATTGGGCAATCTGCCGACGCGCACGGTGTCGATCACGGCGTCGGTGTCGGTGTCGATCACCGACACCGACCTGCTGTGGCTGTTGGTGACATAGGCCCGGCTGCCGTCGGGACTGACCGCCACCCGGGTGGGGAATTTGCCGACACAGACCGTGTCGGTCACGGTGTTGGTCGCGGTGTCGATCACCGACACCGATCTGCTGTAGCTGTTGATGACGTAGGCCCGGGTGCCGTCGGGACTGACCGCGAGCGCGGTGGGCCGTAGGCCGACGCGCACGGTGTCGATCACCGTGTTGGTGGCGGTGTCGATCACCGATACCGACCTGCTGTAGGTGTTGGTGACGTAGGCCCGGGTGCCGTCCGGACTGACCCTCACCGCGGTCGGCCGGTGGCCGACGCGCACGGTGTCGATCACGGTGTTGGTGGCGGTGTCGATCACCGACACCGACCTGCTGGAGGTGTTGGTGACATAGGCCCGGGTGCCGTCCGGGCTGACCGCGATGCGGGTGGGTGTCCGACCGACGCCGACGGTTGCGACCACGGTGTTCTCGGATTGCGTGGTCGGATTGGCCGCGTCTGGGGCCACCGGCTCGTAGACAGTGGTGCTGGTTGCCGTGGTGGAGGTGGCGGTGGTGCCGTAGGACGGGTTGCGTACCAACAGGCCACCCTGCTCGCTGCCGATGTCGCCGGGAGCGATGGAGACATGGAGCGCGTCGGTGCCGCCAGGGTCGTTGGCTCGCAGGCTGAGTGCCGATGCGGTGCCGGCGGGGTCGGTGATCAGCGTGATCGGCACAGTGGTGCTGTTGCCGGTGGCGTCGCTGACCGTCACGGTGAAGTTGTCCTGCAACGTGACCGCCGAATCGCCGGCAGCACTAGGGGTATAGACGAAGGTGCCGTCGGGCTCG
This sequence comes from Mycolicibacterium psychrotolerans, assembly GCF_010729305.1. Lineage (NCBI taxonomy): Bacteria > Bacillati > Actinomycetota > Actinomycetes > Mycobacteriales > Mycobacteriaceae > Mycobacterium > Mycolicibacterium psychrotolerans. Next base: position 3,881,410 of record NZ_AP022574.1, on the reverse strand, counting down.
ATCGTGACCGTGCCATGCGCGGGGCCGCCGGTCACGTGGTAGGCGAGCGGCACGGCACCGGGATTGACCAGCATCAGCCCTCCCCTGATCGCGCTCCCGGTGGGCTCGGGTACGTCCTCCAACTGGCCGGTGGAGGCCGGGGCCGCCCCGGAGCTGATCTGCTCGCCGGAGGGCTGATCCTTCTGGCGGCGGGCCCAATCCAGCAGTGCCCAGGTGGCGGGAGGCTCAACCGGCACCGGGGAGCTGGTACCCCCGAGCGTGGTGAGCCCGAGGGTGCTCAGCAGGGTTGTGGCGACGTCAGCCGGCGGTGTGGCGTGTGCCGGCACGGGTTCACTTTCGGTGATGGACATCGGCGCAAGCGGTGCCGGCGTGGAGGCGGGGCCGAGCTGGTCTGGCGGGGTAGGGGGCAACTGCTCTGTGCCGATGTCCGGCGTTGCTCCATCCGGGCGCGCAGGGACGCCGGTTGGGCCGGCATCCTGCGGTGCAACGACATCCTCGGCCTGTGACATCGTCGGAGCGGCTGTGTCGGTCGCGCGCATCGGTGGTGCGACGGGCCGGATCTGCTCCGTGTCCACCGGCTCGGGAGCCTCGTCGGCTTCGCGCAGGGAGGCGGCCGTCCCGGCCGGTGTCTCTCCGGTCGTGTCCTCGACGGCGTGGCCGGCGGCTGTGTCCTGCTGCTCGCCGGCCGGGGCGGCGAGCTGCTGGTCGGACTCCTCCTCGGCCGGCGCCGTGGCGTCACCGGGATCAGCTGTCTGCGCGTCTCCGGCGCCGTCTTCCACCGCCGTCGCGGCGTCGGAGCTTGTCGATGCACGCGCGCCGGCGGCGAGTTCCGGCGAATCGGGGAAGGCGGCCGAGGCCGGTCCTTCGTCGGCGCTGCTCTCCGCGGTCGAGGGCCCGTCGGTGCCCGACTCCGAGCCGGTGTCCGACTCCGAGTCGGTTCGGGAGGTCGATGCCGGAGTTCCGGTCTCGGTCGTTGCCGACGTCGAGGATGCCGACTCCGTGGAGGATGCGGAATCCGGCTGGGTGGGCTCCGCCCACGCCACACCGGGTGCGCGGGCCACCGCCGCTCCGATTCCCAAGGCGGCCGCCAACAGCCCGGCCCGGCTGATGTCGACGGCGTACGCCAGCGCGCGGTGGTGGGCCGGCTCCTCGGGATGCTCCCGGGCAAGTCCCTCGGAAGACCCCTCTGGCAGCCAGGCCTGCTGGCGGGGGTGATGCGTGGGCGCATCCGAAACCGCGGCGGAGTAGAACAACGCACCGGGCGCCGCCTCAACCAACTGCCACGTCAACGCCGTTTGCTTGGAGTCCTGTGGCGCTGCGGCCATATCGATCACATCCCTGTTGGCCAGTTGTCTTCATCCCCGCTGTTCGCGATATTGCGCGCCATCACTTCGGTGTGAAAGGGACCAAATGCCCTGGTTGCCTCTCCTTCGTGCCCCACCTGTCGATGCCGCACCGCGGTTCGCCGGTGTGAGGGCGACGTCGCTCGATCCGACGGCCGTGCCGAAGCTCGGAGCGGCTCGAAGTTCGCCGGGCGCCGCTGGATCAGCCACCGTGAGGCCGGGTGTGCCGCCTGCGAGCACGTCTGTGGCGTGCGGATGCGACGGACCGGTTTTAATGAGTTTGCGACTTCCTGCATAACCATGCAAAGATCGGACGATGACATCCGTCGCAGTGGCCGGGGCCAGCGGTTACGCCGGAGGGGAGATCCTGCGGCTGCTGCTCGGACACCCCGCGTACGCCGACGGCAGGCTGACTCTCGGCGCGCTGACCGCGGCCGCGAGTGCGGGCACCGCAATCGGTGACCACCATCCGCACCTGCTGCCGCTGGCCGACCGGGTGCTGGCGCTCACCGAGCTCGACGCCCTGAACGGCCACGACGTCGTCTTCCTCGCCCTGCCGCACGGTCATTCCGCGGCGCTGGCCGATCAGCTCGGCCCTGACACCGTGATCGTCGACTGCGGCGCCGATTTCCGCCTCACCGACGCCGCTGCGTGGGAGCGGTTCTACGGCTCCGAGTACGCCGGCAGCTGGCCGTACGGCCTGCCCGAGTTGCCCGGCGCCCGCGACCGGCTCCGCGGTGCCACCCGGATCGCCGTGCCGGGCTGCTATCCGACCGCCGCGCTGCTGGCCCTGTGGCCGGCGGTGGCGTCCGGACTGATCGAACCGGCCGTCACCGTGGTCGCGGTCAGCGGGACCTCCGGAGCGGGCCGGGCGGCCAAGGTCGACCTGCTCGGTGCCGAGGTCATCGGCTCGGCCCGCGCCTACAACATCGGCGGTAAGCACCGCCACACCCCCGAGATCGCGCAGGGCCTGGCGGCGGTGGCCGCAGGCGATGTCACCGTGTCGTTCACGCCCGTGCTGATCCCGACCTCCCGAGGGATCCTCGCCACCTGCACCGCGCGCACGCAGGCGTCGGTGGCCGAGCTTCGCGCGGCCTACGAAAAGGCCTACGACGCAGAACCGTTCGTCTACCTGCTGCCCGAGGGGCAGCTGCCGAAGACCGGCGCCGTGATCGGGAGCAACGCCGCGCAGTTGGCGATCGCCGTGGACGAGGACGCGCAGACTTTCGTCGCCGTCGCCGCGATCGACAACCTCGTGAAGGGAACCGCGGGCGCGGCGGTGCAGTCGATGAACCTGGCGGTGGGATGGACCGAGACCGAGGGACTGACGACCGTGGGAGTGGCGCCGTGACCGAGCTGTCCGACAGGATCCGGCTGTTGCGGACCCAGGGAGTGACCGCACCCGCGGGCTTCCGCGCAACGGGAATCCCGGCCGGGATCAAGGCGTCCGGTGCGCTCGATCTGGCGCTGGTGTTCAACGAGGGTCCCGACCACGCCGCGGCAGGCGCGTTCACCCGCAACAAGGTCAAAGCCGCTCCGGTGCTGTGGTCGCAGCAGGTGCTGACCACCGGCAGGCTGCGCGCGGTCATCCTCAACTCCGGCGGCGCCAACGCCTGCACCGGACCGCTCGGATTCCAGGACACCCACGCCACCGCCGAGGCCGTCGCCGCTGCCCTGTCGGACTGGGGCACCGAGACCGGTGCGATCGAGGTCGCGGTGTGCTCGACCGGGCTGATCGGCGACCGGCTCCCGATGGACAAGGTGCTCGCCGGCGTCGGCGAGATCGTCCGGGAGATGGCCGGCGGGCTGACCGGCGGCGAAGAGGCGGCGCGCGCCATCATGACCACCGACACGGTGCCCAAACAGGTTGCACTGCATCATCAGGACCGCTGGACGGTCGGCGGAATGGCCAAGGGCGCGGGCATGCTGGCGCCGTCGCTGGCCACCATGCTGTGTGTGATCACCACCGACGCCGTCGCCGACTCGGCGGCACTGGAGCGCGCGCTGCGCCGCGCCGCGTCGACGACCTTCGACCGGCTCGACGTCGACGGCAGCTGCTCCACCAACGACACCGTACTGTTGCTGTCGTCGGGCGCCAGCGAGATCGCGCCCAGCCAGCACGATCTCGACGCCGCGGTGCTCGCGGTGTGCGATGACCTGTGTGCACAGTTGCAGGCCGACGCCGAGGGTGTCACCAAGCGGATCACCGTGACCGTGACCGGTGCGGCGAGCGAAGACGACGCGGTCACCGCCGCCCGGGTGATCGCCCGCGACAGTCTGGTCAAGACAGCGCTGTTCGGTTCGGACGCCAATTGGGGTCGGGTGCTCGCCGCCGTCGGCATGGCGCCGGTGCCGCTGGACGCCGACCGGATCACCGTGTCTTTCAACGGCTTTCCGGTCTGCGTCGACAGCGTCGGCGCCCAAGGCGCGCGCGAGGTGGACCTGTCCGGCGACGACATCGCGGTCACCGTTGACCTCGGCGTCGGCTCGGCGTCGGCGTCGATCCGCACCACCGACCTGTCGCACGCGTACGTCGAAGAGAACTCGGCGTACAGCTCATGAGTGTGGCGACGCCGTTGAAGGCGCAGGTGCTCGCCGCCGCGCTGCCGTGGCTGAAGGCCTTGCACGGCAAGATCGTCGTGGTCAAGTACGGCGGGAACGCGATGACCGACGACACCCTCAAGGCGGCGTTCGCGGCCGACATGGTGTTTCTGCGCAACTGCGGCATCCATCCCGTCGTGGTGCACGGCGGCGGACCGCAGATCAGCGCGATGCTGCGCAAGCTCGGCATCGCCGGTGACTTCAAGGGCGGCTTCCGCGTCACGACGCCCGAGGTGCTCGACGTCGCCCGAATGGTGCTGTTCGGTCAGGTGGGCCGCGAACTGGTGAACCTGATCAACGCCCACGGCCCCTACGCGGTGGGCATCACCGGGGAGGACGCCCATCTGTTCACGGCCGTGCGCCGCACCGTGCTGGTGGACGGGGTGGCCACCGACATCGGACTGGTCGGCGATGTCGAGCGGGTCAACACCGACGCCGTGCGCGATCTCATCGCCGCGGGCCGCATTCCCGTGGTCTCCACGATCGCTCCCGACGCCGACGGACTGGTGTACAACATCAACGCCGACACCGCCGCGGCCGCGCTGGCCGAAGCGCTCGGCGCCGAGAAACTGCTGATGCTCACCGATGTCGAAGGCCTGTACACCCGCTGGCCCGACCGCGGCTCCCTGGTCAGCGAAATCGGCTCGGGCGCTTTGACACAACTGCTTCCCACCCTGGAGGAGGGCATGGTGCCCAAGATCGAGGCCTGTCTGCGGGCGATCAACGGCGGGGTGCCGAGCGCACACGTGATCGACGGCCGCGTCGAGCACTGCGTGCTGGCCGAGCTGTTCACCGACGAGGGCGCGGGCACGAAGGTGGTGGCCTCATGAGCGGAACGCTGCTGGATCGCTGGTCGGCCGTCATGATGAACAACTACGGCACCCCGCCACTGGCGCTGGCCGGCGGCGAGGGCGCGGTGGTCACCGACGTGGACGGGAAGTCCTATGTCGACCTGCTGGGCGGCATCGCGGTGAACGTGCTCGGGCACGGCCATCCCGCGGTGATCGAGGCCGTGCACCGTCAAATGAGCACGCTCGGTCACACCTCCAACCTGTATGCGACCGAGCCCGGCGTGGCGCTGGCCGAAGCTCTCGTCGGTCATCTCGGTGCGCCGGCCCGGGCCTTCTTCTGCAACTCGGGCACCGAGGCCAACGAGGTCGCGTTCAAGATCACCCGGTTGACCGGCCGCACGAAACTCGTTGCCGCGCAGAATGCTTTCCACGGCCGCACGATGGGATCGCTGGCGCTCACCGGCCAACCGGCCAAACAGGCGCCCTTCGAACCGCTACCCGGCCACGTCACCCACGTGCCGTACGGCGACACCGACGCGTTGCGCGCCGCCGTCGACGACCAGACCGCCGCGGTGTTCCTCGAACCGATCATGGGGGAGGGCGGCGTCGTCGTGCCGCCCGCCGGCTACCTGGTCGCCGCACGGGAGATCACCGCACAACACGGCGCCCTGCTCGTCCTCGACGAGGTGCAGACGGGTGTCGGCCGCACCGGGGCCTTCTACGCGCATCAGCACGACGGCATCACCCCCGACATCGTCACGCTGGCCAAAGGGCTCGGCGGCGGGCTGCCCATCGGGGCGTGTCTGGCGGTCGGGGCGACCGCCGGTCTGCTCACTCCGGGTCTGCACGGCAGCACCTTCGGAGGCAACCCGGTGTGCACCGCCGCGGCGCTGGCGGTGCTGCGGGTGCTCGCCGACGAGGGCCTGATCGAGCGCGCCGACGTGCTGGGCAAGACACTCAGCCACGGGATCGAGGCCCTGGGCCATCCCCTCGTCGACCACGTTCGCGGCCGGGGGCTGCTGCGCGGCATCGTGCTCACCGCCGAGGCCGCCAAGCCGGTCGAGGTCGCCGCGCGTGACGCCGGTTTCCTGGTCAACGCCGCCGCCCCGGACATCGTCCGGTTGGCACCGCCGCTGGTGGTCACCGACGAGCAGGTGCAGGCCTTCGTCGGCGCCTTGCCGGCCATTCTCGACACGGCGGCCGGGTCATGACGCGGCACTTCTTGCGCGACGACGACCTGACTCCCGAGGAGCAGGCCGAGGTGCTGGCGCTTGCCGCCGAACTCAAGCGCAACCCCTTCGCCCGGCGACCGCTGGAGGGGCCCCGCGGCGTCGCGGTGATCTTCGAGAAGAACTCCACCAGAACCCGGTTCTCGTTCGAGATGGGCATCGCCCAGCTGGGCGGGCACGCGGTGGTCGTCGACGGGCGCAGCACCCAGCTCGGCCGGGAGGAGACGCTCGAGGACACCGGCGCCGTGCTGTCCCGCTACGTCGACGCGATCGTATGGCGAACCTTCGCCCAGGAGCGGCTCACCGCGATGGCGAGCGGCGCCTCCGTCCCGATCGTCAACGCGCTCTCCGACGAGTTCCACCCATGCCAGGTGCTGGCCGACCTGCAGACCCTCGCCGAGTGGAAGGGTGGCCTGAAAGGGTTGCGGCTGAGCTACTTCGGCGACGGCGCCAACAACATGGCGCACTCGCTGATGCTGGGCGGGGTCAACGCCGGGGTGCACGTCACCATCGCCGCGCCGCGCGGGTTCGAACCGCACCCGATGTTCGTCGCCGCTGCGGAGACGCGCGCCCAGCAGACCGGGGCGACGGTGACGCTCAGCGACGACGCGGACGCTGCCGCCGACGGCGCCGACGTGCTGGTCACCGACACCTGGACCTCGATGGGGCAGGAGAACGACGGTCTGGACCGGGTCCGGCCGTTCCGGCCGTTCCAGCTGAACTCGGCACTGCTGGCCCGCGCCGACTCCGAAGCAGTTGTGCTGCACTGCCTTCCGGCTCACCGCGGACACGAGATCACCGACGAGGTGATCGACGGCCCGCGCAGCGCGGTGTGGGACGAGGCCGAGAACCGGCTGCACGCGCAGAAGGCGCTGCTGGTGTGGCTGCTGGAGCACTCGTGACGACGCGAAGACGACCGCGAGTGAGGATCGCAGCGGAGCGAGGACCGGAGCGAGTGGGAGTCGAGCAATGACGGCCGCGACGACGCGCGCGGGTCGGCAGGCGCGGATCGTCGCGCTGCTGTCCGCGCAGTCGGTGCACAGTCAGACCGAGCTCGCGGCGCTGCTGGCCGACGAGGGCATCGACGTCACGCAGGCCACGCTGTCGCGTGACCTCGAGGAGCTCGGCGCGGTCAAACTGCGGGGCGCCGACGGCGGCGTCGGCGTCTACATCGTCCCCGAGGACGGCAGCCCTGTGCGTGGCGTCACCGGCGGCACCGAACGGGTGTCGCGTCTGCTCGGCGACCTGCTGGTGTCGACTGACGCCAGTGCCAACCTCGCGGTGCTGCGCACACCGCCCGGCGCCGCCCATTACCTGGCGAGCGCGATCGACCGGGCGGCGCTGCCGTACGTCGTCGGCACGATCGCCGGCGACGACACGATCTTCGTCATCGCCCGCGAACCGATGACCGGCGCCGAGCTGGCCGCGGCCGTCGAGAACCTCGCCAAAGCCTGAAACATCCCCACGAGTAAGGAGTTACCTATGTCCGAGCGCGTCATCCTCGCGTATTCCGGCGGTCTGGACACCTCGGTGGCGATCAGCTGGATCGGCAAGGAGACCGGTCGCGAAGTGGTCGCCGTGGCCATCGACCTCGGGCAGGGCGGCGAGGACATGGAGGTCGTGCGCCAGCGAGCGCTGGACTGCGGCGCCGTCGAGGCGGTCGTCGTCGACGCGCGCGACGAGTTCGCCGAGCAGTACTGCCTGCCCGCGATCCAGTCCAACGCGCTCTACATGGACCGCTACCCGCTGGTGTCGGCCCTGAGTCGGCCGCTGATCGTCAAACACCTCGTCGACGCGGCCCGCGAGCACGGTGGCGGCATCGTCGCGCACGGCTGCACCGGCAAGGGCAACGACCAGGTCCGCTTCGAGGTCGGCTTCGCCTCGCTGGCACCCGATCTCGAGGTGCTGGCACCGGTCCGGGACTACGCATGGACGCGGGAAAAGGCGATCGCGTTCGCCGAGGAGAACGCCATCCCGATCAACGTCACCAAGCGCTCGCCGTTCTCCATCGACCAGAACGTGTGGGGTCGTGCGGTGGAAACCGGCTTCCTGGAACACCTCTGGAACGCGCCCACCAAGGACGTGTACGACTACACCGAGGATCCGACGGTCAACTGGAGCAGTCCGGACGAAGTGATCGTCGGGTTCGACAAGGGCGTGCCGGTGAGCATCGACGGAGCGCCGGTGACCGTCCTGCAGGCCATCGAGCAACTCAACGCACGCGCGGGTGCGCAGGGCGTGGGCCGCCTCGATGTCGTCGAGGACCGACTGGTCGGCATCAAGAGCCGGGAGATCTACGAGGCGCCCGGCGCGATGGTGCTCATCACCGCGCACACCGAACTCGAGCACGTCACGCTGGAGCGCGAACTCGGCCGGTTCAAGCGCGGCACCGACCAGAAGTGGGGCGAACTGGTCTACGACGGCCTCTGGTACTCGCCGCTGAAGACGGCGCTGGAAGCGTTCGTCGCCCAGACCCAGCAGCACGTGACCGGCGAGATCCGGCTGGTCCTGCACGGCGGCCACATCGCGGTCAACGGCAGGCGGAGCCAGGAATCTCTCTACGACTTCAACCTCGCCACCTACGACGAGGGCGACACGTTCGACCAGTCCTCCGCGAAGGGGTTCGTGCACGTGCACGGGTTGTCGTCGAGTCTGTCGGCGCGACGGGACCTCGGGATCAAGTGAGCACCAACGAGGGTTCGCTGTGGGGCGGCCGGTTCGCCGACGGCCCCTCGGACGCGCTGGCCGCGCTGAGCAAGTCGACGCACTTCGACTGGGTGCTGGCGCCCTATGACGTCGCCGCCTCGAAGGCGCACGTGCGGGTGCTCCACCGCGCCGGGCTGCTCACCGAGGAGCAACGCGACGGGTTGCTCGCAGGCCTGGACAGTCTCGGCGCCGACGTCGCCGACGGCAGCTTCGGTCCGATCGTCACCGACGAGGACGTGCACGGGGCGCTCGAGCGCGGGCTGATCGACCGGGTCGGTGCCGACCTCGGGGGCCGGCTGCGGGCGGGCCGGTCGCGCAACGATCAGGTGGCCACCCTGTTCCGGTTGTGGCTGCGCGATGCGATCCGCCGGGTCGCCGACGGCGTCCTCGAGGTGGTCGCGGCGCTGGCGACGCAGGCCGCCGCCCATCCCACCGCGATCATGCCCGGCAAGACGCACCTGCAGTCGGCCCAGCCGGTGCTGCTCGCGCACCACCTGCTGGCCCACGCGCACCCGCTGCTGCGCGACGTGGACCGGCTCGCCGACGTCGACAAGCGCGCCGCGGTGTCGCCCTACGGGTCGGGCGCATTGGCCGGATCGTCGCTCGGCCTCGACCCGGACGCGATCGCCGAGGAGCTGGGATTCACAGCGGCAGCCGACAATTCGATCGACGCCACCGCCGCGCGGGACTTCGCCGCCGAAGCAGCCTTCGTCTTCGGGCTGATCGGTGTGGACCTGTCCCGGCTTGCCGAGGACATCATCTTGTGGAGCACCACCGAATTCGGCTACGTGAGGCTGCACGACGCGTGGTCGACCGGCAGCTCGATCATGCCGCAGAAGAAGAACCCCGACATCGCCGAGCTCGCGCGCGGCAAGGCCGGCCGGCTCATCGGCAACCTCACCGGGCTGCTGGCCACATTGAAGGCCCAGCCGCTGGCGTACAACCGCGACCTGCAGGAGGACAAGGAGCCCGTCTTCGATTCGGTGGCGCAACTGGAACTGCTGCTCCCGGCGATGGCGGGCCTGGTGGCGACGCTGAGTTTCGACGAGGACCGGATGGCCGCGCTGGCGCCGTTGGGTTACACGCTGGCCACCGACGTCGCCGAATGGCTGGTGCGGCGCGGGGTTCCGTTCCGCGTGGCCCACGAGGCCGCCGGTGCGGCGGTGCGGGCGGCCGAAGCCCGCGGGGTGGGTTTGGAGGAGCTCGAGGACGCCGAACTCGCCGCCCTGCACCCCGAGCTCGGTCCGCAGGTCCGCGAGGTGCTCACCGTGGAAGGGTCGGTGAACTCGCGCGACGCGCGCGGCGGCACGGCGCCGGTCCAGGTGGCCCGACAGCTCAGCGGCGTGCGGGAGACCGCGGAGTCGCTGCGGTCACGGCTTCGGGAGGGGCGCCGTTAAGTATCCTCGGCGAGCGTCAGCCAGTCCTCCTCCAACGACTGCTTGCGGGAGAGCAGTTCGCCGAGCTCGGCGTTGAGCCCTGCGGCGCGCACGTGGTCGGCGGCGGCGTCGGCCATCGACTCGTGCAGTTCGGCGATGCGGTCCTCGAGTTTGGCGAGCTGGTTCTCGATGCGCGCCATCTCCTTGCCAGTGCGGCGATCCTTCGCCGCCGCGGACTCGCCGTTCTTGGCTTGAGCGCGGACCGGTTCCGGCGCTGTCGAGGCCGCGCGGCCCGCCAGATACTGCTCGATACCGCCGGGCAGCAGCTCGCACCGCCCGCCGCCGGTCAGCGCATAGGTGACGTCGCTGACACGTTCGAGGAAGTAGCGGTCGTGCGTCACGACGATCAGCGTGCCGGGCCAGCCGTCGAGGTAGTCCTCGATGACCGTCAGGGTTTCGATGTCGAGGTCGTTGGTCGGCTCGTCGAGCAGCAACACATTCGGTTCGTCGAGCAGCAGTCGCAGGAACTGCAGCCGCCGGCGTTCACCGCCGGAGAGCTCACTGAGCCGGGTGGTCAGCTTGTCGCCGGTGAACCCGAAATCCTTGAGAAGCGTGTCGGCGGTGACTTCCCGGCCCTCGGCCAGTTCGGTGACCCTGCGCCGGTCCTCGACCGCGTCCAGGACGCGTGCGGATTCGTCGAGTTCGGCCAGCGCCTGGCTCAGATGGCCGATCCGCAGCGTCACACCCCGCTTGACGGTGCCCGCCGTCGGCGACATCTCGCCGGCCAGCAGCCGCAGCACCGACGTCTTGCCGGTGCCGTTGACGCCGACCAGTCCGATGCGTGCGCCGGGACCGATCGACCAGTCGATCCGGTCGAGCAGTGTGCGCGGCGGATCGCCCACCGTGAGCGTGACGCGGTGCAGATCGAAGACGTCCTTGCCGAGCCGGGACGTGGCAAACCGCTGCAGCAGCAGCGAATCGCGCGGCGGCGGTTCGTTGGCGATCAGGTCGTTGGCCGCCTGGATGCGGAACTTCGGCTTCGACGTCCGTGCCGGCGGCCCGCGCCGCAGCCATGCGAGCTCTTTGCGCATCAGGTTTCTGCGCCGCGCCTCGGTGCCCGCGGCGGTCCGCATCCGCTCGGCGCGCGACAGCACGAACGCGGCGTAGCCGCCGTCGTAGGCGTCGACGACACCGTCGTGGACCTCCCACGTGCTGGTGCACACCGCGTCGAGGAACCAGCGGTCGTGGCTGACCACCACCAGCGCCCGCGCCGGCCGCGCGCTCAGATGCCCTGCCAGCCAACCGATCACCTCCACGTCGAGGTGGTTCGTGGGTTCGTCGAGCACGAGCACGTCGTGGCCACCGAGCAGCACCTCGGCCAACGCGACGCGGCGCCGCTCGCCACCGGACAGCGCAGCCGCCGCGGCATCGAGCTGCACCTCGGCGAGCAGATGCTCGACCACCGCGCGGGTGTCCGGTTCGGCGGCCCAGATGTGGTCGGGCCGGCCGCCGACGATCACGTCGCGCACGGTTTCGTTCGGCGCGAAGTCATCGGACTGCCGCAGGTATCCCACCGAGAGACCGGAGGTGTGGGTGGCCCGCCCGGAATCCGGCGCCTGCGTACCGGTCAGCACCTTCAGCAGTGTGGTCTTGCCGTCGCCGTTGCGGCCCACCACGCCGATCGCGTCGCCTTCCTCGACTCCGAGGCTGACGGCGTCGAGCAACGTGCGGGTGCCGTAGCCCACGGTCGCCTTTTCCAGGTTGATCAGGTTTGCCATCAGCCGCCGATGATAGGCGGGTCCTGTGCCATGATGACGTCTGCAGTCGGGGACGAGGCGATGCGGGGTCAGCGATAGGGGAGCGCGCGTTGGTGCATCTGTCGGCGATAACCAGACCGGTGGGCCGGCTGGTCGCCACTGCTCAGAACGGTCTCGAGGTGCTGCGCTACGGCGGCCTGGAAACCGGCTCGGTGCCGTCGCCGTTCCAGATCATCGAGAGCGTCCCGATGTACCGGCTGCGCCGCTACTTTCCGCCCGACACCCGCCCCGGGTCCAAGCCCGCGGGTCCGCCGGTGCTGATGGTGCATCCGATGATGATGTCGGCCGACATGTGGGACGTCACCCGCCAGGACGGCGCGGTGGGCATCCTGCACCGCGCCGGCGTCGACCCGTGGGTGATCGATTTCGGGTCGCCCGACAAGGTCGAGGGCGGCATGCAGCGCAACCTGGCCGACCACGTCGTCGCGCTCAGCGAAGCCGTCGACACTGTCAAGACGGTGACCGGCCGGGACGTACACCTGGCGGGGTACTCCCAGGGCGGCATGTTCGCCTACCAGTCGGCGGCGTACCGGCGATCGAAGGATCTCGCGAGCATCATCGCGTTCGGCTCCCCGGTGGACACGCTCGCCGCGCTCCCGATGAACCTGCCCGCGAGCCTGGCGCCCGTCGCGGCCGACTTCATGGCCGACCACGTCTTCAACCGGATCGACATTCCCGGGTGGATGGCACGCACCGGCTTCCAGATGCTCGACCCGATCAAGACCGCCCAGTCGCGGCTGGAGTTCCTTCGCCAGCTGCACGACCGGGAAGCGTTGCTGCCGCGCGAACAGCAGCGCCGGTTCCTGGCCTCCGAGGGCTGGATCGCGTGGTCGGGTCCGGCGATCTCCGAACTGCTCAAACAATTCGTCGCCCACAACCGGATGATGACCGGCGGCTTCTCCGTCCACGGCGATCTGGTGACGCTCTCCGATATCGACTGCCCGGTGCTCGCGGTCATCGGCGAGGTCGACGACATCGGGCAGCCGGCATCCGTGCGCGGCATCAAGCGGGCCGCCCCGAAGGCTGACGTCTACGAATTCCTCATCCGCGCAGGCCATTTCGGACTCGTGGTGGGATCCAAGGCATCCAGCCAGACCTGGCCGACCGTCGCGCAGTGGGTGCGCTGGCTCGACGGTGGCGGTGGCATGCCCGAAGGCGTCACACCGATGCCGTTGCAGCCGGGCGAGCCCAACGACAACGGGGTGTCGCTGACCTCCCGGCTGGCGCACGGCGCGACCGCCGCCACCGAGATGGCGTTCAGCCTCGCCAAATCCGCGGCGGGCGCGCTGGTGTCGGCCAACAGGTCGGCGCGCACCCTGGCCGTCGAGACCGCCCGCACCCTGCCGCGACTCGCCCGTCTCGGCCAGGTCAACGACCACACCCGGATCTCGTTGGGCCGCATCATGAGTGAGCAGGCGCGCGACGTCCCCCAAGGCGAGGCGCTGCTGTTCGACGGCCGCGTGCACACCTACGAGGCCGTCGACCGGCGCATCAACAACGTCGTGCGCGGGCTGATCGACGTCGGTGTGCGACAGGGCGCCCGGGTGGGCCTGCTGATGGAGACCCGGCCCAGCGCGCTCGTCGCGATCGCCGCGCTGTCGCGGCTGGGCGCCGTCGCAGTGCTGATGCCCTCGGACGCCGATCTCGTCGAAGCCGCACGGCTGGGTGCGGTCACCGAGATCATCACCGACCCCAGCAATCTCGAGGCCGCGCGCACACTCAACACGCGTGTGCTGGTGCTCGGCGGCGGCGAATCGCGCGACCTGCACCTGCCCGAAGACGCCGACGTGATCGACATGGAGAAGATCGACCCGGACCGCGTCGACCTGCCCGGGTGGTACCGGCCCAACCCCGGCCTGGCCCGGGATTTCGCGTTCGTCGCGTTCAGCACGATCAGCGGCGAGCTCGTCGCGCGCCAGATCACCAACTACCGATGGGCGCTGTCGGCATTCGGCACCGCCTCGGCGGCGAACCTGAGCCGCAACGACACCGTGTACTGCCTGACCCCGTTGCACCACCAGTCCGGTCTGCTCGTCAGCCTGGGCGGGGCGGTGGTGGCCGGCGCTCGCATCGCGTTGTCCCGCGAGCTGCGCCCCGACCGCTTCCTGCAGGAGATCCGGCAGTACGGCGTGACGGTGGTGTCCTACACGTGGGCGATGCTGCGGGAGGTCATCGACGACCCGGCCTTCTCGCTGACGGGCAGCCACCCGGTGCGTGTGTTCATCGGCTCGGGTATGCCCGTCGGGCTGTGGAAGCGGGTCGTCGAGACCTTCGAGCCGGCCACCGTCGTCGAGTTCTTCGCCACCACCGACGGACAGGCGGTGCTGGCCAACGTCGCAGGCGCGAAGAGGGGCAGCAAGGGCAGGCCGCTGCCCGGCGGCGGCGAGATCGCGCTGGCCGCTTACGATCCCGAGGACAACCTGATCCTCGAGGACGACCGTGGGTTCGTCCGGCGCGCCGAGGTCAACGAGGTCGGGATGCTGCTCGCTCATCCGCGCGGCCCGGTCGACCCGCTGGCATCGGTCAAGCGCGGGGTGTTCGCCCCCGCCGACACCTGGGTGTCCACGGAGTATTTGTTCCGTCGGGATGAGGACGGCGATTACTGGCTCGTCGACAACCGCGCCGCGGTGATCCACACGGCCCGCGGTCCGGTCTTCGCGGCCACGGTCAACGACGCGGTCGGCCAGCTGGACGCGGTGGACATGGCCCTCACCTACGCCGTCCCCGCCGGCTCCGAGACGCTCGCGGTCACCGCGCTGGCCCTGCGTCCGGGGGGCAGCGTCCCGTCGGCCGATCTTTCGGAGGCGCTGGCCGATCTTCCCGTCGGCGCCGCCCCCGACATCGTGCACGTGGTCAATGAGATGACGCTGACGGCGACCTATCGCCCGCTGGCAGGCCCGCTGCAGGCCGAGGGCATTCCGAAGGCGTCCCGTAACGCCTGGTACCGGGACGCCGATACCCATCGGTACAAGCGGTTGACCACTGCCGTGCGCAGCGAGATCGCAGGAAATCGGCAGTGATGCCCGGCCTGAGCCGCACTGTTAGGCTCGCGCTGGCGACTCCTAGGAGGATTGATGTCACCACGCAACTGGCGCCGCGCCACCGCGACCGCAGTGGCAGGTGCCGCGCTGGTCGGAGGTCTCGCGGCCGGTATGTCGGCACCTGCGGCGCTGGCTGATCCGGTCCCCGCACCGTCCACCGACGGTCAGAAGCCGCCGATGACGGCCGACCAGGCACTCGCCATCATCGCCAACGAGTATGACCTCGGCGCCGGTGGCGGGCAGCTGTCCAAGCTGATCCACCAGGTCCTGATCCTGCGCGGCCAAGGGTTCAAGCCGTCGGCTGCCAACAGGGAAGCGATCACCGCGGCCCTGGACAAGCGTCCCAATCAGGCACCGCTCATCGCGGCACTCGAGCAGACCCTGGTCTACCAGCGGAAGTTGCAGATGCGATCCGCCAACCAGGTCCAGCAGCCTGCGGTGGCACCGCCGGCCACGCCCGGCATCGTGCAGGCGCCGATGGGGCCGGGCTGGGGACCGGGCAATCCGATGATCAAGGACCCCGGGGACAACATCTTCCCGATGCCCGGTCGGACGGGATGACCCTCGACAGCGCGTTGCTGTCGCTGCTGGTGTGCCCCGAGGATCGGGGGCCGCTCTTGTACATCGACAACTGCCTGTACAACCCGCGTCTGCACCGCAAATACCGGATCGAGGACGACATTCCGGTGCTGTTGGTCGACGAGGCGGTCACCGTCGACGACGACGAGCATCGGCGTCTTGCCGGCGCGGCGGATCAGGCCTAGGGGAGCCCGGGCAGGTCACCCGTCAGGTATCGCTGCAGGTTCGGTGCGATCGTCTCGACGACCTGGTCGACGGGCAGCGATCGGAACGGTTCCAGTTCGAGGATGTAGCGGGCCATCACGACCCCGACCAGCTGGGACGCGACGAACTGCACCCGGATCGGGCCGCTGCCCGGCGGATCGTCCACGCGGGCGCCGACTTCGGCGGTGATGACGTCCTGCAGGAACGATCTGACCATCGACACGTCACTGCCTGCCAGCATCGAACGCAGCGTGGCGATGAAACCCTTACCCAGTTCCGAATCCCACAGGGGCAGCAGCAGCGACGGCAGCACGTGTCCGATCTGGTCGACCGGCACCTCGCGCAGCGGGCCGATCACGGTCATCGGGTCGATCGGGATGTGGATCGCGGCCGCGAACAGCTGCGTCTTGGTGCCGAAATAGTGATGCACCAGCGCGGGATCCACCTCGGCCGCGGCGGCGATCGCGCGAATCGAGGTGCTGTCGATCCCGTTGCGCGCGAACAGGTCTCGAGCAGCGGCCAGGATGCGGTCGCGGGTGTCCGAGGTGCCGGGCGGCCGTCCCGGGCGTTTGCGGTCCTGGTCGGTCGTCACGTCGCCTACGGTGTCCTTCGCCTCAATGTCGCCGCGGCCAGACCGAGCGCCACCATCGCGAAGCCGGCGACGATCGCGACGTCGCGCACGGCCACCGATGTCAGCTCGGTGTGGGCGCCGACCTGCCGGAGTGCCTCCAGAGCGTAACTGGCGGGCATCGCGTTGCTGATCCACTGCAACCAGTCGGGCAGCTGCTCGCGCGGCACGATGATGCCGCACAGCAGGAGTTGGGGCGCGATGACCAGCGGCATGAACTGCACGGCCTGGAACTCGGTGCGCGCGAAGGCGCTGCACAGCAGGCCGAGTCCGACGCCGAGCACGGCGTTGAGGATCGCGATCGCGAACACCCACGCCGGGTTGCCCGCGGTGTCGAGACCGAGCAGCCAGAACGACACGACGCAGGCCAGGCTCGCCTGTGCGGCGGCGGCGAGCGAGAACGCCGTGCCGTATGCGGCCAGCAGATCGAGGCGGCGCAGCGGCGTGGTCAGGATGCGTTCCAGCGTCCCGGAGACGCGCTCGCGCTGCATGGTGATCGAGGTGATCAGGAACATCACGATGAGGGGGAAGACGCCCAGCATGACCAGGCAGGCGTTGTCGAACGGGGACGGCACGCCCGGCCGGGTCGGTATGTCGTCGAACATGAAGTACATCAGCGTGATGATCAGGCTGGGGACGAGCAGGATCATCGCGACGCTGCGGTGATCGGCGGCGACCTGGCGCAGGATGCGTACCGTCGTTGCGAGAAAGGCGCGGGGGCTCGCCGCGCTCAGGCCGGTGCGGCTGCGATGTCGCGCCGGATGATGGACAGGAACGCCTCGTCCAACGACTGACATGCGGTGTCCTCTCGGAGTCGGGTCGGTGTGGTGTGGGCCAGGAGCCTGCCGTCGCGCAGGAGGAGAAGGTCCTCGCAGCGGTCGGCCTCGTCCATCACGTGACTGGAGATCAGCAGCGTCGTCCCGTGCCGCGCGAGTGTGGCGAAGCGGTCCCACAGATCGGCTCGCAGCACCGGGTCCAGGCCGACGGTCGGCTCGTCCAGCACGAGGACCTCCGGCTGCGCGACGAGGGCACAGGCCAGCGAGACCCTGGTCCGCTGGCCACCGGACAGGTTGCCGGCGAGGGACCGGCGGAAGTCGTCGAGACCGACGGCCGCCAGGGCGTCGTCCACGTCGCTCGGCTCGCTGCCGTACAGCGCGGCGAAGTAGCGCACGTTGTCGACGACCCGCAGGTCCGGATAGATCGTCGGATTCTGGGTGACGTAGCCGACGCGATGCCGCAGTTCGGCGCAGCCCGCGGGCAGCCCGAGCACGGTCACCGAGCCGGCCGAGACGATCTGGGTGCCGACGATGCTGCGCATCAACGTCGTCTTGCCGCATCCGGAGGGACCCAGCAGGCCCGTGATGGCGCCGCGCGCCACACGCAGCGTCACGCCGTCCAGCGCAATGCGTCCGCCGCGGCGGACGCGCAGATCGGCGATGTCGATCGCCGCGTCGACTGGCCCCGGCGGTAATTCATCGACTGATGAACTCATCATGTGATGAATAGTGCGCCGCGTACGGAACCGTGTCAAGAGCGTCCGTAGGATGTCGACGGTGGTGCCAGATTCGCTGCGGGTCATCCCGGCCGGCTCGGTCGATGTCACCGCACCGGTCCCGATCGACGGGCTGTCCCATGTCGACCCTGGCGATCCCGCGATGCCGATGTACCGGGTGATCGCCAACAACCGGCGTCCCGTCGCGTTGCGCGATCTGATGATCGCGCCGGTGCGGTCGGGCTACATCGGCGACGGACGGCAACCCGACCCGGCGCTGGTGCCGGCGTCCGGCGCCGAAGCGGTGCCCGACGTCGCGGTCGATCAGGTCTACCTGCCGGTGCGCGACGGCGTCGCACGCTGCCAGCTCTACCGTCCGGTCAGGTCGGGGCAGACGCCTCTGCCGGTGATCGTCTACTTCCACGGCGGGGGATTCACCGTCGGATCCTCGGAGGACTGCGACTTCCTCGCGCGCAAGCTGGCGGACACCAACGACGCGCTGGTGGTCTCGGCGAACTACCGCTCCGCGCCCGAATTCATGTTCCCGGTGCCGCTCGACGACGCGTTCGACGTCTACCGCTGGGTGACCCGACACGCCCCCGAGCTCAACGGCGACCCGGCGCACGTGGTGGTCGCGGGCGACTCCGCCGGCTCGAACTTCGCGGCCGCGATCCCGCTGCGGGCCCGCGACGAAGGGGTGCGCGTCCCCGACGGCGTGGTGATGCTCGGCGCGTTCGCCGACTTCCAATTCGAACGGTGGCCGTCGTTTCTCGCGCTGGCGCCGCGGGGCATCGTCTACGACATGGCATTCGCCGGCTTCATCCGCGGCGCCTACGTCGGCGCGCAACGCTGGAACCATCCGTGGGTCAGCCCCATCGACGGTGACCTCTCCGGCTACCCGCTCACCGTCGTCGTCGCCGGCACCCACGACCCGATCGTCGATTCCGCGCGGGCGTTCGCCGACCGGATCCGCGCCGCCGGCGGACGCACTGTCGACTACTTTCCGGAGGGGATGCCGCACGGGTTCTACTTCTTTCCCGGCGTCCATCCCGAGGAGGACGTCGCCTACCGCGTCGTCGCCGAAGCGCTGCGCGACGTGTTCGGACGCTGACGTGAGCGCCGAGCGGCTCGCCGTCGACCCGGTCAGTGCCGCCCAGTTGCTGCTGGGCTCACGACTGACCGCCCGCGGGGTGAGCGCGGTGATCGTCGAGGTGGAGGCGTACGGCGGGCCGGCCGACGGACCGTGGCCCGACGCGGCGTCGCACTCGTTCCGTGGGCCGGGCGGACGCAACACGGTGATGTTCGGGCCGGCCGGTCACCTGTACACCTACCGCAGCCACGGCATCCACGTGTGTGCCAACGTGGTGTGCGCCACCGACGGCGTCGCGGGCGCGGTGTTGCTTCGCGCAGCGGTCATCGACGACGGCGCCGACGTGGCGTGGAGCAGGCGAGGAGAGCTCGTCAAGGAGTCGGCGCTGGCCCGCGGGCCGGGCAATCTGTGCTCGGCGCTGGGCATCGAGATGGCCGACAACGGCCTCGACCTGTTCGACCCCGTTGCGCCAGTGCGGCTTTCACTGAGCCAACCGCCCAGCGCGGCGGCCGGTCCGCGGACCGGGGTCAGCAAGGCGGCGGATCGGCCGTGGCGCTTCTGGGTGTCGGGCCGGCCGGAGGTCTCGCCCTACCGGCGCAGCCCACGGGCACCCGCTCCTGGCCAGAGCGACTAGTACGGGAAGATCGACGCCGTGGGCAGCAACATTCTCGACGAATTGGACTGGCGCGGGCTGATCGCCCAGTCCACCGACCGCGACGCACTCGCCGACGCTCTGGCGGCGGGCCCCGTCACCGCCTACTCGGGGTTCGACCCGACGGCGCCGAGCCTGCATGCGGGGCATCTGATCCCGCTGCTCACGCTGCGGCGCTTCCAGCAGGCCGGACACCGGCCGATCGTCCTGGCCGGTGGTGCGACCGGCATGATCGGCGACCCCCGCGACGTCGGCGAACGCACGCTGCACACCGCCGACACGGTCGCCGAGTGGGCAGACCGGATCCGCGGGCAACTGGAGCGCTTCGTCGACTTCGACGGTTCGGCCACCGGCGCCGTCATCGCCGACAACCTGTCCTGGACCGGGCAGATGTCGGCCATCGAGTTCCTGCGCGATGTCGGGAAGCACTTCTCGGTCAACGTCATGCTCGACCGCGACACCGTGCGCCGCAGGCTCGAGGGCGACGGCATCTCCTACACCGAGTTCAGCTACATGCTGCTGCAGGCCAACGACTACGTCGAACTGCACCAGCGCCACGGGTGCACCTTGCAGATCGGTGGATCCGACCAGTGGGGCAACATCATCGCCGGCGTCCGGTTGGTGCGTCAGAAGACCGGCGCCGGAGTGCACGCGCTGACCACGCCGCTGGTCACCGACTCCGAGGGCAAGAAGTTCGGGAAGTCCACCGGCGGTGGCAGCCTGTGGCTGGACCCCGACATGACCAGTCCGTACGCCTGGTACCAGTACTTCATCAACACCGCGGACGTAGACGTCGTCCCGTACCTGCGGTGGTTCACCTTCCTTTCCGCGCAGGAGATCGCCGACCTCGGAACGGCGACCGGCGAACGGCCGCACGAACGCGCGGCCCAACGCCGGCTGGCTCGCGAACTGACCACGCTCGTGCACGGTGCGGCGGCGACCGCATCGGTGGAACACGCGAGCCAGGCCCTGTTCGGCCGAGCCGAGCTGACCGACCTCGACGAGCCGACGCTGGCGGCAGCGCTGCGCGAGGCCAGTAGCGGGGAAGTCACCGAAATCGCCCCGGGTGGACCGGATTCGATCACCGACCTGCTGGTCGCCACCGGGTTGGCGGCGAGCAAGGGCGCCGCCCGGCGGACCATCGCCGAGGGCGGAGTGTCGGTCAACAACGTGAAGATCGCCACAGACGAGTGGGTTCCGCAGCCCTCGGACTTCCTCCACGGCCGGTGGCTGGTGCTGCGCCGCGGCAAGCGGAACATCGCCGGGGTGGAACGCGTTGGATGAGCATGCGGGGCCAAATGCCCTGGTCAGAGCGCTGCGCCCGGCTTGGGAACAAAGGTGCCGGCCGGTGCGTTGAGCCTTTCGAGAGTCAACGCACCCTTGGGGTGCGCGCGCTGGGTTCCCGGTCGAAAGACACGCCCTAGCAGGCCATTTGACTCGGAGTTATCCCTGACGTAACTTATCGGAGTCGCTGCGACACGGGCCCAGCCCGGAGAGCGCGGCCGACTCCCAGAGGGTCACTCACTTCGGTGAGAGTCCTCATCTGCCCGCACCAGCGATCGCGGCCTTTCGCCGCGGGATCTGTGCGCGGTCAGTCGGCGGTGTTGTTTGAGAACTCAATAGTGTGTTTGGTGGTTTTTGTTTGTTGTTTTTTGTTGTGTCCGCATTTTCCCGTTTGGGGGCGCAACGTTTTTTACAGATGCCAGTTTTGGTGTCTTTTGTTTTGTGATCGGATTTTTCTGATTCGAATTCTGCCTGGGTTTGGTCCTGGGGGTTTTTGTTTGGAGAGTTTGATCCTGGCTCAGGACGAACGCTGGCGGCGTGCTTAACACATGCAAGTCGAACGGAAAGGCCCTTCGGGGTACTCGAGTGGCGAACGGGTGAGTAACACGTGGGTGATCTGCCCTGCACTTTGGGATAAGCCTGGGAAACTGGGTCTAATACCGAATATGACCGCGCGTTTCATGGCGTGTGGTGGAAAGCTTTTGCGGTGTGGGATGGGCCCGCGGCCTATCAGCTTGTTGGTGGGGTAATGGCCTACCAAGGCGACGACGGGTAGCCGGCCTGAGAGGGTGTCCGGCCACACTGGGACTGAGATACGGCCCAGACTCCTACGGGAGGCAGCAGTGGGGAATATTGCACAATGGGCGCAAGCCTGATGCAGCGACGCCGCGTGAGGGATGACGGCCTTCGGGTTGTAAACCTCTTTCGCCAGGGACGAAGCGCAAGTGACGGTACCTGGAGAAGAAGCACCGGCCAACTACGTGCCAGCAGCCGCGGTAATACGTAGGGTGCGAGCGTTGTCCGGAATTACTGGGCGTAAAGAGCTCGTAGGTGGTTTGTCGCGTTGTTCGTGAAAACTCACAGCTTAACTGTGGGCGTGCGGGCGATACGGGCAGACTGGAGTACTGCAGGGGAGACTGGAATTCCTGGTGTAGCGGTGGAATGCGCAGATATCAGGAGGAACACCGGTGGCGAAGGCGGGTCTCTGGGCAGTAACTGACGCTGAGGAGCGAAAGCGTGGGGAGCGAACAGGATTAGATACCCTGGTAGTCCACGCCGTAAACGGTGGGTACTAGGTGTGGGTTTCCTTCCTTGGGATCCGTGCCGTAGCTAACGCATTAAGTACCCCGCCTGGGGAGTACGGCCGCAAGGCTAAAACTCAAAGGAATTGACGGGGGCCCGCACAAGCGGCGGAGCATGTGGATTAATTCGATGCAACGCGAAGAACCTTACCTGGGTTTGACATGCACAGGACGCCGGCAGAGATGTCGGTTCCCTTGTGGCCTGTGTGCAGGTGGTGCATGGCTGTCGTCAGCTCGTGTCGTGAGATGTTGGGTTAAGTCCCGCAACGAGCGCAACCCTTGTCTCATGTTGCCAGCACGTTATGGTGGGGACTCGTGAGAGACTGCCGGGGTCAACTCGGAGGAAGGTGGGGATGACGTCAAGTCATCATGCCCCTTATGTCCAGGGCTTCACACATGCTACAATGGCCGGTACAAAGGGCTGCGATGCCGTGAGGTGGAGCGAATCCTTTCAAAGCCGGTCTCAGTTCGGATCGGGGTCTGCAACTCGACCCCGTGAAGTCGGAGTCGCTAGTAATCGCAGATCAGCAACGCTGCGGTGAATACGTTCCCGGGCCTTGTACACACCGCCCGTCACGTCATGAAAGTCGGTAACACCCGAAGCCGGTGGCCTAACCCCTTGTGGGAGGGAGCCGTCGAAGGTGGGATCGGCGATTGGGACGAAGTCGTAACAAGGTAGCCGTACCGGAAGGTGCGGCTGGATCACCTCCTTTCTAAGGAGCACCACGAGACCTGGGCCCGCCCGCATCGTGTGGGAGTTCGGGAGTGTCAGGCGATTCGTTGGATGGCGGGTCTCTGTAGTGGAGGCGCGTCGGGTGCACTCGACAAACATTTATGTGCCGGAACGGGATTCAGCTTCGGCTGGGTTTTTCGGTGCGCGGCCATCAGACACACTATTGGGCTTTGAGACAACAGCCCGTTGGTTCCCTGTCTCGCCTGTTGTGGGCGGGGCTGGGATTGGGTCGTGTTGTTGCCCTGCTTTGGTGGTGGGGTGTGGTGTTTGATTTGTGGATAGTGGTTGCGAGCATCTGGATGCGCTGGCTTTTGTGGGCTGGTGTGTCCGGTTGTAATGCAAATTTTTCTGATACCTGCGCGCGTCCCTTTGTGGGTGTGTGTGGGTGATGACTCATTTTTTTGGTTTTGTGTTGTAAGTGTTTAAGGGCGCATGGTGGATGCCTTGGCACTGAGAGCCGATGAAGGACGTGGGAGGCTGCGATATGCCTCGGGGAGCTGCCAACCGAGCGTGGATCCGAGGATGTCCGAATGGGGAAACCCGGCACGAGTGATGTCGTGTCACCCGGCACTGAATACATAGGTGTCGGGGGAACGCGGGAAGTGAAACATCTCAGTACCCGTAGGAAGAAAACAAAAGTGATTCCGTGAGTAGTGGCGAGCGAAAGCGGAGGATGGCTAAACCGTGTGCATGTGATACCCGGCGGGGGTTGTGTGTGCGGTGTTGTGGGGCGTTTCTTCTCATCACCGCCGTGATGGGCGACAGTGAGAAAATGGTGGGTTAGGTGAAGTGGCCTGGGATGGTCTGCCGGAGCGGGTGAGAGCCCCGTAACCGAAAACCCGTCATCTGTTGTGGAATGTTTTCCCCGAGTAGCAGCGGGCCCGTGGAATCTGCTGTGAATCTGCCGGGACCACCCGGTAAGCCTGAATACTTCTCAGTGACCGATAGCGGATTAGTACCGTGAGGGAATGGTGAAAAGTACCCCGGGAGGGGAGTGAAAGAGTACCTGAAACCGTGCGCTTACAATCCGTCAGAGCCTTCGACTTGTCGTGGGGTGATGGCGTGCCTTTTGAAGAATGAGCCTGCGAGTCAGGGACATGTCGCGAGGTTAACCCGGGTGGGGTAGCCGTAGCGAAAGCGAGTCTGAATAGGGCGTATCCACACAACAGTGTGTGGTGTAGTGGTGTGTTCTGGACCCGAAGCGGAGTGATCTACCCATGGCCAGGGTGAAGCGCGGGTAAGACCGCGTGGAGGCCCGAACCCACTTAGGTTGAAGACTGAGGGGATGAGTTGTGGGTAGGGGTGAAAGGCCAATCAAACTCCGTGATAGCTGGTTCTCCCCGAAATGCATTTAGGTGCAGCGTCGCAGTGTTCGTGTCGGAGGTAGAGCTACTGGATGGCCGATGGGCCTCACAAGGTTACTGACGTCAGCCAAACTCCGAATGCCGACACGGTGTAATGCGGCAGTGAGACGGCGGGGGATAAGCTCCGTGCGTCGAGAGGGAAACAGCCCAGATCGCCGGCTAAGGCCCCTAAGCGTGTGCTAAGTGGAAAAGGATGTGCAGTCGCGAAGACAACCAGGAGGTTGGCTTAGAAGCAGCCACCCTTGAAAGAGTGCGTAATAGCTCACTGGTCAAGTGATTGTGCGCCGATAATGTAGCGGGGCTCAAGCACACCGCCGAAGCCGCGGCAGCACACCTTGTGTGTGCTGGGTAGGGGAGCGTCCTGCATCCGGTGAAGCCGCCGAGTGATCGAGTGGTGGAGGGTGTGGGAGTGAGAATGCAGGCATGAGTAGCGATAAGGCAAGTGAGAACCTTGCCCGCCGAAAGACCAAGGGTTCCTGGGCCAGGCCAGTCCGCCCAGGGTGAGTCGGGACCTAAGGCGAGGCCGACAGGCGTAGTCGATGGACAACGGGTTGATATTCCCGTACCCGTGTGTGAGCGTCCCTGATGAATCACCGGTACTAACCGCCCAAAACCAGAATCACCGGCGACCTTCGGGTCAAAGGGTTTCTGGGGCTGCGCGGGACCTTCGGTGGTAGTAGTCAAGCGATGGGGTGACACAGGAAGGCAGCCGTACCAGTCAGTGGTAATACTGGGGCAAACCTGTAGGGAGAAACCTAGGCAAATCCGGGTTTCACATATCCTGAGAGGTGATGCATAGCCGAGTGAGGCGAATTCGGTGATCCTATGCTGTCGAGAAAAGCCTCTAGCGAGCGCACACACGGCCCGTACCCCAAACCAACACAGGTGGTCAGGTAGAGAATACCGAGGCGTACGAGTGAACTATGGTTAAGGAACTCGGCAAAATGCCCCCGTAACTTCGGGAGAAGGGGACCCTGTACCGTGTAAGCCCTTGCGGCCCAAGCGGAGTGGGGTGGCACAAACCAGTGAGAAGCGACTGTTTACTAAAAACACAGGTCCGTGCGAAGTCGCAAGACGATGTATACGGACTGACGCCTGCCCGGTGCTGGAAGGTTAAGAGGACCTGTTAACCCCTTCGGGGGTGAAGCGGAGAATTTAAGCCCCAGTAAACGGCGGTGGTAACTATAACCATCCTAAGGTAGCGAAATTCCTTGTCGGGTAAGTTCCGACCTGCACGAATGGCGTAACGACTTCTCAACTGTCTCAACCATAGACTCGGCGAAATTGCATTACGAGTAAAGATGCTCGTTACGCGCGGCAGGACGAAAAGACCCGGACCTTCACTACAACTTGGTATTGGTGCTCGATACGGTTTGTGTAGGATAGGTGGGAGACTGTGAAGCGGTCACGCCAGTGATTGTGGAGTCGTTGTTGAAATACCACTCTGATCGTATTGGGCCTCTAACCTCGAACCGTCTATCCGGTTCAGGGACAGTGCCTGGTGGGTAGTTTAACTGGGGCGGTTGCCTCCTAAAAAGTAACGGAGGCGCCCAAAGGTTCCCTCAACCTGGACGGCAATCAGGTGTTGAGTGTAAGTGCACAAGGGAGCTTGACTGCGAGACTGACACGTCAAGCAGGGACGAAAGTCGGGACTAGTGATCCGGCACCTCTGAGTGGAAGGGGTGTCGCTCAACGGATAAAAGGTACCCCGGGGATAACAGGCTGATCTTCCCCAAGAGTCCATATCGACGGGATGGTTTGGCACCTCGATGTCGGCTCGTCGCATCCTGGGGCTGGAGCAGGTCCCAAGGGTTGGGCTGTTCGCCCATTAAAGCGGCACGCGAGCTGGGTTTAGAACGTCGTGAGACAGTTCGGTCTCTATCCGCCGCGCGCGTCAGAAGCTTGAGGAAATCTGTCCCTAGTACGAGAGGACCGGGACGGACGAACCTCTGGTCCACCAGTTGTCCCACCAGGGGCACCGCTGGATAGCCACGTTCGGACAGGATAACCGCTGAAAGCATCTAAGCGGGAAACCCCCTCCAAGACCAGGCTTCTCACCCATTCAAGTGGGATAAGGCCCCCCGCAGACCACGGGATCGATAGACCAGACCTACAAGACCAGCAATGGTCGCAGGGAACTGGCACTAACCGGCCGAAAACTTACAACAACAACAAAACCTCGCAACCACACCACAAACAACCCACACCCCACCACCAATAACACCAACAGGGGACACAAAGAGTTCACACTCAAAAACGAGTGAATAAAGTTACGGCGGTCCATAGCGGCAGGGAAACGCCCGGACCCATCCCGAACCCGGAAGCTAAGCCTGCCAGCGCCGATGATACTACCCACACGGGTGGAAAAGTAGGACACCGCCGAACACACATTGGAATCGCCCCCCGCATTTGGCGGGGGGCGATTTCCTATTTCCGAGGAATTGCCCCGACAATTCGTCAATTGTGGCCCCGCCCTTTTTGGCCGTATCCTTTTTGTCGTGTCCCACGACAATCAGGACGGCCGCGGCGACCGTCGGCCCCAGCGCGGCGGTTCGGCCGGCAACCGGCAAGGGCCGCGGCGCGATCAGCGCTCGGCGCCGCGCACGTCGGGACCCCAGCGTGCCCGTTCCGCCCAGCCCCGGACCCACGACGACACGAGAACTCCAGCGGGACCGCCGATTCCCGCCGAGATCGAAGCCCGCCAGCTCTCTCCGGAGATCCGGGGGGAACTCACCACACTGGATCGGGCCACCGCCGACGCCGTTGCGCGTCATCTCGTCGCCGCCGGCGACCTGCTCGACGACGACCCCGAGGCAGCGCTCGAGCACGCCCGCGCGGCTCGTGCCCGCTCCGGCCGTATCGCCGCGGTGCGCGAAGCCGTCGGCATCGCCGCCTACGCCTGCGGCGACTGGGCGCAGGCGCTTGCCGAACTGCGGGCGGCCCGCCGTATGGGCAGTAAATCGCCGCTTCTCGCGCTGATCGCGGACTGCGAACGCGGGGTCGGCAGGCCCGAGCGGGCGATCGAGCTGGCCCGCAGCCCCGAGGCCGCGCAGCTGACCGGCGATGACGCCGACGAGCTGCGCATCGTGGTGGCCGGCGCCCGTTCGGATCTGGGGCAGCACGAGCAGGCGCTGGCGGTCCTGTCCACCCCGCAGCTGGACCAGTCGCGGACAGGTCAGACCGCCGCCCGGCTCTTCTACGCCTATGCCGACACGCTGCTGGCGCTCGGGCGCGCCGACGAGGCGCTGCAGTGGTTCCTCAAGGCCGCGGCCGCCGACGCCGACGGGGTCACCGACGCCGAAGAGCGCATCACGGAGCTGTCCTGACGTGAGCACACTTGCGCAGCAGCATGATTGCCTGCTGCTCGATCTCGACGGGACAGTGTTCCGCGGCCAGGAACCCACTACCGGTGCGGTCGAGACGCTGGCCTCGGTGCAGTCCCGGGTGCTGTTCGTGACGAACAACGCCTCGCGCGACGCCGCCCAGGTCGCCGACCATCTGCGCGAGCTCGGTTTCACCGCTGCGCCCGACGACGTCGTCACCAGTGCGCAGAGCGCGGCCCGGCTGCTCGCCGAACAACTCCCTCAGAACGCGAAGGTGCTCGTCGTGGGCACGGACGCGCTGGCCGAGGAGGTCCGCGGAGTCGGGTTGACGCCCGTTCGGGAGTTCGCCGACGAGCCGGTGGCGGTCGTGCAGGGTCACTCGCCGGAGACCGCGTGGCCCGCTCTCGCCGAGGCGGCGCTGGCCATCAGGGCCGGCGCGCTGTGGATCGCCGCCAACGTGGACAAGACGCTGCCCTCGGAGCGGGGTCTGCTTCCGGGCAACGGTTCGATGGTCGCGGCGCTGCGCACCGCCACCGATCGAGAACCGCAGGTGGCCGGGAAACCGTCGCCGGTGCTGATGGCGAATGCGTTGGCGCGCGGGCACTTCGAGTCACCGCTGGTGATCGGGGACCGGCTCGACACCGACATCGCGGGCGCCAACGCCGCGCAGCTGCCCAGCCTGATGGTGCTCTCGGGCGTCAACAACGCCGAGGACGCGATCTTCGCGGTTCCCGACGAGCGACCGCATCTTCTCGCCGAGGACCTCCGCGCCCTGTCCGACGACACCGACACCCTGCGCGTCGGGCCGCACCCGGCGTGGCGCGTCGACCTCGACGGCGACGCGGTCTCCGTGCACTCCACCGGGGACCATCCCGGCGACGCCCTGTCCATCGTGCGGGCGATCGCCGCCGCGGTCTGGGCGGCGGACACGCCCGCGGGCCGGCGGCGGATCGTAGCGGCCGACGACGCAGCGCGACAGGCCGCCCGGCGGTGGTCGCTGCTGTCGGACGCCATCGACTAGCGTGAACCACGACATGAGTACCGACCCCGAGCAGATCCGCGCCCACGTCGCCGAACTCCTGAGTGAGCCGACCGAGCCCACGGCCGCCGACCTCGATGCCGTGGCCGCCCGCCTGGAAGAGGCGCACGACGTGCTGGTGCGCGCGTTGGAATCGGTCGAGAAAGGCTGATCCGCGTGACGCGGCGAGCTCGTGTGGACGCCGAGCTGGTCCGGCGCGGGCTGGCGAGGTCCCGCCAGCAGGCCGCCGAGTTGATCGGTGCCGGACGGGTCAGCGTCGACGGCATGCGGGCCGCCAAACCGGCGACGGCCATCGCGGTCAGCGCGCACCTGACCGTGGAGGACGCCGGCGAACCGTCCTGGGTGTCACGCGGGGCGCACAAACTGATCGGTGCGCTCGACGCGTTCGGTGTCGACGTCGCGGGCAGGCGCTGCCTCGACGCAGGCGCCTCGACCGGTGGATTCACCGAAGTCCTGCTGGCCCGCGGTGCCGGGCACGTCGTGGCCGTCGACGTCGGCTACGGCCAACTGGCGTGGGCGCTGCGCACCGATGACCGGGTCACGGTGATGGAGCGGACCAACGTCCGAGAACTCACCTGCGACGCCATCGGCGGGCCGGTCGAGGTGATCGTGGCCGACCTGTCGTTCATCTCGCTGGCGACCGTACTGCCCGCGCTGACCGCGTGCGCGTCTCCCGGCGCGGATATCGTTCCCATGGTGAAGCCGCAGTTCGAGGTCGGTAAGGACCGAGTGGGCGCAGGCGGCGTGGTCTCCGACCCGCTGCTGCGCGCCGACGCGGTCCGATCGGTCGCCGAACGAGCGGCCCAGCTGGGTTGGTCTGCCGTGGCGGTCACGGCCAGTCCGTTGCCCGGCCCCGCGGGCAATGTCGAGTACTTCCTGCATCTACGAGCCGACACGGCGGATCCCCTGCACGGCGACGCGCTCGCCGCCGCGATTCGCCGTGCCGTCGAGGAGGGTCCCCAATGACGCTCGAACGCACCATCCTGCTGGTGGTGCACACCGGCCGCGAGGAGGCCACCGACGTCGCCCGTCGGGTCGAGAAGGTGTTGAGCGACAACGGGATAGCGCTGCGGGTGCTGTCCGCCGAGGCCGTCGACCGCGGGCCGTTGCACCTCGCGCCCGACGACATGCGCGCCCTCGGGGTCGAGATCGAGGTCGTCGACGCCGACCAGCGTGCCGCCGAGGGATGCGAGCTGGTGCTGGTGCTCGGCGGTGACGGCACCTTCCTGCGGGCGGCCGAGCTCGCCCGCAATGTCGAGATCCCGGTGCTCGGGGTGAACCTCGGCAAGATCGGCTTCCTCGCCGAAGCCGAGGCCGACTCGATCGACACCGTCCTGGACCACATCATCCGGCGCGACTACCGCGTCGAGGAGCGGATGACGCTCGACGTGGCCGTCTGGGCCGGCGGCGAACTGCTCGACCGCGGCTGGGCGCTCAACGAGGCCAGCCTGGAGAAAGGGCCGCGGCTCGGGGTGCTGGGCGTCGTGCTGGAGGTGGACGGGCGGCCGGTGTCGTCGTTCGGGTGCGACGGGGTGCTCGTCTCGACACCGACCGGTTCGACCGCGTACGCGTTCTCGGCGGGCGGGCCGGTGCTGTGGCCCGACCTCGAGGCCATCATCGTGGTGCCCAACAACGCGCACGCCCTGTTCGCCCGGCCGATGGTGACCAGCCCGCACGCGCTGATCGCCATCGAGATCGAGGCCAGCGGCCACGACGCGCTGGTGTTCTGCGACGGGCGCCGCGAGATGGTGCTGCCCGCCGGCGGCCGGCTCGAGGTCACGCGCTGCGGCACCCCGCTGAAATGGGTACGGCTGGACAGTGCGCCGTTCGCCGACCGGCTGGTGCGCAAGTTCCGGTTGCCGGTCACAGGATGGCGCGGACAGTAGTGCTAGCCGAGATTCGGATCGAGTCGCTGGGCGCCATCAGCGCCGCGACCGCGGAGTTCGACGGGGGATTGACCGTGCTGACCGGCGAGACCGGTGCGGGCAAGACCATGGTGGTGACGGGCCTGCACCTTCTCGGCGGCGCGCGTGCCGATCCGGCCAGGGTGCGGTCGGGCTCGGCCAAGGCGGTGGTCGAGGGCCGGTTCGTCACCGACGATCTGGGTGATGTCGTCGCGCAGGTGGACGCCATCCTCGATTCCTCGGGCGCGGAGCGCGACGACGACGGCAGCGTCATCGCCGCCCGCTCGGTGAGCCGGGACGGACCGTCGCGCGCCTACCTGGGCGGCCGCAGCGTGCCTGCGAAGTCGCTGAGCGAGTTCACCAGCGAGTTGCTCACGCTGCACGGCCAGAACGATCAGCTGCGCCTGATGCGTCCCGACCAGCAGCGGGCTGCGCTCGACCGGTACGCCGACGTCTCGGCGCAGCTGCAGGGCTACCGCGCGCTGCGCGACGAGTGGCTCTCGGCCCGGCGCGACCTGGACGAACGGCGGCGCCGCGCCCGCGAACTGGCGCAGGAGGCCGACCGGCTCCAGTTCGGCCTCAACGAGATCGACGTCATCGCGCCGCAACCCGGGGAGGACGAGTCGCTGGTCTCCGACATCCGGCGACTGTCCGAACTCGATGCGCTGCGCGAGGCGGTGCAGACCGCGCGTGCCGCCCTGTCGGGGCTCGGCGACGACGTGGCGGGCGAGGGATTCTCGGCCGCGGACTCCGTCGGCCAGGCCCGCTCGGCGCTGGAGAACACCGACGACGCGGCGCTCAAGTCGCTGGCCGGCCAGCTCGACACGGCGCTGACCGTGCTCACCGACGTGTCCGCCGAGCTGGGCGGCTTCCTCGCCGAATTGCCCAGCGACGCAAGCACATTGGAGGGAAAGCTGGCCCGGCAGGCCGAGCTGCGGACGCTGACCCGCAAATACGCCCCCGACATCGACGGGGTGCTGGAGTGGGCACGCACGTCGCGTGAGCGCCTGGCCCAACTCGACGTGTCCGAGGAGACGCTGGCCGGCCTCGCGCGCCGCGTCGAGGAGCTGCAGGGCACGGTGGCAGC
Organism: Mycolicibacterium psychrotolerans; assembly: GCF_010729305.1. NCBI lineage: Bacteria > Bacillati > Actinomycetota > Actinomycetes > Mycobacteriales > Mycobacteriaceae > Mycobacterium > Mycolicibacterium psychrotolerans. The sequence goes on along the minus strand of NZ_AP022574.1, from coordinate 3,849,826 downwards.
CGCCGCGGCGGAGTTGACCAAGGTCCGGGTCAAGGCCGCCAAGGGGTTGTCCAAGGCGGTCACCGCGGAGCTGTCCGGGCTCGCGATGTCCGGCGCCCAGTTCACGATCTCCGTCGGTCCGCTGCCGGCGCGTCCCGACGACAGCGCGCCGTTGACGCTGGCCTCGGGAGACACCGTGCACGCCGGACGCGACGGAGTCGATGCCGTGGAGTTCGGGTTCGCCGCGCACGGCGGATCGGACCTGCTGCCGCTGCACAAGAGCGCCTCCGGCGGCGAGCTGTCCCGGGTGATGCTCGCCCTCGAGGTGGTGCTCGCCGTGTCGACGGAGGGCACCACGATGGTCTTCGACGAGGTCGACGCCGGCGTGGGCGGACGAGCCGCGGTCCAGATCGGCCGCCGGCTTGCGCGGCTGGCACGCACCCACCAGGTGATCGTCGTGACGCACCTGCCCCAGGTGGCTGCCTACGCCGACGCGCACCTGGTCATCGAGGGGGAGACGGCGGGCACCAAGTCCCGGGCCAAGTCCAGCGGGGTCCGCCGCCTCGACGACGACGACCGGGTGGCCGAACTGGCGCGGATGCTGGCGGGTCTCGGTGAATCCGACAGCGGGCGCGCGCACGCGCGGGAACTCCTGGATGCGGCCCGGAACGAGCGCGTCGACGCCGGTTGAGTTTCAGCGTCCGAGGACGGTGTCGAGAAGGTCCGCGACGAAGCCGGCGTCGGGAGCTTCGGGCGTCATCAGGCACCGGTAGAACACACCGCCGGACAGCGTGACCGACGCCGTCTCCGGATCGACTGTCGGGGAGAATTCGCCCTCGGCGACTCCTGCGGCGATTGTGTCGGTGAGCCGTTGACGGCGCTGCGCCGAGAACCGGTGCAGGCGGTCGCGGAAGTCCGCGTCGTTCGCGGCCGCGTGGATCCACGCGGGAATGCATGCCGCGACCGCTGATTCGGTCAACGCCCGCGCGAGATGGTTCAGCAGGATCTCGGCCCGCGCTCGCGCGCTGCCTGCGGTCTCGCGCGCAGGGTCCGGCTGCTGATGAACGCTGTCCAGGGCGTCTGCGACCAACGCCGCCTTATCGGGCCAGTGCCGGTACACGGTGCTCCTCCCGACGCCGGCGCGGGCCGCGACCGATTCCATCCGGAACCCGGCGTAACCACTGTCGGCGAACTCGTCGAGGGCTGCGCGGCAGATGGCGCGACGTGAGTGCTCGACCCGTGGATCGGGCAGCCGGCCTCGGGCACTGCTCATGCGCGGTCCTCTCATTACCTTGGGACATCTTGTCCTTCTGTGGGACAGAGTCGTATCGTAAACCGATGGAGGTGCGATGATGACCGACTTCGGGGTGCGCTACATCGTCGACGACGTCGATGATGCTGTCGAGTTCTACACGAAAAATCTCGGTTTCGAGGTGGTGATGCGCCCGGGACGCGGCTTTGCCATGCTCCACCGTGGAGATCTGGCTCTGTTGCTGAACGCTCCGCAGGGCGGGGGCGGGGCCGGCCGGCGACTGCCGGACGGACTGCCGGAACCGGGCGGCTGGAACAGGTTCCAGCTCAGGGTCGATGATCTGAATTCCGTCGTCGACGCGCTCCGCGGCGCCGGCGTCGACTTCCGCGGTGACGTCATCGAGGGACGCGGCGGCCGGCAGGCCCTGGCCGTGGATCCCGCCGGAAACCTGGTCGAACTGTTCCAGGCGTTCACCACGTGAGCTATGTGACTGCTGAGGCAGAAGGAGACTTCTGGGGCGGATGTTACGGCGCGCCTCCGACAGATCCGGAGGGTTGCTGGCAAGAATCGGCCCATGAAGATGTCAGCGCTGCTCTCCCGAAACGCCGGCTCACGGCCGGGCATCACCGGCACCGCCCGTGTGGACCGCGACATCGACCGGCTGTTGCGACGGGTGACGCCGGGCGACATCGTCGTCATCGACGCACAGGACCTGGACCGCGTCACCGCTGACGCACTGGTCGAGGCCGGCATCGCGGCTGTCGTCAACGCGTCGTCGTCGATCTCGGGGCGCTACCCTAACCTCGGGCCCGAGGTGCTGGTCGCCAACGGCATCACCCTGGTCGACGACACCGGCCCCGAGGTCTTCAAAAAGGTCAAGGACGGCGCCCGCATCCGGATCAACGAGGGCGGCGTCTACTCCGGGGACCGTCGGCTGATCCTCGGCACCGAGCGCACCGACGCCGACATCCACGAGCTGATGCAGGAGGCCAAGGGCGGGTTGGTCGCCCACCTGGAGGCGTTCGCCGGGAACACCATCGAGTTCATCCGCAGCGAGAGCCCCCTGCTGATCGACGGCATCGGCATCCCCGACATCGACGTCGACCTGAACCGCAGGCACGTCGTGATCGTCGCCGAGGAACCGCACGCCGCAGCCGACCTCAAGGCGCTCAAACCGTTCATCAAGGAGTACCAGCCCGTGCTGGTCGGCGTCGGGACCGGGGCCGACATCCTGCGCAAGGCCGGCTACCGGCCGGCGCTGATCGTCGGAGACCCGGACACGATCAGCACCGAGGCACTGCGTTGCGGAGCCCAGGTGGTGCTGCCCGCCGACGCCGACGGCCACGCCTCCGGACTGGAGCGCATCCAGGACCTCGGCGTCGGTGCGATGACGTTCCCGGCCGCCGGATCGGCGGCCGACCTGGCGCTGCTGCTCTGCGATCACCACGGCGCCTCGTTGATCGTCACCGTCGGGCACACCGCCAGCATCGAGGAGTTCTTCGACCGCACCCGTCAGCGCAGCAACCCGTCGACCTTCCTGACCCGGTTGAAGGTGGGGGAGAAGCTCGTCGACGCCAAAGCCGTCGCCACGCTGTACCGCAGCCGCGTCTCCGGCGGGGCGATCGCGCTGCTGGTGCTGGCGATGCTGATCGCCGTCATCGCCGCGCTGTGGGTGTCGCGCGCCGACGCCGCCGTGCTCGAGTGGATCACCCACACCTGGAACCAGTTCCTGCTGTGGGTGCAGGGTCTGGTCTCGTAGGAGGGACGCCGTGATCTCGCTGCGTTCGCACGCCATCTCGCTGGCCGCCGTGTTCCTGGCGCTGGCCATCGGCATCGCCCTGGGCTCCGGGCTGCTGTCCAACACCGTGCTGTCCGGACTGCGCGACGACAAGGCGCAGATGCAGACCGAGATCGACTCGCTGACCGAGGACCGCAATGCGCTCAACGAGAAGTTGAGCGCAGCAGGCGATTTCGACGCCCAGATGGCGCCGCGGATTCTGCGCGGCAGCCTCGCGGACAAATCGGTGGTGCTGTTCCGCACCCCGGATGCCGACGACGACGACATCGACGCGCTCTCCCGGCTCGTCAGCGAGGCCGGCGGCACCGTGACCGGCACCGTAGGCCTGACCCAGGAGTTCGTCGACGCCAACTCCGCCGAGAAGCTGCTGTCGGTGGTGAATTCACCGATCGTGCCCGCGGGCACCCAGTTGAGCACCACCACCGTCGACCAGGGCTCGCAGGCCGGTGACCTCCTGGGCATCGCGCTGCTGATCGACAGGGACCCCAAACGCCCGCCCGTCAACGACGACCAGCGCGACACGGTGCTGACCGCGCTGCGCGACACCGGGTTCATCACCTACGGCGCCGAGCGCATCGGAGCCGCCGACACCGCACTGATCGTCACCGGGGGCGCCCTCGGTGACGATGCGGGCAACCAGGGCGCCACCGTGGCCCGGTTCGCCGCCGGGCTGGCGCCGCACGGCTCGGGCGTCGTGCTCGCCGGCCGCGACGGCGCCGCCTCCGGTACCTCCGCGGTGGCGGTCACCCGCTCGGACAAAGCGTTGAACAGCACCGTCAGCACCGTCGACGACGTCGACCGCGAATCGGGGCGGATCACCACCGTGCTGGCGCTGAGCGCGCTGATCAACAACGGCAAACCCGGCCAGTACGGCACCGGGCAGGGCGCGTCCGCCGTCACCGTGCCGCAGTAGCGGGGCCTGCCGCCCGCGTGTCAGCGACGCGGTGTCGGAGTCGGTGTTAGGGTGGGGTTCCGTGCCAGGCCAAATGAAGCCGTTGCGCAAGCACCCGCTGACAGCCACCAAACACCTCTTCGTGACCGGTGGGGTGGTGTCCTCCCTCGGCAAGGGCCTCACCGCCTCGAGCCTCGGTCAACTGCTCACCGCCCGTGGTCTGCAGGTGACGATGCAGAAGCTCGACCCGTATCTCAACGTGGATCCGGGCACGATGAACCCCTTCCAGCACGGAGAGGTGTTCGTCACCGAGGACGGCGCGGAGACCGACCTCGACGTCGGCCACTACGAGCGCTTCCTCGACCGGAACCTCTCGGGATACGCCAATGTCACCACCGGGCAGGTGTATTCGACGGTGATCGCCAAGGAGCGGCGCGGCGAGTACCTCGGCGACACCGTGCAGGTGATCCCGCACATCACCGACGAGATCAAGAACCGCGTGCTGGCGATGGCCGAGGCCGACGCCGACGGCAACCGGCCCGACGTGGTGATCACCGAGATCGGTGGCACGGTCGGCGACATCGAGTCGCTCCCGTTCCTCGAGGCCGCCCGGCAGGTGCGCCACGAAGTGGGCCGGGAGAACTGCTTCTTCCTGCACTGCTCGCTGGTGCCGTTCATGGCGCCCTCGGGCGAGCTCAAGACCAAACCCACCCAGCACTCCGTTGCCGCGCTGCGCAGCATCGGCATCAGCCCCGACGCGCTGATCCTGCGATGCGACCGCGACGTGCCCGAACCGCTCAAGAACAAGATCGCCCTGATGTGTGACGTCGACATCGACGGGTGCATCTCGACCCCCGACGCGCCGTCGATCTACGACATCCCCAAGGTGCTGCACCGCGAGGAGCTCGACGCGTACGTGGTACGGCGGCTCAATCTGCCGTTCCGCGACGTGGACTGGACGCAGTGGAACGACCTGCTGCGACGGGTGCACGAGCCGCGTGAGACCGTGCGAATCGCCCTGGTGGGCAAGTACATCGACCTGTCGGATGCGTACCTGTCGGTCGCCGAGGCGCTGCGTGCAGGCGGCTTCGCCCACCACGCCCGCGTCGAGATGCGCTGGGTGCCCTCCGACGACTGCGAAACCGACCCGGGCGCGGCCGCCGCACTCGCCGACGTCGACGGGGTGCTGATCCCCGGCGGCTTCGGCATTCGCGGCATCGAGGGCAAGATCGGCGCGATCCGCTACGCGCGCAGGCGCGGTCTGCCGGTGCTGGGCCTGTGCCTCGGGTTGCAGTGCATCGTCATCGAGGCCGCGCGGTCGGTGGGTCTGACCGAAGCCAGCTCCGCGGAGTTCGACCCCGACACCCCGGATCCCGTGATCTCCACGATGGCCGACCAGCAGCACATCGTCGCCGGCGAGGCCGACCTGGGCGGCACGATGCGACTGGGCGCCTACCCGGCTGCGCTGACGCCGGGATCCATTGTGGCGCAGGCCTATCAGGCGACCGAGGTGTCGGAGCGGCACCGGCACCGCTACGAGGTCAACAACGCCTACCGCGACAAGATAGCCGAGAGCGGCCTGCGGTTCTCGGGCACTTCGCCCGACGGCCACCTCGTCGAGTTCGTCGAGTACGCGCCCGACGTGCACCCGTTCATCGTCGGCACCCAGGCTCATCCGGAGCTCAAGAGCCGGCCCACCAGGCCGCACCCGCTGTTCGTCGCGTTCGTCGGCGCGTCGCTGGACTACAAGAACGCCGAACGGCTGCCCGTCGAGATGCCGGAGATCCCGGAGCACGCCGAGGCCGAGGCCAACGGTGTGGAGCACGCCCTCGAAGACGCCCCTGCCCGTGGCTGACGGGGGCACGGGCAACGGGCAGCCCGGCAACCACGACTTCGCCGTCGCCGGCTCGGAGACGCTCTACGTCGGCAACATCTTCGCGTTGCGCGCCGACGAGGTGCGCATGCCGGGCGGGTCGACGGCGCGGCGCGAGATCGTCGAGCACTACGGCGCGGTGGCCGTGGTCGCCCTCGACGACGAGGGCCGCATCGTGCTGGTCTACCAGTACCGGCACGCATTCGGCAGGCGGCTGTGGGAACTGCCTGCGGGCCTGCTGGACATGAGTGGCGAGCCGCCGCACGTCTCGGCCGCCCGCGAACTCACCGAGGAGGCGGGGCTGACCGCCCAGACGTGGCACACGCTGGTCGACCTGGACTCCGCGCCCGGTTTCAGCGACGAGAGCGTGCGGGTGTTCCTGGCCACCGGCCTGCGGGACGTCGGCCGCCCCGAATCCGAACACGAAGAAGCCGACCTCACCGTCGAGCGTGTCGCGCTCGACGAGGCCGTCGCCAAGGTGTACTCGGGGGAGATCGTAAATTCGATCTCCGTCGCCGGCATCCTGGCCGCGCACGCGATGCCCGGCATCGATGCGCTGCGCGCCGTCGACGCACCGTGGACCGACAGGCCCACGGCGTTCGCACGGAGGAAGGGACATGCGTGACCCAGACGTTCTCGTCGGTCGGCTCCACCCTGGACGATCAGATCCAGGGGTACCTCGACCACCTGGCGATCGAACGCGGCGCGGCGGCGAACACCCTGAGCTCCTACCGCCGCGATCTGCGGCGCTACGCCGAGCACCTGACGTCGCGGGGCGTCTCTGACCTGGCGGGCGCGGCCGAAGCCGATGTCAGCGAGTTCCTGGTCGCGCTGCGCCGCGGCGACCCCGACAACGGCGTGCCAGCGCTCTCGGCGGTCTCGGCGGCCCGGGCGCTGATCGCGGTGCGCGGCCTGCACCGGTTCGCCGCCGCGGAAGGAATCGCCGCCATCGACGTCGCGCGGGAGGTCAAACCGCCCACGCCGAGCCGCAGGCTGCCCAAGAGCCTGTCGCTGGACGAGGTGCTCGCCCTGCTCGAGGCCGCGGGTGGTGACAGCGAGGCCGACGGGCCGCTGACGCTGCGCAACCGGGCGCTGCTGGAACTGCTGTACTCGACCGGCGCGCGAATCTCCGAAGCCGTCGGCCTCGACGTCGACGACATCGACCTACACGCCCGGTCGGTGCTGCTGCGCGGCAAGGGCGGCAAGCAGCGTCTGATCCCGATCGGCCGCCCCGCGGTGGCCGCCCTGGAGGCCTACCTGGTGCGGGCGCGTCCGGAGCTGGCCCGGCGCGGCCGCGGCGCCCCGGCGATCTTCCTCAACGCCCGCGGCGGACGGCTGTCCCGGCAGAGCGCATGGCAGGTGCTCCAGGACGCCGCCGACCGTGCCGGCGTCACCGCCACGGTGTCACCGCACGTGCTGCGCCACTCCTTCGCCACCCACCTGCTCGAGGGCGGCGCGGACGTGCGCGTCGTGCAGGAACTGCTCGGCCACGCGTCGGTGACCACCACGCAGATCTACACGATGGTCACGGTCAACGCGCTGCGGGAGGTGTGGGCGGGCGCCCATCCCCGGGCGCGGTAGCGGGCCCCAGAAACTCCGACTCCAGGACGAGGTCGGGAAGCAACGACTGATACTCGACGTGCGTCTTGTGTTCGACGGTCCGCCACCGGGTGCCCTCGTGCCGGCGCATGTAGGCGCGGTACCCGGGCGCTCCGGGGACCCGTACGTTGTCGGCGACGACGACCGATCCGGGGTGCAGCCAGCCACGGTCGAGGATCGTCCGCAGATCGGACAGGTAGGCGTTCTTGTCGTGATCGATGAACAGCACGTCGACGCTGCCCGTGCTGACGCCGTGGTCGCCCGTCAGCGCGTCGAGGGTGCGGCCACCGTCGCCGATGGTGCCGACCACGCAGCTGACGCGGTCGGCGACGCCGGCGTGGGTCCAGATGCGCCGCGCGACGTCGGCGTTCGCGGCGGAGAACTCGACCGAGACCACGCGTGCGGTGGGCGCTGCGCGCGCTATGCGCAGTGCGCTGTATCCGCAGTAGGTCCCGAGTTCGAGCACCAGCGCCGGTGCCGCCCGGCGCACCGCGGCATCGAGCAGCGGCCCCTTCTCGTCGCCGATGTTCACCAGCATCGCCTCCCGGCGGGCGAAGGTGTCGATCGCCGAGAGCGCGGCATCGATGTCCCCGCGCGGGGCGATGGACTCGACGAACGCGGCGCAGGCGGCTTCCCGCCCGTCGCCGATCTGGCCGGTGCGGACGAACGTCGGCATGCCCAGTGCCAGGCGCGCCCAACGCAGCACCGGCACCCGTTGAGTCAGTCCCATACGGTCCAGCTTACGAAGCCTGCGCACACTCGCGGCGATCTCGCCTGCGGGTCTGCCTCACCAGCGCGATGCTCACCGTTAAACTTGCCGCGATGTCCGCCACGCCGCAAGGATGCCTGACCAGCGACGGTCCGGTATGAGCGACGACACCGGCACCATCGACCCCGCACCGACACCCGGCCTGACCGGCCGCCTTCCCCGCGAGATCCCCGATCCGGCACCGCGCAGCTCGCACGGACCGGCCAAGGTCATCGCGATGTGCAACCAGAAGGGCGGGGTCGGCAAGACCACCTCGACGATCAACCTGGGCGCCAGCCTGGCCGAGTACGGCCGCAGGGTGCTGCTCGTCGACCTCGACCCGCAGGGCGCCCTGTCGGCGGGCCTGGGCGTGCCGCACTACGAGCTGGACAACACGGTCTACAACCTGCTGGTCGAGCCCAGGGTGTCGATCGACCAGGTGTTGATCACGACCCGGGTGCCGGGCCTGGATCTGGTGCCCAGCAACATCGATCTGTCGGCGGCCGAGATCCAGCTGGTCAACGAGGTGGGCCGGGAGCAGTCGCTGGCCCGCGCGCTCTACCCGGTGCTCGACCGCTACGACTACGTGCTGATCGACTGCCAGCCCTCGCTGGGCCTGCTCACGGTCAACGGGCTGGCCTGCAGCGACGGCGTCATCATCCCGACCGAGTGCGAGTACTTCTCGCTGCGCGGCCTGGCGCTGCTCACCGACACCGTCGAGAAGGTGCACGACCGGCTCAACCCGAAGCTGTCGATCAGCGGGATCCTGATCACCCGCTACGACCCGCGCACCGTCAACTCTCGCGAGGTGATGGCCCGCGTGGTCGAACGCTTCGGCGACCTGGTGTTCGACACCGTGATCACCCGCACCGTGCGTTTCCCGGAGACCAGTGTGGCCGGCGAGCCGATCACCACCTGGGCGCCGAAATCGGCTGGGGCCGAGGCGTACCGGGCGCTGGCGCGCGAGGTCATCCACCGGTTCGGCGCGTGAGCGGGCCCCCGGATCCCGCCCAGTCCGCCGACAAATCGACCGGATTCCAGGTTCGGCTGAGCAATTTCGAGGGCCCGTTCGACCTGCTGCTGCAGCTGATCTTCGCCCACCGGCTCGACGTCACCGAAGTGGCGCTGCACCAGGTCACCGACGAGTTCATCGCCTACACCAAGGAGATCGGGAGCCGCCTCGGCCTCGATGAGACCACCTCGTTCCTGGTGGTCGCCGCCACCCTGCTGGACCTGAAGGCGGCCCGGCTGCTGCCCGCAGGCGACGTGCACGACGAAGAGGACCTCGCGCTGCTCGAGGTACGGGACCTGCTGTTCGCCCGGCTGCTGCAGTACCGCGCGTTCAAGCACGTCGCGGTGATGTTCGCCGAGTTGGAGTCGGCCGCGCTGCGCAGCTACCCCCGGGCCGTGGCGCTGGAGGACCGCTACTCCGAGCTGCTGCCCGAGGTGATGCTGGGCGTCGACGCGGCCCGGTTCGCCGAGATCGCGGCCACCGCGTTCACTCCGAGGCCGGTCCCGACGGTGGGCACCGAGCACCTCCACCAAGTGCCGGTCTCGGTGCCCGAGCAGGCCGCCAATCTGATGTCGATGCTGCAGGACCGGGGGATCGGCCACTGGGCTTCGTTCGCAGATCTGGTGGCCGACTGCCGGATGCCGATGGAGATCGTCGGCCGCTTCCTGGCGCTGCTCGAACTGTATCGAGCGCGGGCGGTAGCATTCGACCAGTCAGAACCGCTTGGTGTGCTCCAGATTTCGTGGACCGGGGAGCGGCCCAACAGCGAGCAGTTGGCGACCGCGGACGCCGAATAACGCGGAACAGAAAGACGATGACAGAAGGTCCTCCCGTAGACACCGAGCACGACGCAGCGCCGGACACCGAGCCCGGCGCCGACCTGGGCACGGCTGAACTGGACACGGCTGAACTGGACGCCGTGCTCGAGGCGCTGCTGCTGGTCGTCGACACCCCGGTGCCGGTCGACGCGCTGGCCACCGCCACCGACCAGGCGCCCGGCCGGATCTCCGAGCGGCTGCACGCGCTGGCCGCCGACCTCGCGGCCCGGGCGAGCGGCATCGATCTACGTGAGGCAGGCGGCGGCTGGCGCCTCTACACCCGCGCCCGGTACGCCCCGTACGTGGAGAAGCTGCTCCTCGACGGCGCCCGGTCCCGGTTGACGCGCGCCGCGCTGGAGACCCTGGCCGTCGTCGCCTACCGCCAGCCGGTGACCCGCGCCCGGGTCAGCGCCGTGCGCGGCGTCAACGTCGACGCGGTGATGCGCACGCTGCTGGCGCGCGGCCTGATCACCGAGGCGGGCACCGACCCGGACTCCGGCGCGGTCACCTTCGCCACCACCGAACTGTTCCTCGAACGCCTCGGGCTGTCCTCGCTGACCGACCTGCCCGACATCGCCCCGTTGCTGCCCGACGTCGACGTCATCGATGACATCAGCGAAACCCTCAGTGAAGAGCCACGTTTCATGAAGCTCAACGGCACACCCACCCCGCAGGCCGGGGCCTCCTTCGACGTGGATCGAGACTGACGATGACCGACGACGACGGCGTGCGTCTGCAGAAAGTGTTGTCCCAGGCGGGAATCGCGTCCCGGCGGGTCGCCGAGAAGATGATCCGCGACGGCCGCGTCGAGGTCGACGGCGTGGTGGTCACCGAACTCGGCACCCGCGTGGACCCGCAGGCGTCGCTGATCCGGGTGGACGGCGCACGGATCGCGGTCGACGACGACCGCGTCTACCTCGCGATCAACAAGCCGCGCGGAATGCACTCGACGATGTCCGACGACCGCGGCCGCCCCTGCGTCGGCGACCTGGTCGAGCATCGGGTCCGCGGCAACAAGAAGCTGTTCCACGTCGGCCGGCTGGACGCCGACACCGAGGGTCTGCTGCTGCTGACCAACGACGGCGAGCTCGCGCACCGGCTGATGCACCCCTCCTACGAAGTCCCCAAGACGTATCTGGCCACGGTGCTCGGTGCGGTACCGCGCGGGCTGGGCAAGAAACTGCGCGCAGGCGTCGAACTCGACGACGGCCCGGTGCGCGCCGACGACTTCGCGGTCGTCGACACGGTGCCGGGCAAGTCGTTGGTGCGGGTCACCCTGCACGAGGGACGCAAACGCATCGTGCGCCGCCTGCTGGCGGAGGTGGGCTTCCCGGTGCGGGAGTTGGTCCGTACCGACATCGGTGAGGTCACGCTCGGCGACCAGCGGCCGGGCAGCATCCGGGTGCTGACCCAGAAGGAGATCGGCGACCTGTACAAGGCGGTGGGCTTGTGACCCGTTCGACGGTGATCGCGATCGACGGCCCGGCGGGCACCGGAAAGTCAACGGTGGCAAGGGGATTGGCAACGTCACTGGGTGCCCGGTACCTGGACACCGGCGCGATGTACCGAATCGTGACGCTCAGCGTGCTGCGCCGCGGGGTCGACGTCGGCGATGCGGCGGCGATCGCGGCTGCGGTGGGCGATGTGGACCTCGCGGTCGGGCACGACCCCGGTGAGGACCGGTCCTACCTGGCCGGGGAGGACGTGTCGGCCGAGATCCGCGGTGACGCCGTCACCAAGGCGGTGTCGGCGGTGTCGGCGGTCCCCGAGGTACGCAGCCGGCTGGTCGCCCTGCAGCGGGCCCTGGCCGACGGCCCGGGACGCGTGGTCGTCGAGGGCCGGGACATCGGCACCGTCGTGCTGCCCGATGCCGACGTCAAGATCTTCCTGACCGCCTCGGCCGAGGAGCGGGCCCGGCGGCGCAACGACCAGAACGTCGCGGCCGGACTCCCCGACGATTACGCGGCCGTGCTCGCCGACGTCCAGCGCCGCGACCACCTCGACTCCACCCGGGCGGTGTCGCCCCTGCGCGCCGCCGACGACGCGGTGGTCGTCGACACGAGCGACATGACCCAGGACGAGGTGATCGGGCATCTGACCGAACTCGTCGAACAGAGAGCCGGTGCGACCCGATGAGCGATGGTGACGGCACGTGGGTCGACGAGGGCGACTGGGAAGTCGGGGCCGAGGACGTCGCTGAGGCGATCGAGGAGGCGTCGTCACCGCCGCCGGTGCTGGCCGTCGTCGGACGCCCCAACGTCGGCAAGTCCACGCTGGTGAACCGGATCCTCGGACGCCGGGAAGCGGTCGTGCAGGACGTCCCCGGCGTCACCCGCGACCGGGTCTCCTACGACGCGTCCTGGTCCGGCCGGCGGTTCGTGGTGCAGGACACCGGCGGGTGGGAGCCCGACGCGAAGGGCCTGCAGCAACTGGTCGCCGAGCAGGCGTCGGTGGCGATGCGCACCGCCGACGCGATCGTGTTCGTCGTCGACTCCGTCGTCGGGGCCACCGCCGCCGACGAGGCCGCCGCCAAGATCCTGCAGCGCTCCGGCAAGCCCGTCTTCCTGGCCGCCAACAAAGTCGACAACGACCGCGGGGAGGCCGACGCCGCCGCCCTGTGGTCACTGGGGCTCGGTCAACCGCACCCCGTCAGCGCGATGCACGGTCGCGGCGTGGCCGATCTGCTCGACGCCGTGCTCGAAGAACTGCCCGCCATCTCCGAGATGGGCGGCGGTGGCGGCGGTCCGCGCCGCGTCGCGCTGGTGGGCAAGCCGAACGTCGGCAAATCCTCGCTGCTCAACCGGCTCTCCGGGGACGAACGGTCGGTCGTGCACGACGTTGCAGGCACGACCGTCGACCCCGTCGACTCGCTGATCGAGATGGAGGGCAAGCTCTGGCGCTTCGTCGACACCGCCGGGCTGCGGCGCAAGGTGGGGCAGGCCAGCGGCCATGAGTTCTACGCCTCGGTGCGCACCCACGGCGCCATCGACGCCGCCGAGGTGGCGATCGTGCTGATCGACGCTTCCCAGCCGCTGACCGAACAGGATCAGCGGGTGCTGTCGATGGTGGTCGAGGCCGGCCGGGCGCTGGTGCTGGCGTTCAACAAGTGGGACCTGGTCGACGAGGACCGCCGCTACCTGCTCGACCGTGAGATCGACCTGCAGTTGGCGCAGATCAAGTGGGCGCCGCGAGTGAACATCTCCGCGAAGACGGGCCGAGCCGTGCAGAAGCTGGTGCCCGCGCTGGAAACGGCGCTGGCCTCCTGGGACAAGCGGATCACGACCGGCCAGCTGAACTCGTTCCTCAAAGAGGTCGTCGCGGCGACGCCGCCGCCGGTGCGCGGCGGCAAGCAGCCGCGGATCCTGTTCGCCACCCAGGCCACCTCGCGTCCCCCGACCTTCGTGCTGTTCAGTTCCGGATTCCTGGAGGCCGGCTACCGCCGGTTCCTGGAGCGGCGGTTGCGCGAGACGTTCGGCTTCGAGGGCAGCCCCATCCGCATCAACGTGAGGGTGCGCGAAAAGAGAGGCGCCAAGCGCCGATAGGGTGAGTCGAGTGCCGGTCGTCGACATGATCCTCATCGCCCTCGCGGGCGTCGGCGCAGGCGCCATCAACGCGCTCGTCGGCTCCGGCACGCTCATCACGTTCCCCACCCTGGTGGCGCTGGGCTATCCGCCGGTGACCTCGACGATGTCCAATGCGGTCGGCCTGGTCGCCGGGGGAGTATCCGGCACGTGGGGCTACCGGCGGGAACTGCGCGGTCAGTGGCACCGGCTGCGCTGGCAGATCCCGGCCTCGTTCGTCGGCGCCGGCTGCGGGGCGTGGCTGCTGCTGCACCTGCCCGAGAGGGTGTTCATCCGGGTCGTCCCCGTGCTGCTGGTGCTGGCGCTCGCGTTGGTGGTCGTCGGGCCGCGGATCCAGACCTGGGTGCGGCGACGGGCCGAGGCGTCCGGCCGCTCCGCCGACCACATCTCCGGTGCTCGGATGACGGCGCTGGTGGCGGCGACGTTCGCGGTCGGCGTCTACGGCGGCTACTTCACCGCCGCCCAGGGCATCCTGCTGATCGCCGCGATGGGGGCGCTGCTGCCCGAGGACATGCAGCGGATGAACGCCGCCAAGAACCTGCTGTCGTTGATCGTGAACATCGTGGCGGCGGTCGCCTACACCACCGTCGCCTTCGACCGGATCAGCTGGCCGGCGGCCGGACTGATCGCGATCGGCTCGCTGATCGGCGGGTTCCTCGGTGCGCACTACGGCCGCCGGCTCTCACCCAACGCGCTGCGGGCCGTCATCGTTGTGGTGGGACTGATCGGGCTGTACCGGTTGTTGGCTGTGTAGGCTGGCCGAATCCGAGGGGATGGGGAAATCGATGGTCGACAGCGCGCTGGTGGCGCCCGCACCGTCTGACGTGTCCGCTCTGGAGCCCTTCTGGCCGTCTCGCCGCGTGATGGTGTTCGACGAATGGTGTTGTCCGCGTCCCTGACGCGCACCCGTCCGTCCGGTCACCCGCGGTGACCGCATCCTCCGAAGGCAACCATGCGTTCGCTTCTGATCTTCACGCTCGTCGGTGTCGGCGCCCAACTCGTCGACGGCGCATTGGGCATGGCGTTCGGCGTCACCGCCACCACGCTGCTCGTCCTCTCCAGTGTGGGCGCCGCCCAGGCCAGCGCCGCCGTGCACCTGGCCGAGGTCGGAACCACCCTTGCCTCAGGGCTGTCGCACTGGAGGTTCAAGAACATCGACTGGCCGCTGGTCGCCAAGCTGGGTGTGCCCGGGGCGGTCGGGGCGTTCCTCGGTGCGACGGTGCTGTCGTCGCTGTCGACCGAGCACGCGGCGCCGCTGATGGCCGCGATCCTGGTCGCCATCGGGGCCTATGTGCTGCTGCGCTTCTCGCTGCGCACCCCGATCGCCATCGGTGGCCGCGGCACCCGCCATGGCGTGAAATTCCTTGCGCCGCTGGGACTTTTCGGCGGGTTCATCGACGCCTCGGGCGGCGGCGGGTGGGGACCGGTGACCACCAGCACCCTGCTGTCGCAGGGCAAGACCGCGCCGCGGACCGTGATCGGGTCGGTCAGCGCGTCGGAGTTCCTGGTGTCGGTGTCGGCGTCGCTGGGCTTTCTGATCGGGCTGGGACGCGAGTTCCTCGACAACTGGCCGGTGGTGGTCGGACTGATGGTCGGCGGTGTGGTCGCCGCGCCGATCGCCGCCTGGCTGGTCAGCCGGATCAGCCCGGCGCTGCTGGGCACGGGGGTCGGCGGGGTCATCGTGCTGACCAACAGCCAGAAACTGGTGCACTTCTTCGACATCCAGTGGCCATGGTCGACGGGCATCTACTCCCTGATCGTCGTGGTCTGGGCGTCACTGGTGGTCTACGCGTGGCGCGTGTCGCAGGCACCGAAGACGGCGGAGGTCACCGCCTCGGACGTCAGTTCAGAACCGGTCGCGCGCTGACTCCTGTTCGAGGACGGCCTCGAGGTCGCCGAGGCGTTCCATCGACGAGACCGCCCGCCGGGTGCGCATGTTCTTGGCGAGTAGATCCTGGTGGCGGTGCGTGAAGGCCCAGTAGCCGGCGGTGAACGGACACGCGTCGTCACCGAGGCGTTTCTTCGGGTCGTAGGCGCACCCACCGCAGTGGTCGCTCATCTTGTTGATGTAGGCGCCGCCCGAGGTGTAGGGCTTGGTGGCCAGCAGGCCGCCGTCGGCGTGCTGGCTCATGCCCACGACGTTGGTCGGCATCACCCACCGGAAGCCGTCGACGTAGGCCGTGGCGAACCACTCGGTCAGTTCGTCGGGCCGGTAGCCGCGTTGCAGGGCGTGGCTGCCCAGGATCATCAGCCGCTGGATGTGGTGGGTCCAGCCGCGGTCGCGCACACCTTTGAGGGCGTGGTGGAGGCACTGCGCGGTGACGGTGTCGGCGTCGAGATCGGCCCACCACTGCGGCAGTGGGGTGCGGGCCTTCAGCTCGTTCTTCTCGGTGTAGTCGGGCCCGAAGTGCCAGTACAGATGCCACATGTACTCGCGCCAGCCGAGGATCTGCCGGATGAATCCCTCGACCGCGGCCAGCGGAGCCTTGCCGTCGCGGTAGGCCCGCTCGGCGGCCTCCACGGCGACGAGGGGATGCAGCACACCGAGATTGAGGGGCACCGACAGCAGCGAGTGCGACATCGCCCAGTCGCCGCCCATCATGGCGTCCTCGTAGCGTCCGAAGAGCGGGAGGCGGTGCTCGATGAAGCGGCTGAGTGCCCGCTTCGCCTCGGCGGGGGTGACGGCGAACAGGCGCGGCCCGTCGGCGCCGACGGTGTCCAGCTGCATCTGGTCGAGATCGTGGCGGACCTGCTCGTCGATCTCGTCCTCGCGCGGCTTGTACGGGGCGGGCACCTCGAGGTGGTCCTGCTTCTTGGGCGGGGACTCGCGGTTCTCCTCGTCGTAGTTCCACCGGTTGCCGACGGGATCGGCGCCGTTCATCAGCACGTCGAAGCGGCGGCGCTGATCGCGGTAGAAGTCCTCCATGCGGAAGCGCGTGCGCTGACCGGCCCACTCCTGGAAGTCCTTGCGCGGCAACGCGAATGTCGGTGTCGGCAGGACGTCCTCGACCAGCCCCCGCTCACGCAGGCGGTTGACGAAACGTTCGGCGGTGTGGGAGGTCGGTTGGTGCACGAGCACGGGGCGCTTGAACTGCTGCAGCGCGTCGGTGTAGGTGTCGGATTCGATGAGCGTCGCGCGGTCACCCAGATCGCGGTCGGCGTGCCGCAGCGCCGACAGCACCAGGTGCAGTTTCTGCCGGTGATAGCGGCGTTTGGTCAGCGCCGAGGTGGCCTCGACGAGCAGCACCTCGCGGTGGGCATGCTCACCGCCGTACACGGCGGGACCGAGCTGATCGGCGAACAGCCACAGCGGGGTGTCGTCAGTCATCGCTCCACGGTAGGCGCGGGCGGTGACAGAGCCGGGCGGTTGGGATCCGGGGCGGGGGCTGAGGTAGGCTTTCGACCGCCTACCGGCGATCCCCGGGAGGCACCGCGGGCTGTGGCGCAGCTTGGTAGCGCACTTGACTGGGGGTCAAGTGGTCGCAGGTTCAAATCCTGTCAGCCCGACACAGGTCAGAGGCACTTTCTCGCTCCGAGGAGGTGCCTTTTTCTTGCTCGTTGTCGTGCTCCTTGCGGCGCTTGCCTGCGGTATCGGCGTAGTCATCGATGATGGTCGCGGATTGGGTGAGGGATCGGCCGGCGAAGTCGGTGCGGACGGCGCCCGGTTCGACGATGGTCACCGAGATGTCCAATGGCGCAAGTTCTCCGCGTAAAGCGTCGCTGAGACCTTCGAGCGCGGCCTTGGCGGCCGAGTAATAGCCCGAACCGACGGGAGTGATCTGGGCGCCGATCGACGACACGTCGACGATCGCTCCGCTGCGACGGGCGCGGATGCCGGGCAGCACGGCCTTGATCATCTCTGCGGCGCCGAACACGTGCGTATCGAACACCTTCCGTATGCCGGCGTCGTCACTCTCTTCGACGGCGGCGCGGGCCGTAGATGCGGAAGTAGACGAACCAGCCCCGAGAGGGGTCACGAGCGTGCTGGCGCGCTCCCGGCATCGAAATGTACAGTCACACAACACCGTTACCACAGCCGATGAGGTTGAGGGCGCTCGACGCCCCCGTGACCTACTATTCCCCACTCGCGACCATCGCCTCGGCCCAGGCGGTGTGCCCCCCGAAGCCAAGCGATCTCGCCATGGAGCGGTAGCGATCCAGAACGTCACGATAGGCGGTGTCGTCACCACGTGCGCGCGCTAGCAGCGCCCGCATCCGCAGCAGCCAGATCTCGCGCATCACGAGACCCTCATCGGCCGGCGCGGCCGCCAACCGCTCGATCGCAGCCTCGGCTTCGGCTACGTCACCCTCTGCGCAGCCGTCCAGCAGCGTCTCCACCAAAACACCCGTGGCAGGGATGCCCCACGAGAGCAGTTGTCCCTCGCGATCCAGTTGGTCGACGGCGGCGCGCATAGACGCTATGGCCTTATCGCGATCTCCATTCCGAACGCTCTCACGTGCCAGGTACATGTTGATGAGCCGTAACTCGCTCAGGCTGTGTCCGCGGCGCAGAATCAGGTCACGGACCTCTCCAGCAGTTTGCGCCCGCGTTCACGTTCCGCATCCGTGTGACGGTGCACCAGCGCAAGGCCCGGTATCGCCGCGGCGAAAACGACCGCCATGTCGTCGCCGGATCGTTCGGCAATCGGTAGCGCATCCTCGATCTCGCGCACCGACCGGTCATCGGCTGCGAGCACGCCAAACGGTATTCCGGGGAAGTAGACGTACGCGACAACCATGGCGTACGACAGCGGGTCGGCGCTGCGCGCCATGGCCACGCCGTCACACAGGTCATCTGACCAACCCGGACGACCCAGGCAATACCGGCCCGCGGCCCGTGTCGTCAAGGCGAGCGCCAACGGAGACCCGAAGATGAAGTTCCCTTTCGACGGGTCACTGTCGGCCAGGTCGATGACTTTTTGTGACCACCGCAGCGCGTCATCCCACTCGCCGCTGTGAACCTTGGCGTAGATCGGCGGAAAGGACAGCCCCACCGTCAACGTCGCATCGCCGATCGACTCGACGAGGGCCCAGGCCTCCGACGCCAGCCGCGACGCCTCACGGATCCGCCCCCGGAACCCGTGATCGATCACCAACGCCGCCATGCCGATGGCGAGCGATGACTTGTCCCCGGAGAGGGCGCACAAATCCCGCAACTCCTCAAAGAGCTCGCCCGCAACATTCGTCTCGACTCGCCAGGCGATCCCGCACAACATGGTGCGCGGTGCGATGCGCATCGCCGTCCGGTTGGGGTCCTCGGCGGGCAGTGCGTCGGCGATCACCCGGGCGCTTTCCCAACCTCGTCGTGCCGCGGCGATGTCGCGGTAGGTGGCCCATGTTGCGGCGCGCATATGCCAGCCATACGCCGCATGCAGATCACCGGCCGCCTTCAGATGTTCCGCAATCAGAGCGGCATTTTCATCAGCCGCAGCCGCGTCACGGGATTCGATCGCCGCCGCGACGCGCCGGTGCAGCTCGGCGCGATCCGATCGGAGCTGTGATTCGTAGGCCACCGCGCGGATCAGTGGGTGGCGGAAGGCGTACTCGGCGCTCGGGGTGAACCGCACCTGATCGATCAACTCCGCGCTCAGCGGCTCGTCGACCACTGCATCGATGTCCAACGCGGCTAGCAGCTCCGCCCCGAAGCGCGCTCCGACCACTGACGCCGCGGTCAATGTCCGCTTGGCTGCGGTGCTCAGCCGGTCGATGCGCGCTTCGATGGCCGCCTGCACCGTGGCAGGCACGCTCACGTCGGCGACATCCATCCGACAGATATAGCCACCACGCTCGCCGGCCAGCACCCCGCCCTGGGCCAGCTCACGCACCATCTCCTCGGCGAAGAACGGGTTACCGGCGGCCCGCTCCGCGATCGTCTGGCTCAGCTCGCCGACCGAGGGGTCCGATCCCAGAAGCTCACCGATCAGCGACCCTGTGTCCGAATCACCCAGCGGGCCAAGGGCTATTGTCTGAGCGCCGTGCACCCGCATCAGCACTCCCTCGTACTCGGGACGGTAGGTGATCAACACCAGCGACGGCGTTTGCGGGATGACAGCGAGCAAGTCGGCGATCATCGACTCGCTGATCTCGTCGATCCAGTGCGTGTCCTCGATGATGTAAAGCACAGGATCAGTGCGGGCCAGCGTCACCGAATTGAGGAGCGCAGTCAGCCGTCGCCGCCGCGCATCCGGGTCGATCTGGGGCAGCGGCACATTCGGATGCGCGATGCCGAGTAGATCATCGAGAAGAAGAAGATCCTGCGGGTCGGCATCCGGGACCTGTTCATGGGCCAGATCGCGGGCGGCCTGGTCATCTAGGTCCGCTACACCGCTACCTGTCCGAAGCAGCCTCGTGACCACATCGAAGGGAATGTCCTTGGCGTGGGATTCGCAGTACGTCCAATACACGTCGGCCCCGCGAGCCGCAGCCAGTGCCGCGGCCTCCCGGGCCACCCGGGACTTTCCGATGCCCGGTGGTCCCACCACACTCACCACACCGCCGCGGCCGCTGATCGTCCGGTCCACCATCGCGTCGAGGACGGCCATCTCCCAGTGCCGACCCACCAGGCTCGCCTCCGTGCGCCCGGCCAGCGGATCCCGCGGGCCCATCCCCATCAGCCGGCGCGCCACCACCGGTTGGTCCTTGCCCTTGATTCGCACCAGCTCGGGGTCCCCGAGCACCGTGGCGTGTTCGATGAGTCGGGCGGTGGACGCGCTGAGCATCACCCCGCCCGGCGGTGCGATCGACTCCATCCGCTGCGCCATCCCGACCTGCTCACCGATCGCGGCATACCCCAGCGACCCTGACCCGATCTCACCAGCGATCACCTGACCTGAGTTCAGGCCCACCCGGACCCGAAGATCGACACCGTCGCGGCGTAACAACACCGTCGACAACCGAGTGGTCTCCTGCTGAATGCCCAGAGCCGTCAGGCAGGCTCGAACAGCGTGATCCTCAAGCGCCGCCGGTGCACCGAAGATCGCCATGATGCCATCACCGGTGAAACCGCCGACTGTGCCGCCGTAGCGGCGCACCACCGCCGCACAACGCTCAGCCAGGTCGGTCATGATCTCGCGGAGGCGCTCCGCGCCGACGGATGCCGCGATGTCCATCGAATGCACCACATCGGCGAACATGACCGTCACCTGCTTGTACTCCGCGGATCGACTGACCAGGGTGACCGGTACACCGCATTCGCTGCAGAACTTGGAGTTCGGCGGCAATGCGGTAGCGCAGGACGCACACTGCACTTCTACCGTGGTGAGTCCGCCGCCACTGTCCCCGCTGGGGTCCACCTTCCGTATCGTGTCACCGTTGATCAGCGATGTCTGGCCTATCGGCGAGGTAGCACCGAAAGGAAGCTGAAACTCGTCCTCTCGTCATGTGCCGGGGTCAGCGCTTGTCTCGAGTTCGATTGCGGTCAACCGAAGTTTCATCGACTCGGCATCGACCCCAGGGCCGTTGACGCGAGGCCTGTGAGGCAGCGCGACAGCCGTCCCTCAGGTCCGTGGTTCGGCCTCGAGCATGTGGATGACTTGCTGCAGCGGGTCGGGGACCGTCGAGACCGCGCCGACATAGGGATGCGAGAGCTCGGTGACCAGGAACAGCTGCGCCCCGACCAGGGTGCCGATGATCGCGACCATCGCATAGTGATTGGCCGGCTTCTCGACGCCGTAGATGATCGCGCAGCCCAGGAGCAGGCCGCTGGTCACGAAGATCACCGCCCACAGCGACCATGGCGGTCCTGTGTCGGTGCGGGACTGCAGCACGCGCTCGGTGCGTGCTTTGCTCAGGTCGTTCAAGTTGCTGAATGATGTTCCCAGAAGCGTCTTTTGGGCGTCGGTACGGGGCTGGACGCTCTCGTAGGCGCCGTAGAGCCGGTTGAGAGCCTGATCCGCCTCGGGGTAGGTCCTGCCCTCGTTGGACTCGTCCCACTCCGTGATGGCGGCCTGCTCGTACTCCAACAGGTGCTGGCGGATCCGGTCCCGGTCCGGCTCGTCGAAGATGTGGGAGTCTCGGGCGAGTTGAGCCCCGGCCGCGCCCTCGGTCCTGACGACGGTGTCGGCGTGACTGATCTGTCCCCACATGGCCGAGACGACGAACCCGACGAAGAACGCGAACACGAAACCGACCACGCCGAAGGCGAACTTCGTGACGTCGTTGTGTTCTTCACCGCGAAGACCGGGGAAGCGGCGGCGAACGAAGGTCTGAACGACGATGGCGGTGCCCGCGGTGCAGGCGACGATCACGATCAGCAGCAGCCAGGACGGCAGATGGGTGACCAACCACTCGCTCACTGCGTCCCCCCGATGTCGGCACATGCCGCGGGCCGCTGCGGGACCGCGTACCGACTGTAGAGAACAAGGGGGCGATTCGGGGGACGATCCCGCGTGTCCGGGCGCAGCATCGAGAGGCTAGGCCGAGAGCCAGGGGCCGCGCCGAGCGTCACCGGCATTCGGCATCGCAAGTGGCGAAAAGGATGGCGATGAGATGACTTTGGGCTGCCGCCATCGCCGGCGAGATGTACATCGCTGATAGCCACCGCGGGTTTCGCTACGGGGATGTGCGAAATCCGCAAATATCGACGCCACCGCTGTTAACGCTGGAGAACATGAGATGTCCGGTGAGCAACTCGGTTTACGGCTCCGTCGATCGGCTATAACAGACGGGTGGCTGACAGCACGTCCGCCCAGGCAATTGCGGCAGCGGTCGCGGCGGGTCTGAACATCGACGACGATGCCGCCGCGGTCATCGTGCAGGCCGCGTCCGGGAAGATCGTCGCCGCTACACCGCAGGTACAGCAAATTCTGGGGCTCGAGCCCGGCGAAGTGCTCGGCCGTGACTCGACCGACCCGCGGTGGGCAGCCGTCGGCGCGGACGGCGTCGCTCTGCGCCGACAAGATCAACCTTGGACCCGGGCGGTGGACACCGGGCAGCCCGTCCGTGGTGCGATCATGGGTGTCCACCGCCTCGGCCACGACCCAGCAGGAGAACACGTCTGGTTGACCGTGGACAGCGTCCCCTTCGACTTTCGTGAGGACCGGCCGAACCGGGTCGTGACCCGGCTCGCGGTGATCACCGATGCGCGCGCCGCAGCCTTGCAGTCAGCTGCCTCCGCGCGGCTCCACAGACTGTTGATGGAGCATGCCCCGGACATCGCCGCATGGCAGCTCTTGGACACCACGTTCTTGTGGGTGTCCAACTCGTCCAGAGACATCCTCGGCTACGAGCCGGAGGAGATGATCGGTCGCACCGCCTATGAACTTTTGCATCCCGATGACGTCGCCCTCATGCGCGATGACGACGACGCGGCGGTCCTGACACCGCGCACGGTGAGGATGCGCCATCGCGACGGCTGTTATCGGTGGCTCGACGTGGCGACACAGGTGATCCGGGACGCGGCCGGCGAGCCCGCGCAGTTGCGTTCTACCTGGCGTGACGTCACGGTTCGCGTAGACGCCGAGGAGGAGCGCGAATCCGCGGCACGAATGATCCGATCGGTGTGGAGTAGTTCTCCGATCGGCATCGCCATCTGTGACGCCGACGGCGTCATCGAGGATGCCAACCACGCGCTGTGTGTGATGCTCGGACGCCAACGAGGCGACGTCGTGGGCCGCCCGCTGCACACCTTCGCCCACGGAGACGACCACGGCCTCGACGCGGTTACCCCTTTGCCCGAAGCAGGATCCGGTGCACACGAATCCGAATCTCGCTACCTGCGTCCGGACGGCACCGCATTCTGGGGGTTGCGCACCACGGCGGCACTCGACACCCGGATCGGCAGAGAGCCCCGGTATCTCGTCCATCTCCAGGACGTGACCATCCGTCGCATCGCCCACCAGAAACTGATCCATACGGCCTCCCATGACGCCCTCACCGGGTTGACGAACCGCACGGCATTCGATGAGCAGGTCGAGCGGGCTCTCAAGCGGCTGCCGCCGGACGCGTGCAGCGGCATGCTGTTCATCGATATCGATGACTTCAAGTCCGTCAATGACACGTATGGCCACCACGTCGGCGACATGTTGCTCCAGGCCGTCGCCGGCAGGCTCGAGCGGGCGATACGCGAAGGGGATCTCGCCGCACGGCTCGGCGGCGACGAGTTCGTGGTGTGGCTACCGAAGGTCGACCCCGAGGAAGCCGTCGTCGTTGCGAGGCGCGTGGCGTCGCTGCTGTCGGCGCCGTACGGGGTGGGATCCCACACGGTCCAGATCTCGGTCAGCGTCGGGGTCACCACCGCCACAGCCGACCAACGCCAACTGTTGCTCAGGGCAGCCGACCGTGCCATGTATCGCGCCAAGTCGACCAAGAGCGCAGTAGCGACCGAGAAGGCCGAAGGAGACGCGGGTCGCTGCCAGCCGCCAAGGAGTACCTGAGTTCAAGCCAGACAGCAGCCCATCAGAAGTACGCCCGTCGAAGTGGCTTCGGCGGTGTAGCCACGGGCTTACCATCGGTACATACGGTTCCGCGATATGGAGCTCGCGACCGTGCACAGGAGGCCGCCATGCGGCTCGTATCTATCGCTACCGTTCCGATCCTCATCGCAGCCGGACTCACTGCCACGCCCACGGCGACAGCGGACTGCACCAGTTCGGCCGGCACGAGCGTGTGCTCGCAGGGGGACGTGCGGGGCGCGAACACCGGCCAGGGCCCAGGCTCCGTGCCGACGTACAACCCCAATTACTGCTGGTGGTGCAACAACGACGGCTGGGGCCTGACCTTCGTCATCGTGAGGCCGCCCCGTGGCGGCGGTGGCGGCGGCGGGGGCGAAGGACGGCGCCGCTAGGCGCGATCCCGCCGCGGGGTCGTCGTAACAGTCTGCGCCGCAGTCTTTTTGGCGCGCATGGCGAGCATTCCGCCGCCGATGACCAGCGCCATCCCCAGGTAGGTCGACACGGTGGGGCGATGGTCCCAGAACAGCCAGTCGATCAGCGCGGTGAACACGATGACCGAGTAGATGAACGGACCCAGCTTCTCCGCCGGCGCGAAGCGGTAGGCGATCACGACGAGCAGCTGCGAGAGCAGCTGCGCGAGACCGACGGCGAACAGCCACAGCCATGCCTGCGGCTCGACGGCCCGGAAATCCGCCGCCGCGACCGGAATCGACATCACCGTGGACAGCAGGAAGTAGTAGAACAGGATGCGCAGCGTGGGCTCGGTGGCCCCCAGCCACCGCACCGACATCATCGCGACAGCCAGCAGTACCGCCCCCGCGAACGCCGACACCTCGCCCATGCTCAGACCGTGCCCTTGCGGCCGGAGCACCAGCACCACCCCGGCGAAGCCGACGCCGGCGCCCACCCACGTGGCCGTGGCGACCCGCTGACGCGTGACGGCCCACGCGATCAGCGGCATCCACAACGGCGCGCTGTAGGTCAACAGCGTCGCATTGGCCAGCGGGATCACCGTGATCGCGAAGAACAACGCGTACCAGCAGGCGGTCCCCGTCGCGGCGCGCAGGAGATGCAACCCAAAACGTTGCGTCCGCATCGGACCCCACCCGTGACGCAACGCCACCGGCGCGACGGCCGCCAGACAGATCGCGTTCTGGGCGAGGAGCAGCACACCGGTCGAGGTGTGATTGCCCGCGACCTTGGCCAGCGCACCCACCAGAGCGACACAGAAGAACGCCGCCGTAGTGAGAAGCGCCCCGAGGACCAGGTTCTCGGTTCGGTAGCCGCCGCGGTCAGTCGACACGGGCGCCGCCGGTCCACCGGAGAGTGCTCACCATCGGCCGACTGTAGAGCCGACACGGCACGGATCTGAGCCAAACACCGCCGCCGCCAGCTGACGGCGGCGTAATTTGCGACCCACATGGGCGACGGTCGGGCGAAGGGGAGCCTCATGAGTCACGCCAGGCACGTCGGACGGGTCGGGGCACTGGCCGCCACGCTCGGAGTCGGCTGGGCGGTGGCCACCGCAGCGCCCGGTGTGGCCTACGCCGACGACTCCGCCACGTCGAGTACCGGCGACACCCCCTCGGCCTCGGCCCCCGCGGACACCGGCAGCTCGGCGGCGTCAGCGCGTTCCGAGCGACGGGCCCGCGCGGAGCAGCGCCGGGAGGACGCCAGGGCCGCCGCGGCGGACCGACGGGCCCAACGCCAGGCCGCACGCGAGGCCCGCGCCGCCGACACCGACACCGACACCGACACCGACTCGGACACCGTCGATGTGGCGATCAACCAGGCGTCGTCGCGGGCCGAGTCGCCGTCCGACTCCGACCCCGCGGCCCCGCTCGCGGCCACCACCCTGCTGACCGCGGCAGCCGCCTCCCGCGAGGAGCGGCAGGCCCTGCGCCGCGCCGCGGTCGCCCCGCAACCGCAGGCGAACGCACTGGCCGCGGACGACACGCCCAACGTCCTGGTGATCGGCGTGGACGGCACGAACCTCAGCAAGATCCTGGCCAATCCGGCCAACACCAATCTGTTCGCTCTCATGCAGGGCGGGACGACGGCCGCATCGACGATCGTCGGGCACACCACGATCTCCAACCCGTCCTGGACGTCGATCCTCACCGGCGCGTGGGGCGAAAAGACGGGCGTGATCAACAACGTCTTCACGCCGTGGACGTACGACACCTGGCCCACGGTGTTCAACCAGCTCGAGGGATTCGACAGCTCCATCGAGACCACCGCGATCTCCGACTGGGACGTCATCGCCGGCATCGCGGGCGCCGGTTCGGACCCGGTGGACAACAACGTCTACTTCACCCAGGTCGCCGGGGACACCGACTGGTCGAAGAGCGACGATCGGGTCGGCGAGGCCACCAAGGCTGCGATCGCGGGCGCCGACCTCAACGTCGCCAACTTCGTCTTCAGCTACTTCGTCGGCGTCGACGAGAACGGGCACATGCACGGCGGTGACTCACCGGAGTACGCCGCCGCCATCACGAACGTCGACGAGAACATCGGCGAGATCCTGGCCGCGGTGGCCGCCAGCGGGGAGCAGTGGACCATCCTCGTGGTCACCGACCACGGCCACCAGCCGCAGAAAGGCCTGGGCCACGGCTTCCAATCCCCGCCGGAGACATCGACATTCGTGATCGCGAACGGGGGCGGCTTCGACTCGGGTGCGATCAACCTGACCTACTCGATCGTCGACATCACCCCGACGGTGGTGACCCTCTTCGGCGGGCAGCCCTCTGCCGACTCAGACGGCAAGTCCCTGACCGATCAGGCCGACAACAACGTCTACCCGATCAACGACGACGAGGCGCTGCGCGCCGGACTGCAGAACATCATCGCCAAGTACGGCTACCCCGACATCGGCACCCAGCTCGCTCAGGGCCTGCGCACGATCGTCACGTCGGTGCCCTACTTCGTGTTCGGCGCCACCACCCAGCTCACCGCCGGCCTGCAGGACCTCGCCGATCAGGGCATCCCGCTGATCAGCCTGGTCGCCAAGATCGCGATCGTCCCGGTGCAGTTCGTCGGCGATCTGGCCTATGTGGCCACCAACCTGGCCGCGCAGATCGTCGCGAAGCTCACGGGAGTGGAGGGCGCGAGCATCTTCCCGCTGTGGCCGCCGGCCCCGCCGTCGGTGCAGCCGCAGCCGGAGGAGGGCACCACCCTGCTCGATCTGTTCGCGGTGTGCGGTGACGACCCGGCCTCGGCGAGCTTCCTGCGGTGCGGGGCGCCGAGCATCGCCGTCTAACGCTGCATCGACCCGATGAAGTAGGACTCGTGTCCGGTCGGGTAGCCGCCGCCATCGGTGGCGATGTGCACATGATCGAAGTGGTTGGCGGTCTCGTTGCCGTAGTCGGCCGTCCAGCTCGGCGCGCCGATGCCCGGATAGAGGCCCTGCCGCCAGATCACGTGCAGCACCCCCCAGCGCTTCGCGTTCGCCAGCGCGTAACCGGCGATCTGATTACCGAGCTCGATGCCTTCCTTGGAGTGATAGTTCGGAACCATCACGTCGATGGCCAGCCCGTTCGGATGCCACTTGAGCGGATCCTGCCGGTAGCCACCGATGGTCGTGATCTCGGGGAACATCATGCTGATGGCGCGTGCCGCCCAGATGGTCTTGACCTGCAATCCCTGCTCCGGGGCGACGCCGCGGGGCAGGGAGAGATCGAACACCCGCGAGTCGACCGGCGCGCTCGCGGCCAGCAACTCCGCCTCGGGCAGCGGGGGAGCGGCGGCCATCGCCTTCGACGGGGCGGCCGCCGGGGCAACCGGCGCCGGTACGGCCGGCGCCGCTCGCTCGGTGTCCTGCGCGTAGAACATGCCGGCGGAGATCACCAGCGAGGCGGCGACCGCCAGCCAGCGACCACGGCCGTTGGCTAACAGGTTCGCGCG
Source organism: Mycolicibacterium psychrotolerans (assembly GCF_010729305.1). Taxonomy (NCBI): domain Bacteria; kingdom Bacillati; phylum Actinomycetota; class Actinomycetes; order Mycobacteriales; family Mycobacteriaceae; genus Mycobacterium; species Mycolicibacterium psychrotolerans. Next base: position 3,821,980 of record NZ_AP022574.1, on the reverse strand, counting down.
CACGATCAGCACCTTAACGCCGCGTGGTGTGCTCGCGGGCAATGTTGACGACGGCGCGTTTGGATTTTCGGCGCCGTGGGCGTTTTGCACATCACGATGATCTCGATCGCGGGGATCATCGGAGCCGGGCTGTTCGTGGGTTCGGCCAACGCGATCGCCGAAGCCGGTCCCGCCGTGATCATCTCCTACATGCTGGCAGGCACGCTGGTGGTGCTGGTGATGCGCATGCTGGGGGAAATGGCCACGGCCAACCCGGACACCGGCTCGTTCTCGGTCTACGCCGACCGTGCCCTCGGCGGCTGGGCCGGCTTCTCGATCGGCTGGCTGTACTGGTGGTTCTGGGTGCTGGTCATCCCCGTGGAGGCCACGGCCGCGGCGAACATCCTGACCGGTCTGGTCGGTGGCGCGCAATGGATCTGGGCACTGGCCGTCACGCTGCTGCTGACCATCACCAACCTCGCCAGTGTCGGCAACTACGGTGAGTTCGAATTCTGGTTCGCACTGATCAAGGTCGTCGCGATCATCGCGTTCATCGACGTCGGCGTGGCCGCTATCACCGGCGTCATCCCCGACTCCCAAGTCAGCGGCATCGAACACCTCTGGCAGCCGGACGGATTCATGCCCAACGGCTTCGGCGCCGTGATCGCCGGCATGCTGATCACGATGTTCTCGTTCATGGGCACCGAGATCGTCACCATCGCCGCCGCCGAGTCACCCGACCCGCAGCACGGGATCAGCAAAGCGGTGCGGACCGTGATCTGGCGGATCTCGCTGTTCTACATCGGGTCGATCTTCGTCATCGTCGCGCTGATGCCCTACGACCAACTCGCCGACGGTCCTACCAGTCCACGCTGGAGGCGATCGGCATCCCCGGTTCGAAACTGATCATGGACATCGTCATCCTGACCGCGGCGGCGTCCTGCCTGAACTCGGCGCTGTACACGGCGTCGCGAATGCTGTTCTCGCTCAGCGAGCGTCACGACGCGCCGCAGGCCGTCAGGAAGATCGCCCGCAACGGCGCCCCATGGGTGGCCGTGGTGGCCTCGACGGCGGTCGGGTTCCTCGCCGTGGTCGGCAACTACCTGCTGCCGGAGAAGATCTTCGGGTACCTGCTGGCCACCAGTGGCGCCGTCGCGCTGTTCGTCTACCTGGCGATCGCGGCCAGCCAGTTCGTGCTCGGCCGCCGGATGCGCGCCGAGGGGGAGCGTCCGCCGGTGCGGATGTGGCTGTTCCCCCACCTGACGGTCGTGGTGATCGTCGCGATCGTCGCCATCCTAGTGCTGATGGCCTTCGACCCCGACCAGCAGCAGTCGTTCGGGCTGTCGGTGGTGTCGGCCGTCGTGATCGTCGCACTGGGGGTGTTCGTGCACCGGCGGCACGCGCACGCTGAGGAACCGGCCACGACCACCTGAGTCAGGGACGCTTGGCGACGGTCAGCAGGATCGCTGAATCGTCCAGCGCGAGCAGCGAGTGCCGGCTGTCGGGGATCATCAGCAGGTCGCCGGTGCGGCCGTCCCACTGCTGCTCGCCGGCGATCAGCCGCACCGACCCCTTGAGCACGTAGATGGTGGCCTCGCCGGGGTTCTCGTGCTCGCTCATCTCCGAACCCGCGGTCATGCCGACGACCGTCTGGCGAAGGATGCGCTCGTGCCCACCCACCACCGTGTCGGCTGCGTTGCGGCCACCGGCGAGCGCGCGCTCGAGCTGTTGGCGGGCCAGGGCTTCGATCGACACCTTCTGCATGACTGCCATTCCATGCCCGCGAATCGGGCACGTCAACCTCGGACGCCTGCACGGTCGGTGAGCGGTACTGACGTGAGCGGGTATCGCCCACGAAGTCTCGTCTGAGAAACGTTCTGCGCGAGGACTTTCCGGACGGGCGATCCGAACACGGTCAACCGCTGCTCGGCCGGAAGGAGAACCTCGCCCATAACAGCGTGAGGAAGCTGCATTTACCGTAGCGTCAGCGCGACCGCTCCGAATGCGGGGCTGCGCTGATCCAGCCCTCAGCGCCGGTTGACAAGGAGCTGAGTAGGCATGCGTATCGTCGTCGACCTCAATCGTTGTCTGGGATACGCCCAATGCGTCCCGCTCGCACCCGAGGTGCTGCAACTCAACGGCGAGGAAGCCCTCGCCTACGACCCGAACCCCGACGAATCGCAGCGTCAGCAGGTGGCGCGGGCGGTGGCGTCCTGCCCGGTTCAGGCGATCATCGCCGAGATGGATCCGCCCGCGGACAGGACGACGCTGTGACCTCCTACCCGATGATCGACGAGCTCGTCAGAACGTTCAAGGCCGAAGGCAGGATCGTGATCGTCGGAGCGTCGCTGGCCGGGTTGCGTGCCGCGGAGGCATTGCGCGATGAGGGATTCACCGGCTCGCTCACCATCATCGGCGACGAGGTCCACGAGCCCTACGACCGTCCGCCGCTGTCGAAGCAGGTGCTCAAGGGATGGGTCCCGGCAGGCAACACCAAGCTTCCCCGGTTGCGTGCCGTCGACGCCGACTGGCGCCTGGGCGTCGCGGCGACCCGCCTGGACCGCGACAACCGCGAAGTGGTGCTGGCCAACGGCGACACGGTGCCCTATGACCGGTTGCTCATCGCCACCGGGGTCCGGTCCCGCGCATGGTTCAACCCCGAAGAAGCCAAGCTGAAGGGCCTGTTCACGCTGCGCACCAGCGATGATGCGGCACGTATCCAGGAGGCGTTCAAGGCCCGTCCGAAACGGGTCCTGATCGTGGGCGCGGGCTTCATCGGTTCGGAGATGGCCTCGGTCTGTCGAGACCTCGGACTGGACGTGACGGTCGCCGAGCGCTCGAGCGCCCCGCTGGTGGGGCCGCTCGGCGGGGTGATCGGCGACATCGCCGCCAAGATGCATCGCGACGCCGGCGTCGACCTGCGCACCGGAGTGGCTGTGGAGGCGTTGAAGGGCGACGCCGACGGCCACGTCCGGCAGGCCCAGTTGTCGGACGGGACGCTGCTCGACGTCGACGTGGTGGTGGCGTCGCTGGGATCGATCCGCAATGTCGAATGGCTCGAGGGTTCCGAACTCGCCGCCGGGTTCTGGGGAGTCGCCTGCGATGCCGGGTGCCGGGCCTTCGACATCAACGGCGTGGTGACCGACAACATCTTCGTCGCCGGTGACATAGCGCGGGCACCCCACGTGCTCTACGAGTATCAGTTCATGGCGATCGAGCATGTGGACGCCGCCGTGCTGGGCGCCCAGACCGCGGCACACAACATGGTCAGCCTCGAGAAGGGCCGGCGTCCGCACCTGCCGCTGCCGCAGTTCTGGTCCGGCCAGTTCGGCGTCAACATCAAGGGCGTCGGAGTGTGCTCCTTCGGCGACGAGATCGTGTTCACCCAGGGCTCGGTCGAGGACCTCCGGTTCGCCGCCGCGTTCGGCAAGAACGGCCGCATCGTCGGCGCCATCACCTTCAACCACGGCAAGTGGCTGGAGTACTACGGCAGGCTGATCGAGCAGTCGGCACCGTTCCCGCCTCCACCGGCGGGGTACGACGTGCCGGCGAACTCCGAGGTGATGTCGGCCCGATTCCCGGATCCGCGGGAACCGACCGGGATCCCCGACGTCGTGCTGACCGGCCACGACCCGACCTCGCGGGGCGCCGAGTTCCGCCTCAAGAGCCGCTAGCCCGCCAGAACTGGAGCACCCATGACAACCGCGGAAACCGCCTGGACCGAGGCGATGAGATACGAGAACCGCCACGACCCGTATCGGTTCTTCGACGAGCTCCGCCAGACGCCGGTCGTACAGGTGGCCGACAGGGTCTACGTGGTGACCGGATACCGCGAGCTGCTTCAGCTCGCGCACGACCCGCATGTCAGCTCCGACATCTCGCGGAGTCCTCTTTCGGCGCAGCCGGGCGCGCACGCGCAGCCCGATGTAGGCGCCGAGCACATGCAGGCCTACGGCCGGGAAGCCAGCCTGATCGTGTCGGACCCGGCCAAGCACGACAAGCAGCGCCGCCAGGTGATGCGGCACTTCGCGCCGCCGCACTCGCCGCACGTCATTCCCGACATGGCGGCTGGCATCCAGTCGCTGTGCGACGAGCTGCTGGACAACGTCATCGCCGGGGGAGGCGCCACGTTCGACGTCGTCGACGACTACGCCTATCCGGTGCCGGTCGCGGTCATCTGCCAAATCCTCGGTGTCCCACTGAAGGACGAACCCACCTTCCACGGCTGGATCTTCGACTTCATGGTCGGCACGGACATGGGCCCGGACGCCAAAACCGAGGAAGGCCAGGCGCGCAAGCGAAAAGGGCAGGAGAGCAGTGCCGCGCTGACCGCGTACATGGCCGAGCTGATCGAGGGGTTCCTCACGGAACCGCAGGACTGCGTGTTGTCCAAGTTGGTCAACGACACGGACGGACCCGACGGGCCGATGACGCCGCAGGAGGCCGCGGCCAACGCGATGCTGCTGCTGATCGCCGGGCACGACTCCACGGTCAACACCATCGCGCACTGCGTGCTGACCCTGCTGCGCAATCCCGAGTCGATCGAATTGCTGCGCGAGAAGCGCGAACTGATCCCGAAGGCGATCGAAGAGGTGCTGCGGTTGCAGTCCGCGGTGCAATTCTTCCCCAGCCGCAGCGTGACCGCCGACATCGCGGTGGGCGGGACCATCATCCCGGCGGGCTCGGCGGTGCACCTGCTGTACGGCGCGGCCAACCGCGACCCGAAGCGGTTCCCCGATCCGGAGACCTTCGATGTCCACAGACCCGACAACGAGCACGTGGGCTGGGGTCGCGGCGTGCACAGTTGCATGGGTGGTCCCCTGGCCCGGCTGGAGGTCAACATCGCGCTGGAGACCTTCCTGCGGCGCGTCGAGAACCCGCGCCTGGTCGTCGACCCGCCGCCATACCGGGTGAACCAGGTCTTCCGCGGCCCTCTGCATCTCGAGGTCGAGTTCGACCGGATCGCCGAGGCGAGGTAACGCCATCAAGGCTTTCCAGTTCGTCGAGTGGCAGCAGCCGGGCCGGCTTCGCGACGTACTGGTGCCCGAACCGGGCCCGGGGGAGGTGCTGATCAAGGTCGGCGGTGCCGGCGCCTGCCATTCGGATCTCCATCTGTTGGAAGCACCCGCCGGGACAAAGGGTTTCACGCTGCCGTTCACCCTCGGCCACGAGAACGCCGGCTGGGTCGAGACGATGGGGCCGGGAGCCACCGGTTTCACCACCGGCGACCCGGTGATCGTCTACGGCCCCTGGGGTTGCGGACTCTGCATGAATTGCCGACAGGGGATGGAGAACTACTGCCAGACGCCCGGGTACCCCAGTCCCGGCGGGCTCGGCGGCACCGACGGCGGCATGGCGGAATACCTGCTCGTCCCGGCGACGCGCCATCTGATTCCTCTTGGTGATCTGGATCCCCGCCGAGGCGGCGCCGCTGACCGACGCCGGACTGACCAGTTATCACGCCGTGAAGCGTTCCGTGCATCTGCTGGGGCCTGGCTCCGCCGCCGTCGTCATCGGCGCAGGCGGCCTCGGCCAAATGGCGATCCAGGTTCTCAAGGCGTTGGCATCAGCGACAACCGTTGTCGCGGTGGACACGTCAACCGACAAGTTGAAGATCGCCACCAGGATGGGCGCCGATGAGGCCTTGATCTCCGGTGACGACGCCATCACCCGCATCAAGCACATCACCGGCGGTCAGGGCGCCGAACTCGTGCTCGATCTGGTCGGCGTCGGTCCGACCCTCAGGATGGCCGCTGAGGTGTCACGCGTCCTCGGGCATCTCACCATCGTCGGGCTCGGTAACGCAGCCCTGCCCGTCAACTTTCACAGCCCGGCGCAGGAATGTTCAGTCGCCTCGCCCTTCTGGGGCGCGATTCCGGAGCTGATCGACGTCATCAGCCTCGCCCAGACGGGCAAGATCACCATGCTTGTCGAACACTTCTCCCTCGACGATGCGGCACACGCCTACCAGCTGCTGCACGACGGCAAGATCCGAGGTCGCGCAGTCATCACACCGAACGACTGACCGGACGCCGTCGTCCGCGCAAGCGCCGGCTCTGCTCGACCGCGCACCGGACCGATCCCTGCGGCGGGCCGGTTCGGTAGGCTGCGCCAGAGGGTGGCGATGCCATCGGGAGAGGCGCCGAGAGGGGCACCGCCGGTGCCGTCGACACCCGCTACGAGACGTGCCCAGTACTGACCGAAACTGACGCCGGGAGACCACCACATGAGCGCCGAGCAGCCCACCCTCTTCTACACGCTGACCGACGAGGCGCCTCTGCTCGCGACGTATGCCTTCCTTCCGGTGGTCCGCGCGTTCGCCCACGCCGCCGACATCGACGTCAAGTCCCGCGACATCTCGGTGGCCGCCCGCATCCTCGCCGAGTTCTCCGACCGCCTCACCGAAGAGCAGCGCGTGCCGGACAACCTCAGCGAACTGGGGGAGCTCACCCAGTTCCCCGAGACCAACATCATCAAGCTGCCCAACATCAGCGCCTCGGTGCCTCAGCTGCTCGCCGCGATCAAAGAACTCAAGAGCAAGGGCTACGACCTGCCCGACTACCCCGGTGAGCCCAAGAACGACGAAGAGAAGAAGATCAAGGAGCGGTACTCCAAGATCCTCGGAAGCGCAGTGAATCCGGTTCTGCGCGAAGGCAACTCGGACCGCCGCGCCCCCAAGGCGGTCAAGGAGTACGCCCGCAAGCACCCGCACAGCATGGGGCAGTGGTCGATGGCGTCGCGCACCCACGTGGCGACCATGAAGCACGGCGACTTCTACCACGGTGAGAAGTCGATGACGCTGGACAAAGACCGCACAGTGCGCATGGAGTTGGTGACCACCGGGGGTCAGACGATCGTGCTCAAGCCCGAAGTGAAGCTGGACGACGGCGACATCATCGACAGCATGTTCATGAGCAAGAAGGCGCTCTGCGACTTCTACGAAGAGCAGATGCAGGACGCCTTCGAGACCGGTGTGATGTTCTCCCTGCACGTCAAGGCGACGATGATGAAGGTGTCACATCCGATCGTGTTCGGTCACGCGGTGAAGGTGTTCTACAAGGACGCGTTCGCCAAGCACCAGAAGCTGTTCGACGAACTCGGCGTCAACGTCAACAACGGCATGTCCGATCTGTACGACAAGATCGAGTCACTGCCCGCCTCCCAGCGCGAGGAGATCATCAACGATCTGCACGCCTGCCACGAGCACCGGCCCGAACTCGCAATGGTCGATTCCGCGCGGGGCATCACGAACTTCCATTCGCCCAGCGACGTCATCGTCGACGCGTCGATGCCCGCGATGATCCGCCTCGGCGGCAAGATGTACGGCGCGGACGGACGGACCAAGGACACCAAGGCGGTCAACCCTGAGTCGACGTTCTCCCGGATGTACCAGGAGATGATCAACTGGTGTAAGACCAACGGCCAGTTCGATCCGACCACGATGGGCACGGTCCCCAACGTCGGGCTGATGGCGCAGAAAGCCGAGGAGTACGGCAGCCACGACAAGACGTTCGAGATCCCCGAGGACGGCACCGCCAACATCGTCGATGTCGACACCGGCGAGGTGCTGCTGAGCCAGGACGTCGAGACCGGTGACATCTGGCGCATGCCGGTGGTCAAGGACGCGCCCATCCGGGACTGGGTCAAGCTGGCCGTCACGCGGGCGCGTGCGTCGGGGATGACGGCGGTGTTCTGGCTGGACACCGAGCGGCCGCACGAGGCCGAGCTGCGCAAGAAGGTCAAGGAATACCTGAAGGACCACGACACCGAGGGCCTTCACATCCAGATCATGCCCCAAGTGTGGGCCATGCGGTACACGATCGAGCGCGTGGTCCGCGGACAGGACACCATCGCGGTGACCGGCAACATCCTGCGCGACTACCTCACCGACCTTTTCCCGATCCTCGAGCTGGGCACCAGCGCCAAGATGCTCTCGATCGTGCCGCTGATGGCCGGCGGCGGGCTCTACGAGACAGGGGCAGGCGGCTCGGCCCCCAAGCACGTCCACCAGTTGGTCGAGGAGAACCACCTGCGGTGGGACTCCCTCGGCGAGTACCTCGCGCTCGGCGCCAGCTTCGAGGACATGGGCGACAAGGCCGGCAACAAGAAGGCCTCGATCCTGGGTAAGACGCTCGACGCCGCCATCGGCAAGCTGCTCGACAACGACAAGAGCCCGTCCCGTAAGACCGGAGAGCTCGACAACCGGGGCAGCCAGTTCTACCTGACCATGTACTGGGCGCAGGAGCTCGCCAACCAGAGCGAGGACCAGGAGCTCGCCGATCACTTCGCTCCGCTGGCCAAGACGCTGGCCGAGCAGGAGGAGACCATCGTCGAGGAGCTCAACAAGGCGCAGGGAACTGCCGTCGACATCGGCGGCTACTACTACCCGGACCGGGAGAAGACCACCGCGGTGATGCGGCCGAGCACGACCTTCAACTCCGCACTGGAGTCGCTGCCGAGCTGATTTTCGGTCAGCTATCCCGGCGAATTCGCCGCGCCGGTAAATTGCAGTTTCGCCACGATCCGGGAAACCGCCTTGCCGACTGCGTAACATCCGTCACAGACGCGCCGAATAAAGGGCCAACACCGGCCGTCGTCTAGGGGTAGCTATGCGCGTGGTTATGGGTCTCTCGTTGACCGCGAAGAGTGCTGTCTGGGCGCTCGTCGACACCAAGGACGGCACCATCCTCGCCGACGAGGTGGTCACCCTCGACTCGGCGAACGAGATAGCCAGGGCGGCCGCTCGCAGCATCCAGTCGTTCGCCCTGCAAAGCGAACGCGACATCGACGGCGTCCGGATGACGTGGAGCGAGGACGCCCGCGCGCACGGGATCAGGCTGCGGACCAAGTTGCGGCTCTTCGGATTCGAGACCGTCGAGACGGTGTCGCAGGACGCCGCGCGCGAGGGCCGCAACCGCACCGCCCGCCACATCGCGCCCCACCTGGTCCTCGCCTACGGCGCCGCTCGCGCCGACCTGCGCGGCGCCGACCACCGCAACATGCTCGTCCGCCTCGTGTCGCGGGTGCCGGTGGCCGTGAGCGCCACCGCCGCCGCGGCCAGCGTTGCCGCGGTCGCCGGTGTCGGCATCTATGCGCTGACCGGCGGTTTCTCCTCGACCCCACCCGTGACCGACTCCGCCGCACCGGCACCCGTACCTGCCCCCGCCGCGGCGCCGGCGGCCGCTCCCGCGCCCCCGCCGGCCGCCGCTCCCGTGGCCGCCCCGATGGCTCAGCCCGTCGAGGCCGCCCCGCCCACGCCCGCCGAGGTGTCGGCCGCCGGCCCCGACGAGACGCCCGCGGCGGCGATGGCCGACATCGACACCGACACACCGAGCGCCACCGTCCCGCAGATCGCCACCGTGCAGGACGTTCAGGAGATCCCGGCCACCAGCGCCGCCGCGGCCGGCATCACCACCGACGAACCGCAGACCCTCTCGAGCCTGATCGGCGAGCCGCACCTCACCGGCTCTCAACTGGCCGCCGGTCCCGTCCAGGCCGTCGTCGCACCCGTACCGGTTTCGGCCGCAACGACGCCGACCGCGACGGCGCCCACCCCGGCCGAATCGTCGAACGGACCGTTGAGCGTCTTCCTGGGCGCACTGCCCTGAGCACACCGGCGTAGTACTACTCATTCGCCGAAGCCCGTCCAGCGGGCATGCTGGCGCCATGACCACCACGACACCCGATCGCGACCGGGCCGTCGACGTCGCGCGCCTCGCCGCCCTCGTCGTCGTGATGTTCGGGCACTGCGCGCTGCTGCTGGCGACCGTCGACGACCGCGGCGTGCACATCGCCAACCTGATCGGGGCGCTGCCCGCCATCGCGCCCGTCACCTGGATCGCGCAGGTCATGCCGCTGTTCTTCCTCGCGGGCGGCGCCGCGGGCGCCTACGGCTACCGCGCGGCCACACCGTGGGGCGCCTGGCTGTTCACCCGGGCGCAGCGGTTGTGCCGACCGGTGTTCGTCTACCTCGCCGCGTGGATGGTCGGCCTCCTCGTGCTCCGCGTGCTGCTCGGTGCGGACTCGGCGGACCGGGTGGGGCGCGAGAGCGTGGCGCTGCTGTGGTTCCTGGGTGTCTACCTCCTGGCGCTCGCCTTCGTGCCGGCGCTGACCAGGCTGGGAACCGGCCGTGCCGTCGGGGCCGTGCTCGCCGGCCTGCTGATCGCTGCTGCGCTCGCTGACGCGGCACGCTTCGCGACCGGCGACCCGGCGGCGGGTGTCTCCAACTTCCTGGTGGTCTGGTTGATCCCGGTGCTCTTCGGCGTGGCGTACGCCCGTCGGCTCCTGGGCGTCCGCGTCGCCGCGGCGACCGGGCTCGCCGCCTTCGCCGCGCAGTTGCTGCTCGCAGCCGCCGGACCCTATGACGTGTCGCTCGTGGTGACCGGCGCCGAGCACGTCTCCAACGTGTCGCCGCCGACGCTGCTGCTCGCGCTGCACTGCACGTGGATGTCGTGCGCCTTCGTGCTCACGGCCGGGGTGCTGCAGCGCTGGGCGCAGCGGCCGCGGGTGTGGCGCGCAGTGGCCGCGGGCAACGCCGGGGCGATGACGCTGTACCTGTGGCACATCCCGGCGATCGCGGTGGCCACCTTCGGCCTCAACGCCCTCGGGCTGGACGCCTACGACGTGCACGCACCGCACTTCTGGGCGCTGCTGGCCATGCGCGCCGTCGTGTTCGCGCTGGTGATGGGCGTGTTCTTCGCGGTGCTCTCGCCGCTGGAACACCGCCGGTTGCCGTGGTGGGACGCGCCGGCGCCGGTCCGCGGCGCGCGCGCCGGGGTCACCGGCGCACTGGTCTGCGCGGCCGGGGTGGCACTCGTGCTCACCGCGAAGTTCGGCCTCGCCGGGTGGGGGTGGGTGGCGCTCGCGGCGTTCGTGGCGGCGGTGGCGGCCGCGAGGATCGCCGCGTCGGGGGCCGCGGGGGTCTCGGGGATCAGCGCCCCAGCGGAGCCGAGATCAGTCGACTCCCGGCCGCTTTGACCGGATCCGGCAGCACCCGCGACACCGTGCCCATCAGCTTGGAGCTCAGTGATGCGGCGACCACCTGGCGGTCGCCGCGCATCAACGCCTCGAAGCCCTGGCGGGCCACCTCGGCCGGGTCGTCCTTGCCCATCTTGCCGATCGGGGAGTCCAGCATCTTCGCCCTGGCGAAGAAGTTGGTGTCGGTCGGCCCGGGCAGCAGCGCGGTCACCGTGATCGAGGTGTCCCGCAGTTCGTCCTGCAGCGCCTTGACGAACGACTGCACGAACGACTTCGACGCGTTGTACACCGGCTGGTAGGAGCCCGGCATCATCGAAGCCACCGACGAGGTGAACAGCACCTTGCCGCTGTCGCGGTTGGCCATGTCACGGAGCACCAGTTTGGCGAGGTGCACGGTGGAGCGCACGTTGAGGTCGATGATGCTCAGGTCGTCGGACAGTTCGCTCTTGAGGAACATCTCACCGCGTCCGACCCCCGCGTTGAGCGCGGCGGCCGTCAACGTCCGGCCGCCCTCGACGGTGCTGGCGAAAAGATGCTCGACGCCCTCAGGGGTGCGCAGGTCGACCTGGACCGGCTGCACCGCGCCGCCGTGCGAGGCCAACTCCGCGGGAACGCCGTGGATGGCGTCGTCGTCTGCGGCCACCACGAGGTCGTAACCGTTGCGGGCGAAGTTACGCGCCAGTTCGAGGCCGATGCCGCTGGACGCTCCGGTGACGAGTGCGAGTTCTGCTTGGCTCATGCGCGGCCCCATACCCGCCGGCGCGCGCCTCACACGACGCGTTTGGGTGTTCGTGGCCAACTGTTTTCGCGAAAAACTTGATCCCATCCAGAAAAGGGACCAAGATCGAACCGATGGCCGACGATCCTCAGTACGCGGACGCGCTCAAGTCAGTGGGGCTGCGGGTGACCCGCCCCCGGATGGCGGTGATGCACGCCGTCGAACACCATCCGCACGCCGACACCGAGGTCATCATCAACGCCGCGCGGGACGAACAGCCCGACATCTCCCGCCAGACCGTCTACGACGCGCTCAACGCGCTGACCGCGACCGGTCTGGTGCGGCGCATCCAGCCCGCAGGCCACCTGGCCCGCTACGAGGCCCGCGTCAACGACAACCACCACCACATCGTCTGCCGATCCTGCGGTGTGGTCGCCGACGTGGACTGCGCCGTGGGCGAGGCGCCCTGCCTGACCGCGTCGGACGATCTGGGGTTCGACGTCGACGAGGCCGAGGTCATCTTCTGGGGCCTGTGCCCCGACTGCACCCTGCAGACCCGATCACATCCGTGATCAGCACGTCATCCACCACCGAAAGGGAATGTTGTGTCCTCTGATACGTCCGATGCCCGCCCGCCGCATTCAGACACCAAGACCCACAGCCACAGCGAGAGCGAGAACCCGGTGATCGACTCGCCGGAGCCGAAAGTCCATGCGCCGCTGACGAACAAGGACTGGTGGCCCGAGCAGGTCGACGTCTCCGTGCTGCACAGGCAGAACGAGAAGGGCAACCCGCTCGGTGAGGACTTCGACTACGCGACCGAGTTCGCCGAGCTCGACGTCGAGGCGTTCAAGCGCGATGTCATCGACGTGGTCACCACCTCACAGGACTGGTGGCCCGCCGACTACGGCAGCTACGCCGGTCTGTTCATCCGGATGAGCTGGCACGCCGCCGGCACGTACCGCATCTTCGACGGCCGCGGCGGCGCCGGGCAGGGCTCGCAGCGGTTCGCCCCGCTCAACAGCTGGCCCGACAACGCCAACCTGGACAAGGCGCGTCGGCTGCTGTGGCCGATCAAGCGCAAGTACGGCAACAAGATCTCCTGGGCCGACCTGATCGCGTATGCGGGTAACGCCGCGCTGGAGTCGGCGGGATTCCAGACCTTCGGCTTCGCGTTCGGCCGCGAGGACATCTGGGAGCCCGAGGAGATGCTGTGGGGCCAGGAGGACACCTGGCTGGGCACCGACAAGCGTTACGGCGGCAGCAATGACAAGGACCGCAAGCTCGCCGAACCGTTCGGCGCCACCACCATGGGCCTGATCTACGTCAATCCCGAAGGGCCGGAAGGCAAGCCGGATCCGCTGGCGGCAGCGCACGACATCCGCGAGACGTTCGGCCGGATGGCGATGAACGACGAGGAGACCGCCGCGCTGATCGTCGGTGGCCACACGTTGGGCAAGACCCACGGCGCGGCCGATGTCAACGTCGGCCCCGAACCCGAGGGCGCGCCGATCGAGCAGCAGGGTCTGGGCTGGAAGTGCCCGTTCGGCACCGGCAATGCCAACGACACGGTCACCAGCGGTCTGGAGGTCGTCTGGACCGGCACGCCGACGCAGTGGAGCAACGGCTACCTGGAGCTCCTGTACGGCAACGAATGGGAGCTGACCAAGAGCCCGGCCGGCGCCTGGCAGTTCGAGGCCAAGGACGCCGAGGCCACCATTCCGGATCCGTTCGGCGGACCGCCGCGTAAGCCCACCATGCTGGTCACCGACATCTCGATGCGTGTCGACCCGATCTACGGCGAGATCACCCGGCGCTGGCTCGATCATCCCGAAGAGATGAACGAGGCCTTCGCCAAGGCGTGGTACAAGCTCATGCACCGCGACATGGGGCCGGTGAGCCGGTACCTCGGCCCGTGGGTCGCCGAGCCGCAGCTGTGGCAGGACCCGGTGCCTGCCGTTGACCACGAACTGGTCGACGAGGCGGATATCGCTTCGCTGAAGGCCACCATCCTGTCTTCGGGGCTGTCGGTGCCGCAGCTGGTCAAGACGGCGTGGGCGTCGGCGGCCAGCTTCCGCGGCACGGACAAGCGCGGCGGCGCCAACGGGGCGCGGCTGCGACTCGAGCCGCAGCGCAACTGGGAGGTCAACGAGCCGTCCGAGCTGGACAAGGTGCTGCCGGCACTGGAGAAGATCCAGCAGGACTTCAACGCCTCCGCGGCGGGCGGGAAGAAGATCTCATTGGCCGACCTGATCGTGCTGGCGGGTTCCGCCGCGGTCGAAAAGGCCGCCAGGGACGCCGGTTACGAGATCGACGTGCACTTCGCCCCCGGCCGCACCGACGCGTCGCAGCAGGACACCGACGTGGAGTCGTTCGCGGTGCTGGAGACCCAGGCCGACGGCTTCCGCAACTACGCGCGTCCGGGGGAGAAGACCCCGCAGGAGAAGCTGCTCGTGGACAAGGCGTATCTCCTCGACCTGACCGCACCGGAGATGACCGCTCTCATCGGCGGCCTGCGGGTCATCGGCGCCAACCACGGCGGCACCAAGCACGGTGTGTTCACCCAGACGCCGGGCACGCTGACCAACGACTTCTTCACCAACCTGCTCGACATGAGCACGGAGTGGAAGCCGTCGCAGGCGACCGAGAACGTCTACGAGGGCCGCGACCGGGCCACCGGCGAGTTGAAGTGGACCGCCACGGCCAACGACCTGGTGTTCGGCTCGAACTCGGTGCTGCGTGCCATCGCCGAGGTGTACGCGCAGGACGACAGCCGCGGCAAGTTCGTCGAGGACTTCGTGGCTGCCTGGGTCAAGGTGATGAACAACGACCGGTTCGACCTGCGCTGAGGTCAGAGCCGGTTCTCCGGACCGAGTAACGCCCACACCGTCTTCCCGCCCGCCGTGGGGCTGCAGCCCCAGGCACGGCTGACCGCCGTGACCACCGCGAGGCCGGAGACGGTGTGGGCGCCGCTCCGCGGGTTCTCCTGACGTACCGCCGGCCGGGGATCGGAGTCGCTGACCGCGACCGTGACGACGTCGTCGACGGTCTCCACCAGCACCACCGGACGGCTCAGGGTGTGATTGAGCACGTTCTCGACGAACACCGTCACCACGGTCGACGCGGTGAGAACCATGTCCGGGCGCGCCCAGGCCGTGAGGCGGTCGGCGGTGAACCGGCGCGCGGCGCGCATGCTCGACGGCGTCGCGTCGAACTGGGTCTGCGCGCGCCGCCGTCGGCGGTGATCATCGCCGGCCGCGGCGACCGCGGCCACCCGATCGCCGTGCAGGGGCACATACCGCGTCACGCCGCTGCGCCGGATCCGTGCTCGCCCCACCTCGTTGTCGCACACCAGCACGATGGGGACATCAGGCCAGGTCAGGACGTGCCAGCGTGCGCTACTGAACGCCGTCCATGCGCTCACCGCGGGTGCTTCGAGTCCACTGACGTCGACGATGACCGTTGTCAGGCCGGTCACCGCGGCGTCGATCACGCTGTCTCGCACCTGTCGATAGGTCCGGCTGTCCAACGTTCCGGTGATCGCCATGACGGTGACCCCTGAGGACCGGCCCGCCGAGATCATCAGCTGACGGCGGTCAGTCATCTGGAGGTCCTCGGCGCCCGCATGCCGCAACCGCACTGCCTTTCCGCGCGAAGCTCATTTCGAGTCGTGTACCCGGATCCCGCGGCGGCAGTCCCCCATCGGCCGATCTGGTCATCCAGTCCACGAATTGTCCGGTCCCCTGAACGAAGTGCTCGCGGTCGTTGGTTTGGCCCGAGTCGTTTGTGGACTTCCCACAGGCATGAGGCTGGCGATAGTGGGCGATCTGCCGGGCCGCGCCCCGAACGCGCGGGGCGCATACGACGTGGCGAGCCTGGCGGCGGCACTGACGCGGCGGGGCCACGACGTGCGCGTGCTCACCGGCTCTCGGATCGACAGCGGCGTGGCGGACGGCGGCTACCGTGTGGTCGCCCTTCCGGTGGATGCCGACGGCGACGGGAGCGCCGAGAATCTGATGCCCATGATCGGAGAGATGGGCCGGTTCCTGATCGACGACTGGACCGCGGACCCGCCCGACGCCGTGCACTGCCACGGCTGGGCCTACGGCATGGCCGCTCAGCTGGCGGCCAAGCACCGACCGGTGCCCATCGTGCAGGCCTTCCATCAGTTGGCGACGCGACAGCAGCCGCGGGGAGGCGCTCCGTCGATGCACGGCACCGCCGTCAAGCTGGAGACGCTGCTGGCGCGTAACGCCACCATGGTGACCACGGCGTGCGGCGATGCGATGCACGAAGTCATCCGGATGGGCTGCCCCCGGGCGCAGGTGAGCGTGCTGCCCTCCGGCGTCGACGTCGACGCCTACAGCGCGGACGGCGAGACCGCGGCTCGCGGGGCCGAGCGCCACCGCATCGTCGCACTCGGGCAGGACTTCTCGGCCGACCAGGGCCTCCATCAGGTGCTTGCGATCCTGCCGTCGCTACCGGCCGCCGAACTGGTCGTCATCGGCGACGGCGGTGCCGACGACGACGGCATCAAGCATCTGCGCGCCACCGCGGACCGCCTCGGGGTGAGCGGGCGCGTGCAGGTCGCCGCCACGACCGACGACCGCGAGGTCGCCTCCTGGCTGCGGTCCGCCGACGTCGCGGTCTGTCCGGCGCCGTACGACCCGGACGCGCGAACGGTGTTGCGGGCGATGGCATGCGGTGCCGCGGTGGTGGCCACCGAGACCGGTGGACCGCGGGATGCGGTCATCGCCGAAGTGACGGGGCTGCTGGTACCGGCGGGCAACCCCGCGGCCCTGAGCCGCGCGCTCCGCTCGATCCTGGCGCAGAACGTGCTGCGCCAAGGGATGGGGTTGGCCGGGCGGGCCCGGGCTCGCTCGCGCTACTCGTGGGACCGCGTCGCCACCGACGCCGAGGTGGTCTACGACGCGGCCGCCCGGCGTGCCGGCGCGATCTCGGCCTGAGAGCGCCGACGGAGCCACCCGGGCAGTCGATGCTGCGCCAATTCACCTGTTGGCGCAGCATTTTCGCAGCTCAGAGCGGTCCCAACTTTTCCAGGCGTTTCTTGTTTGGTGAATTCTCTTAAGGGTATTTCGCGCCTCATGCCTTCGCTTCAGGTGCCACGCAACGTGCTGATCTGGCACGTGCACGGTTCTTGGACGGAGTCGTTCGTCGCGGGCAGGCACCGGTATCTGATCCCGGTCGACGAACACCGCGACGCCGACGGACGTGGGCTGGCCGGCCGACAGTGGCCGCAGGCCCGCGAGGTCCGCGTCGAGGACCTCCCCGGCACCGACGTCGATCTGGTGGTGCTGCAGCGGCCCGCCGACATCGACCTCGCCACAAGGCTTCTGGGCCGCCGGCCGGGCACCGACGTGGCGGCCGTGTACGTCGAGCACAATGCGCCGCGGCCTTACGCCGTCGACAGCGTGCATCCGCTGGCCGACCGGTCGGACATCCCGCTGGTGCACGTCACCGAGTTCAACGAGCTGATGTGGGACAGCGGCGCAGCGCCGACCCGGGTCATCGGGCATGGCGTGGCCGACCGGGGCAGCCGCTACACCGGGGAGATCGCCGCCGCGGCCGCGATGATCAACGAGCCGGTGCGGCGCTGGCGCACCGTCGGAGCCGACCTGCTCGCGCCGTTGAGCAGGCACGCGCCGATCGACGTGTGGGGCATGGGCACCGAGGAGCTCAACACCGACCCACGCTGCGCCGGAACAGTTTCCGGCCGGGGGGACATATCGGGTGCGGCGGTTCTCGACGAGGTGGCGCGCCGCAGGGTGTACCTGCACACCGCACGGTGGACGTCGCTCGGCCTGTCGCTGCTGGAGGCGATGTGCGCGGGCATGCCGGTGGTGGCCGTCGCCTCGACGATGGCCCCGTTGGCGGTTCCGCCCGACGCGGGGGTGGTCAGCGCCGACCGCAGAGTGCTCGGCGAAGCGCTGGCACGCTTCGTCTCCGACCCCGCCGCCGCCGAGGTCGCGGGCAAGGCGGCCCGCGAACACGCCCTGGCCCATTTCGGCCTCGATCGCTTCCTCGCCGATTGGGACCGCCTGATCGAGGAGGTGTGCGAATGAATGCGCAGAGTTCGCGGCGCAGGATCGCGATGGTGTCCGAACACGCCAGTCCGCTGGCGCTACTCGGCGGCGTCGACGCCGGCGGTCAGAACGTGGCCGTCGCGGAACTGTCGGCCGCATTGGCGGCGCAGGGACACGAGGTCGTCGTGTACACCCGGCGCGACGACACCGACCTGCTCGATCGCGTCGACACCGAACACGGATACGCGGTGGTGCACGTGCCTGCGGGGCCGCCGAAGAAGCTACCCAAAGACGAACTGCTGCAGTACATGCCGGAGTTCGGCGATTTCCTCGCCGAGCAGTGGAAGCAGTGGCGGCCCGACGTGGCGCACGCGCACTTCTGGATGTCGGGGCTGGCCACCCTTCGGGCGGCCCGGCGCCACGGTGTGCCCGTGGTGCAGACGTTCCATGCGCTCGGCGTCGTCAAGCGGCGGCACCAGGGCCGTGACGACACCAGTCCCGACGAGCGCATCCGGTTGGAGACGGAACTGGCGCGCAGCGTCGACTGGGTCGCGGCCACCTGCACCGACGAGGTCGCCGAGCTGCGGCGGATGGGGCGCGAGGAGTCCGCGATGTCGGTGGTGCCCTGCGGGGTGAACCCGGCCGAGTTCAGCCACATCGGGCCCGCCGCCACCCACGGAAAACCTCAGCGCATCGTCTCGGTGGGCCGGCTGGTGCCGCGCAAGGGATTCGAGACGGTCATCCGCGCCATGCCGCAGATGCCGACCGCCGAGCTGGTGATCGTCGGGGGCCCCGACAAATCCGAGCTCGATTCCGATGCCGAGGCTCAGCGCCTCAATTCCGTTGCCGCCCAGTGCGGTGTCGCCGACCGGGTGCACCTGTACGGCGCGATCGCCCGTGACGAGATGCCGATGCTGCTGCGGTCTGCCGACGTCGTCGCCGCCACCCCTTGGTACGAGCCGTTCGGCATCGTCCCCCTCGAGGCGATGGCGTGCGGGGTACCGGTCGTGGCGTCGGCGGTGGGCGGCATGCTCGACACGGTCGTCGACGAGGTGACGGGGCGCCTCGTGCCGCCGCGCGACCCGCAGCGCTGCGCCGACGCGATCAACCCGATCCTGTCGGACCGCGACCTGCGCGCCGCGCTCGGGCGCGCAGGCCGGGCGCGCGTCCAGCAACGCTACTCGTGGCAGCGCGTCGCCGAGGAGACGGCAGCGGTCTACGACCGCATGGCGGGGTCGACGTCGTGACGGCTCAGGCGCTTTCGAGCACGCGCAGGCACCGCTCGGTGTCGGCGGGCAGCCGGTGGCGGGCGGCCAGCACCGCAGGCAACGCGCGCAGCGCCTCGCCCAGCGCGACCGCGTGGTCGCGGTCGCCGGCGGCGGCCCGCACGAACGTCGCACCGGAGCGCAGGCAGTACCGCAGCGGCCGCCGCAGCCAGGTTGTCAGCACCGCGTTGCGCATGGTGCGGGCGTCCTGCGCCGACGTGGTGGCCCGCTCGGTCGACGGCTGGTGGAAGGCCGTGAGCCGTTCACAGAAGCACAGGTCCCAGCCGTGGGCGGCCAGGTCCCAGGCCAGCAGGGTCTCCTCCCCGCGGAAATGGATGATCGGCGAGAACCCGCCGACCGCTTCGAACGCCGACGCCCGCACGATCGACGAGCAGGCCAGAAAACCCAGGATCGACGGCCCGGGCAGCGCCGGATCATGGCCGAGCGGACTGGACGCCAGGTCGGCCACGATGGGGTCCTCACGCCTGCCCGGCATCACCAGGGTTCGCGCGGCCAGCACGGCGAGCGTGGGGTACGCGTCGAACAGCGATTCGGCGAAGCCGATCGAGTCCGGGTCCCACCAGGAGTCGTCGTCGCAGAACGCCACGTACGGTGTCGACGCCTCGGCCACCCCGACGTTGCGGCCGACCGCACCGAGGTTCTCCTCCAGCTCGATCACCGTCAGTCGGCCGGCCGAGCCGTCCGCGACGCGTCGCGCCATGTCCACCGAGTCGTCGTCGGAGGCGTTGTCCACCAGAATGATCGGAGAGTTCGTCGTGTCGAGCAGCAGACGCAGCACCGTGGCCAACTCGGCGGAGCGGTTCCGGCTGGCGATGACGAACGACGTGCGGGCACCTCGCGGCTCTGAAGTCATGGCCGATGGTGCTACCCGGAGCGCGCCGGCCGAAACCCGGTTCGGCCACGTCCTGGTCACCGGCGGTGAGGGCTTCGTCGGCCGCCATCTGTGCGCCACGCTGGCCGCCGCGGGAACGCAGGTGGTGTGTGTGGACAACCTGTCGACGAGCGCCCCGCGATTCGCCGAACTGCCGCCCGGTGTCCAGTTCGCGCAGCACGACATCACCGCGCCGCTGCCGCAGCCGTGGGCCGACATGGACTTCGACGCGATCTTCCACCTGGCCTCACCGGCCTCGCCGCCCGACTACCTCCGGCTGCCGCTGGCCACGCTGCGAACCGGAGCGGTGGGCACCGCGACCGTGCTCGACCTGGCCGACCGCTGCGGGGCGCGGGTGGTGCTGGCCTCCACCAGCGAGGTGTACGGCGACCCGCTGGAGCACCCGCAGCGCGAAAGCTACTGGGGCAACGTCAACCCCATCGGTCCCCGCAGCGTCTACGACGAGGCGAAGCGGTACGCCGAGGCGCTCGCCTTCGCCTACCACCGTGACCACGGCACGGACATCGGAGTGGCCCGCATCTTCAACACCTACGGGCCCGGCATGCGGCCCGACGACGGCCGGGCGGTGCCCACCTTCTGCCGGCAGGCGTTGTGCGGCATGCCGCTCACCGTGGCCGGCGACGGCACCCAGACCCGTTCACTGTGCTACGTCGACGACACCGTCGCCGGTTTGATCGCGCTGGCGGCACGCCCGGTGACCGGACCGGTCAACATCGGCAACCCGGTCGAACTGCCGGTACGGGAGATCGCCGAGATCATCCGGGGCCTCGCGGGCGCCGACGTGCCGATCGAGCACCATCCCGCCGTCACCGACGACCCCCAGCGCCGGTGCCCCGACATCACCGAGGCCCGCGAGCTGCTCGGCTGGGAACCCAGCGTCAGCTATCACGACGGGCTCACCGCCACCGTCGACTGGTTCCGCGACGTCCTCGCGACCGCCGACGTGCCCACCGCCCAGGCCACCTGAAGAAGGAGGAAACGATGCGAATCCTCGGTATCAACGCGGTGTTCCACGACCCCGCCGCCGCCCTGGTGATCGACGGGCGGATCGTCGCCGCCGCCGAAGAGGAACGGTTCTCCCGGCGCAAGCACGGCAAGCAGGCCGTGCCGTTCTCCACGTGGGAACTGCCCGTCGCCGCCGCGAAGTGGTGCCTCGCCGAGGCCGGCATCGAACCCGGCGACCTCGACGCCGTCGGCTACTCCTACGACCCGGCGCTGATGGTCGACGACTCCGGCCAGACCGACGGTCTGGACCGCGACTGGGAGTATCTACGCACCCTCTACGCCCAGCGGGCGCCGCGCTTCCTGGCGACGGCACTGCCGGGCCTGGATCCGGCGGCGGTGCGGCACGTCCGCCACCACGTCGCCCATGCCGCGTCCACCGCGCTGGCGTCGCCGTATCCCGACAGCGCCGTGCTCGTCGTCGACGGCCGCGGGGAACGCACGTCGATGCTCGCCGGGGTGTACCGCGACCACAAGCTCGACGTGCTGGCCACTCAGGAGCTTCCGCACTCGCTCGGATTGCTCTACGAAAGCCTCACTGAGCACCTGGGTTTCACCCGGTCCAGCGACGAGTACAAGGTGATGGCGATGGGCTCCTACGGCAGCCCGCGGTTCATCGAGGCGATGCGCGAGCGCGTCTACGCCTGCCCGGACGGCGGATTCCGCACCGAGCCCATCGAGTGGACCGACTTCGCACCCCAGCGCGTCGCCGCCAAGGGCGAGCACGCATCGGCGCTGGCCCGGCCCGAACCGGTGCACGCCGACCTGGCGTGCAGCGTGCAGCAGGTCGTCGAGGAGGTCCTGCTCGACCTGGTGTCGTGGCTGCGCGAGCGGGTGGACACCGACAGCCTGTGCCTTGCAGGCGGCGTCGCCCTCAATTGCGTTGCGAACACCCGTCTTCACGCCGAGAGCGGCTTCGACCACATCTGGGTGCAGCCTGCCGCGGGCGATTCCGGGACCGCGCTGGGGGCCGCGCTGTCGGTCGCTGCCGACGAGGGCGAGCCGATCACCCCGATGAGCTCGGCGCAGCTGGGGCGGGGATGGAGCGACGCAGAGATCCAGGCCGTCCTCGACCGCGCCGCGGTCCGCTACGAGCGTCCCGACGACCTGGCGCACACCGTCGGTGAGCTGCTGGCCGACAACCAGCTGGTGGGGTGGTTCCAGGGCCGCTCGGAGTTCGGACCGCGCGCGCTGGGCGGGCGCTCGCTGCTCGCGGATCCGCGCCGGCTGGAGAATCTCGAGCGGCTCAACGACGTCAAGGGTCGCGAGCAGTTCCGCCCGGTGGCGCCCATGGTGCTGGCCGACCGCGCCGCCGAGATCTTCGGTCGTGGACCGCTGCCGAGCCCGTACATGCTGTTCGTGCACGACGTCGCCGAGGCCTGGCGCGACCGCATCCCCGCGGTGACGCACGTCGACGGCACCGCGCGGGTGCAGACCGTCGACGAGAGCCTCCCGCTGCTGCACGCGACCATCGAGCACTTCGCCCGACGAACGGGGGTGCCGGTACTGGTCAACACCAGCTTCAACACCGCGGGCCGGCCGATGGTCGACAGCCCGGTCGATGCACTGGAGTGCTTCGGCAGCGCGCCGATCGACGTGCTCGTGCTGGGCCCCTTCCTGATCCGGCGGCACCCGTGACGCTCGATGCCACGCTCGTGATCCCGACGATCGGCCGGGACTCCTTGCAGCGGTTGATCACCGCGCTGGACCGGGGCGAGGGACCCCGGCCCGCGCAGGTGATCGTCGTCGACGACCGGCCCGCACCCCGGACCCTGGAACTGCGGTGCGACCTGACGGTCAAGGTGCTCGAGAGCGGAGGGCGCGGGCCGGCCGCGGCCCGCAACGTCGGGTGGCGGGCCGCCGACACCGATTGGGTGTGCTTCCTCGACGACGACGTCCTGCCCACGCCGACATGGCTTTCCGCACTGGCTACCGATCTCGCGGCGGCCGACGCGGCGGGTGCCGCGGGGTCGCAGGGCCGTCTCGACGTCCCCCGCGAGAACACCGGCAGACCCACCGACGACGAGCAGCGCACGCTGCGCCTGGCAACCGCCCAGTGGATCACCGCCGACATGGCCTACCGCCGCGACGTACTGGTCGAGGTCGGCGGCTTCGACACCCGCTTCCCGCGCGCCTACCGGGAAGACTCCGACATCGCCCTGCGGATCACCTCCGCGGGCCACCGCATCGCCGTCGGCGCCCGTCGCAGCGAGCACCCGGTCGCGCCCGCGACCTGGCGGACGTCACTGCGCGTCCAGGCAGGCAACCGCGACAACGCACTGATGCGACGCAAATTCGGCCCGCGCTGGCGGGCGCGTATCGGCGAGGGCAACGGACGACTGCCCGCGCACACCGCCACCACGGCGGCAGCCGCCGGGGCGCTGCTTGCACTCGTCGCGCGCCGACCCCGGGCGGCGTCTGTCGCGGGTTCGGCCTGGGCGGCGCTGACCGCCGATTTCGCGATCCGCCGATACCGCGGGGGATCCCGCACGGCGGCCGAGCTCGGCCGAATCCTGGTCAGCAGCATGCTGATTCCACCGCTGGCGGTCGGTCACCGGGTGGCCGGAGAATGGCAGCACCGCAACGCCGACGCCGAACCGCCGCTTGCGGTGCTGCTCGACCGCGACGACACCCTGATCGAGGACGGCCCCTACCTCAACGACCCGCGCGGCGTGGTGCCGATGCCCGGCGCCCGGCGCGCGCTGGACCGGTTGCGGGCACGGGGGCTGCTGCTGGCGATCGTGACCAACCAGTCGGGCGTGGCGCGCGGGCTGATCACCCCCGAGCAACTGGGTGAGGTCAACGCCGAGGTGGCAGGTCAGCTCGGGCCGTTCGACAGCTGGCATGTGTGCCTGCACGGGGAGGACGAAGGCTGCGCCTGCCGCAAGCCTGCGCCGGGCATGGTGGTGGCCGCAGCGGCCGCGCTGGGTGTTCCGCCGCAGCGGTGCGTGCTCATCGGTGACACCGGCGGCGACGTGCGGGCCGCCCTGAGCGCGGGTGCGCGCGCCATCCTGGTGCCCACCGACCGCACCCGGGTCGAGGAGATCTCCGCGGCCCGGTCGCACCCGCGCGCCGAGGTCGCGCCCACCCTGACCGCCGCCGTCGACATGGTGCTGAGTCCGGCATGGGGCCGAAGGACATGAGCACCGCACTGGTCGCCCGCCTCGACAGCGCCGGCGACGTCCTCATCACCGGCCCGGCCATCCGGGCGGTGGCCCGGCGGCACGACCGGATCGTGATGCTCGCGGGCCCCCGCGGCCGGGCCGCCGCCGAACTGCTGCCCGGCGTCGACGAGATCATCGAATGGCAGGCGCCCTGGGTCGATTTCGACTCACCCGAACTCACCGCGGCCCACGCCGACGATCTGATCAAGCGGCTGCGGGACACCGCACCCGACCGCGCCTACATCTTCACCTCGTTTCACCAGTCACCGCTGCCGCTGGCGCTGCTGTGCCGGATGTCCGACATCGGCTGGGTCGGCGCGATCAGCGTCGACTACCCGGGCAGCCTGCTCGATCTGCGACACCAGGTGCCCGACGGCATCCCCGAGCCGCTGCGCGCGCTGTCGCTGGCCGAGGCGGCGGGTTGCAGGCTTTCCGATGCCGACGCCGGGGCGCTGCGGGTCACCGGGATCCCGTCGATGCCGGCCGAGCTGAGGCAGCGGATCGGGACGGACCAGTTCCTCGTCTTCCATCCCGGGGCGGCAGTCCCGGCCCGGCGGCCCAGCACCGAACGCGCCCGTGCGATGGTCGCGGCCCTGACCGCAGCCGGGCACCGCGTCGTCGTCACCGGCGGACCCGACGAACGCGAACTGACCGCCGAGGTCGCCGCCGGGCACGCCGTCGACCTGGGCGGCCGGACCACCTTCGCTGAACTGGCCGCGGTGCTCGCCGCCGCCCGGGTGGTGGTGGCCCCCAACACCGGCACCGCCCATCTGGCGGCGGCCGTCGGCACGCCGATCGTGTCGCTGTTCGCCCCGGTGGTGCCCGCCTCGCAGTGGGCTCCCCACGGCGTGCCCGTCACCGTGCTCGGCGACCAGCAGGCGCCGTGCCGGGCGACCCGGGCGCGGACATGCCCGCTGGACCGCCACACATGCCTCGACGACATCACCGACAGCGCGCTGCTGGAGGCAGTGCACAGCACAGCGCACCGAGGAGGATCCCGATGATCGCAACGCATTTCGACGAGCTGATCGACGCCGTGCGCCGCACCAGCGGCCACATCGACCAGGTGCACGCCTGGGGCAGGCACCTGGCAGACGTGCTGACAGGCGACGGGCGGCTGCTGGCCTGCGGCAACGGCGGAAGCGCCGCCGAAGCACAGCACCTGACCGCCGAACTGGTCGGCCGCTTCAAAGACGAACGGCGACCGCTGTCGGCCATCGCGCTGCACGCCGACACCTCCGCGCTGACCGCGGTGGTCAACGACTACGGCGGCGACGAGATCTTCGCGCGCGGGGTCCGCGCGCACGGTCGTCCCGGCGACGTCCTGGTGGCCCTGTCGACGAGCGGAACCAGTCACAACGTGCTGACCGCGGTCAAAGCCGCCCACGAGATCGGCATGACCACCTGGGCGCTGACCGGGCCCGCGCCCAATCCGCTGGCCGCCACGTGCACGGAGGCGATCTGCGTGGAGGCGCCGTCGACCGCGACGGTGCAGGAGGTGCATCTGCTCCTGGTACACGCGTTGTGCATGGCGGTCGACGAGCGCATCCTCGGGCCGGTGCGCTCATGACGGCCTCTCCGCTGGTGATCGTCGGCGACGCCCTCCTCGACATCGACATCGACGGCAGCGCAACACGACTCAGCCCGGAGGCGCCGGTGCCGGTCGTCGACGTCGAACGGGGCTGGCAGCGGCCCGGCGGCGCCGGCCTGGCCGCCTTACTGGCCGCCCGCACCCACGACGACGTCGTGCTGATCACCGGCGTCGCCGACGACGCGGCAGGCCGACAGCTCTCGGAGCTGCTGACCTCCTCTGGCGTGCGGGTGGTCGCGCTGCCGATGCGCGGTTCCACGGTTAGCAAGACCCGGGTGCGCGCGGGCGGACAGTCGGTGCTGCGCATCGACCGCGGGGACGCGGCCCCGGTGCCGGGCCCGCTGCCGCGGGCGGCCGCCGAGGCGCTGGCCGGCGCAGGCGCGATCTGCGTGGCGGACTACGGCAGGGGAGTGGCGGCACTGCCCGCGCTGCGGGAAGCGCTGCGCGCGGCCGCCGCCCACACCCCGGTGGTGTGGGATCCGCATCCGCGCGGGGCCGACCCCGTTCCGGGCTGCCGCCTCGTGACGCCGAACGAGGATGAGGCACAACACTTCTGCGGAGCGAGCCGGGTGCCCGGTGAGCTTCTGCGCGACCGCTGGGACGCCGACGCGGTGTGCGTCACGCTGGGTGCCCGCGGGGCACGGGTGTTCGGCGCCGACGGCACCCGAACCCACGTCGTCACCCCGGCCCTGGCCACCGGATCGGTGCGCGAGGACACTTGCGGCGCCGGTGACCGCTTCGCCGTCGCCGCCACCGCCGCGCTCGCCGAGGGCGCGGACACCCTGGCGGCCGTCGCGGCCGCGGTCGACGCCGCCGCCCGCTTCGTCGCCGCCGGCGGGGCGGCGGGGGTCTCCAGCCCGGTGCCCGCCGCACACGGCGGCCCGCTGGCCGACACCGACCACGGCACCACCGACGCGGTCACGCTGGCCGCCCGGCTGCGTGCCGAAGGTCGCACCGTCGTCGCCACCGGAGGGTGCTTCGACCTGCTGCACACCGGGCACATCCGATTGCTGCGCACCGCAAGGGAGTTGGGTGACGCCCTGATCGTGCTGATCAACTCCGACGACTCGGTGCGCGCCCTGAAGGGACCCAGCCGCCCGGTGATGCCTGCCGAGGACCGCGCCCGGGTGCTCGCCGCGCTGGCGTGCGTCGACGCCGTCGCGGTGTTCGACGAGGCGACTCCCGCCGACCTCCTCGACGCCATCGCGCCCGACATCTGGGTCAAGGGCGGCGACTACACCGCCGACCAACTGCCCGAGGCCGACGTGGTGACCCGCCACGGCGGCGACGTCGTGATCGTGCCCACGGTCGCCGGCTACTCCTCGTCCGCCCTGATCGCCGCCGCGCGGTCGGGCCAACCCACGGAAAGGTAAGACATGACCGACTCCACCACCTCCACCCGCTCGCCCGGTGCCGTGCTGATCACCGGGGGCGCCTCCGGCCTGGGCGCCGCGGTCGTGGATGCCGTTGCCGCCCAGGGGGGTACGCCTCTGGTCCTGGACCGCGCGCGCCCGGCTGGCGACGTGATCCACGTCTGCGCCGACCTCGCCGACACCGACGCCGTCGACGCCGCGGTCGCGAGCCTGGCCGAGCAGGCCGGCGGCCGGATCGACGGCGTGTTCACCGCGGCAGGGATCGACTCCTGCGGCACGTTGCGCGACGTCCCGGCCAAGGAGTGGGAGCAGGTCGTCGTCGTCAACCTGCTCGGCACCGCGGCCGTGATCCGCTCGGCGCTGCCGTTCCTCGAGACCGGCCGCAGCCGCATCGTCACCGTCGCCTCCACGCTCGGGATCAAGGCGGTCAGCGACGCGACCGCCTACTGCGCCTCCAAGTTCGGTGTCGTCGGCTTCACCCGTGCGCTGGCGGCAGAACTGGCCGGTGAGATCGGCGTCACCCTGCTGATCCCGGGCGGCATGCACACGCCGTTCTTCGACGGCCGCACCGAGCAGTACAAGCCGCCCGCCGACGCCAAGCTCAACCAGCCGGCCGACGTCGCGGCCACCGTACTGTTCGCGCTGACCCAGCCGCCGGGATGCGAGATCCGCGAACTCGTGGTGTGCGCGTCCACGGAATCGTCATGGCCCTGAGCGGATCCCCCGCCGACGATCCCCGCACCATCGTGGTGTTGCGGGCGCTCGGGCTCGGCGACCTGCTGACCGCGATACCGGCCCTGCGCGGCCTGCGCCGGCGCTACCCGGCGGCGCGGCTGCTGCTGGCCGCGCCAAGGCAGTACCGCGAACTGGCGCTGCTCAGCGGCGGGGTCGACGACGTCGTGGACACGCCGGAACTGGGCCCGATCCCGGATGCACCACAGGAGCCCGACCTGGCGGTGAACCTGCACGGCCGGGGCCCACAGAGCATCACGGCGCTGACCGCGCTGCGGCCGGCGATGCTGCTGACCCATCACCACGACGACCATCCCGACATCGCCGGGCCGCCGTGGCGGCCCGACCTGCACGAGGTCGATCGCTGGTGTGCGTTTCTGCACTGGGCCGGAATCAACTGTCGCGCAGACGATCTGAAGCTCGATCGGCCCGAGGGCTTCGCCGACAACTCCGACGCCGTCGTCCTCCATCCCGGCGCGGGCGCCCCGGCCCGACAGTGGCCCGCCCAGCGGTACGCGGCGGTGGCCGCGGCGCTGGCCGGCGAGGGGTGCCGCGTCGTCGTCACCGGTTCGGCGGCCGAGGCCGCCCTGGTCGACGAGGTGGTGACCCGGGCGGGACTGCCGCCCTCGGCGGCCTGGCCGGCGGCGGCGGGGTTGCCGGCCCTGGTCGCGCTGATCAGTGATTGCCGCCTGCTCATCTGCGGTGACACCGGCGTCGGGCACCTGGCCACCGCCACCGGAACCCCCTCGGTGCTGCTGTTCGGCCCCACCCCGCCGAAACTGTGGGGCCCGCGCGGTGACGGGCGGCACGTGGCGCTGTGGGCCGGGGACTGCGGCGACCCGCACGCCGGGACGCCCGACGCCGGGTTGCTGCTGCTGTCGGTGCCGCGCGTCCTCGACGCCGCCCGCTCCGCTCTGGTGGGGTGCCCATGAGTCGCTGTCTTCGCATCGGGGTGGTCGGCGTCGGCTACGTCGGTCTCACCACGGCGGTCTGTCTGGCCGGGCGCGACCAGGACGTCGTCGCGGTCGACATCGACGAGAACAAGATCGCACGGCTGAGCGCGGGTACCCCGATCATCGACGAGGCGGATCTGCCCGCACTGCTGACGCGCACGATCGCCTCAGGCCTGCTGACGTTCCGCACCGATTACGAGGCGCTCGCCGACCGGGACGTGGTGTTCGTGTGCGTGTCCACGCCGAGCGGCCCGGACGGCGCCGCCGACCTGCGTGCCCTCGACGCCGCCGTCGGCCGGCTGGGGCAGGTGCTGCGCGCCGGCGCGGTCGTCACGGTGAAATCCACGGTGCCGACGGGCACCACCCGCCGCGTCGCCGAGCGGCTGCGCCCACGCGGCATCGGCGTGGTGTCCAGTCCCGAGTTCCTGCGCGAAGGACGCGCCATCGCCGACTTCACCCATCCCGACCGCGTCGTCGTCGGCGCCGACTCCGACGCCGACGCGGCACTGGTGTGCGCCGCCTACGGCGCCGACCCGGCGACCGTGTTGCACATGAGTCCGGAGAGCGCCGAGCTGGCGAAGTACGCGAGCAACGCGTTCCTCGCGGTCAAGCTCTCCTACACCAATTCCCTCGCCCAGCTGTGCCACCGGTACGGCGCCGACATCGGCGACGTGACCGCGTGCATGGGCGCCGACGCCCGCATCGGGGCCGGCTTCCTGAAGCCCGGACCCGGGTGGGGCGGCTCCTGCCTCCCCAAAGACACTGCGGCACTGGTGCATTCGGCACACACGCAAGGGGTGGCGATGGCCGAGGTGGAAGCCGCACGCACCACCAACGCCGCACAGCCCGCCCGCATCCAGGCCGCGCTGCGACAGTCGATGACCTGCCCGCTGAGCGATGCGCGGATCACGGTGCTCGGCCTCACCTTCAAGGCCGCCACCAGCGACACCCGCGACTCACCGGCGCTGGCGGTGTGCGCACACCTGGCGGCCGAGGGTGCCGCGCTCTACGGTTACGACCCGCAGCTGCCTGCCATCGACGCGACGGTGCTGTCCTCGGCCGGCGTGACCGCGGTGGACGACCCCTACCGGGCCGCGAAGTCCGCAGACGCCGTGGTGGTGCTGACCGAGTGGCCGCAGTTCCGCGACCTCGACTGGGCGGCGATCGCCGAACACGCCCCCGGCGCCGTCGTCGCCGACACCCGCAATCTGCTGGATCCCGCGACGGTGGAGGCGGCCGGTCTGCGGTATCTGGGCAACGGACGCGCGGACGGCTTCTAGAGGCCGGCCGGCTGCGCACCCAGATGCGCGCCGGTGGCCTGGAAGTAGACGCGCCGGGCGATCTCCACGGCGTGGTCTGCGAAACGCTCGTGAAAGCGGCCGAGCAGCACCACATCGGCGGCGCCCATCGGGCCGTGGCGCCACTGCGGTCCCATCACGCGCACGAACAGTTGCCGGTGCAGGTCGTCCATCCGCTCGTCACCGGCGCAGATCCGCTCGGCCAGCGAGGCGTCACTGGCGCGCACCGCGTCACGGGCGTCGGCGGCCAGTTGCACCGCCGTCGAACCCATCTCGGTGAACAGGTCGGCCACCTCGTCAGGGACGGCGCGCTCCGGATACCGGCGCACGGCGGTGCGTGCCACATGTGAGGCGAGCGCTCCCATCCGGTCGGCGTCCGCGCCGATGTGCAGGGCCGACACCACCGTGCGGAGATCGCGCGCCACCGGGGCCTGCAGTGCGAGCAGGTGATACGCGCGGTCGTGCACACCGGCGCCCAGTGCGCTCAGCTCCGTCAGGTCGACGCGCAGGTGTTCGGCCTCGGACAGGTCGGCATCCAGCAGCGCCCTGGTCGCGGATCGCATCATCGCCGAGGCGCGGCCGCACATCTCCGCGAGATCGGTGACGAGGCTCTCGAGTGTGTCGTGGAATTCGTTCCGCATGGCATACCCCTGTCAGGACGCCGGTGAGCGCGGCGCGTAGCGCAGGATGGCGGCGACGCCGTCGCGCGGGGTCAGTCTCTCGTCGACGCCGATGAGGTCGGCGTCGATGCTCACCGCAGCGAAGGGGAGCGCCTCGTCGGCGCGGACGGTCACCGCCTGGCCTGACCCCAGCTCCGACAGCACCTCCGGATTCGGGGCCACCATCGTCGCGGAATCGCCCACCACCACCGTGGCGTCGCCGAGGTCACCCATCAGCAACGTCTCCACCGCACCTTCGCGCAGCGCCGCGCACACGCCGGCCACGCCCTCGGTCGCCAGACCGGAGTCGCGCTGCAGCTCGGCGGTGAACCGCTGCGCCGCATCGTCGATGACGTCGACCCGGCGCAACCGTAGATGGGTGTCGATGTCGTGAGCGAGGGCGTCGTCGTCGATGCTGCCCCGCGCGCCTGCGTTGACCTCGATCGCCCGCTCGGCGACCCGTTTCGGCAGATTGGCCAGCAGGTCGGCGCGGGAGCGGACTTCGCCGGCGATGAAGACGAGGGCCGGATCGCTGTCCTCGAACACCGCGGTGACCTCGTCGGCGACCTCCTGCACGTTCTTGAGCCGGGCGCCTTCGGCCGTGCGCTGCGGGTCGCCGTATCCCGCCGATTCCGCGCCGCTCGCCTTGTGCACCGGGTAGCGGTCACCCTCGACGGTCGACGAGCGGATGGCGGACCCGCGGTGCATCGCGAGGTCGGCGCCGGCGTGATCGACGATCACCGTCAGGTAGGGCGGGTCGTCGACGCCGTGCACCACCGCGGGGATCAGGTAGGGCAGCCTCGACAGCCGTGCGGTCGCCGTCTCCAGCGGCCGGATCAGCCGTTGGTCGAGTTGCACCCCGTCGCGGGTGGCGACCACCGCGCGCCCGCCCCGCCCCACGACGGCGGGCGCACTTTCCAGCGCCGCCCGGACGGTGCCGACGAGCTGGTCGTCGGCGCCCTGGGCGGCGAGTTCCTCGGTGACGGCCCGCCACCGCAGTTCGGCCTGTTTGCCGGCGTCGGCGGTGTCATGGCTGTCGTCGACGTACACGGACGCGAAGGGGCCCTCTGCCTCGACCAGGGCGCGGAAACGTGTGGGCTGCATACACACCGGTTGCCCGGCGAGGTGCCGGACAAACGTCGCTCAGCCGGCCAGCAGCGTCGCCGCGAAGCGGAGATCGGCGACGAGCGAGGCGAACGACTCGTCGCGGGCGTCGGCCGGACCGCGCAATACCGCCGACGGGTGCAGCGTGACGACGACCGAGGGATCGACACCCTCGGGCGCTTCGTCGGTGGACAGCCGCAACACCTCGCCACGGTGAGCCGTCAGTCGGAAGTCATTGCCCAGCAACGCCTTAGCTGCCGTGGCCCCGAGCAGGACCACCACCTCGGGTGTCACCGCCTGCATCTCGGCGAACAGCCACGGCCGGCACGACACCACCTCGGTGCGGCTGGGTGTCTTGTGGATGCGCCGGACACCGCGTTCGGCCGGGACGAACTTGAAGTGTTTGACGGCGTTGGTCACGTACACGGGTTCGCGGGGTATCTGAGCCTCTCGCAACGCCTTGTCGAGCAACCTGCCCGCCGGGCCGACGAACGGCTCACCCGCGACGTCCTCGCGGTCACCGGGCTGTTCGCCGACGAGCATCAGCCGGGCGTCGGCCGGTCCTTCCCCGAACACGGTCTGGGTGGCGTTCTCGAACAGGTCGCAGCCCCGGCAGGCCCGGGCGGCCGCGGTCAGATCGCCGAGATCTCTGCTCGGCGGAACGTAGTCGGCGGCGGTGACGGACGGCATGTCCGGATGAGTACCCCGGGTCAGGGCCGCCGAACGAACCTGTCCCGCGCCGGCCGAGTCAGTTTACGAAGTGTTGCCTTTTCGACGAGGATCTCTCGGAGAACTGGACATACTTGAGGCGAAGGGTTCGACGTTCCTCGAGACGCTCGCGAGGACGTTTCCCAGCCCTCGGCGCGGATGGTTCAACACCGATGCTGCCCGCCTCACTCCCGAACATTCGAGGATCTGGAGGCGAATGATGACCACACGCGACGCCGACGGTTGCGAGCTACACGAAGCGTTCGTGCGGATGCACGAGCTTTCGGAGGGATCGGAGGAGCGGGAGCGACTGCGCACCCACATCATCGAGCAGTGCCTGCCGATCGCCGAGCGGATCGCGCGCCGCTACGACCGACGGGGCGAGACCCACGACGATCTGGTTCAGGTGGCGCGGGTGGGGCTGTTGAACGCCGTGAACCGCTTCGACCCGACCGCGGGCAACGAGTTCCTGTCCTATGCGATCCCGACCATGCTCGGCGAGGTCAAGCGCTACTTCCGCGACTGCAGCTGGTCGGTCAACGTCCCGCGCCGGCTCAAGGACCTCTATCCGGCACTCGGTCCGCTCACCGCCGAGCTGACCCAGCGGCTCGGCCGGTCGCCGACCGCGGGCGAACTGGCCGAGGCACTGGGCGTCGACCGCGGCGAAGTCGTCGAAACACTGACCGCCGCTGCGGGATTCAAGCCACGCTCACTGGACTACAGCACGGCGCGCGACGAAGACGAGGGTCCCACGCTCGCCGACCGGCTGGGCCAGCCCGATCCCGGTATCGGGTTCGTCGAGGACCGCGACGCTCTGCGCGCCCAGCTCGACACACTGCCCGAGCGGGAGAACCGGATCGTGGTGATGCGGTTCTTCGAATCGCTGACCCAGTCGGAGATCGCCGAGCGGATGGGCATCTCGCAGATGCACGTGTCGCGGCTGCTGGCCCAGTCCCTGCGCCGGATGCGTGACGGGATGCTGGACACACCGCGGGCGCACGTGGCGTAACGCCGGCCGACGCCGCCACCCGGTGCGTCCGGCACCGAACTGTCGGCGGTGTTGGGTAGGGTCCTGCGGGTGACGACGAGCGCCGCCGTGATCTCCGGCCCGAGAAGCGTAAACGCCCGCCTCGCTGCGGAACTGGCCGTCGACGAAGCCCAGGTCGCGGCCGCGGTGCGACTGCTCGACGAGGGCGCGACCGTGCCGTTCATCGCCCGCTACCGCAAGGAGGCCACCGGCAGCCTCGACGACGGCCAACTGCGGATGCTGGCCGAACGCCTGGCCTATCTGCGCGAGCTCGACGAGCGGCGTGACGCCGTGCTGGCCTCGATCGCCGAGCAGGGCGCGTTGACCGACCAGCTGAGGGCTGCGCTGATGGCCGCCGACACCAAGGCCCGCGTCGAGGACATCTATCTGCCGTACAAGCCCAAGTGCCGCACCAAGGCACAGATCGCCCGGGAAGCCGGGCTCGAACCGCTGACCGACCGTCTGCTCACCGATCCCGGTGTCGCGCCCGAGCAGGCCGCGGCGGCGTTCCTGTCCGCCGACGTCGCCGACGTGGCCGCCGCACTCGACGGGGCACGCCACATCCTCGTCGAGCGTGCCGCCGAGAACGCCGAGCTGGTCGGCGCGGTGCGAGAGAGGTTCTGGCAGAACGGCTCGGTACGGACGAAGCCCGCCTCCGACGCCGTCGCGGCATCCGCCACGGCGCAGAAGTACCGCGACTACTTCGACTTCGCCGAGCCGCTGGACGCCATGCCGTCGCACCGCGTGCTCGCGGTGCTGCGCGGCGAGAAGGAACAGGTCCTCGCGCTGTCCCTCGACGGCGGCGACGACACGGCATACCAGGCGATGATCGCCGAGGCGCTCGGCATCGACCTGACCGTCCGCGCGCCGGCCACCCCGTGGCTGGCCGGCGCGGTGGGCTTCGCGTGGCGGACCCGGCTGTCGGTGTCGGCGTCGGTGGATGCGCGGGTGCGGCTGCGGCTGCGTGCCGAACAGGACGCGGTCACCGTGTTCGCCCGCAACCTCAAGGACCTGCTGCTCGCCGCGCCCGCCGGTAACCGGACCACCCTGGGTCTGGACCCGGGCTTCCGCACCGGGGTCAAGGTCGCCGTCGTCGACGGCACCGGCAAGGTGCTCGACACCTGTGCGGTGTTCCCGCACCAGCCGCAGAAGCAGTGGGACACCGCGAAGGCGGCGCTGGCCGCGCTGATCGCCCGGCACGGCGTCGAGCTGATCGCGATCGGTAACGGCACCGCATCGCGGGAAACCGACGCGCTGGCCACCGAACTCATCGCCGAAATCCGCGCCGTCGGCGCCAGTGCCCCCACCAAAGCCATGGTCAGCGAGGCGGGCGCCTCGGTGTACTCGGCGTCGGCCTACGCCGCGCACGAGCTGCCCGACCTCGACGTGACACTGCGGGGGGCGGTGTCGATCGCGCGCCGGCTGCAGGATCCGCTGGCCGAGCTCGTCAAGATCGAGCCCAGATCGATCGGGGTGGGCCAGTATCAGCACGACGTGACGCCCGGCATCCTCGCGCGCAGCCTCGGCGCCGTGGTCGAGGACGCGGTGAACGCCGTCGGCGTCGACCTGAACACCGCGTCGGTGCCGCTGCTCGCGCGCGTCTCGGGCATCACCGAAACCCTCGCCGAGTCGATCGTCGCCCACCGCGACCGGACCGGGCCGTTCCGCAGCCGCCGCAGCCTGCTCGACGTGCCGCGGCTGGGTCCCAAGGCGTTCGAGCAGTGCGCCGGCTTCCTGCGGATCCGCGACGGCGACGACCCCCTCGACAGCTCCGGAGTGCATCCGGAGTCCTACCCGGTGGTGCGCCGCATCCTGGACCGGGCTCACATCACGCTGACCGAGATCATCGGCAACGAGCGGGCACTGCGCGCGGTGCGGCCGGCCGAGATCGCCGACGACCGGTTCGGCATCCCCACGGTCACCGACATCCTCGCCGAGCTCGAGAAGCCGGGCCGCGACCCGCGGCCGGCCTTCACCACAGCGAGTTTCGCCGCCGGGGTGGAGAAGGTGTCCGACCTGAAAGTGGGCATGATCCTGGAGGGCGTGGTGACCAATGTCGCCGCGTTCGGCGCCTTCGTCGACGTCGGCGTGCACCAGGATGGTCTGGTGCACGTCTCCGCGATGGCCGACCGCTACGTGTCCGATCCGCACGACGTGGTGCACTCCGGCCAGGTGGTGCGGGTGAAGGTGGTCGACGTCGACATCGACCGGCAACGGATCGGGCTGACCCTCCGACTGACCGAGCAGACCCGCCCCGCCACGAAGCCTGCCCGCACGGGCGGCGCTGCGCGCCGGCCCGACAAGACCCCGCGCCGCTCCGGCGCACCGCAGCGGGAGAATCCCCGCGCAGGCGGGTCCATGGCGCAGGCGCTACGGGACGCCGGCTTCGGGCGGTGAACCCGCTGGCCCGGCTGGCACCGGTGGCGGCCGCGACGGCCGCCATCGTTCTCGCCACCGGGTGCACGCGTCAGATCGACGACGCGCGGCCCCAGCCGGCGGCGCTGGCAGCGCCGATCACCGTGCTGCAGGTCGGCGACCTGCTGAGCCCTGCCGTCAAGCGCGAGGAGGGCAACCTGTTCACCACGGCCGAACCGCCGCAGTGCGCCGGGCCGGCCCGCGAGGTCGACCCGCCCTTCATCGCCGCAGGCCGACCGTTGGCCACCGACGGCGGCCACTGGACCAGCGATGACGGCGCGGTCTTCGTCGAGGAGATGGTCGCGGTGTACCGGTCCGACTTCGACCCGGCCGCCGCGCTGAAGACCGTCGTCGACACGGTCCGGTCCTGCCGCGGCACCCGAGTGACCGTCACGACGATGAGCGGGCACACCTATGTGTTCGACGTGGCCCCGTCGGCCGGGGAGGCGCCGCCTGACAGCGCGCTGTGGAGCCTGCGTGCCGCGGATTGGAACTGTGACAACGCATTCGTCGCCGCCTACAACGCCGCCGTGGAGATCACCGCGTGCGGCGCCGGGGGCGGACGCGACACCGCGGCGCTGGCCGAGCAGGCGCGCCGGCGCATCGAGGCGCTGGCCAACACCACGGCCTGATCAGCCCAGATACAGGCCCGGGCCGTCCGGATAACCGCCGCCGACGGTCGCGATGTGCACGTGGTTGTAGTGGTTGGCGTTGTCCGAGCCGAGGTCGGTCATCCGGTGCGGGGTGCCGTGCGCCGGATACAGCGTCTGGCGCCAGATCACGTGGGCGACGCCCAGCCGGTCTGCGTTGCGCAGTACGAACGCCACCACCGCGTCGCCGAGGGCGATGCCCTCGGAGCTGCGGTGGTCGGGGATCATCACGTCGATCGCCAGGCCGTCGGGATGCCAGCGCAGGAAGTCGGGCCGGACACCGCCGATGCTCTGGACCTCCGGGAAGATCGCGCTGACGGCGCGGGCCACCAGGATCGTCTTCACCTGTAGCCCCGTCTCGGAGCCGACGGCCGGGGGCAGCGCGGTCTCCAGGTCGCGGTGCATCGACCGCGAGGCCGCCAGCAGCAGGCCGTCGTCGGCGGGCGTGGTGCGGTACTGCGTGGCGGCCGGGGGCTCGGCGATCAGTTCGGCGCAGCACCCCGAGGGCGCGTCGTGGGTCGTCGCCGACAGCGAATCCGCTCCGACGGAGAGCAGGGCGAGCGCAGGCAGAGCGACCGCGGCCGCAGGCGCCGACCAGCGGCGTCGCCGTGTGGTGGCTAAGCGATGTCTGCCCACGGGCGGGCACTTTACCTGCAGCTCTGTCGAACCCAGCAATCGCGGCGACGGGCGGCGGCTCCGCCGGCGCTGTTTCGGCAGGTCAGCCGGGGGAGTAGCGGAGCTGTCCGCCGAGCGGGGACCGACCGACGGCACTAGGCTCCCCGACCGTGAGCGCCTGCCACCGCTGTAACAGTGGTCACAGGTCGCCCGATGAATCACAGACACCGGCTTCGACGACCGAAGGAGATGCCGTGGGCGCAGTGCTGGGGTTGTCGTTGACCGCGACCGAGGTGGTCTGGGCGCTGGTGGACGAAGCCGCGCGCACCGTCGCCGATCACGACGCGGTCGAGTGGGACACCAGCCCGGCGACCGCCGCAGCCGCCGCGCGGGGCGCGCATGCGCTGGCCCGCGCCTGTGGGCTCGAGGTCGAGCGGGTGCGGCTGGTGTGGACTCCTGACGCCGAAGTTCACGGCCTTCGGCTGCGCGCCCACTTGGGGTCGCTCGGCGTCGACGCCGAGGCGGTCCCGCTGACCTGTGCGACCCGGGTGCTCGTCGACCCCGGCCAATGCGACATGCCGCCGCTGGTGGCTCTGGCCTACGGCGCCGCGCTGGCCGATGTCGAGCCGGCCGAGGCGCTCACCGTGCCGCTGCCGCGACAGACCCCCGCACGGCGCCCGCGCCGGCCCGCCCGCGTGGTGGCCGCCGCACTCGGTGTGGCCGCGGCCGCTGCGGTGGGTGCAGTGTTCCTGACCGCGGGTTCGGTACCGCACGTGGAGCCGGCCGCGAGTGCGATCGCCCCGCCCGCCGGTGCCGACCCCGGCTGGGTCAGCGTCACCGCGCCCGCCGACGGCGCGGCGGAGCCGCTGCGCAAGGTCGTCACCGAACCCAGCGAACCCTCGACGTCCACGGGATACGTCCAGTACGCCGCGCCGCTCACTGCCGCGCCGGTCTCCGCCGCTGTGCCCGAGGCGGTTCCGGTTCCCGCGGCGGTCCCCGTGCCGGAGGCGGTCCCCGTTTCGGAGGCGGTGCCGGCGCCCGCGGCAGTCCCCGTGCCGGAGGCGGTGCCCGCGCCGGAGGCGGTGCCCGTGCCGGAGGCGGCCGCCGAGGCGCACCTGCCGGCTACGGACCAGCAGCACCTTCCCGGTGCGGAGCCGGTGGTCGCGCCGTTGCCCGGCCCGGACGCCGAGGCGCCGTTGCTGCCCGACACCGACATGACAGTTCCGGTGAATCTGTTCACTGCGCTGCCCTGACCGGCTACCGTCGAGGCCGTGACAGCGGTCTCGCACATTGCTCGTGATCAGGTGGTCGGACTGGCCCGCGACATGCGCGACGTGGTGCGCACCCACGCCGCCGAATCCGAACGCCTCCGTACCTTGGCCCCCGGCATCGTCGACGCCCTCTGGTCGACGGGCCTGATGTCGGCCTTCAACCCCGCCCCGGCGGGTGGGGTGGAGCCGTCCTTCGCCGAGATGATCGACACCTGGATCGAGATGGCCTGGCAGGACGGCTCTTTCGGCTGGATCGGGATCGCCAACATGCCGTCGTCGTTCGCGGCCGCCACCTACCTGCCCGACGACGGGTTCGACGAGGTCTTCACGGCGCACGACAACCACGTGACGATGGGCGGACAGTTCTTCCCCAACGGACAGGGTGTCGCCGTCGAGGGGGGCTACCAGCTCACCGGATCCTGGAGCTTCGGCTCCGGTACCGGGCACGCCGAGTATGTCGCGGCGGGATTCCTGCCGATGGTCGACGGGGAGATCCGCTGGGTCAGCGAGGGTGTGCCCGACATGCAGGTCGCGATCGTGCCCCGCGCCGAGGTCGAGTTCCTCGACGGCTGGCATGTGCAGGGCCTCAAGGGCACCGGCTCCTACGACTATGCGATCCACGACGTGTTCGTCCCGCAGCGCCGCACGTTCGCGCTGTTCACGCGCGAGCCGCGGCGGGGGAGCTCGCCCGCGACCCGGATGGGCATGATGCCGGTGACCGCGGCCGGTCACGCCGCGTGGGCGCTCGGGGTGGCCAAGAGCATGCTCGACGACGTCGCCGAGCTCGCCGCCACCAAGTTCCGGATGAGCGACATGGCCGCGCTGGCCACCCGCCCCACCTTCCAGAAGGGCCTCGCTCACCACGTCGCGGCGTGGCGCGCGGCGCGGCTCCTGGTGGTCGACGCCTTCGGGTCGGCGGAGGGTGCCGTCGCGGCCGGCGAGGAGCTGACCCCGACCATGCGGGCCGACATGCGGGTCGCGGCAGTGTTCGCCACCGACACCGCCCGCGCGTGCGCCGAATGGGCGCATCTGGCGGCGGGCACCACCTCGATCCGTGAGGGCAGCCGGCTCGAGCGCGCGTTCCGCGACATCTACACCGGCACCCAGCACGCCTTCATCAGCGAGAAAGTGGCGATCGACGCGGCCCAGGTCTGGCTGGGCATCGTCGACGACCAATTCGGGCTCTAGCCTTCGGCTCTCACGCTCAGCGGGTGGAAGGTGGTTCGAACGGTTGGTACCACCACCACTGGGCGCGTTCCCCGGTAGGGCCCGGGCATGGGGGGACCTCCGGCGGGGGCTGAGTGGGCGGCCGGGCCAGCGATGCCGAGCTCAGTGGCCGACCGCTGTGGTCGGTGACGGCCAGCGCATCGGCCGGCCCGCTGATCGTGATCAGGCCGCGGTGGTGGGCTCGGTGGTGATACGGGCAGACCAGGGCGAGGTTGGCCAGTTCCGTCAGGCCGCCGTCCTCCCAGTGCTGCAGATGATGGGCGTGCAGGCCGCGGGTGGCCCCACAGCCGGGCACCACGCAGGTGCGATCTCGATGCTCCAGCGCCCGTCGCAGCCGCCGGTTGACCGTGCGCGTGGATCGGCCCGCCCCGATGGTGCGGCCGTCACGCTCGAACCACACCTCGCAGGTGGCGTCGCACGACAGGTAGCGGCGGTCACCGTCGGTCAGCAGCGGGCCCAGGTGCAGCGACGCGATCCGATCCTTGACGTCGACGTGCATCACGACGGTGGTGCGCTGCCCGTGCGGGCGGGCGGTGGCCTCGGCGTCCCGCCCGGCGTTCACCAGTCGTAGGAAGGCATCCGCGGTGCTGGGCATCGGCGCAGAAATGATGTGCGCCTGCTGTTTCCAGTCGGCGATCAGTGCGTCCCTGTGCGACTGCAGTGCGGCCTCGAACGCCGCGGCCTCGACGTGGGGGAGCCGGATGAGCCAGGAGGTGTACTGCTCATCGGACGTCGTCGTGATCGAGGGTTGCGGTCCAGGATCCGGCGCAGGCACGGGCTCGGACTCACCGTCGGGCTCACGATCCGGCGCGGGCTCAGGTTCCGGCTCGGGCTGGAGTTTGAGCGCGGTGCGCAGTTGGCCGACCGTGGCACTGGCCGCCAACTCGGCCAAATGCGCATCCGAGCCGTCGGCGGCCCTCTCGGCGATGGCTCCGACCTGATCCAGCGACAGCCGACCCTCCCGCAGCCCTGCCACGCAGCGAGGAAACTGCTCGGCCCGGTGAGCCACGGCGGCAAGGGTTTCCGCGCGAGACGGGGATACCCCGGCCTTCCATGCCACCAGATGCGCCACCGACCTCGCCCCGGCCGCGGCCCACAGTTCGTCGCGGTCGATCTCCGCGAAAATCTGCACGATCCGCCCGTCGATGGCGTTGCGCCGGCCGGTCAACTCCGCCAACTCCTCGAACAGGCAGGAGAGTCTCTCGTCCTGCACCAGAGAACTCGTCGGGGCCATGACTCCACCCTCGCCGAGTGGTCTGACAGATCAACGGCACAGCGAGTGTGCCTGGGGATGGATCCGGCTTTGGGGATGAATCTGACACCCGTGCATCGTCGCCGGGCGCCCGGACGGGACCTTGGGCCCTACTCTCCGAGATTCGTCATCAATAACGTCGAACACGTTTCGCGTCAACGGAGGTTCATCAGCAACGTACTGAAGGAGTCGATCATGAAGTTCTTGATGTCATGGACACTGCCGCACGGCGACGCCTATCGTGCAGCAGTCAAGAGATTTCTCGAGACCGGCGGCTCTCCTCCCGCCGGCGCTCAATTGATCGGTCGCTGGCATGGCTGTGATGGCAAGGGTTTCGCCATCGCAGAAAGCGATGATCCGAAAGCCATCTTCCATTGGATGGCGCAGTGGTACGAATTCATGGACATCGAAGCCACCCCTCTTGTCGACGACGCAGACGGAGGCGCTGTACTTCAGTCGCTGTACGGCTGAGGTGCCGGATCCCGGCGGCGTGGGTCGCACGGCCGGGATGAATCAGGCTGTGGGGCCGGCTTTCACGCCGATCGTGATGAGGTCGGACAACACCTGCGTCCACAGCGGACGCCGGACCCGGTGCTGATCCTCCACCGTGAAGCCGGCGTCGGTGAACATCGCGCGCATCGTCGCCGGGGTCGGGGCGTCGTAGGCCGGCAGCCGCACCGCGGCCAGCATCTGCTCGGGCACGTAGCGGCGCGGGCTCAGCGTCGCCACCGCGGCAATGCCCCCCGGCGCCAGCACGCGGTGGAACTCGCGCAGCGCGGCGGGCTGGTTGAACCAGTGGAACGCCGACGTGCTGACCACCGCGTCGAGGCTGCCGTCGTCGAACGGCAGCGCCTCGGCCGGCGCCGTCAGCCACGACACCCTCGTCGACCGCTGCGCGGCCTGCGCCAGCATCCCGTCCGACAGGTCGACCCCGTACACCGCGTCGGGCCGCACCTCCCGTGCGATCCGGTCAGCGAGAATGCCTGTGCCACAACCGATGTCGGCGACGCGACGAGAGTCGTGCGCGGTGAGTGCCGCGATCACCTCGTCCTGTGCCGGCCGGTACACCCAGCGCTGGACGACGGCGGTGTCGTAGACCGGAGCCGCGAGGCTCCAGAAGCCGGTGACCGCCTCGTTGAACCGCCTGCGGGTGGCCGACGGCATGGCTAGCCGGCCGGGCGGTTGGCTGCCGCGTCGAGGATCGGCAGCTTCTCCGGGCAGTAGGTGCGCAGGCCCGCGGCGACGAACTGGTAGGCCTGGTCGGTGGTGGTGCCCTTCTGCAGCTGGTTGTGCACGAAGTTCGCGGTCGCGAACACGTCGGGGTCCACACCGGTGTACACGCGCTTGCACATGATCTTGCCGATCCAGGCGTTGTAGTCCTTCTGGCCGTAGATCCCGTACACGTGAAGCTCGTTCGCGAAATCGGTGTCCGGGTCGGCCGCCGCGGGTACGGCGGTGCCCAGCGCGCCCACCGTCATGGCCGCCGCGGCGATCCCCATCAGAATCCGCTTCATACCCTCACTCCCTCTGCCGGATCGGACTGTAGACCACCGGGCCGCGGCCACGGCTCCGGAATGGGCCGCCTGCGCACCCGTTGCGGCCACCAGAACCACGGACCCATCAGCGCTGCGATCGACGGTGTCATGAACGCACGGATCACGAGCGTGTCGAACAGCAGACCCAGACCGATCGTCGTACCGACCTGCCCGATCACGGTCAACTCGCTGACCGCCATCGACATCATCGTAAGCGCGAACACCAGACCGGCGGCCGTGACGACCGAACCGCTGCCGCCCATCGCGCGGATGATGCCGGTACCGATGCCGGCGTGGATCTCCTCCTTGAGGCGCGACACCAGCAGCAGGTTGTAGTCCGCGCCGACCGCCAGCAGGATGATCACCGCCATCGCGAGCACCATCCAGTGCAGCGGCTGGCCGAGGATGTGCTGCCAGAACAGCACCGACAGACCGAACGACGCGCCCAGCGACATCACCACCGTGCCCACGATGACGGCCGAGGCCACGA
This sequence comes from Mycolicibacterium psychrotolerans, assembly GCF_010729305.1. Classification (NCBI taxonomy): domain Bacteria; kingdom Bacillati; phylum Actinomycetota; class Actinomycetes; order Mycobacteriales; family Mycobacteriaceae; genus Mycobacterium; species Mycolicibacterium psychrotolerans. The sequence goes on along the minus strand of NZ_AP022574.1, from coordinate 3,779,018 downwards.
CGGCCCGCGTCAGGATCAGCATGATGATGAAGATCAGCGCCAGCGCGGCGATGCCGGCGATCAGCAGGTCGTAGTTGTTGCCTTCCTGCATGTCGGCATACGTGGCCGCGGTACCGCCGAGATAGATCTTGGCGCCCTCCAGCGGGGTGCCCTTGATCGCCTCCTTGGCGGCGTTGCGGATCTTGTCGATCCGGGCGATGCCGTCGGCGGTCAGCGGGTCGCCCTCATGGGCGATGATGAACCGCACCGATTTGCCGTCGGGGGAGAGAAACTGCTCCAGCCCGCGCTGAAAGTCCTTGTTGTCGAAGATCTCCGGCGGCAGATAGAACGAATCGTCGTTCATGGAGTTGTCGAACGCGTCACCCATGGCGTCCGAGTCCTCCTGCATGGCCGCCATCTGGTCCTGCTGACCCTTCTGAGTCTGATACATCGTCAGCATCATCGTCTTCATGGTCTTCATCGTGGAGATCATCTCGGGCATGAGCGCCACCATCTGGGGCATCAGGCTGTCCAGCCGCTTCATCTCCGGGATGATCTCTTTGAAGTCGTCGGTCATCACGTTGATGCCGTCCAGGGTGTCGAACACCGACCGGATCGCCCAGCAGACCGGGATGTTGTAGCAGTGCGGTTCCCAGTAGAAGTAGTTGCGGATGGGCCGGAAGAAGTCGTCGAAGTTGGCGATGCTGTCGCGCAGCGCCTCGATGTCGACGACCATGCCTTCCATCTTGGTGACCATCGAGTGGGTGATCTCGGACATCTGCTTGGTCAGGCCGGCCATCTTCTCCATGGTGGCGATGGTCTTGTCCATCTCACCGGCCTGCACCAGCATGTCGGCCATCCGGTCCTGCATGTACTTCTCGTTGAGCCGCTGCGTCGTGCCCTGCATGCTCATCTGGAACGGGATCGACGTGTGCTTGATCGGCTTGCCGTCCGGACGGGTGATGGCCTGCACGCGCGCGATGCCCTCCACCCGGAACAGCGCCTTGGCGATCTTGTCGATCACCAGGAAGTCCGCCGAGTTGCGCATGTCGTGGTCGCTTTCGACCATCAGCAGTTCCGGGTTCATCCGGGCCTGCGAGAAGTGCCGGTCGGCCACCGCATAGCCCTCGTTGGCCGGCAGGTCGGCGGGCAGGTAGTTCCGGTCGTTGTAGTTGGTCTGGTACCCGGGCAGCGTCAGCAGACCGACCAGCGAAAGCGCGATGGTGCCCACCAGGATCGGGCCGGGCCACCGCACGATCGCGGCGCCGATCTTGCGCCATCCGCGGATCCGCATCGCGCGCTTGGGTTCCAACAGCCCGAAGCGGGTGGCCAGCGAGATGATCGCCACCATCAGCACCACGCCGGCCAGCACCACCACGACCATGCCGATCGCCAGCGGAACACCGAGGGTCTGGAAATAGGGCAGCCGGGTGAAGCTCAGGCAGAACGTCGCGCCCGCGATCGTCAGACCCGACCCGAGCACCACGTGGGCGGTGCCGTGGAACATCGTGTAGAAGGCGGACTCTTTGTCCTCGCCGAGACTTCGCGCCTCCTGATAGCGGCCTATCAGGAAGATCGCATAGTCGGTCGCCGCGGCGATGGCCAGGGTCACCAGCAGGTTCGTGGCGAACGTCGAGAGTCCGATGATCTCGTGGTAGCCGAGGAAGGCGACCAGGCCGCGCGCGGTCGCCAGCGACAGCACCACCATGACCAGCGTGATCAGCACCGTGACGATCGAGCGGTAGACCAGCAGCAGCATGATGATGATGACGGTGAACGTCGCCGCCTCGATGAGCGTCATGCTCCGGTCGCTGGCGATGTGCTGATCGGCGGCCAGCGCGGCGGGACCGGTGACAAAGGCCTTGACGCCGGGCGGCGGCGGCACCTCTTCGACGATCTTCTGGACGGCCTCCACCGACTCGTTGGCCAAAGATTCGCCCTGGTTGCCTGCGAGCTTCACCTGGACGTACGCGGCCTTGCCGTCGTTGCTGGTCGAGCCGGCCGCGGTCAGCGGATCGCTCCAGAAGTCCTGCACCGACTGCACATGCTTCTCGTCGGTCTCCAGCTTCTTGACCAGCTGGTCGTACCAGGCGTGCGTCTCGTCGCCGAGCGGCTTGTCGCCCTCGAAGACGATCATCACCGAGCTGTCGGAGTCACCCTCGCGGAATGCCTCACCGACCTTCTTCATCGAGATGAGCGACGGTGCGTCGTCGGGGCTCATCGACACCGCACGCATCTGGCCGACCGTCTCGAGCTGTGGGACGACGGTGTTGAGGATGACGATCACCGCGATCCAGCCGAGGATGATCGGCAGGGCCAGCGTCCGGATCAGCCGGGGGATGACCGGCCGGGACGGGCGAGGGGGCGGGGGAGCGTCGGGGGCAGCGTGTCGGACCGGCGTGCTCATGCCGACTTCACGAAACAGAAGGTCTGGGCATTCAGCCCGTCGGTCGTGCGCTCGTCCTTGAGCTCGTCGTCGACGAGGATCCGGCACGTGATCGAGCTGCCGTCACCCTGGGCGACGATGTTCGGGGCCGCGGACGGCTCGGTGGTGCTCAGCGTCAGTGACCACGGAAGCGCCGCGTTGTCGATCCGCTGCGGCTTGGCGTCGAGATCCAGATAGTTGATGTCGGCGTAACTGCCGGTGCCGGTGATCTCGTAACGGACGACCTTGGGGTCGAACGGCTCGGGCAGATCGGCGAAGTTGCGCGGGGTCTCGATGATGCCCTCGGAACCGAAGAAGGTCCGGATCCGCGAGACGGTCAGCCCGGCGACCACCACGACGAACACGATGAGCAACGGCAGCCACACTTTCCTGGCGACCTTGATCACGCGTGTCCCCCGATGCGCCCCCGACGTATGCCGTGCAATCTGACCCCTGGCCTCGTGTCCGTGTGTTTGGGTGATCTTAACTTAGCCCATATAAGTTCTCACTCGGCGACAGATTAGCTCAAGTGAATGTGGCGCTGCCAACTGCTTTCCGGGAGATGCGGGCCACGTCACTGCATGGCCGGAGTGAAGATCGGGCGCGGGAGCGTCTACTCGGTGGTCGAGCCCGGGCCGGACTCGGTGCCGCTCTGGCCGGCGTCGAGCACGCTGACCGCGATGCCGTAGGGCAGGAACCGGACGCGGCGGGTCGGGTCGGTGTTGGTCTTGTTCGCCCGCAGGGCGTCCAACTCGGTGGGGAACACCTGCTCGATGTGTGCGCCGCCGGACTCGTCGACGGTGTAGATCGTCCACACCCCGTCACCCGTCTCCCCGGTGGTCTCCGGGCGGCGGGGCCTGCCACCGCGGGCGAGGTCGTCGAAGAGCACGGACCATCCGGCGCGCTCGCCCGAGGTCGTCATGAACTTGCCGAGGGCGTCGCGCAGCCCCTCCCCGGCTTCGCGGACCACACGGTCGAAGTCCTCGGGATCGAAGCCGAAAGGCCCGTTACCGCTCATGGTGTTCCTCCTCGCGAGGCTGTGCCCTCAGCACAGCGGATGACACCAGTGTGCCCGCGGCGGCGGGTGCAGTCGACTCTCCGCCGCCCGAGGTGGTAGGCAACCGTATGCCCTTCACGCGCGCCGACGTACTCTCGGCCGCCCAGAGCTCCCTCGCCGCGGCCGCCGCGCACGATCGCGACGGGTGGGTCGGGCTGTTCACCGCGGACGGGCGGGTGGAGGACCCGGTCGGCTCGGGGCCTCACCGCGGCCGGGTGGCCATCGGGCATTTCTTCGACACCTTCATCGGGCCCCGCGAGATCGGCCACCGTCCGGAGGCCGACATCGTCGTCGGCGCCACCGTGATCCGGGACCTCACCCTCGAGATCCGGATGGCCGCGGCGCTGACGATGGAGGTACCCACCTTCATCCGCTATGACGTGAAGGACACCGCCGAGGGCCTCAGGATCGCGGCGCTGTCGGCGTACTGGGAACTGCCCGCGATGATCCGCCGCTTCCTGAGCGGCGGCGTCGCCGCCGCACCGGCCGGGCTCGCCCTGGGCCGTGCGATGGTGACCCACCAGGGCGTCGCCGGCAGCCTCGGCTTCCTGCGCGCATTCGCCGGCACCGGAACCGGCGCCGCGGCGGTGTTCGCCCGGTTCCTCGACGACGCGTGCGGGGGCGACGAGGTCGGCGTCCGGCGCCTGGTCGGCGACGTGCCGATCACCGCAGGCGACGACGACCCCCGCAACGCCTCGGAGCTGCTGAGGCTGCTCGAGGGCGGACGGTGGGACAAGCTGATCCGGTCGGGACGGTCGGTTGCGGCCCGCGTGCGGCGCGACGAGAGACGGTGCATCGTGATCGGCGAAGTCGGCAGGCGCGGTGAGGATCGCGCTGCGCTGACGCGGCTGCGGGTCTTCGGGGAGCTCGCCTAGCGGTTGGGACGGCCGTGTTGTCGCGCCCGGACCCGGGAACGTGAGAACGTAAAAGAACCATGGACACCACCCGTCGCGCTCCGGACGCATACATGAGCTACGAAGAGTTCGGCCGCCGGTTCTTCGAGGTCGCGGTGACCGAGGAACGGGTGGGTGACGCGATCGGCCAGATCGCCGGCGACGCGTTCGAGATGGGTCCGATCGCCCAGGGGCCAGGCCGGCTCGCCAAGGTGACGGCCAAGGTGCAGATCCTGCCGCCGCGGGTGAACCGGCGGGTGGCCGACGAGATCACGTTCGCGATCCGGATTCCGCTGGAGATCGACATGATCGTCGACCTGCGGATCGACAAACCGAAGTTCATGGTGTTCGGCGAGATCTCGCTGCGCGCGGTGGCCCGGGCCGCTGAGCCGCTGCTGCTGATCATCGACGTGGAGAAGCCGCGGGCCGCCGACATCGCGATCCACGTGACGTCGAAGTCGCTGCGCGCCGAGGTGGTGCGGATCATCGGCGGCGTGGACGCCGAGATCAAGCGGTTCATCGCCGCGCATGTCGCCGGGGAGATCGACAGCCCCGCGTCGCAGAAAGCCAAGATCATCGACGTCGCGACGGAACTCGACGCGACGTGGACGGGGATCTGAGCAAATCAACCCACCAGGTCGGAGCAGTCCGTGAGCACCGGCCGGCGCGGCGCCCGCGCGTCACCGACGGACCGGCCTCGCAGGTGATCCCAAAGCCACGGCATCAGCATGTTCTGGGTCCACAGCAGCTGCGAGTAGGTCCGTGAGCGCAGCGACGGCGGCCGCGCCTGCGGGTCCGCGGTGGCCCAGGCGTGGCTGCTGCCGGGCAGCCCGAGCGCTTCGGCCGCGGCCTCGGCGAACAGGGCATGCCCCCGCGCCGAACCGTGCACCCGGTCGGGGCTCCAGGTGTCCGGCTGGGTCATCGACGGCGCCGCGTAGAGGTCCACCAGGGCGAAGCCGTGCCGCTGGGCGGCGGCCCGGATCTCGTGGTTGATCGCGAGCACCCGCCGGCCCAGCACCCGCCCGATCGGCAGGATCCGGGCCAGGTCGGGGAACGTGGTGGTCACCACCGTGGCCCCCGAGTCCGCCAGCCCGCTGTGCAGCTCGTCGAGCTGGACCAGCGCCTGCTCGAAGCCGGGACCGGGCCGGGTCATGTCGTTCATGCCGATGCACACGGTGATCAGGTCCGCGCCCATCGCCAGAGCGTGGGGCAGCTGCACGTCGAGCACATCGCGGATCTGGTTGCCGCGTACGGCCAGGTTGGCGTACTGCAGCGCGGGGGACAGCGCGTCGAGCATCTCGGCGAGGCGGTCGGCGAAACCCCGCAGGCCGGAGGTGTCGTCGCCGTCCCACAGGCCCTCGGTCTGGCTGTCGCCGAGCGCGACGTAGCGGGCGTAGGAGGCCACGCAGGCGACTCTAACGCGAGCGGCCCAGCTTGGTCAGGTTGACCGCCACGCCGACGCTGAGCTGGGTGATGATGTCCTCCAAGCGTTTCCGGTCCAGCTCGGTGCGCCACTGCGGCAGCCTGCCCGACACCCGCACCACCCCCGGTGCGAATTCCACCCGGGTCAGCGTCAGGCCGTGTGCCAGCTCGGGTAGCCGTACCCGATACGCCGGGGTGCGGGCCGGCAGCCGCCAGCGCGTGGCACCGACCGCCACCGTGTGGGCCTGCAGCCACAGCGTCGCCCCGTCGACACGGACGTCGATCTCGACGTGCCCAAGCCGCGGGCGCCGCGCGAACCGGATACGGGCCACACCGTCGTCGCCGACATCGCCGGCCAGCCGTGGCGCGGCCTGTCCGAACAGTTCGTCGAGCACCGGAGTCGGCACCTCCAGTGTCACCTCCACCGGCGCGGCCACCAGCACCGGCGGCGCGCCGGGCCGGACGTGGACGTTGTGCAGCACCACCGTGGCGGTCTCGAAAGTACTTGTCCGCCACCGGATATCACCGGCGACGAGGCGGACGTCGTTGAGCTGACCGACCGAGAGGCCCCGCACGTCGAGCCGGGAGTCGAATCGGGTGACCGTCAACGTCAGATCGCCGTCGTCCAGGCTCATCGTGAGCCGCCTGCCGACGACCAGGCGGCGCACGGTCACGAACAGCGCCCGGTAGGCGGCCGCGGCACCGCTGTTGACCGGCACCATCGCGGTGGCCGACCACAGCGAGGTGAGCATGTCGAGCGGCCGGAACGGGTCGAACCGGCGCACGGACCGCGCGGGACGGGTCATCACCGTCCATCCTCGCACGGGTTATCGTCGCGCATGCCCAAGCTCAGCGCCGGCCTGCTGCTCTACCGCGGCGAGGGCCCCGGTCTCGAAGTCCTCATCGGGCATCCCGGCGGCCCCTTCTGGGCGCGCAAAGACGAAGGCGCCTGGTCGATTCCGAAGGGCGAGTACGTCGAGGGCGAGGACCCGTGGGAGGCGGCGCAGCGCGAGTTCACCGAGGAGATCGGCACACCGCCGCCCGAGGGCCCGCGCATCGACTTCGCTCCGCTGCGACAGCCGGGCGGCAAGATCATCACCGCATTCGCCGTGCGCGGTGACCTCGACCTCTCCGGCGCCGTCAGCAACACGTTCACGCTGGAATGGCCTCCCCGCTCGGGCCGGCTCAGGGAGTTCCCGGAGATCGACCGGGTGGCGTGGCTCGACCTGGAGGCGGCTCGCGCCAAGATGCTGAAGGGCCAGCGCCCGCTGCTGGACCGTCTCGCCGAGGCGCTCGCAGCCGGCGAACCGGACGCGTCTCGATCGCGTTGACGGTCAGCGCGCGGCCGTTGATGCGCCACCCGGCCCGGGTCCGCAGGTACTCGTCGTCGTAGCGCAGGTGCCACACCACGTCGGTGTCGCCCGTCCAGTGATGGGCGATGCACGTGATCCGGCCGAGGGCGTGGTCGGGGTGCCGGCCGGGCGCGTAGACCTCCCCGACGATCGCGTGCTCGGTCCGGGTGACCGCAGCCAGCGCCGCCAGCGCCGTGCGCACGCCGTCATGACCGTGGTGCACGCGCACCGGCTCGAGGATGTCCGGCGGCGCCGGCAGGTGGAATTCGGCTGTCGCGGTGAACAATTCGGGCACCTCGGCGAACCTGCGGTCGTCCACGGCCGAGGCGTAGAGGTGCACCAGGTCGGCCAGCGCCAGCCGGTCGGCCACCGCGAGGGTCATGGCAGCACTGTCGCGCCCGGAGCCAACGGCATGGCCGGATCCTACCGACGTGCCTACAGATCCAGCGTCAGGCGCGAGGTACCGGCGGCCCGGGAGACGCAGGTCAGCATCTGGCCGACGGCGCGCTCGGGATCGGTGAGCAGCGTGTCGCGGTGCTCCACCGCACCGTCGAGCACCCGGGTGCGGCAGGTCCCGCAGAACCCCTGCCGGCACGAGTACGGCGCCGGCACGCCGGCGCGTCGCAGCGCGCCGAGCAGGGTCTCGTCCTCGGCTACGGCGATCGACGCGCCGGTCGAGGCCACGGTCACCTCGAAGGCCCTGCCGTCGATCACGGGCGGCGCGGCGAAGCGCTCGAAGTGCAGTTCGACGTCGTCGCGGCCGGCCAGCGCCGACCGCACCGCGCTCAGCATCGGCGCCGGACCGCACGCGTACACCGCGGTGCCCGTCGGACAGTCACCGAGAAGTGCTGCGGCGCTGGGTAACCCGGATTCGTCGTCGGTGCGGATCTGGACGGCGGCCCCGTAGGCGGCGACCTCGTCGAGGAACGGCAGACTGTCGCGGCTGCGGCCGGTGTAGATCATCGACCACTCCACCCCGAGGCGGCGGGCCGCCCGCAGCATCGGCAGGACCGGGGTGATCCCGATCCCGCCTGCGACGAAGCGGAACCGGCGCGTGGGGGACCCGTGACCGGGCACGGTCAGCGGAAACGCGTTACGGGGGCCGTGGGTGTGCACGACGGCGCCCTCGGGGAGCGCGTCGTGCACCTCGCCCGATCCGCCGCCGCCGCCGGGGATCCGGCGCACCGCGATCCGGTAGGCGTCGGCCACCGCGGGATCACCGCACAGCGAGTACTGCCGGACCAGGCCGCTGGGGAGGTGGAGGTCAAGATGGGCGCCGGGGTACCAGCGGGGTACCGGCCCGCCGCCGGCCGCGGTCAGCGTCAGCTCCACCACGTCCTGGTCGCGGGCGACGACGCGGCGCCGCGCGATGGTCAACGCGATGGTGTCGTCGCGGCGCGCGGGCGGGGAGATCTGGCGGCGTGCCGTGGCGGCGAACAGCCCGGAGATGCCGGCGCCGGCCAGCGCCAGCACCGGGTCGTGCCTGCTGCGACCTGACGCGCTGGGCGGGGTCTGCCGGTAGTGCGGCAGCAGCCGCATCACAGGTGCGCGGCGCGCGCCGCGGGCGAGGTGGCCAGGTAGGCGACCGCCTGGGCGGTTGAGCCGAACTGCTCCGGCGAGTACCCGGGCCGGAAGTAGGTCAGCGTGCCCGACCCGAACAGTTGGCGGTAGCGCGGCAGCAGGCCCAGCCTGGAGTCGCGCATCCGCATCCGGTTGAACGCCCACCAGCCGGCGTCGACGGCCGGATCGTTCTTGAGCAGGTACCACGCCGTGCGCTGGAAGAACACGAACAGCATCGTGGCCGACAGCGTCATCGCCCGTATCCGGGCCAGGTAGCTGTCGTGGAAGTAGGTTGCGACGTCGTGGGCGACGCTGCGGTGCTCGACCTCCTCGCTGCCGTGCCAGCGGAACAGGTCGGTCAGCGTGGGGTCGGCGCCGTGCTGGTCCCACGAGCAGTTCAATGCGAAGTCGCCCATCACCGCCGTGTAGTGCTCGATCGCGGCGATCATCCACAGCCGGTCGCAGAGGTGGTTCATCCGCCGGGTGGGGTCGGCGGAGTCCAGCGGCGCCAACACGCGCGAGAAGACGTGCTCCACCTGGGCCAGGATCGGCGCCGGATCGACGCCGCGCTGGACCATGAAGTCGTGCAGGATCGCGTCGTGCACGTCCGCGTGAGTGGCCTCCTGGCCGATGAACCCGCGGATGTCATCGGCGAGCTTCGGGTCACGGACCATCGGCAGCGCCTCGTTGAAGGTCTGCACGAACCAGCGTTCGCCGGCCGGCAGCACCAGGTTGAGCACACTGATGACGTGCGAGGCGACCGGATGGTCGGGAATCCAGTGCAGGGGGACATCGGCGACGTCGAACGCCACTTTGCGGGCCTGGATCTGCACGGGGCCCGGATCGATCTCGTCGGCGAATCGGCGCGGTCGCAGCATGACGGGGAGTCTACGACCCCCCGGAACGATTGGTGGGAACGCGGGTACCAGTTAGCTGAACGATGGTCAGCCTGCGGGCAGCGGCTGCCCGGGGATCGCCGGTCCGCCGGGGATCTGCTGAGGCGCACCGGCGACCGGAGCCCCGGCACCCGGGGCGCCGGCGATCGGGACGACCGGCGTGGGGGTGACCGTGGTGACGCCGTTGGCTCCCACCGTGGGACCGCCCGTGGGGCCCTGCGCCTTGATCTGGTCGGCGGCGGCCTGGGTGCAGTCCAGCGACAACAGCATGCGTCCGCCGCTGGTGACCTTCTGCTGGTCGACCAGGCAGGCCGACTGCGGCAGCACGCTGCCGCGGGAGCCGCCGAAGTAGGCCTTGATGCCCTGGCTCTTGAGGATGGCCAGCGCGCGGCCGTACTGCTCGCCGGTGACGTTGTACGGGCTGGGCGCCCCCGCCGGCTGGGACAGCGCAGCACCGGCCCCGACCAGGGCGATTGTTCCGGCGGCCACCAGGCCACCGCTGAACACGACGAGCTTTCTCACGACAACTCTCTCCTCGGGTCGGTGACGCGGTGCGAACATATCGCAGCGGTGACGAATGTGAAACCGCTGCGCAGGCGCGAGGCGTTACATCGCCGGTCGGGGCTCAGCCCGCGGCGGGCTTGACCGCCGCGCGCATCACCTCGCACAGCGCGGCCGCCCGGGGGTCGTCGAACACGTCGTCGAGCAGCACCGGCCGCCCGTCGGGACCGGCCAGCGGGACCCGCCAGTTGGGATATTCGTCGGTGGTCCCCGGCTGGTTCTGGGTGCGTGTCTCGCCGACGGCGTCGGCCAGCGACATCGCCAGCAGTCGTGACGGCGTCCGGCCCAGGTAGCGGTGCAGGGCCAGCACGACCTCCTCGGTGTCGTCGTCGGCGTCGGTGTCGGGCAGCAGTCCGGCGCGGCGCAGCTCGGTCAGCCAGGCGCGCTGATGGGCCCGGTCGGTCTCCAGCACCTCGGCGGCGGGCTGAGCAAGCAGACCCAGTTCGTCGCGCAGCCGCACGTGCTCGCCGGCCAGATAGCCGGCGGTCGGCGGCAGATCGTGGGTGGTGACCGCGGACAGGGCGGTCTCCCGCCACCGCTCGGCGGGCAGCGGCGCACCGTCGTGGTCGGCCTCGAACCACAGGATCGACGTGCCGAACAGGCCGCGCTCGCGCAGGTAGTCGCGCACCCAGCGCTCGACGGTGCCGAGATCCTCACCGACGACCAGCGCCCCGGCCCGGTGCGCCTCCAGCGCCACGATGCCGATCATCGCCTCATGGTCGTAGCGGACGTAGGTGCCCTCCGTCGGGAGCGCACCCCGCGGGATCCACCACAGCCGGAACAACCCGATGATGTGGTCGATGCGCACGCCGCCCGCGTGCCGCACCGCCGCCTGCACGAGTGCCCGGAACGGTTCGTATGCGGCCTCGGCGAGGCGGTCGGGGCGCCACGGCGGCTGTGACCAGTCCTGACCGAGCTGGTTGAACTCGTCGGGCGGGGCACCGGCGGTGACCCCGAGCGCCAGCGTGTCCTGCAGCGCCCAGGCGTCCGCGCCGTCCGGATCCACCCCGACCGCCAGGTCGGCCATGATGCCGAGCTCCATGCCCGCCGACAGCGCGGTGGCCTGCGCCGCGGTCAGCTGCTCGTCGAGAAGCCACTGCAGCCAACGATGGAAATCCACCTCGGCGGCGTGTTCGGCGGCGAAGTCGGCGACGGCAGGACCGCGCGGATGCTGCAGCTCTGCCGGCCACCCGTGCCAGTCGGCGCCGTGGTGCTCGGCCAGCGCGCACCACGTCGCGAAGTCGTCGAGGCTGCGGCCCTCGCGCCGGCAGTACGCCTGGTAGGCGATGTCGCGGCCGGCCGAGAACTCGACCAGGTAAATGCTCTGCAGCGCAGCGCGTTTGGCCTTCCACACGCCGTCACGGTCGATGCGCTTCGAGCGGTCGGCCCGCGCCTGCACCTGGGCCCTGGCCTTGCGGATCCGGCTGCGGTGGCGCAGGTAGGCGTATTCGGGCACCGCCTCGACCCGCAGGTAGAGCGGGTTGACGAACCGGCGCGACGTCGGCAGGTACGGCGAGGGCTCCATCGGGGCTGTCGGAGCCGCCGCGTGCAGCGGGTTGACCAGCACGAACCCGGCGCCGTGCCGGGCGGCCGACCACACCGCCAGATCGGTCAGGTCGGCCAGATCGCCCATGCCCCAGGACTTCTGCGATCGCACGCTGTAGAGCTGGGTGGACAGTCCCCACGCCCGGCTCTGGCCCAGCCGCGCGGGCGGCGCGATCCGCGCCGGAGACACGATCACCGTCGTCGCGGCGTCGAACGAGCCGACCTGCAGATGCAGCCGGTGATAGGCGACGGGCAGATCGGCGGGCAGTTCGAAGGTCGCCTCGCCGATCAGTCGACCGTCCAGATCGTAAGGCGGCCGGTTGTTCTCGAGTTGACGCAGACCGGTGCGCACACTGCCGTCCTCCAGCCGCAGCCACAGGCCGACCGGGTCGCCGTGCGTCACGTGGACCCAGAACGGTGTGGCAACCCCGGTGCGCGCGACGATCGAGGCGGGCAGGGAGCGCGCCCAGTGAGCGTGCTCGTGAGCGGCGAGCGCCTCGGCGCGCTGCCCTTCCGTCTCCGCGGGCACGCCGAGCGCGGCCAGAACGGCGACCAGCGTGGTCGCAGGCACCGTCACCCGCCGGCCGGTCCAGTCGTCGTAATCGGTGGCCACGCCGTACCGGGTGGCGAGGTCGATCAGCGACGCGGTGCGCTCCTGCTCGGGCATGGCGCAATCTTGCCCCCACCGCCGGTGCCGCGTCGCGTCGACGGCGCAGGACGCCCGGTAGGGTCGGTGCACCATGCCGCCACACCCGCTCGACGTCGGCGAGGCGCGCGACCGGCGGGCCCGTGTCGCGATCGGCGCCGTCTTCCTCACCAACGGTGCGCTGTTCGCCAACCTGCTGCCCCGGCTGCCGGAGATCAAGACGGACCTGGGCCTGTCCAACGCGATGCTCGGCGGCGCGGTCGCGTCGTTCTCCGCGGGCGCACTGATCGCCGGCCCGGCAGCCGCGACGCTGATCCGGCGGTACGACTCCGCGCGCGTGTCGCTGGCCACCACCGTGGTGCTCGCCGTGCTCATCGTTATCGCCGCGTCGGCTCCCGCGCCGCTGGTGCTCGCCGCCGCGCTGTTCGTCGCCGGCGCCGCCGACGCCATCACCGACGTCGCCCAGAACGTCAACGCCCTACGGCTGCAACGACAGTACGGCCGGTCGATCATCAACTCGCTGCACGCCGTGTGGGCGGTGGGCGCCGTCACGGGCGGGCTGATGGCCGCCGGCGCGATCGCCGTGCACCTGCCGCGGCCGGTCCACTTGGGCGCCGCCGCGGTGCTGTTCTGTGCCGTCGCCGCCGCGGCCTACCCGTTCCTGCTGCACGGCCCCGACCACGACGACCACCCGGCCCGGCGCGAAGGGACCGCACCGGCCGGCGCCGCGGTGTACCTGACGCTGCTGGCGCTGGTCGGGATCGCGATCGCAGGCGCCACCGTCGAGGACGCCGGAAGTTCCTGGGCCACGCTGTATCTGCGGGACAGCCTGGGCGCGCCGGGCCCGGTGGCCGCGCTGGGATACGTCGCGCTGGTGGGGTGCATGTGCGTGGGACGGCTCATCGGGGACCGCCTCGTCGACCGGTTCGGGGAGCGGGCCGTGACGCGGGCCGGGGGCGCCGTCACCGCGGCGGGAATGGGTGCGGCGCTGGCCTTTCCGTCGGTGCCCGGCAGCATCGCGGGCTTCGCGGCGGCCGGTCTGGGGGTCGCCACCGCGGTGCCCGCCGCGATGCGCGCCGCCGACAAACTGCCGGGACTGCGCGCCGGCACCGGGCTGACGATCCTGACCTGGCTGATGCGGGTGGGCTTCCTGGGGGCCCCGCTGATCGTGGGGGTGGTGGCCGACGCGGCGAGTCTGCGGGTCGGGCTGCTCAGCGTGGTGGTCGCCGGGGTGAGCCTGCTCGTGCTCGGCGGGGTGCTGGCCGGCCGGCGGCGGTAGGGGTCAGTACACCAGCCCGAGCCGGGGCGGCCGGGTGCCGTGCAGCGCCTGATCGAAGGCGCCCGCCACGCTGGGCGGCGCGTCGGCCGGGTGCGGCGGCGGGCCCTCGTCGATCACCAGGTCAGCGGGGACGGTCACGTCGCGCAGCGTGACCCGGCCGCTGCGTGTACCGCGCTGCCCGAAGGCCGACCACTCCTCCAGATGCAGCGTGACGCCGGGCTGGTCGGGCCGCACGAACAGCGTGGCCGTGTCCGCCGAGTCCCGGTCGGCGATCCGCGCCGACACCGCGATCCACGCCGCGCCGAGCGTGCCCGTCGCGTAGTACTTGGTGCCGTTGACCACCCAGTCGCCGACGCGCCGGGTCGCCGTGGTCCGGCGATCCAGTGCGTGGGCGGTGCCCCGCTCGGCGGTGGCGTTGCCGAGCTGGGCGCCTGCGAGCAGGTCGGCGAAGATCCGCGGAGCGGGCTGCCGGGCGCCCAGCCCGGCGATGTTGTGCGCGATGACGTAGTGCGACAGCAGCAGCTGCGGGGTCAGCACGGCGTCGGCGCGTTCCCGCTCGGCGCTGCCCGGGGCGATCGCGGCGGCGACCCGGTTTGCGGCGGCCAGCGCGTCGCGCGCGGTGCGCAGCAACGGCGGTGCGGTGACGGTCGACGGGCTCGGGCGATGATGTCGGCGGTCATGGCGGCACCGTAGGGAGGGGGCGGCGCGGTGCGGGAGACTTGTGAGCAGCGAGAATCTTTGTCGTGCCGCGCCGTCGGGGCCGTCTCGGCGGCGCACGCCGCTGGTACAGTTACGTACCGGCTGTCGATCGAAGGAGATCAGCGATGACCGCGGAGGCGACGACCCGCAGCAATGCGGGTGGACGGCCGGTTGTGGACACCACCTACGGACCCGTCCGCGGCCTCGACGACGGGGTGGTGGCGTCGTGGAAGGCGGTCCGCTACGCCGCCGCGCCGGTCGGTGATCTGCGCTGGCGGGCGCCCCAGCCGCCGATTCCGTGGACCGAACCGTTCGACGCCACCCGGGTCGGACCGGTCTGCCCCCAGCCCACCGACCCCCGCATCCCGATCGACCTCGGCGCCCCGCAGGGCGAGGACTTCCTGCGCCTCAACGTCTGGGCGCCGTCGGGCACCCGAGCCGGTGCCGCCAAGCCGGTGATGGTGTGGGTGCACGGCGGCGCCTACATCCTCGGCTCGGCCAGCCAGCCGCTCTACCACGGCCGCCGGCTGGCCGCCGACGGCGACGTCATCGTGGTGACCGTCAACTACCGGCTCGGCGCGCTCGGCTTCCTCGAGCTGGCCACCCTGGGCGCCGACTCCGAACGGTTCGCCACCAACCTCGGCCTGCGCGACGTGCTCGCCGCGCTGGAATGGGTGCGCGACAACATCGCCGCCTTCGGCGGTGACCCAGGACGGGTCACGCTCTTCGGCGAATCGGCCGGCGCAGGCGTGGTGACCACGCTGCTCGGCAGCCCCGCGGCGAAGGGCCTGTTCCACGCCGCGATCGCGCAGAGCTCGCCGGTCACGTCGTCCTACGATGCGGAGCCGGCCAGCCGGATCGCCGCGCGCTTCCTCGACGTCGTCGGAGTGGGCCGCGACGACCTGTCCCGGCTCGCGGAACTGCCCATCGAGGCGATCGTGACGGCGTCGCGCACCGTCTTCGACGAAGTACCGGTGCACACCCCGGGCCGGCTGGCCTTCGCGCCGATCGTCGACCGCGACATCGTCCCCGACTACCCGGTGCGGTTGGCGCGGGCCGGACAGACCCATCCGGTGCCGCTGATCATCGGCACCAACCGCAATGAGGCGGCCCTGTTCCGCTACATGAAGTCGCCGCTGATGCCGATCAAGGCGGAATCGATCCGGGCGATGTTCGCCGAGATCGCGGCCGAGCAGCCGGATCTCTCGCTGCCCGAGCAGCGCCGGCTCGAGGGCATCTACCGCGGCCGCCGCAAGGGCAAGGGGCTGGGCCTGGCCGGCGACCTGGGCTTCCGGATGCCCTCGATCTGGTTCGCCGACGGCCACCGCACCTCCGCGCCGGTGTACCTGTACCGATTCGACTTCGCCACCCCGATGCTGCGGTTGCTGCGCCTGCACGCCGCCCACGCCACCGAGTTGCCGTTCGTCTGGGGCAACCTCGGCGCGGTGCGCCGCGACCCGATGTTCGCCCTCGGCGGCCGCGCGGCGGGCGAGCAGGTGTCGCGCCGCGTCCGCGCGCGCTGGACGAACTTCGCCAGGGACGGGGTGCCGGCCGGCCTCGTCGGTGAGCCGCAGTGGCGGCCCTACGGCGCCGACGACCGCGCCACGCTGGTCATCGACCGGCAGGACTCGGTGACCGACGACCTCGACGGACCGGTACGCCGCGCCTGGGGCGACGACGTCCTGAGCTTCCGGTAGGAGCGGGGGAGCGACGTGGACTTCCTGGACGTGCTGCCGCCGCAGATGCGGGATCCGGTGCTGTTCGCGATCCCGTTCTTCCTGCTGTTGCTGCTCATCGAGTGGACTGCCGCACGTAAGCTCGAACACGTTGTCTCGCAAGGGCAGTCACCGGAGCCGGGACGGCCCGCCGCCGGGGCCTACCTGACACGCGACTCCTGGGCCAGCATCTCGATGGGGCTGGTGTCGGTCGCGACGATGGGCGCCTGGAAGTTCCTGGCGCTGCTGGGGTATGCGGCGATCTACACCTATCTGGCGCCGTGGCACCTGTCGGCCACCCAGTGGTACACGTGGGTGATCGCGCTCGTCGGGGTGGATCTGCTGTTCTACTGCTACCACCGCATCGCCCACCGCGTCCGGCTGATCTGGGCCACCCATCAGGCGCACCACTCCAGTCAGTACTTCAATTTCGCGACCGCGCTGCGCCAGAAGTGGAACAACAGCGGAGAGATCCTGATGTGGATCCCGTTGCCGCTGCTGGGCGTTCCGCCATGGATGGTGTTCTTCAGCTTCTCGGTCAGCCTGGTCTACCAGTTCTGGATCCACACCGAGCGCATCGGCACGCTGCCGCGGGCCGTCGAGTTCGTGTTCAACACCCCGTCGCACCACCGGGTGCACCACGGCATGGACCAGATCTATCTGGACAAGAACTACGGCGGCATCCTGATCATCTGGGACCGGCTGTTCGGCACCTTCCAGCCCGAGGTGTTCCGGCCGCACTACGGGCTGACCAAACCGGTGAACACCTTCAACATCTGGCGCCTGCAGACGCGCGAGTACGTCGCGATCGGCCGCGACGTGCGCGCCGCGCGGAGATTCCGGGACAAGCTCGGCTACATCTTCGGCCCGCCCGGGTGGGAACCGGCGAGCGTGGCCGGGAAGGACACGGCGGCGCGCGCCACGACGTAGTCTGCGCGGTGTGAAGACCGTCTTCGATGCCCCTGTCGACCCCGCGCTGATCGACACGTCGCTGGCCGGCAGCACGCTGGGCTCGGTCTGGCTGGACACGGCGCGGCCGGACTACCCGCCGCCGTCGGGTCCCGTCACCGCCGACCTGCTGGTCATCGGCGGCGGCTACACCGGGCTGTGGAGCGCGCTGCACGCCGCACGCCGCCATCCCGACCGGCGGGTGATCCTGATCGAGGCCGACCGCATCGGCTGGGCCGCGTCCGGGCGCAACGGAGGGTTCGTCGACGCCAGCCTCACTCATGGCTACGACAACGGGAAGTCACGCTGGCCCGACGAGATCGACACCCTCGAAGCGCTGGGCATGGAGAACCTCGACGGGATGGCCGCAGAGATCGCCGAGCTGGGCCTCGACGTCGAATGGCAGCGCACCGGCATGCTGACCGTGGCCACAGAGCAGCATCAGGTGGCCTGGCTGGCCGAAGCCGCCGCCGACAAGCACGGCGAGTTCTTCGACACCGCGCGGGTGCGGGAGGAGGTGCACTCGCCGACGTATCTGGCCGGGCTCTACAGCGCCGACGACTGCGCGATCGTCAACCCCGCGAAGCTGGCCCTCGAGCTCGCCCGGGCCTGCCGCGAGGCGGGCGTGGAGATCTTCGAGCACACGACGGCCCGCAGCATCGACTCCGGCGGCGCGTCGATCCGGGTGCACACCGACGGGCCGGCCTTGACGTGCCGGCAAATCGTGTTGGCCACCAACGTGTTTCCCAGCCTGCTGCGCCGCAACCGGCTCTACACCGTGCCGGTCTACGACTACGTGCTGGCCACCGAACCGCTGACCGACGCCCAGCTCGACCGCATCGGGTGGCGCAACCGGCAGGGGATCGGCGACTCCGCCAACCAGTTCCACTATTACCGGCTGTCGATGGACAACCGGATCGTCTGGGGCGGCTACGACGCGGTGTACCACTTCGGCCGGCGGGTCAAGTCCACCTACGAGGACCGCGCCGAGAGCTACCGGCGGCTGGCCGCCCACTTCTTCCTCACCTTCCCCGCCCTCGACGATGTGCGCTTCACCCACCGCTGGGCCGGTCCGATCGACACCAACACCCGGTTCTGCGCCCACTGGGGGCTGGCACGGGAAGGCCGCGTCGCCTACGTCAACGGGTTCACCGGCTTGGGCGTCGGAGCCACCCGGTTCGCCGCGGACGTGTGCCTGGATCTGCTGGACGGCGTCTCCACGCCGCGCACCCGGCTGGAGATGGTGCGCCGCAAGCCGCTGCCGTTCCCGCCCGAGCCGTTGGCCAGTGCCGGGATCCAGGCCACCCGGTGGTCGCTGGACCGGGCCGACCACTCCGCGGGGCGTCGCAACCTGTTGCTGCGCGCCCTCGACGCCGCCGGTCTGGGCTTCGACTCCTGACACGAGCCTGTGCTGCGCCGGTGTAACGCCCCGTTATCGACCCGCGATGAGCCGGTTACACCGTCGGAGCACACGGGTATCACCCCGATGTCCCGGCGGCCGCCGAGAACTCACCCGGGGAGAGTGGAGGGGCTGTGTCGAACCGACCGCCGTCGCGAGGACCGAGGATGCTGCCCGCGCTGCTGGCCGCCCTGGCCACACTGCTGGTGCCGTCGGCTCCGGCGAACGCCCAGCCCGACGTGCTGGTCCACCCGGGCATGGAGATCCACCAGGACTCGGTGCTGTGCACCCTGGGCTACGTCGATCCGCAGACCCGCATCGCGTTCACGGCGGGTCACTGCCGGGCCTCGGGCACCGTCACCGACAAGGGCGGCACCGTGATCGGCACCCAGGTCTCGTTCCGGGACAACACCCCCGACGGCACCACGATCGACACCAACCACCAGATCGCCGACTGGGAGGTGATCCAGCTACTGCCGACCGCCGCGGTCAACAACGTGCTGCCCAGCGGCAGGGTCCTGGTCACCGACCCGGCCGTGCTGCCGGTGGCGGGCATGCCGGTGTGCCACTTCGGCGTGGTGACGGGGGAAAGCTGCGGCACCGTCGACGCGGTCAACAACGGCTGGTTCACGATGGCCAACGGCGTGGTCAGCCGCAAGGGGGACTCCGGCGGGCCGGTGTACACCAGCACGCCCGACGGCCGCACCGTGCTCATCGGCGTGTTCAACAGCACTTGGGGCACGTTCCCGGCGGCGGTGTCCTGGCAGACGGCCAGCCAGGAGGCGCGCGCGGACACCATCTCCGCCGCATCCGCGCAGATCACCCCGGTGGCGGCGCAGCCCTAACCCGTCATCTCGAACACCGGGATCGACGCGGCGACCGCACGGATATGGGCGTCGCTCGACGTCGGTGTGAGCCCACCGGTGTGGCCCTTGACCTGCCAGTACCACCGGTCGAGGTACCGCCTCAGCAGCGCGGTTTTCGCCTCGTCGGGCACCTCCACGACGCCGCGGCGCCGGGCGCGGCGGCGCGGACCGGTCTCCACCGTGCCTGCGGCGCGCACGTTGCGGGCCCACTGGGTGTTGCCGCGGGGTGAGACGAGGTAGTCGCGGCCGTCGACGGTGAGCAGGTTGACCACCACCGGGCGCACCTCGCCGCTCGTTCGGCCCCGCACGCGCAGCGCGGTGCTGCCCTGGACGCTGACTCCTTTCTCGGCCAGTCGGCGGATCAGGCCGTTGAACAGGCGCGTGGCCGGCCCCGGAACGTCGTAGCGCTCGGACATCGTGGCTTCCCTTCGGTTGGACTTTCGAGAGCAGTGCTCTCAAAAGAGAGTGGCACGACTGGCGACGGATTTCAAGAGCAGTGCTCTCGGATATGCCACACTGGCGGCGTGGGCACCCGACAGGACAGCCGTGACCGGATCGAGCGCCGCATCGTCGAACTGGGCCGGCGCCATCTGATCACCGACGGCGCGGCGGGTCTCTCCCTGCGGGCGATCGCTCGCGACCTCGGCATGGTGTCCTCCGCGGTGTACCGGTACGTGGCCAGCCGCGACGACCTGCTGACGCTGTTGCTCGTCGACGCCTACACCGAGCTGGCCGAGGCCGTCGACGACGCGCGGCGGGCGGCCGGCGATGACTGGCGGACGCAGCTGGCGGCCATCGCCCGTGCCGCCCGGCAGTGGGCCGTCGGCCAGCCGGCGAGCTGGGCGCTGCTCTACGGCAGCCCGGTACCCGGCTACCACGCTCCGCGGGACCGGACCGTCGGCCCCGGCACCCGCGTCGTCGCCGCCTTGTTCACCGTCGTCGCCGCCGGTGTCGCCGCCGGAGACATACCGTCAGCGAAAACCGCTGCACCGCAACCACTCTCATCAGACCTCGAGAATCTACGGGCCGAGTTCGGCGTCGCCGTCGACGACAGCGCGCTGACCAAATGCCTGGTGCTGTGGGCGGCGCTGGTCGGCGCGATCAGCCTGGAGGTGTTCGGGCAGTACGGATCCGACACGCTCACCGACCCCGCGCTCGCCTTCGACACGCAGGTCGCTCTACTGACCGGGATGCTCGCTCAGTAGGTCCAGCTGCCGGCGGGTGAGATGACGAACCCGTGCTCGCCGTAGCGCCGGTCGGGCGGATCCGGGGTATCGGCCGGCCACGAGTCGGGCTTGGCGGCGCGGCAGGCCAGCGTGTCCGCGGCCGGCACGGCGCAGACCACACCGTTGCCCGCAGCGAACCGCGAACCCGTCGGCAGCAGGGGGGAGGGCCCCACGTCGGATCCGACGTCGTCGTACCCGAACTCGCCGGCGTGCGTCAACGAGACCGACGCCGTCGAGATCCCGGACGAGGAGCCGGGCAGCGGGCCACGGCAGAAGATTCCGAGGTCGGGGATCAAGCTGTCCTGGCACCGCAGGCCCGCCGGGGTGCTGAAGACCCACCCGGACATGCTCGGGTGCGCCCCGAAGACCTGGTAGGCGGTCGGGTCGACCGCGGGATACGCGTCGACGTCGGGAAACTCCGGCGGCGCCGCCCCGGCCGGCGCGGCTCCGGCCAGGAGTCCGGCCGCCACCACCAGCGGTACGAGTGCGCGCATGACACGACTATCGGGGACCGCCGTCCCCGCGTTAGCGCCGGAAAGTAGAACACGTTCTAGCCTGGGCGCGCCGCTGGCGATATTCTCGAACCGATGCTTGACCAGACACCTGTCCAGATTGCGTGGGTGACCCGCGACCTGGCGGCCACCGAAGCCGCGCTGAGCGCGCTGCTCGGCGCGAAGACGTGGACGCGCATGCCCGGCGTTCACTTCGGCCCGCAGACGTGCACCTACCGCGGCAGACCCGCCGACCACGTCGCCGACATCGCGCTGAGCTATGCCGGCGACACCCAGCTGGAGGTGATCGCCCCGGTGAGCGGGGACAGCGTCTACACCGAATTCCTCGATCGCAGCGGACCCGGCCTGCACCACGTGTGCCTGGCCGCCGCCGACCCCGACGCGTTCGACGCCGCGGTGCGCGACGCGCAGCGCGACGGCGCAGAGGTGGCGATGGCGGGCACGATGCCGGGCGGGATGCGCTTCGCCTACCTCTCGGCCGCCGACGCCGGCGTGCCGTATATCGAAATCGCTTATATCCCTGCCGAATTCGCTGCATTCTTCGACCACATCAAACAGGAGCAGAAGTGAGCATGCACATCCCCGACACCGTCCGTTCGGCCGACGTCACGTCGTGGTCCGACGAGGTGGACGTCGTGGTCCTCGGATTCGGCATCGCCGGTGGATGCGCGGCGGTCAGTGCGGCCGCGGCAGGCGCGCGCGTGCTGGTCCTCGAGAAGGCGGCCGCCGCGGGCGGCACCACGTCGATGGCCGGCGGGCACTTCTACCTGGGCGGGGGGACCGCCGTGCAGCAGGCCACCGGGCACGACGATTCCCCGGAGGAGATGTACAACTACCTCGTCTCCCAGTCGCGCGACCCCGAACACGACAAGATCCGCGCCTACTGCGAGGGCAGCGTCGAGCACTTCACCTGGCTGGAGGACCTCGGCTTCCAGTTCGAGCGCAGCTACTACCCGGGCAAGGTCGTCGTGCCGCCCGGTACCGAGGGCCTGTCCTACACGGGCAACGAGAAGGTGTGGCCGTTCTGCGAGCAGGCCGTCCCCGCCCCGCGCGGCCATTCCGTGCCCGTGCCCGGAGAACTGGGCGGGGCCTCCATGGTGATCGAGCTGCTGGTGAAACGGGCGGCCAACCTGGGCGTGCAGTTCCGCTACGAGACCGGGGCGACGGCGCTCGTCGTCGACGACGACGGGGCCGTGGTCGGGGTGCGGTGGAAGCACTTCGCCGAGAGCGGCGACGTGAGGGCCGACGCGGTGGTGATCGCCGCCGGCGGCTTCGCGATGAACGCCGCGATGGTCGCCGAGTACACCCCCGCACTCGGGGCCGAACGCAAGACCAAGCACCACGGCACCGTGGCGCCCTACATCCTGGGCAACCCGAACGACGACGGCCTCGGCATCGGGCTCGGCGTGTCGGCCGGGGGCGTCGCGACGCACATGCACGAGCTGTTCATCACCGCCGCGGCCTATCCGCCCGAGATCCTGCTCACCGGGGTGATCGTCAACGCCGAGGGCGAGCGGTTCGTCGCCGAGGACTCCTACCACGCGCGGACCTCGGCGTTCGTGCTCGAGCAACCGGATCAGGTCGCCTATCTGGTCGTCGACGAGGCGCACATGCAGATGCCCGAGATGCCGCTGATCAAGTTCATCGACGGCTGGGAGACGGTCGCGGAGATGGAAGAAGCGCTGGGCATCCCGGCCGGCAACCTGGCCGCCACGCTCGAGCGCTACAACGCCAACGCCCGCGAGGGTGCCGACCCCGACTTCCACAAGCAGCCCGAATACGTGGCTGCACAGGACAAAGGCCCGTGGGCGGCGTTCGACCTGTCGCTGGGCCGGGCCATGTATTCGGGGTTCACGATGGGCGGGCTCAAGGTGTCCATCGACGGGGAGGTGCTGCGCGAGGACGGCAGCCCCGTCACCGGGCTGTACGCGGCCGGGGCGTGCGCCTCCAACATCGCCCAGGACGGCAAGGGGTACGCCAGCGGCACCCAGCTGGGCGAAGGCTCGTTCTTCGGGAGGCGCGCGGGAAATCACGCAGCGCGGCGGACGGGAACCCGCGCCGCGAGCAAGGCCTAGACCCGGACGGGTTCCCCGCCGATCACGCCGAGCTCCCACGCCCCGTTGCCGAGCAGCTTCAGCTCGCGAGTGTGGTGCCGCTGCAGGGTGCTGCGGTGGCTGACGCTGACCAGGATCGTGTCGGGCAGCTCGGTGCGGACCAGGTCGTACATCGTCAGCTCGAGGCCTTCGTCGAGCGCCGAGGTGGACTCGTCGAGGAACACGGCCTTCGGCCTGGTCAGCAGGATCCGTGCGAACGCGATGCGCTGCTGCTCGCCGGGGGAGAGCACCTTGGCCCAGTCCTGGAGCTCGTCGAGCCGGTCGACGAGGTGCGGCAGCGCGACTTTCTGCAGTGCCGTCCGCAGCAGGTCGTCGTCGATGTCGCCGGCCTTGCTCGGGTAGGACACGACGGCGCGCAGATCGCCGAGCGGGACGTAGGGCATCTGCGACAGGAACATCGTCTCGTTCTCGTCGATCGGGTAGGTCAGCCGCCCGGACGTGAACGGCCACAGCTGCGCCAGGCTGCGCAGCAGCGTGGTCTTGCCGGTGCCCGACTTGCCGGTGATCATCAGGCATTCGCCCGGCTCGAGGCGCAGGTTCACCGGGTCGATCAGCTGCTTGCCGTCCGGGGTACGCACCTCGACGGCCTCGAGCGTGACGTTCTGGCCGGTGCAGCCCGCCACGTCGAGCGCAGGCAGCGCGCGGCCCTGCTCGTCGGCGGTCACCAGCCCGTCGAGACGGATGATCGCCGCGCGGTACCCGGCGAACAGGTCGTAGGCGTTGCGGAAGAACGACAGTCCGCTCTGGATCGCGCCGAACGCCGATGCGGACTGCGTCATCGCACCCAGCGGGATCTCGCCGGCGGCGAACCGGGGGAACTGCACCAGATAGGGGAGCGGCACGATGATCTGACCCATCGACCAGTTCCAGCCGTTGAACCGCAGCGACCGGTTGATGTATCGGCGGTAGTTCGTGACGACCGGGGCGAACAGCCGCCGCAGCCCGGTGCGTTCGGCGATCTCACCGCGGTAGAACGCCACAGCCTCCGACGCATCGCGCAACCGGACCAGTGCGTACCGGAAGGCCGCGTTGTATTTCTCGTTGAGGAACGACAGATTGATGATCGGGCGGCCGATCCAGAACGCGATGACCGACGCGAAAAGCACGTAGACGATGCCGATGAAGAAGATCGCGTGCGGCAGCGTGATGCCGAACATCGTCAGCGGGCCCGACAGCTCCCACAGGATCGCGGTGAACGACACCACCGACACCACCGCCGAGATCGCGCCGAACAGAAGGGAACTCGACGATCCGTAGTACGGCACGTTGGGCAGCGGGCCGTTGGTCGCGGTGAAGATGTCGATGTCGGACTGGATCCGCTGATCCGGGTTGTCGATGGTCTCGTCGATGAACCGGGCGCGGTAGTAGGCCCGCCCGTCGAGCCAGTCTCCGGTCATCCGGTCGGTCAGCCACGCGCGCCACCGCAGGCAGAACCGCTGGAACAGGTACATGTCCAGCAGCAGCTGGGTGATGGACAGCACGGCCAGGATCGAGAAGATCCCGATGGTCGACCAGAAGCCGTCGATGCCCGACTGCCGCACCGCGTCGTTGTCCGACGTCAGGCCCGAGACCACCGCCTGGAAACTCGTCATCAGGTCGTTGCTCTGGTAGGTGAACAGCACGTCGAGTCGGACGTTGATCATCACCGAGGCCAGCAGAACCGCCAGGAAGATCCACACCTTGACGCTCTCGGGCCCGGTGAAATACGCGCCCGAGATGCGCCAGAACTGCTTCCCCCACGTGGTGAACCGGCCGATCAGCGCGAGCACGACCAGCGTGGCCACCGCGGCGAGAGCCCAACCCTTGGCGATCCACCACAGCGAAATCCACAGCTCGCTACCCCAGTCCAGCGTCGGGGTGAACATTTCTTGCATGCGGGCAAGGTACCGCGACAACCTGGTGGCGGCGTGGCGGAGTCGTCAACCCGTACGCGCGAGTTTCTCCAATCGCCACCGCCCGTCGCCGATCAGCGAGAGCCGGCGGTCGTGCAGCAGGTGAACGCTGGCACGGTGGCTCACGCTGACGATGATCATGTCGGGCAGTCGCTCACGCAGCAGGCCGTAGAGCATCTGCTCGAGACCTTCGTCCATCGCCGAGGTCGACTCGTCGAGGAACACCGCGCTGGGCGCCCCGAGCAGCACCCGGGCGAACGCGATGCGCTGCTGCTCGCCGACCGAGAGGACCTTCGCCCAGTCCTGGCTGTCCCCGAGCCGGATCATCAGATGTGACAACGCCACATCGAGCAGCGCCCGCTGGATCGCGGTGTCGTCGACGTCGCCGGGCGGGTTCGGATAGGTGACCGCGGCGCGCAGATCACCCAGCGGCAGGTAGGGCAGTTGGGGCACGAACATCACCGCGTCGCGGCCCTGCGGCAGCCGCACCCGGCCCGTCGCGTACGGCCACAGCCCGGCAAGGCTGGCCAGCAGCACCGACTTGCCGATCCCCGACGGACCTGCGATCACCACCGATTCGCCGCGCGCGATGTCGAGGTCGAGCGGGTGCAGCAGCGTCGTGCCGTCGGGCTTCCGGACCTCCACCCCGGCCACCGCCAGGCCGCCGTCGGCGGAGTCGGACACCTGCACCGAGGTGAAGCTGCCCGCCCGTTCGTTCTGGTCGGCCAGCCCGTCGAGGCGGATGATCGCCGCCCGGTAGCTCGCGAACTGGTCGTAGGCATTGCGGAAGAACGACAGCGAGTCGTGGATCGCGCCAAAGGCGGTCGAGGATTGCCACACCCCGCCGAACGAGATCCGCTGCGCGAACAGGCCCTGGGCCTGCACCAGCCACGGCAGCGGGTTGATGGCCTGGCTCATCGAGACGTTCCACCCGAAGAACAGCATCATCCGGTGCAGCCAGTGCCGGTAGTTGTCCATCACCCCGTCGAGGCGCCCGCGCAGCACACCCCGCTCGGCGGGTTCGCCGCGGTACAGCCCGATCGCCGCGCTGCCGTCCCGCACCCGCACCAGCGCGTATCGGAAACCGGCGTTGCGCAACTCGTTGAGGTAACTGAACCGGATCAGCGGCCTGCCGATCGCGAACGCCACGATCGTCGCGACGAGCACGTAGACCAGCACGATCCAGAACAGGGCCCGCTGCAGCGTCACCCCGCCGAGCGTGACCGGCTCGGACAGCCGCCACAGGATCGTGCCGAACGACAGCACCGACAGCACGGCCTCGACGGCACCGAACAGCAGTGTGTTGCCGGAGTTGTAGATCGGGTTGTTGGTGTCGCCGCCGACCCCGGTGGTGAACACGTCCACGTCCTGCTGGATGCGCTGGTCGGGATTGTCTATCGGCCGGCCCGCGAACTGCGCCCGGTAGTAGGCCAGGTCGCCCAGCCAGCCGTCGATGAAGCGCCGGCTCAGCCAGACACGCCACCGCATGATGAACCGCTGCGTGAGATACATGTCGAGCAGCAGGCGCACGATGTAGCAGCCCGCGAGCACGCCGAACACCACCATCGTGGCCCAGAACCCCGCGATGCCGCTCGACCGGCCCGTCCCCTGCGAGAACGCGATCTGCAACGCGGTGAACAGGTCGTTGACGTAGTACGTCAGCAGCACATTGATGCGCACCGAGACGATCACCGACAACAGCAGCAGCCCGACCAGCCCCCAGACCTTCAGGCTGGCCCGGCCGGTGAAGTACTCGCCGGTGACCCGCCAGAACTGACGGCCCCACTCGGTGAACCGCCCGATGAGCACCAGGACGACGCCCAGACAGACCGCGCTCGAGGCGAACGCGGTGAGCACCCACATCGCCGAGCTGACCCACTCACGGCCCCAGTCGAGGGTCGGCTGGAAGGACTCTGTGTCCACCGTGTGCGCACCCCCTCCCGCGGTCCGGCCTGCGGCGAAGTTACCGCAGGACCGCCGAGGCGCCGGGGACGCGCGGCAGCCACGCACCCGGCGAACGCGCCCGCGTACCGTGATCATGTGGCACGCACCTCATCGAAGACGACCAAATCCTCGACCGGGCGCCTGTCCAGCCGGTTCTGGAAACTGCTCGGGGCCAGCACGGACAAGGATCAGAGCCGCTCGATGGACCAGGTCCGCGCGGCAGCCGAGTTCGACGACAAGGCCGCCGACCTCGACGACGAGCAGCTGCGCAAGGCCGCCACCCTCCTCGAACTCGACGACCTGGCCGACTCCGCCGACATCCCGCAGTTCCTGGCGATCGCGCGCGAGGCCTCCGAACGCGCCACCGGCCTGCGCGCGTTCGACGTGCAGCTGCTGGGCGCGCAGCGGATGCTCGCCGGCGACGTGGTCGAAATGGCCACCGGCGAGGGCAAGACCCTCTCGGGCGCGATCGCGGCAGCCGGCTACGCGCTGGCCGGACGCAATGTGCACGTCATCACGATCAACGACTACCTGGCCCGCCGCGACGCCGAATGGATGGGACCGCTTATCGAGGCGATGGGGCTGACGGTCGGCTGGATCACCGCCGACTCCACCCCCGCCGAGCGCCGCGCCGCCTACGAGTGCGACATCACCTACGCCTCGGTCAACGAGATCGGGTTCGACGTGCTGCGCGACCAGCTGGTCACCGACGTCGCCGACCTGGTGTCGCCGAACCCCGACGTCGCGCTCATCGACGAAGCCGACTCGGTGCTCGTCGACGAGGCGCTGGTGCCGCTGGTGCTGGCCGGCACCAGCCACCGCGAGTCGCCGCGCGTCGACCTGATCCGGTTCGTCGGCGAGCTCGTCGAGGGCGCCGACTACGCCACCGACGCCGAGGGCCGCAACGTCCACCTCACCGAGTCCGGCGCCCAGAAGGTCGAGGCCCGGCTCGGCGGCATCGACCTGTACTCCGAAGAGCACGTCGCGACCACGCTGACCGAGGTCAACGTCGCGCTGCACGCGCACGTGCTGCTGCAGCGCGACGTGCACTACATCGTGCGCGACGACGCCGTGCACCTGATCAACGCCTCCCGCGGCCGCATCGCCACGCTGCAGCGCTGGCCGGACGGGCTGCAGGCCGCGGTGGAGGCCAAGGAGGGCATCGAGACCACCGAGACGGGCGAGGTGCTCGACACCATCACCGTGCAGGCGCTGATCAACCGCTACCCGACGGTGTGCGGGATGACCGGCACCGCGCTGGCCGCCGGCGAGCAGCTGCGCCAGTTCTACAAGCTGGGCGTCTCGCCGATCCCGCCCAACACGCCCAACATCCGCGAGGACGAACCCGACCGCGTCTACGTCACCGCGGCCGCCCGCAACGACGCCGTCGCCGAGCACATCGCCGAGGTGCACAAGACAGGCCAGCCCGTCCTCGTCGGCACCCGTGACGTGGCCGAGTCCGAGGACCTGCACCGCCGCCTGGTCAAAGCCGGGGTGCCCGCGGTCGTGCTCAACGCGAAGAACGACGCCGAGGAGGCGGCCGTCATCGCCGAGGCAGGCACGCTGGGCACGGTGACGGTGTCGACCCAGATGGCGGGCCGCGGCACCGACATCCGGCTGGGCGGCTCCGACGAAGCCGACCACGACGCCGTCGCCGAACTGGGCGGTCTGCACGTGATCGGCACCGGCCGCCACCACACCGAGCGCCTCGACAACCAGCTGCGCGGCCGCGCCGGCCGGCAGGGCGACCCCGGCTCCACCGTGTTCTTCTCCAGCTGGGAGGACGACCTCGTGGTGTCGCACCTGGACGCGGGCAAGCTGCCGCTGGACTGCGACGAGAACGGCCGGGTGCTCAGCCCCAAGGCCGCGAGCCTGCTCGAGCACGCCCAGCGCATCGCCGAGGGCCGGCTGCTCGACGTGCACGCCAACACCTGGCGGTACAACCAGCTGATCGCCCAGCAGCGCGCGATCCTGGTGGAACGCCGGGACACGCTGCTGCGCACCGCGACCGCCCGGGAGGAGCTGGCCGCGCTGTCCCCGGACCGGTACACCGACCTAGTCGAGCGGGTCGGGGAAGAGAAGCTGGAGAAGGTCTGCCGGTTGATCATGCTCTACCACCTGGACCGCGGCTGGGCCGATCATCTCGCCTACCTGGCCGACATCCGGGAGAGCATCCACCTGCGCGCGCTGGGCCGGCAGAACCCGCTCGACGAGTTCCACCGCCTCGCCGTCGACGCGTTCGGGTCGCTGGCGGCCGATGCGATCGAGGCCGCTCAGCAGACCTTCGACACCGCGCCGTCGATCGAGGACGAGCCGGGGGTGGATCTGTCGAAGCTGGCGCGGCCGACCTCGACGTGGACGTACATGGTCCACGACAACCCGCTCAACGACGACACTCTCTCGGCACTGAGCCTGCCGGGGGTGTTCCGCTAGGTTCTACCCATGGCCCGCGGGTTGGAACACGGGGAGGCCCCGGCGCCGCGCGACCGGGTCTGGACGGTGCCCAACGCGCTGTCTGTGATCCGGCTCGTGCTGGTCCCGGTGTTCCTGGTGCTGCTGCTCGTGCTGCACGCCAACGCCTGGGCCGTCGGGGTACTGATGTTCAGCGGGGCGTCCGACTGGGCCGACGGCAAGATCGCGCGGCTGTTCGCCAACCAGTCCTCCCGGCTGGGCGCGCTGCTCGATCCCGCGGTCGACCGCATCTACATGATCGTGACCCCGGTGGCGATGGCGATCGCCGGTGCGGTGCCGTGGTGGATCGTTGCGACGCTGCTGGGCCGCGACCTGGTGCTGGCGACCACGCTGCCGCTGTTGCGCAGCCGCGGGCTGACGGCGCTGCCGGTCACCTACATCGGCAAGGCCGCGACGTTCGCGCTGATGTCCGGGCTGCCGCTGGTGCTGCTCGGGCAGGGCGACGCGCAGTGGAGCCGCGTGGTGCTGGCCATCGGCTGGGGCTTCCTGATCTGGGGCATGGCGATGTACCTGTGGTCGGGAGTGCTCTACCTGCTGCAGGTGGGCATGGTGGCGCGGCGGATGCCCCGGGTGTCGTCCCGAACGTCGGTGCCGTGACCCAGCTGGGGGGCTGGGATCCCACGTCCGGGCGCAGCGCGCACCGGGCGGGCGCCCGCACGCTGATCCCGGTGCCGTCGCTGCTGCGGTCCCTGCTGTCGGACCACCTCGACCCCGGCTACGCCGCCGCGGCGCGGTCACCGCGTCCGCGCCGCGGGGTCGACCGGCTGTGGCAGCTGGCGGCCGCCGCGCTGGTGGCCGCGGTCTTCGCGTTGGCCTGGTCGCAGGCCAAGGCCACCGCGCCGGGTGTGCGGGAATCCCAGCAGGTGCTCGCCGCCAGTGTGCGCTCGGCCGAGGCGGCCACCGACGCGCTGACCGCCCGGCGCAACGCGCTGGCCGCCGACGCGGACTCCGAGCGCCGCGGCCGGCTGGCCGGCGACGCGACCGGCAGGCAACTGCTCGGCGGGCTCGACCAGGCGAACTACGCCGCGGCCGCGACCCCGGTGATCGGACCAGGGCTGACCGTCACCGTCACCGATCCCGGTGTCACCCGCGACCTCACCGACGTGTCCAAGCAGCGTGTCGAGGGCAGCCGGCAGGTGATCCTGGACCGGGACCTGCAGCTGGTGGTGAACTCGCTGTGGCTCAGTGGGGCCGAGGCGATCTCGGTCGGCGGAGTGCGCATCGGGCCCAACGTGACCATCCGGCAGGCGGGCGGCGGCATCCTGGTCGACAATCAACCCATCTCCAGTCCCTACGTCATCCTCGCGGTGGGTCCGCCGCACGCGATGGCCGACACCTTCGACCGCAGCTCGGGCCTGCAGCGGCTGCGGCTGCTCGAGTCGTCCTACGGGGTCGGGGTGAGTGTGGCCGCCGGCGACGGGCTGACCCTGCCCGCAGGCTCGGTGCGCGACCTCAACTTCGCCGAAGAGATGGGGCCGAAGTGAGAGGCATATCCGGGTGATCGGCATCATCGCGCTCGCCGTCGGCATCGTGATCGGGGTGGTTTTCCACCCCAGCGTTCCCGAGGTGATCCAGCCCTACCTGCCGATCGCCGTCGTCGCCGCACTGGACGCGGTGTTCGGCGGTCTGCGGGCCTACCTGGAGAAGATCTTCGACGCCAAGGTGTTCGTCGTGTCGTTCGTGTTCAACGTGCTGGTGGCGGCGCTGATCGTCTACGTCGGCGACCAGCTCGGGGTCGGCACGCAGCTCTCCACCGCGATCATCGTCGTCCTCGGGATCCGGATCTTCGGCAACGCCGCGGCGCTGCGGCGGCGGCTGTTCGGGGCGTGACGTGACCGAGGAGCATCCGCCGCACAAGCCCGCCGACCACTCCGCCCACCACGCGGCCGACCAGCACGGCCGCCACGAGATGCCGCCCGACGCCCGTCCCGCCCCGCGCAGCGGGC
The DNA here is from genome assembly GCF_010729305.1 of Mycolicibacterium psychrotolerans. Taxonomy (NCBI): domain Bacteria; kingdom Bacillati; phylum Actinomycetota; class Actinomycetes; order Mycobacteriales; family Mycobacteriaceae; genus Mycobacterium; species Mycolicibacterium psychrotolerans. Next base: position 3,747,670 of record NZ_AP022574.1, on the reverse strand, counting down.
GGCGCGTGTTCGGCGTGCTGGCGGTGCTGCTGTGCCTGGTGCTCGGCGTGGCGATCGCCACCCAGGTGCGTCAGACCGATTCGGGCGACTCACTGGAAACCGCCCGCCCGGCCGACCTGCTGGTGCTGCTGGACTCGCTGCAGCAGCGCGAGGCCGCGCTGAACTCGGAGGTCGCGGACCTGCAGCGGACACTTGCCGAACTGCAGGCGTCGGGCAGCAGCGACCAGGCCGCGATCGAGAACGCCAGGGCGCGGCTGGCGGCGCTGTCGATCCTCATCGGCACCGTGCCCGCGACCGGGCCGGGGGTGACGCTGACCATCACCGACCCCGCGCCGGGCGTGGCCGCCGAGACGATGCTCGACGTGATCAACGAACTGCGCGCAGCGGGTGCCGAGGCGATGGAGATCCGCGGCGGGCAGGCGTCCGTGCGCATCGGCGTCGACACCTGGGTGGTCGGCCCCGCGGGTGCGCTCGTCGTCGATTCGGCCACGCTGAACCCCGCGTATTCGGTTGTGGCCATTGGAGATCCGCCGACGCTGGCGGCGGCGATGAACATTCCCGGCGGAGCGATGGACAGCATCGAACGCGTGGGCGGGACGATGGTGGTACAACAGTCCGACCGGGTCGACGTGACCGCCTTGCGGCAACCGAAACCGCGCCAATACGCTCAGCCCGTCAAGTGACGTGACCGTCAGGTCGCACGAGAACCAAGGAGCACCGTGACCGAGATTCCCGCCGACCTGTCCTACACCGCCGAACACGAGTGGGTGGCGCGCAACGGCGACGACACGGTCCGCGTCGGCATCACCGACTTCGCGCAGTCCGCGCTGGGCGACGTGGTGTTCGTCCAGTTGCCCGACGTCGGCACCGAGATCAGCGCGGGGGAGTCCTTCGGCGAGGTGGAGTCGACGAAGTCGGTGTCGGATCTCTACGCGCCCGTCACCGCGAAAGTCGTTGCCGTCAACGGTGATCTGGAGTCCAACCCGCAGCTGGTCAACTCCGATCCGTACGGCGAGGGCTGGCTGGTCGAACTGCAGGCCGACGGCGAGTCGCTGCGCTCCGCGCTGGACGCGCTGCTGGACGCCGAGGGCTACCGCGCCCACGTGACCGAGTAGGTGTTGTTAGGGTCGGTGCGACCAGGATGCGGATCCGGCCGTGGTGGACACAACGCGGTCCACTGCACGGTACGGTCGACACCAGCGGAGCGACGGCTGGATGTCCCGGCCGGATACCGCCACAGCAGCCAGTGAGGAGCAGCGGGTGACGGAAAAAGACTTCAACTCGGGGGCCGACTCTGACGAAGTCACCGTGGAAACGACATCGGTCTTCCGCGCCGACTTCCTCAACGAGCTCGACGCGCCGCCCGCAGCGGGCGGCGAGAGCGCGGTGTCCGGCGTCGAAGGGCTGCCGGTGGGGTCGGCGTTGCTGGTGGTCAAGCGGGGACCCAACGCGGGGTCGCGCTTCCTGCTGGACCAGCCCACCACGTCGGCGGGCAGGCATCCGGACAGTGACATCTTCCTCGACGACGTCACCGTGAGCCGTCGACATGCGGAGTTCCGCCTCGAGGGCGGCGAGTTCCAGGTCGTCGACGTCGGCAGCCTCAACGGCACCTACGTCAACCGGGAGCCCGTCGACTCCGCGGTGCTGGCCAACGGCGACGAAGTGCAGATCGGCAAGTTCCGCCTGGTGTTCCTGACCGGACCCAAGGGCGACGACGGCACCTCCGAGTAACCGACCACCCGACCGCGGCGGCGATCTGCCATGACCCAACCCGAGACCCCGGCGCTCGCCGGGATGTCGATCGGGGTCGTGCTGGACACGCTGCGGTCGGAATTCCCCGACGTCACGATCTCCAAGATCCGGTTCCTGGAGGCCGAGGGGCTCGTCACGCCGCAGCGCACCGCGTCGGGGTACCGGCGCTTCACCGCCTACGACTGCGCCCGCCTGCGGTTCATCCTCACCGCGCAGCGCGACCACTACCTGCCGCTGAAGGTGATCAAGGCCCAGCTGGACGGGCTGCCCGACGGTGAACTGCCACAGAGCGGTTCGGCATACGCCGCCCCGCGGCTGGTGCAGGTGGGCGGCTCCGACGGCGCGGACGCGGTGCTGCCGACCGCCCCGACGCAGGCCCGGCTCAGCCGGGAGGCGCTGCTGGAACGCTCGGGCGTCGACGAGGAGTTGCTGAACTCCCTCGTGAAGGCGGGCATCATCACGCCGATCTTCAAAGGCGCGGGAACGGCGTTCTTCGACGAGCATTCGGTCGTCATCGCCCAGTGCGCCCGCGCGCTGGCCGACTACGGCGTCGAACCACGCCATCTGCGGGCATTCCGGTCGGCCGCCGACCGCCAGTCGGATCTGATCGCCCAGATCGCGGGCCCGGTCGTCAAGGCGGGCAAGGCCGGTGCGCGCGACCGTGCCGATGACCTGGCACGCGAAGTCGCGGCCCTGGCGATCACGTTGCACACGTCGTTGATCAAGTCAGCCGTACGCGACGTTCTGGATCGCTGAGGACTAGACTCGATTCGACGGCTTCACCGTCGCGTCCGGGCCGTCGACAGGACCGGACGGAACAGGGCAACACCGGTGCGGAGGGCAGGCACACATGGGTGAGGTTCGCGTCGTCGGAATCCGCGTGGAACAGCCGCAGAACCAGCCCGTTCTGTTGCTGCGGGAGTCCAACGGCGACCGCTATCTGCCGATCTGGATCGGGCAGTCCGAGGCCGCGGCCATCGCCCTGGAACAGCAGGGGGTCGAGCCGGCCCGCCCGCTGACCCACGACCTGTTCCGTGATGTCATTGCCGCACTTGGTCATTCACTCAAGGAAGTACGCATCGTCGATCTGCAGGAAGGCACGTTCTACGCCGACCTGATCTTCGACCGCGACATCAAGGTCTCGGCGCGGCCGTCGGATTCGGTGGCCATCGCGCTGCGGGTGGGGGTACCGATCTACGTCGAGGAGGCCGTGCTCGCCGAAGCCGGGCTGCTGATCCCCGACGAGAACGACGACGAGGCCACCGGCGCCGTTCGCGAGGACGAGGTGGAGAAGTTCAAGGAGTTCCTCGACAGCGTCTCCCCGGACGACTTCAAGGCAACCTAGGACTGCCACCTAGCACCGATTGGTCACGGATGCGTCTCGTCGCGCTCGACACGCGGGGCGAGTTTCCGGCACCGCCACGACGGGCAGCCATACTTGGTCCCGACGGGCAGTCAGGACAGGCGTCCGAGCGTATGCTCGAACGAAGTTCGGGCTGGGATAACGTGCGCCCACGCAGGTCAGGCGACGCGAGTTCGATCGGCGAGAGGATTCGACAAGTGGGAGACACGCCCCGCCAGGAGCAATTGGATCTGAGCACCGGCTCTCCTCAGGCGGACCCTCTTCCCCGGGTGGCCGCCGAGCCGGTGCAGGCCGGGTTGTTCCCCGACGACTCGGTGCCCGACGAACTCGTCGGCTACCGCGGGCCCAGCGCCTGCCAGATCGCCGGGATCACCTACCGGCAGCTCGACTACTGGGCCAGGACCTCACTGGTGGTGCCCTCGATCCGCGGCGCCGCGGGGTCGGGCAGCCAGCGGCTGTACTCCTTCAAGGACATCCTGGTCCTCAAGATCGTCAAACGGCTCCTCGACACCGGCATCTCGCTGCACAACATCCGCGTCGCCGTCGACCATCTGCGCCAGCGCGGCGTCTCCGATCTGGCCAACATCACGCTGTTCTCCGACGGCACCACGGTCTACGAGTGCACCTCGGCCGAGGAAGTGGTGGACCTGCTGCAGGGCGGTCAGGGCGTCTTCGGCATCGCCGTCTCGGGCGCGATGCGGGAACTGACGGGCGCGATCGCCGACTTCCCCGGTGAACGTGCCGACGGCGGCGAATCGATCTCCGCGCCGGAGGACGAGCTGGCGTCCCGACGTAAGCACCGCGACCGCAAGATCGGCTGATCGGGCGAGCGCGAAACGGGGCCGGTAGACTCGGGCCCGCATCGCCCTCTCGCGGGAGAGTTCCGTGGCCGCCAGCCACGGACGCCGAAGGAGCAACACCTCTCCGTCAACCTCTCAGGCACCCCGGACCGCGACAGGCCCCGATGCCTCTGGAAAGCGGTGCACCGCACCCGCCCATGGGGAAAGGGCATCTTGACCCGCGTCGAGGTGGCCGAATCTCTCAGGCCGCCCGGACCGGGCCGACGACAGAGGGGGAGGAGCCGCTCTGCGTGCGCTCCTCGCGCCCGAACGTCGGGAGACGTCCTAAGTGTCTGATCAGCCCACCCCCACCGAGCTCGCCTTCGTCGACCGTCACATCGGCCCGGACGCCGATGCCGTCGCCACGCTGCTCACCACCATCGGCGTCAGCTCCCTCGACGAACTGGCCGCCAAGGCGCTGCCCGCCGGCATCCTCGACGCACTGACCGGCGACGGCGTGGCCCCCGGCCTCGACCACCTGCCGCCTGCGGCCACCGAGGCCGAGGCGCTGGCCGAGCTGCGGGCGCTGGCCCAGTCGAACACCGTCGCGGTGTCGATGATCGGCCAGGGCTACTTCGACACGCTCACCCCGCCGGTGCTGAAGCGCAACATCCTCGAGAACCCGGCCTGGTACACCGCCTACACGCCCTACCAGCCCGAGATCAGCCAGGGCCGGCTCGAGGCGCTGCTGAACTTCCAGACCATGGTGACCGACCTGACCGGGCTGGAGGTGGCCAACGCCTCGATGCTGGACGAGGCCACCGCGGCCGCCGAGGCGATGACACTGATGCAGCGCGCGGTGCGCGGATCCGGTCGCCGCCTCGCTGTTGATACCGACGTCTACCCCCAGACCGCGGCCGTGCTCGCCACCCGCGCCGAGCCGCTCGGCATCGAGATCGTCACCGCCGATCTGCGCCTGGGCCTGCCCGAGGGCGACTTCTTCGGCGTCATCGCCCAGCTGCCCGGCGCCAGCGGCGCCGTCGACGACTGGAGCGACCTCGTCGCGCAGGCACACGAGCGCGGCGCCCTGGTGGCGATCGGCGCCGACTTGCTCGCGCTGACCCTGATCGCCCCGCCCGGTGAGATCGGCGCGGACGTCGCGTTCGGCACCACCCAGCGGTTCGGGGTCCCGATGGGCTTCGGCGGTCCGCACGCCGGCTATCTGGCGGTGCACGCCAAGCACGCGCGGCAGCTGCCCGGCCGGCTGGTCGGGGTGTCGGTGGACGCCGACGGAGCGCCGGCCTACCGACTGGCGCTGCAGACCCGTGAACAGCACATCCGCCGCGACAAGGCGACCAGCAACATCTGCACCGCGCAGGTGCTGCTGGCCGTGATGGCCGCGATGTACGCCAGCTATCACGGCGCCGACGGCCTGCGCGCGATCGCCGGCCGCGTCCACGACAACGCCCGCGCCCTGGCCGGCGGCCTGTCCGAGGCCGGCGTCGAGGTGGTGCATCCCGCGTTCTTCGACACCGTGCTGGCCCATGTGCCGGCCCGGGCGCGCGAGGTCGTCGACGCCGCCAAGCGCCGCGGCATCAACCTGTGGTTCGTCGACGCCGACCACGTGTCGGTCGCCTGCGACGAGGCCACCACCGACGCGCACGTCGCCGACGTGCTCGCCGCGTTCTCGGCGGGGGCCACCACGGTTCCGGCCGCCCGCGCGGGTGCGGACATCGCAACCAGAACCTCGCAGTTCCTGACCCACCCGGCGTTCACGTCGTACCGCACCGAGACCGCGATGATGCGGTACCTGCGGTCGCTCGCCGACAAGGACATCGCGCTGGACCGCAGCATGATCCCGCTGGGATCGTGCACGATGAAGCTCAACGCGGCCGCCGAGATGGAGCCGATCACCTGGCCGGAGTTCGGCCGCCAGCATCCGTTCGCCCCGGCCTCGGACACCCCGGGCCTGCGCCGGCTGATCGCCGATCTGCAGGCCTGGCTGACGGGGATCACCGGGTACGACGAGATCTCGCTGCAGCCCAACGCCGGATCGCAGGGCGAGTACGCGGGCCTGCTGGCGATCCAGGCCTACCACATCGCGCGCGGCCAGGCCGGGCGCAACGTGTGCCTGATCCCGTCCAGCGCGCACGGCACCAACGCCGCGTCGGCCGCGCTGGCCGGCATGAAGGTGGTCGTGGTGGCCTGCCGGGAGAACGGCGACGTCGACCTCGACGACCTGCGCGCCAAGGTGGCCGAGCACGCCGAGCGGCTGTCGGCCCTGATGATCACCTATCCGTCCACGCACGGCGTGTACGAGCACGACATCGCCGACATCTGCGCCGCCGTGCACGACGCCGGCGGACAGGTCTACGTCGACGGCGCGAACCTCAACGCGCTGGTCGGACTGGCCCGGCCGGGGCGGTTCGGCGGCGACGTCAGCCACCTCAACCTGCACAAGACGTTCTGCATCCCGCACGGCGGCGGTGGCCCGGGTGTGGGTCCGGTGGCGGTGCGCGCGCACCTGGCGCCGTACCTGCCCGGACACCCGCTGGCCGAGGAGCTCTCCGACGAGCTGACCGTGTCGGCGGCGCCGTACGGTTCTGCGTCGATCCTGCCGATCACGTGGGCCTACATCCGGATGATGGGCGCGGCCGGACTGCGGTCGGCGACGCTGGTGGCGATCGCCTCGGCCAACTACATCGCCCGCCGTCTCGACGAGTACTACCCGGTGCTCTACACCGGAGAGAACGGCATGGTTGCCCACGAGTGCATCCTGGACCTGCGGGGGATCACCAAGGCGACCGGTGTGACCGTCGACGACGTGGCCAAGCGGCTCGCCGACTACGGTTTCCACGCCCCGACGATGAGCTTCCCGGTGGCCGGCACGCTGATGGTGGAGCCGACCGAGAGCGAGTCGCTGGCCGAGGTGGACGCGTTCTGCGAGGCGATGATCGCGATCCGCGCCGAGATCGACAAGGTGGGCTCCGGTGTGTGGCCGGCCGAGGACAATCCTCTGCGCGGCGCCCCGCACACCGCGGAATGCCTGACAGCCGACGACTGGCAGCATCCGTACACCCGTCAGGAGGCGGGTTATCCGCTGGGACATGGGTTCCGGCCGAAGGTGTGGCCGCCGGTGCGCCGTATCGACGGCGCGTACGGCGACCGCAACCTTGTGTGCTCGTGCCCGCCCGTGGAAGCGTTCGCCTGACGACGATGCGCCGAGGAACGAGGCGAGGAGGAGTCGGCAGTCGGACTCACGCCTGACGACGCGGGGGAGTAGATGACGAGGGGGAGAAGATAGGGTGGCCCGGTGACACAGCCCAGGTTGTTCATCTTCCCGCACGCGGGCGGGTCGGCGCAGTACTACGTGCCGTTCGCCAAGACGTTCACCATGGACATCAAGCGGACCGCGGTGCAGTACCCCGGGCAGCGCGGCAAGCAGGACTTCGCGTCGTTCACCAGCCTGCCCGCGCTGGCCGACGAGGTGGTGACGATGGTGTCGCCGGCCAAAGATCACGGCGGGCCGGTCTTCTTCTTCGGGCACAGCATGGGCGGCCTGCTGGCCTTCGAGGTGGCACGCCGGTTCGAGGCGGCGGGCCGGCCGATCGGCGCACTGTTCGTCTCGGCGGTCGCCGCGCCCGGCCACGTCGGCTACGAGGACATCCCCGACGACGACGACGGTCTGCTGGCCGCGGTCAGCTCGATGACGGGCGCCAACCCCGAGTTCATGAAGAACCCGGGGTTCGCGGCGGCGATCCTGCCGACGCTGCGCGGGCTGAAGGCGATCGCGTCGTACAGCTGCCCGCCCGAGGTGACGCTGTCCTGCCCGATCCACGCCTACTACGGGGACGACGACGAGATCGCGACGGCCGAGAAGGTGAAGCCGTGGGCCGACCGCACCGCAGCCGAATTCACCGCCACCGAGTTGCCGGGGCACCACTTCTACCTCAACGAGCACCTCGGTGAGGTGGTGCCCGATATCGAGGGCAAAATCCGGGCGCGTGCGGCCCGATAGCCTACGACACGGCTGTGGTCTTCGCCACACCTGCAGAGCCGTCGGCGGGAACCGTCATTTTCGGCAGAGCACACCCGCCGCGTCCGGGCGTCACGTGGCCGCGGGCCCGTCCACACGTCCCCGGACCTGCTTCTTACCGCCGGGTCAGGACCGAACACGACACGTCCGCGCAGATCTCGCAAACCTCTTACGCACAAGTCGAGACCAAAGGAGCATTGTATTCAGCAGCCCTGGTTAGCACCCCGCTTACCGGGCAGTTCTCCGTCCGAGCAACCCGGTACCCCGGAGTGAGGTGGGGCGTTTGTAGAGCTGGCAAAATTGCAGCGCCATCGGCGGGAATAAATTGCTAACCCGCGTTTACTCTCTGTGGGCAATACTTCCGCTGGTCGGCCCGCTTCCCGCTGGCAAGCTATTTGTGGTCTAATCCTTGGTCGGATCGCACAACATTTGTGGCGGGTCGGTGTTAGCCTTCGGGCGAGCGGGGGATGCGCGGCCACGAGCTGCGATTCGGTTTGCCAGACGGCAACGGGGCCGGGACGCAGAACTAATTGATGAAAGGACGTCGCCATGCCTTTGCTTGAGTCGACCATTCCCGGCCTGCTCGCCGACCGGGCCCGCACGCAGCCTGACGACGTGGCCTACACCTTCATCGACTACGACGTCGATCCGGCCGGGTACCGCGAGTCGCTGACGTGGGCCCAGGTCCACCACCGCGTCCAGGTCGTCGCCGAAGAGCTGCTGCGTCACGGATCCAAGGGCGACCGCGTCGCTATCCTGGCCCCGCAGAGCCTGGAGTACATCATCGCGTTCTACGGCGCCATGGCTGCCGGCTTCATCGCCGTGCCGCTGCCTGTACCTGCCCTGGGTCAGCTGGATGAGCGCGTGAACGGTGCGTTGAAGGACTGCCAGCCCGTCGCGGTGCTGACGACCTCGGCCGTCGTCAACGACATCATGACCTACGTCGGCGGTCTGCCCGTTGGGGTATCGCCCGCAGTAGTCGAGGTCGACGCGCTGGACTTCGACTCGCCGCGTACTGTCGAGATCAACGTCGGCCAGCTGCCCAAAACTGCCTACCTGCAGTACACGTCGGGCTCGACCCGGGCACCGGCTGGTGTGATCGTCACGCACCGGAACGTGATCGCCAACCTCGAGCAAATCTTTACCGACTACATGGAACACTGCGGCGGGGTGCCGCCGCAGGACACCACAATGGTGTCGTGGCTGCCCTTCTACCACGACATGGGGCTCATCCAGGGTGTGTTCGCCTCGCTGCTGTGCCCGCCGGACACCGGCGAGGAGAAGTGGGGTCGCTCCGCGATCCTGATGAGCCCGGTGGCATTCCTGCAGAAGCCGGCCCGCTGGATCCAGCAGCTCGCACTCAACCCGCACGCATGGTCGGCCGCGCCGAACTTCGCCTTCGAGCTTTCGGTCCGCCGGACGACCGACGCCGACCTAGAGGGCATGGACCTTGGCGGCCTGTTGGGCATCATCAGCGGCAGCGAACGCATCCACTCGAGCACTATCCGGCGGTTCAACGAGCGGTTCAAGGCATTCAACATGCCCGACACCACCATCCGGCCGTCCTACGGCCTGGCCGAGGCGACGCTTTACGTCATCTCCGCGCCCACCGGCCACAGCCCGGCGACGGTGCGGTTCGACTACGAGAAGCTCGCGGCCGGTCACGCCGAACGCTGCGGCACCGAAGCGGGCACCGAGCTCGTCACGTACGGTGAGCCGCGGTCCTCGACGGTGCGCATCATCGACCCCGAGACCCGCACCGAGAACCCCGACGGCAAGGTCGGCGAGATCTGGGTGCACGGCGACCAGGTCGCGTTGGGCTACTGGCGCAACCCGCAGCAGACCGAGCGCACCTTCGGCGGCGAGGTCGTCAACCCGTCGGAGGGCACGCCCGTGGGTCCGTGGCTGCGCACAGGCGACCTCGGCGTGATGAGCGAGGGCGAGATGTTCATCATCGGCCGAATCAAGGACATGCTGATCGTAGATGGCCGCAACCACTACCCCGACGACATCGAGGCGACCATCCAGGAGATCACCGGCGGGCGGGTCGCGGCGATCTCGGTGCTCGACGACACCAGCGAGCAGTTGGTCGCCGTCGTGGAGATGAAGAAGAAGGGCAGCTCCGAGACCGAGGCAATGGACAAATTGCGTGCGGTCAAGCGCGAGGTGGCCTCGGCCATCAAGAAAACCCACAGTGTGCGGGTGGCCGACCTGGTGCTGGTCGCACCCGGGTCGATCCCGATTACAACCAGCGGCAAGATACGGCGTTCGGCCTGCGTGGATCGCTACCGTCAGGACGAGTTCAGCCGTCTGGACGTCACTAGATGACCTCTGCTTTCGACGAGGACACCCTACGGAACTGGTTGGTCGACTACCTCGTCACCAACATCGGGTGCAGCCCCGACGGGATCGATGTCGACGCACCGCTCAACGACCTCGCGGTCGGGTCCAGCGATGCCGTCGTACTGACCGGTGAGCTCTCTGAGCTCTTGGGCCGCACGGTGTCCCCGGTCGAGTTCTGGCAGTACCCCACGATCAACGCGCTGGCCAAGTTCCTGACCGGGGGCGAGGTCGACATGGCCGCCGAGGTCACGCCGACGCACCGGCTCGCCGAGGATGCCATCGCCGTGGTGGGCCTAGGCTGTCGTTTTCCCGGCGACATCCACGGTCCCGACGAGCTGTGGGATTTCCTGTCCCAGGGGCGCTCCGCGGTCAGCCAGGTGCCGCCGACGCGCTGGTCCTGGTACGACGGCGACTCCGCCGAAGGCGCCGCCGCGCTGGCGGGCACCACACGGTGGGGTTCGTACTTGTCCGGCATCGACGAGTTCGACGCGGACTACTTCGAAATTTCGCCCAGCGAGGCCGACAAAATGGACCCGCAGCAGCGACTGCTGCTCGAGGTGACCCACGAGGCACTCGAATACGCCGGCATCCGGCCGGACGCGCTGCGCCACAGCCAGACCGGCGTGTTCGTCGGCGCCTGCCTGGGCGAGTACGGCGTGATGGCCTCCAAGGAACTGTCGGAAGTCAACGCATACTCTGGTACCGGTGGTGCGCTCAGCATCATCGCCAACCGGGTGTCGTACTACTTCGATCTGCGTGGCCCGTCCGTCACCGTCGACACCGCGTGCTCGTCGTCGCTGGTGGCCATTCACCTCGCCTGCCAGAGCCTACGCACCGGAGACTCCGACGTCGCGCTGGCCGGCGGCGTCAATGTGATCCTTTCGCCCGCTGTCACCCGCAGCTTCGACCAGGCCGAGGCGATGTCGCAATCTGGTCGTTGCCACGCCTTCGACTCGCGCGCCGACGGTTTCGTGCGCGGCGAGGGTTGCGGCGTGGCGGTACTCAAGCGGCTCTCCGACGCGCTGCGCGACGGCGACCGGGTGCTGGCCGTCGTGCGCGGTTCGGCGGTGAACCAGGACGGCCGGTCTAATGGTCTCATGGCGCCCAACCCGGCCGCGCAGATGGCGGTCCTGCGGTCGGCGTACGCGGCCGCAGGGATCGACCCCCGAGACGTCGACTACGTCGAGGCGCACGGCACCGGCACGCTGCTCGGCGACCCCATAGAGGCGCGCGCCCTGGGTACCGTGCTCGGACGTGGCCGTTCCGCCGATGCGCCGCTACTGATCGGGGCGATCAAATCCAACCTCGGACACACCGAGGCCGCGGCCGGCATCGCCGGCTTCGCGAAGGCCGTGCTGGCATTGCAGCACGGGCAGATCCCGGCGAACCTGGACTACCAATCGCCCAACCCGCATATCCCGTTTGACAACCTGCGACTCAAGGTCGTCGACCAGCCCACCGAGTGGACCCGCACCTCACATCCGCGCACCGCGGGCGTGTCGTCGTTCGGCTTCGGCGGCACCAACGCGCACGTCGTGCTCGAGCAGGCACCCTTCGGCGCCGCCGGGGGGCAGGACCTCAATGGCGCCAGCGCCGGCTCGGCGGTCACCACGCTGATAGTTTCCGGCAAGTCCCCGCAGCGGATCTCAACAACCGCGGGGACTCTAGCGGAGTGGATGGCCGGCGCAGGAGCGCAGGTACCGCTCTATCAGGTCGCGCACTCGCTGAACCACCACCGGGCCCGGCACACCAAGTTCGCGACTGTTTGCAGCCGCGACCGTGCGGGCGCGCTGGCCGGCCTGCGGGCGCTCGCTGACGGCCGGACCGCCCTCGGTGTGGTGACACCTCACCAGGGTGGGTGTCGTCCCGGCACCGTGTTCGTCTACTCCGGACAGGGCTCGCAGTGGACCGGCATGGGCAGGCGTCTGCTGGCCGACGAGCCCGCCTTCGCCGCGGCGATCGCCGAGCTGGAGCCGGTGTTCGTCGACCAGGTCGGATTTTCGCTGCAGCAGATTATCGCGGGCGCCGAGACCGTGACCGGCATCGACCGCATCCAGCCGGTGCTGGTCGGCATGCAGCTCGCGCTCACCGAGCTGTGGCGTTCCTACGGCGTGCACCCCGATGCCGTGATCGGCCATTCAATGGGCGAGGTTGCCGCGTCGGTGGTCGCCGGCGCGCTGTCGGTCGCCGACGGGCTGAAGGTGATCGCGACACGGTCGAAGCTGATGTCGCGCCTGTCCGGCCAGGGCGCGATGGCCCTGATCGAACTGGGCCCCGACGCGGCCACGGCGCTGATCGCCGACTATCCCGACGTGACCCTCGCGGTGTACGCGTCGCCGCGGCAGACCGTTATCGCCGGACATCCGGATCAGGTTGACGCCGTGATCGCCGCGGTTTCCGCCCGAGACCGGCTGGCGCGCCGGGTCGAGGTGGACGTCGCGTCGCACCATCCGACCATCGACCCGATCCTGCCCGAGTTGCGTGAGGCGCTGCAGGACCTGCGGCCCACCTCGCCCAACATTCCGATCCTCATCACCACCCGCGAGCACGACGGCCCAGAGCCGGTGTTCGACGCCGACTACTGGGTGGACAACCTGCGCAACCCGGTCCGCTTCGAGCAGGCGGTCTCTGCCGCGGGCGCCGAACTCGGCACGTTCATCGAGGTGAGTCCGCACCCGTTGCTGACCTACGGCATCAGTGACACCCTGGGCACCCTTCACCACCACAGCGTGCCGACGCTGGTGCGGGAGACCGCGGACAAGAGCGATGGGACTGCCGACGAGACGCTGTCGTTCCACACCCACCTGAACAGCACCTACACGACGAAGCCGCCGGTGACTGACCACGCAGCCGAGCCGCATCCGGTGTTGCCCACCACGCCATGGCACCACACCAGGCACTGGGTCGCCGCGGCGAAGACCGACCGGCGCGGACCGGCGGCACCGCGACCGGGAACCCTGCTCGGCGATCTGACGTCGGTGGCCACCAGCCCGCCCACCCACCTGTGGCAGGCCCGGCTGGTGCCGGAGGCCAAGCCGTACCCCGGATTTCATCGGATCCAGGGCGTCGAGGTCGTACCGATGTCGGTGCTGCTGCGTACACTGACCGTCGCGGCCGCCGAGGCGGGGGCGGCGGCGCTGTCCGACATGAGGTTCGACCGGCCCATCGTCTTGGACCAGGCCCGCGTCATCCAGGTCGTAGCCAGCGACAACACCGTTACGATGGCCTCGGCCCCGAGCGCGGACGCCCCGGCGAACCGCTGGGTCCGGCACGCGACGGCTCGCATCGCCGCGGTGCAGACCACCGGCAGTGCCCAGTCCGTGGACGTCACCGGCGCCACCGACTATGGCCGGTCGACCGTCGAGCAGTTGCAGGCCAAGTGGGGCATCGAGGGACAGCCCTTCCCCTGGACCACTCAGTCGTGCCGCGCCACCAGCGATGGCGTGCTGGCCGACGTGGTGTGGCAAGACGCCTCGGAGGTCGCGCTGCTCGACGCGGCGGTGCAGATCGCCCGGCTCGCCGACATTAACGACACACGCCTCCTGGTGCCGGCGGCCGTCGAATTTCTCTCGGCGAGGAGCGAACTGGCTGACCTCAGCGGAACGGTGGCGGTGCACCGCAAGCCCAACGGCGGGGACGACCTCCTCCTCGACGTCACGGTGACGATGCCCGACGGCAGCATCGCCGTCGACATCCGGGGTCTGCGCTACGTGGACGTGCAGGCCGGACCGTCGGAGTCTGCGCCGACAGACCCGCGCACCGTCGCCCACACGCTCGCCTGGCAGCCGTGGGACACCGAGCGGCACAGCGCCCCTGGTACGACACTTGCGGTCATCGGCAGCGGCGTCCTCGCGGCGGCGCTGCGCAGCGGTCTCGAGGCGGCGGGCTACACGGCCGCCGACGAGGCGACCGCGGCCTGCGTGCTGTACGTGCCGGACACCGAGTCCGCCGCCACCTCCGACGGCGATGACCTGACGACCGCCGCCCGGCTGTCCGGTGAGGTCGCCGCGCTGGTCGGCCGGCTCGCCGCGCGCGAGAACCGCGGGGACCCACGGCTGTGGATTGTCACCGAGGGCGTCCGCGACGCGGATTCGCAACACGCGTTACGGCAGAGCTGCCTGTGGGGAATCGCAGGAGTAATCGGGGCTGAGCACCCGCACCTGTGGGGCGGTCTGATGGACCTGCCGTCGGCCGGTGTCCCGGCCGCTGCCGTGTCGGCCCTGACCGGCATCCTGCCCGCTGCGACGAAGTCGATCCTTTCCCTACGTGACGGACAACTCTTCGCGCCGTCGCTGGTGCCGCTGTCCGGCGAACCCGTCCGCGAGGCACTGCGGTGCCGTCCGGACGCGGCATATCTGGTCACCGGCGGGCTGGGCGCGCTCGGCCTGCTGACCGCCGCGTGGCTGGCCGACCGGGGCGCGCGTCGCATCGTGCTTGCCGGGCGTACGGCGCTGCCGCCGCGCCGCCGGTGGGACGACGACGATCTGGACGAGGACACCCGACGCAAGGTCGCCGCGCTGCGTGCGCTTGAGGTACGCGGAGTGGCCGTGGAGGTGGCCTCGCTCGACGTCGGCTCCCGCGAGGCGCTTCAGGCGCTTCTCGACAGGCGCGACGATCAGGGCGCGCCGCCGATCCGCGGCGTGGTCCACGGCGCCGGACTGACCGACAGTCAGCTGCTCACCGACATCGACGACGAGCGGCTCCGTCGGAATCTGTGGCCGAAGGTGGCAGGCGCCCAAGCGCTGCATGAGGTGTTCCCGGTCGACACCATCGACTTCCTCTATCTCACCGCGTCGGCGGGCACAGTGTTCGGTGTCCCCGGGCAGGGCGCCTATGCAGCGGGCAACGCGTACCTCGACGGGCTGGCGCGCACCCGCCACCGGCAGGGCGGCGTTACTACAAGCCTCGACTGGGTGGCTTGGCGCGGGCTGGGCTTCGGTGCCGACGCACAGGTCGTTATCGACGAACTTGCCCGTCACGGGTCACGGCCGGTCGACCCGGCCGAGGCTTTCGCGGCGTGGGAGTACGCGAGCAGGTTCGGCGTCGCCCACGTCGTGATGGCACCGACAATATCGACGGACGACGGGTCCGAGCAGGTCCGCGGACCGGAACGGGCGTGGTCGCAGATGTTGCCGGAGGAGGTCATCGCCGCGCTCGAGACGGGTCTGCGGGCCATCCTGGCCACCCAGCTGCGCATCGGTGAGGAAGAGGTCGACTCAGACCGACCGCTGGCCGAGATGGGACTCAACTCGGTGATGGCGATGTCGATCCGTCGCGAGGTCGAAACGCTCGCCGGTATCGAACTGTCAGCCACAATGCTGTGGAACTACCCGACCATCGGCGCGCTGGCGGCTCACCTCGCGGAGAAGGTGGCGCCCACGCCGACCACGGACGCCGAGGGCAACGCCGATGACGACACGGGCGCCGATGCGGGTGACAGCCTGCTCGACTCGCTCTTCGACAGCGTTGAGTCAGAAACAAATACGTGATGCCTACGATGTTCTGCCGGCCCTTCACCGCGAGCGCCCGGCAGCTTCATCGCAATGGCCGAGTCGACCGGGAAGGATGTCCCTGATGGCGATTGCCGAGTACTCGATCCCCGCCTTGCTTGCCGAGCGTCGGAACAAGGATCCCCACGGGGAGGCTTATACCTCTATCAACTACGACGTCGATCCGTTCGGAGTCGCTGAGACGATCTCGTGGGACGAACTGTACGACCGGACACATGCGGTCGCCGCAAAGCTCCTCCAGTTTGGTTCGCCCGGTGACCGTGCCGTGATCTTGGCACCGCAGAACCTCGACTACGTCGTCGCATTTCTCGGCGCGATCCGCGCCGGGTTCATCGCGGTTCCTCTTTCGGCGCCGCTGTTCGGGCAGCATGACGAACGCATCGTCGGAACCTTGGCTGATTCCACTCCTGTTGCCATCCTGACCACTTCGGCGATCGTCGGTGAGATCAGCGGATACGCGAAGGACCAGCCACATCAGCGGGCCCCTAAAGTCATTGAGGTCGACACCCTCGATATCGATTTCAGCGGCGACAACCTGAATGTGGACTTACTGCCGAAGACTGCGTACCTGCAGTACACGTCGGGCTCCACCCGTGCGCCGGCCGGTGTGGAAGTAACCCACAAAAATGTTATTCGCAACATCGAGCAGCTGAACCCCGACTACTTCGGTGGCAACAAAATCGACTACCCCTCCGGCTTGCGCGCGGTATCGTGGCTGCCGCTCTATCATGACATGGGCCTGATCATCGGCATTTTTCTCGGCGTCATGAGCGGCTGTCCGACGACGCTACTGAGCCCGATCAGCTTCATGCTCAAACCAGCCCGCTGGATTCAGCAGTTGGCCACCGACGTCGCGGCCGCCGAAGACCGGTGGGTGGTCACAGCAGCGCCGAACTTTGCCTACGAACTGGCGGCTCGCCGGACCACCGACGAGGACCTCGCCGGCAAGGATCTGCGCCATGTCCGCGTGATGATCAACGGTGCCGAGCGCGTGCACGGCGCCACCCTGCGCCGGTTCCAGGAGCGCTTCGCACCGTTCAAGCTGACGCCGACGGCGATGCGCTCGTCCTACGGACTGGCTGAGTCGACGATCTACGTGTCCTCGACAATGGCGGACCGCCCGGCCAAGTCGGTGCGGTTCGACCTGGAGAAGTTGGCGGCCGGTCACGCCGAGCTGTGTGACGACGGAGGGTCTGAGCTTGTCAGCGTCGGTCCGCCTCGTTCCACCACGGTCCGAATCGTCGACCCGGAGACATTCGTGGAGAAGCCTGCGGGTCAGGTCGGCGAAGTTTGGCTGCACGGCGACCACGTCACGGCCGGTTACTGGCGCAATCCCGAACAGACGGCTCGCGTCTTCCGCGGCAAGATCGTAGAGCCGACGCCCGGCACCCCCGCCGAGCCGTGGCTGCGCACCGCAGACCTCGGCATGATGTTCGACGGCGAGCTGTTCATCGTCGGCCGGATCAAGGACCTGGTGATTGTCGACGGCCGCAACCACTATCCCGATGACATCGAGACGACGGTTCGCGAAGTCACCCATGGTCGGGTAGCCGCCATCTCCGTGCCCGACGGCGCCACCGAACGCCTAGTCGTCATAGCTGAGCTGAAAAACCCCGAAAGGCGCGACCGCGCCGAGCTCGATCAGATCGAGCAGCAGGTTACCGCGGCCATCTCCGAGACACACCGTGTGCGAGTCTCGGACCTTCTGTTGGTCGGTCCGGGTTCGCTGCCGCTTACCACCAGCGGGAAGGTTCGGCGTGCCGCCTGCGGGGACGAGTATCGACGCGGTGAGTTCAGTCGGCTTGGTGCCAGTCGATGACTTCTGATATCGACGAGAATGAGATTCGGCGGTGGCTGGTCGACTATCTGGTCACCAACATGGGGTGCAACGCCGATCGCATTGATGGCGGTGCGACGATGCACGACCTCGGACTCGGATCTCGGGACGCGGTCGTCCTGACCGGCGAACTTTCCGAACTCGTTGGGTCAACTGTGTCGCCTGTCGAGTTTTGGCAGTACCCGACCGTCGACGCGTTGGCGAAGTTCCTGTCGGGTGGCGACGTCGAACCGTTCGGGACGGGCATCACACCGCAGGTCGCCCGTGGTGGAACCTCGAACGAGCCCATCGCCGTCATAGGGCTGGGGTGCCGATTTCCCGGGGAAATCTATGGGCCGGCCGAATTCTGGGAATTCCTTCTCGACGGGCGCTCAGCGGTCAGCGAGGTACCAGCTGCCCGATGGAAAGCTTTCGACGACGGTTCTTCGGAAGGAAGAGCTGTGCTCGAAGGCACGACCCGTTGGGGCTCCTTCCTGAGCGACGTCGCGGAATTCGACGCGGAGTTCTTCGAGATCATGCCGCGGGAAGCCGCCCGCATGGACCCTCAGCAGCGCCTGCTGCTCGAAGTGATTCAGGAAGCTCTCGAGCACGCGGGCATTCCCGCGGATTCGCTCGCGGAATCACCCACAGGTGTGTTCACTGGCGCCTCGGTGACCGACTACGGCGCAATGGGCGCGTTGGACCTTCCAGGCGTCGATGCGTGGTACGGCACAGGGAGTGCCTTGAGCATCATCTCCAACCGCGTCTCGTATTACTTTGACCTGCGGGGCCCTTCGGTCACGGTGGACACGGCGTGTTCATCGTCGTTGGTGGCGATCCACCTCGCCTGTCAGAGCCTGCGATCGGGGGATTCGAGCCTTGCGCTAGCCGCCGGGGTGAACCTCGTGCTGGCTCCTGCTGTGACGCGCAGCCTGGACCAGGCCGATGCGCTGTCGAAGTCCGGCCGGTGTCATGCCTTCGATGCCCGCGCCGATGGGTTCGTGCGCGGTGAGGGTTGCGGTGTCGCGGTGCTCAAACGTCTCTCGGATGCCCTGCGCGACGGCGATCGGGTACTCGCAGTCGTTCGCGGTTCTGCCGTCAACCAGGATGGCCGCTCGAACGGCCTGATGGCGCCGAACCCCGGGGCGCAGATGGCGGTCCTCCGCAGCGCCTACAGTGCCGCAGGGATCGAACCACGCGAGGTTGACTACGTCGAGGCCCACGGTACTGGCACCCTCCTCGGCGACCCGATCGAAGCTCGTGCACTGGGTACTGTGCTGGGGCGGGGACGCTCACTAGACGCGCCGCTTTTGATTGGCTCGGTCAAGACCAATTTGGGGCACCTCGAAGCTGCCGCCGGTATCGCGGGATTCTCCAAGACCGTGCTGGCGCTTCACCACCAGCACATCCCGGGCAACCTGGATTACCAGACTCCCAACCCTCACATCCCGTTCGACAAACTCCGGCTGCAGGTCGTTGCGGACAACACCGGCTGGGCTCCCGCCGGAAGACCCCGCCGCGCCGGAGTGTCCTCCTTCGGCTTCGGCGGCACCAACGCCCATGTCGTGCTCGAACAAGCTCCTGTGTCCGCGCCGAGCCTCGGACGCCCTGCCGATCCCACCATCACCACCTTGGTGGTCTCGGGGAAGAGCGCCGCCCGCATCGCCACTACCGCCGGCCAACTCGCCGAGTGGATGGCCACCGACGGCGCCGACGTCGGCCTGGCCGAGGTTGCCCATACTCTCAACCACCACCGCACGCAACACGCCAAGTTTGCCACTGTGTGTGGCCGTGACCGCGCCCAAGCCGTGGCCGGCCTGCGTGCGCTGGCAGCGGGCCACGCCGCACCCGGCGTTGTGCTTCCCGCCGAGCGCGTGCAGCGCGGCATTGTGTTCGTGTACTCCGGCCAGGGCTCCCAATGGGCGGGTATGGCCCGCCAACTCCTCATCGACGAGCCCGCTTTCACCGAAGCTGTCAGCGATCTCGATCCCAGCTTCGTCGAACATATGGGCTTCTCACTCCGCGACTTCATTGCCGGCGGGGTGCCTGTCAGCGGGGATGCCCAGGTGCAGCCAGTACTGATGGGGCTGCAGCTTGCACTGACTGCGCTGTGGCGCTCCTACGGCGTGCACCCGGACGCCGTGATCGGTCACTCCATGGGCGAAGTCACCGCCGCGGTGGTGTGCGGCGCGCTCAGCCTCTCCGACGGACTCACTGTCATCGCCGCCAGATCTCGCCTCATGTCACGCCTGGCCGGACAGGGTGCTGTCGCACTGCTCAATCTCGACGCCGACGCCTGCGCCGACGCTATCGCCGCACGGACCAGTATCGAGATTGCTGGTTATGTGTCGCCGAAGCAGACAGTCGTCGCGGGGCTGCCCGATGAGGTCGACGCGCTGATCGCGGAGATGACCGCCCGGAACCACTTCGCGCGCCGAGTGAACATGGAGGTGGCGTCACACACCGCGCTGATGGACCCCATCCTCGACGACCTCCGTTCCGCTCTCGCGGACATCGACCCTCGTATACCAACGATCCCGATGGTGTCCACAGTCACCGGCCCCACGGTCACACCGGCGTTCGACGCCGATTATTGGGTCGCCAATGTCCGTCAGCCGGTGCGCTTCCACGAAGCCATCGGGGGCGCGGCCGCAGAGCACGGAACTTTCATCGAGATCAGCCCACACCCGACCATGGGCCAGCCGATCGCTGACACAGTGCCGGACGGTGGTTATCTCATCCTTCCAACCCTTATTCGTGACACCGACGACACGTTGAGTTTCCGCACCAGCCTCAACGCCACTCACATCACCCGTCCGCCCCACACCGACCATCCGCCTGAACCGCACGTTCAGCTGCCGACCACGCCCTGGCAGCACAGCCCGCATTGGATCGGCGTGACAGTCACCCGAGCCGCGGCCGAGCGCAGGCCCGCCTGGAATACCGCGTCATCGGGCGTCCCGTCGGAGTGGTTGTGCGAGCTGGCGTGGCCGGCACGCCCGCTGCAGGACTCAGCTGTCCACGACGTCGCCGACGCATCCTGGCTGGTGCTCGGTGACGAGGCGCTGGGTACGCAGCTCACCCGCGTCCTCGGCAACGCCGCCGCTGTCACAATTCTGCCTTCGGAGAGCGTTGACGCAGATGCGCTCGGTGAGGCATTGCGCGCGGCCAGCCATGTCGTGTACGCGCCAGGCCCGACAGCAGCGGACGACCTCGGTTACGGCCTGTTCGACACGGGGCGCCGGCTGGCCGCGGCCGCCGCCGCCTGTCCTGTGCCGCCGGCGCTGCACCTGCTTACGCGTAACGCGCAACCGATCGAGGCCGGCGACCGCGCCAACCCCGCTCACGCGGTGCTGTGGGGGCTGGGCCGAACGCTCACTCTGGAGCACCCAGAGATCTGGGGCGGCATCGTCGACGTGGATGAATCCGTGCCGGTCGAGGTTGCCGCACGGTGGGTGCTCGCCGAGGCGCACGGGGGCGACGGCGAAGATCAGGTTCTCTACCGCGCAGGGGTACGTCGGGTGGCGCGACTCGTTCCTGGAGGGCCGTTGCCCGGCGGCGATGGTCTCGACCCCCAGGGTGCTCACCTGGTGGTCGGCGCCACCGGAAACATCGGTCCGTTTCTGATCGAGCAGCTCGCCGCGATGGGGGCCCGCACCGTCGTGGCCGTGTCACGTCATCCCGGGTCGCGTCTCGTCGCCCTCACCGAGCGGCTGGCGGCCGCCGGCACGACGCTGGTCACGGTTGCCGCCGACGCCTCCGACGAGGCGTCGCTGCGGCCGCTGTTCGACCGGTTCGGCGCGGATCTTCCACAGCTGAGCGGGGTGTACGTCGCCGCCTTCGGCGGCAGCCCCGTGACGCTGGCCGACATGACCGACGACGACGTCGCGGCGATGTTCGGCCCCAAGATCGACGCGGTATCGCTGCTGCACAAGCTCTCCCTTCGGCATCCGGTGCAACAGTTCATCCTCTTTTCGTCCATCTCCGGAATCTTGGGATCGCGGTGGCTGGCGCACTATGCCGCGACAACGACCTTCCTGGACGCGTTCGCTTTTCAGCGACGGGCGGCGGGCCTCCCCGCGAGTGCGGTCAACTGGGGTCTGTGGAAGTCGCTGGCCGACGCTCAAACCGGGGTGGAGCGCCAGACGACCGCTGAGTCGGGCCTACAGCCGATGGAAGATGATGTGGCGATCAAGGCGCTGGCGGCGTGCACGAGCGCGCAGGCACCGGTGCGCGCCACCATCGTTGCTGCGGACTGGGCCCGGCTGGCCGCTGCGTACCGCACCCGCACGGCTCTCCACATCCTCGACGACCTGTTGCCCTCTATGGCAGGTGTACAGGTCTCCGCCGCCAGTACCACAGCATTTCGCCGTGAACTCGCAGACGCCGACCCTGATAGTCGTCGCGACATGCTCTCAGCCCATGTCGCCGCGCACGTCGCCGCCGCGATGGGGCTTACCTCGCCGCAGCTGCTGGACCCGGCGGTCGGCTTCTTCCAGTTCGGGATGGATTCGCTGATGAGTGTCACCCTGCAGCGTTCGCTCAGCGAGACCCTCGGACAGGTGCTTCCTGCGGCGGTGGTGTTCGACTATCCGACTGTCGATGCGCTCACCGATTATTTTGCGTCGGTGTTACCTGAGATAATCGACAGCGCCGGTTCCGAGGGGGGAGACGACGGGGGAGTCAACGAGGATTCCTACGACGATCTGGGCGAGGAAGAACTATTGCAGAGACTTTCCGAAAGATTGAATTGAAAATGACAGCTGAGTCGCCAGACCGCCGGGCGATCATCACTGAAGCCCTTCGCAAGATCGACGACCTGACCACCCGTCTCGCTCTGGCGGAGCAGGCCGAGACCGAGCCCATCGCGGTGGTCGGAATCGGGTGTCGCCTACCGGGCGGGGTGAACAATTCAGACGAGTTCTGGACGTTGCTGACCGAAGGGCGAAGCGGCGTCATCCGGGTGCCAGAGGATCGATGGGACGCCGACGAGTACTACTCGCCGGACCACACCGTCCCCGGCACGATCTGCAATCGGGAGGGTGGATTTCTCACTTCGTGGCAACCGGACGAGTTTGACGCGGAGTTCTTCGCCATCTCGCATCGGGAAGCGGCCGGCATGGATCCACAGCAGCGACTTCTTCTGGAGGTCGCCTGGGAGGCGTTGGAGAACGCCGGTATCGACGCCCGCAGCCTGCGTGGCTCCGCCACGTCGGTCTTCGTCGGCATGACCACGAGCGATTACTACGCATCGTTCGTCGGGAAGCTGCGGCCAGAAGAGATCGACCCGTACATCCCGTTCGGCAGCGCACCGAACTTCGCCGCGGGCCGGCTCTCTTATTTTCTGGGGGTACGGGGCCCTGCGGTGGTGAGCGACACCGCGTGTTCGTCGTCGCTGGTGTCCATCCACCTAGCCTGCCAGAGCCTGCGCCGCCGCGAGAGTGACCACGCCTTGGCCGCCGGCGTCAACTTGATCCTGACTCCGCAGAACAACATCGCGTGCTCGCGCTGGGGCATGCTCGCACCGGACGGAACGTGTAAGACCTTCGACGCCGACGCCAACGGTTACGTGCGCAGCGAAGGTTGCGGTGTGGTCGTGCTCAAGCGTCTCTCCGATGCCCAGCGCGACGGAGACCGGGTGCTGGCGGTCATTCGTGGGTCGGCGGTCAACCAGGACGGCGCGAGCAGCGGTCAGACGGTGCCGAACGGCCCAGCGCAGCAGGCGCTCATGCGGCGCGCACTCGAGGTGGCCCGGCTGTCGCCCTCGGAGGTCGACTACATCGAGGCCCACGGCACCGGGACCGCGCTGGGCGATCCCATTGAACTTGACGCGCTCAGCGAGGTCTACGGCGACCGCGCCGGCTCGGCACCGCTGGTGCTCGGCTCGGTCAAGACGAACCTGGGCCACCTCGAGTCCGCGGCCGGCGTGACCGGTTTCATCAAGACCGTACTCAGCGTGTACCACGGGTTCATCCCGAAGCAGCTGCATTTCAAACAGCTCACACCGCAGGCCAGCGACGGTGCGAAACGCTTCTGTATCGCGTCGGAGCCGGCGCAGTGGCCAGCTGTCGACCGGGCGCGGCGCGCCGCTGTGTCGTCTTTCGGCGTCAGCGGCACCAACGCGCACGTCATCGTCGAGCAGGCCCCGGTCGCCGACGTGGACGCTGATCCGGCCGACTCTGAGCCACCGGTCACCACCCTGGTGGTCACCGGCAAGACCTCCGCGCGCATCGCGTCAACGGCCGCGCGGCTTGCCGATTGGCTGGAAGGGGAGGGTGCGTCGGCGTCCCTGTCGGCGGTCGCCCATACGCTGAACCACCGCAGAACCCAGCACAACAAGTTCGCGAGCGTCGCCGCGCCGGACACCAAGAGTGCTGTCGCCGGCCTCCGCGCACTGGCCGGCGGGTATCCGGCCCCGGGCGTGGTCGCCGCCCACGACGGCATCTGCGGAACGGGCACCGTGTTTCTGTACTCCGGTCAGGGCTCGCAATGGGCGGGCATGGGACGGCGTCTGCTCACCGAGGAGCCTGCGTTCGCCGCCGCCGTGGACGACCTCGATGCCACGTTCACCGCACAGGTGGGATTCTCGCTGCGGGATGTGCTGGAGTCCGGCGAGGCCGTCACCGGAATCGATCGCATACAGCCGGTTCTCGTCGGTGTTCAACTTGCGCTGACCGAATTGTGGCGTTCGCACGGCGTGATCCCGGACGCGGTGATAGGTCACTCGATGGGAGAGGTCACCGCAGCCGTCGTCGGAGGAGCGCTGAGCGCCGCCGACGGCTTCAAGGTCATCGCCACCCGCTCACGGCTGATGAAGCGGTTGTCGGGGCAGGGCGCAATGGCGTTGCTTGAACTCGACGCCGCGGCCGCTGAGGAGTTGATTTCTGGTCACGACGGTTTGACCGTCGCGGTATACGCCTCGCCCCGGCAGACGGTCATCGCCGGTCCTCCGGAACAGGTCGACGCGGTCGTCGCGGTCGTCGACGCTCAGGAGCGGCTGGCGCGCAGGGTGGACGTCGACGTGGCCTCGCACCATTGGATCGTCGATCCCATTCTCGCAGAGTTGCGTGCCGAACTGGCAGGCCTGAAGCCCCAGGCGCCATCGATTCCGATCCTGGTGACCACGGACGGGCGCCCGACTGACGGCACGAATGTCTTCGATGCCGACCATTGGGTCGCCAACCTGCGCAACCCGGTGCGCTTCGGCGCGGCTGTCGAACGTGCCGCCGCCGACCACGCCGTTTTCGCCGAGATCAGTCCACACCCGCTGTTGGCGTATGCGATCAAGGACACGCTCGCTGACAGGCACCATCACTGTCTGGGGACTCTGCAGCGCGATGCCAATGACACCGTCACTTTTCGGACGAATCTCAATGCCGCGCACACCGTACGACCCCCGAAAACCGCGCGCCCACAACGGAGTTGGATTCCGATCCCGACCACGCCGTGGCACCACACTCGGCACTGGATCACACCGGCATCTGATGTCTTGCCGGCTACGGCGTCAGGCGCCACGGCTCCTCAGTCCCGCAACGGTGCGGTGTACCCCGCAGACCTCAGACCACCAGTAGGCACCGACCATCCGTGGTTCCACGAGCTCGCGTGGCCGGTGCGAGAACTTCCCGCCGCCGCAAACCGGTTCGGTGATCGCTGGCTGGTGATCGCCGACGACGAGACCGGCGGCGATCTCGCCCGCTCGCTCGGTCCGAAATCCCGTAGTCTTGCGCCGTCCGTGCTCGACGACGATGCCGAGCCCGCTGCGCTTCGCGATGGGCTGACGGACGCCGACTGGTTGGTCTTCGCTCCTTCGGCGGCCGCTCCGGCCCGCCTCGACGTCGCAGAAGGCTACCGATTGTTCAAGGCCCTGCGCCGAATTGCCGTCGCGTTGTCGCAGGCCGGCGCCGGCGCTCCCCGGCTGATCGTCGTAACACGCAGTGCCCAGCCGCTGCGCGAAGGCGACCGCGCGAACCCGATGCATGCGGTGCTGTGGGGCCAGGTCAGGACTCTGGCGGTCGAGAACCCGGAGTTCTGGGGCGTGATCATCGACGTGGATGATGCGGTGCCGCCAGAGCTGGTGGCGCGTTACGTGGTAGCCGAAGCCGACGCGAGCGAGGGTGACGAACGCCGCGACGATCAGGCCGTCTACCGGGGCGGGATCAGGCATGTGCCACGCCTCCGGCGTGCCCCCGCTCCGGCAACGACGCTGACCGGCCTGGAGCCCGGTACCAGCCATCTGGTGCTGGGCGCCACGGGCAACGTCGGACCCTACGTCATTCGTCAGCTGGCGCAGATGGGTGCGGCGACGATCGTCGCGGTGTCGCGCCGCGGATCGCAGCTCAGCGAGTTGGGTGCCGAGTTGGCGGCGGCGGGCACCACGCTGGTTGAGGTTGCTGGCGACGCCGCTGACGAGGCGGCGATGGGTGCCCTGTTCGCGCGTTTCGGTGCTGACCTGCCGCCGCTGGACGGCGTCTATCTGGCGACGTTGGCAGGCGGTGAGGCGCTGCTGACGGACATGACGGACGGCGACCTGAATGAGATGTTCCGTCCGAAGTTGGACGCTGTCGCGGTGTTGCACAAGCTCACGCTGAGCACACCGGTTCGCCGATTCGTGTTGTTCTCCTCGATCACCGGCATCCTGGGCTCCCGAGCTGTCTCGCACTACACGGCAGGCAACGCCTTCGCCGATACGTTTGCCTATCTGCGTCGGGCGCTCGGCCTGCCGGCCACGGTCATCGACTGGGGCTTGTTCAAAACGTGGGCGGACACTCATCCACAGCTGGCGGCGGCGGGCCTGGAACCGATGCCCAACGACGCCGCGCTGAAAATGTTGTCGACGGTGCTGAGCCCCGATGCCGGCGTGCAGTATGTCGTCGCCGGCGCGGACTGGGGACGGCTGGCCGATGCGTACCGCATGCGCGCATCGGTGCGGGTACTCGACGATCTGCTCGCCGAACCGGATGCAGACGTGCCAGACCTCGACGGGCTGCCTGATCCGATCTACGGAACAGTGCTCGGCGAACGAATCACCAGCCCGATCCATGATCACGACTGGCGGGCGCGACTGATTCCACAGTCCAAGCCCTATCCCCACGACCACCGGGTGCGCGGTGTGGACGTTGTCCCGATCTCTGTTCTGCTGCAGACGCTTTCCAGCGCGGCCGAACAGCTGGGCGTTGGGTCCGTGAGCGAGTTGCGGTTCGAGTACCCGATAGTGGCGAGCCAGCGGCGCGTCGTCCATGTGGTGTCCGACGGGACAAGCATCACCGTGTCAACCAGTGCGTCCCCGGACACACCCGTCGAGCGGTGGATTCGGCACGCGAGCGCTCAAGTCACCGAGTTCGGGGGCGGCCGGGCCGCGGTGGAGGTCGGTCACTTGCCGGCATCGCGCTATGACGCGGCGACGATCGCCGAGTTGCAGCGTGCCTGGGGCGTGGAGGGCCAACCGTTCGATTGGACGGTCGGCGAGAGTGGGGCCGCGGCTGGGGCATTGCGCGCCGAGATCTCGCTGCCCGACTCGCAGGGCCCAGCCCTCTCGGCAGCCTTGATGGACGCCGCAGTGCACGTCGCCCGCCTCGCCGACCCCGACAATCCCACGCTTCTGCTGCCGGCCGCGGTGGAAGGGATGTGGTGGCGGCACCCGGTGTCTGGGGCGAATTTTGTCGTCGAAGCGACGCGGCGCGAAGGCGGCGACGGCGACGATCTCGTGATCGATCTGGCGGTGAGAGACCGTGACGGTGTGGCCTGTGTCGAGATCCGGGGTTTGAAGTACGCCTCCGCCGAGTCGGCGCCGGCACCCGTGGTCGACGATCACAGCGCTGCACCGGTCGAGTTCGTCGACTGGTCGGTGATGTCGGGCTCCGAGCGCCTTGAGCAGCTGCGGACACGACTGCGGGCGATCCTGGCCCGCGAACTCGGCATGCCGGACACTGCAGTCGATTTCGACATGCCCTTTCCCGATCTCGGCATGGATTCGATGATGGCGATGAATCTGTTGCGCGACGCCAAGCAACTGGTTCGGGTGGACCTCTCGGCGACGATGCTGTGGGACAACCCGACCATTGGGTCATTCGCGAGTCACATTGCAACCTTGATCACCCCGGAGGACGAACCACAAGACGAATCCGACGACGTGACAGCCGATTCGATCAGTGTGTTGGACGCGCTGTTCGACAGCGTGGAATCTGCCCGCAGTGGCAGTGAGAGCGGTATCTGATGAAGACGATCTTCGACCGGATCTCCGGTATGACGCCCGAGCAGCGCACTGCGCTGTCCGAACAGTTCGACAAGTCGGCGCGAATCGCTGGCGCCGAGCCTGTCGCGGTCATCGGAATCGGTTGCCGATTGCCCGGCGGGGTCAAGGATCCTGCCGGATACTGGAAGCTGCTGCAGGCGGGCACGGATGCTGTCATCGAGGTACCCTCGGATCGCTGGGACGCCGATGCCTTCTACGATCCGGATCCGCTAGCGCCCGGCCGCATGCCCACCAAGTGGGGCGCCTACCTGTCCGACATCGATCACTTCGACGCGGAGTTCTTCGGAATCACCCCGCGCGAGGCGGCCGCGATGGATCCCCAACAGCGGCTTGCGCTGGAGGTTGCGTGGGAAGCTTTGGAGAATGCCGGGATGGCTCCGGATCAGCTGGGCGAGACCCGCGCCGCCGTCATGCTGGGCGTGTACTACAACGAGTACCAGAACGCTTCCGGCGGAAACCCTGACACCATCGATCCCTATTCGGCCACCGGTAACGCGCACAGTGTCACCGTCGGGCGGATCTCGTATCTGCTTGGACTCAAGGGCCCGGCGGTGGCGGTCGACACCGCCTGTTCGTCGTCGCTGGTCTCTATCCACCTAGCCTGTCAGAGCCTGCGGATGAGGGAGAGCGACCTAGCCCTCGCCGGCGGCGTTAACCTGAACCTACGCCCGGAAACCCAACTGGCCCTTGCCAAGTGGGGGATGATGTCGCCGAATGGCCGCTGCCACGCGTTCGACTCGCGCGCCGACGGCTTCGTGCGCGGTGAGGGTGCAGGCATCGTCGTCCTCAAACGGCTCACCGATGCCGTCCGGGACGGGGACCGGATCCTGGCCGTGGTCCGAGGGTCCGCAGTAAACCAGGACGGACGCTCCAACGGCCTGACGGCCCCGAATGCGCCGTCACAGCGCGACGTCATCACCCGCGCTCTACGCTCGGCCGACGTGACGGCCGCGTCAGTCAATCTTGTCGAAACGCACGGCACCGGAACCGCTCTCGGCGACCCGATCGAGTTCGACGCGCTCGCCGGTGTGTACGGCAAGGGCACCAGCCCGTGTGCGCTGGGCGCGGTCAAGACCAACTTCGGTCACCTGGAAGCAGCCGCGGGTGTGGCGGGCTTCATCAAGGCGGTGCTGACGCTGCGTCACGGTGAGATCCCGCCGAACCTGCACTTCTCGCAGTGGAATCCGTCGATCGACGCTACCAAGACTCGGCTGTTCGTGCCGACCGAGCCGACGCCGTGGCCTGTGCACGATGCGCCGCGCCGCGCAGGTGTCTCGTCGTTCGGAATGGGCGGGACGAATGCCCATGTGGTGCTCGAGCAGGGCCCGGAAACCATGGCAGCGCAGGCAGCGCAGACGCCAGGAGTCACCACGCTGACAGTTTCCGGCAAGACCGCTCAGCGGGTGGCTATCACGGCGGGCGCGGTGGCCAACTGGCTGGAGGACGGCGGTGCTGCGGTGCCGCTCGCCGACGTCGCGCATTCGCTCAACCGCCGCAGCCGATTCGGCACCGTTGCCACCGTCAGTGCCCGAAACCATGCCGAGGCCGCCCACGGTCTGAGAGCCCTGGCCGCGGGCAAGCCGGCGGCCGGTGTGATCGCCTCTCATCACATCAGCCGCGGCGCGGGCGTCGTGTTCCTGTACTCCGGGCAGGGTGCTCAGTGGCCCGGCATGGGCAAAAAGCTGCTCCGCGACGAGCCGGCCTTCGCCGCCGCCGTCGATGAGCTCGAACCCGTCTTCGCCGATAAGGCCGGATTCTCGTTGCGGAACATCTTGGAGGCCGGCGATCCGGTCGTCGGTATCGACCGGATTCAGCCCGTCATCGTCGGCATGCAGTTGGCTCTGACGGCGTTGTGGCGGTCCTACGGTGTCGAACCCCACGCCGTGATCGGCCACTCGATGGGCGAGGTATCGGCCGCCGTCGTCGCCGGTGCGCTGACCCCAGCCGAAGGTCTGGACGTGATATCGACACGGTCGCGCCTCATGAAGCGGCTGTCCGGGCAGGGTGCGATGGCGTTGCTCGAGCTCGACGCGACGGCCGCCGAGCGCCTTGTTGCCGATCATCCGAACGTAACGGTGGCGGTCTACGCGTCGCCCAAGCAGTCTGTGATCGCGGGCCCCCCCGACGAGGTGGACCGGCTGGTCGCCACAGTGGACGCGAAGGGACTGCTGGCGCGGCGCGTGGAGGTCGACGTGGCCTCCCATCACCCGACCATCGACCCCGTCCTGCCGGAACTTGGCACTGCGCTCGCGTACCTGAGCCCTGCGGCACCGAAAATACCTTTGATCAGCACCACCGCGTATCAGGGATCCGCACCGCTGTTCAGTGCCGAGTATTGGCAGGCCAACCTGCGCAATCCGGTGCGGTTCGGTCAGGCGGTGAGCCTAGCCGCCGAGGAACACGGCAACTTCGTCGAGATCAGCCCCCACCCGCTGCTGACCCACGCGATCACCGAGACGCTGGACACGGCGGAAACGGGCAAGGGCGCCAATGTCCTCGCGACGGTCACCCGCGACTCGGACGAAACTCTGGTGTTCCACGCGAGTCTGGCCTCTCACCGTACTTCCGTCGGCGAGACGGCAGCGCCGGACGTGGGCCGCGTGGTAGACCTACCGCCGACGCCGTGGCTGCACGCCAAGTACTGGATCGCCAACACCACTGCCGGGCACGAATTCACCGGCGCGCATCCGCTGTTGGGTATGCACGTCGAATTACCCGCTGGCGGAGGCCACGTTTGGCAGTCCGATGTGGGCACCGACCTCCACCCATGGCTGAACGATCACAAGGTGCACGGTCAGACCGTCATGCCCGGAGCCGGATTTGCCGAGATCGCGCTGGCGGCCGGCTGCGAGGCGCTGGGTCTGGCGGCGTCCGCGGTCCATGTGAAGCGGCTTGAAGTCGAACAAATGCTGACGCTGGATCGCCATACACGGTTGACCACGCAGCTCACCCACAACGCCGGTGAGGCGCGGATAGAGATTCATTCGCGCAGCGGCGACGACAACTGGATACGTCATGCGGTCGCCCGCATCGTGAAGGCGGATGACACCGCGCGTCCAGAGCCGAGTCCCGCGCGGTCCGGAGCTACGTCGACAGTGTCGCCGAGCGATTTCTACAGCGCACTGCGGCGCACAGGGGCCCATCACGGGCCCGCGTTCGCCGCCCTGACTCGGATCACCAGGTCCTCAGGGGGATGGGCAGAGACCGAGATCGTCCTGTCCGATGACGCAACGCCGCACCGGGGCATCGCGCTGCATCCGGTGATGCTGGATGCCGCATTGCAGGGGCTGGCGGCCGCGATCGGGGCCGAATCCCTTTCCGATTCGTCCGAGGTGACCTACCTCCCCGTGGCGATGGAGTCCATTCGTGTTTACGGCGACGTGGGGCGGCGGGCCCGCTGCCGCGCCGAGTTGGTAGCCGACATCGAAGACGGCGGCGACGCCGTGGGCCGGGTCCGGTTGACCGATCAGTCCGGCAACGTGGTCGCCGAAGTGGACGGCGTATACCTACGCCGCGTGCAGCGCCGAACCGTTCCATTGCCGTTGTCGCAGAAGGTGTTCGACACAACGTGGCACGAAACCACGGTGCAGTTCTCCGAACTCGCGCCGGGAAGCTGGCTGGTGCTGGCCGACGGGGCCGGCACCCGAACGGTGGCCGACGAGCTGGTCGCCCGGCTGACTTCAGCGGGTGGACGGGCGAGCGCCGCGGCACTGGCCGACGAGTCGGCCGTCGGTGAAGCCTTCGCCGAAACCTCCTCGGATCCCGAACTGCCCCCGTTGGGGGTCGTGATTCTCGTCGGCGCCGACACGCCGGACGCGATGTCGTCAGTCGAGGCCGCGGTGGCGGCAGCCGACCGGGCCCGCGAGACCATCTGGTCGGTGACCAGCGCGGTGCGCGCGGTCACGACCGGCTGGCACGGCCGAGCACCGAGGATTTACCTCGTCAGCCGAACGGGGCTGGCCGCGGTGGACGGCGACAAGGAAGATCCGGCGATTGGGGTGTTGCGCGGCCTGGTTCGGGTCCTGGCCTACGAACACCCAGATCTGCGGACCACATTGATCGACCTCGACGGTGACGCGGACGTGATGTCTGCTCTCCAGGCGGAGCTGGACACCGCTGAGGGGGACGACATCGTTGCCTGGCGCGAGGGCCGGCGGCTCGTCGAGCGATTGTCGCGCAGCACGATCCCCTCCCGGGGTTTGGATCCGGTTGCACGCACCGACGGAGCCTATGTCGTCACCGGAGGTCTGGGCGGCATCGGTTTGACCGTGGCACGTTGGCTTGTCGACAGCGGCGCGGGGAGGATCGTCCTCAACGGCCGCAGCGCACCCTCGGCCGAGGCGCAGACGATCTTGGAAGACCTCGGCCGACGTGCCGAGGTCGTCACGGTACTCGGCGATATCGCTGTGCAGGGGACAGCGGAGCGCATTGTCGCTGCCGCGGAGGCGACGGGACGCTCCTTGCGCGGGGTGATTCATTCGGCCGCCGTGCTCGACGACGAGTTGATCGCCGGCATGTCGAAGGACAGCCTGGACCGCGTCTGGGCACCGAAGGTTCTCGGCGCGGTGCGGCTGCACCACGCGACAGCCGGACGCGACCTCGACTGGTGGGTCGGTTTCTCGTCGGTGGCATCGCTTCTGGGCTCGCCGGGTCAGGCCTCCTACGCGTGTGCCAACGCGTGGCTGGACGCGTTCTCGACCAGGCGCGCCGGGACGGGACTGGCCACCACTTCAATCAACTGGGGTCAGTGGGCCGATGTCGGACTGGCCAAGACGCTGGCGTTCAGCGTGCTGGATCCCATGTCGACCGAGGAAGGCATCGAAGCCCTCCAGAGGCTGGTGTCCGGCGCGCCGAAGCGCATCGGTGTGGCCCGGCTCCGCCTCGACCGCGCCGCAGCGGCCTTCCCGGAGATTGCCAAGGTCGGCTTCTTCGCGGATCTGGTCGCCGAGCTGGGATCGCTGGACGCCGACGATGACTGGGCCGGCACCGACGCGCTGCGTGAGCTCTCCGGCCCCGAGGTCACCCGTGCGGTCGTGGCCAGGTTGCGCAAGCGCAT
This sequence comes from Mycolicibacterium psychrotolerans, assembly GCF_010729305.1. Lineage (NCBI taxonomy): Bacteria > Bacillati > Actinomycetota > Actinomycetes > Mycobacteriales > Mycobacteriaceae > Mycobacterium > Mycolicibacterium psychrotolerans. The sequence goes on along the minus strand of NZ_AP022574.1, from coordinate 3,714,763 downwards.
CTCGGCAATCATGGGTTTCAGCGATGAGAATGCGATCGACCCAGCCCAGCCGTTGACCCAGCTCGGCCTGGATTCTCTGATGGCTGTGCGCATGCGCAACACCGTCCGCAGCGACTTCGGCGTCGAGCCGCCGGTGGCTCTGCTCCTGCAGGGCGCTACTCTGACGGACCTCGCCGTCGACCTCATCCGTCAGCTCGGACTAGCCGAAGAGGATCTCGCGGAGCGTCCCAACGCGGTCCGCGACCGGGTACAGCAACGTGCCGCGGCCCGCCAACGAGCGGCTGCGCGGCGAAAGGTAGGAAAACGACTGTGACCAGCAGTGCCAACACGCTGCCGTCCACCGCAATCGCCGTAATCGGTATTGCCGGACGGTTCCCCGGCGCCGAATCGGTTTCGGCGTTCTGGCGCAACCTGCGGCTCGGGGTGGAGTCGATCGTCGATCTGACGGAAGACGAGTTGCTGAGCTCGGGGGTGACAGAGCAGACGCTGGCCAATCGGTCCTATGTGCGGCGTGCGGCGTTGATGGAGGGAATCGAGGAGTTCGACGCGGAGTTTTTCGGATTCACTCCGGTCAACGCCCGTACTCTCGACCCGCAGCATCGCCTGTTCCTGCAGTCGGCCTGGCACGCGTTGGAGGATGCGGGTTACGACCCGGGTGAAATTGAGAGTACCGTCGGCGTGTTCGGAACCAGCTCGACCAGCGGGTACCTGTTGCACAACCTGATGTCGCAGTACGACCCGAACATGGTGATCGGTCAGGGCGCCAGTTTCGACATGGTCAACCTGTCGCTGCAGAACGACAAAGACCATCTGGCCACCCGCGTCGCCCATCAGCTCAACCTTCGCGGGCCCGCCATCTCGGTGGCTACTGCGTGCTCGTCGTCGCTGGTCGCCGTCCATTTGGCGTGTCAGAGCATTCTCAATGGGGAATGCGACATCGCCTTGGCCGGTGGTTCGTCGCTTCGGATTCCGCACCGGGTCGGCTACTGGTACGAACAGGGCACGATGGTCTCGCCGACCGGGCACTGCCGGCCGTTCGATGTTCGTTCTGACGGCACGATATTCGGCAGCGGCGTCGGTGTGGTGGTTCTCAAGCCGCTACAGGACGCGATGGACGACGGCGATCGCATCCATGCGGTCATCCGTGGTTCGGCGCTCAATAACGACGGGTCGACGAAGATGACCTACGCCGCGCCGAACGCGGTCGGGCAGGCGGAGGTGATCGCCGAAGCACACGCCGTGGCTGAAGTCGACGCCTCATCGGTCGGATACGTGGAAACCCACGGCACCGGAACCCCTCTCGGCGACCCGATCGAAATCGAGGGCCTCCGTCAAGCGTTCGATCTAGCCGCCGAGAAGCGTTCCGGTCCTTGCTATCTCGGATCAGTGAAGTCGAATATCGGGCACCTCGAGACGGCCGCCGGGATAGCGGGTCTGATCAAGGCGATCCTGTGCTTGAAACATCAGACAATTCCGCCGACTTTGCATTACACGAGCCCCAATCCCGAGCTGCATCTCGACCGTAGTCCCTTCTTGGTACGTGACACCGACGGCCCGTGGGAATGGGATGGCATCCGACGCGCCGGAGTCAGCTCATTCGGTGTCGGCGGCACCAACGCGCACATCGTATTGGAGGAGGCGCCCGCGGCCGGCCCCTCCGACGAGAAGATCGGCCCGCAGGTGCTTCTGCTGTCCGCGCGCACCAGCGAAGCTCTCGTCCAGTCGCGGGAGGCGTTGGCCGAGGAGATGTCGGGGGAGAGTGAGGTAGACCTGGCGGATGCCGCATACACCCTGACACGGCGCCGCAAAGAGCCCCACCGCCTTGTCGCCGTGGTCGGAAGTCAGGAACACGCGGTTGCTGTCCTGGGCAACTCCGAGCATGACAACGTGTCCGTCGTCCGGGCCCCCGACCCGGCAGCCGAGGCCGACGAGGACCGAGTGGTGTTCCTGTTCCCGGGCCAAGGCGCGCAACACGTCGGAATGGCTCGCGGCCTCTATGAGACCGAACCGGTATTCGCTGAACACTTCGATTCCTGCGCAGCAGCGTTCGGGCAGGAACTGGGATACGACCTTCGGGCCGAGGTGTTCGATGGAGCAGGCCACACCCTGGAGCGCACCGACCGCGCACAGCCGGCGTTGTTCGCCGTCGAGTACGCGCTGGCGAAGCTTGTCGAGTCCTACGGGGTGCATCCGGCTGCGCTGGCAGGCCACAGTATCGGCGAGTACGCCGCCGCGGCCTTTGCCGGGGTGTTCGACCTGTCGACCGCGGTCAAGGCGGTCTCAATGCGTGCCCGCCTGATGCACGCCTCCGCACGCGGTGCGATGGTCGCGGTGCCGTTGAGCCCTGAGGAGATCGACGAATACCTATCCAGCGACGTCGATCTCGCCACGATCAACGATCCAGGCAACTGTGTGGTGGCCGGCTCCGAGGAGGCCATCCGCACCTTTCAGGCTCGGCTGGCGGGGAAGGGGATCGTCGCCCGGAGGGTCCGAACAGCGCACGCGTTCCATTCCCACCTCATGGATCCGGTGATCCCGGAGTTCTCGGCGTTCATGTCGCGGTTGACGCTGAGTGAACCGCAAACCACGTTGCTGTCCAACGTGAGTGGGGCGCCGATGTCGGCTGTTGAGGCGACGGATCCTGCGACGTGGGCACGCCAGATCCGCGCGACCGTGCGCTTCGCCGACGAGCTCGATGTGCTGCTGTCGCATCCGAACCGGGTGGTCGTCGAGGTGGGTCCGGGTGGCACGTTGACATCCTCGGCGGTGCGGCATCCGAGATGGTCCGCCAATCACCGCGCGGTGCGGCTGATGCGTCATCAAGCGCAGAACCGCAGCGACCACGACACCTTCCTGATGGCATTAGGCCAATTGTGGTCCGCCGGAGTTGAGGTGGACTGGACACCGCGCTTCGGGAGGCACCGCCAGCTGCTTTCGCTGCCGGGCTATCCGTTCGAACGAACCCGGCACTGGGTGGAGTACAACCCGGGGGCAGCATGGGTGTCGGGCGGCCGCGCGGTTAACGGAGCCCCGACCAACGGCGGGGTCACGTCCGCAATGGCAATCAGCGGCAGGACCCAGATGGAGACGGCGCTGAAGAGCATCTGGTCGCAGTGTCTGGGCGTGAGTTCGATCGAGCCGACAGCGAACTTCTTTGAGCTCGGCGGTGACTCGCTCATCGCGATCAGTGTCGCGATGACGGCTTCCAAACAGGGGTTGGATCTCACACCGCAGGATCTGTACGAGAATCAGACGATTTCATCGCTGGCTCGCGCGCTCGTGGCGCGGTACGCCGAGGGCGGTCTGGCCCGCCATTCGCTGACCGACGCGGCTAACCCCCCGGTCCCGCCGAACGTCGCCCACTTCCTCGAACACGGTTTGCGTGACGGCGGCCGCTGGCGCATTCCCGTGCTGCTGCGTCTACGCGCGGATGTCGGGGCCGACGCCGTCGGGGCGGTTCTGAGCGCGGTGGTGAACCACCATGACGTGCTGCGGACACACATCGTCGAGCACGCCGGGACGTGGGAGCAGCGCATCGAGGAACCGGGAGGGTTCCATGAGCTATCGGTCGCGTCGCTGCCCAAGGGTGTTGCGTCGGGCACGTTGCAGGAACGCGAGGCGCTCGTCGAACTGCTCCAGAAGCAGATGAACGACCATCAGCTGCTGACCGCGCCGCTGACGGCCACGTTCATCGAGGGCCCACCCGCTGGGCCGAACTACTTGGCGATCACGGTGCACGGGATCGTAGGCGACGAAACCTCCCGCGATATTCTGGTCACCGACATCTTCACAGCCGTCCATCAGCACGCAGCGGGCGAGGAAATCGAGTTGGCGGCGGTCAGCACCTCGTGGCGGGAATGGTCACAGCGGTGCGCGACGCTGGCGACCCATCCTGGGGTGCTCGACAGCCGCGACTACTGGGTGCGCCAGGCCGCCGGGGCCACCATCAGCGTGGTCGGAGCGGAATCGGTCGAACCTCCGCGCGCCGATGACATGGCACGACTGTCAGCCGCACTGACCGTCGCCGAGACCGGCGAGGTCGACGATGCGCGGCGCCGTTTGCACCTGCCGGTCGAAGAGTTGCTGCTCGCCGCGCTGAGCCGCACCATCGCCGAAACGGTCGGCGAGGGCACAGTCGCGGTCGATCTCGGCGGACGCGGACGTGCGGTGCTCAAACCGGATGTCGACCTTCAGCGCACTCTGGGCTGGTTCACCACGGTCTATCCGGTGCTGCTGACGAGCTCGTCCACCGACAGCGCCCGCGCTCAGCAATTGCTGGGCGAGGTCCGCGACGCCCTCAAGGCGGTGCCGCACTACGGCATCGGCTACGGGCTGTTGCGGTACAACTACGCGCCGACGGCTCGCGTGCTTGGGCAGAGCCGTCCGGCCGACATTATGCTGTCGTATGTGGGGGCGATCCCCGATGTACCAGTCGAGCAACTCGATGCCGCGCCGGTGCAATTCGACGCCGACACCGCGATGCCGGTCCGCGACGCGGTCTCGGGGCTCGGCCACGCACTCGAGTTGCGCGCGTACCGCGCCGGCGGTGTTCTCAATCTCGATTGGTGGTACGACACCCGGCGCCTCGGGCCGACGGATGTCGAGTCTCTGGCCAGCGCCTTCTCGACCGCGCTTCTTGATTTGACCAAGGACGCGCTCGCCGAAGACGCGACGGAGGCCAACGGGGATGAACTAGCCCTCGTGGATCTCTCGTGACCGGCCCCGGAGGGTACCCAGTGACCGGCGCTGACAAGGCAGTCGTCGTCTCAGATTTGAAGAAGTCGTTCGGGTCTGTCGACGCGCTGCGCGGCATCACGTTCGAGGTCGACAGAGGTGAAGTGCTCGGTTTGCTCGGGCCTAACGGCGCGGGCAAGACCACAACCGTGAGCATCCTGTCGACGCTCACCAAACCGTCCAGCGGCCGCGCTGTGGTCGCCGGACATGATGTGCAGAAGAATCCGGCCGGCGTCCGGCAGTCGATCATGCTCACCGGTCAACACGTAGCACTCGACGATATGCTCACAGCCCGCGAGAACCTGACGATGTTTGGGCGGCTGCGCGGGTTGGACAAGCACCAGGCTCGCACGAGGTCGGCGGAACTGCTCGATCACTTTGATCTCGTCTCCGCCGCAGACCGAAGCGTCAGCACATTCTCGGGTGGGATGCGGCGCCGGATCGATATCGCGTGTGGGCTCGTCGTACGACCTGACGTCGTGTTCCTTGACGAGCCGACGACCGGTCTTGACCCTCGCAGTAGGCAGAGCATCTGGGAGCTGGTTGCCGACTTCAAAGACGCGGGCATCGCCACGCTGCTGACCACTCAGTACCTGGAGGAAGCCGACACACTGAGCGACCGGATCATCGTCATTGACCAGGGAATGATCATCGCCGAGGGAACGGCCGACGAGCTGAAGGAACGCACCGGCGGTACGTTCTGCGAGGTCGTGCCTCGGCGGCTCAGCGACATCGGAGCCATGGCTACTGCGCTGGGGCCGCTGCTGCCCAACAGCAACCGTGCCGCGCTTGGGGAAAGTGCCGACCGCATCTCCATCCCGGCGCCCGACGGCCCGGCCACTCTCATGCAGGCGCTGCACCTGCTCGACGAGGCAGACGTCGAGCTTCTCGACATCGCTCTTCGCCGCCCTTCGCTCGACGAGGTCTTCCTTGCGCTGACAGGCCAGAAGGCGGGTGTCGACACCGACGATGATGACGCTGTCACGCGTGCGAAGAAGGAAGTGGCGGGAGGCGTTTCGTGAGGACGAACGTCGCCACCGAACTGGCCCCTCGGCCGCCTACCAGCCCGGTTCAGCAGTGGTGGGTACTGACCATCCGCATGGTGATCCCGTCGCTGCGCAACGGCGAGGTCGTAACGCTGATCGCTGGCTCCATCATGTTCACGATCGGGTTCTACATCCCGCTGAAGGAGATGACCGGCGCTGCCACCGGTATGAGCAGCTACGCGCAGTTCCTCACCCCCATGGTGGTGATCGTCGCGATCACGTTCGCCGCGGTGTCTGCGGCCTTCAGGTCGGCCAGCGACGCCGGATTGGGAATCAATCGGCGATTCAAGACGATGCCGATTCCGTCCTTGGTGCCACTCGCGTCCCGGATGTCAGCGAGCGTGTATCGCTGCACAGTGGCGATGGCTGTCTCTCTGGCGTGCGGTCACGTCATCGGATTTCGCTTCCACAATGGCTTCTGGTACCTCGCCGCTTTTTGCGGTCTGTCGCTGCTTGTCGGTATTGCGTTGTCGTTGCTGGGTGACTTCATAGGGATTTCCACCGAGAATCCCGAGGCGACAACCCACCTCATCTTGCTGCCGCAGCTGATTTTCGGGTTTCTCTCGGTGGGAGTCCAGCCCGTCGAACGGTTCCCGGATTGGATCCAACCTTTCGTGCGTAACCAGCCTGTGTCGCAGTTCGTCTACGCGCTGCGCGCGCTGGCTGGTGATACGTCGCCGACGGTGCCGGCGGCTACGTGGTCGGTGATCGGACCAGCGTTGCTGTGGGCAATTGGAATCATCGTCGCTCTGATCCCCTTGCACGCCCGCATTGCCGCGAGGCGGCAATGACCTCCACCATGTCTGGCGGCGCCGCCGCGGACACCAGCGTCCTCGGATCGGCCAACCGCGCGGGTAGGCGACTGCCCGGCTCTGGCAAGCACCGCCTGGCGCAGGTATGGGAGAACTCGCCACGCAGCCTGGTACGGCACACCTGGGTGTTGACGATGCGCATCCTGCGCCGTTGGAGCCGCGACTTCTCGACGATGTCGCAGTCGTTGGCTATGCCCATTGTGTTGCTCATCACGCTGAACATCGTGTTCGAAGACGGCGTTTCGCAGGTCACGGGCGAGAGCGCGCTGTACGGCAGCGTGCCGCTGATCGCGATGATCGGCGCCATGACGGGCGCGATCACTGGCGCCATCGGCGTGATGCGTGAACGCGCGGACGGGCTGCTGGCCCGGCTGTGGGTGGTCCCCGTGCACCGAGCGGCCGGCTTGCTCTCGCGACTGGTCGCCGACGCCATCCGTATCTTCGTGACCACGGTCGGGATCATGTGCGCAGGAATGATCATGGGATTTCGCTTCGAGCGGGGGTTGGTGAGCGCTATGGCGTGGCTGTTCATCCCCGTCATCTTCGGAATGGCGTTCTCCGTGATCGTGTTCACGCTGGCCTTGTATTCGGCAAATACCATCGCGGTCGAGGCCACCGACCTCCTGGCCGCAACGACGATGTTCTTCTGCACCGGTCTGGTTCCCTTGAGTCAGTATCCGGATTGGATTCAGCCGGTCGTTGAACACCAGCCTGTCAGTTACGTGGTGGAAACCATGCGCGGCCTGTCGGTGGGCGGCCCTGTTCTGCAGCCGCTGCTCGGCACCCTGGCGTGGTCTGGGGGAATCATCGCGGTATGCGCTGTACCGTTGGCGCTCGGATATCGAAAGGCGAGCACGCACGGGTGACCGCCGGGGTCGAGGCATCCGTCCGAGATCAAGAGTTGTCAGGGAGTCATGAACGTTTTTCCGTCATCGGTCATCCGTAAGCTCGCCCGCAGCGAGGAGATGTACGCGGAATCCCACAACTTCATCGGTTTGGGTGCCACGGCTCGCGGTTCCGTCGACATCGAGGCGATGTCGGTGGCGTTCGACACCATGCTGCAGGCTCACCCGGTATTGGGCGGTCACCTCGAGAAGGACGCCGACGGCCGGTTCGCCATCGTGGTGGACGATCTTCTCCATCCCGGAATCGAGGTGATCGAGCTCGACGACGCCGACGAACCGCCACCGGTGTTCTTCGATCAGAGCCAGGCGCTGACGTACTGCCGTGTCCTGTTGCGGGGTGACGAGGCTCAGATTGTTCTGTACATCCACCACAGCCTCGCCGACGGTCAGCACCAGTTCAGCCTGATCGAGAAGATGCTGGCCAACTACACCGATCTGGTCACCACCGGCGAGATGCGCCCGATGTCGATTCAGCCCGCTCCGGATTCGCTGGAATCCGTCCTGGCGGATCGCGGCGTGGAGAAGAAGGATCGCTCCGGACTCGAGCGGCTGATGGCGGCGATGTTCACCTATGACCTGCCGCCGTCACGACGCGCCGCATCCGACGTGACTCCGCCATATCCGATGCGCGTTCCGATGGTGTACTGCAAGCTCAGCGCCAGCGAGACCGAGAGGCTGATCGCATTCAGCCGATCTCAGAAGCTGGGCTTGAACGGTTTGTTGTCCGCCGCCATCCTCTGTGCCGAGTGGCAGTTGCGCAAAACGCCCAAGATCCCGGTTCCCTACGTCTATCCGGTGGATTTACGGTACGTTCTTTCGCCCCCGGTGTCGGCAACCGCGTGCACGAACCCGGTCGGGGTGGCGACCTATCTGGCCGAGATCACCGACGACACCGATCCGATCGACTTGGCTCGAGACATCGTCGAAACGTTCCGGAAGGATCTCAGTGACGGCATCATTCAACAGTCGATGCTGCACTTCAGCCCGCAGTACGTCGGCAACCCACCGGGGATGCCCGACGTCGTTATGTTCACCGACAATGGCGTCATCCCGCCAATGCGCACACCACCGGACCTCGAGCTCACGGCCAGCCACGGCGAGTTGTATTTTCAGGTCAGCGCCGGCATCGAGATCTACACCAGCAAGATCTTCAACGGCCAGTTGATGATCGAATACCATTCGCACGGCGCGGAACCGGAGAAATCGATTGCGGCCATCGAAGGCCTGTTGAAGCGCTTCGCCGCGATGGCGCTCGCCTAGCTTGTGGGTAGGCTCAGGCCCGTTCGACACGTGCAGGCCAGACGAGGGAGTGGATATGCAGGGCTTCGCCGGGAAAGTCGCCGTCGTGACGGGTGCGGGATCCGGTATCGGGCAGGCCCTGGCCATCGAACTGGGCCGCTCCGGGGCGCACGTGGCGATCAGCGACATCGACACAGAGGGACTGGCGGCCACCGAGGAGCGCCTCATAGCCATCGGCGCTCGAGTGAAAGCGGACCGTCTCGACGTCACTGAGCGGGAGGCCTTCAGCGCCTACGCCGACAGCGTCGTCGCGCACTTCGACAAGGTCAACCAGATCTACAACAACGCTGGTATCGCATACACGGGTGACGTCGAGATGACCGACTTCAAGGACATCGAACGCGTCGTCGACGTCGATTACTGGGGCGTGGTAAACGGAACCATGCTCTTTCTTCCGCATCTGATCGCGTCCGGCGACGGCCATGTCATCAACATCTCCAGCGTCTTCGGCCTCCTCGGCATGCCCGGCCAAGCCGCCTACTGTTCGGCAAAGTTCGCAGTCCGCGGTTTCACCGAATCGCTGAGCCTGGAAATGGCCATCGCGGGGCATCCCGTCAAGGTCACGAGCGTGCATCCCGGCGGCATCAAGACGGCAATCGCCCGCAACATGACCACCGCCGATGGGCTAGACAAAGTCACCCTGGCAAAAGATTTCGATACACAGATGGCGAAGTTGAGCCCGGAGAAGGCAGCGCACATCATCCTCGACGGCGTCCGCCGCAGGAAGGCCAGAGTGCTTGTCGGCAGCGACGCGAAGACCCTCGACATTGCGGTCCGCGTTGCCGCGTCGGGCCTCCAGCGATTTCTGCCGAGGGTGCTCGCCCGCGCAAACCACCCGATGCCGCGGCAGTGAGCGCGCCTGAGCGATCCGTCAGTCGGGCGAGCCGAACGCGTAGCGGTGATATTGCAGGGAATCACGCAGAGGCGGGATCAGGCGCACCACCTGCCGGGCCACCTTGAACGGACCCGAGACGCGCTCGAACGTGCTGGCGCCGAAGAACGTTGTCGCCGCCAGCAACCGCAGCGCGGGAACCTGGCCGAGGATGTCGTCGGGACGGTTCACCGCCCAGTGCAGTGTCGAATTAGAGCGCCGAACCAGCGTTTGGGTCTTCTGCGACTTGATGGCCAACCAGTTGAAGAAATCGATCTGCACTTCGCCGGAGCTGAAGCGTTCGGTCACGCGGCGCAGCAAGGCTATGCCCTGGTCCTCGGTCAGGTACATGCTCATCCCTTCGGCGAGGAAGAGCAGCGGCCGGTCCGCGGGGATCCGGTCGAGCCAAGCTGGATCGGTGGCCGAGCTGGCGACGAGATGGTAGTTGGGCCGGCTCGGATAGACCTTCTCGCGCAGGTCGATCACGCCCGGGAAGTCGACGTCATACCACTGCACCCCGGTACCGGGGTCGATGCGAAAAACCCTGGTATCCATACCGCATCCGACGTGGACCACGGTGGCGTTCGCGTGGGCGGCGAGGAACTGATGAGCCCAGATGTCGTACTGTGCGGTGCGCACCGTCAGCAACGGCGCCCAACTGCTCCCGATCCCGAGGTCGTCCCAGTTGAAATCGATGCGTTCGATGGCGCTTCTGGCAAACCGGTCACCGAGCACTGGTTCGTCGAAGTCGGCGTCCAATGCCTTGAGGTAAAGAGTGGATAGCATGGTCTTCGCCGGACCGGTCAAGTCGACGGAAACTTTGTTCGTCACGCATATGAGGCTATTCGTCGGGGCGCACAGCCGGCACGTCGGGGCTGTGCATCGTCGCCCGACATCACAGGAGAGGGAGGCTGAATGACCGAGCTCGAAGGACGAGGGGACGCAGGCACACCCCGGATCCTGCTGCTTTACTACAGCTACACGGGGCAGACCGCGAAGGTGCTCGACGCAGCCGAAGAGGTATTCCGCAAGCGGGGCTATCAGGTCGACCGGGCGCCCATCAGCTTCACGGATCCACGCTATTCGGAGAAGTTCTCCCGTTTCCCGATGCGGCGCGTATGGCCGGACTTCCTGAGCGTGCTGCCGGCTCAGACGCGCAAGGCCACAGGCGATATTCGGACGCCCGATGAAGTGCGCACCGGGGACTACGATTTGGTCTGCATTGGTTCTCCGACCTGGTGGCGCACAGTCAACATGCCCTTGCGGTCGTTCCTCATGTCGCACGAGGCGCGGCCATTGCTCGATGGAAAGCCCTTCGCCGTCTACGTGGTGTGCCGGCGCTACTGGCGTGAAAACCTCACCGCGGTACGCAAACTCGCACAGAAGAAGGGCGGACGTTTCGTCGACAGCGTCCATTTCACCTATCCGGGCGGGCAACTGCCGTCGATGTTGTCCCTGACGAGCTACCTGGGTTCTGGGGAGTACAAGAATCGATATCTCGGAGTCAAGCTGCCGCCGACAAACATCAGTGACGAACAGGTGGAGGAAGCCCGTCGCTTCACAGCCCGCCTCGCTGACAAGGTATTCGGCAAGCAATGACCTCTTCGACTCGCGACAGGAGCGCCGATGCCGCGGCCATTTGAGATCACGACCGAGTCGAACGCCAGCGTGGGGCAGGTTCATGCCGCGTTCAGCAGCGAGCAATATTGGCGGGCACGGCTTCTCGAATTCGGAGGCGAGTCGATCAGGCTTGATTCGTTGATCGTCGATGACGGTGGCGGGGTAGTAGTGCACACCACCCAGGACCTGGGTCGCGACATGTTGCCGAGCGTCATGGCGAGGGCGATACCAGGAGGGCTGACGGTGTTGCGGCAGGAAAGCTGGCGGCCCGATGAACATGGAACGCTGCACTGCGAGGCAGTCATCACCGCCACCGGGGCGCCCTTGACGGCTCGCGGATCGGCGATGGTAGCGGCGACAGATGTGGGGTCTGTGTTGCGATTCACCGGAACGTTGCATGTGCGAATTCCCATCGTCGGCGGAGCGATCGAGAAGTTCATCGTGGGACGACTCGGCGAAGAAATCCCAGCTGCTCAACGCTTCACAGCAGAGTGGATCGCTGCAAATGTCTAGCGACGGCGGGCGTGAACCCGCGCCGATCCCGACAAACCAGGAAGCCTTGGCGCGGCTGAACATGCCGCTGATCGATGCGATGATGACTCAGCGCGCCATTCGCCGCGTTCGGCCCGACCCGGTCGATGACGAGGTGGTGCTCAAATGCATCGAATTGGCACTGCGAGCGCCAAGCGGGTCGAACGGGCAGAACTGGGAGTTCATCGTCGTCAAGGATCCTCGCGTCAAGAAGAAGCTCGCCCGTAGGTACCGGGTGGCGTGGTGGGCCTTCTATCACAGCAAGATCCGCGATGTCGCGAGCTACGACCGGGAGATGGCCAAAACGGTCCGCGCGATCAACTGGCAACTCGAGCACTTCGCGGACATCCCAGTGCTCGTGGTGGCCTGCCTCAAACTCACGGCGCGTGAGGGTCGAGTGCCCTACGTCCCGCTGCCGCACGCAGCTGACTCGGGCTTTTACGGTTCCATCTACCCCAGCGTGCAGAATCTGCTGCTGGCCGCGCGAGCGATGGGTTTAGGTGCGTCGCTGATCACGCTGCCGCTGTGGAACCTGACGTCAGCTCGGCGGATCTTGAAGTTGCCGCTGTCGGTGACGCCGTGCTGTGTGATCCCCTTGGGATGGCCTCAAGGCCGCTACGGCCCGACGACCCGCCGGCCGGTCGACGAAGTCGTCCACCTGGACAGCTATGGCAACCGGGCGTGGTTCGGGCCGGCGGACCTCTAGCTGCTACACGCGCCCAGCGACGAAATCAGCAGCCTCTTCGGTCATCCCGTTGCGCAGGTAAGCGCCGTGCGCCAGGAAATCCATGCCGTTCGAGCAGAACGGGTCACCACCGGCGCACAGATCAATCGTCTTGGCGCCGAAAAGTGGGCTAATCGCGCTCAGCGGCCCGCCTCCGGCCATCTTGCGCACCGGGTTGCCGAAGACGACGACTGCGGCGACGCGGTCGGCCAACGCAGACGGCAATGGCGACGGAACATATCCGCGTACCGGATCGGTGACGGTGGTGATCAACGTGATCACACCGGCTCCCTGGGAGGTCCCCCCGAGCACGATTCGGGTGTCGGGACACGCGGCGGCAATCGACTCGACCTGCGCGCGCGCGTCGGCGGCACCGGAGTTAGCGGAACTGCGGAAATCCCAGGAGGCCGGGTAGTTGACCGGGCGAACGTCGATCGACCTGTCGCCGACCCGCTGACGCAGCGCATCGATGAAGCGTTCGCCGACAGCACCGACACCGGGGGGGCCGCCGGTGCCACGCGCGAAGACCACAGTGATTTCCGCGCACGGGTCCGCGGCCGCGCGTGGGATCTCAGCCGTGTGGACTGCGGCGATTGCGGCCAATGCTGCCGCGACCATACCGATGCGAACGCTCAAAGCACCGCGCGACATGCTCACCACCTCTGCTACGTTCGCACCGTTACCGCCCCATATCGAAAATACCGGACAGATCGTTTCTGTCCGGTATCTCGACGTCAGGTCAGCCGCTGACGGTGCCGTCCTCAGTCGGCGCTTTCGCTACCCTCGCCGGTGTTGTTCCGGTCGGAGCCGTTGGAGCTGCCCCCGTCGTTGGAGCTGCCTCCGTCGTTGGAGCTACCTCGGTCGTTAGAGCTACCTCCGGCGTTGGATTTAGTGCCTTCGGCGTCGCCCTTGTCCATATCGCCGGCGCTGTCCGACTCGTTGGCCTCCTCGGCGACCCGGTTGGCGATGGCCTCGACAGTGTTCTCCTCGTCGGCATCTTCGGCACGGTGCGCGCCGCCGCTGGTCTCGGAGCCGGCACCACCCGACTCGCCGGCGTCTTCAACGCCCTCCGCACCGCTGGTGTCGCCCTTGCCGTTGGCCTGGTCGGTGACATCTGAACGGTCACCAATACCGTTGTCGACCAGAACCGACTTCTCGGTCACGGGAGTTTGCGCGTCATCGCCGTGCGCCTCCTCTTCCGCGAAATCCGTTGCGCCGCCGTCTGGCTCGGCCTCAGCGTTGCTCGTCAGCAGCGAGCGCTGCGCTGTGGTCTGCGCGAGATTGTCATTGCGGCTGTAGCCCGCGTCGACGATCGTCTTCAGAGTGTCCTGGTAAGGCGCGAGGAACGGCATGAACTTCACCAGCGGAAGAGTCTCGGTCGGAATCAAATACCGGGTGATAGTGCCACCCTTGCTGTTCGGGCCGCTGACCGTGATGTTCTCCTCCGGCACCTCGTCGAGGTTCGCCTCGGTGGTGGGAAAGTGGAGATACAACGCGCCAAGGGTGGCGTTGAAGGTCGCGACACCATTCCACCACCGGTCGGGGTAGTCGGCGATGCCGTCGTACTCGGTCGTCACCAGGATGATGTCGTACTTCGTCTCGGGCGCCAGCCATGACGAGTCGCCGTTGTTCGGGCCGCGAGAAGGATCGGCGACCAGGACAAACCGCAGGCGGTCCCGCTCGGGTGCGTTGTCGTCCAACTCCAGTCGATACATCACCTGGTTGGCCACTGCTGCACCCTGCGAGAAGCCACCGATGACGATCGGCGTATTCGGGTCCTCGGCGAGCGCGGTGTTGATTGCGCCATTGAGAATGAGCGAACCGATACCGATCGACGGCAGGAAGTTCCACGATCCCGGGTACTGCACGTTGATTCGCTCGAACCGATCGTCGTCGGCAAAGTAGCCGTCGAGCGCATCCCGCATCTGTTCGTCGGTTAGCCGGCCGCTGCCGGTGCCGCCGAGCATAAGCGCGGTGCACTTGTCTTGCGCAGTGCAGGCGGGAACCACCGGGGCAGGAACGGCGGCTGATACAGGTGCCGCCACCCCCAATGCAAGCGTGGCTGCTGCGACAGGGGACAAGATGCCTACAACTGCCGATCGGCGACCGACGCGCATGGGGAACCTCCAGGAGTAACGAGTGTGGCGACTCACTGTAACCAGGTTGCTGGGTCAAATCTAGCAACTCCGAACAAATCGTTCGCTGGTTGGCTAAAACAAGCCCGTTGGCGTCGGGATCCCCGTTCCAGGATTCTGCCCGGTCGGGCGGCCGGCGGTATTGCGGAATGAATACTAGGACAGCGCCGGGCTTCATGCGCGACTATGGGCGCGGATTGCCGATGTCTCAGGCTGCCTGGCATACTCCGTCCCATGGCGGACCGTAACTCCAACCTCGTTGATGCTGCTCGAGAGGCCCTCCGGCACAACCCGGTCGGGCAGCGTGTTGTTGGCGCGCGCGGTCTGAATGTGCCCTTCGTCAGGAAGCTAAGCAGCAAGTACTTCTATCCCTTCGTGAGTCGGCGCCTCGCGGCCGAAGACGTCGTGTTCCTCAACTGGGGGTACGAGGAGGAGCCGCCGATGGACCTGAAGCTTTCGGCCGACGACGAACCCAACCGATACAACATCCAGCTCTATCACCGCACTGCCACCCAGGCCGATTCGGACCTCGAAGGAAGAGAGGTCCTGGAGGTCAGCTGCGGCCATGGGGGCGGCGCGTCCTATCTGATGCGCTCCATGAAGCCGGCCAGCTACACCGGCCTCGACTTCAATTCCGACGGCATCGAATATTGCAGGAAACGGCACGTTTTGCCCGGCCTGAAGTTCGTGCACGGGGACGCGGAGAATCTGCCATTTGCTGATGGGAGTTTTGACGCGATCGTTAATGTCGAAGCGTCTCACGTTTACCTGAATTTCCCGAAGTTCCTCGACGAGGTCACGCGAGTACTGCGTCCCGGTGGCCGCATGCTCTACACCGATATGCGGAGCAGCGATCAGATCGCCGAATGGGAAGAAGCGATTGCGGCGTCACCGCTGCGGATCCTCTCCCAGCGGGTCATCGACTCCGAAGTTCTGCGTGGACTGGAGAAGACTGCGCACCTCCACCTGCGCATGGTGACCAACGGCTTGCCGGCCATTCTCCGTCCGATCGGCCGTCAGATCGTCGTGGCACCCGGTTCGCGCCTGTACCGCCAGCTACAGACCGGCGGCATCTCCTATCGGATGTACTGCTTCTCCAAGGACTGACACGCCACCTTCGGGGGAGAATATTCAGCACCGAGGGGGAGGTAGGCCAATGGCGAAAGCAACGACCGATCCGGTCCGACTGCCACCGGGCCCGCGGCTACCCAAGTGGGTCCAGGGTGCATCGTTCCTCGCTGCACCGTACGCACTGCCCGCGGGTCTCGCCCGCCGCTACGGCGGCGCGGTCAGCATGCGGATGCCGGTTTTCGGGCAGACCGTCGTGGTCACCGACCCGGTCTTGGTGAAAGACCTCTTCAGTACCGGGAACGAGTTGATCGAGCGGCCGACGAATCTCGGCCGCGTGGTCGGTCCCGGGTCGATGTGGAGTCTCAACGGCTCCGCACTGGTGGAGCGCCGAAGACTGTTGGTACCGCCGTTTCATGGCAAACGGGTCGCCGAGTACGAGCGAATAGTCGAGGAAGAAACGCTGCGAGAGATCGCGACGTGGCCACAGGGGTGCGAGTTCGAAACCCTCGACTCGATGATGCGCATCACCCTCAATGTCATTTTGCGCGCGGTCTTCGGGGCACAAGGCTCGGAGCTCGATGAACTCCGCGAAGTGATGCCTCCGTCGGTCGAGTTGGGATCGCGGCTGGCAATGCTTCCCGAAGTGGTTCTGCGAGATCTGGGGCGCTGGAGTCCCGGCGGACGAATCGTGCGTTACCGGCGTCGCATCGACAGCGTGGTCGACAAGCTCATCGCTGACGCGCGGTCAGATCCCGCATTCGACGACCGCCCAGATGTCCTGACACTTCTGTTGGCCGCGCGCTACGAGGATGGGCAACCGATCTCCGATGCCCACATCTCTGATGAGCTCGTCACCCTCATGGCTGCCGGGCACGAGACCACCTCGCTGTCGCTGGCGTGGGCGGTGGAGCGGCTGCGCAGGCACCCCCAATTGCTGGCCCGGCTGACGGACGAGGTCGATGCGGGTGCATCGCGCTTGCGCCAGGCAACAATTTGGGAAGTGCAGCGCACCCGGCCGGTTGTCAATGCCACGATGCGGCGCACACTCCAGCGCATTCGCTTGGGTGACTGGGTCATTCCAGGAGACAGCACTCTGCTCATCAGTATCGAACTGGCCCAGCAGCACCCAGACCACTTCCCGTACCCGCACTCGTTCGACCCGGACCGGTACTTGACGTCCGGCAAGACTCCTCCTGCCTGGGTCGCGTTCGGCGGTGGCGTCTACCGCTGCATCGGATCGGCATTCGCAACGATGGAGATGGACGTGGCGATCCGCACGATGCTGCGGGAGCTGCGCTTCGAGCCGACCGACGAACAGCCTGAGCGCCGACACAGTCGGGGCACGAACATGGCACCCGCTCGGGGCGGCAGGGCAGTTGTCTATCGCCGCCCCGGTGGTGTCCTAGGCCACGCGCCCGCGCGAACAGATGCGGCGCAAACGTCATTGGGCAGCCCTTCCGCGACCAGCTGACCCGATACCCGACAACCCTTCGCCGGGCACTCAGCAAAGTCGCCCCGATGTCGCGTCCGGAGATGCTGCCTGGCATACTCCCCGAGATGGCCACTAGTCAGAGAGACCGAATCGATCGCCTCGGCAGCACGACGCTTTTCAAGAAGGTCGTGGCGAAGTACTGGTACCCCTTGTGGACGCGCCGTCTGAACGCCGACGACGACGTTCTGTTCCTCAACTGGGGTTACGAGGAAGACCCGGCGCTCGGGCTGACGCTCGACGAGGCCGACGAGCGTGATCGCTACTACATCCAGCTCTACCACAGCACGGCCACCCAGGAGGGCACCGAGCTGGCTGGAAAGCAGGTGCTGGAATGCAGCAGCGGGCACGGGGGCGGCGCCTCGTACATCACCCGGTACCTCCAGCCGGCGAGCTATACCGGACTCGACTTCAACCCCGACGCCATCGCGTTCTGCAAGAAGCGCCATCAGGTCCCGGGGCTGAAGTTCGTCCACGGCAACGCCGAGGAGCTTCCGTTCCCGGACAACTCGTTCGACGCGCTGATCAACATCGAGGCCTCACATGCCTACCCCTCGCTACACCGCTTCCTGTCGGAAGTGAACCGAGTCCTTCGTCCCGGCGGGCGGTTTCTCTACTCGGATGTCTACGGCCGTCAGGAATTCCCTGCATGGGAAGCCGAACTCGAGAGTTCTCCGATGCGGATGCTGTCGAGCCGAGTCATCAACAAAGAGGTATTGCGCGGACTCGACCTGACGGCGCACCGGTCCGACGAACTGATCCAGCGCTATCTGCCGAAGTTTCTGCACGGATTCGGCAGAAACTTCACCGGAGTGCCTGGCTCACGCCTTTACCGCGACGCTGAAACACATGCCGTCGAGTACCGGATGTACTGCATGGAAAAAGTCTGAGATGAACCGCTCAGCGTAAGCACTTCAACAAACCAGGGGCCACGAACTTCCGTGGCCCCTGGCGCATTTCCGCATCAGGCGGCGTCGGCGCCCGATGCTCCGCCTGCACCCGACGTCGACGTACCCGCGTCAGCGCCGCTGCCCCCGGCGGCCCGCTCGATCCTGTCCTTGATGCTTGACACCGTCGAGCTCAACGAACCTTCAGCGTTCTCTGCCTTGTGGTGCCGACCCGCGGTCTGGCTCTGCGTCTGCTCACCGAGACGGCCGGCGGCGTCCTCTCCAGTGGCGTCGACTTCAGCAACGTCCTTTTCAGCGGGATCGACTTCAGCGGCGTCGTGATCAGTCGCGTCCTCGCCGGTGACGTCCTCGTCGGCGGCGTACTGGTCGTCGACGCCCCCTCCGATGCTGTTCTGCTCCGTGACGGCGGCCTTGGTGGGCTTATCCGCCGAGGGCAGCGCGACATCCACGACCGCCGCCGCCAGTGCTGGCAGCACCTCCGGGCCAGTTTCGGACACGTCGCCGCTCGGGGCTGTCGGTTCCACTGCGCGCATCCCGAGTCGGGACAATGGGGCAACTTCCCCCCCGCCCTCCCGCACGTCGGCAGTGTCCTCGGCGGTGGACGCGACACCCCCCGGGGTGTGGGCATCGGGATCGACGTCGGGGATGTCGGCCACCACGTCGGGTTTTTGAACGAAGAGCTTGAAGAACGTCTCGATTTCCCGGACAGCGATGAACTTCGGCACGTGGCCTGTGACCTGGAGTGCCGCAGCCAGGTTCGCGAACGCGGTGATCACTTCCCACGCCGAGGGAACGTGAATGTTCTCGGGCGGGGAGATCAGGTAGTTCCACACCGATTTGACGGGTTCCATCGGGTCGAGTTCGACAATCTCCTCGGACCAGTCGGTTTCCCAATCACCTACCGGATTTCGCACCTCTGGAAAGGTGTAGCCGCCTTCTTTGTAGAACTCCCAGAGCGGAACTTTGAACGATCGTTCCAGCATTCCGGAGGGGTCCGGACATTCGAACGCGCAACCCTCGTACATCGGGAGGTTGGCTGCCATGAACCAATTCAGATGCTTACCCAGTGGCCGGGAGAGCGCCGGGAACGGCACCAACATGTTGGCTAAGCTCCAGGCGTGCGCCGGGTTCGCATCGTCCCAGCCCCATACATTCATCGGGTGCGACTCGTTCCAACTGCCGCTTGCCGCCATCGCCGCTGCGAATTGCTCCACCCCGAAAATGAAGTTACCCGGTGCATTGAGCGCAGCGTGGATCAGATTTATCGGAATGTAGGCCAGCGAGGTAGTAGCGGTCAGATTGACCGGTACGTCAACGGTGCGAACGTCGGGTGGCGACGGCGCGATGGGAGCGACGGCAATAATGCTGGCTCCCACCAGGGCGACTCCGGCGGTGGCGTATGGGCGAACCGACGCGAGCATCGACGGCCCCCTTTCAGGTCGTGGAGATGGGACAACGGCCCTCACCCTAACCCCAGGACCCTCAGTGATGAGCTCGAACAGCAAACATACCGTAACGGCGATCCGTCAGCCAGTCCGAATTCTTGAGGATCACGCGTCACGAGTTCAGTGCATCCGGTGGCAACGGATTGCGAACCGGCCACACCCTTTAACGCACGAGTCAATTATCTTGCTCACCAACTTATTCGATTCCAGCGGCGGTGGCCACTCGCCGCTATCGCAAACCCAGAGACTCGGTGGCGACCGCCCCGCAAGCGTGGGCTTGCCGCCGACCACGAGCGCCAGGGTTCGCTGTCTGGCAACGCCGTTTACATCTCGATCAGAGACGTCTCAAACCGCGAAGCACGCGGGCGAAGGGCAGCGTGGCCGACACCGCCTTGGTCAGCCTCGGGTTGAGCTGACTGCCGTTGATGACGACCAAATATCTGAGTCCGCTGTCGCGCCACTCGGCGACCTGGTCAAGCACCTCGTCCACCGTTCCGTGGAAGCAGATCTCCTTCATCAGCGACAACGGCACCTTCGACGTGTACTCCAGCGCTGTTTCGCGATCGATCAACTGCGGGATCAAGTCCTGAACGCCGGAGAAATCTGCGCCGAGCGGATGCTCGACACCGTGCCGATTCCACGCGTGCGCCGGCGCCGCCAGTGCCATGGTCTTGAACAGCACACCGTCCAACGCCTCGTCGACGTCATCGCGGTTGGTGCCGCAGACCACCGCACGGTTCAGGGCGGGCACGATCGCGGCGGGGTCACGGCCCGCATCTGACGCCGCACCGCGCACCACCTCGAGCGAAGCCGCGTAGTCGGCTGCTCGCGATATCGTGAACGGCACCCACGCATCGCCGAAACGGCCGGTGAGCCGCAACATCCTCGGGCCCTGTGCGGCGACCCAGATCTCCGGCCACGAGCCCTTGTACGGCGGCAGATCGAACACCGCGTTATGCAGCGGAAAAAAATCGGAATCCCGGGTCACCAGCTCGCCGCCGCTGTCCCACAGGGCGCGGATCGTCGCGAGGGCCTCCTCGAGACGGGCGACCGGTCTCGTCCATTCCACGCCGTAAGGTTCGTTACCCTCCCGCTCGCCGACGCCGATGCCGAGCAAGCCCCGTCCACGGGTCAGCAGGTGCAGTGTCGCGGCGGCTTGAGCGGTCACAGCGGGATTCCGCCGACTGGCATCGGTGACGCACACGCCCAGTCGCAGCCGGCGAAACCGGTTTCGGGCAGCCAGGTGACCCAACATCGTCCACGGCTCGAGCACGGCGTCGACCTTCGGCGCCACCATCGCACCCACGCCGAGATGCTCTCTCGTCGCCAACGATCGGGGAACCAAGGAATTGAGATGATCGCCCACCCAGAATGAATCCGCGCCCGTCGTCGCAGCGGTCAACGCGGCCGCTGTAGGTAACAACGTCGGCGAGAAGCGTGAGTTGACAATGCCGTCGAGCAGCCCGAACCGAAATCCAGTGGTCACTACATGAACCGTACTATCGAGCCGTGGGCGAGACACTTGAGGTCATCGACAAGGGCTCGACCACAAACGCACATCCGCTTCCGCTGCTGTTCGTGCACGGTGCGTGGCATGCGGCATGGTGCTGGGACGCGCACTTTCTCGAGTTCTTCGTCGACCGGGGCTACCGGGCCGCTGCATTGAGCCTTCGCGGCCACGGCCGCAGCGCGACGGCGAAGCCGCTGCGCGCGTGCTCGTTCGAGGACTATCTCGATGACATCGATGCGGTGGCTACAACGATGCCTGGCGACCCCATCCTGATCGGCCACTCGATGGGCGGGTTTCTCGTTCAACGCTATCTGCAGCATCGAACCGCGCCCGCCGCTGTCCTCATGGCGTCGATGCCGCCGTCTGGGTCCCTTGCCTCGGGTTTGCGCTGGATGAAGCGACACCCGTGGCACTTCGCGAAGATGTCGGCCACCAGGAGATCGCTGCCCTACGTCAGCACACCGGCGCTGGCGCGCGAGCGGTTCTTCTCCGCGACTACACCGGATTCAGTGGTCACCGCGTGCGTCGCGCGCCTGCAGGAGGAGAGCGCTCGCTGCGGCACTGACGGTATGCGCAATCTTCCGAAACCGGAACTGATCACCGCAGACATACTGGTACTCGGCGCGGCTGCCGACGGCGCGGTGCCGCCGGACGAAGTGGTTGCGACGGCACGCGCGTATGGCACCGTGGCGGAACTGTTCCCCCGAATGGGACACAACATGATGCTGGAGCCCGGCTGGGCGACAGTTGGCGAACGTATCGACGAGTGGCTGGTCGAACGGGGTCTGTAACGCCCACCGCCGCACAGGCGAAGAACGAGCGAAGCCGAGAAGCGACTCGTACCGCCGCGCGGCTATCTTTGCGCACGCCCAGTGTCTGCTGGTTCCGCGTGGCGGTAGCGTTTGCCTGCGAAGCTAGCCACAATTACTGACGAACGCGTCAGCAAATCTGGCAAGAGTCGAAGAATAGCTCCGTTTGCTAGACACTCGATCACTTTTTGGATACGGTTCGGCTGTCATCTCTCGCGTAGCAATCTGAAACTTTCGAAAGGGGCGTCATGCCTGCTGCCGTACGCTCGTATGTCACGGCTGGCGTTGCGCTGGTGGGGGCCAGCGTCATCACCGCGGCTCCCATCACACCCACTGCGATGGCGGCGCAGCCTCAAGCGCGCAGCGTCACCGCGGACGTGACGCTCACCGCCCAGTCCGCGGCGAACATTCTGCCGAACATGATCAACGCCTTCCTCAATGCGCCGCAGGCGCATGTGGACGCCGTCAACTACTGGGCCGAGTCCTGGGCGAAGAGCGGCAACTGGTGGGTCTACTCCCAGGTCAACGTTCTCGGTTGGGATCCGGCCAACCCTGACATGGCCCGCTCGATGGTAGACCTACTGCTCCCGTTCAAGCCGCTTTCGAAGGCCTACGGTCGTGCTGTCGAACCGTGGATGGCCGCGAACCTGCCCATGCACAACGGATGCTCCGGCCTTCCTCCGTGCAACGATCCTCAAGCAATCCTCAGCAGCATGTTCCTGGTCGACCCGCTGCGGTTCTACACGGGGAACGGCTTCACCTTCGGCGACCCCGACGTCGAAGCCACCCCGCAGTGGAACCCGGTGAGCTCGCGCGAGAAGTACTGGGGATACGAGCTGGGTGAGGATGCTTCTGCAGACTTCAAGAACCCGGACGGTACCTGGAACACCGACCTGTACGACCCGGAGACCGGAAAGCCCACTGAGCTCGGTTTGCAGAAGTACCCGAACAGCTACATCGGCTGGTACGGCGAGACGGTCAAGCTCGACCCGAACGACGGATGGAAGTCGGTAGTGGACTACCTGATGGAGGACCCGGAACCGGTCAAATTCCCCACCTTCCAAGAGCAGGTGACTGCCTACCGCAAGTTCGGTGAGGCGCTCGCCATCATGTTCAATCCCTTCGTACCGCAGAGCTACTTCTGGAATCCGCGGTACTCGACGGCTGCATACTTCGTGCGTCCGTTCGCCAAGTGGCTGTGCCCGCAGTGCAACAAGTACGACCCGTTCATGCCGGTCGGCTGGAAGCCCTCCGACGGTTTCCCGGAGCCGGTGAACGACGGCTGGTCTCCGCTGTACCCATGGCAGGCGAAGACCCCGACGGGGCTGCCGCTGCCAACCGAGGATTATCTCGAGCCCGGCTACGTGCCCGACTCCGAATCGGAGACGTCGCAGGTTGCCACGCAGCCGGAGGACGCTGCAGCGCCCGATACAGCGACGCTCGCCGGAACTATCGGTGGTGAAGATGGCGCCCAGAATGCAGAGGAGCCTTCAGATCTGAGCCGGACACTTCAAGCCATTCAGGCCAAAGCCACGCAGTTCCTCTCCGGGACCCAGGGCGAAGCTGAACAAGGCGGTACCCCGACAGGTGAAAAGGCCCCCGAGGCCCCAGACACCACGACACCTGTTGAGCCAACGCCACCATCCGCCGAAGAGCCCGAAAGCGTCGATACGCCCGAAGTCGTCACCGAAGACGATAAGGAGGGCGATAAGAGCGGGGGACAGGAAGAGGGCCAGACGGACGGGCAGGATGAGGTCGATACCGACGTCGTCCGCGACGCCGTCCAGTCCTTGCGGGAGAAATTCAACCAGACGGAGTCCGGGAGCGACGCCAACGCCGGCCCAGAACGTGAGGCGGCCGGCCATGACAGCAACAGCAACAGCAACAGCAACGATGGTGCCTCCGGCTCGAGCAGTGGGAACGGTGAGGGCGGTGGCAGCGGTGGCAGCGGCAGCGATTCGGGTGGCTCTGGCAGCGGCGGCGGTGGCAGCGCCGACAAGTGACCGCGCTTAGCTCGAACTTGCGTTTCGTCGGTGTGCCGGGAACGCCGTAGTATCGCCGCGTGAGCACGAAGCAGTTCGACGCCGTGATCGTCGGTGCTGGATTCGGCGGCATGGGTGCTGCGATCCAGCTCAACCGGCTCGGCTACGACAACATCGCCATCCTCGATCGTGAAGACGATCTCGGAGGGACGTGGCACGTCAACCGTTATCCCGGACTCACGGTTGACGTACCGTCCACCACATACTCGTACTGGTTCGAGCCGAACCCGTACTGGTCACGGTTGTATGCACCTGGCGAGGAACTCAAGCAATACGCCGAATACGTCGCCGACAAGTACGAGCTGCGCCGGTACATGCGATTCAACACCACGGTGGAACTCGCCCGTTGGGACGAGCAGGCGGGCGAGTGGTTGGTGTCCGTGGCCGGCGGCGAAACGTTACGTGCCCATTTTCTGATCCTCGCGACGGGATATCTCTGCCAGCCCAAGACGCCCGACATCCCGGGCATCGAATCGTTTGCCGGTACCGTCCTGCACGCCCAGAAGTGGGACCACAGCTACTCGCTCCAGGGCCGGCGGGCAGCGATCATCGGCACCGGATCAACCGGAGTGCAGCTGGTTCCGGCGCTTGCCCGCGACGTCGCGGAACTGACCGTCTATCAGCGCACTCCGATATGGGTCATGCCCAAGCTCGATTTCGGCATCGCGCCGGTGGTGCAACGCCTGTTCGCGAAAGTTCCTTCTGCGCAGCGGTTACTCCGAATGTCCACGGACATATTCATGGACGTCATGGTCACCATCGCGATGTGGCGATTCCGACAGTTCCGACCCGTCAACTCCGGAGCCGCGCTGATCGGGCGTCTCCACCGCTTCCTCGCCATCCGCGACAGGCAATTGCGCCACAAGCTGGCACCCGATTACGACTTCGGCTGCAAACGTCCCACTCTCTCCAACACGTACTATCCCACGTTCACCAAGCCGCATGTTCGCCTCGAAACATCGGGTATCGAGTGCATCGAACCCGACGGGATCGTGTCCCGCGACGGGTCGAAACGCACCATCGACACTTTGGTCCTCGCAACCGGATTCGACGTATGGGAGTCAAACCTGCCGGCCATCGAGGTGATCGGCCGCAACGGTCGTAACCTCGGAAAGTGGTGGCGCGAGAACAGGTTTCAAGCATATGAGGGCGTATCCGTGCCGGCCTTCCCCAACATGCTGACCCAAGCCAGCCCCTATGCCTGGGTTGGAATGTCGTGGTTCGACACAGTCGAGGCGCAGATGCGGCACATGGATCGGCTGCTTGGCGAGCTGCAGCGGCGCGGCGCGAGTACTTTCGAGGTCACCGAGACCGCGAACGAGCGTTTCCTTGCCGAGATGCTGCGGCTTCTCGACGACTCGGTCTTCCGACTCGGAAACTGCACCACGTCAAGGTCTTATTGGTTCAATAGCGCGGGCGAAGCGCCGCTGTTTCGGCCCACGTCGGTGCGTAGTGCTGTCCGGGCTCAGGATCAGTTCCCGCTCACCGACTACTCGATGGCCTGACACAATGTTCTTCACCGGCCACTCGAAGGGGTGATGAGATGACGACCGCGACAACAGATCCGGTGAGGCTCCCACCGGGACCACGCGCGCCGAAGCTGATACAGGGTCTGGCTACAGTTGCAGCGCAGAACACGGTCTTCACCGCGCTCGAGAAGCGCTACGGGAGTGCGTTCACGCTGAACGTACCCGTTTTCGGCCGCATGGTGGTACTCAGCTCGCCCAGCGACATCAAAGAGCTCTTCAGTTCCAGTCGCGAACTGATCGGTAGGCCGACCAAGAATCTTGGCGACATCCTCGGCAGCGGTTCGGTCTTCGCTCTCGATGGTGACGAGTTGCTGGCACGGCGCAAGCTGTTGCTGCCACCGTTCAGTGGCAAGAGCATGCGGTCCTACGAGCGCATCACCGAGGACGAGGTGCTGGCTGAAATTGCCACCTGGCCAGAGGGAGTGGAGTTCGAGACGCTCGACCCAATGATGCGCATCTCTCTGAACACCATCCTGCGCGCCGTATTCGGTGCCGAAGGTAGGGAGCTGGAAGAACTTCGCACCCTGATGCCCGCGGCGGTGGAGTTCGGCTCGCGCATCGCCCTCTTGCCGGAAGCTATACGCCGCGATCTGGGCAAGTGGAGCCCAGGGGGACGGTTCGCACAGTACCGGCGGAAGATGGACAAGCTGATCGCTACCCTCATCGCCGACGCCCGGGCTGACCCCAACTTCGACAATCGCGACGATGTCTTGACTCTGTTGTTGCGGACCCGGTACGAGGACGGCAGTCCGATTTCCGACCAGCACATCGCCGACGAGTTGCTCACGTTGTTGGTCGCCGGCCACGAGACGACTTCCGCGCAGCTTTCTTGGGTAATCGAACGTATTCGTCGCCATCCCGACCTGCTGGCGCGCTTGACCGAGGAGGTGGATGCCGGGCAGTCGCAGCTCCTGCGCGCCACCATTCAAGAGGTTCAGCGGACCCGCCCGGTTTTGACGGCCTCTCTACGCCGCACCCGGACGCGAGTCAAGCTCGGCGAATGGGTGATCCCCGAGGACACGACGGTGCTCGGCAGTCTGCACCTTGCGATGACCTCCGCTGACAGTTTCCCGAACCCGGAGAAGTTCGATCCGGACCGGTTCTTGGGCACCAGTCCGAACCCGTTCGCCTACCCGCCTTTTGGCGGCGGCATGATGCGCTGCATTGGTGCCTCGTTCGCGACCATGGAGATGGAAGTTGCGGTGCGTGCCATGTTGCAGCACTTGCGTTTCGAGCCAACGGATGCTCCCGCTGAGGGTGCACATAACCGCGGAGTGTCTATCGCGCCGAGAAAAGGCGGTCTCGCGGTTGTGCATCGGCGTCAATCGCGATCGTCCCAGAACACGACCTCGTCGGTATCCGCGGGTGAACCAGGCATCTCATGAAGGATCGTCAGAAGCGATAGCGCAGTACTCGCGCCTTGCGCGCGATCGGTGGAAACCGCTTGGCCACTCGGCTGGCCAGCCGCAGGCCCATCGGAAAGGCAGCCGCCTCGGGTTCGAACATGGCGCTGACCTCCTCGTTCAGGTGAAGCCGGGGGTTCCACGTCTCGGGATGTCGAGCGTCCTTGAAGCCGGCGAAATTCCAGTGCTGGTGTGGTGAGTTCGTCCCCCGCATGGCCAACCGGCCCGTGATGCGATTCAACCGGCCCACTCTGCCGTAGTCGTTGAAAACGAGCATGCCGGAAGGAAAGTTGGTCGTCAGGCCGCGAAACAGACCGACGATCGCGGACTCGGTCAGGAAGGCGAAGAGTCCGTCGGCGACGATCGCCGTGGAGCGATCCCTCGGAAGCGTCGCAGCCCAGTCATCCTCGATCACCGACGCAGAGAGGTTGCGTGCGTTCTCACGTTGTGGAAGTAGGGCGTTACGGAGTTGGATGACACGAGGGAGGTCGACGCTGAACCAATCGACGGTGGCCGGTGGATCGACGCGAAACACCATGCTGTTGAGCCCGGCACCGAGATCCACCACGACGGCACACGGATTCACTGTGACGAAGTCTCGGACGCGCTGGTCCAGCATTCTGGCACGCAGTGCTACCAGGGTTCGCACACTTGGTGTCACTCCGAGGTCGGAGAAAGGGAAGTCGATTTCGTCGACCGTGCTGCGGGCCAAAGGGTCTGCAAGAATCGGCCGCGCTGCACTGGCGTCAAGCGCTCGCGCATACTCAGTGAGCAGCGCGGTGCGTTCCACCGGCTCCAGGTCACCAACGTCCATGCCGCTAGCCAAGCACATGTTCTTGCCGGCGTGCGCCTTCGGGCTCAGCTCGATGCCGCCGCCGGTGAGTCCCCGTCCTGAGCGGGTGTCCCGTCGGCGCCGCTCGCCGGTTCGGCGTCGGTGACCTCGTTCGGGTCAACACTGTGTGCGGGGGAGGTGTCACCGTCATCGGACTCGTCGGCGAGGTTCTCGTCCACGGAATCGTCGGCCGACTCGTCGTCGACCATCTCGTCCGCTACCACCTTGTCGTCGACCACCTCCTGTTCGACGACTTCTTCGTCCTCGATAGCATCGCCCTGGGAAGGATTTTCGGCGCTACGCGTGGTCTCGCTCGCGGCGGTCGATTCGCCAATGGGTGCATCTGGGGCGGGCCCTCCACTAACCGCGACGTGATCGTCAGTTCCGTCGGTCGCACCAAGGGCGTCTGGCTGAATCGCCGGCGAAGCAATGCTCTGCACAATCGGCACCGACTGCGGTTCGGGAGTTGAGGGCGGTGTCGTCTCGAACGGCCGATCGTAGGCTCTTTCGATGATTTCCCTCAACGGTGCGTCGAGGCGTGCAGCGAGGTCTCGCAGGCCGAGTGCACGCAGCGGAGCCAACAGTGGCAGGTCCAGCGTCGGTACCAAAATGTAGGTGATGTGGCCTTCAGTCCACCGGATGTTGGCCGGATCATCCACATTGACCGGTGCGTAGTTCGTGTGAAGGGGCGAAAGCAGTCCCATCATCACGTTGAGTTGCGCAAGCAGGTTGAACCTGTCGGGAGCATCAGCGACAGGATCGTACTGGCGAGCGATATCGATCACCTGGTACTGCGAGGGCGGCATGTTTGAGATTGCACGGTTCACCCCGCCGTACTTGCGAGTCGGATTCCCGATGACGACAAAGGACAACGCCTCGGCCGATGGAGCGTCCACATCCCCCGCGTGGTGCTCGATCCAGTCCGCCACGGCAATGGCACCACCGCTCAATGCGAAGACCGCGACCCCATGTCCGCGCGGAAGCACACTTACCTCCGTTTCGGACGGCACCTCATCAGGCGGTTCCGGTGGCAATGCGACAGTCGCCGTCGCAATGGCCTCAGAGATCCGCTCGATTGAGACGTTCATCCAGAACGAGTACTTGACCTCTTGACAGGTGTTCGGACTCTGGCACATCGCGCCCGTTAAGGCTCGCGGCATCTGAGAGGGCAGCGGGCTGAAGGTCAGCACGCTCGCCGCCTCAGCAGCAGGAGGCGTAACGGCGGTGATCAGGACCGTCGCGCCGACCGCGGCGGTAAGCAAACCCATTCTCGATCTGGTGGTTCGTCCATTCACTATCAGGCCCTACCCCTCCAGACCCGCCGAGAGTTTGCTAGGTATGGTGATCGTAACTCCGACCTCGCAGGAGCCGGGCGATTGTGGAAGTTGTGACGACAATGTCATCGCTGTGCTCCCGAGTGGCTTTGCACCACTGCGAGCGGGTCGTGTGCCTTGTGCCGTTTCGATCATCACTGTTGACACAAGCCTTCTCAGACACGAGTTCCTTTGCGTAGTCGGGCTCTTTTGCCCCGAGGTCTGGCATTCCGGCACATCCGCGACGTGTCCGCGGTTCGTGTGCAAGGTTGCTGCCGAAAGCCTTGACACCGAGCGCCGTGCTGAGCGGCCGCACCCGATTTGCCGCGCAGCCGGACCCCCAGTTGGGGACCCGGCCACGCGGAGCGATTTGCTAAACATTGATCAGGTGCTCAGACCTCAGACTCCGCATCGCTGGTCGACGGTTCGCGTGTCGGGGCACCTTCAGAATCCGAGGATGACGTATCGTCGCTGTCGGCCGACTCGGTAGAGGTCGAGTCTTCATCGTTGCTGGTTTCCTCGGACTCCTCAGACACCGTGGATTCGTCGTCGTCCACGCTGTCCGCGACGTCCGTGTCGTCCGGTTCGTCGGTGACCTCGCGGGAGCGCGATGTCGTCGCATCAGCATTGTCATCGGCTTCGTTGACGCGAGGCGATTCGGCCTCGTCGGCCGCCTTCTCGCCCGTCGTCTCGACTTCGTCCCTCACGTCTTCCGTGTCCTCAGTGCCGACAGCGGTTGCCACGACGTCCGCCGGTGACACATTCGCTTTAACGACTGGTTGCGGGTCGTTGCGCTTGTAGGCCTTGTCGATCGATGCCTTCAATGACGCCTCGGAGCGCTTCAAGAACGGTAGAAGCTTGACGATGGGCAGGGTGGTGGCGGGCACCAGGTAATGGATCGTCTTTCCGCCCAGAGCGTTCACCTCTTCGGTGATGTTCTTGAGCGGAACCTTGTCGAGATCAGCGAAGGCAGTGGGTACATGCTCTGTGATGACTCCTGCGTAGGCGTTGATCACAGCGAGCATGTTCCACACGCGATCCGGGAAGTCGGCAAATCCATCGTATTCGCCGGTCACGACAATGACGTCATACTTTGTCACGGGTGCCGGCTTGTAGGTGTAATCGAAGCGAGGGTTGTACTTCACGTCGTTGATGAACTTCTGCCGACTGGAGTCAGCTACGATCACAAAAGTCAGATTCGCCTTGCTCGGCGCCGACGCGCCGTCCTCGAGAAGCCGTCGCATCGTCTCGTCCACGACGAGCGAACCTGCTGAAAGTCCGACGACGGTTATCGGCTGGGTCGAACTGAGGATCTGGCTGTAAAGGTTGTCCGTTCCGATACCGATGGACTGACCGAGCGTGTACTGCTTGCCGATGTAGGGTTTGGCCTCGGCTGGCCACTCGATGTCGCGGAGCGTATCGCCTGCGAACCGCTGCGCAAGCAGGTTCTCCATGATGATGTCCGGGACTGTCTTCTGCATGATGCCGCCAACGACAAGCGTCGTGCCGGCCCATGCCGGCGCCATTGCCGCGACCACGGCCAGGCAAACTGCTGCGAACAGTGACACTGCAGTCACTCTCGCCGTTCTGAGAAGCAAACGCATGTAGATCTCCTGGTCAGAGCAGTAATCGAAATGAGGCCGTCTTGGTAGCAGATGGCCACACAAGAATGCGCCACGTAAGCGACCTGTGCTAGCAAATTCGACACACCTCCCTGATTTGATGAATCCAGCAAACTTGTCGAGTAATGCGGGGCGGCTCTCGTCATGGCATACCGTGGTGACATCTCGACCTTGGCAAAAAATAAATTTTTCTGGAAGAGGGTTGTGGGAATCAAGGTCTTGCCTGCTCACTGGCTATGGGTCGATGTCGAGCAGCGGTCGAAGGCCCCGTCTGAATCGGCGGATGACGCCTGGGGGCGTCCACTGAGGTAGAAGATCTCGAATGTGGCGATGGGCTTCCACAGCCCTCTCGTTAACGGATTAGAGGGCTTCAGGAGACACCAATACGGTCAGGCGGTTAACGAAAAGAGCCGTCGACAGTTAGCGTTATGACGCTCGCGCACGCTTGGGGAACATGATCCAGACGGTCAGCATGCATGATAGCTGGAGAATAGATGTACAGGTGTCATAGCACTTCAACGGCGCAGTGTTCCCAGCGAATGAGTTGCCTAGAGCAGCCGCTGGCGCACAGTAATCGTGACTCAAGCCAGCAAACTCTGCGCGCACAGTTCGTCAGAGCAAACAATGAGGTCTCGTTTGGCACTCGGCAGTAGCCCGCGGTGTGGCTCGGCGAAGTGAACGGCCATCCATCGAATTGTCTTGTGCGATGACTCCTGAGGCCGCCCCTGAGGCAGGAGCGGCCCCGGATTACTGGCTGCTGCCGATGATGAAGCTGAATCTGCGTAGCCGATGGGCTACGGTGTGAGCCATGACTGCTGACCAGCAACCCCTCGACGCCATCATCGTGGGCGCTGGGTTCGCCGGTATCGGATCGGCGATCCAGCTCAGAGGCTTGGGTTTCAGCAACATAGCGATCCTCGAGCGCGAGAGCGACCTCGGAGGTGTCTGGCACATCAATCGGTACCCCGGCCTTGCCGTAGATCTGCCTTCGCCGACCTACTGCTACTCGTTCGAGCCGAACCCGTTCTGGTCGAGGCTGTACGCGCCAGGACAGGAGATCAAGCAATACGCCGATCATGTCGCGGACAAGTACGACGTTCGTCGCTTCATGCGGTTCAATACCAAGGTCGAGAGCGCACGCTGGGACGACGACGACAAGGTGTGGCTGGTCTCGGTTGCAGGCGGTCAGACGTTCGTTGCACGGTTCCTTATCACGGCAACGGGTTTCATGTCGCAGCCCTGCTATCCGCACATACCTGGTATCAGCGATTTTGCCGGAAAGATCATCCACACAACGGCCTGGGACGAGGCGTACGACTTCGCTGGACGACGGGTTGCGATCATCGGGACCGGCGCGACCGCCGTACAGCTGATCCCGGAACTCGCCAAGGTGGCCGCGGAGATGACCGTGTACCAGCGCACACCCATCCATGTCGTTCCAAAGCAGGACTTCGCCATACCCCGGAGCGTTCAAAAGCTTTTCGCTCGAATGCCGTGGACGCAGCGCATCTTTCGCTGGCTAACCGACACGCAGTCGGCAGTCGTCTTCTTGCCGGCGATCAGATATCGCCAGCTCCGCGTGCTGGCGAAATCGACGGCGAAGCTGGCAAACATGCAGCGCTTCCTAGCGATCCGAAACAAGGAACTGCGCCGCCAGCTGACCCCCGAGTACGACTTCGGATGCAAACGGCCCACCTACTCGAACGAGTACTACAAAGCATTCACCAAGCGCAATGTCCACTTGGACGCGGCCGGCATCGAACGAATAGAGCCCGACCGTATCGTATCGACAAACGGTTCGGAAACCGAGATCGACGTCTTGGTACTCGCCACCGGCTTCGACATCTGGGAATCCAACTTCCCGGCGATCGAAATCATCGGCCGGCACGGGCGGAACCTTGGAAAGTGGTGGCGAGCGAATGGGTTTCAGACCTACCAGGGAATGGCGGTACCCTCATTCCCGAACTACCTGGGGCTGGCAGCCGGACCGTACGCCAACAGCGGACTGTCCTTCTTCAACATGGTCGAATACCAGAGCCGCCATATGGCGCGGCTCTTCACTGAACTCAAACGCCGCAATGCCGCCACCTTCGAGGTGAGCGAACTGGCCAGCGCATCGTTCACTGAGAGGATGGAGCGTCAGCAGCGCAACACCCTGCTGCACTTGGGTAACTGCGCGAGTTCACGCTCGTACTACTTCGGACCGAACGGTGAGACGGTTCTGCGACCAAACACCCCGAGGGCGGTCCTGGCCGAGCAGAACACCTTCCCGCTCACCGACTACTCGTTCTCGTGATAGTCAACCGGCGATCGCATGCGCAACACCGTCAGGAGACGGTTGACACAGCTCGGCCTCATTTCATGTAACCATTGGTATCATTGGGGCTTCATGACAGGTGTCAACCCGCTATTGACATCGCGAACGGAGAGCTGAGACTTGGTAGAGGCGACGACTGACCCTGTGCGACTCCCGCCAGGTCCGCCGATTCCCAAGCTTGCGCAGGGTCTGATGATGTTGACCGTCCGCAACCAGGCGGTATCGGCGGCGCACCGGCGCTATGGGAGTGAGTTCACTGTCAATGTGCCGGTACTGGGACGAACCGTGGTGGTGAGTGACCCTGCGCTGACCAAAGACATCTTTGCGACACACCGCGACCTCATCGTCCGTCCGGGGCACAATCTCGGTGCCACGATCGGCCCTGGTTCGACCTTCAGTCTCGAAGGGGAGGAGCACCTGAGCCGCCACAAGCTTCTCGTTCCCCCTTTCCACGGCAAACGCGTACGCGGCTATGAACCAATTGTTGAAGAGGAGGTGAGACGTGAAATCGCCGGTTGGCCCGAGGCTCAGGAATTCGAGACCCTCGAGCCGATGATGCGTATCACGCTGAACGTGATACTGCGCACCGTGTTCGGTGCAGAGGGCGCTGCGCTCGCCGAACTTCGCGACTTGATACCGCGTGCCGTCGCGATGGGTTCACGGTTCGTGCTGCTCCCCGCCGCAGCCCGCCGCGACCTGGGTCCATGGAGTCCCGGCGGACGTTTCAAGCGGATCCGGGCGCGGATCGACACGGTGATCGCTGGCCTCATCGAGGACGCACGATCCGATCCGCACTCAGAAGAACGCGCGGATGTGCTGTCGCTCCTATTAGCCGCTCGATACGACAACGGCGAACCGATCTCCGATGCTCACATCTCCGACGAACTCTTGACTATGGTGGTGGCTGGCCATGAAACAACAGCTACCCAACTGTCCTGGACAATCGAACGATTGAGGCGTCATCCCGACCTGCTGGCCCGGCTGACCGATGAGGTTGACGCCGGAACATCGGACCTCCGGCAGCGCGTCATCTGGGAGTCCCAACGCACGCGTCCGGTCATCGACAACATTCCACGCCGAACCAAGCAGCGCGTCCGTCTCGGAGAATGGGTGCTACCCGAGAACACGAACATGTTCATAAGTATTCAATTGGCCCATATGGAGGAAGCCAACTACGCCGGCGCCGAGCAATTCAACCCAGACCGGTATCTGGAGGGTGCGCCGAAGCCGCCGCTCTGGATTCCGTTCGGCGGAGGCGTCAATCGGTGCATCGGCGCAAACTTCTCGAACATGGAGATGGACATCGCTTTGCGGACTCTGCTTCGCGAACTTGAAATCGAGCCCACTGGCGCCCCGTCCGAGCGACTCTGGGATCGGGGCGTGGCTTTGGCCCCCCGGCACGGCGGGCGCGCAGTCGTGCGCCGACGCTGCATGAGCGTCGTCACCGCGGCACCCATTCCCGCCCAGTCAACCTAGTGGGACGGTAGCGCGTTATAGCTTCCGTCGGACCAGGTGAGCGGGCCAGCTCTGGAGCTTTCTCTCGGTGAGTGTGACTAGTGCCCCAAGCTGGGCACCGGTCCATCACACGTGTCCCACAGCGGCGGAACCAGCGCCAGCAGCACCATCGTGGTGTATCCCCACGGTTGCTGGAGCTTCGCGAGCGTGACACATCGCTTGATATCGGCGCCGACAGTTCGGTGCTCTTCGGGAAGGCGCTGCATAACGCGAACAGCGCTGTCGCCCGCGATATTGTGGGCAGTGGTCATCGTGTCGATTCTTTTCCTCGAGTAACTTTGGTCGGTCGCTCGAAGAATCACGCGATGATCTCCAATCAGTCGGCTGCGAGACGCCTCACATCCTGATCAGGTCCGGCTCGTCTGTACCGGCGCAGTAAGCGCCAACCTACGGGCACAGTCCAGTCAGCTCCGCTGCAGTAGCCGATCGGCGTCGCGCGGTTTGAGCGCGGCCAATCGCACGTCCCCGCGGTAGTGAGCGGCCACGCGCCGGTCCATCACCCGCCGCCACAGCGGCGGGCACAGCGCCAGCACCACCATCGCCGCGTAGCCGGCCGGCAGCTGCGGCGCCTCGTCGGCGTGACACAGCGCCTGGTAGCGCCGCTGCGGGTTGGCGTGGTGGTCGGAGTGGCGCTGCAAGTGGAACAGGAACACGTTGGAGATCACCG
Source organism: Mycolicibacterium psychrotolerans (assembly GCF_010729305.1). Taxonomy (NCBI): domain Bacteria; kingdom Bacillati; phylum Actinomycetota; class Actinomycetes; order Mycobacteriales; family Mycobacteriaceae; genus Mycobacterium; species Mycolicibacterium psychrotolerans. The sequence goes on along the minus strand of NZ_AP022574.1, from coordinate 3,679,614 downwards.
AGTTGCTGTTCCAGCTGTGCGACGGACGCACCTGCTCATAGCATCCGTCGGCGCGGCGCTGACGGCGCAGCCCGTAGTGCTCGAGATAGTTGATCGTCTCGAGGAGGAACACCCCAATCAGCGCCTGCCCGATCAGCCACGGCACCACCTCGACACCGAAGCCGACGATCAACGCCGCGAACAGCACGACGGTCATCAGCCACGCGTTGAGGACGTCGTTGCGCAGGCTGAACACCGCACCCCGATGGCGCCGCAGTCGCCGGGCTTCGATGGACCACGCCGAGCGCAGGCTGCCCAGGATCGACCGGCAGTAGAAGAAGTAGACGTTCTCGCCCAGCCGCGAGCTGGCCGGGTCCTCGACGGTCGCCACCCGGGCGTGGTGGCCGCGGTTGTGCTCGACGAAGAAATGCCCGTACCCGGTCTGCGCGAGCGCGATCTTGCTCAGCCACCGCTCCGACCGGGCGCGTTGGTGCCCGAGTTCGTGGGCGGTGTTGATCGCGATGCCCCCGATGCCGCCGACGGTCAGCATCAGTCCGACCTTGTCGGGCAGAGTCATCGTGACCCCGCCGCCGCCGGTCCACAGCCAGCACGCCAGGAGCAGCGAGACGTACTGCGCGGGCAGGTACAGATAGGTCGCCCAGCGGTAGTAGCGGTCCTGCTCGAGGTGGACCAGCACACTGTCGGGAGGGTTCTCCGCGTCCGGGCCGACGAGGTAATCCAGGGCCGGGATCACGAAGAACATCAGCATCGGTCCCGACCACCAGAACAGCCCGGAGCCGGTCAGCATGACGGCCGCCCAGGACGTCGGCACGAGGATCGGGATGACGATGCCGAGCAGCCACACGTACCGCTTGCGGTCCCGCCAGTTGCCTGCAGCGACCGGCGCAGCGGCGCGCCGCGACCGGCCGTGCCGTCGAGTCGGCATCCTCAGCTCCATCCCCCTCTTTGCCAGACGGTTCCCTCATCATCGCAGATCCTGGCGTCGATCGGGTAACGCCGTCATACCATTGCTGCTCGTCATCGGGCAATATCGACAGCGAAGCGAGGCTGGGTACTTCGCTTTGCGGACCATACGTTTGACCTGCTGGGCGGTTGCTCAGACAGATCAGCGCCAGCGTCGTCGCCCGAGACTGACCCGCGGCGTAGCAGCTTCCCCGCCGATGTTGCGCCGCACGAGGTCCGCCAGCGTTCTCGTGGAATTCAGCACCTGCATGCCCTCCGCCGAGAACGTCGCCTCACCGTACACACCCGGGTCGAGCAACGGGTTGGTCAGTGCCTGGGAGAAGGCGTCGACCGCCACCATCGCACTCATCACCGGCGGCAGCGTGCTGCCCCGCCGGACATCCTCGGCGAACAACCCGACGAACAACTCGACGCGGTCGATACCGTCGGTGCCGTAGCAGCGCTCGAGGGCGCTGCGCACCTCGCTGCGGGAGGTCAGGTCGTCGATCGAGCGCAGCGCGGGAAAGCCGCACGCTCGCCGGTAGTCGTTGTAGGACGCCAGTTCGGCGTGCCGGCCGATCACGATCGACTTCTCCTCGATGGCCAGCATGGAGGCGTCGGTGTTGCCGAGCCGGATGGTGCTGCAGGGCTGCCGGGAGGCCTCGTCGAACAGCGCCGACAGCCCGTGTTCGGTGACCGGCCGGGTGTCCCACCACAGGTCGGCGAACGTGCGGCGGCGGCCGCCGACCGTGACCTCGGTCGGCACCAGGGAGTGCCACCGGTAGAGCAGGTTGAACTCGACGGACATCCAGTTCTGCCGGTACCACTTCTCGTTCGCGCCGATGCCGGGTTCGACGCACAGCGGGAACCGGATCGGGGTGATGTGGTTGATGTAGTCCTCGATGACGATCTTGAGCAGCACCACGGTCAGCGTGTTGCGTGTGGTGTCGAAGACCCGGTCGTCGCTCCAGTCGGGATGGGCGGCGCTGATCACGCCGGCGATGCGGTTGTGTTCGCGCAGGAACAGCGTGCTGATCATCGTGAAGCCGTAGTGGATGTTGCCGCGCGGGATCCCCAGCGCGAACAGCTTGGGCCGCAGCGCATCGGGCACCGGTCCGCCGCCGGCGGCCTTGAGGTCGCCGCCGCGGAAAATGATCTCCAGGTCGGCGAATTCTTCCTTGACCACCCCGTCGGCGTCGCACAGATAAGGCGGGAACTCCGCGGCCAGGGTCTTCTCGGTCTTCAGCCGGCCGCCGGTGCCTTCCCGCAACATCCGTGTCACGTCGGTGGTCTGGCCGTAGAGCTGACTCAGGTCGATGTCGTGGGTCGAGGTGTTTCTGGTGTCATCGCGGGGGTCGGTGCGCAGGAACCCGTCGACGAACCACTGCGCGAACAGCGGGAACAGCAGCGTCGATCTGGCCGACTTTTCGCAGGCCGCACCGCGCCTCTCGAACAGGGCCGCGACCTCGGCAGGCGCAGGGAGGCCGGCCTGGAACTCGGGCTTCGGCGGTAGGTGGCGCTGGCTGAACGTGCGGTCGTGCAACGACTCCCACGACGTCCACGGCAGCATGGTGCTCAACGCGCCGGGCCGGGTCCGCATCGTGTAGACCAGCGAGTTGATGATCCATCGGTTGACGAGCGGTCCGACCGTCGGCGTGGCGCGCAGCGCCAGCCACACCGGGGCGAAGTGCGTCGTCGCCACGATGCGCACACCCCTTCTGACGCCGTTCTTACGCCAGAACGCCCTGGTCACGCAGGCCAATATACGGCGCGGACGGCGGAGGGTCAGCCCAACAGCTTCGCGATCGCCGACGCCAGCTCCGGGTCCGTCGAACTGCCGACGTTCTGATAGCTGCCCCCGGTGGTCTGCGCGACGGCCTCCCAGGTGGCCCGGTCGGAGTCGTCACCGAAGTCGATGACGTTGACGGCGACCGGCTTGGCGGGATCGAAGGCGCCGCTGATGTACTGCCGCAGCCCGTCGGCCCCCAGCGACTGGTCCGTGTGCGGACCCGAGGTGATCACGAGCACCGAATTCTTCTGTCCCGCTCGATATTTCGCCGACGCATCGGTGTAGACCAGGCGCAGCGTGGTGAACGACACCGCACCGCCGGCCGACGGCGTCTGCCCGTCCAGCGCACCGGTCAGTGCGGCCGAGCGCGGCCGGCCGTCGACCTGGTCGGACAGGGCGCCCAGGCCCACCTCCGAACGCCCGGCCACCCCGTCGAACGTCCACAGGCCCACCCCGGAGTCGGGCGGAAGCACCTGCAGGCGTGCCTCGAGGGCATCGACGACGTTGGTCAGCCGGGGCTTTCCGCCCTCGTCGGTCGGCATGGACTGGTCGAGCATGATCGTGACCGTCGGACTCTGGGCGGGCGTGGTCAGCGTGTCGGCGATCGTCGCGCGCAGCGCGTTGTCGCCGAGGTTCAGCGGCGCACCGACCGGCGCGAAGTCGACCACGTCGTTGCCCGGCGACTGCTGACCCTCGACACGGAAGCCGGCCTTGGACAGTTCGGCGAGTTGTTCGGGCTTGCGCAGGAAACGGGCGAACTCGCTGGCCGCGGAGATCTGCTCCTGGGCCAGCCAGTCACCGGAAAGGAGCACGGTCGGGAAGTCCGCCATCGCGGTGGGTCCGGGCGGCAGCCACGACGCGAGAGCCGAGCGGGCATCGGGCAGCGACGCCGCGCGCTGGAAGAGTCGCTGCTCGGTGGTGACGACCGCGTGCACCGGCGCGGTGGCCGGATCCTTCGCGCCGACGAGTGCGTCCAGCGCCGTTCCGGCTTCGGTGTCGGCCAGCTTCGGGGAACCGGCCATCAGCGTGCTGACCGCGCCCAGACCCGCGCTGGGAGGCGCACCGGACGGCGCCGATGCAGCCGCCACCGCCTCGGCGGCCAGGAACGACGCGTCGCTGTCCCCGCCGAGTGGAAGCGCGAGCCGGAGCCCGCCCCAGCCCTGCAGCCCCAGTCCGTCCAGGCCGGCCTGATCGCTCTGCAGCCGCGCCACGGTGCCCCAGTTCTGCTCGCTCATGGCGCCCTCGAGCTGCGGGGAGACCGCGAGCACGACAGGCGAGGTGACCAGCGAGCGGCTGTCGCTGACGATCTGGGAGCCGGCCTTGGCTTCCAGCCGGGCCTCGGAGGCCGAGCTGCCCGGGATCCACAGCGCCGGGCGCTCACCCAGGTCGCCGGGCCAGTCGCCGGACAGACCGGTGAACACCTTCTCGGAGTCGGCGGATGTGACGCCGACCTTGACGCACTTGTCGCCGACGGGCTCGGCGGTGTCGTTGTACCGCTGGGCGAGCGCACCGATGGGTTCGGCGATCGCCGGGTCGGCCACCACGGAGACGGCCACCTCGCCCTCGACGCAGCGCGCCGCCGCCGTGTCTGACCGGCTGGACAGCGCGTCACCGAAGAAGCGCCACAGAATCACCGCGCCGACGATGACGACGACGCCGACCAGGGCGGCGATGACGCCCACCGAGATTCCGCGCCGGCCCGGGGTGACGGCGCGGTGGCTTCCGGTCCACTCGCCGCCGTCCCAGCCGCCGCTGTGCTGCGGCCCGCCGGGGCGCGGGGGCGCGGCGTCGAACCGTTCGGTCTGCGACTCGTCGGAGGGGGAGTCCTCGGTGAACTCCCGCGCGTCGCCGGAGTCGTCCGGGGTCTTGGAGTCGTCGGGGTCGGGGAGGCTATGTCGTCCCATGCCTGCCTTCGGTGTCGGGGTCAGCCAACGTTACTAGCCGCTTTGAACTCCCGGCGCCGGCGGTGCAGGATCGGCTCGGTGTACCCGCTGGGCTGCGCGCCGCCGGCCAGGATGAGTTCCTGGGCCGCCTGGAAAGCGATGCTGCCCTCGGGATCGGTTGCCATGGGCCGGAAGTCGGGATCGGCGGCGTTCTGCTCGTCGACCACCGCGGCCATCCGACGCAGGCTGGCCTTGACGTCCTCCTCGGTGATCACGCCGTGGCGCAGCCAGTTCGCCAGCAGCTGGCTGGAGATCCGCAGCGTGGCCCGGTCCTCCATCAGCGCGACGTCGTGGATGTCGGGCACCTTCGAGCAGCCCACGCCGGCGTCGATCCAGCGCACCACGTAGCCGAGGATCGACTGGCAGTTGTTGTCGACCTCCTCGCGGATCTCCTCCGACGCCCAGGCCAGCTCCTTGGCCAGCGGGATGGTCAGCAGGTCCTCGATGCTCGCGCGGCGATCGCCCTCGAGTTCTGCCTGCACCGCGAACACGTCGACGGCGTGGTAGTGCATCGCATGCAGCGTCGCCGCGGTCGGCGACGGCACCCAGGCGGTGGTCGCGCCGGCCTTGGGCTGGCCGATCTTCTGCTCGACCATGTCGGCCATCAACTCGGTCATGGCCCACATGCCCTTGCCGATCTGCGCCTTGCCGGAGAAGCCGGTCTCCAGGCCGATGTCGACGTTCTGGTTCTCGTAGGCCTGGATCCACGCGGTCGACTTCATCGCGCCCTTGCGGATCATCGGACCCGCCTCCATCGAGGTGTGGATCTCGTCGCCGGTACGGTCCAGGAAACCGGTGTTGATGAACACCACCCGGTCGGCGGCGGCCTTGATGCAGGCCTTGAGGTTGAGCGTGGTGCGCCGCTCCTCGTCCATGATGCCGACCTTGATGGTGTTCTGCGGCAGGCCGAGCACGTCCTCGACCCGGCTGAACAGCTCGCAGGTGAACGCGACCTCGTCGGGCCCGTGCATCTTCGGCTTCACGATGTAGATCGATCCGGTGCGGCTGTTGACCAGCGGGCCGTTGCCGTCTTCGGTACGCAGGCCGTGGATCCCGATGAGGCTGGTGAACAGCGCGTCCTGGATGCCCTCGGGGACCTCGTTGCCGTCGGCATCGGTGATCGCGTCGTTGGTCATCAGATGGCCGACGTTGCGCACGAACAGCAGGCTGCGGCCGGGCAGGGTGAGCTCGGCCTCGCCGTCGGGCGCGGTATAGGTGCGGTCGGCGTTGAGCACCCGGGTGAAGGTCTTGCCGCCCTTGGAGACCTCCTCGGCCAGATCGCCGCGGTTCAGCCCGAGCCAGTTGCGGTAGCCCAGCACCTTGTCGTCGGCGTCGACGGCGGCCACCGAGTCCTCGAAGTCCATGATCGTGGTGATCGCCGACTCCAGCACGACGTCCTTGATGCCGGCCCGGTCGGTGGAGCCGATGGGGGAGTCGGCGTCGATGAGGATCTCGATGTGTAGGCCGTTGTTGACCAGCAGCACCGCGGTCGGCGCGTCGGGGTCACCGAGGTACCCGGCGAACTGCGCGGGGTCCTCCAGCTCCACGGACGAGCGCTCGCGCGAGGAGTCGACATCCTCGGAGCCACCGTCGTCCAGCGTCGCGGTCACGGCGCCGTCGGCGACGGTCAGGCCGGTGATGTCCGACCACGAGCCCTGCGCCAGCGGGGCGGCGCCGTCCAGGAACGTACGGGCATACGCGATCACCTTGTCGCCGCGCACCTTGTTGTAACTCGTGCCCGGCTCGGCCCCGTCCTCCTCGGAGATCACGTCGGTGCCGTACAGCGCGTCGTAGAGCGAGCCCCAGCGCGCATTCGCGGCATTGAGGGCGAAGCGCGCGTTGAGCACCGGCACCACCAGCTGCGGTCCGGCCGTTGTGGTGATCTCGTCGTCCACCCCGGCGGTGGTGATCGTGAAGTCGCCGGGTTCGGGCTCCAGGTAGCCGATGTCGGTGAGGAACTGCTTGTACTCCTCGGGCTCGAAGCCGCCGATCACCCGCGCGCGGTGCCACCGGTCGATCTGGGCCTGCAGTTCGTCACGGCGGGCGAGCAGCTCCTGATTCTTGGGGGTGAGATCGGCGACGACCTTGTCGACGCCGGACCAGAACGTGTCGGGGTCGATTCCGGTGCCGGACAGCGCCTCATGGGTGATGAAGTCGTACAACACCGGGGCGACGCGCAGGTTCCCCACCGTCACACGTTCGGTCATGATTCCTCCCTCGCCGGCACATGCGCTCGGCCCGCGCGTGCCTGTCGTGAAATCCGTCGAATCAGTTTACCCGCCGGTAAACGCGCTGATCCCCGGCCCACTTCGCCGGCCGGCTTCGGCCAGCGCGGCGCAGGCCCGCAGAAGCCTCGACCGCAGCGGGGCCGCGCGGCCGCTGATGGCCTCCTGCGCCGCCGCGTATTCCCGTCGGCCGTCCGGTGTTTCGACTCTTATTGGCGCGAAGCCGAAGTCCTGCAGATCGTACGGGCTGGCGCGCATGTCCAGGATGCGGGCGTCGGCGGCCAGCTCGAAACAGTCGAGCAGAAGGGAGGATTCGATCAGCGGGCCGAGCTTGAACGCCCACTTGTAGAGGTCCATTCCGGCATGCACGCAGCCGGGCTGCTCCTCAGCGATCTGCGTCTGCCGCGTCAGCGGCCGGGCGTTGCGCGCCGCAGCCGGCTCGGTGAAGAAGCGGTAAGCATCGAAGTGGCTGCAGCGCAGAGGAATCGACTCCACCACCGCGTCGGTGCCCGCCGCCCCGAGCCGCAGGGGCACCGCGTCGTGACGAACGGTCTCGGTGCGGTACACCATCGCCCACTCGTGCATGCCGAAGCAACTGAATCGGGCCGGGCGCGCCGCGGTGGCCGCCAGCAGCTCGGCGATGAACGTCACAGTGCCCAGACGCGTCAGCAGATGGTCACGGCTCACGGTGACGCCTGCACCGGAGCGCTGGTAGCCGGCGCGCGTCAGATACGCCTGTGCGGCGTCCCCGCCGAGCACCACTCCGAAGCCCGGATGCCAGACGCGCAGCTGGCGCGGCCGGCAGCTGTAATAGGTGAACAGGAAGTCGAACACCGGGTGGGGCCGGCCCGCCCGGCGGCGCTCGACGTGCGGCGCGAGCAGGGCGTCGGCGCGGCGGCGGTGGGCCTCGGCACGCTCGGTCCAGTCGGCACAGACGCTCCAGTCGGTGCTCTCAGACACGATGGGTGCCGTCACGGACGGTGCCCACCAGGTCTTCGACGAGGTCTTCCAGCGCGACCATGGCGGTGACGCTGCCGTCGGCCGCGGTGACCAGAGCCAGGTGACTGTTGGTGCGGCGCAGCCGGGTCAACGCGTCGGGCAACGGCAGCGAGGCCGGCACCCGCGGCAACGGGCGCACCATCGACGACTCGAGCACCACCGAGTCGTCGTGCGGCCCGTCGAGCAGGGGCAGCACGTCTTTGATGTGCAGGTAGCCGGCATAGGAACCGGACGGGTCGGCGACCGGGAACCGCGAGTAGCCGGTCTCTTTCAGCGCCTCCTCGAGGGCGCGGATCGTCGGCCCGGCGCCGGTGCGCGCCGCGGGCACCGCCCGGATCTGGTGCAGCGGCAGCGCGACGTCGTCGACGACGCGGTTGCGGATCTGTAGCGCGCGCGTCAGTCGGCTGTGCTCCTCGGGGTCCAGCAGTCCCTCCGACAGGGACTCGGCGATCATCTCCGACAGCTCGACCGTGGACACCGTGACGTCGAGTTCGTCCTTGGGTTCCACCCCGAAGGACCGCAGCGTGGTGTTGGCGCACCAGTTGTAGAAGGCGATGAACGGACGGGCGGCCCGGATGTAGACCAGGTACACCGGGATCAGCAGCATCGCCGTCGACTCCGGGCCCGCGATCGCGATGTTCTTCGGCACCATCTCCCCGAGCAGCACGTGCAGCGTCACCACGATGGAGAGCGCCACCAGGAACGACACCGTGTGCAACAGCGTGTCGGGGATGCCGAGCAGATCGAACGGCTTCTCGAGCAGGTGCGCCACCGCGGGTTCGGCGACGCGGCCGAGCAGGATCGAACACACCGTGATGCCCAGTTGGGCGCCGGCCAGCATCAGCGACAGGTTCTCCCCGGCCCTGATGACGGTGACCGCGCTGTTCTTGCCCTGCTCGGCGAGCGCCTCCAGGCGGTCGCGGCGGGCCGAGATCAGCGCGAACTCCGAAGCGACGAAGAACGCGTTGGCGCCCAGCAGCACGAAGGTCAGCAGCACGCCGAAGATGTCGCCCATCAGAGGTCCTCACCGGTCTCGGCGCGCTCGTCATCGTGATCACCGGCACGGCCGAGCACGGTCAGTGTCAGTTGGTCGATGCGTCGGCCGTCCATCTTGACCACGGTGGCGAGCCAGCGAATGGGATCCTCGATCGGTCCGTCGGGGTCGAACGCGGTCAACTCCACCGATTCGCCCTCGTCGGGAATGTGTCCGAGCTCCTCGAGCACCAGCCCGCCGATCGTCTCGTAGTCGCCTTCGGGTGCCCGGAACTCGGTGTTCTCGGCCACCTCGTCGATACGCAGCAGGCCCGAGACCTGCCAGCCGCTGCCTGCCGGCACGACGTCGGGGGGTTCGTCGTCGTGCTCGTCGCGCACGTCGCCGACGATCTCCTCGATCAGGTCCTCGACGGTGACCATGCCCGCGGTGCCGCCGTACTCGTCGACCACCAGCGCGGTGGCCAGGCCGTTGGCGCGCACCTCCGACATCACCGCATCGCCGTCGAGGGTGGACGGGACCTTCGCGACGGGCTGCACGATCTCCGACAACCGGGTCGTGGAACGTTTGTCGTGGGCCACCGCGAACACCTGCTTGACGTGCACCACGCCGATCGTCTCGTCGAGGTCGCCGCGGATCACCGGGAAGCGCGAGTGCCCGGTCCGCACCGCGGCCTGGCTGAGCTCGAGCACGGTGTCGTCGGCGTCGAGGGTGTCGATCTTCGAGCGCGGGGTCATGAGTTCCTCGGCGGTCCGGTCACCGAACTGCAGCGAGCGGTCCACCAGCACCGCGGTGACGGGGTCCAGCGAGCCGCTCTGGGCCGACGTGCGCACCAGTGACACCAGCTCCTGCGGCGAGCGCGCGGACCGCAACTCTTCGGCAGGCTCGATGCCCAACCGGCGCAGGATCCAGTTCGCGGTGCCGTTCGTCATCCGGATCAGCGGCGTGAACAGGAACGAGAACATCAGCTGCGGGCCCGCCGAGGCCCGCGCCGTGGGCACAGGCCGGGCGACCGCGAGGTTCTTCGGCACCAACTCGCCGAACACCATCGACACGGACGTGGCGATCAGGATGGCCAGGATCAGCGCCAGGCTGGTGGCGAACCGCTCCGGCAGGCCCACGGCGGCCAGTCCCGGTTCGATCAGCCGCGCCAGCACGGGCTCGGCGAGAAAACCGGTGGCCAGCGTCGTGATCGAGATGCCGACCTGGGCACCCGACAGCTGCGTGGACAGGGTCCGGTGCGCGCGCTGCACCAGCTGATCGCGCCGGTTGCCCGAGCGCGCGTTGGACTCGACGGTGCTGCGTTCCAGTGCGGTGAGCGAGAACTCGGCGGCGACGAACACCGCGGTCCCGGCGGTCAGCAACCCGATGGCCAGCAGCGACAGCAGAGACATCGTGGCGGTCATCGGATCGCTCCCGGGACGGCAGCGGGGGAGGCGCCGGGCTCGAGGCCCGGCGGACTACAGGAGGGCTCGGCCTCGGCGGGCTCGTGTTCGGGCCGCTCGGCGAGTGTGGCCGGCGCGGATGGGCCTCCATCCAGTGCCTGCGGCACCTGATCCCTTTCGGCGCAGTGACAGGTCGGCTGAGTGACAGCGTGACCTCACATGTTAGCCGAAGTGCGCGGCCCGCCCCGCCGCGGCGAGCGTTTACTAAGCCTAACCTCACGCGATGGTAGGTTGCAGATCACGATCAGAAAGGCGGACTGCTCCCTATGCCCCTGAAGTCGATGTCTGTGACATTCCCGAGAATCTCGGCCTCGCGCTGGGCCGGCGCCCTCGGCGTCGTCACCGCGCTGGTGGCGCTGTCCGCATGCGGTTCCGAGACGCGCACCGACGACGCCGACAAGGTCGTCGTGTACTCCGGCCGCAGCGAGGAGCTGGTGGCGCCGCTGATCAAGCAGTTCACCGCCGACACCGGCATCGAGGTGGAAACCCGCTACGCCGGTTCGGGCGAGATCGCCGCGCAACTGATCACCGAGGGCGACAAGTCTCCGGCCGACGTGTTCCTGTCGCAGGACGCCGGCGCACTGGGCGCGGTGTCGAAGGCCGGATTGCTGGCGCCGGTGGACGCCGAGACGCTGCGCGCGGTCCCCGCGCAGTACGCCGCCGCCGACGGCACCTGGGTCGGGGTGTCGGGCCGGGCACGGGTGGTCGTCTACAACCCGACGCTGGCCCCCGCCCCGCCGGACACCATCGACGGCCTGCTCGCGCCGCAGTGGAAGGGCAAGATCGGCTTCGCGCCGAGCAACGCGTCGTGGCAGGCGTTCGTCACCGGGTTGCGGGTGGTGCGCGGCGAAGACGGCGCCGCGCAGTGGCTACGCGCGTTCAAGGCCCAGGACCCCAAGGCGTTCGAGAACAACGTCGCGGTCCGCGACGCGGTGGATTCCGGCCAGATCCCGCTCGGCCTGGTCAACCACTACTACCTCTACGAGCTGATCGACGCCAAGGGTGACGGCGCGGTGACGGCGCAGAACAAGTTCATGGCGGCCGGCGACCCCGGCGGGTTGGTGAACGTCGCAGGCGTCGGCGTGCTGAAGGCGGCACCCAATCCTGAAGGCGCGCAAGCGTTTGCGGCCTACCTGGTGGGCGAGTCGGCGCAGCGGTACTTCGCCGAGGAGACCGCGGAGTACCCGCTGGCGGCCGGGGTGGCGCCGGCCGCGCAGATGCCTGCGCTGAGCGACCTGCGTCCGCCCGCCGTGGACCTGTCCCAACTCGACGACATCGAGACGACGCAGGAGCTCCTCGTCGAGACCGGCCTGCTGACCAACTGAGGGTGGCCGGTTCGGTCCGGGCGGCACGTCGTCCGCCGGCGCTGCTGGTGCTGCCGGCCGCCCTGGTGGCCGCGGCGACCCTGATTCCCCTCGTCTATCTCGGCGACCGGGCGCTCTCCCGCGGCTGGTCCGCGGTCGTCGCCGAGGTGGTGCAGCCGCGCACCGCGGCCCTGGTCGGCCGGTCGCTGCTGCTCGTCACGACGGTCACGGCCGCGTGCGTGGTGCTCGGTGTGACGCTGGCGGTGCTGCTCACTCGTACCGACCTCCCGGGCCGGCGGTTGTGGAGCGTCGCGCTGACGTTGCCGCTGGCGATGCCGAGCTACCTGCTGGCCTACCTATGGGTGTCGGCGGTTCCCTCGATGGCCGGTTTCTGGGGCGCTGTCCTGGTGCTGACGCTGGTCAGCTACCCGCTGGTGCTGCTGACGACGACGGCGGCGCTGGCCCGGGTCGATCCGGCGCAGGAGGAGGTGGCCCGCTCGCTGGGCCGGGGCGGCTGGGCGGTGCTGTTCGGGGTGACGCTGCGGCAGGCGCGCGCGGCGATCGCCGCGGGCGCCCTACTGGTGGCGCTGTATGTGCTCAGCGATTTCGGCGCGGTGGCGGCGATGCGCTTCGAAGCGTTCACCTGGGTGATCTACGGCGCGTACCGGTCGGGGTTCAATCCGGCACGGGCGGCGGTGTTGTCGCTGGTGCTGATGGTGTTCGCCGTGGTCCTGGTCGCCGCCGAGCACAGGGTCCGGGGTCGGGCCGCGGCGTCGCGGGTCGGGTCGGGCGCGCCCCGGCCAGCGCCGCGGAACCGTCTCGGGGGGTGGACGGGCGTGGCGCTGGGGCTGCCGGTCGTCGTGCTCGCGGCCGCGGTGGTGGTGCCCGGGGCGGCGCTGGTGGACTGGCTGGCGACGGCCGGTCCGCGCTGGGATCCGGGCCGGTGGCTGGACGCCCTGGGGTCGACGCTGTGGTTGTCGGCCGCGGCCGCACTCGCCTCGACCGCCGCCGCGCTCCCGCTGGGGGTGCTTGCGGCCCGTCACCGCGACCGCGCGACGCGGGCGCTCGAGGGCGTCAGCTATGTGGCACACGGCCTTCCGGCGATCGTCATCGCGATCTCGATGGTGTCGCTGGGCGTGCTGCTTTTGCGGCCGATCTATCAGCGCGAACCGCTGTTGATACTGGCCTACACGGTGCTGTTCGTGCCGCTGGCGGTCGGTTCGGTGCGTGCCGCGGTGGAGTCGGCGCCCATCCGGCTCGAAGAGGTGGCGCGGTCGCTGGGCCGCACACCGGTGCGGGCGTTCACCGCGGTGACGGCCCGGGTGGCGCTGCCCGGCATCGCGGCCGGTGCGGCGATGGTGCTGCTGACCTGCATGAAGGAACTGCCGGTGACGCTGCTGCTGCATCCGACGGGGACGGACACGCTGGCCACCCGGCTGTGGGGATACAGCTCGGTCAGCGACTACGCCGCCGCCGCGCCGTACGCCGCGGCGCTGCTGCTGTTCGCGGCGGTGCCCACCGCGCTGCTCGGTGCGTGGAGCGTGCGCGGTGACTGAGCCGGTGGCCGGGGTCGCCGCGAACGGCGTCCACAAGGCGTTCGGCGACCGGAGGGTGCTCGCCGGGGCCGATCTGGTGGTGCCCGCAGGCACGATGAGCGCGGTGCTCGGACCGTCGGGGTGCGGCAAGACCACACTGCTGCGGATCCTGGCCGGGTTCACCGATCCGGACGCGGGCACGGTTCGCATCGCCGGGCAGCTCGTCGCCGGCGGCCCCGCCCCGGTGCCCGTTCACCGCCGGCGGGTGGGCCTGATGCCGCAGGAGGGTGCGCTGTTCCCGCATCTGAGCGTCGGCGCCAACGTCGCGTTCGGCATGCCGCGCGGCGGCCGCGTCGAAGAGTGGCTCGAGGTGGTGGGCCTCGAGGGGCTGGCCGACGCGCGCCCGCACGAGATCTCCGGTGGCCAGCAGCAGCGGGTCGCGCTGGCGCGCGCGCTGGCAGCCCGGCCGCGGGTGCTGTTGCTCGACGAACCGTTCGCCGCACTGGACGCGGGTCTGCGGACGCGGGTCCGTGAGGACATCGCGACGATCCTGCGCGACACCGGGACGACGGCGGTGCTGGTCACCCACGATCAGTCCGAAGCGCTGTCGCTCGCCGACTCGGTGGCCCTGCTCATCGACGGGACGGTGGCCCAGCACGGCACTCCCGCCGACCTCTACGAGCGGCCGGCCAGCCTGGCCGCGGCCCGGTTCGTCGGCGCCACGGTGGAGTTGACCGGCACGTCCGCGGCAGGGGTCGTGCAGACTGCGCTGGGGCGGCTTCGCCCGCGGCTGCCGGTGGCCGACGGCGCCGCGGTGGTGGTGCTGCGCCCCGAGCAGCTGCGCATCGGCGCCGAGGGAGTGCCCGCCCGTGTGACGGCGTGCCGGTTCTACGGCGCGGACACCGCGGTGGAGCTGATGCTCTCCGACGGCACCGCGGTGCGCATGCGGCATCCGGGGCGGACCGAGCTGGCCGGTGACAGCGTGGTCACCGTCGAGGTGGCCGGCGACGTGCTGGCCTATGCCTCACCAGCCGGTGGGCAGCGGGTGCCCTTCGGCGAAACCGGCCGCTGACTGCACGCCGAGCACCACCTTCTCGTGCAGTTCGGGCAGTGTGGCGGCGCCGACGTAGGTGCACGTGCTGCGCACCCCGGAGGTGATGTGGTCGAGCAGGTCTTCGACTCCGCCGCGCACCGGATCGAGGTTCATCCGCGACGTCGAGATGCCCTCCTCGAACAGCGCCTTGCGGGCCCGGTCGAACGCGCTGTCGGCAGCGGTCCTGGCGGCCACGGCCCGCTTGGAGGCCATGCCGTAGCTCTCCTTGAACGGCTGGTTGTCGCGGTCGTGCAGCAGGTCTCCGGGGGATTCGTAGGTGCCGGCGAACCAGGAGCCGATCATCACGTTCGACGCTCCGGCCGCGAGCGCCAGCGCGACGTCGCGGGGGTGGCGCACCCCGCCGTCGGCCCACACATGTCCACCGAGTTCTTTTGCCGCAGCGGCACATTCGACGACCGCGGAGAACTGCGGGCGGCCCACGCCGGTCATCATGCGGGTGGTGCACATGGCGCCGGGGCCGACGCCGACCTTCACGATCGAGGCGCCGGCGGCGATCAGGTCGCGCGTGCCCTGCGCCGAGACGACGTTGCCGGCGGCCAACGGCACCCCGAGGTCCAGCGCGGCGACCGCGGCGATCGCGTCGAGCATCTTGACCTGGTGGCCGTGCGCGGTGTCGATGACCAGCAGGTCGGCGCCGGCCTCGACGAGCGCACGGGCCTTGGCGGCGACGTCGCCGTTGATGCCGACCGCGGCGGCGATGCGCAGGCGCCCGCGGTCGTCGAGCGCGGGGGTGTAGATGCCGGCACGGATGGCGCCCGTGCGGGTGAGCACACCGGCCAGCGCGCCGTCGGCGTCGGTGAGCACGGCGACGGCGACCGGCGCGTGTTCGAGCAGGTCGAACACCTTGCGCGGGTCGGTGCCCACCGGCGCGTTGACGAAATCCCGGACGGCCACGTCGCGGACCCGGGTGAAGCGGTCCACGCCGCTGCACACCGACTCGGTCACCAGTCCGATCGGACGGTTGTCGTCGACCACGACGGCCGCGCCGTGGGCCCGCTTGTTGATCAGCGCGCAGGCATCGGACACCGAGTCGTCCGGTGACAGCGTCACCGGGGTGTCGACGACCGTGTCCCGGCTCTTGACGAAGTCGACGGTGTGGTGCACCGCGGCCGCCGGAAGGTCCTGCGGCAGAACCACGATGCCCCCGCGGCGGGCGACGGTCTCGGCCATCCGGCGGCCCGCGACGGCAGTCATGTTGGCCACCACCACCGGGATCGTCGTGCCCGACCCGTCGACCGTGGACAGGTCCACGTCGAAGCGGGAGGTGACCTGCGAGCGGCCCGGCACGATGAAGACGTCGTTGTAGGTCAGGTCGTACGGCGGGTCATCGAGGAACTTCACGCCCCGAGTCTAGTGGCGCAGGCTCAGGCCTCGATCTCGCTGCGGTCGCAATGTCACCCCGAGAGCGGAGCCACGCACATATCTGCACGACGGCGCTCTCACGACGACATTGTGATCGTCAGGCTCAGGCCTCGATCTCGCCGCGGTCGCCGCTCCACAGCGTGTGGAAGCGCTTGGCAGGGTCGGTGTCGGTGCGGCCGTAGGTGTGCGCGCCGAAGAAGTCGCGCAGGCCCTGGGTCAGCGCGGCGGGCAGCCGCTCGGTGCGCAGCGCGTCGTAGTAGGACAGTGCCGAGGCGAACCCGGGGATCGGGATGCCCAGCCGGGTGGCGGTCGCCACGACGCGCCGCCAGCTGTCGATGCCCGACTCGATGGCCTCGCGGAAGTACGGGGCGGCGATCAGCGTCGGCAGGTCGGGGTTCTCGTCGAACGCCTCTTTGATCCGGTTGAGGAACTTGGCCCGGATGATGCAGCCGCCGCGCCAGATCGTGGCCATGTCGCCCGGGGTGATGTTCCAGTCGTACTCGGCGCTGCCTGCCTGGATCTGGTTGAAGCCCTGCGCGTAGGCGATGATCTTCGAGGCGTACAGCGCCTTGCTGACGTCGTCGACGAATTGCGCTGCGTCGCTGGGCTTGTCGCCGAGCTCGCCGGAGGCAAGACCGGTGGTGGCCTTCCGCTGGGCGACCGAGCCCGACAGCGCCCGGGCGAACACGGCCTCGGCGATGCCGGTCACCGGGACGCCCAAGTCGAGCGCCGACTTCACCGTCCAGCGGCCGGTGCCCTTCTGCTCGGCCTCGTCCAGGATGACGTCGACGAGGGGCTTGCCGGTCTTGGCGTCGGTCTGGCGGAGCACCTGCGCGGTGATCTCGATCAGGAAGCTGTCCAGGTCGCCGGTGTTCCACTCGGCGAACACGTCGGCGATCTCGGGAGCTGTCTTGCCCAGCCCGTCGCGCAGCAGCTGGTACGCCTCGCCGATGAGCTGCATGTCGGAGTACTCGATGCCGTTGTGCACCATCTTGACGAAGTGGCCAGCGCCATCGGGGCCGATGTGGGTGCAGCAGGGCACGCCGTCGACGTGTGCGGAGATCTCTTCCAGCAGCGGGCCCAGGCTCTTGTAGGACTCGACGGGCCCGCCGGGCATGATCGACGGCCCGTTCAGCGCGCCCTCCTCGCCGCCGGAGATGCCCGCGCCGACGAAGTGCAGTCCGCGCTCGCGCATCGCCTTCTCGCGGCGGATGGTGTCGGTGTAGAGCGCGTTGCCGCCGTCGATGATGATGTCGCCGGATTCCATCGCGTCGGCGAGCTCGTTGATCACGGCGTCGGTCGGATCGCCGGCCTTGACCATGATGATCACCCGCCGCGGCTTCTCCAGCGCGTCGAGGAACTCGGCGATGGTCTCGCTGCGCACGAACGTGCCGTCGGAGCCGTGCTCGGCCAGCAGCGCGTCGGTCTTGGCGATCGAGCGGTTGTGCAGCGCCACGGTGTAGCCGTGCCGGGCGAAGTTGCGCGCGAGATTCGACCCCATGACCGCGAGGCCGGTGACGCCGATCTGCGCGGTACCGGTCGTGGGGGTGGCGGAGTCGGTCATGCGGACAGCCTTTCGTTGTGCGGTTGTGGGGGATCGAGCAGAGCTGGAGGGCAGCTGGAGGACATTCAAAGGGCACTGAACAGGCGGTGCAGCTCGGTCAGCCACGGCACCGCCAGCGCGACGGTCGGCAGCACCAGCACCGTCGCTGCGCAGACGTAGGCGCACGCGGCGACGGCGCGGCTGTTCGGCGCGCCGCCCAGCCGGCGAACCCGCACCACCGTGGTGGGCCCGCCCGCCGCCAGCGCGCCGCGCGGGGTGTGTCCGGCCGCGCAGGCGACCAGCGCGCGGGCCAGGGGAGTGGGGCCGGTGTGGCGGACGGCGGCGTCGTCGGCGAGCGCCTCGATGAGCAGGCGCACCGCGTTGAGCGCATGTGCGCTGCGCACGATGCGGGGGAAAGCGGCGTGCACCGCGGTGAACATCTCCAGCACCAGGTCGTGCCGGGCCCGCAGATGCGCCCGCTCGTGCGACAGGATGGCCGACATCTCGTTGTCCGCCAACGTGTTCAGCGCGCCATCGCTGACCACGACACGGCTGCGCACCCCTGGCAGGCAGTACGCCAGCGGCTGCGCGACGTGCAGGATGCGCACGCCGCTGGCCGCCATCGGCCGGGTGGGGTGGGCGCCGACGAGGTCGACGATCATGCGGTGGTGGGCGCGGCGGCGACGGGTGGCGATCGCCACCTGCAGGATCGAGACGATCAGCCGGGCTCCGACGACGAGGGTCAGCGCGAAGACGACGACGTAGGTGGTCCACAGTGCCCACCCGAGGTCGTCGTACGCGGTGACGATCGTCGCGGTGGGGCGCCCGTCCGGGCCGGGCTCGAAAAGCCGGCTGGCGATCGCGATACCCGCGGAGAAGAAGGAGAGCACCGCGGCCAGTGCGATCGACTGCCAGAGCACGATCGCGGCGCGGGGGGCCCGCAGCGGCCAGGTGGCGCGTGCCAGCATCGCAGGCACCGGCCCCGACAGCAGCAGGGCGACGGTGGTGAAGGCCAGCGCGGACACGCTGTCAGTGTCTCTCAGCCGGTGCCTTGCTCGCCACCGGGTGGGTGCGCGCGGTGTTTGTCCTCGAGTTCTGCCAGCGCGCGGCGAAGCGCGGCGGCCTCGTCGGCGCCGACGCGCTCCACGAAATGCACCAGCGCGGCCTCGCGGCTGCCCGAGTCGGCGGCCTGGTCGAGGGCATCGACCATCAGGCCGGCGACCAGTTCGTCACGGCCATGCGTGGGCGCATAGCGGTGGGCACGGTCGTCGCGATGCTGCACCACGAGGTTCTTCTTGGCCAGCCTCTGCAGCACGGTCATGATCGTCGTGTAGGCGAGCTCGCGGCGCGCTGACAGGGCTTCATGCACCTGCCGTACGGTTTGCGGGTCGCCCGCGGACCACAGGTGATCCATCACGGAGCGCTCGAGCTCTCCGAGCCGTGTCAGCTTGGCCATCTTCCGTTTCTCTCCTACCGGCGGTGGTTTCGAGCCTACTACGGGATTACTACCGCGTGTCGTATCAAATTCCTGCGAACCGGCGGTGGGCCTGCGCACGTCGCTGCGTCGAGCAACGTCAGCACCTCTGTGCGTCGTGCCGTCGAGCGTTGTGAGTCCGATCACAGCCGGTGGCCCCCTCTCATGCATTGGTGATTATAGTAAGCCTAACCTAACTTGAGTGGAGGCGCCGTGACGGTCCTGGTGGACGATCCCCTGATCGCGAGCATGTTGATCCGGCGCACGCTGCCGATCCACGAGTCCAGCCGGCGGCTGCGAGAGCTCTACCGCGAGTGCCCGCGGGTGTACGGCGTCGCGGTGATGGGGGACCTCTCCCGGCGGCGGTGGTGGCCGCTGGCGGAGTTGCTCACCACTGATCGACTGAGCGGGATGTACGACGCGGCCCGGGCCGAGACGGCCGGCGCGGCCGCGGTGACCCAGCAGCTCGCGGCCACCTTCGCCCACGTCGTGGTCGGGCGCGTGATCCCGTTGCTGGCGCTGGAGGGCCGCGCCTGGGACACCGGTCCGGAGAACCTCTGGGTGCATGTCGACTCCGAGGGCGCCATCGACTGGGTGGGGGTGGCGGATCCGACGCTGCGCGCCCTGCCCGACGATCCGATGTTCGACGGCCGCGCCGCGGTCGTCGACGACGGGATCGTCGCGTTGCCGAGCGAGGCGGCGCTGACGACCTGGGTCGCCCATCGCAGCCACCGCGCCCTGGCGCCGCTGTTCGGCCGGCTCGCGGCAGTGAGCGGAGGTGCGATGCCGGTCGCGGCGATGTGGCATGGCGTCGGGGTGGCCACCGTCGGCGCGGCCACCCGTATCCCGGTGCTGGCGGGCACCAGCGAGGTGGTGAGCATGCGGCGCGCCCAGGCGGTGCTCGACGCGCTCGTCGGCTTCGGCGCCCCGGTGCGCGGAACCGCACGGCCGAATGCGGGGAAGCCCTTGCTCTATTAGGGCAGCCTTGCCTATATTTATGGAGCGGCCATCGCACCACGGAGAACCGCCGAGAACCACCGGACCGCGCCGGAGTCCTGAGGGCTGCAGAGACCCCCGGTCCGACCGAAGGACGGGCCCCACGCTCCCGCGTGGGGCCCGTCCCCCCTTTTCGGGGCACGACGGCATACGTGTAGACACGATCCGTGACTGATCTTCCCGATGGAGTCGGCGGCGGCTTCGACAAAGAACTGGGCCTCACCTATCTCGACATGAGCCCCGACGGCGGACGCGCCACGCTGGAGATCACCGAGAAGCTGTTGCAGCCCTGGGGAATCGTGCACGGCGGCGTCTACTGCGCGGTGATCGAGAGCATGGCCAGCGTCTCGGGCCAGGTGTGGCTCTCCCAAAACGGGGGCGGCCACGTCGTCGGCGTCAACAACAACACCGACTTCCTGCGCGCGATCAAGACCGGCACCGTGACCGCGACGTCCACGCCGATTCACCGCGGCCGCCGCCAGCAGTTGTGGCTGGTGACCCTCACCGACGCGTCCGACCGGCTGGTGGCCCGCGGTCAGGTCCGGCTGCAGAACCTGCCCGAGGAGTAGCGCACGCGCGTGCGCTGCTGACTGTCGCGCGGCGTGGCAGGATCGCCCACTATGCGCCTGACCCCGCATGAACAGGAACGGCTGCTGATCTCGTATGCGGCCGAACTGGCCCGCCGCAGGCAGGCCCGCGGCCTGCGGCTCAACCATCCCGAGGCCGTCGCGGTGATCACCGACCACATCCTCGAGGGAGCCCGGGACGGCCGGACCGTGGCCGAGCTGATGGTCAGCGGCCGCGCGGTGCTCGGCCGCGACGAGGTGATGGACGGTATCCCCGAGATGCTGCACGACGTCCAGGTCGAAGCCACCTTCCCCGACGGCACCAAGCTCGTCACCGTCCACGACCCGATCCCGTGAGGCGGCAGCGATGATTCCCGGAGAGATCATCTTCGGCGACGGCGACATCGAGATCAACGCCGGCGCGCAGCGGCTCGAACTCGACATCGTCAACACCGGCGACCGGCCCGTGCAGGTCGGCAGCCATGTCCATGTGCCGCAAGCCAATTCAGCCCTGCAGTTCGACCGCTCCGCCGCGCATGGGCACCGGTTCGACATCCCCGCGGGCACCGCGATCCGGTTCGAGCCCGGCGTCGCCCAGCGCGTGGCGCTGGTGCCGTTGCGCGGCACCCGCGAGGTGTACGGCCTGAGCCTCGACCCGCCCGGCAGATTGGACCCGCGATGAGCGCACTGCCGAGGGCCCGCTACGCGGCCCTCTACGGCCCGACGACCGGCGACCGCATCCGACTGGCCGACACCGACCTGTTCGTCGAGATCACCGAGGATCGCAGCGGCGGTCCGACACTCGCAGGCGACGAGGCGGTGTTCGGCGGCGGCAAGGTGCTGCGGGAGTCGATGGGCCAGTCGCGCGCCACCCGTACCGACGGCGCACCCGACACCGTCATCACCGGCGCGATCATCCTCGACTACTGGGGGATCATCAAGGCCGACATCGGAATCCGCGACGGCCGCATCGTCGCAATCGGCAAGGCCGGCAATCCGGACATCATGTCGGGGGTGCACCCCGACCTCGTGGTCGGACCGTCGACGGAGGTCATCGCCGGCAACGGCCGCATCGTCACCGCGGGGGCGATCGACTGCCACGTGCACCTGATCTGCCCGCAGATCATGGAGGAGGCCCTCGGCGGCGGCATCACGACGATCGTCGCCGGCGGTACCGGCCCCGCCGAGGGCAGCAAGGCCACCACGGTCACCCCGGGGTCGTGGCACCTGGCCCGGATGCTCGAGGCGCTCGACACCTGGCCGCTCAACGTCGCGCTTCTCGGCAAGGGCAACACCGTCAGCGCCGAGGCGATGTGGGAGCAGTTACGAGGCGGCGCAGCAGGTTTCAAGCTGCATGAGGACTGGGGCACCACCCCCGCGGCCATCGACGCCTGCCTCGGCGTGGCCGAGGCCGCCGGCGTGCAGGCCAACATCCACACCGACACCCTCAACGAGGCGGGCTTCGTCGAGGACACCCTCGCCGCGATCAAAGGCCGTTCGATCCACGCCTATCACACCGAGGGCGCGGGCGGGGGACACGCACCGGACATCATCACCGTGGCCGGCAAGCCCAATGTGCTGCCCAGTTCCACCAATCCGACCCGTCCGCACACCGTCAACACCCTCGACGAGCATCTCGACATGCTGATGGTGTGCCACCACCTCAACCCCAGCGTGCCCGAGGATCTCGCGTTCGCCGAGAGCCGCATCCGGCCCTCCACGATCGCGGCCGAGGACCTGCTGCACGACATCGGGGCGATCTCGATGATCGGCAGCGACGCCCAGGCGATGGGCCGCATCGGCGAGGTGGTGCTGCGGACGTGGCAGACCGCGCACGTGATGAAGCGCCGCCGCGGCTTCCTGCCGGGGGACACCCGGGCCGACAACACCAGGGCGCGACGGTATGTCGCCAAGTACACGATCTGCCCGGCGGTCGCGCACGGGATGGACCACGAGATCGGCTCGGTCGAGGTGGGCAAGCTGGCCGACCTCGTGCTGTGGGAGCCGGCGTTCTTCGGGGTCCGTCCGCACGCCGTGCTCAAGGGCGGCATGATCGCCTGGGCGGCGATGGGCGACGCCAACGCCTCCATCCCCACCCCGCAGCCGGTGCTGCCACGGCCGATGTTCGGCGCCGCGCCCGCCGCGGCCGCCGCGACCTCGGTGCACTTCGTCGCCCCACAGGCGCTCGAGGACGGGCTGGCCGACCGGATCGCGGTGCGGCGCAGGCTCGTCGCCGTGGGCAACGTCCGCGCCGCGGGTAAGGCGCAGATGCCGCTCAACGACGCGCTTCCCGACATCGAGGTCGACCCGGACACGTTCACCGTCCGCATCGACGGCGAGGTGTGGCAGGAGCAGCCCGCCGCGGAACTGCCCATGGCGCAACGGTTCTTCCTGTTCTGATGGACACCCTCGCCACCCTGCTCGTCCTCGCCGATTCGCGGCTGCCCACCGGCGGGCACGTTCATTCGGGGGGCATCGAGGAGGCTGTGACCAGCGGTCTGGTCGCCGACCTCGCGACGCTGCGCGCCTACCTCGGCAGGCGCATCCGCACCACCGGACTGGTCGCCGCGTCGCTGGCCGCCGCCGTCCACGAAGGCGCGTTGACCGCCGTCGCCGCAGGGACCGGTGACACCGAAACCGACGCGCGCACACCGGCTCCGGCCGCCCGCGCGGCGTCGCGGGCCCAGGGCCGCGGGCTGGTGCGACTGGCCCGGCGGGTGTGGCCGGACACCGACTGGGACGCCCTCGGCGCCACGCCGCATCTGGCGGTCGCCGCGGGCGCGGTGGGCCGGGCGAGCGGACTGACCCCCGGGCAGACCGCGCTGTCGGTCGTCTACACGACGATGACCGGATCGGCGACCGCCGGCCAGCGTCTGCTCGCACTCGATCCGGGTGACGTCGCGGCGCTGACGTTCGCGCTGGCGCCGCTGTGTGAGCGGACCGCCGCCGAGGCCGTCAAGGAACTCGCCGACTTGTCCGACCCGCTGCTCGACATCCTCGCCCAACGCCACCTCGACCGTGACCGTCCGCTGTTCGCGTCCTGATCCGAAAGAGCCGTTATGCCACCACATCTCATCGACGGAGTCGGCGAGTCGCACGGCCACGCCGACCGACCCCGCCGCGCGCGCCGGCCCGACGAACCGCTGCGGATCGGCGTCGGCGGTCCGGTGGGGTCCGGCAAGACGGCACTGGTGGCCGCCCTGTGCCGCACGTTGCGCGACGAGCTGTCCCTGGCGGTGCTGACCAACGACATCTACACCACCGAGGACGCGGACTTCCTGCGCCGCAACGCCGTGCTGCCCGACGACCGCATCGCCGCGGTGCAGACCGGCGGCTGTCCGCACACGGCGATCCGCGACGACATCACGGCGAACCTTGACGCCATCGACGACCTGATCGCCGCGCACGACCGGCTGGATCTGATCCTGGTCGAGTCCGGCGGCGACAACCTCACCGCGACGTTCTCGTCCGGTCTGATCGACGTGCAGATCTTCGTCATCGACGTGGCCGGCGGCGACAAGGTGCCCCGCAAGGGCGGGCCCGGCGTGACGTTCTCGGATCTGCTGGTGATCAACAAGACCGACCTGGCGCCCATGGTGGGCGCAGATCTGGGCGTGATGCGCCGCGACGCCGCAGCCGCGCGGGGGGACCGTCCGTTCGCGCTGATCTCGCTGACCGCCGATCCCACCGCGGGACCGGTGCTGGAGTGGGTGCGCGAGCAGCTGCGGGTCGCGCAGGCAGTGTAGATGCGCTCCGACGTGCTGATCGTCGCCCGCGCCGGCCGCTCACCCCACCTCGAGTGTGCGGGCGGGATCGCCGCCCGGCGGACCGAGCCCGACACGGTGCATCTGGTATCCGCCGCGGCCACCCCGCTGGGCGGTGACGCGATCCGGCTGCGCGTGGTGGTGGAGGCGGGCGCCCGGCTGGCGGTGCGCACGGCCGCGGCGACGATGGCGCTGCCCGGCGCCCTGACCACCGAGTCGCACGCCAGCTGGGACCTGGAGGTGGCCGGCGTCCTGGATCTCGACCCGCAGCCGACGATCGTCGCGGGCCTGTCGCGACACGTGACGTCGACGCGGCTGGCGCTGAGCACCGGCGCATCGCTGCGGCTGCGCGAACGCGTTCAGATCGGCAGGACAGGGGAGCGCGACGGCTACTGGTCGGGGTCTCTGCACGCCGACGTGGACGGCGTCGCACTGCTGCGCCACCGGATCGAGATCGGCAACGGCTCGTTCGCCGACGACGAGATCGCCGCGCCCCGGGCATGTGTCAGCGAACTGCACTATCCCGCAACCGACGCGTGCACAGCCGGCGTCGCCTTGGCGCTGGCCGGCGGTGGCTGCCTGGCCACCTGGCAGGGGGAGCGGCTCTAACTGGCCGCTTTCTCCTCGACGGCTGCGGCGATCTCCTCGAGTTCCTCGATCCGCGTGCGCGCGTAGGCCTGCTGCTCGGTGATCGTGAGCTGACCGCGGTTGCTGCCAAGGAACGTCACCGTCCACGACAGCAGCGTGGCGATCTTGGTCTTGAACCCGACGAGGTAGACCAGGTGCAGCACCAGCCACGCCAGCCAGGCGATGAAGCCGCCGAATTCGAGCGGGCCCACCTTGGCCACCGCGCTGTACTTCGACACCGTGGCCATCGAGCCCTTGTCGAAGTAGTTGAACGGTTCGCGCTCGGCGGGGTCGGCGCCCTTGAGCCCCGACATGATCGCCTTGGCGGCGTACTTGCCGCCCTGGATGGCGCCCTGCGCCATGCCCGGCACGCCTTCCACCGCCGCCATGTCGCCGACGACGAACACGTTGGGGTGACCGGGGATCGAGAGGTCGGGCAGCACCTTGACGCGGCCGGCACGGTCGAGTTCCACCCCGGACTGCTCCGCCAGGTCGCGGCCCAGTGGGCTGGCCGACACGCCGGCCGACCACACCTTGCAGGCCGCCTCGATGCGGCGGATCTTGCCGTCGGGGTCCTTGACCGTGATGCCGTTGCGGTCGACGTCGGTCACCATGGCGTTGAGCTGGATCTCCACGCCCATCTTCTCCAGCCGGGCTTGGGCCTTCTTGCCGAGTTTCTCGCCCATCGGCGGCAGCACCGCCGGCGCGGCGTCGAGCAGGATCACCCGCGCCTTGGTCGAATCGATGTGCCGGAAAGCGCCTTTGAGCGTCTGGTCCGCCAATTCGGCGATCTGCCCGGCCATTTCGACACCTGTCGGGCCGGCGCCGACGACCACGAACGTCAGCAGCTTCTCGCGCCGGGCCGGGTCGCTGGACCGCTCGGCCTGTTCGAATGCGCCCAGGATCCGCCCGCGCAGTTCCAGCGCGTCGTCGATCGACTTCATGCCCGGCGCCCACTCGGCGAAGTGGTCGTTGCCGAAATAGGACTGGCCCGCGCCTGCGGCGACGATCAGGCTGTCGAACGGCGTGATGTAGGTGTGGCCCAGCAACTCCGAGCGCACGGTGTTGGTCTTCAGGTCGATGCCGGTGACGTCACCGAGCAGCACTTGCGCGTTCTTCTGCTTGCGCAGGATCACCCGGGTCGCCGGCGCGATCTCGCCCTCGGAGATGATGCCCGTCGCCACCTGATACAGCAGCGGCTGGAACAGGTGATGGGTGGTGCGGGCGATCATCTTGATGTCGACGTCAGCCCTCTTGAGGGTCTTGGCCGCGGTCAGCCCGCCGAATCCCGATCCGATGATGACCACCTTGTGGCGATCGGATGCGATGGCTCCGGGATGGGTCATGGCTACTCCTGTGCACGGTGCTCTCGGGTGTCCTTGCCGGAACTTCTTTACCCATTCAGAACAACCAGAACCTTAGCGGCCGCGCTTCCGGGCGGCGCGGTGAGATGCCCCACCGCGCCGACTCACCCCGTGACCAGCGGCTTGAGTGCCTCGCCAAGGGCAGCGATCTGGCCCGGCTGGTAGCCGACGGTCTGGGTCGGGACGAACAGGATCACCCCGTCGATGCCTGCGTCGAGCACCTTGGTCTGGATCTGCTCGGCCACGTCGTCGACGCTGCCTGCGACCATCCGCTGCCGGAAGTCCTCCGGGATCATGTCCGGGGTCACGCCGTCGCCGACGACCGCGCCGATGAGCATGCTGGTCTCCAGCGCCGCGGGGTCGCGGTCGATCTCCTCGCAGCGCTGCTTGACGACGTCCACCTTGCGGGCCAGCTCGTCGAAACCGGCGATCACGTTGAGGTGGTCGAAGTGCCTGGCCGCAAGCGGAATGGTCTTCTTCTCGCCGCTACCGCCGATCATCAGCGGAATGTGGTCGCGGAAGCGGGGATTGGCCAGCGCCTCCTGCGTGCGGTAGTGCTTGCCGGTGACGGTGGGGCGCTCACCCGCGAGCATCGGCAGGATGATCTGCAGCGCTTCGCCGAGCTTCTCGAAGCGATCGGTGAAGGTGCCGAACTCGTAGCCGAGTTGGTCGTGCTCGAGCTCGAACCACCCGGTGCCGATGCCCAGGATCGCGCGGCCGGCGCTGATCACGTCGAGCGTGGTGATCGCCTTCGCCAGCAGCGTGGGGTTGCGGTAGGTGTTGCCGGTGACCAGGGTGCCCAGCTGCACGGTGTCGGTCGCGGCGGCCAGTGCGCCGAGCGCGGTGTACGCCTCGAGCATCGGCTGGTCGTAGGTGCCGATCCCCGGCAGTTGGTAGAAGTGGTCCATCAGGAACACGGAGTCGAAGCCGGAGCTGTCGGCTTCTTTCGCCTGAGCGACGACGGTGGGGAACAGTTCCCCGACGCCGGTTCCGTACGAGAAGTTGTTGATCTGAAGCCCGAGTCGAATCGTCACGGGACCGACCCTACGCACTGCGCGGCGGCCGTCGTCCGCCGTTTCACTCGGCGCGAAGCGCGGAATAAACCGTGCCCGTTCGCCGTTGCGGCGGCTCGCGCCTCGCCGCTTGATCGTCGTCCTCAGCGCTTGATCGTCGTCCTCAGCCGAAGTTGGCGAGCGCACCGTGGCTGACGTGCAGGGTCTGCCCGGTGATGTGCCGGGCCGCGGGCGTCGTCAGGAACAGCGACAGCCGGGCGATCTCCGCGCTCACCGACGGCGAGGTGGTGCCGAGGCCTTCGTAGCCGGGCTCGGCCCCGCGTCCCATGGCCACCGCGTTGACGGTGATCCCGCGGATGCCGAAGTAGTGCGCCTGCCCGGCCGTCCAGTCCGAAACCGCGGCCTTGACCGCCGCTGCGGCGCTGCCTTCTCGCAGTGCGTCGCCGATGACCGTGACGATCGAGCCACCCGAGCGCAGCTGATCGCCGAGGACCTGCACGGCGAGCACGGCCGAGAGCAGACCGGCGTCGAAGAGTCCGCGCCATTCGGCGGCGTGGTCGGCGAGCGTGTAGGCCCGCGGGTCACCGCCGTTCCAGGTGGGTGCGGGCACGTTGATCACGGTGTCGAGGTACGCCGGGAACTGATCCTGCGCCGCCGCGATCGACGCCGGATCGGCCATGTCGACGACGATGGCGTCCGCGTCCAGTTCCTTGGCCAGCACCTCCAGGTCGTCGCGGTGACGTCCCGCGACGATCACCCGGTGCCCGGCGTGGCTGAAGTTCTCGGCGATCGCGCGCCCCAGGTCGGTGTCGCATCCCGTGATCAAGACATCCATCATCGGCCTCCTGTTGTGTTCGGCGCTGAACCCCAGCGAGTCGGGCCCATGTTACTGGACGGTAGCTAGCCGCCGGACACTGACGCGCCGCGCGCGGTAACGACTCGGGCCCGCACCGCGATCAACCCATCGTCGACGCTGCACGGCGTCGGCGCCGCACCCCGCGCCACGCGCGGGGCGCTCGGCATGCCAGCAACCATGCAAATCTGTCTGACGTGTATATATGCCCAGATTAGCAATGTCACAATTTGGCACATTCACAGCTACTCACACTTGCGTCACGGCTGTAACACGGTAGTTTCTTCCCCATGCATGAGCGAGACGTGCCTTCCCCCCGCCGCAGGAGCCTGCCGACCTCGGTCGGGCTGGTCGCCCTCACCGGCGCCACCGTGGCCGCGCTGACGTTCCCCGCCGTGGCGGGGGCCCAGCCGGCACCTGCGCCGGCGCCCGCGCCGCCCCCGACGGCACAGGACGCGCCGCCCCCTGCGGCGCCGCCGCCCCCGGCCGATCCCAACGCTCCGGTTCCGCCTCCCGCCGACCCGAATGCGCCGCCGCCTCCCGCCGACCCGAATGCGCCGCCGCCGCCTCCCGCCGACCCGAACGCGCCGCCGCCCCCGCCGGCACCGCCTGCGGATCCCGCCGCGCCCGCGCCCGCGCCTGCGCCGGCCCCCGAGCCGGGACGGGTCGACAACGCCGCCGGCGGGTTCAGCTACGTCGTGCCCGCGGGTTGGAAGGTGGCCGACGCCGCCCAGCTCTCCTACGGCCAGGCGCTGCTGAACAAGCTGCCGCCGGCGGGATCACCGCCGGACGCGCAGGCGCCCAACGACACCAGCGTGCTGCTCGGCCGTCTCGACCTGAAGCTGTTCGCCGGCGCCGAGACCGACAACACGAAGGCGGCTCAGCGCCTGGCGTCGGACATGGGTGAATTCTTCATGCCGTTCCCGGGCACCCGGATCAACCAGCAGACGGTTCCGCTCAACGCCAACGGCATGACCGGCGTCGCGTCGTCCTACGAGGTGAAGTTCACCGACACCAACAAGCCGAACGGCCAGATCTGGGCCGGAGTGGTCGGTGCGCCGACCGCACCGGGAACCCCGCGCGGGCAACGGGCTCCCGAGCGCTGGTTCGTCGTCTGGCTCGGCACCGCGACCAACCCGATCCCGCAGAACGAAGCGGTGACGCTGGCCAACTCGATCCGGCCCTGGACGCCGCCTCCTCCGCCGCCGCCCGCGCCGGGCGACCCGAACGCCGCTCCGCCGCCGGCCGATCCCAACGCGCCGCCGCCGCGGCCGGCCGTGGGTGTGCCGGTTCCGGTCGATCCGAACGCGGCCCCGGGGATGCTGCCGCCCGCCTGACCGATGATTCGCGTGTGATCGTTTCCGATTGCATGGCCGAACCGTTACCTTCGCCCGCTATATCTGGGTGAGGGCCTGGGCGCGGCTGCTCCGGGCCTGGCTGGCAACAGGCAGGAGATCCTCATGGAGATCATGGCGGCAACCGAATTTCTCGCCCGTTCGTCGACGCAGACGAGCGTGGGCTGGATCGGTTACATCATCATCGGCGCGATCGCCGGCTGGATTGCCGGGAAGATCGTCAAGGGGTCCGGCTCGGGCATCCTGATGAACATCGTCATCGGCGTCATCGGCGCACTGATCGGCGGCTTCCTGCTGAGCTTCTTCCTCGACACCGCCGGGGGAGGGTGGTGGTTCACGCTGTTCACCGCGATCCTCGGTGCGGTGATCCTGCTGTGGATCGTCGGCATGGTGCAGAAGCGCAGGGTTTAGCTCACGCTCACCGCACGACGGTGGCGCCGCCGTCGAGCCGGATCTGCTGACCGGTCATGAACCGCGACTCGTCGGCCAGCAGGTAGAGCACGGCGTAGCCGGTCTCCCACGCGGTGGCACGCCCCATCTTGAGCCGGACGGTGTCACGGTAGACCTCGTCGACCTCGGTCGGGTCGAGGCCGAACAGTGACTGTGCGTCGTGAGTACCCAGCGTCGAATCGATCGGCCCGAGCATCAGCGTGTTCGCCCGGATGCCGGCGCCGGCGAACTGCACCGCGGTCAGCTCGGTGATGTGGTTCAGCCCGCACTTGCCCAGCGTGTACGGCATGATCCCGATGTTCAGCCCGATCTCGTTCTTGATGCTGGCGATCGACGAGATGTTGACGATGCTGCCCGTCGTATCGCCGTCGTTGCGTTGCATGGCCTGCGCGCCGTGGAGATTGCAGTAGTAGCAGCCGAGCAGGTTGACGTCGATGCCGTGGTGGAAGTCGGTGCGCGCCATGGTGTTCGTCGCGATGTCGAAAGGCGGGTTGATCGCCACGCTGTACACCATGCCGTCGACGCGCCCACTGCGCTCCACCGCGACGTCGAAGATCCGGCGGCAGTCCTGTTCCTCGGAGACGTCGGCCTCGAGCGCATAGGCGAGGCCACCCTCGGCGGTGATCGCGTCGACGGTCTGGGCGGCGCTGCCCGGGTCGATGTCGACGACCACGACCTCGGCACCGTGGCGCGCCGCGACGATGGCGCTGGCCCGGCCGTTGCCGATCTTGGGTCCGGACATCTGCCCTCCGCCCACGACGACCACGACCTTGCCGGACAGGTCGAAGGGGGTCCGGCGGCTCTTGCCGAAGTCGACGGGCATGAGACATTCCTTCTCTCTCAGCATGCGGATTCCTGACCAAACGTACAGGAGTAACCTGTACGGATGGTCAGCCGTAGGAACAACGGTGGTGCCGCCGACGACGGATCGACCCGTGCGCGCCTCATGGATGTCGCGATCGAACTCTTCAGGAAGCACAGTGTCGCGGCGACGTCGCTGCAGATGATCTCCGATGAGCTCGGCTTCACGAAATCGGCCATCTACCACCATTTCCGGACGCGCGACGACCTTCTGGGCGCGATCATCGAACCACTCATCGAACGGGTCGCCGAGTTGACCGAGCACGCCGCGTCGCAACGCACCCCGCGGTCACGTGCGGACCGCATGCTCACCGGGTACGCCGCGCTCGCGGTGGCCAACCGCGACCTGTTCCCGGTGTTCAGCGGCGACCCGGCCGTCGTCGACTTCCTGCGCGCCCGGCCGGAGTGGGCGGCGATCGTGCGACGCCAGATCGACCTTCTCGCCGGCGCCGACCCCGGCCCACGAGGTCAGGTGAAGGCGGCGATCGTCATGGCCGGGATCGCCGGCGCGGTGGGCCTGCCCTTCGACGGCCTCGACGACGACGCGCTGCGCGCGGAATTGATCGCCGGTGGTCGCCGCATGCTGGGACTGCGCGCCGGGCGGACGCTCAGCTGAGGTGCCACACCAGGGCCGCGGCGAGAGCGCCCAGCCCGTTGAGCGACCAGTGCAGTGCGATCGGCGCGATCAGACTGCCGCTGCGGCGGCGCAGCCAGGTGAACACGAAGCCGGCCGCGGCGGTCGCGAGGACGGCGCCGACGACGCCGGCGACCATGCCGAAGACCCCTCCGCCGAGGACCCGGGTGAAGCCGACGTTGCCCGCTGTGAGCCCGAGCGACGACGCGATGTGCCACAGCCCGAACAGCAGCGAACCCGCCGCCGCGACGCCGCGGAAGCCCCAGGCGCGGTCCAGCGCGCCGTGCAGGACTCCGCGGAACGCGAGCTCTTCGGGAATGACGGTCTGCAGCGGGATGATGATCATCGAGGCCACCAGGGCGCCGGACAGCGTCGCGTAGTGGTCGTTGAGGAACATCGGCCGGGTCCAGGGCAGCAGCGCCCCAATCGCGATTACGATGCCGACCAGACCCACGGCGCCCAGCGCGTAGCCGGCGCCCGAGCGCCAGTGCTCGCGGCCCAGCCCCAGCTCCGACCAGCCCAGCCCGCGGGAGCGCACCAGCGCGACCAGCACGACCGCGGCAACCGGGACCACCGCGACGTTGGCCCACGGCGTCGTGAAATGGGCGAGCAGGTTGGTCAGCGCCAGCACGACGACGACGACCGCGACGTCGACGTAGGTGCGGAAATGGTGCAGCGCCGCCAACTGCCCCACCAGCGGGTGGGGCTCGTCGGAAATGACGCTGACGTCAGACATAACCGCTCCAGGGTACCGAACGGAAACGGAGGCCCTGCTCAGCTACTCGTTGTCGCCGCCGGTGTCGGCGGCGGCGTCGGCGGCACCGACACCGAACCCGGACTCCCGGGCGGCGGGCCACACCCAGTCCTTGACCTCACCGATGTCGTCACCGTGGGCGCGGGTGTACTCGCGGGCGGCGATGCGCTTGTCGGCCATCTGCTGGCGCAGCGTGGCGCACCGGGAGCCCAGTGACGGAACGCGGTCGATGACGTCCATCACCAGGTGGTAGCGGTCGAGGTCGTTGAGCATCACCATGTCGAACGGCGTCGTCGTGGTGCCCTCCTCCTTGTAGCCGCGCACGTGCAGGTTGGCGTGACCGGTGCGCCGGTAGGTCAGCCGGTGGATCAGCCAGGGGTAGCCGTGGTAGGCGAAGATGATCGGCCTGTCCGTGGTGAAGATCATGTCGAAGTTCCGGCTGGACAGCCCGTGCGGATGTTCGGTGTCGTCCTGTAGCCGCATCAGGTCCACCACGTTGACGAACCGCACCTTCAGGTCGGGCAGGTGCCGGCGCAGGATGTCCGCGGCCGCGAGCGCCTCCAGCGTCGGGATGTCGCCCGCCGAGGCCAGCACGACGTCGGGATCGGTGCCGAGCACCTCACTGCCGGCCCACTCCCAGATGCCGAGGCCGCGCGTGCAGTGCGCGATCGCCTGCTCCATGGTCAGGAAGTTCGGGGAGGGCTGCTTGCCGGAGACCACGACGTTGACGTACTGGCGCGAGCGCAGGCAGTGGTCGTAGGTGGACAGCAGCGTGTTGGCGTCCGGTGGCAGGTAGACCCGCACCACGTGGGCGCTCTTGTTGACGACGTGGTCGATGAACCCGGGATCCTGATGGGAGAACCCGTTGTGGTCCTGGCGCCAGACATGGCTGGACAGAAGGTAGTTCAGGCTCGAGATGGGACGCCGCCACGGGATCTCGTCGGTGACCTTCAGCCACTTGGCGTGCTGGTTGAGCATCGAGTCGACGATGTGGATGAACGCCTCGTAGCAGTTGAACAGCCCGTGCCTGCCGGTCAACAGGTAGCCCTCGAGCCAGCCCTGGCACTGGTGCTCGGAGAGCATCTCGACCACGCGCCCCACCCGGGCCAGGTGCTCGTCGACCTCGGGACCGACCAGATCGGCGTTCCACTGCTTGTCGGTGGCGTCGTAGACGGCCTGCAACCGGTTCGAGGCGGTCTCGTCGGGACCGAAGATGCGGAAGTTGTCGGGATTGAGGCGGATCACCTCGGTCAGCCACTGGCCGAGGACGCGGGTGGCCTCGGCGACCGTTGCGCCGGGGGCGGGCACGTCCACCCCGAAGGACCGGAAGTCGGGCAGGCGCAGATCCTTGAGCAGGAGCCCGCCGTTGGTGTGCGGGTTGTCGCTCATCCGCAGCGGACCCTTCGGCGCGAGCGCCGCGATTTCGTCGTGCAGCCTGCCGTCCTCGTCGAACAGCTCGTCGGCGCGGTAGGAGGCCAGCCAGTCGCCGAGCACCGCGAGGTGCTCCCGCGTGTCGCGGGCACTGGCCAGGGGCACTTGGTGGGCGCGCCAGGATCCGGTGGTCTTCTTGCCGTCGATGGTGGCCGGCCCGGTCCACCCCTTCGGGGTCCGGAACACGATCATCGGCCAGGACGGCCGCGAGTCGTCGCCGTCGGCGGCGCGGGACTTGATGGCGGCGATCTCGTCGAGGACGTCGTCGAGCAGGGTCGCGAACCGGCGGTGCGCGTCCGCATGATCCTCTGCGGACTGATCGTCGGGCACCTCGAAGAAGTACGGCGTGTGTCCGTAGCCGACCATCAGACTGCGCAGTTCGTCCTCGGGGATCCGCGCCAGCACGGTCGGGTTCGCGATCTTGTAGCCGTTGAGGTGCAGGATCGGCAGCACCACGCCGTCGTGGGCGGGATTGGCCAGCTTGTTGGAGTGCCAGCTGGTGGCCAGCGGCCCGGTCTCCGCCTCACCGTCGCCGACCACCGCGGCGACCAGGAGGTCGGGATTGTCGAACGCGGCGCCGTAGGCGTGCGACAGCACGTAGCCGAGCTCACCGCCTTCGTGGATCGACCCCGGCGTCTCGGGGGCGACGTGAGACGGGATGCCGCCGGGGAAGGAGAACTGACGGAACAGCCGGCGCATGCCCTCGGCGTCGGGCGTGATGTCCGGGTAGACCTCGCTGTAGGTGCCGTCGAGGTAGGCGCTGGCCACCAGACCGGGTCCGCCGTGGCCGGGGCCCGTCAGATAGATCGTCGACTGTCCGCGTTCGGCGATGACCCGGTTCAGGTGGGCGTAGAGGAAGTTCAGGCCCGGCGTGGTGCCCCAGTGCCCGAGCAGCCGCGGCTTGACGTCGTCACGGACCAGGGGGGTGCGCAGCAACGGATTGTCGAGCAGATAGATCTGGCCCACCGAGAGATAGTTGGCGGCCCGCCACCACCGGTCCAGCCGATCGACCATCGCGTCGCTCAGCGGCTGTCGTTCCACGGTCGTCCACGCAGCAGTCGTCATCGCCCTCATCCAACCCGGCTCCGGTACACCGTCAACCCGTACCCGATGACCGGGGCGTTAATCTTTCGCGAGCGGTCATCACAGAAGGGCGGACATCAGCGATGGGCGAGGCTGGCTTGCTGACGTCCGTGCGCGTGCTCGATCTGTCCGTTGGTGACGCGGATGCCGTGGGCCGCATCCTGGCCGACCTGGGCGCCGACGTCTGCAAGATCGAGCCGCCCGGCGGCAGCCCGGCCCGTCTCGCGGCGCCGACCGTCGCCGACGCCAGCATCGGGTTCGCGCTCGACAACGCCGACAAGCGCTGTGCAATTCTCGATCCGGCCGATGACGGCGACCGGCGCCGGCTGCTCGAACTCGCCGCCACCGCGGACATCGTCATCGACAGCGGAAACCCCAGCGGGGCAGCGCCTTTCGGAACGTCGTGCGCCGAGCTGGCCGACCGGCACCCCCACCTGGTCACGCTGTCGGTCACCGACTTCGGACTGGAGGGTCCGCGCGCGTCGTGGCGCGCCACCGACGCGGTCTTCTACGCGATGTCCTCGGCACTCTCGCGCACCGGGCCGTCGACCGGAACGCCGATCCTGCCACCGCCGGGAGTGGCCTCGGCGACCGCGGCGGTGCAGGCGGCGTGGGCGGTACTGATCGCCTACTTTGACAGGCTCCGTTGCGGCACAGGCGATTTCATCGATTTCTCCCGGTTCGAGGCGGTGGTGCAGGCCCTCGATCCGCCGTACGGCTCCGAGGGGCAGGCCGCGGTCGGGCTGAAGCAGCCGGCTCAGCTGTGGCGCGGCCGCCCCCGCAACCAGCAGATCTACCCGGTCTTCGGGTGCCGCGACGGGCACGTGCGCATCTGCCTGCTCTCGCCGCGCCAGTGGCGGGGGATGCGGGCATGGCTGGGTGAACCGGAACGGTTCGCGGGCCCGGAGTTCGACACCATCGCCGCGCGCTACGCCGCGTCGGCGGAACTCAACGCAGCGATCGGGGCCCTGTTCGCGCCGCAGACGATGGACAGCCTCGTCGCGCAGGGCCAGGAACGGGGGGTGCCGATCGCGGCGGTCCGAACCCCGCGGGAGGCGTTGTCGGCTGAGCACTTCCGCGACGTGGGAGCGATCGCCGAGGCGCCGCTCACCCCGCAGGCGCGCATCGCGATTCCGGTTGGGCCGTTCGTCGTCGACGGCGAGCATCACGGGTTCCGCAGTCCCGCAGCTGAACCCGGCTCCGGTGAGGCCGCGTGGCCGCAGCCCGCGGCACCGGCACCGACCTCGGTGCCGCCCGGTGCGGCACGCCCGCTGGAGGGCCTGCGCATCCTCGATCTCGGGGTGATCGTCGCCGGCGGCGAACTGGGGCGGTTGTTCGCCGACCTCGGCGCGGAGGTCATCAAGATCGAGAGCGCCGCGTATCCCGATGGGCTGCGCCAGAGCCCGCCCGGCCGGCTGATGAGCCGGTCGTGGGCGCTGACGCACCGCAACGAGTACAGCCTCGGTCTGGATCTGCGCCACCCGCGCGGCGCGGACCTGTTCGCCCGTCTGGTCGCCGACGCCGACGCGGTGTTCGCCAACTTCAAGCCCGGCACGCTGGCCTCTCTCGGCTTCTCCTACGAGCGACTGCGCGAAGTGAACCCGGACATCGTGCTGGCCGAGAGCAGCGCCTACGGCGACCGCGGGCTCTGGAGCGCCCAGATGGGATACGGCCCGCTGGTGCGGGCGTGCACCGGCATCACCCACCTGTGGACCTCGCCCGACGCCCCGCCCGGCGCGTTCTTCGACGCGACGACGATCTTCCCCGACCACGTGGTGGGCAGGCTGACCGCGATCGCCGCGCTGGCCGCCCTGATCCGCCGCGACCGGCAGGGCTGCGGCGCGCACGTGCACATCTCCCAGGCCGAGGCGGCGATCAACCAGCTCGCCGACCGTTACGTCGTCGAATCTGCCCGCGCAGCAGGGCTTCCCGTTGTCGACGACGACGCCGTGCACGCGGTGTGCCCGTGCGCCGGGGAGGACGAATGGTGTGTCGTCTCGGTGCGCGGCCCCGCGGACCGCGACACCCTGGCCGCGGTGATGGGTTCTCCCGGTCTGCCCGCCGACCGGGCCGGACTGATCGCCGCCGTCGGGGCCTGGACGTCCGTGCGCGACAAGGACGACGTCGCCGGCCTGCTGCAGCGCCACGGAGTGCCGGCAGCGCCGATGCAACGCGCGGCGGACGTGCCGGCCGACCCGCAGGTCGTCTTCCGGGAACTGTTCACCGAGATGGTGCATCCGCTGCTGGACAAGCCGATTCCAGCCGAGACCGCACCGGCCCGGTACCGTCGGATTGCCCGCGCGCCGCTGCGCCCGGCTCCGATGCCCGGCGAGCACACCCGCGACCTCTGCAGGCGGGTGCTCGGTCTCGACGACGCCCGGATCCACGAACTCATCGCCGACGGCGCGCTGTTCGCCGACGACACCCCCCAGGAAGGTTGAGCATCCATGCCCCTCGATCCCCGCACACCGGTTCTCGTCGGCTACGGCCAGGTCAACCAGCACACCGAGAATCCCGAAGCAGAACCCGTCGACCTGATGGTCGCCGCCGCCCGCGAGGCCGCCGATCCGCGGGTGCTCGAGGCGGTCGACGCGGTACGGGTGGTCAACCTGCTGTCGTGGCGCTACCGCGATCCGGGTCTGCTTCTGGCGCAACGTCTTCGCGCCGACAAGGCGGTGACCCGCTACACCGGGATCGGCGGCAACGTCCCGCAGACATTGGTGAACCAGGCATGCCTGGACATCCAGCAGGGCAGGGCGGACCTCGTGCTGATCGCCGGCGCGGAGACCTGGCGCACGAAGACGAAGATGCGCGCCGCAGGCACGAAGGCGAACTGGACGAAGCAGGACGAGTCCGTGCCGTTGGCGCCCGGCTCCGACGAGACCATGCCGATGGCCGGGCCCGGCGACCTGAAGATCCACCTCGACCGTCCGGCCTATGTGTACCCGATGTTCGAGCAGGCGGTGCGCATCGCCGCGGGGGAGAGCAGCCAGGTTCACCGGCAACGCATCGGCGAACTGTGGGCGCAGTTCTCGCGGGTGGCCGCGGGCAACCCGCACGCGTGGAACCGGGAGACCTACAGCCCCGAACAGATCTACCAACCGTCGGCCGACAACAGGATGATCAGCTGGCCGTACACGAAGCTGATGAACTCCAACAACATGGTGGATCAGGGTGCGGTGCTGATCCTGGCCTCGGCCGAGAAGGCCACCTATCTGCAGATCCCCACGGAGCGTTGGGTGTTCCCGTACGCCGGCACCGACGCCCACGACACGTACGCGATCGGGGAGCGGGCCGAGTTCCACACCTCGCCGGCGATCAGGATCGCCGGCCGGCGCGTCCTCGAACTCGCCGACACCGGTGTCGACGACCTCGACCTGATCGACGTGTACTCCTGCTTCCCGTCGGCCGTGCAGGTCGCCGCGCGTGAGCTCGGTCTGCCGCTCGGCGATCCCGCGCGGCCGCTGACGGTGACCGGCGGGCTGACCTTCGCCGGCGGGCCCTGGAACAACTACGTCACCCACTCCATCGCGACGATGGCCGAGCACCTCGCCGTGCGGCCGGGTACCCGCGGGCTGGTCACCGCCAACGGCGGCTACCTGACCAAGCACAGCATGGGGGTCTACGGGACGGAGCCGCCGCTGCACGAATTCCGTTGGGAGGACGTGCAAGACGCCGTCGACCGGGAGCCCACCCGCACCGAACTCGTGGACTGGAGCGGGGTGGGCAGGGTCGAATCGTGGACGACGCCGGTCGGGCGCGACGGCGAACCCGAGAAGGCGTTCCTCGCGGTGCGCACGCCCGAGGACGCCCGGGTGTTGGCCGTGATCACCGGCACCGACGCGGCGGAGACCACGATCGCCGACGACATCGCCGGCGCGGCGGTGCGGGTGCATCCCGATGGCACCGCGACGCTGGAGTGACTACAGCAGACCG
The DNA here is from genome assembly GCF_010729305.1 of Mycolicibacterium psychrotolerans. Taxonomy (NCBI): domain Bacteria; kingdom Bacillati; phylum Actinomycetota; class Actinomycetes; order Mycobacteriales; family Mycobacteriaceae; genus Mycobacterium; species Mycolicibacterium psychrotolerans. The sequence goes on along the minus strand of NZ_AP022574.1, from coordinate 3,641,261 downwards.
AGTGCTGCCACCGCGTCGCGTTCGGCGCGCAGCTCGGCGACCGACGCGTCGATCCTGGCCCGGGAGAACGGGTTGATGTCGAGGCCCTCGACGATCTCCCACCGGCCGTCGATCGAGCGGCACGGGAACGAGCACACCAGCCCCTCGTCGACGCCGTAGGCGCCGGGGGACGGCAACGCCACCGACGTCCAGTCGCCGTCGGGGGTGCCGTGGATCCAGTCGTCGACGTGGTCGATCGCGCCGTTGGCGGCCGATGCGGCCGAGCTGGCGCCGCGCGCCTCGATGATCGCGGTGCCGCGCCGCGCCACGGTCGGAATGAATTCGTCGGTGAGCCAACGGGTGTCCGCGGCGTAGTCCGCGCCGGCACGGCCGCCGACGATCGAGTGGAAGATGTCGGGGTACTGGGTGGGTGAGTGGTTGCCCCAGATCGCCATCCGGGTGATCTCGGTGACGGGCACCGCGGCGTGCCGGGCCATCGCGGCCACCGCCCGGTTGTGGTCGAGCCGGGTCAGCGCGGTGAACCGGTCTCTCGGGATGTCGGGGGCGTGCGCCGCGGTGACGAGCGCGTTGGTGTTGGCCGGGTTACCGACGACGAGCACGCGGACCTCGGGTCCCGCGCCGGCGTTCAGCGCCCGGCCCGCCGTCGCGAAGATCGCGGCGTTGGCGCCGAGCAGGTCGGCCCGCTCCATGCCCTTGGTGCGCGGTCTGGCGCCGACCAGCAACGCGACGTCGACGCCGTCGAACGCCCGCACCGGGTCGTCGAAGATCTCGGTGCCTGCCAACAGCGGGAAGGCGCCGTCGTCGAGTTCCATCACCACGCCCTCGGCGGCGCGGACCGCGTCGGGCAGCTCGAGCAGGCGCAGCTGCACCGAGGTGTCGTGGCCGAGCATCGCGCCCGCGGCGATGCGGAACAGCGCGGCGTAGCCGATCTGGCCGGCGGCTCCGGTGACGGTGACGGTGACCGGGGTTCGCGCAGATGTCATGGGCACGAGCCTAGGGAGCGTCGGCGGGCACGTCGGTGTAGGCCGTCGAGTAGCCCTCGGCCGAGAACGTGAAGCCCTTGCCGGAGAGCTCCGACAGGCACGAGATGCCGGTCGCCTCCTGGACATTGCAGCGGAAGCCGGCGACGGCGAGGATCCGGTTGAACGGCAGCTCCGGCGGGTCGGCGACCGCCGATGCGGGCAGCGCGGCGAACTGAGGGTCGCCGCTGCGGTCCACCAGGATCGCGGTCGGCGCGACGGTCTCGCCCTCGGGTCCGGGCACCTCGTCGGGGGCTCCGGTGACGCCGAGCGCCGAGGCGGAGCCACCTGCCTTGCCACAGCTGGCCCGGGTGCGCGGCACGATCACGCACTGCCAGCGGCCGCTGGGCGTGGTGAAGGCGTAGCCGGTCGCGCCGTCGATCGGTGTGGCATAGCCGAAGGCGTTGGCCAGATGGGCGTTGCTGGGCCGGGTCGAGGTCGGGGCCGCCGCAGGCGCGGGGGCCCGGCTGGTCGGCTCCTCGGTGTTGACCACGGTCGGTCCACCGCAGCCGGACAGCAACAGCCCGAGCAGCGCCGTCGCACAGAGTGAGGGAATCGCACGCATAACGGTGTTCCAGCCTGCCGCAGGTCCCACGGTGCGGAACATCCGGGGCATGTTTGACACCCCCCTGCAGCGTGTATGGGGGCGTCGTGAGTTCTGTGATGGCGTGGCTGCGCTGGCGCTGGACGCAGCTGAAGGCGCGAAGCCCGCTGGTCCGCGGAACCGATCGCGTCGAGGCAGCGGGCCTGGTGGCCGCGATCGCGATCTCGGCGGCCATGCTGATCCTCGGCAGCGTCGTCGGCGCCGGTGTGCAGGACAGCCGCATGGCCGACTACCGGGCACACCTGGCGGTCCGGCATCAGATCACGGCGACGGTGGTCGGGACGTCGCCGGTACGGGCGCGCTCGTCGGCGACGTCGGTTCAGACGGTGTGGCGCACCGGTATCGAGGAGCACACGGGCACGGTGATCTCCACGCGCCCCATCGGCGTGGGGGACCGCATCGCGGTCTGGGTGAATGACAGCCGATCGGAGATCGTGACGCCGATGAGTGCGTGGCAGGTGTCGGTCGACGCGCTCGGCGCCGCGCTGGCGGTGTGGCTGGCAGGGACCGCCTGCGCACTGGGGCTGTTCGCGCTGCTGCGGATGGGTCTGCGGCGCAGCCGCTTTCGTCAATGGGAACGTGCCTGGAGCCAGCTGCGCGCACCTACCGCGTGACGGCTGATCGTCAGCGCGTGATCGCCTCGCGCACGTCGCGGTCGAGCGAGGCCCGCACCAGCGCCGCGGCCAGCGGAGCGCACGTCGAGCCTGCGAGTCGCCCGAGTTCGTCCGGGTCCCCGGGCAGACCGAGGTCCCCGGCGGCGGCGATCGCCCGGGAGTCGAAGTGGGGTCGCACCCACGTCCACACGTCCTGCACCTCCCGCAGGAAGATGTCCGCACCGGTGTCACCGATGCCGGTGAACTCCTCGAGCAGGCGCTTCGCGGTCGCGGGGTCGTGCTCGGCGCGTGCGGCCAGGCCACGCAGGTCGCCGCCGTACTCGTCGCGGACCGCGGTGGCGATGTCGACCAGCCGGGTGGCTGAACTCTCGTCGTAGCGGGCGTAGCCGGCGCGCCCGAACGCCTCGATCATCGTCTGCCGCTTGGCGTCGAGGACCGCGTCGGGGGTGCGCAGCTTCTCGCCGAAGATCTCCTGCGCCGCGCGCACCGCGATGTTCGCGTCGATCGGCTTACTGGCGAGCATGCACAGCACCAGCAGCTCGAACAGCGGCATGGGTTTGTCGGCGAGCCGGATGCCGGCCTGCTCGGCGTAGGTCGTGCCGGCCTCGTCGAGCAGGCGGCGCACGACGTCGTTTCTGCTCATGGCCATGGACTACCCGCTCTTCGGGCCGAGAATCGCTACTTGGCGGGCAGCGTGCCAGCCTGCTCCACGCCGCGGCGCACCCAGGTCTGCAGCTGGCGGGTGTTCGCCAGCCCGTCGACCGACACCCTCACCCATCCCCGCGTCTGGCGGCCGGCCATGATCATCGGCTCGACATGGTCGAGGTCGAGCAGCCGCTCGGTCTCCTCGGGTGGCACCCGCACCATCAGACCGCCGTGACCGCTGACGCACACCGACATATTGCCGTCGACGAGGAACGCCAACCCACCGAACATCGGCTTCTCGTCGACGCCACGCTCGCCTGCGATCAGTTCGCGCACCCGGTCGGCGAGGTCGGTGTCGTAGGCCATGCCGCTACGGTAACGCCGGCGAGCATGGGTCACCTTTCTTCGCCGAGAAGACACGAACTCGCACGGAATCGCGAGATTCCGTGCGAGTCCGCGTCTGCTCGCGCCATGGGGTTGTCAGGCGGCGGCGGTCACCGCCTCGGCCGCCGGCTCCAGGGCCAGCGCGACGATCTGCGCCACGTCGGTCATCGGCCGGACCTCCAGCGCCTCGAGCACGTCGGCCGGGACGTCGTCCAGGTCGGGCTCGTTGCGCTGCGGGATGAACACGCATCCCAGACCGGCCCGCTGGGCGGCCAGCAGCTTCTGCTTGACCCCGCCGATCGGCAGCACCCGGCCGTTCAGCGTGACCTCCCCGGTCATGCCGACGTCACCGCGCACCTGACGTCCCGTGGCCATTGACACCAGCGCCGTGACCATCGTGACGCCGGCCGACGGGCCGTCCTTGGGCACCGCGCCCGCGGGCACGTGCACGTGGATCTGGCGGTCCAGCGCCTTGGGGTCGACCCCGAGCTGTTCGGCGTGGGCCCGCACGTAGGACAGCGCGATCTGCGCCGACTCCTTCATCACGTCACCCAGCTGTCCGGTCAGGGTCAAGGTCGACTCACCGGCCTCCGTTGATCCGTTCGCGCCGGCCTCGATGTAGAGCACGTCGCCGCCCAGGCCGGTGACGGCCAGCCCGGTTGCCACGCCCGGCACCGCGGTGCGTTCGTCGGACTCCGGCATGAACCGCGGACGGCCCAGGTACTCCACCAGATCCGGCTCGTCGATCGTGATCGGCGACGGGTCGGCGTCCAGCTTCGTGGTGACCTTGCGCAGCGCCTTGGCCAGCAGTCGCTCGAACTGGCGAACACCCGGTTCGCGGGTGTAGTCCGCGGCGATCTTACGCAGCGCCGCATCGGTGACCGTGACCTCGTCGGCGGTGAGCGCCGCGCGCTCGGCCTGGCGGGGCAACAGGTAATCCCTGGCGATCGCCACCTTGTCGTCGGCGGTGTAGCCGTCGATGGTGACCAGCTCCATGCGGTCCAGCAGCGCCGACGGAATGTTCTCGATGACGTTGGCCGTCGCCAGGAACACCACATCGGACAGGTCGAGATCCAGATCGAGGTAATGGTCGCGGAACGTGTGGTTCTGCGCCGGGTCGAGTACCTCGAGCAGCGCCGCCGACGGATCGCCGCGGTAGTCGGAGCCCACCTTGTCGATCTCGTCCAGCAGCACAACGGGATTCATCGATCCTGCCTCGCCGATGGCCCGCACGATGCGGCCGGGCAGCGCGCCCACGTAGGTGCGCCGGTGGCCCCGGATCTCGGCCTCGTCGCGCACCCCGCCCAGCGCGACCCGCACGAACGTGCGGCCCAGCGCGCGGGCGACGGACTCGCCGAGGGACGTCTTGCCGACCCCGGGGGGACCGGCCAGCACCATCACCGCACCGGACCCGCGGCCGCCGACGACGGCCATGCCGCGCTGGGAGCGCCGGGCCCGCACGGCCAGGTACTCCACGATGCGGTCCTTGACGTCCTCGAGGCCGTGGTGGTCGGCGTCGAGAATCTCCCGGGCCGCCTTCAGGTCCGTCGAGTCCTCGGTGGTGACGTTCCACGGCAGGTCCAGGACGGTGTCCAGCCAGGTGCGGATCCAACCGCCCTCGGGGCTCTGCTCGCTGGACCGCTCCAGCTTGCCGACCTCGCGCAGCGCGGCCTCGCGGACCTTGTCGGGCAGATCCGCGGCCTCGACGCGGGCGCGGTAGTCGTCCGAGGAGCCGGCGCCGTGCTCATCGGATTCACCGAGTTCCTTGCGGATCGCCGAAAGCTGCTGGCGCAGCAGGAATTCCTTCTGCTGCTTGTCCATGCCGGCCCGCACGTCCTCGGCGATCTTGTCGTTGACCTCGACCTCGGCGAGATGCTCGCTGGTCCAGTCGATCAGCCACCGCAGCCGCGCCGCCACGTCCTCGGTCTCCAGCAGCTCACGCTTCTGGACGTCGGACAGGTACGACGCATAGCCGGCGGTGTCGGCCAGCGCCGACGGATCGGTGATCTTGTTGACCACGTCGACGATCTGCCACGCCTCGCGGCGCTGCAGCATCGCCAGCAGCAGCTTCTTGTATTCGGCGGCCAGCGAGCGCGTCTCGTCGGTGATCGCGGGCTCGGCCACCTCGTCGACCGAGACCCACAGGGCCGCGCCGGGACCGGTGGCCCCGGTACCGATGTGGGCGCGCGTCTCGCCGCGCACAACCGCGGCCGCACCGCCGCCGGGCACGCGGCCGACCTGCACGATCGAGGCGAGCACGCCGTAGGTGGGGTAGCGGTCGTCCAGCCGCGGCGCGATCAGCAGCTTGCCTGACTCGCTGGCTTGAGCGGCGTCGACGGCAGCGCGGGCGGCGTCGTCGAGTTCGATCGGCACGACCATTCCGGGCAGCACGATCGGCTCGGTGACGAAAAGAACCGGCACTTGCAGAGCTTCAGGCATCAATCCTCCAAAGTTGAACCTGATGCGCTCAACCCTGCGGGGGCGTGCTTTTGTTCCCCGCGGCGATTCGGCCGACAGCGGAATAGCCGCCCCCGGTGCCGGGTCGTACCCACCATGAGCACAGACCCGATCACCGGCGAGGTCGTCGCGATCACCGGAGCGAGCAGTGGCATCGGCGCGGCGGCGGCACGACTGCTGGCCGCCCGCGGCGCGCGCGTGGTGCTGGGCGCCCGCCGCACCGACCGCCTCGACGCCCTCGCCGACGAGATGGGCACCGCCGAGGTGGCCACCGTCGCCACGGACGTCACTGTCGCCGAGGATCTCGCGCGGCTCGTCGGCACCGCGGTCGAGCGGTTCGGCCGCCTCGATGTGCTGGTCTCCAACGCGGGGATCAGCGCGATCGGGCCGCTCGAGGACGCCGACGTGGCCGGCTGGGACGCGATGATCGACGTCAACCTTCGCGGGGTGCTGCACGGCATCGCCGCCGCGATGCCGGTGTTCCGCCGTCAGGGCCGCGGCCACTTCGTGACGACGGTGTCGACGGCCGGGTTGAAGATCGTCCCGACGATGGGGGTCTACGCGGCGACGAAGAACGCCGTGCGCACCATGATGGAGGCGCTGCGGCAGGAGTCGACGGACGGCGTGGTGCGCACGACATCGATCTCGCCGGGGTACGTCAAGACCGAACTCGACGGGTCCGTCACCGATGACGCACTGCGGGAGCGGATACGTGCCGACATGGATGCGTTCGGCCTGTCGGCGGACGCGGTGGCCCGGGCGATCGCGTTCGCGATCGAGCAGCCCCACGACGTGGAGATCGGGGATCTGACTATTCGTCCCACCCGGCAGGGCTGACGCGCGGGGGAGACGCGGATCCCCCGCCGGCACCACCCCGGGGGCGATGCCGACCGGCCGCCCGTGCCGGTACAACTCCGGCATGCCCCCTTGGCGTTTACGCGATTTCCACGACGACGACCTCGACCAGGCGATCTCGGTCTGGGATCAGAGCCGCGAACCCGGCGAGGCGCCACCGGCGTTCCCGGTGTCCGAAGTGGTGTCGGCCGCACGGTCCGGCCAGCCCGCGGTGGTTGCGGTGGTCGGGGATCAGCTGGTCGGGATGGCGGTGGCCCACATCGCCGATGACAGGGCCTGGGTCTCGATGGTGGCGCTGTCCAACCGCTGGCGCAACCGCGGCATCGGCAGCGCGCTGCTCGCCGAACTGGAGCTGCGACTGCGCGGCCTCGGCGCGCGCCGCATCAGCGTGCTGTTGCCCAGCGATGCGACAGGTGCTACCGCCCTGCGCAATTCGGGCTACACCGAGCGGGCCGACCTGCGGTACTTCGAGAAGGTCGACCACGTCGGCGCGTCGGACACCGGGCTGCTGACCGCGCTGGGCGGCCGGCTCATGGGCCAGGGGCTGTGGCAGGACATGGCCGGCATGGAGACCGAGAAGCGGATGATCGAGCGCCGTATCGTCGCTCCGCTGGCGCAGCCCGACCTGGCCGCACGCTACGGCGTGTCGCCGCCGAAGGCGGTCATCCTGTTCGGTCCGCCGGGCACCGGGAAGACGAGCTTCGCCAAAGCCGTTGCCGGGCGGCTGGGTTGGCCGTTCGTGGAGATCTTCCCGTCGCGGCTGGCGGCGCCCGGCGTCGCGATGCCCGCCGCGCTGCGGGAGGTGTTCGCCGATCTGAACGAACTCGACGCGGCGGTGGTGTTCATCGACGAGGTGGAGGAGATCGCCGGCTCGCGGTCGGGTGTCCCGTCGGATCCCGCGCACGGGGTGACCAACGAACTGCTCAAGTTGATCCCGACGTTCCGTCAGCACGACGAGCGGCTGCTCATCTGCGCGACGAACTCGGTCAGCTCACTGGATTCGGCGTTCCTGCGTCCCGGCCGGTTCGACTACATCATCCCCGTCGGACCGCCCGATGAGGCTGCGCGCAAGGCGATCTGGTTGCGGTATCTGAACGGCAACGCCGACAACGTCGAGGTCGACAAGCTCGTCGAGGCGTCGGACATGTTCACTCCCGCCGACATCGAGTTCGCCGCGCGCAAGGGCGCCCAGTGCGCGTTCGAGCGGGAGATCGAGTCGCGTCGCGGCGAACCGGCGTGCACCGACGACTATCTGGCGGCGATCGCCGAGACCCGCCCGACGCTCACCGAGGCGATGCTCGACGAGTTCAGCACCGACATCGAGGTCCGCACCCGGCTGTAGCGGACCGGTCAGGCCGCGGCGCCCTCGGGCCCGGTAGCGGTGGCGCACTGGCCGCAGTCCGCCGAGTCGATGTCGATGCTGCCGCAGCTGGTGCAGATGAAGGGGATCACGGGAGGCGAGATACCCCACCGCGGCGCCGATCGAAACGCGCCGCCGCGCCGTGTCACACAGTGGTCACGTTCGCAGAACGGTGACACACAGCAGAGAGCCTGCCGCTCGGGGGAAACGGCAGGCTCTCTGGGTGTGGGTGGGTGGCTAGGCGGAGGCCTGAGCTCCGAGCACCCGCTGGATGTCCGGCTTCATCTGCAGGAGCTGCTGTCCCCAGTAGCCCCAGCTGTGGGTGCCCTGCGCCGGGAAGTTGAAGACACCGTTGGTGCCGCCCGCCGCGATGTAGTTGTCCCGGAAGCTGATGTTGGTCCGCAAGGTGAAGCCCTCGAGGAACTGCGCCGCCATCAGGTTCTGTCCGGCCGTGCCCGAGTCGAGGTCCGACGGCGTACCGGTGCCGCAGTAGACCCAGATCCGGGTGTTGTTGGCCACCAGCTGGCTGATGTTGACCATCGGGTCGTTGCGCTTCCACGCCGGATCCGAGGACGGTCCCCACATGCTTTCGGCGTTGAAGCCGCCCGCATCGTTCATCGCCAACCCGATCAGCATCGGCCACCAACCCTCGGAGGGATTCAGGAACCCGGAAAGCGATGCGGCGTAGATGAACTGCTGCGGATGGTAGATGGCGTAGGTCATCGAGGCGCTGCCCGCCATCGACAGACCGACGACCGCGTTACCGGTCCGGGAGACGCCGCGGTTGGCCTCAAGCCATGCCGGCAGCTCCTGGGTCAGGAACGTCTCCCACTTGTAGGTGTAGTTCTGACCGTTGCCGCGCGAGGGCTGGTACCAGTCGGCGTAGAAGCTGGACTGACCGCCGACCGGCATGATCGTCGACAAGCCCGACTGGTAGTACCACTCGAAGGCAGGGGTGTTGATGTCCCAGCCGTTGTAATCGTCCTGCGCGCGCAACCCGTCGAGCAGGTACACCGCGTGCGGACCGCCACCCTGGAACTGGATCCGGATGTTGCGGTTCATCGCCGCGGAGAACACGTCCAGGTACTCGACCGGCAGACCGGGCCGGGAGAACGCGTTGGCAGTCGCCGATCCCCCGACGAAGCCGATCAGCCCGGGCAGCGCGGTGACTGCCAGGGCGACAGCCGCCATCCGGCGCACCCACCGACCTCGAAACTTCTCTTTCCACTTCATAACGGCAACCAACCCACCTTTCTGTTCAAGTCCCACATGTCGCGCAAACGTGCCGTCGTGTGCAGTCGTCATGCAACACGCTCCGATTGCCCGATCGGCTGTCCGACACAGCGATTCGCGGTCGCGGTTGGCTAACGATTACGACTCGGCGCAGTGATCAAGCCTCCCGCCTGCCAGACTCGACGGGGAGATGAGTACTTCCGCCGACGATCCCTTCGACCTCCAGCGCTTCGTCGACGCCCAGGCCGGCGTCTACCCGACGGTGCTGGCCGAACTGCGCGCCGGGGCCAAACGCAGCCACTGGATCTGGTTCGTATTCCCGCAGTTACGCGGGCTCGGCCACAGCGCCACTGCGCAGCGCTTCGGCCTGGGGTCCCTGGCCGAGGCGCAGGCCTATCTGGCGCATCCGGTGCTGGGACCGCGTCTGCAGGAGTGCGCCCGCCTGCTGGTCGCGCACCGCGGCCGCACCGCCCTTCAGATCCTCGGCTATCCCGACGATCTGAAGGTGCGTTCGTCGATGACGCTGTTCGCCCGCGCCGGCGGCGACCCGATCTTCACCGAGGTCCTCGACGCGTTCTACGACAGAGAACCCGATTCCGCGACGCTGCGGCTGCTGGGCTGAGTCAGCGTGGCGCTCAGGCTGGATTCAGCTAGGGGCTCAAGCCGGATTCAGCACGGGGCTATCACGAGCCAACCGTGCGGCGGCACCGTCGTCTCGACGATCCGCTCGGCCGGGGGCGCGCCCGAGCCGGCCACCACGTCGCCTGACTTGAAACCGAACTCGGTCAGTGCCACCGGCAGGGGTTCATCGCCGACGTTGAGTGCGACGACGAGCGTGTCCCCGGCCTCCGAGCCGCCCCGGGTGGCGTAGACGTATCCGTGGTTGGTCACCTGCAGCGGCGCCGTCCGCGCGGTGTGCAGCCAGGGGTGGCGGCGGCGCAGTCCGATCAGGTGCTGGTGGGCGCGGAACACCTGCTGCCCGTGCTCGCCGACTCCTTCGTGGGGAGAACCGAATTCGGGCCGCACCGCGTCGTCACCGCCGAAGCGCTCCTCTTTGACCCCGCGGTAGGCCACTTCGTCGCCCGCGTAGATGCTGGGGGTTCCCCCGGTGGTCAGCAGCACCACCAGCGCGTGCTCCACGTGGTCGGGATTGTCCAGCTTGCTGGCGATCCGGGTCACGTCGTGGTTGCCGATGAACGTCAAAGGCACGAACACGTCGAGAAACTCGTTGTGCCGCTTGAGCGCCCAATCGAGTTCGTGCAGGTTCGCGTCGTTGAGGCTGCTCCAGATCGCCTTCCACAGCTCGTACTGGGTGACGCTGTCGAACCCGGAGTCGCGGACCCGCGCCGAGTAGTCACCGTGGATGACCTCGCCGACGAACCACGCCTGCGGATGCCGTTCCCGCACCCGGGGCAACACCTGGGCCCAGAACCGGTCGGGCACCGCGTAGGCGGCGTCCAGCCGCCACCCGTCGGCGCCGCGTTGGAGCCAGTGGCACATCACGTCGACGACGTAGTCGACGACCTCCGGTTCGCGGTGGTTCAGCGCGATCAGGCCGCCGTGGCCCTCGAAGGTGGCGAATTCGTCGCCGCGCGCCCGGAACCAGGACCGGTCGCCGCCGGCGAGCGCATCGCGGTAGCGCGGGAAGTCGGTGCCCACATGGTTGAACACGCCGTCGAGCAGGATCCGCAGTCCGCGGCCGTGGGCTTCGGCGACGAGGTGGTCGAAGTCGCCGTCGTCACCGAGCCGGCCATCGACGCGGTAGTAGTCGGTGGTGTCGTAGCCGTGGGTCTGGGATGCGAAGACCGGGCCCAGCGCCAGGCCGGAGGCTCCGAGTTCCAGCGCGTAGTCCAGCCAGTCGACCAGGCGTCGCAGGCGGTGTTCCTCGGGGCCGGGGGGCGGATCGGCCGGGTGGGCGCCGACGAATCCCAGCGGATACACCTGCCACCACAGGGCGTGCTCGACCCAGTCCGGCTCACTCATCGTCGAAACGCCCTCTCGTACAACGCTTTCATGGTCTCGGTCAGTTCGGACGCCGGCCCGTCGACCGGGACACCCGGCGCGACCGTCGTGATCGGCAGCGCGGCCACGGGCGGTGCGGGCGCGTCCCAGTCGCGCAGCCACTGGGTCAGCTGGGCCGACGAGGCCGCGTACACGATGCGGCCCAGACCCACCCAGGCGTGCGCCGCCGCGCACATCGGGCAGTGCTCACCGGAGGTGTAGACCGTGGACGCGGCGCGCTGCTGCGGGCTCAGGTGCTCGACTGCCCACAGCGCGATCGCCAGCTCCGGATGACGGGTGGCGTCACCGGCCGCGACGTGGTTGTGATCCTCGAAGCGCACCACGCCGTCGGGGTCGACGAGCAGCGACCCGAACGGCTCGTCGCCGGCCTCCACCGCGTGACGGGCCAGCTCCGCGCAGCGTCTCAGGTACTCGACGTCGGCGGCGCGGACAGACACAGCGGCAGTCTACGCATCGAGCCGGCACGCGCAGGACGCGCGGATCGGCACGTCGGCGCGCGCGGCGGCCAGCGCCAACTGCCTGCCGATGATCTCGGCCTCGGCGGTTCGGCCCAGCCGCGTCAGGCACTCGTGGTAGCCGTGCAGGCTCCACACGTTGCCCGGGTGCTGGCACGACCGTGCCAGCGTCGGGTCCAGCCCGAGGTCGGCAGCGTAGACCTGCGCGGCGTCGGCGACGCGGCCCTGCTCGAGCAGCAGCGCACCGTAGGCGTGTCGGGTGGGCTGCATCCATCCCCACGGCTCGTCGTAGGGCAGCCCGTCGTCCAGCGCGATCGCGCGCCGCAGGTGCGCGAAGGCCTCCTCGAATTCACCTGCTCGATAAGCGATCTCACCGTCGAGCATCGCTTCGGCGACGGCGAGGATGTCCCGGCTGGTGTTGTTGAACAGGTAGCGGCTCTCCGGGATCCGCTCGTAGACTACGGCGAAGGCCGCCCGCTCGGCGCGGGCTTCGGCGAGCCGGCCGGTGGCGGCGTAGGCGACGCCGCGCCCGTAGTGGATGGTCGCCGTGGTGGTGCAGTAGAGCGCCGGATCCTCAGGCAGCGCGGTCGCGATCAGATCGTCCCAGCGACCGAACCGCACCAGCACGTGGACGCGCAGCGGCACGAACGCCTCCAGCCAGTCGGCCATCGGCGGTGAGGAGATGGCCAGCAGGTCGGGGGTCAGTTGCTCGGCGAGTTCGTCGGCGGCGCGCAGTGCGGTCGCCGAGTTGCCCTCGAACATCGCCGAGTACACCACGAAGTGCAGGTTGTGCGCGCGGTAGAGCGAGTAGAAGTTCAGCGGCCCGGACCGCTCGACGAAACTCCGATCCACCAGTACGGCAGCCACATTCGCGACGATCGAATCGTGGTAATTGCCGCACAGCACGTCGATGTGGCTGGGCATGTGCCGCAGATGCCCGGCGTCGGGGACCAGGCCGCGCAGCAGGTCGGCAGCCGGCAACGCCACTTCCGGCGTGGTCGACATCTCCATGGTGTGCAGATACAGGTGCAGGATGCCGGGGTGGGCTCGGCCGGCCGGGGTGGCCAGCGCGCCGTCGAGGATCGTCTTGGCCTCGAGCACCCGCGACCCGGGCGCCGGTTCACCGGTGCGGCTGTCCCAGAGCGCCCAGGCGGTGATGTTGACCAGCGCGTCGGCGGTCAGGGCCGCGACGTCGACGTCGTCGGGGAATTCCCGGGCCAGTGCGGTCATCGCGTCGGCGTAGGCGGTGTGGCCTGCCTGCAGCGCGTCGGTGTCGTCGGGATCGTCGGTGGAGAACCGCGCCGTCAGCGCGTCGACGAGGCCGCGTTCGAGCGCCGAGGCGCGCCCGCCTGCGGCAAGCGCGAGCTCGCTGCGTGCGCGGGCCACCGACGCCGCCAGGTCGACGGGATCGAAGGCCTCCCACGCCTTGTTGTAGTTCGGTCCGATCGCGTAGGCGATGCCCCAGCGGGCCAACGCGAAGTCGGGGTCGAGGTCGAGCGCGCGCTCGAAGCAGGCGATGGCCTCCTCGTGGTTGAAGGCGTAGGCCCACACCATGCCCCGGTCGAACCAGACCCGGGCGTCCTGCGATGGGCTGTCAGTCGGCCGATGGTAGGAGCCGAGGTCGTAGTACGGCTCGGTCTGCCCGACGACGCCCGGCGATCCGCTCATACCCGGCACGATAATTCAGCCGTGCGCCGGTGGCGAGGACAGCGAGCAGGCAGCCGGCGCCTGGCCCGTCGCCGCGCCGTGCCCGTCGAAGTAGGACACACTGCGCAGCAGCGACACCCCGGAGCCCTGCGGCACGATCGCGCTGAACGTGGAGTAGAAGTTCGACAGCAGCGGACGGCCGACCGGGCCCGCCGCGGCGGCGTTGCCGACCACGACGAGGAACAGCCCGAGCACCACCGACGCCGCGCTGCCGAACGCCGCCGCGACCCCGGTGACCGCGCCGCCGACCGCCATCGCGTAGAGCCACAGCGCCCCGAACACCTGCCACGGTGCCCGGTCAGCGCACCAAGCACCGGGTCGGCGTACACCGTCACCGTGCCGGCCGCGCACCCGCTCGGCACGCGGATCGGCGCTGCGCCCTCGTTCGGTCACTAGGGCAAGCGTAGGCAACTTCGTGGACCCGGTGCGCACCGCTACGGTGACGCGCATGATCCGTTGCGTGCGGCTGTGGACCGGCGACGACGACGCGTCGCACGTTCAGACCGGGCGGCTCGACATGGCCCCGGGACGCAACGACGACCTGGTGTCGACGACGTTCGCGGCGACCGAGGTGACCGTGGAGGAGACCGCGACCGGCGGCACCCTGGCCTGGCACACGGCGCCGGTGCGCCAACTCGTCGTCACGCTGGCCGGGACGCTGCAGTTCATCACCCGCGACGGCGAGCAGTTCCGGCAGGCCCCCGGTGACGTCCTGCTCGCCGAGGACACCACCGGCTCGGGCCACCAGTGGCGCCTGGAGGGCGCCGACCCGTGGCGGCGGATGTACGTGCGACTCGGCGACGACGCGGTGGTGCCGTTCGTCGCAGACAGATAGTGGCCCGCCACTGGACCCGAATCAGTGGCCCGCCACCACGTCGGCTTCGTCGACCTGCACCGGATCCTTCGCGCCGGGTAGCAGCGAGTACAGCAGGCAGACCACGCCGAAAAGCGCATAGCCCAGCGCCACTTGAGGATTCGCGGCCCAGGACACCTCGGGCGCATGGATCAGCCCGATGAACGACAGCACCGCGCCCACCGCCGACGCGATGGCGGCGTAGCGGAACTTCTTCTCCAGGATGAAAGTGACCATCGTGCCCAGGATCAGGCCGACCAGCACCGCGCCTTCGCCGAGGGTCTGCAGTCCCTCATAGACCACACCGGCATTGCCCAGTGCGTCCATGCCGACCTGTGTGGCCGACGTGCCGGCGGCGTTCAGCGCGTTGTCGATCAGACCGCTGGCCCACTGGGCCAGGTTCGGAAGGATCGCGGCCACCACGGCGATCGCGTGTAGCCGCGGCACCGCCTGGAACGCCTGCGCGCCGATCAGCAGGCCGATGTAGAGCAGGATCGGCACGATCGCCGGTACCGGGAGCAGCGCGTCGAGCACCCCGAAAAGCCCGAGGAAGCAGAGGATTCCGATGACGACTCCGCTGGCCAGCGAGTAGCCGGCCCGGCCGCCGGCGTCCTTCCAGCCGGGGTGCCCGATGTAGACGGCGGGCGGGAACGGGGAGCCGAACGCGGAACCGACCACCGCACCCGCACCGTCGGCGAGCAGCACGCTGCGCAGGTTGTAGTTGTCCCCGGCGGCCGCGGCGCTCTCGACGTTGCTCATCGCTTCGGTGAAGTTGTACACGCCCAGCGGAATCGCGGTGCCCAGCAGCGGCGCCAGGTTCGACAGCCCGGCGAACAGCATGTCGATGCGCGGATCCGGCACGCCGATCGCGATGTCGGACACGGCCTGTCCCACATCCGGTGCCGACATGAACCCGCCGATCCAGCCGATCGCGGTGCCGACGAGCAGCGCAGCCAGCCCCACCGGGATGCCGAACGGCAGCTTGATGTCGGTGAAGAAGCCGATCAGGATGATCGCCAGCACGGGCAGCCCGATCCACGCGGCCTCCCACATCTGCGCGGCGGGCCGCATGGAGATGAACGTGATCGAGATACCCGCCAGCGTGCCGAGCATCGCCGCACGCGGGGTGAGGCGGCGGATGTGCGGGCCGACGAACGCACCGATCATCACGATCACACCGATCATGAACGCCCACGCCAGCCCGGCCTCCCAGGCCCGCATCGCGTCGTCAGTGTTCAGATACACCGGAAGCATGACGACGAAGACCACGATGAACATGTGCGGCACGCTGGGCCCGTAGGGCAGTGCGGTGACGTCCGATCGGTTCTCCCGCTTTGCCAGTCGGCGCGCGAGGAACGTGTAGTACAGGTTGCCGAGGATCAGCGCGACGCCGAGTGCGGGCAGCACGGTGCCGAGCACGTCACCGGCGGGCACCTTGATCACGCCGATCATCAGGCCGGTCAGCGTCAGGACGTTGACCAGGATGTTGAAGCCGAGGCCGAAGAACGCGTTGAGGTCCCCGCGGGTCCACCAGGCGACGGCAGCGGTCTTCTCGGCGGGTGCGGGGGTGGTGACGTCGGTGCTCATCGGGTGTCCTCAGGCGGCCGTGGTGGTGAGCTGGTGCAGTGCGGGGATGACGGCGGCGCTGTCGGCGACCCAGCCGAAGATGCCGCCCTGCGCGGTGACCATCTGCAGGCCGACGCGGTGGAAGTCGGGGAAATAGGAACCGACACAGTCGGAGACGACGAGGCATTCGTAGCCGCGGTCGTTGGCCTCACGTGTGGTGGTGTGCACGCAGACCTCGGTGGTGACGCCGGTGATCAGTAGTTGGGTGATGCCCGCGCCGTTCAGCACGTCGGACAGGTCGGTGCCGTAGAACGCGCCCTTGCCGGGCTTGTCGATGACGACCTCGCCCTCGACCGGCGCGAGTTCGTCGATGATGTCGTGGCCGTACTCGCCGCGGATCAGGATGCGGCCGTAAGTGCCGGGGTCGCCGATGCGCTTCGACGGCGCGCCGCGCCGCAGTTTGGCGGGCGGGCAGTCGGACAGGTCGGGACGGTGCCCTTCGCGGGTGTGGATCACCATGATCCCGGCCGCCCGCGCGGCGCCCAGCAGTGCGGACAGCGGGGGCACCACCGTGCGTAGCCGCTCGACGTCGTTGCCGAGGCTCTCGCCGAATCCACCGGGCAGCAGGAAGTCCCGCTGCATGTCGATCACGATCAGGGCGGTCTTGCCCGCGACGAGCGGGAACGGCGCCGGTTCCGCGGCGACGGGGATCGGGGTCACAGCAGCTCCTCGGTAGGGACGGGGACAAGGGAGTGGGAGGGCGCGAGGCGCGGTTCGTCGAGGAGCTGCGCGGCGAGGTGCAGCACGGTGTCGTCGCCGAGCGCCGGGCCGAGAAGCATGGCACTGCAGGGCCTTTCGTCGGCGGTGGCACCGACGGGGATCGCGGCGCCGCACAGGTCGAGCAGATTGCCGAAGTGGGTGTAGTGGCCGAGCATGG
The DNA here is from genome assembly GCF_010729305.1 of Mycolicibacterium psychrotolerans. Lineage (NCBI taxonomy): Bacteria > Bacillati > Actinomycetota > Actinomycetes > Mycobacteriales > Mycobacteriaceae > Mycobacterium > Mycolicibacterium psychrotolerans. The sequence goes on along the minus strand of NZ_AP022574.1, from coordinate 3,624,550 downwards.
TGTTGGTCTCGATGGGCGCGGCCAGCACCTGCTCGACGGTGAAGGTGGTGCCGATGGTGGGCAGCACCAGCACGTCCATCTGCCGCCACAGCCGGCTCGCCTCGGCCTTGAGTTCCTGCAGGCGCTGGAGGGCGGCGAACGCATCGACGGCGGTGTAGCGGTGTCCGCCCGCGAAGATCTCCCGGACCACGGGGTGGATCGACTCAGGCTGGGCAGCAAGGAAATCGGCGAACTCGACGAGGCGCTCGGCGACCCAGGGACCCTGGTAGAGCAGCGCCCCAGCGGCCAGGAACGGTTCGAGGGGGACGTCGACGACGATGTGGGTGCGGGCGAGGTGTTCACGGAAGGCCAGGTGCGCAGCACGCATCGCGTCGTCGCCGAAGAACTCCAGCTCGGTGGCGGCCGGCAAGCCGATGCGCACCGGTTCGCCGGCGTAGCGGGGGCCGCGGTCGCGCGACCAGGGGTCGCGGTCGTCGCGGGCGATCATCACGTCGAGCACCCGGTCGGCGTCGTCGATGCAGCCGGCCATCACGGTCAGGCAGTCGAGGGATTTGCACGCCGGTACAAGTCCGACGGTGCTGATCAGGCCGCGGGAGGGCTTGACACCGACGATGCCGTTGAGTGCGGCGGGCACCCGGCCCGAGCCGGCGGTGTCGGTGGCGACGGCGAACGGCACCTGGCCCAGCGCCACGGCGAGCGCCGAGCCGGAACTGGAGCCGCCCGAGATCATCTCGCCGCCGTACACGCTGCGCGGGATGGTGTGCGGCATGCGGGTGCCGTTGAGTCCGGTGGCGAACTGGTCGAGGTTGGTCTTGCCGACGTAGAGCGCTCCGGCGTCGAGCAGGCGCTGCACCGCGGGCGCGGTCCGGGTGGCGGTGTAGGCGTAGTCCGGGCACGACAGCGTGGTCGGAACGCCGTCGACGTCGATGCTGTCCTTCACGCCGAAGGGGACGCCGTACAGCGGCAGCGTCCGGGCCCCGGGCCGGCGTTCGATGGCCTCGGCGGCGGCGATCAGCTGCGCACGCGGGACGGTCGACAGCCAGGTGCCGTCATCGCCACGGGCAGCGATCGCGTCCGCCACCCGGGCCGCCGTCTTGGCCGGCGATCCGGTGCCGCTCGCGTGCGAGGCCAGGATCTCGACCACGGACGGCCCGACCGACGGTCCCTGGGTCTCGGTGCGCATATCTGTCGATTGTCGACAGAATCGTGGCGATCGCGGGTCGGCTGTGTGTCGTTTGTGTTAGCGCTCGCCGGGCAGGCCGAGATAGTCGAGTTGGCCGTGGTGGCGCAGCGCCGCGACGACGACGGCCGCGTCGTTGGTCTCGAGCGCGGCGAGGATCGCGTGGTGCCGCTCGATCCCGTCCTCGGGGTCGCGCTGGCGGGCTTCCTCGCGCAGGTTCTTGGCCATCGGGAGCTGCAATTTGAGCAGGATGGGCGCCAGGGCGATGTCCAGCTGGCGGTTGTCGGCGAGCGTGACGACGGCGGCATGGAACGCCCGGTGCGCGTCGTCGCGGTCCAGCGCGTCCCGCGCGTGGTCCATCCGCTCCAGTGCCGCGCGGACCGGTTCGAGGTCGTTCTGCGGATCGGGCAGCGGCAGCGCGCTGTCGATCGCGTGCCGTTCCAGGACGTGGCGCAGCTCGAACAACTGGAGGATGTCCGTGGGGGACCAGTCGGCGACCCGTGATCCGCGCCGGGGGAGATGTTCGACCAGCCCCTGCTGCGCCAGGAGGCGCAGCGCTTCGCGCAGGGGCGCGCGGCTGATCCCGAGGTCGGCACACAGTTGCTCCTCGACGATTTTCTGACCGGGCACGAGCTGGCCGGACAGGATCGCATCGCGCAGCCGGTGCCCGGCCACTTCGACCAGAGTCGCAGGCAGCGCCGGCCTCGACGGTTCCTCCCTCGGCGCTGCCATGGCAGACAATGGTAGGAACAAATTCCGATGCGCGCAGAAAGAGTTCGGCCGGCGTACGAATAGTGTTGCGCCACAATCGCTATGGACCGTTGTCATCTTCGGGCAGCAGATGGCGTTCGGGGTGGTGGTAGCCGTTGACGCGGTGTTGGCCGGTGTCGAGGTCGGGTGGCGGCACCCATTCGATCTGGCCGTGGGCGTTCTTGCGGGTGTCCCAGCCGGTTGTGTCGATCATCCGGTTCTCCGGGCCGCAGGCCAGGGTGAGGTCGTCGACGTCGGTGGTGCCGCCGTGCTTCCAGTCGGTGACGTGGTGGACCTGGGTCCAGTAGCCGGGCACGGTGCACCCCGGCCGGCTGCAGCCCCGATCGCGCGCATGCAACACGATCCGCTGCGCCGGGGAGGCGAGGCGTTTGGTCCGGCCGAGGTAGAGGGCTTGGCTGGTGTGTTGGTCGAACACCGCCAGATAGTGGAACGCATGGGAGGCCATCCGGATCAGATCGCCCATTGGCAGCAGCGATCCGCCGCCGGTGACCGCCACCCCGGCACCCTTCTCCAACTCCTGCAGCGTGGTCGAGACGATCACGGTGACCGGTAATCCGTTGTGCTGCCCCAAGTTCTTCGAGCACAGCGCCATCCGGCCGACGGCCAGCCACGCGTCGTGGCGCCGCTGCGCCGGGGAGCGCGTGTCAGCGCGCCGCTGAGTGTCGTCGGGGTCGCTGTCCACACACGGTGTCTCGTCGTCGGGGTTACACATACCCTGTGCGGCGAGTTTGGCCTCGATGGCTTCATAGACGGCTCGAAATTCCGGGGTGACCCAGCCGGAGAGCTTGCTCATCCCGTCGGCTTGCTGTTCACCCAACGTGACGCCTCGTTTGCGGGCGCGTTCGGCGTCGGTCGGTTCGGGGCCGTCCTGATCGATCATCGCCGCCAGCCGATTCGCGGCCTTCTTCAAGTCCTCCGGCGCCAACCCGGCGCCCAGGGTGGCGAGTTGGCGGTCGGCGGAGGCGCGGGTGTCCACGTCCACCCACGAAGGAAGATTGTCGTGAAACGTGGCGATCAACTTGACGTGCTCGGCGTCGAGAGCGCCGCGGGCTTGCGCGGCGGCGGTGGCTTCCCATACCGGCGCCAGCGGCTCCCCGGTCATCGACTGCCGCGGCCCCAGCGCCGCGGCGTGAGCCAATCGTCGTTTGGCTTCGGTCTCCGAGACCCGCAGCGCGGTGGTGAGCACCTTCTTCCACGACGCCTCGCCGAGCCGGCGCGGCTCGGTCTCGGCGGTCAGCCGCGCGAGCACCCGATGCTCGAGGGCGGGCACACTGCGCAGCACCGTCGTCAGCTCCGTCAGCAGCTCGACCAGCTCGCGGTGCGACAGGGTGTCGCAGGTGTCGTGCAGAATCGCGATCTGCGACCGGATCGCATCCACCGCGCTCGCGACTTCACCCATACATCGAACACTAGTTCGAACCACCGACAAATCACGGCCTGACGAACCACCGCTCGAGCCAGCCATCGAGCATCGCGGCGTCGCCGGGCCCGCCCGCGGCGGCCAGGTAGCCGTCAGGACGGACCAGCAGCCACCCGTCCGGAGCCAGATCAGACGCATCGCGCACGCTCACCACACCGCCCCAGGCCTGCCCGACCTCGACGATCGCGCGCGCCCGTCCGCCGGTGAACAACGTCAGCGCACCGAGGTCCAGTGCGTCGTACAGGGCGCCGACGTCGGGCACGCGGTCGCCGGCCCGTAGCGCCCCCACACCACCGCCGCCCTCGGCGAGCGCGTTGCCGCGGTAGCCGGCCGCCACCTGCCCGAACATCGACGCCGCGGCATTCTGAATGACTGTGCGGCCGAGGGCTTTCGGCGCGAGTCGTATCCGCAGCGCGTGCACGAGGGGGTTCGTCGAGTTGAACACGCGGGTGCCGATCTCGGTGAACCGCACCACCGTCCGGATCACCGGCAGGCGCTCCGAGGAGTAGGTGTCGAGCAGATCGGGCCGGGCCCGGCCGTCGAGCACCATCGCGAGCTTCCAGGACAGGTTCACCATGTCTTGGACACCCACGTTCATGCCCTGGCCGCCGGCGGGGCTGTGCACGTGCGCGGCGTCGCCGCCGAGGAACACCCGGCCCGCCCGCATCGTGGGCACGTGCCTGCTGTTGATCCGGAACCGCGAACTCCAGTTGACGTCGTGCAGGCGCGCGGGCACGCCGACGGTGCGGTCATAGAGCTGCTGCATCTGGGCCACCGTCGGGTCGTCGCCGCCGTCGAGGAGGCCGTCGGGGTCGGTGGCCATCATCCGGAATCGACCGCGCCCCATCGGGAAGATCGCGACGAAGCCACCGCGGGCCAGGAAGATCGACACCTCGTCCTCGGGCAGGCCGCCGGTGATGTGGAGATCGGCGAGCACGTAGTCCTGCGGCAGTGTGCGGCCGGGGAAGGGCACGCCCAGCGTCTTGCGCAGTGTGCTGTGCGGGCCGTCGGCGGCGATCACGTAGGACGCCTCGATGCGCTCTTCGGTGCCCTCGGCCCCGAGCAGCGTCACCGCGACGGTCTGCCCGCCGGGCCGCACCGACGTCACCTCCACACCGCACTCGACCTTGACGCCCTGGCGCGCGAGCTGCTCTCTCAGCAGCCGCTCGGTCTCCGATTGCGCGAGCATCAGGATGAAGTTGAATCGGCTTGGCATACGGTGTAATTCGATGGGCGCCAGCTTCCGGTCGCCGGCATACAGCCCAGCGGCCGTGGCCCGGTTGCCCAGCGCGAGCATCTCGTCACCGATGCCGCGGACCCGCAGCAGTTCCATCGTGCGGGCCTGCACGGCCAGCGCACGCGATTCGGCGGAGGGCCGCACGGCGCGGTCCACGATGCGGACGTGAACGCCAAGGCGGGAGAGTTCGACGGCTGCGGTCAGGCCCGACGGCCCGGCACCGACGATGAGGACGGGAATTGTCATGAGGGTCTCCTCGATGCAATAAGTCAACAAGTGATGACTTGACGATAGACCGATTCCGACCGATGTCAACAGTCGGTGACTTATGCTGTCGCCATGACCCGAGCCCGTAACGCCGACGCCACCCGCGCCGACATCCTCGCCGCCGCCCGCACCCGCTTCGGTGCGGACGGATACGAGCGGACCACGCTGCGGGCGATCGCCGGTGACGTCGGGGTCGACCCGGCGCTGGTGATCCGGTACTTCGGCAGCAAGCAGCAATTGTTTGCCGCCGCGGCCGATTTCACACTGCACCTGCCGGACCTGAGCACTATGCCGCCCGACGAGATGGCCGCCGCGCTGCTCGACCGGTTCTTCGCGGTGTGGGAGGCCGACACGACGTTCGTCGCGCTGCTGCGCGCCGCGATGACGAGTCCCGAGGCCGCGACCACGATGCGCACGGTGTTCGCGACCCAGGTGGCACCGACGGTCGCGGCTGTCGCACCCGACCACACGGCGTCGCGCGCGGCCATGATCGGGTCGCTGGTGATCGGGATGGCCACGGTCCGCTACGTCCTCGAAGCCCCGGCGGCAACGGCGATGTCGCACGACGAAGTGATCGGCTGGGCCGGGCCGATGATCCGCACGCTGCTCGTCGGACCCGCCCCGCAGGGCTGAGGTCAGCGCTGCGCGGTCGGCCAGGGGGTGGCGGCGATCAGGGACAGCTGCCGGGTGATCGCGGCGATCTCGCCGACCAGCACCCGCGCGGACCCTTCGTCGGATTCATGGACCGGAACGGTGCGCCGCACCCGCTGCGCAGCCGCGGCCAACTCGACGGCGTCGACGGTCCAGGGGTCGGTCGGCGTGGGAGGCTCGCCGCACAGCGCCTCGACGAACTCGTCGACGGCGTGCAGGAACACCCGGTGGGAGTCCGGGAACGGGTCGACGGGCAGATTGCCCTCGAGCGCGGCGCACGAACTCGTGACCGCGTTCAGCACACTGCGGTAACAGCGCAACCAGTGACGCTGTTCGCGCGACTCCAACCGGGCCGCGCCGGCGGCCGCCTCGAAAGCCGCCCGGGCCCGGAACGTGCGCTCCCAGGCCGCGGCGCGGACGTCGGAGGCGGTGTCCAGCTCGTGCAGGTAGACCTTGACGACCGTGGCGGCATAGTCGATCTCGGTCTTGAGCAGTTCCCCCGCCCGCTGCGCGAGGCGGGTGAGCGCGTCGTCGGGGAACACGACGTGGGCGAGGACCGCCAGCGCACCCCCGATCACCGTGCCGATCAACAGCTCACCGGGTGTCGCCGTCGCGATGGGCCGGTCGATCGCGACGATCAGCGCAATCGCGCCCGCCGACGCCGCTGCCAGCGCGAGGTATCCGTAGCGGCCCGCGGCGTACACCACGCCGATCGCGACGGCGGCCAGCACACCGGTGACCACCGGTCCCGGCCGGAGGATCAGCAGCACCGCGGAGGCGAGCACCGCACCCAGCGCCACCCCGGCGGTCCGGCCCACGCACCGGGTATAGGTGTGCGCCGTCTCCGGGCGCAGCACGATCAGTACGGTCAGTGCGATCCACCCCCCGTGGCCCACCGCGGTGTAGCGCTCGGCCGCGCACGCCGCGGCCACCGCGGCACCCAGGCGCACCGCGTGCCGGAACACCGGCGAGTGCCGGTCGATCTCGGCACGCAGCTGGCTGACCGCGGCCCGGCCGGACGTGCGTAGGTCCGGGCGCCGAACCCGTAGCGCGTCCGGCGAGGAGGGCACGAAGTCACCCAGCCGCATCGCCGCCGCTTCGTGCAGATGCGCCGAGAGCCGTTGCCCGGCAGCCGCGTCGGCGGCGGGCAACTGCGCCACGGCGTCATCGAGTCGGCGCAGTGCCTCGTCGGCTGCCTCGCGCGCCGCGCGGCGGGGGTCGGCCACCGCGGTCAGCGTGTCGGCCGCCGCAGTCAGCACCTCCGCGGCGTCGGCGGTCTCCGCGACATCGGTGAGTGCGGTCCCGATGCGTTCGGGCAGGAGGTACCACCTGCGGTAGTCGGCGGGATGGCGCGTGGCGGGTCCGGTGGCGGGGGTGAACACGGCGCGCAACGCGATCATCGAATCGGCATGGGCGAAGCCGCCGTCGCCGGACCGGTGCGCGAGCCGGGACGCATCGGCGGCCAGCGCCCGATAGGCGGCGGTGAGCGCGTCGTGCTGCATCCGCCACCGCCGCGGCAGCCAGACCGCGACCACCACGGCCTGCAGCGCGCCGGCGCCCACGGCGAGGCCGGCAGCCCCGACCGTCGAGGCCCATGTCGGCGGTACCGGAGCGGCGACGACCATCAGCGCGCCCGCCGCGCTCGCGATGAGCCCGGCGTGGCCGCCCAGCGCCCACGCCAGCGCCGCGGCGAAGCACCACACCGCGGCCGAAGCGATGAAGACAGGGGAGTGCGACGAGGTCAGGGCACCGAGCAGCGCGCTCGCCCCCATCAGCACCGAGACGAACAGCACGCGTAGGATGCGTCCGCGCGGACGGTCCTGCAGCGCGGCCGCACCCGCGACCGCACCCGCTCCGGCGACGGCCGTCGCGGACCCCGGCGGTCCCAAGGACACGGCGACCAGTACCGCGGCGACGACGGCCGCCAGGCCGCGCAGCACCGGCGCCGCCTCCGGCAGCACCGACCGCACCGCGGGGACCATAGTCACCCGTCCATTCTGGCGCGGGGTTATGTTCGCCGAGTGGAGAAAGTGATCATGACCTTGCGTGGCGTCCCGGGGGACGAGGCGTGGTGCACCCGCCTGCGCACCGACATCGCGCAGACGCTGCTGGCCACCGGCGTCGCGGGTCTGGCCGTCAACGTCCGCGACGGCGCGGTCGGCGCCTCGTTGATGACACTGACCACGTTGGATCCACCGGTGATCGCTGTGGTGAGCCTGTGGACCGATCAGTACTACGGCACGCAGATCCACAGGGCGACAGAGATTCTCGCTGACGTCTGCGACGAGCTCGCGGCATATCTGGTCACGGAGTCGGTTCCGCTGGTCCCCCCGCCGACCGAGGTGGGCGCACGGACGCCCGGTCTGGCCAACATCGCGCTGCTGCGTCGCCCCGCCGACCTGGACCAGGCCACCTGGCTGACGCGGTGGCACCGCGATCACACCCAGGTCGCGATCGACACCCAGGCGACGTTCGGATACATCCAGAACACCGTGGTGCGCGCCCTCACCGAGGGTGCCGCGCCCATCTCGGCGATCGTCGAGGAACTGTTCCCCATCGAGGCGACGACGGATCTGCACGCTTTCTTCGGCGCGGCCGACGACGACGACCTCGCCGACCGGATGACCCGCATGGTGGCGAGCACCTCGGCGTTCGGCGCCAACGAGAACGTCGACACCGTCCCGACCAGCCGATACGTGTTGCGGGAGCCGTTCGTTACAGTGCAGCCGTGACTCTGCAGATCAGCGACGACAACCGCGTCCGCACCCTGGTGCTCGACCGGCCCGAGGCCCTCAACGCGTTCAACGAGGAGCTCTACCTGGCGACCGCCGTCGCGCTGCGCGAGGCAGGCGAGGACCCCGACGTCGCCGTCGTGCTGCTCACCGGCGCCGGGCGCGCCTTCAGCGCGGGCAACGACCTCAAGGAGATGCAGGCCCGCATCGCCGAGGGTTCGTATTCCTCCGGCAGCCACTTCTCGACGATGATCACCGCGCTCACGGAGCTCCCCAAACCGTTGATCTGCGCGGTCAACGGCGTGGGCCTGGGCATCGGCGCCACCATCCTGGGCTACGCCGACCTCGTGTTCATGTCGTCGACGGCGCGGTTGAAGTGTCCCTTCACCAGCCTCGGCGTGGCCCCCGAGGCGGCCTCGTCGTTTCTGCTGCCGCAATTGATCGGCCGGCAGAACGCGGCGTGGATGCTGCTGTCCTCGGAATGGGTCGACGCCGCCGAAGCACACCGGATGGGTATCGCGTGGAAGGTGTGCGAACCCGCGGACCTGCTGCCCGAGGCTCGCCGCCACGCCGATGTCCTTGCCGCACAGTCGATTCCGAGCCTGGTCGCCGTCAAGCGGGCCATCGCCGAACCGTATCGGGCGGGCATCGCCGCGGCGACCGAACGCGAGAACGAAGCGTTCACGGAACTGCTGGGGGGCGCCGCGAATGCCGCCGCGCTGGCCGCGTTCACCGGTCAGGGCACGGCTAACGGATGACGCGGGCGTCGCACTGGGCGTAGTGGGCCTCGATGATCGCCCTCAGCGTCCGGCGGCACCGGCCGCAGTCGCCGCCGGCTCCGCACGCCGCGGCGATGTCCTTGGACGTCCGGGCGCCCTTGGCCACGACCTCGTCCACCACGTGACTGGTGGTCCCGGTGCACAGACAGACGAACATCGGCCGCTATCCCCGCTCGTCCACACTCATCAGATGGGCGAATCTGCCGACGAACTGGGTGGGGTAGGGCCCCATGCCCGCGTGGCTCATCCATTCCGCCGCCGCGTCGGGGTGGTCGATCCACTGCCGGGCGCTCATCTCGTCGGCGATCTCTTGCAGGATCAGCACCTCGTGCCCGTCGTCGAGTGCGCGGTACACCCAGATCTTGCGCACCCCGCCGCCGGCGAACCGGGCGAGCCCGTCGTGCACCTTCTCCATCAGGGTCGGCACGTCGTCGACCGACGACATCACCCCGACCACGACCCGTCCCACGTGTCGTTCGGAGCTGCCGCCCTGCAGATCGATCTTCTCGACGACCTCGCCGCAGAAGATCGGTGGGATGTCCTCGGCGCCCGAGATGTCGAACCATTCGAAGATCGCCGGCGAGCTCAGTACGTCACGCAGCGGGGCCGCGTGCCGGATTCCGATCGTCACCAGCACCCGGCGCGGTTCCCAGATGGACTCGTAGAGCACCACGTGGTGGGCGCCGATAGAGGAGAGCGAGTCGCGGCGCCCGCCCAGCCAGGTCCACATGTGCTCGACGTCGTCGACGCGATAGTCGCACGCCAGGATGAATGAATGCAGATCGTGCTCACCCATCGTCATCCTCGCCTGTCTGTGCGGCCCGTGAACGGTTAGCGAAGTCTATCCTTACCTGACGCCGGTAGTCCAGGTCGGTGGACACAGCGCCGATGGTGCCCGTGCCGTCTGCGGAAGTGCACTAGATTGAACGTGCTCAGCCCACAGCCCGTTCAGACGATTCACCAGCGTTCGAGGAGCCGACCATGCAAGGCGATCCCGAGGTTCTGAAGTTGCTCAACGAGCAGCTGACGAGCGAACTCACGGCGATCAACCAGTACTTCCTGCACTCGAAGATGCAGGACAACTGGGGCTTCACCGAACTGGCGGCGCACACCCGCAAGGAATCGTTCGAGGAGATGGTGCATGCGGAGGAGATCACCGATCGCATCCTGGTCCTCGACGGGCTGCCCAACTACCAGCGGCTGTTCTCGCTGCGCGTCGGCCAGACGGTCCGCGAGCAGTTCGAGGCCGACCTCGCGATCGAGCACGAGGTGGTCGCGCGGCTGAGGCCGGGCATCATCCTGTGCCGCGAGAAGGGCGACGCCACCTCGGCGAACCTCTTCGAGAAGATCCTGGCCGACGAAGAGCTGCACATCGACTACCTCGAGACCCAGCTCGAGCTGATGAACAAGCTGGGCGAGGAGCTCTATCTCGCGCAGTGCGTGTCGCGGCCGCCGCAGTAGTCGACCGGCCCGTCCGGGAACTGGAACACGTTACAATCCGGCAATGAGCCGAATCGGGGACTTCGCCGACGACGACGTGACGGGTTTCGCGGTGACGTCACCGGAGCTGGGCACGGCGATGGCCAAGTTCAGCCACGCGGTGTACGAGAAGAACCGGCTGCCGATGCGCACCCGGGAGGCGGCGCGGATCGTGATCGCGCTCGCCAACGAGTGTGTGACGTGTCAGAACACCCGTGACACCGAGGGCGAGGCCAACGGCATCACCGAGGAGTTCTACGACTACGCCGCGCAGTGGCGCACCTGGCCCGGTTACAGCGACGCCGAGCGGATCGCGATGGAATTCGCCCACCGGTTCGCCACCGACCACACCGGCCTGCGCGACGACGAGGACTTCTGGGCCCGCGCCAAGGAACACTTCGACGACGCACTGCTCACCGATCTGGCGATCTCCTGCGCGATGTGGGTGGGGATGGGCCGGATGCTGAGCACTCTCGACATCGGACAGGCCTGCAAGATCACGCTGTAAAGCGGATCGGTGGACGGCAGAATGGCCGGCATGGCCGCCAAACCGCTCGCCGCCGCGGCGATCGCCCAGCTCGAGTCCGACGGTGTCGGCACGCTGATCGGCACCGTGGTCAACCCGGCCGGTCTGATCCACGCCAAGACGATCCCGCTGCGCCGGATGGGCTCGTTCGCCGATCCCGGTCTGGGCGCCAGCCCGGTCTGGCACGTCTTCGCCATCGACCAGGCCGGCATCGTGTTCAGTGCCGCCACCGGTGTCGTCGGCGATCAGCGCATCCGCATCGACCTCGGCGCGCTACGCATCCTCGGTGACGGATTCGCCTGGGCGCCGGGCGATTTCTTCGACCAGAACGGTGCACGCGATCCGTTCTGCACCCGCGGCGCGCTGCGCCGCGTGGAGGACAGGCTCGCCGGCGCGGGCCTCGACGCGGTGGTGGGCCACGAGATCGAGTTCGTGTTGGTCGGCCCCGATGGCAGCGCGCTGCCCAGCCGCCTGTGGGCGCAGTACGGGCTGGCCGGTGTCCTGGAGTTCGAGGGGTTCGTCCGCGACGTCACCGCGGCCGCGACCGCCTCCGGGGTCGCCATCGAGCAGTTCCATCCCGAGTACGGCGCCAACCAGTTCGAGATCTCGCTGGCCCCGCAGAAGCCCGTCGCGGCCGCCGACCATGTGACGCTGATGCGCATCATCATCGGCCGGGTGGCCCGCAAGTACGGTGTGCGGGTGAGCCTGTCGCCGGTGCCGTTCGCCGGAAGCGTCGGTTCCGGTGCGCATCAACACTTCTCGCTGACCCGCCATGAGGTCCCGGTGTTCTCCGGCGGCGACGGTCCGGCCGGCATGACCGGCGAGGGCGCCTCGGCGGTGGCCGGGGTGCTCGCCGGGCTGGCCGAGGCTCAGGGCGTACTGAGCGGATCGATCGTCTCGGGCCTGCGGATGCAGCCGGGCAGCTGGGCCGGCGCCTACGCCTGCTGGGGCACCGAGAACCGGGAAGCCGCGGTGCGGTTCCTGACGGCCGGACCCGCGAACGTCCACGGCGCCAATGTCGAAGTCAAGATCGTCGACCCGTCGGCCAACCCGTACCTGGCGTCCGCGGCGATCCTCGGCCTGGCACTCGACGGTGTCGAGCGGGAACTGACGCTGTCTGCCGAGGTGGCGGTCGACCCCTCGTCGCTGTCGGAGTCGCAGCGCGCCGAGGCGGGCATCACCGTGCTGGGGACGGATCAGACCGCGACGCTCGACGCGCTCGACGGTTCGGCACTGATGCGACGCATCCTGGGCGACCCGGTGGTGGACGCCGTGGTCGGCGTGCGGCGCTACGAGCAGGAGACGTACGGCGGGCTGAGCGCCGACGAGCTGGCCGAGAAGTTCCGGCTCGCCTGGAGCGTGTGAACCAACCCTTGACAACATACAACCGATTGGTTGTATGTTAAGGGGGTGATCGTCATCGACGAGGACCGCACCGACGCCCTGTTCCACGCGTTGGCCGACCGGACCCGGCGCGACATTCTGCGCCGGGTGCTGGTGGGGGAGCACTCGGTGTCGACGCTGGCGGCGGACTACGACATGAGTTTCGCCGCCGTGCAGAAGCACGTCGCCGTGCTCGACCGGGCCGGACTGATCACCAAGCGTCGGCGCGGCCGCGAGCAACTGGCCAGTGGCGACGTGACGGCGGTCCGGTCGGTGGCCTCGTTGCTGGCCGAGCTGGAACTTCTCTGGCGCGGCCGCGTCGCGCGCATCGACGACCTGATCGCATCCGAGAACGCACAGGAGGAATGACCATGCCCGTGACCGACGTCCACCACGACCTGGACACCCGAACCCTGACCATCGTCGCCGACTTCGCCGCCCCCGTCGAGCGCATCTGGCAGATCTACGCCGATCCGCGCCAGCTCGAGAAGATCTGGGGGCCGCCCGAATACCCCGCGACGGTGGTCGACCACGACCTGCGTCCCGGAGGCCGGGTGACGTACTACATGACCGGGCCCGAGGGTGACAAGTACGCCGGCTACTGGCACGTCACGGCAGTCGATGAGCCGCACGGCTTCTCGTTCGACGACGGGTTCGCCGACCTGGAGTTCACCCCCAACCCGGATCTGCCCGTGTCGAGAAGCGTGTTCACCTTCCGCGCCCACGACGGCGGCACCCGGTCGACGTTCGTCAGCACCTACGACTCCGCCGAGGCGCTGCAGCAGGTGCTGGACATGGGTATGGCCGAGGGCGCGACGGCGGCGATCAATCAGATCGACGACCTGGTCGCGTCCTAGCGCACGCCGCGGATCAGCCGGCCCGGACGTGCCCCGGTGTCGGCGCCGTGCCGGCGCGTCACGACCCCACTGACCACGGTGGCGTCGTAGCCGGAGGCGCCCTGGATCAGCCGACGGCCACCGGCGGGCAGGTCGTAGGCCATCCGCGGAACGTCCAACCGCAGCGCGTCCATGTCGATCACGTTCAGGTCGGCCTTGCGGCCTTCGGCGATGACTCCGCGGTCGGACAGCCCGAAAAGCGTTGCGGTGTCCAGGGTCTGCTTGCGCACCACGTACTCGAGGGAGAACTTCGGGCCGCGGTGGCGGTCCCGCGCCCAGTGGGTCAGCAGGAAGGTGGGGTAGGAGGCGTCACAGATGAGGCCGCAGTGCGCGCCGCCGTCGGAGAGCCCCGACACCGCGGCCGGGTGGGTCATCATCTCGTAGATCGCGTCGTGATTGCCCTCGGCGTAGTTGAAGAACGGCAGCATCAGCATGGCGGTGCCGCCGGAGTCGAGCATCAGGTCGTACATCGTCGCCAGCGGATCCTCGCCGCGGCGGGCGGCGATCGCGGCCACCGTCATGTCCGGTGTCGGTTCGTAGTCCGGTGGGTCGCCGATCGGGAAGATCTTGTCGACGCTGTACTGGATCAGCGCGTACAGCCCGTCGAACATCGGCACCGGCTGCGGCGGCAGATCCGTCTCGGCCAGGATCGCCGCCCGCACCGCCGGATCAGCCAGCCGCGCAATGAGATCGGAGTGGCCGAGCTCGGCTTTGAGTTTTCGGTAAGTGGGCCGGTGGGTGAACGCGTGATAGCCGGCGAAGCCGAACAGCATCCCGAACGGCCGGGCGGCGAACTGCGCGTACAGCGCGATGCCCTGATCGAGCGCGGCGCCGGCCCGCTCGAGCTGGCGGCGCCACAGATCGGGCGCGCCGCCGGTCTGGATCATCGTGAACGACACGGGCCGCTCGATGTCGGCGGACAGCTTGGTCATCCACTCGAGCTCGCGCATGGTGGCCTCCGCCGGACTCTCGCCGGCCGTGCCCTGCGGAGAGACCTCGAACACGGCCTGACCGCCGGCGGCCATCGCACGGCCCAACCCGAACAGTTCGGCCTCGGCGGCGTAGGTTCCGGGCACCGGTTCCCCGTCGATGGCGCGATGCGCCTCCGTGCGCGACGTGGAGAAGCCCAGCGCGCCCGCCTCGACCGCCTCGGTCACGATGCGGGCCATCGCGGCGATGTCGTCGGCGGTGGCCTCCTCGTTGCGGGCGCCGCGATCGCCCATCGCGTAGCCGCGCACCGCGCCATGGGCCACCTGGGTCCCGTAATCAACGGCCAGAGAACGCTTCTCGACGGCGTCGAGGTATTCGGGAAAGCTCTCCCACTGCCAGCTGATGCCCTCCGCCAGCGCGCTGCCCGGGATGTCCTCGACGCCCTCCATCAGCTCGATGAGCCACTGTTCGCGGCCCGGCCGCACCGGGGCGAAACCCACCCCGCAGTTTCCGCTGACCACCGTCGTCACCCCGTGCAGGCTCGACGGTTCCAGGGTGTCGTCCCAGCTGACCTGGCCGTCGTAGTGGGTGTGCACGTCCACGAACCCCGGTGTGACGAAACGGCCGGTGGCGTCGATGTGCTCGGCGGCGTCGGTGGTCAACCCGTCGTCGTCGCCGCTGCGCCGGCGCACCTCGACGATCCGGCCGTCCTTGACCCCGATGTCGGCGCGGAAGCGCTCGGCGCCGGTGCCGTCGACGACCGTGCCGCCGGTGATCTTCAGATCCAGCATCGCGTTCTCCTCTACACGAGGCCGGTCGCGTCGAACACCCACGACATGTCGGCGGTGGCGAAGTCTTCCATCCAGGTCGGCGGCGCGTGGTTGGCCAGCGCGCCCATGTCCCAGTAGTCCTTCCGTAGAACTAACACAGCGGTGTGCTCTGACCTGGTAAAACGAGGTCAGACAGACCCTGTGTGCCGTGAATTATCTGTGACATGGCAAAGCACCTTGAATCGTCCACATGGGGACAGTGTTTCAGCGGTGCGGGGTCTACCGTGCGGTTTTCGCGCGTTCGTCGTCGGCGGTCAGCGGGTCGGTATCAGCCGGTGGCCGTGCAAGGTGTAGCGCATGGTGCCGTCGCGGCGGGGTTGGTGTTCGCGGGGGAGTTCGTGCCGGTACACGGTGACGTCGCGTCCGTCGAGCAGCGCGTCGATGCGGTCACGCTGGCGCTGACGTTCGCCGCCGAAGTCGTACCAGTCGCACGCGGCGGCGTCGAGGCGCGTCACCTGGGCGCGGGCCTGGGCGATCAGATGCTCGCGGAGGCCGCTGACCACCTCGGCGGGCCGGTCAACCTGTGGCACCGCTGTCCCTCGCCCACCGCGACAGCGCGGCGTGTTGGGCGCGGCGGCTCCGCTGACTCATCGGCGGCGCGACGTCGGTCGAGACCTTCCCGAGCAGTCGGGACACCAGCGCATCGCACAACCGAATCTCCGTCGAGTACCGGCACAAATTTTTCGCGTCGAGCGGGTCGGTGGTGTTGTACCGCCCTTGCAAGTGAACGCGGCGGTCCACCGTCGAGGCGATCATGTCGAGGTGTTGCCGTTCGGCGGGCGTCCACGACAGCGTCACACCAGCGGCCTCCGACGACCGGGCCAGCTCCGATTCCAGTTCCCCGAGCAGCGTTTCCGCCTCCCGCGACCGCCTCACCATGACGCCAACACTAACCGAGATCAAGTTAACAACCGAAAAGTTGATCCGCCGAGAAACCGCTGGGCTCCCAGAAGTTTTTGGTCTCTGGGCAGAGCCCAGCAACAGCCCGAAGTGGCTCTCAGCGCCCACCACGACCGCACCAAGCTCCACCGCGACGCCTTGCTCCCCGAACGACCAAGCATCACAACCCCAACCCACACACCGAAACCCATTGCCACCAACCAACAACTCGACAAAATTCTCAGTCGAAAAGTCACACCCGACATTCCAAGGGAGCGGCCCCAGCCAAGCTAGTCGACGGATCAGCTACCGCCCGTGCTGATCTTCACGACAGCCTCCTGGTGCGGCCACCCGAACCCAATCCGAACCACGGATCGAACCGCCGTGCAGTCAGAGCCGAAGAAGTAGCTGGTGTCCACCTCGACCGTCGTGTCGGAGCGCAAGACAACGAAACTCTTGTCGCGGTCCAAGCCCCACACCGTGCCGTCAGCGATCACCTCAGAAGGCAGCGGCCACAGCGGCGCACCGAGGATTTGCCGGCGGGTCGGCTGAGTCGGGTCACTCGACAACAGCGGGACGTTCGACGTCGAGCCGGTGCCGGTGAACTCACGAAGCTGGGCCAACGCCAGGCACGTATTCGCGGAGGCAACCCACGCCGTGACCTTGGAACCGACGTTCTCCAGCTTGCTCGCGGCTTCCTCGAAAGCGTCGAGGTCATCGAATACCGAACCGGCGTCGACTGTTTGCACGCTTCCGAGGCTCAGCAATCCGTTCGGTCCGTTGGCGACGGTGTTGCCGAAGTAGGCAGCGTCGACCTTCCTGGCGATGTCACGCGCCATGCCCTGACCGACGACTTCGCTGGCGGTCGGGTTGCTGTCAGCGACCAGTTCGTTCGACAACTTGGACAGCGTCTTCAGTGCTCGCGGCACGACGTCCAACTCGTCAACCGTGGCGTCGGTCGGGTCGATGTCGCTTCCTTCGCTGTACCACCCGGAAGCAGGGTCGGCGATCACCCGAGGGAGTCTGAAACTGGTTGCGCCGGTCGTGATGACACGCGAGACGGCCATCGCGACGGATTCCTTCTTGAGCGGTTCGATGACGAGCGGGCCGACTTCTTCTGGCCGCAAGAGGCCGCTGGCACTGGTGGTGAACAGAGACATGGCGAGTCCTTAGCTGTGCGTGAATGATTCGATTCACGCGAGGACGGACACGTCATGCTCGCGGTGACCCAACAGGGCCGGGGGACCGGGGACGGTGACACACCGGATGCGGTCGTGCCGGTGATCCTACGCGCCGCGCTGGGCGTCGCTTAATTGGCGGATCAGCCAATAGCGAGCTCGCCGCCGCTATTCGCTTTGGCCGCGCGCCTTTTGGAACACGGATTGCCAGGTTGGCGGTTCGTCGTCAATCTCGGGTTGCGACGCCCCGAAACCGACGGCGCTGGACGGGGCGGCGGGGTTGGGTCTCTGGACGGCCCAATGCGGGTGCGCAGCGATCACATTCGCGACGGCCTCGTCCACCTTCGCGGTGTCGATCTCCCCGTCGTCGCCCACCATGTCGGCCAGTGACACGTCAGCCCGCCACAGGTCGCGCGGGTCGGTGAGTTTCGTGACGACCATCCGCTCGACGTCGGCGCGGTCGCGGGATTCCAGCCGCTCCTTGAGCGAGTTCCGCTCAGCTTCGGTGTCCCGCAGCTGTTTCCGGTACTTCGCTTCGCGGGTGCGCGGCTCCGAGGGCTCCGACTCGGTCCAGCGGTTGTTGGTCGCGTCCCACACCATGCCGGGGTGCGGCGGGCGTCCCTGTTCAGAGTCCGCTCCGGTGTCATCGGACGGGGGAGGGGGTTCTGTTGCGTCAGCGTGGCTCTCAGGGCCGCTTTCGGGGGGTTCTGTGGTGTCGTCGGGTGCGTCGGTGTCAGTCATCGGCGAGGGTTCCTTTTCAGATGCAGGATGGCGGCGGCGGTGTCGGGCGTCGTCATGGCCGCGACGACGGCGGCGGCGACCTCAGCCACCAGAATGAGCTGGTCGATGTCGAGGTCGGGTCGGCGGTCGGCGAGGTCGTCCAACGCATCGTGGTCGTCGTGCAACGCGCCGAGGACGACCAGGCGGGCAACCAGAGCAGGGTCATCGAAGCTCGCGGGCGGGTCGGCGCTGTGCCCGTTGGTGATGCTCATTCCTCGTCGCCCTCCTCCTCGGTTTCCCATCCAGCCAACCGCACGATGTCGTGTTCGAGTTTGGCTTGCTTCTTCTCGTCGCCCTCGAAGTGGCCTACTTGCTCCAGCAGCCACAAGGCGCTGTCGAAGACGTCGTACGCCAAGCCGCGATGACCAGCTTCAGCGACCAGCATCGCCGAGTGCCGCTCGTCGCCCCGTACACGGTGCAAGAACGCGGCCATCGCGATTCGGAGCCCCTCGTAGGAGTGCGGAACCCACTCGGCGGGCGGTGGTGCGGGTTCATCGGTCATCGGTTCCTCCTGCGTCGTTGGTGGTGGTCTTTCGGGTTCGGTGGACGCGACCGGCTGTGACGCCGTAGGGCTGCGAGGACTTGGGCATTGAGTCGAGCCATGCCGCGCACGCCGACCGGGCGTGGCATGACCGGCACAGGGCCAGGGCTTCGGCTTCGGCTTCGGTGGCGGTGGGGTCGTCGGCGACGAGGTCGAACAGTTGCCAGCGACCTGCACACGGGGCGTTATCGAAGACCGGGCCGGAGTGCCGCCACGAGCCCGAGCGCCGTGCGGTCATACCGTGGCAGCCTCCTCCCGAGAGATTTTCGAGTAGATGAACTGACTCCAGTCCGTCTGGTAGAGCCACCTTTTGTCGAGAAGGTGCGCGGTCCAGGACAGCAATTCCTCACGGGTCCGCATCCGTACGACGGGGATCACGTAGTCGTCGCCGCCGGGGTCGGGGTCGCAGTCGGTGTGGTGCGTGCGCCAGCGCACCGGCCCGTCGTCGGGCATGTCGGCGACCGAGACGTAGATGTCACCCGCGTGCTGGGCGCGCCAGTCGCGCCGGGTTTGCTCGTGCTGGTAAATCTCGGTGTGGGAGATGTGGACGTACCCTGTGCCGTCCGCGACGGTGCGCGTACACACATTGCAGCGGTGAACGAGTCTGTCGGTCATCATGTGTTCCTCGCCGGTAGTTGGTAGAGGTCTTTTCGGACGCGGTCCACGACGCACGTCAGGCACATCCAGCCGCCGGAATCGCTGGTACTTGCTGGTCGTGCGATGAAATACCCACGCCAGACTTCGTATTCGCACTCAGAGCAGAAGAAGCTGGGTTGGTCTGACGACCCGCGACGACGACCAGGGCTGACACGAATCTCCCAAGTGTCCAATTCAGGCACCGTCCTCAGCTCGTTCGGTGGCAAGCCGTTCTTCACGGGCCTCACGCGACGAGCACGACTTGCATAATCCGTCGTCGGTCGCGGGCCGGACACCGCATTCCGCGCAGAGGCGGTTCACGTCTCGGCCTCGGGGAAGTACATGGCGCGGAGCCGCTCAGAGGTCGCCGTGATGATCGCGTCCAGGGCGGCGACCTTGCTCCCGTGCGGGCGAGTCGCCAGGTCGGGGAATTCTTGGCACTTGCCCACCCACCGGCCATCTGCTCGGCGGGTGGCGGTGAAATTGCACAGATGCAACGGGGGAGTTTGTCGGCGGGCCATGTTACGGTCCCTCGATTCTCGGCGGGCCACCCTTGAAGATGAAAGCGGGCTCGGCACAATCTGTTTCGCCGCCTCGGGAAACGATCCGGCGCAAGGCGTCGATGCTCCACAACAATTCCGCGCGCGCGTCCTCACCGATCCCGGCGTCGATGGTCAACACCTCCAAGTGCTCCACCAGGCGGCGCAACTTTCGTGCGTCCGCGACGACCGGATCAGGGCTGTAGACGTCTTCACTTCTCATGTTCACGCGCCCGCTTCTCGCGGCGGTGGCGTGCGGCGGTGACCGCTTTCAGCGCCATGCCCGCGTAATACGCCTTACGCGCGTTCTCCGCGCGGCGGTACCGCTCAGCGTCGGGGAGTTCGTGGTCGGGGTCGAGTTTGTTGGCGTGCCATTCCAGCTCAGTGGGGGAAGCCCTCCGCACCTTCGCCATTCGCGCCGCACGGTCCTCGGTCGCCGCCCACGACGCATTCGCGGCCACCTGGGCGCGAAGCCGTCGTTCGTTCGGCGTCATGTGTTGCGCGGGTATCGCGCCGCCTTTGGGCTTGGACATCAGCGCACCCTCTCGCAATTCCGGAACGGCCTGGCCGTGTGCCGTTCCTCAGCGGTGCTGGTGCGGTGCTACGCGGGTGCGCGGACGTTTCAGCCGCGTACTTCAATCGACATTACCCGTGTGCAAAATTGGGCGCAAGGGGCTGTGGTTAGGCGAAAAGCGTTCGAGCGGAGTTTGATTCGCGTCGGATTTGTGTGTGCGTGTTGCACACGGAATCCGTGGAGATTGTGAGCACGAGCGAGGTTGTCACCAGGGCGAATCCAAGATCAGGTGTCCGGATCCGGACACCTGGCACACCGCTCAGAGGTCAGCCACCGTCGGCGCGCCGTTTAATCCAGTGTGAGCCAGTGTGTCGGAATGTGTTCGTGACCAGTGAGTTCGGGTCTATACAACCGAAAGCCGTTGGGGTAGAACGTAACTGAACCCCGCCACCGCTTTCGCGGGGACGGGGTTCAGGAACATCTAACCGTGTTCGAGTGTATCCGTTCAGATGCGATGTACGCCAGGCCCCGGTTGAAAAATGTTCCCGGCGCTTTTGGTGAGTCCGCCGTAAACCGACCGCTCCGGTAGTGCCTTGATGGGGAACCGGCTTCGTCCCTGGTTTCGTCGCGTGATCAACGGCCTCCAGGTCAATCCGGTAACCCTGCGCACTCAGCCGACGCGGGGCGATGGACGCTGGGAGTGACGTGCGAGGCGGTCAATTGGGAGGTCGTGGCCTTGGGAGGTCACAGCAAGGGGTTATCTCTATCCCTTGGCTTTAGAGGTCACCGAGGTTGAGGTTGCGCGCCTCGTCGGCGGCGCGTTCGGACGCGGACGCGCGCACGTAGCGGTCCAGCATTTCGCGGGAGGACCATCCGGCGACGGCCATCAGACCGCCCTCAGAGCCGCCAGCACGCAACCAGCGGGTCGCGGCGGTGTGCCGGAGCTTGTGGACGTGGAAGCCGTCCACGCCCGCGTCTTTCGCGCGTCGTCTCAGTGACGCGGCCAGTGCCCAGTATCCGAAGCCGGGTGCTTGCGCGCCGACGAATAGGTGCGGGTTGTCGGCGGCGGCGCGTTGGCGGCGCACGCGGAGGTAGCGGTCCAGCGCGGTCGCGGTCTGTGGGGAGAACGGCACAATGCGGCCCTTGCCGCCCTTGCCGCGTGTGACGGTCGCTAGTTGGCGGTCCATGTCCAGGTCGGCCAGTTGGAGGGCCACGAGTTCGTTTGCGCGGAGCCCGGTTTCGGCCATCAGCCGGATGATCGCCTCGTCGCGCCGGTCACGAAGGGTCTTGCTGCCTTGGCACGTCTTGAGCAACCGCTTTAAATCGTCGTCGGTCAGCGTCTCGGTCACCTTCACAGCGATCTTGGGCGGCGACAGCCGGTCCAGCGGGTTCGACGGCAACAGCTCCTCGTCGGCCAGGTATGCGCCGAACCGCTTCAGCCCGCCCAGCCAGGTCGTCGCGGTGGTGGCTTGCGCGCCGGAGTCGAGCAAGTCGGCGACCCACCCCTGCGCGTTGGCCTTCGTCAGCTCCGGGGGTGTCCCGGTGTCGTCGCACCAGCGCAAGAACCGGGACACGCCCGCGCTATAGGTGGTGATCGTGCGGTCGGATTTACCGGCGGCGCGCATCGCGCGTCGCCACCGGGGCACCTCAGCGGCGAGGTCAGCAAATAATTCGGTCATAACATATTGTGACATAGACCCGTGTGCTAGTCGAACACCAGTCGAACATGCCCCGAATTCGGGTGGTGTCAGACCAGTCCTGTGGCATCAAACACCGAGGTCATGTCCGCTTTTGCGAAGTCCTCCAGCCACGTGGGCGGGGCATGGTTGACCAGTGCGCCCATGTCCCAGTAGTCCTTCCACAACGTGATCTCGCCGTCGATGACCCTGTGCACGGTGACGAACTGCAGGACCGCGGATTCTCCGGTGGCCCAATGCCATTCCTCGTGATGCTCGTACATCACGTCGCTGCCGTTGCTCACCATCAGGCCGGGGAAGTTCTGGTAGGACGACAGGGGCTCCAGGCCGATCTTGAGGCGCTTGACGATGTCGTCGGGGCCGCGGGCCGCCGCGGCGGGGCCGACGGGCATGTCGAGATAGATGCAGTCCCAGGACAGGTAGGTCTTCAGCTGCTCCCAGTCGCGGACCGACAGCGCCGCCCACATGCCTTCGACGATGTGCTCAGCCGACATGGCTCAGTGCGTTCTCCCGTGCGGCCAAGGCCGGGGCCTTGTGGGCCGCGCGCAGGAAGCGGCCGGTGCGCCGCGCCCCGACGAGCGGAGTGGGCTGACCCTCGCGGAACACCGCGCGGCCGCCGACGAACACCGCGGTCACCGTGGCGTCGTTGCGGTTGACCATCCGGGATAGACCGCCGTACTGGTCGACGGGCGCCTCGGCGTAGTCGTCCAGCGACGCGTCGAGGTGTTCGGGATCGAGGACGACGACGTCGGCGCGGTCGCCGACGCGAAGGTGCCCGGCGTCGATGCGGTACCAGTCGGCCAGTTCGCCGGTGAGACGGTGCACAGCCTGTTCGACGGTCATGAACGGCGTGCCGGCGCGTTCGGCGTCGCGCACGTGCCGCAGCAGGCGCAGGCCCATGTTGTAGAACGCCATGTTGCGCAGGTGCGCGCCGGCGTCGGAGAAACCCATCTGCACGCCCGGGTCGCGGGCCAGCATCTTGAGCACCTCGGGACGGTGGTTGGAGATCGTGGTGTGCCACCGCAGCGCGGTGCCGTGTTCGAGCACCAGGTCGAGGAAGGCATCCACCGGGTGCAGGCCGCCGCGCTCGCGGCCGACCTGACCGAACGACTTGCCGATCACCGAGGCGTCGGGGCAGTCGACGATCTCGGCGTCGAAGAAGTCGCGGTGCCACACCCGCATGCCGAACTTCGCGTCGTAGTCCCTGCGGAACCGGCGCCGGTAGGTCTCGTCGCGCAGCAGCGCGTTGCGTTCGACCTCGTCGCGCAGGTGCAGGGCCGCCGCGCCCGCCCCGAACTCTTCGAAGATCACCAGATCGATGCCGTCGGCGTAGACCTCGAACGGCACCGGCAGGTGCTGCCAGCGGAAGTCGCCGCCGAGGCGGTTGACCAGCTTCGCCAGCGGGCCCAGCACCTTGATCGCCAGCGGGTTGGATTTGACGTCGGCCGCAGAGAGGAGGCTGGTCTTGAGCGGGTTGCGCAGGATGCCCAGCGAACCGAAGGCCTGCGAGCCGATGTTGAGCGGATTCTGGATATCGGGTCCGGACTGCAGGACTCGCCCCGACCGCCGCAACAGCGACTTCAGCCGGCGCAGTTCCCGGGGCTTGGCGTAGGTGGACGGCAGGGTGCGCGAGCGGCAGACCTCTCCGTCGAGTTTGTCGAAAAGCAGTTGCTGAGAGGACATTCCGACGAAGCCGGCGCGCAGCGCCTCGGTGAGCATGCGCTCCATCTGCGCCTGCTCGGCCTTGGTCGGGCGCTCGTCGCCGCGGGTGGCGCGGTCCAGACCCATGGTCGCGGCACGGATGTCGGAGTGGCCGATGAACGCGGCGACGTTGGGACCCAGCGGGCGGTCTTCCAGAGCGGCGATGTACTCCTCGCCGTTTGTCCAGGTCTTGTGCTGTTCGATCGCGTCGATGACGTGCTCGCGGGGGATCGCCTCGACGCGGCCGAAGATGTCGCCGGCGTCGGGACCGTCGACGTAGAGGGTGGACAGCGAACACGAGCCGAGCAGAACCGTGGTGACACCGTGGCGCAGGGACTCGGCCAGCGCGGGGCCGCCGAGCACCTCGATGTCGTAGTGGGTGTGGATGTCCAGCATGCCCGGCAGCACCCATTTCCCTGACGCGTCGATCACCTCCGCGGCGTCGGCGTCGGCCAGGTCGTCGTCGGCGATGACCGCGACGTGGCCGTCGTTGATGCCGATCGTGCGGATCGCCGACGGTGCGCCGGAGCCGTCGAACCAGCGGCCGTTGCGGATGATCGTGTCGTAGCTCACAGCACTGCTCACGCTCCCTATCGAACAGGTCGACACGACACGTGTCAACGAAATCGTGAACAGATCTCGCCGAGTGTCTACCCGCGGTCGGCGCATAATCGAGCAGGTGACGCCGCTGCAGCGCTATATCGCCGAAGAGATCGCCACCGACCACGTCGACGGCCTGCTGTCCCGGCGGGAGGCGCTGCGCCGGCTGGCCCTGCTGGGTGTGGGCGCGGCCAGTGCATCGGCGCTGATCGCCGCCTGTGCGGACACCAAGCAGACCGACGGGTCGACCTCCGAGAGCCCGACTCCGCCACCGTCCGCGTCTCCGTCCGCGGCCAAGCGGGTGCCGCCCGGCCTGGCCAATGCGCTGCCCACGGCGCCGGTGACGTGGGCCGGTCCGGCCGGACAGTTGCAGGGCGCGTGGGCCGAGGCGCCCGACGCGCGGGGCGGGATCCTGGTCATCCACGAGAACAAGGGGCTCACCGACTGGGTGCGCTCGGTCGCAGGCCGGCTGGCCGGGGCGGGATATTCGAGCCTGGCCGTCGATCTGCTGTCTGACAACGGCGGCACGGCCACGTTCGCCGACCCGGCCGCGGCGACGGCCGCGCTGGGCAACCGCCCGCCAGAGGCGATGGTGGCCGATCTGAACTCGGGCATCGCCGAACTCCAGCGCCGCGTGCCTGGCCGCAAGGTCGCCGCGATCGGGTTCTGCATGGGCGGCGGTCTGGTGTGGCGGCTGCTCGACAGCGGTGTGCCGCAACTGGCCGCGGCGTTCCCGTTCTACGGGCCCACCCCGGACGACCCCGATTTCTCGGCGTCGAAGGGCGTCGCCGTGCTCGGCTTCTACGGCGCACTCGATCAGCGCGTGAACGCCACCGAACCGGCGGCGCGCGCGGCCCTGGAGAAGGCAGGCCTGGTGCACGAACTCGTCACCGAACCGGGCGCCAACCACGCGTTCTTCAACGACACCGGCGACCGCTTCGACCAGGCCGCCGCCGACGACGCGTGGCGCCGGACGCTGGACTGGCTGACCGTGCACGTCGGCTGACACCAGGCGAAGACGCAACCTGCTGTTCGGTGACGCGCCCACCCGTCGTTGCTCCTCGCACACCCGCGCGCGTTCTATGCAGCCATGCGGGTCGTGCAGGTGGCCAACTTCTACGGACCCCGGTCCGGCGGCCTGCGCACCGCGGTGGACCGACTCGGCGCCGAATACTGCGCGGCCGGACACACCGTGTTCCTCGTCGTGCCCGGCCGGCGCAACGAGGCCACCACGCTGGCCAGTGGTGTCGTCCGAATCAGTCTGCCCGCCAAGCTGATTCCGTTCACCGGTGGATACCGCGCGGTGTCGCCGCGGCCGGTCACCGCGCTGCTCGAGCAGCTGGCACCCGACGCGCTGGAGGTGTCCGACCGGCTCACGCTGCGCTCGCTGGGACCCTGGGGCCGCAGACACGGCGTCTCGACGGTGATGATCTCCCACGAGCGGCTCGACCGGCTCGTCGGACAGGTCCTGCCACCGACGTGGGCCAGGACCGTCGCCGACGCCGCCAACCGGCGCACCGCCGCCGACTACGACGCGGTGGTCTGCACCACGGCGTTCGCCCGCGCCGAATTCGACCGGATCGGGGCGACGAACCTGCTGACGGTGCCGCTGGGCGTCGACCTCGACCAGTTCCATCCTCGACTGCGGTCTGCGGCGATGCGGGAGCGGTGGGCCCGCCCCGGCCAGACCCTGCTGGTGCACTGCGGGCGGCTCTCAGTCGAGAAGCATCCGCACCGCAGCATCGATACCGTTACCGCGCTGCGGGATTCGGGGGTCGACGCGCGACCGGTGGTGGTCGGGGAGGGTCCGCTGCGCTCCCGGCTGCAGCGGCAGGCCGACGGGCTGCCGGTCGACTTCACCGGCTACATCGGGTGCCGCGACACCGTGGCCGCCATCCTGGCCAGCGCCGACGTCGCGCTGGCGCCGGGGCCTCATGAAACGTTCGGGCTGGCGGCGCTCGAAGCCCTGGCCTGCGGGACGCCGGCGGTCGTGTCGCGCACCTCGGCGCTGGCCGAGATCCTCACCCACGACAGCGGCGCGACCGCCGACAACGACGCCGGGGCCATCGCGCACGCCGTCACAGCGGTGATGAGCCGGCCCGAGAACCACCGGCGGCACAGTGCACGCCGGCGGGCCGAGCAGTTCACCTGGCCGCGCTCGGCCGCCGGGATGCTCAGCGCGCTACGCGTTCAATAGCCGGTGCGCCGGCACCCCGGTGCCCTACGATTCGTGCATGCTCCGCACGTTCGCAGTGGTCTCGGCTGCCGCGCTGCTCCTCGGCGCGACGGCCGCGGTCGCCGACGCGCAACCGGCACCGTCGACCTGCGAGTACGAACTCTCGCCCCCGAGCGTGGTCACCGTGTCCGGCACCAACGTGGTGACGGCGACGGTCACCCCGAGAGCGTGCGACGGCGCGGTCACCTTCCAGACCGTCGCCTGCATCCAGATGGCCGGCGCCTCCGACGCCGGGACGTGCGCCCGCGGCGCCGGAATCCTGCCTGCGCAGGTCTTCTTCCAGCCCTACCGCCCAGGCGCGGTCTACACCGCGACCGGACGCGGCTGCGCGTCCGCGGGCAATCCACCGCAGAGGTCCTGCCAGGAGACCGGCCCGTTGACCGCCACGCTGTGAGCGGCGCGGTTTAGCTCCGCAGGCACTCGGGCATCCGACGATTCACGGGGTCGTCAATCACGACCGGCCCCCCGTCGTCGAGGAGCCGGCATGGACAGCAACAACACCGTCGTATGGATCGTGGTCGCCGTCGTCGCGATCATCGTCATCGCCCTGATCGTGTTCGCGGCACGCAAGGCCCGTGACCGCCGCCGAGCACAGGAAGCCGATCGCATCCGCGAAGAGGCGCATCACGACAGCCAGCGCGTGCAGCGGCAGGCCTCGATCGTCGAGGAGTCCGAGGCCAGGGCCCGCGCCGCGAAGGCCGAGGCGGACGCCAAGGCTGCCGAGGCGGCCCGGCTCGCCGACACCGCGGCCGGCCGTCGCGACAAGCTCACCAGCTCACAGCAGCACATCGCTGCCCGGCACGAGCACGCCGACAAGCTCGACCCGCGGGTGGATCACCACGCCGGCGACACCCAAGCCGACGACCGCCACGCCGACGGCCGCCGCGACGTTGGGCATCAGGACGGACATCGCGGCACGCCGGGCGACGCCCAGACGATGCGCCCGGACGTCACACAGCGCTAACCGGCCTGCGGCGTCCACGCGACGGGCAGTCGCTTGATGCCGTGGATGAACGCCGAGTGCAGCCGGTCGGGCTGCTCGACCGCGCGCAGGTCGGGGACCCGGCGGTGCAGTTCCTCGAAGGCCACGGTGATCTCGCGGCGCGCGAGGTTGGCGCCGAGGCAGAAGTGGGCGCCTCCGCCGCCGAACCCGACATGCGGGTTCGGATGGCGGCGCACGTCGAACATCCAGGGATCGGCGAACTTCGACTCGTCGCGGTTGGCCGAGCCGTACCACATCGTCAGCTTGTCCCCGGCCGCGATGCGCACCCCGCCCAACTCCACGTCACGTGTCGCCGTGCGCCGCATGTAGGCCACCGGCGACGCCCAGCGCACGATCTCCTCGACCGCCGTCGGGGCGATCGCGGCATAGTCGGCCCACCACAGGTCGCGCTGCTCCGGATAGCGACTCAGCGCGAGCACACCGTGGCTGATCGCGTTGCGGGTCGTCTCGTTGCCCGCGACGACGAGCAGGATGAAGAACGACGCCACCTCGGCCGACGTGAGCCGCTCGCCGTCGAGTTCGGCGGCCACCAGCGCAGTCGTGAGATCGTCGCCGGGATGCTCGCGCCGGTCGTCGGCCATCGCGGTGGCATACGCGCCGATCGCCATCGCGACGGAGACGAACTCGTCGAAATCGGTGGCGATGTCAGGGTCGCCGAACCCGAGGATCACGTTGGTCCATCCGAAGATGCGCTGATGGTCGTCCTCCGGGATGCCCATCATGTCGCAGATGATCTGCAACGGCAGAGGCCCGGCCAGCTCGGCGACGATGTCGGCGCGCCCGTCGGGGTGCCGGTCCACCATGTCGTCGACCAGCCGCCCGGCCCGCGCCCGCACCGAATCCTCGATCAGCGCAAGCACTCTGGGGGTGAACGCGCTGCGCACGATGTTGCGCAACCGGGTGTGGCGCGGGTCGTCCATCGCGATCATCGAGCCGAAGTATTCCGCGAGCTCCGGGGATTGGTCGCCGACCACGATGCCCAGCGCAGAGCTGAACAGCTCCGGATGCCTGCTGACGTAGAAGACGTCGTCGTAGCGGGTCAGAGCCCAGTGCCCGGCCACCTCGGCCTCGCCGTCGGGGACGATCGCCTCGTGGAAGCTGATCGGGGCTTCGCGCCGCAAGGTGGCGAACGCTCCGTCGCGCACGTCGTCGTCGAGTCCCCAGAAATCCCACGATCCCAGGTCGACGTCGGCGAGTGCGACGTCGGGTGGGGGAGTTCCGTTCACCCGGGTCAGGTCACCGAGTTCCAGGCTGCTCATGCAACCCGAGCGTAGCGTCAGGGCCGCGCTTCATGGCCTTTTCTGCCGTGTGTGCGACGGTCCTCTTTCATCCGCGCCTCGTGGAGATGCCGTTCACCGCCGACGAGCTCGTCGCGCACGCGCCGCTCGTGATCGCGGATCACCGTCCAGTAGGCGTCCTCGAACTCCTCGATGATCTGGAAGGTCCACCGTCCCTCGAGGACGTTTCGGCCCACCACCTCGGTCTCCACCCGCTCGGCGATCTCGTCGTGGCCGGCGTCGCGCAACGCGTCGCACGCCTCGCCGAGCAGCAGATCGGCGCGGCCCATCAGCTGGTGGAACGAATACAGATGGCCCCGCGCGCGTTCCACCCATTCCAGCGCCTCGGTCACCTTGCCGACGGCGTCGACCGTGGCATCGCTTGCGTCAGTCACGGCCGGAAGATACCCGGCTCACGCCACCTCAACCTCCGCGGGCTTCGCCCTCCGCCACCGCCTTGATTCTTTCCAGTGTCTTACGCATGTCGCGCAGGTTGCGTCGTTTGCGCAGCTGGCCGCCGAGCACCGAGTACAGCGCCATCAGGGGATTCTGGTCCAGCCGGAAGGATTCGGTGACGTCGGTGCCCGCCGCCGTCGGCGTGAGACGGTAGTGCCAGTTGTTGACCGCGCGGTCGCCGGCGAGCACCGCGAAGCCGAACTCGCGGCCGGGGTCGCACGCGGTGACCCGGCACGTCGTCCAATACACCGGGCCGATCTCGTTGCGCCGGACGTGGCCGCGGAAGCGGGCACCGAGCGCGGGCCCGGTGGCGCCGTCGAGCCACTCTGCCTCGAACGTCTCCGGCGAGAACCGGCCGGTGTTGCGGACGTCGGCGATCAGATCCCAGATCGCCTCGGCAGGCGCCGCCATCGACACCGTCACAGCTCCCTGCATCGCGGCCATCGCAGGTCAGCGATCGAAGTCGTCGTCGTCGTCGGGGACCTCGATCGCCTGCTCGATCAGGTCGGCCTCGTTGGCCTGCAGGTCGCGGTCGCCGGCGACCCGCGCCACGTCGCGCCAGGTGTCGTCGTCGGCGTCGTGGGCGGCGTCGACCGGGGTGAGCTGTTCGGCGACGTCGGCCTCGGCGGCGTCGGGCAGCGGGTCGCGGTCGGGTGTCGTCATCACGGGTTTGCCTCCGAGAGTCGGGGGGAGCGGTGCCTCCACGATAGTTCGCCGGGTCGCCGACGCCCCAGCCGACGCCCGGCGATTCACGCCTGCCGAGGGCACTCGGGTACTGTGCGTACAACTGTGCTCCGACGAGACAGGCCCTCAAACCGCGCGGGGCCGCCCATCGACCAGCCCCCCGATTCAAAGGTCAGTGATTTGCCAGACACCAGTAACGGGACGCGGGATCTGACACCGCATTTCGAGGACGTCCAGTCGCATTACGACCTCTCGGACGACTTCTACCGGCTGTTCCTCGACCCCACCCAGACCTACAGCTGCGCCTACTTCGAGCGTGACGACATGACTCTCGAAGAGGCCCAGCTGGCCAAGATCGATCTGTCGCTGGGCAAGCTCGGTCTCGAGCCCGGGATGACGCTGCTCGACGTTGGCTGCGGGTGGGGTGCCACCATCAAGCGGGCCGTCGAGCGCTACGACGTCAACGTCGTCGGGCTCACGCTCAGCCGTAACCAGCAGGCGCACGTGCAGAAGGTGCTCGACGGCCTGGACAGCCCGCGCAGCAAACGCGTGCTGCTGCAGGGCTGGGAGCAGTTCCACGAGCCCGTCGACCGCATCGTGTCGATCGGCGCATTCGAGCACTTCGGTCGCGACCGGTACGACGACTTCTTCAGCAGGGCCTACGACGTGCTGCCCGCCGACGGAGTGATGATGCTGCACACCATCGTCAAGCCCGACGACGAGGAGTTCGCGGCGCGGAACCTGCCGGTCACCATGACCAAGATCAGGTTCTTCAAGTTCATCATGGACGAGATCTTCCCCGGTGGTGACCTGCCTCAGCCGGTGAAGGTGAAGACGCATGCGACCAAGGCCGGCTTCGGAGTCGGGCTCGTCCAGCCGCTGAGGCTGCACTACGCGAGAACGCTGGACCTGTGGGCCGCCGCGCTGGAGGCCAACCGGGAGCAGGCCATCGCGATCCAGTCCGAAGAGGTCTACGAGCGGTACATGAAGTACCTGACCGGCTGCGCCGACCTGTTCCGCGACGGCTACACCGACATCTGCCAGTTCACCCTCACGAAGGCCTGATGTCGCGGCCCGCGACTACGGCCTGAGGTAGGACCGGGCCGGCTGGCCCGGTTCCCCGCCCGCGGCGTCGCGACGCCGTGCCGCCATGCCCGCCAGGGCCTCGAACACCACCCGGTGGGCCGCGTTGACGGTCAGCTCGGCGTGGTCGTAGGCGGGTGCCACCTCCACCACATCGACGCCCGCCACGTCGTGTTCGTAGCAGAGCTGGCGCACCATCCTCAGCAGGTCGGCGCTGGTGATGCCGCCCGGCTCCGGGGTTCCGGTGCCGGGGGCGTGCGCCGGGTCGAGCACGTCGATGTCGACCGACACGTACAGCTTGTCGGCCTTGGCCAACGCCTCGCCGACCGCGTCGGTCATCACGGCCTTGAAGCCGCGCTCCCAGATCTCCTGCATGGTGTGCCAGGTCATCCGCTGTTCCTGCATCCACTCGAAGGTGTCCTGCGGCGGCCAGTAGCCCCGCAGCCCGACCTGGACGAAGTGCGAGCCGGGAACGGCGCCCGATTCGATCAGTCTGCGCATCGGGGTGCCGTGGCTGGCAAGGTTGCCCTCGATCTCGTCGGCGGTGTCGGCGTGCGCGTCGAAATGCACGATGCCGACGTTGCCGTAGCCGTGCACGTCGGCCACCGCAGTGGCAGCCGGCCACGTGATCGAGTGGTCGCCGCCGAGGATCACCGGGACGATGCCGCGGCCGGCGATCGCGTGCACGCGCTCCTTGATGTTGGCGTGCGACACCTCGGTCTGCCCGTGCGGGCAGTACGCGTCACCGAAGTCGACGACCTCGAGCCAGTCGAAGATCTCCAGGCCCAGATCCATGTGGTAGGTGCCGGGTTCGTAGGCGGTCGCACGGATCGCCCGCGGGCCGAAGCGGGCGCCCGGCCGGTTGGTGGTCCCGATGTCGAACGGCGCGCCGACGATCGCCACGTCGGGCTTCCACGAGTCGAGCTGCTCGGTCTCGGTCAGGAACGGCCGGTGCCCGAACGACGCCATTCCCGCGTAGGCCAGCTCCAGCTGCTCGAGCATGCCGGGGGGAAGCTCGCGGCGGTGGTCACCGCGGTGATCGTGATCGTGGCCCATGCGTGAAAACCGTACCGGTCATCCGGCCCCGGAACCGGTCAACGCCCGGCGCAGGTGATCGGGGACCGGCCGCTTGGCCCAGTCCTCGGTGGACACCACGACGTAGGTGTTCTGACCGCGCACCGCGACCTGCTCCGCGCCGTCTCCGGGAACCCACCGGTGCACCCCGAACGCCAGCGTGAAACTCGTGGTGCCGACGCGTGTGCATGCGGCGCTCACCCGCACGCGGTCGCGCCACCGCACCGGCGCGGAGAAGTCGATCTCGCTGTGCACGACCTGGAAGTCGTAACCGCCCGCCATCAGCTCGGGGTAGGCGACCCCGCAGTGGTCGAGCAGACCGGTGCAGGCTTCGTCGAACCAGGTGAGGTAATGGCCGTTGAACACCACGCCCTGTTGATCCACCTCGGCGTAGCGGGGCACGACCGGCAGCGAGAACTCCCTCATTCGGACGACCCTAGGGGTGAGGCAGACTCGGGCCATGCAGCTCGTCACGATCGACGACATCCGCTCCGCCGCGCACCGGATCCGCAGCCGGGTGGTACGCACCCCGCTGGTGCCCGCGACGTGGAGCGACGACGACCGGCCGTTGTGGATCAAACCGGAGAACCTGCAGGCCATCGGCGCATTCAAGGTTCGCGGCGCGTTCAGTGCCCTCACCGCCCTCACCGGCCGGGTGGAGGACGTGGTGGCGTACTCCAGCGGCAACCACGCACAGGCCGTCGCCTACGCCGCGGCCGCCTTCGGCCTGCGCGCGCACATCGTGATGCCGGAGGAGACGCCGGAGGTGAAGGTCGCCGCCACCCGCGCGCACGGCGCACGGGTGGTGCTGTGCGGGGCCGGGCAGCGCGAGATGGTGGCCGCCGAGGTCGCCGCCGAGACCGGCGGGGTGATGATCCCGCCGTTCGACCATCCGGACGTGATCGCCGGCCAGGGCACGATCGGCCTGGAGATCGCCGAGGACCTGCCCGAGGTTCGCACCGTCCTGATCCCGGTCAGCGGCGGCGGGCTGGCCTCCGGGGTGGGCGTAGCGATCCGGGCGCTGTGCCCGAACGCCGCGGTGTTCGGCGTCGAGCCCGAACTCGCCGCCGACACCGCCGAGGGCCTGCGGACCGGCCGGCGCGCGGACTGGCCGGTCGCGCAGCGCAACCGCACCATCGCCGACGGGCTGCGGTCGCAACCGTCGGATCTGACCTTCGCACATCTGCAGCATGTCCTCGACGGCGCGCTCACCGTCAATGAAGACGAAATCCGTTCTGCCGTAAGAGAATTCGCATTATGGGGGCATCTGGTCAGTGAACCCAGCGGAGCCGTCGCACTGGCCGCCTACCGTCAGGGCGGCACGCCGCCGGGCCCCACGGCGGTGATCCTGTCGGGTGGCAACATCGAGCCGCAGTTGCTGACGCAGATTCTCGCGGGGTGACCGTTTGACGGGTGTGCACCACCGCGCGCAGTGCGGGTAAGGTCACCGGCGAAATCGCGTCACGGGTCCGCCGGCGGACCGCTGACGCGCGAAGGAGTGGTTCGTGGACGCAGTGCTCGGCTTGTCGGTGACGTCATCGGCCGTCGGTCTGGTCCTGGTCGAGGGGCACGACGCCGACAGCGCCGCGATGGACGGTGCGGGCTTCGAGGTGGCGACCTCGCAGCAGGCCGCCGACGCGGTCCGGCGCACCGAGGCGATCGCCGCCCAGCGCGGCCGGCGGGTGCAGTCGATCGGCGTGACCTGGAGCGACGACGCCCACACCGAGGCGTCCCTGCTGCTCGAGTCGCTCAGCGACTCCGGGTTCGACAACATCGTTCCGGTACGGCTCTCCGAGGCCACCGACGCGCTCGCGCGCGGCATCGCCGAGGTGATGGGCTACCACACCACCGCGGTGTGCGTGGTGGAGCCCGGCCAGCTCATCGCGCTCGTCGTCACTCCCGACGACGGCGCCGTCCAGACCGCCGTCAACAGCACCGTGATCACCGAAGACGATCTGATCGGCTGGCTGAGCGCGGTGTTCACCCGCGCCGACTGGGAGCCCGAGGCGCTGGTGCTGGTGGGGTCGGTCGAGGATCTCGACGGGCTCGTGCCGGTGCTGCAGGACGCGCTCGCCGTGCCGGTGTTCTCGCCCGCCGAGGCGCAGCTGGCGCTGGCGCGCGGAGCGGCGCTGGCCTGCGCGCCAGCCGGCGAAGGCTTCTGCGCCGACGAGCGCGACACCGCGGCGCCGCCGACAGGCCGCGGGAACGAGCGCTTCCTCGAGGCCGCCCCGAGGGTCATGCTGGCCACCGGCGTTGTCGCGTTCGTCGCCTCGGTGTCGGCGGCGCTGGGCCTGCAGTTCGTGCCCGACCGGCCTGCGCCGCCGGTCCGGCCCGCCGCCGAGACCGTGGTGCCCGCACCGACGTCGACCCCGGCGCCGCCGCCACCCCCGCCGGTCGCCGAGGTTCCGCCGCCGCCCCCGGTGATCGAGGAGGCGCCCGTCGAAGAGGAGCCGGCGCCGGACATCGCGCCGGTGGAAGTGGCCCCCGCCCCCGATCCCGCCCCGGCGGAGGGCGCCGACATGCCGCCTGCGCCCGACGCTGCGGCACCGCCGCCCGTGCCGGAGGTCGTGCCTCCGCCGGTGCCCGAGGAGCGGCCCGGGATCCTGCAGCGGATCCGTGACCGCCTGTCGGGCGGCGGGCAGAACGAGCCGCCGCCAGCGGTGGCACCGCCCCCGGTGCCGCCCGTCCTACCCTGACGGTGTGAATCCGCGCGTCGCCCTGCGCATCGGCATCGTGGTAGCCGTTGCCACAGCACTTCTCGTCGTCGGCGTGACCTCCGAGCGCGGTCTGTGGTGGCGACTCCTCACCTTCACGTATCAGGCCAATCTGCTGGCCGCCGGCTATTACCTGTGGACGCTGGTCCGGCCGCGCGCCCACGCGCGCGCGGGCCTGCGTGGCGCGGTGGTGCTCTACGTGGTGATGGCGGGCCTGGTGTGGAACCTGTTCCTGACCGAACACAGCATGGGCTACACCGTCGCCAACCTGTTGCTGCATGTCGTGGTGCCGGTGCTGGCGCTGTGCGACTGGGTGCTGGTGGGCCGGTTGGCAGCTCGGTTGTCGTGGTGGCAGCCCGTGGCCTGGCTGCTGTTCCCGGCGGCCTATCTGACGCTGGCCCTGCTCGTGCTCAACGACGCGGGCCGGCGTGCGCCGTACTACTTTCTGGACCCCGACAGTGTCGGTGCCACCGCGGTGGCGGCGAACGTCGCGGCGCTGGCCGCGGGCGTGCTGGCACTCGGTTATGCGTTGCTGGCCGTCGGCGGGGTGAAACGTTCCGAAGTGTGACCGCGATATGCGTTCTACCGGGGGAAACCCCACGATTACCTAGGATGGCACCGTGGTGAGCTCCTCACGTGAACAGAACCGGCCCAGCAGCTCGGTCACCCGCCGGGTGGCCGCCGTGGTGGGATCGGTGATCGTCCTGTCCGGGATCTCCGGCCTGTCCGCCGGGCCCTCGGCCGTCGCCGCGGTCGACACCGCGCTCCCGCCCGCCATCAGCGACATCTCGCCGACGCCGGGGCAGACCGTCGGGGTGGCCCACCCGGTCACGGTGACGTTCACGTCGCCGGTGCCGAACCGCCGCGCCGCCGAGGGATCGATCGCGGTGCGCCCGGGCGAAAGCACCACGCCCGCCGACGGCAGCTTCGCCTGGCTCGACGACCGGACCGTGCAGTGGACGCCCGCGAACTTCTTCCCGGCGCACGCACCCATCGACGTCTCGGTCGGCGGCTTCGCCACCAGCTTCGAGACCGGTTCGTCCGTGGTGGGGGTCGCCGACATCGACGCGCACACGTTCACGGTCAGCATCGACGGTGTCGTCGCACGGGAGATGCCCGCGTCGATGGGTAAGCCGAAACATCCCACCCCGGTCGGCCAGTTCACGGCGCTGGCGAAGGAGAAGTCCGTCGTCATGGACTCGCGGACCATCGGCATCCCGCTGTCGGACCCCGAGGGCTACAAACTCACCGTCGCCAACGCCGTCCGCGTCACGTGGGGCGGCGTCTACGTGCACTCTGCACCGTGGTCGGTGGGCTCACAGGGGTATGACAACGTCAGCCACGGCTGCATCAACCTCAGTCCGGACAACGCCGCCTGGTATTTCGACACGGTGAGCGTCGGCGACCCGATCGTCATCCAGGCCTAGATGTACTGACCACGGACGTTAGGTACGGCGTGGCGTGGTGACATGACGAAGACCTCCGAGTGAAGTGCGAGCTGTCTAGGAACGCACCAATTCACCGGAGGTCTTCGTGTCCCACCGTAATGCCCCCTTGTCCGAAACCGGTCGTCTGAGGCTGGCTCGCTGCGTCGTCGAGGACGGCTGGTCGCTGCGCCGGGCTGCCGAACGGTTTCAGGTCGCGGTGACTACGGCGGCCCGCTGGGCGAGCCGATACCGGGAGTTGGGTCCGGCTGGGATGGTCGATCGCAGCTCTCGGCCGCACCACAGCCCGAATCAGACACCGACCCGCACAGAGCGGCGCATCATCAAAATCCGCGTGCTGCGCCGTTGGGGACCGGCCCGCATCGGCTATCAGCTGGGCATTCATCCCTCGACAGTGCATCGGGTACTGAGCCGCTACGGGGTGGCCAAGCTGCGGTGGCTGGACCGACCTACCGGCCGAGTGATCCGGCGCATCCAAACCACCGGGTGTGGGGAATTGGTGCACATCGACGTCAAGAAGCTCGGCAAGATTCCCGCCGGCGGTGGCTGGCGCATGCTGGGCCGCGCTGTGGGCAGGGCCAATCGCCAGGCTGACAAGAGCAGCGCGGTCATGACGCAATACCGCAATCCCCGGCGGGGCTATCACTTCCTGCACACCGCGATCGACGCGCACTCTCGGCTGGCCTACTCCGAATTGCTAAGTGATGAACGCAAAGAGACCGCCGCAGCATTCTGGCGACGCGCCGACGCCTGGTTCACAGAGTGCGGCATCACAGTGCGGAAAGTGTTGACCGACAACGGCTCCTGCTACCGATCCCATGCCTTCCGGGACGCTCTCGGCGACATCGAACACCGGCGCACCCGCCCATACCGACCGCAGACCAACGGCAAGGTCGAGAGATTCCACCGCACCCTGGCCGACGAATGGGCCTACGCCCGCCTCTACACCAGCGACGCCCAACGCTGCGAGCAATTCCCGATCTGGCTGCACGCCTACAATCACCACCGCGGCCACACCGCACTCGGCGGCCAACCACCCGCCAGCCGCGTACCTAACCTCTCAGGTCAGTACACCTAGATCCGCGAGGTCACACGTTCGTCAGATTCGCCCGCCACCCGCCGGGTAGCCCTTCCGTACTGCACGGAGGCACGGCGATGCACCACGACGGACACCCGAAAGCCACCCTGGCCGACGTCTCGCAGATCGGGGATTCACCCCTTCTCAGAGCGATGAGCGGCGAACTGGTCAGCGTCGAGGCGCACGACCGGCTGATCGCGATCGCCCACTATGAAGAAGGCCTCGACTAGCAGTTCGCCTGGATGCGGAACTTCGCTGTCACCGCATCGCTCGGCTTGGCGGTGAAGTTCCCCTCCGCTGTGCCGGTGATCGTGTACTGCCCCTGGTTCCCGGTCACCTCCGCCTCGCCGAAGTTGTCGGCCCAGAAGTTGCCGGAGAACCCGCCCACGTCGCGGAATTCGACGGACTTGGCCTTGGCCGGCCCGTCCATGGCGAGCACGGCCGTGAACCCCTTGTCCTTGTCGGGAGTCTGGATGTACCAGGTGAATCCGGTCTGCCGACACGTCACGGGCAGCGCACCTCCGGCGTCGTTGCCGTCGATCGTGACGGTGGCGGTGGTGCCGCCCAACGCGGGCTCGGGGGACGAGCATCCGACCGCACCGAGGACGACGACGCCGCCCGCCACGGCCGTCATGAGGTGTCGAAGTTCCATGGCGCCCGACTCTATGCGGTCGCGCGCCGATGTCGGTTAATTCCCGGCGATTCGCCGCCCGCGCCGTTGCTGTCAGCCAAGAGCGGCCGCCGTCGCGTCGTCCGCGGGCAGGAACGCTTCGATGCTCAGTTCGGCGGCGGTGAGGTCGAGCGCGGTGCCGAACGTGGTCACCATCGACAGGAAACGCAGTTCGACGCCGTCGGGCGTGACGAGTTCCAGCGGGACCGCGACACCGCCGAGATCCGTGGGCGGCGCGTACCCCCCGGGATAGGTGTCGAGCTCGTCGAGGAGTCCGGCGAGTTCGCCGGAGTCGTCGGCGGCGGCCTCGCGGCGTAACCGTTCGACGAGATGGGACCGCCACTGGCCGAGGTTGCGGATGCGCGGGGCCAGGCCGTCGGGATGCAGCGCGATGCGCAGCGCGTTCGGTCGCTCGAGCAGGTGCGCCGCAACGCCGGCGAGCAGCACGCCCGCGCCTGCGTTGGCGCTCACCAGGTCCCAGGCCCGGTTGACCACGACGCAGGGGTAGGGATCATAGGCGTCGAGCACGCGCGCGACGCCGGCCTGCACGGCCGCCATGTCGGGCGCCTCGAGCGGCCGCTCGGCGTAGGCCGGGGCGAACCCGGCGGCGACGAGCATGCGGTTCTGGTCACGGCGCGGCACGTCGAGGACAGCGGCCAGCCGCATCACCATCGCGCGGCTGGGGGCGGCCCGGCCGGTCTCGACGAAGCTGACATGACGCGCCGAGACCCCGGCTTCCAGCGCGAGGTCGAGCTGGCTGAGCCGGCGCCGGGTCCGCCAGCGCCGCACCATCGACCCGACCGTCGTCGTCGGTATCTCCTGCACGGTCATGACCCCAGTGTTGCGCGCCGCGGGTCCGAGAAGCCACTACCTCGCAGGTAATTGCTCCGGCTACCTCGGGCGGGCAGCGTGGAGTCATGGCAGGGATTCCGAGATGGTTGCGCGCGGTGCTGGTCTGCGACCGCGCAGGCTCGTCGTGGTACGTCGGCACCGGCTTCTTCTTCGCGCCTGCGCTCGCCGTGGTGTCGCCGTGGCCGACGCTGACGACCGTGCTGTGGGTCGTGATCGGCCTGACCGGGCTGTGGCTCGGCCTGCTGGGAGTGGCGATGGCGACCGGGCTGGCGATGGTGCTGCGCTCCGGCGGCGAGATCGGCGAGGACTACTGGCGCTCGATCATCGACTATCCGCGTTAGTGCGCGACGGGGCAGCCCGTGCCGGTGTAGTCGACCTGCCAGTGCTTGATCCCGTTGAGCCAGCCGGACCGCAGCCGTTCCGGGGTGCCGATCGAACGCAGGTCGGGGATGTGGTCGGCGATGGCGTTGAACATCAATTCGATCGTCATCCGGGCCAGGTTCGCGCCGATGCAGTAGTGCGCACCCGTCCCGCCGAAGCCGACGTGCGGGTTGGGATCGCGCAGGATGTTGAACGAGAACGGGTCCTCGAACACCTCTTCGTCGAAGTTCGCCGAGCGGTAGGACATCACGACCCGCTGCCCCTTCTTGATCTGGACACCGGAGAGTTCGTAGTCCTGTAGCGCGGTGCGCTGGAACGACGTGACCGGGGTCGCCCACCGGACGATCTCGTCGACGGCGGTGGCCGGCCGGTCCCGCTTGAACAGTTCCCACTGGTCGGGGAACTCGGTGAACGCGATCATGCCGTGGGTGATCGAGTTGCGGGTCGTCTCGTTGCCGGCGACGGCCAGCAGCACCATGAAGAATCCGAATTCGTCGTCGGAGAGTTTGTGGCCTTCGACGTCGGCCTCGATCAGCTTGGTGACGATGTCCTCGCCGGGCTGCTCGGCGCGCAGCGCCGCAAGCTGCATCGCGTACATGATGAGTTCCGTTGCGGCATTGCGGTTGTCGTGGTGCGCGAACTCCGGGTCGTCGTCGGCGACCATCTGATTGGACCAGTCGAAGATCTTCTTGCGGTCCTCCAGCGGGATGCCGATGAGACCGGCGATCGCCTGCAACGGCAGTTCGCAGGACACCTGTTCGACGAAATCGCCCGCGCCCTCGGCGGCGGCGCTCTTGGCGATGTTCTGCGCACGGGCGTCGAGATCGGCGCGCAGCCGCTCGACGGCGCGCGGGGTGAAGCCGCGCGAGACGATCTTGCGCAGTTGGGTGTGGTGCGGCGCATCCATGTTGAGCAACACGAACTTTCCGGTCTCGATCTGCTCGAACGTGGACCCCTCGGGATAGCGGGGGAGCGCAGTCTTCTCCAGACTGGAGAACACGTCGCTGCGCTTGGAGATCTCCTTGACGTCGTGGTGTTTGGTGACCACCCAGTAGCCGCCGTCGCCGAACGGCCCGGCGCCGCCGGTGGTCTGCTCGTTCCACCAGATCGGGGCGCTGCGCCGCAGCGCAGCCAGTTCCTCCACCGGGAGTCGCGCGCAGTTGAGGTCGGGATCTGTGAAGTCGAAACCGGGCGGGAGATCCGGAGTCGGCATGCTTGCTCCTTGCCGTCACGGGGCTGTATCGCCATACCTACACCACCGGCGGGGCCTCGTGCACCGACTTCGCCGAACCTGCGCTGTAACGAATTCGGCACGTCCGGGGAAGCACAGGGTGACAATGATCTGCACTGGCTTCTAGCCTGGCCATCTCTGCGGCCACTGACCCGAAGGGGGCACCGGCGATGATCGGATGGGACAAGACTGCGGTGGCCGCGGGGGCTGCCGCGTTCGCGGCGCTGATCGCCTGTGCACCGCCGGCGGCCGCCCAGCCCGCGGCGCCGGAGCCCGTGCCCGTGCCCGTGCCGCTGCCCGCGCCGGCCCCCGCTCCCGTGCCGACGGACGCCGCGCCGGTGCAGTCGCTGGCGGCCGGTCCCGCCGCACCGGCCGACGCTGCTCCTCCTGCGGAGGTACCGCACCTGTCGAGCCCGGAGAACCTACCGCCGGGCACCACCGAGACCCCGACGACGCAGACGCGATTGGGCTACCTGCGCGATCTGTGGCATGCGATGCAGACCGAGGAGGTGACGGGTTCCGACGCGCTGCTGCTGCTCACCCAGCGCCCGATGTCGGCCGGCCCGACGCCGGCGATGTCACCGGTCGCGACGCCGCCCGCCCCGGCCGACCCTGCTCCGCTGGCCCCCTAGATCGCGAGCGCGGCCACCTCTGGGACCACTACCGGCTCTATGCGGGCCGGAACGTGTTTGTGCAGCGGCGTGCCCGCGTACGCGTCGCGCCAGCCGCTGGAGGTCAGCGCATTCGGCGCCACCCCGGGGATCCGCGCCTGTCCGTCCGCGCCGACGAAGTCGACCCCGAACCCGTTGGGCAGCGATGCGTGCCCGGCCAGCATCGCGTCGCTGATCTCGACCGTCGCCTCGGCGGTGCCCGCCGCCGTGCTGATGCGGGCGCGGCCGCCGTCGGTGAGGCCGAGCGCGGCGGCGTCTTCCACACTGATCCGCAGCGCACCGTCGGCGTCGCGCTTACGCCACGACGGGTCCCGGATGATGTCGTTGGCGGTGTAGGCGCGCCGCTCGCCTGCCGACAGCACGATCGGGAACTCCGGTGTGGTCAGCCCGGCCGGCGCGTCGGCCAGCGCGCGGATCTCGGCCAGCATCTCGGGCATCTCGATCGCGATCCTGCGGTCCGGATGCGTGATCAGCGTGAAGTCGTCGAGGTACTCGTGCACGGTGAACGTGATGCCCGAGCGCCCGGACAGGATCGCGTCGAACAGCGCGTTGCCGTCGGCATGACCGGCCCGCCGCACCGCCTCCGGATAGGTCATCGCGGCCTTCTGCGCCAGCCCCCACAACGCGGCGGCCCCGGACAGCCCCTCGGGCAGCGTCGGTCCCAGCGTCTCGTACAGCACGAACGGGAGCACCTTGCCCAGACCGGGATTCGCCCCGACGGCGGCGAGGAACGCGGCGGTGAACTCGTCGCGGCCCGCTTCCGCGGCACGGCGTAGCGGAGTCAGTTCGGCCTCGTCGACCACATCGAGTTCACGCATCAGACGCGCCCAGATCTCGGGTTCGGGCAGTGTGCCCGGCAGTGGCTCCATGACCGGGTGCCGCAGGTGGAAGGTGTTGTGGGGGAACTCCAGATTGAAGAACGTCGCCTCGGCCTTCTCGAACTGGCTGGCCGCGGGCAGCACGTAGTGCGCGAGCCGGGCCGTCTCGGTCATCGCCACGTCGATCACCACCAGCAGCTCCAGACTCTCGAAGGCCGTCCGCACCGCGCCGGAGTCGGCGATCGAGTGGGCCGGGTTGCTGCTCTCCACGATCAAGCCGCGGAACCGGTCGGGGTGATCGGTGAGGATCTCCTCGGGCACCACGTTGCTCGGCATCAGGCCGCCGATGATGGGCGCGCCGGTGACCGGGCTGCGGCCCACGCCGCCGGGCCGGAACAACGGCGCGAACGACGAATGCAGATGCTGGCCACCGGGTTTGGCGAAGTTGCCGGTCAGGATCCACAGCATCTTGTTCAGATACGAGCACAACGTGCTGTTCACGGACTGCTGCACACCGAGGTCCTCGAACACCGCGACGCTGCCCGCGCCGCCGATGCGGCGCGCCGCGGCGCGCAGCAGGTCCTCGTCGACACCACAGCGCCGCGCGTAGTCGGCGACCGGCACGTCGGCCAGCACGGCCCGGACCGCGTCGGCGCCGGTGACGTGCCCGGCGAGAAACGTTTCGTCGCAAAGGTTTTCCTGCACCAGCACTGCCGCCAGCGCCGCCAGGCACCACGCGTCGGTGCCGGGCCGCACCCGTAGGTGGAAGTCGGCCATCGCCGCGGTGTCGGTGATCACCGGGTCGATCACGATCATCGAACGGGCCGGGTCCTTGGCGATCTCGTTGAGGACGACGCGGGCGCGGGGGAAGCTCTGCGACATCCACGGGTTCTTGCCGACGAAGACCGACACCTCGGCGTGCTCGAATTCACCGCGGGTGTGGTTGCCGTAGAAGTGCGCGTCGACCCAGTGCTCGCCGGTCTTCTCCTGGGCGAGCGCGTTCGACCGGTGGTGGGAGCCCAGCGCTTTGAGGAACGCACCGCTGTACGCCCCGCCGAGGTGGTTGCCCTGTCCGCCGCCGCCGTAGTACAGGATCTTGTCACCGCCGTGGGTGTCGGCGATGGCGCGGAAGCCCGCGGCGATCTCGGCGATGGCGGTGTCCCAGTCGATTTCCTCGTAGGATCCGTCGGGCCGGCGGCGCATCGGGGAGGTCAGCCGGTTGCGGTCGTTCTGGTAGTGATCCAGCCGCAGCGCCTTGTTGCAGGTGTACCCCCGCGACGCGGGATGCTCCTTGTCGCCGCGGATGCGGGCCAGCCGGCGGTCCTCGACCTGTACGACGATGCCGCAGTTGCACTCGCACAGGATGCAGGCGGTGGGTTGCCAGTCGGTGGCGGTGTCGGTCATCGTCGGGTCCGTTTCCTTGCAGGTATCTGGTCGCCGATCAGCGACCGGAGTTGGGCGTGCACCCGGTCCAGCGGTTCGAGGTCGCGCGCCGCACGGGCGAGGACCAGGGCGCCCTCGAACGCCGACAGGGTGAACACCGCCAGGTCCTCGGCGCGCTGCTCGTCGATGCCGTCGGCGCGCATCCGTGCCGCGATCGCCTCGCGCCACCCCGCGAACGCGGCGCCGGCCCGGGCGATCATCGGCGCCGACTGGCCGGGCTTGTCGGGATCGCCGGCCTCGACGGCGACCGCGACGACGGGGCATCCGGCCCGAAAGTCGCTGTGCTGCAACTGCTGCCGATAGCCGCGAAACAGTTCGTCGAGCGCGTCGAGGCAGGAGGCCGACGCCTCGAGCTTGGCGGTCATGTACTCGGCGGCATAGTCGACCGCTTCGCAGAGCAGCTGTGTGCGGCCGCCGGGGAAGTAGTGGTAGGCCGAACCGCGCGGGGCGCCGCTGTGGGCGAGCACGTCGGCGATCGCGGTGGAGTGGGCGCCCCGTTCGCGGATCAGCAGCGCCGCCGAGACCACCATGCGTTCCCGAGGACCGGTCATCGTGGGACGACTCCCTTCGCTGTTATGTATGCAACCCTACATAACGGGCCCGGCGGACGGAAGAGTGACGTCGTAGGATTTCCGGGATGCCTCCGGAGCCCGCCTCGGCGAACCGCCTTCGCGACCTGACGCTGCTGCGCCGCGTCCGCGACCGGATCGACCGGGACTACGCGCAGCCGCTGGACGTCGAAGCGCTGGCCCGCGGGGTGCACATGTCGGCCGGGCATCTGTCGCGGCAGTTCAAGCTGGCCTACGGCGAGTCGCCGTACTCGTATCTGATGACGCGGCGCATCGAGCGGGCGATGGCCCTGCTGCGCCGCGGCGACCTGACGGTGACCGAAGTCTGCTTCGCCGTAGGTTGTTCGTCGCTGGGCACCTTCAGCACCCGGTTCACCGAACTGGTGGGCATGCCGCCCAGCGTCTACC
The DNA here is from genome assembly GCF_010729305.1 of Mycolicibacterium psychrotolerans. Lineage (NCBI taxonomy): Bacteria > Bacillati > Actinomycetota > Actinomycetes > Mycobacteriales > Mycobacteriaceae > Mycobacterium > Mycolicibacterium psychrotolerans. The sequence continues at coordinate 3,580,311 of NZ_AP022574.1, read as the reverse complement.
GCGACCGCGCGGCCCGATCGGCGGCGGGCCTGCCGTCCTGCCTGGAGAAGAAGGTGACCAGACCGATCAGGAATCGAGAAGCACCGGGGACGGGCCTGCACCTAGCGTGATGGCCGTGACCACAACCGACCTCACCATCCACAACACGTTTCTGCCGCACAACGATCCGGAGGAATCGCTCGCGTTCTACCGCGACGTCCTCGGCTTCGAGGTCCGCCTCGACGTGGGCCGCGGCACGATGCGCTGGATCACCGTCGGGCCGCCCGGACAGCCCGGCACCTCGATCGTGCTGCATCCACCGGCCGCCGACCCCGGCGTGACCGACGACGAGCGCGCGGTGATCGCGGAGATGATGGCCAAAGGCACGTACGCGATCATCGTGCTGGCCACCCCCGACCTCGACGCCACGTTCGCCCGGCTGCAGGAACGAGCCGAGGTGGTCGCCGGACCGACCGAGCAGCCCTACGGGGTGCGCGACTGCGCGGTCCGCGATCCCGCGGGCACGATGATCCGCATCCAGGAACGACGCTGAGGAGACAGAGCATGGCCGACCGCACGCCCGCCGAGATGATCGACGCGCGCATCCACGAACTCGGGGACTGGCGCGGGGACACCCTGGCCCGGGTCCGCGACCTGATCCGCCGGGCCGACCCGGACGTCGTCGAGGAGTGGAAGTGGCGCGGGGTGCCCGTCTGGTACCGCGGCGGGATGATCTGCACCGGCGAGTCGTACAAGGACTACGTCAAGGTGACGTTCGCCAAGGGTGCCTCCCTCGACGACCCGGCGGGGCTGTTCAATGCCAGCCTCGACGGAAACACCCGGCGCGCCATCGACTTCCGTGAGGGCGACACCGTCGACGAGAAGGCGTTCACCGCCCTGATCCATGCGGCGATCGCCCTCAACACCCGGTGATTCCGGCGTGTTCGGTCGCGCTCACCGCGACCGAACACGCCCACATCGCTAGACCGTGGCGGCCTCGTTGAGTTCGACGAGCCGGCCCGTCGCCTCCAGGTACTCCTGCACCCAGCGCTCGATCACCGTGGCCGTCTTCTCGACCTTGGTGAACTGGCCGACCACCTGACCGACGGGGTTGAAGGCGACGTCGACGGACTCGTTGGGGTACTTGTGCGTCGCGGCCACCGCCATGCCGGACACCATGTACTGCAACGGCATTCCGAGCGGCTTGGGATTCTCCGGGTTCTCCCACGCCTCGGTCCAGTCGTTCTTGAGCATCCGGGCCGGCTTGCCGGTGAACGACCGGCTCCGCACGGTGTCGCGGCTGGTGGCCTTCGCGTAGGCGGCGTGCTGGACCGGGGTGTGCTCGGACTCCTCGACCATCACCCACTGCGAGCCGGTCCACGCGCCCTGGGCGCCCAGCGCGAGCGCAGCCGCGATCTGCTGACCGCTGCCGATGCCGCCTGCCGCCAGCACGGGGACCGGCGCGACCTCCTTGACCACCTGGGGCCACAGCACGATCGAGCCGATGTCGCCGCAGTGCCCGCCGGCCTCGCCGCCCTGGGCGATGATGATGTCCACGCCGGCGTCGGCGTGCTTGCGCGCCTGGTACGGCGACCCGCACAGCGCCGCGACCACCCGCCCCTGCTCGTGGATGTGGGCGATCATGTCGGCCGGCGGGGTGCCCAGCGCGTTGGCGATCATCGTGACCTTGGGATGCTGCAGCGCCACCTCGACCTGTGGGGTGGCCGTGGCCTCGGTCCAGCCGAGAAGCTGCAGGGCGTCGTCGTCACTGTGCTCGACGGGCACGCCGTGCTCGGAGAGGATCTTCTTGGCGAAGTCGATGTGCTCCTGCGGCACCAGTTCGTTGAGGGTCTTCTTCAGCACGTCGGGATCCATGTCCGCGGCGTCCATGCCTTCGTACTTGTTCGGGATCACGATGTCGACGCCGTAGGGGTGGTCGCCGATGTGCTCGTCGATCCAGTTCAGCTCGATCTCGAGCTGCTCGGGGGTGAAGCCGACCGCGCCCAGCACACCGAAGCCGCCGGCCTTGCTCACGGCGACCACCACGTCACGGCAGTGGGTGAACGCGAAGATCGGGAACTCGATGCCGAGTTGGTCGCACAGGGGAGTATGCATAGTCCGCTCCTGGTGGGCTCATGGGCCGGAAAAGTCGAAAATTGGAACGTGTTCTACTTTAATACACCACGGAGTCCGTCGTGGCTGCCCTTCCCGGGAGTCGTCACCCGCAGCACGGGCCAGTTCTGCAGCGCGGCCATGGCGGCCAGCTCGCGACGGGGGTTGACCGGACGCGGATACCCGACCAGCGTCATCAGGGCGATGTCCTCGTTCCCGTCGGCGTAGAAGTAGCTGTCGGCCAGGTCGATGGCGCGGCCCGCGCAGAACGTCTGAACCGCATCGGCCTTGCGCGCCCCCCAGATCACCGGTCGGACGATCCGGCCGGTGACCCGGCCGGCGTCGTCGACCTCGAAGTGGTTGCACAGCACGTGGCCGATCTCGAGGAAGCGCGCCACCGGCTCGGCGTGGATGGTCAGCGCCGACGAACACATCACGACGGTGTGGCCGCGCCGCTGGTGGGCCAGCACGACCTCGTGCATGGCAGGGAACAGCCGGGACCGTACCCGCTCCCCGAACAGCCGTTCGCCCACGTCGTCGAGCTCGGCCAGGGATTCGCCGCGCAGGTAACCGGCGGCGCGTTCGAGCAGCTTGGCGAAGTTCACCCGGCCGAACCGGTACCGCATCGCCGCCTCGACGACACCGGTCACCTCGCCGATGCGGGCCTGCCGGCGCCGGATGCGGTCCCCGGCGTGGGCGGTCGCGGTGAAGCCGTCGACCAGCGTGCCGTCCAGATCGAAGAACGCGCCGATGCCGGGTCCGGGCGGGCTCGCCTCGATCGCGGTGAGCAGGTGCACCAGATGTGTGGGCGCTGCGGTCACGGTCTCCTCACGTCCGGGCGTCGGGGGCTCTCGACTCGCCATGCTACGGGCGGCGGCGGCACTCCTGGTTTAATCTGTCCCGGTCGCCGCAGACGGCCACGGTAGTTTGGTCTTGCCGGGTTCAGGATGCAGCCTGCGCGAGGGGCATGAGCGTGTGCTCGTGCAATATGCGTGGAGCGGCCTGACATGGAAGGTGAACCTTGGACGAGCAAGCAGCCGAAGGCACAACCGCCTCATCGGGAGCGTCGAACTGTGTCGTCGCCGAAACGTGGGTCGGCGGCGTGGCCGTCGTGGCCGTATCCGGCGTCGTCGACATGCTCACCTCGCCCCAGCTGGAGAGCGCGATCGACGCGGCGCTCGAGCGCAAGCCATCCGGCATCGTGATCGATTTCACCGACGTGGAGTTCCTAGCCTCAGCGGGCATGGGGGTGCTGGTCGCCGCGCACGACAAAGCCGGCTCCGAGGTCGCATTCAGCGTGGTCGCCGACGGTCCGGCCACCAGCCGCCCGCTCAAGCTGGTCGGTATCGCCGAGATCGTCAGCCTCTATCCCAGCCTGGACGAAGCCCTTGCGGCGCGCGACACGTAGGAAAGCCGCGTAGAAACGTGCGTCTTCGGGTAGCCACCGACTGCCATGATCGATTCCATGCCGCCGGCTGAGGTAGCCAACGCTGAACGTTTCGAGCGGTTCGGCCTCGACGCCGACGCCGGAACGGTCGCGATGGCGCGCCGTGAGTTCGCCGACTGGATCAAGCGGTTCTTCGATCTCGACGAGGTGCGCTCCAGCGATCTCGTGCTGGCGATCAACGAGGGGCTGGCCAACGCCGCGGAGTTCGCCTACGTGTCCGCCGAGCAGCCCGGCACCATCGACATCTGCGCGGTGCACGACCCGCAGGCCAAGACCCTGACCGTCGAGATCACCGACCGCGGGACCTGGCGGACGCCGCAGACCGACCCGGTGCCGCGCACTCGTGGCCGCGGCATCCCGCTGATGGAGACGCTGTCGGACCAGGCGATCATCGAGCCGTCCTCCGCGGGCACCCGGGTGCGCCTGGAGTGGCACGGCGTCACCCGGCGCTAGGGCCCCCGCCCCGGTACGTGCCGCGTCCGGCGACCAACGGCAGATCCAGCGTCGTCCTGATTCCCGGAGCCGCGGCGACCACGTCCGGAACGGCGTTGACGATGCGCCCCGCCGCGGCCAGGATCGCCGCGTAGTTGTGGTCCCCGTTGCGGCTCGTCGGGCAGATGTCCATCACGTACGACGGCTCGCCGGTGATCTCCACCCGGTAGGACCCGCCTTCCTGCGCCGGTTGCGCCCAATCAGGCCGCAGATCACCGCGCAGCCGGGTGATGTGTTCCACCACGATGGCCGGCTCGCCGCCGACCAGCCCCTCGATCTGGAAGCGCACCGCGGCGACCGTGCCCTTCTTGATCGTGCCGACGGCGACGTCGAAGTCCTCGGGGGCGGGTTCCTGCTCGACCATGTCCCTGATCTCGTCGAGTTCCACGCCGAGACCGGCGGCGAGCTGGCGGATGGCCACGCCCCACGCCGCGCTCAGCACGCCGGGTTGGTACAGGAACGGCAGATCGCCGACCTCGTTACCGAAGCCCATCACGTCGAACATCACGGTCGCGCCGTCGTAGGTCGCGTAGTCGGCGATCTCCATCGTGCGGATCTGGCTGATGCTCTGGCAGGTGCCCGCCAGCGCCAGCGGGAGCAGGTCGGTGACGAATCCGGGGTCCACGCCGGTGATGAACACGCTCGCATTGCCCTGCCGGGCGGCGGTCTCGACCCGGTCGATGGTCCGCTCGCCGACCACGCCCCAGGGGTACTCGAGGAAACCCGGTGACGACCCGACCACGTTGATGCCTGCCCCGAGGAACGCCCGGACGTCGGCCAGCGCCTCCTTGGGCCGGATGTCGCCCATCGCGCAGTAGACGACGCAGTCCGGCGCGGCCGCGACGATCTCGGCGAGGTCGCCGACGGCTTTCACGCCCGTGGTGACGTCGAGGCGCGCGAGCTCCCCGGCATCCCGGCCCACCTTGGCCTCCGAGGACACCCACACCCCGGTGAGCTCGAAGCGCGGATCCTCGATGAGTTGGCGCAGCGTCAGACTGCCGCAGTTACCGGTGCCGATCTGCGCCACACGAATAGCCATGGCGGCCAGTATGCGTGCTGCCCGGGCAAATTGGAACAAGTTCTAGTTGCGCGGTGGGGGTGCGGTAGCCTGTCGCCCCATGGGACGCGTGGACGGAAAAGTGGCACTCATCAGTGGCGGCGCGCAGGGGATGGGCGCCGAGGACGCCCGGGCGCTGATCGCCGAGGGCGCCAAGGTCGTGATCGGCGACATCCTCGACGAGAAGGGCCGGGAACTGGCCGACGAGATCAACGCCGAGACACCGGACTCCATCCGCTACGTGCATCTCGACGTCACCCAGGCCGACCAGTGGGACGCCGCCGTGGCCACCGCCCTCGACGCATTCGGCACGCTGAACGTGCTGGTGAACAACGCAGGCACCGTGGCGCTCGGGCAGATCGGCAAGTTCGACATGGCCAAGTGGCAGAAGGTCATCGACGTGAACCTGACCGGGACGTTCCTCGGCATGCAGGCCTCGGTCGAGGCGATGAAGCAGGCCGGCGGCGGATCGATCATCAACATCTCCTCCATCGAGGGGCTGCGCGGGGCGGTGATGGTGCACCCGTACGTCGCCTCGAAGTGGGCGGTGCGCGGGCTGACCAAGTCGGCGGCACTCGAACTCGGACCGCACAACATCCGGGTCAACTCGGTGCACCCGGGATTCATCCGCACCCCGATGACCAAGCACTTCCCTGACAACATGCTGCGTATCCCGCTCGGCCGCCCCGGCCAACCCGACGAGGTGGCCACTTTCGTGGTGTTCTTGGCCAGTGACGAATCCCGGTACGCCACAGGCGCCGAGTTCGTCATGGACGGCGGCCTCGTCAACGACGTCCCGCACAAGTAGGGTCCGCCGCCGCACCGTCCGCGGGACTCGGGGCACCGACCATCGCCGCTGACAGCCGGGGCCGCGGCGGTGTGCGCGCGGCGCTGGCCATCGTCGTGCTCGCCGCACTCATCGCGGTGCTCGGCGTCGCCGACGTCCCGGAGGTCGGCCGGCCCACGCCGGCACCGTCGCGCGTCGAACTGACGGAGGGCTGGCGGTTGATCTCCGCGCGCGCCGCGGGCCAGGACGGCGCGGCGGTGTCGGCGCGGGGCTACTCCGACGCCGGTTGGCATCCCATCGCGCGGATGCCCGCCACCGTGCTGCAGGCACTGCAGGCCGACGGCAGCTATCCCGACCTCTACGTCGGCACCAACCTGCGCGACGAGGTGCCCCAGGACCTCTACACGCAAGACTGGTGGTACCGCACGACTTTCGACGCGCCCCGCGGTCACTCCACCTACCTGCTCGAGTTCCCCGGCATCAACTACCGCGCCGAGGTCTGGCTCAACGGGCACCGTATCGCCGACGCCTCCCGGGTGGTCGGGATGCACGTCGGGCACGAGATCGACACGACACCGTGGATCAACCGCGGGGGAGCCAACGTGCTCGCGGTCAAGGTGACACCCGAACAGGCGCTGCAGGACGTCGACGGCGTCGAACTGGCCGACAGCTGGTACGACTGGATCAACTGGCGCTACCTCGGCTACCGGGCCCCGCCCGGCGCCCGGCCGGTGAACACCTCCTTCGTCGCCGACCGCAACGCGGGCATCTGGAAACCGGTGTATCTGCAGATGTCGCAGGACGTCGTGCTCGGCGCCTCCGCTGTGAACTCGGATCTGCCGCTGCCGCAGACGGATTCGGCTCGCCTGACGGTCTACACCAGCGTCCGTAACTACGCTGCGACGGCCGTGCGCGGGGTCGTACGCGCGACGATCAGCCGGGCGGGGAAACCCGACATCGTCGTCGAGCGGCGGGTGAGTCTGGCGCCGGGAGAACAGCGCGAGGTCGAGTTCGACCCCGCCGACCACCCACAGTTGTCGGTCGACCACCCGGACCTGTGGTGGCCCTACACGATGGGCGAACCCGCGCTGTATGACCTGCACACCGAGTTCCGCCGGTTCGGCCGCGCCTCCGACGAACGCCTGCAGCGCTTCGGGATCCGGGAGGTGTCCCAGCACCGCGACGATGACACCAGCCATCCCGAACTCGGCGGCGGCGGCAACTTCTACCTGACCGTCAACGGGCGCGACCTCGCGATCCGCGGCGCGGCGTACGCCCCCGACCTGCTCTACGCCGACGATCCGGCACGCGACACCGCCACGCTGCGCTACGTCAAGGACCTGGGCCTGAACATGCTGCGGCTGGAGGGCAAGTTCCCCGGCGAACGACTGGTCGACATGGCCGACGAACTGGGCATCCCCCTGATGCTGGGCTGGATGTGCTGCAACCAGTGGGAGAAGTGGTCGCAGTGGGACACCGAGGACCAGCGGGTGGCACGCGAGAGCCTGACGTCGGTGATCACCCTGTTGCGTTCGCACGCTTCGGCTTTCGTGTGGGCCAACGGCAGCGACGGCACCCCGCCGCCGGACCTGCTCGCCGACTACCGGCGCATCCTCGAGGCACTGCACTGGCCGGGGGCCGTCGTCGACACGGTGTCCAGCTTCGCCAGAGACGCGGACGGCCAGGTGCTCTGGGACGGCATCCACATGGCCGGCCCGTACAGTTGGCGTCCGCCGAGCTACTGGTTCGCCGGCCGGTACGGCGCCGCGCGCGGCGCGAACGCCGAGCAGGGCGACAACGAACACATCCCGCCGATGGCGAGCCTGCGCCGGTTCATCCCGGCCGACAAGCTGTGGCCGATCAACGACACCTGGTACTTCCATGCCGGCGCCAACACCAGCAACGCCGCGTTGACGACCATCCGGCGCGCCATCGACCGGCGCTACGGCCCGTCCACCAGTGCCGAAATGTTCACCGCCAAAGCCCAACTGGCACATTACGAATCGACGCGTGCACAGTTCGAGGCGTTCGCCGCCGGCGGGTGGGACACGCACAAGATGACCGTGTACTGGATGCTCAACAACCACTGGCCGTCGTTCTTCGGCCATCTCTTCGACTACTACCTGCGCCCCGGCGGCGCCTACTTCGGCGCCAAGAAAGGCCTGCGGCCGCTGTCGGCGGTGTTCGATGCGTACGCCACCGGCGACCACAGCCGCGCCGCGGTCACCGTCGTCAACCAGACCCCGGCCGAGCACCGCGGTCTCACGGTGCGGGTGCGGGTGTACGACCTGCAGGGCCGCGTCCGCGAGGACCGCACCAGCGACCCGCTCGACGTCGCGGCGGGCGGTCACGTCGCGGCCCTGTCGCTACCGCGCGTCGCCCGGGACTCCCCGGTGTTCTTCGTCCGCCTCGACCTGCGCGACGCCACCGGCGCGCTGATCGCCGAGAACACCTACTGGCAGTCCCGGCGCCGCGACGACGTCGGCGACCCGGGCAACGACCAGGCCTTCGAGCTGCGGCCGGCCGCCTGGGCCGACATGACCGCGCTCAACACGATGCCCCGCGGCCGGCTCGAGGTCAGCGCCGCCCGCACCGCCGACGGCGTGGTCATCCGGCTGCACAACCCGGGGCGCGGCGTGGCGTTCTTCGCCCGGGCCGAACTGCTGGCCGCTCCCGACGCCGACGAACTGCTGCCGGTCACCTACACCGACAACTACGTCACCGTGTTCGGCGGCGAGACCGTCGAGATCCGCGGTACGCCACTGGCCGCCGGCGCGACCGCCGACTGGGTGCGGGTGAGCGGCTACAACACCGCGCCCGTCGTCGTCCCGGTCCGGTAGCCGCGGCGCCGGTGCGTAGTGTCGGCAATCGTGAGCGCACGGGCGGGCATCGTGGTGACGGGGACCGAGGTCCTCACCGGACGGGTCGCGGATGCCAACGGCCCGTATCTGGCGGACCGACTCCTCGAGCTGGGCGTCGAGCTCTCCCACATCACGCTGTGCGGTGACCGGCCCGCCGACATCGAGGCCCAGTTGCGGTTCCTCGCCGACCAGGACCTCGACCTCGTCATCACCAGCGGCGGCCTCGGCCCCACCGCCGACGACATGACCGTCGAGGTCGTCGCCCGGTTCTGCGGGCGCGACCTGGTGCTCGACCCGGGCCTGGAAGCAAAGATCGGCGACATCGTCACCGGGCTGATGGCGCGTTTTCCCGGAGTGGACGCCGAGGCGGTTCTCGCCGCCAACCGCAAGCAGGCGCTGATCCCCGCCGGCGCGGTCATCCTCGACCCGGTCGGCACCGCGCCGGGCGTCGTCGTCGAGGGCCACCCGACCGTGGTCGTGCTTCCCGGTCCGCCGCGCGAACTGCAGCCCATGTGGCAGGCGGCCGTGGCCACCGACGCCCTGCAGGCCGCGATCGCGGGGCGCACGCCGTACCGGCAGGAGACCGTACGGATGTTCGGGCTGCCCGAATCCGGTCTGGCCGAGACGCTGCGCGACGCCGAGGGGTCCGTGGCGGGGTTCGACCGCCTCGAGATCACCACCTGCCTGCGCCGCGGCGAACTGGAGATCGTCACCCGGTTCGAACCGCAGGACGCCGCGGCGTACACCGCGCTGCTCGACGCGCTGCGCGCCCGGCACGACCGCGAGATCTTCTCCACCGACGGCGCCCTGATCGACGACCAGATCGCCGACCTGCTGCGGGGCCGCCGGATCGCGACCGCGGAATCGTGCACGGCGGGCCTGCTCGCGGCCCGGCTCACCGAGCGGCCCGGCTCCTCGGCGTACGTGGCGGGCGGGGTGGTGGCGTACGCGAATGCCGCCAAGACCGACCTGCTCGGCGTCGACGCCACGCTGATCGACCAGCACGGCGCGGTGTCCGAGCCGGTGGCCGAGGCGATGGCCCACGGTGCCCTGACCCGCTTCGACGCCGACACCGCGATCGCGATCACCGGCGTCGCCGGACCCGGCGGCGGCACCGAGGGCAAACCGGTCGGCACCGTGTGCTTCTCGGTGGCGCTGACCGACGGATCCGATCCCGGAGCGACGGTCACCCGGACGACGACGCTGCCCGGCAATCGCTCCGATGTGCGGGAGCGGTCCACGACGGTCGCGATGCATCTGTTGCGCCGGGCACTGACCGGGCACCGCTAGGGTGTGGGACATGGTTGACACCGACGAGCGGCAGGCGTTCTCGGCACTGGCCGAGCAGACGGGCTGGACGCACCGCACCGCCGAGCGCAACGACTACTTCGAGAAGGGCACCGTCCGGGTGCACGTGGTGTGGCAGGGCGACAGCGCGATCAGCGGCGGCACCCTGTTCCACGACGACTTCCTGCAGTCCTACAGCCGGGAACTCCCGACGGTGCAGGCCTGGCTGCGCCGCTGATCAGCGTTCGCCGCCGGCGTCCCACAGCTGCGTCATCGCCTCCATGATCGCCTCGGCCTGCCCGAGCCCGCCGAGGTGGCTTTCGCCGGAGAGCGTGTACAGCTCGGCGTCGGGCAGCATCGACACCACATGCCGGCCGTGCGCGAACGGCACGATGTGGTCCCTGTCGCCATGCCACCAGCGCACCGGCACCTTGACCTCGTCCAGCCGGAAACCCCAGTCCCTGGCGAACACCACGACATCGGCGAACGGGGCCGCGAGCTGCTTGCGGCTGCCGTTGAGCAGATCGTCGAGGAACATCGCCTTGAACTCCGGACGGACCAGCAGCCGGCGGTCACCGGCGGGGGAGATCCCGGCATACAGGTACAGCGCCGGTTCGGCGATCGGCTTGATCAGCCGGATCAGCCCGGTGGCGACCATGCTCAGCGAGCTGCCGACGTGCTCGAGCACCGGCGCCACCGGCACACCGACCTTGCCCATGATGCCGCCGCCGATCGCGTCGGCCCCCTGCGTCGGGGCGACACCGCCGAGCACGCCGACCGCGACGACGCGTTCGGGCATGGCCGCCGCGGCGCCCAGCGTGTAGGGACCGCCGCCGGACAGTCCGATGATCACCATCTTTCCGATGCCCAGCACATCGGCGATGGCCTCGAGGTCCTCGGCGAAGTCGATCACCCGCCCATAGGCGTGTGGGGTGGACGACCCGATGCCCGGCCGGTCGACGCCGATCAGCCGGATCCCGTTGTTCTCCGCGTACAGCCGGGCCTCGACCGGGATCTGGCGCCGCCCGCCGGGCGTGCCGTGCAGCCAGAAGATCGGCCGCCCCTGCGGATCGCCGAACTCGGCGAACCCGATGCGGCGATGCGCGCCCACGGCGACGTTGCCTTCGAGCTTGGGACGGGCGATGTCGAGAGCCATGCGCGACAGTCTCGCATGCGGGTGTCTCGTCGCCGTCAGTTCCGACCGACCCACCCCGGCGGCCGCCGGCCGGCCCACGGCAGGGCGGTTTCAAGTTGCGCGGCGAGTCTGAGCAGGATCGCCTCGTCGGGCGCCATCAGCTGGACGCCGATCGGCAGGCCGTCGGAGGTGACGCCGAGCGGCAGCGACACCGCCGCCCATCCGGTCACGTTGGCCAGCGACGTCCATCCGGTGGTGGCGAACTCGACGTCGAAGAACGCCCGGGTGGTGCCGCGCGGCTGGTCGAGCAGTCCGAAGGGCGGCGGCGAGGTCAGCAGGGTCGGAACCAGCAGCACGTCATGACCGGTCATCTGCGCCGCGAAGCGGCGGGTCTGGGCGTCCACCGCCGCGATGGCGTCGGCGTAGGCGACGCCCGTCGTGGTGAACCCTTCGCGCATCATCACCCAGCTGCTCGGCTCGAACTCGTCCTCGTGCGGGTCCCGGCCCAGGTGTTCCCGGGCCAGGGCGAACAGCGCGGCGTTGCTGACGGTGTGGAGGACGGCGATGGCGTCGGCCAAGGCGTCGGCGTCGATGGTCGGGGCGCCCGGCTCGATCAGGTGGCCGAGGTCGGCGAGCGTGGCCGCGGTGTGCTCGACCGCGGCGACCACGGCGGGATCGGTGACCGGCGCGGGGAACGGCGACGACGTGGCCAGCAGGATGCGTTGCGGCGACGGCGGGGTCTCGATGGCGCGCAGGAACGGCTCGCCGGGCAGCGGGGCCGAGTAGGGGTCGCCGACACCGGCCCCGGTGACCGCGTCGAGGAGGGCGGCGCTGTCGCGCACCGTCCGGGTCAGCGCATGCTCGTTGACCAGGCCTTCCAGCCCGTGCCCGGCGGCGGGCCCGAACGACGTGCGGGCCCGTCGCGGCTTAAGCCCCACCAGCCCACAGCACGCCGCGGGAACCCGGATAGAGCCGGTGCCGTCTCCGCCCGACGCGGCAGGCACGATCCCGGCGGCCACCGCCGCGGCCGAGCCGCCGCTGGACCCGCCGGGGGTGATGTCCGGCGACCACGGGTTGACGGTCGGGCCGAACAGCGACGGCTCGGTGGTGCAGTGGTTGCCCCATTCCGGGGTGTTCGTCTTGCCGAAGATCACCAGACCCGCGTCCAGATAGCGCTCGACGATCCACGCCGTCTGCTCGGCGACGTGGGTGCGCAGCGCGCGCGATCCCATCGCCTCGGGTGCGCCGGCCAGCGAGGCGCCCAGATCCTTGAGCAGGAAGGGCACCCCGGCCAGGGGACCGTTCGCCCCGGTTCGCAGTGCGCCGGAGGCGTCCAGGGCGGCGGCATCGGCCCGACCGCGGTCGAGCAGGTCGGCGATCACCGCGTTGAGCGCGCGGCCGGCCTCCAACCGCACGATCGCGGCGTCGAGCAGCTCGGTGGCGCTCACCTCGCCGGCGGCGGCCAGCTCGGCCTGACCGAGCGCGTCGAGGTCGGCGAGTTCGAACGCCGTGCGTGAGTCCATGACGCGGATCATCGCGGGCGCGGCACGTCGCGGCAACTCCGCCGCGGGTCAGCCCACAGCAGCGCCGTAGCCGAGCACGCCGAGGAACAGGGTCAGCGCGCACAGCGCGAACGTGCCGAGCGCATACGGCCACGCGGTGGCACGCCGGACCAGCGCCACGACGGTGAGCACCAGCCCGGTCACGCCCACGCCGGCGGCGACCATCAGCGCCGTGAACACCGCGCTGACCGCGCCATCGACGCTGCACGTCTCGGGTGGACAGTGATCGAGGAATGCCAGCGAGAACACGCCGAGAAACGCCGCGACGGCGCCCATCACCGCGGTGAGCACCAGGACCACGATGGAGATCGCCACGTCGGCCCCGGAGCGCGGTGCCGGTGGGCGCGGCGTCGGGTAGTAGGTCACCGTGCGTCCTGTCCGGTGCGTCGGGGGGCCGCCTCGCGGTTCCGGCGGGTCAGCGAGTCGGTGATCGCGAGCGCGACGAGGATGTCGGCGACCGTGATCAGCAGGCCCCACCAGTACATCCAGCGGATGGTGGTGTCGGGCTGCGCGGCGAAGTAGACGAACAGGAAGATGGGCCCGACGATCCCGCACACCAACGTCATGAGCTGGATGCGCAGGTAGACCCACAGTGTCGACATCGGCCGACAGTGTCACCTCCCGCGCGGGTGACCGTCAACGCCCTGATGCGGCAGCCGATGATGAGACCCACTAACCTTGACGGCACTGTCGATTGCCCCGATCCCGGAGAGGACGGATCCATGCGCCGAATCGCCCGCGCCGCGGTGACCGCCACGGCGCTGCTGATCGCGACCGGACCGATGCTGGCTGGCGCCGGCGCGGCGTCCGCGGAGAGCGCGGGGGTCGTCATGCCGCTCGCCGAGAAGCTGCGCCGCTGCGATTTCAGCCAGGTGAAGTACGTCGGCGGCTCCTACTACGGCCGGCCCACCGCACTGCTGCGGGTCCAGGGAGGTGAGGTCCTCGCCGACGTGGCGTTCTTCACCGGCGTGCCCAACACCCGCTACGACCTCCGGCTGATCCAGATACCGCGGACGTCGGCGGCGGGGTGCGGGGCGGGGGCTCCCGGGGTGGCGTCGGCGGTGCTGTTCACCGACGGAGCGGGCGCGGGCGCCGTGACCGTGCGCGGGCCGATCATGCCCGGCGCAACGGGGGCGTGGTTGTCGCTGACCCGGCCCGCGGCCAACAGCCAGCAGCCGGAGGAGTTCTACTCGACGGACTTCATCGCTTCTCTGTAGACCTTTTCGCCCAAACCAACGTTTGGGCGATGTTTTTCAAGTGCGCCAAGCCATTTCGTCGTGTTCGAGGCCGTTCACGCGGAGACGACGACGGTGAGGTGGTCGCTCTGCCGCTCGACGCGCATGCCCGCGCGCCGCGCGACCCCGGCGACTGCGGCCGCATCCGACGGCTCCGACCGGGTGGCGGCCAGCGCGCGCGCCAGCCGTCCCTTGTGCGCCTTGTTGAAGTGACTGACCACGGTGCGACGACCGTCCGCGTGTTCGGCGACGACCTCGACGGTGACGGCGCCGGGCATCTTGCCCAATCCCGCGTAGGAGCCCGAGCGCAGGTCGACGACGAGTTCGCGCGCGGCCAGCCCGCTGAGCACGGGCTCCAGTGCCGGCCGCCAGCGCGCGGCCAGCGTGGGACGACCGGGGAGGCGCGAGCTCGCGGAGAGCCGGTAGGCCGGGATCGGATCGTCGGCGCGGACGAGCCCGAACAGCGCCGACACGACCGCGAGCCGCGAGGCGGCGCGGGCCGCCGATGCGCCGCGCAGCGACTCCACGTCCAGCGCGTCGTAGAGCACGCCGGTGTAGCGGTGCAGGGCGGGCATCGTCGGCGCCGAGCGCAGGGCCGCGTTGCGGTCGATCTCCGCATCCTGACCGGCCGACAACCCCAGCGCGGTGCGGCTGGCGTCCCTGTCGGCGGCCAGCCCGACGAGGTCGTCGATCAGTTCGGTCCGGACCGGATGCAGTTCCGGCGAGCTCAGCGATTCCAGGGCCAGCGCGGGTCCGTCTCCGCCGGCGCGCTTGGTCTCCGACGGGGGCAGCAGGACGATCACGGCGAAGACGCTAGCGCGCGGCGCTCACCCCGCCGGCGGGGGCGGCGGCAGCAGCGGATCCCCGGGTGGGGGCGGCGGCAGCAGCGGATCGCCGGGTGGGGGCGGGGGCGGCGGCAGCAGCGGATCCCCGGGTGGGGGCGGCGCCGGCGCCTCCTGGCCCATCAGCACGATCGGCGCGGGCGGTGGCGGGGGAGCCATCGGCGGCGAGAGCAGGGGATCGGCCGGAGGCGGCACGTCGGCGGCCGCAGGCGCGGGCAGGTACATGTGGTGGGTGAACTGGCTCTGATAGGCGCCGCCACCGCCGATCTTCACGCCTCCGCCTTCTCCGGACGACACCGGGGTGCCGTCGGGCAGCGTCACCGCGGTGTGGCCGCGGTTCCAGCCGACCACCAGCGCCCCGGGCTGGGTCCCGTACTGGAATCCCCGGGCGCGCAGTGCGCCCTCGATGTTCCCGGTGTTGAACCGATCGCCGTAGACCGGCCTGCCGGTCGCGGCGTTGGTGACCCACGACACAAGCCCGGAGCAGTCGGTCCCGGTCGGGGAGTCACCGCCGGAGATGTACGGCGTTCCCGACACTTGGTTGACGAGCGTCAAGAGTGTGGCGAGTTCATACATGCGGCCGGACGCTAGCAGAGGGTCTCTAATACGACCAAAATCTGTGATGGCGGGCACAATCCGCGCGTAAGCGCGTTGAACGTCACGAAAGTTATTGTGCGAGAGATCGATTCAGAAAGCGATCAGATCCGAGCAAAGCTGCTGCAGCACAGGAACTTTTGGCCTCATCGGTGAGCCAGCAGCAGCGGGACGTGCTGCTCGGCCGACGTCAGCGACCCGTGCTGACCGACCAGTGACGATTCGACCGGTTCGGCGGTTCGGCGCAGCACCCCCGACGATCCGCGCGCAGCCACCACGATGTCGCCGATACGCGACCTGGCGTCGTCGGTGACCCGCTCACCGAACCAGCCGGCCCCGACTGCCTCCTCGCGCGTCACCACCCACGCCCGCGGCCCGAGGAACTCCCGCCAGGTGGCCAGCACGTCGGCCCTCGCGCCGGCGCGGGTGTAGACGTGCCGCGCCCGTACCTCGCCGCCGAGGGCGACGACCCCGTCCTGCAGGGGCGGTGCGGCGTCGGCGTCCACCACGTCCTCTCCGAGCGACACCATGCCGTGATCGGCGACCACGGCCAGCAGCCCGCCCCGCGGCAGGGCGTCGGCGATGGACTCCACCAGCAGATCCACCTGCCGCAACTGCATCCGCCACGCGTCCGATCCCGGCCCGTGAAGATGACCGACCAGATCCAGGTCAGCGTGGTAGGCGTAACAGAAGCCGCGTTCGGCGATGGTCGTCCCGATCGCCGCGACGAGGTCCCCGATCGCGTGGACGCCGACGTACCGGCCGCCGCGGAGCACCGCCCGTGTCAGGCCCGAACCGGCGAACTCCGCGGCCGAGATCACGCTGACCGCCACCCCCGCCGAGCCGGCCCGCTCGAACACCGTGGCAAGCGGCTGCACCTGCTCCGGCACGGCCCGGTCGCGCAGATCGTCACCCCACGGGTGCGGACGCCACCGCAGCGCGTTGAGCACGCCCACCTCGGGCAGCCGGAATGACATCCCCACCATGGCGTGCTCGCCGGAACGGCACCCGGTGCCGACCGCCGCCAGCCCCGCCGCC
Source organism: Mycolicibacterium psychrotolerans (assembly GCF_010729305.1). NCBI lineage: Bacteria > Bacillati > Actinomycetota > Actinomycetes > Mycobacteriales > Mycobacteriaceae > Mycobacterium > Mycolicibacterium psychrotolerans. The sequence goes on along the minus strand of NZ_AP022574.1, from coordinate 3,563,883 downwards.
GTCGTCGAGGGGAACCCGACGTGCAACGTGCGGCCCCGGAGACCGGCCAGGAAGGGGGCGTCGGCGGTGTGCGCGTCGAGCAGATCGGCCCCCAGACCGTCGACCAGCAGCACACACGCCCCGCCGACGTCGTAGGGCAGCGCGATGCGCGGCTCGAAGCCCGCGACCCCCATCGCGGCCAGCACCGACGGCGTCACGTCGGCGAGGTGCGCCGTCGCGGTGTCGGGGCGCGGGAGGTCCACCTCAGAACTGCGGCAGCCGGACCACCTGCACGAAGAACTCGTCGATCTGGCGGACAGCGTTCATGAACTGATCGAGGTCGACGGGCTTGGTCACGTACGCGTTGGCGTGCAGCTTGTAGCTGCGCAGGATGTCCTCCTCGGCCGAGGAGGTGGTCAGCACGACGACCGGGATGTGGCTCAGGTCCGGGTCGGACTTGATGGTCTCGAGCAGCTGGCGCCCGTCGTACTTGGGCAGGTTCAGGTCGAGCAGCACCAGGTCCGGCCGGGGCGCCCCCTCGTACTGTCCCCTCTTGTAGAGGAAGTCCAGGCCCTCCTCGCCGTCGTGTGCGACGTGCAGATTGTTTTTGATCTTGTTGTGCTCGAAGGCTTCCCGGGTGATCAGCTCGTCTCCCGGGTCGTCCTCGATGAGCAACACGTCGATGGCGCGTTCAGCGGGTGTCATGACGACGATCCTTCCAGTTGGGCGGCCGGGCTGTCGACGGCGACCGGCAGCGTGAACCGGAAGCGGGTGCCCTCGGTGTAGTCGGTGTCGATCCAGATCGTCCCGCCGTGGTGTTCGACGATCTTCTTGCACAGTGCCAGACCGATGCCGGTGCCCGTGTAGGCGTCCCGGCCGTGCAGCCGCTGGAAGATCACGAAGACTTTCTCGGAGAACTCCGCAGCGATGCCGATTCCGTTGTCCGTCACCGAGAACCACCATTCATCGGCGTCACCGGACCCCACTCCGCAAGTGATCCTCACCTCGGGACGCACGCCCTCGCGACGGAACTTCACGGCGTTGCCGATCAGGTTCTGCCACAGCATGGTCAACAGCGTCGGATCGCCCTTGATCGTGGGCAGCCCGCCGGCAGGCCGCTCGATCACGGCGCCGGTCTCCTCGATGGACGTCGCCACGTTGCTCAGCGCCGCGTCGAGCACCGTGTCGAGGTCGACGTCGGTTTCGGTGGCGTTGAGGCGGCCGACCCGCGAGAACGTCAGCAGGTCGTTGATCAGCACCTGCATGCGTTTGGCGCCGTCGACGGCGAACCCGATGTACTCGGTGCCGCGCTCGTCGAGCTTGTCCCCGTAGCGCTTCTCCAACAGCTGGCAGAACGACGCGACCTTGCGCAACGGCTCCTGCAGATCGTGCGATGCCACATAGGCGAACTGCTCGAGTTCGGCGTTGGAGCGGCGCAACTCCTCGGCGTGCTCGTCGAGCGCCTCGGTGGCCGCCCTCGAGGCCTCGAGTTCCTCGACGATGCGCCGGCGCATGTTGTCCACGTCGATCGCGATCAGCCGGATGTCCCGGGGACCCTGCGGCACGATCCGCTCACCGAAGTTCCCCTCGGCGACGCGCCGGCACGCCGCCGCCAACCGGTTCAGCGGGCGCACCAGAGCGCGTCGCAACAGCACCGCCAACATCACCATCGTCACGACGAACGCCGCCAGCATCGCGATCAGCACCCCGTTGCGCCACGCGTTGATCGAATCCAGTTCGGCGACACCGCTGTTGCGGGCCTGCAGCAAGTTCTCGTTCTGACGATCGAAAAGCACCCGGAGACGATCGAATTGGGACTTGCCGACCTCGGTCAGGGCGGGGGAGACGGTGTTGCGCTGCCCCGGCCTGACCGCGGCGATGACAGGCTCGGCGTAGTCCGTGCGCCACGAGCCGGAGGCCTGCTCGATCTCGTCGAGATCGTCGAGCAGCTGTGGCTGCTTCTGCTCGAACTGGCGCAGCGCGGCCGAGGCCTGCGCCTCGACCTCCCGGCCGTCGCCATACGGCTCGAGGAACTGAGGGTCGGCGGCGATGACGTAGCCACGGACTGCGGTCTCCTGGTCGCGCAGCGCGGCCTGCAGCTGATAAGCGGCCACCCGGGCGGGCCCGACGTTTTCGGTGATCCGATTGGACACCTGATCGGTGCGGTGCAGCAGCACCGCCGTCGTGACGGCGCCGGCGAGCACGACCGCGGCCATGATCGACAGCACCAGATACTGCCAGCCCTCGACCGTCAGGGCCCGCACCCCGCGTTGATCAGGACTCATGGTGTCCCGTCCTTTCCACCCGCACCACCGCGATGTCGTCGGCGATGCCGCCGTGGGATTGGGCGCGGTCCTCTACGGCGGTGATGAGCGCCTCCACGAACTCCAGACCAGGCAGGTGGGCCAGCGTGCGGGCCAGCTCGAGCAGGCCGGCCTCGCCGAGGCGTTCGTTGCCCCGTCCGATATGCCCCTCGAACAGGCCGTCGGTCAGCAGCACCAGGCCCTTGCCGGGCGGCAGTTCCACCTGCTGCGGCGTCCAGTCCCCGGCGTGCAGGCCCAGCGCAGGCCCGCCGGCCGGCTCCACCCAGTCGACCGTGCCGTGCCCGTGGAGCAGCATGCCCGGATGGCCCGCCCGCACTGCGGTGACGAGCGACCCCTCCGGCGGGATGGCGAGGCTGAGGACGGTGGCGAAGATACCCTTCCCGGCCCGCTCGGCGCGCATGATGCGCTCGAGCTGGCGCATCCGGTCGGCGCCGCGCAGTCCGGCGAAGGTCAGCGCCCGCCACGCGATGCGCAGCGCCACCCCGAGTGCGGCCTCATCCGGACCGTGGCCGGCGACGTCGCCGATCATGACGTGCACGGTGCGGTCCGGGGTCTGCACGAAGTCGTAGAAGTCGCCGCCGAGCAGCGCATTCTGCCGGCTGGGCCGGTACCGGGTGACGATGTCGACGCCTGGGTCGTCGAGCAGCAGCGGCGAGGGCAGCAGGCCGCGCTCCAGGCGGGCGTTCTCCCGCTCCCGCAACTGGGTGGCGTGCAGGTCCACCGCGGTCAGCTCGGCACGCTTGCGCTCGATGGCGTACAGCACCGCCCGCCGCAGAGTCTCGGGATCGACGCGGCCCTTGACCAGGTAGTCCTGGGCGCCCGAGGCGACCGCTACGGACGCGACGTGTTCGTCGTTCAGGCCGGTGAGCACCACGACCGGAATCGTCGCGTCCCGCTCGGCGATGCGTTTCACCCCGGCGATGCCGTCGGTGTCGTGCAGGTGCAGGTCGAGCAGCACGCAGTCCGGGCGCGCCGCGGCGATCGCCTGCTCGGCCTTGGCCATCGATTCGGCCCACACGACGGCGATGTCGACACCGGCGTCGGCGATCAGTTCCTCGACCAGGATCGCGTCGGCCCGGTCGTCCTCGACGAGCAGCAGCGACAACGGCTCGCCGTCATCCGGGACGTGCATGCGCCCCGGCACTTTCCGTCGCGCCCCACCGCGCGCGCTGGCATGTTCGATTGACAATTTCCCGAGGATACCTGGGGCGGTCGTTGCCGTGGACATCCTCCCGGCGGCGGCGTTGCGGCACCCGATCTCCCAGCTCGCGCTGGTAGCCTCCGACCGGTCGCCGGCGTTTCCGTCGGGGGGAGGCGGCGAGCACCACCGCCCTTCCGGCCGACGTCGTCGACGACTGCTTCTGTTCTCGAGACGAAATGAGTCGTGTGCGCACCGGTGAGATCAAGGCCCTGTCGGGGCTGCGCATCGTGGCCGCCGTGTGGGTCGTGCTCTTCCATTTCCGTCCGATGCTGGCCGAGGCGTCCCCGGGTTTCCGCGACGCGCTGGCCCCGGTGCTCAACGCGGGTGCCCAGGGCGTCGACCTGTTCTTCATCCTCAGCGGGTTCGTGTTGACATGGAACTACCTGGACCGGATGGGCGAATCCTGGTCGATGCGGTCGACGCTGCGGTTCCTGTGGCTGCGGCTGGCACGGGTGTGGCCGGTGTACCTGGTGACGATGCATCTCGCCGCCGCGTTCGCCGTCTTCACCCTTTACGTCGGGCGGTTCCCGTTGCCCCCTGACGTCATCGGGTCGCTGAACGCCCTGAGCTGGCTCAAACAGGTGCTGCTGGTGCAGCTGTGGTTCCAGCCGTACTTCGACGGGTCGAGCTGGGACGGGCCGGCGTGGTCGATCAGCGCGGAATGGCTGGCCTACCTGCTCTTCGGCGGGCTGGTGCTGGTGGTGTTCCGGATCGCCGCGGTGACCCGGGCGCGCGGATTGATCTGGCTGGCGATCGCGGCCGCGCTGGCGCCGACCCTGCTGCTGCTCGCCCACGGCGTCTTCTACACACCGTGGAGTTGGCTGCCGAGGATCGTCATGCAGTTCACCGCCGGCGCGCTGGCGTGCGCCGCCGTGCGCAGGCTGCAGCTCTCCGACCGCAACCGGCAGGCCGCCGGGCTCGCGGCCGTCGCGCTCGTCGTCGCGATCATCGGCGGGTTGTACCTGCTCGACGCGTACCCGCCGGGGGACATGCTCGACGCCGGCGGCCTGATCGACGTGCTGTTCGTGCCGCTGGTCATCGCACTGTCGATCGGAGCGGGCTCACTGCCTGCGCTGCTCTCGACGTCGGCGATGGTGTACCTGGGCCATATCTCCTTCGGGCTGTACATGGTCCACGAGATCGTCCACACCGCGTGGAACTGGGCGACCCAGCAGTTCGGGATCACGCTGACGCCCGGCTGGCCGGCGAAGTTCACGGTGCTCGGGCTCGTGCTGCTCGCCGGTGTCCTCGCCGCGCTGCTCTATCACGTCGTCGAAGAGCCCGGCCGCCGCTGGATGCGCCGGATGATCGAGCCGGCCCGCCCGCGCGTGGCACGCCCGTCGGAGCCGCCGCACGGCAGATTGCAGCCGGTCACCGCGCGGGCGGGATAAGTCTTCGTGAACCGCGGCGAGTCGGGGCCGGGTCGGCGCCGGCGCACCCCTAGGCTGGTCCAGTGAGTCGTGTGCTGACGTGGATGCTCTCTGCCGCCATGCTTTTCGGCGCCCTCAGCTCGCCCGCACCCGTGGTGACGCATCGCGAGGTACGGGTCCTGGACTATGCCGTGAACCGGATCGCCGTGATCGGCGACTCCTACACGACCGGTAGTGATCAGGGCGGCAACGGTCCGCAGGGCTGGGCGCCGCAGGCGTGGCAGGCGCTCAGCGACCACGGGATCGCCGTCACCCCGACGGTCGCCGCGGAGGGTGGCGCCGGCTACTGCACCCGCGGCAACCGGGGCAGCGTGTTCGAGGACCTGACCGTGCGGGCCGTCAAACCGAACGATGCGCTGGTGGTGTTCTTCGGCTCGCGCAACGACATGAAGGTCGAGCCGACGCGGCTGTCGATCGCGATGTACGGCACGCTCAAGCTGGCCCGCCAGATCGCCCGCTCGGCGAAGATGCTCGTGATCGGACCGCCGTGGCCGACAGCGGACCCGCCGCCGGAGGTGCTGCGGATCCGCGACGTCCTGAGCTACCAGGCCGAGCTCGCCGGGGCCGCGTTCGTCGACCCCATCGCCGCGCGGTGGTTCGTCGGGCGGCCAGAGCTGATCGGTCAGGACGGCGTGCACCCGACCGACGCCGGCCACACCTACATGGCCGAGAAGATCGCGCCGCTGATCGGCACCCAGCTCGCCCCGTACTGACGGCTGTTAGGGTGCGCTGATGATTCGCAACGTGGTGCTCGCCAAGCTCAAGGACGGCCACGACGGCGCCGAGGTGGCGCGGATTGCGCAGGGCCTGCGCGATCTCGGCCTCCCCGGCACGCTGAACTACACGGTGGGTACGGATGCCGGCCTGCGCGAAGGGAATTGGGACTTCGTCATCGTCGCCGACTTCGCCGACATCGAGGCCTACCGCGGCTACGACGCCGACGCCGAGCACAACGCACTGCGGGCGCGGCTGGCGCCGATGGTCGACCAGATCGCCCGGGCGCAGTTCGAGGTGCCCGCCGGCTGATCCGGCGACCTCACCGCCCGACGGAGCCCACCGTGAGGACAAGTTAACGCGTTTCACAATCCGCATGCGGTCGTGCGTTACACGTCGGGGACAGCCTGGACCCATGAGCATCTTCGACCAGATCGGCGGCCCGACGGCAGTCACGGCGGCGGTCGACGACTTCTACCGCAGAGTGCTTGCCGATTCCGCGCTGGCACCGTATTTCGACGCCGTCGACCTCGAGCGGCTCAAGGGCCATCAGCGAGCGTTCATCGCCGCCGCCATCGGTGGCCCCGATCCCTATCTCGGGCGCTCGATGCGAGAAGCGCACGCGCCCTTCGCTATTGCGCCCGAGCATTTCGATCTCGTGGTCACCCATCTGGTGGACACGCTGGCCGGACTCGGCGTCGACGGTCCGACGATCGAGGCGATCGGCGCCGAGCTTGCGCCCCTGAAAGCCGAGATCGCGCCCGGCGCCTCGGCGCGTGCCAGCTGACCCGAGGCCTCAGCAGGGCCGGGCGTACCGCTGCGCGAACCTGCGCAGAATCGTCATCGGATGTGTGACGGTCCGCTGCCGCGCAGCGTCTTTGAGTGACTGCGCGGTCTCGGGCGCGAAATATCCGTGGTTCTTGTAGACATCGATGCGCGTGCACAGGCCGTCGACATCGAGCTCTGGATGGAACTGGGTGGCATAGACGTTGGCGCCCACCCGGAACGCCTGGACCGGACACGCCGTCGAGGTGGCGAGCTGGGCGACGTGTGCGGGCAGCACCGACGCAGCCTCCTTGTGGCCGCCGAATGCGTCGAACGTCTGCGGCAGGCCGGTGAACAGGGGATCGGCGTGTCCTTCGGGCGTCAGGTCGACGGTCACCGGTCCGACCGGCTCGCTGTGAGAGCGGTCGATGACGGCGCCCACCGCCGTACCGAGCGTGCCGACCCCGTAGCAGCAGCCCAGAAACGGGAAGTCCGCCGCGATGATCGCACCGAGCAGGTCGGCCAGCTCGGCCTCCACCCGCTGCTGGGTGGGCGACTTCGCGGCGGGATCGTCGCTGACGGTGTAGGGCCCGCCGCCGAGGATGATGCCCGACCACCGGGACAGATCGATCTCGCCGAGCTCGCGGTGGGTGAGCCGGATCCGTCGCAGCGTGTGCTCGTCGAGCCCGCCGAACCGCATCACCGCCCGGTATTCGTCGTCGGCGGCCTCGTCTTCGCCGCGGATCGACAGCAGCAGAAATGGGGCGGCGGCCACCGGACAAGACTAGCCACGGGCTAGCTTTGTCGGTCAGTGAGAACACTCATCGATTTCGACGACGCACCGGTGTTCGCGATCCCGACCGCCGACGGGCCGCAGGGGGGCCTGCTGGTGGACGGCCCGCAGGGCTGGGGCGAGTTCAGCCCGCCCCCGGACTGCGACGACGCGCTGGCCGCGCGCTGGCTGACAGCGGCCATGGAGCCGAGCACCGTCGGCTGGCCGGACGCCCTCCGCGGCCGGGTGCCGGTGACCGACGGCGCGCGGCGTGAGGTGATCGGGGTCGATGACGTCGATGTGGCGGTCGCACAGATCCGCGCCGCCGGCGACCTCGAACTCGCGCGGCTGGTCTGCCACAGCCCGGCCGACGCGGCCCAGGTGCGGCGCCGGGTCGACGTGCCGGTCGCCGTCGAGGCCGATCTGCTGGGCGCCGATCCGCAGTGCGCCGATGTGGCGGTGCTGCGCTGCGGCGCACTCGGGGGCGTGCGGCGCGCGATGCGCCGGGCGGAGAGACTCGGGGTGCCGGTGCTGGTGGAGTTCAGCGGGGCGACCAGCATCGGTCTGGCCGCCGACGTGGCGCTCGCCGCGGCGCTGCAGGACCTCAGTTATGCGTGCGGTCCGGTGCCGCCGTGGCTGCGCGACGGCGACGTCGTCTCACCGGCGAGATCGCTGATCCCGGCCGACGGGTACCTCCCGGCCGCGCCGATGCCGGCCGCGCCCGACCCGGTGCGGCTGGAACGCCTGCTCGTCACCGATGCGGCAACGGTGCAGCAGTGGCGCGCGCTCGTCCGCCGCGCCGCCGCGCTCCTCTGACCCCGCCGAGCGCTCAGTCCTGCTTGCTGATCAGCCGGAGCAGGGCCTTGTGGTCGGGCGCGAGGAGTTCGTCGATGCGCGGCTGGTTCACGTCGGCGACGATGATCTCGCCGACCTCCTGGTAGACGTCGCTGAAGATGCCGTGCGACTTCATCTTCTCGGTCTGATAGATGTTGTCCTCCGTCGGCGTCACGTAGTACACGATCTCGGCCTTGAACCGGTGGATCAGCCACAGATGGATCACGTCCATCAGGCGCTTCTGACGCAGCTGCTCGGCGAAGGTGTTCTGGTCGCGCACCGTCAGGATGCTGCGGCCGTGCCGGTCCTTGATCGGGTCGACGACGACGTTGGCCAGCGGCTCCTCACCGTCGCCGAGGATCTGCAGATCCAGCACGTCGGAGCCGGCCCGCCGCGGCCGCAGCTGCACGCGCAGCTTCTCGGGCAGCTTGTTGTGTTCGCTCCACAGCGCCAGCCACTCCTCGAGCAGCTTCTTGGGCACCTCGGTCTGCACCAGGTGCTGGTGCTGCGTGGAGCCCTTGCCCATCGACTTCGTCGTCGCGGTGCGCCCGGACGACGCTGCCAGCGCGGCATCGCTGCGGGGTCCCCCGACCAGGGTCTGCGGTGTGCGATAAGGGGATTCGACGAGGCGCATCTTGCGCTGCAGCCGGGCCAGCGCCAGCATGCCCTCCTGCCGCAGCGAGGTCGCGAACTCCTCGGAGGCCACGCCGTCGACCTGGTGGCCGCCGTAGGTGATGAAGTTGAAGACGAAGCCCATCTTCCCGATCTCCTCGGGGAACGCCCGCATCTCCTCGTCGGTCATGCCGGTGGTGTCCCAGTTGAACGACGGGGAGAGGTTGTAGGCGAGCATCTTGTCCGGGTACACCGCGTGGACGGCGTCGGCGAACTGCTTGGCGTCGGCCAGGTCGGCGGTCTTGGTCTCCATCCAGAGGATGTCGGCGAACGGGGCCGCCGCCAGGGACTTCGCGATCGCGTACGGGATGCCGCCGCGCACCTGGTAGTAGCCCTCGGGCGTCTTGGCCCGCTCGCAGTCCCACGCCGCGTCGGCGCCCAGCTCCTTGGCCTTCTCGCGGGCGTTGTACAGCGGCGCGCGTTCGGCGAAGGCGCGCCACTCCTTCGCGCTCATCGTCGCCGATTCGCCCTCGCGTTCCCGGAATTCGAGCAGATCGGCCACGGCGCCGGCGTAGGTGTCGAGCCCGGCGTCGTCCTGCCAGGCGTCGACGAACCTGGACTCGACCGTGTCGAACGCCGCGTCGAGGGACGGTTCGGCGCCGTCCTGCCAGGCCGCGGCGGTCTGGTCGATCAGGGCCAGCACGCCGTGGCGCTCCAGCCACGCCTCGGCGGTGGCGTACTCGCCGTCGGGCACCGCGTAGAGCAGGTGACCGTTCAGTTCGGTCACGCCCTGGTTGTAGAAGCGCCGCACCATTGCCAGGAAGCAGGACTTGTACGGCGGGATCTTCAGGTTGGTCACACCGAGCAGGAACGGCTGGTCGCGCTCGTCGGCCCGGCTGTCGATGAGGTTCGCCGCCTCCGCGTCGGTGCGGGCGACGATGATGCCGGGCACCCGCATCACGTCGAGCTGGAACCGCGCGGTGTTGAGCCGCTTGATCTGCTCGTCGGACGGCACCAGCACCTTGCCGCCCTGGTGGCCGCATTTCTTGGTGCCGGGACGCTGGTCCTCGATGTGGTACCCCGGCACACCGTTCTCGACGAAGCGGCGGATGAGGTTGCGGACATGCGGATCGCCGCCGTGCCCGGTGTCGGCGTCGGCGATGATGAACGGCCGATAATCGTAGGCGGGCGTGGCCGCGCGCTGCTCCTCGGTCATCTGCAGGCGCAGGTACTGCTGGTTGCGGTCCGCGGTCAGCAGCGCCCTGACGATGCCTGCGGCCTCCTCGGGCACCTGACTGAGCGGATAGCTGGCCAGGTCGGGGCCCGGGTCCTCGCTGATCGACCCCTTCGCCGAGGTGGCCCAGCCGCCGAGATAGATGCCCTCGATGCCCATCCGCTTCATCACAACGGCCTGGCCGGGGGAGTACGGCCCGAAGGTGGTGATGCTCTTGCCGCGCGAGAACAGCTCCCGCAGGTGCGGATGGAACGCGGTGGCCGCCTCCCGCGCGACGGGGTAGTCGGCGGGAATCGTGCCGCGCTGCTCGGCGACCTGCCGCGCGGTGTAGAGGCGGATGATGCCCTCGAAGCGGGGGCTGTCGAAATAGCGCTGCGTCTCTGCGACGTCGCGTTCGAACGGCGTCTCAGGCTGGAGGTCGGCTTCGATGATGGCCATGACTCGAAGCCTAGATCGCGGGGTGCCCTCGGCGAGGCTACTTGGTGCCGAAGATGCGATCGCCGACGTCGCCGAGGCCGGGCAGGATGTAGCCGTTGCCGTCGAGTTGCCGGTCGACGGCCGCCGTGTAGATCGGCACATCGGGGTGCGCCTGCGTCATCGCCGCGATGCCTTCCGGGCACGTCACCAGGCACACGAACTTCACCGACTTGGGGTTGCACTCGCGTACCCGCTCCACCGCCGCGACCGCGGAGTTGCCGGTGGCCAGCAGCGGGTCGAGCACCACCACGTCGCGCTCGGCCAGGTCGCCGGGCATCTTGAAGTAGTACTCCACGGTGACAAGTGTTTTCGGTTCCCGGTACAGCCCGATGTGGCCGACGCGGGCGGACGGCACGACGTCGAGCATGCCGTCGAGGATCCCGGTGCCCGCGCGCAGCACCGAGACGAACACCAGCTTCTTGCCATCGATCACATTGCCGGTGGTGGACTCCATCGGGGTGTCCACGGCGATCTCGTGCATGCCGATGTCGCGAAGCACCTCGTAGGCCATCAGCGCCGACACTTCGTGCACCAGTCGGCGAAAGGTGTTGGTGGAGGCGTCTTTCCGGCGCATCAGAGTGATCTTGTGCTGCACCAGCGGATGGTCGACCACGTGCACCTGCGTCATCTAGAACACCGTCCCGTCGCTGATGATCGACAGCGGCGGCAGCCCGCCGCGTAGCCGCTGCGCCGCGGCGCGGCCGGCCGCCCAGGTGCCGCCTTCGAGCACGCACGCCAGCGGCAGCTGCGCCGCGCCGGTTCCGAGCCGGGCACGAACCAGCGGCGCCAACTCGTCGAGCAGGGCCACCGTCAGCCCGCGCCACTCGACCACGGGTTCGTCGGCCGGGGCCCACGCATGCTCGGCGTCGGCCGGATGCCGCAGGCGCAGCACCCCGGTGTCGAGCAGCAGGCCGCCGTTGCGGTACTCGGGCAGCCCGGTGAGCGCCTCCACACCGGTCACCGTCACCCCGGCCCATCGCAGCGGTTCGATCAGCGAGTAGGTCAGCCACTGCGACAGCTTGTGGAACGGCAGCCAGCCGGCAGTCAGCCCCGGCCCGCCGACGGCATCGTGGCGCCAGCAGTCACCCAGCGGCACGTCACCGATCATGTTGCGCGACGGCCAGATTCGGGACATCGAGATCAGCAGCGCCACCAGCAGGTCATGCGCGTCGACCACGCCCGACGGGGCGGACGACGCGTCGAACAGTCCGCCGGGGCGGCCTGCCTGGCCGAACACCTCGGGCTGGTCGGCCAGCGCATCGCCCAGGCGGCGCAGCAGCTGCACCCGACCGTCCAGGCCCACCAGCGGATTGGTCGCGTTCACTTGCAGGGCCGCCGCCAGGCGGTCGACGGTCAGTGCCCGCAGCGCTGCCGCGTCCACCCGCAGCGGCCGGTCGGGGTCGCTGGAGAACGTGCCGGCGAGGAAGCCGTGCCAGCTGGCGACCGCGAGACCTTCCGAGCGGGTGTACCGGACGCCGTTCTCCACGTATCCCCAGTCGGCGCCGGCGCCGGCGTCGAGCAGCACGCTGACCACGGTCAGGTCGATCATCGCGCGGGCACGCTCACGGGTGTCGACCCCGCCGAGCAGGCCGTCGAGGTCGGCGCGCCGGTCCACGCCGCCGGTCTCGAAGTGGCGCCACCGGCTGTGCGGCGGGATGTCGAGGTCGGGAAACCGGGTGCGGGTGAGCGCGGCGACGTCGTCGGCGGCGCCCGGCAGCGCGTCGTCGTCCACGGTGAACCAGCGGGACTCACCCGCGCGGGCCCGCTCGAGCAGCAGCGCCGAGCGCGTCCGCACCGCGGTCGTGGTGCGCAGCACCGCGGCGGCCTCGGCGGGCACGGTCATCCGTGCAGCCCCCTGCCTTTCACCCTCTTGAGGTCGTCGGCGTCGGGGACCTGGCCGGGGGTGTAGTAGCCGGCGGCCATCTTGGCGTCCATCTCGACGCGGGCGTCGGCGGGAATCAGCTCGTCGGGTATCGACACCCGCTCGCCGACCTCGATGCCGGCGCCGGTGATCGCGTCGTACTTCATGTTGCTCATCGACACCAGCCGGTGGATCTTCGTGACGCCCAGCCAGTGCAGCACGTCGGGCATCAGCTCCTGGAACCGCATGTCCTGCACGCCGGCAACGCATTCGGTGCGGGCGAAGTACTGGTCGGCGGTGTCGCCGCCGGCCTGCCGCTTGCGGGCGTTGTAGACCAGGAACTTGGTCACCTCGCCGAGCGCGCGGCCCTCCTTGCGGGAGTAGGCGACCAGACCGACGCCGCCACGCTGGGCGCCCATGATGCACTCCTCGATCGCGTGGGTGAGATAGGGCCGGCACGTACAGATGTCGGAGCCGAACACGTCGGAGCCGTTGCACTCGTCGTGCACCCGCGCGGTCAGCTCGACCGACGCGTCGGCGAGGTGCGCCGGGTCGCCGAAGATGTAGACCGTCTGACCGCCTATCGGGGGGAGGAAGACCTCGAGGTCGGGGCGGGTCACCAGCTCGGGATACATGCCGCCGGTCTCTTCGAAAAGCACACGGCGCAAATCGTTCTCGCTGCAGCCGAAGCGTGCGGCCACCCCCGGCAGATGCCATACGGGTTCGACGGCGGCCTTGGTGACCTGCGCGGCGCCGGTCGCCAGCAGGACGCGACCGTCCGGGGTCAGTCGGCCCTTGCCGAGCGCGTCGCCGATCTCGGGCAGGATGACCTGGGCCTTGGTGACCGCGATCGTGGGGCGGATGTCGATGCCGGCGGCGATCTCGGCGGCGAACGCCTCGGTGACCATCGCCCCCCACGGATCGAGGCTGACGATGGTCGCCGGGTCGCCCCACTGCGGGTGGGGTCCGATCCGGTCGGTCGGCGCGGTGTCGGTGAGGTCGGCGCGGTGCTCGGGGGACAGCTTGCCGGCCGCGACCGCCAGCGCCCGGTAGACGCCGTACGCGCCGCTGTGGGTGCCGATCACGTTGCGGTGCGCCCGGGCGGTGGTGCCGACGACAGGTCCACGCGCGGCGGGGGTGGGGGCACCCCAATGCAGTGTCGGCGCGTCGGTGCCACCGCTGTGCGACGTCAGTCGTACGTGACCGGTGGGCATCGGTCTCCTTCGCTGGGGTGGGTCGTAAGGAGAGGCGCCAGCTTAGTCACTGCGCGGCGGATGCGCCCGTGGTCGGCGCCGGCCACGCCTCGCGGCGGTGTGCGGCGTCGAAGAACATCCACTCGTAGCGGGCGGTGGTGACGAAGTGGGCGCGGGCGGCGGCTTCGTCGGACGCGGTCAGCGTCGGCCCAACGCGGTCGGCGAGGTCGAGCACGTCGGTGACGGTCGCGGCGAACTCGTCACCGCCGTAGCTGTCGATCCAACGCTGGTAGCGCGCGTCCGGCGAACCCCGGTGCGCCAGTTCGGCACCGACCTCGGCGTAGATCCAGTAGCACGGCAGCACCGCGGCGAGCCCGTCGGCGAATCCGCCGTCGTACACCGTGGCGATCAGATAGCTGTTGTAGGCCTGCGTGGTCGGGGCGACGGGAACCCGGTCGACCGCCCCGGGGGAGAGCCCCAATGCGGGCAACAGCTCACCGTGCAGCTCCAGCTCGACGTCGAACACCTCGGCGGCGTGCCGGGCGAACAGCGCGGTGTCGGCCAGCGTCGGGGCCTTGGCGCCGACCACGGCCAGCGCGCGGGCATAGGCGCGCAGATAGTGCACGTCCTGGGCCACGTAGTGGATGAAGGCGTCGGCGTCGAGCGTGCCGTCCGTGAGCCCGGTGAGGAACGGGTGCGCGGTGATCGCGCCGAAGATTCCGTCGATGTCGGCCCACAGCCGCGTCGTCCAGGATTCCGGCCGCCCGGATCCGATGCGGGGCGGCGCTTCCGAGCTCGATGTCATGCTCGCCATCCTGTCAGCGATGAGTTCTCGGCGCGGGGCCGGTCAATCCCGGTGACCCACTGTGACACCGCTGACAGGATGACCCGATGATCGAAACGACCGCCCTTCCGCCCGTCGTCGACGCCGCAGCCTGGCGCGGCCGACTCGAGGAGCTGAGGGCCCGAGAGAAGGCCGCCACCCGTGAACTCGACGCGATCGCCGCGCAGCGACGCCGCCTGCCGATGGTCGAGATGCCGGACTACACGCTGATCGGCGCCGACGGCCCGGTCCGGCTCGCCGACATCTTCCAGGGCCGATCGCAGCTGATCGTCTACAACCACATGTGGAGCGACGGCGAGACCTGGCAGTGCGGCGGCTGTACCGGCTACACGTCCCAGTTCACCAGGTTGGGGTTCCTGGACAACTACGACGCCCGGTTCGTGATCGTCACGTCGGGGCCCATCGAGGAGGCACTGGCCTACAAGCGCCGGGTGGGCAACGCGATGGAGTGGTATTCGTCGTCGCAGAGTCCGTTCGCCGCCGACGTCGACGCCGCACCCGGTGAGGGCTTCGCCGTCAACGTGTTCCTGCGCGACGGCGATACCGTTTACCGCACCTGGCACACCAACGGCCGGGGGACCGAACAGCTCAGTCATTCGTTCGCGCTGATCGACATTTTGCCGTGGGGCCGCCAGGAGGACTGGCAGGATTCGCCCGAGGGCTGGCCGCAGCGGCCGACGTACTCGGGGTGGGCGTCGTCGGAGGACATCGCGCGCGCCTACGGCGACCCCGACGGCGCCTGACCCGGACGCGACGAAACCCGTGCCGCTTGGCACACTGTGCGCATGGCACAGATAACTTTGCGCGGAAATCCGATCAACACCGTCGGAGAGCTGCCCGCCGTCGGCTCGCCGGCGCCCGGCTTCTCCCTGACCGGAACCGATCTCGGTGCGGTCGGCGACGACCAGTTCCGCGGCAAGCCGCTGCTGCTCAACATCTTCCCGTCCGTCGACACCCCGGTGTGTGCGTCCAGCGTGCGCACATTCAACGAGCGCGCCGCCGAACTGGGTGTGTCCGTGCTGTGCGTGTCGAAAGATCTGCCCTTCGCGCAGAAGCGGTTCTGCAGTGCAGACGGAATCGAGCACGTGACGACAGCGTCGGCGTTCCGCGACAGCTTCGGCGATGACTACGGCGTCACGATCACCGATGGCCCGATGGCCGGGCTGCTGGCCCGCGCTGTCGTGGTGGTCGGGGCGGACGGCACGGTGTCCTACACCGAGCTGGTGCCCGAGATCGGTCAGGAACCGGACTATCAGGCCGCGATTGCCGCACTGAAGGCGTGACGCGCGACACACCCTAGAGGGCGACGCGTCGACGTAGGTCACCGTTCGGTCCCGGTCCCGCATCTCCTTGGTTCAGCGTCCTGCGATGACGTCAATACACCAGCTCAGGTGGTGTAGAAGTGGTCATAGTGACTGTTGTTAATCAATGAGGTCCAGTGCCCGCGCGGTGCTGGCAGCTGGAAAGCGGTGGAAGTGCCATGACACGCGTCCGTGTGTTCGTAGTCCTCGTGCTCGGTCTCGCCCTGCTGGTGACGACGCCGGGTCTGGCGGCGGCTCAGCCCACGCGATCGGCGACGAACCAGAAGGCGGTCGAGATCGTCATCGCCCGCGCGCTCTCGCAGCGCGGCGTCCCGTTCGCCTACGGCGGCGGCGGCGCCTCGGGACCGAGCAAGGGCACGGCGGCGGCACCCACGTCCGCCGACCCGGCTCAGCCCGATCAGCCCGATCAGGCCGAGCTCGACGCGTCGGCGCTGGATCTGACGACGCCGGGGCTCAACCTGCCCGCCGCGGTCCCGGCGCCGACGCCGGCCCCGCGCGTGGAGGTCGTCGGCTTCGACGCATCCGGGCTGATGGTCTACTCGTACGCCGGAGTGGGCGTGAAGCTGCCGAGGTCCTCGGGCGAGATGTACAAGGTGGGCCAGAAGGTCATGCCGTCGCTCGCGCTTCCCGGTGACCTGCTGTTCTACGGCCCGGAGGGGACGCAGAGCGTCGCACTGTTCATCGGTAACGGAAAGATGGTCGAGACCACCGACTCCGGGGTCGCGCTCTCCGACGTGCGGACCAAGGACATGACGCCGTACCTGGTGCGCATCATCGCCTGACCGGTTGCGCGCCTTGGCGATTCGGACACGTCACTGCACCGGGACCTCGACACCTAGACTGCGGGCATGAATCGCCGTACGGGCAGGTCGATCCCGATCAGCGACGGACTGCTGCAGGTCGAGGACTGCCTCGATGCCGACGGCGGGATCGACCTGCCCGACGACATCACGTTCATCTCGCTGATCGACCGCAACATCGCCCACGTCGGTGACGAGGTCGCCTACCGCTACCTCGACTTCTCCGGCGCGGGGACCCAGACCTCGGAGATCACCTGGACCGAGCTGGGGGTGCGGATGGCTGCCGTGGGGGCGCGCGTCCAGAAGGCGGCCGCGCGGGGGGAGCGGGTCGCGGTGCTCGCGCCCCAGGGCCTCGACTACATCGCGGGTTTCTTCGGCGCGATCAAGGCCGGCGCGGTGGCGGTGCCGCTGTTCGCCCCCGAATTGCCCGGGCACGCCGAACGTCTCGACGTCGCGCTGCGCGATTCGCGGCCTGCCGCGGTGCTGACCACCTCGGCCGCCCGCGCCGGAGTCGAGGCATTCCTCGACCAGCTGACCGGGGTGCCACGGCCCGAGATCATCACGATCGACGAGGTGCCCGACGCGGCGGCGACGGGCTTCGTGCCGACGGCGATCGACGTCGAAGACGTCTCGCATCTGCAGTACACGGGCGGGGCGACGCGGCCTCCCGCCGGCGTCGAGATCACCCACCGCGCCGTGGGCACGAACCTGGTGCAGATGATCCTGTCCATCGACCTGCTCGACCGGAACACCCACGGGGTCAGCTGGTTGCCGCTCTATCACGACATGGGTCTGTCGATGATCGGCTTCCCGGCGGTCTACGGCGGCCACTCGACGCTGATGTCGCCGACCGCGTTCGTCCGCAGGCCGCTGCGCTGGATCGAGGCGTTGTCGGCGGGGTCGGCGACCGGGCGCGTGGTCACCGCGGCGCCCAACTTCGCCTACGAGTGGGCAGCGGCACGGGGCGTGCCCGGCGCCGACTCCGGGATCGACCTGGCCAACGTGGTGCTGATCATCGGATCCGAGCCGGTCAGCATCGACGCGATCGCCGCGTTCGACGCGGCCTTCGCACCGTTCGGCCTACCGCGCACCGCCTTCAAGCCGTCCTACGGCATCGCCGAGGCGACGCTCCTCGTCGCGACGATCGCCCCCGCCGCTCAGGCGCAGGCCCTGTACGTCGACCGCGAGGAGCTGGCCCGCGGCACGGCCGTGCGCGTCCGGCCCGACCACGACCTCGCGGCCGCGCACGTGTCGTGCGGACAGGTCGCGCGCAGCCTGTCCTGCGTGATCGTCGATCCGGACACCGGCCGCGAGCTCCCCGACGGGCGAGTCGGCGAGCCGTGGCTGCAGGGCGACAACATCGCCCGCGGCTACTGGCACCGGCCCGAGGAGTCGCAGCGGACGTTCTGTGCGCGCCTGGCGGGCACCTTGGCCGACGGCAGCCACGCCGTCGGCGCGGATCCGGCCCGAACCTGGCTGCGCACCGGCGATCTCGGGTTCTATCTGGACGGCGAGCTCTACATCGCCGGCCGGATCGCCGACGTGGTGATCCTCGGCGGCCGGCGCTACTTCCCGCACGACCTCGAAGCCACCGCGTCCGAAGCGTCACCGATCGTGCGGCGCGGATACGTCGCAGCGTTCGCGGTGCAGGCCGGCGGGCAGGATCGCCTCGTGATCGTCGCCGAGCGTGCCGCGGGCACGGCGCGCACAGATCCCGCCGGCGCGGTGGCGTCCATCAAAGCCGCTGTGCACGAACGCCATCAGGCTCCGGTGGCCGATGTGCGGATCGTGCCCGCCGGCGCGATCCCGCGGACGACCAGTGGCAAGCTGGCGCGCCGCGCCTGCCGCGCGGCGTATCTGGACGGCGAGTTCGACGGATCTCGAGCCCTCAGGTGATCGCCACGAACGGGCTCAGCACGTCCCTGACGAACTGGGCGATGTTGATCGACGGGTTCCCGTCCGGAAAGCTCACCGTCGCAAGCACGTTGCCGCCGGCATCGGCGAAGTTGCCGTCGGCGCGGTCCTGATGCGACGACGAGGTCACCAGGATGATGCCCGAGGTGTCGGCGGCCTCGGCCAGCGGCACCGAGAATCGTGCGTTCTGCACGGTGCTGTTGGCCCGGTCCTCGACGAGGATCCGGTCGTCAGGGAAACCCAGTACGCGCAGCGTCTTGCGCATCTCGCCCGCCTCGGTCCGGCCGTTGCGGGGATTGCCGCCGGTCACGATGATCGGCGACTGCGGAAACATCTGCGCCACCGCCAGACCCGTGAGGACGCGGGTGTACAGGATGGGCCGCATCGTCCCGTTGTCCTTGAGCCCGTAGCCGAGGATCACGATCGCCGGCTTGGAGAAGTCCTTGGCCACCAGAGGCGGGGCGGCCAGTGCGGGGCCGGCTCCGAGCAGCAGGGCGAAGGCTGCCGCGACGGCCAGCAGCAGCGCGCCGCACCGCGCCGCGGCGCCGGAGAAGGTCACGATCATGTCATCGCCGACGGGAGGCCGTTCATTACGGTCCGGTCTCGATGGCCCAACGATGCGCGAAAATCGGCCGGGGCCGTTCGCAAGTTCTGTCCCGACGTGGTCTGGTGGACAGTGATGTCTTCGCACCGCACCATCCTCGTCCGCACCGTCCTGGCGACGGCCGCCTCGGCCGTGGCGCTGCTCGCGGTGGCGCCGCCGGCAGTCTCGGCGCCGCCGTCGGACAGCCGCGGATACATCGACTCGACCGCCCGGTGCGCGGCGCCGGCGACGGCGGTCGTCTTCGGCAGCACCGCCGGATCCCGGGTGGCGATCTGCAAGCTCTCCGACGGGGATCTGGAATACCGCGGGGTGCGCGTTCGGGACGGGGCGAGGTTGATCGCCGCAGCGTCCCAGTCGGCCGACGGCGCCTTCACCGCGTCGCGGGACGGCATCGAGTACATGGTCACCTCCGACGCGCTGGTGATCAGCGCGGGGGAGAAGGTGATCCGCGACGAACCGATGCTGGACTTCCAGCGGCCGGGAACCACGAGCTCTCCGGGCGCGGGCCCGACCAGCTCGGCGACCCCGACGACGCCGTTGCCGCCACCGTTGCCCGCCGAGGCCGGCGGCGACGGCAGCTGACCGGCGTCAGTTCTGCGAGCAGACGACGTCGTCGCCGACCTGCAGGGTGCCGCTGCTCAGCACCCGGCACACCGAGCCACCGCGCCGGCTGAGCGCCGCGGCGGCGCCGGGTCCGATCCAGTCGTCGAGCAGACGGCACGGTGCCGACAACCGCACCACCTCCAGGTCCACGTCGGCGATGCGGATCCTCGTGCCGGGTTTCGTCGGGATCTCGCCGGCGTCGACGGTGATGTTGCGGCGCGTCGCACCAGGGTCGACGGGGCGGCCCAGCTGCGCCGCCGCGGCGTCGAGCGCTTCGCGCGACTGCAGGGTGACGTGGCGGTGCCGGGTGCCGTGGTAGCGGTCGCCGACCAGTCCCTTGCCCTCTTCGGCGACGACCGAGTCGACCGAACGCGTCGGGATGCGTCGCCCGGGGCCAGATGGATCGCGACGATACGCACGGTCGTCCAGCCTAATCGCGATGAATTCCGTCGCCCGGGTCCGGCGGTTCGCAGGACTGACATCGTGACGGTGGGCGGGCTCCGCGGACGCTCGCGGCCCCGCCCACTGCTGCGCTCTACAGGTAGGGGTCGGCCCACGCGCTGACGATGCGCGCGGCCCGGGCCGCCTGGTTCTTCTCGGTCAGCAGATGGTCGGCCCCCTCCAGGGAGACGAAGCTGCGGGGATGCCGGGCGGCGCGGAAGATGTCGCTGGCGTTGGCGATCCCGACGGTGTTGTCCGTGGGCGAGTGCATGACCAGCAGCGCCCGCCGCAGCGTCTTGATGCGCTCGCGCAGGTCGGCGTTGCGGACGTCCTCGATGAAATGCCGGCGCAGGGTGAGCGCCTTGCCGCCGATCAGAAACGGTGCCTCGCCGTCGGATTCGATCCGGCTGACCAGGGCGTCATAGTTCTTCTCCACGTGCGCCGGCTGGAAAGGCGCCGCGACGCTGGCCACCGCGGTCACCGTCGGGCAGTCATGGGCGGCGGCGATCGCGGCGGCGCCCCCGAACGAATGCCCGACGAGCAGACGCACCTCGCGGCCCGAGTCGTTCATGAAAGCGACGGCCCCCACTGTGTCGGCGACCTTGTGGGAGAACGACCCGTCGCCCCAGTCCCCCTCCGAATGCCCGAGGCCGAGGTTGTCGAACCGCAGCATGCCGATGCCCTCTGCGGCCAACTGCTTGCACATCCGGTTCGCGGCGGGGCAGTCCTTACCCAGCGTGAAGCCGTGCGCGAAAACGCCCCAGCCGCGGATCTCGCCCTGCGGCACGTCGACCAGTCCGGCCAGCGACGGGCCGCTGCTGCTGGGGAAGGTGATGCGTTCTGCCACGCCCACATCCTGTCACCGACGACCGTGCCGCATGCTGGAGTGGTCGTCACGGCGAGAGGAGACCGGTGTGAAGGTGCGGTTCGGGGTCAGCCTCGGGGTCGACGTCGGTGCGGACGCACTTCCCGGGTTCGTCGACCAACTGGAGTCGGCGGGTATCGACTCGCTGTGGTTCTCCGAGCTGGTCTATTCACCCGCGATCGATCCCGTGGTGGGAATGGCGGTCGCGCTCGCCCGGAGCCGCCACCTCAAGGTGGGCACGTCGGTCGCGGTGCTGCCCGGGCGCAACCCGGTGCTGGTCGCCAAGCAGCTCACGTCCCTGGCCGCACTCGCCCCCAAGCGGGTCCTTCCGGTGTTCGGGCTGCGCTCGGCACTGCCCGTCGAGCGCGACCTGTTCGTGGTGCCCGAGGGAAGACGCGCCGCGGTGTTCGACGAGTCGCTGCACCTGCTTCGCCGCGTGCTGTGCGAAGACACCGTCACCTTCTCCGGCGAGTTCTTCTCCGTCCGCGACGCCACGGTGTTGCCCAAACCGGCTGGGCTGCTGGATATCTGGCTCGGCGGGTCGTCACCGGCGGGATACCGGCGCATCGGGGCCTACGGCGACGGCTGGCTGGGGAGCTTCCTGACCCCGGCGGAGGCCCGGGAGGCGGTGGGGCAGATCCGCATGGCCGCCGCGGCCGCCGAGCGGGAGGTGCCCGAGGATCACTACGGCATCAACCTGGCGGTCGGCGACGGCGAGCTGCCGGCTCCGGTGCGAGCCGCGATCCGCAAGCGGCGTCCGGACCTCGATCCGGCCGAGTTGGTGGCCGCCGACTGGGCGCAGCTGCACCGCCTGCTCGACGGCTACATCGCCGCGGGGCTCATCAAGTTCGTGATCCGGCCCGCCGGCACGATCAGCACCGAGGATTTTCTCGACACGTTCGTCAAAGAGCTTCTGCCGCGCCAGAATTGACAAGAGCCGCCGGATCGCACCCAAGTACGCGCCCGGCGTGCCAGACTGCGCAGCATGATCGAGATACTGCACGACATGCCGCCGGGGGTGGCCGGGATCCGGGTCTCGGGCCGGCTACGGGGTCAGGATCTGCGCGAGTTCCGGCCCGCGATGGACGACATGCTGGCGACCGGGGAGATCCGGCTCGTCGAGGTCGTCGCCGACGACTACGACGGGTTCGGCCCCGGCGGCCTGGCCGAGGATCTGCGCCTGGGGCTGGGGGCGCTGATCCGCCATCACGCGGCGTTCCGGCGCGTCGCGGTGGTCACCGACAAGGAGTGGGTGGTGCACGCGCTGCACGCGTTCGCCTGGATGGTGCCCGGCGAGATCGCGCTGTATCCGCTCGCCGAATTGGACCAGGCCGCCGAATGGGCGGCGGGCTGAAACGATGACCCTGGACCGCGCCGCCCTCGTCGCCGGCGGCATCCGCCTCTCCTCGGGGATCTCGTTCCTCGTGGATCCGCTTCGCGCCAACCGGCTCTGGGGGGACCCGGGAGATCCGCCCCCGACCGCGCGGTTGCTGCTGCGCTCCATGGGATACCGCGACGCGCTGATCGGCGCCATGCTGATCGCGGCGGCACTGCAGCAGCGAGACACCCGCGGCTGGTTCCTGGCCTCGGGCGGCGCCGACGCGGCTGATCTCCTCGGCGGGATCAGCGTGCACGATCAGTTGGGCCGCTCCCAGAAGGCGATCGGGCTCGGCGGCGCGGTGGTCGGCATCGGCGTCGGGCTGTGGGGGGCGCTGCGCCGTCCGCGCCGCACCGACGCCTGAATCACCGCCGCGCGAGCAACCAGGCCCGGCCGTCGGCTTCCCCGCAGGCGACGACATCGAGCGCGCCGAACGCACGCTGCAGCTCACCCGGCGCCGCCCGGTACCGGCTGGGGGCCGCGCCGACCTCGCTGAGCGCACTCACCGCCACCAGCCCACCCTCGCGGACGCGGTGCTGCATCGGTTCGTCCAGGCGCCGATCGCGAAAGTTCGCGCACAGCAACACATCCACCGGGTCGCCGGGCGGTAGCCCGCCATCGAGGTCGGCCACCGCGAAAAGCGCGCCTGCGCATCCGCACCGCTGCGCCAGCGCGCGGGCCTCGGCGATGGCCACCGGCGAGATGTCGTAGCCGCGGACCGTCACGCCGCGCCGCGCCAACCACACCGCCGCTGTTCCGCGCCCGCACGCCACGTCCATCGCGGTGCCGGTGGTGGGGAAGAGGTGAGCGAAGGGCCGGAAAACCGTTGGCAGACACACGTCGTCGGGGGATGCGGGCGGCATACCGCGGTAGCGCCGGTCCCAGCGGTCACGGTCGTCGTCGGACACGCCGTCATGGTAGGCGCCGGCGCTGGAGGGTCACCGCTCCACGGCCCGGATCCGGATCGGGCCCCGCCAGTCGGTGTCGGGGTCGAGCACCTCGCCGCGCTGGGTGATCTCGACCAGCCCGGACCGGGCCAACGAGCGCGCTGTGTCGCGGGCGTCGTCCATCAGAGCGCGCCAGCGCTCGCCCCCGACCGCGCGGGCGGCGTCCGACGGGCAGGTGCTGCTGCCAGGACCGCGATGTCCCGCCAGCGCCCGGATCGCGAACCCGAGCCGCGTGCCGACGGGGGCGTCGCCCAGCGCGGCGCGCGCCGCGTCGGCATACCGTCCGGACCCGTCGGCGATCCCCACCAACTCGTTGCGCAGCCGGTCCGCCATGGCTCCAGTCAAGCAGCCGGTGTGTGATCGGCCACAGCATGCGTTTATCCCACACACGTTGCGGTTAGTTCTTAGCTGTACTCATTGAACTGCGGGCCGACGGGCCCGGGATGGGAGTTCTACCGATGAAGTTGACTCAGATCCTCGCCGGCGCAGCCGTCTTCGGCGGCCTCACCGCCGGTGCGATGGGAATCGCCGGAACCGCTGCCGCCCAGCCGGGGTGGACCCCGCCGCCGGTTCCGCCCGCCGGACCGAGCACCGGCACCCCGCCGGCCTCGGCCCCGCCGAAGCCGGTCGACCCGGTCTGGGCCGCGGGCAACCCGCAGGTCTGGGATCAGGGCTGGCAGCACTGGGGCGTCTGGCTCAACGGCGTCTTCGTCCCGACGTACTGATCGACACCAGGCGACCACCGCAGATCCGCACGGGTCTGCGGTGGTTGCTTTCTCATGAGACGACAGCGGCCGGGACGCAGAGTGACTGCGCCCCGGCCGCTTTCGGGCGACGAGGTCAGACCCCCAGCGTGCGCTGGATGTCCGGCTTCATCGCGTTGAGCTGCGCACCCCAGTACCCCCAGCCGTGCGTGCCGTTGGCCGGGAAATTGAAGGTGGCGTTGCGGCCACCGTCGCCGGTGTAGGCCTTCTGGAACGCCTTGTTGCTGTCCTGGGTGATGCTTTCCAGCACCTGACCCGGGATGTCGCCGCCGCCGCCGAGGTCTCCCGGCCGGCCGTTGCCGGTGTACACCCAGATTCGGGTGCCGTTTGCCACCAGGCGCCCCGCCTGCAGTGTCGGATCGTTGCGCTGCCATGCCGGACCGCCGCCCGGACCCCACATCGCCGTGGCGTCGAAACCGCCCGCGTCACGCATCGCGAATCCGACCAGCGTCGGCCAGATGCCCTGGGACAGGTTCAAGAAGCCCGACAGCGAACCGGCGTAGCTGAACTGACCGGGATGGTAGGCCGCCATGATCAGCGCCGCACTGCCCGACATCGACAGACCCACGACGGCGTTACCGCTGGGGGAGATGCCCTTGGTGGCCGCCAGATACGCAGGCAGCTCGGAGGTCAGGAACGTCTCCCACTGGTAGTTGTAGGTCGTGCCGTTCCCGACAGCGGGCCGCTGCCAATTCGTGTAGAAGCTGGACATCCCGCCGACCGGCATGACCACCGACAACCCGGACTCGAAGTAGTTCTCGAACGCCGCGGTCTCGATGTCCCAGCCGCTGTTGTCGTCGCGTGCCCGCAGCCCGTCGAGCAGGTAGACCGCCTTGGGCCCGCCGCCCTGGAACTTGACCGGGATGTCGCGCCCCATCGCCGCGGACGGAACCATCAGCGTCTCGACCGGCAGCCCGGCCCGTGAATACGCACCGGCCGTCGCCGATCCACCGGCCACGGCGACCAGACCCGGCAGCAGCAGCGCCGCCATCGCGCCGGCGAGCAGCCGGCGCCTGAAGTTGAGCAGAAATTTCATTCGTGTATTGCCGTCCTCTACAGCGCGCGCCCTTGCGGGCGCGCGTCACGGGATTGCCTGGTTACGGTCGGCACCGCGGTGCCGAGGATGCCCTTGCTTCACATCCGCCCGCGCCGAGTACTTCGTCACGTGACGTATCGGCGTTACTCCCCGCCGGGTTTCGTCAGAAACCGACCTCGCCGGGTACTAGCCTTCCCCTGATGAGTCACGGTCGCCCGAGGGTGCTGATCATCGGCGGGGGTTTCGGCGGATTGTTCTGTGCGCGCCGGCTCGGCGGCGCGGACGTCGACGTCACCCTGCTCGACCGTGCGGCGGGGCACCTGTTTCAGCCGCTGCTCTACCAGTGCGCGACGGGCAAGCTCAGCATCGGCCACATCAGCCGTCCGCTGCGCGAGGAATTCGCACGCCACCGCAATGTGACGATCCTGCTCGGTGAGGCCGTCGAACTCGATCCGCACGCGCGCAGGCTCACCGCGATGCGGCCCGACGAGTCACGGTTCACCCTCGACTACGACGTGCTGGTCGTCGCGGCGGGGATGCGCCAGTCCTACTTCGACAACGAGAGCTTCGCGCAGTGGGCGCCCGGCATGAAGACCCTCGACGACGCGCTCAGCATCCGGCAGCGCCTGTTCACCGCGTTCGAGATCGCCGAGACGGTGCCACCTGGCCCCGAGCGCACCGCGTGGCTCACCTTCGCCGTCGCCGGAGGCGGGCCGACCGGGGTGGAACTGGCCGGACAGATCCGCGAAGTGGCCACCCAGACGCTGGCCAACGAGTTCCACAGCATCGAGCCCGAGGACGCCCGGGTGCTGCTCTTCGACGGCGGCGACCGGGTGCTCAAGACGTTCGCCCCCGATCTGTCGGCGAAGGCCACCAAGACACTGGAGAAGCTCGGCGTGGAGTTGCACATGCGCGTGCACGTCACCGATGTCCGCCGCGACGGGGTCACCGTCACCCCCAAAGGCGGCGGCGCGGCCGAGCACTACGAGGCCCGCACGGTGCTGTGGACCGCGGGCGTCGAGGCCGTGCCGTTCGCCCGGCACATCGCCGAGGTGCTCGGGGTCACGACCGACCGGGCCGGCCGCATCGCGGTCGCGTCCGACCTGTCGGTCCCCGGGCACCCGGAGATCTTCGTGATCGGCGACTTGGTGGGCCGCGACAACCTGCCCGGTGTCGCCGAGAACGCCATGCAGGGCGGCCTGCACGTCGCCACGTGCGTCCGCCGGGAACTCGCGGGCCGGCCCCGCCGCGACTATCGCTACCGCGACCTCGGGTCGGCGGCCTACATCAGCCACGGGAACGCTCTGCTGCAGGTCGGACGGCTGAAGATGTCGGGGTTCCCCGGCTGGCTGGCCTGGGGCGTGCTCCACATCGCCTTCCTCACCGGCCTGAGCAACAGGGTCAGCACGGTGGCGACCTGGCTGGCCACGATCGCGCGGACCACCCGCTATCACCGGGCGTTCATGCTCGGTGCCGCCAATACTCCCGAACAGCTCTACACGTGGTCGAACTGCGACGAATCGGTCGACGGGAGTGAAACGGCCGTGGCGGGGCACCCGTCGGGGATGACGATCTCGACTGATGATGTGCACCGCCTGCTGACCGCTGATTCCGATGCCCTGCTGGTTCTGATCGAGGGCCGCGCCGAGGTGATCCCGCGCGAGGCGCTCGACGACGACGCGTTCCGCGGAGCGATGGAGGTGATCTCGCGATCCACGCTGCTGGAGCGCACGGGCGGCACCACGGACCTCGATGAAGCCGAGCTCTCCGCGCAGGCGGCGGCGCTCGACACGGCGGTCACCGAGTTGGGCGGCTGATCGGGCGACCCCTGGAGACCGTCGGCGGCCCATTGAGGACCTTGGTCCGTACCGCGGCAGGGTCTGCGCGCTTAGCGTCGAGCGTGGGGGACCACACCGCTCGAAAGGACCCATGATGACCCAGGTATCCGAAACACCGAAGCCCGCAACGCATTCCGGTGAGCTTCTCGATGACGTCCGTGAATCGGCCAAGATCGGCCAGCACGCGGTCGCCGAGGCGCTGCGACTGTTCCGGCAGACGGTCGACGAGGCGGTTCCCGAGGCGGTCCAGCCGCTGCGGAACAAGATCGTCGACGCTGCCATCGAGCTCGCGGACACGCTCGTGGCCGCTCAGTACCAGTTCAACCGCAACCTGGTGCGCAGCGCCGACCGGGCGTTGAGCAGGTCCGACGAGGAACACGAGTAGCCGACCATGCGACGGCTGCGCACCGCAGCCGCCGCTGATCGATGAGTCCGGTGGACCGCTGAGGTCCATCCCTCGTGATGGGCGAACCGACAAGCACGCCGATGATCATCGTCGCCGGACACCTGATGGTCGATCCCGCCGACCGGCAGTCCTACCTCACGGGTTGCGCGACCGTGGTGCGGCAGGCGCGGGCAGCGCCCGGCTGCCTCGATTTCGCGATCTCCGCGGACCTGGTGGACCCCGGCCGGATCAACGTCTAGGAGCAGTGGGAATCCCCGGCTGATGTCGAGGCGTTCAGGAGCAGCGGTCCCAGCGACGAGCAACTGGCCGCGATCCGGTCCGCGTCGGTGGCGGAATACCGGATCAACGGCGCCCGAACACTTTTCGGCTGATCACCCGACCCATCACCCTCCGTTGGCCATCGCGGTGACGCCATCGCCATGGTGAGGACACCAGGATCATGGTGAGCGAGCCTACGACGAACGCGGGGAATGCGGGGCGCACATTCTGGCGTTACAGCATCATTCCGGTGGCATGCCGGTCAGGACACCGTCGAACCGCGTTTCGCCACGGCTCTGACATGAGTATGGAAGTGGCTGATTCACAATGGATTTCAAACTCGAGGTCGTCATCGTGCCCGTCTCGGACGTCGACAAGGCACTGTGCTTCTACCACGACCGGCTGGGCTGGCGGCTCGACGCCGATTTCACCGTGGCCGACGGCTACCGCATCATCCAGGTGACCCCACCCGGCTCACCCGCCTCGGTCATCTTCGGCGACGGGGTCTCCGGTGCCGGCCCCGGGTCGGTCGAGGGACTGCTGTTGGTGGTCGACGACATCCTCGCCGCCCGCGAGGAATTGCTGGCCCGCGGCGTCGAGGTGAGTGAGGTGTTCCACGACGAGTCCGGGGTGTTCAAGCGGGCAGGCACCGTCGGCCGCGTCGCCGGGCCCGGCGCGCAGGGGGGCAGCTACACCTCGCTGGCGACGTTCGGCGATCCCGACGGAAACGAGTGGGTGCTCCAAGAGGTGACCACCCGACTGCCCGGCCGCTGAGCCCGACGCTACCGGGCCGGGCGGCCGGCCCGGCCGCCGATTCGCGGCACCCCGGCCAGCAGGCCGCGCTGTGGCACCCCGAGGATCGGCTCGGCCGCGACGCCGAGTTCGGCGAGCACGTCGTTGGCGGCGAGAACGCCCGACATGGCCGACCGCTCCATCAGTCCCGACAGATATCGCGTGTCGACGTAGTCGCCGGCCAGACGCAGCCCGCGCGCATCGGTGCGCACCCCCGGCCGCATCCCGGCCGAGCCGGGCGGGAAGGCGGGCGCCGTGGCCTCGAGCCGATCGTGGGTGTGCAGGATCGTCGCGTCGACGGTCTCCGGCCACAGGATGGCCAGCTCGCTGCGCAGCGCGGCGGCGGCGCTGGCGGCGTCGGGCAGGCGGCACGAATACGAGTGCAGCTCGACGATCGAACCGCCCGTGTTCCGCGCCCATTCGATGCTGGGCTCCTCGAGGCGGGAGTACACGGCGATCGAGTCGAGCGTGGGCTGTCCGCTGACGGCGCTGAACGGGGCGCGGTTCGGCGCGACGTCGCGGTCGAACCAGATCCGGCTGACCGCGAACGGCGGCGCCACCACGAGGTTGTCGCAGCGGCGGGCGAGCAAAGGGGCGGCCTGCGCCGTCGCTGCCGAACCGCCGACCAACGATGAGAGGGCCCCGGGGTCGAGAGCCAGGATCAAGTGCCGGGTGTCGACGGCGTCGCCGTCGGTGGACACCCGCCAGCCGTGGCCCTGCGGCTCCAGGGACGTGACATGTGCACCCATCCGCACGTCGGCGCCGTGCCGCTCCAGGTGGTTCCGCAGCGGATTCCAGATCGCGGTGGCGTAATCGGTGCTGGGCACGTCGAAGCCGATACCCTCGGGGTTACCGAGGAAGTAGTAGTGGAACATCGCGACGAGCTCGGCCGCGGACAGCTGACCCTGGTTGCAGAAGAACGACCGCGCGAAGGCCTCGAAGAGCATGGTTCTGCTGCGCTCGCTCATCCCGAACCCGTCGAGGAATGTCGCAGCGTCGACGTCGTCGAACTCGGCGTAGGTGGTCGCGCGGTCGTAGGCGAGCAGCGCACGCCCGGTGTCGGCGTCGGCGGTCATCAGTTCGCGGCGTGTGAGGCTCTTGGAGCGCAGCGCCAGCGCGAGGAGGTTCAGCGGCGGCGCGGCGGGCAGTCCGGACAGGTCTTCGGCGGGCCAGTCCGCCGAGATCACCGGATAGCTCTTCACCGGCGCGAGGAATGACAGCTCGGGGTCGGCGCGGCGCAGGATCGCCCGCCACGTGTAGTAGTGCCGGAAGAACGCGTGGAACCCGTGCTCGATGATCTGCTCGGCGCCGTCGGGAAGGCGCTCGGACCACGCGCCCAACCGTCCGCCCAGGTGATCGGCCGCCTCTAGCAGGGTGACCGCAACCCCGCGCTCGGCGAGCACGACCGCCGCGGAGACGCCCGCGATGCCGCCGCCGACGATCACCGCCTCGGTGCCCTCGGGCGCCTGATGCGGCTGCAGCGGGTCGGGCGTGACCAGAGACCGCGGACGCATGCGCAGCGGAGCGGCGCGGCTGGTCAGGGCATTGGTCATGGCGACGGCTCCTCGGGAATCGGTGGCTGCCGGCGGGCCCGCCGCAGCACGGCGACCACTTCGATCGCGAACGGCACGGCGACGACCCCCATCAGCACGCCCCCGGTGAGCGCGGAGCCGGGCAGCCCGAAGAAGGCGGCGTGGGCCATCGCCGAGGAGAAGTAGACCCACAGGTACAGCGCGGCCGCCGGCCACGAGGGCGTCGAGGCCCGCGACGGCGGGAGAAGCAGGTGCAGGGCCGTCATCATCACGAGGGAGACCAACAGCCACCCGGCGTAGTTGGACAGCGGGATGTCCGGGATGAGCGGCAGGGTGGGGTGCGGGTCCAGCCAGGTCCAGTGGCCCGCGGCGACCATCTGCGGGTCGAGGAACACGTCCCATGCCGTCAACGCGTAGGCGGCGACGGCCACCACCGCGGGGCCGCGCCGCACCAGGGTGCGGCCGACCACCAGCGCCGGCCACGCCATCATCACCCAGGCCATCGGCACGATGACCGGGACACCGACGAGCTCGGTGCCCAGTGTCCCGGTGTAGCTGTAGTGCCCGAACGGCCACCCGGTGGCGACACCGACCGACTCGGCGACCAGACCGCCGCCGCCTGCGACCACGGCGAGGGTCAGCGCGCCGCGCAGCCCGTGCACCCGGCCGGTGTCGGCCAGCGAGGCCAGGAAGAAGATGGCGACGCTGAGCACCGTCACTTCGGTGCGCCACGCCTCAGGCATCAGGGGGTAGAGGATCTGCACGGCGATGGCGGACGCCACCATCGTCCACACCGCATGTCCGGAGCGCACCGGCGCGAGGGGCACCGCAACCGCCACCCGCAGAACCTCCACTTTCCAGTCTGTCAGCCGCCGCGGCGCATGCCGCCGAAGCTGGCTTCTACACCTGGCATCGTGGGCCTGCGTAGAGTTTGCAGGTGCCCGATGCGCGCCCTGCCGAAATCCTACGCGCCGTCGTGGCCGCCGGATCCGCGCTCGCCTGCCTGGGTACCGCTCATGAACTGCTCAATCTTCGGCTGCTGCGGCGGCTTCCCGATGATCCCGCTTCGGTCGGCGCGGTGGTGTCGGTGCTGATTCCCGCCCGCGACGAGGCGCACCGCATCGCACCGACGATCCGGTCGGTGCTCGCCCAGCGCGGCCTGACCGATGTGGAGATCCTCGTCCTCGACGACGGCTCCACCGACGGCACCGCCGAGGCGGTCCGCCGGGCCGCGGACGACGATCCGCGGCTGAAGATCCTGACCGGGTCGCCGACACCGCCGGGGTGGCTGGGCAAGCCGCACGCGTGCGCCCAGCTCACCGCCGCCGCGCGCGGCGAGATCCTGGCGTTCGTCGACGCGGATGTCGTGCTCGCCCCGAACGCCGTCGCCGCGGTCGCCCCTCTGCTGCGCGGCCCCCGCGCGCTGGCGCTCGTCAGCGCCTGGCCCCGACAGGTGGCCGTCGGGGTGCTCGGGCGCCTGTTGCAACCGCTGCTGGCGTGGTCGTGGCTGACCACGCTGCCACTGCGCCTGGCCGAGCGGTCCCGCCGCCCGTCGATGGCGGTGGCCAACGGGCAGTTCCTGGTGGTCGACGCGGCGGCACTGGCCCGAGCCGGCGGCTGGCAGGCGGTGGCGGGCGAGGTGCTCGACGACATCGCGCTGGCGCGGGCAGTGCGCACGGCCGGGGGCCGCACCGGCGTCGCCGACGGGTCGGCGGTCGCCACCTGCCGGATGTACGCCACGGGGCGCGAACTCAGCGAGGGGTACCGCAAGTCGCTGTGGGCGGCGTTCGGGTCACCGGCGGGGGCGGTCGCGGTCGTTGCGGCGCTGTGCGTGGTCTACGTCGTCCCCGCGGTCGCGGCGGTGGCCGGGTCGCGGGTGGGTGCGCTGGGTTACGCCGCGGGCGTCGTGGGCCGGGTGTCGGCTCGGCGGTGGTGCGGCCGCGGTGCAGTGGCGGACGTGCTCGACGCAGCCGCGCATCCGCTGTCGATCGTGGCGTTGACGGGTCTGCTCGCGTCGTCGTGGGCCGGGCGGTTGCGCGGCACCCTGCGCTGGAAGGGGCGGCCGGTATGAGTCGGGTGGTGGTCGTCGGGGCGGGTCTGGGCGGGCTGGCCGCCGCGGCCCGGCTGGCCGCGCTCGGGCACCGCGTCACCGTGTGCGAGGCGGCACCGACGGTGGGGGGCAAGCTCGGGGTGATCGAGCGTGAGGGGTTCGTCTTCGATACCGGCCCCTCGCTGCTTACGCTTCCGGGCCTGCTCACCGACTTGTTCGACGACACCGGCGGCCCGGCGGATCTGGCGGTGACACCGGTCGACCCGGCCTGCGCGTACCGGTTCGCCGACGGCACCGAGATGCTGCTGCCCCACGACGGCGCGCAGATACCCGCCGCGATCGACGCGGCGCTGGGCCACGGTGCGGGGGAGTCGTGGCGGCGGCTGCATGAGCGGTCCCGCCGGCTGTGGGATCTGGTCGCCGAACCCGTTCTGCGACAGCCGGTTTCGCTGACCCGGTTGGCGCGGATGAGCATTTGGCCTGCCGACCTCCGGGCGGTGGCGCCGTGGCGCACCATCGACGGGCTGGGCCGCGGCGCGTGCACCGACCCGCGACTGCGGATGTGGCTCAACCGCTACGCCACGTACTCGGGGTCTGATCCGCGTCGCACACCGTCGGTCCTCGCGGTGACCGCGTTCGTCGAGCAGGAGTTCGGTGCGTGGTACGTGCCGGGCGGTCTGCGCCGCATCGTCGAGGCGCTGGACCGCCGCTGCGGCGACCTGGGTGTCGAGATACGAACGGGCACGACGGTGGACGAGCTGCTGATGACGGGGAGACGGGTCAGCGGGGTGCGGTGCGCAGACCGGGAGATCCCGGCGGACGCGGTGGTCAGCGATGCCGATGCGACGCTGCTGTACGGGCGGCTGATCGACCGCGCGCCGACGCGGATCACCCGGGCGCTGCGCCGCACGCCCCGGTCGATGGCCGGGTTCGTGATGCTGCTCGGGCTGTCGGGTCGCGTGCCGGGTGCGGCGCACCGCATCTACTTCCCCGACGACTACGACGCGGAGTTCGACGCCATCTTCGGCCCAGACCCGCGCCCCGTGGTCGACCCGACCGTCTACGTGCACGCCCCCGACGACCCGGCGCTGCGTCCCGACGAGGACTCCGAGGGATGGTTCGTGCTGGTGAACACACCGGCGCACGACCCGGCGCGCGGGGTCGACTGGGACTCCGACGGTGTCGCCGCGCGTTACGCCGACCGGGTGCTCGACGTGCTTGCCGAGCGCGGCGTCAACGTTCGGCCGCGGCTGCGCTTCACCGAGATCATCACGCCGGCAGACCTCGAACGCCGCACCGGCGCGCCGGGCGGCGCGATCTACGGCACCGCGTCGCACGGACCGCGCGCCGCGCTGCGCCGGCCGGCCAACCGCAGCCCGGTCCCGGGGTTGTTCCTCGTCGGCGGGTCGGCGCATCCGGGCGGCGGCATCCCGCTGGTGCTGATGTCGGCCGAGATCGTCGCCGGACTCATCGGTCCGGCGGGAACGACGCCGGCATCGAGCGCCGGACGCCGCGCAGCAACTGGGCCAGCCCGACGAGCCCAACGGCGGTCCACACGATCGTGAACATGCCGGCCCAACTCCAGCCCAGCGGCGGCACGCCCTCGGGGAACGCCGCCGCGCCGCCGGCGGCCAGCCCGACCACGATCAGGCGGGTGGGTCGCTCGGCGACGGTGACGCATCCGACGCCCGGCATCCCGACCGCCTGGGCGCGTGCCCGCAGGTACTCCAGCAGCAGCACCAGCGCCACCGCGGCCAGCACCCATGCCGCCGGCGCGCCCAGGGCGTACAGGGTGGCACCGAGCAGCAGATCGCCGATCCGGTCGGCGACCGAGTCCACGACCGCGCCGAGCGGACGGGCCCGTCCGGTGCGCAGTGCGACCGCGCCGTCGAGTCCGTCGAGGATGCCCGCGAGCAACACCAGCGGGACGACGGCGACGGGCCAGCCCGGTCCCGCGACGGCGGCCCAGGCCGCCGCGAGCGCGCCCACGCCGGCCACCGACAGCACGTCGGGCGGTATCCGGGCGATCGGGCCGGACGCCAGCACACGCACCATTCGCAACCAGCCGCGCACCACCGGCGACGGCTGCACGCCACCGTGCAGCTGCGACCACCCGGCGTCGTCGGCGCCGCGCGCGGGGTCGTCGGATGTCATGGGGCCAGCCTGCCAGCGCGCGCACCCGACGGCGGGGGACATGCCGTGAGTCGGCTGCGCCAGTTCGCCTCCGGTGTACGGACCACCTTCCCGGGCAGCGACCTCGCCCTGTGGGCGGCGGGCGCCACGTATTTCGGTGTCATCGGTCTGGTCCCGCTGGCCCTGGCGGCGTTGTGGGCCGTCGGCGCGCTGGCTGGGCACGACACGGTGACGACGGCGATGAACGCCGGGATCGACGGCCTGCCCGGCGGTCACGGCACCCCGGAGGCGTTACGCACCCTGACCCGGGTGGCGCTGTCGATGTCGTGGGTGCAGGCGCTGGTGGTGCTGTTCCCGGCGAGCCTCTACGGCGAGGGACTGCGGCGCGCGTTCGTGCAGATGACGGCGGCGCCCGACACGCTGACCGGCTGGCGCGGCCGGGCAGGCCTGTTGGGCGTGGCCGCGGTCGCGCCGTTCCTGGTGCTCGCGGTGCTGTTGTCCGCGCCGTACGTCGGTCCGCTCTACGCGGGCGGCGGATGGTCGACGGTGTGGGGCGTGATCGCGGCGTTCCACATCGTCTGGATCACGGTGTCGACGGCGCTGCTGGGCGTGTTCGGGTTGATCGGTCCTGGACGAATCGGGTGGCGGGCGCTCGCGGTGGGCGCCTTCGGCACCGGCTCGATCCTGGCGGGCTTCCTGCAGGGTTTCGTGCTGTTCCTGGCGATCCCGATCCCGTGGTCGGCGCCGTTCGGCGGACTGCCGATCGTCGGGGCCGTGACCGCTCTGGCGCTGTGGCTCTACATCATGCACATCCTCGTGCTGTGCGGATTCCGCGCCACCGTGGTGCTCGATCAGCTCAACCGCACCGGCTGAGCTGCCATCGGGTCAGTCCGCGCTCGACAGCGCCCGCACCGACGGGGGAACGGGGATGCCGGCAGGCACGTCGGGCGCCGGGCGGGGCGCTCCCGCCCGGACCGTCAACGGCACCACACCGGCCCACGCACCGCTGGCGACGTCGTCCTCCGGGTCCTCCGACCAGCCGTCACTGACCTTCAGCGACCAGTTGTCAGCGCCGATGTCGAGCCGCAGCGCCAACGTCGCCGCGACCTCTTTGCGTGTGCTGGGCCGTAATTCGGCCACCCGGCCGGGGATGAACGCGTCGGTCAGCGTCTCCAGGTACCGCACCTTGTCGGCGTCGGGTACCGGGGTGAAGGTGCCGAACAGCGCGGCACTGCGGTAGTGGAAGGACGACTCGAAGCCGCTGCGCGCCACCACGATGCCGTCCAGCGTGGTGACCGAGACCGCCGCCGGGGCACCCGCGGCGAGTGCGCGCAGCCACGGCGAGCCGGTCGAGCCGTGGATCACCAGTTCGTCTGCGACACGGGCGAATCCGGTCGGGAAGATCGCAGGATGACCGTCGCTGATGACAGCGACGGTCGCCAGCGGCGTGCTGTCCAGCAGCGCATACAACTCGGCGCGGCTGTCGCGCTGCTTCTCCGGCAGCCTGGTCACCCGGGTGGACGGTGTCATGGCGTCAGGCTAGCGACTCCGGTCGACTCACACGTGCGAGGTGGCGTGGTCGTTGGTCTGCAATGGCGGCAGCAACGCGGGCTTGACGAGGTGCCCCCGCAGCCGGCCGTTCGACGTGCGGAACAGGCAGGTCATCGCCTCGACGATGCCGCGAACGTCGTCCCGGGCGGTCAGGTAGGTCCAGCGGTGGGACTCGGGAAGGGCGAAGAACTGTTCGAAGAACCCGGGCACCTCCGCCGGGGGCATCCGCAGCAGCGCTTCAAGGCCGACACGCCGCACGTGGTGGACCACCCGCGCGGACAGCGGCCACACGGTGTTCCGCGCCTCCGCCAGTGCGCGGTCCGGGTCGTCGGGCAGGTGCGCGGCGAACGCTGCGGCCACCTGCGGCGCGAGCCGCAGCGACGCCGCCAGGCTGAAGCCGGTCGCCGGGTGGATCAGCGGCGCCGCGGCGCCGAACCCCAGCACGCCGGGCGCGCGGTGCCGCGGTTGATCCACCGGGAACGCCACCTTCTCGGTCGCAACGCCGTCCGGCGGGATGACGCCGTGGTGCGCCAGCCGGGCGTAGAGCCGGCGACGCAGAGTGGACATCGGCAGACCTGGCCGGCGGGCCAGCGAGGTCTCCTCCAGCAGCACCCGCCCGCCGCCGAGGGGGACGACGTAGAGGAAGGTGGGCCAACCGGCTTCGCCGTGGTCCTGCCGCCAGTCCATGAACAGGGCCTCGCCGGGGACGATCAGCGGTGCGGCAGCGGCTTCGTCGACGAACACCCCGTAGGCCGTCTGCGCTGCCCGGGTGCGGCGCTGCCGCCGGGCGTTCAGCGGACGCGCCTGACCGCCGGCGTCGACAACGACCGACGCGCGCAGCTGCGACCCGTCGGCCAAGGTGACCGCGCCGTTCCCGGATGCGCCGACCACGCGCCCGGCGTAGACGGTGACACCGGCCAGCCCGTCGGTGAGGTGGCGCTGCAGGGCGGGCACGTCCAGGACGGCGTACTCCCAGCCCAGGTGGTGGTCGGTCAGCGCCGTCACCCGGCCGGCGGCCCGTGCGGCCACCACGTCGGCAGGCAGATCGGCGAGCAGTTCCCGGCTCCACATGCCGTAGGTCGCGGTCCACGGCCGGCCAGGGGCGAGGTCGACCAGACCGGTGGACAGCCCGACCCGCCCGCAAGCGCCGGCCAGTGCCGTCCCGGCGGGGCCGCCGCCGACCACCAACACGTCCATCTGTCCCATCATCGCCCCACAAGCTCGTCGAAAGGACACCGAGCGTCGGCTGTCTCGTCCGCGAAGGTAGCAGTTCGACGGGCGAGGCGGCGCCGCCGAAGGGTTCGATCCCGCCGTTGGCGGTTATCCGGGTCGCATGGTGGCTCTTCGCGGTGGTACGCCGGTGCCTGCCCGTCGTGGCGGTCGGACTGGTGAGCGCGTTCGTCCTGAGCGTTCTCCAGTGACGGCGATGAGTTCGCCCGCCCGCGGCAGTCAGAATCGTGGTTGACCGAACGAGCGCAACGGAGGCCCTGTGCCCAGAACCAACCTGTCGATGTCGATGTCCGCCGACGGCTTCGTCGCCGGGCCGAATCAAAGCCGCGATCACCCCCTGGGCGTCGGTGGCGAGCAGCTCCACCGCTGGCATCTCGGCCCCGCCAAAGACGATCCAGTCAACCGGCAGGTCGTCTCCGACATGATGGACGGTATCGGCGCGACGATCATGGGCCGCAACATGTTCGGGCCCATCCGCGGCGACTGGACGGGCTCCGTCTGGACGGGGTGGTGGGGTGAGGAGCCGCCGTACCACTGTCCGGTGTTCGTCCTGACCCACCATCCCCGTGACCCGATCGAGATGGCCGGCGGAACGACCTTCCATTTCGTCAGCGACGGCATCGAATCGGCTTACGCTCGAGCGCAAGCCGCCGCCGGGGACAGGGACATTTCGATCGCCGGCGGCGCATCGTGTGCCCGCCAGGCGATCGACGCGGGACTGGTCGACGAGATCGATCTGCAGATCAGCCCGGTGATCCTCGGCTCCGGCGAACGGCTCTTCGACGGCTTCGACGCCGGTACACCCGAACTCGAACTCGAGCGGGTACTCGACGCGCCGGGGGTGGCCCATCTGCGCTTCCGCGTCATCCGGCGGGCCACACCTGCATCGGTGACATCCGACTGATGGCCATCGCACTCGAGAACGTCGGCATCGCGGTCGCCGACCTGGAAGCGACGATCGCCTTCTTCACCGATCTGGGGCTGGAGGTCGTGGGCCGGGACACCGTCAGCGGAGAGTGGACCGACACCGCGGTCGGTCTGGACGGCAATCACGCGAAGATCGCGATGCTGCAGACGCCCGACGGTCAGGGCCGCCTGGAACTGTTCGAGTACATCCACCCGGAGGCGATCCCGTCGCCACCGACCCTTCCCCACGAGATCGGCATGCACCGGGTCGCCTTCTCGGTCGACGATATCGACGACGCCCTGGCGATCGCCGCACGGCACGGCTGCCATCCGCTGCGCGGCGTGGCGACCTACCGGGACCTCTACAAGCTCACCTATCTGCGCGGGCCCAGCGGCATCCTTGTGATGCTCGCCGAGAAGCTGACGAAGGAGTGACACCGAAATCGCCTCGGGTCAAGCATTGTTGAGCGGATCGAGCTGCTCTGCGGTCACGTCGTCGGCCGCGGTCGACCTGCTCAGGGCTTCGAACCGTTCGTCGTCAGCGAGCAGCGCACGCCCTGCGGCCGTGGCGTAGTCATAGGCGTCGGGCCCGACCAGAAGCCGGGCCGGCGGCTCGGCCATGTCGACGATCTGCAGCACCAGATCGGCAACCTTGGCGGGATCGCTGGCACCGATGCTGCTGGATCGACTCATCCGCGCCGCCGCGCCGACGGTGCTCGCATACTCATCGCGCACCTCGTCGATCCGCATCGACGAGCCGGCCCAGTCGGTGCGCATGCCGCCCGGCTCCATGACGGTGACCTTGATGCCCAGTGGGGCGACTTCGGCAGCCAGCACGCCGGAGAATCCGGTGACGGCCCACTTGGCCGACTGGTACGCGGCGAGGCCGGGGCGCGTCAATCGTCCTCCTGCAGAGGAGATCTGGACGATGTGGCCGGACCGTTGGGCCCGCATGACCGGTATCGCGGCCCGGGTCAGCCGAACGACGCCGAAGAAGTTCGTGTCGATCTGCGCCGTGAAGTCCTCGATGTCGACGTCCTCGATGGCGGCCATGTTCGCATAGCCGGCGTTGTTGACCAGGACGTCGAGCCGCCCGAATCGCCGGACCGCGGTGGCGACGGCGGCACGGGCGTGGTCGGCGTCGGTGACGTCCAGTTCGACCACGGCGAGCCGATCCGGGTGTCGGGCGGCGAGGTCGGCAAGTGCGGAGGGCGACCGCACGCCGGCGACGACGCTGTGTCCGGCGCCCAGCGCCCGGTCGACGAGGTGACGTCCGAGGCCCCGGGAGGCGCCCGTGACCAGAAAGACCTTCGATGGGTTCGTCATGACAATCCCTTTCCTGTGATGGTGGCCAAATCGACTCGCACACCCTATGTCTACGAATGTAGACTTTGTGCCGTTTATTCCATTACCCTGAGGCATGCCGTCCACGTCCCCGCGCCGCCGCGATGCGGTCGCCACCCGCGCGGCGATTCTGCAGTCCGCCGTCCGCCATTTCGCGCGGGCCGGTTACGACGGCGCGGGCGTGAGGGACATCGCCGCCGATGCCGGCTTCACCGCGATGCTGGTGAATCGCTACTTCGGATCGAAGGAGCAGTTGTTCGTCGAGGCGGTCGAGATGTCTTTCTCAAAACCGGTTTTCGTCGTCGACGAGGCGGCAGATCTGGCGCGCCAGGTGGCCGCCGCACTGGTCGCGCACACTGATCCGCGAGCCGACCCGCCCGAGCCGTTTCTGATCATGCTGCGTTCCCTCTCGAACCCCCGTGCCACCGAGATCGTGCGCGACGCCATCGAACGCCACGTCGGCCGGCGACTGACCCGACAACTGGCGGGCCCGGGGGCACACCTGCGTGGGGAAGCCATCCTGTCGACGATCTCTGGTGTGCTGCTGATGCGCAGCGTCGTCGGCACGAGCACGCTGGCACACGCGAACCCCGGCGAACTGCAGACCGTGCTGGAGGCGGCGTTCACCGCACTCATCGGGGCGCCGTAGCGCCGTTACAGGTCAGCGCACGGTCGTGACGACGGTCAGCGTCGGATCCGACGCGCTGATCGGGTTGCCCGCCGCGCGCAGCGCCACCAGCAGGTCGATGACGTCCTGCCCGAGCCGCTCGCCCGGCATGACCAGCGGGATGCCGGGCGGGTAGGGGGTGATGGCCTCGGCGGCGATGCGTCCGGCGGCGTCGGCCAACGCGACCCTGTCGGCGTCGGCGAAGAATGCTTCGCGCGGCGTCAGCACCACATCCGGCCGCACCGCGAGCAGGTCAGCGGTCCACGCCGGCGCCCGGCCGGTGTCGCGTCGCCCGAAATGCACCGAGACTTCCGCGAAAGCCGTTGTCAGCCGGTCGAAATCGTGTGCGGTGTTGCCGATGGTGCTGATGCACAGGATGTGTCCGCTTCCGGCGAGTTCGGGCTGCACGCCGTGAAGGTGGTTGAGCCGGGCCAGGATCTGCCGCGCATCGGCGTTCAGGGCGGCGGTCCCGATCAGCAGCTTGGTCTCGTCGAGCTGGCACAGACCGGTGCCGGGCCCGGCCAGATGGTGCGGTCGCAGCACCGTCAGGCCCGGGATCCCGGTGAGCCGCTCCGCGGCTGCGCGCGCCCGGGTCAGCGCGGCGTCGAGCAGGGTGCGGCCGTCGAGCGCCATCTGCCGGCGCGCCAGATCGATCGAAGCCATGATCGCGAAGTGCGGGCTGGTGGTCTGGACGAGTTGCAGGGACCGCCGCACCGACGCCTCGTCGAGCTGGGAGGTGTCGACGTGCAGCACCGCGGCCTGACTCAGTCCGGACAGGATCTTGTGCACCGACTGCACGGTGGCGGCGGCACCGGATTGTTCGCCCGGCGTGGGCAGGTCCGGGTGGAACGCGAAGTGGGGCGAGTGCGCACCGTCGACGAGCAACCGTGCCCCGTAGCGGCGGCACACCTCGGCCAGCGCGGCGATGTCACCGGTCGTGCCGTAGTAGGTCGGGTGCAGCACCCACAGGGCCTTGGCTCCGGATGTCTGGAAGGCCCGCTCGACGACGTCGGCGTCGAGTCCGTGCGCGACCCCGAACTCGGCATCCCAGCGCGGCTCCAGCCACACCGGCCGGGCGCCCACCTGAACCAGGCCCGCCAGCACCGACTTGTGGGCGTTGCGCGCAACCAGAACCGGCTCGTCGGGGCGCAGCGCCGTCAGCGCCACCGCGATGTTCCCGCCCGTCGACCCCTGCACCATCACGAAGCTCTGCGGCACGCCCCACGCATCGGCGATCAGCCGCTCCGCCTCGAGGATCGGCCCCTCCGGGCAGTGCAGCGTGTCGGTGTCGGGCAGATTGTTCAGATCCAGTGCGGCTATGTTCTCCCGCAGCCACGGGTCGAGCGTGCGGCCGCCCTTGTGACCGGGAGAGTAGAACGGCGCCTGCCCGCGATCGACGAACTCGCGCAGCGAGGCGAACAATGGCGCGCGGGTGTGGTCAGAGCCCATAGACGCGCTGCGCGTTGCTCACGCCGATCATGTCCACGATGCGGATCGCGTCGGCCTCGGCGCAGTCACCTGTCCGGGCCCACTCGCCGAGCACCAGCCCCATGGCGCGCCGCCACAGCACCGACCCCAGCACGTGCAGCTCCGGTGGGCCGAACGCGTCCGACGAGTACAGCTGTTTGGCGAAGGGCGCCGTGTCCAGCGCCTCCGCCACCAGGCCCGTCGAGCGGGGCCCCAGGTAGTTGATCGCCAGCCCCACGTCGAAGTTCACATGATCGAAAGCCTGTGCCAGATAACCGGCTTGGCGGTGGAACGGGTAGCAGTGCAGCAGCAGCACGGGCACCGTCGGCATGCTGCGCAACAGCGGGAGGAGGAGCAGAGGGTCGCAGCGGTGCAGATCCAGGTCACGGTCGCCGAACCCGACGTGCACCTGGATCGGGAGGCCGTGGGCGGCGGCCTCGTGCACACCGAACGCGATCAGTACCGGGTCGTCGATGCGCGGCGCGCCCGGCCGGGCGAGGAGCTCCCGGGCGCGGGTCACGACGTCGGCGTCGGTCGGCACGCTCCAGTCGATGTCGAAACCGGTGCGGTAGGCCACGATCGTCTTGGTGCCCACGACCACCGGGTCGTCGGCCGCGCGTGCCAGAGCCGCGCGCATCGCGTCGGGGAAGTCCTCCGGTGCGGTCCCGTCCTCGAGCAGATCCTCGGCCACCCGTTCGAGCCGCACGATCTCCGAGGACTGCCCACCGGCCAGTTCGGCGAGACGGCCGTGCGAGGTGATCCGGTCACCCTTGAAGCCGGTGTCGACGATCCAACGTGACACACCGGCGGCCGGCAACATCGACGTCGCCAGCTCGTCGGGACCGAACTCGCAGCGGCGCTTCCAGTACTCCTCGCCGTCGGCACGGGGCGGGAGGCCGAGAAGTGGTGCGCACCAACGCCGTATCGACAGTCCGAGGGGCGAGTCGAACTGCGTCATCCAGGACGGCACCGGATCGTTGGAACCCTCGTTGATCGAGAACTCGAAGGTGGCCCGGTCCACGGCTTCGGTGAAGGTGCCGTGCACGTGGTGGTCGATCAGGGTGACGGTGCGCAGGTGGTCGGCGAGGCCGTCAGGGACCTGCGTCTCGATGCCGTCGAACACGTCCTGCAGTTCACCAGCCGGCATACTTCGCGACCTCCTCGGCGTCGACCTTCCCTGCGGCCGCGTCGCCGATCGCCGCCCCGAGGATCTCCGCCGCCTGCGTCGCCTGGCTCTCGGTGAGTACCAGCGGCGGGGTGATCTCGAGGACGTTGCCGCCGACGTAGTAGACGACCGCACCCAACTCCCAAGCACGGTAGACCACCGCGGCGGCCAGCCGGGGGTCCCGGTCACCTGTTGCGGGGTCCACCAGTTCCACGCCGATGGCCAGACCCCGGCCGCGGACGTCGCCGATCCGGTCACCGCCGGGGGAGTCGGCCAGTCCGCGCAGCGAATCCGCCAGCGCTGCACCAACCGTGGCGGCGTTGTCAACGAGGCCTTCGTCGACGATGGCCTTGAGGACTGCGCGTCCCGCAGCGGCGCACACCGGGTTACCCGCCGTCGTCAGCAGCGCGGCCGCGGGCGGGTTGTCGAGGATCTCGGCGGGTCCGACCGCGGCGGACAGCGGCAGCCCGCCGCCGATCACCTTTCCGAACGTGATGATGTCGGGCACCACGCCGTCGTGCTCGAAGGCGTGCAGGGTGCCGGGCCTGCCCAGGCCCATCTTGACCTCGTCGCAGATCATCGGCACCCCGTGCCGGCGACACACCTCGTGCAGCTGCGCCAGGAAGCCGTCCGGGGGCACCACCAAGCCGCCGTCGGACAGGATCGGTTCGACGATCAGGCACGCGACGCGACCGCCGCCCAGGTGCTGCTCGGCCAGCGCCAGGCAGGCTTCGACATCGGCCTCGACACCGTCCGGGCCGGGCCGGAACGGGTTGGGGTAGGAGAGGAACACCGCGTCGGGATCGGCGGGTGCGCCGGCGTCGACGTGCACGCCGGAGACGCCCATCGCGATGCCGACCCCACCGTGGTAGCTGTGTTCGAACGCGACCACGGTGCGCCGCCCGGTCGCGTGCCGGCACGCGCGCAGCGCGACGTCGTTGGCGTCGGAGCCCGCGTGCCCGAGGTAGACACGGCGTTCACCCTCGCCGGGCACCAACGCGAGCAGGTCTTCGGCGAGCCCGACGGAGTCGGGGTGCACCGCCGACAGTCCGCCGGATCCGGGCGCGTCCCGGATCGCGCGACTGACCGCCTCCACGACCGCGGGGTGACCGTGCCCCAGCCCGGAGGCCGTCCACGTCGCGGACAGATCGAGCAGCTCACGGCCGTCGGGCGTGGTGAGCGTGCACCCGTGTCCGGACTGCACTTCGAGCGGAAAGAACCGCAGCTTCTCGATGCCCGCGATGGCGGCCGCGTCGCGGGCGTAGAGCGTGCTCACGCGGGGCGAGTCGGTTCGGCCGCACCGGCGCCGCGTGGCGCGAGCTCGAGTTCGACCGCCAGCGATTCGCCCACGCGTTTGGCGATGCCGGACAGCGCGACCGCGATGACGAGGCCGAGCACACACCAGTACAGACCGAGCAGCGGTGCGGCCGACCAACTGTCGGCGTCCTTGACGTTGAACCACAGCACGGTGACGATTACGACCGCACCGAGCAGGGGGAGCGCCAGGCCGGGCACTTTGCCCGTGCCACCGTGCACCGACCTGAACTTCGGCGCGCCGACGAAGTAGGCCGCGGCGATCTCGACGAGCAGGTAACACACCATCAGGCACACCGAGCCGGCGACCGCGAACAGGAAATAGGTGTCGATCGCGGGATTGCCGGTGCCCATGTCGGGCCAGCCGATCGCCCCGCAGATCAGATCGACCACCAGGGCGACCACCACCACCAGCCAGGTCGCCCGGCGCGGACCGCCGGTGTCGGCATGGATGTGCGCCAACGCTTTCGGGCCGAATCCGTCACGGCCGAAGGCGTAGAGCATGCGGCCCGACGTCGCCGAGGTCGCCAGGTGGCAGCCGAACGCCGAGACGATCGCGGTGAAGATGATCACGAGCGAGAACCACTGGCCGATGTAGGTGCCGCCGAGATCGCCGAGCGTGTTACCCGAACCCTGGAACGCCTCGAGTCCCGCTGCGTCGGTGCCGAATCCGACCACCTGGGCGAACATCACGACGACGAACAGCACGCCGGTGAGGATCAGTGTTCCGGCCAGGGCTCGGGGGATGTTGCGCTTCGGGTCGTCGGTCTCCTCGCCCATCGACGCGCACGCCTCGAATCCGGCCCAGGACAGGAACGCCGCCACCACGCCGGCGAGCACCGCCGACGCGGAGACGCCGCCGGAGAAGGAGAACACCGAGAAGTCGATGCCCGTCGAGGGGGC
The DNA here is from genome assembly GCF_010729305.1 of Mycolicibacterium psychrotolerans. Classification (NCBI taxonomy): domain Bacteria; kingdom Bacillati; phylum Actinomycetota; class Actinomycetes; order Mycobacteriales; family Mycobacteriaceae; genus Mycobacterium; species Mycolicibacterium psychrotolerans. Next base: position 3,519,413 of record NZ_AP022574.1, on the reverse strand, counting down.
GCCGCCCTTGGCGAAGATCGCCACCACGAGCACGATCATCGCCAGGATGCCGATGCCCTCGATGGCGAGCAGGATCTTGGCCAGCAGTTGGATGTCCCTGCCGGACAACAGGAACGAAATGGCAGCGCCGATCACCACGACCAGCAGCCAGGGGACCTGGTAGGGGTTGTCGCTGCCGGGCTGAAGCGCCGCGATGAACGAGTTCACGAAGGCCGCGGTCAACGCGAGCGTGCCGATCGAGAAGCCCCAGTAGGCGCCGAGCATCGCGAAGCCCGAGAAGAAGCCGGTGCGCGGCCCGATCGTCCCGCCCACCAGCCCGTAGGCCGATCCGGCGTGGTTGAGGTGCCGGGTGAGCCGCACGAAGCTGTAGCCGACCAGCGAGACGCCGACCAGACCGATCAGGAACACCAGCGGAATGGACTTGCCGACGGTCCCGATCAGGCCCTGGCCGTTGCCGGACATGGCCAGGGTCGGACCGACCAGTGCCACCGACAACGCGAGCGCGACCCAGAACGGCAGCCGGCGGTGCGGGATCTGGTCGGGTTGCTCTGAGGTTTCCGCGGCTTCCGATGTCATGGGGTTCTCCTTCACTTCAGCAGGTCCAGGCGAGCCGGAGGGCGTCGCAGATCTGAGCGGGGGGCAAGTCGCCGAACGTCGTGCATTCGTAGCGGCGCACGGCGACAAGGGCGTCGAGAACTTCCGGGGTGAGCAACTCGGCGGCGGCCTCGGAGGTCTCCATGGTGTCGAGCGCCTCCCGCTGGGCGGGGGGGAGGGGACGGGTCGGCACACCGGACTGTGCCGGGTTCTCCGGAATCTCCTCGGGGAGGTCGAGGGTGCGGTCGATCCCGCGCAGTGCGCTGCCGAGGAATCCGGCGGCGGCGAGGTAGGGGTTGGCGCTGGGGTCGATGAGTTTCAGCTCCATGTTGGCGCCGTGCGGGTTCCCGGGGGTGGCGGCGATGAACCGCACCGCCGCCTCCCGGTTCTCCAACCCCCAGCATGCGGTGGCTCCGGCCCAGTTGCCGGGCTTGAGCCGCAGCGCCGAGACGGCCGATCCGGCGTAGAGACCGATCAGGTCGGGAAGGGTGTCGAGCACCCCGGCGACGGCGGCGGCACCGCTGGTGCGCAGCCCGCGCGGACCGTCCCCGCCGGAGAGCAGCGGACCGTCGGCGTCGGACAGCGACAGGTGCAGGTGTGCGCCGTTGCCTGCGGCACCGTCGAAAGGCACCGGCGAGAACGAGATTCGCAGTCCGTGCCGGGCCGCGGCGCGGCTGAGCACGATCCGCGCGAGGATGACGGCGTCGGCGGCCGCCACCGGCGTATCGGGGGCCAGCGAGATCTCGAACTGATCGTGGCCGTACTCGGTGTGGAGTTGCTCGACCGGCAGGCCGGCGCGCTCGGCGGCGCCGGCCAGGTCGACAAGGAATGCCGACCGGTCCAGCGAGGTCCTGATGCCGTAGGGAGACCACGCCTCGGTGGTGGCCGGGCCGCCGTCGGCCGCGAGCATGGTGCATTCCAGTTCCGCGCCCATGCGGACGTCCAGGCCACGGTCGGCGGCGGCGCGTTCATATCGGGCGAGCAGCGTGCGGGTACACAGCGGAGCCGGCCGGCCGTACTGGTCGTTCAAAGAACCCGGCGCCCACGCCACCCCGTCCTCGACGACCCGCAGATCGTCGGGGTCGATGCGGATCCGTAGGTCGCCGGCCACGCCGATGGTCGGGGTGAACGCGATGCCGCTGTCCACGCAGAAGACGCTCCAGGAGGGGGAGACCCCCATCCCCGAGCGCGCAAAGGCGTCCAGCCGCGAGGCGGGCACGTACTTGGCTCTGGTGACGCCGGCCAGATCGGTCACCGAGCCGGCGACGATGGCCACGCCCTCAGCACGCAGGTCGGGGTGTCCCATGGGCAACGAACTTCCTCCAACGGTTGGTGTCGGGATTCACGCTATGTCATAAATGTTTCAGCGTCTTTAATTCCCGACCTTTATGATCGATTCATTAGATCGTGTCGTCGGGTGAACGGAGATGCGGATGTGCCGTCTGCTGGGTGTCGCGTCGGTGCTGCCGACCTCGGTCGCCGACACCGTCGGCGACTCGGTGCTCACGGACTTCCTTGCGCTGACCAAGATTCACGGCGACGGCTGGGGAGTGGCATCGGTCTGCGACGCTGATGACACACCACGCGTGGAGGTTTCCGCCGACAGCGCCCTGGACGACCCCCGCTTCGGCACCGCGACCAAAGAGTCCGCCCGGGGGTCGGTCGTGCATCTGCGATGGGCGACCAACGGGCTGGCCGTACAGCCGGAGAACTCGCATCCGTTCGCCGCCGACGGGTTGGCGATGGCCCACAACGGGTCCATCAAACCGATCGGCGCACTCGAGGCGTTGCTCGAACCGAGCATGGCGGCGACGCTGCGCGGCACCACCGACAGCGAACGCTATTTCGCCTTGATGCGCCAGCATCGGCCTGCGGCACCGGATCTCGTCGAGGCGGTGCGGCGGACGGTCGCCGAACTCCGGCAGATCTACCCCGACGCCAGCCTGAACGCTCTGATGCTGGGGGAGGGCCACCTCATCGCGGTGCACGCCCACGCCAGGAGCAGGCTGCTCGACGAGGACATCGAAGAGATCAGCGCCACCGATCTACCGGCCGAGCACCTCGAGGACTACTTCTCGTTGAGGATCGCCCGGCCCGACGAGGCGACCGTGGTGATCGGTTCGACGGGGTTCGGAGATCTGGACTGGAGCCCGCTCCCGCCCGAGAGCGTCGCGGCGGTGTCGCTGGAGGACTTGTCGGTGACGGTCGTGCCGATCATGGCAGATTGACCTGCATGGACGAACGCGGCGAGACGGTGGCGGCCCGCACCAACGCCGCGCTGGCCTGGCTCAGCCGCGCCGAACGGCGGGTGGGCCGCGCGCTGCTCGCCGATTACCCCAGCGCCGGCTTGGCCAGTGCCGCCCGGCTCGCCGAGCGTGCGGAGGTCAGTCCGCCGACGGTGCTGCGTTTCGCGCAGTCGCTCGGCTACGACGGCTTCACCGACCTGCAGGTGGCACTGCGGGCCGAACTCACCCAGCAGTCCAGCGGCCCTTTGACGCGGCTGGCCGACGCACCGCCGGCAGGCAGTCCGCTCGACCGCCTCCTACATCAGGCGCGGGCTCAGAACGCCTGCGCTGAAGAGACTTTGGCGCGACTGCCGGCACCCATGCTCGAGGCCGCGGTGGCGCTGATGGCCGACGCGTCGCGCCCGCTGCACCTGCACGGCGGCCGGTTCTCCCATCTGCTCGCCGTGTACCTGGCGGCCCATCTCGAGCAGCTGCGCCCCGGGGTGCGGCTGTTGTCGGACCCGAAGGGCAGGGACCTCGGCACGATGATGGACCTGACCCGGCGAGATGTCGTGGTGCTGTTCGACTATCACCGTTATCACCGCAGCGCCGCAGAGCTGGCGGCCGACGTGCACCGGGCCGGAGCGACCCTGCTGCTGATCACCGACGACATGGCCTGTCCGGTGGCGCCGGACGCCGAGGTGGTGCTGGCCGCGTCGAGCACCGTCGGCACCGTGTACCAGAGCATGTCGGCAGGATTCCTGCTCACCGAGTTGCTGATCCCGTTGGTGATGGATGCGCTCGGAGAGGCGGCGCGGACCCGGATGGCGCTGTGGGAGGAGCGTCGTCGCGGCGAGGTGCTGCCGTGACGGAACTCAGCCGGTGACGTCGAGGATCTTGATCGCGAAGACGAGTGAGTCGCCGGGCAGGATGCCGGCGCCGGGCTGGCCCTCGGGGTAGCCGTCCGCGGAGTTCATCGCGACCGCGACGGTGGATCCGACGTTCTGACCGGCGATGGCCTTCTGGAAGCCGGGCACCACGCTGTTTAGCGGGAAATCCACCGGGGTGCCGCGCTGGTAGCTGCTGTCGAACACCGAGCCGTCGCGACCGTTGACTCCCATGTAGCAGACCGACACGGTTGCGGTGTCGGCGACAACTGGTCCGGAGCCTGCCTGCAGCGTGTGCACCCGCGTCTCCGCGACGCTGAACGGTGGCGTCACGGTGACCACGGGAGCTGCGGTGTCCGTCGATCCGGTGACGGCGACGCTGCCTGTCGTGCCAGGCAGCGTCCATTCCGGCGTGCCGGCACTCTCAGGCGCGGCGGTCGGGCAGGCCGGCGCCTGCGCTTCCGACGAGGGCGCGGAGCCGCAAGCGGTCAGTGCCGCGATCGATACGGCGCAGACGGCGAACGTGAACGAGGGCGGCAGGCTCCGGAATTTCATCGGCACCACGCTACCGCCGCTGCGGGACAGGTTTGGGCACGGGCTGGGTGCGGGCATGCCGGAGACATGAGCGACGACAACAAAGTCACAGTTGAACGAAGCATCGACGCGCCCGCCGACGCGGTCTTCGACGTGCTGTCGAATCCCCAGCGGCATCCGGCGCTCGACGGATCCGGATTCATCCGCAGCGTGGACCACGCCGACCGGATCCAGAAGGTCGGCGAGGTGTTCACGATGAACATGCAGGGCGACCACATGGGCGGGGAGTACAAGACGGACAACCACGTCTCCGGGTACGTCAAGGACAAGCTTCTGGCGTGGAAGACGGCGCCCGCCGGGACCGAGCCTCCCGGCTGGGAATGGCTGTGGGAGTTGGAAGCCCAGGGCCCCAACGAGACCCTGGTCCGCCACACCTACGACTGGTCGAAAGTCACCGACAAGGAACTGCTGAAGAAGGTGAAGTTCCCGCTGGTGACCGAGGACCAGCTCAGCGACACGTTGGCCCGGCTGGCGGCCGAAACGTCGTCTCCGTGAAAGCCACGACCGGGATCCGCCGTCCGCCGGCCATCCGCTCGTAGTCGGCATAGTTCGGCACGAACCGCTTCGCCAAGTCGAACAGCCGGTCGCGTTCGGCGCCGGTCATCTCTTCGGCGACGAACGTGCCCCTGTAGCCGCGTGCCGACAGCGTGACGTGCGGATGCGCCTTGACGTTGTGGTACCAGGCGGGATGGCGCTCGCCGCCGTAGTTGGAGGCGATGGTGATGACCCGGCCGCGATCGGTGAAGTAGGTAAGCGGCGTGCTGCGCTGTTGACCTGTCTTCGCGCCGGTGTGGGTGAGCAGCACTTCGGGAAGCACGAGCGACATCGAGACGTGCCCGTTCGTCAGCTTGATGACGGCCCGGTCGATGCGCCAGCCGTACCGCTTGAGGAACCGGCGCGCGGCGTCGGTGCCCATCAGCTTGGCGCCTGCCTTGAACAGCGGCGACGGCGCTGTCGGTTCGACCTCGGGGATGCCCATGCTTGGCGAGGGTATCTGAGCCGGCACCGTGCCACCGTGAGCCGTAACCGTCAGACTGGACGGATGCGCGCAATGGTGATGGATCGCATCGGCGGTCCACTCGAGATCCGGACCGTACCGGACCCGACGCCGCCGCACGACGGCGTCGTGGTCGACGTGCGCGCAACAGGCTTGTGCCGCAGTGACTGGCACGCGTGGGCCGGTCATGAGAATCTCACGCTTCCGCACGTTCCGGGCCATGAACTTGCCGGCGTCGTCGAGTCGGTCGGCGCCGGCGTTACGCGGTGGACAGTCGGTGACCGGGTGACGGTGCCGTTCGTGTGCGGCTGCGGCAGATGCGCATGGTGCCGGTCCGGCAACGCGCAGGTCTGTCCCCGTCAGGAGCAGCCGGGCTTCACCTACTGGGGCTCGTTCGCCGAGTACGTCGCTCTGCCCGCTGCCGACACCAACCTCGTTGCTCTTCCCGAATCCGTCTCGTTCGCGGCGGCCGCGAGCCTGGGCTGCCGGTTCGCCACCGCCTATCGGGCGCTCACCGGCCGCGCCGGCCTGTCGAAAGGGGAGTGGCTGACCGTGGTCGGCGCGGGCGGGGTGGGGCTGAGCGCGGTCATGATCGGTAAGGCGCTGGGCGCCAACGTGATCGCGATCGATCGCACGCCCGGCGCCCTGGCCGCGGCCGAAGCGCTGGGGGCCGACCACACCCTGGTCGTCGACAGTGACGACATTGCTGCACGGGTTCACGAGATCACCGGCGGTGGAAGTCATGTCGGAGTCGACGCGGTGGGCAATGAAGCGGCGTGCGCGTGCGCGATCCTCAGTCTTCGCCGACGCGGCCGGCATGTGCAGGTGGGTCTGCTACCGCCGGTGCACGGTCACCCGCGTCTGCCCATGGATCGCGTGATCGCCTGGGAGATCGACGTTTTGGGAAGCCACGGGATGGGGGCGGCTGACTACCCCCCGATGCTGGCGATGATCGAGCGTGGCGAGTTGCGGCCACAGGAGCTCATCGAGCGGACCATCGGGCTCGAGGACGCGGCCGCGGCACTGCCGACCTTCGACACCGCCTCGCCCGCCGGCATCACGATCATCGACCCACGCCGCTGATTTCCCGCCCTCGGCTACGTGGACCCGAGCGTGACTTGCGTGGTCCGCGTCGCGCCCGAACCGTCCTGATAAGTCACCGACACTTGATCACCCGGCGCCTTGGACCGCACCGCCGCGGCGAGAGCCTCCGGTCCGTCGATGACCTGATCGTCGATCTTGGTGATCACCGAGTCGCTCGACAGGCCAGCCTGGGCCGCCGGACTGCCCGCGACGACGTCGGCCACCGCCGCGCCGGCCGCGTCTCCTCCGTCGGTGCTCAGCTGAACCCCGAGCGATCCGTGACTGGCGGTGCCGGAGGAGATCAACTCGTCGGCGATGCGCTTGGCCTGATCCGACGGGATCGCGAAACCGAGTCCGATCGACCCCCCACCGGAACCGGTGCTGGCGCCGGCCGAGTTCACGCCGATCAGTTCGCCCTTCATGTTGACGAGGGGACCGCCTGAGTTACCGGGGTTGATGGCGGCATCCGTCTGCAGCGCCTCAAGTACGACGCCGGAGTCGCCACCGCCTTCTCCGGCTGTCACCGGTCGGTTCAATGCGCTGACGATGCCTTTGGTGACGGTGCCTTGCAGACCCAGCGGGGATCCGATGGCGACCACTTCCTGGCCGATCCGGACGTCCTTCGAGGAGCCGATGGCGATCGGCGTCAGTCCGGTGACGGCCTGGGCGCGCACGACGGCCAGGTCGCCGGTCGGGTCGGTGCCGACCACGGTGAACGGCACGCTGCGCCCGTCGGAGAACGTCACGGTGCTCGTCGTGTCTCCGCCGTCGAAAGCCGCGGGTTGAGCGCCCGCGGTGCCGCTCTCGGTCGCCGGGGCGACCACATGATTGTTGGTGAGGATGAGTCCGTCGGGACTCAGGACGATCCCCGAACCCTCGGCAACGCCTTGGCCCGTAGTGATCTGCAGTTTCACGACGCTGGGCATCACGGTGGCGGCCACCTGCTCGACGGAACCCGGGGCGGCGTCGGCAGCGGGCTTCAGCGCCTGAACGCGTTCTGCGGACGGCGAAGTCGCCGACGAAGGGGCGTGGTCCTGCACGGCTACCGCTGTCGCCGCACCGATGCCGCCGCCTGCGATGGCGATCGCTGCCGCGCCCGCAAGCACCACGACGCGAGGCGTGCGGCGTCGCCCGTCGCGGCGCCGGCTACGCGGCACGGGTGCCGGGTGTGTGTGGTTGTCGAACAACGGATTCGGAGGAAGCTGCGCGTTCCCGCCCGCCCAGTCGTAGCCCTGTCTCGGTTCATACGCGGGGGATGGGGGCGGGTTCACCATCTGTGTCGTTCCCTTCGGTCGTACGCAATGCTTTCGCTTGCTTCGAGCGTGCCGATGACGTCTGAGACGCGACTGAGAAGGACTTCAGCAAAGGCCGAGAACATCGCGGTCTTCCCAGTGATGCCGGACACTGTGCGAGGATCCGAACGTGACCACGCACTGGCGGACGACGATCCCGGCCGTGCCGCGAGTCGGCGCCGTCTACCGCCCGCAGACGGCGCCGGAGCTGATAGCGGCAGCGGCGGCAACGGCCGATGCCACCGGGCTCGACGAACTGTGGTTGTGGGAAGACTGCTTCCTGGCCGGCGGCATCTCGGCCGCGGCCGTCGCGCTGTCGCACAGCAGTCGTCTCACAGTGGGCGTCGGAGTGCTGCCCGTGCCGGTGCGCAACGTCGCGCTGGCAGCGATGGAGATCGCGACCCTGGCCCGCGCGTTCCCCGGGCGGCTTCGCATCGGCGTCGGCCACGGCGTGCAGGACTGGATGGCTCAGATCGGCGAGAGGGTCAGCTCACCGATGACGCTCCTTCGGGAGTACCTCACCTGCCTGACCGCGCTGTTGCGCGGAGAACGCGTCACCTTCCACGGTCGGTACGTCGACCTCGATCAGGTGCAGCTCGACTGGCCACCGGATCCCGCCCCGGGGATTTTGGCTGCTGCGGTGGGACCGAAGACGCTGCGACTCAGCGGCGAACTCGCCGCCGGTACCGTCATCACCGGAGGGACCTCTCCAGATCAGTTGCGCGCCGCGGCTTCTCACATCCGCGCCGGCCAGGGATCCGACGCGCGCGGGCACGCGATCGTCACCTATCTGCTGTGCACGACGGGGCCGGACGCCCGCCGAGATCTTCTCGATGAGATCGGGGAGTGGGGCTTTGATCCCGGCGCCGACGTCGGAGTCTGGGGTACCGCCGAGGAGATCGCCGGCGCGGCGCAACGGTGGCTCCTTGCCGGCGCGGACACGCTGGTGTTCCAGCCGCGGGCCGCGGTGCCCATCGAGGAGTACGTCGAGTTCGTGGGCACTCAGGTCGCGCCGCTGCTACGCCGCGGCTGATCCGTGCGGGCGTCCGATCAGTCGCGTTTCGCCTCGTAGCGCAGCAGCACCGTGCCCCCTGGGAAGGTGCGGTTCTCCACCAGCCGCAGCGAAATCCACGACGGGAGTGTGGGGAAGAACCGAAGACCGCCACCGACGGCGGTGGGCGCGAGCACGATCCGGTACTCGTCGACCAGACCGGCCTGCACGATCGGTGCGGCCAGCGTCGCGCCGGCCACCTCCAGCCTGCCCTCGGTTTCGGCTTTGAGCTTTCTGACCACCTCGACCGGGTCGCCGCGTTCGAGGCGGGAGTTCCAGTCGACGGACTCCAGGGTGCGCGAGAACACCACCTTGGGCATGTCGCGCCAGACCTGGGCGTAGTCGACGATCTGCGGAGTGGCGTCCGGCGCCTTGTCGGCGGTCGGCCAGTAAGAGGACATCAGTTCGTAGAGCCGCCGCCCGTAGAACGACAGGGCGGTCTCCCGCTCGAAATCGTTCCAGTACTGGTGCAACTCTTCGCTCGGCTCGCCCCAGTCGATGTTGCCGTCTGCGTCGGCGATGTACCCGTCGACCGACACGTTGAAGCCATAGATGAGTGTGCCCACGCAGATCAGACTGCACCGAAGCGCGGAACTCATCGCGACGCCACGCGAGTCAGCGGTACAGACTGGCCATCCCGTTCACCGTGCCGAGGCCGTGGCCCAGGGGATAGGCGGCGCGAATGCACTCGGTCACCCAGCGCTTGCCGAATGCGACCGCATCGGGAACCGAGTGGCCATGTGCCAGCGCCACGGTGATCGCCGCGGCGAGCGTGTCGCCGGCGCCGTGGTCGTGGCGGGTGTCGACTCGAGCCGCCGCGAACTGATGAAAATCGGAGCCGTCGAACAGGAGGTCGGAGCTGATGCGTGAGGTGCGCAGGTGGCCGCCCTTGACCAGTGCCCACTGCGGGCCCAGCGCGTGCAGCGCCTTGGCCGCGTCGCGCTGGGTGTCGTCGTCCACGACCTCGATCCCGACGAGCAGTCGCACTTCGTCGAGGTTCGGCGTCACCAGCGTGGCCAGGGGGATCAGTTCGTCGCGCATGGCGTCGAGTGCGCTGGCGTGCAGAAGCGGCTCGCCGACATTGGAGGCGCATACCGGATCGACGACCAGAGGCACGGTGCCGTCGAGCCCTTCCGCCGACCACGTCGCCACGATGGCCCTGATGATTGCGGTCGAGGCCAGCATGCCCGTCTTGGCCGCCTCGATTCCGATGTCGGATGCCACCGCGCTGATCTGGGCAGCAACGACATCCGCCGGAACCTCGTGAAATGCTTTGACGCCCAGGGTGTTCTGAACTGTCACGGCCGTCACGGCAGCAGAGCCGTGCGCGCCCAGCATCGCGAATGTGCGCATGTCGGCCTGCAGACCGGCACTGCCACCGGAATCCGAGCCCGCGATCGTCATGACGCGGCGCGGGGTCTGTCCCGGCGGCGTCAGCGGCAGGCTGTGCGTCGTGTCGGCCATGTATCGATCGCTTCGTGAGACGGTTTCGGTGGTGGTAACACTATCGGCTGGATGAGAACCGGTGACCGACGCCCGCGCACCATGGGTCTTTCGGCCATTACCGCGACGCAGCGGGCGACGCAGCATCGAGCTGTTCAAAGTGAACGTGCACCGCAACCGGGAGGTAGTAGATGCTGGGCGACCTCGATGCCGCCGATGTGGAGGCCGAGCTGCGCGGGGGCGTCGTCGGCCGCATCGGCTGCCTGAGCAGCGGGCGACCGTATGTGGTGCCGGTGTGCTACGTGTACCACGAGGGTTGCGTGTACGGGCACTCGATGCCGGGCGCCAAGCTCACCGCGCTGAGCCACGACGACACGGTGTGCTTCGAGGTCGAGAACATCACCGACCTCTCGAACTGGCGCAGCGTGATCGCTTGGGGGACAGCCGAACTGCTCCAAGGCAGCGCCGCCCGAGATGGCCTGAATCTACTGCTGGATCGGCTGGCGCCTGTTCTCGGGCCCGAGTTCGCTGCCGCACATGCCGCGGCCCACTCTGGTGCGGAATTCACGGGAACCGTCTACCGGATCCACCTGGCGGAGAAGACCGGCCGCTTCGAAACAGGGAGCGGATAGCTCGAGGCCTCTTTCGTCCGCGAGCTCGGTCAGCGTGTAACGGGCGGAGGGTGCCCGGTCTGACTGGTGCTCAACCGCCGACGGTCTTCCTGTTCCACAGCTGATGGGTGAGTCCGCCGGCCGAAGTGACGGTCTCGATTGTGAAGCGGTCTTCGACGCCGCTCAAGCCTTCCCAAAGGGAGACGCCGCGCCCGAGGATCACGGGCACGACGACCAAGTGCATGAAGTCGACGAGGTCGGCCTCGAGGAATTGCCGCACCGTCGACGGGCCTCCGCCGAGACGGACGTCGCGACCGTTCGCAGCCCGCTGGGCCAGGCACAATACCTCGCGCGGTGGCGCGTCGACGAAATGGAAGCTGGTGCCGTTGGCAAAGTCGATCGCGGGGCGCGGGTGGTGGGTCATGACGAAGACCGGTGTCTGGAACGGTGGCTCGTCACCCCACCAGCCGCGCCACCCGTCGTCGGGCCAATCGCCCTCGTGGGGGCCGAACTTACGACGTCCCATGATCTCGGCGCCGACGCCCTGACCCCACAGGGTGGTGAGGGCGCGGTCCACCGTGATCGGGGCGTCCACCCGGTCGATCCCGTGGATAGCGCGCCCATCGAATCCACTGAACAGCCGCTCGGCACCGCCGATCGGCGCGTCGAGCGTCACGTACTCGCCGGCGGCGTAGCCGTCGATGGAGATGTTCAGATTGTGGACGCGGGTGCGGGACATGTGCGATTCCTTCGGTGATCGGATGGACCAGACGAACACACCTACTGACCGGCGGGGTTCGTCAGACTCATCGCGGGGCGCCGGCAAAGGGGGACTCTGACATTACCCGCACCACGGGGATCTCCTTGGCGTCGGAGATACCGCCTAGCTTGGGACCGAAGGTGAGAAGGCATCAACTGGCGGTCCTGTCCGGCCATAACGAAAGGCGATATGTGCCAGCCAACCAATTCACAACTCATGCAAATCGTTTCGACCTGAGTGGCAAGCGCGGCCTGGTCACCGGCGGCACCAGAGGCATCGGGATGATGATCGCGCGCTCGAGTTCATGGATCTGCCCACCGACCCTGGCCTGCATGTGAACGTCTACACAGCAGCGGCGGGCGGACCGACCGCCGACAATCTGGCTCTGTTGGCGTCGTGGCCCTGCCAAGAGACGTTGGCGACCGAGCTTCGAGTCCCCAGCGGATAACCCAACCTTCAGTGCGTCCGCTCCGTCCTCTTCAGGGACCCCAGGATCGCCCGCGCTGCGCGCTCTGCGATCAGCATGACCGGCGCGTTGGTGTTCCCAGAAGTGATCGTGGGCATCGCCGAAGCATCAGCCACGCGGAGCCCGGCGACGCCGAACACACGGCAATCGGTGTCAAGAACCGTGGCGGCCGACCGTGGCAGACCGCGTGTGTCGAACGCACCCATCGCACAGGTGCCAACCGGGTGGAAGATGGTGGTGCCCAACTCACGGGCTGCGATCTGCAGCTCGTCGTCTGTCACCACTCGGGAGCCGGGAAGCATCTCTTCCGGCGAGTAGCGGGCGAGTGCCGGCGCCGCCATGATCTGCCGGGCCATCTGGAGGCCGCGCACCGCGACGTCACGATCGGCATCTGTGGACAGGTAGTTGCAGAGGATCTTCGGGTTGGTCAGCGGATCCGAACTGGCCATTCGTACATGACCACGCGAGGTCGGTCGCAGGTTGCAGACCGAGGGGGTGATGGCGCCGAACGGGTGCAGAGGTTCGCCGAACTTCGCCAGAGACAAAGGCTGCACATGCCACTCCAAGTCGGGGCTGGCCAGCGCGGGGTCGCTCTTGGCGAAAGCCCCCAGTGTGGACGGCGGCATCGTCATGGGTCCTGATCGCAGCAGCAGGTACTGAATTCCCATGCCCGCACGGGTGATCCAGTTCCGGTACAGCGTGTTGACGGTTCGCGCGCCTCGGACGCGGTAGACCGTTCGCAGCTGCAAATGGTCCTGGAGGTTTGCGCCGACTCCCGGCAGATCGACGGCCACCGGCACATGATGCTGGGCGAGCAGCCCGGCCGGGCCTAGACCCGAGACCTGCATCAGATGCGGCGAACCAATGGCTCCAGCACTCAGGATCACCTCCCGGCGGGCGCGAACGTCGACCATCTGGCCGTCTTTGAGCAGCCGTAGACCAGTGACGCGGTGCTGCGCCGTGGTCCAGGCACCGCGACGCTGATCTTCGTGGACCTGATCGTCCATCAGCAGCTGCATGGCCTGGGTCTGTGGATACACGGTGAGATTGGGGCGGTGGATGATGGGGTGTAGGAAAGCATCGGCCATCGACCAGCGCCGACCGCGCCGCTGGTTGACATGAAAATACGCACTGCCGGAGTTGTCGCCCCGGTTGAACTCATCGATCGGCTCGATGCCGCGTTGGGCTGCAGCGGCCTGCCAGGCGTCCAGAATCTTCCAGCGCACCCGCGGCCGCTCGACCCGGATCTCGCCACCGGAGCCGTGCCAGTCGTCGGCCCCGCCGAAGTAGTCTTCCAACTCCTTGTAGATCGCCAGTGTCTCGCCCGGACGGTCTGGGCCACCCCAAAGCCATCGCTCGTCACCGGTGGCTTGCGCCCACAGTTCGTAATCGCTGGCCTGCCCACGCATATGGATCATGGCGTTGATCGATGAGCAGCCGCCGATCACGCGGCCGCGCGCGTAGAGGATGCTGCGACCGGCCAGACCGGGATCGGCCTCAGTCATGAAGCACCAGTCGGTGCGGGGGTTGGCAATGGTGTACAGATAGCCCACCGGCACCTTGATCCAGAACCAGTCGTCTCTGCCGCCGGCCTCGACCAAGAGCACGCGGTGATCGGGGTTTGCGCTGAGCCGATTGGCAAGCAGGCAGCCCGCACTGCCTGCTCCGACGATGACGAAGTCGAACTCGGCGACGGGATCCATTCCTGCATCGTTGCACAGCGGAGAGCGAGCCGAAGTCAAGCAGGCGAGGACGCCCTTACTGGCTGCGGGTCGGTAGTCGAGAACCCCTGGGCAGCAGAGCAATACGCAGGAGCTTATTGCCAGGTTCGCGACACCATTACTTGATCAGCTGTGACCATGGGTCACCCGTTGTCCCGCCAGGCGACAACCTCCTTGAGAGACGTGAGGTCGTAGCCGTCGTCGGCGGTGAGTTCGGTCTGGAACAACGTGACCCCTGCCTCGCGGAACGCATCGGCGCTGCGTTCGTCCTGCCACAGCGTCGAGCGTTCGATATCGGCGCCGTTGCGGCCGAACGTCGCTGCCAGCTCGTCGACGCGGTCGCTGGACCTGCGGAACGCATCCAGGTCCTGGAAGGCGTGCCAGATGTCGGCGTGCCGGGCAACGGCGGGCAGCGAACGCTTAGGGCCCGTACCGCCGATGAGGATCGGAATTTTGCGCACGGGCGGCGGAATCAGTGCGGCGAGCCGGTTCTCGATGCGGATCAGGCTCTCGTCGAACAGATCGAAGCGGGAGCCGAAGGTACCGAAGTCGTAACCGTAGGTGGTGTAGTCCTTTTCGTACCATCCCGCGCCGAGGCCGAGGATGAGGCGGCCGCCGCTGATGTGGTCGACGGTGCGTGCCATGTCGGCGAGCAGGTCGGGGTTGCGGTAGCCGACACCGGTGACGAGAAGCCCGATCTCCGCGTGGGTGGTGATCTCGCCCCAGGACGCGAGCGCGGTCCAGCCCTCGAAGTTGGCGACGTCGGGCTGCTCGTCGAACATGACCGGCTTGCCGTCGACGATGCCCTTCATCGCCGGGCGGTGGAAGTGGTCGTAGCCGAAGATGACGTCGACGCCGAGGTCGTCGGCGGCCAGGACGGCATCGCGCCACGTGGCGTAGTCGGGCGTACCGCCGGGTTGGATCTGGACGGCGACGCGGATGGGACGGGTCATGGATGCTCCTGGGTCGGGAGAGGGCGACTCCAGAGCCAAGTTCACCGGCGTGGGGTTTATTCCGGAACGGCATAGGCGGGACGCCGCCGATGAGCGCGGCCCGCCAGACGCGGTCGTGGCGGGCCACCTTCCATGGCTGACTGCCGACTGGGAGAGTAGGTGACGTGCCAGCAAGTCTTCTCGTGCGTTCGAAGCCCTGAAATGACCCTGTCGCCACCACCCCGCGCCGAGGTCTACTTGGTGAAGAGCCGCCTCAACCCGCTCTCAACGCGAGCCGCGCTCGAACTCACCGATGACACTTTGCGCTGCACAGTCAAGGAGTACTCGAAGTGGGTCGAGAAGGCCTTGGAGATCTCAGATCTCAGGTCTCGGCTTCAAGCGGGTCAGACGGTTCCGGCGTTTGATTTCCGGCGCGACCAGCTGGAGATCAAGTGGCTCAAGCGATTCTTGAAGGCGGGCTTTTCCGTTAGCGAGGGCGGCTCGCGCCGATGGCTGGTGTCCCTCGTTTATCCCACTGGAGTCATGGCATTGGTGGAGGTGGTGGACGGCTGGGACGTCCACCACGAATGGCGGTGGGCTCTGCCTGCGACCTGACCCGCGCCGGGGGTCAGGCGGGGCGGCCGGGGCGCCCGCGGGGATTCGGACGAGGAACTCGGTCACCGGGCGGACCACGTCGACGGTGTTCTCCGGCTCCAACGGCGCGACCGCGTTTACGTAGCGCCGTAGCGGGAAGCCGGGCGATCGACCCGAGCAGGCCCATTCGGCGGGCCCGCTTCGTGATGAAGGGGATGCGATGGCAACCGACCGCGGAGCCAAAGAGACCATCAAGAGCGTCGTCAAAGACGCCAAGGACAAGGTGAAGGAAGCCGCTGAGCGGCTGCAGCAGCACAGCCCGAAGTACATCCCGGGCGCACCCGGTCCGGAGCCGGCGCCGTTCGACGAGCCGACGAGCCCGCGCGAGCCGCTGCCGCCGAAACCCGATCAGGGTGGGCCAGATCTGCGCACGGCCACCGGCCTTTCCGTCGGCGGCGGTCAGACGGCGCGGGGGCAACAGGGGGAGTACCTCACCACCGCGCAGGGTGCCCGGCTCTACGACACCGACCACTCCCTCAAAGCCGGACGCCGCGGGCCGACGCTGTTGCAGGACCACCACCTCCGGGAGAAGATCACCCACTTCGACCACGAGCGCATCCCCGAGCGCGCGGTGCACGCCCGCGGCGCGGCCGCACACGGTGTGTTCCACGCCAACGGGGCGGCGGAGAAGATCAGCATGGCGGGATTCCTGAAGTCGGGCGCGGAAACGGAGGTGTTCGTTCGCTTTTCGACGGTGCTGGGCTCCCGCGGATCGGCCGACACGGTCCGCGACACCCGAGGCTTCGCGACCAAGTTCTACACCGATGAGGGCACGTTCGACCTGGTCGGCAACAACATCCCGGTGTTCTTCATTCAGGACGGCATCAAGTTTCCCGACGTCGTCCACGCCGCTAAACCGCATCCCGATCGTGAGATCCCTCAGGCCCAGAGTGCGCATGACACCTTCTGGGACTTCGTGTCGCTGCACACCGAGGCCCAGGCGCACACCATGTGGAACATGTCCGACCGGGGCATCCCGCGGTCCTACCGGATGATGGAAGGCTTCGGCGTGCACACCTTCCGGCTGACCGGCCCGGACGGTTCGACGTCGCTGGTGAAGTTCCACTGGAAGCCGCGCCTTGGCGTGCACTCGCTGGTGTGGGAGGAGGCGCAGATCGCCGCCGGAATGGATCCGGACCTGCATCGCCGTGACCTCGCCGACGCGATCGAGAAGGGCGCCTACCCCGAGTGGGACCTCGGCGTGCAGGTGATGCCGGATTCGCCGGATCAGATGTTCGAGGGCATCGATCTACTCGACCCCACCAAAATCGTGCCCGAGGAACTGGTGCCGGTTCAGGTGATCGGCACCATGCAGCTCAATCGCAATCCCACCAACTTCTTCGCCGAGACCGAACAGGTGGCATTTCATCCGGGACATCTGGTGCCCGGTATCGACGTCACCGACGATCCGCTGCTGCAGGCGCGGCTGTTCTCCTACCTGGACACCCAGCTCACGCGGCTGGGTGGGCCGAACTTCGGGCAGATCCCGATCAACCGCCCGCACGCACCCGTCAACGACATGCTCCGCGACGGCTTCCACCAACACGGCGTGCATCCGGGGGTCGCGCCTTACCAACCGAACTCCCTCGACGGCGGGTGCCCGTTCTTCGCCGGCGCGGATACCGGCGCATTCATCGAGGCGCCGGCGGCGGTGGCAGAGTCGACGAAAGTTCGTGCGGCCCCGGCCTCCTACGACGACCACTTCAGCCAGGTGACGATGTTCTACCGTAGCCTCAGCCCTGTCGAGCAAGCCCACGTCGCCGACGCGTATACCTTCGAACTAGGCAAGTGCTACGAGCAGGCGATCAAGGAGCGGCAGCTGGTGGCGCTGGCGAACATCGACGCCGAGCTGTGCGCGACGGTCGCCGCAGGGTTGGGTCTCGAACCGCCCGTGCCTACCGCGCCGCCGACCGAGCCGATTGTGGTGAGCCCGGCGGTGTCTCAGGTGGGTCAGCGCTGGCCGGTGGAGGGGCGCAACATCGGCGTCCTCGTCGGCCCGGACTCCGACCTCAGCGACGTTTCGACCGTTGTCGACGCGCTCGGAGCGGCGAAGCTGGTGCCCCTGGTGATCGCGGCGCACGGCGGCACGCTCGCCCACGAGGGTGGAAGCGTACCGATCTCTCGGACGTATGCGACCGCGCGTTCGATCGAATTCGACGCCCTGGTGATCGCCGGCTCGCCCGGCACCGTGCAGGCCAAGATCCTCGTCGATGAGGTGTTCCGCCACTTCAAGGGGATCGCGGTGCTGCCGCAGGGCACCGATCTGCTGGTCCGGGCGGGTGTGAGCGAGGGCGCCGAGGGTGTTCTCAGCGGGTCGGAGGCTTCAGCGCTGGCCACCTCGCTGATCGAAAGCCTCGGCGAGCACCGGGTCTGGAGCCGCGACGTCGCGGTCTGACCCCCGGCGGGCCCGACGAGCGACGTGACCCGTCAGGCCGCGAGGATCTCGCGCAGGCGATGTGCGAACTCACCTGGGGCGCTCATGAATCCACCGTGATCGCCGGGGAACTCGGTGGTGTGCAGGCCGAGTCGCTCCGCGAGGGCAACGGACGTCCGGTGGGTCAGCAGGTGGCCGGACTCGGCTCCGAGCCCGATGACAATGCGCGACGTCGATGCCCGCAATGCCTCGAAGTCGGGAACGTACTGCGTCGTCTGCGCCAGGTCGTGCACGAAGAAGCGGGCGCCCTCGGCGAGTTCGCGTTCGGGGTCCATCGGTTCGCCCTGCGACTCGGGTTGCCCAGCAGGATCGGAGCCGAGGGCGGCCACGTCGAATCCCGCGTTCACCATGAACTTCATCCACGCTGCGCGCAGTCCGTCGGACAGGAACGTGTCGGTGATGTCTTTGGTTGCCGCTCGCTGTTCCTGGGCGTCGGGCAGCAGTTCCAGCAGTGGCGGCTCGTGCGCGATCAACGTGCGCACCCGGCCCGGGAACCGGGCCACCAACGCAAGACCGGTGACGGCTCCTCCGCTGGACCCGAACACGTCGGCCGAGGCCGCGCCGAGATCGTCGAGGATCGCCGCCACGTCATCGGCTCGGAGTTCGGGGGTCGACGGGCCGTCGGGATCGTCGACCGGGCTGCTCCCGAAGCCGCGCGGGTCGTAGGTGACGACGGTGCGGTCACCGGCCAGGGCGTGAGCCAGGGGAGCGAACTCTGCGGCCGTCATCGGCGAACCGACGACGAGCAACAGGGGACCGGAGCCGCGGACCTCGTAATGCAGGCGAGCGCCGGGAACGTCGAGCGAGCGGGAGATGAGGCCGTCTGTGGTGGTCATGCCGGAGTTGACCCTTTTATTACAGGAAACTCATCGCCGCACCGCCCGAGCGACGAGTCATCGAGACGTCACAATTCGCCCGGACTCACGATGACGTCAAGGGGTATCGCACTTGGCGTTCGGCAACATCGGAGATGGAGGTGGCAGGAAATGGCGTCAGGTGTGGCAACGGTGTGGTTACCGGTCAAGGACATGAAGCGGGCGTTGGGCTTTTATGGCGAGACACTTGGTCTCGAGGTGAAACGAGAGACGGACGATTGGTCCGAGTTGGATGCCAACGGATTGATGGTCGGCCTCAACGCTCGCGAATCGTCCGGGGCGGACGGGGGTGGCGGCGCGCTGCTGACTTTCCGGCCAGACGGCGGTCTCGAGGATGAGGTATCTCGGCTGAAGGGCGAAGGTGTGTCGTTCGTCGGCGACATCAGCGACCATCCCTGGGGCCGAATCGCCTCCTTCAAGGACTCCGAAGGCAACGATCTCCAACTGTACGAGCCGCCGTCGGATTGATCGTCCGTGCGCTCGTACGCCGCGCCATCTGTGCGGTCGGCGGGCACGCGGGTATCAGGAACGAGACACCAGCAGGCCTTCGAGGACAATCGCCGGGCACCGGTAGGCCGGGAGTCGTGCGTAACCGGCGGCAAACGACTCGACTTAGACGGACAATTGCTCTATGTCCTCTGCAGTGTGGATCGGCGTCGCGGTGTTCGCGGTCGGTGCTGTTGCCGGTGGGTTGCTGCGAATCAGGGCCTGGCTGCAGAAGCCGGCGCCGCCCGAGGTGATCGAAGCTGCGCACCGCGACGACGACAAAACGGACTAATGGCCAACCCTTGATCGACGAGGCGGTTCAGTCAACTCGACGCAAAGCGGCGGGCGGCCGCCACGGCGTCGCCGAAGTCAAGTTTCAGACTTTCAGAGTCGGGGTTAGTGCCCCGGCGAGGATCTTCGCGTCGCGGGTCGCGACCGTGAAATTGCGACGTATCGCCTGGGCGACGATGACGCGATCGAAAGGGTCGCGGTGGTCCCAGGTCAGTCGGCCGGCGAGGATCGCGTCGTCGGAACCGATGGGCAGGTCATCGACCCGCATCGCCTCCAACTGACTGGCCCAGGTCGCCAGCAGTGTGGAGCCCTCCAACCGGCCAAGCCGCGTCTTGGTGGCGATCTCCCAAGCCGATGCCGCGCTCACCCACACGGAGGCTGAGGGGTCGGCGAGCTGGCCGAGTACCTCGGCCTCCAACGTGGTTGGCTGACTGACCAGCCAGAGCAGAACATGTGTGTCCAGCAGGATATTCACGACGACTCCTCACCCTCCCAGCGCGCAAGCTCGGAATCGGGCAACGGCTCGTCAAAATCTGCAGGGACGGACAGGTTCGGTAGTTGACCGAACGTCCGTGGGGTCGGGGTGGCGGGCACCAGGCGCGCGACATCGCGACCGTGGTTGGTGATGATGACCGTCTTGCCGGTTCGTTCCACATCGGCAAGGAGCGCGTTGAGCCGATTCTTGGCGTCGGTGCTGGATACCTTTTCCACATTCATAGCCACCAGAGTATTCTCAAAACCCGCTCTTCGCGCTAGCTGTTATAGCGTGATTCGGGCGAGTGGAGATCGAAGCTCGACCTGTACCGAGAACAATCAAGAGGACGAACCCAGCGACTGTCTTACAAATCGTCGTACACTGTCGCTATGGCTGACACGATTACCTTCCGGCCCGACGAAGACACCTCGAAGGCGCTGGAGGTCTTGACCAAAGACGGCACCGCTGTGTCCGCGGCCGTTCGATCTGCTCTGATCGATGCCGCACGCCGGAAGGCCCGCGCGGCGATTCGCGCCGAGGCAGAGCGCCTTGCCGAAGACGAGTCCGATCGTGCGGAGGCCATGCAGGTGCTGCGCGATATGGAGACCCTGCGTGCGTGGTGAGGTTTTTCAGTTGCATGCCCCGCGGGGTAGCCGCAGTCACGAACAGGCCGGTTTCCGCTACGCCGTCGTTATTCAGTCAGATCAATTGCCACTGTCGACCTGGCTGGTTGCACCGACGTCCACGTCGGCTCGTGCCGCCAGCTTCCGACCCGAAGTTGAAATCGGCGGCCTCAACACCCGGGTGCTTGCTGAACAGACTGCAGCGATAGATCCTGGCCGGCTCGGCAAGAGCGTCGGGTTCCTCAGCTTCGACGAAATGCGGCGCGTCGATGCAGCCCTACGCGTCGTCCTCGATCTCTGAGCGCTGCGCGGTCACCACATGGGACGAAAGACGTTGGTAAACAACGTGATACGGTGCACTCTCACTGGTGATCCGCCATATTCGATTCCGCCGTATTCCTCCCTGCTTGGGATAGTGAAACAGTAGAGATGCCGCGGGGAAGTGGCGGAGGTTTGTTCGCCGCACCGGCCGATCTGACGATCGAGCTGGCCGGACTCGACGTTACATGTAACATGGCGGCATGGCGGTGAGAGAAAGGGTCGGCGAGTACCGACGGCGGATGCGGGAGCGCGGCCTGCGGCCGCTGCAGGTCTGGGTGCCCGACGTGCGGACTGAGAGTTTTGCCGCCGAGGCGCATCGTCAGGCTTCGTTGGTCGCACGAGCAGGCGAAAGCTCCGATGACCAGGACTTCATTGAGGCCATCTCGGCGCCATGGGACGAGGAGTGAACAGAGGGGAGATCTGGACCGTAGCGGGGGGCGTCTACGCGACCAAGCCGCGTCCCGCGGTGATTGTTCAGGATGACCTCTTTGCTGCCACGAGTTCAGTAACTGTTGCTCCCATGTCCAGCACGCTGTTGGATGCACCGTTGATGCGCATCCGGATTGCCGGCGGAGACGGCCGGTTGTCCGGACTTGATCACGACAGTGACGTGATGATCGACAAGCTCACAACCGTCAAAAGGTCGAATGTCCACGTCCGGGTTGGCCGGCTGACAGCGGAGCAAGTCGTCGAGGTCGAACGGGCGATGATGGCATTCCTCGGCCTTGCGCGATAGGCGAGAATTTCCCTTCCGAGCTAAGTTGGCATGCGTGAACTTGATGTAAGCCAACATCTTTCGGATCAATTAGATCCAAGCTGTCCAGATCAAGATGACATTTCCATATGACTGATGCCGATGGTTCGCAACCTCAAGACCTCCTCTTTGGATGCGATGGCCGTCGGCGGCCAAGCGGTTGGGTCCGCCACCGTCACGGTGTCGTCCACCTCGGCTTAGTGCCCATCGACCAGCGTTCGCTGCTTTCGGGTCGTGGCAGGGTCCCCTGCCGAAGGACCGGTTCGCCTTCGATGTGCCATGATGGCACTCCCGACGATCGACGGGCGCAGAAGTGAGAGCGGCGAGTCGACCAGCCAGGCCACCAGAACGAACTGTTCGAAGGCGGTGACGTCGTGTTCGGCGGCCGCCAGCACGCGGTCCACATAGCGGTTGAAGAGCCGGGTCGACAGCGTTGGCGCGCCACGGATCTCAGGCAGCGACAGATCGGCGCCGGTTGCCATCCGCCACGCGTTGCGCGTTGGCTTCGCGGCCGCCCGGAAGAAGCGTCGCGCAAGGTCGTGCGTACCGCTGGATAGACAGTCGCGCATAGCCAACGCGTGCAGCGCGGCGACCGTCATGCCTTGTCCGTAAATCGGATTGAAGCTGCAGAAGGCATCGCCGACGACGAGGAGTCCTTCGGGCAAGCGTGCCTTGTCATAGCGGCGCCACCTGCTGCACGGAACGCGGTAGAACACGATGTCTCCGACGCGCTCGGAATTGCGCAGAGCGGCCGCGACCTGAGCGGGCAGAAGCTCTTCGGCGAACCCGCACAGCTCGGAGAAGTCGGTGGGCGGCTGGGCGCCGGCCATTCCGAATGCCGAGAGCATCCAGATGTCCTGCTCCGCCGCCGCAAGCGCAATCCCCGTCGGCCGTCCGGGGACTGGCGACACGATCAGGCCCTGCGCATTGAGCGACTCCGGGGACATCCTTAGTCGTTGAGTGCGATAGACGAGGTCGGAGGTGACGCGCTCCTCGATGGGCTGCTGGTAGCCCAGTCGCTCGAGCGTCGTTGGCGTGCGTGACCCACGCCCTGTCGCGTCGACCACCAGCGCGGCCGAGACATCCACCTGTTTCCGACTTCCGCGGTCGACGACTCGCGCCCCGGTAATGCGTGCGCCGCTAGGGCTCGCGGTCAGCTCCACCACATCGTGGTTCGTGGCGAAGGTGACGTTCGGGATGGCCCGCACGCGGTGCCGTACATGGCTCTCGAGAAACGGTCGGGTCGCGCTGTAGGTCCGAATCCGTTGGCTAGCACCGGCCCTCACGGCGAGGTGCCCGTTCATGCAGAAGTAAAGCTGCGACAAGTCCTGCCCGTCGAAGACGCGGGCGCCACCGTCGACGAGTTCGTCGAGGATTCCAGGGAGTAGATCTTCAAGTGCGTGCGCACCGCGCAGCAGCAGGCCGTGGATGTGGCGCCCCTGGGGTACGCCGCGTCTGTCGACAGCAGTCTCTGGCAGGTCGTCGCGTTCGACGACGGTGACCGTATCGTAGAAGTCGGATAGCGTCCGCGCTGCGAGCAGCCCGGCCATGCTGCCGCCAAGGACGAGTGCCTGCGCCATGATTGCCTCCTCGGATGGATCGTCATTCGAGGATGGGGGGTTGTTCGGCCACGACCATCGGTGAGCACTCAGAGATTCGGGCGACCGGTCCCGTCCTCCGACATGGGTTGCGCAGCGGGCCGGATGGCTGGCCGGGCCGGAACTCCAAGGTCACGACCAGCGGGATACGGGATTTCCCCGACGTTTTGAACCTGGGGATTGCCGCATGCTGGCTAGCATGAGCGAATCTGGTCTGCGGGCCGAATGTTTAAACTGGAGCGACCTGGTATGAGCGAAATGCCCACGGGAACGGTCACGCTGCTGCTCGCCGACGTCGAGGGGTCTACGGGACTGTGGGAGGCCGACCCGGGCGGAATGACGGCCGCGGTCGCTCAGCTGGATCGCACGCTCACCGAGCTCGTCGGCACCCATCTCGGTGTACGACCGGTCGAGCAAGGTGAGGGGGACAGCTTCGTCGTCGCGTTCACACGGGCCAGCGACGCAGTGGCGTTCGCACTGGACCTGCAGCGTGCCCCGTTGGGGCCGATTCGGCTGCGAATCGGCATTCACACCGGAGAAGTCCACCTGCGCGACGAAGGGAATTACATCGGACCGACGATCAACAGAACTGCGCGGCTGCGTGAGCTGGCGCACGGGGGGCAGGTGGTGCTCTCGGGGGCCGCCCAGGCGCTGGTCGCCGACCTGCTCCCGGCAGGCGCTTGGCTGACCGATCTGGGCACCCACCAACTGCGTGACCTCCCGAACCCTGAACGCGTCCTGCAACTGTGTCATCCGGACATCCGGGCCGAGTTCCCGCCGCTGCGGACCGCCAAAGTGGGCCATTACCAGCACCTTCCAATCCAGTTGACCAACTTCATCGGCCGCCAGGCCGAGCTGACCGAATTGCGTCAGTTGCTTGAGGTCAACCGCGTGGTGACGCTGACCGGTGCGGGGGGAGTAGGCAAGACCCGGCTCGCCATTGAGGTCGCCTCGCGCTCGGCGGCCCTGTTTGGCGACGAGGTGTGGTACGTCGACTTGGCGCCGATCACGGATCCCGAGCTGGTCGCCGTGACGGTGGCCCGCGCGCTCGGCCTCGCCGACCGGCCGGGCCTGTCTACCATGGATGCGCTCCAGAAGTTCGTCGGGGAGCGCCGAATACTCGTGTTGCTGGACAACTGCGAGCACCTGATCTACTCGATCGTCGCACTCGTCGTCGGCCTCGTCAGCACGTGCCCGCGGTTGACCATTCTGGCGACCAGTCGAGAGCCCGTCGGAGTCGCCGGGGAAGTGACCTGGCGCGTACCGTCGCTGTCGTTGACCGACGAGGCGATCGAATTGTTCACTGACCGAGCGCGTTTAGCGCGATCCGACTTCATCCTCACCGACCGGCACGTGGCCACTGTCGAGGAGATATGCCGCCGCCTGGACGGCATGCCGTTGGCCATCGAACTGGCCGCGGCGCGGGTGCGAGCGCTGTCGTTGGCCGAGATCATGGACGGATTGCATGACCGCTTCCGGCTCCTGACCGGTGGCGCGCGCAGCGCGGTGCGGCGACAGCAGACGCTGCGCGCGTCGGTCGAGTGGTCCCATGCGCTGCTCACGGAGCCTGAACGCGTGCTCTTTCGACGGCTGGCGGTGTTCGTCGGCGGGTTCGTTCTGCAGTCCGCGCAAGCAGTGTGCTGCGGTGCCGACTTGGAGGGCTTTCAAATTCTCGACCAGCTCGGGCTACTCGTCGACAAGTCACTCGTGGGGACCGAGAATGCCTCGGACCGAACACGATACCGACTGCTGGAGACCGTACGGCAGTATGCGCAGGAGAAGTTGAGCGAGTCCGGGGAAGCGAATGCGGTGCGCAGCCGGCACCGCGACCATTACGCGGGGCTCACCGAGTTGCTCGAGTCCGCGTCGCAGACGAGTGGCGAACACGCACTGGAACTCGTCGAAGCCGAGTTCGACAACATCCGTGCTGCGTTTGCGTGGTGCCAAGAGAATTCCGACAACGAAGCCGCGCTGAGGCTGGCCTCGTCGTTGCACCTGGTATGGCTTCCGCTCGGGCGGATGCACGAGGGCTTGGCGTGGTTCAACTCGGTGTTCTCGACCAAGCAAGGTTGGCCCGACCAGGTGTCGGCCGAGGTGCGGACGCGGGCGCTGGCCGATAGGGGCGTGCTCAAAATGGACGCCCTTGGCGTCGGCGGCACCGACGACGTCGAACAAGCGCTCGCGATCGCCCGCGACATCGGCGATCCGGCCCTGCTGATGCGAGCCCTCGTGGCCCGCGGTTTCGTCGCCGCCAGCTGCGGTGAGCCGGCCGAAGCCTATCTGGGCGAGGCGATCGGGCTCGCACGCGAGTCGGGAGAGCGCTGGATGCTCGCGCAGATTCTGGGCAGACAGACGACGCTGACGTTCCTGGCGGGTAACCCGAAGGCGCTGCTCGCGATTGCGGAGGAAGGCCGTGACGTCGCCGATGCCATTGGCGACCGCACCACGTCACACCAGTGCCGTACGTGGATCGGCTGGGCTCACATGATCACCGGCGATCTCGCCGGGGCGGTCGCCATGCTGCGTGAAGCGAAGACGCGTGCCGATGCGGATTCCGATCGGGTCTGGGGCATGGTGAGCGTCAACTACGAGGCGCAGGCACTGTATCGGCAAGGGGACGTGGCGTCGGCCCATGTCGTGCTCGACGAGGTGATGGCGGCCATGACGGAACTCGGTGGGCTGTGGTCCGGCAACTCCTGGGGCGTGCGGGCTGTCGGAGCGCTGGCCGCCGGCGACGTCGAGACGGCCGACAGCGCGTGCCGGATCGCCCTGGAGCAGTTGGCCAGTGCCCCGACGATCCAGCAGATGTACGTCTACCTGTCGGCCGAGGCCGCATTGGCGGCCGGCGATACCGACACGGCCCACCGGTGCGCCGATGATGCGGTCGCCGTGGCGAAGGGGTGGTACCTCGTCGAGTCGTTGACGACGCGGGCCCGGGTCGCACTCAGGGCGGGCGAGTGGGCTCGGGCCGAACGCGACGGCCACGACGCGCTGGCGCTCGCCGCTGAACTCGGCGCGTATCTGGCGATCCCCGACATTCTGGAATGTCTTGCCGCGCCGGCGGCCGGGGCTGGCAGCCTCGAGGAAGCGGCCAGGCTGCTCGGCGCGGCCCACGCCATGAGGCTTCGCATGAATGTGAGGCGGTTCGCCGTCCACCAGGCCGACTACGAGGCGACCGTCGCGAGCATTCGCGCCGCACTGGGCGACGATGATTTCGACCGGGCATGGGCCGACGGCGCCGAGTTGCCCACCATCGAGGCAATCGCCTACGTGCGGCGTGGTCGCGGGGAGCGCAAACGCCCCCCAACGGGCTGGGCGGCACTGACTCCCACCGAGCGCGACGTCGTTCGTCTGCTCAGCGAAGGGTTGGCCAATAAGGACATCGCGTCGAGGTTGTTCGTCTCGCCCCGCACGGTGGAGACGCACCTCACGCACATCTACACGAAGCTGGGGCTCAAATCCCGAGTGCAACTGGTCCAAGAGGCGGCCCGCCACGGCTGACCAATAGCGCCGGGCAACCCGCGGATCGGCACCAGCCCGTCCGGGCCGAGGCGTCATCGCAAGAAGCATCCGAGTAAAGCCGTTACGAGCATCGAATTCCGCGCTCGGGAGGCGAGCGTCAACGTCCCGCCGGTCGTTGGGCCGCCAGGCAACACGACGTACTTTGCCTGACATAATGTGGCTTATCGGCATTAGGGACCTGCGGGCGAACTCGTCGAGTGCCGATGATCCTCACCTCGTGTCCGATCCGGAACTAGTTGGGAGTAATCCGGGAATACCTGAGAGCTGTCCGACTTCTCGCCCTACGTTCCAGAACAATCTGACAGCGCCAGGCCACACCCGGCTTATCGGCATTAGGGACCTGCGGGCGAACTCGTCGAGTGCCGATGATCCTCACCTCGTGTCCGATCCGGAACTAGTTGGGAGTAATCCGGGAATACCTGAGAGCTGTCCGACTTCTCGCCCTACGTTCCAGAACAATCTGACAGCGCCAGGCCACACCCCTGACTGTGGCGCTCTCACCGGTCGGCCCGTCACCTCGATGGAATGCCGATACTATTGGATGAGGAATATCACTGACTCACTTGATATTCCGATAGGGCAGTGTAATCAGGTCATCGGGCTGCAGACCGAGATCCCGGTAGAGCTCATTGAACAGCACCGTCGACATTGCCCCCTTGGTCCGAGTTTCGATGCCGGGCGTTTTTTCGATCGCCTGGTCCACGATTCCGAGGAACTCTTTGACGGTGGCCTGGGTCCTGCCGGCCTGGCGCTGGGCGATGGACCATTCCTTCCACGTATCGTCGAAAGCCTTGTGCGTGGCGCGCGGTAAGAGCACGGTCAACGCGCCCCCGCGACTGTATCCCTCGACGTCCTTGAGCGCCGCCGTCGGCCCGTGGTGTGACGATTGGACGTCTTTGCCGCTGACGCCGAGCGCCTTCCGCGTGGCTGGCGCGGCGCTATGCGGCTGCACCGCCAAGTCCACTCCCAGGGGTTCGCCGGCCGCGCCCACAAATCCGGCGTCTTTCGCGTCCTGCACCGCCTTGGCGATGTCGACTTTGGCCGACGAGCCCATGCGCGTGGTGATCTTGCTGGTTCCCACCTCGCGGCCGATCTCCTCGAACAGCTCATCCACCGTCTTGGCCACCGTGATCGCGCCGCAACCCTTCGGCGTTCCCGAGAACAGGCACCAGCCGCCGCTCGCGTTGCGCGCCAGAAAGTGATCCGTTCCTTCGATCGGGACCTCGACGCTGTACCCAGGCATCTTCGAAAGGCGCAGCCGCCCGCGGTTCTGCGCCGCGTCGGCCAGCTCGCGGTTCGCGAGGCTTGCGAAATCGCCGCTGAACTGCGCCCTGCCGATCGCCGCGTCGATAACCTGCGTCTTCACGGATGGCGAAACAGAGGGAGTCGCAGGACTGGGCGCTTCAACAACGCCTGCCTTGGCGCCGCCTTCGACCTTCTGCCCGGCTTCCGCCGCTTCTTCGGCCAAGCCCAACTCCTTGCGGGCCATGTCCGCCTGATTGAGCAACTTGTCAGCATTCGCCTCCAGGTTGGCAGCCTGCCGTTCGGCCTTCGTCAATTCCTCGGCGCTCGAAACCACCGCCTTCTCGTCCATCGCCGACCGCGCCGACCGTAGCCGCCGCAGATTCGCGAACAACTTCCACCCTCCCTGCACCAACTGCGCGACCCCGACAACAGCGATGGCCAGCTTGATCTTCTCGCTGGCGTCGATGATGGCCGGCCCCCATTTCGGGAACCACTTCTTGATGTTGAGCTTGTTTTCATCCACGATCAGCGTGGCCATACTCGCGATCTGAACGCCGTATTGCAGCACCTTGGCCCCCACCGATTCGGCGCCAGCGGGCGTCGCCAGCGCGGCGATCGTGCCGATGTCCTGCAGAAACTTGCGAACACCGGCGTGCTGATACGCGATCAGGTCTTCCGCCGTCAAAACCACTTGGCGGTCGTTGTCGTAATCGTGCACGATGATGGGCTGATCCGCATCCACCTCAATACCGCTGGTCATGATGTTCAGTCGGTCCCTGCGTCCCATCGACTGAACCTCGGAATATTCGGGCGAACCGTACAATCCGCTGGCGACGCCCCCCATGTAGCGAATGCGATACTTGCCGTTGCCGACGGCAGTCACGCTGAACACCGCTTGCTGTTCGAAGAATCCCATCACGTCGTGCCAGGCCAGTTGCGGGGCATCGGCTAGGGCCGCAGCCGATTTCGTGCCGCCGGCTTGTAGTTTCAGCCGCGAGAGAAGTTGGTGCAGCGTAACGTTGTCCTCGCCGTCGACATAGTGATCCAGCTTGTCGAGCAGCTGCATATCGCCCACCTTTTCTTCGCGCAGCCGCTTTACGAAGGCCTCCGCCTGTTCCGTCGGAATGTCCTCGAACATCCCGACGATCACGGGATCCTTGAGGCCCTTGGTGATGCCATCCTGGATCTGCTTGATACGGGCTTCCACGTCGATGAGCTTCGGCAGCAAGCCGCTCACGACCTTCAACGAGATCTCAGGCGTATAGGACAAGTTCTCGAAAGCTACGCCGTTGAGAAGTACCTCGAATTCAAGCCCTCCGCGATAGATGGTGTGGTCGGTATTGAAAATCTTCCAAGTGGCCCTGGGATCCTTGCCGCTGGCCTGTTTGAGTATGTAGTCACCGGGTTCGAAGGTCGTCCTGCGGCTGGTCACCGTGCCGTCGTAAGTCGTCCCGCCCACGGTGCGAAAGCGCGTGCGGTACGACTCCGTGTCGATCACGATCGATTGGACGGCGCTGGGGTCAGGGAGATCCAAGCCCTCCAACGGATCGCCAATCTGGCGCTGCAGCACGGCGATCGGCGGCGCGGCGGTGCCGGTCTGTTGAATCGTATGGGTGAGTTCGTGCGCCAGCAGCAGCCGCCCTGTCGCGCCGTCCGGCGCAAATTCCCCGGGGCCGAACACGATATCGCGACCAACCGTGTAAGCCCGCGCGCCCACGGCTCGTGCGCTCGTCTCCGCGGCGCGGTCAGTGTGAATGCGGACCGCGGAAAAATCCACGCCAAAGCGATCTTCCATGGACCTGCGCGTGGAATGCTCCAGCGGCCGACCGGGCGCGGAGAGCGTGTAACGCACGCTAGCCGGCGCCTCGCCGCCTGCTGCCGCCGCATGGGAGGACGGTTGACGCTGGAGCGCCGTTCCCGAGGCCGTTCCGCTGGACTGCTTCTTGCACTCCTCGCACGATCTGTCTGCCTCCGCGCTGCCGCCGCACGCGCATGCGTGCTGCTCGTTTTCCGGCTGGCGCATCACCTGCTCGGCAACATGATCTGCCTCCTGCTCGTATCGGTCACCCGGCCGATTGACCACGAGCTTGGCTTGGATTGCCGGCCGTATCCGCGGATGCAGGGGAACGCGGCTAAGATCATGTCCGATGAGCGGCGCGATTCCGGACCTCTGAAGAATCTGCGGTTCACCCAACCCGATCTCCGCATCTGGATCTGTGCCAGGAGTTGCGGAACGGCCGCCCCCGTTCTTGGCGACCTTCGCCTTCTGCTGTAACGCCCGCATACCTTCCTCCGCAATTACTGGCCGATCTCCGTCTCATGCGAAGACGGTGTCAGCTCCCAAACTGGCTCTGCGTTTTCAACCTGCGATAAGGGCCGGCCCGCCGATGAGCGCATTCACGTGAGCTCGTGAGAAGTCACAGAAGCCAGCGCAACTGAGCCAGTTGCTCCAGCCAGGTGTCGCGGGCCGCGCGCAGCGAATTGAGCTGCACTCTGCCCGCCGTCGCGTCCCGTTTGAGCGTAGAGCGCGCGGAGTCGGCGATCTGGGCCAGCTCGGGCACCTGATTTGGCACCCCCGTGGCCAGGAATTCGTCGAGCGCAGCGAGCTGACGCGTTGTTTCGGCCTTCCGGTCCCCCTCCCCCTGCTCGGCCGCCGCGGTGAGGCCGTCCAGGCCGTCGGTAAGCCGTTGGATCTGATCGTCGGCCGCGACACCAATCGGATCCTCGGTCGACCTGGCCCTCAGTCCCTCCACAGACGGGACGACGACGACGGTACCGGGGTCGATGCGGTCGAAGTGCAGTCCCGGGTTGGCGCGCTGGATTTCCAGGAGCGCATGCTGGCGGTTCTTCGCCGACACCCGGGACAGCAGGAGGGCATCACCAAGCCCCTCCAGGTTGATCCGATCCTGGGCCACAAAGACATTGGGCATATTCGCGTCCTTTCCGTTAGACGACGCCGTCGACGTTGAGGCCTTGCCATGGGGCACCGAGAGGCAAGCCGTTGACGGATGTGCCCGCACTCGTGATGTTGCCGAGCACGGTAATCCGTTCCGAGTTGACAATGAGCGCGCACGACTCGCGGCCACCGCCGCTCAACCGGTTGGCGTTGACGGCGATCGAGCCGGCTGCCACCAACAGCGCCGGCGCCTCCCCCCAGCTTCGGATCTGGTTTCCGGTGAGGATCGCGTCGCTGCGGCCGACACCGACGATCCCCGTCGGTGCGCGGCCGCCGCCGGAGACGATGTTGGTGTCGACGATGACCGCCGCAGCTTCTCGCAGTTCGAAGGTGTGCACCGAGTACGGTCCGACCACGGTGGGTACTGCGGCGTTGCCGACGACGTAGCCGGCCACCAGATCGGCCCCTGGCTCTCGGCCGTCGGCCTGGCTGCCGATGAGCAGTCCCCGGAACGCTGTCGATCTGTCGATGTCCGATGGCTGGCGGCGGGCCTGGTTGCTCGAGACTTGAGTTCGCGCGATCAGGCCCATCACCGCGATACCGACGTCCTCCCCCGGATCTTCGAGCATGCCGATCCTGTCGACCGAGTTGCTCGCAACGCGCGAGTCCGGGCACCCGAGCACCAGGATTCCCGTAGCGGCTCCGGACACCTCCCGCGCGGCGCCGACGCCGTTGACGCAGTTGGACTCTACGACGGCCCGCATCGAACCGACCAGCTTGATACCGAAGGCGCCGTCCTTGTCGTCCGACTCCCGGGATCCGACGTCCAGAACGGTGTTGTCGACGGCGGCCACCGAGGATGTCCCGCCGCGTTCCTCCATCACGATGCCGTGCATCGCGCGCTCGACCAGGTTGTGGCTGATCTCGAGTGAGCTGACCGAAGCCAGCACACGAACGGCGCCGCCACCGACGTCGCGGACCCGGTTCGCGGTGATCCGGGTCGGTCCCGGAACCGCCGATGCGAACGTCGACGGCAACACTTCAATACCGGCGGAACGGAATTCGATGCTATCGGGGGTACCAGTGACGTCGTTGTCAGCCACCGTGAAGCCCGACGACCCAACCGCGATACCCACTCCTGCGACGACGACGATGTTCTCCCGCACGTCGCAGCCGTGGCCTGGCGAGATCGCCCCGGCAAGCCGGATGCCGACCCCGCGGCAGCGCAGCACCGCGTTGCCGGTCGTGCGGTTGCCCAACAGGTGAGCCACGGGACCCTGGATGTCCACCCCCCGTTCGCGGCAGACCATCAGATTGTCACTGACCGTGAGTTCCGCTGTCAGCAGCGGAGTGTCATCGAAGCCACCGGTGACGGCGGTGCCCACCAGGAACGCGTTGTCCCGGATGGCGGTACGCAGCGCGACGCCGCCGAGCGTCACTGCGGTGCCGCCCTGATCGGCGTTGCCCACCGTCACGATGGTCAGCCGCTGAACAGTGACCGCGGCCGTGGTTTTCAGCAGAATGGCGGACGGAAGGCCCGGCGCCAACACGGAGAAGTCCTCCAGGGTGACGTAAGCGCTGCCAGTGACACGGAACGCACCCTCGGTGCAGACCAGAAGCGTGCGCAAGCCCTGACCGCGCACGGTCACCGACGACGCCTGATTGATCACCACCGGGCCATCGAGCCGGTACATCCCGGTCTGGAGGCACACCGTGCCCCCACCGCGCGCGACGACCTCGTCGACCGCGCCCTGGATGGTCATCGTCCCCGAGGTATGTGACTCGGGGGTCACGCAGACCGTGCAGTCGCCGCAACCCTCGTCACATTCGCAGTCGGCGGGCCACATTGTCCTGCAATCGGTCTCGCCATCCGGGAAGGTGAGCACTCCGAGCCGGGCGTAGTGATGCTGAATGCCCAACGGCGGCGCCTCGGTCAGCTCCTCCACCGACGTGTCAGCGGTGCGTGCCGCAAAGACCCAGTGGTCGCCGGGCCGGAAATCGCCTCCGGTGGAGGCGAATCGCACGACGATGCCGGCCTCCATGACCACACCGGTCCCGGCGGCCGAGGGAACCGTGATGGCTCCGGTCGCCATTGCGGAGTCCAGGTTGTCGAGATTGGCCCCGGTCGCCGACTTGATCTGCCCGCGTTGATCCCAGCGCCGCGCGCGCAGGTGCTGCGCCGCCGCGTCCGCCGCGTTCGGGCGCAAATCCACGGGCAGCGCAGTGGTGAACTCGAGTTGGGAATTCAGCTCGTTGACAGTGACTTTACGTAGTTCGCCTGCAATACCGGCCAGCTCGCGCCGATCATCGGTGATCTCTACCCAGTCGCCGTCGTGGAACCGCAGCACGGCGTCCTTGCCGATCGAGGCGACCCGCACCGCCGTCCCCGCGCCCGTAACCTCGACGACCGGCGACACCACCGATCCGTTGTCGCGCGACCACTTGAACGTCGCGGTGCCCAGCGTGCCACCGGTGTGGACCTCCACCCGGTAGGTCTGGTTCTCCACCCCCCGATACCCTCCGCTCGGAGGGAGCTCGCATGGGTCGTCGCTCGCCGCGACCGGGATGGTGTCGACGCTGAGTCGGGCGCCGGATGGAGCGGTCAGCGCCTCCCAGCCCGGGATGTCGGCGTCGAGCGTGCCGCAGGACACGCTCGCATCGCCAAGGGCGTGCAGGCGCACCTGCCAGACCGTCTGCATCCGTGCGGTGGTGTCGACCCCGATCGCAACGTCGACCACGTCGGGGGCCTCGATCTGCGTGACTTCCCGCTGCCACACGTCCAGATAGGCGAGGTGGCTGCCTGACGTCGGCAGCGGAGGCGGACCCGGAGGATACGGCTGCTTGTCGTATTGGGTGTCCTGCGTGCCACGCAGCTCGCGCAGCAACGGGTCGAACTCGTCGGGCCCGACGCCGTGATTCTCGGCCAATAGGCCATCGACGTACATCCGACCCCGGCCGATCGACAGCACTCCGCCCGCCAGCGTCACCTTGAATGCGTCGGGCGTCGTCCGTGGCACTACCGCTACGCCAGCGATGCCTGCCGTCGGACCCGGGGAGTCGAGGTCGGCCGCCTCCGCCCGGATGCGCCGTTCGACGATCGCGACCAGTTCGTTCCAGTCGGCGTCGAGCAGCAGGCGACCCTGCTGAAGGACGACCCCCGCGTGGTCCCGCCGGGCGTCGAAGCGCACCCGGCTCAGATCAGCACCCATGTCGCCGCTCCCCTCTCACGTGGCCATCTCAGGTCGCATAGCAGAACCCGGCCTCCAGGCCGAACCGCAGGTATTCGTCGAGGCGCAGCGCAAGATTGGCCTCGCGCTGCGGGGTGAACAGCAGATGGCTGACACCCATTTCACTTTCGTCGTCCGCGCCGGTGCGGATCGAATCCGGCGTGGCGGTGCTCAGCTGCAAGTAGGCCGGGTCGCCGAAACGCCGGCTGGTGAGCCGCGGCCTGGTCGCGGCCCTGACCGCAAGCGGATCATCCGGGTGCGGGGCGCACCGGTACCTCTTGCCGACCCGAGATTCCTCGGGCAGGTACGAATACCGCACACACCCCACCTGACGCCGGCGGGCATGCACCGCCACCGGGCGCGGGTCGCCGGTGGCCAGTTCGGCGATCAGCAGCGTGTTGGATGCGTCGAGCTGGGTGCAGTGGATCCCGCCGATCACGGTGCACTCGTGCAGATCGACCTCGCCGGCCGGCTCGGTGCCGTCGCCGACGGCCAGGTCGGCAACGCCGGTCACGGTGCGTAGTCCACCGGCCACCGGTGCACGCCCACATACCGCCACCGCGGCCTGGTCGGATGAATCGATCGCCGAATCCCGCACCACCACTCGTGAACCCGCGACTGCCACAATGGGTCCCACGATGCTCTGTTCGATCTGAACGGTGGCCCATGGATCGAGCAACACCAGGCTGGCGCGTTCGGGGCGTTTCGGCTCCCCGTCGGCGGTGCGCTCGACGCCTGGAACCAGAGTGCAGTTGCGCACCACCACGGTGCGCGGCTCGCGGTCGCCAGTTTCCTCGAGCACCACCGGCCCGCCCGCGATCGTGAACCCATCGAGCACCACCGTGGTGCGCGGTTGCATCTGCAGTCGCAGCGCGATCGGCGCGACGATCAGCGGCTGCTGCCCCTCACCTGCGACGAGCTGCACAACGGTGTCGGGCTTGCCGACCGGACCCGAGACCGTGGTCACCGTGACGGCCTGCTCGTAGCGGTCGCTGTCGGTGATGCGCACCGTCCCGCCGGACGCGACCGCGTTCAGTCGGGGCTGCAGGTTCTGCCCGTGGTCGACGGCGATGATCGGGTTTACCCCGGCCGCGGTATCCGCCCGCGCCGCTCCGGCGCCAACGGGAATCGCATGTCCGACAGAGAAGCTCGCGACCAAGCGGGTACCGGCATCCAGCGGGGCGCCCAGGTACACGCGGCCGAGCCCGGGGTCGATGGCGATCTCGCCGACTGGCGGCTGGTGCGCCCAACCGCCGGTGGAGGGATCGTCGGACAGGTCGCACACGCACATCTCGATCAGCGGTACCGGTGTCGCGGCGGCGCCCGTCTGCCGTTCGAGCACGATGCTGCGGCCGGGGCCGTAGTACGTCGCGACGTGGTCGCCCAGATACCGCACCCCCAGCGGCAGCGGCATGTCCACCGGGGTTGCCACGTGGATGATCTCGTCCTCCACCCGCGGTTGTGCGAACAGTTGGGTATCGGCGCCCAACGGGTCGAAGCGCAACCTCAACGGGTCGGCCGCCAAGGGCACCAGCGGCGAGCCCGCAATCGGCACGGCCTCTACGCGCCACAGGAAGACGCCCACGTTCGGGATGTTGTATCGGCCGGATGTGGCCGGCTTGGCCGCCGCGATCCGGCGCACGTCCGCGGTGTGCGCGAGGTCGTCGAAGGCACCGTTGAGGCGGGTCACCCACCCGAGGCTCTCGTGGTCGCGGAAATCCGGCGTGGCCACGGCGTGCGGCCTGACGTGGTTCATGTACTGCGTCGCGACGAGCCGCTCGAAGAACTCCACGGCGCGTGCCGGCCAGCCCGTGACGTCGCGTGCGAGCTGCTCGACGACAGTCACGGTGCCCTTACGACGCCGGTACGCGATCGTATTGGCGACTTCGGCGCGCTGGGACGGTACCACCGGCGCCTGCCCGTGCCGGACGCGATAGCCGACGAGGTCGCCCAGGTACGGCACCGCCCACGTCGAGCCGGTTTCGATGAATTGGTCGTCGTAGAGCTGGGCGATCTCCTCCGACAGCACGTCGACCTGTTCGCCGAGCACTTCCATCAGCGCGCGTAGCACCTGGCCGTGCTCGCCGTCACGTAGCCGGTGCACTACGGGTAGAAGATCGAAAAGCTCTTGGCCGGTTGGTGTTTCGATGGGCGTACTCATGTCATCTCCCAGAGCCAGTCAAACCCGTCCGCCGGCAGTCCCAACAGCTCCGCGGCCACCGGCTCATCACCCTGATCGTGTGCGGCCATGGCCAGCACCCGCTGTTGCAACGACGGTGCGTCGCCCGCGCGGTAGAGCCGATCGAGGTCGACGCCGACCACGCCCGGCACCGCAGCGGCCGTCGCGATCACCGCCGACTGGTGTACCGGCGCCCCTACGTTGACTGCGCTGTGTCCATACACGGTGCGCAACGCCGCCGCCACGGCGCTCAACACCGCGGCGCTCTCGCGCAGTGGGTCGGTCCGGACCGTCAGTGCCAGCCTCAGGTCGACTTTCACCACGGGTAGCACTACTGCTCGTACGTGCGGATCTGACTGTCCCCGAAGCGAATCCCGAAGCCGCGCCACGGTCGTGTCCGGAGGAGCGAAGCCATCCTTGTCGGCGATCGTGACGACGACGGTGCGCACACCCCGCAGCGACAACACGGTCGCGGCCGCCTTTCCGATTCCGGTGAAGGCCAGGGCGAAGTCCGCGAAGTCCTGCAGGGACACCGCGCGGCCCAAGGTGCGCACGCCGACCGGGATCGACAGCCGCGCATCGGATTCCTGCTGTGGATCCACACCGCCGGTGGCCTCGACCGGGTTGGACACGCCCTTCAGACCCAGCGGCCGGTCCAGCGCCTGACTGAGCTGCCCGACGCGTAGGTTGCCGCCCGTCCCGATGCCGATGCGGTACGTCGCGCGCACGTTGTTGGAGCCGGTCGCCGGTCGTGCGCCGCGCTGACCGTCGCCGAATACCACGCTGCGGCTCCCACCGGGTTCCTCTCGGGTGACGAACACCCGATCCGGCGGCGCGGAGCCGAACGTGGTGGCCAGCTCGGACCAGCACACGCCGTCGACCTCGACGCGCAGCGTGGAGGTGGCACCGGAGGGGCTGTCATCGGGGACGAAGGTCAGCGGTCCCTGCTGCACCGCAAACGTCTGGAACGGGCGCCGAGCGTCCCCCGACCCCAGGATCTGGGTGATGGTCTGGCCGTGGCCGGCGTGCGCAACGTTGCCGAAAACGACTGCGGTGGCACGAACATAGGACTTCGTCAGCGCAGAGCGCAGGGTCAGGGTGGTCCGGCCGTCGGGATTGCGCGTCGCGGTCTTGATGGTGATCACCTCGGATTGCGCGGTCCCGTCGGCCGCGGTGCCGGCAAGTACCACGGTCCGGTCCGCGGACATCTCGGCGGCGTCGCCGTCGACCACCACGACGGGTCCGCCGACGGCGGTGTCGTCGGGAGCCTCCACTACGGTCAGCGGGTCGGCGACCGCCATCACCGTGACCTCACGCGGCGTGCCGAACGCGTGTGCCGTCCCCGCCAGTGTCAGCCGAGTGACCTTACCGGAGATCCCGAATTCGGCGCGTGACAGTTCGGCGCGCTGCACTACCTCGTACAGCCCGCGATAGAAGCCGGTACCGTCCTGGCTGAGCACCAACCACGAGCCCCGCACCACGTCGGGGTGCGGCCCGTCGAGGTCGACGACGGTGTTGCCGGCGATATCGGTGGTGACCGCAACGAAATTGGGCCACTGCGGCGCGTTCAGGTCCACCGGTATCCCTGCGGCGACCTGATAGCCTGCGCGGAACGTAGCGTTCATCGCCCGGAACACCGGCGCGTTGTGGCCGAATACCGCCAGCCGCTTGCGCAGCACGAATGCGGCGGGTTCGTTCGGCGGCGGGTAGGAGCCAAGGGCGGACTCCCAGACCACATGGGTGCGCATACGCGCCGCGTCGATGGCCACTTCGGTGAGCAACTGCACGTCCCAGGGATCGTTGATCGGGTCGTCCTCGGCGAACAGGATGGCGTCGCCCTTGGCGACGTTCAGCCCGACGCCGTCCAACCAGGCGTCGGTCCGGCCCAACGCGGGCAGGTACTGGTGGGTTCGTACCACGGGAAGGGCGTTCCATTCGGGCCGCGCCTCGATCTGTTCGACCGTCTCGAAGGTCTGCGCCTGCTCGCCAGGTCCTGGCACGCTTTGCACCCGCAGCCCGACGGGAAGGATCACCGCGTCCGGTACTTCCGGCGGCACCTGACCGGGATCCGGAGGATCCAGGGCAGGCAGGGCGGGTGGCCGTTCGAGGGCGAAGGCGAGCCAGGTCGCTGCCGCCACGCCCGGACTCAACGGGTAGGCGACGAGCTTCCCGAGCTCCTGCAGCGACGTGCGCTCTGTGGCGGTCCGCAGGTAGGACTCGTTGGCCAGCCGCTCGGTGTAGAAGGTCAGTACGTCGCATGCCACCGCCCAGGCGTCGAGCAGCGCGATCGTCAGGTCGTCGCCGTCGCGGGTGCGCAGCCCGGCAAGCGCCGGCTGGCCGTCGCTGGACAGCCTGGCCAGCATGCTCGCCAGGAAGTCGCCGTGCACACCCGATCGATACCGGACCTCGGCAAGGCCGGGCCGGTTCTCGACGACACCGGGCGTCCGCACCGTCAGGCCGGTGCAGCAACTGCAGGTTCCCGGCCCCGAGATCCCGTTCACGAGCCACCTCCGAAAGTCAGCTCGAGGACGCCGCGTTCGGGGAAGTTGGGGTCGTCATCGAGCCTGGCGATCTCCAACCGACCCATGGGCAGCAGCCCGTCGGCCAGCCCGCTGGTCTGTGGAAGGCGTTGGCGTTCAAACCGAG
The DNA here is from genome assembly GCF_010729305.1 of Mycolicibacterium psychrotolerans. Classification (NCBI taxonomy): domain Bacteria; kingdom Bacillati; phylum Actinomycetota; class Actinomycetes; order Mycobacteriales; family Mycobacteriaceae; genus Mycobacterium; species Mycolicibacterium psychrotolerans. Next base: position 3,480,531 of record NZ_AP022574.1, on the reverse strand, counting down.
TCGTCTTCACCGACTGCACTCCGCGTACGGCGTGGGTGGCGGCGAGCACCGACGAGAGGTAGACCGGTTGCCCGAACGTGAGGTTGTCGGGATGGAACAGCCCGAGGCTCCCGTCGGACAGCACACCGTCGGAGAGCACCGCCCGCAACTCGCTGGCCACGTCGGACCGGAAGTACCCGGGCACGACGCACACGTGCAGGCTGATGTCGAGCGGAACGAATACCGGCGAGTCGACTTCCAGGTCATAGCCCACCATCCGGAACCGTTCCAGCCAGTCGCGCAGCCTGCCCTCGAACGCGGCGTCGACGGGACCGCCGCCGAACCGGTCGGCCGTCACGAAAACCGTGTGCCACGAACCGGTCCAGCGGAAGGTGGCAGCCGCCCGCTGCACCTCGCGGTTGCGCTGGCTGACCTCGGCGTAGTCGGCCTCGGTGACGGCACGCTGCTGCACGGCGAACGCGTAGGGAGCGTCGCGGCGCACCTCGTCGGCGGTTTCGGGTTCCGCCCCGCCCCCGGCCGGCAACGGATTCATCACCTTGTCGATGGCGGTCACCGCGGTGACGGCGTGGGCGAGGCCGGCCCGGCCCACGTTGCCCGCCACGCCGTTGCCTACCCGGTAGGTGGCCGAGAACTCCGTGCCCACCGGTGGGCGCAGGCCGTGTTCGCCGTCGCCGAACCGCAGCGTGACGACGCCGTCGAACTCAGTCTCGGCGACGAAGTCCCGATCGAACCTGTTGCTGCCCAACAGATCGACGACCGGTTCCCAGGTATCGGTCCTGGCCGCGTACACCCCGCGCAGGGACAGCGCGGGCCGTGCGCCGCCTGTGTCGGTGCCCAGCGCGCATGCCGCGGGCGCTGCCTCGGCGAGCACTTGCAGCATGCCGTCACGTTCACGTAGCAGCCACGCCCGGCCGGACGAACTGACCGACCACAGCGGCGCGACGCCCCGGATCGCGCTGCCGTCCGGCATCGGCAGGTCGAGTACGGCGAACGCGGCCTCCAACTGGTCACCCGATTGACCGGTGGCCAGCTCGGCGGCCAGCACCGCGGTGAACGGCAACTCCGTCAGCACCTCCGCAGGCGCGGCCACGCAGCGGGTCAGGGGCCGTTGCTGCAACGTGGGACGGTAGCGCGGTGGCAAGGCCTCGGCCGCGGTGTCCCCGCACCCGTCGTCACCCCGCGGGATCAACACGGGGTTCCGTGCCTCGAGCGGGCTGAGCTCTTCGTCGGGCACCGTCTCGCCGTGGTCGGCCAGCACGATGTTGCCCCATACGCACGCGGTTTCCTGCTCCCCGGCGCTCAGGCACACCGGCCCGGGCAGCGCGTCCTCGTCGCGCCAGCGCAGGTGGGTGATCTCGGTGGTTCCGCCTGGGAAGAGTGCGCCTGACGGGTCCGCGCCATCACTCACGTCGACCAGACGCACCGCGAAGCGTCTACCCGGATCCGCGTCCGCAGCCTTACCCGTTGTGGGAGAGATGGTTTCGGCGATGACGACGACGTCGCCTGCCCGTAGCGCCGGGTGATGCCCGCGCAGCGTGGCCGTGGTGGCACCCGCGGGTAGGCAGCAGTCAAGGTCTCCCCACATCCACAGCCGCATCTCGTTGAGATCGTCATCCAGAACGGCCTCCTCGACCGTTTCGAATACCACGGGATGGGCGTCCCGCGCGGCGTGATGGTCCGGCGAATCCGGTGCGATGCGGGACGGGAGGCCAGGCACCGTCGACAGCAGCGTCGTGCCCTGCGGCAGGATGACGGCCGGCGCCTGGACGTGTACCTGCACCCAGGTGCGGGCGTTGCAGCCGTCGTGCATCCGGTAGTCGACGAGGCGGGCGAGCCGGCGCAGCGAAATGCGCGAGCGGGCGGTGCCGAGGTAGGCCTCGGTGGCGACGGCATCCTGGCGGTAGGAGAGCTCGTCTCCGACGTAGGCCATGAGTTCCACCAGGGTGACACCGACGTCGGCGGCGTTGCGCTCCGTCCAGCCGGGCGCCAGTTGGGCCATCCGCTCCAGCATGATGCGGCGGAAGCCCTGGAAGTCCTTGGCCAGGTAGTCGATCGTCGGCGCGGTGTGCGTCTGCGGCGGACACGCGCAGTCCTCTTTGCAGTCGAAATCGCTTGGGCATTCGGCCTTGAACGAGAACGTCACCTCGGCGAGCAGCGGGTCGAACCCCGCCGGCGGGTCGTCGCTGCCAGGAGTGGCAACCAAGGCCAGGCGGTAGCGCGAAAAGTCACCGCGCTCGGCGGTGCGCACGACGAGCACATGGTCGGGCTCGTCGAGGTCGACTGCCAGATAGGCCTCAGCCGCAGGCAGTGCGGTCGCCGCAAACGCCCACTGCACGTCGACGCTCGCGATGCGTTCGCCGCCGTCGATCACAACGGTCGGGACCGCGGTCACCGGCTTGAGCATCCGCACGTACAAAGTGCGCTGTCGCAGTGCCTTTTTCGCTGGATCGGTCTCCGCAGTGTCGCGGACCTCGACGTACTCGATGCCGTCGAGCACTCCGGCCAGCTTCACGGCGAGTAGTCGGCGGGCGTTGCCGCACGCGAACATCGTCATGGTGCACCGCCCGGCGCCGAGAACGTCGCGACCGATTGGGTCTGGGTGCGGCGAACGACGTAGGAGACGGTGACGACGATGGCCGCATCGATCGCTTCGACCTCGACGGCCTGGACCGCGATCAGATCGGCGAGTTCCCGCTCGAGCGCCGACTGCACGAGGTACTGCGCGGCGGCGGCCGCTTCGGGACCGCCGGGCTCGAACACCATGGCCAGCAGCCCACTGCCGAAGTCGGGCCGCATCACCCGCTCTCCCGGCGTGGTGAACAGCACCTGCTCGATGAGGTCGCGGATGTGATCGTCCTGGTCGGTGACGGCGGTGCGGCCACGGCCGTCGAGCTGCCAGGGGAAGTCGACGGTCATGTCGCCATCGCCCTCGGTTGTACGACCAACGGCAGCATCGGCGTGCCGGTCGGCGTGGCGATCGCGGTACCCGACTGCACGGCCACCGGTACGCCGCCGGCCAGCACGCGGACGGCGCCCACCACCCACTGCCCGGCGACACACGGCGGAGTGGGCGTCGACGTCAGCGCGCAGCCCACAATGACGTACACCGTGGACAGGGTCACGACGGGCTGGCCGCTGACCGTGACGCGCGGGAAGGGGCTGGCCGCCTGTGCGCTGCCGGCGTGTGTGCACATCACCGTGGCGCCGAGATGGAGGATCGGAGTGGGCATCGGCAGGGACCTCAAATCACCGTCAGGGCGCCGACATTGATGTCAACGGCAGGGCCGACCATGGTGATCGTCGCGCCCTTGCCGTTGCTGATGGTGATGCCGAGATCGTTGACCGCGATCATGGCCCCCGTGGTGGTCTTGATCAGGATGCCGCCCGTGGGTCCCGGGGTGTCGCTGACGGTGATGCTGTTCTGCAGCGTTGTCTGAAAGGTGAAGCCGGACAGGCCCGGCGGCACCAACCGGGCGGCGGCAGGCACGTCGGCCGGGGCGTAGTAGCCGCCCACCCAGATCGGGTAATCGGGGTCGCCCTGTTCGAACTCCACCCACACACCCGCCCCGATCGGCGGTACGGTGAAGACCCCGTTCTGGATGCCGGTGACCGGGAAACACGGCATGGCCCACGACGTCGGCGCAACGGCACTGACGTCGGGCACGATCAGCTGGATGCGGCCCTGCAGCATCGGGTCGATGTTGTTGACACAGGTGGCGCGATACTTGCCGTAGTACGCGACCCTGTTGGTCTGCGAATCGAGCGTGGTCATGCCGGTACCGCCGGCACCGTGGACAGCAGCCCGTTTCGGGCCAGACCGAAGCTCTGCGTGAACGCGCCCCGCTTGATCTGATGCGTCACCTGAGTCACGTAATACAGGCCGTTGAACGCATCGCCGGCACCGCGCACACCGACGAGCCGGCGGGACTTGAGCACGCGCCCGTATCGCGCGACATCCAGCGAACCCGTGGCGAACACGACGTCGGAGTGCCCCGCGGCATACGACAGGCCCTTGAGCACCGCGCCGAGCGGATTGAGTTTTGCCGTGTCCTTGAGGAACTTGATCTTCGGCGGCAGCGGCGGCACGACGCCAAGGGGTGGATTCAACGGACTGATGTCCGGGAGCGGGATAGGAATCGGCGCCTTGGTGGTGGATTCCTGGATGAACACCACCGGGAACTCCTTCTTCTCCTTGTCGAACGTGAAGTTCAGCGCCGTGACGTTGTCATGCGGGCCGTCCAGCCCGGCGTTGAGCGCAGGCTGCGGCACGCCGATCCGGATCTCTGGACCCCAGTAGGCCTTGCTCACGCCGGGCACCGGCCCAGGGTCGATGTAGAAGGCATAACCGGCCTCGGCCGCCAGGGCGGCCACGTACTTGTAGTCGGTGCCCTGGTGGCGGGGTATGCGTCCGATGGGGATCGGGATGTCCTGGACGATTGTCGGGATCACTAGCGGAATGCAACCCAGGAACGCATATTTGGCGAGCACCAGCAGTACTCGTGCGGCCGGCGGCATAGCCGGGTACGGCAGCCCGTCGAGTTGGATGTAATCCATCAGCGCGGTGAGGTCCTTGCCCTTCACCCGTAGCGTCGAAGTGGGTCCGTCGGTCTTTATCTCATGATGGGTGACCACGCCGTCCACCAGGACCTCGGTCGTGCCTCCGACGGTGACGGCCACCACCACCCGCATAACCGGAATGGCCGCCCCGCCGGCGAGCAGGAACAGGATGTTCAGCGGCGACTTCTTCGGCACGTCGAAGACCAGCTCGAAGCCGCTCTGGGTGTCACCCGAACCTGATTCGACGGTCACCTCGCGCAGTGCGTCCATCACCACCTTCGGGGCGGGCAGCGGCACAGCGGGTCCGGTGTAGATCTGGAGCCGGACAGGCGGCGGTGCAAGTGTCATAATGCCGGTCCGATGATGTTCTCGGCATTGGTGATTCGCAGGATCCGCCCGACCGGGATCGTCATGGTGGCCGGGTCGATGACGCCGTTGGCGTCGGCGAGCCGCCACCACAGTTCGGGGTCGCTCAGCTGGACCGCGGCGACGAGGTCACGGCGGTCGCGCTCGACGCAGCTGTACTCGTAGAGCAGGGCGAAACGTTCGGGGGACGGGGCGAGCCGGCGGCGCAGGAACGCGACCGGCACCGGCTCCTCACCCGGAGCTGCGACGCGCGCGTAGGTCGCGACACCAACCTGCGCGTAGCGCGATGTTGGCGGGAACGCCACCGAGGGCACCACGCCGGCGCCCAGCAGTGCCTGGATCGGGTCGGTCGGCATCTCAGATCACCTCCAGGCCTAGGGCGGACAGGTTGGCCGATGCGGATCGTCCAGCCAGTGATTCGCGGGAACGCAGATAGGTGAGATACAGTGCCCCGCCGCGGCTGTCGAACCCGAGGTCGTCGACGGAGAGCACACGCAGGCCGAGCGAGACCTTCGCCCGTATCGGGTTGAGGTTGACGTCAAAGGCCTCCTCTGTCACCGACAGGTCGGTGATGCGCACTGGAACGACTCGATTGCGCCCCCATACGAACAGCGTCAGCGGGGCCTCGAGGGGCAGCACCTCCAGCACACCCGAACGGCTCATCGCATCGTTCGCCTGCAACGCTGCCGAAGTCGGCTGGACGAGTAGTTCCAGGGTGGCGAGCTGAGGGTGGATGCCGAGACTGCATGCGGCCGGTTCGGCGGCGGCGAGTTGGTCGGTGGCGTCCACCTCGGCCTCGAGCTTGATGGTCTCCACCGCGGCTCCCCGCAGGCGCAGCGCCTGCGATCGATCGCCACCCTCTGTCCCGCTGGCCTGGATCTGCAGAGTCCGACTCAGTGAATCGGGATTGTATTGCAGCGCAATTACTTTCAATCGCGTTCCGCTGGCCGGATCGACCTGCACGATGCCGCCCTTGATCATGCGTGGCGACGTCATGTCGCACCTCCCGTCCCCGCCATCGGCGGCCGCATCGAGTGCTGCACGGAGTGCCAGACTTCCCGTGCCACCCGGTCGGCGACAATGGCCACACCGCCTCCCGCGGCGGATTCGGGTGTGCCGCCGCGGGCCAGCGCATCGAGGTGTTGTTCGAGCAATGGCGGCAGCGTCTCGCGATAAGACGTCGGTAGTCCCCGAAGCTCGAGACACTCGATGTCGATCCGCATCTCGGTCATCGCACCGTCCCCGTGACGGCCCGCATCTCGGTGTCGGTCAGCGTGCGCTCGGCCTTGGCGTAGTCGACTCTGGCCGCGTACAGAACGTGCTCGGGCCGTACCGGAGTGCCCTGTTCGGCCGCGGCGAATGCGGCGGACAGCGCGATCGCGTGAATGGAACCGCCTGGGATCTGCAGGTGGGCCAGCGCCGCCGGATCCAGGCCCTCGGTCGGCGTCTGTGGCGGGAATGCCTTGCGCCAGATCTCGGTGCGCAGCGCTTGATCCGGGAAGGGGAACTGGACGGCGAAGCGCAGCCGGCGCAGGAACGCCCGGTCCACGTTCGACCGCAGATTGGTGGTAAGGATCGCCAGCCCGCGGTAGTTCTCCATCCGTTGCAGCAGGTATGCCACTTCCAAATTGGCATAACGGTCGTGGCTGTCCTTGACCTCGCCCCGGCGGCCGAACAGTGCGTCGGCCTCGTCGAAAAGCAGTACCGCGCCGCCGATTTCGGCGGCGTCGAACACCCGGCGCAGATTCTTCTCGGTCTCGCCGATGTACTTGCTCACCACCGCCGACAGTTCGATGCGGTACAGATCGAGGCCCAATTCTGCTGCGATCACCTCGGCCGCCATGGTCTTTCCGGTGCCGCTCTCCCCCGCGAACAGCGCGCTGATGCCGAAGCCGCGGTTCGACCGAGACCCGAAACCCCAGTCCTCGTAGACGACGCTGCGGCCCCGGACCTGATTGGTCAGGTCGCGCAGCAGCGAGGCGAGCCCCTCGGGCACGACCAGGTCGTCCCAACCGGCACGGGGCTCGACACGGTCGGCGAGCCCGCCGAGACCGACCCGAGCCCGCTCTCGCGTCAGACGTTGCAGTTCGCCTGCGCTGTGGTCGGTGGCGGCGGCCCACTCCGCGGCGATGGCGTCGATGGAACGTGCAGGCAGCCGGTAGTGGTGGGCCAGGTCGACGGCGGTGCGGCGCAGCGATGCGTCTGCCTGCCACGCCCCCGACAACGCTGCACCCCATCGCTCGGTCTGCTCCGTGGCCCCTGCAAGGTTGACGGTGTGGGCCAGCACGGTCCGAGAGCCGCAATCTGTGACGTCCGGGTTGGTGGTGGCGACCATGGGCGCCCCGAGCTGCGACAGCAGCCGCTGATCTCCGGTGAGGACCAGCCGAGCACCCATCACGGCCTCACGGTCGAGCAGTGTTGCGGCCGTGGAGAGATCGACATCGGCGAGCTTCACATCCCGAACCCGAAGCAGCGTCAGGCCGAGCCGCTGCGCGATGGCCGCGGCGGCGGCGATCGCCGCATCGCGGTCTTCGCCATCGACGCGCAGCAGCACCGGGCCGGGCAGCGCAGCCGCCGCCCGCGCGAGCTCCTCGACCGCCGTCCGCTGGCTGGGCATCAGCACGACGGGTGAGATTGGCGGCAGCGCAAGCCCGTCCAGGCTTCCTGCAGTGTCTGCGATGCCCGTAAGGCAGTGCAGCACGTGCTCGTCGATCACCAGCGTCCGCGTCACCAGCGGTCCTGCACCGGCCAGATCGACCAACCGCCAGCGGCGTAGTGGGCGTTCGGGCGACACCGCGTCCCAGTGCGCATCGGGTAATGCCGCAAGGGCCAGCCCGAGGGTCGGACGGCCATCGCTGCTTCCGCCGCACGCCGCCACCAGTTGGGCTGCCTCGCTGTCGAGTTCGATGGCGGCCGCCAGTAGCAATACGTCGCGTTCGAACGGCGACAAGCCGAGGGTATCGGCGATTCCGTCCGCAGCGCACGGGTGTGGCGGCGGGTGTACCGGCAACTCTGCGAGGTGGCCACCGAGCACCGTCTTGAGTCGATCGATCTCGGCGAGTAGTGCTGGCCTGCCCCGCTCGGCGTCGCTCGGAGCGGAGGGCTGGACGTCGTTCACCACGCTCATGCCGGCACCGCGATCCGTTGGGTGGGATCGAACGTCGGCGGGGTCTTGGTCCGGTCGACGAGCTGGCTCTCGACACCGTCGACCGTCAGCCGGGCCCATTGTTGCCCGTCCGGCACCACACCGAACTGGAACGTCAGCGTCGACGCGGCCGTGGCGCGCGCATCAGCGGGTGCCACGGCAGTGCCCAGCCCCAGTGTCGCGGTCTGCGATGGCCGCACTTCGGGACGCACGCCAAGGGTCACCGTCACACGTCCGGTGCCCGCGTCGCGGGCCACCGTCGGGGCGGGGCTCAGAACGGGTTCGGGCGCCAGCATCATGGCCGCGCCGTTGGTGATGCGGGGCACCGTCTCCCCCGGAACCAGCAGCCGTACCGTCACCGTCCAGATCCCGGCCGGCCACTGCTGCTCGGCAGCGCCACCCGTCGGCAGGTCGACGTCGATGAGGGCGGACACATCGTTGGTCCCGACGGTGACCAGCCGAGGCTCAGTAAGCAGCGGATGGGCGAACAGCACGTCGACGGACGAACCGTCGAGATGGACTCCGTCGAGCCGGATCTTGTCGCCGAGCCGCGCCCCCAGCTGCTTGTCGGGCGGCGAGACGGTGAACAACGTCGGAAGCGGCGGTTGCGTATCCGGGTGCACGAATACCCCGGCATCGTCGCCGGTGACCGGGTCGACGGGACCGCGGCTGAGCACAGGCAGTCCCGTACTCACTGGTTTCTTCACCTCGATCAGGACCACGGAGGCGATATAGGCTGCTGTCGGTCGGTAGTGTGACTGGATCGCCGACCAAAGCCTCGACATCCCTTCGGTGTCAAGCGGTTCCAGAGTCAACGTCACCGCCTCGACCTGATCGGCGAGGTCGGATGCGGCCAGCGCCTGGAAGGCCGGCGGCAGGATCGACGGCCCCAGCGCGGTCGGGGTCAGCGCGCGGTGCATCATCGCGCGATCCAGCACGGGGTGTTCGTGCAAGATGCTCATCGCGTAGCCCAGCAGAATCTCGGCCTGGAAGTCACTGGCACCGTATGCCGTCAGCAGCAGGTGCAGGTTCAGCGCCAACGGCGGGTTGCTGGTCCGGCCACCGTTCGGGCCATAGGCGGGCAGCATCCCGTTCTGCCAGCCCTGATTGGGACTGACCCGGTAGAGGAACAGGTTCAGGCTCGGCCCGAGGTCGGGATCGTCGAGTTTGATCGCGTCGGGGGCGATGGCGGTCACCTTGATCGCGCCCATCGCGGGCACCGCCTGCACCATGCCGTCGTCGAGCAGGTTGCGTAGGACCGCGCTGACGGCGGCCAGCGCGAGCTGGCTACTCATCGCTGCACCCGCCCGCCACGCAGGTAGTCCGCCAGTGACAAAGTCGGTGCGGACGCGTCCGGCCGGGTCGGCGCCGGCGCCACGGCAACCGGCGCTGGAGCGGCGGCCCGGACCTCGACGCGGCCGATCGAGATATGCACGACGTCCGGGCCCCGGCCCGTCTCTCTCGTCGGCTCCCCCGCCGTGAGGTCGGGCCGCGGCGGCGCCGAAGCAGGAAATGCGGGGGCTGCGGGCACCTGCGGCAGGATCGGCCGGGGACGCAACGGCAGCTGCGCATGGTCGGTGTCGGCGAGCGGCGGCGGCGACACGGAGGGAACCGGTGTTGTGCCGACGGCCCGGGCCTGAACCGGTTTATGGTGGCTTTCGGGCCGCGGCGACATCGGGTCGCGCGGCACCGAATCGACAACGGTCTGCGGGAGTCGCGTCGTCCGTACCGGCATCGAGGGCGTGGGTGGCTCCGGTGATACGCCGCGCACGACGGAGCTGTCGGTGTGGCGGTCAGGCACGGTGAGCGTCGTCTCCAACGCGAAAGGGGTTTCGCCGCTGAGGGCCTCGGTATGCCCGAACAGCGAGGGCACCCGGGGGGTGATTCCCACCGGTGCACCACCGGTGCGGGCCGCCAGCCGCGACAGGAATCCGCTCATGCCGGCTCTCCCGTCGCCATTCGCAGGTAAGCGGCCCGGCGTGACTCGGTGAGGTCCAGGACCTCCGGCTCGGTCCACCCGTAGACCCGGGCGAGCACGTCCACCTCATGCAGCAGGTGCCGGGCGCGTGCATCGACCTCGGCCCACGCGAATGCCGCCAGGTCGAGGTCCGACACGAAGCTTGTTCCGCAGTCCGGGCAGTTCAGGTCGACCAGGACCTCGGCCAATGGATCGGCGGCCGCCAGCGCGTCGTCGAGCAGCGCCACGTGCGCCGCGGGCAGGTCGTCGGTTCCCAGGCAGCGTCGCCGCAGTTCGCCGCACGGATCGACTGATCTGGAGGCGGCCAGCAGGTCGGCAGCCGTCGGCGGACGGTGCTCGGTATCGGGTATCGACCGGGCGTCGTGCGAGCGCAACCACCCGGCGTCGACGGCGAACTCGACGCGGCCATCGCAGCGCGGGCACGTCGCGGTCGCCTCCAGCGCAGACCCGAACAGGCTCGTGCGCAGGTCGAGGATGTGCAGACCGGTGCGCCCATAGGGCTGGTCCAGCAATGTCCGCGCATCCCCGCCGCCGGCTTCGGCCAGTGCGAGGGCGCGTTTGATCGGGCCGAGACTGCTCGCCCGTTCCCAGAGGTCCAGCAGTCCGGCCGCATCGGATACCTGCGGCCCCATGGCTGTTCGCCTTACGGCTCGGAGAATGACGGCTCGGAAGGCTCGACCACGTCATAGTCGCGTTCCCAGCCCTCGTTCTCGAGCTTGAGGTGCTGGATCGCGACGGCGTTGGCGTTGGCATCGAGATCGGGAAGCGCCTGGTACTCCGACACCCAAGCCCGGAACACCTTGTACGCCAACACGACCTGTCCGGCTTCGTTGTAGAGCTCGACGATCAGGTCTTTGCGGAAGTTCTTCAACGACACCTCCGCACCAAGGCCGGAGCCGAAGTTCCATACCTTGTTCGCCCATTGTTCGAATCCCTGGTCGTGGGTGACGCCGCGTTCGAGGGTGATCGCCTCGTACTTGATGCGGCCCGGCGACTTTCGCGACGTCGACGGGTCGCCACCTTCGCGGTGTTCGACCACCTCGGTGGTGCGTTTGAGACCGCTGACCTTGCTGACTCCTGCGACATACTTGCCGTCCCACTTCACCCGGAACTTGAAATTCTTATAGGGGTCGAAGCGCGACGCGTTGACCGAAAACTGTGCCATCGCCGATCCTTCCGTTACACCGCGGTCTGTCCGGCCAGCTGCTGCAGGCGGATCACAACGAACTCGGCCGGCTTCAGTGGCGCGAACCCGACGTGGATGTTGACGATGCCGAGGTCGATGTCGGCCTGCGTGGTGGTCTCCCGATCGCATTTGACCAGGTATGCCTCCCTAGGAGTGCTGCCCTGGAAGGCGCCCTGCCGGAAGAGATTGTTCATGAACGTGCCGACGTTGAGCCGGATCTGCGCCCACAGCGGTTCGTCGTTGGGTTCGAAGACCACCCACTGCGTACCGCGGTACAGCGACTCCTCGATGAACAGCGCGGTTCGTCTTACCGGGAGGTACTTCCATGGGTCGGCCAACCGGTCCGAGCCCCGTAGCGTACGGGCACCCCAACAGACGCGTCCCACGCCCGGCATGGCACGAAGGCAGTTCACGCCCAACGGGTTCAGCTGGCCGATCTCGGGGTCGGTGAGCGGAACGCTCAGTTGCGGTACGCCGGACAGGGTGGCGTCCAACCCGGCAGGGGCCTTCCAGACCCCACGCGCCGCGTCGGTCTTGGCGATCACGCCTGCCACCACCCCGGACGGAGCGAAGGTCTCGATCTGGTTGTCCTTCAAAGGGTTCGGTTGCTTCAGACGCGGGAAGTACACCGCGGCGTTACGCCCGTTCGTGCCAAGGACCGAGTCGAAGCCGGTGCTCGCGGCGGTCACCACCTTCGCCGTCTGGTCCCAGGTCGGCAGCGGATCGACGATCTGGACCGCGCGCCGCTTCTGGCAATAGGTGTCGGCGGCGGTCACGACCGAGTTGTCCACGGTGGCGTCGGTCTTGTACGGCGGGATGACGAGCAGGTTGAACAGATCCATCATCTCCAGCCGGTACAGGCCCTGCTTGTTCACCTCCATACCGGCGCCGGTGAACTGAGCGGCGGACAGCGGATCGCCGTCGGTCGCCTTGCCCGTCGTGACGACGTAGTTGGTAGGCGCAGTGTTGTCGTCCCAGATCGTCTTACCGGGATCGACCGTACCGACGCTCTTCGCGGGCCGCGCCGCACCCGGCGCGCTCACCCGAACCAGCCGTGATTCGTTCTCCAGCACCTTCGTGACGAATCGCGGATGATCGACGGGCGTCACCACGACATTGCGGTGCTCCTCGACGGCGCCGGTGATGCCGTCCCGGACGTACAGGTTGAACAGCGAAGTCGCTGTCTCATCCAGTTCGGGATCGGCTTCGCGGGTGTCGTGATCGACCCTGGCGCGCAGTTGATTGCCCCACTCGCCTTCGTTCGCGGCGACGAGGTCGAGCGTGTCGGCAGCCAGTGCCGTGTTGTCCTTGTCGCCAGCGTGGTGCCGGAACAGCCGTACGACCACGGCCGTGCCGCCGCCGTTCAGAAAGAAGTCACGCACCGAGAAGCCGAGGTTGCTGCCTTTCCACAGACCGCCGAACTCGCGCTCGAAGTCACCGAAACTGTTGACGGTGACCGGCTCGGAGGTGCTGCCCCGCTGGGCGCGGCCCACGAACGCGGTGATGGACGTCGCCACCCCGGTGATGGTGCGCACCCCGCTAGCAATCTCCTCCACGTAGACCCCGGGGTAACTCAGTTGAACCGGCATGGTCGCCGCCTCTCGTCAGGCCTGTGCTCAGGCTTCGGTGGGGATGTGAGTGTTCGCCGTGCGTTAGTCACGACGGCCCGACCCGGGCTCCGCGGATTGTCTCCACCAGCGACTGGGGCGACAACGCACCGAGCTCGATGCGGTGCGGGATGAGTTCCCACAACGCCGCCCCCTGGCCGTCGGTGGTGATGGCCAACACGCGCGACGTGGGCACATAACCGTTGAGCCACTCAGCGATTCGCTGTTCGTCGGCCGCGTTCCAGACCACGATGTCGGCGTCGAGCGCCGCGATGTCGCTGTCGGAGGCGAGCAGTGGCACGGACGCGACCACCATCAGGCCCGGCTCGGCGCGCAGGCTGCTGGCGATCACGTCGCCCAGTAGCCCGGTGCATCCGATCAGGGCTACGCGTACCGGCGAACTGTCTTCGTCCACGTACACCGCCTTGCCGATTCCGATGGCTTGACGAGAAGTCAATGCGCGCGGGCATGCGCAGGCAATCAGCCGCGGGATCCGGATCTGGCCGGGGTCCTGGGCCCTGACCCTGCGCGTGTGGTCCAGGGTTTGCGTCAGGAACTGAAGATCCGGATCCCCGTCCCGCAGGTCGAGGCGTGCTGAACCCGCACCGGTACCGGATCTGTTCGGGTTCGTGGATCTAGATCTGGATCTGGGTGCGACCCGTCACGCCACTTTTGGCCAACACGTTGTGTACGTGATTCTTGACCGTGCTGAGCTGCAGGTCGAGCGCCCTCGCGATCTGGCGGTTCGTCATCCCGGTGCGCAACAGCTGGCTGACCTCCCGCTCGCGGGGTGTCAGTTGCTGGGCGGCGGTGTCGATCCTTCCCATGGATGCGCCCAGCGCGATGTGTCTCAGTAGGCCTGCGGCCACGAGGCCGGACAGCGGCGCTTCGCCGCGAACTGCGGCGCGAAGCGCATCGCCGACCTCGGCCAGGCTTGCGTCGCGCGAAATGTAACCTGCGATACCCGCTTCGGCGCAGGCAACGAGCTCGGGTCCGTCTTCGGGAACACCGAGCGCCACCACCTTCAGATTCGGTCGCGCCGTCAGCAGCGAGACGACCGTATCCGTACTGTCGCCGAGCACCATGTCCAGCAGGACGACATCACATTCAGCGCGCTTTCCGGCAAGCACCGCCGCGGCACCGGTTGCTGCCGTCACGACCAACTCGACGTCGTCGAATCGCCGTAACGCTTCCGCCACCCCGTCGCGGTACAGCCGAATCTCTGTGGCTACCAAAACTCTCACGCCCACCCCGGCTCTGCTCGTTCCATCGCCCAGCCGCAGCGAATTATAGTGCCAAATTATCGAGTTGTTACGACGAACTGACGAGTAGCCGACTACTCGATCTCCGCTCGTATGCTGCTCCGCGGTTGAAAACAATCACTGTCATTAGTACTCGCTGCTGGCAGTTCGGTGGTTGTTGATTGCTGCGCGGCCGCTCGTTTGCGCTAAACGTCATAACGACAAGAGCCGTGGCACCTCAAAACCCCTATGCGGCAATGGTTCTCGGCCCCATAACGATGATCATTAGAACCCTGCGACGCCTCAACGGACGTCGAATTGGCACCGTTGTGAACCGCCCCGCTGGCATCGCCCTCGTCAACCCGTAGACCGAGACCCAACCTCTCGTCGCCATTCGATAGACGACATAATTTGCAATGCGAAACAGCGGCACGTGATGGAGCGCCAGTTTGACGGACTTCAGCCGGACCTACGCACGGCCCGCGGAAGTGTGAATTGCCAGAATCCCCGAGCGCTCAATCCGACTCTGTGTCCATGCTCGACATGTTGCCACGAAACGCGGAGCCGCCGGCAACCGTGTGTGCCGGCCTAGAACCGCCCGCACCAACAAGGCCACGCGGCGAAGTCCTCTACTGCCTTTTCACCGCGGCATCGCCACAGGCCATCGTTGACGCATGCGCGCGTACCGGCTTGCCACCGCCGCAGCGAGTCGCCGCCGATGTCGGCGCATTAATGAGTCGAGGGCGATCCGCAGTCGCAGTGTTCCGATGCCCGCGGCCGCAGATTTTCACACGACCGAGACAACCGCCCCTCGTAGGGCAGCCCGCTCCCCTGCCTGACAACTTGACTTCGGCGGTTTCGAATAGGGAGGGATGCGCTCATCGACGGAAAGATCAACCTAACTCCACCGACGCCGATAATCCGGACGTCGGCTGAACCACGCACAGGACGCCAGTCGTCCGCCCTGAGTTTGCGATTCACCCCTGCTCACGATCCAGTATTGCCATGTCACCAGTGGAATGTGACGATGGCGGTACCCGTCAGTACCGACCTATATGAAGATGCGACCCTCCCTGGACCGCATCAGGCTCAGTAGATCCCTACGGCTGTCCAGATGGTCTGGTGATGGCCTCCAGCTTCGACTTGCCCACGTTGGCCAGGTCCCTCGATTCCTGCTCGGGCCATACGGATTCGCCGACAGATGCTCGCATCCCCCAGGTGTGTTAGGCGTCTCGCTGATCGCCATGCCACTGCGCAAGACCTTTTACACACTCTCGGCGTGGCAAAGCCGCGAAGCTCGTGATGCCGCCGTCACGCAACACAACAGCCCCACGCCGATAGGAATGGCGCACTTCCGTCAACGCGTGGCCGCACATCCCGGTTCGTCTTCTGGGCGGCGCCCGCAGCCGAATTACCCCCGTCCTGGCCGGATGCTTTGAAACGCCTTCAGGAGGCAACGGATGCATCCGGCTGAGAGTCCATCAATTGGCCGCTGGGCACTCTCATCTCTTTTCCGGACAACTTCGAGTTTGGCCATCCGGAAACAGTTGAGAGGTTGCAGGTCACACCGTCACGTCACCATCAACATGTTCCGGATCGGACACTCGCCATCTGTCCGATCCAGATGTCGTTTTGCAGTTGATCCCGGACTTTTTCACTAGTTCGCCCGCCAGCCCACCAAGTTCTCCAGTCGATCGACTACTGGGGATAGTCATGGCGTGACGCTTCCGCACTGGTGGTGTTACCGGGCATCCGTCCCGAAGTCCGCCTACGCAGCCCTCGCCGGCAACACGCCGGGCACCCGTGGCCCACCCACCATTTCGTCACCCTGACGTATCAACATGGGGAGGTTCCCTCTGTGGCCCTTGCGCTGTCCGTGGATGTCGTGGTCATTGGATCCGGCCGGGCAGCCCGTCAATACTCATCGGAAGATCATCCTGTTCATGGCTACTTGGGCTCGTGGGTGATGCAGATGATTGTTCCGGGCAGGACCGTGCGGCCTCGCGCGCCGCGTCCTCCTGGTCGGCAGGCACGGCATCGTCGACAGACGATGCCGTGCCGTTAATGTCGTCGAGTCGGAACAACGCTGGGGCGATCATGGCGCAGAGCGTGTGGCCCTGGCGGCGACTCGAATCGACAGATGCTTTCACCACATCCCCCCAAGGGTGTCCCCCGTGGTCATCGGCTGACCGATTCCGCCAGATGCTTTTGCGCGTAGCGTCGCGCCCATTCGGCCCGTGACCGGATCGACACGTCGACGTCGGCGCCCTTGGCCCGCAGAGCCCGCACGCTCGCCTCAGTTCTCGGTGTGCGGGCGAAGGGGTCCCAGCTGAAGAACCTGCAGGAGTTCTCCCAGGTGATCTTGTTGATGTCCGAGTCCGACGCGCCTGCGGCGTTCAGTTCGGCAAGCACCTTCTCCGGTGCATCGGGCCAGAAACAGTCCGAATGCGGGTAGTCGCACTCCCAGGCGATGATGTCGATACCGATCTCGTAGCGCAGCTTCAGCGACGTCTTATCGGTGACGTAACAGGCCAGCGAGTGCTCGCGGAAGACGTCGCTGGGCAGCTTGTCGCCGAAGTCGCGACGCAGCCACTTCTGGTTGGTGTAGTGCCGGTCACTGCGATCGAGATAGAACGGGATCCACCCGATCCCGCCTTCGGAGAACGCGAACTTCAGATCGGGATAGTTGCGCATCGCCGGCCCCCACAACAGATCCTGCGCGCACATCGCCGACACCTGGGTCGCCAGGATGATCAGATTGTCGATGGGGGCGTTGGGAGCCATGCTGATCGCCCCGAACCCGGTGCCGATGTGCAGGCACATCACCACGTTCTCCTCGGACAGGGTGCGGAACACCGGGCCCCAGTACTCGTCGTCGTGGTAGCTCGGAAGCCCTTCCAGGTGGGGCAGTTCCGGCATCGTCACCGCACGACAGCCCTTGGCCGCCACCCGGCGGATCTCGGCGCACATCGCCTCGGGATTCCACGTCGGCAGGATTGCGATGGGAATGAACCGGTCCGGGTACGAGCCTGCCCACTCGTCGATGTGCCAGTCGTTGTAGGCCGACACCATGACCAAGGTGACGTCTTCGCGCGTCATGTTGAGGTGGCGGGCAGAGAAGCCGGTGAACGTCGGGAAGCACATCGAGGCGAGGATGCCGTTCCGGTTCATGTCCCGCACGCGCTCGTGCACGTCGTACACCCCGGGTCGCATCTCGGCGAACCCGGCCGGATCGCGGCCCCACTCCTCGGCAGGCCAGGACACCACCGCGTTCAGGCCACTGACCCCCTGCGGACGTCCCTGATACATCCACCGGTCGACGCCCTTGTCGTCGGTGACGACGATCGGCGCCTCCTCCTTGTACTTCGCCGGGACGTGGCGCAGGAACATGTCGGGCGGCTCCACCACATGGTCGTCGATGCTCACCAGAATCAGGTCGTCGACATTCACTTGCGGGTCTCTCCTTCGTAAGGCGCGGGCCAGCCGCAGGGTGTGCTACTGCGGAGTGCGGATGCTCGATATGACGAGCTGGAGGTAGGGGCGGTAGAGGTCGTCGCCGTCGATGTGGCTGTCGAGGGTGATTCCGTCATTGGCCGCCAGCACGACTCGGGCCAATGTCTCGGCCTCGATGGTGAGGATGCCCCCGAGTCGGGCGACGTTCTTGCTGATGAATTCGCCGAGAGCGCGGACTGTTTCGAGGCGTTGAGCGGCCACACGGTCACGGGCTTCGGGGTTGCGCAACAGGAACAGCGTCAACTCATACCCCAACGCGGCCCGGTCGGTTCCGCTGCTCAATTGCCGCCACCGCGCGGCCAACTCGTCGAGGTCGATGTCCTGAGGTTTGTGGAAGGACATCATAACTTCGGCGAACCCGTCGAGGAACCGCTGACGCTGGCGGTCGACGACCGCAAGGAACAGTTTCTCCTTGGCGCCGAACTGGGAGTAGATGGCACCGCGGGTGAAACCCGCGGCGTCAGCTATCTCTTCGAGCGCTGCGCCGGTCAAGCCCTTGCGGGCGAAAACTTCTTCCGCGGCGTCCAACAAAATCTCGCGTGTGTGCTCGGTACGGCGTTCCTTGGTCCAGCGTTCAGCCACGGGCGAATTCTCCCACCACAGTCGGTGGTCGTGCCCCGACCCGATCGGCGCTGCCCGGAAAGTGCGCCGGGTCGTCAACCGGCGAGAGATCAGTCGAAATGCCATATTCGATGGTGCTGACGGCCCAGAAGTACTCGCAGTTCTCCACTCCGGTGCTTTGTCCGGTGGAGCGGAGCGCATGGGTTTTGAAGGTTCGCGCTGCCGGGCTGAGTCTGTACTTCAACGGGTATAGGTCGCTCGATTCATCGTTATCGCCAAGACTCCACAGCAGGAGTTGATTGTGCGGATGGATATCCGAGCCGCCCGGCGGTTCCTCGTCCGCTGCGAAGTCGTCGGCCGACGAGATCGTGGTCTGCCTTTCTGGCCCGTATCGCCGATCCTCGACCTGGCCTGGAGGCTGCGCACGAACACCCAGGATGGTCAACGCTCGTGTGTGGGAGACGTCATTGGTGATGACGACGACCTGCCAGCCGGCGCGGCTGCGGTCGAACATCAGACCGCCGGCATGGCGAACCGCCTCAGGGACGTTGTCGGTAATCACCTCAAGGCGATAGCCCACGGTCGACTCCTCTGCGCTAACTCGCTCGTTGTGATGTCCACCACTTTTATACACCCTTGTATCAGCGATACATATCCGTATATCGTGAGCCCGATCACATTCATGCGGACAGCCATTGCCGTCACGCAGCCGGTTGCGTTCGCCGGATCAGCCCTTTGTCCGGAGCTAGCCGCCCTAGCTGAGGACGTCGACAGAGGAGGACTTCGTTGATGCCAGTAACCCGTCCCGGAGATTGGCTAGACCCTGCGTCAGGTGTCGGCCTGGGTTTGGACGATGTCCAACTCGGAACGTTCAACACGAACATTGCGACCGACCGCTACACGTGTCCGGAATACGCTGCGCGTGAGCGGGAGGCGATCTGGAAAAGGACATGGCAAATCGCCGGGCGGGTCGATGATCTGCCCAAGCCCGGTGACTGGAAGAAGTACGAGATCCTCGACCAGTCCTTCCTCATCGTGCGTGGGAAGGACGAGAAGCTCCGCGGCTTCGTCAACGCCTGCAGGCACCGCGGTAACGCGCTCTGCATCGCAGAAACCGGAAACGCCAAGCGGGGCTTCCTCTGCCAGTACCACCTGTGGTCCTACGACCTGGACGGCAGGTTGAAGGGCATCCTGCGCGAGAACCTCGCCGGTCCGATCGACAAGACCGAGAACTCACTGCTGTCGGTGTCGGTGGACACCTTCGCCGGTTTCATCTTCCTCAACCCCGATCCCGACGCCGAGTCGCTGCATGAGTTCTTGGGCGACGATGTGGTGGACTTATTGGAGCCCTACCACATCGAACAGTTCACCACCGTCATGGATGTCACCGAGGCCATTGAGTGCAACTGGAAAGTTGTCATGGACGCCTTCGAAGAGGGCTACCACATCAACGGCATCCACCCCCAGTTGCTGCAAGTGCTGCATATCAATCCGAAGACGGCGCGGTACCGGTTCTTCGATAACCACAGCGTCGCAATGGCACCGTTCGAGGTCGCCGGTGCCAGTGAGCAAGAACAGGTCGAAGGAATGCTGGCGCTGCCGGAAACGTTCCCTGGGACCGTCGCGGTGATCCCGCGGTTCCAGGAACTTCTTGCGCCCTATCAGGACGACAACGGAAAAGGCACCTTCCCCGATGGCGTCACCCCCCGCGCCCTGCTGCAACAGGCAACCCGCGAGGTGCTGACCGGGATGGGACTCGACGTCAGCGACCTGACCGACAGTCAAATGGTCGATAACCAGGGCTGGGTGCTGTTTCCCAACTACTTCATGACCGTGCGGGCCGGTGAATGCCACGTCATCATGGCCAGGCCGCATCCTGACGGTGACCCGAACCGCTGCATCTGGCATGTGGCCAGCTACATGTTTGTGCCGCAGGAGTTTCGCGATGCCGTGCGCGCCGAGGCGATTGTGGTGGATACGCCGGGCAGCCACAAGTACTTCGAAGCACTGCAACAGGATTACGAACAGATGCCACGCCAACAGAAAGGGCTGCGCAATGACCGCCTCGACCACATGACGCTGGTCAAGGAGGAAGTCGTGATCGCCCACTTCCACTCCGTGGTCGACCGCCACATGTCCAACGCCGCAAAACGCTGAACCCCACCGCCCATCCCGGAAAGAGGAAGCCAGTGCATCTGGAGCAACGCATCGCCCACCACGTCCGGATGGCCGAGGCCTACCGCGACGCCTACCTACGCCAGGGGGTGCAAGACGGTGAAGCTTTCGCCGACGCATGGAAGTTCGCCGAAGACGGCGTCTACGTGTCTCCCTACTTCACCGGCGATCAGGTGTTCAAGCTCAGCGAATTCCCCGAGGACACTGCCAGAGCCTCGACGATGGAGGCCAAGGCCTACTCGTTGAGCTTTCCGGATTGGAAGCCGGCCAGCTTCGGCTACTGGCCGGCCAACAACGGCGTGGTGATGAAGACTCGCTGGGAAGGCCACACCAAACACGGTGTGAAGATGGGGTTTTACTCCTACAGCTTCATCGAGACGAACGACGACGGTCAGATCACCCGCTGGGAGACCCACGTCAACGACGAGTACAACGCCTTTCTCGACGTCGCTCTCGGTGTGCACGGCCCGTTCCACGGCACCGGTGAATACCTCGAAGCCCTCGAGCGAACCCTTGCCGCGGCCGGGGTGACGGTATGACGACCATCGACGACGTGATCGGCGAAACCACCGGACGGTCGCTGATGGTGCTGCAATACAGTCAGGTGATGCGAGACCTGGTGAAAAGTGCCAAGGAACACGGTTTTTCGACCGAGAGCTGGGCGCCACTGGCCGAGTTCGTCAGCACCGAAAATCTTGTCCGCATCGGGCCATTCAAAGAGGTGATGAATTGGACGCAGTACACCGAGTTCCTCACCAAATGGGCGAGGTCCTCGGATTGGGACTGCTCGTTCAAGCGCGTTACCGAGACCGGGGACCTGGCGTTCCTTGAACTCGAAGAGCGCAGCAAGGTCGGAGACTTCAGTAGCGTGGTCAACACTGCGTCGGTCTTCGAGTTCGACGCGGACAACAAGATTCGCTCTATCGCGGTTTACCTGCAGATGGAGCTGCCCGACCCGGCCGCGATGCCCAGCTTCGACGGAGACGGTGCGTGACCGATAAGTCGGTAGGCACGGACATCGATGCGGTCGACTTCTTCACCGACAACAAGCTGCTGCACGACCCCTACGAGTATCTCGCCGCCGTGCGTGATCAGTGCCCGGTACGCCGCGAACCGCACCACGACGTGGTGATGATCACCGGGTACGAAGAAGCCGTCGCGGCGTACAACGACAACGTCCGGTTCTCGTCGTGTACCTCGGTCACCGGGCCGTTCCCCGGTTTCCCGGTGCCGCTGGAAGGCGACGACGTCTCCGAATTGATCGCCCAGCATCGCGATCAGCTGCCGTTCAACGATCAGCTGCCGACCCTGGATCCGCCGCTGCACTCCGATCACCGGGCCCTACTGTCGAAGATGATCACACCCAAGCGCCTCAAAGAGAATGAGGAGTTCATGTGGCGCCTGGCCGACCGTCAGTTCGACGAGGCGCTGGCCGGTGGAAAGTGCGAGTTCGTCAGCGATTTCGGCAATCCGTTCGCAATGCTGGTGATCGCCGACCTGCTCGGGGTGCCCGAGTCCGATCACGACGACTTCAAGGACCAATTGCTCACCGCCACCGGCACCATCGGCAGCAGTGACGGGGACGAGATGCACCACTCTCCCCTGGAGTACCTCTACGGAAAGTTCACCGAGTACATCACCGATCGTCGCGAGAACCCACGCGACGACGTGCTGACCGGCCTGGCCTCGGCGCTGTTCCCGGACGGACGTACCCCACCGGTGAACGATGTGGTGTGCGTGGCGGCTAACCTGTTCGCGGCCGGACAGGAGACGACGGTCCGTCTGGTCAGCACCGCGGTGATGATGATCGCCGAAGACCCTGCGCTGCACGCGAAGCTACGGGCCGACCGGAGTCTGATCCCCGGCTTCATCGAGGAGGCACTGCGGGTCGAGAGTCCGATCCGCGGGGACTTCCGGCTGTCCAAAGTGCCCGTAACCGTCGGCGGCGTAGACCTGCCCGCGGGTACCACGGTGATGCTGAACAACGCCGCGGCCAACCGTGATCCGCGCCGGTTCACCGATCCAGACACTTTCGACCTGAACCGGGCGAATGCGCGTCAGCACATCGCGTTCGGCCGGGGAGCGCACAGCTGTCCGGGTGCGCCGTTGGCCCGCGCCGAGGCCAAGGTCAGTCTCAATCGGCTCCTGGACCGGACCACGGACATTTGGATCGACGAGGACAAGCACGGGCCGGCCGACGCCAGGCGCTACAAATATCTGCCGACATTCATCTTGCGCGGGCTCACTCGCCTGTATATCGAGTTCTCGTAGGAGTTCTGCTGTAATGCCTTTCGAAGACACCATCGCCATAGTGACCGGCGGCCGGTGCGGCGCGCCGGGCGACCGGAGGACATCGCCAACGCCGCGATCTTCCTGTGTCAAGACGAATCATCCTACGTAACAGGGCAAGTCATAGGTGTGAACGGAGGACGACGAACGTGACCCACAGCCACCCCGAGGGCCCGCTCCTGGCGCCGCTGACGGCCGACGAGTGGGGAGACGACGAGTACTCCGCGTTCGGCACGTTGCTGGGGTTGCCAGTTGACCAGGTGCCACGCGCCGGGTCGGGACATGCGGCCGATCCGCTCAAGTTCGACATCATCGGCCTGCTCGCCCACCACCCGAAGATGGCCCGCCACTTCCTCAGCTTCAACGGCTGGCTGCTGCAGCGCGGCGAATTGTCTGTGCGTCTACGCGAGTTGGCGATCCTGCGTATCGCGCATACCCGCCGCTCCGCGTTCTTCTGGGGTGAGCACACCAAGGTCGCCGCCGACGGTGGCGTGCCCGAGGAAGACATCGCCCGACTTGCCGAAGGCAATGACAGTTTCGTCGGAGCAGACCGCTTGGTACTCGAGGCCACCGACGAACTACTGACTTTCGGTCGCGCCGAAGCCTCGACATGGCAGCGCATCACCGACGAACTCGGCACGCATCAAGCGATGGAACTGATCTTCGTCGTCGGCACCTACACGATGTTGGCGATGGCCTTCGACACCTGGGGCCTCGCACCGCCCGCCGGCAGCGCATCCCTACCCGACCACGACGCGACGAACAGGAGAGAGACGGAATGACGAGCGTGCAAGACGAAACCGGTGTGCTGGCCGGTGAAGAGCGGATGCTCATCGACGGCGAATTGCAATTCACAGACAGTGGAGCCACATTCGATGTGATCCACCCGGCCAGCGAGGAGGTGGCCGGACAGGCGACCGACGGCACGGCCGACGATATGGCCCGTGCGGTGGGCGCGGCGCGGCGCGCATTCGACGAGACCGACTGGTCCCGCGACCTCGACTTCCGTTACCACTGCCTGACTCAGCTGCACGAGGCACTCGAACGCAACAAGGAGCGGCTGCGCCGCGTCCTGATCACCGAGGTCGGTTGCCCGGCGACAGTGTCGGGCTCCCAGATCGAGAGCCCGATCGAAGAGGTCAAGCACTGGGCCGAGCACGGAAAGGCCTTCGAGTACCTGGTCGACAACGGGGTGCACGAGACCCCGTTGGGGCCTGCCCGGCGCAAGATCCACTACGAGGCCGTCGGCGTGGTCGGTGCGATCACACCGTGGAACGTGCCGTTCTACCTCAACATCGCCGAGACCGTGCCCGCCCTGATGGCAGGCAACACCGTGGTGCTCAAGCCCGCTCAGCTGACCCCCTGGTCGGGCAGCGAGTACGGCCGCATCGTCGCCGAGGAGACCGACATCCCGGCGGGCGTTTTCAACGTGGTGGTGTCCAATGCCAACGAGGTGGGTGCCGCACTGTCGGCCGACCCGCGGGTGGACATGATCACGTTCACCGGGTCGACCGCGACCGGCCGCGCGATCCTGGCCGCCGGCGCCCCCACGGTGAAGAAGACGCTGCTGGAGTTGGGCGGCAAGTCCGCCCACATCGTGCTCGACGACGCAGACTTCAACACCACGCTGTCGATGGCGGCGATGATGGCGTGTGTCATGTCGGGGCAGAGCTGCATCCTGCCGAGCCGGATCCTGTTGCCCCGCAGCCATTATGACCAGGGCATCGAGATCCTGAAGAAGGTGATGGAGAATTTCCCCGTCGGGGATCCCTGGACGCCGGGAATCATGCAGGGTCCCCAGATCAGCGAGGGCCAACGGCAGAAGGTGCTCGGATTGATCAAGTCCGGTATCGATTCAGGGGCGCGGCTGGTCACCGGCGGCGGCATCCCCGAGAACCTGCCCGTCGGCTACTACACCCAGCCCACACTGCTGGCCGACGTCGACCCGGATTCCCAGATCGCCCAGGAGGAGATCTTCGGGCCCGTCCTCACCGTCACCCCCTACGACACCGACGACGAGGCGATCGCGATCGCCAACAACAGCATCTACGGTCTGTCCGGAGAGGTCAGCAGCGCCGACGTGGACCGGGCGTTCGCGGTCGCCACCAGGATGCGCACCGGCAACGTCACGATCAACGGCAAGAGCCACTTCGGCATCGACAGCCCGTTCGGCGGCACCAAACAGAGCGGCCTCGGCTACCGCAACGGCGAAGAAGGCTACAAGGAATACCTCGATGCCAAGACCATCGGCATGCCGGACAACGGGTGAAGCAGATGCCCGTGAGCGACGAATCTCAGATCGCCGCATTGCTCAACAGGTACGCGCGCGCCGTCGACACCAAGGACTGGCAGCTGTACCGGTCCGTGTTCACCGAGGACGCCTACATCGACTATTCGTCGGCGGGCGCCGCCATCGGTAGCCGCGACGAGATCGTCGAGTGGTTCGCCGCGAACTTCGCTCTGCTGCCGTGGAGCATGCATTACATCACCAATATCGAGATCCTCGACAGCGGCCGAGACACCGCAATGGTGCGCGCCATGTTCTACAACCCGATGCAGCTGCCGGGTTCGGCCGAGGTGAGTGCCTGTGGCGGCTACTACCACCACGAGTTGGTGCGTACTCCCGACGGTTGGCGTAGCCGAGCGCTGCGCGAAGAGAACGTGTGGTTCACCAACCGCACCACCGGCTCGCCGAATTGAGGACGCAAATGCAGCCGTCCCCGACCGGTAAGTGCGTGTTCGGCGAGCGGGCGTCATCGACTCCACCTCCTGCGCCCGCCTGCCGGCACTCACAAGCGCTGCCGTCCGGGAAAGGTGCAACTGTGATCAGCGGCTAACCCTCCTTCGCACCGATCAAGGCTTCGGAGATCACGTCGGTCGCACTCCTCAGGGCTGGAATGGCGCGAGCGATCAGATCCTTGCCCATCCGTCCCTTGGGTCCGGAGATGCCGATCGCCATCGGAGTCGGAGCGCCGGGCACCGCCATCGCGACGGAGCCAACGCCGACCTCGCACTCCTCATCGTCGATGGCATAGCCATCGGCGCGCACGCGCTCGACATTCGCGAACACCGCGGACAGGGTCGACGCACTGTTTCCGGTCGGTGCCGGAAGTCCGGACTGCGTCACCAGTTTCAGAATGCGTGCATCGTCCAATTCAGCCAGGACGGCTTTGCCCACACCGGACGTGTGCAGACCGACGCGCTTGCCGACCTCAGTGTTCGTCCGCATCAGCTTCGACGGCAGCACCTGACCGGTGTAGATCACCATGTCGCCGTCGAGCACCGCGAGACTCGCCGTCTCCGAGAGTTGGTCGACCAACGACTGCAATACCGGACCGGCGACCGCGCCCAACTGACGGTTCGCAACTTCGCCGAGCCGAATCAATCTCGGCCCCAACGCGTAGCGGCGATTGGGTAGTTGGCGTACATAGCCGAGCCCGACCAGCGTGCGCAGAAGCCGGTGAATCGTCGGCGGAGGCAACGGAGACTCCGCCGACAACTCCGTCAGCGAGCACTCCCCTCCCGCGCGTCCGATCAATTCCATCAACTCGAATGCGCGCTCGACCGACTGCACCCCGCCTGATTTTTCCGCCATGCGTCTGCTCCTGGCCGCCGATGTGCGTTCCATTCAACATCGCCAAAATCGATTCCACAATATGGAACTTCCTTGGCGACCGATGACACTGCATGTACATTTCACAGCCCTCGCACTAAACTCCACGATGTGGAATTCATCCTGGGCGTCCGGCCAGCGGACCACCCGTGACCCGACGCCTCGACGATGCGGTACTCGCCGAGGTCGACCGCCGCCTCTCGGTCTCAGACGCACAGCTGGTGAGCCGCTACCCCGGCGACGACGGTCGCCGGCAGCCCGTCCACACCGTCTACATCCCGGGCAATCGCTACTCGGCGACGATGCCCGCCGAGTGGGGATCCACCGCACTCGCAGCCGCACATGACGCGGGCGGACTCGACGCAGTGGCCGCGCTCGTCGACGCGAGCAGCGGAACCGACTGCGAGCCCGACACTCTCGCAGCTCTAGTCGAGAACAAGCTGACCACCGAGCCGATCGAAGACCTTCGCATCGACTTCGAGGACGGATACGGCACCTTCGACGATGCGACCGAGGACGCCGATGTCGCGCAGGCACTAGCTTCGCTTCGCAACGCGCTCGACGCCGGCACCTCGACGCCGTTCGTCGGCACGCGCTTCAAGTGCCTCGAAGCCGGCACCCGCGCACGCGGACTCCGCACGCTCGACATGTTCATCAGCGGACTCGTCGACACCGGGGGCCTCCCAGACGGCCTCACCCTCACCCTGCCCAAGGTGACCTCCGTCGACCAGGTCGAGGCGATGGTCGTGGTGGCGGGTGCGCTCGAGGCTGCCAACGGACTTCCCTTGGGCCGCATCCGGTTCGAAGTGCAGGTCGAAACGCCGCAGGCGATTCTCGACGCCGATGGCCGCGCACCCGTTGCCCAGTTCATCCACGCCGGCCAGGGCCGCGTCAGCTCATTGCACTACGGGACCTATGACTACTCGGCGTCCCTCGGAATCGCCGCGGCCCATCAATCGATGGAGCATCCGGCGGCAGACCACGCCAAGAACGTCATGCAACTCGCCGTTGCCGGCACCGGTGTGCACATGTCCGACGGGTCGACCAACATCCTCCCGGTCGGCGATCCCGAGAACGTCGCCATGGCGTGGAAGCTGCACGCCCGTCTGGTCCGCCGCCACCTGGAGCGCGGCATATACCAGGGCTGGGACATGCACCCCGCCCAACTCGTCACCCGATACCTGGCGACGTACGCGTTCTACCGTGGCGCCTTCGCGCCCGCCGCGGCGCGCCTGCGCAACTACGTCCACCAGCTCGACTCGACCGTCATGGATGAGCCGGCCACCGCCCGGGCACTCGCCAACGTGATCCATCGCGGCAGCGTGTGCGGCGCCCTCACCGTCGACGAGATCGAGACGGCCATCGATCTCCCCGTGTCCACCGCGCGCGATATCGCGCTCGGCCGCCCAACAAGGAGCACTCAGTGACCACTGCGTCGTACTACACGCCCCGCGGCGGCCTGCCGCCGCAGACCGATCTGCTGACCGACCGCGCCATCGTCACGGAGGCCTACACGGTCATCCCGCGCGGCGTCCTGTCCGACATCGTCACCTCGGTGTTCCCGGAGTGGACCGATACGCGCGCATGGATTCTCAACCGTCCGGTCGCCGGTGGCGCGACGACGTATTTCCAGGCGATCGTCGAGGTCAAGCCGGGCGGCGGGGCGCAGCGACCCGAGCCCCAACCCGAGGTACAGAGCTTCCTGTTCGTCACGTCCGGTGCGCTCACCGTCGACGGGGCAGGCCAGTCGCAGACACTCGCCGAGGGCGGCTTCGCCTACCTGCCGGCAGGCACCGACTGGTCGGCCTGCAACAACGGCGACGCCGACGCGACGTTCGTGTGGATCCGCAAGCGTTATGAGGCCATCGCGGGCCACACGGTGTCGGTCAAGTTCGGCAACGAGCAGGACATCGCACCGTCGGCCATGCCCGGGACCGACGGCAAATGGCGAACGACGCGCATGCTCGACCCCCAGGACCTCGCCTACGACATGCACGTCAACATCGTCACGTTCGAGCCCGGCGCGACGATTCCGTTCGCCGAGACCCACGTGATGGAGCACGGCCTGCTGATGCTCGAAGGCAAGGCGGTGTATCACCTCAACGGGGATTGGGTGGAAGTTCAGGAAGGCGACTTCCTCGCACTGCGCGCCTTCTGCCCGCAGGCGTGCTACGCGGGCGGCCCCTCGAACTTCCGGTACCTGCTGTACAAGGATGTCAACCGCCAGATCATGCTCTGACACGTCGAACCGGGCGCCTCGGATGAGACGCCCGGCTTCATCGAATTGCTTGGCCTACAACCGGAATGGCCAGCCGATGACCTTCTTCTCGCGCGGAGGCGCGTAGGTACGCACCTTCGAGGTGGACAGCCCCATCCGGACCAGACCTTCGGCGATGGTGACCGCCGAGCGGACTCCGTCGACGATCGGGACACCCGTCGCGGCCGTCACCTTCTCCTCGAGTTCGGCCATCCCGCCGCAGCCGAGACAGATCACCTCGGCGTGATCGTTCTCGACAGCCTCTCGCGCTTGGCGGACGATCGCGTCGACCGCTCGCAGCGGATCCGACTCGAGTTCCAGCACACCGAGACCGGACGCCCGCACCGACGCACACCGTGCGTCGAGTCCAGCGAGCTTGAGACGGTCCTCGATCAGCGGGACGGTGCGGTCGAGTGTGGTGACGACCGAGTACTTGTGCCCGAGGTACATCGCCGTCGACGCGGCCGCCTCGGTGATGTCGACGACCGGGACGTCGAGCAACTCCTGTAGGCCCTCCCGACCGTGCTCGCCGTAGCCGGCCTGGATCACCGCGTCGAACGGCTCGGGGTACGAGGTGACCGCATCCATGACGGCGATGGCCGCGAGATAGCTCTCGAAGTTTCCTTCACACGAGTCCGCACCGAAACGCGGTGTGATACCGACGATCTCGGTACCCGGCGACGCGACGCCGCGCGCCGACTCGGCGATCGCATCGGTCATCGAGGCCGTCGTGTTGACGTTCGCGACGAGGATTCTCATGCCGGCCCCTAATGGTGCGTGCTCGTCACGGCGATGGGCTCGCCGGAGACATCGTTGAACGGTCCCTGGCGGTCTGCAAGCACCCAGTACACGATCGCGCCCAATCCTGCGCCGATGAACCAGGAGAACTCCGAGACAACCTTGAACAGCGGCACGAACGCCAGCAGCAGTGCTGCGACCGCCGTGATGGCAAGGGCGGCCACGGCGCGCACGTTGACGCCCTTCGTGTAGTGGTACTCGCCGTTCGCATCGGTCGTGAACAGGGCCAAGACGTTGACCTGGGAACGGCGCACCAGCCAGTAGTCGACCATGATGATGCCGAACAACGGCCCGAGAATGGCGCCGAGCCCACCGAGGAAGTAGTTGATGACGGCAGGGGTGTTGTACAGGTTCCACGGCAGGATCACCAGACCGATGACAGCCGAGATGAGTGCTGCGCGGCGGAAGTTCAGGTGCTTGGGGAACAGATTGTTGAGCGCGTAGATCGGGGCGACGAAGTTCGCCATCAGATTGACCGCGACCGTCAGGATCAGCAATGCGAGTGCAGCAAGCACCAGCAGAAGTGTGTTCGGCACTTCCCGGACGATGTCGGCAGGCGCTTCGATGATGCGTCCGTCGATGCGGAACTGCGCGCCGGCCAAGGTGATGACGATGCCACCGAACACCAACATGTTGAGCGGGATGCCCCAGAAGTTGCCGAGCACGATGGCGCGCTTCGACGTCGCGTTACGGGTGAAATCGCAGAAGTTCAGCACGAACGTTCCGTAGATCGCGACCCACAGGCTGGCGCCGCCGATGATCTGCAGCCACATGTCGACGCCGGTCAGCGAGTCGGGCGTGCTCCACGCGATGGCCCAGTCGGCGTTGTTGAGCATCCAGATCGCGAGGGCGACCATCGTGAACAGGATGACCGGACCGGCGAATGCCTCGTACCTTCGGATCATCTCCATGCCGTAGCTGACGATGATCACCTGGATCACCCAGAGCGCGACGAAGGAGATCCAGCCCAGCGTCGACAACCCCAGGAAGCTGTTCGAGTCGAGGGTCTCTGCGGATGGTGCGAGCGCGATGATCATGATGCGCAGCACGACCGACGCGAGGTACGTCTGGATACCGAACCATGCGATGGCGACCGCGCCGCGGATGAGGGCCGGGATCTGCGCGCCGCGAATGCCGAACGCGATGCGGCTCATCACCGGGAACGGGACCCCGGTCTTCTCCCCCATGAACCCGGACAGGCTGAGCAGCAGGAAAAGAAAGGCCCCGCCGAGCCCGAGGGCGAGCAGGATCTGCCACCCACCCAGCCCCAGGGCGAACAGCCCGATGGCGAACGAATAGTTGCCGAGGCTGTGTACGTCGTTCGCCCACAAGGTGAAGATGTTGTAGGCGCTCCACCGTCGACCTTCGCGCTTGGTGGGCGCGAGATCGGGGTTGTACAGATGCGGACTCACGCCGGCGAGCGAGGTTGCGTCGTCGCGACTGGAGTCGCCGATCAGCCCGGTGGACTCTGTGCTCATGGACACGCCTGTCACGGTCGGAGCGCCGACGCCCGCGTCGCCGCTGGAATTCCATCTTGTGGAAGTAATATTCCACCAGTGAGGTAAGTAACTCGCATCTGCACGCCACCTGTCAACCCTCTGGGGCGATTGACTGTGTTTCCACCCACAATTAGAGTCACCCCAGAGTGGAGTTTCATTTCCACGATGAGGAATTAATCTCGCAGCGACGGAGACCCCCATGACCGCCGACATCCGCCAGCAGTCGGACCAACCCGATCTCGACCTGGTCGTCCGCGGCGAACGCATACTGACGACGGCGGGAGTCGTTGCCCGCGAAATCGGCGTTCGCGACGGTCGCATCGTCGCGATCGAGCCGCTGGGCAGCGGCCTCACCGGCACGGAGATCGTCGAACTCACCGACGAGCAGGTCATGATCCCTGGCTTGGTCGATACGCACGTGCACGTCAACGAGCCGGGCCGCACCGAATGGGAGGGGTTCGACTCCGCCACCCGCGCTGCGGCGGCGGGCGGTGTGACCACGTTGAT
This sequence comes from Mycolicibacterium psychrotolerans, assembly GCF_010729305.1. NCBI lineage: Bacteria > Bacillati > Actinomycetota > Actinomycetes > Mycobacteriales > Mycobacteriaceae > Mycobacterium > Mycolicibacterium psychrotolerans. The sequence continues at coordinate 3,449,239 of NZ_AP022574.1, read as the reverse complement.
CGACATGCCGCTCAACTCGATTCCGCCGACGGTGAATGTCGAAGCACTCGAAGCCAAGCGGGCGGCGGCGTCCGGCAAGCTGCACATCGATGTCGGCTTCTGGGGCGGCGCGATCCCCGGCAATACCGGCGATCTACGCGGTCTGCACGACGACGGCGTGTTCGGCTTCAAGTGCTTTCTGCTGCACTCCGGTGTCGACGAATTCCCGCATCTCGACGCGGACGAGATGGAGAAGGACATGGCCGTGTTGGCCGGCTTCGACTCCATGATGATCGTGCACGCCGAAGACTCCCGCGCCATCGACCATGCCCCCACTGCGGAGGGTGACCGCTACAGCCGCTTCCTGGCGTCGCGTCCGCGCGGCGCCGAGAACGTGGCGATCGCCGCGGTCATCGAGCGCGCTCGGTGGACGGGTGCCCGTGCGCACATTCTGCATCTGTCGTCGTCGGACGCTCTGCCGATGATCGCGACTGCCAAGCGCGACGGCGTCAAGATCACCGTCGAGACGTGCCCGCACTACTTGACGCTGCTCGCCGAGGAGATCCCCAACGGCGCGACCGCCTTCAAGTGCTGTCCGCCGATCCGTGAAGCGTCGAATCGGGAACTGCTGTGGCAGGGCCTACTCGACGGCACGATCGATTGCATCGTCTCCGACCATTCACCGTCGACGATCGACCTGAAGGATGTCGAGAACGGCGACTTCGGCGTGGCATGGGGTGGCGTCGCGTCGCTTCAGCTCGGCCTGTCGTTGATCTGGACCGAGGCAAAGCGTCGCGGGGTGTCACTTGCTCAGGTGCTCGAGTGGATGGCGGCCAAGCCGGCCGAGCTCGCCGGGTTGAACAACAAGGGCAAGATCGCCCTGGGGTACGACGCCGATTTCGCTCTGTTCGAGCCCGAGTCTGCGCAGGTCGTCGACGTGCACAAACTGCATCACAAGAACCCGATCAGCCCGTACGACGGGCGTGCACTCGCCGGCGTTGTGACGGGCACCTGGTTGCGCGGCAAGAAGATCGACTTCAAGACCCCGCAAGGCCGGATGCTGCGCCGCGGCGGCGTGTAGTCCCCCGTCGGTGTCGCTCGCCGCCTGCGCGGCGCGCGCCGCATCGGCATCACGCGCATTCGCGCGCACGAAGGTCAACAGCAACGTCAGCGCGTCGTCGGTCTGTAGATCGTCGAGTATCTTTGTCAGTCGCCGAAGTTCACAGGTTGCATCCGCCACGATGGAGCCAGTCCGCTCGGCGAGGCGCTCACGTCACGTCGGCTCTGAGCGCGGCGGGCGTCATTGCCACCGGAGGTCTTCGTTTCCCTCCTGGGCTTGTTGCGCACGCTGATCCGCGGTGCGGGTGTCTATCGTGACCTCTTGCCAGTACCCCGGGCTGTACAGGTAAATATCGCTGCCGCTGGTGACCCTCAGGACACCGCTGGGCAGTACTTCATAGCAGGCGCCATCCGAGAACTCGTCATCCTCGTCCTGGTCTTGGATCTGTATTCACATCTGCATAACGGGACCCCCTTCATGCGGCCCAGCCCTCGATGCCGCCGCCACTGATTCGCTGCCGACCATCTCCGGCGACGGCACGCCCTGTCGGAGCGACCGGGCCCGACCCGGCGCGGAATCCGCCATGGGTATCAGCTCAGCTGGATGGTGTGCTGGTGGGCGTCGATCGCGCGCTGCAACTCGGCCCGAGACAACTCATGGATGCCGCATTCGCAGCGTGCCGGCACCAAATCCTCGGCGAGATGGCCGCCATCGAGCAGGTCGACATAGCGCGTGGCGTGCAGGCTCCCATGGTGTCCTGTATCGACGAAATCACGGTCCCCGTGTGCATGCGGGCCGAGAAGCGACTCGAACACCGGGCCGGCGGCGGTATCGAAAACCGCTGCGACGTGGTGACTTCGACCGCAGCGCACCCGTACGAGGGCGCGGTCATCTCGTTCCTTGCCCAGGTCGTCCAGCGCTTGCCGGGCGACGTCTTGGCGTTCAGTAGGGCTCAGGTCGATGTGGCGGTTCATGATATCCTCCGCGTCTTCGGATCGGAATCTTCGACGTTACCGACGCGATGGTGCTGTTGTCCGGAGTCGAAAGTCCCGCCAGTCAGTTGCCGATGTCGCGAGAACGAGGTCTTTCGCCCGCATCTGGGGCTACATCCGCTACGGCGTTGCAATCGCCCAGTACCTCTGGATGTCCCCCGACGAGGTGATCAACACCTGACCGGTGGACCGGCTCAAAAGCTTTCTCATAAGGACGCCGCTGACCGCTACCCCGAGTGCTGTCGAATGCCGTTGCGACCGGAGTGCGGACTTGAGGACGTTCGACCCTCGCCCCGCCGTCGATGGAGTGAGACGGTAACGGTGCCAGGAGAACGTGCTGTACCGAGCACGCCGCCGCGCGAGCGGGCGTCACCGAAGCACCCGGTGATTCGCGGAGAGGACGACACCGATGGCCGAGGATTCCGGACAGCGGCACAAGCCGCACAAAAGGGCTGCAACGCCGAAAAGTCGAACGAGGGCCACAGCCAGGAAAACCGCGAAGAACGCCGTGGCGGACCGCGAGAAGGAAGGCGGCGCGCGGATTCTGGTAGTCACCGATGATCCTCACCGCAGCGTCACCATCGTGCCCGGTTGCCATATCGATTCCATGCGAGACAGAGAGAACGCGTACTTCTTCGAGGACGGCAACCAACTGGTCGGGATGATCGTCGAGGGGGGCACGGTCGAATACCACTCCGGTGAGCGCACCTACGTCGTGCGGCTCACGGACGGGCGACCCGCAGGAACGTGCTCGGGCCGGTCGACAGCCGGCGGCTCGGCATCATGAGTCACGCCCCCAACGACGGTTCGGGGTGCAGGAGAACGCGGATCTCACGCGGAAGCTGATATAGGGTCTTATCCATCTGCGCAGACGGCAGGTGGTGCAGCAGCGCGGCGGTAGTCGCCGGCAGCTGAGCTGCAAACTGCGCGGCTGCCTCAACGGGGAGGCGATCGCGAAGGGTGTGGAGCCATGCCCGGAGCACCCCGTGCGCGAACTCCCGGTCATCGGTGTCGAACTCCTTGGCGACATCGTTCACCCATACATGCGCGATGTGCATCGCGTGATCAAGCGCTGACACTTTCGACTTGGCAACCATGACCACCTCCTGCGCATCCACGGTCAAGCACGCAGCGGCCAGTGTTCTGCACACCAGAGTCGAAGGCCACGACGGTGCGAAGCCACGGACGCGGATGCGCAACAGTTCCCACCACAGCGCTCGTGGTCGGGCGCCGATCCGGCCGCCTTCGTACTTTTCCCGGCTGGCGGCCCGACGGATCTTGCCACTCGATGTCTGCGGAACGCTGCGCGGTGGTGCGAGGACCACGTCGTCGGGCGGCAAAGGGAGCAGATCCACTGTTGTCGAGACGATCTCGGTGCGCAATGCGTCGGTCGTCTGCTCATCGGTTGCTCGCGTCTCGGCCACCACAACGAGCCGCTCGGCGCCCCCGGCAGGGGCAGCAGAGGCGAACACGGCGACGCATCCCCTGCGGACGCCGGCGATGTTGCCGACGGCTTCTTCGAGCTCGGCAGGGTGCAGATTGCGTCCAGCGCGGATGATGATGTCCTTGACCCGACCGGTGACGTACAGGTCGGCATCGGCGATGTAGCCGAGATCGCCGGTATCGAGCCAGTCCCCGTGGGAGAGCGACCGTGTGGCGGAGGGGTTGTGAAAGTAGCCAACGGTCGCCGACGGGCCGCGAAACTCGATGCGCCCCTCGCGACGGTCACCCAGCTCGGCTCCGGTGGCGTCGACGACGCGGATCTCGTGGCGCGGCAGGGGTTGTCCGCAAGCGACGTAACTCAGCGCTTCCCGTCCGTGGGCCTTCACCGGGTTGGCCCGGCCCGACCGCGCGAATCTGTCGCGGTCGATGTGGTCGATCAGCGGGCCTCGGCCAAGCGGCGGCCCTGAGTGACAGGACTTTGACACCCATGACGGACGCTTGGTCACCGCATGCTGAAAGACGCGAGTCAAACGCTCGCAGCGGCTCTGGAGGGCTTGGTCCCTGGCGGCTGGGCACTTGTGCCCGGCCGCGGGGATCAGACCGCCCTCTCGCTGGCGAACCTCAGCGCGCCCGCCAGTTCAGGCATCGCGAGCCTGCGCACGTCAATCCACCTGGTGATATCGCTGGTGGTGACGATGCCGGCGACCCGACCCGCGTCGAGGACGAGGGCACGCTTACCTCCCGTCCGCGCCAGCCGCTCGAGTAACGCGACGAACGGCTCGTGCGGATCAGCCACGGGGACCTCGTCTCTCGGTATGGCCGCGTCGCGGACCAGGGTGGTCGCGCGCTGATCCGGTGCGACGCGACGCAGTTCGGTCAGCGAGATCAGTCCCGTGACCGCCCCGTGGCCCCCGGTGACCGGATATGCCGAGTGGCGATCGCCGAGCAGGTACTGCTGGATGAATTCTTCGACCGAGATCCCGCCGGAAGCGGTATGCGGATCGGCAGTCATGACGTCGAGGACCGACACGCCCGTCAGGGACCGCCGGGTCTGTATCCACGCTTCTTCGTCGCGGGCAGCGGTGAACAGGAACCAGCCGACGAACGCCATCCACACGCCGCCGACCATGGAGCCTGCCAGGAACTCGAGCAGCCCCAACCCCATCAGCGCGTAGGCGACCCGGCGTCCGGCGCGCGCCGCGCCGACAGCTGCACGCATTCCGTCACCGTGTCGGCGCCACAGGTACGCCCGCAGGATCCGGCCACCGTCCAGCGGCGCACCGGGCAGCAGGTTGAACAGCCCGAGTATCAGGTTGATGCCGGCCAGCCACCACGCGACGGCGACCACGATCTCGTCCGCTCCGACGGTCCGCAGGCCCGCGGCCAGGCCGGCGAACACCGCCGCCAGCAACAGGCTCGTCACGGGACCCGACACCGCAATCCGAAACTCTGCTCCCGGCGTCTTCGCCTCGCCGCCGAGGCGGGCGATGCCCCCGAACAGCCACAGCTTCACCTCGAGGACCTCGACGCCCCGGCGACGAGCGACCACGGCATGAGTCAGCTCGTGGGCCAGGAGCGACGCGAGAAGCACCGCCGCGCCGCAGGCCCCGGCCAGCCAGTACGCGATCGACGGGCGCCCCGGCGCGGCGTCAGGCAACGTTGCGGCCAAGCTCCACGTGAACAGCCACATGATCACCAGGACGCTCCAGTCGATGCTCAGGGGAAAGTCCATCACCCTGCCGAGCGGAATGCCCTCGTTCACGAGATCCCTCCGATTGCGTTGCCCGACAGAGTTTCCGGGCTAGTGCCGACGCGCGACGATGACCGGCACGCGAGCTGCCTGCGTCACGGTGGCGCTGACCGAACCGAGCAACATCCGGGCGAATCCGCCGCGACCGTGGCTCCCGACGATGACGAGCTGAGCCCTCTGTGCATGGTCCAGAAGCTGGCGGGCGGGGTCCTCGAATTCGACCAGACGGTGGACGTTGACCTCCGGGTAGCGTTCCTGCCAACCGGCAAGGCGCTCGGCCAGCGTCTTGTCCGCCGCGTGTTGCAGAGCCCCGACCTCCATGCCGGGGACGGTGGCCATGTCCGCATCGCTCCACACGTGCAACGCCGCCAGATCGACACCGCGCCAAGAGGCTTCGTCGAACGCCAAAGCCGTGGCCGATTCCGATGCGCGCGATCCATCGATCCCCACCAGCACCGGCAGTCGCCCGGATTGCGGCGAGGGCGGCACCTCGTCGTGGACCACCGCGACAGGACAGTGCGAGTGATAGATCAATGCGGTGCTGACCGACCCGAGCAGGCGGCGATGTTGACCGGTTCGCCCGCGGCAGCCCACCACCAGCAATTGGGCCTGTGCGGACACATCGACAAGGGTCGGCACGGGACCACCGAAGAACACTTCACTGTGGATCTCCGGGCGATCACCGCCCGCAGTGCAGCCCTCGACTGCTGTGATCGCGTCCGCGACGACCCTACGGGCGTCATTCTCCTGAATTTCCAACACCTCCTCAGGGACTCCGCCGACAGGCCACGCGAAGACCGACGACGCACCCCCCAACAACGCGGCGACGTGAACGATGGTGAGCGGGGCGTGGCGCATCGCCGCCTCCCCAGCCGCCCACTGCATCGCCACTCGTGACGACGGAGAACCGTCGGTGCCTACGACGACTCCATGGTGTGAAGCCACTCTGGACATATCGCGTCCCCCTCAGCCATCGACGAGCATCGATCACGTTAGGGGTCCGGTGGCAGTCAGGGCTGGAGGAAATGGTCCCCTCGACGGTGGCTGAAGGTCTCCTCGATCCCCGCGACCCGGATGCAGGACTTAAATCCCTATCGGTACTCGATGATGCCGCTCGACACTCGAGGGATGAAACCATTTGACGATCGTGTCGACGCTGGACGCCAATTGGCACGGCGTCTGGAACCTCTCCGGGGCCAGGACGTCGTCGTGCTCGGCCTGCCGCGAGGCGGCGTGCCAGTGGCCTTCGAGGTCGCCCAGGCTCTGCAGGCTCCCCTCGACGTGCTCGTGGTCCGCAAGTTGGGCGTGCCGTTTCAACCCGAACTGGCCTTCGGCGCCATCGGCGAGGACGGTGTGCGTGTCCTCAATGACAGCATCGTGCATGAGGCACACCTCGACAACGACGCCATGGACGTCGTCGAAGAGGAGCAGAGGATCGAACTGCGACGCCGCGCGGAACGTTTTCGCCGCGGACGTGACCGAATCTCGCTCGCGGGGCGAACCGCCGTGATCGTCGACGACGGCATCGCCACGGGGGCGACCGCGAAGGCGGCCTGCCAGGTTGCCCGCGCCCACGGTGCCGGCAAGGTGGTGCTGGCGGTTCCGATCGGTCCGGACGACATCGTCGCGAGGTTCGCCGGCTACGCCGACGAGGTGGTCTGCCTGAGCACACCCGCGTTCTTCTTCGCAGTCGGGCAGGGATACCGCCACTTCACCCAGACCTCCGAGAACGAGGTCGTCGCGCTGCTCGACCGCGCCCGAGACCATGCCGCGGAGACCTCTGCCGCCGGCGCCGTCGACCCGCCGCTGCGCGACGAGGAGGTCACGGTGGCAGCCGGATCGGTCACGGTGGCCGGGCACCTGACGATCCCCGAACGCCCGAGCGGCATCGTCGTGTTCGCGCACGGCAGCGGGAGCAGCCGGCACAGCCCCCGCAACCGCTATGTCGCCGAGGTCTTGAACAGGGCCGGCCTTGCCACGCTGCTGTTCGACCTGCTCACGCCGGCCGAAGAACGCAACCGCGCCAACGTCTTCGACATCGAGTTGCTGGCTCGACGGTTGGTCGACGTCACGCGTTGGCTGGCCGCCCAGCCCGACACCGCGTCACTTCCGGTGGGTTACTTCGGCGCGAGCACCGGGGCGGGCGCCGCGCTGGCCGCGGCCACCGATCCGCACGTGAACGTCGGCGCCGTCGTTTCCCGCGGCGGTCGGCCCGATCTTGCCGGTCGGTCGCTGGCGAACGTCGTCGCGCCGACCCTGCTGATCGTCGGCGGACGCGACGAGGTGGTCCTGGAGCTGAATCGACAAGCACGAAACGCAATACCCGGGACATGCGAACTCGCCGTGGTTCCCGGTGCCACGCACCTGTTCGAAGAGCCCGGCACGCTCGAACAGGCCGCGGAGCTGGCATGCCACTGGTTCATCGACCACCTGAGCCATGTTGTCGCATCACAGTGAAGCGCCGCGGATGCAGCATCTGCGAAGTCAGAACTCGCAGGCGCGGCCGACACAACCACCGCTGAATGTGCTGTCCGCCTGAGCCAGGACAGGTTCGGGAGCGGCGTAGGACAAGACCTGTCCCTCGCGGCTGCCGTAACGGTAGACCGTGATGCCCTTGACGCGCGCCTTCCACGCGGCCAGGTAGATCGAGCGGACGTCGTCGACGGTTGCGGTGGCAGGCAGGTTGACCGTTTTGGACACGGCCGCGTCGACGTGGCGCTGCACGGCGGCCTGCATACGCAGGTTCCATTCCGGCGCGATCTCGGCCGCCGTCGGGAACGACGCACGCACCTCGGCCGGCAGCTGCGAAAAGCCACGTACTCCCCCGTGCTGCGCGATCTCGGCGATCAACGCGTCGCCGTAGAAAACGCGGCGCGGACGACTGATCGTTGCCCCGGTCGCGGGCCAGCCGATCAAAGCACGGGTTGACCTCCAGCAGGTGCCTTCCGACGATCGCGCGGGTGAAGGCGATCGCGAACATCGGCTCGATTCCCGCGGTGGTTCCCGCGATCAGCGAGATGGTGCCGGTCGGGGCGACGGATGTGATCTGTGCATTGCGGCGCGGCCCCGCTTGCGCGAAACGGCTGTCGCACAACGCGGGGAACGAGCCACGCACCTGGCCCAGCTGGACCGACGTCGCCTGCGCCGCACGGTGAATGCATCGCATCACCCGGCCCGCCATGCGAACACCCTCATGACTGTCGTAGGGAACACCCAGGCTGGCCAACATCTCCGCCAAACCCATCACGCCCAGCCCTACTTTGCGGGTTGCTCGCGCCGCCTTCCCCAGTTCGGGGAAGGGGTAGCGGCTCACATCGATGACGTCGTCGAGGAACCGCAGCGCCAGCCCTGCCACCTCGGCCAGCCGGTCCCAGTCGACTCGCCCACCGCGGACCATCCGGGCCAGGTTGATCGAGCCGAGGTTGCACGACTCGTAGGGCAGCAACGGAACCTCCCCGCACGGGTTGGTTGCCTCGATTCTGCCCAGCTGCGGCAACGGATTCGCCCGATTGATCGTGTCGAGGAACACCAACCCCGGATCCCCGCACGCGTGCGCGGCTTCACAGATCCTGTCGAACACGTCGGCGGCGGACACTCGACGGACGGTGTGTCCCGTTCGGGGGCTGACGAGGCGGTATGTGGCGTCGCGTTCGACCGCACGCAGGAACGCGCCATTGACACCGACCGACAGATTGAAATGCGAGAGTGCGTCGCGTGATTCAGCCTTCGCCGTGATGAAGTCACAGATGTCCGGATGCGACACATCCAGCACGGCCATGCCGGCGCCGCGACGCCGACCACCCATCGAGACGATGCCCGCGGCCGTGTCGAACAGCCGGAGAAACGACACCGGCCCGCTGGCGGTCCCGCCGGCGCCCGCCACACGGTCACCGGCCGGCCGTAGGTGGCTGAACGCGAAGCCGGTTCCTCCGCCCATCCGCTGGATCTCGGCGGCCTGTCCGAGTGCGGCGAAGACCGAGTGCAGAGAATCCTCGATCGGCAGAACGCAACACCCGGACAGCAGGCCGAGCTCGGTGTCGGCATTCATCAGCGTGGGCGAGTTCGGCAGAAACTCGAGACTCCGCAGCAGCGTGGAGAACCGCTCAGCCCATTGACCCGACGTCCCTGGCTGGTAGTCGTCCTCGGCCGCCGCGACAAACCGCGCCGACCTGTCCATCATCTCGCCGGTCGACTCGGCGGGGCGGCCCCGGTCGTCGCGCAGCAGATAACGTTCCCGCAGCACGGTCACCGCCGCCAGGCTCAATTTCAGCTCGTCACGAACCCCCAGCAGGGCTTTCGCCGTACGCAGCTCGGAACGACGCTGCCGATAGATGATGTAGGCCCGGGCCACGTCGTCGAGCCCCGCTTCACCCAACCGCGCCTCGACGAGGTCCTGGATCTCCTCGACAGTCGCAACTCTGGAGCCCAGCGCGTCGGCCACGACCGTGGCCACGGTGACCGGCATGTCCGGGTCGTCGTAGGCCACCTCGCGGGCCGCCCGTGCCACGGCACCCTCGATCCGCTCGACGTCGAAGGGCACCAAAGTCCCGTCGCGGCATCGAACCTTCGCAGGCCACCCCGCCATCGCCGCCGAGTTCATCGTGTGATCGGCAAACGTCTACTCGCTTCGGGGGTGACGGTTGATCGCCGACTGCGCCGATCCGAACCGGTGTCGCGCACGCTCGTCCTTCGCCACCTGCTCCGCTGCAGTGACAACGGTCGCGTCCGGCCCCGGAAACACCGTTGTCTCATGGTCGGTTTCCAGCCACCGTACGACGTACGGTGGCGCACCATCAGACGAGTGAACCTCGGTGATCAGCCCCTGCTGATCCGGTCGATCGATGGTCGTGCCCTTGATCACCAGCCAGTCGCCAACCTTCGCCTTCATGAGTAGCCCTTTCCCTCGGATTCCATCGTGCGCGCACCCGATGCGGGCGGAAGGGCATCAGGCCACCACTTCCGACGGCCGAAGGTCCCCCGCCCCATCGCAGTCGGAGTTGGCCGATCGTCCTCGCAAGGCCTACTATCTGCGTATGAATGCAGATAACGGTGCATGCGGCCGTCGACTGCCCGACGATCAGGTGGACCTGGTCGTCGAGGTCTTCCGGATGCTGGCCGACGCCACCCGAGTGCAGGTGGTGTGGGCGCTGGTGGGCCGCGAGATGTCGGTCAACGACCTCGCCACCCACATCGGCAAACCGGCGTCGTCGGTGTCCCAGCACCTGGCCAAGCTGCGGATGGCGCGACTCGTTCGAACCCGCCGGGACGGCACCACCATCTTCTACACCCTGGACAACGACCACGTGGGTCAATTGGTCACCGACGCTGTCTTCAACGCCGAGCATGCAGGACCGGATGTGCCCGGCCACCACCGCGACGCCGATGAGTTGGCCAGCCTGCACCCGATCACCATGGACATCAAGCGATCTCAGGGACGCCGCACATGACGCACGAACACGATCACCATCACGAACACCCCCACAGCCACGATCACCCCACCGGCGTGCGCGCAGCGGTGAAGGAGATCTTCGCCCCGCACAGCCACGACCACTCCGACAGCATCGACGGGGCCCTCGAGTCGAGCGCCGCCGGCATCCGGGCGGTCAAGATCAGCCTTGTCGCGCTCGCCGCGACGGCCGTCGTGCAGGTGGGCATCGTGGCCATCTCGGGTTCGGTCGCACTGATGGCCGACACCATCCACAACTTCTCCGACGCGCTGACGTCGATCCCGCTGTGGATCGCGTTCGCACTCGGCACCAAGGCGGCCACTCGCCGCTACACCTACGGGTACGGTCGCGCGGAGGACCTGGCCGGGCTGTTCGTCATCGCGATGATCGCTCTGTCGGCGATCATCGCCGGCGTCGAATCCGTTCGCCGCCTGATCAATCCGGTGCCGATCAACAACATCGGGTGGGTCGCAGCGGCCGGGCTGGTCGGCTTCATCGGCAACGAGCTCGTCGCGGTCTACCGCATCCGCGTCGGACGCCGGATCGGCTCGGCCGCCCTGGTCGCCGACGGATTGCACGCCCGGACCGACGGATTCACGTCGCTGGCCGTGGTGCTCGGCGCCGGCGGCGTCGCCCTGGGCTACCCGCTGGCCGACCCCATCGTAGGCCTGCTCATCACCGCAGCGATCCTGGCAGTCCTGCGCACCGCGGTGCGCGACGTATTTCGGCGGCTGCTGGACGCCGTCGACCCCGAGTTGGTAGACGCCGCCGAAACGGCACTGGCCGCCGAACCGGGCGTGATCGCCGTGCGCAGCGTGAAGATGCGCTGGATCGGCCATCGCATCCATGCCGACGCCGAACTCGACATCGACCCGGCCACCAGCCTTGCCGACGCTCATCGGATCGCCCACGAGGCCGAGCACACGCTCACCCACGCGGTGCCCAAACTCGCCACCGCCCTCGTCCACGCCTACCCGTCGAGCACTCACGGCGCTCCCCGCGTCTAGCGTTGGTTCGTGTCTAAGCACTCAACAGATTCCAGTTCGTCGCGCTTCGCCGATCGGGTCGCCATCGTCACCGGCGCCGGCGCGAAGGATGGCATCGGCGCGGCGGTTGCCAGACAACTGGTTGACGAAGGCGCACGAGTGGTCCTCGGCGCGACGTCCGCGCGGGTCCACGACCGTGCGTCGGAGTTGGGCGACTCGGCGATCGGCGTCATCGGCGACCTCACGCGGGACGGCACGGCAGAAGAGCTCGTGCGGGTCGCGACAAGCCGGTGGGGCCGTCTGGACATTCTGGTGAACAACGCCGGGATGACGTCAGTCTCGTCTGGCTGGGATGCCGACGCTGAGGTCGCTGAACTGACACTTACCGAATGGAATGAGGCCATCGGCCGCAACCTCACCACCGCGTTCCTCATGTGCCGAGCCGCCGTCCCCGAGATGACGCGACGCGGGTACGGGCGCATCGTGTCCGTCGGTTCGACCACCGGCACGGTGAACGCCATGCCCGGGCAATCGACGTACACGACTGCGAAGGCAGGACTCGTCGGATTGAGCCGAGCCCTCGCCCTCGAGGTCGTCGGTCGCGGGGTAACGGTGAACGTCGTCGCGCCCGGTTACGTCGCGACGGGTTCGCAACTGCCTTTCGAAGCCGCAGCGGCGCAGGCCGGACCGATCGGACGCAGCGCGACGCCGGACGAGATCGCCTCGTGCGTCGCCTTTCTCGCCCACGAGTCGGCGTCCTTTGTCACCGGCGCCGTGCTCGTCGCCGACGGTGGCCACAACCTGCCCGAGACGTGGGGACGCTCCTAGCTTCGCACCGACAGTCTCGACCGTGCGCTGGTGCAGGCCGATTCACCATGGAGGTGACATCACGACAGCTTGGCCAGGGTCACCTCGGCCGCGACGAGGTCTTGTGCGCCGAGTCCGACGAGTTTGGCAACGGTGATGTCGTCAACGGCGGTACGTCCGGCCTTGCGGCCGGAGATCACCTCTCCCAGTTCCCCCGAAACGTCGTCGATGGAATAGCGGCCGGTGCGGATCGCGCGATGAACGTCACCGTTGGCCTCGGCGATTTCGCGCGCGTCAACGAAAACCTTCGCACGTCGTAGCGCCGTCGCGTCGAGTTCGCTCTTGGTGGCGTCGTCGGCGCCGACGGCGGTCACGTGCGCGCCCCGGCGCAGCCACTCCCCCCGCACAAGTGGTTCGCGTGCCTGAGTCGCGGTGATCAAAACATCCGCGCGGCGAACGGTGCTCTCGATATCCGGCGAACACCAGATCTCGACGTCGGGCAGTTTCTCACGTAGCCGCGACTTGAGCACCTCGGCTTTCGGCATGCTGCGTGCCCAGATCGACAGCGTCTTGAAGGGGCGCTCCCCGTAGAGCGCCAACGGCTGCCAGTAGGCTTGCACCCCGGCGCCGAGCACGGCGACGGTCTCTACAGTAGGGGGCGCCAGCATGCGAGCGGCAACCGCTCCGGCGGCCGCGGTCCGGATGTCGGACAAGTAGTGCTCGTCGTGCAGCAGAGCAAGTGTGTGCCCGGTGGCGCTGTCGAAGACGGCGACGAATCCGCCTTGGGCCTGCCCTCTTTCGAGATTTGCACTGAACCAGGGTGAGACCTTGACGATGTAGACGTCGTGGCCGCGCAGGCTGCCGGTCTTGACGTAGACGTCACCGAGTTCGCGGCGCTCAGCTGGGAACATCACGATCAGTCCGTTGTCGGCGAGGCCCGCGCTGGTCTCCGCAAAGGCCCGCGACACCGGCTCGACCAGGTCCTCGAAAGTGACCTTCCCGCGGATACTTTCGGCGTTGACCACGCGGGTACTCACGACGGTGGTCTTCCGATGACGCCGTGCCCTACGATCGCGACATCGCCGCCGACATTGACCGTTTCGACGTCGTTGCGGCTGCCCTCCGGCCGCACGTGCAAATGGCTCGAGCGCCCGGCGTATTGACCTTGGTTCAACGTGAACTGCTCACCTCCGCCGACCAGTCCGTGGCGCAGGCGATAGGCGCCGATGGTGCCTGCGGCGCTACCGGTGGCCACGTCCTCGACGACTCCGTCGTTGTTCCAGTGCCGTACTTCGAGGCCCGACTCGTCGAATAAGACCGCGAACTGGGCGTTGACACCACGGAGCAATTCGGTGATGTCGTGCGATATCCGTGCCCGCACCAGCACACCCGCACGGACCGGCACGATCAGATAGCGAAGGCCCGTACTCACCGCTTCCAGCGGCAGGTCCGCGTCGAGATCGCTTGGCGCCAGGTTGAACGCGTGCGCGATCGGACCAACGTCGTCGACTGTGCCCAGAAATTCCGGCCGACCTTGATCCAGCCAACCGGAATAGTGGCCGTCTCGCATCTCGGTACTGACTGTGACCGTCTTGCTGCGTAATTCGAATCGCCAGTGGTGCGAGCCTGCAGATTCGCTGCGAATGTGCAGCGCCACCGCCGCTCCGATGATCGGATGTCCGGCAAAGGGCAGTTCCTGGAAGAGGTCGAAGATCCTGGCACGAACGGTGTCGGGCCGCCCGGTCGGTTGAGTGAAGACGGCTTCGAAGTGTCTCAGTTCCTGGGTGATCCGCTGCATCTGTTCTTCGGTCAGATCCGGGGCGTCGAGGAAGACGGGCAAGCTGTTTCCACCGAACGGAACCCGGCTGAAAACGTCGACGTGACAGTAAGCGAGATCGACCGATTGGCCCTTCACAGCTGCGCCATGAGAGCCTGCGTGAACCGACGGATCGCCGACTCGTCCCGCCGGTAGAAGGTCCAGTTCTTCCTGCGGGTCGCCACCAACAGGTGGGCCTCGGTCAGCAACGTCAGATGACGTGATGCCGTTGCCGCGGCGATACCGAGCTTGTCCCGGATGAAATCTGCGCACACGCCGTCACGAATGAGATCGCCGTCGGTCTGCGGCGGGAAGTTGCCGACCGGATCCTTCAACAAAGACAAGATCTCGAGACGCACGGGACTGGCAACCGCCTTGACCGTCTTGAGCACCGCGGTCGGATACTCATCCGATTCGCTATTTCGCATAAATACAAACTAGCTCGGTGTGGACAGCTGGTCAACCGCAACCCAGGCCGGGGCCCATCAAACGTAGCGCGACTCCGGACGAGATCGCCCCGTGCGGCATGGCAGCGCTAGCGACAGCAGTTCGGATCCAGCACGACGCACAGCGCCGCGACCGCGTCGACGTGCGGGCGGTGATACACGCTCATGCCGCGCCGTTCGGATTCGACCAGCCCGGCCCGCCGGAGCTGCGTCAGATGGTGACTCACCGTCGATTCGGTGACGTCCAGCGCTCGAGCGAGTTCCCCGCTGTTCTGCTCACCCTCGGTCGAACTGAACAGCAGCGACATCAGCTTGACCCGGACCGGATCGGCCAGCGCCTTGAGACGCAGAGCGATCTGCAGCGCGTCGGCATCGCTCATCGGCCCGGAAGCCACAGGCGCACAGCACACCGGCGCGGACATGTCGATCATCGGAAGGGTCTTCGGCACCCGACCAGTATGGCCGAGGATCTTGACTTAAGTCAAAAAGGTTGGCACTCTGACGACAGGACCAGAATTCGACATAAGTCACAGAGGTCCCCGGAAGGAGAAACCATGTCCCGCATCCAGCTCGCCCTCAACGTCGACGATCTTGACCAGGCCATCGCGTTCTATTCGAAGCTGTTCAACACGCCTCCGGCGAAGGTGAGAGACGGTTACGCGAACTTCGCGGTCGCCGAACCGCCCCTGAAACTCGTCCTGCTCGAGAATCCCGGCAAGGGCGGCACGCTCAACCATCTCGGCGTCGAGGTCGAGTCCAGTGAGACGGTGCACGCGGAGATCGCCCGGCTTGCCGGTGAAGGCATGTTCACCGAGGAGGAAATCGGCACCACGTGCTGCTTCGCCACGCAAGACAAGGTCTGGGTGACCGGACCGGGCGGCGAGAAATGGGAGGTGTACACCGTCCTCGCCGATTCGGATACTTTCGGCCGCAGCCCCCAACATTCCGAGTCTGCCGAACAGGACCAGCAGACCGCCGCCACATGCTGCTGACCGGCGTTCATCTCATGTTGGCTTGACGTCTGATTCGATATCCATCAATATCGACGAATGTCGAAATCATCTCCGGAGAATGGGTGCGCGTACGCGCCGATGGTGCGTGAACCGCTCTCTGCCGAGGCCGCTGCGGACGTCGCAGGAAAGCTCAAGGCGCTGTCCGACCCCGTGCGGCTGCGCCTGTTCAGTCTCGTCGCCAGCCATGCCGGCGGCGAGGCCTGCGTCTGCGACATCTCAGCGGGCCTCGACGTCACCCAGCCGACGATCTCCCATCACCTGAAGGTCCTCAAGGAGGCAGGCCTGTTGGCAGCCGAACGGCGCGCCTCGTGGGTGTACTACTCGGTGGTCCCCCAGACGCTCCGGTCGCTGGCGGCCGTTCTCGACGTCACCGACGAGAGGGCACTGACATGACCAGTGCTTCCACGGATTTCGCTGTGGTGGACAAGGTTTCGCGCCTCGATCGGTTCCTGCCGGTGTGGATCGGGCTGGCGATGGCCGCCGGTCTGCTGCTGGGCCGCCTCATTCCGGGACTGAACACCGCACTCGACGCGATCGAGATCGACGGAATCTCGCTGCCCATCGCTGTCGGCCTTCTGATCATGATGTACCCGGTGCTGGCCAAGGTGCGCTACGACCGCCTCGACTCCGTCACGGGCGACCGCAGACTTCTCGTCAGTTCGCTGCTCCTGAACTGGGTCCTCGGTCCGGCGCTGATGTTCACACTGGCGTGGCTTCTGCTGCCTGACCTGCCCGAGTACCGCACCGGCCTGATCATCGTGGGTCTGGCGCGCTGCATCGCGATGGTGATCATCTGGAACGACCTGGCTTGCGGGGATCGCGAGGCGGCCGCGGTGCTGGTCGCCCTGAACTCGATCTTCCAGGTGCTGATGTTCGCCGTGCTGGGCTGGTTCTACCTGTCGGTGCTGCCGGGGTGGCTCGGCCTGGAACAGACGACGATCTCCGCCTCCCCGTGGCAGATCGCCAAGTCGGTCCTCATCTTCCTGGGCATCCCGCTCCTCGCGGGCTACCTCTCGCGCCGGTTCGGCGAGCGGACCAGGGGACGGGACTGGTACGAGACGACGTTTCTGCCGAGGGTCGGCCCGTGGGCGCTCTACGGTCTGCTGTTCACCATCGTGATTCTCTTTGCGCTGCAGGGAGACCAGATCACCAGCCGACCGTGGGACGTGGCACGGATCGCGCTCCCCTTGCTCGTCTACTTCGCCCTCATGTGGGGCGGCGGCTACCTCCTCGGAGCGGCGCTGAAGCTGGGCTACGAACGCACCACCACACTCGCGTTCACCGCTGCGGGAAACAACTTCGAGCTCGCGATCGCGGTGGCCATCGCGACGTATGGAGCCACCTCCGGACAGGCGCTCGCCGGGGTCGTGGGACCGCTCATCGAAGTCCCGGTCCTCGTCGGCCTCGTCTACGTCTCACTGGCCTTGCGGCACCGATTCACTCATCCACTGCGCTCGACCCAGGAGTAGGCGATGACCGACCGCCCCACCGTGCTGTTTTTGTGCACCCACAACGCCGGACGTTCCCAGATGGCACTGGGCTACTTCACACACCTGGCCGACGGCGACGCCGTGGCGTGGTCGGGCGGTTCCGAGCCGGCCGACTCCATCAACCCGTCGG
Organism: Mycolicibacterium psychrotolerans; assembly: GCF_010729305.1. Taxonomy (NCBI): domain Bacteria; kingdom Bacillati; phylum Actinomycetota; class Actinomycetes; order Mycobacteriales; family Mycobacteriaceae; genus Mycobacterium; species Mycolicibacterium psychrotolerans. The sequence goes on along the minus strand of NZ_AP022574.1, from coordinate 3,431,880 downwards.
CCATCCAGGCGATGTCGGAAGTGGGCATCGACATCACCGGTGAACATCCCAAGCCCTGGACCGACGACGTCGTGCGGGCCGCGGACGTCGTGGTGACGATGGGGTGCGGAGACACCTGCCCCGTCTACCCCGGAAAGCGTTACGAGAACTGGGATCTGCCCGATCCGGCCGGGCAGTCCGTCGAAGCGGTTCGGCCCATCCGCGACCAGATCGAAGAACGGGTGCGCCGACTCCTCGCCGAACTGGGTGTCGATAGCGCCCACCGGTGAACATGATCGGACTCCGGCATGACACGATCGCGTAGGTGACCGTTGTCCTGGCCCTGCGATGCGCAGACGGCCTCGTGCTCGCCGCCGATTCGCAGATCACCGAACCCGATCGAGGGCTGACCTATCCGGCCCAGAAGCTGCACGGCCTGGGCAAGCACGCCGCGTGGGCCGGAAGCGGGTCGCGCGCAGTGCTGTACGACCTGGAGCAGATGTTCGACGCCCAACCGGAGACGATCGTCGAGGCAAGCGATGTCGGACGGGCGCTGCAGGCCCGGGTGGTACCGGTGTTGCAGCACCACTACGAGAACTTCATCGAAGAGGTGCCCGGACAGAAGACCAGCGGCTCCACGCCGGCCACCTACGTGCTCGCCGCCGGCTACTCGGACACCAAGCCGTTCATCGTCGACGTGGACCCGCACGGGCTCATCGGCCATTACGAGGACATCGGCTTCCAGGCCATCGGCAGCGGGGCGCCCATGGCCCAGCAGGCGCGCGCCCTGCTGTCGAACTTCCGCATGAACGAGCGCCCAGTGGAATACGGCGTGCTCGCGGCGCTACGAGTGCTGCACGCGCTCGACGAGACCTCTCCGTCGGTCGGGGGCCCGATGGACATCTGCCGCATCACCCCCGACGGCGCCGATCACCTGTCCCCCGACGACATCGACAAAGCGGGCGCAGAGGTCCGCCGGTGGTGCGACCTGGAGCGGGACGCTCTCGACCGCCTATTCGAGCGCTGAACCCCGCCTACGCCGGGCGGCTCGCGGCCCGCGCATTCCGGCGGTCGGCGAAGTATTCAGCCCAGGACGTCACGCTCGGATTGTCCTTCAACAGTGCACGGCGCTGCCGCTCGGTCAGCCCGCCCCACACACCGAACTCCAACTGGTTGTCGAGGGCCTCCGCGGCACACTGCGTGATGACGGGACAGCGGCGGCAGATCAGGACAGCCTGCCTCTGCGCGGCGCCGCGGACGAAGAGCTCGTCCGGGTCGGTGTCCCTGCAGCGCGCCTGCGACACCCACTGCAGGCGGGCTTCGTCGAGTGTCTTCATCTGCTCATCCCCACTGTCCAGGCGTCATCCGGTGCGCCGACACGAGAGCCGCATTCCCCCGATCGATGCGGCACCCGTCGACGAACTCACCACAGCAAACGTTAGCCAGCCGCGGCGATGCGTCATCAGTAACCAAATACTTAATCTGGAAGGACCTTTGTCACCCCGGCCGGCCGGACTCGGTCGGTTCTCGTGCCGATCGCCTGCGCGCACCGCGAGGTTCGGGCACACTCTCGGCTGCGGGGTGTGACCCGACGTGGAGGTACACCGCGATGAGCACCGCCATCCCCCCGCTCGACCTCGCCTGGCTGCTGATGGAGACACCCGGCGGCACGACTCACGTCGGAGCGATGCTGCTGTTCAAGAAGCCGCCCGGCCGCCGGGATCTGGTCTCCCAGGTGGTCGCGAACTACCGCGGTCGCCAACCGCTCCCGCCGTTCACCTACGTGCCCGAGATCCTCGGCACGGGCGTGCCGCATTTCCGCGAGGTGCAGACCTGGGATCCGCATTACCACGTCCAGCACCTCTCCCTGCCGGCCGGCAGCTCCTATGACGATCTACTCCGCCTCGTCGCCGACCTGCACGAGCCGATGCTGGACCGCAACCGGCCACTGTGGCGGTGCTGGGTGATCGACGGGGTCCCCGGCGGTCGTTTCGCGATCTACACCAAGACCCATCACAGCATCATCGACGGCGTGTCCGGCCTCAGGAGACTGTATGACGGGCTGAGCCTGTCCCCCGACGACGCCATCCCGGCGCCCGCGTTCGCGCTGCCCGGCCCACCGCTCGCCTCCTCGGCACCGCCTCCCGCGTTGCGCCGGCTCACCGATGCCGTGCACGGAGTGCTCACTCAGGTCGGCGCGGTGAACCAGATCTCCTGGGGCGCAGTGCGCAAAGCGCTCAGTGCGGCGCTCGGCACGCACGTGGAAGGCAGTCTGCCGTTCGTGGCCGGCCGCGCCCCGACCAACGCACCGCTGCGACAGGCGCGCGGGTTCGCCACTCTGTCGCTGCCCCTCGAGGAGATGCACCGCATCGCCCACCATCACGGAGCCACGCTCAACGATGTCGCGGCCGCCGTGATCGACCACGGGCTGCACGCCTACCTACGTGAGACGGGCCAGGCCTACGCCCACGAATTGATCGCCATGTGTCCGGTGTCGCTACGCGGCGACGACGACACCACCGTGGGAACCAAGGTGTCGGCGATGTTCGTACGCCTCGGACACCCGGAGGCGACGATGGCGGACAGGCTGCGCCAGGTGGCCCACTCGGTCGCCACAGCCAAGAAGGAACTCGGCGCCCTGTCGACCGACGCGGCGATGACATATGCCGTCGCGCTGGTCGCCCTCGCCGGTGCCGGCGCATCGACCCACCTCGACCGCGTGGGCCGTCCGGCATGCAATCTCGTTGTCTCGAATGTGCCGGGCAGCAACGACATCCGTTACCTCCACGGCGCCGAACTCACCGGCATCTTCCCCGTGTCGGCGCTGGCCGCCGCCATCGGCTTGAACGTGACGCTGAGCTCCTACTGCGGTCACATGGACTTCGGCTTCGTCGCGAACAGCGCAGCGATCAGCGACGTGCACGCACTCGCCGAGCACACCCGCAAGGCCTACGCACAGCTGAAGGTCGCGGACCGGGTTTGACGGATCAGCCGTGGCTGCGATTCCATTCGATCCAGCCGATACCCGTGCGTCCGTCGGCGGTCGCCACGGTCCCCCAGGCGCGCGGGAAACGGCTCAGCCGCCCGTCGGGCGACGTCAGCAGGACGGGCGCGTGCCCGACCACCGTGACCGTCGCCCCGAGGTCGCCGTAGAACACCTCCGCGGAGATGGGTAACTCGTTGTCCCATGCGGTATGCCGCGCGTCGACCCTCGCTAGCTCGACCAGCGGCTCGTCCGCGCGCTGCTCGTAGCCGACCGACAACGGCGGAGCTCCGGGGATGCGGATGTCGACCCCGTGCAGATGCGTCCCGTCGTCCAGGTGCAGAGCGCTCCACACCCAGTCCATGCTCCACCAGTCGCGCGAGGCCCACGAATGGTCGCGCTGCCCGGCCACCTCGGCGAAGGCATACGACTGTCCGTCCACGGTCACCGTGCCCGAGACCCGGCATGGGATCTCGTAGCGCGGAGACACCCGGTACTGGTACGGGGCGCCGACAGTCGTCCACGTCAGGTCCATGGTCAGTTCCACGGGCCGTCCGGCCTCGCCGCGCAGCAGTCCCCCCGGATCGTCATGGGCCTGCCCATGTCCGCGCAGCGAAACCCGGTACGCGGCAAGTGGTTCGACGACGTCCATGGCGAGCTCGCCGACGTCGGACCGCACGAGCGTGTGGTCCTCCGGCAGCGGAGCCTCGAAATCGAGCACCGCGATCGTCGGCATGTCCGGCCCGCACAGCAGGCCGTTGATCCAGGCGTGCCCCTGATTCGGGATGAGTCCGAGCCGGATCCAGCCACCGACACGCTGCCGCGCGTCGGCGAAATCGAAGTACCAGCTCTCGCTCCACAGCGGTTCGTCGGTCGGCGGGTGGCGGCCTTCGTCGGACGCTGCGGGCTGCAACGGCTCGGGCGTCGACGGCGGCGGCAGAAGGGACAGCGCGTCGGTGTCGAGCACGTGCTGGCAGTGCCGGGCGATCATCGCCATGAACATCTCGTCACCGCGCTCGGTCCGTTCGACGAGCATCGGTGACATGATCGCCATCAGCACGCCGAAGAAGGTCTGCCGCCGCACGCCCTCACGGACCTCGTCGAGGGTGACGCCGGAGCCGGGTCCCAGCGCGCCGTGGTAGGCGGCGAGCAACTCCTCGTGGCGGGCGCGACGTTGTTCGGTCGGCAGCGCGCACCCCAGGAAGTAGGCGACGTCGGTGAATGCCGGCCCCCAGGTGACCGTCTGCCAGTCCACCACGGTGAGCGGCCGATCAGCGCCGGCCTGCCCGAACAGCATGTTGTCGAGCCGGTAGTCACCATGCACGAGTCCGCCCCGGCCGCCGGCCGCGTCCTCGGCGGCGGTGTAGGAATCGAACGCGGCGACGAACCGCTCGCACACCTCGCGGTGTTCCGGCGCCACCTGGTCGCGGTAGCGGTCGATGAAACCGGCGTAGAGGGCACTCATCAACGCCTGGTTCACCGGAGACCCCCGGTTGATCCACGCCGCCCCCGCCAGCGCCTCGTCGCCCAGCAGGGGGCCGTGCACCAGCCCGAGCTGGCGCAGCGCCAGTTCCGCCTGTTCGGCGGTGGCACCGCGGATCTCGTCACCGACGGTCGCCGGCGCGGCATCGTCGAGCAGCAGATCGAAGACGCCGGTCGCGGGATCGTAGGCCGCGTGGTGACAGGGCGCGACGGGACCCGCGAGCCCCCGCGCGATATCGGTGTAGAAGCGGACCTCGCGTTCGTAGAGCCCCATCGCCAGGCCGGTCTGGCGGCTGCTCGGATCGGCCGCCGCCACCTTCAGCACCACCGACGCCGGCCCCTGCTCACCGTGGGCGTAGGTCAGGGTGACGCGATAGCACTCGCTCATCTGTCCGGTCCCGATGCGGGTCACGCTGAAGTCCGCGACCGTGCCGTGGCCCAGCGCGGCGGTGAGCCACTCGGCGGTCAGATCGGTGGGGCTTTCGATGAGCGGTGGACGCAGCGCAGACATGCGGTCAATGTAGAGCAGCCGACGCGGCCGGACGGGCACATCCGCCAAGAAAATTGACAGCCGTCAACTCCCCGCGGCACCTCCCCCCACCCCCGATTCGTCGCTCCCGCCGCACATCGCGCCGTCGACGACCAAGATGGATTGATGACCGACGCTCAGACCTCTCTCGCCTGGCCGCAGCTCCCGCTGGCCGACTGGCAGGACACCCGCGACACCGTCCACCTGTGGACCCAGATCGTCGGCAAAGTGCGCATGGCGGCGAGCGTCCACCTCAACCACTGGTGGGAAGTGCCGCTCTACGTGAACGCCAGCGGACTCACCACTTCACTCATCCCCTTTCCGCCGCGAGCGTTCGAGGTGACATTCGACTTCATCGAGCACCGTCTCCACATCCGCGTCACCGACGGCGAGCACAGGTCGATGGCGCTCGAACCGCGTTCCGTGGCGGACTTCTACGCCGAATTCCGCTATCTGCTCACCGAACTCGATCTCGACATCCCGATAGTCGGCACTCCGGTCGAGTTGCCCGAGGTCATCCCGTTCGCCGAGGACACCGCCCATGCGAGCTACGACGCGCAGGCGATGAACGCCTTCTGGCGCTCCCTGGTCAGCGCGAATCGGGCCTTCACCGCTTTCCGCGCCGACTTCCGCGGGAAGGTGAGTCCGGTGCACTTCTTCTGGGGCGCCTTCGATCTGGCTGTCACACGGTTCTCCGGCCGGGGCGCACCCCCGCATCCCGGCGGTGTACCGAACTGTCCGGACTCGGTGATGGTCGACGCCTACAGCGACGAGGTGTCCAGCGCCGGTTACTGGCCGGGCGGCGCCGACGAGGGCGTCTTCTACTCCTACGCCTATCCGCAGCCCGCCGGCTTCGAGCAGTGGGACGTCGCTCCCGATGCGGCGTACTTCGACACCGATCTGGGCGAGTACGTGCTGCCCTACCGCGCCGTGCGGACGGCGAGCGATCCCGACGCCACGCTCCTGAACTTCTTGCGCTCGACGGCAGAAGCCGCCCGCACGCTCGCCGAGTGGCCCTATCCGATCCCCGATCCGGCCTGAGCGCCCCATACCGTTGACAGGCAAGTAACGACTTGCCTATGGTCGAGGTGTGGGCGACGTCTTCAAGGCCTTGGCCGACCCCACGCGGCGCACCATCCTCGACGAGCTGACCGAGCGCGACGGTCAGACACTTTTCGAGATCCGCGCACGCCTGACGACACGGCACGGGCTCGGGTCGTCCCGTCAGGCGATCTCGCAGCACCTGGACGTGCTCGAGGCTGCGGGATTGGTCGAGACACGCCGCGACGGCAAGTACAAGTTCCACTACCTCAACACCGCACCGCTGCAACAGATCACGGCGCGGTGGCTCACCAACCGGGGAGAATCGGCATGAGAATCACCGTGACGAGCGTGCTCGTCGACGACCAGGACAAGGCGCTGCGCTTCTACACCGACGTGCTCGGCTTCCGACCAAAGCACGATGTGCCGATGGGGCCGCACCGGTGGATCACCGTCGTCTCTGCGGACAGTCCCGACGGCGTCGAGCTCGTGCTCGAACCCGACGAGCATCCCGCCGCCCGACCGTTCAAGGAGGCGTTGGTGGCGGACGGCATCCCGTTCACCGCCTTCGACGTCGACGACGTGGCGGCCGAATACGACCGGCTTCGCGCGCTCGGCGTGCGCTTCACCCAGCAGCCCACCGACATGGGGCCGGTCACCACGGCGGTGCTCGATGACACGTGTGGCAATCTGATCCAGATCCAGCACGTCAGCGGGTGAGACGCGCGGACCGAACGGGTATAGAGCGCGTCGTGAGACCGGAGGGTAGATGAAGGTACTGATCACCGGCGGCACCGGCTTCGTCGGCGCGTGGACCGCCAAGGCCGTGCAGGACGCCGGACACGACGTGCGCTTCCTGGTCCGCAACGCCGGCCGTCTGAGTACCAGTGCCGAGAAGATCGGCGTCGGCATCGGCGATCATGTGCTCGGTGACATCGCCGACGCCGAGAGCACCACGGCTGCGCTGGACGGCTGCGATGCCGTGATCCACTGCGCGGCAATGGTGTCCACCGATCCCAGCCGCGCCGACGAGATGCTGCACACCAATCTCGAAGGCGCCCGCAACGTGCTCGGCGCTGCCGTCGCCGCCGGGATCGACCCCATCGTGCACGTCTCCAGCTTCACCGCACTGTTCCGGCCGGACCTCGAGGTGCTGCACGCAGACCTGCCGGTGGTCGGCGGCAGCGACGGCTACGGCCGGTCCAAGGCGGCGGTCGAGGCGTACGCGCGCGGCCTGCAGGACGCCGGCGCGCCGGTGAACATCACCTATCCCGGCATGGTGCTCGGTCCGCCCGCCGGTGACCAGTTCGGCGAGGCCGCAGAAGGCGTTGAGGCGTCGGTGAAGATGCGCAGCGTGCCCGGCCGCGGGGCCGGCTGGATCGTCATCGACGTCCGCGACCTGGCCGCACTGCACGTCGCACTCCTCGAGCCCGGTCACGGGCCGCGCCGGTATATGGCCGGGGGACAACGTGTTTCGGTGGATCAGCTGGCCCAGATGATCGGCACCGCGGCGAACCGCACACTCGCGGTGGTCCCGGTACCCGACGTGGCGCTGCGCAGCGTCGGCCGCGTCTTCGACGTCGTGGGGCCGTTCCTGCCGTTCGAGACGCCGATCAACTCCGCCGCGATGCAGTACTACACACAGATGCCGACCTCCGACGACGCGCCGAGCGCCCGAGACTTCGGTCTGCACTGGCGCGACGCCGCCGAGACGATCGCCGACACCGTCGAGGGGCTGCGCGAGGTCGGCCGCCTCTAATCGCGGCGCAGTACGCCGTGGCACACGAGATCGGCCAGCTGCGCGGCCGCGGCATCGAGATCGGTCACCCTGCGGACGCACACGGCGTACCAGGCCGCGCCCGCGATCGCGTCCATCACGGTGTCGGCGTCCACCCCCGAACGAGCGTCGGCGGCATCGGCGAGCTGCGCCGCCAGCTGCCTGCGCGCTGCGGCTTCCAACCGGTCGTTGAGCAGCCTGCGCATCGCCGGCTCCATCCGCAGGTCATGGAGTAGCCCCGGAACCGCCTCGCGCACAACCGGATCGGCATACATCGCCAGGGCACCGCGGCACAGCCGGGCGATCTCGGCGCTCAGGTCCGCTTCACAGGGGTCGGGGCCCAGGTCGGGGAAAGCCGCCTCGTGGATGAGGTGGGCCTTGGTGCGCCACCGCCGATAGACGGCCGGACGGCTGACCTTGGCCGTCGCGGCGATCAGGTCGATCGACGTGCCCGCGTAGCCGCGGGTGACCAGCAGGGTGCGCGCAGCGTCGAGGACGGCGTCGTTGATCGCCGGATCGCGACGCGAGCCGTGGTGCCGGCGCCGGGGCGGCGATGCCCTGTCCACGAATGCGGCCCCTTCCGGGCGGTTTGTCGATACAGTCTGTCACAACACCAGTGGAGCGGGGCCGGAGTCGATGACGAGGACGCATAGGGAGCTGGCCGGGATCGGCGAGGACGGGCTGCACCTGTACACGTGCCCGCTCTGTGAGGCCATGTGCGGGCTGGAGATTCGGGTCGAACAGGGGCACGTCGCCGGGATCCGGCCTAACCGGCAGGACGTGTGGAGTCGCGGCCACATCTGCCCCAAAGGGGCGTCGCTGGGCGCGGTGCACGAGGACCTCGATCGCATCAGGCGGCCGATGATCAAGGTCGACGGCCAGTGGCAGGAAGTCGACTGGGACACCGCCTTCCGGCGATGCACCGAACTGCTGGCGCCGGTCATCGAGAAGTACGGGATCGGCGCCGTCACCGCCTACACCGGCAACCCACTCGCCCACTCGTTCTCGCTGGCGCGCTATGCCGGCATCCTTCTCGGACTCTCGGGCATGCCCATGACCTACTCGCCGGGCACCGTCGACCAGTGGCCGAAGAACCTGTCCTCGCACCTGATGTACGGCGGCTGGTGGAGCTTCCCGGTCCCTGACATCGAACGCACCGATCTGCTGGTCGTCATGGGCGCCAACCCCGCCGCATCCCAGGGCTCGCTGCTGGCCGCCCCGGATGTGATGGGTCTGATCGGCGCTGTTCGGCAGCGCGGCCGGGTGATCGTCGTCGACCCGGTGCGCACGGCCACCGCCGAGCGGGCCGACGAGTGGCTGCCCATCACCCCGGGCACCGATGCCGCGCTGCTGCTCGGCGTCGCCCACACACTGTTCGCCGAGAGGCTGGTCGACCTCGGGACGGTGGCGCCGCATCTCGACGGTGTCGACACCATCGCCGAGGTCGTCGCCGACTGGCCGCCCGAGCGGGTGGCCGAGGTGACGGGCATCGGCGCCGACCGCATCCGGGAACTCGCGCGCGAACTCGCCGCGACGCCCCGTGCCGTCGTCTACGGCCGCATCGGCACGTGCAACCAGGAATTCGGCAGCCTGGCGAGTTGGCTCGTCGACGTGGTGAACATCCTCACCGGCCACTTCGACGTGCCCGGCGGCGCGATGTTCCCCACTGCCGCGGCGTGGTCGGTGACGGTGCAACCCATCCCCGGCCTCGAAGACGGCGTCGCCGACTTCGGCCGGTACCGCACCCGGGTGCGCGGCGCCAAGGAGGTGCTCGGCCAGGTTCCGGTGTCCTGCCTGGCCGAGGAGATCGCGACTCCGGGCGAGGGCCAGATCAAGGCGCTCATCACGGTGGCCGGCAACCCGGTGCTGTCCACCCCGGGAGGCCACCGGCTCGACGAGGCGCTCGACGAGCTGGAGGCGATGATCTCGATCGACCTGTGGCTCAACGAGACAACGCGTCACGCCGATGTGATCCTGCCCGGCCCCTCCCCGCTCGAACAGCCCCACCATGACGACCTCATCCTCCATTTCGCGATCAACAGCGTCGCCAACTATTCGCCGCCGGTGTTCACCAAAGCCGAGCAGGACGCGCCCGACGAGTGGGAGATCCTGATCCGGTTGACCGGGTTGTGCACCGGGACACCGGCAGAGGACGTCGACGTCGCCGCGATCGACGACGGCTTCTTCGACTACCTGTGCTTCACGCAGGGGCTCGACGGCGCCGCCGTGCGTGCCCGCTACGACCACGGCGGACCGGAACGCACGCTCGACCTCACGCTGCGCACCGGTCCGTTCGGCGACCGGTACGGCGACAATCCCGACGGCCTGACGCTCGACAAGCTCAGGCAGTATCCCGACGGCATCAACTTCGGCCCGATGGTGCCGCGCGTTCCCGAGGTGCTCGGCACCAGCGACAGGAAGATCCGGCTGGCGCCTCCGTATCTGCTCGAGGATCTGCCGCGGCTGGCCCGCCGCCTCGATCGCGTAGCAGACGACCTCGTGCTGGTCAGCCGTCGTCACCTGCGCTCCAACAACTCCTGGCTGCACAACGTCGGGCCGTTGATGAAGGGCCGCGACCGCTGCACCCTGCTGATGCACCGCGAGGACGCGGGCCGGCGCGGCATCGCCGACGGCGACCGGGTGACGGTCACGTCCTCCGGCGGCTGCATCGAGGTTGCGGTGGAGGTGACCGATGCGATCAAACCGGGCGTGGTGTCGATGCCGCACGGCTGGGGCCACGGCAAGCCCGGCACTCGGCTGGGCGTCGCCAACCGCTCCCCCGGCGTCAACACCAACGTGCTCTCCCCACCGGACTTCCTCGACGAACCCTCGGGCAACGGCGCCCTCAACGGAATCCCGGTCGAGGTCAGGCCTGCGAGCTGACCAGACGCAGCCGCAGCGCTGCCGCCGTGGCCGGTCCGACGATACCGTCGACCCCCAGACCCGTTGTGCGCCGCTGGAATTCGCGGACCGCGGCCTCGGTATCCGGCCCGAATTCTCCGTTGATGTCGAGGGCACCGGCGTAGGCCGCGTAGGCGTATTTGAGGCGGCGCTGCAGTTCGGCCACCTGCGGGCCCGTCGAGCCCCGCTCCAGCAGCACGCCGGCGTAGCGATCGGTGGGCGCCGTAGGCCCCGACGGTGGCGTCTCGATCCGGGCCGCGATGTCCCGTCGCAAAATCCCCATGTCGATCGCGCCAGGATCCCACTTGCCCTGCGCACGTCCGGCGTACTCCTTGTGCCCGATCGTGCGGCCGGCGGGCTGGCCGAGGCGCCGGCAGATCGCGGCGCAACTGCCGAGCAGCGCGCCGTACTGCGCGTCCGGCCAGTTCCGGCGGTGCGGTGCCCACGGGCTGGTCCCGGTGTTCGCGCACTCGACGCCGATGGTGTGCCAGTTGCCCGTGTTGGCGGGCAGCCACGGGTAGCTCCCGGCGCCCGCGTGCCACGCCACGCCCGCGGCCACCACGGTCACGATGCCGTCGCGGGCGATGTGTAACTGCGACAGCGGCCCGGGCAGGCCGGGCCGGCCCAGCGCGATCGATTCCGCGGTCGCCGAATCCGACCCGGTGTGATGCACCATCACCCCCCGGATGTCGGAGAACACGCCGTGGCCGCGCCTGCGCCACCCCACCAGTTCGGCGACTTTGAGCCCTTCGGCCCGCAGCACGTCGGCGAGCCACACCGGGTAACCGCGCCACACACCCGGCACGAGGCGCCACCTCCGATCCACCTTGTGGTCGGTCCCCATGGAATCACGACGGGCCGACGTTTATCCGCCGCCGCTGCGGGTAAGGCGGTTCGGTGACGTCAGAACCCGAGGAAATCAACAGCACGCCGGTCGTCGCGCGCGACACACCCGCGTCGCGGCACGACGTCTGGGCTGTGATCGCCGACGGTTGGACCTACTCGCAGTGGGTGGTGGGCAACAGCCGGATGCGGGCTGTCGACGCCAACTGGCCGGAGCCCGGCAGCACGATTCACCACTCGATCGGGATCTGGCCGCTGGTGCTCAATGACAGCACCGTGGTCGAATCGTCCACGCCGGAGCGTGAACTGGTCCTGATCGCCAACGGTCGCCCGTTCGGCAAGGCCAGGATCACCCTGCGCCTGCAGGAACTCGACGGGGGCGGATGCCGGATCGAGATGGCCGAGGTGCCGGTGTCCCCCCCTTTGAGCTTGCTGCCCAAGCAGGTGGCGCTGGCGGTAGCGTTCCCCCGCAACCGTGAGACGACGTGGCGGTTGGCCGCGATGGCCGAGCGCCGCACCCACGATGACAGCTGAGCCGTCTCAGTCCGAAACTGCCGACGCGGTGGTCATCGGCGCCGGCCACAACGGACTGGTCGCCGCCGCACTGCTCGCCGACGCGGGGTGGGACGTGGTGGTGCTCGAGGCGCAGGACCGCCCCGGGGGCGCCGTCAAGAGCGCCGAACTGGTCCCGGGTTACGTCAGCGATCTCTACAGCGCGTTCTACCCCCTCTCGGTAGCGTCCCCTGCGCTGCACGGCCTGCAGCTCGAGGACCACGGGCTGCGGTGGAGCCATGCGCCCGCCGTCGTCGGGCACGCGCGCAGCGCGGACGACGACGACGCCCCGGTCCTCTACCGCGACCTAGCCCGCTCCGCGGCCGAACTCGACCGGTACCACCCGGGCGACGGGGACCGCTGGATCGCCGCGTTCGAGCAGTACCAGCGCATCAAGAAGCCACTGCTGGAGACGTTGTTCGCCCCGTTCCCTCCCGTGCGCGGTCCGGCGGGGCTGCTGCGCAGGCTCGGCACGGCCGATGCGCTGCGGCTGGCGCAACTGCTGCTGCTGCCTGCCGGTGAACTGGCACGACACCTGTTCGAGGGCGAGGCGGCGCGACTGCTGCTGCTCGGCAACGCCATGCACGCCGACGTACCCGTCGACGCTCCCGGCAGCGGCGTCATGGGCTACCTGCTGGTGATGCTGGGCCAGGACGGGGGCTTCCCCGTTCCCGTCGGCGGGGCGGGCGAGTTGACCGCCGCCCTGGTGCGCCGGGCCGAGGCGGCCGGCGCCCGAGTGGACTGCGGCCGCGAGGTCGACAGCATCGCCGTGCGCGGGCACCGAGCCACCGCGGTGAACCTCACCGACGGCACCGTCGTGCGGTGCCGACGGGCCGTCATCGCGAACACCTCTGCGCCGCAACTCTATCGGCGTCTGCTGCCACCCGACGTGCTGCCAGCAGGTCCGCGCCGGGACCTGGACCGCTTCGTGTGGGACACCCCGGTGCTCAAGATCAACTACGCGCTGGACGCCCCGATCCCCTGGCGGTCACGCAGCCTCGCCGGCGCAGGCACCGTGCACCTCGGCGCCGACCACGACGGGCTCATCCGCTGGATGGCCGATCTCAACACCGGCACCGTACCGTCGAACCCGTTCCTGCTGTTCGGCCAGATGACCACCGCGGATCCCAGCCGCTCCCCCGGCGGCACCGAGAGCGCCTGGGCCTACACGCATCTGCCGCGGGGACGCAGTGACGACCACTCCGCCGATCAGTTGGCCGAAGCGGTCGACGCGGTCCTGGAACGGCACGCGCCCGGCTTCTCCGGCCATCTCGTCGGCAAGGTGATCCAGCGGCCGTCCGACCTCGAGCACAGCGATGCGAACCTGCATGCCGGCGCCGTCAACGGCGGGACGTCACAGTTGTTCCAGCAGTTGGTGTTCCGGCCGATGCCCGGCCAGGGTGGCGCGCGGACGCCGCTCGACAACGTGTTCCTCGGCAGCGCCGGGGCGCCGCCCGGCGGTGGTGTGCACGGCGTCTGCGGCCGGAACGCCGCGCGAGCAGCACTGGCTGCCGACGGTCTACTGGGTTGGCCTCGCCGCCGTTTCAACCGCGCCGCGTCGCGGCTGCTCGTCGGCTGACGGTCACGCGCTTCGCCGCGGAATAGCATTTGCGGCTGCGATTTTCGACCGGGCGCGACCAGGAATGCTGTTCCGCGGGGGCCGTCACGACCGGCCGCGCTTCGGCGTCTGATTCGCCACCCCGTGGCGCAGCGGGGTGCTGGCCTCGGCGGCGGTGGACTGCTGCACCGGTGACCCGCCCGGGGTCGACTCGACGCCGGGCGCATTGCGCGGGTCACCGCCCGACGGCTCCGCACCGGCTTCCAGCTCACGCATCCGGGCATCCAAAATCTCGATGATCGGCACCCGCGCGGCGTGGCCGGCCTCGTGCACGAGCAGAGCCTCCACTTCGCTCTTGTCGAGAGAGCGCACGCGATGGAGGACATCGCCCAAGGCCATCTGGTCGAAGTCGGGCAACGGTAGATCAGTCATGGTGGGGTCCTCTCGTCCTACTCGACGACCGGGAACAGGGACTCGCCGTCCTCCGGAGCCCCGTCGATCTGTCCCTCGTGCACACCCGATTCCTGCGGCGCGGGGTCGGTGCCGGGAAGCGGTACGTCCGCATCGGCGACCTCGACCGCGTCGCGAAGGTCGATGTCACTCTCCCCGACATCGGGCACTTCCTCGGCGAGCCGGTCGTCGAGGCTCTCACCCTGGCGCTGCTCGTCTGCCGACATGCCGAATTTGTCCGCACCGGTCCAGTGCTCCGGCGGGTCGACCACCTCGTCGCCGTCGTCGTTGAGCACGTCGTCGGAGTCGGTGCCCTCCATCGGGCTGAGCATGTCGTCGGCCCCACCCAGATCGTTGGCGGTGGTTCCGGTGGCGTCATCGGTGCTCACCAGTGTCTCCTCTCGGTCGAACGGTCACCGAGAGCCATAGCCATCGCGGCTACGGCTAAACGCCCGCGCGACCGGTCACCTCCGCTTACGCCATGCCCGCACGCCGAGCGCTGCGGCCCCGATCCACGGCGCCGTGACCACGACCGGATCCATCCAGGCGTGTTTGACGTCGGAGCGTCGCCGGCGCAGCCGTGACCGCACTCCACCGTGCGTCACCTCGGCCCGAATCCCCGTTTCGCTGAGCGGGTTGTCCGGCTGCAACCTCACCAGCGCGGTGACGCGGTGTTCGGCGACGTCGACGCGATCGGCTCCGAGCAGCAGCAGCCAGTGCGCGGCACGGCCTTCGCTGAAGCGGTACGCCGCGCGCCGGATCGCGCCGGAGAGCCCCCGGAGCGGCTGCGCGGTGCCGAAGACCGGCGTCAGCACCCGGTGCTCGATGCTGCGCTCGCGCACCGTCGGCTCGGGTTGGCGCTCCGGGAAATCCCAGTGCGCGCCCGAGTCGAGGTCGTGGCGCAGCTTGGGCACCGACGGGCGGTCGGCGGGGTCGAGATCGGCTCCCCATCCCGGAATGGTCTTGCGCAGCCACGCGCTGTCTGTCGTCGGCGGGTGCGCGGCGGTGTAGACGGGCAGATTGTCGGCAGGTGTGCTCACGACGGCTCTCTCTCAGTGCGGGTCGACGACGACGATCGGTTTGATGCACTCGTCGAGTTTCGACGAGAACATGTGGTAGCCCTCGGCGATGTCTGCGAGTGGAATGCGGTGCGTGACAATGTCGCTGGGCTTGAAGTAACCCTGCTGCAGATGCTCGAGCAGTCGCGGCCACTGCCGCTTGACCGGGCACTGGTTGGCGTTGATGGTCAGACCCTTGTTCATCGCGTCGCCGAACTTGACCGCGCTGAACATCGGACCGTAGGCGCCGACCACCGAGACTGTTCCGCCTTTGCGGACGGAGTCGATGGCCCAGTTCAACGCGATCGGGGACCCGCCCTGCATTTTCATCTTGGTCGCGGTGACGTGCATGAGCAGGTTGCCGTCGGCCTCTGCGCCCACCGCGTCGATCACCACGTCGGCACCGAGATAGCCTGTCGCCTTCTTCATTTCGACGACGATGTCGTCGTACTCGACGAAGTTGTAGGTTTCGGCGTGCGCGAAGGTGCGCGCTTTCTCCAGCCGGTACTGGAGGTGGTCGACCACGATGACCCGCCCCGCACCCATCAGCCATGCCGACCTCGCGGCGAAGAGCCCGACCGCGCCGGCTCCGAAGACGATCACGGTGTCGCCCTCGACGATGTCGCCGAGCTGGGCGCCGAAGTATCCGGTGGGCAGCGCGTCGGTGAGCAGCACCGCGTCGTCGTCGTCGAGCCAGTCGGGAATCGGGACGGGGCCCACGTCGGCGAACGGCACGCGCACGAATTCGGCCTGGCCGCCGTCGTAGCCGCCGCAGGTGTGGGAGTACCCGTAGATGCCGCCGACGGCGGTCGCGTTGGGGTTGACGTTGTGGCAGTTGGAGTACAACCCGCGAGCGCAGAAGTAACACGACCCGCAGAAGATGTTGAACGGCACCATCACCCGGTCCCCCACGCTGAGGTTCTGCACCGACGAGCCGACCTCGTGCACCACTCCGATGAACTCGTGGCCGAACGTGTGGCCGACGCGGGTGTCGGGCATCAGCCCGTGGTAGAGGTGCAGATCGGACCCGCAGATCGCGGCGCGCTGGACGCGCACGATGGCATCGCCGGGATGCTCGATCCTCGGAATGTCCTTGTCTTCTATGCGGATCTTGTAAGGACCGCGGTAGGTCATGGCCAACACGTGCGTCTCCGTTCGGTCGACGTTCGGGTGGGCCGGGGTGCCGCGCCGCCCGCAGCGGCGCCCCGGCCCGTCGGGGTGAGCTCGGGGTGAACTAGGTCTTGTCCGGATCGATGGCGTCCTTGAGCTTGCCCATCACGCCCTTCTCCGTGCCGAAGGCGGGAGTGCGCGGCTCGCCCATTCCGCCGTCATAGGTGCAGTAGAGCTTCGGGTCCGGTGGCGGCCCGGACTGCAGGTCGCCCAGCGGTTGCGGATCGGCGAGGAACTTGCCCGTGTGCCGACCGTCGGGCAACGGGCCGTGCGCCCAGCGACCCTTGTCGGCGTCGGCGCCGTCGGACAGGTGCCACAGCGTGCTGGCATGCTCCTCGAACTCTTCGTCGAACAGATCGTTGGGTGCCACCACGCCCTCCAAGCCGTCGGCTTGCAACTCCTCGATCGCCGCCAGCCACATGTTCTGGTGATAGGTGTCGCGAGCCAGGTTGAACTTGAGCATGGCCTTGACGCCGGGGTCGTCGGTCATGTGCCACAGCCGGGCGGTCTGCACGCGGCCCTGCGCCTCGGCGGCGACGTTGGCGTAGAAGTCCGCCAACAGGTTTCCCGAGGCGACGATGAATTTGCCGTTCCACGGCGAGCCCTGGCTGTCGGACAGTGTGGGCGCGCCGCCGGACATGATGGCCTGCTGCGGATCCATGCCGCCCATCACCGCGGCGACCACCGGGTCGCCCAGGGCGTTCTCGGTGGCGTCGGTGGCGGGTGCACCCTCGAGCAGTCGGGCGCACATCGTCGCGATCATCTCGACGTGGCCGATCTCCTCGGTCGCCACGTCCATGATCAGGTCCTTGTACTTGCCCTTCATCCGACAGTTCCAGCCCTGCATGAGGTACTGCATCGTCACGGTCATCTCGCCGAACGCCCCCCCGAGGAGCTCCTGAAGCTTGCGGGCGTAGACCGGATCGGGCTTCTCGGGCTTGACGTCGAACTGCAGATAATCGGTGTGTCGGAACATGAATCGACTCCAGATCGAAAGCGTGAACACGGGGCAACCGGCCGGTGGGTGAATGGCGGCTCAACCGGCGGTACGGGCGAGATACCCGCACAGGGCGCCCTAAACCGGAAAGTACGGCGCGATCTCGAATCCGGGCGGAGGTTTGTGGCGGCAGGGCTCGGGTATCGGCTGCGCACCGACTACTTCGATGCGAGGCCGCCCGATGAAGTCCACCCTCCCGCGTCCTCTGCTGATCCCGGCGGCCGGCCACACCGTGCCGCCCATGACCTCGACGCTGCAGGCGCTGGCGCACCGATGCGCGTCGTTGATCCCGGGCACCGCCGGTTGCGGGATGACGCTCCTGACTGCCGATGGTCGCCGGATCACGTCGGTGGCCACCGACCGCGTCGCCGAACGGCTCAACGCCTTGCACGACGTGAACCCGCAGAACCCCTGTGCCAGTGCGTGGATGCACGACACCGTGCGCCGGGCGCACTCGTCGGTGACCCGGTTGGGCTGGGCTCCGTGGATGGCGAGCGCGCAAGGGATGGGCGTGCGGTCCGTGCTCGCCGCGCCGCTGTGCACGCCGCGCCGCCGGCTCGGTTGGGTGTTCGTCTACTCGACCCGCGCCGATTCCTACCGGCACGGCCATGGACGGCTGCTGACCACGTTCGCCGCCGCCGCCGCCCACAGGGTCGACCGCTGCCAGAATCCGCACGGCCTACCCGGATGATCGGCGGCTTCGCTACGGTCAGGGCATGCACCCGTTCCGTCAAGCCGTCGAAGCCCGCGACGCAGCCGCCATGGAGGCGCTGCTCGCCGACGACGTCGTGTTCACCAGCCCCGTCGCCTTCAAGCCCTACCCGGGCAAGCCGATCACCGCGGCCATCCTGCGCGCGGTGATGCGGGTGTTCGAGGACTTCCGCTACATCCGTGAGATCGCCGACGCCGACGGCCGTGACCACGCGCTCGTCTTCGAGGCGACGGTCGCCGGCAAGAAAGTCACCGGCTGCGACTTCCTGCATGTCGACGACGACGGCCTGATCGACGACTTCATGGTGATGGTGCGACCGCTGTCGGGCGCCACCGCACTGGCCGACGCCATGGGCGCGCAGTTCGACCGCATCCAGCAGGAGGCCCTGCAGGCGGGCCCGGCGCCGGCCTGAAGGGTGCTCCCCCAGGCGGCCCGGCCGGTCAGGACCTGAGGAACTCCAGCAGGTCGGCGTTGATGACGTCCGCGTGTGTGGTCGGCATGCCGTGCGGAAAGCCCTTGTAGGTCTTGAGGATTCCGTTCGGCAGCAGCTCGGCGGACAGAGGACCGGCATCGGCATAGGGCACGATCTGATCGTCGTCGCCGTGCATCACCAGGACGGGGAGCCGGATCTTCTCGAGGTCTTCGGTGAAATCGGTCTGGGAGAATGCCACCACACCGTCGTAGTGCGCCTTGGCGCCGCCCATCATGCCCTGCCGCCACCAGTTCGCGATGACCCCTTCCACGGGTTCGACGCCGTCGCGGTTGAAGCCGTAGAACGGCCCCTCGGGGACTGCGCGGTAGAACGCGGACCGGTTGGTCGCCACCTGCGTCTGGAAGTCGTCGAACACCGCCTTGGGCAGCCCGCCCGGGTTGGTCTCGGTCTGCACCATCAGCGGCGGTACCGCCGCGATCAGCGCGGCCTTGGCGGCGCGCTCCTCGCCGTGGCGCGCCAGATAGCGCACGACCTCGCCGCCACCGGTGGAGTGCCCCACATGCACGGCGTCGCGCAGGTCGAGGTGTGCGACGACAGCGGCGAGGTCGTCGGCGTAGTGGTCCATGTCGTGGCCGTCGGCCACCTGCTCCGAGCGGCCGTGCCCCCGCCGGTCGTGCGCGACCACCCGGTAACCCTGACCGAGGAAGAACATCAGCTGGGCGTCCCAGTCGTCCGCCGACAGCGGCCAGCCGTGGCTGAACACGATCGGCTGTCCTGAACCCCAATCCTTGTAGTAGATCTGGACGCCATCGCTGGTGGTGATTGTCGGCATGAGAGGACAAACTACTCCGCATCCGCGGGGCCGACCACCTGGCCGCGAGGTAGGTTTCTCCCGTGACCGCGCAGACACCGTTGACGATCATGTTCTGGCCGGAGTCGGCCTACGGGCCGACGAATCAGTGCATCGGACTGGCGTCGATTCTGCGCGACCGCGGCCACCGGATCGTCTTCGCCGCCGAGAGTTCCTGGGCGGGCCGGATCGCGCCGTTCGGCTTCGTCGAGGAACTCGTCGATCTGGCCGCGCCGGCCGGCGGCGCCGCCGACGAGGACGCCGGCGCCTTCTGGACGCAGTTCATCGCCGAAACCGCGCCGGAGTTCCGCAGGCCGACGATCGAGCAGCTCTCGACGTTCATCCAGCCGACCTATCAGGCGCTCATCGACGGCGCCCGCTACTGCGAGCCGCGGCTGCGCGAGATCATCGCCGAGCACCGGCCCGACGTCATCGTCGAGGACAACGTCGTGCTGTTCCCCGCGCTGGTGACCGCCGGCGTGCCCTTCGTGCGCATCGTGTCGTGCAGTCCGCTGGAGATCCCGGGACCCGATGTGCCGCCGCCGTTCTCGGGGTTGCCCAGCGCCGACCGCGCCGAATGGGATGCCTACCGGGCGGAGTTCGACCGCACCCACCGCGCGATGTGGGCCGACTTCGACTCCTGGGTGCAGGCCCAGGGCGCCGCACCGCTTCCCGACCTGGAATTCATGCCGCGCGACAATGCCGCCGGCCTCTACGTGTATCCGGCCGAGGCCGACTATGTGGATCGGCGTCCGCTCGATTCCACGTGGACTCGAATGGATTCCAGCGTCCGTGAGACCGACGACGCCTACCCGCTGCCCGCAGCCGTGGCCGACCGGCCTGCCGGCAGTGCGCTGATCTACCTGTCGCTGGGTTCCCTGGGCGGCGCCGACGTCGAACTGATGCAGCGGCTGGTCGACGTGCTGGGCGCCACCGGACACCGCTACATCGTCAGCAAGGGGCCGCAGGCCGACCGAATCGCTTTGGCCGACAACATGGTCGGCGAGCAGATGCTCCCGCAGACCAAGGTCATCCCGCAGGTGGACCTGGTGATCTCGCATGGCGGCAACAACACCGTCACCGAGACGCTGCACTTCGGCAAGCCGCTGATCGTGTTGCCGCTGTTCTGGGATCAGTACGAGAACGCCCAGCGCGTCGACGAACTCGGGTACGGAATCCGGCTGGACCCCTACCGGTTCACCGACGACGAGCTGACCGGCACGGTGGATCGTCTGCTCGCCGACACCGCGCTGCGCGAGCGCATGGCGGACCTGGGTGCGGCAATCCGCCGCCGCGACGGACTGCGGGTCGGCGCCGACGTCATCGAACGGGCCGGCCGTGCTCAGCGGTCGTCGGGTGGCTGACCCGCTGGACTGGCTCGACCTGCCGGGCGGGCACCGGCTGGCCGTCGTGGCGGTCGCCGCGGGCCTGGCCGCGACGCCCATGGTGTATCGCGACGAATGGCGGCGCGCTCTGCCCGGCGACGGCACCGCCGAGGCGCTGCTCGACATGCTTGCCGCACAGCCGGGTTCGCGCACGATCGGACGATTCACCGTGCGGTCCTGGACGTCGCGGCCCGCGAGAACCGAGAGGCCCATGGGCGTCGACCAGACCAACGAATCGGTGATCGTCGGCGACACCGCCGTCGTCAAGTGGGCCACCCACCTCCAGAACGGTCCCCACCCGGCGCCGCGACGTATCACCGTCCTGCGGGAGGCCGGTTTCACCGGGATGCCCGCCCCTTGGGGCCTGGTCACCTGGCAGCCGGCCGGGGGGAACGAGACGGTGGTGGCGTACGTGGACGAGTACCTGCCGGGTGCCGTCGACGGCTGGACATGGGCGGTCGAGGCGATGACCTCGGCCGCCCTCGACGGCGACCCCGACGCGATCACCCCGACGGCGCAGGCGCTCGGGACCCTCATCGCCGACCTGCATGCCGCGCTGGCCGCCACGGCGTCGATCGCGACCGAAACCGACGCCCGCCGATGGCACCGCGCGGCGCTCGACACCCTCGAAACAGCCTGTGCGACTGGGGACTCTGCGGGCGGCGCGGTCCTGCGCGCCCGCCGCGCGGAGGTCGCCTCCGAGTTCGGGATCCTGCTCGCACTGGCCGGCGCGACGGTGCTCGACGGACACGGCGACCTGCACGTCGGTCAGGTGCTGCGCAGCGGCGACCGGTTCTCGGTGACCGATTTCGACGGCAACCCCGTGCTGACGGCCGCCGAGCGGGTCAAGCCGATCCCCCCGGTCGTCGACGTCGCGGGCATGGCGCAGTCGCTGTCACACGTCGCGATCGTCGCCCGCCGCTACACCGATCTCGACCCGTCCGAGCTGAACGCCGCCGAGAGCACTGCCCGCCGGGCGTTCCTCGACACCTATGCCACCCGTCTGCGCATGCTGGGCCACGCCGCCCTCGTCGATCCGCGTCCGCTGCGCGCGCTGCGCCTCGTCCAGGTGCTGCGCGAGATGATCTATGCCGCAGAGCATCTCCCCCGATGGATGTATGTGCCCGATGCCGCCCTGCCCGTCCTGCTCGACGAGGAGAGAACACCGTGAAGCCCGACGCGTTCGCCGCCGACCTGACGCAGAAACCCGATACGCTCGCGCGGCTGGCACTCGTGCTCTCGGAACGCAATCCGTGGGCCGACGTGGTCCCCGCCGACACCGCCCGCGTGGTCCTTCTCGGCATGGGATCCTCGGCGTACGCGAGCGCGGTGGCCGCCGCGCGATTGCGGTCCCGCGGTGTGGTGGCGACCGCCGAACTCGCCTCGTCGTCACTGCTGCCTGCGTGGGGGCCTGGGACGCTGGTGGTGGCCACCTCAGCCAGCGGCGGGTCTGCCGAGACCCTCGACGCGCTGACGCGGCTACCCGCGGGTGCCACCACCGTCGCGCTGACGAACACCGCGGGCTCTGCGCTGACCGAGCGGTGCGACGCGGTGGTCACCCTGGAGGCGGGGGTCGAGGCCGGCGGCGTGGCGTGTCGGAGCTACCAGCACACGCTGGCGCTGCTGCTGGCACTGGAAAGCCACCTCGTCGGCGTCGACACGTCGGCGGTCGCGGCGTCCGTCGATGGCGCCGCCGCCGCGAGCGCTCATCTCCTCGAGCAGGAATCCGATTGGCTTCCTGAGCTTTCGGCGCTGCTTCTCGGCCCTTCCGGCACCTACCTGGCGGCCCCGGCGCATCGGCTGTGCTCGGCGCAGCAGGGCGCGCTGATGCTGCGGGAGGGGCCGCGGCGTCCCGCAGCAGCCTGCGAGACCGGTGACTGGAGCCATGTCGACGTGTACCTGACCAAGACGACGGATTACCGCCTGCTGGTC
The DNA here is from genome assembly GCF_010729305.1 of Mycolicibacterium psychrotolerans. Taxonomy (NCBI): domain Bacteria; kingdom Bacillati; phylum Actinomycetota; class Actinomycetes; order Mycobacteriales; family Mycobacteriaceae; genus Mycobacterium; species Mycolicibacterium psychrotolerans. The sequence goes on along the minus strand of NZ_AP022574.1, from coordinate 3,409,248 downwards.
TTCTCCGGTTCGGTGTGGGAGCCCCAGCTGGCCGAGTGGACGACCGCGCGGGGCAGCACCGTCGTCGGCGTGGGCGGGAACGTGCCGGGGGCGGACCGCGTGCTGCGCTACCCGGGCGACACCGACGACGACATCGCGCTGCTGACCGAGGTGCTGGTGCCAGAGTTGATCGCCGCGCGGCAGTGGCAGCGGCTCACCGACGCGAGTGCGCCCTGAGCAGGGCCGCGGCCTCGCTCTGGTAGGCGTGCTCGGCCCACTGCTGCGGCGTCGTTCCGAATCGGTGATCGACCGCCCCCGGATCGGCTCCCGCGGCGAGAAGCCTGCCGATCATCTCGAGGTCCCCGTCCCAGGCGGCGTGGTGCAGTGCGGTGGCGCCGTTCTCGTCACGATCGTTCGGGTCGGCCGGGAAGACCGGCGCGGCGACCGTCACGCCGCCGACGTCGATTCCGTGCCGGGCCAGCAGCTCGAGCCGATCGGAAAAGCCATGCTCTGCAGCCCATTGCACCTGTCGCCGCCACATCTGCTCACGTGTCTCGATCGCATCGGCCAGGCGGCGCTCCCAGGGGCCCGGTCCCGCGTCCGCCAGGCCGTGGGCGAACAACAGCTCCAGGTGGGAATCGTCGGGCCGGAACATCCGGTTGTAGAGCGTCTGGTGATCGGCCGGGTGAGCGCCGCGGTCGAGCAGCAGCGTGGCGAGTTCGGTGCAGAACGGGTGGCGGGGCTGGCGACGAGGCCCCTGCTCCCCCTCCCCGAACACTCCGGTGAGGGCGGTGAACGGCGGCGCCATGCCACGCCAGAGGTAACCGGCGTTCGGATCGGCGCCGGCGTCGAGCAGAAGCGCCGCGGCATCGAGGGTGTCTGCACACGACGCGGTGGCCCGCGAGTAACAGAGGTACATCAGCGGCGTCCACCGCAACGGTCCACCGGCCGACGAGGCCGCAGCGTGATCGTCGCGCACGATGCGGCGCAGCGCCCTGGCATCGGCCGCCGCGGCCGCCGCCCAGACGTGCGCACTCGTGAGATCTGGAGCAGCTTCGCACATCTCGTCAGCCGCGGCCCACCGGGGCGGCGCGTCGACGTCGGTGTAGTGCAGCACCGCCAACGCGCAGAACCGGTCGGCGACGCCCAGCGCGCCCTCGTCGACCCGGCTGGGGTCGATGCTGAGCGTCGCCGCGGTGCCGAGAAAGCGCACGAGGGCGGGCCAGCCGGTGAATCCGTAGCGGCGTGCGACGGTCAGCTGGGCGTCGTGGAGGGCGAATCCGTCCAACGCGCGCTCGGGACGAGGGTGGTGCCGTCGGACGGACCCGACCGCGTCTGCGTCACCGGCGCGCACCAGGCGCTGCAGTGATCGGGCGTCGTCGCGCAGACGGGGCAACGAGGGATTGTCGGGCAACGAACTGGCCATGACGGCCTCCTCTCACACGCCCGGCGTCCGCGATGTCGGGCCGAGAAGAGGTCGGCAGCCGTCAGTGTTCGAGCAGGGAGGCTGAGCCTCTTCGAGCGGACGTCGGGCGTTCCTGCGCGCCCGACGGCAGTCTACTGGCCGGCCCCCGCCCGCGGGGTTGGCCGGAGACGGTGTCACGGACCAACCAACATAGGTTAGCCTCACTTAGGTGCCGTACTCGCATGCCTCCGTCGTGAAGACCCGTCAGCTCAGCGCGCGACTGCGCCGGATCGTGCTGGAGGTCGACGAACCCGCAGAGCTCGGCATCCGGGCGGCCGGTGACTCCGCCGTAGGCGTGTACTTCGCGCCCGAGGACCATCCCGAGGGTGAGGGCCGCAACTACTCGGTGCGCCGCCACGACGGCGCACTGATCGCCCTCGACGTCGTGCTCCACTCGCAAGGCCCCGGCGCCACCTGGGCGTCGTCGGCGACACCGGGACAGCGCGTGATCCTCGACCACGCGCGCTCCTGGTACCGCCCCCCGCCCGACACGCAGTGGCAGCTACTCGTCAGCGACTTGTCCGGGCTTCCGGCCGCGGCCCGAATCGTCGAGGAACTCCCCGCCCGTCCGCCTGCCACCCTGATCGTCGAGATCCCCACCACCGAGGAACTCGACTATCTGCCCCGACACCCCGGCGTCACCGTCATCCCCCGCGTCGGCAGCGGGAACGGTCCGACACCGAGCGCACTGGCCGAGGCGGTGCGGGAGCACCGACTGCCCGCAGGCCGCGGTTACTGCTGGTTCGCCGGCGAGGCGGCCGAGTCACGCGCGGTCCGCAAACATCTGCGCGGCATGGGCTGGACCATCGACCAGTACGACGTCACCGGCTACTGGCGACGCGACTCCAAGTACTGGGACGCCAAGTTCGCCGAGGTGGGCGATGACGCGCTCGCCGTCTACGAGCGGGCGCTGGCTGACGGCAAGGGCGACAAATCGGCCTTCGAGGAGTTCGACGACGCGTGCGAACGGATCGGCCTGTAGACGGTGACCGCCCACGCACCGGCAACCCTCACTCCGGTTGCCGCGCCTCGTCACCCAACCCGCCGACCTCGGGCTCGCTCTACATCCAGGGCAACACCGAACACACCCACGGGTTGACCTCGTCGCTGCTGTCCAACATCGCCGTACGCAGCGGCGAGATTCTCGAATCCATCGATGCGGGCAGACTGACCGGCCGGTCGATCTGTCGGTTGAGGTCCTACTCGTAATTGATGTCGTCGGTCAGAAACTCCCGGGTCGAGAAGTCGATCTGAACCGCGGGATTGGCGATCGCGGTGGTGATACCGGATCCGAAGGGGCCCAGGCGGTCGAACAGCGTCGCGGTGCCGACCGCGATGCCGCCGGCGGCGTGATGGGAGTCGGCCTGGATGCCGACCCACTCGTCGACCGGAAGGCGGGACAGCGCGACTGTGAGATCTCCGTTGATGTAGCCGACGCCCGCGGTGCCGAGGTTGGTGACCAGACTCGTCGCCTCGGCCACCATCGCCGCCCGGACGAACGGCGAGTTGGGTTCGTCGGCCACGACGCGGATCCCGTCGTTGAAGAACCGCTTGCGGGACTCGTTCTGGTGCCCGGCGGGCGATCGGGTCCAGCCGACGGCATCGCTGCCGACGAACGGCAGCACCGAGCCGTCCGGCGCGGGCGGCTCGGGAAAACTGCTGTCCGACCGCCACAACCGGCCCGGTGGTGGCGCGGAGCGGCGGTACTGCACCAGCGTCGCCCGTGCCACCGCCCGGCCCTCCTGCACCACAGCACATTCCGCGCTGTGCACTCGCCTGCCGTCACGGATCACCGTGACCTCGAGCGTGGTGTGCAGGCTGCGCGCCGCCCGGAACAGGTCGACGGTCAACCTGGCCGGGTGGAACTCCGTTGCACCGCAGCTGATCTGCAGCTGCCGTGCGACCAGCCCGACGATCGCCGGGCCGTTGAGGTGGTCCTCGCCCCAGTGGCTCTGCGCGAATCGTGTTGGCTTGAAGCCGCCGTCGACGACGGTGAAGTGCGCGGCGTCTGCACCGCCGCTCAACGGTTGAGCTGCCAGATGCGGGTCGACAGCACGGTCGCGAAGGTGCACCACAGCGGGTAGGCGGACAGTGCCGCTCCCGCAGCGGGATTCACCGCCGCGGCGCGCCGCGCGAGGTCGGCGCTACTGACCGACAGAGCCCCGGCCACCACTGCCGCGGGGCCCAACCGGCGACGGTTGAAGAAGATCCAGCTCCAGCCGGCGTTGAGCGCCAGGTTGACGGCCAGCGCCCGGGTGTAGGCCTGTGCCGCAGCGGTCTCGCCGCGGTCGTTGAGGGTGTCGATCGTCGACGCGGACACGACGGCGATGTCGGTGTAGAGGATGTTCCACGCTATCGGGAAGGCCTGCTTGGGAGGTTGGAAGCCCGGCTTGTCGAGCCGTCGATACCAGGCCGACTGAACAGCGGGCGCGGTCGCCAAGCCGCCGAGTGCGGCAGCGGTGAACGCCGCCCCGGCAGTCTTGGCGAGAGTCAGCAGGCGCATCAGTGATCCCTTCTGCCGACGGATCAGGGCCGCCGGACCCGTTCAGTCTGCTACGCCGCGCCCCGGGCGGGTACCGGTTGGGCGGCCGCCGACTCGACCGGACCACCCCGGTTCGCGATGATCCTGGTGTGACCGACATCGAGCATTCGACGCACACCCCCGACGGCCGGCCCCGAGCGCGCGGACTCGGCATCGAACTCGAGGGCACCCCCGGACCGCTCAATGCGCTGACCGACGTCGCCGGGGTCGAGGTCGGGGTGACGACGCTGATCGACGGCGACGGTCCCCTCGTCGTCGGGCAGGGTCCGGTCCGCACCGGGGTGACCGCGATCCTGCCCCGCGGCCGCGCGGGTGTCGGGGCGCCGTGCGCCGCGGGCTGGTACTCGCTCAACGGCAACGGCGAGATGACCGGAACCACTTGGATCGACGAGGTCGGCTCCTTCAACCTGCCCGTGGTGCTGTCCAACACCCACGCCGTCGGCGCGTGCCACACCGGCGTCGTCCGCTGGGTGAACACCGTCGCCCCCCGGCTGGCCCGGCAATGGCTGCTGCCGGTGTGCGCCGAGACCTGGGACGGCTACCTCAACGACATCAACGGCGATCACGTCCGCCCCGACCACGTCGAGGCCGCGCTCGACGCGGCGACCGGCGGGCCCGTCGCCGAGGGTTCCGTCGGTGGCGGCACCGGGATGAACTGTTATGACTTCAAGGGCGGCAACGGCACCGCGTCGCGTCGAGTCCCCTACGGGTCACGGACCTTCACGGTCGCCGCGTTCGTGCAGGCGAACTTCGGGTCGCGTGCCGAATTGACCGTCGCGGGGCGGCGGGTGGGCACTCGCCTGCTCGACGACAACCCTCTCGACGGTGACTGGTTCGCCCGGGACCTCGCCGGTGCGCCGCCGGGGGCGGGCTCGGTGATCGCTGTCGTGGCCACCGACGCACCGCTGCTTCCCGGGCAGTGCAAGGCGCTGGCGCGCCGCGTCCCGCTGGGCCTCGCCCGCACCGGCACCACCGGCAGTCACTTCTCCGGCGACATCTTCCTGGCCTTCTCCACCGCCGACGTCCCGGCGCTGGCGAGCGCGTTCCCGCTCGGACCGGTCGGCGAGGACGAGATCGGCTCCATCACTTTCCTGCCGTGGGGCCGGATGGACCCGCTGTACGCCGCGGTCGTGCAGAGCGTCGAGGAGGCCGTTCTCAACGCGCTGGTCGTCAACGAGGACATGACCGGCCGTGACGGCCACCGCTCCCCGCGGCTGCCCCTCGGCCGGCTGTCGGCGCTGCTCGTCGAGACGCCATAATCGAACGGAATCATCAAGACGGGCTAACGATCGGAGCGGGCGTGGCAGTGAAGCAGCCCCGCCTGCTCGTCGTCGGTCTCAGTGTGGTGGTGCTGACCGTCGCGGTCCTGCAGACCGCGGTGGTGCCGGTGCTCGGCGTGATCGCCGACCAGCTCGGCGCATCGACGGTGGCGGTCAGCTGGGCGGTCACCGCCAACCTCCTGGCGGCCGCGGCGGCCACCCCGTTGATCGGCCGGCTGGCCGACCTGCACCGCAAGAAGCGTGTCCTTCTGACGGTGCTCGCCGTGGTGCTGGCCGGGTCGCTGTTGGCGGCGACGACGGCGTCGCTGCCCCTGCTGATCGTCGCGCGGGTGCTGCAGGCGGCGTCGTTCGCGCTCTACCCGATCAGCATCGCGATCCTGCGCGAGGAGTTGCCCGAGGACCGGATGAGCTCGGCGATGGCGGTGCTCTCCGGGACGTTGGGCTTCGGGGGCGGCACCGGTCTGGTGGTGGTCGGCCTGCTGATGAGCGGCGACGCCGGGTACCACCGGGTGTTCTGGCTGACCACCGGATTCACCGTGCTGGTCATCGCGATCGTGATGGCCGTCGTCCCGAACCGGCCCCGCTCTGCCGACGGATCGATCGACTGGCTCGGCGCGCTGGGCCTGGCCGCGGGCTTGTCCGCCCTACTCCTGTCCATCACCCAGGGGCACTCGTGGGGCTGGGCCTCCCCCAGGACGCTGGCCTGCCTCGGCGGCGGCGTACTGATCCTGGTCGGCTGGTGGGTGTGGGAGCGGCGCGCCGCCCAGCCGCTGGTATCCACCGCCATGCTGGCGCGCCGCTCGATGCTGCTCACCAACATCGCGACGGTGTTCGTCGGCATGGGCCTGTACTTCGCGTTCCTCGGCCTGACCCAATTCGTGCAGATGCCGCGCGATCCCGCCGACCCCGACGGGTACGGCTTCGGCGCGACGGTGCTGCAGGCATCGGTGGTGTACCTGCTGCCCGGCGCCCTCACCGGCTTCGTCATCGCGCTCGTCAGTGGCCGCTTCATCGATCGGTTCGGCGCCCGGCCCGTCCTGGTGGTCGCCGCGCTCGCCGGGATAATCGGGTTCACGCTGGCGGCCTTCGTCCATTCCGCGCCGTGGCAGGTGATCACCGCCAGCGTGCTGGCCAACGCCTACATCAGCCTGGGGTACGGCGCGCTGCCCGCGCTGGTCGTCGGTGACAGTGACGCCGGCGAGACCGGGGTGGCCACCGGCATGAACGCCATCGCCAGGACCGTCGGCAGCTCCACCGCGGCGGCCGTGGTGGCCGTGCTGCTGGGCCGCACGACCGCGGCCGGCGTGCCGATGGAGAGCAGCTTCGTCACGATCTTCCTCGCCGGTGCGGTGACGGCGCTCCTCGCGATGGTGCTGATCGCGCTGTCCCGGCCGCGCCGCGACGTGGCCGCGGAATCCGCCGAGGCGCGCTACGAATCGCGCGCGATGAACCACGAGTGGGGTTAACGCAGATCAGTGGAGTTCGGCGAGGTTGCACACCGAGCGGCGGACATCGCCCCTGATGACCCGGGCCACCACGTTGCCCACCGGCGTGCTCAGCAGTCCACCCGACAGTTCGGCGACAACCCGGAACGAGGAGCCCTGCGCGTGCGCGCGACCGTCGGGCTCGACCTGCAGCGTCAGCGCGATGCACACCCCGCCGCGCCCGTTGCCCAGCAGTTCGATCTCCTTGGGTTCGTCGTAGCGGGTCACCCGCCAGTGGATCACGTTGCGGAATCCCTTGACCTTGATCAACGACGACACGTGCGTGTCGACTTCGATCTCGTCGGGCACCGGGCTCTTCCAGCCGCCGAAGATCGTCAACCATTCGCCGAACCGGCCCAGGTCCGAAGCCAGCGACCATGCGCGCTCGGGGCTCAGTTTGGAGGTCACTGACACGTCGACTGCCGCCATGGCCTTTCACTACCCCGCCGACTCGCATCGGTAAACGACGACGAAGCCCACAGATCGGCTGCAGACTTGTACAGAATGCGAAACACACCAGCCGACCGGGCTCCGGCCAGGCGAGGGTGAGCCGCGTCCGAGGGAGCGAAATCTCGCGGATTCTCGCCCTCAATCGCCCTTCCGGCGAAGGATTCCATTGTCAAAATGTAAATTCGTTGCGGAATCGCTTGCGCAGGACCGCGCGATCCGCGAAGGTTTACCCACGGCCACGACGGCTGATGTTCGAGGAGGATCCGCGCTGACCGGCACACACACCACCGCTGCAGACCAGGCTTCCGGGTCGCAGGGACACGAGACCGCCAAAGCAAAGGGCGGCCCCGTCATCGAGATCGACCACGTCACGAAAAGCTTCGGGGACTATGTCGCCGTCGCCGACGCCGACTTCACCATCGCCCAGGGCGAGTTCTTCTCGATGCTGGGCCCGTCGGGGTGCGGCAAGACGACCACGCTGCGGATGATCGCGGGTTTCGAAACCCCGACCGAGGGCGCGATCCGCCTCGAAGGCCGCGACGTGTCGAAGACCCCGCCCAACAAGCGCAACGTCAACACGGTGTTCCAGCACTACGCGCTGTTCCCGCACATGACCGTGTGGGACAACGTGGCGTACGGCCCGCGCAGCGCCAAAAAAGACAAGGGTGAGGTGCGCAAGCGCGTCGACGAGCTGCTCGAGATCGTGCGGCTCACCGACTTCGCCGAGCGCAAGCCGTCGCAGCTGTCCGGTGGACAGCAGCAGCGCGTCGCGCTGGCCCGTGCGCTGGTGAACTACCCGAGCGCGCTGCTGCTCGACGAACCGCTCGGCGCGCTGGACCTCAAACTGCGCCACGCCATGCAGTTCGAGCTCAAGCGCATCCAGCGCGAGGTCGGGATCACGTTCATCTACGTGACCCACGATCAGGAGGAAGCGCTGACGATGAGTGACCGCATCGCGGTCATGAACGCCGGCAACGTCGACCAGATCGGCAGCCCGACCGAGATCTACGACCGTCCGGCGACCGTGTTCGTCGCCAGCTTCATCGGGCAGGCCAACCTGTGGGCAGGCCGGCAGACCGGTCGCGTCAACCGCGACTACGTCGAGGTCGACGTGCTGGGTTCCACCCTCAAGGCGCGCCCCGGGGAGACCACGATCGAATCCGGCGGACACGCCACCCTGATGGTGCGGCCCGAGCGGGTGCGGGTGTCGATGGACGCCCCCACTGGCGATGTCGCCGCGGTGCGGGCCACCGTGAAGGACCTGACCTTCCAGGGCCCGGTGCTCCGGGTCTCGCTGGCCGCTCCCGACGAGTCCACGGTGATCGCACACGTCGGACCGGAGCAGGATCTTCCGATGCTGCGGCCCGGCGATGAGGTCTATGTCGGCTGGGCACCCGACGCCTCGCTGGTCCTGCCCGGCGCCGACATCCCGACCACCGAGGATCTCGAGGAGATGCTCGACGACTCCTAGATCGTCCCCTCGGGCCGACGCCCGCGCGACCCCATCCCCCTCTTTGGAGCCGACGAAAGGCACGCCTCGCCATGTCCCGTGAGATCGATCCCCACCTGCTGGCCCGCCTGACCGCCAGCCGCACCTCGCGCCGCCGCTTCCTCGGCGGAAGCGCCGCCGCGGCCGCGGCCCTCGGCCTCGGTTCGTCCGTCCTGGCCGCCTGCGGCGGATCCGACAGCAACACCGCGAGCTCGAGCAGCCAGGACAGCGGTCCCGCGAGCGGCACGCTGCGTATCTCGAACTGGCCGCTGTACATGGCCGACGGGTTCGTCGCCGCGTTCCAGACGGCCTCGGGCATCACCGTCGACTACAAGGAAGACCTCAACGACAACGAGCAGTGGTTCGCCAAGGTCAAGGAGCCGCTGTCGCGTAAGCAGGACATCGGCGCCGATCTGGCGGTGCCCACGTCGTTCATGGCGGTGCGGCTGCATCAGCTGGGCTGGCTCAACGACATCAGCGACGAGGGTGTGCCGAACAAGAAGAACATCCGCCCCGACCTGCTCGAGGCCAGCGTCGATCCCGGCCGCAAGTTCACCGCGCCCTACATGTCCGGTCTCGTCGGCCTGGCCTACAACCGGGCGGCCACCGGCCGCGACATCAAGAGCATCAATGATCTGTGGGATCCGGCGTTCAAGGGCCGGGTCAGCCTGTTCTCCGATGCGCAGGACGGCCTGGGCATGATCATGCTCTCGCAGGGCAACTCGCCGGAGAACCCCACCACCGAGAGCGTGCAGAAGGCCATCGACCTGGTTCGCGAGCAGAACGACAAGGGCCAGATCCGCCGCTTCACCGGCAACGACTACGCCGACGACCTGGCAGCCGGCAACATCGCTGTGGCGCAGGCGTATTCGGGTGATGTGGTGCAGTTGCAGGCCGACAACCCCGATCTCCAGTTCGTCGTTCCGGATTCGGGTGCGACGACCTTCGTCGACACCATGGTGATCCCCTACACCACACAGAACCAGAAGGCCGCCGAGGCGTGGATCAACTACGTCTACGACCGCGCGAACTACGCGAAGCTGGTGGCGTTCGTGCAGTACGTGCCGGTGCTCTCGGACATGACCGAGGAGTTGGAGAAGGTCGATCCCGCGGCGGCGAAGAACCCGTTGATCAATCCGTCCAAGGAAACGCTGGCCAACTCCAAGGGCTGGGCAGCGCTGACCGACGAGCAGACGCAGGAGTACAACACCGCGTACGCCGCCGTCACCGGTGGCTGACCGATGGCAGGTGTAGCCAGTAGCAGCCGGCAGCGGAGCAAGATCGCTCCGTACCTCATGGTGCTGCCCGCGCTCGCGTACCTCGCGGTGTTCTTCGTGGTGCCCTTCTTCTCCCTGGCACGGACATCGCTGTCGTCGACCGGCGGGTCGGTGTTCATGCCCACGCTGGAGTTCAACTGGGACTTCGGTAATTTCACCGACGCCTTCGTGCTCTACCAGGACCAGATCTTCCGGTCGTTCGGCTACGCCTTCGCCGCCACGATCCTGTGCCTGCTGTTGGCGTTCCCACTGGCCTACGTGATCGCGTTCAAGGCAGGCAGGTACAAGAACCTGATCCTCGGGCTGGTGATCCTGCCGTTCTTCGTGACGTTCCTGATCCGCACGATCGCGTGGAAGACGATCCTCGCCGACGAGGGCTGGGTGGTCAGTGCGCTGAACGCGGTCGGCCTGCTTCCCAGTGAGGGTCGGCTGCTGTCGACCAGTTGGGCGGTGATCGGCGGCCTGACCTACAACTGGATCATCTTCATGATCCTGCCGTTGTACGTGAGCCTCGAGAAGATCGACCCGCGGCTGCTGGAAGCCTCCAAGGACCTGTACTCCACGGCGGGGCGCAGCTTCCGCAAGGTGATCCTGCCGCTGTCCATGCCCGGCGTGCTGGCGGGCAGCATGCTGGTGTTCATCCCGGCGGTCGGCGACTTCATCAACGCCGACTACCTCGGCAGCACGCAGACCACCATGATCGGCAACGTCATCCAGAAGCAGTTCCTCGTCGTGAAGGACTATCCGGCTGCTGCGGCGCTGAGTCTGGGCCTGATGCTGCTGATCCTGGTCGGGGTGCTGCTCTACACCAGGGCGCTGGGGACGGAGGACCTGGTATGACCACCCAGGCCGGTGCCGCGATCGCGACCGCCGCGCAGCGGCCACCGGGGCCGAAAAAGGTGAAGGCGCGCCGCAATTGGGGCGACGTGCTGCTGCGCGTCGTCGCCGGACTGGTGCTGCTGTACCTGTTCCTGCCGATCTTCGTGATCATCCTGTTCTCGTTCAACAAGCCGGCCGGCAAGTTCAACTACAGCTGGCAGGGCTTCACGCTGAACAACTGGGCGCATCCGTTCAAGTACCCGCCGCTGACCGAGGCTCTCAAGCTCAGCCTCAACGTGGCGGCGGTGTCGACGGCCGTGGCGCTGGTGCTCGGCACGCTGGTCGCGATCGCACTCGTGCGTCAGCGCTGGCGCGGTCAGAGCGCGGTAGACACGTTCCTGGTGCTGCCCCTGACCGCACCCGAGGTGGTGATGGGCGCCGCGCTGCTGACGCTGTTCCTCGACATCGGCTGGGCGGCCGGCTACACGACGATCCTGCTGTCGCACATCGCTTTCGAGGTCAGCTTCATCGCGATGACCGTCCGCGCCCGGGTGCGCGGGTTCGACTGGACGCTCGAGGACGCCTCGCTGGACCTGGGCGCGGGCCCGGCCCGCACCTTCTTCAAGGTGACGTTGCCGCTGATCGTGCCGGGGATCATCGCCGCGGCGATGCTGTCATTCGCGTTGTCGCTGGACGACTTCATCATCACCTACTTCGTCAGCGGATCGACCGTCACCTATCCGCTGTACGTGAACGCGGCGGTCAAGGCCGCGGTGCCACCGCAGATCAATGTGCTGGCGACCGCGATCCTGCTGATCAGCCTGGCTCTGCTTGCGGTCGGAACCCTCTACCGGCGCAAGCGGATCGAGGTCTGAGACTCACTCGGCGTCGAGGCCGACCCGCACCGTCACGCGGCCACGGTCGTCGCGCTCGGCCACCGCGTGGCCGGTGCGGTCCGAACCGCCGAAGTCGATCAGGGTCAGCGGTCCACCGGCGCCGGTGAAGTTGCGCCACCACGTCTTCTGATCCGGCGCCATCACACGGATCACCACGTCGTTACCGGAACGCTGGTAGTTCACCGGCGTCTGGAACGTCTGGTGCGAGCGCCTGCCCGTGTAGCGGATCACCACCATGCTGCGCCGCACCACCGGACCGACCACCGGGGCGTGGATGAGACGCGCCGCACCGGCGTTGACGAAGTCCACCACCGGTGAGCCGAAGATTCCTCTGCCCATGGGTGTCAGGTTAGTGCCGCCGATCGGCTCAGCCCACCTCCAGCGGGATGGGTTCGGCACGGGCGCCGGTGCGCGCCGCTCCGACCCCGGCGGCCACCACGAACGCGATGCCGAACACCCCGAGCGGTCCGGGCACCTGGTGCAGGATCAGCAGCCCCAGAAGCATCGCCAGCGCCGGCTCGAGACTCATCAGGGTGCCGAAGGCGGCGGCGGTCAGACGGCGGAGCGCCAGCAGTTCCAGCGCGAACGGCACCACCGGAAGCAGGATCGCCAGGCCGATGCCGATGAGCAGGATCTGCGGGGTGATCCGGTCGACGACGGCCGGGCCGACGACCGCGGTGGCGACGAGTCCGGCGACCGGCATGGAGACGGCGAGTCCGGCGATGCCGGCGACCTGGTCCCCCACCTTCTGGGTCAGCAGGATGTAGCCGCCCCAGCACGCCGCCGCGCTGAGCGCGTAGCCCACGCCGACGAGATCGACCGTGCCGCTCCACGGCTGGGTCAGCAGGAGCACACCGACGCCCGCCAGGCCGGGCCAGAGCCAACGGCCGCGGCCGTGGCCCCGGGCGACGGCGACCGCCAGCGGCCCGAGGAACTCCAGGGCGCTGGCCGTGCCGAGCGGGATGCGGCTCAGCGCGGCCATGAACAGCAATGTGATGGCTGCGGTGACGACGCCGAGCAGCACGCACATCAGAAAGGACCGGCGGGTGAAGGCGGATCGTCGCGGCCGGACCAGCAGGAGCAACAGGACGCCGGCCCACGCCAGCCGCAGCCACGCCACTCCCTCGACGCCGATGTCGTCGATCAGCGTGACCGCGATGGCCAGCCCGAGCTGCACGCACACCATCGACCCGACCGCCATGAGTGCGCCGGTGCGTGCCTGATCCGATGTCACCCCTGCATTCAACGGGACATCGACTGTTGCGGTCCACGTGATTTCGGCGGACATACCGTTCGGCGATCACGAACGATCGCCCCGACCCTCAGGTGGCCGCGGGCACCGGCGTGAATTCGACGTGGAGCTTCGTCAGGCCGCGCAGCAGGAACGTGGATTCGTAGGCGTAGTGGCGACGCCCCGGCTCGCCGTGCTCGGTCGCGTCGATGCCGAGCTCGGTGGTGCGGTCGAGCAGCCGCTGCACGGTGACGCGCCCCTCGACGCGCGCCAACGGTGCACCGGCACATGTGTGGATCCCCCGGCCGAACGCGATGTGCTCGCGGACGTTCTTCCGGTCGAGGTGGAATTCGTGGGGCTGCTCGAACTTGCGGGGGTCACGGTTTGCCGCGCCGAGACACAGCATCACGACGGTGCCGGCCGGAATGTGCACCCCGCCCAGCGAGGTGGTCCGCCGGGCGAGCCGGAAATCGACCTTGGTGGGGCTTTCCATTCGCAGCGTCTCTTCCAGGAACGGCGCGATGAGGTCGCGGTCCGAGCGCAGCAGGGCCTGCAGATCCGGCCGGTCGCCCAGCACCTGCACCGCGGCACTGAGCAGCTTGGTCACCGTCTCCTGGCCCGCGGCGAACAGGAAGGTGGCGGGCCGCACCACTTCGAGCAGGGCGGGCGTCGACCCGTCGGGATAGGTGGCCTCGGCCAGACCGCTCAGGACATCCTCGCGGGGCCGGCTGCGGCGTTCGGCGATGTAGCCGCTGAACAGATCGTCGAGGTACTGCAGTGGATTGCTGCCGACCGGCTCGTGATCCAGCGCGCCAACACGGGACCCCGGCGCGTTGCCCGCCCCGAGGTTGCGCCTGATTTCGGGGCGGTCGTGTTCGGGCACCCCGAGCAGATCGGCGATGGCCAGCGTGGCGAACGGTTTGGCGTACTCGGCGAGGAACTCGCAGCGGCCGTTGACCATGAACTCGTCGAGTTGCCTGTCGGCCAACTGCCAGATGTAGTCCTCGTTCTCCTTCAGTCGCCGCGGGGTCAGGAGCCGGCCGAGCAGAGAGCGCGCCTTGCCGTGCTCGGGTGGATCCATCACCACCATGTGCTCGAAGATCGGGAACTCATGGCGGTGCGCCTCGATCTGCTCGCTGATGTCGTCCCCGGCCGGAGTGAACGGCAGCGGAGGGAACGGGCCGCCGATCGCGTTGACGGCCGAGAAGCTCGCGACATCCTTGAAGGCCGCCTGCACTTCGGCATAACCGGTCACCGCGACGACGCCGTAGTGCGGCTCGCGGACCACCGGCCCCCGGCTGCGCAGCTGATCCCAGTAGTCATAGGGGTCCTGCGCCACGGCGGCGTCGGAGAAGTAGTCGCGCTCCGCGAGATCGCTCATTGGGTGGGCCGGCCTTTCCCATCGTTCTGATCGATCGATCAAACTGTTAGGATGCGCCATGCCTACCACGCGGCCAGCGCGCCGGTCAAGCACGCAGCCACAGGCCTCTGCCGACGGCAGCGCGCGCCTCCGGTTGATCGAAGCGACCGCGAAGATCATGCGCGACGACGGCTATGCGGCCGCGACATCGCGACGGATCGCCACCGAAGCCGGCGTCAAGCAGGCACTGGTCTACTACTACTTCCCCACCATGGACGACCTTTTCGTCGAGGTGCTGCGGACGGGCGCCGAGGTCTCGCTGGAGCGCATGCGCGCCGCACTCACCGAAGACGATCCCCTTCGCTCGCTGTGGATCATCAACAGCGACACCCGGCTCAGCGCGCTGAACACCGAGTTCATGGCGCTGGCCAACCACCGCAAGGCAATTCGCGCCGAACTCAAGGCCTACGCCGAACGGGTGCGGGACATCGAGACCGCCGCGGTGACCGTGGCGCTGCGCACCCGCGGGATCGATCTCAACGAGTATCCGCCCGTGGCGATTTCGATGCTGATCGCCCAGATCGCCCGCAGCATCTGCAACGAGGAGGCGGTCGGGGTCAGCGCCGGCCACGAGCAGATGCGGGCCCTGGTCGAGCGCTACCTCGACCGGCTGGCCGGGGCGTCGTCGACACCGGCCTCTTGACAGACACACCACCTCCTGCCACTGTTCCTGATCGATCGACAAACTTCTGCATCGGTGCCCGTCGCATCGGGAAATCGGGGTGTCACATGGCTGGTCGGGTCGAGGGCAAGGTCGCCTTCATCACCGGGGCGGCGCGGGGGCAGGGGCGCAGCCATGCGGTCCGGCTGGCCGAGGAGGGCGCCGACATCATCGCCGTCGACGTGTGCGGCCCGGTCAGCGAGGACAGTCAGATCGCGCCGGCCACCCCCGACGACCTGGCCCAGACCGCCGATCTGGTCAAGGGACGCAACCGGCGGATCGTCACCGCCGAGGTCGACGTCCGCGATTACGATGCGCTGGCCGCGGCCGTAGACAGCGGCGTCGAACAGCTGGGCCGGCTCGACATCGTGGTGGCCAACGCCGGCATCGGCAACGGCGGCCAGACGCTGGACAAGACCAGCGAGGCGGACTGGACCGACATGATCGACGTCAACCTGGCCGGGGTCTGGAAGTCGGTGAAAGCCGCTGTGCCTCATATGATCTCCGGCGGTCAGGGCGGCTCCATCATTCTCACCAGCTCGGTCGGCGGCCTCAAGGCCTACCCGCACACCGGTCACTACATCGCCGCCAAGCACGGTGTCATCGGCCTGATGCGCACCTTCGCCGTCGAACTCGGCCAGCACTTCATCCGCGTCAACGCGGTGTGCCCCACCAATGTCAACACACCGATGTTCATGAACGACGGGACGATGAAGCTGTTCCGGCCCGACCTGGAGAACCCCGGTCCCGAGGACCTGAAGGTCGCCGCGCAGTTCATGCACGTGCTGCCCGTCGGGTGGGTAGAGCCCGTCGACATCAGCAACGCGGTGCTGTTCCTCGCCTCCGACGAAGCCCGCTACATCACCGGGCTGCCGGTCACCGTGGACGCGGGCAGCATGCTCAAATAGCGCCCGCCCCCCTCAGCTCTCGGTACTGAGCACCTTGTCGACCAAAGCGTGCACCTTGCGCCGCAACTCGTCGATCTGCTGTAGGCGTATTTGTTCCAGATCGGTGTCCCGGTGATACGCAGGCGGCAGCTGCCGGACGTTGCGGGAGCATCTGAAACTCGCACAGATCAGCGTGCCGATCGTGTCCCCCTTGCGGCCTGCCGCACCACCACGGCGGACCGTGTACAGCACCGCCTCGTCGGCGAGGTTCACGTCGTTGCACCACGTGCACATGGTTCGTCCCCGCGGTGTGAGGGCAGCGCGGTTGAGCAACAGCGCCACCGGTCCGTCGGGCCGGTCGACCACAAGGTAGCCCCGGCGCGGGATCTTGGGGTCGACCCAGCCGTAGTACTCCAATCTGCTGAACTCGACATCATCGAAGTCCGCTGCGAACGTGACCTTCTTGACCTCGCTGCGGGTGGCGCCGCGGAAGGCGCCGAGAATCTCGGTACGGGTGTAGGGGTGCATCGGAGTGAAGCCATCCTGAACAGGGAACGCACCACGGTGCGCTCCGGGCGAGCGAGGACATGACGGCGCCGCCGGCCCAGAGGGTCGGCGACGGGGCGCGGTCATCTGATGTCGGCGCAAGCGCCGACGACCTCCTCGACTCGGATGTTCACACCGCCCACGATAGCGAGCGAGAGCACTCTCGGCCAAGCCATATTCGCCTTCATCGGAAACCCTTGTCCGGCAACGGTTTCCATTCCGGTGACACCGAGGCGCTCCAGCGGGGCGCACGCCGCTCGAGGAACGCGGCCACGCCTTCGCGGGCATCGGCGCCGCCCATCACCCGCTTGTGCAGTTCGGTCTCCAGCCACGCCACCTGGCGCGCACTGTAACCCTCGGTCATGGTGTCCCAGAGCAGCCGCTTGCTCAGCGCCGCCGACATCGGTGCGACGTTGACGGCGATGTCGCGCGCCACCGCCATCGCGGCCGCGAGCACGTCGCCGGCGGGAAGCGCCTTCACCGCGACACCCATCGCCACCGCCTCCCGGCCGTCGAACGTCCGGCCGGTCAGCAGCAGGTCGGCAGCCACCGCGCCACCCACCAGGCGGGGGGGTCCAGTGCGCCATGCAGTCCGGCAGCACGCCGCGGCGCACCTGTGCCACCGCGTATTTCGCGTCGGTAGCGACCACCCGAATGTCGGCCTGCAACGCGATCGTCAACCCGATTCCGATCGCGTGGCCGTTGACGGCGGCGATCACCGGGGTGCGCAGCTCGAAGGCCGCCGGATCCGTCGGCGACGCGGTGAAGGTGTCGCCGGGCGCGCCGAACGGCTCGCCGTCGGAGAAGTCGGCACCGGCACAGAACGCGTCACCGGCGCCGGTGAGCACGATCGCGCGGACCGCGTCGTCGTCGTCGCGGCGCCGATAGGCCTCGTTGAGCAGCGCGCCCATCCGTGCGGTGTAGGCGTTGCGCCGGTCCGGACGGTTCAGCGTCACCAGGGCGACTCCGTCGGTGACGGAGACGACGACGTCGGTCATGCCGGCGAACTTACCGCCGGCCCGGCGCCACCCTCAGCTGTTCGCCGGTGCCGACTCGTAGGAGCCGATGGCGTCGACCTTGCCTGCCGACGCGCTCTGCGGGTCGAACTCGTAGCCGAGCCACTCGCGGGCGAGCCTGCGGGCCAACTCGAGCCCGACGACCCGCTGCCCGAAGCACAGCACCTGTGCGTTGTTGGACAGCACCGAGCGTTCCACGGAGAAGCTGTCGTGAGCGGTGACCGCGCGGATGCCCGGGACCTTGTTGGCGCTGATGGCCACCCCCAGTCCGGTGCCGCAGACCAGCAGTGCGCGGTCGGCCTTGCCCTCGGCGATCATGCGCGCCGCCGCGACGGCGACGTGCGGATAGGCGGTGTTCTCGTCGGTGGTGACACCGACGTCGGTGACGTCGGCGACCCGGTCGTCACCGAGGAGGTCGCTCTTGAGCGCCTCCTTGTATTCGAACCCGGCGTCGTCGGAGCCGACGACGATGCGCAGACCTGCCATGGCGGGTCACTCCCCTTTCGCGGTTGTCGGGGCGGACGTGAACGTTGCGGCGACCGTGCGCAGGCACATCGCCAGGGACGTGGCGCCTGCGTCAGGTGTCCCGACGCTGCGCTCGGCGAGTGGGCGCGCCCGGCCCACCTTCGGTCGCATCTCGGCGGTGGCCGCCGCGGCCTCAGCAGCGACCTCGGCCGCTGCCCGCCACGCGTCTTGCCACGACGCGCCGTCGGCTACCCGGCGTTGCAGGTCCTCGACGAACGGAAGCAGCGCGTCGAGCATCGTCTTGTCTCCCGGCGCTGCACCGCCGAGAGACACCAACGCGTCGTAGCCGTCCCGCATTCCGGCCGCGACGGTCTGGCCGTCCGGGCGGCCGATGTCACCGACGCGGGCACCGAGAGCCGCCAGCAGGGCACCCCACAGCACACCGGAGGTACCGCCGGCCTTGGCCGCCCAGTCCTTGCCGGCCTCGGCGAGCACCGAGCCCTGACCGCCGCCGGCGGAGCGCGCACGCTCGGCGGCCGCGCGTGCCGCCACCGAGCCCTTCACCATGCCGCGACCGTGATCACCGTCGCCGGCGACCGCGTCGATCCGACCCAGCTCGTCCTCGGCATCGGCGAGCATGTCGGCCATCGCGTCCAGCGCACGGGCGACCAGCCGGGCGCCCCGGCGTCCCTCCTCGTCGGAGAGTTCGTCCAGCGCCGGGGACGACGACCCCGCCTCCAGCTCCTCGGCGGTGCGGCGTTCGCCGGCGGTACCCGGGTCCGCGGCGGCGCCCTTGCGGTAGGCGGGCGTGTCCGCCGGCGCCGTCCAGTAGCGCTCCAGTTCCTCGTCGAGCCACATCGCCGTCAGCGAGCAGCCGGCCATGTCGAGGCTGGTGACGAGTTCCCCGACCTCGGGCTCGATGATCTCGTAACCCCGCTCGCGCAGCAGCCGCGCCACGGTGCCCCAGACCACGAACAGTTCCTCGTACTTGGTGCGGCCCAGTCCGTTCAGGATGACCGCAAGACGGGTGGACTCCGCATCGGGCCGATCGGCGAGTACGCCGTCGACGAGCGTGTGCGCGAGCGACTCGGCGGTGGGCATGGGCTCGTCGGCGACGCCGGGCTCGCCGTGGATGCCCAGCCCCACGCCCATCTTGCCCTCCGGCACGGTGAACAGCGGGTGGTCGGCGCCCGGCATCGTGCAGCCGTCGAACGCGACGCCCAGCGTGCGGGTCGCCGCGTTGGCCGCTTCGGCCACCCGGACCACTCCCGCGAGGTCGAGGCCCTCCTCGGCGGCCGCGCCGGCGCACTTGAAGACCGCGAAATCGCCTGCGATACCGCGCCTTTTGTCCTCTTCCCCGCGCGGGGCGCTGGCGATGTCGTCGGTGACGGCGAAGTAATGCGCGTCGATTCCCTCGCCGCGCAGTTGCGTCACTGCCAGGCCGAAATTCATCACGTCGCCGGCGTAGTTACCGGTGGTGAGCAGCACACCGGAGTCCCCGTGCGCGGCGCGGGCCACCGATGCCGCCTCCTCGGCCGACGGCGAGGTGAAGATGTTGCCGACGACGGCGCCGTCGGCGAAGCCGGGGCCCACCGTCCCGCAGAACGCGGGATAGTGACCCGAACCGCCGCCGATGACGACGGCCACCTTGCCGGGCCGGGTCCGGTGCGCGCGGACGACGCCGCCGGGCACCCCGGCGACGTAGCGCGCGTTCGCGTCGAGGAAGCCCGTGAGCATGTCCTCGGTGAAACGGGCCGGATCGTTGTACAGCTTGGTCATCGAAGGCGCTCCCCGGAGTCTTTGTCGAACAGGTATACCCGCTCCGCCGCGGCGGTCACCGTCACCTGCTGCTCCGGCTCGTAGGTCTGCTCGGCAGGCGTCTGCACCACGATGCCCTCCTCGATGCCGGCGACCGTACTGGTCGCAAGGCCGAACTCGAGAAGATGCTCGAAGTACGCGACGGTCGCCTCGATCCCGTCGCCGCCCCGGGCGCTCAGCGCACAGTCCTGCGGCCGGATCCCGACCGTGACGTGCGTGCCGTCGGCCACGCCCGTCACCGTGGTCTCGAGGAACCCGGCGCCGGAGCCGATCTCGACCCGGGCCCGGCCGTTGTCGACCCGGGCCACCCCGGGCAGGACGTTGATCTGCGGTTCGCCGACGAACCCGGCGACGAAGAGGTTGGCCGGGTCGTCGAACACCTCGTCGGGTGTGCCGAACTGCTGCACCACCCCGCCGTCCATGACCGCGAGCCGGTCGGCCAGCGAAAGGGCCTCCACCTGATCATGGGTGACGACGATCGTCGTGTAGCCGAATTCGCGCTGCAGCACCTTCAATTCGCGGCGCACCCGGTTGCGCGCCGAGGCGTCGAGGTGGCTCAGCGGCTCGTCGAGCAGCAGCACCGGCGGGTTGCGCACCAGCGCGCGGGCCAGCGCCACCCGCTGCTTCTGGCCGCTGGACAGCCCCGCAGGACGCAGGTCGAGCAGATCGTTCATCTCCAGCCGGTCGCTGATCGAGGCGACCATCTTCTCGGCGCCCTTGACCTTGCGCGCCTTCAGCCCGTAGAGCAGGTTGTCGCGCACCGACAGCGGCGGATACAGCGCGTAACTCTCGAATCCGACCCCGATCCCGCGCTTGGCCGCGGGCAACTGCGAGATCTCCCGATCGCCGATCTTGATGGAGCCGCTGGTCACCGTCTCCAGTCCGGCGATCATCCGCAGCGTGGTCGTCTTGCCGCAGCCCGACGGGCCGAGCAGCGCCACCAGCTCCCCCGGTTCGATGTCGAGGTTGATGCCCTTGACCGCGGTCACCGCATCCCGGCCGCGGGACGCATAGGTCTTGACCAGATCGCGCAGCGTCAGGCTCTGCGCGGTCTGCTGTGCCGTCTTCTCGGTCGCGACGCTCACTGCACTGCCTCCAGAGTCTGGTCACTGAGCCGGCTGGTGTCTCCCTCACCCGGGGTGAACACGTGGACGTCGGATTCGGCGATGCGCATGGTGACCGTGTCACCCTCGCCGACGCCGTGCCGGCCCGAGGTCAGCGCGATCAGCTGTGCGCCGCCGACGTCCACGGTGAGCTCGATGTTGCGGCCGAGCCGCTCCGCGAGGAGCACCCGGCCCCGCAGGGAACCTTCGCGGGACGTGACGTGAATGTCGGACGGCCGCAGCCCGACCCGTACACGGTCGCCGCGCCGGCACGGCACGCCCGCGGGTACCGGGACGTCGAGCGAGCCGTCGCCGAGGCGGATGCGACCCTCGTCGACCACGCCGTCGAGCAGGTTGATCTCCGGCTGGCCGAGGGCACGCGCGACGAACGTGTCGGCGGGCCGGCGCCAGATCTCCTCCGGCGTACCGATCTGCATCAGCCGCCCTTCCCGCATCACCGCGATACGGTCGCCAAGCGCCAGGGCCTCCTGGTAGTCGTGCGTGACATAGATCGTCGTGGTGTTCGACATCGCGCCGAGTTGCTTGAGTTCGGCACGCATCGCCGCACGCAGCTTCGCGTCGAGGTGGCTCAGCGGCTCGTCGAGCAGGTAGACGTCCGCGGGGCGGACCAGCACGCGACCGAGGGCCACCCGCTGGCGCTGGCCGTTCGAGAGCTCCCTGGGCAGCCGGTTCTTCAGCTGGTTGATACCCAGCGTGCTGGTGACCTGATCGATCCGCTCGGCCCGATCGGCATCGGAATACCTGCCCGTCCGGCCGGATTTCAGCGGCGAGGCGAGGTTCTCGGCCACCGTCTTCTGCGGATACAGCGCGTAGCTCTCGAAGGCCATCGCGACGTTGCGGTGATACGGCTCGACCGCGGTCATGTCCACCCCGCCGATCGACACCGCGCCGGAGTCGACGTCGACCAGACCGGCGATCGACTTCAGCGTCGTGGTCTTGCCTGCCCCGCTGGGCCCGAGGATGACGAAGAACTCGCCGTCGGCGATGTCGAGCGTGACACCGTCGACCGCCGTGACGTTCTTGCCGTAGGTCTTGCGAATGTTGGTGACCGTTACCGTGGCCATCAGGCTTTCACCGCCCCGAATGACAGGCCCCGCACCAGGTATCGCTGAATGGTCAGCGCGAGGACGAGTGGTGGCAGCGCGGCGATCAGCGCCGCGGCGGCCGTGAGGTTGTAGTACGCCTGCCCGCCGCCGCCGAGGAACTTCGTGATGGCGACCGTCACCGTGCCGGCGTTGCTGTCGGCAAGGATGAGCGGGAAGACGTAGTTGTTCCAGGCGAAGATGAACGCCAGCAACGCCGCCGCGGCGATGCCCGGACGCACGATCGGCAGCGCCACCATCAGGAAGGCGCGGCGGCGCGTGTAGCCGTCCAGCAGCGCCGCCTGCTCGAGATCCTCGGGCAGATCCTGGAAGTAGGACCGCAGGATCCACACCACCAGCGGCATCGTCACCAACTGCAGCACCCAGATCATCCCGACCTTGGTGTCGAACAGGCCGATCTGGTTGTAGATCACGAACAGCGGCACGATGACCATCAGCTCCGGGGCGAACCGGAACGACAGCATCTGGAACATCAGGTCGTTGCTGCCCCTGTACTGCCAGCGGCCGGCTGCGTAGGCGGCGGGAATGCCGATCACCAGCGACACGATCACCGCCCCGCCGCAGTTGAGCAGGCTGGTCAGCAGCGAGGCCTTGAAGTCGACGCTGGTCATCTGGGTGCCCTTGTCGGACACCACGGTGGCGAAGTTCGACCACGTCGGACTGAACGAGAAGTACGTGGTGGTCTGCTGTTCGGCGTTCTTCAACGCCAGCATCAGCATCCAGAAGATCGGGAACAGGGAGAACACGAACCAGAGCACGAGCCCGACATCGGCGGCGACGGCGCCGATGGACCAGCGCCGCTGGCCGGGCTGCAGTTCTGCGCGGGACAGGTTGAGGGCCATGGGATTACGACTCCGCTCCGGCAGCGCGGCGCTGCGCTTTTCCGAGCACGCTGACCAGGTAGCGCGCGGTGATGAACACGATGATCCACAGCAGCAGCATGTAGGTGCTGCCGCGGGAGTAGTCGAGGTTGATGATCGAGTCCTCGAAGGCGCCGATCTGCAGGGTTCGGGTGGCGACGCCGGGTCCTCCCGCGGTCAGCACGAAGATGTGGTCGAACACCTTCAGGTTGTCCATGAACCGGAAGATCACCGCGACCAGGATGTAGGGCCACAGCATCGGCAGCATCAACTTGCGGAACATGTAGAACCAGCTCGCGCCGTCGACGTCGGACGCCTCGAACGGCTCCTTGGGCAGCGACCGGATCCCGGCAAGCACCAGGATCGCGACGAACGGGGTGAAAATCCAGATGTCGACCAGGATCACCGAGAACAGCGCGTTGCCCGCCGACAGCCAGTCGAACGTGTTACCCAGGCCCAGAACATGATTGAGGATGCCGAACTGCGGGTTGAACATCAGCTTCCAGATCACGCCGGCGATCACCGGGGCGATCATCAGCGGCAGGATGAGCACCTTCTCGAAGATCTTGCCGATGATGCTGGATCGGTTGAGCAGCAGCGCCAGCCCGACGCCGAGCACCGTCTCGATCGCGGTGGCGGCGATCGCGAAGATCGCGGTCACCTGGACACTCTTCCAGAACACCTTGTCGCCCAGCACCGAGGCGAAGTTCTGGAACCAGACGAACTGCGGATCCGGGTTGACCGCCGCATAGTTGAGGAACGCGTAGTACGCGCCGACGAAGAACGGGTACAGGATCCCGATGACGATCACCAGCGCGGGGATCGACAGCAGATAGGGGCGCAGCTTGCGTCGCCACGCCGGCACCTCGGGGAGCTTGCGCCCGCCGGCCGAGGCATCGGGCCGCGGCGACGCTGCGGTCGCCTTGGATGTCTGAGTGGTCATCGATGCCAGAGCTCCTAGAGATTGACCTTGGACGTGTTGGTCTTGGCGAGGCTGCGCAGGCGTGAGGCGGCGTCCTCACCGCCGTAGATGTCCTGCAGCGCGACCGCCCAGTTCTGCGTGGTGTCGAAGAACTTCTTCTGCGGGGTGAACTGGATCCGCGACTGGCCGATGACGGTCTCGAACGCCTCCAGGTAGCCGAACTGGTCGGCCGCAACGCGCTTGAACGTGGTGTCGAACACCGACTTGCGCACCGGATCGGCGTACTTGCCGCCCTCGACGGCCTTGTTCATCGACTCCTTGCCCGTCGCCCACTGGATGAACAGCCACGCGGGCAGCTTGTTGCGGGAGTTGGCGCTCATCGCCCAGCTCCACGTCCACAGGTTGGTCTTGTAGTTGCCGTCCGGGCCGGCGGGGCCGGCGTACCAGGCGATGTTGCCGGCCTCCTTGCTCGCCCCCGGCTTGTTCTTCGGGTAGGTGGCGCTGTCGGCGTCGTACACCATCATCGCCTTGCCGTCGCCGAGATCGCCGGTGGCGTTGGGATAGTCGTAGGTGGTCCACGACGTCGGCCCGGCGTCGTGCTGCATCTGGATCCACTTCTTGGTGAAGTCGATCGCGGCGTCGCTGTCCATCTCGGCGATCAGCTCGGACCCGTTCCACTTGTAGTCGACCGCACCCTCGCGGGTGTACTGGGTCATGAAGCCGGGATGGATGGTGGCCCAGGACTTCGAGCCGCGGGTGGAGATGCCGTAGCGGTTCTGCGAGCGGTCCGTGAGGTCGACGGCGAGCTGGATGAAGTCGTCCAGATTGTCGGGCAGCTTCTTGATGCCCTTCTCGTCGAACACCCGCTTGTTGTATGCCACCACATTGTTCTCGAACCCCCACGGGATGGCCCACTGCCCGCCGGTGCCCAGCGGGTTGCCCAGGGTGAAGTCCCAGCGCGTGGAGGTGCGCAGCCCGTCGAAGATGTCCTCGAAGTCGTACTCCGCGTTGGTTGCCGAGCTGTTCTGCAGCCACGGCCCGAGATCCTCGATCCAACCGGGCGGTCCGTACTGCCAGATGAAGTAGGCGCCGAGCATGAACGCGTCGTGCTTGCCCGAACCGCCGGCCAGCTCGGTGTTCAGCTTGGTGAAGTAGTCGGCCTCGGGGACCAGATCCACGTTGACGTTGATCCCCGTCAACTCGGTGAACTCCTTCAGCAGCGGCTGGTAGGACTGCTGGTACGGATGCGGGGTCTGCAGGATGTTGATCGTCGAGCCCGCGGCCTTGCGCCAGTCGAAGCCGCCCGTGACGGCGTCGGCGCCGTTGGGCGCGCTGGCCTTGCCGCCGACGCCGCACGAACTCAGCACCGGCACACTGGCCGCGGCCGCGCCGGCCACGCCAAGCGCAGCCAGCATCTGCCTGCGCGAGAACTGCGGCCCGCCAGGACCATGGGAGAAGCCATGGGAGAAACTCATCGGGTGTCCTTCGTTCAGGCGGGGATCAGGGAGACCTTGACCGATTCCTTGCCGCTGGCGACCAGGTCGAGACCCTTCTGAAACTCGGTCAGCGGAAGCTGGTGGGTGCAGATCTGATCCATGGGCAGCACGCCGGACTCGATCATCCTGATCGCCGCCGGCCAGCAGTACGGGCCCAGATGGGCGCCGAGGACGTCGAGTTCTTTGTCGTCGCTGATGATGCTCCAGTCGACCGTTACGTCGCTGCCGAACACGCCGTACTCCACATACCGGCCCAGCTTGCGTAACAGGTTGAGCCCCTGCGGAACCGCGGACGGGTGGCCGGTTCCCTCGAGGTAGACGTCGGCGCCGTAGCCGCCGGTCAGATCCTTGACGATCGCGACGGCGTCCTGCTCGGCGATGTTGATCGTGATGTCGGCGCCGCAGTGTTCGGCCAGTTCGAGTTTCTCGGGCGCCATGTCGAGGGCGATCACATGCATCGGGTTCTTGGCGCGGGCACCGGCCACCATGCCGAGGCCGATGGGTCCGCAACCGGCCACCACCACGACGTCTTCGAACATGATCTGCGCGCGTTCCACGGCGTGCAGCGAGCACGACAGCGGCTCGGCGAACGCGGCATGCTGAGGGGCCACGTCGGCAGACACCTTGTGCACCAACGCTTCTGCCGGATACACCATGTAGCTGGCCATCGCGCCGGGCGTACGCCGCTTGAAGCCGTAGAGATCGTGCGGCTGACACATGTGGTACTGGCCGCGCTTGCAGAACCGGCATTCCCAGCACGGCACGATCTGCTCTGAGACCACCCGGTCACCGACCGCGATGCCCCAGCGCTTCGCGGCGGCGTCGTCGAGATCGACCACCCGGCCCGCGAATTCGTGGCCGGGGATCACCATGGTCTCGGCCCACGCCGGGCGGTTCTCGTCGCCCCAGAACTTGGCCGCACCGTGGTAGCACTTGAGGTCGCTCGCGCAGATGCCGACCGCCTCCACCTTGATCAGCGCCTCACCGGGACCGCGTTGGGGAACCGCGACCTCCTCCAGTCGGTAGTCGTGGGGCCCGTGGCAGACGACTGCCTGCATCTTCTCGGGGATCTGAGCGGCCATCGCGTGTTCCTCCCTCTGTGTTCGCAGTCACACTAGCGAAGCCTGTGCACATCTGTCCAGAACCGATGTTCAGTGAATTTCTTTCCAGAGCAGACGTTCGATGTCATACTTTGCCCATGCCAAGGCCGGCCGCGCCCACCCCCTCCGCCGCGAAGCCGGACGGCTCCGCGTCCGAGCCCGAGAGCAGCCATTTCCCGCCCACCCTGCTCTACACCGCCGCCCGGCTCTACTACGAAGAAGACGCGACGCAGGCCGAGATCGCCGACCAGCTGGGCACCAGCCGCGCAACGGTCAGCCGGCTGCTGGCCGAGGCCAAACGCCAGGGCATCGTGCGTATCGAGGTGGTCCCCCCGGCCGATGCCGGGCCCACCGAACTGGCCGACCGACTGGCCCGCGCGCTGAACCTGAACACCGTCTACCTGTCTCCCCCGCTGCCGAACCCCGGCCCGGGGCGCAGCGTCGTCGACATCATGGGCCGGGTGCTCGCGCCCGCCGCCGCGCGTGCACTCAGCGAGGCGGGTCTGCTGCCGGGCGACGTGCTGCTGGTGTCGTCGGGACGCACCGTCTACGAACTGGCCCAGCACGACCTCACCCCGCTGCCCGGAGTGGTGGTGACGCCCACAGTCGGCGGTAACGATCAGCCCTACGAGTGGTATCAGACCAACGAGATCACCCGACTGGTCGCCAATCGCGTCGGCGGCCGCGCCAATTACCTTTTCGCACCGGCACTTCCGGGCCCCGCTCTGTACCAGTCGCTGCTCGATGACCCGAGCATCCAGCGGGTGGTGCATCAGTGGCCGCACGCCCGGTGCGCGCTGATGGGGGTGGGCGCCCCGCCGCTGACCCGCTCCGACATCCCCCAGTTCGTGCCGACCGGATCGACCTCTCTGCGCGCCGCGGTCGGTGACGTGTGTTCACGCTTCTATGACCGCGACGGCAACCCGGTGCAGTTCGACGGGGCAGAACGGCTGATCGCACTGGAGCTGGAGAATCTGCGACACATTCCGGTCACCATCGCCGTCGCGGTGGGCAGGGACAAGATCGACTCCATCACCGCCGGCGCCCGCGGCGGCTACTTCAACCGGCTGGTCACCGACCCCGGCACCGCCGAGGCACTGCTGGCGGCCAGCGACGCAGATGCAACACAGGAGGTTTCGTGACCACAGTGGCCGAGCAGCGATATGCCGGGGTGCTGCGACTCGACGGCAAGCGGGCGCTGATCACCGGCGCAGGCAAGGGCATCGGCGCCGACATCGCCCGTGCGTTCGCCGCCGCGGGCGCCGACCTGGTGCTCAGCGGCCGCGACGACGCCGAGCTGACCCGCTCCGGGCGCGTCCTCAGTGACGAGTACGGTGTCGAGGTCCGTTCGGCCGCAGTCGACCTCGCCCAGCACGACGGTCCCGCCGCCCTGACCCGCATGGCGTCGGAGGCATTCGGCGGACTCGACATCCTGGTCAACAACGCCGGCATCTCGCTGCCCGAGTCGGTGGTCGGCACCACCCCGCAGAACTTCGACGCCACCATCGCGGTCAACCTGCGCGCGCCGGCACTGCTCGCCGCGCAGATCGGAGCGTTGATGGTCGAGCAGGGCACCGGTGGGTCCATCGTCACGGTCGCCTCCGCGGCGGCGCTCGCCCCGCTGCCCGACCACTACGCATACTGCGCGTCCAAGGCCGGCCTGGTGATGGCGACCAAGGTGCTGGCGCGCGAGCTCGGTCCGCACGGCATCCGGGCCAACTCGGTCTGCCCGACGGTGGTGCTGACCGAGATGGGGCAGCGGGTGTGGGGCGAGGAGGCCAAGGCGGCACCGATGCTGGCCCGAATCCCATTGGGCCGCTTCGCCGTTCCGCACGAAGTGTCCGACGCGGTGGTGTGGCTGTGTTCCGACGCGGCGAGCATGGTCAACGGCGCCGACATCGCGATCGACGGCGGCTACACGATGGGCTGACCCCGTCAGTCGGGGTCGGTGGCGGCCAGCCGGTGCACCTGGTCACGGGTGGCGGGGTACACCTGCGCCCAGGTGGCGAACAGGTCGTCGTAGAGCGCCCGGTTGCGCGGGTCCGGGGTGATCTCCCTGGCGATCGTCGCCCAGTCGGTGTCGGGCGGCACCAGCCCGACGCCGATGCCTGCGAGCAGCGCGTCGCCGTAACTGGCGCCGATCGCCTGCTCGGGCACCAGTTGCGAACGGCCCGTCACATCGCTGATCGCCTGCGCCCACACCGGGCTCTTCAGCCCGCCTCCCACGGCGACGGTGCGGGTGGCGGCGTGTGCGTCGTCGAATCTGTCCAGGATCTGCCGGATCCCGAACGCGATGCCCTCGTACGCCGCGCGGAACAGGTGCCCCCTGCCGTGCCGCAACGTCAGCCCGGCGAGCACCCCGCGCGCCTTCGGGTCGAACACCGGGGTGCGCTCCCCCGCCAGATAGGGCAGCATCAGCAGGCCTTCGCTGCCCGCGGGCACATCGAGCGCCTCGGCCGTCAGGTCGTCGAAAGACGGTCGCCCGGTGACCGATTGCAGCCAGTTGATCATCGTTCCGGCTGTCGACGTGCCTGCGGCCAGCGCGAGCGTCTGCGGATCCACGCCCGCGGTGGTCCACAGCGCCGGATCGCTGTGGTACTCGTCGATCACCTGGACCAGGAACATGGTCGAGCCGTACATCAGCATCTGGTCGCCGGGGCGGCGCACTCCCACCGAGAAGGCCTCCGAATACGCGTCGACGGTGCCGGCGGCGACCGGCAGTCCCACCGGCAGGCCGGTCTCGCGGGCCGCTGCGGGTGTCACCCGGCCGACGATGTCGCTGGGCCACACCAGGTCGGGCAGCGGAAGCGGGCCGCAGATCCGCTCGGCCCACTCCCGGTTCCATGCGAACTCCCGGGTGGCGTACAGCGGATCGCACTGGCTCGCCGTGTGGTGGTCCATCACGTACTCGCCGGTGAGCTTCGCGGCGATGTAGGAGTTGGAGCCGTACCACCCCGCCGCGGCCGCGAACGTCTCCGGCTCGTGGTTGCGCACCCATTCGATCTTGGGCCCGACGGCCTGACTCGACAGCAGGGTGCCGGCCCGGTCGAGGATCGCATCCTGGCCGAATTCCTCGGTCAGCGAGGCGATCTCGACGTGCGCTCGGGTGTCGATGCCGTACAGGATCGCCGGCCGCAGCGGCCGAAGATCTGCGTCGCAGAGCACCAGGCACGGCCCCACTCCGCTCACGCACATCCCGGCCAGCCTCGCGTTGGCGGGCAGCTTGGCGGTCAGTGCCGTGCTGATCGCGCACACCTCGCGCCACCACACCGCGTCGGCGTCGACCTCGGCCCATCCCGGCCGGGGCAGGTTCATCGCGTGGCTGATCGTCTCCGAGGCGACCACCGTGCCGGCCGTATCGACGAGGACGCCCTTGGTGCTCCCCGTTCCCATGTCGATACCGAGCAGCATGTCCACCACCCAACCCTACGACGGCGGGCAGAATCGCAGAGATGGACATCCGTCGGCTGCAGCTGCTGCTGGCCCTGTCCCGCCTGGGGTCGATGCGCGCGGTCGCCGAGGAACACCACCTCACCACCTCGACGGTGTCCGCACAGATCGCGGCACTGGCCCGCGAGACCGGGGCGCAGCTGATCGAGCCCGAGGGCCGGCGCGTGCGGCTCACGCCGGCCGGCCGGCGCCTGGCCGACCACGCCGTCACGATCCTCGCCGCGGTGGAACGCGCCCGGGTCGACCTGGACGCCGACGCCGACCCCGCGGGAACCGTCCGGGTGGGCGGCTTCGCGACCGGCATCCGGGTGTCACTGCTGCCGATCGTCGCCGATCTGCGCACCCGGTTCCCGAACGTCGACTTCGTGATCAGTGAATACGAACCGATCGAGGCGTTCGAGCTGCTGACCGCCGACGATCTGGACCTTGCGCTGACCTACGACTACAACCTCGCTCCCGCCTCACCCGGGGCGATGCTCGACACCGTGCCTCTGTGGTCGATCCGCTGGGGGCTGGGTGTCCCGTCGATCACGGCCCAGGACACCGTCCGGATCGGGGACTATGCCGACCAGACGTGGATCGTCAACTCCCGCAACACCGCCGACGAGGACGCGGTTCGGACGCTGGCGTCGCTGTCGGGATTCTCCCCGCGGATCGCGCACCAGATCGACAGCCTCGATCTGGTGGAGGATCTGATCGTCGCCGGGTTCGGCGTGGGACTGCTGCCGATCGCGCGTCCGACCGCGCCAGGGGTGACGGTGCTCCCCCTGACCGATCCCGACGTGGTGCTGACCGCGTACGCCGTCACCCGGGCCGGCCGGGCCGACTGGCCGCCGCTGCGGGCCGTGCTGGAGCGCCTGAGGCCACCGCCCGGCGAGCCGCTGCCCCGGCCGCGGTGGCCGCGACCGGACGTCGCGTCCCACCCGCAGACCTGACCCGGGCGCAGCTTCACCGCAAGGTCAGGTCCTGCGCGGCCCGGTACCGGTCGAGCACCTCGGGAGTCGGCGTGCCCTCGTAGACGGTGGTGCTGGCCAGCGACCAGTCCGGCGGACCATCCGCGCCCGAAAGGGCCCACGCCGCCTGCCGGGCCGCCCCGAGTGCGACGTACTCGGCGGGGGCCGGAACGTGCACGGGCGCGCCGAGGACGGCCGGGGCCACCTGACGCACGGCATCCGAGCGCGCACCGCCGCCGACGAGGATGATCCGGTCCACCTCCACCCCGTGCGCGCGGATCTTGTCGATGCAGTAGGCCATGGAAGCCAACAGACCCTCCACGGCAGCCCGGGCGATGTTGGCGGAGTTGAGGTTTCGCGTCGTGACGCCGTGCAGGGCGCCGGCCGCGTCGGGCAGGTTGGGTGACCGCTCGCCGTCGAAATACGGGACGAGCACCAACCCCTCCGCGCCGGCGGACGCCTTCAGGGCGAGACGGTCGAACTCGTCGAAGTCGACACCGAGCATCGTCGCGACGGCAGCGAGCACCGGCGCCCCGTTGAGCGTGCACACCAGCGGGAGTTGTCGCCCTGTCGCGTCGGCGAATCCGGCGACGATGCCGTCGGGGTCCCGCGGCGCCGCGGACCCGACGGCGCTGACCACGCCCGAGGTGCCCAGCGACACGACGCAGTCACCTGGACCGGCGCCGAGGCCGAGCGCCGCCGCCGCGTTGTCCCCGGCGCCGGCGCCCAGCAGCGCACCGTGCGGCGTCTGCGACTGCGATCCGGCCGGCGCCACGACAGTCGGCAGCACCGGGCGGCGCCCGCGCAACGCCAGCTCCAACAGCTCGTGGTCGTAGCGGTCGGACGCCGCCGAGTAGTAGCCGGTGCCGCTGGCGTCACTGCGGTCGGTGGTCAGCTCCGCGATGTCGGTGGAGCCGGACAGCCGCCACGTCAGCCAGTCGTGGGGCAGGCACACGGCCGCGGTGGCGTCGGCGTGCTCCGGCTCGTGGTCGGCCAGCCACCGCAGTTTCGTCGCCGTGATCGCGGCGACCGGGACGACGCCGGTCCGGTCGGCCCATGCGGCCGGCCCGCCGAGCTCGCCGACCAGATCCTCGGCCGCCCCGGCGGACCGGGTGTCGTTCCACAGCAGCGCATCGCGGACCACCCGGCCCGAGGAGTCCAGACACACCATGCCGTGCTGCTGGGCACCCACCGAGACGGCCGCCACGTCGGAGATGCCGCCGGCCTTCTCGATCGTCGCGGTCAACGCGTCCCACCAGTGGGCCGGCGCGACCTCGGTGCCGCCCGGATGCGGACTCGACGCCGACCGCACCGGCTCACCGGTGTCGGCATCGCAGATCACGAGCTTGCACGACTGGGTGGAGGAGTCGATTCCCGCAACGAGTGGCACGCCTGCGAAGCTACCCTCGATGACCCCGACGAGATGGCGGACCGCACTGGCCTCGGTGCTGATCGCGGCAACGCCGCTGATCGGCGCCGCCCCGGCCTCCGCGGCGTGCGCCGCCGACAGCGACTGCGACCTGGACCGACGTGTCGCGCTCGCCGACGCCTACCTCGCCGAACGCCCCGGCACGGTCGGTTACGTGCTGCGGGACCGGCAGACCGGATACGTCCATCGCAACGCCCACGCCGCCGATCCGGTGTGGACGGCGTCGACGATCAAGCTGGCGATGGTGGACGACCTGCTCGTGAGGAACCGCAGCGGCGCGATCGCTCTCACCGCGGCCGACCGGCAGTTGATGGCCGCGATGCTGCACTCCTCCGACGACACGGCCGCCGATACGCTGTGGAGCCGCTACGGGGGCGCCGACCACCGGACCTTCAACGCCGATTTCACCGTGCTGGGCCTGACCGGCTTCCGGCCACAGCCCGGATACAGCTCCGTGTATCCCTACTGGGGATTCCAGAAAGCCACCCCCGAGGACCTGGACCGGTTGATGACCTTCACGCTCACCGCTCTCGACCCGGCCGACACCGCGGACGTCGTCGGCGCGTTGCAACGCGTCGCGCCCAACCAGCAGTGGGGCGTGTGGGGAGCGGGACCGCGGCTGGCGCCGGGCAACAAGGACGGATGGTCGCTCGAGGACAGCGGCTGGGTGACCAACAGCGTGGGATTCGCCGGCCCGCAGCAGCGCTACACGCTCGCGGTGATGAACGACCTCGGTTCCGCCGGCGGTTACGACGACGGGGCGGCGACCACGACGCACCTTTCCGAGGTGCTGCTCGCCGGCCGGTGACCGCGCGATGACGACACCGCCGACATCTGGTTTGGCCCCTCTGGAGCGTGGGAACATACCCGGCATGTTGATCCGTCGTGTCGCGCGCCCCATGCTGTCCGCCGTGTTCATCTCCCGCGGGATCGAGGCTCTGCGCAGCCCGAAACCCGCCGCCGATGCCACCCGGAACACCCTCGAGGGCCTCAGCAAGCTGCCCGACCCCGTCGGCACCAACGTGCCGTCGAACGCCGAGACGGTGGCGCGTGTCAACGCGGCCGTGCAGATCGGCGGCGGACTGCTGCTCGCGACCGGCAAGCTCCCGCGGGTGGCCTCGGCGGCCCTCGCGCTGACCGTGGTGCCGGGCTCGCTGGGCGGGCACAACTTCTGGAACCAATCCGACCCGCAGCGGAAGGCCGACGAGCGGCGCGCGTTCGTGACCGACATCAGCCTGATCGGCGGCCTGATCATCGCCGCCGTGGACACCGAGGGCAAGCCGTCGCTGGGCTGGCGCGGCCGGCGCGCGGCCCACAGGGTTTCCGAGGCCGTCACCGCCGCCCTGCCGGTAGGAGCGGCCGCGGGCGGTTCACTGGCCGACAGCGAATTCGCCGAGAAGGTCGGCCACGGCCTGCACGTCGGCGCCGAGCGCGGCCGCGAACTGGCCCACATTGCACGCGAGCGCGGCGGCGAACTCGCCGAGGTGGCGAGCGAGCGCGGCGGAAAGCTGGCCGTCGTCGCACGTCAGCGCGGCGAGGAGCTCGCCGAGATCGCCCGCGAGCGCGGCGGGGAGCTTGCCGTCGTCGCACGTCAGCGCGGTGAGGAGTTCGCCGACGTGGCTCGCGACCGCGCACCCGAACTGGCCGAGGCCGCCCGCGAGCGCGCACTGCGGTCGGCCGAGCTGGCCCGCGCCCGGGCCGCCGATCTTGCCGACACCGCCGGCTCGGAGGCCAAGAAGCGGCGCAAGCGCTGGAGCTGAGCGCGCCGATTTCCCGTCGTCCCGGGTGAAACTCTGCTCACCCGACCCGCTCATGGGTACGGTGAGCTCGCATCGCAGCCGCCGCGAGAAAGAGTGCACCCATGACCAGCGATTACCCACCTCAGTCGGGCCAGTACGGGTACTCGGGCGGCTATCCGCCGCCAGGCGGAGGGGTGCAACCGGGCAGTCTGGGGCTGCGATTCGGCGCCCGGATCATCGACGGTCTGATCGTCGGCATCGTCGGTGGCATCATCGTCTACGTCATCGGGGCCGCGTCGAACGTCTGGATCACCGGACTGTTCACCGGTGCACTGAGCTTCGCCTACTACGTGGCCTTCGAGGTGACCCAAGGATGGACCCCCGGGAAGAAGATCCTCGGGTTGAGCGTCCACGGCCCGGGCGGGGCGGCCAAACCCACCGCCGCCCAGTCCGCCATCCGCAACTCGTGGACGCTGCTGCCGATCATCCCGTTCATCGGCGGGCTGCTCGGCGTCGTCGCGATCGTCGTGATCGCTGTGACCATCAACAGCAGCCCCACCAAGCAGGGCAAGCACGACGAGCTCGCCGGCGGCACACAGGTCGTCAAGGCCTGACCGCGCCCGGGATCAGATGAAGATCCCGAGCAGCAGCACCAGCACCAGCCCGTCACCGACAGGATGGTCTTCATCACCGACCAGCTCTTGATGGTCTGGCCGACGCTCATCCCGAAGAACTCCTTGATCAGCACAAGCCGGCGTCGACACGTTGGCGCTCTTCGCTCGACTGCATAAAAAGTCATATCATTGCAAGTAGATGTCGATATTCTTCTACTCAATCATTACGGGCATACCGTATGACAAGATGTTTGCGTGACCTCGGAGACGTCCAGCGGAGCACTGCACGACAGTGTGCTGACCTCGCTGGGCATCGCGATCGTGTCCGGGGAGTACCCCGAGGGGCAGGTCATCACGCTGGACGGGGTCAGTGCGCGCCACCGGGTGTCGCGCAGCGTGGCGCGGGAGGCGATCCGCGTTCTCGAATCGATGGGCATGGCGGCCTCCCGCCGTCGCGTCGGCATCACCATCCAGCCGTCGCACAAATGGAATGTCTTCGATCCCAGGCTGATTCGCTGGCGGCTGGATTCCGACGACCGCGCGGCGCAACTCGCGTCGCTGTCCGAGCTGCGCCGCGGTTTCGAGCCGGCCGCCGCCGCACTCGCCGCGCGCCGCGCCGACCCGCACCAGTGCCGGATTCTGGCGGCCGCCGTCTCGGACATGGTGGTGCACGGACGATCCGGTGATCTTGAGTCATATCTGTTGGCGGACAAGATCTTTCATCGAACTCTACTGGAGGCCAGCGGTAACGAGATGTTCCGGGCCCTCAACGACGTGGTGGCCGAGGTTCTCTCAGGCCGCACGCACCACGGCATGATGCCCGACAAGCCGAACCCGGCGGCCATCGCGCTGCACGACGAGGTCGCCCGCGCCATCCGGCTGGGCGACGAGGATGCCGCCGAGCGCGCGATGCGGGCCATCATCGACGAAGCGGCTTCGGCGGTGGCAGAGGGCGATTGACCGGTTCACCGACGCGGCGCGTAGGTGTAGTCGATCTTCGTTCCGTCGACGGTGGTCACCGTGAGTGTCAGTTCGGCGCTTTCCGGGCCGGCTTTCACCGTGCAGTCCACGCTGTTGCCGACCCGGCCTTCGAGGTTGCCCCCGCACACCGCGGAGTCCGGCCGTCTCCCCAGATGGGTGGCGAGTTCGTCGAGCAGCGAGCTCTCGAGCTCGGCCTTGGTCAGCAGCGGCACGAGATCGAAGTTCATGGTCAGTCCGTCGACGACGGTCACCTCCGCGGTGCGCCGCAGAGTGGCGCCCTCCGCGGTGACGTCGCACTGGGCCGCCGCACCCGGGCGGCCGAGCAGGCCCGAAGGACACGACACGGTGTCCGGGGCCGATCCGGCGTCGGCCACGAGACGCGTCACCGCCTGTTCCAGCTGTTGCCGCGACAGCGCCGGGATCATCTCGTAGACGATCGACCCGCCGTCGATGTCGGTGACGGTGACGATCGGTTCGAAGCTGTTGGTCGCGCTGAGCACCACGTCGCAGCGCGCCGACTGGCCGACCTCGCCGACCAGAGGATCCTTGCAGGTGACCGACTGAGGCTTCTCCCCCGCGGCGGCCAACCGCTGCGCGATGTCGGCCTGCAGATCGTCGGGGGCGACGGCAGGAACCGCATCGGAACTCACCGGCGAACTGCAGGACGTCAGCGCCGCACAGACGACTGCCAGTCCGGCGACCGAACTGATCAGTGTCCCCATCCGCTTCCCCGTCACCCCGACCCCAGGTGCTGGGGACGTTAGCAGACCCGCGAGGGCGGGGTGGTTGACTGCCGGTGTGGACAGACAACGCCACCGGCCGGTCACGCTGGCCCGCCGGCTCTTCGACCGGATCGAACCCGTGCACGCCGTCACCTACTTCGCCCCGGAGGCCAGGGCCGCCCTCGACAGCCTCGGTTTCCGCGGGTTCTGGATGGGCTATTTCGCCGCCCGCTCCGCACCTTTGGGCCCTGTGCCCGCCGAGGTGGTGACCGCGCTGTTCTACAACTTCGCCCCCGAACGGGTGGCCAAAGCGCTGCCCGCGGCCTGGGACGTCGCCGCGCCGGCCGAGGCGCTGCGCGCCCGGGAACAGTCGGCCGTGGCGGCGCTGCGCCGCGCCGGTGTCACCGACGCCGCCGCGGCCGCGGCCGCCGACCTGGCCGCCCGCGCCGCGAGCGTCGCCGACGTCAGCGGACGGGCGCTCTACGCCGCCAACCGGTCACTGCCGTGGCCGTCGGAACCGTTGGCCCGGCTGTGGCACGCCGCGACGCTGCTGCGCGAACACCGTGGCGACGGCCACGTCGCCGTGCTGACCGCCGAGGGACTTTCGGGCCGCGAATGCAACGTGCTGCACGCCGCAGCGGGCCGGGTGCCCGAGGAGATGATCAAACGAAGCCGCGACTACGACGACGCGCAGTGGGCGCTGCACGTCGACGCGTTGCGCCGGCGGGGACTGCTCGGAGCCGACGGCGCACTCACCGACGAGGGCCGCACCGTCAAACAGCGCGTCGAAGACACCACCGACGCACTGGCCCTGCCGGCGCTCGACGCCCTCGACGACGGCGAGGTCGAGGCCCTGTTCCGGGCGCTGACCCCGATCACCCGCGCGGTGATCGCCGCGGGCGACCTCCCCGCAGGGACGCCGATGGGACTGCGCCGTGACGACCTCGACGACGACAGCGCGCATCTGGGGTGAGCGCTCACCGCGGCCCGTACATGATCAGCGCCACTCCCACCAGAGCCACCAGCGCGCCCGCGACGTCCCAGCGGTCGGGCCGGAACCCGTCGGCGGCCATGCCCCACAGCAGCGAACCGGCGATGAACACGCCGCCGTAGGCCGCCAGCACCCTGCCGAAGTGCGCGTCGGGGTTGGAATGCGGCGACGAAACCGTATGCGCCCAAGGCGATCACACCGGCGCCCATCCACAGCCACCCGCGGTGCTCCCGGATTCCCTGCCACACCAGCCAGGCTCCCCCGATCTCGAGGAATGCGGCCAGGACGAACAGCAGGACGGATTTGACGACCACCCGTCACCCCAAGTCGGTGACCGTCATCGCGAGGCGAGGGAGAACGTCTCCCACGCCTGTCGGCGCTCCGCGTGCGGGTCGTACTCCACCCGGCGGCGCCGGTCGAGCACCATCACCGGCCGCTCGTCGTGGTCGTAGCGCGGCCAGTCCTCGCCGGGCACGCCCTGCGAGGCGAACGCCAGCCATCGCGACTGGACGTCGTCGCTGACCTTTCCGGCGGTGCGGGCGTCGACGCCGGCGGCGAGCAGCCTGCCGAACCGCGAGCGATAGACGTCGAAGACCGCGAGCAACTCCATGGCGTGCGTCGCGCCCAGACCGGTCAGGTGCAACGCCCGGGTCGCGTAGTCGTAGCGGTACACGTGGGTGGGCGCATGCCGGCTGTGCGCCTCGGCGATCTGCCACATCGCCGAGCCGAAGATGAAATCGCCGCCGAGCCGCACGCACGCCGCGGAGTTCGGGTAGCCCGGATACGCCGCCAGGATACGCTCCCGCTCACCCGGTTCGGCCTGCGAGAACAACCGCTCGATGGCGGTCTCGGTGGTCGGCAGCAGTTTGAGGAAGCGGGTGAACAACCGGCCCTCGTCGGCGTTCGTGCCGACGATGAGCGGCATGCGGTACGCGCTGCCGGTGCGCATGGCCTCGACCGGATCCAGCGGCAGGTACTCGGTGCCGTAGGTGGGACCGATGGCGAAGGCGCCCAACATGTCTCGTTGACCTTCGAGGATCAGGTGCTCCATCGCGTTCACCAGATCGGCGGGACGGGTCCGCATCAGCACCTCGGCCGCGCCGCGGCCACCGGTCCCGAGTTGGCGGGCGAACCGCTGCGCGTACTGCTCCGCGATGTCGGCGCCGCGCGTCATCCCGCTGCTGGGGCTCTGCGCGATCGCCCGGGCGAACAGGCCGTCGGCGTCCGGAGTGGCCAGCAAGGTGCCCACGGCGTGCGCGCCCGCGCTCTCGCCGAAGATCGTCACGTTGTCCGGATCGCCGCCGAACGCTTCGGCGTTCTCGCGCACCCAGCGCAACGCCATGACGAGGTCACGCAGGAAGAGGTTGTCGTCGATCGGGGTGTCGGTCGTGGACAGCGACGACAGCTCGAGACACCCCAGCGGCCCGAGACGATAGTTCACCGAGATGTAGACGCATCCCTTGCGGGCCAGCGATGCGCCGTCGTAGATCGGCGTGGCCGAACTGCCCAGCATGTAGCCGCCGCCGTGGATGAACACCATCACCGGCAACCGCTTGGCCTGCGGCCGGGCCGGCGCGACGACGTTGAGCGTCAGGCAGTCCTCGCTCATGGGCTGATACTTGCCGGGCCGCAGGATCGTGTACATCCGCTGCTGCGGCGCGCAGTACCCGAATCCGTGGCAGTGCCGCACCCCGGACCAGGGCCGCACCGGTTGCGGCGCCCGGTAGCGCAGCGCACCCACCGGCGGCTTGGCGTACGGGATGGACCGCCAGCGGTGGACGCCGTCGCGGGTGAAGCCCTCGACGACGCCGGATGCGGTCTTCACCCGCACGGTGTGCTCATGCATCCTCCCGACGGTAGCGAACCCGCGCCCGCCCCGCCTCGCGGACCGACCCGTGTCGGGCGGCTAGCCTGGGCGGGTGCGTGTTGCCGGCCTGATCGCAGTGGCGACCCTCCTGGCCGGCTGCTCGCAGTCGGTGGGCGGGCAGGCGGAGTCGTCGTCTCCCGCCGCACCGCGCCCCGAGGCCACGACCAGCACCGCAGCCGCTCCGTCGAGCCCGCCGGCCGCTGCGGCGCCGGGCAGTGGCGCGTCCATCGACGACGTCATCCGGTTCATCGAGGACGGCGCTGCCGCCGATGCCGGCGCCTTTCACGTCACGTTCCGTGACGGGGTCACCACCCGCTTGGGTGAGGACATCGCGTTCACCGCGCCGTCGGGGGCGCCGGTGGGAACCACGCAGTGCCTCACCGCCGCGGGCGGCCTGACCTGCCTGCTGGACCTCACCTCCCCGCCACCGCCCCCACCCGACGCCGAAGGGGTGTGGAAGCCGGGCTGGGTCGAGTTCCCCGGCACCGAGGTGCGGGTAGGCGCGCTGCGCGGAGATCCCGGCCCGTTCGTCAACGGATCAGGCCCCGAACTGCCCGCCGGCCAGTCCCTGGCTTTCGGCGACGACCGGTGCCGCAGCGACGACGCGGGCCTCTACTGCGTGAACTACGCCCACCGGGCTGCGGTGCGGATCAGCGCGGACGGGATGGTGCCGTTCGGTTGCCTGCAGCCGGCCGAGCCGCCGGCGGGTGTGGGGGCCGCGTTCCGCTGCTGACGGCGGCTACGTGGCCTCCGGTCGGGCCTTCTCGCGGGCCCGTTTGGGATAGGCCTGCGTCATGCCGAACGCGCCGACGATCACCACGACGGGGATGACAGCTTTGGTCCAGTGGACCGTCGACGGTGAGGTGGCCGCCACGTAGCCCAGCACCGCGATCAGCGCGAACACCAGCGCCCACATCAGCGTCAGCACCAGGTTGGTGCGCGGGAACGCGAACTCCTCCCACTCCTGGCGGGGCGCCGACGCCGGCGCGTACTGCGCCGTGAACGGTTCGAATGCGAGTGAGCCCAGTGCCATCGCGGCCAGCACCCCGCTGGACAGCGTGGTGGCGTAGCTGTCCATCCAGTCGCGATCCTGGGCGCCGAGGATCAGGCCCGCGATCGTCACACCGGTGAAGAACACGACGGTCACGATGTCGAGCAGCCGCACCCCGGCGAAGCCGGCCGAGACACCGAGGATCAGCGTCGCGATGACCGCGCAGATCGCCCCGAACATCCAGGTGCTCGGCCCGTCGGCCACCACCCAATAGACGATCCAGGGCACGAACCCGACGAACGGACTGCGCTCGAACCATTCGTCCACGCCAGAAGAGATACCAGACGTCGGGGGTCAGGCGACCCCTTTGCGCCTGAGGATCGGCAGCACGCCCTCGGCGAACCAGTACGCCTCCTCCAGGTGCGGGTAGCCCGACAGGATGAACTCGTCGAAACCGAGAGAGTGGTACTCGAGGATCAGGTTGGCCACCTCCTCGTGGGATCCCACCAGCGCCGTGCCCGCGCCGCCGCGCACCAGACCGACGCCCGCCCACAGGTTCGGGTAGATCTCGAGCTGGTCGATCCGGCCGCCGTGCAGTGCGGTCATCCGGCGCTGCCCCTCGGATTCGGACCTCGCGTGCAGCGCCGTGGCCTTCGCGATCTGATCGGGGTTCAGTTGCGCGAGCAGTTCGTCGGCGACCGCCCACGCCGCCTCGGAGGTGTCGCGGCTGATGGTGTGCAGCCTGATGCCGAAGCGCACGCGGCGCCCCCGCTGCCCGGCCAGCTCGCGCACCTGCGCGATCTTGGCCGCCGCGGCCTGCGGCGGTTCACCCCAGGTGAGGTAGACGTCGACGTATTCGGCGGCAATGGGCAGCGCCGCAGGCGATGAGCCGCCGAAGTAGATCTGCGGCAACGGATCCGGTGGCGCCGATACCCGCGCGTCAGCCACCTCGTAATGGGAGCCCTTGTAGTCCAGCGACTGCTGCCGCCAGATCGCGTTCACGATGTGCAGGAACTCCCCGGTACGCGCGTAGCGCTGGTCGTGGTCGAGCCAGTCCCCGAAGCGGCGCTGCTCCAGATCGTCTCCACCGCTGACGATGTTGAGCAGCACCCGGCCCTCGGAGTAGCGCTGCAGCGTGGCCGTCTGCTGGGCGGCCAGCGTGGGCGGCACCAGGCCGGGGCGGAACGCGACGAGGAACTTCAGGCGTTCGGTCTCGGCGAGCAGTGCCGACGCGGTGAGCCAGGCGTCTTCGCACCAGGTGCCGGTCGGGGTCAGCACGCCTTCGTAGCCGAGCCGGTCGGCGGCCCGCGCCACCTCGGCGAGGTAGCGCCGGCTGGGTGCCCGGTAGCCGGCGGGCACGGTGTGGTGCGCCGACGCGTGTGAGGCCCCGACGATGGAACGACTGTCACCGTTGGTGGGCAGGAACCAGAAGAATTTCGCGGAAGGCATGAATTCCTAATTGGTCGAGATCAATAGCGGCCGCAGCGTGTCGTTGAATCTGCGATCCACCCACTTGCTGAAATCAGGTGCGGGAGAGGCGATCTGGCCTGACTCGGCGAACAACTCGGCGATCTTCTGCTCTGAGGCCACCACCTAGTCGTCCAGCTCGGTCGGCAACCGCAGGCTGCGCGACTGGGAGACCCGGGCCACCTCGGGGCTCAGCCCGACGGCCTTGGCGTAACTCGCGGCCCACCGGTCGGGATGCTCCTCGGCCCACCTCGCCGCCTTCTCGAACCGGACCAGCAGGTCGGCCAGCGCGGTGTTGCGCTTCGGATCGGCCAGCGCCCGATCCGAGGCCACACCGAACCAGTAGCCGTTGGTGACGTCGCGAGCCTGCCCGATGGAGCGCACCGGCAGCTGCGCAGCGGTCTGGGCGGTGTAAGGATCCCAGATCGCCCACGCGTCGGCCTGGCGCTGGGTGAACGCGGACAGCGCGTCGGCGGGCTGCAGGAAGATCAACGTGACGTCGTCGGGGGTGAGTCCAGCGTTCTCGAGCTGGGCGAGGATATGGCCGTGCGCGGAACTCCCCTTACCGACCGCGATCCGCTTGCCGCGCAGGGCGGCGATCGACGTGATCGGCGAATCCTGGTGCACCAGAACCTGATCGCCGTTTTCGCCGCCGTCGTAGGCGGCGACCACCTTGACCTTCGCGCCCGAGGCCGCCCCGAAGATCGGCGGGGTGTTGCCGGTGATCGCGAAGTCGATCTTTCCCGCCGTCGCCGCCTCGATCTGCGGCGGGCCGGAGGTGAATGTCGAGAACGCGATCTGATACGGCAGGCCGTCGAGCGCACCCGCGGCGCGCAGCAGCGATTCGGTGCCGCCCTTCTGATCGCCGACCTGAAGCGTCAGGCCGGCGAGGTCGGACAGCGGCACCGTCTCCGGCGCCTGCTGGGCACCCGAGACATCCTGTCGTGACACGCATCCGGTGAGCAGCAGGCTCACCACGGCGATCACGGCGACAACCCTGGACATGTTGGTCCCCTCGTCGACGATGGTCAGGACTGCACGCCGAGCGTGTCGAGTAGCTCGGCGCGGTAGCGGTCGGTGTGGCCCTGGCCGGGAGCGCGCCGGGGGTCCGGGATCTCGAGGGTGTGCGCGATCGCTCCGTCCTCCAGCACGAGGACCCGATCGGCGAGCGCGACCGCCTCGTCGACGTCGTGAGTCACCAGCAGCACACCGAAGCCGTGTTCGCGCCACAGGTCGAGCAGCAGGGCCCGCATCGAGAGCCGGGTCAGCGCGTCCAGCGCACCGAACGGTTCGTCGAGGAGCAGCAGCTGCGGTTCGGCCACCAGGGCTCGGGCCAACGAAACCCGTTGCGCCAGACCGCCTGACAACGTCGACGGCCACGCCTCGGCACGATCGGCCAGGCCCACGTCGGCCAGGGCCTGCTCGGCGCGGGCCAGCGCCTCTGCCTTCGCCAGCCCGGTGCGGGTCAGTCCGTAGGCGACGTTGGTGCGCACGTCGCGCCACGGGAACAACCGGGGTTCCTGGAAGGCGACTGCAGGCGCGCCGGCCACCACACGTTCGCCGGTGTGGTCGTTCGACAGGCCGGCGAGCACCCGCAGCACGGTCGACTTGCCCGAGCCGCTGCGGCCGATCAGGGCGGCGATCTCGCCGCGCCCGATCCGCACCGAGAGGTCCGTCAGCACATGGTGGGCGCCGTACCACTTGTCGACCCCGCGCAGCTCGCCTGCACTGTCGGCACGGGCACCCGTCACGGAGGTGGACGCGTCTGAGGTGAGGGTCATGCGCGATACCTCGATGCCCGCTTCTCGAGTCCGCGGACCACGGCGTCGGTGCCGATGCCCAGCAGCGCGTAGATGATCAGACCGAAGATGATGATGTCGATCCGCAGGAAGTCGCGGGCGTTCATGATGAGGAATCCGATTCCTTTGTCCGCGTTGATCTGTTCGGCCACGATCAACGTCAGCCACGCGATCGCCAGGGACTGCCGCAGGCCGACGAGCACCTGCGGCGCCGCACTGGGCACGATGATCGTGCGCAGCTTCTGCCAGAACGAGAAACCGAGCACCTGCGCGGTCTCGAACAGTTTGGGGTCCACCTGGCGGATGGCCGAGAACGTGTTGAGGTACAGCGGGAAGCTGACCCCGAGCGCGACGAGCAGCACCTTGGGCAACTCGCCTATGCCGAACCACACGATGAACAGCGGGATCAGGCCGAGGTGCGGCAGCGCGCGCACCATCTGCATCGGTGGATCGATGGTGACCTCGAACCACCTCGACAGGCCCACCGCGATGCCGAGCGCGATGCCGACCACGCCGCCGAGCAGCAGGCCTTCGACGACCCGGACGCCCGATACGGCAAGGGCATCAGCGAGCTGGCCGGTCCTGATCAGCTCGACCCCGGCTTCGGCGATCAGTGAGGGGGCGGGCAGCACGTCCTGCGGGATGAGGCGCAGCGCGCTGCCGATCTGCCACAGCGCCAGCAGCGCGAACGGGGAGGCGAGCCGGATGAGCATCCACCTGCGCTGAGCCCGGGGGCGCGGGGCGGCGGGGGCCAACGGCACGGCCAGATCGGCGGGACTGGTCACGGTGAGGCGACGCTACGCCCGGCCTGTTCAGCGATGAAGCGTTTGATTCTGCGTGAGGAAAAGAGCGCCGGCTCAGCGCCAGCCGTCGGCCGCGCGCGCGGCCCGCATCACCGCGTCGCACAGCTCGCGCAGTTCGCCGGGTCCGGCGCCTTCCTCGATCGCGATGGCCATGTCCTCGGCGGCACACCGGACCTGGTACACGCGATCGGACAGCTCGGAGGCCTCCTCGGCGCTGAGCACCACGGCGTCCTCGGCGACCGCGGTGCCCTTGACCAGAGCCCGCTGCTCGTAGGCGCGCTGGCGGCACGACTGGCGGCAATACTGGCGGCGCCGGCCCAGCCCGGCATCGGCGACTTCCCGTCCGCACCAGCGGCAGGTCTGCGGGCGGTTCCGGGTGCCGCCGCGG
This sequence comes from Mycolicibacterium psychrotolerans, assembly GCF_010729305.1. Taxonomy (NCBI): domain Bacteria; kingdom Bacillati; phylum Actinomycetota; class Actinomycetes; order Mycobacteriales; family Mycobacteriaceae; genus Mycobacterium; species Mycolicibacterium psychrotolerans. The sequence goes on along the minus strand of NZ_AP022574.1, from coordinate 3,364,724 downwards.
GAGGTCATCTGGCCGGGGGACGCTGTCACGGCCCGACTCTAAACCGGCCGATACTCCGATCCCGGTATCATCAGGGGCCGAGTCGGGAACTCTTCGTGGCACACCTGCGTTGTTTAACCCGGACCACATGCGCTTACAGAGGAGTTGACGATGGCTGATCGTGTCTTGAGGGGCAGCCGCCTCGGAGCCGTGAGCTACGAGACCGACCGCAACCACGACTTGGCTCCGCGGCAGGTCGCCCGCTACCGCACCGACAACGGCGAGGAATTCGACGTCCCGTTCGCCGACGACGCCGAGATCCCCGGCACCTGGCTGTGCCGCAACGGCATGGAGGGCACCCTGATCGAGGGTGACGTTCCCGAGCCCAAGAAGGTCAAGCCCCCGCGTACCCACTGGGACATGCTGCTGGAGCGACGTTCGGTGGAGGAGCTCGAGGAACTGCTCAAGGAGCGCCTCGAGATCATCAAGACCCGCCGCCGCGGATAGTCAGCGCGCGGTGCCGCGCGCCCGATCCAGCCGGGCGCGCAACCCCCACTGGGCGACCTTGACGATCGCCTCGCGGATGGTCGAGCCGTCCATCTTCGAGACGCCGTGCACGCGTTCGGTGAACGTGATCGGAACCTCCATGACGGTGAAGCCGGCGTTGATCGATCGCCACGTCAGATCGACCTGGAAGCCGTAACCCTTCGAGTCCACGGCCGCGAGGTCGATCTTCTCGAGCACCTCGCGGCGGTAGGCGCGGTAGCCCGCGGTGATGTCGTGGATGTCGACGCCGAGCAGGATCCGCGAATATCCGTTCGCGGTTCTGGACAGCACCAGCCGGCGCCGCGGCCAGTTGCGCACCTCGCCGCCGTCGACGTAGCGCGAGCCGATCACCAGGTCCGCGCCGGCGTCGATCGCGTCGAGCAGCCGATACAGCTGCTCGGGCGCGTGGCTACCGTCGGCGTCCATCTCCACCAGCACCGTGTACTGACGGCTCAGACCCCACGCGAATCCGGCGAGGTAGGCCGCCCCGAGCCCGTCCTTGGAGCTGCGGTGCATGACGTGGATCCGGTCGGGGTCGGCCAGCGCGAGCTCATCGGCCAGTCGGCCGGTGCCGTCGGGGCTGCCGTCGTCGACGATCAGCACGTGCACCGCAGGCGCCGCGTCGTTCACGCGGCCGACGATCTTGAGCAGATTGTCGCGCTCGTTGTAGGTGGGGATGATGACCAGAGTCCGCGCGCTGGGCTTCTCCACGGCTTCGTGGCCACCGGGGCCACCGGGGACGCTCATGTGGCTCCTTTGCCGTTGTCGGTCGTCGATCGCCGACCCCTGATTCTTGCTGGCACGAAGAGACCATTGTGCAGCATGGCTGCCAGGATCCCCGCAACACCGATGCTGATCAGCAGCGCCTCGACGTACGGACCGAACCGCGTCGCCGGGGTCAGCGCGGTCCGCAGCCGGATCTGTTGATCGAGGTAGGCGGGCTCGAAGAACGCGGTCCGCGCCAGCTCCCGGCCGTCCGGGGAGATCACCGCGCTGATGCCGACGGTGCCCGCGACGACGACGTAGCGGTCGTGTTCGACGGCGCGCAACCGGGCGAAGTCCAACTGCTGCTCGCTCATCGCCTCGTCGAAGGTCGCGTTGTTGCTCGGCACCGCCAGCACCTGCGCGCCGCTGCGCACCGCTTCGCGGGCTGCCCGGTCGAAGATCACCTCCCAGCACGTCGTCACACCGACGGGCACGCCGGCCGCCCGCACGACCCCGTCGCCCTGACCGGGCACGAAATACCCGGCGCGCTCGGCGTAGGGCGAGAGCTTGCTGAAGAAACTCCGCCACGGCAGGTATTCGCCGAACGGCTGGATGATCTGCTTGTCGTGGCGATCGGCCGGGCCGGTCTCTGGGTTCCAGACGATGACCGAGTTCGTGGACACGGGGTTGTCGCGGCCGTAACCGGGGGCGGCCAGCACACCGCCGACGAGGATCGGCGCGCGGATGGCCGCGGCGGCCCTGGAGATCTCCTGGCCCGCGTCGGCATTGGCCAGCGGATCGATGTCCGACGAGTTCTCCGGCCAGATCACGAACATGGGCTGGGGTGCGCGGCCGGCCCGCACGTCGTCTGCCAGCCGAAGCGTCTCGCGGACGTGGTTGTCCAGGACCGCGCGGCGCTGGGCGTTGAACTCCAGGCCCAGGCGCGGAACGTTGCCCTGTACGGCCGCGACCGTGACGGGTGGTTCGTCGCCGGCGCCTGCGCCGGACTTGCGGACGTGCGGCCAGGCCAGCGCGGCCGTCAGCAGGACCAGGCTGATGCACAGCCCGGGCAGCACGACGGCAGGAGGCGCGGCCGCGCGGGCCGCTGCGTCGCTGCGCCACCAGCGGATCACCTCGTACGTCAGCGCCGCCACGCTGAACCCGAGAAGAACGGTCGCGAACGACAGCAGCGGGGCACCGCCGAAGTAGGCCAGCGGCAGAGCCGGGCCGCGGGTCTGGGAGTAGCCGACGACGCCCCAGGGGAAGCCGCCGAACGGCACCGTGGACTTCAGCCACTCCTGCCCCGACCACAGTCCGGCGAACCACAACGGCCAGCCCGGGGTTCTGCGGACCAGGACCGCGGTGAGCCCGAACAGGGCCGGGAAGAGCGCCTCGACGAGGCTGAGCGCGAGCCACGGAACCGCGCCCACCAGGCCGCTTATCCAGGGCAGCAGGGGGACGTAGAAGGTCAGGCCGAACACCAGTCCGTACCCGAACCCGCCGGCCGCCGTCGTCGACGGTCGGGTGAGCAGCCAGCCCAGCGCCGCGAACGCCAGGATCGCGGTGAACCACCATCCGAAGGGCGGGAAGCTCGCGCACAGCGCCAGACCGGCCACGATGGCGACGCTGAGCTGAGGTAACCGGTCCACGACGGCCTGGCCGAACCGGCGCAGCCGCGACCGAGCTTCAGCCATGGAGGACCGCGCCCCGGTGCACGGTCTGCCGGCACCGCGGCAGCGGACCGTCCAGCCGTGGCAGCAGCGGCACCCGCGACCGCGGATCGGTGGACCAGCGTTGCACCGCGTCGGCCGGCGCGGTGACGTCGAGCTCGTCGGCCTCCCAGACGGCGTACGACGCCGGCGCACCGGGCACGAGCGTGCCGGTCACCCCGTCGCGGACTCCGCCTGCGCGCCACGCGCCGCGAGTGGCGGCCGCGAACGCCGCGCGCGCGGACACCGCGCTTCCGGGGGTGTGATGCGTCGTCGCCGCCCGCACGGCGGCCCAGGGGTTCATGTCGGTCACCGGCGCATCGGAACCGAAGGCGAGTGGCACGCCTTGGGATGCTAACAGCGCGAAATCGTTCATCCGGGCCGCGCGGGACGCACCAAGGCGCTGGGCGTACATCCCGTCTGCGCCGCCCCAGACGGCGTCGAAGGCGGGTTGCACGCTCGCGATCACCCCCCAGCCGCCGAGCTTGGCGGCCTGCTCGGAGGTGACCATCTCGAGGTGTTCGAGCCGGTGTACGCAGCGCGCGACGGCCACACTGCCGGCGCGCTCGACGACCGTGTCCAGCGCGGTCACGACCGCCGACACCGCCGCGTCGCCGATGACGTGGAAGCCGGCCGTGATCCCGGCGTCGGTGCAGGCCGCCAGGTGCGCGGTGATCGCGTCGACGTCGAGGTAGGCGTTGCCGGTCGGCGCCGGGCAGTCGGGCGGGATGTCGGCGTAGGGCTCGTGCAGCCATGCCGTGCGGGATCCCAGCGCCCCGTCGACGAACAGGTCGCCCGCCAGCCCGTGCGCACCGGTCTCGGCGATCAGCTCGCGGGCCTGCGCCGCGGTGCTGACCTGCTGTCCCCAGTAGCCGATCACCTCGACGCCGTGCCGCAGGTCGCGCAGCTCACGCCAGTCGTCCAGACCCCCGATGTCGGGTCCCGCGCATTCGTGGACCGCGACGATGCCGCGCGCCGCCGCGTCGTCCAGCGCGGCCCGGCGCGCATCGGTGCGCTGCGCGGCCGTGAGGTGCTCGCGGGCGATCCGCCGGACCCGGTGGTGCTCGTCGGCGGTCAGCGGCGCCTCGCCGTGGACACCGGCGCTGCGCTGCAGCGCGGTCGACGCGAGCGCCGAGTGCACGTCGATCCGGGCCATATATGCCATCCGTCCCGTCCCGACCGCCGCGTCGACGTCGGAGGTGCTCGGCGGCTCGGCCTCCGGCCAGGCCGACTCGTCCCACCCGTGCGCCCACAGCACACCGTCGGGATGGGCGCGGGCGTACTGCCCGAGCATCTCGAGGCAGTGCCGGCGCGAGGTGGCGTGCCGCAGATCCAGCCCGGTCAGGGCCAGGCCGGTGGCGGTGACGTGGACGTGGCTGTCGACGAAGGCGGGGGCGACGAAGCACCCGTCGAGGTCGGTGACCTCGGCGTCGGGGAACTGCGCGCGGCCGACGTCGTCGCTGCCCAGCCACGCCACCACCCCGTCGCGCACCGCGATGGCGGTGGCATCGGGCATGGCGGGGCTGTGGATGCAGCCGCCCAGCAGAAGACGGGTGGCGCTCACTCCGGCAGGCGGCGCGGTTCGGCGTTCGGCGGCTCTGCCGCGGCGTCCACCACGTCGATGACCTCGCCGTCGATGTAGTCGGGGCGCCCCGGGCGGGTGGCGTAGCGGCCCGCGGCGCCGCCCACGGTGCTGACACCGATGATCAGCGGGGCGCGCCGCGCGGCCATCGCGGCGACGACGGGACGTGCGACGGCGCGGGTCGGCGGCAACAGGAGCAGCGCGCCGAGGACGGAGGTGGCCAGGCCGGGGATCACGACGAGCACCGTACCGAGCGCCACGAGCGCACTGTCGGTCACGGCGCCGGCAGCGTCGGTGACGGTCAGCCCGGAGCGTAGGCGCCGGATGTGGCGACGCACCTGTGAGCCGGCCAGCGCGAGACCGACCAGGAACGTGGCCGCGAACAGCAGCAGGGTCCAGCCGAAGCCGATCGTCGAGGCCAGCGCCACCAGAACCGCCAGCTCGACCACCGCATACAGTGCGAACAGCCTCATCGCCATGCTGTGCCAACGATCGGGGCGGGCTCCGGGTTCCTAGCCGTCGGCGGGCGGGGCCGTCACCTCGATCGCGGCGTGCACCTTGTCGATGCCGCCGCGCAGGATCGCCTGCGGGATGAAGTACCAGGCGTGGTTCCAGTAGCGCCGGATGATCATGTCGAACACCCGCCGGGTCTCCGACTTCGGCAGCATCCTGGCCACTGCCTCGACGGGTTCACCCTTGACCTTGCCGAGCACACCGCACTTCTGGATCGTGACCCTCGGGGTGTTGTTGATCCGCTTGGTCTTCCACGACCCGTCGTCGGTGATGATCAGCAGCTTGTCGCCGTCGGGAACGCCCCACACCGGCGTGGGCTTGGGCTTGCCGTCCTTGGTGAACGTCGTCAGCAGCAGGTACTTCTCCCGGTAGACGTCGGTGAAGGTGGGGGCCATTCTCAGCCGGCCGCCGTCAGCTCGATCGTGACGTTCTTGTCCATACCGCCGCGCAGCTTGGAGACGAAGTTGAACGCCTTACCGAGCAGGCCGTAACGCCTGCCGAGCGCGTCGTAGGTTGCCGCGTTCGCCGACTTGTCCAGGATCCGCGCGGTGGCCTCGACCGCCTCGCCCTTCGGCTTGCCGGCGCGGTCGCACGGGGCGATCGTCACCCTCGACGTGTTGCGGATCCGCTTGACCTTCCACGACTTCTCCTGGGTGATCGCGATCAACCGGTCCCCCGCCGGCGCCGCCCAGATCGCGGTCGGCTTCGGCCGGCCGTCCTTGGTGAACGTGGTGAGCGAGATGTACTCGGACTTGGCGACCTCGGCGAACGTCACGGGCATGGCAACAATGTAGCCGCGCCGGTTCGGCGCCGCCTCAGGCGGCGTGGGGGTGGGCGAGCATGATGCTCAGCCTGCCTTCGATCACGCTGCGTCTTCGCGCGGGTCCGGGTACTGGTGGTGCGGTGGAGTGGTAGGTCGCCTCGGTGGGGGTTGTCCATTCGGCGGTGTGCCGGCCGTCGGTGTCGTGGGTTCGGACGGTCCAGCCGGGGGCTTCTTTGGCCAGATTGCACTGCTGGCAGGCGCCCAACCCGTTGCCCCCGCTGGTCTTCCCGCCCTTGCGAGCCGGGGTGGCGTGGTCGTGGTGGCGGATCGGGGCGTTGCAGTACGGGGTGCGGCAGGTCTGATCGCGCAGTCCGATGAACGCCGCCAACCCTTTCGGGAAGATCCGCGCTTTGCTCTCCATCGCCACCAGTTGCCCGCTGGAGGGGTGCCGGTAGAGCCGCCGCAGCGTGGCCTTCGCGGTCTCGTCGGTGACGGCGTCGGAGACCAGGTCGCGCACCACCACCGCCGGGACGGGGCCGTAGCCCTGGACCCAGCCGGGGCTGTCGTCCTCCCCGAACAGCGTGGTGTCGGCCAGCACGAGATTGAGCGCGATCGGGACGGGCCTCTCGGCCGGACGTCCGGTGACGCGTTCGTAGAGGGTGTCGGTCATCACCTGTCCCCGCGGGCGGCCGTCGCCGGTGGTGTCGGCTTCTCGCTTGAGCGCGGCGTAGACGCCGATGCCCTGAGACAGCGGCATCAGGAAGGTCAGGTACACCATCCCGTTGGGGGCGCAGCGGGTCCAGGCCCCGGCGCTCTGGGCGGCCCGGTTCTTGCGCTCCACCACCGCGGCGGCATCCAGGCGGGCCGCGATCGCCGCCGCGGCCGCCTCGATCCGCGCATTCCCCAACCCCACCAGAGCGTCGGGGTCGGCGCAGAGTTCAGCATCAAGAGCCCGTCGGTCTTCCACGGTCAGGCAGGCGGACTGTTTGACGATCAGGGTGGCCCGGTACTCGGAGAGCACCCCCGCCTCGAGGGCGGCCATCGTGTGCGGCATCTCGTGGACCAGCGCGTTGGCCATCCCGAGGTGGGTGTTGCCGCACACCGGTGCGTCGTGGCGGGCCAGCGCGATCTCTGACGCCAGCCCACGGCCCCGTTTACGCGCCGGTACCCCGGCGGCGTCCTCGGCGGCGTGCCGCTTGGCCGCCCACAACGCCGTCACCCGCGCCTGAGCGGCCGCAGCCGCCGACTTCAGCCGTTCCAGCCGCTCGACCTCCTCGCGCAACGCGGCCTCCGAGGCCTCCGCATCGATATCGAACACATGTGCGAACACAAAACCGACCCTACGACCCCCTACCGACAAACGGGGTCCGCCTTCGAGGTCGCCCTCGGGCTCCAGCAGCACATGCCGCAGCCCGTCGAGCGTCGCCTGCTCCGGCGCCGCCCACATGCCGCGCCCGGCGGCCTCGAACAGTCGCTCGGCCATGCCGTGCAAGGCCCACGGGTTGGGCTCGCCATGAAATTGCGGTTCTCGTCGTCGAGCACGTAGCTCGCCGAGATTGGGCGCCGCCTCAGCCGCCGTGGCGATGGGGCGAGGACGGCGCTGATGCGCTACCCGTGCTGACACACGGAGCGCGCTACCGAGCGTCGTCGCGATGGTCTTCGAAGCTGAGTCGGTGGCTGATGACGTCAGCGGCGACTTCGCTGATGGGTCGTTGCTGGCCGTAGGAGTACGCGCGAAGCCGGTCAAGTCCTTCCCCAGCGGGGACATCGAGCTGAACCGCGATCATGCCGGCGGCCAGGTGTATCCCAGCGCGGCTGAAGGGATGCCCACCCGCGTTGTCGGCACCGACGATGGCGACGGTGTCGAGAGTATTGGGAGCACTGCCCGTGCGGGCAGCATGCAGGTACCAGTTACCCATCAAGGTGTGCCCGACGGCGGTGGCGTAGTCGGTGAGGCTCTGCTCCTCCCGGTCGGTGAGCGTGCCGGCGTCGCGGCGGTACACCTCCAGGACGCCGAGTGGCCGGGTTCCGACGTTCACCGGGAACGCGAAGACCGCACGGACGCCCAGACCGATGGCGTCGACGGCGAATGCCGACCAGCGGGCTCGCGCGCTGCTGCTGATGGTCACGTCGGCCCACCGTTGAGGGCGATTCTTGACGAAAGCCTCGAGGCACGGCCCGTCACCGATGGTGAATTGCAGCTCGTCGAGCCGCTGCGCGATGATGTCGGTGGCATGAATCAACTCCCGCGCACGGGGAGACTTCGGCACTGCCACCGCCGCCCCGTCCAGGCTCGTCGAGCCCACGGCGTCATCGCACAGGGTCTCCACTCCGGCGAACAGCGCATCGCGCACGGCTGACTCAGGTGAGGACGCCGACCCGTTCTCGGTCGGTGTTTCTCGTGGGTCCTCCCCGTTTCCCGTCACTGCGTGGTCCTTTGGGCGCCGGCCTGAAAACTGACGCAGATCTCATACCCATTGACGGCCCGGCTATGCCGAGAGTCACAAACGGGGTCAGCCTTCGAGGTCGCCCTCGGTCTCCAGCAGAACCTGCCGCAGCCCGTCGAGCGTCGCCTGCTCCGGCGCCGCCCACATGCCGCGTCCGGCGGCCTCGAGCAGTCGTTCGGCCATGCCGTGCAAGGCCCACGGATTGGACTCCGCCATGAACTTGCGGTTCTCGTCGTCGAGCACGTAGCTCGCCGAGAGTTGCTCGTACATCCAGTCGGCCATCACCCCGGCAGTGGCGTCATAGCCGAAGAGGTAATCGACCGTAGCGGCCATCTCGAAGGCGCCCTTGTAGCCGTGCCTGCGCATCGCGGTCATCCAGCGCGGGTTGACCACCCGGGCGCGGAACACCCTCGTCGTCTCCTCCGACAATGTGCGGGTACGTACCGCATCCGGGCGGGTGTTGTCGCCGATGTAGGCGGCCGGCGCCGTCCCGGTGAGCGCGCGCACGGTGGCCACCATGCCGCCGTGGTACTGGAAGTAGTCATCGGAGTCGGCGATGTCGTGTTCCCGGGTGTCGGTGTTCTTCGCGGCCACCGCGATCCGCCGGTAGGCCCGGTTCATGTCGTCGGTGGCGGGCGCTCCGTCCAGGCCGCGGCCGTAGGCGAATCCGCCCCACGCGGTGTACACCGCGGCGAGGTCGGCGTCGTCGCGCCAGTTGCGGCTGTCGATCAGCTGCAGCAGACCAGCGCCGTAGGTCCCCGGCTTCGAGCCGAAAATCCTTGTCGTCGAACGTCTCTGATCGCCGTGCTCGGCAAGGTCGACCTGGGCGTGCGCGCGCACCAGGTTGTCCTCGGCAGGCTCGTCCAGACCGGCGACCAGTTGCACCGCATCGTCGAGCATCGCGACCACGTGCGGAAAGGCGTCGCGGAAGAAGCCCGAGATCCGCACGGTGACATCGATACGGGGCCGGCCCAGTTCGGTGAGCGGGATCGGTTCCAGATCGACGACGCGCCGTGACGCGTCGTCCCAGATTGGGCGCACCCCGAGCAGCGCGAGCACCTCGGCGATGTCGTCGCCGGAGGTGCGCATCGCCGACGTGCCCCATACCGACAACCCCACCGATTCCGGCCAGCGCCCGTGATCGGCGCGGTATCGCTCCAGCAGCGAATCCGCCATCGCCACACCGGTTTCCCACGCCAGCCGGGACGGGACCGCCTTGGGATCGACCGAGTAGAAGTTCCGTCCGGTCGGCAGCACGTTGACCAGCCCGCGCAGCGGCGACCCCGACGGTCCGGACGGGATGAAGTGGCCGTCGAGCGCCCGCAGCACCTGGTCGATCTCTCTGGAGGTCTGCACCAGCCTCGGCACCACCTCGGTCGCCGCGAAGCGCAGGATCGCCGCCACGTCGTCGTCATCGGTCAACGAGTCGACCACTCCGGCGTCCCAGCCGCTGTCCTGCAGTGCCGCAACGAGTCCGCGCGCCCGCGCCTCCGCCTCGTCGACGGCCGACCGTTCGTCATTGCCGTCCTCGGCGAGACCGAGGGCCTGCCGCAGGCCCGGCACGGTCTGCTCACCGCCGAAGAGTTGGCGCGCCCGCAGGATCGCCAGCACCAGGTCCAGTTCACTCTCACCCGTGGGCCGTTGGCCGAGGATGTGCAGGCCGTCGCGGATCTGCACGTCCTTGATCTCGCACAGCCAGCCGTCGACATGCAGCAGCATGTCGTCGAACGAGTCCTCGTCGGGCCGGTCCTCCAGGCCGAGGTCGTGATCCATCTTGGCCGCCCGCATCAGCGTCCAGATCTGCTGGCGGATCGCGGGCAGCTTGCCCGGGTCGAGCGCGGAGATGGTGGCGTGCTCGTCGAGAAGCTGTTCCAGACGCGCGATGTCGCCGTAGGTCTCGGCGCGGGCCATCGGCGGGATCAGGTGGTCGACCAGTGTCGCGTGGGCGCGGCGCTTGGCCTGGGTGCCCTCCCCCGGATCGTTGACCAGGAACGGATAGACGAGCGGGAGATCACCCAGCGCGGCGTCGGTGCCGCACGACGGCGACATGCCCAGCGTCTTGCCCGGCAGCCATTCGAGATTGCCGTGCTTGCCCAGGTGCACGATGACGTCGGCCCGAAAGCTGTTGCCGAAGGCGCCGTCGAGCCAGCGGTACGCCGCGAGGTAGTGGTGGCTGGGCGGCAGGTCGGGATCGTGGTAGATGGCGACCGGGTTCTCGCCGAAGCCGCGGGGCGGCTGCACCAGCACCACCACGTTCCCGGACTGCATGGCGGCGATGACGATCTCGCCCTCGGGATCGCGGCTGCGGTCGACGAACAGCTCACCCGGCGGCGGCCCCCAGTGCTCGACCACCGCGTCGGCGAGGTCGGCGGGCAGGGTGGCGAACCACGCGCGATAGTCCTTGGCGGACACCCGAATCGGGTTGCCGGCCAGCTGGGTCTCGGTGAGCCACTCCGGATCCTGGCCACCGCGTTCGATGAGCGCGTGGATCAGCGCGTCGCCGTCGCGGGCGTCCAGGCCCGGCACGTCGCCGACGTCGTAGCCGGCGTCGCGCATCGCGCCCAGCAGGGCGATCGCGCTGGCGGGGGTGTCGAGCCCCACCGCGTTACCGATGCGGGCGTGCTTGGTCGGATACGCGGAGAAGACCAGGCCGACCCGCTTGTCGGAGGGTGCGACCGAGCGCAGCCGCGCGTGCCGCACGGCCAGTCCGGCCACCCGGGCGCAGCGTTCGGGATCGGCGACGTAGGTGATCAGGCCTTCGGCGTCGATCTCCTTGAACGAGAAGGGGACCGTGATGATCCTGCCGTCGAACTCCGGCACCGCGACCTGGGTGGCGACGTCCAGCGGCGACATCCCGTCGTCATTGGAGCTCCAGTCGTCCCACGAACTCGTCAGGCACAACCCCTGCAGGATCGGAACGTCAAGGGCCGCAAGGTGAGCCACGTTCCAGGTGTCGTCAGCGCCGCCCGCGGACACCGCCGCCGGTGTCGCGCCGCCCGCGGCCAGCACCGTGGTGACCATCGCGTCGGCGGTACCGAGCAGCTCGATCAGCGCCGCCTCGGGCGTGCGCAGCGACGCGCAGAACACCGGAAGTGCCACGCCCCCGGCGTCTTCGATGGCGTCGCACAGCGCCTCGACGTAGGCCGTGTTGCCCGCCAGGTGCTGGGCCCGGTAGTACAGCACCGCGACGACGGGCCCGTCGGTCCTGCCGGCGCGGCGTTCGAGTACCCCCCACGCCGGGGTGCTCGTCGGTTCGGCGAAACCGAAGCCGGTCATCAGCAGCGTGTCCGACAGGAACGCGTGCAGGTTCGCGAGGTTCTCGACGCCGCCCTGGGCGAGGTAGACGTGGGTCTGCAACGCGACGCCGCCCGGCGTCGTCGACCGGTTCATCAGGTCGGCGTCGGGCGCCTGTTCCCCGCTCACCACCACGGCAGGCACCCCGCTGGCGGCCACCGCGTCGATACCGTCCTCCCAGGCGCGGTAGCCGCCGAGGATGCGCACGACGACGACGTCGGCGCCGGCCAGCAGCTCGTCGAGCTCACCGTCGACAAGCCGCGACGGGTTGGCCCACCGATAGCCCGCCCCGCTGGCACGGGCCGTGATCAGGTCGGTGTCGGAGGTGGACAGCAGCAGAACGGTCGTCACCCCCCATTCGTACCGGACTACGGTGATGTCCATGACCTCGGGCGTCGCCGTCGGCACCCCGGACCCGTCGCTGCGCAGCGTGGTGCTGCGCTACGAGGGGTTCACCTCACGCGGCGGCGGGCCGGTCACCTTCCGCGAAGTGGCGTGCACGTTCGTGCCGGTGATCATCGATCTCGACGCAGGGTGGACGGTCGCCCACCGCGATCGCGCCGACTCCCCGCTGCGGCTGCGGTCGTTCGTCGCGGGCCTCACCGACGGCCCGGTGCTCGTCGGACACTCCGGCTCCGCGCGCTGCCTGCAGATCGACCTGACCCCGCTGGGCGCTCGACGCATCCTCGGCCTGCCGCTCTCGGAGCTGGCCAATCAGACGGTTCCGATCGAGGCGGTGCTCGGCCGCACCGGCGCGACCCTGGTGCAACGCATCGGGGAGGTGCCGCGCTGGCGGGACCGCTTCGCGCTGGTCGACCAGGTGCTGCTGCGCCGACTCGGCGACGCCCCCGACATCGACCGGGGCGTCGCCTGGTCACTGGCGCGCATCACGGCGAGCGGTGGCCGCACCGCCATCGGCCCACTCGCCGCCGAACTGGGCTGGAGCCATCGCAGGCTGATCAACCGCTACCGCGACGCGGTCGGTCTGCCACCGAAGACGGTGGCGCGGATCGTGCGCTTCGAGCGGGCGCTCGAGCCGCTGCGGCGCGGCGTGGAGTTGTCCGCCGTCGCCGTGGACTACGGCTATTACGACCAGGCCCACCTGTGCCGAGAGGTCCGCGACCTCGCCGGTGTCACGCCCGCCGAACTCCGCGCGGTCAATTCCGTCCAAGACCCGGCCGGCTGACGTTCCTACCGTCGAGGTCATGACAACACCCCGAAGTGTGGCCGGCGCGGTGCCGGTCGTGCCGTTCACCGACCCGCGCAAAGCCCTCGAGTGGCTGTCGACCGCGTTCGGCGCCGTCCGGACGCTGGTGGTCCCGCCGGACGCCGATCAACCGCTACGCCACGCCGAGATGCGGATCGGCACCGGTGTGGTGATGGTCGACGACGCGGACCGTGACGGCGTGTTCGCGCTGCGGGGCCCCGTCGTCGTGTACGTCGTCATCGACACCGCGGCCGACGTCGATGCCCTGCATGACCGGGCGGCTGCCGCCGGCGCCGAGATCGTGCAACCGGTCACCGATCAAGACTACGGCTCCCACGAGTTCGCCGCGCGCGATCCGCACGGCAACATCTGGAGTTTCGGCACCTACCGACCGTCGATGGGCTGACGCGATCAGCCGTGCCAGCGGCCGTACCAGGTCTGCCGGTAGGGCAGGCCCGCGACGACCACGAGCCCGGTGACGACTGCTGCGAAACCGATGAGTGCGAACATCGTTGTTCCTTTCCGTGTGACCCCGATCGACGGGATGCACTACGCGGACGGTACCGCCGGTACCGGGTTCACAGCGGGAAAGGTGCGGCACGGAACCCTTCGCCCGAGGATGTGACAGCGGTCACACTCAACCGGTGGTCACGAAACCCCGGGCGACCATCCAGTCCCGGGCGACGACGCTGGGATCCCGGCCGTCGACGTCGACCTGCTTGTTGAGCTCGATGATGACGTCGTTGGTCAGCGCCGCGGTGACGGGCGCGGTCACCTCGGCGATCTCGGGGTGCGCGTCGAAGAACTCCCGCTTCATCGTCACCGAGGGGTTGTAGTGCGCGAAGAACTGCTTGTCGTCGGTCAGCACGGTGAGGTCGAGGGCGGCGATCCGGCCGTCGGTCGTGAAGACCTCACCGAAGTCGCACTGGGTGCCGTCGGCAGTGGCCTGATAGATGATGCCGACCTGCAGGATGGGGGTGTCGGCCCGGGCGGGATCGAACCCGTAGGCCGCAGCCATCCCCGGGAAGCCGTCCTGACGGGCCCGGAACTCGGTGTCGACGCACGTGCGGGCGGCGGCCGGATCCCGCATGACCAGCGCGGCGTAGTCCGACAGGCTGCGCACCCCGGTCCGCTCGACCGTGCGCTTGCCGGCGGCCAGCGCATACGTGTCGTCCATCGGTCCGGGCTCCAGCCAGACCATGCCGTTGCGCTCGAGGTCCTCGTCGCGCACCGCCTCGAACTGCTTGCGGGTATCGGGAATCGGCTTCTCGTGACCGAGATAGTTGATCCACGCGTTCCCGGTGAACTCGTAGGCCACGTCGACCTGCCCGGACAGCTGAGCGCCGCGGGTGCTGCGGGATCCGACGATGCCGGTGAGGTCGCGCACGTCGGCGCCCGCGGCGGCGAGGGTGTACTGCAGGATGTAGCCCAGGATGACCTGCTCGGTGTACTCCTTGGAGCCGACGGTGATCTTCACGCCGTCCAACCCGGGGGTGGGTCGGATCGATGCGGGCCCGACCTGCAGCGGCACCGCGCTGCCCGATCCCAGCCCGCAACCTGCCACGACGAGCACCACCGCCGAGAGCAGCGCCGTCACCCAGCGCATCAGCGCAGCCCCTTGGGCCCGACGTAGAACTCGGCGAGCCCGCCCAGCCAGTCCACCAGCAGCGCCAGGCACACCGCTAGCACGCTGCCCAGCACGAGGGTCACGTTGTCCTGCAACTTGTATCCGGTGTCGATCAGGATGCCCAGACCGCCGGCGTTGACCAGAAACGACAGGGTCGCGGTGCCGACGGCAAGGACCAGCGAGGTGCGCAGCCCGGCGAGGATGAACGGCACCGCCAGCGGGAGTTCGACCCGCGCCAGCAGCGCGGCACGCGACATGCCCTGTCCGAGACCGGCGTCGAGCAACGCACGGTCGACCTGGTCGATGCCGAGGATGGTGCTCGACAACACGGGCAGCAGCGAGTACAGCGCGATCGGCAGCACGCCGATCCAGAATCCGGTCCGCGCGGTCAACAGGAACAGCAGCACCAGCAGCCCGATGGCGGGTGCCGCCTGCCCGACGTTGGCGATGCCGATGAACAACGGCCGCAACGCTTTCGCGCCCGGGCGGGTGACCAACACCCCGACCGGCACTCCGATCAGCACGACGATCGCGGTCACCGCCGCGGTGATCAGCAGGTGCTGCCAGATCAGTGTCGCGACGTTGCCCGGATTGATGTTCTCCCGCTGGGTGGCGGTCAGGTCGCGGTCGAACGCCCAGAACACGACGGCGGCACCGACGATCACCACCAGTACCGGCTGGATGAACAACCGCAACCGCTCGGCCGCGGTGGTGGCCGGCGCGCTCGATGTCGGGGTGGCACCGGTGTCGATGTCGGTGACCGTGCTCACGACGGGTCGTCCCCGGCCCCGTCGGTCTCAGCTTCCGCGCGCAACCGGGTGATGGTGTCGATGAGCGTGTCGAGGGTGACCACCCCCTGGTAGCGGCCGCCGGGGCCGGTTACCACGGCCGAGGCGTGCTGTTCGGCCAGGATCGCCTCCAGGGCGTCCTCGAGGGTGGATTGCGTACTGACCACCTCGAGGCGCTCGACGGCGTCGGCGAGGGAGCCGGCGTGGCGCAGCCGATTCTCCCGCACCCAGCTGACCGGCCGCTCGCGGTCGTCGACCACCACCGCCCAGTCGCAGTCACTGCCGGCGATGGTGGCACGCGCCCGCTCCACGCTGTCGTTGCGGAGCACCGACGGACGTGATTCCAGCGCAACGTCTTTCACGCGCAGCAAGCCGAGTTGACGCAGCGACGCGCCGGAGCCGACGAAGCCGGCAACGGTGTCGTCGGCGGGGCTGGCCAGGATGTTCTGCGGGGTGTCGTACTGCAGCACCTTCGACTGCTGGCCGAGGACGGCGATGCGGTCGCCGAGCTTGACGGCCTCGCCGAAGTCGTGGGTGACGAACACGATGGTCTTGCGCAATTCCTCTTGCAGCCGGAGCAGTTCGTCCTGGAGCGTGCTGCGGGTGATCGGGTCGACCGCGCCGAACGGTTCGTCCATCAGCAGCACCGGCGGGTCGGCGGCCAGGGCCCGCGCCACCCCGACGCGCTGCTGCTGCCCGCCGGAGAGCTGGCGGGGGTAGCGGTCGGCGTATTGCGCCGGCTCGAGCCCGACCAGGTCGAGTAGTTCGTCGACCCGGTCGTCGATCCTCGAGCGTTGCCAGTTCAGCAGTCCGGGCACCAGGCCGACGTTCTGCCGGATCGTCATGTGCGGGAACAGCCCCGCCTGCTGGATCGCGTAGCCGATCGAGCGCCGCAGCTCCGTGGGTCTGATCGACAACGCGTCCTCGTCGCCGATCAGGATGCGGCCGGACGTGGGCTCGCTGAGCCGGTTGATCATCCGCATCGTCGTGGTCTTCCCACACCCGGACGGGCCGACGAACACCACGATCTCGCCGGCGGGGACGTCGAGCGAGACGTCGTCGACAGCGGGCTGTTCGGCGCCCGGATAGACCTTCGACACGTGGTCGAGCTCGATGCGGACCCCGGTCGGGTCGGTATGCGTTGTCACCGAATGCCTTTCGATGTGGTGAGCCGTCCGATCAGCACGAGCACGGCGTCGAGGGCCAGCGCCAGGATCACGATGAGCAGCGTGCCGGTGAGCGCCATGGGAAGGGCGGTGGGGCTGCCGACCCGGGCCAGGCCTGCGAAGATCAGGTTGCCCAGTCCCGGACCCTTGACGTAGGCCGCGATCGCGAGCACACCCATGGACATCTGGGTGGACAGCCGCATCGCGGACAGGATCGCCGGCCACACCAACCGCAACTCCACCCGCGTCAGCGTGGTCAGCCGGCTCATACCGATGCCGCGGGCGGCGTCGGTCAGCGCGGGGTCGACACCGCCCAGCCCAACGATCGTGTTCCGAATGATCGGCAGCAGCGAGTAGAGCACCAGCGCGGCCACGCTGGGGATCACCCCGAGGCCGAACAGCGGGATGAGCAGACCCAGCAGAGCGAACGCCGGAACGGTGAGGATCACACTCGACGTCGCGGTCGCGAGATTCGCCGCAACGGGGTTTCGGTAGGTCAGCACCCCGATCACGACACCCACGACCGTCGCGATCAGGACACTCTGGACGACGGCGCTGACGTGCTGATACGAGTCGAAAAGCAGCTGAGGGTAGTGGGCGCTGACGTAACTCCACACCGA
This sequence comes from Mycolicibacterium psychrotolerans, assembly GCF_010729305.1. Lineage (NCBI taxonomy): Bacteria > Bacillati > Actinomycetota > Actinomycetes > Mycobacteriales > Mycobacteriaceae > Mycobacterium > Mycolicibacterium psychrotolerans. The sequence goes on along the minus strand of NZ_AP022574.1, from coordinate 3,347,778 downwards.
GTTGGTCGAGGTCACAGCCGCAGCCCCACTGGTCCCTCGACTTTCTCCGCCTTTGCTGGCGATCACCCTTCTTGGTGTCGTCCGTTACCCGATCTTGACTGCGGCGAAACGGCGCCGGTTCGGTTCTCGGTGAATCTAAGGGTGGGCGCCACGGGCCTGCGGGGCGACTGTGGAGGCAGGGGTCGGCGCGTGTGGGAGAGGTTCAGCGATGTCAACGCTTCGTGTCGTCAAGCTCGGCGCCGTCATCGGTGCGCGCATCGAGGGGGTCGATCTCGCCGGTGGCGTCGACCCCGCGACGGCAGCCGTGATCAACGCGGCGCTGCTCGAGCACAAGGTGATCTTCTTCCGCGGCCAGCACGGTCTCGACGACGACGGTCAGTTGGCGTTCGCGCGCACCCTCGGCACCCCGACGACAGCGCACCCGACGGTGACGTCCCGCGGCATCAAGGTGCTGCCCATCGACTCCCGCTACGACAAGGCCAACAGCTGGCACACCGACGTCACCTTCGTCGACCGCATCCCGAAGGCCTCGCTGTTGCGCGCCGTCACGCTGCCCCCCTACGGCGGCACGACGACATGGGCGTCGACCGAGGCCGCCTACGACCGGCTGCCGGAGCCGCTGCGCGCGCTGGCCGAGAATCTCTGGGCGGTGCACACCAACACCTATGACTACGCCCGGGACATCGACGGTCGGCGGGAGGCATTGGCCGACACCGAACGCCAGTATCGCGAGGAGTTCGTGTCCGACTACTACGAGACCGAGCACCCCGTGGTGCGCATCCACCCCGAGACCGGCCGCCGCGTCCTGCTGCTCGGCAACTTCGTCAAGGGTTTCCTGGGTCTCGGGCGTACTGAGTCGGCCGCGCTGTTCGATCTGTTCCAGGCACGGATCACCAAGCTGGAGCACACCATTCGGTGGAATTGGGAGCTCGGCGACGTCGCGGTGTGGGACAACCGGGCCACCCAGCACTACGCCGTCGCCGATTACGACAACCAGTTCCGCCGGCTCACCCGGGTGACGCTGGCCGGCGACGTGCCCGTCGACGTCCACGGCGAGCGCAGCCGCGTGATCGCGGGTGACGCCTCCGCCTACTCCGACATCGTCGTTCCGGTGCGGCTGGCCGGCTGAGCGGATCAGAGCCGCTGCATCATCCGGGCCATCATCGCCTCCTCGATGAAATCCGGCCGCCGGGTGCGCCGCGGTGCCCGCGGCCGGATCGGCGCGACGAACAGCGCCTGCCAGAGGGTGCGCCGTCGTGCGATGCGCACCGCGGGGCCGCCCAGGGCCGCCGCCGATGCCAGCAGGACCTCCCGTTCGGTCACGAACACTGCAGGCTCGGCCGATGCGACAGGTGCGGGCGCGTCGAGTGCGATGGTCAGTTCGGTCATGTCGTTCACTCCTGGAATCCTGCGGGCCCGCGGCGCCGGCCCGTCGTCCTCGAAAAGTAGGACCGGCAACCATCAAGATCACGGGTAGCGAGGTACTCGAATCGCGGGGCAGCGGGCCGTTTCCCACCTGCGTGCCGCGCCCGGGCTACCTGCCACCGCGTACCGTGGACGCGTGACCAGGGCCCGCGACACCGACGCGTGCCCCGGTGCCGTGCAGACCCACCGGGCCGCCGACGGCGACCTCGCGCGCGTCCGCCTTCCCGGCGGCATGCTGACCGCTGCGGCGATGGACGCGATCGCAACGGCCGCCCTCGACGTCGCCGCCCCGGGGCTGGAGCTGACGTCGCGGGGCAATGTGCAGATCCGTGGTGTGCGCGATGCGGCCGCCCTCGCCGACCGGCTCACCGACGCAGGTCTGCTGCCGTCGACGACGCACGAGAAGATCCGCAACATCGTCGCCCCTCCCCTGTCTGGGCGCCGCGGCGGTCTGTGTGACGTCCGGGAGACGGTGCTCGCCCTGGACGCGGCGCTGCAGCGGGATTCGGATCTGGCTGCGTTGCCGGGCCGGTTCCTGTTCGGCATCGACGACGGCAGCGGCGACATCTCGGGGTTGGGCGCCGACGCCGGGGTGCACGCCCTCGACGACGACACGGCCGCGCTGCTGCTCGCCGGAACCGACACCGGGGTGCGACTCCCCGTCGCCGACGCGGTCGAGGCGCTGCTGTCGATCGCCCGGCGCTTCGTCGAGATCCGCGGGAAAGCCTGGCGGGTGAGGGAACTGGCCGATCCGGCGGCGCTGTTGGCCCCGCTGGGGGCGACGACGCCTCCCGGACGGACGTGGCCGGTGCCCACCCGGCCCCCGGTGGGCTGGCTCGAGCAGGACGACAGACGGATCGCGCTGGGCGCCGCCGTCCCGCTCGGGGTGCTCGACGCCGGGGTGGCCCGCTACCTGGCCGCGGTGGAGGCGCCGTTGGTGATCACCCCGTGGCGGTCGGTGCTGATCTGCGATCTCGACGAGGGTGTCGCAGACGCGGCGCTGCGGGTGCTGGCCCCGCTCGGGCTGATCTTCGACGAGGCGTCGCCGTGGCTGTCGGTGTCGGCCTGTACGGGCCGGCCCGGCTGTGCGCACGCGCTGGCCGACGTGCGCGCCGACGCCGCGGCGGCCCGCCACGACGCCACCGCCGCGGGGCATCGGCACTATGTCGGCTGCGACCGCGCGTGCGGCAGTCCGCCCGACGGGGATGTGCTGGTCGCGACGGGAGACGGCTATCGGGCGCGGCGCGCCCACCCGTAGGGTGATCGGGTGCTCGACTACATCCGCGATGCCGGGGAGATCTACCGGCAGTCGTTCGCGACGATCCGTGCCGAGGCCGACCTGTCCCGCTTCCCCGACGACGTCGCCCGGGTCGTCGTCCGGTTGATCCACACCTGCGGTCAGACCGACGTCACCGAGCACGTGGCGTTCACCCCCGACGTCGTCGAACGCGCCCACGCCGCGCTGGCCGCCGGCGCCCCGATCCTGTGCGACTCCTCGATGGTGGCCGCCGGCATCACCCGGTCGCGTCTGCCCGCCGACAACGAGGTGGTCTCGCTGGTCGCCGACGACCGGGCACCGGCCCTGGCCGCGCGGCAGGCCACCACTCGGTCCGCGGCGGCGGTCGACCTGTGGGCCGACCGGCTGCCCGGCGCGGTGCTGGCCATCGGCAACGCCCCCACCGCGCTGTTCCGGTTGCTCGAGATCGTCGACGGCGGCGTCGCGCCGCCCGCCGCGGTGCTCGGCGGGCCGGTCGGCTTCGTCGGCTCGGCGCAGTCCAAAGAGGAGCTGATCGAGCGTCCGCGCGGCATGTCCTATCTGGTGGTGACCGGCCGCCGAGGCGGCAGCGCGATGGCCGCCGCCGCCGTCAACGCGATCGGGACCGTGGCCGAATGAGCGAGCGACGGGGAACGCTGTGGGGCGTCGGGCTGGGCCCCGGTGATCCGGAGTTGGTCACGGTGAAGGCGGCCCGGGTGATCGGGGCGGCCGACGTGGTCGCGTATCACAGTGCGCGGCACGGCCGCAGCATCGCCCGCGGCATCGCCGAGCCGTATCTGCGGGCCGGCCAGATCGAGGAGCACCTCGTCTACCCGGTCACCACCGAGACCTCGGAGCATCCCGGCGGCTACGCGGGCGCGATGGAGGACTTCTACCGCGACTCCGCGGCGCGCATCGCCGCGCACCTCGACGCCGGCCGCGACGTCGCGCTGCTCGCCGAGGGTGACCCGCTCTTCTACAGCTCCTACATGCACATGCACACCCGCCTCACCCGGCGCTTCGACGCGGTGATCGTGCCCGGGGTGACCTCGGTCAGCGCCGCCTCGGCCGCGATCGCCACCCCGCTCGTGCAGGGCGACGAGGTGCTGACGATCCTGCCGGGAACGCTGCCTCCCGATGAGCTGAAACGCCGGCTGGCCGACACCGACGCCGCGGTCATCATCAAGCTGGGACGCTCCTATCCCGCGGTGCGCGAAGCACTTTCGACCGCGGGCCGGCTCGACGACGCGTTCTACGTGGAGCGCGCCAGCACCGCGCGACAGCGAGTACTGCCCGCCGCCGACGTCGACGACGCCTCGGTCCCCTACTTCTCGCTCGCGATGCTGACCGGCCGCCCGCACGTGCCGGCAGGCACCGGATCGGTCACCGTGGTCGGGCTGGGGCCCGGCGACATCGACTGGATGACCCCGCAGAGCCGCCGCGAGCTGGCCGCGGCCACCGACCTGATCGGCTACGGCCCCTACCTCGACCGCGTCGGCGTCCGCGAGGGCCAGCGCAGGCACCCCAGCGACAACACCGACGAACCGGCCCGCGCCCGGCTGGCGTGCTCGCTGGCCCAGCAAGGCCACACCGTCGCGGTGGTGTCCTCCGGCGATCCGGGGGTGTTCGCGATGGCCACCGCGGTGCTCGAAGAGGCCAAGGAATGGCCCGGCGTGGACGTGCGGGTGATCCCGGCGATGACGGCCGCGCAGGCGGTGGCCAGCCGGGTGGGTGCTCCGCTGGGCCACGACTACGCGGTGATCTCGCTGTCGGACCGGCTCAAGCCGTGGGACGTGATCGCGGCCCGCCTCACCGCCGCGGCACAGGCCGACATGGTGCTCGCCATCTACAACCCGGCGTCGAAGACGCGCACCTGGCAGGTGGGCGCGATGCGGGACCTGCTGCTCGAGCACCGCGACGCCGGGACGCCGGTGGTCATCGGCCGTGACGTCGCGGGGCCCAACGAGTCGGTGAAGGTGGTGCGCCTTGCCGACCTCGACCCCGCCGACGTCGACATGCGGTGTCTGCTGATCGTGGGATCTTCACAGACCCAGTGGTACTCGGGCGACGAGAGCTCCGATCGGGTGTTCACGCCGCGCCACTATCCGCAGACCGTGAGCTCTGCGCACACGCGCCGACCGACCGATGAGGTGACCTCGTGAGCATTCCCCGCTCCCCCGCCGACCTCACCCCGGCCTGGCTCGGCTCGGTGCTCGCAGCCGAGGTCACCGGCGCCGAGGTGACCGCCATCGGCACCGGCCAGACCGGCGCCACCTATCGGGTTGCCGCGACCTATGCCGACGCCGCGGGGCTGCCCGCGACGTTCGCGGTCAAGCTGCCCGCACAGGACGACACCGTGCGCGAGCGCGTCGCGCTCGGATACCTGTCGGAGGTCGAGTTCTACTCGACGGTGACCAAGGACGTCGCGATCCCGGTGCCGGAATGCTTCCACAGCGAGATCTCGCCGGACGGAGGGGATTTCGTCCTCGTCCTGGCCGACATGGCACCTGCGGAGCAGGGCGACCAGATCGCCGGCTGCACCCCGGCCGAGGCGGAGCTGGCCGTCGATGCGCTGGCTGGCCTTCACGGCCCCAGCTGGTGCCAACGGCACTGGTGCGACCTGCCGTCGATCATCATGCCCAAGCCGGGGGACGAGGCCGCCGCCGGCGGCATGGGCGAGATAGCGGTGATGGCGGCGAACATCACGCTGGAGAAACTCGGCGGCAAGGTCAGCGACGCCGACCGCGACACGCTGCTGACCTCTATGGGACTGGTGACTCCCTGGTTGCTCGCCGAGCCCCAGCGATTCTCGCTGATGCACGGCGACTACCGGCTGGACAACCTGCTGTTCGACCCGGACCGCACGCGGGTCACGGTGGTCGACTGGCAGACGATCGGGGTCGGGCTGCCGACGCGCGACCTCGCCTACTTCACCGCGACCAGCCTGCTCCCCGAGATCCGGCCCACCGTGGAGCGTGACCTCGTGCAGCGCTACCACGCCGCGCTGCTTCGCCACGGGGTCACCGGCTACGACGTCGAAACCTGTTGGCAGGACTACCGTCTCGGTGTTCTGCAGGCACCGTTTCTGACCACGCTCGGCTTCGCCTTCGCCGCGTCCACCGAGCGGGGCGACGAGATGATCTCGACGATGCTCAGCCGCGGGTGCCAGGCCATCCGCGACCTCGACGCGATCGACCTCGTCAGGTCGTATGAGGCTTCGTCACCAGCCACTGCGTGACCGGCATCGCCGGTCGCCAGCCGGTGAACGAACCCACCGGCTCGCCGCGGTAGTGCTGGTACCGGCGCAGCTCCCCGCCAACACGCGAATACCACTGCAGTACAACGGCTTCGGATTCCGCCGTCACCGCGTTGGCGACCAGGCGGCCACCGGCGGGCAGGCGGTCCCAGCACGCCGTGAGCAGCTCCGGCCCGGTGACGCCGCCCCCGACGAAGATCGCCGCAGGGGCGGGGGCCGACCCTAACGACTCCGGTGCGCCTGCCCGGACGTCGAGCACCACCCCGAACGCCCGCGCATTATCGGCGATGCGCCGACGGCGCTGTTCGTCGCGCTCGAAGGCCACTGCGCGACAACCATTCCCGGCACGACACCACTCGATCGCCACGCTTCCCGAGCCGGCCCCGACGTCCCACAGCAGCTCCCCCGGCCGCGGGGCCAGCGCCGCCAGGGTCACCGCCCGCATCGCCTGCTTGGTGAGCTGCCCGTCGTGGGAGAACACGCTGTCGGGCAGCACAGCCGCCAGCCGCTCGTCGGGCAGGTAGCGCACCGCGACGACGTTGAGGTCGTCGACGTCGCCGGGCGGCCGGGCCGCCCACTCCCGGGCGGTCGACGAGCGGCGCAACTCGCGCGGGCCGCCGAGCTGCTCGAGGATCGTCACCTCGGAGTCGCCGCGGCCCGTCGCGGTGAGCAGCCGGGCCAGTTCGCCCGGGCTCGTCCGGTCCCGCGACAGCACGACGGCCTGCCCGCCGCGCCGGATCGCGCTGACCGGTTCGGCGGTGACCAGGCTGATCACCTCGGTGTCCTGCACCGACCAGCCGACCCGCGAGCACGCCAACGTCACCGATGACACGTGCGGCAGCACCGCGACGCGGTCGGCGCCGTGGCGGCGGATCAGGGTGCTTCCCACGCCGTGCAGCAGCGGGTCCCCGCTGGCGACGACGTGCACGTCACCGTCGGCGCCGTCGAGCAGGGTGTCGATCGCGGGCAGCATCGGGCTCGGCCACGGCCGCCGAGCGGCACTCACCGTGTCGTCGAGCAGGTCGAGCTGCCGCGCAGAGCCATAGATGACTGTCGCCCTTGCCAATTCGGCTCGTGCCGGCGGGGCCAGCCCGGCCATGCCGTCGGCCCCGATGCCGACCACCACGATCACCTCGGCAGCCTTCGCCACACCCACCGCGGCGTCACCCGGAACGCCGCCGCCAACGCGGCCAGCGGCTTGGGCACCCACACCACCTGCCGGCCCGCGCGCAGCGCCGCGACGGTGGCGTCGGCGACCTGGGCCGGTGTGCTCGACAGCGGCGCCGGCGCCATCCCCTCGGTCATCCGCCCGATCACGAAACCGGGCCGCACCAGCAGCAGCCGCACCCCGGTTCCGTGCAGCGCATCGGCGAGGCCGCTGCAGAACGCGTCGAGACCCGCCTTGGCAGATCCATAGACGTAGTTCGCCCGGCGCGCCCGCACGCCGGCAACCGAGGAGAACGCGACCAGCGTGCCGTGCCCAGCCGCCCGCATCGTGTCGGCGAGCACCGTGAGCAGACTCACCTGCGCGACGTAATCGGTGTGTGCGATCGCCGCCGCGTGCGCCGCGTCCTTCTCCGCGAGCGCCTGGTCCCCCAGGATGCCGAAGGCCAGCACCGCGATCCCGATCGGGCCGTGCTCGGCCACGATGTCGTCGACCACCCGGCGGTGCGAGGCGAGATCGTCGGCGTCGAAGGCCACGCGGTGCACGGCGGTCGCACCGGCCTGCATCAACGCGGCGGTCTGCGCGTCGAGGTCGTCGGGGCGCCGCGCCGCGAGTACGACCGTCGCACCGGTGGCCAGCCTGCGCGCCACCTCCATGCCGATCTCGCTGCGGCCGCCGAACACCACGACCGGGCGCGTCTCCGCCGTGTCCTTCATGGCTGCGATTATGTCCTGCGCTAGCGTGGGCGCGATGGGCAAGGCAACCACCCGGCTGACCACCGACGCGATCGCATTCCTGACCGAGCGTCACCTGGCGATGCTGACGACGTTGCGGGCCGACCAGTCGCCGCACGTGGTGGCCGTCGGGTTCACCTTCGATCCCGCCACCCACATCGCCCGCGTCATCACCACGGGCGGTTCGCAGAAGGCGGTCAACGCCGATCAGCGCGGTGTAGCGGTGCTCAGCCAGGTCGACGGCGCGCGCTGGTTGTCGCTGGAGGGCAAGTCGACCGTGTACACCGACATCGACAGGGTGCGCGATGCCGAACTGCGCTATGCGCAGCGCTACCGCACCCCGCGCCCCAACCCCAAGCGCGTCGTGATCGAGGTCCGCGTGGAGCGGGTGCTGGGTTCCTCGGGACTGCTCGACCGCGGCGAGAGCTGACCCGTCAGCCCACCGGCACCACGACGAGGTCGTGCGGGCGGTTGTTCACCGACAGCGCGCCGTCGGCGGTGACGATCACGATGTCCTCGATGCGCGCGCCCCACTGCCCCGGGAAATAGATTCCGGGCTCCACGGAGAACGCCATCCCCTCCTCCAGCGGGAGCGTGTTGCCTGCCACGATGTAGGGCTCCTCGTGCACCGACAACCCGATGCCGTGCCCGGTCCGGTGCACGAATGCCTCAGCCAGGCCTTCGGCGGCGAGCACTTCGCGCGCGGCGGCGTCGACCTGTTCGGCGGTGACGCCCGGCCGCACCGCCGCGACCGCGGCCTGCTGCGCCTGCTGCAGCACCGCGTACCTGCGCGCCACCTCGGGGTCGGGTTCCCCGATGCTGTAGGTGCGGGTGGAGTCGGAGTTGTACCCGGGCTCGTAGGGGCCGCCGATGTCGACGACCACGACGTCGCCGGCGGCCAGTTCACGGTCCGAGCACTCGTGGTGCGGGTCCGCGCCGTGCGGACCGGACCCGACGATGATGAACGCCACTTCCGAATGTCCTTCGGCGACAATGGCTTCGGCGATGTCGGCCGCGACGTCGGCCTCGGTGCGGCCGGGCACCAGGAACTCCGGCACGCGGGCGTGCACCCGATCGATCGCCGCCCCGGCCTCGCGCAGCGCGTCGATCTCGGCGGGATCCTTGACCATGCGCAGCGTGCGCAGCACATCGGTGGCCAGCACCGGCACCACGCCGAGCACCTCGGCGAGGGGCAGCAGGTGCAGCGCCGGCATCGAGTCGGTCACCGCGACGGCCCGCCCGCCCCCGCCCAGGGCCTCGGCCACCAGCGCGTAGGGATCGTCACCGTCGACCCAATCCCGCACCGCCACACCGAGTTCGGTGACCGCCGACTCCTTCAGGGCCGCCAGTTCCAGCCGCGGCACCACGATCGTCGGGGCACCGTCGGCGGGCAGCACCAGCGCGGTCAGCCGCTCGAACGTCTGCGCCCGCGAACCCACCAGGTAACGCAGGTCGTACCCCGGGGTGATGACCAGGCCCGCGAGGTCCGCCGCGGCGGCGGCCTCCGCCGCGGCGCTCACGCGGTGGGCATACACATCGGTGGGAAAACGGGACTCGCTCATCCGTTCAGGCTAGTGCCGGGCGGCACCCCCTTGCGCGAGCAGACACGAACTCGGATGACACGCCGACAGAAGGTGCGAGTTCGTGTCTGCTCGCCGGGGTTTGCGGCCTGGCAGGATGGCGCAAGTGACTGCTCCCCTGGTACTCCTCGACGGCGCGAGCATGTGGTTCCGCTCCTACTTCGGTGTCCCGTCGTCGATCACCGCCCCTGACGGCCGCCCGGTCAACGCGGTGCGGGGGTTTCTCGACGCGGTCGCCACCGTGATCACCCGCGAGCAGCCCCACCGGCTCGTGGTGTGCCGCGACGACGACTGGCGGCCGCAGTGGCGCGTCGACCTCGTCCCGTCCTACAAGGCGCACCGGGTGGTGCAGGAGAACCCCGGCGGCGAGCCCGACGTCGAAGAGGTGCCGGACGAGCTCACGCCGCAGGTCGACATGATCATGGAGATCCTGGACGCGTTCGGCATCGCGACCGCCGGCGCCTCCGACCACGAAGCCGACGACGTTCTGGGCACCCTGGCCTGGCGGGAACGCCGCGATCCGGTCGTCGTGGTCAGCGGCGACCGCGACCTGCTGCAGGTCGTCCGCGACGAGCCGACGCCGGTGCGGGTGCTCTACCTGGGCCGCGGCCTGGCCAAGGCGACGAAGTACGGGCCGATCGAGGTGTCGGAGACCTACGGCGTGCCGATCGATCGCGCCGGGCCCGCCTACGCGGAACTGGCGCTGCTGCGCGGTGATCCGTCCGACGGCCTGCCCGGCGTCGCGGGGGTCGGGGAGAAGACCGCGTCCACCCTGCTCACGAAGTACGGCTCACTGGACGCGATCCTCGCCGCGGCCGAGGACTCCACGTCGAAGCTCACGCGGGCCCATCGGACCAAGCTGAGGTCCGCGGCCGACTACATCACCAGGGCCGCTCCCGTGGTGCGCGTCGCCACCGACGCCGCGGTCACCTTCTCGACGACGGACGACTCGTTGCCGCTGGCCGCCGCGCACCCCCGCAAAGTCGTCGAACTGGCCGAGCGCTACGGCGTGTCGTCCTCCATCGGGCGGCTGCAGAAGGCGCTCGACGCGCTCCCCTGACCGCTACTTGGGCCTGCCGACCTCGTAGGTGCCCTTGTCGTCCTGGAACGTGACCGTCACCTGACGCTTGGTGCCGTCGATGCTGACCTCGCAGTCGAAGGTGTCACCCTTCTTCACCGTGGGGCTGACACCGTTGTTGCACTTGACGTTGCTGACGTTCTTGGCGCCGTAGCCGTTTGTCTCGTCGGTGAGGATCTGCTGCACACCGGTCTGCGCGGCGTTGACGTCGAGCTTGGTCGTGACGAAGAAGCCCGGCTTCCAGAAGCCGAGCACCAGCACCACGGCGACGATGATCGCGGCCAGCAGGCCGATGATGCCCCGGCGGCGAGCGCGGGTGCCTGACGGGTATACGTAGCGCTGCGGCTGCACCGTGCCCCGGCGCCTGCGCTCGGACCCCAGCTGCCAGTGCGGATTCACGTGCCGACGAACCCGGCTGCGTCGGGTTCTGCGGCGGTCGGCTGTCTGAGCTGCGGCTGCTGACGTCGCTCGCGGTGCGACGACGGCGCCGTGCAGACTCACCTGACCCGGCCACAGAGTCCTGCGGGGTCTGGTTGGACGGCGACACGGCGCGAGCCGCCGGTCGGGATCTCCGCGCCGTCCCCGAGGCCGTGGCCGTCACGCCGGGACTCGTAGACCACCGCCGACAGAGCGGCCGCCAGTTCGGCATGGTCGAGGTCGTCCCACACTCCGGCGCGAAGACACTCGGCGACCAGCAGATCACTCTCGCTGTAGATCCGGGCGAGCAGCCGGCCGTCGTCGGTCACCGACGGCGCGTCGCCGGCCTGGTCGATGAAGCCGCGCTCGGTGAGCAGCACGACGATCCGGTCGAAGGTGTGGGCCAGCGAGTTCGTCGCGGCTGCGATCTTGCGACGTAGCTGGTCGTTCTCGCGCTCGATCTTGAGGTACCGCTCGGCCACCCGCGCCCTGTCCTCCCGGTCGGGTAGCTGATGGACCCGGTGCGCCCGCACGCGATCCCGCAGCGACGCCAGCTCGGGATCCACGTCGGGTTCGGCCTGCGGACCGCTGCGCCGCCGCCGCGCGGACGGCACATCCAGACCCGCCGCGGCCGACGTCAACGCCGAGGCCAGATCGCGGCGGGCGCGCGGATTGCGGTGCTCGACCCGTTTGGGCAGCGTCATCCGGCCCATCGGCGCGATGGCCCCGGAGTAGTCGGCCGAGGAGATCCTGCCCGCCCACCGACTCTCGGTCAGCACCAGCGGGCGCGGATCGTCGTCGTCGCGGGCCGGCTCGAGCACCACGGCCAGCCCGCCGCGCCGTCCGTGGGTGATCGTGATGATGTCGCCGCGACGCAGCGCCGTCAGCGCGTCGTTGGCGGCCTGGCGACGTTGCAGCCGGGAGGAGCGCGACTGCGCCCGTTCCCGCTCGGCGATCTGGGCGCGCAGCCGCACGTAGTCCAGGATCGGCGCCTCCCGGCCACCGATTTCGGCGGCCAGCTCGCCGAGCAGCTTCTCGCCGCGTTCCACGGCGCGCACCAGACCGACCACCGACCGGTCGGCCTGGTACTGGGCGAACGAGCGCTCGAGCAGCTGGTGGGCCTGTTCGGGTCCCATCTGGTGGACGAGGTTGATCGTCATGTTGTAGGTCGGGGCGAACGAACTGCGCAGCGGGAAGGTACGTGTCGACGCCAGACCGGCGACCTCGGCGGGGTCGACGTCGGGGTTCCACAGCACCACCGCGTGGCCCTCGACGTCGATGCCGCGCCGCCCCGCGCGGCCGGTCAACTGGGTGTACTCCCCGGGTGTCAGCGGCAGATGCTGCTCACCGTTGAACTTGACCAGCCGTTCCAGCACCACTGTGCGGGCGGGCATGTTGATGCCCAGTGCCAGCGTCTCGGTGGCGAACACCGCCTTGACCAGCCCGGCGGTGAACAACTCCTCCACGGTGTGGCGGAAGGTGGGCAGCATCCCGGCGTGGTGGGCGGCCAGCCCGCGCAGCAGCCCTTCGCGCCACTCGTGGAAATCGAGCACGATCAGGTCCGCGTCGTCGAGGTCGGCGGTGCGCCGGTCCACGATCTCGGCGATGCGCGTGCGTTCGTCGTCGGTGGTGAGCCGCAGCGACGAGCGCAGGCACTGTTTGACCGCGGCGTCACAGCCGGCCCGGGAGAAGATGAACGTGATCGCGGGCAGCAGGTCGCGCTGCTCGAGCACCCCGATGACGTCGGGGCGGCCCGGGGTGCGGAACAGCGTCGGCCGCCCGGCCCGGCCGCGCCCCCGCGGCTGCCAGTCGGCGAGCCGGTCGGCCTCGCGCCGATGGGAGATGTGGCGCAGCAGCTCCGGGTCCACCAGCAGATCGCGGCCCGCGCGCGCCGGACCCGAAGCCCGGTAGTCGAACAGGTCGAGGAGCCGCTTGCCGACCAGGACGTGCTGCCACAGCGGCACCGGCCGGTGTTCGTCGACGACGACGGTGGTGTCCCCGCGCACGGTCTGGATCCACCCGCCGAACTCCTCGGCATTGCTCACCGTGGCCGACAGGCTGACCAGCCGCACCGCCTCGGGCAGGTGCAGGATCACCTCCTCCCACACCGCGCCGCGCATCCGGTCGGCCAGGAAGTGCACCTCATCCATGACGACAAACGAAAGCCCCCGCAGGGCAGGCGAATCGGCGTACAGCATGTTCCGCAGCACCTCGGTGGTCATCACCACCACGTCGGCGTCGCCGTTGATGTTCTGGTCGCCGGTCAGCAGGCCGATGCGGTCGGATCCGTAGCGGCGCACCAGGTCGTTGTGCTTCTGGTTGCTCAGCGCCTTGATAGGCGTGGTGTAGAAGCACTTGCCCCCGGCCGCAAGCGCGAGGTGCACGGCGAACTCGCCGACGACGGTCTTGCCGGCGCCGGTCGGCGCACACACCAGCACACCGTGACCGTGGGCGAGTGCGTCACATGCGCGGCGCTGAAAACCGTCCAGCGCGAAGGGAAGTAACGCGGTGAAAGCGGCGACGCTGTCAGGTGGCGTGTCAGGTGGCATCGTCGTCGATCACGAGCCGCGACGGTGCGGACACGGCGGACGGCGCCTCGACCGGCTCTGCCGAGCCGATCGGTGCGGCCTCGTCGTCGGGGACCGCGTCGAGTGCCCGGCGGGCCTTGCGCCGGTCGTTGATCCGCGCGATCTGGATCGCCACCTCCAGCAGGATGCTCAGCGCGATCGCCAGCGCCAGCATGGAGAACGGATCGGAGCCGGGCGTGGCGAACGCCGCGAAGACGAACAGGCCCATGATCAGGCCGCGCCGCCACGCCTTCAGCCGTGCGTAGGTCAGCACACCGACCAGGTTGAGCATGACGATCAGCAGCGGGAACTCGAAGCTGATCCCGAACACCAGAAGCAGATTGATCAGGAAGCCGAAGTACTGATCGCCCGACAGCGCCGTTATCTGCACATCGCTGCCCACGGTCAGCAGGAAACCCAGCGCCTTGGCCAGCACGATGTAGGCCAGCAGGGCGCCGGAGATGAACAGCGCCGCACCCAACGTCACGAACGCAACCGCGAATCTGCGCTCCTTGCTGTACAGGCCGGGCGTGATGAACGCCCACAGCTGGTGCAGCCACACCGGGCATGCGAGGACGATCCCCGCCATCAAACCCACCTTGAGACGCAGCATGAACTGGTCGAACGGTGCGGTGGCGAGGAGGCGGCACTCGCCGTCGGGGGCGATGGTCGCCCGCGCGGACTCCGGCAGTGAGCAGTACGGACCGCGCAGCCAGTCGCCCAGGCTGGGCAGCCCGAAAGCCCCGTGGCTGTACCAGAGGAATCCGACCGTCGTGGTGACCAGAACGGCCAACACCGAGATCAGCAGCCGGGTCCGCAGTTCGGTGAGGTGTTCGACCAACGACATCGTGCCGTCGGGATTGACCCGGGAGCGGCGGCGGCGGGGGTCGAGCTTTCGGAAGAGTCCAGGGATCTGCACGTCGAGGAAGGCCTACCTGTTCACAGGCACAGGATCAGGACGCGGACCGGGCCCGCGCCGTGTCGAGGTGACGATTCAGGCCGGGCGCTTGTCCGACGACGGTTCGGTGTGCGCCGTGGCGCCGCCGACGGGACGGTCGGCGTCGGTCACCCGCTCCGAGGAGATCTGGGTCGGTGTCTCGGACTTCGACTCAGCCTGCATCTCCTTGATCTCGGACTTGAAGATGCGCATCGACTTGCCGAGTGAGCGGGCTGCGTCGGGGAGCTTCTTGGCGCCGAAGAGCAGCACGAACACGGCGATGACGATGATCCAGTGCCAGGGTTGTAGACCACCCAATTTGGTTACCTCCAGACGTCTGCGCCGAGTCTACCCGCCGGGGCGCTCGTCACCGACCCGATAGGCGTCCAGCGCGGCAACTGCCGCCCGCCGCACCCGCTCGGCCAGCGGCTGCGGCTCGAGAACCCGCACCGCCGAGCCGAAGCCGAGGACGAACCGACCCATCCACTCATCCGATGCGTACGTCATCGCGGCGTCACACGACCCGTCGGGGTACTCCTGCAGCACCCGCAGCGGGTAGTAGTCGAACATCCACGCCGCCGAGCGGTCCACGCGCAGCGTCGCGGTCGGCAGCGAGGGGTCGGCGGTGTCCGGGTCGAACAGCGACGTGTCGGGCCCGGCCTGCACCGCGGGCGGTGGCGGCGCCGACGGCTCGTCGAGCACCCGCGCGTCGACGATCCGGTCGAAGCGGAACAACCGGACCGCCTCGGCGGTGCGGCACCACGCCTCCAGGTAACTGTGGTCGGCGACGAGCACCACCCTGATCGGGTCCACCACCCGGCTCGACAGCATGTCGTGCGACGCCGAGTAGTACTCGATCGCCAGCGCCTTGTCGCCGCGGACCGCCGTGCGCACCGCAGCGGCGGCCTCGCTCTCCACCGGCGCCGGCTCGTCGACCGCCGCGCCCTCGACGCCGTGGCCCGCGCTGCCCGCCGCGGACTCGATCTTGGCGATCGCGCTGCGCGCCGCCTCCGGATCGACCATGCCGGGGACGTCGACCAGCGCCCGCAGCGCCACCAGCACACCGGTGGCCTCCGGGGAGGTCAGCCGCAGCGGATGGTCCATGCCGGCGGTGAACGTCACCTCGATGGTGTCGCCGGAGAACTCGAAGTCGATCAGGTCGCCGGGCCCGTAGCCGGGCAGCCCGCACATCCACAGCTGGTTGAGGTCGTCGCGCAGCTGTTTGACGCTCACCCCGAGATCGGCGGCGGCCTCGTCGTAGGTGATCCGCGGGTTCGCCTGGAAGTACGGGACCATGTTCAGCAGCCGCACCAGCCGGGTGCTCACGGCGGTCACGCCCGCACCTGCTCGACGCCGGCCTGTGCCTGCAGCCGGGCGATGACGTCCTCGCGCAGCGAGGCGGGCTCCAGCGCGACCGCATCGGCGCCGTAGCTGGCGACCTCGCGGGCCAGCCGGTCGAACATGCCGATGTCGAGGGTGATCTCCTGCCCGGCGCGGCCGCCGAGCGTCTTCGCGCCGACGACGGTGGCCCGTCGGCGCAGCGCGGTGGCCTTGCCGTCGGCGACCCAGACCCGCGCCTGTCCCGCGCCGGGCCAGTCGCCCACCACCCGCGCGACGATCTCGCGCAGGTTCACCCCGGGCGGGCGGACCACCGCGCCGGGTTCGCCGATCGGCGTCACCTCGGCACCGATGCGGGAGAGCCGGAACGTACGGACCGCGTCGCGGTCGCGGTCGTGGCCGACCAGGTACCAGCGGCCGCGGTCGGTGACCACACCCCACGGCTCGACGGTGCGGATCACGTAGGGCTCGCTGCGCGACGGACGGTGCGGGAAGCGCACCGCGCGGCCGGAGTCGATGGCCGACAGCAGGATTCCGAGCACGTCCTCCGAGCCGCGCAGACCCGGCAGCGCCGCCGTCGAGGTGATCGCGACGTCGAGGTCGTCGACGGCTTCGATCTCCACGCCGGCGGCCCGCAGTTTCAGCAGCGCGCTCTGGGTCGCGGTGATCAGCTCGGGTGACTCCCACAGCTGCGTCGCGACCGCGACGGCGGCGGCCTCGTCGGATGTCAGCTCCACCGCGGGCAGCGCGTAGGCCTCCCGGTTGATGCGGTAGCCCTCCGTCGGGTCGGTCGAGGACACCCGGCCCGTCTCCAACGGGATGCCGAGGTCGCGCAGTTCGTTCTTGTCGCGCTCGAACATGCGGGAGAACGCCTCGTCGCTCGCACCGTCGGAGTAGCCGTAGACGGTCTCGCGGATCCGGTCTGCGGTGATGAACGCCCGCGTCGACAGCAGCGCGATGACGAGGTTCATCAACCGTTCGACTTTTGAGATCCCCACGGCGTAGAGCTTAAGACGAATCGGCGGTGGGCCCGGACGCCCGTCGCGGCGCGCCGTCGCAGCACGGGCTCACATCGATGCGATGAGCCGCTTGACCCTCTCGTCGACCGAGCGGAACGGGTCCTTGCACAGCACGGTGCGCTGGGCCTGATCGTTGAGCTTGAGGTGCACCCAGTCGACGGTGAAGTCGCGGCCGGCCTCCTGGGCGGCGCTGATGAACTCTCCGCGCAGCTTGGCCCGGGTGGTCTGCGGCGGTGTGTTGACCGCGGCCTCGATCTCCTCGTCGGTGGTGATGCGCGCCGCCAGGCCCTTGCGCTGCAGCAGGTCGAACACACCGCGGCCCCGCTTGATGTCGTGATACGCCAGGTCCAGCTGGCTGATCTTGGCGTCGGACAGGTCCATGCTGTAGCGGTCCTGATACCGCTGGAACAGCTTGCGCTTGATCACCCAGTCGATCTCGGTGTCGACCTTGGCGAAGTCCTGGCTCTCCACGGCGTCGAGTTGGCGGCCCCACAGGTCGACCACCTGCTCGATCTGTGTGTTGGGTTCCCGGGTCTGCAGGTACTCGACCGCGCGGGCGTAGTACTCGCGCTGGATGTCGAGCGCACTGGCCTGCCGTCCGCCGGCGAGGCGCACCGGGCGCCGGCCGGTGAGGTCGTGGCTGACCTCGCGGATCGCGCGGATCGGGTTGTCCAGCGAGAAGTCGCGGAACGCGACGCCGGCCTCGATCATCTCCAGGACCAGCGAGGCCGAGCCGACCTTGAGCATGGTGGTGGACTCGCACATGTTGGAGTCGCCGACGATGACGTGCAGGCGGCGGTACTTCTCCGCGTCGGCGTGCGGCTCGTCGCGGGTGTTGATGATGGGACGGGATCGGGTCGTCGCACTGGAGACGCCCTCCCAGATGTGCTCGGCGCGCTGCGACAGGCAGAACGTCGCCGCCTTGGGCGTCTGCAGCACCTTGCCCGCGCCGCAGATCAGCTGCCGGGTGACCAGGAACGGGAGCAGCACGTCGGAGATCCTGGAGAACTCGCCGGCCCGCACGATCAGGTAGTTCTCGTGGCAGCCGTAGGAGTTGCCCGCGGAGTCGGTGTTGTTCTTGAACAGGTAGATGTCCCCGCCGATACCCTCGTCGGCCAGCCGTTGCTCGGCGTCGACCAGCAGGTCCTCGAGCACCCGCTCGCCCGCGCGATCGTGGGTGACCAGCTGGGTGAGGTTGTCGCACTCGGCGGTCGCGTATTCGGGATGGCTGCCCACGTCGAGGTACAGGCGCGCACCGTTGCGGAGGAAGACGTTGCTGCTGCGTCCCCACGACACCACCCGCCGGAAGAGATAGCGGGCGACCTCGTCGGGACTGAGCCGGCGATGGCCGTGGAACGTGCAGGTGACACCGAATTCGGTTTCGATGCCCATGATTCGTCGCTGCACCTCATCGAGACTAGCTGCTGCTCGGCGCGGGCGTGGTTGTCCACGCCCAAAGAAAGGCTGTGGATAACCCGGCTGGAGGGCACTCGTTGGGTGCCAGCATGAGCCATGGGGGAATTCACGCGGGTCGATCTCGAGCGTCTGCGGGGCGTCGCGGATCGGATCTGGGCGATCGCCGACGAGATCGGCGCCCTGCCGTGTCCGGCGCTGGACCGCGACGCGCTGCCGGGATCGCGGGTCGCCGCGGTGTCGGCAGCGACGGTCGTCGACGAGCTCGAGGACGTCGCCGCCGGGCTGCGGGGCTGGGCGCTTGCGGCGCGCCGCGCCGCCGACGCGTTCGAGCGTGCCGACCGCGACGGCGGGAACCGGCTGGGCCGGTGAGCCGTCCGACGGTGACACAGGCGCAGGCATGGCGACCCGACGCGCTGCGCGACCTGGCGCTGGACTGCGACGAGCTGGCCCGCCGGATCTGCGGCGAGGCCGACACCGTGCTCGCGCTGAGCGGGGGCACCGACGAGCACTGGGCGGGCGCGGCGGCCGACGCAGCCCGCAGTCAGGCAGGCACCCTGGCCGCCGATGCCGCGGCGGTCGCACGCCGTCTGGTCGCCGCGTCGGTGGCCGCGACCGACGGTGCCGAGCAGCTGGCCGCCGCGCGCGCCGACGTGCTCGACACCGTGGAGCGGGCGCAGCGCGACGGACTCGAAGTCGCCGGGGACGGCTCGGTCACCCGCGCGACGGCACCGGATCCGGTGCTGGTCCTGCTGGCCGGCGGTGACGCGGCAGTGGCCGCACAGATGCTCGATATCGCTGCCGCACATGCCCGTTCGCAGATCATGGCGGCCCTCGACCAGCTCGACGCCGCGGACTGGGACGCCGCGTCCGACCTCACCGCGGCACTGAGCGGTGGCACCCGCCGGACTCCGGCGCCCACCGTGCCCGCCGGCGCCGCGCCCGGTCCCCCGGTCGACGTCGTGGGCGGCTGGCCGACGACGAGCCAGCACGACATCGCCGGGCAGATCGCCGCGATGACACCCGAGCAGCGTGATCGCCTGGTCGCCCAGCATCCGCGGCAGGTCGGCAACACCGACGGAATACCCTGGCCGATGCGCATTGCCGCGAACCGGATCAACATCGCGGCGGCCATCCTCGCTGAGTCCGGACGCGACACCGATTCACGCCGGCGGATCGCGCTGTATCGGGGGCTGCTCGCGGAGGTCGACGACCCGACCCGGGCCGGTGGTCGCATCCAACGCCAGATCCTGGCCTTCGATCCCGCCCGCTCGTCGCTGGTGGAACTGCACGGCGACCTCGCGACCGCCCACAGCGTCGCGGTGCTGGTGCCCGGCGTCAACACTACGATCGAGGGCTCGGCGGCCACCACCGCCACCGCGCGCCGGTTCGTGTCCGGCAGTCACGGCGACGCGGCGGTCATCACCTACCTCGGCGGACCGTTCCCGCAGGTGCACGATCCGGCCGCCGTGCTGCTCGAGGCGGCGGACCCGCGCGGCGCGCTGGACATGGCGCCGCGCCTGGTGGCGTTCAGCGAGGACGTCGACCGCACGGTGGCGCCCGGCGTTCCCGTGACGGTGATCGGGCACTCGTACGGCGGCTCGATCGTCGGCACCGCCGAGGCGCTCGGGCTGACGTCGGACCGGACGCTGTTCCTGGCCGCCGCGGGCTCGGGCGTCGGCGTCGACGACCCGTCGGACTGGCACAACCGAAACCCAGACGTGCTGCGTTTCTCGATGACCGCGCCCGGCGACTTCATCGAGGCCGTGCAGGGCATCCCTGGCGGCCCGCACGGCGCCGATCCCGACGAGATGCCCGGCGTGATTCGTTTGCGCGCAGGGTTTTACGACGACGGTCGGCCGGTGGCCGGGTGGGACGCACACAGCGGCATGCTGAACCGGCCCTCGGATTCCTGGCGCACGGTGCTCGCGGTCATCACAGGGGATTCCGAAACGCTGCATCGCGCCGTCGCCGACGCGCCAGAATGAGCGCATGGGGTCACGGGCATCGCGCAGCGCGCCCGTCGACGGTTTCCGGTTGGCCTTCGATCGCTTCGGCACGCCCGGCGCGCCGTCGGTGCTGCTGCTGCACGGCTGGCCGGGCAACCGCCACGACTATCGGCGGCTGGTGCCGCTGCTGCTGGACTCCGGCCGGGACATCGACGTGGTGGTGCCGGACCTGCGCGGCTTCGGCGGCTCGGACAAACACGACGTGGCCGTCAGCCACTTCTACAGCGCGTCGGCGCAGGCGGCCAGCGTCGTCGGACTGATCGCGGAGCTAGGTCTGGCGCCGGTGGTGATCGGCGGCTACGACGTCGGCAGCCGCGTCGCCCAGAGTGTGGCGCGCATGCACCCCGACCTGATCCACGCGCTGGTGTTGTCACCGCCGCTGCCGGGTGCGGGCGAGCGGGTGCTCACCGCACCCGCCCAGGCCGAGTTCTGGTATCAGGCGTTTCACCAACTTCCGTTGTCGGCGCGGCTGGTCGACGGCAACGACGACGCCGTGCGCGAGTATCTGCGGCACTTCTGGAGTCACTGGTCCGGACCGGGGTTCGCCCTCAGTGAGGACGACCTCGACTCGCTGGTGGCCGACTACGCGCTGGCCGGTGCCTTCACCGCGTCGATCGCCTGGTACCGGGCCGGGGCGGGCACGATCGCGCAGTCGCTGACCGAGCTCCCGCCCGAGCAGGCGATCCGGATCCACGCTCCCACCGACGTGCTCTGGCCGGGCCGGGATCCGCTGTTCCCGCCGGCGTGGTCGGACCGGCTCGAGCATTACTTCACCGATGTGACGGTGCACACCGCACCCGCAGCCGGTCACTTCACCCCGCTGGAGTGCCCGGACGCGTTCGCCCGTCTGCTGCTCGACCGCAGACGTCCACCGGAATGACGACAAGATCGATTCCGTTGCTCCCCAAGCGATGACGACATCCCCCGACAGACCCGTGCGATGGCTCCCCCGGCGTGTGCCATGCCGATCCCGCAGTGGCGCAACGCTTATGGCGATCTGCTGCGCACCGTGGCCGACGCCACCGCGGACATCCCGGACCTCGATCTGACCGTCGAGCGCATCACCCACCGCTTCACCGCGGCGAGCAGGGACGTGCTGACGTCGTGGTACCCGCGGACGAAGCTCGGGATGGACGAGGCAGCCCGGACACGCAAGTACGGGAAGTACGGCGCGGCGAAATACGTTTATCCGAAACACACGATGGCCGAACTGCGGTCGTGGTTCGACACCGAACTCGCCGCGACGCTGCCCGCCGCGCGGGCCCTCTACTGGTCCTGACCGGTCCGGGGGCTCCAACCGAGACGGCGGCTGACGGCATCCGCGGCGTTCACCGTCCGTTTCGCCACCTCGTCGAACCGCTCCACCGAGAGCCGGTAGGCCGGTCCCGAAACGCTCAGTGCGGCAACCACTTGCGAGTGCACGTCGAAGATCGGCGCGGCCACCGCGTTCAGACCGACCTCGAGTTCCTCGGTGACACTGGCCCACCCGCGCTCCCGCACCGTGGCCAGCTGCTCGGCGAGTTCGGCGACCGTGGTGACGGTGGCGTCGGTGAAGGGCACCCAGGGCGGGCGCAGCCGGGCCCGCACGTCGGCCGGCTCCAGGCCCGCGAGCAGCACCTTGCCACTCGAGGTGGCGTACGCCGGGCAGCTCTGGCCGACCCAGGTGCGCAGCGTGATCTCGGCCGGACCGATCGACTCGACGATGTTCACGATGCGGTCGCCGTCGAGGACCGCCACATTGGTGGTCTCCCCCACGTCGACGCTCAGCGCGTCGCAGATGTCCTGGCTCGTCTTCACCAGGTCGGCGTGTCCCCCGGCCGCGCGGGACAACCGTGAGAGCGCCAGCCCGAGGCGGTACTTGCCGCGCTCGGAGATCTGTTCGACGTAGCCGCGGGCTTCCAGCGCGGCGACCAGACGCGACGCGGTGGACTTGTGCACGCCGAGTTCGGTCGCGATCTCGGTGACCCCGGCCTGCCCGAGGGCGGCGATGATCTCCAGCACCTGAAGCGCCCGGTCGACGGACTGCACGGCGGCGGTGGTCTCACGGGGTGCGCGCTCGGAGGGCGTGGGCATCGCTGACCGACCCTATACGCCCGAGAACCCGAGGTTGCCGACCCGACGCCGGACGGCGGCGATCTCGCGCAGCCCGTCACCGAGCAGACTGCGGTTGAGCGGGGACAGCTCCGAGGACGCCACGATGTCGCCGGGTGTGCGGCCCGCGGTGATCTGGTCGACCTGATGGGCCATCCGCAGCCGCTGCAGCATCGCGAAGACGTCGCCCAGTGTGCGGGCGTCGCGCTCGCTGAGCGCTCCGGCCTGCGCGGCCGCCTCCAGCCGCGTCGGCGTGGACGCCGAGGTGACACCGGCGGCCAGCCCACCCCACCGGGCCAGGTTCACGATCGGTGTGACGGCGTGGTTCTTCAGGTCGAAGGTGCCCCCGCGCCGCGACAGCACATCGCGCAGCGAACGGGTCTTCATCCGCCCCGACAGCGCGTCGAGCAGCTGCAGGCGCAACGCGTTCGGATGTTCCTCGCGCATCCGCTGATAGGCCGCAGGCACGGTGTGCAGCCCCGGGTCGCCCCACACCACGCGCCCGTCGATCAGCAGCGAGGAGAACATCAGCCCGCGGTCGCGCAGCGGGTCGTCGAGCCACCCGTGCGCGGCGGTGCGCCAATCCGATTGTGAGCGGGAGAACTTCGGTTTGGCGGCGATCGCGCCGTTGCGGTCCGACGGCAGCCCGGCGTCGTCGAGGAGATCGTGCACCGCACCGGCGAGGCTCCGCAGCCGAGGGGCCTCGGCCGCCAGGTCGTCGCGCCACGACAACGCACTGTCGACGTCGGAGGACGGCATCGCCTCGCGGCGTGCGACGCTGCCCAGCGTCAGCCAGGCGAATCCGCCGGCAGGCACGCGGTCACCCTGCGCGACGACCAGTTCGAGCGCGCGGCGCACCAGGCTGTCGATGACCACCGACAGGATCGCGCTGGTGGCGACGGCCTTGGTGCCGCTGCGGAACAGGGCAACGGCCGTGCCGGTGACCTGGTGGCCGACCGCGCGCAGCTGCGTCGCGTCGGTGGCGAGCGCGATCGAGCGGCGCAGCAGGAAGCTCTGGCGCGCCGACGCGGCGAGCAGGTCGGCGTCCTCGAGCACACCCACCACCTCGCCGCGCACGGTGAGCACCGGCATGTGCCGCAACCCGCACTCCAGCATCTCCATCAGCACGCTGTCGGCGGTCAGGTCTGCGGTCACGGTGCGCGCCGGTGCGCTCATCACCGAGGAGATGGAGACGTCGACGGGGCGCCCCGCGGCCACCACCCGCGTCCGCAGATCCCGGTCGGTGAAGATGCCGAGGCCGCCGTCCGGTAGCCGGATCAACGCGTAGGACACGTGATGCTCGGTCATCTTCGTCACGACCTCGCGCACCGTCTCCCCCGGCTCGACGAGCAGCACGTCGCCGTGGACGAGTTCGGCGACGGGCCTGCTGTCGGTGGCCGGGGCGATGGTCGGCCGCTCGGCCGCGGCGCGGTTCCAGCCCGACGACGCCAGGAACGCCAATCCGGCCGGCTTGGCGAACTGCGCCCGGACCAGCGCGCCGGGCAGCCGGATCAGCGTGCTCGGCGCGGCCGTGCGCGCCTCGAAATCCATTCCGGCGCCGGTCAACAGCGGCATGTAGCCGAAGATCCCCCCGGGGCCGACGACGTCGATCAGCGCGCCGTCGCCGCTGGCCCGCAACGCCACCATGCCGTCGCGCACCATCCACACCTCGTCGGGAACGCGTGCGGCGTAATCGGCGACGACGACGCCGGCGGGGAATCGTTCGATCGCGGCGCCCTCGGCCAGCGCCGCGAGTTCGTCGGCGGTCGAGGCCTGAAACGGGGTGTGCTCGGCCAGGAACTCCGGCAGCCGGGCGGCCTCAGCCTGTTCGGATGAGGTCGGCACACTTCTCCGCCATCGTCATCACGGTGATGTTCGGGTTCACCGACGGCAACTTCGGCATCGCCGAGGCGTCCACCACTCGCAACCCCGTGACCCCCTTGACCCGCAGGTGCGGGTCGAGCACGGCCATCGGATCGGACACCGCACCCATCCGCGCCGTCGCGGCAGGGTGGTAGACGGTGTTGTGGCACTGGTGGATGTAGTCGAGCAGCTCGTCGTCGGTGGTGGCGTCCGACCCCGGCGCGAGCTCGCGCGCCACCCACGGCGTCAGCGGGGACTGTTCAGCGATGCGGCGGGCGAGTTTCACCCCCGCCAGCATGATCCGATCGTCGTACCCGTCGGGGTCGGTGAAGTACCGGGGGTCGACGCGGGGGCGGTCGCGGAAGTCGCGGGTGCGTAGCCGGACCGTTCCGCGGGAGTGGCCCTGGGTCACGTTGGGCGTCAGGCAGAATCCGTTGTCGGTGGTCGGGTAGCCGCGGCGCAGCGTGTTCATGTCGAACGGGACGCTGCCGTAGTGCATCATCAGGTCCGGCTGGCTCACGCCGTCGTCGATCGTGGTGAAAAGCCCGATCTCCCACCACTGGGTCGAGGTGGTCACCATCGGTCGGGCCGCCTCCCAGAACACCAGACCCTCGACGTGGTCGTCGAGGTTGGCGCCGACCCCTGGCGAGTCGACGCGCACGTCGACGCCGATCTCTCGCAGGTGTGCAGTCGGCCCGATCCCGGAGAGCATCAACAGCTTCGGGGTGTCGATGGCCCCCGCGGTCAAGATCACCTCCCGGCGGGCGGCCACCGTGTCGTAGCCGGTCAGGTCCGGCCGCTGGTAGCGCACCCCGGTCGCGCGCAGTCCGTCGTCGAACAGGACCTCCGAAACCCAGGTGTCGGTGCGTACCTCGAGGTTCTTGCGGGTACCGAGGATCGGGTGCAGGAACGCGTGCGACGTCGAGTTCCTGGTCCCGTCCTGCGTGGCGTTGATCTGGAACCAACCGGCGCCGTTGCGCACCGTCTCGCCGCGGTTGAACGCCACCGTGGGCATGCCGACCGACGCAGCGGCCTCGAGAACCGCTGCGCCGCAGGGATCCTCGGGCGGGATGTCGCGCAGCGTCACTGTCTCGGTGAGGCGCTTGACCAGCGGCAGAACCTCGGCGGCGCTCCACCCCGTCGCGCCCATCGCCGACCATTCGTCGAGCGCCTCGGCGGGCGGGTGGAAGGCGATGCAGGAGTTGTGCGACGAGCACCCGCCGAGGACCTTCCCCCTGGCGTGCCGCATGAACGAGTTGCCGCGCTCCTGCGGCTCCACCGGGTAGTCCCAGTCGTAGCCGGAGTCGAGCAGATGCATCCAGTCGGCGAGCACCAGGATCTTGTCGTCGCCGACATCGGACGGCCCGGCCTCGATCAGGCAGACCGTCACGTCCGGGTCCTCGGAGAGCCGCGCGGCCAGCACACATCCGGCGGTACCGCCGCCGGCGATGACGTAGTCGAAGGTGCCGGCGTCAGCCATCAGGCCTGCCCCGCGAGCTGATCAGGATCGGCCTCGCGCACGGTTTCGACGGCATGGGACTTCAGCGTGCCGATGTGGTGGCGCCCCTTGAGCGCGTACCACAGGAGGCCGGAGCCGACGATGACACCGATGTAGACGAACGCACCCCAGGTGTTGTACCAGGGGTCGCCGTACACGGCGACGCGTGGCCACGCCAGGTTGAGCGCCATGCTCGCCCCCCACAGCACCGCGAAGATGTTCACCGGCAGGCCCCACTTGCCCATGGTGAAGTAGCCGCCTTCTTTGAGATCGGCGGGCGGCCACTGGCCCTGGAACCGCTTCTTCAGCATCGGTGCGGTGACCATCAGGTACGCGAGGTAGATCATGATGATCGCGATCGACGTCAGCACGGTGAAGATCTTGGGCTGACCGATGTTGATCGCCAGGATGATCGCGGAGATGACGCCGATCGTCACGGCCGGCACGATCGGGGTCTGGGTCTTCGGGTTCACCGTGGCCAGCTTCTCGCCGAACGGCAGGGCGTTGTCACGTGCCATCGCGAACGACAGGCGTATCGCCGCGGTGTGGACAGCCAGGGTGCACACGGTCACCGCCACGACGATGCAGGCGAGGAACACCTTGCCCAGCGGGCCCCACATCACCTGCTCGACGATGTACTGCAGGCCGCCGCTGCTCTCCCCGATCTGCGGGTCCTTCAGATCCGGCGCGGACATCACCGCGAACACGAGGATGCCGCCGCCGATCACGAAAGACGCCAGGATCGCGCGGAAAATGGCCTTGGGCGCGGTCTTTCGCGGCTCCACGGTCTCCTCGCCGAGCGAGCTCGCCGTGTCGAAGCCGTACATCACGTAGAGCGAGGCCAGCGACGCGATGAAGAACACACCGAGGTAGCCCAGGCTCTCCCCCTGGCCGTAGCCCTCCGTGGAGAAGAAGACGTCCGGCCCGCGTTTGACGTTGACCGCGAGGATGATCACGATCAGCACCGCGGCGATCAGTTCGATGAACACGCCGGCGCTGTTGATGATCGACATCAGTTTGACGCCGAGGGCGTTGATGATCGTCGTGAAGACGATCAGCACGGTGCCGAGAACGACGGCGTTGGTGGCGAAGTCGTAGGTGCCGGTGCCGTCGCCGACGATCTGGAACCCGCTCCACAGTCGCGGCAGGTTGAGCTGGTAGGCCAGCACCACCGCGGAGATCGTCACGATGGACGCCGTCAACATCAGCCATCCCGACGTCCAGCCCACCAGCCGGCTACCGAGTTTCTTGCTCCAGTTGTAGACCGAGCCCGCCACCGGGTACTTCGCCGCGAGCTCCATGAAACACAGCGCGACGGCCATCTGGCCGATGAACACCATGGGCCACGACCACAGATACGCGGGCCCACCCGTCCCGAAGCCGAAGTAGAACAGCTGGAACGTGCCGGTCAGGATCGAGATGTAGCTGACGCCCGCGGCGAAGCTGGCGAACTTGCCGATGCTGCGGTCCAGCGATTCCTTGTAGCCGAAGTCCTCCATGCCACTGTCGGCATGCGGCTGTTTGATCACCATGATGTTGCCCTTCTTTCAGGCCGATCTCAATTCTTGAACCAGCCCGCGGCGGTGGGAGCGGTGTTGTGCCAGATGTGTTTGTGCTCTTGATATTCGGCCAGCCCGGTGGGGCCCAGTTCGCGCCCGTTGCCCGATTTGCCGAACCCGCCCCATTCGGCGGACGCGGTGTAGTAGCCGAAGTCGTTGAGCCAGACCGTGCCGTGCCGCAGTGCACGCACCACACGTTCGCCCCGGGCGGTGTCCGATGTCCGAACCCCGGCCGCGAGACCGTATTCCGTGTCGTTGCCGAGGGCGATGGCCTCGTCCTCGCTGGTGAATCGCTCGACCGTCAGGATCGGCCCGAAGGTCTCCTCTGCGACGATGCGCATCGACCGGTCGCACCGGTCGAAGATCGTGGGAAGGTAGAAGTAGCCGTGCGCCAAGGCCGGATCGCTGGGCCGCGAACCGCCGCAGACCAGCTTGGCGCCTTCTGAGACACCCAGTGCGACATAGTCTTCCACCTTCGCCCTGTGCTGCTCGGAGACCAGCGGCCCGGTCTCGCTGGCCGGGTCCATGCCGTTTCCGACGCGGATGGTGCCCGCGCGGTCGGCCAGCGCGGCGACGAAGTCGTCGGCGATGGACTCCTCGACGATCAGCCGGGTGCCCGCCGAGCAGACCTGCCCGGAATGCAGGAAGACGCCGGTGAGCACATGGTCGACGGCGGCGTCCCAGTCTCCGCTGTCGCGGACGTCGGCGAACACGATGTGCGGGTTCTTGCCGCCGAGTTCGAGGGCCACCTTGGTGACGTGCGCGGCGGCGGTCGCCGCGATGCTGCGCCCGGTGGCCAGGCCGCCGGTGAACGAGATGAAGTCGACGTCCGGGTTGTCGGTGAGCGCGGAGCCGAGGGTGGCGCCGCTGCCCTGCAGAAGGTTGACCACGCCGGGCGGCAACCCCACCTCGTCGAGCAGACGAACGAACGCGATGGTGCTCAGCGGGGTGACCTCGCTGGGTTTGGCCACCATGGTGCAGCCCGCCGCCAGTGCGGGCGCCACCTTCCAGGACATCTGCAGCAGCGGGTAGTTCCACGGCGCGATCAGCACGCACACCCCGATCGGTTCGCGCACCACCCGGCTGATGACGGCGGGGTCTCCGACGTCGACCAGCGTGTCGGTCTCGACACCGATCAGGCGGGAGTAGTACCGGAACACCGAGGTGACGTCGTCGATGTCGATCCGGCTCTCCGCGAGCGTCTTTCCGGTGTCCCGCGTCTCCAGATGCGCGAGATCCTCCTTGTCGCGCTGCAGCAGGTCGGCGATCCTGTTCAGCAGCTCGGAGCGCTCAGCGGCGGTGGTGGCGCGCCAGGCGCCGTCGTCGAAGGCGGCCCGGGCAGCCGCCACGGCTGCGCGCGCGTCGTCGGGGGTGGCTTCGTCGACCACGGCGGCGACGGAGCCGTCGGCGGGGTCGACGATCTCGCGGGTGCCTCCGTCGGAGGCGTGCCGCCAGGTGCCACCGATACAGAGGTCGGGTTCACCGTCCATGTCTGTCGCGGCCTCCTCGTTGTCGTCTACACCGACGTCGCCAGCCGGGACACTACCCAGTGATGGAACTCCGCGAGGTGATGTTCCGCGGGAACGAGGACACCGCCGTCACGGTAGGCCCGCGACGACATCGCGGGCTGGGTGCGTTCGCAGGCGTCGAAGTCCTGCAGGTTGACCCGGTGGAACAGTTCGACCGACGCGGACACGTCGCGCTCGGAGGCGACGACGTCACCGGTGTAGAGCCAGTCGCACTCGACGATCGTGCGGTCCACCGACATCGGGAACATCCGGTGGAAGATCACGTGATCGGGCACCAGGTTGATGAACACCGTCGGTTTCACGGTGATCGCGTAGTAGCGGCGGTCCTGGTCGTCGGTGATGCCCGGCAGCCGGTCGAAACCCGCGGCGCCGTCTACGGTGAAACCCGCCACCTCGGTGCCGAACTCCGCACCGAGACCGACGTTGGCCTGGGCGGCCACTCCCCGCGCGAACTCGGGCAGCACGCCGACCAGTTCGGGATGGATGGAGCTGCAGTGGTAGCACTCCATGAAGTTCTCGACGATGAGCTTCCAGTTGGCCGCGACGTCGTAGACCACCCGGTGCCCCACGTCCAGCCCGCCGATGCCGTACCGGTTGATCGTATCGGCGTCGCCGAGGGTGCGGGTCGCCTCGCCGATCACGTCGTCGAACGGCGGCGGGGTGTCGGACAGGCACACCCAGGCGTAGCCGAGCCACTCCGTCAGCGCGACGGGCACCAGGCCGTAGGCGTACCGGTCGATGGGCGCGCCGGCACCGTCGGTCAGCGTCCCGATGTTCGGCGCGGCGACCAGCTTGCCGTCCAGGGCGTAGGTCCAGGAGTGGTACGGGCAGCGCAGCGTACGCTTCACCTCCCCCTCGGACTCGGTACACAGCTGCGCCCCGCGGTGCCTGCAGACGTTGAGGAAGGCACGCAGCAACCCGTCGCGTCCGCGCACCAGCAGCACGCTCTCACGGCCGACCTGGACCTTCTTGAACTTTCCGGGCAGCGCCAGGTCCGACGAGCGCACCGCACAGAACCACATGTTCTCGAAGATGTGTTCCTGCTCGGCGGCGAAGACGTCGGCACCGGTGTAGTAGCGGCCGCCGAGCGTGGCGAGAAGGGCGGTCATGTCGTCACCAACCTCTTGGGGTCGAACAGCGAGATCGGGTGCGCCGTCGCGCCGGAGATGGCCAGGTCGGCGAGGATCTCCCCCACCACGGGAACGAATTTGAAGCCGTGCCCGGAGAATCCGCACGCCACCGTCACATGGTCGCTGTCGGGATGGCGCGCGATCACGAAGTGCTGGTCGGGGGTGTTGGAGTACATGCATGTCGCCGAGTGCAGGCACGGCCCGTCCAGTGCGGGCAGCAGGCGGGCGACCGTCTCCCGCATCTCGCGGATCTCGCGGGAGTGCACGGTCCGGTCGATGGTGTCTGGCGTGCATTCGATCCCTTTACGGAAGAACGCGACCTTGACACCTCCCCGCGGTCCGTCGATGGCGGGAAATCCGTAGGACTGCATCCCGGAGGAGTCCTCGTGAATGAAGATCGGGTGGTCGACGAACGGGGCGGTGCCGCCGACGGGGTCGAGCCAGTACAGCACCTGACGTTCGACGGTGATCGGGATGCCGAACTCGGCGAGCAGCTGCGGCGCCCACGCTCCCGGACAGATGACGAGCTGGCCCGCCGTGTAGGTCGTGGCGGCCGTGCGCACCGTCACGCCGTCGGCGGTCTCCCCCCACTCGAGCACCTCGTCACCGAATTGCAAAGTGGCCCCGGCCTTCTCGGCCAGCTCGAGATGTGCCTGCACGGTCAGTTCGGGCCGGGCGAAACCGGCTTTGGCCTCGTACAGCGCGACGTCGCCGGGCGACGGCGTGAAGTTCGGGTACCGCGCGCGGATCTCGTTCGCGTCGAGGAGCTCGTGCGGCAGGTCCCATTCGCGGCTCGCCCGCAGACTGCCTGCCACGGTGAGGCTGTCGGGCGGGCCGAGGAACAGTCCGCCGGTCATCCGGTACACGTCCCTGCCGCTGTCGACCGCCAACCGGTCCCACAGGTCGTAGGCGCGCAGCAGCAGCGGCACGTAGGCCGGGTCCTCGAAGTAGGACTGCCGGATGATGCGCGACCCGCCGTGGCTGGACCCGCGGTCGTGGGCCGGGGTGAACTTCTCCAGGCCCAGCACGCGCTGCCCCCGCGCGGCCAGGTGGTAGGCGGCGGCGCTGCCCATGCCGCCGAGCCCGATGACGATGACATCGAAGGTCTGCGAGGTCATTTCCTCACCGCCTGATCCGGGCCATCTCGGGGTCGACCACCGGTTCGGCGTGCACGACCGCGGTGAGGGTGGTGCCCCGGTAGTCCACGCGCACTGCGTCGCCGACGCCGACCTGAGCGGGCAGCCACGCGTAGGCGATCGTCGCGCCGATGGTCGCCGAGTAGCCGGCACTGGTCACGTATCCGGTGCAGACGCCGGCACGATCACCGTCGAGGAACACCGGTTCCTTGCCCAGCACCGCCGCGTCGGGCTCGTCGAACACGATGCTGCGCAACACCTTCTGCGGTGCCGGCGCCGCCTCCAGCGCTGCCTTGCCGACGAAGTCCTTGTCGGCGCGGACCGCGAAGTCCAGCCCCGCCGCGGCGGGCCGGTGCTCGGCGGTCATGTCGGTTCCCCAGCTGCGGTATCCCTTTTCGATGCGCAGGCTGTTGAACGCGATCCGGCCGGCGGGGATGATCCCGTGCGCCGCCCCGGCGTCGGCGATCAGATCCCACAGCGCCGAGCCGTACTCGGCGCTGGTATAGATCTCCCAGCCGAGCTCACCGACGTAGGACACCCGCATCATCGTCACGGGTATCGCGTCGAGGTAGGTGCGCAGCGCCCGGAAGTAGGGGAAGCCTTTGTGCGACAGATCGTCCGGGCACAGGGGTGCGACGACGTCGCGGGCGGCGGGCCCCCACACCCCGAGGCAGCAGGTGCCGCCGGTGATGTCGCGCAGCGTGACATCGGCGGGCTTGTGCCGGGACAGCCAGTCGAAGTCCATCGGCGAGTTCGCGCCGACCTGGAAGGTGTCGGGTCCGAGCCGTGCGACGGTCAGGTCGCTGCGGATGCCGCCTGCGTCGTCGAGAAGCAGGGTGTAGGTGACCGATCCGACGCGCTTGTCGACGTTGTTGGTGGTCATCTGCTGCAGGAACGCCACCGCGCCCGGTCCGGACACGTCGTAGCGCGTCAGCGGGGTCATGTCGTACATCGCGACGTGCTCGCGGGTCCAGCGCGCTTCGGCGACCGAGATCGGGGACCAGAATCGCGACGCCCAGTCGTCGCGGGCGGGCACGGTCAGTCCGTCATCGAAGAGCCGCCCCGCCAGTGCGGCGTTCGACTCGAACCAGGCGGGACGCTCCCAGCCGCCGCCCTCGAAGAAGAACGCGCCGAGCTCGGTGTGGCGGGCGTGGAACGGGCTGGTGCGCAGTCCGCGCAGCGCCGTGCGGTACTGGTGCGGATGGATGACGTCGTAGACCTCGACGAACGCCTGAGAACTGGTCTGCAGGACGAACTTCGGGCTGCGGGCGACGTCTTCGAAGCGGTACAGGTCGCACTCGTGGGTGTCGACGGACGGGGTCCCGTCGATGATCCACTCCGCCGTCGCCCTGGCCACCCCGGCGGAATGGGTGACCCAGACCGCCTCGGCGACCCAGAAGCCGCGCAGGTCGCGGTGTTCACCCATGATGGAGAAGCCGTCCGGGGTGAACGAGAAGATGCCGTTGAACGCCTCTTCGATCTTCGAGTCGTCCAGAGCGGGAATCAATCTCGCCGCCGCTTCCCATGCGGGCGCGAAGTCCTCCTCGGTGAAGGGCAGCATGGAGGGCATCGCCTCACCGGCGGTGTCGGCGAGCAGCGTGCTCATGTCGACGGGCATCGGCTTGTGGGCATAGGACCCGATGCCCAGCCGGTCGACGTGCTCGCGGAAGTAGAGGTCCTGGTCCTGGTGGCGCAGGATCGGCAGGCCGGCCTCGGCCAGTTCGGAGTTGCGCCCGACCAGCTCGGCGATCTGGCCGGTGCGGGCGTACTGGTGGGCCATCGGCACGAGCGGTAGCACCAGGCCGACCTGCCGGGCGAACTGCGCGCCCCAGAAGCCCGCGGAGCACACCACGACGTCGGCGTCGAGGACGCCGTCGGCGGTGCGCACGCCGGTGACCCGCTCGCCGTTGTCGAGGATGCCGAGCACCTCGGTGTGCGGGAGCAGCGTGGCGCCGCGCGCCTCGGCGCGGCGGGCCTGGGCTTCCGCGGCACGCAGCGCCTTGGCCAGCCCGTCGCTCGGGGTGTGGAAGCCGCCGAGGATCTGCTCCCGGTCGACCAGCGGGTGCAGCGCCACGCATTCGGCGGGGGTGAGCAGCCGGCCCTCGATGCCCCACGCCTGCGCCCAGCCGGCCTTGCGATGCAGATCTGCCCAGCGTTCGTCGGTGGTGGCGACCTCGAGACCGCCGACCGGGTTGAAGGCCCAGCCGCCGGGGTGCTGGAGGCCCCCGAGGCTGTTGAACTTCTCCACGGTGTAGCGGGCGAAGGCGGTCATCGTCTTCGACGGATTGGTCTGGAAGACCAGCCCCGGCGCATGGGAGGTGGAGCCGCCGGTGGCGAACAGCGGGCCCCGGTCGACGACGGTGACGTCGGTCCAGCCGCGCGCGGTCAGTTCGTCGGCCAGCGACGTACCGACGATGCCCGCGCCGATCACGACGACTTTGGGCATGGTTCCATCGCTCTCGGGTCATCCGGGGTGATTGTGTAGTTGCGCATTACGCAACGTGATGCGCGATATGCAACAGAATCATCCACCCTGGATGCACGCCGCGCAAGACGAACACGCTGGGGAAATCCTGGGGTGCTACACGCGAACGTGCATCCTCCGTCGCCACACAACGGCGGCGGCTACCGGGAATGCACGTTCGCGGAGAAGAGGCGCTAGTCCTTCGACTCGGACTCGGGGGCCTCGGCCGGCGTCTCCGCGGCGGGAAGCATCGCCTCGAGCGCCGCGCCGGTGATCCGCCGGAACGCGCGGCGCGGACGGTTGGCGTCGAGCACCGCGACCTCGAGCGTCGACGGGGCCAGCGTGCGCGGCTCGGTACCGTTGCCGCCCGCGCCCAGCGCCTTCACCGCGATCGACACGGCGTCGGCCAGGCTCAGATTCTCGGCGTAGGACTCGGTGAGCGCGGTGATGATCGGCTCGGTCGTGCCGCCCATCACCACGAAATGCGGCTCGTCCGCGATCGACCCGTCGTAGGTGATGCGATACAGCTCGGGTGCCTTGGTCTCGCCGTGGTGAGCCACCTCGGCCACGCACAGCTCCACCTCGTAGGGCTTGGCCTGCTCGGTGAAGATGGTGCCCAGAGTCTGGGCGTACACATTGGCCAGCTGCCTGCCGGTCACGTCGCGACGCGAGTAGGCGTAGCCCTGCGTATCGGCGAACCGGATACCGCCGCTGCGCAGGTTGTTGAACTCGTTGAAGCGGCCGACGGCGGCGAAACCGACCCGGTCGTAGAGTTCGCTGACCTTCTGCAGCGACCGCGACGGGTTTTCCGCGA
Source organism: Mycolicibacterium psychrotolerans (assembly GCF_010729305.1). Lineage (NCBI taxonomy): Bacteria > Bacillati > Actinomycetota > Actinomycetes > Mycobacteriales > Mycobacteriaceae > Mycobacterium > Mycolicibacterium psychrotolerans. The sequence continues at coordinate 3,313,501 of NZ_AP022574.1, read as the reverse complement.
CGAACAGCACGCCGTCCGCGTAGGCCAGCGCGATCACGCTGCGGCCGCGGGCGATGCCCTTGCGGGCGAGCTCGGAACGCTCACGCATCGCCTGCTCGGGCGAGATGAAATACGGGAAGCTCACAGCTCGTCACCTCGAAGGGGTTCCGCATTGGGCCCGAACGTGTCTGTCCGCGAACGATTCTCGATGATCTCGCGGCACAGCGCGGCGATCTGCTGCTCGGTGACCTCGACCGCGCCCTCGGCGTCGATGCTCACCGCGGTCGGGAAGATCCCCCGCACCAGGTCGGGACCGCCGGTCGCGGAATCGTCGTCGGCGGCGTCATAGAGTGCCTCGATGGCCACCCTCAGCGCCGACTCGGCATCGCGCACCTGCGCGTACAGCTTCTTCATCGATGATTTGGCGAAGATCGACCCCGAGCCGACGGACTGGTAGCCCTCCTCCTCGAGGTTGTGACCGCCGGCTGCGTCGAACGACACGATCCGGCCGGCCCGCTCGGGGTTCGGATCATCGAGGTCGTAACCCGCCAGCAGCGGCAGCGCGATGAAGCCCTGCAGCGCCGCGCCGAGATTGCCGCGCACCATGGTGGCCAGCCGGTTCACCTTGCCCGGGAACGTCAGCGGCACTCCCTCGATCTTCTCGTAGTGCTCGAGTTCCACGGCGTAGAGGCGCGCGAACTCCACCGCGATCGCGGCCGTGCCCGCGATGCCGGTGACCGTGTAGTCGTCGGTGATGTACACCTTCTGCACGTCGCGGCTGGCGATCATGTTGCCTTGCGTGGCCCGCCGGTCACCGGCCATCAGCACGCCGCCGGGGAACTTCAGCGCCACGATCGTGGTGCCGTGCGGAACGGCTTCGGTCGGCAGGCTGGTCGGCCCAGGTCCACCGGGTCCGGGCAGCAGATGTGGCGCCTGCTGACGCAGGAAGTCCGAGAACGACGACAGATTCACTCCGCCGTGTGACAGACCCCGCGGCAAGGCGTCAAAAGCTCCCGGGAACGGGTGGGGAAAGGACTGATCGCGATGCGGCCAGGTCACTGTCCACCCTTCTGCACGTACGCACGCACGAAGTCTTCTGCGTTCTCCTCGAGGACGTCATCGATCTCGTCGAGCAGATCGTCGGTCTCTTCGGTCAGCTTCTCGCGGCGCTCCTGGCCGGCGGCCGTGCTGGCGGTGGGGTCGTCGTCGTCGCCGCCTCCGCCGCCGCGCTTGGTCTGCTCCTGAGCCATCGCTGCCTCCTGCGTATGTGATCGGCGGGCTTGGAGCTGCCCGCCGGTCCCTCCACCCTACCGGTCAGGCGTGGGATTGCCGGGGATAGCTCGATCAGTTCGTCAGTTGCTCGACGAGCTCCGCGGCGCTGTCCACCGAATCCAGCAGGGCCCCGACATGGGCCTTGCTGCCCCTCAGCGGTTCGAGTGTCGGGATCCGCACCAGCGAGTCGCCGCCGAGATCGAAGATCACCGAATCCCAGCTGGCCGCGGCGATGTCGGCGCCGAACCGCCGCAGGCACTCCCCGCGGAAGTACGCCCGCGTGTCGGTGGGCGGGTTCTCCACGGCGTCGAGCACCTGCTGCTCGGTGACCAACCGCTTCATCGAGCCGCGTGCCACGAGCCGGTTGTAGAGGCCCTTGTCGAGCCGCACATCCGAGTACTGCAGATCCACCAGGTGCAGCCGCGGCGCGTTCCAGCTGAGGTTCTCCCGATTGCGGAAACCCTCGAGCAGACGCAGCTTGGCCGGCCAGTCCAGCAGATCCGCACACTCCATCGGGTCGCGCTCGAGCAGATCCAGCACGTGCGCCCACGTCTCGAGGACGTGGGAGGCGCGCGGATCCGGGTCGCGGCTGTCGACCAGCTTCGCGACACGATCGAGGTAGATCCGCTGCAGCGCCAGGCCCGTCAGCTCCCGCCCGTCGGCCAGAGCCACGGTGGCGCGCAGCGACGGGTCGCGGGAGAGCACGTGCACGGCGTGCACCGGCCGGGCCAGCGCCAGGTCGCTCAGATCGGCGCCGATCTGCGGCCCCTCCTCGATCAGGTCGAGCACCAGCGACGTGGCGCCCAGCTTGAGGTAGGTGGACGTCTCGGCGAGGTTGGCGTCGCCGATGATCACGTGCAGCCTGCGGTACTTGTCCGCGTCGGCGTGCGGCTCGTCGCGGGTGTTGATGATGCCGCGCTTGAGCGTCGTCTCCAGCCCGACCTCGACCTCGATGTAGTCGGAGCGCTGCGAGAGCTGGAAGCCCGGCTCGTCCCCCGAGGGGCCGATGCCGACCCGGCCCGACCCGGTGACCACCTGCCGGGACACCAGGAACGGGGTGAGGCCGGCGATGACGGCCGAGAACGGCGTCTGCCGCGACATCAGGTAGTTCTCGTGCGAGCCGTACGACGCGCCCTTGCCGTCGACGTTGTTCTTGTAGAGCTGCAGCTTGGCCGCCCCGGGCACGCTCGCGACGTGGCGGGCCGCCGCCTCCATCACCCGCTCGCCGGCCTTGTCCCAGATCACCGCGTCCATCGGGTCGGTGCACTCGGGCGCGGAGTACTCGGGATGGGCGTGGTCGACGTAGAGCCGGGCGCCGTTGGTGAGGATCATGTTGGCCGCGCCGACCTCGTCGGCGTCGACGACCGGCGGCGGACCGGACGCGCGGCTCAGGTCGAACCCCCGGGCGTCGCGCAGCGGGGATTCCACCTCGTAGTCCCACCGGGTGCGCTTGGCCCGCTGCAGACCCGCCGCGGCGGCGTAGGCCAGCACGGCCTGAGTCGAGGTCAAGATCGGATTCGCCGTCGGATCGGACGGCGAGGAGATCCCGTACTCGACCTCCGTTCCGATGATCCGTTGCATGACGACCAGCCTAGAGGTGCGCACGGACCGCGTGACAGGAGGCCGTGCCACGCCGGTGCGGAATCCCGGCGATGACCTGCGGCAGCGTGGTGAGATTGGGCGATCATGATCACGCAGCATCCGGATCGCGAGCAACGCCTGACGGCCGAACACTGGTTCCTGCGCCGTGGCCTGCCGGCGGTGCTGCGGCCGGGCACGCTGGTGCGCCGGATCGGGGCCCGGTCGGCGCCGGCGTTGGCCGCCTTCGCGGTGGTGATGGCGTTCTCGGTCCTGATCGTCGCGGTGACCGGCAAGCACACCATCGACATCGACGGAACCCCCACCCGCACCGAGTGGTTCGTGCTCGCGATCGTCGTGCTCGTCGCGCCGGCGGCGTCGACCACGGGTTGGCTCGTGTCGCGCTCCGCGAATCTTCGCCTGCGCCGGGCCGTGTCGGCGGCGTCGCTGGCGGTGGCCGCGGTGGCCACCGTGTTCGGCGGACCCAGCGCTCGGAACCTCGTCGACGTGGTGATCGAGGGTGTGGTCATCGCCGCGATACTGCTTTGCACCGCAACGGGAGTCGGCTCGGTGCTCGGGTGGGCGGCGCGGATGACGCTGGCGAACCTGGCCTCGGTGGGCAGCCTGCTGGCGCGCGCCCTACCGGTGATGCTGCTGACTGTGCTGGTGTTCTTCAACGGACCGGTCTGGACCATGGCGTCGACCGTGAGCCGCGGCCGGTTGTGGCTGGCGCTGCTGTTCCTGTTCGCCATCGCGGCGGCCTTCCTGGTCTCCACCACCCTCGGCCTGGTACGGCCCATCCTGCGTCCGGAGGCCAAACGGCCCGAACACGCGCAGATGCTCGTCGGCACCCCGTTCGAGTCGATGCCCGACCGGCCCCGCCGGGTGCGGCTGTCCCGTCCGGAACGGGTCAATGTGATTGTCGTGGTGGCACTCTCGCAGATCACCCAGGTGATGACGGTGGCCGTGGTGACCGGCTTGCTGTTCGGCGTGTTCGGGCTGATCCTGATCAGTCCGGAGTTGCTGGCCGCGCTGACGCGGGGCGGCTCGAGCGACGGCCAGCTGCTGGGCATGACGCTGCCGATTCCGCAGGCGCTGATCCAGATCACGATGTTCCTGACCGCGCTGACGTTCATGTACCTGGCAGCGCGTGCCGTCACCGACAAGGAGTACCGCGCCCAGTTCGTCGACCCGTCGATCGAGGATCTGCTGTTGACCCTGGTGGCGCGGGACCGCTACCGGGCCGCGACGGCGGCCAGGTGAGCGGGCCGGCCGTCGGGTCCCGGGCGATCCACGAGTGGTTCCTGCACCGCGGGCTGCCCCTGGTGCTGACCCGGCGGGTGCGCTCCCGGGCGCTGATCGCGCGCTCGGCGCCGGCGGTGGCCGGGGTCGGCGCGCTGACCGCGGTCACCCTGCTGCTGGCCGAATGGACCGGCGAGGACCCCGATTACGGCAGCATCCTGCGGCTGGCCGTGGTCGCGGTGGCGCTGGCCGCAGCGCCGTTCGCGCTCGAGGTGCTGCATCAGCGGTCGACGACGGCATCCCGGGTGGGCAGGCGCACGACGGCGCTGGCCGTGATGGCGATCTTCGTTCTGGTGATGCCCGTCGTGGTGTCCGGCTGGTCGGCGGCGGCGCTGGCCGAGGTCCCGGCGTTCCTCCTGGTGTCGCTGCTGACGGTCTGGCTGACCTACCTGGGACTGGGCTCGATCGCGCTGTGGGCGTTCCGCTTCGCATGGGTGCAGCTCGGGGCGCTGGGGACGTTGATGAGCCGGGCGCTGCCGCTGCTGATGCTGACCGTGGTCGTGTACTTCACCGGCGAGCTCTGGCAGCTGTCGGCCCGCATGACCCGCCAAAGACTGTGGCAGACCGTCGGATTCCTCGCCCTGGTGGCGCTGGTGTTCATGGTGGCGACGATCCGCGACGAGGTCCGCGCGCTGCGGCAGGACAGGTCTCGGCAGTCCGACCCGGCGGCGCTGCTGGCCGGCACTCCGCTGGCCGATGCCCGCCCGGGAGCCAGGACACCGCTCTCGCTGCCCGAACAGGTCAACGTGGTGGCCGTGATGGTGGTCGCCCAGGCGATCCAGGTGGTGTTGTTCACCACCGGCCTGTTCGCGTTCTTCCTGGCATTGGGCATCATCGCGGTGCCCGACGAGGTGACGGTGGTCTGGTCCGGTGAACAGACCTGCACGGTCGGCGAACCGCCTTGTGCGGGAACGTGGTTCGGGGTGCACGTGCCCGTACCGCAGACCGTCGTGCACACCTCGCTGTTCGTCGCGGTGCTGTCCGGGCTGTACTTCACGGTCAGCACCAGCGTCGACCCGCTGTACCGGCAGCGGTTCTTCGAGCCGCTGATCGCCGATGTCGCGGTCAGCCTGGCCGGCCGCGACGCCTACCTGGCCATGGAGCGCGGGTGAGGGGGTCGGCGATTCAGCCGACGATCTCCCACTTGTCTTTGTCACCGGCGCCGCCGGCGGTCACCTTCACCGATCGTGTGGCACCCTGAGGATCGGTGGCCGAACACTCGAATGCCTGTCCCACTTCGACGACCTTGAGGCCGCGCCCGCACTCGACATCGACGTCGAACCCGTACTCGGCCGAGATCTGCTCGGCCAGTCCGGCCGCGGTGTCGTCGAGGTCGTAGACGGTGTCGATGGTGGCGAAATCGACGTTGTAATCGTCGTCGGTGAAGCTGGCCCTGACCCGGACGTCGTTGCCGTCCAGATCAGCGACGCACGTCATTTCGTCACCCGCTTTGGGGCTCGGCGGGCCGTGGGCATTCGACAGAAGACACCTGTCGGGACACGGCCCTGTATTCGCCGTTGAGCTCGTCTGCGATGGCCGACTCCAGCTTCGCGTAGTCCGGACCGCCCGCCGACATCGAGAACTGACACCCCGAGAGCATGGGAACCGTCACGGCCAGCACCGCAAGGACTGGTCGTGGAGACATCATGCTGTGAAAATACTGTGTGCGGCATCTGCGCCGCATTGAAAGACGCACTTTCCGTCCCGTCGGCGACTAGATTCTTCGACCGTGCCCGAACTTCGCGGCCGACGTTACGGCGAGGTGCTCCTGGTCAGTGCCGGACCGGACGGACCGCAGGCGACCGTCTACAACACCTATCCCCTCAACGACTGTCGGCCCGAACTGTGGAGCCGGCTCGATGCCGAGGCCCTGGCCAAGGAGCACGGCGCGCTCACCGCTCTGCTCAACGGACCGCGCTACTGGCTGATGGACGCCATCGAGAAGGACATGGGCGACGACCGCGAGATCGCCACCTTCGGTGGTCTGCAGATGTACCGCCAGGCCGTCGTCACGCTCTCGTCGATGAATCCGCCTCCGTACGTACCGAACACGGTGGCGCGCAACGCGGTGTTCGTGTTCGACGCGGGCCGGCCGGTGTTTGAACTCGTCGACCCGGACGGCGCGCACTGGGTGATGCAGACGTGGAGCCAGATCGTCGACCCCGCGTTGGGTTACGACGACCTGCCGCATCTGGCCGCCCGCCTGACGCTGCCCGACGGATGGTCGTACCGCACCCGAACACTCGAGGATCCGCTGCGCGTCGACACCAGCAGTCAGGCCGCCCAGGTTCTCCAGGACGACCTGACCAACAGCTATTCGCTCGTGGCAGACCAGACTTGACGGAACTTGCCGCTCTTCGCGTCGACCGACGGTGGCTCCGCGGCGTGCCGGACGTCGACCGGTGCGACGCCCTGGCTTCGGAAGAACTCACGAAGCCGGGCATCGACCGCCCGACGCACCCCGACCGGATCGGCATCGGGTTCGCACTCCAGTCGCACCGTGACCGTCTGTGGTTGCGTGCGGATCACCTGGAATCGGCGGACTCCGGCCGTCTCCTCGACCACGGTTCCGAGAGCCAGCGGTAGTACCCACACCGACTCTCCCTCCGGTGACGCGAAGGTCAGAAGGTCGCCGGCCCGCCCCTGCACGGTGATCCCGGGCAGCCCGTTGCCGCACGGGCACGGCGATGTCGCCGGTTCGACACGGTCGCCGAGGTCGTAGCGGATCAGCGGCTGTACGCGGTTGGCCAGGTTGGTGACGAGCACGGTGTGGGAGATGGCTCCGGGGGCAACCGGTCGATAGTGCTCGTCGACCGGCTCGAACAGAAACCAATCGCTGTTGATGTGGAACAGACCCGCCGAACACTGAGCTCCCAGAGCCACGAATTCAGCTGACCCGTAACGGTTTTGGACCACACAGTCGTCGAACGTCGACTCGATATCGGCACCGGCCGGGGCGGTCAGTTCCTCGCCCGCGGTGATCGCCAGGACTGGCCGGATGCACAGGCGGCCCGCCCGTTGTTCTGCAGCCAGGAGCGTCAGCGCGCTCGGATAGCCTTCGAGTACGGTCGGCTGGAAGTCGTTGAGCTCGGCCACCAGAGCCGCGATCGGACGCAGCACCGAGAACACCCGGAACCGTTTGGCGAACGACGGATTGCGTCGCCGGGCGCTTTCCAGAGCCGCGGCCGCGCCGAAGTGACCACCGCCGACGAAGAGCGCGGCGACGCGGAGCCCGCGCCGCGCCATCCCGCCCAGCACGTGGCGCGTCGTCACGGTGTGCCATTCCCCGCGCCTGCCCACGAGCGACAACAACGCCCACGACCGTGCGTCGTGGACGATGACCGCCGGGTCGCCGGTCGTGCCGGACGTCGTCACGACGTGGTACCGGCCGAGGTAGGGCGCACCCGCCAGCGCGGGATCGGCCAGGAAGTCACGCCGCAGCGTCTCGATCGTGATGTCGGGGTCGGTCACCCAATCGTCGAAGTGGCCCATGAGTTCGCGCTTGGCGGTCACCGGGAGTGATCGCACGTCGACCGGTCCTGACGGTACGTTGCGGTAGAGATGCCGGTAGTAGGGAGAGGCCGTACGGGCGTGGTGTACCAGCTCGTCCAGCCGGATTTGCTGACGGTCCGCGATGGCGGGGCCGTCGCCGCGGCGGAACCGCCACGCCTCCCAGGCCATGTTCAGCAGGTCGAGGCGCTCGGACACGGATCCTTCAGAGCTTGTAGCCGATGGCGCGCAACAGGTTGCGCCGGTCGACCGCATCCTCCCCGGTTTCCACGCCGAGCGGCACCTCGCCGTCGACGACCCCGACGATGCCGCGACCGTGTGGGGTCACCGCGATCACGACATCCACCGGATTGGCCGTCGCACAGAAGATCCCGCAGACCTCCGGAACCGCCTTGATCGGGTTGAGCACGTTGACGGGAAAGCCCTCCCGCAAGAAGATCACGAAACAGTGCCCGGCAGCGACGGCCAGTGCGTTGCGGGCGGCCAGCTCGACCAGCTCGGGGTCATTCCCCGACCGCCGCACCAACCGGGGTCCCGACGCCTCGCAGAACGCCAGACCGAACCGAAGCGCCGAGCTGACGCCGGCGAGGGCCTCGTGCAGGTCCTCAACCGTCTTGATGAAGTGCGCCTGGCCGATGATCACGTTGAGGTCGTCCGGCTTGTCGACGGACACCACATCCCAGGACAGCGACGGCGCGGTCACATGACCATGCTGCCACCGCCGCCGTCCCCGTCGGAGCGGATTGCGCTACAGATACTGACCCAGGTTCGACTCGGTGTCGATCGCCCGGCTCGCCGACGAACTCTTCCCGGTGACCAACGTGCGGATGTACACGATCCGCTCGCCCTTCTTGCCCGAGATGCGGGCCCAGTCATCGGGATTGGTGGTGTTGGGCAGATCCTCGTTCTCTGCGAACTCGTCGACGATCGAGTCCAGCAGGTGCTGGATGCGCAGACCGGGCTGGCCGGTCTCCAGCACGGACTTGATCGCGTTCTTCTTCGCCCGGTCCACGACGTTCTGGATCATCGCCCCGGAGTTGAAGTCCTTGAAGTACATGACTTCCTTGTCACCGTTGGCGTAGGTGACCTCCAGGAACCGGTTGTCGTCGATCTCGGCGTACATCCGCTCGACGACCTTCTCGATCATCGCCTTGATCGTCAGGCGGCGGTCCCCGTTGAACTCGGAGAGATCGTCGGCGTGAATCGGCAGTTCCGCTGTGAGGTACTTGCTGAAGATGTCCTGCGCCGCCTCCGCGTCCGGCCGCTCGATCTTGATCTTGACGTCCAGGCGGCCGGGCCGCAGGATCGCCGGGTCGATCATGTCCTCGCGGTTGGAGGCGCCGATGACGATGACGTTCTCCAGTCCCTCCACACCGTCGATCTCGCTGAGCAGCTGGGGCACCACCGTGGTCTCCACGTCGGAGCTGACCCCGGTGCCGCGGGTGCGGAAGATCGAGTCCATCTCGTCGAAGAACACGATGACGGGCGTGCCCTCGGACGCCTTCTCCCGCGCGCGCTGGAAGATCAGCCGGATGTGCCGCTCGGTCTCGCCGACGAACTTGTTCAGCAGCTCCGGGCCCTTGATGTTGAGGAAGTAGGACTTCGCCTCGCGGGCGTCGTCGCCACGGACCTCGGCCATCTTCTTGGCCAGCGAGTTGGCCACCGCCTTGGCGATCAGCGTCTTGCCGCAGCCGGGCGGGCCGTAGAGCAGCACGCCCTTGGGCGGGCGCAGCGAGTACTCGCGGTAGAGCTCCTTGTGCAGGAACGGCAGCTCGACGGCGTCGCGGATCTGCTCGATCTGGCGGGTGAGACCGCCGATGTCGTGGTAGCTGACGTCGGGCACCTCCTCGAGCACCAGGTCCTCGACCTCGGCCTTGGGGATGCGCTCGAAGGCGTACCCGGCCTTGGTGTCGACCAGCAGCGAGTCGCCAGGGCGCAGCTTGCGCGGCCGGTCGTCGCCGAGCACGTCGTCGTCGTAGCCGTCGGGCAGATCCTCGGACGCGACCAGCGGCTCGGCCAGCCACACGATGCGCTCCTCGTCGGCGTGGCCGACGACCAGCGCCCGGTGGCCGTCGGAGAGGATCTCGCGCAGGGTGCTGATCTCGCCGACCGACTCGTAGTGACCGGCCTCGACCACCGTGAGCGCCTCGTTGAGGCGGACCGTCTGACCCTTCTTGAGCTCTTTGGTGTCGATGTTCGGGGAGCACGTCAGGCGCATCTTGCGACCGGAGGTGAACACGTCGACGGTGTCGTCCTCCTGCACCGACAGCAGCACGCCGTAGCCGCTCGGGGGCTGACCGAGGCGGTCGACCTCCTCGCGGAGCGCCAGCAACTGCTGACGCGCCTCCTTGAGGGTGTCCATCAGCTTGGCGTTACGCGCGGCCAGGGAATCGATGCGGGCCTCGAGCTGGTGGACGTCGCGGGCGCTGCGCAGTCCGCTCTGCGGCCCGACCGCACTTTCGAGCTGCTCGCGCAGGGCGGCCGCTTCGCGGCGCAACTGCTCCAGCTCGGCAGCGTCATCGCCGGACAGCCGGCTCTGGGGGGATGCCCCGAAGGCATCAGAGGCTTCGGGACGTTCGGACTCACTCATGCTGAGCTCCTTTCCCACACCGGATATTGGTGCGGTAACAACTTCAACGCTACCGGCGATTCAGCCTTTGTGTGCGCTCTAGGAATTCGACACACCAGCAACACTGTTAGCCTCTGTACATCAGTTCGTCCGATCGGAAGGACAGTCGTGACCCTCAAATCCCTCTTTACCAGCTTCACCGCTGGGACCGCAGCAGCCGCCGTCGCGGGTGCCGCGGCCGTGGGTGTGACCTCGATTGCACTGGGTGCAGGCGTGGCGGCCGCCGAGCCGGTCGTCGTGAACGCGCCGCTGGCCCCGGCGCCCGAACTCGCGGGCCCTCTGACACAGACGGTCAACGTGCTCGGCTCCGGCGGTTCGTTCTCCGGCAAGCAGGCCTATGTGCAGGACCTGGGCCGCATCGGCGGCATCGGCGTGTCGGCCAAGTACAACAGCGCGGTCGCGAAGGGCTACCTGCCGCTGACCGCGACGGTCGCCGATGTCGACCAGAACGGCAATGTCGCGACGGCCACAGTCACGGCGACACTGCCCAACGGCGTGACCCGCACGATGCCGCTCAGCTTCGTGCAGGGTCCGAGCCCCACCGGCTGGCAGCTCTCGCAGCAGTCGCTGTTCACGTTGGCGGGGATGCTGGGCTGATCCGCCCGATCCTTACCGAACGATGACGCCGGTGCGTCACCCCGTTCTCCTCCGCGGCGCCGCCACGATCGTGGCGGCGTTCGCGTTGGGCGGGTGTGGCCCGGCGACTCCTCCCACGTCCTCTCCGTCGGTCGAGACGTCGCCACCGCCGTCGGTGGGGATCCCCGCCCCGGCCCCTCCGGCGCCCGGCGGACCTCCGCTGCCCCAGCCGTCGGCGTTGACCGACGTGATGGCGCGGCTGGCCGACCCGGCCCTGCCGGGAGCCGAGAAGGTCGCGCTGATCGAGAACGGCACGGCCGGCGAGGCGGCGGGGCTGGACCGCTTCGCCAGTGCGCTGCGCGACAACGGAGCACTGCCGCTGAGCTTCGAGGCGCGCGATCTGGCGTGGTCGCAGAACGGCTCCGGCAACGTCGTCGCGACCGTGATCGTCACGACGGCCAACCCGCAGAGCGGACGCTTCACGTTTCCGATGGAGTTCGCCCCGTCCGACGGATCGTGGCAGCTGACCCGCCAGACCGCCGACCAGCTTCTCGCCCTCGACGCGCCGCCGCCTCCATCGGCCCCACCGCCGCCGGCGCCGACACCGACGCCGTAGACCATGTGGATCGGCTGGCTGGAGTTCGACCTGCTGCTCGGCGACGTGCGATCGCTCAAGCAGAAACGTTCTGCCGTGCGACCCCTGGTCGCCGAGCTGGCGCACCGCTTCTCGGTGTCGGCGGCCGAGACCGGATCCCAGGACCTGCACCGGCGCGCGGGCGTCGGAGTCGGCGTGGTGTCCGCTGACCGGGCGCATGCGGTGACGGTGCTCGACGCCGCCGAACGGCTGGTCGCGGCGCGGCCGGAGTTCGAACTGCTGTCGGTGCGGCGCGGGCTCCGGCGCAGCGACGACGACTGAGTCAGCCGTCGGGCGACGATCAAGCGGCGAGGAACGAGCCGCGATGAGGAGCCCGACAGATTTACACCGACAGTCAGACCGTCGGGCGCTTCTTGCGCAGCGGGATCGGCGCGATCGCACCGGGAGCCAATTTGCGCGCGCTGATCAGAAAGGCAGTGTGGCCCCGCATGGAATGCTCCGGACGCACCGCCAGACCGACGACGTGCCAGCCGCGCTGCATGCTCTCCCAGGCCCGCGGCTCGGTCCAGCACTGCTGTTCGCGCAGCGCCTCGACCGTCTTCGACAACTGGGTCACGGTCGCGACGTAGATCATCAGGACCCCGCCCGGGACCAGCGCGTTGCCGACGGCCTCCAGCACCTCCCACGGCGCGAGCATGTCGAGCACCACCCGGTCGACCTCGGGTCCGGCGTAGTCGGCGACGTCGGCGAGCACCAGTTCCCAGTTCGTGGGCTGCTCGCCGAAGAAGGTGGCCACGTTGCGGATCGCGTGCTCGGCGTGATCCTCGCGCACCTCGTACGACGTCACCCGGCCCTCGGGTCCGACCGCACGCAGCAGCGAGCACGTCAGGGCGCCCGAGCCTGCGCCGGCTTCGAGCACCCGCGCCCCGGGGAAGATGTCCCCCTCGTGGACGATCTGCGCGGCGTCCTTGGGATAGACGACCTGGGCGCCGCGCGGCATCGACATCACATAGTCGACCAGCAGGGGACGCAGCACGAGGAACTGGTCGCCGTTGGTCGATCGCACCACACTGCCCTCGGGCAGCCCGATCACCCCGTCGAGCGAGATGATGCCGCGGTGGGTGTGGAATTCACCGCCCGGCTTGAGCACCATCGTGTAGCGCCTGCCCTTGGCATCGGTGAGTTGCACGCGGTCACCCACGTCGAACGGACCGGTTCTGCGCACAGCTGACCAGCCTGCCAGCAGACGCGGCGCGGTTCGCGCCCGGGTTGCCCGGATCTGTCGGTCCGCAGACCTAGGGTGAAAACCATGAGCGAGCAGGACGACCGGCCGGTGCGTCGGCCGGCTCTGTCCCCGTCTCGGGCCAGCGACTTCAAGCAGTGCCCACTGCTCTACCGGTTCCGGGCCATCGACCGGTTGCCGGAGCCGTCCTCGACCGCCCAGGTCCGCGGATCGGTGGTGCACGCCGCGCTCGAACAGCTCTACCTGTTGCCGGCGCCCGAGCGGGTACCCGAGACGGCGCTGTCGCTGGCCGCTCCGGCATGGGAGCGCGTGGTCGCCGAGAAGCCGTCGCTGGCCGACGACATCACCCCTGAACTGCGCGCCACACTCCTGGATGAGGCCAGGGCGCTGCTGTCCGGGTACTACCGACTGGAGGATCCGACGCGGTTCGATCCGCAGGCCTGCGAGCAGCGGGTCGAGGTGGAACTGACCGACGGCACGTTGCTGCGTGGCTTCGTCGACCGCATCGATGTCGCGCCCACCGGGGAGGTCCGGGTCGTCGACTACAAGACCGGGAAGGCGCCTCCGGAAGCCCGCGCCCTTGCCGAGTTCAAGGCGATGTTCCAGATGAAGTTCTACGCCGTCGCGCTGCTGCGGTCGCGCGGCGTTCTGCCGGCTCGGCTGCGCCTGCTCTACCTCGCCGACGGCCAGGTGCTGGACTACACCCCCGACCTCGACGAGCTTCTGCGGTTCGAGAAGACGCTGATGGCCATCTGGTCCGCCATCCGGGCAGCCGGTGCCACCGGTGATTTCCGCCCCAATCCGTCCCGCCTGTGCGACTGGTGCGCTCACCGCGCGCACTGCCCCGTCTTCGGCGGCACGCCTCCGCCCTACCCGGGCTGGCCGCAGGTTCCCGACGAGGGCGACCCTGATGCGGTCCTGCGCGCACCGGATGCCGCCGCGTGATCGACTGCCTGTTCCGCCGACGGGGCGTCGACGGCGAGTTCTCGCTGTTCGAGTCCACCGACGGCACCCGCAGCAACTGGGATCCGCAGATCCAGCACGGGTCGCCGCCGCTGGCGCTGCTGACCCGCGCGATCGAGGAGCTGGCTGCGGGCAGGGGGCTGCGGGTCGGGCGGCTCACGCTGGACATCCTCGGCGCGATCCCCGTCGCGCCGGTGCGGGTGAGCGCCCGGGTGGATCGGCCCGGTTCCCGGATCTCGCTGATGGTCGCGGAGATGGCCATCGACCGTCCCGACGGCAGCCGGCGGACCGTCGCCCGGGTGACCGCGTGGCTGCTGGCGACCAGTGATACGCACGACGCCGCGGTGGACCGCTATCCCCCGATGACCGAGGGCAGCGCGGCCGGCGCCGCACACGCCTGGGAAGGGGCGCCGGGGTACCTGGAGACCGTCAGCTGGCGCAGGCAGCCGACCGCACCCGGCGCCGCCGCCGAGGCGTGGATCAGTCCGCTTGTGCCGCTGGTGGATTCGGAACCGACGACCGCACTGCAGCGCTTGGCGATGGTGGTGGACTGCGCCAACGGCATCGGGGCGGCCCTGGATCCGGAGCAGTTCGTGTTCATGAACACCGACACCGTGGTGCATCTGCACCGGTTGCCCGACGGCGACGACTTCGGGTTGCGGGCCCGCGGGTCGATCGGGCCCGACGGCATCGGGGTGACGACGGCGGAGATCTTCGACCGCGGCGGATTCATCGGAACCTGCGCGCAGACGCTGCTGGTGCAGCGGCGCGGGTGAACATGGCCGTCGGCTTTCCCGGGTCCGTAGCGGAATAACGGCGGCCAGCGACTCTGTTGGCTCGACCATGAAGGCCTTCACGGAACAGGAACGGCAGAGCTTTCTCGCGGACACGCACATCGGAGTTCTGGCGGTCGCAGCATCCGACGGTAGGCCGCCGGCCAGCGTCCCGATCTGGTACGACTACGCCGACGGGCACGTCCGAATCAATACCGGAGCGTCGTCACGGAAAGCCCGCCTCATCCGGCAGGCGGGTGTGGTGACACTGGTCGTGCAGCGGGAAGAGCCGCCCTACCAATACGTCGTCGTCGAGGGCACAGTCGTCGACACCGCGATGCCTGCGCCACTGGACGTGCGCGAAGCCATCGCCATCCGCTATCTGGGCGATGAAGGCGGACGTGCATTCGTACAGGGAATGGGCGACGAGGAGAGCGTGCTGTTCACCGTTCGCCCCGACCGCTGGATCACTGCCGACTATTCCGGGGACCTCTAGACGGTAAACGGGGTGAAACCCGAACCTCGACGCGACCGCGTGGTTACACGGGTAACACCAGTCACATTGTTAACATCACGCCGTGCATGACCAGCCGGCCGACCCCGGCATCCGGCTGCTGTCGCGGCGGGACGCCCTGCGTTACGCCACCGCGGCGTCGGCGCTCGCCGGGCTGGGTGCGGCTGCGCTCGGCCCCGGGGCGCCGCGCGCGGCGGCCGCGGCCCCCACGCTGATCGACTTCGCCGCACGCCAGATCCCGGCCCAGGACATCCGGGCAGCCGGTCACGCCGGCGTGGTCAACTACGTGTCGCTGTCGCGCCCCGGATCCTCGTTCGGCGCCAAGCCGATCACACTCCCCTACGCCCGGGCGCTCACCGCCGCGGGACTGGTGATCGTCAGCAACTACCAGTACGGCAAACCCGGCGGCACGGCGCCGTCGGACTTCACGCGCGGCTACGCCGGCGGCGTCGCCGACGCGCGCACCGCGTGGCAGTTGCACACCGCGGCCGGGGGCGGCCGCAGCGCACCCGTCTTCTTCACCATCGACGAGGACATCGACCGCAACACCTGGAACACCTTGGCGCTGCAGTGGTTTCGCGGTATCAACGCGGTACTCGGGGTGCAGCGCACCGGCGTCTACGGTGGTATCGATGTCTGTCAGTGGGCGATCGCCGACGGTGTCGTCGGGCAGTCGGGCATCCCTGGGTACCGGTGGGCGTGGCAGACGCGGGCGTGGTCGGGCAACCGGATTCACCCCGCCGCCGTGCTCTATCAGCGGGTGGTGGACACCGCATCGAATCCGGGCCCGCTGGTCGGGGGGATGCGGGTCGACGTCAACGATGTGATGGCGCGCGACTGCGGCCAGTGGAATTTCCATCAATGACCATCACCTGCATTCGCTTGCATCTATATAGATCAGATGCAATACTATCGCCATGGACGTGTTCGAGGCGGTCGCCGAGCCGAGTCGGCGGGTACTCCTGGATAGCCTGGCCGACGGGGAACGCACGGCGGGCGAGCTCGTCGCAGCCCTTCCCGGACTGACGCAACCCACTGTCTCCCGCCATCTGCGCGTGCTGCGCGAGGTCGGGTTGGTCGAGGTCCGGCCCGAGGCACAGCGACGCATCTATGCATTACGGCCCGACGGGCTGGTGGCCATCGACGCCTGGATCGAGCAGTACCGGCGCTACTGGACCGGTCACCTCGACGCGTTGGAAAGCCACCTCCACCGCAGCCACGGGACATCCGATGACTGAGCGGGAGGGCCGCATCACCATCGACGGGGACCGCGCGGTCCTGCGGTTCGAACGGCGACTCCCCTTTCCCGTCGAGGTCGTCTGGGCCGCCATCACCGATCCCGTGCAGCGACGAGAGTGGTTCGGAGACACCACGATCGAACCTTTCGAGGGCGGGCTGATCGACATGGTTGCCGACGGGCCGCCCCTGCCGCCAGAACGCAAGCGGATGACCGGCCGCATCCTGGTGTGGGATCCGCCGCACGTGTTGGAGCACGAATGGCGGCAGCCGATCGTCGAAGACGGTACCGTCCGTTACGAACTCGTCCCCGACGGTCAGGACGGGACGCTGCTGCGGTTCAGCCACCGAGGCCTGGGCGTACGCAGCGCCGGCGGCTTCCGCGGCGGCACCCACGCCTACCTCGACCGTCTCGAAGCCCACCTCGCAGGCGAGGCACTGCCCGACTGGACGGCCCGCCGGCTCGACGTCCTGAACTCCGAAGGTCGGTCGTGATGCGCGCTCCGCTCGTCGCCGTCGCCTACCAGTCCGGCTTCGGACACACCGCGGTGCTGGCCGGTTCCGTTGTCGCAGGCGCCGTTTCGACGGGTGCGGCGGTCACCCCGGTCGTGGTGACCGACATGACCGACGCCGACTGGCACACCCTCGACACCGCCGATGCGATCGTGTTCGGTAGCGCCACCTACATGGGCAATGTGTCGTCGGGATTCCAGGCCTTCGCCGAGAAGACCGGTAGGCGGTGCGTCACCGGGGCCTGGCGCGACAAGATCGGCGCGGGATTCACCAACTCCGGCGCCAAGAGCGGCGACAAGATGCACACGCTGATCTCACTGGCCGTCTTCGCCGCGCAGCACCACATGCACTGGGTGAATCTGGGGCTGGGCCCGGGCTGGAACAGTTCGGCGGGCAGCGAGCTCGATCCGAACCGGCTCGGTTTCTGGCTAGGAGCAGGTGCGTCCACCGACGTGGACGCCGACGCCGACGGCGTCCATCCCGCCGATGTGGCGACGTGTCGCCACCTCGGCGCGCGGGTCGCTGAGGTGACCGCGCAGCTCATCGCCGGCCGGGCGGTCACCACAGCGGCGTGAGCCTCACGCAGAGGCGGCCAGCGCCTTGCGGTCCTCGTCGGCGAAGGTGTCCTCGAGCTGCAGCGGCGTGTAGTCGATGTCGATCTCGGCCAGCGGACGCCCGCGGGCGCTGCTGATGGTGCCGAATCGGCGCATACCCTTGTCGGCGGCGTACTCCTGGAACTCCTCCTTCTGGAGGCCGAACGGCACCTCGTCGTAGAGGTCGTAGGCGTCGTCGGTGTTCTGCAGCGCCAACGGGATGAGCTCGTTCATCCGGTTCTCGAACACCGCCCAGTTGCCGTCGTCGGCCGCGACGTGCCGCCGGCAGGTGAACGTGCCCCACGCCATGTGACGACGTTCGTCGTCGCCGATCCTGCGGACCAGTTCCTGCATGCCGGGAAGGATGTTGTTGTCCACGCAGATCCGGTGCCACGCATAGTATCCCGTCAACGCCATCATGCCTTCGATCACGTGGTTGTAGGTCGCCGACGCACGCACCTGAGCCGCAGGGGACGGATCGGTGGCCAGCGCGTCCAGCGACGCGGGCAGCTCCTCGTAGAAGATCGTCCGGTAGGTCGGCAGGTCGTCGAGGAGGACCTGCAGGTCCTCGGTGACCCCGACCGCGTCCAGCCACAGCCGGAACACCTGGGTGTGCTTGGCCTCCTCGAAGGCGAACTGCGTCAGATACATCTCGTCGCCGAGGCGGCCCTCGGCGCGCATCGCCGCCATGAACGGCTGGATGTCCTGGGTGACCGCCTCCTCCCCGGCGATGAACTGGGCGCACAGCCGGGTGGCCCATTCGCGTTCGAGGTCCGTCAGCGCCTCCCAGTCGGCGCGGTCCCGGGAGAAGTCGATGTCGGCGGGATTCCAGAACTTCGCGTTGCCGCCGGCGAAGAGCTTGAGCGGCAGGCTGTCCCAGTTGAGGCCGCCTGCGGCCAGCGAGTCCGAACGTGTCCTAGTCATATGCGTGTTCTCCTCCGAGGTTTCCGGTTGGCAGGGTCTGGGGTGCGCTGAGCGCGGAACGCCCGAACGCCGCGGCGAGCACGGCCACATACCGCCGCACGACCAGCGCGGGCTGCTCGGCGGACATCTCGTCGAGACCGAGCACCGGGTCCATGCCGCGCACATAGGGCGCCAGCGCGAGGTGCGGCAGCAGCATCAGCAGCAGCGACAGCAGGGCGTCGACGTCGGCGTCCGCCCGCAGATCGCCCCGCTCACGCGCGTCGTGCACCAGCGGCCGAAGCACCTCGAGGTAGTGCCGGTGCACCACGGCCCGCACGCTGACCCTGGCGTCGGTGTCGACCTCGAAGCTCGACGCCGCATGCAGTGCCCGCTCACGGGGATGCTCGGCGAAGTAGGCGACCCACACGTCGAGCAGGTCCGTGAGGAACTCGAAGAAGGGCCGGCCTGGGTCGAGCACGCGGATCTGGTCTTCCATGTAGGACCGCACTCGCTGGCTGCCCACGTCGGTGATGTGGGCGTACAGGTCGCGTTTGTCCGCGAAGTATTGGAAGAGGCTGCCCTTGGCCACGCCCGCGCGCCGCGCGATGACGTTGAGGCTGCCGCGCGAGAAGCCGTGCTCGGCGAACTCCGCCTCTGCGGCGGCCACCACCGCGGCGCGGCGTTCTCCGCCGAGACGAGACCAGGTGACCGTGGGCATCGCGCCTCCCAGGCTTAATATGACCAGTGGTCATATTACTGTGACTCAAGCCACAGTCAAGGCCGCGGATCAGTTCAGCGGTTTCAGCTCCTGCAGCATCGTGGGCACCAACTCGCTGACCGTGGGGTGGATGTGCATCGTGCGTGAGATCGCCGTGTACGGCAGCTTGGCGGTCATGACGTCGAGGATGTCCTGGATCACCTCGTCGCCGCCCACCCCGAGGATCGCCGCGCCGAGGATCTGCTCGGTATCGGCGTCGACGACGACCTTCATGAAGCCCTGCGTCTCCCCCTTCTC
Organism: Mycolicibacterium psychrotolerans; assembly: GCF_010729305.1. NCBI lineage: Bacteria > Bacillati > Actinomycetota > Actinomycetes > Mycobacteriales > Mycobacteriaceae > Mycobacterium > Mycolicibacterium psychrotolerans. The sequence continues at coordinate 3,294,307 of NZ_AP022574.1, read as the reverse complement.
CACCGCGCGCCCGACCCGGGTCATCGGCCGCTTGCCCACCAACGCTTTTCGCCCGGAGCGGCGCACCTCGTCGGCACTCATGCCGGCGCGACCGAGCGGCGGATCGATGTAGAGCGCGTACGTGGTGACCCGGTCGCTGACCCGGCGCGGGTCGTCGTCGAGCAGATTGGCCGCCACGATCTCGAAGTCGTTGTAGGACGTGTGGGTGAACGCACCGCGACCGTTGCAGTCCCCCATCGCCCAGATGTGCCCGACGCTGGTGCGCAACTGGTCGTCGACCACGATGTAGCCACGCCCGTCGGTCTCGACGCCCGCCGCCTCGAGCCCGAGATCGTCGGTGTTGGGCCGGCGCCCCACCGCGACGAGCAGGTGCGAACCGCTGATCGGAGCCGCCCCGTTCCGAGGCGTGACGGTGAATCCTCCTGACTGCTTGGCGAACGACATCGCGTCGGCACCGACGACGACGTGAATGCCCTCGGCTTCCAGGATCTCCCTGATCGCCGCCGAGACGTCCTCGTCCTCCCGTGAGGTCAGCCTCGGCCCCTTCTCGATGACCGTGACCTCGGCACCGAACCGGCGGTACATCTGGGCGAACTCCAGCGCGATGTAACTGCCGCCGATGATCACCAGGTGCTCGGGCACCACGTCGAGGTCGAGGATTCCCACGTTCGTCAGATAGTCGATGTCGGCCAGGCCGGGCAGCTCGGGCGCCACGGCGCGGCCGCCGACGTTGAGGAAGATGCGGTCGGCCTCGAGGACCTGATCGCCGACCCGCAGGGTGTGCGGATCCTCGAAGCGGGCGTGGCCGCGGATCAGCGTGCAGCCGGGCATGCCCTCGAGCCACGACTCGACGCCCTCGCGGTCGCCGGTGCTGATGCGGTCCTTGCGTGCTTTGACCGCGGTCATGTCGACGGTCACGGTCCCGGTGCCGATCCCGAAGTCGGCGCCCCGTCGCGCGATGTGCGCGGCGTGCGCGCTGGCGACGAGCGTCTTTGTCGGGATGCAGCCGTAGTTGACGCAGGTGCCGCCGACGAGTTTGCGTTCGATCACCGCCACGGTCTGGCCCGCTTCGGTGAGCCGGCCGGCCAGCGGCGGTCCGGCCTGCCCGGCGCCGACGATGATCGCGTCGAATCGCTGAGCCATCCGCTACACCAGGCTGACGAGGAAGGCGACGAGAAAGCCCCCGACCACGGCGAGCGCGTCCTCGATGAACGCGCCGGGACGGTCGTTGCCGCCGCGGACCGCGGCGACCCTGCTGCGCAGTTCGGCGCCGGCCAGGGTGCCGAGCACGGCGCCGATCATGCCCGCACCGGTCCCGATGAAGGTGTGGAAGGAGGCGCTTCCGATGACGGCGCCGGCGAAGCCGCCCGTGACGACCCGGGCGATGAACTGCGGCGGCACCTTGCGGCTCGGCGTCTTGGGCAGCTGGTCGGTGATCAGTTCACCGACGAGGAGAATGGTCAGCACCGTCACCGTGATGGGGTGCGCCATCCATTCCGACCACTTGCCGTCGACGTCGATCCAGCCGAGGAAGGCTCCCCACGCCACGGCGGCAGGGGCGGTCATGGCGCGCAGGCCGGCGATCACGCCGATCAGGAGTGCGAACACAAGAACAAGGACCTGCGTCATCGGACCTCCCCGTGGTTGGACACGGCGACGCTAACACGGCCGCCCCGCGCGTGAGCGGCGTCGATGATCTAGAAGCGGCAGAACCTGATGTCCGAGGCGAGGATTGCTTTGGCGCCGATCGCGGCGAGTTCGTCCATGATCGCGTTGACGTCCCGGCGTGGCACCAGCGCGCGCACGGCGACCCAGTCGGGATCGGCCAGCGGCGCGATCGTCGGCGACTCGAGCCCCGGTGTGACCTCGGCGGCGCGCTCGAGAACCGAACGGGGACAGTCGTAATCGAGCATCAGGTACTGCTGACCGAACACCACTCCCTGCACCCGGGCCACCAGCTGATCGCGCGCGGTGCCCTTCTCGGCGTCACCGCTGTCGTCGGCGCGCTCGATCAGCACCGCCTCGGAGTCGCACAGCGAGTCACCGAACGCGGCGAGGTCGTGCAGGCCCAGGGTGCGGCCGGAGCCGACCACGTCGGCGATCGCGTCGGCCACGCCGAGTTGCACCGAGATCTCCACCGCGCCGTCGAGGCGGATCACGGTGGCTTCGATTCCGCGGGCCGCCAGATCTTTTCGCACCAGGTTCGGGAACGAGGTGGCGATGCGTCTACCGGCGAGGTCCTCCACCCGCCACGTCCGCCCGGCCGGGGCGGCGTAGCGGAACGTCGATGATCCGAAGCCCAGCGCGAGGCGCTCCCGCACGGGTGCGTCGGACTCCAGCGCCAGATCGCGGCCGGTGATGCCCAGGTCGAGCTGGCCCGACCCGACGTAGATCGCAATGTCCTTGGGCCGCAGGAAGAAGAACTCGACCTGGTTGACCGGATCGACGACGGTCAGATCCTTGGCGTCGGTGCGGCGCCGGTAGCCGGCCTCGGAGAGGATCGCGGCGGCCGGTTCGCTGAGGGTGCCCTTGTTGGGGACGGCGACACGCAGGTTCTGGGCCACGTCACAACGTCCGATACACGTCGTCGAGGGTGAGACCGCGCGCGAGCAGCAGCACCTGGGTCCAGTAGAGAAGCTGACTGACCTCTTCGGCCAGCGCCTCGTCGCTCTCGTGCTCGGCGGCCAGCCACACCTCGCCGGCCTCCTCGAGGATCTTCTTGCCGATGCCGTGCACGCCCGCGTCCAGAGCGGCGACGGTGCCGCTGCCTGCCGGCCGGGTGCGGGCCCGCTCGCTCAACTCTGCGAACAGGTCATCGAAGGTCTTCACGTTGGCCGATTGTGTCACGCCGCGGCGGTGTGGCCCGCGACGGGCCGCGGTCTCAGGAGGCCGCGGTCTTGTTCTCGTGGAGGATTTCGCCGTGCATGTCCTCCAGCGACACGCCCTTGGTCTCCATCACCCAGCGCCAGACGAACAGTCCGGACAGCACCGCGCACAGCCCGTAGAAGCCGTAGGCCAGGCCGAGGTGCTCGCGCAGGCCGGGGAACGTGACGGTGATGAGCCAGTTGGCCGCCCACTGGCCGGCGGCGGCCAGGCCCAGCGCCGCGGCACGGATCCGGTTCGGGAACATCTCGCCGAGCAGCACCCACACCACCGGACCCCACGACATGCCGAACGCGACGACGAACAGATTGGCCGCGATCAGCGCAATCGTCCCCGAGGCGCCGGACAGGCTGGGGGTGCCGTCCGGGTTGAGCGTCGCGTTGCCGAAGATCACGGCCATCGTGATGAGCGTGATCGCCATGCCCGTCGAGCCGATCAGCAGCAGCGGCTTGCGCCCGATCTTGTCGATCAGGGCGATCGCGATCAGCGTCGTGAGCACGTTGATGACCGAGGTGATCACCGTGAAGATCGCGGAGTCATCGGCGCTGAAGCCGACGGCCTGCCACAGCACGTTGCTGTAGTAGAAGATCACATTGATGCCGACGAACTGCTGGAAGATCGACAGACCCAGGCCCACCCAGACGATGCCGTAGATGCCGCCGGTCGGCTTCTTGAGGTCGCGCCAGGACGGCTTGTCCTCGCGTTCCAGCGTCTCCTGGATGCGGGAGATCGTGATCTCCAGGTTCTTCTGCCCCAGCAACATCGTCAGCACCCGGCGGGCCTCGGGGATCTTGTGACTGGCAACGAGATAGCGCGGCGACTCGGGGATGGTGAAGGCCAGCACGCCGTACAGGACCGCAGGCAGCGCCATGGCCAGGAACATCCACCGCCACGCGTCGAGGCCGAACCACAGCGGCTCGTTGGGTCCGCCGGCGAGCCACTGCAGCAGATAGTTGATCGCAAAGGACGCGAAGATGCCCGACACGATGGCCAGCTGCTGCAGCGAGCCGAGTCGGCCACGGATGCCCGGGGGTGACGTCTCGGCGATGTAGGCGGGCGCGATCACCGACGCGACGCCGACCCCGATACCGCCGACGATCCGGAACAGCACCACGGTCCACACCTCGTGGGCGAAACCGGTGCCGAAGGCACTGATGAGGAACAGCACCGCGGCGATCTTCATCACCGCGATCCGGCCGATCCGGTCGGCGATCCGTCCCGCGGTCATCGCACCCGCGGCGGCGCCCAGCAGGGCCGAGGCGACCGCGAAGCCGAGTTCGGCGTTGCCGATGCCGAAATCCTCCTGAATGGAGTCGACCGCGCCGTTGATCACCGCGCTGTCGTAACCGAACAGCAGGCCGCCGAGCGCCGCGACCGACGCGATCCGGATCGCCGTCTTGCCCGACGAGAACTGCTCGTCCCCGGAGAAGATCTCCGGTCCATCTGCTGCAGGACCACCTTGACCGGCCATCACACACCCTTCCCGCGCCGTTGCGTGATACGCGTCACATTCAATCACTCGCGATCGACAGGGGAGGGCATTCCCATAAGTGCGCGTCTTTACGCGCTGCGCAGTTCCCGGTCGATCTCGCGGTAGATGCGGCGTAGCGCGTCGGCGTCCAGGCCGGCCAGCGAATCGGCGTGCCTTCGCCGGATACCCCGGGGCACCGGCACGTCGTTGGGCACCACCAGCACGGCGCAACCGGCCTTCTCCGCCGCCGCGGTACCGGTGACCGAGTCCTCGACGGCCAGGCACTCCGACGCGGAGAGCCCGAGCAGATCGGCCGCGCGCAGGTAGGGATCGGGCGCGGGTTTGCCGCTGGGTACTTCGTCGGCGCACACGGTCACCGAAAAATAGTGGCGGCCAATGCTGTTGAGAGCCCGCTCGGTCAGCGCGCGCTGGGTGTTGGTCACCAGCGCCATCGGGGTGCCGTCGGCCGCAAGCGCTTCCAGCATTTCGCGGGCACCGTCACACCACGGCAGTCCGCCGTCGAACAACCCGGCGGTGTGCTCGTGCAGCCAGCGAATCGACTCGGCCATCGCGTGCGGGTCGAGTTCGAGACCCAGCTCGGTGTACACCGTGGCCATCGTCTCGTCGGCGGAAGCGCCGACCAGTGCGGTCCTCGTCTCGCGGCTCATCGAGCCGCCCAGCGACTGGTAGAGCGCGGACAGTGATATGTCCCACAGCTTTTCGGAATCGACGAGCGTGCCGTCCATGTCCCACAACACCGCTCGCACTCGGCGATTGTGTCATGAATCGGCCCCGCGGCGCGAACCGCGCACCCGGGGCCGCGGTCAGACTACGGACTGTCAAGGGTCCCCCGGGCTCGCCGCGGTGCCACGGTCGAAGGAGAAGATCCGCCGACGACCGGAAGGCCCGCCATGTCCGACCAGATGCAACGAGTGATGAAGGCGATGACCGTGCTGCAATCCGTCACGCCGCCCCACATTCCCGCCGGCGCCGAGGCGATGACCGCGGTCATCGAGTGGGGTCCCGGTGACGCCGGCGCACCCCCGCACCGGCACCCCGGCGGACCGTGTTTCGGCTACGTCCTCGAGGGCGAGATGCTGTTCGAACTCGAAGGGGAGGCGCCCCGCGTCATCACCGCCGGCGAGGCGTTCTGGGAGCCGGGCGGCGACGTCATCCACTACTCCGACGGCAACAACCGCGACGACGTACCGCTGCGGTTCCTGGTCACCATGCTCTGCCGCCCCGGCGTCGAGATGTTCGTCCTGGTCGACGATGCCGAACTCGAGGCGCGCAAGGACCGCCGCGTGCCCGCGGCCCGATAGGAGGCACCATGCCCGATCTCGACGGTGTGATCAGGCGCAGGCACTCCACGCGAATGTTCCTGCCCGACAAGCCGGTACCCCGGGAACTTCTCGACGAGGCGTTGACGCTGGCGATGCGGGCGCCCTCGAATTCCAACATTCAACCGTGGCGGCTGTTCCTGGCAACCGGCGCCCGGCGCGACCGCCTCGGCGGCGCGCTCGCCGCCGCGGTGCGCGCCACCCCGCCGCCCGCGATGGGTATCCCGCAGTCCCACATCCACCTGCGCCGTCAGCTGGGGGCGCTGGTCTACGGCGCGATGGGCGTCGCCCGCGAGGACACCGCGGGCCGGTGGAACGCCCAGCTGCGCAACTGGGACTTCTTCCACGCGCCGGTCGCCGGCATCGTGTGCATGCACCAGGACCTGGGGTTCGCCGACGCGATCGGCGTCGGCATGTTCCTGCAGACGCTGCTGCTCGCGCTCACCGACCGCGGCCTGGACACCTGTGTGCAGGTCTCCACCGCGCTCTATCCGGAGGTCGTCCGCGAACAGCTCGACATCCCCGCCGAACTGACGGTGTTGTGCGGCATCTGCATCGGCTACGCCGACCCCACCTTCGCGGCGAACTTCCTCGACATCCCGCGCAACGCCGTCACCGACAACGTCGTCGTCTACCGGGACTGACGCGCGCGGCTCAGTCCTCCGGGTTGTAGCCGAGGTTGGGGGCGAGCCAGCGCTCCGCCTCGACCAGGGTCCAGCCCTTGCGCTTCGCGTAGTCGGCGACCTGGTCCTGAGCCAGCCGGCCGACGACGAAGTACTGCGACTGCGGGTGCGAGAAGTACCAGCCGCTGACCGCGGCGCCGGGCCACATCGCCATCGACTCGGTCAGCTCTATGCCGGTGCGCGTCTTGACGTCCATCAACTCCCACAGCGTGGCCTTCTCGGTGTGCTCGGGGCAGGCCGGGTAGCCGGGGGCCGGACGGATCCCGCGGTACTTCTCCCCGATGAGATCCTCGTTGTCGAGGTGCTCCTCGGGCTGGTATCCCCAGAACTCCGTACGGACCCGCTGATGCATCCGTTCGGCGAACGCCTCGGCCAGCCGGTCGGCGAGCGACTCCAGCAGGATCGCGTTGTAGTCGTCGTGGGCCGCCTTGAACTCGACGATCTTGTCCGCGCTGCCCAGACCCGCGGTGACCGCGAAGGCGCCGACGTAGTCGGCCAGACCGGTCTGCCTGGGGGCGATGAAGTCGCCGAGGCTGCGGTTCGGGATGCCGTCGCGATGCTGGCCCTGCTGACGCAGGTTGTGCAGCGTCGTCAGCACCTCGGTACGGCTGTCGTCGGTGTAGACCTCGATGTCGTCACCGACCGCGTTCGCCGGAAAGAAGCCGATCACCCCGTTGGCGGTCAGCCACTTCTCCTTGATCAGGGTGTCGAGCATCTCCTGGGCGTCCTCGTACAGCTTGCGGGCGGTCTCGCCGGACGCCGGGTTGTTGAGGATGTCGGGGAACCGGCCCTTCATCTCCCAGGCGTTGAAGAACGGCTGCCAGTCGATGTACTCGCGGAGCTCGGCCACGTCGTAGTCCAGGAACTCCCGCACGCCGAGGCCCTGCGCCGGTACCGGCGGCGTATAGCCGTCCCAGTCGATCGGCGTGCGGTTCGCCCGCGCCTTCTCCAGCGTCAGCATCGGCCGCTCGGTCTTCTGCGCGTGCCGTTCACGCAGCGACGCGTAGTCCTTCTCGGTGGCCTCGAGCAGAGCGGGGCGCTGCCTGTCGTCCAGAAGCGCCGCCGCGACCGGAACCGAGCGCGACGCGTCCTTCACCCAGACCACCGGTCCGCTGCGGCGCGGCGCCACCTTGACCGCCGTGTGCGCGCGCGACGTCGTCGCCCCGCCGATCAGCAGCGGGATCTCCAGCCCCTCGCGTTCCATCTCGACGGCGAAGTTGACCATTTCGTCCAGGGACGGCGTGATAAGTCCGGACAGGCCGATGATATCGGCGTCGTGCTCCTTGGCCGCGTCCAGGATCTTGCGGGCGGGCACCATCACACCGAGGTCGATCACCTCGAAGTTGTTGCACTGCAACACGACTCCGACGATGTTCTTGCCGATGTCGTGGACGTCGCCCTTGACGGTCGCCATGATGATCGTGCCGTTGGTGTCCTTGGCGGCCGTCGCGCCATTCTCCGCCTTCTCCGCCTCGATGTAGGGCAGCAGGTACGCCACGGCCTTCTTCATCACCCGCGCCGACTTCACGACCTGGGGCAGGAACATCTTGCCCGAGCCGAAGAGGTCGCCCACGACGTTCATCCCGTCCATCAGCGGGCCCTCGATCACCTCGATCGGCCGGCCACCGGCCGCGGCGATCTCGGCGCGCAGTTCCTCGGTGTCGTCGTCGACATGGGCGTCGATGCCCTTGACCAGGGCGTGGGTGATCCGCTCGCGGACCGGGAGCGAGCGCCACTCCGCCGCGGCGGGGTCCTCGCCCTTCTCCGACTTGTTGAACCGCTCGGCGATCTCCAGCAGCCTCTCGGCCGCGTCCTCGCGACGGTTCAGCACCACGTCCTCGATGCGCTCCTTCAACTCGGGGTCGATCGAGTCGTAGGGCATCAGCGCGCCGGCGTTGACGATGCCCATGTCCAGGCCGGCCTTGATGGCGTGGAACAGGAACACCGCGTGGATCGCCTCGCGGACGGGGTTGTTGCCGCGGAACGAGAACGACACGTTCGAGATACCGCCGGAGATGTGTACCGCCGGAAGGTTCTCCTTGATCCACGCGCAGGCGTCGATGAAGTCGATCCCGTAACTGGCGTGCTCCTCGATGCCCGTCGCCAGCGCGAAGCAGTTCGGGTCGAAGACGATGTCCTCGGCCGGGAAGCCGACCTCCTCGGTGAGGATGCGGTAGGCGCGTCCGCAGATCTCCTTGCGCCGCTCCAGGTTGTCGGCCTGCCCCTGCTCGTCGAAGGCCATCACGACGACGGCGGCGCCGTACTTGCGGCACAGCCGTGCCTCGCGGACGAACTTCTCCTCGCCCTCCTTCATGGAGATGGAGTTGACGATCGGCTTGCCCTGCACGTTCTTCAGGCCGGCCTCGATGACCTCCCACTTGGAGGAGTCGATCATCACCGGCACACGGCTGATGTCGGGCTCGGCGGCGATCAGCTTGGTGAAGCGGTCCATCGCGGCGACGCCGTCGATCATCCCCTCGTCCATGTTGATGTCGATGACCTGCGCGCCGACCTCGACCTGCTGCAGCGCCACCGACAGCGCGGTGTCGTAGTCCTCGGCCTTGATGAGGTTGCGGAACCGCGCCGAGCCCGTGATGTTGGTGCGCTCACCGATGTTGACGAACAGCGAGTCCTCGGTGATGTTCAGCGGCTCCAGGCCCGAGAGCCGGGTCGCCACCGGGATCTCCGGCACGTCGCGGGGGGCCTGGCCCTCGACGACCTCGGCGATCTCGGCGATGTGCGCCGGCGTCGTCCCGCAGCAGCCGCCGACCATGTTGACCAGGCCCGCCTCGGCGAAATCGGCGACGTAACCGGCCTGACGCTTCGGCGACTCGTCGTATTCGCCGAAGGCGTTGGGCAGCCCGGCGTTCGGGTAGCAGGACACGAAGGTGTCCGCGATCCGCGACATCTCGGCGAGGTAGGGCCGCATCTCCGGCGCGCCCAGGGCGCAGTTGAGGCCGACCGCGAGCGGCTTGGCATGCCGGACCGAGTTCCAGAACGCCTCGGTGACCTGGCCCGACAGCGTCCGTCCTGAGGCGTCGGTGATGGTGCCCGAGACGATCACCGGCCAGCGGCGCCCGCGGTCCTCGAACAACGTCTCGATCGCGAAGATCGCCGCCTTGGCGTTGAGCGTGTCGAAGATCGTCTCGACGATCAGCAGGTCCGCGCCGCCGTCGACCAGGCCTCGGGCGGCATCGAGGTAGGCGGCGACCAGTTGGTCGTAGGAGACGTTGCGCGCGCCGGGATCGTTGACGTCCGGCGAGATCGACGCGGTGCGCGTCGTGGGCCCGAGCGCGCCGGCGACGTAGCGGGGCTTGTCCTCGGTGCCGAACTCGTCGCAGGCGGCCCGGGCCAGGGCCGCGCCGGCGTAGTTCAGCTCGTAGGCGAACTCCTCCATGCCGTAGTCGGACAGCGAGACCGCGTTCGCATTGAACGTGTTGGTCTCGAGGATGTCGGCACCCGCCTCGAGATATTCGCGGTGGATCGCGGCGATGATGTGCGGCTGCGTCAGCGTGAGCAGATCGTTGTTGCCGACCAGATCGCTCGGCCAGTCCTTGAACCGCTCGCCGCGGTAGCCGGCCTCGTCGGGCCGGTCCCGCTGGATCGCGGTGCCCATCGCGCCGTCGATCACCATGATCCGCCGGCGCAGAGCGGCCGTCAGCGCGTCGGTGCAGTCGGGACGGATGTTCGGCGCGAAGGCGTCCGTCTCAGGGATGTCCACAAGCGTTCCTTCCATTACGGAAGGCGTCCTTGACTCTGCCGAGCGTGGCGGATACCGGCTCATCACCGGAACCCGTTGCAACGCCTCTCGACGGAGAAAAGTCTAACGTCGTCTCCCGATCGACGTCTGGACGCCCACCTCGTCGCTGCGACCGGCACCGACACCCCCGCTCGGCGTTCACGGCGTCGTGCGCGCCGGCCCACTCGACGGTGTCGGCCCAGTCGCCGTCTCCAAGGGTAACCAGGAGCCCGCTGGGGCTATTTCGCCGACCGCGCGCCGGGGCGCGGGTCGATGCCCGTCATCTGACCCACGCAGGGCTTACGCTGGATTGGTGACCCCCTCGGATTTCGGCGGTCCGAAGCGACCCGACCTCCCTGACCTGCGCGACACCATCGTCGTCGCCGCGTTCGAGGGCTGGAACGACGCCGGAGACGCGGCCAGCGATGCCCTGGAGCATCTGGATGCCATCTGGGAGGCGGAGACGATCGTCGAGATCGACGACGAGGCCTACTACGACTATCAGGTCAACCGCCCGGTGATCCGCCAGGTGGACGGGGTGACCCGGGAGTTGGTGTGGCCGTCGATGCGGATCTCGCACTGCCGCCCGCCGGGCGCCGACCGTGACATCGTGCTGATGCACGGCGTGGAGCCCAACATGCGGTGGCGGACCTTCTGCGCGGAACTGCTGGCCATCGCCGACAAGCTCAACGTGCAGACCGTGGTGATCCTGGGCGCGCTGCTGGCCGACACGCCGCACACGCGCCCGGTGCCGGTGTCGGGAGCGGCCTACTCGCCGGATTCGGCCAAGACGTTCGGCCTCGAGGAGACCCGGTACGAGGGGCCGACCGGCATTGCGGGCGTGTTCCAGGACGCCTGTGTGCAGGCGGGCATCCCCGCGGTGACGTTCTGGGCCGCCGTACCGCACTACGTGTCGCAGCCGCCGAACCCCAAGGCGACCGTCGCACTGCTGCGCCGCGTCGAGGACGTTCTCGACATCGAGGTGCCGCTGGCCGATCTGCCGGCCCAGGCCGAGGAGTGGGAGCAGGCGGTCACCGAGATGACCTCAGAGGACGACGAGATCGCCGAGTACGTGCAGTCGCTCGAGGAGCGCGGCGACGCGGAGGTCGACATGAACGAGGCGCTGGGCAAGATCGACGGCGACGCGCTGGCGGCCGAGTTCGAGCGCTACCTGCGCAGGCGCGGGCGGTAGCTGCGCGCCTTCACCGGTACCGGTCGACGTAGTCCGCCCAGTCCCACGTGGTCAGGAAGTCCTCCCCCGCCCGCAGACCCTTGAGGTAGAGGGTGCGTTTCTCGGCGACGGTGAGGCCGAAGTCGAGGACCCCGACCTCGCGGGTGTCGATCCGGATCGTGCGGACGCTGACCCACGGCTGGTTCAGGTAGGCCTGGTCCCGCCCGACCAGGATCGTGGTCAGCACCTGCTCGAGCAGCGTCGGGGAGCCGAGCAGATGCAGCGGCCGCAGCGCCGGGATCACCTGGTCGGACTCGGCCGGCAGCGTGGGCAGCAGCGTCACGCCGAACGTCGGCCAGCGAGGCTTCGCCCCGTCGGTGCGGTCCAGCGAGTCGATCGGGAAGTTGGACAGCAGCCCGCCGTCGACGAGCGTGGAGGTGGTGCCGTCGGCGCTGGTCAGCGTCTCGGGATGGAAGAAGAACGGGATCGCGGTCGACGCGCGGACCGCGTCGGCGACGTTCTGTTCGTCGGGGTCGAGGCCGTAGACGCGCTCGTAGTCCCACGGCAGCCGGACCAGCTCGCCGCGGGTGACGTCGGCGACCGTCACCACCAGCCGGTAGCGCTGCTCCGGCGGCAGCTGCGGATCGTCGATGGCCAGGTCGGCGAACGTCGTCACCCCGAAGCCGGCGAGTTGCTCGGCCACCCAGCGCCGCAACGCCTCGCCCCGGTAGATGCCGCCGCCGCTGAGCACTCCCCACGCCGGGCCCAGCACCGGCACCCGTTCGATCGGCCCCGGGTCGAGGAAGGCGCGGTAGTCGATGCGCAGCGCCAGGTCCTCGAGCTGTCGCGACGTCAGGTCGCCGCGCTGCGCGGCACCCGCGAGCACCGCGCCGACCAGGGCGCCTGCGGACGTGCCGGAGATGCGCTGCGGCACATAGCCCGCGTCGACGAGTGCCGAGACGGCGCCGACCAGGGCGATGCCCTTGACGCCGCCACCGGAGAGCACCAGGTCGGCCTGCTTCACCGGCGCCAGGTTAGACCTTTTGCGGCTGCGGCGGCTTCCATGTGCCGTTCAGTGCGTCGGGCTTCGGCCAGTACAGGCGCAGCACCAGCGAGAACGGCCCCTTCGGCGCGGGCAGCCAGTTCGCTTCCCGGTCCAGCCCCGGTGAACTGTTCTGGATGTAGAACGTGTATCCGCCGTCGGGATCGGCGACCAGGCTCGGCAGCATCGGCGAGTTGATCAGGTAGCGGTTGATCGGGTTGGCCACCAGCATGCTCTGCGGCAGCTCGTAGACGGTCAGTGACCAGAAAGCGTTGACCGGCGGCAGCTGCCCCTTCGGGAACCGGAACGTGTAGTTGTTGGCCCCGGTCAGCGGGACGCCGGTGGAGTCGTTGGTGAAGCTCGGGTAGAGCGCTTCGGCGGCGGTGTTGCCGTAGATGCCGAACACCGCTCCGGCCATCCGGTACAGGTAGTTGCCCTTGAGGTCCTGGCGGGTGCCGAAGAACTGGGCCGACCCCACTTTGCCGGTGTCGATGTCGTTCTTCTTCAGCGCGTCGAGCTCGGCCCAGGCGTCGGCCATGCCGCCCTCGATCGCCGTGCGCATCTCGGGGCTGAGCTTCTCGGCGTCGAAGTTGCCGTCGGGCCCGATACCGATCTTCGCGAAGCGCTCGCGCAGCTGCGCCTCCTCGGGCAGCGTCGGCGCGAACCGCAGCGCGAAGTTCAGGATCTCGAAGAACTGCGGCGACGTGCGCTGCTGGTCGGGTGTCAGCGGCGGCACGAAATCGATCGGCGGGGCCGGCGCCGGCGAGGGCTGGTTGAGGAACACCGACAGCGGCGCCGCCTGGTATCCCGCCTGGATCTTCTTGACCTCGTCGATGTCGGACGGCCCGAACAGCTGCGTGCGGTACAGCACCATGGCGAGTTCGGTGTCCGACCGGATCACCTCGTCGATCCCGGCGGGTTTCTCGCCCTTCCAGTCCGGGCCGGCCAGCAGGTACTTGCCGCCGCCGTTGCCGGTGGTGCGGCTCCCGACGTAGGCGAAGTTGGAGGTGTAGCCGTCGACGAACTGCAGCGAGTAGTACCGGTCCTGCTGGATCGGCGGGACCGTCAGCACCAGCGGTTCGGTGCGCAGGTCGGCGCCGAGCGCCGAGTACGGCGTGTCCGAGTTGGGCGTCTGGACCGTGGTGTCCTCGGGGGTGAACACCCGGGCAGTGCTGTGCACCTGGTTCCAGCCGCCCTTGTACTGCGGGTCCTGCTTGTCGACGAAGTAGGTGTACTGCACGCGATAGTTGTCGACGATCGGGAAGCCGTAGATGTAAGCCTCTTTGGCGATGGCCCTGGCCTCCTCGGGGGTGACCGGCGCCGGTGTCGTCGACGACGACGGCGAAGACGACGAACTCTGCGACTGGTCACTCGCCTGTCCGCTGCAGCCGGCGACGACGATCATCGCGGCCGCCATGAGCAGAACTCTGATCTTCACCGGGTCTCCAGATCCTTGGTGCGGGCACCCATCGAGCGGCCGAGCGCGGCGACCTCCGCGTCCATCCGCGGGAGCAGGCCGGGCACGAACGTGCGGACGGGCCGCTCACCGAGCGGCGTGGACAGCAGGGGTTTGAGTAGTCGCAGGGCGCCCACCCAGCCAGGACTGTTGATCTGTCGTTTGCGGCCCTCGATGCCGGCGACGAAGGCCTGTCCGCAGGCCTGCACCGACGTCGTCTTGTTCAGCGGGAACGGCAACTTGGTCAGCATCTCCCGGAACGTCGCCAGATCGGCCTTGACGTCCTGCACCAGCGGCGTGTCGATCCAGGACATGTGTGCCGATCCGACGTCGACGCCGCGGTGGGACACCTCCAGGCGCAGCGCATTGGCGAAGTGCTCGACGGCGGCCTTGGACGCGTTGTAGGGCGCCAGCCCGGGTGCGGCCGCGTACGCGGCCAGCGACGACACGATCAGCACGTAGCCGCGGCGGTCGAGCACCGAGGGCAGGGTGGCCCGCACGGTGTGGAACACCCCCATCACGTTGACGTCCATCAGGGTCTGGAACGCTTCCGGGTCGACCTGCAGCACCGACCCGTAGGAGGCGATGCCGGCGTTCGCCATCACGACGTCGATGCCGCCGAACCGCTCCATCGCGTTCGCGGCCGCGGTCTCCATCGCGGCCAGGCTGCGCACGTCGGCCATCTCGGCGTGCACCCGCCCGGAGCCCAGCTCGTCGACCAGCGACGTGAGCGCGGCCCCGTCGAGGTCGGTGAGAACGAGATTGGCGCCCTTGGCGTGCAGGCGGCGGGCCACCTCTGCGCCGACGCCGCGCGCCCCACCTGTGATGAAGACTGTCTTGCCGGCCACCGATCCCATGGCGGCAACCTACTCCACCGCCGGGGTGTTACAGCTGAACTCCCAGCAGCGCGTCGACCGCCGTGGCGACGGTCTGCCCCGCGGTCCCGTCGTGCCCGCCGTAGGACAATGCATCGGTAGCCCAACCATCCAGCGCCGCAAGCGCTTTGGGGGTATCAAGATCGTCGGCGAGATATCGCCGCACTCGGGCCACGACGTCGGCGGCATCCGGCGCGCCGTCCAGCGAGGTCGCGCTGCGCCACCGGTGCAGACGCTGCTGGGCCTGCTCGAGCACCGCCAGGCTCCAGAACCGGTCCTCGCGGTAGTGGCCCGCGAACAGTCCCAGCCGGATCGCCGCCGGATCCACGCCGTCGCGGCGCAGCTGCGACACCAGCACCAGGTTCCCGCGGCTCTTGCTCATCTTGTGCCCGTCCCAGCCGATCATGCCGGCGTGCACGTAGTGACGCGCGAAACGCCGCTCCCCCGAGACACATTCGGCATGGGCGGCGGAGAACTCGTGATGAGGGAAGATCAGGTCGCTGCCGCCGCCCTGGATGTCCAGGCCGGTGCCGATGCGGCTCAGCGCGATCGCCGCGCATTCGACGTGCCAGCCGGGCCGGCCCGGACCGAACGGCGACGGCCAGCTCGGCTCGCCGGGACGTTGGGAGCGCCACAGCAGGGCGTCGAGCGGGTCGGTCTTGCCCTGCCGGTCCGGATCGCCGCCGCGCTCGGCGAACAGGGCGAGCATGGTGTCGCGGTCGTAGCCGGACTCGTAGCCGAACTGCAGGGTCGCGTCGGCGCGGAAGTAGACGTCGGGGTACTGCTGATCGTCGACGACGTAGGCCGCGCCTGAGGCCAGCAGCTTCTCCACCACCTCGATGACCTCGGCGATGGCCTCGGTGGCCGCCACGTAGTCGCGCGGCGGCACGACCCGCAGCGCGGCCATGTCCTCACGGAACAGATCGGTCTCCCGGTCGGCGAGCTCGCGCCAGTCGATGCCGTCCCGCTCTGCGCGTTCGAACAGCGGATCGTCGACGTCGGTGATGTTCTGCACGTAGTGCACGTCGTGACCGGCGTCCAGCCACACCCGGGCCACCAGGTCGAAGGTGAGATACGTCGCGGCGTGCCCCAGGTGGGTGGCGTCGTACGGGGTGATCCCGCAGACGTACATGGTCGCGGTGGAGCCGGCACTCACCGGCCGGACCTGGCGGTCGGCGCTGTCGTAGAGCCGCAGTTGCGGACCCCGACCAGCGAGCACCGGCACGCTCGGCGCGGACCACGATTGCATGGCTTCGACTCTAGACATCAGCCTCTGCGACAACGCCGAGGGCTGTTTCATTCCCGTTTCGTTCCCGGTCGTTCCCGATCGCGCCAGCCGTCAGCGCCGATAGGTCGACCAGATCACCTCGAGCAGCGTGTCGGCCACCTCGGGCCGGCACATCAGCAGGTCGGGCAGATAGGGGTCGCGGCGGTTGTACACCAGCGGGCTGCCGTCGAGGCGCGTCGCGTGCAGGCCCGCTGCCCACAGCACCCCGGCGGGCGCGGCCGAATCCCATTCCCACTGGCCGCCGGCGTGCACGTAGGCGTCCACGTCGCCGCGCACCACGGCCATCGCCTTGGCGCCGGCCGAGCCGATGCGCACCAGTTGGATGTCGAGCTCCTCGCGCATCCGCCACAGCACGGCGGGCGGCCGGCTGGCGCTGGCGGTGATCCGGATCGGCCCGTCGGTGCGCGGCGGCGGAGCTGTCACGGTGTCGGTGCGGTAGACCTCGCCGCGGGCCGGCAGCGCGACGGCGGCGTCGGTGATCGCTCCCCCGGCCGAACCGTCGCGTTGCCAGAGCGCGATGTGCACGGCCCAGTCGGCCCGCCCGGGCATCGAGTATTCGTAGGTGCCGTCGACGGGGTCGACGATCCAGACCCGGTCGGCGTGGACGCGCGAGACGTCGTCGGCGGCCTCCTCGGACAGCACGGCGTCCTGGGGCCGATGCCGGTGCAGGCGGTCGAGGATCAGCGTGTTGGCCCGCATGTCGCCGGCATCGCCCAGGTCGTAGGGGTCGTAAAACCCGATCTGCTCCCGCATGGACAGCAGCAGGTCACCGGCCTCGGCGGCCACGGTGGCGGCCAGCGCTGCGTCGGTGAGTGTCACCGGGTCAGTAGATCACGTCAGAACGCCGGCCACGGGATCGGGCGGCGCCGGTCGGGCGTGGGCATCACCGGATCGCGCAGCAGCGCAACGACTCTGGCGCGAAGCGCCGCCACCTCACGGGGGGTGACGTGGCAGCACAGCTCGGCTCCCAGCTCGCCGCGGAGCGCCTCGCCGAGCGACGCGACGCCGGTCAGGGTGTCGTCGTCGACGGGCTTGCCTGCCCAGCCCCACAGCACGGTGCGCAGCTTGTCCTCGACATGCAGGGTCACCCCGTGGTCGACGCCGTAGACCTGTCCGTCGACGCCGGAGAGCACGTGGCCGCCCTTGCGGTCGGCGTTGTTGATCAGGATGTCGAACACCGCGAGGCGGCGCAGCCGATCGTCGTCGGCGTGCACCAGGGTGACCTCGTCGCCGGCATAGTCGTAGGCCTGCAGGACGGGCAGGAAGCCCGGCGGGATCGCTCCGGCGGGCAACAGGTCGATCAGATCGGGCCCGGATGCTGCCGTTTCGTCGCCTTCGTCGTCACTGGGTTGGTCCACCCAGCGCTGCACCATCCCCGGCCCGGCCGGGCCGTCACGAATGATGGTGTAAGGCACCAGGTTCCAACCCAGCGCAGCCGAAACGAGATAGGAGCCCCGCTCCCGCCCGGCGAGCGTGCCGTCGGGAAAGTCCCACAGCGGCGCCTCGCCCCGCACGGGTTTGTAGACGCAGTGCACGACCTGCTCGCCGAGGGTCGACTCGCACAGGAATGTCGCATTGCTCGCGGAGCGGATTCGTCCCAGGACGGTCAGGTCGCCGCGATCGAGGACCTCAGACGTCGTCGACATCGTCGGACCCGCCCAGCGCGCCGCGCCGGTAACCGTTGGTGCGGACGCAGATGTGGCCCTCGGGATCGAGCGGCTCGTCACACAGCGGGCACGGCGGCCGTCCCGCCGAGATCACCCGATTCGACCGCGTCGCGAACTCGCGCGCCGACTCGGGGGTGAGGAACACCCGTACCGCGTCGGGACCCTCCTCCGCGTCGTCGAGTACCACTGACGCGTCGAACTCGGTGTCCGACACGGCGAGCAACTCCACCACGACCGTCTGGGCCTCCGAGTCCCATCCGAGTCCCATCGTGCCGACCCGGAATTCCGCGTCGACCGGCGTCACCAACGGGCTCAGGTCCTCGACCTCACCCGTGTCCGGCGGGATCGGTGTCCCGAAGCGCCGGTTGATCTCCAGCAGCAGCGCCGCGATCCGCTCGGCGAGAACGGCGACCTGCTGCTTCTCCAGCACCACCGACACGACCCGGGTGTCGTGCACGGCCTGCAGGTAGAACGTCCGATTCCCCGGTTGACCGACCGTCCCGGCCACGAAGCGGTCGGGAGTGCGGAAGACGTGGATTTCACGGGGCATGGCAGGTTCCAAAATACCGTGCGCGGCTCACCCGGCAGAACCGCCGACCACGGCGTCGCCTGCTGGGACGTCGTCGGTCTTCTCGGGCGGCGGCGGGGCGATCAACGCGGAGTTCAGCGCCGGGCCGGTGTGATTGACGTGGATCACGAACGGGCGCACCGCGGAGTAGCGGACCACGCTGACCGACGCGGGGTCGGCGTTGATGCGCTGGAAGCTGTCCAGGTGCGTGCCGAGCGCGTCGGCCAGCACCGCCTTGATCACGTCACCGTGGGTGCACGCGACCCACAGCGCGTCACCCCCGTGCTCCTCGGCCAGCCGGCGGTCGTGTTCACGCACAGCGGACACCGCACGCGCCTGCACGGCGGCCAGGCCCTCGCCATCGGGGAACACCGCGGCGCTGGGCTGCTGCTGCACCACCGCCCACAGCGGCTCCTTGACCAGCTCGCCGATCTTGCGTCCCGTCCACGAGCCGTAGTCGACCTCGGCGATCCGGTCGTCGATCACCGGCTCCACGCCCAACGCGGCGGCCAGCGGTTCCACCGTGCGGCCACACCGCAGCAGCGGCGAGCGCACGATCGCGCGGATGGGCAGCGAGCCGATGCGTTCGACGAGCGCCTCGGCCTGTTCACGGCCGCGGTCGTCGAGGTCGACGCCTTCGGAGCGGCCGGCCAGCGTGTGCGCCGTATTCGACGTCGAACGGCCGTGGCGCAACAGCAGAACGGTCATGTCGCCGCCACCACCCCGGTGCCGAGCAGGATCAGCACCACGGTGCCGAGCACCACGCGGTAGCCGACAAACCAGTACATGCGGTGGCGAACCAGGAACCGCAGGAACCACGCCACCGCGGCGAATCCGACGACGAACGCGATCACGGTCGAGACCAGCAGCTGGGGTCCGCTGGCACTCATGCCCTCCCCGACGGGTTCGAAGGCGTCGGGCAGCGAGAACAGTCCCGAGGCGAAGACCGCCGGGATGGCCAGCAGGAAGCCGAACCGCGCCGCCAGCTCGCGGTCCAGACCGAGGAACAACCCGGCGCTGATGGTGGCGCCGGACCGCGACACACCCGGCACCAGCGCCAGACACTGCGCCAGACCGACGGTCACGCTGTCGCGCCAGGTGAGCTGCTCGACGCGGCGGGTCTGTCTGCCGTAGTACTCGGCCGCGGCGATCACCGCGGAGAAGACGATCAACGCCGTCGCGACCAGCCAGAGATTGCGTGCGCCGGTGCGGATCTGGTCCTTGAACACCAGGCCGACCACACCGATGGGGATGGTGCCGATGATGACCCACCAGCCCAGCCAGTACTCGGTGCTGCGGTGGGCGGCGACGAACAGGCCGTTGAACCAGGCCTTGATGATCCGGCCGATGTCGCGGGCGAAGTACAGCAGCACGGCGGCTTCGGTGCCCAGCTGGCTGACTGCGGTGAAGGACGCTCCGGCGTCGTCGTCGAAGAAGATCCGGGACGCGATCGCCAGGTGCCCCGAGGACGACACCGGCAGGAATTCGGTGAGCCCCTGCAGTATCGACAGGACCACGACTTGTAGCCACGACATGGCAGGGACGTCCGTCACGACGACGACCGTACCGTGATTGCAGCGTCAGCGACCGTTCCGCGGAACCGGCTGCGCCGCCGCGACAGCGTCGCGCACCACGGCGGTCATGCTCCGCTCGTCGGTCAGATCGATGTCGGTGAGCTTGCGCGTCGCGACCGCGACGACGTCCTCGCTCTGGGGCACCGGGCCGCGCAGCCGCGGCCGGTACACCTCGACCACCAACTCGTGACGCTCGATATGGAAGGAGAAGCTGCGGCCGTCGCCGACCTGGCCGAAGCCACTGGCGTGTACACCAGTGGTGATGTCCTCGACCGCGAAACCCTCCGGGGTGATTTCGCGGTCCGTCGCGAGGGTCATGGTATGTACCATACCGCCGCAGGGGCCACCGCACCCCGCAGATGCCACCGGTCGTGTCTGACCGGGTTGCATACACTGGCTGTTCGATCAAGATCTGAACGCACGACCGGAAGCTACCCCTTGCAGCGCCGTTCAAACCGCTTTTGTCAGCCGATTCGTTTCGGCCTCGTCGTTTCGGCAATCATGCTGGTCGGCGGGTGTTCGTCGAATCCTGCCGATGCGCCGCCGCCGACCATCGCACCGGCCCGGGCGGCCGACTCTCCCCCGGCCACCGCGGATCTGCCCGGCACGGTGATTCCGCTGCCTGGCGCCCGGGCCGCCGTGTACGACGCCTCCACCCGCTCCCTGGTCACGTTGAGCCTCGGCGCCCCCGATCGCGCCACGGTGACCGCGCTCGCGCCGGGCCGCGCCGCCACCCCGATCGGGCTCCCCGGCGGCGGGACCGCGATGACCGCCGACGGGCCGGGCCGGGTGGCGGTGTCCACCCGGGGCGGCTACTTCGTCGTCGACGTCGCGGCGCGCCGGGCGTCTCGGGTGGCGGTGACCGACCATGACGACGTCGACTTCACCGCGATCGCGCGCCGCAGCGACGGCCGGCTGGTGCTCGGCAGCGCCGACGGCACGGTGTACACCATGTTGTCGGATACCGCGGTGGGCGCGTCGTTGAAGATCCTCGCCCGGGTCGACGGCCTTGTCACACAGGGCGATACCGCCGTGGTTCTCGACCGCGGACAAACCTCGGTGACCAGCCTCGACACCGACGGCACCAGTGCAGAGCACGCGCTTCGCGCGGGCGAGGGCGCCACCACGATGGCCGCCGACCCCAACGGACGGGTGCTGGTCGCCGACACCCGCGGCGGCGAACTGCTCGTCTACGGCGTGGACCCGCTGATGTTGCGGCAGCGCTATCCCGTGCCCGACGCGCCGTACGGGCTGACCGCGTCGGGCGGGAAGAAATCCGGACTCGCCTGGGTTGCCCAGACGGCGACGAACACCGTCGTTGGTTACGATCTGGCGACCGGGATTCCCGTCGAGAAGGTGCGTTATCGAACCGTGCAGCAACCCAACACTCTGGCTTTCGACGATGCGACCGGCACCCTGTATGTGGTGTCCGGGTCGGGCGGCGGTGTCCAGATGATCCCGGGAGCTGGCCAGTGAGTGCGGGTTCGCGGGGCAGGATGCCCGCGGCGTGGAGCAAGGCCGTCGCCGACGATCCCGGCGATTACGAATGGATCCCGCTGCGCCTGCCCCCCGATGTGACCCGCGTCAGCGCGTCGGTGCGGCTGTCGATCGAAGCCGAGTACCGCGGTTGGGAGTTGACCCGCGTGCGGCTTTACACCGATGGCAGCCGGCGAGTGCTGCTGCGCCGCAAGAAGCGCGGGGATGCTGCGCCGGGCCCCGACCTGCCGGCGCCGTGATGTACGCGGCGCTGCGGCGCGCGATGTTCCTGGTTCCCCCCGAGCGTATCCACACGGTCGTGTTCGCAGGCCTGCGGGCGGCCACCGCGCCGCCTGTTGCGCGAAAAGCGTTGTTGCGCAGGCTGTCCCACTATGATCCGGCGCTGGCCAGCTCGGTCTTCGGCGTTCGGTTCGCCGCCCCGCTGGGGTTGGCGGCCGGCTTCGACAAGGACGGTCTCGGCGTGCACGCCTGGGGCGCGCTGGGCTTCGGGCACGCCGAAGTGGGAACGGTGACCCCGCGGCCACAGCCCGGCAATCCGGCGCCGCGGCTGTTCCGGCTGCCCGCCGACCGGGCGCTGCTGAACAGGATGGGGTTCAACAACCACGGCGCGGCGGCGATGGTCCGAACGCTGGCCCGCGCGCATCCCGACGTGCCGATCGGTGTCAACATCGGCAAGAACAAGGTGACACCGCCGGAGCGGGCCGTCGACGACTACGCCGAAGGCGCGCGCCTGCTCGGGCCGCTGTGCGCCTACCTGGTGGTCAACGTCAGCTCGCCGAACACACCGGGTCTGCGCGACCTGCAGTCGGTCGAGTCGCTGCGCCCGATCCTGGCGGCGGTGGTCGCCGAGACGTCCACCCCGGTGCTGGTGAAGATCGCGCCCGACCTCGCCGACGACGACATCGACGAGATCGCCGACCTGGCCGTCGAATTGGGACTGGCCGGCATCGTCGCCACCAACACCACGATCTCGCGGTCCGGGTTGTCGACGCCGGGCGTCGACGAGTTGGGCGCCGGCGGCATCTCCGGCCCGCCGGTGGCACGCCGCTCGCTGGAGGTGCTGCGCCGGCTGCACCGGCGCGTCGGCAGTTCGCTGGTGCTGATCAGCGTCGGCGGCATCGAGACCGCCGACGATGCGTGGGAGCGCATCATCTCGGGCGCGTCGCTGCTGCAGGGCTACACCGGCTTCGTCTACGGCGGCGGCCTGTGGGCGCGGTCGGTCAACGAGGGCATCGCCGACCGGCTGCACGCCAACGGTGTTCACAGCCTCGCCGAGGCAGTCGGCTCGGCGGCCCGGTGACTCAGCCCTTGTTCTCGTAGGTGCCGGTGATCAGCGCGCGGGCAATGGCGTGGCTGAACAGGTTGAAGCCCAGATAGGCCGGCGTGGCCTCGGCGGGCACATCGAGCTTCTCGACGTCGACCGCGTGCACGGCGACGATGTAGCGGTGCGGACCGTGCCCGGGCGGAGGCGCGGCGCCGATGAACCGCCTGAGTCCGGCGTCGTTGGCCAGCGTCACGGCGTCACCCGGGAAACCCTGGCTGCTGCCGTCGCCGACGCCGGCGGGAAGGTCGGTGACCGTGGCGGGCAGGTTGAACACCGCCCAGTGCCAGAAGCCGGAACCGGTGGGTGCGTCGGGGTCGTAGACGGTGACGGCGAAGCTGCGGGTCTCCTCGGGGAAGCCCGACCAGCTCAGCTGCGGCGACACGTCGTTGCCGCCCGCCCCCATGATTCCGCTGACCTGGTCGTTGCCCCAGACCGCGCCGTCCTCGAAGGACTGCGAGGTCAGCGTGAAGCTGGGGAGCTCCGGAAGGAAGGAGTAGGGGTCGTAGTCAAAAGCCATGTGACACAGTCCTTTCGCGATGTGGTTGTCAGCTGTGCAGGAGGAAGTGCTCGAGTACCTGCGCACCGAAGGTCAACGCGTCGACGGGTACCCGTTCGTCGACGCCGTGGAACAACGCGGCGAAGTCGAGGTCGGGCGGCAGCCGCAGGGGCGCGAAGCCGAAGCAGCGGATGCCGAGCCTGGCGAAGTGCTTGGCGTCGGTGCCGCCGGAGAGCATGTAGGGCACGGTGCGGGCGTCGGGGTCGGCGACCAGGATCGCGGCATTCATCGCCTCGAGCAGCTCACCGTCGAAAGGCGTTTCGTACGAAGGCAGTTCGGTGATCCATTCCCGCGAGACGTCGGGACCGATGAGTTCGTCGACCTCGCGCTCGAACTCAGCGAGCCGGCCGGGCAGCACCCGGCAGTCCACCACCGCCTCGGCTGTGCCCGGGATGACGTTGGCCTTGTAGCCGGCCTTGAGCATCGTCGGGTTCGCGGTGTCGCGCAGGGTCGCGCCCACGATCTTGGCGATAGAGCCCAGCTTGGCGACGGCGCCGTCGATGTCCGGCGAGCTGGGGTCGAAGCTGTAGCCGGTCTCCTCGCTGACCGCGGCCAGGAACTGCTCGACCGATTCGGTCAGCACGATCGGGAAACGGTGGCGGCCGAGCTTCGCGACGGCCTCGGCGACGGCGGTGACGGCGTTGTCGTTGTGCACCATCGATCCGTGGCCGGCGTGGCCACGCGCGGTCAGGCGCATCCACATCATCGCCTTCTCGGCGGTCTCGATGAGGTAGAGCCGGCGGTCGCCGCCGTCGCGGCGCGGCACGGTGAGCGAGAAGCCGCCGACCTCGCCGACCGCCTCGGTGACGCCGTCGAACAGGTCGGGACGGTTCTCGACCAGCCACTTGCAGCCGTAGTTGCCGCCGGCCTCCTCGTCGGAGACGAAGGCGAACACCAGGTCACGGGGCGGGACGATGCCGGCGCGCTTGAAGTGACGGGCGACCGCGATGATCATCCCGACCATGTCTTTCATGTCGACCGCGCCGCGTCCCCACACGTAGCCGTCCTCCACGGCGCCGGAGAAAGGGTGGACGCTCCAGTCCGAGGCCTCGGCGGGCACCACGTCGAGGTGGCCGTGCAGCATCAGCGCTCCGCGGGAAGAGTCGGCGCCCTTGAGGCGGGCGAACACGTTGCCCCGGCCGGGTGCCCCGGCCTCGATGTATTCGCAGGTGAAGCCGACCTCTTCCAGCTGGCCGGCCACCCATCGGGCACACTCGGCCTCGCCTTTGGTGGTGGCGAGTTCACCGGTGTTGGAGGTGTCGAAGCGGATGAGGGCACTGACGATGTCGACGACCTCGTCGCTGGGAGTCTGGGGACCGCTCACGCTCCCTTTCCTACCACCCGGTCCCGGTTTGGGTCCGAGGCCGCCGATCCGTTAACCTAAGCTGCCTTCGAACTGGTCCGAGTGGCGGAATGGCAGACGCGCTAGCTTGAGGTGCTAGTGCCCTATTAACGGGCGTGGGGGTTCAAGTCCCCCCTCGGACACAACGAACGATCTCGCATCGCCGCAGCTAGACGGCGGTTATGCGCCGCGGCCGACGACGGTCGACGGGTGCCTTGGACACGGTTTGGACACTCCCCGAAATTCTCGCGTCCAGATTGACGGCCACCGCGTCCAGGTCGCTGTCGAACAGGTCGGCGTAAATCCTCAACGTGACGCTTGGGTCTTTGTGGCCCAGCATCCGCGACACCGCAAGGACATTCGCGCCCGAACTGACAGCCAAACTCGCGCACGTATGCCGCAGATCGTGCGGGGTGATCGTCTGCACTTCGGCGCGCTCGACCGCCCTGTTGAACCATCCCGTCGAGTCGTAGCTTGGCCGCTTCAAAAGTCCGCCGCCTCGGGCCGGGAACAGCAGATCGTCGGCGCCGCGATCCTCGCACCGGACCGCCAGCCGGGACAGCACCGACGCCGCTACCGGCACCGTGCGCTTCTCCCTGCCCTTCGTCGGCCCGATTTTAAACTCCTGACCGACTTGAACTTCCTGGCGGTGTACAGAGATTCGCCGTTTCAGAAACTCGACGTCGGCGACGGTCAACGCTATTGCCTCACTCCACCGCAACCCGGTGAATGCCAGGATCAGCACCAGGTCGGCGTAGCGGCCGGATTCCTCGGCCAGCCGGCACACGTCCGCCTCGGTGAGGTAGACGTGGCGCTTCGGTGCCTTCTGCGGTTTCTCGCCGCGCTTGAACCGGCGGGCCGGATTGAACGCCAGCGCCCGGTGCTCAACGGCGTCGTCGAGGATGCCCGCCAGGATGCCCACTGCGCGGTTGACCACGGTCGCGCTCGACCCGTCGCGAGTCATGGCCGCGGCCCACGCCTTCACGTCCAGGGTGTCGACCTTGCCCACCGGCACCCGGTCCCACTTGGCCGCGACGTGCTTGGGGTAGGCGTAGGCGATGGTTCGGTAGTACGACGGCGCTAGGGATGCCTCCTGCCGTGCCAGCCATTGCACCGACAGATCGCCGACCGTCACGCGGCCGCGCGCCGGCGACACGAAGGCACCTTCGGCCTTCGTCGTTTCAACCTTCGACGCCCACGCAGATGCGTCACGCTTCGTGGTGAATCCTCTTTTGCGGCTGGTGATTCCGTTTGGTTGACGGTAACGGACTTCCCATCGCTCGCCGGCCGCGGTCTGGTAGCGCTTAGTCGTCGCCAAGGCCGTACTCCCGGTACATGTCAGCCAATTTCTGTCGCGCAGCATCGGCGCGTTCGCCGCCGGCCTTCATTTCGGACTCGACCTGCCCGAGTTCGATCAGTGCCAGCGCACCCTCTAGGTACTCGACTCGCCGCCACGACGGGAAGGTTGCCGCTGCCCAGTTGAGCAGACCCGATGCGTCGCCGACGTCAGCCAGCGGTCTTTCAGCCCGCAGCCACTTCCAGACCTCCTCGGAAGTGTGCTCGCCGCCGCCGGTCACGACCACCTGCTCGCCGCGATCCTCGGAATCGGGTATCAGGAGAGTGATCGGTGAAACTTCAAGCGCCACAGCAATACTCACTAAATCGTCAACGTCCACCCGACGTGTCCCGTCTTCGATCCTCCGCAGACCTAGCGGTGGTATCGGCCGGCCGAGTTCTTCCAGTCGACGCGAAAGTTCCGTGACTGGGATTCGCAGCACGTCGTCTCGAATCCGCCTGATGTTCGCCTGCACTGTCTCGCCGGTCGCATTTAGCCGGCGACCCGCCTTGTCCTGACCTTCCGCCATACCAGACGACACTAGGTGATCAATTTTGATCTGTCACCTACTCACTCTTGACAATTACATGGCTGTGATTCAACCTGATAACCATGACGATCAAAAATGATCATCTCGACGATCAATCCCGAAAGGGCGCATGGTGACAACTTCGATGACCCCGACCGCGCTGGACCGCCTCATCGCCGACCTCGACAGGTCGATCCCCGCAGAAGCACTCCCACCAGTGTCGACCGGCAAGCACGTAGCCGCGGTCGTTGGCACGACCGAGGGCGCGCTTGCCCAGGACCGATACCAGCGCAAGGGAATCCCGTACACCCGCATCGGAAGCCGGATTCGTTACCTGCGGGCCGACGTGCTCGCCTTCCTGGCGTCGAATCGTGTCGACGGTGCCCGATGAGCGAAGCGCAGCAGATCGCGGCCCGCCTCGCGGCGGCAAGCGAAGTGTTCCCGATCAAGAAGGCCGACGACTGGGATTCGACCGCACGCGTCACCGCGACGGGCGACGTGATCACCGTCGTGGTGAGGGACCACATGGGCCGCGCCACGCGCGAATACCGGGCCGTCATTCAACAGGTCGCCGACGGCCCGTAGGCGCCGCGGCCTCAGGGTTCTGGTTCTACCAACGATGAAGCGAAGGGTGCGTGATGGCAGGCGACGAGTGGGACGGGTTCGTCCTGGTCGACTGGGTACGGAGCGCCGGCCGTTCGGTCGCGGTCGCTGGCACGCGTGCGGGCGAGCGCCACAGGTCCCACCGCGATAAGGCGAGCGCACCATGACGCCCGCGCAGCCTCGTGGCGGGGTGGTATGACGCGATGGGACACCGCAACCCAATTCAGGTCTTCGGCGACCCCTTGCGCAAGGGCTACACCGTGGTCTCCGACGAACTGATTCGCGTCGGCGCGCACCACCGCGCGCTTGGCTCCGACGGCCTGGCCGTGATCCTGCTGATGCTGTCTCGCGCGTCCACCAGGGCGGACCAGAAAGCTTGGGAGACGTCGGCCACGCAGATCTCTGTCGAACTCGGATGGGGTCTCAACCGAGACCGCGCCAGCGCCGCCATACAGCGGGCCGAAGACGACGGCCGACTAGTGCGGCGCGGGTTCATCCGCGACGGGCAGAACGTCAAGCAACGGTGCGCCTACGTGATCTGTGCCGGCGGGCGCCGCTTCACCGATGAAGAACTGGTCATCGCAAAGGAGCCAATCGTGCTCCCGTCCAAACAGAAGGCGCAGCTGTGACGGCCGGTCGTGGTGCACGGATACCGTGCACCACGAAACCCGCTGAGGTGCACGGATACCGTGCACCACGAAACCCGCTGAGGTGCACGACTAGGGGTGCACCTCAACACCTTTCGATGCTGCACGGTTTCCGTGCACCTAAGGTGCACCCCCGTGGGTGCGACATAGGAATACCCACGTACCTAGGGATACTCCATCCGGTCATGCACTGGCGTGCACGACCGCTCGAATTCCCCTGCCGAATCTGCGTACGGGGTTACGCAAACCGGGGACTTCCAGGTGACCCACAGACCGCGCGCGCGTGGAATGAGGTGGCCGCGTTGTGAGGTCGCGAATATTCGAAGCGGTCTACGCCGATGCGGCGATGGACCAGGAATGTCCGAACTGCCAGGCGCCGCCGCACAGGTGGTGCACGCGCCCCAACGGTGAGACCCGCCCGATTCCGTGCGTCGTCCGCATGCGCCTTGCTGCCCCGTCCGCCGGCCGCACCCGAAGCTGCCGGCTGCGCCGGCCCGACGTCGAGCACCAGGCCGCGCCAACTCAGCCGACCCGATCGTTTTCCGAACCGATCCACCAACCCGACGACACCGAGGACTGAGCATGACGCCCAAGATCACGTACAGCTGCGCCGTCTGCAACAAGCCGGTCCGACCCGGCACCGGCCACGTCGGGGTAACCAACGGCGACCTACGTCAGTACCGCGAAGCGCTTGCGATTTGGAGGCTTGAAGTCGAAGCCAACCAGCGCACAGCAGGACGACTGGGAGTAGTCATCAGCTGCGCGGCGCTGCTCACGTTTCCTGATCGTGCGCCGTGGCGTGTGCATCACAGCGCGTGCAACCCGCACCCTGACGACGCCGGCTACGAGTTCGACGTCGGCCGTGTCAGCACTCACGAGGAACTGTTGGTCTGGACCGCGCACCTGATGGAAAAGAACTGGGTTCGCGAAACCGACTGGGCTGGGTTTGTGCGCCAGCATGTGTCCGCGAAAGCGCTGCGCGTATGACTGACTGGAACACCATGCGCGCGCTGCTCGAAAGCATCCCGGACCTGGACGGTGCCAGATGCAAGCACAAGAGCGACCTGTTTGAGCGGACCATCGGCGAGCACCGCATGACCGGCCAGATCACCACCACCGAACTCGACGACGCCCGCAGCGCCGCTCTGCGCCAGTGCGCGGCCTGTCCAGCACTAGACCCTTGCCGAGCGTGGCTGGATGCTTTGCCGGCCGCACAGCGTCCACGCGGCGTCATCGCCGGCCAGATCGTGAACACGTCCGGTGCGGTGAAGCCATGAGCACAGCCCACGAAGAAGCGTTCGCATTCGGATTGCTCGACGACGCGATCACAGCGCTATTCGACGCCACCCGAGACGACGACAGCGATCCCAACGACGTCCCCGTCGATGCCGTCCTGATCGTCGGCGTCCCGGCCGTCGGAGACGACGGTGCCCGAACCTGCTACGTCGAGGTCTACCCGCGCGCCGGATCACAGCCCGCGTCCACCCGCGCGCTGGTCGCCGAAGCCGGCAAGCTGCTCGACCGCGCCCTAGACGACGGCGACGACAAGCCATGACCGCGACCCAGGGGGAGGAACCCCCACCCCCACCCACGCCGCCCCTCGCGGCAAGGGCGACATGCCCCCCCTGAAATCCCCCGAAGAAAAAACAACCGAGAGGAATCAAGAAAAATGATGGACAGAGACGACCTGCGTGCTGCGGTTCGGGACTTGTTCGGCGATGTAGGCGAGCGCCCGCCAGGTCCGCGCTACGAGATGACGCTGGCTGCCGTCGAGGACTACTCCCAGCGCTGGGTAAAAAACCTGGGCGCCGGACGGTTCACCAGCATCGACGTCGACTTTGTGACCGACGCTGATGGCCGGCCGCTGATGGTCGGCCGGTCGGTTCAAACCTTCCAGTTCAACAGCCTGTTGCTCGACCGAGCGCACGCCGACCGGATCGGCATCGCGGCGGCAGTCGAAGCCGGCGAGTATCCCGGCGTCGAACTGTTCGATCCGTACGCAGGGCGGGGCGAGTCGTGAAGACCGCTGCGAAGCGCAACATCAATCAACCGAGAGAGACGACGATGAGCACCGATACCAGCACCGCCGACACCGGCACGACCGAGAACTACGGCGCTCCGCGCGATAACGCGCCGCCGGCCGCGGAGCCGGCCAGCGTGGCGCAGGGCGCACCAGAACCGGCCGCGGCGCCCGAACCCCCCGAGGCGCCGGCCGACGCCGTCAGCGAGGACCAGGACGACGACCAGGACGACGACGGCGGCGAAGACGCCGGCGGCAAGGGCAATCGCGAAGCGGCCAAGTACCGCCGGCGGCTTCGCGACGTCGAAGCCGAACGCGACACGCTCAAGGCGACCGTCGCAGCCCTTCAACGGGCCGAAGTCGACCGGCTGGCGACGGCCGATGATCTGCGGCCGGCAGCACTGTGGGCGTCTGCGGAACTCGGCGACTTGCTGAGCGACGACGGCACCGTCGACGAGGCGAAGGTGTCACAGGCGATCGGCGCGGCACGGGAGCAGTTGGGCATTCCGAACCCGCCGCCGCGGGGCAACTACGTCAAGGGTGAGGGTCGCAGCCCTGGACGTCCGCCCAGGCCGTCCGGGCTGGACGCGATGGTCGGCGCGGTCATGGGGCGTGACGGGCGCGACGGCTAGACTCGGGTGCTGAGGCCGGGGGTCACGCCTCGGGAAGGGCACCCCCGGCCGCAGCAACACCCACCGCGTGGGTTGCAGGTCCAGGCCAGGCGCCTCCTGTGAGTTCGTAAAATCCGTTCTCTCAGAAGAGGTTTCATCATGGCAATTCAGACCACCCCCACCAGCCCGAAGGCTTGGGCACCCGACCAGACCGCGTTCGTACCGGCCGACGTCGTGCCCGACGCGCTCATCCTCCAAACGGCGACCGTCGTCGGTGCGATAGAGGGCGACGAACCGGCAATCCGTGTTCCGTTCGTCGCCGACGATGGCGTCGTCGGTTTCGTCGCCGAAGGCGCAGAAATCCCTGACGCGAACCAGGAGTTCGATGAGGTCGTCGTTCTCACCGGGAAGGTCGCTGCGCTCGGCAAGTACAGCTTCGAGACGCTGGCGCAGCCCGAGGCCGCGCGGATGGTCGTCGAGTCGCTGTCGCGCAGCGTCGTCACCAAGGCCAACGCCGCCTATCTCGGCAACCTCGAAGCCGATCCCGGCCCGACCGGTCTGCTCAACACACCGGGAATCATCGACTTCGAGACGCCGATCGGCGATGACCTCGACCAGCTGGTCGACGCGGTGTCCTTCATCGAACTTGACGGCGGCACGGCGACTCACGTAATCGCCAATCCGACGGCGTGGGCGACGCTGAGCAAGCTGAAGCGGGCGACCGACAGCAATGAGTCGTTGGTTGGCGCCGGCACAGTGGCCGCTACTCGGGCGCTGCTCGGTCTGCCGGTTCTCGTCACGCCGGCCATGCCCGCTGGATCGCTACTCGTCGTCGACCAGTCCGCGGTGATCGGGGCGCAGAGTCCGGTTCGGCTGGCCCGCAGCGACGACGCCTATTTCAGTTCGGACTCCATCGGCGTGCGCGTGACGTGGCGCCTGGGCTGGTCGATCCAGCACGCGACGCGCGTCGCGAAGCTGACTGTCCTGTAACTGCCTGCGCCTGGTGCCGCGGTTCCCCTTTCTCGGGCGGGCGCCGCGCGCACACAACGGTGACGACGGCCGGGGTTGCTGCCGGCCGTCGTCACCCATGAACGGGAGGCCGCGACCATGACCGAGCCACAACCGGCGCCGCTGTTGACGCCGGACGACCTGAAAAACTTCGCGACCATCGCGCCGGCCAAGGCGCAAGAGATGATCGACGATGCGATCGGGGAGGCCGCTTTTCATGCGCCCTGCATCCTGAAACCAGACTTCCCGGCGCACTTGCGCGGGTTCGTGAAGTCGAAGCTGCGCGGCGCCGTGCTCCGCTGGAACGAGGCCGGCACCGGCGCCGTGACCACACAGCAGACGATGAGTTACGGCCAGACTGTCGACACGCGGCAGCCGCGGAAGGGCATGTTCTTCCAGGCCGAAATCGACCAGCTGAAACAGCTGTGTCGCACCGGCGACGAGGGCGGCGCGTTCGTGATCGACCTGTTCCCGCCGGCCGGGCCTCGGCTGTCTGCGCGTGAACTGTTCGAGCGCGGCCTCGACGCCACCTGGTGATCCCCGCGAGACGGCGGGGTCCGGCCGGCCGAGTCGACGTCGTGGTCCTGGCGCTCGTCGTCGGCGTGGGTCCGACGTTCTGGGCGCGCGTGCCTGCATGCTTGGTGGGTGTCGAAGCGCGCTGAGTACATGTTCGCGCTGTACTCCGGGTCGCTGGCTGAACCTGGCGACCCCAACCCTTACGCCGGCGGCGAATCGCTGGTGCTGCCGAAACTCTGGTTCGCGGGTTACCGGCGGATGCTGCGGGTGAGGATCGAAACCGGGCCGGCGATGCAGCGCTACCGTGCCGCATCGCGTTTGAACTGATCGCAGCGCATGGGGGACGGTCTAGATCAGGAAAAGATTGACGCGCTGTGGGCGACCTTCGCCGCTGACGTCGATCGAATGATGGAACGGGTCAACGACCCGATGGACTTCGCAGTATCGCCGGGATCGCCGCTTGCGGGCGATGACCGCGCGAGCGATCCCTACCAGGTTTCGCACGCGGTGCAGATGTGTATCGTCGCCGGGGTCGATCACCTGCACGCAATGAAGTCACTTCTCCTCGACCTCAACATGCTTCACAGCGCCGCGCCGTTCACCATGGTTCGTGGCGCACTCGAAGTGTTGTCGTCGGCTTTCTGGATCTTGCACCCGGCGAAACGAACTGTTCGTGTCGAACGCGTGTTGCGTTGGCACGCAAAAAACTTTCACGACCAGCACCCCGCGCTCGAATCACTCGGCTTGTCTGACGCGGCGACGAAGAAAGCAAAGTATGCGCGGCTACGGTCAATCGCCGGTCGCGGCGCCGTTCAGGCCGACGTGACGGGCGGATACCGGAGCACTGAGGCGGTCACTTACGCGGACGCGAATGCGCCGACGTCGAAACCGCTGCTTTCGTGGCAGATGTGCTCTGGGTACGCGCACGGCCGGCCGTGGGTGTATCTCGGAATGGCCGACGAGGACATGTTTCAGGAGACAGATGAACCGGGCGTGCTCAAGGCGCGAGTGACGAGCGATCCGGGGAAACTGCTGTACCCGAGTTTGCACGCGCAATGGCTGATGAAGGATCTAGTCGACCTGGTGGAGCGCCGAGGGAAAAACCCGTTCGAGCAGATGGAGCAAGCAGCCGCCGACAGGGCGCGGTGGCTGCGGCTTTCGTTCCCGTAGTCCGCCACCGGCTTATGCAGCACCCGCGGCCAAGACAAAGGAAACCGACCGGATCCGTCGCGGTGCAGACGTCGAACGGCACGGTGCCGGCGACCAGTCGAGCGTCCACCCACGCAAGGCCGCTGAGCGCTCGCCCCGAGCGTCTACAGCGCGCCGGCCAGGTCTTGCAGCACGGCACAGAAGGTGCGTCGGCCTGGACACGCTTTGGACACAAAATTCTCTGAATCCGGGACAACCCGCGTGAACCACAGTCATGTATTCCGGCAGCTAGAGAGCGTTTCGCGCGCCTGACCTGGGAGGTCTGCGGGGGTTCAAGTCCCCCCTCGGACACACACGTGAACTTGCGTTTTCGCTAACGGCGCGCGATAGGCGCCGTTCACACTGCCGCTTCCGTACGTCGGCGTCCTGGCCGGCGCCTGCCGTGGCTGACCACGCTTGTATGCCGCACCTATCTCGGGTGGTTACCGCTCGAGACGCTGATCCCGTTGTCAGTGTTCAAGATTCGCGACACTCAGGCCGCCTGGCCGTCCGGAGGTGCCGGTCCGCCGGGTTCGCCTGGTTCGTCGGCTGAGGTGGGAGGCTCTGCGTCCGTCGACTTGACCGGCTCGGCCGGCGCGGCAGCGTCGTGAACCTCGCGCTCCTCCTGCTCCTCGGGTTCGTCGGGTGGGCGTAGGAGGCGTTCGGGGCGGTGGTAGGTGTTGATGCGTGTTTGGCCGGTGTCGAGGTGGGCGGGTGGGGTGAACTACCCCGGGTTTTGTTCCTACTCGGTTGCGAGGGCCGGGGTTGGCTGGCTCGCGGGGTATGAGGCGCCGGTGAGGGCGGCCTCG
The DNA here is from genome assembly GCF_010729305.1 of Mycolicibacterium psychrotolerans. Classification (NCBI taxonomy): domain Bacteria; kingdom Bacillati; phylum Actinomycetota; class Actinomycetes; order Mycobacteriales; family Mycobacteriaceae; genus Mycobacterium; species Mycolicibacterium psychrotolerans. The sequence continues at coordinate 3,260,564 of NZ_AP022574.1, read as the reverse complement.
TACTCGGCTGGTGGAACGTAGCCGAGGGCTTCGTGCAGGCGTTCCTGGTTGTACCAGGCCACCCATGCGGCAGTCGAGAGCTCGACGTCGTCCACGCACCGCCATGGTTTAGCGCGGCTGATCAGTTCGGTCTTGTAGGCGGCATTGACGGCTTCGGCGAGGGCGTTGTCATAACTATCGCCGCGGGACCCGACCGAGGGTGCGATGCCGAGTTCGGCCAGTCGGTCGGTATAGGTCAGCGATAAGTACTGCGATCCGCGGTCGGAATGATGAATCAACTCGGATAGATCGGTATTCGACTGCCACACGGCATGATTGAATGCTTGAAGCGGCAGGTCGTCTGTACGCATCGTGGCCGAGACGGCCCAGCCGGCGATCTTCTTGGTGCAGGCATCGGTCACGAAGGCGGTGTAACAGAATCCCTGCCAGGTGCGTACGAAGGTGATGTCGGCGACCCACAACCGGTTGGGTGCCGGGGCCTTGAATTGACGGTTGACCAGGTCAGCGGGCCGGGCGGCAGCGGGGTCGGTGACGGTGGTGAACACCGGCTTTCCGCGCTGCACACCGCGCAGGCCGGCCTTGCGCATCAAGCGTCGGGTCTGTTCGCGGCCTAGGTGCCAGCCGCGACGTTTCATGGCCTGATGCATCTTCTTGACCCCGTACACCGAGTAGTTCTGCCGGTGCACCACACGCAGGTCCGCGATCAGCTGTTCGTCGCGGATTTCGCGATCTGAGGGCGGGCGGGTCCTGGCGGCTCGGTAGCCCCGGGAGGTGAGGAATCCCGGGATTGCTGCCCGCAAGATACGACAGATGAGCTCGACCCCGAATTGATCGCGATGTGCATCGATGTAGGCGATCATTTCGTCGCGGGGCGGTCGAGCTCCGCTGCGAAAAACGCAGACGCAGACTTCAGAATCTCGTTGGCTCTGCGTAAGTCGGCAACTTCTCGCTTGAGGCGGCGGATCTCGGCGTGCTCGGAGCTGGACGTCCCGGGTCGTTCCCCGGCATCGACTTGAGCCTTGCGCCGCCATCGACGCAGCGACTCTTCAGAGATGCCGAGTTTGCTCGACACAGACTTAATCGCCTCGAACTCCGATACTTCCGAGGCCTCCATCGTGGTGTCCAACATCCGTAACGCACGATCGCGAAACTCCGGCGAATACTGACGGGGCATGTTCCTGATCCTCCTATAAAGATCGGAACAAAACCTGGGGTAGTTCAGCCGTCTTTGACGCTGCGGTTATCCGGTGGGCAGGCCAGGCCGAGGTCGTTGATGTTGGTGTTGCCGCCATCAGCCCAGTCGGCGGAGACGTGGTGGACCTGGGCGCCGTAGGCGCCGACGGTGCAGCACGGTTTGGTGCAGCCCCCGTCGCGGGCGATGAGCATGATCCGCTGCGCCGGCGACGCGATACGGCGGGTGCGGAACAGGTCCAGCGCGGATCCGGTGGCTTGGTCGAACACTGCCAAATAATGGTTGGCGTGTCCGGCCATCCGGATGACGTCTTTGATGGGCAGCCGGGTGCCGCCGCCGGTGACGCCGATCCCCGCCCGGGATTCCAGGTCTTGCAGGGTGGTGCGGATGATCACGGTGGTCGTGCGACAAAACCCCTATAACCGATGTCGTCAACTGCATTCCGTGGGGTGAAACGCTGCGATACAGGCCAGGAGCTGTTCCAACGATGCCCACAAAGGGCTGTGCCTTCTGTGCGCCATTCCGTGTGTCGCTGTTTAGCCGATGAACATCGACATTATGTTCCCCGCCGCACCTAGGGCGGCACCCACTCCGATGGCGACCGGACCGCGAGCGATCTTCCATCCTCAGGCTGTTGAGGTTCGAGGAGACCTGGGCGCACCTTCACCATCCGGAATACGTCTTTCGAGGCGAACCAGTTACCGATAGCTTCAGCGAGCAGAGCCGAGACATAGACGATCAGCAGAATGCATTTGGTCATCCCTATCTCTGATGGAACCCGTCGGGTCGCGGCGATTGAGCCCGATGCACCGAGGTATCGGGACTCTCGTCGTCGCCGGGGAGGAGTCCCCCTGCTTTCAGCGATCGCTTCAGTAGGTCGGTGCTTTTCTCAGCCTTAGCCGCCCGTTCAGCCTCGCGGGCGACCCTGCGGTTGTGGCGTAACCGCACGCGCACCTGGAACTCTTCGCGGTCGGTATGCCAGAAGGTGGCCATCGTCGTGCAACTCGGACACACATCGGGGTCGTCGGTGTTGAAGGGCATCGGATACACGAGCGACACACGAGTGCCGCACGCGGACTCCTCCGGCTTGTCGAGAAATGCGACGTCATTCCGGTTCAACACCCACTGCTGGGTTCGGGTCAGTGCGTCCAGATCGAGTAGAAAGGCATGAATGACCCCAGGTTCTTCTGGGACGACCGGCTCCCCGTGCTCACTATCGAAATGGCAGGACGCAGAGCGGGCAGACGGCAGTTTCATCAACCCTCAACCGTAGGGGCCTTTTCTGTCTCTCCTCGAGTCGACACGCTCGACCGGTCGGGCAAAACTGTGCGAGGGGACTCTAGGTGGGACCTATGGCTCTATCCGGTGAGGCACCCTGACGCGTCTCATCAAGCTTTGCGACCAAGGAAAATGTCTGGGGGGACACACGATGCCTTTTAAGCCCCAGTTCGCCACTCTCCTGGCCGCTCTCCTGGCCGCTGGGTGTGGGGGGACGACAGATACGGCCCGCACCGAAACGGTCACGGTCACAGTTCCGGAGCACTCGCAGACCAGCACCGCTCACACGCCGACGGTCACTGTCTCCGCGCCGCAGCAGTCGCCAGCTAGTACCGCTCACACGCCGACGGTCACCGATCTGGACCCGACGATGTATCAGCCCCTCTCGGCACGCGACTTCGCCATCCTGGTGACGAAAGATCCAGACTCCGCCAGAGGCCACAAGATCATCATCTACGGCTCTGTCACGCAGGCCGACGCCGCGATGGGCCCGGATGCCTTCCGCGCCATCGTCATGGGCAAGCCACATGCTGAGGAGGCCTACAAGACGAACGCGGTGATCACAGCGAACGACCCGTCGATCATCGCCAACATTGTGGCGGGCGACCAGGTGACGATGTACGTCGAGGTCGTGGGTTCCTTTACCTATGACACCCAGATCGGCGGCAAGACGACGGTCCCGTTATTCCGAGTGAATATCATCAACGTGACGGCGCATGTATAGACCGATGAATGACCCTTCCTGCCTGTCGCAAGCCGCTTCATTCCCGCTCGGGGTCGTCATTTCCATGAGGTGTCTCGCGGTCAGGTGGAGTTCGAGGCGGCCCCCGTTGCAGCGGGGGCCGCACCTTTGAGTCAGTGCGGCGCTACCTCGAACCTTGGAAATCATCTTCATGGCATTTGCCGCAACTTGGAAGGGATAGCACGCGAGTCGCCGCGTTATCGCAGCTCATACGGCGTGGCGGATGAGGCCGTTGCGGTGTGATCTGTGCCACATCCGCCGGTTTACATCCGTTCTCCACTATCCACGCCAGCTCGTCGTCGCGGAACGTCACGGTGCCGTCGGGATACACGGTGGCCCGCCGCCACCACCGCGGTGCTTCACCGACGCGGGCCCACCCCGGCAGCGCGCTCACCGGGAGGTCGACCGGCAACCCAGCCTCCAGCGCCGCCTGGCGCTCGGCGGTGCCGGTGTAGGACGCCGACTCGGGGCACCACGCCAGGGTGTGGCCTGGCGACCAGGAGGCGCGCTGCTCGCGGTCGACCAGCCATCCGTAGAGCTGGCCCACGTCCTGGTCGGCGCTGGGGCGGCGGGTCACCCGTGCCTCGCGCCGCGGTTGTCCCACCGGGCCCGCACCGCCCGCTGGTGCATCTCCGACTTCGGTTGCGCGAGCAGCTCTTTGGTTACCGAGCGGGCCAGCGTCACCGCCAGCACCGAGCATTGGCGTGCCTCGGCGCTCAGCCGGGTCAGCGCCGAGGAGCGGGCCTCACCGGCCAGTTCATCGTCGAACGCGGCGCGCAGCTGCTCGGCGCGGTCGGCGGCGATCATCGCCTCGGCGATCGCGATCTCCTCCACCTCGTCGAAGACCAGGGGGCCGCGCTGCTTCACGGCAGCGGCCAGGACCGCGTCGAGATCGCGTCGGAGTTGCCGGCCCGCGGTGGGGTTCATGGTGATGATGATCCTCTTGGTGAGGGTTGGGGGCCAGCGCGCGGCGTCAAGGTCATAAACCCGCCTTTGGGTTTATGACCTTGCAAGCCTTTCCGCCAGATCTGGCTGTCTACCGCCGGTAGACATCGTGTGCTCAGGACATGCTGGGCCGGAAATCCCAATATGGGCCGACCGGCAAGCTCACCGATGGCACTGCGCTGTGGACGACCCCCGGCTGGAGCCAGCATGTGGAATGGGGTTTCAGAGCATGGTCCGTCTTGGCCGCTCTAACGAGTGAACTACGTGCGCTTTTGACGATGCAGCAAATTGTGGTGTGCTTGCCGAGGACGTGCACCTCAGGACAAGATTTTGCCGACGAAGCGGAGGCATGAAGCGCACTTGTCGAACGAAGGCAGTAACGTCCGAAAGTTCGAGATCCGTAAGTTGGGACCTTCGGCACTATGGCCGACCGTCGGTTTGGAATAGCTTCGGCTCTGTCAGCAATCACACCACATCCAACAGTGGGGGACAGAAGTTATGACATTCACAAAGAAGACGATCGCAGGCTTTGCGGTGGCCGGTGCCCTGGCGGTGCCTGGCATCGCCCTGGCAGCCACGGCCTGGGCAGGACCTAACGGTTGTACCGGCGCTGCCTGCTATGACGCCAACCCCGGACGGCAGCAGGCTGTCGAGGTGGGTGCGCAGAACGGCTCCGGTGCCGGTTCCGGAGCGTTCGGCGCTTTCACCGGTCCTGGCCTCAACCAGGCCGGTGGTGCCGACGGTTACCAGACTGGCCTAAACAACTCGGCAGTCGCGGGGAACCGCCAGGGCAATCTCCCCTGATCCTCGTTAAGTCGGCGCTAGGCGGAAGCCCCGGGTGAAGCCCGGGGTTTCCTCCTGGGTCAATTCACCTATCCGGTGCCAATTGTCGGAGGACAACGTGCGCACTGCGGTGCACACTTTGAAGTCATGGACCCAGGTGAGGAAGAGCCGACCACTGCTTAAGCCGAAATGCTCAGTGGTTCTGGGCGAAGCCAGCTCGATACGCGAACCGGGAGACGCTATGTCTACCGCGCCAACTGGCCCGGTAGCTAGGGGTCTCCCCCCACCCGCTGGCAGGGCATATGCGTCGGCCAGGGTTTGCTAGCGAACGCCCCTGACTAGCAGCGATGGGGCGTTTGATGTGCCCGACGGGGGTATCCCTAAGCCTTCTGCCCGCCGCTGCGCCGGACACTTCCCGTCGCGGCCGCATTCCCTCCGCGTAGCCCTAGCACTGCGAAAGCCTTCGGGCCTTGCGATAAGAGTCCGAGTGCTCTACCGAGTTCTCGGCGACTCAGAGGAGCGTCGTAGACAACGCTTCTGGTGGAGGCACCATGACAACGACAATGCACCCACTCAAGATGTCGTTGGTAATGCCGTTGGCCTTCTGTGGGCTGTCCGCAGTCGCAACCCCAGCGCTAGCTGCACCGATTCAACCGGGTTGCGTCCAGCAGCTCTGGATGATGTTCGGGCTAAAGGCTACGACCCGCACGATCTGCGATAGCGAGGTCCGGCCCGACGGATCCTGGTTCCGTCAACGGCAGTTCTACGCGCCGGCCTATCTCGCTCCAGGGCACAGCTACTGCTCCTCGTATGAATGCACCTACTACCCGCCGGAATGGGTGCCGGAGTTCAACAAGTACGAGAGTTACATGCTGACACCGAACACAGTGCTGCCGGATGAGCCGGGGCACATCGCATAGGGCACACGGGCAAGGAAGGGAGGTGGCAGTGTTGTCACCACGAATACTCATTGTTGCGGTTGCGCTTGCATTATCAGCGTGCAGTTCGGGGGTCGAAACAGGCACCACTAGTACGAAGACGGTGACTGGTTCACCGTCGACCGTGACTGCTGCACCATCCACAGTAATCAAAACCGTTACGCCACCTACAACGCCGATGAACGAGGCGCTCGTGACCTGGTGGACCCAGGTGGGCGACCATGTCAATGCGATTGAGACGGCAGCTGGTGCCATTTCGACGGCAGGAGAGGCTGAAGACATTCCCGCAATGTATGCGGCTTGCTCGCAGTATCACGACGGCGTTGCTGGTTTGCAGGGACATATGCCGCCGCCTGATCCGCCCTTCGCCACGAAGTTGCAAGCGGCACTGTCTGATTACGATGTGTCGATGCACTTCTGCGTAGAGGGCACGAACGATATCAGTCCCGAAGAGATGCAGCATGCACTCAAGTTCCTGCAATCGGGCAACGCGTCGATGCAGGAAGCGTCGCGGGTCTTGTCACGGGATCTGGGGCGACCCGTAGAGATTGGCTAGCACGCCGACCTCGCTGTCCGTTCCATCGCCGAAGGCCGGCCGACCTGGATCGAAGCCCGAGAGTGTTCACATCCCTCGCCCTCAAGACGATGCAGAGGGTGTTGGGCGGCCCTCCGGAGGATCATGGAGGCAGGCTTCAACTGGCCCCGATGCCGATTCTCACGATGGCCTGTGGATTCGAGGAGCCGTAGCCGATGCGAACCGTGCTGCGAACCCGGTTCGGTCGCTCAAAAAGTGCGCTGAAGAGTCGTGACCACCGTTGCAGGGAGCCGAATCACCCTGCACTAACTGACTTTCGGGATCGCCCATATGACTTCGGTCGCGATGGCTGGCAACCTGTGCCAGCGGCACTCCAAACATTGCCGAACGCTTCGTCGGACTGCTCGGGTCCACACCGAGGAGGGGGCTGGATGTTGCCAGGCCTGAGTGTTCAGCCTGCAGCAGTCCCAGCACCTTCAGCCGGGCGCGCGACAGCTTCTCCGGGGACTTGTGTCTGCGGAGCCCGCGCTGGCGGCGGCCGGACCAGCCAGCCCACGGGCTCGGAGGCCACCAACTGCTCGCGGAGCGCGCCGACCAGCGGGAGGCGACTGCATTGCAATGGGTCAAAAGGCCCTCTGAGCTAACGATAGAAGACACTAGGAATCGACGAATACCGCTTGTTGAATGTTGTCTAGGAGCCCGGGCAGAGCGAGCGGCGGGAGGCGAAAAGCATGGGAATCATGAGGAAGGCGGCGAGCATCTCGACGCTGGGGATTGTGGATTTTCGCAGTGATCAGGAACGCACCGCTCGATATACCAGACAGACCCGGAACGCTGCCCGGATACAGGCGGCTCAGAACGCGAGAATGATGGAGCTGGAGCGCCAACAGATCGCCGCACTGGATTACGCCAACGTCAGGGAAGGTGCACGAGCGGCCAACGCTGGTTGGTTCATCGATCCCTGGGATCATGAGCAATACCGATGGTTCGACGGGTTCCAGTGGACGGGACATACGCACCGCCCGAGTGCGAGCTGGCGACCACAGGGGTATGGCCCTCCGCGTCCCAACGCCGAAGCCGTACAACAGCCGACGCAATCGAATGGCGCTCACCCATGATAAGAGCGTGGTACCCGTCACGCGAGGGTCGTGATGTACTGCATGTGCCTTAATGGGCAAGCGTCGCGCTCGTTAATCAGCTTCCCTGCGCGAAACCCCTCGGCACAATTGGTAAGTACGCAAGAGGACTAGCGGTCGGAGTATGCCGATCACGCTCGCGTAGCGGAAGGTCGATGGGTCTCATCGCGGGCTGGTGCTCCGGCTCCTCCAAGTTCCAATCGTCGGGTATGTGGTGAATCGAAATATGATGGTTGGTCCCGTCCACGTCACCGTCCGGTCTCACCTTGACGAGTTCGTGAGCGACTCGGCGAACAAGATTCGCGGCAGCTTCAATGGGAGCATATAAGGCAAGTTCGATCGAACCTTTTCCGATGAACCAGACTGAGCCCGGTGTGCCCAAGTACTGGCGGCGAGCAACCGCCCAAAGCGAGTCAATCGCGTACGTGATCAGCGAGGTTATCATCATGTCGCGCTGGGGATTTGGGTCATCAAGACCGAGGAACCACTGCCCATCGCTCACCTTCGCGTTGGGGCTAAGTTTCCGATGCAAGTAGACATGGAGAGGACCTTTGTGCATCCGCAGGCGCTGACCATCGTGGCCCTCCCACTCCATCTTGGCTTCCTCGTCATCAAGATCGATGGCCGACAGTCCGTGCTTGACGGCGTTATATAGGAATGCGTCGCCGGTGAAACGCCAGGCACAGTCGACTAGCAACATTTCGAGAGACTCGACGGTTGTTGTGAAGTCCTCAGCCGTCATTTCGATACCCGCGTCGTCCGGGTCCGAGCCGCCGAGAAACACTTGCGCGATGTCGGGCTGCTTGAATCCAAGGTTCAAGGCTTCCTCGACCTGCTCTTTGAACTCACGAGGGCTAAGCGATGATGACATACTCAACCAAGGGCACTCAGGGTGGTCAACGTGAGCGAAGAATAGTCGCAGCAGCGCTTCGGAGGCGTGGTGGACGACCGTCACTGCCTCCGTCCTCAGATACCGCTGGCGCTCCTCATGCGAAGGCACTTCACTTCCACCGAACGCCATCGACCCGATTCGACGGTCAATCGCGAATGCCGGGGCTAGGAACACATCTGGGCTCCCCATCAGCGAGAGCATCTTCACCCTCATCTTGATGAACTCCGACGGGTCGGCCGTATAGAAAACCGCGCTCAACTCAGGGAATTGCCGGCTATCCAGCGTACGACCGGCGGCGTCCGCTTGCTCCCAGGACTTGCTGCCACCCCTGTATCTCCCCATGAAGCGTGAGTCTAGATGGCGGGGCTGACGAACTGGGTACGCAAGGAACTAGGTACGAAGCTGCCCAGCACACGCCGGGCGGTTGTGATTACTCCGGCTTCTTCGTGTCTGCGATGAGTCCCCGCAACTGCTTCAGGAAATCTGTCGCGCCGTCCGGCACCAGGGTGACGTTCCCCTTGTCCTTTGACACGAAGCCGGGATCGGCAAACGCCCGGTGCCCAAGTGCCGTCATCAATTCCAACCGATTGGAATCCGGCAGTTCATTGCTATACGCGCGTACCGACTTGATCTGGGCGTTCAAAATGGTCAAGTGCCGGGAGGTCTCACGATGCTGGGCGGCGATGTGACCGCTGTACGCGGCCAAGCCGAAGAACGGCAGGCTAGACGACACTTTGATCAAGAGGCCCGACAATTCGGTCAGTTGCTTCAGGGCCTCGATGTCAACGTTGATGGCGATGAACGGCGTCAGCACGCCGATTAAGACGAAGACGAAGACGCTGAGCGTCCACCGACGCACCGCCCATTCGGCCTCGCTCTGCACGTCGGAGAACGCTTTTGTCAGCTCGCTCTCGCCAACATTGGTCGTCGCAGTCTTCGCGCTGTTCAACGTCTCCTCAAGATCACTACTAAGACGCTGTTGACGAAGCCTCTCGCTTTCCGTGATGGCCTCTCGGACTACTGGGGTTTCCCTGACGCCGATCGAGATCTGGGTTGTGCTTGTTGTAGCCCTGCTGAGGAGTTCGGCCACCGGCATGACGGCGACGAGCCACCAGTCATTCAGGAACTTGCCATAACCGTCGAGGTGCGTCAGCACAGCAGAGTCCGAGGATTTTGTGCTGATGTATGCGGAAGTCGTGTCACTCTGACTAGCCAGAGAGTGCAGCTCATCGGGCCCAATTAACTGACCAAAGGTGCCTTGGATGTGATCCGACCGGCCACCGTCATGGACGTTAATCAAAAACTCGCCAGCCAGAAGCTTGGCTATCCGTTCCGCGTCCAGCGCGGTTTGGAGGAGACCACGAGCGCGCTCCTGCGCCTGCTCAGGCAGGCTTTCGACGACACCATTGATGCGCCCCTGGATTTCAATGAGTCGATCCTGGGTTTCCTGAATCGCTGTGTCAGGCGGCGACTCGCGCAGCCGGTCTGCTAGCTCCCCCAGTGCCCGACGCGTCTCAGCGGACATGCGTTCAAGTTGTGTGCTCGCCACCGGAACCGGTGAATCCCCCGCCATAGCCGAGACCTTACTAAAAGAGGGTCGTCGGTTTCCTTGCGCGTGCGATGGCTCTCCCTTGGGGAATTGGCCGATTTCAGGGACTCCGCAGCCGCTCGTGCAGCGCATCGATTTAAAGGCTCGATCGTCGCAGCTCTTACTCAGTGCTGCTGTCGGCGACGTGCACGCGATACACGGTTGCCCGACTGTCGCCAAGAGTCGCGGCAATGAGCGTTGCGCTCTCGCCGCTGGCGTGCATCCGTTGCGCCAGCGCCGCCTTTCATGATCCAAGCGCCTTCAGGCGGCCAACGGACTGCCCTCGCGCCGAAGCGGTTCCCGTGCCGCAGAGCGGCGTTCACGACCCAACTCCAACTCAAGACCGGCGAGACTAGCAAGAACGCCTGCCACCATCCGCGCGGTCGAGGTGTCGATACCTTCTCGACCGGACGATTGCGCCCAAGGTCTGCAAGAGCCATCCGGCTTTCCTCGACGGGCGGTGGAGTTGCCAACGCCCTTTCGCGGTGACTACAGCAAACTTGTGATCTTGGTGCGCGCGGGTTTATTCTTCGGTGGGGTTGGGGGAACTTCACCCTTATCCGGGGGGCCATACATGATTCATAAGTCACTACTCATCGCTTCTGTCATCTGCGCACTTCCGCTCGGGGGGGCTGCCACGGCTAACGCGCAGCCAGGATCGACGCCGTTCGCCAACTGCACCCAGGCGCGTGCAAACGGCCAAACGGACATACCTTCCTCGTCGCCGTACTACGGCCCGTGGTTGGACAAGGACCACGATGGCATCGGCTGCGAGAGCTGAGTTGCTCGCGAAATCCATCGCTGTTGCGGCTGGCACATCGGCGCTGTCCGCGCTGGCACTGACGGGTGGCCTCGCGCACGCGGATGGCCCGCGTGGCGAGCAGCAGTACATCCAGGCGACTTCCCACCTGCCGATGTACGTGATGCCGGATCGCGTCTTGTCGGACGAAAAGATCCTTGCCGGAGGCTATCGGGCGTGCGAAGTCATGGATCAGTTTCCCAAGGAGCCGTTCACGGCTGCGGTGGTGTACTTCCACGGCGGGAACACGGTCGATAACAGGATCACCGACGATGGTTGGCGTTTCATGACCTACGCCTCGATGTATCTCTGCGAGCGCCACGCACGCATGTACGTCGGCGACTAAAGAAGGGACGACGTTGTGAAGATATTTGGCATCGCGGCCACCATCCTGGCCCTAGGCGTATTTAGTGCGCCCACGGCTGCCGCGGATCAGTACATCGCTTTCGGGGTGAACGAGACGGCATGCAAGGCAGCGGCGCGGCAAGCCAATGCCATGGCTGCGCCAGGCGCAAGCCGTTCGTTCTGTTACGAAACGGGACCCGGTCACTACACGCTGTTCTACGGCGACTAACTCGTGATTGCCAAGCTCCTTGTTGCGGCGGCGGTAGCGGCCTGCGCGGTGACGATGGCCCCCCAGGCGGCGGCTGATCACGAGACTGTTGGCGGCGGCACCTTCACAGTTAGCAATAGCGCCACACCTTGCACCGCTTTCGAAGTCAGAGGGAAGTTCTACAGAGCATGTCCAGGACAGCAGGTCATGGTGCCCTCGGACACCAAATACATCACCGTCCCTCTGGGTACGGCCTCATGGGTAGCGTGCGAAACCTACGCCCCAAATGGTCTGTTGTTTGAGCAAGACGACGAGCAACTTGCCGAAGTGCCCGAAAAGCAACAGTATTGGGCCGAGAAAGGGTGGGGTCCCTACGAGCCCATGGCCATATGTCAAATGTGGTGATCCGACCAGCCGCCTTTTAATTGTCCAAGGGGACTGATGCACCTTGGCCGTCATTCGGCGACGCCAGCCGGGTAGGTGGCTGCGCCCTATGCGGGTCGGCCCTGCCTCGACGAGCTATTACTCGAAGCGTCCTTCTTGCGATTGGGTAGTGGGTTCCCCTGCGCGAAGCGTGGCGACCGCCAGTATGAGGTATAGCCGTTGCTAAGCAGCCGATTACGGTCCCTTCAGCGGAACGTAACCAACGAAACCGGCGGGTCGGGTCTGTTACCAGTTGGTTGGTCCCATGCCGGGTGCGTGGACCTCTGCCGCCTTCTGCAAGACTGGTTCTGTTGCACCACTGAGCTCTCCGGGATTTTGCACTCTGAAGACCGCACTTTCGGCCAGGTTGGTGAGGCGGCCAGCCGCGGTGTCGATGAGCAAGTCAAGTGCGCCGCTCTTGCCTGCCTCTCTCGCGTAATCCCGCGCGACCTCGATCCATCCTCGTCGAAAGGCAGTTTCTGCCACGGCACCGGCCAAGGACTCGTCCCCACGTTGGTTGGCACGCTGCAGCATCGCCCTCGCATCGTCAGCGGTCTCGAGTTGGGCGGCTCGGTCTTGAGCGTCTCGGTGGGCAATGACCGCGGATGCCTGGACGTCGGTCAAGTCTCCGAACACAATCTTGTGCAGGTTGTGGCTTCGCGCTTTGCGTTCCGCCGCGAAGTCTGACCGCATCTTGTCGACACGGGCGCGCGCGGCCAGAACGACTTTCGCGAGTTCCGCTTTCCGGCCAGCATCGCTAAGAGACCGGTTGCGCCGTATGGCGTCTAGTTGTTCGTCGAGTTGACGTTGTACCGAGGCAACTGCTGCCCTCTTGCCGTCGAAGTCGCTGATTTGCATTACATACTCCCTGTATTCAGGCCAGCGCCTGGGTGATCTGAATGTCGTTGCTGTGGAGCAGCCATCGACCGCCGTGCTTGGTCGCCGGAAGGTGACCGGCGGCAATACGTTTCCGTACTGCCCTGTCGGTGACACTCAGTTGCCTCGCGGCCTCGGCAGTTGTCACCCACGTCTCCAAGTCTCTAGAACTAGTAGGCCACATGGCAGATTCAGTTCCGAATCCGGAACGGTGGCGGAGCGCAGCGACGTGGACTGCCGCCAGTACCGAATACGCCTCCGGGTCAGTCCCACGGAGAAGGATTCGCCTATCACTCAACACTCCCGCCTTGTCTTCGAGCCAGGCGGCAATTCGAGGGGGGACCACGACGGACCCGTCGGGAGTCAGATGTCGACCGATCCGCACATCCCAGCCCACCTCGCAGCCCTCGCGGGAGGGACCAATGAAGGCGCTCATCTTAAGCTCCCGGACTTTTCTGGAATTGAATCGGTGATGCTCCCCGGCGATGACGCCGCCGAGCCGTCTGGAGTCGATGCTGGCCGCCCAGTCGGCGTGCACGGGGCGCGGGCCGGACATCTGCCACAGAGCGCTGTGGCGGCGGCGATGCCTTGCGGCGTCTCGTCGTCGAACACCTCAACGTGGCGAGTGCACACCGCCCCGGGGAGCAGGGGTGTGTTCCTGGCGAGTGCTGTGAGCAGCTCGCCGACGGCGAGTCCGTTCACCAGAACCTCACCCCGTATCCGCGGTCGCGCTGGAACGCCGCGAACCACGGGCACGTGTCGTCGTGCCGGACGACCGCCTCGTACACGCTGGGCTCAAGCTCGATGCTTTCGACCTCGGAGCCGCAGTCGGGGCAGGAGGTCACCCGCCGGATGTCGGCGGGGGTCAGGGTGAGGCGACGGCCCGGGCCACTGGCCCGGCGGTTCCGGCGGTTCACGGCTTCGACCTGTCTACTGCCGCGGGGGGACGCTTGCGCGTATTGCGCGTATTCCTCGTCAGTTTCTTACGCGGGCGCGTGCATAGAAAGTAATGAACATTGTGCGCAATGCGCGCAGACAGGCTCATGTAACGTCCTCTATCTGCGACTTCAGGCAGATTGTCCGCCGCAGCCGGTCGTGGGTGTTCGTCTCTGCGGGATAGCCTTTCGCGTCGAGTGCGCGCCCAAACGCGATGCGGCTGCCCGCCGCTGAGCCGTCCGCCGACGCCCACCGCTCCCACCGTTCGAAGAGTGCCTGGGTGGTGACCGCCGACTGGGCACCGCCGACATCGCACTCATCTTCGATGAACCGTCCCACCGCATCGGAGTCGTTGCGGTACCCGTCTGTGGCGACCAGGACGCCGTCCGGCTCGGCGAGCCCACCGCGCTGCCGATACTCCTTCCAACCCTCGATGATCCATGCGAGCACCGCGTCGGCCTCGGCGCGAAGGTGGTCCTTGAGGTTCTTGTCCTGTTCGGCGTCGGGGATCTGAACGGTGAACGGGATGACCCGAATCCGCCGCCACACCGCCGGGGTGTCGTCATCGATGCGGGGCAGATGGTTGGTCGCCAGCATCATCAGATGCGACGGGGTGTAGGAGAAAAAGTCTTGCCGCATGAATCGGGCCTTGATGGTGTCCCCACCGGTCAGCCATTTCACCAGCGCGATGTTGAAGCGACGGTGCTGCTCGGTTTCGCAGACGCTGACGAACCGGCGGCCCATCAGGTCGGCGACGCCTGTGGGGTGGGCGTCGCCACGCTTGTCCATCAGCAGGGTGGGTTCGGCGGTCATCGCATAATCGCCCAACGCGAACGTGACCGCTTCGATGGCGGTGGTCTTCCCGTTAGCGCCGCCCCCGGTGATGATGGGCAGGATCTGCTTGTCGCCGTTGACTTCCCCGATCAGCGACAGGCCGCACAGACGCTGCAGGTAGTCGCGGACTTCCTCGTCGGGCAGCACCGTGGCGAGGAACGACGTCCAAGTCGTGGTGCTGCAGTTGCCGGCCGGCGTCGGGGCATAAGCAGCTACGGCGATCTTGGTGATGCGGTCGGCCGGATCGTGCCGCCGCATGTCCATCGTCCGCAAGTCCAGGGTGCCGTTGGCACAGTTGAACAAGTAGGGGTCGGCATCGAGCACGTCCACGGTGACCGAGAACGTCTTCAGCGCAGCGGCCTCGGTGAGGATGCCGGTAATCGCCGACGCGCTCTCGTACCGGGCGATCTGCCGGAGCCGCTTCTGCTCCTCCTCATCAGGCAGTTTGAGCATTTTGATGATTCGGCGGTCGCGCTTGATTACGGCGTGAACCGCCCGGCGTGCCTGCCCGTCCCCGTCGGGTGCCCACCGCTTACCGTCCCAACGGTGCCACCCGATCTTGTTGACGTAGAGCAACTTCCCCGCGTACTGCGCGCCCATCTTGACCGCCATCCCGAGGTGGCCGGAATGCTTCTCGGTGTCCCACTGACCCGCGTCGGGGCGAGGCTTGTCGGCGGGCTGCTCGGGGATGTCGTCGCCCTGGCCCGGCGGGTATCGATGGAAAACGTCGCGCAGTTTGCCCTTGCCCTCATCCCAGGTGACCGGGTAGGGGCAGTCGGCGCTGTGGTACGTCGCTTCGGGGATCTGGCCGGTGGGCTGTTCGCAGAGCAGCCACCGCTGATGGAACACCGGCTCCGCCTCGTGGTAGTCCAGGCCGGTCTTGCGGAGCCGACCCGCGTAGGCGATGAGCGCATTGTGGCGCTTCGGGTACCCGATTTTGGCGACGTTGGCGTCGCTGGTGTTCGCGTCCCAGGAGGAGCCCTGATCGCGATGATGGTGCGGCTTTTCCTCGCTGGTGCCCGCGAGGAGGATCTCGGCAACCTCGTCGGGCAGGTTGGCCACCGGCAACCCGTTGCCGACGTAGGCGGCACCGGAGGCGTGGTGTGACCCTTCGCCGATGGCGTAGCCGCCGTCACCACGGACATCAATCTTGAAGTCCGTCATGGCCTTTGCGCTGTTGCCGATCCGTCGTACAGCGTGGTTCCACCTGTAGTACCGGTGCTCACCGCGACCGGTGGTCACGGTGTAGGTGTCGGGCAGGTTGATGCCGTAGGTGACTGTCCAGCGATTCAGTTCCCCGGCCTGATCCTCATCGAGGATGACGAGTCCGCTTGGGCCGCAGGCGATGCCGGTGTTGGCGAGGCCGCCGTGCATGTCCCATTCGAGATCGATCATCTTCGGGGTGGGCACAATTGCCCATGTTCCGAACTTCACGGCGGGATGCTTGCCGCGTATCCCGTCGCAGGGGGTCGCGGGTCCGTGTTTGCCGATGCAGATCGGCTGGTCGGGGTGGTCGGTCGGGAACGCATGGAACCCGCACTCATGGAGATGGTGAGCGATCTCGACTGGCGACATGTCAGGGTCGATCCGCGGCACCGTGAGGGCGGTAGGATCTTGGTCATCGGCTGTGGCGGTCGTGGTGGTGGCCTCGGAATTCGTTCCGGGGTCGCCGTCTTCTTCGGGCGGCCCCTCGCCGCTGTCGAAGGTCATGCGGCGTCGCCGCTTCCGCGGGATGATCCGGTCAGCAGGATGGCGGCGATGTCCTGGCGCTGCTGATCGGTCAGCGGTGCCCAGTCGTCGACGATCTTCTTGGCCCGCTCGCGCAGCATCGCGTTGCGAAGGTCGTCCTGGGCCTGGGTGAGTTCGGGATCATCGGACCCGCGGTCACGCGACAGTGCGGCGACGCGGGCGCGGTGATGGCGGGCTTCGTGTGAGAGGACAGGCAACGCCGTCTCCTTTTATTCAGGGGACGGGCCTGTTAGTAGCTATAGCTTAGAGCAGTTTTCGTCTTAAAGCAGGACCCTTGTGCCGAAGTTCGTCCCGATCACGACGGAAACAGCGGGGTGATGTCGATGCACTCCGGCTTGAAGTAGCGGCCCCGCGGCGACGGGTTCACCGTCACCGTGCAGACCCGGTCGATGATCTTGCCCTTCATGTCGGGAGACATTGCAGTCCAACGTGTTTCGATCATCTCCGGTCCATCCTTGAGCAGTTCAGCGACCGGGTTGCGACGGGCCTGCTCGGCGAGCACGGTGTCGATGCTGCTGATCTTGGCGCTGATCTTCGCCGACTCGCGCCGCACCGCGGGGCCGTCGAGCACCCCGTCGGTGAATAGGGTCGCCAGTTCGTCCTTGCTCTCCACCAGGGCGGTCCGGCGGGCATGCAGTTCGTTCAGATCGACGGCGTCGCGGCGATCAGCCAGGATCGCCGCCAGCTTGGTGTCGTCACGAAGATGGGACAGCACAACGGCTTCCACGTAGGCGTCCAGCTCGGGCTGGCTGCGCGAGAGGTGTGCCGCCGCGGTGCATCGGTAGCACGAAAAGCTGCGCCCGTCGGCGTGGGTGGACATGGTGTGCTGCAGCGGTGCCCCGCAGCGCCCACACAGATACCGGAACGACCCAATGTATTTGCGTTCGTAGGAGATGCGGGTGCCGCGGTCTGAGTCGCGCAACACCGCGGACAGCCCGTGATGGGTGTCGACGTCGATGATGGCGGGCCAGTCGCCGGGGCCGACCACCGCGCCACGGTAGGACCGCAGCGCGGCATACCGCGGATTGAGCAGTAACCGCTTGATCCGCGTGGAGTTCCACGCCGCCCTGCGGGTAGAGGCGACACCGGAATCGTTCCAGCGTCGAGCGATGGCCTTCAGCGACATCCCCGCGAGCACATCAGTGGCGGCCTGCCGGATCATCGCCGCCTCGGATTCCAGAAGCTTCGCGTCCTCGGTGTAGCCGAACACCCGGTGCGAGGACCACCAGCCACCGGCCTGGGCGCGCTGGACGTTGGCGCGGCGCTGCCTCTCGGCCTTGTGCTCGGACTCCATCCGGCTGACGCTACCGAGGATGCGGGCCATGGCCTTGCCGGTGGCGTGCGACAGGTCGAGGTCGCCGCCGTTGACGGTGCGGATCGGCACCCCGGCCAGCTCGCATACTTCGATGATCCGCTCCATGTCTTTGATGGAGCGATACAGGCGATCGGTGTGCCAGCACACTAGGACGTCGTACTGGCCGCGCTTGAGCGCGTCGAGCATCGCCTCGAAGTCGGGCCGCACTGCGCCGGAATACGCCGAGATGTCGTTGTCGGTGTAGACGTGCGCGACGGTCCAGCCGTTGCGGTCGACCAGGGCGCGGCAGTCCTCCTCCTGGCGGGCAACGCCCATCCCTTCATCGTCGCTGGGTTCGGCGTCGACACCGCCTTTCTTGGCGGCGTCGTGGGAGATGCGGGTGTAAATGCAGGCGTCCATAGCCATCAATCTTACAGCGTTTTTAGTGGACGACCATGACCGCCACCGGCAACCCGTTCAACTGGCCGAGATCGCCGCTCATCAGGGCGATGCGGCCGATGGCGAGCAGCGCGTCGTGTTGGCGTTGGGCCAGGCTGCGGTGATCGGCCTCGATCTGGGCCTGGCTGGGGGTGCCCGAGATGCACGGTTCGGGATCGTCGGGGTTGCACATACCCGGGGCGGCGTACTTGGCGAACAGCACCTCGAACACCGCCCACGCCTCCGGGGTCAACCGCGCTTGCAGGTCGGTCATCGCATCGCGGCGCTGCTTGCCCTTCGTCACCCCACGCGTGCGGGCACGCTCGGTGTCATCGGGTTCGGGGCCGTCCTGATCGAGCAGGAACAGGGTGAGGTCGGCGGCGTTCTCGACGTCTTTGGGTCCGGCCCCGACCGCGGTGCGCACCAGATCGACCTCGAACTGCTCCCGGGTCACCGCATCGACGAAACCGGGCAGCTTCGCCACCGACTTGCGGATCACCTCGACATGCTCGGCGTTGATCAACCCCTGGGCCTGGGCGACCGAGGTGGCATGCAGGACCGGCGGCAGCGGCGGCCCGGTCACCGGCTGGCGCGGCGCCAGCAGCGCGGCGTCGCCCAGGCGGCGATGCGCCTCGGCGGTGGAGATCCGCCACCGGATCGCCAGCACGTCTTTCCAGTTCTTGGCGCCCATCTGCTGCGGCGTGGTCTCGACCTGCAGCCGGGCCAGCAGCCGGTGGCGCAGCGCGGGCAGCCGGCACCACACGGTCTCCAGCTCGTCGAGCACCTCGACCAACTCGGTGCCGGTGGCCAGGTCCGAGTCGCAGCCAGCCAGGGTGTCGACAGCATCCACCAGCGCCGCCACCGCGGCCTGCAGATCCGTCCCCGACATACTTCGAACATACATTCGACCACCGACAAAAACGGGACGCCGAGATCAGTAGACGTCACGCACGTAGCGCTTGTCCCCCACCAGTTCTCGCTTGTACGCCCGCGCGGCCTCCTCGTTCATCCCGCCGTGGGTACGGATGATCGCCGTCAGCGCGTCGTCGACGTCCTTGGCCATCCGGGTGGCGTCCCCGCAGACGTAGAGGTGCGCCCCGTCCTCGAGCCAGCGCCAGACGTCGGCGCCGTAGTCGAGCATCTTGTGCTGCACATACACCCGCTGGTCCTGATCGCGGGAGAACGCCAGATCCAGCCGGTTGAGGAAGCCGTCGTCGACCATGTCGAGCAGATCGTCGCGGTAGTAGAAATTCTGCGCGCGGTGCCGATCGCCGAAGAACAACCAGTTGGGGCCGGTGTGGCCCAGCGCCCGGCGCTCCTGGAGAAAGGCTCGGAACGGCGCGATGCCGGTCCCCGGCCCGACCATGATCATCGGCGTCGCCGTGTCCTGAGGCGGGCGGAAGTGCGGCGAGCGCTGCAGGAACACCGACACCGGGGTGCCGTCGGGCAGATCGGCCAGATACGCCGAGCCGACCCCGCCGCGCGGGCTGCCGTCCGCCCCGCGGTAGCGCACCACCGACACGGTCAGCTGTACCTCGTGCGGGCTCACCAACGGGCTCGACGAGATCGAGTACTGCCGCGGGGTCAGCCGCACCAGCACCTCCTGCCACAGCTCCACGTCGGCGCGCACACCGAACTCGGCCACCAGGTCCAGCCCGTTGCGGTTCACCAGCCATCTGTCCAGCGCGGCGCGGTCCCGGCGCAGGCGCCTGACCGCCGCCGCATCCGGGCAGCGCTCGGCGACGAAGCTCACCAGATTCGAGCTCACCTTGCAGATGTCGTAGTGCCCGACCAGCGCCTCCCGCAACGACATCCGGCGACCGTCGACGACGACTTCCTCGCTGCCCGTGAATCCTGTTGCCGACAGCCACTTCTCGACGACGAAGGCGGAATTGGCGACGAAGACGCCGAGCGAGTCGCCGGCGGCATACGTGACGTCGTGTGCGCTGAGGTCGAACCCGAACTGCCGTACCTCTTTGGCCGCGTCGCCCGGGGTGAGCCGGACGTTGCGGCACAGCGGAGCCGAAACCGGCTGCGCCCGGGTGAAGATCGCCGGCGCGGTCGGAGCGGTATCGGCCGGCGCAGTATCGGCCGGCGCCGTGGCCATCACCTCGGCGACCGAATCCGCCCACCGCGCCATCGGTTCGTCGTCGTAGGCCTCGCAGTCGGCCCGGTCGAGCACCCGGGTCGCCCCCAGGTCGGCGAGCCGGGCGTCCAGCGATTTGGCGTGCCCGCAGAAGTTGTCGTATGAGCGGTCGCCGAGGCCGAGCACCGTGTAGCGCACGCCGTCCAGCGTGGGCGCATTCGGTGACGCCAGCCGCTCCCAGAAGCCGGCGCCGTTATCCGGTGGTCCGCCGTCACCGAATGTGCTCGTGACGATCACCACGTCGCCCGCGGTGGCCAGGTCGGCGGGATCGACATCGTCCATCGCCGACAGCCGCCCTGCCGAGAGGCGCCTGCCCAGCGAGGCGGCGAACTCCTCGGCGGTGCCGGTCTGCGACGCCCACAACACCAGCGGGCCCGCCGTTGCGGGTTCGTCGGGGGCGCGCGAGTATCGCCCGGCCAGCAGGCCGTCCATGTACACCCGGGTGCGCGCACTCACCGGCGCGTCCGCGGGCAGGAGGGGTACGCCCGGGCGCCCCTGCTCGATGCCGGCGAAAAAGCCCTGCAGATAGAGATTCTCGTGTTCGGTGAGGTCAGGGGCGGCGACCGGCATCGGCCGCAGCGCCACGGCGCAGACCTTGAACTCGGGTTGCAGAGAGTCGGGGTCGACGGCGTCGTTGGTCAGCGCATTGACCGTCAGATGCTCACCGTGTTCGTCGTTCCAGTGGAACGGCACCCAGGTGTTGCCCGGCCGCACCCGGTCGGTGACCACGGCGGGCAGAACGACCCGGCCCCGCCGCGACACCACCTCGACGTCACGGCCGTCGGTGATGTCGAGCGCCGCGGCGTCGTCGGGGTGGACCTCGACGAACGGACCGGGGTTGAGCTTGTTGAGCTTGTCCACCTTTCCGGTCTTGGTCATCGTGTGCCACTGGTGTTGCAGGCGACCGGTGTTGAGGACCATGGGGTAGTCGTCGTCGGGGAGTTCGGCCGCGTCGAGATGCGGCCGGGGCAGGAAGACCGCGCGCCGGGACGGGGTGGCGAACGCCAACCGCGGCCGGCGCCCTTCGGCGTCGGTGAACAGCGTCTGGGAGACACCGTCGTTGAGGTAGCGGATCGGGTTGCGGTCGGATGACCCGACGAGGCTGTCCTGCGGCGGGCAGGGCCACTGCACCGGCGCCCCGCGCAGTCGCTCGTAGCTGATGCCGCGCAGGTCGTATCCGTTGCGCGGGTTGGCGAACCGGCGGATCTCGTCGAAGATCTCCTCGCTCGACTTGTAGTCGAAGGCGTCACCGAAGCCGAGATGGCGCGCCACGCCGCAGATCAGTTCCCAATCCGGGCGCGCGTCGCCTGCCGGCGGGATGGATTGAGCGAGCAGCGTGAGCGTGCGATCGGAGTTGACCATCACCGCGTCCGCCTCGGCCCACAGCGTGGCGGGCAGGACGATGTCGGCGTAGCGGGTGGTAGCCGTGTCGGCATAGGCGTCCTGGGCGATCACCAGCTCGGCGGCGCGCAGACCCGCCACCACGGTGTCCCGATTCGCCATGCTGGCAATCGGATTGGTGCAGATGATCCACACCGCCTTGATCTCCCCCGCGGCGAGCCGGTGGAACATCTCGACGGTGCCGGGGCCTGCGGCGCTGCGGACTGTGCCGGGTTCGACATCCCACTGCGCCTCGACGAACGACCGGTCCTCGGCTGAGAACACCACCCGCTGCCCCGGCAGGCCGGGGCCCATGTAGCCCATCTCGCGACCGCCCATCGCGTTGGGCTGCCCGGTCAGCGACATCGGCCCGCTACCGGGCCGGCAGATCGCGCCGGTGGCCAGGTGCAGATTGCAGATCGCGTTGGTGCTCCAGGTGCCGTGGGTGCTCTGGTTGAGCCCCATCGTCCACAGGGTCATCCACTCCCCTGCATCGGCGATCATCGCGGCCGCGGCGCGGATGTCGGCTTCCGCGAGTCCGGTGATCGCGGCGACCCGGTCGGCCGGATAGTCGGCCAGGAACTGCGGCATCACCTCCCAGCCCTCGGTGTGTTCGTCGATGAACTCCTCGTCGATGGCGCCGTTCTCGACGAGCAGATGCAGGATGCCGTTGAGCAGCGCCAGATCGGTGCCGGGCCGGATCTGCAGGTACAGGTCGGCCTTGTCCGCGGTCGTGGTGCGGCGGGGGTCGACGACGATCAGTCTGGCCCCGGCCTTGAGCCGGTCAGCCATCCGCAGGAACAGGATGGGGTGGCAGTCCGCCATGTTGGAGCCGATGACGAAGAACAGGTCCGTGCAATCGAAGTCGGTGTAGGAGCCCGGCGGTCCGTCGGCACCGAAGGACTGCTTGTACCCCGTGCCCGCACTGGCCATGCAGAGCCGCGAATTGGATTCCAGGTGCAGGGTTCGCAGATAACCCTTGGCGAGTTTGGTTGCCAGGTATTGCGATTCGATCGACATCTGCCCGGACACATACAGTGCCACCGCGTCCGGTCCGTGTTCGTCGACGATGGCACGTAGTCGCCGGCCGGCCTCGGCGAGCGCATCGTCGACGTCGGCGGCCACCGGGTCGGCGTCGCGGGACGGTCGCAGCAGTGCCGTCGTCAACCGACCGTCGGTGGCGGCCATCATCTCCGCGTGCGTCGCGCCCTTGGTGCACAACCGTCCCGCGTTGGTGGGGTGCAGCTTGTCCCCGGTGACCCTGGCGATCACCGGCGCACCCGTGGCGGGGTCGGTGCGGGTCTGGACTGAGATCCCGCACCCGACCCCGCAGTACGAGCAGGCGGTCCGGGTGGTCACACCCCGGCCTGCCCCATCCGGGTGCTCTTGCGCAGGTAGAAGAACCACGTGACGCCGAGCAACACGATGAAGAACATCACGTAGAACCACAGCGCCGGCTTGATGTTGCCGAACTGCGAGTTCGACCACGCGTACGCCAGCGGCACGATGAAGCCGCCGAACGCCCCGACCGAGGAGATGATGCCGAGGGCGCCTGCCGCCTGACGACGCATGTACACCATCGTCTCCGGCGACCCGCCGGCGTCCTCACCCTTGATCTTGAAGATCTTGGAGATCATGCGGTACGTCGAACCGTTGCCGATCCCGGTGGAGACGAACAGCAGCATGAAGCTGATGAAGAACACGGGCATGTTCTTGGCCTGCACGGACCAGAGCGCGATCGCGGCGCCTACCGCGAGCATCGCGAAGCTCAGCGCCGTGATGCGTGCGCCGCCGATGCGGTCAGACAGCCAGCCGCCGAAAGGCCTTGCGATCGAGCCGATCCCGGCCCCGATGAACGCCCACGTCAGCGCGATGTCCGCACGACCGAAGACAGCTTTCAGCAAGGTCGGAAACGCCGAGGAGTACCCGATGAACGAGCCGAAGGTGCCGATGTACAGCAGCGACATCACCCAGGTGTCGGCGTGGCGCAGGGACTGCCATACGGGCCTGACGTCAGCCTTGGCCTCGCTGAGATTGTTCATGAACAGGAACGCGCACACCGCCGCAGCGACGGCGAACGGCACGTAGAACAGACCCGCCAGCGACAGCGTCACACCGGCGCCGATCGTCACGACGATCGGGACGACCTTCTGCGCGACCGCCACACCGACGTTGCCGCCTGCCGCGTTCAGCCCCAGCGCCCAGCCCTTTTCCTTCTCCGGGTAAAAGAACGAGATGTTGGCCATCGAGGAGGCGAAATTGCCGCCGCCGAAACCGGCTGTCGCGGCGACGAGCAGAAGCAGCGGGTACGGAATGTCCGGGTTGCTGACCGCCCACGCCAGCAGCAGGCACGGGATGACGAGCAGCAGAGCGGAGACCACGGTCCAGTTGCGCCCACCGAACACCGGCACCGCGAAGGTGTACGGCAATCGCAGGAACGCTCCGACCCCGCTGGGCACCGCGACCAACCACAGCGCCTGCGAGGTCGTCAGCGCGAAGCCCGACGCGGCGGGGACGCCGCCCGGTCCCGCGGTCATCTGAACGACGACGATGCTCCAGAGCAGCCAGACCGAGAAGCCGATGTGTTCGGCGAAGATCGAGAAGGTCAGATTGCGGCGGGCGATCGGCTTACCGACCGTCGACCAGAATTCAGGGTCTTCCGGCCGCCAATCGTCGATCCAGTGCTTGCCCCGGTGGGTTCGCGCGGTATCGGGCGGCGCTACGGCGACTGCCTGCGTCGAGTCGCTGTCGGTGACGGTCATAATTTCTCCTGGCTGGATGGTCCGGGACTCACATCGGTGCTGTTCGCGGTTGTTCTGAAGTCAACTGCCAGGCCATTCCGCCTCCGTTGCGCCATGGTGTCGGCGTTGAAAACTCGACCTCACACGGCCTGCCGGCTCACCGTGAGGCGATGCCCGGTGTGATCAGGGAGATCCACGTGTGACTCCGCGGTGAAACGACCCGGAAACACGCTGCTCCTAGCTTGCAGTGATGACCGACGGAAGCAGTCCCCGTTTCCTGCAAGGCGCTTTCGCGTTCGACGGCCGCGGCTACGACAAACCGGTGCCCCTCGACGACGCGCTGCGGTACGTGGTGCCCGCCGGTGCCACCGCGCAGCCGGTCTACTTTCGCGGCGGCAACTCGACCAAGCAGATGATCAGCGTGATCCTCTACCGCGACGGTGCGCCGATGCGCTACTTCCCGATCGCCGCCAAGGGCGCCACCCATGTCGCGCTGCGGGTGGTGGAGGATCTGCTCGCCGACACCGTGCTCGAGTTGTACGTGGCCGCACCCGACGGGCTGAGCGGATCGGTGATCGTCGATCTCGGCCTGGTGGAGGTCTGACCGTGGCGCAGCGCCTGGTGGTCGTCGGCAACGGGATGGCCGGTGTCCGCGCGCTCGAGGAGATCCTGGCCCGCGGCGGCGGCGAGCAGTTTCAGATCACCGTGTTCGGCGACGAGCCCTACGGCAACTACAACCGCATCTTGTTGTCGAATGTGCTTGCCGGATCGGATGATCCGACACAGATCTACCTCAACGCGCTGGACTGGTACGCCGACAACGACATCGACCTACGGGCCGGGGTGCGTGTGGTCCGTCTCGACACGTTCGCGCATCTGGTGCATGCCGACGACGGCAGCACACTGCACTACGACAAACTCATCCTCGCCACCGGCAGCCGCTCCTTCTTCCCCCCGATGACGGGGCTGTGGGCGGACGACAAGACCTTGGCCGACGGCGTGTTCGGGTTCCGCACCCTCGACGACACCGCGGCGATGATCGCCGAGGCGGGCACCCGCAGCAAGGCCGTCGTCATCGGTGGCGGACTGCTGGGCCTTGAGGCCGCACGCGGCCTGCAGAACCGCGGCCTGACGGTCGACGTCGTCCATGCCGGCCCCACGCTGATGAACGCGCAGCTCGACGATCCTGCGGGATCCATCCTGCGAAAGTCGGTGGAGTCTTTGGGTATCGGCGTCCACACCGACAAACGCACCACCGAGGTGATCGTCACCGACGGCCGGTTGAGCCGGATCCGGTTCTCCGACGGCTCCCAATTGGACTGCGACATGCTGGTGATCGCCGCGGGCATCCGGCCCAATGTCGGCCTGGCCCAGAGGGCCGGGCTGACCGTCGAGCGTGCCATCGTCACCGACGACCACATGCGCTCGGTGGACGACGACGACGTCTACGTCGTCGGTGAATGCGCCCAGCACCGCGGCCAGGTGTACGGACTGGTGGCGCCGCTGTGGGAGCAGGCCAAGGTGCTGGCCGACCACCTCACCGGTGCGGATCTGACGTCGTCCTATCACGGTTCCCGGGTCGCCACGAAGCTGAAGGTGGCCGGTGTCGACGTCGCGTCGATGGGCGTCAAGGCACCCGAGCATCCCGACGACGAGTTCGTGCAGTACAGCGAACCCAAGCACGGTGTCTACAAGACGGTGGTGATCCGCGACGGCAAGCTCGTGGGCGCCACCCTCGTCGGCGACGTCTCGAAGGTGTCGTTCCTGACCCAGGCGTTCGACAGTGGCCTGCCGCTGCCCGACGAGCGGGTGGCGCTGATGTTCGACATCGGCACCCCGGAGGTCGGGATCGGCGTCGGCGAACTGGCCGACGACGCGCAGGTGTGCAACTGCAACGGCGTGTCCAAGGGCACGCTGGTGGCGTGCGTGCAGGACGGCGAGACGTCGGTCGCCGGTGTGATGGCGAAAACCAAGGCGGGCAAAGGGTGCGGCTCCTGCAAGGAGCTGGTGTGCCAGGTGGTCGAATGGGCGGCCGGCGGCGCGGTCACCGAGGATCCGTCGGCGTCCTGGTATGTGCCTGGCATCCCCTATGACAAGCCGACGCTGATGCACCACATCCGGGAGCTCGAATTGCATTCGGTGTCGTCGGTGTTCGCCGCGCTGGCACCCGACGGCAGGGAGGACGCCGGGTCGAAGATGGCCTTGGCGTCACTGCTGGACATGATGTGGGCCGACGAGTTCGTCGACGAGCGCGACGCCCGGTTCATCAACGACCGGGTGCACGCCAACATCCAGCGCGACGGCACGTTCTCGGTGGTGCCGCAGATGAAGGGCGGCGTCACCGATGCCGCCCAGCTGCGCAAGATCGCCGACGTCGCCGAGAAGTACGAGATCCCGATGATCAAGCTGACCGGCGGGCAGCGCATCGACCTGCTCGGGGTGCGCAAGGAGGATCTCCCCGCGGTGTGGGCGGATCTCGACATGCCGTCGGGCTACGCTACGGCAAGAGCTTCCGCACCGTGAAAACCTGTGTGGGCAGCGACTTCTGCCGCTACGGCGTCGGTGATTCCACCGCGCTGGGCATCGCGATCGAGGAGCGCTACCAGGGATTGGCGAGCCCGGCGAAGATGAAGCTGGCCGTCACCGGGTGCCCGCGCAACTGTGCCGAGGCGCTGTGCAAGGACCTCGGCGTGGTCGCGGTGGACGGTGGCCGCTGGGAGGTCTACGTCGGCGGCGCGGCCGGCGCCCACATCCGCAAGGGCGATCTGCTGGCCACGGTGGACTCCGCCGACGAGGTGATCACGCTGACCGGCCGCTTCCTGCAGTACTACCGCGAGAGCGCGAATTGGCTGGAGCGGACGTACAAGTGGGTGCCGCGGGTCGGGATCGAGCACCTGCGAGCGGTGCTGATCGACGATGCCGACGACGCCTTCCTCGCCGGGCTGGACGCCCGGATGCAGAAGTCGGTTGACGCGTACTGGGATCCGTGGCGTGACGGCGCGGAACCTCGGACCCCGGGACAGTTCCGGTCGTCGCTGCCGCTGCTGCCGCTCCCCCGGGTGCCGGTGCGATGAGCGATCTGGGCGTGAGCATCGACGTCGGACCGGTCGACCTGGTGCCCCCCGGCGAGGGCCGTACGTTCGCGGTGGACGGCACTCAGGTGGCGGTCTTCCGGCTCCGCGACGGGTCGCTGCGTGCGATCGACGCCGTCTGCCCGCACCGAGGCGGACCGCTCGCCGACGGGCTGACCGATGACTGCGTGGTGGTGTGCCCGCTGCACGGCCACACCTTCGACATGGCTTCCGGCAGTGAGACATCCGGCGCCGACCTGTCGGTGCGCAGCTACCCGGTCGAGGTGGTCGACGGCGCCATCCGCGTCACGTTCTGGCCCGTCACTCCTCCGGCGGTTTGACCGCCAGCACCGGCTTCGGGCACTCGAGGATCAGCTTCTGCGCGACACTGCCCAGCAGCAGCTTGCCGACCGGGCTGCGGTGCCGGATACCGACCACCAGCAGCTGCGCGTCGTCACGGTTCATCGCGGTCAGCAGTTCCTCGGCGGCGTCGACCCCCACCGGCTGGGCGAGTTCGTAGGCGACCCCGCATTCGGCGAGCCGGGCCTCGACGTCGTGCACCTCGTCCTGTCCGGCGAAGCGGGAGTCGACGTACGACTCGCCCGACGTCGCGTTGATGACGTAGAGATCGGTGCCTCGCAGCGTCGCCTCGGCGATACCGTGCTCGAGGGCGGCGTGGCCGAACTGATCCGCGGTGTATCCCACAACAATCACGAGTGCGCCGCCTTCTCTCTCTGGTCCTTGTCGTCCTCGACCACCAGCAGCGTCTCCTCGCTACGGTGCATCAGCCGCAGCACCAGCGGCGCCAGCAGCAGCAGTGCCATCAGCACGTAGGTGACGATCGCGACCGGCTCGGTGAACAGGTTGCTCCAGTCACCGCCCCCGAGCTGCAGGCTCTGGCGCAGTTGCCGCTCGATGCGCGGCCCGAGGATCACCCCGATGATGAGAGGCAGCACCGGTAACCCGAAGCGCCGCATCATCAGACCCATCAAGCCGAACACCAGCAGCAGCACCAGGTCCAGCGGTTGCAGGTTCACCGCGAACGCACCGAGCGTGGCGAAGAACAGGATGCCGGCGTACAGGTAGGGCCGCGGCGTGCGCAGCAGCTTCGCCCACAGCGGCGCCAACGGCAGGTTCAGCACCAACAGCAGGAAGTTGCCGATGAACAGGCTCGCGATCAACGTCCAGATCAGCAGCGGTTCCTTCTCGAACAGCGTGGGGCCGGGCTGGATGCCGTAGGACACGAACGCGGTCAGGATCACCGCGGCGGTGGCGTTGGTCGGCAGCCCCAGCGACAGCATGGGCACCAATGTGCCTGCCGCGGAGGCGTTGTTGGCGGCCTCCGGACCGGCGACACCTTCGATGGCGCCCTTGCCGAACTCCTCGGGATGCTTGGACAGCTTCTTCTCGGTGATGTAGCTGAGGAACGTCGGCAGCTCGGCGCCGCCGGCAGGCAGCGCGCCGAAGGGGAATCCGAATGCGGTGCCGCGCAGCCACGGCTTCCACGACCGTCGGAAGTCCTGCTTGCTCATCCACGGCCGACCAACGGGGATGACGTCGGCCGGCCGGCGGCGCAGGTGGGCGGCCACCCACAGTGCCTCGCCGACGGCGAACACCGCGACCGCGATCACGACGATGTCGATGCCGTCACTGAGCAGCGGGATGCCGAACGTGGCGCGCGGCTGACCGGTCAGCGAGTCGATGCCGACGATGCCGATCGCCAGGCCCAGCAGCAGCGAGATCAGCCCGCGCATCTTCGACGAGCCGAGCACCGCGGTGACGGCGACGAGCGCGAACAGCATGATCGCGAGGTAGGACGGAGCACCGAGTGTCACGGCGAACCGGGAGATCGCCGGCGCGAACGCGGCCAGCAGCGCGGTGCCGATCGCCCCGGCGACGAAGGATCCGATGGCCGCGGTGGCGAGCGCCTGCGCGGCGCGGCCGGCCTTGGCCATCTTGTTGCCCTCGATCGCGGTGATCACCGACGAGGACTCACCCGGGGTGTTCAGCAGGATCGACGTGGTGGAACCGCCGTACATGCCGCCGTAGAAGATGCCCGCGAACATGATGAACGCCGCGCTGGGGCTAACGTTGTAGGTGATCGGCAACAGCAGCGCCACGGTCATGGCGGGCCCGATGCCCGGCAGGACGCCGACCGCGGTGCCCAGCAGCACACCGATCACGGCGTAGAGCAGGTTCATCGGGGTGGCGGCCTCGGCGAACCCCTGCATCAACCAGTCGAAGTTCTCCATTTACAGAATCCCATCCAGAATGCCTGCGGGCAGCGGGATCCCGAGCCCGGAGTAGAACGCATAGAACGTCCCGAGCGCGAGTACGGCGCCGATCGCGATGTTGCGGACGTAGTGCCGGCTGCCCAGCACCGTGGCGCAGCCGGCGAAGAACAGGGCGCCGGCGATCGCCCAGCCGAGCGGCTCCACGAGCACGATCAGCAGCACGAACAACCCGACGAGCAGGCCGACGGTGCGCCAGTCGCTCGGCATGTCGGGGTCGATGTCCTCCCCCGCGTCCGCCTCGCCGCGCAGACCGCGCGGGATCGCGACGGCCAGCACGACGGCCATCACCAACAGCCCGACGCCGATCGCGATCGGGAACAGCCGGGGCCCGACGGGATCCACCTCGGCGTAGCCGCCGGGCATCGACACGCCGTCGTAGATCAGGAACGCGCCGACGATCACCATCACCGCGCAGACGACGTACTGCGCGTAGTCCGGACGGACCGCAGCGCGCGGCCCCTGAGTCTCCCGTGTGTCGCTCATACCAGCCCCAGATCCGTCAGCGTCGTCTCCACGCGCCGATCCTGTGCCTCGAGGAACTCCTCGAACGGTTGACCGGTCATGAAGGCGTCGCTCCAGCCGTTCTTCACCAGCGCCTCCTTCCACGCCTCGGTGGCGTGCAGTTCCTCGAGCACCTTGACCATCGCGGCCCGGTCCTCCTCCGAGATACCCGGCGGCGCAAGCACTCCGCGCCAGTTGGTGAAGATCAGGTCGATGCCGGCCTCCTTCAGCGTCGGGGCGTCGACCCCTTCGACGCGCTTGTCGCCCGAGACGGCCAGCACCCGCACCTGGCCCGACTCGATCTGGTCGACGTACTCACCGAGCCCGGAGGTGCCTGCGGCGATCTTGTTGCCCAGCAGCGCGGTCAGCAGGTCGCCGCCGCCGTCGTAGGACACGAAGTTGACCTTCGTCGGATCGACGCCGACCGCCTTGGCGGTCTCCATCGGGAACAGGTGGTCGGGTCCGCCGGGGCTGGAGCCGCCGCCGAGGGTGACCTTGGCGGGGTCGGCCTTCCAGGCGGCGACGAAGTCGGCGACCGTCTTGAACGGCGAATCGGCCGGCACGAGGATGCCTTCCTGCTCCTCGACCATCTTGGCCAGGGCAGTGGCGTCGGAGGCGCGGGCCTTGGAGCCGTTGGTGAACGTCGCGCCCACCACGCCGAGGCCCATCATCATCATGAGGTCGCCGTTGCCCTTCTCGTTCATCAGGCGTGCCATGGCGACCGTGCCGCCTGCGCCGATGACGTTGAAGACCTCGACGCGTCCGGTGATCTTGTCGTCTTCCATGATCTTGACCGCGGTGCGGGCGGTGAGGTCGTAGCCACCACCCGGGCTGTTGGGCACCATCATGCGCAGACGATGCAATCCCGTGTCCTCGCCGCGAGTGACTCCGCATGCCGAGAGCAGCAGCGCGGCGACCACGACGAGCAGCAGACCGATGCTCGGTCCACGGCTGCCGGATGTGAACATGTCGTCCCCAATCACTTGTGATGCTCAGCAATACTGGACCCCGGCAGTGACTCAGGTCACCCATAAGAACGCAAAGGAAGTATTGGTCATTAAGAACATCCCGCTGCTCCGCAGCCTGGCCGCGCAGTTCCTGGCGTTCCAGCTGATGGTCGTCGCGGTGGTGCTCGTGGCGGTCGCCGCGGTGTCGGTGGCACAGTCCACCAGCGAGTTCCGTGAGGCGCGCGGCGGGCGGATGATCGCCGTCGCGGAGAACATGGCGTCCACCCCGATCGTGCGGGACCGGATCGAACAGGTACCGCCCGACCCGTTGATCGGCCGCACGCTAGCCCCGGAGGTCGATCGTGCGGTCGCGCTCTCGGGTGCGAGCCTGGCCGAGATCCTCGCCCCGGACGGCACGGTGCGGGTCTCTTCGGACCCGTCTCGCATCGGGGCGCGTGTCGACCTGGGGCCGAGCCGGGCCGACGAAGGCCGGGCCTGGTTCGGCGACGCCGACATCGATGGCACCCACAGCCTCGTGGGTCAGGTGCCGATCCTGTCCACCGACGGCGACGTGCTGGCCGTCGCGTCGGTCAGCGAGGGCTATCCGTCGGTGTGGGCGCTGCTCTCCGGGGCCGGTGAGCGGCTGTTGTTCTATCTGGGACTCGGCGCCGCGCTCGGGCTGGTCGCGTCCTACCTGCTGTCGCGCCGGATCAAGCGGCACACCCGCGGATTGGAGGTGGCCGAGATCGCCAGCCTGGCCGATCATCGGGAAGCGTTGCTGCACAGCATTCGTGAGGGCGTCATCGCGGTGAACAACGACGGTGAGATCACCGTGCTCAACGACAGCGCCCAGGAGTTGCTCGGGGTGAGCGCCGACGCGGTCGGCAGACGGGTGGACGCGGTGGGCATCGACCCGTCGGTGGTGGCGTTACTGACGCCCGGCGAGGCCGGCCGGTCCGATACCGACACCGTGGTCGCGACGAAGACGCGGGTGCTGGCGCTGAGCCGGCGCGCGGCCACCAGCGGCGGCGAGCGGATCGGCACGGTCACCACGATGCGCGACAGCACCGAACTGGCGGCGCTGCAGGGGCAGCTGTCGTCGCACAAGAGCGTGACCGACACGCTGCGGGCGCAGACGCACGAGTTCGCCAACCAGTTGCACACCATCTCCGGTCTGGTCCAGCTGGGTGAGTACGATGCGGTGCGTGATCTGGTGGGCGCGTTGACGCGCCGTCGCGCCGAGATCAGTGACGCGGTGACACAACGGATTTCCGATCCCGCGGTGGCTGCGCTGCTGATCGCCAAGACCTCGCTGGCCGCCGAGAGCGGGGTGGCGCTGGAGCTGGCGCCCGAGTCGCACCTCGCCCCGCTGGATCCGGCGTTGGCCACCGACGTGATCACTGTGCTGGGCAACCTCATCGACAACGCGGTGGACGTGTCGGTCGGGTCGGCGCGCCGGCGCGTCGAGGTGGCGATCGACGACGGCGACGGCCTGCGGATCGAAGTGCGCGACTCCGGACCCGGGGTGCCGGAGAATCTGCGCGAGGCGATCTTCGCGCGCGGGGTCACCTCGAAATCCGATGTGCCCGGGGGCCGGGGCATCGGTCTGGCGCTGGTGCGCCTGGTGACCGCGCAGCACGGCGGCAGCGTGGAGGTCACCGACATCCCCGGCGGCGGAGCGCACTTCACGGTGCGGCTGCAGGGGGCAAGGACCCATGCGTGACGTGCTCGTCGTCGACGACGACTTCATGGTCGCCGAGATCCACCGCCGCTTCGTCGACCGGGTGGACGGGTTCCGAACGGTCGGGGTGGCACGCACGGGCACCGATGCGTTGCGCGCCGCGCAGGATCTGCGACCCGACCTGATCCTGCTCGACGTGTACCTGCCCGACATGACCGGGCTCGAAGTGTTGCAACGACTGCGGTCCGACGGCGACGGCGTCGGGGTCATCATGATCACCGCGGCCCGCGAACTCGACACCGTGAGCGGCGCACTCGACGGTGGTGCCGCCGACTACCTGATCAAGCCGTTTGAATTCGACCAGCTGCAGGCCAAGCTGACCGCGTTCGCGGCCCGCGCCGACGCGCTGGAATCCGCAGCCGGGGTGGATCAGTCGCTGATCGATTCACTGTTCGGCAGTCCGTCGGCGGCGGCGCCAAAGGTGCTGCCCAAGGGTCTGGGCGCCGAGACCGGTGAGCTGGTGCTCGCCGCCGTGCGCAACGCCGGCGAGGTCTCCGCCGCGGAATGCGCCGATCTGGTCGGGATCTCGCGGGTCAGCGCGCGGCGCTACCTCGAGCACTATCTGAGCGCCGGGACGGTCGAACTGCGGCTGCAGTACGGCGTGGGCCGCCCTGAACGCCGGTACCGGATAGTGCGGTGAGGACCGTTGTCTGCCCGATTGAGGTCCGAGGTCACTAGAGCTGTGCCGGCGCTGACGTGATCGTGTGGGCATGACAGAGATTCAGTCCATCGGATCCCTCGACGTCTCGACGGTCACCGGCGGCCCGGTCGTCCGCGTACCCGTCGGGGCCACCGTCGCCGACGCGGCGCGGGCCCTGGTCACCCACGACGTCGGGATGGTCGTTCTCGGCGACGGCGACGTCCCGTCGGCGGTACTCAGTGAGCGGGACATCGTCCGCGTCGTCGCGGCCGGACGCGATCCCGCGGACGTCGCGGCCGCGGAGGTGGCCAGCACCAAGCTCGTCTGGGCCAGTGCCGACGACACCATCGACGAGGTCGCCGAGCGGATGATGGAGCACTACATCCGGCACATGCTGGTGGAGCGCGACGGCGCACTGGTCGGCGTGGTGTCGGCTCGCGACCTGCTCGGGATCTACACAGCGGGCGCCGCCGGAGAGTAGCCGACACGGTGCAGTAGCGGCGCCCGATCGAATGCAGTACCGCACCACTGACGTGCGGCGCTCCCCGATGATCGAGGGTGGATCCCGTCGAATTCACCACCGACTGCGGGGGATGCAGCATGACCAACGCGATCGACACCGGGCTTCCGACCATCGCCTACGAGCACGCCGGGAGCCCTTTAGAAGCGCACCGGCTCATCGGAGCGGCGCGGCGACAAGGGCCGGTCGCCCTCGGACCGCACGGGCCCGAGGTGCTGACCTACGACCTCGTCCGGACCGTGCTGCGCGACGACCGGTTCGTGATGCCCAAGGGGGTCACCCTCCAAGCGCAGGGCATCACCTCCGGTGCGCTGTGGGACATCGTACTCAGCGGCCTGCTCAGCCTCGACGGCGCCGATCACCACCGGCAGCGCAAGCTCGTGTCGAAGGCCTTCACACCGCGGGCCGCCGGACGCCTGCGCAACACCTGCGCCGACATCGTCGCCGAGCTCGCGTACAAGGTCCGCGCGGCAGGACGCTGCGATGTGGTCGCCGACATCGCCCGGAAGTATCCGGTCCCCGTCATCTGCCAACTGCTCGGCACCCGGCGCGCCGACTGGGATCGGCTGTCGCAGTGGGCCGACGACATCTTCAAGGTCTTCGACTGGAACGTCGTCGAGGACGAAGCCGACATCGTGCGCGCCTGGCGAGCGCTCGAGTCCTATCTCGACGCCATGGTGGCGCAGCGGCGTGATCAGCTGACCGACGACCTGCTCTCGGACATGATGCGGGCCGAGGACGACGGCGACCGGCTACGCCACGAGGAGCTGCTGACCCTCGCCGCGACGTTGTTGATGGCGGGCACCGACACGACACGCAATCAGCTGGCGGCCGCAGTCGAGGTGTTCTGCGACCACCCCGAGCAGTGGGCGCTGCTCGGCGAACATCCCGAGCTGGGCCCGCAGGCGGTGGAGGAGGTCATGCGGTTCTCGCCCGTCATCTTCGCCACCTTCCGCACCGCGAAGGAGGACGTCGAGCTGGCGGGCCACGTCGTGCCGGCAGGCACGATGCTGATCGCCAACACTGCGGCAGCCAACCGCGATCCGGCCGTCTACCCCGAGCCGGACCGCTTCGACATCACCCGCAGCGGCGCCGCGCCGATGCTGACCTTCGGCGGCGGTGTGCACTACTGCCTCGGGGCCCACCTCGCGCGCATCGAACTGGCCGAGGCGCTGACGACGATGGCACGGCGGATGCCGTCGATGCGCCGCGACGGTCCGACGGTCTGGAAGAGCCTCACCGGAATCAGCGGACCGGCGACCCTGCCGATCGCCTTCGAGACCGACTACTGACTCAACCGGGATTCCAATCCTCGCGCAGGCTTTGGCTATCGTGGACAGCCGGCGGAGGAAGGGAGCGCACTCGCATGCGTCCGGGACTGACGATCGGCGAGTTCGCCACGGTGACGCACCTGACCGTGCGTACGCTGCGCCGCTACCACGAGTCCGGACTGTTGGAGCCCGCCTGGACCGACGACTTCACCGGCTACCGGTACTACGCCGCCGAGCAGATCCCGACCGCCCAGGTGATCCATCGGCTGCGGCAGCTCGACCTGCCGCTGGCCGAGGTCGAGACCATCCTGTCGGCGGACGACCCGCGGCAGCGCGCCGAGGTCATCTCCGGTCACCTCCGCAGGCTGGAAGCCGAGCTCGACCGGACCCGCGCCGCCGTGGTCTCACTGCAGCGTCTGCTCCATCCCGACCCCGCCGACCTCGAGGTCGAACTCCGGTCCGTACCGGGGCGCACGGTCGTCGGCATCAAAGGCGTTGTCGATCAGGACGACTCGCTGTCCTGGTACGACGCGGCCATGGCCGAACTGGACGCCGCCTTTCCTGCGCACGAGCGCACCGGCGCTCCGGGTGGCTGCTATGACAACGAACTGTTCACCCAGGGGGCAGGCATGTTCACGGTCTTCCGTCCGGTGCGCACGCCGCGGGCGTCCGGCCGGATCGAGGTGATCGCCCTGCCCGGGGCGGACCTCGCGGTCACGGTGCACACCGGCCGCCACGACGACATCGACGTCACCTACGGCCGCCTCGGCGCCTGGGTGGTCACGCATGCGCTGGCCGTCGACGGCCCGATCCACGAGACGTACCTGGTGGGTCCCCGCGACACACCGGACGCGGCCGACTGGCGCACCGAGATCGGCTGGCCGGTCTTTCGTCTGGCGACCGGGACACCGGCACGCGGTGCGGCTGATCGAGGGAGATAATGGCGGCCGTGGCACCCACGGTCCTCTTCCTGCGCAACGAACACATGGCGACCGAGGCACTGCTCGGTGAGGCCTTCACCGACCACGGCTTCGATGTCGACGCCTTCGAGGTGGTACCGCCCGCGCGGGTGGACTCCCCCGCCGTCGACGTGACGTTTCCCGACCCGACCGGCTACGACGTCATCGTCCCGCTGGGCGCCCGGTGGCCGGTGTACGACCCCGCGCTGCGCGACACCTGGGTGGGCAGCGAGATGGCGCTGTTGCGCGACGCCGCCGACGCCGGGGTCGCACTGCTGGGCGTGTGCTTCGGCGGCCAGTTGCTCGCCCAGACGTTCGGCGGGACCGTGGCGCGCTCACGGGGGCCCGAGATCGGCTGGTACGACGTGGTGAGCGAGCGGCCCGACGTCGTGCCGGCCGGTCCATGGTTCCAGTGGCACTTCGACCGGTGGACACTCCCGCCGGGTGCCACCGAACTGGCCAGGACACCGAACTCGTCGCAGGCGTTCGTGCTCGGCCGCGCGATGGGGCTGCAGTTCCATCCGGAGATCGACACGGACCTGCTCAAGGGCTGGCTGGCCGACGACCGCGACGGCGATGTCGCGGCCGCCGGCCTGGATCATGACCAGTTACTCACGCGGACAACCGAACTCGCCGACGACGTCGGCACCCGCATTCGGGCGCTGGTCGCCGGGTTCCTCACCCGCGTGGCAGGTCATTCCTTGCCGAGCTGATGGGCCAGTGCGTCGGCGACATCCGGATGGCGGAACGGGTGGCCGACGGCCAGCAGTTTGGCAGGCACCACCCGCTGACTGGCCTCGGCGAGCTCGCGGGCGCCCTGGGCACCGAGCAGCACCCGTGGGCCCAGCTTCGGCACCGGCAGCAATGCGGGCCGATGCAGCACGCGCGCAAGCTCTTTGGTGTACTCCGTGTTGCGCACCGGTTCCGGCCCGACGGCGTTGACCGGTCCGCTGAGCCGGTCGTCGTAGAGGGCACGGTGGTAAATGTCGAGCAGATCGTCCAGCCCGATCCAGGACAGCCACTGACGGCCGTCGCCGACGCGGCCCCCCAGCCCGGCGGCGAACAGCGGCCGCAGCAGGCGCAGGGTGCCTCCGGCCGCGGCCTGCACGATCCCCGTGCGCACCAGCACAACCCGCAGACCGGCATCGGATGCGGGCGTGGTGGCCGCTTCCCAGTCGGTGACCACGTCGGCCAGGAATCCCTCGCCACGCGAACCGTCCTCGGTGAGCTGCACATCGCCCCGGTCGAACCCGTAGTACCCGATCGCCGAGGCACTGACGAAGGTCTTCGGCCCGTCGGGAGTGTCCGCGGCCGCGGCCGCCAGCAGCCTGGTCGGCTCGATCCGGCTGTCGCGGATGGACTTTCGATGACTGTCGGTGAACCGACCGGCGATCGACTCCCCCGCCAGATGCACGACGGCGTCGACGCCGGCCAGCAGGTCCGCCGCGGGGGCGTGCGGATCCCAGCGGCGTTCGTCCTCGTGGGCGGGATCGTGGCGCACCAGCCGGATCACGCGGTGACCGCCGGTGGTGAGGAACGCGCTCAGCGCGGAGCCGACCAGCCCCGACGCACCGGTCATCGCGACGACCAGCGGACCTGCCCCGGCCTCGGCGGCGCGGCGGTGCGCGGCGAGGTCGTCGATCAGCTGACGGTGCCGGTAGGCGAACATCGGCCGCAGCAACGCACCGGGCACCACCGCCTCGACGCGGTCGTTGATCAGGGTGCCGGTGCCGTGTTCGGTGAACGTGTGGATGTGCCGCCAGCCGCCGACGATGCGCGGCGGCCACGACGTCGGCCCCTGGGAGGACAGTTCGTCGACGAACCGGTGGCCTTCCTCGTATTCGGCGGGGACGTGGCGCGCCACCCAGCGCAACCCGCCCGGCAGGCCGAGTACCGCCACGCCGTCGGCCAGGGATTCGGCTTCGGCGAGGACCGTCATCGGCTGGAACGGCGGGACGAGGCGGCGCATCGCACCCGGGCGGGTGTGCCAGTCCCACACCTCGCGCAGCGGGTGGTCGACGACACTGTCGTATGCGATGCCCATGGTCCTCCGTGCTCTCGTCGGTCGAAAAGTCATTCGTCGCCGCGGCCCTGCCGGATTGGCCGACTCGGCTGCGGGTGGCGGCGCCCTGGAGCGATACTGCGGTGATACTGGGTGGTACTGCAGACATCACCGGGACAATCACCGCCATGACGAGATCCGCGCGAACGTTCCGCGACCGCCGCGAGGCAGGCCGTGTCCTGGCGCGTGACCTGGCCGGGTACCGCGACCGCGCCGATGTCCTTGTGCTCGGGCTGGCCCGGGGTGGGCTGCCGGTCGCGCGCGAAGTGGCGGCGTTCCTGCATGCCCCGTTGGATGTGTGCCTGGTCCGTAAGCTCGGCGTGCCCCAGTGGCCCGAACTGGCGATGGGCGCGGTCGCCACCGGCGGCGGCGTGGTGCTCAACGACGATCTTCTGCGCAGTCTCGATCTCACCGACGATCAGGTGCGCGAGGTCCTGGACCGCGAGACGGTCGAGTTGCATCGCCGCGAGGATGCCTACCGGCCCGGCCGGGATCCGCTCGAGCTCACCGGACGCACCGTGATCCTCGTCGACGACGGGATCGCGACCGGCGCGAGCATGGTCGCGGCGGTTCGTTCGGTGCGCCGGGCAGGCGCCGCGGATGTCGTCGTCGCGGTACCGGTCGGTCCGGCCGCGGTGTGCCGGACGCTGCGTGCCGAGGCCGACGACGTGGTGTGTTCGACCATGCCCAGCGACTTCCACGCGGTCGGACAGGTCTACGGAGACTTCCACCAGATCGATGACGAGGAGGTGCACGAACTGCTCGACAGCCCGATCACCGTGACCGAATCCGACTGAATCACAGGGCTTTTCAGCTCCGCGGCGGATCCTCGTCGACACGCTCGGCGGGGACCGGGGTTTCGTCGTCGTAGTCGGCGGCGACAGGAGCCTCGTCGGGGTAGTCCTCGACGTCGTCGGTCGTGTCGGGAACGGCGTCCTCGTCGACGGTGTCTTCGGCGGCCTCGCCGGCGTCGCTCTTGGACCGGTCGCGCAGCGCGTCGACGATCAGCAACACCACCCCGATCACGCTCGCGGCGATGCACACCCAGGCGATCAACTCATTGCTCGTGACCACGGCCATCACCAGTGCGGCGAGGCCGATGACGGCAAGGACGAGCGCGACGATCAGCATGGGTTCACGGGACTAGTTGTTGCCCCGGTTGAACTGGTTGAACCCGCCGTCGTTGTTGGCGCCGGAGTCGACCGGCGCGGCCGAGCCGCGCTGACCCAGTTCTTCGAGCTGAGACTCCAGGTAGGTCTTCAGGCGAGTGCGGTACTCGCGCTCGAACGTGCGCAGCTGCTCGAGCCGGCCTTCGAGAACCGTGCGCTGCTGATTGATCGTGCCCATGATCTCGGAGTGCTTGCGCTCGGCGTCCGCCTGCAGGGCGTCGGCCTTCTCCTGCGCCTGCCGCAGCTGGGCCTCCGACCGGCTCTGCGCGTCGGCGAGCATGGCGTCGGCCCGCTGACGGGCTTCGGTGACCGTGGTATCGGCGGTCTGCCGGGCCTCGGTGACCATGGCATCGGCCTGGGCCCGCGCGTCGGAGAGCATCTTCTCGGACTCGGCCTTCGCGCTGTTGGTGAGCCGATCGGCGGTGTCCTGGGCCAGGCTGAGCACCTTGGCGGCGCGCAGGTGCTGATCCTCGGGCGCGGGCGCGGCCTGCTGCGCGGCGGGCGCCTCGTGCACGGGTTGCGGAGCCGGCGTCGGAGCCGGGGCGGGCTCGGGTTCGGGCTCGTAGACCGGCAGGGTCTGCGTCGGCTGGGCGGCGCCGCCGCCGGACCGCGCCGAGGCGAGTTCGGAATCCAGCTCGGCGACACGCTGCCGGAGGTCGGTGTTCTCCTCGATCAGACGGGACAGCTCGTTCTCGACGAGATCGAGGAAGGCGTCGACCTCGTCCTCGTTGTAGCCGCGTTTGCCGATGGGTGGCTTGCTGAACGCAACGTTGTGCACGTCGGCGGGAGTGAGCGGCATTGTCTGCCCCCTTGAGTCTGGATCGGCGAACGATCTCACAGTGTAAAGCCTGGCTTGAAGGTAACTGGCGTCCATCCTGTCACACCAGACCCTGCGGTTGCAGTCGAGGGCGATAAATAAGATCGAAACTCAACATTCGCCCGGGTCACGGCGCCGCCGCCGGCCGAACCCTGCGCGCCGATCAGACCGGGGAAAAGCCCAGTTCGCAGCCCTGTCTCACGCCGCAGCCCCGAAGGCCAGCTGCATTCCGATGAACGCGACGAGCAGCAGCACCATGATCGACAGATCGAAGCGCACAGCGCCGATCGTCAGTTGCGGGATGATGCGCCGCAACAGTTTCACGGGCGGGTCCGTCAGCGTCATGATGACCTCGAGCATCACCACGGTCGCGCCACGCGGATGCCAGTCCCGGCTGAACGAGCGGATGAACTCGACCACGACGCGGGCGATCAACAGGAGCCAGAACACGAACAGCGCGAAACCCAGGATTTCGAAGAACAGCCCCAACGGAAGGTGACCTCACTCAGGCGATGTGACGGGGATGCCGGCCGCGATGTCGGTCGGCGCCGCCAGCCTACCCGTGCCGGGGGACCTGCGACTCCGGTGACGCTCCCGGTGGGCTGCTACTGGTAGGCGTAGAAGCCGGCCTCGGCGATCCGGCGGCGCTGTTCGGCGGTGACGTCGACATCGGCGGGCGAGAGCAGGAAGACCTTCGTCGCGACCTTGTCGAACGAGCCGCGCAGCGCGAACGCCAGCCCGGCCGCGAAGTCGACCAGCCGCTTGGCGTCGGCGTTGTCCATCGAGACGAG
This sequence comes from Mycolicibacterium psychrotolerans, assembly GCF_010729305.1. Taxonomy (NCBI): domain Bacteria; kingdom Bacillati; phylum Actinomycetota; class Actinomycetes; order Mycobacteriales; family Mycobacteriaceae; genus Mycobacterium; species Mycolicibacterium psychrotolerans. Next base: position 3,219,583 of record NZ_AP022574.1, on the reverse strand, counting down.
ATCCATGATGACGGGCGTGCCGTCGCGGAACCGCTCACCGATGGTGCGGGCCTCGCTGTAGTCCTTGGGTCGCAGCGTGGTGATCTTGGCCAGCGGGCTGCCGGCCTCGAACAACTCGGCCATGCCGCGCGGATCCATCGCCAAGGCTCCTCGCGTCGAGCCCCGCATCGCACCGAAACGCGGTGGGGTGCGGTCGAATTCACGCGGTGAGCGCAACCTGGGCTCGAACCGTGCGTCGTCGAAGCCGCCACCCATACCGCCCCGGTAGGCGGCCGGCTCGTCGTAGTCGCGGCGGCGGGCCTCGGGCAGGTCGTCGTAGCCGCGGGTGTACCCCTCGTCCTCGAACCGGTCCTCGCGGGGGCGACGGTAGCCGCGGGCGGGGCCGCGCTCGTCGTCCTCGTAGTAGTCGTCCTCGTAATCATCCATCGGGGCCATACCGAAGTAGGCCTTGACCTTGTGCAGTGTGCTCATTGTGAGGACCCCTCGTGCGGTGATGACCTGTGACCGGTTTCGGGTGAGTCGAAAGACTCTGTTGTCTGTGATGAAGGTGTGACTCGTGTGACTTCTGGAGGTGACGTTAGCGGTCGTGCGCCCAAGAGCGCGGTACCGACACGCACACAAGTGGATCCGTGTCGCACCGCGGCCTCGAGGTCGCCCGACATGCCCGCCGACAGGTCCAGCCGCTGCGAGAACCGCTCCTGCACCCGGTGGTGCTCCTCGGCCAACCGGGCGAAGGCCGCGTCCGGGTCGGCGCCCAGCGGCGGAATGGCCATCAGCCCGACGAAGGTCAGTCCCCGGGCCTCGTCGATCGCGGCGCACAGGTCGTCGACGCGCGCCGTCGCGGTCACGTCGACTCCGCCGCGGCTCTCGTCTCCGTCGAGGCTCACCTGCAGGAACACCCGCAGCGGCTCGGGGCGCGCACCGCGTTCCAGCGCGTCGGAGGCCGACCGGTCCAGCGCGGCGACGACCTTGGCGTTGTCGACAGAGTGTGCGGCGTAAGCCCATTCGCCGATCGAGCGTGCCTTGTTGCGCTGGATGCGACCGATCATGTGCCAGCGGATTCCCGCGCAGTCCTCGACGTCGCGCAAGTCGTCGATCTTGCGCGTCGCCTCCTGTTCCCGGGATTCACCGAACGACCGGCAGCCCAGCCGGCACAGCGCGGCGACATCGGAGGGGGGGAAGAACTTGGTGACCGGCAGCAGCTCGATGGTCTCGACGTCGCGTCCGGCCGCCTCGGCCGCGCGGGCCAGGCGGGTGCGGATCTGCCCGAGCTTGTCGGCCAGTTCCTGCTCACGCGGGGCGCTCACTGTGCCGGCTCCAGCCAGATCACCGACGCCAGCCGGCCGGTCGGCGCATCGCGTCGATGGCTGAACAACGTGGCGTCCTCGACCGTGCAGCGCGGATCGACGTCGATCGCCGTGATGCCCAGCGTGCGCAGCTGCGCGGCGATGCCCGCGCGCAGATCCAGCCCCGGCGTGCCCCGGCCGGTGGTGGTCCGGCTTCCCGGAAGCGCGCGTTCCACCTCGTCGGCCATCTCGGCGGGCACCTCGTAGTTACGCCCGCTGACCGCCGGACCCAGCAGCGCGGAGATGTCCTCGGCCCGCGCGCCGACGTCGACCATAACCTGCACCGCGCGGGCAACGATGCCGCCCGCGGCGCCCACCCGGCCCGCATGGACGGCGGCGATCACGCCGTGGCGGACATCGGCCAAGAGCACGGGCACGCAGTCGGCCGTCACCACCGCCAGCCCGAGCGACGGCGTCGTCGTCACCACCCCGTCGGTGGCATCGACGGTCTGACCGCCGTGATCGACGAGTTCGACGCGGGTGCTGTGGGTCTGATTCATCCAGACGATGCCGTCGACGTCCAGCCCGGTGGCGGTGGCGAGGCGGCGCCGGTTGGCGGCCACCGCGGCCGGGTCGTCGCCGACGTGGTCACCGAGGTTGAACGTGGCGAACGGCGGCCGGGACACCCCACCCGCCCGGGTGGTGGTCACGCGGCGCACACGGAACATCAGGTGCGACCGTACGTCGAATCAGTGGCGCATGAACGGCGGCACGTCGACGTCGTCATCGGAGATGCCGTCATCGCCGCCCCCGATGCGCACCGTGGCGCCGTTGGTGTGCGCGGCCGGCACACTGGCCGGATCGGCCGACTCGAACAGCGAGCCCACCCGGCCGGCCTTGCCCGGCGCGATCGGCTGTGCCGCCGCCGCGGCCGCGGCGGCGGTCTCGCCGGTGACCGGCTTGCGCCCCGGACCGGCGGCGTCGAAGCCCGCGGCGATGACGGTGACGCGCACCTCGTCGCCGAGCGAGTCGTCGATGACGGTGCCGAAGATGATGTTGGCGTCGGGATGTGCGGCCTCCTGCACCAGCGATGCCGCTTCGTTGATCTCGAAAAGGCCGAGATCGCTGCCGCCGGCGACCGACAGCAGCACGCCCTGGGCGCCCTCCATCGATGCCTCGAGCAGCGGCGAGTTGATCGCGATCTCGGCGGCCTTGAGCGCGCGACCGTCCCCGCGGGCAGAGCCGATGCCCATCAACGCGGTGCCCGCCGAGCTCATCACGCCCTTGACGTCGGCGAAGTCCACATTGATCAGACCCGGGGTGGTGATCAGGTCGGTGATGCCCTGCACGCCGTTGAGCAGCACCTCGTCGGCGCTGCGGAAGGCGTCCATCAGCGACACCGCTGCATCGCCCATCTGCAGCAGGCGGTCGTTCGGGATCACGATGAGGGTGTCGCAGCTCTCACGCAAGGCCTGGATGCCGTCCGCCGCCTGGTTGCTGCGCCGCTTGCCCTCGAAGGAGAACGGCCGCGTCACCACGCCCACGGTCAGCGCGCCCAGCTTGCGGGCGATCGAGGCCACCACCGGCGCGCCGCCGGTGCCGGTGCCGCCGCCCTCACCGGCGGTCACGAACACCATGTCGGCGCCGCGGAGCAGCTCCTCGATGTCGTCCTTGGCGTCTTCGGCGGCCTTGCGGCCCACCTCGGGGTCCGCGCCCGCCCCGAGGCCGCGCGTCGAGTCGCGCCCGACGTCGAGTTTGACGTCGGCATCGCTCATCAACAGCGCCTGTGCGTCGGTGTTGATCGCAATAAACTCGACGCCTTTGAGGCCCTGCTCGATCATTCGGTTGACGGCGTTGACGCCGCCGCCGCCGATGCCGACCACCTTGATCACTGCGAGGTAGTTATGCGGGGGGGTCATCGCATCGCCCTTTCCTGCCTGGTTGCCTGTCGTGTCACGGATAACCACTGGTGCAAACCCTCAATCTCAACTAGAGGCTTAGAGTTATGTCAAGTTGTTCCGCGCAAACAGAACGGTAGGGTGACCGCGCGCCGATGCCCGGCAGGCGCGCCGAAACGACACGACAAATGTTGACCGAGTTTCGTGGGGATCGCTCGAGTGACCCGGCAGGCACTGACGAGCTACTTGACCGTCGGCAGATCCGGACTCGAGACGTCGTAGACCTTGCCGGGCTGGGTCAACAGCGCGCCCAGCTTGAGCGCCTTCTCCTCGGTGCGGTCGGTGGTGCCCCAGACCACGGTGCGCCCGTCGATCAGCGTCAGAGTGATCGCCGCGACCGACGGCGCCGACACCCGGCCGACCTGACCCGCCACGTCAGGACGCAGCGAGGTCATGACCTCCAGCGCGGCCTTGGTGGCCGGATCGTCGGGCCCCGGATTCTCGGTGTCCAGGTACGGAATGCCCGGCGGCGGAGGCCCGCTCGCGAAGTCGACGCCGTCCTTGTCGAACAGGTGCACCCCGTCCGGATAGTCGCGGACCACGACGGGCACCCGCTCCACGACGGTGATCCGCAGCGTCGAGGGGTACTCGCGCTGCACCCGGGCACTGGCCACGCGCCGGATGCCTGCGACCTTCTCGGCCACCGCGTCGGTGTTCACCTGCAACAGCGGGGTGCCCGGCGGCACCGCGGCCACCGACACCACCTCGTCCTGGGTGACCGCGCCCAGCCCGGTGACGACGATGCTGCGGGCCGACATGATCGGCGTGAAGTACAGCAGCAAACCGATGCCGACGACCAGCACCGCGATCACCGCGGTCCACATCAGCATCTTCAGCCCGCGGACCGCGCCACGGCCCAGCGTCGCGGTCTGCGGCAACGGCCGGCCCTGGGTCCGCCGCTTGGCTTCGCGGCGCGCCTCCTCGATCGCGACGGCCCGCGCCTGCGCCGCGCGGCGCTCCTCGCGTTCCCGTCGGGCGCGCCGGCGCGGACCCTCGGAGTCCGGCGCGGCGTCGTCCGGCGCGTCCTCGGCGGGCGGGGCGGGTTCGCCGTCGGTGGGCCCGGTCATCGCGGCTCTGCTCCCCCGGCTCCCCCGGATCGCCGGTCGGCGCGGTGCCGCAACTCCGTCAGGATCTCCTTGCCCAGCAGCGTCACATCACCCGCGCCCATGGTCACCACCACGTCGCCGGGCCGCGCCGCGGCCGCCACGGCCGCCGCCACCGCCGAGAAATCCGGAACGTAGGTCACCGGCGCGGTCACCGTCTCGGCGATGGTCGCACCACTGACCCCCGCCAGCGGCTGCTCGCGCGCGGCGTACACGTCGAGCACGAACACCTCGTCGGCGAGGCTGAGCGCCTTGCCGAACTCCGCCGCGAAAGCCTGTGTGCGGGAGTACAAGTGGGGCTGGAAGACGACCACGGCGCGGCCGCCCGACTCCCGCGCGAGCGCGGTCACCGTCGTCAACGCGGCGGTGACCTTCGTCGGGTGGTGGGCGTAGTCGTCGAAGACCCGGACCCCGGCAGCCGTGCCCACCAACTCGAATCGGCGTCGCACGCCCTCGAATTCGGCCAGTGCGTCGAGCACATCGTCCGGTGAGGCGCCGACCTGCATCGCCGCCAGCAGTGCGGCCAGCGCATTGAGCGCCATGTGCCGGCCGGGCACCGCCAGCCGCATGGTCCGCGGCCTGGCCTCCCCCTCCAACTGCACCGTAGCCACGGCGGTGGTGCCCTTCTGCTGCCAGTCCAGGAGCGCGCCGGCCAACCCGGGCTGATCCCCGCGACCGTAGCGGAGCACCCGAATCCCCAGTGCCGCTGTGCGTTCGGCGAAAGCGGCGGCACCGGGGTCGTCGACACACACCACGACCGCCCCACCGGGCGCCAGGCGCTCCATGAAAGCGTCGAACACGTCGACGTAGGCCTGCTCGGTGCCGAAGAAGTCGAGGTGGTCGGCTTCGATGTTGGTCACCACCGCGACATCGGGCCGGTACTGCACCAGCGACCCGTCACTCTCGTCGGCCTCGGCGACGAAGTAGGCGCCGCTACCGTGGTGGGCGTTGGTGCCGGGCTCGCCGAGGTCACCGCCGACGGCGAACGACGGATCGAAACCGCTGTGCTGCAGCGCCACGATGAGCATCGACGTCGTCGTCGTCTTGCCCGCCGTACCGGTGACCATCAACGTGGTCTGCCCGGCCATCAGTTGGGCGAGCACGGCGGGCCGCAGGATCACCGGGATACCGCGACTGCGGGCCTCGACCAGTTCGGGATTGGTCTTCGGGATCGCGGCGTGCGTGGTGACCACCGCGGTCGGGCCGCCGGGCAGGATGTCCAGCGCGGACGCATCGTGCCCGATCCGGACCTGCGCGCCGCGGGCCCGCAGCGCCAGCACCGCGCGCGACTCCTTGGCGTCCGATCCGGACACCTGGCCGCCACGGTCGAGCAGGATGCGCGCGATGCCCGACATGCCGGCGCCGCCGATCCCGACCATGTGCACCCGCTGCAACTCCGCGGGCAGCGGCTGTCCGGTCATCGGCGGATCCGCCCGCTGTGGGCGGCCGCCGCGACGTCGAGCGCGACCTGAGCGACGCGCTGGGCGGCGTCGGGGTGTCCCGCCAGCGCCGCGGCGGCCGTCATCGCGGTGAGCCGGTCCCGGTCGGTGAGCAGACCGGCCACCGTGCCGGCGACGAACTCGGGGGTCAGGTCGCGGTCGTCGACGATCAGGCCGCCGCCCGCCTCGACGACCGGCAGGGCGTTGAGGCGCTGTTCGCCGTTGCCGATCGGCAGCGGTACGTACACCGCGGGCAGGCCGACGGCGCTGACCTCGGCCACGGTCATCGCGCCGGAGCGGCAGATCGCCAGGTCCGCGGCGGCGTACGCCAGGTCCATGCGATCCAGGTACGGCACCGCGACGTAGGGCGGATCACCGGCGGCCGGGCTGCGCAGCGCCAGCGTGTTCTTCGGGCCGTGTGCGTGCAGAACCGAAATACCTTGTCGGGCAAGGGCTTCGGCGGCCGCTGAGACCGCCCGGTTGAGCGATTGCGCACCCTGCGAGCCGCCGAAGACCAGCAGCACCCTGGCGTCGTCGGCGAAGCCGAAGAACGCGCGGGCCTCGGCCCTCAAGGCGCGGCGGTCCAGCGAGGTGATGCTCTCGCGCACCGGCACCCCGACCACCTCGACGGGGCCGAGACCGGGGTCGGGTACCGCCGAGAGGACCCGCACCGCCGAGCGGGCGCCGACCCGATTCGCCCAGCCGGCGCTGGCGTTCGCCTCGTGGACCACGACAGGTACGCGCCTGCTGCGGCGCACGCTGCGGGCCGCCAGGTAGGCGGGCACCGCGACGTAGCCGCCGAAACCGACGACGACGTCGGCCTGGACATCGTCGAGCACCGCCCGGGTCTGCCGGACGGCTCGGCGCAGCCGCAGCGGCAGCCGGGCGAGATCGGCGGACGGCTTGCGGGGCAGCGGCACCGGCGTGATCAGCTCGAGGTCGTAGCCGCGCTCGGGGACGAGCCGCGTCTCCAGGCCCCGGGCGGTGCCCAAAGCGGTGATCCGCACACCTGCGTCGAGTGCGCGCAGCGCGTCGGCGACGGCCATCGCGGGTTCGACGTGGCCCGCCGTGCCTCCGCCCGCGAGAACCACCGAAAGCCTCCGGTCATCCCCTGCGCCTCGCCCCGGCGGGACCGAGATCCCCGTCACCCGTAACGCTCACCTTCCAGTGCGCGGGCCGGCCGGCCCTGACTACGACGGCCAGCACCATAACCGACCGACGCCCGGCCCGAGCGCACCGGGCGGTGCGCCGACCGGGTCCGCTTGGCGGGTGCCGGCTTCTTGGCGGCGGGTTTCGCGGCCGGTTTGGGTGCCCGGCCGGTGCGGGACCGCAGCCGCTCCCGCAGCGCCTCGGTGCGGGTGGGGACATACGGCGCGGGCAGCGGCAAGCGGAGCAGCCGGTTCACCCGGTCGTCGCGGCCGGCGCGCAGCGCGGCCACGGCCTGCGGTTCGTGCCGGGCCGCGTTGGCCATGATGCCGATCATCAGCAGGGTGGTCGCCGTGGACGTTCCGCCGGCCGAGATCAGCGGCAGCTGCAGGCCGGTGACCGGCAGCAGGCCCACGACGTAGCCGACGTTGATGAACACCTGCGAGAGGATCCACAGCGTGGCGGTGGCGGTGAGCAACCGCAGGAACGGGTCGGCGGAGCGCCGGGCGATCCGCATGCCGGTGTAGGCGAACAGGCCGAACAGGCACAGCAGCCCGGCGGCGCCGATGAACCCCAGTTCCTCGCCGATGATCGCGAAGATGAAATCGTTGTGGGCGTTGGGCAGGTAGTTCCACTTCGCGGTGCCCTGGCCCAGTCCGTCGCCGAACACCCCGCCGTTGGCCAGCGCGAACCGCGCCTGACGGGCCTGGTACCCGGAGCCCTGCGCGTCAGCACCCGGGTTCAGCCAGGACTGCACGCGCGCCGAGCGGTAGCTCACCGTCAACGCCAGCACCGCACCGGAGACCGCGACCGCGCTCAGCGACGTCAGGAACACGCGCAGTGGCAGGCCGGCATACCAGAGCAGGCCCAGCAGGATCACACCCATCGACAGCGTCTGCCCGAGGTCGGGCTGGGAGACGATGAGCGCCAGCGCGATGACCGCCGCGGGCACCAGCGGGACGAGCATCTCCTTCAGAGTGGCCTGCTCCATGCGCCGCGCGGCGAGCAGGTGCGCACCCCAGATCGCCAATGCGATCTTGGCGAGCTCCGAGGGCTGCATCGAGAACCCGGCGACCACGAACCAGCCGCGGGAGCCGTTGGCCACCTTGCCGATCCCCGGGATCAGCACGAGCACCAGCAACACGATGGTGAACGCGAAGCCCGAGAATGCGAACCGGCGCATCGCCGAGACCGGGACACGCATCGCGACATAGAAGGCGAACAGCCCGATGGCCGTCCAGAGCAGCTGCTTGCCGAAGACGGCCCACGGCGAGCCGTCCATGTCGTAGGAGTAGACACCCGAGGCCGACAGCACCATGGTCAGACCCATCGTGAGCAGCAGCGAGGTGACGGCGATGATCAGGTGGAACGACGTCATCGGCCGGTCCAGCCACGCCCCGACCCGGGTGCGCGGGGCCGGCGGACCGGTGCCGGAGCCGTTGTGGGACGCGGTCGACGACGTCAGCGAGGTCCCCGCGTCGTCGGCGGCGGGGTTGGCGCGCCGGTGGCGCAGGCGGGTGAGGATCGTGCTCACGTGGCCCCGCTAGCCGATCGCTGCGCGCACGGCCGCGGCGAACGCGTCACCCCGCTGTCCGTAGCCGCTGAACTGGTCGAAGGATGCCCCCGCCGGCGCCAGGAGCACCGTGTCGCCGGACCGGGCGAGGCCACGGGCGGCGTCGACGACGGTGGCCATCACAGCCTGGGCCAGCGGCCTGCCGCCGGTGTCGACCACTCGAGTCACACCAGTCACAGGTGTCTCAGCATTCTCAACCACCCCAGAATCCTCCCCCGTCACCACCTCGACGACGGGGACATCCGGTGCGTGTCGTGATAACGCGTCGCCGACGATGGCCCGGTCCCGCCCGATCACCACCGCCCCGACCAGGCGGTCTGCCACTGCAGCGACCATCTCGTCGACCGAGGCGCCCTTGAGCAGACCGCCGGCCACCCAGATCACCCGCGGATAGGCGCTGATCGAGGCTTGGGCGGCGTGCGGGTTGGTCGCCTTCGAATCGTCGACGTAACGCACTCCGTCGGCGACGGCCACGACCTCGGCGCGATGCCGGCCCACCGCGAACGTGGACAGCGCCTCGGCGATCGACTCCGCGGGAACGTCGGCCGCCCGGGCCAGCGCCGCCGCACCCAGCGCGTCGAGCACCCCCACCGGACCGGCCACCGGGATCACCGCCGTGTCGGCGAGCACCTGCGCCGAGGCGAACGCGTTGTCGACCAGCCGGCCGTCGACCACGCCGAGCTCACCCGCGAGGGGCTCCCCCAGCCGGAAGCCGACCCTTGTCGGCGCGTCCGACTCGCGCAGCAACCTGGCCGCGATCGCGTCGTCCACGCCGCCGACGGCCACCCGGCCCGTCAGCGCGCGCGCCTTGTCCTGCGCGTAGGCCTCCAGCGACCCGTGCCAGTCCAGGTGGTCCTCGGCCACGTTGAGCACCACGCCCGCGTCGGGTCGCACCGACGGTGCCCAGTGCAGCTGGAAGCTCGACAGCTCCACGGCCAGCACGTCTGCCGGCTGATCGAGCACGGCCAGCACCGGCTCGCCGATGTTGCCGCACAGCGCCGCACGCCGGCCCGCCGTGCTCAGCATCGCGAAAAGCATCGACGTCGTGGTGGTCTTGCCGTTGGTGCCCGTCACGACCAGCCACGTCTTCGGTGGGCCGTAGTGGCCGGCCCGGTCCAGCCGCCACGCGAGTTCGACGTCGCCCCACACCGGCACGCCCGCCGCCGCGGCGGCGACGGGGATCGGCGCGGTAGGGGGGATGCCCGGGCTGACGACGACGAGGTCGACGTCGGCGATCGTCGCGACCGCCCCGGCGGGATCGATGACGGCGACTCCCTGCTGGGCGAACGCCGTGAGCGCCGACGGGCTGTCGTCGGTGAGGGTGGCGCGCACGCCCAGCGGCGTCAGCGCGGCCAGCACCGCACGGCCGGTGATGCCCGCCCCGACGACCAGGACCGCGGCGCCGGAGCGCAGGGGCTCGTCCATGTCAGGTCGCGACGGTGTCGTCACGTCAGGCCCCGACGGTGGTCAGCCACTCGCTGTAGAAGAGGGCGACGCCGAGCCCGCACGCGATCGCGGTGAGCAGCCAGAACCGGATGATCACCGTCGTCTCGGCCCAGCCCACCAGCTCGAAGTGGTGATGGAACGGCGCCATCCGGAACACGCGGCGGCCGGTGGTGCGGAACGCCAGGATCTGGACGACCACCGAGGTGACCTCGGCGACGAACAGCGCGCCGAGGACGACGGCGAGCATCTCGGTGCGGCTGGTCACCGACAGGCCTGCGATGATGCCGCCCAGGGCGAGTGAGCCGGTGTCGCCCATGAAGATCTTGGCCGGCGCGGCGTTCCACCACAGGAAGCCGATGCATGCCCCGGCGGTCGCGGCGGCGATGATCGCCAGGTCCAGCGGGTCGCGCACGTTGTAGCAGCCCAGCCCCGGACTGGTGGCGCACGCGTTGCGGAACTGCCAGAACGTGATCAGCACATAGGCGGCGCACACCATCGCCATCGCCCCGGCGGCGAGCCCGTCCAGGCCGTCGGTGAAATTCACCGCGTTCGACCAGGCACTGACGATGACCACGCAGAACAGCACGAAGATCGCAGGCGCCAGCGTGACCGTGGCGATCTCGCGCACGTAGGACAACTCGGGGCTGCCGGGGGTGAGCCCGTCGGCGTTGCGGAACTGCAGCGCCAGCACGCCGAACAGCACCGCGGCGACCAGGATGCCGACGGTCTTGGCGGTCTTGTTCAGCCCGAGGTTGCGGGCGCGGCGCAGCTTGATCAGGTCGTCGACGAACCCCACCACGCCCAGCGAGGTGGCCAGGCCCAGCACCAGCAGGCCCGACGCCGACGGGCCCTTGCCGTCGATCAGCACGCCGACGAGGTGGGTGCCGAAGTAGCTGGCCCAGATACCGGCGACGATCGCCACGCCGCCCATCGAGGGCGTGCCACGCTTCTTGGCGTGGCTGGGCGGGCCGTCCTCGCGGATCTCATGACCGAATCCCTGCCGGGTGAACAGCCGGATCAGCACCGGAGTGAGCAGGATCGACACCGCCAGTGCGATCCCGACCGCGATGAGGATCTGCCTCATCGGGCGCCCTCGGCGAGCAGGGCGTCGGCCAGCGCGCCCAGGCCTGCGGAGTTGGAGGCCTTGACCAACACCACGTCGCCGGGCCGCAGCTCGGCGCGCAGCACGGCCAGCGCGGCGTCGGCGTCGGCAACCGGAGTGGCCTCAGAGCCCCATGAGCCCTCCATGACCGCCCCGTGCAGCATGGCGCTCATAGGCCTCCCGGTTCCGACGACGACGAGTCTCGAGACATCTAAGCGCACCGCCAGCCTGCCGATGCGGTCGTGTTCTGATATCGCGTCCTCGCCGAGCTCGGCCATCTCGCCCAGCACCGCCCACGTGCGGCCTTCTCGTCCCATCCACGCCAGCGCCTTGAGCCCCGCGCTCATCGAGTCCGGGTTGGCGTTGTAGGCGTCATTGATGATCGTCACCCCGTCGCCGCGGGTGGTGACGGCCATCCGCTGCCGCGACACCGGGCCCGCGGTCGCCAGCGCCGCCGCGACCTGGTCGAGCGAGGCACCGCACTCCAGCGCGACCGCGGCTGCGCACAGCGCGTTGGACACCTGGTGGTCCCCGTGCACGGCGAGCGACACGTCCGCCTCGTCCTGTGCGGCGTGCAGGGTGAAGTGGGGACGCGCCAGAGGGTCGAGGGTGACGTTGTCGGCCCAGACGTCGGCCTCCGGCGACCGGCCGACCCGCACGACGCGGGCGGCGGTCACGTCGGCCATCGCCGCCACCACCGGGTCGTCGGAGTTGAGGACCACCACCCCTGATGACGGAACTGCTTGCGGCAGTTCAGATTTCGTGGCGGCAATGGCTTCCCGGGAACCGAACTCGCCGAGATGGGCGGTGCCGACGTTCAGCACGACCGCGATCGACGGCGGCGCGATCCGGGCCAGCGCGGCGATGTTGCCCGGATGGCGGGCCGACATCTCCAGGACGAGGAAGTCGGTGTCGGGGGTGGCGCGCAGCACCGTCCACGGATGCCCGAGCTCGTTGTTGAACGACCCGGGCGGGGCGATCACCTCGCCCAACGGGGCGAGCACCGCGGCGATCAGGTCCTTGGTCGAGGTCTTGCCCGAGGACCCGGTGATGCCGACGATCCTCAGCCCGTCGGCGACCAGCTCGGCGGCCACCGCGGCGGCCAGCCGTGCCAGCGCCGCGAGCACCGCCGCGCCCGAGCCGTCGGTGTCGTGCTCGAGGACGCCGGTCGCGCCGTCCTCGGCGGCCACCGGATCCACCACGATCGCGGGCACGCCGACCGGGCGTGCGGCCAGCACGGCGACCGCACCGGCGCCGATCGCCGCGGCGGCGTAGTCGTGCCCGTCGGCGCGTGCACCCGGCAGCGCCAGGAACAGACATCCCGGACCGACGGCGCGCGAGTCGAATTCGACGGTGCCGGTCACCCGGGTCTCGGCCGCCTCCTCGGGGGTGACGTCGGCGAGGCGGCCGCCCACGATGTCGGCGATCCGGGCCAGCGACAACGCGATCATCGGCCCGCCTTTCCCGCGGTCAGTGCCTCCAGTGCCGCGGCGAGTTCGGCGCGGTCGTCGAACGCGCGGGTGGTCCCGTGGCTGGTCTGGCCCGTCTCGTGGCCCTTGCCTGCGATCAGCACGGTGTCCCCGGGACGGGCCCACGCCACCGCGTGGTCGATCGCGGCGCGCCGGTCACCGATCTCGACCACCTCAGCCGTCCCGCCCGCCGCACCCGAGAGCACCGCGGCCCGGATGGCGGCGGGATCCTCGTCGCGGGGGTTGTCGTCGGTGACCACCACGAGATCGGCCGCTTCGGCGGCCACCTCCCCCATCGGTTCGCGTTTGCCCGCGTCCCGGTTGCCGCCGGCACCGAAGACCACGGCGAGCCGGCCGGCGCACTGGTCGCGCAGCGTCTCCAGCACCGCGCGCAGCGCTCCGGGCTTGTGCGCGTAGTCCACGACGGCCAGGAACGGCTGGCCGCGGTCGATCTTCTCCAGCCGGCCCGGCACGCTCGCCGCGCGCAGCCCGGGCACCGCCTGCTCGGGCGACACCCCCACCGCGTCCAGCAGTGCCAGCGCGAGCAGGCAGTTGGCGATGTTGTAGCGGCCGGGCAGTCCGATCTCCACACCGTGGTGCACGCCGGCCGGGTCGACCGCGACGAAGTCCTGCACGCCGTCGCCCACCGAGCGGATCTGCTCGGCCGTCCAGTCGCCGGTGCCGCCGACCGCGACGGTGACCGCGTTGTCGGCACGTCGTGCCATCGCGCGGCCCCAGTCGTCGTCGACGCAGATCACCGACGCGGCGGCGCGCGTCGGCGAGCCGGGATCGAACAGCCGGGCCTTGGCGTCGAAGTAGTCGTCCATCGTGGGGTGGAAGTCCAGATGGTCCCGCGACAGGTTGGTGAAGCCGCCGACCGCGAAGGTGGTCCCGTCGACGCGCCCGAGGGTCAGCGCGTGGCTGGACACCTCCATCACCACGGTGTCGACGCCGCGCTCGAGCATCACGGCCAGCAGCGCCTGCAGATCGGGGGCCTCCGGGGTGGTGAGACCGCCCGCCTCGTCGCGGCCGTCGATGCGCACGCCGACGGTGCCGATCAGGCCGGCCACCCGGCCCGCCGCCCGCAGGCCCGCCTCCACCAGATAGGTGGTGGTGGTCTTGCCGGAGGTGCCCGTGACGCCGATGACGCGCAGCTGCTCGGACGGATGCCCGTACACCGCCGACGCCGCCGCGCCCAACACGCTCCGCGGCGTGGCGTGCAGCAGCAGCGGCACCCCCAGACCGGACGCCCCGCCGAGTTCGGCCATCCCGTCCTGATCGGTCAGCACGGCCACCGCACCGTGCGCCACCGCATCCGCGGCGTAGCGGGCGCCATGCGCACGCGTGCCGGGCAGTGCCGCGAACAGGTCACCGGGCCGCGCGTCCTGCCCGCGCAGGGTCACGCCGGTCACCGGGACGTCGGGCACCGTGGCGCCGTCGGCGCGCAGTGCGGAGATCAGACGGGCCACGTCGCCGAGCGGTACACCGACGGGATGGCTGGGGCGCAGATTCATGGCCATGCCACAGTACCCAGACCGCCGGCGCCGCCCGCGGGCGTCAACCCGCCTGAAGGGTCAGCGGCGCACCGGGATCCTTCGACAGGGGCACGTTCTCGCGCTGCAGCAGCCACGAGGCGATGTTGTGGAACAGCGGTGCTGCCGAGTGGCCTGCCGAGCCGTCGGCGTTGCGCTGCGGGTTGTCCATCATGATGCCGACCACGTAGCGCGGATCGTCGGCAGGCGCCATGCCCGCGAAGGTGATCCAGTAGACGTCGTCGAAGTAGCACCCGCAGGCCGGGTTGATCTGCTGGGCGGTGCCGGTCTTGCCGGCGATCTGGTAGCCCTCGACCGCCGCCGCCGGACCGGTGCCCTGCTGGTAACCCATCGGGTCGCGCTGCACCACCGAACGGAACATGTCGCGCACCGTGCGCGCGGTCTGCGGGGACACCACCCGGACGCCCTCGGGCCGCGGTTCGTCGGTGCGGGTGCCGTCCGGGGCGATCGTCGCCTTGAGGATGCGCGGCGGCATCCGCACCCCGTCGTTGGCGATGGCCTGGTACATGCCGGCCATCTGCAGCAGGGTCATCGAAAGACCCTGTCCGATCGGCAGATTGGAGAAGGTGCTGCCCGACCACTGATCGATCGGCGGAACCAGGCCGGCGCTCTCGCCGGGTAGTCCGACACCGGTGCGCTGACCCAGCCCGAACTTTCGCAGCATCTCGGCGTAGTGCTGCGGTCCGACCCGCTGGGCGAGCATCAGCGTGCCGACGTTCGACGACTTCCCGAACACGCCCGTGGTGGTGTACGGCATCACCCCGTGGCTCCACGCATCGCGGACGTTCACCCCGCCCATGTCGATGGACCCCGGAACCTGGAGCACCTCATCGGGATTCGACAGGTTGTACTCGATGACCGATGCGGCGGTGACGATCTTGTTCACCGATCCCGGCTCGAACGGGGACGACACCGACACGTTGCCCAGCTCGCGGCTGGACTGCTTGCTGATGTCCTGGGCGGGGTTGAAGGTGTTGTCGTTCGACATCGCCAGCACCTCACCGGTTTTGGCGTCGAGCACCACGGCCGAGACGTTCTTGGCGCCGGAGGCGTCCTTGGCCAGCTGCACCTGCTGCTGGACGTAGAACTGGATGTCGTCGTCGAGGGTGAGCATCACCGTCGAACCGTTCACCGCGTCGTGGCGGTTGCGGTAGCTGCCGGGGATCACCACGCCGTCGGATCCGCGGTCGTAGGTCACCGATCCGTCGGTACCGGCCAGCACCGAGTCCAGCGAGTCCTCGAGGCCGAGCAGACCGTGGCCGTCCCAGTCGATGCCACCGACGACATTGGCCGCCAGCGCGCCGCCGGGATACTGCCGCAGATCCTGGCGCTCCGCGCCGACCTCCGGGTACGCGGTGGTGATGGCGTCGGCGATCGCCGGATCGACGGCGCGCGCGAGGTAGACGAACGTCTCGTTGCTGCGCAGCTTCTTGAGCACGGTGGCGCTGTCGGGCTTGTTGCCCAGCCGTGAGGCCACGCCGTCGGCGATCTCGCGCAGCCGCTTGTCGGGATCCGGTGCGGCCTCGGCGTTCTCGGCGTCGGCCTTCTCGCCGGCCTTGGCCCCGCTTTTCTCGTAAGCCTCCTGCAGTTGCTTGCGCACCTTGACCGGCTGGAAGGTCAGCGCGCGCGCCTCGATGGTGAAGGCCAGCTTGTCGGCGTTGCGATCGACGATGGATCCGCGCACGGCGGCGTCGACGTCGGTGACCTTGAGCTGGCCGGCGGCCTCGGCGCGCAGGCCCTCGGCGCGAGGCACCTGCAGCGTGAACAGTTGCGCGGCCGCCACGACGATCAGCAGGAAGATCACCGCGTTGCCCGCGCGGTGCCGGAACACGAACGACGCGCTGCGCAGCCCACTGCGCGGAGCCGCCTGGCGGACACGACGCGAACGCGCCGAGCGTTCGGCACCGGCCGCCCGCGCGGGGCGGCCCCGACGCCCGGCCTCGCGACTCATGCGGGCGGGCCCGGCACCGGTGCCGCAGGGCCGACCTGCTCGGTGCCCGACGGGGCGCCGGGGACGGCCGGGTCACCCGGCACCAGGTGAGGCGAGCCGGCATCGAGAGGCGTGGCGAGCGGTGCAGGCACGATCACCGGAGGCAGCGCCGGTGCCGGACCGGGCGTGGGCAGTTGACCCGAAACCGCGTGCGGCACCTCGAGGCCGGGAGCCGTCGGGACCTGACCGGTCGAGTTCAAGGGCACAGTCTGTGACGGTAACCGGACGGGGACCTCCGACGGCGTCACGACGCGCGGCGCGGGCGGCGCGGGCGGGGCCGGCTCGGGCAGCGGGGCGTTCAACGGCGGCGGCGGCACACCCTCGGCGGGCTTGGGGGTTCCGACCACCACCCAGTTGCCCGACGCGTCCTGCACCAGATGGGCGGTGTCGCGTGACGGGATCATGCCCAGGTTTCGGGCCGCCTCGGCCAGCGCGGGCGCCGCCTGCGCCTGCAGCACGTCGCGCTCCAGTGCCTCCTTCTGCTGCATAAGCGCCTGGTTGAGCTGGCGGGCGTGACCGAGTTGATAGGAGCGCTCGGCCGCGTCGGTGGACAGCCACAGCGTCACCCCCAACCCCATCCCGAGGCATCCGATCACCAGCACCACGAAGGGCACGCGCGCCACCAGCCGGCGCGGGTTCAGCTCGATGGACGCCAGGCGGGTGAGCAGGCGCTCCCGCAGCGGAGGACGAACAACCTTGGGCGCCTTGGCCTTCCGCGCCTTCGCGCGGGCCTTGGCCTGGCTCGCGCTCTTCGGCCGCGCCGGCGTGTCGGTCAGCCGCGGATTCGGTGTGGTGCGCCGCGCAGGCCGCGCGTCGCGGGTGGAGGTACGCCCCCGGGGCGGCGCGTCGACGGGAACGCGCTTGGGGTCGCGCACCGGCCGGCGGGTCCGCACCTTCTGATCCGTGGCCTTCTGGCGGGAGCGGGCCGACGCCGGCGCGGCGCCGCGCGCGGGCTTGGCCGCCTTCTGTGCCTTCTGCGTCCTCATCGCTACTGTCCCCCAACTTTCTCCAACGCGCGCAACCGGACCGGAGCGCTTCTGGGATTGCGGTCGATCTCTTCGGCACTCGCGCGCTCTGCTCCGCGGGTCAGTGCGACGAATTCGGGTCCATGGCCGGGCAACTCGACAGGAAGGCCGTCGGGTGAGCGCGACGCCGTGGCCGCCGCGAACTCCGTCTTGACGATGCGGTCCTCCAGCGACTGGTAGGCCATCACGGCGATACGGCCACCGGGACGCAGGGCCCGCAGCGCCTTGGGAATCGCCAGCCGCAACGCGTCCAATTCGGCGTTGACCGCGATGCGCAACGCCTGGAAGGTCCGCTTGGCCGGGTGGCCTCCGGTGCGGCGGGCCGGTGCCGGGATCGCCTGGTACAGCAGTTCGACGAGTTCACCGGTGGTGGTGAACGGCGTGGTCGCCCGGCGCCGAACGATGTGCGCGGCGATGCGGCCGGCGAAGCGCTCCTCGCCGTACTCGCGCAGCACCCGGGCGATCTGCTTCTGCTCGTACGTGTTGAGGATGTCGGCGGCGGTCAGGCCGGCGTCGGTGTCCATGCGCATGTCCAGCGGTGCGTCGGTGGCATAGGAGAAGCCGCGTTCGGGCCGGTCCAGCTGCATCGAAGAGACCCCCAGGTCGAACAGGAACGCGTCGACGTCGGTGAGGTCGAACCCGTCGTAGCGGGTGCGGACCGGGGTGAAGCGGTCACCGAACGGCGCCAGCCGGTCTCCGGCGATCCGCAGGGCGTCGGGGTCGCGGTCCAGGCCGATCACGTGCAGACCGGGATACCGGGTGAGGAAGCGCTCCGCATGCCCTCCGGCGCCCAGCGTGGCGTCGACCAGCGTCGCGCCCGTGCCGTCGGCGTCGCGCCGGGTCAGCGCCGGAGCGAGCAGTTCGACGCACCGGTCCAGCAGGACCGGAACATGAGGCTCATCCACCATCGCAGCACCGTGAGGGATCGGGGCGGCCCCTGCGGCGAGGTCCCTGTCCGAGAGCACGGACCTGACGTCGGGGAAGTACGTCAGGGCCGGTTCGGGCAGAGGCCGCGCCGCACGGGCCTGCGGGGCCAGGTCAAATAATGTCGCCGAGTGCTTCATCGCTGGCCGCGGAGAAGTTCTCTTCGTGAAGCTCCTGGTAGTCCTGCCATGCCTGGGCGTCCCAGATCTCGAGGAATTCGATCGAGCCGGTCACCACGCACTCCTTGGTCAGGTTCGCGTAGCGGCGGTGCTCGGCCGACAGCGTGATCCGGCCCTGGGTGTCCGGGTACTGCTCGTCGGTGCTGGCGGCCAGGTTGCGCAGGTAGGCGCGGGCCTGCGGATTGCCCCGCTTCGCGCGGCCGGAGATCTCGGCGACCATCGCCTCGAACTCCGCCCTCGGATAGACAGCCAGGCTGTGATCTTGGCTCTTGGTGACCATCAACCCTCCTGCCAGTGCGTCGCGGAACTTGGCGGGCAACGTCAGTCGCCCCTTGTCGTCGAGCTTGGGCGTGTAGGTGCCGAAGAACATCTCGCCACCTCGCTAGACCTTGCCCTGACGGAACCCCGGTCGCTCCGTTGTCCGCCACTTTACCCCACAATGCCCCACTTTGCGCCCAAGCGCGGACAGCAATTCACCTGCCTCCCCACTTTCACGAGGTCGAAGGATTCCGCCCAGGGTGCGCCGTCGCGCACCGCGCATGTCCGCGCAGCACAAACACCCAGCTCAGCGGCATGATCGCGCCGTTAGGGCTGCCTGTGGGGGACTGTGGGGCAAAAAGAAGGGGCAGCCCTGGTGGACTGCCCCTACGTGGTCGACGCGCTACTCGTCGAAGCGCCGGCGGAAACGATCCTCCATCCGGCTGGTGAAGGAACCTCCCCCACCCTTGGCCCGCTTCTGCCGATTCGGCCCGGCATCATGAGGCAGGCGCTCACCCGGAGCACCCACGCGCGGCCCGGTGATGGCGAACACGACGCCACCGAACATGATGATGAAGCCGATCACCGACAGGATCGGGAAGCTGCCGATCATCGTGGCCTTGAACGCGACGCCCGACACCAGCATCGCCAGCCCCAGCACGAACAACGCCGCACCCTGCAGACGGCGCCGGGTCGAGGGCGCCCGCAGAGTTCCGCCCCGAACGCTCGACGCGAACTTGGGGTCCTCGGCATAGAGCGCGCTCTCGATCTGGTCGAGCATGCGCTGCTCATGATCGGAGAGTGGCATTCGTCCCTCCCTCTTGCCGTGGGGGCGTCGCAGTCGTTCAACGTCAGGCGTGCCCGCTTCTACGGGCACTCAACCGCAATGATACGAGCAGAATCTGAGCCGTACCACCTAGTTCGCTGCCTGATTCTATGACGAAGCCCTGTCCGCGGACCCGGCGCACCGTGGATCATCCGGATCGACGGAGATAATGATGGCGGCCACCGAATCACCGCCGGGAGGGACGAACAGTTGGCGACGCATCTGATCGAGCTGTCGCCCGTCGACATGCAGCGCCGTCTCGGTGATGCGCTCGCGATCTATGTCGACGCCATGCGCTACCCGCGCGGTACCGAGGAGCAGCGCGCCTCGATGTGGCTCGAGCACACCCGCAGGCACGGCTGGAAGGCGGTCGCCGCGGTCCAGACCGGGGACGGGGCGGGCCCGTCGGAGACCGACCTCGCCTCGGCGCCCATGCTCGGCATCGCCTACGGCTACTGCGGCGCACCCGATCAGTGGTGGCAGCAGCAGGTGGTCGCCGGCCTGCGCCGCAGCGGCGCGAACACCGAACGCATCGCGACGCTGATGACCAGCTATTTCGAGCTGACCGAACTGCACATCGTGCCGTCCGCCCAGGGCCGCGGCCTCGGCGAGGCGCTGATCCGCCGACTGCTCGGCGACCGCGGCGAAGACCACGTCCTGCTGTCGACCCCCGAGATCACCGGCGAGGGCAACCGGGCCTGGCGGCTCTACCGCCGGCTCGGCTTCACCGACGTGATCCGCGGCTACCACTTCGCCGGCGATCCACGGGCGTTCGCCATCCTCGGCCGGTCGCTGCCCCTGTAGAGCCGCTCCGCACCGTCATCACGGGCGCGGTCTGGCACGATGACCTGGTGCCGAACCGTCACCGGACCTCCAGGCGTCTTGTCGCGATGGTGTTGCTGCTGCTGGTGCTGGCGCCGTCGCTGATCGGATGCGTGCGCGTGCGCGCCTCGCTGACGGTCTCCCCCGACGACCGGGTGTCCGGCCAGATCGTGGCCGCGGCCAAACCCCGCGACGCCAGCGACAAGGGCCCGCAGCTGCTCAACAACCTGCCCTTCGCGCAGAAGGTCGCCGTGTCGGACTACAACCGCGACGACTACGTCGGCTCCCAGGCCGTCTTCTCCGATCTGACCTTCGCCGAACTGCCCCAGCTCGCCGGGATGAACCGGGACGCCGCGGGCGTGGACATCTCGCTGCGTCGGGCCGGAGACCTGGTGATCCTCGAGGGCCGCGCCGACCTGACCTCGCTGAGCGATCCGGAAGCCGACGTGTCGCTGTCGGTCTCGTTCCCCGGCGAGGTCACCTCCACCAACGGCGACCGGGTGTCGACGGAGGTCGTCGAATGGAAACTGCGCCCCGGCGTGGTCAGCACCATGAACGCCCAGGCCCGCTACACCGATCCGAGCGCGCGGTCGTTCACCGGCGCGGCCATCTGGTTGGGCGTGGCCTCGCTCGTCGTCGCCGGCATCATCGGCGCGCTGGCCTACAACAACCGGGACCGCTCCCCGCGACCCGGCCAGCCGCAGGAACATTCCCAGTAGGCGCTGCGGCGGCCATCCGGGTGTCACAGGCTCTACGCTGAGCACCGAACGAACGGAAGAAAGGGGCGCCCGCTGAGCGTCGACGCAACGGCACCGTCAGCCGTCGAGCTGGCCGCGGCCGTCACCGAACAGCTTCGCGAGTACCTGCGCGACCGGCGGCGCGACGCGGCGTACATCGGCGCGGACTACGCGGTGCTCACCGAGGCGCTCGAGGAATTCGTGCTGCGCGGCGGCAAGCGACTGCGGCCCGCCTTCGCCTACTGGGGCTGGCGCGCCGTCGCGGGCACCGAACCCGATGCCGCCGTGCTGCGGCTGTTCTCGGCACTGGAGCTGCTGCACGCCTGCGCCCTGGTGCACGACGACGTCATCGACGCCTCGGCCACGCGCCGCGGCCTGCCGACGGTGCACCGCATCTTCACCGAGCGGCATCGCGAGAACCGCTGGCACGGCTCGCCCGAACAGTTCGGCCTGTCCGCGGCGATCCTGCTGGGCGACCTGTCGCTGGTGTGGGCCGACGACATCGTCGCCACGGCCCCGATCGACGCCGACGCGCACGGGCGGGTCCAGCGGGTGTGGTCGGCGATCCGCACCGAAGTTCTCGGTGGCCAGTACCTCGACATCGTCAACGAGGCGAGCGGCGCCGAATCCGTCGCCTCGGCGCTGACGGTCAACATCTACAAGACCGCGTCGTACACCATCTCGCGTCCCCTGCAGCTCGGAGCCGCAGCCGCCGCCGACCGCCCCGACATCCAGGAGGCCTTCCACGAGCTGGGCACCAGCCTCGGGGTTGCCTTCCAGCTGCGCGACGACGTGCTCGGCGTGTTCGGCGACCCCGCGGTCACGGGCAAGCCGTCCGGCGACGACCTGCGTTCGGGCAAGCGCACCGTGCTGCTGGCCGAGGCGGTCGAACTGGCCGAGAAGCGCGACCCGGTCGGAGCCAAGCTGCTGCGCACCTCCATCGGCACCGACCTCACCGACGCCGCGGTCACCGAACTGCGCGGCCTGATCGAGTCGGTCGGAGCGCTCGCCGCGGTGGAGACCCGGATCGACACGCTGACCCGCACGGCGATCGGAGTACTGGACTCCGCGCCGATCGACGAGAAGGCCAGGGCGGGTCTGATCGAGCTCGCCAGATTGGCCGCGAACAGATCCGCCTAGGCCGATGACGACACCCGCGCCGTCCCGGCACCCCGCGCCACCGCTGCAGCGGTTCCGCGAGTTCGCGCTGTCCCCGCAGGCCCGACCGGCCTGGGTGGGTGGGCTCGGGGCGCTGCTCGTCACCGCCGGCGGCCTCGGCGCGGGCAGCACCCGGCTGCACGATCCCCTCCTGGAGTCGATGCACCTGTCCTGGTTGCGCTTCGGGCACGGTCTGGTGCTGTCGTCGCTGCTGCTGTGGCTCGGCGTGGTGCTCATGCTGTCGGCGTGGCTGTGGTTGGGACGCCATGTCATCGACCGCACCGCCACCCAGTACACGATGGTGGCGACCACCGGCTTCTGGCTGACCCCGCTACTGCTCAGCGTGCCGGTGTTCAGCCGCGACACCTATTCCTATCTGGCCCAGGGCGCGCTGCTGCGCGACGGGTTCGACCCCTACCTGGTCGGTCCGATCGAGAACCCGAACTCGTTGCTCGACAACGTCAGTCCCATCTGGACGACGACGACCGCACCGTACGGGCCCGCGTTCATCCTGGTCGCCAAGTTCGTCACGATGCTCGTCGGCAACGACGTCGTCGCGGGCACCATGTTGCTGCGGCTGTGCATGCTGCCCGGTCTGGCGCTGCTGATCTGGGCGGTCCCCCGGATCGCCCGCCACGTCGGCGCGAACAGCGCGGCGGCGCTGTGGATCTGCGTGCTCAACCCGCTGGTGATCATCCAGCTGATGGGCGGCGTGCACAACGAGATGCTCATGGTGGGCCTGATGATGGCCGGCATCGCGCTGTGCTTCCGCGGCCGCTGTGTCGCCGGGGTGACGCTGATCGGCGTGGCCGTCGCGGTGAAAGCCACCGCGGGCCTGGCACTTCCGTTCATGGTCTGGGTCTGGGCCCGCGGACTGCGGGACCGGCGCGGCTTCTCGGCGCCGAAGTCGTTCGTGGTCGCGACAGCGGCGTGCGTACTGGTCTTCGCGGCGGTGTTCGCGGTGCTGTCCCTGGCCGCCGGGGTGGGGCTGGGATGGCTGACCGCATTGGCCGGATCGGTCAAGATCATCAACTGGCTCACCGTGCCGACCGCAACCGCGAATCTGGTCAACGCGGTGGTCGGCCTGGTGATCCCGGTGAACTTCTATGCGGTGCTGGACATCCTGCGGATCATCGGCATCGGCATCATCGCGGTCTCGGCGCCGCTGCTGTGGTGGCGATTCCGGCACACCGACCGCGACGCGCTGGTGGGTATCGCCACGCTGATGGTGATCGTGGTGCTGTTCGTGCCGGCCGCGCTGCCCTGGTACTACACCTGGCCGCTGGCGGTGATGTCGGCGCTGGCGCAGTCCCCGAGGGCGATCGCGCTGATCGCCGGGTTCTCCACGTGGATCACGGTGATCTGGCGGCCCGACGGGGCGCACGGCATGTACTCGTGGTTCCACGTGCTGCTCGCCACCGCCTGTGCCGCCGGCGCCTGGTACTGGCTGCACCGCACCCCCGCGGCGCTCAGTACGCCATCGCCTGCGCCCGGCGAACCACCTCTCGAGCCTGATGCGAGTGCAACGCGTCCACCGGGCGGGCGTTAGCCTGCCGCTCCGTGTCGCCGTCGCGGCTGATGGTCAGCGACGGGTCTGGGGTGAACAACCAACGCATGATCTCGGTTTCGTGGTAGCCGCCGTCGCGAAGGACCACGAGAAGGCCGGACAGGCTCTTGACCACGTGGCCGGTGTCGTCGAAGAAGATTCTCGGCACCACCACCTCGCGTCCGCGGCGCACCGCGACCAGATGGCCTTCGCGGAGATGCTGGTGCACCTTGCTCACGGGTATGCGCAGCAGTCTCGCGACGGTGGGCAGGTCGTAGACGGCCTCGTCGGGATCCAGTACGTCATCGGCAGTCGGGATGCTGCTCATCGCGTCAAGTTTAAGGCCACGGCGGCACTTTCGACGCCAGCTTGCCAAGTCCTTCGCCGCGCGGCTCGTACCATGAGTCCGATGGAGACCTACCAGCCGACGGGCGCGCTGTCGGGCGCCGTGCTGGACGGTCGCTACCGGGTCGATGCGCTGATCGCCACCGGCGGCATGTCCGCGGTGTACCGCGGGGTGGATCTGCGCCTGGACCGTCCCGTGGCGGTCAAGATCATGGACGCGCGCTACGCCTCCGACGAGCACTTCCTGACCCGTTTCCAGCGCGAGGCCCGCGCCGTGGCGCGCCTGAAGGATCCGGGTCTGGTCGCGGTCTACGACCAGGGCGCCGGCGCGCCGGGAGGGCAACCCCCCTATCTGGTGATGGAACTCGTCGAGGGCGGCACGCTGCGCGAACTGCTGCGCGAACGCGGGCCGATGCCGCCGCACGCGGTGGCGGCCGTGCTGCGGCCCGTGCTGTCAGGCCTGGCCGCCGCGCACCGCGCCGGGCTGGTACATCGCGACATCAAACCGGAGAACGTGCTGATCAGCGACGACGGCGACGTCAAGATCGCCGACTTCGGGTTGGTTCGCGCACTGGCCGACGCCAAGATCACCTCGACCGACGTCATCCTGGGCACCGCGGCGTACCTGTCCCCCGAGCAGGTGGCCACCGGCGACACGGATGCCCGCGGCGACGTGTACGCCGTCGGCGTGCTGGTCTACGAGTTGCTCACGGGGAACACGCCCTTCACCGGGGACAGCCCGCTGGCGGTGGCCTACCAGCGGATGGATCACGACGTTCCGCCGCCGAGCACCCGGATCACCGGCGTACCAAGGCAGTTCGACGAGCTGGTGGCGTATTCGACCGCGCGCGACCCCGCCGAACGATTCGCCGACGCAGCCGAGATGGCCGGCGAACTGGAGGTGGTCGCGACCGAACTGGGTCTGCCCAGATTCAAGGTGCCTGCACCGCGCAACTCGGCGATGCACCAGTCGCTGTCTTTCGTCGCCGATTCCTCGGCGCCGACGGCCGACGTGGCCGGCCCGCGGCACACCCGGGTGTTCACCCGCGACGAGTTGCCGCCCCCGCCCTCCGAGGAGGACGACGAATATCGGTCTCTCACAGCGCGTTTCGCGGGGATCGACCTGGACGAGTTCTACTGGGCACGTCAGCGCGCCAAGCGTGTGCTGTTCTTCTGGGTCGTCGCCGTGCTGACGCTGGCAGCACTCGCCGGCGCAGGCGCCTGGACGCTCGGCACGAACCTGCCGAACCTGCTGTAGGTCAGTCGCGGAGCATCTCCGCCCCTGCCTAATCGCGGAGCATCTCCGCGACCAGGAACGCCAGCTCCAGCGACTGCTGCGTGTTCAGCCGCGGATCGCACGCGGTCTCGTACCGGCCCGCCAGGTCGGTGTCCGAAATGTCCTGCGCCCCACCGAGACACTCGGTGACGTTCTCACCGGTGATCTCCACGTGGATGCCGCCCGGGTGGGTGCCCAGCGCGTGGTGAACCTCGAAGAAGCCCTGAACCTCGTCGACGATACGGTCGAAGTGGCGGGTCTTGTATCCGGTCGACGACTCGTGGGTGTTGCCGTGCATCGGGTCGCACTGCCAGATCACGTGGTGACCCGACGCCTGCACCTTCTCGATGATCGGCGGCAAGGCGTCGCGCACCTTGTGGTTGCCCATCCGGCTGACCAGCGTGAGCCGGCCCGGCTCGTTGTTCGGGTCGAGCCGCTCGACGTACTCCACCGCCAACTCGGGCGACGTCGTCGGCCCGATCTTGATGCCGATCGGGTTGGCGATCACCTCGGCGAACGCGACGTGCGCACCGTCGAGCTGACGGGTCCGCTCGCCGATCCACACGTAGTGCGCGGACAGGTCGTAGAGCTTCGGTCCGGTGGGCGATTCGGTGTCCATCCGCAGCATCGCGCGCTCGTAATCGAGCACCAGCGCCTCGTGGCTGGCGTAGATCTCGGCGGTGTCGAGATTGCGGTCATCGACCCGGCAGGCACTCATGAACCGCATACCGCGGTCGATCTCGCCGGCCAGCGCCTCGTAGCGCGCCCCCGCGGGCGAGGTCCGGACGAACTCGCGGTTCCACTCGTGCACATGGTGCAGTGACGCCATCCCCGAGGAGGTCAGGGCGCGCACCAGGTTCATCGCGGCGCTGGCGTTGGCGTAGGCGCGCACCAGCCGCGACGGATCGTGCTGGCGGACCGCGGCATCGGGGGCGAACCCGTTGACCATGTCGCCTCGGTAGGACTTCAGGCCCAGCGCGTCGGTGTCCGAGGAGCGCGGCTTGGCGTACTGGCCGGCGATGCGGGCCACCTTCACCACCGGCATGCTGGCGCCGTAGGTCAGCACGACCGCCATCTGCAGCAGCGTGCGGATGTTGGCCCGGATGTGCGGCTCGGTGTTGTCGACGAACGTCTCGGCGCAGTCGCCGCCCTGCAGCAGGAACGCCTTGCCCAGCGCCACGTCGGCCAGCTGCGCCTTGAGCTTCTCGATTTCCGAGGGCACGGTGACCGGCGGCACGCTCTCGAGCACGGTGCGCATCGCGGCCGCCTGCCCGGCGTCCCAGCTCGGCTGCTGCAGCGCCGGCTTGGCCAGTGCCGCGTCGAGGCGCGCACGCAGATCCTCCGGCAGCGGCGGGAGCGCAGGCAGCTGGTCGATGGGTACGTCGACGGTCCAATTCACCCACCCATGGTAACGGCGGATCAAAACCACTTTTCGCCGGTGATGAGCTGGTAGCGCACCAGGTTGTGCTTGGCGTCGACCAGTGCGTCGTGCGCGTCACGCGGCCGCGGGGGCATGCGCGGACACCCGTGGTCCTCCCAGTACTGGCGCAACTCGCGGGTGAAGCGGGGCATCGCGGGCGGCAGGTCGGTCATCGGCCCCCACAGTTGGCACAGCACGACATGGTCGTAGGCGCCCACCCAGGCCCACAGTTCGATCGGCTCGTCGCCGTCGACGCCGAAGAAATCCTCCAGCTCCGAGCGGATCTGCCGGCGCGAACGCCACAACTTCGACGCCGGGGAAGGCAGTTTGGGCAGCACGTTCTTGCGCACCCAGCGGCCCGCCCGCTCAGGATCGAACTCGGTGGAGATCGCGTAGTACTCGCGGCCGTCCTCGGCGGCCACGCCGATGGAGATCAGCTCGATGGTGCGCCCGTTGTCGATGAACTCGGTGTCGTAGAAATACCGCAAGCTACGCGACTTCCTGGCTGGCCTCGTCGCGCGGCCGTGGCGCCGGCGCGGCATGGATCTCACGGTCGAGTTCCTGGTCGACCAGCGCGTCGTCGGGAAACTTCGGCATCCCGGAGATCGCGTCCTGCAGCCACAGCTTGGCCTGCACCACCGGCCGGCGCAGCCAGCGTTCCCGTTCCAGCGACCGATGCATCTTGCGGGGCCGGTTCGTGTACCGCCACCGCGCCCAGGGCGCATGCGGGCGGGACAGCCGGATGGCGCCGACGAACAGCAGCGGGGTGATGAACATGCCGACCAACCCGGTCCACACCTTCCCCTTGAGCAGCACGACGACCGCCAGCGCCAGCGTGAGGACCGCGAAGCCGACCACGACGGCCCGCGCCGCCGGCGACTGGTCGCTGCGCCAGATGCTGACGTCGAAGAACGACAGCGGATTGAACCCGAGGATCAGCAGTCCCGCCACGGCGACGGCGACGAACACCGCGTCCACCGACGTGCGCCCGTCCTCGGACCAGTACACGTCGGACAGATGCAGGATCAGTGCGAACTCGTCGAGAACCAGCGCCGCCCCGATGCCGAACACGATGGACGCGGCCGTGAATTCGGGTACTCCTCCGTCGACCGCCAGCGTCACCATCGTCACCCCGGAGACCATGACCAAGATCACGCCGATGACGACGTGGTGGATGTGCAGCCCGCCGCCCGCGGAGATGTTGCGGGGCTGCCACCACTTGCGCGGCGCATCGCTGTCGGCGTGGCTGCGGATGTAACGGACGATCGTGCGGGTGACGGAGAACGTCAGGATGAACGCGACCAGGCAACACACCAGCGGCAGCCGGGAGTACGGGATGCCGTTGGGCAACCCCAGGTCGAAGTCCATGGTCAGGTGCACCAGGAGAACTTACGTCAAAAGTTGCGCCGACCTGCGCGTGTCGAGGCGTGGTTACTCGCAGGTGCGCCGGTGCGCCCCGATAGTCTGGTCGGCGACATGAGGACGTTGCGGTCGCCCGGGAGGGCCGAATGGTGGCCAGTGCTCGCCTGGCGGCTCTTCCAGCTGCTGACGGCGGCGGCACTGACCGCGGTGGCGTGGCGGTTGCTGGGGCACGTTCCCTACCGCATCGACATCGACGTCTACCGAATGGGCGGGCGGGCCTGGCTCGACGGGCGCCCGCTCTACGCCGACGGCGCGATGTTCCACACCCGCGGCGGCCTGGACCTGCCGTTCACCTATCCGCCGCTGGCGGCGGTCGTCTTCTCCCCGTTCGCGCTCCTGTCGCTGGAAGCCGCCAGCGTGGCCATCACGGCGACCACGCTGGTGCTGCTGGTGGTCTCCACGGTGATCCTGCTGACCCGGCTCGACGTCTGGCCGACCACCCAGATCACCGGCGAGCCGGCCTGGGTCCGCCGGACCTGGCTGGCCGCGGCGATCGTCGCACCGGCGGTGGTCTACCTGGAACCGATCCGCGCGAACTTCGACTTCGGCCAGATCAACGTGGTGCTGATGACGCTGGTGATCGCCGACTGCGTACCCAGGCGGACCCCGTGGCCGCGGGGCATGCTGCTGGGGCTGGCGATCGCGCTCAAGCTGACCCCCGCGGTGTTCCTGCTGTACTTCCTGCTGCGCCGCGACACCCGCGCCCTGCTGGTGACGGTGGCCTCGGCGGTGGTGGCGACGCTGGTGGGTTTCGCGTTCGCGTGGCGCGACTCCTGGGAGTACTGGACCGAGACCGTCCGCAACACCGACCGCATCGGCACAGCCACGCTGAACACCAACCAGAACATCGCCGGGGCGCTGGCCCGGCTGGGGCTGGGCGACGACGTGCGGTTCGTGCTGTGGACGGTCGCGTGCTTCGCGGTGCTGGCCCTGACCGTGTGGGCGGTGCGCCGGGCACTGCGCGCCGATCAGCCGGTGCTGGCGTTGGTCTGCGTGGCGATGTTCGGCCTGGTCGTGTCCCCGGTGTCGTGGTCGCACCACTGGGTGTGGACCCTGCCGGTCATGGTGACGACGGCCGTGCTGGCTGTGCGACTGCGGCATGTCGGCCTGGCGGCGGTGTTCGCCGTCGGATTGCCGTTGATGGTGTGGACGCCGATCACCCTGCTGCCCGAGCACCGCGAGACGACCGCGTCGCTGTGGCGGCAGCTCGCCGGCGCGTCGTACCTGTGGTGGGCGCTGGCATTGATCGTCGTCGCCGGGACGGTCAGTGCCCACGCGCCGCGGCGCCGGCCGTCTCCGGCCGTGCCTGCGGTCGACACCGTCCAGGCCTAGGCGGCCCACCCGTCACCCCCTTCCCGCCCGAACCGACGATTGGGCGCAGAACTGCGAGTGACCCACGCCAAAGCGTCGATCTCGGCACCGCCGCGGCGCACATACGCCTCATACGTGCGAGCGATCACCTCGCGGGGCGTGTCCTCGTTGACGAACGTCAGCACCTCCCACTCGCGCTCCATCAGCCCCGGAAGGCGCCGCCTGTCCTTCAGGTACTGGACACGGTCGCTCTGGTGATGCGCGCCGTCGTACTCGACGGCCAAGCGCAGATCCCGCCACCCCATGTCCAGCAACGCGGTGAAACCGTCGCCACCGGACACCGCGATCTGGGTCTCTGGGGCGGCGAACCCGTGGTCGATGAGCAGCAGCCGCAGCCTGCTCTCGGGCAGCGACTCCGCACCACCGTCAACGATGGGCAGCAGCTCACGTAGCTGTCGCACACCCCGGACCGGGCCGTATCGGTCGATGAGCCGCTGCACATCGGCCAAGCCGTAAGGTGCCGCGCGCATCAGCGCGTCGAGCCGGCCCAAGGCCAGTGCGCGTGGTTGATGACGGCCGAGGTCGAACGCCGTGCGTGCTGCCGTCGTGACGGGCATCCCCGCCAGCGTGGTGACCTCGTCGTCCCGGAACCGGTCCATGCGGATGACCAAGCCGGGTTGACGACGACGTTCTGCGACCAGAAGCTCGATCGGCTCCCGCACGTCGACCCACCGGGCGCCGTGCAACGCCGAGGCAGCGGCTCCGGCGATGACACCCTGTCGATCCGAGGTCAGCCACGCGCCGAGAGCTCGGTCCTCGAAGGTGGGCGTGGCGTTCTTGGGCAGGTACACCCCGCGGAACATCTGCTTGTACCAGCGACGCAACTCGTGGCGGGGAAGACCGTCGCCCAGCGCTTCTCGGCCGAGAAAGACCTCTGTCATGACGAGATCGTCGCCGTCACCTATGACAACCATGCCCGGCCGGCGTCGAAACCGACGAAAAGGCGCAATTCACTCGCACTTTCTCGCCCGAACGTTGGTTTGGGCGAAAGAGGAGAGAGAGAAAGGGGGACGGGACTAGCCGGCCGCAGCCTCGGGGAGCCGGGTCGGCGGCTTCACGGCCGCCTCACCTTTTCCCTCTTTGATGTCGGCCGCGTAGAGGTCGACATACTCCTGGCCCGACAGGCTCATCAGCTCGTACATGACCTCGTCGATGACCGCACGCTCGATGAAGCGGTTCCCGGCGAGCCCCTCGAACCGGCTGAAATCCATCGGGGCGCCGAACTTGACGGTCACCCGGCCGAACTTCCACATCTTGCTGCCGGGCGGGTTGACGACGTCGGTTCCAATCATCGCGACGGGAATGACGGGCACCTGCGTCTCGAGGGCGAGGCGGGCCAGACCGGTCTTGCCCTTGTAGAGACGGCCGTCGGGCGAGCGGGTGCCCTCGGGGTACATCCCGAGCAGTTTGCCCTGACCGAGGATGCGCTGAGCGGTGGTCAGCGCGCTCTGCGCGCTGTCGGCGTCGGTGCGGTCGATGGGAACCTGCCCCGCGACGGTGTAGAACCACCGGGTGAACCAGCCCTTGAGACCGGTCCCGGTGAAGTACTCGGCCTTGGCGAGGAACGTGATGCGCCTGCTCACGACCAGCGGAAGGTAGAAACTGTCAGCGACGGCCAGGTGGTTACTGGCCAGGATCACCGCACCGGAGGCCGGAACATTCTCCAAGCCTTCGACTTTCGGGCGGCCCAACAGGGTCAGCAAGGGTCCCATGAAGACGAACTTGAACAGCCAGTACCACATGGATCCTCCGGATCATCCCACCGCGATGCTCTGCGCCAACCTTACCCACGCAATGTGGGAACAACCACAGCTGCGCCCTACTCCTCGACCGTCACAGGAATGTGTTCGTACCGCCCGGGCGGCGGCGGGGCCTCGGGGGGCGGACCGCCCGGCTCCGGCGGCGGTGTCGTGTTCGGCCCGTCGTCGACGTCGTTGACGATTGCCTTGACCACCGCCAGCAGCGCGACGCTGTGCTCAGCCACCACGGACAGCAACGGGTGCTGTTCGCCGGAGACCATCGCCGCCAGCGCGCACACCGGGCACCACACCTGCTGGCACCGACCCGGATTGTCGGCCGAGGTCTTCGCCCGCGCGGCCGCGAACCGGATCGCGGGCTCGAGACGGTCCAGCAGGGCCTGCGCCAGGGCGCGCAACTCCGGGCCGGGATCAGGGTGAGAGCCACTCATGCCGGCCACACCTCCGGGTTCGGTCGGAAACGCACCGTCAGCGCGGTGCCGCGGAGCTGGGCGTCGACGACGATGCACCTTCTCAGCACCGACGCAAGACGCACCCGGCGCCGCATACCGCCGACGCCGATGATCAGGTCATCGTCGACCCTACCCAACGACAGCGCCGTGGAATCCACCTGAGGCAGATCGACCCGCAGCCGGTACACCGCATCCAGACCACTGCCCGATTCGCGGTCCACGACCGGCCGCAACGGACCCGGCGGTGGGAGGCCGTCGCGCCGGCGCGCGCTGTCGAGCAGCTCACCGAGTGCCTTGGGCCCGATCGGCTCGCCGGCCAGATGCGGCACCATCACCAGCGCCACGTCGCCGATGACCCGGTCGAGCTCGTCGAGCACCGATCGCTGTTCGCCGATCCGCTCGGAGTACCAGTCGAAGGCCGGATGTTCGGGCAGGTTGCGGTACTCGAACGAATCGTCCTGCACCAGGACCTGATTCACGATCAACTCCGCGACGCTGACGCCCATCAGGGCCAGCGACCCCAGCGTGCGGACGGCTTCGGCGGCGACCACCCGCTCGGGAGTCATCACCAGGTGCGCGGCGACCCGCGACGCATCGGTGAGCAGTGCGCCGAGCCGTTCGGTGCCCGCGCCGATGCGCTCGAGCAGCGTGACCACCGCCGCGGACTTCGGATCGTCGAACGTGGACAGCCGCCGATGCCGGGGCCAGGCCCGCTCCAGGTACAGCCCGAACGTGGCGGGCAGGGTGAGCATGCGCATCGCATCGGCGGTCGAGGCACAGTCGACGACGACCAGATCCCAGCGTCCCGAGCCGGCGAGCTCGGCGACCTCGTGCAGCCCGAGCACCTCCTGCACTCCCGGCAACGCCGAAAGCTCCTCAGGCGCAAGATCACTCATGTCCGATTCGGGAAACCTGTCGGCGAGCAGCCCGGCGGTGTCGCGCCAGTGCGCGGCCAGCAGTGCCAGGGTGTCCAGGGCCAGCGCGTCGAGGACTCCGCCGCCGGCGTCGGCGGTGTCGAGGTCGGCCATCACCCGGGTCGGCGCGCGCTCCCCCGTCGGCGTGATCGTCACGCCGAGCACATCGCCGGTCGAGTGCGCCTGGTCGGTGGACACGATCAACACGCGCAGCCCGCTACGCGCTGCGCGCACGGCCGTCGCGGTCGCCAGCGTCGACTTCCCCACGCCGCCCTTGCCGACGAACAGACTGATCCGGGTCACCCCGGACGCGTCGGCGGCGGCTGCGCGCTCAGTCAGCCTCGACTCGTTTCTTGAGGTCCTTCAACGCGGTGTCCGTCAGCCGTCGTTCGGCCTTGCGTTTGAGCAGGCCGATCATCGGGATCATCAGGTCCACCGACAGCTCGTACGTGACGTCGGTGCCAGATCCCTTGGGCGCCAACCGATATGCGCCGTCCAGCGACTTGAGCAGCGAGCTGGACACCAGCGACCAGGTCACCGACTTGTGATCGGTGGGCCACTGGTAGGCCAGCACCATGCTGTCCTTGAGCACCGCGGCGTCGAGCACGAGCCGGGCCACCTTCGGATAGCCGTGGTCGTCGGCCTCGAGAACCTCGGCCTCCTTGTACTCGTTGACCCATTCCGGGTAGGAGCCGATGTCGGCGATGACGTCCATCACCGTCGCAGGGTCGGCGTCGATGTATATGGTCTGTGCCGTCTTGTCCGCCACTGAAGCCTTCCCCAGTCCTTTCGGTGCCGTCTCGGGGCCGTTCCCGACCCTCGAGTACCCCGCCGATGGCGGCGAATCTACCCTTCCGTCGACAGGTATGGCCGGGATCGTCTAGGCCAACCGCGACACGCCGACGGGGCGGCCCGCCTCGAGCGTGCGCTTGATCTCGAAGGCCATCTCCTTGCCGGCGACCCGGCGGCGGTGGTTCATCGCGGCGAGGTTCATCTTCGCCAGCTGCCACGCGGCCGCTCCGGACGGTTCGGCATGCACGAAATAGTGCAGCACCACCCCGTCGAGCACCTTCTCCAGCCAGATCTCCATGGTGCCCGTCAACGCGCCCGTCACCGTCCAGCGCTGGCCGAGCTCCTTGCGATCCTCGACCACGGTCAGCCGCAGATCCGGCCACCAGCGCGCCCAACTCGCGGGATCGGCGATCGCGGCGCCCACCGCTGCGGGATCCGCCGCGACGAACGTCTCGTCGGCGATCTGGATGCTGTACATGACTGACAAGCTTCACACATGCTCCGGCGACGGCCGAGACGGGGCGACTACGCTGTACAGGGCCAATGCGGCCGGTACAGCGAGAGGGCCTTCATCGTGCGTGAGTACACCGTTCCGGCAACCTTCACCGTCGGGGATCAGGACAACGTCGCCTCCGTCGTCTACTCCCACGAACGGGAGAACCCCGACCACGTGATCTTCCAGCGGCTGGTCGACGGGGTCTGGGTCGACGTGACGTGCCGTCAGGCCGCCGAGCAGATCCGCTCGGCCGCCCGCGGCCTGATCGCCGAGGGCGTGCAGCCCGGAGACCGGGTGGCGCTGCTGTCGTCGACCCGCTACGAGTGGGTGATCCTCGACTACGCGATCCTGTCCATCGGCGCGGTGACCGTTCCGATCTACGAGACGTCCTCGCCCGAGCAGGTGCGCTGGGTGCTCGAGGACTCCGGGGCGGTGCTCGCGTTCGTCGAGATCGAGGCGCACGCGTTGATGGTCAAGGAGCTGCACGACGAGCTGCCTGCGCTGCGCAAGGTGGCGGTCATCGAGTCGGCGGCGCCGTCGGCGCTCGACGCGCTGGCGCAGGCCGGCGCGGCGACCGAACCGGCCGAGGTGGACCGGCGGCTGGCCGGCATCCGGTCCAGTGATCCCGCCACGCTGATCTACACCTCGGGCACCACCGGCCGGCCGAAGGGCTGCCAGCTCACCCACTCCAACCTGCTGCACGAGACCCGCGGGGCGACGCACTGCTTCCCCAGCCTGCTGCGCAAGGGTGAGCGGCTGCTGGTGTTCCTGCCGCTGGCGCACGTGCTGGCCCGGGCGCTGTCGATGACGGCGTTCGCCAACGGGGTGACGATCGGCTACACCAGCGACATCAAGAATCTGGTTCCGATGTTCGGGCTGTTCAAGCCGACCGTGATCGTGTCGGTCCCCCGGGTGTTCGAGAAGGTGTACAACACCGCCGAACTCAACGCCCAGGACAGCGGCAAGGGCGCGATCTTCGCGATGGCCGCCCAGGCGGCGATCGACTGGAGCAAGGCCCAGGACACCGGGGGCCCGGGTCTGCTGCTGCGCGCCAAGCACGCGGTGTTCGACCGGCTGGTGTACACGAAGCTGCGGGCTGCCACCGGCGGCAACTGCCGGGCGTCGATCTCCGGCGGCGCTCCACTGGGCGCCCGCCTCGGCCACTTCTACCGCGGCATCGGCCTGACCATCTACGAGGGCTACGGGCTGACCGAGACAAGCGCGGCGATCACCGCCAACCGGATCGGCGAGCTGAAGGTGGGCACCGTCGGAAAACTGTTGCCGGGCAACAGCATGACGATCGCACCCGACGGCGAGCTGCTGGTGCGCGGCGGAGTGGTTTTCGGCGGCTACTGGCACAACGAGACCGCCACCGCGGAAGCCATCGTCGACGGCTGGTTCCACACCGGTGACCTCGGCAGCGTGGACGCGGACGGTTTCCTGTCGATCGTCGGGCGCAAGAAGGAGATCATCGTCACCGCGGGCGGCAAGAACGTCGCGCCCGCCGTGCTCGAGGATCAGCTGCGCGCGCACCCGCTGATCAGCCAGGCGATGGCCGTCGGCGACGCGAAGCCGTTCATCGCGGCGCTGATCGCGATCGACCCCGAGTCGTTCGAGGTGTGGAAGCAGCACCACGGCAAGGCAGCGGGCGCATCGGTGGGCGACCTGGCGGAGGACCCGGACCTTCTCGCCGAGATCGACCAGGCGGTCAAGAACGCCAATCAGGCGGTCTCCAAGGCGGAGGCGATCCGCAAGTTCCGGATCCTGCCGTGCGATTTCACGGTGCTCACCGGCGAGCTGACGCCGACCCTGAAGGTCAAGCGCAAGGTCGTCGCCGACAAGTTCGCCGCCGAGATCGAAGCTCTGTACGAGAAGGACTGACCGCTAGAGCAGCCGGTCCAACTCCTCAACGCGGCTCGTCCCTCGCCGCTTGATCGTCGTCGGACTGAAGCAGCCGCGCCAGCCGCTGCGCCTGCATGCTCCACTGCCAGTGATCGACGGCCCACTTCCGGCCGGCGGCGCCCATCGCCGCCGCACGCGCCGGGTCGGCGAGCAGATCGCCCACGGCCGCGGCGATGGCTCCGACGTCCCAGCCGTCGACGACGAGGCCGGTTTCGCCGTCGAGGACGGTCTCCGGCGCGCCTCCGGAACGTCCCGCCACCACCGGCACCCCGGTCGCCGAGGCCTCCAGGTAGACGATCCCGAGGCCCTCGACGTCCAGACCGGCGCCCCGGGTGCGGCACGGCATCGCGAACACGTCGGCCATCGCGTGGTGGTCGGGCAGTTCCTCGCCGGGCACGCCGTCGGTGAACACCACGTGCTCGGCCACCCCGAAGGTGTGCGCCAGACGGTGCAGTGAGGTGCGGTATGGCCCGCCGCCCACGATCACCAGCGCCGCGCCCGGCGCCCGCTCGCGGATCGCGGACAGCGCGCGGATGAGCATGTCCTGACCTTTGCGCGGCACCAACCGCGAGACGCAGACCACCACCGGCCGGTCGCCGAGCCGGTATCGGGCGCGCAGTTCGGCGCGGGCCACCTCGTTGGGCATGAAGCGCTCGACGTCGACGCCCGGCGGCACACGTTCGAGCGCGGCGTGCGGGCCGAACGCCGACGCGAACCGGCGCCGGGTGTAGGAACTGATGTAGGTGACGACGTCGGCGTCATTGCCGATGCGGCGCAACGCCGTTCGTGCCAGCGGCACCATCGACCAACCGACCTCGTGGCCGTGGGTGCTCGCGATGACGCGGCGCGCCCCGGCCGCCCGCGCCAGCGGCGCCATCAACGCCAGCGGCGCGGCCGCGCCGAACCAGACGGTGTCGATGTCGCGCTCGCGGATCAGCCGCCGCATCCGCATCGCGACCGCGGGCTCGGGCAGCATCAGCGTCGTCGGATGACGGACGACGTCGTAGCCCGACGTGGCCGCCACCGCGTCGTAGTCATCCGCGCCTTTCCATTTCGGGGCGTACACCGTCAGCGCGTCGACCCCCGCATCGGCGGATCCGAGAAGATGGTCGACCAGCGCCTCCAGGTAGGACTGGATGCCGCCGCGGCGCGGCGGGTAGTCGTTGGTGACCAGCAGGACGCGGCTCATGCGGGCAGGTCGATTCCCAGCACGTCGCGCACCGCGGTGGCGGTATCGGAGTGTCCGGGCCCGCACGCGCCGACGTAGAGCGCGCGCAGCCGGTCGGCGCCGTAGGCCTGGGCGACATGGGTCGCGAACGCCCACGCCCGGTCGTAGGCGGCCGAGCGCTGGGGTCCGGGGGTGACCAGGTCGGCGTCGGTGGGCAGGCGCTCAGGCAGCCCGACGAGGACGCTCGGCGCCGGGCGGCCGACGAAGTCGGCGACGCCCTCGGTCAGCCAGACCGGAGCGTCTGCCGCGGTCCCGGCGCGCGCCGCGTAGTGAAAGAGCTCGTGACGCAACACGATTCGCAGATCTGCGGGATCCATCGCCCCCGCAGCCGGCGAGAACGTGATGCGCTCGGCGGTGGTGGTGGCGGCGGTGTCCGCTCCCGCGCCGGCCAGCACGGCGAACTGCTCAGGAGAACCCGCCACCACGATCGGGATCTCCCGCGGCCACTGCGGCCCCCAGAATGCGCTGACGGCCGCCTCGGCCCCGGGGAGTTCGGCGGCCACCCGGTCGAGCAGCGCGCCGGCACCGCCGCCGAGATCGATCAACTGCGCGGTCCGGCCGTCGGGCGTGGTCACGGTGCGCAGCGGAGCACCGCTCGGTGCGGCCGTGCCGGTGGTGGGCGACGGCGCCGCGACCGCCGGCCCGACCGGAGTGCCCGGCAGCGGACCGCTGATCAGCAGAGCGGCGCAGACCAGTTCGGTACCCAGGACCGCAGCCAGGCGGCGCCGGGTCCGGGCACGGTCAGTAGCGGCGGACGTTGTAGATGGGCGCATTGTCCACGGGGGCGACTCGCACGGGCGTGCCGTAGGTGGACGCATGCACCATCATTCCGTCACCGATGTAGATGCCGACGTGAGAGGCATCGGAGTAGTAGGTGACGAGGTCGCCGGGCTGCATCTGGTCGCGGGAGACAGGCTGCCCGCCTGCGGCGAGCGCTTGGCTGGAGTGCGGCAGCGAGATGCCGGCCTGCTGGAAGGACCACATCACCAGACCCGAGCAGTCGAAGGCGCTCGGACCGGCGGCGCCCCACGAGTACGGCGACCCGATCCGGCTCAGCGCGGCCTGGATGACAGTGGTGGCTTCCGGTGATCCGGGCGCGGCCATGTCCCCGGGCGGGATCGCACCGGGCGCCGGAGGCGCGGGCGGGGCGGCCAGCACGGCCGGATCCTGGCCAGGCGGCGGCGGGACGGGCGCGGCGACAGGGGCAGGCGGGGCGGGCGGCATCGCGGCGAGCGCCTCGCGCTGCGGCGGGGTCAGCGCGTCGTAGCGGGACTTCACGATCGCGATCTGCACCTGCAGCTGGCTCTGCTTGGACTGCAGGTCGGCGCGTACCGCGGCGGCCTGCTCGGCGGCGGTCTTGGCCTCCGATGCGGATGCGGCCGAGGCCTGCTCGGCGGCCTGGGCCTGCTTGCCGACCTCGAGGAACCGACTCATCTGGGCCGACATCTCGTGGGCCATCACCCGCTGGATCGCGAGCTGGTCGATCAGACCCTGCGGCGAGGACGCGGTGAGCATCGCCTGGAAGCCCGACGGCCGCCCACCCATGTACTGGGCGGCGGCGAGGTTGTCGACCTTGTGCTGGAAGTCGGCAAGCTGCGCCTTGGCCGTGTCGACGGCCGCGACGTCAGCGGTGTGCTTGGTCTCCGCGGCCTGCTGGATCTCCAGCTTCTTGTTGAGGTCGAGCTGCGCGGAGTGCATCGCCTCCGTCGTCTGCTCGGCCTGCCGGGACAGTTCGTTCAGCTTCGTCAGCGCGTCGTCGGCGGGATCGGCATGACCCGGTCCGGCGAAGACGGCGCCGAGCATCACCAAGAAGGCCAGTGCACTGATGACGGGTCGCCGGGAACGGCTGGAACTCCGGTGCGCGCGGTCGAGCGTCAAGGTTTATATGTCCTTCAACTGCCGTAACGAGCCGTCTCGAACTCTCTTTGGTCTCAGACAGGTTACGAAACGGCATCGGCCTTGTCCAACAGGAGACGCAAATTTAACAGTTGCTCCTGTGGTGCCTGGGGCGCGGGTGACGCGGCGTGTCCTCAGGCAACTCCGGAGCTGCCGTGTCGATGGATCGGAACCAACCGCAATCGCGGCGCCAGACCCACTTCGGCCAGCACTTCCAGCGCGCGACGCTCGTCGACCAGCAAAGTTTCGGGCACGCCGAGCAGCACGCTGACGACGCAGTCCTCGCAGCCGGGTCCCCGGACTGCGCAGTCGTCGCAGTCGATCGTCACGGTCCCCGTGTCGGCCGAACGTGGGCTCTCGCCCGGTGGTTGTTCGTGTGTCATGGCACCCGTCCTCTCATCGCAGTCGAGCGCACGGTATCGACACCGACCGACAAGTCCGGGCGGGCCGCGTTTCTCCCCGGACTTGTCGGCGCCGCCGCCTACGGTCGGCGCATGGGTCAGCTGAGCTTCGCCGACGTTGACCCCGACGCCGATCTGACGCTGCGCGAGACCACGTTCGTCGTCGTCGATCTCGAGACGACGGGCGGCCGCGCCAGCGGCGACCGGCACGACGAGATCACCGAGATCGCGGCGGTGAAGGTGCGCGCCGGCGAGGTGCTGGGCGAGTTCGCGACGCTCGTGGACCCGGGACGGGCGATCCCGCCGCAGATCGTCGCGCTCACCGGCATCACGACGGCGATGGTCTATGACGCCCCCCGCATCGACGCGGTGCTGCCGGCGTTTCTCGAATTCGCCCGCGGAGCCGTGCTCGTCGCGCACAACGCCGGCTTCGACATCGGCTTCCTGCGCGCAGCCGCCGAACGCAACCACATCCCCTGGCCCAAGCCGCCGGTGCTGTGCACGGTGCGGCTGGCGCGCCGCGTGCTGAACCGCGACGAGGCGCCCAGCGTGCGGCTGTCCGCGCTCGCGCAGCTGTTCGGCGCCGCCACCACGCCCAACCACCGCGCCCTCGCCGACGCCCGGGCCACGGTGGACGTGCTGCACGGGCTGATCGAGCGGGTCGGCAACCAAGGCGTGC
Organism: Mycolicibacterium psychrotolerans; assembly: GCF_010729305.1. NCBI lineage: Bacteria > Bacillati > Actinomycetota > Actinomycetes > Mycobacteriales > Mycobacteriaceae > Mycobacterium > Mycolicibacterium psychrotolerans. The sequence continues at coordinate 3,179,692 of NZ_AP022574.1, read as the reverse complement.
AGACCTACACCGAGCTGCGGTCGTATCTGCCCGACGTGAGCCCGGCCCAGCGCCGCAACCGCCACCTGGCCCGGTCGCTGCCGCGCGGCCCCGGGGTCTACCTGTTCCGCGGCCCGTCGGCTGAGGTGCTCTACGTGGGCACGGCGGTGGACCTGCGCCGCCGCGTGGGCCAGTACTTCAACGGCGCCGATCCACGCACCCGGATGAAGGAGATGGCCTCCCTGGCCACCGCGGTCGACCACGTCGAGTGCGCCCACGACCTCGAGGCCGGTGTGCGGGAACTGCGCCTGCTGGCCGCCCACGCACCGCCGTACAACCGCCGGTCGAAGTTCCCGCACCGCTGGTGGTGGGTGACGCTCACCGACGAGGCGTTCCCCCGGTTCACCGTGGTGCGGGCGCCGCGCACCGACACCGCGATCGGACCGTTCCGCGCCCGCGCCGACGCCGTCGACGCCGCCGACCTGGTCGCGCGGTTCACCGGGGTGCGCACCTGCACCCGGCGGCTGTCCCGATCGGCCGTGCACGGGCCCGCCTGCCCGGAACTCGAGGTGTCCCCCTGCCCGGCGGTACGGGGCACTGGACCCGACGACTACGCCGCCGTCGTGCGCGACGCGCGGGCGCTCATCGACGGGCACCACGGGCACGCACTGAGCGCGATGCTGGCCCACATCGACGACCTCGCCGGACGCCACCGCTACGAGACCGCGGCGCGGATGCGTGACCGGGCGGCCGCCACCATCGACGTGCTCTGGCGCGGCCAGCGACTACGCGCCCTGTCGGGCATCGGCGAACTGATCGCCGCCCGGCCCGACGGCGCGCGCGGCTGGCACCTCGCGGTGATCCGGCACGGTCAGCTCGCCGCGGCCGGGGTGGCGCCCCGCGGAGTCCCGCCGATGCCGGTCGTCGACGCGCTGTGCGCCGCCGCGCAGACCGTGCTGCCCATCGACGGGCCGCACGGCGGCGCACTGGTCGAGGAGATCGCGCTCATCGCACGGTGGCTGGCCCACCCCGGCGTCCGGATCGTGCGGGCCGACAGCGGGTACTGCTCGCCGATCGGCGCAGCGGGACGGTGGGCGGGCTGGGCGGCGTCGGCCCGGTCCGCGCGCGTGGCGGCCGAGCAGTTGACCGAGCAGTTCGACGGGTCAGAGCTGCTGGGTGAACCGCGCCCAACGCGCGAGCAGCTGTTCGGCCGCCCCGGAGTCGATCGCCTCCTTGGCGCGCGCGAGCCCGGACTCCCAGGCCGGGACCCACTTGGCGTCGCTGGATAAGCCGGCATGAGCGACCAGCGCCCCCGCGGCGTTGAGCACCACCGCGTCGCGCACCGGCCCCGGCGCGCCGCCGAAGACCGACCGGGCCTCGGCCGCGTTCGTCTCGGCGTCCCCGCCGACGAGCTCGGAGATGTGGGCGCGCGCGAAGCCGAACGCGGCCGGATCGAATCGCAACCGCTCGACGGTGCCGGCCTGCACCCGCCAGATCGTGCTGGTCGTCGTCGTGGTCAGCTCGTCGAGGCCGTCGTCGCCGTGGACCACCAGCACGCTGGCGCCGCGCGTCGCGAACACCTCGGCCATCACCTCGGCCAGTTCCGCCCACGCGCAACCGATCAGCCCCGCCCGCGGGCTCGCCGGATTCGTCAGCGGACCGAGCAGGTTGAACACCGTCGGCACCCCGATCTCGCGTCGCGCGGCCCCGGCGTGCCGATACGACGGGTGGAACTGCGGGGCGAACGCGAAGCCGATGCCCACCTCGGCCACGCAGCGTGCCACCTGCTCGGGCTCGAGGTCGATGCGTACCCCGAGCGCCTCGAGGGTGTCGGCACCGCCGGACAGCGACGACGCCGCGCGGTTGCCGTGCTTGACCACCTTGACCCCCGCGGCGGCCACCACGATCGACGCCATCGTGGACAGGTTCACGGTGTTCGCGCCGTCGCCGCCGGTGCCGACCACATCCACGGTGTCGGTGCCGATCGTGTCGGTGGGCACCCGCCGGGCGTGTTTGAGCATGATGTCGGCGAGCTCGGCGACCTCCGCCGACGTCGGGCGCTTCATCTTCATCGACACGCCGAATCCGGCGATCTGGGCGGGGGTCGCTACGCCGGTCATGATCTGGTCCATCGCCCAGCCCGCCTGCCCGGGCAGCAGCGACTGGTTGGTGGTCAGCCTGCCGAGGATCATCGGCCAGCTCGGGGCGGGAGCGGAAGTCACGACGCGATTATGACGAATTGCTCGACCCGGGTGGAGTTCGACAACTACAAAGCGTCATACTTGCTGTTGTGACGAGCGCTGTAGGGACCTCGGGAACCGCCATCACGTCGCGAGTGCATTCGCTGAACCGTCCGAACATGGTCAGTGTCGGCACGATCGTGTGGCTTTCCAGTGAGTTGATGTTCTTTGCTGGACTGTTCGCGATGTACTTCACGGCCCGCGCCCAGGCGCAGGGCAACTGGCCCCCGGAACCGACCGAGCTGAACCTCGCGCTGGCGGTGCCGGTGACGCTGGTGCTGATCGCCTCGTCGTTCACCTGCCAGATGGGTGTCTTCGCCGCCGAGCGCGGCGACGTCTTCGGTCTGCGCCGCTGGTACCTGCTGACGTTCGCGATGGGTGCCTTCTTCGTGGCCGGCCAGGGTTACGAGTACTACCACCTGGTCCACGAGGGCACCACGATCCCGGGCAGCGCCTACGGCACCGTCTTCTACCTCGCCACCGGCTTCCACGGCCTGCACGTCATCGGGGGTCTGATCGCGTTCATCCTGCTGCTCATGCGCACCCGGATGAGCAAGTTCACCCCGGCGCAGGCCACCGCGGCGATCGTCGTGTCGTACTACTGGCACTTCGTCGACATCGTCTGGATCGCGCTGTTCGCCGTCATCTACTTCGTGCGATGACGGAAGCGATGACACCGAAGTCTCCCAACCCGCGGATGAGAAGGGGTTCGATGACAAGCAAGGCACCCGGGGCCGGGAGGCCGGCGACAGTGCGCCAGCGCCGACTGCGCCGGCGCGTCTCGGCGGCACTGTTGCTGCTGATCGGACTGGCAGTGGCCGGTGGCCTGGCGGCCACCTTCACGCCGACACCCCAGGTGGCGGTCGCCGACGAGTCGGCGTCCGCCATGCTGCGCACCGGCCAACAGCTCTACGAGACCTCGTGCGTGTCCTGCCACGGCCTGAACCTGCAGGGCGTCGAGCAGCGTGGGCCCAGCCTGATCGGCGTCGGTGAGGCGGCGGTGTACTTCCAGGTGTCCACCGGACGCATGCCGGCGATGCGCGGCGAGGCGCAGGCCCAGCGCAAGGACCCGGCCTTCGACGAGTCCCAGATCGATGCGCTCGGCGCCTACATCCAGGCCAACGGCGGCGGACCGGTCGTCCCCCGCGACGAGAACGGCCAGATCGCCTCGCAGTCGCTGATCGGCAACGACGTCGCCCGTGGCGGCGACCTGTTCCGGCTGAACTGCGCGTCGTGCCACAACTTCACCGGCAAGGGCGGCGCGCTGTCGTCGGGCAAGTGGGCGCCGGACCTCGGCGACGCGGCCAAGGTGCCCGCGCAGGTGTACACCGCGATGCTGACCGGTCCGCAGAACATGCCGAAGTTCTCCGACCGTCAGCTCTCGCCCGACGAGAAGCGCGACATCGTCGCGTACGTCCGCGAGGCGGCGGAGACCCCCTCGCCCGGTGGTCTCGGGCTGGGCGGTTTCGGTCCGACCTCCGAGGGCATGGTCGCGTGGATCGTCGGCATGGTGGCCATCATCGCGGCCGCCCTCTGGATCGGAGCACGGGCATGAGTGACGCCACCACCGGTACCGAACGGGGCCCTGAGGAGGGCACCGTGAAGGGCACGGACTCGCCGGGGCAGGAGGGTGCGCCCGGCCAGCCGACCGACGCCCAGCTCGCCGAGATGTCGCAGCAGGAACTGCTCGCGCTCGGCGGCAAGCTCGACGGCGTCGAAATCGTCTACCAGGAGCCGCGGTGGCCCATCCCCGGCACCAAGGCCGAGAAGCGCGCTGAGCGGACCGTCGCGTATTGGCTTCTGCTGGCGGGCATCTCGGGCTTCGCGCTGTTGCTGGTGTTCCTGTTCTGGCCGTGGGAGTACAAGCCGTTCGGATCCGAAGGCGAGTTCCTGTACTCGCTGGCCACTCCGCTCTACGGTCTGACTTTCGGCCTGTCGGTGCTCGCGATCGGCGTCGGCGCGGTGCTGTTCCAGAAGAAGTTCATCCCCGAGGAGATCTCGATCCAGGACCGCCACGACGGCGCCTCCCCCGAGCTCCACCGCAGGACCATCGCGGCCAACCTCGGGAACGCGCTGGAGGGCTCGACGCTCAAGCGGCGCAAGCTGATCGGACTCTCGCTGGGCATCGGCTTCGGCGCGTTCGGCCTGGGCACTCTGGTCGCGTTCATGGGTGGCCTGATCAAGAACCCGTGGAAGCCGGTCGTCCCGACCGCCGAGGGCATGAAGGCCGTGCTGTGGACGTCGGGCTGGACGCCGCGGTTCACCGGCGAGACGATCTACCTGGCCCGGGCCACCGGCCGACCCGGCGAGTCACCGTTCGTGAAGATGCGCCCGGAGGACATCGACGCGGGCGGCATGGAGACCGTGTTCCCGTGGCGGGAGTCGGACGGCGACGGGACCACCGTGGAGTCCGAGCACAAGCTGCACGAGATCTCGATGGGCGTGCGCAACCCGGTGATGCTGATCCGCATCCGGCCGGCGGAGATGTCGCGGGTGGTCAAGCGCAAGGGCCAGGAGAGCTTCAACTTCGGCGAGCTGTTCGCCTACACCAAGGTGTGCTCGCATCTGGGATGTCCGGCGTCGCTGTACGAGTCGCAGACCAATCGCATCCTGTGCCCGTGCCACCAGTCGCAGTTCGACGCACTGCACTTCGCACGACCCATCTTCGGACCGGCGGCCCGCGCGTTGGCGCAGCTCCCGATCACGATCGACAAAGACGGCTACCTTGTAGCCAACGGTGACTTCATCGAACCCGTCGGACCGGCATTCTGGGAGCGCACGTCATGAGCCCACGACTCAACATGGCCGAGATCGCCGCCAAGCAGGGCGAGGCGATCGACTCGCGGTACCACCCGTCGGCCGCGGTCCGCCGCCAGCTGAACAAGGTGTTCCCGACCCACTGGTCGTTCCTGCTCGGTGAGATCGCGCTGTACAGCTTCATCGTGCTACTGCTCACCGGTGTGTGGCTGACGCTGTTCTTCGACCCGTCGATGCAGGAAGTCACCTACAACGGCGTCTATCAGCCGCTGCGCGGTGTCGGCATGTCGCGGGCGTACGAGACCGCGCTGGACATCAGCTTCGAGATCCGCGGCGGCCTGTTCGTCCGGCAGGTCCACCACTGGGCGGCGCTGCTGTTCGCCGCGTCGATCATGGTGCACCTGGCGCGCATCTTCTTCACCGGCGCGTTCCGCCGGCCCCGCGAGGCGAACTGGGTGATCGGTTCGTTGCTGCTGATCCTGGCGATGTTCGAGGGCTTCTTCGGCTACTCGCTGCCCGACGATCTGCTGTCCGGCACCGGTATCCGCGCCGCGCTGTCCGGCATCACGATGGGCATCCCGATCGTCGGCACCTGGATGCACTGGGCGCTGTTCGGCGGCGACTTCCCCGGCGAGATCCTGATCCCCCGGCTGTACGCGCTGCACATCCTGTTGATCCCAGGGATCATCTTGGCGCTCATCGGTGTGCACCTCGCGCTGGTCTGGTTCCAGAAGCACACGCAGTTCCCCGGCCCCGGCCGCACCGAGACCAACGTCGTCGGCGTGCGCGTCATGCCGGTGTTCGCGGTCAAGTCCGGGGCGTTCTTCGCCGTGACCGTCGGCATCCTGGGCCTGATGGGCGGCCTTCTGCAGATCAACCCGATCTGGGTGCTGGGGCCGTACAAGCCCTCCCAGGTGTCAGCGGGCAGCCAGCCCGACTTCTACATGATGTGGACGGACGGGCTGATCCGCCTGTGGCCGGCGTGGGAGTTCTACCCCTTCGGCCACACCATTCCGCAGGGCGTGTGGGTGGCGGTCGGCATGGGCCTGGTGTTCATGCTGCTGATCGCCTACCCGTTCCTGGAGAAGAAGTTCTCCGGCGACGACGCCCACCACAACCTGTTGCAGCGTCCGCGTGACGCACCGACGCGCACCGCGATCGGCTCGGCGGCGATCGCGCTGTACATCGTGCTGACGTTCGCGTGCATGAACGACATCATCGCGCTGAAGTTCCACATCTCGCTGAACGCGACGACGTGGATCGGCCGCATCGGCATGGTGGTGCTGCCCGCGATCGTCTACTACCTCGCCTACCGCTGGGCGGTGGCGCTGCAGCGCAGCGACCGCGAGGTGCTCGAGCACGGCATCGAGACGGGCATCATCAAGCGGCTACCGCACGGTGCCTACATCGAGCTGCACCAGCCGTTGGGTCCGGTCGACGAGCACGGCCACGCCATCCCGCTGGAGTACCAGGGCGCGGCGCTGCCCAAGCGGATGAACAAGCTTGGTTCGGCGGGCGCCCCCGGAACGGGCAGCTTCATCAGTGCCGACCCGATCTCCGAGCACGAGGCGCTCACCGAGGCTGCCCATGCGTCCGAACGCAGGGCGCTCACCGCCCTGCGCGAACGCCTCGGCACGGACGGCTCGTCGAACGGGCACTCCAACGGCTCGTCCGACGGGCACGGCAACGGCTCGTCCGGCAACGGTCATCACTGACCACCACGTCACCTGAGAAGATCCGCCCCGGCTCCGGCCGGGGCGGATTTTTTTGTGCGCGGATCAGACTCCGGTCTGGGCGTGCAGCTCGCGCAGGAAGTAGACCGGTATCGCGATCATGCCGAGCGTGACGACGCCGGCCGCCCCGTAGAACACCCAGGATGCGACATCGTTCTCGGCCGCCATGAGGTAGGTCGCGACGCCGATCAGCAGCGTGGCGACGCCCATCGCGCAGCCGATCGACGAGGCGGCGCGGACCCACAGACGTTCGACCGCCGGTGAGGGGGTCGCCGCGGGCGCGCGCAGCGCCGTCGCAGCGGGCGTGACCGCCCGGATCTTCTCGGTGGGCGCCTCGGCCACCCGCGCGGGCGCGGACGGCTCTGCAGCGCGCTCAGGGGCACGGGAGACGGGCTCGGCGTCCCGGCGGGCGTCACGGCGCGCACGCAGCAGCAGCGGCACGGCCGCGATGATGACGGCCGCCGACACACCGATCACGACGTAGAGGAACCACGGGGTGCCGGAGTCCCCGCCACCGCCGGTGCGGCCGTTCGCGAGGTCGACCAGGGCCACCGTCGCGGCTACGCCGGCCCCGAGCGCGGCGAGCCAAACGGCCGCGCAGCTGCCGAGCAGGATGCGATCGGTGCGGTCGGGGGTGTATTCGGCGGCAGGAGTCGTCATCACTGGTGTGTATCGGCCTAGCAGCTGGTCTGGGCGGTGTTGTTGGCGTTGGAGGACAGCACCGTGCCGTCGCTGGTGGTGATCGAGCAGTTCAGCCGGCTGACCAGGAACAGGCTGGAGGCCTGCACCGAGCCGACTTCGGACTGCGAGATCGGGGTGACCGTCAGCGACCACGGAATGTAGACGTTGCGCTGGGTGCGGCTGCGCCCCGACGCGTCGATGTAGGTGACCGTGATGATATCGCCGGGCGCCTTGGTGCCGGTCACCGAGTAGGTGACCTGGCGTGGGCCCGCCCGCGTCGTGGTAGGCGGCGGGGGCGGCGCTTCACTGGTGGTCGGCGGCGGAGGCGGCGGGGGCTCCTCGGTGGCCGGCGGCGGGGGCGGCGGCTCGGTCACCGTCACCGTCTCCGGTGGCGGAGGCGGGGGCTCTTCGGTGGTGGGCGGTGGCGGTGGCGGCGGAGGGGGCGGCGTCGTGGTGGTGATCTCGTCCTGCACCGGCGGCGCGCTGGTGGTGGTCTCCGGCGTCGCGAGCGTGTCGGTCTCGGTGCGGGTCACCAGGACCGAGACGGACACCACGAGGGCCACGGCCGCGACGATGGCCACCACGCCGACGACCCACGGCCAGCGCGGCGGCTCCGGCGTCTCGACCGGTTCCTCGGCGGCGTCGTAGTTGTCGTAGTCGTACAGGGAGGAGTCGCCGGCGACGTACGGCGCGCTGACGAACTGCTCGGACTCCGGTGCGGAGTAGGCCCGGGAGTAGAAGTCGGTTGCGCCGGTGCCGGGGTCAGCGGCGCTGTCACCGACCCCGGGGACCTCCTGGGTCGGTTCATCCGGGGAGGGCCGGTCCCCCGGGTCCTCGCCTTTCGGCCCGCTCATGTGCGTCTATCCTTCTCGCCGGCTTGTCCGGCGCCGACGGCCACCTTCGGCGGCCCACGGCGCGACGGCAACACTACCCAACGCGGGGTCTGCGGTGAGCCGTCGTGCGCGGGTGGCGCACCAACTCATGTCCGGATTGTGACCTTGCACGCGACCCTTGCGTCGAAGTCGCCGGGCGTCAGTGCTTCTCGGGCCCGGTGTGGTACTCGAAGACCAGACCGGAGACGGTGGTCAGCACGAAGCACACCCCCGCGACGATCAGCCACGGCAGCCACAGCGCCATGCCGACCGCGGTGACCGACGCCGACAGCGCGATCATCACCGGCCACCAGCTGTGCGGGCTGTAGAAGCCCAGCTCGCCGGCGCCGTCGGCGATCTCGGCGTCCTCGTAGTCCTCGGGGCGGGTGTCGAGGCGACGCGCCACGAAGCGGAAGAAGGTGCCGGTGATCAGCGTCAGGCCGGTGGTCAGCACCAGCGCGGTGGTGCCGGCCCACTCCACGCCGCCGTTGGCGAACAGCGCCGTCAGTACGGCGTAGACCACCGATGCCAGCGCGAAGAACGCCGTCAGGAACTCGAACAACCGGGCTTCGATATGCATGTGCTGTCCTACCTGCTCGCCTGGGGCACGCCGACCTGCTCACCGCGGCGCGTGTCGAACGGCCTGGTGGTGGTGGCCACCGGTGACTGGTTGATCGCCTGCAACGCCTCGGCGTTGCTCTTGCCGGCGATCCGCTGGTCCATGTAGGCCTTGAAGTCGTTGGGCTCCACGACCCGCAACTCGAAGTTCATCATTGAGTGATAGGTGCCGCACATCTCGGTGCAGCGGCCGACGAACGCGCCGGTCTGGTTGATCTCGCTGACCTGGAACACGTTGTCGGAGTTGTTCGCCTTCGGGTCCGGCAGCACGTCACGCTTGAACAGGAACTCGGGCACCCAGAACCCGTGGATCACATCCGCGGACGCGATCTGGAACTCGATGCGCTTGCCGGACGGCACCACCAGGACCGGGATCTCGGTGGACGAGCCCAGGGTCTCGACCTTGTCGAAGTTGAGGTAGCTGCGGTCCTCGGGGTTCAAGCCGCGGATCGGGCCGACGCGCTCCTCGCCGTTCTCGTTGGTGCCCTCGGGCTTGGAGATCATCGCCTCTTTGCGGGCGTTGTCGGCGCCGTCGTAGGTGAAGGTGCCGTCGCCGAAGTTCACCTTCTGGTAGCCGAACTTCCAGTTCCACTGGAACGCCGTGACATCGACCACGACCTCGGGGTTGGGCTCCTTGTGCAGCATCTTCTCCTGCACGACGACGGTGAAGTAGAACAGCACCGAGATGATCAGGAACGGCGTGACCGTCAGCGCGAGTTCGAGCGGCATGTTGTAGCCGAACTGGCGGGGCAGCTCGTGCTCGCCCTTCTTCTTGCGGTGGAACGTCACCGTCCAGAACAGCAGAACGTAGACGATGGCGCCGACGACGAGCGCGGCGATCACCGAACCGATCCACAGTTCCCGGTTGAGATGGGCTTCCGGGGTGATGCCCTTGGGCCAGCCGAGGCCGAGCACCTCAGACCAGCTGCACCCACTGAGCAGGACCGTTGTCCCACCCAGGAGCAGGGACAACGCCACCAACTTCAGGCCGCGAGCGGGCACGTTGGCGCCTCCTACCAAGTCGATCGACCGCCGGACGGTCAGACGGCTGCACTGAATACTACGCAGCGTAGACCACCCCGTCGGGCCGCAGCCAAGTGAGTGGGGATTGTGTTCGGCCATTAGGCATACTGGCGCCGTGTGCGGACTGCTGGCGATGGTGACCGACCCTGCCCATGAGGTCTCTCCCAGCCTCGTCGACGCGGTCTCCGGTGCCAGCCACCTCATGCGTCACCGCGGTCCCGACGAGCCAGGGACCTGGAACGACGACCGCGTGGTGCTCGGGTTCAACCGGCTCTCGATCATCGACATCGCCCACAGTCACCAGCCGCTGCGCTGGGGCCCGGCCGAGGCGCCCGACCGCTACGTGCTGGTGTTCAACGGCGAGATCTACAACTACCTCGAGCTGCGGGAGGCGCTGCGCGCCGAGCACGGCGCCGTCTTCCACACCGACGGTGACGGCGAGGCCATCATCGCGGCCTACCACCACTGGGGCACCGCGGCCCTGACCCGGCTGCGCGGCATGTTCGCGTTCGCGCTGTGGGACACCGTGGCGCAGGAGTTGTTCTGCGCCCGCGACCCGTTCGGCATCAAGCCGCTCTACCTCGCCACCGGCCCCGGCGGCACCGTCGTCGGCAGCGAGAAGAAGTGCCTCCTCGACCTCGCCGGGCAGCTCGGCATCGACCTGACGATCGACGAGCGCGCGGCGCAGCACTACACGGTGCTGCAGTACGTGCCGGAGCCCGAGACGCTGCAGCGGGGCATCCGCCGTCTGGAATCGGGCAGCTACGCCCGAGTGCGTCCGGGCGGCACGCCGGAGGTGACGCGGTACTTCACGCCGCGGTTCGCCGCGGTGCCTTTTCCGGCCGGCGGCGAGCAGGCCCGCTACGACGAGATCACCGCGGTGCTCGAGGACTCGGTCGCCAAGCACATGCGCGCCGACGTCACCGTGGGGGCGTTTCTCTCCGGCGGCATCGACTCGACGGCGATCGCGGCGCTCGCGATGCGCCACAACCCCCGGCTCATCACGTTCACCACCGGGTTCGAACGCGAGGGCTTCTCGGAGGTCGACGTCGCGGTCGCCTCGGCCGACGCCATCGGCGCCCGGCACGTCACCAAGGTGGTCAGCCAGGCCGAGTTCGTGGCGGCGTTGCCCGAGATCGTGTGGTACCTCGACGAGCCGGTGGCCGACCCGGCGCTGGTGCCGCTGTACTTCATCGCCCGCGAGGCCCGCAAGCACGTCAAGGTGGTGCTGTCCGGCGAAGGCGCCGACGAGCTGTTCGGCGGCTACACGATCTATCGGGAGCCGTTGTCGCTCAAGCCGTTCGACTACCTGCCGCGCGGGCTGCGCAAGTCGGTGGGCCGGATGGCCGGGCCATTGCCCGAGGGCATGCGCGGCAAGAGTCTGCTGCACCGCGGATCGTTGAGCCTCGAGGAGCGCTACTACGGCAACGCGCGCAGCTTCTCCGACGCGCAGTTGCGCGCCGTGCTGACGCGGTTCCGGCCCGAGTGGACGCACACCGACGTCACCGCGCCGGTGTACGCGCAGTCGGCCGGGTGGGATCCGGTGGCCCGGATGCAGCACATCGACCTGTTCACCTGGTTGCGCGGCGACATCCTGGTCAAGGCCGACAAGATGACGATGGCCAACTCGCTGGAACTACGGGTGCCGTTCCTCGACCCCGAGGTGTTCGCGGTGGCCTCCCGGCTGCCCTACGACCAGAAGATCACCAGGGCGACCACGAAGTACGCGCTGCGCCGGGCGCTGAAGCCGATCATCCCGCCGCACGTGTTGCACCGGCCCAAGCTGGGCTTCCCGGTGCCGATCCGGCACTGGCTGCGGGCCGGCGAACTGCAGGAGTGGGCGTACGAGACGATCGCGTCGTCGGGCGCAGGCGATCTGATCGACGTGACCGCTGTGCGCACCATGCTCGACGAACACCGTACGGGCACAAGCGATCACAGTCGCCGGCTGTGGACGGTGCTGATCTTCATGCTGTGGCACGCGATCTTCGTCGAGCACAGCGTGGTGCCGCAGATCAGCGAGCCGACCTACCCGGTCCAGCTCTAGGTGTACTGACCACGGACGTTAGGTACGGCGTGGCGTGGTGACATGACGAAGACCTCCGAGTGAAGTGCGAGCTGTCTAGGAACGCACCAATTCACCGGAGGTCTTCGTGTCCCACCGTAATGCCCCCTTGTCCGAAACCGGTCGTCTGAGGCTGGCTCGCTGCGTCGTCGAGGACGGCTGGTCGCTGCGCCGGGCTGCCGAACGGTTTCAGGTCGCGGTGACTACGGCGGCCCGCTGGGCGAGCCGATACCGGGAGTTGGGTCCGGCTGGGATGGTCGATCGCAGCTCTCGGCCGCACCACAGCCCGAATCAGACACCGACCCGCACAGAGCGGCGCATCATCAAAATCCGCGTGCTGCGCCGTTGGGGACCGGCCCGCATCGGCTATCAGCTGGGCATTCATCCCTCGACAGTGCATCAGGTACTGAGCCGCTACCCCGGATTTTTCGCGGAAACTTGTGTTTGGCAGGGGGTAGATAAGCGAAAGTGCCTGTCCTGCAGGGAATAATCGGACTTGTCGAAGGTTCAGATCGTTCCAGCGGGAAGGCACCTCGCAGGTGAAGAATATCGTGGCCGCATCGCGGGTGAAAGTGTCGGCCGACGGCCATGGTGTCGTGTCGCATGCCGGGATGGGCATGCTGCGCGAGCTCGCTGACCGGACGGGGTTATCGGCGCAGGTCACCGCCGCGTTGGCGGACACCTACCGCGGCCCATGGGTGTATGCCCCCGGGGAGGTGTTCGCCGATCTGGCGGCCGCGGTCGCTGACGGGGCGGACTGTATCGACGGGGTGGGACAGTTGTGCGGCGATCGTGAGCATGTGTTCGGAGCGAAGGCGTCGACGACCACGATGTGGCGGCTGATCGACGAGCGGATCGATGCCGCTCACCTCCCCGGGGTGCGGGCGGCACGTGCCGGCGCGCGGGCAGCGGCCTGGGACGCCGGCGCCGCCCCCGCTGGTGAGGGCTGGCTGCATATCGACATCGATGCCACCCTGGTGATCGATCACTCCGACAACAAAGCCGGGGCTACGCCGACCTGGAAGAAGACCTTCGGTCTTCACCCGCTGCTGGCGTTTCTGGACCGTCCGGAGATCGGTGGCGGGGAAGCCCTGGCTGGGCTACTGCGCACCGGCAACGCCGGCTCCAATACCGCCAGTGACCACGTCATCGTCCTGGAACAGGCGCTGGCCGCCCTCCCGGCGGCGTGGCGACCCGACCCCGACGAGCCCAACAATCCGGATGCGCCGCAGGTGTTGGTGCGCTGCGACACCGCCGGGGCCACCCACAGATTCGCCGATGCCTGCCGCGCCGCGGGCGTCGGATTCTCCTTTGGCTACCCCGTCGACGCCCGGGTGCAGGACGCGGTGGACACCCTCAACCTCGGGGCGTGCTGGTATCCGGCGATCGACACCCACGGCGGCATCCGCGACGGGGCCTGGGTCGCCGAGGCCACCGGGCTGGTCAACCTGAGCAGCTGGCCGACCGGCACGAGGCTGATCCTGCGTAAAGAACGACCTCACCCCGGTGCGCAGTTGCGGTTCACCGATGCCGACGGCATGCGGGTCACTGCGTTCATCACCGACACCGGACCTGGGGTCGTGCCCGGGCAGGTCGCGGGTCTGGAGCTGCGGCACCGTCAGCACGCCCGAGTCGAAGACCGTATCCGCGAACTGAAGGCCACCGGGCTGCGCAACCTGCCGTGTCACGGCTTCTGGGCCAACGCCGCCTGGCTCGAAATCGTCCTGGCTACTACGGATCTGGTCACCTGGACCCGGCTCATTGGATTCGCCAACCAACCCGGGTTGGCCCGCGCCGAGATCACCACCTTCCGTTACCGGGTCCTGCACGTGGCCGCCCGCATCACCCGCGGCGCCCGCCAACGACGGCTCCGTATCGATGCCACCTGGCGATGGGCCGCCGTGATCGCGACCGCCTGGCAACGCATCCGCACCGCCTTCGGATAACACCCTCGCCACCTGACCGACCGATGTGAAAGACCCACCGGCCCTGGGAAGCCCGCCCCTCCCGGCGACACGGGACCATCCAGCACGCCCAGCAACTGCACAACCCACTCCGCAACCCAACCCGTCCCAGAGTTCGACCGCAATCACCTTGGACGAAAAATCGAGGCTACGGGGTGGCCAAGCTGCGGTGGCTGGACCGACCTACCGGCCGAGTGATCCGGCGCATCCAAACCACCGGGTGTGGGGAATTGGTGCACATCGACGTCAAGAAGCTCGGCAAGATTCCCGCCGGCGGTGGCTGGCGCATGCTGGGCCGCGCTGTGGGCAGGGCCAATCGCCAGGCTGACAAGAGCAGCGCGGTCATGACGCAATACCGCAATCCCCGGCGGGGCTATCACTTCCTGCACACCGCGATCGACGCGCACTCTCGGCTGGCCTACTCCGAATTGCTAAGTGATGAACGCAAAGAGACCGCCGCAGCATTCTGGCGACGCGCCGACGCCTGGTTCACAGAGTGCGGCATCACAGTGCGGAAAGTGTTGACCGACAACGGCTCCTGCTACCGATCCCATGCCTTCCGGGACGCTCTCGGCGACATCGAGCACCGGCGCACCCGCCCATACCGACCGCAGACCAACGGCAAGGTCGAGAGATTCCACCGCACCCTGGCCGACGAATGGGCCTACGCCCGCCTCTACACCAGCGACGCCCAACGCTGCGAGCAATTCCCGATCTGGCTGCACGCCTACAATCACCACCGCGGCCACACCGCACTCGGCGGCCAACCACCCGCCAGCCGCGTACCTAACCTCTCAGGTCAGTACATCTAGGCCAGCGCGGAGGCGATCTCCTGCCCTGCCTCGTCGCCGTAGGCGTCGGAAAGCCGCTTGACGGCGCTCTCCCGGTCCCACGTCCATTCCTGCGGACCCGGGGCTTCCAGCACCAGCGTCGCCACCAGGGACGCCAGCTGCGCCGCCCGCTCCAGCGGCAGCCCCGCGTCACGGCCGGTGAGGAACCCGGCGCGGAACGCGTCGCCGATGCCGGTCGGGTCTTCCTTGCGGGTCTCGGGTACCACGTCGACGTGGACGAAGGTGCCGTCGCGGCCGACCAGGTCGACGCCCTTCTCGCCGAGAGTGGTGACGCGCAGCTGGATCTGGCGCATCACCTCGGCCTCCGACCAGCCGGACTTCTGCAGCAGCAGATCCCATTCGTAGTCATTGGTGAACAGATAGGTGGCGCCGTCGATGAGCCGGCGGATCTCCTCGCCGGACAGCCGGGCCAGCTGCTGGCTCGGGTCGGCGGCGAAGGCCAGCCCCAGCGAGCGGCACTCCTCGGTGTAGAGGAACATCGCCTCGGGGTCGTTGGCGCCGATGATCACGAGATCCGGTGTGCCCGTCCGCTCGGCGACGTCGGCGAGCTTGATGTTGCGGGCCTCCGACATCGCGCCGGGATAGAACGACGCGATCTGGGCCATGTCCTCGTCCGTGGTGCAGACGAATCGTGCCGTGTAGGCCGAGTCCGACACCAGCACCGCGTCGCAGTTCACCCCGGCGGACGTGAGCCACTCGCGATAGTCGTCGAAATCGCTGCCGACCGCGCCGACCAGCGTCGGGCGCCCACCCAGCACGCCCATCGCGTAGGCCATGTTGCCCGCGACGCCGCCCCGATGCATGACCAGATCGTCGACGAGGAAGCTCAGCGACACCTTCTGCAGGTGGTCGGCGAGCAGCTGCTCGGAAAATCGGCCCGGAAAACGCATCAGATGATCGGTCGCGATCGATCCGGTCACAGCAATGGTCACGCAGTTCCACCCTTCATGAATTCACCCATACCTTAGCGGCGGCGTCTTCGCTCACCGGAGCAGCGTGCGCCCGTGCGCTAACCTGCCTATGAGTGCCCGTACGGGCCACTGTAGAGGCACACGCCATCCACCGACCTGCCCGGGAGCTCATGTATGACTGGTCCCTACCCGCCCCCGTACGGCGCTGGACCAGCAGGACCCCCGATGTATCCGGACGGTTTCGGCCAGCAGCCGGGTGCCCCGCAGCCCTATCCGGACACCGGTTTCGGCGCGGCCTATCCCGGTACGCTGCCGCCGCCGGTCCCCTATCCGCCGCGCAGGCGCCGCCGCTGGGTCGTCGCCGCGGTGGCTGTGCTCGCCGTGCTGGTCGTCGCGGGCGTGATCACCGCGGTGGCGCTGACCCGTGGTGGTAGCGAACCGGCGCAGACCGGTGCCCTGACCGAGGCATCGGCCCGCACCGCGATCCAGAACTATGTCGACGCGTTGTCCAACGGTGACGCCGAGACCGTCGCCCGGCACACGCTGTGCGGGCTGTTCGACGAGGTCAAGGAGCGCCGCTCGGACCTCGCGCTGGCGAGCCTGTCCAGCGACGCGTTCCGCAAGCAGTACAGCAGCGCGCGGGTGACGTCGATCGACAAGATGGTGATGTCCTCGCCGACGCAGGCGCAGGTGCTGTTCACGATGCGCGTGACACCGGAGAGCCGCTCGTCACGCAGCCAGCCGGAAGCCGACGAGCAAGCCGTGGCCCAGCTGCTGTCCGTGGACAACGAGGTGCTGGTGTGTTCCTACCTGCCGCGCACGGCCGGGCAGTACTAGCTCAGTTGAACGAGTCGCCGCAGGCGCACGAGCCGGTGGCGTTGGGGTTGTCGATGGTGAAACCCTGCTTCTCGATCGTGTCGACGAAGTCGATGCTGGCGCCCTGCACGTAGGGGGCGCTCATCCGGTCCACCGTCAGGTTGACGCCGCCGAACTGCACCGTCAGGTCGCCGTCGAGGGTGCGGTCGTCGAAGAACAGGTTGTACCGCAGCCCCGCGCAACCGCCCGGCTGCACCGCGATCCGCAGCGCCAGGTCGTCGCGACCCTCCTGGTCGAGCAGTGCTTTGGCCTTGGCGGCCGCGGCCTCCGTCAGGATCACGCCGTGTTGGGTGTCGGTGGCCTGTTCTGCCTGCACTGCCGACTGGTCCTGAACAGTCATGAAATCTCCTGTGTGGATGTTCGTGGGTGAGGCCCCGAGCGCCGTGACCCCACGGGTTCAACGGTACCTTGTCGCGGCGCTATTCCCCATCTACGCCCAGGTTGCCGCCACCGCGCAGGTGAGCCCGGTGAGCTGGTCGGCCGCCTCGTCGATAGCCCGGCGCACCGATCCGGCGTGTTCGGCGACCGAGTGGGCGGCGGTGATGCCGGCGGCCCGCAGGTCGGCGTCGGGCAGCGTCACCTGGCCGGCGAGGACGAGCACCGGAACCCCGCGCCGGCGGGCACCCGCGGCCAGGGCGCTGACCACCTTGCCGTGCAGGGACTGGTCATCGAACCGGCCCTCACCGGTGATGACCAGGTGGGCCGCGTCGAGGTCGGTTTCCAGGCCGGTGTGTTCGGCGATGATCGCCGCACCGGATTCCCGCCGGGCGCCCAGCGCCAGCAGCGCAGCACCCAGTCCGCCGGCCGCCCCGGCCCCGGGATCGTCGCGGATCGGGCGACCCGCTGCGGTGTCGAGGTGCTGTGCCCACGCCGTCAGCCGGTCCTCCAGGGCGGCGACGGTGTCCGGGTCGGCGCCCTTCTGCGGGCCGAACACCGCGGCGGCGCCGCGCGGCCCCAGCAGCGGGTGTTCGACGTCGCTGGCGGCGATGAGCTCGATCCCGGCGAGGCGGTCGCGGGCCGCCGCGAGTCCGCCCAGGGCGTCGATCATGGCGCGCCCGCCGTCGGTGCTGCCGCTGCCGCCGAGGCCGACGACGATGCGGCGCGCGCCCGCGGCCAGCGCGGCGGCGATGAGCTGGCCGACGCCACGGGTGTGCGCGTCGAGCGCGGTGCGCACCGTCGGCGGGCCGCCGAGCAGCGCCAGCCCGCACGCTTGCGCGCACTCGAGGTAGGCGGTCGCCGGCGACGACGGGTCGAACACCCAGCGGGCGTCGACCTCGGCGTCCAGGGGGCCGCTGACCCGCTCGGTGCGCATCTCGCCGAGCCGGCCGGCCAGCACCTCGACGAATCCGGGGCCGCCGTCGGACTGCGGAGCCAGGATCAGCCGGTCGTCGCCGCGGGCGGCATGCCAGCCGGTTTCGATGCAGTGCGCTGCCTGCACCGCGGTCAGGCTGTCGCCGAACGAATCCGGCGCGATCAGAACGGTCCGGGTCATCCCGGCAGACTAGGACGTGGTCTCACCCGCCGCATGCCGCGCGACGCGCCCTCGCCGCCTCCCCGGCGACCCTCGCGAAGTAACCTTGCAGGCGTGAAGCTGCTGGGCCGCAAGAACGACGACTCCGGGGACGATCCGGCGGATTCGGCGTCCGCCGACGACCACGCCGGAACCTCCGCCACCGCCGCCCGGGCGGCGACCGCGCCCAAGGGCAAGCCGACACCCAAGCGCAGCGAGGCGAGCCGTCGCCGCGGCCCGGTCGCGCCCGCGCCGATGACCAGCGCGGAGGCGCGGCGCCGCCGCAAAGAGCTGCGCGGACCGAAGCTGTCCCGGGAGGAGCGCAAGGTCGAGAAGGCCGAACGCCGCTCCGACATGGCGCAGCGGCGCGAGAAGATGATGGCCGGCGACGACGCCTATCTGTTGCCGCGCGACAAGGGCCCGGTGCGCCGTTACGTGCGCGACGTGGTGGATTCCCGGCGCAATGTGCTCGGACTGTTCATGCCGTCGGCGCTCGGTCTGATCCTGGTGATGCTGGCGGTGCCGTCGGTGCAGGTGCAGCAGCTGCTGTCCCCGGCGATGCTCGTGCTCGTGCTGATCATGATCGTCGACGGCTTCTTCCTCGGCCGCCGGGTGAACCGGCTCGTGGACGAGAAGTTCCCGGGCAACACCGAATCGGGCTGGAAGCTCGGGTTCTACGCCGCCAGCCGGGCCTCGCAGCTGCGCCGGATGCGTGCGCCCCGGCCGGCTGTCGAGCGCGGCGCCACCGTGGCGTGATGGCCGCGGTGACCTGGGTGTCATAGGTGTCCTATTTCCCCGATATCGCCCCGCCCGATCCCGCCGCCGCCGCCGCAGCCAGGGACCGTCAGGCGCGGCTGACCAAGCCCGCCGGCGCGCTGGGCCGCCTCGAGGACCTGTCGGTATGGGTGTCCTCGTGTCAAAGTGCCTGCCCGCCAAGGCAGTTCGAGCGCGCCCGGGTGGTGGTGTTCGCCGGCGACCACGGCGTGGCCGCGGCGGGCGTGTCCGCCTATCCGCCTGAGGTGACGGCCGCGATGATGGCGAACTTCGCCGCGGGCGGCGCGGCCGTCAACGTGCTCGCCGGGATCGCCGACGCGACGGTGCGCATCGCCGACATCGCCGTCGACACCGACGAGCCGCTCTCGCCGGCGGTCGGCGCCAACAAGATCCGCCGGTCGAGCGGCAACATCGCCGTCGAGGACGCGCTGACCCCCGACGAGGTGGTGGCTGCGATCGAGGCGGGCCGCGGGATCGCCGACGAGGAGGTCGACGCCGGAGCCGATCTACTGATCGCCGGCGACATGGGGATCGGCAACACCACACCGGCGACCACGCTGGTGGCCGCGCTGACCGACACGGAGCCGGTTGCGGTGGTCGGCCGGGGCACCGGGGTCGACGACGCCGGCTGGGCGCGCAAGACCGCCGCGATCCGCGACGCGCTCTACCGCACCCGCCGGCTCTCCGCGGATCCGGTTGCGCTGCTGCGGATCTGCGGCGGCGCCGACCTGGCGGCGATGACGGGGTTCAGCGCGCAGGCCGCGCTGCGGCGCACACCCGTGCTGCTCGACGGCGTGGTGGTGACGGCCGCGGCACTGGCCGCCGAGCGGCTCGCACCCGGCGCCCGGCAGTGGTGGCAGGCGGGGCACCGCTCCACCGAGCCCGCACACTCGCTGGCGCTGCGGGAGCTCGGGCTGGAGCCGATCGTCGACCTGGGCATGCGACTCGGTGAGGGCTCGGGCGCGCTGGTGGCCCTTCCGGTGCTGCGCGCCGCGGTGGCGACCCTGGCCACGATGGCCACGTTCGAAGAGGCCGGGATCAGCGAGGGCTGATCGTGATCGCTTCGGTGGCAGGCGCTTTGGCCTTCGCGACGATCCTCCCGGTGCCGGCGTCGCGCACCGCGGGAATCG
The DNA here is from genome assembly GCF_010729305.1 of Mycolicibacterium psychrotolerans. Lineage (NCBI taxonomy): Bacteria > Bacillati > Actinomycetota > Actinomycetes > Mycobacteriales > Mycobacteriaceae > Mycobacterium > Mycolicibacterium psychrotolerans. The sequence continues at coordinate 3,159,708 of NZ_AP022574.1, read as the reverse complement.
GCCGCGGGGTGATGACCGCGCTGCCGGTGGCCGGCGTAGCGGTCGGTGGCGCCGCGGCCGCGGTGCTCGCGGGCGGGTTCTGGGCGTTCGGTGAGGCGAGCCCGCTGGCCGGCGCGCTCGCCGTGGTCACGCTGCTGCTGGCCACCCGCGGGCTGCACATCGACGGACTGGCCGACACCACCGACGCACTCGGCTGCTACGGGCCGCCCGAGCGGGCACTGGCGGTCATGCGCGAAGGCACTGCGGGGCCGTTCGGCGTCGCCGCGGTCGCCGCCACGATCCTGCTCCAGGCGCTGGCGTTCGCCGACGCCGGTTGGGCCGCGCTGATCGTCGCTGTGACCGCGGGCAGGGTGGCGGTCGTGGCCGCGTGCCGCCGGGGCGTGCCGGCCGCGGCGGGCAGCACGCTTGGCGGCCGGGTGGCGGGCACCCAGCCCACGTGGGTGGTGTGGGCGTGGGTGGCCGCGGTCGCCGCGGCGGCCGTCCCGGTGTGTGCCAGGGCGTGGCAGGGCCCGGTGGTGGTGCTGGTCGCGCTGGCCGCCTCGACCCTTCTCATCGCGCACTGCGTGCGCCGGTTCGGCGGTGTCACCGGTGACGTGCTCGGCGCCGCGGTCGAGGTGACGACGACGGTCGCCGCGCTGGGGCTGGCGATCGGCTAGTTCAGCCGGGCCATCCAGCCGTGGGTGTCGGCGAAGGTGCCCCGCTGGATGCCGGTCAGCGTGTCGCGCAGCGCCATGGTGATCTCACCGGGCTCGCCGTCGGCGATGGTGAACTCGCCGTCGGTGTGCTTGACGTGCGAAACCGGGGTGATGACGGCGGCGGTGCCGCAGGCGAACACCTCGGTGATCTCCCCCGCGGCGGCCTTCTTCTGCCATTCGTCGACGTCGATCTTGCGCTCCTCGACCGCGAAGCCGGCGTCAGTGGCCAACTGCAGCAGCGAGTCTCGCGTGATGCCCGGCAGCAGCGAACCCGACAGCTCCGGGGTGACCAGCCGTGCGGTGCCGCCGCTGCCGAAGACGAAGAACAGGTTCATGCCACCCATCTCCTCGACGTAGCGGCGTTCGATCGCGTCGAGCCACACCACCTGATCGCAGCCGTGGTCGGCGGCTTCGGCCTGGGCCAGCAACGAGGCCGCGTAGTTGCCGCCGAACTTGGCGGCTCCGGTGCCGCCGGGTGAGGCGCGCACGTATTCGTGGGACAGCCAGACACTGACCGGCTTGATGCCGCGCGGGAAGTAGGCCCCGGCGGGCGAGCCGATCACCAGGTACCGGTAGTGGTTGGCCGGCCGCACTCCCAGGCCCGGTTCGGTCGCGATGATGAACGGCCGCAGGTACAGCGACTCCTCACCGCCAGCCGGCGGAACCCACTGCCCGTCGACGGCGATCAGTTGACGCAGCGACTCGAGGAAGACGTCCTGCGGCAACTCGGGGATCGCCAGCCGGCGCGCCGAGGATTGCAGCCGGGCGGCGTTGGCCTCCGGCCGGAACGACACGATGGACCCGTCGCCCCACTGGTAGGCCTTGAGCCCCTCGAACACCTCCTGGGCGTAGTGCAGCACGATGGCCGAGGGGTCGAGTTCGATGGGCCCGTACGGCTGCACGCGCGCGTCGTGCCAGCCCTCACCGGCGGTGTAGTCGATGGACACCATGTGGTCGGTGAAGAACTTGCCGAAGCCGGGGTTGCTCAGAATCCCGGCGCGTACCTCGTCGCTCGCCGGGTTCGCGGTGCGATCGACGGTGAACGAGAGGCCTTCAGTCATGCAGGCGATTGTATAACCGCCTGGCGAGCGATTTACCGCGTGCGGGTGTCCACGAACGGCGGTTTGACGACCTCGCATTCGACGGCGCGGCCACGCACGTCGACGCTCACGCGGGCGCCGTCGGCGATGTCGGCGGCGGTGTCGATCAACGCCAGCGCGATCCCGACTTTCAATGTGGGCGAGAACGTTCCGGACGTGGTGACCCCGATGGGGGTGGTGCCGTCGAGCACGGTCAGCTCGCCGCGCAGCACGCCCCGGCCGACGGCGCGCAGGCCGCGCAGCGTGCGCCGCGGGCCGGCCTCCTTCTCGGCGAGCAGGGCGTCGCGGCCCCAGAACGCGTCCTTGCGCCAGCCGACCGCCCACCCGCAGCGGGCCTGCAGCGGCGAGATGTCGCGGGACAGCTCGTGGCCGTGCAGCGGATACCCCATCTCGGTGCGCAGCGTGTCGCGCGCTCCGAGTCCGGCCAGTTCGCCACCGGCGGCCCGCACACCCTCGACCAGCGCGTCGAACACCACCGCGGCCTGATCCCAGGTCGGTAGCAGTTCGTAGCCGTGTTCGCCGGTGTAGCCGGTCCGGCAGACCCGGACGTCAACGCCGCCGAAAACGGCGTCGGCGTAGCCCATGTAGTCCATGTCGGTCGGCAGGCCCAGTCCGCCGACCACCTCGGCGGACTTGGGTCCCTGCACGGCGAGAACCGCGCGGGAGCGGTGCTCGTCGGTGATCGTCAGGCCGGCGGGCGCACGCTCCTTCAGGGCCGCGACGACGTCGGCGGTGTTGGCCGCGTTGGGCACCAGGAAGATCTCGTCGTCGGAGACGTAATAGGCGATCAGGTCGTCGATGACGCCGCCGTCGTCGGTGCAGCACAGCGTGTACTGGGCCTTGCCCGGGCCGATGCGGCGCAGGTCGTTGGTGAACGCGGAGTTGACGTACTCGGCCGCACCCGGGCCGGTGACCAGGGCCTTGCCCAGGTGGCTGACGTCGAACAGGCCGACGGTGGTGCGGGTGGCGGTGTGCTCGGCGACGGTGCCGGCGTAGGACACCGGCATCAGCCAGCCACCGAATTCGGCGAAGGTCGCTCCGAGTTCGCGGTGGCGGTGCTCGAGCGGGCCGGTCAACGGGTTGTCACTCACGACCAACCACACTAGTAGGCAGTGGCTAGGGTGAATCCCCGTGAGCACCCCACCTGGCTATCAGTCCCCCACCGTCAGCGTCGCCGCCGCACTGCCGAAGCGCTCCGTCGCCGGATCGGTGCTCATCGTGCCGGTCGTCAGCGTGGGCGACGACGACCCGAAGGCGATGGTGGTCGCCGGCTCATTCCTGCCTGCCGACGCGGTGAGCGAGATCGAGGCCGCGCTGAAGGCGCTCGGCGCCAAGGGGGGCAGCGAGCAGCTGACCCGGGTGATCGTGCCGTCGCTGCCGGTGGGCAGCGTGCTCGCCGTCGGGCTCGGCAAGAGCCGCGACGAGTGGCCGGCCGAGACCATCCGGCGCGCCGCCGGGGCGGCGGCGCGATCGCTGTCGGGCGTCGAGTCGGTGCTGACCACGCTCTCGGCCCTGGACCTGGAGGCCGCGATCGAGGGGCTGATCCTCGGCTCCTACCGGTTCTCCGAGTTCCGCAGCGGCAAGACCGCCCCCAAGGACTCGGGGCTGCAGCGGGTCACCGCGCTCACCCCGGACACGAAGTCGGCCACCAAGGACACCGCCGCCCGCGCGGAGGCGATCGCGACGGCGGTGGCTACTGCCCGGGATTTCGTCAACACCCCGCCCAGCCACTTGTTTCCAGCCGAATTCGCCAAGCGCGCAAAGGCTTTGGGCGAGGCCGCCGGCCTCGAGGTGGAGGTGCTCGACGACAAGACACTGACCAAGGACGGTTACGGCGGCATCGTCGGCGTCGGCAAGGGCTCGTCGCGTCCGCCGCGTCTGGTCCGGCTCGTCCACCGCGGCGGCAAGGGCCGAAAGCCGACCACGGTTGCATTGGTCGGCAAGGGCATCACGTTCGACACCGGCGGCATCTCGATCAAGCCGGCGGCCAACATGCACCACATGACGTCCGACATGGGCGGTGCCGCGGCGGTGATCGCCACGGTGGTGCTCGCGGCGCGGCAGAAGTTGCCGATCGACGTGATCGCGACGGTGCCGATGGCCGAGAACATGCCGTCGGGAACCGCGCAGCGGCCCGGCGACGTGCTGACCCAGTACGGCGGCACCACCGTGGAGGTGCTCAACACCGACGCCGAGGGCCGGTTGATCCTGGCCGACGCGATCGTGCGCGCATGCGAGGACCGTCCGCAGTATCTGATCGAGACCTCGACGCTGACCGGCGCGCAGATCGTCGCGCTGGGCTCGCGCACGCCCGGGGTGATGGGCAGCGACGAGTTCCGCGACCGGGTCGCCGACATCTCGCAGTCCGTCGGTGAGAACGGCTGGGCGATGCCGCTTCCCGAGGAGCTCAAGGACGACCTGAAGTCGACGGTGGCCGACCTGGCCAATGTCAGCGGTTCGCGGTACGGCGGCATGCTGGTCGCCGGGACGTATCTGCGCGAGTTCGTCGCCGACGGGGTCGCGTGGGTGCACATCGACGTCGCGGCGCCGGCGTACAACTCCGGCGGGCCGTGGGGTTACACGCCCAAGGGCGGGACCGGGGTGCCGACACGGACGATGTTCGCGGTCCTCGAGGACATCGCGGCCAACGGCTGAGGCTCACCACTGCCGACTCGGCGGCCGGTTGGCGAGCCTCTGGACGGCCCACTGGTTGAGCGAGACTCCCTGCTCGGCGGCTTCGGTGGACAGCCGCGCGTGCAGTTCCGGGGAGGTCCGGACCAGAAATGTCCCGCTGAAGTTGTGGTCGGTCAACGGGGTCGGCGGATCACCGCCGAACTCCCGGTCCATGTATTCGAGGTGTCCGGTGACCGCACGCTCGGCACGCGCGATGACTTCCGGCGCGGTGTCCGCGGAGTCGGAGACACTCGGCATCTCGAGGCAACGGGCCACGTATTGTGCGCGCCGGGAAGACCATTCGACGCGATAGGTGTAGCGCGCAGGCGCGGGTTCTGCCATCTGAGAACGCTAACGCGACGCGGGCGGGGTGTCCGTCACCGAAATCCGATAGCGCATGCGCTATCAGAACTCACCAACACCACACCCGACAGACGCGCCGGCTCACACGATGTTGCCGCCGCGCGCCGCACTGCGCATGGCCTGCGGCGCGGCATGCGCGATGCCGTACACGAGATAGGCCTCCGGGGTGACCGGCCGCACGGCCTTGTTCTTCGTCACCGCACTGACGATGGCGCGGGCCACCTTCTCCGGCCCGTAGCGGCGTATCGCGAAGCCGCGCCTGGCACGCGCCCGCAGCGTCTCGGGGTCGGGGTGGCGTGACTCGGGCAGCGAGAACCGCGTGGTGTCGACGATGTTGGTGCCGACTACGCCCGGGCAGATCGTGGTCAGCCCGATGCCGGCCGAATCCAGTTCGGCGCGTAGGCAATCGGAGAACATGAACACCGCCGCCTTGGACGTGCAGTAGGCGTTCATCACGTTGACGGGTGTGTAGGACGCCATCGACGCGACATTGACGATGTGGCCGCCGGTGCCCCGCTCGGCCAATCGCCTGCCGAATGACCGGCAGCCGTTGACCACGCCCCCGAAGTTGATGTCGAGCACCCGGTCGAACTCCTCGGCGGGGGTGTCGAGGAAGAAGCCGGCATGTCCGACGCCTGCGTTGTTGATCACCACATCCGGCACACCGTGCGCCGTGCACACCTCGTCGGCGAACGCTTCCACCGCCGCCGCGTCGGCCACGTCGACGATGTAGCTGTGCGCGGCAGCGCCGGCATCAGCGAGGCGGCGGGCCGTCTCGGCCAGGCCGTCGGCATCGACGTCGCTGATGATCAGCTCGGCCCCCTCCTTTGCGAACGCCAGCGCGGTCTCACGCCCGATACCGCTGCCCGCCCCCGTGACCGACACCAGCGTGTCGCCGAACGCGCTGCGGAACCGTCCGACCTCGGCACGCAGCAGTTCCCGCGCCGCGGGCGCACCGCCGAGATGCTCGGCGAGCTGACGCACCGAGCGGGCATACACCTGCGGATGGGTGGCCGGCGTGGGCCGGCCGCTGGCGACCACACGCCGCCACAACCGGGGCACACGTGCGGCGAGATCGTCATCGACCTTGCCGGTGCCGACGATCAGCTGCACCGGCACCGCGACCCGGTCCGGGGTCTGCGTTGTGCGTCGCCGCCGGCCGGGCAGCCCTCGCCGCCGGACGGGGACCGACAGCGTGACCGAGGCCAGGTGATCCGCGGCGTCAGGACGGGCCAGGTACTGCCAGACCGCAGCCGCCGCCGGACCGTGCGCGACGAGGTGCACCGGCCCGCGCCCGGTCAGCGCGGCGGCCAATCCGTCGGCGCTGCAGCGCTCGACACGGGCGGTGTCGCCGATCAGCGCGGCCATGCCGTCCCAGATGCCGGAGGTGTCGGGGTGCGCATGCACCGCCATGATGATCGGCCCGTCGATGTCCACGAGCCCGCACGCTACTAGCGATCCAGCTCCTCGCGGGCGGCGCGCTTGCGCTCGATCCGCTTGCGGGCGTCGTAGTCACGCATGCGCTGCGGGTAGCCGACCTTCTGTACGTCGTAGATCGGGATCTTCAACCGGTCCGACAGCCGGCGCGCACCGGCGTAGCCGCCGGCCCTGCGCCGGGTCCATTCGCCGTCGGCGGCGACGAGCACGACCGTCACGTCGGTGACGGTCGTCTTCGGCTCGACGAACGCCTCGACGCCGGTGTGCTCGGCAACCCACTGCTGCAGGTAGCGCAGATCGGCGGCCCGGTCGGTGGCGGTGCCGCCGCCACGCCGCCTGCCGCGAAGTACGTCGAACAGTCCCACCTGGGGTCGCTCCTTCCCGCTGCCGCACCCCTCGGTTTCGATAGTGCCAGAGCGGTCAGTAGCCACGTCTGCGGCGAAACGTCCCGCGGGACGTGACAGGATGGGATCCGACACCTCAAGACTGCGACCGACCGTGCAAGGGAGCCACGACACTATGGCCATCTCCGTCCAGATGCCCGCACTCGGAGAGAGCGTTACCGAGGGGACTGTCACCCGCTGGCTGAAGCAAGAGGGGGACACGGTCGAGGAGGACGAGCCACTGCTGGAGGTGTCGACCGACAAGGTCGACACCGAGATCCCGTCCCCCGCTTCCGGGGTGTTGAAGAAGATCGTCGCCCAGGAGGACGACACCGTCGAGGTCGGCGGCGAATTGGCCGTGATCGGCGACGCGGACGACGACAGCGACAGTGGCGGCGACAGCGACAGTGGCGGCGACGACGCAGAGGAGCCGGCGGCCGAGTCCGAACCCGAACCCGAGCCCGAACCGGAGCCCGAGCCCGAGCCCGAGCCCGAGCCCGAACCGGAGCCCGAGAAGAAGTCGTCCGGCGGATCGTCGGGATCGTCCACGCCGGTGCTGATGCCGGAACTCGGCGAGTCGGTCACCGAGGGCACCGTGACGCGCTGGCTGAAGAAGGTCGGCGACAGCGTGGAGGTCGACGAGCCGCTGGTCGAGGTCTCGACCGACAAGGTGGACACCGAGATCCCCTCGCCGGTCGCGGGCACCCTGCTCTCGATCACCGCCGAGGAAGACGACACCGTCGAGGTGGGTGGTGAGCTCGCCAAGATCGGCGACTCCGAGGGCGCCGATGCCGGTGACTCCGAACCCGAACCCGAGCCGGAGCCCGAACCCGAACCCGAGCCGGAGCCGGAGCCGGAGCCCGAACCGGAGCCCGCCAAGGACACCAAGCCCACGGCGAAGCCGTCGGAAGAGGCCCCGCCCGAGCCCAAGCCGGAGCGCAAGTCCGAACCTGAGCCGGAGTCCAAGCCCGAGCCGAAAGCCGCTCCGGCAGAAGCGAAGTCGAGCGACTCGGGCCCGTACGTGACGCCGCTGGTGCGCAAGCTGGCCGCCGAGAACAACGTCGACCTGGCCGCGGTCAAGGGCACCGGCGTCGGCGGACGCATCCGCAAGCAGGACGTGCTGGCCGCGGCCAGCCAGAAGGAAGAGTCCGCGAAGCCGGCCCCTGCCGCCGAGGCCCCGGCCAAGACCACCAGTTCCGCGCCGGCCCCTGAAGCCGCGCTGGCGCATCTGCGGGGCACCACCCAGAAGGCCAACCGGATCCGGCAGATCACCGCGAAGAAGACGCGCGAATCCCTGCAGGCCACAGCGCAGTTGACGCAGACCCACGAGGTCGACATGACCAAGATCGTGGCGCTGCGGGCCAAGGCGAAGGCCAGCTTCGCCGAGCGCGAGGGCGTCAACCTGACCTACCTGCCGTTCATCGCGCGTGCGGTGATCGACGCGCTGAAGATCCATCCGAACGTCAACGCCAGCTACAACGAGGAATCCAAGGAGATCACCTACTACGACGCCGAGCACCTCGGCTTCGCGGTGGACACCGATCAGGGCCTGCTCTCCCCGGTGATCAAGAACGCCGGCGACCTGTCGCTGGGCGGGCTGGCGCGGGCGATCGCCGACATCGCCGCGCGGGCTCGCTCGGGTGATCTCAAGCCCGACGAACTGTCCGGCGGCACGTTCACCATCACCAACATCGGCAGCCAGGGCGCGCTGTTCGACACCCCGATCCTGGTGCCGCCGCAGGCGGCGATGCTGGGCACGGGCGCGATCGTCAAACGCCCGCGGGTGATCGTCGACGAGCTCGGCAACGAGTCGATCGGTGTCCGCTCGGTGTGTTACCTGCCGCTGACCTACGACCACCGTCTCATCGACGGCGCCGACGCCGGCCGCTTCGTCACCACGATCAAGCGGCGGCTGGAAGAGGGTGCCTTCGAGGCGGACCTGGGTCTGTAGACCGAGGTGTCGATGCCATCGGATTCGGTCATCGCGGTTGCGGGCTCCTCCGGTCTGATCGGTACGGCGCTGGTCTACGCGCTGCGCGCCACCGATCACCGGGTGGTGCGCATCGTGCGGCGGGCGCCGTCGAACGCCGATGAGGTGTTCTGGAACCCCGACACCGGCGAGTTCGACGCCGGCGCGCTGCGCGGGGTCGACGCCGTGGTGAACCTGTGCGGCGTCAACGTCGGCGAGAAGCGGTGGTCCGGCGCGTTCAAGCAGAGCCTGCGCGACAGCCGTATCGGCCCCACCGAAGTGCTGTCCCGCGCCGTCGTCGAGGCCGGGGTGCCGGTGCTGGTCAATTCCAGCGCGGTCGGCTACTACGGCGACACCGGCGCCCGACCCGTCGACGAGACCGCGGCGCCCGGGCAGACCTTCCTCGCGCGCCTCACCGTCGACTGGGAGGCGGCCACCACGGTCGCGGCGCAGTCGGGGGTGCGGGTGGTGCTCCCCCGCACCGGCCTGGTCATGTCGGCCTCGGGCGGAATGCTGGGCCGGATCCGCCCGCTGTTCTCGCTCGGCCTCGGGGCGCGGCTGGGCAACGGCCGCCAGTACCTGTCGTGGATCAGCCTCGAGGACCAGGTGCGGGCACTGTTGTTCGCGATCACGCACGACGACCTGGCCGGTCCGGTGAACTTCACCGGACCTGCTCCGGTGACCAACGCGGAGTTCACCACGGCGCTCGGCCGCACCGTGAACCGCCCGACCCCGTTCGCGGTGCCCGGCTTTGCGTTGCGTGCAGTCCTCGGGGAGTTCGCCGACGAGGGCGTGCTCGGCGGTCAGCGCGCGATCCCGGCCGTGCTGGAGGGTGCGGGGTTCCGCTTCCACCACAACACCATCGGTGAGGCGCTGGCGTTCGCCACCGCCGGCAACCGTGAGTAGCGTCGGTGCCATGGCGTCATCGATCCGCTCGAGCAGCGATGCCGTCGCCGTACGCCGGCTCGGAACGATCGACTACCAGGCGGCCTGGGATCTGCAGCGGGAGATCGCCGACGCCCGCGTCGCCGGCGGCCCGGACACGCTGCTGCTGCTGCAGCATCGGTCGGTGTACACCGCCGGGCGCCGCACGCTGCCGGAGGAACGCCCGGTGGACGGCACGCCCGTCGTCGACACCGACCGCGGCGGCAAGATCACCTGGCACGGGCCCGGTCAGCTCGTCGGCTATCCGATCATCGGGCTGGCCGAGCCGCTCGACGTGGTCAACTTCGTCCGCCGACTCGAGGAGGCGTTGATCGCGGTGTGCGCCGATCTGGGCCTGCCCACGGGCAGGGTCGAGGGCCGGTCTGGGGTGTGGGTGGCGGCCGACGAGGTCCGGCCCGCGCGCAAGATCGCCGCCATCGGCATCCGGGTCGCGCGCGGCACCACCCAGCACGGATTCGCGCTGAACTGCGACTGCGATCTGGCTGCGTTCGGCTCGATCGTGCCGTGCGGCATCGCCGACGCCGGCGTCACGTCGCTGACGGCCGAACTCGGCCGCCGCGTCACCGTCGACGATGTCCTCGGCCCTGTCGCCGACGCGGTGTGTGACGTGCTCGACGGCCGGCTCAGCAGCGCCGATCACGCAGTAGCATCGATGCAGTGAGTGTCGAACCCGGTAACCGCAAGCTGCTCCGGCTCGAGGTGCGCAACGCCGAGACGCCGATCGAGCGCAAGCCGCCGTGGATCAAGACCAGGGCCAAGATGGGCCCGGAGTACACCGAGCTGAAGTCCCTGGTCCGCCGCGAAGGTCTGCACACGGTGTGTGAAGAGGCCGGCTGCCCCAACATCTACGAGTGCTGGGAAGACCGCGAGGCCACCTTCCTGATCGGCGGCGAGCAGTGCACCCGGCGCTGCGACTTCTGCCAGATCGACACCGGCAAGCCGGCCGAACTCGACCGCGACGAGCCGCGCCGCGTCGCCGAGAGCGTGCAGGCGATGGGGCTGCGCTACTCGACGGTGACGGGAGTGGCCCGCGACGACCTGCCTGACGGCGGCGCCTGGCTCTACGCCGAGACGGTCCGCCAGATCAAGGCACTCAACCCGAACACCGGCGTCGAGCTGTTGATCCCCGATTTCAACGCAGAGCCGGCGCTGCTCGCGCAGGTCTTCGAGACCCGCCCGGAAGTGTTGGCGCACAACGTCGAAACGGTGCCGCGCATCTTCAAGCGGATCCGGCCGGCCTTCCGCTACGACCGCAGCCTGTCGGTCCTGACGATGGCGCGCGCGGACGGTCTGGTGACCAAGAGCAACCTGATCCTGGGTATGGGCGAGACGCCGGAGGAAGTGCGCACCGCGCTGCGCGATCTGTACGACGCCGGCTGCGACATCGTCACGATCACCCAGTACCTGCGGCCGTCGGCGCGCCACCACCCCGTGGAGCGGTGGGTGCACCCCGACGAGTTCGTCGAGCATCAGCAGTTCGCCACCGAGTTGGGCTTCGCAGGCGTGCTGGCCGGACCGCTGGTGCGTTCGTCATACCGCGCGGGCAAGCTGTACGCGCAGACGATCGCGTCCCGGTCGGCCGGAGCCGCCGCGGCGGCGGCACAGCCATCCGTATCCTGAACCAATGGCGAAATCGCGTAACTCCGCGGGGGTCAACAAGGCGGCGAATCGCGCTGCGAAAGCCGAGGCGAAGGCCGCCCGCAAGGCCGCATCCAAGCAGCGGCGCAGCCAGCTGTGGCAGGCGTTCCAGATCCAGCGCAAAGAGGACAAGCGGCTGCTGCCGTACATGATCGGCGCGTTCGTGCTGATCGTGGCCGCCTCGGTGGCGCTCGGGGTGTACGCCGGCGGCTTCACGATGTACATGCTGATACCGCTGGGCATCGTGCTCGGCGCGCTGGTCGCGTTCATCATCTTCGGCCGCCGTGCGCAGAAGTCGGTCTACCGCAAGGCCGAAGGTCAGACCGGTGCGGCCGCCTGGGCGCTGGACAACATGCGCGGCAAGTGGCGGGTGACCCCCGGTGTCGCCGCCACCGGGCACTTCGATGCCGTGCACCGGGTGATCGGACGCCCCGGCGTCATCTTCGTCGCCGAGGGCTCTCCGACGCGGGTCAAGCCGCTGCTGGCGCAGGAGAAGAAGCGCACCGCCCGACTGGTGGGTGACGTGCCGATCTACGACGTCATCATCGGCAACGGCGACGGCGAGGTGCCGCTGTCCAAGCTGGAGCGTCACCTGACCCGGCTTCCGGCCAACATCACCGCCAAGCAGATGGACTCCCTCGAGTCGCGGCTCGCCGCGCTCGGGTCGAAGGTCGGTCCCGCCGCGATGCCCAAGGGGCCGCTGCCCGCGCAGGCCAAGATGCGCGGCGTGCAGCGCACCGTGCGGAGGCGCTGACTACCGCTTCACCACCGCGGTCTTGGTCGCCAGGTCGTGCAGCCCGCGCAGGTCGGAGTCGGTGAACAGCGCCGGGATCACCAGCAAGATGAGCACTCCACGGGCCAGAGCCCGGCCCGCGCCGACGTAGCCGCGCCCGTCGACGGCCACCACCTTGAGGCCCAACACCAGCTGACCGGGCGTGAACCCGAACAGCCGCACCGACACCACACCCAGCACGAACCAGACGATCAGCTGGACCGACTGGAGCGCCATCGAGCCGAACAGGCCCATCGTCGTGAGCAGCGCCGCCACCCCGAGAGCCACCAGCCAATCCACGCACAGCGCGGCGATGCGGCGGCCGAAGCGGGCGATGGACCCGGGCCCGCTGCGCGGCAGTCCGAGCCGTTCGCCGGGATACGTACCGGGCTCCGGCGTGCCCGGCCCCGACAGCCAGGACCCCAGACCCGAACCGGATGCGCGCGACATACCGCCAGGATAGGTGCCGGCCGCGGATGCGCCCGACGGGCGGACGCGGAGGATGCGTAACGTCCACGCAACATGCGGTTGACGGCGGTGCAACATCGTGTCCATAGCGTCAGCCGCGGGCTACCGAGTCAAAGGAGAGCAAAGAGTGGCAGAACAGACCGCCGACGACATCATCAAGCTGATCAAGGACGAGAAGGTCGAGTACGTCGACATCCGTTTCTGCGACCTGCCCGGTGTCGTCCAGCACTTCTCGATCCCGGCGTCGGCTTTCGACGAGAGCGTGTTCGAGGACGGCCTCGCGTTCGACGGGTCGTCGGTGCGCGGATTCCAGTCGATCCACGAGTCCGACATGATGCTGCTGCCCGATCCGGCGACCGCGCGCATCGATCCGTTCCGCGCGGCCAAGACGCTGAACATCAACTTCTTCGTCCACGATCCGTTCACGCGGGAGGCGTACTCGCGCGACCCGCGCAACGTCGCCCGCAAGGCCGAGAACTACCTGGCCAGCACCGGCATCGCCGACACCTGCTTCTTCGGCGCCGAGGCGGAGTTCTACATCTTCGACTCGGTCTCCTTCGACTCGCGCATCAACGGCACGTTCTACGAGGTCGACTCCGAGTCGGGCTGGTGGAACACCGGTGAGCCTTTCGAGGCCGACGGCAGCGCCAACCGCGGCTACAAGGTGCGCCCCAAGGGCGGCTACTTCCCCGTGGCGCCGTACGACCACTACGTCGACCTTCGCGATGAGATGGCCACCAACCTGCAGAACGCCGGGTTCGTCCTGGAGCGCGGTCACCACGAGGTGGGCACCGCCGGCCAGGCCGAGATCAACTACAAGTTCAACACGCTGCTGCACGCTGCCGACGATGTGCTGCTGTTCAAATACATCATCAAGAACACGGCGTGGGCGAACGGCAAGACGGTCACGTTCATGCCCAAGCCGCTGTTCGGTGACAACGGGTCGGGCATGCACGCCCACCAGTCGCTGTGGAAGGACGGCAAGCCGCTGTTCCACGACGAGTCCGGCTACGCGGGTCTGTCGGACATGGCGCGGCATTACATCGGCGGCATCCTGCACCACGCGCCGTCGCTGCTGGCGTTCACCAACCCGACGGTGAACTCCTACAAGCGTCTGGTCCCGGGTTACGAAGCGCCGATCAACCTGGTGTACAGCCAGCGCAACCGGTCCGCCTGCGTCCGTATCCCGATCACCGGCAACAACCCGAAGGCCAAGCGCCTCGAGTTCCGTTGCCCGGACAGCTCGGGCAACCCGTACCTGGCGTTCGCGGCGATGCTGATGGCCGGCATCGACGGCATCAAGAAGAAGATCGAGCCGCTGGCGCCGGTCGACAAGGATCTCTACGAGCTGCCCCCCGAGGAGGCAGCGAACATCCCGCAGGCGCCGACGTCGCTGGCGGCGGTGATCGACAAGCTCGAGGAGGATCACGAGTACCTCACCGAGGGCGGCGTGTTCACCCCCGACCTGATCGAGACGTGGATCAGCTACAAGCGGGAGAACGAGATCATGCCGATCCAGATCCGGCCTCACCCGTACGAGTTCTCGCTGTACTACGACGTGTAAGTAGTCGGCTCGGATTCGCCCGCCCGGTGTCACGCCGGGCGGGCGCTTCTGTTTCGGCGTCCGCTCGAGACGGCGCACTGTTTCGCGCAGGCCGAATCGGGAAACTCGCACGCCATGGCATTGCGCGTCGGAGTCACGGGTCCCACCGGCGAGATCGGCAAGGCAGCCATCGCGGCGCTGGAGGATCATCCCGACGTCACCGCGATCGTCGGCATGGCCCGCCGCCCCTTCGACGCCGCGGCGGAAGGCTGGACCAAGACGGTCTACCGGCAGGGCGACATCCTCGATCGCGAGGCCGTCGACGACCTCGTCGCCGACGTCGACGTCGTCGTCCACCTGGCCTTCATCATCATGGGCACCCGAAGCGAGAGTGCCCGCGTCAATCTGACCGGCACCCGGAACGTGTTCGAGGCGACCGTCGCCGCGGCTCGCCCCCGCAGGCTCGTCTACACCTCATCGGTCGCCGCCTACGGCTATCACGCCGACAACCCGGTGCCCCTCACCGAGGACGTCGCCCCGCGCGGATCCGCCGAGCACTACTACTCCGAACAGAAAGCGGCGTGCGAGGCGGCGCTGGCCGAGATCACCGACGGCTCCGATTTGGAGGTGTACGTGCTGCGGCCGTGCATCGTCGCCGGACCCAAGGCGCCCGCGCTGGCCGACGCCATGCCGTGGAACCACCTGCCCGGGCCCGTCCGCCGCATCACGCGGGCGCTGCCGCTGCTGCGACCGCTGCCCGATCCGGGGACGCCGCTGCAGCTGGTGCACCACGACGACGTCGCGGCCGCCATCACGCTCGCGGTGACGACGACGTCCGCCCCGCCCGGGGCCTACAACATCGCCGGCGACGGCGTGGTGTCCATGTCCGAGGTCGCTGAGGCGTTCGGCGCGCAGCCGGTGAAGGTGCCGCGGGCGGCCGCGGTCATGACCTCCGAGCTCCTCTCGCGGCTGCCGTTCGTGCCGTCTGCGCTGGAGTGGCTGCACGCCGGCCGTACCTCGGTGGTGATGGACACCGCCAAGGCCACGTCTGTGCTCGGGTGGCGGCCCCGCTACACCTCGGCCGAGACGCTCACCGCCCTCGCCAGCACCGTGCGTTGAGCAACCTCACAGCGGCGCGCGGTGTCGTTCGGAGCCGCTGCGGGTAGTTTCTGGCGGTGAGTGCGTCAGCGGTGGCCGAGAAGGCCGATCAGTCCGAACAGCTGGATGTGCACTCCCGCAACCTCGTCTTCACCGCCGTCGTGCTGGGCATGCTGCTCGCGGCGCTGGACCAGACGATCGTGGCGACCGCGCTGCCGACCGTGGTCGCCGATCTGGGCGGCGCCGGCCATCAGGCGTGGGTCGTCACCAGCTATCTGCTCGCCTCGACGATCGTGACCGCGGTGGTCGGCAAGCTGGGTGACATCTTCGGCCGTAAGAAGATCTTCCAGGTCGCGGTGCTGCTCTTCCTGCTCGGCTCGGTGCTGTGCGGGCTCGCGCAGTCGATGGGCATGCTGGTCGCGTCCCGGGCGCTGCAGGGCATGGGTGGCGGCGCGATCACCGTGACCGCGGTCGCGGTCATCGGCGAGGTGATCCCGCTGCGCGAGCGCGGCCGCTACCAGGGTGCGCTGGGAGCGGTGTTCGGCGTCACGACGGTCATCGGTCCGCTGCTCGGCGGCCTGTTCACCGACCATCTGACGTGGCGCTGGGCCTTCTGGATCAACGTGCCCGTCGCCGTCGTCGTCCTCGGCATCGCGGCGGTGGCCCTGCCCGAACTCGCGCGCACCGCGCGCCCGGTGCTCGACTACGCGGGCATCGTGCTGGTCGGACTCGGCGCGGCGGGCCTGACGCTGGCCACCAGCTGGGGCGGCACCACCTATCCGTGGGGCTCGGCGACGATCATCGGGTTGTTCGTGGTGTCGGTCGCGGTCCTGGTGGCCTTCGTCGTCGTCGAGCGGCGCGCCGCGGAACCGGTGCTGCCGATCCGGCTGTTCGGCAACCCGGTGTTCACGGTGTGCTGCGTGCTGTCGTTCGTGGTCGGCTTCGCGATGCTGGGCGCACTGACGTTCCTGCCGACGTTCATGCAGTTCGTCGACGGCGTCTCCGCCACCACCTCGGGTCTGCGAACCCTGCCCATGGTGCTCGGCCTGCTGGTGACCTCGCTGGGCAGCGGCGTCATCGTCGGGCGCACCGGGCGGTACAAGATCTTCCCGATCGCGGGCACCGCGATCATGGCGCTGGGGTTCGTACTGCTGTCCCGGATGGACGCGGACACCTCGACGCTGGTCCAGTCGCTGTATCTGCTGGTGCTCGGCGCCGGCATCGGCCTGAGCATGCAGGTGCTGGTGCTGGTCGTGCAGAACACCGTCGACTTCACCGATCTGGGCGTCGCCACGTCCGGGGTGACGTTCTTCCGCACCATCGGCAGTTCGTTCGGTGCGGCGATCTTCGGGTCGATGTTCGCCAACTTCCTGGACAACCGGCTGCCCGCGGCGATGGCGAGCAGCGGCGCACCGCCGGAGGCGGCGACCTCGCCGCAGGCGCTGCACCGGTTGCCCCAGGACGTCGCCGCGCCGATCATCGACGCCTACGCGGATTCGCTGAGCCGCGTGTTCCTGTTCGCCGCGCCGTTCGCTGTGGTGGGCCTGATCCTCGCGCTGTTCCTCAAGCAGGTTCCGCTGCGCGATGCTGCCGCGGCCGGCAGCACCGACCTGGGTGAGGGGTTCGGGATGCCGACGACGGCATCGCCGGAGAAGCTGCTCGAAGTGGCGATCGGGCGGATCCTGCAGCGCAGCCACGGGGTGGATCTGGACGCCGTCACCCGGGCGTCGCGAAGTCGCCTCGACCCGGCGCGGCTGTGGGCGTTGATCCAGGTGTACCGGTATGCCTCGGTCACCGGCACCGCTGATCTCGACGCCATCGCCGACGAGCGCCGGGTGCCGCGGCAGATCCTGGAGCCGACGTTCGACCGGCTCGTCGCCGGCGGCTATGCCACTAGCGCCGGCGGGGCGTTCTCGTTGACCGCAGCCGGCGCCGCCGAGGTGAACTCCGCGCGCGACGTGGTCGCCACCTGGATCACCGAGATGCTGGCGCAGTCGACCGAGTTCGAGGGCCGGCCGGACCGCCTTCAGGTGCAGGGCGCACTCGACCGGCTCGCGCGCAGCGTGCTGCTGGAGCGCCGCACACCTCGCGAGGAGACCCGGCCGATGAAGATCGGCGCCCCGCCGCGTCCGCCGGTGTCGGACCTCGAGACCACGAGGATGCGGTCGCTGTCCGCGCCGCCGATGGCCTCGCCGCGGATGAGCGATCCGCCGACTCGACCGTTCCGGCCGCGGGCGGCGATGCCGCCCCGCCCGGAGCCGCCCGCGCGCTATCCGGACCGTGGTCCGCTCCGCTAGTCTGCTGCTATGACCCAGAGACTGGACGCCCGACTGGCCACCTACTCCTCCCCTGCGCTGAGCCTCTTCCGCATCGTCGTCGGGGTGCTGCTGTTGCTGCACGGCACCATGAAGGTGTTCGGCTGGCCCCTCGGCCAGGCGGTACCCTCGGGCACCTGGCCGTTCTGGTTCGCAGGCATCCTCGAGATCGTGCTCGGCATCCTGATCACCGCCGGTTTCCTCACGCGCATCGCCGCGTTCATCGCCTCCGGCGAGATGGCGGTGGCGTACTTCTGGCAGCACTGGGCCGTGTTCAGCGGGAAACCGGCCAGCTTCTGGCCGTTCGATGCGCAGCTCGGCGGCAACGGCGGCGAGCTGGCCGTCGTGTTCTGCTTCGCGTTCCTGCTCCTCGCGACGATGGGCGCGGGCGCCTGGTCGGTCGACGGGCGACGGCGGCCGGCGGTGGTGGCCCGGCGCTGACGTCGGGTTTGCTCCCGGCGGCGCAGCGTCAGCGAAGTCGGCCGAGTCGCGAGTTTGCAGACACGCCGATAAATGTTGGTGAACGCAAGTATTTTCGTTGCTGACGTACCTAAGATGACCCGTTGTTGGCCGTGGTGGGAACGGTCCGGGGGGGTAATACCGTGGGGGGTTTTCCAGGCATATCGGCAGGATCGGCGCACTGGCTGTCACGCTCGGGGTCGGCACCGGAGTCGGGGCCTGCCCCGGCGAGCGTGTCCTCAGCCCTCTAGCGCCATGTCCGTGCGGAACCGGCGCATGCCGTCGACCTTCTGCTCGAGCGTCGCGTCGGGGCCGCCGTAGAACATCCACGGCATCGTGATGATGCCGGTGATGCCGCCGGCTTCGGCCCGTGCGTAATGCTCAGGGATGAACGCATCGGTCAGTGGCGTGATCACCTCGAAACCCTGCATGTCCAAACCCTTTTCGGACCGCAGCCGGCGCAGCGTGGCGATCCGTTCCAGTGCCTGCTCGGTGCTGATCAGGTCGCCGATCCAGCCGTCGTGGCGGGCGGCCCGGCGCAGCGCGATGTCCGAGAGCCCACCGACGTAGACGGGAATCGGTGGCGGCGTCGGCTCCATCTCCATCCGCGGCGCGGTGTAGAAATCGCCGGAGAACTCGGTCCAGCCCGGCGCCCACAGTTCCTTCATCAGCGCCAGCATCTCGTCGGTGCGCTTGCCGCGCTTCTCGAACTGCTGACCCAGCAGTTCGAACTCCTCACGGCACCAGCCCACCCCGACGCCGAGTTCGAGCCGGCCCCCGGGCCAGCACCGCGGCCGTCCCGATGGACTTCGCCGCCGAGTACGGGTCGCGCATCGCGGGCAGATAGACGGTCGTGACGAAACGCAGCCGGGTGGTCACCAGCGCGATCGCGCCGATCATCACCCACGGGTCCGGCCAGTCGGTGAAGGCCTCCCACCGCCTGCTGCCGTCCTTGGTGTACGGATACGGCGTCTGCAGTGTCTCGAGGTTGACGACGTGATCGGGGATGGCGATGCCGTCGTAGCCGAGTTCGTCTGCGGCCCGGGCGATCTCGATCGCTTCCCGGGTGTCCAGGAACGCCGTGGAGACATAGACCCTCACGGGGCGCTCAGCCGGCGTCCCGCGCCCACGCGGGCATGATGAAGACCCCTTCGGCCTCGACGGTCACCCCATCGGCGTCCTTCAGGTGTCCGCGCGCGAACGTCTTGGCGCCCTCGCTGCGCTCGACGAACGCCTCGGCGCGCACCGGCCCCAGATGGGTGCCGCGCCGGTAGCGCACGCTGATGGTGCCGGTGAACTTGGGCAGGTTCAGTCCCTCGCTGGCCACCTCGCCGAGGATGTGGTCGAGCACCAGCGCGCAGATGCCGCCGTGCACCCACCCCGGCGGGCCTTCGTAGGCCGGCCCGAGGGTGAACTCGCTCCAGCAGCTGCCGTCGGGCTCGTGTTCGACGACCATCGGCGGCGCGATCGCGTTGCGCAGTCCGACAGCGGGATTGGCCCACACCACCGGCCTGCCGGTGTCGGCGTGACGCAGCGTGGACCGGCCTGGGCGCGTGCGCTGCTCCAGCAGCGCCGTGGCCTCCTCGAGGTGTTCGAGAGCGAGCAGCACCGTCGCTTCGTCGACCTCGGTGTGGATCCCGACGTCGATGAGCGTGCGCAGCGCGTCGGTCAACGGCTCGTAGACCCGGCGTTGCCGCTCGAAGTCCTCGGCGCTGATCACATCGACCGTGAATTCCACTTACCCTCCAAACACTTTGCGCACGACGGCTTTCGCGCGTCGCGTCACCCGTAGGTAGTTGTCCAGGAACTCTCCCCCGTCGCCGTCGGGCCAGCCCGCCGCCACCGCGACGGCGTTGAGCAGCTTGCCCGGGCCCGGCAACTGATCGGTCGGCTTGCCGCGCACCAGCACCAGCGCGTTGCGCGCGCGGGTCGCCGTCAGCCACGCGTCGCGCAGCAGTTCGATGTCCCCCTCGGCGATCAGCTCGGCCGCCCCGATCGCGTTGAGCGTCTCCAGCGTCGAGGTGGTGTGCAGCGCCGGAATCTTGTGCGCGAAGCGCAGCTGCAGCAGCTGCACTGTCCACTCGATGTCGGCCAGCCCGCCGCGACCCAGTTTGGTGTGGGTGTTCGGGTCGGCGCCGCGGGGCAGCCTCTCGGCGTCGACGCGCGCCTTGATCCGCCGGATCTCCTGCACCGTCTGCGGGGACACCCCGCCGGCCGGATACCGCGTCTTGTCGATCATCAGCAGGAAGCGTTCGCCGAGTTCCAGATCGCCGGCCACCCGGTGCGCGCGCAGTAGCGCCTGCACTTCCCAGGGCTGCGCCCACTGGTCGTAATAGGCGGCGTACGAGGCCAGGGTCCGCACCAGTGGACCCTGCCGGCCCTCGGGCCGCAGGTTGGCGTCGACCTCCAGCGGCGGATCCGCGCCGGGCGTTCCCAACCGGGAGCGAACCTGTTCGGCGACGGTGACCGACCACTTCACCGCGACGGCTTCCTCGACGCCGTCGTGCGGCTCGCAGACGAACATGACGTCGGCATCGGAGCCGTAGCCGAGTTCGCGCCCGCCGAGCCGTCCCATGCCGATCACCGCGATGCGGGCGGGCGGACCGTGTTTCGGGGTGTTGGCGCGGATCACGGCATCGAGTGCGGCTTGCAGCACCGCCACCCACATCGACGTCAGCTGGGCACACACCTCGGTGACATCGAGCATGCCGAGCAGGTCTGCCGACGCGATGCGGGCCAGTTCACGCCGCCGCAGGGAGCGCGCCGCCGCGATCGCCCGGATCGGGTCGCTGTGCCTGGCCGCCGAGGCCACCAGTGAACCCGCCACGCCGTCGGTGTCGACGTCGCACAGCTTCGGGCCGTTGGGTCCGTCGGCGTAGAGCTGGATGACCTCAGGTGCGCGCATCAGCAACTCCGGCACGTACGCCGAGGTGCCCAGGACGTGCATCAGCCGCTTGGCCACCGCGCCCTCGTCGCGCAGCGTCGCCAGATACCAACGCTGCTCGGCTAATTCGTCGCTGATCCTGCGGTAGTTGAGCAGGCCGGCGTCGGGGTCGGGGGTGTCGGACAACCAGTCCAGCAGCGTCGGCAACAGCACCTGCTGCACCCGGCCGCGGCGCCCGCTGCTCGCGGTGAGGGCGGCCAGATGGGTCAGCGCGCTCTGCGGGCCCTCGTATCCCAGTGCGGCGAGCTGACGTTCGGCGGACTCGGCGCTCATGCCCAGACCGAGCGCGGTCTGGCCCACCGATTCGAGCAGCGGCTGATAGAACAGCTTGGCGTGCAGCCGCGAGACCCGGTGGCTCTGGCGCTTGAGTTCCTCGCGCAGCACCCCCACCGCGTCGTGGCGGCCGTCGGGCCGGATGTGGGCGGCGCGCGCGAGCCACCGCATCGCCTCGTCGTCGTCGTCTTCGGGCAGCAGGTGGGTGCGCTTGAGGCGCTGCAGCTGCAGCCGGTGTTCGAGCAGCCGCAGGAACTCATACGAGGCGGTCATGTTCGCCGCGTCGTCACGCCCGACATAACCGCCCTCGCCGAGCGCGGCCAGCGCGTTCACGGTCGACGCGACATGGAGCGACTCGTCGACGCGGCCGTGCACCAACTGCAGCAGCTGCACGGCGAACTCGACGTCGCGAAGGCCGCCGGTACCCAGCTTCAGTTCGCGCGACCGCACCCCGGCGGGCACCAGTTCGACCACCCGGCGGCGCATCGCCTGCACGTCGGCGACGAAGTCCTCCCGCTCGCAGGCCGTCCACACCATCGGCATCAGCGCGTCGAGGTAGCGGCGGCCGAGCGCGGCGTCACCGGCGGCCGAGCGCGCTTTCAGCAGGGCCTGGAACTCCCAGGTCTTGGCCCACCGCTCGTAATAGGCGACGTGGGAATCCAGGGTGCGCACCAGCGGACCCTGCTTGCCTTCGGGGCGCAGCGCGGCGTCCACTTCGAAGAACGCGTCGGAGGCCAGCCGCATCATCTCCCCGGCGATCCGGGTGGCCAGCGCCAGCCGGCCGTGCGAGCCGTCGTCGGCGACGAAGATGACGTCGACGTCGCTGACGTAGTTCAGTTCCCGGGCGCCGCACTTGCCCATCGCGATCACCGCGAGTGCGGGCGGCTCGTCGTCCGTGTCCTTTCTGTCCCCGCACACCGCACGGATGCTGACGGTCAGCGCCGCCTGCAGCGCGGCGTCGGCGAGGTCGGAGAGATGCTCCCCCACGACCGTGAACGGCAGCACCGGCTCGTTCTCCACCGTGGGCGCGACGTCGAGCGCGGCGAGCACCAGCAGCCGGTCCCGGTACAGGGTGCGCAGCTCAGGCGCGGCAGCCGTTGTGCCGGTTATGTTTTCGTTTTCGGCGATCTCGGCGAACATCCGCGCGAGCTCTGCAGGCGTGGGCAGGTTCACGCGGCCTGCGAGCAGATGCCACGACTGCGGGTGGGCGACGAGGTGGTCGCCGAACGCCAGCGACGAGCCCAGTGCGGCGAACAGCCGGCCACGCAGACCGCGGTCCTTGAGCAGGGCGCCGTTGAGCTCGTCCCACTCCGTGCCCAGCGCCTCGGCGAGCCGGACGACGGCACGAAGCGCGGTGTCGGCGTCGGGCGCCCGCGACAGCGACCAGAGCAGCTCGACGTGCGCGTCGGTGGTCCAGCCCAGCTGCTCCAGATCGGCCTGCGCCGTCGGCTCGACCAGCCCGAGTCGGCCGACGCCGGGCAGCTTGGGACGCTGCGTCGCGGGCTTGGCCATACCGGTGAATCTAGCCGAGCGTCCTTCGACTAAAGCGACAGGTAGTTCTTCAGCTCGAACGGCGTGACGTGGCTGCGGTAGTTCTCCCACTCGGCGCGCTTGTTGCGCAGGAAGAAGTCGAAGACGTGCTCGCCGAGCGCCTCGGCGACCAGTTCGGAGTCCTCCATCTGGGTCAACGCCACGCCGAGGCTGCCGGGCAGCTCCTTGTATCCCATGGCTCGTCGCTCTTCGGGGGTCAGGCTCCACACGTTGTCCTCGGCCTGCGGACCGAGCACGTAGTTCTTCTCGATGCCCCGCAGGCCGGCGGCGAGCAGCACCGCGAACGTCAGGTACGGGTTGCACGCCGAGTCGGGGCTACGCACCTCGACCCGCCGCGACGACGCCTTGTGCGGGGTGTACATCGGCACCCGCACCAGAGCCGAGCGGTTGGCCGCGCCCCACGACGCCGCGGTCGGCGCCTCACCGCCGTGCACGAGCCGCTTGTAGGAGTTCACCCACTGGTTGGTGACCGCACTGATCTCCTGCGCATGCTCGAGAATGCCTGCGATGAAGGACTTTCCGATCTCGGAGAGTTGCAGCGGGTCGTCGGCGCTGTGGAAGGCGTTGGTCTCGCCCTCGAACAGGCTCATGTGCGTGTGCATCGCCGAACCGGGGTGTTCGGCGAACGGCTTGGGCATGAACGAGGCGCGCACGCCGTCGCCGAGCGCCACCTCCTTGACCACGTAGCGGAACGTCATCACGTTGTCGGCCATCGACAGGGCGTCGGCGTAGCGCAGGTCGATCTCCTGCTGGCCCGGCGCGCCTTCGTGGTGGCTGAACTCGACTGAGATGCCCATCTGTTCGAGGGCGTCGATGGCGTGGCGGCGGAAGTTCGGGGCGGCGTCGTGGACGGCCTGGTCGAAGTAGCCGCCGTTGTCGGCGGGCACCGGCGGGGTGCCGTCGTCGGGGCCGGGCTTGAGGAGGAAGAACTCGATCTCGGGGTGGACGTAGCAGGAGAAGCCCAGATCGCTCGCCTTGGACAGCTGGCGGCGAAGCACGTGCCGGGAGTCGGCCCACGACGGGGAGCCGTCGGGCATCGTGATGTCGCAGAACATGCGGGCCGAGTGGTGGTCACCGGCGCTGGACGTCCAGGGCAGCACCTGGAACGTCGAGGGGTCGGGCCGGGCGACCATGTCCGCCTCGGAGATCCGCGCGAAACCCTCGATCGACGAGCCGTCGAAGCCGATGCCCTCCTCGAAGGCGCCCTCCAATTCGGCGGGGGCGATGGCCACCGACTTCAGGTATCCGAGCACGTCGGTGAACCACAGCCGGACGAAGCGGATGTCGCGTTCCTCCAGCGTGCGCAGCACGAATTCCTTCTGCCGGTCCATGCCCGAAGCCTAGGTTCCGCCTGTTAATTCTGTGTTACAGCGCTGCTAGCACCGTAAACCGGCGGGCGGCGGGACCGAGTCGATCAGGAAATTGACGACGGAGGTGTCGACGCACTGGTCGCCGTTGAACACGACGGTGTGCTGGCTGCCCTCGAAGGTGATCAGCGATGCGTTCATCTGGCGGGCCAGGTCGACGCCCGCCTGGTAGGGCGTCGCGGGGTCGCCCGTGGTGGACACGACGACGACCTTGCCGGGACCGGGCGAGGTGGCCGCACCGACGACCGGCGTCGGCGGCACCGGCCACAGCGCACAGATATCGCGCGGCGCGTACCCGGTGAAGGTCCCGTAGGCGGAGAACGGGGCCGCAGCCCGGATGCGCCGGTCGGCGTCGGCCCACGCGGCCGGGTCGGTGGGATAGGCCGAGTCGACGCAGCGGATCGCGGTGAACGAGTCCTGCCGGTTGCTGTAGTGGCCGTTGCGGTCCCGCTGCTGATAGTCGTCGGCGAGCAGCAGCAGGTCGATCGGGTCGGTGCCGCGCGCCAGCCCGAGCAGGCCGCTGGTGACAAACGGCCAGTAGCGCGGCGAGTACAGTCCGGAGACGGTGCCGGTGAACGCGTCCTGGTAGCTGAGCCCGCGCGGGTCGGACGTGGCGGCGGGGCGCGCGGCGAGCGGGTCGATGAGCTGGTGGTAGCGGGTCACGAACTGGGTGGGGTCGGTGCCCAGCGGGCACTCGGCGTCCTGGGCGCAGTCCGCGGCGTACTTGTCGAAAGCCTGCTGGAAGCCGGCCATCTGGTTGACGCTCTCGGTGATGGGGTCCAGGCTCGGGTCGACGGCGCCGTCGAGGACCATCGCACGCACCCGGTCGGGATAGCGGTCGGCGTAGGCGGCGCCGAGCTGGGTGCCGTAGGAGAAGCCGAGGAAGTTGATCTGGGCCTCGCCGAGTGCGGCGCGCACGGCGTCCATGTCCTGCACCGCCGAGGCGGTGCCGATTTCCTTCAGGAAGTCCGGGCCCATGTTCGTCAGGCACGCGCCCGCGAAATCGCTGAGCACGCCTTCGATCTGAGCGACACCGGCGGGGCTGTAGTCGGTCATCGGCTGCGCGCGGTACGCGTCGAACTGCGCGTCGCTGCGGCACCGCAATTGCGGGGTGGAGTGCCCGACGCCGCGCGGGTCGATACCGACCAGGTCGAACTGCTGCAGGATCGGCGAGCCGGCGAGGGCGCCACCCATGTCGGCGACGGTGTCGACGGCCGACGCGCCCGGTCCGCCCGGGTTGACGATCAGCACGCCGAGCCGCCTGCCGCTGGCCGGCACCTTGATCACCGCCAATTGTGCTTGCGCCCCATCGGGTTTCGCGTAGTCGACGGGAACCGACACGGTGGTGCACTGCGCGGCGGGAATGCGCGACGCATCCTTGACGACCGCCGCGCACGAGCCCCACGCCGTGTTCGGCGCCGCCTGCGCGGGCGGGCAGAGCGCAGCCGTCAGCACGCACACAGCCGCAATCGCCCGTCCCACCCGCCACATGGCGACCATGCTGTCATGCAACGGGACAGGGGGCGTCCCCCGGGACCCAACGGTGACCGGGCTGTTACCCCGTCAGCATCGTGTGTCCGGCGGCGGCACCGTCACGTCGACGAGGTAGCGCGTCGCGATGTCGTCGACGCAGGCATCGCCCTGCAGCGCAACGGTGTGCTGGGTGCCGTCGAAGGTGAGCAGGGTGCCGCCGAGTTGCTTGGCCAGATCCACGCCGGCCTGATACGGCGTGGCGGGATCGTTGGTGGTGGAAACCACCAGGATCGGCGGCAGCCCGGTCGCCTTGATCTCGTGCCGTTCGCTGGTGGGCGGCACCGGCCACATCGCGCAGGTGCCCAGCGGCGCAAAGCCGGTGAAGTCGCCGTAGCTCATGAACGGCGCCACCTCCCGCAGCCGGCGGTCCTGCTCGACCAGCGTGGCCCGGTCGGTGATCGCCGGCTTGTCCACACAGTTGACCGCGACGCGCACATCGGTGGAGTTGTTGTAATGCCCCTGGGCGTCGCGGCCCATGTACAGGTCGGCCAGCGACAGCATGGTGTCGCCGCGGCCCTGCTCGATCTCGGTGAGCGCCTGCGTCAGGTGGCGCCACAGGTTCGGCGAGTAGAGCGGCAGGATGGTGCCCACCACGGCGTCGGAGTAGCTCAGGCCACGGGGGTCGGCGGTCTGCGCCGGCTTGTCCACCAGCGGCCACACCAGCGACTGGTACACCTCCACCGCCTTGGCCGGGTCGGTGCCCAGCGGGCAGTTGGAGTCCTTGGCGCAGTCGGCGGCATAGTCGTCGAAGGCCTTCTGGAACGCCGCGGCCTGCCGGATGTCGGCCTCGATCGGGTCGGCGTTCGGGTCGACGGCGCCGTCGAGGATCATCGCGCGGACGCGCTCCGGGTAGGCCTCGGCATAGCCTGCGCCGATGCGGGTGCCGTAGGAGTAACCGAGGTAGGTCAGCTTCTCGTCACCGATGGCCTGCCGGATGGCGTCGAGATCCCTTACCACGCTTGTGGTTCCGACGTTGGCGAGGAAGTCCTTGCCCATCTTGTCGACGCAGCGTTGCACGAATTCCTTGGTGAGCTTCTCGATGTGCGCGACACCTTCGGGCGTGTAGGCGACGACGTTGTCGGCGCGCAACCTGTCGTTGTCGGCGTCACTGTTGCACCACACCGCCGGTGAGGAGTTCGCCACGCCGCGCGGGTCGAAGCCGACAAGGTCGAACCGCTGCCGCAGCTCCTCGGGCAGCGTCGCGATCATCGACGCAGCGGCGTTGACCCCGGATTCCCCGGGGCCGCCCGGGTTGACGATCAGGGATCCGATCTTGTCGCCGGTGGCCTTGAACCTCACCATCGCGATCTGGGCCACGGCGCCGTCGGCGCTGTCGGCGTTGTCCCAGTTCACGGGCACGGAGAGCAGACCGCATTCGGCGCCGATCGGGATCCGTGAGCGGTCCGACGGGCCGGCGGGGTGGCAGGACGTCCACTGGATCGGCGAGCCGGGTCGCGGCACCGAGATCATGGCGCGGCCGTCCACCACCTTGCTGCACCCGGCGACGAGCAGGATCACCGCGGTGAGGACGAGGCCGGATCTCGCGATCCCGGTCGTGTACTTCATGGCTCCACATGCTGCCATGAAGTCCCATCGCCGCTGGCGAGGCGCGGTTCGGGGCCGGGGTGGCTACCGGGTCGCCGCGAGCAGTTCGGCCAGCGCGACGTCGAAGTCGTCGGCCATGTCCCACAGGTCGGGCAGCAGTTCCGGGCACGACACGATCCCGACGTCGAGGTTGCCCGACAGCGACATCACGGTCATGTTCAGTCCCGAGCCGTGGAAGATCGGCCCGAGCGGATACATCGCCTCGACCTCGCAGCCAAGCATGTAAAGCCGCCCCTGGGGGCCCGGAACGTTGGACACCACGAGGTTGTGCACCGGCCGGGCGCCGGACAGTCGACTGCTCGCGTACACCCGCATCGCCGTGCCGAACACCGCGGGCGCGGCGAACTGGGTCCAGTCCTGCAGCAGGGTCGCCGCGATCGCCGAACTGTGTTGCTTGGCAACGGCATTGGCTTCCGCGATGGCCTTCAGCCGTTCCGCGGGGTCTTCGATGTTGGTCTCCAACCGGGCGAACATGCCCGACACCTGGTTGCGGCCGGGCCGGTCGGACTTCTCGTGCACCGACACCGGCACCATCGCCACCAGGGAGTTGTTCGGCAGTTCGCCCCGGTTGAGCAGGAACGTCCGCAGCACCCCGGACACCAGAGCCATCACCACGTCGTTGACCTTGACGCCGAAGTGGTTCTTGACGGTCTTGATGTCCTCGAGATCCAGCTGCGCGAACGCGACGTTGCGGTGTCCGGTCACGTTGGCGTTGAAGGCGGTCTTGGGGGCGACGAACGGCGGCGCCATCGTCATGCCGGTGCGTGCCCGTTTGACGGTGTCGATCACGGTGGTCAACGTGGTCGGCACCATGTTGACGAGCTTGAGCGGCCGCGCGGCGAAGCGCACGGCCCCGCTGACGGCGATCTCGATGTCGCTGCCGCCGCCCGGGCCGTCGACCGGTTCGGGCGCGGGCGCGTCGGGTTCGGTGGTGCACAGCTTGGACATCAGGTTGGCGCCCGTCACGCCGTCCACCGCGGCGTGGTGCACCTTGGTCATCACCGCGATGCGTCCGCCCTCGTGCGCGTCCGTTGCCCCGACGTTCTCGATCACCCACATCTCCCACAGCGGCCGGGTCCGGTCCAGCGTCAGCGAGGCGATGTGGCCGCAGATGTCGGCGAGTTCGCGGCGCCCGCCCGGGGACGGCAGGCCGATCCGGTGCAGGTGCCGGTCGACGTCAAAGTCCTTGTCGTCCACCCACACCGGATGGTCGAGGTTGAATCGGTTGTCGGCGATCCGCTCGCGGAATTCGGGCATCGCCCGGATCCGTTCGGCCATCAGGTCACGCAGCCGGTCGAACGTGTATCCGCCCGGCATCGTCGACGTGTCGAGTTCGAGGATCGAGCACACGTGCAACGGCTGGGCCGCGGTCTCGAGGTACAGGAAACTGGCGTCGAGCCCGCTGAGCCGTTGCATCCGCCGATCGTATGCGCGGCGTCCGCCGGTGTGAGCAAATCCACTTAACGTGTTGTTCAACTTCTGGTGACGTGGTGGCAGACTGGTCGGGTCAGCGGAATCCGGGGACCCGGAGCGGCCTCGAGGATCCGAAACGACGACCCTGCAGGGGACAACGATGTCTGAACAGACTGTCTACGGTGCTGTCGCCGGCGCCGGTGCGCCGCGGACGCGGGTCCGCACCCATCACCTCGCCAAGTGGAAATCCGAAGGCCACAAGTGGGCGATGCTGACTGCGTACGACTACTCCACCGCCGCGGTGTTCGACGAGGCCGAGATCCCGGTCCTTCTGGTGGGTGATTCCGCCGCCAACGTCGTCTACGGCTACGACACCACGGTTCCGGTGACCATCGACGAGCTCATCCCGCTGGTTCGCGGCGTCGTGCGCGGCGCTCCGCACGCACTGGTGGTGGCCGACCTGCCGTTCGGCAGCTACGAAGCGGGCCCGGCGCAGGCGCTGGCCACCGCCACCCGATTCCTCAAGGAGTCCGGCGCGCACGCGGTCAAGCTCGAAGGCGGCGAGCGGGTGGCCGAACAGATCGCCACCGTCACCGCCGCGGGCATTCCCGTGATGGCCCACATCGGGTTCACCCCGCAGAGCGTCAACGGCCTCGGCGGATTCAAGGTGCAGGGCCGCGGCGACGCCGCCGAGCAGACGATCCACGACGCGATCGCCGTGCAGGAGGCCGGAGCGTTCGCCGTGGTGATGGAGATGGTGCCGGCTGAGCTGGCCACCCAGATCACCGGCAAGCTCACCATTCCCACCGTCGGGATCGGCGCCGGCCCCAACTGCGACGCGCAGGTCCTCGTGTGGCAGGACATGGCCGGGATGACCAACGGCAGGACGGCGAAGTTCGTCAAGCGTTTCGGCGCGGTCGGTGACGAACTACGGCGCGCCGCAGCCGATTACGCGCAGGAAGTGGCGAGCGGCGTCTTCCCCGCCGAGGAGCACTCCTTCTAGGCGAACCCGGGTTTGCGTTTGGCCAGGAACGCATCCACCCCTTCGCGCCCGTCGGTGGTTTCCGCGCGCTGGGCGATCAACCGGCCCTCGAGTTCCATCTGCTCCTCGAGTCCGTTGGCGAAGCTGGCGAGCAGCAATGCCTTGACGCCGCCGTTGGAACCACCCGACGTGGCGGACATGGCGGCCCCGAGTTCGTCTGCCCGCGCGGCGACGTCGCCGTCGGGCAGCACCTCGGTGACCAGGCCCCAGTCGAGTGCCTCGCGGCTGGACAGCGTCCGATTGGTGAGCATCAGCTCCTTGGTGCGGGCCATGCCGATCAGGCGCGGCAGGAAGTAGGTCGAGCTGCCGTCGGGGCTGAGACCGACTCGGGTGTAGGCCATCGTGAACGACGCGGATTCGGCGGCGAGAATCAGATCGCCGGTGACCGCCAACGAGAATCCCGCGCCGGCCGCGGTCCCGTTGACGGCGGTGATGACGACGGCGTCCATGCGGGCGAAGGTCGAGATCGCGCGGTGCAGGTCGTCGGCGACGCCCTTCAGATGACGGCCGCGATGCGGTGCCGACGCGAAATCCTTCAGGTCGCCTCCGGCGCAGAAGAACCGTCCGGCGCCGGTGAGCACCACCACCTTGATCGCCGGGTCGTCGCAGTGCGTGGCGACATCGGCGAGTTCCCGCGTCATGGTGGCGTTCATGCCGTTCGCGGCGTCGGGCCGGTTCAGCGTGATCCGGGCGACCGCGCCGGAGCGCTCGAAGGCAATCGTCTGGTAGTCAGTCACACACCGGACTGTAACGCCGCCGGATCAGATGCCGCCCTCAAGATAGCGCGCCCGGCAGGCGCTGCGCGCCAGCTTGCCGCTGGTTGTCCGCGGAATAGCGCCTGCGGCAACGAGTTTCACGTCCGCTAACGGAATGGCGTGGCGCCGCGACACCGCTGCGCGGATGGCCTCGGCGATGGGCGCCGCCTCGGCACGACCGGCACCTGGCGCGCGCTCGGCGACGATCACCACCTCTTCGCGACCGACGCCGGGCACGGAGAAGGCGGCGACGAACCCCGACCGCACCGCTGCCGACGCCTCCGACACGGTGGCCTCGATGTCCTGCGGGTAGTGATTGCGGCCGTCGACGATCACCAGGTCCTTCACGCGGCCGGTGATGTAAAGCTGCCCGTCGAGGTAGACGCCGAGGTCGCCGGTGCGCAGCCACAGGGCACTTTCGGCGGCGCCCTCGGCGTGACTGGCCTGCACCAGCCGCGACTGCAGCTTGTTGCGGAAGGTCAACTCGGTCTCGTCGGTGCGGCCCCAGTAGCCGCGGCCGATGTTGTCGCCGTGCAGCCAGATCTCGCCGATGCGGCCGTCGGGCACCTCGCATTCGGTCTGCGTGTCGACGATCACCGCCCACTGGCTGCGGGCGACGTGCCCGCAGGAGACGCCGACCACGGCGTTCGGGTCGTCGGGGGCCACGCGCACGACCTGTCCGCGGCTCAGCGCCTCGCGATCCATGTGCACAGCGGCCGGCGACGAGCCGGGTTCGGTGGTGGAGACAAACAACGTCGCCTCGGCCATGCCGTAGGACGGCTTGATCGCCGCAGGATTCAGGCCGTACGGCGCGAACGCTGAGGTGAACGTCTCGATCGAGGCCATGCTGACCGGTTCGGAACCGTTGATCAGACCGGCCACGTTGCTCAGGTCCAGCGCGTCGCCGGCGGGCGGCAGGCCACGCTGGGCGGCGAGGTCGAAGGCGAAGTTCGGCGCGGCCGCGAACGTCGGCCTGTCGGACGCGCCCAGTTCGCGGATCCATCGGTAGGGCCGGCGCACGAACGCCACGGGCGACATCAGCGTGATGTGCACGCCGAGCAGCGCCGGGAACATGATCATCAGCAGACCCATGTCGTGGAACAGCGGCAGCCAGCTCACGCTGCGGGTGTCCCAGTCCAGCCCCACCGACTCGATCATCTGCACGACGTTGGTGCAGGCGCCGCGGTGGGTGATCTCGACACCGGCCGGGGTCCGTGTCGACCCCGAGGTGTACTGCAGGTAGGCGATGTCGTCGGTTGCCACCGGCGCGGGCACGAAGTCGCGGCCGATCGCGTCGGGGACGGCGTCGACGGCGATGATCCGGGGCCGCTGCGGACGAGGGATCGTGCGCAGGAACTCCCGGACCGGCTCCGCCGCGGCGGTGGTGGTCAGCACCACGGTGGGCCGGGCGTCGCCGAGCACCGCGTGCAGCCGGTCGGTGTGACCGGGAAGTTCCGGGGCGAACAGGGGCACCGCGATGGCTCCGGCCTGGATCGCGGCGAAGAAGCCGACGACGTAGTCGACGCCCTGGGGGGCGACGATCGCGATCCGGTCGCCGGGGTGGGTGACCTGTTGGAGCCGCGTCCCCACCGCCCGTAGACGGGCGCGGAACGCCGACCACGTCAACTCGACCGTGCGGTCATGGTCGAAGTCGAGATACCGGTAGGCAGGGGCGTCGCCCAACTGTTCGGCATGTCGATCGAGGAACGACGTCAGCGTGACTCCGGCCGGGATCTCGATATTGCCTTCGGCGTCGAGATAGTCGTGGAGCCGCAGTTCTGGACTCATAAGAGAATCATAAGAGGGTCGCCGACGAATGCGTGCGGCTGCGCCCGTGTTCGGCGTCGTGTCGGTAGCGGTTCGATCACGGCGCAGGTGCTTGCGGTTCACTTCCGTGTGGCAATCTTGGGTCCCCCGCGATGCCCGAAACGAAGGTGCCCATGTCAGCCCGATCGTCCGAAACGTCCAGGTACACCGAGACCGAGCGCAAGTTCGACGTGGTCGAATCGGCAGTCAGCCCGTCCTTCGACGGACTGACCGCGGTGTCCCGCGTCGAGCGGTCGGCGTCACAGTCACTCGACGCTGTCTACTACGACACAGCCGAGCACGACCTGGCCCGTCATCGGATCACGCTGCGGCGCCGCACCGGCGGCACGGATGCCGGCTGGCACCTGAAACTCCCGGCGGGCCCGGACAGCCGCACCGAGGTGCGCGCCCC
Source organism: Mycolicibacterium psychrotolerans (assembly GCF_010729305.1). Classification (NCBI taxonomy): domain Bacteria; kingdom Bacillati; phylum Actinomycetota; class Actinomycetes; order Mycobacteriales; family Mycobacteriaceae; genus Mycobacterium; species Mycolicibacterium psychrotolerans. The sequence goes on along the minus strand of NZ_AP022574.1, from coordinate 3,127,149 downwards.
ACTGGAGGAGGGCACACCGGTTCACCCGCAGGTGCCCGACAGCCTCCGCGACGTCGTGCTCGCGATCGTGCGGGAGCGCGGGCTGGCGCCGGTGGCGCGGATCAGCACGGCGCGCAGCGTCCAGATGCTCTACGGTCCGGACGGCTCGGCGGTGGCCGAGTTCTGCGACGACCAGGTGACGGCCAGCGCTGTCGACGGCGAGGAACAGCAGTGGCGCGAGTGGGAGCTGGAGCTCACCGAGGGCGCCGACCGTGATCTGTTCAAGCCCCTGACCCGACGCCTCCTCGATGCCGGTGCCCGCCCGGCCGGGCACGGCTCGAAGTTGGCGCGCGTGCTCGGATCCGGCGACGGTTCCGACTCTCCGGCAGCGCTGAGCGACCCGGTGCATCGGGCGGTCGCCGAGCAGGTCGCGGCGCTGATCGAGTGGGACCGCGCCGTCAGGTCGGATGTCTACGACTCGGTGCACCAGATGCGGGTGGCCACACGCAAGATCCGCAGCCTGCTGCAGTCCTCCGAGGGGGCGTTCGGGATCTCCGACGATCACTGGGTTCTCGCCGAACTGCGGGAGCTGGCCGGTGTCCTCGGCGTCGCGCGCGACGCGGAGGTGCTGGCCGAGCGGTACCAGAGCGCGCTCGACGGACTGCCGGAATCGAATGTGCGTGGCCCGGTGCGGGAGCGCCTGGTCGAGGGCGCGCAGAAGAAATACCAGACCGGCTGGAAACGGTCGCTGGCGGCGATGCGGTCGCCGCGTTACTTCCACCTCCTCGACGCGCTTGAAGCGCTGGTGACGGCCGAACCGCCGCCTCCGGCCCCGGGCGAGGAGCGGGCCGACGTCACGATCGACTCCGCCTACAAGCGGGTCCGCAAAGCGGCGAAGAAGGCGCGCGCCGCGGCCGAGGAACAGGACGAGCACGTCGACGAGGCGCTGCACCGCATCCGCAAGCGCGCCAAGCAGCTGCGCTACACCGCGGCGGCGACCGGGCAGGGCAAGGTTGCCGACCGCGCCAAGTCCATCCAGACCTTGCTGGGCGATCACCAGGACAGCGTGGTGAGCCGGAGTCATCTGAGCCGGCAGGCCGAGCTGGCGCACGCCGCCGGCGAGGACACGTTCACCTACGGGCTGCTCTATCAGCAGGAGCACGACCTCGCGCTGCGCTGCGAAGAGCAGGTCGAGGATGCGCTCGAGGCGCTGCACAAGGCCGTGCGCAAGGCGTGACCCCGAAGGGCGGATGAGCTGACCTATAAGCCGGAACACGTTCGCTGGGCGTTTGCCGTGTTTGCTGACGTTTGACGTGTTGGAAGTGCCTGGTCAGGGCGTTGGTTGTGTTGGCTAATGATGAGCGTTGCTGATCCTGCTGCGGACGCTCTGCGGACGGTCAGTGCGCGCGGACGATGGCCTCGTAATGCCGAATGCCGCCACGGGCGTCGTAGACCGGCGTGATGGCCGAGTCCAGCCGGGCGTGCTCTCGCGTCCCGAACGAGACCGTCACGATGCTGGCGTCGGACACGTTGAGGGTGCGCGGCAGGATCAACCTGTAGAAGTTGCTGAAAATGAGCTTGCCGCCGAACGGTTCGAGCTTGCCGTCGAGACGCTCGGTCACCACGGTGCCGTAGTAGGTGCGCGAAAACTCGGTGTTCTCGGACTTGCGCCGAAAATTGATGGTGATCTTGTCGCGACCGATCACCGCGCACGCACCCGGTAGCGGTTGAGGACGATCTGCTCGGCGAGGTTCCACCCTTGCCAGCCACCGCGCACTGCCACGCTGCCGTAGTCGGTCGCGATCTGCTCGGGATTGGCGACGAGTCGCGCTGTGGCCGTGACGATTACGGCGGCGATGTCCTCGGCGGGTTCCGCCCCGACGAACCCACGGCCCCGCGTGTAGCTGCGCGCCAGCGCGGTGATGATGGCGGCGTGATCCCCGGCCAGGGCGACGGCCTCGGTGTTGTCGCCCTGGCCGAGAAACTCGGCGACCTGCTGGCCGGTGACGGCGGGCATGGTCAGATCGTGATGCCGGTGAGCTTCACGACGGCCTCGGGGTTGAGCGGCTTTGCGTCATAGCGCGCCACCACCCGAATCGCCATCTGGTCGAAGTCACCGAACGTCTGGTCGAGAATCTTCACCGACGGCGCGAGGTCGCGGGCCACGGCGATCTTGGAGAAGTCGACCAGCGCGGCGCGACCCGTCGGGGTGCCGCCCGTGGTGTCGGGCACCCGGTTGGACACGATCACCGGATGCCCCAGCAACGTGTAGCCGCTGCCTGCGGTCACGTCGGGCTCGACGATGTACTTGCCGTCCGTGGCCTTGATCTTGCGCAACGCGATCAGCTCGCGGGAGGTCATCACCCACCGCATCGCCGCCGGGTCCACGTTGGCCCCCAGCGCCAGCGCCTCGGCGTCGTGCAGGTCGTCGAGCGCCAGCGCGCCGTCAACAGCGAGGGTCTGGGTACCGGCCCACGCGAACAACCCCTGCGGGGTCGTGACGCCGTCACCGGACGCCGAGAACAACTGGCTGTCGATCTTGGCGGCGACATCGGTCACCAGCCGGTCCTTGAGCGCGGCGTCCAGCGCCACGACGGACTGGCGGGCCAGCTCGTTGGAGTAGCGGGTCAGCGTCTTGAGCGACTTCATGGTGGACGGCAGTAGCTCCACCTCGTCGAAATCGGGGTTCGCCTCGGGAATCTGCTCGTTCTCCCCGACCCAGGTGACGACGGTCGGCCCGCCCAGCTTGGGGATGCGCAGCGGGCTGGCGGTGTCGAAGATGCGCGGCCCGGCGGCGAGGAACTTGGCCTCGGCTTCGAGTGGCTTGACGAGAATCTTGGCGACCTGCTCCTGAGTGAGTTCGGTCGCGGTGGCGGTGGATACAGCCATGATGGCTCTCCTGACGGGTCGAAAACAGCGGTCTAGGTATTCCGCCGCGTCATCAGGACGCCAGAGCGATGGGGCCGCGCATCAGGCGCGACCCCATCAGCATAGCGATTGACCTGTTACTTGCTCACGTTGACATCCGTAGGGCCGCCGGGCAGGTAGCCGTGAGCAGCACCGACAACAAGGGCATACGCGTATCCCAATGACTGCAAGGTGCTTCCGCTGTTCGTGCCCGAAGCCAGCTTTTCGATCCGCCGCAGTATTGCGAGCTTGGCGGCCTCCGAAGCCTCGGTGATCTGGTCCTGCACGTCGTCGTCTGCCATTGGTTTCCTCTCGAACTACGTCAGTGGCCGCGCGGATTGCGGCCCGGTGTTGACGCTATCGAAGCGGTCCGACACGTAGGTCAGGCGCGGGAACGCAGGATGCCCGCGAGGTCCACGGTGTCCCCCGTCCGCGTCGCCCCCTGCCCGATGTCGCCGACGGGACGCCGGGACGCCAGGTGCGGCTTACGGGTCAGCAGATCGTCCACCGCAGCCGCGAGGGCGTCGGCGTCGTCCAGGTGGGCGGCGTCGAAATCGAGATCGCTGGGGTCGGCCAGTCGGCCCGTCGCGGCCACCAGCGCGGTGTGGAGACGCTGCGCCAGCACGTCGGCCTCGGCAGCCCGTTCGCGGTACCGCTGGTTCTCGCGGCGCAGCTTCTCGACGTAGGGGCGGGTGAACGTCTCACCAGCGCCGCCATCGTCCTCGTCGTCGTCGGTCTCGGCAACGTCGTCGGCACCGGCATCCTCGTCGGTCTCCACGTTGTCGGCCTGCTCGGCGCCCTCGGTGATCTGGTCGTCAGTGGTGTTGTCGTCGAGTGTGGCGCTCATGCTGGTTTCTCCATTTTCTCTGTGCCGCTGCGCATTTCGCCCGGCGTAGTCATCACGATCTGTTGCTGACAATTGCAATTGAGGTGCCGCTTGAAATGGGCGTCCTTCGGGAACACCCGCCCGTCCTCGGCCCACCGCTGGCACCGCTCGCAGGGGTCGGCGTCGAGCACCCGCGTCCACCCCTCCACCTGCGGCAGCCGGTTGATGATCTCGACGACGATGTCCTGCCCGGTGTCGAGCGGCTCGGCGCGGGCCAGCCGTTCCAGGCGCATCGCCGCAGTGTCCACCGGGTCGGCGTTTTCGGCGGGTTCCTCGGCGTCGCTGGACTCGCTGCCCTCCTCGGCGGGTTCGTCGTCGGCACGTTCCTCGGCAGGTCCGTCGTCCAGGTCGTCGGGTTCGTCGTCGTCCAGATCGTCCAGGATCGTCGCCACCGCCTTGGTCAGCCGGGGGCCGTCGTCGGTCGGCGCAATTCCCGTCGGCGGTGCCGGTTCCCGAGACGCCACCTCGATCTGAGCAGTCACGAAGAGATCGGCAAGCGTTGTCGCCGCAGCGTTGGCGACGTTGACCACCGCCGCCATCGCCTCGGTGGCTGCGGGCGGCGACAAACCCCCGGCTTGCAACGCGGCGTAGAGCGCCAGCATTTGCGCAGCGGTCGCCGCCGCCAACGCCTCGGTCTGCGCCTGGTAGTCCTCGACGACGCTCACGCGGTCTGACCGCCCCTCACCAGACTGAGCCCGGCCCCGTCGAGCGCCTCGGCACGACGCGCCACCCGAATCTCGGCGATCTCGTCATCGGAGTAGCCGAGCTTGGCCAGCGCGTAGGACGCGGGCAGCAAACCGGCCTGGTGGAGCTTGACCACCGCGTCGGCCTCCTGCGCCACCGAGCGGGTCGCGGCGTCGGCCCACTGCACCCGCACCTCCACCGTCGCCGGGTCCACACCATCGCGGACGGCGACGACGAGCCGGGCCACCTGTTCCCAGGCACGCCCGAACGTCGCCTGACGAGCCTCGGCGCGGGCCGTCAGCGATGCCTCCGCAGCCCGCAGCGCGTCGGCGCTCGCGGGGTTGTCGGTGAACACCCCGACGTAGTGCGCGGGCAGCGTGGACACCGCCATGATCTGGCCGAGGATCACCCGCACCGCCGCCTCGTAGCCACCGAGGTCGGCGGCGTTGAGCTGCCCGAACTTGGCCTGATCGTTCTCGCTGATCATGGCGCGGTGACCCTCGGGGATGGGATTGACCTCCCGCATCACCGGCTGCCCGGCCTCGTCGAGCACCGGGTCGCCCTCGGCGTCGAGCACCGGCTCCTCGGTCAGCTCGATGCCGGTGGCCCACCGCCGGGGCCGACCGACGTACTCGCTGGTGACCATCAGGTCGGCCAGCGTCTTGTTCAGCGCATCGACCAGCGGCATGAGGTCGTCGATTTCGCTGCTGCCGAAGTCGTCGAGCAGCCGGTCGGAGTTGCGCAGGTTGACGACCGGGACGACACCCAGCGGGTTGGGGATCGTCCCGATGGTCTGAAACCCGGTGATGGTCGCGCCGGTCGAGTTGGCCCGCAGCCGCACGATCTCGTCGGGCAGGTACAGCGCGGCCTCGGTGGTCGTCTTGGTCTCCCACCGCTTCACCGCGGCGGTGATCTGACGCGTCGCCGGATCACGTTGCACGGCAACCTGTTTCGCCGACTCGATGGTCACGTTAGGCCGCCCGAGCGCGTCGGCCCACACGATGACGTAGCTGTCGCCGAACAGCAGCGCCTCGCGGTGGGCGACACCGCTGGTCTGGTCCAGGTCGTTCCTGATCCACTCGGCCCACACGTCGGCGGCAGTGAACCCGGTGATGCGCAGCCGCTCGGCCAGCGCGGTGACCGCCAGACGGGGGATGTTCGACGCCATGCGCCCGAACCGGGTGCCCAGCGCCACCTTGGCCTCTGGCGACAGGAACGCCAGCGGTTGCGTGCCGTCGTAATAGCGGTCCAGCGCGGTGTACGTGGCCACCGGCTCGTCCAGCTTCTGCAACAGGGTGGTCAATGTTTCGGTCTGGGTCATGCGAAACTCCTTGCTCTCTTACGGTTCTTGGTTCCATGCCACGCCGCACGGTCGAACGCCACGATGGCGGCGACGGCGGCGTCGATCTTGCGAGGTGATCCCCGCTTGTCTTTGCTGACCAGATCGCCCATCGGGGTCGGTTTGGCGACGCAATGCGCCACGTGCAGCGCCAGCCGCGAGTCGCCGTCGTGGGCGACGGCTTTGGTCGTCACCGCCTGATACAGCCGGTCGGTGGCCGGGGCCATCCGCTGCGCATTCGCGGTGTTCCACTCGACGACGCGGCGCTCACCGTGCCGCTTGGCCCACTGCTCGATCTCGCTGCGCCAGCCCCACGGGTCCGCAGCCAGCTCGGCGACGTCGTAGCGGTCGAACGCCATGTCCACAGCGCGGTCCACGTCCTCACGGGGCACCCGCCAGCGCGGATCGCCGGGGTTCTCCCAGATGCCCTCAAGCCAGATATAGCCGTCGAGCGTGCAGCCAACGAGCGCCGTGGAGTCCCCACTGGCGCTGCCGTCGAACGCCAAGACCACCCGCTCACGGGGCTGTACGGCCCGTTGCGCCGCGCAGTCGTCCCAGGCACCCCACGGCAGCCACGCCTCCACCCCGGTCACCCACTGACCAAGCCGAAGCTGGCGGAACACCGGCTCGCGGATCGTCCGGCGGGCAGCCTCGATGCCGTCCTCGCTCAGGAACGGGTCACGGCACGCCAGCGCCGGATTGCCGACGCGCCACGCCTTACGGTCGGTCGCCGTGCAGCCATCGGGGGCGGCGAACTCCCGGAAGTAGAACGACGGGTCATCACCGCCGCGCCCGTGCTCCACCAGCCGCCACATCACGCTGTCCGGCGAGCTGGCCGGGGTGCTAATCGCCAGCGTCAGCGACTCGGGCCGCTTCCCCGACACCGAGGTCACCGCCTCCCAGACGGCCTCGGTGACGACGTGCAACTCATCCACGATCAACAGCGACGGGTCGTGCCCGTGCAGCGCACCCGGCTCGGCGGGCAGCGGCAATAGGGTGGCGTCGTTCTCGGGCAGATACAGCCGGTCCGCGAACACCTGCACCCGCTCGGCGAGCACCGGATTCAGCTCGACCATGCGCTTGGCGTAGCGCAGCGTGATGTTCGCCTGCCGCTGGTCGCTGGCGACCACCAGCACCTCGGCGGACATGTCGCCGACGAACAGCTCAGCCACCGCCAGCGCAGCGGCCAGCATGGTCTTGCCGTTGGCGCGCGGGATGGACACCAGCGCGGTGCGGACACCCGGCGCGAACGCGCCGCCGATGATGTCCCGCTGGAACGTCCGCAGGTTGAACGGCTGACCGGCACCATGACCGCGCGGCGTCACCAGGTACTCCCCTATGAACCGCTCACGGCGCGCCGCCCGCCCCGCCGGATAGTCCGACAGGTCCAGCGGCGCGGCCTTGACCGTGCCCTTCGGCCCGGCCCTCATCGCGGCACCCCGTTAGCTGTCGCCAGTTCGCTGTTTGCTGGCCGTCTGCGGATCGACCCGAAATCGGTGAGTTTCTCGAACTTAGCCTCACCGCGCGGGTCTGATACCCCCCGGGGAGGGGTCATCCCCCTGGTCTCGCGCGAGGGGCGTGTTTGCTGGCCCCGTACAGGAGTTTGCTGCGCGCGGGCTGCGCCACGGGCGCGGTTGCACGGGCCGCACACCACGTCCACGTCGGCCAGCCGGATCGGCTTGCCCGCCGCCTTGCGTGCCCACGCCTCGGGCCGGTGATCGCACTGTAGATCAGCGGTGGCACCGCAGTCGGAGCACCACGGTTGGAGACGCCGCGCCTTGGCGCTGAGACGCTGCCAGGCTGCGTCATAGCCCCGCAGGGCAGCCGACGCCTTCGGTGACGATGGACGGACGTGCTCGGGGCAGCGTGGCCCGTCGGCGGGCTCACCGCACTCGATGCAGGGACGCAGGGTCATCAGTTCTCGCCGTCGCCGTCAAGCTCGGCGGCGAGGAACGCTGCGCGTAGTGCCTCGGTGATGAGCTTGGGGTTCTTCGGGTTCGCGCTGCGCGCAAGGCGGTCAACGAACAGAACGAGGTAGTTCAGGATCGCGGAGCCGTCCTGCCCCGAGTCGATCAACATCTTCGCGCGTTCGAGGTCGCGGTCGAGGGAAGCCTCAACGAGCGCCAGCGCGGTCAGTGCGGCGTCAAGATCATGTTTCGGTATCGACATGGTTCTCAAATTCCTCTCTGGGGGTGCAGGAGTTCCGACGACCAGCGGCACGTCCATTCGTGCCCGCAGCCGCAGCGGTAGCGAGCGGTGACCACCGCCCCGCCGCGCCACTCGATCTCGTCGGGCTCGACGATCACGTCCAGGCGCGAGCAGTCCGGCCCCACCGCGCAGGTAGCGCAGTAGTCGCACAGCCAGGTGCATTCGTCGGTCTCGGTCTGAGTGCTCGTCATCGCTGCTCCTCTCGGGTATTCACTGCCTCGCGGTCCGAGGAGGTGTGGCACCTGTGGCACCCGGTGTGGCACCGGTGCCACACCCAAAACCGCAGGTCAAACAGGGTGTGGCACCTGTGGCACCTGTGGCACCCCACCGCGCACGAACACGGCCACGGAACTGTCTTTGAATAGTTAGCTGTGAAGGTGAAACGGGCGACTTCGTATAGCACTCTTAGGTAGCGAGTTTTCGCGCCAGGGGGTGCCACAGGTGCCACAGGTGCCACACCCCCGCTGAGCTGCGTAAATAGTTCATCCGGCGGTGCCACACCGGGTGCCACAGGTGCCACACCCTCGTCCACGATCACACCGCCCTAATCCGGTACTCGGGAACCGTCTGACCAGCGCGTTCGACCTCACGGCGCTCGATTGCACCGATGTCGAGCAGAGATGCCAGTGCCTCGCCGAGGTTGCGCCGCAGCTTCGAGGTAACCGACCGATCCACCGTGCTGCGTGACACCCAATCCGTTTGCTCGCCGAGGAACCGAGTGACCCGGTTCATCAGGCTGTGCAGTGCGGCGCTGTGGCGGGTGTCGTCGGCAGCGGCAAGCCGGTGGCCGTCAATCTGACCGCGTAGCACGGCGTCGCGCTGGGCAGCCGCACCCGATTCCGCATCGACCACCTGTGCCACCGCTGCGGAGACCACCATCAGACGCTCGGCCCGCTGCCAGTCCTCGGGGCCGACGAACGTCCGGTTGTGCAGCACGGCCAGGGCGGCGGCGAGCTTGAGTTGAGCCAGCAGGCGGTGGCCGGCAAGTGGGTCCGCGCTGCGCCCGAACGGGTCCAAGTCCTTCGCGGCGTCCGCGTCGATGATCTGCTGCGCGATATTCGACGCGACGCCCATCGGCACCAAGGGGCACGCGGCGGGGTCATAGATGCCTGCCTCGTCGTCGTCCTCGTCACCGACATCGAACGTCAGCGGGTCGATGCCGAAGTCAGGCACCTCGACGGTCAGCGGGTCAACGGTCTTGGCGTCGGCGCTGCGCCGGTTGCGGGCCACGCCGGGCCGGACGGGGGTCCAGAGGAACCGCTGCGGTACGCCGTCCCTCCGCGCCTGATCGTTGAGCAGAACCGCACCGTTCTCGGGCTGCACTCCCGCCGACAAGCACAACCGGTAGCTATGCATCGGCAGGATGACGCGACGGTCTTTGTCGGCGTTGGCGAAACCGAGTTCCTCGCCCATGTACCCCTTGAGCATCTCGGGCAGCAGCGTCGAACCCTGGCGCGCGGTCAGGGCGTCCATCGTCGCGATGTCGCGGCAGCCGAACAGCGCGGCGTAGGTGTGCCAGCGCAAGGCCACCTGCCCGCTGCCGAGCTTGTCGCGCTCGGCGTGGGCGTAGGTCCGGTTGATGCCCTCCCCGGTGCCAATGGGCAGCATCGGCAATACCGGGGCGACGCGGCGACCACCGACCTTCATCCGCACCGCAGCCTTGGCGGTCTTGTCGGTGGTGCCCTTCCCACCGCCGGAACTGCCCACGACGGCCAGTAGCAGGTTCAGCGACACCTCGCCCCCGATGATGGGCGGCAGGACCACTTGCGGGGGCACCGCCAACACGGCGTGCAAGCTGACACCGAACAGCACCCCGTACCGATCAGCACTGCGATCCTCGGCGAACCGCGACGTGTGGGCCAGCACCCCACTCGACGTGAATACGTCGGCGTTGTCGGCCATCGCTTTCCGCAGATCGGCCAGCGCGTCAGCCGCCGCCACCGCACGATCCGACGCGCTCAGGAGGTCGCGCGCGCGGTACCGGTCGGCAGCTCGTTGGTCGCCCTCGTCGCGAACCTGTGCGGCCTTCGCAATATCGACCCACGCGGGTTTGTCTGGGTAGGGACTGCCGTTGTGGCCGTTGCGATCAGCTGTCGTGACCGTCACGCGGCACCTCCGACCGGGACGGCGCGGGCCGACCACAATCGACGGCGAAACCGCGTGCTCGGGCAGTGCGGGAAGTACCCCCACCGGGTATGCTGGGCGCTGGTCATCTTTGATCGGGTGCCTCTCTAGTTCGCCCCGTCGGGAACTCCTCCCCGGCGGGGCGTTCTGCTGTTTCAGGCGTGCGCGGCGGTCTCTTGCGCGGCCAGCCAGGACCGCACCTCGGACAGCCGGTAGGCGCGACGCCGACCGAGCTTGAACGAGCGCGGCCCGGTGCCGGTGTATGTCCAATAGCGCAGCGTCGCAAGGGGAATGCCGCCGAGCATCTCGGCAACCTCGGGGGCGAAAATGATGGGGTCGTGGTCGTGGGTGCTCAACTTGTTCTCCTCGTGAATTACAAGCATGTTCTTCGTGAGCACAACCGTAGAGACAGTTGCGATACACGTCAAGTAGATCCATGATGTTCACATGGAGAACAACGCAGCCAACGTCAACCAACGAGTAGGCCAGCGGGTCGCCCAGCTCCGCACCGCCGCCGGGTTGAGCCAGCGCGAGCTAGCGGCGCAAATCTCGCTGCGCCTCGGTCGGGAGTTCGGAACGGTCACGGCGACGCGCCTGGAGGGTGGCAAGCGACCGATCACGGTGGACGAACTGGCCGCTGCGGCGCAGGCGTTGGGGGTCACGACCAGCGACCTGCTCAGTGACGACGACCTGGCCCCCGACGCCGTGGAGGTGCTCAACGCGGCCCGCGACATGATGATGGCTAACGGCGCGCTGGACGCGGCAGTGCGCGAATGGGTCCGCGCCCGTCACCGGCTCGACGCACTGCTCGACGCAGAACCGCAGGGCCGGAACTCGCTACGGCTGACATCGTTCGCCGGGGTCAACGAGGTCGATCTCGACGACCTGATCAGCACCGCCCGCACCGAGGCCGAGGGGACGATCTGATGGCCCAGACACGCAACCGCCGCGCCGGGGTTGAGGACCGCTGGCGCAAGGCCGACGGCATGCCCACCGCCGCCGATGGCAAGGGAAAGCGTTGGCGTGCAAGATATGTCGCCCCTGACGGCAAGGAACACGCGAAGGGGTTCGCCCGCAAGACCGACGCGCAACGCTGGCTCGATGAGGTCACCGCCTCGGTCGTCACCGGGCAGTACGTCGATCCGAAGGCCGGGCAGGTGACGTTCCGCGACTACGCCGAGCGGTGGCGCGAAATACATGTGCAGCGGCCCAGCTCCCGCGCGCACGTCGAGACCATGCTCCGCCGCCACGCCTACCCGACGCTCGGTGACCGGCAACTGTCGTCGATCCTCCCGAGCGACGTGCAGGCGTGGGTCAAGAGCCTCGATTACCTGGCCCCGGCGACCGTCGGCGTTGTCCACGGCCTGGTCTCCACCGTGATGAAATCGGCGATCCGTGACCGGCGCATCGCGGCCAACCCGTGCGACGGCACGAAACTGCCCAAGGTCCAGCGCGCCCAGGTGGTGCCGCTGACGACCGAGCAGGTGAACGCGGTGCGCGATGCCGTGCCCGCCGAGTTGCGCGCACTGGTCACCCTCGCGGCGGGCACCGGGATGCGTCAGGGCGAGTGTTTCGGCTTGACCGTTGACCGGGTGCGGTTCCTTGAGCGCCTGGCAGTGGTGGACCGCCAACTCGTCACGGTGCCGAAGCAAGCGCCGACGTTCGGCCCGCCCAAGACAGCCGCGAGTAACCGCACCATCCCGCTGCCCCAGGTGGTCGTGGACGCGCTGGCGGCGCACCTGGCGGCGTTTCCCGCCGAGCCGGACGGCCTGATCTTCACCCTGGCGGGCAAGCCGATCACCCGGCAGACGTTCGGGCACAAGTGGCGTCCGGCGGTGAAGACAGCGGGTTTGCCGACGGGCACCGGGTTCCACGCGCTGCGCCACTACTACGCCAGCCTGTTGATCCGGCACGGCGAGTCGGTGAAGACGGTTCAGTCCCGCCTCGGGCACGCCAGCGCCGTCGAGACGCTCGACACCTACAGCCACCTGTGGCCGGATTCTGACGACCGGACGCGGGACGCCATCGACTCGGTGCTCGGAACTACTGCGGACGCACTGCGGACGAAAACGGGGCAAACCCCCTGAACTTGCAGGTCAGGGGGTTTGCGGGGATGAGCTGGCCTGTAAGCCGGATTCTGTCTCTCGCCGCCATGTCTGGCAGCGAAGCGGCGACCATCCATCTGGACACACCGTCACCGGGTGCCTCGAGCGGCCTACCCGCAGACTCGGGCGAGCAGCCCTCGGGCGTCTGCGCTGCCGCGCCCCCCGCGCGACATTCTTGGCCTTGCTTCGGGTGGGGTTTGCCGAGCCGCTCCGGTCACCCGGAGCGCTGGTGCGCTCTTACCGCACCGTTTCACCCTTACCACCTCAGGGGTGGCGGTCTGTTTTCTGTGGCACTTTCCCGCGAGTCACCTCGGATTGCCGTTAGCAATCACCCTGCTCTGTGAAGTCCGGACTTTCCTCGAACCACCTAGGCCGTACCCCTATCCGGCCGGTTGGTGATCCGCGGCCGCCCAGCCAGCTCATCCGCCCCAACAACGTAATGCTTGCGACGCGGATTCCGGTAACGAATGCTCGAGGGCATGACGCAGGTTCGACCGGCCCGGCACCTGATGCGCGCGAAAGATCTGGTGGACGCGCGGTACGCCGAGCCGATCACCGTCGATGACCTGGCGGCCGCCGCCGGGTTGTCGCGGGCGCATTTCAGCCGGACCTTCACGGCGACGTTCGGGGAATCCCCGCGGGCCTACCTGCAGACGCGGCGGCTGGAGCGGGCGGCCTCGCTGCTGCGCCACACCGACCGCCTGGTCGCCGAGATCTGCATGATGGTCGGGCTGACGAGCGTGGGCTCGTTCACGACGAGCTTTGCCCGCGCCTACGGGTGTCCGCCGGCCGCCTACCGGGCCGCCATGCCGCCTGCAGCCGTGCATGCGCGTATTCCCAGCTGCATCCTCGGCCGCGACACCCGGCCCCGCGCAGTCAGCCGCGTCAGAGACAGCACATCGGGAGAAGACGGCGCGATCGAGCCACCCGTAGCGTCGGGTCCATGATCAGGATCGCAAGCGTTCACCTGTGGGTGCACGATCAAGAAGTCGCGCTGAAGTTCTGGACCGAGAAGGTGGGAATGGAGGTGCGCCAGGACGTTTCGCTGCCCGATGTGGACGGGCTCTTCCGCTGGTTGACGGTCGGGCCGCCCGGTCAGGACGACGTCTCCGTCGTGTTGATGGCGGTGCCGGGCCAGCCGGTGATGGATGAGCCGACCCGTACCCAGGTGCTCGATCTCACCGCCAAGGGATTCGCCGGCACCGTGTTCCTCACCACCGACGACTGCCACGCCAGTTACGAGGCACTGCGGTCGCGCGGCGTCGAGTTCACCGAAGAGCCCCACGAGATGCCCTACGGCATCGACTGCGGGTTCCGCGACCCGTCCGGCAACAGCGTCCGGCTCACCCAGCTCGCTTCTTAGGCAGTCCGTTTCAGCTCGACGATGTCGATGCTCAGCCTGCCCTCGATCACGCTGTGTCGTCGTGTGGGTCCGGGTAGTGGTGGTGCGGTCGAGTGGTAGGTCGCCCCGGTCGGGGTGGTGTATTCGGCGGTGTGCCGGCCATCGCTGTCGTGAGTTCGGACGGTCCAGCCGGGGGCTTCTTTGGTGTAGTTGCAGGCTTCGCAGGATCCTGCCCCGTTGCCCGCGCTGGTCGGCCCGCCTTTGTGGTGGGGGGTGGCGTGGTCGTGGTGGCGGATCGGGGCGTTGCAGTAGGGGGTGCGGCAGGTTTGATCGCGCAGCCCGATGAACGCCGCCAACCCTTTCGGGAAGATCCGCGCCTTGGATTCCATCGCGACCAGTTGCCCGCTGGTGGGGTGCCGGTAGAGCCGGCGCAGCGTGGCTTTCGCGTCCTCGTCGGTGACGGCGTCGGAGACCAGGTCGCGCACCACCACCGCCGGGACGGGGCCGTAGCCCTGGATCCAGCCCGGGGCGTCGTCCTCCCCGAACAGCGTGGTGTCGGCGAGCACCAGGTTCAGCGCGATCGGGGCGGGCTTGTCGGCGGGCCGTCCGGTGACCCGCTCATAGAGGGTGTCGGTCATGACCTGCCCCCGCGGCCGCCCGTCGCCGGTGGCGTCGGCCTCCCGCTTGAGCGCCGCGTAGACGCCGACGCCCCGAGACAGCGGCATCAGGAAGGTCAGGTACACCATCCCGTTGGGGGCGCAGCGGGTCCAGGCTCCGGCGCTCTGGGCGGCCCGGTTCTTGCGCTCTACCACTGCGGCGGCGTCGAGGCGGGCGGCGATCGCGGCGGCGGCGGCCTCGATCCGCGCATTCCCCAACCCCACCAGAGCTTGCTGATCAGCGCACAGTTCGGCATCCAACGCGCGCCGGTCTTCCACGGTCAGGCAGGCCGAGGCTTTGACGATCAGGGTGGCCCGGTACTCGGTGAGCACCCCGGCCTCCAACGCGGCGAGGGTGTGCGGCATTTCGTGGACCAGAGCATTGGCCATCCCGAGGTGGGTGTTGCCGTTGACCGGCGCGTCCAGCCGCGCCAACGCGATCTCCGAGGCCAACCCGCGACCCCGTTTGCGGGCCGGAATGCCGGCGGCGTTCTCGGTGGCGCGCCGCTTGGCCGCCCACAGCGCCGTGGCCCGGGCTTGGGCCGCCGCTGCGGAAGCCTTCAGGCGTTCGCAGTGCGCCACGACTTCGCGCAGCTCGGCCTCCGAGACCGTCGCGTCAATCTCGAACGTGTGTTCGAACATGTCACCGACACTACAACCCCCCACCGACAGGTATGCGACCGTGAACCCCGATGCGCGCTACAAATTTGGCGACCGACGAACCCCGCGGCGTCGGATCCGGCTTCGGCGCTCGGATTGCCTTGACCGAGTGCATGATTCATCAGCAAGACATTCGCCGGACCCTCAGCCTCCCGCGAACGATCCCGGCCGACCGCCTGGTGGTGGCATTGGACTTCGCGCGAGTAGCTCCGCTCATCGGCGGCGCCTGGCACACCCGCGGGGTGCGAAGGATCGCCACCGACATCGATTGGGCGGTCGGGCAAGGCCCCGAAGTCCGCGGCACCGGCGAGGCTCTGCTCATGGCGATGGCCCGTCGGCCCGACGCGCTGGCCGATCTCACCGGTCCCGGCCTCGTCGTCCTCGACCGCCGAACATAGAACGTCAGCCCGAAGCCGCGCGTCGCAGCACGATGACGTTGTCGATCAGCACCGCCTGTTGACCGTCAGGACCGACCGCGTCACGTTCGAGGGCGTCGGCTCGCAGCCGTTCCCACTGCCCCGGCTCGAGGTCGATCCCCGCGAGGACCTCGTCGATGGTCGGGAACACGTGGTCGTGGATGTGCGGCGGCGCCCACGGCGGCGCGGCGCCGTGGTCGACGATCAGCAGGATGCCGCCCGGCGCGACGGCGCGGGCCGCGGCGGTGAACATGCTCTCACGGTCCAACCGCACCAGCGACTGCAGGAACTGAGCCGACACCAGGTCGAACGTACCGTCGGGGAACTGGTCGGACAGATTGATCTGTCGGAAGTTCACCCGGTCGGTGACGCCACGACGGTCGGCCTCGGCACCCGCGCGCGCCAGCGCGGTATCGGAGATGTCCACTCCGACAGCGCGCCAACCACTTTCGGCGAGCCACAGCACGTCGGCACCCTCGCCGCAGCCGAGATCCAACGCCCGGCCGGGCGGTAGCGCACCCGCCACCTCGGCCAGCCACGGATTCACCCGGCCGCTCCAGATCCGTTCCCGTTCGGCGTATCTGGCTTCCCAGTGCGCCTTCTCCGATTCCGTCACCGATCCTCCTCCGTCAGACTTCCGACAATCGACACCGCGGCGCCCGAACCCGCCGCGATGGCCGCAGCCACCTGCGGCATCTGCGCACACACATCGCCCGCGGCATACACTCCTGGCACCGAAGTGCGCCACAGCGCATCCACCGAGATCGCCTCGGCGGAAACGGGTCCCGGCGCGGCGAACGCCACGCCCAGTGCCCGAGCCAGTCCGGTGCGTTGATGCAACGTGCCTGCCACCAGCAACCCTCGGCGGGCCAGGCTGGTCCCATCGGCGAACACCACTGCCTCCAGTTCTCCGTCAGCGCCCGACACGCCCGCAACCCCACGCTCGTCCACCGGAATCCCGGCCGCGGCAAGGTGCTTACGGTCCGCGTCGGCCAGGCCGGCGGGACCGTCGGTCAGCAGCACCACGTCCTTACTCCACCCGCTCAACAGCGACGCCATGTGCACACCCCGCTCCCCCGCCGCGAGGACCGCCAAAGGCTGATCGCGCACCTCCCAGCCGTGGCAGAACGGGCAGTGGAACACCGAACGGCCCCAGAACGCGTCGAGGCCCGGCACGGCTGGGGCTTGATACCGCATGCCCGTCGCGAGCAGCACCCTACGGGTGCGCTCGGATCCGCCGTCCGACATCGCGATCGTGAATCCACCCTCGTGCGCGGTGACGTCGGCTACCTCGCCGTCGCGCACCTGGACCGACTGATAGCGCGCCAGTTCGTCGCGGCCTCGGGCATAGAGCTCCGCCGGCTGAACACCGTCGAAACCGAGAAGGCCGCCGATGCCGTGCGCGGCCCTGTTGCTCTGCGCACCGGCGTCGACGACCAGTGTCCGCTTCCGCGCTCGGCCCAGCACCAGCGCCGCACTCAGTCCCGCGGCTCCACCACCGACGACCACGCAATCCCATCGCTCACTCATACCACCACCTTGCTCGCCCCCACACCGACATGCCAAGCTTGTTTGCCATGCAGGCAAATGACGACGACGGTGTCGACGCCCGGGTGCGGCGCCGACTACGGGAACTGCGGCTGCAGCGCGGCATGACGCTCGATGATGTGGCGAGCCGATCCAACATCGATGTGTCCACGCTGAGCCGGCTGGAATCGGGCAAGCGGCGGCTGGCCCTCGACCATCTCCCCCGGCTGGCCGCCGCCCTGTCGGTGAGTGCCGACGAACTGCTGCGCGCCCCGGAGGTGGAGGACCCGCGGGTCCGCGGCGGCGCGCACACCCGTAACCAGATCACGTTCTGGCCGTTGACCGGTCAGGGCCCGGCGGGCGGGTTACACGCCTACAAGATCCGCGTCAGCGCCCGCCGGCGCACACCGCCGCCGCAGTTGCCCGTCCACGAGGGCCACGACTGGATGTACGTGCTGTCGGGCAGGATGCGGCTGATGCTGGGTGAGCGTGACTTCACCATCAAACCCGGTGAGGCCGTGGAGTTCTCGACGTGGACGCCACACTGGTTCGGGGTCGTCGACGGCCCGGTCGAGGCGATCGCGCTGTTCGGCGTGCACGGCGAACGCGTGCACCTGCACACCGATCACAAATAGGACGTCTGATTGACCAGTCGCACCGAGGCCGCGCCGTCGGGATAGAACTCCGCGATCGACAGCGAGGCCAGGTCGAGATGCAGTCGGTACAGGATCGTCGAACCGGCGTCGAGTGCGAGGCGCAGCAGCGTCTTGATCGGCGTCACATGGGACACGACGAGCACCGTCTGGCCGGGGCGTTCGGCGATGATGCGCTGCTGCGCGCGGGCGACACGGGAGGCCACCGCGTCGAAGCTCTCTCCGCCAGGAGGCGGTACGGCGGTGTCGCGCAGCCATCGCAGGTGCAGTTCGGGGTCGCGTTCGGACGCCTCGCGGAACGTCAGCCCCTCCCACGAGCCGAAGTCGGTCTCGATCAGGTCGTCGTCGATCTCGACGTCGAGACCGAGGGCCTTCGCGGCCGCCTTGGCGGTGTCGTGCGCGCGTTGCAGCGGCGAGGACACCACGGCGTCGATACCACCGGATTGTCCGAGGTAGCGGGCCGCCGCGTCGGCCTGCCGGTTGCCCAGATCGGTCAGGGCGGGATTGCCGCGCCCGGAGTAACGGCGTTCGACCGACAGTGGCGTCTGCCCGTGCCGGAGCAGGAACAGCCGCGTCGGCGCTCCTCGGGCGCCTGTCCAGCCCGCCGGATTCGTGACCACCTGCGTTGAGGGCGTTGATGTTTCGGCCGGCACAGGATCGTCGTCCTCGACGCCGGCGGCTGCGTCCATCGCCTGGTTGGCCAGCGCGTCGGCGTGGGCGTTCCGGGCGCGCGGCACCCAGGTGTAGGTGACACGCTCGAACGTCTGCGCGCGCTCACGGGCCTGTTGGTACAGCGGGGCGAGGTCGGGGTGCTTGACCCGCCAGCGCCCGGCCATCTGCTCGACCACCAGCTTCGAGTCCAAGCACACCTCGACCTCGGTGGCACCTACGTCCGCCGCGGCCTCGAGACCCGCGATCAGCCCGCGGTATTCGGCGACGTTGTTCGAGGCGCGCCCGATCGCCTCTTTGACCTCGGCCAGCACCTCACCGCGATCCGCCGACCACACGACCGCGCCGTATCCGGCCGGGCCGGGGTTGCCGCGCGAGCCGCCGTCGCACTCGACGATCACCTTCACGCGCCGGTTTCCTTCACACGCAACAGGATCGCGTTGCACTCAGGGCAGCGCAGCACCTCGTCGTCGGCTGCGGCGGCGATCCGCGCCAGCTCGCCCTTGTCGATCTCGATGCGGCACGCACCGCACCGTCGTCCCTGCAACTGCCCGGCGCCCACTCCGCCGCGCGCCCGCTGACGCTCGTAGAGCGACACCAGCGCCTCGTCGATGGCGGCTACGAGTTCCTCACGCCGCGAAACGCGCTGGTGCTTGAGCTGGGACAGGTGGGTGCGCGCGCTGTCACACGACTGCTGCGCGTCGGTCAGCGCGGTCTGCAGGTCGTCGATGCCGGCCAGCTCGCGGTCCTGGTCGGCCGCGAGTTCCTCCCGCCGCTCCATCACCTCCAGCAGCGAGTCTTCGAGGCTGGCCTGCCGGCGCTGCAGGGTCTCGAGCTCGTGCTGAAGTTCGGTGAGTTGCTTGGCGTCGACGGTGCCGCCCTCCAGGAGCTTGCGGTCCCGGTCCTCACGCTGGCGCACGCCGTCGATCTCGCTCTCGAACTTCGCGATCTGCGCGTCCAGGTCGGCGAGCGCGAGCTGGACCGCGGCCAGCCGGTCGTTGGCCTCGCGGTGGGCGCCTTGCGCGCTCTCCAGCCTCGACTGCTCGGGAAGGTTCTTCACCCGGTGCTCGAGCCGGCTGATCTCCGCGTCGAGCTCGGCCAGCTCCAGCAGTGAACGTTGCTGCGAAACATCAGCTTTCATCGGCTGCTTCCTCGACATTCCATGGGTCGGTGCGCACCTCGGACACGGTGACGGGCAGGGCGTCGCCGAAGTGCTGGTGCAGGAGGTGGGCCGCCTGTCCGCACCACGGGAACTCGCTGGCCCAGTGTGCGACGTCGACGAGTGCGACGCCGGAGACGCGGCGGTGTTCGTCGGCGGGATGATGCCGCAGGTCGGCGGTGACGTAGGCCTGCACTCCGGCGCCGGCCACCTCGGCGAGCAGGGAGTCACCCGCCCCGCCGCACAGCGCGACCCGCGACACCGTCGTCGTCGGGTCACCGGAGGCGCGAACGCCCCATGACGTCGCGGGCAGGCCGCGGCGGACGCGAGAGACGAAGGCCGGCAACGGTTCCGGTTCGGCGAGGACGGCGATGCGACCCAACCCGGTGCCCGCCGGCGGAGTGTCCAGCGCCACGACGTCGAACGCGGGCTCTTCGTACGGATGGGCGCCGCGCAGGGCGGCGACAACCGCGGTCCGCCGCGACCGGGGCGCCACCATCTCCACCCGGTATTCAGCGACGTGTTCCACCGTCCCGACAGAGCCGATCGCCGGCGAGGCGCCGTCCCCGGGCAGGAACTGGCCGAGGCCCGAGGCGCTCCAACTGCACTGCGAGTAGTCGCCGACCTGACCCGCGCCTGCGCCGAACATCGCCGCCCGCACCGCGTCGGCGTTCTCGGGCGGGACGTACACGCCCCACTTGTCGAGCGCGGGTCCGGCCGGCACCGGGGACAGGACGTCGGTGACCTCCAGGCCCAGCGCAGCGGCCAGCGCGTCGGAGACGCCCGGGTCGGCGCTGTCGGCGTTGGTGTGCGCGGTGAACAGTGCGCGGCCGGTCCGGATCATGGCGTGCAGCAGAGCGCCCTTGGCGGTGTCGGCGGCCACCGTGTCCACCCCGCGCAGCAGCAGAGGATGGTGCGCCAGCAGCAGGCCGCGTTCGGGCACCGTCGCCACCACCTCGGCCGTCGCGTCCACTGCGACCGTCACCGACTCGACCGGCTCCGAGGGATCGCCGCACACCAGGCCGACGGAGTCCCAGCTCTGCGCCAGCCGCGGCGGGTAGGCCGTGTCGAGCACCTCGATGACGTCGGCGAGCCGCACCGTCATCGCATCACCAGCTGACATGCCACATCACGACAGTAGTGCGCGGGTCCAGCCACTCCGGGCATCAGGGACAATGGGCGGGTGACCGACATGCTGGACAGCTCAGCCGGCGTCGCCCGCCTGCGCCGCGGCGATCTGGTGATCTTCGATCTGGACGGCACCCTGACCGACTCCGCCGAGGGCATCGTGGCCAGCTTCCGCCACGCCCTGACCGCCGTCGGCGCCACCGTTCCCGAGGGTGACCTGGTCAGCCGCATCGTCGGGCCGCCCATGCTGCACACGCTGGAGTCGATGGGGTTGGGTGAGCGCGTCGACGGGGCGATCGCGGCCTACCGCGCGGACTACACGAGCCGCGGCTGGTCGATGAACCGGCCCTTCACGGGCGTCCCGGACCTGCTGGCCGACCTGGCGGCGGCCGGGGTGCGGTTGGCGGTGGCCACGTCGAAGGCCGAGCCGACCGCGCGGCGCATCCTCGCCCACTTCGAACTCGACGGCCGGTTCGAGGTGATCGCAGGCGCCAGCGTCGACGGCACCCGCGCACGCAAGGCCGACGTGCTGGCCCACGCCCTCGATCAGCTCGCGCCGGTCCCCGACCGGGTGGTGATGATCGGCGACCGGTCGCACGACGTCGAGGGCGCCGCGGCGCACGGCATCGGCACCATCGTCGTCGACTGGGGCTACGGCCGCGACGACTTCACCGACCGCCCCAGCGGTGCGCTGGCCCATGTCGACAGCGTCGACGCCCTGCGGGAGGTGCTGGGTGTCTGAGCTGCTGCACGTCACGTTCGTCTGTTCGGGCAACATCTGCCGCAGCCCGATGGCGGAGAAGATGTTCGCCCATCAGATCGCCGAGCGCGGACTGGCCGACGTCGTGCGCGTCAGCAGCGCAGGCACCGGCCACTGGCACGAGGGTGAGCCCGCAGACCGCCGCGCCTCTGACACGTTGCGCGGCCACGGCTACCCGACCGCGCACCGCGCCACCCAGATCGGTGATG
This sequence comes from Mycolicibacterium psychrotolerans, assembly GCF_010729305.1. Taxonomy (NCBI): domain Bacteria; kingdom Bacillati; phylum Actinomycetota; class Actinomycetes; order Mycobacteriales; family Mycobacteriaceae; genus Mycobacterium; species Mycolicibacterium psychrotolerans. Next base: position 3,105,738 of record NZ_AP022574.1, on the reverse strand, counting down.
ACCATCTGAGCGCCGATCTGGTGATCGCGCTGGGCCGCGAGCATCAGCGCATGTTGGCCCACCTGGGGGTGCCCACCGAGCGACTGCGCATGCTGCGGTCCTTCGACCCGCGCTCGGGCGCCCACGTCCCTGACGTGGACGATCCCTACTACGGCACCCGGGACGACTTCGAGGACGTGTTCACGGTGATCGACGCCGCGCTGCCCGGGCTGCACGGGTGGGTGGACGACCAACTGGCCGAGCGGCGACAGGCGGTCTGACGATGCGCCGGCTGACCTTCCTGCTGCGGCCGCAATGGCTGGCGCTCTACGTCGTGGTGATCGCGTTCGCCTATCTGTGCTTCACGGTGCTGGCGCCGTGGCAGCTGGGCAAGAACACCAAGACCTCCCGCGAGAACTCGCAGATCGCCGCCTCGTTGGACGCCGAGCCGGTACCGCTGACCACGCTTCTACCCCAGCAGGATTCGGCGGCGCCCGATCAGCAGTGGAAGCGCGTGACTGCGACGGGCAGATACCTCGACGACGCGCAGGTGCTGGCCCGGCTGCGGGTGATCGACGGTGACCCTGCCTTCGAGGTGCTGGTGCCGTTCGCCGTCGACGGCGGCCCGACCGTGCTCGTCGACCGCGGCTATGTCAAGCCGGTGCAAGGCACCGCGGTACCGGAGTTCGACGCCGCCCCGACGGGCACCGTGACGATCACCGCCCGGCTGCGCGACGCCGAGCCGGTGCCCGCCGGTAAGGCTCCGTTCCGGGACGCCGGTGTGCAGCAGGTCTATTCGATCAATCCCGGCCAGGTCTCCGCATTGACCGGTGTTCCGCTGGCCGGGTCCTATCTGCAGTTGGTCGACGACCAGCCCGGGGGCCTCGGCGTGGTCCCGCTGCCGCGTCTGGACGCCGGACCGTTCCTGTCCTACGGCATCCAGTGGATCGCGTTCGGCATCATCGCCCCGATCGGCGTGGGCTACTTCGTCTACGCCGAGGTGAAGGCCCGCAGGCAGGAGAAGGCGGCGGCCGAACCCGTCACACGGCAGGACAAGCTCGCCGACCGGTACGGCAGGCGACGCTGACCGCGGCGGCTGCCGCGACGACCTGCACGGCGCGCGACAACCGCACGGCTCGCGCCAGATCCGCGATGTCGGGCGCCCGCCCGTCGCCCAGTGTCGGGCGAATCTCCAGCTCGTGGGCGTATTGCGTCGGCCCCCCCAGCCGGATCCCCAGCGCGCCGGCGAACGCCGCCTCGGCGACCCCCGCGTTGGGACTGGGGTGCCTGCTCGCGTCCCGGCGCCAGGCCCGCACCGCGCCGGCCTGCGAGCCGCCCACCACCGGCGCGCACGCCACGACGAACAGGCCCGTCAGCCGGGCCGCGGCCAGGTTCAGCAGATCGTCGAGTCGAGCTGCGGCCCAGCCGAACCGCAGGTAGCGCGGCGACTTGTTGCCGATCATCGCGTCGAGCGTGTTGGCCGCGCGGTACACCAGCACCGCCGGGATTCCGCCCAGCGCCGCCCACACCAGCGGACCCACCTGCGCGTCGGAGGTGTTCTCCGCGACCGACTCCAGCGCGGCGCGGGTCAGGCCGGCGGCGTCGAGCACCGACGGGTCCCGTCCGCACAGCGACGGCAACAGGCGGCGGGCTGCGTCGAGGTCGCCTGCCGCCAGCAGATCGGCCATCTGCGCGCCGGTGCGGGTCAGCGACGTACCGCCCAGCGCGGTGAACGTCGCGCCGGCGACACACACCGTCTCGGCGACGACGCCGGCGCGCCGGCCGGTGCGTTCGGCCGCGGCTCCGGCGAGGGCGACGACGCCGAGCAGTGCAGCCGTGTGCAGGGCACCGGCGCTGCGACTGTCGGCGTAGACACGTCGCTCGAGCCCCGCTGCGGCGCTGCCGAACAGCGCTACCGGGTGCCCCCGCGACGGATCGCCGAACACGCGGTCGGCGAGCACGCCCGCCGCGATCCCGGCTGCGCGGCCCCGGCCGACTGCTGCGAACACCCCGGCAGCTTGTCACATCGGTGTCACACTGTGCCCATGACCGAGGTGATCTTGAAGGCAGGGACCGTCATCACCATGGACGAGACCGTGCCGCGGGCCGAGGCGGTGGCGGTGTCCGGCGGGCGGATCGTCGCGGTGGGCACGGTCGCCGAGTGCCGCGACGCGCTGCCCGGCGCCGAGGTCGTCGACACCGGCGCCGCCGTCCTCGCGCCGGGTTTCGTTGAACCGCACGGACATCCACTGATCAGCGGGATCGCCACCCAGGCGCCCGCCCGCTCGATCGCGCCGTGGGTCGCTGCGAGCTGGTCCGACGTCCGTGCCATCTTCGCCGACGCGCTGGCCCACACCGATCCCGAGACGCCGCTGTGGTTCGCCGGGTATGACGCACTGCTGCACGGACATCCGGCACCGCAGGCCGGCGAACTCGACGAGATCTTCGGCGACCGCATCACCGTGGTCACCGACAACTCCGGCCACGGCGTGTATTTCAACTCCGCGGTGATCCGACGCCACGGCTGGGACGCCACCCCACCGGCCGATCCGGTCGCCGGGAAATTCGGCCGCAACGCCGACGGGACGCTGAACGGGCAAGGGTTCGAACTCCCCGTGGTGACGGCGGTGACGATGCCGCTGATGGAGCAGATGGGCGACCCGCTGGTTTCGGCGGCCGGCTACTTCGCGTTGATGGCGCGCGGCGGCTACACCTCGACGTCGGACATGACCTACGACCCCAGGTTCGCCGCCGGCTACGAGGCACTCGCCGCCGCGCCGTCGTGCCCGCTGCGGGTCAGCATGTGGGAGATGTCGGTCACCGACACCTATGCGGAACCGACGACATTCACCGCGGGCGACGAGTGGCTGACCAAGACCGGGGTCAAGCTGTGGACCGATGGCTCGCCGTGGGTCGGCAACATCGCGATCTCGTTCCCCTACCTCGACAGCGAGGCCACCCGCACCGCAGGCATCGATCCGGCGGTGGCCGGCGGGGCGCGGTCGATGAACTACAGCCGCGAGCAGCTCGACGCGATCCTCGACCGGGCGGCGCCGGCCGGCTGGCAGATGGCCTTCCACGCCAACGGCGACCTGGCGCTCGACCTCGCGCTCGACGCCTACGAGGACGCACTGGACCGGCACGGCCTGACGGGCAGCGACCACCGCTGGCGGCTGGAGCACTGCGGTGCGGGCACCCGGGGGCACTTCGAGCGCGCGGCCCGGCTGGGCGTGCACGTCTGTCTGGCGCCGTTCCAGTACTACTACTGGGGCGAGCTGCTCGACGGCGCGATGTTCGAGCCGCAGCACGGGGCGCGGTGGTCGGCATTCGCCGACGCCGTCGACTCCGGGGCGTGCGTGTCGCTGCACAACGACGGTTCGGTGTCGCCGCCGACGCCCATCGTCAACATCGCCACCGCGGTCACGCGGCGCACCCGCAAAGGCACCGTGCACTGTCCGGAGCAGGCGATCCCACTGGACCGGGCTTGGCGCGCGCAGACCATCGACGCGGCCCGCACGTTGCGCCGCGATCACCTCATCGGCTCGATCACCCCCGGCAAGCTCGCCGATTTCGTCGAACTCACCGCCGACCCGTGGGCCGTCGACCCCGCGGATCTCGTCGAGCGTGTCACTGTGGCGGGGACGTGGCTGGGCGGACGCCGGATCGACCTCGACGAGTTCGTCGGCGCGGTCCGCGGCGGCGACAACGCCGCGCATGCGCACCTGGCCGAACGGAAGGCGACCGGCTGCTGCTGAACGGTGGGCGCGGACGGTATCGAACCGCCGACCGCTGGTGTGTAAAACCAGAGCTCTACCACTGAGCTACGCGCCCGATCCCGGGCAGCATAATCGGCGGGCGCGGCGAATCTGAAATTCACTCGAGCGTGCGTCCAGGGCGCCGAAACCGCGAGAATCCCGCCCTGCGCGCACACTCGGCGCGGAAGTCAGCCCCGCACCGCGTCCAGCGCCGCCCTCCACACTGCCTGATCGCGCGCCTCCCCCGGCTGCCTGCAGTCGGCGAACCGCACCACCCCGTCGCGGTCGACGGCGATCGTGCCCCGGTTCGAGAAGCCGGACGCGTCGTTGAAGACGCCGTAAGCCTGGCTCACCGCGCCGTGCGGCCAGAAGTCCGACAGCACCGGAAACGTGAACCCACGCTGCCCGGCCCACACCTTGTGGGTGGGCGACGGACCCACCGAGATCGCCAGCGTGGCCGTCGCGTCGTCGACGAAGTCGTCGAGGTGATCGCGGATCTCGTCGAGCTCGCGCTGACAGATCCCGGTGAAGGCGAGCGGGAAGAAGACCAGCAGCACGTTCTTCGTGCCGCGGAACGCGCTCAACGACACCCGCTGGTTGTTCTGATCGGCGAGCGTGAAGTCCGGCGCGATGTCGCCGACCTGCCTCATCGGAAAGTCATCGCCGCCCTGCGGCCTTGGATTTCGGTTGCACCAGCCTGCTGGCGATCCAGTCGCCGAGATTGGCCGACGAGGTCTGCATCAGGCCGGCCGTGGGCGCCGACTCGGCGATCTCGGCGGGCTGCACATGACCGGGCTGGCCGGTCTTGGGCGTGACGACCCAGATGACACCATCGTCGGCCAGCGGCGTGATCGCGTCCATCAGCGTGTCGACGAGGTCTCCGTCGTCGTCGCGCCACCACAGCAGCACCACGTCGACTACCTCGTCGGCGTCCTCGTCGAGGAGTTCACCACCGCACTCGTCTTCGATGTCGGCCCGGATGTCGTCATCGACGTCGGAGTCCCAGCCCAGTTCCTGCACAACCTGATCTTTTTGGATGCCCAGCTTGCGGGCGTAGTTCGGGGGGTCACCCGCCGACACCACGGTCAGTCCTCCTTGCGTCTGGTCGGCACGCTGTGCGCTGTGCGCTGTGCCACGTTGCCCCCTATCGTCGCACGCCGGGTGACGACGGCAAGCCATCTGGCGGCAACGTCACCGGAACGCCGCATCGCAACGGTCCAGTGCGGTGGTCTTCGCGTCGTTGAGGCGGGCGATCGCGGCGTTGAAATCATCGGCCGGATAGTTGCCTGCGATCGCGGTCGCGACTGCCCGCGCCGCGTCGACCCAGCCGGTCAGCGCGTCGCGCAGCTCCCCGGGCAACGCGTCGCTCATGCCGCTCGCCACCAGGTCCGCGCTCTGGTTCAGCGCGTCGACGGCGGGGCCTGCGTTGCTCGCCGAGCCGCCCGGATCGGTGTTGAACGCGTCGACGTAGGTGTTGACCGCGGCGATCGCGTCGGCACTGCTCGAGCTCATCGTCTCGCAGGTGCTCTGCACCGCCTGGGTGGTCAGCGAGGCTTGGCGTTCGGATTCACGCGCCGACGAACTCGCGGCGGACTCCTCGAGCGAGGCCGACACCGACGCCCGGTACAGCGGCGCCTCGCCCTCGGGCGCCGAGGCGGCACCGTCGGTGACGTTCGTACAGCCGACGACCACCATCGCCAACGCCGCGACGGTGCCGGTCGCGAAGGCGGCCAACCGCACACGGGCGGCGCTCCCCCAACCGATCAGCACGGTCTGCAGACGTTACCGGCCGATCAACGGGTTGGGTGTACTAAATGCAACCGTTCACACCCGGTGCTGCACATGGGGCAGGATTGGAGAAGGATGGAACCCACCTGTGCACATGAAGAGCGAGCAGACCCACTCGGCCGATCGCGTGCGCGAAACCGCCTGACAAGGAGCGGAAGTTGACCACCGAGTTCGTGCGCCAGGATCTGGCCCAAAACTCCAGCAGCACAGCCGAACACGATCGCGTTCGCGTCATCCGGGAGGGGGTGGCGTCCTACCTGCCCGACATCGATCCCGACGAGACCGGCGAGTGGCTGGAGTCCTTCGACGATCTTCTCGAGCGTTCCGGGCCGTCGCGGGCGCGTTACCTGATGCTGCGGCTGCTCGAACGCGCCGGCGAGCAGCGGGTGGCGATCCCGTCGCTGACGTCGACCGACTACGTCAACACGATCCCCACCGAACTCGAACCGTGGTTCCCCGGCGACGAGGACGTCGAGCGCCGCTACCGGGCCTGGATCCGGTGGAACGCCGCGATCATGGTGCACCGGGCGCAGCGGCCCGGCGTCGGCGTCGGCGGCCACATCTCCACGTACGCGTCCTCGGCGGCGCTCTACGAGGTCGGCTTCAACCACTTCTTCCGCGGCAAATCCCACCCCGGCGGCGGCGACCAGGTGTTCATCCAGGGCCACGCCTCGCCCGGCATCTACGCCCGCGCGTACCTGGAGGGCCGGCTCAGCTCCGACCAGCTCGACGGCTTCCGCCAGGAGCACAGCCACGCCGGCGGCGGCCTGCCGTCCTACCCGCACCCGCGGCTGATGCCCGACTTCTGGGAGTTCCCCACGGTCTCGATGGGCCTGGGCCCGATGAACGCGATCTATCAGGCGCGGTTCAACCACTACCTGCAGGACCGGGGCCTCAAGGACACCACCAACCAGCACGTCTGGGCGTTCCTCGGCGACGGCGAGATGGACGAGCCGGAAAGCCGCGGACTGATCCAGGTGGCGGCCAACGAGGCGCTGGACAACCTCACGTTCGTGGTGAACTGCAACCTGCAGCGCCTCGACGGCCCGGTGCGCGGCAACGGCAAGATCATCCAGGAGCTCGAGTCGTTCTTCCGCGGTGCGGGCTGGAACGTGATCAAGGTGGTGTGGGGCCGCGAGTGGGACGCGCTGCTGCACGCCGACCGCGACGGCGCGCTGGTGAACCTGATGAACACCACCCCCGACGGCGATTACCAGACCTACAAGGCCAACGACGGCGGCTACGTGCGCGACCACTTCTTCGGCCGCGATCCGCGGACCAAGGCGCTCGTCGAGCCGATGACCGATCGGGAGATCTGGAACCTCAAGCGCGGCGGCCACGACTACCGCAAGGTCTACGCCGCGTACCACGCGGCGATGGAACACAAGGGTCAGCCGACGGTCATCCTGGCCAAGACCATCAAGGGCTACACCCTGGGCAAGCACTTCGAGGGCCGCAACGCCACGCACCAGATGAAAAAGCTTGCGCTGCAAGACCTCAAGGATTTCCGCGACGCCCAGCGCATCCCGATCTCCGACGAGCAGATCGAGAACGACCCCTACCTGCCGCCCTACTACCACCCCGGTCCTGAGGCGCCGGAGATCCGCTACATGCTCGACCGGCGCCGCGCCCTTGGCGGGTTCCTGCCCGAGCGCCGCACCAAGAGCAAGACCCTGCAGCTGCCCGGCCGCGACACCTACAAGGCGCTGAAGAAGGGCTCGGGCAAGCAGGAGGTGGCCACCACGATGGCGACCGTGCGGACGTTCAAGGAGCTGTTGCGGGACAAGAACATCGGGGATCGGATAGTCCCGATCATCCCCGACGAGGCCCGCACGTTCGGGATGGACTCGTGGTTCCCCAGCCTGAAGATCTACAACCGCAACGGCCAGCTCTATACCTCGGTCGACGCGGAGCTGATGCTGGCCTACAAGGAGAGCGAAATCGGCCAGATCCTGCACGAGGGCATCAACGAGGCAGGCTCGACGGCGTCGTTCACCGCGGTCGGCACGTCCTATGCCACCCACAACGAGCCGATGATCCCGGTCTACATCTTCTATTCGATGTTCGGGTTCCAGCGCACCGGCGACGGCCTGTGGGCTGCGGCCGATCAGATGGCGCGCGGTTTCGTGCTCGGAGCGACGGCCGGCCGCACGACGCTGGTCGGCGAGGGTTTGCAGCACGCCGACGGGCATTCGCTGCTGCTGGCCGCGACCAACCCGGCCGTCGTCGCCTACGACCCGGCGTTCGCCTACGAGATCGCCTACATCATCGAGAGCGGCCTGCACCGCATGTACGGCGAGAACCCGGAGAACGTCTACTTCTACGTGACGATCTACAACGAGCCCTACGTGCAGCCGGCGGAGCCGGAGGACCTGGACGTCGAGGGTCTGCTGCGCGGGATCTACCGCTACCGGCAGGCGCCGGACAAGCGCAGTCACCGCGCCCAGATCCTGGTGTCCGGAGTCGGGATGCCCTCGGCGCTCAACGCCGCCGACATGCTCGCCGAGGAGTGGGACGTCGCGGCCGACGTGTGGTCGGTGACCAGCTGGGGTGAGCTCAACCGCGACGGTGTGGCGATCGAGAAGGAGGCGCTGCGCCATCCGGAGCGCACGGCCGGCACGCCGTACATCACCCAGGCGCTCGCCGACGCCGAGGGCCCCGTGGTGGCCGTGTCGGACTGGATGCGGGCGGTGCCCGAGCAGATCCGGCCGTGGGTGCCCGGCACCTACATCACGCTCGGCACCGATGGCTTCGGCTTCTCCGACACCAGGCCGGCGGCGCGGCGTTACTACAACACCGACGCCGAGTCGATCACGGTCGCGGTGCTGGAAGGTCTCGCCCGCGACGGCAACATCGACATGGCGGTGGCGGTCGAGGCGGCCCGCAAGTACGAGATCGACAATGTGATGGCGGCGCCGGAGCAGACGTCGGATCCGGGCGTGGCCTGAATTGGAGGTCCTGCACGAAATCGCGGCGTAGCTTTTAGGGATGGCCGACAACAATCGGTACATCCCGCCCCGCTCGACGGTCGAGGTGCTGGAGAACGTTCCCGACTCCGCGCTGCGCAGACTCAAGCAGTATTCCGGACGGCTGGCGACCGAGGCCGTCCACTACATGGAGGAACGGCTGCCGTTCTTCGCCGATCTGGAGGCCTCGCAGCGGGCCAGCGTGCAGCTGGTCGTGCAGACGGCGGTGGTGAACTTCGTCGAGTGGATGCGCCAGCCCGACAGCGATGTCAGCTACACCGCGCAGGCGTTCGAGGTGGTGCCGCAGGATCTGCGCAGGCGCATCGCGCTGCGCCAGTCGGTGGAGATGGTGCGCGTGACGATGGAGTACTTCGAGGAGGTCGTCCCGCTGCTGGCGCGCAGCGAGGAACAGCTCACCGCGCTGACGGCCGGCATCCTGCGCTACAGCCGTGATCTGGCCTTCGCCGCGGCCACCGCCTACGCCGACCAGGCCGAGGCCCGCGGTGCGTGGGACACCCGGATGGAGGCGAACCTGATCGACGCCGTGGTGCGCGGCGACATCGGACCCGATCTGCAGTCGCAGGCCGCCGCGCTGAATTGGGACGCCACCGCGGCGGCGACGGTGATCGTCGGGTTGCCGCGCCCCGACCGGATGGACCTGACGAGCGAGGACGTGCACGACGTCGCCACCCGCAACGGCAGGGCGGCCCTGGCCGACGTCCACGGCACCTGGCTGGTCACCGTCGTCTCGGGCGGGTTGTCGCACACCGACCGCTTCCTGTCGGAGTTGATGACGGTGTTCGGTGACGGTCCGGTGGTCATCGGGCCGATGGCGCCGACGCTGGGCGCGGCCCACCTCAGCGCCACCGAGGCCATCGCCGGGATGAACGCCGTCGCCGGCTGGGCGGGCGCGCCGCGCCCGGTGGCCGCCCGCGAGCTGCTTCCCGAACGGGCGCTGCTCGGCGACGCCTCGGCCGCCGCCGCCCTGGAAGCGGACGTGATGCGCCCGCTCGCGGACGCCGGACCCACGCTGGTGGAGACACTCGACGCCTACCTCGACTCCGGTGGCGCGATCGAAGCCTGCGCGCGCAAATTGTTCGTTCATCCAAATACCGTCCGCTACCGGCTCAAACGGATCGCAGACTTCACGGGCCGTGACGCCACGGTTCCCCGGGACGCCTACGTGCTGCGAGTGGCCTCCACGGTGGGCCGACTGCGGCGTCAAGCGCAGGCGAGCACTCCATCAAGGGCCGGATCTGAGCAGGTCACTGCTGTTGCATCGGTCACATCTGCGGTGCCTTCTCCGAGGTGACACATTGCGATGCGGTCTCGGTGACGTCGCATCACATGCGGTTTTGTGGGCTCTCCACAAAAACCTAAGAAAGAGTTCATAGTCTCTTACACGGCGCAAAACCGTCTTCACAATGTTTTCTTAGAGACGTGCCTGACAAGACAGTGCTTGCATTCCTCGCGCCCGGACAGGGCTCCCAGACTCCCGGCATGCTCGCCGAGTGGCTGGAGCTCCCCGGCGCCGCGACGCGCATCGCGTCGTGGTCGGCGATCAGCGGCCTGGACCTGGCACGGCTCGGCACCACCGCCGACGCCGAGGAGATCACCGATACCGCGGTGACCCAGCCCCTCGTGGTGGCCGCCACGCTGCTGGCCTACGAGGAACTGTCCGCACGGGACATCCTGACCGGCACCGAGGAGATCGTCGCAGCGGGACACTCGGTCGGCGAGATCGCCGCGTACGCGATCGCCGGCGTGATCACCGCCGACGAGGCCGTCGCCCTGGCCGCCACCCGCGGCCGCGAGATGGCCAAGGCCTGTGCGCTGGAGCCCACCGGCATGTCGGCGCTGCTCGGTGGCGACGAGGCCGAGGTGCTCGCCCGACTCGACGCCCTCGACCTGGTTCCGGCGAACCGCAACGCGACCGGACAGATCGTCGCCGCGGGTGCCGTCGCAGCACTGGAGAAGCTGGCCGAGGACCCGCCGGCACGCGCCCGGGTCCGCCCGCTCGCGACCGCGGGCGCGTTCCACACCCGGTACATGGCCCCGGCCCTGGACGAGTACGCCGCCGTCGCCGGCCGGATCACCCCGTCGGAGCCGACCGTCACGCTGCTGTCCAACGCCGACGGCCGTCCGGTCGCGTCGGCCGCCGACGCGATGACCAAGCTCGTCGCCCAGATGACCCGTCCGGTGCGCTGGGACCTGTGCAACGACACCCTGCGCGAGCTCGGAGCCACCGCGCTCGTCGAGTTCCCCCCGGCCGGGACGCTGAGCGGCATCGCCAAGCGTGAGCTCAAGGGCACCCCGACCCATCCCATCAAGACCCCCTCCGATCTGGACGGACTCGCGGAAGCCCTGCGCGCCGCCCGGTGACGAGAGCACGACCCCATCGTTTCACCAGGTAACAACCCGAAAATAGAAATAGAAGGAGCCACTGTGCCCGCCAGTCAGGAAGAAATCATCGCCGGTCTCGCCGAGATCATCGAAGAGGTCACCGGTATCGAGCCCTCCGAGGTGACCCCGGAGAAGTCCTTCGTCGACGACCTGGACATCGACTCGCTGTCGATGGTCGAGATCGCCGTGCAGACCGAGGACAAGTACGGCGTGAAGATCCCCGACGAGGACCTCGCCGGTCTGCGCACCGTCGGTGACGTCGTCGCCTACATCCAGAAGCTGGAAGAAGAGAACCCCGAGGCCGCTGCCGCCCTGCGCGAGAAGTTCGCGGCAGAATGAGCAGGCCTTCCACTGCTAACGGAGGTTTCCCGAGCGTCGTGGTGACCGCCGTCGAGGCCACCACGGCCCTCGCCGGCGACATCGAGAGCACGTGGAAGGGCCTGCTGGCGGGCGAAAGCGGCATCCGGATTCTGGAGGACGACTTCGTCACCAAGTGGGACCTGCCGGTGCGCATCGGTGGCCACCTGGTCGACAACGTCGACAGCCACATGTCCCGGCTCGACATGCGCCGCATGTCCTACGTGCAGCGCATGTCGAAGCTGCTGTCGGGCCGGTTGTGGGAGACCGCGGGCAAGCCCGAGGTCGACCCCGACCGGTTCGCGGTGGTCATCGGTACCGGTCTGGGTGGCGGCGAGAAGATCGTCGAGACCTACGACGCGATGAACGAGGGCGGCCCCCGCAAGGTGTCGCCGCTCGCCGTACAGATGATCATGCCGAACGGTGCGGCGGCCGTCGCCGGTCTCGAACTGGGCGCCCGCGCCGGGGTCATCACCCCGGTGTCGGCGTGCTCGTCGGGTTCGGAGGCGATCGCCCACGCGTGGCGTTCGATCGTGATGGGTGACGCCGACTTCGCGGTCTGCGGCGGTGTCGAAGGCGGCATCGAGGCGCTGCCGATCGCGGCGTTCTCGATGATGCGCGCGATGTCGACCAACAACGAGGATCCGGCGGGAGCATCGCGGCCGTTCGACAAGAACCGTGACGGCTTCGTCTTCGGCGAGGCCGGCGCCCTGATGATCATCGAGACCGAGGAGCACGCCAAGGCCCGCGGCGCCACGCCGTTGGCACGGCTGATGGGCGCAGGCATCACCTCCGACGCCTTCCACATGGTGGCTCCCGCGGCCGACGGCCTGCGGGCGGGTCAGGCGATGAAGCGTGCGATGGAGACCGCGGGCCTGGAGCCCAAGGACATCCAGCACGTCAACGCACACGCCACGGCCACCTCGATCGGTGACACTGCCGAGGCGAATGCGATCCGGGTCGCCGGTGTGGACCACGCCGCGGTGTACGCACCGAAGTCGGCGCTGGGCCACTCGATCGGTGCGGTGGGCGCCCTGGAGTCGGCGTTGACGGTCATGGCGCTGCGTGACGGTGTCATCCCGCCGACGCTGAACTACGAGACGCCCGACCCTGAGATCGATCTCGATGTCGTCGCGGGTGAGCCTCGATACGGCGACTACCGCTACGCCATCAACAACTCGTTCGGCTTCGGCGGCCACAATGTGGCTCTGGCCTTCGGTCGCTACTAGGGCTGACGAGTGACCAGGGCCGACAAGTAGAGAACACGTAGCAGGAAGGACACGCGCCCCAGCATGGCTTCGCCGACAACTGGTAGCGGACTTCCCGATGTCGTGGTGACCGGGATGGCGATGACGACGAGCGTCGCCACCGATGCCGAGGGCACCTGGAAGGCGCTGCTGGAGGGCAAGAGCGGCATCCGTCTGCTCGACGATCCCTTCGTCGAGGAGTTCGATCTGCCGGTGCGCATCGGCGGCCATCTGCTCGAGGACTTCGTCGGGGAACTGACCGACGCCGAGAACCGGCGGATGTCGTACCCGCAGAAGATGGCCACCGTGCTGGGGCGTCGTGTCTGGGAGAACGCCGGCAACCCCGAGGTCGACAGCAGGCGCATGCTGGTGTCGATCGGGACCGGCCTCGGCGGTGCCGAGGCGCTGGTGTTCGCCTACGACGGCATGCGGGATCGCGGAATCACCGCCGTGTCCCCGCTGGCGGTGCAGATGTACATGCCCAACGGCCCGTCCGCCGTCGTCGGGCTCGAACGCCATGCCAGGGCCGGGGTGGTCACCCCGGTTTCGGCGTGTGCGTCGGGTTCGGAGGGCATCGCGCAGGCGTGGCGCAACATCGTGCTCGGTGAGGCCGACATCGCGATCTGCGGTGGCGTCGAGCAGCGCATCGAGGCGGTGCCGATCGCCGGTTTCGCGCAGATGCGCATCGTGATGTCGACCAACAACGACGACCCCGCCGGCGCCTGCAGGCCCTTCGACAAGGACCGCGACGGCTTCGTGTTCGGCGAGGCCGGGGCGCTGATGGTGATCGAGACCGAGGAACACGCCAAGGCGCGCGGCGCGACGATCCTGGCACGCCTGATGGGCGCGAGCATCACCTCCGACGGCTACCACATGGTGGCGCCGGACCCCGACGGTGAGCGGGCGGGCTACGCGATGGCACGGGCCATCGAGCTGGCCGGGCTGCAGCCGTCGGACATCGACCACGTCAACGCGCACGCCACCGGCACCAGCGTCGGTGACGTCGCGGAGGGCAAGGCCATCAACAACGCGATGCGCGGGCACCGGCCCGCCGTCTACGCACCCAAGTCCGCGCTGGGCCACTCTGTCGGCGCAGTGGGCGCGGTGGAGTCGATCCTCACGGTGCAGACGCTGCGCAGCGGCATCATTCCCCCCACCCTCAACTTGAAGAACCTCGATCCCGAGATCGACCTCGATGTCGTCGCGGGCGGCCCTCGGCCGGGCAATTACGACTACGCCATCAACAATTCGTTCGGATTCGGCGGGCACAACGTCGCACTCGCCTTCGGGAAGTACTGACAAGCAGGAGAACATATGACGACCATCGAAAACCGCCTCCCCGAAGCAGTTGACGACTCCCTCGACCCGCGCGATCCGCTGCTGCGGCTGTCGACCTTCTTCGACGACGGCAGCGTCGAGCTGCTGCACGAGCGCGACAAGTCGGGGGTGCTCGCCGCCGCTGGCACCGTCAACGGCGTGCGGACGATCGCGTTCTGCACCGACGGAACCGTCATGGGCGGCGCGATGGGCGTGGAGGGTTGCGCGCACATCGTCAACGCCTATGACGTCGCGATCGACGAGCAGAGCCCCATCGTCGGCATCTGGCACTCAGGAGGCGCCCGGCTGGCCGAGGGCGTCAAGGCGCTGCACGCGGTCGGGCTGGTGTTCGAGGCGATGATCCGCGCGTCGGGCTACATCCCGCAGATCTCGGTGGTGGTCGGCTTCGCGGCCGGCGGCGCCGCCTACGGCCCCGCGCTCACCGACGTGATCGTGATGGCCCCGGACAGCAAGGTGTTCGTCACCGGACCCGACGTCGTGCGCAGTGTCACCGGCGAAGACGTCGACATGGTCTCCCTCGGCGGCCCCGAGGCGCACCACAAGAAGTCCGGCGTGTGCCACATCGTCGCCGACGACGAGCTCGATGCTTACGAGCGCGGTCGCCGTCTGGTCGGATTGTTCTGCCAGCAGGGGCATTTCGACCGCACCAAGGCCGAGGCCGGCGACACCGACCTCAAGGCGCTGCTGCCCGAGTCGGCGCGGCGTGCCTACGACGTGCACCCGCTGGTCGAGGCTCTGTTGGACGAGGGCGTGCCGTTCGAGGAGTTCCAGTCGCGTTGGGCGCCGTCGATCGTGGTCGGCCTGGGCCGGCTGGCCGGGCGCACCGTCGGCGTGATCGCCAACAACCCGCTGCGCCTGGGCGGCTGTCTGAACTCCGAAAGTGCCGAGAAGTCGGCGCGTTTCGTGCGCCTGTGTGACGCCTTCGGCATCCCGCTGGTCGTGGTCGTCGACGTGCCGGGCTACCTGCCCGGTGTGGATCAGGAGTGGGGCGGCGTGGTCCGTCGCGGCGCCAAGCTGCTGCACGCCTTCGGCGAGTCGTCGGTGCCCCGCGTCACGCTGGTGACCCGCAAGATCTACGGCGGCGCCTACATCGCGATGAACTCGCGATCGCTGAACGCCACCAAGGTGTTCGCGTGGCCCGAGGCCGAGGTCGCCGTGATGGGCGCGAAGGCCGCCGTCGGCATCCTGCACAAGAAGAAGCTGGCCGCCGCCGCGCCCGAGGAGCGCGAGTCGCTGCACGAGGCGCTGGCCATCGAGCACGAGAAGATCGCCGGCGGTGTGGATTCCGCGATCGAGATCGGCGTGGTGGACGAGAAGATCGACCCCGCCCACACCCGCTCGAGGCTGACGCAGGCGCTGGCCGAGGCCCCGGCACGCCGCGGCCGCCACAAGAACATCCCGCTGTAACCCGCGCCTATTCCGCGGTGGCCAGCATCTCTTCCGCGGCGGGCAGTGCGCGCTCGCGGTCGGCGGCGATCAGGCCGATGCGCGTGCGCCTATCGAGGATGTCGTCGACGGTCAGCGCGCCCTCGTGGGTCACCGCGTACTCGAATTCCGCCCGGGTGACGTCGATGCCGTCAGCGACGGGGTCGACGGGCCGCGGGCAGGAGGCGCGTGCGATCACATTGGGCGCCTCGGCGCCGTAGCGCTCGACCAGCGAGCCGGGCAGGTCCGTCGACGACTGTTGCGCGGCAACGGGATTCGCCGGAGCACCGACGAGCGGCATGTTGCGCGTCCGGCACGGCTGGGCCGACAGACCCCGCACCGCGACGGCCCGGTCGACCACATCTTCGGCCATGTAGCGGTATTCGGTGAGCTTGCCGCCGATAACGCTCAGCACCCCGGTCGGCGACTCGGTGACCGCGTGCTCCCGCGACACGTCGGCCGTGCGACCGCCGCCGGTGTCGATCAGCGGCCGCAGACCGGCGTACGCCCCGAGCACATCCGAGGAACCCAGAGCGGTCGCGAGCGCGGTGTTCACGGTGTCGAGCAGGAACGCCATCTCGCCGGGCGTCGGTTCCGGCACGTCGGGAACCGGACCCGGTGCGTCCTCGTCGGTCAGCCCCAGGTACACCCGGCCCAACTGCTCGGGCATCGCGAACACGAACCGGTTGATCTCCCCGGGGATCGGGATGGTCAGCGCCGCAGTGGGATTGCCGAACGCGGCGGCGTCGAACACGAGGTGGGTGCCGCGGCTGGGCCGCAGCCGCAGGGACGGGTCCACCTGTCCGGCCCACACGCCGGTCGCGTTCACCACGGCGCGGGCGCGTACCTCGATCGACTCCCCGGACAGGGTGTCGGTCAGCGTCACCGACGTGCGTGACGCGGCGACCGCCTCGACGCGAGTCAGGATGCGCGCGCCGTGCTGGGCCGCGGTTCGGGCCACCGCGGTCACCAGGCGCGCGTCGTCGACGAGTTGTCCGTCATAGGCCAGCAGCGCGCCGTCGAGGCCGTCGCGGCGCACGGTCGGCGCCAGCCGGACCGTCTCGGACACCCCGATTCGCCGCGACCGGGGCAGCACCGAGGCCGGCGTGCCCGCCAGCTTGCGCAGTCCGTCGCCGGCGGCGAACCCGAACCGGACCAGCGCACGCGACGCGGGGTTCATCTCGGGCAACAGCGGAACCAGCTGGGGCATCGCGTGCACCAGGTGCGGCGCGTTGCGCGTCATCAGGATTCCGCGCTCGACGGCGCTGCGCCGCGCGATGCCGACGTTGCCACTGGCCAGGTAGCGCAGCCCGCCGTGCACAAGCTTGGAACTCCACCGGCTGGTGCCGAACGCCAGGTCGTGCTTCTCGACCAGCGCCACCGACAGCCCACGCGTCGCGGCGTCCAGCGCGATCCCGGCGCCGGTGATCCCGCCCCCGATGACGATCAGATCCAGCGGCGCACCGTCGCCCAGGGCGGTCAGCTCCTGCGTGCGGCGCGCAGCGTTCAATGCGGTCGAGCCGGTCATGGGGCGAGGTATCCGTTCAGGGCGCGGCCCAGTTCGACGTTGAGGGCCCGGGCGTCGAGGAGCTTCTCGACCATCTGCGCCGACTGGATGGTCGACTGGGTGATGAGCAGGCACATCGCACCCATCTCGTGCGGATCGCCGGACCGGATGCTGCCTTCCTCCTGGCCCGCTGTGATCGCGTCGGCCAGCGCGTCGATGAGGATCTGCTGGCTGGTGCCGAGCCGTTCGGCGATGTAGACCATCGCGAGGCCCGGCGCGTTGCGGATGACCGACTGCACGATCTCGTCGTTACGGAGGTGTTCGGCGACCGCGACCACGCGCTCGACCATGGATTCCCGGCCGGGCCCGCGGTCCGGCACGTCTTCGAGCACGCCGGCGATCCGCACGGTGAGCAGTTCGGCGATCACCCATCGGATGTCGGGCCAACGGCGGTAGATCGTCGGCCGGCTGACCCGGGCACGCCGCGCGATCTCCGTCATGGTCGTCCGCTCGACGCCGTAGGCGAGGATGCACGCCGCCGCCGCGTCGAGAATGCGCTGTTCGACGCTCGAATCGGGGTTACGGATTGACACCATCTGTAATACTGTAACGCATGTCTGCGCATGATGGCCACCCGTCCGACCCACCGATGGCGTGGAACGCCTGGGGAGACCCGAATGCAGCCACCCCGCTGTCCCCCGGCATCCGCTCGTTGCTCCACCAGGCACTGGGCGTCGAGGCCGACGCCGTCGCCGAACCGACGCTCGAGCAGGTCCGGGTGCGCCCGTCGGCGCTGTCGCGGGCCGATCTGGACGCCATGACCGCGATCGTCGGCGCCGACAACGTGGTGGTCGACGACCGCGGGCGACTGCTGCGCGCCGGCGGCAAGTCCACCCTGGACCTTCTGCGGCGCAAGGACTTCGGCGTGCAGGACGCCCCGGACGCCGTGCTGGTCCCCCGCGATGACGACGACGTGGCCGCCCTGCTGCGGTTCTGCGCAGACCACAGCATCGCGATCGTGCCCTTCGGCGGCGGTACCAGCGTCGTCGGCGGCCTCGACCCGCTGCGGGGCGATTTCAAGGCGGTGGTGTCGCTGGACCTGCGCCGCTTCGACCGACTGCACTCGCTCGACGATGTGTCCGGGGAAGCCGAACTCGGTGCCGGCCTGACCGGACCGCAGGCGGAGAAACTGCTGGCCGAGCGCGGATTCTCACTCGGCCACTTCCCGCAGAGCTTCTGCTTCGCCACCATCGGCGGGTTCGCCGCCACCCGGTCGTCGGGTCAGGACTCGGCGGGCTACGGCCGGTTCGACGACATGGTCCGCGGGCTACGGGCGATCACCCCGGCCGGCGTGCTCGACCTGGGCCGCGCGCCGGCGTCGGCCGCGGGACCGGATCTGCGCCAGGTGCTGATCGGCTCGGAGGGGGCGTTCGGCGTCATCACCCGGGTGCGGGTCCGCGTGCATCCCGTGCCCGAGGTCACCCGCTACGAAGCGTGGTCGTTTCCCGACTTCGCGACCGGCGCCGACGCGCTGCGTGCGGTGGTGCAGACCGGCTCCGGGCCCACCGTGATCCGGCTCTCCGACGAAGCCGAGACCGGAGTCAATCTCGCCACCACCGAAAGCATCGGCGAGCAGCAGATCACCGGCGGCTGCCTGGCCGTCACGGCGTTCGAGGGCACCGAGGCCCACGTCGCGAGCCGGCACGCCGAGACACGAAATCTGTTGCTGGCCAAGGGCGCAACGTCGCTGGGCGAAGCGCCGGCCCGGGCGTGGGAGCACGGCCGGTTCAACGCGCCGTACCTACGCGACGCCCTGCTGTCTGCCGGGGCGCTGTGCGAGACCCTCGAAACCGCGACCACCTGGTCGAACGTGCCCGCGCTGAAGGCGGCCGTCACCGACGCGCTGACCCGCTCGCTCGCCGACTCCGGCACTCCCGCGCTGGTGCTGTGCCACATCTCGCACATCTATCCGACCGGGGCGTCGCTGTACTTCACCGTCGTCGCGGCGCAGCGCGGCAACCCGATCGAGCAGTGGCGCACCGCCAAAGCCGCGGCGTCGGATGCGATGGTGCGCACGGGCGCCACCATCACCCACCACCACGCGGTGGGCGCCGATCATCGCCCGTGGATGCGCGACGAGGTGGGCGACCTCGGGGTGACCGTGCTGCGCGCGATCAAGGCCGCCCTCGACCCGACCGGAATCCTCAACCCGGGCAAGCTGATTCCGTGAACAGGATCACCGTCCTGACCAATCCGGCGTCCGGGCACGGCAACGCGCCCCACGCCGCCGAACGCGCGGTCCGCCGGTTCCAGGAGCGCGGTGTCGACGTCGTCGCCCTCGCCGGCCGGGACGCCCCCCATGCCCGCGAGCTGGTCGAGGGCGCGCTGGAACGCGGCATGGACGCGCTGGTGGTGGTCGGCGGGGACGGGATCATCTCGCTGGCGCTGCAGGTGCTCGCGCAAACGCCGGTGCCGCTCGGCATCATCCCGGCGGGTACCGGCAACGATCACGCGCGGGCGCTGGGCATCCCCGAGAAGGACCCCGAGGCGGCCGCCGACATCGTGGTCGACGGCGTGGTCGACGAGATCGATCTCGGCCGGATCCGGGGTGCCGACGGCACGGACCGATGGTTCGGGACGGTGATGGCGGCCGGCTTCGACTCGCTGGTCACCGACCGGACCAACCGGATGCGCTGGCCGCACGGCCGCATGCGCTACAACGTGGCGATGGTCGCCGAGCTGTCCAAGCTGCGGCTGCTGCCGTTTCGGCTGACCTTCGACGGGGCTGAGGTGGTGACCGAGCTGACACTGGCCGCGTTCGGGAACACCCGCAGCTACGGCGGCGGCATGCAGATCTGCCCGGACGCCGATCCGAGAGACGGGTTGCTCGACGTCACGATGGTCGCCTCGGCGTCACGCAGCCGGCTGATCCGGCTCTTCCCGACCGTGTTCAAGGGCACCCATGTGCATCTCGACGAGGTGACCACGCGGCGGGCTTGCACCATCACGGTCGACTCACCCGGAATCTCGCCCCCGATCAATGCCTACGCCGACGGCGAGTACGTCTGCCCGCTCCCGGTCGAGGTGTCGGCGGTGCCGCGCGCGTTGCGGGTGTTGCGGCCGTAACCTGCCTAGCCGACTCCCCTGCTCAGCCAGCTGACCTCGGCACCGACGCCGCCGTCACGGTAGGCCTCCAGCGCCTCGTCCCACGCGGTGCCCAGCACGGAGTCCAGTTCGGCGGCCAAGGTGTCGGCCCCCGAGGCCATCAGCGTGCGCAGCCGCATCTCGCCGACCATCACGTCGCCGTTGGCACTCATCGCCCCGCTCCAGAGCCCGAGTTGCGGGGTGTGGCACCATCGGTGGCCGTCCACGCCGTGGCTCGGATCCTCGGTGACCTCGAAGCGCAGCACCGACCAGGAGCGCAGCGCGTTGGCCAGCTGCCCTCCGGTGCCGACAGGGCCGACCCAGTTGGTGACCGCACGCAGCTGTCCGGGCATGGCCGGTTGCGGCGTCCACTTCAAATTCGCCCTCGCGTTGAGGGTCGACGACAACGCCCACTCGACGTGCGGGCACACCGCCGCGGGTGAGGCATGGATGTACACCACGCCCGTCGTCGCGTCGGCGAATTGGTTCGCTGCACGCATCTCCTGCTCCTTCGGCTCCACGAGGGACGTCTTCCCCAACGACCTGGTGTTTCCGAGTGAGTCAGCAGATGAAATTGTAGCTAGCAGTGACTTACGAGGATATTGTGCCTCGTGAGACGCCTGTTGCGCTAGTCCGGCCGATAATCTCTCAGAACTTCATCAGACAGGGCCGGCATCACGTCGTGCGCCCACTCACCGAACGGCCGGTCGGTGAGCACCACCAGCGCCAACCCGGCGTCCGGATCCACCCACAGGAAGGTGCCCGACTGGCCGAAGTGGCCGTAGGTGCGGGCCGAGTTGGTCGGGCCAGTCCAATGCGGTGACTTGCCGTCGCGGATCTCGAAGCCCAGGCCCCAGTCGTTGGGCCGCTGCCGGCCGAAGCCGGGCAGCACGCCGTCCAGTCCAGGGAACTGCACCGAGGTCGCGTCGTCGTGCATCTGTTCGGAGACCAGCGACGGTGCCAGCAGGTCACCGGCGAACGCGACCAGATCGGCGACCGTCGACGTGGCGCCGTACCCTGCCGCCTCGACCCCTCCCTCGAGGGTGGTGTCCGACATTCCCAGCGGCGCGAACACCGACTCGGCGAGGTAGGTCGCGAACGGGATGGACGCCTCCTGCTCGAGCGTCTCGGCGAGCACGGCGAAGCCGTGATTGGAGTAGATACGCCGGGTGCCCGGCGCGGCGAGCACCTTCGCCGAGTTCATGTCGTATCCCGCGGCGTGGGCCAGCAGATGGCGCACCGTCGCGCCCCGGGGTCCCGCCGCGGTGTCCAACTCGACCGCGCCCTCCTCGACGGCGATCTGCGCCGCCCGCGCGGCGAGCGGCTTGGTCACCGACGCCAGCGGGAACCGCCGTGCCTGATCCCCGTGACTGTCCAGCGTGCCGGCCGGCCCCACCACCGCGGCCGCGACGGTCGGGACGGGCCAGTCGGCCAAGACGTCGAGTGCGCTCATCGAGCGACGAGCTTAGTCTCCGCTCCACGCCGACACGATCGCGGCGACGTGGCGGGCGTCGGTGCCGCAACAGCCGCCGAGCACGGTGACCGAGGGCAGCCGGTCACGCATCGCCGCGTGCGCAGCACCCAGGTCGGCCGGATCTCCCTCGTCCAGCGCGGTGGCCTCATCGAGCTCGGCATGGCTGAGCGTGGAGGCGTTGGCGCGCACACCGACTATCCGGTGCCGCCATTCTCCGCCATGGTCGAAGGCACTCCGGAAGTGTGTCGGGTGAGCGCAATTCACCATGAAATAGGCTGCGGCAGAGTTCGTCTCAGCGTCTACCTGCTCGATCGCACGACTCAGCTGCTGACCGGTCGGCAGGCGGCCGTCGGTCTCGACGGTGAACGAGATCGCCACTGCCAGCCCTGTCCCCACGGCCGCCCGGACCACACCGATGGCCTCCGCCGTGTTGGTCATCGTGATCGCCGTGACCTGATCGGCTCCGGCGTCCGCGAAGGCGCCGATCTGTTCCGCGTGATAGCACTGGGCTTCCTCGGCGCTCATCGCGACTTCCGGGTCGTAGCCGTCGCCGCGCGGACCGATGCACCCGCTCACCACGGTGGTGAGGCCGTCGGCTGTTGCGACGGCGCGTACCTCTCGGGCGAGTGCCACCGCGGCCCGGTTGACCTCGTCAAGCCGTTGCGCGGAGTAACCGAGCTGTCGGGCCCAATCCGGGTTGGCGCGCCACGTCGGCGTCTCGACGATGAAGCCGGCCCGGTGCGCCCGCGCGATGTCGAGGTAGCCGTCGTAGTAACGCCGCAGCCGCGCCAGGCCGCCCAAGGTGTCGAGCAGGGGGAAAGCCGCAAAACAAGGCAGGTCGCGGCCGTCGTGGAAGATCAGCTCGGTCTCGAGTCCGCCGTCGGTCACGAACAGCGTGTCACGCTGCAATTGTGGAAGGTCTTCTCGGTCGGGGCGCGCCACGTCGACGATCGTCATCGCGTCACTTCCTGGAAACGTAGTAGTAGTTGATCGGGTCGGACTCGATCTCGCGCACGGTGACATCGGAGAAGCCGGCATCGGTCAGCATCGACAGCGCTTGCTCGCGACCCCAGCAGGTGCCCAGGCCGTCACCGCCCAGCCCCAGCGAGACACTCATGCAGTGCATCGTCGAGACCGTATACAGGTAGGGCGCCAGAGGGACGCCGACGTTGTCCTCGATCCGACTCGACGACTTGATGTCGACCATCAGGAACACCCCGCCCGGCCGCAGCGCGCGATGGATGTTGGCCAGCACCCGCGCGGGATGCGCCTGGTCGTGGATCGCGTCGAACGCGGTGATGACGTCGAAGGCCTCCACCGCGTCGTAGTGGGTCAGGTCGTTCCGCTCGAAGGACGCGTTCGGCACGCCGAGCCGGCGGGCTTCCTCCCTTCCCACCGCAATCCCCTCGTCGGAGAAATCGAGGCCACGGAATCGGCTCGCCGGAAACGCCTGGGCCATCACGTTGATCGCATGCCCACTGCCGCAACCGAAGTCGGCGACGTCGGCGCCGGCGAGCAGGAGGCCGGGCAGCCCGTCGGCCAGCGGCAGGATGACATCGACCAGGGCGGCGTCGAACACCTCGCCGCTCTCCTCGGCCATCAGCGTGTGAAAGCGCGGGTACTCGCCGTAGGACAGGCCTCCGCCGTCGCGGAAACAGCCGATCACCTTCTGCTCCACCTCCCCCAGCAATGGGATGAACTGCGCGACGCGGGCGAGGTTGTCGGGGCCGGCCGCGCGGGTCAGGACTGCCGCCCGGTGCTCGGGCAGCGAATACGCCTGGGCCGCAGCGTCGTAATCGACGATCCGGCCGGCGGCCATCCCGCCGAGCCACTCCCGCACGTAGCGTTCGTCGAGCCCGGCGGCGTCGGCGATCTGAGTGCTGGTGGCCGGTGGCAGTGCGGCAAGGGCGTCGAACAGTCCGGTCTGATGCCCGATGGACATCAGGATCGCCAGGCTGGCGGCGTCGATGGTGCCGACAATGCGTTCGGCGAACTGCTGGGTGTCCTCGATGGCGGTCGTGGGGTCGGTGAGAGTTGTCATGCCTGCAGACGGTAGGCCGCCAAGGTGGGCGCCGGTATCGGTCAGATCGTGCATTTCTCTCGTCCGGTCCTGGGGTGGATGGTGCAGAACCTAGGGCAGGATCGCGTTCTCCCGCGCCCAGGCCACCGCCGCGGTGCGGGAGGACACCCCCGCCTTGGCGTAGATGTTGGCCAGATGCCGGCTCACGGTCTTCTCGCTGAGGTGCAGCTGCTGGGCCACCTGGCGGTTCGTGGCGCCGGCCGCGATCAGGGTGAGCACTTCGCGTTCCCGGCGCGTCAACCCGCCGGGTGACGGTGCACCGCAGATGCCCGCAGGTTCGACCCCGAGCTGGGCGTAGATGGCGTCGGCGGTGGCAGCGTCGGCGGCCGCGGCGTCGGTGTGGCCGAGTCCACGGTGAGCCAGCGCCATCCATTCGTAGACCTCGGCGGTCTCGTAGCGAGACTGCTGGGTGCGGTACTCGGCCAACGCCTCCTGCAGGATTGCCAGCGCGGGACCGAACGACCCCCGCCGCACCAGCACGGCTCCGCGGGCGTGCGCCGCCCACCCGCGGAAGCCGGGCGTCCGGAACGCCGCGGCATCCGTTTCCAGTTCGGCGCAGTAGGTTTCGGCCTCGTCGAGGGCGTCGCGGCCCAATGAGATCTCCACCGCAGCGCGCAGCAGCCGCACCCTGGTGAGCCGGTCGCGCCCGGCCAGCGCGACCCGGATCGCGGTCCAGGCGCCCTGCCGGTCCCCGCGCCGGCACGCCAGCAGCGCCGCACCCGGCTGCGGGTCCATGCCCAGTGTCCTGGCTTGCTCGAAAGCTGTTGCCGCACCATCGACGTCACCGCGGATCCGGCGTACCTCACCGAGCTGGTAGTAACCTTCGGCGGCCGCCCAGGAATTGACCTCCTCGAGTGCGCGGCTGGCCAGCGTCAGCCGGTCCTCGAGCCCCCGGTAGTCGTCGGTGGCGGCGCGGACCTGCAGCCGGTGCACGTCGCAGACCCCGCCGTAGGGCACCGAGCCCGACAGCCCGCACCACTGCTCCATCGACTGGGTCCACGCGCGCATCCGGGGCAGGTCGGCGAGTTTGTGGCAGTGGTGCAGCACCATGCAGTACAGGTCGCCGGCCCACTCGATCGGCACCTGGTCGGCCACCAGCGGCAGGATCGCCTCGTCGATCAGCGCGTAGCCTTCGGCCGTCCGCGCCTGCAGGATCGCCTCAACGCCGGCGGCGATCAGACCGAGCGCGGTCACCGCCGGGACGTCGAGACGCGCGCTCAACTCTCGCAGTGCGCCGACGTGGGCACTCAGGCCGTCGACGTCGTACGTGATCGCGGCGACCGCCGCCTCCAGGTAGGTGAGATACCCGTGCGCGGGGCTCTCGTCGGTGCTGGCCAGCAGGCGGCGGGCCCGGTTCATCCAGCCCTGGCCGATGTTGACGTCCCCGCGCACCAGCCACGCCAGCGCCAGCTCGTTGGCTTTCATCGCCGCGGCCGCCGGGTCGGTTCTGGTCAGCTCCGCGAACACCCGCTCGGCGGCGCGGCTCGACTCCTTGATGTGGCCGAGCCGCCACGCCGCGAACGCAAACGCGTCCAGATCGTCGGTGCGCAGCGGAGTCTGCCGGCTTGCGAGGTCGAACGCTTCGTAGCTCGCCCGCCAGTCCCGCCGCTGGTGCGCTCGACGCGCGGCGCAGAGCAGATCGGTCTGCAGATCGGTCGCCATCAGATGACCACCGTAACTCCGTTCAGGCCAGTTCGAGGGAGCGTTTGGCCAGGCCCGTCCGGGGCCTGCGCCCGTTCCACCGACCATCCGGACGGCACCGCGCCGGGCGACGGGTCATCCAGAAACGACTTGCGCACTGTCACAGCCAGTTCCGGCGCGCCGGGCGCATCGTAGGTGACGTCGTAGTAGCGGTCGGGGAATCCCCAGAAGTCGTAGGTCAACGGGGTGCGCGCGTCGGTGGACCCGATGGTGAGCGGGGCGGCCTCCCAATGCGCGGAGACCACGAGGATCGCCGTCGGCACCGGCAGCACGCCCGCCCAGGCCCGCAGTTGCGATACCCACAGTGCATCGTCGACCAGAGGCGGGGCGCCGTGCGAGAGGAACACCGCCGGCATGCCGACAGGCATGTATCGAGTGTGCCCGACATATTAGGGTTCAGGCATGACTCAGACGGTGCGCGGAGTGATCTCACGGACGAAGGGCCAGCCGGTCGAGGTGGTGGACATCGTGATCCCGGACCCCGGCCCGGGTGAGGTGGTCGTCGACATCCAGGCGTGCGGTGTGTGCCACACCGATCTGCACTACCGCGAGGGCGGCATCAACGACGAGTTCCCGTTCCTGCTCGGCCATGAGGCTGCAGGCATCGTCGAGTCCGTCGGCGACAGCGTCACCAACGTCGAGCCCGGCGACTTCGTGGTCCTCAACTGGCGCGCGGTGTGCGGTCAGTGCCGGGCCTGCAAGCGGGGCCGTCCACACCTGTGCTTCGACACCCACAACGCCGCGCAGAAGATGACGCTCACCGACGGCACGGAGCTCACCCCGGCGCTGGGCATCGGCGCGTTCGCCGACAAGACGCTGGTGCACGAGGGTCAGGCCACGTTGGTGGACCCGGCGGCCGACCCGGCCGCGGCGGGGCTGCTGGGCTGCGGGGTGATGGCCGGGCTGGGCGCGGCGATGAACACCGGCGCGGTCAACCGGGACGACACGGTCGCGGTGATCGGCTGCGGTGGCGTCGGCGACGCCGCCATCGCCGGGGCCCGGCTGGTCGGCGCCCGGCGCATCATCGCCGTCGACATGGACGACCGGAAGTTGAACTGGGCCCGTGAGTTCGGCGCCACCCACACGATCAACGCCAAGGAGCTCGATCCGGTCGAGACCATCCAGGACCTCACCGACGGTTTCGGCGCCGACGTCGTCATCGACGCGGTCGGGCGGCCCGAGACGTGGAAGCAGGCGTTCTACGCGCGCGACCTGGCCGGCACCGTCGTGCTGGTCGGCGTGCCGACCCCGGACATGACGCTGCAGATGCCGCTGATCGACTTCTTCTCCCGCGGCGGGTCCCTGAAATCGTCCTGGTACGGCGACTGCCTGCCCGAGCGCGACTTCCCGACGCTGATCAGTCTGTATCTGCAGGGCCGGTTCCCTCTGGACAAGTTCGTCTCCGAACGCATCGGGCTCGACCAGATCGAGGACGCTTTCGCGAAGATGCACGCCGGAGAGGTGCTGCGATCGGTGGTGGTGTTGTGAGCATTCAGCGGCTGGTCACCAGCGGCACCTTCGAACTCGACGGCGGCAGCTGGGAGGTGGACAACAACATCTGGCTCGTCGGCGACGACAACGAGGTGGTGGTGTTCGACGCCGCGCACACCGCCGACCCGATCATCGACGCGGTCGCTGGCCGTCATGTCGTCGCGGTGGTGTGCACCCACGGCCACAACGACCACGTCACGGTCGCCCCGCAGCTCGGCAAGGCGCTCGACGCCCCGGTGTTCCTGCACCCGGCCGACGACGTGCTGTGGCGAATGACCCACCCCGACAGCGACTTTCGCGCAGTAGCCGACGGTCAGACGTTACGGGTGGCCGGCATCGAGCTGCGTGCGCTGCACACGCCGGGCCACTCCCCCGGCTCGGTGTGCTGGCACGCCCCCGACCTCGACGCGGTGTTCAGCGGGGACACCCTGTTCTCCGGCGGTCCCGGCGCGACCGGCCGCTCCTACTCCGACTTCCCGACCATCCTCGAGTCGATCTCAGGCCGGCTCGGCACCCTGCCGGGTGAGACCGTCGTCTACACCGGCCACGGCGACACCACCAGCGTCGGTGACGAGATCGTGCACTACGACGAGTGGGTCGCCAGAGGTCACTGACCGCCCGGCTCGTCGAGGGGCGGGTACTCGTGCACCGGCGGCGGAACCGGCCCGGGCCAGCTCGGTTCGTCGAGGATCATCGGTCCGGGCAGCGGACGCGCCCGGCGACCCGCCCGCACCCGCCACGCGATCGCCGCGGCGAGCGCGACGGCGCCCAGCGCGGTGAGGGCACCGAACACCCACATCGGCCACCCCGGCGAGCTGTCGCGGCCGAACGCCAGGCGCGGATTGATGTAGCCGCCGACGTCGCCGCCGGCCCGGACGTCGTACATGCCGGCCCGCGGGATCTGCGCCACCCAGATGCGCAGGTGCACATCGTTGTTCACCGATGTCGTGGTGCCGATGGTCTCGGTGATCACCGGGTCCGGCACGCCCTCGGGCGGGTCGATGCCGAGCTTCAGCGGCGGCACCGGGAAGCCGCCGCCGACACCACCGGTCACCGCGGTGTGGAAGCTGATCGTCACCTCGCCGGCGGGCAGGCTCACCCGTCCGGACCCGGGGACCGGCACCTCGCCGTAGGCGTCGTAGTCGTCGAACACGAAGGCGCCCAGCGCCAGCGTGACGATCACCCCCACCACACCGGCCACCAGCGCCAGGACGGCGCTGATCATCGCGATGCGCGGCCCGGCCCGTCCCGTCATGGGCGACAGTTTCGCATGCGCCGCGCTTTCGGCGGCGCGGGTGACGCGCGGGGACTACCGTGCAGAAGATGCCCGAGTCGAGCATCGTGGTCCGACCGGAACCGGTCGGCAGCGGCACCTATACCGCCGCGTCGCGGCTGCAGGCCGCCGGTCTGGCCCGGGCGATCGAGATCTTCTCCGAGGCCGCCGCGGAGGTTCCGCTGCCCTCGCCGCCCCAGCCGATCGTGATCGCCGACTACGGCGCGGCAAGCGGACACAACTCGCTGCTGCCGATCGGCGCCGCAATCGGCGTGCTGCGCAGCAGGACTCGGCCCGAACACTCGGTGCTCGTCGCCCACACCGACCGGCCCGAGAACGATTTCACCGCGTTGTTCCGCACGCTGGAGGAGGACCCCGACACCTATCTGGCGAAGGACCGTGCGGCGTTCGCGTCGGCGGTCGGCCGCTCGTTCTATGCCCAGATCCTGCCGTCCAACAGCGTCAATCTGGGCTGGAGTTCGTGGGCGATCCAATGGTTGAGCCGGGTGCCGGCGCCGATCCTGGGGGGCCACCTGCAGGTGGCCACGTGCGGCGACGAAGAGGTGCAGGCCGCCTACGCCAAACAGGCCGCGCGCGACTGGCACGAGTTCGTCGCATTCCGCGGCCGCGAACTGTGCCCGGGGGGACGCCTGGTCGTGACGACGATGGGTATCGGCGAGGACGGTGAGCTCGGCTTCCGCCCGTTGCTGACCGCGATGGCGGACACGCTCGACGAGATCGCGGCGGCCGGAATGGTCACCGCCGAAGAGGTCGGCCGCATGTGCATACCGACCTTCGCCCGCCGGGCCGCCGACTTCGCGGCACCGTTCGCGCCGTCGGGTCTGTTCGAGCGCCTCGAGATCGCCCACCTGGAGATCGTCGACGCCCAGGACCGGTTCTGGGATCGCTACCAGGTCGACGGTGACGCAACGGATTTCGGCGCGCGGTGGGCCGGCTTCGCGCGGGCGTCGACGTTCGCGGCGCTGTCGACCGCGCTCGAGGGCGGTCCGACGGATCCGCGCGTGGCGCAGCTGCACGATCGGCTGGAGAAGGGCATCGCCGCGCGGCTGGCGGCGGCACCCGAGCGCACCCAGATCCCGTTGGCCTACATTGTTCTGGTCAAGCGGCCGCGCAGCTGAGCGCGGTCAGCGGATCGTCCCCACTCCCGGGATCAGCGGCAGGTCCAGCGCGGTGACCCACCCCGGCGACAGATCGTTGACCGCCGGGACGGCGTTGAGCGCCCGCAGCCCGGTCGCCAGGCAGCCGGCCGCGGCGGCATCCCGCCCGGAGCCGTCGGTGAAGCGGAATGCCGTCTCCTGGAAGATGCTCGGCGTGCCTTCGATGTCGACGCGGTAGACGTCGTTCTGGTTGCCCGACGGCCACTGCGGCGCGGCGTCGTTGCCGATCCGGTTGACGTGCTCGAGCTGGATGCGGGTCTCGCCCCGGTACACCCCGTTGATCGTGAACCGGACGGCCGCCACGTTGCCCGGCGCGATGACGCCCTTGGCCGTCGTGCGCTCAGTGGGCGTGACCCACTTCTCCCACGTCGTGGTGATCTCGTCGAGCATGATGCCCGCCGCATGAGCGATCATCGGAACCGTTGCGCCCCAAGCGAACACGAGGATGTCGGAATTCTCCAGCATCGGCCGGTACTCCGGGGGCTTGCCGATACCCATCTCGCGGTCGTAGTCACCGGTGTAGTTGGTGTAGTCGAGCAGCTCCGATGCGCGCACGGTGCGCACCTCCGAGCACAGGCCCATCAACGTCATCGGGAAGAGGTCGTTGGCGAAACCCGGGTCGATACCGGTGGTGAAGCAGGACGATTCCCCGAGTTCGCAAGCGACGGTGACGGGTTCGATCCAGTTGGGCGGGTTGAGGTGCATGGTCGGCCAGATCCACGGCGTCATCGCCGTCGAGCACACGTCGATCCCGGCGCGCAGGAAGCGGGTGATCACCTCGATGTTGACGTCGGCGTGGGCCGCGGTCGGCCCGTAGTGCACCAGCGCGTCGGGTTCGAGCGCGATCAGCGCGTCGATGTCGTCGGTCGCGGTGAGGCCCAGCGGAGCCGGCAGCCCGCAGATCTCCCCGACGTCGCGGCCGACCTTGTCGGCGTTGCTCACCCCGACACCGACCAGTTCGAAGCGCGGATGCTCGACGACCTCCGCGATGACCATCCGGCCGACGAAGCCGGTCCCCCAGATCACCACTCGCTTCTTATCTGATGCCGTCACGGGTTCCGCCTCTCCTCGCGCTGTCTGGTGTCGTGCAGGGTGACGTTGAATTGCATGGCGCGATAAGGCCATCCGGCGTCGGTGTGCCACTGCGACACCACCAGACCGACCCCGCCGTGGACGTCGAGGCGCGACCCGGGCAGCAGGTACCCACCGTAGAGCTGGGCGATGCGGTTGCCGGCGTGGTCCTCGGCGTGCCACCCGCAGCCCCGCACCGGCAGCTGCAGGGGCGCGGTCCGCACGTCGACCATCGGGGACTCGATCACCCGGTAGCCCAACGCGTATCGCGAGGCCAAGAATCCGCCGAGCACCCAGGTGCGCGGCGCGAGCCGCCGGAACGTCAGCTCGCCCCACCGCTCGCCGGGCGGCGTGATCGGGGTGGCTCTGCGACCCCACCCCCACCGGCCACCGGCAAGGCCCCACGCCGAATACTTCGACCGGTCACCGATGTCCGACGGCCGCACCCGCATCGCGATGATGCCCTTGTCGCGCTGGAAGCCGGTGGCCATCACGTACACCCAGCCGCAGTCCGGGTCCAGGTCCCACGACCAGCACTGCGCGTGGCCGTGGTGCAGCTCCGCGGGGAACGTCGCGTTCTCCCCGAGGGGGCGCCACTGCTGCCCGCCGTCCTCGGAACGCCAGAGCTCGGTGTGCAGCACGTTGCCCAGCCCCCGGTTGACGATGGCGTGCAGATAGATCGCGTCCCCGATCCGCAGCAGATCCGACGGGATCACGGTGCTGATGCCCGCGTGGTCGTGGACGTAGGGCAGCAGTCGGCGGGCATAGTCGGGATCCGGGCCGCCGGCACGCTCCCACACGATCGCGTGACGGGCGTCGCCGCGGCCGATCAGCGCAACCGGCGACCGCCAGTCGCCCCTGCCGACTCGGCTGCCCGAGAACGTGTCGCCGAACACCGCCACCAGCGACCCGTCGGCGGTCTGCACGCACTGCCCCAGGTCGGCGCATGTCACGCCCCACCGATCGGTGATGCCCGGACCGGTGATGTCGGCGACCTTCCCGATCGTCAGAAGCAGCGCCGCAGTCCGCCCGGCTCGCAGATCAGGGGGTACCGGTCGACCGGGATCGGCAGCGGTTCCTTGTAGGCCAGCGTGAACGGGGTGTTGATGATCCCCGGCGGCAGGCCGCAGTTGCCGTTGTGGGTGACGCTGCGCGTGCCGGTCATGGTGACGTCGTCGAACTTGATCACCTCGACCGTCGGCGCCCAGGTGCCGTCGGGGCACTGCATGCCCCGGTCCTTCGGTGTGGTGAAGACCCACATGCCTCCGGTCAGCACGGCGTCGCCGCCGGTCACGCCGGTGGACCCCTGGACGTGCAGTCGACAGCCCACGGGCAGGTACAGGGGCTCACGCAGATCGCCGACCACCGGCACACATGACGGGTAGATCGTCCACAGACCCGGTGTCCCCTCGGCCGGGGTGTAGGTGAAGATGCCCTCGATCACCTGGTCGGCCTTGGCCGGTACCGGCCAGGTCACGGCCGCGCCGAGGGCGACCAGGAGGGCGGCCAGTGCGCGCGCGATCATCACGCCGACGAGTATTTCAGCCGGGCGCGGACAAAGTCACGGGTTTGTCGTGTCAGACCATCGGGTAACAGGTTTCGAGCAGGCTCGAGTCCGGGGTGATACATGATGGCGAGGACCGCGGTGTGGACCGCTGTCCTCGCCATTGTCGTGATGGTGGCGTCGGTGACCGGGTGTTCGACGGGCCGGCGGGTCGATCTCGGCGAGGGCGCCTCGGGTGCACTGGTCGCCGCGATCGCCGGGGAGCCCGATCAACTCGACCCGCACAAGACCACGGCCTACTTCTCGTTCGAGGTGCTCGAGAACGTCTTCGACACGCTGGTCGAACCCGACGAGAACCTGCAGATGCGCCCGGCGCTGGCCACGTCGTGGGAGGTCAGTCCCGACCAGCGGGAGTGGACGTTCCACCTCCGGCCAGGGGTGAAATTCCACGACGGTACGCCGCTGACCGCCGACGACGTGGTGTTCTCCTACCGCCGGATCATCGACGAGAAGCTGGCCAACTCCGACAAGTTCAGCGCGGTCACTTCCGTCGAGGCGCCCGATCCGGCGACCGTCGTGATCCGGGTCAGCAGGCCGACACCGAACATGCTGACCAACATCGGCGGCTTCAAGGGCATGGCGGTCGTGTCGCGCCGCAACGTCGAGAGTGGCCAGATCGCCACTCATCCCGTCGGGACCGGGCCGTTCCGCTTCGCCGGACGCAAGAGCGGCGACTCGATCTCGCTGGTGGCCAATCCGGACTACTGGGACGGTCCGCCCGGTGTGCCCGGCGTGACGTTCCGGTTCATCTCCGAGCCGTCGACGGCGCTGTCCGCGCTGCAGGCCGGTGAAGTGGACTGGACGGATTCGATTCCGCCGCAACGGGTTCAGCAGCTCTCCGACGACGACTCGGTGAAGCTGGCGGTCACCCCGAGCAACGACTACTGGTATCTGGCACTCAACGAGGCGCACGCGCCGTACAACGATGTGCGAGTCCGCCAGGCGATCGCCTACGCCATCGACCGGGACGGGATCGTGCAGGCGACCAGTTACGGCACCGCCAAGGCCAACGAGCTCGCGATCCCCGAGGGCAACCCGTGGTACACGCCGTACGACCGCTACCGCCAGGGCGGTGTGGACAAGGCGCGCGAGCTGCTGTCCGAGGCCGGTGTCACGCCGGGCGATCTCGACATGCTGGTCACCTCCGAGTATCCGGAGACGGTGACCGCGGCCCAGATCGTCGCCGACAACCTCGCGCCGCTCGGCTTCACCGTCAAGATCCGCACCGTCGACTTCGCGACGTGGCTCGACGAACAGAACTCCGGCCACTTCGACATGCTCATGCTGGGGTGGCTGGGCAACATCGATCCCGACGACTTCTACTACGCCCAGCACCACACCGACGGCACCAGCAACGCGCAGAAGTTCTCCGATCCCGAGGTGGACCGGCTGCTCGACGCCGGCCGCGTCGAGACCGACCACGCCGCCCGGGTCGCCGACTACGCGCGCGCCGCGACGCTGATCGCCGACAAGGTCAGCTACATCTACCTGTACAACTCGTCGGTGATCCAGGCGTGGAATCCGGCGCTGACCGGATACGAGGCGCGCCGCGACGGTGCGGTGCGCTTCCGGCATGCGGTGCTCGACACCGGCGGGAGCGAGTCGTGATGAGCATGCCGACGGTACTGACCCATCCGATCGCCCGGTTCGTCGCGCGCCGGGTGCTGTACTCGCTCGTCGTGCTGGTCGGCGTCACGGTGGTGGTCTTCGCGCTGGTGCACCTGGTGCCGGGCGACCCGGTCCGCATCGCCCTGGGCACCCGCTACACCCCGGAGGCGTACGACGCGCTGCGCAGCGCCAGCGGGCTCGACCGCCCGATCGTGTCGCAGTTCTTCGGCTACGTGGGCTCGGCGCTGACCGGGAACCTGGGGGTGAGCTTCCGCAACGGCGACCCGGTGACGGTGACCCTGCTGGAGCGGCTGCCCGCGACGCTGTCGCTCGGGCTGGCCGGCATCGTCATCGCGCTGGCGATCGCGCTGCCGGCCGGCACCTACTCGGCGCTGCGGGAGGGCCGCGTCAGCGATGCGATCGTCCGGGTTACCAGTCAGTTCGGCGTCTCGGTGCCCGACTTCTGGATGGGCATCCTGCTCATCGCGCTGTTCTCGACGACGCTCGGGTGGCTGCCGACGTCCGGGTACCGCCCGCTGTTCTCCGATCCCGGGGGGTGGCTGCGCCACATCATCCTGCCCGGGTTGACGGTCGGCGTGGTGGCCGCGTCGATCATGACGCGCTACGTGCGCGCGGCGGTGCTCGAGGTGGCCGCGATGGGCTATGTGCGCACCGCGCGGTCCAAGGGGCTGCCGCCGCGCGTCGTCACCTTCCGGCACACGGTGCGCAACGCGCTGGTGCCGATCCTGACCATCACCGGCATTCAGCTCGCGACGCTGCTGGGCGGCGTGATCGTCGTCGAGGTGGTGTTCGCCTGGCCGGGGCTGGGCCGGCTGGTGTACAACGCGGTCGCCGCGCGCGACTACCCGGTGATCCAGGGCGCGGTGCTGCTGATCGCGGCGCTGTTCCTGGCGATCAACCTGCTCGTCGACGTCCTCTACGCGGTGGTCGACCCGAGGATCCGGCTGGCATGACGACCACCGACAGCACTCGCGTCGCGTCGTGGCGGCTTCTGCTGCGCAATCCCGTCACCGCGGTCAGCGCGCTGATCCTGCTGGCCGTCGCCGTCGTCGCAGTGACCGCCAATCTGATTGCGCCGCAAGGTGTCAACGACGTCGACGTGCCCGACGCACTGCGCCCGCCCAGCGGCGGGCACTGGTTCGGCACCGACGAGTTGGGCCGCGACGTGCTGTCGCGTGTGCTGGTGGCCACGCAGGCCTCGATGCGGATCGCCGTGGTCAGTGTCGCGTTCGCCGTCGTGGTCGGGGTGACGGTCGGCGTGCTCGCGGGCTACCGCGGCGGCTGGCTGGACACCGTGCTGATGCGCCTGGTCGACGTGATGTTCGCGTTCCCGGTGCTGCTGCTCGCGCTCGCCGTCGTCGCGATTCTGGGGCCGGGGGTGACGACGACGATCCTCGCGATCGGCATCGTGTACACGCCGATCTTCGCGCGGGTGGCGAGGGCCAGCACCCTGGGTGTGCGCACCGAGCCGTACGTGGCGGTGTCGCGCGCGATGGGCACCCCCGATCACGTGATCCTGCGTCGCCACATCCTGCCCAACATCGCAGGCCCGCTGATCGTGCAGACGTCGCTGTCCCTGGCGTTCGCCATCCTCTCCGAGGCGGCGCTGTCCTTCCTCGGCCTCGGGATCCAGCCTCCGCAACCGTCGTTGGGCCGGATGATCTTCGACTCACAGGGGTTCGTCACGATGGCCTGGTGGATGGCGGTGTTCCCGGGCGCGACGATCGTGGTGATCGTGCTGGCGTTCAACCTGCTCGGCGACGGGCTACGCGACGTGCTAGACCCCAAGCAGCGCAACATCGCCGAAGCCCGGAGGGCGCAGCGATGACGGTGCTGACGGTGCAGGATCTCGGGGTGCGCATCGGCGCACGCACGATCGTCGACGGCGTGTCATTCGAGGTGGCCCGCGAGCAGACGGTGGGAATCGTCGGCGAATCCGGGTCCGGCAAGACGATGACGGTGCTCGCCGCAACAGGTCTGCTCGACGCGCCGGGGGCACGGGTGTCCGGGTCGAGCACGCTGGGTGGTGACGAGCCGGTGCAGCTCGTCGGCGCGAGTCCGCGGACGCTGCGCAGCGTGCACGGCTCCCGCATCGGATTCGTCTTCCAGGATCCGGGCACGTCGCTCAATCCGCTGCTGACGCTGGAGCGCCAGATCACCGAGTCACTGGAGACCCACCGTCGGGTGACGCGCCGTGAGGCACAGGCGCGGGCGCTGGAACTGCTCGACGCGGTCGGCCTGCCCGAGCCCTCGACACGGCTGCACGCCTACCCGCACCAGCTCTCGGGCGGCCAGCGTCAGCGGGTGATGATCGCCATCGCACTCGCGTGCGACCCGGAACTGCTGATCGCCGACGAACCCACCACCGCGCTGGACGTCACCACCCAGGCCCAGATCATCGAGCTGGTCCGCACCCTGCAGCGCGACTTCGGCACCGCGGTGGTGTGGATCAGCCACGATCTCGGCGTCATCGGGCAGGTGGCCGACGAGGTGACCGTGCTGCGCGAGGGCGGCGTCGTGGAGCAGGCTCCGATCCTCGACGTGTTCGACCGGCCCCGTGACGACTACACCCGGGATCTGCTGGCCGCCCGGCCGGTGCTGAATGCGTCTGGGCCGCAACCTGTTCCCGACGCCGATCCACTGCTGGAGGTCGACGGACTCGACGTGTCGTTCACGGTGTCCACCCCGGTGGGCCGCTCGACCATCCACGCTGTCAAGGACGTGTCATTGCGCGTCCGTCGGGGCACCACACTGGGTCTGGTCGGCGAATCCGGCTCGGGCAAGTCTACGGTCGCCGCCGCGCTCACGGGTCTGGCGAAACCCGACCGCGGCACCGCGACGCTGGCCGGTGCGGACATCTTCGGGGTGCGTAGGGCCGACGTGAAGGCGCTGCGCCGGCGGATCGGACTGGTGTTCCAGGATCCGTTCTCGTCGCTGAATCCCCGTGCGCGCGTGGAGTCCTCGGTCGCCGAGCCGTTGGCGGTGCACCGGCTGGCCGACGGCGCCGCGGCGCGGCGGGCGCGGGTGGCCGAGCTCCTTGACCTGGTCGGCCTGCCGGCCGAGTTCGCGCAGCGCTACCCGCACGAGCTCTCGGGCGGGCAACGTCAGCGGGTCAGCATCGCGCGCGCATTGGCCGCCGAGCCGGATCTGCTGATCCTCGACGAGGCCACCGCGTCGCTGGATGTGTCTGTTCAGGCCCGCGTCCTGGGGCTGCTGGCGCGGCTGCAGGACGAGCTGGGGTTGGCCTACCTGCTGATCGGACACGACCTGGCGGTGATCCGGCAGCTGAGCCATGACGTGCTGGTGATGCGCGACGGTGAGGTGGTGGAGAACCGGCCCGCTGAGGAGCTGTTCAGCTCACCCGAGCACGAGTACACCCGGGCGCTGCTGGCGGCGGTGCCGCCGGTCCGACCGCGCGCCGCGGTCTGAGCCGCAAGGGGCCCGTGAGAAGGTCCTTCCATGAGTCAGCTCAGCGGCAAGGTCGCATTGGTCACGGGGGCGTCGGCGGGGCTGGGCGCTACGACGGCCCGGTTGTTCGCCGAGAAGGGCGCGACGGTGTTCGGTATCGCCAGGGACGCCTCGCGGATGGCCGAGGTGTTCGCGGACATGCCGGACAGCGCGTTCGCCTCGGTGGACATCTCCTCGCGGGAGGCGTGCGCCTCGGCGGTGGCCGACTGCGTCGAGCGATTCGGCCGGCTCGACGTGCTCGCCAACATCGCGGGGTTCCACCGCATGCGCCACACCGCGACGATGACCGACGACGACTGGGACGTCGACCTCGCGGTGAACCTGACCGCGCCGTTCGCGCTGTGCCGCGCGGCATTGCCGCACCTGCTGGAAACCGGCGGCAACATCGTCAACGTCTCGTCGATCGCCGGTGTCGAGGGCGAGGTGTATTCGGCGGGCTACTGCGCGGCCAAGCACGGGCTAGTCGGCCTGACCCGGGCGCTGGCCATCGAGTTCACAAAGGAACGCCTGCGCGTCAACGCCGTGTGCCCGGGCGGCATGCCGACCGCGCAGACCACCGAGTTCGAGGCGCCTGAGGACGCCGACTGGGATCTGATTATGCGGATCGCCTCACCGCGCGGGTTCATGGCCACCGAGGACGTCGCCAAGGTGATCGCGTTCCTGGCCAGTGACGACGCCGCCGCGATCCACGGTGCCGTCTACCGCGTCGACAACGGCAAGGGTGCGGGCTGACCGAGGAAACGGCGCACCATCTCGCGTTCGGCAGCTGGATCGGCGACGGGCCAGTAGAGCAGCGAGAGCACTACGCGCACAATCCATTGCGAGGCGAGCTCGTCCTCCTCGGCGATGCCGGTCAGATCCGCGGCGATGGCGGCGGGCTGAGGCGAGTCGACGATCCAGGCCATCTCGGCCGCCGCGCGCATCGAGGTGATCAGCGCCTGACCGAGCGGGTCCGCCCTGATCCGTTCCAGCGCCACCGTCACCGCCGTCACCACCCTGTCGGGACCGCTCATCCCGTCGACCGCGGACCGCACGGCGTCGACGATGCGCTCGGCGTTACGCGCCAGCACCGCATCACGAATCTGCGCCTTGCCGCCGACGCGCCGGTAGATCGTGGCCCGCGAGCAGTGCACCCGGGCTTCGAGAGCCGCGATGTCGAACGCCTCGACACCGTCCCGTGCGATCAGTTCGGTGGCCGCGGCGTAGATCCGTTCGGCCGCCGCCGCCCGCCGGTCACCGACCAGCCAGTCGTTCGTCGTGCCGCGAGAAGTCATCGGCCGATGTTCTCAGCGTGAGACGGGTTGGTCAATGTTTCTCACTCGTCGCCGCTGGTCGGAGCGGTGCACTGAGACGGCGCCGGAGCCGGGTCGGGGGTGTGGCTACTCGGATTTCGATGATCCGTTGACTCGTGCCCGGCACACCATTCAGCCTGACTCACATGGCAGTTCAGGCCGGCCCGCTCGGCGCCGCGTTGTTCGATGACCGGGTCATCCAGGATCCGTATCCGCTGTATGCGCAGATGCGGGCCGCAGGCCCTGTGCACCGCATCGGCGACTCCGACTTCCACGCTGTGTGTTCCTGGGACGCCGTCACCGAAGCGGTGGCGCGCACCGAGGACTTCTCGTCGAACCTGACCGGCACGATGACCTACCAGCCCGGGGGTTCCATCGGCGGCTTCGGCATGGATGTGGTCGGCGGCCCGACGCAGGTGCTGGCCATCGCCGACGATCCCGCACATGCTGCGCACCGCAAGTTGTTGGTGCCCCATCTGGCGGCCAAGCGCATCCGCGAGCTCGAGTGCTTCGTCACCGACACGATCGACCGGCTGTGGGACGAGGCGGTCGACGGGGGCCGTATCGAATGGATGTCCGCGATCGCGAATCGCCTGCCGATGATGGTGGTGTGCCGGCTCATCGGCGTCCCCGAGGAAGACGCCGATCAGTTGACGGCGTGGGGCTATGCCAGCACCCAGCTGCTGGAGGGCCTGGTCGGTCCCGATCAGCTCGCCGCGGCGGGTACCGCCGTCGCCGAACTGGCGGCGTACATCTCGCGGCTGTTGGATAGTGCGGCGCCGCCGGACACGCTTCTGGACGGCCTGGTGAAAGCCTGCACCACAGGCGAACTCGACGCCATCACCGCACAGGTCATCATGGTCACGCTGTTCAGCGCGGGCGGCGAGTCGACCGCATCGCTCATCGGCTCGGCCACCC
Source organism: Mycolicibacterium psychrotolerans (assembly GCF_010729305.1). Taxonomy (NCBI): domain Bacteria; kingdom Bacillati; phylum Actinomycetota; class Actinomycetes; order Mycobacteriales; family Mycobacteriaceae; genus Mycobacterium; species Mycolicibacterium psychrotolerans. The sequence continues at coordinate 3,066,690 of NZ_AP022574.1, read as the reverse complement.
GGATCCTGGCGACCCGGCACGACCTACAGCGGGCGCTCCGGGACGACACTGCCCTGATTCCGCCCTTCCTCGAGGAGGTGCTGCGCTATGAGCCGCCGTTTCGGGGTCACTATCGGCATGTGCTGCGGGACTGCGAACTCCAGGGATACCCGTTGCGCGCCGGCGACCGCCTGGTGCTGTTGTGGGGAGCGGCTAACCGCGACCCCGCGCATGTCGAAGCACCCGAGGAGTTCCGGATCGATCGCCGAGACGGCCGGGGCCACATAGCGTTCGGCAGAGGCGTGCACTTCTGCGTCGGCGCATCGTTGGCCCGTCTCGAGGCCAGAATCGTACTCGAACATCTGCTGACGCACACCCGCGGTTTCGAGGCCGTCGGCGCGGCACGCTGGCTGCCGAGCCTGCTGGTGCGGCGCCTGGAAACCCTGGTGCTCTCCATCGACCCCGCGCGCTGACCGCGCCTGGTTCAGAATGAGGCTGTTCGTAGGTCGCGGCCGGCCGGAGAGGGGAGGCGACGATGTGGGTCGTTGGTCGCCTCACCACACACCCCGTGACACTCGATCTCAGCTCCTCGGGCGGGCCCGACCAGAGAGTGACCCAGATCGTCATCGACGGCGCTGTCTTTTCGAACGCCGCTGAATTGACCACGTGGGACGAGACGCCTGTGCAGGTCCGCATCTGCGAGCACTGCGGTATGGAGCACTGCGCCAGCGGTAATTGGCTGGTGGTCCGGAACGTCGGTGTCGGGGTCGCGTTCGTGCCGGCGTTCCACGAGATGCTGACCGGCGATTGGGCGCCAAGCGAGTATGCGCCTCCGCACTTCGCGCAGGGCATGCCCATATTCACCCCGGCCGACTACGCCACGCTGCGCCGTTGGTGCGTCGGGCTGCCGCCGATCGACGCGGTGGCAGACTTGTCCGGCAACGAACTGTTCCGCTGGCTGCAGTGGGAAGCACCCGCGCATGTGCTGGGAGTGTTTCCGGCCGACGTCCAGATCGATCAGGACCTGCTGCTGGCGGTCTCCGATGGTGAACTCGCGGATGCGGCTGCCCTGCTGGAGGAAGCGATCGACCACACCCGCGGCACAGGCCACGCATCACTGAAACGCAGTCCGCCGACAGCTCAGGCAATCACGTTGTATCTCGACGCATCTGGCACGCCGGCATGGACGCCCCTCTACGTGGTCAACGATCGACCTCACTTGGCAGCGCCGACAACCGGATACCTCGTCGAGGCAAACTGACAACCGGTGAATCCGCGCGAGGTTCAGAATGGTGGAGGCTCGTAGGTCTCGGCCAGCCACGCTTGATGGGCTCGTTCGCGTTGCGCATCGAGCTCGATGCGTTGCCGCCGCTCGCGCTCCACGCGATCCCGCCGGTCCTGATCGCGGGTCTTCTTGCGGCGCGGCATCATCGCGGTCTTGTCCGCTCCCACCGGCGCAGCGACGGAGCCGGGCAGCTCGGCCGTCGGCACCGCCAGCGTCGGAAACAGTTGTCCACCATGGGCGTCGGTGACATAGACCAGTCCGGTCGGGGCGATCAGCACGACCGTGCCGTCGGGTCGCTGCTCGTCGCGCCACCCGTGCGCACCGGTGTAAAAGGTCTTGATCAGATGATGGTCGCGGCAGTAATGCTTGTTGTTGGACGGGTGCGTGGCCCCGAGGGGCCATGGGTCGGTGTGGTCGACGTCGCACCGCTGCACCGGAGCGTCACAGCCCGGGAAGCGGCACGTCAGGTCACGCCATCGGAGGAAGTCCTTGAGCCGGCGCGACGGCCGGTATCCGGGCTCCGGATCGTCGCCGGGCCGGTTGACCGGGCGCAACTCCGCCGCCGCGGCCGCCTGACGCACCTCTTCGGCGGGCAGGACGCCGAAGCCCTCCAGATAGCCTGGGGCATTGCTACTTCCGTCGATCGTGGCCTGCTCAGCCAGAATGTGAACGACAACGTCAGCAGCCGATGCCTTCAGTGCCGCCGCCGGGCATTCCGGAGATTCGCACCGGCACGCCAGCGTCGATTCGCCGCGGCCCAGAGCGCCGCAAGCGGCAGCCCGCCGTTGCCCGGGGGTGCGGGGATCCGCATCGCACACCGTGGCGGCCAGGGCGTCGAGGCGTTGGTCCAGCGCCGCGGCATCAAGTGCGTCGAGCAGCCCGCCGGCGAACGCCGTGCCCGGCAGGTGAGGTTCCACGGTGAAGTACAGGTTGTCCCGGACATTCGGCGGAACGCGCACCCCGGCAGGATCAAACGTGGCCACCCACCGGTCCACGCGTTCTTTCAACTTCTTCTCCGAGAACCGCATCCACCCGACCAGCTCGGGCGCCAACGCGGCGTCCAAATCCGCGAGGACGTCATTCTCGACGTTGTCGGTGCGGTTGAGCACGATCTGGACCATCCGCAGGTCGATCTGCCCCCGGGCGAAGATCTCGGCGACTCGAGGGAGGCGTTGGTGCAGTGAGACGGCCATTCGCACCTGGCTTCCCGCGCGTGACCGGCTGATGTTCTGCGCCGCCGACACTTCGGCGGCGACCGCCTCGTGGACGTCCGTGACCCAGTACTCGACGTGGGGGTACTCCCGCGTCCGGAGTGCGTGGAGCCGGGCCACCGCGGCGAGGCGTTCGGCGATCGCGCGCGACTCCGCCTGAGCGGCGGATCCCATCGCGAGGATGCAATCGATCCCCTCGGCCGATTCGAACATACTTTCGATCATGCCACGGGGGTACGACAGATCAGTGCAGAGATTCCTCGAAGGCCGCTAGGCTCGCCAGAGTCCCGTCACCGGACTGAATCATCCGCCGCCCCAGCATCTCCGCCACGATAGCGCTGCATCGCCGGTCCGTATTCGATCCGGACCGACAGCATCCGCAAGTACCCGCGGTGCCAGTGCTTGGATTGCCTTCTGGCGGAACGTCGACATCGGTCAGAGCCGAAAGCGCCCGGCGAATCCGCGCAGCGGCAGGTCGGCACTGGTGAGGATTCCCGGCTGGGCCGCGACAACGGCGGCGATGGCGTTGAGCGCCGGCATGCCCGTCACGGTCATCCCAATCGAGGCGAAGCTCGCCGGGTCGGACAGGTCGACGCCGGGCTTCGGGAAGATCATGTGCTTGTTGTAGATGTTCGGGTCGCCCTTGATCTGAGTGATGTAGCAGCCCTTGATGTCCCATGACGGGTCGGTGTGCGGCGTCATCTGCCATTCGAGGTGCGTCTCGACCCGCGGTACCCCGTCGACCATGCCCTGATACTTGATGTAGTTGCCGCCCAGTGAACCCTTCGGCAGCTGATACCAGCCCAGGTCGACGTCCTTGGTGCACGCGCCGAGCTCGTAGCTGAAGGCGACGTCGTCGAGTGTCAGGCCGAAGCAGTCGGCCATCATCAGCACGCTGTCGGCGAACACCCGGGTGTACTTCTCCAGCTTGCCCGGAATCGACGGATCGTCGACGGGCTGGCCGTATCCCACCTCGATCCAGGTGTCGCGGGAGTGATGGCATGACACGTCCACCGACTCGATGGTGGTGACGTTCTCGATGTCGGCGACATCGGCCGAGCACACCACCCCGAGGATCTGGTTGACGCCCGGATTCATCCCGGTGCCGTAGAACGTGGAACCACCCTTCTCGCAAGCCTCTTGGAGTAATCGGGTGACCGGCTTGCCCGAGTGGTGCGGGTGGTTGCGGTCACGGTGCCAGCCGGTGATCCAGTCGGCTGTCGTGACGACGTTGATGCCCGCCTCGAGCACCTGCACGTAGAGGTCCTCGTCGGGGAACACACCGTGGAAGGTCAGCACGTCGGGCTGGGCGGCGATGATCTCCTCGACGGTGCCGGTGGCGATCACCCCGTTGGGCGCCAGCCCTACGAGTTCGCCGGTGTCGCGGCCGATCTTCTCCGGGGAGTAGCAGTGCACTCCCACCAGTTCGAGATCGGGCTGGGTTGCGATTCTCTTGATCATCTCCGAGCCGACGTTGCCCGTCGCCACCTGGAACACCCTTAACGTCATCGAATGCCTTTCTGCATCAGCTCGGCGGCGCTGCCGCCCTTGCCGTCGGGATAGAACTGCTTGGCCCACTGGCGGATTGCGGTGAAGCCGGCCAGCTCCGAGCCTGCGAGCGCCGGCGGATCGGAGTAGCGCTGGTGCGACCAGATGTAGATGTCCTGGCGGAACTGCCGGATGACCTCGGCGCCGAACTCGTCGGCCCGGGCCCGGGCCCGCTCCGGATCACTAGCGGCGGACTCGCCGCGCGTACGGCCGATGTAGACCATGAACCGCACATCGGAGGTGGTGTCGTCGACCGGCGTGATCGCCGAGATCGTGCGGTTGTCGATCATCCCCCAGCTCTTGGTGACCGCGATGCCGAGTCCGCCATTGATGGCCTCGACACCACTGGTGACGTCCTCGATGCGCTGGCCGTCGTCACCGGTGAACGTGATCGTGAAGTCGACGAACGCCACCGGGGCGTCGAAGTCGTGCCGGGTGAAGACCGGGCTGATCGGGGTGTCGTGGACGTACCGGAAATGCTCGACGTCGACGCCGTTCTCGAGCACATATTGCGGGTGCATCTCCAGGCCCGGCTCGAACAGCCGCTGCTGCGGGTAGTAGTCGACGGCGCTGCTTCCATCGTCGAAGCCGGCGAACACGTCCGGGGCGTCGAAGGACGGCTCGCGGCCTTCGACGTCATGCCAGAGGTAGACCGACTCGTTGCGTTCGACCACCGGATAGGTGGTGATGCGCCGGCCACGGTTGGGCCGGTCCTCGTAGGGGATACAGACGTTGCGACCCTGCTGATTCCACTGCCACCCGTGGAATGGGCACTGCAGCACCTCGCCGTGCACCGTCCCCCCGAAACCGAGGTGGGCGCCCAGGTGTTCGCAATAAGCGTCCATCACGGTGAGCCGCCCCGACTCGGCACGCCAGGCCACCATCTCCCGGCCGAAGTACTTCATCGTGTGGACGGCGCCGACACCGATCTCGTCCGACCATGCGACCTGGAACCAACCGGTCGGTTTCATCGACAGGGGCGGTGGGGCCATAAGCGGATCATAGAACACTCAATGAAACTTTCGGTACCCTCGGATCATGACCGACGTAGCGGCCTCCGCGCGACGACCCAACCGGCGCGGTCAGGCCACGCGCGAGAACATGCTCGAAGCTGCCCTGCGGTCGCTGGCCTCCGGCGATCCGGGGTCCGTGTCGGCCAACCGCATCGCCAAGGACATCGGCGCGACGTGGGGCGCGGTGCAGTACCAGTTCGGCGACGCCGACGGGTTCTGGGCCGCAGTGCTGCACCGCACCGCCGAGCGCCGGGCGGATGTGTTCGCGCCCGCCGATACCGACGCGCCGTTGCGGGACCGTGTCGCGACGATCATCGACACGCTGTACGACGGCCTGGCAGAACGGGATTCACGTGCGATCGAGAACCTGCGCGCCGCCCTCCCCCGCGATCACGCGGAGTTGGAGCGGCTGTATCCGCGGACCGCGGCCGAACTGTATTCATGGGGGCAGTCGTGGCTGGCGATCTGTCACGACGCGTTCGCGGGCCTGGACGTCGACCCCGAACGCGTCCGCGAGGTCGGCACACTGATCCCCGGGGCGATGCGCGGGCTGGTCTCCGAACGCCAACTCGGCTCGTACGCCGATCTGGATGTCGCACGCCGCGGCCTGACCAATGCGCTGGTGGCCTACCTACAGGGCGCCGACTGAGTCAGCCGCCCCACGCGGTCATCAACGTCACGTAGCACGTGGTCCCGGCGAGGATGCTCAGCAGCGCCCGCCCGCGCCAGAGCTGCAGGCCCGCCGTCACCGCGACCGCGCAGGCCAGCCACAGCAGCTGCAGCGCGGTGTCCCCCACGGCGGTCTTCAGCGAGTAGATCGCCAGCATCACCATCACGCCGACGGGCATGTGCACGCTGAGGTAGCGCACGACGGCGCTGTCCCGCATGGGCGCCAGCGCCGCGAACGGCAGCGCGCGAAGCGCCCAGGTCACCGCCGCGCTGGTCATGACCAGCAGTGCGATGTAGCCGGTGTCAGGCATACCGTCGCCGCAGCAGCAGCATGGCGGTGAACGCGGCGAACGCACACACCAGCATCTGGCCGGGAACCACCAGCCACGCGCCGGCCGCGCAGGCCACGGCGATCGCGGCGGTGAGCCGGTCCGGCCGCTGCCGGTACGCCTCGATGCCCAGCACGATGAACAGCGCGGTCAGCGCGAAGTCCAGGCCGACGAGCCGGTCGATCGGAAGCGCCTCCCCCACCAGTCCGCCCAGCCCCGCACCGGTCACCCACAGCAGGTGAAACATCACCTGCATGAACAAAATCGGGCGGGTCGTCCAGCCCTGCGCGTCGGGGCTGACGGCGACGGCGTACGCCTCGTCGGACAGCGTGTACGTGCTGTAGAGCTTCGCCGGCAGACCGGTGACGCGGTGCAGCGGGAAGGACAGCGCGTAGAAGATGTGCCGCGAATTGACCACCAGCGAGGTCAGCGCGACGGCCGCCACCGGAGCGGCACCCGCCGCCAGCGCCACCATCAGGAACTCCAGTGAGCCGGCGTAGATCACCCCGGCGAACACCGGCGCCCACCACCACGACAGCCCGGCGTGCACCACCAGGAAACCCAGGGCCATGCCGAGGGGGATGAAGGCGAGCCCGAGCGGGGCGACAAGGGCGAGCACGCGCCGCATCGTTGAACACCCCCTCCGATCCGCCACCGACACGCTAGCTTTTCACGCGTGGATGTCTTCGACGAATGGCAACGAGCGGGAGCGACTTTCACCTGGGCCTCGACCACGCCCGCCAACGGCGGACGACCGGTCGGCGTGTTCGCCCGCCGCTGCGGGACACCGGGCGCGCCGCCGCTGGTGTGCGTGCACGGGTTCCCCACGGCGAGCATCGACTTCCGCGCCCTGGCGGGTGAACTGGCTGCCGACGTCGAGATCTTCACCCTGGACTTCCCGGGGTACGGGCTGTCGGACAAGCCGCAGGCGCCGTACGTCTATTCGCTGTACGACGACGCGCGGCTGCTCGTGCACGCGATCACCGAGGTGTGGCACCTCGACGAGTACCGGATGATCACCCACGACCGGGGCAGCAGCGTCGGCATGATCGCGCTCGCCATGCTCGCCGACCTCGACGCCGCCGCGCTCCCGCGAGAACTGTTCCTGACCAACGCCAACATCTATCTCCCGCTGGCCAATCTGACCGCGTTCCAGGTGGCGCTGCTCGATGACGCGACCGGCCGCGCCACGGCGGCGGCGACCACCCCGGAGCTGCTGGCGGCTGGCCTCGGCGCGACCACGTTCCTTCCGCGCCGCGATCTCCAGGATCCCGAGATCGCTGCGCTGGCTGGCTGTTTCGCCCACAACGACGGAATCGCGGTGCTGCCGGACACCGTCCGCTATCTGCACGAACGGGCCGCCGACGAGACCGGGTGGCTGCAGCGGCTGTCGGGTATCGACCTCGACACCACGCTGATCTGGGGGCTCCATGACAGCGTCGCGCCGCTGCGGGTCGCCAACCACGTCTGGCAGACCTACCTGCGGTCCAAGCCGGGCCGCAACCGCTACTGGGTGGTGCCGGGCGCCGACCACTATTTGCAGTGCGACGCACCGGTCGAGCTCGCGCAGATCATCCGGTTGACAATGGCCGATGACCCGGTCGAGCTGCAGACGATCGGTGACCGACCCGACGGGGCAGTGCTGGTGGATCAGTCAGGCCGCGACCACCGATGACGTTGCGCCGTTGGGAATTCCGACGGTGTCGAAGGCCTCGCCGATCGCGCTCTGCTGCGCGGCGGTCAGGCCGAGGGCACGTGCCGCGCTGAGTACCGCCGCCCGCCCGTCGGTGAACACCGAATCGGTGCTGAGCCGGTACAGCGCGTGGTAGAAAACCTTGGCCCACATGTCGTTCGAGATGCCGGCCGTCGCCGGGTCGGTCATCATCAGGTATGCGGCATGGCTGAAGATCGTGCTGTTGACGTGCTCGCCGGCGTCGTCGCCCAACCCTTTGTAGCGGCTCGCGTAGGTGTCGCGGTAGGGACCCATCGACGTGCTGATCGAGGTGGGGTCGGCGAGGTTTCGGACCGCCCCGAGTTGGGAGTCCTCCCCCAGCAGCCAGCGGTCCGGTCCGGACTTGTTCTCGATCAGCACGCCCATGATGTCGGCCATCGCCTCGTTGAGGGCGCCGGGCTCGCCGTAGTCGAGCACCGAACCACCTGCAGGTCCGCCCACGACGAAGCTGGTCACGGCGTGGGTGAACTCGTGGCCGATGACATCGACCGCGGCCTCGAGGTGCCCGCTGTCGCCGAAGGCGAGCTGCTCGAGGCCGGGATCCCAGAACGCGTTGGCATAACCGCCGGCCGACTTCTGTGGGTTGTACAGGATGCTGACCTCGACGGGCGCCCCGTTTCCATCGAAAGACCTGCGGCCCAACACATCTCGGTAGTAGTCGTAGACCAGCGCGGTGTTGGCGTGCGCGGACACCCCGCCGGTGTTCCAGCCCAGCCATCCGCGCTTGACCACGGTCCCGGGCAGCACGCCGCCGCCGAGACCGAAGAACGGATACGACGTCTTGTACGTGGTGATGTCGCGGCCGGCGTCGACCAGTCGATAGGTGGTGAACCAGGGGGTCTTGCGAACGTCGATGGTGATGACCCGCGTCGCACCGAGCCAGTCCTTGCCGGCGCTCACGGCCGTGAGCGGCACCGCGTTGGCGACGCTGACGATCACCGTGCCGGTCCATGCCCCCTCGGCGCCGACCAGCGAGGTGGTGCCCGGCCGGTAGAACAGGGCGCGCGGCGCCGCGCCGACCACACGCCACGCCAGGCTCGGAGCCGTCTGGTCGTCGGGGGCGTAGACGACCAGTTCCTTGGTGAACGTGGCTCGCGGGCGGGCGATCGCCGCGATCTCGGCGTTGCCGTCCACCCGGGCGTCGGGGGTCACGTCGAAGGCCGCCGACAGACCCCGGTAGTTGTTGAACAGTCCGGTCACCGTGCCGTGTGCGTCGGTCACCAGGATGACGTCGCTGCCGAGGACGGGGATTCCGCCGACGGTTTCGGTGTAGCGGTAGAAGGTCTCGGCGGTGTCCCCGGTCCCGGCGGTGACGGTGGAGATGGCCGCGGGATCGGCGAACCCGGCGGCGGCGCCGAGCGTGGCGGCGACGTCATTCATCACTGATGCCGCCGCGGCGGCATCGGTGACCACCCGGTCGGTGAACGGGCCGTCGATGCTGCGGGGCGGCGTGTTGGCCGCGGCCAAGGCGGCAGCGTCGGCGGGGACGGCGATGACGACCTCCGTCGGCCGGTTCACGCCGAGGAGACCGAGCAGGCCGTGGACGTGGAAGGGGTTGCCCGCCACGTCGTCGACGGTGACGGTGAAACTGTCTGCGCGACCGGCTTTTCCAGCGAACGGGGTGTAGACGAAGCCGCCGCCGGCGTCGATGCTCACCGTGCCGTAGGCCGCGGCCGAGCTGACGGTGTACGTGAGGGAGGCGTCGTCGTAGTCGGTGGCGTTGAGGCTTCCGCGCAGTGTGCCGTCGGGGGCGGGCCCGGAGGTGGTCGGCGCCGCGGTCGGCCGCTGGTTGTGCAGCGTGTACTGCGACTGCCGCACCGCCAGCCACATCGACTCCACCAGGGCCGACACCGGGGCGCTGGGCATCGGCAGCCCGTCGGCCAGCGGGCGCAGTCCGGACCACGTCAGCACATCGGTGGCGATGCTCTTCACCGTCACGGGTCGGGCGCTCACCACGCTGCGCAGCGTCGGCCGCTCCGGCGGCTCGTCGACCGCGACCGCCTCGCTCGTGGGTGCGGCCTGCGGTTCGGGACGGGCGGCGACCGTCGGTTCTGCGGGTTCCGGCTCGGGCGCCGCCGACCGGTCGGCAGCAGATCGGTCCGCGGATGTGTCGGCGCGCTCGGCCCGCGCCTCGACGTGTCGGGCGGCACGGCGGTGACGCCCGCCGGCCGTCGACGTGGCCCGGGACCCGGCCTCGGTGACGTCTTCGGTGACGTCTTCGGTGACGTTTTCGGTGACGTCTTCGGTGTCGGCGGGCCCGGTGTCGGCCACAGCCGATCGGGGGGCCGGCTCGGTGTCGGTGACGGCCTGTGTGGTGCCGGTGTCGGCGGTCGCCGCGTTGTCGGCGGAGTCCGTGGGAGCGGCGGCGGCCACGCCCGGTCCGGCGGCCAGGCCCATGCCGATCCCGATCAGCGCGACGCCCGTGTACAGCGTCGACGTCGACCAACTCTTCTGCGGTCGGTCACACCGGGCCACGGTGACCCCCCTCCGCGAAGGTGTGCTGTAGCGGGGAACTTACCAGGTCTCACCTACCGTGGAGCCATGAAATACATCGACGTGGAAGGGGTCGGCCGGGTCAGCCGGATCGGCCTGGGGACGTGGCAGTTCGGCTCGCGCGAATGGGGCTATGGCGACACCTACGCCTCGGGCGCGGCCCGCGACATCGTCTCCCGGGCGCTCGCCCTCGGGGTGACGCTGTTCGACACCGCCGAGGTCTACGGGTTCGGTCGTAGCGAGCGCATTCTCGCCGAGGCACTCGGCGATCAGCGCTCCGAGGTGGCCGTCGCCAGCAAGGTGTTCCCGGTGGCGCCGTTTCCCGCGGTGATCAAGCAACGCGCCCGGGCCAGCGCACAGCGGCTGCAGCTGGACCGCATCCCGCTCTACCAGATCCATCAGCCCAACCCGGTGGTGCCGGATTCGGTGATCATGCCCGGCATGCGCGATCTGCTCGACAGCGGGCTTATCGGCGCGGTTGGGGTGTCGAATTATTCGCTGGCCCGCTGGCGCAAGGCCGACGCCGCGCTGGGCCGGCCGGTGGTGAGCAATCAGGTGCACTTCTCCCTCGCCCATCCCGACGCGCTGGACGATCTGGTTCCGTTCGCTGAACGAGAGAACCGGATCGTCATCGCCTACAGCCCGCTGGCCCAGGGGCTGCTGGGCGGCAAGTACGGCGAGCACAACCGGCCGGGTGGCGTGCGCGCGGTCAATCCCCTGTTCGCGCCCGAGAACCTGCGCCGCATCGAGCCGCTGCTGCAGATCCTGCGCGACGTGGCCGCTGATCTCGGCGCCGAGCCGGCACAGGTGGCCCTGGCGTGGCTGATCGCGCTGCCCGGCGTCGTCGCGATCCCAGGGGCCTCCAGCGTCGCCCAGCTCGAGTTCAACGTCGCCGCGGCGGACCTCGAGCTGACCCAACAGGCACGCGACGCGCTCACCGCCGCCGCACGGGCATTCCGTCCCGTGTCGCCCACGCGCATCCTCACCGACCTGATCAGGAAAAAGCTGGGGCGGTGACCGCGTTTCGGTTGCCGACGCTGCAGCGTTACAGGCTGACGGGGATTCACAGCTAACTCACAACGGGCGCAGAGACTGCTTCGCCGCACCTACGCAGCTCAACCGCACAGTCGGAAAATTCTTGTGAGTGGCCGGTTTAGCGCCGCGGATGGGCAGACATCCGTGGTGCGGGTCGGGGTGGGGCCGAGCTCGTCGCGCTGCGGCGGCAACGGCTCCAGTGCACACGGCACGTCACAGGTTGTGTTGCTCGGCACCGCAGCCTGATCAGGTCAACGAGGAGGTTCTCGTGATGGATGTGAAGAAGATCGCGGCAGGTTTCGCGACGGCCGGCGTTCTGGGACTCGGCGGCTTCGGAGCCGTCGCGGGCCTGGCGCAGGCCGACCCTGCGTCGCCGCCACCGCACGGCCCGGGCAGCACCGACCACCCGGGCAATCCCGGCGGCAACGGGCAGGGCGCCGGCAATCCCGGTCCGCGCCCGACCACCGTCACCGGGCCTGGCGTGAACGCCGGCGATCCGAGCACGCCGCTGCCTCCGGGGCTGGGCTACCTGCCGCCTCCCGGACACGGTGGTCCGATGCCGCAGGACCGCATCACGTTCCCTGAGGCGCCGTCCTGGGTCACCACGCCCGTCACGCCGCCGGAGGGCACCCCGCCGGCTCCGGAGCTTCCGGACTGGGCCGAGGGCCTGCCCGTGGTGTGGAACCCGGACCTCGGTGTCTGGGGTGTCTGGGACAGCTCGACCGGGACCTTCGTCCGCCTTTGAGAATCGAGGAACGACGGCCGCTCCGCCACCACGGCGGGGCGGCCGTTGGTCCCTCTAGGCTGTCACGGTGACCCTTCTGCTCGGCCCCGTGTTGCGCCACGTCGGTGACACGACCGCGACGGTGTGGGTGCAGACCGACACCTCCGCCGAGGTGGAGGTGCTGGGCTGCCGCACCCGCACGTTCGAGGTGCAGGGCGCTCACTTCGCCCTCGTTCCGGTCAGCGGGCTGGCTCCCGACTCCACCACCGCCTACGAGGTGCGCGTCGACGGCACCAGGTGCTGGCCGGAGGCAGACACACCGTTCCCGCCGAGCGTCATCAGGACACGCGGTCCGGGCACGGCCGACCGGCTGAAGGTGATCTTCGGATCGTGCCGCTACCCGAAGACCGGCGACGCCAAGCTCGACGAGAAGCTCGGCCTGGATGCCCTCGACTGCTACGCCACCCGGCTGACGTCATTGCCGGTCGACGAGTGGCCGGATGCGTTGCTGCTGCTCGGCGATCAGGTCTACGCCGACGAGCTGACTCCCGAGGCGCGCCGTCATCTGGCGGGCCGCCGCTCCTCGCGGCGCTCGGCCAACCGCCGCCCGCCCGACGAGGTGGTCTCGTTCTCCGAGTACGAGAGCCTCTACCGGCACACCTGGGGCGATCCGGAGATCCGGTGGATCCTGTCCACCCTGCCGACCGCGATGATCTTCGACGACCACGACATTCGCGACGACTGGAACACCTCGGCGGCGTGGCGGGCCGACATCAACGCCGAGCCGTGGTGGCGCGACCGCATCCGCGCCGGGCTGGGGTCCTACTGGGTGTACCAGCACCTGGGCAATCTGAGCCCGAGCGAACTCGAGACCGACGAGGACTACCAGAAGGTGCTGGCCGCCGACGGTGACTGCTGGCCACTGATCGTCGAGCTGGCGGACCGCGCCGACAGCGAAGTCGACGGCGACAAGGGGCTGCGGTTCAGCTTCCGCTGGGACCTGGGTCGCAGCCGACTGGTCATGGTGGACTCACGCAACGCCCGCATCCTCGACGGCGGCGAACGGAAGATGCTGGGCGACCGCGAGTTCGCGTGGGTCGAGCGGCAGGTCGGTGACGACCTGGACACCGTCGACCACCTGATCATCGGGTCGTCGCTGCCGTGGCTGCTGCCGCCCGCGCTCGCCGACCTGCAGACGGTCAACGAGATCGCGGCCGGCCGGGACGGGCTGCGCGGGCGGATCGCCGAAAAGATCCGGCAGGCCGCCGATCTCGAGCACTGGCCGGCGTTCTTCGCGTCGTTCCTGCGGCTCGGCGAGTTGATCGCCGCCGCGGCGGCGTCGCCCCAGGGGCCTGCCACGATCTCGGTGCTGTCCGGCGACGTCCACCACAGCTACGCCGCACGCGCCGATTTCGGCGTGCCGACGCCGGCGCGGGTGCATCAACTGGTCTGTTCGCCGGTGCACAACTACGTGCCGGCGTTCGTCAAGCCCGCGTTCAAGCTGGGCTGGTCGGCGCCCGCGGCCCGGCTCACCCGACGCTGGGCCCGCCGCGCCGGCTCGCCGGAGCTGCCGGTGTCGTGGCGCAACCTGAGCGGCCCCCTGTTCGGCAACACGATCGCCTCGCTGAACGCCGAGGGCCGTCACGCCGAGGTGGTCTTCGAGCAGCCCACCGACGACGGAACGCTGACCGAGGTGACCACCGTCGCGCTCAGTGCACCCCTTCCATCTGGCGACTGATCCACGGCGAGATGACGAACACCACCGCACCGGCGGCCACCGCGACCACGCCCAGGATGCCGAAGTAGGCGAACTCCCGCGACGGGTCGTAGTACCGCGCGAGCACGCCTGACATCGCGGTGCCGAGGCCTACCGAGAAGAAGTACAGCGCCATCATCTGCGCGCGGAACGCCGCCGGGGCCAGCTTGGTGGTCACCGACAGGCCGATCGGCGAGAGCAGCAGTTCGGACACCGCGAACACGGCCATGATCGCCATCACCAGCAGCGCCGGCGTCGCGCGGCCCGTCGTGCCGGCCAGCGGCACGAAACACAGGAACGCCAGACCCATCCCGATCACGCCGTAGGCGAACTTGCGCGGCGTGGTGGGCGCCCGGTTGCCGAGCCGGGTCCACAGCAGCGCGAACAGCGGCGACAGCACGATGATCCACACCGGTTCGATGGAACCGATCCAGCTCGACGGCGCCGTCCAGCCGAAGATCGTCCAGTTCATCCTCTCGTCGGAGTAGACGGCCAGCACCGTGAAGATCTGCTGGAACAGCGACCAGAACACCGCGTTGGCGATGAACAGCGGGATGAACGCGCGGACCCGGACCCTCTCCTCGGTGGCGACGTGCGCGCTGCGCAGCATGACCGCGAAGTACAGCACCGACGCGACGACGATGACGCCGGTGGTCACCTGTGACAGGTTCGCCAGCGTGACGAGCTCGATCGCGATCGCGAGTCCGATCACCACCAGTCCGGCGACCATGACGCCGACCGTCTTACCGATAGCGTTGCGCGGCAACGGGTTCGGCACGTCGCGGCCGTACTCGCCGAGGTTGCGCCGGAACGCCACGTACTGGACCAGGCCCAGTGCCATCCCGACGGCCGCCGCACCGAACCCGTAGTGGAACCCCACGCGGGTCTGCAGCAGCCCGGTGATCAGCGGACCGATGAACGCGCCCAGGTTGATGCCCAGATAGAACAGCGTGAAGCCGCCGTCGGCGCGCGCGTCACCCTTGTCGTAGAGCGTGCCCAGCAGCGACGACGCGTTCGCCTTGAGTGCGCCCGAGCCCAGTGCCACGCACACCAATCCGACGCCGACACCGGTCAACCCGGGTAGCACCGCCAGCGCGATGTGCCCGATCATCACCACCACACCGCCGTAGAACACGGTGCGCTCCATACCCAGCAACCGGTCGGCCACCCAGCCGCCGAGCACGGTGGACAGGTACACCAGTCCGCCGTAGGCGCCGACGATCCCGGTGGCCGTGCTCTGCGGCAGCCCGAGGCCGCCTTCGGTCACCGAGTAGTAGAGGTAGTACGCCAGAATCGTGAGCATCCCGTAGAACGAGAATCGCTCCCACAACTCGACACCGAACAGGTTGGTCAGTCCGATCGGGTGCCCGAAGAACGTGCGTTGACGCTGATGGTCTCGGATGGTCATGGAATCAAGGTGCCCCTTGGGGGCGGTGATCGAAACAGACGATGCGCCAATCTCGGCCTACACTCGGCGGCATGCCGGTACCGGACAAGCCCCGACCTGGACAGGAGTCGGTCTGGGACTACCCTCGACCCCCACGACTCGAGGAGTTCGCCGGGTCGATCACCATCGAATTGGGCGGTCAGGTGATCGCGTCCACCGAGCGCGCCTGGCGGGTGCTCGAGACCAGCCATCCCCCCACCTACTACCTTCCCGCCGAAAGCTTCGGCGACGGGGTTCTGCGTGACGCCGACGGAGCGTCGTGGTGCGAATGGAAGGGGCAGGCAAGCTATTTCGACCTGGTGACGCCGACGGTCATCGCCCCGCGGGCGGCGTGGACCTACCGGTCGCCGACGCGCGGGTTCGCCGCGATCGCCGGTGCGGTCGCCGTGATGGCCACCGCGGTGGACCGGTGCACCGTCAACGGCGAGGTCGTGGTGCCGCAACCCGGCGGGTTCTACGGCGGCTGGATCACCAGCTGGGTCGCCGGACCCTTCAAAGGGGTGCCGGGCTCCATGGGGTGGTGAGCCCGCCTCAGCAGCCGAGGTGGAGGGCGGCAGCGGCGACGATGTCGTTGCCGGTGGCCAGGGCGATGCCCATCTGCCGGTAAAGGGTCTCGACGGCGACCGGCGCCGGCTGTCCGGCGTCCAGGATCCCGCAGGAGATCGCGCCCGCGTTCAGCAGCTGTTCGCGGGTCAGCGACGTGTAGACGGGTTCCAGCCCGCTGAGGAAGGACGCGGTGTCGGCCCCGGCGGGCGCCGCGAGAGTCAGCAGCGAGGTCGCAGCGGCCGCCCCACACAGACCCATGCGCGTCATCACCGATCGCTTCACATCCAGCCCCCTGTCGTTGCTGACATCCTAGGACGGGCGACGGGTGCCCGGAAGACGAACGCGCCGTTCAGCAGTCGCCCAGCCACCCGTACTGCTGACCGCAGTCGGCACATTCGACGTCGAGAAACCAGCGGCTGATCCGGTCGGACCCGGCTGACCAGGTGGGCTGTGACGACACGACCGGCGACGTCCGGCCGCATTTCCCACATCGGGCCTCGGTCGGAGCGGTCACCCTTCGAACGTAACCGTGTTCGAGGCCCTTGGCCACCGTCTGCGCTCAGCGGGGTGGATCGCCCCGCCACGAGAAGCTGTTGACGTATTTGCCCATGTCGAGGGCGAGTTGCACGTTGGCGCCCGAGGGCTTGCCGGGGCCGAAGTCCGGTCCGAACTGGTGGTAGGGACCGACGACCGAGGCGACCAGTGCCAGATCGTTCTTGACCGCCACCATGGCGATCACGCGCATCCGGGCGTAGCTGCTCATGCCGCCCTGCGGGTAGTAGTCGATCGCCTCCCCGTAGCCCGGCTGGTAGCCCACCATCGCGTTGGGAATCTCGTAGGCCCTGCGCGGATCCGGCACGTGCGCGGCCACCAGGTCGTTGGCGACCTGCTGCGCGGTCCTGCCCCGGGCGGGTTCGCTGAACAGTCGCATCGTCCCACCCTCCCCGCCGGTGAACTCGGCGGTGACGCCGTCGCCCTGGGTGGTGACGCGGTAGGCCGCACCGGAGGCGGGATAAGACACCGAGAAGGATCCGTCCGGCGCGGTGAAGCGCGGATTGATGGCGACGGGCGTGCCGGTGGGAGACCGGCCGCAGTCCGGCGGGCAGACATAGCGCACCGGCGCCTGGGTGACCTTGGACGAGATGGCGGCGAGCACCGCACCGACGACGATGACCGGAATCAGCCACAGCAACAACACTTTTCGGTGCGAACTGCGCTGTGTGGACGTCGCCTGGTAGCGCTTCCCGGTGACCGCGTAGCCGGGAAAGAACGTGGTGGTGGTCAACGTCCGTCGCCGTCGGTGTCGACGGGTTGCGGGCGCGCGGTGCGGCGCAGCGCGCGGGAGGACCGCGACGACGCCCGGGCCGCCACTCCGCAGCCCGGGCAGAACGCCATGTCGGGCACCACGTGGCCGCAGTTCTGGCAGAGCACGGGTTCGTCGGCGGCGATCTCGTCGTGCGCCTCGTGCAGCAGCGCCAGGTGCAGGCTGATCCGCAGCAGCAACACGGCAACCGCCGCCACGGCCGCATACAGTGCCAGCATCAGCCACTGGTGTGAGCGGGAGACGTCGACCAGTCCCAGGGCGATGCTCAGCAGCAGGATCGCCACCGCGAAGAACACCAGGACCGCGCGGGCGACGCCGGGGCGCTGGTGCTTCTTGCTCTCCGGACGCACGAACCAAAGGGCGGCGCCGATCAGTCCACCCGTCGCGGCGGAGGTCAACGGCACCGCGACGCCCCGGATGCCTGCTTCGACGATGTAGAAGCTCAGCGGCGCCGTGCTGACGAGCCCGGTGTCGAGCTGGGGCACCAGCCTGGTCATCATCGCCGCCGCGGTGAACATCAGCGCGCCGAGCGCACCGATCATGAAGCCTTCCAACGACTCTCGAGAGGGCCGCCCGATCAGCCGGATGACGACGACGGGCACCAGCATGAGTACCGCGCCGCCCAGCGGGATCGCGATGCCCTCCAGCAGCATCTGCTCGCCGGTCATCCCGACGCCGAGCGCGAACCCGGAGGACCGGTCGAATGCGGCACCGCTGAACAGCGCGAAACCGACACCGAGACCGATCCCCAGCACCGCGGTCAGCGCCAGCACGCGGGGCGGCAGGTCGCGGAACGCGTCGGCCTCGCGCAGATAGATGACGAACAGGGTGGGCAGGCCCAGGACGCCGACGGCGATCAGCGCCGCCGGCATGCGCAGCAGCGCGAAGGCCACCAGCGACACCAGCATCGCCCCCAACGCCAGCCGGAACGCGCCGCGATGCGTCAGTTGTGGGAACAGCGAACTGACCAGTGACGGCGACAGCACGCTCTCACCCGGGGCGGCACCGAAGTTGCGGATCCGCAACCAGTCCGGGCCCTCGAACTTTCGGGGCGTCAGATGGCATCCGCACAGACCGCAGAACGTGCCCGCGGGCACGTCGACGCGGCAGACCCGGCACTCGGTGGTGGGCACTTGTTCGTCGTCGCTCATGAGGTCTCCCGTTGCAGATCCGCGACGTCTCGGACCAGGTTGCCGACCCGGGGGGTGCCCAGCCCGGTGACGAGGTCGTAGCCCGGCGCGGCGTTGTCGACGGCGTTGCCGCCCAGGGTCACATCGCGAAACGCCGGCAGGCGTGCCCCCGCGGCGATGCGATACAGCTGCGGGTTGAGGTCGCCGAGGCGTCGCCCCCCGGTGGAGAGCAGGTAGTCGTTCATCACTGCGGCGAAGCCGGCCCAGATCGGGGCGGCCTGCGATGTGCCGCCGCCGATGGTCGGCTGGCCGTCGAGAATGAAGCTCACTCCGGTGAACGGATCGGCGACCGCGGCCACGTCCGGGGTCAACCGCTGTCCGGTGTTGCGGTCCGCGGCGACGCTGCCGGCAGCGGCGCCCTGCCACCCGGGCAGGTCGAACAACTCCGACACTCCCCCGCTGGTGCCCAGCGACAGCGGAATGTCGTACCACGTCTGCTCACCCAGCCAGCCACCACGGGCGTCGGTCGACAGAGTCGTCCCGCCGACGTTGACCATTTCCGGAAGGGAGGCAACCGAATTCAGTCCGACGTTGTCAGCCTCCGGCGCCGACGACCAGTCGTCGCCGCTCTTGCACTCCAGTCCGGCGAGGTCACCGTTGGCCATGAACGCCGTCGTGCCGCGGCCGGCCGCGGCCACCAAGGCCGACCGCGCGGGCGCGAGATCCGTAGCGGTGAGCAGTTTGTCGCAACCCCAGCTGATCGAGAAGCTCCACACCGCGCCGGGGAACAGCCGGTCGACGTCCTCCATCATCTGGCCGATCTTGACGTAGGCACCGTCACCCTCGACTGTCGGACGCGCGTTGACCACCACCTTCTGCGCATCGGGCGCGATCGCGTGCACGATCGACAGATCCATCGTCGTCTCCGCGCTCGATTCCCCGGGCGGTCCGCCGATCACTGTCGGAGCGAACCGCGGCAGCGCGTATCGGGTGGCGAACGCGTCGAGGTCGGCCTGATCGAAGCCGCCGAACGCGAAGATGACGATCGTCTGCCCCTTGCCGGTGTAGCCGTCGCCGAACAAGCCGTCGGCTTCGTAGGTGGTGCGCAGCGCGGCGGGCGTCAACCCGAATTCGGGGACGTCGAGGGGCAATTGCCGCGGCTGTGAGTTGCGATAGGGCGTGTAGCCCAGGATCCGGCCGATCCCGCTGACCTCACCGGCCAGGACGTCGGGGACGGCGGGCTGGCGCCGCGAAGCGTAGAACACCCGGCCGTGCCGCTCGCGGAAGTTGTGGATGTCCACGCCGAAAGCTCGCGCGACCCTCTGCGCGGCGCCCTCGACGACCGCCCAGTGCTGTCCTGGACGCCATCGCACGGTCAGCGACCGGGTGCCGGCCCAGCTCTGCAACGTCTGCGGTGGGACGGCGTCGCGCAGCTCGATGATGAGTTGTGCGGTGCGGTCGTTCGACGGCCCGAGATCGACCGAATGTGCCAGCAGCGCGGCGTAGGGCCCGCCGATCACCTCGCCGGGACCTCCGCGCACGGACATCGGCGCCGGCCTGACACTGGCGGTGAGCAGTACGAAGACGCTCACCACCAGTGCCGCGAGACCGGCGTGTCGTTCAGTGAAGATGGCTCACCACGGTCACTGTGGCGCGCGGGGCGCCCCCGGGTTCCTGCCGTTGTCACCCGCGTTGGGCGGAATCGAGGTGAACGGGTTGCCACCGGCGGTCCGGGGCGCGTTCTCCGTCGGCGACGCCGGCGGAGGCGGCGGCGGTGCCGCAGGCGTCGTGGCGGTCGTCGTGGTCGTGGTTGTCGTCGTGGTGGAGGTCTCCGGCGCGTTGCTCTCGTTCGAGCTACACCCCACAGCCAGCCACGCCATCGCCGAGAGGGCGATACCGCCGGCAACCAGCGACAGGCGACTGGTCGGTGATCTCATACTGCGTTCCCATCTGTTCGTCGAGCCGCGAGCGTTCCCGGTTGTCCCGGGTAGCGACTAGATCTTGACATTCCGCCGTCGTCTCGACCAGCGCAAGAGAGTATCTTGCCCCGGTTCTGCCACTCGGCGCTCTAGTTGAACGCCCCCGACGATGCAAAATATGCCGTGACGTCACGTGCTGGTGTGTCAGCTCAGGTGCCCGGCGTTACGGTCGTTCGGCGATTCGCCGCCGGCGCGGTCGCCGGTGACCTATACAGAAGGTCATGACAGGGGCGTCGTGTATCGGTCGCGTCGGGGGTCTCGCCGTGGCCCTGGGCATCGGCCTGGCGGTGAGCAGCGGTCTGGCGGTGGCATCCGCGGACACCGGCACCGAAACCGGCGCGGAGTCTGGGCAGGCGTCAGGAGCCGGGGCGGGAGCGCAGAGCAACACCGCGAGCGGCCCGGGCGAGCGGGACACCGCGCGGCCCTTCGCGCGGATCGCGAACCGGACCCGGCATGACGCGCGGGCCGCCGAGGGTTCCGAACCGGCGCGAGGGCCTGCACGACGGGCACGCGTGCGCATCGACGACGACCCCCCGAGCGAGGGGACGGAACCACCGGCACGACGCGCACCGAAGCGGCCGGAGGGAGCAGGCCCCGGCGCGTGGCTGACGGCCGCCGCCGCCCGTCGCGAGCTCGCGACCGAGCAGACACCGGACTCCCCCACCGACACCGCGCCGCGGCCCGCGACCGCCGAGCGCACCGCCCAGGTCATCGACGCGAACGAGCCCGTCGATGTGACCGACGTGCCGACCCTCGTGCAGGCCGTGGTGTTCACCCCGATCCACACCCTGGTGCAGGCGTGGATCAATAGCGACGTGGGACTCGTCGTCGACAGCTACATCAACAGGGTGTTCGGCTCGTACGTGATCGGCAACGGAACGGCAGGCACCGCCGAGCGTCCCGATGGCGGCGACGCCGGCTGGCTGCTCGGCGACGGCGGCCCGGGATGGAACAGCACCGTCGCGGGCGTCTCGGGCGGAAAAGGTGGCGGCGCAGGAGCATTCGGTGTCGGCGGGCGGGGCGGCGAAGGCGGAGCCGGTGCCGACGGAGGGACCGGCGGCACGGGCGGCACCGTGATGGGCGTCGGCGGCGCCGGCGGACGCGGTGGGCAGGGCAGTGACGCGCTCGCCGGTGGCGCCGGCGGGGCGGGCGGTGCAGGGCGCGGATTCGTGCTGGGCGTCGGCGGTGTGGGCGGCGACGGCGGTGACGGCCTGCGGGGCGGCCGCGGCGGCACCGGCGGGAACGGGTCGGCGTTCCTGGGCAGCGGAGGCCACGGCGGATCCGGCGGCGCCGGTACAGGATTGGCCGCCCTCGGCGGCGCGGGCGGCACCGCCGGGTTGCTCGGTAGTCATGGCGTCGTCGGCCGTTCCGGCGGAGTCGTCGGCGCCGTCACACCTCCGTCGCGCGGAACGCTCCCCCCGCTGGGGACCACGGGGACGTGGGTGACGAACGGCACCGGCCAGGTCGTGCTGCTGCACGGCCTCAACGAGGTGTACAAGATCGCGCCGTACACACCGGCGGCCAGTGGGTTCGGTGACGACGACGCCGCGTTCCTGGCGGCCAACGGATTCAACGTCGTACGGCTCGGCGTCATCTGGAGCGCCATCGAGCCCGAGCCCGGCGTCTACGACTCCGCCTACCTCGACTCGATCGAGCAGACGGTGCAGACGCTGGCCGCCCACGGGATCCACACCGTGATCGACATGCATCAGGACAACTACAGCGAGGCGTTCCAGGGGGAGGGTGCTCCCGACTGGGCGACGCAGGACGGCGGACTGCCCAATCCGAGCAACGGCTTCCCGGGCAACTACTTCACCAACCCCGCCGAGTGGCATGCCTGGGACATGTTCTGGGCCAACGCATCCGCGCCCGACGGGCTGGGCCTGTCGGATCACTTCGCGCTGACGTGGCAGCAGGTCGCGGCCAGGTTCAGCGGCAACACCGACGTCATCGGTTACGAGATCATCAACGAGCCGTGGCCCGGGAGCAAGTGGTTGCGCGCCGCCCTCGGCAACGACTTCTACGGCCGCCAGCAGCTGACCCCGCTGTACAACCAGGTGATCGCCGCCATCCGCTCCGTCGACCCCACCACGACGGTCTACGTCGAGCCGCCGAACCCCGGCGTCTCCGAGATCCCGATGGTCTTGTCGCTGCACGTCAGCCTGGGCCCCGTCGACGATCCCGACACCGTGCTGTCCTATCACGGTTACTGCGGTGGACTGACGCCGATCTGCGGGTTCATCGCGAACCGGATGGGCGCCGCGGCCCAGCACTACGCCAGGCGGCACGACATGCCGGCGCTGCTCACCGAGTTCGGCGCCACCGACGACCTGACGATCCTGGCCCGTGAGATGTCCGGGGCGCAGGACAGACTCCTGGGCTGGATCGAATGGGCCTACAGCGGTGTCGGCGATGTCACCGGTTCTCCCGACACCGAGTGGCTGGTGCTTGATCCGGCGCTTCCGCCGGTGGGCGACAACGTCGACACAGGGAAGCTCGCGCTGCTGGCTCAGCCGTACCCGCAGGTGATCTCGGGAGTCCCACTGTCGTATGCCTTCACCGACGGCACGATGACGTTGCGGTACGCGACCCAAAGGGCCGACGGCGCGGGCGATTTCGAGGCGGGTTCACAGACCGTCCTCGCGGTTCCCGAGATTGCCTTCCCTGCAGGCTATTCCGTGGCCGTCACGGGCGGGCACGTCGTTTCGGCACCCGGGGCGCCCGTACTGGTCGTCGCGTCGGACGCCGGGGCGAAGACCGTCGAGGTCGTCGTGACCGCGGTCACCCTGAGTATCTGAACTTGTGCCGGTAGTTCGCTCATTTGAGTGACCCAGGGGTCGCGCACAGCGCAATCCTCGGTGCTTCCGGCCAGCATCTGCGCGAACAGTCGATAGGTGTTCGCGCCGCCCAATAGCCACCCCAGTCGCCGCCGTTGACGCTGCCGAAGCCGTCGAGGCTGGAGAAGACGTCGGGCGGCGGCACCGTCGGAGAACCCCGGCCTCTTGCCATACTGAGCGCGTGGACATCGCGCTGCTGGTCATCGCCCTGATTCTGTCGGCAGGGCTGATCACGCTCGGCGTGCTGCTCATCGTGTCGCGGCGCCAACTCGCGAATGCGCGAAAAGAGTTGCGACGCAGCCGCGAACGTCCACCGCGTGACGGCCGCCGGAGGCGACCCGGGGTTGCGCCGCTGGCGGTCAAGACCGTCACCCACACACTGAAGAACGCCGACGCGCTGATCCGGCACGGCATCGTCGGCAACGTCCGCAGCTCGGTCGACGAGCTGGCTGCGTGGGCCCGCGTCGAACGACCGGACCTGGCCCGCATCACCTCCGATGGCCGGGTCGTGCTGGTCTTCTCAGACATCGAAGGTTCCACGCAACGCAACGAGTCACTCGGCGACCGGGAATGGGTCAAGGTCCTCGAACGGCACAACGGGCTGGTCCAGCGGCAGGTCGCAGACCACCACGGTTACGTCCTCAAGAACCAGGGCGACGGCTTCATGGTCGCCTTCGCCGAACCCGCCGACGCCGTGCGGTGCAGTATGTCCATACAGCGGGCCCTGCTCGACGAGACAGAGCGCTACGACGGCATCCGGGTGCGGATCGGTATCCACGCGGGCACGTCGGTCCGGCGGGGCGACGACCTGTTCGGCCGCAATGTCGCGATGGCGGCGCGGATCGCAGATCTCGCGGCCGGCGGCGAGATCCTCGTCAGCGGCGAGCTGCGGAACGCGATGAGGTCAGACGACATCGAATTCGAGGAGCCGGTCGAGGTCGAACTCAAGGGACTCAGCGGCACGCAGTCGGTGTCCTCCGTCAAGCTCACCTCCCGAGACGCCGAGAACTGAAGCACCGCTGTGGAACACTGTTGCCACGACGGAAGGACGGGTATGTCGGACTTGACGTGGAGAAGGGCCTTCGCCGCCGGCAAGGCAGTCGGCATTGCATCGATGGTGTGCGTGGTTGTGATGGTGGGCGCAGGAACCGCAGTCGCCCAGCCCGCCGCGGGTTCGCCTGCGGGACAGGACCCGACGCCGTTCGTCGGAGTGGCGCCCTTCGGTCCGCCGAAAGTCGCTCCGGTCAACGGTTCCACCGTCGGCGTCGCCCAGCCGATCATCATCGACTTCCCCGGACTCGTCGACAACTCCGTCGCCGCCGAAACCGCCATCCACGTCTCCTCGGTCCCGCCGGTTCCGGGCAAGTTCTACTGGATGACACCCACACAGCTGCGGTGGCGCCCACTCGAATTCTGGCCGGCGCACACCGCGGTGACCGTCGATGCCGGTGGCGCGGTATCGAGCTTCCAGACCGGCGACAGCCTCATCGCCACAGCAGACGACGCCACCCACCAACTGACCATCACCCGCAACGGCACCGTGGAGAAGACGATTCCGATGTCGATGGGCATGGCCGCCGGCGGCCACCAGACGCCGAACGGGACCTATTACGTCCAGGAGAAGATGCCGTCGGTGGTGATGGATTCCTCGACCTACGGGGTTCCGGTCGACTCCACCTACGGATACAAGACGACCGTCGAGCTGGCCGTCCGCTTCGACGACAGCGGCGACTTCGTCCACAGCGCTCCCTGGTCGGTCGCCGACCAAGGCAAGCGCGACGTCAGCCACGGCTGCATCAACATCAGCCCGGCCAATGCCCAGTGGTTCTACGACAACTTCGGCGCCGGCGACCCCATCGTCGTGAAGAACTCCAGCGGCGGCACGTACTCCCGGCACGACGGCTCCAACGACTGGCAGTTGTAGCACCGGCATGAACGTCGAGGCACTCCTGCAGGCGATTCCACCGATCGCGGTGTATCTGGTGGTGGGCGCCGTCATCGGCATCGAGAGCCTCGGCATCCCGCTGCCCGGCGAGATCGCACTGGTCAGCGCCGCGCTGCTGTCGTCGCGCCACACCCTCGACATCAGCCCGGTGGGGGTGGCGGCGGCCGCCGCCACCGGAGCCATCGTCGGCGACACCATCGGATACTCGATCGGGCGACGGTTCGGGATGTCGCTGTTCGAACGACTGGGCAACCGTTTCCCGAAACATTTCGGGCCGGGGCACGTCGCGCTGGCGAAGGGCCTGTTCGAACGGTGGGGCGTCTGGGCGGTGTTCTTTGGTCGATTCATCGCGCTGCTGCGGATTTTCGCGGGTCCGCTGGCCGGCGCCATGAGGATGCGCTACCCCCGCTTCCTCGCGGCCAACGCCGGCGGAGCGGTGGTTTGGGCCGGCGGCACCACCGCCGTCATCTACTACGCGGGCGTCGCCGCCGAGCGCTGGCTCTCGCGATTCTCCTGGATCGCGCTCGTCGTGGCCATCGTGATCGGCGTCGGCCTGACCCTGCTCATGCGCGAACAGACGTCGCGACTCATCGCGCAACTCGAAGCCGAGCACGACTGGGAGTCGCTGCGGCGTCGCTGACGCCGTGCGCGCCACGTTCCACCGGGCGAGTACGAGGCCGCCCTCACCGGCGCCGGTGTATGAGGCAGCTACCGAGTCCCTCGGTCCCCCGAACCGTCCCGAGGGACGCGCCGCCGCCGCCGCAAAGCTTCCGGGGCCGCGTGGGCACTCCAGGATTGACGGCCGCAATCTTTCACCAAGGCGGCCGTTGGCAGTATCTACTGGTAGAGCTGCACGTTGACAAGTCCAAAGCTACGCGCCAGTTAATTAGTCCTTTGAAGGCAAACTAACGCCCACGAAAAAAGATCCTTGAATTGGGGTTAGAACCAATACTGCGGGGCAAACCCGGCGGTGGGGCAGGAAGAGCCGCCTTAGGGGGGTCGGGCTCCACCTGCGGGCTCTGCGCCGACTGGCGCAGCGTCACCTCTCCCACCCCGCAGGAACAAAGGAGTCAGTTAATGAGAGCACTAACAAGGGCGCTGGTGGTGCTGCTGAGCACCGCGCTGGTAGCGCTGTTCGGGTTCGTGTCAGGGAACGTGGCATCGGCCCAGCCACCGAACGCACCCGTCAGCCAGAAGACCATTGCCGTCACCGGTAAAGACCTGGCCACCGGAGAGCAGGTGTTCACCGGTACCTTCACCGCCAACAGTGCTCAGGCCGATAAGTCGGCTCCCAAGGGCATTGCGCTTCTCGGTGAGCTCACCGGACTGGTGACCCCGCCCCAGGCACAGGGTCCCAAGCCGGGTCAGGGACCGGGATCACCCGGGAACCCCGGCAAGGGCAATGTCAAGCAGCAGGTCGCCATGCCCGTTGCCGATATTCAGTTCCCCCCGGCCGCGCCTGCTCAGCCGTCGTCGTACACATCCGCCGATGGCACCCAGGTTCAGCTCGCGAACCAGCAGGCCAGTTGCTCCGTCCTCGACCTCACCCTCGGGCCGCTGGACCTGAACCTCCTCGGTCTTCGGGTTCAACTGAATCAGGTCCACCTGGTCATCACGGCGATCCCGTCCGATGGTCTGCTCGGACAGTTGTTGTGCGCACTGGCGGGGCCGAACGGCATTCTCAGTGGCATCCTGCAGAACATCATCAACCTTCTCAACCAGATCCTCGGACAGCTCTAAGGAACGCCCGAGTCTGATAGCGCCTCGTGAAATCACCGCCCGTATCCCGCAAGGGTGCGGGCGGTGATTCACACGCACAGATCGTCTGACTGTCGTCCACCTCGAAGTTCTGTGGGGCGGGCGGGGCTCGAACCCGCGACCAATGGATTATGAGTCCACGGCTCTGACCGACTGAGCTACCGCCCCGGCGCGCACCATGGTCGCACACCGCCGGTCAGGCGAATATCGTCTGTCCCGCCTCGTCCACCTCGTAGCGCTCGGCGCCCTCGGCCACCCTAGGCGCGTCCGCGCCCAGCGACACGGCGATCTTGTTGGCGGCGTTGCGCATGACGTCCAGCGTCAGCTCGAACGACTGCTTCTCCGAGAAGTGCTTGTGTACCCCGTCCACCACCGCGTCGTCGATCTGCGACGGCGACCAGATCAGCGCGTCGACGTAACGCAGCGCCGCCTTGTGCGCCTCCGACAGGTCCGGCGCCGTCTCGAAGTCCTCGATCTGGCGGTACAGGTCTTCCGAGCCTCCCTCGTCGAGGGCATGCGCCTCGCGCAGTGACTTGCACAGCCGGCAGTTGTGCGCCGCGGCTCCGCGCAGCCGCACCACCTCCGTGGTCACGGCATCGAGCTCGCGCAGCCGCGCCACCGCGGGCACGAACCCACCGAGCAGGTGCTCCACCGGATCTCCGTCGGCGTCCCAGGCCACCTCGGAGACCGAGCCCGGCCTGCCGAGCCCGAGGGCCTCGCAGCCCGCCCACACCCGGGGCACGAAGTCGGCGACGAACACCGCGACCACCACGCGAAAGGCGTTGTCTCCGTAGGCTTGCGTGAATCGCTGCCGCTGGTTGTCGCCGATGCCGGTGACGTCGGTGCAGAACTGCTCGGCGAACGCGGCCAGCACCAGCTCGGCATCGGAGCGACCGTCGGCGAGGTCCGCAGGCACCGGCAGCGGTGGCAGCGACAGCGCCCGCCCGCACGTCAACCGGATCATGGTGTCGGCGCGGCTGTCCCCCGAGGACAGCGCGACGAGATCGGCCAGCCGTTCGGGCAGCGCGCGGTCGCTCACCCGAGTGATTATTGCGCCTGACTGACCGAAGACATGTGGAAGTCGGGAATCCGCAGGGAAGGCATCTGTGCGCGGGTGGCCCAATCGCCCCACTCGCGCGGCAGTGTCGCCTCGCTGAGCCCCGCCTCGGTGGCCCGGCGCAGCAGGTCCAGCGGGCTCTCGTTGAACCGGAAGTTGTTCACCGCAGCGGTCACCTCCCCGTCCTCCACCAGATACACCCCGTCGCGGGTCAGGCCGGTCAGCAGCAGCACCGACGGATCCACCTCCCGGATGTACCACAGCGTGGTGAGCAGCAGTCCCCGCTCGGTGGACGCGATCATGTCCGGCAGCGCGGTCGACCCTCCGGTCATCAGCAGATTGTCCGCACCCATGGCGACCGGGGCGCCGAACTCCGCGGCCGCCGCCCGCGGATAGGCCAGGGCGTTGATCACGCCGTCCCGGATCCAGTCGACCCGCTCGATGTCCATTCCGTTGTCGAACACCGAGGCTCGTTCCGAGGACGTCGACACCGCCACGTACGGCGCGCACTTCTGCCCCGATGCGTGCGGGTCGGAGTACAGCGTGAGGGGCAGATCCGTCAGCCGCTCCCCCACCCGGGTGCCGCCGCCGGGCGCCGCGAGCGCGGTGCGGCCCTCCTGTGCGCCACGCCCACCCATCGTCCACGTCACGTAGATCATCAGGTCGGCCACCGTGGACGGCGGCAGGATCGTCTCGTAGCGGCCCGCGGGCAACTCGACGGTGCGCCGCGCCCACGACAGCCGGGTGTTCAACTCCTCGAGCAGGGCATCGGTGGACACCCCGGCGAAGTCGGGGGTGCTCACCCCCGCCCACGCGCTGGCGCCATCTCGCTTGGCGTTGATCTCGACCGAACCGGTCGGCTGGGTGAAGCGCCGCCGCAGCCCACCCGACGTGGCGACGAACGTGGTCTCCAGGATGTGGCGGGCATACCCGAACAACGTGTCGCGACCTCGGAAGCCACGCGCGAGATCTGTTGCGAAGCTGGAGAACACGTCGGCACCGGTCCCGGGAACGGGCGCGTCCCAGTCCGAGGGCGGCTCGCCGCCGGGCAGTGGTGGCGCGTTGTCGCGGGCCGGGGGCGCCGCGGCTGCGGCCCGCTGCGACGCGGCGACCAGGTCGACGAGCACCGCCGGATCGACGGCGCTGGAGCGCACGGAACCGACGTGCGCGTCGTCGCCACTGCGGACGATGGAGATGACGGTGGTGGTCCGGCTGGTCGATTCGCCGTTGGTGGTCATCGTGTTGTTCGCCCACCGCAGTGCCGCGTCGACGCGATCGGTGACCAGGACGATCGTCTCGTCGGCCCGGCCCAGCCGCGCCGCTTCGGCCAGCGCGACGTCGACGACCTGTGCCGCGCCGATCATCGTCCGCCCTCTTCACGGGTGTTGAGCACGGTGATGCCGCGGAACAGCGCCGACGGGCAGCCATGACTGACCGCGGCGACCTGCCCGGGTTGGGCCTTGCCGCAGTTGAACGCGCCACCGAGACGCCACGTCGATTGTCCGCCAACGGCTTCCATCGAACCCCAGAACTCCGTGGTGGTCGCCTGGTAGGCGACGTCGCGCACCTGCCCGTCGAGCCTGCCGTCCCGGATCCGGAAGAACCGCTGACCGGTGAACTGGAAGTTGTACCGCTGCATGTCGATCGACCAGCTCTTGTCGCCGACGATGTAGATCCCGTCGTCCACCCGCGCGATCAGATCCTCGGTGCTGACGTCCTCGGGTGAGGGCTGCAGCGACACGTTGGCCATCCGCTGGATCGGGACATGGTGGGCCGAATCAGCGTAGGAGCAGCCGTTGGAGCGGGCCACCCCCAGCCGGGGCGCGAACACCCGGTCGAGCTGATAACCGACGAACAGCCCGTCGCGCACCAGATCCCAGCTCTGCGCGCGCACGCCCTCGTCGTCGAACCCCACGGTCGCCAGCCCGTGCTCGACGGTGCGGTCGGCGGTCACGTTCATCGCCGCCGAACCGTAGGCCATCCGGCCCAGCTTGTCGGGCGTGGCGAACGACGTGCCGGCGTAGGCCGCCTCGTAGCCGATGGCGCGGTCGTATTCGGTGGCGTGCCCGATGGATTCGTGGATCGTCAGCCACAGGTTCGACGGGTCGATCACCAGATCGACTGCGCCGGCGACGACGCTGGGCGCCTTGACCTTCTCCGCCAGAAGGGCGGGCAGCTCGCCCAGCTCACCGGTCCAGTCCCAGACCTGGTCACCGGCAACGGCTTCCCAGCCGCGCGCGGTCGGCGGGGCCAGCGTGCGCATGGTCTCGAACGTGCCCGCCGCCGCGTCCACCGTGACCGCGTCCAGATTCGGCAGCACCCGCACACGCTGCTGGGTGATCGACGAACCGAAGGTGTCGGCGTAGAACGTCTGCTCCTTGGCCGCATGCAGCCACGCCGACACGTGGTCGACCCCGTCGGACGCCAGCAGCCGGCCCGAGTAGTCCTCGAGCACGGCGATCTTCTCCCCGACGGGCACCGCGAACGGATCGATGCGGTAGTCCGACACCCACGTCATGTCGCGGTACACCGGTTCCGGCGCCAGTTCGATGCGTTCGGCGTTGAGTGCCGCCAACGTGGTGGCCACCCGCACCGCGCGCCGCGCCGTCTCGACGGCCGCATCGAGGCTCAACTCTGCGTGCGACGCGAAACCCCACGTGCCGTCGACGATCAACCGCACCGCGAGGCCGATCTCGTAGTCGACGACGGCGTTCTCCAGGGCGCCGTCGCGCAACTGCACGGTCTCGGTGGTGATCGCGTGGATCCGCAGATCGGCGTAGCTCGCACCGGCGTGAAGCGCCGTGCTCAACGCCGCGTCAGCGAGGGCCTGGCGGGGCAGAGCGAGGAAGTCCGCGTCGACTGTTCGGGGCGCCGTCACGCCCTTCACCGTAATGGCTCAGCTGCGCGCGGCGCTGGTGGGCAACACCGTCAGCTCGACGGCCAGCGCCACCGCGCACACGACGATGACGACCGCGAACGCCACCCAGTCACGTCGTGCGGGCCGCGACGGCGCGGCCGAGATCTGGCCGGCCCCACCGCGCGCGGTGATCGCGTCGCCCATCTCGTCGGCCCGCCGCAACGCCACGGTGATCGCGGCGGCGAGCAGGTCGATCAGCTCGGCGGCCCAGCGACGTCCCCGCGCCCGCCGGTGCACGTCGACGTCCTGCGGTCGCAACCGGCGCGCCGCGTAGAGCACGCTGAACTCGTCGATCAGCATCGGAAACGCCCTCAGCGCCAACGACACTGCCACCGCCCAGTCGTCGACGGGGATCCGCAGCGGGCGCAACGGGCGGCCCAGAGCGGCCACCGCGGGAGCGATCTCGGCGACGTTGGTGGTCCACGACACCATTGCACCGAGGCCGAGTAGCACGATCGACAGCGCGGTGATGCGCAGGAAGTTCAGCAGCCCGCCGAGACCGATCTCCACCGAGCCGAGCGCGATCACCGGGCTGCCGCCGGCGAAGGTGGCGGTCAGCGCACCCAATGCGAGCAGGAACCACAGCCAGCGCGGGATCGTGGGCAGCACCCCGCGCGGGATGTGGGCCATCCTGGCGGCCACCGCGACCAGGATCGCCACCGCCGCGATCGGCACCCAGCCGGGATAGAACGTCAGCAACACCCCGATGCCGGCGACGATGAGCAGTTTCGCGCCCGCCCAGAGGTCGTGGATCACCGTGCGTCCCGGCACCGGCCGCAGCAACACCACCTGCCTGCGCTGTTTGCGGGCGCTCATGACAGCCCTCCCGCGGTGGTGGGAGCGGTCGCCAGCTCGCCGTCCTGCAGGTGCAGTGTGCGCGGGCAGAGGTCCTCCAGCCCAGCGAAGTCGTGCGAGATCACCACGACGGTCAACCCCCGGCGCCGGCGCAGATCCTCGAGCAGCCGCAACAATCCGCGTGCCGAGGCCGCATCCAGCCCCGCCAGCGGCTCGTCGAGAATCAGCGCCCTCGGCTTGCGGGCCAGCAGGCCTGCCAGCACGACGCGCCGCATCTGACCGCCGCTGAGCTGGTCGATGCGGCGGGAGGCCAGCGTCGGGTCGAGGCCGACGGTGTTCAGGGCTTCGGTGACTCTGGCCTGGTCGTACATCGAGAACCCGGCCGACGAGGCGATCTCCAGCGCGACGTGGCTGCGCATCAGCTGCAGCCGGGCCGCCTGGAACGAGATCGCCACGCCCCCAACCTGTTCGGACACCGGTGCGCCGTCGAGCAGGCACTCACCGACGGTTGGCACGGTGAGCCCGGCCATGATCCACGCCAGCGTCGACTTGCCCGACCCGTTGAGGCCGTGGATCAGCACGCCGTCGCCCTCGT
This sequence comes from Mycolicibacterium psychrotolerans, assembly GCF_010729305.1. Lineage (NCBI taxonomy): Bacteria > Bacillati > Actinomycetota > Actinomycetes > Mycobacteriales > Mycobacteriaceae > Mycobacterium > Mycolicibacterium psychrotolerans. The sequence goes on along the minus strand of NZ_AP022574.1, from coordinate 3,034,586 downwards.
GCACGGCGAAGTCGATTCCGCTCAGCGCCGTCTTCGCCCACGGCGTGCCGTAGCCGTACACGTGACCGACTCCGCGCAGTTCCAGCACCGGCGGCCCGGCGGGGCGGTCGGGGTCGGCCGAGGCCACCGGCGCCTCGGCGGTCTCGACCATCTCCGGGCCGGCGACGTTGTCGGCGCTGGCGCCGTTCCCGCTCAGCGTGACCGTGCGGTCTGCCGCCTCGGCCTCGTCGTTGTAGTGCGTGATGTGCACCAGCGCGGTGCGGTGACGGCGGGTGAGACCCGACAGCACCGACATCAGTCCCTCGCGGCCGTCCTGGTCCACCATGCTGGTGACCTCGTCGGCGATCAGCAGGGCGGGTTCGCGTGCCAACGCTCCGGCCACGGCGAGGCGCTGCAGTTCACCGCCCGACAGCCCACCGGTGTCGCGCTCGCCGAATCCGTCGAGTCCGACCTCGCCGAGCAGCCGGTCGACGTCGATCGACGTCCCGGGCGGCAGGCCCCACACCACGTCGTCGGCGACGCGCGTGCCCAGCACCTGGCTCTCGGGATGCTGCATCACCACCGCGGTGCCGCCGGTACGGCCCAACCCGACCGCACCCGGACGCTGCACCGTCCCCGCGGTCGGTTCGCGGCCGGAGAGCACCAGCATCAGCGTGGTCTTACCGGAGCCGTTGGCCCCGGTGACGGCGACGTGTTCACCGGGCTGCACCGACATCGACACCGGGCCCAGCGCGTCTTTGGGCGAGGACGGATACCGGAACCGGACGTCGTGCAGTTGCAGCGGAACCGGGTCGATCGGGCCATCGCCGATCGGGGTCTCCAGCTTGTGTACGTCGGGAACGCCGAGAAGGCGCGTCATCACCCGCGACAGCGCCCACCAGCCGACGAGGCTGACCCACAGGATGGTGCCCACGCCGATGGCGAACAACAGCACCGGCCAGTACTGCAGCGCGGTCGCGAAGTCGTCTTTGAGCCGCTCGGCCGCCCCTTCCAGCTGGGGTACGCGGGCCATGATGGCGGCCACCCCGTCCACGTTGGCGGTCATCGACTCGAAGATGAGGTGCCGCAACCGGCTCAGCACGGTCAGTGCGGCGACGGCGAACACCCCGAACAGCGCGCCGGCCACCAGCGAGGAGGCGACGACCGTCGGCGTGCCGCGTCCCCGGCGCTTCACGATGCCGGTCAGCCCGCCGATGTAGGCGCAGTTGACGACGGTCATGAAGCCGCCCATGCCGGCGATGAGGAAGGCGACCAGACCACCCGCCACCGTGGCGGTGATCAGCACCCGCAGCCGGTACCGGTAGGCCAGCAGACCCATCGGGACGGTCCCCAGCAGCGACAGTCCGGCCGCGAAGGGCACGACGACGGCGATGATCGCGATGGCCGCGCACAGCGCCGCCATCACCGAGGCCTGGGCCAGTTCGACCGGTTGCAGGGAACCCGACCGTCGCGAGGTGCGCTGCGGGCCTGCCGTGGTCATTTCACGATTCTGCCAGCCCGTGCGCGCGCACCCGCCGGCCGGCATGTGACCGCTGCCACGGCACGCGCGCTGGAATACATAGGAATTCTATGGAAACATGGCCGTCATGTCCTCGACGCTCGGCGCAGATCTGCTCTCGGTGGTGGCGCGGCTCAACCGGCTGGCCAATCAGCGGGTACGGATGCCGATCCCGTTCGCCCAGGCCCGGCTGCTCTCCACGATCGAGGACAGGGGCGAGGCGCGCATCTCCGACCTCGCCGCACTGGACCACTGCTCGCAGCCCACCATGACCACGCAGGTGCGTCGCCTGGAGGACGCCGGCATGGTGACCCGGACCGCGGACCCCCAGGATGCGCGGGCCGTTCTGATCAAGATCACCGCGGAGGGGAAGAAGGCGCTGCGGCAGGCCCGTGCCGATCGCGGCGCCGCCGTCGACCCCTACCTGGAGCGCCTCAGCGAGGCCGACCGCGCGTCCCTCACCGAGGCGGTCGACGTGATGCGTCGCCTGATCACCGACGCCACCTCCCCCCGCACCACCGCACGATAGATACCTCTGAAAGGAGTGGTTCGCCGGTGTCTGTTCACACACAGATGTGGCGCCAACCCAAGGCCGTCTGGGCCGTCGCGTTCGCTTCCGTCGTCGCCTTCATGGGGATCGGTCTCGTCGACCCGATCCTGAAGCCCATCGCCGACAACCTGAACGCCTCGCCGTCGCAGGTCTCCCTGCTGTTCACCAGCTACATGGCGGTGATGGGCGTGGCGATGCTCATCACCGGGGTGGTGTCCAGTCGCATCGGGCCCAAACGCACGCTGCTGATCGGCCTGGTGATCATCATCGCCGGCGCCGGACTTGCCGGGATGTCGGACACCGTGATGGGCATCGTCGGTTGGCGGGCGCTGTGGGGCCTGGGCAACGCGCTGTTCATCGCGACGGCACTGGCGACGATCGTGAACTCCGCGCGCGGGTCGGTCGCCCAGGCGATCATCCTCTACGAGGCCGCCCTGGGCCTCGGCATCGCCGTCGGCCCCCTCGTCGGCGGATTGCTCGGCGAAATCTCCTGGCGCGGGCCGTTTTTCGGAGTGTCAGCGCTGATGGCCGTCGCCCTGCTGGTGACCACGTTCCTGCTGCCCTCGACTCCGCCCGCCGCACGGGCCACCACGCTCGCCGACCCGTTCCGGGCGCTGGCGCACCGCGGACTGCTCGGTGTCGCGACGACAGCACTGCTGTACAACTTCGGCTTCTTCACGCTGCTGGCGTTCACCCCGTTCCCCCTCGACATGGGTGCCCAGGAGATCGGCCTCATCTTCTTCGGCTGGGGTCTGGCGCTCGCCTTCACGTCCGTGTTCGTCGCGCCGCGGCTGCAGCACCGCTTCGGAACCGTGCGCACGCTGGTGGTCAACCTGCTGCTGATGACGGCCACGCTCGCCGCGATGGCGGTGTGGACCGACCACAAGCCGGTGCTGGCCGCCTGTGTGGTGGTGGCGGGTCTGTGGATCGGCATCAACAACACCCTCATCACCGAGACCGTGATGAAGGCGGCCCCGGTGGAACGCGGTGTCGCGTCGGCGGCATACAGCTTCATGCGGTTCGGCGGCGCCGCGGTGGCGCCGTGGCTGGCCGGTGTCCTGGGCGAGCAGGTCAGCATGCACCTGCCGTTCTGGGTCGGCGCCGGCGCGGTGCTGTTGGCCGCGGTGGTCCTCACGCTGACGCGCACGCATCTCAGCCACATCGACGACGAGGAGACCGCGCTCGAGGAACTCACCGACGAGGCGCGCGCCGTCACCGTCGGCAACGAGAGTTGACCGCTCAGGTCGCGGCGGCGCCGATGAGGTGCCCGACGAGGTAGGTGGCGGCGATGGCCACCGCGCCGAACGTCAACTGCCGCAACGACCCCCACGCCGGTGACCGGCGGGTGATGCGCGCCGCCGCGGCGCCGGCCAGTATCAGCCCGAACCCGCCGAAAGCCAGCCCCGCCCAGAGGGATTCGTAGCCCAGCAGGTACGGGATCAGGGGGATCACCGCACCGATCGCGAACATCACGAACGACGATCCGGCGGCCAGCCACGGCGAGGGCTTCTCCTGGGGATCGACGCCGAGCTCCTGGATCAGGTGGAAGTTGATGGCCTTGTGGTCGTCCTGGTGGATCTCCTCGGACGCCTTGGCCGCCGTCTCCGGGGACATCCCCAGCGCGACCAGTTTGGCGACCAACTCGGCCTGTTCGGCCTCGGGCTGACGCTGGAACGACGACCGCTCGACATGCACCTCGGAGTCGATCTGCTCATTGGCCGTCGTCACCGACGTGTATTCGCCCAGCGCCATCGAGAAGGCGCCGGCGAGCAGTCCCGCGACCCCGCTGATCACCACCGTCCTCGGGCCCGCACTTGCCGCCACCCCCGCAATCAGTGCCGTGTTGCTCACCAGGCCGTCCATCGCGCCGAACGTGGCGGCGCGCAGCCACCCTCCCGTCACGTCGGCGTGCCGGTGATCCTCGACGTGGGCAGCCCCTGATTCGGTCATAGCGACGATTCAACGCCGTGTCGGCGCATCGGGACAATCGCCGATGGTGACGGTTTGCGACATCACAGTTTGCGCGAAGGATTTGCGGGCTACCGTCGAGGTATGACCACCACTGCGGAGTATCTGCGGAATTCTCTCGACGGACGCTGGCGCGATGTGAAGAACCGGATGCGGAGGGAACTCAGCAACGAGATCTTCCGGCCGCACTACACCCCGAACACCGTGATCGCCCGCACCAAAGTGGGCGAACAGATGAAGATCATGGCCTCGCGCGGCGCCGCCGAGGACGGGTTCAAGAAGGAGCACGGCGGCAACGGCGACGTCGGCGCGGCCGTCACGCAGATCGAGATGCTCGCGATGAGCGACCTGTCGCTGATGGTCAAGGCCGGCGTGCAGTGGGGCCTGTTCGGCGGCGCGATCGAGAACCTCGGCACCGAGCGCCATCACGAGGCCTACGTCCAGAAACTCATCGACCTCGACGTGCTCGGCTGTTTCGCGATGACCGAGACCGGGCACGGCAGCGACGTCCAGTCCCTGGAGACGACGGCCACCTACGACCCGGCCACCGAAGAGTTCGTCATCGACTCCCCCACCCCGTCCGCCCGCAAGGACTACATCGGCGGTGCGGCCGAAACAGCGCGTGTGGCCGCGGTTTTCGCACAGCTGATCACCCCCGACGGTGAGGGCCACGGCGTGCACTGCTTCGTGGTGCCCATCCGCGACGAGGACGGCAACGACCTGCCCGGCGTCGTCACCTCGGACTGCCACTACAAGGGCGGGCTGCCCGGCGTCGACAACGGCCGCATCCAGTTCGACCACGTCCGCATCCCACGGGACAACCTGCTCAACAAGTACGCCGACGTCGCCGCGGACGGCACCTACACCTCGCCGATCGAGAACCCGAACCGGCGGTTCTTCACGATGCTCGGCACGCTGATCCGCGGGCGGGTCACCGTCGGCGGCAGTGCCGGCGCCGCGGCCCGTGTCGCCCTCGACATCGCGACGCGCTACGCGTTGCAGCGCCGCCAGTTCTCCGACCCCGACGGCGGCGAGGTGCTGCTGATGGACTACCTCATCCACCAGCGTCGCCTCTTCCCGCTGATCGCCCGCTCGTACGCGCTGCAGTTCGCGCAGAACGAACTGGTCGCCAAGTGCCACGAGCTGCAGACCGCCGACGACCCGGATCCCGAGGAGCAGCGGGAGCTGGAGTCGCGGGCGGCCGGGCTCAAGGCCGCCAACACCTGGCACGCCACCCGCGCCATCCAGGAGGCACGCGAAGCCTGCGGCGGCGCAGGCTATCTCGCGGAGAACCGACTCATCGCGCTCAAGGCCGACACCGACGTGTTCACCACCTTCGAGGGCGACAACCACGTGCTGTTCCAGCTGGTGGCCAAGGAGCTGCTGACCGCCTACGCCGACGACATCAAGGGCATGAGCCCGGTGGAGTGGGTGGGGTTCGCGGCCCGGTTCGCCGGCGAGCGGGTGCTGAAACGCACTGCGGCACAGACGATCATGCAGACAATCCTGGACAGCCGTGAGGACAACGAGGAAGAAGGCAGCCTCTTCAACCGCGGCACGCAGGTCAAGATGCTCGAGGACCGCGAGGAGTACATGGTGGCCTCGGTCGCCCGGCGCCTGCAGAGCAAGTCCAAGGAGATGAGCGCGTTCGAGGCGTTCAACTCCGTGCAGGACCACGTGCTGCACGTCGCGCAGGCCCACATCGACCGCATCGTCCTCGAGGCGTTCGTCGCGGGCATCGACGGCTGCCAGGACCGGACCGCCCGCGAGATCCTCGGCATGGTGTGCGATCTGTACGCCCTGTCGGTGATCGAGGAGGACAAGGCGTGGTTCGTCGAGCACCGCTTCCTGTCCACCGAGCGCGCCAAGGCGGTCACGCGGGCCATCAACGATCGCTGCCGCCGTCTGCGGCCGTACGCCGAGCTGCTCGTCGACGGCTTCGGCATCCCCGAGCCCCTGCGCTACGCCGAGATGCTCCATCCCGAGCACATCCCGGACGCCGACGACCACGTCAGCCAGAACGCGACCAGCTCGGGCGTGATCTGATCCTCAGGGGCCGGGGATAGGGTCGAGGATGGTGAGCCTGCCGTCCTCGAGGGTGACCCGGGCCGACCCGATACCGGTCGGGCAGCACGCCGGTTCGGAGCCTTGGCGCCACTGATACTGCACGACGGCGTCGTGGTCACCCTGGGCCGTCACGGTGATGTAGGGACGTGGCTCGGGCGTCGGTGAGCCGACCCCTTTCTCGCCGTCGAAGAACAGCACCTGCTGCGGGCTGTCGGATGCGCTGCCGGCGCTGACGACCACCCAGTTGAGGCGGCAGTCGGCCGCGTGCCCGCGCGCCGCCTCGGTCCACGAAGCCGGCGGAAGCAGGGAAATCTCGTCGCTGACCGCAGCCGCGCCCGGACCGGGTCCGCACGCCTTGGTGCTCGTCGGCGCCGGCGCCGGAGGGCTCCACCCGCATGCGGCGGTCAGCAGCCCCGCCATGATCGGCGCCACGAGGGCACGCGAAATTCGCATGGGCTCAAGAATAGGCAGGCCCGAGTCTGGTCAACCCTCGCCACCGAGCTCGGTCTGGTCGCGTTCGTTCTCCGCGGTGTCCTGGGCCATCACCGACTGGTCGAGCCACTTCTGGACGTCGCCCCCGAGGCGGTCGGCGGCCAGCTCAGCGAAGTCGAGGGCCTGCACGGCCATCGCGGCCAGGATCTTCATGGCCCGGCCGCTGCCGTGGATCTCGACCATCATCGCGTGCAGCGCGTCGTTGTCCTCACTGTGCAGGGCCGAGAGATAGCGCCGGGCATCGGAGAATTCCCGGTCGACGTGGGCCGACTTCCTGCGGAAGTCATCAGGTGAAGGCAGATGGTCGGGCGCGTGGGTCATGGCTCCCTCTTTCGGCGGTGAACCCCATTACAACCCCTGCCCACCACTGCGGGTGGACTTTGGCGTGACACCTCTCACTAACTGCTAGCTGGATGCTTGCAAAAGTTAGCGCGGGGGTAAGCGTACCGGGACAGACGACGTAACGAAAAGGAGCTATGGACATGGCAGACAGCAACAGCGGCCCGCTCGCCGCGGTGAACAGCCTCATCAACGGCGCAGTGGGCATCGTCAAGCAGGTGCTCGGAATCGTTCTCAACCGCGACAGCCTCCAGGAGGAGGGCAAGGCGCAGCAGGACAAGGCCGAGGCCCAGAAGGACGTGGCGAAGAAAGAGGCCGAAGCCGAGAAGGCCCGCGCAGAAGCGAAGACTCAGGAGACTCGAGAGAAGGCTGCTCGCAACAGCTAGCAGCCACATGAACAGGGGCCACACCCACAACGGGGTGTGGCCCCTGCTTCATGAATTCTCGGCTCCCCCGGCTGGACTCGAACCAGCAACCCTTCGGTTAACAGCCGAATGCTCTGCCAATTGAGCTACAGGGGATTGCCCTCCCGCGGACGCTGTGCCGCGGGCCAGAGAGCACTCTAGCCTACGTCCGGCCGCGGTCGCCAATGCGTTCCCGGCAGGGCGCGCAGTCCCGAAGGTGAGGCAGGATGGGAAGGGATGGACGGCGTCGGATTCGGTTGCGTCGTCACGCGAGACAGTTCTGGAGGAGCCCTGTGATCGGGTATGTCGCCGTTGCGGCCGTCGGCTACGTGTTGGGCACCAAGGCAGGCAGGCAACGCTACGAGCAGCTGGCTGGAACGTACCGCGCGGTGACGGGCAGCCCGGCCGCGCGGGCGGTCATCGACGCGAGCCGGCGCAAGATCGCCGAGCGGGTATCGCCGGATCCGGCGATGGTGCAGGTGACGCCGATCGAGGCCGGCACCGAGGTGTTCGAGCCGGGCCAGCCGGAGAAGAAGAGAAGAGCCGCGGGCGAGAGCCGCTAGCCGATGCCCTGGTTGATGGTGGTGCCGGGGAACAGGGGTCCGGTGCTGAACTCCAGGCCGTTCCCGCCGAACCCGATCGAGGGCGTCCCGATCTGCCCTCCGGTCCCGTTCGAGTAGCCCAGGCACTGGCCGTCGTCCTTGTTGCCGAACCAGGCGAGGCAGCGCGGACCGGCCTGCGCGCTGGCATCGGGGCTGCTCAGCGACGCGTACAGCGGGACGGCGACGGCCGCGGCCGCGACGGCCCCGACGATCAGCCGGGCCGCGTGGGCCCGAAGGGTGTGCACCAGCATCGACAACTCGCCTTCTCCCCGACTGGATGACAGCAGACACACCATAACCCGGCAGGCCGGTTCACGCAGTCAGGTCGTCTCCACTTGCCTGTTCGAGCAGACTGCGCCGGTAGGCCTCCATCGCGACCAGATCGCCGAACAGCGCGTGGTACTCGTCGCCCTGCTCGACCGGTGACATCCGTTGCAGTTTGGACTTCACCTCCGCGATCTGCCTGCCGATCCACACTTCCTGCAGCCGGGCCAGCACGCCGCCGATGTAGCGCGGCAATTTGTCCTCGTCGGCGTTGATCGCCTCCGCGCTCAACTCGTTGACCAGGCCGGCCGCCGGCGGACTCGCCACCTGGTCGCGGACTGCCTCGATCCATTGCGCCCCCGTCAGGCCGCCCGACGTGCCGCCCGCAGCTTCGATAGCCGACCGGACGGCGGCGTAGCCGGGGTGGGTGAAACTCTCCGCGGCCAGCGAGTCGAACACCGGACCGGCCAGCGCCGGATACTGCAGCGCGGACTTGAGCGCCTCCCGCTGCGGCCACAGGGTCGGGTCCGCCGGGTTCGGCCGGTCTACGGTGGGCGCGGCCGGACGTGACCGCGAAGCCGGCGCCGGCTCGGCCGCTGCGCGGCGGCGCGTCCGGTCGGGCATGCCGTGCTTGCCTGCCTCCTCGCGCACCCGGGTCAGCACCTGGGCCTCGTCGCGCCACCCGGTCCAGCCCGCCAGCCGGCGGGCGTACTCGTCACGCAGCGCGTAGTCCCGGATCCGGGCGACCAGCGGCACGCACCGGCGCAGCGCGTCCACCTGCGCCTGCGGGTCGTTGTCGAGGACATCGCCGGCCGGGATCAGGCTGCGGATCGCGAACTCGAACATCGGGATGCGTCGCGCCACCAGGTCGCGCAGCGCCCCGTCGCCCGACTTCAGCCGCAGATCGCACGGGTCCATGCCGTCGGCGGCCACCGCGACGAACGACTTCCCGGACACCTGCTGGTCACCGTCGAACGCCTTGAGCGCCGCCGCCTGACCCGCGGCGTCGCCGTCGAACACGAAGATCAACTCGCCGCGATACCAGTTGTCGTCCATCATCAGCCGCCGCAGCAGCCCGAGGTGCCCGTCGCCGAAGGCCGTGCCGCAAGACGCGACCGCGGTGGTCTCCCCCGCCAGGTGCATGGCCATCACGTCGGTGTAGCCCTCGACGACGACGGCGCGGTGCGCCTTGGCGATGTCGCGTTTGGCCAGGTCGAGCCCGAACAGCACCGCCGACTTCCTGTACAGCACCGTCTCGGGGGTGTTGACGTACTTGGCTTCCATCTGGTCGTCGTCGAAGATCCGCCGCGCCCCGAAGCCGATCACCTCGCCGCCGCTGGCCCGGATCGGCCACAGCAGCCGCCGGTGGAAGCGGTCCATCGGCCCGCGGCGACCCTCCCGCGACAGACCGGCGGCCTCCAGCTCCTTGAACTCGAAACCCTTGCGTAGCAAGTGCTTTGTCAGCGAGTCCCAGCCCGACGGGGCGAACCCGCACCCGAACTTCGCCGCCGCGTCGGCGTCGAAGTTGCGATCGATCAGGTACTGGCGGGCCGGCGCGGCCTCCGCGCTCTGCAGGGCCTCGGCGTAGAACTCCTGTGCTGCGGCGTTGGCGGCCAGCAGCCTGCTGCGGCTGCCCCGGTCACGCTGCACGTTCGTGGTCGAGGAGCCGGTGTAGGTGACGGTGTAGCCGACACGGTCGGCGAGCAACTCGACCGCCTCGACGAAGCTGACGTGTTCGATCTTCTGCAGGAACGCATAGACGTCCCCGCCCTCGCCGCAGCCGAAGCAGTGGAAGTGGCCGTGATTGGGGCGGACGTGGAACGACGGAGATTTCTCGTCGTGGAAGGGGCACAGCCCCTTGAGGGAATCCGCGCCGGCGCGGCGCAACTGGACGTAGTCGCCGACGACGTCGTCGATACTGACGCGTTCCCGGATGGCGGCGATGTCGCGATCGGGGATCCTGCCCCGTCCCCGCGCCCCGTCGCCCACCACGCGGTCAGTCTAGAGGCCGCGGCGTCCGTGCCTCGTGCACTCGTTCCAACCGGCCCTCGGTGTAGGAGGCGATCTGGTCGACCACCACGCGCAGCCGGGCACCGTCGTCGTCGGCGGCGACGAATTCGGCGGCGAACTGCGGATCCAGGCTGCCCGGCGCCTGGCCCCACAGCGCCAGCGCGACCTCCTGGACGCGGATGCGCTGATCGGCCTGGATCTGCAGGTGCCGGTGGTCGGACATGATGAATTGCAGCGCAAGCGTCTTGAGCACCGCGACCTCGGCGCGCACCAGCGTCGGCACCTCGAGGTCGGCGTCGAAGCGGCGCAACGGTCCCGGACCCGCCGCGGCCCTGGTCGCGGTGACCGCCGCGTTGGCGAACCGGCCGACCAGCTCGCTGGTGAGCGTCTTGAGTGCCACCGACGCCGCGAGTGTGCCGTCGAACTTCCCGACGGCGGCCACCACGGGGACCTGCGAGAGCCGTTCTGCGGCGGCCATCAGATCCTCCGGCGTCAGCGTCGGGAACGACCCCGCGCCGACGTGCCCCAGCGACGCGGCGGCGTCCGCGTCGGCGAGCACGCGCAGATCGATGCGTCCGGAGATGACGCCGTCCTCGACGTCGTGCACCGAGTACGCGACGTCGTCGGCCCAGTCCATCACCTGGGCCTCCAGGCAGGGGCGCTCGGCGGGCGCGCCGGCGCGCACCCAGGCCGCCGCGGCCATGTCGTCGCCGGGGAATCCGCCGTAGAAGCCGAACTTGCGGCGCTCCCCGACCCGCGGCCACGGATACTTGGTCACGGCGTCCAGGGCCGCCCTGGTAAGGTTCAGACCTGCGCTATGCCCCTGTGCGTCAAGGACTTTGGGCTCCAACCGGGTCAGGATCCGGAAGTTCTGCGCATTGCCCTCGAAACCGCCGAACGTCTTGGCGATCTCGTCCAGAGCGCGTTCACCGTTGTGGCCGTAGGGCGGATGGCCGATGTCGTGGGCCAGGCCGGCCAGGTCGACGAGGTCGGGATCGCAGCCGAGCCCGATGGCCATCCCCCGGCCGATCTGGGCCACCTCCAGCGAATGCGTCAGCCGGGTCCGGGGCGTCTCGCCCTCGCGCGGGCCCACCACCTGGGTCTTGTCGGCGAGCCTGCGCAGGGCCGCGCAGTGCAGCACGCGGGCGCGGTCGCGGGCGAAATCGGAGCGGTGCTCGGTGTCGGTCCCGGGCAGGGCGGCGCTCTTCGCCGGCTCGGCCACCAGCCGCTGGTGGTCGGACGCGTCGTAGCTGTCCTGCTGTCGTGGGTTCACCGAACCACAGTCTGCCAGCACGGCTGCGGGTTCCCGACGCACGCTCGCCCCCCGGGTGCGGCCCACTACATTGACGTACATGCGCATTGCCCGATCACTCGGCCTGCTCGGCGTCCTGTCGATCGTGGCGGCCCTGTTGGCGCCCGCCGCGGCGGCCGAGCCGCCGCTGCGGCTGCCGACGTACCTCACCGACCGCGCGGGAGCGCTCGACGCCGCAGGCACCGGTGAGGTGCAGGGGGCCATCGACCGGCTGTACAACGATCGGCGCATCCGGCTGTGGGTCGTGTACGTCGACGACTTCTCCGGCCAGGACGCCCAGTCGTGGGCGCAGGCCACCCGCCAGCGCAGCGATCTGGGCAGTCAGGACGCGATCCTCGCGGTGGCGACCGTCGACCGCGCCTATGCCTTCCTCGCCCCGACGCAGGCGCTGGGCGGCGTCGACATCGACAAGCTGCGCCGCGACGAGGTCGAACCGCTGTTGCGCGACGGCAATTGGGCGGGCGCCGCTGTCGCCGCCGCGAACGGCCTGGCCGACAAGGGCGGTTCGGGCAGCTGGCTCGGGATGGTCATCGCGCTGGGTGTCATCGCGGTGGCGATCGTGGTGCTGGTGCTGTGGCAGCGCCGCCGTCGGCGTCGCCGCCGCGAAGCCGAGATCGCCGCCGCCCAGCGGGTGGACCCGTCGGATCCGGCCGCGCTGGCCGGGGTGTCCCTCGAGGCGCTCGACGACCTGTCGCGCAGGATCGTGGTCGAGGTCGACAATGCCGTGCGCACCAGCGAGAGCGAATTGGCGCTCGCCGTGGAGGAATTCGGTGAGCAGGACACCGCGGCGTTCACCCGGGCGGTCGGGGGCGCCAGGACCACCCTCGCGCAGGCCCTCAACGTCCGACACATCCTCGACGACGCGGTGCCGGAGACGCCGCTGCAGCGGCGCGACCTGCTGACCCGGGTGGTGGTCGCCGCCGCGAAGGCCGACCAGGAACTCGAGGCCCAGCGCGAGGCGTTCGCCCGGTTGCGAGATCTGGTCATCAACGCCCCCAGCCGATTGGACACGCTGACCCAGCAGGTGGTGGACCTGACCGCGCGGCTGGACCCTGCCGGGCAGACGCTGGCGCGGCTGAAGTCTCAGTTCGCCGAGACGGCACTGGTGTCGGTCGCCGAGAACATCGACGAGGCCCGGCAGCGGCTGACGTTCGCCGAGCAGAACATCGACACCGCCCGCGGCCTGGTGGCGCGCCCGGCCGACCGCCAGGTCGGGCTCGTCGACGCAATCCACGCCGCCGAGGCCGCGCTGGGCCAGGCCCGCACGATGCTCGACGCGGTGGACAGCGCGTCCACCGACATCAACCGGGCGGTGGCGGGGCTACCGGCGGCGATCGCCGACGCGCAGGACGGCATCACGGCCGCAGGCACCCAACTGGCACAGGGCAGCATCGCGGTGGCGACCCAGCTCAGCGCGGCCCGCGACGCCGCCGTGCAGGCGGTCGCCCACGCCCAGAGCGCGGGCAACGCCGATCCGCTCGGCGCGTTCACCCGGCTGACCCAGGCCGACGCCGAACTGGACCGCCTCCTCGCCGACGTCGCGGAGGAGCGGGAGACCACCGCGCGACTGACGCGCACCTACGACCAGGCGCTGTTCACCGCGCAGTCGCGGGTGCGCGCAGTGTCGGACTACATCGGCACCCGCCGCGGTGTCATCGGCCCGGAGGCCCGCACGCGACTGTCCGAGGCGGTGCGCCAGTTGCAGGCCGCGCAGGACAAGCGGGCGTCCAACCTGAACGAGGCGATCGCCCACGCCAACGGCGCCGCGATGCTGGCCGCGCAGGCGCAGTCGCTGGCCAACGACGACGTCGTCGCCGCCCAGCGGCACTACAGCGGACCGTACGGCGGCGGGGGCGGTGGCCAGATGGGCGCCGTCATCGGCGGCATCATCCTCGGCAACGTGCTGTCGGGGGCTATGCGGGGCGGCTTCGGCGGCGGGGGGTTCGGTGGCGGCTTCGGCGGTGGCTTCGGCGGTGGCGGGGGCGGCGGGATGAGCGGCGGCGGCGGCCGCTTCTAGCTCAGCAGCCCTTCAGCCGCGTCGCGAGGTAGTCGCTCGCCGCGTCGATCCCGACACGCTCCTGGGTCATCGCGTCGCGCTCGCGGATCGTCACCGCGTGGTCGTCGAGGGAATCGAAGTCGACGGTCACGCAGTACGGCGTACCGATCTCGTCCTGGCGCCGGTAGCGCCGTCCGATCGCGCCGGCGTCATCGAACTCGACGTTCCAGGAGCGGCGCAGCTCCGCGGCCAGGTCGCGGGCCTTCGGCGACAGGTCCGCGTGCCGGGACAGCGGCAGCACCGCGACCTTGACCGGCGCCAGCCGCGGGTCGAGCCGCAGCACGGTGCGCTTGTCCACGCCGCCCTTGGCGTTGGGCGCCTCGTCCTCGTGGTAGGCGTCGACGAGGAACGCCATCAGCGAGCGGGTCAGACCCGCTGCGGGCTCGATGACATAGGGCACATAGCGGGTGTCGGTGGCCTGGTCGTAGAACGACAGGTCGACGCCGGAATGCTGGGAGTGCGTGGACAGGTCGAAGTTCGTCCGGTTGGCCACACCTTCGAGCTCGCCCCACGGGTTGCCCGCGAAACCGAACTTGTACTCGATGTCGACGGTGCGGTCGGAGTAGTGCGACAACTTCTCCTTGGGATGCTCGTAGAGCCGCAGATTGTCCCGGTCGATGCCGAGGTCGACGTACCACTGCAGCCGCGTGTCGATCCAGTACTGGTGCCACTCGGGGGCCGAATCGGGCTCGACGAAGAACTCCATCTCCATCTGCTCGAACTCGCGAGTGCGGAAGATGAAGTTGCCGGGGGTGATCTCGTTGCGGAAGCTCTTGCCGATCTGGCCGATACCGAAGGGCGGCTTCTTGCGCGCCGTGGTGACCACGTTGGCGAAGTTGACGAAGATGCCCTGCGCGGTCTCGGGCCGCAGGTAGTGCAGTCCCTCCTCGGTCTCGATCGGTCCGAGGTAGGTCTTGAGCATCATGTTGAAGTCGCGCGGCTCGGTCCACTGGCCCTTGGTGCCGCAGTCCGGGCAGACGATCTCGCTCATCGGCACCGAATCCGGATCGTCGAGACTCTTCTTGGCGGCGTAGGCCTCCTGCATGTGGTCCTGCCTGTGGCGCTTGTGGCAGTTCAGGCACTCCACCAGCGGGTCGTTGAACACCTCGACGTGTCCGGAGGCCACCCAGACCTCGCGCGGCAGGATGATGGCGCTGTCCAGGCCGACGACGTCGTCGCGGCTGGTGACCACCGACCGCCACCACTGCCGCTTGATGTTCTCCTTGAGCTCGACGCCGAGTGGCCCGTAGTCCCAGGCCGACCTGGTGCCGCCGTAGATCTCACCGGACTGGAACACCAGCCCGCGCCGCTTGGCCAGGTTTGCAACGGTGTCGATGATCGAGGAAGTTCGGGCCACGGCTCCACAGCGTAGCGAGGCCGATGCGCCGCCCCGCGCCTCACATGCCGATTGACATGCACAGGCACGCATGTATCGTGAGCACTAATGAAAATCGTTTCCAGTATCGAGGAGCAGCGGCACGCTAATGCCGGCGCCCCAGCGCCGGCGTTGCCGTCGCGTGCGGTTCTCGACACCGCGGGCGATCTGCTACGCGCGCTGGCCGCACCGGTGCGCATCGCGATCGTGCTGCAGCTACACCAGGAGGCCCGCTGCGTGCACGAGCTGGTCGACGCGCTCGACGTGCCGCAGCCGCTGGTGAGCCAGCATCTGCGGATCCTGAAGGCGGCCGGCGTGGTGGCCGGTGAGCGATCGGGCCGGGAAGTGTTGTACCGCTTGGTCGATGATCATCTGGCCGAGATCGTCGTCGCCGCCGTGACGCACTCGGCCGAGGACGAGGAGCCCGGACCGTGACCGGGGCGATCCGCGCGACCCGGCAACGCGCCGCCCTGACCGCGCTGCTGGAGAACATCGACGACTTCCGCTCCGCGCAGGAACTGCACGACGAACTGCGCAAGCGGGGCGAAGGCGTCGGCCTGACCACGGTCTACCGCACGCTGCAGCAGATGGCCGCCGCCGGCGCCGTCGACACGCTGCGCACCGACACCGGCGAGTCGGTGTACCGGCTCTGCTCGGAGCAGCATCACCATCACCTGGTGTGCAGGCAGTGTGGGTCGACGGTCGAGATCTCCGGCGGTGAGGTCGAAACGTGGGCTGCCGAGATCGCCCGCAACCACGGCTTCTCCGACGTCAGTCACACCATCGAGATCTTCGGGATCTGCGGGCGCTGCGGCACGGCGCGCGGCTAGCGCCTGCGGCGCCAGCCGGCGACGGCGAGGACGACACCGACAAGCGCGATGATCGGGCCGAGCACCGACCACGTGGTGGTGTTGCTCATCGGGCTGCCGCCCACCGCCCCGACGCCCTGCAACGTGAACAGCAGGCCGAACAGCGCGACCACGACCCCGACGACGATCAGACCTGTGCGCACCTCTGTGACACTAGGCCACCAGCGCGCGGCGCACATCGGCCCCGGTCGCCAGCACCATGAGCACCAGCGTGCGCAGCGCGTCGTCGGTCAGACCCGCGGCCGGGAAGTTGTAGCGCAGCAGCACGTCCCCGGTCTTCCTCGGCCCGCCCGAGCCTTTGGCGCCGATCTTCTCGACCATCGACACCGTGCCCAGCAGCGTGTCCTGGGCGTGCTTGGCGACCTCGGCCCGCATCGCCGCGTTCAGCGGCAGATCCCAGGCCAGCACCTGCGTCAGCGACACCAGCTCGAGACCCTCGGCGATCGTCACGACCCGCAGCGAGGCGAAGGTCTGCTCGTGCTGGACGGTCAGCGCTCCGTCGTCCTCGCGCTGCACCGGCAGGATCTCGGCCAGCACCGTGGGCAGGCGCTCGGCGAGCTCCATCACGCCCTGCCGAAGCGACGGTTGCGGTGGACGTACTCCTCGCACGCCGCCCACAGGTCACGGCGGTCGTAGTCGGGCCACAGCTTGTCCTGGAAGACGTATTCGGCGTAGGCGGCCTGCCACAGCAGGAAGTTGCTCGCCCGCTGCTCCCCCGACGTGCGGATGAACAGGTCGACGTCGGGGATGTCGGCGCGGTGCAGGTGCTTGGCGAAGGTCGCCTCGCTGATCCGGGCGGGATTGACCTTGCCGTCGACCGCCTCCTGGGCCAGTTGGCGTGCCGCCTCGACGATCTCGGTGCGGCCGCCGTAGTTGACGCAGTAGTTGATCGTGATGACGTCGTTGTCGACGGTCATCTCCTCGGCGATGTCGAATTCCTTGATGACGCTGCGCCACATCCGGGGCCGCGATCCGACCCAGCGCATCCGCACGCCCATGTCGTTGAGGTTCTCCCGGCGCCGGCGCACCACTTCGCGGTTGAAGCCCATCAGGAAGCGGACCTCGTCGGTGCTGCGCTTCCAGTTCTCGGTGGAGAACGCATAGACCGTGAGGTGTTTGATGCCGAGCTCGATCGCTCCGCAGGTGATGTCGATGAGCACCGCTTCGCCCATCTTGTGCCCCTCGGTGCGGCCGAGCCCGCGCTGGGTGGCCCACCGTCCGTTGCCGTCCATCACCACCGCGACGTGCTGGGGGACCTGGTCGGCCGGGATCTGCGGCGCCGAGGCCTTGGAGGTGTGTTGCGGCGGGCGGGCGAACTTGCCGTTGGTCCTTGGCGGCAACTCCGGGAAGATCACCGGCCAGGTGGACTTGTCCGGGAACGTCGGATAGTCGTCAGGCGCCGGGGGCAGCTGAGGGTAGCTGTTCTTGCCCTTCCGCCTCCCGGTCCGTTCCGTTGCCATGCGCCACATCCTGCCTGATGGTCTGCCCGCTCTTCCGGTCCACCCGCTCCACGAGGGGCAGAGTTCGCAACTGCCGTTCCAAATGCCACTGCAGGTGCGCGGCCACCAGTCCGCTGGCCTGGCTGCGGTGCGGCGCGGTGGACGTCTGGGCGTGCTCCCAGTCGCCCTCGTACAGTGCCGCCATCAGATCGATCACCCCCTGGGGCGGAGTCACCGAGCCCGACGGCCGGCAGTGCACGCACACGCTGCCGCCCGCGGCGACATGAAAAGCGCGGTGCGGTCCCGGGGCGGCGCACCGGGCACACTCCGTCAGCGCCGGCGCCCATCCCGCGACCCCCATCGCGCGCAGCAGGTAGGCGTCGAGCACGAGCTCGCGGGGGCGGGCACCGTCGGCCACCGCGCGCAGCGCGGCCACGGTGAGCCGGTGCAGGGCGGGCACGGGTGCGTGTTCCTCCCCGGCGATCCGCTCGGCGGTCTCGAGCATCGCGCAGGCGCAGGTGTAGCGGCCGTAGTCGCTGACGATGTCCGAGGCGAACGCGTCGATCGCAGCCACCTGGGTGACGATGTCGAGATTGCGGCCCGGGTAGAGCTGAACATCGATGTGCGCGAACGGTTCCAGCCGCGCCCCGAACTTACTGCGGGTGCGCCGTACCCCCTTGGCCACCGCGCGCACCAGCCCGTGATCGCGAGTGAGCAGACTCACGATCCGGTCGGCTTCACCGAGCTTGTGCTGACGCAGCACCACCGCCCGGTCCCGGTACAGACGCATCCGGACAGTCTTCCACTGTTGGTCGGTGAAACCGAGTTCGCAGCGCCGATACTCTGGTCGGTGATGGCCGCAACTCCCTCTCCCCGCACCCGCTTCCCCACCCTGGGAAACCAGCTCTTCGCCCTTGCCAGCGGCAGCACGACGTCCGTCGACCTGGTCCGCCGGTCCCTCGACGCGATCGAGGCGAGCCAGCCGACCCTCAACGCGTTCCGCGTGGTGCTCCGCGACTCCGCCCTCGCAGAGGCAGCCGCCGCTGATCGCAAACGCGCTGCCGGACAGACCAATTCGACTCTCCCCCTGCTCGGCATCCCGATCGCGGTCAAGGACGACGTCGACGTCGCCGGCGTGCCGACCCGGTTCGGCGCCGACGGTGAGGTGGCCGAGGCCGCCGCCGACGCCGAGGTGGTGCGGCGCCTGCGCGCCGCCGGCGCGGTGATCGTCGGCAAGACCAACACCTGTGAGCTGGGCCAGTGGCCGTTCACCAGCGGGCCGGCGTTCGGGCACACCCGCAATCCGTGGTCGCGTGAGCACACCCCGGGCGGATCGTCGGGCGGCAGCGCCGCGGCCGTCGCGGCGGGTCTGGTGGCCGCGGCGATCGGGTCCGACGGGGCGGGCAGCGTGCGCATCCCCGCCGCGTGGACGCATCTGGTCGGCATCAAACCGCAGCGCGGACGGATCTCCACGTCGCCACTGGCCGAGGCGTTCAACGGGATCACGGTCAACGGGGTGCTCGCCCGCACGGTGTCCGACGCCGCCCTGGTGCTGGACGCGGCCTCGGGCAACGCCCCGGGTGATCTGCACACGCCACCGCCGGTGCAGGTGTCCGACCACATCTCACGCGCGCCGGGCCCGCTGCGGGTCGCGCTGTCGACGAAGTTTCCGTTCACCGTGTTCCGGGCGACGCTGCACCCGGAGATCCGCGCGGCGCTCGAGGCGGTCGCGCGACAACTCGAACAGCTCGGCCACACGATCGTCACCGCAGACCCCGACTACGACCTGCGGATGTCGTGGAATTTCCTGGCCCGCTCGACGGCCGGGATCCCGCACTGGGTGGACCGGCTGGGCCACCGCGTCGTCTGGGACGAGCGCACAGTGGCCAACGCCCGGATGGGACGGCTGCTCTCCGAGCACGTGCTGCGCAAGGCCCGCGCCCACGAGGCGGCCACCCGGCAGCGGATCGGCTGGATCTTCAACCTCGCCGACGTGGTGCTCGCGCCGACCACCGCGCTGCCCCCGCCACGGGTCGACGCGTTCGACGGGTTGAGCGGGCTGGCCACCGACCGGGCCATGATCCGCGCCTGCCCCGCCACGTGGCCGTGGAATCTGCTCGGCTGGCCGTCGATCAACGTGCCGGCGGGGTTCACCTCCGACGGGTTGCCGATCGGCGTGCAACTGATGGGTCCGGCCAACAGCGAACCGCTGCTGGTGTCGTTGGCCGCCGCCCTCGAAGCCATCAACGGCTGGGCGATCCATCAGCCGGAGAACTGGTGGGACACCCGCGCCGCGGCACCGGCGGCCGAGACGAATATGCCCGCTCCACACTCGGTCGTCGACGAGGTCGCGTAGTCTCCCGGCTGTGACCGCTGTCTCGATCGTGCGCGCGCTACCTGTCGCGGTGCTGGTGGCGGGCGCGATCGTGGGGACACCGGCCGCGCACGCCGACAACAGGCGCCTCAACGAGAGCGTCGTCGTCAATGTGTTCACGATCCAGAAGCAGCACGGCTGCGCCACCGAGATCGAGATCAACCCGCAGCTGCGGCTGGCCGCGCAGTGGCACACCAACGACGTGCTCAACAACCGCGCGCTCGACGGCGACATCGGCTCCGACGGCTCCACAGCGCAGGATCGTGCCAACAAGGCCGGCTTCGTAGGCACGGTCTCGGAGACCGTCGCGATCAATCCGGCGCTGGCGATCAGCGGCATCGAGATCCTGAACCAGTGGTATTACCGGCCCGACTACATGGCGATCATGAGCAACTGCGCCAACACCCAGATCGGCGTCTGGTCGGAGAACCGCCTGGACCGCACCGTGGTGGTCGCGGTGTACGGCCAGCCGACCTAGAAGCCCAGCCGGCCGGATCGCCCGCGTCAGTAGTTTCGGGTCGGTTCGACTTTGATTGCAGTACCGCTCTACTGCATTCGCTGCCCCCTCAACGAGTGACCCTATCTTCGCAGGCTGGAAACGCTTCAACGAAGATCGGAATCGGTGGCCGATGTCGAATTCAGGAGTATCGGGCAGCCCGCAACAGCAGTCGTCCGAGCAGCACTATCACGTCGACCAACTGAATGATCGCGGCCCCGACGTCTACCGCAGGGAGTTCGTCAAGGGGTTCGTCGACAAGTGGGACGAGTTGATCGATTGGCCAGCGCGCGCCCAGTCTGAGGGCCAATTCTTCATCGACCTCCTTCGCACGTCGAACAAAAAGACGGTGCTCGATGTCGCCACCGGTACCGGGTTCCACTCGGTCAGCCTGTCGACGGCCGGATTTCATGTCACCAGTCTGGACGGCTCGGCGGCCATGCTGGCCAAAGCTTTCGACAACGGCACCAAACAGGGCCTGATCCTCAACACCGTGCACGCAGATTGGCGCCGCCTCAACCAGGCGATTCGCGGCAAGTTCGACGCCATCGTCTGCCTCGGCAACTCGTTCACCCATCTGCACTGCGAACAGGATCGCCGAAAGGTACTGGCGGAGTTCTACGCCGCGCTGCGACATGACGGCATCCTGATCGTCGACCACCGGAACTACGACGAGATGCTCGACCACGGCTTCACCACGAAGCACAAGTACTACTACTGCGGAAAGCGGGTCACGGCGGAACCCGAGTACCTGGACGAGAGCCTCGCTCGCTTCAAATACACCTTCGCAGAGGGGCTTCACTACACGCTGAACATGTTCCCGCTTCGGAAGGACTACCTTCGGCAGTTGCTGTGCGAGGCGGGTTTCGAAGGTTTACGAACGTACGGCGATTTCCAGGAGGCGTATGACGAGCACGAGTCAGACTTCTTCGTTCATGTAGCGGAGAAGTCGCCGGTCCCGAACGGTCACGCGGTGACGGATCACCTGGACGGCACCTGGTCGCGGCCATCGGGCAGCGAAAGCCAGGTGCTCAATGGCCGCTGAAGACGTGTGCCATGCGGTGGAGGGGTCTGAGCACAGCACCGAGCCCATCGCGATCCTCGGGATGGGCTGTCGATTTCCCGGCGGGGTGCAAAGCCCAGATGACTTGTGGCGACTGCTGACCGAGGAACGCGATGCGGTGTCGGGGTTTCCCGCTGATCGCGGCTGGAATCTCGCCGCGCTGTGCGGTCCCGATCCGGACGCGCCGGGTGCCACATACGTGCGGGCGGGGTCATTCGTCGACGACGTCGCTCATTTCGATGCTTCGTTCTTCGGGATCAGTCCGCGCGAAGCACGCGCGATGGATCCGCAGCAGCGACTGCTGCTGGAAACGACCTGGGAGGCATTGGAACGCGCCGGAATCGATCCGATCTCCCTGCACGGCAGTGCCACCGGTGTGTTCATCGGCGCGGCCGCCCAGGAGTACGGTCCCCGGCTCTATGACGAGGCGGAGGGGTACGCCGGATATCTGGCCACCGGCATCCCGACATGCATCGCATCGGGTCGCTTGGCCTACACATTCGGACTGCGCGGCCAAGCATTGACGGTGGACACGGGCTGCTCCTCGTCTCTGGTTTCCATTCATCTCGCCGTGCGCTCGTTACGGTCGGGCGAATGTGACCTCGCCCTCGCAGGTGGGGTGAGCGTGGTGTGCTCGCCGAGCGTCTACATCGGCTTGGGCCGGCAGGGCGCGCTGGCCGCGGACGGTCGCTCCAAGCCGTTCGCCGCGGCCGCCGACGGGTTCGGTGCCGCCGAAGGCGCCGGCATACTGGTGTTGGCCACGCTGTCGCACGCGCGAAGTAAGGGCTATCCGGTGCTGGCACTGATCAGGGGTAGCGCCGTCGGGCAGGACGGCGCCACCGATGTGCTCTCGGCCCCAAGCGGGCAAGCACAGCAGCAGGTGATTGCGCAGGCCCTGCTGGATGGGTGTCTGACCGCGGCCGACATCGACGTGGTCGAGGCACACGGCACGGGCACCAGGATCGGTGATCCCATCGAAGCGCGGGCGTTGCAGGCGACGTATGGCGAAGCACACTCTGCGGCGCGCCCGCTGTTGATCGGATCGGTCAAGTCGAACATCGGACACACGCAGTACGCTGCCGGTGTCGCCGGCGTGATCAAAATCGTGACGGCGGTGAACAGTGGGACAGTGCCCGCCACCTTGAACTTCGATTCGCCCACACCACAGGTGGATTGGTCATCCGGGACAACCAGAGTGGTCGAGAGCGCATGCCCGTGGCCCGACCTGACCGGCCGGCCGCGACGGGCCGCGGTGTCCTCGTTCGGCCTCAGCGGAACCAACGCCCACGTGGTACTCGAACAGCACCCACCGGAGACCGCGACCGTGGCACCGGCGCACCGGCGTCCACTGGCGACGCCATGGGTGTTGTCAGCGAAGACAGCGTCGGCGTTGGCCGCGCAGGCGCACCGACTACGGCGCTTCGTCGACCAGCATCCCGACGTGGATTCACACGACATGGCGTACTCGTTGATCACCACCCGGACGTTGTTCGACCACCGCGCCGTCGTAGTCGGAACCGGCCGTGAGGACCTCCTGGGTGGGCTGACCGCGATCTCCTCCGGCATGCCTGCGCCGAATGTAATTACCGGTGAGGCCGCTGCCACGGGCGGAACCGTCTTCGTCTTTCCC
This sequence comes from Mycolicibacterium psychrotolerans, assembly GCF_010729305.1. Lineage (NCBI taxonomy): Bacteria > Bacillati > Actinomycetota > Actinomycetes > Mycobacteriales > Mycobacteriaceae > Mycobacterium > Mycolicibacterium psychrotolerans. The sequence continues at coordinate 3,011,778 of NZ_AP022574.1, read as the reverse complement.
GGTCAGGGTTCGCAGTGGCCGGGGATGGCGGCCGAGCTGCTGGATTCTGCGCCGGCGTTCGCCGATCAGATGCGGCTCTGCGATGCAGCTTTCGCCGAGTTCGTCGACTGGTCGCTGCTCGAGGTCGCACGAGGCGGCCACGATTCTGACCATCTCAACCGAGTCGACGTAGTGCAACCCGTGTTGTTCGCAGTCATGGTGTCGTTGGCCGCGCAATGGCGTGCGCTCGGAATTCGGCCCGACGCTGTGCTGGGCCATTCACAGGGCGAGATCGCCGCCGCCTATGTTGCCGGTGCCCTGTCGCTCAGAGACGCGTCCAGAGTCGTCACGTTGCGCAGCAGGGCGATCCGCGCCATCGCGGGAACCGGCGGCATGGCATCGATCGCCAGGTCGGCACAAGAAGTCCACACGCTCATCCGCGCGTGGCCCCGGTCGATCTCCGTTGCTGCGCATAATGGCCCGTCCTCGACGGTTGTCACGGGGCGTGTGACGGCTCTGGACAAACTGATGGCCGTGTGTGAACGAGAGGAGGTGCCCGCAACCCGGATCCCCGTTGACTATGCGTCGCATTCGCCCGACGTCGAGACGTTGCGTGAAACGCTGCGGGAGTCGCTCTCCGGGCTGCAGCCACGGACGAGTGAGACCACGTTCATCTCTGCGGTCAGCGGCAGAGAACTCGACACGCAGATCCTCGACGGCGACTACTGGTTCACCAACCTGCGTCAACCGGTGCTGTTCGCACCGGCGCTCCGATGGTCGTATGACCACGGCCATCGCACGTTCCTGGAAGTCAGCCCCCATCCGGTGCTGACCACCGCCATCGAGGAATCGCTGGAGGACTGCGTCGAGGAATGCACTGTCGCCGCAACGTTGCGTCGCAATGAAGGTGGCATGCACAGGTTCCTGCTCGCGGCCGCCCACGCCCACGTCCACGGGACGGCAACGGACTGGGAGGGGATGTTCGACGGTACCGGCGCGCACCGGGTCGACCTACCCACCTACGCGTTTCAGCGCAAGCGCTATTGGATGAACCCGGGAACCGGTTCCATCGTCGCGAGCAGCCTCGGCGTCGGTACCGCCGAGCATCCGTTACTCGGAGCCGTTGTGGCCAGCGCGGATTCGGATGACATCATCATCACAGGTCGGCTGTCGCTCGCGTCCCATCCGTGGCTCGCGGACCACAAGGTGCACGGCGTGGTGCTCGCGCCGGGAGCGGCGATGGTGGAGCTGGCGCTGCATGCGGGCGAGCAAGCGGGGTGCCCGCAGGTGAGCGAGCTGGTACTTCAGGCGCCGATGATCATCGACGAACACGGCGGTGTCGTTATACAGGTGGTCGTCGGCGGTTGGCGCGAGTCCGGCGATCGCCAGGTCCGCATCTACTCGCGCGTCGACGATGGCGCCGAGCGGGCGTGGACGCGCAACGCCGAGGGATCACTGGCCCCGTCCGGCGACTCAGCCCCCGACGAGCAACACTTGACCCGGTGGCCGCCGCAGGATGCGACATCGGTCGACATCGCGACGGTCTACCCCAGATTGGCCGAATGTGGTTACGACTACGGTCCGGCGTTCCGCGGGCTGCAGTCGGTATGGTGCCGCGGCACCGAGGTCTTCGTCGAAGCGGCGCTGCCGGCAGGGCTGGCACCCGATGCGGGCAGATTCGCCCTGCATCCGGTGCTGCTCGACGCGGTCCTGCACGGCATTGCCGCCGGTGGCGTCCTCGCAGAATCGGAGCTGACGAGGTTGCCGTTTGAATGGGACGGCGTGTCGCTGCATGCCGTAGGCTCGAGCCGGTTACGCGCACACATCACGCGCGTCGGTGACGACCGGGTCGCGATCACCCTGATGGACGGCGGCGGCACACCGATTGGCCGTATCGAATCACTTGCTCTCCTGAGTATTTCGACGCGTCAGCTGCTCCAGAGCGCAGATACCGACGACGGCGTCTACACAGTGGATTGGGTCGCCTTACCGCGCATCGACAGCTGCGCCGGCAGCCCCGCGGTCACACCCGCCCAAAAAGTCGCCACGCGTGAGATTACCGTGCTGCGTTGCCCGTCCCTTGCCGCCGAGAACGTCACGGTGCCGGAGGGCACACACCGGATCCTGGCGGACGTGTTGGATCGGGTACAGAATTGGCTGTCCAGCGATGCTCACGACGACAGCACACGCCTGGTGGTGCTGACGCGTGGGGCGATCGCAGTCGACTCGTCGGAAGACGTGACAGATCTCGGCCAGGCCGCCGTGTGGGGCTTGTTGCGGAGCGCGCAGACCGAGAACCCCGGCCGTATCGTTGTGGCAGACCTCGACGACTGCGCCAGCGCCGATCACGCTGTCACCGAGATCAGGGGCATGGACGAACCCCAGCTCGCGGTGCGCGATGGTGCATGCTTGGCCCCTCGCCTGATTCGCACCGGTCGCATCGACGGGGCTGAGCTGTTCGAGACAGGCACCTGGCAGCTTGCCACCCTAGGCGAAGGCACGCTGGATGCACACAACTTTGCGCTGCGTCCATGTCCGGATGCTTCGATGCCCCTGAAACCGGGTCAGGTGCGACTGGGCCTGCGGTGTTGCGGCGTGAATTTCCACGATGTGCTGACCGCCCTGGGGCACCCGTCGGATCACGACGTCGGCCTCGAAGGGGCCGGTGTCATCCTGGAGGTCGCCGACGACGTGCTCGAGTTCGTGCCGGGCGACCGTGTAATGGGTCAATTCTTCGGAGCGGGACCCGTTGTGGTCGTGGATCACTGGAGAATCACCCACATTCCCACAAATTGGTCTCTTGCACAGGCGGCAACGGTGCCTGCAGTCTTCCTGACCTCGTACTACGCGTTGGCGCATGCGGCGCGCGTCAGCGCGGGCGAGCGCGTGCTGATACACGCCGCCACCGGCGGTGTCGGCATGGCTGCGGTCCAGCTGGCCCGCCACTGGGGTGCGGAAGTGTTCGCGACTGCCAGCCCTGGCAAATGGGAGACCCTGCGCAACATGGGCTTCGACGACGATCACATCGCGAACTCGCGCACCCTCGACTTCGAGCGCAAGTTTTCAGAGGTCACCAACGGTGTGGGCATGGACGTCGTGATCAACTGCCTCAAAGAGGAATTCGTCGATGCATCGTTGCGGCTGATGGCCGGCGGTGGACGGTTCATCGAGCTAGGCAAAGCAGACATCCGTGGACAGCGCGATATCGCGACGGAACACCCGGGTGTTGTGTACCGCGCGTTCGATCTCGTCGACGATGTCGCTCCACACCTCCTGAGCGAAATGCTCGGGGAGCTGGTAGAGCTCTTCGAGGCGGGTGATCTGCGGCCACTTCCCGTTAGGTCCTGGGACATCCGACAGGCGGCGGACGCCTTCCGATTCCTCGGCCGCGCACGCCACGTCGGCAAGTTGTCGCTCATCGTGCCGCCGCCGCTCGATCACGAGGGCACGGTGTTGATCACGGGCGGGACGGGCGTGCTCGGCGTGTTGATCGCCCGGCATCTGGTGACCCGCCACGGTGCGCGCAATCTGTTGCTCATCAGCCGACAGGGGCGGGCCGCCGAGGGCGCCGCTGCGATCGAATCGGAGCTCGCCGAGCTCGGCGCTTCCGTACAGGTCGAATCATGTGACGCATCGGACCGCGACTCACTACAGGTCCTTTTGTCCGGGATATCGGCCGACCATCCGTTGACCGCCGTCGTTCATGCCGCCGGAGTGCTCGATGACGCGGTGTTCACCGCGCAGACGCCTCACCGCCTGGACTCGGTGCTGCGTCCGAAGGTCGACGCCGCGTGGAACCTTCACGAACTGACCGCATCCGCGGATCTGTCGATGTTCGTGTTGTTCTCCTCGGCAGCAGGGGTTCTCGGGTCACCGGGCCAGGCGAATTACGCGGCCGCCAACGCATTCCTCGATGCGCTCGCACAGCATCGGCGGCAGCAGGGCCTTCCGGGCGTGGCCATGGCATGGGGATGGTGGGGGCAGGCGACCGGGATGACAGGGCATCTGGACGTGCGCGATCGTTCGCGCATGAGCCGCAGCGGGTACATCGCGATGTCCTCGGCAGATGGGCTCGCACTCTTCGATGCAGCGCTCCGGCAGGGACCTTCGCTCCTGATACCGGCACGGTTCGACCTCAACGCCGTCCGGTCTCACTCGGTCGCAGCTGGCGTGGCACCGATGTTCCGCAGCCTGATTCGCCCCGTGCGACGTACGGCCGCGGCAGCCGTCGGCGGGGAATCGTCGGGTGACCTTCGACAGCGCCTCAGCGCGATGAGTACCTCCGATCGTGAACACGAACTCCTCGACGTGGTGCGCGCCAACGCAGCCGCGGTGCTCGGGCACGAGTCCCGGGACGCGGTCGGCGCCGACCAGGAGTTCAAGGTGCTCGGCTTCGACTCACTGGGCGCGGTCGAGCTTCGGAACCGGCTGAAATCTGCGACCGGCGTCAAGTTGTCGACCACCGCTGTCTTCGAGAATCCGACACCGGCGGCGCTGGCCCGGTACCTCGCGGATGCACTCGACGGGGATCTCCGCCAGGCCCACGGAGAAGGCAGCGACCGGGTCGAGCTCGATCGCTGGCCTCTGGCCGGGTGCCAACGCGACATCGTCGCCATCGGCGCACGATATCCGGACCTGCCGATTGCCCAGATCGTCGCCCACGCAAGGCTGGCAGGCACGGTGAATCTCGAGCGTATGCGCCAATGTGTCCGGCGAACGTGCATGCGCAACGACGCGCTGCGACTGCGTTTTGAGCTTCTTGGCGGCGAGATCGTCCAGCACGTCGGGACGGAATTGCCGGAACTCGAGTTCGCCGATTTCACCGCCCAGCCCGATCCTGCGGCCGCCTGCGCGCGGTGGATCGACGAGGCCGACGATCACGTCCTCCCCACTGACGGGCCTTTGACCCGCGCCGCCGTCCTCGTCGATCGACCCGACTCGTTCGTGGTCTACGCGTGTTTCCATCACGCCGTGACAGACGCGTGGGGGATCAATCTCGCGCTGTGCGAAGTCTTGAACGAGTATGTGGGCGACGCCGACCTCGGCGACCACATCCGGCGACCGGACCAGCCCGAGGCGCCGAGCTACCTGAACTTCGTCCGGGCCGATCGCGAATTCCGCCACTCCCCGGAGTGGGCGGCCGACCGGCAGTACTTCCTCGACAAGTACCTCGACGTGGAACCGGCGTTGTTCGCGCGCGGCGGCTCGGTTCGCAGCAGACGGCGCGGGCACCAGACCATGCACGTGACGGCCGAGAGCGCCGGACGTATGCGAGATACCGGCCGCTCGATCTTCGCATTCACCGCGGCGGCGATCGGCGAATACCTGCGCCGGATACATCGTGGCGGCGACATCGTCATCGGCGTACCGTTCTTGAACCGGTCAGGGGAAGACGAACTGCGGACCGTCGGCTGCATGGTGAACATGCTGCCGCTACGGATTCCGGTCGACGGCAGAATGTGCATGACCGCACTCGCCGATCAGATCTCGGCACAGGTGTGGGAATTGCAGGCACGCCAGAGGTTTGCGTACGGGGACATCGTCGCGGCATTGCACAACGGCGCGGGACCGCACACGACGCTGTTCGACGTCACGTACTCCTACCTCACGGTTCCCGACTTTGAGGACGCCGAGATGATCTGGCGAGACTCCAGTCTCCTCGCGTCCGGTTACTCGCTCGACGCGGTGAACATCGTCGTTCGCGACCACGAGCGGGACGGATCGCTCGAGGTCGACCTGTTCTACGCCTGCGACGTCTTCGACACCGACTATCAGTTCGCAGACGCTATGCGGCACGTCCTGACGTTGATCACCAATGCCTTGGACGTACCAGAGATGCCGCTCGGCGATGTCGATATGCTGTCGGCCGCCGACCGCGCCGTGCTCCAGATGTTCTCGCGCGGGGGGCCGATCGGTGTCTGACCTCGGAATCGCGTCGGAGACCAGGATCGACCAAGTCGCGGCCGACACCCCCCGCGAGCGGCCCGCGGTGGTGTCGGCGGCCGGGACGCTGAGCTACGGGGAGTTCGACGGGGCCGTCAGTCACATCGCAGAAGTATTGCGCGCCAGAGGCGTCGGGCGCGATGAGTGCGTTGGGGTCATCATCCCCCGCTCACCCGAACTGGTAGTGGCGATCCATGGGATCTTGCGCGCGGGGGCCGCATACGTGCCGATCGATCCCGGACATCCGGCGACACGTATCCAGACCGTCCTCGGCGACAGCGGCGCGCATGTCGTGATCGCCGGACCCGAGTTCATCGAATTGCTCGACGAACTCGGCATCGATCGAGTGAATCCGTCGATATCGCCGGCCGACCCGGTTGAACCCGTCGCCTCACCCGAGGACCTCGCCTACGTCATCTACACGTCGGGGTCCACAGGGCGGCCCAAGGGTGTGATGGTCGAACACCGGTCGGTGGCCAACCGGCTGCAGTGGATGCAGCGCCGGTATCCGCTCTACCACCAGGACGTCATTCTGCACAAGACACCGGCCACCTTCGACGTGTCGGTGTGGGAGTTGCTCTGGTGGTCGATGGCGGGTGCATGCGTCGCGGTGCTCGAGCCCGGCGGCGAGCGTGACCCTCGCAAGATCGTGGCAGCAGTCGAGCAGCATCGGGTGACGGTCATGCATTTCGTGCCGTCGCTGCTCGGCCCGTTCTTGGACGAACTGACAGACCGCCCTGCTTCGATACTCCGGCTCACCTCCTTACGCACCGTGTTCTGCAGCGGAGAAGCACTCACGCCGACGCTGGTCGAGCGGTTCAACCGGACGTTCAGTGCGATCGGAGCGCCTCGGCTGGTAAACCTGTACGGGCCGACCGAGGCGACGGTGGATGTGAGCTACTTCGACTGTCCGTCGTCCGGCCGCGTCGATGTCGTCCCGATCGGGAAGCCGATCGACAACACGACGTTGCTCGTGCTCGACCAGCGCGGAAACCCCTGTCCGATAGGCGTTCCCGGTGAGCTGAACATCGGCGGGTTGGGGCTGGCACGTGGCTACCGAGGTCGTGACGATCTGACCGCGGCAGCATTCGTCAGGGATGATCACGTGCCGGGCGGTCGGCGGTACCGAACCGGCGACCTCGCGCGATGGCGGGCGGATGGGAACCTGGAGTTCCTGGGCCGCAGCGACGACGAGGTGAAGGTCCGAGGAAATCGTGTGAGTCTCGGCGAGGTCCAGGCAGTCATGGAGTCATGCCCCGGCGTGCACTCAGCGGTGGTTCTCGCCGAACCGTCGAACATGCCCGACGTCCACCTCATCGGCTACTTCGTCGGCGAATCCGTCTCCGTAGACGAACTCCGCGCGCACCTGACGCGGCGGCTGCCCACCTACATGGTTCCCACCAACTTCGTGTCACTGAGGGCGTTCCCGCTCACCGCCAGTGGCAAAGTGGATCGACGGGCGCTACCCCGGCCCGGTGCACCGGACCACTCGGCCGTGACGCCACGCACCTCGGCCGAGTCGGTGCTGGCCGAGGTGTTCGCCACGGTACTCGGCGTCGACTCGGTCGGTGTGCACGACAACTTCTTCGCCATCGGCGGTGACTCCATCCTGGCCATAGCCGTGCGCGGCGAGGCCGAGAAGCGCGGCGTCACGGTTGACGTCGAGGAGCTGTTCGTCCGGCCGACGGTCGCCGAACTCGCCGAGTCCGGATCGCGGCCGGACCCCGAACCGCGCCTTACTACAGAGCCGTTCGCCTTGCTTCCGCTGATCGACCGCAGCGCCTTGCGCGGCGCCGAGGACGCCTTCCCGGCGACTGTGCTGCAACTGGGCATGTTGTTCCACAGCCTCGGGCGTGTGGGGTCGATGTACAAGGACGTCTTTCGCTACCGCATGGCGATGCCATGGCGTGAAGGGGATTTCACGGCAGCGTTCGACCAGCTCGTCGCTCGGCATCCCGCGCTGCGGTCGTCATTCGATCTGACCGAATGTTCGGTGCCGGTGCAGGTCGTCAGACCGCGGGTGCCGCGCGCGTTCGACGTTGTGACCGGCGGCGATGAAGCGCTGGTCCGCGACTACGTCACCGCCCGGCATTCGCAGCACTATGACCTGGACAGCGGCCCGCTGTACAGCCTGCGTGCGTTTGTCCGGGACGAGGGCGTGGATCTGGTCTTCTCGTTCCACCACGCGATCCTCGACGGCTGGAGCGTCGCCAACCTGTTCTGTGAGTTGCTGCGAGACTATCTGTTCCGGGTGGGTCTCGAGGTGCCTGCGGTGGAAGCCGAGGTGCAGCCGGCAACGGTGCTCGCCGAGTACGCCCGCTTGGTGAGAGATGCTTCCGAGGACCCCGCTGCACGAGAGTTCTGGCGTCGCGTGGTAGCCGGATCTCATCCGACGGCGCTACGGTCCGACGGCATCGGCGAGCCGAAGCGGTCTTCTGAAATCGTTGCGACGGAACCGATTCCGGAGTGGCTGCCGGATTCCCTGAGCCAGCTCGCGAAGTCTCGTCGTTGGCCGCTGAAATCTCTTCTCTTGGCCGCGCATTGCGTCACCCTGCAGAAGCTCTCGGGTCAGACGGACGTCACGACGGGGCTGGTCACGCACGGAAGGCCGGGCATTGCGGGCGCCGAAGCAGCCGCCGGGCTGTTCCTGAACACCATCCCGATCCGGCTGGACAGCGAGCACCCGACCTGGAGGGACGTCGTCGAGCAGGTGACCCAACTCGAACGCGACTGCCACCACTATCGGCGGTACCCGCTGCAGGCCATGCAATCCGACGCAGGTCGGGTCTTGTTGACCACCGCATTCAACTTCGTCAATTACCGCCCGCTGGCTCAGCTGGCCGGGATGCCCGGGATCGAGCTGCTCGACATGGAGGTGCATGAGCAGACCAATTTCGGCCTCCTCGCAACCGTCGGCGTCGACCCACGAACACAGCGGATGTTCGTTCGCGTCACCGGCGATCCGCACTGTGTCAACGGCACACAGGTCCACGAGTATGCGCAGACATTCGTCGATGCGCTGAGCACGATAGCGCGCACACCCGAGCAGGCGATCGAGGCCTACACCGACGAATCTGTTGCCCCTGACTCTGCGGCCGAGGCGGTCCTGGTCGATGTGTTCGCCTCGACGCTCGGAGTCGAATCTGTTGGTGTCCACGATGACTTCTTCACCATAGGGGGCGACTCGATCCTGGCCCTGCTGGTTCGCAGCAGGGCAGAGAAACGTGGGATCACCTTCGACATCGAGGAACTGTATGCAAGCCCGACGGTCGCCGGACTCGCCAGGTCCAGTTCCCAGCCGGCACCCGAGAATCTCGGCATCACAACGCCTTTCGCCCTGCTGCCGCTGATCGACCGCGCCGCGCTGCACGACGCCGACGACGCCTTCCCTGCGAACGTGTTGCAACTCGGCATGTTGTTCCACAGCATCGAGCGCGCCGAGTCGACGATGTACAAGGACGTCTTCCGATACCGGATCGCGATGCCATGGCGCGAAGACGAGTTCCAGGACGCCTTTGATCGCATGGTCGACCGGCACCCCGCACTGCGATCCTCGTTCGAACTGACTCGCTATTCACTGCCCGTTCAGGTGGTCAGCTCGCAGGTACCGCGAGCGTTCGATGTCGTGACCGCGGCCACCGACGCGGACGTCGACGACTACATGACCGCACGCCAGGCACACCGCTACAGCTTCAGCAGCGCTCCTCTCTACAGCCTGCGCGCGTTCGTCGGCGATGACTGGCTGGATCTGGTCTTCGCATTCCACCACGCGCTGCTGGACGGCTGGAGTGCTGCCAACCTCGTCCGCGAGGTGGTGCAGGACTACCTGAACCATCTCGGATTCGACGTGCCTGCGGTCGAGGCCGACCCGGACGCCACCACCCTCCTGGCCGAGCATGTCCGCTTGGAGAGGGAGACGATCGATGACCCTGCAGCGCAGGCATTCTGGCGTCGCGTGCTGGCGGGATCCCGCGCCACGACGCTAGCCTCCTACGTGCCCCACGAGGCCCCGGTGACCGGCGCCCCGAGCGTCGTCGTGCAGCTTCCGCAGTGGCTGCAGCGCGCCGCGAGTCAGCTTGCGCGGTCTCGGGGCGTCCCGGTGAAGTCGCTGCTACTCGCCGCGCATTGCGTGACTCTTCAGCGGCTCTCCGGCGACATGGACGTCACGACCGGTCTGGTCACTCACGGCCGCCCCAGCCGGACCGGCGCCGAAGTGGCTGCCGGGCTGTTTCTCAATACGATTCCGATCCGGCTCGACGACACACCTACGACCTGGCTCGACGTCGTCGACCACGTCGCCGAGTTCGAACGCGCAAGCCACCGATATCGTCGATACCCACTGCAGGTCATGCAATCCGATGTCGGCCGGCCTCTGTTCACGGCAGTGTTCGACTTCATCAACTACCACCTGTTCGGCGAGTTGGGCACCGTCACCGGCGCGGAACTCCTCGACTTCGAGGCGCGCGAGCGGACGAACTATCCACTGTGGGCGACCGCTTCCACAGACCCGCAGACCGGCCAACTGTCGCTGCGGGTCACCGGTGATCCGACGCTGCTCACGGCGGCGCAGGCAGGCGAGTTCGCGCATGCCTTCCTTCGCGTGCTGGCAACGATCGTTCGCACACCCGAGGGAGTCTGTGATCCTGCCGCCGGTGAGATGGCGGTTCGCGACGTCGTCGAACTCGTCTCCGAGCAGGCGACGGCCCACCCGCAGGCGACCGCAGTCAACGGCGACACCGGCGGCTGGACGTACGGCCAGCTGGACCGCGGCGCCGAGCGGATCGCGGCCGGGTTGGTGAGCGCGGGCATGCCGGTCGGCGCGCGGGTGGGCGTGAAGCTCGAGCGCTCCCCCGAGTTGATAGCGACTGTTCTCGGTGTCCTGAAGGCGGGTGCGGCGGTTGTGCCGCTGGATGTGAGCTATCCGAGCGCGCGAATCGACTTGATGATCGAACGCGCCCGCCCATTCCGGGTCATCTCCGATATCACCGAAGTTCGAGCGCTGCTGGCGGTGCCGGCATCGACGGCGTTACCGGGCATCGATCCCGCGAGCACGGCGTATGTGTTGTTCACGTCAGGGTCGACGGGCGAGCCCAAGGGCGTTGCGATGCCGCACCGGGCTCTGCACAACGTCATCGAATGGCAGAACCGGCGCCCATCCGGTGCAGTCGGCGGGACGACGCTCCAGTTCTTCCCGCTCTCCTTCGACGTGTCGTTTCAGGAGATCTTCTCCACGCTGTGCGGCGGCGGGACGCTGCGATTGGTTTCCGAGGCGCAACGGAGGGATCTATCGGCACTCGTGCGCCTCGTCGCGGATGAGTCGGTCAACCGCGTATTCCTGACCTGCGTTGCGTTGCAGGCCTTCGCAGAGGCCGCACTGGTGAGCCGAACACGACTGCATTCGCTGCGGGTGGCGGTCAATGTGGGCGAACAGCTCAGGGTGACAACGGAGATCAGGCAGCTGTGCGCTGAGAACCCCGGCCTCGTCCTGGAGAATCAGTACGGCCCCACGGAGACGCATGAAGTCGCCGGCTATACATTGCGCGGGTCACCTGACGACTACCCCACGCTACCGCCGATCGGTACCCCGATCGACGGGGCGACGATCAGGCTGCTCGATTCCAACCGACGGCCGGTCCCGCCGGGAAGCCAGGGCGAGATATACATCGGAGGTCGTTGCTTGGCACTCGGTTACGAGGGAAGACCGGACCTGACCGCGGAGCGGTTCGTGTCGATCGGCACGCAGGGTGAGCGGATGTATCGCACGGGCGACCTGGGAGTGCAGCTACCCACCGGTGACCTCGTCTACCTCGGACGCGCCGACACCCAGGTGAAGGTGCGTGGCTTCCGCATCGAGTGCGCGGAGGTCGAACTCGCACTGATGCATCTCGACGACAAGGCTGTTCAGGCGGCGGCCGTCGTCGCGAAGGATCTCGACTCCCGGGACTCCACACTGGTGGCCTATCTACTCGGCGACAGGACTGAAGCCGACGTCACCGCGATCCGGGCGCGCCTGCGGGATGTGCTACCCGCGTATATGGTCCCGATGCATTTCCGCTGGCTCGATGAGTTCCCGCTGACCCCCAGCGGCAAGCGCGATGACAAGGCGCTGCGTGAGTTGCCGCTCGCCGAGATCGATTCCCCACCGATCGCCGACGGACCGGTCAGTGCATACGAGCAAGCGGTGGCCGAGATCATGGCGGAGTTCGCGGGTAGTCCCGGGTTTGCGGCACATACCGACTTCTTCGACGCCGGAGGCACCTCGATCGGAGCCATGCGGGTGGTGTTGGCCATCGCGCGACTGTGGGACATCGAGATCCCATTGGATGTGTTCCTCAGTGCGCCCACGCCCGCCGACATCGCCCGGCTGGTCTCTGCCGGCGCCCCCATGCGTGGGTTCGATCCTATTGTCCCGCTGCGCGCCTCTGGCGCTCGCGTCCCCCTTTTTCTGGTCCACCCGATCGGTGGCAACGTCCTGTGCTATCTCGATCTCGTCAAGCATCTTCCCGTCGACCAGCCCGTCTATGCGCTACAGGCCGCAGGAGCCGAGCCCGGCGCGACGCCCCTGGACACCGTCGGCGAACTGGCGGCGTCCTATATCGCCGCGATGCGCAGGGTGTGCCCCGACGGTCCCTACATCGTCGGCGGCTGGTCTTTCGGCGGCTACGTTGCTGTCGAGATGGCACGGAAGTTGGCGGACGAGGACCTTGCGGGTCTCGTCCTGCTCGACACCACCGCGCTCAGCGACGAGCCCCGTCAGGACGTGCCGGAATCAGAATTGATCATGTGGTTCTTCGGGGAACTCCTCCTGGAGGCCCAGGGTATGGATGCACTGCGGCACACGCCGGACTTCGACAGCGTAGAGCCCGGATCACTCTTCGACTCCGCCCTGCAATACACGATCGAGGCGGGAATCGTTCCCGCCGGCAGTTCGCCTCGCTTGATCCGACGGCTCTACGAAATCTTCCGGGCCAATTACCAGGCGACACTCGACTACTGTCATGAGCCTCTGGACCGCGACATCACACTGCTGAGGTCGATCGAAGAGCTCCCGGAGGAACTGACCGGCCCCCACCACGCCGTGGGCAGTATGTTCGCCAGCCCGACCAACGGTTGGGAACGACTGACGCCGCGCAGCTTGCGGGTGATCCCTGTCGCGGGCGATCACCTGTCGATGATGTCGGAGCCCCATGTCGCAGACGTCGGGGCCAAGCTGTCAGTCGAACTCGGCGCGCTGCGGCCCATCGCGGGAGCCACGCGATGAGCCCGCCGGCCATCGCGGTGGTCGGGGCCGGAGTCGGCGGCCTGACAGCCGCTATCGCTCTGCGTGCCATGGGAATCGATGTCGAGGTCTTCGAATCCGCACCAGCGCCGCGAGCTACCGGCACGGCGCTCGGAATCGCGAGCAACGCCACCAAGGTACTCAGATCGCTGGGTATCGACCTCACGACGGACGCCTGCTGCCGCGTACTCGAGCACTTCGAGTTGCGCACGGCCAGTGGAGCGCTGATCCGGGCACTGCCCGGAACTGCGATCACGGCCGCACTGAAACATCCGTTCGTCAGCATCCACCGCAACGAATTGATCCGCACGCTGAGTGCCGCGGCCGGCGACACGCCCATCCATTACGGCACCGAGGTGACGGAGGTCGCCATCGAAGGCCGCGGTGTGCGTGCTACCTGCATAGCCGCTCCGGATATCCGCGCAGCGGTCTTGGTCGGTGCCGACGGTTTCCGATCTACCGTCCGGTCGATGGTCGCCGGCGACCAGACGCCCATCGACTACGGCTACGCCTGCTGGCTTGCCACCGTGCGTTTCGCCCACCCGCGAATGATGCCCGGGTACACCGGACATTATTGGGGCCGGGGACAGCGTTTCGGGCTCATCGACATCGGTGGCGGGATGACGTACTGGTGGGCGACGAAGAACATGCCGGCCGCGCAGGCGCGCGACTGGGGCGGAGGAAAAGAAGAAATCCTCGCCATGTTCGACGGGTGGGCCCCCGAGGTGGTCGAAACCATCGACCACACACCGGCGGAGGCCCTCATCAGCGTGCCCGGCCAGGATCGTCCGTTCCTGAAGAAATGGGGCACGGGCCCGGTCACGCTATTGGGAGACGCCGCGCATCCCATGCTGACCAGCAGGTCACAAGGCGCCAGCTCTGCGGTGGAGGACGGCTACATCCTGGCGGAGGCGATGGCCCGCGTGCCAGACCCGGTCCAGGCGCTGCGGACCTACGAGAACATGCGCCGAAGTCGTACGAGGATGCTGGTGAACAGTTCACGTCGTCTCAACAGACTCGAACAGGCACAGAACCCCGTCGTCTGCGCGGCAAGGAATCTCGGGATGCGTTGGGCGCCGATGAGGTCGGTGATCGGGCAGACCGTCCGTCCCATGAAATTCGACCTCGGGTGGACGCAGTGACCCCGGCAGACGTGCACCGTCCACTCAGCCCGGTCGAGCGGTGGTTCTGGATCGGCGGCCAGATCGCACCTTTCAACGTGATTGCCCGCGTGCACCTCGCAGGACGTCTCCCCGATGGCGTGTTGCGTGTCGCAGCCGGTCATCTGGCAGCCGAGCATCCGCTGTTGCAAACGGCGATCCGGGCCGAACCCGACGGGTCAGACCCGGCGTTCATCCGATCGTCCCGGCACATTCCCATCAGACGTGTGCGCGGAGACGGAGCGGCGTGGGAGCGCTTCGTCGACGAGCACGAACTCCGGACGGCGATCGACTGGCAGAGTGGTCCTCTACTCCGGATCGCCGAGATCATCTGCGAAGGAACGCCTGACAGCCGTGATCTCGTTCTGACGGCGTCGCACGTCATCGCCGACGGGACCACCGCGTTGACACTGCTGCAAAGGCTGATCGAACATGCCGCGGCCGGGTCAACCTGCCTCGAACCGCGACCCGACATCGGCGCCCCCGAAGACCGCCTGCCCGCACAGTATCGAGGTGCGCGGGGCATCGCCCGACTCGCCGTGACCGGGGCGATCGAAACGGTGGCCGCGCTCGTCTGCCGACCGTGCCGGCTCGCCCCGGAGTCGACGGTGCACCCCGTGCAGCGCAGAACCAGGCTCGTGCGGCGCACGCTGACTTCGACACAGGTGCAGCGCCTGATATGCCGTTGCCGACGGGAAGGAGTGACGGTGCACGGCGCGCTCGCCGCCGCGATGGCGATGGTGATCGGCCCCGTCGCCGCGGGTGCTGCTTCGGGGCGAATGTGCATCGGCTCGCCAGTCGACTTCCGGTCGGAACTGCACCCTCCCGTCTCTGCCCACGAGGCTGGCAGTTACGTGAACACAATGGCGTCGATGGTGCGTTTCGGCCAAGACCGTGACCTGTGGTCGATGGCCCGGCAGATCAATCGGTCCCTCGGCAGGCGACAGCGATTCGGACAACACCTCAATCTGCTGTGGGCGATGCGCTTCATCTGCCCCGCGTCGGAACCGAAGAGCTCTGGGATGTTCGGATTGATCGAGCGCAACGGACCGCTGAACGTCGGCATCTCCAACGTCGGTCGCTACCACTTCGCAACGCAGATCGGTGACTGGCGGCTGTCCGGCGCTCAGTTCATCTCGGGCGTCTCCCCCACGGGCTATTTCCTGGCGACGGTCAACACGAGCCACGACCAGCTGTACTGGAATTTCACCTACACCGAAGGCATTGTCTCCGAACGGTCCGCGCGGCACTTCGCCGACGGCTGCATCCGGGCTGTGCTCAACGTCATCGAATGACGAGCAGGCGATCGTGATGGAGTGTCTTGCGCGATGGCTGTACCGGTACGCCGGTGGGATCCTCGCGGCCGCGGTCATCCTGTTCGTCGTCTGCGGGCTCTACTCGACACAGCTGAACGGTCGGCTCAGCGGCGCCGGGTGGACAGTTCCCGGATCCGAAGAAGCGCAAGCCGAAGGCGCGCAGGATGCCGGCTTCGTCGGACGGGGTTCCTCGAGCGTGATGCTGCTGATCCGCGACGAGCGGTTCAGCGCACCGTCGGCCGCCTTCGACCGGCGCGTCGCGTCGGTGGTCGAACGGGTTTCCGCCGACCCGCGGCTGCAGACGCGCGGCGAGGTCGGTTGGGCTTCTCTGCCCTCCCCGCAACGGCGTGAGTTTCTCGGGGCAGATGCCAGAACTGCGCTCACAACCCTGCAACTCGGACTCGACGACGGCACCGCGAAACGGGTCCTGCCCCAGGTGGAGCGGGAGTTGTCCGCCTTCGAAGCGGACGGGATGCGCGTGTATCTGGTGGGGCAGGCGGCCGCCTTTGCCGCCACCGACGAGGTCGGGTCGGCATCTCTTGCGCGGGTGGAACTGATTCTACTGCCGCTGATCGTGGGGATACTCCTGTGGCTGTACCGCAGCGCCGTCGCGGCCCTGATCTCGCTGGGCGTCGGCGTGACCGCGATCGTTCTGGCAACGGGCGCCCTCACCTGCCTCGCGGGCGTGATGGACCTCACCGTCATCGTGCAGAGCATCGCCACGATGCTGGGACTCGGTGTGAGCGTGGACTATTCACTGATCATGATCCGCCGCTACATCGACGAATCTGCCGCCTCAGATCGACGAACCGCACTCTTCACGACCATGCGGACCGCTGGGCGCACGGTTGGCGCCTCGGGTACGACGGTGGCAGCCGCGTTGGCGACCCTGTTCATCGTCGACCTTCCTCAGATCCACTCGATCGCGGTCGCCGGAATCACCGGTGTGGCGGCCGCCGTAGTCGCCTGCCTCCTCGTTCTTCCCGCAGTGCTGCACCTCCTCGGTCCTCGAGTGGCGGGCCTGCGCCTACCGTGGCTGCCGTCCACCCGGGATAGGTCACGCCAGCGCTGGGACCGCCTCGCCCGAACCATCATGGCAAGGCCGGTCGCCGCGTTGACCCTCACATCCGCGGCCCTACTCGCCCTCGCGGTGCCGGCGTTCGGACTTCAGACCGAGAGCGGTGACGCCTCGGTCCTCCCCAGGAGTTCGTCGGTTCGCCAGGGTTACGACCTGGTGGAGGAACAGTTCGGGAAAGGCGCGGTCGAACCCATCCTGGTCGTCCTCAGATCTGATGGATCATTCTCCAGCTCCGCAGATTTCGCCCGTTTGGCAGCGATGACCGCCGCCGTGGGCCAATTGGAGCACACGGCACGGGTGGCCTCGCCGGTCCCCGTCCTGCGATCCGCAGCGCCCGCAGACCCGTTGACCGCGATCGAACACCAGAACTTCCAGCGCCTGAGCGCTGGGGCCCGCACCGCTGTGAACCGATTCGTGTCTGCCGACGGCAAGACGATCGCCATCGACGTGTTCTCCGATGGGCGAGCGGGAGACTCCGGCATCAGAACACTTCTCGACCAGGTCCGAGCCGTCGCGAGGAGTAACGCCGCACCCGGCTGGCAGGTGTCAGTCGGCGGCTTGGCGGCGGTCTTGTCTTCTGCCACCCAGCAGCTTTCGGACAGCAGCCCGGTTGTCGTAGCCACCATGCTCGTCGTCATGTACGTGTTGCTGGCGTTGACCTTTCGCTCACTGCTCCTTCCGTGCAAGGCGATCGTCCTGAATCTACTGTCCGTCGGCGCAGCGTTGGGCGCGGTCGTGCTGGTCTTCCAACACGGCTTCCTCGCAGACGCATTGAGGATCGCATCAGTGGGGCCGATACAGAACTATGTCCCCATACTTCTCGTCGCCGTGCTTTTCAGCCTCAGCACCGACTACGAGGTGTTCCTGCTGAGCCGAGTGCGTGAACATCACGACCAGACCGGCGACAACGTGGAAAGTGTGGTCCATGGGGTGGTGGAGACCGCTCCCCTGATCTCGGGCGCTGCCCTGCTGATGGCGACGATCTTCGCGGCGTTTGTGATCACTCCGCTTGTGACGGTTCAGCAGCTGGGCTTTGCGGCGGCCGTGGCCATCGCCATAGACGCAACGATCGTGAGGCTCGTCATGGTGCCGGCGGCGATGCGACTGATGGGCCGATGGAACTGGTGGCTGCCCACGTTCGTGACGCCTCATCGAGGCAGACACCGGCGCGGACGTGTCCGCGCACCAGGCCAGGCCGCCGAAGCAGGTGCACAATGCGTTCCACAACCCTGACGCCGGCCCGGTCGAAGTCGGTGCTGATCACCGGCGCTTCGAGCGGATTGGGACGGGCCGCGGCCGTCCGCCTGGCCGAACTCGGCTATCGGGTGTTCGCAGGAGTGCGAACCGAGTCGAGTTCCTCCGCCCTGGCCTCGGTACCACCGTCACCGGGCGAGCTGATCCCGGTCATTCTCGACGTCACCGATGCAGCTTCGATCTCTCGGGCCGGCAGTAATCTCGAGCACGCGTGCGTCGACACCGGGCTCTGGGGTGTGGTGAACAACGCAGGCATCTCGGTCAGCTCACCCCTGGAATGCCTTCCGCTGGCGGCTCTGCGTGCCCAACTCGAAACCAACGTCGTCGGCTCAATCGCCGTCCTGCAGCGCTTCCTTCCGTTGCTCCGCGCATCTGAAGGCAGGATTGTCAACGTCGGCTCCGGTGTCGCCAACCTCCCCGGCCCCTATCTGGCAGCGTATGCGGCGGCCCAGTGCGCAAAAGAAGGACTCAGCGACGCTCTGCGGCGCGAGTTGCGGCCCCTGGGAGTGCGTGTTTCGGTGATCGAACCCGGGACGGTCTATACCCCGATCTGGGGCAAGATTCGGGAATCCGCCGAGGAGATCATCGGTTCCGCCCCCACTGAGATCCTCGAGGTCTACCGCGAGCGGTTCATCGACTTCCTGAACGTGAGTGAACGCCTGGCCCGCGCGAGCATGACCCTGCCCTCGGACTTCGCCGATGCCGTGGCGGCTGCGCTCGGAGCGAAACGGCCGAAGGTCCGGTACCGGGTCGGGGTCGATTCGACAGGCAGCGCACTCGCCCGCGCCCTGGTGCCGGATCGCATGATGGACGCCCTGTTACCCCTTGGTCTTGATGCTGCCGCGAGGTCGACGTACCGGCACCGAGAGATCCGGGAAGTGGCACCGTGACAGGACCAGGGTTCGCAGAAGCGATCCGTCTCCGCGCAAAAAGACGCGCTCTGAGCGCGGGTGCGATCCTCAGCCGTAGGATGCTGAGCGCAGAACCGGTTTCACGCGACTTCTGTCCGGCACCGGAAGGCACCGGACTGAAACCAGTTCCCGGCAATAAAGGGATGCCGATAGTCGGCCACATCCTAGCGGCCGCAACGCAGCCCATCGACTTCCTGCACGGTCGGCTGGAAAACTTCGGTCCGGTCTCGTGGATGCGTGGATTTGCGATGCCGATCGTTCTGGCACTGGGCCCCGAGGCCTCCGACGAAGTGCTCACCAACAAGGATCACGCATTCTCACAGAAGGGTCAGGAGTTCTTCTCCGGCCGATTCTTCAACCGGGGACTGATGCTGTTGGACTTCGAGGAGCACCGCTGTCACCGCCGCATCATGCAGGAGGCGTTCACCCGGGAACGACTCAGCGGGTACGTGCATTCGATGGACGCCGTCGGCGGTGCGGCCGCGGCGACCCTGTGCGACCGCGGCGAAATGCTGGCCTATCCGTACCTCAAGCGAACGCTGCTGGATATCGCTGCCACCGTGTTCACCGGCGACGACCCGGGACCGCAGCGCGACCTGGTGAACCAGGCATCCGCCGATTGTCTGCGGGCCGCCTCCGCGGTGATCAGGGCCCCGTTTCCCGGCTTGCGGTGGTCAGCCGGTGTACGCGGCAGACGCACCCTCGAGCGATACTTCCGCGCCGGGATCGACGCACGGCGCCGGTCCGGCGGCGCGGACCTCTTCGCCGTGCTGTGCCGCGCTCGCGACGAGGACGGCAATCGGCTCCGCGACGACGACGTTGTCAACCACATGATCTTCCTCATGGCAGCTGCCATAGAAACGTCGGCGGCCGCCGCGACAGCCGTGCTTCACCAGTTGGCGCTTCAACCCCAGTGGCAGGATCGCGTGCGGACTGAGTCGTCGGCTGTGGCGGGAGCGGGGCCGCTCGACCTGGATGCGCTGGAGCGCATGCACTGGCTGGGGATGGTCATCAACGAGTCGATAAGACTATTTCCGCCGGTTCCTGTGCTTTTTCGGAAAGCACTGGTGGACAGCTCGATTCAGGGGCACTTCGTCCCCGCGGGCACGATGATCGCCGTCGCCCCGTTGCTCAACCATTACCTGCCGCAGCTGTGGACCACCCCACAGATGTTCGATCCGGAGCGGTTCGGCAACGATCGCCGCGAGGACAAATCGCACCGCCTTGCATTCGTCCCGTTCGG
The DNA here is from genome assembly GCF_010729305.1 of Mycolicibacterium psychrotolerans. NCBI lineage: Bacteria > Bacillati > Actinomycetota > Actinomycetes > Mycobacteriales > Mycobacteriaceae > Mycobacterium > Mycolicibacterium psychrotolerans. Next base: position 2,991,615 of record NZ_AP022574.1, on the reverse strand, counting down.
TGCGGGAGCACACAAGTGCATCGGCATGCACTTCGCGACCACCGTGGTGAAGGTCGTGGTCTGGCATGTGCTGCGGGAACACCGGATCGAGCTGCGACCCGGGTACACGTTGGAATGGGATCTGACCTCGATGCCCACCCCGACCGACGGCTTCCCCGTGCTCGTTCGCCGAATCGAGACGCTGGACCACAACATGATCGTCTCAACATGAAACCGGGTGTCCTGTGGAACTGACCTATTTCTTGTCGTTCAATCGATTGGTCTCGAAGTCGTTCTATCGGGTCCAGACCCGCATGTTCGATGACGACGACGTCGTGTTCCTCAACGTCGGCTACGAGGAGGATCCCCCGATGGCTCTGCCGCTGAGCGAATCTGATGAACCGCACCGGTATTACATCCAGCTCTATCACCGCACGGCTACACAGGCCGAGCTCCGGAACAAACAGGTGCTCGAGGTCGGTTGTGGCCACGGCGGTGGAGCCTCGTATGTGATGCGTACGCTGCAACCCGCGACGTACACAGGATTGGACCTGAACAAAAGCGCCGTCGCATTCTGCCGTCGGCGGCACAATCTGGCCAACGTCGACTTCGTGCACGGTGACGCGGAGCACCTGCCCTTCCCTGACAGATCCTTCGACACCGTGATCAATGTCGAATCGTCCGCTGCCTACAGACACTTCTCTCGATTCCTCGCCGAGGCGGCCCGTGTGTTGCGGCCAGGAGGCCATTTCCACTACACCGACCTCCGGCCCCGCGGCGAGGTTGCTCAGTGGCAGACGGACCTGGCCGACGCCCCGCTGCTGATGCGCTCCCGCGAGGACATCAATGCGCAAGTCCTGCGGGGGCTGGAGAGGAACGCCTGCCGCATAGCGGATTTGGTCGGTCGGATGCCCAGAATCCTGCAACCCCTTGGTCGCGAGTACTCAGGCATGGAAGGCACCAAGTTCTACCGCGCCATGCAGCGCGGGGAGTACCTGTACCGCATGCACTGCTTCACCGCTGAGTGATGACTTCCGCGTCCAGCGGTCGGACTACGAGCACACACGCCTTGCCCTTCTCCCCCGATGAGACAAAGCGAGCGACTATCGGCAGGAGTCGAGCGTGTTCGAGGGTGTCGGCCATCCCCCGGCGGCTGAGGATGTACTTCCGCAGATCGCGCGGTATGTACCAGCGGATCATCTTGGCGTCGGTCCTGACGATGGCATCGCCGCGGATCCTCACGATCCTCCGATCGGCCGGATCGCCCTCGATGTCGAACAGCACCGTCACCCGCGGGTCGGCCCTGACGTTTCGCGCGGCCAGAGTTCGGTCCGTCGTGCCGAGGTAGATTTTTCCTGCCCCGCACACGAAGTAGAGCGGATTTACGTGCGGTCGCCCAGAGCGGGAGACGGTCGCGATACGCGCGACCATCGCACGGCGAAGGACGTCGGTGACCACCGAATCGTCAGGATTCATCGTCCACCTCCACCTCCCTGATACTCGCGTAATCCCAAGCGAGGATTCTCGTCGGCTGCAGCCTCGCCCACACGCGATCGTCGTCCGCGCTCGCCGCGACATCGCATAGCTGGACATGTCCGCGCACGTAGATCGCTCGGAGGTCGAAGAACTGGAAGCCCTCGTCGATGAGCAGCACCACTTCTGCGTCATCAGTGATCCGGCGCGCGGCGTTCGGCGGCATGCCGACCATGTAGTGACCGTCCGTGCAGCGAACGACGACCGGTTCCACACGTGGACCGTCGGCGTCGACGAATGCCACGCACGCCCGCGGAACGCGCTCCAGGAGATCGCGCGCCTCGACCGGATCGATGTTCAGCGTGATCCGCTTCGTTCGGACGTCGCGTGCCGGCTTCACAACTACAGATGATCGCTGTGGCGCGACCCGGTCGATTCAGTAGCGAACCACTGCAATCAGCCCCGAAGGCGGGGCGGCGCTACTGCGTCGCCGACGCCGGCGCCGGCGCCTTCACGCGCTTCAGAAACCCAGCCGGCCCAGCTGCTTGGGATCGCGCTGCCAGTTCTTCGCGATCTTCACGCGCAGGTCGAGGTAGACCTTGGTGCCGAGCAGCTTCTCGATCTGAGTGCGCGCCGCGGTGCCCACCTCGCGCAGCCGGGCGCCGCCCTTGCCGATCACGATGCCCTTCTGCGAATCGCGTTCGACGTAGAGGATGGCGCGGACATCGATCAGATCATCGCGGCCCTCGCGAGCTTCGACCTCGTCGATCACCACCGCCAGCGAGTGCGGCAGCTCGTCGCGCACGCCTTCGAGCGCGGCCTCGCGTATCAGCTCGGCCATCAGAACCTCTTCGGGTTCGTCTGTGAGTTCCCCGTCGGGGTAGAACGCCGGGCCGGGCGGCAGCTGCGCGACGATCACGTCGGTGAGGACGTCGAGCTGGGTGCCCGAAGTCGCCGACACGGGCACGATCTCGGTGTCGGGCCCGACGAGCTCGCTGACCGCCATGAGTTGTTGCGCGACAGCGTCTTTGGACACCTTGTCGATCTTCGTGACGATCGCGACGAGGGTGGTCCTCGGCGCGATGGCGCGGATCTGTTCGTAGATCCAGCGGTCGCCGGGACCGATCTTCTCGTCGGCGGGGATACACAGCCCGATCACGTCGACCTCGGAGTAGGTGCCCTTGACCAGATCGTTGAGCCGCTGCCCGAGCAGGGTTCGGGGCCGGTGCAGGCCCGGGGTGTCGACCAGAACGATCTGGAAGGTGTCGCGGTGCACGATGCCGCGGATCGTGTGCCGGGTGGTCTGCGGGCGGTTGGACGTGATGGCGACCTTGGCGCCGACCAGCGCATTGGTCAGCGTGGACTTGCCGGTGTTGGGCCGGCCGACGAAACAGGCGAAACCCGAACGGAATTCGACGCTCATCGGGGATTCCCGGCCCTGTCGGTGACGATGACGGCCGCATCGGCCGACAGCTCGCGCACCGCGGCGACGCCCGGGTCGTCGGCCGCGCCGCCGACGAGCACGGCGGCCTCCAGGCCTGTCGCGCCGCTGGACACCGCGGCCGCGACGGCGGCCTGCAGCGCAGTCAGCTCCAGCGCGGCCAGCGCCACCGGCGCCCCGGCATAGGTGCGGCCGTCGGCGTCGCGCACCGCGGCGCCGCTGGCGGCGTCGGCGCGACCCATCGCACCGCGCGCCAGCACGACGAGTTTGGCGTCCTCCGCGTCGAGTTCGGTCATTCCCGTCCCTCCTGTCCGTCGCCGTCCGGCACGGATTCGGGTTCGGTGGGGCTGACCAGCACGGTGCCGACGCGGACGCGCCCGCGGGGATCGGGTCCGCCCTCGGCGCGCAACATCAGCCCGTCCCACGTGATCTCGGCACCAGGCAGCGGCACCCGGCCCAGCTCGAGGGCGAGCAGGCCACCGACCGTGTCGACGTCGAGGTCCTCGTCCAACTCCAGGTCGTAGAGCTCGCGCAGATCCTCGATGGGCAGTCGCGCCGACACCCGGTACTGCCGGTCGCCCAGCTCCTCGACCGGCGCGACCTCGTCGGTGTCGTACTCGTCGGCGATCTCGCCGACGATCTCCTCGAGCACGTCCTCGATGGTCACCAGCCCGGCGATCGCGCCGTACTCGTCGACCAGCAGCACCATGTGGACACGGTCGAGCTGCATCTCGCGCAGCAGCGCGTCCAGCGGCTTGGAGTCGGGCACGAACGCCGGTTTGCGCATCACGTCGGACACCTTGGTGTCCCGGCCGCCGGTCGTCGAGTAGTAGGTGCGCTGCACGAGGTCCTTGAGGTAGACCACGCCGACGACGTCGTCGACGTTCTCCCCGATCACCGGGATGCGGGAATGCCCGCTGCGCACCGCCAAAGACGTCGCTTGACCCGCTGTCTTGTCACTTTCGATCCACACCATCTCGGTGCGCGGCACCATCACCTCGCGGGCCGGGGTGTCGCCGAGCTCGAACACCGACTGGATCATCCTGCGTTCGTCGTCGGCCACCACGCCGCGCTGCTGGGCCAGGTCGACGACCTCGCGCAGTTCGATCTCCGAGGCGAACGGTCCGTTGCGGAAACCGCGGCCGGGCGTCAGCGCGTTACCGATGAGCACCAGCAGCCGGCTGACCGGGACGAGCACCACCGAGATGCCCTGCAGCGGAAGCGCCGACACCAACGCGATCGTGTACGCGTTCTGCCGGCCCACCGTGCGCGGACCGACGCCGATGGCCACGAAGCTGATCACCGTCATGATCGCCGCGGCCGTCATCAGGCCGCCGCTGACACCGAGGTAGTCGTCGAGATAGGCCGCGAGCAGCACCGTCGCGCTGACTTCGCACGCAATACGCAGCAGCACAACGAGATTGATGTATCTCGGCCGGTCGACCATCACCTGCGCCAGCCGGACGGCGCCGGGGCGCTCGTCGCGCACCAGCTCCTCGACCCGGGCGATCGACACGGTGCTGATGGCGGCGTCGATCGCGGCGAAGAGGCCGGCGAAGCCGATCAGGAAGATCGCGCCGATCAGCTGTCCGAGCCCGGTCACGGAGTGTCGCCGTGGTTCAGATCATCGCCGTGGTTCAGATCATCGCCGTGGTTCAGATCATCGAAGTATCGGGACTTGTCCAGCAGCCGACGGTCCTTCTCGTTCTGCCGGTCCTGGTGGTAGGCCTCGACCTGCTCGGCCACCCACTCCTCGAGCAGCTGCCGCTGCAGCGCGAACATCTCTCTCTCCTCGTCGGGTTCGGCGTGGTCGTACCCCAGCAGATGCAGCACACCGTGGACGGTCAGCAACGCCAGTTCCTGACCGAGGGTGTGGCCGGCATCGGCGGCCTGGCCGGCGGCGAACTCGGGACACAGCACGATGTCGCCGAGCATCTCCGGGCCCGGCTCGGGGGCGTCGGGCCGCCCGCCGGGCTCGAGCTCGTCCATCGGAAAGCTCATCACGTCGGTGGGGCCGGGCAGATCCATCCAGCGCATGTGCAGATCGGCCATCGCCGCGGAGTCGAGCAGCACCATGGACAGCTCGGCGGCGGGGTTGACGTCCATCTTCCGGATCACGAAGCGCGCGACGCTGACGAGTTCGGACTCGGAGACGTCGATGCCCGACTCGTTGGACACCTCTATGGTCATGGGTCGCGTTACCGCCTCGACCGGTTCCCGGTGCCCGACGCGCGTCGCTGGGCCCGGTTCATCAGGCTCGGCTCCTCGGCCCTGGCGTAGGCGTCCACGATCTCGGACACCAGCCGGTGCCGGACCACGTCGGCACTGGTGAGTTCGGCGAAGTGGATGTCGTCGATGCCGGCGAGGATGCGCGTCGCGGCGTTGAGACCCGAGGGTGCCCCGCCGGGCAGATCGACCTGCGTGATGTCGCCGGTGACAACGATTTTGGAGTTGAATCCGAGCCGGGTGAGGAACATCTTCATCTGCTCGGCGGTGGTGTTCTGCGCCTCGTCGAGGATGATGAACGCATCCGAGATCGTGCGGCCGCGCATATAGGCCAGCGGCGCCACCTCGATGACACCGGCGCTCATCAGCTTCGGGATCAGCTCGGGGTCCATCATGTCGTGCAGGGCGTCGTACAGCGGTCGCAGGTACGGGTCGATCTTCTCGCTCAGCGTGCCGGGCAAAAAGCCCAGGCGCTCACCGGCTTCCACGGCGGGCCGGGTCAGGATGATGCGGCTGACCTGCTTGGTCTGCAGCGCGCTGACGGCTTTGGCCATGGCCAGATACGTCTTGCCGGTGCCGGCGGGGCCGATGCCGAACACGATGGTGTGGTTGTCGATCGCGTCCACGTAGCGCTTCTGGTTGAGCGTCTTGGGCCGGATCGTCTTGCCGCGCCGGCTCAGGATGTCGAGCGTCAGCACCTCGGCCGGCGACTCGTCCACCGTGCCGTCCTGCATCCCGGTGAGCATCGCGACGCTGTGGCGCACGGCCTCGGGCGTCAGCCGCTGGCCGCTGCCCACGATCTCGATCAGCTCGGAGATCGCCCGCTCGGCCAGCGCGACGTCGGCCGGCTCGCCGGAGAGGGTCACGGCGTTGCCGCGGGCGTGGATGTCAGCGGAGAGCAGAGTCTCCAGCGCCCGCAGATTCTCGTCGGAGCGGCCAAGCAGGCCCACGACCAGGTCGGGCGGCACGTCGATTCGGCTGGTGCTTCGACCGAAGTCGTCGTCCGAGCCTGCGTTCGTCTCGCGGGGCGTCACGTGGGCTTTTCTGCCTGCTTCCTGTGCTGATCGAGTGCTTTGACGTCCCAGTTTAGCGCCGCGGCGAAACAGGTCCAGTCGGTATGCGGGCGTCGACCTCGTCAGGCCCAGCGTGACGTCAGCACCCCGAGCGCGCCCAACGCGACGGCCGCCGCCGTCGAGGTGCGCAGCACCGTCGGGCCCAGCCGCACCACCACGGCACCCGCGTCGGTGAGCGCGGCCAGTTCGGCGTCGGTGATGCCGCCCTCCGGTCCGACGACCAGCGTCACCGCGCCGGTGTCCGACAACGGCACGTCGCTCAGCGGACGGCTGGCCGACTCGTGCAGCACCAACACCGTGCCCGGGCGCTGTGATCGCACCCGGTCGGCCAGGTCGGCGGTGGACACCACGCCCTCGACGGTGGGGATGTGGGCACGCCGGGACTGCCGCGCCGCCGACCGTGCCACCGCTGCCCACCGGCGCAGCCCCTTGTCGATCTTCGCGGCGCCGTCCCAGCGCGCCACGCAGCGCGCGGCCTGCCAGGCGACGAAGGCGTCGGCCCCCACTTCGGTGGCCAGCTCGACGGCCAGTTCGGCCCGCTCGGACTTGGGCAGCGCCTGCACCACGGTCACCGTCGGCGCGCGGCGGTCGAGATGCCGTCTCTCGTGCACGCGCGCCGTCAGCCGGCCCTTGGCAACGCCCTCGACGACGCAGCGAGCCACGGTGCCCGCACCGTCGCCGAGGTCGAGCTCCTCGCCGGGACGGATCCGGCGCACGGTGGCGGCGTGGAACCCCTCGTCACCCTCGACGACGGCCAGGTCACCGACGCCGGGAACCGTGTCGACGTAGAAGAGGGTCCGCACCCGACGGGCCTAGCGGCCGGTGAACGTCTCGCGCAGCCGGGAGAACAGTCCGCCGCCGTTGTTCGACGCCGCGGCCGCCGAACTGCGCACCTGGGCGGTGTCGCGGTGGCGTTCCTTGTAGGCGCGCAGCAGTTCCACATCGTCGTGATCGAGGCGGGAGGGCACCACCACGTCGATGTGCGCATGCAGGTCGCCGCGCACGCCGGAGCGCAGGTGCGGCATGCCGTGGCCGCGCAGCGTGGTCACCGACCCCGGCTGCGTACCCGCCGCGATCGTGATCTCGGTCGGCCCGTCCAGGATCGCCTCGACCGTCACCGACGTGCCCAGCGCGGCGTCGACCATCGGCACCGAGATGGTGCAGTGCAGGTCGTCCCCGTCGCGGACGAAGACGTCGTGCGGCTTCTCGTGCACCTCGACGTAGAGGTCGCCTGCCGGTCCGCCGCCGGGTCCGACCTCGCCCTGAGCCGCAAGCCGCACCCGCATGCCATCGCCGACACCGGCCGGGATCTTCACGCTGATCTCGCGACGGGCCCGAACGCGGCCGTCGCCGGCGCACCGGTTGCACGGGTCGGGGATCACCTCACCGACGCCGCCGCACACCGGGCACGGCCGCGACGTCATGACCTGACCCAACAGCGACCTCTGCACGGTCTGCACCTCGCCGCGTCCGTGGCAGGTGTCGCAGGTGACCGGCGTCGAGTTGCCGTGGGTGCCCTTGCCCTGGCACAGGTCGCACAGCACCGCCGTGTCGACGGTGACCTGTTTGGTCACCCCGGTCGCGCACTCCTCGAGGTCGAGGCGCATCCGCAGCAGCGAGTCCGAGCCCGGCCGGACCCGGCCGATCGGACCGCGCGACGAGGCGCCGCCGCCGAAGAACGCCTCGAAGACGTCGCCGAGGCCCCCGAACCCGCCGAAGCCGCCGCCGGCAGCGCCCGCGGACTCCAGCGGATCGCCGCCGAGGTCGACGATCCGGCGCTTCTCCGGGTCGTTGAGCACCTCGTACGCGGCGCTGACCTCCTTGAAGCGCGCCTGCGCCTCTTCGTCGGGATTGACGTCGGGGTGCAGCTCCCGGGCGAGCTTGCGGTAGGCGCGTTTGATCTCCGTCTCACTGGCGCCTTTGCTCACCCCGAGCAAGCCGTAATAGTCGCGTGCCACGCTCAACCTCTCCCACCCGTCGCTCCGCGCGGTATACCCCCGCAGGGGCCGCGCGGATCAGCGGTTACCTAGGACTTCGCCAATATAAAGAGCAACTGCGGCGACGTTGGCGATGGTTCCCGGATAGTCCATCCGTGTGGGACCCAACACACCCATGCCGCCGAAGACCTTGCCAGAACTACCGTAAGCGGTGCTCACCACCGAGGTGCCTGCCATCTGCTCGGCCTCGGTCTCGTGCCCGATCCGCACCGTCACCTTGCCCGCCTCCTGCTGCTTGGCCAGCAGCCGCAGCACCACCACCTGCTCCTCGAGCGCCTCGAGCACCGAGCGCAGCGAGCCGCCGAAGTCGGCGGTGTTGCGGGTCAGGTTCGCCGTCCCGCCGAGCAGCAGCCGTTCCTCGGTGTGCTCGACCAGGGTCTCGACGAGTACGGTCGCCGCCCTGCCGACCGCGTCGGCCAGGCCGCCCTGCCCGTTGAGATGGGACGCCAGGTCGGACACCGCGACCGAGGCCGCGGCCAGCGGTTTGCCTTCGAGCGCCTGCCCGAGCAGCTCCCGCAATTGCGCGAGCTGACCCTCGTCGATCCCGTCGCCGAGTTCGACGATGCGCTGGTCGACCCGCCCGGAGTCGGTGATCACGACGAGCAGCAAGCGGGCGGGCGTCAGCGCGACGACCTCGAGCCGCCGCACCGACGAGGTGGACAGCGTCGGGTACTGCACGATCGCGACCTGCCGGGTCAGTTGGGCGAGCAGCCGGACCGCACGGCGCAGCACGTCGTCGAGGTCGACGCCGGATTCGAGGAACGTCAGAATCGCGCGCCGCTCCGCGGTCGACATCGGCTTGACGTCGTCGAGGCGGTCGACGAACTCCCGGTAGCCCTTCTCGGTGGGCACCCGACCGGAGCTGGTGTGGGGCTGGGCGATGTAGCCCTCGGCCTCCAGTACCGCCATGTCGTTGCGGACGGTGGCGCTGGACACGCCCAGATTGTGCCGCTCGACCAGGGTCTTGGATCCGATGGGCTCCTTGGTCGCGACGAAATCGGCGACAATCGCGCGGAGGACTTCGAATCGGCGCTCGTCAGCGCTGCCCATTGTTCACCCCACTTCATCGAGATCGTGACCGTCGGGTTCAGTTTACGGTGCTCAACGGCGGTGTTCTCGACCGAGAGGCCGGCGGCGCAGGGCCGGGTTAACCTTGCAGGGCTGGGTGTGTGCGGGGGTACGGGGCAAGCAAAGGCGCGTCGATGATCTTCAAGGGTGTCCGCGATGGCAGGCCCTATCCTGACCACGGCTTGTCGCACCGGCAGTGGGCCCAGATCCCGCCGCGCCAGATCCGCCTCGACGAACTGGTGATGACGACCACGGTGCTCGCCCTCGATCGGCTGTTGTCCGAGGACTCGACGTTCTACGGCGACCTGTTTCCCCACGCGGTCAGGTGGCGGGGCAACATCTACCTCGAAGACGGGCTGCACCGCGCGGTGCGGGCCGCGCTGCGCAACCGCACGGTGCTGCACGCCCGGGTGTTCGACATGGACGAGCCGCTGCCGCATTCGCGCTGAGAGCCGGCCGCGGTCACCCGGCGACCAGGCGGACGGGGGCGTGTTCGAGGCGGCGAATGATGTTGTTGACGGCCCAGATCGGCTCTCCGAGAGTCTCGATGCGCTCGACACGATCGAGCAGCGCTCGAAGCACGGCGGCGGTCTCCAGCCGCGCCAGCCCCTGCCCCGCGCACGCGTGAGCGCCGTTGCCGAACCCGACGTGCCGCCCGGCATCCCGACGAATGTCGAAGAGCCACGGATCTTTCCACTCGTGTTCGTCGCGGTTGGCCGAGGCGTACAAGGCGAGCACGCGTGCCCCCGCCGGGACGCTGACCCCCGCGATGACGCTGGTGGCGCCGGCCTTCCTGGTGAAGGCCCGCAACGGTGACTCGAAGCGCACCACCTCGTTGATCGCGTTGGGCAGCAACGACGAGTCCGCCTTGAGCAGCTCCCACTGCTCGGGATGGGTTGCGAAGAGGTGGATCGCGCTGGAGATGGCGCTGATCGTGGTGTCCAACGATGGCGCGATGTAGTCGATCAGCAGCGCCGGCACCTCATCGCGCCCGATGTCGCCGTCGTCGGCTGCGGCGAGCAGTTCGTGCGCCATGCTGCCGGGCAGCACGTTGCGCTCGCGGACCACGCGCCGGGCGAACCGCAGCATCTGCACGCTGCGGGGCACCGCCGTGAGGGCCTGCCAGTTGGCCGTCCCCAGCATGTCGAACGTCGCTGCGCCCCAGCCGAGGAGATGGTCACGCTGATCATGCGGCCATCCCACGAGATCGGGCACGACCGCCAGCGGAAGCACGGTGGCGACATCGGTCACCGCATCGACGGTGCCCCGGCGCACGGCGGCGTCGACGATGCGGTGAGCCTGCTCGTCGACGGCCTCGCCGAGACCGCGCAGGGCGCGAGGCATCAGACGGTGGGCGACGAGTCGGCGGCGTCGCTCGTGCTCGGGGCCGTCGCTGTTGAGCGTCGTGCCGCGCGAGAGACGATTGACCACTGGGTTGGCGGCCACCCCGTCGCCGGACAGGTACGTTCCGTCGTCGCGCAGGGCCGCTTTGCATTCGGCGTACCGCGGAAGTGCATAGAGCCGGTGGCGGGCCAACCACACCACGGGACCGAGGGCACGCAACTCCCGGTAGCGGGGATAGGGGTCGAGGATGGCTGATCTGCTGTAGACGCTGGGCCGATAAATGGGGACGTCCTCGGAGCGACGAAACACGTGCACCTTTCCTGCCGTCATCGACGCACCCCCGGTGCGAAGCCTGCATGCGTGGCGAACGACGGCAGCGTCCGGCACAGCGCGGTGATGTCGTGGCCGGCCGCCATGACGGTGCGGTCGGGTCGGATGACGGCGGCGGTCACGCGGCGGTTCTCGAGCCAGCGGGCCAGTTCTGAGTTCGGTGCGGCGTAGATCGCCCGCGCACCCCGATCCGCCACGACGGTGTGTTGCGCCGGTGTGAGCGCCACCGTGGTGAGCAGGGCGAAGCCGAGGTCCAACTCCTCGTCGAGGCGGCGCCCGTCGTCCAGCACCGGGTTCGGGCACAGGCGCCCCGCGATACGGCGGGTGCGGAGGCTGCGGCGAATCAACGGCGAGGCGGACAGCGGCGGGGTCTCGGAGTCGACCACCTTGGCACGCAAGCCGGGAACCAGGTGCAGGCGCGGCAGAACGAACCGCCTTATCGCAGAACCGGTCTCGCCACCGGCGGTCATGGCGCGTCCGATGTTGCGCGCCAGTGAGATCATCTGCCGGGTGTGTGGTCGGCGTTCCCGTTCGTAGCTGTCCAACGCGCTGGGCGCCAAGGCGCCCCGGTGGACGGCGGCGATCTTCCACGTCAGGTTCATCGCGTCCCGCAGTCCGGCGCCCATGCCCTGGCCGACGAACGGAGGTGTCAGGTGCGCCGCGTCGCCGAGCAGGAAGATGTTGCCGGCCCGCCAGCGATCGGCGATCTGGGCGCGGAACGTGTATTCGGTCACCCGGATCAGCTCCAGCTCGGCGTCGCCGGCCGTATGGGTCCACGGGGCGATCAACGGCCGCAGTGCGTCCAACGTCTGGAAGTCGGCGGCCGACTCATGCCGCAGGAGGGCGAATTCCCATCGGTACCGCGTCCGACCGATACGCATGTAGGTACCGGCACGGTGCTGATCGCAGACCTGGTGCACACCCTCCCACTGGCCCAGATCGGCGGCGGTGGCGATGTCCACCACCAGCCAGCGCTGCTCGAAGTTCAAGTCCCGCATCGTCGACCGCATCGCGTTGCGCACCATGCTGTTGGCACCGTCGCAGCCCAGTACGTAGTCGGCGGTGATCGCGAACTCTCGACCGCTCGCCCGGTCCGCGGCGCGGAGCCGCAGTCGGCCGCCCGACTCCTCGGTGACATCGAGCACCTCGGTGTCGCCACAGAACTCGGCATGCCGGTAGCGGGTGAGATTGCGTCGCAGCAGCTCTTCCAGCTCTGGCTGATCGAACATGTTGGCGGCAGGAAAACCGTTGCGTGTCAACGCGGTATCGCGGCGAAACTCGGCGAGCACCGTCAGATCTCGGTCGACCAGGCGCAGACCGCGGGCCGGCCGGGAGATGGCGGCGAACTCCTCGGCTATCCCGAGCCTGGCCACGATCCGGCAGATCTCGTCGTCGAGGTGCACCGCCCGGGGCTGCGGGTATACCTGCGCCCACCGATCCAGCACCACGGTGTCGGCGCCGTACTGCGCCAGCAGCGTGGCAGCCGTGACGCCGGTGGGCCCGCCGCCGACGACGGCGACTGTGACGTGCCGGACGGGAGCATCCGCCCCACTCATTGCGCGTATCGCACCGTGAGCCGTTGGACGCCCAGATCGAGGGCGCCGTCGTCGGTGGCGACCGAGGCCTCCACGACGTCACCGTGCTGCAGGTACTTCGGGTTCTTCGCCTGGCGGGCGAAGAACGCCTTCCACTTGACGGCTGGGGGAAGGAGATTGCCGATGATCTCGATCGGTTTGGGCGGCGCGCTCAGCGCGGTCCCCACGGGAGTGCCGGTGAGAATGAGGTCCCCGGCGGCCAGATCCTGGAACCGCGTCAACGCCTGCAGCGCCTGCAGCGGGCGGTACAGCATGTCGCCCTCGACGAGCGCGTTCTGGCGCTCCTGCCCGCCGACACCGAGCCTCAGGCGCAGATCCCCGAAGCGGGACAACTCGTCGCCCTCGAGGAGGACCAGCGCGGGCCCCACCGGGGTGAAGGTCGGGTAGGACTTGGCCTCGTAGAACTGGGTCTGCGGAAGCTGGATGTCGCGCGCCGAGACGTCGTTGGTGATCGTCAGCGCGGCAACGTGATCGGTCAGATTCGCGTCGGTGATCGTGGTGCCGACGGGAATGTCGCGGCCGATGACCAGACCGATCTCGACCTCGTAGTCGAGCAGCCGGACATGCGCGGGCCGCACGATCTCGCCGTGCGGCCCGGTGATCGAGGCCGACGACTTGCGAAAGAAGGTGAGCGGCACGGTCTTCGGGTCCATCCCGGCGTCCTTGACGTGGGACTCGAAGTTCGTCATCTGCGCGACCACCCGGCAGGGCGCGGTCACCGGCGATACCAGCTGCAGGTCGTCGATCGCGACGGAGCCGCCGGTGGCCGCAGCGGCGGAGACGGCCGCCCGGTCGGCCAGCAGTTCGGCGGTGCTGACCGCGTTGGTGGCGATCTCGGCTGCGCCCGTCGGGGTCTGTACCCACCAGGCGTCGGAGGTGCGGAGGACGGAGATGCTCACGAGGTGGCGACTTTCAGGAGGCCCAGAAGGCGGTTGAGGTCGAACTCGTTGTCGTCGCGCAGGGCGTGATACATCGACATGGCCTGTCGGCCTGCTGATTTCGGGCCTGCGTCGAGGAAGTCCTTGGTCACCGGCGGACCCCACTGAGCCAGGCCGCTGGCGGTGAACGGCGCCCAACCCGGCTCGAGCGTGTTGTCGAACAGGTCCCCGTCGGCGAAGTGCTCCACCAGGAAGCCGTCGGGGTCGCGCCAGTAGTCGAACAGTTGGCTGCCCTGGATGTGGCGGCCGATGCCCCAAGAGCGGCGATAACCGCGCTCGAGCAGATACTCACCGCCGGCGGCCAACGCATCGAGATCGCTGACCTGATAGGCCGAATGCACGTACCGGTTGGCCGGACCCAGCGCCAACGCCAAGGTGTGGTGATCGGCCGGGGTGGCGCCCCGGTCGCAGCGGATGAAGCTCATCGCCGGTCCGCGGTCGCGCTGCCCGGGGAAGTACAGGAAGTCGCTGACGATCATGCCGAGGGTGTCCAGGTACCAGTTGAGTGTCTTGAGGTACGTGGTCGACTGCAGAACCACGTGCCCGAGCCGTTGCACGCGGGCGGGCACCCGGGGCGGCCGCACCGTGGCGTTGATGCGCGGGCCGCTCCGCGCGGTGTTCCCCAGCTGCGGCACCTGGACCGGCTGGGCGGGAAGCTGCTGCAGTCCCCCGACGACCTTCACCGGTGTGCCGCTCGGGTCGGCCAACTGCACCGCCACTCCTCCGATCACCTCGGGCAGGGCGTGCACCGCGGCGCCGGTTTTGTCGGCCAGCCGCAGCACGTCCACCTCGTCGGCGGCACGGAACGCGACGCCGCCGAACCGGCTGCGAGTGCCGCTGCGCAGGATCGCGCACGGACCCCCCGCGTCGGTGCCGCGCAGGTGCAGCTGCTGGGGGGTGCGCAGCGCCACGCCGAAGCCGAAGGCGCGAGCGAATGCCTCCGCCTTCGACAGGTCGGGCTTGTCGAACTCCAGCCAGGCGATGTCGGCCACCCGGATGAGGGGGTTCGCCGCGCGGCCGGGATGCTCGCCGCGCAGGCCGCCCTGCTCGCTGTGCATGTCTTTGTGCCCGTGGTGCACGGGCGCGGAGGTGTCTGCCACATTGCCGCCTTTCGCTGTGACTGATGAAATCGTCACATGCGATGCTGGGCTCAGTCAAGGTCATCTGACGAAATGCTCAACACTGATATGAGCAGCCGGGAACCCGCGAATCGGCCGTCGGGGCTTGCCTCAGCCCAGTAGGGGTCGACGCCCGCTGGTGAGTGCGGTCAAGGCGTCCTGCATCGCGTGCTCGACGCGAGCCGCGAACTGCTGCGCGGTCTCGTCCCGCTCCGGAGTCATCGGCGTGAGCACCCGGGTGACGAGCTTGGTCGGCAGCGGAAGATACGGAAGCAGGCCCACGGCGCCGATGTTGAGGCCCCACGGCAGCGACACGCTCACCGGCAACGTTTTGAGGCGCGCGATCTTGTCGAGCCGGAGAGCGCGGGCGAGCCCCTCCCCGCTGGAGAGCACCAGCAGTGACTCCCCGGCCCCGGCGGTCACCACCGGAACGATCGGCACGTTCTGCTCGAGGGCGAGGTCGGCGAAACCCGCGCGGCCGTCGAAGATCACGCGATTGCGGTCCGCGAAGGTCTTCCCTGCGTCCTTGTCGCCGCCGGGAAACACCAGCACGTGATGTCCCGCGTCGAGTGCCTCGACGGCACTGTCCCGGCCCGCCGGCCGCGCACCCAGCGGCTCGAGCAGCCTCCCGACCCCGAGCGTCCACGCCAGCTGGTGCGTCAACACCGTGACGGGGCGGTCCAGCGTCAGCGCGTCCAACGCAGCGCGCACGGCGAACACGTTCAGGTCGATGACGCCGCCGAAACCATGGTTGGCGACGAAGAGCACCGGCTCCTCGGGTGCGGCCATGTCCGCGTCGATCTCCAGCCGGTGATACCGACGAACGAATTCCTCCCCGGCCGCGGCGATCCCGGACATGGCGCGCGCTATCGCATCGTCGACGATCCCGTCGGCCCCGAGGTTCTCGGCGATGTTCTCGAGTGCGGCCAGCGCGCCCTCGGTGAGCTTCTCGAGCCCTTGTCGTCCGCCGTCGGAATCGTCGCCCATCCCGTCAGTGTGGCAAACCGCCGAAGTCAGGACCTCGGCGCCGCGCAAGGGGCTACCTGTTCTGCGGCCGTGGCTGCGCGCCCGGGTCACCGGGGTCGATCTCGACCGCGTAGGAGGTGATCTTCGTGATCTTCTCGTCGGCGAACTCGTAGATGGCACAGCTGGCCACCGCCGTCACCCCGTCGGGGCGGATGTAGCGCACGACGGTGTCCACGGCGACCACGCCGGCACCCACGGCGGTGACACAGCGGTCGAACTCCCGTCGGGTGCCCTCGAGGCTCTCGAGGGTGTCCCGGCACGTGCGGCGCACCGCGTCTGCGCCCTCGAGGACCATGCCTCCGACGATGGTCCACGTCACGTCCTTGGCGAGGTGGTCCAACGCGTCGTCGAACCGGTGCTCGGAGAACGCGAGGCCGACCGCGCCGGAATCGAATGTCATGCAACGACGGTAGCGCCCGCGCCCGCGCGCACGGTATGAGTGGACACATGCAATTGACAGGTGTCGGGTTGTGGAGTTCGCAGTTGCGCTACGGAAACCCGGGTGAGGCGGCCGATGCCGCCGCGGAACTCGACGAGCTCGGCTTCCCCGCCCTGTGGATTCCCGACGTGGGCGGACCGGTCCTCGACGTGGTTGACAACCTGTTGTCGGCAACCACCAAGACCGTGATCGCGACGGGCATCCTGAACCTGTGGATGCACGATCCGGCTGAGGTGGCCGCCCGCTACGCCACGCTGACCGAGACCCACGGGGAACGCTTCCTCCTCGGTATCGGCGTCAGCCACGCGCCACTGATCGACTCGCAGGAGCCTGGCCGCTACCGCAAGCCGCTTGCGGCCACCAGGGCCTTCCTCGACGGCATCGACGCCTCGCCGCAGCCGGTACCGACGGGCAACCGGGTGCTCGCTGCGCTGGGCCCCAAGATGCTGGAAATGTCGGCGACCCGCGCCGCCGGAGCGCACCCCTACCTCACGTCGCCCGAGCACACCCACCAGGCGCGCGAGGTCCTCGGCGAGGGGCCGATGCTGCTGCCCGAACAGAGCGTGCTGCTCACCGACAGCAGGGAGCAGGCTCGCGAGATCGGTACGGACTGGCTGAAGTCCTATCTGTCGCTGCCGAACTACGCCAACAACATCCTGCGCACAGGCTTCACCGAGGAGGACATCAGCACGGTCAGCGACCGGTTGTTCGACGCGCTGATCGCCTGGGGAGACGAGGAGACCGTGCTGCGACGCGTCGCCGAACACCGCGACGCGGGCGCCGACCACGTGTGCGTGCAGGTCCTCACCGCCGACCCGCGGGAGTTCCCGCGCGAGCAGTGGCGCCGCCTGGCGGCCGCGCTCGAGTAGTCACCCCAGCAGCGTGCGGACCACCGCGTCGGCGAGCAGTCGCCCACGGTCGGTCAGCACCAGGCGGTCCACTTCGGCGCGCAGCAGGCCGTCGGCGACCAGCTGCGCGGCCGCGGCTCGCTCGGCCTCGGTCAGCAGCGCGGTCGGCAGCCCCGAGCGTAAGCGCACCCGCAGCATCACGTCCTCGACGTGCGACGTGTCCTCGTCGAGGCTCTCGAAATCGGCGACGGGAAGGCGGCGTTCACCTAGCGCGGCGGCATAGGCGTTGGGGTGCTTGACATTCCACCATCGCGTGGCGCCGACGAAACCGTGCGCGCCCGGTCCGGCGCCCCACCATCGGCCCCCGGCCCAGTACCCGATGTTGTGCAGGCATTCGGCTCCGGGCCGGCTCCAGTTCGACACCTCGTACCAGTCCAGCCCGGCGTCGGCGAGCCGGCGGTCCAGCAGTTCGTAGCGACGCGCCAGGACGTCGTCGTCGGGCGCGGGCATCTCGCCGCGCCGGACCTTGCGGGCCAGCGCGGTGCCGTCCTCGACGATCAGCGCGTAGGCGGACACATGGTCGACCCCCGCCCCGATCGCCGCGTCAGCGGACCGCAGCAGGTCGTCGTCGGTCTCCCCCGGCGTGCCGTAGATCAGATCGATGTTGACGTGGTCGAAGCCGGCGTCCCGGGCCTCCCGGGCGGCGTCGATCGCCCCGCCGGGCGAATGCACCCGGTCCAGTGCCACCAGCACGTGAGCAGCGGTGGACTGCATACCGAGCGAGATCCGGGTGTACCCGGCGGACCGTAGCCCCGCGAAGAACGCCGGCGACGTCGACTCCGGGTTGGATTCCGTCGTGACCTCGGCTCGCGGCGCCAGCGTGAAGTGTTCCCGCACCGCGTCGAGCACCTCGGCCAGGCCCTCGGCACCGAGCAGCGACGGCGTGCCGCCTCCGACGAAGACGGTCGACACGTCCGGGACGGAACCGAGGCGGGCGGCAGCCAGGGCGAGTTCGGTTCTCAGCGCCGTCAACCACCCGGCCGGTGTCGCGCCGCCCAACTCGGCCGGGGTGTAGGTGTTGAAATCGCAGTATCCGCAGCGGGTGGCGCAGAACGGTACGTGGACGTAGATGCCGAACGGCGCCCCGGGCGTCACGGCCAGGTCGGGCAGCTGCACGGGTGCCGGACGGACGGACGCGGAACCGGACATGCCCCCATTGTCCCAGCAGGTCGCGCCGCGACCGGCGGCCGAGTCCGGCCGGTGGCCCCTTCTACTCAGCGTGAGTACAAATATGGGCCGGTTGGAGGTGATGCCCCTATCCGTGGCACAATGGCCCACGTGATCGACGCCGGCATCGTGCCCACCCGCGTAGCGCTGGTGATTCGTCGTCACGTCGACTTCAAGCGCGTGTGTAGCTGCTGTTGTTGTCCTTCGTGACCCCGTAGACCCTGCCCACCTGCACTTTCAGCTGGCCGCCGGATCTGCGCCGCCGGACAGCCCCCCGGTGAGACCGCGCGGTGACGAACGCTGGCTTCTATCCAGGAGCCCACCATGACGACAGCGACACCCAAGCCCGCCAAGCGCCCACGCGGCGAAGGACAGTGGGCGCTCGGCTACCGCGAGCCCCTCAACGCCAACGAGCAGGCCAAGAAGGACGACAACCCGCTCAACGTGCGGGCGCGCATCGAGAACATCTACGCCCAGGGCGGCTTCGAGTCCATCGACAAGGGCGACCTGCGCGGCCGTTTCCGCTGGTGGGGCCTCTACACCCAGCGCAAGCCCGGCTACGACGGCACGTGGACCGGGGACGAGAACACCGACATGCTCGAAGACTCTTACTTCATGCTGCGGGTGCGTTGCGACGGCGGCGCGCTGTCGGCGGCGGCGCTGCGCACCCTCGGCGAGATCTCGACCGAGTTCGCGCGCGACACCGCCGACATCTCCGACCGGCAGAACGTCCAGTACCACTGGATTCGGGTGGAGGACATGCCCGAGATCTGGCAGCGGCTCGACGCGGTCGGCCTGCAGACCACCGAGGCCTGCGGCGACTGCCCGCGCGTCGTACTCGGCTCCCCGCTGGCCGGAGAGTCGCTGGACGAGGTCATCGACGGCACGCCGGCGGTGGACGAGATCGTCAAGCGCTACATCGGCAAGCCGGAGTACTCGAACCTGCCGCGCAAGTTCAAGACCGCGATCTCGGGTCTGCAGGACGTCGTGCACGAGGTCAACGACGTTGCCTTCATCGGGGTCGAGCACCCCGAGCACGGACCGGGATTCGACCTGTGGGTCGGCGGCGGGCTCTCGACCAACCCGATGCTCGCCCAGCGGGTCGGGGTCTGGGTTCCGCTGGACGAGGTGCCCGACGTCTGGGAGGGCGTGGTCAGCATCTTCCGCGACTACGGCTACCGCCGGCTGCGGTCGAAGGCCCGGCTGAAGTACCTGATCAAGGACTGGGGCGTCGAGAAGTTCCGGGAAGTTCTCGAGACCGAGTACCTCGAGCGACCGCTGATCGACGGGCCTGCGCCGGATCCGGTGAGCCGACCGATCGACCACGTGGGTGTGCAGCGACTGAAGAACGGCCTGAACGCCGTCGGGGTCGCACCGATCGCCGGCCGGGTGTCCGGGACCATCCTGTCGAAGGTCGCCGACCTCGCCGAGTCGGTCGGCAGTGACCGGATCCGGTTCACGCCGTACCAGAAGCTCATCGTGCTCGACGTCCCCGATGAGAATGTGGCCAAGCTCGTCGAACAGCTTGACGCACTGGGCCTGCCATCGACGCCGTCGCACTGGCGACGCAACCTGATGGCCTGCACCGGGATCGAGTTCTGCAAGCTGAGCTTCGCCGAGACGCGCAAGCGCTCCCAGGTGCTGGTGCCCGAGCTGGAAAAGCGGCTCGAGGACCTCAACGCCGAGCTCGACGTCCCGGTCACCGTCAACATCAACGGCTGCCCGAACTCGTGCGCGCGTATCCAGGTGGCCGATATCGGCTTCAAGGGTCAGATGGTGGACGACGGCGACGGCCCGCAAGAGGGTTTCCAGGTCCACTTGGGAGGAAGCCTCGGCCTGGACAGCGGCTTCGGCCGCAAGCTGCGCCAGCACAAGGTGCTCTCCAGCGAGCTCGGCGACTACATCGAGCGGGTGGTGCGCAACTTCGTGAAACAACGCGAGCACGGTGAGCGTTTCGCTACGTGGGCACTACGAGCAGACGACGCGGACTTGAGGTGATGTGACGTGACCGATGTGATGACGGAGACCGATCTACAAGAGCTGGCCGAGCGCGGCGCGGCGGAGCTGGGGCCGAACGCCTCGGCCGCTGACTTGCTGCGCTGGACCGACGAGAACTTCGGCGGCAACTACATCGTCGCGTCCAACATGCAGGACGCGGTCCTGGTCGACCTCGCCGCGAAGATGCGGCCCGGGGTGGACGTGCTGTTCCTCGACACCGGCTACCACTTCGTCGAGACGATCGGCACGCGCGACGCCGTGGAGGCCGTCTACGACGTCAACGTCGTCAACGTGCGCCCGGAGAAGTCGGTCGCCGAGCAGGACTCGCTCTTCGGCAAGAACCTCTTCGAGCGCACTCCCAACGAGTGCTGCCGGATGCGCAAGGTCGAACCGCTGTCCAAGGCGCTGCGCGGCTACTCGGCCTGGGTGACCGGGATCCGCCGGGTCGAGGCCCCGACCCGCGCCAACGCACCGCTGATCAGCTGGGACAAGGCGTTCGGGCTGGTGAAGATCAACCCGCTGGCCGCCTGGTCCGACGACGACATGCAGGGCTACATCGACACCCACGGTGTGCTGGTCAACCCCCTCGTCGACGAGGGCTATCCGTCGATCGGTTGCGCGCCCTGCACCGCCAAGCCGATCGCCGGCGCCGACCCGCGCAGTGGACGCTGGGCCGGACAGTCCAAGACGGAGTGCGGGCTGCACGCATCGTGAACGCGGGGGCGGGCACGTTGGTGCTGACGGCGCACGGTAGCGCCGATCCCCGCTCGGCGGCCACCGCGCGGGCGATCGTCGAGTGCATCGCTCGCCTGCGGCCCGGGCTGGAAGCCCGCGTCGCGTTCTGTGAGCAGAACACACCGAATCTGGCCGACGTGCTCACAGCCGTCGGGCGGGGCGCGGTGGTCGTGCCACTGCTGCTCGCCGATGCCTACCATGCCCGTGTCGACATCCCGGCGATGATCGCCGACTCCGGGTCCGATGCGCGCCAGGCGGCCGTTCTCGGTGAGGACGACCGGCTGATCCACGTGCTGCGGCAACGGCTCGAACATGCCGGGGTGTCCCGGCTCGACCCGGATGTCGGCGTGCTCGTCACCGCGGTCGGCTCGTCGCACGCGCAGGCCAATACCCGCACCGCCACGGTGGCCCGGGAACTGACGATGACCACGCGGTGGACCGCGACCACGGCGTTCGCCACCGGCCCGTCGCCCTCGTTGGCCGACGCGGCCGCCGTGCTGCGGGACCGCGGCGCTTCGCGGCTGGTCGTCGCCCCCTGGTTCCTGGCGCCGGGGCGCATCACCGATCGTGTCGCAGGATTCGCACGCGCCCAAGGTATTTCGATGTCGGCGCCACTGGGCGCGCATCGCCAGGTGGCCGAGACGGTGCTCGACCGCTACGACGCCGCACTGACGGCCCGCGTAGCGGCTTGAGTCACGTTTCACGAGTTCATCCCACGCTGGCCGGACGGGATGCTTCTGGCCGCTCCGCGCGTTATACCCCCGTGGGTAACATCTGTGTGTTCGTCCGAACAGTGGTGGAAGGGAGCCGTCGTGGTCGGTGATGAGGAAGCCATCAGCGCCGTTCTGAATCGGCTCCGCCGAGCTCAGGGTCAGCTGGCCGGCGTCATCTCGATGATCGAGCAGGGCCGCCACTGCAAGGACGTCGTGACCCAGCTCGCCGCGGTGTCGCGCGCATTGGATCGCGCCGGCTTCAAGATCGTCGCGACCGGTCTGCGGGAGTGCATCGCCGAGGGCACCGCGGCGGACGGCCAACGCGAGATGAGCGTCGACGAGCTCGAGAAGCTGTTCCTCGCGCTGGCCTGAGCTATGAGAGCCGGGCCGGCTCCCCGTCGAGCACGGGACTCTGCGGCGCCTCGTCGGGCAGACTGGGCACCCGGGTGGCCCGCACGTAGACGGTGTCGCCCTGTTTGAGGCCGAGTGCCTCGGCGTCGCCGCGGGTGATCTGGGCGGTGAACGGTGTGTGTGTCGCCGCGTTGGTCAGCTCGACGCGCACCTCGAAGCCCAGCATCACGATCCGGTCGATCACCGCTTTGGTGACGCCGGTGGTCTGAATCGAGTTGTCGCCGTTGGCGATCGCCATGTCGGGGTTGCGGCCGACGCGGATGTCGTGCGGGCGCACCAGCGCGCCGTTCAGCGGCGACACCGCACCCAGGAACGACATCACGAACGCGTTCGCGGGCGTGTCGTACACCTCGGTGGGCGAGCCGACCTGCTCGATGCGGCCCTTGTTCAGCACCGCGATCCGGTCGGCGACGTCGAGCGCCTCCTGCTGGTCGTGGGTCACCAGCACCGTGGTGACGTGCACCTCGTCGTGCAGGCGGCGCAGCCACGCCCGCAGATCCTCGCGGACCTTGGCGTCCAGCGCGCCGAACGGCTCGTCGAGCAGCAGCACCTGCGGATCGACCGCCAACGCCCGTGCCAGCGCCATGCGCTGACGCTGGCCGCCGGAGAGCTGATTGGGGTACCGGGTCTGGAAACCGGCCAGGCCCACCACCTCGAGCAGGTTGTCGACTTTGTCCTTGATCTCGGACTTGGGACGCTTTCGGATCTTGAGGCCGAACGCGACGTTCTCGCGCACCGTGAGGTGCTTGAAGGCGGCGTAGTGCTGGAACACAAAGCCGATGCCGCGCTTCTGCGGCGGCACGTCGGTCACGTCCCGGCCATTGATCGTGATGGATCCCGAATCCGGCTCGTCGAGGCCGGCAATGGCCCGCAACAGCGTCGACTTGCCTGACCCGCTGGGTCCGAGAAGGGCGGTCAACGATCCGGCGGGCACGACGAAGTCGACGTTGTCGAGCGCGGCGAAATCGCCGTAGCGCTTGTTGGCGCCGGTCACGGTGATCGCGTGAGTCGTCGGGCGGGTCGGTGGGCGTTTCACAATCGTCGGTCTTCCGAGTGGTCGTCGGTGTTCATTGTGCGGCCTTGGCCCGGCGGGCGTCGAGGATCACCTGCGCGACGAGGACGAGGACCGCCACCGTCATCAGCAACGTGGCGATCGCGTAGGCGCCGTACTCGGCGCCGCGGTTGTACCGGTCGGCGACCAGCAGTGTCAGGGTCTGGGACTGGCCGGGCAGGTTGGACGACACCATGATGACTGCGCCGAACTCCCCCAGCGTGCGCGCGACGGTGAGCACGATGCCGTACGTGAGCCCCCACCGGATGGACGGCAGCGTGATGCGCCAGAACGTCTGCCACCACTGCGCGCCCAGCGTGGCCGAGGCCTCCTCCTGATCGGTGCCGAGTTCGTGCAGCACCGGCTCGACCTCCCGGATCACGAAGGGCACCGTGACGAAGATGCTGGCCAGCACGATGCCGGGGAAACTGAAGATGATCTTGAGCCCGAAGTCGTTCTCCACGAACCCGAACAATCCCGCCGAGCCCCACAGCAGGATCAGCGCGACACCGACCACCACCGGCGACACCGCGAACGGCAGGTCGATGATGGCCTGCAGGATGCTCTTGCCGCGGAACCGGTTGCGCGCCAGCACAAGTGCCGTCGGCACTCCGAACAGCACGTTGAGCGGTACGACGATCGCGACCACCAGCAGCGAGAGCTGCAGCGCCGAGATGGCCGCGGGGGTACCGACGGAGGCGAAGAAGGCTCCGACGCCCGGGGAGAAGGTGCGCCACAGGATAAGGCCGACGGGCACGAGGACCAGGATCGCGATGTAGCCGATCGCGACCCACCGCAGCAGGAGCCGGACCGCCGGGGACAGGATCACGCCGCCAACTCCTCCCGCTTGGCCGCGCGGGCGCCGACCGCCCGCAAGACGAACAGCACGACGAACGAAATGACCAGCAGCACGATCGAGATCGCCGCGGCGCCCACCCTGTCGTCGTTCTCGATCAGTGTGCGGATCCACTGCGAGGACACCTCGGTCTCGCCGGGCACCGCACCGCCGATCAGCACGACGGAGCCGAATTCCCCGATCGCCCGCGAGAACGCCAGGCCGGCACCGGACAGCAGCGACGGCAGCAGCGCGGGCAGGATCACCTTGGTGAAGATCAGGTAGTTGTTGGCACCCAGCGA
This sequence comes from Mycolicibacterium psychrotolerans, assembly GCF_010729305.1. Lineage (NCBI taxonomy): Bacteria > Bacillati > Actinomycetota > Actinomycetes > Mycobacteriales > Mycobacteriaceae > Mycobacterium > Mycolicibacterium psychrotolerans. The sequence goes on along the minus strand of NZ_AP022574.1, from coordinate 2,967,448 downwards.
GGCGGCCGCTTCTTCGACCTCACGATCGAGCTCGAGCAGCACCGGCTGCACGGATCGGACGACGAACGGCAGTGTGACGAACAGCAGCGCGATGCCGACACCCCACTTGGTGTGCTGCAGGTGCAGTCCGACCGGACTGTTGGGACCGTACAGCGCGAGCATCACCAGGCTCGCCACGATGGTCGGCAGTGCGAACGGCAGGTCGATCACCGAATCCACCAGCCGCTTGCCCGGGAAATCGTCGCGGGTGAGCACCCAGGCCACGATCACCCCGAACACCGCGTTGATCAGCGTCACGCCGATCGAGATCGTCAACGTCACCCGGAAGGACTCCAGCGCGGCGTTGGACGTGACCGCCAGCCAGAACGCGCGCCACCCTCCGGTCGCCGACTGCCACACGATCGCGGCGAGCGGGAGTAGCACGATGACCGACAGCCACAGCGTCGCGGAGCCGACCCGCAGCGAGGTGCTGCCGTGGCGGTTGTGCCCTCCTGGGGGCGTCGCCGGCTCGACCTCCGCGACGGTCGAGGTCATCCCGTGGCCTGCTTGTAGATCTTGGTGATCGAGCCGTTCTCCTTGTCGAACAGCGCCGGGTCGACGTCACCCCAACCGCCCAGGTCGGCGATCGTCCACAGCTTCTGCGGCGCCGGGAAGTCCTTGGTGAACTCGGCGGCCACCGCGGGATCGACCGGCCGGAAGCCCGCCTCGGCCCACAGCTTCTGACCCTCGGGGGTGTAGAGGAAGTTCTTCAGGGCGTTGGCCTGCTCCTGATGCTGTGAGGCCGTCACCACCGCCACCGGGTTCTCGATCTTGAAGGTCTGCGGCGGGTTCACGTGCTCGACCGGCTTACCCTGACGCTCGACGTTGATCGCCTCGTTCTCGTAGGAGATCAGGACGTCGCCGGCACCCTGCAGGAACACGTCGGTGGCCTCACGGCCCGACCCTGGCCGGGTCTTGACGTGCTCGGTCACCAGCTTGTTGACGAAGTCCAGCCCGGCCTGGGGGTTCTTCCCGCCGTCGCTCTTGGCCGCGTACGGCGCGAGCAGATTCCACTTCGCCGACCCCGAGCTCAGCGGGCTCGGCGTGACGACCTCGAGACCGGGCTGCAGCAGGTCGTCCCAGTCCCGGATGTTCTTGGGGTTGCCCTTGCGCACGACGAGCGAGACCACGGAACCGAACGGGATGCCCTTGGTGGCGCCGGCGCTCCAGTCCTTCGACACCTTGTCGGCCTTGACCAACCGGGTGATGTCGGGCTCGACCGAGAAGTTGACGATGTCGGCCGGCTTGCCGTCGACGACGGCGCGGGACTGGTCGCCCGAGGCGCCGTAGGACGTCGTCACCGCGACGCCCTTGCCCTCCGGGGTGGCCGCGAACGCCGGGATGATCTTGCTCCACCCGGGCTCCGGCACCGCGTAGGCCACCAGCGTCAGCGTGGTCTCGGCGTTCGCGCCGCCGCTCTCACCGGCAACGTCGCTCGAGCCGCCGCCGCCGCAGGCGGCGACCAGCGACGTGGTCAGGGCCAGCGCTGCGACCGCGCGCCACCGCGCACCTGGCTTGGGGAGATTCATGGGTGACCTTTCCGGGAGGGAATCGAACCTGTCGGGGGATCCGGTCACGCGGAAGGTGGTGGCGTCGTCGCCGTACGCAGACGGCACGAAGACATCGTTGCCGAACACCTGACCGCCGATCGGGGGTGAGGAATCAGCAACAACAACACACGTCAGCAACGGCCGAGAAACCGACAGCAATGAGCGCCACGATGTGGCCGCCCTTGTTGCCGCACGCCGTTTGCATGGCGCGAAGAATAACACCAGTCCCGGTCAGCGGGTGAGCAGCCACATCAGGATCACCAGCACGATCAGCGCGATCAGCACCAGCGTGACCCGCGATCGCGGCATCCCGCTCATCCGTCACTCCCCTCGGTGTCGTCCGCCGCCTCACCACGCGAGTGCCGAAGGCGCTGTTGCAGCTGAATGCCACGGTCGAGCGCCGCATCCAGCACCACCGCCACGGTGTACGCCAGGGCCAGCACGACCGGGATCACCACCACCGACTGCGCGACGAACGGCAGCCCCGTCAGCCAGAGCTCCACTCCGTCCCACCAGCTCAGGAATCCGCCCACCCGGCCCAGACTAGGCGCACGCGTCCTGGGGGCGAGGCGCAGGCGTGTTCGGGTAGACGCCGAGGTATCCGGCAGTCGATGATGAGCAAATGGTTCTGCAGCCCACCCAGGCCGTCTCCAGCGCGGTGAGCGCCAACGGTGAATCATCGGCATTCGCGCTGGCTACGACGCCGTCGTATGCGACCACCGGTCCGCTGCGCAACCCGTTCCCGCCGATCGCCGACTACGCATTCCTGTCCGACTGCGAGAACACCTGCCTGATCTCGTCGGCCGGATCGGTCGAGTGGCTGTGCGTGCCGCGGCCGGACTCACCGAGCGTGTTCGGCGCGATCCTCGACCGCGGCGCCGGCCACTTCCGGCTCGGCCCGTACGGGGTGTCGGTACCCGCCGCCCGGCGCTACCTGCCCGGCAGCCTGATCCTCGAGACCACCTGGCAGACCCACACCGGCTGGGTGATCGTGCGCGACGCGCTGGTGATGGGACCGTGGCACGACCTCGAGACCCGCTCGCGCACCCACCGGCGCACCCCGATGGACTGGGACGCCGAGCACATCCTGCTGCGCACCGTGCGCTGCGTGAGCGGCACCGTCGAACTGGTGATGAGCTGCGAGCCGTCCTTCGACTACCACCGCACCAGCGCCAGCTGGGAGTACTCCGCTCAGGCCTACGGGGAGGCCATCGCCCGGGCGACGAAGAACCCGGACTCCCATCCGACGTTGCGGCTGACGACCAACCTGCGCATCGGCCTGGAAGGCCGTGAAGCCCGCGCCCGGACGCGGCTGTCCGAAGGCGACAACGTGTTCGTCGCGCTGAGCTGGTCGAAGCATCCGTCGCCGCAGACCTTCGACGAGGCCGCCGACAAGATGTGGAAGACCAGCGAGTGCTGGCGGCAGTGGATCAACGTCGGCGACTTCCCCGACCATCCGTGGCGGTCGTACCTGCAGCGCAGTGCCCTGACCCTCAAGGGCCTGACCTACTCCCCCACCGGCGCGCTGCTGGCCGCGCCCACCACATCGCTGCCCGAAACCCCTCAGGGCGAACGCAATTGGGACTACCGCTATGCGTGGGTGCGTGATTCGACGTTCGCGCTGTGGGGCCTCTACACACTGGGTCTGGACCGCGAGGCCGACGACTTCTTCGCGTTCATCGCCGACGTGTCCGGCGCCAACAACGGCCAGCGCCACCCTCTGCAGGTGATGTACGGCGTGGGCGGGGAACGCAGTCTGGTCGAGGAGGAACTGAACCACCTCTCGGGGTACGACCACGCCCGCCCGGTGCGCATCGGCAACGGCGCCTACAACCAGATGCAGCACGACATCTGGGGCACCATGCTCGACTCGGTGTATCTGCACACCAAGTCCCGCGAGCAGATTCCCGAGACACTGTGGCCGGTGCTCAAGGAACAGGTCGAGGAGGCCATCAAACACTGGCGCGAACCCGACCGCGGCATCTGGGAGGTGCGCGGCGAACCGCAGCACTTCACGTCCAGCAAGATCATGTGCTGGGTGGCGCTTGACCGCGGCGCCAAACTGGCCGACCTGGAGGGCGAGAAGTCCTACGCCCAGCAGTGGCGCGCCATCGCCGAGGAGATCAAGGACGACATCCTGACCCACGGCGTCGACTCCCGCGGCGTGCTCACCCAGCGCTACGGCGACGACGCACTCGATGCGTCGCTGCTGCTGGCCGTGCTGACCCGGTTCCTGCCGTCCGATGATCCGCGGATCCGCGCCACGGTGTTGGCCATCGCCGACGAGCTGACCGAGAACGGCCTGGTGCTGCGCTACCGCGTGGAGGAGACCGACGACGGCCTGTCCGGCGAGGAGGGCACGTTCACGATCTGCTCGTTCTGGCTGGTGTCGGCACTGGTCGAGATCGGCGAGATCCACAGGGCGCGGCACCTGTGCGAACGCCTACTGTCCTTCGCCAGCCCGCTGCATCTGTACGCCGAGGAGATCGAGCCCCGCACGGGCAGGCACCTGGGCAACTTCCCGCAGGCGTTCACCCACCTGGCACTGATCAACGCGGTCGTGCACGTGATCCGCGCCGAGGAGGAAGCCGACAGCTCCGGCAACTTCCAGCCGGCGAACGCGCCTGTGTAACAGGAGCGTTCCGGTTTTGCGTCTGCCTGCGCGCAACGCTGGCAGCGGGAAGCCCAGCGGCCGACCATCGAATGCATGAATTCTCGTGCCGCAGACGACACGTCTCGTCAGGTCATCGACATCGCCGTGGGCATCTTGATCGGCCTGCGGGGCTATTCGCGCCGGGAGGCGTTCGACGAACTGGTGCGCGTGGTGCACCAGACCGGCGTCGGGTTGGGCAGCCTCGCCACGGGGCTCGTCGCCGTGGCCACCGGCTCGTCGTCGGCCGACCATGCCGAGGCGTTCGCCGCGTGGGGTGAGCTGATCGGGCCGCGGCGCCGGGCAGCACTGTCCGCCACGGCCTGACCTCAGGGTCCGCCGTCCCTCAGGAGCAGCAATCCCGCTGATCGGAACTCTCCGAGGCCGGGCACAGGTGGCGTTACTGTCCGTCGACCTGTGAACCGGCCCCGAGGAAGAACCATGGCGAATCGGATTGACGAAACCGGCGATGCCCGCATCGCCGACGACGCGGCGGACCCCCAGTCCCACCGCAGACTGCGCGGCACTCTCGGCGTCTGGAGCATCGTCTTCGTCGTCGTGGCGGCCGCCTCCCCGCTCGGGGTCATCGGCGGGCCGGTGCCACTGGGCATCGCCAGCGGCAACGGGACCGGCTTCCCGGCGATCTTCATCATCAGCACGGTCATCGTGCTGTTGTTCGCGGTCGGCTTCACCGCGCTGACCCCGCACGTGCCCAACGCCGGCGCGTTCTACTCCTACATCGGCAAGGGCCTCGGCCGGGTCACCGGATTCGGCTTCGCCTTCGTCGCGCTGATCTCCTATCTGGCCCTCGAGATCGGTGTGTACGGCCTGATCGGGCAGGGCGCGCAGGCGTTGTTCTCCTCCTACGGCGCACCGGACATCCCTTGGGGCGTATGGGCATTGATCACCCTGCTGATCGTGGCGGTGCTCGGTCACCGCAACATCGACCTGTCCCGCAACGTGCTCGGCGTGCTGCTGATCGCCGAAGTGGCGATCGTGCTCGTCCTCGATGCCGTGGTCGCGGTGACCGGCGGGCACGAAGGCCTCTCGACCGGCTTCCTGTCGCCGTCGGAGATCGTCTCGGGCGCACCGGGAATCGCGCTGCTGTTCGCGTTCCTGAGCTTCATCGGGTTCGAGGCCACCGCCGTGTTCCGCGACGAGGCGCGGGACCCGCTGCGGACGATCCCCCGTGCGACGTTCGTCGCGCTGCTGCTGATCGGGGTGTTCTACACGGTCTCGACGTGGGCGCTGATCACCGCATGGGGCGACAGCCGCGTCGTCGAGCAGGCGGTCGCGGATCCGTCGGGGCTGCTCCCGGTAGCTACCGAGCAGTACCTGGGTTCGGTGGGTCTGCACATCGTGCAGGTGCTGTTCGTCACGAGCCTGTTCGCGTGCATCCTGTCGTTCCACAACGTGGTGGCGCGCTATGTGTTCACGCTGTCCAACCGGAAGGTGTTCCCCGCCTCGCTCGGTGAGGCGCACGCGAGCCACGCCTCCCCGCATCTGGCGTCGGGGATCGACGGGATCGTCGTGCTGGTGTTCCTGATCGCCGGCATCGCGCTGGGCCTGGACCCGGTGACCCAGTTCTACACCTGGCTTGCCGGCATCTCGACGGTCGGCATCATCATCCTGCTCATCGCGACCAGCGTCGCGGTGCTGGCGTTCTTCGCCCGGCGCCGGCGCAGCGGGGAGTCCGACGTGTCGGTGTGGCGGGCGTTCGTCGCACCGGGCATCGGTCTGGCCGGACTCGTCGCGGTGCTGCTGCTCGTCTTCCAGAACCTGCCCACCTTGGTGGGCGGCTCCACGCCGATCGCGATCGGTGTCGTTGTGTTGCTCGTCGCCGTGTTCGCCGGCGGCGCCGCGATCGCGGTCAGGCGTCCGCAGGTCACCCTGGACTGAGGCGAATGATGCTGGACTGCAACGGCATCGACCGGCTACTTCCCTGCCTTCTGGACCATCGCCGTGGCGATCTCGGCTGCCTCACCGTTGATGCTGTAGCCGCACGCCCACGCCTCGACCGTCGCGTTGGACACCGCTGAGAGCGCATGCTGGCACTCCCAGCCGTCGGCGCCCTGCTGTGTGGTCATCTGGGTGATCAGGTTGGGCCCGCCCGTGTCGGTGGCGTCGACGTCGCCGAGCTGCCACGAGTACTCGCCGTCGCCGACCTCGATCGATTCGTTGGCGCAGCCCTGCCAGATCGTGAAGGACGTGTCCAGAAACGTCGTGGCGTCCTGCGCAGTCGGATAGAGCACCGCAGTCTGCTCGACCCAGTGGTCGTTGTCGTCGCTGGGTTCGCGGGCCACCTGATCGCGCACCGCCGTCCATCCCGTGCGGGCGTACACGGGCTCTTCGGCGCCGTAGACCGCTCCGAGGCAGTCGGGATCCGACACCTGCTCGGAGTGGTCGGTCATCTGGTCGAGTTCGCCCGTGACCTGCATCTGGGTGCTGCCCATGATCCCGTTGACCTCGCCGATCGTCAGCATCAGGCGCCCCAGGGCGGCCTCGTCCAGCACGCCGACGTCGACCGGCGCCACCCCGTTGGCACGCACCGCGGCGCCCTCGACGGTGCTCACACACCCGCAGAGCAACCCGGACGCCGCGAGCAGCAGACCGCAGACGCGACGCATGGGCACAGGTTTCACCGCGCCATTGTCCACCGGCGGTCAGCGCTGTGTCGTGATCTTGTTCAGAATCAGTTCGGCGACTCCCACAGCGGGCCGGGCAGCCTGATCCGTGGGGCGGGGGTCGGTGAGGTCGACCTCGACGATGCAGTCACCGGCCAGCCCGACCGCACGCAGCGCGGTCGGCGATGCGGTGCCCGCCGAGGCGTGCAGCACGCTCGCCGACACCACTCGGCGCTCGAAGGTGACGTCGGCGATCCTGCTGAGCTCGTCGCCACCGTCCCCGGCCTCGTGCCGGGTCACCGTCGCTCCGTTGCACCGGCGCCAGCGCTCGGTCGCGGCGGCGAAGAAGTCCTGTGCGGCAGCGGCACTCGTCATCTGCACCACACCGAAGAATCCGGTCACCGGCGGACCGTCGAACCCACCGCCCGCCCAGGAGTTCGTGGCGACCGACTGCACCGGACTGCCGTCGTAGACGGCCTGCTGCAGGCGGTATGCGGCCCCGGCACAGTCGGGCGGGCTGGCCTCGGCGGCCCCGAGGCTGCGCAGCAGCATGTCCGCACCGCCTTCGACGAGTTGCCCTGCGAAGCCATTGGGTCCGGTGCCCAGCGCCGTCGACAACTCCTGCGTCGTCGGCAGGAAGTGCCCCAGCGGTATCGCCGTCGTCGGCTGGGCGGCCTCGACGATCCGGACGACAGGTCGGTCGTCCACCGGCGCCCCGGCGCAGCCGGCCAGGACGACGCAGGCACCGGCGAGCGCCGCGAGTTTGGTGGACACCCCCCTTCGATAGCATGCCGCGCGCCCGCGCGCGACCGCTTCGGCGAGAACCGGCCGGCGGGTTGACTACGCCCAAACCGACGATTGGGCGCCGGAATGCGGCGTGTCGTCACCCAAACCGACGTTTGGGCGCAGGAAGCGGGCTCGGATGTGGCGCCGTCAGGGCGCGTCGGCGTTGGCGATCATCGCGGCGACCACCGCAACGCCCTGGTTGCGGATGTTCGCGCCGCACACCAGTGCCTCGACGACCCGGGCATCCGCCGCTCCCATCGCGTGCTGGCAGTGCCCGTGAACCGAGTTCGTGGACCGCTGGCTGACGATGCCGTCGCGAACGTCGACCGGCTCCAGATCCCAGGTCGACGGGGTGTCCCCACCCTGCCTCACGGGGGTGCCGACGCAGGCGCTCCACGACAGCTTCGCGATCTCGAGAAGGTGCTGCGCCTGCTGCGGTGAGCCGGCAACCACCACGCTCTGCTCGACCGAGTCTCCGTCGCCGGGCTCTCGGGCCACCCGGGTGAGCACAGCGGTGGCGCCGGCGTCCCGGTAGACGTTGGCCTCTGCGGTGCGCACCGTACCGGTGCAGCCCGGAGGCACCGTCCCGGCTGCGAGTTCGTCGGTCGTCTCCCCCGTATCCGGCTCGCTCTGAATCCCCTTGGTGCCCAATACGTCGTCGAGATCGACGTCGCTGAGCGCGATCGAATCCAGACCCCCGGCCGGGACCGCGACGGGCGTGCCGTCGACCCCGCCACCGCATCCCGTCACGACAGCGGCCAGCAGGACGACGAGGCAGCGGGATCGATGGCTCCCCCTCCGCAGCATGACGGCCCTACTTCTTGGCCTTGTCCGAGGCGGCCTCGGTCGACAGCGCCGCGACGAACGCCTCCTGCGGGACGTCGACCCGGCCGATCGTCTTCATCCGCTTCTTGCCTTCCTTCTGCTTCTCCAGCAGTTTGCGCTTACGGGTGATGTCACCGCCGTAGCACTTGGACAGCACGTCCTTGCGGATGGCCCGAATGTTCTCGCGGGCAATGATTTTCGAGCCGATCGCGGCCTGCACCGGCACCTCGAACTGCTGGCGCGGGATGAGTTCCTTGAGCTTGGTGGTCATCTTGTTGCCATATGCCGCGGCGCTGTCCTTGTGCACGATCGCGCTGAACGCGTCCACGGCCTCGCCTTGCAGCAGGATGTCGACCTTGACCAGCGCGGCCTCCTGCTCGCCCGCCTCCTCGTAGTCGAGGCTGGCGTAGCCGCGGGTGCGCGACTTCAGCGAGTCGAAGAAGTCGAAGATGATCTCGCCGAGCGGCATCGTGTAGCGCAGCTCCACGCGTTCGGGCGAAAGGTAGTCCATGCCGCCGAGCTCGCCGCGCCGGGACTGGCACAGCTCCATGATCGTGCCGATGAACTCGCTGGGCGCGATGATCGTCGTCTTCACGATGGGCTCGTACACGCTGCGGACCTTGCCCTCGGGCCAGTCCGACGGGTTGGTGACGACCATCTCGGAGCCGTCGTCCTTCTCCACCCGGTACACCACGTTGGGTGAGGTCGAAATCAGGTCCAGGTCGAACTCGCGCTCCAGACGCTCGCGGGTGATCTCCATGTGCAGCAGACCGAGGAACCCGCAGCGGAAACCGAAGCCCAGCGCCACCGACGTCTCCGGCTCGTAGGTCAGCGCCGCATCGTTGAGTTGCAGTTTGTCCAGCGCCTCGCGCAGGTTCGGGTAGTCGGATCCGTCGACCGGATACAGGCCCGAGTACACCATCGGCCGGGGTTCGCGGTATCCGGTCAGCGGGTCGGTCGCCCCGCCGCGCGCCGTGGTCACGGTGTCGCCGACCTTCGACTGGCGGACGTCCTTGACGCCGGTGATGAGGTAGCCCACCTCGCCGACGCCCAGACCGTCGGAGGCCTTCGGTTCGGGTGAGACGATGCCCACCTCCAGCAGCTCGTGGACCGTGCCGGTGGACATCATCTTGATGCGTTCGCGCGGGACGATCTTGCCGTCGACGACGCGGACGTAGGTGACCACGCCGCGGTAGGTGTCGTACACCGAGTCGAAGATCATCGCCCGCGCCGGAGCGTCGGCGTCGCCGGTCGGGGCCGGAACCTTGCGGACCACCTCGTCGAGAAGCTCGGCCACGCCCTCGCCGGTCTTACCCGACACCCGCAGCACGTCCGACGGCTCACAGCCGATGATGTGGGCGAGCTCGCCCGCGTAGCGGTCCGGGTCGGCGGCGGGCAGGTCGATCTTGTTGAGCACCGGGATGACGACGAGGTCGCGGTCCAGCGCCAGGTACAGGTTCGCCAGCGTCTGCGCCTCGATGCCCTGCGCGGCGTCGACGAGCAGCACCGCCCCTTCGCAGGCCTCCAGCGCGCGCGACACCTCGTAGGTGAAGTCGACGTGGCCGGGCGTGTCGATCAGGTGCAGAACGTGCTCTTCGTCACCGATCTTCCAGGGCAGGCGCACATTCTGCGCCTTGATCGTGATGCCGCGTTCCCGCTCGATGTCCATCCGGTCGAGGTACTGCGCCCGCATGTCGCGGTCGGAGACCACGCCGGTGAGCTGCAACATCCGGTCGGCCAGGGTCGACTTGCCGTGGTCGATGTGGGCGATGATGCAGAAGTTCCGAATCTGCGCCGGCGCAGTGAAGGTCTTGTCGGCGAAACTACTAATTGGGAATCTCCTGGTGAGCGCTGTACGGGTACCGGAAATGGCCAGTCCAGAGTAACGAGCCGACGCCATCGGGACACAATCGACCGATCCGGCGACGCCTAGACTTGGCGGCTATGGCGTCGTCGTCCTCGCCCTTCAAGACGTTCCAGAGGCTGGTGTTCTCCGAAGCTCCCAAGCTCGTGCGGCACCTCCAGCGCTCGGAGACCCTGCAGCGCGGGCTCGCGCAGGGGCTCCGCATCGGTCTGGACGCGATCGCCGGCGCCTCCACCACGCCGCAGTCCGCGCTGCCCGCTGGCCGGCCGGTGTCGAACACCTTCGTCCCGACCGCGCACCGGGCGCGCAGGGTGACCTACGCCCCTGACCTGGACGGCCGCGCCGACCCGGGCGAGATCGTGTGGACGTGGGTGGTCTACGAGGACGATCCGACCCGCGGCAAGGACCGGCCGGTGCTGGTGGTCGGGCGTGACCGCAGCAAGCTGCTAGGCCTGACGCTCTCCAGCCAGGACCATCACCGCGACGACCCGAACTGGGTCGCCATCGGCTCGGGATCCTGGGATTACGACGGCCGGGCCAGCTGGGTGCGCCTGGACCGGGTGCTCGACGTGCCCGAGGAGGGCATCCGGCGCGAGGGCGCGATCCTGGAACGCGGCACCTTCGAAGCCGTCGCCGCCCGCCTGCGCGCCGAGTACAGCTGGAGCTGACTCAGTGCGGCGCGCGCCACATCTGCCACATCGTCGGCCCGCCGCCCGGGATGGTCAGTTCGCCGGTCACCTCGAACCCGAACCGCAGGTAGTAGCCCACGTTCGACTCCTTGGTCGACTCCAGGTATGCCGGGGCGCCCTCGACGTCGCAGCGGGCCAGGCGGGAAGCCATCAGCGCCTGACCGAACCCAGCGCCCCGCACGTCGGGATCGCTGCCGATGACGGCGAGATACCAGTGGGGCTCCTCGGGGTGGTGGCGCTTCATCAGCTCGGAGACCTCCATGCCGCGCTTGGCCTCGCCGCGCATCGCCAGCAGGAAGCTCGGCATCATCGCGAGGTCCTCCCGCGAGGTCGTCTTCCACCGTCCCGGCGGGTCCCACAGTGCGGCGGCGCCGACCTCGCCGGCGCGGGTGGCCACCTCCACCGCCTCCCCCGCCAGGAAATGGTGCCGCGTCATGGCGGCGAAGATGCGGGGCAGCGCTTTGGCCCGCCGCGCGTCGTCGGGCACCATCCACATCATCACCGGGTCGTCGAAGAACGCCCGCCCGAGCACCCGCGACAGCGCCTTGACGTCCGGTCGGCGGGCCGCGGCGACATCGATTGTCACGCGCAGGACTCTACGCGTCGACCTGGAAGTAGTTGCGCGAAAATGTCATTCGCGCGCCGAGCCGTCATCCCTGGGTGATGTAGGCCTGCAGCCGCTGCTGTTCGGTCTCCAGCTCTTCCATCCGCGTCTTGACGACGTCGCCGATGCTGACGATTCCGCGCAGCCGCCCGTCGACGACGACGGGAACGTGGCGCACCCGGTTCGTCGTCATCAGCACGCTGAGGCTGTCCACCGAGTCGTCCGGGGAGCACGTCGCCACCAGCGTGGTCATGATGTCGGACACCGGGCGGCGCAGCAGATCGGCGCCGACCTCGTGCAGTCCCCGCACCACGTCGCGCTCGGACACGATCCCCTGCAGTCCGTCGGCCGACACGACGACCATCGCGCCGATGTTGTGCACGGCCAGCTCCGTGAGCAGGGCTGCCACCGACGTCTCCGGGGTGATCGTCGCGACGGACGCCCCCTTGGTGCGCAGCACATCCGATATCCGCATCACGACCTCCTTGTGATGCGGCCCACAATACGCCGGGACGGATCGTCGCAGATCAAAACCGCTGGCCGCCTATAGTCCGGTGGGATGACCGCCACGCCCTGGGAACCGCCGCTGGCGGGGTCTGAACTGGAGCACCTGGTCGGCGCGCTGGAGCGGCTGCGCACGACGTTCCGCTGGAAGGCCGACGGCCTCGACGCCGCAGGACTGCAGGCCCGCGTCGGCGCTTCGGCGCTGACACTGGGCGGTCTGCTCAAGCACCTGGCTTTCGCCGAGGATCTGCTCTTCACCGACAAGTTGACCGGAGAACCGGTCGGCGCCCCGTGGGAGCCGGAGTGGGCCGGCCTCGACGATGTCCCCGAGGACTGGGAGTTCACCTCCGCGGCGGGCGACCCGCCCGACCGTCTGTACGCGTACTGGGACGGCGCGGTGCAAAGGTCCCGATGCCGACTGGAGAGCGCGCTGGCCCGGGGCGGGCTCGACCAGCTGGTGCACATCAGCGGGCCCGAGGGCCGGCACGCGAGCCTGCGCCGTCTCCTCTGCGATCTGATCGAGGAGTACGGCAGGCACACCGGGCACGCCGACCTTCTGCGCGAGGCCGTCGACGGCCGCACCGGCGAGGATCCGCCACCGGGATGGACGCCCGCCTCCGGCACCGTTTAGGCCGCGCGGGGTCACCGGTCGCGGTATACCTGGGTCCCATGATCGAAGTGACGCTACTGGGCACCGGTAGCCCGATTCCGGACCCGCAGCGCGCCGGGCCCTCGACGCTGGTGCGGGCCGGCGGGCAGACATTCCTGGTCGACTGCGGCCGCGGCGTGCTGCAACGCGCCGCCGCGGTCGGCGTCAGCGCCAACAACCTGACCGCGCTGCTGCTCACGCATCTGCACAGCGACCACATCACCGATCTGGGCGACGTGTTGATCACCCGGTGGGTGGGCAATTTCGCGCCCGAGCTGACCCCGCTGCCGATCATCGGGCCGCCCGGCACCGCCGAGGTGGTCGAGAACACGCTCAAGGCACTGCAATTCGACATCGGCTACCGCATCGCCCACCATGCCGACCTGACGACACCTCCCCCGGTCGAGGTCGAAGAGGTGACCGAAGGGGTGGTGTGGGGCCGCGACGGCGTCCGGATCCTGGTCGCACCGACCGATCACCGGCCGGTGGCGCCCACCATCGGGTTCCGGGTCGAACACAACGGGGCGTCCGTGGTGTTGGCCGGAGACACCGTCCCGTGCCCGACGCTGGATGAATTGGCTTCCGGCGCAGGCGCACTGGTGCACACGGTGATCCGCAAGGACCTGATCGACCCGATGCCGATGCAACGCATCCGCGACATCTGCGACTACCACTCGTCGGTGCAGCAGGCAGCCGAGACCGCCGCGCGGGCCGGGGTCGGCATCCTGATCCTGACGCACTATGTCCCCGCGCTGGTGCCCGGCCAGGAGGAGGACTGGCGGGCGCTGGCGGCAACGGCATTCGACCGCCAGATCGAGCTCGGCGACGACCTGCACCGCGTCGAGGTCCACCCGGGGGTGTGCGTCAAGCCAGCCGGGTGATCTCGACGACGACGTCGAGATCGGTGGACCCCTCCCCGGAGTAGATGCCCTTGAGCGGCGTCACGTCCGAATAGTCCCGTCCCACACCGACGCTGATGTACTGCTCGTTGATCTCGGCGTCGTTGGTGGGATCGTAGTGCCACCACTCGCCCGTCCACGCCTGGATCCACGCGTGGCTCTGCCCGTCGATGGTGTCACCGATCTTCGCGTTGCGCTTCGGGTGCAGGTAACCCGACACGTAGCGGGACGGAATTCCCATGCCACGCAACAACATCAGCGTCAGATGTGCGAAGTCCTGGCACACTCCCTTGCCCTCGCGAAGGGCGTCCACCCCGGAGGTGTGCACACCGGTGGTGCCGGGGACATACTGCAGCTCACCCTGCACCCAGCGCGCCGCCTCGATGACGGCCTCGGCGGGGTCGTGGTACTTCGCGATGCGACGGCCCACCCGCTCGATGCGTTTGCTCGACGGGACGTAGTGGGTCGGCGCGAGCACCTCGTCGTACCGGTCGATCACCGCTGCGCCGGCCAGGTCCGCCCACGAGGCCTTCTCCTTGGGCGCCTCTGGCCGATCGGTCTCGACCACCGAGGACGCCGTCACCTCCAACTCCGTGTGCGGCGCGTGCAGGTCGAACGCCGTGACCGCCGTGCCCCAGTAGTCGACGTAGCGGTAGGACCGGGTTGCCGGGACCGTCTCGACACGGTTGAGGATGACGTTCTGGCGCGAGTCCGAGCGCGGGGTCAACCGGGCCTCGTTGAACGACGCGGTGACCGGCGACTTGTAGGCGTATCCCGTCGCGTGCACCACGCGCATCCGCCACATCAGGTTCTCCTCTTCGCGCAAGCGCTCATCGACTAGATCTCCCCTTCTTCGATCACCAACGCATTGCGTCCCGCATCGGTCCAGGCGACCCACGGAGCGGAGTGGAAGTACTGCAGCGCCAACGACTCTCCCACGTCGAAGACCGTCGTCTGCAGCGAGGCCAGCCGTGTCTCCAGAGTTTCGAGCAACACCCCCGGCCGGAGGAACTCCAGCTCGCTGCGGGCGCGGCCCAACAGCCGCTGCGCCTCCGCGGTCGCACCGAGGCGACCGTGCGGCCGGTTCATCAGCTCGTCGAGGCTGTGTTCGGCGAGCTTGAGCGAATAGAAGATCGACCGCGGGAAGAGCCGGTCCAGCAACATGAACTCGACCACCCGGCCGGCATCGAGGACACCGCGGTAGGTCCGCAGATAGGTGTCGTGGGCACCGGCCGAGCGCAGCAGCGTGACCCAGGCCGGCGACGACGCGCTGTCGCCCACACGGGACAGCAGCAGGCGCACCGTCATGTCCACCCGCTCCAGCGCGCGGCCCAGGACCATGAAGCGGTAGCCGTCGTCCCGCGAGAGTGTCGAGTCGGCCAGTCCGGCGAACATCGCCGCGCGACCCTCCACGAAGGACAGGAACTCGTGCGGGCCGAGGCGTTTGGCGGCCCGTTCCCGCTCGGGCAGTGCGTTGTACGTGGTGTTGAGGCACTCCCAGATCTCGGTGGAGGTGACTTCGCGTGCACCGCGGGCATTCTCGCGCGCCGCGGAGATGGCCTCGACGATCGAACACGCACCGTAGGTCTCGCGGCTGAACGCCACGATGTCGGTCAACGACCACACGTCGAGGTACTCGTCGGGAGGGTCGATGCCCAGCACCCGCAGCAGCGTGCGCGACGCCTGGTCGGGATCCACGCTCGAGTCCTCGAGCAGCTGATGCACCGTGACGTCGAGGATCCGGGCCGTGTCGTCGGCACGCTCGACGTAGCGCCCGATCCAGTAGAGCGATTCCGCGTTTCTCGCCAGCATCGTCGAACGCCCCCTACTGCTGCTGCTGCTGTTGCTGATCGAGGGTGGCCGCCTCCGCCTTGGCGGTGCGGCTGCCGTTCTTACTCGCGGCGGCCTTGGGCAGCGAACGCACCACCTCCGCGGCGCCGAGCTCGCGATCGGCCACCGAGGTGCGCGAGGCCAGCACCCACGTGTCCTTCGACCCGCCACCCTGACTCGAGTTGACCACCAGCGAGCCTTCCGGCAGCGCCACCCGGGTGAGCCCACCGGGCAGCACCCAGACGTCGTCGCCGTCGTTGACCGCGAACGGACGCAGGTCGACGTGGCGGGGCGCCAGCTCGTCACCGATCTGGGTCGGCACCGTCGAGAGCTGCACGACCGGCTGGGCGATCCATCCGCGCGGATCGGCGTTGATCTTCTTGGTGATGGTCGCCAGCTCCTTGGGCGACGCGTCTGGCCCGAACACGATGCCGTACCCGCCGGAACCCTCCACCGGTTTGATGACGAGTTCGTCGACCCGGTCGAGGACCTCTTCGCGCTCCTCGCCGAGCCAGCAGCGGAAGGTGTCGACGTTGGCCAACAGCGGTTTCTCGCCGAGGTAGTACTCGATGATCGTGGGCACGTAGGTGTAGACGAGCTTGTCGTCGCCGACCCCGTTGCCGACGGCGCTGGAGATCACCACGTTGCCGGCGCGCGCGGCGTTGAGGATGCCGGCCACCCCGAGCACCGAATCCGGTTTGAACTGCATCGGATCCAGGAAGTCGTCGTCGATGCGGCGGTAGACCACGTCGACCTGACGCTCCCCCTCGGTGGTGCGCATGTACACGGTGTTGTCGCGGCAGAACAGGTCGCGGCCCTCGACGAGTTCCACGCCCATCTGCCGGGCCAGCAGCGAGTGCTCGAAGTAGGCGGAGTTGTAGACGCCCGGGGTGAGGACCACCACGGTCGGGTCGGCGACGTTGTTGGCCGCGGCGTTGCGCAGTGCCCTTAACAGGTGCGACGGGTAGTCCGCGACCGCGCGCACCCGGTGGGTGGCGAACAGGTTCGGGAAGACCCGGGCCATGGTGCGCCGGTTCTCCATCACATAGGACACCCCCGACGGGGAACGCAGGTTGTCCTCCAGCACCCGGAAGTTGCCCTGGGCGTCGCGGATCAGGTCGATACCGGCGACGTGGATGCGTACCCCGTTGGGCGGGACGATGCCGACCGCCTCTCGGTGGAAATGCTCGCAGGACGTGACCAGCCGGCGCGGGATGACACCGTCGCGCAGGATCTCCTGCTCGCCGTAGATGTCGTGGAGGTACATCTCCAGTGCCTGCACGCGCTGCCGGATCCCGCGTTCCAGCCGCGTCCACTCGGCGGCCGAGATGACGCGCGGCACCAGATCCAACGGGAACGGCCGTTCCTGACCGGACAGCGAGAAGGTGATGCCCTGGTCGATGAACGCCCGACCCAGGGCGTCGGCGCGAGCCTCGAGGTCGGCGACATCCGACGGGGCGAGCTCGGAGTGGATGCTCTTGTAGGGCCCGCGGACGCTGCCGTGCGCATCGAACATCTCATCGAACGCCTGGGCGTACGTGCCGAGCCTGTTGTACCCCCCGAAGATCCCCTGGTGGCGCTTGACCGCCTTCGCGGTGCTGCGCGTGGTTCGTGCGGTTTCTGTCGGCAAAGGTCTCGTGCTCCTCCCGTACGCATGCGTGCGCGGCGCGCACGCATGCCATGCTGCAACATTCCGGCAGTTTCGGCAGGCCAGTGGGCTCCGCTTTGGTCGATTTACCCGCTCGCTGCTAACCTGAACAGTCGCTGCCCCCTACAGGGCGCCCACAGACTCAACCCATCCAGCCGAGATTGTCGAAGGAATACACGCGTGGCCAACATCAAGTCGCAGGAGAAGCGGAACCGCACCAACGAGCGCCGCAGACTGCGCAACAAGTCGGTGAAGTCGTCGCTTCACACGGCTGTCCGTGGTTTCCGTGCAGCCGTCGATTCCGGCGACAAGGACAAGGCGGGCGAGCTGCTGCTCACCACCAACCGCAAGCTGGACAAGGCCGCCAGCAAGGGTGTCATCCACAAGAATCAGGCCGCCAACCGCAAGTCGGCGCTGGCCAAGGCGTTCAACAGGATCTGAGCGCCCCTCAGTCGCCGACCAGCGACGCCACCTTTCGTACCGCGCTCTCCAACGCGTAGTCGGCGTCCGCCGCCGCGCCCTTGACGTCGGCGTTGAGCGCCGCGACCAGGCGCAGCGCCTCGGCCACCGAATCACGCGACCACCGTCGCGCCTGCTTCTGCGCCTTCTGGACGCGCCACGGCGGCATCCCGAGCTCTCCGGCCAGGCGATAGGGATCCCCGGACAGCGGCGCCACCCGCGCGATCGTGTGCACGGCCTCGGCGAGCGCGTCGGCCAGCACCACGTGCGGTTCGCCGGCCATCATCGCCCATCGCAACGCCTCGGCGGCCCCCGCCACATCGCCCACGACCGCCTTGTCGGCGATGTCGAAGCCCTTCACCTCCGCCTTGCCGGAGTGATACCGGCGCACCGCGACCGCGTCGACCGCGCCGCCGGTGTCGGCGACCAGCTGCGAGCACGCCGACGCGAGCTCCCGCAGATCCGAGCCGATCGCGTTGATCACCGCGGTGACGGTGTCCTCGTCGGCCTTGATCTTCAGCGCACGGAACTCCTTGCGGACGAAGTCGGCGCGCTCGGCCGCCTTGGTGATGCGGGCACACGGATGGACCTCGGCATCGAGCTTCTTGAGCCGGTCGGCCAGCGCCTTGGCGCGGCCCCCGCCGGAGTGCACGACGGCCAGCAGTGTTCCCTCGGGAAGGTCGGCCGCGGCGTTCTCGATGACGGCGACCGCGTCCTTGCCGGCTTCGGCGGCCGATTCGAGCACCACCACGCGTTCGTCGGCGAACAGGGACGGGCTGAGCAACTCGGCGAGCTCGCTGACGCTTACCTCACCGGCCCGCAGGCGGTCGACGGGAACGTCGGCGGTGCCTGCTGACGCGCGCGCCTGCCGGAGGATCGCTGCCACAGCGCGTTCGACGAGCAACTCCTCGTCACCGAGGATGAGGTGCAGACCGGTGCTCACCGCACGATGGTGTCACGCCGACCCGACAGCGCCCAATGCCAGACCACCGCGACCAGAACCGCAACGGCGGCGACGATCCCCACGCCGGCCAGACCCGACGGCACCGGAACCGACGCCGCGGGCATCGCGGCGGCCCAGCGCGCGACGGTGGTCAGCCACCACACTTCCGGGCCGGTGAAGCGGATGAGTAGCTGCGCACCGGCGGGCCACAGCGGACCCAGCGCCGCAGAGGCGGTACCCACCAGCGTGATCGGCGGGATCACCGGCGCGACGAGGACGTTGGCCACTATCGAGACGAGGCTCACCGAGCCCGACACCCCCGCTACCAGCGGGGCGGTGACCAGCTGCGCGGCCAGCGCGACACTGACCGCGTCGGCCAGCGGGCGAGGCCAGCCCCTGCCGTTCAGGCGCCGCGACCACACGGGCGCGACGATCACCAGCCCGGCGGTGGCCGACACCGAGAGCGCGAACCCGACGTCGACGGCGAGCTCGGGGGCGCCGATCATCAGCGCGACGACCGCGGCTGCCAGCGCCGGGAGCGCTTGACGGCGCCGGTGGGTCAGCACGGCCAGCAGCGTGATCGCCCCCATCACCGCGGCCCGCAGCACGCTGGCCGACGGCTGTACCACGACGACGAAACCCGCGAGCGTCAGCGCGGCGAGCACGACCGCGGCGCGTGGCCCGATCAGCGCGGCGGTGAGCAGCACGGCCCCGCACACGATCGTCACGTTGGCCCCCGACACCGCGGTCAGGTGCGTCAGCCCGGCGACCCGGAACTCCCTGGTGACCTGGGCCGGCACCGCCGACGTGTCGCCGAGTACGAGCGCGGGCAGCAGCGCGGCCTGCCCGGCGGGCAGCACCAGGCGCACCGCGTCCGCGAACTCCGCCCGCACGTGATGTGCGGCGCGGTGGATCAGCGCCGCCTCCCCGAGCCGCGGCCGGCCGGTCGCGGACAGCACCGCCACGGTCAGGTCGCGGCGGGTGGGCGGGCGGACGTGCGCCCGGAACGCCGCGGGCCGGCCGGCCTGCAGCCCCGCGTAGTCGGCACCGGAGGCGAACACCAGCACCGAGCCCGACGACGGCAGGCCCTCGAGGCGCGCCAGCGTCGCACGGAACATCACCCGTCCGCCGGCGAGCACGCGCGGTGTCTCGTCGGGCGTCACGACGACCGCGGTCGCCGACCCGGCGTAGCTCGACACCGGATGGTCGCGCACCTGGTCGACCCGCAGGCAGACCGCCACCGCGAATCCGACCCCGACCAGCGCGACCGCCGCCGTGGCACCGAGCAGCGCGCGGCGGTCGGTACCCCGGGTACGGTGCCTGCCCGCCCACCACCCCGACCCGACGGTCGCGGCGATCCCGCCGGCCAGCGCTGCCAGCACACCCGGGAACGCCCACAGGATCCCTGCCGCGGTCACCGCCCACGCCGTCAACGCCGCGGGCACCAACCGCAGGTCGGTCATCCCACGGCCACCAGGGTGCGCAGCTTGTCCAGTCGCGCCGGTCCGATCCCGTCCACGTCGCCGAGTTGGTCGACACTGGTGAACCGCCCGTTGGCGTCGCGCCACGCCACGATCGCGGCCGCCGTCACCGGCCCGATGCCCGGCAGTGTGTCGAGCTGCTCCACGGTTGCGGCGTTCAGGTCCACGACATCTGTTGCACCCGAAACTGTTTCGCCCGTCGGCGGGCCGGGCGACTGCGCCGAGCCGGACACCACCGAGCTACCCATCTGCGTGGGCTGACCCGGCGCCGCCCCGATGCCGACGACGATCTGCTCACCGTCGGCGACCCGGCGGGCCATGTTCAGACCCACGACATCGGCGCCGTCCACCGGCCCGCCTGCGGCCTCCAGGGCATCGGCGATTCTCGCCCCCGGCTCGAGGGTGACAAGACCGGGGCGGTGCACCAGCCCGACCACGCTGACGATCACGGGTCCAGCCTGCGTGGGCGCCCCCGAGGGCGCCGGTGCCGCCGATGACACCATCTCCACCGGCGGGAGCTTCGCGGAGACGACCGCCGGCGGCCGGTCCCGCACCAGGCTCACCACGGTCACCAGTACGGCGATGAGACCGACGACGCCCAGCGCGAGGACACCCGCCCTGCCGGGATCGCCGCGGATCCGCGACAGCCAGGCCGCGGAGCGCCCCGGCCCGGGCTCGGGGAGCCAGCGCGACAGCGAGGTCTCGGACGCCTCGTCGTCGTCTGCGGCGGCGGCCTGACCATCGCGGGCACCGTCGGTGCCCAGACGGCGCAGGAGGCGCTCAGCGGGCAGTTCGGTCGACATACGGCGACGGTAAGCACCCGGGCCGACGGCGACGGTGCGGCGACGGCCCCGGCGACGCGGTCTGTGGATGAACTCGGCTCTGTGGACAGCGGGATAGCATGACCGCATATGAACGGTCGAGCCCCGATGATCGCCGGCGCAGCGTTCGCGGTGCTGTACGCCACGGCCGTGGTCTTCCTGCACGCGCTGCCCGGCTCCGATCCCGCCGTCACCCGCGTCCAGGCTCTGCTGCTGACCTTCGCCACGCTGGCGCTCGTCGTCGTGCTGGCCATCGCCCGCGACCGGCTCACCGGACCACCCGGGCACCTGTTCACGATCGGCTCCGCGCTGCTGGTCGCCCAGCTCTGCGTCGCGATCTGGTTCGCCGGCGGTCCGTCGCTGCGACCCGGCCAGGCGACCACCGGGACCGCACGCGCCATCGAGGACGTCGGCGCCTTGTGGCTGCCGGTGGCCACCATCGCCAACATCGCCGTGGCCGCCCCGATTCTGTTGAGCGCCAACGAAGGGCGGCTGCCGCGCTGGCTCGGGATCATCGCCGCGGTGTTCACCGTCGAGCAGCTCATCGAGACGATCACGCTGATCGGACCGCCCGGCAGCTTCATCTCCCCCGGCGGCCCGATGAACCACTACCTCGGTGGCACGCTGTCGGTGGTGTTCGTCCTCGCGCTGGGCATCGCCCTGACACTGCCGGCAGACGCCCTCGCCGACGAAGCGCCCGACGCCGTTCCCGAGGACACCGAAGAACCCGTAGGAGACTGATGGCGCTCCCCCGCCTGGTACCCCGATCCGGCACCGACCCGTCGAGCCGCGACGAGCTGCGCGCCGAGGTCCGCCGGTGGCTCGCCGACCAACGCGCCGCAGGCGCCTTCACTCCGTCGGTCGACGCGTGGCTGTCCGGCTGGGACGAAGCGTTCACCGCGGCACTGGCCGCCCGCGGATGGCTGGGCATGACGGTGCCCGTCGACTACGGCGGGCACGGCCGCTCCTTCCTCGAACGGTTCGTCGTCACCGAGGAACTGCTCGCCGCAGGCGCCCCGGTGGCCGCGCACTGGATCGCCGACCGGCAGATCGTGCCGTCGCTGCTCAAGTACGGCACCGAGGCGCAGAGGCGGCACTTCCTGCCCAGAATCGTTGCCGGAGAATGCTATTTCGGCATCGGCATGAGCGAGCCGGACTCCGGATCCGATCTCGCGAGCGTGCGTAGCCGGGCCGAGCAGGTCGACGGCGGGTGGCGGCTCACCGGGGCGAAGGTCTGGACGTCCGGCGCCCATCTGGCGCACGCGTTCATCGCGCTGGTCCGCACCGCGCCGGTCGACCCCGCGCACCGGCATGCCGGTCTGAGCCAGTTCATCGTCGACCTGCGCGGCCCGGGCGTCGAGATCCGGCCGATCCGGTCGATGAACGGGGCGCACCACTTCAACGAGGTGATCCTCGACGACGTCTTCGTGCCCGACGACATGGTATTCGGTGAGATCGGCGACGGATGGCGGCAGGTGACGTCGGAACTGGCCTTCGAGCGCAGCGGTCCGGAGCGGGTGCTGTCGACGTTCATGCTGCTGCAGGCGGCCGCCGACGCGATGGCTGCCGAACAACTGCCGCGGGACGCGGATCTGGGCCGGCTGGTGGGCAGGCTCGCCGGGCTGCACCAGATGTCGTCAGCGGTGGCCGATGCGCTGCAGCGTCACGAACCCGCGGAGGTTCCCGCCGCCGTCGTCAAGGTGCTGGGCACCACGACTGAGGGCGACATCGCCGAATTCGCCCATCTGGCAAGCGATCACACAACCGCCTTCGCGGAGCTGGCGGCAGCCGCGGTGGATCAGCGGCCCGGATTCACGATCCGCGGCGGGACCAATGAGGTGCTGCGCGGCGTGATCGCCCGCGGGCTGGGGATGCGATGAGCGCCCCCCACATCGAGCCCGCGCTCGCCGACATGATGGACGCCGTGTTCGCCGAGCACGGCCAGGACGCCGACCTGTGGAGCAGGCTCGACGATCTGGGTCTGGTCCGGCTCACCGGCGCCGAAGACGCCGGCGGCAGCGGCGCCGGATGGCTCGAGGCCGCCGAGCTCGTGTCCGCCGCGGCGCGCCACGGCGCCCGGATCCCGCTGGCCGAACACGATCTGCTGGCCTGCTGGCTGCTCGACACCGCGGGGGTTCCGGCCGACAGCGCACGGCGCACCGTGTGCCTGCTCGACGCGCAGGGCCGGGCCGCCGGCGTGCCGTGGGCGTCGAGCGCACAACGGGTGGTCGCGGTGTGGCAGCGCGGCGACGACCATGTCGTCGCCGACCTCGACCCCGCAGGCCTTTCGATCACCGCCGGCGCCAACATGATCGGTGAGCCGCGCGACACCGTCGTCGCCGACCTGGCCATCCTGTCCGGCGCCACCGTCACCGCCGGGCAGATCGCGACGTTGCGGCTCAAGGCGGCGCTGATCCGCGCCGTCCAGATCTGTGCGGCGCTGGATCGGGCGCTCGAGCTGTCGATCGAGCACGCGACGACGCGTGAGCAGTTCGGGCGAACGCTGTCGAAGTTCCAGGCCGTGCAGCACCTGATCTCCGACATCGCGTGCGAGGCCGCGCTCGCACGGTCGGCCACCGAGGCGGCGCTGTCGGCCGCAATCGCCTCGGACTGGTCGGCGCCGAATCTGGAATTCCTTGTCGCATCGGCCCGTTCGTGCGCCGGCCATGCGACGTCGGTGGTGGTGCGCAACGCCCATCAGGTGCTCGGCGCCATCGGCACCACGAGCGAGCACCGGCTACACGTCTTCACCCGGGCGGCGTTGGCCTGGCGCTCGGAGTTCGGCTCGATGCGGCACTGGGACGACCTGCTCACCGACATGGCATTGCACGCAGGCCCGGACGGCCTGTGGGCGCTGATCGCGCCCTGATCCTCAGCGCACGATCACCGGACTGGGTTCGCGCGGAGCGCCGAGCATCTCCCGGTGTGATGGCGGAATACGGCCGTCGGCGTCGGTGAGCCCGTAGGTGCGCGCCAGTTCGGCGCCGATCACAGTTCGTCCGCTGAGCTCCCCGAGACCGGGGTCGGCGAACAGCGCGTCGATGAGATGGCCCGTGAACTCCGGGGTTTCGGCCTGCAAGGCGAACTCGGCGAGGGTGTCTGGCTTGCCGTCGAAGGCGCTGCGCAGCCGCTCGGTGAGCAGGATGCCCATCCAGATCGACACCGTCGCGACCCCGGTGCCGCGGAAATCGACCGCCATGTCCGCGGCCATCTTGTCGACACCCGCCTTCTGGGCGCCGTAGGCCGGGCCGTGCATGTCCTGGCGCAGAACCAGCGTAGCATCGCACCATGCGAGTACTAGGCAGGCTGCGACTCTCTGTCGCATCGGATGAGTCCACGTCCATCGAACGACAGCGGGAGGCTGTCGAGAGCTGGTCTCAGGCGAACGGACATCAGGTCATCGGCTGGGCCGAGGACACCGACGTCTCCGGATCGGTGGACCCGTTCGACACTCCCCGACTGGGCGACTGGCTCGCCAACCGAGCAGACGATTTCGACGTCATCGTCTGCTGGAAGCTCGACCGCCTCGGTCGAGACGCAATCCGGCTGAACAAGCTCTTCGGGTGGTGCATCGACCACCGCAAGACCGTGGTCTCCTGCTCCGAGGCCATCGACCTCGGTACCCCTGTCGGTCGGTTGATCGCGAACGTGATCGCGTTCCTCGCGGAGGGCGAGCTGGAGGCCATCCGAGAGCGGACCATCTCCTCTCGCCGGAAGCTGCGCGAGACGGCCCGGTGGCCCGGAGGCAGGCCACCATACGGCTACCGGGTGGTCCCCGCCGAGCAGGGCTCGGGGAAGGTGCTGCAGATAGACGAGACCATCTCGCACAGGCGAGATTGTCCAAAGGGCAGCTCACCGTGTGAGTGCCCGAAGGCGCACGCGGTGGTGCGGCGCATCGTGGACGCTGTCCTTGACGGGCAGCCGCTCGGACGGATTGCCCGCGAGCTGAACGCGGACGGCATCCTGCCTCCCGCCGATCACTACCGCGTCTCTGTGGGGAAACCGCCTGCCACAGAAGGCACGTGGCGAACGTGGCCGTTGAAGCACATGCTCCGATCACCGACGCTGGTCGGACACGCCCACCTCGGTGGTGTGACCGTCCGAGACGACCAGGGCCAGCCCGTCAGGATGGCCGAGCCGTTGGTCTCAGACGACGAGCGCGAGCTGATCCTCGCTGAGCTCGACCGGACGACCGGCGCACCGCGTGAGCGGGCGCAGCCGGCCCCCCTCGCCGGTATCGCTGCGTGCTTCTTCTGCGGAACCACGCTGACGCTCACGACGAACAAGAAGAGCGGACGCGTCTACCGGTACTACCGGTGCCCGAAAGCCTGCTCCTCGCTGATCCCTGCGGATGCAGCCGAAGAGCTCGCGGAGACCACGTTCTTGGACGACTACGGCAGTCGAGACGTCACCGAGCGCGTGTGGGTGCCCGGAGACAACCACGAGACCGAGCTGAGAGCCGCCCTGGCGGCGTTTGACGAGCTGTCCGCTACGGCGGGACGGATGACGTCCCGAGCCGCTCAGGATCGACTACAGCGGCAGCTGAGCGCGTTGGACGCCCGGATAGCCGAGCTGGAGTCCACACCGACCCGAGAGGGCCGGTACGAGGACCGACCGACAGGCCGGAAGTACCGGGATGCGTGGGAGCAGGCAGCGGAACCCGCCGAGCGGCGGGAACTGCTCAAGCGTGCCGGTATCACGATCCGCATCGGGATCTCCGGGGTGGGCAAACGGCATCAGAACAACGGCGGCGTCTGGCATGCCGAGATCCACTCACCCGTGCCGCTGGACGAGACGGCGTCTCTGGAGGAGCGCCGGAAGCACGGGGTACCGGACTAGGTCCGGGTACCTGGGGGCGTCGGCCACAGCGTGGCCTAGCGGAGTCCCCGACTGAGGGTGTCATCAACTGGATGACCCCCGAGGGTGTCCATTCGGTGGACCCCCCTCTACTGAGGGGGTGGTCCGGAGGTTATTCCGCAGGTCAGAAGGGGCTATCGAATTGATAGACTCCTGCTCAGCGCGGGGGTGTAACGAATCGTTACCCCCTGCCGTAACGAATCGTTACCCCTGGTCAGCCCGGACATCGCGAATCACGATAGTGGCGTGACCTGCAAACATACCGATTCGATAGGTTTGGCCTGACCTGCGTCAACGGGGGGTCGCGAATCGCGACACCCTTCACTCCGAGCTGCGGACGCCCAAGCGGATGGTTCCTTGAACCATCGCTACCCGTCAGGGACGGGGAGCTCTCACGCCGAGCCGGATAGTTCCGGCTACGGCCCAACTGTCTGCGAACGGGGACTCCGCGTCAGTCGCTCCCTGAGCCTCACGGATCGAATGCAGGTAGCCGACGTCAGGGACGACCGTCTGAGCGTGCTGGGCGGCGTACAGCGCCTCCAGTGCGTCCTCGTAGAGCTGCTCGCACTCGACCAGGCCCTCGTCGGAGTACACCGACAGTTCGATCTCCGGTAGAGACATCAGCCTCGGGGCCTTCGCCAGGCGAGGCCCGCCGGCTCTCCGGACCAGGACGAGAGGGAACGTCCGATAGTCCACGTCCGGAACCTCGGAGACGACCGAGGCCCCTGGCAGAGCCGCACGGAGCAGCGGGAGGACAACCTGCGCCGGTCTGATCACGCTAGGCCCCTGCTCAGCGAGCTGACATCGTGAATCGCGACGGCAGGGGGACGCACTTTCTGCGTACCCATCACTTGCGGACGAGCTGGTAGATCACGTGCGCTGTCCGACGAGACCCGCCATACCGGCGTGGCTCACCGTGGATGCTGTAGCGGCGTCCTTGCCACTCCACTTGCGACTGAGCGCCGAGCTCGCCGCCTTGCCAGCCGACGAGTCGCAGCCTGAGCCGCTCCTCGGTCTCAAATCCGATCTCGGCCTTCTCGGAGCCGACGAACTGAACCATCGGCTGCACAACGGCTTTCGCCACTATGCCGACCGCAGATGCTCGGGTCTTGGTGTTGCCGTCAGAGTCGGTAACCGCCTCCTCGGGGAAGACGGTCACGACGTCGGTTGCACGGCTGAGGAGGCTCATGCGAGCCTCCCGTCCCAAGTGCTGCGTGCGACGTTCGGCACGATCTGGAACATGCCTCGGGCCCGGACCCCGAGGAGCTCCCACTCGCTCGGGAGGATCTCCAGCTTGCCCGAGGCGGTCTCCTGCGAGAGCTGGTAGGTGTAGCTGCCGTCCGACTCCATCGTGTAGCCGTCCGGGTTCCGCACGATGCGGAGCACGGCCTCGGCCTCGACGTCGATCACGTCGGCCTCGTCCAGCTCGCCGGCGGTGATCTTCTCGTCCAGATCGGGGATACGGCGCAGGATCAGCCTCTCGGCCTGCTCCAGCCGCCTCTCGACCATCGTGGTCTCTTCGGTTGACAGTTCACGCGCCAGTAGCGCGGCGACATCAGCGGCGGTTGCGTGTGCCATTGCTAGACCACCTTCCGGTGGTCGAAGCTCCTAGACGACCTTGTCGTCATTCTGGTTTCCTCCTCGGGGAGCCCGAGCTCGGCTCGGATTCGGTTGATCGGTAACGGTTGGTGCGGCCTGCGGGGGCCGTTACGGCGTGGCATCAGGCGAGCCAGTGCCGATAACACGCCTGCACGGCTGATACTCCAGCCGACGTGGCGACGTCGGCGGGTGACACCTTGTCCTCGCCCCGGCGGGCCTCGGCAATGTCGGCAGCGGCCAGCGGGCCGAGCCACGCACGGAGCGCGGCCATGTAGGCGAATGCGTCGGTATGCGAGCTCAGCGAGCGGAGCTCGGCGGGAAGACGAGCGGCCAGCGCCGTGGGATCGGAAGTCCCCCGGCTGCGTCTCTTGGGACTAGCCATCGCTAGACCACCTCCAGGTGGTCGAAGCTCTCGGACGACCAAACTTCGTTCGTCGTCATCAGCGGTTGCCCCAACGTGCCCGTGCGCCAGCCTTACCGAGCTGGCTGCGGGTCCAAGCGTCCTCATCGTCCGGAAGCGTCAGCGACTTGAGCAGCTGAGTCAGCAGAGCGCGGAACTGCCGCAGCTCGGCCACCTCGGGCATAGCCACCGGTTGCCCCTGAGAGCCACGGACACGGAGATCTGCGGCGGCGTCCACGGTGTCCTGCAGCCGCTTGATCACGTCGGAGGTACGGCACGCCTCCTCCAGAAGGATCTGCTTCTCCGGTGCGTCATCGAAGCTGTAGACGGCCTGGATCTCGCGCCAGAGCTGGCGACCTCGGGCCTTGAGGCCCGTGGGGGCCTTCGGAACGGTGTTTTCAGGCATGTTCAGGCTCCTTTCGGGCCTCGATTGAGTGAATGTCGAATCTCGACCTCGGTTGAGGTCTCCGCAGGTCAGCCCAAACATCGTGATTCGCGATGTTTGGCCTGAGCTGGGAAAATACAGCGATGCCACGGCATCGGACCTCTCGTCCGCATAACCTCCCGGTCATGCGCCGGGGGCAGGGGTAACCCCCGTGGGGGGTGTGACTCTCCTGATCGCCTGCCACTCCTGCGCGGTGAGACCACGGTTCATCGACTGACCGCGCACTCGCGTCTCCGAGCGGAAGTACTCAGTCAGTGCATCGCTGAGTCCGACAGCAGCGAGCCAATGACTCGCGTCTTGCGTTACCTCGCAGATCCGTTGTGCCCGTTCCAGTTGGGACATGACCAGAGAGCACAGGAGACAGCAAGTTGTGTGCTCGCTCGCCGCGCCATCCGGGGTGTACCGGACGCACCCCTCCCGCGCACACGGGATACGTCGGGGTGCTTGCGGCGGGGTACTCGCTGATGGAGTACGGGGAGCTGTATCTCCCACGCCCTCGGCCCCCGACCGCTTGCGGCGGCGTCGGCGCTTGGCAGGGGGTACCGTCGGGAGTCCTGCGTCGGCTCCCTCGGGGGTCTCAGCGGAGGACTCAGCAGAGCTGAGGTCCGACCCTCGGAGACCGGAGGTCTCCTCGGATGCCCTCGCTCGCGCTGCAGCGGCCAAGTCAGCGGGACTAGGCATCGTCGGTGCCCTCGGAGACGATAGAGGCGAGCTCGCTGGCGTGCAGCTGCACGGTCTGACCCGAGCGGTTCAGCCGGAACCGGAGGATCTCCCCGTCCACGGTCAGTGATCCCGGCGCGACGTGCCACACCTTCCCGCCGATCACGGCGATAGTCCGGACAGCGTCCGGGTTGTCTAGATTCCACATTTGTTCTGCTCCTTCTTGTTTCGTTGATTGAGAAGAGGAGAACGGCCCCCAGAGGGCCGGTCGTTAGACCGGCCACTCCGAGGACCGCGCTCAGGAGCGGACCTAGGCGTCCGCTGTCAGATCAGGCAGCGTCGTGCAGACGGACCACGCCAGCCGGGTTGGTGAACCCGAAGCCCACGCGGGCCGTCGCACGGACCTGGACCGCGTCGTAGTCGAACGCGGCGTCGAGCGAGCGGGTCACCTTGGTGCCCGTGCGCTGCACAACCTTGACCTGCGAGCTGTCCAGACCCCACGCATTGCCAGCCTCGACGTCGGTCGAGACCAGGACCGGGATGCCAGCCAGCGAGACACCGTCGCCCACACCGTTGGCGTCGAGCAGGCCGACGTTGGAGTCGGTGGCGGTCTTCGCCTTGCTCAGGGCCAGCGCCACATCGGGGGCCAGAATCCACACCGAGACCTCCGCGCCATCAGCCAGCGCGGCGGCCTTCGCATCGTGGAACGGGTCCAGCGAGTCCAGCAGGACCGTGCCGGTATCGACCACGTTGACACCAGCCAGCGACAGCAGGCCCGAGGGGCCGTTAGCCACGGTGTTGCCGAAGAACGCGGCGTCGATCTTCTTCGCGATGTTGCGAGCCAGACCTCGACCGATCTCGTCCGCGACAGCCGGATTGCTGTCGGCGGCTGCCTCGTTGCTGATCTGGGTCAGACCCTTGACCGCCTTCGGGGTGACGATGAGCTCGTCGGTGTCCGGATCGGTGAGCGTGATCTGGGTGTTCTCGGCGTACCAGCCGACCGCCGGGTCAGCCTTGAGCATCGGGAACCGGATCGACTCGTTCGCGGTACCGACCACGGTGCCGGCGCGGAACGCAATCGACTTCTCGGCCAGGACCAGATCGACCAGCTTGCCGTAATCCTCGGGGGTCCAAGCGGTTTCGAGACCAGAATTCAGAACTGCCATGTTGTATCTCCTTCAGAGATGACTGAGGCCCCCGGAGAGTTCGTCCTTTTGACGAATCTCGGAGGGCCGCATAGGGATAGGGAACGTCACCCGGTCACAGACCGGGATCTAGCTGCGTCACAGACGCTTGCTTGTACGGGACAAGCTTTTGTGCTCGGCCCCGCCACAGACGGAGACCCGAGCGAAGTTCAATTGGTCAGCCGAGCAGGCTGCCCCACGATGGTTTCTTCGGCATCGGCACCTTGCCGCCGAGGCCCTGCGTCGGATCGACATAGCGCCGCGCCTTCTTGAGGCCCGGACGCTCGGTTAGGATGGCCTCGACGTCTGCGGCCACCTTCTCCGGATCAATCTCACCGTCCTCGGTGAGGTAGTCCGAGATCTCGTTGGCGCTCAGGGTCAGGAGATCGGTCGGATGCGACAGACCGGCCTCACCGGCCAGCCGCTCCAGCTCTCGCCGGTTCATCGCCTCAATCCGCGACTGAGCCTCGGCCAGGGCCGTCTCCGCTTCGCGGGCACGGATGCGGTAACGCGCCTCTTTCGAGCCTGGGCTCTCAGAGCCGTCCTGCTGCTCCCCGGTGTCAGTACCCTCGGGCAGGCCCTCTGGGCCGTCAGCGTTGGACTCAGCTCCAGTGTCGGGGGTTGTGGTGCCTTCGGTCATCGGTCTTCCTCCAGTTTGGTGATTCGTCGGTTCAGCTCGGACAGTTCGCGCCGGATCTCGGAGAGAGCGGCGAGGAATTCAGGGACAGTCATGCGGCATCCACGTAGTGGGTTCCGTCGCGATTCACGACGGAACTCCGGGGATCTCGGTAGGCGCTTGCGGCGTAGTCGCTGCGCTTGTAGGCACCCACCTTCGGTGGGATGCCGAGATCGACCGGAGGAGCCGGCCGGCTGTACCGGCGCTCCCACAGCGCAAGGCGCTCCTCCATCGAGTCAGTCCAAGGCTCGCCGCCAGCCTCGCGGACGGCTGCCTCGTAGCGAGACCCGAAGGTGTCCCACCAACTGCGGAACGAGAGCCCGGTGTCCGAGCCGAGGCTTGGAGGGCCTGCGGGGGACGTCTCGGGGAACAGCTCAGCTTTCAGGCCACTCATCGAGAGTGGTCCCACGTCGCGATCACCAGTTGATCCCAGAGCCCAGGCTGGCCCAGGATGACCGTGGAGTGATCCAGCGGTGCCTCCAAGACCTCGGTCGTGCCGACGCGCCGGTCTGTCAGGACCGCGCCCATCACCGCTCGGTCCAGCTGGTTAGCTTCGTTCATCATTCGATCTCCTTCTGTGTGTGTTGTGTGTGGTCGAACGAAGAGAGCCCCAGCTGGTTGGCTGGGGCCCTCGGTGTTGCTGCTCTCAGCTGTCAGGCTGCGAACGGGTCTGGCGGCTGCAGGGATACGGCACGGGACGCTGCGGTCTCGGACGTCTCCCGGCGTGCTGCCTGCCGAGCCCGCCAGGGCGGCTCGGTTGCGAACGGGTCCTCCGTTGTCGGCACTACGTGTCGAGGAACTGACACGCGCTCTGGCGCGGATCGCCGGCTCCAGTCGGGGCCTGCGTCGAGGACCTCGTCTCGGGTAGGGACAGCCTCGGGCTGGGGCAGCGGTGCCCCGTCCTCGTCGGCCAACCTCCGGTAGGCACCTGGGAATGCCTCACGGTTGGCACGCTGTCGCTGCTCGATCTCCCAGCGTCGGATCTCGACGTGCCCGTAGATCCCGAGCGCGTCGGCCACCGCGTCGAGCGGCGTCTCGACCACGAAGTACCGAGGAGCACCGCCTGGCGGCGGCGGGACAGTCCCCGCCAGAGCATGGTCAGCCAGAATCTTGAGGTACCGCGTCACGCTTCGGACGTTCATCCCGGTCTTCTCCGAGATCGACCTAGCCGTTACGTGCTCATCACTGAGGACCTCGTAAACCCGCTGGGCACTCGGCCCGAGACCCTTGCGGGACCAGACGTCGTGAGGGGGGTGCAACTCGTGACTCAATGAGGCTATGCCGGTACTCCTTAAGTCAGTATTTGTACCCCCCTTGTCGGGGTTGGTAGGGCGGGTATGAGCCGCCCACTGCAGGTTCAACCGGTACCTCTTGGCAGACCTCGGAGAGGTCCGTCTGTCCGTCCTGTCCAGTTCCCTGATCAGTCCGAGGTCAGTGAGCGCCGAGAGAGCGCGGCTGACCGACTTCTGCGAGATCCCCGCCGTCCACTTGGCGAGCTCGTAGCTGGAGAGCGTGCGAGTGAAGCAGTTGTGCTCGACGCAGAACTCCACCAGAGCGAGCGCAACCGCTCGGTCCCGGCCAGCAGTACCTCGCTTCGGCCAATCGGCGTAGGCCCTGATCCGCTCACCGAGAGCGGTCAGGCTCTCCTCCAGGTCGAAGTCCTCATCGCGCTGGGCACGTTCCCACGCTCCGTCGAGGTGCTTCTCCTGATCCTTGATCTTGTCTCCGGTGCTGCCCGTGTAGGACAGCCAGAGGTTTGATGCGAGCACCCAGCGGCGGTAGTCATCCTCGTTGCCGCCGAGGTTGCGGACCTTGCTCGCGATCTTGATCAGCTCTTTGCCGACCCACGTGCCGTTCTCGTGCTCGGCCTGCAGCAGCTCAAGCAAGAGCTGGTCAGGTTCGAATGGTTCCATAATCGTTGCCTCTCAAAGGGATGCCCTCCTGGGGCGAATAGATCAGCGGCAGTCGGCGCACAAGCCACGGCTGCCATACGGGAGCCTGTCCCCGCAGCGTCTGCACCGCCTTCGTTGCGGGAGCTCTGGCCCGAGGTAGTCCCGCAGAGCCTGCAGCTCCTGCTGGGACCGGTCGCGTTCGGCCTGGGCCGTTTTCAGCCCTTTGACCACACGCTGGTAGTCAGCGAACACGTCCTCCAGCTCTGCGGAGCTCAGTCGATGTAGGCATGTGACCGTGCAGCTCACCACGTTGTCGTGTAGGCAGAGGCTCACTGGCTCGCCACCTTGAGGGCGAGCTCGGCTAGGGCCTCGCGTGCCTCGTTGCGCTGGTGACGCATCTTGGCGTTCTCCCGGCGCAGCTCCTTGATCGTGTCCCTCCACGACTCGGGCAGATCCTCGAACGGGGTGCTGTGCGACATTCGTTCTCCTTCTCGGTAGGTGCCCATTCAGGGCATGAAAAAGACCACCGGGTCATCGGTGGTCAGTAGCCCCGACATTCAGTCGGGTGCGAGCCGCTCAGATCGCTCTGGACGGCCTAACGCCACCCATCTGGGGTGGCAGTACTGGGGAAGCCTCAACGAGGCGTCAGGAAGCTAGTGCAGCCTCGATTGCCTGCAGCCGGCGACGAGCGTCCCGGCAGCGGGCCATGTAGCGCCGCTGCGCTTCTCGACTGCAGTGGATGCAGCCGCCTGTGGGTCGGTAGTCCTGCGGGCCACGGTGCGGGTGGCGGGTACAGCGTTGGCGGGCCATTCGGCCACCTCCTCGGTGTCGTAGTTCTATGTGGTGTGGGCAAATGAGAAGACCCCCCGAGGCTCGGGGTGACCGAGCCGCAGGGGGCCTCTCAGTGGGGACGTCAGCGGGAAGGAAGTGCCGCTGTCATCCCGCCGTCCTGCTCAGGGGCCGCTGAGCCCGAGCAGGAAGCTTGGGGTGAGAAGGGGGAGCCAGAGGCTCTACCCCTACAACCAGTACCCCTACAACCAGTAGTAGGTGTATGTCCACGGAAAACATACGAGAGCCTGCTCAGGGAGCCTGCGAAAGCGCAGTACCCCCTCATGTTGTAGTAGGTGAAACTTCGCCAGAAAGTGTCAGTACCCCTACACCCTGTAATAGGTTCGGGTTGGCGAGAAACCCGAAGCCCTGGGCCGATACCCCCTACAACTAGTAGTAGGTGAGGGTTCGCGAGAAACCCTAAGCAGTGTGAGCGGGCTCACTCCGGGGAGGGTCAGATCGCACTGCCCCCTACAACCAGTAGTAGGTCTGATACTGGGAGAAAATCAGAGTGTGTGCTCTTGGCACAGCCGGCGTGGAGCCGGTGCCTCGGAGGGCCATCCGGCGTTTACCCCTACACCCTGTAATAGGTCGAACTTCGCGAAGAAGTTCGGGTACCCCTACAACCAGTAGTAGGTGACACTTCGCGAGAAAGTGTCAGTGCCCCCTAGCATCCGGCCTGAGCCGGTGGCGTCTCATAGTGTATATACGGGCGTTTTTCAAGCCTCCCCATGAAAGTGTGACTGACCTCACGCTCTCTCGAGCCCCGAGCCGGCTCCCTTGTGCAGAGGACACGGTGCGTCAGTTGCCGCGTTCTGTCTCCTGGCTGCGGCACCATTCTGGGCATGGTCGATCCGGTCTGGGCAGGTGTCATCGGCGGCGCGATAGGCAGCGGATCAACGATGCTGATTTCGCTGGCAACACCTTTCGTCGGTTGGCGTATCGAGTCGAGGAAGCTAGACCGAGCGGAGGAGTCCGACAAGCTCAGAGCTCTGCGAGAGCATCGGCAAGCCTTGGTGAAGGAGTGGCGGGAGGGCCTGCACGACGCCCATACGCAGGCATTCGACCGCCAACAGGCCGATAGCCCTCCCCCGGCCCGTGGAGCCCTCGTAGGTCACCCGTGGTTCGAGTCTCTGCGTCCACTGCTCGATCTGACCGAAACCCAGATCTTCCAGCTCGACTACGGGTTCGCTGACGAGGAAAACGTCGTGCTGCTCGCGGAGGAGATCAGCCGCATCGAGCGGGTGTGGGGCCTGGTCTGACCGGGGCCCGCTCAGCGACCGCCCTTCGGCTCCCTACGGGAGCCTCACGGGGTCAGCACAGCTGAGCCCCTACTCAGCGCAGCCCTGCGGGCAAGCGCAGCTCCAGCACGTGCTCCTCCCCCAGCGGGTGGTCCGTCGCGAGGACCGGCTCCAAGAACCCGAGCCCGACGAGCGCGTCTACAGCGTCCGCGACGTCTGCAGGCTCTACCCCTTCGACTGCCGCGTCACCGTTCGATAAGGCAACTGCGACAACGAGATCGGTGTCGATGGTCTCCGGGTGAGCGTCGATGGCTAACAACCATTCGGCGGTGTTGACGGGCATGTGACTCCTTCTGCGTATCGGCATCTACGTCGGCCCGTGCATGTAGCACACCGATCCGGGTGAGGAGGTGAACGCGATCAGCGCCCGCTCCCGCGCGGTCAGCAGTGGGGCGGCATACCAGGATGCGATGTAGGACGACCGCAGGCCGACGTCGAGCACGTCGGCCAGGCCGCGCGGCTTCTGCCAGAACGGTTCCGGCCTCACCAGGTCGTCGGAGATCACCGCGGCGTTGTTGACGAGAAGATCCAGTCGGCCGGCCTCGCTCGCGACCCGTTCGAACAGCGCGCCCACGGCGTCGTCGTCGTGATGATCGACCCGCACTCCGACGCCCCAGCCGGGGGCCTCGTCGATGCGGCGGCCGGTGCCGTACACCCGCCATCCTCGGGCGGCCAGGGCGGTGGCGATGCCGCGGCCCGCTCCGCGGCTGGCACCGGTCACGACAGCCACGGGTGTCGAGTCAGTCATGCGGCCACCTTAGAGGCGGTAGGTTGACGCCATGCCGACCGAGCGACCTCTGCGCGTCATCCAGTGGACCACCGGCAACATCGGCCGCCGCTCACTGCACGCGATCATCGGCCGCGATGACATGGACCTCGTCGGGGTCTACGCGCACGGCGCGGACAAGGTCGGCGTCGACGCGGCCGAACTCGCCGGCCGGCCCGAACCGACCGGGGTGACGGCCACGAACGACATCGACGCGCTGCTCGCCCTGCGGCCCGACGCATGCTGCTACAACCCGTTGTGGCCCAGCATCGACGAGCTGGTCCGCCTGCTCGAGGCCGGCGTCAACGTGTGTACGTCGGCCGCGTGGATCACCGGGGGCAAGCAGTCGCCCGAGGATCTGCAGCGCATCCGAACCGCTTGTGAGCGAGGCAATTCGACGATCTTCGGCAGCGGCGCACACCCTGGCATGTCGAATCTGGTGGGCATGGTCCTCAGCGGCGCCTGCGAGCGCGTCGACGAGATCCGCATCACCGAATCGGTGGACTGCTCGACCTACGAGTCGGCAGGCACCCAGACCGCGATGGGCTTCTCGCAGGACCCCGACACCCCGGGGCTGGCCGAGAGCGTGCGCCGCGAGAGCGAGGTGTTCGCCGAATCGGCCGCCATGATGGCCGACGCCATCGGCGTGACGCTGGACCGGCTGACCTTCGACGTGACGTTCACTGCCGCGACCGGGGACAGCGACCTCGGCTTCATGACGATTCCGCAGGGCACGGTTGCCGGGGTGATGGGCTATCACCGCGGCTGGGTGGGCGAGCGCAACGTCGTCAGCGTCGGGTTCAACTGGATCATGGGTGAGCACGTGAGCCCTCCCAAACCCCTCGAGCACGGCCACGTCGTGCAGGTGTTCGGGCTGCCCAACATGCGCACCGTCGTGCACTGCCTGCCGCCCAGGGACTGGACCGAACCGGGTTTCATGGGGTTGGGCATGATCTACACCGCGATGCCGGTGACCAACGCGGTACCCGCCGTGGTCGCCGCACCGCCGGGCATCGTGACGCTGGCCGATCTTCCGCCGATCACGGGCCGGGCGGCGGTCTGACGTTCGGGTCAGCTGGCTCTGATCGCCAACAGCGCAAGCACGATCGTCACCACGGCGAGGACACCGTGCCCCACCACGACCGGCACCGGGAACGACCGCTCTGGCGCCTCGCCCGCCTGCTGCACTCGCGCGCCGACGGGTTGAGATCGCCCTTGGCGCACAGGGAGCCAGCGGGCCAGCATCACCACCCCGAGGATCGCCACCGGAACGAGAAGGGCGAGCGCGACCCATCCGATGGGATCGTTGTCGGCGACCAGGTAGACGATCCACAGCACCAACCCGAGGGCGGCCAGGGCGAAGTGCCCGAAGACGGCCGCCGGCGGGAGGTGTGTGCCGCTCGGTTTTCGGTGGCCGCCGCCGCTCACCCACTTGGCGAGCATGAAAGCGCCGCCTCCGGCCGTCAGGATCCACGCGATCGCCGATGCGATACCCATGAGAGTCCCTCCTCTGCTGTACTTCTCACCTACCGACGAAGCCGGTCGCCTGAGTGGCCTCGTCGGCGACGCGGACACCGTAGCGGTAGGACAACATGCCGCCCAGATAGCCCGACGCCCCCAACACCGCGAAGCTGACCACTGACAACGCCAGCGGTCCGAGAGCCACCGGCCCGTCCATCGAAAGTGTCTGCCGCCAAAGGTAACCAGCGATATAGCCCGCCGTGACGGCCAGGTTCAGCGTCATGTGCACGAGGCCCACCGTGAATGCCCGGGTGCCCGTGGGGATGGCGAGCAGGTCCAGGAAGCCGACCGCGGCAGCGGCCGCCGCGCCGATCACACCGATCGCGATCAGCCACCAGGCTCCTCGGACCAGGAAGCCCGGATCGGCCACCACGTGCGACGCGATGTCGAAGACCAGACTGGCGAGCCACGCGCCGATCGGAACGGTGACCAGGATGGGATGGAACGGATGCCCGTACGGTCCGGCCAGCATCGCGCTGACGGGGTGCTTCGCCTGCTCTGACCGAGTGCTCACGGCCACCTCCACTCGTCGTGGATTTGGTTAACTGATTTTGGTCTTATTCCGCTCCGCGGGTCAAGAAGCAATTTCGGCCGGCTCAGTTGGCGCTATCGTGTCAGCGTGCAGCGACCCCCGCGCTCCCCGCGTCACCAGTCGATCCGCGCGGTGGCAGCGCTGAGCGACGACATGCGCTGGCGGCTGTACGACTTCGCGCGGGCTCAGCGCCGCCCGGTCAGCCGCGACGAAGCGGCCTCTGCGGCGGGCATCTCCCGCAGACTCGCGGCCTTCCACCTCGACAAGCTCGTCGAAGCCGGGCTGCTGCAATTCCATTTCCGGCAGCCGATGGACGCTCGCGCCGGTCGCCCGCCGAAGGTGTACGCACTCGCAGACACGGAACTCGATGTCAGCATCCCGACGCGCCGCCACGGATTGCTCGCCGACATCCTCGCGCACGCGGTGCTCGCCGAGAACGAGCACGGATCGGCACGGGTCGCCGCGGCATGTGTGGCCCACGAGCGCGGTGTCACCGCGGCGGCGGCCGCGAGCGAGCCGGTACGCGGCGGCCGGCTGAGCGCCGAGCGAACCATGCGCCTGGCCGAGAAAGCACTTGCCGACTACGGATTCGAGCCCTACCCCGCTCCGCAGCAGTGTGTCCGGCTTCGCAACTGCCCCTTCCACCCGCTTGCGCGCCAGTTGCCCAAGCTCGTGTGCGAGCTCAACCTTTCCTTCGCGCGTGGGGTCCTCGACGGACTGCAGTCCGAGACCGTCGAGGCTGTGCTCGCGCCCGCCGGGGGCGAATGTTGCGTGGAACTGCGGCCGGTGGCACTGATCTGACGACTACGACGCGGCGACCTGCACGGCGACGCCGACGGCTCCGGAGCCAACGTGAACCGACAGCACCGGGCCCATGTCGGCGACGGTCAGCGAGGTCAATTGCGGAAGCCGCTGTGTCAGAGCGGCTCCCAGCTCGTCAGCGGCGTCGTGGTTGTCGACGTGGTGCACCACGACGTCGGCCGGCGCCTCGCCCACGACATCGGCGACGCGGTCCACCAGCGCTGCATGCGCCTTGCTGATGGTGCGGATGCGCTGATCGAGCACCAACCGGCCGTCGACGTCGAGGCGGAGCAGCGGCTTGAGCGACAACGCGGTGCCCAGCCACGACGACGCGGTGCCGATACGCCCGCTGCGGCGCAGGTTGTCCAGCCGGTGCACGACGAGGAACACGTGCGAGCGTCCCCGGGCGGCGCGTGCGGCCGCCTCCACGGCGTCGACGTCCCCGCCCGCGGCCGCGCAGCGCGCCGCCTCGCGGGCGACGAACCCGACGCCCATTGCCGCCGAGCGCGAATTGACCACGCGCACCGCTGATCCGAACTCCCGAGCAGCGATGACCGCCGCGCTGTAGGTGCTCGACAGAGCGGCCGACAGGTGCACCGCGACGACGCCATCCCCGGCACTGTCGGCCAATGCCTGCCGGTACGTCTCCTCCAGGTCGGCCGGCGCGGCCCCCGCCGTCGTCACCTTGGGGCGATCATGGATGTCGTAGGGGATCTCGTCGACTCCGTCGCGCAGATCGTCGCCGTCGACGAGGACGTGCAATGGCACCTCGCGGATGTTCCAGCGCTTCTCGTCGTCGACGCCCAGCCGCGAGGACGAGTCACTGACCACCACCACCGGCATGTCAGCTCCGCGAATCCGAGACGGAGACACCGGCTTCGGCGAGAGCCTTGATCATCAGCCCGGCGACTGCCTCGTGGGCCTCGAAGTTCCAGTGGATGCCGTCAGGGTTCCCGCGCCCGCTCAGCACGTGTTCGGCGACCGCAGCCTTGAGGTCGACCAGGGGCACGTTATGCTCGCCGGCCCAGCGGGTGATCGCGGCGACGGTGCCGGGACGGCCGTGGTGGGCCTTGCCGTAAGTGGCGGCGATGTGCACCGACGGCAGGGATGCCACCACCGGGATCCCGGGCCGGTTGAAATCGATGGCGGCCCTGGTCATCTCCAGGTACTCGACGGTCAGATGCGGGGGCAGCGCGGCGCGGGCGATCGGCGAGAACCGGGGTTGCGCCCACGCGTAACCGTCACGCACCCAGCGCCGTACCCGCGGCGGCCGCACGTACCGGATCAATTCTCGCAGCGCCGTCGGCAGCGGCGAGGGCAGTGAGTCCATGCCCGAGGTCGCGAAGACGACCGCGCCCGCGCGCGGCAACGCCGCCCACGACCGCGGGTCCTGCGTCGCCGCCCACCAGACGTCACGGCTGGTCCAGCCGATCCGGCCGATCAGCTCGACATCCCAATCCAATTGTTCGGCAACGATATTCGGCCAGATACGCGGATCGTCGACGGGCAGTCCGCCGGTCGGGCCGTAGTACGACAGGGAATCGCAGAAAACCAGCAGGGTTCTGCGGCCGGGGTCCGCGTCAGAGGACATCGTTGGCGACCTGCGCCGAGGCGTTCCACACGTCGAGGCGCCACCGGATGTCGTCGAACTGTCCGGCGGCCCCGCGGGGGCGGGTGTGCCCGGCCAACTGCACCCAGCTCGCGTTGCCCATGCCGCCCAGCACGGGCCAGTTGTCGACCGGCAGATGCAGCAGCGCCGCGGTCAGCGCCGCGATCAGGCCGCCGTGTGCCACCAGTACGACCGGTCGATCCGGGTCCTCGACACCCCACTCCGGTTGACCGGCCAC
This sequence comes from Mycolicibacterium psychrotolerans, assembly GCF_010729305.1. Lineage (NCBI taxonomy): Bacteria > Bacillati > Actinomycetota > Actinomycetes > Mycobacteriales > Mycobacteriaceae > Mycobacterium > Mycolicibacterium psychrotolerans. The sequence goes on along the minus strand of NZ_AP022574.1, from coordinate 2,927,274 downwards.
CAGTTCGCGCACCAGCGGCAGACTGCGGTCGGCGACGTCGACACGGCTCTCGCCGCCGTGCGGGGCCCAGCGCGCGTCCTCCCGCCAAGCCAGCCGGGCGCCGGGTGCGGCGTCGTCGACCTCCACGTGCGTCATCCCCTGCCAGTCACCGAGATGGGTCTCACGCAGCCGGGCGTCGATGTTGACCGACTGACCGCAGCGGTCACCGAGAGCGACCGCGGTGTCCAGCGCACGCCGCAGATCCGACGAGATGATCAGCAGCGGCTGACGTTTGGCCAGCACCTCGGCGGCCGCCACGGCCTGCTCACGACCCAGGTCGGAGAGGTCGGTGTCCAGCTGACCCTGCATCCGGCTGCCCGCGTTGAACTCGGTCTGGCCGTGCCGCAGCATCACCAGCCGGCGGATCGTCATGCGTCGTCCTCGGCCGTGCCGTCCAGGTCGACCGGCACGAGCGGGCAGTCCCGCCACAACCGGTCGAGGGCATAGAAGTTGCGCTCGTCCTGATGCTGGATGTGCACCACCACGTCGACGTAGTCGAGGAGGGTCCACCGGCCTTCGCGCGTGCCCTCGCGTCGCGCCGGCTTGAACCCGGCCCGGCGCATCTTCTCCTCGACCTCGTCGACGATCGCGTTGACCTGACGTTCGTTGGACGCCGAGGCGATGACGAAGCAGTCGGTGATGACGAGCTGATCGGACACGTCGATGACGACGACGTCGTCGGCCAGCTTGGCCGCGGCCGCGCGCGCGGCGACCTCGGCCATGTGGATGGCTTCTGCTGTGGCGGTCAGGGGCGGTCTCCTTCTGTGGGGCGGTGATAGAGGCTTCTCTTCGAGACGTACTGCACGACGCCGTCGGGCACCAGGTACCAGATCGGGCGCGACGTCTCCGCACGCTCACGGCAGTCCGTGGACGAGATGGCGAGCGCGGGCACTTCCACCAGGTGCAGCGCGTCGGCGGGCAACTCGGCCATCGCTGCGGAGATGTGCTTGCCGTCGAGTTCGTAGCCGGGCCTGCTCACGCCGACGAAACGGGCGATGGAGAACATCTCCTCCCAGTTCTGCCACGACAGGATCGACGCCAGCGCGTCCGCGCCGGTGATGAAGTACAGATCGGCGTCGGGATTGAGCGTGCCGAGGTCCCGGAGAGTGTCCTTGGTGTAGGTGGGGCCGCCGCGATCGATGTCGACGCGGCTGACCGAGAAGCGGGGGTTGGACGCGGTGGCGATGACGGTCATCAGGTAGCGGTCCTCGGCAGCCGTCACCGGCCGGCTGCGCTTCTGCCACGGCTGCCCGGTCGGCACGAACACCACCTCGTCGAGGTCGAACAGGTCCGCCACCTCACTGGCCGCGACCAGGTGCCCGTTGTGGATGGGGTCGAAGGTTCCGCCCATCACCCCGAGACGCCGTCGCGATCGCACGAATAGCGAGCTTACGGGACCGAAAACGAGCCCGCGGGTGCGCTCAGACCGAGGACAGCCGGTCCGCGCCCAGATCCTCGGAGACCTCGAACGCGGCCCGATCGGCCCGGTAGACGTCGCGCGCGTACTCCACACACCGGCCCTGCACGTCGCGGGTGCTGCGGGTGAGCAGGGTGCCTGCCGACCCGGCGCGCACCCCCAACTGCACGCTGGACGCATCGTCGAGCACGATCGACTCCAGCACGGCGGTCGAGCGGGCCAGCTCGATGCCGTAGCGCGAGCGCAGCAGCGCCCACAGCGATCCGTCGTCGGGCTCGGCGAGGATGCCGGGGGTGAGATCGGCAGGCAGGAACGTGGTCTCCAACGCGAACGGCACGTCGTCGACGGTGCGCAACCGGTGGAAGACGTGCACGGCCGCACCCTCGGGCAGGTCCAGTGCGCGGCGGACAGCGGGTTTGGCGATCTGGTGCTCGGCCCACAGCAGCTTGGCCGCCGGCCTGCGGCCCATGCGGGCCACCTCTTCGGAGAAGCTGCCGACGTGGAAGCGGACCCGCGGTTCGGCGACGAACGTGCCGCGCGGCGGCTTGCGGTACACCGCTCCTTCGCTTTCCAGCAGGGACAGGGCCTGCCGCGCGGTCATCCGGCTGACGCCGTGCTGTTCGGCGAGTTCCCGCTCCGACGGCAGCAGCGTGTGCGGGCCCAACTGCTCGGTGGCGATCCGGTCGCGGACGTCCGCGGCGATCGACATGTAGAGCGGCGTGCCGGATGCCATCCATGCAGAGTAGTCGCGCCGATGCCCGCGGGGCGCGTATGACAGCCGGGTAAAACATCGACGCCGGGCGTTGACGGGACCGTCCTCCCGCCCGATACTGTGGTCCAACCACATGGTCTATACCACTCGCAGGAGGTCCAGTGACCGATCCGTCGCCGCGCAGCGAATCCCGCGACTCGGCAGAGCTTGCGCAGTTCGGGTACACGCAGTCTCTGGAGCGCAGAACCGGCCGGTTCGCGTCGTTCGCCGTCGCGTTCGCCTTCGTCTCGATCGCCACGGGCATCTTCACCACCTACGGGGCGGTGCTCAACAGCTCCGGCCCGGTCGGGATCTGGACGTGGCCGATAGCGGTGGTCGGGCAGCTCGCCGTGGCGTTCGTGCTCGGCGCGCTGGCCTCCCGGATCCCCGTCACCGGCTACCACTACCAGTGGATGTCGCGGCTGGCGAACCCGATCCTGGGCTGGATCATCGGCTGGATCTCGTTCACGTTCCTGGCGATCGTCGTGGTCGCGGTCGACTACACGATCGCCTCGACGATCCTGCCCGTCCTGCTCGACTACGAGAGCACCGCGACGATCGCATGGGTGATGACGGCCGCGGTGCTGATCATCCAGGCTCTGCTGGTGGCCTTCTCGACGCCGTGGGCGGAGAGGGTCAACAACAGCCTGGTCACCCTGGAGCTCGTCGGCATGGCGCTGCTGACCGTTCTGCTGCTCGTCGTCGCCGCGGTGCGCGGCGACATGGAGTTCTCGAACCTGTTCAGCAAGGGCGCCGTACCGGCCGAAGGGTTCTGGAGCTTCGGCGACTGGACGTCGGCCGGGCCGTGGATGCTCGGCTTCCTGCTCGGCGCGTTCACGATCGTCGGCTTCGAATCGGCGGCCAATCTGGCCGAGGAGACCCACGACCCCGAGCGGGTGGTGCCGCGTGCGATGTGCAACGCCGTACTCGCCTCCGGCGTGCTGGGCTTCGTGTTCCTGATCGCGGTGACGCTGGCCGCCGGGGATCCCGTCGCGCTGGCCGAGTCGGGCACCCCGATCGCCGACGTGATCAACACGACCCTCGGGTCGGTGGTCGCCACGCTGCTGCTGTTGATGGTGGTGCTCGCGATCTTCGCCTGCGGGCTGGTCATCATGATCACCGGCGTCCGGCTGACCTGGGCCATGTCCCGAGACGAACGGTTCCCGGGCTGGCAGCAGTGGAGCCAGATCTCGCCGCGCTTCCACACCCCGTTCAAGGCCACACTGCTCTACCTGGCCCTGGCGCAGCTGATCCTGGCGATCTTCGCGCATTCGGAGACCGCGCTGTTCACACTGTTCAGTGCCGCGACACTGCTCCCGGCCGTGATGTACGCCTCGACCGTGGTGCTCTACTTGGTCAAGCGCACGTCGCTTCCCGTTAACGGCAAGTTCGACCTCGGAGTGTGGGAGATCCCGATCCTGGTGGTGGCGGTCGTCTGGCTGGCCTTCGAGCTGGCGCTGTTCCGCGACGCGGCCTTCAAGCAGGCCTGGGCCTACGTCCTGGTCATGGTCGCCATCGGCGCGGCCTACCTGGGCTACCTGCTGATCCGGCGCGGCCGGGCCGGACTGACGATGCCCGCGATGGCTTCCATCGACGCCGAGCTGCGGGAGTGAGCGGACACATCCTGGCGATCGACCAGGGCACCTCAGGCACCAAGGCCGTCGTCGTCGACGACCGCGGGGAGGTGTGCGCTCTGGCGGAGGTGTCCCTGCGGCCGGAATACCTGCCCGGCGGCGGCGTCGAGCAGGACCCGGAAGCGCTGTTCGACAGCGTGGTCACCGCCGGACGGCGCGCACTGGCCGACGCAGGCGTGCCCGTGCTCGCGGTCGCGCTGGCCAACCAGGGTGAGACCGTGCTGGCCTGGGACCGCGGCAGCGGGCGCGCGCTCACCCCGGCGATCGTCTGGCAGGACCGGCGCGCCGAAGCCCTGTGCGCGTCCCTGGCCGGCCACGCCGGGGAGGTCGCCCAGCGGACCGGGCTCGTCCTGGACCCCTACTTCTCGGCGCCGAAGATGGCCTGGATCCGGGCGAACCTGACCCGCGACGGCGTCGTGACGACGACCGACGCCTGGCTGGTGCACCGGCTGTGCGGCGCGTTCGTCACCGACGCGTCGACCGCCAGCCGGTCGCTGCTGACCGCGCTGGACGACCCGGCCTGGGACGACGACCTCGTCGCCCTCTTCGGACTGGCCGGCGAAGCCCTGCCCGAGATCGTGGCCTGCGACCAGATCGTCGGCCACACCGACGTTTTCGGGCCGACACTGCCGGTGGGCGGACTCATCGTCGACCAGCAGGCCGCGCTGCTTGCCGAGAGCTGCCTGGACGCGGGCTCGGCGAAATGCACGTACGGCACCGGGGCGTTCCTGCTGGCGCAGCTCGGCACCCAACCCGTGCGCTCCCGGTGGGGACTCACGACATCGGTGGCGTGGCGGCTGCGCGACCAGACGGCGTACTGCGTCGACGGCCAGGTCTACACCGCGGCCTCGGCCATCCGGTGGGCCGTCGACCTCGGCCTGGTGCCCGCCGCTGACCAGATCGACGCCGTGGCCGCACCGTCGAGCGACGGCGTGCTCTGCGTACCCGCCCTTGCGGGGCTGGCCGCGCCGTGGTGGAACGCCGCGGCGACGGCCAGCTTCACCGGGATGACCCTGTCCAGCCAGCGGGGGCACCTGATGCGCGCGCTGCTCGAGGGAATCGCCGCCCAGGTGACCGCGCTGACCGAGCTGGTGTCCGCGGATCTCGGCCGGCCGCTGACCCGGCTGCGTGTCGACGGCGGCCTCACCCGGTCGGCGGCACTGATGCAGGCGCAGGCCGATCTTGCCCGGATGCCCGTCGACGTCTATCCCTCGCAGCACGCCACCGCGCTCGGGGCCGCCGCGTGCGCCCGGCTCGCCGTCGAACCGGATCTGGCCGTCGCCGACGCGGTCGGCACCTGGGCACCGCAACACACCTACCAACCGGAATGGCCGGCCGCACGGGCCGCCGAGTTCCTGGCGCGTTGGCGCCACGCCGTAGAGGAGAGCACGCCATGAGTTCCGACGTCACCTCCGACGTCGTCGTCGTCGGGGCCGGGATCGTCGGATGCGCGATCGCCAGGGCCCTGGCCGCCACGCACCTCACGGTCACGCTGGTCGAGGCACGCGACGACGTCGGTGACGGCACCAGCAAGGCCAACACGGCCCTGCTGCACACCGGTTTCGACGCCACCCCGGGAACGTTGGAGTCCCGGCTCGTCGCCCGCGGGTACGACCTGCTCGGCGCCTACGCCGAGCAGACCGGCATCCCGGTCGAGCGCACCGGCGCGATGCTGGTGGCCTGGACCGAGGAGGAGGCCGACGCGCTGCCCGGCCTGATGGTCAAGGCCGAACGCAACGGCTACCGCGACTGCGGACTGGTGCAGACCGAAGAGATCTACCGCCGGGTGCCCGATCTGGGGCCCGGCGCGCTGGCCGGACTGACCGTGCCCGGCGAGTCGATCATCTGCACGTGGACCACCAACCTGGCGCTGGCCACCGACGCCGTCGCCCGGGGCGCCACCCTGCTGCGCGGCGCCCGGGCGACGGCCGCGACCGCGGGACCCGAGCACACCACCCTGCACACCACCCGCGGCGACGTGCGGGCCCGATGGGTGATCAACGCGGCCGGACTGGGCGCCGACCACCTCGACGCCGCGTTCGGCCACCAGCGCTTCACCGTCACACCGCGGCGCGGTGAGCTTCTCGTGTTCGACAAGCTCGCCCGGCCGATGGTGCCGGTGATCGTGCTGGCGGTGCCGTCGTCGCGCGGAAAGGGTGTGCTGGTCAGCCCGACCATCTACGGCAACGTGATGGTGGGCCCGACGTCGGAGAACCTGACCGACCGCACCGCGACCGGCACCTCCGAGAGCGGATTCGACTTCCTGGTGTCGAAGGGGCGCGCGCTGATGCCTGCGCTGTTCGACGAGGAGATCACCGCGACCTATGCCGGGCTGCGCGCAGCCAGCGATCACGACGACTATCTGATCGACGTCGACCCCGCCGCCCGCTACGTCCTGGTCGGCGGCATCCGGTCGACGGGCCTGACCTCGGGGATGGCGGTGGCCGAGTACGTGACCGGCCTGCTCGCCGAGGCCGGCGTGGACGTCACCGAGCGCGACGGCCTGCCCCCGCCGCCGCGTATGCCGAACATCGGCGAGGTCGGCGTGCGGCCGTACCAGGATGCCGAACGCATCGCCGCCGACCCGGAATACGGCCGCATCGTGTGCTTCTGCGAGCGGGTCAGCGCCGGCGAGATCCGCGACGCGTTCGCCTCGCCGATCCCGCCCGCGGATCTGGACGGTCTGCGCCGGCGCACCCGGGTGATGAACGGGCGGTGCCAGGGCTTCTACTGCGGCGCGCACACCGCGCAGTTGCTGGCCGCCGGGACCGCGCGGTGAACCGCGTCGCGATCACGATCGTCGGCGGTGGACCCTCCGGGTTGACCGCCGCGGCCGCACTGGCACCGGAGGTCGACGGCGAGGTGCTGGTGCTCGAGAGGGAGGCCGCCACCGGCGGAATCCCCCGGCACAGCGACCATCCCGGGTACGGTCTGCGCGATCTGCGGCGCTTCGTCTCCGGGCCGGCCTACGCCCGGCGGCTCACCGCGATGGCCGCCGACGCGGGCGCGCACCTGGAGACCGAGGCGATGGTCACCGGGTGGGCGGGTGAGCGGACGCTGCAGATCACCTCGCCCCGCGGCGTGCGCACCGTCACCGCCGACGCGGTGATCCTCGCGACCGGGGCGCGGGAACGGCCGCGTCCGGCGCGGCTGATTCCCGGCGACCGGCCCGACGGCGTCTACACCACCGGCCAGTTGCAGAACCTCGTGCACCTGCACCACGGCCGCGTCGGCACGCGCGCCGTGATCGTCGGTGCCGAACTGGTCAGCTGGTCGGCGGTGTTGACCCTGCGCGACGCCGGGTGCGCGACGGTGGCGATGATCAGCGGCTACCCCCGCGCCGAGGCGTACGCCGCGTTCCGCGCGGCGGGCCGCGGGCTACTCAAGGGCCCGGTGCTGACCAGCGCCCGGCTGGTCGCCGTGCACGGCAAGGGCCGGGTACGTTCGGTCACCGTGGAACGCGGTGCTGAGCGCCGTGAAATCGATTGCGACACGGTTGTTTTCACCGGCGACTGGATACCCGACCATGAACTGGCCCGGGCCGCGGGGCTCCGGATGGACCCGGCGACCCGGGGACCGGCCGTCGACGCCGCGCTCCGGACGAGCCATCCCGGCGTGTTCGCGGTCGGCAACCTGCTGCATCCGGTGGACACCGCCGACGGTGCCGCGCTCGACGGCCGCCACGTCGCGACCGCCGTACGGCACTGGCTGCGCACCGGCGACCGCGCGGAGCCGGTGCGTGCCGCTGCCCGCATCCGGGTCACGCCGCCGTTGAGATGGGCTGCGCCGCAACTCGTGTCGCTGGACGGCGGAGCCGCGGCGCGCGGCGACCTGCTGCTGTGGACCGACGAGTACCGACGGCTGCCGGTGCTGCGGGCCGTGCAGGACGGACGGGTGCTGGGCACCACACGCACGCTGTGGCCGGCGGCGCCGGGCCGGGTCTACCGGGCGCCGTGGTCGCTGGTCGCCGACGCCGACCCCAAGGGCGGCGAGGTCATGGTCTCCTTCGCCTAGCTTTCCCAGCGCCGAAACTGTATTCCACGCGCACAATCCCGCGAAAAACCCACGCGGAATGCAAGTTCGGCGGGAAGACCTAGACGGGCAGGAGCGCGTCGATCACCGAGGCGAGCTGCTTGGCCGAGCGGCACTCGTGCATCGTGATCACGTCTTCGTAGCGCGGCACCGCGGAATCGCCGCTGCCCCACAGGTGCCGCGGCTCGGGGTTGAGCCAGTGCGCGTGGCGGCTGGCGTTGACCATGTGGGCGAGCAGGTCGGCCTCGGGATTGCGGTAGTTGTTGCGGGCGTCGCCGAGCACCAGCAGCGAGCTGCGTGGCGACAGCACGTTCGGGAACCTGTCGAGGAACGACACGAACGCGTGGCCGTAGTCGGAGTGCCCGTCGCGGGTGTACACACCCGCCTCCCGGGTGATGCGCTGCACCGCGACGGCCAAATCGGCGTCGGGGCCGAACAATTCGGTGACCTCGTCGGTGGTGTCGATGAAAGCGAACACCCGGACGCGTGAGAATTGTTGCCGCAGTGCGTGCACCAGCAGCAGCGTGAAGTGGCTGAAACCGGCCACCGATCCCGACACGTCGCACAGCACGACCAGCTCCGGCCGGGCGGGGTGCGGCTTCTTGAGTACGACGTCGATCGGCACGCCGCCCGTCGACATCGACTTGCGCAGCGTCTTACGCAGATCGATCTCCCCGGCGCGGGAACGCCGCCGGCGTGCGGCCAGCCGGGTGGCAAGCGTCCGCGCCAGCGGCGCGACCACGCGGCGCATCTGCCGCAGCTGCTCCCCCGAAGCGCGCAGGAACTCGACGTTCTCGGCCAGCTGCGGCACCCCGTAGGTCTGCACGTGCTCGCGGCCCAGCTGCTCGGCGGTGCGCCGCTTGGTCTCCGCCTCCACCATCCGGCGGAGCTGTGCGATACGTTGAGCGGCAAGCGCTTTGGCGATCTGCTCCTGCGTGGGACTGGGTTCCTCGCCGTAGGGCGCCAGCAGACCGGCCAGCAGCCGCCCCTCGAGGTCGTCCAGGCTCATCGCCTTGAGCGCCTGGTACGACGAGTACGACGGTCCGCGGCTGGAGTTGTACCGGCCGTAGGCCTCGACGATCTGGGCGATCATCGCCGCCAGCCGCTCGTCCAGGTTGGCGAGTTCCTCGTTCTCGGAGAGCATGTCGACCAGTGCCTGGCGCAGTGCCTCGACGTCGTCGGGCGGCAGCCCCTCGCCGTCCTCGGAGTCGTCCAGCACGGTCCTGGCGCCCAGCGCGGCCGGGAAGTACAGATCGAACAGCGCGTCGTAGGTGTCCCGGTGGTCCGGTCGGCGCAGCACCGCGCACGCGATGCCCTCGCGCAGCGCCAGCCGATCTCCCAGACCGAGCACACTCATCACCCGGCCGGCGTCCACCGTCTCCGACGGACCCACCGCGATCCCGGACCCGCGCAGCGCCTCGACGAATTCGACCAGGTGGCCGGGGATTCCGTGCGGCGCCAGGGGCTGGGGCGGGCGGGTGCGTCGGGGCGCCATCAGTTGAGCCTCAGCTCCCCTGACGCCTTGACCTGATCGGACTGATGCTTGAGCACCACCCCGAGCGTCGCGGCGATCAGCTCGTCGTCGATGGTGTCCAGACCCAGCGCCAGCACCGTGCGCGCCCAGTCGATCGTCTCCGCCACCGACGGCACCTTCTTCAGCGCCATGCCGCGCAGCACGCCGACGATGCGCACCAGCTCACCGGCCAGGTGCTCGGGGAGCTCGGGCACCCGCGACAGCAGGATGCGCCGCTCCAGATCCGGGTCGGGGAAGTCGATGTGCAGGAACAGGCAGCGGCGCTTGAGCGCCTCGGACAGCTCGCGGGTCGCGTTGGAGGTCAGCACGACCAGCGGTTTGCGCTCGGCGACGATCGTGCCGAGTTCGGGCACCGTGACCGCGAAGTCGCTGAGGACCTCGAGCAGCAGACCTTCGATCTCGATGTCGGCCTTGTCGGTCTCGTCGATCAGCAGCACCGTCGGGTCGGTGCGCCGGATCGCGGTGAGCAGCGGCCGGGAGAGCAGGAACTCCTCGGAGAAGACGTCCATCTTGGTCTGGTCCCAGTCGCCCTGACCGCCTTGGTTGCCCGTTTGAATGCGCAGGATCTGCTTGGCGTGGTTCCACTCGTACAGCGCACGCGCCTCGTCGACGCCCTCGTAGCACTGCAGCCGCACCAGCCCCGAGCCGGTGGCCTGGGCGATCGCGCGGGCCAGTTCGGTCTTGCCCACGCCCGCCGGGCCCTCGACCAGCAGGGGCTTGCCGAGCCGGTCGGCGAGGAACACCGCGGTCGCGGTGGCGGTGTCGGGCAGGTAGCCGGTCTCGGCCAGCCGGCGCGCGACATCGTCGATGTCGGCGAACAGCGGCGCCGGGCGTGCGGGGACGCTCACGTGTGGTTTTCTCCTGACTCAGGCCGGACGGGTGTGGCCGTCACCCCAGACGATCCACTTGGTCGACGTCAACTCGGGCAGCCCCATCGGGCCGCGGGCGTGCAGCTTCTGGGTGGAGATGCCGATCTCGGCGCCGAAACCGAACTGCTCCCCGTCGGTGAACGCCGTCGACGCGTTCACCATCACCGCCGCGGCGTCGACTCGTTCGGTGAACCGTTGCGCGGCAGCGAGATCGGTGGTGACGATGGCCTCGGTGTGGCCCGTCCCGTAGGTGTTGATGTGGGCGATCGCCGCGTCGATCCCGTCGACGACCGCCAGCGCGATGTCCATCGACAGGAACTCCGCGCGCAACTCCTCGTCGGACGGGTCGGCGTGCACCGTCACCCCGGCCGCCTGCAGCGCGCCGGTCAGCCGCGGCACCGCGACGTCGGCGACGGCCGCGTCGATCAACAGCGACTCGGCGGCGTTGCAGACGCTGGGCCGCCGCGTCTTGGCGTTGAGCACGATGGCCTCGGCCATGTCCAGATCAGCCGAGGAATGAACGTAGACATGGCAATTGCCGACACCGGTCTCGATCGTGGGGACCTGCGCGTCGCGCACGACCGCGTCGATCAGCCCGGCTCCGCCGCGCGGGATCACCACGTCGACCAGGCCGCGCGCCTGGATCAGGTGCGTGACGCTGGCCCGGTCCGCACTCGGAAGCAACTGCACTGCGTCGACGTCGAGTCCCTCGGTGGCCAGCGCGGCGCGCAAAGCGTCGACCAGCGCGGCGTTGGACCGCGCCGCCGACGAACTGCCCCGCAGCAGGACGGCGTTGCCGGATTTCAGGGTGAGCCCGAACGCGTCGACGGTGACATTGGGCCGGCCCTCGTAGACGATGCCGACCACCCCGAGCGGGACGCGCTGCTGACGCAACTGCAGGCCGTTGGGCAGGGTCCGCCCGCGCAGCACCTCACCGACCGGGTCGGGCAGGCCGGCGACCTGGCGCAGTCCGTCGGCGATGCCCTCGACCCGCGTCGGGGTCAGCGCCAGCCGGTCCAGCATCGCCTCGGGCGTGCCCGCGTCGCGCGCCGCGGCCAGATCCGCCTCGTTGGCTTCCAGGATGGTGCGGGTGTTCATCAGAATGTGGTCGGCGGCTGTGCGCAGCGCCTGGTTCTTGGCCTCGGTGCTCAGCGTCGCCAGCCCGCGCGACGCGACGCGGGCGCGGCGGGCGGCGTCGTGCACCTGCCCGCGCAGATCGTCGGCCACCGCGCTGCGCTCCGGTGCGTGCAGACTCATTAGCCCAGCGTAGCGTTGCCGCGATGGCGAGGATCTGCGTGGTCGGCAGTGTCAATGCCGACCTCTCCTTCACGGTCGCGTCGCTGCCCCGGCCGGGCCAGACGGTGCTGGCGTCGGAGCTCTCACTCTCCCCCGGCGGCAAGGGGGCGAATCAGGCCGTCGCGGCGGCCCGGGACGGTGCGAGCGTCGACCTGGTCGCCGCATTGGGCACCGATGGCGCGGCGGCGGAACTGCGGGCGCATCTGCGGGCCAATGGTGTGGGCCTGGAGGCGACGGTCGAGGTGCCCGGCCCCAGCGGGACGGCAGCGATCATCGTCGACGCGGACGCCGAGAACTCCATCGTCGTCGCACCGGGGGCCAACGCACACCTGGCGCTCAGCTCGGCCGCCATCCGGTCGGTGATCGCCGACAGCGACGTCGTGCTCATCTCGCTGGAGATCCCGATCGCCACCGCGGTCGCCGCGGCGGGGGTCGGGCGGGAGGCCGGGGCGGTGGTCGTCGTCAACGCCTCGCCAGCCGTCCCCGACCCCGGCGAGCGGGCCCGCCTGGCCGACCACGCCGACGTCATCGTCGTCAACGAGACCGAGGCGCCGGACTGGGTCGAGGCCGGCGTGGCGCACCTGGTCGTGACGCGCGGCGCCGAGGGCGTCTCCTACCGCGGCGACGGCATCGGCGTCGACGTGCCCGCACCCGCAGTGGAGGCGGTGGACACGACCGGGGCCGGTGACGTGTTCGCCGGGGTGCTGGCCGCCGCGTGGACCACCGGCGTCGAGACCGCGCTGCGGCGCGCCGCGGCTGCGGGAGCACTGGCGACACTGGTGCACGGCGCCGGCGACTGCGCGCCCTACAGTGAGGCCATCGACGACGTCCTTGGCCAAGACATGTGACGTCCCGACCGTGAGGACGACGCCGTGACGACTTCGCCCCGACCCCCTGACGGCGACTGGCTCGGCACGCCGTATCTGCGCTTCACCCGGGAGAAGGCGTTCGGGGTGTGCACCCTCGACCGGCCCGAAGCGCGCAACGCGATGACCCCGGCGATGTACTTCGGCATCAAGTACGCGGTCAAGCACGTCGACGGCGATCCGGATCTGGCGGGTCTGCTCATCACCGGCACCGGCGACGTGTTCGCCCCCGGCGGCGACATGGGTGGCGGCGGGGCCGACAACTGGCTGACCTTCGGGTCGGCGCTGGGCATGGACGCGCTGCCGTTCGACACGCTGCGCCAGTCCGCCAAGCCGGTCGTCGCCGCGGTCAACGGGCTGTGCCAGGGCGGTGGCCTGCAGATCGCGTTGTGCGCCGACATGGCAGTGGTGAGCGAGCGGGCGACGTTCCGCGTTCCCGAGCTCTACCGCGGCATCGCCGACACGTACTACAGCCACATGCTCGCGCGCCTGATCGGTCCGGTACGCACCCGCGACCTGATGTTCACCGGCCGTACGCTGTCGGCGGCCGAGGCGCTGGAGTGGGGCATGGTCGCGCGGGTGGTGCCGCATGACGAGCTGCAGGACGCCGCCCGGGAGGTGCTCGCCCAGTGTTGTCGCACCGCGCCGCACGCCCGGTCGGTGATCAAGGCGAGCCTGGACAGCTACCTCGGGCTCTACGACCGCATCGGCATGCAGGCCAGCCTCGGCGCGCCCGAATCCATCGAGGGGTTCCTGGCGTTCAAGGAGCGCCGGTCGCCCGAGTGGGTGCACCCGGAACTGCGCATCGACGGCCGGCTCTGACGGGCAGGCGTGCTGCTGATGACGATCTCCGGCGACCGCCGGGCGGTACTCACCCGCCGCGTGCGCCTGCTGGTCGCCGCAACGATCACCTACAACATCGTCGAGGCGGTCGTGGCGCTCGCCGAAGGATCGCGGGTGTCCTCTTCGGCGCTGATCGGCTTCGGGCTCGATTCGGTGATCGAGGTGTCGTCGGCTGCTGCGGTGGCGTGGCAGTTCTCGGCGGCGGACCCCGAGACTCGGGAGAAGTCGGCGCTGCGCTTCATCGCGTTCTCCTTCTTCGCTCTGGCCGCCTACGTCACCGTCGACGCCGCCCTGTCGCTGGCGGGCATCCGGGAACCGCGGCCCACCGTGCTGGGCATCGTGGTCGCCGCGCTGAGCCTTGCGGTGATGCCCGTGCTGTCGCTGGCCCAGCGCCGCGCCGGACGCGAACTGGGGTCGCGGTCGGCGGTGGCGGATTCGAAGCAGACCCTGCTGTGCACCTACCTGTCCGCCGTGCTGCTGATCGGGCTCGTGCTCAACAGCACCCTCGGCTGGGGATGGGCGGATTCGGTTGCAGCCCTGGGGATCGCGGCGATCGCGGTGCGCGAGGGCGTCAACGCTTGGCGCGGCGACCCGTGCTGCGCATGACACCGCGCCGCTAGCTCTCCGGCACCGAACCTTCGATCTCGTCGAGCCACGTGCGCGCCGACATGTCGGACGGAGCGCGCCAGTCGCCGCGCGGCGACAGTGAGCCGCCCGCGGACACCTTGGGCCCGTTGGGCAGCGCGGAGCGCTTGAACTGGCTGAACGAGTAGAAGCGCTGGGCGAACACCTGCAGCCAGTGCCGAATCTCCTTCAGCGTGAACGACGGTCGCTTCTCCTCGGGGATGCCGAAGGGCCAGTCCCCGCGGTCGGCGTCGCTCCACGCATGCCAGGCCAGGAACGCCACCCGCGAGGGCCGGAATCCGTAGCGCAGCACCTGGAACAGTGAGAAGTCCTGCAGCACATACGGACCCACCTTGTCCTGGCTGCTCTGGATCTCCTCGTCCTCCCCGGCGGGCACCAGTTCCGGGCTGATCTCGGTGTCGAGCACGTCGGCGAGCACCTCGTTGACGGTCGGGTCGAACTGCTCCGAGGAGATCACCCAGCGGATCAGATGCTGGATCAGCGTCTTGGGCACGCCGCCGTTGACGTTGTAATGCGACATCTGGTCGCCCACCCCGTAGGTCGACCAGCCCAGCGCGAGCTCCGACAGGTCCCCGGTGCCCAGGACGATGCCACCCTTGAAGTTGGCCAGGCGGAACAGGTAGTCGGTGCGCAAGCCGGCTTGCACGTTCTCGAACGTGACGTCGTAGACCTTCTCGCCGCGCGAGAACGGGTGGTCCATCTCCTTGAGCATCAGCTCGGCGGTGGCCTTGATGTCGATGGTCTCGAACGTCACCCCGAGCGCCTCGGCCAGGCGGGTCGCGTTGCTCTTCGTCCGCTCGCCGGTGGCGAAACCCGGCAGGGTGTACGCGAGGATGTCGCTGCGGGGACGCTCCTCGCGGTCCATCGCCCGCGCCGCGACGATCAGAGCGTGCGTGGAATCCAGACCGCCCGACAGGCCGAGCACCACCTTGGGGTAGTGCAGCGCGCGCAGCCGCTGCTCGAGCCCGGAGACCTGGATGTTGTATGCCTCGTAGCAGTCCTGCTCGAGCCGAGCCGGATCGTTGGGCACGAACGGGAACCGTTCCACCTCACGCAGCAGCCCGATGTCACCCCCGGGCGGATCGAGCCGGAATCCGATGCGCCGGAACGCGTCGTCGTCGATCAGGTGATGGCGCCGGTTGTCGTCGAAGGTGCCCATCCGTGTCCGCTCGTTGCGCAGGAGCACGAGGTCGACGTCGGCGACCGAGCGCCGCTCACCCTTCGGGAACCGTTCGGACTGCGCGAGGCAGACGCCGTTCTCCCAGATCATGGTCTGGCCGTCCCAGGCCAGATCGGTGGTCGACTCGCCCTCCCCCGCGGCGGCGTAGACGTAGGCCGCCAGGCATCGCGCCGAGGCCGAACGGGCCAGCAGCGCGCGGTCCTCGGCCCGGCCGATCGTGATCGGGCTGCCCGACAGGTTGGCCAACACGGTCGCACCCGCCAGCGCGGCTTCGGCGCTCGGCGGGACCGGCACGAACATGTCCTCGCAGATCTCCACGTGCAGCACGAAGTTCGGCAGGTCGTCGGCGGCGAAGAGCAGGTCCGGCCCGAACGGCACGTCCGTATCGCCGAGCCGGATCTCGCCGCTCTCGTCGTCGCCTGCCGCGATCTGGCGCTTCTCGTAGAACTCGCGGTAGGTCGGCAGGTAGGACTTGGGAACCACGCCCAGCACCCGGCCGCGGTGGATCACGACCGCGGTGTTATAGATGCGGTGCCGGTGCCGCAACGGCGCGCCGACGACGAGCACCGGCAGCAGCGCCGCCGACCCGGCCGCCACCTGCAGGACCGCCTCCTCGACCGCGTCGAGCAGCGCGTCCTGCATCACGATGTCCTCGAGCGAGTAACCCGACAGCGTCAGTTCCGGGAACACCGCCAAGCCGACGTTGTCGTCATCGCAGTCCCGGGCGATACGCAGCACCGTCTCGGCGTTCGCGGCGGGGTCGGCCAGCGCGGTGTGATGGGTGCACGCGGCGATACGGACGAAGCCCTGCTGATACGCCGAGTAAAAGTCCATGCCTCATTGTGTCCCCGCAATTTTCCCGGGTATGCACGGCCCCATGAGCGACACGGTCATTCTCGTCATCGACATGATGAACACCTACCGGCACCCGGATGCCGAGAAGCTGATCCCGCACGTCGAGCCGATCATCGACCCGCTGAGCCGGTTGGTCGCCTCGGCCCACGATCGCGACGACGCCGACGTCGTCTACGTCAACGACAACTACGGCGACTTCAGCGCCGAGTTCAGCGACATCGTGCGCAGTGCCCTGGACGGCGAACGGCCCGACCTCGTGAAGCCGATCGTGCCGCAGCAGGGCCTGCGGGTGATGACGAAGGTGCGGCACAGCGCCTTCTACGCGACCTCACTGGCGTACCTGCTCACACAGCTCGAACCCGAGCGTCTCGTGCTGACCGGCCAGGTCACCGAACAGTGCATCCTCTACACCGCCCTGGACGCCTACGTGCGGCACTTCCCCGTGGTCATCCCCCGCGACGCGGTCGCCCACATCGACCCGGCGCTGGGTGACGCGGCGCTGCAGATGATGGAGCGAAACATGAGCGCCGAGATCGTCACGGCGGCCGACTGCCTGCCCTGAGCAGCGCGGACGCGCGGCCACCTATCCTCGACAGCGTGGAATCCCCCGAGTTGGTCACCGCCCTGCGGGGCCGGCGCGTCGCCGTCCTCACCGGGGCGGGAATGTCGACCGACTCCGGGATTCCGGACTACCGCGGACCGGACTCGCCGCCGGCGAACCCGATGACGATCCGCCAGTTCACCTCCGACCCGGTGTTCCGGCAGCGGTACTGGGCCCGCAACCACGTCGGGTGGCGGCACATGGACGAGCGCCGACCCAACGCCGGGCACCGCGCGCTGGCCGCGCTGGAACGCGCCGGCGTCGTGACGGGGCTGATCACCCAGAACGTCGACCTGCTGCACACCAAGGCGGGCAGTCGTGCCGTGATCAACCTGCACGGCACCTATGTGCACGTCGTGTGTCTGGACTGCGGCCACGGCATGTCCAGGGCGGCGCTCGACGAGTTGCTCGAGGCGGCCAATCCCGGGTTCCGGGAGAGGGTTCGCGGGGTGGACAGCATCGCGGTCGCCCCGGACGCCGACGCAGTCGTCGGCGACACCACCAGCTTTCGGATCGTCGACTGCCCGAAGTGCGGCGGCATGCTCAAGCCCGACATCGTCTACTTCGGTGAAAGTGTGCCGAAAAGCCGAGTGGACGAGGCGTATTCGATGGTCGACGACGCGGACGCACTGCTGGTCGCCGGCTCGTCGCTCACCGTGTACTCCGGTTACCGCTTCGTCCGGCACGCGGCGGCCCGCGGCGTGCCCGTCGCGATCGTCAACCGCGGCCGGACCCGGGGCGACGACCTGGCGACGGTGAAGATCGACAACGGGTGCTCACCGATGCTCGCGCTGCTCGCCGACGAGCTGCCCGCCGTGGCGAGTTCGGCGTAGCGGTGGTGACCTCCGTGCTGCCGAGGCTGCGTCCCCCGGCCGGGCCGGTGTCGGGCCGCTGGAGCGCCGGCATCGGCGACGCCGTCGCCGGCCTCACCCGCGCGCCCGCGCCGCTGAGCACCGTGTTGCGTCTGCTCAATCACGTCGGGGGCCTGGGCATCAGCGCTGACGCGGTGGAGTTCGACGGCGACGCGGTGGACTGGGCCGACGTCAAGAGCGTCGAAACGCACAGTCTGATCGGCTATCTGCTCTCCGACGCGCTCGACGCACAGATCGGCAAGCTGCCGCTGCCCCGCTTCCCCGGGCGGGGGCTGCTGCTCGACCTGGCCTCCGACGCGGTGCTCACGGCGCTCGTGGCGACCGCCGGTGGCGCGGTGGCGGGTCTGCTGGACGTGCGTATTCCCGCAGAGGTCAACTACCGAGGCATGATCCGCAACCGCACACTGTCGGCGGGCGTGCTCGCCACGCTGCTGATGGCCGACCCGGCCGTGCGCGACGCCTTGATCGCCACCGCGCAGGCGCACGGCGTGCCGGTCCGCCGCGCCGACGACGACGCGATCGACGCCGCCGAGCGGCGCGTGCAGCGGTGGAAGGACCGCTAGGAATCTGCTGAATTAGTGGCTTGTGGGGCGGGGTGTCTCAAAGCGCTCTGCGGCGCGTGGGTTAAGTCAGACCCGGAGGTCGACAGGTCGAGGGTCACCCCGCCGTCTTGCGCGTGGCATCGGTCGCGGGTGAGGGCAAGCCTCTGGTTTGTGTCGGCCTCAGGCCAGCGCCCAGGCGGTGCCGGTGTGGGTCAGGCCCATGGTGAGCAGGCGGCACAGATTCAACGCGGCGCTGCGATGGTGCAGCCAGTGATCGTTTTTCGCCACGCCACGGTATCGGACTTTGCGGTTGCCTCGAGTCAGCCACGCGATCGAACGCTCCACCATGGGGCGATGTTGTCGATACTCGTTGATCCACAATGGATCCCGGGCTCGGCGGCGGGCTTGTCGTTGCAGCGCGTCGTGCGGTCGCACCTTCAGTGTCTTGCCGTCGATCGCGGCGGTGCAGCGGGCCCGCAGAACACAGTCGGCGCACGCGATACCGAACACCGCATTGCCGGCCGCTGTGAGGGAACGGGTCACACCCGCCGGGCAGGTCACCTGTGCTCGCGCGTGATCGACGGTGAAGTCGTCGACGGTGAACCCACCGGGAACCGCTGGACGCACCGGCGCGGGCTTGACCACGTCGCGGTAGCCGCGCTCGACCAGATGAGCGCGGAACTGCCCGGATCCGTATGCCGAATCGGCCAGGACCGCGACCGGGCCGCTTTCGGCTTCGAGCAGATCCGCTGCGACGGTGGCCTCACTATCGGCGGTTCCGTTGGCGCGGCGCAACGCGCAATCGGTGATGATTCCGGTCTCGGGTTCCACGGCGATGTGGGCCTTGAACCCGTCCTGGCGACGGTGCACCGACTTGTGCACGTGGCGACTTTCGGGGTCGACGGTGGAGATCACTCGATCCGAGGCCACCTGCCGAGCGATGCGCCACTGCCCGTCGGTGCCGTCAGAGCCCTCGACGGGTTCGACATCCTGGCCGCTGAGCAGCGCCAACAACGCGACCGCCGCTGCGCGAGATTTTGCTCGGGCAGATGCCCGAGCAGCCGGTGCGCATCCCCGACCAGTCCGTCGACCAGCAGCTCGCGAGCGGTCTTGTCATCCCACGCGATCGCCGGCTTTCCCGCATCGTCGTAGTCGTGAGCGGTGCAATGAACCTCGACGACCTCGACCGCACCGCCGACCTCCCGGCGGACCCGCCGGATCGCGGCGATCAACTGTGTCACGGTGTCCTGCGTGGCGACCGCATCGTCGAGGACCGTGGAATCTAACGCCCGCCGCGTCCGTCCTGCCAACACCCCAGTCGCTGCGACCACCGCCCTGACCGCCTCGAAGATCCGGTTCGGGCGCTGCGAACCCGCCAGCCGCCGCCGCCAATACGTCAACGTCGTCGAATGGAACGCAGCCTCGGTGATCGGCAGCCCGCAGGCCGCCTTCCACCGCAGATCGAAGGTCACCGCGTCCACGGTCTCGTTATCGGACAAGCCATGCAGGGCCTGCAAGGTGATCACACTGGCCATCACTTCAGCAGGAACACTCGGCCGGCCACGGCGCGAGGGAAACAGATCGGCGAACATCTCCTCGGGAAACAACTCCGACCGATGCGTGGCCAGGAACGCAAACACACTGTCGGACTTCAGAAGATGCCCCGCTACTGATTCGGCATCCAACAACTCACGCTGATCATCAGAACGACCCTGCACCCACCAATTGTCCCCAAAACCCCAGTACAACCCACCCCGGCACGCGGGATTAATTCAGCAGACTCCTAGACCGCGACGAGGTCGTCGGCGTGCACAGCGGGACGCCGCATCTCGGCGGGCAGGTCCGAGGTCGAACGGCCCAGCATCGTCGCCAGTTCCGCCGCGTCGTAGGCCACCACGCCGCGGGCGACCATGGTCGAATCGTGGGCCCGCAGCTCGACGACATCGCCGCCGTAGAATCGGCCGGACACCGCCGTGATGCCGGCGGGCAGCAGTGAGCGACGTTGGCGCACAACGGCATTGATCGCACCCTCGTCGAGGGTCAAGGCGCCGGCCGCTTCGGCGGCGTAGCGCACCCAGAACCGGCGTGCCGACATCCGCTCGGAACGCGGCGCGAACACGGTGCCCACCGAGGCGCCGTCCAGGGCGGCGGCCGCGTCGGAGGCCGCGGCCAGCAACACCGGTACGCCCGCGTCGGCCGCCAGCAGCGCCGAGGACAGCTTCGAGACCATGCCGCCGGTCCCCAGGTGACTCCCGCGGCCCGCTGTCACCCCGTCCAGATCCGCGGGTCCGGCAACCTCGGAGATGAAGTGCGCATCACCTTTTCGCGGATCACTGTCGTAGAGCCCGTCGACGTCGGAGAGCAGGATCAGCGCATCGGCGCCGACGAGGTGTGCCACCAGCGCCGACAGCCGGTCGTTGTCGCCGAAGCGGATCTCGTTGGTGGCCACCGTGTCGTTCTCGTTGACGATCGCCACCGCGTGCAGCGCCCGCAACCGGTCAAGCGTGCGCTGGGCGTTGGTGTGCTGCACCCTCATCGAGATGTCATGCGCGGTCAGCAGCACCTGCCCCACCGCGCGCTGATAGCGTCCGAACGCCGCACTCCAGGAATTCACCAGCGCGACCTGGCCCACGCTGGCCGCGGCCTGCTTGGTCGCCAGATCGGTGGGCCGCCGGGTCAACCGCAGCGGCTCGATGCCCGCGGCGATCGCCCCGGAGGACACGATCACCACATCCGAACCCGACTTCATCCGCGCTTCGATCGCGTCGGCGAGGTGTTCCAGACGGCTCCGGTCGAATTCGCCACTCGGGGTGGTCAAGGCGGTGGTGCCGATCTTGACGACGACGGACCGCGCGGTACGGATCGCGTCCCGGTGCCGGCTCATCGATCGTCGTCCGGGCTCTCCCGGCGGGCTTTCCGTGCCGCCTTGCGCTCGTCGGCCGACACCCGCTCGTTCTGCTCGAGGCGGATGTCGGTGCCGCGGCCGGACAGGTGCACGTCGACCCCGGCCGGGGTCTGCGGCTCCCAGTCGAACGTCATGTCGCCGATCGTGACCGCGCACCCGGGCTTCGCGCCGAGCTTGAGCAGTTCGTCCTCGACGCCGAGCCGGGCCAGCCGGTCACCGAGATATCCGACCGCTTCGTCGTTGTCGAAGTTCGTCTGCGCCACCCAGCGCTGAGGGCGGGTGCCCCGCACGACGAAGCCGCCCTCGCCGTCGGGTTCGACGGAGAACGCGGTCTCGTCGACGGCGATCGGCCGGATCACCGGGCGGCGCGGCACCACCTCCGGTTGAGCGGCACGGTAGGCCGCCACCATGTCCCACAGAGCGAAAGTCAACGGCCGCAGTCCTTCTCGCGTGACCGTCGAGACCTCGAAGACCGGCCAGCCGAACCGGCGATCGATCTCGTCGCGGACGAACTCGGCCAGCTCCCGGGCGTCGGGCACGTCGATCTTGTTGAGCACCACCGCACGTGGCCGCTCGGCGAGGTCCACGAGCGTGGTGTCACCCTGCAGGGTCGGGGTGTAGGCCGCGATCTCGGCCTCCAGCGCCTCGATGTCAGAGACCGGGTCGCGCCCGGGTTCCAGGGTGGCGCAGTCGACCACGTGCACCAGCACCGCGCAGCGTTCGATGTGGCGCAAGAAGTCCAGACCGAGGCCGCGCCCTTCGGAGGCGCCCGGGATCAGACCGGGGACATCGGCGACGGTGAACGTGTGATCGCCCGCCGAGACCACGCCGAGATTGGGCGCAAGCGTGGTGAACGGGTAGTCCGCGATCTTCGGCTTGGCCGCCGAGATCGCCGACACCAACGACGACTTGCCTGCCGAGGGGAAGCCGACCAGGCCGACGTCGGCGACGGTCTTCAGTTCGAGCGTGAGGTCGCGGACCTCGCCCTTCTCGCCGAGCAGCGCGAAACCCGGGGCCTTGCGCGCCCGTGAGGCCAGCGCGGCGTTGCCGAGCCCGCCGCGTCCGCCGGCGGCGGCTTCGAAGCGGGTGCCTGCACCGACGAGATCGGCGAGCATACGGCCCTGTTCGTCGAGGACGACGGTGCCGTCGGGAACCTTGACCTCGAGGTCGGCGCCCGCGGCGCCGTCGCGGTTGCTGCCCGCGCCCTGCTTGCCCGAGGGCGCCACCACATGGGGATGGAAGTGAAAGTCGAGGAGCGTGTGTACCTGCGGGTCGACGACGAAGACGATGCTGCCGCCGCGCCCGCCGTTGCCGCCGTCGGGACCGCCGAGAGGCTTGAACTTCTCGCGGTGCACCGAGGCGCAGCCATTCCCGCCGTTACCCGCGCGGGCGTGGATGACGACGCGGTCGATGAACCGGGTCATCGGAGTCCTCCTCTCTCAGCCGAAACCGACGTATGGGCGCGGTTGTGCGGGTGCACGGCGCCGGAACGTCGATCTCGACGATGGAGAAAGAAGTCAGGCGTCAGTGCGGGCGACGCGCACGATGTTGACGAACTTGCGGCCGCGCTTGGTGCCGAATTCGACAGCGCCTGGGGCGGTCGCGAACAGCGTGTCGTCGCCGCCGCGGCCGACGTTGACACCCGGGTGGAAGTGGGTGCCACGCTGACGGACCAGGATCTCGCCGGCCTTGACGATCTGACCGCCGAATCGCTTCACGCCGAGCCGCTGGGCTGCGGAGTCGCGCCCGTTGCGTGAGCTGGAAGCGCCCTTCTTGTGTGCCATGTCTGTCGCTCCCGTCGCTACTTGATGCCGGTGACCTTGAGGACCGTCAGCTGCTGACGGTGCCCCTGGCGCTTGTGATAGCCGGTCTTGTTCTTGAACTTGTGGATGCGGATCTTCGGACCCTTGGTGTGCTCGAGGACCTCGCCGGTGACCGCGACCTTCTCCAGCGCCTTGGCGTCGGTGGTCACGGTGGCGCCGTCGACGACCAGTGCGACGGGCAGCGACACGGTGCCGCCGGGCTCGACGTCGAGCTTCTCCACCTTGACGATGTCACCGGCGGCGACCTTGTACTGCTTGCCACCGGTCTTGACGATCGCGTACGTGGCTGTTTGCGCTGCCATCGTTGGTCATCCTCTACTTCGCGTGCGGGCGCGCATCACCCGAGGGTGTGCGTGCGGGTCTGGGTGCGGGATCTGCAGTCCCTGCCCCGGGCCAGCCGGTGGGCTGGCCCTGGAGACAACTGGTCAAGGGTACGTGACCAGCGGGGAGAGGGTCAAACCGCTCAGTCCTGGCTGGGTGGACCGGCGGGTCGTGCCGCGGCACGCCGGCGCTGGCGGACCGGAGCGGCGGCGACGGGCGCAGGTTCCTCCTCATCGTCATCGTCCTCGTCGTCCTCGTCGTCGTCCGAGTCATCGTCGTCCTCGTCGTCGTCCGAGTCATCGTCGTCCTCGTCGTCGTCCGAGTCATCGTCCGTGTCATCGGAGTCGTCGAGCACCTCGATGTCGTCGTCGATGTCATCGTCCTCGTCGTCGGAGTCGAGATCGATCTCGTCGGAGTCGTCCTCGGAGTCATCGTCATCATCCGACTCGTCGTCGTCGGAGTCGTCGAAGTCGTCGTCGAGGTCCTCGTCCTCGGCGTCGGTGACCGCCCGACGGACGGTGCCGGGCTCCAGCTCGGCGGCCTCGTCGACCACGTCGGTCGACTCGTCATCGTGCTCGTCGCCGTCGTCCTCGTGCTTGCCGTTGGCGGCGGCCATCGCCTTGAACATCGGGTGTTCCCCGGGCAGATGCGCCGGCACCTTGGCCACCTGCACCTCCGGCTCGCGGGCGCCGCGCTTGCCGCGCTTACCGCGCCGGCCGCCGCCACCACCATTGCCACCGCCGCCGCCCGGCTCGGACTTGCGCCCGTTGCCGGAGGCGGAGTCGACGGGGTCACCGTGCAGCACGATGCCGCGGCCCGCGCAGTGCGTGCACGACGTCGAGAACGCCTCGATGAGGCCGGTGCCCAGCTTCTTGCGGGTCAGCTGCACCAGACCCAGCGACGTCACCTCGGAGACCTGGTGACGCGTGCGGTCCCGGGCGAGCGCCTCGGTGAGCCGGCGCAGCACCAGATCGCGGTTGGACTCGAGGACCATGTCGATGAAGTCGATCACCACGATGCCGCCGATGTCGCGCAGCCGCAGTTGGCGCACGATCTCTTCAGCGGCCTCCAGGTTGTTGCGGGTGACCGTCTGTTCCAGGTTGCCGCCCGAACCGGTGAACTTGCCGGTGTTGACGTCGACGACGGTCATGGCCTCCGTGCGGTCGATCACCAGGGTGCCGCCCGAGGGCAGCCACACCTTGCGATCCATCGCCTTGGCCAGTTGCTCGTCGATGCGGTGCACGGCGAACACGTCGGGCCCGTCCGAGCCGGCGGGCTCGTACTTCGTCATCCGCGGCAGCAGTTCGGGCGCCACCGCGGTGACGTAGTCGTGGATGGTCGTCCACGCGTCGTCACCCGACACGATGAGACCGGAGAAGTCTTCGTTGAACAGGTCGCGGATCACCTTGACCAGCACATCGGGCTCTTCGTAGAGGGCTACCGCGGCGCCGGCCTTCTTCGCGGTGACCTCGGCGGCCTTGGCCTCGATCTCGTTCCACCGCCCCTGCAGGCGCTCGACGTCACTGCGGATGTCGTCTTCCTTGACGCCCTCGGACGCGGTGCGGATGATCACGCCCGCATCGGCGGGGACGACCTCGCGCAGGATCTCCTTGAGACGCTGCCGCTCGGTGTCGGGCAACTTGCGGCTGATCCCCGTCGACGACGCGCCGGGCACGTACACCAGGTAGCGGCCCGCCAGCGACACCTGGGTGGTCAGGCGGGCGCCCTTGTGGCCGACCGGGTCCTTGCTGACCTGCACGACGACGTAGTCGCCGGGCTTGAGGGCCTGCTCGATCTTGCGCTGGGCGCCGCCGAGGCCGGCGGCCTCCCAGTTCACCTCACCGGCGTAGAGCACACCGTTGCGGCCGCGGCCGATGTCGACGAACGCCGCCTCCATCGAGGGCAGCACGTTCTGCACGATGCCGAGGTAGATGTTGCCCACCAGCGAAGCCGAGGCTGCCGACGTTACGAAGTGTTCGACGACGACGCCGTCCTCGAGCACCGCGATCTGCGTGTACCGGGCGCCTTCGTGCGGCGGTTCAGTACGGACCTTGTCGCGAATCACCATCGTGCGTTCGACGGCTTCGCGCCGGGCGAGGAACTCGGCCTCACTGAGGATCGGTGGGCGGCGGCGGCCGGCGTCGCGACCGTCCCGGCGGCGCTGCCGCTTGGCTTCGAGCCGGGTCGAGCCGCTGATGCCCTGGATCTCGGAGTCGCTGGAGCCCTTGTTGCCCTTGCCCGCCTGCCGGGGCTCGCGTTCGTGCACGACGGTGTTGGGCGGATCGTCGGGCGAGGCGTCGCCGTCGTCACCCGAACCGGACTTGCGGCGCCGCCGCCGGCGTCGCCGTCGGCTGCCGCCATCGCCGCCGTTGCCGTCGTCCTCGGCGTTGTCGTCGTCGGACTCGTCACCGTTGTCGGAGGTCTCGCCCGCCTCGGCGGACTGGTCCTCGTCGTCGGCGTTCGCGTCCTCACCGTTCTGCTCGCCTCGGCCTCGGCCACGGCCACGGCGTCCGCGCCGTCGGCGCTTGGCTGACGGGCGCTCGGACTGCTCCTCGTCGGAGTCCGCCTCGGTGTCGTCCTCGTCGTCGTCGGTGTCGTCGTCGCTGTCATCGTCGGCGTCGGCGACGCGGTCGGGTCGCACCGGCTGCGGCGCGACGAACAGTGGCAGATAGTCGGCCGGCTCGGCCTCCGCAGCGGCGGGCGTCTCCAGGATCAGCCGCGACTCCGGCTCCTCCTCCGGCGCGCCCTCGGGCTCGGGTGCGGCAGCGGCGACCCCGGGTTCGGGGGCGACGGCCTCGGGCTCGAGCGAGGCCGCCTCGGGCTCCGGCTCGGCCAGCACCTCGCGTACCCGGTCGGCCTCTTCGCGGCCGATGGTGGAGTGCGCGCTGCGTGTGCGGCCGTCGAGCTCGACCAGCGCGTCGATGATGCGCCTGCTGGTGGTGCCGAGCACCCGGGCCAGGGAGTGAACCCTCAGCCGTTCGGGCGGTGCGGCCGCCGTCTCACCGGTCGAGTCAGCGGTCTGCTGCGCCTCTTCCGGGAGAGCGTGGGCGGGATCGTGCAGATTCTCATTGTCGGCCACGTATTCTCCTCAAGCCCCCGGGCGCGTCGTTGCTGACGCGGCCACGCGAGGGCTTTTGACTATTGCGCCCGGGCCAGTCACTCCCGAACTGTTGTTGGTCTCGCTCCGAGTGATCCCGGAGGATCGGTCTCGGTGCCGGTCTGAATGATGGCTGGACGGTCGGCGCCGCACCGTAGGTGAACGATGGTCGCACTCGTCGAAGTCTTCATCCGGATGACCAACCCGGGTTGTCAGGCCGGTCACCCGGCCCCAGTATCCCACATCACTGCGGGTGGACCCGAAACGCGGCGTCAGCGGGTCTGCGCGTCGCTCAGCGGCCGGGGAACCAGAGCTCGATCTCGCGCGCTGCCGACTCGGTCGAGTCGGACCCGTGCACCAGGTTGTACTGCGTCTCCAGGCCCAGGTCGCCCCGGATCGTGCCGGGCACGGCTTTCTCCACAGGATCGGTGCCGCCGGCCAGCTGACGGAACGCCGCCACCGCCCGCGGGCCCTCGAGGATGGCCGCGACCACCGGGCCGGAGGTGATGAATTCGAGCAGAGACCCGAAGAAGGGTTTGCCGTCGTGCTCGGCGTAGTGGGCGCGCGCCAGCGCGTCGTCGACATTCTTGAGTTCCAGCGCGGCGACGGTCAGCCCCTTGGCTTCGATCCGGCTGATGATCTCTCCGACGAGGCGGCGCTGCACGCCGTCGGGCTTGATCAGGACGAGGGTTCGCTCAGACACGGCCGACAGCCTACTTGGTCGGGCGACGATCAAGCGGCGAGGGACGAGCCGCGTTGAGGAGCCCGACAGGTCGACTCGGCCGAGCGGGCGACTACTCGGGATCGGGCTGCTGGCCGGGGAGCAGGCCGCGCTTCTGCCGGCGGAGCACCTCGGCGCGCAGGTAGGCGATCAGCAGCCACACGACCAGGAACAGCAGACCGATGAACCCGACGCCCGGGTAGACGGCCCAGCCCGCGACCAGCAGCAGCTGCACGCTCACGTTCGCCCAGATCGCCCAGGGCCGGCGCTGCACGCCGGCCATCAGAATCAGCAGCACCGCCACCCCGATCACATAGGCGGTCGACGCCCCCGTCAGGCCCCCGCCGACCGCGTCGATGACCGGGAGCGCGAGCAGCACGACGATGGCTTCGAGGATCAGCGTGCCGGCCATGACGCCCCGGAAGCTCTTCCACGGATCGGGTGGCGCGGTCGGCCCGCTCATGCCGGGTCCTTGCCGAACAGCGTCCGCGCGACCCCGGCGGTGACGACCGAGCCGGTGATCACGATGCCGGCACCGCTCATGCCGCCGGCGCCGTCGACGTCACCGCCCGACTCCTCGACCAGTGCGGTCGCGGTCTCGATGGCGTCGGGCAGCGTGGCCGCGGTGACGACGCGCTCGGGACCGAAGATCTCCTCGGCCTTGACCGTCAGCGCCTCGACCTCCAGGGCCCGCGGCGAACCGTTGGTGGTCACCACGATCTGGTCGAAGACCGGCTCCAGCGCGGCCAGGATGCCGTCGGTGTCCTTGTCGGCCATCACCGAGACGACGCCGACCAGGAACCGGAAGTCGAACTCGTCGGTCAACGCGGACGCGAGCGCCGCGGCGCCTGCAGGGTTGTGCGCGGCGTCGATGAACACCGTGGGCGCGTTGCGCATCCGCTCCAGCCTGCCGGGCGAGGTGACCGCCGCGAAGCCGGCCCGGACCGCGTCGACGTCGAGTTGCCGCTGCGCCCCGGCGCCGAAGAACGCCTCCACGGCGGCCAGCGCCAGTACGGCGTTGTGGGCCTGATGTTCGCCGTGCAGCGGAAGGAAGATGTCGGAGTACACCCCGCCGAGGCCCTGCAGCTCGAGCATCTGACCGCCGATCGCGACCTGGCGGCTCAGCACCGTGAACTCGGAGTCCTCGCGGGCGACCGCGGCGTCGGCGCGCATCGCGGCCGCGAGCAACACCTCCATGGCCTCGGGCACCTGGCGGGCGATCACCGCGACGGTGTCGGTGGGCACCAGGTCGTCGTCCTGCCTGGTGATGATCCCGGCTTTCTCGCCGGCGATCTCGGCGATCGTGTCGCCGAGGTAGTCGGTGTGGTCCATGCCGATCGGGGTGATCACGGCGACGGGTGCGTTCACCACGTTCGTCGCGTCCCAGCGCCCGCCCAGGCCGACCTCGACGACGGCGACGTCGATCGGGGCGTCGGCGAACGCGGCGAACGCCATCGCGGTGACGACCTCGAACTTGCTGCAGCGCGGGCCTCCGCCGGCCTCCGACTGCCGGTCGACCAGCTCGACGAAGGGTTCGACCTCCCGGTAGGTGTCCACGTACGTGGCCGGGCTGATCGGCCTGCCGTCGATCGAGATGCGCTCGACCGCGGACTGCAGGTGCGGGCTGGTGGTGCGGCCGGTGCGCCGGTGCAGCGCGGTCAGCAGCGCGTCGACCATGCGCGCCACCGAGGTCTTGCCGTTGGTCCCGGCGATGTGGATCGACGGGTACCCACGCTGCGGTGAGCCCAGCAGTTCCAGCAGCGCTGCGATGCGGGCCGTGCTCGGCTCGATCTTGGTCTCCGGCCAGCGCTGGTCGAGCAGGTGCTCGACCTGCAGAAGCGCTGCGATCTCGTCGGGCGCGGGTTCGGGGGAACTCACGTCAGGGCAGCCAGCCGTGCCGTGATCCGCTCCACTTCCTCGGAGGCGAGCTGACGCCGCGCACGGATCTTGTCGACCACGTCGGCGGGGGCCTTGGCCAGGAAGGCGTCGTTCCCCAGCTTGGCCGAGGTGCCCGACAACTCCTTCTGCGCGGCGGCCAGATCCTTCTCCAGTCGGCGCCGCTCGGCCTCGACGTCGACGGTGCCCGACGTGTCGACCTCGACCAGCACGGTGCCGCCGGAAAGGCGGACCTCCACCGACGCGGAGGCCGCGAAACCGTCGGCCGGCGGGGTCAGCCACGCCAGCGCGGTCACCGCGGGCACGTGGGCGTCCAGGTTCGCGGTGTCGATGCCCGACAGCCGGGCAGGCACCTTCTGGCGGTCGGCCAGCCCCTGGTCGCTGCGGAACCGTCGCACCTCGGTGATCAGCTTCTGCATGTCGGCGATCCGTTGTGCCGCGGCGGTGTCGACGGGAATTCCGCTGGCCGTGGGCCATTCGGCGATCACCAGCGACTCCCCGCCGGTGAGCGTCTTCCACAGCACCTCGGTGACGAACGGCATCACCGGGTGCAGCAACTTGAGCAACGTGTCGAGCACCGCGGCGAGCACGGCGGTGGTATGCGAAACACCTTCGCCGAGTTGCACTTTGGCGAGTTCGACATACCAGTCGCAGAACTCGTCCCAGGCGAAGTGGTAGAGGGCCTCGCAGGCGCGGTTGAATTCGTAGCCGTCGAGCGCATCGTCTACGTCCGCGCGAACTTCTTCCAGTCGGCCCAGGATCCAGCGGTCGGCGTCGGTCAGCGCCTGCGCCGGCGGCAGCGGTGCCGGGCTGGCGCCGTTGAGCAGTGCGAACCGCGTGGCGTTGAAGAGTTTGGTGGCGAAGTTGCGCGAGGCTCGGGCGTGGTCCTCGCCGATGGCGAGGTCGCCGCCCGGGCTGGCGCCGCGGGCGAGGGTGAACCGCAGCGCGTCGGCGCCGAACGTCTCCACCCAGTCCAGCGGATCGATGCCGTTGCCCCGCGACTTGCTCATCTTGCGGCCGAACTCGTCGCGGATCAGCCCGTGCAGGAACACATTCTGAAACGGCACCTGCGGGCCGCGCGCTCCGTTGCCGGTGATCGCGGCATCGTCGGCGACGAACGTACCGAACATCATCATCCGGGCCACCCAGAAGAACAGGATGTCGTAGCCGGTCACCAGCACGGTGGTCGGATAGAACTTCCCCAGCTCGGGGGTGTGATCGGGCCAGCCCATCGTCGAGAACGGCCACAGCGCCGAGCTGAACCACGTGTCGAGCACGTCGCTGTCCTGTTCCCAGCCCTCCGGCGGGGTCTCGTCGGGCCCGACACAGACGGTCTGGCCGTCGGGACCGTGCCAGATCGGAATGCGGTGGCCCCACCACAGCTGCCGGGAGATGCACCAGTCGTGCATGTTGTCGACCCAGGCGAACCACCGCGGCTCGAGGCTGGCCGGGTGGATCACGGTGTCTCCGTTGCGGACCGCGTCACCTGCAGCCTTGGCCAGCGACTCCACCTTCACCCACCACTGCAGGCTCAGCCGCGGCTCGATCGGTTCGCCACTGCGCTCGGAGTGTCCGACGCTGTGCAGGTAGGGGCGCTTCTCGGCGACGATGCGGCCCTGCTCGGCCAGTGCCTCGCGCACCGCGACACGGGCTTCGAAGCGGTCCATGCCGTCGAATCGGGTTCCCGTGTCGGCGATCCGGCCCTTGGTGTCGAGCATCGACGGCATCAGCAGCTGGTGGCGCAGGCCGATCTCGAAGTCGTTCGGGTCGTGGGCCGGGGTGACTTTGACTGCGCCGGTGCCGAATTCGGGGTCGACGTGGTGGTCGGCGACAACAACGATCTGCCGGTCCAGGAACGGGTGGGGCAGCGTCGTGCCGACGAGGTCGCGGTACCGGTCGTCGTCGGGGTGCACGGCGATCGCGGTGTCGCCCAGCATCGTCTCCAGGCGCGTGGTGGCCACCACCAGGTGCGGCTCGTCGTCGGACATCGACCCGTACCGGAACGAGACCATTTCGCCTTCGATGTCTTCGTATTTGACCTCCAGGTCGGAGATCGCGGTCTCGAGCACCGGCGACCAGTTGACCAGACGCTCGGCCTGATAGATCAGCCCGGCGTCGAACAGCCGCTTGAAGATCGTGCGCACCGCGCGCGACAGGCCCTCGTCCATGGTGAACCGGTCGCGGCTCCAGTCGACGCCGTCACCGAGGCGGCGCATCTGGCCGCCGATGGTGCCGCCGGACTCGCGCTTCCAGTCCCACACCTTCTCGACGAACAGTTCGCGGCCGAAGTCCTCTTTGGTCTTGCCGTCGACCGCGAGCTGCTTTTCCACCACCGTCTGGGTGGCGATGCCCGCGTGGTCCATGCCGGGCAGCCACAGCACCTCGTAGCCCTGCATCCGCTTGCGGCGGGTCAGCGCGTCCATCAGCGTGTGGTCAAGGGCGTGGCCCATGTGCAGGCTGCCGGTGACGTTGGGCGGGGGCAGCACGATCGAGTACGCGGGCTTGGAGCTGGACGGGTCCGCGGTGAAGTAGCCGGCCTTCACCCAGCCTTCGTAGAGATCGCTCTCGACCGCCCCGGGGTCCCACGACTTGGGCAGGGCGTCGAGACCGGAGGGTCCGGTGCGGGCGAGCGGCTGGGAGGTCACCGCGCCATTCTAGGAAGACGCTGCGAGCTACTTCTTCCCGCCCAGAAGCCCGCCGAGGATGTCACCCAGCCCGCCGGCCTTGTCGCCGCCCAGCACAGAGCCCAGGATGCTGCCGAGCGGGTTGTTCCCGCCGGGTGCCGCGCCCCCGCCGAGAATGCTGCCAAGGACATCGCCGATACCGCCCCCGCCGGACTGCCCGGGTACCTGCTGGGCCTGACCGCCGGTGAGTCGCTTCCCGATGTAGGCGAGCACGATCGGCGCCAGGATCGGCAGTAGTTTCTGGATCAGGTCGCTGTTGCCGGCCCCGCCGCCGGACAGCGCGGAGGCCACCTGCCCGGTGTCGTTGCCGCCGAAGATCTTCGTGATCGCCCGGGATCCGTCCGCTTCGTCGACCTGATCGACGCTGACTCCGCCGTCCAGCAGTCCACTGCGGGCATGCGAGCTGGCCGCCGAGGCGATGCTGTCCGCGGCGCCGGGGTCCTCGGCGTTGTGCTGCAGACCGCCGACGAGGACGGGCACCAGCGTCTTGACGGCGCTGTCGACCTCGCTCTCGTCGACACCCAGTCTGCCGGCGATCTGCTGGACGGGGATCTGGCTGTACAGGTCATCGAGGCCGCTCATGAGCGTCAGGGTAGACCCGGCCTGCGCCGTTCGAGCGGCGTTCGGTCAGGCCAGTTTGGTGACGTCGAGCGACACTCCTGCGGCCGGGAAGCGGGCCAGCAGCGCGTCGCCCATCGCGGCCGCGGGTGTCAGCACGCCGTGCAGGTCGGGCAGCGCATCGCGATCGAGGGCCAGGGCCAGGCCGCTCTCACCCAGCAGCACCGACGTGGCCTTGTATCCGGGGTCGCCCTTCTGCGACATCCGGGCTACGTAGCGGGCCCCGGTCGTCGTCGTGGTGTAGGTCTCCACGGTGTAGTGGCCGTTCTCGCGGGTCTGCTCGCTGGGACCGGTGCCCGGCTTGGGCAGGATCCGCTCCAGCGCCCCGCGGGGCACCCGGTTGAGGAACCGGCCGCCGAGCTCGACTGCGGCCACGTTGCCGCCGGTGGCCATCGCCGCGGCCACCGGCGCGAGCACCGACTTGCCCAGGCTCATCTGCTCGGCGTAGCAGAACCGCCGGCCGTAGGCGTAGTCCAGCAGCGCGTTGCTGCGCCGGACGATGCGCGAGTTCGGGATCGCCATGGCGAACGCGCCCACCCAGTAGCCGTCGAGTTCCGGGGCGATGTCGCGCCCGCGGCGCCACCGCGCGTCGGACTGGCCGCCGAGTTCCGGTTCGGCACCGCGGTCCGGGGACAGCGTGTAGGGATCGTTGAGCAGCCGGCGCGCCTCGGGATCGGTGGCCGCCTCCCGCGCCAGCTCGGTCATCGAGGCGATCGTGCCGCCCGACATCCCGCCGGCGAAGCGCCGCACGACGTAGTCGGTGTCGCCCAGCGCGCCGGCGCCGTCCCGTTCGGCCTGCCGGTACAGCGCGAACACCGTCATGTCCGACGGGATGGAGTCGAACCCGCAGGCGTGCACGATGCGGGCCCCGGTGTCGGCGGCCTGCTTGTGGTAGAGGTCGATGGCCTTACGGACGAACAGCGGCTCGCCGGTCAGGTCGGCGTAGTCGGTGCCGGCGGCGGCGCAGGCCGCGACGAGGGGAAGCCCATAGCGCAGGTAGGGCCCGACGGTGGTGATGACCACCCGCGTGCTGGCTGCCATGGCCGCCAGCGTCGAGGGCTCTGACGCGTCCGCGGTGATCAGCGCCCACGACTGCGCGGCGGGCGGAAGCGTCTCCCGGACCGCGAGCAGTCGCTCCGTGGACCGGCCTGCCAGGGCGATGCGTGCATCCCCGGCCGCGGTGGCGAGGTACCGGGCGGTCAGCGCGCCGACGAACCCGGTTGCGCCGTAGAGGACGATGTCGTATTCGCGATCGCTCATGCGATCCGACGCTACCCGAGCGTCTCCGGCAGGTCGGTGTCCCGCCCGAGCACGTGCCGGGCCAGGAACGCCGTCACCACCTGGTACCAGATCTTGGCGTGCGACGGGCTGAGCACCCAGTGGTTCTCCGACGGGAAGTAGAGGAAGCGGTGATCGGTGCTCCCGTCCGCGGCGGCCGGCAGGGCCGAGGCGCTGAGCAGTTCGTACCACAGCCGCAGCGCCTCGCCGATCGGCACGCGATAGTCCTTGTCGCCGTGGATGACCAGCATCGGGGTCCCGATGTCGGCGACGAAGCGGTGCGGCGAGTTGGCCGCCGTCATCTCCGGGGTCATCTCCCTGGCCCACCAGTAGCCGCCGTCGGTGGTGGCTCCGAACTGGTCGAGCGCCCACAGGCCGGCGTGGGTGACGATCGCAGCGAATCGGTGGGTGTGCCCGGCGATCCAGTTGGCCATGTAGCCGCCGAACGAGCCGCCCATCGCCGCGGTGCGGGTCTCGTCGATGCGCGGGTGCGCACACGCCGCGTCGGTCGCCGCCATCAGATCGGTGTAGGGCGCGAATCCCCAAGCACCCCAGCCACGTTGGATGAAACTCTGGCCGTAGCCGGTGGACAGCGCAGGGTCGGGCAACAGAACCGCGTACCCGTGCGCGACCATCAGCCACGGATTCCAGCGCCAGTGCCAGGCGTTCCAGCTCGCCAGCGGGCCACCGTGGATCCACAGCAGCAGTGGCGCGGGGTCCTCCCCGCGGGGCAGCGCCAGCCATGACCGCACCGGCAACCCGTCTTCGGCGACGGCCGTCAGTTCGGTCAGCGTGCCCGGCACGTCGGGCAGCGGCACGCAGGGCAGCACGGCCACCGCGCCGTCGGGGTCGATCCGCACCGGATGCGGCGGGGTGCGGTAGGAGCTGCGGAGCGCGAACAGGTTTCCGTCGGCGCCGGGGCGCACGTCGGAATAGGTGAAGTCGTCGTCGACGAGCGCGCGCACCTGCTGCGACGCCGGGTCGACGACGAAGACCGGTCCGCGACCGTTCTGGTCGGCCGTCACGATCAGTGACGCACCGTCGAGCGTCCAGGTCACCGAGGTCGGCCAGCGGTCCCATTCACCGGTCAGCTCGACCGGCGATTCGCCGAACCGTGCCAGCCACAGGGTGATTCGCGGGGCCTGAGTCGGGGTGGAGAAGGTCTCCCGGGTGAAAGCCACCGCTGTCCCGTCCGGCGAGATCGCCGGGGACCCGAGGTCGGCGCCGGCGTCGTCGACGATCGTCCTCCGCTGCCCCGTCGCGACGTCGACCCGAACGAGGGTGGAACGCACCGCCGCCCCCGGTGCCGGAACCTGCCACGTCGTCACCACGAAGGTTCCGTCGGGGCTCACGTCGAGGTGTGCGTCACGCAGCGCCCCGCCGGGATCGGGTGTGAGATCGCGGGGTCCGTCCACCGCGAAGAGGTGCGTCTGAGCGGGACCGATGTCGTGGTCCCAGTGGCGCACCGGGTATCCCGTGTGCAGCACCGCCGAGATCTTGCCCTGCTTGCGGATGTCGCGCAGCCGCCGGTCCTCGTCGATTCCGCCGGCCGACGGCAGCAGCGACGACGCGACCACGGTGCCCGCGCCTGCGCGGGCCGGCGCGACACCGTCGACGCCGCCGGGGAAGGCGGCGACCTCGACGGCTTCTCCCCCGGCGGCGGGCAGCAGCCACAGCGACGGCGGCGGGTCGTCGTCTGCGCCGGACCGGGACGCGACGAACAGCAGATCACCGTCCGCGGTGAACGCCGGCGAGGATTCCCCCTTGGCGCCGTGGGTGATCCGGCGCGCCGGCGCGTGGCCCGCAGGATCGAGTTCCCACAGCGCGGTGACGAATTCGGTGCGCTTCTCGTTGAGTTCGGAGACGGTGGTGACCACCCGCGACCCGTCGGGCGCAACGGCGAGTCCCGACACCCGCGGCAGCGTCAGGAAGCTGTCGAGATCTCCGAACGACGTGTCGGGCGACGGGTCGGGGGCCATGCCCACTTCGTAACACAGCCAACCGTTATGGTCAGCCCATGCCAGCGCGGATCATCGTCGTCGGCGCCGGGATCGCCGGACTGGCGGCCGCCGTGGCGCTGCGCGCCGCCGGCCACGACGTGACCGTTCTCGAGCAGCGCACCGATCTGACCTCGGGCATGGGCATCAGCATCTGGCCCAACGCGCTGGCCGCCCTCGACGAGATCGGCCTGGGCGACGCCGTGCGGGAGGCGGGCGGCAGGGTGACCGCAGGTGCGATCCGCTGGCGCGACGGCAGGTGGCTGCGACGGCCGTCAGCGCAGCGCATCGTCACCGCGCTCGGCGAACCGCTGGTGGTCGTGCGTCGCTCGGTGTTGACCGACATCCTGCGCGACGCGCTCCCGCCTGCCGCTGTCCAGACGGGGTCGACGGCGACAGCGGTCACCATCGATCGGTCGTCGGTGCAGATCGTGCTCTCGGACGGCGAGGTGCGGGAGGCCGATGCGGTGATCGGGGCCGACGGCGTCAACTCCCTGGTGGCGTCCACTCTCAACGGTCCCCTGCGGAGCCGCTACGTCGGCTACACCGCGTGGCGCGGGGTTGCCGAGCACCGGCTCGATCCCGAACTGGCCGGCGAGACGTTCGGCGCGGGGGTGGAGGTGGGCCACGTGCCCCTCGGACCCGACCACACCTACTGGTTCGCGACAGAGCGGGCCCCGGAGGGCGGCCGCGCTGCCGGTGGGGAGCACCGCTACCTCGCAGGCAAGTTCGCGGACTGGGCGGACCCGATCCCGCGGCTGATCGCCACGACGGCACCGGAAGACCTGATCCGCAACGATCTCTACGACCGGGCGCAGCCCGAGCAGTGGTCCCGCGGACCGGCGGTGATCGTCGGCGACGCCGCCCATCCGATGCGTCCGCACCTCGGCCAGGGCGGCTGCCAGGGCATCGAGGACGCCGCGATCGTGGCGCGATGCCTCACCCTGGCGCCCGATGCGGCGACCGCCTTCACCCGCTTCGCCGCGTTCCGCCGGCGGCGCGTCCGCGCCCTGGTGCTGGAGTCGGCGACGATCGGACGGATCGTCAACCTGCGCCCGGCCGCGCTCAGCGGCGCGGCCAGCCGGGCCAGCGCGCTCATCCCGGAGCGGGTGGTGACCCGGCATCTGGCGTCGATCGCGGCCAGGTCGGCGTTCGTGCTGCCCGACAGCTGAGCCAGGCTCAGCGCGCGGCGCGGGGGGT
Source organism: Mycolicibacterium psychrotolerans (assembly GCF_010729305.1). Lineage (NCBI taxonomy): Bacteria > Bacillati > Actinomycetota > Actinomycetes > Mycobacteriales > Mycobacteriaceae > Mycobacterium > Mycolicibacterium psychrotolerans. Next base: position 2,890,758 of record NZ_AP022574.1, on the reverse strand, counting down.
GAAGATCGTGGTGCACATCTTGCGCAGGTCGACGAAGCCACCGAATGCCTTGGTCGGCAGGTTCGCGCATCCCTTCGCGGTGGCCGGAACGGCGGCAGGAACGGTCGCAGCCGGCGTCGGGCTGCCCCACACCCGCGCGGCGCTCATGCCCGCGGCACCGCACGTGGGCCAGGCCTTGAGACCCTGAGTCTGCAGGACATTCTCGGCGACGCGGATCTGCTCGGCGCGCGAGGCGGTCGCAGGGCTGCCGGTGCCGCCGTTGGCCGACCAGGTGGCCTGCTTGAACTGCAGGCCGCCGTAGGCGCCGTTACCGGTGTTGATGGACCAGTTGCCGCCCGACTCGCACTGGGCGATGGCGTCCCAGTTCACCGAGTCGGCGTGGGCGGTCGCGGTGGAGCCGTCCATCGCCATCGGCACGACGGCGAGCGCTCCGGCGATCCCGGCGGCCATCAGGCCCTTGCTGACCATGTTGCGAACGTTCATCTCTGCGGTCCTTCCCCGACCGTTGTGACCCAAGGCCCGCATGTGACGGTGACGCTGTCTCACGCTGCGGCTGTCAGGTCTGTCGGGTGACGAACATCACCTGTTACGGAAGAGATGAAAGTTTTAGTCGTTACTTATCTGGTGTAAGAGGCCTCTGAGAACGCTGAGGCGGTGCCGGCATGATGCCGGCACCGCCTCGAAAGCACGTATGGAGTGGTCAGCCGCGGCGACCGCACACCGGCCAGGCACCGATGCCCTGCGACTGCAGCACGTTCTCGGCCACGCGGATCTGCTCCGCGCGGCTGGCGTTGTGCGGCGAGCCCGAGCCTCCGTTGGCGCTCCAGGTGCTCTGCGTGAACTGCAGGCCGCCGTAGTAGCCGTTGCCGGTGTTGATCGCCCAGTTGCCGCCCGACTCGCACGCCGCGACGGCATCCCAGTTGACGCTGTCCGCACTCGCGGTGCCGGTCGCTAGCGCCATCGGCGCCACAGCGAGCGCCCCGGCGATGGTGGCCAGCCCAAACGTCTTGCGGATGTTCTTCAACTTCATTCCTTTCGCCTAGCGCGGCCGAGACATGGCCGTGCGGAAGACACGGCCGTGCTGCCTGCAGGCAGGCGGGATTGTCGGGTCGCACCGTCTCGGTCGGGTGCGACTGGGGAGGTCGCAGATGACCTCACCGGGATCGACCCGGTGGCCGGTGGAGGCTGACGCGCCTCTCGTGGCCCACACACACGCTGGTTCGTGGTTTTGAGTTATTTGCTCCGTTAGAAGCTGTTTGGGACCGTACAAACCTGGCTAAGCAAAGTCATCTTGATGTCGCCGCGGTCGCGGGCAGATCACGGAAGGATCACGACGCGCACGGTCAGGTGTTGACGCAGGTCATTCGCGGGTTTTCGGGCGCCGCGTGGGACGGTCGGCCCGCACTGGTCCGTGAGCCAAATCACGATCATTTTGTGAGCTGGGCCACGTGCCGAACCGCCCCTCCGCCGAGTTCGACGCGTTGAAAGTCCCTTTCCGGTCGCGCATCGGCCGCCACGGGCCTCCTGAGGTCTCGCGACTTCGCTGAGACTCCTTGCCCATTCCCCCTGCGAGACAAGCGAAATCTGCTGCGAGTGAACGGTTGTGGAGATCTATGACTGTTATCGTTGCGGCTGGGGGACTTCGATTCCCCTGCGGGAGAAAACATTACGACGACATGCGGCAGGGATCGGCTGCCCGCGGAGCTGTTGGACGACGTTCGTCCATCCTTCAGATGCACGAGCGGCGGCAGAAACACGGTTGCGGGACGGATGAAAAGGCGTTATTCGATCGGTCTTTCGGCACCCATGGACATCAGCGGCATTGCGGCGCAATGCGTTTCCGCTCCTACGGCGGCCCGAGCGGTCCGACGTCGCCCGATGTTCGAGGAGACAATTCACGACCTTTTCGATCACCGAACGGTGTAGAAATTTCAGTGCCGGGAATTCACAGAGTTCGGGTAGTTATTCGGCGTGCATATTCTGCGAATTTGCTAGTGCAATCGCGGCGGGACGATGGACGCCAGATCCGCCTCGGTGTTGACGTTCGTCAGCGCAACCTGCTCAGGCATGACGATCCGCTGCGTGTCCACTGCGTCGACGAGCGCGCGCATGCTGCGCGCGCCCGCGGCGACCAGCTGGTCGACGACGGGATACAGCGCGGTGCGGTAGATGCCCGCCAGATAGTGGTCCCGGCCATCCCAGGGCAACACGATGTCGTTTCCGAGCCGCTGCGCCGGCCCGGCAAGGATGTCGATGACGTCGGTGGTGAGCTCGGGCATGTCGACGGCGCACACGAACGCATGCGCGAAACCCGCGTCGGCAGCCGCGCGAAGTCCGCGTCCGGTGGCCAGCAGCGGTCCGACGCCGCGCGCCTCGTCACGGAGCACCGTGGCCCGCAATTCAGGCAGCGCCTGCCCCGGCGCCGCGATGACGAACACCGGTTCGCAGCGGCTCCGCACAATCGAAACCACGCGTTCGACCAGCGTGGTCGGCCCGTCCGGGCCGTCGAACGGCAGGGTGGCCTTGTCCCGGCCCATGCGCCGGGAGGCGCCACCGGCGAGGATGACAGCGGCCAGCGGCAGCGAAGACGTCACAGGCGTGACGTTAGCCCAGCGGGCCGCCCTTCGAGCCGAAGACCGGTCAGTCGACCGACCAGGTGTCCTTGCCGCGCAGCAGCGCCTGCAGCGCCGCGGTGTCGTGCGGCCGGGCTTCGCGCGCCTCCGTGATCTGCTGACGCGCTGCGTCGTCGTACGTCGGCTTGCTCACCTGGCGGAAGATGCCCATGACCATGTGGTCGAGGTTCTGCTCGGAAAGCCGCGAGAGCGCGAACGCGTACGCGGGGTCCTGCAGGTGCGCGTCGTGCACGACGATCTGGTCGGCCGGCACGTCGGCGGTCTTGGCGACCTCCAGTCCGTAACCCGACTTGACCACGCAGTACTCGGCGTCGGCGCCGAACGTGATGGGCTCGCCGTGGCGCAGGTTGATCAGACGCTCCTCGGCGCCTTCCTTGCGCAGCGCGTCGAACGAGCCGTCGTTGAAAATCGGGCAGTCCTGCATGATCTCGACCAGTGCGGCGCCGCGGTGCTCGGCGGCGCCGCGCAGCACCTCCGACAGGCCCTTGCGGTCGGAATCGAGCGCGCGCCCGACGAAGGTCGCCTCGGCGCCCAATGCCAGCGACACCGGGTTGAAGGGGTAGTCGAGCGAGCCCATCGGCGTCGACTTGGTGACCTTGCCGACCTCGGAGGTCGGCGAGTACTGGCCCTTGGTCAGGCCGTAGATGCGGTTGTTGAACAACAGGATCGTCAGGTTGACGTTGCGGCGCAGCGCATGGATCAGATGGTTGCCGCCGATCGACAGGGCGTCGCCGTCACCGGTGACCACCCAGACCGACAGGTCCTGACGGGCCAGCGCCAGACCGGTGGCGATGGTCGGGGCGCGGCCGTGGATGGAGTGGAAGCCGTAGGTCTCCAGGTAGTACGGGAACCGGCTGGAGCAGCCGATGCCGCTGACGAACGCGATGTTCTCCCGCCGCAGGCCCAGCTCGGGCAGGAAGTTGCGGATCGTGTTGAGGATGACGTAGTCACCGCACCCCGGGCACCAGCGCACTTCCTGATCGCTGGTGAAGTCCTTGGCCTTCTGCGGCTCGTCGGTGGCCGGCACCAGGCTGGTCTTGGTCAGCGGCGTCAGCCCGAGGTCGCTGCCTATCACGTCGGTCATGCGTTCACTCCGGTCTCGACGGTGGCCGCAGCCAGCCGCGCGAACTTCGCCTTCTCGTTTTCCTTCTCGCCGAGCGTCCCGTCCAGCGCGGCGTCGATGATGCCCTCGACCTCATCGGCCAGGAACGCCATCCCTTCCACCTTCGTCACCGACTGCACGTCGACGAGGAAGCGCCCACGCAGCAGCAGAGCCAGCTGCCCGAGGTTCATCTCCGGCAGGACGACGGTGGCGTAGCGGGCGAGCACCTCGCCGAGGTTGGCCGGGAAGGGGTTGAGGTGACGTAGTTGGGCGTGGGCGACCTTGATGCCCTTGCGCCGGGCGCGGCGGCAGGCCTCACCGATCGGGCCGTAGCTGCTGCCCCAGCCCAGCATCAGCAGGTCCGCGTCACCGCTGGGATCGTCGACCTCGAGATCCTCGACGCTGATGCCTGCGATCTTCTCCTGCCGCAGCCGCACCATCAGGTCGTGGTTCTTGGGCTCGTAGGAGATGTTGCCCGAGCCGTTGGCCGACTCGAGTCCACCGATGCGGTGCGCGAGCCCGGGGGTGCCGGGCACGGCGAACTGCCGGGCCAGTGTCTCGGGGTCACGCGCATACGGCTGGAACGGTTCACCTTCCTTGGCGAAGGTGTGCTCGATGGGCGGGTACGCGGAGGTGTCGGTGACGTCGGGGATGCGCCACGGCTCCGAACCGTTGGCGATCGCGCCGTCGGACAGGATCATCACCGGCGTGTGGTAGTTGATCGCGATCCGCACCGCCTCCACCGCCACGTCGAAGCAGTCCGACGGAGAGCGCGGAGCCAGCACGGCCACCGGCGACTCACCATTGCGACCGAACATCGCCTGCAGCAGGTCGGCCTGCTCGGTCTTGGTGGGCAGACCGGTCGACGGGCCGCCGCGCTGAACGTCGATGACGATCAGCGGCAACTCCGTCATCACGGCAAGGCCGATGGCTTCCGACTTCAGCGAGATGCCCGGGCCCGATGTGCTTGTGACGCCGATGGCGCCGCCGTAGGAGGCGCCGATCGCGGCGCCGATTCCCGCGATCTCGTCCTCCGCCTGGAACGTCAGCACGTTGAAGTTCTTGTGCTTGGACAGTTCGTGGAGGATGTCCGACGCCGGGGTGATCGGGTAGGTGCCGAGCACGACCTGCAGGTCGGACAGTTGACCGGCGGCCACGATGCCATAGGCGAGCGCGGTGTTACCCGAGATCTGGCGGTACTCGCCGCTCTTGAGCTTCGCCGGCGCCACTTCGTACGTGGTGCCGAACGCCTCGGTGGTCTCGCCGTAGTTCCAGCCGGCCTTGAGTGCCAGCACGTTTGCTTCGGCGACATCGGGCTTGCGCGCGAACTTCTCGCGGATGAACGCCTCGCTGTGTTCGAGTTCGCGGCCGTACATCCACGACAGCAGGCCGAGGGCGAACATGTTCTTCGCGCGCTGGCCGTCCTTCTTGCTGGCCCCGATCGACTCGACCGCGCCGAGCGTCAGCGTGGTCATCGCGACGGCCTGCACGACATAGTCGGAGAGTTCGTCGGACTCCAGCGGATTGGCGTCGTAGCCCACCTTGGCGAGGTTGCGCTTGGTGAACTCGTCGGAGTTGGCGATGATCAGGCCGCCGCGGGGCAGGTCTGAGACGTTGGCCTTCAGCGCGGCGGGGTTCATCGCGACGAGGACGTCGGGGCGGTCGCCCGCGGTGAGGATGTCGTAGTCGGCGATCTGGATCTGGAACGACGAGACGCCGGGCAGGGTGCCCTGGGGCGCCCGGATCTCGGCGGGGTAATTCGGTTGCGTCGCAAGGTCGTTGCCGAACAGTGCGGCCTCGGAGGTGAAGCGGTCGCCGGTCAGCTGCATGCCGTCGCCGGAGTCGCCTGCGAAACGGATGACGACCTTTTCGAGCTTCTGCCGAGGGGCGGCATCCGTCACGGCGCCCTCGCCATCGACACTGCCGTTTTGACCCACGACCCTGCCTTTCACGTCTGGTTGAGCGGCTCCGGTGCGTCGCGAGACGAGGCTGCGAGGTCACGGTGCGCTGATCGAGTTGTCTGCCAACCCGATTTTGCTGTCACTGCCAGTACCGATTATTGCACTTCTCTTAGGCTGGCCTGCACACGGAGCGCGGGCTACCGACAAGTAAAGAACCGCGAAGTGCCCAGTTCAAGCGGGTGCTGCCGCGGGGCATGAGACATTTTTGTGGTTTTCGTCACGTTTTCGAGGGCGCAGTTTTCTAAGACCGGGGTTACCCGTCAGTAGCTGACAGCTAGCACTGGGTTCGCTTCGGCCGGTGGTGCGGGGGCAGCTCAGCCGAGCGACGCCGACTGGACCCGGCGACGCTCCTCGAGCTCCTTGGCGACGAGTTCGCTCGCCTGCTGCGCGGCCCGCCGAGGAGCGGCGCCCATGGCACGGTGGGCTGCATAACACGCGGTGAACATGTCGCCGGCGCCCGTGGTCTGCACGTCGAGCACACGCCACGCCGCGGGAACGCGCAGGACCTCACCGTCGGTGTAGATGTCGCAACCCTCGGAGCCGTACGTCACCACGATCTCCGGCACCCCGAGCCGCTCGGCCGCTGCGGCGTCGAACGGGCCGTCCGCCACGACGACGGCCTCGTCCTCTGCAAGCTTCAGGACATCGAGGTGGGTCAGCAGGTCCGCCGGGAAGTGGCGATCCTCGACCAGCGGTCCCAGTCGGTCGGCGCGCACCAGACCCTGCCCGTCGTAGACGACGCGATGACCGCGGGCGGACAGCAGCGCCAGCGTCTCGGCCGGGAAGTCGGTGCGCAGCAGCGGCGCGAGGTGCACCCACGTGGTGTCGGGGTCCGCGGCCGCGATCTCGGCCTCACCCCACACGGGGCCGATGGCGTCGACCGACATGTGGCGATGGTCGACATCGTCATAGTCGAGACAAAACGCGCTCGTGCGGTCCGCGGGCAGCACCCGGACGAGATCACCGAAACGGGCGAGCAGCGAGTCGAAGAGCTCGTGGTCCTGCTCGGCACCGAGGGCCACGATCCGGCCGGGGCAGCCGGAGGCTTGCAGCGCCACGCCCGCGAAAGACGCGCAGCCACCCGGGCTCTTGGCGGCACCGTTGATGACATCGATCGCCAGATTGCCCAGCACGGTCACACCGTTGACGAGTTCTCGCGGCACCGATCGATCTCCCGGGTCTACATCGGCGCGTTCTCGACACCGTGGGGCGAAATGCTATCGGTGATTACCCGCATTCAACGATTCCTACGGGTCAGACGGGAGGTTGTAGGGCGTCACGACCTGGATGGGCGCCGGCCGGACAGGCTCGGCGGGCAGTGCGCCGTGCCACTGCAGGACGGATCTGATCGCCGATCTTGCGTCGGCGCGCAGGTCGTTGTGCAGCACGACCGAGATGCGGCCGTCGCGGAGCAGCCGCCGGTTGTCCGCATCGAGGTCGTGGGCGACGAAGACGTGGCATTTCCGGCCCAACCGTTCGAAAGCCGCCACGGTGGCGGTGTTGCCGCCGCCCGGTGAGTAGACCGCCCCGACGCCCGGATTGCGCTCGAGCGCATCCAGCACGAGCCGCTCGTTGGTCGCGTCGATACCGTCGCTGTCGCTCACCTCGACGATCGCCCGGCCCGATCCGCGCAGGCCGCTCCTGAATCCGACCTCGCGCTCCCCCTCGCCGCGAAATACCGTGCGGCTGACCGTGATCAGCACGTCCGAGGAAGCCGCCCCCAGCCACTGGTTCACCAGGTAGGCGGCGGTCACCCCGGCTCCGTGGTTGTCGATCCCGACGTAGGCGCAGCGCGCGCTCGACGGAATGTCGGTCGCGTAGGTCACCACCGGAACTCCCCCCGCGACCAGGTGGTCCACCGCCTCGGCGACCTGGGGTTCGTCCTGGGCCTTGAGGACGACGCCGTGGCTGCCGCGGATCCTGCTCAGCGTGTCGACCATCTCGGTCGCCGAGCCCGACTCCCACAGATGGAAGCGCGCCCGCACCATGGCGGGCGCGAACGCCGGGAGCTCGGCCTCGACGGCCGCACGGAACGCGTCGGAGAAGCGTTGCGGCGTCTGCATCACCACGTCGACGAGGAACCGGCGGCCGTTGAGCCGCAATTGCGTGCGCTGCTTGTCGAGGTCGGCGATCGCCTGATTGACCTCGGCGATCGTGGTCTCCCGCACGCCGGGGCGGTTGTTGAGCACCCGGTCGACCGTGGCCTCGCTCAGCCCGCTCTGCTGGGCGATCTCGCGGACCTTGTAGCGGTGCGCCACCTGCCGCCCCCTCCCCGCCGAGCCTGAGGTCTTTTTGATGGATTTCTGCCGTTGATTGCGACTCCGATCACAGCAAGACTAACGGCCATGGCAACACCACTGCACACCGCGTCGGCGCCGTGGCTCGGCGAGTCCGACTTCGACCTGCAGGATTTTCGCGCCCAGGTCGAGCGCGACACCGATCTCGCCGACTATCCGCATGCCGCCGAGGTGCGCAGCAATGTGCTGGTGTACTCGGCACCCGCCATGGCCCGGGTGAGCGACCGGCGCGCTCTGCAGGCAGAACTGATCCGTGCGCTCGCGGACGGGCCGGGCGTGGTGGTGTTCACCGAGGCGTTCGGCGCCGACATCACCGACCGGGCCAGCGAGGCGTTCTTCGCGATCATCGAGGCTCAGCGGGCCGCAGGCCAGGCTGCCGGTGATCACTTCGGCAAGCCCGGCGCCAACGACCGCATCTGGAACGCGGCGCAAAAACTGGCGCTGCATGATCCCGAGGTGTTCGCCGAGTACTACGCCAACGACGCGCTCGCTGTGGTGTGCCAGGCCTGGCTGGGCCCGCGATACCAGGTCACGTCGCAGGTCAACGTCGTCAACCCCGGCGGCACGGCGCAGGTGCCGCACCGCGACTACCACCTCGGCTTCGTGCCGGAGGACCACCTGATCGCCTATCCGGCCCACATTCACCGCACCTCGCCTGCGCTGACGCTGCAGGGCGCGGTCGCACACTGCGATATGCCGGTCGAGAGCGGCCCCACGATGCTGCTGCCGCATTCGCAGCGCTTCGCCGGCGGCTACATCGCCTTCAACCGGCCCGAGTTCATCGACTACTTCGCACAGCACCACGTTCAGCTGCCACTGCTCAAGGGTGACGCCGTGTTCTTCAGCCCGGCGCTGTACCACGGTGCGGGATCGAACATCTCGACGGGAGAGTCGGCGATCAAGAGGATCGCGAACCTGATGCAGATCAGTTCGCCGTTCGGGCGGGCCATGGAGGCGATGGACCGCACCGCGATGGTGCGGGCGGTCTACCCCGCCCTGCGGGCTATGCGCGATGCCGGACTGGCGAATCGCGAGCTGGAGAACATCGTGGTGGCCACCGCGGAGGGCTACGCGTTCCCCACCAACCTCGACAGCGATCAGCCGATCGGCAGCCTGGCACCGGCCAGTCAGGTCGACATCGTGCTGGGCGCGCTGGCCGACGACCTGACCGACGAAGAACTCGACGTCGCACTGCGCGACCGGAACGAACGGAGAAACCCATGACCACGCTCGGCCTGATCGGACTCGGCCGCATCGGCGCGTTCCATGCCGATACGCTGACGAACCTGCCGGAGGTCTCCGGCTTGGTCGTCACGGATGAACGGCCCGACGTCGTCACCGCGGTCGCCTCGAAATACGGTGCCACGCCTGCAAATTCGGTCGACGAACTCCTGTCGTCGGGCGTCGACGGCATCGTCGTCGCGGCGGCCACGCCGGCGCACGCCGAACTGGCGCTGGCCGCCGTGGAGCGGGGCCTGCCGACCTTCTGCGAGAAGCCGATCGCGTCCACGGCCGCCGAGAGTGCCCGCGTCGCCGAAATCATCGCGCGGTCCGGCGTCCCGGTTCAGGTGGGTTATCAGCGCCGCTTCGACGCGGCGTTCGCGGCCGTCAAGCAGGCCGTCGACAGCGGGGCACTGGGTGCGCTGCACACAGTGCGGAGCACCACGATGGACCCTGCTCCCCCGCCGATGGATTACATCAAGGGTTCCGGCGGCATCTTCCGCGACTGCGCGGTGCACGATTTCGACGCGATCCGCTGGGTCACCGGGCAGGAGGTCGTCGAGGTGTACGCCACCGGCAGCGTCCAGGGTGACCCGCTGTTCACCGAGTACGGCGACGTCGACACCGCCGCGATCGTGGTGCGCTTCGACGGCGGCGCGCTCGGTGTGGTGTCCGCAGCACGCTACAACGGCCGCGGTTACGACTGTCGGCTGGAGGTGCACGGCTTCGACGACACCGTCGTCGCGGGCTGGGATCAGGGATCACCGGTGCGAAATGCCGACCCTGTCAATGACTTCCCCACCGGGTCGCCGCACCACTTCTTCATGGACCGGTTCACCGAAGCGTTCCGCACCGAGCTCGGCGAGTTCGTGAAGGTCGTTCAGGGCGGCCCGGTTCGGGGTGCGACGGTCGCCGATGCGGTCGAGGTCGCATGGATCGCCGAAGCCGCCACCGAGTCCCTGCGCCGGGGTGCGCCGGTGCGCATCAAGGAGGTACGGCAGTGAAGATTGCGGGAGCACCGATCTCGTGGGGAGTGTGCGAGGTGCCGGGCTGGGGTCATCAGCTCGCGCCGGAGCGTGTGCTGTCCGAGATGCGCCGGGCCGGCCTCACCGCCACCGAACTCGGTCCCGAGGGGTTCCTGCCGTCGGACACCTCCGAGTTGGTGGCGACGCTCGACGGCCACGGGTTGAGTTGCGTCGGAGGGTTCGTGCCGGTCGTGCTGTTCGACGAGCACCACGACCCCGTCGATGACCTCGCCGGGCCGCTCGAGTCTTTGGTCGCGGCCGGCGCCGGTGTGGTGGTGCTGGCCGCCGCCACCGGCGCCGAGGGGTACGACACGCGGCCGGAACTCTCCGAGCAGCAGTGGCAGACGCTGCTGTCGAACCTCGACCGGCTCGCCGAGGTCGCCGCCCAGCGCGGCCTGGTCGCCGTGCTGCACCCGCATGTCGGGACGATGGTGGAGAACCGCGCCGAAGTCGATCGGGTGCTCACGGGTTCGCGCATCCCGCTGTGCCTGGACACCGGTCACCTTCTGATCGGGGGCGCCGATCCGCTGCGGCTCGCCCGCGAGGTGCCCGAACGGATCAGGCACGCGCACCTCAAGGATGTGGACGCCGCACTGGCCGCCCAGGTGCAGTCGGGCGCTCTCACCTACACCGAAGCGGTCGCCGCCGGCATGTACGTGCCGCTGGGCGCCGGTGACGTCGACATCGCCGGCATCGTCAAGTCGCTGGAGGACAGCGGATTCGACGGCTGGTACGTGATGGAGCAGGACACCATTCTCGACGGTGAACCTGACGGCGAAGGACCACTGGCCGATGTGCTCGCCAGCGTGGCCTTCCTGACAGGAGCTGCGTCGGGCGTGTCCGCGTGACCCTGCGGATCGGCATCCTCGGGGCGTCACGTATCGCCGAGAACGCGATCGTCGGGCCCGCTCAGGAGCTGGGATGTCGCCTGGTCGCGGTGGCGGCTCGGGATCCCCTGCGCGCCAGAGTGTTCGCCGACAAGTATGGCGTGGAGCGGGTGCTGGCGTCCTATCAGGACGTGATCAGCGACCCGGAGGTCGATTTGGTCTACAACCCGCTGGCGAACTCGTTGCACGCTCCGTGGAACCTGGCCGCGGTGGCCGCGGGCAAGCCCGTACTGACCGAGAAGCCCTACGCCCGCGACCGCGCCGAGGCAACTCGCGTCGCGGCGGCCGCCGAGGCTGCGGGCGTCACGGTGATGGAGGGATTCCACTATCTGTTCCATCCGGCGATGCGGCGCGTGCTCGACCTGGCCGGCGACGGCACGCTCGGCGAGCTACGCCGCGTCGAGGTCGAGATGGGGATGCCCGAGCCGCAGCCCGACGATCCGCGATGGTCGCTGGACATGGCCGGCGGCGCGTTGATGGACCTGGGCTGCTACGCCCTGCACATCATGCGCCGGTTCGGGTCACCCCGAGTGGTGTCGGCCACCGCAGTGCAGCGGACACCCGGTGTCGACGAGCGCTTCGACGCCGAACTCGTCTACCCCTCCGGCGCAACGGGATTGACGACGAACTCGATGGTGGAGCAGGAGTACTCGTTCACACTGCGGGTCATCGGCACGCGCGCAGAGGTTTTCGTACCCAACTTCATCAACCCGCCCGCCGACGACGGCCTGACCATCACCACCGGGGACACCGCGACTGTGGAGCACGTCGGGAAGCGGCCGTCCTACAGCTATCAACTCGAGGCCTTCGCCGCGCACGTCGAGCGCGGCGCCGCGCTACCACTGGACTCCGCGGACGCGGTGGCGAACATGGCGCTGATCGACGAGGCCTACCGGGCCGCCGGCATGCAGCCACGCTGATACCCGAAGGCCCAGGCCCCCGCTGGACGCGGGGGCCTGGGACATAGGGCTACTCGCCGGCCGAGCCGTCACTGTCGGACGAGGCACCGCCCGAATCTCCGGATCCCGCTGCGTCACCGGCGTCATCGGTGCCGCCGGACGTATCGGAATCACTGCTTCCGGAGGGTGTCGGGTCGTCGGCATCCGTCCCGGCGTCGTCGTCGACGGTCGCGTCGTCGGCAGCGTCTTCGTCGGCAGCGTCTTCGTCGCCTGAGGTGTCGTCGTCGACGGGCGCCTCCGCTGAATCCTCGGCGGGCTGCTGTTCGGTGTCCTCATCGACCGCCGTCTCCGGCGTGTCGGACGGGGACGCCGGTGCCGGGTCCGGTTCGGTTGTCTCCGAGGCATTGTGGCTCGCCGGCACCGTCAGCGTCACCGTCGCCGCCGCATCGGTCACCGGAGTGGCGACCGCATCGACGGAGGCGAGCTTTGCCGTCGCCGTCGCCGTCGTCGTCTCCGCCCCCAGGGCCGCCGCGATCGCCCGGGGCAGGTTGACGAAGACGCTCTGGAGCAGGCCAGCGCTGAAGGGATCGTCACTGACGGTCAGCAGCCCGGGGGCGAAGGTGCCGTTGACGTCGATGTAGCCGTTCAGCACGGCGCCGACCAGTCGGGCGGGCACGTTGATCACCGCGGTGAGGGCGTCGAGGAGGTGCCCTGCGCCGATGGCCTCGACGACGTCCTGCACCGACTCGCCGAAAGCGTTGATCGGAGCGATGATCGGGGCGATCGCCGCCGTCAGCAGCGGCACGATGTTCGCGTTGTCGAACAGTGCACTGACCGCGGCCGCCACATTCTGTGCCATCTTGACCGGAACCTGCAGCAGCCCCGAGGTCAGAAGCGGAAGTCCGACGCCGACCACCAGAGGACCGGCGATGATGGTCGAGGTCAACGTCGCGAAGCCCGCCGCGATCTGGCCGGCCTTGATCTGGGTGATCGCGTCCCGGATTCCGGCTTGCAGGCCGTACGGATTGTCCGGCGAGAAGTAGTCGGCCAGTCCCTCGATGATGCCCTTGCCCGCGTCCCCGACGGTGCCCAGATAACCGAACTGGTTCTTCAGGAGCTGGCGCAGCACGGGCACCGGATCCGACAGCACCTCCTGCCCCAGACCGCCGGCATTCTCGATCGCTCCAGCGATCACCTGCGACCACAGAGCGAGCGGATTCGGCTGCGCGACGAGGTGAACGGCCGCGTCCGACACCCGCGCCATCCCGACATCCGGCAGCGACGGCTGAATCGGGCTGAGCGCGATGGCGCCCGCTCCCACCAGTGCGACAGCGGTTGCCAGAGGCGGCCTGACTGCGACGTGCATGAACTCTCCTTCGTTGAAAGTGCAAACATGAACAGCGGTAATTTACTCAGCAGTAAGTTGACATGTCCGCGTTTTGCGTCAAGAAACTTCACGTCTCCGGACTGGTTGTCCAGCCCAGCAAAAGTCCGCGGTACCGACCATCGACTCCGCTCCATGCCTGGTCAAACGTCTGCGCCGCTGCCTGGCAAAACTTTCCGAACTCGCGCCGCCGGCCAAGAGTGGTACGCACGTCTGACCGCACGCGGGTAGGTCTCGGTCGGGGAAAATCCATGATTCCGCTGGTGAAAGCGACCCCACCGCTACCGAGGGTTGCGGAATTGCGAGGGTTGCTGGACACGGACGAAGGAAGAGAACCTGAAGGCGGCAACGCAGGGAAACGCGGGCCCAAGAGGATCGACTATCCGGATAGCGAAGTTCTGGCAACCAGGTGCCGCCGCCCGTCACTTTTCGCCCCGCGCCGGCCGCCGACGAACGTGACCGTCTCCGCCAGCGCCGCGCGTCCGACCCGAGCCTGCGGTGCCGGCTCGGCGTCATAGCCGACGGACACGCCACAGAACAAGATCAGGTCATCGGCAGGTTTCACCACGTCGGCGACGGTGGTACGCGTCATCGACCACGCCATCTGCGGGCAACTGTGCAGCCCTTCGGCGCGGAGCAACAGCATGACGGTCTGCAGGTACATCCCGACGTCGGCCCACTGGGGAAGGCCGAGATCGCGGCTCACGTAGACGAACAGCGCGGCTGGTGCGCCGAAGCAGTTCCAGTTCCCGATCGCGGCGCGCTGCCGGGCCTCGAAATCATCGCGGGCGATGCCGAGCGCCCCGTACCGCTGCTGTGCGAATGCGTGGCGCCGCTCACGGTACGGCGATCGCAGCTCGGCCGGATACATCTCGAATTCCCTGTCGTCCCAGGGTTCCCCGGCTGCCACTCGCGAGACCGCTTGTGCTGTCATCCGTGTCAGCGGCGCACCGGTCACCACGTAGGTGTGCCATGGTTGCAGGTTCGACCCCGACGGTGCCCACGCCGCTGCCGCGAGCACCCGCTCCAGAAGTTCCTCTGCAACCGGTCGCTCGGAGAAGGCCCGCACCGCGCGCCTGCTGGAGACCGCCTCGTAGACATCCATGACCGTCGCTCTCTTGTCGGCACATACCGACAGGCTCACGAAGGCGGTTGTCGCGCAGCGCGTCCGGGTTGTCGGCTCACTGATCGACAGAACGGACGGTTGCGCCCAGATTCATCCCCTCAGCCGCGGTCTGCCTGATCCGCGGTCGCCGCACGCCGCTCGTGCCAGCGCAGGCGCAGCAGCAGCAGGTTCCGGTGGGCGCGCCAGCCGGCCGACAGCGGGTCACGCCAGACGGGGACGTCTGCGCGAGTGTAGAAAGCACTGTCCATGAGCCCATTGTGCCGCCGGATCTGACGCCTGGCCTGCCGACGCGAGGAGCGTCACCATGTCGAGACCGTGAACGTTCGATGAGCGGATGAGGCCCCGCGACGACTCAACCCTTGGCGCTGCGCAGTTCGTGGGACAACGCCTCGAGTTCGTCGCCGCCGGCCATCTGCTGCGTCAGGTGTTCGAGCGTGATGTCGTCATAGGCGCAGTCCAGTTTCTGCCTGCCGCGGTTGAGCAGGACGAAGTGGTCGCCGACCAGGTGCGCGTGGTGCGGGTTGTGCGTGATGAACACCACGCCGAAGCCGGCTTCTTTGGCCGCGGTGATGTATTTGAGGACCACGCCCGACTGCTTGACGCCCAGCGCCGCGGTCGGCTCGTCCAGGATCAATACCCGAGCGCCGAAGAACACCGCCCGTGCGATGGCCACGCACTGGCGCTGTCCGCCCGACAGCGAGCCGATCGGCGCGTCGACGTCGGGCAGTTCGATGCCCATCTTCGACAACTCCGTCAGGGTGGTGGCGCGCATCGCGTTGGCGTCCAGGGAGAACGGGAACGACTTCTTGCGCAGCTCCTGGCCGAGGAAGAAGTTGCGCCACACCGGCATCAGTGGCACGACCGCCAAATTCTGGTACACCGTGGCGATGCCTTTGGCCAATGCGTCGGCTGGCGAGCCGAACCTCATCGGTTCACCGTCGACGAGCAGCTCCCCTTCCGTCTGCTGATGCAGTCCGGAGATGATCTTGATCAGCGTGGACTTGCCCGCGCCGTTGTCGCCGAGGATGCCGGTCACCTCACCGGCGTGCACCCGCAGGCAGATGCCCTTGAGCGCGGTGATGTTGCCGTAGGACTTTCCGACGTCCTTGAGCTCGACCAGCGGCACGTTGCCGCCCGACGGTGCGTCGCTGCTTGGCTTTTCGACTGTTGCGGTCATCAGATCACTTCTTTGCGGCGTAGTTGCGGAAGGCGTTGTTGGCGATCACCGCGAACAGCAGCATCGCGCCCAGGAAGAACTTGAACCAGTCGGGATCCCAGCCGGCGTAGACGATGCCCTGGTTGGTCATGCCGAAGATGAATGCACCGATGGCGGCGCCGATCGCGGTGCCGTACCCACCGGTGAGCAGGCACCCACCGATGACGGCGGCGATGATGTAGAAGAACTCGTTCCCGATGCCCTGCCCGGACTGCACCGTGTTGAAGGCGAACAGCAGGTGCATGCCGACGAACCAGGCGCAGAAGGCGACGAACATGAACAGCCCGATCTTGACCTTGGTCACCGGGACACCCACGGCACGAGCGCTGTCGGCGTCACCGCCGACGGCGAAGATCCAGTTCCCGATCTTGGTCTTGAACAGCACCCAGGTCGCGATCGCGGTGAACACCAGCCACCACACCACCGTGATGCGGATGCTCACGCCGAACAGCGTGAACGACGAGGCGAAGACCTTCTGCGCGGAATCCCAGCCCTGCATGTCGCTCACGCTCTGGGTGGCGACCTGGCCGGCCACCAGTTTGGTGACCGCGAGATTGATGCCGGCGAGCATGAAGAACGTGCTCAGCGTGATCAGGAAGCTGGGGATCTTGGTCTTCATCACCAGGAAACCGTTGAAGAAGCCCACGGCCAACGCCAGGATCAGGGCCAGAAGTGAACCCACCCACAGGTTGAGGTGCAGATTGTAGGCCAGCATCGACGCCGCCAGCGAGCTGAACGTCACCGCCACACCGGCCGACAGGTCGAACTCGCCGCCGATCATCAACACGGCCACGCCGCACGCCATGATGCCGATGGTCGAGCTGGCGTAGAGCACCGTGGCCAGTGACCCTGCCTCACGGAACGGGGCCGCGACGATCAGGAAGAAGACGAAGATTCCGATCGCACCGATCGCTGCACCCATCTCCGGGCGAATCAGCAGTCGCTGCAGTCGGTTCCGTTCCTTGACGCGTTCGTCGCGAACCACCTTGTGATCGGCGACGTCAAGAGTCTCTTGGGTAGTCATGTCAGTCTCCCCCAGTGCTATCGGGTGCCGCCCTTGGCCAGTTCGGCCACGGCGTCGATGTTGGACTTGTCGATGAACGACGGTCCGGTCAGCGTGGCCTGGCCTCCGCCGATCAGATTCTTGTTGTTCAGGTACAGCCACAGCGCGTCGACGGCGAGATAGCCCTGCAGGTAGGGCTGCTGGTCGACGGCCCACTGCACGTCACCGCCCTGGATGGCGTCGACGAGTGCGGCATTGGTGTCGAAGGTGACGATCTTGGCGTTGCTGCCCGCGTTCTTCTTCGACTGGACGGCTGTCAGTGCGATCGGCGCGCCGAGTGCGACGATCGTGTCGACCGACGGATCCTGCTGCAGCTTGGCGGTGATCGTCGATTCGACCGACGGCATGTCCTTGCTGTTGACGTTCAGCAGTTCGGTCTGGCCCTTGAAGCCCTGCGTCACACCGGCGCACCGGGACTCGAGCGCGACCTGGCCCTGCTCCTGGATGACGCAGACGACCTTTTTGGCGCCGTCGGCGTTGAGCTTCTCCCCCGCCGAGACGCCGGCCAGCTTCTCGTCCTGACCGAAGTACTCCTGCACACCCATCGACTTCCAGTTGTCGAACCCGGAGTTGAAGGCGACGACCGGAATACCCTTGTCGGCAGCGGCTTTCAGCGCGGGCGCCATCGCGTCGGGCTTGGCCAGCGTCACCGCGATGCCGTCGACGCCGCTGTCGAGCGCGCTCTGCACCAGGTTGGCCTGGTTGGGGGCCTCGGGGTCGTTGGAGTAGCGCAGCTCGATGTTGTCCTTCTTGGCCGCCGTCTCGGCGCCCTTTCGGATCAGGTCCCAGAACGAGTCACCCGGGACCTCGTGGGTGATCATCGCGATCGTCATCCGCGGGGTGTCGACGGTGCCACCGCCGCCGCCGTCACCCGAGCCCGCGGGCTTGCCGCCGGTCGACGAGCACGACACGATTCCCACCGCCAGAACGCCCGCCCCGGCGAGTGCCGCAAGCCGCTTGAACGTCATCACATCTCCTTGTCCTCGAGATCCCGCGCCGCCCTCACCGAGCCTTGAGGGGTTGTGCCGGGCGACACGCCTCAGCAGTGATGTAATACGGCTCACAACAGAAAGTCAAGACTTTGTCCTGACATTAGGACTGCAAGTCATATCCGGTTACGATCGCCGCAGATCACGCGAGTGCGTCGAGATCGCGTCGACGTAGCACTCCGCCCTCCGATCGGGATGAGGTACTGCAATGAGTTTCCAGCTGGCCGTGTGCTCGGAGATGGTGTTTCGCGACCTACCGATCGTCGAACGCGTGAAGCGGATCCACGACCTCGGGTTCGCCGCCGAGATCTGGAGTTGGCAGGACAAGGACCTCGCCGCGCTCGCCGCGACGGGGGCGGTGTTCACGTCGATGACCGGATATCTGAACGGCGACCTCGTCGACCCGGACAGCTGCGACGAGGTGGTTCGCACGGCCGAGCTGAGCATCAAAGCCGCTGCCACCCTTGGTGTTTCACGCCTCAATCTGCACACCGCCGAACTGGTGGACGGGCAGGCGGCCCGGCCGCGACAGCGAACGACCGGTCAGATGTGGCTGACGGCCGCGCGCACGCTCGAGCGCCTCGGCGAGCTGGGCGCCGCGGCAGGCGTGACGTTCGTCGTGGAGAACCTCAACACGATCGTCGACCACCCGGGCGTGCCGCTGGCCCGCGCCAAAGACACGCTCGCACTCGTCGAAGGCGTCGGACACCCGAACGTGAAGATGATGCTGGACCTATACCACGCTCAAATCGGCGAGGGCAATCTGATCGAGCTGCTGCGTCGCTGCGGGGAGTCGATCGGCGAGATCCAGGTGGCCGATGTGCCCGGCCGACGGGAACCGGGCACCGGCGAGATCAACTACCCTGCGATCGCGGACGCACTCCGAGAGTTGGGCTACCGCGGGACGATCGGCATGGAAGCCTGGGCCGCCCACGAAGGCACGGCCGGCAGCGAGGCCGCGCTCGACGCCTTCCGCACCGCATTCTCCTGATCGGCGGGTGAGGGGTCAGCGGTCGACGAGCGTGGTGTCGAAGTAGTACCGCGACGCGCGATAGCAGTGGTTGCCGAACTCGACCGCCGCGCCCGAATCGTCGAACGCGGTGCGAGCCATCGTGAGCAACGGCGCATTCGGTTTCTCGTCGAGCAGCTGCGCCTCCGCCCGGGAGGCGCCGCGAGCCCCGATGCGCTGACGCGCCAACCGGATGTGCACACCCCGGGCGCGCAGCGACTGGTAGAGCCCGTTGCTCTCGAGTTCCTCGGCATCGGGCGCGATCTCGACGGGAAGGTAGTTGGTCATCACCGCGAGCGGTTCCCCGTTGGCGCAGCGCAGCCGTCGAATCGACACCACCTCACGGTCCAGCGCCAGATTGAGCTCGCGGGCGACCTCCTCCTCGGGCGGGCCGACCTGGTACTCGAGCAGCGTGGTGGTCGGTTCCTGCCCCGCGCGGGCGAGGTCGTCGAACAGACTGGTCAGTTCGACCCGGCGGTGCACCGGGTTCTGCACGACCTGCGTGCCGACCCCGCGTTTGCGCACCAGCAGGCCCTTGTCGACGAGTTCCTGGATGGCCCGCCGGGTGGTCGGGCGCGACAACGAGAGTCGCTTGGCCAGTGCCAGTTCGTTTTCGAACCGGTCGCCCGGCGCGAGCTCGCCGTCCCTGATGGAGGCCTCGATGGCCTGGGCGAGCTGATAGTAGAGGGGGACAGGACTGGACCTGTCGAGCTCCACGGTCAGAGGCACATCGGCTCCGATCTCGAGTTTGCCCTGGAAACGGTAGAGGAAGCGTAGCACCGGATTGGCAACAAGACAGAATGTCAGGACAAACTATTGACATGACGGTGTGGCGGGAGGCACAGTCATAACAGCCACCCACCAATCCGTCGGAGTGACTTGCACATGACCCCTGTAATGACAAATCAGCCATATGACGTTCTCGCCATCGGGCGCAGCGGCGTCGACGTGTACCCCCTGCAGGTCGGCGTCGGCCTCGAAGACGTCGAGTCCTTCGGCAAGTTCCTCGGGGGCAGTGCCGCCAACGTCGCCGTCGCGGCTGCCCGGCTCGGTAACCGCACGGCTCTGATCTCCGGAGCAGGCGACGACCCGTTCGGTCGGTTCGTGCGTGCCGAGCTCGCCCGTCTCGGGGTGGACAACCGGTTCGTAACCACCCATGGTGAGTTCCCGACGCCGGTGACGTTCTGCGAGATCTTCCCGCCCGACGACTTCCCGCTGTACTTCTACCGCAAGCCCAGCGCACCCGACCTGCAGATCCGCCCCGACGCGATCGACGCCGACGCGGTCCGCTCGGCGCGACTGTTCTGGGCCACGGTCACCGGACTGTCCGAAGAGCCGAGCCGCAGTGCGCATTTCGCGGCCTGGGAGGCTCGCGAGCGTCGACCCCTGACCGTGCTGGATCTCGACTACCGGCCGATGTTCTGGGACTCCCCCGCCGCCGCCACCGAGCAGGTACGCGCGGCCCTGGCCCATGTCACCGTCGCCGTCGGCAACCGTGAAGAGTGCGAGATCGCCGTCGGGGAGTCGAACCCGCACAAGGCGGCCGACGCACTGCTCGACCTCGGCGTCGAGCTGGCCATCGTCAAGCAGGGACCGCGCGGCGTGCTCGGCAAGAGCCGCCGGTCGTCCGTCACGGTGGCCCCCAACGAAGTCGACGTCGTCAACGGCCTCGGCGCCGGGGATGCGTTCGGCGGCAGCCTGTGCCACGGTCTGCTGCACGGCTGGTCGCTGGAGAAGACCCTGCGCTACGCCAACGCCGCGGGCGCCATCGTCGCCGGCCGGCTCGAATGCTCGACCGCCATGCCGACAGCCACCGAGGTCGCCGAGCTGGCCGAACAGACCGCAGAGGATGCCGTCAATGTCTGAAAACGCTGTCTGCCAGGATTATTCGGCGATCACCGAGCTGCGTGCCAACGATCCCGGCGCCGTTGCCCGGGCCTGGCGGAACCGCACCACCCGGCCGACGACGCGCGGCAACGGCCGGCTGATGATCGTCGCCGCCGACCATCCGGCCCGTGGCGCCCTGGCCGTCGGCTCGCGTCCGACCGCGATGAACAGCCGCACCGATCTGCTGGACCGGCTGCGCGCCGCATTGGCCGATCCGGGTGTGGACGGGGTGCTGGCCACCGCCGACATCCTCGATGACCTGCTGCTGCTCGGCGCGCTCGAGGACAAGGTCGTGTTCAGCTCGTTCAACCGCGGCGGACTCGCGGGCTCGTCGTTCGAGCTCGACGACCGGATGACCGGCGCCACCGCGGCGTCCACCGCGGCGGCGAGGATGAACGGCGGAAAGATGCTGTGCCGCATCGACCTCGACGACCCGGGCACCGTCGCGACTCTGGCCTCGTGCGCCCAGGCCATCGACGAGCTCGCCGCGCACGGGCTGATCGCGATGCTCGAGCCGTTCATGTCCTCACGGGTGAACGGCAAGGTCCGCAACGACCTGTCGCCGGACGCGGTGATCAAGTCGGTGCACATCGGTCAGGGCCTCGGCGCGACGTCGGCCTACACCTGGATGAAGCTGCCCGTCGTCGACGAGATGGACCGGGTGATGGACTCCACCACCATGCCCACCCTGCTGCTGGGCGGGGACCCGACAGACCCCGACGAGGCGTTCGCGAGTTGGGAGAAGGCGCTCGCCTTGCCCTCGGTGCGCGGGCTGATCGTGGGTCGCACCCTGCTTTACCCGCCCGACGACGACGTCAGCTCGGCCGTCGCGACCGCGGTGGCGATGATCCGATGAACTCGAAGCTCTACATACCCGCCAACAGCGCCGACGCGCCGTTCACGGTCACGATCACCCCCGAAGACGCGGGATGGGCCGAATCATCGCTGCACGTCGCCGATCTCGGCGACGGCACCTCGCTGTCCCTGTCCACCGACGGCACCGAGGTGATGATCCTGCCGCTCGCCGGCGCCGCCACCGTCGAGTGCGCCGGCCAGACGTTCGCGCTGTCGCCCCGTGTCTCGGTGTTCGACGGACCCGCGGACATGGTCTACCTCGGCATCGGTCAGGAGTACACGCTGTCGGGCCGCGGCCGGATCGCGATCTGCGGCGCCCGGGCATCGACGTCGTTCCCGAACCGCCGGGTGGCGGCGGCCGACGTGCCGGTCGAGCTGCGCGGCGCGGGCAACTGCAGCCGCCAGGTGCACAACTTTGGCACCGCAACGGCATTCGAGGCCGATTCGCTGATCGCCTGCGAGGTGATCACCCCCGGCGGCAACTGGTCGAGCTATCCCGCGCACAAGCACGATGAGAACACCGACGTCGAGACCCAGCTCGAGGAGATCTACTACTTCGAGATCGACGACAGCCCTGCCGGCACAACGGGATTCGGCTACCACCGCGTCTACGGCACGCCGCAGCGTCCGATCGAGGTGCTCGAGGAGGTGCGGACCGGTGACGTGGTGCTCGTGCCGCACGGCTATCACGGCCCGTCCATCGCCGCGCCGGGGCATCACATGTACTACCTCAACGTGATGGCCGGCTCCGGACCCACCCGCGCCTGGCTGATCTGCGACGACCCCGCCCACACCTGGTTGCGCGGCAGCTGGGAGCACCAGCAGATCGACCCCCGTCTTCCCTTCACCCCGTCCGCCACGACTCGCACGCCGGCTCCGCCGGCTGGATAGGAGACTGAACCGTGGTATCCACCGCGCCCAAGTCGACCGAGAAGCTCGCCGACACCGAGAAGACCGTGCGCCTCACCGTCGCCCAGGCGACCGTGCGCTTCCTGGCCAACCAGTACGTCGAGCGGGACGGGCACCGGCACAAGTTCTTCGCCGGCTGCCTCGGCATCTTCGGCCACGGCAACGTCGCCGGCATCGGCCAGGCCCTGCTGCAGGATGAGGTCGAGGCCTACGAGGCCGGTGTCGAGCCGGGCCTGAAGTACGTGCTCGGCCGCAACGAGCAGGCGATGGTGCACACGGCGGTGGCCTACGCCCGCCAGCAGGACCGCCTGCAGGCCTGGGCGGTCACCGCCAGCATCGGCCCGGGCTCGTCCAACATGCTCACCGGCGCGGCGCTGGCCACGATCAACCGCCTTCCGGTGCTGCTCCTACCGTCCGACACATTCGCGACGCGGGTCAGTTCCCCGGTGCTGCAGGAACTGGAGCTGCCGGCAAGTGGCGATGTGACGGTCAACGACGCGTTCAAGCCGCTGTCGCGATACTTCGATCGGGTGTGGCGTCCCGAGCAACTGCCCGCCGCCCTGCTGGGTGCCATGCGGGTGCTCGCCGACCCCGCCGAGACGGGCGCGGCGACGGTGTCCTTGCCACAGGACGTTCAGGCCGAGGCCCACGACTGGCCGGAATCGCTGTTCGCGGAACGGACCTGGCACATCGCCCGGCCGCCGGCCGAGCGGTCGGTGATCGCCCGCGCCGCCGAGGTGGTGCGCTCGGCACGCAAGCCGCTGATCGTGGCCGGCGGCGGCGTGATCTACTCGGGCGCCAGTGACGCTCTGGCGCAGTTCGCGGCGCAGACCGGAATCCCGGTGTGCGAGAGCCAGGCCGGCAAAGGCTCGCTCTTGCACGAGCATCCGCAGTCGGTCGGCGCGGTCGGATCGACGGGGACGACGGCCGCCAACGCGTTGGCGAGCGAGGCCGATGTGATCATCGGCATCGGCACCCGCTACAGCGATTTCACGTCGGCGTCGCGCACGGCCTTCAACAACCCCGACGTGCGGTTCGTCAACATCAACGTCGCGTCGCTGGACGCGGTCAAGCAGGGCGGTGTCAGCGTCGTCGCCGACGCCCGCGATGTCCTCGAGGCGCTCTCGGACGCGGTCGGCGACTACACCGTCAGCGACGAATACCGCACGCGCACAGCCGAACTTATGACCGAGTGGAACGACACGGTCTCGGGGGTGTACCGCACCGAGGACGGCGCAGCACTGAATCAGAATCAGGTGATCGGGCTGGTGAACACGCTGTCCGACCCGCGCGACGTCGTCGTGTGCGCGGCCGGATCGATGCCCGGCGATCTGCACAAGCTGTGGCGGATGCGCGACCGCAAGGGCTATCACGTCGAGTACGGATACTCCTGCATGGGCTACGAGATCGCCGGCGGTATCGGGGTGCGCATGGCCGCGCCGGACCGCGACGTGTTCGTCATGGTCGGCGACGGCTCTTATCTGATGATGGCCACCGAGATCGTGACCGCCGTGCAGGAAGGCGTCAAGATCATCCCGGTACTCGTCCAGAACCACGGGTTCGCATCGATCGGCGGGCTGTCGGAGTCGCTGGGCTCCCAGCGGTTCGGCACGGCCTACCGCTACCGCAGCGAGGACGGCCGGCTCGACGGCGACACCCTGCCGGTCGATCTGGCGGCCAACGCGGCGAGCCTCGGCGCCGACGTCATCAAGGTGACTACGGCCGCAGAGTTCGCCGATGCGGTCAAGGTCGCCAAGGCCGCCGACCGCACCACGGTGATCTACGTCGAGACCGACCCGCTGATCTACGCCCCCGACAGCCACTCCTGGTGGGACGTCCCGGTCAGCGAGGTGTCCTCGCTGGAGTCGACGCAGCACGCCTACCAGCGGTACGCGGACTGGAAGAAGGTCCAGCGCCCGTTGATCAAGCCGTCGGAGTGACGAGCGTGTCCGATCTCAGAGTGGCCGTTCTCGGCGTCGGAGTGATGGGTGCCGACCACGTGGCCCGCATCTCGTCGCGGATCTCAGGGGCGCGGGTCACGGTCGTCAACGACTTCGTCACGGAGAAGGCCGAACAGATCGCGTCCGAGACCCCCGGCTGCCGTGCGGTGTCCGACCCCTTGGACGCCATCGCCGACTCCGACGTGGATGCCGTGGTGCTGGCCACCCCGGGCAGCACCCACGAGAAGCAGCTGCTGGCGTGCCTGGAGCACGCCAAGCCGGTCATGTGTGAAAAGCCCTTGACCACTGATGTTTCCACGTCGCTGGAGATCGTCAGGCGGGAGGCCGAGCTGGCGCGTCCGCTGATCCAGGTCGGTTTCATGCGGCGGTTCGACGAGGAGTACATGGCGCTCAAGACGCTTCTCGACAGTGGCGAGCTGGGCGCTCCGCTGGTGATGCACTGAGTGCACCGCAACCCGAGCGTGCCGAGCTACTTCGACAGCTCGCTGATCGTCAAGGATTCGCTGGTGCACGAGGTCGACGTCACCCGATTCCTGTTCGGCGAGGAGATCGCCAGCGTGCAGATCGTCCGGCCGGCGGCCAATCCCGGTGCGCCCGAAGGTGTCATCGATCCGCAGATCGCGATCATGAGGACAGTGAGCGGTCGGCATGTCGATGTCGAGTTGTTCGTCACGACCGGGGTGGCCTACGAGGTGCGCACGGAGGTGGTCGGCGAACTCGGCAGCGCGATGATCGGCCTGGACGTGGGGCTGATCCGAACCGCCGCGCCCGGCACCCGAGGTGGCCGGATCACCCCGGGATTCCGCGAGCGCTTCGGCCGTGCCTATGACACCGAGATCCAGCGGTGGGTCGACGCGGTGCGCAGTGGGCGCACCACGGGAATGTACACAGACGGCCCCACCGCATGGGACGGCTACGCGGCCGCCGCAGTGTGCGCCGCGGGGGTCGAATCCCTCGAAACCGGTCTGCCCGTCGACGTGCAGCTCGCAGACCTCAAGCCCTGAAACACAGAAGGAAGTAAGACATGACGAACACGATTTCCCATTGGGTCGATGACGAGGTTTTTGCCGGGAGTAGTGGTGCTTTCGCGCCGGTGACGAATCCGGCGACGGGGGTGGTGACCGGGCAGGTGGCGTTGGCGTCGGTCGATGACGCCCGCCACGTGATCGATGCCGCCGCCGCAGCCTTCCCGGCCTGGCGCGACACCTCGCTGACCAAACGCACCCAGATCCTGTTCCGGTTCCGCGAACTGCTCAACGAGCGCAAGGGTGAGCTCGCCGAGATCATCACCAGCGAGCACGGCAAGGTCGTCTCCGACGCCCTGGGCGAAGTGAGCCGCGGCCAGGAAGTCGTCGAGTTCGCCTGCGGCATCCCGCACCTGCTCAAGGGCGGCTACACCGAGAACGCCTCCACCAAAGTCGACGTCTACTCCCTGCGCCAACCCCTGGGCCCGGTCGGCATCATCTCCCCCTTCAACTTCCCCGCCATGGTCCCGATGTGGTTCTTCCCCATCGCCATCGCCTGCGGCAACACCGTGGTCCTCAAACCCAGCGAGAAAGACCCCTCGGCCTCGCTGTGGATCGCCAACCTGTGGAAAGAAGCCGGCCTGCCCGCCGGGGTGTTCAACGTCCTACACGGCGACAAAACCGCCGTCGACGAACTGCTCACCAACCCCAAAATCAAGAGCGTGTCCTTTGTCGGATCCACCCCGATCGCCCAGTACGTCTACGCCACCGGCACCGCCGCCGGCAAACGCGTCCAAGCCCTGGGCGGGGCCAAGAACCACGCCGTGATCCTGCCCGACGCCGACCTCGACCTGGCCGCCGACGCCATGGTCAACGCGGGTTCGGCTCCGCCGGGAACGCTGCATGGCCATCAGCGCGGCCGTCGCGGTCGGCCCCATCGCCGATGACCTGGTCGCCAAAATCGCCGAACGCGCCGCCACCATCACCACCGGCGACGGCACCACCGACGCCGACATGGGACCCCTGGTCACCGCCGCGCACCGCGACAAAGTCGCCGGCTACATCGACGCCGGCGAAACCGCCGGCGCCAAAGTCGTCCTCGACGGCCGCCAGGTCACCCCAAACGGTCAAGCAGACGGGTTCTGGCTGGGCCCCACCCTGCTCGACAACGTCACCCCCGACATGAGCGTCTACACCGACGAAATCTTCGGCCCCGTCCTGTCCGTGCTACGCGTGGACACCTACGACCAAGCCCTCGAGCTGATCAATTCGAACCCCTACGGCAACGGCACCGCCATCTTCACCAACGACGGCGGCGCGGCCCGCCGCTTCCAAAACGAAGTCGAAGTCGGCATGGTCGGCATCAACGTCCCCATCCCCGTCCCCATGGCCTACTACAGCTTCGGCGGCTGGAAAGCCTCCCTCTTCGGCGACTCCCACGCCCACGGCATCGACGGCGTCAACTTCTTCACCCGCCAAAAAGCCATCACCGCCCGCTGGCTCGACCCCAGCCACGGCGGCATCGAACTGGGCTTCCCGCAGAACGCCTGACCGGACCCGTCGAGAGTGCAGATGTTGAACACGTTCAGCCAGTAGCGCGTTCGACAACTGCACTCTCGGCGCCTGGAAGGCTTCCCATGGCAGAACCCACACTCGTCGCCACGGCGTGGACCAGCGCAGGTGACACCTCGCCGATGCGGAGCCCGGCCACCAGCCCGGTGTCGATCGGCGAACGCATCGACGCGATCGCCGCGGCGGGCTACATCGGCATGGGCCTCATTGCTGATGACATTGCCGCCGTGCGTGATTCGATCGGCCTCGGAACACTGCGCGACATGATCGCCGACGCGGGACTGACTCATGTCGAGATCGAGTTGATCGAACGATGGTGGGTTCCGCGCGGCGACGCGGGCAACACCTACGCCGTCCGGGATCTGTTGCTGGACGCCGCTGAGGTACTAGAGCCCGGCTTCATCAAGATCGGGTCGAGGACCGGTCCCGCGTTCGCCGACCTGGGCGACCTCGTCGCGCCACTGTGCGACCTGGCCGACCAGGCTCGGCAGCGGGGTACGCGCCTCGCCATCGAGACGATGCCGTTCTCCGGCCTCGCCACCGTCCCGATGGGCGCCGAACTCGTATCCCTGACAGGGCATCCCGGGGTCGGTCTGCTCGTCGATGCCTGGCATGTGTTCCGGGCCGGAACGTCACTCGACGAGCTGCAGGCGTCCCTCACGGCCGAGATGGTCTACGGCGTCGAGCTCGACGATGCCGCCGCAACCGTGGTCGGCACGCTGTTCGAGGACACCGTTGATCACCGGCTGCTCTGCGGTGAAGGCACATTCGACCTCCCGGGCCTCGTCGCCGTCCTCCGTGACAAGGGCTTCGACGGCCCGTGGGGCGTCGAGATTCTGTCGACGTCGTTCCGGGCATTGCCGGTGCACGAGGCGCTCGCGCGGGCAGCGGAGACGACGCTCGCGATTCTCTGACACAACCCCGTCAGCCGGAGTTGCAGGGCACCGCGATGGAGGACCGGTACCCGGACGCATAGTGCACCCACACCTCCCCCATGGGTGGGGTAAACGTCTGTATCGGAGGGCAACTCGTCGGCAAGACGTCGAATCGAGTGCCGGCGGGCACCACGTACTCCGCGTCCACTGTCCGCGCCAACTCCAAACCGCCTGTGACGTAGTCGTTGTGGATGTGGGTCTCCAGCACGTGGGTGATCGTCACCCCCCCGTTCTCCAGCCAGAGTCAGAACCCGGTCGATGTCGCGTGAGGGTCGATGACCACAGCGATACCGCCGTGGTCGACCAGGTAGCTACGGTCCCCGAGGCCAGACGTTTCAATGATGGAGACGTGCATGTTGCCCCTTTCAGTGGTGCTAGTGAAGGAAGATCGTGTCGACGAGCACGTAGGCCGCCACGACGAAGACGAGGTAGGCGAACCAGCGTTGCAGCCGGCCCGTTTCGAGCTTGGTGCCGTAGTGGCCCGCGATCAGTGACCCGACGATCGCAGTGCCCACGAACGCTGTGGTGATCGGCCAGTCGATGCCTGCCCCTCCCAGATGGGAGACCACTCCGGCGGCGGAGTTGGCGACGATGATCAGCAGTGAGGTACCGATGGCGATCGGCATCTCCACGCCGAGCATCAGCACCAGCGCCGGAATGATCAGGAAACCGCCGCCGACACCGAACAAGCCGGTGAGCAACCCGACGACGAAGCCCGCAGGAAGGGATCGCGGTGCGCAACGGCGCCAGTTGATCCCGCTGTCTCCGACGGTGCATGCGGTGCCGGTGTCCCCCTTGTCCTGCAGCATCCGGATCCCGGCCACGACCATCACCAGCGCGAAGCCGATCAACAGCACCGACTGCGGCAGATGTCTGCCGATCGCAGTGCCGAGGAAGGTCGCCGGGATGCCGGTCGCTGCGAAGATCGCAGCCAGTCGCCACTGCACTTGATGCGCGAAGATCTTCGGGATGGCGCCAACGGCCGAGGCGATGCCGATCACGATCAGCGACATCGGAATCGCCTGGCCGATCCCGAGGCCGAGGACGTAGACCAGTGCCGGCACAGCGAGAATGGATCCGCCGCCGCCGAGCAGGCCCAGCAACACGCCGATCGCGGCACCTAGCGCGAGGGCGATTCCGATGGTCATGGCATGCCTTCCGCCCGCACTTCGCGGGCCTTCGTCACTGCGCCGACGAGGCCCGAGACAGGCCGTCGATGGCAGCGTCCAGCTCGGCCTTCAGTGTCGCCATGACGTCGATCTCGGTGAGCACTCCAAAGCCGTTTTCGAAGAGCGCCTTTCGGGTCATCTCCGCCGCATCTTCGAATGAGGCACGCAAGCCGGCCGACATCGCCAGTGTCATGTGTGGCTTCCCTTCCGGAGTTGGCAACGCATGTGTCCTGTCGAGCGGATCGCCCGGCCCGACACGTCGTAGGTTACCCACGGGGGTATCCGATGTAAACCTCGCCGTCGGCTCGCCCGGCCGCCTCACGCACCACGAATGGCGGATTCGACCTCCTGCGCAGGCAGTTCCTTGGTGCAGAAGAACCAGTCCTCGCACTCGACTCCGTCGACGTGACCGCCCATCCGCTCCTCGGCGGTACCGCAGGATCCCGCGGGCGGCACGATGACACGATCGCCCGGGCGCCAGTCCGCCGGCGTGGCGACCGCGAAGTGGTCGGCCGTCTGCAGCGCCTTGATCACCCGCAACAACTCGTCGAAGTTGCGGCCCAGGCTCAGCGGGTAATAGATGATGGCGCGAATCGTGCCCGTAGGGTCGATGACGAACACCGCGCGCACGGCCTTCGTGGAATCCTCCCCCGGCATGATCATCCCGTACATCCGGGCGACTCTCATCGAGACGTCGTCGATGAGAGGAAAAGTGACCTCGATGTCCTTCATGCCCCGGAAGGAGATCTTGTCCCTGATGGTTCGGAGCCAGGCGATGTGGCTGTAGAGTCCGTCGACGGACAGTCCGACCAACGCGGTGTGGTAGGCCGCGAACTCCTGCTGCATCGATGCGAACGTCATGAACTCGCTGGTGCAGACCGGCGTGAAGTCCGCGGGATGGGAGAACAGGATGACCCACTTGCCCAGGTAGTCCGCCGGGAAGTTGATCTCCCCCTGCGTCGTCTCGGCGGTGAAGGATGGCGCTGGGTCTCCGATGCGCGGCATGCCGGCGATGGGAGCGGCGAGCTCGCTGGTGGTCATGTCTATTCCCTCGTCTGTTGATCTTTGCCGGGGTAGCCCCATTCACACGTGCATCTTTGGGCTGGAGGTATCGACCGCATCACGTCGTCGACGTGTTCGCCGCAACCGGGCCAGCCGGTCTTCCCGCAGCGGGGACACTTCTCGGGGTAGCACATTGGATTCGCCTTCCGCGATAAAGTGGATCAGCTCTCGGCGGCGATCTTCGCGCGTACGTCGGCCATGTCGAGCGCCTTGACCCTCGTGATCAGATCCTCCAGCGCGGCCGCCGGCATCGCGCCCGGTTGGCGGTGGACGAGCACGCCGTCGCGGAATGCCATGATCGTCGGGATCGCCTGGATCTGCAGCGCTCCGGCAATTTCCGGCTCGGCCTCGGTGTCGAGCTTGGCATGCACGACGTCGGGGTGGGATTTCGCCGAGCGGTCGAAGACGGGAGCGAAGGCGCGACAGGGACCACACCACGGGGCCCAGAAGTCGACCAACACGATGGGGTTCTCGACGATGGTGGATTCGAAGTTCGACGTGGTCAAACTGAGTGTCGACATTGCCAGTCCTTTCTCTGTGCCGCGATCAAGTTGCTAAGCAAGACCTTTGAGCATCAGGTTCCAGTACATGAACGGCAGCCCGTACTTCTTGAGATACCAGTACGCCCGGTGCGGCTTGGTCGGGTCGAGCACCGGGAACGAGGGCTCCAGGTTGAGGTCGTAGTCGAACTCCGCGAGCAGCATGGCGTGCGACGAGGTGACGATCGGGCATGACGAGTACCCGTCGTACGACGCCTGCAGCGGTTGGTTCTTCAGGACTGCGTCGATGTTGGCGACGACCACGGGAGCCTGCTTGCGGATCGCCGCCCCGGTCTTGGAGTTCGGCGACGAACCGGCGTCGCCGAGGCTGAACACATTGGGGTAACGCACGTGCTGCAGGGTGTGCTTGTCGATCTCCACGTAGCCGGCCGCATCGCAAGCCGACAGCGGACTCGACTTGATCCAGTCCGGAGCCGACTGGCGCGGCACGGCGTGCAGCACGTCGTACGACAGCATCGTGTCGGTCCCGCCACTGCCGACGCTGGTGATGCCGACCTTGTGCGACGCCGCGTCGACGGCGGTCACTTCTGCGTTGGTGTGCAACGTGATGCCATAGTCGGCGATGACCTTGTCGAGGCTGTCGGCGATGGCGGGAATTCCGAAGGGGCGTGCGCCCGGCATGACGAGGTGGACGTCGATATCCTTCAGTACGCCCTGATTTCTCCAGTAGTCCGACGCCAGATACGCGATCTTCTGTGGAGCCCCAGCACATTTGATCGCCCCGGACGGCACTGTGAACACCGCGGTACCGGATCGAAGGTTACGGATGAAGTCCCAGGTGCGCGGCGCGAGGTCGAACCGGTAGTTCGACGACACGCCGTCGTGGCCCAGGGCGTCTTCCAGCCCCTCGGTGCTCTTCCAGTCGAGTTGGATTCCGGGACACACGACCAGCACGTCGTAGGCGTAGGTGACTCCGTCGGTGCACGTGACCGTGTTGTTGTCGGGATCAAAGGCATTGACGGCGTTCTTGATCCACGTGGCGCCTTTCGGCATCACAGAGGACTCGGGCCGTTCGGTCGACGCGGCCTTCGCCTGGCCTGCGCCGACAAGAGTCCACAGGGGCTGGTAGTAATGCGCGCTCGACGGCTCGATGACCGCGACATCGGAGTAGCCCTTGCGCAACAGGCGGGCTGCGACGGTGATGCCGGCGGTTCCGCCGCCGACGATCAGTATCTGGTGTTTGGCCTTGGTGGTCATCTACGTGGCTCCTTGCCGGTCAGGCGTTCTGGGTGGCGTCTTCCCAGGCGCCGTAGCCGCCCAGGATGTCGCTGACGTCGGTGAAGCCGTGTTGGCGCAGCAGGCTGGCCGCGACCGAGGACCGGTAGCCCCCGGCGCAGTACACGACGGTCGGCGCGGTCGGGTCGAGTTCGCCCATCCGGGCGGGCAATTGGCCCACGGGGATCGAGATCGCGCTGGGGATGGCGCCGGCCTCGACCTCGCCGGGATTGCGAACGTCGACGATCTGCAGCCCGGCGATCTCCGCCGCGCGTTCGTCGAATGCCTTGGCCGTCAGTCGCGAAGCCACCTGAACGTCGTCGCGATTCTCGAACATCACCTCGAAGGGCTTGTCGAGATAACCGATGACCCGGTCGAAGCCGATCCGGGCGAGCCGGTTCTTGCCTTCCAGTTCTTGGCCGGGCTCGGTGAACAGCACGATGTCGACGTCGGAGGGCAGCACTGAGCCGGCGAACTCCGCGTAGCGGCCTTCCAGCCCGATGTTGACCGCGCCGCGCAGGTGGCCCAGCGCGAACTCCTCGGGCGTGCGCCCGTCGACCAGCACCGCGCCACCGTCGATTGCCTCGCGCACCTGTTGGTA
Organism: Mycolicibacterium psychrotolerans; assembly: GCF_010729305.1. Taxonomy (NCBI): domain Bacteria; kingdom Bacillati; phylum Actinomycetota; class Actinomycetes; order Mycobacteriales; family Mycobacteriaceae; genus Mycobacterium; species Mycolicibacterium psychrotolerans. The sequence goes on along the minus strand of NZ_AP022574.1, from coordinate 2,858,255 downwards.
GGTCATCGCGGCCGGCATCTTGGTCTCGTCGAGCAGTTCCCGGTCCTTACGGTTGAGGATCGCGTCGTAGACGAAGTACCCGGGCGCCGGCGGTTGGCCCTCGGTGACCAGGTTCATGAAGGTGGCCTTGTCCGGGGCGCGCAGCGCGTAGTTGGTGGCTTTCTGATCGCCCATCGTGGACCAGAGGTCGGTGGACAGGTTCTTGCCGCAGGCCGAGCCTGCGCCGTGCGCGGGATAAACCCGGGTGGCGTCGGGCAGAGTCATCAGCTTGTTGTGCAGTGAGTCGTAGAGTTTGTCGGCCAGTTCCTCGCGGGTGAACCCGATCGAGGCCAGCAGGTCGGGCCGGCCGACATCGCCGATGAACAGCGCGTCGCCCGTCAGCACGCCGTAGGGCACCTTGTCGCCAGGGTGCTCGTAGACCACGATGCTCAGCGACTCCGGGGTGTGTCCGGGGGTATGGCGGAACTCCAGCGTGACCTCGCCCAGCGAGTAGATCTCGCCGTCAGCGACACCCATCGACTCGAATTCGGTCTCAGCGACCGAGGAGAAGACGATCTTCGCCCCGGTGGCCTTGGCCAACTCGAGGTGACCGGACAGGAAGTCGGCGTGAAAGTGGGTTTCGATCACCAGCTCGATCGTCAGACCCAGCTCCGTGGCATCGGCCAGATACTCGGACACATCGCGCTGCGGGTCGACAACGACTGCGCGCCCGGTGGTTTCGTCGGCGATCATATACGACGCATGCGACAGACAATCCAAGTAGTACTGGATGAACTTCATGTCCTCAGTCCTCTCATTCGGTTCGGTAGAGCCATCCTGGCATATACCCCTACGGGTATGTCAACTACCCCCGGGGGTATTGCATTCCGGCTTGACAATACTCGTGGGGGTATGGCTACCATCTCACTTGAACATACCCCCGGCGGTATTCAGGGCCTAGAGCCTTTCGTCACCGCCGGCCAGCCGGAAGGACCCTCATCGCCATGACGACCACCGCAACGATCGATTCGCAGAATCTCAACGATCGCCTGGGTTCGGCCGCGCCGCCGCGGGTGCTGGATGTGCGGACACCCGGTGAGTTCGAGACCGCTCACATCTCCGGCGCCTACAACGTGCCGCTGGACCTGCTGCGCGAGCACCGCGACGAAATCAGCAAGCATCTTGACGACGAGGTCGTGCTGGTGTGCCGCTCGGGACAGCGTGCGGCGCAGGCCGAGGAGTCCCTGCGCAAGGCCGGTCTGACCAACGTGCACATCCTCGACGGCGGGATCGTGGCCTGGGAGGCAGCGGGCTTCGCGGTCAACCGCGGCACGCCCCGCTGGGATCTCGAACGCCAGGTCCGCCTGGTCGCCGGGTCGATCGTGCTGACCAGCATCCTGGGCAGCATCGCCGCCCCCAAGCTCAAGTGGCTCGCGGCGGGCGTCGGCGGCGGGCTCACCTTCGCCGCGCTGTCCAACACCTGCGCTATGGGCACGCTGCTGTCCAAGCTGCCCTACAACCGCGGCGCCAGCTGTGACGCCCAAACCGTAGTCGCCCAGCTCGTCGGGTCCTCCGCCGGCCAGAAGGTCGGGTGACCGCCATGATCGCGTTGACCGTCGGCCTGGCCGTCTTCGTCGGCATCGCCTTGGGCCTGCTCGGCGGCGGCGGCTCGATCATGACCGTCCCGCTGCTGGCCTATGTCGCCGGCATGGACGCCAAACAAGCCATCGCCACGTCCCTGCTGGTGGTCGGCGTCACCAGCGCCGTCGGCGCGGTCTCGCACGCTCGCGCCGGCCGGGTGCAGTGTCGCACCGGCCTGATCTTCGGAGTCGCAGGCATGGCCGGCGCCTACGCCGGTGGCCTGCTGGCCCGCTTCATCCCGGGCACAGTGCTGCTCATCGGCTTCGCCGTCATGATGATCGCCACCGCGGTCGCGATGCTCCGCGGACGCAAAACCGTGCACTCCGCCGACGGCGGACATCGGATGCCGATCCCGAAGATCGTTGCCGAGGGCCTGGTAGTCGGCCTGGTCACCGGCCTGGTCGGCGCCGGTGGCGGATTCCTGGTGGTGCCCGCGCTGGCCCTGCTGGGCGGGCTACCGATGCCGGTCGCAGTGGGAACCTCGCTGATCGTCATCGCGATGAAGTCGTTCGCCGGCCTGGCCGGCTACCTGTCCAGCGTGCAGATCGATTGGGGCCTTGCGCTGGCCGTCACCGCAGCCGCCGTGATCGGCGCTCTGATCGGCGCACGCCTGACCGCCATGGTCGACCCCGACGCGCTCCGCAAGGCGTTCGGCTGGTTCGTCCTGGGAATGTCCTCGGTCATCCTGGCCCAGGAAATCCACCTCGCTGTCGGTATCGCCGCAGCGGCGCTGACCGCCGTCGCGCTGACGATGTACCTGGCCTGCAGCCGAAGTGGATTCTGTCCGCTACGCCATCTCGTGGGCAATCGCCACGCGAGCGCAGCGGCATGATCGTCGGGGAAATACCCCCGCGGGTACCATTGCTGTAACGCTTGAAAGGAGCGACTCACATGGTTGGTGACGAAGACAGCATCGCAGCGGTACTCAACCGATTACGGCGCGCACAGGGACAACTCACCGGGGTCATCTCGATGATCGAACAGGGGCGGGACTGCAAGGACGTGGTCACTCAACTGGCCGCGGTGTCGCGGGCTCTCGACAAAGCTGGCTTCAAGATCGTGGCCACCGGTCTACGGGAATGCATCACCGGCGAAGCAACCGACGGCACGAAGCCGATGACCGAGGCCGAGCTCGAGAAACTGTTCCTCGCGCTGGCCTGACATCGCCCCCGGAGGGTGCTCCGGGCCGGAACAGACACGGCTGCAGATTCCCCGTCGGCCGGCGACCAAACAGCGTCGAGCCCGATTTCGGCTTTCTTACGGCACCCCCCGCGCGGGGCCCGCGTTCACCCGATCGGGTAGACCCGGTACATGAGGTATCGGCTGCTGCTCGTTCTGGCCCTGCTCGTCAGCGGGTGCAGCGGCCAGGACGTCGATCAGGCGACTCCGTCCACCACCCCGTCCGCGCCGGCCAGCACGCCGACCACGACCGGGCTCATACCGCCCGGCGCCCCGACCGAGGGCACCCGTCCGCCCACCGACAGTCTGCCGCCGGCGGCCGAACCACAGTCGGCGCCCGCGCCGCAGAAACCGCCGCCGGGGCGGCTGGTCCCGGTCGGGTCCGCTCCCGAGGGCGTCGTCGTCGATGCGGTGACCCGCACCGTGGCGGTCGCCACCCGCACGCCGAACCAGCTCGTGCTGATCAACGCCGACAGCGGTGAGATCACCGGGCGCACCCCCCTTCCTGGCGTGGCCCGGCACCTGCAGCTCGCCAAACCCGGTGGCCCTGTCCTGGTCCCGGTGGAGAGCGCCGGTGCGCTGGTGCGCGTCGAGTTGCCCGACGGCCGCGCGGAGCCGCAGATCATCACCGGCACCGTGCCCCACGACGCCTCCGAGGCACCCGACGGCACCGTGTTCGTGGCCAACGAACTCGGCGGCACGGTCACCGCGCTGCGCGGCGACGAGATCGTCAAGGTGTTCACCGACAGCGTCCAGCCGGCGGGGTTGGCACCCGTCGGGAACCGGATGGGCCTGCTCGACGTGCGCAAGAACGATCTGACGATCTATGGCACCGAGGAACTCAGGATCGTCGGGTCGACACCTGCCGGGGACGGGCCGACGCACCTGGTCGCCGACAAGCACGGCCGGATGATCGCCGCAGACACCCGCGGCGACGCGGTGCGCGTCTTCGACACCCAACCCCGCCAGATCGCCGAGATCGCCCAGCCCGGCGGTCCGTACGGCATCACCTACGACCCGACACGGGACCGGCTGTGGGTGGCATCCTCGGGCACCAACGAGGTCGTCGGCTACGACATGGCCGAGCCGATGCCTCGTGAGGTGAAACGCATTGCGACGGTGCAGAACCCGTACACGGTCGGCGTCGACGCGACGACGGGCCGGCTGTTCGTCGCCGGCGTCACCGCCGGTGTGGTGCAGATCGTCGACCCCGGCTGAACCCGCGGGTTCACAGGATGTAGAGCATCTCCTGATACGTCGGGAGCGGCCACAGGTCGTCGGCCACCACACCCTCGAGGGTGTCGGCGGCGGCACGGACGGCGTCCATCGCCGGCAGCAGCACCTTCTGCGCGTGCGTCGCCTCGTCGAGTGCGGACTCGGCGGAGTGATCCGCCAGCCCCGCCTTCAGCGACCCCAGCGCGGCAGTCAACTCCGCAATGGGCGCCGAAACCGCTTCCAACAGCGTGGTGTCGGCGGCCATGCCTGCCGCCTTCAGCGTCGCGACGTTCTGCGCCAGCTCCGTCTGGTACCGCACCGCCCCGGGCAGGATCACCGTGGTGCCGAGCTCCAGAGCAAGCTTCGCCTCGACACCGATCGTCAGCGCGTACTGCTCGAGACGAACCTCGTAGCGGCTGTGCAGCTCCCGCTCGTTGAACACCCCGTACTTCTCGAACACCCCGATCGCCTCGGGCTTGATCAGCTCGGGGATCGCGTCGAGAGTCGTTTTGAGGTTCGGCAGGCCACGCTCGGCGGCCTCGATCTGCCAGTTCTCCGAGTAGCCGTCGCCGTTGAACACCACCGCGCCGTGATCGGTGATGATCTCGGTCAGCAGTGCCTGCACCGCCTTGTCGAAGTCCTCGCCGTCGCCGACCGCCTTCTCCAGCACCGTGGCCATGTAGTCGAGGGAATCCGCCATGATCGTGTTGAGGATTATCATCGGTACGTTGATGGTCTGGCCCGAACCCGGCGCGCGGAACTCGAACCTGTTGCCGGTGAACGCGAACGGGCTGGTGCGGTTGCGGTCGCCGGGATCGGTGGGCAGCTCGGGCAGCGTGTCGACGCCGATGATCATCGACCCCTTGCCCTTCGACGACGTGGCCGCACCCTTGGCGATCTGATCGAACACGTCGGCCAGCTGGGCGCCCAGGAAGATCGAGATGATCGCCGGCGGCGCCTCGTTTGCGCCGAGCCGGTGATCGTTGGTCGCCGAGGCCACCGACACCCGCAGCAGGCCCGCGAACTTGTGCACGGCGCGGATCACCGCAGCGCAGAACACCAGGAACTGGGCGTTCTCGTGCGGGGTGTCGCCGGGCACCAGCAGGCTGCCGAACTGCGCGTTGCCCATCGAGAAGTTGACGTGCTTGCCCGAGCCGTTGACCCCGGCGAACGGCTTCTCGTGGAACAGGCACTCCATGCCGTGCTTCTTGGCGACGTTGCGGAAGATCGTCATCAGCAGCTGCTGGTGGTCGGCGGCGATGTTGGCCCGCTCGAACATCGGCGCGATCTCGAACTGGCCTGGCGCGACCTCGTTGTGCCGGGTCTTGGCCGGGATGCCGAGTTTGAACAGCTCACGCTCGGTGTCCATCATGAAACCCAGCACCCGCTCGGGCACCGACCCGAAGTAGTGGTCGTCGAACTCCTGGCCCTTCGGCGGCTTCGCGCCGAACAGCGTGCGGCCCGCGTTGATCAGGTCGGGACGGGCGAGGAAGAAGTGGCGGTCGACAAGGAAGTACTCCTGTTCCGGACCGCAGAACGACACGATGTTGTCGAAGTCCTTGTGCCCGAACAGCTTCAGAATGCGCTCCGCCTGCGCGCCCATCGCCTGCTGGCTGCGGAGCAGCGGCGTCTTGTAGTCCAGCGCCTCCCCGGTCATCGACACGAAGACCGTCGGGATGCACAGCGTGTTGCCGTTCGGGTTCTCCAGGATGTAGGCCGGGCTGGTGACGTCCCACCCCGTGTAGCCACGCGCCTCGAAGGTGCTGCGCAGACCGCCGGACGGGAAGCTCGACGCGTCCGGCTCGCCCTGGATCAACGTCTTGCCTGCGAACTCGGCGAGCGTCTGGCCGTCGGACACCGGCTCGAGGAAGCTGTCGTGCTTCTCGGCGGTCAGTCCGGTCATCGGGTAGAAGACGTGCGCGTAGTGCGTCGCGCCCCTCGACAGCGCCCAGTCCTTCATCGCCGAGGCGACCGAGTCGGCGACCGCAGGGTCGAGCTTGGCGCCCTTCTCGATGGTGGCGACCACGGACTTGTACACCGACTTGGGGAGCCGCAGCTGCATCTCCGCCTTGGTGAACACGTTCGACCCGAACACCTCGCCGGGGGCCTCGGCCGGGTCGAAACTGATCGCCGGAGGGACATAGGCTTCGACGTTGTTGATCGCCTGAAGGCGTACCGAGTTACCGCTCAATGGACTTCCTTATCCGCTGCGTCGTCCGCATCTGTTTCACAGACGATTGACCGGCCAACAGTAGGAACACTCGATGCCGATCCTGTTACGCGCGCGTCAACGTCAGAAGGCGGAGATGACGGGCGGGGCGTCGTGGCCGTCGCGCGGCGAACAGACCACAATGGGACAGATGTCCGAGCGAAAGCGATTTCCGTGGGCCGGGTGACGGCGCGCCGGCGTGTGCACCATGTGACGGCCGACAGCACGGCCGCACGCCCCGAGACCCTGGTCGTCGAGGAACCGCTCGAGATCCGCGTCGACGGCCGCGCGATCACGGTCACTATGCGCACACCGGGTTCCGACGTCGAGCTGGCGCAGGGCTTCCTGCTCACCGAGGGCGTCGTGACGCGACGGGACGACATCGCCTCGGTGCGGTACTGCCGCGGCGCCGACGACACCGGAGTCAACAGTTACAACGTGCTCGACGTGACGCTGACGCCCGGCGTCGCCGCACCGGAGGTCGACCCCACGCGGAACTTCTACACCACGTCGTCGTGCGGCGTGTGCGGCAAGGCGTCGCTGGAGGCGGTCCGGCTCGTCAGCAAGCACGCCCCCGGCGACGATCCGTCGAGCATCGCCGCGGAGACCCTGTCGGCGATGCCGGACGCGCTGCGCAGCCGGCAGAAGGTCTTCGCCGCCACCGGCGGCCTGCACGGCGCCGCCCTGTTCGACACCGACGGTGTGCCGCTGGTCGTGCGCGAGGACATCGGTCGGCACAACGCGGTCGACAAGGTCATCGGATGGGCGCTGGAGCAGCATCGGATACCGCTGGGCGGCACGGTGCTACTGGTGAGCGGTCGGGCGTCGTTCGAACTGACCCAGAAGGCCGTGATGGCCGGCATCCCGCTGCTGGCCGCGGTGTCGGCGCCGTCGTCGTTGGCCGTGGATCTGGCCGCCCAGTCGGGCGTGACCCTGGTCGCGTTCCTGCGCGGCGACTCGATGAACGTCTACACCCGGCCCGACCGCGTCAAGAGCTGACGCGGCGAAGAACCTAGGCGCTCTTGTCGCGGCGCTCGGGTCGCTGCGGCTTGCGCGGCACGATCGTCGGCAGCACGTTGTCCTCGACGGTCTCCTTGGTGACGACCACCTTGGCGACGTCGTCGCGGCTGGGGATGTCGTACATCACCGGCAGCAGCACTTCCTCCATGATGGCGCGCAGGCCACGGGCGCCCGTGCCGCGATGGATCGCCTGATCGGCGATGGCCTCCAGCGCGTCCCCGGTGAACTCGAGCTCCACGCCGTCCATGTCGAACAGCCGCGTGTACTGCTTGACCAATGCGTTCTTCGGCTTGGACAGGATCTGCACCAGCGATTCCTTGTCCAGGTTGGTCACCGAGGCCACAACCGGCAGGCGGCCGATGAACTCCGGGATCAGCCCGAACTTGATCAGGTCCTCCGGCATGACCTCCGCGAAGTGGTCCTGCGTGTCGATCTCGGCCTTGGAGTGCACCTCGGCGCCGAATCCCAGGCCACGCTTGCCGACGCGGTCGGAGACGATCTTCTCCAGCCCCGCGAACGCCCCGGCGACGATGAACAACACGTTCGTGGTGTCGATCTGGATGAACTCCTGATGCGGGTGCTTGCGGCCGCCCTGCGGCGGCACCGACGCCTGCGTGCCCTCGAGGATCTTCAGCAGCGCCTGCTGCACGCCCTCGCCGGACACGTCGCGGGTGATCGACGGGTTCTCGCTCTTGCGGGCGATCTTGTCGACCTCGTCGATGTAGATGATGCCGGTCTCGGCGCGCTTGACGTCGTAGTCGGCGGCCTGGATCAGCTTGAGCAGGATGTTCTCGACGTCCTCACCGACGTAACCGGCTTCGGTGAGTGCGGTCGCGTCCGCGATGGCGAACGGGACGTTGAGCATCTTGGCCAGCGTCTGCGCGAGGTAGGTCTTGCCGCAGCCGGTGGGGCCGAGCATCAGGATGTTGGACTTGGCGAGCTCCACGGGCTCCGAGCGCGAGTCGCGGCTCTTCTCCCCCGCCTGGATGCGCTTGTAGTGGTTGTAGACCGCCACGGCCAGCGTGCGCTTGGCGGTGTCCTGACCGATGACGTAACCCTCGAGGAAATCGCGGATCTCGGCCGGCTTGGGCAGCTCGTCGAGTTTGACGTCGTCGGCGTCGGCCAGCTCCTCCTCGATGATCTCGTTGCACAGGTCGATGCACTCGTCGCAGATGTAGACGCCCGGTCCCGCAATGAGCTTCTTCACCTGCTTCTGGCTCTTTCCGCAGAACGAGCACTTCAGCAGGTCACCGCCGTCTCCAATGCGTGCCATGGTGCTGGGGTCCTACTTCCTGTTGCTGTCGATGATCGATCGATTCGGTGGGTTGCACCGCAACATTCCCGACGCTACCCGCATATTCCGGCGCCATGCGACCGATGAGGCCGAATAGCGTCGCTGATATTCACATGTGGTGGCGTCAACATATCGCCTGTTCTCGTGCCGACGGTCGTGGAACACACACCGTGTCTCTGGCGTGTCGCCGCCGTTACCCGAACGAGAGTACCTAGCTGCGCCGGGGACGCACGGTGACGTCGTGAATCTCCCCCCGCAGCGCGACGCGGTGCTGGTCAGCGATGGTGGCCTGGCCACGGAACTCGAGGCGCGCGGACACGATCATCGGTGGATGCTGCCGGGTGCGGCCGTCAGACATCGCGCCCGTATCGCCGAGGACGTCGGTTAGCGACCGGGCCCGAGGGGGCCGGGCCCGACCGGTCCCGGTCCAACAGGTCCCGGACCCACCGGGCCGACCACGCCGCCCACACCGACCGGACCGACCGGTCCCACAACGGGATTCGGCGGGTTGACGTACACGGTGACGGGAGCGCACTGGTGGATCGCGGCTTCCCAGTAGGTGCCCTCCGGACACACCGGATCCTGCGCCTGTGCCACCGCCGGCGCCATCAGCGCTGCGGCTGCCGCAGCGATCGACGCGACCGCGCCTGATCTGACCTTCCCCGTCATGTCACACCCCTTGCCGTGAATGATCGCTCGTCGTATTGACAACGGCGTCGTTGTTCAGCCTGACACGCATCGATGGGGTCACGCGGCCTTTTGCCGCTGTTTGCCCGGGAGCGACGCGCCGTACCCTGCGACCATGACCACACTGACCGACGCCGTCGGGCTCGCCCGGGAGGACAACGGCTTGGCCGTGGTGTCGACGCTGCGCGCGGACGGCACCATCCAGGCATCGTTGATCAACGCCGGCGTCCTCGCTCATCCCGCGACCGGCGAACCGATCCTGGCCTACGTCACCTACGGCAGGGTCAAGCTGGCCAACCTGCGGGAGCGGCCTCAGACGGCGGCGACGTTCCGGCGGGGATGGCAGTGGGCCACCGTGGAGGGACGAGCCGAACTGGCAGGTCCGGACGACCCGCAGCCCTGGCTCGACTCCGAGCAGGCGCTGGCGGGCCTGCTGCGGGACGTCTTCACCGCCGCGGGCGGCACCCACGACGACTGGGACGCCTACGACGCGACGATGCGTGAGCAGCGCCGCGTCGTCGTCCTCGTCACGCCGACGCGGATCTACGGCAACGGCTGAGGATCAGACCTTCTGCGCGGACAGCTTCCGGTACTCCAGCACGGTGTCGATGATGCCGTAGTCCTTGGCCTGCTCGGCGGTGAGGATCTTGTCGCGGTCGGTGTCCTTGCGGATCACATCGGCCGGCTTGCCGGTGTGGCGCGAGAGGGTCTCCTCCATCAGCGTGCGCATGCGCTCGATCTCCGCGGCCTGGATCTCCAGGTCGGAGAACTGACCCTGGATGACACCGCCGAGGGCGGGCTGGTGGATCAGCACACGGGCGTTGGGCAGCGCCAGGCGCTTGCCGGGCGTGCCCGCGGCCAGCAGCACCGCCGCCGCCGAGGCGGCCTGGCCAAGGCAGACGGTCTGGATGTCGGCCCGCACGTACTGCATGGTGTCGTAGATCGCCATCAGGCTGGTGAACGAGCCGCCGGGCGAGTTGATGTACATGGTGATGTCGCGGTCGGGATCCAACGACTCGAGGACCAGCAGCTGGGCCATGATGTCGTTGGCCGACGCGTCGTCGACCTGCACGCCGAGGAAGATGATGCGTTCCTCGAAGAGCTTGTTGTACGGGTTGGATTCCTTGACGCCGAAGCTCGAGTGCTCGATGAACGACGGCAGGATGTAGCGCGCCTGGGGCTGCACGCGGGGGTCCAGGGACGGGTGAATGTTGTCGGTCATTTGTCGATTCCTGCTCCCGGTCCGTCGCCGTTGATGGTCACGCTGGTGATGATGTGATCGACGAAGCCGTACTCGAGGGCTTCGGCTGCGGTGAACCAGCGGTCGCGGTCCGAGTCGGCCTCGATGCGTTCGATCGTCTGCCCGGTGAATTCCGCGTTGAGACGGAACATCTCCTTCTTGATCGAGGCGAACTGCTCGGCCTGGATGGCGATGTCCGCGGCGCCACCGGTGATGCCGCCGAGCGGCTGATGCATCAGGATGCGGGCGTGCGGCAGTGCATAGCGCTTGCCCTTGGTGCCGGCGGCGAGCAGGAACTCGCCCATCGAGGCGGCCATGCCCATCGCATAAGTCGCCACATCGCATGGCGCGAGCACCATGGTGTCGTAGATCGCCATGCCGGCGCTGATCGAGCCGCCGGGCGAGTTGATGTAGAGGTGGATGTCCTTGGTCGGGTCCTCGGCCGAGAGCAGCAGGATCTGCGCGCACAGCCGGTTGGCGATGTCGTCGTCGACCTGCGAGCCGAGGAAGATGATGCGCTCGGACAGCAAGCGCTCATAGACCGAGTCGACAAGGTTGAGGCCCGATGAGGCGCCACGCATGTCAGTCACGACTGGATACCTGCTTTCTTCTGTGTACTTCCGACGCGGTGACCGGTCTTACGAACGACACTAACCAACGCGCGCCGCCGGGGAGTCCCCAGACGGCGCGCGTTCGCTCACAGCATCACTTGGCGTCGTCGTCCTCGGCGGCCGCGGTGTCGTCGGCGGGGTCCTCGGTGACGTCCTCGACAGCGTCGTCGGCGGCGATCTGGTCGTCATCCGCCGACTCCGCCTGCTCCCCGGAGGGACCGAAGAACTCGGCGGTGTCGATCTCGATGCCGTCGGCGTCCTTGACGGTGGCTCCGTGCACGACGGCGGCCACGGTCAGGCCGCGGCGGACGTCGGCGAACATCGCCGGCAACTGGTTGTTCTGCTGCAGCATCTGCAGCAGCTGCTGAGGCTCGAGGCCGTACTGGCGGGACATCAGCACCAGCCGCTCGGTCAGGTCGTTCTGGCCGACCTGGATGTCGAGCTTGTCGGCGATGGCGTCCATCAGCAGCTGGGTCTTGATGGCCTTCTCGGCATTGTTGCGGTTGTCCGCGTCGAACTCCTCGCGGCTGCTGCCCTGCTCGGTGAGCGACTCGGCGAAGCGGTCCTCGTCGTGGTCGAGGCCGTGGATGGCGTTGTGCAGTGTGTCGTCGATCTGGGCCTGCACCACTGCCTCGGGCAGCGGAACCTCGACCTGGGTCAACAGCTCCTCGATGGCTTTGTCCCGGATGGCCTCGGCCTGCTGGACCCGCTTGACGCGGCCGACCTTCTCGCGCAGGTCGGCCTTCAACTCGTCGATGGTGTCGAATTCACTTGCCAGCTGGGCGAATTCATCGTCGAGCTCGGGCAGTTCGCGCACCTTGATCGACTTGACGGTGACGGTCACCTCGGCTTCCTGGCCGGCATGCTCGCCGGCGACCAGGGTGGTCGTGAACGCCTTGGACTCGTCCTCGGAAAGCCCGATGAGCGCCTCGTCGAGCCCCTCGATCAGCTGGCCGGACCCGATCTCGTGGGACAGACCCTCGGTCTTCGCCTCGGGCACGTCCTCGCCGTCGACGGTGGCCGACAGGTCGATGGAGACGAAGTCGCCCTCCTCGGCCGGCCGGTCCACACCGGTGAGCGTGCCGAACCGCTTCTGCAGCGCCTCGATCTCGGCGTCGACGTCCTCATCGGTGACGCTGATGGGGTCGACGGTGATCGTCAGCGCGGACAGGTCGGGCAGGTCGATCTCGGGGCGGATGTCGACCTCGGCGGTGAAGACCAGCTCCTCGTTGTCCTCGAGCTTGGTTACCTCGATCTCGGGCTGGCCGATGGGCTGCAGCGACTCCGAGGTGATGGCCTCGCTGTACCGGGCCGGAAGCGCGTCGTTGACCACCTGCTCGAGCACGGCGCCGCGGCCGACGCGGGCCTCGAGCAGCTTGCGGGGCGCCTTGCCGGGACGGAACCCGGGCAGCCGGATCTGCTTGGCCAACTGCTTGAAGGCACGGTCGATGTCGGGTTCGAGCTCGGCGAAGGGCACCTCCACGTTGATGCGCACCCGGGTCGGGCTCAACTTCTCGACGGTGCTCTTCACGTTGGTGCTCCTCTTATTGCTTTCGTCTGATGGGGTGGAACTGGTCGGGGTGACAGGATTTGAACCTGCGGCCTTCCGCTCCCAAAGCGGATGCGCTACCAAGCTGCGCTACACCCCGGTCGTCGCAGCACTCACGGATGCGCGCAGCGCCAGACCACCGGCGATCCTACGTCCTGACCTCACCGAAGCCACATCCAGATGTCGATTGGATTCGGAACGGGCGGGGCCGGTATCCTCTGCCGGTACTGTCAGCCATGCACCACATGCGGGCGTAGCTCAATGGTAGAGCCCTAGTCTTCCAAACTAGCTACGCGGGTTCGATTCCCGTCGCCCGCTCCACAGAACAGCCAGGCAGACGCGTTTGGCCACGTGACCGGGCATTTTCGAGCTTCTGACTTGCTCCCGTATTGCCGCCGCGTACGGCCAAGGCGCGGGGCGGAAGTCGCTTCGGGTTGGTGACCGCGATCATCGCGCCGTTTCAGCGTCTTCAATCTCGTGATCGGATGTCGGCGCGGCCCCTAACCGTTACGGTGACGCTCGTGCGTACCGTTTGTGTCCGCGCCAGTTCCGGACTCGCCGGCAAGAGATAAGTCGAGCCGTGAGCGCAGGCGCGCCGGTGGATAAGGATCCGCTGCCATTGGCAGGCCGCTTCGACTGGCGTCGCGCGGCGGTCGTCTTCCTCGCCGTGGCGTTGACCTATGCGGCGGGCGCCGCGCTGTCGTGGCAGACGTTCGGCGCGGGGCCGGGACCGGCGTTCTTCCCGCCGGCCGGGGTGACGGTGGCGGCGATGCTGCTGACCCGTCGTTCCTCATGGCCGGTGATCGTCGCTGCCGTCGTCGTGGCAGAGGTTGCCGTGGATCTCACGCACGGCGCTACCGGCTGGTCGGCTGCAGGGTTTGCGCTGGCGAATTCTGTCGAACCGATCGTCGGCGCGACAGTCACCGTGGCGCTGTGTGGAGGCTCGCCGGATCTGCGCCTGCGCGGCGATCTGGTTCGGTTCGTGGGCGGGGCGTGCGTGGCAGGTCCGTTCGTCGGCGGGCTGATCGGCGCCTCGGCGGGGGTGTTGGCCGCGGGTCAAGTGTGGTGGCCCGGGTTTCTGCTGCATTGGTGGGCCGGCGATGCTGTCGGTGCACTGGTCGTCGGTGCGCCGATCCTGCTGTGGCCCCGGCAGAAAGACGTTCTGCGCAGCCGCCGCCGCGAAACGGTGTCCGTCCTCGCGCTCACCGCCGCGCTGTCGGTGGTTGCGTTCTGGTTCGACACCCCGCCGGCCCTGTTACTGCTTCCGGTTCTGGCGTGGGCGGCGTTCCGACTCGACGTGATCGGCGCTGCGCTTTCCGGGGCGGTGCTGGCGTTCGTCGCCAACTACATGACCGCAGCGGGCCGAGGCACGTTCGCCGGGCTATCCATGTCGCCGATGTCGCGGCTGTCGGTGACCCAGGCGTTCATTGCGGTGCTGGTCCTGGTGGCCATGCTGATCGCGCAGGAGGCGGCTGGGCGCCTGGCCGCGATCAGGCAGCGCGAGCGCGAACAGCGGGAGCGGGCGCGGTTGGAGACGCTGGCGCGCATCGCTGAGCTGCTGGGTGCGGCGCTGACCCCCGAGCACATCGGTGATGTGATCGCGGGGCAGGTTCTCAGCGACGCCGGCGCGCAAGGCCTGGCTCTGGGTCTGGTCGACGACCACCGGCAGCACCTGCAATGGATGCGGATCGCCGGCTATCCCGCTGAGGTGATCGCTCAATCCAAGAGCGATCTTGCACTCGACGAGCACTCCGCGGCGTGTCAGGCGGTCCGCACCAACGCCCCGCTCGTTTTCCGCAGTCCTGCCGAATACCGGCGAAGCTATCCGAATACCGTGAATTGGTTGGCACCCAGTGGCGCGACCGCAGTGGTGAATTGGCCGCTGATGTCCGGTGGCACGTCTTTCGGTGTTCTGCACCTGATGTGGGCTCGGCCCCAACCGCTGGATTCCGCGCAGTTGGCGTATGTGTCTGCGGTGGCCACCATGATCGCGCAGGCGCTGGTGCGGTCGCGGGTGTACGCCGATGAACACGCGAAGGCGGTGGTCCTGCAGTCAGCCGTGATGCCGACCATCGGCGCGCAGATCCCAGGAATGGACATCGCGGTCTGCTACGAGCCCGCCGACGCTGTACGTGGGGTGGGCGGCGACTGGTACGACGTCATGCCGCTGCCGAGTGGCGCCACGTTTCTGGGGGTGGGCGATGTCATCGGGCATGGGCTACCGGCGGTGGAGGACATGGCACAATTGCGGAGCGCGGCCCGGGCCATGGCGGTGCAGGGGCTGCGCCCGGCGCGGCTGCTCGCCGAACTCAACGGCTTCACTCGATATGCAACCAACGGGAGATTCGCGACCATGACGGTCACGATCTTCGACCCGTTGACCGGCTCGCTGGCCTATGCCTCCGCAGGACATCCGCCCGCCCTGCTGCGCCGGTCCGACGGAACGGTCGTCGAGTTGCGCGCCGGGCACGGACCGGTGCTCGGCCCCGTCCGCGACGCTACGTACACCGAGGACGTGCTGACGATCGCGCCCGGCGACGCCCTCGTCATGTACACCGACGGGTTGATCGAACGTCGCGGCCGCGACCTGGACACGGGCATTGCTCGCATCAGCGAGGTGATCTCGACCTGGCATGGGCATACGTCGGTGCACGTGGAGTGTCGCCGGCTGATCGAATCGTTCGCCCCCGCCCCACGCGATGACGACGTCTGTGTCTTGGCCGTCCGGTTCGTGCCCAAGGCCTAGTCGATCGGCGACGGCGGCTCCCGTCGTCTCAGGCCAGCGCTGGATCTTCCGAACTGGCTACGCGGTCCGATTCCCGTCGCCCGCTCCGAAACCGCCGTCACGTCCCCCCGCGCGAGGCCAATCCCTGCAGGACCGACCTCGTAGGCCGCCGACGCCTCGGCACGTGAACTCCACGCCGGCAGGTACGACGTCGTCCAGACATTGACGTCGATCTCGGTGAAACGCTCGTCGAACTGAAGTGCCGCCATGGCCGGAGACTAGCCACGGCGGCCGACACTCAAGGCCGCCGGACCTGCACGAAAAGCAATTCACATGGCCGCCAACTCTGCTACTAGTCAACTCACCTGCGAAAGACGTCGCGGTGCGTGCGACGGACCCCCCGCGACTGCTTGCGTCGGTGCGGGAGGGGGCGCGCGGTGGACTGTGTGACGCGATGACCGCCGGCGGGGACCGTCAGCTGTTCCTGTCGTTGTGGGTGATGATGGTCGGCTTCCTGCTCGTCGTCGTCGACGCGACCGGCATCGCCGTCGCAAGTCCGGTCATCAGGGAGACCTTCGGCGTCGATCACCACTCCGTCATCTGGGTGAGCAGCGCCTACCTGCTGGCGTTCGCGGCGCTGCTGCTGCTCGGCGGTCGGCTCGGTGACCGTTACGGACCGAGGAACCTCTATCTGCTCGGGCTGGCCCTGTTCGCCGCGGCGTCGGTCTGGTGTGGCCTCTCCACATCCATCGACATGCTCATCACCGCTCGCGGCATCCAGGGCGCCGGGGCCGCGCTGATCACGCCGCAGATCCTGACGACGATCACCCGCACCTTCCCGCCGGAGCGGCGCGGCGTGGCGATGGCGGCGTGGGGCGCCACCGCCGGCGTGGGCATGTTCGCGGGGCCGCTGGTCGGCGGCGTGCTGGTCGACACGTGGGGGTGGCCGTGGATCTTCTTCGTCAACGCTCCGATCGGCGCAGCCGGGGTGATCCTGGCCGCCGTTCTCATCCCTGCGACTCCCGGCCGGCCGCACCACCTGGACCTGCCGGGCGCGCTGCTGTCGGCGGTCGGCATCGGCCTGGTCGTGTTCGGGCTCCAGGAGGGCCAGCACGAGGGCTGGCGCCTGCCGATCTGGGGGGTGATCGCCGGCGGGGCGGTGCTGATCGCCGCGTTCGTGTCCTGGCAGGCGATGCAGCACGGCGAGCCACTCATCCCGCTGCACCTTTTCCGCCACCGCGACTTCGTCCTGGCCAACGCCGGCATCGTGCTGGTGAGCGTGGCGTTCGTCGCGTTCGCGGTTCCCCTGATGTTCTACCTGCAGGAGGTCTGCGGACTGGCGCCGACGCGCGCGGCGTTGCTCGTCGCGCCGATGGCGATCGCCACCGGACTGCTGGCTCCCGTGGTCGGAAGGTTGGTCGACCGCTCGCAGGCGCGTCCCATCGTCGCCGCAGGGTTCACCGCCCTTGCCGTCGGCCTGCTCTGGCTCTCGAGGGAGATGACCCCGGCCACCCCGATCTGGCGGTTGGTCCTTCCGCTGACCCTGATGGGCGCCGCCGGGGCGTTCACGTGGGAACCGTTGTCGGTCATCGCCTCTCGCACTCTGCCGCCCGAGCTGGCAGGTGCTGGGTCGGCGATGTGCAACACCTCGCGACAGGTCGGTGCGGCGCTGAGCAGCGCAGGCGTCGCAACGTTGATGACGGCACTGCTGGGCAGCGAGACGGCCACGATCGCCGGGCAGCCTGACGGAGCGGCGCCGCTGTCGGGGCCCGCGCGCGAGTCGTTGGCCGTCGCGATGGCCGAGTCGATGCTGTTGCCGGCGTCCGCCGCGGCGTTGGGTGCGGCGACCGCGCTGTTCCTGACCGGCCGAACGCGATCCGATCTGGGTTACCGGTTCCGAAGGGATGTGAGCGTCACACCATGACCGCCGTTGCCAGCACTCCTGGAACCACGCTGCACCAAGCGGAGTCGCTCGACGACGACGCTCTACGCAGCCTGCTCGCCTACCCCGAAGGTCTGCGCCGGCCGGTGCTGCGGGCCAACTTCATCGCCAGCATCGACGGCGCCGTGACGTTCGACGGATCGGGACGCAAGCTGGGTACGCCGACGGATCGGCGGGTGTTCCGCCGCCTGCGTGAAGTCGCCGACGTGGTGCTCGTCGGCGCCTCGACAGCCACGTCGGCGCCATACGTCGACATGAGCATGAGCATCGAGGCCCAGGCCTGGCGCCTGGCCCACGGCCTGGAACCGGTGCAACCCGTCGCGGTCGTGTCCAGTCGCGCCGTGGTGCCACCGGCCCTGCTCCACGCGACCGTGCCGCCGATCGTGCTGCTCGCCGCCGAAGCGGCCCGCGACGCCCGAGAGGCACTCCGGCAGTCGGCGGCCCGCGTCGTCGAACTAACAGGGCCACAGGTGGGTTCTGCCGCGATCCGCGCTGCACTGGGCGAGATGGGACTGTTGCGAGTGCTGGTCGAGGGCGGTCCGACGCTGTTCTCGCGGCTTGTCGCAGACGGAGAGATCGACGAACTGTGCCTGACCACCAGTCCGATGATGGTGGTGGGCCCGGCGCGCCGCATCGCGGCCTCCGAGAGCCACACGCCGGTGCCCATGGTGCGGCGGGGCATTCTCACCGGAGACGACGGCACCGTCATCGTTCGATGGGCGCGAGCCTGACGATCGGTTCCCCGCGGGATGCGTAGACGGCCGCCTACCGGGTAGCAGGCGCTGCAACGAAGACCACGCAACCAGGAGGGTTCATGGTGGACAGCGCAGGCGGGCCGCAGTTACTGGAGGCAGCGATGCCGGAACTGCTGTCGTCCGGACACGTCGATCGAGTGCGGTGCGTGGCGGGTGATGCGATCTTCGCCGAGGGCGACCGCGACACCTGCCTGTACGTCATCGAGAAGGGCAGAGTGCGCGTCGGCCGGCACAACGGCACCGACCGGGAGTGCCTGTTCACGGTGCTGGGCCCGGGCGAGATGTTCGGCGAAGAGTCGGTCTTCGATCCCGGACCGCGCAGTTCGTGCGCGATCGCGATGACCGACGTCGACGCGGTCTGCCTCCAACGCGCCGGCTTGATACCGCTGTTGACCGCCCGGCCGGAGATGGCGCAGCGCTTCCTGCGGATCATGGCGCGCCGGATCCGCTCCACGTCGAGCAACATCACCGACACCGTCTACGCCGACGTCGCCGCCAGGGTGGCCAAGCACCTGCTCGGGTTGGCGCAGCGCTTCGGCGTGCAGGACGACGGCGCGATGCGGGTGCCGATGGACCTGACCCAGGAGCAATTCGCCCACCTGGTGGGCTCCTCCCGGGAGTCGGTGAACAAGGTGCTGTGCGACTTCGCGTCTCGGGGCTGGATCGCCGTCGGAAGGGACACCATCATGATCCGCGAGTCCGAACCGCTCGCCACACGCATGCACGGCGCACGACGCCCCGGCCGCATCACCCAGCGGCCCCATCTGGCGGCGGGGTGACGACGATGGACATCCACGTCACCTTCATAGGCAACGCCACGACCCTCATCCGGTGCGGGAACATCACGGTGCTGACGGACCCGAACTTTCTGCATCAGGGACAGCGCGCCTATCTGGGGTACGGACTGTGGTCCAAGCGGAGGCACCCCCCGGCGCTGACCGTCGACGAGCTTCCGCCGCTGCACGCCGTCGTCCTGTCCCACATGCACGGTGATCACTGGGACCGCGTCGCCGAGAAGGGCCTGGACCACGACCTGCCCATCGTGACCACGCACGCCGCCGCAAAGCGTTTGCACAGCAAAGGTTTTCACGCTGCACACGGGCTGGACACCTGGCGCACCTCGGCGATCCAGCAAGGCGGTGACCGGTTGACGGTGACGGCGCTCCCCGGTCGGCACGCACCCACCCCGATGCGCCGTCTGCTGCCCCCGGTGATGGGCTCTATGCTGGAGTTCAGCAGCACCGACGGCACCCAGCAGTGCCGGCTCTACATCTCCGGGGACACCCTGCTCATCGACGAACTCGCCGAGATCCCGGTGCATTTCGACTCCATCGACGCGGGCATCCTGCATCTCGGTGGCACCCGGCTGCCTGCGGGACCCAAGCTACCGTTCGGCGTGACGGTCACCATGGACGGCGCCCAGGGCGCGGAGGCCGCCCGTCGACTCGGTCTGCCGCGAGTCGTTCCGGTGCATTTCGACGATTACGGCGTCTTCGCGTCGCCGCTGGCCGATTTCACGAAGGCGATGAGCGAGCGTGGTCTCGGCGACCGGGTCGTCGAGATCGAGCGCGGCCAGACCGTCACGCTCTGACTGCACGCCTGCCCGCCGCGACGGCGGCGGGCAGGCGTCGCGGCGTCAGCGACCCCTCCCTCGAAAGCAACCGGGAGCAGCCGGTCGCTGTCGGTACGCTGTGAGCCATGGAAGGCGTACTTCTCGTCCTCATCGTGATCGTCGTAGCGGCCATCGGCATCGCCGTGTACGCGTCGTCGAAGGCGTCCGGTCAACGCAACGCCGCGTCGCTGGCCGACGCGAAGGCCGACGCGCGCCGGCTCATCGAACGACTCGGCGGTCAGGTGTTCGCGTTGAGCGGATCCGACGACGCGTCCAAGCAGGCGCTGGCCGACGCCTCGGAGCGCTACACCGCGGCGTCGTCACAGATCGAGCAGGCGACGACCGTGCGCCAGGCCGCGCTGGCCAAGGAGAGTGCGATCGAAGGGCTGTACTACGTGCGCGCCGCCCGCACCGCGCTGGGCATGGATCCGGGACCTGAGCTGGAGTCGCTGGCCGGGCAGCGCACGGCCGGCGCTGTGACCGAGGACCGCAGGGTCGAATTCGACGGTCGGCAGATCGAGGCATCGCCCACGCCCTCGCCGCGCACCCCGAACTACTACCCGGGCGGCCGCGTCGCCGGACGGCCGGTTCCGGCCGGATGGTATTCCGAGCCCTGGTGGAAACCGGCACTGGTGGCGGGCGCGTGGGGCGTCGGTTCGGCACTCTTGTTCAGCACGTTGTTCACCGGGATGGCAGGAGTCGGTTACGACGCACAGGCTTTCGAGAACGGCTACGGTGACGGCTTCTCCGACGGATTCGACCAGGGCCAGCTCGACGGCGGCGGAGACGCAGGCGGCGGCTGGGACGGTGGTGGCGGCGGCTGGGACGGCGGCGGAGGAGACTGGGGCGGCGGCGACTTCGGCGGCGGCTTCGACTTTTAGAACCGGCTCTCCAGCCGGGCTGATACCCCGGCCTCCTGCAGATCGAGGCGCTCCAGCATCGCCCGCACCGCCTCGTCGTCGATGCTGCCCTCGTCGCGCTCGGCGATGAGGGCGGCCCGCTGGGCCGACAACACGTCGCGGTACAGCTGGGCGAAGACCTCGGCGCGCGGCGTGTGCGCGTCCGGGTCGGGCATCTCGTCGGCGTCCTGGGAGTGCCGCGCGACGATGCCGCGGATCTCGGCGAGCACCCGCGGGTCCAGTCCCGCAGGAGGATTCGCCCGGAACGCGGCGAGTACCTCGTCTGCGGCGGCATGCACCACGCGCTCGGCCTTCTCGGTTTCGGCGACGGTATAGGCCTGCTCGTCGTCCGAGGACAGATCCAGCCGGCGGATCAGCAGCGGCAGCGTCGCCCCTTGCAGCAGAAGCGTTCCCACACTCACCACGAACGCGATCGCCTGAATCGTCGCCCGTTCGGGGAACGGCTCCCCCACCGACGTCGTCGCCGGGATCGCGGCGGCCGCAGCCAAAGTCACCACCCCGCGCATGCCGGTCCACGACACCACGACGTTCTCCTGCCAACTCAACGCGCGGATGTCGATGCGGGAACGCCACCGCGGCGGAACGGCGGCGCGCCGTCGCGTGCCCAGCGCACCGCGGCCGCCCTGATCGGGAATCGGTACGCTGAGCCGTTTCTCGACCTGACGGGACAGCACTCCCCTGCCGAACATCGCGAACACCGACAGCGGCCGGATGGCGAGCACGATCACCAGCACGACGGCCGACGCCACCGCCACCTCGACCAGCGATTCGTGCGCCTCGCGCAGATCCTCGAGCACGAAGCGCAGGTGCAGACCGATATAGGCGAACACGAACGCCTCGAGCAGCACGTCGACCGAGTTCCACACGTACCGTTCCTGCAGGCGGGTCTGATATCCCGCGTCGACCGTGCCGCTGCCGACGACGAATCCGGCGACCACGACGGCCAGCACACCCGAGGCGTGCACCTCCTCGGCGATGAGGAACGCCGCGAACGGCACCATCAGTCCCTGCACTGTCTCCAGCGCCGGACTGGCCAGTCGGCGCCGGATCCACAGCGTCACATAGCCGAGCGCGGCACCGATCAACGGGCCCAGCACCGCGCTGTAGCCGAACAGCAGCACCGGGTTCTCGATGAAGGTGTGGGTGCCCGCGACCTGCGCGACGGCGGCGGAGAACAGCGCCAGCGCGGCGGCGTCGTTGATCAGACTCTCGCCGGTCAGGATCGACATCACCCGCTTGGGCAGGCCCAGCTTGCGCCCGACCGCGACGGCGGTCACCGCATCGGGCGGCGCCACGATCGCCCCGAGCACCAGCGCGGTGCCGAAGGTCAACGGCACCACGGCCAGCCACGAGGACACCAGCGCGACGGTGAACGCGGTGACCACCACCAGAGCGACGCCCAGCCCGAGGATCGGTTTGATGTTGCGCAGGAACGTCGGGAACGAGAAGTCCAACGCTGCGGAGTACAGCAGCGGCGGCAGCACCACCGACAGCAGGACGTGCGAGTCGAGCTCAGGCGCCTCGAAGCCCGGCAGGAAGGACACCGCGATACCGACGACCACGATGATCAGGGCAGGCTCGAGTCCGCGCCGGTGCGCCACCGCGGTGACGACGATCGCTCCGACGACGACCAGGATCAGTTCCACCCGGCGATTCTCCCGGCTGCGCCGCCGGATCGCCCGCTGGACTCAGCTCTGGCAGGTGGGACACCAGAACAGGTTGCGCCCTTCGAGCACCTCGGTCCTGATGGGGGTGTCGCAGACCCGGCACGGGTCGCCGGCGCGGCGGTAGACGTAGGTGCGCGGGCGCCGTCGCCCGTAGGACGGCATGCCGTGGTCGTCTTCGGGCCGGATCGTGACGATGCGGCCCTTGCGCACGCCGACGTGCATCAGCTCGACCAGATCGGTCCACGCGTCCCCGAACTCGCCGTGGGCCATCTGCGTTCCGGGCCGGTGCGGGTCGATGCGGTGCCGGTAGAGCAACTCGTTGCGGTAGACGTTGCCGACCCCGGCGATCACGCTCTGATCCATCAGCAGCGCCCCGATCACGCGGCGCGACTTGCTGATCCGCGTCCACGCCGTGCTCGGATCGGCGTCCTTGCGCAGTGGGTCGGGGCCCAGCCGGGCGAGGATCTCCGACACCTCCGCCTCGGTGACGATCTCGCACGCGGTCGGGCCGCGCAGATCGGTGCCGCGTTCGGTGCCGATGATGCGCATGCGCACCTGGCCGACGGGGTCGGGCACGCCCGCGTCGACGGTGAAGTCGGTGAACTTGCCGTAGAGCCCCAGATGTACGTGGACGATGCGGGCACCGCTGTAGTGGTGGAACAGGTGCTTACCGTAGGCGCTTGCCTTCTCGAAGACGTGGCCGTTGACCGCATCGGCACCGTCGATGAACCGGCCCTGCGGACTGCTCACGGCGACACGCTGGCCCCGGAACATCCGCTGATGCTGCCGCGCCAACCGGTGCAGCGTGTGGCCCTCGGGCATCCCTAGGCGCCGGGCACCGGTGGGGCGATGTGCGTCTTCTCGAAGTCGGACAGGATGTCGATGCGGCGCTGGTGGCGCGGCGCCTGCGACCACGCGGTGGACAGGAACGCGTCGACGATCGCGAGCGCCTCTTCGGTGGTGTGCATCCGTCCGCCGATGCCGATCAGCTGGGCGTTGTTGTGTTCGCGGGCCAGCGCCGCGGTCTCGGTGCTCCACGCGAGTGCACACCGGGCGCCGGGCACCTTGTTGGCGGCGATCTGCTCGCCGTTGCCGGATCCGCCCAGCACGATCCCCAGGCTGCCCGGGTCGGCGACCGTGCGCTCGGCCGCCGCGATGCAGAACGCCGGGTAGTCGTCCTCGGCGTCGTAGCCGAACGCCCCGCAGTCGACGGGCTCGTGCCCGGACGCCGTCAGGTGCTCGATGACAGCCTGCTTGAGCTCGTATCCGGCGTGGTCGGCCCCGAGGTAGACGCGCATGGCCGACACCTTACTTCCTTTCGCCCAACCGTCGGTTTGGGCGTCAAAACGCCGCCATTGCGCACCCGAACGTCGGTTTGGGCGGACGGCGGGTCACGCGACGGCGATCGCGTCCAGGCGTTCCTTGATGAACTCCGAGGACGTCACCGGCGCCAGTCCGGCCACCCTGCCGACCGGCGGCTGCAGCGGCGTCACCACCGCGTCGTGGTTGGCTTCGTAGAAGTAGATGAGGGAGACCAGATCCTCTTCGGGGGCGTGCGGTTGCGGCGGCAGCACCCGGTGCCGGCCCGACGGCCAGCGCCGGCCGCTCCAGTACTCCAGCAGGTCGCCGATGTTGACCGTCAGCGCCTCCGGGTCGTACGGGGCGTCCTCCCAGCCCGCGGCGTCGGAGTACACCTGCAGGCCGCCGGCGCCCGGTTCGCGGTCGAGGATCGTCACCGTGCCGAAGTCGGTGTGCGGACCGATGCGGAACTGGCCGGGCTCGGGGTCGCCGACGACGCTGACGGGCGGATAGTGGTTGATGTTCATCGTCCACGTCGGCCGGCTCGCCAGCGCCGCGAACGGATTCGCCGGCAGGTGCAGCGCGTGAGCGAACAGAGCCAGCAGATCGTCGGCGACGCGACGCATCTGCGCGGTGTACCGGTCGACCATCCGCTGCAGCGCGGGCACCTCGGCCGGCCACACGTTCGGCGCGAACCAGACGCGGTCGACATCGGGGTCACCAGTGGCGGTTTCGGCGCCCAGGCTGAAGCTCTCCTTCAGATCCGGCGGTGTCTCGGTGCCCTCGGCGTATCCGTTGGCCTCGGCGCCGGGCCCGATCCACCCGTGGCCGCCGACCGGCACCGCATACCTGTCCTTGACCGACCCGGGCAGCGCGAAGAACTCCCGGGCGGCGACCCGCACGTCGCGCGCGAGCGCGGGGTCGACACCGTGTCCTGTCACCAGGATGAAGCCGGCGCGCTGCAGCCCGGCGTCCACGTCGGCCGCGACGGCGTCGGCGGCGGCCCCACCGTCGCGCCACCGCGAAAGATCCACGCTGGCAATCACACTCATTCGCCGATGTCCTCCGCCCACAGATCCGGATGCGTGGCGATGAAGTCGGTCATCATCGCCACGCAGCGCTCGTCGTCGAGGACGGTGACCGCGACCCCGTGCTCGGCCAGCCACTCGTGCCCGCCGGTGAACGTCGTGCTCTCCCCGATCACCACCGCCCCGATGTTGAACTGGCGCACCAGGCCACTGCAGTACCAGCACGGCGACAGCGTGGTCACCATGACCGTCGACCGGTAGCCGCGCTGACGCCCCGCGTTGCGGAACGCGTCGGTCTCGGCGTGGATCGACGGGTCGTCGCGCTGCACCCGCTGGTTGTGCCCGCTGCCCAACAGCGTGCCGTCGGCGGAGAACAGCGCCGCGCCGATCGGAATACCGCCTTCCTCGAGGCCTTTTCGGGCTTCGTCGACAGCGACGTCGAGCATGGACTGCGGTGAGGTCATCGACTCTGCGTCGCGATCGCGGGGCGGCACATCACCCAGTATGCGGCCCCCGCCAACACGAAACCGACGAAGAACGTGATGTCGCCGAGCTCGGGCACCGCGGCCGCGACGTAGCCGACGAACTTCTCCTGGTTGGCGAACAGCAGCACCGACACCACAAGCCCGATCGCGAACGCGGCCAACCCACCCCAGTTCGTGTAGGAGCGGTCGTAGAGCAGATGCGCGACGGGCCTGCCGCGGCGCAGGTACTGATCGGCGAACATCACCCCGAGCCAGGGCCCCACCCAGTAGGCGATGATCAGCAGGAAAGCCTCGTAACTGTGGGCGGCGTCGGGCAGCGCCCACCACGCGACCAGGAATCCGGCGATGCCGAAGAACACCGTCACCAGCGCGCGGGCGACGTGCGCGGGCAGCTTGATGCCGATGGTGACGAACGCCATCGCCCCGGAGTAGACGTTGATCGAGTTGGCCGCGATCGCGCCGACCGCGATGGCGAGCAGGGTCGCCTTGGCCAGCGGCGACGCCAACTCGGCGGTGAACGACCCCGTCGGGTCGGCGAGTGAGGCCTGGCCCGTCGTCACCGACGCCGCGCCCACCACCTCGAGGACGACGCACGCGGTGAACAGCCCTGCGGCGGCGAAGAATCCGGTGCGCGCCGGCGACACGGTCTTCGGCAGATAACGGGTGAAGTCGGCGGCGTACGGGGTCCAGCCCGCGGCATAGCCGAACGACGTGCCGACCGTCAGCAGGAACCCGCCGAGACCTCCGACGCCCTCGGCGGCCGGGGCGGCGTTACCGAGGTCGGCATGGGCGAAGATCGCCACCGACGCCGCGACGAAGATCACCGCGAGCACCGGGAACGAGTACTTCTCGAACGCCTGCACCAGGTTGTGCCCGAAGAACGCCAGGAACGTCTGCGCCGCCACGATGATCACCAGACCGGCCAGCGGCCCGAAGCCGAACAGCGTCGAGAGCGCGAACGCTCCGCTGACGCTGTTGGTGGCGAACCATCCGACGCCCGCCGTGACCGACATCAGCACTGCAGGCACGGCGTTGCCCTTGAACCCGAAAGCCAAGCGCGCCAGCACCATCTGCGGCACGCCGTGCAGCGGACCGCGGGCGGACAGGACGTAGTGGGCGATCGCGCCGAGCCCGGTGCCGATAACCACGCCGGCGACCGCCTGCCAGAACGTCATCCCGAACGCGAGGACCGCGAGCATGCCGACGAAGATCGTCGCGAACTCGAGGTTGGGCGACGTCCACGTCCAGAACAGCTGGCTGGGTCTGCCGTGCCGGTCTGCTTCGGCGATGTATTCGTTGCCGCCTGGTTCCACCGCGACGACGCGGTCCCGGTAGGTGCCGTCGGTGCTGCGTTCGGTGCCTGTCACCGATCTACGGTGGGGGCGCTGCGGTCAACGCGCAACCGGAGGCAACGTGGCCGAAACAAACGACGTCAGTCGAACGTCGGCGGCTCGGTGCGGGAGCGCTTCAGTTCCCAGAAGTGCGGGTAGGACGCGAAGATCACCGACGCGTCCCACAGCTTGCCTGCCTCTTCGCCGCGGGGGATCTTCGACAGCACGGGCCCGAAGAAGGCCACACCGTTGACGTGAATGGTGGGGGTGCCGACGTCGTCGCCGACGGCGTCCATGCCGGCGTGGTGGCTCTTGCGCAGCGCCTCGTCGTACGCGTCGGATTCGGCCGCGTCGGCGAGCTCGGCGGGCAGACCGGCCTCGGCGAGCGACTCCTTGATCACCTCGGCAAAGTCCTTGATGTCCTTGTTGTGGATGCGCGTACCCATCGCCGTGTACAGCGGGGCGAGCACCTCGGCGCCCTTGGCCTGCTCGGCGGCGATGGCGACCCGCACCGGGCCCCACGCCTTCTTCATCATCTCCAGGTACTCCTCGGGCAGGTCCCTGCCCTCGTTGAGCACCGCGAGGCTCATCACGTGGAAGTTGACCTCGATGTCGCGGACCTTCTCCACTTCGAGGATCCAGCGCGAGGTGATCCAGCACCACGGGCACAGCGGGTCGAACCAGAAATCGGCGCGGGACTTCTCCGTCATGGAATCTCCTCATCGAGTCGGTACTAACTGGGCTCAACCATCCAGGCCCGTTCTGTCTTCCCGGGTTGAGACTAATGTTGACGGGCGTGGCCCTTCCTAATCTGACGCGCGACCAAGCCGCCGAACGCGCCGCCCTGATCACCGTCGACAGCTACCGCGTCGCCCTCGATCTGACCGACGGCGACGGTGCGCCGAGCGACAAGACGTTCCGGTCGGTGACGACCGTCGAGTTCGACGCGCTGGCCGGCGCTGACACCTATCTCGACCTCGCCGCCGACGCGATCCGCAGCGCGACGCTCAACGGCGTGGCCATCGACGTGTCGGGCTACGACGAGTCCACCGGGATCCCGCTGACCGGGCTGGCCAAGCACAACGTGGTGGTCGTCGACGCGGACTGCCGCTACTCCAACACCGGTGAGGGACTGCACCGCTTCGTCGACCCGGTCGACGACGAGGTGTACCTGTACTCCCAGTTCGAGACCGCCGACGCCAAGCGGATGTTCGCCTGCTTCGACCAGCCCGACCTGAAGGCGGCCTTCGACGTCACGGTCACCGCGCCCGGGCACTGGGAGGTGATCTCCAACGGCGCCACGGCGGACGTCACGTGGGACGGCAAGGCCAAGCAGCACGTCTTCAAGGCGACCCCGCGGATGAGCACCTACCTGGTGGCGCTGATCGCCGGGCCGTACGCCCGCTGGGACGACGTCTACTCCGACGACCACGGCGACATCCCGCTGGGCATCTTCTGCCGCAAGTCCCTGGCCGATTTCATGGACGCCGAGCGGCTGTTCATCGAGACCAAGCAGGGATTCTCGTTCTACCACAACAACTTCGGCACGCCGTATGCGTTCGGCAAGTACGACCAGCTGTTCGTTCCGGAGTTCAACGCGGGCGCGATGGAGAACGCGGGGGCGGTGACGTTCCTGGAGGACTATGTGTTCCGGTCGAAGGTCACCCGGTACTCCTACGAGCGCCGCGCAGAGACGGTGCTGCACGAGATGGCCCACATGTGGTTCGGCGACCTGGTCACCATGCAGTGGTGGGATGACCTGTGGCTCAACGAGTCCTTCGCGACCTTCGCATCGGTGCTGTGCCAGGCCGAGGCCACCGAGTACACCCAGGCGTGGACGACGTTCGCCAACGTGGAGAAGTCGTGGGCCTACCGGCAGGATCAGTTGCCCTCGACCCACCCGGTGGCCGCCGACATCCCCGACCTGCACGCCGTGGAGGTGAACTTCGACGGCATCACCTACGCCAAGGGCGCCAGCGTGCTCAAGCAGCTGGTGGCGTATGTGGGCCTCGACGCGTTTCTCGCGGGTCTGCGCGACTACTTCCGCGACCACGCCTTCGGCAATGCGACGTTCGGCGATCTGCTTGGCGCGCTGGAGAAGTCGTCGGGTCGCGACCTGTCGGGCTGGGGCCGGCAGTGGCTCAAGACCACCGGGCTGAACACGCTTCGTCCCGACTTCGACGTCGACGGCGACGGCACCTTCACCCGGTTCGCGATCGAGCAGGGCGGTGCGAAGCCCGGGGCCGGCGAGACCCGGGTGCACCGGCTGGCCGTCGGCATCTACGACGACGACGCGTCGGGCAAGTTGGTGCGGGTGCACCGCGAGGAGCTCGACGTCGAGGGTGCGGCGACGGAGGTGCCCGGCCTGCGCGGGGTGTCGCGCGGCAAGCTGATCCTGGTCAACGACGACGACTTCACGTACTGCTCGCTGCGGCTCGACCCCGATTCACTGCAGACGGTGCTCGCACGGATCGCCGACATCGCCGAGCCGCTCCCCCGCACGCTCGCGTGGTCGGCGGCGTGGGAGATGACCCGCGATGCCGAGCTGCGCGCCCGTGACTTCGTCGCCCTGGTGATGAGCGGTTTGCATGCGGAGTCCGAAGTCGGTGTGGCACAGCGACTCCTGCTGCAGGCGCAGACAGCGCTGGGATCGTACGCCGACCCGCAGTGGGCAGCAGAGAACGGTTGGCCCGCGTTCGGGGACAAGCTGCTCGACCTCGCCGGCGCGTCGGCGCCCGGATCGGACCACCAGCTGGCGTTCGTCAACGCGCTGTGCACGTCGGTGCTGTCCCCGAACCACGTCGCGGTGCTGTCGACGCTGCTCGACAACGAGCCGGCCGCGGTGAACCTCGAGGGTCTGGTGATCGACACCGACCTGCGGTGGCGGGTAGTGACCGCGTTGGCGCGCGCCGGTGTGCTCGACGCCGACGGCCCCGAGACACCGCTGATCGATGCCGAGGCCCAGAACGACCCGACCGCGGCCGGACGGCGGCATGCGGCCGCAGCCGCCGCGGCCCGACCGCAGGTACCGGTCAAGGAGTCGGCCTGGCAGACGGTCATCGAGGACGACGCCTTGGCTAACATCACCGCGCGGGCCATCATCGGCGGCTTCGTCCAGCCCGGCCAGGGCACGCTGCTGGCGCCGTTCCGCGATCGCTACTTCGGTGCCGTCTCCGGGGTGTGGGAGCGCCGGTCCAGCGAGGTCGCCCAGACCGTGGTGGTCGGGCTGTATCCGTCGTGGGACATCAGCGCCGACGCGCTCGACGCGGCCGACCGGTTCCTGGCCGACCCGCAGGTGCCGCCGGCGCTGCGCCGGCTGGTGCTCGAGGGCCGCGCCGGCGTGGAGCGGTCGCTGCGGGCCCGCGAGTTCGACGCCGGCTGACCCCTCTCCGCGAGCGCGCGTGTCTGCACGCGACACGCCGCTCGCGGGCGGCAGTCTGCGCACGCTCGCGGCGGCCGAGCGCGCTTAAGCTCACGCGGTGGCGGTCAACAGTCGTAGGGCCAGAGCGGCGCGCAGACGCAAACGCCGGGTGGCGGCCGTCGTCAACGACCTCACCGACGCCCAGTGGACGGCGATCAAGGCCGCCTGGAACGGGTGCGCCTACTGCGGCGCAACCACCGGAGCCCTGCAGCGCGACTGCGTGATGGCCATCTCGCGCGGCGGGCGCTACACCGTCGACAACGTCGTGCCCGCGTGCGCAGCGTGCAACGCCAGCAAATGCAACGACGAGGTCACCGGCTGGCTGCGTCGCAAACGGCTCGACGAGCGGCTGTTCCTCGAGCGCTACGTGAAGATCCGCGCCCAACTGAGCACCACGGAAGCGCATTCCGGGCTGTGATACCCGCCGAAACGCAGCCAGGAACGCTATTCCGCGCTGAAGTCCGTGAAGATCAGCGCGGCGAGACGCCCGCCGACAGCACGCGGATGCCGCTGATCAATCCGTCGATCAGGTTGCCCTCGCGGAACGACGCCGCGGCGGCCGACACCCCCAGCGGGGCGGCCTCTTCGATGCCGCGGCCCTTGACCTGCGAGCCGTAGACCACCTCGATGGCGCGCTGGTTCGGTGACACGGCCAGCAGCACCGCGTTGTCCGGAGTCGGAACCCGGTTGAGGATCGCGCGCGCCGACGCCGCGGTGTCCTCACCCAGATCGCCGATGTATACCGCGAACCGCGCCTGGGCCGCCCGCGACCCGAACTTCAGCGCGTTGTCCAGGACCACCAGCTGCTTGGTCGGAAACGGGTAGTGCACCGACAACTCGCCGGGCTCGGTGACCCCGGAGATCCGTCCGCTCGCGGTGACGACCGAGCCGTACGGCAGCTCGGCGAGGTCAAGTGCGCCTGCCCGGGTGATCTCACCACTTGCCACTTGCGCCGCCTCCGATCGTCAGGTGTGAACCGTGGCCACCGTGGCCGTGGTCTGCCGGCTCGTCCGCCGCCCACAGGATCGGGTCATGCGACCACGTCTCCGCGATGTTGTACGTCGCGGGGTGCGGGCTCTTCCTGCGGTAGATGAGCAGCGCCAGGACACCGGCCAGCGCCAGCGGGATCAGCACGAAACTCGCGTGCACCAGAGCAGTGTTGTTCACGGCTAAACCGTAACGCACGGGCCGCTCAGGCCGCGCCCTCACCCAGGTATCTGACCCACGCGGGATCGAGTTCCTTGACGCTCGACAGCAGCCGCCAGTGCTGCCCCTTGGGCGGCAGCGGGGTGGCGCGCAGGGTCCAGCCCAGTTCGGTCAGCAGCCGGTCGGCCTTGCGATGGTTGCACGGCGAAC
The DNA here is from genome assembly GCF_010729305.1 of Mycolicibacterium psychrotolerans. Lineage (NCBI taxonomy): Bacteria > Bacillati > Actinomycetota > Actinomycetes > Mycobacteriales > Mycobacteriaceae > Mycobacterium > Mycolicibacterium psychrotolerans. The sequence goes on along the minus strand of NZ_AP022574.1, from coordinate 2,827,090 downwards.
ACGCCGCCACGCAGTTCTCCCACGAGTGCTCACCACCGCGGCTACGGGGAATGACGTGGTCGACGGTGTCGGCCTTGGCCCCGCAGTACGCGCACCGGAAGCGGTCGCGGTGCATGAGCGCCGCCCGCGTCATCGGCACCCGGGCCCGGTAGGGGACGCGCACATAGGTGCGCAGCCGGATCACCGACGGCACCACGATCGTCCGGCTGGCCGAGTGGATGACCGGACCCATCGGGTCGTCGTGCACGACGTCAGCCTTGCCGCACATCACCATGATCACGGCGCGGCGCATCGGCAGCGCGGTCAGCGGTTCGAACGTCGAATTCAGCAGGAGCACCCGTCTGCGCCCCCAGATCGAGGGCTCGGCCGTTGCGGCGGGGCGGGTCTCGGGCGCGGGCACCACGCTGTGCAACGCGCGCGCCGTCGTACTGGCTGTCGGCCCGGATGAGCCCGTCGCGGTCCGGTGGTGCCGGTGGCCGCGTCCGTTTTTGCGCTGCGCCATACGTCCTCCGACCGACAGTTCACCACGGATTTCTCCCGATCGCACGACAATTCTCGTCGTGTTCGCAGGTCAGTCCGATGAACATCTCGTGACCGCACGCAAGGGACAGGTAGCCGATTACTCATGCCGGTCCGGCGCAACGCCGTCAGACTGTGCCCATGACCGGCGGGGGAACATCCATCGACCACAGCGACTACGTGCGATATCAGCCGGCCCTTGCCGCCGTCCCGCCCGGCGAAGAGGAGCTGATCTCCGGGCTGGTCCGCGACCTGCGCAGGAATAACCAGTTCCAGTACGCCAAGAGCCGTGTGTTCGCGAAGTACCGCAGACGCGGCAGACCTCACGCGATCCGCGACGCGCACGCCAAGAGCTGCGCCGTGCTGCACGGCGAGCTGACCGTGCACAGTGACCTCGACCCGGCGCTGCGACAGGGTTTGTTCGCCCGGCCCGGCGCCACCTTCCCGGTGATCGCCCGCATCTCGCAGACCTCGGGGGCGATCCGCTCGGACCAGGTGCGGGGCGTGAGAGGCCTGGGTCTGAAGGTTCTCGGGGTCACCGGCGCCAGTGGCGAACGCGCCGACGCCCGCTTCGCCGACGCGAATCAGGACTTCGTCTTCGTCACCGAACCGGCCTTCCTGTTCCGGGACGCCGCGGACTATGCGAAAGCGGGGATGCGCACCGCCAGGGCGCTCACCGCGCTGCCCGACGGCGGGATGCTCCTGATCAACCGGATGCTGCGCGCCGCGCGCCGGGCCGCGCAGCGGTCCGGCCGCGACCTGCCGGCCAAGCTACGGGTGTTCGCCGAACCCAACCACCATCCGCTGCGTCAGACGTTCTACACCGCCGCACCGGTGCGCTTCGGCGACTACGTGGCGAAGCTGCGGGTGGCGCCGACACCGCAGACCGTTGCCGGCGCCGTTCCGGCCACCGTCGAGGACGGGCCGTACGACGCCGCCTCGCGGGCCGTCGTCGCCTACTTCGCGGCCCGGGCCGCCGACTACGAGGTGTCGGCACAGCTGTGCACCGAGGGCATGCCGATCGAGGACGCCACCGTCGAGTGGCCCGAAGAGAGCTCGCCGTACCGGCCGGTGGCCACCATCCGCTTCCCGGAGCAAACGGGATACGGCGAGGCGCTGCGCGACTTCGCCGACGACGGGCTCACCTTCAACTCGTGGCGGGGTATCGCCGAGCACCGGCCGCTGGGCTCCATCAACCGGCTCAAGCTGCGGGTGTACGAGGCGTCGAGCGAATTCCGGCACTCCCGCAACGGCACCGCCTACGTCGAGCCGACGGACCTGTCCACCTTCCCGCGATGAGACGCCAGGACGCCCGCCGCGGCTAACCCCGGGCCATTAGCGAGAATTGGCGGTCACACCCAATTAGACTCCCGTGACATGCCGCACGGTTGGCAGTTGCTCGACCGCCCACGAGAATTCGACGCGGTCCGTTCTGCGCTGACCGGGACCGGGTCCTACGGGGTGGTGCTCGTCGGCGATGCCGGCGTCGGCAAGACCACGCTGGCGCGGTCGGTCACCGAATCACTGCGCTCCCAAGTGCACTGGGTGGCCTCCACGGAATCGTCGCGCAGCATCCCGCTCGGGGTGTTCGCCCACCTCGTGGGCGGCAGCTCCTCGCGCGACGCAACCGCACTGCTGGCGTCGGCGCGGGAATCGCTTGTCGCGCAGGGAAACAGCATCGTCGGAGTGGACGACGCCCATCTGCTCGACGAGTTGTCGGCGACGCTGCTGCACCAGATGGCCGTCGATCAGACCGGCCGCATCCTGGCCACCGTCCGCAGCGGCGAACCGGTGCCCGACGCGGTCACGTCGCTGTGGAAGGACGGCTACCTGCGCCGGATAGAGCTGCAGCCGTTCACCAAGCAGCAGAGCGTCCAGCTGGTCGAGTCCGTGATCGGCGGGCGCCTCGAGGGTCTGTCGGCCGACCTGATGTGGGAGTCCTCCGGCGGCAATCCTCTGTTCCTGCGGCACCTGGTGGAGGGGTCCATCGACGCGGGCACGCTCAAGCGGGTCGACGACGTCTGGCAGCTGCGCGGCCCGACGGCCGTGCCGTCCGGGTTGGTGGCGCTGCTGGAGAGCCGGCTCGAGCACGCCGGCGACGCCGTGATGACGGCACTCAAACTGCTCGCACTGTGCGAGCCGCTCGACATCGACGCGCTCACCGAGCTCGCGGGCGATGCCGCCGTCGACGACGCCGAGATGCGCGGCCTGGTCCGGTTCCAGCAGGACGGCCCCGTGCTCAATGCCCGCTTCAGCCATCCGCTGGTCGGTGATGTGGTGCGCAGCAAGGTGGGGCGTGCGGCGGAGCGGCGGCTCAAGGGTCAGGTGGTGCAGATCCTGCGCAGACGCGGTCTCGACACGGCGGCCAGCCGCATCCGAATGGCGCAGTTGTCAATCGACAGCGACCAGCCCGTCGACACCGAGCTGCTCACCTCGGCCGCCAAGGACGCGATCTACCTGTCGAACCTGCCGCTCGGAGAACGGTTGGCGCGCAGGGCTTTCGAGCGTACGGGCAGCCTCGCAGACGGTGCCCTGCTGTCCCGGGCGCTGCTGTGGCAGGGTAAGCCCGCGGCCGCCGACGCAATACTCGCGCAGTTCGCCCCGGCCGACCTCGACGAAGTGCAACTGGTGCAGTGGGGTGTGCCGAGGGCGTCGACGCTGTTCTGGTCGATGAGCGAAGTGGGAGCCGCGCACGAGGTGCTCGCCCTGGTCAACGAGCGCGTGCGAAATCCGGCGCTGCGGCTCATCCTGGACGCCACCGCGGCCGCGATGGCCGTGCACGAGAACAACATCGAGGCGGGCATCGCCGAGGCGCTGCGGGTGCTCGCCGACCCGCAGGCTCCCGATCAGGCCGTCGAGTTCGCGGCGTTCGCCGCCGGCCTGGCCATGCCCGTCGCCGGCCGCGGTGACGAGTTCGAACCGATCGCCGCCCGGTGTCGCGCCGAGCAGAAGACGACCGACGGCATGATCCGGGTGATGGTCCGGTACTGCGACGTGCTCGCGCTGACGCACACCGGTCAGTTCGATCTGGCCGAGAAACGGGCCGCCCATTACGCCGACTTCTCGTCGGTCGGTCAGTTCCTCGCCTGGGCCATCGCCAAGATCATGGCCGGCGTGGTCGCCACCGCCCGAGGCGACTTCCCCGAGGTCATCTCGTCCATCGAGCAGGCTCTGGCAGCGCTGTCGGCGGAGAGTCCGCTGCCTTGGCAGCTGCCCGGGCGGCTGCTGCTGGCGCGCGCCTACGCCGCGCTGGGCCGGATCGGTGAGGCCGAGCGCATCCTGACCGACGCCGCCGAGCACTCGGGTCCGTCGATGGAGCTGCACGAACCGCAGCGGCTGGTCTCACGGTCGTGGTACGCGGCGGCCAAGGGCATGGAGCGCAACGCCGTCGAGCTGGCGCGCGCCGCGGCCGACATTGCCCACCGGTCCGGTCAGTACGCCCTGGAGGCCGAGGCGCTGCACCACGCGACGCGATTCGGCGACCGGACCACCGCGGCGCGGCTCGCCGAACTGGCCGACCTCGTCCGCGGCAACCTCGCCGCGTTGTACGCCCGGCATGCCGCCGCGGCGGCCGAGGCGGACGCCGCCGCCCTGGACGCGGTCAGCACCGAATTCGAGCGCGCCGGTGTGCTGCTGTCCGCCGCGGACGCGGCGGCGCAGGCGGCCGCGCTGCACGACGGCGCCGGCGATCGCCGCCGCACCAGTGAATCGGGCGCGACGGCGCTGCGTCTGGCCGAGGCGTGCGGTGGGGCGACCACCCCGGCGATCAGGACCGCGGCCCGGCCGTTGCCGCTGACGCCCCGGGAACGGGAGATCGCCGAACTGGTATCGGCGGGGTTGTCCAACCGTGAGGTCGCCGAGCAGCTCACGCTGTCGGTGCGCACCGTCGAGGGACACGTCTACCGCGCATGCTTCAAGCTCGATGTCGCCGACCGCGACGAGCTCGCCAGGGTGGTCGGCAAGAAGAGGTGACCGCCGGGTGAGGCCGGCCGGCCTCATGGACCACAATGGTCGGTGATGGATCAACAATCGTTCTATGACGCGGTGGGCGGCCACGAGACGTTCCGCACCATCGTGTCGCGGTTCTACCAGCAGGTGCGCGACGACGAGATCCTGCGACCGCTGTATCCCGAGGACGAGCTCGACGCCGCCGAGGAGCGGCTGCTGCTCTTCCTCGAGCAGTACTGGGGTGGTCCACGAACCTACTCCGAGCAGCGCGGGCACCCACGGCTGCGGATGCGCCATGCGCCGTTCCGGATCGGTTACCTCGAACGTGACGCGTGGCTGCGGTGCATGCACACCGCGGTGGCCGAGATCGACGCCAAGACCCTCGACGACGCGCACCGCCAGGAGCTGATCGCCTACCTGGAGATGGCGGCGCAGTCGATGGTCAACTCGCCCTTCTGAGAACCTGATTCCGGCGAGCAGACGCAAACTCGGGCGATAGGGGCCCGAATAGCCCGAGTTTCTGTCTGCTCGCCGAGTGAAGAGCTAGTGCAGCACCACCGCGGGGTTGCCGCGGCGGCGGTACACGCTGCCGAACCTCGCGTCGATGCGAAGCCACGCCCGTGTCGTACGCACCCGGACCACCTCGTCAGGGGTGTCGGGCACGAAACCCATCGCTGTCAGCGCGAACACACACCGCATCGGGATGCCGACGGTATCGGCATCGGTGGCGACGTCCACGACGGCCTGGTCGAGCAGCGACGGCGGCGGGCCGTGCGCCCCCGAATGCTCACGAACCAGCGCGCTGCCGCGCTGCGCGAGCGCGAACACCTCACGGGCGGGCACGTCGTCGAGGTGCACGAACCCGGCCTCGGGCGGCAGCGCACCCCGCCACGCGGAATCCATCGCGAAGCCGGGGTCGACGTGCCCGTCGGCATCCATGGCCGCCAGCCCGGCCAGCAGCGCGTCAGCCCCGGCACACAGGTCGGCCGGGCGCAACCGGCCGCGCACCACTCGACTGGCCAGCACGTCGAAACCGGTGGACACCCACGCCACCACCAGTCCCCCGGCGCGTTCCCGCAGCCGTATCACCGCGGTCTCGTCGGCGCGCCGCGCCCGTTCGGTGAAGGCGGCGAGGTCGTCGCGGTGGCCGCCGTCGACATCGAGCCAGATTCCTCGCTCGCTCATCGCGCCCAGTGCTGCAGGTACTCCCGCTGTTTCACCGAAAGCCGCTGCAGCCGTTGCTCTTCGATGTGCACCGCGGCCAGCTGGGTTTCCGCGATGACCGCCGCGCGGGAATCGGGCGGCGCCCCGACCGAACGCACCTCGTAGCCGATGGTGAAGTCCACCGCCCGGACCCGCTTCGACCACATCGTCACCTGCAACGGCGAATCGATCAGCCGCAATTGCGCCTTGTAGGAGATCTGCACCTCCGCGATCAGGAGTCCGATCGTGGTGATCTCGTCACCGAACGGCTCCCGCAAGAACGGGATTCGGGCCTCTTCGAGAATCGTGACCATCGTCGCGTGGTTGATGTGCTGGTACATGTCGATGTCCGACCAGCGCACATGAACCGGCGCTGTGAAGCCCTGAGCCGTCACCCGGATGTTCCCGTCCCGCTCGTCCTCGTCATGCTGCGGATCTGACGGGCCGCCACCGACAACGTCGCCAGGTCGTGCTGACCACTTTCGTACAGTTCGGTCAGCGTCCGGCGGGCGCGGGTGACCCGGTTGGTGTTGGTCATCTCCCACTCGGAGATCTTCTCCTCGCCGTTCTCTTCGGGCTCACCGACCGCCAGCACGTCGAAGCTCAGTGCCCGCAACGAACCGTAGATGTCGTCACGAATGGCCAACCGCGCCAACGAATGCCAACGGTCCTCCCGGGACAGCCGCGAGACGGCGGTCAACAGCCCGTCGGTGCCCAGGTGGTCCATCAGCGCGAAGTAGGCGTCCGCCACCTCGGCCGCATCGCGGTCGACGATGTCGGCGATGTCGATGACGTCGAGCAGGCTGAACTGGTAGAGCCCCGTCGCAACCTGGTACGCGAGGTCCTCGGACGCACCCTGGCCGCTGAACTCCGCCGCCTCCTTCATCACGATCGCCCTGTCGTCACCGCGCAGCCACTCCGACATCCGCGGGGTCAGTGTGGCCACCTTCTCGGCGAACCGGTTGATCTCGGCGCCCACCGCCAACGGTTGCGGACGGTAGTTGAGCAGCCAGCGCGACGCGCGGTCGATCAGCCGGCGAAGATCGAGGGTCATCCGGTCGGTGACCGCGACGGACACGCCCTCCACGCCTGCGGCGCGGATCCGCCGCCACACGTCCCCCACCCCGAAGATCGCGTCGACGGCCACGAAGCTGCGCACCGCATCGACCGCCGAGACACCGACGTCCTCGGCGACCCGGTAGGCGTAGGAGACACCCGCGGTGTCCACCACGTCGTTGACGAGCATGGTCGAGACGATCTCGCGGCGCAGCTGGTGCGAGCGGATCTCCGTGGCGAACCGGTCCCGCAGCGTGGTCGGGAAGTACGACGGCAGCCGGGAGGCGAACACCTCCTGATCGGGCAGATCCCCCGCCAGCAGGTCGTCCTTCAGCGCCAGCTTCACGTGGGCCATCAGCGTCGCCAGTTCCGGCGAGGTCAGCCCGATCCCGGCCTCGGTCCGGCGGCGGATCTCCTTCTCCGAGGGCAGCGCCTCCAGCTCACGGTTGAGGCCACGCTCGTCGACGAAGTCCTTGATCATCCGGGAGTGCACCGACAGCATGCTCGCCGCGTTCGCGCGGCTGGTTCCCATCAGGTCGTTCTGACTCTCGTTGTCCGCCAAGACGAGTCGGCCCACCTCGTCGGTCATCGACAGCAGCAGGTCGGTGCGGTCCTCGGTGGTGACCTTTCCCGCCGTCACCAGCGAGTCGATCAGGATCTTGATGTTGACCTCGTGGTCGGAACAGTCGACGCCGGCGGAGTTGTCCAGCGCGTCGGTGTTGATGCGCCCGCCCACCAGATCGAACTCGATGCGACCCAGCGAGGTGACGCCGAGGTTGCCACCCTCGCCGATCACCTTGGCGCGCACCTGGTTTCCGTTCACCCGCACCGCGTCGTTGGCGCGGTCGCCGACGTCGGACTCCGTCTCGGCCTTGACGTAGGTGCCGATGCCCCCGTTGAACAGCAGATCGGCCGGCGCCTTGAGGATCGCCCGGATCAGGGCGGGCGGCGTCAGCTCGGTGACGTCGTCGTCGATCCCCAGCGCGTGGCGCGCCTCGGCGCTGACCGGAATGGACTTCTGCTCGCGGCTGTAGACACCGCCGCCGGCGCTGATCAGCGACGTGTCGTAGTCCTCCCAGCTGGAGCGCGCCAGGTCGAACAACCGCTTGCGTTCCTGCCACGACGTCGCGGCGTCCGGGTCGGGGTCGATGAAGATGTGCCGGTGGTCGAAGGCGGCGAGCAGGCGGATGTGCTGCGAGAGCAGCATGCCGTTGCCGAAGACGTCGCCGCTCATGTCACCGACGCCGACGACGGTGAACTCCTCGGTCTGGGTGTCGATACCCATCTCGCGGAAGTGTCGCTTGACCGACTCCCAGGCACCCTTGGCGGTGATACCCATCGCCTTGTGGTCGTAGCCGACCGAACCGCCGGAGGCGAACGCGTCACCGAGCCAGAAACCGTAGGACTTGGCGACGTCGTTGGCGATGTCAGAGAAGGTGGCGGTGCCCTTGTCCGCGGCCACCACGAGGTAGGCGTCGTCACCGTCGCGCCGGACGACGCCCTCGGGGGTGACGATCGCGCCGGTGGACATGTCGACGTTGTCGGTCAGATCCAGCAGGCCCGCGATGAACAGCCGGTAGCAGGCCACGCCCTCCTCGCGGGTGGCGTCGCGGTCCTCGGCGGGGTCACCCGTCGGCGCCGGCGGCTTCTTCACCACGAAGCCGCCCTTCGCCCCGACGGGGACGATCACGGCGTTCTTGACCGCCTGCGCCTTGACCAGCCCGAGGACCTCGGTGCGGAAATCCTCGCGGCGGTCCGACCAGCGCAGGCCGCCCCGCGCCACGAACCCGAACCGCAGATGCACGCCCTCGACCCGAGGGGAGTAGACGAAGATCTCGAATTTCGGTCGGGGCAGCGGCAGTTCGTCGATCAGCTCCGGATTCATCTTGAGCGACAACACGTTCCGGGCGCGCGCCGAGTCCGGCCGGGTCACGAAGTAGTTGGTGCGCAGGGTCGCCTGCATCATCGAGGCGAACGCCCGCAGCACCCGGTCGGTGTCGAGGCTGACCAACGCGTCGATGTCGGCGGCCACCGCGGCGGCCGCGGCCTGGGCGTCACGCCGGGTCGCCTCGCTCTGCTCCTGATCGGTGGGACAGAAAAGAGCTTCGAACAGCTCGACCAGCGAGCGGGCCGTTCCTGCGTTGTCGTTGAGGACGTCCGCGATGTGCGACTGGCTGTAGGAGAACCCGGCCTGCTTGAGGTACTTGGCGTAGGCGCGCAGGACGGCGACCTGCTGCCAGGTCAGCCCGGCGCGCAGCACGAGCTCGTTGAAACGGTCGATCTCGGAGTGGCCGTGCCAGATCGCGGTCACCGCGTCGGCGAAGCGCTGCGCGGTGGCGTCGCGCTCCGGGCCGGGCGGGGTGACCGGGATGCCACGGTGCGGCGACACCTTGAACTGGTAGATCCAGACCGGTAGGCCGTCTGGCCTGGTCACCGTGAACGGCCGCTCCTCGAGCACCGTCACACCCATCGACTGCAGCATCGGCAGCAGCCGGCTCAGCGACGCCGACTGGCCGCCGAGATACCAGATCAGGTTGGAGATGCCGTCGACGACGGTGCTCTCGGTGTCGTCGAGCACCAGCTTGACGGTGTTGTCCTCGAGCTCTTCGATGATCGCGATGTCGGTGAGAGCGTGCAGCGGAGTGACCGCCTGCTTGTAGACCTCGGGGAAGGCCGCCGCGTAGTGCTCGGCGATGCCCTGGTCGATGGACCCCGTGCGGACCGCGCCGAGCATCCGGTCGGCCCACGTCCGCGCGGCCTCGGTGAGCAGATCCTGGATGCGCGACTCGTTCGCATCGGACACGTCGACACCCTGGGGGCGGGAACCCTCAGGCAGTCGGACGGTGAAATGCACCAGTGCCCAGGGTGATTCACTGACCCGCGCGGAGTAGTCGATGCTGAGACCGCCGAGCTCGCGGACCAGGATGTCCTGCATCTCCAGCCGCACGGCGGTGGTGTAGCGGTCACGCGGCAGGTACACCAGGCAGGACACGAAGTGGGCCAGCGGGTCGGCCCGCATGAACAGCAGGGTGCGCCTGCGGGAGCCGAGGTCGACGACGGCCATCGCCATGTCGAGCAGTCCGCGCGCGGTGAGCGCGAACAGCTCCGAGCGCGGGATGGTCTGGATGATGTCGAGCAGCAGCTGCCCGGGATGGCTGGGGTCGCGGTGCGCCATCGCCAGCGCGTCGTTGACCCGTCTGGAGACCAGCGGGATCTCCAGGACGTTGGCGTTCATCGCCGCCACGGTGAACATGCCGACGAAGCGGTGCTCGATGGCCGCGGAGTCGTCGCCGCCGTCACCGGGCTGCTCACGCACCACGACGATGTGCGGGTAGGCGCCGTAGCGCAGGAAGCTCGGGATCGTGGCCTGCGCCAGCGCGAGCAGCTCGTCCTTGTTGGTCAGTTGCGGCAGCACGTCTTGGCGCAACCGCAGCACGCCGAGCCGGCTGCCCGCGTCGACGGTGGCCTCCCCGTCGCGCACCTGACAGCGCTGGTACCCCAGCAGCACGAAGTGCCCGTCGGCCAGCCAGCGCATCAGCGCCGCGACGTCCTTGCGGTCGGGGCTGGGGAACCGCCGGCCGGTGTCGCTGTCGAGTTCGGCGGCCAGGCTGCGCAGCATCGCGGCCATGCTCTCGGAATCCAGCGCCACCTGCCGCGCGTCGGCGAGCACCCGCGGCAGCAGCCGCTCCGCCTCGGCGACGGCGCGCCGATCCGCCGAGCTGGACAACTGGACGTGCACCCACGTCTCGTCGACGCCGTCACCAAAAGTGGCTTGTGGCGCCGGGACGATGTCGAGCAGCTCCCCGCCGGTCCCGCGCCGCACCCGGAACACCGGATTCATGATCGCCTTGTACGCCACGCCGACCCGGTGCAGCAGCACCGTCACAGAGTCCATCAGCATCGACGCGTTGTCGGTGATGACCTGCAGCGCCGGCCCGAACCCGCCGGGCTCGTCGGCGCCGTACACGGCGACGAGGGTGGCACCGGCCGCGCGTTGCCGACCCAGCCGGTATTGCGCCTGCACCATGGCCGAACCCGTCGACGAGCTTTCCGACGGTCGGCGCACTGGGCCGGTGACGGCGCCCTCCGACCCGGGGGCACCGCCGTGCGGACCCCGATAGGTCTCCAGGTATGCGGGAAGCAGGCGGTCGATCACCTCCGGGGTGACGTCCTGCTCGGTTCCCCCGATGGCACCGGGTTTCAACGACATGCGCCGCTCCTACACTCACACACTGCGCACCGGCCGCCGTTGGCTGCGACCGGCCGCGCTCGGCGGTCGGTCACTTGGTCCGCACGACGAGACTATCCCCGCGTGAGCTTGCGGTGGGTCACCCTGTGCGGACGGGCCGCTTCGGCGCCGAGACGCTCGATCTTGTTCTCCTCGTAGCCGCCGAAGTTGCCCTCGAACCAGAACCATTTGGCCTCGTTGTCGGTGTCGCCTTCCCAGGCCAGGATGTGCGTGCAGGTGCGGTCGAGGAACCAGCGGTCGTGGGAGATGACCACCGCGCAACCCGGGAACTGTTGCAGCGCGTTCTCCAGGGAACTCAGCGTCTCGACGTCGAGATCGTTGGTGGGTTCGTCGAGCAGAATCAGGTTTCCGCCCTCTTTGAGCGTGAGCGCCAAGTTCAGCCGGTTCCGCTCACCGCCGGACAGCACGCCCGCGGGCTTCTGCTGGTCCGGGCCCTTGAACCCGAACGCCGAGACGTAGGCCCGCGACGGGATCTCGTTCTGCCCGACCTCGATGTAGTCCAGCCCGTCGGAGACCACTTCCCAGACCGTCTTCTTCGGGTCGATGCCCGAGCGGCTCTGGTCCACATAGCTCAACTTGACCGTCTCGCCGATCTTGACGGTCCCGCTGTCGGGCTGCTCGAGGCCCACGATGGTCTTGAACAGCGTGGTCTTGCCCACGCCGTTGGGGCCGATGACGCCGACGATGCCGTTGCGGGGCAGCGTGAAGGACAGGTCCTTGATCAGCTGCCTGCCGTCGAATCCCTTGTCGAGGTGCTCGACCTCGACGACGACGCTGCCCAGGCGCGGGCCGGTCGGGATCTGGATCTCCTCGAAGTCGAGCTTGCGGGTCTTCTCGGCCTCGGCGACCATCTCCTCGTAACGGCCGAGACGGGCCTTGTTCTTGGCCTGGCGTGCCTTGGCTCCCGAGCGCACCCATTCCAGTTCGTCCTTGAGCCGCTTCTGCAGCTTGGCGTCTTTGCGCCCCTGCACGGCGATACGCTCGCCCTTCTTCTCCAGGTAGGTGGAGTAGTTGCCTTCGTAGGGGTAGGCGCGGCCGCGATCGAGTTCGAGGATCCACTCGGCGACGTTGTCGAGGAAGTACCGGTCGTGGGTGACGGCCAGGATCGCGCCGGCGTACTCGGCGAGGTGCTGTTCCAGCCAGAGCACGCTCTCGGCGTCGAGGTGGTTGGTGGGCTCGTCGAGCAGCAACAGGTCGGGCTTGGACAGCAGCAGCTTGCAGAGCGCGACCCGGCGCTTCTCGCCACCGGACAGGTGCGTCACGGGCTCGTCGGCAGGCGGGCAGCGCAGTGCGTCCATCGCCTGCTCGAGCTGGCTGTCGATGTCCCACGCGTCAGCGGCGTCGAGCTCCTCCTGCAGCGCGCCCATCTCTTCCATGAGCTCGTCGGAGTAGTCGGTCGCCATCAGTTCGGCGACCTCGTTGTACCGGTTGAGCTTGCCCTTGATCGGTACGCCTTCTTCGACGTTCTCGCGGACCGTCTTCGTCTCGTCGAGTTGGGGCTCCTGCATGAGGATCCCGACCGTGGCGCCGGGCGCCAGGAACGCGTCGCCGTTGTTGGGCTGGTCCAATCCGGCCATGATCCGCAAGACGCTCGACTTGCCGGCCCCGTTGGGGCCGACGACGCCGATCTTCGCGCCCGGAAGGAAGTTCAGGGTGACGTCGTCAAGGATGACCTTGTCGCCGTGCGCCTTGCGGACCTTCCGCATCGTGTAGATGAATTCGGCCATGCCTTCGATGTCGCCTTTCTCCGGTCTTCGCGATCTGCGATAGTCCGGGGCCCATCCTAGGCGTGACCGCGCCGGCGCTGCCCGCCGCTACGCGGACAGCGGCAGCCCGACGGTCTCGGCTCCCTCCTCCTGCTCGTCGGGCTCGTCCTCGACGACGCCGGAATCCCCGGCGCCTGCGGGCGCCTCCCCGGCGGCCGGTTCGGGGTGCCTGCGCTTGTCGATACGGGCGATGCACCGCGCCAGGTCCGGCCCCACGGAGGTGGCCCTGATCTCCAGCGAGGACCGGCGGTTGCCGTCGCGGTCCTCGTACTCGCTGGTGTACACGGTGCCGACGACGATCACCGCGTCTCCCTTCCCGAGGCCCGCACCGACGCCGGTGACCAGGCGTCCCCAGCAGTTGACCGTGGCGTACAGCGAATTGCCCGGCTCCCAGCTTCCGTCGGGGGTGCGCCTGCGTGAGTTGCTGGCGACGCGGAACTTGAACAGCTCCTGGTCGCCGACCCAGCGGCGCTCCGGAGCGGTGACGATCGTGCCGACGATGGCGATCGGGGTCTCGAACATGACGGTTCCTCTTTCTCGTATGGCTGCGGCAGGGGGCACAGCGCCCGTGCCGTCGGCGACACACGCCATTGACCCCCGCGGCGCCGACAGCGCAGCCGCGGCAGCGCCCGTCGGACCGCGACGCTGGGGATGAAACGCGCATTGGGGATGACGGCCGCTTAGGTTGAGGGGGTGACCGCCGACCGTCGCGCCACCCTGATGTCGCTGCCCGGGGTGCGCATCCTCACCCGAGTGCCCGTGCCGCCCGGCGCCGTCGGCATCACACCCACCATGGCCGCGGATCGCTTCACCGTCGCGGCGCCCGATCTCGTGACCGCCAACCGCGCGATGACCGTGCTCGCCACCCAGGCCTCGGCATCGGGCTGGCCCGCCGACGTCCGGTTCGCCACGCCACCGCGACCCGTGATCGGCGCGCCCGACGCGCTGGTCGCCACAGTCCGGCGGGCGATTCCGGACGCCACTCTGGTCGCCGCGCCGGAGGACGGCGCGCCGCTCCCCGATGGGGTCGACGCCGTCCTGACGACAGTCGAGCCCTGCGGTGACCCGCGCGGCGCGGCCGTGCAGACGGCGGAATTCTCGGTGCTGGCGCGCCCGTACGACGACGCGGTCGCGCTCGACGTGGCCGCGGCGCTGACGGGATGCCGCATCGACGAAGTCTGGCCGCTGACCGTTGCCGATCCGCAAGAGCTGGTGGTGTTCGGCGCGCACCTGCTCGGCGGGCCGCTGACCCATCAGCTCACCGACCTGGGCGCCCGCTGGTCCGGCGAGCTCACCACCGCCCCGCGCTACCGGATGACGGTGCTGCCGTCGACGCCGGCCAAACCGGCGGTCAGCCGAGTCCCCGACGGCGCTGCCGGGACGGCGCTCTACGGGCAGCGGTGGCTGATGTCTGCGGCGGCGCTCGGACGCTTCCTGGCGGCGCTGCCGCCGCCGATGCAGCTGGGCAAGGTCGAGTTCGCCGACGGCTCCTGGCGCACCGCGTTCAGCTGCGACGCCGCCGCGGCCGACGGCACCGACATCAGCGCCTACGGCAGCTGGCCCGCCGCGATCGCGGCCGGGGCGGTGCCGAGCTAGCCGTCGGCGCGGTCCCGCCGGGCCAACTCGGCCAGCATCGCGTTGTAGGCGGCCAGGTCGGCGTCGTCGTCGCGGTCGGCGGCGCGGTCCAGCCGGCGCGCGGTCCGGTCGTCGCTGCGACGCCACTGCACGAACAGCGCGATGAGCACCACGACCAGCGGCACTTCACCCGCGGCCCACGCGATCGCCCCGCCGAGGCGTTGATCCCCGATCAGGTCGGTGTGCCAGGGAAGGCCGAGCGAGCGGTAGAAGTCGCCGCCGATCGCGGTGTTGGTGCCCATCAGCACCACACCGAAGAACGCGTGCAGCGGAAGCGACGCGAACACCATGCCGAGCTTGGCGATCGACGGGAGCGGCCGCGGTGTCGGGTCGACGCCGATCACCACCCAGTAGAAGAGGTAGCCGCTCAGCAGGAAGTGCAGATTCATCGCGAGGTGCGCGGCGTGGCTGCCCACCGCGGCGTCGAAGATGCCGCCGAAGTACAGGCCGTAGAACCCGACGATGAACAGTGCGGTCGCGACGAACGGATTGGTCAACAACCGCGATAACCGCGAATGCAGTGCGGCCAGCAGCCATTCCCGCGGCCCGGGCGGCTCGTTTCGTCCGGCCGTCGGCAACGCGCGCAGCGCCAGCGTCATCGGGGCGCCGAGCACCAGCAGAATCGGCGCGAGCATCGACAGCAGCATGTGGGCGATCATGTGCATGCTGAACATCGCCGGCATGTAGCGGCCGATCCCCGACGATGTCGCCAGCAGCAGCACCAGGCAGCCGAGCAACCAGGCCACCACGCGACCGACCGGCCACGCGTCGCCGCGACGGCGCAGCCGGCGCACCGCCGCGAGGTACACCACCGCGAACACCAGCGCCGCGGTGCCGAACACCAGGTCGAAGCGCCAGTCGAACAGCAGCCGCGCCGCAGTCGGCGGGCCGGCCAGGTCGTAACCGATCTCGACCGCGGGGATCGACAGGTTCGTGTTGGTCGGCGGCGGTGGTGGAGTGCGCCCCAATGCGACGGCGACGCCGAAGGTGAGCCCGAAGACGACCGCCTCGACGAGCGCCAGCCGGATCAGCGCTGCCCGTGCGCCCGCGTCCGCGGCCAGTGCGGCCACGCCGCTGCGACGCTGCCGCCACCCCAGGAATCCGAGTGCCACCAGCGCGGCGACCTTGGCCAGCACCAGCCACCCGTACCGGGTCTGCACCAGGTCCTCGGGCCGCAGGCGCACCAGCGCGTTGATGACGCCGCTGAGCATCATCGCCACGAAGCACCACAGCGCCACGGCCGAGAAGCGCCGTGCCGCCAGGTGTCCGTACTGGATCACTCCCCGGTCGCTGCGCTCCAGCCCGCCGGACCCGCCCCGGAGCGCGTGTGCCAGCAGGGCCAGCAGACCGCCTGCCCACACGGCACCGGCGATCAGGTGGACGAGAAGGCTGTTGGTCGCGATGTCGTGCGCGCCGCCGGACGACGAATGGCCGGTGAGCGCGAGGGGCAGCAGCGTCGCCAGGGATCCGGCGAACAGCGCCGGCGTCCAGGACCAGCGCAGCACAGGGATGCTGACCACGGTCACCACCGCGGCGAACAGTGCGGTCCACCGCCAGGCGCCCGCGATGTCGATGAGGTCCGCGACCGACCAGATGTCGGCGGGACTCAGACGCGACGACAGGGGCTGCCCGCTGATGTCGGAGACCGTGAGCGGCACCATCAGCACCGCGCAGACGGTCCAGATGCCCGCCGCCGCGGTGCCGGTGCGCAACGCCCGGTAGCCCGCGACGTCGAGCACGCCGTTGGCCTGCGGCGGCACCATGAACGCCGCGAAGAGGAACGAGCCGGTGGCGATCACCGCGGCGAGCTCACCGGCCGCCTTGACGAACGGCAACCCGTAAGTGGTGACCGGGCCCGGGTCGGGCAGTCCGGTCGCGGTCAGGGCCTCGGCCAGCGACAGCGCGGACAGCCCGGCCGCGGTCAACCCGGCGAGCACGGCGACGCCGTAGAGCAGCGGCCACACCGACGCCTTGCGCACGCCTACCGTGGCGGGTCGGCCGGTGAGAGTCATCCCTCCAGCGTATGACCTGCCAGCAGGAAGCTCGTCAGACCGTCGGGTTGCGCAACTCGCGACGGCTGCGCTCGCGCGTCACGAACTGCTTGCGCGCAACTCGGTCGACGGTGTTCATGTCGGTCAGGATGCCCCGCAGTTCATTGCGGAACTGCCTGCGCCGATCGTCGAGATCTGCGGCGGGTTCGAGCAGATGCTGGTCCGCTGCGACCTGCCGTGCGGTGGTGAAAAGCAGGGCCGACACCGACTCGTTGCTCTGCACGCGGTCCTGGGCGACATACTGCCGGCCGAGCCCCAGCGCCTTGGCCGTCAGGTCCTTCTCGGAGATGTCGGCCGGTGCGTCCAGAAGTGCGTCCGCGACGATCTGGTAGGCCTCGAAGAACGGCCGCAACAGCGGGCCGGCTATCGTCGGGCGCTTGGCCCGCAGCAGCGCGTCGAGACGGTCACCGCCGGCGGCGACGTCGCTCTCCCAGTCCTGGTGCCACGACATCTCCTCGTTGACGTGTGCGCGGAAGGCGGCGGAGTCGGCGAAGTAGAACTCGAACTTGAGCAGGTCGCGCAGCCGCATCACCTGGGTCCAGAACGCCTCCATCCGATCGCTTTCCGTGCGGGTGGCATAGGCGAGGGCGAGCTCGACCAGCGAGGTCTCCAGGAACGCGTCGATCAGCGAGTTGCGGTAGAAGGCCGCCTCGAGCTCGTCCTGCGGCGCGATGTACCAGACGGTCTCGCGGCCGCCGTCGACGCGGGTGACCGGATGCCCGCCGGACATCGCGTCCAGCGCGGCGCGGACACCGTCGGGGGTACGCAACCGCAATGCGCTGTTGGTCATCGGCGTCTGCTTGCGCTCGAGGTAGTCCAGCGATTCCTGCAGCGTGTGGTGCAGCTGGTCGAGCGTCAGTGCGACGCCGCGGGTGGACAGCAGCAGCGCCGACACCAGACCCGTCGCGCTGACCGGGGTCACCTGCACGATGCGCCACGCCACCTCGAACGCCATCTTCTGCAGCGCAAGGCGTTTGGCCGCGTCGTCGGTCGTCATCGGGCCGTGCGGCTCGCCGAGGTACTCCCGCATCGACACCGCGGGCGGGAACCGGACGTAGATCTTGCCGTAGTTGCGCTCGCCCTGGGCGCGGATGTAGTTGACCAGCCACGACAACCCCTCCGGGGTCTTCTCCCCGCCCCGGGCGTAGGACGCGTACTCGGCGGTCTCGTGTAGCTGGTCGAAGCTGATCGACACCGGCTGCAACAGGATGTCGTCGCTGCGGCCGTCGAGGTAGGCGTCGGCGACGTAGGCGAGCAGACCGAGCTTGGGCGGCAACATCTTTCCGGTGCGCGACCGGGTGCCCTCGATCGCCCATGAGAGGTTGAACCGCTTCTCGACGATGTAGCCGACGAATTGGCGCAGCACGAACTTGTACAGCGGGTCGTCGAGCTTGCGGCGCAGGAAGATCACGCCGGAGCGGCGCATCAGCGGCCCCATGGCGCCGAACGACAGGTTTATGCCCGCGAACGTGTGCACCGGTGGGAGCCGGTTCTCCTGCATCGCGACGGGCACGATGACCCCGTCGAGGTAGGACCGGTGGGAGAACAGCAGGACGGCCGGATGGGCTTCCAGCGCATGGCGCATCGCCTCGACCTCGGTGCGGTCGTAGTCGATGTTGGGGTCGAAGCCGCGGCTGAAGATCGCCCGGCCCAGCGACGGGATCAGGTCGACGGAGAATCGGCTCCAGCCGGTGCCGAGTTCGTCGAGCATCTCCCCGGCCTGTTCGACGGTGGCGCCGGGGATCTTCTCCAGACCTTCCCGGAACCGGGCCGAGGAGAGCACCTCGGGTTTGATCAGCCTCGGCGACTTGTACTCGGGACCGAGCAGCCGCAACTCCACCCGCTCGATCGCCAGGATGGCCCGGCGGAGCACGAATCGCGCGAATTCCCTGGGGTTTTCGGCGGTGGTGTTGTCGCTCCAGTACTGGCGCAGTTCGGACACCTTGGCCGGTTCGCCGGCGACGACGCGGGCGCGCGAGGGATCCCGTTTGAGGATGCTGTGCTGCAGGATCTTCGGCGGACAGTAGGTGTCGCGCCCGGACAGCAGCGCCACCACCTTCGATCGCGTGGGCAGGCCGCCCGGCACCCAGAACACCCGCACCGGAACGACGGATCGGTCGTGATCGGCGTCGAGCATCTCCACCAGCCGGGCGAGCACGCCGGGAGGCGGGTCGTCGTCGGCCGGCAGCTTCAGCACCTCGATCTTGGTCTCGGGGTGTTCGGTGCGCTGCCGGTGCAGCCAGTCGCTGAGCAACTCCTCCTCGGCAGGCGACGACACCGAGGCCAGCACGAGGGTGTCATCGACGGCGGTGAACGCCGTGATGTCGTCGGCGCGCACCTTCATGGCCGGCCCTTCGCGGGCGCCTTCTTCGCGGCGGCGTTGGTCGCGGCGGACTTCTCGGTCGTCTTCGTGGCTGCGGTCTTCTTGGCGGCCGTCTTCTTCGCCGGTGTCTTCTTCGCTGCCTTCTTGGCCGGGGCTTTCGCCGCCTTCTTCCGCTCGTACAGGTCGGGCACCGGCAGGGTGTCGTGCGGCCAGTCCTTGAGCGTGTCGAGGTAGAGCTGCCGCACTTCGGCGATGCGTTCGGCGAGGTTGTCGTGCGTCCAGTCGTCGACCGGGATCGGCGGGTAGACAACGACATCCACGGTGCCAGGATTGAAAGTGCTGGAGTCGCGCGCCGCGATCACCTCGGCGTTGCGGATGACGATGGGCACGATCGGGATGCCCGCCGACATCGCGATCCGGAACGGGCCCTTCTTGAACTCGCCGACCTCGGTGGTGTCCAGCCGGGTGCCCTCGGGAGCGATCAGGATCGACAGGCCCTTGCGCGCCAGTTCCTCGACCTTCTTCAGCCCCTCGACGGCCTTGCGCGGATCGTCACGATCGATGAACGCGGCGTCCATGATCTTGCCCATCGTGCCGACGATGGGGTCGTTCTCGAGCTCCTTTTTGCCGACCGACGTGAAGTTGTCGCTGACGAGCCTGCCCGCGATCATCGGGTCGGCCTGGTTGCGGTGGTTGAAGATGAACACCGCGGGGCGTTGCGCGGTCAGATTCTCCTCGCCGAGCACCTGCAGGTTGATCCCGACGGTGTTGAGCAGAGTTCTCCCGAACACAGAGGTGAAGAAGTTCACGCCGGTGCGCCGGTTGCGCGTGAGCAGCCCCACTCCGAGCGCTCCCCACGCCACCGGCACCATCGTCGCGATCCCGGCCGCGGTGCGCAGCTGCGACATCGGGCTCGCCCCGCTGCGGCTGCTGAAGCGCAGCACGGGCCAGCCTCGCTTGGCGGCGACAGCGGCCATCTTGCCCGCGGGATTGGTCGGCCGGGGATTGCCGACGAGGTACATCAGCGCGACATCCTCGTCGCCGTCGGCGTAGAAGTAGCTCTTCGACAGGTCGACGCTGTTGGCCGCGGCGAACTCCTGCACCGCGCGGGCCTTGCCCGGCCCCCAGATGATGGGTCGCTGCACCTCTCCGGTGATCAGTCCGTTCTCGTCGGTCTCGAACTTGTTGCTGAGCACGTTGTCGATGCCCAGGAAGCGGGCCACGGGTTCGACCTGGACGGTCAGCGCGGAGGAACTGAGGACGACGGTGTGCCCGCGGGCCATGTGGGCGCGCACCAGTTGACGCATCTCGGGATAGATGCGGCCCACGATCTTCTGCACGAACAGCCGCTCGGCGAGTTCGTCGATGTCGTCGACCGAGTTCCCGCGCAGCATCCGGGCGCCCTTGCCGATGAGGTCCTCGAACTCGGAGCGGCCCAGCTGATGGTTGAGGCCGGCCTGCACCATGCCGATGAACTCACCGACCGACATCTGGCGGCGCCGCAACCGGTCCTGCGTCATGACGACGCCCGTGAACCCGGCGACCAGAGTGCCGTCCAGGTCGAAGAAGGCTCCGACCTGAGGGCCTTCGGGGCTGGCTTCGATCTCGGCGACGGAACCGGGGAGACGCATCTGAGGGCTACCGGGCGTATTCGGAGTCACTGTGCGGCACTTCCGTTCGTCGAGGTGGCGTGGGCCGTCGAGGTGGCATGGGATGGGGTTGACGAGTCGTCGGTGAACGTGGCCGGTGCGGCCCGGCCGTCACCGCCAAGGGCGAGGACTTCGTCGAAACCGGCGAGCAGGCACCGGGCCAGCAGCGCCGGATCGGTGACGGCAGCTCGGTCGTAGCGGGTGGAGATCGTGCAGTACCCGGACCGCGAGATCAGCACGACCATCATCGCGACACCGGGCAGCGGCCCGAGGCCGTACTGCCGCAACACCTTCGCGCCGGCGATGAAGGTGTCGCCCGCGTACACCGGCACGTTGCTGGCCTGCACATCGGAGTTCACGATGGAGCCCGCCATGGTCTCCAGCACGCTGTCGGGCAGCAGGGAGACGACGGGGGCCATCGCGCCGACCATGTCGAGCGCACGCTCGTCGCGCTTGCGCGTCATCTGGGTCCTGATGTTGCGGATGCGCACCGCGGGATCGGTCAGCCCGATCGGCGCGGCGAGGTTCACGCCCGCGAACCGGTTGCCGCCCGCCGGGTCCGCCTCGGAGCGCAGGTTCACCGGGACGGCCATCGGGAGGGTGTCCACCGGGACACCCTTGGCCTGGTGGTAGAGCCGCAGCGCGCCGCACAGCCCCGCCAGGTACGCGTCGTTGATCGAGCCGCCGGCGGCCTTCGCGGCGCGGTGCAGCGCACCGAACTCGATGTCGATGGCCTCGCTGCGGCTCGACAGGCTGCGCCGGCGCAGCAGCGGCGAGGGCGGCGCCACCGGACCGATGACGCGCGCGCCCGACATCGCGTAGTCGATGACACTGCCCAGCCGTGAGACCGGGTCGCGCACGACGTGGCCGACCGCCTGCGCGGCGCCGAAGAGCGCGTCGCGGACACCGCCGGCGATGGTGCCGGGCAACCGGTTGAGCCCTTGGCGCATCAGATCATTGGGCGACAGATCGGCCGGGATGGGCAGCGGTGCGGCGTCCTGCGGGGGCGGGTCGCGTTCGAGGTCGTACAGGTTAGCGAACATCTCGACCCCGCCGACCCCGTCGGTGACGGCGTGGCTGAGATGGACCATCAACGCGGCCTGACCGTCGTGCACCCCTTCGATCAGCGTGGCGGTCCACAGCGGACGGGAGATGTCGAGCGGCGACTGGGCGGCGACCTCGGCCAGATCCATCACCTGGCGCAGTGTGCCCGGCTGTGGGACGCGGACGCGGCGCAGATGGAAGTCGAGGTTGAAGTCCGGGTCGACGACCCAGCGCGGCGCGGCCGTCGGCAGCGTCGGCGTGACGACTTTCTGCCGCAGGCGCAGGACTTTGCGGGAGGCGTTCTCGAAGCGGGCGCGGAAGACGTTCCAGTCAGGGGTGGTGTCGAGGAGTTCGACGGTGAGGATGCCGGAGCGGGTGCGCGGGTTGGCTTCGCCACGGTGCAGGATCTGGTCGAGCGGGCTGAGTTCCTCCGGGAGTCCGGCCGCGTCTACATCCGGCGCATTGCTCATGGGCACCACGCTAGTCGGCCGCCCTGAGACGCGGAGCGGCTTTAGGGGCGGTGCGCGATACACTCCTCGGGCGTTGCCCCCGTAGCTCAGTGGATAGAGCAACCGCCTTCTAAGCGGTTGGCCGCAGGTTCGATCCCTGCCGGGGGCGCTTCCCTGTCAGGACGCCCCGAATGCCGCGCCGGCTCACACGGCGATCGGCAACGGATTCGGGCCCTGGTTGCTGCCCTTCGACGTCGTCGGCAACGACACCTCGACGCTGTCGATGTGGACGAACCCGAACTGGGTCAGGTTCAGGAACGGGGTTGCGGTGGTGAAGATCTGCAGTTCCAGCTCGCTGTGGGGCGTCATCGTGTAGGCGATGTCCTCGAGGTCGATCTCGACGGTCTGGTCGCGGCCGTTGAGGGTGACGGGGATCGGCGAGACGATGTTGCCGACGACCAGGCCCGTGGACTTGTCGACGACCTGCGCGTAGATGTGCCGGCTGGTGCCCAGGCCGCTGTAGTTGATCACGACGTGCGGTGCGCCGACGACATTGGCCTCGCCCGATGCGGGATTGTTCAGATCGATGCTGACCGCGTTGGTCGCGACGGATCCGTCACCGAGCGAGTACGGCAGATCGACGTCCGGGCTCGGCCCGGACCCGCCGATGATCGGAATGATCGGCAGCGTCTTGCCGGTGTTCCACAGCGTCGGGAGAACTTTGCTCTCCGCGTCGTAGAACTCGTCGGCCGTCGGGCGCACCGTCGACGTCCACCGGTCGCCGTTCTGGTCGGTCCACTCGAAGGCGTTCGGATCGGCCGGGCCGAGGTCCTTGACGTAATGCTGCATCCACTTGACGGTTTCGGTCAGCGTCCACACGCTGTCGGCGTCGCCGTTGCCCTGGTCGGGCAGGCATGTGCCGTGGCCACCGCAGAACCAGAGCAGCTTAACGTTGGGGTTTGCGGCGAGGTAGCCCATGTTGAGGATGGACTGCTGGAGCGGGAACAGCACGTCGACGGTGCCCTGGAAGAGCAGCGTCGGCACATTGATGTTCCGCACCGTCTGGCCGGGCCCGCTGTTCTGCAGCAGCTGAATTTGGGCGGGCGTCAGGATGCCCAGCGTCGCACCGGTGAGGATGCCGCCGTAGATCATCGGGTTGATCCTCGCGCCGGTTTGCACCAGGCCAAGCAGCAGCAGCGCTGAGTACGAAGTCCGGAACGCGTTGTGTGGGTAAAGCGAATCCGGAAGCGTGTTCCAGGCCCAGCCCGGCGCGATCGCGTCGACTCGAGGATCGCTGGCCGCGGTGACCAGTTGGATGCCGCCGCCGTAGGAGACTCCGACCATCCCCATCCTGGGATCCTTGGTCGCCGCATCGTCCAACTCGACGCCATCCTGGGTGGCCACCCAGGAAATGAGTTGCTGGACGTCCTGGCCCTCGTACTGCGGGCTGTCGAGTTGCAATACGCCGCCCGACGCGAACTCACCGCGCGGATCCCAGGTCACGACGTTGTAGCCGAACGCCCGGAACGCCTTCACGAAGGGGTCGTTGGGGTCGGTCGCACCCGCCTGCGCCAGACCCGGGCCGTTGAAGATGGTCTCGGCCCCCGGGACGCCGTCATCGGGCGCTCCAGTGGCGAGAGCGGGGAAGAAGTTCACGCTGATTTGCGTCTTGTCCCACGAGGTCACGAACGTCGTATATGCGACGGGTGTCTCTGCCACCCCCCGAAGGGCGGTGATGTCGATGTCGATCTGCCGCCGCTCGGCGGTCCCGATCAGACCCGAAAAGATGTGCGCCTGCTGCAAGATCTGGATGATCGGCGCGATCAGGGTCGCCCCGATGATCGGCAAGCCGGTCACGAATGTGGTGAACGTCGTGTTCTGGGCGACGAGTACTGAGAAGGTCTCCACCCCCGACGGCCCTTTGGTGCTCTGCTCGGCCGTGTAGGGCAGGAAGCGGAACGCGCCGGTCGTCGCATCCAGCGTCAGCTTGCCGCCTTTGCTCGGATCATCGATAACGGTGTAGGTGGAGCCGTCCGGGGTAGTGCAGGTGGTGCCGACGACGCACCCGCCGATCACCCCGGCGGCGACCTCCACCGAGTACGGCGGAATCGCCAGTGTCTGCACCTGCGCCATCTCGCGGCGCGCGCCGGCCAGCAGCAGCAGATCGGACAGCGATCCGCCGACCGGCGCTGTCCCGTCATTCGAGGAATCCGGGTTCAGCACCTGGTTCACTGATGCGAGCAGGTCACCCACCAGGGTCGTGCTGGGCGGGGTCGGCGCGACCACCTCGCTGTCGTCGGTGGCCAGCGCACCCGGCGGCGTCCACAGCGAGCTGCCGGTCGTGGGTGCCGCCTCGACCTCGCGAGCCTCGCGGCCGGCGACCACCTGCGAGCTCTTCAGCCAGGAAAGCGCGCTGGACTGCTGCGCCGACGGATCTGCGACGGCGATGGTGTCGGGAGCCTCCGTCGATAGTTGCGAATCCTGTTGCGGGGGCGTGCTTTCCCGCTCGTCGGTAACGCCATTATGCTTGCGGCGTTCACTGGAGCGGCTCGGGGCCGAGTCGGCGTCGGCGCTCTCATTTCCCTCGGTGTCAGCACCCTCGGCGTCGGCGCTCTCATTTCCCTCGGTGTCAGCACCCTCGGTGTCGGCATTCTCGCTGCCCTCGGTGTCGGCATCGTCGGTGTCGGTACTCTCGCTGCGCTCGATGTCGGCATTCTCGCGCTCCCCGGCGACCCGGTCGACGATGCCTTCCACCGTGTCGGCGGGCGTCGTGCCGTCCGTGGTCCGATGCTTGCCGACCGGACGCTTGTCGAGCGTGACGGTGTCGCCATGGGTCGACGACGCCGGCGGACCGGTCTCGGCCGACGATGAGGCGGAGGGCGACGCGTCGGTGTCGTCGGCGTAGGCCAGGCCCTGACCCGTGAGGATCGCCGTTCCCACCCCCAGGGCAATCGCCAAGCCGCCGACCCGACCGACATAACGTGCAGCACCCATGAACCCGACCCTCCATCAGCGACACCTGAAACGGGGCAGACACTACGCCGACGACGCGATGATCAGTGCCGAATCGGGCAATCGACTTTGTGACGGCGCCGATCGTCCGGAGCTCACACTTATTTGCGCGGTGACGTGCTCGGCTACAACGTCATTCGTCGAACACCGGCCACCGACCGCGTCTGGCGACGGACCGGGCGCCCCCCGCTGTGGTGAGCTTTCTCGCGACGCTGCCCGGCTTCCCCGGGGGCTTCAGCCGTTATGCGTGCAGTGAACGCCCCTCCCCCGGCCGTGTTTTCGTGGAATCGTCCGCGGGGTGGCTGTGATCGACACTTCTCTTCGGCATGACATCGACGGCGCTTCGTTCGACGCGGTGCTCGTCCACGACGACACCCGCAGGCCGGCGCAGACCGTCCTCGTCTTCCACGGGATGGCGTAGCGACGGCCAACTGGATTTCGCCCGCAGGCTGACCGAGTGGGGCTGCCAGGCGATCGCCGTCGACCTGTTCGGCGAGGACGTGACGCGCGGAGGCATGGAGGCCACCGCCGCGGAGATGGCCCGCTTCGCCGACGACCGCGTATCGCTGGCGCACCGACTGGCGACCGTGTTCACCGCGCTGACCACCGCACCCCAGGTCGGCGGCACGCAGGTCGCCGCGATCGGGTTCTGCTTCGGCGGGCTGTGGGTGCTCGACCTGGCGCGGGCGGGCCATCCCCTCGCCGGCGTCGCAAGCTTCCACGGCCTGCAGACCGCGCATCCGACCCTCGGCCAGCGTGACGTCACCGCCAAGGTGCTGGTGCTGCACGGCTGGGACGATCCGTTCGCGCCTCCCGAGGACGTCGTGGCGCTGGCCCGCGAGTTGTCCGGCCGCGGGATCGACTGGCAGCTGCATGCCTACGGTGACACCGTGCACGCGTTCATGGCGCCGTGGGCCGACGATCCCGCCCGCGGCATCCTCTACAGCGAATCCGCGTCGCGGCGGGCCTGGACCACCCTCGGCCATTTTCTGCAGGAGTGCTGGGACGCCGACGCCGCAGCACCCTGACGGTGCGTTGCCGCGAATGCACCCCGGCGCGCTACTCTGCTAGAAACGTGACGGGGAGGCTACGTTGACCATGGGCAAATTTCGTGGGGCGGCCGTAAGTGTCACCGCCGTGGGTATCGCGGCGGCTGTCGGGGGTGTCGCTGCCACCCAACCAGCATCGATCGCGGCACTGTCGGTCGACCTCGCCGCGCTGATCGTCGTCGGGAGTTCGACGCACCCGGACGGCGCAGGTAACGAGGACTTCTTCGGGGGGCTCTTCAACCAGGCTCCGTACAACCCGGGCGGACAGCCCGGGCCGGACCTGATCCCCCTCGACTTCCGCGGCGGTCCCGCCGCCATCGGCCAAGCGCTGCAGGCCAACTCGGGCGAGGACAACGCGGTGCTGGCCTCGGGTTGGGGCGCCGCCAACGCGAGCCTGGTGCTGTCGGCCTTCGACCGGCGAGACGACCCGGCACTGTCGAGGACGGTCTTCGTCCTCGACAACAACGTGTCCCGGCCCGACGGGGGCTTCGGCACCCGGTACCCGCTCTTCGCGCTCATCGGGGTCAATCCGTTCCCGACGCCGACGGACACCGCGGCGGCCGCGGTGATCGACATCGCCTACCAGTACAACTACAACTCGAACGCCCCCGCCGACCTGTTCAATGTGCTCGCGCACGTCAACTCGCTGGTGGCCTATCTCTACGGGTACCGGGACCAGTCCGAGATCGAGTTGCCCGTCGGCGCCGACGGCACGCCGTCCGTCTCGTGCGGCGGCGCCAACACGTGCGCGGTGCTCGCCAGTGGTCAGGTGCAGCCGTGCCAGGACGCGCGCTGCCAGCCGCCCGCGGAAGACCGCGTCACCGCGTACGTCACCACGCGGGGGCAGACCACCTACGTCACCTACACCACCGATCAGCTCCCGCTGGCGCGGCTGATCCGGGACGTGGTGCCGTTCGGGGACACGATCGCCGATCTCACCGAACCGATGCTGAAGCTCATCGTCGACTCGGCCTACTACGGCGGCAACCCCGTTCCGTCGGACCCGAGCCGCTACCGGCCCGCCCGGTTGATGCCGTCGATCGGCGAGCTGATCACCACGGCCGCCAAGATGCCGGGCGCACTCCGCGAGGGCCTCGAGGCGGTGTCGGAGCATGCGGCCCCGGCCCGGCCCGCCGCCGAGACGGAGGACACCGCACCGGTCGCGCAGACCGAGCAGCGCCAGGAGGAGCCCGCCCAGGTCGCGGACGAGACCGACGCTGCGGCCGACGGGAAGGGCGGGAAGCGCACCGTCGACCGCACCCTCAGACGAGGGAAACACGTTGAGCGCGAACATGATTCGATCCCGGCCCAGGACGGTACGGCCGACGCCGACGACGCGAAGACGACCGAGGCCGGCTCGACGGAGTCCAGCCGGGACAGTGCCGGGACGGCCGTCGACTCGTCATCGGCGACGACCGGAGACTGATCGTCAGGAGTTCTGCGTGATCCACTTCGCGGTGAAGCGCTGGATCACCGAGAACTGGGGAACCATCAGCCGGCCGATCATCCCGTCCGACACCGACCCGTCGGGGCGGACGTCGAGCGCGTCCAGCTTGCCCATGCCACCGAACGCCTTCATCCGGGCGCGCCAATACTCCTCCTGCGAGAACGCCCAGTAGATCTCGTCGACGCTGGCGTGCGAGTCGACCGAGAAGTCGATGGAGCGCGTCATGGCTCCACCGCGCCAGTTCCGGCGTCGCGCACCGCGGCGCCCCCGACCGATCCATCCATGCACTCCGCCGTTTCCGACTGCCCACAGACGACATCTCGTCGCGAAGAAACGGTACTCCAAAACCGCGATTCCTGACATCGGCGTCAAAAAACGGATTACCCTCGCGGCATCACACGAGCACGTCCGCGCTGGATGTGGCCCACAATTGGAGAGCGGGCAGGGGCGCGGCAAATGCGTTGTCTTCCAACGGGCTTCACCCTCAGACCCTGGCTCGAACCTGAAGAGAGGCATCGGGGGTGGGTGAAGGGGCCCATGATCTAGTCGTCGCCGACGTCGTACCGGGTACCGCCCGCGCCGGCGGGGTCTTCGGCCGGGTGGGCGATGTCGTCGTGCGGTGGCCCTGGATCGTGATCGCCGTCTGGATCGCTCTCGCGGTCGTCCTGCCGCCGCTGTTTCCCACGCTGGTGGAGGCGACGCAGAAGCAGCCGGTCTCCCCCCTTCCCGCCGACGCACCGTCGATCGTCGCAACCCAGCAGATGGGGGCGGCCTTCGACGAGTCCGGCTCAGAGAACGTCCTGCTGGTGATGCTGACCGACGAGCGCGGCCTCGGTAAGTCCGACGAGCAGGTGTACGGCAGCCTAGTCGACCGGCTGCGCCGCGACAGCGAGCACGTGGTGATGCTCGAGGACTTCATCAGCACCCCTGCTCTTCGCCCCGGGCTCACCAGCGAGGACGGCAAAGCCTGGCTGATGCCGGTGGGATTGGCCGGCGAACTGGGTTCACCCGAGTCGTATGAGGCCTACACCCGCGTCGCCGCGGTGGTCCGACACACCGTCGAGGGGTCGACGCTGACCGCGAACCTGACGGGTCCGGCGGCCACGTTCGCCGATTCGCTCGACGTGGGCACACGGGATCAGGTCAGGATCGAGGCGGCGATCATCGCGTTGCTGCTCGGGATCCTGGTGATCATCTACCGCAAGCCGGCGACGATCATGCTGCCGCTGCTCACCATCGGCGTCTCGCTGGGCATTGCGCAGACCGCGGTGGCCGGCGCCGCCGTCCTCGGACTCGGGGTGTCGCCGCAGACCATCACGCTGCTCAGCGGCATGATGGCCGGGGCGGGGACCGACTACGCCGTCTTCCTGATCAGCCGCTACCACGACTTCGTCCGCGCCGGGCAAACCTCCGACGACGCCATCCGCAACGCCCTGGGGTCGATCGGCAAGGTGATCGCGGCCTCCGCGGCCACCGTGGGCGTCACCTTCATGGCGATGACCTTCGCCCGCCTGGAACTGTTCGCGACGATCGGCCCTGCGCTCGCCATCGGGATCGCCGTCGCGTTCCTGGCTTCGGTGACACTGCTTCCGGCGATCATCGTGCTAACGGGGCGCCGTGGCTGGGTGGCCCCGCGCCGCGACCTCACCTCGCAGTTCTGGCGCCGTTCGGGGGTCCGCATCGTCCGGCGCCCGGTCACCAACCTGGTCGCCAGCCTCGCCGTGCTGATGCTGCTCGCCGGGTCCGTGCTCTTCGTGAAGTTCAACTACGACGATAGGAAAGCGCTGCCCGACGACGTCGAGAGCTCGGTGGGGTACCTGGCGCTGGACCGCCACTTTCCCGTCAACACGACCATCCCCCAGTACCTTCTGGTCCAGTCACCGCGGGACCTTCGCACCCCGCAGGCACTCGCCGACCTCGAGCAGATGGCGCAGCGGATCAGCCAGTTGCCCGACATCGCGGCCGTGCGCGGCATCACGCGGCCGAGCGGGCAACCGCTCAAGGAGGCGAGCACCACGTATCAGGCCGGCGAGGTCGGCTCGAAGCTGGACGACGCCTCTGGCCTGATCCGCGACAGGTCCGCCGATCTGGACAAGCTCGCCTCGGGAGCCGACCAGGTTGCGGACGGCCTGAAGACGTTGCGCGAGCAGGTCACCAAGTTGCTGTCCGGCCTCAGCGGAATCCTGACCACGATGCAGACGATCCAGAATCAATTCGGCGGCGCGACGACCCTCGGGCAGCTGGGCGACCCGCAGCTGGTGAGCAACATGCGGGCCCTCGGCGACTCGATGCAGGCGATCTTCGGCGACATGACGAAGATCTTCGCGTGGATCGATCCCGTGGTCATCGCGCTCGACGGCAGCCCCTACTGCAACGACACCCCACTCTGTGTCACCGCCCGCGACCAGTTCCACAGGGTGCAGGCCGCTCGCGACGACGGCAGCCTGCAGAAGCTCGTCGACCAACTCCAGTCGAGCGGGCCGGCGTCGACCCTGACCCAGACGGTGACCAAACTCAGCCAGTCGATGAAGTCGCTGACGGGGTCGATGGGTTCGCTCGGGCTCGGTGGAGCCGGCGGCGGTCGTGGACAGTCGCCTCTGGGGAACCTCGGGGGCATGCAGGAAGGCCTGAAGTCACTGGCCGACGGCGGCCGCCAGGTCGCCGACGGCGTCGCGCAGCTCGTGGACCAGACCAAGAAGATGGGCACCGACCTCGGTGACGCGTCGAGCTTCCTGCTGACGATGCGCAACAGCGCTACCTCGCCATCGATGGCCGGCTTCCTCATCCCGTCACAGGTGCTGGACTCGGAGGACTTCAAGAAGGCCGCCACGTTCTTCATCTCCCCCGACGGGCACGCGGCGCGCTATCTGATCCAGACCGATCTCAACCCCTTCGGGACCGAGGCGATGGATCAGGTCATCGCCGTCACCGACACCGCCCGCGGAGCCCAGCCGAACACCGAACTGGCGGACGGCTCCATCTCGATGACCGGATATCCGGCGACGCTGCGGGATGCCCGCGACTACTACGACCACGACATGCGGTACATCGTCATCGTCACGATCGCGGTGGTGTTGTTCATCCTGATCGCGCTGCTGCGCGCGATCGTGGCGCCGATCTACCTCATCGCGTCGGTGATCCTGTCCTACCTGGCGGCACTGGGTCTGGGCGTGGTGACCTTCCAGTTCCTTCTCGGTCAGGAATTGCACTGGAGCGTACCGGGATTGACGTTCATCATCCTGGTCGCGATGGGTGCGGACTACAACATGTTGCTCATCTCGCGGATCCGTGACGAGTCCCCGCGCGGCATGCGCTCGGGGGTCATCCGGACCGTCGGCGCCACCGGAGGGGTGATCACGGCCGCGGGCCTCATCTTCGCGGCGTCGATGTTCGGTCTGCTGTTCGCGAGCATCACGACCATCATCCAGGCCGGGTTCGTCGTGGGCACCGGCATCCTGCTCGACACCTTCCTGGTCCGGACGGTCACCGTGCCGGCGATGGCAGTGCTGGTCGGACGTGCGAACTGGTGGCCGTCGCGGTGGCGCCCCGGGCGGCCCGCGTCACGGACGGGCCGAACCGCGGTACCCGTTCCGAACCAGGTGTGAGCGAGGAGAGCGTCATGGCGAAAAGGTGGATTCCACGGGCGTGCAATGGAAGTCGGTGGAGTGGACCAATCTGTGTCCGCTCTACCTCCTGGCCCAGGAGAGCAGGCTGACGCGACCCATCCTGGGCGATGATCTCGGCAGACAACAGTGGCGCGGCCGCGTCCAGCGCGATGCTGCCCGGATGATTTCTGACGCCTGACGCCCGTCGGGTGTCAGGCGTGTTCGGCGATCCATTTCGTGGTGAAGTCCTGCACTACGGAAATCTGCTCGACCAGTTGGCCGCCGATCAAGCCCTCGATCTTGCCGCCAACCAACGGGACTTTGAACTCCACGGTTGCGGAGCATTCCAGGCGCGACCCTGTCGGTGTCGGTATCAGCTTTGCGGTGCCGAACCCGGAGCCCGGTGCTCCATGTGTCACGAAGCTGAGCTCCCCGAACACCACGCCTTCGCCGATCGGGCTCCAGGTTTCTTCTTGCACCACTCGCCATTCCCGGGGGTAAAGCTTTGCGAGCAGCCCGGGCAGAACTTCGCGGCGCAGGTCCTGGACGACGATCACAGTCACAGAGCCCTCGCCGTCGGTGGTCACCGACTCTAGCCCGCTGGTGCCTCCGAAGGCCGCCAGCCGTGCCAGCCAGTAGTCCCGCTCGGAGAACGCCGAATGGAGTTCTTCGACGCTAGCCGAGGATTCGACCGAGAAGTCGAACGATCGAGGCACAGCAGCGATGCTATCGTCGGCGGCCTCGCCAGGGATCGTTTCGACGTGGGTTGGCCGCGGAGTCGCGAACGCAGAACGAGCACAGTGTCGTTGCCACAGAGGCGGTTACTGCTGTGACCGCTCTGCCGATGGCACGTACCGAATAGCTGATTCCTCGCACGAGGGCCACCGAAACCGGTAGGTCAATTCCGCGATAACGGGCTCCTGTATCCACGTCCCGCGGATCGAGTCCGTCCGATTCCAGACATCCCAGGACTGCCAGTTGTCGTGCAGCCTTGATGGGGGAGTTTCGTTGGCGGTGGGCCCAGGCTGTGTGTTCGCTGTAGGCGGTCCGGTAGCGAAGGCAGCCGTGCAGGATGCCGACGAGGCGGTTGCCCAGGGCGCGTAGTGCCTGGCGGTGCCGGTCTCCGGCGGCGCGGTGCTGGTCATAGAAGGCGCGGGCGCCGAGACTTGTGTCAGTGCGCGGGATGCCCATTGGTCGATCGCGTCGTAGAGGCGGCGGTTGCGGACGTGGCGGGCCGGCACGGGGTGTTCCTTGCCCGACGGGACGGTCAATGGTGGTGTTCCGGCGTGGTTCTCGCGAGACTTGGCGGTGGTGTAGCGGTTCGGGTCGTCCCCGAACTCACCGAGCACCCGGGCGCCGAGGATGACACCGAGCCCTGGCGGGGAGAGGTAGATGTCGCCGTCCAGGTGTGCCTCACAGTGAGGTGTCGACTCGGCCGCGAGATCCTCTTGGTCGACTCGCCTTCAGCCTGTGACCCACCCCAGCTTCTGACGGTGACGGCAATTTGCGAAAACCTCGGACCGAGGGCGTCGGCCTCCAGTAGCGTTCGCTCTTGTCAACTGATGTTTTGGGAATGTTTTGGGGGCCCGATGAGCACCAATCCGTTCGAT
Source organism: Mycolicibacterium psychrotolerans (assembly GCF_010729305.1). Taxonomy (NCBI): domain Bacteria; kingdom Bacillati; phylum Actinomycetota; class Actinomycetes; order Mycobacteriales; family Mycobacteriaceae; genus Mycobacterium; species Mycolicibacterium psychrotolerans. The sequence continues at coordinate 2,794,475 of NZ_AP022574.1, read as the reverse complement.
GACGACAACGCCGGCTTCCTCGTCTTGATCAACGACGAGGAGCAGCACAGCCTCTGGCCAATCTTTGCCGAAGTCCCCGCCGGATGGCGGGTGGTCTACGGCGAAGCCGACCGTGCTGCGTGCCTGGACTACATCGAACAGAACTGGAGTGATATCCGGCCCCGAAGTCTGCGCGAGAGGCTGGCATCTCGCGGGGACTGATAACTGACTTCGCTCTCGCGAAATGCGCCGGATTGTCAATAAGCAACCCGGCGTGACGACGAATATACCGGCTGGATTGGGGGGCGGTCGGATGGAGCTTGATCACCGGGCACTTCCGATACGACGACTAGGTAAAAGGAATGCGCAGGAAACCTGCCCATCCGGTGCGGAGTGGCAGCCTCTTCCGCACGAACAAATAAAAACCGCTGGCGCTTGCTGCAACCACCAGTTGAAAAAAGGCTGAACGGCCGTGGGTAACGCAGGTGCCACTCCCATTGCCGTTCTGGGCATGGCCTGTCGGCTTCCCGGGGGCATCGACTCTCCCGAGCGGTTGTGGGAGGCGCTGCTGCGCGGCGACGACCTCATCACCGAGATTCCGCCCGACCGGTGGGACGGCGACGAGTACTACGACCCCCAGCCTGGAGTGCCGGGTCGGTCGGTGTCCAAGTGGGGTGGGTTCCTCGATGACGTCGCCGGCTTCGATCCCGAGTTCTTCGGGATCACCGAGCGCGAGGCCACCGCGATGGACCCGCAGCACCGCCTGTTGCTTGAGACCTCCTGGGAAGCGATGGAACACGCCGGGTTGACCCGCGAAGCGTTAGCAGACTCGCTGACCGGGGTTTTCGTGGGCTTGACGCACGGCGACTACCAATTGTTGGCCGCCGATGCGCATGCGGTGGAGGCGCCGTATGGCTTCACCGGCAACAGCTTCAGCTTGGCGTCCGGGAGGATCGCCTACGTCCTTGGGGTCCACGGTCCTGCACTGACCGTCGACACCGCGTGTTCGTCTGGTCTCTCCGCGGTGCACATCGCCTGTCGCAGCCTGATCGAGCGCGAGAGCGATCTCGCGCTGGCGGGCGGCGCCTCCGTGATCCTGGATCCGCGGAAGTATGTCGCGGGCTCGGCGGAGGGCATGCTGTCCCCCACCGGACGATGCCACGCGTTCGACGTTGCGGCAGACGGCTTTGTGTCCTCCGAAGGCTGCGTCGTGGTGTTACTCAAGCGATTGCCCGATGCGCTGCGCGACCGCGATCGGATTCTGGCCGTGATTCGCGGCACCGCCGCCAACGCGGACGGCCACACCGTGAACATCGCCACGCCGTCAGTGACAGCCCAAACGGCGGTGTATCGGGCGGCGTTGGCCGCAGCGGGTGTCGATGCCCGCAGCGTCGGGATGGTCGAGGCACACGGCCCCGGCACCCAGGTCGGTGACCCGATCGAATACGCCAGCCTGGCCAACGTCTATGGCATCGAGGGCCCCTGCGCGCTGGGCACGGTGAAAACCAATCTCGGGCATGCCCAGTCGGCCGCCGGAACGCTAGGCCTCATGAAGGCGATCCTGGCCCTGCAGCACGGTGCGGTTCCCCAGAACCTGCACTTCACGCGACTGCGCGATGAGATGGCCGAAATAGAAACCAAACTCTTTGTCCCACAGGAAATCACACCATGGCCCACCACCGGCGATGAGGCCCGCCGTGCAGCTGTCTCGTCGTATGGGCTCTCGGGGACCAACGTCCACGCCATCGTGGAAGCTGCGCCGGCACCCCAGGCTTCCGAAGTCTTCGCCGAAGAGGACATCGCAGAGTCAACGACGGCACCCCTGCTGTTCCCGCTGTCGTCCACGTCGGCCGACGAGCTGCGCCGCACCGCCGGCCGGCTGGCCGACTGGGTGGCGGCACATAAAGACGTCGCGTTGCTGGACTTGGCCTACACCCTGGCGCGTCGGCGCGTGCACCGCCCGGTACGCACCGCCGTCATCGCGAGCAGCCGGCCGGAACTCGACAAGGCGTTGCGCGAGGTCGCCGACGGCGATACGCCGTATGATCCCGTGGTCGGGCAGAACGACCGCGGACCGGTGTTGGTGTTCTCTGGACAGGGTTCGCAATGGGCTCAGATGGGTGCTGAGCTGCTGGCGACCGAACCGGCGTTCGCCGCCGCCGTCGCGGAGGCAGAGCCTCTGATCGCCCGCGAGGCCGGCTTCTCGGTGACCGAGGCGATGACCGGGCCGCAGACGGTGACCGGTATTGACCGCGTGCAGCCCACCCTGTTCACCATGCAGGTCGCGCTGGCCGCTGCTATCCGTTCCTATGGCGTGCGGCCGGGCGCGGTCATCGGGCATTCCCTGGGCGAGGTCGCGGCCGCCGTCGTCACCGGAGCCCTTTCGCTGGAAGACGGCGTGCGCGTCATCTGCCGACGCTCACTACTGATGTCCCGCATCGCGGGCGCCGGCGCCATGGCATCGGTGGAACTGCCTGCCAAGCAAGTGCTTTCAGAGCTTATGAGTCGCGGTGTCGACGACGCGGTGGTGGCTGTGGTGGCCTCGCCGCAGTCCACGGTGATCGGCGGCGCCACCCAAACGGTCCGCGACCTGGTCGCGGCATGGGAGCAGCGTGACGTGATGGCCCGCGAGATCGCGGTCGACGTCGCCTCACACTCGCCCCAGGTCGATCCGATTCTCGACGAACTCAGCGACGTTCTCGCAGAGTTGCGTCCGACGACACCGGAGGTTCCGTTCTTCTCGGCGACGCAGTACGACCCGCGAGAGCAGCCGAGGTGTGATGCCGCGTATTGGGTGCAGAATCTACGCCAGATGGTGCGGTTCGCCCCGGCAATGCAGGCCGCGTTGGAGGAGGGCTACCGGGTCGTCGCGGAGCTCTCGCCGCACCCGTTGCTGACGCACGCGGTCGAACAGACCGCCCGCAGTCTCGACATGCCGCTGGCCGCACTTTCGCCCATGCGCCGCGAACAGGCTCTGCCATACGGACTGCTCGGCTTTGTCGGGGATCTGCACAATGCGGGGGCCGCGGTCGACTTCTCCGTGCTCTACCCGAACGGACGACTGGTGGATGCGCCGCTGCCGACGTGGACTCACCGTCAGCTGTTGTGGAGCCGCGGTGATCAGCAATCCCCAACACACGGCGGTCGCACCGTTTCAGTACATCCGCTGCTCGGCGAGCATGTGCGCTTACACGAAGAACCGGAGCGCCATGTCTGGCAGGCCGAGGTCGGCACCGGCGCCCAGCTATGGTTGGGCGATCACCGGGTGCGCAATGTGGCTGTGCTTCCGGGGGCGGCTTACTGCGAAATGGCGCTTGCGGCGGCAATTGCCGTTTTGGGCGACGCTTCCGAGGTCTGTGATATCCGATTCGAGCAGGCGCTGCTGCTCGATGACCAGACCGCCGTCCGCGCGTCGGCGGCGTTGTCGTCACCGGGTGTCGTCGACTTCACCGTGGAGACCAACCAAGGGGGCGAACTAGCGCGCCACGCCACCGCCGTCCTCGGTGCCGCGGAAGACGAGCAGCCCCCCGCCCACGATATATCCGCGCTGCTCGCCGAACATCCGAGTCGCATGGACGGCATGGAGGTGCGCATCCGCCTTGACCAGCGTGGTGTTCAGTACGGACCGGCCTTCACCGGTCTCGAGGCGGCCTACACCGGCGAGCAGGCAACCGACACGGTGCTGGTGGAAGTCGCGCTACCGCGCGAAATCCGCTCGCAACAAGATGCATACGGCGTGCACCCGGCGTTGCTGGACGCGTGTTTCCAGTCCGTGGCCGCTCATCCGGACGTCCATGCCCTTGGCGAGGATGTGCTGGCATTCCCGTTGGGTATTCGGCGACTTCGCGCCTACGGTGATGTCCGCGGCGCCCGCTATTGCTACACACGCGTGGCGAAAGCCGACCGTTCCGGGGTCGAGTCGGACCTCGACGTCCTCGACGAGCACGGGGTAGTCCTGCTCACCGTGCGGGGGCTGCGATTGGGCACCGGGGCATCCGAGGAGGGCAACAACGATCGGGTGCTGGCCAAGCGGTTGCTGACCATTGAGTGGCAGCAACGCGAGTTGCCCGAGGTGGAGCGCGCCGATGCCGGAACCTGGCTGCTGATCAGCACCACCGCGAACGACCTGGTGGCCGACTCGTTGACCGACGCCCTGAAAAGCAATGGCGCGCAGTGTGTCGCCATGTACTGGCCCCCGACCGCCGACCATACGTCGAACTCGCAACAGTTCAGAAGTCATCTGCGCGCGGGTGGATTCGTCGGCGTGGTGATCCTCACCGGAGTTACAACCGGCGACGCCGATGATCGGTCCCCGCTGCTGGGCCTCGAGAACGTGCAGCATCTGGTGCGTATCACCCGCGAATTGCCGGAGATTCCAGGCGAACTCCCACGCCTGTACGTCGCGACAACCAACGCTCAGACCATAGTCGCCGGTGATGTGGCCAATCTGGAGCAGGCCGGACTGCGGGGTTTGATGCGGGTGATCGGCACCGAGCACCCGCAATTGCGCGCCACCCAGATCGATGTGGATGAAGCCACCGATGCCGGGCAGCTGGCGCAGCAGCTGCTCGGCGGTTCAGAGGAGGACGAGACGGCCTGGCGAAACGGCGCGTGGTATGTCGCGCGGTTGTCCCCGACTCCGCTGCGCCCCGAGGATCGGAAAATTGCCATCGTCAGCCAAGAGTGCGACGGGATGCGACTGCAGATCCGCACACCCGGTGACCTCGAGACGATGGAACTCGTTGCCTGCGAACGGGTCCCGCCGGAACGGGGACAAATTGAGGTCGCGGTCGGCGCGTCAAGCATCAATTTCGCCGACGTGCTCGTCGCGTTCGGCCGGTACCCGGCGTTCGAGGGGCGGCTGCCGCAACTGGGCACCGACTTCGCCGGGGTCGTGACTGCGGTCGGGCCGGACGTAACCGAACACAAGGTGGGTGATCGTGTGGGCGGTGTGTGCGCCGACGGCTGTTGGGGCACCTTCATCACCTGCGACGCACGCCGCACCGTCACGTTGCCTGCCGGCCTCACCGACGAGCAAACGGCAGCGGTGACCACGGCACACGCCACTGCCTGGTACGGCCTCCAGGAACTCGCCCGCATCGCCACTGGCGACAAGGTGTTGATCCATTCCGCAACCGGGGGGGTGGGGCAGGCGGCCGTCGCCATCGGCCGCGCCGCCGGAGCCGAGATCTTCGCAACGGCGGGCAGCGAACAGCGTCGACAACTGTTACGCGACAAGGGCATCAGGCATGTGTACGACTCGCGAAGCCTGGAGTTTGCCGATGCGATACGCCGTGACACCGACGGGTACGGCGTGGACGTGGTGCTCAACTCGGTCACCGGGGCCGCACAGCGCGCAGGCCTCGAATTGCTGGCGCTCGGTGGACGATTCATCGAGATAGGCAAGCGCGACATTTACGGTGACACACGGTTGGGACTCTTTCCATTCCGGCGCAACCTGTCGTTCTACGCCGTCGACCTGGGATTGCTGTCATACGGGGATCCGAACCGGTTCCGAGACTTGGTGAACACCGTGTATCGCCTCACCGCAGACGGCGTGCTGTCGCTACCCGAGATCACGCGCTTCCCGCTCGCTGAAGCCGCCAACGCCATTCGAATGATGAGTGCCGCGCAGCACACGGGCAAACTCGTGCTCGACATTCCGCGTACCGGCCGAAGTCGAGTGCCGGTGCCGCCGGCGCAGGTCCCGGTCTTCCACCGCGACGGCGCCTACCTCATTACGGGCGGACTGGGCGGCCTGGGTCTATTCTTGGCCGAGAGGATGGCAACAGCCGGCTGCGGGCGCATCGTGCTGTCGTCTCGGTCACAGCCGTCGGTGAAGGCGCTGGAGGCTATCGAGCGCATGCGCGCGGCCGGCGCCGATGTCGTAGTGGAGTGCGGTGACATAGCCCAAGACCTGACCGCGCAACGGCTGGTGGCCACTGCGACCGCGACCGGATTTCCTGTCCGCGGAGTGCTGCACGCGGCGGCGGTGGTCGAGGACGCGACACTGACCACCATCAATGATGAGCTGGTCGAACGTGACTGGGCACCGAAAGTCTTCGGCGCATGGAATCTGCATACGGCTACCGCCGACCAGCCGTTGGATTGGTTCTGCTCGTTCTCGTCGGCGGCCGCGTTGGTGGGCTCACCCGGACAGGGCGCCTACGCCGCGGCGAACAGCTGGCTGGACGCGTTCACCCACTGGCGGCGGGTCCAGGGCCTCCCCGCTACCGCGATCGCCTGGGGTGCTTGGGCGCAAGTCGGGCGGGCCGCCGCGGTGGCAGAAAGTGCGGGCGTCGCCATCGCACCCGAGGAGGGTGCCTATGCCTTCGAAGCGCTGCTACGCCACGACCGCGTCTACACCGGCTATGCACCGATCACGGGCACACCGTGGTTGACAAGGTTCGCCGAGCACAGCCCCTTCGCCGCCGCCTTCCGCTCCTCCGGTGAAAATGTCTCGGCCACAAGCGAACTGCGTGCCGAGCTCGACGAGCTACCCCCGGACGAGCGGCCGGCGCGACTGCGCCGACTGATCTCGGATCAGACCAATCTGATTCTGCGCCGCAGTGTCGATCCCGACCGGCCGCTCTCCGGTTACGGCTTGGACTCACTGGGTGCCCTCGAACTGCGTACCCGCATCGAAGCCGAAACGGGAATACGGATCGCGTCCACCGACATCGCCACCGTTACCATTCGCGATCTGGCGGTGCTTCTGTGCGAGAAGTTGGCGCCTGCTGAGGCTACCGAGAGCCGGTCCGATGGCGCTTGATGGACGGACGCTGCCGCTGACGCGTGCACAGCTGGATGTTTGGCTTGCACACGAAACGGGTTGTTATGGCACAGGCTGGCAACTCGGTCTGTTTGTGAGAATCGAAGGTCCAGTACAACGTGATCCCCTTGAGTGGGCGATCCGTCGAGTGATACGAGAAGCCGAACCGGTCAGGGCTGGTTTCTTCCAAGAGTACGGCCAGGTCGTCCAGCGGGCAATCGACTACGAGCATGTTGAGCTTACGTTTCACGACCTGAGCAGTTCGCATGATCCCGTGGAGGAAGCTTACGAGATAGCGTCATCAATACAACGCACACCGATGGCGTTCAGCGGACCGCTGTTCAAGTTCGCGCTGTTTCGGACGCGGCCTTACGAGTTCTACTGGTTCACCTGCTGTCATCACATCATCGTCGACGGATTCGGCCTTGCGCTGGTTGGCCATCGGATCGCTGCCGTCTACTCCGCCGTTGTTTCTGGCAGACCCATCCCTCCTGCGATGTTCGGATCGTTGCAGGATCTGGTGAGCACAGAACTGGCTTACGAGACGTCGCCCGAATACCTGGAGGATCAAAGCTACTGGACTACGAACCTGCCGTCGGAAAAGGAAAGCCAGAATCAGTTCCCGGAGGCCACGGGCGAGCGCGATCCGTATCGACCGTCGACACCCGTTCTGTTGGACCGTGTAGTGCTTCGCAGAGTTCAAGCGTTGGCCCAACTGTGGGAAATGCCTCACACGTCGATCATCAGCGCGGCGTGCGCGCTCCTGGTGCGGGGTTGTTGCGCTGAGGGGTCAGAGGTCGTACTCGACTTCCCCGTCAGCCGGCGCGTAAGCCACGAATCGAAGACCGCCCCCGGGATGGTTTCCGGTGTGGTGCCGCTGATCTTGACGGTGTCGCCGGAGTTGACGGTCGCCGAATTCTGTGCACACGTCCACGCGAGGGTGCGAGAAGCCCTGCAGCACCAACGGTTTCCGGTGCAATCGCTAGAGCGTCAGGCGCACGGTCGTGGCCAGGGTCAGATACCCGACAGGGTGTGCGTCAATTTCATTCCGTCGATATTCACTCTGGACTTCGGGGGTGTCCCCGCATCGGCGTCATACACCAATTCTGGACAGGTGCGTGGCTTCGGGATGTTCTTCTCCGGAGTTGGTGAGGACCTCTATCTCAGCACGGCGGGACCCGGCCAGCCGTTTCCGAATCTGGACGTCTCCGTTTTGGCGGGACAGTTGCGGCGCGTGTTGGGAGCAATGACTGCCAATCCGACGCGGCGGTTGTTGTCGATCGATTTGCTCGATGATGGGGAGCACGCCCAGCTGGATGGGTTGGGTAATCGGGCGGTGTTGTCCCGGCCGGCTTCCGCTGCGGTGTCGGTTCCGGTGGTGTTTGGCGTGCAGGCGGCGCGTACGCCCGAGGCGGTGGCGGTGACTTTCGAGGGCCGCTCGCTGACGTATCGGGAGCTTGATGAGGCGTCGAATCGGTTGGCGCATCTGCTGTCTGATCATGGGGCGGGTGCGGGTCAGTGTGTAGCGCTGATGTTTGCGCGGTGCCTCGAGGCGATCGTGGCGATTGTGGCGGTGCTCAAGACGGGGGCGGCGTATCTGCCGATTGACCCGGCGGTGCCCGATGCGCGGATCGGATTCATGGTTGCCGATGCGGGGCCGGTCGTTGCGGTCACCACCGCAGCGCTGCGATCGCGATTGGACGGCGGGGATCTGACCGTCATCGACGTCGATGACTGTGCTGTGAAGGATTGCCCGTGCACGCCGCTTCCGGCACCGTCTGCCGATGATCTTGCCCATGTCATGTACACCTCGGGTACGACCGGTGTGCCCAAGGGTGTGGCGGTCACCCATCACAACGTGACCCGGCTTTTTGACGGGCTTGATGTCGGTGTGAAGCCGGCTCCGGGACAGGTGTGGACGCAGTGTCATTCGTATGCGTTCGACTTTTCGGTGTGGGAGATCTGGGGGGCGTTGCTGCATGGTGGGCGGCTGGTGGTGGTGCCGGAGTCGGTGGCGGGCTCGCCGGAGGACTTTCACTCCTTGCTGGTGGCTGAACACGTCAGTGTGTTGAGTCAGACTCCGTCGGCGGTGACGGCGTTGTCGCCGCAGGGGTTGGAGTCGGTGGCGCTGGTGGTGGGCGGTGAGGCGTGTCCGGCCGAGGTGATGGATCGGTGGGCGCCGGGGCGGGTGATGATCAATGGCTACGGCCCGACCGAAACGGCGGTGTACGCCACGATCAGCGCGCCGTTGACGGCGGGATCGGGGGTGGTGCCGATCGGTTTTCCGGTGCCGGGGGCGGCGCTGTTTGTCCTCGACGGGTGGCTGCGGCCGGTGTCGGCCGGAGTGGTCGGTGAACTCTATGTAGCCGGCAGCGGTGTCGGTGCCGGATATCTCGGCCGCGCCGGGCTCACCGCGTCGCGGTTTGTGGCGTGTCCGTTCGGGGCGCCGGGGGCGCGGATGTATCGCACCGGGGATCTGGTGCGCTGGGGTGCCGACGGGCAGCTGCTGTATCTGGGGCGCGCCGACGAGCAGGTCAAGATCCGTGGGTATCGGATCGAGCTCGGGGAGATCCGTACCGCGCTGGCGGCCGTCGACGGGGTTGGTCAGGCGGTGGTGATTGCTCGCCAGGATCGTCCCGGCGACAAGCGTTTGGTCGGATATGTCACCGAAACCCGACCCGGCGCAGTTGATCCCGCTGTGGTGCGGATGCAGCTGGCCCAGCGGTTGCCGGCCTATATGGTGCCGGCGGCGGTGGTGGTGATCGATGCGGCGCCGTTGACGGTCAACGGCAAGCTCGACACCCGGGCCCTGCCGGCACCCGAATACACCGACACCGATCGTTACCGCGCTCCCACCAACGCGGTCGAAGAGGTCCTGTCGGGCATCTATGCCCGGGTTCTCGGACTGGACCGGGTCGGGGTCGACGACTCCTTCTTCGACCTGGGCGGCGACAGCATGTCGGCGATGCGAGTGGTCGCCACGATCAACACCGATCTGGACGCCGACCTTTCGGTGCGCGCACTGTTCGACGCGCCGACGGTGGCTCAACTAGCGCGCCACATCGGCGGGGAGGGTGGGGGGCGACAACCGTTGGTCGCCGGTGCGCGGCCTGCGGTGATTCCGCTGTCGTTCGCACAACGCCGGTTGTGGTTCCTCGACCAATTACAGGGCCCCTCACCGGTCTACAACATGGCGGTGGCGCTGCGACTGAGCGGGCACCTTGATCCCGACGCGCTCGGGGCGGCCATGGCTGACGTGGTAAGCCGCCACGAGAGCCTGCGCACGATATTCCCGGCGGTGGAAGGGATACCGCAGCAGCTGGTCGTTCCCGCCGATCAGGTCGACTTCGGCTGGCAGGTCCTCGACACCACGGGATCGTCGGCGAGCCGGCTGGGTGAGACGATCGACACCGCCGCGCACCATGCGTTTGATTTGGCGACCGAAATCCCGCTCAGGGCGACACTTTTGCGCGTCAGCGATGACGAGCACGTTTTAGTGGCCGCGGTGCACCATATCGCTGCCGATGGTTGGTCGATCACTCCACTGGTGGCTGATCTGAATGCGGCCTATGCCGCCCGATGTGCGCGACAGGCACCTGACTGGGCTCCATTGCCCGTGCAGTACGTGGATTACACGTTGTGGCAGCGAGCACGGTTCGGCGATCTCGACGACAGCAACAGCCCGATCGCCGCGCAGCTGGCCTACTGGCAAACCGCCCTGGCCGGGCTGCCCGAACGCCTGCAGCTGCCCACCGACCGGCCCTATCCCCCGGTGGCCGATCAGCGCGGTGGCAGTGTCGCCGTGGACTGGCCGGCCGAGTTGCAGCAACAAGTCCGCAAGACCGCCCGCGAATACAACGCGACCAGCTTCATGGTGGTCCAGGCCGCCCTGGCGGTGCTGCTGGCCAAAACCAGCGCCAGCGCTGATGTGGCGGTGGGATTTCCCATCGCCGGGCGCAGCGACCGGGCACTCGATCAACTGGTCGGGTTCTTCGTCAACATGCTGGTATTGCGGGTGGACCTGGCCGGTGATCCCACCGTCGCCGAGGTGCTGGCCCAGGTACGCCGGCGAAGCCTCGCCGCCTACGAGCACCAAGACGTGCCCTTCGAAGTGCTCGTCGACCGACTCAACCCCACCCGAAGTCTGACCCACCACCCACTGGTTCAGGTGTTGTTGGGCTGGCAGAACTTCGTTGAGTACGACAACAATGACCCCGCTGCGTTGGTGTTGGGCGATCTGCAGGTCGCTCAGATACCGATCGATACCCGCACCGCCCGTGTGGATCTGGCGTTCTCGTTGGCCGAACGCTGGAGCGAGGCCGGTGAGCCGGCCGGCATCGTCGGGAACGTGGAGTTCCGCAGCGACGTGTTCGACGAAGCCAGTGTGCGCGCCCTGGTCGAGCGGCTCCAGCGGGTATTGACTGCCATGATCGCGGACCCGGATGCGCGCCTGTCATCGATGGATTTGCTCGATGCCGGTGAACATGCGCTGCTGGATCAGATGGGTAACCGCGCGGTGTTGACTCGCCCCGCGGCTCCGCTGTCAATTCCGGTGGTGTTCGCGGAACAGGTGGTACGCGCTCCAGATGCGGTGGGGATCAACTGTGGTGAGCGTTCGTGGACATACCGGGAACTCGATGACGCGTCCAATCGGTTGGCGCACAAGCTCGCCGACCATGGTGCGGGTCCGGGACAGTGTGTGGCGCTGCTGTTCACCAGGTGCGCAGAGGCCATCGTCGCAATCCTGGCAGTGCTCAAGACCGGGGCGGCCTACCTGCCGATCGACCCCGCGCACCCGCCCGCTCGGATCAAATTCATGATCGCCGATTCCGCGCCGGTCGCCGCCCTCACCACCGCTGGGCTGGCCCGCCGGCTGGACGGATGCGAGCTGCCGATTGTGGATGTGAACGACCCCCGTCTCGACGGCCAACCGAGCACAGCATTGCCGAAACCCGCAGCCGACGACATCGCCCACATCATCTACACGTCGGGGACCACCGGCGTGCCCAAGGGCGTGGCAGTCACCCACTACAACGTGGTTCAACTTTTCGAGGCATTGGATGTGGGCTTCGCGCTGTCGCCGGGACAGGTATGGACGCAATTCCATTCCTATGCGTTCGACTTCTCGGTGTGGGAGATCTGGGGCGCGTTGTTGTTTGGCGGGCGGCTGGTGGTGGTCCCCGACGCGACAGCCCGGTCACCGGAGGACTTCCACGCCTTATTGGTACGCGAACAGGTCAGCGTGCTGACCCAGACCCCGTCGGCGGTGCGAGGGTTATCGCCCGAGGGTTTGGGATCGGCGGCGCTGGTGATCGGCGCTGAACCCTGCCCGCCCGAACTGGTGGATCGGTGGGCGCCCCGGCGGGTGATGGTCAACGTCTACGGCCCGACTGAGACGACTATGTGGGTATCCAAGACCGCGCCTCTGAGGTCGGGGCCGGGTACGCCGCCGATCGGCTCGCCCATACCCGGGGCGGCTTTCTTCGTGCTAGATGGGTGGTTGCGGTCGGTGCCTGCCGGGGTGGTCGGTGAGTTGTATCTGGCAGGCCGCGGCGTAGGCATCGGGTATTGGCGCCGAGCGGGGTTGACTGCGTCGCGGTTTGTGGCGTGTCCGTTCGGGGCGCCCGGGGCGCGGATGTATCGCACCGGGGATCTGGTGTGTTGGCGCCCGGATGGGCAGTTGCAGTACTTGGGGCGTGCCGATGATCAGGTCAAGATCCGCGGCTATCGGATCGAGCTCGGTGAGATCCAGAGTGCGCTCGCCGATGTGGACGGCGTCGATCAGGCGGTAGCGATTGCTCGCGAGGATCGCCCCGGCGACAAACGCCTCGTCGGCTACATCACCGGGAACGCAGATCCGGCCGCTGTCCGCGCGGCACTGGCTGATCGGTTGCCGCCGTACATGGTGCCGGCCGCGGTCGTGGTGATCGACGCGTTGCCCGTGACGGTCAACGGCAAGCTCGACACCCGCGCCCTACCGGCACCGGAATACCAGGGCGGCGATCGTTACCGGGCGCCGAGTTCCGCGGTGGAAGACATCCTGGCCGGCATCTACGCCCAGGTCCTGGGAGTCGAGCGGGTCGGGATCGACGACTCGTTCTTCGAACTGGGCGGGGACAGTATCTCGTCGATGCAGGTGGTGGCCCGCGCCCGGGCCGCCGGCCTGACATGTCGTCCGCGCGACGTCTTCGTCGAGCAGACCGTGGCCCGACTGGCCCGGGTCGCCGAGGTGTCGGGCGGCGAAGATTCGGCGGTGGTCGATGATGGGCTCGGACCGGTGGTGGCCACCCCGATCATGCGCTGGCTGCACGACATGGACGGACCCGTCGAGCAGCTCAACCAAACGATGGTGGTGCAAGCCGCCACTGGCGTCACCCGCGCCGATGTCATGGTCGTGCTACAGGCATTGTTGGATCGGCACGCCATGCTGCGACTGCGCGCGGGCGACGACGGCGCCGAATGGTCTTTGATGGTGCGCGAGCCCGGATCGGTTGATGCCGACGCGTGTGTGCACGCCGTCGACGCGCTGACCGATGAGGCGTTGGTGGCGGCGCGGTCGCGGTTGAACCCCGCCGCCGGGGTGATGCTGACTGCATTGTGGGCCGGTGACACCAGCCGGTTGGTGTTGATAATTCATCATCTGGCCGTTGATGGGGTGTCGTGGCGGATCCTGTTGGAAGACATCAACATCGCGTGGTCTCAGCATCGCAACGGCCAGCCGGTGGCGTTGCCTGCGGAAGGGACGTCATTTGCGCGATGGTCGTCGGAGTTGGGCAAGCATGCACACAGCCCTGTGGTTGCGGAGCAGGCCGAGGCCTGGCGGCAGGTGTTGCGGGTACCCGCCGTTCTGCCGGCACCTCGAGCCGACACAGACACCTATGCGAGTGCGGGACGGTGGTCAGCAGAACTGGATGTCGAGACGACCCGCCGCTTGCTCGGTGCGGTGCCCGCGGCATTCCACGCCGGGGTGCAGGACATCTTGTTGATCGCCTACGGGTTGGCGTTCGCAGAGTTCTCGGGCACCGGTACGCCCATCAGCGTCGATGTCGAAAGTCATGGCCGCGACGAGAGCCTGGCCGCCGATGTGGACCTCTCGCGCACCGTGGGCTGGTTCACCACCAAGTATCCGGTGGCGCTGGGGGTCAACGGGTTGCGTTGGGCACAGGTGATGAGCGGCGATGCGGCACTGGGCCCCATCATCAAAAGCGCCAAGGAACAACTGCGCGCATTGCCTGACGGTTTGACCTTCGGTCTGCTGCGCTACCTCAACCCCGACATCGATCTCGACGGTGCCGACCCGGTGATCGGATTCAACTACCTGGGCCGCCTCGGCGGCAGCACCGGCGAACTCGCCGATGACCTGTGGCGGGTCGACCAGGACGGACTGGTGGCCGTCGCCGCAGCCACGGCGGTACCGATGTCGTTGGCGCACACCGTGGAACTCAACGCCGGCGTCATCGACGCCGCCGCGGGCCCCCGGTTGCACGCCAACTGGCTGTGGGCCACCTCGGCACTCGATGCCACCCAGATCAGCCGGCTGGGGCGGCTGTGGTTCGAGGCGTTGGCCGGGATCTGTGCTCACGTCGAACACGGCGGGGGCGGGTTGACCCCCTCCGATATCGCCCCGGCCCAGCTGACCCAACACCAGATCGACCAGCTCGACCAGCAATTCCGGATCGCCGACATCCTGCCACTGACCCCGCTGCAGCAGGGACTGCTCTTCCACGCCACACAGGGCAGCCATGACGATGTGTATGCGATGCAACTCGACATCACCGTCACCGGGCCGCTGGACCCGGACCGGTTGCGCGATGCGATGCACACCGTGCTCAGCCGCCACCCCAACCTGGCCGCCCGATTCTGCCAACAGTTCGACGAGCCAGTGCAGATCATCCCGGCCGATCCCGAGGCCTCGTGGCGGTACATCGACCTCAGCGGAAGCGGTGGGGATGCCGGTGAGCAGATTGAGAAGCTGTGCGCTGCCGAGCGTGCAGCGGTCTGCGACCTGGCCGACCCGTCGCCCTTCCGGGTGGCTCTGGTTCGCAGCGCCGACGACAACCATCGGATCGTGCTGACCAGTCACCACCTAGTACTCGACGGCTGGTCGCTGCCGATCCTGCTGGGGGAAGTATTCGCCGGCTATCACGGTCACCGGCTGCCCGCGGCCGTGCCCTATCGCCGCTTGGTCGGCTGGCTGGCCGAGCGCGACCGCGAGGCCGCCCAGGCGGCGTGGAAGGAGGTGTTGGCCGGCTTCGACACCCCTACCCTGGTCGGCCCGCCCGGCAGGGTACGACCAGGGCCGCGCGGCGTTGCCACGTATCAGATGACCAAGGAGATTACGCGGGCCGTTGGCGAATTGGCGCGCGCGCGTCACTTCACGGTCAACACCGTATTGCAGGGTGCGTGGGCGCAGCTGCTGACGTGGCTGACCGGCAACCATGACGTCGTCTTCGGCACCGCGGTCTCCGGGCGGCCCACCGACGTCGCCGGTGCGGAATCCATTGTCGGCCTGTTGATCAACACGGTGCCGGTGCGCGCCACCATCGCGCCGGAGACCACCACCGCCGCGTTGCTCGACCAGTTGCACGACCGCCACAACCGCACCCTGGAACATCAGCATCTCGCGCTCAGCGAGATCCACCGTGTCACCGGTCACGGCCAGCTGTTCGACACCCTGTTCGTGTTCGAGAACTACCCGATCGACACCGACGCATTGACGGGTGTCGGCGGGCTGGCCATCACCGATTTCACCAGTCACGAATCCAACCACTACCCGTTGACAATGCAGGCGGTGCCGGGCGCCGAGCTGAGCCTTCGCGTCGAATTCGACACCGACATCTTCGACGCGGACAGTATCGACGTACTGATCGATCGATACCGGCGGGTACTGGCAGCGACAGCCGCCGATCCGGGGCGGCGACTGTCATCGATGGATGTGCTGGACGTCAATGAGCACACGCGGATCGACCGATTCGGTAATCGGGCGGCGTTGACCCAGCCCGCGCCACTGCCGCGGTCGATTCCGACGTTGTTCGCCGAACACGTCGCGCGCTGCCCCGAGGCGACAGCGGTGACCAGCGGCGGCGGATCCATGACCTATCGCGAACTGGACGAGGCTGCGAACCGGTTGGCGCATCTGTTGGCCGGCCATGGTGTGGGCCCGGGCGATGTGGTGGCGGTGCTCATGGAGCGGTCGGCGGAGGCCGTCGTGTCGATCTTGGCGGTACTCAAAACCGGGGCCGTGTACCTGCCGATCGATCGTGCGGTGCCGGCACCCCGGCTGCAGTTCATGATCGCCGACGCCGGTCCAGTCGCGGCCGTCACCACGGCGGGACTCGCGGACCGGTTGGCCGGGTGCGAATTCGTGGTAATCGATGTCAACGACCCCGCTATCGATGCCCAGCCCAACACGGGCCTGCCGGTGCCGTACGGCGATAGTGCCGCGTACGTCATCTATACCTCGGGAACCACCGGGTTGCCCAAAGGTGTTGCCATAACCCACAGCAACGTCACCGAGTTGCTGGGGTCATTGGACGCCGGTCTGCCGGGCGCGGGTGTGTGGCCGTTGTGTCACACATTGGCCTTTGACGTATCGGTGTGGGAGATCTTCGGCGCCTTGTTGCGAGGCGGGCGAGTGGTGGTGGTACCCGAGGAGGTCACGGGCTCATCGGAGGATCTGCGCGCCCTGCTGATCGCCGAACAGGTCAATGTGCTCACCCAAACCCCCTCGGCGGTGGCCGCACTGTCTCCGCAGGGCTTGGAGTCGGCGGCGTTGGTGGTGGTTGGAGAAGCGTGCCCCGCCGACGTGGTCGACCGCTGGGCGCCCGGTCGGGTGATGGTCAACGCCTACGGCCCCACCGAAACGACGATGTGTGTGGCGATCACGGCACCGCTGACCCCAGGGTCTGGGTTGGTGCCGATCGGTGCGCCGGTGCCCGGTGCGGCGTTGTTCGTGCTCGACGGCTGGCTGCGCCCGGTGCCGGCTGGGATGGTCGGCGAGTTGTATGTGGCCGGCCACGGCGTGGGCATCGGTTACCTCCGCCGGGCGAGTTTGACTGCGGCACGGTTCATCGCGTGCCCCTTCGGGGCGTCCGGAACCCGCATGTATCGTACCGGCGACCTGGTGCGCTGGGGTGCTGACGGGCAGCTGCAGTACCTCGGGCGCGCCGATGAACAGGTCAAGATTCGCGGGTATCGCATCGAACTCGGAGATGTGCGCGCGGCACTGGCCGGGCTGAACGGTGTCGATCAGGCGGTGGTCATCGCCCGCGAAGACCACCCGGGCGGTAAACGCCTGGTCGCCTATGTCACCGAAATCCATTCCGGCGCCGTCGATACCGCTGAAGTGCGCACGCAGCTGACCGAGCGCTTGCCGGCGTACATGGTGCCGGCCGCCGTCTTGGCTATCGACAGGCTGCCGTTGACCGTCAACGGGAAACTCGACATCCGCGCCCTACCGGCACCGGAGTACGCGGACGTCGAGCACTACCGCGCCCCAGCCACCGCCGTCGAGGAGATCCTGGCCGGCATCTACGCCCAGGTCCTGGGGCTCGACCGGGTTGGGGTCGACGACTCGTTCTTCGACCTGGGCGGCGACAGCATTCTGGCGATGCGGGTGACGGCCGCGATCAACTCCGGCCTGGACGCCGACCTCACGGTGCGCACCCTGTTCGACGCGCCCACGATTGCCCAGCTGGCACCTCGCATCGTCGAAGGGACGGATGTGCGTGAGCGGTTGATCGCAGGCCAACGGCCCGCGGTGCTTCCACTGTCCTTCGCCCAGAACCGGTTGTGGTACCTGGACCAGTTGACGGGGCCTTCACCGGTCTACAATATTGCAACCGCGTTGCGCTTGTGCGGAAGCCTGGATACCGAGGCGCTGGCAGCAGCGCTGCAGGACCTGGTCGGTCGCCATGAGAGCCTGCGTACCCTGATCGCGGCACCCGAGGGCATACCCCAGCAGGTGGTGGTGTCGCCCGATAGGGCCGATGCGGGTTGGGATGTGGTTGATGCCAACGGCTGGCCGTCGGCCCGCCTCACGGCCGCGATCGATGCCGCAGCGCGTCACGCGTTTGACTTGTCACGCGAAATACCATTGCGGGCAACACTTTATCGTGTCTCAGACGACGATCACGTGTTGGTGGGCGTGGTACATCATATCGCCGCCGACGGCTGGTCGATCACCCCGATGGTGTCGGATCTGAGTATTGCGTATGCCGCCCGGTGTGCGGGCCGGGCCCCGAACTGGGCTGAATTACCCGTGCAGTACGCCGATTACACGTTGTGGCAGCGAGCGCGATTCGGCGATCTCGACGACGGCGACAGTGTGATCGCTCGGCAGTTGGCCTATTGGCGAGATGCGCTGGCGGGAATGCCCGAGCGACTGGAGCTTCCGACGGATCGGCCGTATCCGCCGCAGGCCGATCAGCGTGGCGCCAGAGTGGCGGTGGATTGGCCCGTTACGGTGCAGCAGCAAGTGCGTGGACTCGCCGCCAAGTTCAACGTGACGAGCTTCATGGTGGTTCAGGCCGCGTTGGCGGTGTTGCTGTCCAGGCTGAGCTCGAGATCGGATGTGGCGGTGGGCTTCCCGATCGCCGGCCGCACTGATCCTGCGCTCAATGGGTTGGTGGGGTTCTTCGTCAACACGTTGGTGCTGCGGGCGGATCTGAGCGGCGATCCCACCGTCGTCGAGTTGTTGGCCCAAGTGCGTCGGCGCAGCCTGGCTGCCTTTGAGCACCAGGATTTGCCCTTTGAGGTGCTCGTCGATCGGCTCAACCCATCCAGGTCGCTGACTCATCACCCTTTGGTGCAGGTGATGTTGGCTTGGCAGAACCTTCCCGGACACACCGGTGACCCGGCTGGTGGGCTGGCGTTGGGCGACCTGCGGGTTACCCAGATCCCGATCGACACCCGCACTGCTCGCGTGGATCTGAGTTTTTCGCTGTCGGAGCAGCTCACTGACGCCGGTGAGCCCGCCGGGATTGTCGGGGCGGTCGAGTTCCGCACCGACGTATTCGACCCGGCAACCGTCGCCACTCTGATCGAGCGGTTGCGGCGGGTACTCGCAGCGATGGCCGTTGATCCGGCACAGCGGGTGTCGACGATCGATGTACTCGACGCCGAAGAGTATGCCCGGCTGGACGAGTTCGGCAATCGTGCGGTACTGACCCAGTCGGGGACTCGGGAGTCGATCCCAATGGTGTTCGCCGAACAGGTGGTGCGCGCTCCAGAGGCCGTGGCCATCAGCTGTGGTGAGCGGGCGTGGACCTATCGCGAGGTTGATGGCGCATCCAACCAGTTGGCGCACTTGCTATCTGATCGCGGGACAGGTCCGGGGCAGAGCGTGGCCCTGCTGTTGGAACGCTCAGCACAAGCCATCATCGCGATGCTGGCGGTGCTCAAGACCGGAGCGACCTACCTTGCGATCGACCCCGCGCTGCCAACAGCGCGTATCGAGTTCATGGTGAAGGACGCCGCACCGATGGCCGCGATCACCACCGCGGGGCTGGCCTATCGGCTGGACGGGTGCCACCTGTCCATTGTCGATATCCAGGATCCTGACATCGACGGCCGGCCCAGCACCGGGTTGCCGGCGCCATCCGCGGATGACCTCGCCTATCTCATCTACACCTCGGGTACAACCGGTGTGCCCAAGGGAGTCGCGGTGACCCACCGCAACGTGATCCACTTGGCGGCGTCATCACCCCCGGAGTTGCCGGCGAGGCAGGTGTGGACGCAGTGCCATTCGTATGCTTTCGACTTCTCGGTTTGGGAGATCTGGGCCGCGCTACTGGGCGGCGGACGGCTGGTGGTGGTGCCTGACTCGGTAGTGGCCTCGCCGCGGGACTTTCACGCCTTGCTGCTCGCCGAACAGGTCAACGTGCTCACCCAAACCCCCTCGGCGGTAACAGCGTTGTCGCCGGAGGGGCTGGAGTCGGTGGCGCTGTTGCTCGGCGGTGAGGCGTGTCCGGCCGAGGTGGTGTATCGGTGGGCGCCGGGGCGGGTGATGATCAACGCCTATGGCCCGACCGAGATTACGGTGTATGCGTCGATGAGCACATCGCTGAAACCTGGGCCGGGGACGGCACCGATCGGAAGGCCGGCATCGACCGCGGCGTTGTTCGTGCTGGACGCGTGGCTGCGTCCGGTGCCGCTCGGGGTGGTCGGCGAGTTGTACGTCGCCGGTCGTGGTGTGGGAGTGGGCTATCTGGGCCGGGCGGGGTTGACTGGGTCTCGGTTTGTCGCGTGTCCTTTCGGAGGCTCGGGAACCCGCATGTATCGGACCGGGGATCTTGTGTGCTGGCGACCGGATGGGCAGTTGCGGTATCTGGGTCGTGTTGATGAGCAGGTCAAGATTCGTGGGTATCGCATCGAACTCGGGGAGATCCAGACGGCTTTGGCGGCCCTCGACGGTGTTGATGAGGCGGTGGTGATTGCCCGTGAGGATCGGCCGGGTGATAGGCGTTTGATCGGCTATATCACCGGGACCGCGGATCCAGCTGAGTTGCGCGCTGAACTTGCCGAGCGACTCCCGGGCTATATGGTGCCGGCCGCGGTGGTGGTCATCGACGCGGTGCCGTTGACGGTCAACGGCAAACTCGATACCCGCGCTCTGCCAATCGCGGAGTACACCGACACCGAGCGTTATCGGGCGCCGACGGACGCGGTGGAGGAGGTCCTGGCCGGTATCTACGCCCAGGTGTTGGGGCTCGACCGGGTCGGGGTTGACGACTCGTTCTTCGACCTGGGTGGCGACAGCATTCTGTCGATGCAGGTGGTGGCACAGGCCCGGGCCGCCGGCCTGCTGTGTCGGCCCCGCGATGTTTTCGTCGAGCAGACGGTGGCTCGGCTGGCCAGGGTCGCGCGCATCTCCGTTGGCACGGGCGATGTGGTCGACGAGGGTGTCGGCGACCTCTCCGCGACTCCCATCATCCGGTGGCTGAATAGCGTCGACGGCTCAGTTGACGAGTTCAACCAGACCATGATGGTGCAGGCACCTCCTGGTGTGACCGAGGCCGATGTGGTGGTGGTGCTGCAGGCCCTGCTGGACCAGCACGCGATGCTGCGGCTACATGTCAACGACGGCCTCGGCGGCTGGGTCTTGAAGGTGCCCGAGGCGGGATCGGTGCGGGCGGAAAGCTGTCTGCAATCGGCGGATGTGTTGTCCCACGAGGCAGTGGTGGCGGCGCGATCGCGGTTGAATCCGGCGGCGGGGCTGGTGATCAGCGCGCTATGGCTGACATCCACACGTGAACTTGTTTTGATCATCCATCATTTGGTCGTTGATGCGGTGTCGTGGCGGATCTTGCTGGAGGACCTCAACATTGCTTGGGCGCACCATCGCAACGGTCAACCGATAGCGTTACCGGCGGTGGGGACGTCGTTCCAGCGGTGGGCATCGCTGCTGACCGACCATGCGCGTTCCACGGCGGTGCAACACCACGCCGAGGCGTGGCGAAAGGTGTTGGAGATCCCGCCCGCGCTTCCTGCGATGCGCCCTGAGACAGACACGTACGCCACTGCGGGGCATCGGTCGGTGACACTGGACGTGGAGACGACCCGACGGCTCCTCGGTGAGGTGCCGGCGGCATTCCACACCGGCATTCAGGACATCTTGCTGATCGGTTACGCACTCGCGTGGGCGGAGTTCTTGGGCACCAGTGATGCTCCGATCGGGATCGATGTCGAGGGTCACGGCCGCCATGACGAGTTGGCCTCCGATATTGATCTGTCGCGCACCGTGGGTTGGTTCACCACCAAGTACCCGGTGGCGCTGACTGTCGGTGGACTCAGCTGGCCGCAGGTGCTTTCCGGTGATGCGGCGCTTGGCGCCGTCATCAAAAACGCCAAGGAGCAGCTGCGCGCTCTGCCCGACGGGCTCTCGTATGGTCTGCTGCGCTACCTCAACACCGACATCGAGCTATCCGGCCCCGACCCGACGATCGGGTTCAATTATCTGGGCCGAATGGGCGGCGCACAGGCGGAGGCCCACGGCGACCTCTGGTCGGTCAGCGAGGGCGGTGTGTCGGTGAGCGGTGTGGCCGCGGCGGTGCCGATGGCGTTGGCGCACACCGTGGAGCTCAACGCCGGCACTGTTGACACCGCGGCCGGGCCGTATCTGCATGCGGACTGGATGTGGGCTGCTTCGGCACTGGACCAGGCGCAGGTCGGCCGGTTGAGTCAGTTGTGGTTCGATGCGCTGGCCGGCATCTGTGCCCATGTTCAACGCGGTGGGGGCGGGCTGACGCCATCCGACATCGCACCCGCCCGGCTCAGCCAGCAGCAGATCGACGAGTTACAGCAGCGCCACCGGATCGCCGATGTCTTGCCGCTGACGCCGCTGCAGCAAGGACTGCTGTTCCACACCGGCACGACGCATGGCAGCAGCGACGATGTGTATGCGATGCAGCTGGGCTTCACCATTGCCGGCCCGCTCGACGCCGACCGGTTGCGCGACGCGGTGCAGATGGTGCTTGCCCGTCATCCCAACCTGGCGGCCCGGTTCGACCAGCAGTTCGATCAGCCGGTGCAGCTCATTCCCGCAGATCCCGTGATGCCTTGGCAGTACGTCGAACTCAGCGACAGCGACCTCGGCCCCCACGAGCTGATCCAACGGGTGTGTGCGGAGGAACGGGCCGCGGTGTGCGACCTCGAACACCCGCCGGCATTTCGCGTGGCGTTGCTCCGTACTGCCGAGGGTGCGCATCGGATGGTGCTGACTTTCCATCACATCGTGATGGACGGCTGGTCGTTGCCGATCTTGTTGCAGGAGATCTTTGCCGCGTATCACGGGCAGCGGTTGCCTGCGGCCGGGTCGTATCGCGGGTTCGTCACCTGGCTGGCCGGTCGAGACCTCGATGCGGCGCACGCCGCGTGGCGCGAGGTGCTGGCGGGCTTCGACACTCCCACTCTCGTGGGTCCGCCGGGACGGCTGACCCTGGGGCCGCGCGGCACTACCTCGTTTCGCGTGTCGGAGGAGACCACTCGGGCCGTTACCGCGTTGGCGCGTTCGTGTCGCACCACGGTCAACACCGTGCTGCAGGCCGCGTGGGCGCAGATGTTGATGTGGATGACCGGGCATCATGATGTCGTATTCGGCACCGCGGTCTCGGGACGGCCCACCGAGATGGCCGATGCGGAATCCATGGTGGGCCTGTTGATCAACACGGTGCCGGTGCGGGCCACCGCCACTCCGGCCACGACCATCGCGGACCTGCTCGACCATCTGCAGCGCGCCCACACCGACACACTCGAACATCAGCACCTGGCACTCAGCGAGATTCACCGGTCCACCGGCCACGACCAGCTGTTCGACACCTTGTTCGTCTTCGAGAACTACCCGCTCGACACGACGGCCTTCGCCGGTGCCGATGGGCTGGCCATCTCCGACATCACCGGCCGTGAATTCAACCACTATCCGCTTGCGATGGTGGCTCAACTGGGCCGCGAACTGGGCCTTCGCGTGGAGTTCGACACCGAGGTGTTCGATCCGGCCACCATCGGAAAGCTCACCGAGCGGTTCCAGCGGGTGTTGGCGGCCATGGCCGGTGATACAGGGGGCAGTCATGACGGCTGATTCGACGCGGCGGCTGTTGTCGATCGATTTGCTCGATGAGGGTGAGTACGCTCAGCTGGATCAGTTCGGTAATCGGGCGGTGTTGTCCCAGCCCGTATCGCCGGTGTCGATTCCGGTGCTGTTCGCCGAACAAGTGGTGCGTACGCCCGAGGCGGTGGCGGTGAGGTTCGAGGGCCGCTCGCTGACGTATCGGGAGCTTGATGAGGCGTCGAACCGGTTGGCGCATGTGCTGTCTGATCATGGGGCGGGTCCGGGGCAGTGTGTAGCGCTGATGTTTCCGCGGTGCGCCGAGGCGATCGTGGCGATTGTGGCGGTGCTCAAGACCGGAGCGGCGTATCTGCCGATCGATCCGGCGGTGCCCGATGCGCGAGTCGGCTTCATGGTCACCGATGCGGCGCCGATCGCCGGGGTGAGCACTGCCGGCCTGCGTTCGCGGTGGGACGGCGGTGATCTGACTGCCATCGACATCGACGATAGCGCGGTGAAGGACTACCCGTGTACGCCTCTGCCGGCGCCGTCGGCGGATGACCTTGCCCACATCATCTACACCTCGGGCACGACCGGTGTGCCCAAAGGTGTTGCGGTCAGCCATCACAACGTAACGCGGCTTTTCGACGGGCTCGATGTCGGCGTGAAGCCGGCTCCGGGACAGGTGTGGACGCAGTGTCATTCCTATGCGTTCGACTTTTCGGTGTGGGAGATCTGGGGGGCGTTGCTGCACGGTGGGCGGCTGGTGGTGGTGCCCGAATCGGTGGCGGGCTCCCCGCAGGACTTTCATGCCTTACTGGTCTCCGAACACGTCAGTGTGTTGAGTCAGACTCCGTCGGCGGTGACCGCGTTGTCGCCGCAGGGGTTGGAGTCGGTGGCGCTGATGGTGGCCGGTGAGGCGTGCCCGCACGAGGTGATGGATCGGTGGGCGCCCGGGCGGGTGATGATCAATGGCTACGGCCCGACCGAAACGGCGGTGTACGCCACCATCAGCGCGCCGTTGAAAGCGGGCGCGGGTGTCGTGCCGATCGGGGCGGCGGTGCCGGGGACGGCATTGTTCGTGCTCGACACGTGGCTGCGGCCGGTCTCACCCGGTGTCGTCGGCGAACTCTACGTCGCCGGCCGCGGTGTCGGAGTGGGGTATTGGCGCCGGGGGGACTTGACCGGATCGCGGTTTGTGGCGTGTCCGTTCGGGGCGCCGGGGGCGCGGATGTATCGCACCGGGGATCTGGTGCGCTGGGGTGCCGACGGGCAGCTGCTGTATCTGGGGCGCGCCGACGAGCAGGTCAAGATCCGTGGGTATCGGATCGAGCTCGGGGAGATCCGTACCGCGCTGGCGGCCGTCGACGGGGTCGACCAGGCGGTGGTGATTGCGCGCGAGGATCGCCCCGGTGACAAGCGTTTGGTCGGATATGTCACCGAGACCAATTCCGGGGCCGTCGATCTCGCCGAGACGCGGACACAGCTGGAGCAGCGGTTGCCGGCCTATATGGTGCCCGCAGCGGTCGTGGTGATCGATGCGCTGCCGTTGACGGTCAACGGCAAGCTCGACACCCGCGGGTTGCCCGCACCGGAATTCAGCGACACCGATCGTTACCGCGGTGCCACCAACGCGGTCGAGGAGATCTTGGCCGGCATCTACGCCCAAGTCCTGGGCCTCGGCCGCGTCGGCGTCGACGACTCGTTCTTCGACCTGGGCGGCGACAGCATCTTGGCGATGCGAGTGGTCGCCGCCATCAACACCGGGATGGACGCCGACCTTTCGGTGCGCGCACTGTTCGACGCGCCGACGGTGGCTCAGCTGGCGCTTCACATCGGCGGGGAGGGTGGTGCGCGACAGCCGCTGGTCGCCGGTGAGCGGCCCGAGGTGATCCCGCTGTCGTTCGCCCAAAGCCGATTGTGGTTTCTCGACCAATTATACGGGCCCTCACCGGTTTACAACATGGCGACCGCGCTGCGTCTGAGCGGGCACCTCGATGCCGACGCGCTGTGCGCGGCGCTTGACGATGTCGTCGCCCGCCACGAATCATTGCGCACTCTGTTCCCCGACGAGGGCGGAGTTCCGTTCCAGCAGGTAGTGCCGCTCGAACACGCTCGTTCCCGTTGGGAGGTCGTTGATGCGACGGGGTGGTCGGCGGATCGACTTAAGGAGGTCGTCGAGGAAGCGACACGGCACACCTTCGATTTGTCGACCGAGCTCCCGCTGAGAGCAACGCTTTTCCGCCTTGGTGATGACGAGCACGTGCTGGTCGGTGTGGTGCACCATATTGCCGCCGACGGCTGGTCGATCACCCCCCTGGTGGCTGACCTGAACGCGGCGTATGCCGCCCGATGTGCGGGGCAGGCAACTGACTGGCCTGAACTACCGGTGCAGTACGTGGATTACACGTTGTGGCAGAGTGTGCGGTTCGGCGATCTCGACGACAGTGATAGCCCGATCGCCGCTCAGCTGGCCTACTGGCAAGACGCTCTGGCGGGGATGCCCGAGCGGCTGCAGCTGCCCACCGATCGGCCGTATCCGCCGGCGACCGATCAGCGCGGTGCCACCGTGCCGGTCGACTGGCCGGCCGAACTGCAGCAGCAAGTTCGTAAGACGGCTCGCGAGTACAACGCGACCAGCTTCATGGTCGTTCAGGCCGCGCTGGCGGTGCTGCTGTCCAGAACCAGCGCGAGTTCTGATGTGGCGGTGGGTTTTCCGATCGCCGGGCGAAACGATCCCGCGCTCGACGAGCTGGTCGGGTTCTTCGTCAACATGCTGGTGCTGCGGGTCGATCTGGCCGGAGATCCCACAGTCGCCGAGTTGCTCGCTCAGGTTCGACGGCGCAGCCTGGCCGCCTACGAACACCAGGACGTGCCCTTCGAGGTTCTTGTCGAAAGGCTCAAGCCGACTCGGTCGTTGACTCATCATCCCTTGGTGCAGGTGGCATTGGCCTGGAACATCGCTGTGGGCGACGACGCCGGTAGCCCCGCCGGGGGGTTGGCGTTGGGTGATCTTCAGGTTACTCAGATGCCGATCGATACCCGCACCGCCCGGATGGATCTGGTGTTCTCGCTCGCAGAACGCCTGACTGACTCCGCTGGGCCCGCCGGAATCGAGGGGCGTGTGGAGTTCCGCACCGATGTATTCGAGACCGACAGCGTCGCCAGACTGGTCGAGCGGCTGCAACGGGTATTGGTTGCCATGACGGCAGACCAGGCGCAGCGGGTGTCGTCGATCGATCTGCTCGACATCGAAGAACACATCCAGCTCGACGGCATCGGCAACCGGGCGGCGCTCACCCAGCCCGCGCCTCCCGCCGTCTCGATTCCGGCGCTGTTCGCCGAACATGTCGTCGCGTGCCCCGACGCGGTCGCGATCCGTTTCGGGGAGCGGTCGTGCAGCTACCGGCAGCTCGATGAGGCGTCGAATCGGTTGGCGCATCTGTTGACCCAGCATGGCGCTGGACCCGGACAGTGTGTGGCGCTGCTGCTTTCGCGTTGCACCGAGGCGGTGGTGGCGATCCTGGCGGTGCTCAAGACCGGGGCCGCCTACCTCCCGATTGACCCGGTCGTTCCCGCGGCGCGGATAGAGTTCATCATCACCGACGCCGCTCCGGTCGCTGTGGTCACCACCGCGGATCGGGTTGACGGGCTGGGTGGGGCGAGCCTGACGGTCGTCGACGTCGCGGACCCCTGCATCGACGCTCAGTCGAGCACCCCGCTACCGTCCCCCGCACCCGACGACATCGCCTACATCATCTACACCTCGGGCACTACCGGTATCCCCAAAGGTGTTGCGGTAACACACCTCAACGTCACTCAACTGCTCGGATCGCTGGACGCAGGGCTGCCCACCAGCGGTGCGTGGCTGCAGTGCCATACCTTGGCTTTCGACGTCTCCGTGTGGGAGATCTTCGGTGCCCTGTTGCGGGGTGGGTGCGTCGTGGTGGCGCCCGAGTCGGTGGTCGGCTCCCCCGACGAATTCCACGACCTGCTCGTGAGCGAGCAAGTCAGTGTCCTGACCCAGACCCCGTCGGCGGTGCGGGGGTTGCAGCCCGAAGGCCTGGAGTCGGCGGCCCTGGTGGTGGTCGGTGAGACCTGCCCCGCGGAAGTGGTGGACCAGTGGGCCCCCGGGCGGGTGATGATCAACGCGTATGGCCCGACCGAGACGACGATGTGTGTGGCCATCAGCGAACCGTTGCAGCCGGGCATGGGCGTGCCGATCGGCAGACCGGTGGTCAGGGCTGCGTTGTTCGTACTCGACGACCAGTTACGGCCGGTGCCAGAGCGGGTGGTCGGCGAGTTGTACATTGCCGGTGCCGGGCTGGCGTACGGGTATGTAGGCCGCACCGGGTTGACTGCGTCGCGGTTTGTGGCGTGTCCGTTCGGGGCGCCCGGGGCGCGGATGTATCGCACCGGGGATCTGGTGTGTTGGCGCCCGGATGGGCAGTTGCAGTACTTGGGGCGTGCCGATGATCAGGTCAAGATCCGCGGCTATCGGATCGAGCTCGGTGAGATCCAGAGTGCGCTCGCCGATGTGGACGGCGTCGATCAGGCGGTAGCGATTGCTCGCGAGGATCGCCCCGGCGACAAGCGCCTCGTCGGCTACATCACCGGGAACGCAGATCCGGCCGCTGTCCGCGCGGCACTGGCTGATCGGTTGCCGCCGTATATGGTGCCGGCCGCGGTCGTGGTGATCGACGCGTTGCCCGTGACGGTCAACGGCAAGCTCGACATCCGTGCGCTACCGGCGCCGGAGTACATCGATGGTGCTAGTTACCGCGCCCCGTCCGATGCGGTGGAGGACATCCTTGCCGGCATCTACGCCCAGGTGCTGGGGCTCGAGCGGGTCGGTGTCGACGAGTCGTTCTTCGACCTGGGCGGGGACAGTATCTCCTCGATGCAGGTCGTCGCGCAGGCCCGGGCGGCCGGTTTGGCCTGTCGCCCACGCGACATCTTCGTCGAGCAGACCGTGGCCCGACTGGCCCTGGTCGCTGCAGTCACCGGCGGCGAGGCGCGCGCGGTCGATGAGGGACTCGGACCGATACCTGTCACTCCGATCATGAGCTGGCTGCACACCGTCGAGGGCGCTGTCCACCAGTTCAATCAAACGATGGTGGTGCAGGCGCCCCCTGGGGTGACCGAGGCCGATGTGTTGCTTGTATTGCAGGCGCTGCTGGATCGGCACGCGATGTTGCGGCTCCGCGCGGTCGACGACGGCGGCGGAGGCTGGTCATTGTCGGCGCCCGCAGCTCGAGCGGTGAATGCCGATGACTGCTTGCAGGCCGTGGATGTGTTATCCGACGCGGCGGTGGTGGCGGCGCGGTCGCGGTTGAACCCCGCCGCCGGGGTGATGCTGACTGCCCTGTGGGTCGGTGACACCAGCCGGTTGGTGTTGATAATTCATCATCTGGCCGTTGATGGGGTGTCGTGGCGGATCCTGTTGGAAGACATCAACATCGGCTGGGTGCAGCACCACAGCGGGCAACCCGTGTCACTGCCGCAGCCCGTTACCTCCTTCCGGCGGTGGGCGGAGTTGCTGGGCGAGCATGCACACAGCCCTGTGGTTGCGGAGCAGGCCGAGGCCTGGCGGCAGGTGTTGCGGGTACCCGCCGTTCTGCCGGCACCTCGAGCCGACACAGACACCTATGCGAGTGCGGGACGGTGGTCAGCAGAACTGGATGTCGAGACGACCCGCCGCTTGCTCGGTGCGGTGCCCGCGGCATTCCACGCCGGGGTGCAGGACATCTTGTTGATCGCCTACGGGTTGGCGTTCGCAGAGTTCTCGGGCACCGGTACGCCCATCAGCGTCGATGTCGAAAGTCATGGCCGCGACGAGAGCCTGGCCGCCGATGTGGACCTCTCGCGCACCGTGGGCTGGTTCACCACCAAGTATCCGGTGGCGCTGGGGGTCAACGGGTTGCGTTGGGCACAGGTGATGAGCGGCGATGCGGCACTGGGCCCCATCATCAAAAGCGCCAAGGAACAACTGCGCGCATTGCCTGACGGTTTGACCTTCGGTCTGCTGCGCTACCTCAACCCCGACATCGATCTCGACGGTGCCGACCCGGTGATCGGATTCAACTACCTGGGCCGCCTCGGCGGCAGCACCGGCGAACTCGCCGATGACCTGTGGCGGGTCGACCAGGACGGACTGGTGGCCGTCGCCGCAGCCACGGCGGTACCGATGTCGTTGGCGCACACCGTGGAACTCAACGCCGGCGTCATCGACGCCGCCGCGGGCCCCCGGTTGCACGCCAACTGGCTGTGGGCCACCTCGGCACTCGATGCCACCCAGATCAGCCGGCTGGGGCGGCTGTGGTTCGAGGCGTTGGCCGGCATCTGTGCTCACGTCGAACACGGCGGGGGCGGGTTGACCCCCTCCGATATCGCCCCGGCCCAGCTGACCCAACACCAGATCGACCAGCTCGACCAGCAATTCCGGATCGCCGACATCCTGCCACTGACCCCGCTGCAGCAGGGACTGCTCTTCCACGCCACACAGGGCAGCCATGACGATGTGTATGCGATGCAACTCGACATCACCGTCACCGGGCCGTTGGACCCGGACCGGTTGCGCGATGCGATGCACACCGTGCTCAGCCGGCACCCCAACCTGGCCGTCCGATTCTGCCAACAGTTCGACGAGCCAGTGCAGATCATCCCGGCCGACCCCGAGGCCTCGTGGCGGTACATCGACCTCAGCGGAAGCGGTGGGGATGCCGGTGAGCAGATTGAGAAGCTGTGTGCTGCCGAGCGTGCCGCGGTCTGCGACCTTGACCATCCGCCGGCCTTTCGGGTGGCTCTGGTGCACATCGGGACAGATGGGCACCGGGTTGTGCTGACCAATCACCACCTCGTACTCGACGGCTGGTCGCTGCCGATCCTGCTGGGGGAAGTATTCGCCGGCTATCACGGTCACCGACTTCCTGCGGCCGGGTCCTATCGCCGCTTGGTCGGCTGGCTGGCCGAGCGCGACCGCGAGGCCGCCCAGGCGGCGTGGAAGGAGGTGCTGGCCGGCTTCGACACCCCTACCCTGGTCGGGCCACCGACCCGGTTGGGGCTGGGCGGGCGAAGCGTCGAAACGCACCGGGTTTCTGCGGAGACCACGCAGGCGCTGGGCGAGCTCGCTCGCTCGTGTCACACCACGGTCAACACCGTATTGCAGGGTGCCTGGGCGCAGCTGCTGACGTGGCTGACCGGCAACCATGACGTCGTCTTCGGCACCGCGGTCTCCGGACGGCCCACCGACGTCGCCGGTGCGGAATCCATTGTCGGCCTGTTGATCAACACGGTGCCGGTGCGCGCGTCTGTCACGGCGGCCACCACCGTCGCCGAGCTGATCAGCCAACTGCACAGTGCACACCACCACACGCTGGAGCATCAGCATCTGGGTCTCAGCGAGATTCACCGCGCCACCGGTCACGACCAGCTGTTCGACACCCTGTTCGTCTACGAGAACTACCCGATCGACACCGACGCATTGGCCGGCACCGACGAGTTGGCCATCACCGACATCGCCATCCGCGAATCCAACCACTACCCGCTGACCCTGCAAGCCTCGCCGGGACCGCAGCTGGGCCTGCGCGTCGAATTCGACACCGACATCTTCGACGCGGACCGCATCCGGACAGTGATCGAGCAATTCGAGCGGGTGCTGGCGGCGATGACGGCCGGCCCAGGCCGGCGACTGGTGTCGATCGATGTGCTCGACGGCGGTGAGCATGCCCGGCTGGACCAGTTCGGTAATCGGGCGATGTTGACCCGGCCCGCCCTCACCGCTGTGTCGATTCCGGTGCTGTGGGCAGCCCAGGTCGCGCGCACACCTGAGGCGGTAGCGGTGACCAGCGGGGGCCGGTCCCTGACGTACCGCGAGCTCGATGAATCATCGAATCGATTGGCACATCTGCTTATTGATCACGGTGTGGGCCCGGGACGGTGTGTGGCGCTGCTGTCAGAGCGCTCTGCCGGGGTGCTCGGGGCGATGCTGGCGGTGCTCAAGACCGGGGGCGCCTACCTGGCGATCGACACGGCGGTGCCCGACGCCCGGATCGAGTTCATGCTCGCCGACGCCGTCCCGACCGCGGCCGTCACTACCGCGGACCTGCGATCGCGGCTGGACGGCTGCGAACTGACCGTCATCGAATTCGACGACCCGCGAATCCAGAACTATCCGGGCACGGCATTGCCGGCCCCAGCCCCGGACGATATCGCTTACCTGATCTACACCTCGGGTACCACCGGTGTGCCCAAAGGTGTTGCCATCACCCACCAGAACCTGGCCCACGTGGCGCAGTCGTCGCCCCCAGTCCTGCCATCGGAGCAGGTGTGGACGCAATGCCATTCCTATGCGTTCGACTTCTCGGTGTGGGAGATCTGGGCCGCACTGCTCGGCGGCGGCCGGCTGGTGGTCGTGCCGGATGAGGTGGTCAGCTCCCCGGACGACTTCCACGACCTGTTGGTTGCCGAGCGGGTCAACGTACTCACCCAAACCCCCACGGCGGTGACCGCACTGTCCCCGGCGGGCTTGGAGTCGGCGGCGCTGGTGCTCGGCGGTGAGGCCTGCCCCGCCGACGTGGTCGACCGCTGGGCGCCCGGGCGAGTGATGATCAACGCCTACGGGCCCACCGAGACCACGATCTATGCGTCGATGACCGCACCGCTGACGGACGGCTCGGGACCGCCGCCGATTGGTGCGCCGGTGTCGACCGCGGCGCTGTTCGTCCTCGACGGCTGGCTCCGCCCGGTGCCAACCGGGGTGGTCGGCGAGTTGTATGTGGCCGGCCACGGCGTGGGCGTCGGCTACCTCGGCCGGGCGGCTTTGACCGCCGCACGGTTCATCGCGTGCCCGTTCGGGGCGCCCGGAACCCGCATGTATCGCACCGGCGACCTGGTGCGCTGGGACGCCGGTGGGCAGCTGCACTATCTCGGGCGCGCCGACGAGCAGGTCAAGATCCGCGGGTATCGGATCGAACTCGGCGAAATCCAGACTGCTCTGACCGCGCTCGACGGCATCGATCAAGCGGTGGTCATCACCCGCGAAGATCGTCCCGGCGACAAACGCCTCGTCGGCTATGTCACCGAAACCCAAATCGGGACCGTCGATCCCGTTGAATTGCGGATGAGGCTAGCTGCGCGGCTGCCGGCGTACGCGGTGCCGACCGCGATAGTGGTCCTCGACACGCTGCCCTTGACGGTCAACGGCAAAGTCGACGCCCGCGCCCTGCCGGCACCCGAATACACCGATGTCGGGCACTACCGCGCCCCCACCAACGCCGTCGAGGAGATCCTGGCCGGCATCTACGCCCAGGTCCTCGGCGTTGACCGGGTCGGCGTCGACGACTCGATCTTCGCTCTGGGCGGTGATTCGCTGTCGGCGATGCGCCTGGTCGCCGCGATCAACACCGGCCTGGACGCCGACCTCGCGGTGCGCACCCTGTTCGACGCGCCCACGATTGCCCAGCTGGCCCCCCACATCGGCGCAGCGGGGAAACGACGCGACCCGTTGGTGGCCGGACCGCGGCCCGCGGTGCTTCCGCTGTCCTTCGCCCAGAACCGGTTGTGGTTCCTCGACCGGTTCCAGGCCGGGGCTGCGACTTACAACATGCCGACCGCGCTTCGCATTGACGGTCCACTGGATTCCGAGGCGCTGGGAACAGCCCTCGACGACGTCATCGCTCGCCACGAATCGCTGCGCACCGTATTCCCCGACACCGACGGTGTGCCGTTCCAGCAGGTTCTGCCGCCCCGACCGGGGATGTGGAGGCGCGGGGACGAAGCGGTGGTGTCCTTGCCTGAGCGAGACGTGGCCCGCGAGTTGATGGCGCTGGCGGTGTACCGATTCGACCTGTCGACCGAGATCCCCGTTCGGGCGCAGATCTATTGCGTAGGTCCCGAGCAGTATGTCATCGCAATTGTCGTGCACCACATCGCTTTTGACGGGTGGTCGGTGGCCCCGATGATCAGGGACATCGGGGCGGCGTATCAAGCGCGGCAGCAGGGTCTGGCTCCGGAGTGGGCGCCATTGTCGGTGCAGTACGTCGATTACACGTTGTGGCAGCGCGCGAGGTTCGGTGATCTCCACGACAGTCACAGCCCGATCGCCGCGCAGGTGGCTTACTGGCGGGATGCGCTTGCCGGGATGCCGGATTATCTGCAGCTGCCCACCGATCGGCCCTATCCGGTGGTCGCTGACTACCGCGGTGCCAGTGTGGCGATGGACTGGCCCGCGGAGTTGCATCAGCGGGTGCGTGCTGTCGCCCACGAGCACAGCGCCACCAGCTTCATGGTGGTTCAGGCCGCCCTAGCAGTGCTGCTGTCCGGGCTGAGTGCGAGTTCCGATGTGGCGGTGGGCTTCCCGATCGCCGGACGCGGCGATCCCGCGCTCGACGAGCTGGTCGGGTTCTTCGTCAACACGTTGGTGCTCCGGGTGGATGTGACCGGCAATCCCAGCTTCGCCGAGTTGCTGGCCCAGGTACGCCAGCGCAGTCTGGCCGCCTTCGAGCATCAAGATGTGCCGTTCGAGGTGCTGGTGGAGCGTCTCAACCCGGCCCGCAGTCTGACCCATCACCCGCTGATTCAGGTGATGTTGGGCTGGCAGAACCTGCCTGCACATACCGGTGACCCGGCCGGCGGGCCGGCGTTGGGTGATCTGCACGGCGCCCATGTGCCGATGGACACCCACACCGCCCGCATGGACCTGCTCTTCAACCTGGCAGAACACTTCACCGCGGACGGTGAGCCCGCCGGGATCGGCGGAGCGGTGGAATTCCGAACCGATGTCTTCGATACAGGCAGCATCGAGGCGCTGATCGTTCGATTCGAACGCGTCCTGGCGGGGATGATCTCCGATCCTGCGGCGCGGTTGTCGTCGATCGATGTGCTCGATGCCGACGAACACGCCGACCTCGACGAGTGGGGCAACCGCGCGGCGTTGACCCAGTCCGCACCCGCCGATGAGTCGATTCCGCTGCTGTGGGCAGCCCAGGTTGGACGCACACCCGAGGCGGTGGCGGTGACCTGCGCCGGCCGCTCCATGACCTATCGGGAGCTCGATGAGGCGTCGAACCGGTTGGGGCAGCTGCTGTCTGGTGAGGGCGCGGGTCCGGGACAGTGTGTGGCGTTGCTGTTCTCGCGTTCGGCTGAAGCGATCGTCGCGATGCTGGCGGTGCTCAAAACCGGGGCCGCCTATCTGGCGATCGACCCAGCGGTGCCCGATGCCCGGATCGGGTTCATGCTCGCCGACGCCGCGCCGGTCGCGGTGATCACCACCGCAGACCTGCGTGGCCGGCTGGGCGGGCGCGATCTGGCGGTCATCGACATCGCCGACCCGCGCGTCGACACCCAGCCCACCACTGCGCTACCCGCGCCGGACCCGGCCGACATCGCCTACATCATCTACACGTCAGGCACCACCGGTGCCCCCAAAGGGGTTGCGGTGACCCACCACAACGTCACTGCGCTGCTGCGGGCACTGGACACGGACGTGCCGGGCGTGGGCGCCTGGACCCAGTGTCATTCGCTGGCCTTCGACTTCTCGGTCTGGGAGATCTGGGGTGCTCTACTGCGCGGCGGGCGACTGGTGGTGGTCTCCGAGTCGGTGGCGCGCTCACCGGAAGACTTCCACGCCTTGCTGGTCGCTGAAGAAGTCGGAGTCCTGAGCCGGACCCCGTCGGCGTTCTATGCGCTGCAAACCGCCGACGCGCTCCAGCCCCAGCTGGGCGAGCAGCTCAAGCTTCAGACGGTGGTTTTCGGCGGCGAAGCGTTTGACCCGCAGCGTCTTCGGCTGTGGCGGCAGAACCATCCGCGGCTACCGCGACTTATCAACATGTACGGAATCACCGAGACGACGGTGCATGCCTCATTCCGGGAGATCGTCGACAGCGACGTTGACACCAACGCCAGCCCCATCGGACTGCCGCTGGCGCATCTCGCCTTTTTCGTGTTGGACCCGCGGTTGCGGGCGGTGCCGGCAGGGGTGATCGGTGAGCTGTATGTGGCCGGGTCCGGGGTTGCCTGCGGCTATTGGCATCGGGCGGGTTTGACCGCGTCGCGGTTTGTGGCGTCTCCGTTCGGCGCGCCCGGGACCAGAATCTATCGCACTGGGGACCTGGTGCGTTGGGGCGCCGACGGGCAGCTGCAATACCTGGGGCGTGCTGACGAACAGGTCAAGATCCGCGGGTATCGCATCGAGCTCGGCGAGATCGAGAACAGCCTACTGGCCTGCCCGCAGGTCGGCCAGGCGGCCGTCACCGTGCATCACGGCAACACCGGCGCCCACCTCGTCGGCTACATCACCCTCGAGCACACCAGCTCCGATGACGACATCGAAATCGTTGAACAGTGGCAGCACGTATACGACGAACTGTACGACGCCGAGGTCGGCGCGTCGGGGTTCGGCATGGATTTCCGGGGTTGGAACAGCAGCTACACCGACGATCCGATTCCGTTGGCGGAGATGCAGGAGTGGCGTGCGGCCACCGTGGACAGGATCATGGGCCTGCGGCCACGCCGAGTTCTGGAGATCGGCGCAGGCTCGGGGTTGGTTCTGTCGCAGATCGCCCCGCAGTGCGAAGAGTACGTTGCCACGGATGCGTCGGCGGCGGCCATCGACAACCTCGGTCGTGCGCTGGAGCAGTCGCAGCTGCCCTGGCGTGATCGGGTTCGGTTACTGGCCCAACCCGCACACGTCACCGAGACCCTGCCCCAAAACTACTTCGACACAATCATTCTCAACTCGGTTATCCAGTACTTCCCGAATCGGGAGTACCTGGCCGACCTCATCGACGACGCCGTGAAGCTGTTGGCGCCCGGCGGGTCACTGTTCCTCGGCGACATCCGTAACCACACTTTGCAGGGCGCATTCCAAACCGCAGTTGCGCTCGCTCGCGCCGGCTCCACCGACCCCGACGAAATCCGCCAACGAGTACAGCGCGCCATGATCAGCGAACACGAACTGCTGCTGGCCCCGGAGTTCTTCACGACTTGGGCCGCAGACCACGCGGCGTCCGTCGCCGGAGTCGACATCCAGGTCAAACACGGACTGGCCGACAACGAATTGAACCGGTATCGCTACGACGTCATCATCCACAAGATCCCGACACCGGTACGATCACTGGCGGCCGCACCCAGCTGGACCTGGACCCAGTGCGCGGGTCTGGCTGGACTGCAGACCCGGTTGACGTCCCAACGCCCCGCCTCCGTCCGCATCACAGGGATCCCACACGCCGGAGTGGTCACCGACGTCCACATCGAACGGGCTCTCGCCGCCGGGCTACCCCTGGCCGACGCACTCGCCGAAAGCACCACCGGCGCCGCAGCCCCGGAAGAATTGCACCGTCTCGGCGAAAGTACCGGTTACCGCGTCGCCGTGACATGGGGCGCCGAAACCGGCACCCTCGACGCCGTCTTCGACACCCCCACCGACTCTGACCCAGAGCACAGTACGCGGCTCAGCGATGTCTTCCTACCCGCAATCGGAGTCGGCCAGCGCACCGCCCATGCCAACAACCCACACGCCAACACCACGATCAGCGCGGTGCGTCAGCAGTTGACTGGGCGGTTGCCCGAATACATGGTGCCCGCGCACATCGTGGTGCTGGAGGACTTTCCATTGACCTCGTCGGGCAAGCTCGACCGTAAAGCGTTGCCGACACCGGTGTTCACCGCGACACCCTTCCAGGCACCGCAGACCCAGGCCGAGAAGATCATCGCCGACATATACGCCCAGATGCTGGGTCTAGACCGGGTCGGCGTCGACGACTCGTTCTTCGACCTCGGTGGCGACTCGCTCTCCGCTATGCGGCTGGTCGCAGCGATCAAGGCGGCGCTTGGCTTCGACCTTTCGGTACGCACGGTATTCGACGCGCCGTCGGTGCGAAGCTTGAGCCGGCAGTTGGGCAGAACTGCCAACTCAACAGGCCCCGACTTTGCGTCCGTCCACGGTCGCGACAGCACCGAGGTGCACGCCTCCGACCTGACGCTGGACAAGTTCATCGACGCCAAGACACTGAACGCGGCACCGGCACTACCCCGGCCCAGCGCTGAGCCGCGGGCGGTCCTACTGACTGGGGCGACCGGCTTCCTCGGGCGTTACCTGGCCCTGGAATGGCTGCGGCGGATGCAACTGGTCGACGGCACGCTGATCTGCCTGGTGCGAGCCAAGTCCGACGAGGATGCGCGGCGCCGTCTCGAGAAGACCTTCGATAGCGGCGATCCGAAGTTGTTGCAGCACTTTCAGGACCTGGCCGTCCGTCACCTGGAGGTTGTCGCGGGCGACAAGGGCGAAGCCAACCTCGGTCTTTCACAGCAGACTTGGCAGCGGCTGGCCGAAACCGTCGATCTGATCGTCGACCCCGCGGCCATGGTCAATGGCCTGCTGCCCTACCGCGAGCTGTTTCATCCCAACGTCGTGGGCACCGCTGAGCTGATCCGGATCGCGCTCACCGCAAGGATCAAGGGTTACAGCTACGTGTCGACGAGCGGCGTGGGGAACGAGATCGAGCCTTCGGCGTTCACCGAGGATGCCGACATTCGAATCATCAGCTCCACTCGCAGGGTCGAGGACAGCTTCGGCAACGGTTACGCCAACAGCAAGTGGGCCGGCGAGGTGCTGTTGCGCGAGGCACACGACGAATGTGGCCTGCCGGTCACGGTTTTTCGATGCGACATGATCCTGGCTGACACGTCATATGCGGGTCAGCTCAATATGTCGGACATGTTCACTCGGGCGCTGCTGAGCCTCGTCGCCGCCGGGGTGGCGCCGAACTCGTTCTACCGACTCGACGCCGAGGGCAACCGGCAACGCGCTCACGTCGACGCGCTGCCCGTCGAATTCGTCGCTGAAGCGCTCGCCACACTCGCGGCCCCGGCGGCCAGCGGGTTCCAGACCTATCACGTGATGAACCCGCACGACGACGGCATCGGCTTCGACGAGTACGTCGACTGGCTGATTGAGGCCGGTCACCCGATCGAACGCATCGATGATTTTGTTGAGTGGTTGCAGCGGTTCGAGACCGGCCTGCGCTCCCTGCCGGATCGGCAGCGACAGCACTCATTGCAGTGGGTGCTGCCGCTGCGCACTGCCCAGTATGTGCAGCCCGCAGAGCCGAGCAGCGGATCCTTCGCGCCGGTGGACCGATTCCGGGTTGCGGTGCAAGAAGCGAAAATCGGCCCCGACAATGACATCCCACACATCACGGCGCCGGTCATCAACAAGTACGTCACCGACCTGCAGTTGCTGGGACTGCTCTAACCGCTTGGAAAGGGAGAAACGACATGCGCAAAGTTGCCCTGGCTATCTACTGGAATTGGTTGGCGTTCGTCCGCTCTTTCAGCCTGGTACGTCAGAAGAACGCCGCGGCTTACTACACGACACTCGGCGACGACGTCATCGACTTCATGGATGAAGGGTATGCCGACGACTCCAAGCCGCGGTGGCTGAACATCGGTTACTGGAAGGAAGCGCGCACCTACCCGCAAGCGTGCGCCGCGATGGTCGAGCTTCTCGGAACACGGGCCGGGCTGCAACCAACCGACGAAGTCCTCGACGTCGGAGTCGGTTTCGCGGAGCAGGACTTCGTCCTCGTCGACCGTTTCAAGCTGGCACGCATCACGTGCATCGACATCACCCCGGTCCACGTCGAGAAGAGCCGTGAACGCGTCGCCGAGCGCGGATTAGCGGATCGAATCGACATTCGGCTCGGTTCCGCGACGGCGTTGGAGTTTCCCGACGAATCGTTCGACAAGGTCCTCGCATTGGA
This sequence comes from Mycolicibacterium psychrotolerans, assembly GCF_010729305.1. NCBI lineage: Bacteria > Bacillati > Actinomycetota > Actinomycetes > Mycobacteriales > Mycobacteriaceae > Mycobacterium > Mycolicibacterium psychrotolerans. The sequence continues at coordinate 2,755,420 of NZ_AP022574.1, read as the reverse complement.
ATCCGCATTCAACTTCGATACCCGGGAAGACTTCCTGCGCGAGGCATTCCGCGTACTCAAACCGGCTGGAACCATCGCGCTCGCTGACATGCTGCCCTGTCCCGGGCGGACGGCCGGCCGGAGAAGGGCGGCCTTCGGCAGGAGATACGCGCACTTCCCCGAAGCCAATTTCTATGACCGTGAGGCATATCCCCAGCATCTGATTGCCGCCGGATTCGACGACGTCAGCGTCGAGTCCATCCGCTCAGATGTGTTTCCCGGGATGGCCAAGTACGCCCAGCAGCGCGTCGAACGGAAACAGAAGATTGATGAAGTGGTCGTGGACATCACCGACGACGATCGAGCCCAGTGCCGCGGCGTAGAGTTTTGGGAACGATCCTTGGGCATAGGCGATTACGTGATCGCAACGGCGCGGAAGCCGTTGATTGTGGGAGTTCCGGCGGAACGCGCCGGTACCCAGATGTCGTAACCTGGGAGATTGTTGACGGCGCGCCTGCTTGAAAGTAAGGGGACCTCCTGACGGGTTGGATGTGTATGGCATTCAGCCCGGAGAAGGTCCCTGTGCCTCACGCCAACGCCCGTACCATTGTGTTCGCTCATCGCTTGATCGTTGAGCGTGTCGCGACTGGTTGGCCGGCCGGACATGTGGCTCGCGGTTGTGGCATGAGAACTCGAATCGCGCCGTGCATCAAGGTGAGAAGGTGGAGACGCACGTTGCCGGCGAAGCCACGGCCCATTTCGTCGACTGCACACACCACGAGATGCTCGACTCTGTGTCGCTGCCGGCGGTACGGCGACCAGTTGAGACGCGTTTTGGACGCTAAGTCGTCAGGCGCGCAAAGCCGTCCGACTGATACAGCTCGACGCAACTCGCGCGCCGGACCTTGCCGCTCGTGGTGATGGGGATCGAGCCCGGCTCCACCAGCACCACGTCTTCGACGCCGACGCCGTGGGTGTTGGAGATCGCCGAGGTGACCTCTCGGCGCACGGTGCGGAGCTTCTCGGACATCTCGTCGTCGGACTGGCCGCGCTTCTTGACTTCCACGATGACGACCAGCTTCTCGCTGCTCTGGTCGACGACGGCGATGGCGGCCGCCCGACCGCCGGAGATCTCCTGGGTGGTCGCCTCGATGTCATCGGGATAGTGGTTACGCCCGCGCACGATGAGAAGATCCTTGATCCTGCCGACGATGAAAAGCTCACCCTCCGAGAGGAATCCGAGGTCGCCGGTCCGCAGCCATCCGTCGGGCGGGGTACCCGGCGACGGGGTGACGACGGTCGCGCCGAAGGTTCGTGCCGTCTCGGCCGGTCTACGCCAGTAGCCGGGGCTCACGTTGTCACCGCGCACCCAGATCTCGCCCACCGTGTCCGCGGGCAGTTCGGCAGCGGTCGCGGGGTCCACGATGCGTACGCTCGGCGACCCCGGAACGCCGTAACTGATCAGCGGGGTGCCGTTCGCGGACCGCACGGCACGGCCGACCGCGAGCTCCCCGGAATCGAACTCGACGAATGGTGGTGTCGGGCTGGGCCCGTGCGCGGCGACGTACAGCGTGGCCTCGGCGAGCCCATACGCGGGCCTCACGGCCGAATCAGACAGGTTGAAGCGCGCGAACCGGTGCGTGAATCGCGCGAGGGTGGCTTCGGTGACCCGTTCGGCCCCGCTCATGATGTAGAGCACATCGCCGAGATCGAGGCCCGCCATGTCCTCGTCCGACGTGCGCGCAGCGGCCAGCGCGAACGCGAAGTTCGGCGCCGCGGAGAACGGTTGCGGGCTCCGTGCCAAAAGCTGCATCCACCGGGCGGGCCGCGCCAGAAACGACAAGGGGCTCATCACCGCTGTCGGCCAGCCGCCGAGGATTCCCGCGCACAGCCCCAGCATCAAACCCATGTCGTGGTAGAACGGCAGCCACGACACCACCGTCTTCGGCATCCGGTAATCGGGCAGGATGCCGGCGACGATCTGCTTCCAGTTGGCGGACAGGTTGGCATGGGTGATCTCGACACCGGCCGGGGTGCGTGTCGACCCGGACGTGTACTGCAGGTAGGCGATGTCAGGCCGGTCGCCCCGGCGCACACTGCCGGGCCTGCGCGCCTCGAGATCGACCGCGTCGACCTCGATGACGGTGGGTGTGGGTGCATCACCGTCCGATGTTGCGTAGGGGGCCACGCTCTGCGCCACCGCGGACGTGGTCAGTAGCGCCGCCGGGGAAGCATCCCGCACAACCGCGGTGACGCGTTCGTCGTGGATACCGGCGAGCGGAACCGACAGGGGCACAGCGATGACGCCCGCCTGCAGCGCAGCGAGGAACGCGACGACGTACTCGAGGCTCTGCGGCGCGAGGATGATGGCGCGGTCACCGGCCGACGTGTGATCCTGCAGTTCCAGGGCGAGGTTCAGCGACCGCCGGTGCAACTGCGCCCACGTCACCGGCTCTTGTGCATCGTCGTCATCGTGGAAGGTGAAGGCCACGTCATTGGGGTGCAAACTGGCCCGCTCGCGGAGGACTGCGAGCAGCGGTGATTCCTTCACGACAGGAACACCTCCCCCGCAGTCGGTACGACGTACCGAGCTTAGGTCAATCGCGCGGGCGCGCATGCGGAGTCGGCGGATCAGAAGGCGGTACGGTAAGGCTGTTCACCGGAGGAGCGGTATGGCCGACTATTGGAACCACAACACCGCCTACCACCCCTGGTTGGTCTCTCTCGCCGCGAGGCACCGCGGTGACGTGCTCGACGTCGGATGTGGTGACGGCCTTCTCGCGCAGCGCCTTGCGCCCGTCTCTCGCTCGGTCGTCGGCATCGACCCCGATGCCGCGGCGGTGCACCGGGCGCGCACCAGGCTGGCGGCGATGGAGAATTCCTCCGTCGTCGAGGCCGGCTTCGCCGATTACCCTTCAGCCCGCTTCGATCTGATCACTTTCGTCGCCAGCCTGCACCACCTCGAGCTGCGGCCGTCGCTGCTCCGCGCTCGACGAGATGTTGCGGCCGCACGGCGAGCTCGCGGTGGTGGGCTTGAGCGCGAATATGACTGTGCGCGAATGGCTCTGGTCGGGAGTGTGCCTTCCCGCGGTGCGCGTGGGATCGTGGCTGCATCGGGAAAGACGTGACGTCGGCGTGGTGGTGGCGCAGCCGCGCGAGGGGCTCGACGAGATTCGGCGCACCGCCGCGGAGGTGTTGCCGGGCGTGACGATCCGCCGTGCGCTGTACTACCGCTACTTGATGCGGTGGCAGAAGCCGGCGGATTGAGGCGCCAAATCTCTTTTGCCACTTCTGTTTCTGCTGTCACATTTGGCGGCGGAGTTGTCAGTGGTTCGAACTAGTGTTCGATGTATGGGTGAAGTCGCGAGTGCGGTGGAGGCGATCCGGTCGCAGATCGCGATGCTGCACGACACCTGCGACACCCTGTCCCACCGCGAGCTCGTCGAGCTGCTGACGGAGCTGACGACCGTGCTGCGCGCCGTGCCCGCCCTGGAACATCGCGTGCTCGCGAAGCTGGTGACGGAGACCGAGCCGCGCCGGCTCGGCGAGGCGTCGTGGAAGAAGGTGCTGACCACCGCGCTGCGGGTCTCGGAGACCGAAGCCAAACGACGATTGGCTCACGCCGCGGCGCTGGGTCCACGGCAGTCGATGACCGGGAGCCGCTGGCGCCGCTGTGGAGGCCACCGCTGCCCAAGCCCGTGGTGCGCTGGACGCCGAACACGTCAAAGTGATCGCCACGTTCCACGACAAGCTCCCTTCGTGGGTCGATGTGGACACCCGCGCCTCCGCCGACCGCCAACTCGCCACCCTGGGCGCCGGGTTGGCCCCCGAGGACTTGAAGAAGGCCGCGAACCGGCTGGCCACCATGATCGATCAGGACGGCCCCGCACCCACCGACGCCGAACGCGCCCGCAAACGAGGCGTCACGTTAGGCGAGCAGCAAGCCGATGGGATGAGCAAGCTCTCGGGCTGGGTGACCCCGGAATTTCGGGCGGTCTACGAGGCGGTCGAAGCCAAACTCGCCGCGCCGGGTATGTGCAACCCCGACGACGAGACACCATGTGTGGACAGCCACCCCGACGACACTCAACGGCGCGCCGACACCCGCTCCCCGGCGCAGCGCCGCCACGACGCCTGGCTGGCCGTCGGCCGGATAGCGCTGATCTCGGGTGAGCTGGGCCAGCACAACGGGTTACCGGTCACCGTCATCGTGTCGACGACCTTGCAGGAGTTGGAGAAGGGTGCCGGGGTGGCGGTCACCGGCGGCGGATCCCTGCTGCCGATGGGCGATCTGATCCGGATGGCCTCGCACGCGTTCCACTATCTGGCGGTGTTCGACCAGCACACCAGCCAAGCCTTGTATTTGGGCCACACCAAGCGAATCGCCTCCCCGGCGCAGCGGATCGTGCTGCATGCCCGCGATCGGGGCTGCACACGGCCGGGCTGCACCGTGCCCGGCTACTGGACCCAGGTGCATCACGTCACCGACTGGAAGAACGGCGGGCGCACCGACGTCAACGACCTCACCCTGGCCTGCGGCCCGGAGAACCGGATGATCGAGCGCACCGACTGGGACACCCGCAAAAACCGCCGAGGCCAGATCGAATGGGTGCCCCACCCGACCTCGACACCGGCCAACACCGCGTCAACGGCTACCACCACCCCGAACGCCACCTCCTCCCCGAAGACGACCAAGGACCGTGAGGCCGTTCCCAGACAATCATTTTCGGTGGGCTTGAGCGATATGCGCTCGCGCACACATCCGCCTGCCAGGCGTTGACGCCGGCCCGCTCACCGGCAAGAGACAATGTCGGCATGGTCGAGCAGAGCTTGTGGATGAAGCAGGTCGAGGCGGACCCGGAGCACTCGCGCTGGTACATCGAACGCTTCCGGACCATGGCACGCTCGGGTGACGACCTGGACGGTGAGGCCCGCCTCATCGATGCCATCGCCCCCCGCGGCGCCCGCATCCTCGATGCGGGGTGCGGGCCCGGCCGGGTCGGCGGATACTTGGCGGGCGTCGGCCACGACGTCGTCGGTGTCGACGTCGACCCGGTGCTCATCGCGGCCGCCGAACAGGATCATCCCGGCCCACGGTGGATCGTCGGCGACCTCGCCGAACTCGATCTGTCCGGCTCCGGTATCACCGAACCCTTCGACGTCATCGTCTCGGCGGGCAACGTCATGACGTTTCTCGCGCCGAGCACCCGCGTTGCGGTTCTGAGCAGGTTGCGCTCGCATCTCGCCGCCGACGGCCGCACGGTCATCGGCTTCGGCTCGGGTCGCGACTACGACTTCGGCGAGTTCCTCGACCACGCGACCGAGGCCGGCTTCGCGCCTGATCTGCTCCTGTCGACCTGGGATCTGCGACCATTCCGAGAGGACTCGGACTTCCTCGTCGCCGTGCTGCGTCCGGCGTAGCGGGGCCTGCTGGGCCGTGGACCGTAGGCTGTCCCGCGATGAGCACCCATGACGTCGACCATCGCCTGAGCCCGCTTCCTGAGACCGGATACGTGTACCGGACCTCGTGGCCGGTGGCGACGGGCGATGTCGGTGGCGACCTCAACCTGCGCCTGGACGGCGTCGCCCGCTACATCCAGGAGGTCGGCGCGGAGAACCTCGTCGACGCCGGCGAGGCCGAGGAGCACCCCCACTGGCTGGTGCAACGCACTGTCGTCGACGTCATCGAACCGATCGGGTTCCCCAACGAGGTGACCTTCAGCAGGTGGTGCTCTGCGCTGTCCCTGCGCTGGTGCACCATGCGGGTGGACCTCGTCGGCAGCGACGGCGGCCGCATCGAGACCGAGGGCTTCTGGATCGCGATGAACGCCAAGACCCTGACCCCGCAGCGGGCCACCGACAGCCTGCTGGCCCGGTTCGGCACCACCACCACCGAGCACCGCCTCAAATGGCGACCGTGGCTGCAGAACCCGGACACCACCGAGAACACGGCACCATTCGCGTTGCGCCGCACCGACATCGACCTGTTCGAACACGTCACCAACACCGCCTACTGGCACGCGATCCACGAGGTGATGGCCGTCGTCCCCGAGGCGTGCACGCCGCCCTACCGGGCGGTGATCGAATACCGCAAGCCGATCAAGTACGGCGAGGACGTCGTCCTCGGCTGGACCCACCGCGGTGACGCCGTGCAGATCGCGCTGACAGTCGGCGACGAGGTGAGGGCCGCGGCACTGCTGCGCCCCCTGTAGCTACGCTGAGCGGATGTCCGATCTCGTACTGACGCAGGTCGTCGACCGCGTCATGCTCATCACCGTCAACGACCCCGACCGCCGCAACGCGGTCACCGCCGACAGCTCGGCGGCCCTGCGCGCCGCCGTCGAAGCCGCCGAGGCGGACGAGGGCGTGCACGCGGTGATCGTGACCGGCGCAGGCAAGGCGTTCTGCGCCGGCGCCGACCTCACCGCGCTCGGCAAGGCGACCGAGGACGGGCTGCGGGTCATCTACGACGGCTTCCTCGCCGTCGCGGAGTGCAGTCTTCCGACCATCGCCGCGGTGAACGGGCCCGCGGTGGGCGCCGGCCTGAATCTCGCCCTCGCGGCCGATGTGCGCATCGCCGGCCCGTCGGCGCTGTTCGATCCCCGCTTTCAGAAGCTGGGCATCCACCCCGGCGGTGGTGCGACGTTCATGCTGCAGCGTGCGATCGGGCCGCAGGCCGCCCGGGCCGCGCTGCTGTTCGGGATGCGCTTCGACGCCGAGGCAGCTGTCCGGCACGGCCTGGCCCTCGACATCGCCGACGACCCGGTGGCCGCCGCACGCGAGCTGGCGGCCGGCCCGGCGTCGGCGCCGCGGGACGTCGTCGTGGCGACCAAGGCGTCGATGCGCGCCACCTTCAACCCCGGCATCAGCGACATGCATCAGCACCACATGGCCGTCGACGTCGAGATCGGCCCGCAGGCGCGATCGATCGAATCGCCCGAGTTCGCCGAACGGCTGGCCGCCGCCAAGCGGAGGTGAGCTTTACGGCGGGCAGGAGCGAAGCGACCCGGGGAATGTCAGAGGTCGAGTAGCGCCGTCTGAGGCGCCTCGACCAGCGCGCGGAGCTCGGTGAGGAAGGCGCCGACCTGCGCCCCGTCGGCCACCCGGTGATCGAACGCGCACGTCACTCGCATCGTCGGCCGCGCCACCACTTCGCCGTCGACCACCACGGCGCGGGGCTTGAGCGCACCCACCCCGAGAATCGCGGCCTCCGGATGATTGATCACCGGCACCCCGTCGTCGAGTCCCAGCGCCCCGAAGTTGGAGACGGTGAACGTCGAGCCCTGCATCTGCGCCGGTGTCAGCGTGCCCTCGCGGGCGGCGGCGACCAGTCGCGCGACCTCGTCGCCGAGCCCGCGGGTGGTCCGGTCCTGCGCGTCCATCACCACCGGGACCAGCAGCCCGCGCGGCGCTGCCACCCCGACGCCCAGGTGGATCGCCGAATGACTGTGCACCCGCGGACCGTCGACGGTGTCGAGCCACGTCGCGTTCAGCTCCGGATGCCTGCGCAACGCGGCGACCACCATCCTGAGCAGCAGCACGAACGGCGTCACCGACGCCGCGCCGACGGAGGTGCAGTGTTCCCGGAGCCGCAGCAGTTCGGTGCCGTCGACGTCGACCGATGCGTTCGCGTCGGGAATTTCTCTGCGCGACAGTGCCATTCGCCGTGCCATCGCCAAGCGCACGCCGGTCACGGGTGCGTCCGGCGCCGGATCGGCGGCGGCCAGCACGTCGGCGCGGGTCACGATGCCGTCGGGTCCTGACCCGTTCACGCGGCCGAGCTCGACGTCGAGGTCGGCGGCCAGTTTGCGCACCGGCGGTTTGGCGCGGGCCCGGCGGCGACTGCCGTCCAGCGCATCGTCGGTGCCGTAGCCGACCAGCACGGGCTTACGCTGCGGCACCTGCTCCGCGGCGGCCGTCTCGATGCGCACCAGCACCGACCCGACCGGTAGCGTCTGTCCTTCGGCGCCACCGAGTTCGGCGATCCGCCCGGCGTACGGACTGGGAATCTCCACCTCCGCCTTGTTCGTCTCCACGGTGCACAGCGTCTGGTTCAGCGCCACCTCGTCGCCGACGGCCACCGCCCAGCCGGTGATCGTCGCATCCTCGAGCCCCTCACCGAGGTCGGGCACCAGGAAGTCCCGCAGCGCGCTCATGGCCGGCTCATCGCGTCGTCGACGCAGTCGAGGAGCCGGTCGACGCCGGGCAGCCACAACCTTTCGAGCCTGGCCGGCGGATACGGCGTGTCGAACCCGGTGGCCCGCAGCACCGGCGCCTCCAGATCGTAGAAGCACTCCTCCTGGATGCGGGCCGCCAGCTCGGCACCGAAACCCAGTGTGCGCGAACCCTCGTGCATCACGACCGCCCGGCCCGTCTTACGCACCGACGCCGCGACGGTGTCGAAGTCGAGCGGGTTCAGCGTGCGCAGGTCGACGACTTCGAGTCTGGCCGAACAGGATTCGGCCGCGTTGAGCGCCGTGGTGACCAGGGAGCCATACGTGATGACGGTGACGTCCTCGCCGGTGCGGCGAACGGCGGCGCGCCCGATCGGTTCGGCCGGATTGCGGGTGTCGACGACCTCCTTGGCCCAGTAACGGCGTTTGGGTTCCAAGAAGATCACCGGGTCGCGTTCGGCGATCGCGTACCGCAGCAGCCAGTAGGCGTCCGACGGTGTCGAGGGAACCACCACCTTGAGCCCCGCGGTGTGCAGCCAGTACGTCTCCGTCGACTCCGAATGGTGCTCCACCGCACCGATTCCACCGAACGACGGAATCCGGATCGTCACCGGCATGGCCACGTCGCCGCGGGTGCGCATCCGGTACTTGGCCAGGTGGCTGACGATCTGGTCGAACGCGGGCGCGGCGAATCCGTCGAACTGGATCTCGGGCACGGGCACGAAGCCGCGGATCGCCATCCCGATCGCGATCCCGATGATCGCGGACTCGGCCAGCGGAGTGTCGAAACACCTTTGCTCGCCGTGGCGTTCGGCCAGTCCCTCGGTGACGCGGAAGACACCACCCAGCGTGGCGACGTCCTCGCCGAACACCAGCACCCGCTCGTCGGCGGCCATCGAATCGGACAGTGCCCGGTTGATCGCCTGGGCCATGGAGAGCTCAGACAACACAGGCGGCTCGGTGGACCCCGTGACCGGCGGCGGATCGGGAACGTCGTCGTCGAACCCGAACGGCCTCTCGATGAGTTGGGTCATCTCACGACTCCTTCGCCAGTTCGGCGGTCACCTGGTCGCGTTGGCGGGCCAGGTCCGGGGTGATGCGGTGATAGACGTTGTCGAACACCTCCGCCACGTCGACGTCGGGCTCGGTGAGCACGGCGTCGCGCAGCTCGCTGCGCAGCCGGTGCGCCCGGTGGGCGACGCGATCCTCCAGCCGCTGTGTCCACACCCCTTCCCGCTCGAGGTACGTCCGGTACCGCGCGAGCGGATCGCGGGACCGCCAGAGTTCGACCTCGTCGGCCTCGCGGTAGCGGGTCGGATCGTCGGACGTGGTGTGCGGACCCATCCGGTAGGTGACCGCCTCGATCAGGGTCGGTCCCTCACCGGCACGGGCACGGGCGGCCGCCTCGGCCGCCACGGCGAAGCATGCGAGCACGTCGTTGCCGTCGACACGCACGCCCGGCATGCCGTAGCCGTCGGCGCGCTGGGCGATCGACGGCGCGGCCATCTGGCGATGCACCGGCACCGAGATCGCCCACTGATTGTTCTGTACGAAGAACACGCAGGGCGCCCGGTACACCGCCGCCAGGTTGAGCGCTTCGTGCACGTCGCCCTCGCTGGTGGCGCCGTCGCCGAGGAAGGCGACGGTCACGCTGTCCTCGCCGAGCCGCTGCGCCGCCATCGCCGCACCGACGGCGTGCAGGCCCTGGGTGCCGATCGGGATGGAGATCGGCGCGCAGCACTTGTCGGTGAAGCCCAGGCCTCCATGCCATGTCCCCCGCCACAACGCGCCGACCTGCGGCGCGGAGATGCCCCGGACCAGAAACGCCCCGAGTTCACGGTACTGCGGGAACAGCCAGTCGGTCTTGCGCAGACATGCCGTCGCACCCACCTGGGCCGCCTCCTGCCCGCGGCACGAGGCGTAGAGCGCCAACTCGCCCTGGCGCTGCAGGTTGACGAATTCGGTGTCGAGTTCGCGGGTGACGGCCATCGACTCGTAGAGCCAGGCCAAGGTCTCCGGGGGCAGATGTCTTCGGTATCGGGTTTCCGCCGTCGGCGCGCCGTCGGGCGCGACGAGCGCAATCGGCTCACGAACACCGGCCATACCGCCTCCTAGGGTCACTGGCGGCGGATCGCGCCGTCAGTCGACTGAGGTGCTCAGCACGGAGGCGGTCGGTGCTGACCTCTGGTGGGAGGTCTGTCCGTCAGCTGCCGGGGTGTGGCGCCAACGCGACGATGCGCTCCGCCCGCCGCAGTACTGGGGCATCCACCATTATGCCGCCGAACTGGAAGACGCCCCGTTGTGTGCGCGCCGTGTCGAGGACGCGGCGCGCCCAGTCGACCTGTTCCTCGGTCGGCGTGTAGGCCGCGCGGATCACCGCCACCTGCGTCGGGTGGATGGCGACCTTGGCGTCGAAACCGACCGCGACCGCGTCGTCGCTCTCGGCGCGCAGCCCGTCGAGGTTCTCGATGTCGAGGTACACCGAGTCCAGCGCGAGCCGGCCGTAGGCCTTCGCGGCCAGCAAGCTCTGCGACCGGACGTGCTGCGCGACGTCGCGATAGGTGCCGTCCGGCCACCTGTTCGCGGTTCCGCCGGTCACCGCGAACAGGTCCTCGGCGCCCCACATTACGGCGTAGGCGTTGTCGACCCTGGCGGTCTCGGTGACGGCCAGCGCGCCGAGTGGGGTCTCGACGAGCACGATCACGTCGCGGGGCGCCAGCGAGGCCACCTGTTCGGCGGTCTCGGTCTTGGCCAGCATCACGGTGGTGTAGCCGGTCGACGCGAGCGCCTCGAGGTCTTTCCCGTGATCCGGCGTGCCGGCCGGGTTGACCCGTACGACCGTGCGCGCCGGGTCCAGCGGCGTGCCGATAAGCGCTTGTCGGGCGGCCTCGCGGTCCTTCGCCGCCACCCCGTCCTCGAGATCGAGGATCACGACATCGGCTGCGGCCGCGGCCTTTTCGAACCGCTCCGGCCGGTCCGCCGGGCAGAACAGCCACCCGGGTCCGTTGGCTCCCAGCATCTAGATCTGCCCGTCGGGTCGCTTGCGCACCATCGTCTTTCGCGATGCCGTCGCGACGACGTCGCCGTGCTGGTTGCGGCCGACATGGCTGAACGTCACGATGCCCTCGCCGGGGCGGCTCTTCGACTCCCGCTTGTCGGTGACCTCGGTTTCGGCGTACAGGGTGTCACCGTGGAACAGCGGCTTGGGGAAGGCGACCTCGCCGAAGCCCAGGTTGCCGACGATCGTGCCCTGCGTCAGTTGCGCCACGGACAGACCCACCAGCGTCGACAGCGTGAACATCGAGTTCACCAGCCGCTGATGGAACGGCGGCAGCGCGTCGGAGAACGCAGCGTCCAGGTGCAGCGCCTGGGTGTTCATGGTCAGCGTGGTGAACAGGACGTTGTCGGCCTCGGTGATCGTGCGACCCGGACGGTGCTGGTAGAGGACCCCCGTCTCGAACTCCTCGAACCACAGCCCGCGCTGCACCACGATCCTGCGGTCGCTCACAGGCCCAGCTCCCGGCCGATCAGCATCAGCTGCACTTCGGTCGTGCCCTCGCCGATTTCGAGAATCTTGCTGTCGCGGTAGTGCCGCGCCACCGGGTATTCGTTCATGAAGCCGTAGCCACCGAAGATCTGGGTGGCGTCGCGGGCGTTGTCCATCGCCGCCTCACTGGCCACCAGCTTGGCCACCGCGGCCGCCTTCTTGAACGGCTTGCCCGACAACATCAGTGCGGCCGCGTCGTAGTACGCCGCCCGCGCCGTGTGCGCGCGTGTCTCCATCCGGGCGATCTTGAACGCGATGGCCTGGTTGGTGCCGATCGATCGCCCGAACGCGTGGCGCTCCTTGGAGTACTTCACGCTCTCGTCCACGCAGCCCTGCGCGGCCCCCACCGAGAGCGCCGCGATCGCGATGCGACCCTCGTCGAGGATCCGCAGGAAATTCGCGTAGCCGCGGCCACGCTCACCGAGCAGATTCTCCTGCGGCACCCGCACGTCGTCGAAACTCAGCGGATGGGTGTCCGAGGCGTTCCAGCCGACCTTGTTGTAGGCGGGCTCGGCCGTGAAACCCGGTGTGGGGACGGGCACCAGGATCGACGAGATCTCCTTCTTGCCGTCTTGTTCCCCGGTGACCGCCGTGACGGTCACCAGCTTGGTGATGTCGGTGCCGGAGTTGGTGATGAACTGCTTGCTGCCATTGATGATCCAAGTTGAGCCATCCGATCTCGCGGTCGTCTTCGTGGCGCCGGCGTCGCTGCCGCCGCCGGCCTCGGTCAGACCGAACGCACCGAGCGCCTTGCCGGAGGCCAGCAGCGGCAGCCACTCCTGCTTCTGCTCATCGGTGCCGAACCGGTAGACCGGCATCGCACCCAGCGATACGCCCGCCTCCAGCGTGATCGCGACGCTCTGATCGACCTTGCCGAGTTCCTCGAGGGCCAGGCAGAGCGCGAAGTAGTCGCCGCCCATGCCGCCGTACTCCTCCGGGAACGGCAGCCCGAACAGGCCCATGTCGGCCATGCCCGCGACCACCTCGTACGGGAACGAGTGCTCCTCGTCGTGTTTGGCCGCCACGGGGGCGACCACGCCCTGCGCGAAATCGCGGACCGTCTTGGCCAGCTGCTCGTAGTGGTCGGGCAGCGTGCCGGTGGAGAGGAAGTCGGTCATTGCTGTGGCTCCTTGGTTGCCGTCGTGATCCGGGCCAGCACCTGGCCCACCTTCACCTGTTCGCCCGCGCCGACGAGGATTTCGACCACCCCGTCGACGGGTGCCGCGAGCGCGTGCTCCATCTTCATCGCTTCGACGGTGACGACGACGGTGCCGGCCGCCACCGTCGCGCCGTCGGTGACACCGACGGCGACGACCGCGCCCGGCATCGGGCTGGTCAGCTCGGCGTCACCGCTGTGTTCGTCGTCGGGACGCACCGGCGCCTCGCGCACCTCGTCGACGACCGTGACGCGGCCCGCGGCGGCCAGCCATATCTGCCCGTCGGTCTCGGCGACGAGGTAGCTCGTGCGCAGGCCGTCGATCGCCACGTCGAGCCGATCACCGGCCAACGAGGCTGTGAGCGCGCGGGATTCGCCGTGCTCGACCGTCGCTGTCGCCGCCTGCGGCGTGCCGGTCAGCCACACGTGATCGATACGCTCCCCCGCCCGCAGACGGATCGGTATCGGCGCGCGCCCGGCGATGCGCCAGCCCGACGGCACCTCCCACGGGCTGACCGGATGCGCGGGCCAGCCGGTCAGCCACCGATAGGCCGCCACAGCGATCAAGTCGTCCTCGCACGCCGGCGCCGGGGTGAAATCCGGGGTGCGGCGGTCCAGCAGGCCGGTGTCGAGCCGGCCGGCTGCCACGTCGGCGTCGGCCAGCAGGAATCGCAGGAACTCGACGTTGGTGGTCAACCCGAGGACGACGGTGCCGGCCAGTGCGGTGTCGAGCGCACGTAGCGCGGTCGACCGGTCCTCGGCGTGGGCGATGACCTTCGCGAGCATCGGGTCGTAGTCGCTGCCGACGACCGTTCCGCGGACCAGTCCGGAGTCCACCCGCACCCCGGGGCCGCCGGGTTCGCGCAGCGCCAACACGGTGCCTCCGGTGGGCAGGAAGCCGCGGGCCGGATCCTCGGCGTAGATCCGCGCCTCCACGGCGTGCCCGTCCATCCGGATGTCCTCCTGGCCGAGGGGCAGCTTCTCCGCCGCGGCGATCCGGACCTGCAGCTCGACCAGATCGCAACCGGTGACCATCTCGGTGACCGGATGCTCGACCTGCAGGCGGGTGTTCATCTCCATGAAGAAGAACTCGTCGGGCCGGTCGGCCGAGACGATGAACTCGACCGTGCCGGCGCCGGTGTAGTCCACGCTGCGCGCGGTGTCGCAGGCCGCCGCGCCGATGCGGGCCCGGGTCGCGGTGTCGAGGAGCGGCGAGGGTGCTTCCTCGATGACCTTCTGGTGGCGGCGCTGCAGGCTGCACTCGCGCTCGCCGAGATGCACGACGGCGCCGTGGGAGTCGGCGAGCACCTGAACCTCGATGTGGCGCGGGTTGAGGACGAAGCGCTCGAGGAACAGCGTGTCGTCCCCGAATGCCGACGCCGCCTCACGTCGAGCACTGGCGAGCGCGGCGGGCAACTCGCTCGCGTCGTGCACCACCCGCATGCCCTTGCCGCCACCGCCGGCGGACGGCTTCACCAGCACCGGGAAGCCCACCTCGGGCGCTCCGGCGATGAGGTCGTCGTCAGTCAGCCCGGGCCGCGAGATGCCGGGGACGACGGGCACCCCGAAGGCCGACACCGCCGCCTTGGCCGAGATCTTGTCGCCCATGGTGCGAATGGCCGCCACCGGCGGACCGATGAAGGTGACCCCCGCCGCGCGCAGCGCCTCGGCGAATCGTGCGTTCTCCGAGAGGAATCCGTAGCCGGGATGCACCGCCTGCGCACCGGTGCGGTCGATCGCGGCCAGCAGCGCGTCGGTCGACAGGTAGCTGTCCCGGGCCGGGGCAGGCCCGAGTCGCACGGCGACGTCGGCCTCGACGACATGGCGGGCACCCGCGTCAGCGTCGCTGTAGACCGCGACCGAACGAATCCCCATGGCGCGCAGCGTGCGAATGACGCGGACCGCGATCTCTCCGCGGTTGGCGACCAGAACGGTATCGAAGCTCATCGTCACATCCTGAAGACGCCGTAGGAGACCGGGTCGAGCGGCGCTTGACCCACCACCGAAAGGGCCAGTCCCACAACGGTCCTGGTGTCGACGGGATCGATGACACCGTCGTCCCACAGCCGCGCGGTGGAATAGTAGGGGTTGCCCTGGCTGTCGTACTGGGCACGGATCGGCGCTTTGAACGCTTCTTCCTCCTCGGCGGTCATGTCGCCGCGAACCGTGGCCAGGACCGAGGCGGCCTGCTCCCCGCCCATCACCGAGATCCTGGCATTCGGCCACATCCACAGGAAGCGGGGCGAATACGCGCGCCCGCACATCGAGTAGTTGCCTGCCCCGTAGGAACCGCCGATCACCACGGTGAGTTTGGGGACCCGTGCGCAGGCCACCGCGGTCACCATCTTGGCGCCGTGCTTGGCGATGCCGCCTGCCTCGTAGTCGCGGCCCACCATGAAGCCGGAGATGTTCTGCAGGAACAACAGTGGGATGAGGCGCTTGTCGCACAACTCGATGAAATGCGCGCCCTTGACCGCCGATTCGCCGAACAGCACACCGTTGTTGGCGACGATGCCGACGGGATGGCCGTGGATACGCGCGAAGCCGGTGACCAGTGTGGTGCCGTAAGACGCCTTGAACTCGGCGAACTCGCCGCCGTCGACGATGCGGCTGATCACCTCGTGCACGTCGTAGGGCACCCGGGGGTCGACCGGCACGACGTCGTAGAGTTCAGCCTGGTCGGCGACCGGTTCCACCGTCGGGGCCACCTCCCAGGGAGTGTCGGCCTTGGGCGCCAGCGTGCCGACGATGCGCCGCACGATGCGCAGCGCGTCCCGGTCATCGTGGGCGAGGTGATCGGTGACGCCGGAGACCTTGGAGTGCAGATCCCCTCCTCCGAGCTCCTCGGCGGTCACGACCTCGCCGGTGGCCGCCTTCACCAGCGGCGGGCCGCCGAGGAAGATGGTGCCCTGGTTGCGGACGATGACGGCCTCGTCGCTCATCGCCGGGACGTAGGCACCGCCCGCGGTGCACGAGCCCAGGACCGCGGCGATCTGCGGAATTCCCTTGGCGCTCATGGTCGCCTGGTTGTAGAAGATGCGGCCGAAGTGCTCGCGGTCGGGGAACACCTCGTCCTGACGGGGCAGGAACGCGCCCCCGGAGTCGACGAGGTAGACGCATGGCAGCCGGTTCTCCGACGCGATCTCCTGGGCGCGCAGATGCTTCTTGACGGTCACCGGGTAGTAGGTGCCGCCCTTCACGGTGGCGTCGTTGGCCACGATCATGCATTCACGGCCGGACACCCGGCCGATTCCGGCGATCATGCCCGCGCCGGGACACTCGTCGTCGTACATGCCGTCGGCGGCGAGCGCCGCGATCTCCAGGAACGGGCTCCCGGGATCGAGGAGACCGTCGACGCGCTCGCGCGGCAGCAATTTGCCTCTGCCGACATGGCGTTCGCGTGCACGTGGCGGGCCGCCGAGTGCGGCGGTGGCGAGCTTGGCGCGCAACTGTTCGACCAGCGCGACGTGGTCGTCGCGATGTGAGGTGCGCGCTGCCATGGTGGGATCCGCCTCAGTCCAGTTAATGAAGACTAACTGGTGGTATGTTAGTCACGATTAACTCGCGTTGTCCACCATCGACTCGGAGGGGGCGCCATGACCGCCACGGACGCCGGGTCCCGCCGCAGCCGGGCCAAGTCCGATCGCCGCAGTCAGCTGATCGCGGCCGCCGAGCATCTGATCGCCCAGCACGGATATCTGGCAGTCCGCCTGGAGGACATCGGCGCGGCGGCAGGAGTGAGCGGCCCGGCCATCTACCGGCATTTCCCCAACAAGGAGGCGCTGCTCACCGAGCTACTTGTGGGGATAAGCACCCGCCTGCTGCACGGTGCGAGCGAGGTGGTCGAGTCCACCGACGATGCCGGCGCCGCGCTCGAGGCGCTGATCGACTTCCACCTCGATTTCGCGCTCGGTGAATCGGATCTGATCCGCATCCAGGATCGAGACCTGGGCAATCTGCCGCCGGCGGCGAAACGGCAGGTGCGGCGCGCTCAACGACAGTACGTGGAGATCTGGGTCGACGTGCTGCGACGCTGCCGCGGCGATCTTTCCGAGACGGCGGCCAGGGTGATGGCGCATGCCACCTTCGGCCTGCTGAATTCGACGTCACACAGCGTGAAGCCCGGCAGCACGAAAACGGCCGAGGCCGGCTTGCGGACCGTCCTGAGAGCGATGACGGTCGCTGCGCTGACCTCGGCCGAATCCGAAGTGCGTTGACGAGCTAGTACCAGGCTTTCCTGCCGCCGACCGGACGGCCGACCCGTCCGAGAATCCAGAACACCGCGCCGATGACGAGCAGCACGACACCGATGTAGGTGAGGATCGACATTTTGATTATCAGACCCAGGATCAGCAGGATCGCACCGAGGACGATCATGGCCACTCCATTCCTTGAATCAGCCAGTCAGTGGATTACTGACTGGGTTGTGGGACCTGCGGGACTTCGCAATCCGCGACTTTCGGATTGACTCCCGCGTAATTCAGCGGACCCGCCACGACCGTCAGCGCGATGCTTCCGGCGGTGGCGCAGTTGGCGTCGCCGCCCTTGAAGTAGTCACGCTGATACGCGGCGAACACGCCGATCAACAACCAGACGAGCACAATGACGCCGAGAATTCCCCGCATGCCGTGCCTCCTCCGTAATCGCGCCTACGGTGGCGCGCAGCAGGGTTTACCCGGCAGACAATTTCGATAAACCTGAAATCTGATCTTGTCAGTCGGCGAACGCCGCGCAAAGCCACGAGGTCATGGCTTTCAGCAGTACAGCACGGTTTTCGCGCTTGTCGATCTCATGTCCGTCGTCGTCGAAGAGCAACAACTCGGCTCGGCTGCCCCGCTCGACGAGTGCGTCGTACATTTGCTGCGACTCGGTCGGCGGCACGTTGGTGTCGTTGAGGCCGTGCACCAGCAGCAGCGGAGCGGTGATCGCCGCGGCGCGCGGCAGCGGCGACAGCTCCTCGAGCAGATCGCGATCGCTGACCGGGTGACCGTATTTCGGGTAGGCCGCCGCGGCGATCCACTGTTCTGTGGTGCGGTACCACGTGTTGAGGTCGCTCATTCCGCAGATACTGATGCCGGCGGCGAATTCGTCCGGGTGAAAGGCCAGTGCGGCCTGGGTCAGGTAGCCGCCGTAGGACCAGCCGCAGCAGGCGACGCAGTCCCGGGGGGCGTGGCCGTTGTCGACGAGGAAGCGGACCGCGTCGGCGACGTCGTCGATCGCGGCGAAGCGCCGCTCGCGGTCGTCGGCGTGCATGAACGACCGCCCGAAGCCGCCCGAGCCGCGCACGTTGGGCAGGAACACACAGATGCCGGCCTCCAGCAGGCCGGGGAAGAACTCGTTGTACCCCGGCCTGCCCTGGCCCTCGGGCCCGCCGTGCAGGAACAGCATCGCGCCGACGGTCGGCACACCCTCCGGCGGCTGGAACAGCCAGCCGGTGAAGGACAGACCATCGCGAGCGACGACGGTCTCCAACGTGGGCTCCGCCGAAAGAGGTCCGCTGCTCGGCTCGCGATCGACCGGTTCCCATTCGCGGCTGCGAGGGTCGACCAGTTCCACGGTCGGCGGATTGGACGGACCCTCCACCGTCAGCGCCACCATCGACCCGCCCGCGCTGATCGACAGCTCGCTGGCTACCATGCCGGGCAACGGAATCGGCTCGAGCAGCGTGTTGTCGGCATATTCGAGGATCTGTAATTCGCTGGCGCCGTGCAGGTTCCACAAGATCGCCACCGTGGACAGGTCGTCACTGACGGTGAACTCGTCGAGCTCGCACCCCTCCCGCTCGGCGAGCACGTGATACGACACACCGTCGGCGGTGACGGTCACCTCGAGCAGCCGGGCGTGCTCGGCTCCGTTCTCGCTGCGGATCAGCGCCCGCACATAGCCCTCGGTGCTGTTGACGTCGTAGTCGCGCGCCGGGAGGTAGAGCTTGGTCTGCTCACCCTCCGGGCCGTACCGCAACCGGCGAGGACCGTGGTCATCGAGGATGACCCCGGTGTCGGTCGTCGAGCCGGGGTCGAAGGGCAGCAGCCCGGTCTCGGTGAGCCCGCGCAGCATGATCAGATCGCGGTACCCACGAGGCCCGACACGCACCAGCGACGCACCACACCACGCGTCCACCAACCTGCCGGCGGACCGGCGGTCCAGCACGGTCGTCGTGCCGTCGGCGGGATCGATCAGGCACGAACTCCCGACGTTGTCCTCCCCGGTCAGGATCGCCGCGACGAGGGTGCCGTCCCAGCTGATGAGCTCCGCTGTGCCCTCGACCCCCGAGGGCCAATGGTCGATGCGGCGCGCCAGCCGGTCGTCGGGATCGGTTGTCACGACCCAGATCTGGCTACGGGAACCGCCCTCGGGCGCCACCTGGCACGCCAACCAGTGACCGTCGGCGGAATGCAGCACCCGCGTCACCGGTCCCTCGACGGGCAGCTCGACGTCACGCGAGGAGGTGGCCCGCCAGCCGCGGAGGAACCGCTGCACCGCGCGCGGATACCCGCCGTCGTCGACCAGATGGGCGAACGCGGTGGCGTCGGGCGACATCGACGCCCCGTAGACCCGACGAACCTGCTGTGCCACGGTGCTCGATTCTCACACGCTCCGCCCGCTTGATGCGCTCCCGGCTGCCGCGGACCCCCTGAGCGGCCGCACAGGTACCCTGCAGCCATGAGGTGGGTATGACGGATTCACCTGGCGGACGTCGCGACGAACCGACGCAGGCCTTCGGTGGCGGCTACGCCGGCTATCCGGGCTATTCCGACCCGGCGTACGCGAGCCAGGCACCCTACGGACCGCCCTATCAGCCTCCGCCTGGGCCCCGGCCGACCGAGCACCTGCCGTCGTATCAGTCCTACGGGTACGACCCCTACGCCACCGGCCAGTACCCGCCGCAGTACACCAACCCCTACGGCGCTGAACCGCCCCCGCCGCCGGAGGACCCGAAGCCCCCGCGGTGGCTCTGGGTCGTCGCCGGAGTGGCGGTCCTGGCGATCATCGGCCTCGTGATCGCGCTGGTGATCGTCAACAGCTCCCGGCAGCAGACCGTGATGGCGCCGGCCCCGACACTGCCCGAGCCGACCGCGACGTCGTCGCGGCCCGCACCGACCACCACCTCGCGGACCCCGCGGACCCCGGTGCTGCCGTTGCCCACTCTGCCCACCTCGCCGACCACCACGCCGCCCGGGCGCACCAGCACCCCCGGCGCCACCGACACCGTCGTCTACGACGTCGCAGGCACCGGCCGCGTCATCAACATCACCTATGTCGACACCGGCGGGCTTCTGCAGACCGAGTTCAACGTGATGCTGCCTTGGAGTCGCGAGGTGTCGCTGCCCCAGCCGGGCCAGGGATCGGCCAGCGTCAGCATCATCAACGTCGGCCGCGAGGTGACGTGTTCGATCACCGTCAACGGGGTGCGGGTGCAGGAGCGCAGCGGCGCCGGACTGACGATCTGCGCCGCCGCCGGCTAGGTGGGCGTCCGGGTGTCGGGAACCCGCACCCGAGCCACCGCGGCCAGCCCGAGCACCAGCACGACGAGCAGCCCGGCCAGCCCGGCCCTGTCGCTTTCGAAGACGTCGATGAACACCGAGAACAGCCACGGCGCAAGGAAGGTCGCCGCGCGACCGGCGGTCGCGTACAGACCGAAGGTGACCCCCTCCTTGCCGTGCGCGGTCATCCGCATCATCAGCGTGCGCGCCGAGGACATCGTCGATCCGATGAACAGGCACAGCAGCAGCCCGAGAATCCAGAACGCCGTCGCCCCCGACGACGCCATCAGCGTCACGCCGACCGCGATCATCGCCACCAGCGAGCCGACGATGACCTTCTTGGCGCCGATCCGGTCGTCGGCGTGGCCACCGACCACGGACCCGGCCGCCGCGACCACGCATGCGGCGATGCCGAACAGCAGCACGTCGGCCGCGGAGATGCCGTAGACCTGCACACCCAGCACCGCACCGAACGTGAAGATCCCGGTGAGCCCGTCGCGGAACACCGCGCTGGCCCCGAGGTAGTAGATGACGTTGCGGTCCCGGCGCCATTCCTCACGGACCTCCCGCCAGATGCGTCGATAGGCGCCGATGATCCCGATCCGCGCCTCGCCGGCCGGGGCGCCCGCGGGACCCGAGACCAGGAGCGGGAGCGCGAAGAGCGCGAACCACCCGGCCACCAGGAGCATGGCCGCGCGCACGTTCTGCCCGTCGGCGGCGGGCAGGTTCAGCAGGCCGCGGGTGTCCGCGGTGCCGGAGACGAAGCCGACGTACACCACGATCAGGGCCAGCACGCTGCCGACATAGCCTGCGCCCAAACCCATTCCGGAGACCCGGCCCGAGGTCTGCGGAGTCGACAGATCGCGCAGCATCGCGTTGTAGGGCACCGTCGCGAGCTCGCTGCACGCCGCCGTGCCCGCGAGCAGGATCAGGCCCGGGAGCAGATAGCGGTGGTCGTCGCGGATCAGGCTCATCGACGCGGTCAGCAGCACCATGGCACCGGTGAGTACGGCCAGCGCTCGGCGCCGCCGCCCCGGGGCGTCCACCCACACCCCGGTGACGGGCGCGAACAGCGCGACGACCAGCCCGGCCAGGGCGAGTGCCCGGCCCAGATAGCTGGTCGGGCTGGCGTCACCGGGCAGGTCGTCGCCGACAGCGCCGGTCAGGTACACCGAGAAGACGAACGTGACGGCGGTCGCGTTGACCGCGGTGGCGCCGAAGTCCCACAGCGCCCAGGCCGCCACCCGAGACCTCCGGGGGCCGGCGACGGAGGGCCGGACCGGAGGCGACTCGCTCATGGACGCCCACGATATAGTCCGGCCCATGCCCGTACCCGGTCCCAGCGCGGACGCCCGCGCCGTCGTCACCGGCGCGTCCCAGAACATCGGTGAGGCGCTCGCCGTCGAACTCGCCGCCCGCGGCCACCACCTGATCATCACCGCGCGACGCGAAGACGTGCTCAACGCGCTCGCCGAGCGGCTGCGCGCCACCTACGGCGTCACGGTGGAGGTCCGCGCCGTCGACCTCGCCGACCCCGACGCCCGGACACGGTTGTGCGACGAACTCGCCGGCCGCGAGATCTCGATCCTGTGCGCGAACGCCGGGACCGCGACGTTCGGGCCCGTGGTGACGCTCGACCCGGCAGACGAGAAGAAGCAGGTCCAGCTCAACGTCCTCGGTGTGCACGACCTGGTGCTTGCGGTGCTGCCCGGCATGGTGGCCCGGCGCGCCGGCGGCATCCTGATCTCCGGGTCGGCGGCGGGCAACTCCCCCATTCCGAACAACGCCACCTACGCGGCCACCAAGGCGTTCGCGAACACCTTCAGCGAATCGTTGCGAGGCGAGGTGAAGTCGGCGGGTGTGCACGTCACGGTGCTGGCACCCGGTCCGGTGCGTACCGAACTGCCGAACCCCGAGGAGCAGTCGCTGGTCGAGCGGTTGATTCCCGACTTCCTGTGGATCGACACCGAGTACACCGCCAAGGTGTCGCTGGACGGCTTGGAGCGCAACAAGATGCGTGTCGTCCCGGGCGTCACGTCCAAGGCGATGTCGGCGGCCAGTGGCTACGCTCCGCGGGCGATCGTCGCACCGATCGTCGGCGCGGTCTACAAGAAGCTCGGCGGCGAATAAGCCTCTCCCCCGCCGAAACTGTATTCCCCGCGCGAGAATCCGCGAAAACCACACGCGGAATACAGTTTCGGCGAAGGTCAGCGGCGACGCCTGCGGCGGCCGGTGCCGAAGATGCTGCGGGTGATCTCGCGCCCGATCACCGTGCCCGCCGACCGCATGGCGCTCTTGAAGGCGGGGCTGTCCATCACCGTGTCCAGAAAGCCGGGCTCCCGCGGCTGCGCCGGCGCGGGCATCGGCGGCAGGTCCAATGGTGGCGGCAGCGAAATCTCCTGTGCCGGAGGCTGTTCGGCAACCGGCGGCGGGGGCGCCAGCCTGGCCGCCAGGCGTTCGTAAGCCGACTCACGATCAATGGTCTGGCCGTACTCGACCTGCAGCGGGCTCGACGCGGCGGCCGCGGCGATGGCATCGGCCCCGATGGTGTCCATCAGAGATCGCGGCGCGCGCATCCGCGTCCACGCCACCGGAGTCGGCACGCCCTTTTCCGAGAGCACGGTGACTATGGCCTCTCCGATGCCCAGCGACGTGAGCGCGGACTCGAGGTCGTAGACGTCGGTCCTCGGATAGGTGCGCACCGTTCTGGTCAGAGCCTTCTGGTCGTCCGGGGTGAAGGCGCGCAGGGCGTGCTGGATGCGGGCCCCGAGCTGACTGAGCACGTCCTTGGGGATGTCGGTCGGCTGTTGGGTGCAGAAGAACACGCCGACGCCCTTGGACCGGATCAGCTTGACGGTCTGCTCGACCTGGGCCAGGAACGCCTTGGAGGCATCGGTGAACAGCAAGTGGGCTTCGTCGAAGAAGAACACCAGCTTGGGTTTGTCGACGTCGCCGACCTCGGGCAGCGTGGTGAACAGGTCGGCGAGCACCCACATCAGGAAAGTGGAGAACATCACCGGCCTGGCCGCCTGGGCGCCCAGCTCCAGCAGCGAGATGACGCCGCGCCCCGACGCGTCGACGCGCAGGAGGTCTGCGGGCTCGAGTTCGGGTTCACCGAAGAACGTGTCGGCGCCCTCGGCTTCGAGGTTGACCAGCGCGCGCAGGATCACCCCGGCCGTCGTCGTCGATACCGCACCGAGGGCCTTGAGTTCAGGTTTGCCGTCGTCACTGGTCAGGTACTGGATGACCGACCGAAGATCCTTGATGTCGAGCAGCGGCAGACCCTGCTGGTCCGCCCAGTGGAAGATCAGTCCGAGGGTCGACTCCTGGGTCTGGTTGAGCCCCAAAACTTTTGCGAGGAGGATCGGTCCGAAGCTGGTGACGGTGGCGCGGACCGGGACTCCCTTACCCGACGTGCCCAGCGA
The DNA here is from genome assembly GCF_010729305.1 of Mycolicibacterium psychrotolerans. Classification (NCBI taxonomy): domain Bacteria; kingdom Bacillati; phylum Actinomycetota; class Actinomycetes; order Mycobacteriales; family Mycobacteriaceae; genus Mycobacterium; species Mycolicibacterium psychrotolerans. The sequence continues at coordinate 2,731,655 of NZ_AP022574.1, read as the reverse complement.
CAGGAACTCGACCGGGAACGACGTGGGCGTCCACGTATCACCGGTGTCGGCGACGCGCTGGGTGACCTTGTCGTCGGCGACGCCGGGCCGCGACAGACCGGACAGATCACCTTTGACGTCGGCCATCAGCACCGGAACACCGGCCGCGGAGAGCTGCTCGGCAAGCACCTGCAGCGACTTGGTCTTGCCGGTGCCGGTCGCACCCGCCACCAGCCCGTGCCGGTTCACCGTCGCGAGCGGGATGCGGATGCGGGCACCGGGGTCGCAGACGCCGTCGACGACGACCGTGCCGAGTTCGAGCGCCACACCGTCGGCGGTGTAGCCGGCCGCGATCTGCTGAGCCGGACTACTCGTCGACTCCATGGTCATGGGTCGCACCCTATGCGGCTGGACCGCCTTCCGGCGGGTGTACGCGACCAGAATCCAGCTGGGGAATTACTGTTGAGCGCTGTGCGTGACGAACTTGTGTGGATCGACTGCGAGATGACCGGCCTGGACCTCAAGTCCGATCGGCTCATCGAGATCGCGGTCCTGGTGACCGACTCCGAGCTCAACGTCCTCGGCGACGGAATCGACGTGGTGATCCACGCCGAGGAAGACGCGCTGACGTCGATGGTCGACGTCGTCACGCAGATGCACACCAAGTCCGGCCTGATCGAGGAGGTGCGGGCGTCGACGATCGACCTGGCCACCGCCGAGACGATGGCGCTGGACTACATCCGCGACCACGTCCGACAGGCCAAGACCGCTCCCCTGGCCGGCAACTCGATCGCCACCGACCGCGGCTTCCTGGCCCGCGACATGCCCAAGCTCGACGACTATCTGCACTACCGGATGATCGACGTCAGCTCCATCAAGGAACTGTGCCGCCGGTGGTATCCCCGCATCTACTTCGGCCAGCCGGAGAAGGGCCTCGCCCACCGCGCGCTGGCCGACATCCACGAGTCGATCCGCGAGCTGCGCTACTACCGGCAGACGGCGTTCGTGGCCCCGCCCGGGCCGTCGACCAGCGACATCGCGGCGATCGCGGCCGGGCTGGGCCCGACGGCCACTGCCGATTCGGAAACTGATTCGGTCGACAAGGGGTCCACCGGCTAGTATCGACGACGCCGCGTGAGCGGCAATGGTGGCTGTAGTTCAGTTGGTAGAGCACCAGGTTGTGATCCTGGCTGTCGCGGGTTCGAGTCCCGTCAGCCACCCGATGAGGTGGGAGGGCGTTTACGCCCTCCCACCTTTTACGCTTCAGTATCAGGTTGCACCCTTATTGCAACTTTGACTCATCGCTCTCGCCCTCGCCCGGCTTCAGCAGATTCGGCAGCATCACCTTGGGCCGGGGCACGTCAACAACCAAGGCTGTCAGCTCACTCTTGGAATTGAACTCCTTCGGACGAACCCCCGTCAGCCCACAGGCCCACCCGTACAGTTCGATGCCGGCCAACGTAGGTGGGACACAACACGCAGCACCAAATGTCACTGTCAGGCCACTCCCCGACCCTCCCCCTTTGACCTGCGTAGAACCCGTCATCAATCAGGTTCAGTCTCGACAGACACTGAGAACATGAACCACAGCTTCGTTCGGGTCAATAAGGGTCATCGACGCCGATGCGGCGGACGGCAAGAACTGCATCCTTAACGCCGCTGTGGCGCTCGACAAGCACGCCGCTCTAGAGTCGCGCCAACGCGACGACGCGGCGCGGGCCGCGAGTACCGAACGTCTCAGCGAGCTGGGTTTGATCTGACGACCGTGCATTCCGGGTCTAGGTGGTTATGCCTGTCCAATGTGCGCCAGCCAGAGGTCGTCGAGCGTTTGGGCGGCAGGCTCGTCGATGACAACTCCGCTCGCCTGCATGCGGTCCCAGTTTACTTCGGGTATCTGATCCTTCAGGGTTTCTGTGGGCAACGCATCCTCGACAGGTACGAAGTGTCGCCACTCAACCCGCTTGATGTAGTTCGCTTCCCTGTCGCCGCCACGCCAGTCGCCGTCTTGACTGATGCCTTCCAACGCGATCCCGCTGCGAATCACCCCGCGACCACGGTCGCCAACCATGAGCATGTATACCGTGTCGCCGTACCCGATGTCGTACTTGCGCGATCCCGTCGACCAGGGACCGACGATGGACAAGCCGAATCCACGCTCAGCTAGCAATCCAAAGTGGTGTTCGGCCACCCCGTCGGGCCATTCGTCGGGATTCCACAGCGCGATCATGGTTGCCATCGTTCTCTCCACTCCTACTCCTACTCACTAATTCACGCCGCCGACTGGCGACGATCCTGGCGGCCCAACATCCAAACGGACCTCTATCGCGTACGAGTCCATCGGCTCGCCGCGCTTGCGGTACCCGGCGGCTTCACGGTGATGTCCGCGACTGTCCGTAGGATCTCGCGCTTGCGGCAGACTTCGGCCATGGCCAATGACTGGAATTGAGGTTACGGACCTACGTCAACTTGACTAGCTGGTCGCAATCATCCATGCATCCAAGCAGTTTCGTTTGCATAGTTACCGCGTTGTCCTGAATAGCCGAGAGGGCCTTCGCTCCTGCCCTAACTCCGGACTGGATTTGCTTTAGATGGCTAAGAAGCGACCGGGCCTCAGCAAGTTTCGCTACAAGTGCGTCGAGGTCGATGCCCTCACCATCCCCGGTCGTGACAAGTGTGGCCAAAGCATCCGACCGCGCCTGCTGAAATGCAAGACGCAAGGCCATCGCGTCACGGGTCAAGTCGTCGTACACGACGACGTAACGATGTTCAGCCAGCTTCAGCAAGGGCATGTGATGTGTCGCGCTACCGTCGCCCGACAAGACCATCACAGCAACGGCGGTGTCGCGGTTCTTCGCCGCCGTGCTGAGTTCATCACGCATTTTGGCGACCGACAGAGGTGTTGAACGCTTCTTGCACTCGAAAACCATCTTGACCTGTGCGCCACGGTTGGTGTGGATCTCGATGACGTAATCGCCGACTTTATTTCCGCCCGCAGCTGGCTCATTGCCGGTATGGATGAGGATGTCGTCTGTGATTTGGCAGAGTTTGCCGAGTTCTTCGGCGACAGCCTCTTCGAATTCGATTCCCTGCTGAGTGCCCCTCTGGTGTTCGTCACGCCTGGCAATTTCGGCAGCAAGTAGCTTCTCGACTTCCTTCAGGGAGTCGCTCAGGCCGGCGAATGGGGCTGAGACTTCACGGACCATCGTCTCGCGAAGTTCGGCAAGGGGTCCGCGTCCCGTGCTCACCGATAGGAGATCTCGCAGAGATCGGCTTGCTTGTTCGTTAGCCTCGGTTGCCGCCTTACGAACCGCTTGCTCCACTCGGTGCAGCGCACTCTTTTTGTCGTTCTCGTCGAAGGCGCGGTCGATCGCCTCTGAGAGGAATCCGAGCTGTCGGTTGACCGCTTCATTCAACACTCCTTGGTCTGGGTTGGCGATGCGGTCTGCTTCGGCGGTGAGTGCCTGGACTGCTTCGTGGGTCACACGCTGCACGTCCTCGTCAAACCGCTGCACGCGCTCGCTGAATGAAAGTAGAGCGACGTTTGGCGTTGCTTGGCGGCGTATGAGCACTCCAAGGTTGAAGGTCTGCTGACACAGCGCTCCGATCTCCGTGGCGTTCTCTAACGCTTCGGCGGCGGCCACGAATTCCTCGTCCGTCGCGACGAGGTTATGGGCCTCCACAGTTCCCTCCGTTACGTAGCCCACTGGTTGCTGCGCGCCGATGCGAGGGATTGATTCCAGTTTCATGCCTGTCCCTTCCCGATAATCACAAGCGTTCCGTTGACTCCCGACCGACAGCGAAAGCGCCGACGGCATCAGCCTGAAACGGCAGGATTGTGGCCTCATAGTGGCTTGCGCCCTCTGATCAAGGGCCGAGGGTCACCCCTTCCGACAATGATCGAGGTGGTCCGCGTCCTTAGCGCCGATCTGCAAGTTGGGCGGTTGTCTAACGCGCTGAAGTCCGTCCGCTGGTAGCGGCCCACAGCCTGCTGCGCCCCCCTCTCACGCAGCCAGGCTGACCACGCCAGACCGACCCCGATGGCCTCAAGACGGTGCACCGTTATGACCACCGGCTCGCCTGTGGTGCGCTGGACTACGGAACAATCAGCGGCGATGCCGAAGACCCAGTCATGTTCGACTCCAGGTTGCGAGAATCCGGCTGCGTTCGTGACACGAAGCAAACCCGCATGGTGCACCAATTGTCTCGTTCGGATACTCCGCGAGGGCGGCCTAGCTCCGGCGGAGCCGTTTCAAGGCCCAAATCCCTGGTGGCTGACGACTTGCCTGACCTGTGGCGTCCACGCCCACTACCGACTCGACTACATCGTCGGCAACAACGCCAAGGGCATAAAGACCTGCCGGGCTTGTTTCTGGAAGTCGTGGGCTGAAGAGGGCCGAAGCATGCTTGCCAGCTACGTACACGAGAAGAAACTCCTCGACCAGGCAAGCCAACAGTTCGAACTCCCCCGCGGGTTATCTCGGGAACAAATCGCCTCGGCTGTGGAGGGGAGCGGCTACGAACTGATCGGCATGACCGCCGACATTACGGGGGACGCTAGTCACCGCACCCTAATTGTTCGTTGCCGGTCGTGCGGGCGCATCAGCGTAGAGCGGATGGGAGATATCGGATGGGGTTGCAGTTGCTCCCGAAACCAAAACCCGTCGAGTTTTGGAGGTCGGGGCGCGAAGCGGATCCTGTTGAAATGAACTACCCCGGGTTTTGTTCCTACTCGGTTGCGAGGGCCGGGGTTGGCTGGCTCGCGGGGTATGAGGCGCCGGTGAGGGCGGCCTCGTACTCGGCTGGTGGAACGTAGCCGAGGGCTTCGTGCAGGCGTTCCTGGTTGTACCAGGCCACCCATGCGGCAGTCGAGAGCTCGACGTCGTCCACGCACCGCCATGGTTTAGCGCGGCTGATCAGTTCGGTCTTGTAGGCGGCATTGACGGCTTCGGCGAGGGCGTTGTCATAACTATCGCCGCGGGACCCGACCGAGGGTGCGATGCCGAGTTCGGCCAGTCGGTCGGTATAGGTCAGCGATAAGTACTGCGATCCGCGGTCGGAATGATGAATCAACTCGGATAGATCGGTATTCGACTGCCACACGGCATGATTGAATGCTTGAAGCGGCAGGTCGTGTGTACGCATCGTGGCCGAGACGGCCCAGCCGGCGATCTTCTTGGTGCAGGCATCGGTCACGAAGGCGGTGTAACAGAATCCCTGCCAGGTGCGTACGAAGGTGATGTCGGCGACCCACAACCGGTTGGGTGCCGGGGCCTTGAATTGACGGTTGACCAGGTCAGCGGGCCGGGCGGCAGCGGGGTCGGTGACGGTGGTGAACACCGGCTTTCCGCGCTGCACACCGCGCAGGCCGGCCATGCGCATCAAGCGTCGGGTCTGTTCGCGGCCTAGGTGCCAGCCGCGACGTTTCATGGCCTGATGCATCTTCTTGACCCCGTACACCGAGTAGTTCTGCCGGTGCACCACACGCAGGTCCGCGATCAGCTGTTCGTCGCGGATTTCGCGATCTGAGGGCGGGCGGGTCCTGGCGGCTCGGTAGCCCCGGGAGGTGAGGAATCCGGGATTGCTGCCCGCAAGATACGACAGATGAGCTCGACCCCGAACTGATCGCGATGTGCATCGATGTAGGCGATCATTTCGTCGCGGGGCGGTCGAGCTCCGCTGCGAAAAACGCAGACGCAGACTTCAGAATCTCGTTGGCTCTGCGTAAGTCGGCAACTTCTCGCTTGAGGCGGCGGATCTCGGCGTGCTCGGAGCTGGACGTCCCGGGTCGTTCCCCGGCATCGACTTGAGCCTTGCGCCGCCATCGACGCAGCGACTCTTCAGAGATGCCGAGTTTGCTCGACACAGACTTAATCGCCTCGAACTCCGATACTTCCGAGGCCTCCATCGTGGTGTCCAACATCCGTAACGCACGATCGCGAAACTCCGGCGAATACTGACGGGGCATGTTCCTGATCCTCCTATAAAGATCGGAACAAAACCTGGGGTAGTTCAAAAGACTCCGGCTCCGAGGCGCTCCGGTGGTGGGATCACCCGCGCAATAGGCAGTCAGACTTCGAAACCGTCTCTTTGCGTGCGACGCGGATGTGTCACTGGGTCTGCCCGGAGTGCGGGCATCGCTTTAGGAAGAAAGTAACCGAGATGACCAGTTGGCCTGGATGCCCCGAGTGCGAGGTGCGGCGTAGGGAAGAATGGGCCGCGGAGTACGACCGTTGGTGCAAGACGCCGGTCGCTGACGTGCCGGAATTGGTCGCAAGTTGGGCGGACGACACGGACCCTCGCCAGGTAATGGTCGGCGGGTCAGGTCTTTACCGATTTCGCTGCGCCAAGGGCCATTATCCCCGCATTAGCCCGTTGAGTTTCCTAGACGGGGGCTGCCCGTCCTGCAAGGCGGCAGAGACCAGGGCGAAGCCGCATTATCTTGCAGACGTCGATCCCGAGGTCGCGTCCCAGTGGCACCCCACACTGAACGGAAAGCTCACGCCACACAATGTCCTTTTCGACTCGAAACGCGATGTGTGGTGGCGTGCCGACTGTTGCGGCTTCGAATGGCAGGAATCCGTGAGGGATAGGAACAAGTATCAGCGTTGGCGCTGCCCAAAGTGCCGCACAATCCTTGATTCTTTGGCGTGGCACGATCCCGGTCTCGCCGCTGAATGGAGTACCAGCAACCCAGTCAGCGCCTGGAAGGTCAGACCCACCGCCTCAACGTCGTTCGTTCCGGAATGGATTTGCTCAGTTAATCCCGCACACGTTTGGCGGGCATCGCTCGCCAGTAGGAGTTCCGGTGCGGAGTGCCCGGAGTGTCGGCGATCAGGTAAGTCGCGCGTCGAGTTGGCCTATCTCTCGGCGGCTACTCAGGTCTTCGGCGAAGCCCGCTCAGGGGTATTGTTGCGTGACAACGCTTTCAGTACGCGTGCCGTCTGGTCCGCTGACATCATCGTCGAGGTGAATGGCCGCGCGGCGGCGATCGAATACGACGGGTCATATTGGCACTCACCCACCGCAAAACAACTCGTGGATGAGCGTAAGAGCCTTGACTTGCTGGCCGCCGGGTACGTAGTCGTCAGGCTTCGGGAAGACGAGCTACCCCCGCTCGGTATTGAGGACCAGTGCTACCGCGAGATCCGTGTATTCTCCACGACCCCGCAACCTTGTCCGGTTATGGAAGAGGTCTACAAGTGGGTCAACCAATTCCTGTCAAAGGAGAGCTAAGACCGCGCCGGTACAGACAGTCGCTCTAACGCCGACGGTGGGATTGCGTGGGACGGGCCGGACCCCTGTGAATCGGACTAATCCTCGGGGTCCGCCGAGTCGAGAGCCGATGTGTCGAGCGTAAAAGCGTGACCGGTCGCGTCGCGATTTCGTTGTCCTATGAGGTTCGCCGCGGCCGATTGCTGATAGGCAGCGCTCTCTGCGGCTCGCATCGATTCGCTGGCGTGGTACTGCTCAGCTTCAGCAATTTCGGTGAACTCGAGTAGATTGCCCGTGATATCGATCAATGCGGTCTTGACCTCGGCCGGCGTGGCATAGAAGTACTCACGCCTCAGATTGATTCGGTTGACACGGGCGGGGGCGAAGCGACGATGAAGCTCTGCTTCAACACTTACCGCGTCGTCTGCGAAGAACAGTGCGTGTACGTCGAAGCCGAATGGTACTGAGGCGTCGCCTAGTTCGCGAACTCGTTCAATCGGCTCGAGCCGCCTCGTCAGTCCGATCTTCACAATGCCGGGTCCGAACGACCCGACGTTGCTGATGACATATACATACCCTGCTCGAATGTTGGCGATACGGTAGTCGTTCTGGGCGATGCTTTCATCGATCGCGGCGATCTTGCCGGAAAGTTCGCGGCGCTCTTCGTCGCTACCAGCAGCCGACAACGCTGCGAGTACCGTTGCGTAGTGGGCACGTTCCTTCTCAAGTCGTTCCCGTTCCGCCTTCAGCTCTCGTTGGACCTTCTCTTCTTCCCGAAGTCGTGCGCGCTCCTCGCGCGCCGCTTCGCGTTCTTCTTGCACCTTCATCTGATAATCAGCGGTCAGCTCTAGCTCGCGCACACGTAACGCGCGATATTCCGGGTTGATGCGCATTTCCATCATCGACGCGTAGCGTGCGATTGATGATGCCGCTCCTGTGAGTCTCTTCTCGGCCACCTTGAGATTGCCTGCTTTGACATAGCGAACGCAGTTCTCGGCTTCCGCGTTGTACGCGCGTAGCATAAGCTTCGCCAGGTCGGCGGTCATCTTGCGGCCTTTGGCCAACGAGTTGTCGAATGCGAAGCGAGTAGACGCCTCGATCGCGCGTCCTTCAGTAATGAACGCCTTGACTTCCGCGCGGATGTGCTCGAGCGCGTCCTGATAAGCCACAGCGTTTTCCAGCGGATGCCTATAGCTGTAGATGCCGATATCGTGAAGCGCCTCAACGTCATGCTTCAAAACGTCATTTTCGGCGAGGGCTTCTTCTAATCGATCGCGCAGCTCCTGATTCTCCTGCATCAACTGAGCGAGCTGACCACTCGAGCTGCTAGGCGAAGTCATCAGCGGATTCCCCGAGCGGTACTGATCGGCTTAAGCCCGAACGCGTTCTTCGATACTTGAGAGCGCATATGGGCTAGAGTCTGCGCCGGATCGACATTGCGCAGATCGAACTTCGAGAACTCTTGGCGGTCAGCAGCCGCGGCAATCAATGGGAAAGCCTCGTTCAAACCTGTTGCGGGGTTCACTGTCTCGGTCCGAACAGTCAGCGAGATCGTTTGGATTCGGCCATCGCGATCGCTTTCAAACACTTCATGGAAGGTGCGTATGGCCACCGCAGCAATTGCGCCGTTATACCGATCCCTCTGTTCCTTCTGACTGCAGGGTGTTTCGCGGATCTCATCAGACGCAGCCACGTACCTGTAAGTCTTGACGTTCGGGATCGCTGACGGAGGTGGAACGATCACCGTGACCGTGAGTTCACCGAGTTCTGGATCGAATTCGTACTCGTAGTCAACTTCGAACACTTCGGGGTAAACCGAGTGGCCGAGCACAATGCCGACGTATTCATTGATCGCTTCGGGATCACCGATGGCAAGCGCCTTCTTGAGGCCGTCGAGTCGTTCATTGGCTTCGGCCACAGTGCGTTCACGCTCGGCGCATTCAGCTCTGTACTCGGCCAGTGCTGCGGTGAGTTGCTCCGCCCGCTTCTGCTCCGCAGCAGCATGCTCCTCTAACAGCTGTGCGTTCTTTCCGGGCAGGACGCGTTCAACGTAATCGGTCCATTGCCTGTGCTGCTCGGCCCACACCGCATGCGCGCGTGCGCTCTCTTCTTCGTGCTTCCGTTTCCCGAACAACCGTGACAGTCCTGTCGGCGCTGAAGGGGCAACAAACAGAGGCTCCGCCGGAGGCTGTGCCAGGACAGGCTGCGGTGGAGGCTTCTTCAGATCCTTTCGCGGAAATGGTGGATGCTGAACCGATTGCCTGAGCGAATCGATGTCGACGTAGTCGTCGACGTCCAAGGTGGCATCCAGAAGGGAATCGATCTGTTCGAACGCATCGATCGCTTGAGCTGTGCGTGATTCAGCAATCGCCTTTTGCGCTTCGATATGAGCTTTTTTCGCGGCTGCGGCAGCGGCCGCTTGGTCCCGCGCCTCTGCTCGCTGTGCCGCAGCGACTGATCGCACATACTCGCGCTGGGCGCGCTCCGCCTCTCGAACTGCGCGGTTGCGCGCCTGGACCGCCGCCGCGTACTGGCGGCGCTGCTGCTGCTCAGCTAACCGCTGCTGATACTGAAGCTCTGCAAAGAAGCCACGCCTTCTCCCCACGACGCGGATGTTACTAACAACCGCAACAAGATCGCTTGGCCTTCCGATATGTCAGCAAATCGGAAGGAAGGACCCGCTCTGAGACGCTGTGAACGCCGGACGGTCGCGTGAACTCGCCGATGAAGGCGACCACAAGATTTGTGCTGACATACGAGGGGCGATGCAAACCGACTCCGCAATCACTTTTTCCGCCGGACTTCGGCAGTGACCAATCATTCGCTAAACAAAGAGTGCCTCGCCCTGGTCCCCAACCCTCAGTGACCAACCACCTCATGCCATGCAACGAACGATGCAACGCCGACGTTGCATGGCGGTGTATCGCGATGCATTCCTTGTCGGTCGATCGAGGTGGCAGTGCAGATTACAGGCCGTTTCCTGCACTTCAATGTACCCAGGTCCGGACCACCTACGGGAGTTCGAGTCCCGTCAGCCACCCGATGAGGTGGGAGGGCGTTTACGCCCTCCCACCTTTCGCGTTCCGGGCGTTGTTGGGATCGGTAGCCCCGCGGTCCGCCTTGACTGTGCTCCGCGCCGCAGCATCCGCGGACACCAGTCGAAAGGACCTCGCATGAAACTCGTCCCCGCCGCGCTAGAACCGCACATCAACCGCGTCGACCGCCAGCGCAGCCTGATGATCGGCATCAGCACCGGGCTGCTGGCCTTCTGGTCGGCATACCGGGTCTTATGGTCGCTGTACCTGAGCCTGACCTACGACTTCCTGTTCGGGTCGCTCGTCTTCCAGATCGCGCTGTGGAGCGTTGTCGGCGTCGCCGCGGCAATCGCCTCGGCGGCGTTCATCGGCCGCTACCTCGCGACTGCCTCAACGGATACCCCGAGCGAACACAGCTGACCACCGGGCCGAACCCTGCCCCGCCGGCCTCCGGCGGGGCACACGGCGTCACGGCCTAGATGTTGGCGTTGCCGGCCTTCCACTGCTCCCACGGGATGTTCCAGTCACCGAGGCCGTCGGTGCCGGGCAGGGTCGAGCCCACGGTGTTGACGATCTCCACGATGTCGCCGCGCTTGGCGTTGTTGTAGAACCACTGCCCGTTGCTGGTGCTGACGTTGATGCACCCGTGGCTGACATTGCTGTAGCCCTGGCTGCCGACCGACCACGGCGCCGCATGGACGTAGATGCCGCTGTAGGAGATCTGGGTGGCCCAGTCGACCTCGGTGCGATAGCCGTTCGGCGACTCCGCGGGCACACCGTAGGTGGAGGAATCCATCACCATGTGCGCGCGACGGTCACCGACGATGTAGGTGCCGTTGTTGGTGGGCGTGCTGTTCTTGCCCATCGACACCGGCATCGACTTGATGACCTCACCGTTGCGCCTGACCGTCAGCGTCTTGGTGTCGTCGTCGACCGTGGTGATCACCTGATCGCCGATCGTGAAGTTCGTCGAGACGTTCTCCTGGCCGAACAGTCCGTCACCGAGGTCCACACCGTAGGTGTTGACCTCGACCTCGACCTTGGTGCCGGGCTGCCAGTATTCGGCTGGGCGCCAACGCACTTCGCGATTGCTCAACCAGTAGAAGGCGCCCTCGACCGACGGAGTCGTCTTCACCGTGATCGCGCGCTGCGCGGCGACGCGGTTGGTGATGTTCTCGTCGAAGCGCACCGCCACCGGCTGCCCGACACCGACGACCTCCCCCTCGGCGGGCAGCACGTAGGGCATCGTCAGATTCTCCGGCGAGTGCGTCTCGAACGACATCTGGCGACTGGCGACACCGCCGAGACCGAGCGACTCCGCGGTCAGGGTGTAGCGCTTGTTGTAGCCGAGCGGTTCGGCGGTCTCCCACGTCAGGCCGTCCTTCGACAGCCGACCCTGCACGGGTTCGCCGTCCTCGTTGACCATCGACACCGCGCCGAGCACGCCGTATTCGGCGCTCACCGTCACCGGGGAGTCGACGCTCACGCCCACGGCGCCGTCCTTGACCGACGACGTCAGCTTCGGCACCAGCAGGTCACCGAACGGTGTGCCCTTGTCGCTGATCACCTGCGGCGTAGCCGGCTCGGTGCGGCCGCCGCACGCGGTCAAGCCCAGCGCGAGCGCGGGAACCAGCGCGACCGCGGCCAGCATGGCCAGCCTGCGTCGCGCACGCATCGCCGTGTTGACCTGCCCCATACTTCGCTCCACCTCGTCTACAGGATCTTCCCAGGAATGTTGCAGCCGATTCTACGGTGCGTTTCGACTGCTCACGTGACGGCGACGTTGCGGCCCGAGAACCCCGCGACGAGGCGATTTCCGTCCTGCGGCGGGGGCCTGTTATTGTCGCACACGCGCGCCGTTAGCTCAGTTGGTAGAGCAGCTGACTCTTAATCAGCGGGTCCGGGGTTCGAAACCCTGACGGCGCACCACCGCAAGAGCCCCGCCCCGGCGGGGCTTTCGCGTCTCCGGGCGACGGCCATCCTGTCAGCTGACCGTCACGCACGACGCAATTACGGCGCCGCGCCGCCCACCGGTGGAGCATGATGCGGGCATGCCCGCCGCAGGCCGCCTGGCCGCCGCAGTCTTCTTACTGCTGACGGCCTGCGCGCCGGCTCCTCAGCCCGCCGTCAATCCCCCTGCCTCTCCGAATGATTCGGGCCAGGCGGCTGCGATCATGCGCATCGTGGCCGGCGCCGTGGCCAAGTCCAACCTCAACGCCGCGATCGTCCGCGTCACGATCGACGGCCGCGAGGTGCTGACCGACGCGGTGGGCGACTCCATGACCGGCGTACCGGCGACGCCGGACATGCACTTCCGCAATGGAGCGGTGGCGATCTCGTATGTCTCGACGCTGCTGCTCCTGCTCGCCGAGGACGGCACCGTGGGGCTCGACGACAGGTTGTCCCGGTGGTTGCCCGACGTACCGCACGCCGATCGCGTGACGCTGCGTCAACTCGCGCAGATGACCTCCGGGTACGTCGATTATGTGTTGGGGAACACCGCGATGAACGATGCGCTGTACGCCGACCCGTTCCGCAACTGGACCACCGATGATCTGCTCGCCTTCGCGGTCACCCGCCCGCTGCTCTACGAGCCCGGCAGCAACTGGAATTACGCGCACACGAACTACGTGCTGCTGGGCCTGGCGCTGGAGAAGGCGACCGGCCGCCCGATGTCGGAGCTGCTGTCGGACCGGGTGCTGCGGCCGTTGGGCTTGACCAACACCGTCGCATCACAGAGTGCGGGGATACCGCAGCCGGTGCTGCACGCGTTCACCTCCGAGCGGCGCGCGGCACTCGACATACCGCCGGACCAACCGTTCTACGAGGACTCCACGTTCTGGAATCCGTCGTGGACCATCACACGCGGCGCGATCCAGACGACGAACATCTACGACCTCGAGGCCACGGCGGCCGCAATCGGATCGGGCCGACTGCTCGACCCGGATTACTACCGGATGATGGTGTCCACCGGCCTGCGCGGGCGCACGCGGAGTCAGCCGGGCTGCAGCACGTGTGCTCCGATGACCGAGGGCTACACCTACGGCCTCGGCGTCGTCATCTCCGGTGACTGGCTGCTGCAGAATCCGATGTTCGCCGGCTATGCCGCGGTCGCCGCCTACCTGCCCGCCCGCAAGATCGCGATCGCCGTCGCCACCACCTTCGCTCCTGCGGCGTTCAGCGCCGACGGTGACTACGCCAACGAGGCCGAGGCGCTGTTCCGGGCGATCGGCGCCGAGCTGGCACCCGAGGATGCACCGCCCATGCCGCCGCCGAGATAGTCGCCGACCGGTGCATGAAGTGACACATAACTCCTTAATGCAACCTTAAATTGATCTTATTTTTCTTAATTTCGCGCTAGGCTGAGGCACATCGTCGATGGCTACGGCCAGTCAGGAGTGCGCCATGTCTGCTGCATCCGAACGCGTCGTACTGTTCAGCGGAGGATCGACGGGCCTCGGTCCGGCGATCGCACGGCGGATGGGCGGGACCGAAGGACGCGTCGTCATCGCCGGCGCCCACACTCTCGCGAGCCCCGCGATCGAAACCGTGGCGGCCGACCACGGTCGCCTCGACGCGCTGGTGCTGGATGCCTCGGAGTGTGTGTCGCTGCCGGGCGATGATCCCGGCATGCTGCGCGCCTTTCACGAAAGGCACCGCGCACTGGTCTCGCTGGCGATACCCCTGATGTCACCCGGCGCCCGCATCGTATATGTCACCAGTCACCAGGCGCACTTCTTCCCGCACAAGGCGGTACCGAAGGGCTGCACCGCAGCCGTGGCGAGCATGCGCGCCGGCGAAACCGCCCTCTACGCCATGCGCTCCCAGCTCGGCCGCCGCGGCATCCACCTCAGTGTGGTGTCCAGCGAAAGGACCGGGAGCGGCACCCATTCCGCGACATCGATGCTCGAATTGAGCACCGCGGTCGTCGCCGCCGTCACCACCCGCACTCCGCCGGGCCTTGTCTGCGTCGGCGGGACGAACTACCTCATGACCGCCTGACGGTCGCCCGCTACAGCGTCCGGGCCAGCCGTGCGGCGAGCAGGTCGGCGAACCGCGCGGGATCGTCGAGGGCGCCGCCTTCGGCCAGAAGCGCTGTCCCGTAAAGCAACTCGGCCGTCTCGGCCACGTCCGGGTCCTGCCCACGCTCGCTGTGGGCCTGCCGCAGCCCGGTGACGAGCGGATGGTTGGGGTTCAACTCGAGGATCCGCTTGGTGGCGGGAACGTCCTGCCCGGACGCCCGGTAGAGGCGCGCGAGCGCCGGCGTGATGTCGAAGGCGTCGGTGATCAGGCAGGCCGGCGACTCGGTCAGGCGGGCGGACAGGCGCACGTCCTTGACGTGCTCGCCCAGCGTCTCCTTCAACCAGCTGATCAGGTCGGCGAACTGCTTTTCCTGCTCCTCGCGCTCGGCCTCGTGCGCCGACTTCTCCTCGTCGGACTCGAGATCGACCTCCCCGCGGGCCACCGATTGCAGCGCCTTGCCGTCGAACTCGGTGACGTTCTGCACCCACACTTCGTCGACGGGGTCGGTCAGCAGGAGCACCTCGTACCCCTTGGCCTTGAACGCCTCCAGATGCGGCGACCTGAGGATCTGCTCGCGGGTGTCGCCGGTGGCGTAGAAGATCTGGTCCTGACCGTCCATCATGCGCTCGACGTAGCCGGCGAGCGTGGTCGACTCCTCGTCGCTGCGCGTGGAGGCGAACGAGCAGACGCGCAGCAGCGCCTCCCGGTTGTCGAAGTCCGACAGCAGGCCTTCCTTGACGACCCTGCCGAACTGCGTCCAGAAGGTGCGGTAGTCCTCGGGACGCTCGGACTGCAGGTCCGCGATCGTCGAGAGGACCTTCTTGGTGAGTCGGCGGCGGATCGCCGTGACCTGACGGTCCTGCTGCAGGATCTCGCGGGACACGTTGAGCGACATGTCCGAAGCGTCGACGACGCCCTTGACGAAGCGCAGGTACTGCGGCAGCAGCTGGTCGCAGTCGCCCATGATGAACACGCGCCGGACGTAGAGCTGGATGCCGACGTGCGCGTCCTGGTTGAACAGATCGAACGGGGCGTGCGACGGGATGAACAGCAGCGCCTGGTATTCGAAGGTGCCCTCGGCCTTCATCGCGATGACCTCGAGCGGGTCGTCCCAGGCGTGGCCGATGTGCTTGTAGAACTCCGCGTACTCGTCGGCGGAGACCTCGTCTTTTGATCTCGCCCACAGCGCCTTCATCGAGTTGAGCGTCTCGGCCTCGACCGTGACGGTGTCCTCGCCTCCCTCGTCGCCGGCGGCACTGCGTCGCTCGACGTCCATCCGGATGGGCCAGGCGATGAAGTCCGAGTACTTCTTGACCAGGCTGCGGATCGTCCACTCCGCGGTGTAGTCGTGCAGCTCGTTCTCGGCGTCTTCCGGCTTGAGGTGCAACGTCACCGACGTTCCCTGCGGGGCGTCGTCGACGGAGGCGATGGTGTAGGTGCCGTCCCCGCTCGACTCCCACCGGGTGGCCGCGCTCTCACCGGCCTTGCGGGTGAGCAGCTCGACGCGGTCGGCCACCATGAACACCGAGTAGAAGCCGATACCGAACTGCCCGATCAACGCATCGGCGGCCCCCGCGGTGTCGGCCTCGCGCAACTGCTGGCGCACGCGCGCGGTACCCGACTTGGCCAGCGTGCCGATCAGATCCACGACCTCGTCCCGGCTCATGCCGATGCCGTTGTCGCGCACCGTGAGTGTGCGCGCCTGCTTGTCGACGTCGATGAAGATGTGCAGATCGGAGGTGTCGACGTCGAGGTCCTTGTTGCGGAAGGCCTCCAGCCGCAGCTTGTCCAGGGCGTCGGAGGCGTTGGAGATCAGCTCTCGCAGAAAAGAATCCTTGTTCGAGTAGACCGAGTGGATCATCAGATCCAGCAATTGCCGTGCCTCGGCCTGGAACTCGAACTGCTCGACGGTCGCGTTCATGAGACTCCCTCCTCGCTGTCGTGCTCGAATGTAGCGAGGCGCGGGTACGACGGACCAGGGGCGGGTCCGTTCAGACCTTCTTCGTCTCGCCGTAGTAGGCCAGCACCGCGTCCGAGACGTCGGTCGAGCGGGTCAGCACCGCGTACGAGCGGATGAACGACTCGCCGACGCAGCCGTCGATCTTGATGCGGAAGCCGCTCACCATGACCCACGGTTCGGCGCCGATGAACTGCTTCTCCGTCACCTTGACCATGTTGATGATGCCCGGCTTCAGTCCGATCGTGATACCGCCGCCGAGGTTGCCCCCGATACCTGGCAGGACGCCTTCCGGGAACGGCGAGATGACGTCGGTGCCCAGAATGCCTATTGACGGGTTGATGCCGGCGGTTCCCGTGAGCGAGACACCGTTGGACGTGCTCATGTCGATGCCGCAGCCGATCTGGTAGCCGACTTCGAGGGAGCCGCGCGGCGGCGCGTCCTCGTCTGGCCCGGACATCGATGCGGTGAAGACGCCGCCGACCTCGTACTCCCGGGACGAGATCGCCGTCGTCAACGGCGCGATGATCTTCTGGGTCTCGTCCTTGGCGCCCACGGTGAGAGTCCAGCCGTCCGGGCTGGTGGTGGTCGCCGGGGGCGGCGACACGACAGCGCCCTCGGGAGGCGCGTCGACGGGCGCGGCGACGGGCGCGGCGACGGGGTCGGCTGCGGCCGCCACGACAGGTTCCCCCGGTGTCGCCGGCGCGACGTCGGGTTCGGCGGTGGCCACCGGAGACCACAGCGCGGCGAGCAGCAACCAGCCGGCCGGCAGGGCAAGGAACGGTAGCCGCACGGAACACCTCTTCGGTCCAGCGATGGTTCAGACGTGACCTGAGAACCTACAGCGTCGCGACGGCGGACCGGCCGAAAAGTGATGAGATGCGGGCTCAGCGCCGTGGCGCGCCCGGCCCCGGCTGCCCGAGCAGAGGATTGACCTGCGCACCCGGCTGTCCGACGTGCTGCTGCTGATGCTGCTGGATGGCCTGCACGAGCGGGTTGTCCTTCATCAGCGCGCGGCGGTCATCCTCGCTGAGTTCGTAGAAGGTCCACATCGCCCAGGCGGCGGGCCGCACGTAAAGCGTGACCTTCTGCCGCTTGCGGTTGTTCTGCGGCAACATCGCCGGAATCGGGACCACACGGTCCAGCGTCACAGCGCTGACGAGCTCCTGCGCGAGCTGATCGACGTCGGTCAGATCCTGCAGCTCGTACACCGAAGCCTGGTGACTCGGTTGGGACGGGCCCTGCAGGGCGAGAAACCACGCCATCGCGCGTCTCCTTTGCTCGTGGGTCAGCCGTCAGCGTAGATGACTCGGTCGGCGATCTCGCGACCGTCTCTACCGGCCGTCGCCAGGCCGAGTAATTGACGATCTTGAAAAATCTTTGTGTAATCGCACTCGATCGGCCACCGATGTGCTAGAAGTCACCGTCCGGACCGCAATAGCCCCAGGCGTCAAACTCGACTTACGGTAACCGACATTCGACGGAGCCGTCGAAAAGATGGCGATTGCGCTGGGCAAAGAGCGAAGCCGGTGCTACTGTTCCGTTAGCTGTTGAGCAGGGGAACCGTTCGGGGTCACCTTTGCGGCACGAAACGAGGAAATTAGCTGATGTCAGGGCTGGCGGAACCGGTGTCGACCGGAATCGCGACAGACGGCGCGGCTGAGAACAGCGTCGCACCACGTCCGGTGCTGGTCCACAGCTGCAGCCGACTCGGACGCGTCGCGAACCCGCCCGGCTTTTCCTTCTCCGACTGGTTCCGTTCGGCGCGTCGTCGCTGAATGTGTCAGCGGCGAGCGCGCCGCACGGTCACCACGAGCACCAGAACGCCGACCCCGGCCAGCGTGATGGCCACCGGCGGTCGCTTGACGAAGCGCACCACGCCCGCCTTCAGGTCGTCGGCGAGCCGCCGCGGGTTGGCCCGCGCCGTCAACGAGTCGACGGTCACGGCCAACTGATCGCGTGCCTCGTCGATCTCGGCCTTGATGGTGTCGGGATCACGATCCGCCACGTATGCCTCCGCCTGTTTCCGCCCGCCCTTGTCCTGCCGCACTACCCTAGTTCAGCCGGTGCGCACCGCAGCGCCCGGTCACAGATCACCAGGAGACCACGACCCATGCCGCAGAAAACCCGGCTCGAGGCCGGCGACACAGCGCCTGCGTTCAGCCTTCCCGACGCCGACGGCAAGACCGTCGAACTCTCGGACTTCGGAGGCCGCAGAGTCATCGTGTATTTCTACCCGGCCGCCTCCACGCCGGGCTGCACCAAGGAGGCGTGCGACTTCCGGGACAACCTCGCCGAACTCAACGAGGCGGGCCTCGACGTCGTCGGCATCTCGCCCGACAAGCCCGAGAAGCTCGCGAAGTTCCGCGACAAGGAGGGACTCACTTTTCCGCTGCTCTCGGATCCCGACCGCAGCGTGCTGGAGGCATGGGGCGCCTACGGCGAGAAGACGATGTACGGCAAGACCGTGCAGGGCGTGATCCGCTCCACCTTCGTCGTCGACGAGAAGGGCAAGATCGAGGTGGCGCAGTACAACATCCGCGCCACCGGCCACGTGGCGAAGCTACGGCGCGACCTGTCGGTCTGATCCGAGTTTCTCGAGAAGCAGCGCCTCGGCGGTCGCGGCCCGCTCCAGCACGCCCAGGTGCAGGCTCTCGTTGATGCTGTGCGCCTGGGTGTCCGGATCCTCCACACCGGTCACGAGGATCTTGGCATCCGGAAACGCGCCCGCGAACGCGGCGATGAACGGAATCGATCCCCCGACACCGGTGTCGACGGCGTCCGTGCCCCACGCCTCCCGGAAAGCCTCCCGCGCCGCGTCGTACACCGGTCCGCCGGCGTCGATGGCATACGGCTGGCCGACGTCGCCGGGCGTGACGGTGACGCGCGCGCCCCACGGCGCGTGCCGCTCCAGGTGACGGGTCAGCGCGGCCAGATGCTCCGCGGCGTCACCGCCGGGCGCCACGCGCATGCTCACCTTCGCCCGCGCCGACGGGATGAGGGTGTTCGACGACTTGTCGATCGGGGTGGTGTCGATGCCGATGACGGTGATCGCAGGCTTGGCCCAAAGCCGTTGCGCCACTGACCCGGAACCGATCTCGCGCACCCCGTCGAGCAACCCGGTGTCGGCACGCACCCGCTCGGCGGTGTAGTCGACGTCGGCGGCGACGGATTCGTGCAGCCCCTCCACGGCGACGTTGCCGTCGTCGTCGTGCATGCCGGCCAGCAGGCGGACCAGGGCCGTGAGCGCGTCGGGCACCACCCCGCCCCACATGCCCGAGTGCAGTCCGTGGTCGAGGGTCGCGACCTCGACGATGCAATCGGCGAGACCCCGCAACGAGACCGTCAGCGACGGGATGTCGGTGCTCCAGTTGTCGGAGTCGGCGATCACGATGACGTCGGCGGCCAGCGCGTCCTTGTGCGCAGCCAGTAGCCGCGACAGCGAGGGCGACCCCGACTCCTCCTCCCCCTCCACGAAGACGGTCACCCCGACCGGCGGATTGCCACCGTGGGCGCGGAACGCTGCCAGATGCGTGGCGATGCCCGCCTTGTCGTCGGCGGTGCCACGTCCGTAGAGCCTGCCGTCGCGTTCGGTGGGGTCGAACGGCGCGGAGTGCCACGCCCCGGCGTCGCCTTCTGGCTGCACGTCGTGGTGGGCGTACAACAGGACCGTCGGCGCCCCGTCGGGCGCGGGGTGGTGGGCGATGACCGCCGGCGCCCCGCCCTCGGCGACGATGCGAACGTCACCGAAACCGGCGTCGGACAACAGCTTCGACACCGCCGCGGCGCTGCGTTGCACCTCCGGGCGGCGCCGCGGGTCGGCCCAGACCGACTCGATGCGCACCAGATCCTCGAGGTCGGCCCGCACCGAGGGCAGCACGTCACGCACGCGCTGGACGAGATCGCTCATGGCGTCGAGGGTAGTCCGGCGCTACCGCTCCTCGAGGATCGCGACCGCCGCGGCGGTGTCCGCCTCGTGGGTCAGCGACAGGTGGATGGTCACCTCTTTGAGATGCTCGGCCACCGCACCCGAGAGCCGGACCCGCGGACGGCCCCACATGTCGGTGATCACCTCGATGTCCCGGTGGATCGCCTCGGGCAGCACCGGCCTCTTGGAGAACCGCGACCCCGACCATGCCTTGATCACGGCCTCCTTGGCCGCCCACCTCGCCGCCAGGTGGCGCGCCGCCGACGAACTCTTGTCGGCGGCGTCGCGCCGCTCCCCTGGCGTGAACGTCTCGGCGAACACCGTGCCCGGCCGGTCCACCTGCTCGGCGAAGTCCGGGATGGAAACGAGGTCGATGCCTATCCCGACGATGCCCACGGGCAGCACGCTATCTCACGGGTCACCGCTGATACACGCCGTTCTCCCCGAGTCGGGACGCCATGTCCAGCAGCATGGCCGCTTCCTGCGCCTTCTCCGGGTGATCGTGGTCGAAGCGCCGGTCGGCGGGCCGCTCATACAGCGGCTGTCCGCCCGCGATCGCCGAGGCCAGCCTGCGCTGACCGGCCAGCGTGCGCTCCTGGGCCTGGGCGGTGTAGTCCGCCCGCTGCTCGGGAGTCAGCGTGGCCAGGAACGCCTGCGGATGCACCAGCGCGATCAGGCCCGAGACGTGACCGAACCCGAGGCTGGTCACCAGACCGGCCTTGAGCGGGTACTTCTCGCCCAGCCGCAGCGTCTCCCGCGGCCACACGAAGTGCGCCGAGGTCGCCAGCTCGTCGTCCACACAGTCCAGGCTGCGGTTCGGCGGAATGACGCCGTCGCGCAGGACCTGGCACAACCCGATCATCTGGAAGACCGCGGCACCGCCCTTGGCGTGGCCGGTCAGGCTCTTCTGACTGATCACGAACAGCGGCGCCCCGTCGGACCGGCCCAGTGAGGCCGCGAGCCGCTCGTGCAACTCGGTCTCGTTGGGGTCGTTGGCCAGCGTCGAGGTGTCGTGCTTGGAGATCACCGCGATGTCGTCGGCACCCACGCCCAGCTTGGCCAGCGAACGGGCCAGCACCGAGTCCCTGCCGCCACGACCGGCGCCCAGCGCGCCGAGCCCGGGTGCCGGGATCGAGGTGTGCACGCCGTCGGCGAACGACTGCGCGTACGCGACCACCGCGAGCACCGGCAGACCCATCTTCACCGCCAGGTCACCACGGGCCAGCAGAATCGTGCCGCCGCCCTCGGCCTCCAGGAAGCCGAGCCGGCGCCGATCGTTCGCCCGGGAGATCTTCGAGTCGCTGATGCCCTTGGCGCGCATCATCTCGGTGTCGGCGGTGGCCGCCATGTCACCGAATCCGATGATCGCCTCGAGCGTCAGGTCGTCGAAGCCGCCCGCCACGACCAACTCGGCCTTGCCGAGGCGGATCTTGTCGACGCCCTCCTCGACCGAGACCGCCGCGGTCGCGCATGCACCGACCGGGTGCACCATCGCGCCGTAGCCGCCGACATAGGACTGCATGACGTGTGCCGCAACGACGTTGGGCAGCACCTCCTGCAGGATGTCGTTGGGCTTGCTGCGACCCAGCAGGTTGCCGTGGTACATGGTCTGCATCGACGTCATGCCGCCCATGCCGGTGCCCTGCGTGGAGGCCACCAGGCTCGGGTGCACCCACCGCATCAGCTCAGCCGGGGTGAACCCCGACGACAGGAACGCGTCCACGGTCGCCACGATGTTCCACAGCGCCACCCGGTCGATCGAGGTCGCCATGTCGGGGCTGATGCCCCACACCGTCGGATCGAAGCCGGTGGGAATCTGGGCGCCCACGGTCCGCGACAGCTTCGTCTTTCGCGGCACGCGAATCTCGGTGCCCGCCTTGCGGATCACCTCCCAGTCACCGCTGTCCGGAATCGGCCGGGCCACGGTGTGCTCCGGGTCGAACTCGACGAACGCCCGCGCGTCGGCCTCGCTGGAGACCACGAACCGGAAGTCCTTGTCCAGGAACACACTGACCAGAAGCGGCGACGCGTGATCGGGGTCGATAGCACCGTCGTCGACGAACTCGCGGATGCCACAACGCTCCACCACGGTGTCGTGATACCGCTCGACCAGCTCGGACTCGTCGACGAGCTCGCCGGATTCCGTGTCGTACCAACCCGGTTGCGGGTCGTCCTCCCACGTGATCAGCCCGGTCGTCCAGGCCAGCTCGAGCACGCCGGCCGCCGAGAGCTCGTTGTCGACCTCCATCTCGAAGCGGGTGCGCGACGAGCCGTACGGACCCAGTTCGGCGCCGCCGACGATGACGATGAGATCGGCCGGGTCGACGTCGAGGTCGGCCCACTCCGGCGCCGGGGATGCCGGGACGGGACGCGGCGGGGACGGCAGAGCCGAAACCGTATGGCCGGCAGCCTCTTCCTCGGTCTCCTCCTCGGCCGGCGCCTCTGCGGCGTCGTCACGGGCCTTCGCGGCCAGCTCGGACAGGTCGAGGTCGGCCTCGGCCAGTCCGCCCGTCAGGTCGGCCTGCACAGGTTCCTGAGCCGCCGCAACCTTCGACTCGACGTCGCACAGGTCCAGCAGCATGCTGGCCATCTGCTCGGTCGAGTAGGTGGTCACCCCGGCCTCCTCGACCGCATCGACGATGACGTCGTTGTGGCCCATCAGCCCGGTCCCGCGGGTCCACCCGATCAGCGCGTGAGCCAGGCTGACCCGCTGCGCCCACGAGGTCTCGGCCTTCCAGCGCGACACCACCGCGTCCAGCGCGGCCTTGGCCTCGCCGTAGGCGCCGTCGCCGCCGAACATGCCGCGGTTGGGCGAGCCCGGCAGCACCACGTGCAGTCGGGCCGCGATGTCGCGGTCGGCACCGATGTGGGACAGCCCGGCGATCAGCCGCTGCACGGCCCACAGCAGGACCTTCATCTCCATCTCCGAGCGCGCACCGGCGTCGGAGAGGTCGCCACCCACCCGCGGCGCGGCGAAGGGGAACAGCAACGTCGGCGACAGCGCGTCCTTGATGTGGATCGACTTGGGCCCGAGGCTCTCGGTCTGCTCGGTGCCGACCCACTCGACCAGCGCATCGATGTCGTTGTAGGAGGCCATGTTCGCCGGCAGCACCCAGAGCTGGGCGCCGAAGCACGCGTTGTCCCGGTAGAGATTGCGGTAGAAGCCGAGCCGGGAGTCGTCCAGCTTGGACGTCGTCGCGATGACGGTCGCACCACCGGCGAGCAGCTGCGCAACCACCGAGGCGGCGATCGAGCCCTTCGAGGCGCCGGTGACGACCGCGACCTCGTCGCTGTAGCAACCCTTGCCCGGGTTCTCCGCCCCCGCTGCCGCGCGGGCGTACAGCGATGCGTGGACGGTACGTCCCGCAGCAAGCGCCTTGCCCTGCCAGTACGTCGCCTGGGTGCCGACCACGTGGCCTGCGCCCTCGAAGCGCTCCGCCAGGCGAGACCATTGCGCCTCGACCTCGTCGGGCTCCATCAGCCAGATCTTGACGAGATCCTCACGGGCACTGGCCCACCGGTCGTCGAGCAGCACCGCCTTGCGGGCGTCGAACGACGGCGCCACCAGGCGCGGCCAGTCCGACCCCAGTTCGGCGGTGACCAGATCGATTAGCTCCGCGTCCGCTGAGGAATCCGGCGTGACGAACGGGGCGCCCAGGCCCAGCTGATCGAGGATCGTGCGCGCCGCCGACGCGAGCACACCGTCGGGTCCGGTGACCTGCTCGGCGAACTCACCCAGCGCGGCGGAGTCGACGACACCGCCGCCTGCGCCACCGGCCGAGGGCAGCGCCACCGACACGCCGCGGCGTGCCGCCACGGCCGCCACCGCGGCGTCGATGGTCTTGTCCACGGCGGCCGCGTCGGCCAGCGCGCCGTCGTGCAGACCGCCCAGCGCCCCACCGCGGACACTGGACCCCTCACGGGTGCCCAGCGCCACCTCGACGGTGACGTGCTTGGCCCAGCCCTCGCCCAGTTCCCAGGTCTTGGTGACCCGCTCGGTGAGGTAGGCCGGCCGCTTGCCCGACGGCCCGAAGACCGTCCGCAACTGGTCGTTGATCGCGTCGGAGAGCACCGGGCCGAACGGCTTGTACGTCCGGGCCAGCTTGGTGACCTGAGACTTCAGCCCGGCCAGATCCGCTTCTGCCGCACCGTCGATCGCGCCGAGGTTCAGCTCCGATCCGAGGTCGACGAGCATCTGATTGCGTCGCGAGGACGCGCCGTCGGTGATCGACTCGATGGAGTCCAGCGGTTCGATCTGGTCGATGCGGATCTTCGCCGACAGCGCGATCAGCGCCATCGTGGCGTCCGAGGCGTCGAAGGTCAGATCGTCGGGCCGGGGTCCGCCGCTGGGCGCGGCGGCCGGCGCGGGTGCGGCGGGCGCCGCCTCCGCGGGGACGGCCTCCGGCTCGGCGGACGCGGGAGCCGGCGGGGTGTCCTCGATGTCCGGCTCGGGATCGGTGTCGGTCGCGAACAGCACCGCGGCGTCACGCTCGGCGTTGAGCACCTCGGTGGTGTTGTGCGAGTACTCCGGCAGTTTCAGCGTGTTGGTCGCAAGGCCGGCGACGGTCGGCGCGTTCTTGACGCCGATCTCGACGAAGCGCTCCACCCCGAGACCGCCCGCGGCCTCCTCGATGAACAGCAGATCCTGGGTCTCGATCCAGCGCACCGGGCTGGCGAACTGCCAGGCGAGCAGCTCGATGACGAGCTTGCGGCACAACTCCGCCGGACGTTCGTTACGCCACGTGTCGTAGTCGGCCAGGATCTCGTCGAGCGGCTCGGCAGGCACCAGATCGCGGATCTCCTGCACGAAGTCGCGGTCGAGGGTGAACGGCCGCGGCACCAGGTTCGGGATGTAGCGACCGACCAGCAGCTCGGGATCCGTGTCCTCGGGCATGACCCGCTCCAGCGCGCGGCGGAAGTCGGCGACGCCGACCCGCAGCACCGAGGAGTGGAACGGCACATCGATGCCGGGCACCAGGATGAAAGACCGCTTCCCGCCGCTCATCTCGCGGCGGCGCTCGACCTCTTCCTCGAGTGCCTCGAGGCCCGCGACGGTACCGGCGATGGCGTACTGCGAACCGCGCAGGTTGAAGTTGACGATCTCGAGAAATTCACCAGTGCGCTCGGAGATCTCGGCGACGAAGTCCTTCACGTCCGCATCGTCGAGGTCGATCTGCGAGGGCCGGATGGCGGCCAGCCGGTAGTTGGACCGGCCCTGCGCGTCGCGCGGCACGATGTCGTGCATCTTCGACCCGCGGTGGAACACCACCTCGAGCAGCGCCGGCAGCTCGTACACACCGGAGACGCACGCCAGCGCGGTGTACTCGCCGACGGAGTGACCGCACGCGATCGCGCCCTCGACGAAGGCGCCCTGCTCGCGCATCTCGGCGACCTGGGCGGCCGCCACGGTCGCCATCGCGACCTGGGTGAACTGCGTCAGGTACAGCACGCCCTCGGGATGGTGGTAGTGCACACCGGAGGCGATCAGGCTGGTCGGGTTGTCGCGCACCACGTGCAGCACCGAGAAGCCGAGCGTCTCGCGGGTGAACTTGTCCGCGATGTCCCAGACCTTGCGGGCGGCCTTGGAACGCGCCCGCACGTCCATCCCCATGCCCTTGGACTGGATGCCCTGGCCCGGGAAGGCATAGACGGTCTTGGGAGCGGCCAGTTGCGCGGTCGCGGCCATCACGAGCTCGCCACCGACCTTAGCCGCCACCTCGACGATCTCCGCCCCGCGGTCGATGCCGACCCGGTCGACGCGGAACTCGATCTCGTCGCCGGGCAGCACCATGCCCAGGAAACGGGACGTCCAGCCGACCAGACGCGCCGGCGGGGTCGCGCGGCCGTCGGTCGCGGTGACCGCGTGCTGCGCGGCGGCCGAGAGCCACATGCCGTGCACGATGGGGGTTTTCAGACCGGCGAGCAGCGCCGCGGCGCGATCGGTGTGGATCGGGTTGTGGTCACCGGACACCACCGCGAACGCACTCATGTCGACCGGGGCGTTGACGACGACATCGCGGCGGCGGCGCCGCGGGGTATCGGTCGCGTTGTCGGTGATGGCTCCGCCGGCGCGCGGCGGATCGGTCAGCTCGGCGGGGCCGGTGCGGCCGCGGATCGCGAACCGCTCCTCGAGCGTGGCCAGGGCGGTGCCCTCGGAGTCGGCGATCGTCACGATGACCGGGACGACACGCCCGACCTCGGTGTCGGTTGCCGCCGAAGCCGTTGCGGTGATGGTCAATTCGGCCTTGGTCGACGGCATCGTAGCGAGCAGGTGCGCCGCGTGATCCAGGTGCACCAGGCTCAGCAGGCCCTCGACGACGGGGAAGTCGTCACCGGTGACCGCGGACCCGATGGCCGAGAACACCGCGGGCCAGCACAGGCCGACCAGGGCGTCGGGCACCAGCGTGAGGCCCGGCGCCAGCGGAGCGCCGAAGGTCGCGGTGACACCGGTGTGGTCGGCGACCTTCTCCGGGTCCCATTCGACGGTGACCGTCGCGGTGTTGTCGACGACGGCCGGAAGCGCATCCGGGCCGTCCACACCGGCCGCGATCGCCAGCACCGCGCGCATGGCCTTCGAAGCGTCCTCGACGGTGACGATGGGCATACCGCCGTCGACCGTGCACGAGGGCAGCGTGAAGCGGATCTCAATCCAGATGTCGGACAGCGGAACACTCAGCGTCACAGCGACATCCCCCGGTCGCTCCGCTCCTGCCCGCCGATCCGAATCCGCGGCCAGTTCCAACCGCGCCCCGGTGTTCGGATGGGTGGCGCTGGGCTTGCCGGGCACGTCGTTGACCTGCCACTCGCCGGGGGCGCCGATGCGGTGCACCGGGTTGATCGCGGTGCGGCCTGCCCACAGCACGTCGGGCGAGTCGAGCACGACGGCCAGCGGACCGCTGACGTCGGCGCGGGCCTGACGGCGCGACACCACCGGCACCGGTTGCGCACCGGAGGCCAGCACGCGGTCCACGATCTCCTGCTCGAAGCGGTCGAGCAGGTCGCCGACCGGCTCGTCGACGCGGGTGATACCGGCGACCGCCTGGGTGCCCGGGATGATGCACACCTGGTCGGCGGTGTAGCGGGCGTCGTGCGCCTGCCACAGGGAGTCACTGCGCCACCAGCGCCGGACGTCCTTGTCGATGACGGGCACGAAGTTGACCGGCTTGCCCGGCGTCTTGCACAGCGTCACGAAGAACGGCAGGTCGGCCGGATGCAACCGCACCGTCTCGGCGTCCGGGTAGCGGGTGAGCAGGGCGGCGATCGCCGACTGCGGATCGTCGAGCAGGGCGTCGCCGTCGGCGCCGAACAACGTCTCGATCGGGCCGAAGTCCTTCTCGGACAACCGTGCCTCGGCGCGCTTGAGCATGTCGGCGAACCGGTCCCGCCAGGTGACGGCCAGCCAGGGGCTGCCGGGGGCCATGGTCTCGGCGGTGCTGTCGCCGGCGCCGATGGCCAGTTCCACGTAGCGCTGCAGCCACTGCAGGTAGGTCATGTCGCCGGCGTCACCGAAGTACGGCTTGGCCGTGGCGGCCATCGCGGCGATGATCTCGTCGCGTCGCTCGGCGACGGCGTCGGCGTCACCGGCGACCTCGTCGAGCAGGCGACCGCAGCGGGAGGCGGCGTTGTCGATCTCGTGGATGTCGGCGCCCAACTGGCTACGGCCGCTGGCCATTCCGTTGATTGCCCTGCCGGCACCGACCCAGGTGTCGGTGCCGCTGGTCTCCACCAGCATCCGCTTGACCGCAGGCGAGGTGGTCGCCTCCTTGGTGGCCATCGCCGCGGTGCCGACCAGGATGCCGTCCACCGGCATGGCCGGGAAGCCGTAGGCCTTGGCCCAGTCACCGCAGAGGTACTCGGCCGCCCGCTCGGGGGTGCCGACGCCACCGCCGACGCAGATCGTGATGTTGCGGTACTTGCGCAGCTCCCCGTAGGTGGACAGCAGCAGGTCGTCGAGGTCCTCCCAGGAGTGGTGTCCGCCGGCGCGGCCGCCCTCGATGTGGACGATGACGTCGCGGGCGGGCACCTCGGCGGCGATCTTGATGACCGACTTGATCTGGTCGACCGTTCCGGGCTTGAAGGTCACGTGGGTGATGCCGACGGTGTTGAGCTCCTCGATGAGGTCCACGGCCTCTTCGAGGTCGGGGATGCCCGCGGTGACGACGACGCCGTCGATCGGTGCCCCGGACTGACGCGCCTTCTGCACCAGCCGCTTACCGCCGACCTGCAGCTTCCACAGGTACGGATCGAGGAACAGCGAGTTGAACTGCACGGCACGGCCCGGCTCGAGCAGCTGGGTCAGCTCCTGGATGCGGGCGTCGAAGATCTCCTCGGTGACCTGACCGCCACCGGCGAGCTCGGCCCAGTGCCCGGCGTTGGCCGCCGCCGCGACGATCTTGGCGTCGACCGTCGTGGGCGTCATGCCTGCGAGCAGGATCGGCGAGCGGCCGGTGAGGCGGGTGAACTTCGTCGACGCCTTCACCGAGCCGCCGGGCAGGGCGACCGGGGTCGGTGCGTAGCTCGACCAGGCCGGCGCCACATCGGGCGCGGCGCCGACGGTGAACAGGCTGCGCTGCCCGGCGCGGGTGGCGGCCGCGACGATGCCGATGCCGAGGCCGCGGATCACCGGGGCGGTCAGCCGCGTCACGGTGTCGCTCGGGCCCAGGTCGATGATCCACTTGGCGCCCGCTGCGGCGAGCCCTTCGACCTCGGAAACCCAGTCGACCGGCTTGATGAAGATGTGCTCGGTGAGCATGCGGGTGAGGTCACGGTCCAGACCGGTGCGCGCCGCCCACTCCTCGACCAGGTCGACTCCGTCGGCCAGCCGCGGGGTGTGGAAGCCGACCTCCACATTGAGCTGGTTGAACACCGGGCGGAAGATGGCGCCGCCGCGCGTCTTGTTCTTGCGTTCGGCCTCTTCGCGCTCGGTGATCTTCTCGCAGTAGAGCTCGAAGCGGGCCAGCTGCTCGGGCGTGCCGGTGATGACCACCGAGCGGCGGCCGTTGCGGATGGAGAGCGCGGGAGCCAGGACCGTGCGCACGTCCTGGGCGAATTCGTCGAGGAGCTCGGCCATGCGGGCCGGGTCGACATTGGTCACCGACACCATCGGCGATTTGTCGCCGCGACCGACCATGCCGCGACGGCGCGACACCAGCGAGCCCGCAGCGCCGATGAGCTGTCCGATGGCCAGCAACTCGGCGTCACGCGCACCGCCGGCCTTGAGGGACTCGACGGCGGTCACGCCCTGCGAGTGCCCGGCGATCGCGACCGGCGGGTGGCCCTCCAGGTCCAGCCCCTGGCGCTTGAGCGCCCGCTGGGCGGCCATCTGGGTCAGCAGGATGCCGGGGCCGGAGATGGCGGCGGTGGTGAGGTCCTTGAGGGCCGGCAGCGGCTCGTCGGCGGCCAGCGCGCGGATCCACTTCATCGGCTCGAAGCCGATCGGCCGGACCACGACCAGTTCCCGGGCCAACGGCTCGAGCAGCAGTTCCGCCTCAGCGACCAGCTGGCTGATCTCGGACTCGATCCCGGCGGAGTTGACCAGCTCCTCCAGGTTTTCCAGCCAGGGGCCGCCCTGGCCGCCGAACGCGACGGCGTACGGTTCGCCGGCGTGCAGTCGATCGACGAGTGCGTGCGCTCCCGCCAGAGATTCGAAGGCCGGACCGCCTTCGGACTCGGAGCTGGTGGTCGCGCGGTGCTGGTCGTTGATCGTCACGTCGTGTGTTCTCCTCGGTGATGCGTTCGCGGCTTAAAGGGCGCGGTCGTCGGTGCTCGGGTGGGGCTCGTGTGCTCGTCGTTGGCGTCGGACGAGCCCTTCTGCGGGGCCAGTGCGATTCGGCGTCGAATCCGGCTGGTCTCGCCGCGGAGCCTCGAACGCATGAGGAGCCGTGGCGGACACTGCAGCCGTACTAAGAGTGTCATAAGAGACGACCCCAGTTTCGCCCCGAAAATGGTTACTAGCGAGTTCTACGCGTGGGTAACAGAATGTTGCATAACACCGGCCCGAACACGGTCGGATCCCTTCCGGGACAAACGTCCTGCTGGCGGGTGGTTACGGTCCAGTAAGATAGAAGCGCAGTTCAAGGCCGCATTGTTATGCAATCGTTATCTGGAAACCTGCGTTCGCACTACCGGTCCCGGCGTGGCGCACGTGCTCGACAACCCCGGCAGAACTGTATGGTCGCGATTTCGCCGAGTGGACAGGTGTTTGCTGCACAACCTTACCGATCAGTAAGTCTGTCGGCCGCGCCGATTCGGTGCCCGCAGTGCTCTAGTCCCAGGCCCCGAAATTCGGCTTGAGAATGTGATTGATGTCGACGCCGATGCCGGCCACGGTGCGAGAGTCGATCTCCACCTGGTGCAGATGCGCGGCGGGATGCGCGACGCGACCGGGCGATCCCCAGTTGTGCTGCCAGAAGTACGAACCGAGACCGTCCTGCAGCGCCCACTCGATCGTCTTCGAGTTCCCGTAGACACCGACCCGCTGGTGCCCGAGCACCCGCTCCCACCCGCGCAGGTAGGGGGCCACCTGGCGTTTGTACTGCTCGAAGGTCGGGTCGTCGTCGATGGAGGTATAGATCGGCGCGCCGTACGACCCGCCCGCCGCGACGTGGAGTTGCCAGCCGCGCTGGGCATGCTGAATTCCTGCCGGCTCGCCGGCCAGCCAGTCGGCGGTGTCCTGCTTGCCGTACTGATAGCAGGACACGATCTTGAGTCCGCCCCGATAGAGGTCGCGGGCCTCGGCCAGCTGAATCGGCTTGCCGAGCATCCACGCACCGCCGGGTCTGCGGTCGGACACGTAACGGATCGCCCCGACGGCGCCGGAGGCGCGCAGATCAGCAGCGTTGATGACCCCCGCCGCGTAATCCAGCAGGACCCCGAGAGGCGCCGCGGACGCAGTCGCGCCGGGCACCATCGCCGACAGCGCGCTCAGCCCCAGCGCCGCCGGCGCCGCCGCAGCGGCGTAGCGCAGGACGTCACGCCGCGACATCGACACGTGCCACAGCGTATGACAGGAACATCTCTTTTCACGCGAGCCGCCACCGTCACAACTGCATCACTTCGTCGGAGGTGGGCGGTCACCCCGTCGGCCGCTCCCAGGCGCCGGTCAACAGGATGCCGGCCGTGTAGTCCGACGCCGAGGCCACCATCAGGCGGCGGGTCGCCTGGTCGAATCGCGACGCCATCACCTTCTCCCCCAGCAGCCGATAATCGGCGACGACCTGCCGGAGCCGGCCCATGTCCTCGGGCTTGGGGAGGTAGCCGGGCCCGACCTCTGCCTGATACAGCTCGACCAGACTGTCGACGAAAGCCTCGGCGAGCAGATCGAACGACTTATCCGCGGCGTCGACGAACCGCAGCAGCGCGCGGACGTAGCGCATGTGATCCGGCGAGCGCGCCAAGATCTCGGCTGCGTCACCGTCGATGAGCATGACCTTCCGGCCCACCATCTCGGCCATGCCGTGCGTGATCAGCTGTCGGGCCTCGGGCGAATCCGGGTCGATCGCCAGCGTCGAACGGTCGTGATGTTCGGACTCGGGGCCCAGAACGGCGCGCTGCAGGCCCAGGATGTCGGCGAGGTCCTCCCCCTGGCGCATGCTGGTGAAGAACTCGGCGATGTGGGCGGAGTTGTACCCCTTACGGAGCAGCTGGCTGATCGTGTTCAGCTGCGAGAGGTGATAGTCGTCGTAGAGCGCGGAACGGCCCACGCGCCGCGGCGGGTCCAGCAGGCCACGCTCGCGGTAGGCGCGGATGTTGCGGGTGCTGACGCCGGACTCCCGCGCTAGATCCTCGAGTCGATATTCAGCCACAGCGGCACCCCCTCAACACTGCCGTCGGGATACCACGTGGCGATCCGCACAGTGCACCCCCACTCTAACCCCCCTGCCTACCGCATGAGCGAAGTATTCTCCCACGCGGAACCACAGCCTACGCTTCCAATTTCATGCCGGTCATCTGCGATGATCGGGTCAGTACAGCAAATTTGACGACGCGAGTGTGCACTTTCAGCCAACTTGTTTGCCGCCGTCTACACCCTCTGTAGTCGGAACGTATGACGTAACTGGTTGGCGTTCGCGGGGCCGCGTGGGCGAGGATGTGAAGCGGTCCTGCACTGCAGGACATTCAGACATTTCGTGATCTCGTGCCGAGAGGTTCCACCGTGCGTCCCTGGATCGTCTGGGCGACCGGGCTTCTCGCCTACATCGTGGCTGTTCTCGATCGCACCACCTTGGGCGTGTCCGGTCTGCCCGCCGCCGAGCGGTTCGCCGCCGGTCCCGGCCTGCTGTCGATGTTCGTCGTCCTGCAGGTCGTGGTCTATGCGGGCGCTCAGGTGCCGGCAGGACTGTTGCTCGACCGCTACGGATCACGGGCACTGATCGTGTCGGGAGCGACGCTGATGGGCGCCGGGCAGCTGATCCTCGCCGTCACCGAGTCGCTGCCACTGGCCATCGCTGCGCGCGCCGTCGTGGGGCTCGGCGATGCGGTCACGTTCATCTCGGTGCTGCGGCTGGTGCCACGCTGGTTCGCACCGCGCCAGATCCCGCTGGTCACGCAGCTGACCGGGATCTGCGGCCAGCTGGGGCAGGTGCTCTCCGCGGTGCCGTTCCTGGCGTTGCTGTCCGCGTCGGGCTGGACGGCCGCCTACACCTCGGCTGCGGCCGGCGGCGCGCTGGTGATCGTGCTGGTCGCCGCACTGGTGCGCAACGCGCCCGACGGCGTCGCCGTAGCCGCGGAGACGATGGGGATGCGCGAGACGATCGCGAGCGTCAAGACCGTCTGGTTGCGGCCCGGAACGCGGCTCGGTTTCTTCACCCACATGGGCACCCAGTTCTCGGTGACCGTCTTCGCGCTGATGTGGGGCGTGCCCTACCTGACCGTCGCACAGGGCCTCTCGACGGGCATGGCGGGCACGCTGCTGACCGTCTCCGTGGTGGCCGCGATCTGCGCAGGCGTGGTGATCGGCATCGTCACCGGCCGACTGCCGCACCGGCGGTCGCGGCTGGTGCTCGCCATCATCGCCGCCAACGCCGCGGCGTGGACCGTCGTCCTCGCGCTCCCCGGCAGGGCGCCGCTGTGGTTACTGGTCATCCTGATCGTGGTCATCTCGGTGGGCGGACCCGGCTCCATGGTCGGTTTCGACTTCGCGCGCACCTTCAACCCGAGCTCGACGCTGGGTACCGCGCAAGGCATGGTCAACATGGGCGGCTTCGTCGCCTCGC
The DNA here is from genome assembly GCF_010729305.1 of Mycolicibacterium psychrotolerans. NCBI lineage: Bacteria > Bacillati > Actinomycetota > Actinomycetes > Mycobacteriales > Mycobacteriaceae > Mycobacterium > Mycolicibacterium psychrotolerans. The sequence goes on along the minus strand of NZ_AP022574.1, from coordinate 2,698,307 downwards.
TGCTGCTGATGCAGGCGATGGGGATGATCCTGCAGGCCGCCGGCGGATTGTCGTTCGATTCGTTCCGGCTCGCGTGGACGCTTCAATACTTCGTCTGGGCGCTGGCCGTCGCCGGCATCCTGATCACCCGCCGCAAGGCCCGTCGGCTGCTCGCCCTGCAGGACGATCGCATGCTGCTCGAGGGGATCAACGGCTAGCTGCGTCGGGACGCGCCCGCCGCGGCGGCCGCCGCGTGGCGGTAGCCCCGCAGTTCGTAACCCAGCACCGGCACGGCCGGTGCGAGCGTCACCACCAGCAGACAGTTGGCCATCGACACACCGAGCGTCGCCAGCAGGACCGCCAGGCCGAGCACGGCAGCGGTGAACGCCATCAGCAGGACGTGGAACAGCAGCACGGTGCGCGTCATCACCGAGTAGAGGACGTAGATCGTGGCGACGTAGACCGCGACGGGGATGACGACGGTGAGCACCGTGGCGGTGGAGCCGAGCTCGGAGTGGTGCTCGATGTAGTACGCCGCCGCATGCAGTCCCGCGCCGGTGGCGACGATCGCCGCGAACACCACGATGTGCAGATAGCCGAACCAGAACGAGCGCTCGCGTCGTACGTGCAGGATGTCTGCCTGCGGAAGGACGAAATACGTCCACCACATGCCGAAGGTCAGACCGATGCCGGCGACGGCGACGAACACCGCGTCGACAGACCACCCCTGGGCGTCCACCACCGCGCTCAGCGACGCCACCGTGCCGACCACCCCTTCACCGAGGGCGATGATCGTGAACAACCCGTAGCGCTCCACGATGTGGTGGGCGTGCCATGGCGTGCCGCCCCTGCCGAACTCCGCGAGGACCGGACCCATGATCTCGACGAGGACCAGACCGACGACGATGGCGGCCGTCACCGGGACGGAGGTGTGCACGAAAATCGCCGCCATCCAACCGATCTGGGCGACCGTGATCCACCACGCGTAGGTCAGGCACGCGCGCCGGCGCGCCGGGTCCTGGCGGGCCGCGCGCAGCCACTGTGCGACCATGGCCACCCGCATCACCACGTACCCGGCGACCACCACGGTGTTGTCCACGTGCCCGCCGTGTTCGATGGACGCGTACATCTGCGGCAGCCCGAGCGCCAGCACGATCACACCGACCATCTGCAGCATGGTCGTCAGCCGGTAGATCCAGTCGTCGGTGTCGTAGGCCGAGGCGAACCAGCTGAAGTTGATCCATGCCCAACACACGGCGAACATCGCGAAGAAGAACGCGGCCAAGCCCGCGGCGACGTGACCGCCGGCCAGCGCGTGGGCGAACTGCGACGCCGCGATACCGAACGCCACCACGAAGGTCAGGTCGAACAGCAGTTCCAGCGGGGTGGCCACGCGGTGCTGCTCGTGCGGGTCCCGGCCGGTCATCATCCGCACGCGGTGCACGGCGGAGTCGGTTCCGTCAGGTCCTTCTGTCACCGGTGATTCCCCTTCCGTGCTGGGCGTCGACCGTACCGGAGATACTGTTCGTCCATGGGCGCCGAGGCAGTGGGAGTCGTGCTCGCGGCCGGCATGGGCACCCGGGTGGGCGCCGACGGAAACAAGGCCTATCTCCCGCTCGACGGACGCAGCATGCTGGTGTGGTCGTTGGACACCCTCGCACGCGTGCCGGAGATCGCGCGCACCGTCCTGGTGTTCCGGCAGGGCGAATCCGAGCTGGCGCGTAAAACGGTCGAGCGCGAACTCGGTGATGCCTCTGTCGAATTCGTCGAGGGCGGCCCCACCCGGCACGCCTCCGAGCGGAACATGCTGCGCCATCTGGCGGCCGACATCGAGTCTGGCGCCGTCGATGCGGTGGTGATCCACGATGCCGCCCGCCCGCTGGCCGGCGCCGCCATGTTCGCGACGGCGCTCGCGCTCGCGCGCGAGTTCGGCGGGGCGCTGCCGGCGCTACCGGTCGACAGCCTGGCCAGGGTGACCGATCGCGGTGTGGAGACGGTGCCGGGGTCCCTGGTCCGGGTGCAGACACCGCAGGCGTTCCGGGCGCGCGAACTGCTCGACGCCTACCGGCTCGCCGAAGCGGACGGCTTCGAGGGCACCGACACGTCGTCGTGTATCGAGCGGTACACCGACGTCGCGGTGCGCACCTTCCCCGGCAGTGCCGCGAACCTCAAGGTCACCTATGCCGGCGACATCGGCATCGCACACCGGCTCCTCACCGAGAGGAACCGCTCCGCCGGTCCTCGATGACCGCCGCCAGGAAATCCGCGTCCCTCGGCAGCTCGACGCCCAGCGCCCCGGCATCTCCGTCGACCAGTTCGACCCGCGCGCCGCTGCGCAGTGCGATGTCCAGCTCGTCGGCGGGGGCGCCTGCGGCTGCGGCCACCGATCGGGTGAGCACCTCGGCGTCGAACCCGCGCGGGTACTGCAGCACCTGCAACTCGGCGCGGTCCAGCGTCGCGGTCACGACGCCGTCGCGGTCGACGGTCTTGATGCTGTCGGTCACCGGCCGCGCCGGCGCCACCACCTGGGCGCCGTCGCGCAGCGCCGCCAGGACGCGGCGCGCCGTGGCCGAATCGACAAGCGGCCATCCGATGTCGTGCACCAGGACGGGGGTCCCCGGGCTGATCGTCGCCAGTGCCGCCGCCAGACACTGCGCGCGGTCGCCCGGCGCGTCCGCGGTCAGCACCCGGACGTCCGCGAATCCCTCGGCAACCAGCAGTTCCCGCACCGGGACCACCGGCCCAGCGGGCGCGGCGACGACGACGGACGCCGCCTGCGAGAGGGCACGCACGATCCGGATCAGCGGCGAGGTGCCGGCCACCGGCGTCAGTACGGCCGCCGACTCTGGCGAGGCCGGCACGGGCAGGATCGCCGTCGCTGTCACGGCGCCGAGGCTATATCAGCCTCACACCGGGTCGAACTTCTCGATAAGCCACGCCCCGTCGATCTTCTTCAGGCCGACCTTGACGCTGCTCGCCGCGAAGGATCCATCGGGATTCTCCTTGCTGAGGGTCGTCTGGTTGATGAACAGCAGAACCTGGGCGGTGTCGGGATGGATCTCCGAGACCGCGCCCTGCACCACGTCCGCCTTGGTCTGAACAGCCTTCTGGGTGGCCGCGGGCGCGACCACCTTCGTGGTGAAGTCGGTGTAATAGCTGAGGAATTCGCCGGTCAGATGGGACTTGGCCGCCGCGAAGTCCTTGTCCAGACTGTCCGGGGAGTACGACAGCAGCGCCACGGTGCCCGTCTTGGCCGCCTCGAGCGCCGCGCCCGTGGCCGCCGCATCGGTTTCGCGGTCCTGACGGTACTGGGAGAAGTACACGGCTGCGGCGGCACCGGCCGACGCCACCAGTGCGACCACGAGCACGACCGCCCCGAGGTGGCGCCGCAGTGCGGCCATCGGACTCCTCCTGCGCGGTGGCTCGACGGCGTCGGCAGGCCCCGATTCCTCGGTGGTGCTGATCACCTCGTCGCCCGCGTCGGTGTCTTCGGCGCTCACGGGACGAACTCGACTTTCGACATCTTGATCTGATCGCCTTCCCGGACCAGGCTGACGAGCAATCTCCACGATCGGGGCTGATCTTTGGCCCCGGAGGAGTTCGTGACCCGGGATGTCGCGGCTACCAACACATCCGCGGTATCGCCGGACATCGAGTCGACCGCCGAGGCGTTGACGGAGACGTCGGTGACCACCTTCGACTCCTTGGCGATCTTGACGAAGTCCGCGGCGGTGTTCTTGAAGTCGTCCCGGAACTGGCCGGTCGAGTTGTCGATGATGCGGTTGACGTTCTCCTGGGCGTTGTTGAAGTCCAGCGACATCAGGTTCACGACGGCCTGCCTGCCGGCGGCGGAGAACTCGCTGCGCTGCTGCTCGTCGTGCACGGCGCTGCGGTGCTGGATCACCATGAAGACCGTGGCGACGATCAGCGCGCAGGTCGCGAGCACGCCCAGCGCCGCCGCGAGATAGCGCGCCACGCGGGGCCACCCCGGCCGCCGTCGCGGCGCACCGCCGCCGGCGGCCACGGGTGCGGTCTCCTCGGGCTCCTCGATGGCGTCGGACGTCTCCACGGCGTGCTCGGGCGCCTCGACCACGTCTGCTTCGGACGCGCGGGTGGGGGCTGCCGCCCGGTCCTCGGCCTCGCGCCGCAGCCGGAGTGCCCGCGCGCGGGCCCGGGCTGCGGCGGCCATCGCCTCGGCCTCTGCGGCCTCGGCTTCGGCCTCCTCCGCCAACGCGAGAACCTGATCCGCATCCCGCGCGGGGTCGCTGTCCTGGCGCGGCTCGTCGGCGCGGTCGTCGTCGATCACCGACCCGCGACGCCTGAATGACGGCACACCGACCTCCTCGTCTGCTGTGTCGCCCACCTGAGAGGCTGTTGAGAATGGCATTCTTCTTTTTTGCGTATGGCCAAGACCATACCCCGGCCGCTGAGCTACCGACAAAGCTCTTGGCTGCGGAAATGCAATTTACGTGCTGTGCGGATGCTCAGCGCTGACTGTTCTGCAACCTGTCCTTCATCACCTTGCCGGTCGCGTTCACCGGCAACTCGTCGAGGAACTCTACAGAGCGGGGCACCTTGAAACCGGCCATTCGGTCGCGGCTCCACGCGATCAGCTCCTCGGCGCTGAGGGCGGGCCGGCTGCCGTCCGTCGGCGTGCGGACCACGAACGCCTTCCCGACCTGTCCCAGCCGCTCGTCGGCAACCCCGATGACCGCCGCTTGGGCGACGGCAGGGTGCTCGAGCAGGAAACCTTCGATCTCGGCCGGGTAGGCGTTGAATCCGCCGACGATGAACATGTCCTTCTTGCGGCCCACGATCCGCAGTCGACCGCCCGCGTCGAGGGTGCCCAGGTCGCCGGTGTGCAACCAGCCGTCGGCGTCGATCACCTCGGCCGTGGCGGCGGGGTCGTCGAGATAGCCCTGCATCACCGTGTATCCGCGCACGAGCACCTCGCCGTCCGCGGCGATGCGCATCTCGACACCGTCACAGGCCACCCCGGCCGTGGTGGCGATGTCGGTGAACGAATCCCCGGGCCGCGACAGCGTCACGGTGCCGGCCTCGGTGAGGCCGTATCCGGTCGCCAGGGTCTGGAACGGGAGCTCCTCGTGCACCCGACGCACCAGCTCGACCGGGATGTCGGCTGCGCCGGTGACGCCGGCGCGCAGGCTGCGCATCCTGTTCTTGTCCGGGGCGGCCAGCAGCGAATGGTACAGCGTCGGGGGTCCGGGCAGCATCGTGATGCGTTCTGCGGCAATGAGTTCGACAACACGGTCGATGTCGAAGACCGGTACCGGCAGCATCGTCGCCCCGCGGATGAACGATGCGATCAATCCGGCTTTGTAGCCGAAGGTGTGGAAGTAGGGGTTGACCATCAGATACCGGTCACCCTGGCGCAGGTCGGCCAGGTCGCACCACTCCTCGTAGAGCCGCAGGTTCTGGCCGTGGTTCATCATCACACCCTTGGGGCGTCCGGTGGTGCCGGAGGTGAAGATGACGTCCGAGATGTCGGTGGACCGCATCGGCCGGCTGAACGGCTTTCCGCTGGAGAGGAACCCGGACTTCAGGTCGATGACGGGCACACCCGCGGGGGCGGTGTATTCGACGCCCAGGAAGCCCTGTTGGACCAGGACCGCCTTTGCGGCGCTGCGCCCGATGACGTCTGCGGCTTCCTCGGTCTTGAACCGGGTGTTCACGGGCACCAGCACGCCACCGGCGGTCAGCAGACCGAACGCGGCGATGATCCACTCGGCGCTGTTCGGCGCCCAGATCGCGGCACGATCCCCCGCGCCGATCCCGAGATCGGCGAAGGAACCTGCCGCACAACGGATCCGATCGACCACCTCGGAAAAGGACAAGCGCAGCGGACCGTCGACGACGGCTTCGGCGTCACCGAACCGGTCCGCCGCGCCGGCGACCATCTCGGGGATGGTCTGCCACCGGGCAACGTAGGTCAATGCGACGTCAGGTGGTGACCAGACGGCCGAGGTTGCCGCCCATGATCTTCGCCTGATCCTCGACCGAGAGGTGCTCGAGCGCGGTGACGTAGTGGGTGGGCTCGGCCAGCCCCTCGGGATGCGGCCAGTCCGAGCCGTACAGCACCTGGTCCACGCCGATCAGGTTGATCAGGTCGTCGATGCCCTCCTCGTAGAAGGGGCTGACGTAGATGCGGTTCTTGATCTCCTCGATGGGATTGCCCAGGAACGCCTCCGGCGCCTTCTTCCACACCTCGGCCATCGAATCCAGCAGCGGGAACATCCATTTCGACCCGGCCTCGACGATGCCGACCTTCAGCTTGGGGTGCCGGAAGAGCGCACCGTGGATCACCCAGGAGGCCACCGCATCCTGGATCGGGCGCCACTCGTTGAGGATCGACATCGCGTTCGTCTGGAACGGCAGCATCTCCTGGGCACCGCCGTCCCACTCCGAGGTGTACCGCGAGTAGCCACTGTCCGACGAGTGCATGCCGACGAACACGTCGTGATGCACGACGCGCTCCCAGAACGGATCGAACTCGGGCAGCGCGAATGACCGCGGGCCGCGGAAACCTGGCACCGGGGCGGGCCGGATCAGGATCGCGCGGGCACCGCGCTTGACCGCCCACTCGAGCTCCTCGATCGCCTTCTCGACGATGGGCAGCGTGATCACCGGGGTGGTGAAGATGCGGTTCTGGTAGTTGAAGCCCCACACCTCGTCGAGCCACTGATTGAGCGCGTGGATCAGGACATGGATGGCGACCGGATCGTCGGAGAGCCGCTCCTCGATGAGGCTCGCCAGCGTCGGGAACATCAGGCTGCGTTCGATGCCCAGTTCGTCCATCACCTGGATGCGCGGCTCGGGCTCGAAGAACGCCGGGATGGCCTTCATCGGCTCGCCGAACAGCTCGCGCTTGCTCTTGCCGTCGGGATTGCCGTACTTGAAGTACTCCTCCCACGCGCCCGGCTTGGCGACCACGGAGAACGTGGGGTTCGGGATGTAGTTGCTGATCTGTCCCTTGATCGCGATCTTGGTGCGACCGTTGACCTCGACGTACTGGACGACGTCCTTGTACTCCTTGGGGAGGTACTTGGTCAGCGCCTCCGGCGGCTCGTACAGGTGGTTGTCCGCATCGAACAGCGGGAAGGGGATGTCCACCCGGTGCGACAGTTGTCCCATTGAAAAACTCCTTATCCTCTCGCGAGAATCGTATTCTCATTCGCGGTCGGCCGCAACGGCCCGCCTACCTCGCCGTCGTCAGGCGGACGTGTTCGCGCACCAGGAACTTCTGGACCTTGCCGCTGGCGGTCCTCGGATAGTCGTCCACCTCCAACAACTCCTCGGGCCATTTCTGCGTCGCCACCCCGGCCCCGCGGAAGTGGGCGCGCACGTCCTCGATCGACGGCATCGCATGGCCGTCGCGGATCCGCAGCACCGCGGCGGCCCGCTCGCCCAACCGCGCATCGGGCGCGGCGACGACGACCGCCTCGGCCACCGCGGGCATGGCGAGCAGCACCTCCTCGACCTCGAGGGCGCTGATGTTCTCGCCGCCACGGATGATGACGTCGGCCTTGCGGTCGGTGATGGTCAGGTAGCCGTCCTCGTCGAGGGTCCCGATGTCGCCGGTGCGGTACCAGCCGTCGTCGTCGAACGCGCGCCGGGTCAGCTCGGCGTCGGTGTACCCGAGGCACAGATCAGGGCCACGGCTGTAGATCTCGCCGTCCGGGCCGAGGCGGATCTCCACCCCGGGCCGGACATCACCGTCGGTGAACAGCCGCTTCGCCTCGGGCGCGTCCGGGCGCGACCCGGTGATCGACGGGTGCTCGGTGCTTCCGTAGGAGCGGAAGACGAACATCCCGAGGTCAGCCAGCCGCCGGGTCAGCGACGCCGGCACCGACGAGCCGCCGAGACCGACCGTGGTGAAGTGGGCGAGGTGTTCGGGCCGGCAGTCGGGATGGTCCAGCAAACTGGTGACGAAGAACGGCGGGCCGCCTCCGATCGACAGGCCGTCCCGCTCGATCAGCGTCAGCACCTTCGCCGGGTCCCAGACGTCGCACAGATCGATCGGCGCCGCTTCGAGGACCGGGATCAGGAACGCTCCCAGCATGCCGATGAAGTGCCCGACCGGGGTCGCGGTGAGCTGGCGCCCACGGTCGGGCGGGTAGTTCTCGAGTAGCTGGCGCGTCTCGAAGCCCAGCGTCTGGTGACTGTGGATCACGCCCTTGGGATCGTGGGTCGTGCCGGAGGTGAACGCGATCAGGGCGGGACCCGACGGGTCGACGGCGACGGTGCCCTCGAAGGGCTCGTCGGCCAGGAGGTCGTCGAACGAGTGGTGACCGACGAGGCCGACGATCGGGACGTCGACGACCAGATCGGGCTGGAAACGCATGCGGCCGAACGCCTCGGTCGTGATGAAGACCCGCGGCCGTGCGGTCGCGATGATGTGCGCCAACTCCTTGCGGCCGTAGAAGTGCACGATCGGGACGATGACCGCGCCGAGGAGGGCCGAGGCCCAGAACGTCACGGCGGCCTCACGCCAGTTGGGCAGCTGCAGGGCGACCACATCGCCCGGTCCGACGCCACGGGCGGCCAGTCCGGCGGCCAGGCGGCGCGCGTCGCGTTCCACCTCACCGCAGGTCCCCGCATACGGCCGGACCGCGGAGTGGACGTGGAAGCCGGTGTCGCGGCTGCGCTCCAGCCCCGTGGCGACGAGCTCGCCCAGGCTCTCCCGCGTCCACCAGCCTTGGCGCTCGTATCGGCTGACCAGGTCAGCGGGGATACTTCGCATGTCCTTCGCGCCACCTCCCATCCGGGAGACGATGCTATTCTCCGCCTGCGAGAATGCCAATACCGAAAAGGGAGAACGTCGATGGTGGACCTCGACATCGATGACGGTCTGGCGATCATCACCATCGATCGGCCGCACGCCCGCAACGCGATCTCCCTCGACACGATGGATCAGCTGGACGAGGCCCTCGACGGCGCCTCGGGTTCGGCGGGTCTCGTTCTCACCGGGGCCGGCGACCGGGCCTTCGTCTCCGGCGGCGACCTCAAGGAGCTCAGTGCGCTTCGCACCGAGGAGCAGGCCGCCGCGATGGCCGTCCGGATGAGGTCGATCTGCGATCGGATCGCGAGCTTTCCCGCCCCCGTCGTCGCCGCCCTCAACGGTCACGCACTCGGCGGCGGCGCAGAGTTCGCCGTGGCCGCCGACATCCGCATCGCCGCCGACGACGTGACGATCGGCTTCAATCAGGTCGCGCTCGCGATCATGCCGGCATGGGGCGGGGCCGAGCGCCTCGTCGGCCTCGTGGGTTACAGCCGGGCACTCCTGCTGGCGGGTACCGGGCGCATTCTCGGTGCCGCGGAGGCCGAGCGGATCGGGCTGATCGACCAGGTGATCCCCCGCGCCTCGTTCGACGAGCAGTGGCGCCTGGCCGCCCGATCGCTGGCGACGGTCCCGGCCGGTCAGGTCAAGCGCGTCATGCGGGGCGTGCCGACCGCTGAGGCCGTGTCGGCGTTCGCGCGCCTGTGGGTGTCTGACGACCACTGGGCAGCGGCGGACAGGGTGATGAACAAGGGGCGACGCACCAGCGGGTGAAGACTTCGGGCAATACGTTCTCTCTGGACGAGAACGACATTTCCATTTATGGTCATCGAGTGTCCACCTCGCAGCGGGCGCTGGCGCCCGAGATCTCCACCTGGCCCGATGACGATCCCCAGCTCATCGGCAGCACCTGTGGCGTCTGCGGCGCCACCGCCTTCCCGTCTCAGCACCGCTGCCCCCGGTGCAGTGCCGCCGCGATGAGCCAGACGTTGCTCCCCCGCCGCGGCACCCTGGTGGCCTGGACCACGCAGGGATTCCCGCCCGGAGCCCCGTACATGGGTCCGGCCGGCAAGGACTTCGTGCCGTTCGGGGTGGGCCTGGTGCAACTGGGCGAAGGCGCCGACGCCGTCATCCGGGTCGAGGGCCGACTCACCGAAAACGATCCCGTGAAGCTGCGATTCGGCGAACGCGTCGAGCTGACGATGATTCCGTTCACCACCGACGCGGACGGGACCGAGATCGTCACGTTCGCGTTCCAGCCGATCGATGACCAGGAGGCCCCGGCGTGACCAGTACAGCCACGGACGTTGCGATCATCGGCGTCGGCCTGCACCCGTTTGGCCGGTTCGACAAGACCGCGATGGAGATGGGCGCCGAAGCCATCGATCTCGCGCTCGCCGACGCCGGAATCGGTTGGAAGGAAATCCAGTTCGGTTTCGGAGGCAGCTACGAGATCTCCAATCCCGACGCCGTCACCCGACTGGTCGGGTTGACGGGAATCACCTTCACCAACGTGTTCAACGCCTGCGCCACCTCGGCGTCGGCGATCCAGCAGACCGCGGACACGATCCGGCTGGGCAAGTACGACATCGGTATCGCCATCGGGCTGGACAAGCACCCTCGCGGCGCCTTCACCGACGATCCCGCCAAGCTCGCCCTGCCCCAGTGGTACGCCGAGAACGGCCAGTTCGTCACCACAAAGTTCTTCGGCATGAAGGCCAACCGCTACATCCACGAGCACGGGATCTCTCAGGAGACCCTGGCCCGGGTCGCGAACAAGAATTTCCGCAACGGCGCCCTCAATCCGAATGCGTTCCGCCGCAAGGAGATTTCGGTCGAGGAGATCCTCGCCTCCCCGGTGCTCAACTACCCGTTGACCCAGTACATGTTCTGTGCGCCCGACGAGGGCGCCGCCGCGGTGATCATGTGTCGCGGCGACCTGGCGCGCACGTTCACCGATACGCCCGTCTACGTGCGGGCCAGCGAGATCCGGACGCGGACCTTCGGCGCCTACGAAGTCCACGCCACCTCCGCACCGCTCGACGAGGATCCCTCTCCGACTGTGTACGCGGCCAGGGCCGCCTACGAGGCGGCCGGGATCGGACCCGAAGACGTCGACATCGCCCAGCTCCAGGACACCGACGCCGGCGCGGAGGTCATCCACATGGCCGAGACCGGCTTGTGCGCAGACGGCGAGCAGGAGAAGCTGCTGGCCGACGGCGCGACGGAGATCCACGGAAGCATGCCCGTCAACACCGACGGCGGCCTGATCGCCAACGGCGAGCCCATCGGCGCCTCCGGCCTGCGGCAGGTGCACGAACTCGTCCGTCAGCTGCGCGGGCAGGCCGGTGACCGTCAGGTGCCGGGCAGACCCCGGGTCGGGCTGGCACAGGTGTACGGCGCGCCCGGCACCGCGTCGGCGACGATCCTGTCGCTGTAGATCCCACCCTGGAGCTTCGGTAGCCGATCGGCTACTCTCGCCGGTAGCCGATCGGCTACCGAATGCGAGGGAGGGTCCCGATGCAGATTCTGGCTGCAGCAGAGGAACTTCCGAGAACGAGCGCGCTGAAGGCCCAACTGGTGTGCCTGCGGATCACCCCGGCGGTCGGCGCGATTCTGCTCGTAGCGTTCGTCGCGTTCCCGGGGTTCCTGCCTCCGATGGCACCGGACATGTCACCGGCCGAGGTCGCGACGTTCTACACCGAGAACACCGCGATGATCCGGTTCAGCATGCTCACCTACAACCTGTGCGCGATCATGCTGCTGCCGTTCTTCATGCTGATCGTCGTCCAGATGAAACGGATGGCCACGCAGACCCATGTGCTGGCCTACTGCTACCTCACCGCGGTCGTGAGCGGCGCGACGATCTTCGCGCTCGCCGACATCTTCTTCCTGGTCGCCGCGTTCCGCCGGGACCGCGATCCCGAACTCGTCCAGTTGCTCAATGACCTGGCCTGGATCACGCTCGTCGCCCCGGTCGGCATGCTCGTCGCACAGAACCTCCTGCTGGCCGCTGCGGTTTTCTTCGACACCGGCCGCCACGGTAGCCCGCGTCCCGTGTTCGGCCGCTGGGTCGGGTACTTCGCCGCGCTCACCGGGCTGGCGATGGCGCCTGCTGCCGCGGCCGCGGTGGCGTCCTCCGGACCGCTGGCCTGGAACGGTGCCGTGTCGTTCTGGCTGCGGATCGCGGCCTTCGCCTCCTTCGTGGCCGTGATGTTCTTCGTCCTGCGAAACACGCTGCACCGTCAGGCAATCGACGACGGCATCGCCTCATGACGGCACCCCCCGACGTCCGGCCGGCGCCGGCGCGCGACCTCTGGCTCGTCTTCTGGATCGTGCCGGCCTTCTACACCGCGTTCGGTGTCATCTTCTTCGCGCTGGCCCGCGTGATGCCGCCGCCGCGGCCCGACATCACCGAGGCGCAGCAGGCCGCGTTCTTCGGCGCGCACGCGACCACCATCGGGATCGGTTTCGGCACGCTCGTTCTCATCGTGGGTGGCGCCGGCGTGGCCAACGGCATCGTCGCCTACCACATGAAGCGCATGACGACCGGCTCTGTGCTGGCCTACGCCTACATCGGCTCGATGGCCGTGGGCGCGCTGCCGGGGTGTCTTCTCGTCGCGTTCTGCTTCCTCGCCGCGGTCTACCGGCCCGAGAGGGACCCAGCGCTGCTCGCGCTGCTGTACGACCTGGGCCTGCTGTCCTATGTCGGGTCGCTGGGCTGCTTCACCACCGCCTACTTCGCCTTCGCCGTCGCGATCCTCTACGACCGCAACCAGATCTTCCCGAAATGGCTGGCGTACGTGTCGATCTGGCAGATCGTCACCGAGATCCTCGCCGTTCCGGTGTTCATCTCCACGGCAGGCCCGTTCGCCTGGAACGGCTCGATCTCCTTCTGGATGGGCACCGTGATCTTCGGCTTCTGGCTGTCGTGCGTGATCTACTTCCTCAAGCGCGCCAACGAGTGCCGATCCGCCGACGAGGTGCCGGTGGGATGACCGAGACCACTGCTCCGCGCAGCGATGCGCCCAAGACAGCCGCGCGGAGGGGGCATCTGCCCGGTGACCTCCCCATGTGGGTGATGGTGCTCGGCGATCTGCTGATCTTCGGCGCCTACTTCCTGATCTTCATGGTGCACCGGGCGATGGATCCGCATGGGTTCCTCGAGGCCCAGCAGCATCTGGACCTCGACATCGGCGCGTTGAACACTCTTGTACTGCTGACGAGTTCGTGGTTCATCGCACGCAGTGTGGTGCACGCCCGCGGCGGCGAGCATGCGGCCGCCCTGCGGTTGACCGTGCTGGCCGGTGGGTGCGGGTTCGTGTTCGTCGCACTGAAGGGCTACGAGTGGTCGACCATGATCGCTGTCGGCCACACCGTGGCCGGCAGCGAGTTCTTCATGTTCTATTACATGCTCACCGGCGTGCACGTGTTCCACGTGCTGCTCGGGCTGGTGATCATGGGAGTCGTGTTGCGCGAGATTCGGCCTACGCACAGGCGGCGGCTGTCGATGATCGAGTCCGGGGCCGTCTACTGGCACATGGTCGATCTGCTCTGGGTGGTCATCTTCGCCCTGCTCTACGTGGTGAGGTGAGACGGTGACGACGCCGGCGACGAGCACCACCCGCGCTCTCACCGTGGCGTGGCTCGCCCTCTGCGCGATCACGGTGATCTCGTGGTGGCTGGCACCGGGGCATGCCTCCGGCACCGCGAGCGCCAGCGTGCCGCTCACCGTCACCGCGATCACGCTCGGCTTCGTCAAGGGACGGGTGATCGTGCGCAGTTTCATGGAAGTCCGCTTCGCTCCTGCGTGGCTACGCAGGGCCACGGATGGATGGCTGGTGACGCTCTGGGCGTCGATCCTGGTGATCTACCTCTGGTGAGCCGCCGCGCCCTCGACCGCAGGCAGCGGGTCACCCTCCAGGCGGCGCAGCCACTGTTCACAGAACGCGAACGTCTCCGCGTGGCCGGTGCTGATGCCCAGCGCGCGCTCGACCACCATGGCCTGAGACACGCTGGTGGCGAACACGGTCCACACCACCGGCGGCACCTCCGTCGCGTCGATACCGTGCCTGCGCAGGGCCACGGTGATGGCGATGTTCTGTTCCTGTCGGAATCGCTCAGCGTAGTAGACGATTTCGGCCCGCAGTGCCTTGCGGTGATTGGCCAGACCCATGAACTCCATCGTCAGCCGGGTGGCCTCGGGAGCGGTGCTGAACCGCCACAGCGCCCACAGCGGCTGCTCGGACTGCAGCGCCGTGCTCAGCACGGCGAGACCTTCTTCGGCCCTGCGCCGGAACACTGCCAGGAAGAGGTCTTCCATCGTGCGGAAGTAGTAGTGCACCAGCTGAGGTTTGAGCCCGGCCCGGTCGGCGACGCGCCGCGAGGTGACCGCCGCGTACCCCTCCTCGATGAGCAGCTGCTCGGCGGCGTCGAGGAGCACGACGCGGTTTTTCGCGTCCGGCGCCCCGATCCGGCGTGGCGATGCCACGGCGACCACCTTTCCTGCGCGTGTCGTCTTGGAACCTTGACCCTAACTCTTGCACCATGCTAAGCAAGTGCTCAGCATTTCGCGGCGTTCCCTCGGTAGCGTTTCGCGGAACACACCACTTCAGGAGGCCCGGGACATGAGCGATTTCGACACGATCGACTACTTCACCGATCCGTCGCTGGTGCCCGATCCGCACCCGTACTTCGATCATCTGCGCAACCGGTGTCCCGTGGTGCGGGAACCCAACTACGGGGTGCTGGCCGTCACCGGGTACGAGGAAGCGGCGACGGTCCTCAAGGACGCCGAGACGTTCTCGTCGTGCATCGCGGTCGCCGGCCCGTTCCCGCCGCTGCCGTTCGTGCCCGAAGGGGACGACATCACCGACCAGATCACCGTGCACCGACCCCAGATGCCCATGTACGAGCACATGGTCACGATGGATCCACCGGACCACACCAACGCCCGGTCCCTTCTCAACAGGCTCCTGACGCCCAGCCGGCTCAAGGAGAACGAGGACTTCATGTGGCGGCTCGCCGACGAGGTGCTCGACGACATCTTCGCCAGGGAACCCGCCGGGCGCTGTGAATTCCTGTCCGCCTACGCAAAGCCGTTCTCGCTGTTGGTGATCGCCGACCTACTCGGCGTCCCCGAAGCCGACCACGAGGAGTTCCGCACCGTGCTGGGTGCACCGCGGCCGGGCGCCATCGTCGGCTCGCTGGACCACAGCGACCTGGTGGGCACGAACCCGCTGGAGTGGCTGGACGAGAAGTTCATCGGTTACCTCGAAGACCGCCGCAGGGAGCCGCGCGACGACGTGCTCACCGCACTCGCGACGGCGAAGTACCCGGACGGGTCGACGCCGCCGGTGATCGAGGTCGTGCGCTCGGCCACCTTCCTGTTCGCCGCCGGCCAGGAGACGACCACCAAGCTGCTCACCGCCTCCCTGCGCGTGCTCGGCGACCACCCCGACGTCCAGGAGCGGTTGCGCAGCGACCGCTCTCGCATCCCCGTCTTCGTCGAGGAGGCGTTGCGGATGGACGCGCCGGTCAAGAGTCAGTTCCGCCTCGCCCGGAAGAACACGAAGGTCGGCGACGTCGACGTGCCCGCGGGCACCACGATGATGGTGTGCCCGGGCGCGGTCAACCGGGATCCCGACCGCTTCGCGCATCCCCACGAATTCGATCTGGACCGCAAGAACGTCCGGGAGCACATCGCGTTCGGCCGCGGCGTGCACTCCTGCCCCGGCGGGCCACTCGCCCGCGTCGAGGGCAGGGTGTCGATCGAACGGATCCTCGATCGCATGCGCGACATCGCGATCGACGAGGACCATCACGGCCCTGCCCACGCCCGCCGGTACACCTATGAACCCACGTTCATCCTGCGCGGACTGACGTCGCTGAACATCACCTTCACCCCGGCAAGCTGAGCACCCGGCCCGGCGGGGGCCCGCTCCGCCGTTCCACCGACGCGCCCGCGCGGAGTTGCTATTCTCACCGGGGAGAATGACGCTCTCGTAGCGATCTGCAGCGAGCTCGACATGGAGGATCATGTGAAGTCGGTCGTGGCGCTCGCTGTCCTGATGGTCGCGGGTCTCGTGTCCGCCCCCACCGCGCCGGCGATGACGCTGGGCAACTATCTGCTGCACATCCCGGACCGGCGCGACTTCCACACGTACGTCTGGTCGATGATCGCGCCGTGCCGGAACCCGGACAACTCGAAACGCCAGGACTGCATCGACGTGAACACCCTGCCCCAGCCGATCGCCAAGGCCGTCTACAGCCAGGTCAAGGCAACACTGGCCGACAACCGCTACACGATGGTGATCGAGGACCCGTTCGGGCTGCGCTGCGGCGACATCTACTACGGACCTACGGTTCCCACCCACGACGTCTACACGTGGGACGCGACGTCGCTCACCGGCGAGCTCGTCTCCTCCTTCGCCGCCGGCTGTGACGGTGCACCGGGTGGCCGGCTCACCTATCCCTTCTTTCTGACCAGGATGTGAGATGAGAGTGCGATACGCCGTTCTTCCAGCGCTGGTCGTGGTAGCCGTGAGCGCGACGGCGCCGGCCACGGCGCAGGGCCCGGCGATGCATCACGTGCGCTACACCGTCAGCGCCAACGCTGCGTCCTTCGCCGACATCTACTACCGCGACGCGGAGCCGGCGGTGTTCAGCGATTACAGCCACAACCCCTACGTCTTCAGCCCCCGCGTCCAGGTCGATGTCGCGCCGGACCGACCGTGGGTACTGGAGACGCAACTCGCGAATCCCGACCTGTGGGCGATGGTGCTGGTGCAGAGCGGCGAGACCCGCATGTTCGACACCGCCGGCTTCACCTGCGAACTCGCCGTCGACGGTGTGGTGGTGAAGACCAACAGCGGCGCCAGAGGTGCGCTCTGCTCGATCCGGAACTGGTAGCCGCCCTCAGGCGTCGCCGCGGCGCCAGAGGCTGCGGTCGTTCATCGGCACGCACGCCAGGAAGAGCCCGTCCGGCGCCTGCGCGACGGCGTCCATGTAGCCGGTGCAGTCGGTGTTCTCCTCGCGGATGCCCATCATCGGTGGAGAGCGGAACCAGCGCGGCTCGTAGCGGCGGGGAGAGCCGCAGAACAGCAGCCGGCCGGCCCGCGTCGACACACCGGCGACGGCGGTGCCGAAGACGTAGTAGCTCGTGTTCGAGCAGTACGAACCCTGAACGACGTTCGGCGTGATCCCCGGCACGCACGACGGATCGTTGCAGGTCTGCGGCTCTGCGGCGGCCTGAGGCGCGGGCATTACTCCCAGCGCCACCAGTGACGTGGCCGCGATGACGGTCAAACGCACGTGACCACTCTCCCACATCCGGAAATGGAACTCTCGATATCGGAGAAGATCGATCTGACCACACTGACCGCGCGATCACCACTGCCGCCAGATCCGTTGAAAGGCAACGTCACCCCGATGTAACTGTTATTCTCCGAAATCGAGAACACGCCTACCCCGGTTTCGAGGAGCTCACCCATGTCGGCGTCCAGACTCAATGCCAGCGCCGCGCTCGTCACGGCGGCCGCCGCCGGTGTGCTGCTCGCGCCACCCGCCGACGCGGGCGAGGGCTGGGGCATCAACGGTACCTTCGCGGTGTCGTCCAACGGCGACTTCGCCAAGGTGAACGAGCGGTTCCAGGATCAACCCGGCGAGCGGTCCACCTGGACCATCGGCACGCAGTGCGTCTCCCCCACCGAGTGCACCGGCACGGTCACCAGCGACGCCGGCTGGAGTGCGCCGATCTACACGACGAACGGGCTGTACTACGTCAAGCGCGTCGTCCCCAACTGGCGCTTCTGCGCGGACGGCCAGCCGATCGAAGGTCTGCAGGTCTACAAGCTCTATCCCGTCGGCTTCGACGGGCACGTCGATGCGGCCGCCGACGAGTACACCGGCGAGAACCAGACGACCGGCCCCAGCGGCTCCTGTGGCCGCAATCAGTGGCCGACGGTTCGGATGCCGTTCTACATGAAGAAGATCTGACACCCGGCACCGCCGCCCGACCGGCCCCGCGTGCGATGCGCTCGGGGCCGAGCCGTTCTCACGGTGTCACATCGGCATCAGGTCCCGCCACGACGTGGGCGCCGTGGCGAGATCGGCTTGGCGGTAGAGCTTTCCGTCACTGCCCATGTACTCCCCGGTGCGGGGGTTGTACTTGGCCACCGCAACCGACGGCCCGTCCCCCTGACCACCGGTGAAGGCGCTCGGCGAGACGACGGGCGCCGGAGCCGGCACCGGAACCACGGTGGGCGGCAGGTTCAGCTCGTCCGGCGAAACCCCCGGGGGCACCGGGATTTCAGTCGCCTGCGGAAGCTGCGCCGGCGGCGCGGGCACGATCGCCGGATCGGTCACCTGAGCTGGTCCGGGTGAACTCACCGGAGGTGCGGTGTACAGCGGCTGGCCCGGCAGCATCGCCCCGGGATTCGTCCCCGCGAAGTTCGGCGGCGGCGACGGCGGCGGAGCGATGTCCGGCGGCGGAGCGACCACTCCCGGCGGCAGCGGGGTGCCCTCGATCGGACCGAAGATGTTGTCGTCCGGCCGCACTCGCGAGTCCGGCAGGATGCCCTGCGCGATGAGGTTCGGATCGAGCGGATACGGACCGAGCGCGTGCTGGCGCTGCGCGATCGGCTGATAGCCGTTCGGGTCGTTGCACAGCTCGACGGTGGGCGCCCGCTTACCCGGATGATCCATGCAAGGGTAGTTCCGAGCGCCGCGGACCCCGATCGGTGAGTCCTGCGGCAACTTGCAATACAGGCCGTCAGGCGTGTCGATGACCGACGTGTCGACAGGACTGCGCCACTCCGACGGCGGCAGGAAGCCCACGGTGCAGGCAGGCGGATCACCGAGGCCCAAAGAGAAGTCGCCGTTGGGTAATCCGGTCGGGTTGTTGGTCGGGGCGTAGGTCTGGATCTGCGCGACGAACGGTGGGACCAGCACCAGCAACTGCTCGATCGACGGGTTGTAGGTCACCCCGATCTGGCCGAACGTGGTCAGGTTGGCCAGCAGCACCGGCAGCGTCGGCTTGATCTGATTGAGCAGACGCGATGTCTCCTGCGCGAATCCGGGACCGTTCTGCAGGATCGAGCGCACCTGGGAGTCGTTGTTCGCGACCTGTTCGGTGACACCGGCCAGGCTCGCCGCCCACGTCCGGATCGCATCGGTGGTGCGCGCCTGGGCGTCCAGGAACGGGCCGGCGTCCTCGGTGAGTGCGACCGTCTGGTCGGACACCGCGTTCGCATCCCGGGTGACCGTCGACGACGAGTCCAGCAGCGAACCGAAGTCGTATCCGGTTCCGTTGAACGCCTTGTACGACTCGTCGAGCAGCCGGCTCAGGCTGTCCTTGGGAATCGTGTCCACCAGGGAGCTGAGCTGGTCCAGCATCGGGCCGACCGCCTGGGGAATGGCGGTGTTCGCCATCGCGATCACCGATCCGTTCTCCAGGTAGGGTCCGGAATCGGTGCGCGGCAACAACTCCACGTACTGCTCACCCACCGCCGACATGCTGCGCACCTCGGCCTTCAGGTCGGCGGGGATCTTGGGCGAACGCTCCAGGGACATCGTCGCTTCGGCGCCGTGATCGGTGAGCGTCACCGATGTCACCTTGCCGATCTGGGACCCGCGGTAAGTGACGTTGCTGAACTGGTAGAGACCGCCGGCGGCGGGAAGATCCATCTTCACGGTGATGCGGCCCACGCCCAGCAGCATGGGGACCTGCATGTAGACGAACACCATCACCAGGACCCCGACGACCGAGGCGATCGTGAAGATGATCAGCTGGTTGCGGACGAAACGGGTGAGCACTAGCCACCACCTCCGGGGGCAGGCGGCTGGGCGGCCGGGGCATTCGGTTGCGGGCCATACGGTCCCGCGAAGATCTGGCCGGGGCCGCTGGGCGCCGGCGGTGCGGACTGGGTCTGGATCTGCCCGCCCGGCACCGACAGCGGCGCCGGCGGGATCACCGGCAGGATCGGTCCGACATCCGCGGTCACGGGAGGCGGGGCCGACGGCACCACCACGTCGCGGGGTGGCACCGGCGGTGCCGGCGGGTAGGAGACATCACCCACCGGGGGGCGCATGTTCGGCGGTGGGTCGATCCCGAGCTTGAGCGGGTCGTAGGTGTACTGCAGATAGTTCGGGTCGCCGGGCGCGGGAATCAGCTGCGCCCCTTCCTGTTCCCACCGGGTACCGAGGAAGGTGGTGCGCTTCAGCCGCGGGATCGTGAGGTCGACGGTGGCGAACAGGTTGTAGTAGTCGCCGCGGATCGCGCGGTCGATGAAGCTCTGAGTGAAGGGGAAGTGTGCGGCGTACTCCAGCAGCGAGTTCAGATCGGGGCCCACGTCGGCGAAGGTCTTGATGACCGGCTCGAGGTTCTTCAGGTTCTGCACCAGATCGGCCTGTGAATCGTTGACGAACCGGGTGGCGGTGTCGCTGAACGTTCCCAGCTTCTGCAGCGCGGTGGTCAGGCGTGGCCGCTCCCTGACCAGGACGTCGATGGCGGGCGGGATCCGGTCCAGCGCCCTGGTGATGTCGTCGCGTTGACCGGCGAAGGTCGACGCGAGGCGATCGAGCGACTGGATCGACGCCACGATGTTGTCCCGCTGCGCATCCAGGGTGCCGACGAAGTTGTCAAGCCGGCCCAGAAGATCGCGGATCTCCCCCTCGCGGCCGTTGAGCGCCCCGCTGACGTTGTGGATGACATCGCCGATCTGGCCGAGGCCTCCGCCGTTGACGACGGCCGCGAGCGCCGACAGGGTCTGCTCGGTGGTCGGATAGGTCGACGAGTCGTTGAGTCCGATGGTGGTGCCCGGGGCGAGCGTGCCCTGCGGGGCCTGCCCGGCCGGCGGGTTCAACGCAAGGTGCATGGATCCGAGCAGGCTGGTCTGTCCGACGCTGGCGACCACGTTGGCCGGGATCATCACGTCCGGCTTGACCGAGATCTCCACGTCGGCGTGCCAGTCCTTGACCGACAGGGACCGCACGCTCCCCACCACGACGTCGTCGATCATCACCGGTGAATTCGGTTCCAGCGTCGCGATGTTCGCCACCTCGACGTGATAGACGACCGCGTCGGAGCCCCGCCCGACGGCACCGGGTAGCGGCAGCGAGTTCACGCCCTGGAAGCCGCACCCGCTGACCGACACCGCCACACACGTGGTGACGACGGCGGCCCGCCGTGAGAATGTCTGTTTGGTCATGCCGGGGGCGTCCCTCCTGCGGGGGGCGCCGGTGCGGGCGCCGGAGCTTCTGCGGCCAGCGGCGGCCCGCCCACCGGGCCCGGCGCGGGTCCCGGAGCGGGACCGGCCGGCGCCAGCATCGAGTACACGCTGGGCGGCACGCTGGGGGGAATCACCGGCGGGGCACCGGGCAACAGTTGCTGTGCGCCGGGCGCAGGCACGCCGGGCGGCCGCCCGGTGTACGGCGCCGGTCCGGGTGCGACCCCGTCGTAGGCGGAGATGGCCGGCGGCTCGGTCGGCGGTGCCGGCGCCCCGCCGGGGCCGCCTGGCATCAGGTTGGCCTCGGAGTAGATCAGGTTGTCCGGGTTGGCCGAGGGCATCAGGAACGGGGCGATCGGGAACGGCAGGTAGTTGAAGTTGAGCAGCCGCAGCGCGGGACCGAGGTAGTCCGAGCACAGCTTCGCGGTCTCGGGGGCGGTGGTGTTCTCGATGGCTCCGATGGCCCCGCAGACGAATTGCACAGGGTTGGAGAAGTTGTTCAGCACGAACTGGCCCACCGCGCTGCCCACGTCGGGGTTGTAGATGTTGTACGCGTTCGACAGTGCGTTGGGCGCGATGTGCAGGAGGTTCTCCAGCTCCATCTTGTTGTCGAGCAGGTTGCCGGTCACGTTGGCAAGCCGCTGCACCTGTTCGGAGGTCTTGTCCCGGGTGCCCGCGACGAACCGCTGCACGTCGACGACGGCCACCGACAGGTTCTTCAGCGCGGCGTCGAGGTCCGATCTGCTGCCGTCGACCACACTGGTCAGCGTGGCCAACCGGTTCTGGAACATCACCACCTGCTCGTTGCTGTTCTTCAACGCGGTGACGAATGTCTGCAGGTTCTTGATGATGTCGACCACGTTGCCGCTACCTTCGGCGAGCACGCGGGCCACGCCCGAGAGCTGAGAGATGGTCTGGCGCAACTTGTCTCCGTTGCCCTCCATCGCGTTGGCCGCGCTGTCGATGAACCGGGACACCGACGTGCCGTCCACACCGCTTCGCGGACCGAGGTCGGTGGCCAACCGCATGAGCTGTTCTTTGACCTCGTCCCATTCAACCGGCACCGCGGTGCGCTCCAGCGGGATCACCGAGTCGTCGGGCATCGTGGGGCCGCTCGACCGGTAGGCGGGCGTCAGCTGCAGGTACCGCGCGGCCACCAGGTTCGGAGCGACGATCACGGCCTTGGCGTCGACCGGTATCGGCACATCGCGGTCGACGCTGAGCACCATCCGGGTCTGCGTGCCCTCGGGGGTGATCGACTCGATCCGCCCGACCTCGACTCCCGACACTCGCACCTCGTCGCCGGGATAGATACCCGTGGCGGAGGTGAAGATCGCCGAGATCGTGCGCGGCCCGAAGTAGGTCTGTCGGATCAGGTAACCACCGCCTGCGAGGAGCAGCACCGCGAGGGCCACCGCCACGATCGTCGCCAGCCGCCTACGCCCCATCAGCGGGTACCTCCCGGGATCCCGTTGTACGGCAACGGGAGTTCTGCGCGCGGCCCCGAGGTGTCCGGCGGCTGACCGGCGTTGGTGCCGCGCCGGAAACCGAACGCGTAGTCGATGAACGGCTGCAGCAACTGCGCGGGCTGCAGGTTCGGGACGTAGGCGTTGTAGTACGGGCCATTGGCCAGGGTCTCACCCTGGGCCAGGATGAACTTCTTCAGACTCGGCAGGATCTTGGTGATGTTCTCCCGGTTGCGCTCCAGCATCGCCATCACCGAGTTGAGCCGCTGCAGGGTCGGCGCCAGTTCGGCTTCGTTGTCGGCGACCAGACCGCTGAGCTGCTGCGCGACCGCCGAGGTGTTGGCGAGCAGGTCGACGATCGCCTGCCGGCGGTCGTTGAGCACACCGAGCAGATCATTGGCGTTGAGCAGCAACGTGTTCACCTGCTGACTGCGCTGGGACAGCACCTCGGTCACGTCGCCGGCGCTCTTGAGCAGGGCGGCCAGATTCTCGTTGCGGTCGTTGATCGACTGGGACAGCCGGCTCAGGCCGTCGAACGTCGGGCCCAGTTGCGGTGCGATCTGGTCGATCGTCGACGACAGTGTGTCCAGCGACTGGTTCAGCGCCGCGGTGTCCGTGCCCGCGGTGTTGGTGGTCAGGTCGCTGACGGCGTCGGTCAGCGAGTACGGGGACGACGTGCGCGACGTGGGGATGACGTCGTGCGAGTCGAGCGTGCCGCTGCCGTCGGACTCGAGGGTGATCACCCGCTCCCCCAGCAGGGATCCCGTGCGGATGTGTGCGGTCGTCAGCGAACCCAGCGGATACTTGCCGTCGATGGTGAACGTGACCAGCGCGTCGCCGTTGTCGAGCGCGACGTCGGTGACCGTGCCCACCTTGATCCCCGACAGTGTCACGTCGTTGCCGACGGCGATTCCGCCCGCCTCGGTGAACAGGGCCTGATGCCGGATGGACGTGGCCCACTGGACCAGACGCTCGGGCTGCAGCCCGACCGCGATGACGAGAATGATCAGCGTCACGCCGATGAAACCCGCCTTGATGAGATTCGATTCTCGGTATTTGCGCATCAGGGCTCAGCGCACCTTCCGCCTTCTTGTTTGATCATGGGGAAGACCGCGGTCCGGCCCTGCAGATCGGTGACCCGGATCGACAGGCCGCAGATGTAGTACATGATCCAGCTGCCGTACGAGCCCAAGCGGGCCAGTTTCCGGTAGTTCTCAGGCCCCCGCTGCAGCGCCCGGTCGAGCACGACCTGATGGTCGTCGAGAAGCGGGGCCAAGCGGTTGAGCTGGTCGACGGTGCCGGCCAGCGGCGGCCGGGCCTCGGTGAGAAGGTCTGTCAGAGAGGCGGTTCCGCTGTCGAGCGCAGTGATGGCCGTACCGATCGGATCCCGGTCCTGCGACAGCCCGCTGACCAGTTGCTCGAGCCGGTCGATGGCGTCGGAGAACTTGTCGCCGTCCTTGCCGATGGTGTCGACGACGGTGCGCAGGTTGTCGATCAACTGCTGCACCACGGCGCTGTTGTCGGCCAGCGTGGTGGAGAGCGAGGACGTCTTGCTGAGCAGCGAATCCAGGGTGTTGCCCTGACCTTGGAAGATCTGCACCAGTGCCGAGGTCAGCGCGTTCACATCCTGCGGATTCAGACCCTGCACCACGGGCCGCAAGCCACCGAGCAGCAGATCGAGATCGAGCGCGCCGGCGGTCCGTTCCTTCGGAATCTGCGCGCCCGCGGGCAGCACCCGCGTCGAGCCCGGGCCGTCGAGGAGTTCGAGGTAGCGGTCACCGGTCAGGTTGAGATACCGGACCGCCGCCTTGGTGCCGGTGGTCAGGACCACGGTACGGTCCGCGTCGAACTTCACCAGCACGTTCTTGTCGTCCTGCAGCTCGATGTCGTTGACCGTGCCCACGCGCACCCCTGCGACACGGACCGAGTCTCCGGTCTTCAGCCGCGAGGCATCGCCGAACACCGCCGAGTAGCTGGAGGTCGAGCCGCTGCGGTACTGGCTGAACGCCATGAACAGGAACGCGGTGAGCAGGACCATCACCACCGCGAAGATCCCGAACTTGACCAGAGTGCCGGTGGTGCGCGTCATCCCGGTTGCCCGATCTGTGCGGTGTTGCGAGGCGGACCGTCCAGCGGCCCGAACAGCAGTTGCTTGAGGCCGTCGGAGTTGAGCACGATGCCCTGGTTGCCGTACTGCCATGGGTTGGCGCCGGTGTCGGCGACCAGGTACTTCGATCTGTTGCCGAATCCGATGTAGGGCAGCCCCATACACTGCGGACCGCCCTTGGCCGCCACCTTGGGCAGGTTCGCCGGATAGCGGTACCGCTCGATGCCGAGGGTGAAGGCGACGTTGACCAGAACGCCGGGATCGAGCTGGGGCGGTTGATGCAGCGTGTACTGCATGCCTTTGAGCGTGCAGTCGATGGCCGGGGCATACCGCTGGAACACATCCGTGGTCGGAACGAGAAGATCCAGCACGGTGCTGAACGCGGCCCGGTTGCTTCCCAGGACGTCGTTGCCGATGTCGGCCAGGCCGATGGCACTGACCAGGAAGGTGTCCAGGTTGTCCTGCTGGTCGACGATGCTGTCGCTGAGCGTGGTCGAGTTCTGCATCGTGCGAATGAGATCCGGCGCTGCATCGGCGTAGGCGGTGGCGACCGGTGCGGTGAGCTCGATGTCCCGGCTCAGGCTCGGCAGGCTCGGCTCCAGCTTGGCCAGCAGGGTGTTGAGATCGCTGAGCGCCTGACCGAACTTCTCACCGCGGCCGGAGAACGCCGCCGAGAGCGCACCGAGTGTCTCGTTCAGCTTCGCGGGGTCGATCTTGTTCAGCACCGAAACGAGCTGCTGGAAAACGGTGTTGGCCTCCACCATGACGTGTTGGCCCTGCAGCGTCTGGCCGGCCCGCAACGGGACGTCCGACGGATTCGACGGCGCGACCAGTTCGACGGACTTGGCGCCGAACACGGTCGACGAGGCGATGTCCACGCCGACATTGCTCGGGATCAGGTGCAGCGCAGAGGAGTCGATGGCCAGCCGCAGATCGGCTGTGCCGTCCGGACGGTAGGACACCGTCTCCACGGTGCCGACCTGCACCCCGCGCATCTTGACCTTGGCTTCCGGGTTCAGCACCAGGCCGGCGCGGTTCGAGATGACCGTCACTGGGGCGGTGTCGCGGTAGCCACCCCGGAACAGGACGACGGCCAGCGCGACCACCGCGACGATCGCGATGACCATGCCCGCACCGACCAGGGGCCGGAGATAGCTGCGCGTCACCTGTCCCCCTAGCCCGACAGATTGAAGTTGCCGTTGGAACCGTAGATCGACAGCGACACCAGCAGCGTCACCGAGACCACCACGATCAGCGAGGTGCGCACCGCGTTGCCCACGGCGACACCGACGCCCGACGGACCACCGGTGGCGAAGTAACCGAAGTACGTGTGGATCAACAGGATCGTGATCGCCATCAGGATCGCCTGCAGGAAGGACCACAGCAGGTCGATCGGGTTGAGGAAGGTGTCGAAGTAGTGGTCGTAGAGCCCGCTGGACTGACCGAACAGCACCGTCGTGGTGAATTGGCTTGCGACGAAGGAGAGGATCACCGCGATGGAGTACAGCGGGGTGATCGCGATCATGCCGGCGACGATGCGGGTCGACACGAGGTACTCGATGGGACGGATGCCCATCGACTCCAGGGCGTCGATCTCCTCGTTGATGCGCATGGCGCCCAGCTGCGCGGTCACGCCGGCGCCGAAGGTGGCGGCCAGCCCGATGCCCGCCACCACGGGCGCCGAGATCCGCACGTTGATGAAGGCCGCCAGGAAGCCGGTCAGCGCCTCAATCCCGATGTTGCCCAGCGAGCTGTAGCCCTGCACCGCCAGCGTGCCGCCCGCCGCCAGTGTGAGGAAGCCGACGATCACCACCGTGCCGCCGATCATCGCCAGCGTCCCAGCGCCCATGGAGATCTCGGCGATCAACCGGACGATCTCCTTGCGGTAGTGCACCGCCGCGTGGGGCACCCCGGCGATCGCCTTTCCGTAGAACATCGTGTGATCGCCGATGCGTGAGAGCGTCGCCACCGGACGGGCGGCGTAATTCGTCAGCCGCGGGAATCGCGTACGCAGAACTGTTGAGGTGCCCATGATGTCCCGTCTAGCCCGACGTCATCCGGATGCCGACCGCGGTGACGACCACGTTGATGACGAACAGCGCCATGAAGGCGTAGACGACGGTCTCGTTGACGGCGTTGCCGACGGCCTTGGCGCCGCCACCGGTGATGGTCAACCCGCGGTAACACGCCACCAAGCCGGCGATCAGCCCGAACAGCGCTGCCTTGACGCACGAGATGATGACCTCGGGAACACCGGTGAGCAGCGTGATGCCGGCGGCGAAAGCGCCCGGGTTGACGTCCTGGATGAACACCGAGAACGTGTAACCGCCCAGGATGCCGATGATCACGACCAGGCTGTTGAGCAGCAGCGCCACCAGACCGGAGGCCAGCATCCGCGGAGTCACCAGCCGCTGCACCGGGTTGATACCCAGCACCTCCATGGCGTCGATCTCCTCGCGAATGGTCCGCGATCCCAGATCCGCGCACATCGCCGTCGCGCCCGCACCCGCCACGATCAACACCGTCACCAGCGGACCCACCTGCGTCACCGCCCCGAATGCCGCTCCGGCGCCGCTCAGGTCGGCCGCTCCGAGCTCACGAAGCAGGATGTTGAGAATGAAGCTGACGAGCACGGTGAACGGAATGGCCACCAGCAGCGTGGGCGCCAGCGACACCCGGGCCACGAACCAGCACTGCTCCAGGAACTCTCGCCACTGAAAGGGCCGGCGGAAGATGAACACCACCGCATCGGCCGACATCGAGAACAACCCCCCGACCGCCTGCAGCGGACCCTTGACGTTCCGAATCTGCGCGATCCCGGGGGACCATCGTTCAGGTCCTCTACCTGCCATGGCTGCCGGATCCTTCCAGGATCGTCACGGCCGCGACCGCTGTCGGTCCGCCGATGTTGTGGGCCAACCCGATACGAGCCCCGTCCACCTGGTTGACGGCTTCACCCCGCAACTGCTGGAACAACTCGACGCACTGTGCCACACCTGTGGCACCCGGCGGGTGCCCTTTGGACTTCAATCCACCACTGGGATTGACGGGCAGTGACCCGCCCATGCTGGTCTCCCCCGCTTCCAGCAGTTTGTAGCCGCCCAGCCTCTCAGCAAATCCGAGGTCTTCGTAGCTCATCAGCTCGATGCCGGTGAGGAAGTCGTGCACCTCGGCGACGTCGACGTCGACCGGCCCCAACCCGGCCATCGCGAACGCCTGCTTGGCCGCGCGGGTGGTCGCCGGGAACGTCGTCAGGTCCGGCTTGTGCTGATGCATGACCGAATCCAGGCCCAGTCCCACCCCGCGGATCCATACCGGCCGGTCGGTGAACCGGTCGACGACGTCCTCGGCCGCGATCACCAGCGCTGCGGCGCCGTCGCTCTGCGGCGCGCAGTCATACATCCGGAACGGCGTCACCACCGTTGGTGCGTTCAGGGCCTGCTCCATCGTGATCTCGAAGCGCAGCCGCGCTTTGGGATTGTCCACACCCTGGCGGTGGTTCTTGACCGCCACCATGGCCAAGTGTTCTTCAGTTGCCGGAGATTCGTGGAGATATCGGCGAACATGGAGGGCGAATCCAGCGGGGGCCACGAGACCGAGCGGGTAGTCCCAGGCCATGTCGCGGGCCATGGCCTCCCACTCCCAGAGCATGTCGGCCGAGGTGGTGTCGCGCAGTTTGTCCGCGCCCACCACAAGTGCGACGTCGAAGACGCCCGAGGCGACGCCGAACAGCGCGTTGCGCAGCGCGTCATGGCCGGTGGCACAGGAGTTCTCGACGCGGCTGACGGGTAGTTCGGGCAGCCCGAGGGTGTCGGCGAGGATTCCGGCGGGGAATCCGTCGGCAGTCCCCATCGCGCCGAACCATGCGGCCTGCAGGTCGGTCCTCGCGAGTCCCTTGTCGACCGACTGCGCGCACTCCGCGAACGCCATCGGCAGCAGATCCTTGATGCCGAGGGCGAAGTGCTCGGCGAACGGGGTCATCCCGGCGCCGACGATCGCGACCCTCCTCATGCCTCGACTCCCGCTCGCTCCGGTCCTCGCTTCGCTGCGATCCTCACTCGCGCTCGCCTTCGGGTCCTCATGCCTCGACTCCCGCTCGCCTTCGGGTCCTCACGCCGCGACTCGTTCCGGTTCGAACGCGTAGCCGTAGTCGGGGACCCCGGAGCGCACCGCGACCCGGCGCAGCGCCAACCGGCCACGGTCTCCGATTTCGACCGTGCCGGGCGTCGCGCCCGTGACCTTCACCAGCGCCCGCACCGCGACGTCGTCGAGCTCGACGATGACCAGTGAATAGGGGCTCCGCAGTCCCGGCACCGGGATGTGCACCGTGGTCTCGGTGTACACGGTGCCGGTGCGCGGCAGCGGAACCAACTCGTAATCGGTTGCCAGCGAACCGTCATCGCCCACCCGGTAGCGGGGCGGAAAGTCGAGCGCCTGGCTGTCGCTGAACGTTCCTGCCTCCCAACGTACTTTGGCCTCGAAGGCGCGCTCGTAGGCGGCCAGGGAGATCGGGATGTCGGCGTCGGCGACGAAATCTCCGGCCGGAACCGGCTGTGCCGCAGGCTCTCTGCGGTGTATTGCGGCGGTGCCGCCGGTGACGGTGATCCCGGACAGGATCGCCTGCTCGACGGCCACCAGTGGGCCGGTGGCACCGCGCTCGGCGAGGGAGGCCAGCGCGAACAGGCTTGCGCTCGCGCCGATGGTCGGCAGCACGGGCGGATCCGGCAGACACAACTCGGTGACGCGCTGCTGGTCCACACCCGCCACCGCCACCGGGGTGCCCAGCCAGGCGGCGGCCAGCGAGGCGACCAGACCCCGCTCGTGCAGCAGGCGCGGGTCACCGTAGTCGTGCACGTCGCCCGTGGCGTTGCGGGTCCGCACCGGCAGGCTGCGCGCGACCCGCGCTGCGGTCCGCACCCGCAGCCCGTGCTCAGCGGTCACCAGGGCCGCTGCACCGGCCGGATTCAGGTCGGCACCGATGATCAAGGTGCGCGGACGCGCCGAGCTCAGGGCGTCGACGGTGGCCGGGGCGCCGCCGAGCCGCTCGTCCACCTCGAGCTCCGAGTCCAGCCCGAGGCCGGCCAGCAGGACCGCGGCGTTGCTGCTCTCCGTCAGCGGCATGTGCCGGCTGACCAGCACCACCCGCTCGACCGTCGCCCCCGCCTCCAGCGCTGCCCGGCCCGCCTCCACCGCCATCGTGACGACGTCCTCGTCGTCGCCGGCGACCCGGTGCAGGGACGACCCCCAGCACGGCAGGTAGGTGCCGATCGAGGCGACGTGGGGCATGGTGGGGTCTCCAGGGGAGCGTGGGTGGGGGGAAGCGGCGATCAGGTGACGGCGCCGGCCGTCTTGAGCTCGATGATGCGATCCCAGTCCAGTCCGAGTTCCAGCAGGATCTCGTCGGTCTGCTCGGCGAAGCCGGGTGCCGGACCCGAACTCGGCGCGGCCACATCGAATTGCACCGGGTTCGAGACGAGCTCGAGTTCGCCTGCCTGAACCAGGTATTCGTTGGCGCGGACCTGAGCGTCCTCGGCGGCCTGCAACGTGTCCTGTACCGGCGCCCAGGGCCCGGCCAGCGTCGCGAAGCGCTCGCTCCATTCGACCAGTGGCCGCTTCTTCATGGCCTCGGCGAGGAATTCGGTGGCCGCCTCGGTGTTCTCGGCGATCGACTCGGCCGTCGCGAAGCGCGGATCCTCGGCCAGGTCCTCGAGGTCCATGTGCCGGCACACGTCGGCCCAGAATTTGGTGGGCTGCATCATGACGAACGAGATGTAGCGGTCGTCGGCGGTGGCGTACAGACCGACCAGCGGGTTGATCGGCGAGCCGTGCACCCCGGGCGGGAACGCCTCCATGCGCTGCCCGAGATGCTTGGTCAGCGCCACGGTGTGACCCATGGCCCAGAGTCCGCTGCCGAGCAGGGACACGTCGACGACCGACGGCTCCCCGGTGCGCTCCCGCTTGAGCAGCGCCGCCGCGATGCCGCCTGCGAGGTTGGTGCCCGAGATCGTGTCGCCGTACGCGGGTCCGGGCGGCCCCACCATCCCCGGTGTGCCGGGCGGGGTGATGGTGGCGGCGGTGCCTGCGCGGCACCAGAACGCCGTCATGTCGTAGCCGCCCTTGACGGCTTCGACCCCGCGCGGGCCCAGTGCGCTGCCGCGGGCGTAGACGATCGCCGGGTTGACCGCGCGGATGTCGTCGACGTCGATGCCGAATTTCTCGCGGTGGCCGGGAAGGAAGCTGGTGAGGAAGACGTCGGCGCCGCGGGCCAACTCCAGCAGGACCTCGCGGCCCTCCGGCACCGACATGTCGAGCCCGATGCTGCGCTTGAGTCGGTTGGCGTGTTCGATGTTGGGGTTGGGGTCGCCCTCGACGCGAAGGAGTCCGGTCTGGCGCAGGCCCCGTTGTGGGTCTCCGGTCACGGCATGCTCGACCTTGACGACGTCTGCTCCCCATTCGGCGAGCACCGCGCCGGCCGACGGGACGAATCCGTACATCGCGACCTCGAGAACCCGGATGCCTTCCAGCGGCTTGCTCACTACGGCACCACCGTCGCGAAGGTCTTGCTCTCCAGGAACTCTTCGAGCCCGGCCGTGCCCATCTCGCGGCCGATGCCCGATTGTTTGTATCCGCCGAACGGGGTGTCGGGACCGAAGTAGTTGCCTCCGTTGATGGAGAACGTGCCGGTCCGGATCCGGCGCGCGACGGCAAGCGCGCGTTCCTGACTGCCGAACACCGCTCCGGACAGGCCGTAGATCGAGTTGTTGGCGATGCGCACCGCATCGTCGTCGTCGGTGTAGGAGATGACGACGAGTACCGGCCCGAACACCTCCTCCTGGGCGATCTCGCTGTCGGGGTCCACGTCCGCGAGCAGGGTCGGGGTGTAGAAGTAGCCGGGATCGACCTTCTCCCCGCCGGTGACCAGCGTGGCGCCGGCCGCGACGGCGCGCTGCACCATGCCGTCGACCTTGTCGCGCTGCTTCGCGCTGATCAGCGGCCCCATGTACGTCGCCGGATCGGCCGGGTCGCCGTAGCGCACCAGGCCGAAGTTGTTCTTGACCAGCTCGACGATCTCGTCCTTGTGCTTCTCGGGAACGAGCAGCCGGGAGGTGAGCGCGCAGCCCTGGCCTGCGTGGCTGACCATGCTGAACGCCGAGAACAGCGCGGCCGTGGAGAAGTCGGCGTCGTCGAGCACGATCGCCGCGGACTTGCCGCCGAGTTCGAGGAACACCTTCTTCAGGGTGTCGCTGGCGGCCGCCATGATCGCCCGCCCGGTCGGCGTGGACCCGGTGAAGGTGACCATGTCGACATCGGGACTGGTCGTCAGCGCTGCCCCGACCGCCGGGTCCGCTCCGGAGAGCACGTTGACCACGCCGGCCGGGATATCGGTGTGCTCGGCGATCAACTCGCCGAGCGCCAATGTGATCAGCGGGGTGTCGGGCGCGGACTTGAGCACGACGGTGCAGCCCGCGGCCAGCGCAGGGCCCAGCTTCGCCAGCGCCAGCTGATTGGGATAGTTGTAGGCGATGATCGCGGCGACCACCCCCGCGGCTTCCTTCTCCACCCAGCGGTGGTGCTGCATGCCGCGGCTCTCGACGAGCCCGAGGTCCTCGCTCAGCGGGTAGGTCTTCAGCAGATCGGCGTAGTACCGCACGATCCCGATGGGCTGGTCGAGTTGGGCTCCCTGACACAGCGCCTCGGTGGCACCGACTTCGGCGATCGTCAGCGCGGCGAGTTCGTCGCGGTGCTCGAGCAACGCCCGGTGCAGCTGCTCGAGGCAGTGGATGCGCAGTTCGACGTTGGTGGACCAGTTCCCATCGTCGAAGGCGTGCCGCGCGGCGGCCACCGCGGCCTCGGCGTCGGCGACGGAGGCGTCGGGGGCCCGGCCGATCACCTCGCCGGTCGCCGGATTGAGCGAAGGAAACGTCTGTGCTGTCTCGACGAGCCGTCCGCCGATCAGCATCCGGCGATCAGGCCCTCCGGCTGCCGCGCCGCTGCCGTTGTCCGTCGAGACCGTGGCTGTTTCCTGCATCATCCTCCTCCGATGAGATGCGCCGTCATCGTGATGTGGGCGTATGTGATGGAAACTGCATTCTCATCCTCGGCGAATCATACATTCGGCGGATGAGAACTCAAGGAATTCGCCGGAACCGCCTCTGCCTGCATCAAGCGGTGTGACAATCACCTTCCGAACGTCTCACCCGTGCGAACAGTGCACATCCGATGTCTTGCGATGGAGCGCTCGGCGAGAGTACGGTTCTCGTAATTGAAAGGATGATTCTTGATGGGTGTGTGCTGCGCGTGAAGAACGCTGTCGTCACCGGTGGCGGCTCGGGCATCGGGGCCGCCATCGCGGACCGCCTCAGTGCCGACGGGCTCCAAGTGGCCACGATCGACCTGAACCCCGGCGAGGCGAAGTTCTCCTACACTGCCGACGTCACCGACCGGGCCGCCGTCGACGCGGCACTGGCCGAGATCCGGGCGGATCTGGGGCCGGTCACGGTACTGGTCAACGCCGCGGGGCTGGACCGCTTCCGGCGCTTCACCGAACTGACCTTCGAGGACTGGCAGAAGGTCATCGACGTCAATCTCAACGGCGTGTTCCACTGCACCCAAGCGGTGTTGCCCGACATGATCGAGGCCGGCTGGGGTCGCATCGTGAACATCTCGTCCTCGAGCACCCACTCCGGCCAGCCCTTCATGGCGCCCTATGTGGCCGCCAAGTCAGCGGTCAACGGTCTGACCAAATCGCTGGCGCTCGAGTACGGCCCCGACGGGATCACGGTGAACGCCGTTCCGCCCGGATTCATCGACACACCGATGCTGCGCAAGGCGGAGAAACGCGGCTTCCTGGGCGATACGCAGAAGCAGATCGAGGCCACCCCGGTGCGGCGCATCGGCCGGCCCGAGGACATCGCCGCGGCATGTGCCTTCCTCATCTCCGAGGAGGCCGGCTACATCACCGGTCAGATCCTCGGTGTCAACGGCGGCCGGAACACCTAGAAAGGATCGGTGCGGACATGGGACGCGTCCAGGGAAAGATCGCCTTCATCACGGGGGCCGCGCGCGGGCAGGGACGCAGCCACGCCGTGCGACTGGCCGAAGAGGGTGCTGACATCATCGCCGTCGACCTGTGTGAGGATGTCGCGACCATCGGCTATCCGATGGCCACTCCCGAAGACCTCGACGAGACAGCGGCATTCGTCGAGAAGACCGGCCAGCGCATCGTCACCGCCAAGGCAGACGTGCGCGACGCCGCCCAACTGAGGAAGGCCCTCGACGACGGCGTCGCCGCTCTGGGCGGTCTGGACATCGTCGTCGCGCAGGCCGGGATCGCGGGCATGAAGGGCGATCCGCCGCTGCAGGCGTGGACCGACGTCATCAACACCAACCTGATCGGCACCATCAACGCGATCCAGGTGGCGCTGCCCCACCTCAAGGAGGGTGCCGCGATCGTGGCGACGGGTTCGACGGCCGCGCTGATGGATACGCAGAACAAACCCAATCCGGGCGGCGATCCCGGCGGCATGGCCTACATGACCTCGAAGAGACTGCTCTCACAGTATGTCCACGACTTGGCGACCGAACTGGCGGTGCGCGGCATCCGGGCCAACGTGGTGCATCCGACGAACTGCAACACCGACATGTTGCAGAGCCCGCCGATGTACAAGTCCTTCCGGCCGGACCTGGAGAACCCGACGCGCGCCGATGCCGAACCGGTGTTCGGGGTGCAGCAGGCGATGCGGGTCAACTTCATCGAGCCCGAGGACATCAGCAACGCGATCCTGTGGCTGGTCTCCGACGAGGCGCGCTACGTCACAGGCATGCAGCTGCGCGTCGATGCGGGCGGCTATCTCAAGTGGTACGACTACCACGTCTGAGGAAGGACACACGTGAAGGTCTCGGTTGACTCCAGCCGGTGCCAGGGGCACACGCTGTGCTCGATGATCGCACCGGATTCGTTCGCGCTCAGCGACATCGACGGCACCGCCTCCCCAGTCAGCGAGGTGGTTCCCCCGGATCAGGAGGCCGCCGTGCGCGAAGCCGCACAGTCGTGCCCGGAGCAGGCCATCACCATTGAAGAGTGACCCCTGGAGGGGAAACCGAACAAACAGGGAGACAACAGCTTTGAGTGTCGACGACATCGCGGACGGCACCGTGGACGGCACCGCCGACGACAGCCGCAGAAAGCCGACGTACCACTTCGACCGGCATACGCCCGAGTACCGCCTGCAGTTCGAGAAGATCACCGAGGAGATGCAGGCCAAGTGCCCGATGGCGTGGTCGGAGACCTACAACGGGCACTGGGTTGCCGCAGGCAGCAGGGAGGTCTTCGAGCTGGCCCGCTGCCCGGCCGTGTCCAACCATCACGACATCTCCGGTGAGACGCCGTACCAGGGCATCACGATCCCGAAGGCCAGCCGTGCCACGGTGGTGCGCGGAGGCATCCTCGAGATGGACGAACCCGAGCACAGCGCCTACCGCGGAGCACTGAACCCGTACCTGTCGCCTGCGGCGATCAAACGGTGGGAGCCGTTCATCCACGAGATCACCCGGGCCGCGCTCGACGAGCACATCGAGTCCGGCCGGATCGATTTCGTCGACGATCTCGCGAACGTGGTGCCGGCGGTGTTCACCCTGGCGATGATGGGCATCGACCTGAAGAAGTGGAACGTCTACAGCGAGCCCACCCACGCGTCGGTGTACACGCCGGAGCACGCACCCGAGCGCGAGAAGATCAACGAGCAGCACCGCGCAATGGGCATCGACCTCATCACCAACATGATGGAGATCCGGGAGAACCCGCGGCCCGGCCTGGTGAATGCGCTGCTGCAGTTGCGCATCGACGGTGAACCCGCGCCCGACATCGAGATACTGGGCAACCTCGGCCTGATCATCGGCGGCGGTTTCGACACCACCACCGCGCTCACCGCGCACGCCCTGGAATGGCTCGGCGAGCACCCCACCGACCGCGAGCGGCTCAGCCGGGAGCGTGACACGCTGCTCGATCCGGCCACCGAGGAGTTCCTGCGCTTCTTCACCCCCGCGCCCGGCGACGGCCGGACCTTCTCCGATGACGTCGAGGTCGAGGGCTACCGGTTCAAGAAGTTCGAGAGGCTCTGGCTGTCGTGGGCGATGGCCAACCGGGACCCGTCGGTGTTCGACGAGCCGAACACGGTGATCATGGACCGGAAAGGCAACCGGCACTTCAGCTTCGGCATCGGCGTGCACCGCTGTGTGGGGTCGAACGTGGCGCGCACGGTGTTCAAGTCCATGCTGACCGCGGTGCTCGACCGCATGCCCGATTATGTGTGCGACCCCGAGGGCACCGTGCACTACGAAACGATCGGCGTGATTCAGGGCATGCGTCATCTGCCCGCGACGTTCACGCCGGGACCACGGCTCGGCCCTGGACTCGACGAGACCCTGGACAAGCTGCAGCGCATCTGTGAAGAGCAGGAGCTGGCCCGGCCCATCACCGAGCGCAAGCAGGCCGCCGTCATCGACTGACGTGATTCCCCGAGGCCATCACAGCAGGGCGTAGCGGCTCCGAATCGCGGTGAATCGCGCCCACATCTGGTCCGTGCGTTCCTGCTCGGTGACTGTCGCGGTGTCCGCGGGCAACACCTCGGGCAGTTGCGCGCGTTTGACCAGGCGGGTGCGTATCACCGCGGGCTGTCCGGCGAGCATGTGCCGGTAGGTCAGGTTGCCCTGCTCGAACCCCTGGGTGTCCAGCCAGTTGTGATAGCCGGGATCGTCGTGGGCCAGGATCAGTCGCACGGTGCCGTCCCCGTCGACCTTGGTGCGATCAGGCGTGTAGCTCACCGGGCGGTACAGGAAGTCCATGCTGTTGAAGAACACGCCCATGTTCGTCAGCATCCAGAGACCCTCGTGAGCGTCGAACTCGATGACCAGTGCCTCGTCGGAAGCGAGTGACCAGTGCATGTTGGCCGCCGCCCTGCCTCTCTCCGCGTCGCCGGCACCGGTGCCTACCATCGGGAACTCGTTGGGCCGGTCCGCGTCGACCCCGCCGTGAGTGAACGGATACTCGGGCCAGTCGGACATCACGCCGGTGACGAAGTCTCCCGCCCATGCGATCGCCGCCACCATCGTCTCGGCAGTCGGCAGCGGTCTGGGCGCGTCCATGTCGACCCGCTCGATCCGCATGGTGGCGGGGCGGTCGTCCCATGAGTCGAATCCCTGCCGGATGAAAAGCTTTCGCGAGCCGGGCGTGGTGGGCAGCCAATTCGGTGCCCGCTGCGGTCCGCCGATGAACACCTCGAACCGGCCGTCCGTATCCGTCACCAGTTGCTCGCCCATGAGGTTGGCTTCCGGCACGTCGCCGAACGGCTCGTGCAGCACCGCGGGCCCCTCGAGGCGCGGGCCCTGCACGGTGATGTTGAAGAACGGGGCGCTTCCCCGCTCTCCGACGATGCGATAGACCGACCGACCGTCGATCCATGCTTGCTGGTAGGTGAAATCGGCACAGTCACCGCCCAGCTTGCGCGTCGGTCCACAGAACGCATGAAGACTCGGGTACCGCGGGTCGCGGGTCTCCAGCGCCAAGTCGAAGGCTTGACTCAAGTTCTGGGTCAAGAACCGCAGGGCGTCGGTGCGCTGCAGGCCGGAGATTCCGTTGTAATCCTTGAACACCTGCTCCCCTGCACCCATGAGCTGGTGACAGAAGGTCTCCCACGCCCCACGCAGCGCGGCGTCGTCGGGACCGTCTCCGTAGCTCATGCGCATTCCGTGGGGTCGAGCCGTGACAGCATCGCCGTCATCACCTCGCAGGCCCGGTGCGCGGCCTCGCGCCGGCCTTCCCTGTCGATCCGCGGACCGATCAGTTCCAGGTCGAACCCGCGCGCATAGCCGCGGTCGAGTGTGTGAGCGACAACCGATTCGATGGGTATTGCGCCGTCACCGGGTACCGCCCGGGCGGGCAGCGCGCGATCGCCCAGCACATAGTCACTGACCTGGATCGCCACCGTGCGGGGCAGGGCACGGTCGATCAGCGCGGTCAGGTGCGCCTCGGTCCAGCAGTGGAACAGGTCGATGCAGATCCCCAGGCCGGCTCGTTCCGCCAGTTCGACGGTGTCGGCCAGTGTGTGGGCGATATGAATGTCGGCGTACAGCCCCGAGGCGTTCTCGATCGCCAGGTCGATCCCCGCTGCGCGGGCGTCATCGAGGCACGGCAGCACCGCGGCGCAGAAACGATCAGCAGCGTCCTCCCAGGACAACACTCCCCGGCCACCGGTCAGCATGTAGACCGACCGGGCGCCCACCGCCGCGGCATCGTCGATCACCCGGCGGAGCCCCTCGGTCGACGTGAACAGATGGTACACCGTGTTCACCGAATAGCCCTGTGCGGAAACGACTTCCATCATCCGCCCGTCGGTCATCTCGGTGTCGATGACGCTGAGCCGACGCACCCCCAGCGCCTGCCAATGGGCGCACAACTCGTCGACGGTCGCGCCGAGGAAGGTGACGTCGTGAACGGAGAGCCGCTCGTCGATCCCGGACACGTCAGGCCCGTTGCTCGATGTCGACGCCGAAACGCTCACGGAAGGGCCGAAATTCTTCGTGCAACGCCTCGAGCCGTTCGCCGATGTCGGTCAGCAGCGACGCGGAGTAGCGGAACTTCCCATGCCGGTCACCCTTGTTGGCGGCCAGGTAGGTGCGCATCGCCTGCTCCGCCTCGTCAGTCAGGACACGGCCGCCGAAACCGTAGTAGCGGCGCACCGTCGCGACCGGATCAGCGAGGAAATCGGTATAGCGGACATGCATGATCCTCGGATCGCCGACCATCGGGTTCGTCATGGTGTTCGCGATGCTCTCCCGTGTCAGCGCCAGGTGCGTCGCCGCCGCGGCCCGCAGATCGATCGGTCCGACGATGCCCTCGAGGATGTCGGCCATCATCATCGTGCGCGACGCCGCAACCTGCACGGGGTCACGGTGCAGCCACAGCAGCGTCGCGTCCGGGTAGGCGGTGAACAACTCGGCCAACCGAAATCCATGAAAGCCTTTGAGCACCCATTGCTTCGGTGCTCTCGCATACTGACAGTGCTGCAGCATCGCCTTGTGGATACGGTACTGCGCGGTCGCGTCGGTGGGCAGCCCCCCGACCACCGTCTGCATCGGCACCCTCCACCATGTCGTGGGCGTCATCACCCGAAAGTCGAACGCCCAGGTGCGTTCGTCCTCGGGAAGGCCGTCGCCGAGCATGTCGTTGTAGGGGTGGCTGTGCAACCACTTGGGCATCTTCGCGTTGATCTCCCGCCAGTGCGCATCGGCGCGCGCCCGGCGCGGATCGTCGTCTGCGCTGACGCCCGGCGGGGGCGACGGGTACATGACCTCCCAGAACCGCAATGCGCGGGCGTTCGGGTCCACCGACATCAGCGCGTGCATCAGCGTGGTGCCCGAGCGCGGCTCCCCGGTGACGAACATCGGCCGCTCGATCACCTCGTCGCGCACCGGTAATCGCTCGCGATCTGCGAAGAACTCCAGCCGTGTGGTGAGCAGCCAGTGGCAGACGTCGGCGGCCTGGCTGCGGCCGTGCGCATCCATGTCCTGGTCGTCGAGGAACTCGACGGCGACACCGAACCGTTGCGGCAGCGTCGGATCACCGTAGTCGTGAAGGCCCGTCTGCTCTTCGGCCCTGCGGAGCATCGCCTCGGCGTCGAGTCGCGCGCTCACTGCACTCCTCGGCACAGTGACAACAACTCGTCCTCGGCGTCACGAACGTTTCGCGCCGACTCCGCGGCGTGATCGAGCCCCGCCATCGCGCTGTAGTCGAGGATCTTGGGCACCCGCAGACCGGCGTCGACGTAGTCGGCGACAATGTGGGCGACCTGCTTCGGCGTCCCGTGCGGCACGACAGCGAGGATCATCTCCGGCTGTACACGATCGAGGAACTCGATGATGCGCTCGCGGGTGAGCACTGCGGGGTCGATGTCGTGGAAGCCGCGCCAAGCCGGCCCCATCGGATGCTCGAAACCGTGTCCGCGCAACAACTCCGCAGTCACCTGCAGCAGGAAGCATTTGACCAGCGGCGCTGCGAGAACCTCGGCGAGCGCGGCCTCGTCGCGGCCCATCACGCACACCTGGATGAAGCAGGGCGTGATCCCCATCGGGTCGCGGCCCGCGCGCTCGGCGGAAGCCCGGACCGCGTCGAGCTTCTCGGCGTAATCCTCGGGCGTCCACGCGCCTGCCGGCCACCAGCCGTCGGCGTACCGGCCGGCGATGTCGAGCACGCGCGGACCGCTGGCGCCGATCCAGATGGGAGGCGGCCTGCCGTCGTAGGGCTCGGTGTCCAGCCGGGCGTGGCGAAGTCGATAGAAGCGTCCGTCGAAGTCGACGGGTCCGTCGCTGTCCCACAGCAGCCGGATGACCTGTAGCGCCTCCTCGAAACGGCTTACAGGCCTGGTGAAGTCGAATCCGTAGGGTGTGATGTTCTCAGCCTCGCCGCTGCCGAGCCCGAGGATGAAGCGGCCCTTGGCGAGGTGATCGATGGTCAGGGCGCTCTGAGCCAGCAAGGACGGGTGGCGTCGTACGGTGTCGACGACACTGGTCACCAGTGGCACGTTCTCGGTCAGCACCGCCGCCGCCGCCGCGACGGCCATGCCGTCGAGGTGGCGGTGCGGGGACGGGGAAGCGACCGCCAGATCCGTGAACTCGGGTGTCCAGATGGAGTCCGGCCAGAAACTGACCATGTGGTCGGGCATCCAGATCGAGTGGTAGCGCCCGCTGTCCAGCTGCTCCAGCTGACTCAGGTCCAGCGGGAGCGTGGTCCGCAGGAAGGCTGCGGGCTGGACGCGCACGCGCTACCGCCTCGGCAGCCCGAGCACCTGCTGGGCGATGATGTTGCGCTGGATCTCCGATGTGCCGCCCGCGATGGTGCCGCCGAAGCTGCGGGCGTACCGCTCGAACCAGCTCGCGAAGTAGTGGTCGAGGTTCATGTGCGCGTAGGGCCCCGACGTCGCGGGGTGGAGGAGCCCGTCGGGACCGGACGCCTCCAACGCGAGCCCCTCGACACGCTGTTCGGCTTCGGCCCCCAAGAGTTTCGGGATCGACACCGACGCGACATCGACCTCGCCCCGCGCGGCCTTGGCGATGCCCACCGAGCCCAGCAGCCGCAACGCTTCGTAGTCCATGATGCTGGTGGCCAGCGCATCGCGCTCGAGAGCCGTCGTCGGCTGGAAGTCGGCGATGCAGTTGGCGATCCGGTCGGCGAACCCGAGCCACATCATCGTGCGCTCATGGCCGAGCGAACCGTTGGCGACGCCCCAGCCACCGTTGAGGGGACCGACGAGGTGCTCGACGGGGACGCGGACGTCGGTGAAGAACACCTCGTTGAAGTCGAGGTTGTCCATTCCGCACATGTCGGCGAACGGCCGGCACACCACGCCGTCGAGATCGGTCGGGATCAGCAGCACGCTGATTCCCTTGTGCTTTGCGGCATCCGGGTCGGTCCGGACGAACGTGAGAAGGAAGTCGGCGTCATGGGCCCCGGAGGTCCAGACCTTCTGACCGTTCACCACGAAGTGGTCGCCATCCTGAACGGCTCTGGTGCGCAACGACGCCAGATCCGACCCGGCGCTGGGCTCGCTCATGCCCAGCGACGCGGTGCGTTCGCCCCGCAGGACCGGCACCGCCCATCGGTGCTTCTGTTCGTCGGTGCCGAACGTCAGCAGCGACGCCGCGATGATGTTGACGCCCTGCGGGTTGAAGCTGTGGTAGATCCGACGCCGGCACAGCTCCTCGGCATGGACGAACGTCTGCAGTACCGAGGCGTTGCGGCCGCCGAACTCGGGCGGCTGCGCGGGCAGCAACCAGCCGTTGTCGAACAGCAGGCGCTGCCAGTCCCGCGCCCACTGCGGCATGTGCGAGACCGAACGCGGCCGCTCCACAGTCTGCGCGGCGGAGGGGGTGTGCTCGTCGAGGAATGCGGAGAACTCCGCGCGGAACTCCTCGACGTCGGAGTCGAAGGCCAGCTGCATTCTAGAGATCCCTCCCGTATTCGTCGGCGATCATGGCCCGGTGCTGCGCGGCACCGCCCAGCATCAACTCGCCGGCCTTGGCGCGCTTGAGTGCGAACTGCAGATCGTTCTCCCACGTGAAGCCCATCGCCCCGAACAGTTGGATGCCGTGGCGGAACACCAGCGACTGGCACTCCCCCGCCGATGCTTTCGCCATCGCGGCCGCGAGCCGTCTGCGCGGATCGTCGGCGGCGATGGTCAACGCCGAGAAGTACATCAGCGCACGTGCTCTCTCGATCGCGACGAACATGTCGGTCGCCTTGTGCTGCACGGCCTGGAACGTGCCGATCGCGACACCGAACTGGCTGCGACTCTTCGCATGCTCCACGACCAGGTCGAGGATGCGCTGGCACGCGCCCACCATGGTGGCGGCCATCCCCATCAGCGCGATGTGGCGGGCACGCTCGGTGTCGGCGGGCAGGCGGTCACTGTCGGCGACGTGGACGCCCGCCAACCTCACCTCGGCCACGTGCAGCACCGGGTCGAACACGTCCAGCCGCCGCGTCGTCACCTGCTCCGCGCCGACGAGGAACACCCCGGCCGGGGTGAGGACCGCCAGGCGCTCGGCACGATCACCGTCGAGCACGAACCGGTCCGTCCCGGTCAGCACCCACCCCTTGGTGTCACGGACCGCGGTCACACCCGAGTACACCGCCGCGCCCGCACTCTGCGGATCGAACCGTTCGCCGACCAGGGGCGCGAATTGGGTCAGTGTGGCCAGAAACGGCGTCGGATCCGTTGCCCGGCCGAGTTCCTCGAGCACGATCGCCAGCTCCACCGCATTCGTGGGATCGGTCAGTTCCGTCCACCCGGCGTCGCAGTAGCCGGCCCACAACGGCGCCGTATCGACGCCGTTCTCGGCGATATCCCGGATCAGCGTGGCCGGGCACTGCTTGGCGACCGCGTCGCGCACGGTCTCCTGCCACAGCCGTTGATCGGCGTCGAATTCCAGCAGCATGCAGCGCCTCCGAGCTCGTCACGGTCAAGCGAGAATAACATTCTCTTTAGACGCTGTAACCGTTCTCGGACGGTGGTCATCGCGTTCCGGGCGCAGGTCTGACCCTCACCCTTTGACGGGTCCGCTGACCTGCATGAAACTAAGCGCCGTGTACTGAGAACATAATTCTTGCCAACGAAGAACAAGGATCTACACTGGCTTCATGTCCGGTGCCGATGCCTGCCGCGGTGAGCGCTCGTGATCGACCTCAGTGACGGCGCACAGACCGTCAGAATCCCCCTGATCGATGCCAGCGTGCACATCTTCTTCGGGTCGAACAAGGACTTGCGCAAGAACTTCCTTCGCGAACCCTTCAGCAGCCGCGGCTTCCCCGACTACGAGATGGACTGGTACGGCGCGCCCGGCGGCGAGTATGCGAAGGGCACGCAGGGCCCTGACGGCCAGTACCCGGGCTCCGACGTCGACACCGTCGCCGAGCACCTGTTCACCGACCGCGGTGTCGACGTTGCCGTGCTGCACCCGATGACGCGGGGCATCATGCCGGACCGCCACCTTGGCACCGCGATCGCCGCCGCGCACAACGAGATGATGGTGACGCGGTGGCTGGAGCACGGCGAGTACGGTGCCCGGTTCCGCGGCACGATCCGGGTGAATCCCGACGACATCGCCGGCGCGCTCCGCGAGATCGAGAAGTACCGCGGCCATCCACGCGTGGTCCAGATCGGTGTCCCCCTCCAGTCGCGCGAACTGTACGGAAAGCCGCAGTACTGGCCACTGTGGGAGGCCGCCGTCGACGCCGGGCTGCCGGTGGCGGTGCACATCGAGGTCGGCAACGGGATCATGCTGTCACCCACGCCCTCCGGAGCGACGCGCACCTATGAGCAGTACCTCGGTTTCATGTCGCTGAACTACCTGTACCACCTGATGAACATGATCGCCGAGGGCGTCTTCGAACGATACGACGGTCTGAAGATGGTGTGGGCCGACGGGGCGGCGGACATGCTGACGCCGTTCATGTGGCGGATGGACTGCTTCGGCCGCCCTCACCTGGAGCAGACCCCGTGGGCGCCGAAGATGCCCAGCGAATACCTCTCCCGGCACACATATTTCATCGAGAGTGGGCTGGACGGCCCCGGAGACGTCGAGTACGCCGGCGAGTGGCTCGACTTCACCGGCAAGGACCGGATGACGATGTTCGGCTCCAGCTATCCGCACTGGAGCATGCACGGGCCGACATTCGCGTCGGCGATGACCGATGAGCAACGGATGCGGATCTGCTGGCGCAACGCCGCTGAGCTGTACGGCATCGACGTCACCGCCGGCGCGGTCGCACAGTAGACAGCGGCACGACAAGGAGGCTTCCCATGACGGTTACGGCCGGCACCCAGTCCCGCGACCGCATCACCCCCACCGAGCGCATCCCTGTGCGGTGCGTGGACTCGGACGTGCACCCGATGCCGCGCCGAGGGGAGCTGGTCGAATACATCCCCGAACCGTGGCGCAGTCGGTACTTCCTGTCACACCCGCGCGGGGAGGCCATCTACTACGACGCCCCCGACTACGCGCACTCCTATGCGATGCGGGTGGACTCCTTCCCGCCCGACGGGGAATTCGCCTGCAGCGACCCTGATCTGGCGCTCAAGCAGCTGATCATGGAGGCCGGCTCCGACATCGCGATTCTCGAGCCGACACACGGCGAGATGCGGCTCTCCGAGGCCACCCACGCGATGTGCGTGGCCACCAATCAGTGGCTGGCCAACCACTGGCTGGACTCGCACAACAACTGGCACGAGCGATGGCGTGGTTCGATCTGCGTGGCGATCGAGGAGCCGGCGTCAGCCGCCGAGGAGATCGAGAAGTGGGCCGGCCACCCGTACATGGCACAGGTTCTGATCAAGGCGGAGCCGCGGCCGTCGTGGGGAGACCCGCGCTACGACCCGATCTGGGCCGCTGCGGTCAAACACGACATCACCGTCAGCTGTCACCTGTCCCGCGGCTATTACGAGACGCTGCCGTTCCCGCCGGTCGGTATCCCGAGCTACAACCACGATTTCATGGTCACCTACTCGCTTCTGGCGGCCAACCAGGTGATGAGCCTGATCTTCGACGGTGTGTTCGACCGGTTCCCCACGCTGC
This sequence comes from Mycolicibacterium psychrotolerans, assembly GCF_010729305.1. Taxonomy (NCBI): domain Bacteria; kingdom Bacillati; phylum Actinomycetota; class Actinomycetes; order Mycobacteriales; family Mycobacteriaceae; genus Mycobacterium; species Mycolicibacterium psychrotolerans. The sequence goes on along the minus strand of NZ_AP022574.1, from coordinate 2,653,604 downwards.
GCATCGTGTTCGTCGAGCACGCTTTCACGTGGATCCTGCCGCTGATGTGGCGCATGGACGCCATCTACGAGAAGCGCAAGCGCTGGGTCGACATCAAGCGCAAGCCCAGCGAGTACGTCAAGGACCACATCAAGTTCACCACCCAGCCGCTGGACTATCCCGAGGACAAGACGGAACTCACGCGGGCGCTGGAATGGATGGAGTGCGAGAAGATCCTGCTGTTCTCCAGCGACTACCCGCACTGGACGTTCGACGATCCACGCTGGCTGGTCAAGCATCTTCCCGAGCACGCCCGCGAAGCGGTGATGTTCCGCAACGGCATCGCGACCTACAAGCTGCCGGACACCGTGCCGGCGCTCGAGGGCCAGGTCCGGGTCTTCTAGGGTGACCGAGGCACAGAAGTCGCCCCGGCTGGCCCAGGGGCGCGAACACGTGGTCGCTACCATCGACGAAATCCCGCCCGGCACACACAAGCTCGTGCCGATCGGCCGTCACGGAGTGGGGGTCTACAACGTCAACGGCACCTTCTACGCGATCGCCAACTACTGTCCCCACGAGGGCGGTCCGCTGTGCTCCGGTCGCGCACGGGGGCGCACCGTCGTCGACGAGGACGTACCCGGTGACGCCGTGATGGTCCGGGACAAGGAATTCATCTACTGCCCCTGGCACCAGTGGGGTTTCGAGCTCGCGACCGGGACCACGGCGGTCAAACCCGAGTGGAGCATCCGCACCTACCCGGTACGCGTGGTGGGCAACGACGTGCTGGTGCAGGCATGAGAACCACTGACGTGGCCGGCGCGACACTGAGGCGCGGCGAGAAGATCTTCGAGGTCAACGGCGGCAATGTCGTCTACGAAATCCTGGGCAAGCAGGGCGATTTCATCGCGCTGACTCCCGGCGGACGGTTCAGCAAGGACATCGAGGGGCTGCGGCCGCTGGCGCAGGCACTGGTCAAGGGCGGGTACCGCGTGCTGTTGTGGGACCGGCCCAACTGCGGGAAGTCCGACGTGCAGTTCTACGGACAGAGCGAGTCCCACATGCGCGCCGAAACGCTGCACGCCCTGATCACCGGCCTGGGCATCGGACCGTGCATCCTGGCCGGCGGCTCGGGCGGCGCGCGCGACTCGATGCTGACCACGATGCTGTATCCGGAGATCGTCCGCAAACTCGTGGTGTGGAACATCGTCGGCGGGATCTACGGCACGTTCGTCCTCGGTTCCTACTACATCGTGCCCAGCATCCTCGCGGTGCGCGGTACCGGGATGCGCGGTGTGATCCAGGTCGGCGAGTGGAAGGAGCGGATCGCCGAGAACCCCGCGAACGAGGACCGGTTGCTGTCGTTCGGCGCCGACGAGTTCCTGAAGCTGATGTTGCGCTGGCTCAACGCGTTCGTCTCGAAGCCGGGCCAGACCATCCCCGGCGTCGACGACGAGATGTTCGACCGCATCCGGGTTCCCACGCTGATCATCCGCGGTGGCGAGAACGACATGGACCACCCCAAGCGCACCTCGCTGGAGGTCAGCTGTCTGATCAAGGGCTCGACGCTGATCGACCCGCCGTGGCCGGAGGATGCCTGGGAGCGCGCCGCGCAAGCGCGGGCGTCAGGAAAGGTGAAGCGTTTCAACATGTTCGACACCTGGGTGCAGGCCGCGCCCGCGATCCTCGATTTTCTGGGGCGCTGATGACGACGCGCTCAGTCCGTCGTGACGATGTGCACCTCGCAGTTGGTCGAGGCCTCCAGGGCGGTGTGGATGCGGCTCTCGGGCACGCGCATCAGGTCGGCCTTGCGCAGCGTCACCGTGAGGATGTCCCATCCGTCCGCACCGGGCGCGCGGTCGATGTGGCCGATCACCCCGAAGCCGGCCAGCACTCCGAGAGCATCCTCGTCGGTACCGTGGCTGACGAACGTCAGCACCCCGGCCACCGGTTCGGTGCCGAAGGCGCGGGCGCACAGGGCAATTCCCGTGGCCTGCAGGGCCGCCGAATCGGTGCCCGTCATCAGGATCTCGACTTCCCGGCGTTTCGGCGGCAGACCGGCGAGGTCGTCGGCGATCACCTGCCATCCCGCCGTCTCGGCAAGTTCGGACAGTGCGGCCATCCCCGAGCGCAATTGCCCGGCCGAGAGCTTCCCGTCCGGATCGATTCCGATCCGGACCACCGCGGTTCGCATGACGGGAACAGTAGCCCGGCGTGCAGGAGGTCTCGATGAGCACGGCGATGAACACCGATCTCACGGTCACCGCATGGCCCGGCCTGACGCCGCGGCTGCTGCGGAGCGCGCCGGGACCGGAGGCGCTCGACGAGTACCGCGGCGCCGGCGGCTACCAGGACATCGCAGATCCCGCCGCACTGCTCGACGAGATCAGCCTCGCCGGTGTGCTGGGCCGTGGGGGCGCCGCGTTTCCGATGGCGGTGAAGCTCGGGACGGTCCGCGATGCGTCGCTGCGGGGCCGCGACACGGTGCTGGTGGCCAACGGCGAGGAAGGCGAGCCGGCATCGGTCAAAGATCGCTGGCTGCTGCGTCATCGGCCGCACCTGGTGCTCGACGGGCTTCGGTTGGCCGCGCGCATCATCGGCGCCCGAAACGCTCACGTGTACGTCTCGGATCCTCGTGCCGCACGGGCCGTGGCCGATGCGCTCGATGAGGTGGGCGCCGACGGGCTCGACGGGGTGACCGTCGGAGTGCGGACCGTCGCACCCGGTTACGTCGCCGGCGAGGAGACCGCCGCGGTGCGGGCCATCAACGGCGGTCCGGCCAAGCCCACCGACAAGCCGCCGCGCCCCTTCGAACAGGGCGTCGGCGGCCTGCCCACGGTGGTCAGCAATGTCGAGACGCTCGCCAACCTGCCGTTCCTGGTCAAGCACGGCGCCACCGCGTACCGGGCGTACGGCGCGCAGGGCTCTCCCGGCACCTTCTTGGCGACGCTGACCGGCGGGGGCCGCGGACCGGGACTCTACGAGCTGCCGTTCGGCGTACCGATGGCCGAGGTGCTGGCCCTGCACGGCATTCCGCTCGACCGCGTGCGGGGAGCCCTGATGGGCGGGTACTTCGCGGGTCTGCTGGACCGGCGGGTGCTGGCCTGCACCGTTGACCACGACTCGCTGCGGGCGCACGGAAGCGGCCTGGGGTGCGGCGCGGTGTCGGTGCTCACCGACGAATGCCCCGTGGCGGTCGGTGCGGCAGTGCTCGCGTACTACGACCGCGAGAACGCCGGGCAGTGCGGGTCGTGCTTCAACGGCACCGCCGCGATGGCCGCCGCGGCAACGGCGCTGCGGGACGGTGTGGCGAGCGCCGACGATCTGGAGCGCCTCGAGCGGTGGTCGGTGGTGCTGCGGGGCCGGGGTGCATGCGCCACGCTCGATGCGGCCACCAACATCGCCGCGAGCATGCTGGCGATGTTCGGTGACGACGTCGCTCGGCATCTCGACGGCAACTGCCCGGACTGCGCCGCCGCGGCCTACACCGCGCAGCGGCCCTTCGAGGTGGAGTCACTGTGACAGACCGACTGCGGATCAAGCTCGACCGGACGCTGTGTGACGGATTCGGAGTCTGCGCCAAGCACGCACCGGGCTACTTCTCGCTCGACGACTGGGGTTACGCGGTCCTCGTCGGGGACGGCGACATCCCCGAGCCTGATCGCGATGCGGTCCAGCGTGCGCTGATGGACTGTCCCGTGCACGCCATCATGGAGCTGACCGAGCGCCGCCCGGACGACGCGCACGTCGCCGAGGTGACCGAGCCGGATCTGGAGCATCTGAAGGTGGGAGACAACGAGGCGGAGTGGGGCTTCACCCGATGAGCGGTGAGACACGGATGCCGCTGCCGCAGTTGACGTTCGACAACGAGTTCTTCTGGACCTCGGGCGCCGACGGCACACTGCGCATCCAGGAGTGCCGGGCCTGCTCGGCGCTGATCCATCCGCCGCAGCCGGTGTGCCGGTACTGCCGCGGCCGAGACATGGGAGTACGTGAGGTCTCGGGGACGGCGGTGCTGTCGGCCTTCACCGTGAACCACCGCTTCAACATCCCGGGGCTGGCGGCGCCCTACGTCATCGCCCAGGTCGCGCTGCAGGAGGATTGCCGGATCCGGTTGACCACCAACATCATCGACGCGGACGCGGACGAACTCGAGATCGGCCAGCTGGTCGAGGTGGTGTTCGAGCAGAACGCCGACGTCTACCTGCCCCTGTTCCGGCCGGTGTCCCCGAAGCAGTTCGGCGCCGAGCCGACCGACGAGATCGCGCCCGTTGACTTCGGTTCCCACGTCCGGCCGATGCTGCGCACCGAGAAGTTCGAGGAGAAGTCGGCGATCACCGGCATCGGTGCGTCACGGCTGGGCCGGCGGCTGATGGTCGCGCCGCTGTCGTTGACGATCGAAGCCTGCGAAGCAGCCGTCGCCGATGCCGGGCTGACCTTCGCCGACATCGACGGCCTCTCGACCTATCCGGGGCTGGACATCGCCGGCATGGGTGAGGGCGGAGTCACCAAGCTCGAAGGGGCGCTGGGCCTGCGGCCGACGTGGATCAACGGCGGCATGGACACCTTCGGGCCGGGCGGTTCGGTGATCGCGGCGATGATGGCCGTCGCCACGGGTATGGCCAGGCATGTGCTGTGCTTCCGCACCCTGTGGGAGGCGACGTTCGGGCAGTTGGTGAAGGAGGGCCGGCTCACGCCCCCGGGAGGTGCCCGCACCGACAGCTGGCAGATGCCGTTCGGCGCGGTGTCGGCCGCACACACGCTGGCGCTCAACGCGCAGCGGCACTTTCACCGATACGGCACGACCCGGGAGACCCTCGGCTGGATCGCGCTGAACCAGCGCGCGAACGCGGCGTTGAATCCGACGGCGATCTACCGGGATCCGCTGACGATGGAGGACTATCTCGGCGCCCGGATGATCACGACGCCGTTCGGGCTCTACGACTGCGACGTGCCGTGCGACGGCGCGGTCGCGGTCGTCGTCTCCGCCGTCGACACCGTTGCCGACCGGCCGAAGCCGCCCGTGTTCGTCGAGGCGGTGGGTACCCAGATCATCGAGCGCACCGACTGGGACCAGACCACGCTGACCCACGAGCCGCAGGTACTCGGTCAGGCGGCCCACCTGTGGACGCGGACGTCGTTGCGCGCGAACGACGTCGACGTCGCCGAGTTGTACGACGGCTTCACGTTCAACTGTCTGTCATGGCTGGAAGCGCTCGGGTTCTGCGGTATCGGCGAAGCCGGCGACTTCCTCGACGGCGGATCGGCGATCGCCCGCGACGGCGCCATCCCGCTGAACACGCATGGCGGCCAGCTCTCCCACGGCCGCACACACGGCATGGGTCTGGTGCACGAGGCGGTCACGCAGCTGCGCGGCGAGGCCGGCGACCGTCAGGTCGACGGCGCCCGGGTCGCGGTGGTCAGCAGCGGCGGCCTGACGCCCAGCGGAGTCATGCTGCTGCGGTCGGGAACATGAACGCCTCCGCTCCCGCCCGCCGGGTCGTCCTGGTGGACGGCGTGCCGATGTCCGGGCTCGCGGTGCAGGTGTCCGATCCCCGCGGGGTGATCGTCGCGCTACACGGCGGCGCGACGTCGTCGGCGTACTTCGACTGCCCGGGCCGACCCGAGCTCTCCCTGTTGCGAGCTGCAGCGACACAGGAGTTTTCGGCGATCGCCCTGGACCGGCCCGGCTACGGCGCCTCGGGCCTCTACGCCGACGGGTTCGCCGACCCGGCGCAGCGGGTGGCCGCCGCGTCGGGCGCGGTGGACGCGATGCTCGGTGGGGGCGCCCGGGGCGCCGGGTTGTTCCTGGTCGGACACTCGGCCGGATGTGAGCTCGCGCTGCGGATGGCGACCGCTCATCCCGGGGTGATCGGCATCGAACTCGCCGGCACCGGATTGCGCTACACCGACGCCGCGCGCGACGTGCTCAGCGAGGCCTCGCTGACCTCCCGGCCGGCTGGCCTGCGCGACCTGCTGTGGCAGCCCACCGACCTGTATCCACCAGAGGTGCTGACCGGCGCGCTGTCGGCCCCCGGAGCGCCTTACGAAGGCGAGGTCACGGCGAATTGGCCGCGCCACGACTTTCCGGCCACGGCCGCCCGGTTGCGAGTTCCGGTGCAGTTCAGCGTCGCCGAGCACGAAAGCGTCTGGGATTCCGATCCGCAGGCCGTGGCGGCGATCGCGGCGCTGTTCACCTCGTCACCCCGCGTGCGCCTCAACGAGATGACGGGGAGCGGACACAACCTCAGCGTGGGGCACAGCGCCGGTGAGTACCACCGCAGTGTGCTGTCCTTCGCCGAAGAATCTCTCGCGGCCCTCCCGGATCGCGACCCCGACCACGTGGAGGCGAGTTGATGCGCGTCGGTTTCATCGGATTGGGCAGCCAGGGCGGGCCGATGGCCCGGCGCATCGCCGAAGGTGGCTTCCACACCACACTGTGGGCACGGCGGCCGGCCAGCCTCGAGCCCTACGCCGACACACCGGCCCGAGCCGCGGCCACCCCGGCCGAACTCGGGGCAGCCTGTGACCTGGTGTGTCTGTGCGTCGTCGGTGACGACGATGTGCGTGAAGTGCTCGGCGGCGAGAACGGGGTGCTGGCCGGCATGGCACCCGGCGGTATCGTCGCGATCCACAGCACCGTCCATCCCGACACCTGCAGGGAGATCGCCGAACAGGCTGCCGCACAGGGCGTCACGGTCATCGACGCCCCGGTCAGTGGTGGGGCGCCCGCCGTGGAACAGGGCACGCTGATGGTGATGGTCGGAGGCGACGCCGAGGTGGTCGAGAAGGTGCGCCCCGTGTTCGCCACCTACTCCGACGCGATCGTGCATCTCGGCGGACTGGGCAGTGGCCAGGTCGCCAAGATCCTCAACAACCTGCTGTTCAGCGCCAACCTGGGTGCGGCGATCAGCACCCTCGAGCTGGGTGACGCGCTCGGCATCGCGCGCGACCGGCTCTGCGAGGTGCTGCATCGCGGCTCCGCGACCAGCAAGGCGATCGGCAGCATCACGATGTTCGGTGGCACGCTCGACGGGCTGGCGCCGATCGCCGGCGCGCTGCTGCAGAAAGACGTCCGGCACGCCGCCAGCCTGGCGGCGCATGCGGCGGCGCCGGAGGGCACGGTGTTCGCCGACGCGGACACGGCGCTGCGGCTGATGGATCATCCGCGGTCATGAGGGTCGGCTTCGTCGGCGCGGGTCGCATGGGGTCCCCGATGGTGCAGCGCCTCGTCGGGGCGGGCCACGACGTCGTCGTCCTCGGCCGAACCGACGAGAAGCGCAGTGCGGCAGTCCGGCTCGGCGCGCACGCCGTCCGGGACATCGCCGGGGTGGTCGACGGTGCCGACGCGGTGGTGTTATGCGTGTTCACCGACGAGCAGGTCGCCGAGCTGTGTCTGGACGGCGAGCTGGTGGCGGGCATGTCCCCCGGCGCCGCACTGGTGCTGCACACCACCGGAAGCCCCGCCACTGCGCGGTCCATCGCCGCGCGGTTCGGCCATGTCGACGTCGTCGACGCCCCCCTCAGCGGGGGTCCGCACGACATCGCGGCGGGGCACGTGACCGTCTTCGCCGGCGGCAGCGACGACGCGATGGCGCGTGTGGCGCCACTGCTCGGCGTCTACGCCGCCCCCATCGTGCATGCCGGCGCCACCGGCGCGGGCCAGCTGGTCAAGCTCGTCAACAACACGGTCTTCGCGGCGCAGATCGGGCTGGTCGCCGAGGGGGTACGGCTGGGCAACCGGCTCGGCGTGGACGAGGGTCGTCTGCTGGAGGCGTTGACGCACGGCAGCGCGCAGAGCCGGGTGCTGTCGATGATCGCGGCCGCGGGTTCGGCGGATGCTTTCATCGCTGCCGTCGGTGAGTTCATCGGCAAGGACGTCGCCGTCGTGCGCGCCACCGTCGCCGAACTCGGCGGTGACCTCGGTGGGCTCGAGGCCATGGTGGACGCGGGGGTGCGGGCATGACGCGCGGTTGCCGGAAAACCGAGGATTTCCGGGCCATGGTGGCGCATACTGTAGCCGTTACATTAAGCCAGACCTTCGTAACGTTTCCGGCTCTGAGGACAGCGCCGAGGAGGACGCAGTGACCACACCCCGGTTGGTGTTCGATCCGGTTTCTGAGGATTACTTCGACAATCCGTACGAGATCTACCGGCGGATGCGCGACGAGGCGCCCGTCTACTACGACGAAGAGGAGGACTTCTACGCGCTGACCCGGCACGCCGACGTGGCGGCGGCGTTCAAGGATCACGAGTCGTTCTCGTCGGCGCGTGGCTGCGACCTCGGCATGGTGCGCTCCGGCGAAGTGCCGCAGAAGTCGATCATCTTCATGGATCCGCCGGACCACCGGCACATGCGCAGCCTGCTGAACAAGGCCTTCACCCCGCGGGCGATCCAGAATCAGCGCGAGACCGTCGTCGAGCTCGTCCGGCACTACCTCGCCGCGGCCGACCCCCATCACTTCGACGTCGTGCAGGACTTCTCCGGACCGTTCCCGGTGGAGGTCATCACGCGAATGGCCGGGGTGCCCGAGGACTTCCGCCAGCAGGTCCGGCACTGGATCGACACGAGCCTGCATCGCAAACCGGGCCAGATCGCCATGAACGACGAGAACATGCAGGCCAACATCGACTCCGGCATGTACTACTACGGGCTCGTCCAGGAGCGCCGCAAGAACCCGCAGGACGACATGATCAGCCGTCTCATCGCCGCCGAGATCCCCGCTGAGGACGGCAGCCTGCGCAAGCTCGACGACATCGAGATCACCGGCTTCACCACGCTGCTGGGCGGAGCGGGCGCCGAGACGGTGACCAAGCTCGTCGGCAGCGCCATCGTCGAGTTCGCCCGCCATCCGGAGCAGTGGCAGAAGCTGCTCGAGGACCGCAGCAAGATCCCCGACGCCGTCGAGGAGCTCCTCCGATACGTGGGCCCGGTGCAGTACAACGTCCGGTACAGCCTCAAAGATGTCGAATTGCCCAGCGGCACAGTGCCTGCGCACAAGCCTGTCTTCCTGATGGGGGCGGCGGCCAACCGCGATCCGCGGGCCTTCGACGACGGTGAGACGTTCGACATCGACCGGGACCGCACCCAGGCGCAGAACCTCGGTCTCGGCTACGGGATCCACAGCTGCCTCGGCGCGGCGCTGGCCAGGATGGAGACCGCGATCGCACTCGAGCACCTCCTGGACTTCATGCCCCGGTTCGAGGTCGACTTCGACGGTTTGCAGCGGGTCAGCATGCAGAACGTCGCGGGCTACCACCACGTCCCCGTCACGGTGCTGCCATGAGCCGCAAGATCGAGGTCGATTTCGGCCTGTGCGAGAGCAACGCGGTGTGCATGGGCATCATCCCCGAGGTCTTCCAGGTCGACGACGACGATTATCTGCACGTGCTGACCGACGAGGTGACCCCGGAGAACGAACAACAGGTCCGGGAAGCGGTCCGGCAGTGCCCCCGGCAGGCCATCTCCATCGTCGAGACGTGAACCGCGGGATGACACGGGTTGTCACCGGCGCGCGACTGCGTTACGGTCCCAGGTAGACAGATCGGTCTGTCTACTAATCCTCCGGAGGTTCCCCGTGACCAGCGAGCAAACACCGGAAGGATTGACCAGGGACAAAGTCGACGTCGGCGGGTTGGGAATCGACTACGTCACCGGCGGGAGTGGACCGACACTTGTTCTGCTGCACGGATATCCGCAGACGTGGTACGAGTGGCGGCATGTGCTGCCCGCACTCGCCGAGCACTACACGGTGGTCGCGCCCAGCCTGCGGGGCGCCGGGCGCAGTGACGCTCCACCGGCAGGCTACGACAAGAAGACGATGGCAGCCGACATCCATGGACTGCTCGTCGCCCTGGGTCTCGACAGTCGGGTGCGGATGGTCGGCCATGACATCGGCACCATGGTCGCCTACGCGTACGCCGTGGCCCATCCTGATGAGGTCACCAAACTCGTGCTCAGCGAGGCGCCGATACCGGATCCCGCCATCTACTCGTTCCCCTCGCTGACTCCGGACGGACCAGGGGCGTGGCACTTCGGATTCTTCAACCTGGCCAACGGCTTCGCCGACGAACTCATCGCCGGGAACGAGAAGCTCTGGGTAACCAAGTTCATCGATGCGCTGGAGATGATCAAAGGCTCGGTCACCGACGAAGACATCTCGATCTACGCCGAATATCTCAGCGACCCAGCACATCTGCGCGCCAACCTCGCCTGGTTCCGTTCACTGCCGCAAGACATGGCCGACAATACCGAGTTCGGCAAGACCAAGCTCGCGATGCCCGTTCTCGCGATCGGAGCAGAAGGCAGCCTCGCCGATTTCGTCGGCATCCAGGTGAAGAACTATGCATCCGACGTCACCCCGGCGGTCATCGCCGGCGCCGGGCACTGGATCTACGAAGAACGGCCCGACGAGATGACGCAGGTGCTTCTCACGTTCCTGCACACCGACGATGGCTAGTATCGACAAGTGTGACGACGTCACCACGTAGTGCGGCCATGGACGCCGTCCGCCCGCGTGATCGGATACTCGACACGGCCGACGCCCTGTTCTTCTCGGTCGGGGTGCGTGCGGTCGGAGTCGACCGCATAGTCGCGGAGGCGGGCGTGGCCCGTGCGACGTTTTTCAAGCACTTCCCCACCAAGGACCATCTGATCGCGGCGTACCTCGAGCGCCGCGCGGAGCGTGCCCGCACCGACCTCATGGCTCTGCGGGAGGACCACCGCGCGCAACCACAGCGCATACTGTCCGCGATTGCCGACGTCGTCGACGACTACCGCAACCTACCCGGCTTCCGGGGATGCGAGTTCATCAATGCCGCTGCCGAATTCGCGGATCCGGCGCACCCTGCGCACCGTCTCGCCATCGATCACCGCCAGTGGGTGACCGATTTCCTCGTCGAGGTTCTTGCCGACATGGGACATGACGACGCCTATGCCACCGCACGCGCGATGATGATGGTGCGCACCGGCGCGCTCGTCGGCGCCTCGCTCGAGATCGGAGTGGCCGACAGCAGCATCGGCACTCTGCTGTGGAACACCCTCGCAACCAGAGGCTTACGTGCTATGACATCGGCCGACTAGAAGTCAGAAGCCGGAGAGAATGGCGCCGTTGCAGTCCGCCGCGGCATGCCGCAGCGGGACCGCCTCCTGGTAGGCGTCCGAGTGATACCACTCCTTTGCCGCCTCGACGGATTCGAATTCCAGCAGCACGGTCTGGCTGCCGTGCCACTCGCCCTCGATCGTCTCGGCCTTGGTGTCGAACGCCAGCACCGTGGCGCCTGCCATCGCCTTGCTCGCGAGCTTGCCGTATTCCGCCATCCCGGCGGGATCCTTGACGTCCTCGGTGATGACGATGTAACCCTTGGGCACTCGAATGCTCCTGTTCTCAGTCGGTTTCGCTGATCGCCCGCTCGGGGCAGTTCTCGATGGCCTCGCGCGTGGCGCCTTCGTACTCGGCCGGGACCTCGCCGGGGGTCGCGACGGCCCAGCCGTCGTCGGTCATCTCGAAGACCTCGGGGCACAGCGTCAGGCACATGCCGTGCCCGGCGCAGCGGTCCTCGTCGACGGTGACTTTCATAGGACGTCGAACTCCAGGTGGAGTTCGGTGAGCCCGCGCAGGATGTACGTCGGGATGTACCTGTACCGGCGGCCGCCCGCCGGTCCGTGCTCAGCTTCGGAGATGCGGATGTCGGTGGTGCGGTCCAGCAGTCGCTCGAGCCCGACGCGGGTCTCGGCCCGCGCCAGTGGCGCGCCGGGGCAACTGTGGATGCCGCGGCCGAAGGCGAGGTGCTGACGGGCGTTCTTGCGCTCCGGGTCGAAGGTGTCGGGATCGGAGAATCGGCGTGGATCGCGGTTGGCCGCACCGTTGATCACCATCAGGGTGGTCCCCGCGCCCAAGGGCTGGTCGCCGATCGTCGTCGGCACCCGCGACAACCGGAAGTCGCCCTTGACCGGGCTCTCGATCCGCAGGCATTCCTCGATGAAGTTCGGCAGCAGGCTGCGGTCCTGGCGCAACTTCGCCTGGATGTCGGGGTTGTCCCCCAGGACCTTGAGCGCGGTGCTGAGCAACCTGACCGTGGTCTCCTGGCCGGCCGAGAAGACGTTGGTGGCCACCCGCACCACGTCGCCGACCTCAGGCAGGGAGCCGTCCGGGAACGTGGCGGTCGCCAGCCCGGTCAGCACATCGTCGCGCGGTTGCGCACGCCGCTCCTCGACATAGATCGCGAAGACCTCGTAGAGGAATTCCAGTGGCGTCTTGTTCATCGTCTTCTCGGCATTGCCCACCGCGCTGCCGTGTGTCCCGCGGGCCAGCCGGTCGATCAGGTCGTCGCGATCCCCCTCCGGCACGCCGAGCAGGTCGGCGATGACGCGCAGCGTGAACGGAGCGGCGAATCCTCCGATGAACTCACCGTGGCCCGGCGCCAGGAAATCGTCGAGGATGTCGTCGGCGAGCTGCCACATCGCGTCCTCGTTCTCCTTGAGTCGCTTGGGCGTGATCAGCCGCATCAACAGCGCACGGTGATCGGTGTGCGTGGGCGGGTCCAGCGTCGGAAGCTGGTCGCTGAACGGGATCTCGTCGCGGTGCGCTCTGATCACCTCGGTCACGTCGTCCCCCTCCAGCGGGACCGGGAAGCCGGGGAACGGGCCGGTCACCGAAATGCACGACGAGAACGTCTCGGCGTCGTTGTACACGTCGACCGCCTCCTGCCAGCCGGTCACCATCGTGACGCCGTAGTGGTTCTCGCGGCTCACCGGGCACTTGTCCCGTAGCGCTTTGTAGAACGGGTACGGGTCGTCGGTGAGCCGGCCGTCCCGGAAGAAGTCGACCGCGGTGAGGTCTTCAGGCATATTCGCTCCGTTCGACGATCTCGCCATACGAGAACGTTATTCTCATCCTTGCGCATCAGGTTTTCACACCGGCCCCGCGCCGTCAACGAGAGCGGCGTCCCCCGCGAGGCGCTGCCACCCAGTTAGACTCTGGTCAGCTCTTGGCAGCGGCGAAATCGGCTGATAGCGTCGCCCTTTGTGACGTCCACCACTGCTGGCTCCGGTCAGCGTCGCGCGTCGTTTCAACGCGCGCGGTCACACGAGACCAAACGCATGCTGGTCCAGGCAGCTATGGCGCTGTGGCGCACCAAGGGGTACGCGACCACCACGGTCGCCGACATCTGCGCCGCAGCCGGTGTGTCGAAAGCGTTGTTCTACTTCTACTTTCCGCGCAAAGAAGATGTGCTGTTCGAGGTCGGCGTCTTGTCCACGCAATCCGCGTACCGCACCATCCACGCGATGCTCGACAAGCCCTACGAGATCGACGCCGTCCTGCGCGCGGCGCTCACGGCGTTCGAGCGGTCGATGGCGCGCAATCCGCCCGAGCTCATCATCGAGACGATCCTCGAGGGTTACCGGCATGAACACCGCATTATCGCCGCGGGCAGTCCGTCCGCCGTGGAGGCGGACATGTTCACCGAACTGTTCGAGCGCGCGCAGGCCGACGGCAAGCTCGGGCCGGACGTCGACATCGCACACCTGAGCTACCTGGCGCAGACGCTGGTCAGCGAGGGCGCCCGGCACTGGGCGGCCGGCGCCTTCGGTGACCGCTCATTCGCCGACGTCGTCACCACCGACATCTGCACCGTCATCACCGGATACCAGAGATCCTGACGCAGGCGAGGAGGCCGCATGTGGGACTTCGAGACAGATCCCGACTATCAGCAACTGCTGGACTGGGCGGATGCCTTCGTCCGAGACGAGGTCGAGCCCCTCGACCTGATCTGGCCGCACCTGCAGTTCACGCCGCTGACGCAGACGCGTCGCAAGGTCGTCGACCCCCTCAAGGAGCGTGTGCGGCAGAAAGGGCTGTGGGCCACCCATCTCGGACCGGAGCTCGGCGGGCAGGGCTACGGCCAGTTGAAGTTGGCGCTGCTCAACGAGATCCTCGGCCGCTCGCAGTGGGCGCCGGTCATCTTCGGATGCCAGGCACCTGACACCGGCAACGCCGAGATCATCGCGCACTACGGCACTGCGGAGCAGAAGGACCGCTATCTGCGCCCGCTGCTCGACGGGGAACTGTTCTCGAGCTACTCGATGACCGAACCGCAGGGCGGAGCCGATCCCACGCAGTTCACCACCAGCGCGGTCCGCGACGGCGACGACTGGGTGATCAACGGCTGGAAGTACTTCTCCTCCAATGCCAACACCGCGTCGTTCCTCATCGTGATGGTGGTGACGAACCCCGACGTGAGCCCATATCAGGGGATGTCGATGTTCCTGTTGCCCACCGACACGCCGGGGGTGAACATCGTCCGCAACGTCGGCTTGCACGGCGAACGCGACGGTGAGGGCAGCCACGCGCTGATCCACTACGACAATGTGCGCGTTCCGGGTTCGGCGCTGCTCGGTGGCGAAGGCCAGGCGTTCGTCATCGCGCAGACGCGGTTGGGCGGCGGCCGGATCCATCACGCGATGCGCACGATCGGGCTGGCGCAGAAGGCGATCGACATGATGTGCGAGCGGGTGCTGAGCCGGCAGACCGCCGGCAGCCTGCTCGCCGACAAACAGGCCGTGCAGGCCTACATCGCGGACTCCTACGCGCAGCTCAAGCAGTTCCGGTTGCTCGTGCTCCACACCGCCTGGGAGATCGACAAGTACAACGACTACAAGAAGGTCCGCAAGGACATCGCCGCAGTGAAAGTCGTGATGCCGACCGTACTGCACGACATCGCCTGGCGCGCCATGCAGGTGCACGGCGCGCTCGGCGTGACCAACGAGATGCCGTTCCTTGCCATGGTGACCGGTGCTGCGGTGATGGGACTGGCCGACGGCCCGACCGAGGTGCACAAGACGACGGTGGCCAAGCAGGTGCTGCGCGACTACACCGCCAGTACCGATGTCTGGCCGTCGGAGTGGTTGCCGCGCAAGCGCGATGCAGCACGCGAGCGGTTCGCGGAGTACCTGGAGGCGGAAGTCGGGAACAGGTGATGAGCGAGGCTGTGCACACCGAGAGGCTGGCGGCCTGGATGGACGAGGCTGCCCTGCCCGGCAAAGGAGAACCGCTGCAGGCCCGCTTCCTCTCGGGCGGTACCCAGAACGTCATCTACGAACTCACCCGCGGCGACGAGCGGTGCGTCCTGCGGATGCCACCACCGGGCGCTCCCCAGGACCGCGACAAGGGCATCCTGCGCGAGTGGCGGATCATCGAGGCGCTCGACGGCACCGAAGTGCCGCACACGAAGGCAGTCGGCGTCTGCGAGGATCCGTCGGTGCTCGGCCGGCCGTTCTACCTGATGGGGTTCGTCGACGGCTGGTCACCCATGGACACCCACGGCCGCTGGCCGGAGCCGTTCGCCAGCGACGGTTCGCTCCGGCCGGGCCTGAGTTATCAATTGGCCGAGGGCATCGCCCTGCTGTCGAAGGTCGACTGGCGCGCCAAGGGTCTGCAGGACCTCGGCAGGCCCGAGGGCTTCCACGAACGCCAGGTCGCCCGTTGGATCGGCTTCCTGAAGCGCATCAAGAAGCGCGACCTGCCCGGGTTGGAGGTGGCGACGGCGTGGCTCACGGCGCACAAGCCCCTCGACTTCGTCCCCGGCCTGATGCACGGCGACTATCAGTTCGCCAACGTGATGTACCGGCACGGCGCACCGGCCCGGCTGGCCGCGATCGTCGACTGGGAGATGGGCACGGTGGGTGATCCGAAGCTCGATCTGGGCTGGATGGTGCAGAGCTGGCCCGGCGCCGACGGCACATCGGAGATGAACTACGTCGACATGCGTGGCATGCCGTCGCGCGACGAGGTGGTCGCGCACTACGCCGCGGTGTCGGGACGTCAGGTCGACGACCTGGATTACTACCTGGTGCTGGCGAAGTGGAAGTTGGCCATCGTGCTCGAGCAGGGCTTCCAGCGGGCCGGCGACGACGAGAAGTTGCTCGCCTTCGGACCGGTGGTGACAGACCTGATGGCCTCGGCCGCCGACCTCGCCGAGACCTCGGACTACCGGGGATAGCCACGGTGCGTGCCGCAGTCTGTCCGGCGTTCGGCTCTCCCGAGGTCGTCCGCATCGAGCAACGCGACGTCCCTCCCGCCGGTCGCGGCCAGGTCGGCGTCCGCGTCGACGCGGCGGCGGTGAACTTCCCGGACGTGCTCCTGATCGCCGACTCCTACCAGGTGAGCCTCCGGCCGCCGTTCGTCCCGGGCAGCGAGTTCGCCGGCGTTGTCGACGAAGTCGGTTCGGGCGTGGATGGTTTCGCGGTCGGCGACCGCGTCACGGGTACCGGGATCGCCGGCGCGTTCGCCGAACGCGTCGTGGTGGACGCGGCGAGCCTGGCGGCGGTGCCCGACGGTCTGGACATGTTCGCGGCCGCGGCCTCCGGCGTCGCGTACCACACAGCGTTGCACAGCCTGCGATCGATGGCGCGGGTCCGCGCGGGCGACGAACTCGTGGTACTCGGCGCGGGCGGCGGCGTCGGCCTCGCCGCAGTCCAACTGGGCGTCGTGCTGGGCGCGCAGGTCACCGCCGTCGCGTCGTCCCCCGAAAAGCTGGCCGCCGCATCTCGTTACGGTGCCAACCATGCGATCGATCACCGGAACGTGGACCTGCGGGCCGCGCTGCGGGACGTGATCCCTGCCGGTGCCGACGCCGTGCTCGATCCCGTCGGCGGCGGGCTGAGCGAACCGGCGCTGCGCAGCCTGCGCCGGGGCGGCCGGTTCGTCACCGTCGGCTTCGCCTCCGGCACGATTCCCCGTATCCCGCTGAACCTCGTGCTCATCAAGGGCGTTCACGTCCTGGGATTCCAGTTCCAGGACGTGCCGGCCGAGGAATTCGCACGCACCGAGGAGGAGATGCGCACGCTGCTGGCGGATCGCCGGGTCGTTCCGCACATCGGAGCGGTGTACCCGCTCACCGAGATTGCGGCGGCGCTGCGGCACGTGGCCGACGGCCGAGCCGTCGGCAAGGTGCTGATCGACCTCCGATGAACTCAGCTGGCGGGCACCAGATCCGCAGCGACGGAGGCCATCATGCCGCAGCAGAAGATCTCCGAGCGCGCCACGGACTCCCCCGCCACGCCGGCCGCCGCCAGGGCCTGCGCCTTGAACGCGCGGGCGGCGGCGCTGAGCCGGTGCTCGACGACGTCGACGCTGCTGTCCAGTTCGGACGACCGGAGCTCACCCCACAGCGTCACCTCTGTCGCCCCCTGGGACAGCGCGCCGAGTACGCCGGCGCGGACGCGTTCGTCGCGGCCGAACAGATCGGCGGCCACCGCGACGGTCTGCGGGTGGGGTCGCGCTTCCCAGGACTGCAGCACCGACTCCAGATCAGCGGTTGCGGCGCCGAGGATCTCCAGCGCACGGACATCGTCGTCGTTGCCGACCAGAACGGTGACGTCCCAGCCGGCCGTCACCCGGTCGTAGACCCAGCCGCCGGCGAACCGCACCGCGTCGACCACCGTGGGCGTGACGATGTCGAGCCGGTACCTCATGTCGGCGTGGCCTCCGATCGTGTCGCCGCCAGATCCCGGCCCAGCGACTTTGCGTACTCCGTGAACACCTCGGTCAGCGGGATTGCAGGATCGAGCAACCATAGGGTCTCCATTCCGTTGATGAAGGCGAGAATCTCCGTGGCCTTGACGGCCGCGTCGACGTCGGTGCGATAGCGACCTGCCCGCTGGCCGCGCTCGATGATCTTCCTGATGATGTCGACCGCGGCCCGGTACCGGTTGTGCAGGCGGTCGTGCAGCGGGGCGTCCGGAGCGATGTTCTCGGCGAGCAGGACGGTGAAGGTGCCCACCAGTTCGGGAGCACGCTCGAAGCGCTCGGGAACACGCATCAACTCGGTGATCAGATCACCGGACCGGTCGGCATGCGCGTCGTCGTCGGCATCGCGCGCATCCAGCACCGCGTTGAGGAGCTGTTCTTTGGACTCGAAGTGGTGCAGCAGCCCGGCAGACGTCACGCCTGCCTCTCGGGCGATCTGCGCCAACGATGTGGACCGCCATCCGTTGCGTGCCAGCAGACGCTCGGCCACCGCGAGAATCCGTTGCCTGCGGTCCTCCCCCTTGGCGAACAAGGTCGCGTAGGGACGCCTGGGCGAACCCACATCGGACCCGGCGGATTGCGCGGCAGACACTGATCTCCTCGGCTCGAACCAACCTAGTGAACACACAGTAGGTAGGTTCGGCGGATGTGACAAGGGTCTCAGAGAAATTGGGGCGGGTCGTCTACAAACCCAGCGATTTGGCGATGATCACCTTCATCACCTCGCTGGTGCCCGCGTAGATGCGGGCCACCCGCGCATCGGTGTACAGCCGCGCGATCGGATACTCCACCATGTAGCCGTAGCCGCCGAAGAGCTGCAGGCAGCGGTCCACGACGCGCTGCTGCATCTCGGTACAGAACAGTTTGACCCGGGCCGCGTCGGCACCGGAGAGCTCGCTGTCGACGTGCAGCGCGACCGCCCGGTCGAGCATGGCCTGCGCGGCTTCGACCTCGGTCGAACAGGCCGCGAGCTCGAACTTGGTGTTCTGGAACGACGCGACCGGCGTGCCGAAGGCCGTGCGGTTCTGGGTGTAGTCGATGGCCGCGGCGATCGCCGAACGGGCCTGCGCCACCGAGCCGACCGCGACCGTCAGCCGCTCTTGGGCCAGGTTGTGGCCCAGGTAGCCGAACGCCTCGTCCACCTCGCCGAGCACATTCGCCGCAGGCACACGCACGTCGACGAACGACAGTTCGGCGGTGTCCTGCACCTTGCAGCCCATCTTCTGCAGCTCGCGGCCGCGGGTGAACCCGTCCATGCCGTCCTCGACGACGAGCAGGGTCAGACCCCTGCGACGGTTGTCCGGGTCGGTCGACGTTCGCGCGACGACGATCACCAGATCGGCCTGCATCCCGCCCGTGATGAAGGTCTTGGCGCCGTTGACGACGTAGTGGGGGCCTTCTGAATCAACACCGCGCACCGCCGTTGTCCGCATGCCGGCGAGATCGGAACCGGTGCCGGGCTCCGTCATCGCGATCGCGGTGAGCAGTGTGCCCGCCGCCATTCCCGGGAACCACCGCGCGCGCTGCTCGGCGTTCGCATAGTGCAGGAAGTACGGCAGGATCACCTCGAGTTGGGTGCGCACCGTCGACAACGTGACCAGCGCGCGCGCCGCCTCCTCCTGCAGCACGACGTTGTAGCGGTAGTCCGGCACACCTCCGCCGCCGTACTGCTCGGGGATCGCGACGCCCAGCATGCCCAACGTGCCCATGTGTTCGAAGACTTCGCGCGGCATCCGGCCGCCCTGCTCCCACTGCGGGTAGTGCGGGACGACCTCCTTCTCGACGAAGTCACGGGCGAGTTCCCGGAACGCCTCGTGGTCTTCGGTGAACAGATCTCTGCGCATCCGCGCCGCCCTCCCGTCAGCTCACGAGCTCGACGACGGTGGCGTTGGCGGTACCGCCGCCCTCGCACATCGTCTGCAAACCGTAGCGAATCCCGTTGTCGCGCATGTGATGGATCATCCGCGTCATCAGCACCGCACCGGACGCCCCGAGCGGATGGCCGAGGGCGATGGCGCCGCCGAGCGGGTTCAGCTTCGCCTCCTCGGCACCGGTGTCGGCCAGCCAGGCCAGCGGAACAGGCGCGAACGCCTCGTTGACCTCGAACACGCCGATCTCCGACAGGTCGAGCCCGGCTTTGTGCAGCACCTTCTCCGTCGCCGGAATCGGTCCGGTCAGCATGAGTTTCGGGTCCGCACCGGTGACCGCGCCCGCGCGGTAGCGCACCAGCGGGGTCAGCCCGAGCTGCACCGCGTTCTCGGCGGACATCACCAGCAGGGCCGCGGCTCCGTCGGAGATCTGCGACGAGTTGCCGGCGTGGATGACGCCGTCGTCGGCGAACGCCGGCTTCAGGCCGGCCAACTTCTCGACCGTCGTGCCGCGCCGGATCCCCTCGTCGTCGGTGACGACGCCGCCGTCGGTGGCGACGGGAACGATCTGATCGGTGAACGCGCCCACGTCCTGGGCAGCCGCAGCCAGCTCGTGTGACCGGGCTGAATACTCGTCCAGCCGGCTGCGCGGGAAGCCCCACCGCTGCGCGATCATCTCCGCGGAGATGCCCTGGTTGAACGAGAAGTCGTCATAGCGGGCAAGCACTTTCGGCCCGTAGGGCATGCCGGTGGCGCGTGCGGCGCCCAGCGGGACGCGGCTCATCACCTCCACTCCCCCCGCTACCACCACCTCCTGCTGCCCCGACATCACCGCCTGCACGGCGAAGTCGAGCGCCTGCTGACTCGACCCGCAGGCCCGGTTCACGGTGGTGCCCGGGATGTGCTCGGGCCACCCCGCCGCGAGCACCGCGTAGCGACCGATGTTGCTGGACTGATCTCCCACCTGGGACACGCAGCCCCACACGACGTCGTCGATCACGTCGGTGTCGACCCCGGTCCGCTCGATCAGTTCGTTGAGCACCAGCGCCGACAGATCGGCCGCGTGCTGATCCGACAGTCCCCCGTTGCGCTTGCCGACCGGTGTGCGCACCGCTCCCACGATCACGGTCTCCCGCATCTACCTCTGCTCCTCGTCGTCGTATGCGCTTGGGCCTCGTTGGCCGGCGTCTCCGTCACTGTCGCCACTGCCCCGCCGTTGAGCCGCGACGTGCTCTCTGTCGTCACTCATAGGCGGGTCCGATCGACCCCTCCGCGCGCAGCTGCGCGAGTTCCTCGGCCGTGACCCCCAGTTCGGTGAGCACCGCGTCGGTGTGCTCACCGAGGCCGGGTATCGCGCCCATCGGCTGGGTGAAGTCGCTGATGACCGGCGGCGGCCTGAGCGCGGGGATGTCCCCCTTCGGGGTGGCCACGGTTCGCCATCGGTCCCTGGCACTCAGCTGCGGGTGGACCACCACGTCGCTCGGTTTGTTGAACCGCGAGTTGCCGATACCGGCTTCGTCTGCCGTCTTCTGAATGTCTGCCAGATCATGTCGCGCACACCAGGATCCGATCGCGTCGTCGAGGATGTCCCGGTGGGCGCACCGGCCGGGATTCGTCGCGAAGCGTGCGTCGGCGGCCAGATCGGGGCGGTCGATGATCTCCCGCGCCACCCGCTGCCATTCCCGGTCGTTGGTGGTGCCGAGCACCACGGTGTGCCCGTCACGGGTGGGGTAGGCGCCGTACGGCGCGACGGCCGGCGAACCGACGCCCAGTGGCTCCTGGTCGATGCCGGAATGCTGGGTATAGGTCAGCGCGTATCCCATCACGTCGGTCATCACGTCGAACAGACTCAACTCGACCGACGGCGCCGGACCCGGCCGCGGCTGCCGCGCGCGCCCGTACAGCAGCGTCACGATCGACATGGCGGCGTAGAGACCGGTGGTGAAATCGGCCATCGCGGGGCCGGGCTTGGCGGGCATGCCGGGAGAGCCGGTGATCGCGCACGACCCCGACTCCGCCTGCACCAGAAGGTCGTACGCGCGTTTGTGGGAGATCGGGCCGCCGGGACCGTATCCGTCGATCTCGACGGGTATGACGTCGGGATGGCGGTCGGCGAGGTCGGCGGCCGCCACCCCGAGGCGTGCCGTGGCGCCGGGAGCCAGATTGGACACGAACACGTCGGCGCGGTCGAGCAACCGGTGCAGCAGTTCCTCACCCGCGGCGGATTTCGTGTTCAGCGCGACGGATTCCTTGCCGCGGTTGCACCACACGAAGTGGGCGGCCAGACCGCCCGGGCCGTTCACGACATCGTCGTAGTGACGGGCGAAATCGCCGCCGTCGGGATTCTCCACCTTGATCACGCGGGCGCCGAAGTCGGCGAGCACCCGGGTGCACATCGGCGCCGCGACAGCCTGCTCCATCGCGACGACGGTGACATCGGCCAGCGGCGCGGCTTTCGGAGTCGACACGTGTTCAGACAACCACAGCAGGTGTTCAGTAGCTGCGCGGGAGGCCGAGCACGTGCTCGCCGAGGAAGTTCAGGATCATCTCCTGACTGACCGGCGCGATTTTCATCAGCCGGGCCTCGCGGAAGTACCGCGCGACGTGATACTCCTCGGAGTAGCCCATGCCGCCGTGCAGCTGCAGCGCGCGGTCGGCGGCGCCGAAGCCGGCGTCGGCGCACAGGTACTTGGCCGTATTCGCCTCGCGCCCACAGGGTTTGCCGTTGTCGTAGAGCCAGGTGGCCTTGCGCAGTACGAGTTCGGCGGCGTCGAGCCGGGCCAGGGAATCCGCCAGCGGGAATTGCAGGCCCTGGTTCATCCCGATCGGGCGGTTGAACACCTGCCGCTCGTTGCCGTACTTGACCGCCTTCTCCAGCGCTACCCGGCCGATGCCGAGCGCCTCGGCGGCGATCAGCATCCGCTCCGGATTCAGGCCGTCGAGGATGTACTTGAAGCCCTGCCCCTCCTCCCCGACCCGGTGGGCGACCGGCACCATCAGGTCGTCGATGAACAGCTCGTTGGAGCTGACCGCGTTGCGGCCCATCTTCTTGATGGGTCGGATGTCGACGTGGGCGCGATCCAGGTCGGTCAGGAACAGCGTCATGCCGTCGGTCTTCTTGGTGACCTCCTCGTAGGGCGTCGTGCGGGTCAGCAGCAGGATCTTCTCCGATTCCAGCGCCTTGGAGATCCACACCTTGCGGCCGTTGACGCGGTAGTGGTCGCCCTCCCGTTTGGCGAACGTCGTGATCCGTGAGGTGTCCAGCCCGGCACCGGGTTCGGTGACGCCGAAACAGACGTGCAGATCACCGTCGACGATGCGGGGCAACGTCTCGGCCTTGAGCTCGTCGGAGCCGTGCTTGACCACCGGCTGCATACCGAAGATGGACAGGTGGATGGCGCTGGCGCCGTTCATCGCCGCGCCGGACCGGGACACCTCCTCGAGCAGCAGGGTCGCCTCCGTGATGCCGAGACCGTGGCCGCCGTACTCCTCGGGGATGGTCATGCCCAGCCAGCCGCCCGTGGCGATGGCGTCGTAGAACTCCTGCGGGAACTCGTGCGCCTGGTCCTTCTCGAGCCAGTAGTGATCGTCGAACCGGGTGCACAACTCGGCCACGGACTTGCGGATCAGTTCCTGATCGTCGCTCAGCTCGAAACTCATGCCGCTCGGCATAACCTGCTCCTCGGTCTCACTCCCCGCCGAACTCGCATTCCAGCAGGAGTCCACTCGATCTTTCCCTGCTGGAATGCCATTTCGGCGCAAGAGGTGGTGCTCAGTCCTTGTTGCCGGTCAGTTCTTTCGCGTTCGCAGCGAAGTCGGCGAAACTCGTTCCACCGTGCTCGTGCTTGCTCAGCGCCTGGATCGAAACGTCGTGGCCCTCCGCTGCCTTGCGCAGCGCCCCGACCGTCGCCTGCTCCTTCGACATGTGGCTGAACGGGTCGAAGTTGTACCACCGCATCGCGTTCTCGTAGGTCATCTTGTTGATCTCGTCGTCGGGCACGTCGTTGGCCTTGAGCACCTCGTCGAGCTGCTCGGGAGCGCCCGGCCACATCGAATCGCTGTGCGGATAGTCGGCCTCCCAGCAGATGTTGTCCACCCCGATCTGGTGACGGGTGGTCACCCCGACCGGGTCGGCGATGAAGCAGGTCAGGAAGTGCTCGCGGAACACTTCGCTGGGCACCTTGCCCTTGAAATCCTGTCCGGTCCAGGTGGAGTGCATCTCGTAGGTCCGGTCCACCCGCTCCAGGAAGTAGGGGATCCACCCGGTGCCGCCCTCACTCAGCGCGATCTTCAGGTCCGGATACTCCTTGATCGGCCGCGACCACAACAGGTCCGCGGCGGCCTGCACGATGTTCATCGGCTGCAAGGTGATCATCACGTCCATCGGCGCGTCCGGCGCCGTGATCGCCAGTCGGCCCGATGAACCGATGTGGACGTTGAGCACGGTGTCGGTGTCCACCAGCGCATCCCACATCGGCTTCCAGTGGTCGAAGTCGTGAAAGCTGGGATAGCCCATGGCCGAGGGGTTCTCCGAGAACGTCAACGAGTGCACACCGCGCGCGGCGTTGCGACGGATCTCGGCCGCGCACGCCACCGGGTCCCAGATCACCGGCAACGTCATCGGGATGAACCGTGCGGGGTACGCCCCGCACCACTCCTCGACATGCCAGTCGTTGTAGGCCTGCACCAGCGCCAGCGAGAATTCCTGATCCTCGGTGGCGAAGAGCCGGCCGGCGAAGCCCGGGAACGACGGGAAACACATCGAGCCGAGGATGCCGCCTGCGTTCATGTCCTTGACGCGCTCGTCGACCTGCCAACAGCCGGGCCGGATCTCGTCGAGCCCCTGAGGCTCGAGGCCGTACTCCTCCTTGGGCCGGCCTGCGACCGCGTTGAGCGCCACGTTGGGGATCACCACGTCGCGGAACTGCCAGGTGTCCGATCCGTCGGGGTTGTGCACCAGCCGAGGGGCCTCATCGAGGTACTTCTTCGGGAGGTGGTTCTTGAACATGTCCGGCGGCTCGACGATGTGATCGTCCACGCTGATCAAGATCATGTCGTTCTTGTTCACGACGGCTCCTTCACGTCGGCACACCCGTTCTCACGGCGCGCGCCATTTCCGACCGTTGCTTCTTCCAATGGAAACTAGCTTCTCCATGAGCGAGAATCAATGTTGCAAGTCATTGCCAGGCAACTGGCTGCGACGTTGACTCGATGGAGGACGGCTCGTGGCCTGCGGATCCGCATCCGTCGATCGACGTTCCGGCGTAGGACTGGAAATCTACTGTTCAAATATGAGAACCTGATTCTCATGAGGGAGAGGACAACGGCAGTGCGCATCCCACCGCTGCCGGCGGACGAGTGGGACGACGCCGTCGACGCGGCGCTGTCGGGCCTGATGCCCGCCGAGCGGCGCACCCCGGAAGCCGCCGGGAATCTCGTCGCCACGCTGCTACAGCACCCGAAACTGGCCAGGAACTTCCTGCGGTTCAACTTCCACCTGCTCTACGGATCCACTCTGCCTCCTCGGCTGCGCGAACTGGCCGTGCTCCGTATCGCGCTCCTCAGCGGCTGCGACTA
Organism: Mycolicibacterium psychrotolerans; assembly: GCF_010729305.1. Classification (NCBI taxonomy): domain Bacteria; kingdom Bacillati; phylum Actinomycetota; class Actinomycetes; order Mycobacteriales; family Mycobacteriaceae; genus Mycobacterium; species Mycolicibacterium psychrotolerans. The sequence goes on along the minus strand of NZ_AP022574.1, from coordinate 2,628,652 downwards.
CGAGTGGCGCCACCACGTCACCATGGGTCGCGACGCCGGCCTGTCCGACGACGACATCGCCGGCATCGAGCGCGGGGACGCGTCCACCGAACTCGACCGCGCGGTGCTGGCGGCCGTCGACGAGCTGCGCCGCGACTCGACCGTCGCCGACCCAACCTGGGCGACGTTGTCCACCCACCTCGACGAGCACCAGGTCATGGATCTCGTCTTCACGATCGGCTGCTATGGCGCCCTGGCCATGGCCATCAACAGCTTTGGGGTTCAACCCGACCCCGACACAGAGAGGCGATAATCCATGGCACACTTCCCCAAGCCTGCTGCCGGGAGCTGGACCGAGAACTGGCCGGAGCTGGGAACCGCACCGGTCGACTACACCGACTCGATCGACCCTGAGCAGTGGAAACTTGAGCAGCAGGCCATCTTCCGCAAGTGCTGGCTCAACGTAGGCCGCGTGGAGCGGTTGCCCAAGGCGGGCAGCTACTTCACCCGCGAGATGCCGTCGGTCGGGCCGGGCACGTCGATCATCATCGTCAAGGACAAGGACGGAAACGTCCGGTCGTTCTACAACCTGTGCCGGCACCGCGGGAACAAGCTCGTCTGGAACGACTATCCGGGCGAGGAGGTCTCGGGTGCGTGCCGGCAGTTCACCTGCAAGTACCACGCCTGGCGCTACGCCCTCAACGGCGATCTGACCTTCATCCAACAGGAGGAGGAGTTCTTCGACGTGGACAAGGCCGACTACGGACTCAAGCCGGTGCGCTGCGAGGTCTGGGAAGGCTTCATTTTCGTCAACTTCGACGACGACGCCGAACCGCTGACCGACTACCTCGGCGATTTCGCCACGGGTCTTGAGGGCTATCCGTTCCACGAGATGACGGAGGTCTACAGCTACCGCTCGGAGATCAGGGCCAACTGGAAGCTGTTCATCGACGCGTTCACCGAGTTCTACCATGCGCCGGTGCTGCACATGAAGCAGGCGGTCAAGGAGGAGGCGGAGAAGCTCGCCAAGATCGGCTTCGAGGCGCTGCATTACGACATCAAGGGCCAGCACTCGATGATCTCCTCCTGGGGAGGCATGTCACCGCCCAAGGACGAGAGCATGGTCAAACCGATCGAGCGGATCCTGCACAGCGGACTGTTCGGTCCGTGGGACCGGCCCGACATCAAGGGCGTCGCCGCCGACGAGTTGCCGCCGGCGATCAATCCCTCACGCCAACCCTTCTGGGGCCAGGACTCTTTCGAGTTCTTTCCGAACTTCACGCTGTTGATCTGGGCCCCGGGCTGGTATCTGACGTACCACTACTGGCCCACGGGCGTGGACACCCACATCTTCGAGGCCAGCCTGTACTTCGTGCCCCCGAAGAACACCCGCCAGCGGCTCTCGCAGGAACTGGCGGCCGTGACGTTCAAGGAGTATGCGCTGCAGGACGCCAACACCCTCGAAGCCACGCAGACCCAGATCGGCACCCGCGCGGTCACCGAATTCCCGCTGTGCGACCAGGAAGTGCTGCTTCGCCATCTTCATCACACCGCACACCGCTACGTTGACAAGTACAAGGAAGAGAACGGTCTGACCAAGGCCGCCACGAACGGGAGCGCCGCCCATGTCTGAGACCACCACCGCCCAGCTTCCCGCCGAGTTCGCCGATCTGGAGCGCTTCACCGACTGGTGCCTGGCCACCGAACCGGAGCGCTACGCCAAGCGGCTGGCGTCGACGATGGCCGAGATGCAGGAGCTCTACGACGCCGGCCTGGCCCGACTCGAGGACGCGATGGTCTACCTGGACGCCCGCTTTCCGCTGCACGACATGCCCGAAGACGCGAAGAACCTGATGCATCTGATGCAGTCCGTGGTGATGGTGTCGTTCCCGATCGAGGTCTGGAAACAACCGCGCGTCCTCGACAGCGGCGCGGCCTGGGTCGAGATCATCAAGGAGCCGGTGGTCTAGTGCCGCTGACCCTGACAGCCGCGGGTCTGCTCGACGTCGACGCCGGGGAGATCATCCGTCCCGGCATCGTCACGGTCGACGACGGCCGGATCGCCTCCGTGGGCGGCGAGATCGCCTCGGACGCCGACGTCCTCGATCTCGGCGACGCCATTCTACTGCCCGGTCTGATGGACATGGAGGTCAACCTCCTGATGGGCGGACGCGGGGAGAATCCCGGCCTGTCGCAGGTGCAGGACGATCCTCCCACCCGGGTTCTGCGGGCGGTCGGCAACGCCCGCCGCACGCTGCGTGCCGGCTTCACCACGGTGCGCAACCTCGGGCTGTTCGTCAAGACCGGCGGCTATCTGCTCGACGTCGCACTGGCCAAGGCGATCGACGGCGGCTTGATCGAGGGCCCGCGAGTCATCCCGGCCGGTCACGCGATCACCCCGACCGGCGGCCATCTCGACCCGACCATGTTCGCGGCGTTCATGCCGGGCGTGCTCGAGCTGACCATCGAGGAGGGCATCGCCAACGGGGTCGACGAGATCCGTAAGGCGGTCCGCTACCAGATCAAGCACGGCGCCCAGCTGATCAAGGTGTGTTGTTCGGGCGGTGTCATGTCACTGACCGGAGAGGCTGGAGCACAACACTATTCGGACGAGGAGCTGCGCGTCATCGTCGACGAGGCGCACCGGCGGGGGCTGCGTGTCGCCGCCCACACCCATGGCGCCGAAGCGGTCAAGCACGCCGTCGCCTGCGGGATCGACTGCATCGAACACGGATTCCTGATGGACGACGAAGCCATCCAGATGTTGGTCGACAACGACCGCTTCCTCGTCACGACGCGGCGGCTCGCGGAGTACATGGACGTGTCGAAGGCGCCGAAAGAGTTGCAGGACAAAGCAGCCGAGATGTTCCCCAAGGCGCGCACGTCGATCAAGGCCGCGTACGAGGCGGGGGTCAAGATCGCCGTCGGCACCGACGCCCCCGCGATCCCACACGGCAAGAACGCCGACGAACTGGTCACGCTGGTCGACTGGGGCATGCCGCCCGACGCGGTACTGCGGGCGGCGACCGTGGTCGCGGCGGACCTCATCAACAGATCCGACTCGCTGGGCCGCATCGCCGAGGGGTACCTGGCCGACATCATCGCGGTGCCGGGCGACCCACTCGCCGACATCGGCGTTACACGCAATGTTTCTTTTGTAATGAAGGGCGGTAAGGTCTACAAGAATGACTGTGCCAACTGAACCCTCGCGCACCGACGATCTCGTGGAGATCCAGCAGGTGCTGGCCAAGTACGCCGTGACCATCACGCAGGGCGACATCGACGGGCTGGTCTCGGTCTTCACCCCGGACGGCACCTACAGCGCGTTCGGCTCGACCTACACCCTGGCCCGCTTCCCCGAACTCGTCGGCGCCGCGCCCAAAGGGCTCTTCATGACCGGCACGTCGCTGGTGACGCTCGACCCCGAGGACCGGGACCGGGCCACCGGAACCCAACCGCTGTGCTTCGTCGAACACAGCACCCACGACATGCGCATCGGCTACTACAACGACACCTACGTCCGCACCGAGCAGGGCTGGCGCCTGCGCACCCGGGCCATGACCTTCATCCGGCGCAACGGCGACCACGACTCCGGGCGCCCCCACGCGATCGGGAGGCCTGAGGCGGGATGACCGACCTCCACGACCCGGCGACGTTCCGGACGCGATTGGTGGCATGGCTGGGCGAGCACGATCTGACGCCGGCCGACGACCACTCACTCGAAGGACACCTCACCCAGTTCGCCCGAGTGCAGCGCGCCCTGTACGACGCCGGCTGGAACCGCTACGGCTGGCCCGAGCACGCCGGCGGGCTCGGCGGACCCGACATCCTGCGCGCCATCGTCGGCGAGGAGGTGGTCGGTCGCCGTCTGGTCGAGCCGGGACCGTACTCCATGCTCGACGTGCTGGCGCCGACGATCATCGACTACGCCTCCCCCGCACTCGCCGCCGAGATGGTGCCGAAGCTGCTCAGCGGAGAAGAGATGTGGTGCCAAGGGTTTTCGGAACCGGGGTCGGGAAGCGACCTCGCGTCGCTGACCACCCGCGCCACCCGGCGCGGGGACGAGTGGATCGTCAACGGCCAGAAGGTGTGGACGAGCTTCGCGCAGTTCTCCCGCCGGTGCGTGCTGCTCACCCGGACCGGCGGCCCTGACATCCCGAACCACGAGGCCATCACCGCGTTCTTCGTCGACCTCGACACCCCCGGCATCACCGTACGACCGCTGCGCACCATGCACGGCGTCGACGAGTTCTGCGAGGTCTACTTCGACGACGTCGTCGTGGACGGCGGCCGGATGCTGGGAGCTCCCGGCGACGGCTGGCGCCTTGCGATGGATCTGCTTCCGTACGAGCGCTCCACCTGTTTCTGGCAGCGCATCGCCTACCTCTACTCACGTTTCGACGCGTTGATCGCAGCGGTGAAGGCGCAGGGGCAGGCCGTGGACGCGGACATGGGCGAGACATATCTGGCGCTGCACACGCTGCGCTGCCGGTCCCGGGCCACCCAGCACAGGCTCGCCAACGGACAGAAGCTCGGCCCGGACACCTCGGTGGACAAGGTGCTGCTGGCCGGCGCCGAGCAGCGGCTCTACGACACCGCGCGCGATCTGCTGCCGGGCGTCATCGAACTCGACGACGGCCCGTGGCGCACCGAGTACCTGTACTCGCGCGCAGCCACGATCTACGGCGGCACGGCCGAGGTGCAGCGCAACATCATCGCCCGCCGTCTACTCGATCTCGGGAAGGAGTGACCATGGCCGCTGGAATCGACCACGCAATGGACCGCGAGTCACTCGACATGCTGGAGGCCGCGCTGCGCAAGACCATGCTGTCGGCGTCCGGCGCGCAGCTCGACGCGGCACTGACCGAATTGGGCTGGGCCGACATGCTCGCGGACACGCCGCAGATCGCGGTGCCCCTGGTTTTCCGGCTCCTCGGCGAGACCGGTACGCACGCTTCGGTACTCGTCGATGTCGTGCTGCACGCCACCGGCAACACGATCGGCGACACCGTCGAACTGCCCCTGCCGTACGCCGGCAACACGTGGGTGGTGTGGGACCGCATCAGCCCGACCACTGCCGAGCCGACGCTGGGCGGTCTGCCGTTGCGCCGCGAGGAGGAGGGCTACCCGATCCGGCTGGCCGAAGCGCGGGTGGCGGTGGGCTGGTGGCTGGTGGGCTCCGCGCGGGCGATGGTGGCGCTGGCTCGCCGGCATGCGCTGGACCGCGTGCAGTTCGGCAAACCGATCGCCGGCTTCCAGGCGGTCCGGCATCGGCTGGCCGAGACGCTGGTGGCCATCGAGGGCGCCGAGGCGACGCTGAGCCTGCCCGCCGTGGACAACCCCGATCTGACCTCGCTGCTCGCCAAGGCCGCCGCGGGCAGGGCGGCACTGACCGCAGCGAAGAACTGTCAGCAGGTGCTCGGCGGCATCGGCTTCACGGCCGAACACGAGTTGCACCACCACGTCGAGCGGGTACTGGTGCTGGACGGATTACTGGGCAGCTCACGGGAACTCACCCGCCGGGCCGGCGCAGGCCTGCGGGCCCGCGGCTCGGCACCGCGCCTGGCCAACCTCTGAGCGGGATCCTGCAGCGCGCCTGGTGTGCGTCCAGATCGAAAGACGGCTTCACGAGACGATCTGTGCGCACACCAGAGCCTCCAGCTAAGTGATGTTGGCCTTCATGTGCTCGAGATCCACCAGCACCGGCCATCCCCCGACACTGAGCGCGTTGCCGTGTCCGGTCTGGTGGACGTCGAACACCGACTGGATCGCGGCGTAGAAACCCTGCACGTCCAGCGTCTGGTTCACCGCACGCTTGGCCTGCCGCAGAGCGAACGGCGGCATCTTCGCGATCTGTTGGGCCATCGCCCTGGTCTGGCTGTCGAGTTCGGCGCGCGGCACCACCTTGTTCACCATGCCGGTGGCCAGTACCTCCTCGGCCGACATCGCACGCCCGGTGAACAGGATCTCCTTCGCCTTGCGCGGGCCCAATTCCCAGGTGTGCCCGTGATATTCGACGCCGCCGATGCCCATCAGGACCACCGGATCGGAGAACTGCGCATCGTCGGCGGCGATGATCAGGTCGCACGGCCAGCACAGCAGCAGTCCCCCCGAGATGCAGCGGCCCTGAACCGCGGCGATCGACGGCTTGGGGACATTGCGCCAGCGCAACGTGTACTCCAGGTAGCGCCGCGCCTCGTGCTCAATGATGAACTCCAACGTGATCTTGTCCGGAACGGGACCGCCGCCGCGCAGATCGTGACCCGCGGAGAAGTGTTTGCCGTTGGCGCGCAGCACGATCACCGCGACGTCCGGGTCCTGAGCCGCCCGTGTCCACGCCGCATCGAGTTCGTCGAGCAGCTCGGGATTCTGCGCATTGGCAGCCTCAGGGCGATCCAGGGTGATCGTCGCGATCTTGTCGGTCACGTCGTAGTCGATGTACACGGCCCGTCCTCGGGTGTCGGGAAGCCCGGTGTCGAAGTGGAGACTGGGCCTTCTGTTATCACCAAAATGAGAATACTATTCTCGTGGTGAGGAAGTTACAATCTCTGACACGTCGGCCGAGAGGGGGTCCTAGACCGCTATGGCAAGGCGTTCTCCGGTACAGTCAGTTCATGTTCTTCCCAGTCGGCCTGCGTCCGAGCCGCCGGTGACCAGCCCCAGCGAGGAGCCGGCCTGGAAGCAGCGTGCGGTCGAGCGTTCGATCAAGACCGCCAAGTTGCGCGCCGCCCAGCGGGTGCAGCGGTTCCTCGACGCCGCGCAGGCGATCATCATCGAGAAGGGCAGCACCGACTTCACGGTGCAGGAGGTCGTCGACCGGTCGCGCCAGTCGCTGCGCAGCTTCTACCTCCAGTTCGACGGCAAACACGAACTTCTGCTCGCCCTCTTCGAAGACGCGCTGAGCCGTTCGGCGGATCAGATCCGCGCCGCGACCGCCGGCCAGGACGATCCCCTCGAGCGGCTCAAAGTGGCCATCTCCCTGCTGTTCGAGTCGTCGCGGCCGGACCCGGCGGCCAAGCGGCCCCTCTTCACCGATTTCGCGCCGCGACTGCTGGTGTCCCATCCGTCCGAGGTCAAGATCGCGCATGCGCCGCTCCTCGCGCTCCTCACCGAGTTGATGGAGGATGCCGGTGCCGCGGGCCTGCTTCGTGACGGCGTCAGCCCGAAGCGCATGGCCGCCATCACCATGCAGACCGTGATGTTCGTCGCGCAGTCCAGCGGGGATGTCGGCGACGGCGCGGCACATCCGATCACTGCCGACGAAGTGTGGGACTTCTGCGCCCACGGCTTCGCCGCCGACTGAGCGAAGCAGCGAGAACCTCACTCTCCCTTCGGGCACACTGCAGCACAGGCTTGGCCGAACGTGCTTCTACTGTAACGCCGCCCTTCCTCTCGCCAACCTTGGGGAGAAGGTAGTTCTTCTAAACCGAGAGTCATCCTCGCCTTCAGCGAGTCGGTCATTGACACCTTGCGTCCTCCGATGTCAGAGTGTGAGACACATTGCAGCCCGATGTCTTACGCAGAGACGTGGCCAGCGAGAGGGACACCGTGACGATCAGTGCCGACAACCCCGACGTGCAGGACGCCGAGACGCCGGGCGAGCTGTACTACGACCCCTACAGCGTCGACCTGAACATGAACCCCTACCCGGTGTTCGCTCGCCTCCGCGAGGAAGCGCCGCTGTACTACAACGCCAAGCACGACTTCTACGCGCTGAGCCGGTTCGACGACGTCAACAAGGCGCTCATCGACCACAGCACCTTCATCTCCGGCCGCGGCGCGCTGCTCGAGATCATCAAGTCGGGCATGGACATCCCGCCGGGGACGCTGATCTTCGAGGATCCGCCGATCCACAACATCCATCGCAATCTGCTCTCCCGCATGTTCACCCCCCGCAAGGTGCTCGCTCTCGAGCCGCGGATCCGTGAGTTCACCGCGCGCTGCCTGGACCCGCTGATCGGCTCCGGCCGCTTCGACTTCGTCAACGATCTCGGCGAGCAGATGCCGATGCGGGTCATCGGCATGCTGCTGGGCATCCCCGAGGCCGACCAGCGCCGGGTCACCGACCACGGCGAGGCGACGCTGCAGAGCACGGAGATCGGCCAGTGGGCCACCGGTGAGGTGTTCGCGGAGTTCATCGACTACCGCACCGAGCACCCGTCCGACGACATCATGACCGACCTGCTCAACGTCGAATTCACCGACGAGACCGGCACCGTGCGCCGGCTGCGGCGTGATGAGCTGCTGATGTACCTGACCGTGGTCGCCACGGCGGGTGCCGAGACGACGACGCGGCTGATCGGCTGGGCCGCCAAGACGCTGGCCGACCATCCCGACCAGCGCCGCCAACTTGCCGAGGACCCCTCACTCATCCCCCAGGCGATCGAAGAGATCCTGCGGTGGGAGCCGCCGGCGCTGCAGGTGGCCCGGTACGTCACCCGCGACACCGAGTACTACGGCCAGACGGTTCCGGAGGGCAGCGCGATCCTGCTGCTGATGGGCGCCGCCAACCACGACCATCGGCGCTTTCCGCCCGACGGCGATGTGTTCGACATCCACCGAGAGGTGCGCTCGCACATGACGTTCGGCGCCGGAACACATTTCTGCATGGGCAACGCACTGGCGCGCCTCGAGGGCCGGATCGCGCTCGAGGAGATCCTCAAGCGATTCCCGACATGGGAAGTCGACTGGTCTCACGCGGTCCCGTCCCAGACCACCGCAGTCCGCGGCTGGGAGTCCATGCCCACCTTCATCCCCTGACGACCCCCGCTTCAGCGACGACACAGAAGGATTGATGACCATGACGGGACGCGTCGAAGGCAAAGTCGCTTTCATCACCGGAGCCGCGCGCGGACAGGGCAGGGCCCATGCCGTGCGGCTCGCGCAAGAGGGTGCCGACATCATCGCCGTCGACATCTGCCGACAGATCGACACGGTGCGGATCCCGCTGTCCACCTCGGAGGACCTCGCGGAAACCGCGGACCTGGTCAAGAACGCCGGCGGCCGGGTCCACACGGCCGAGGTCGACGTGCGTGACTTCGATGCCCTCAACAGCGCCGTGAACGCCGGTGTCGAGGAGTTCGGAAAACTCGACATCATCGTCGCCAACGCAGGCATCGGCAACGGCGGGCAGTTGCTGCACGAGACCGGTGAGCCCGACTGGGACGACATGATCGGCGTGAATCTGTCCGGGGTGTGGAAGACGGTCAAGGCCGGTGTGCCGCACATCCTGGCCGGCGGCAACGGCGGGTCGATCGTGCTGACGAGTTCGGTCGGCGGCCTCAAGGCCTACCCGCACACCGGGCACTACGTCGCCGCCAAACACGGTGTCGTCGGCCTGATGAGGACCTTCGCCGTGGAACTCGGCGCGCACAACATCCGCGTCAACTCGGTGCATCCCACCAACGTCAACACCCCGCTGTTCATGAACGAGCCCACGATGAAGTTGTTCCGGCCCGACCTGGAGAACCCGGGTCCCGAGGACATGAAGGTCGTCGGTCAGCTGATGCACACCCTCCCCATCGGCTGGGTCGAACCGGAGGACATCGCCAATGCCGTGCTGTTCCTGGCATCCGACGAGGCGCGGTTCATCACGGGTGTCACACTCCCCATCGACGGGGGCAGCTGCCTGAAGTGACCACCGCGGCGAATCGGGACGACCCGGTGATTCCGCAGGGATGGGGCGAGATCACCCCTGCGTGGATGACAGCCGTTCTGATGGAGCACTTTCCGGGTGTCGCGGTGGACGGCGTGCGTGTCGTGCTGCGAGACGACGGCACCAACAGGAGGGCTCGGCTGGCACTGACGTACTCCGCGGGTGCCGGACCGGCGACGGTGTTCGCCAAGGCGGTGGATCCGGAGCATGCCGATCTGGTGGCACTGACCAGCGGGCTCTACCACGAGCCGAGATTGTTCTCCTCGAAAGTGTCACTGCCGCTGGACCATCCCGCCGTGTACACCGCGGTGATCGACGAAGACCGGCGTGACTTCCTGATGATCATGGAGGACGTCGTTTCGCGCGGCGCGGATCCGCGCGATGCCACGCGCCCGATGACCGTCGAGCAGGTCGCCTCGGGCGTGCGAGGTCTGGCCCGGCTGCACAGTCAGTACTGGGGCGATCGGCTGCCCTCCCGGCGCGAGCTGGACTGGGTTGAACCGTTCATCGCCTTCGCCGGGCTGGAGTACGCGCCGTTGCACATCGCGCACGAACGGCTGGGCGATTCGGTGCCCGCCGAGGTCCGCGAACTGTCGGGAACCGACCTGTTCTCCGACATCTGGGCCCGCTACATCGGCTCGCTCACCGAGTCGGGCCTGACATCGCCTCCCACCCTGCTGCACGGCGACCCACACATCGGCAACACCTACGTGATGCCCGACGACACGGTCGGATTCCTCGACTGGCAGATGGTGCGCCGCGGCAACTACTCTCTGGATCTCGGCTACTTCCTCCAGGGCGCCCTGACCATCGACGACCGACGCCGCTGCGAACGCGAGCTGCTCGGTGAGTACCGCGACGCACTGCGCCTTCCGGTTGCGGAACTCCCCACCGACGAGGACATCTGGTTGCGCTACCGGGCCTCGGTGGCGCATGGTCTCGCGATCTGGATGGCCACGCTGTCGGGCGGCGACGCATGGCAGCGCGCCGACATCTGCCTCGCCTTCGCGCAGCGCTACGGCGCGGCTTTCGTCGACCTCGACACCCGTGAGGCACTCGAGTCCGTCTGCGGTTGAACCATTCGGCGAAACGGCGTTGATCATGACGCTCGAGTGGTTGCATGAAGTCCCATGAAGCGCCTCAACGGCATGGACGCCATGCTGTTGTACAGCGAGACACCGAATCTTCACACGCACACGCTGAAGGTTGCCGTCATCGACGCCTCCGGCCGTGACGGCGACTACGGATTCGAGACGTTCCGGCGCACCGTGGCCCGGCGGCTTCATCTCCTGGAACCGTTGCGCTACCGCCTTGTCGACATTCCCTGGCGGCTGCACCACCCGATGTGGTTGCAGGACTGTCCGGTCGACCTCGATTACCATCTGCGCCGGGTGCGGGTGCCCGCCCCCGGCGGCCGGCGCGAACTCGACCGAGTGATCGGCGAGATCGCGAGCACGCCGTTGGACCGCGGCCGGCCGCTGTGGGAGTTCCACTTCGCGGAGGGGATGGCCGGCTCCCGCTTCGCGCTCATCGGCAAGGTGCATCACACGCTGGCCGACGGTGTCGCATCGGCGAATCTGCTAGCGCGGCTGATGGATCTGGCCGGCCCCGCGCAGGACGAGCGAGAGGAACCCCCGCAGAGCTGTGAGGTGCCGTCGACGGGTCAACTGCTGTGGGAGGCCCAGCTCGACCACGTGCACAACATGGCCCGGCTGCCCGGGCTGCTCGCCGACGCCGCCCGCGGTGCCGTGCGGCTGCGGAGGCGGACCCGGGACCGCCGCGCCGATCCCGACCTCGCCAAGCCCTTCAACGCGCCGTCGACCTTTCTCAACCACGTGGTGTCGCCCGCGCGCACGTTCGCGACCGCCACCGTCTCGCTCGCCGAGGTCAAGGAGACGGCCAAGACCCTGTCGGTCACGTTCAACGACGTCGTGCTGTCCGTCGCCGCTGGCGGCCTTCGGGAACTGTTGCTGCGCTACGACGGCCACGCTGAGCGTCCGATCATGGCGACGGTGCCCGTCGCCACCGACAAGTCGACCGACAGGATCACCGGCAACGAGATCGGCGGCATGATGGTGTCACTGCCGGTGCACGTCGCGGATCCGCTGCGGCGCGTCGCCCTGACGTCCTTGGCGAGTACGCGCGCGAAGGAGGTGAACGATCTGCTGGGTCCCACGTTGCAGGGCCGGATGCTCGAGTACTTGCCTCCACCGTTGGCGCCGGCCCTGTTTCGCGCGCAGTCAACCCGTGCCGATCACAACCGGCTGATGAACGTCGCGATCTCGAACGTGCCCGGCCCGCGGGATCGCGGCCACATCGGCGGCGCACCGGTCAGTGAGATCTACTCTGTCGGCGTGCTTTCGGCCGGGAGCGCGTTCAACATGACCGTATGGAGTTACGTCGATCAGCTCGACATCGCGGTGCTCTCCGACGACTGTACGTTCACCGATTCGCACGAGGCCACCGATGCGATGGTGCAGGCCTTCGGCGAGCTGCGCGGAGCGTGCGGTCTTCCGCCGCCGAGCAGGGTCGCCACCGCGATGGCGCCGGCGCCTGCCGTCGGCTGAGGGATGCCGCGTCAACCGAGGATGGGGAAACGCCGTTCACGTGCCAGCTCGTCGAGCGCCGCCTGCATCACGGCGCGCACGTGCAGATCGACCTCGTCGACGTCCGGATCGTCGCCGAACTCCGCGGCGACGTCGATGGGCGCCAGCACGCGCGTGACGATCTTCGACGGCAGGGGGATGTTAGGCGGGAAGATCACCGAGAGGCCGAACGGGAAACCGATACTCAACGGCAGGATCTCCATCCGCGCACGGGTCAGGCCGATCCGGCGGGCGATGGCGTCCCCGCGCGCCAGGAACATCTGTGTTTCCTGCGCACCGATCGAGACCACCGGCACGATCGGTACCCCCGACTCGATGGCGGTGCGCGCATAGCCGGTGCGGCCTGCGAAGTCGACCACGTTCGCCGTCAGCGTCGGACGGTAGGAGTCGTAGTCGCCGCCGGGGAAGACGAGCACCACCGCACCGGATCGCAGTGCCTTGGCCGCGTTCTCGCGGCTCGCCTCGATCACGCCGGCACGTCGCAGGACGTCGCCGAGGGGTCCGAGGAAGACCCCGTAGTGCGCCAGGGTGTACAACGGGCGCTCGAAGCCGAACCGCTTGTAGAACTCCGGCGCGAAGACCAGAACGTCGGGCGTGAGCATGCCGCCGGAGTGATTCGAGACCACGAGCGCGCCCCCGGTGGCGGGCATCGCGTCGAGCCCGCGGACCTCGGCACGAAAGTATCGTCTGACCAGCGGCCCCACCCGTGCAGCGATCTGCCGGGCGAGCGCCGGGTCCCACTTGGCCGTCTCGGCCTGTTCCTCGGCCATGGTGCCGGTGATGCTACTCTCCTTTTTAGAGAATAACATAACCGCAGGTGAGAGGAGCTTTCATGCCGGGAACGGTGCTTGTCACCGGAGGGTTCGGCCTCGTCGGCTCCGCCACCGTGCGCCGCCTGGCCGAACTCGGCCGACGGGTCGTGGTCGCCGATCTCGACACCCCAGCCAACCGGACGGCCGCAGCCGAGCTTCCTGCGGGCGTCTCGGTGCAGTGGGCCGACCTGACCGACGCGGAGCAGACCGGGCATCTGGTCGCCGAGGTGGCGCCGGAGGTGATCGTTCACCTTGCCGCGATCATCCCGCCGGCGATCTACAAGAACCGCGCGCTGGCCCGGCGCGTCAATGTCGATGCCACCGCCACGCTCGTCCGGATCGCCGAATCCCAGCCCGCTCCCCCACGATTCGTCCAGGCGTCGAGCAACGCGGTGTACGGGGCGCGCAATCCCCACCGCTGCGCGGAGCCTGTCACCGCGGACATGCCGATGAAACACTCCGACCTCTACAGCGCCCACAAGGCCGAGGCCGAGGCGATCGTCCGAGCTTCCTCACTGGACTGGGTGGTGCTGCGGCTGGGCGGCGTACTCAGCGTCGACCCCAAGGCCATTCCGTTCTCGATGGACGCGTTGTACTTCGAGAGCACGTTACCCACCGACGGCAGGTTGCACACCGTCGACGTCCGCGATGTCGCGTGGGCCTTCGCCGCAGCGACCACCGCCGATGTGGTCGGCGAGATCCTGTTGATCGCCGGCGACGATTCCCACCGGGTGCGCCAGGGTCAGGTCGGCCCGGCGCTGGCCGCGGCCCGCGGACTGAAGAACGGACTGCCCACCGGACGCAGGGGCAACCCCGACAGCGACGACGACTGGTTCGTCACCGACTGGATGGACACGGCCCGGGCGCAGGAAGCACTGGGCTTCCAGCACCATTCGTGGCACGACATGCTCGACGAGGCCGCCAGGCGGGCCGGGCCGGCACGGCATGTGCTGCCACTGGCGGCGCCGCTGGTGAAGGCAATTCTCCAGCGTCGCGCGGCCTACTGGAAGCAGCCGGGACAATTCGCAAACCCATGGGGCGCGGTCGCGGCCAAGCTCGGCGATCCGTCGCCGGACTCCTAGCCTGCGCCGGGTCCCAGCGTGGCCGCTCCGGTGCGCGGGTGGAGGTACCAGCCGCCCGCAGCCTCGGTGCCGCCGTCGACGTGGAGGGTCTGGCCGGTGATGTACGCCGACATGTCCGACGCGAGAAAGACGGCGGCTGAGGCCATCTCGTCGACGGTCCCGGCACGGCGCATCGGGATGCCCGCGCCGATGTCGTCGGAGCGCTCGACCGACGCGATGCCGGCCAGACCTTCGGTCATGGTGAGGTCGGGTGCGAGCGCATTGACCCGGATGCCGTGGGCCGCCAGCTCGAACGACGCGGTCTTGGTGTAGTTGACGACGCCGGCCTTCGCGGCCGCGTAGGCGGCGTACCCGGGCGCGGCACGTACGCCCTCGATCGAGGTGATGTTCACGACGCTCCCCGGCATACCTGCGGCCACCAGCCGACGTGCGATCCGCTGCGTGCAGAGCAGCACATGGCGAAGGTTGCTGCGGTACAACGCATCCCAGCCGTTCTCGGACGTCTCCAGCAGCGGCGACCGGAACGTGCCGCCCGCATTGTTGACCAGCACCGAGACGGTTCCCAACTCGGCCTCGGTGCGAGCGAGCGCGGCATCGACGGCGTCGGCATCGCGCACGTCGACGACGATGCCCAGCGCACCGACCTCGTCGGCCGCCGCCGCGCACGTGTCTGGGTTGCGCTCCCAGATGGCCACCGACGCGCCGAAAGCCGCCAGCCCGCCGGCGATTCCGCGCCCGATCCCGGCGCCACCGCCGGTGACCACGGCCACCCGGCCGGTGAGCAGGATGTCCGACGGCGTGATCATCGCCCACCCCGACCCTGCACCGACGGCTGAGCCACCTCGGTGAGGGCGGCATTGCCGGCCTCGTACCCCTTGGTCAGCCAGTACACCGTCCGATCCAGGGTGGGAAGGATGTCGGTGATGGCGATCTCACCGATGGCGAAACGGCCGAGCAACCCGTACACGACGCTGGAGACGATCGTGTCGAGACTGTTGATGAACTCGTCGTCTACATCGGAGAGCAACTCGAGTCCGGCCGGTCCGACGATGCCAAGCCCGCTGTCGAGCAACCGCTTGCCGCTCGGCGACGACCTCACCCGGTAGTAGGCGCTGAGCATTCGGGGGTGGCGCTCCCACGGTTCGAAGATGCGCCGGAACAGATCCATCAGCGCGTCGTAGAGGGACTCTCCCGGTGCGCGGGCATGCGGAACCACACCGGCGTACCTGTTGTCGGCCATCCACGCTTCGAGCGCCGCGAGGATCAACTCGTCGCGGGTGGGGTAACGCTTGTAGATCGTCGCCAGAGACGTGCGCGCCCGCCGCGCCACCGCACGAAGTTGCACGGCGTCGTAGCCGTCCGACTCGAGGATGTCGACGACGGTCGCGAGCACGCGGGAATCGCCGTCCGCAGTAGACGGCCCCGATTGCACTGATCCCGTCATCGGAAAGCATCCTTGCCGTCGAGTAGTAACTCCGTTACGGTACCGGGTGTAACGAGGTTACTCACTTTCCGCCGCGGCAGCGGCGTCCCGACGATCGAGGGGTTCGATGGGTTCTCTGGACGGCAAAGTCGCCTTCATCACCGGGGTGGCCCGCGGGCAGGGGCGAAGCCATGCGCTCCGACTGGCGGCCGACGGCGCGAGCATCGTCGGCGTGGACATCTGCGCCGACATCGCGTCGAACGGCTATCCGATGGCCGATCGTGACGAACTGGCCGAGACCGTGTCGCTCGTCGAATCACGCGGCGGCACGATCGTCGCCTCGGTGGCCGACGTCCGCGACTTCCATGCGCTCGACGACGCACTGACCGCGGGAGTGGAAAGGTTCGGTCGGCTCGACATCGTCTGCGCGAACGCCGGGATCGCCTCGATGGCGTTCCGCGAGCTGACGATCGAGGAAGAACTGCAGATGTGGACCGACGTCGTCGACGTCAACCTGGCGGGGTCCTTCCACACGGCCAAGGCGGCCATCCCCCACCTGATCGCGGGAGGACGCGGCGGCTCGATCGTCTTCACCAGCTCGACCGCCGGCCTGCGCGGATTCGGTGGGCTGCAGGGAGGCGGCCTCGGATACGCCGCATCCAAACACGGCATCGTCGGCCTGATGCGCACGCTCGCCAATGCACTGGCCCCGCACAGCATCCGGGTGAACACCGTGCATCCCACCGCGGTGAACACGATGATGGCGGTCAATCCGGCGATGACCGCTTTCCTCGAGCATTACCCCGGCGGAGGTCCGCATCTGCAGAACCCGCTGCCGGTGCAACTGCTCGAGCCCGAGGACATCAGCGCCGCGATCGCCTACCTGGTCTCCGACGCGGCCGAGTACGTCACCGGGGTCACGTTCCCGGTCGACGCCGGCTTCTGCAACAAGCTGTGAGCGCCGGGAACGGCCGCGTCGCCGGCAAGAGGGTGCTCGTCACCGGCGCGGCACGCGGCATGGGCCGCAGTCACGCCGTCCGGCTCGCAGAGGAGGGCGCCGACCTCATCCTCGTCGACATCTGCGGATCACTTCCGTCGGTCGAGTATCCGCTCGCCACCGCCGACGACCTCGCCGAGACCGCACAGCTGGTCGAAGACACGGGCAGGCGTGCGGTCACCGCGACCGTCGATGTGCGCGACGCCGAAACCCTCTGCGCTGCAGTCGATGAAGGGGTCGAGACGCTGGGCGGGCTGGATGCGGCGGTCGCCAACGCGGGGGTGCTGACCGCGGGAACCTGGGACACGACCACGTCCGAGCAGTGGCGCACCGTGGTCGATGTGAATCTGATCGGCACCTGGAACACCTGCCGCGCCGCCCTTCCGCACCTCGTCGACCGCGGCGGCAGCCTCGTCAACATCAGTTCGGCGGCCGGCATCAAGGGATCGCCACTGCACTTGCCCTACACCGCGTCCAAGCACGGCGTGGTGGGGCTGAGTCGCGCCCTGGCCAACGAATTGGCGGCGATGAACGTGCGGGTGAACACCGTGCACCCGACCGGCGTCGAGACGGGCATGCAGCCCGCCTCGCTGCATGGTCTGCTCCGGGAGGAACGGCCCGACCTGGCCCCGATCTTCGCCAATGCCATGCCGATCGTGATGGCCGAGGCGATCGACATCAGCAACGCCGTGCTGTTCCTGGTCTCCGACGAATCCCGCTACGTCACCGGCCTGGAACTCAAGGTCGACGCCGGGGTGACGCTGCGGTGAGCACGGCCATGACCGGGCGCGGACGAGGCGCGTACGCCGACATCATGACGGTCCCCGCACCCGGGTACTGCTCCGCGGCCGCCGAACAACTGCTCGATTTCGTCTTCGCCGAAGTGTGGCAACGGCCCAACCTCACCCGTCGGGAGCGGCGTTTCGTCACCCTGCCGTGTGTAGCCGACGCGGATGCCGAAGGCCCCCTGCGCGACCACGTGTACGCCGCACTGAGTAGCGGCGACGTCGCCATCGGTGAGATGCAGGAGACGGTGCTGCATTTCGCGGTCTACGCAGGCTGGCCCAAGGCATCTCGTTTCAACATGGTCGTCGACCAGCAGTGGGAACGCATCCACGCCGAGCGCGGTCTGCCGGTGCCCGCGCCGGAGCCACTGCTCCCGCTGACGACGCCCAGCGATCCGGAGCAGCGCTTGTGTGTCGGCGAGCAATCGTTCAAGGACATCAACTGCCTGCCCTACGCCCCGAACCGGGACAACCCGTTCCAGGGCGCCGGGATCCTCAACTTCGTGTTCGGTGAGATGTGGCTGCGGCCCGGCCTCGGCGTCAAGGAACGGCGCCTGATCACCGTCGCGTGCGTCGCCTTCCAGGACGCGCCCTATCCGATCCTCAGCCACGTCTATGCGGCGCTGAAGAGTCGCGACCTCTCCTTCGACGAGATGGACGAACTGGCATTGCATTTCGCCGCGCACTGCGGCTGGCCGAAGGCCGAACACCTGGGACAGGTCATCGCCGAACAGAAGCAGCGGGTGACGGCTGAGTGGGCCGGAGAATCGGAGGCGACGTCGTGAACGTCGTCCACGACACGGTCGGTCTGGTGATCGGTGACCAGCGGATCACGGACACGGACAGTCGGCATGCGCACATCGACCCGGCGACCGGGCAGCCGAACGCCACGGTGGCGCTGGCCGGTGCTGCCGAGATCGACCTGGCGGTCACCGCGGCATGGGACGCGCACCGGGAGTGGACGGCACTGACCGTCGATCGCCGTCGGGATCTGCTCATCGACCTCGCCGATGCGGTGCACGAGCACCTCGACGAGCTGACGGAACTCAACGTGCGCGATTACGCCGTACCGGTGTCCTTCGCCGGTACCGCGCATCTGCTCGAGCGGTTCCTGCGCCACTTCGCCGGGTACGTCGACAAGCCCCACGGCACGAGTACGCCGGTCAGTCACTCCTTCGACGTGAACCTCATCGAGCGCGAGCCGTACGGGGTGGTCGGGGTGATCGCACCGTGGAACGGCTCGCTGGTGGTCGCCGGGGCGTGCGTCGCGCCGGCGCTGGCCGCCGGCAACGCCGTGATCTTCAAACCGTCGGAGCTCGCTCCGCTTGCGGCACTTCGCTTCGGGGAACTGTGCCTGGCGGCGGGGCTGCCGCCCGGACTCGTCAGCGTCCTTCCAGCGCGCGCGGAGGGCGCAGATGCACTCGTCCGTCATCCCGGGGTGCGCAAGATCCACTTCACCGGCGGTGGTGAGACCGCGCGTGCCGTACTGACCGCCGCCGCGCAGAACCTCACCCCGGTCGTCACCGAGTTGGGTGGCAAATCCGCCCAGATCGTGTTCGCCGACGCCGATCTCGAGAGCGCGGCCGCGCTGGCCGCTCATCAGGGACCGCTGATGCAGTCGGGGCAGAGCTGCGCCTGCGCCAGCCGCATCCTCGTCCACAGCTCCGTCTACGACGCCTTCGCGGCGAAGTTCCTCGACCTGATCGGTAGCGCACGGATCGGACACCCGCGGGATCCCGCTGTGGCCTTCGGTCCTGTCATCAGTGAGTCTGCCGCGCAACGCATCCTGAACGCCGTCCACCAAGCGGTCGACGAACGTTCCGGTGAACTGCTCACCGGCGGCACACGTCTGGGCGGCGATCTGGCCAGTGGCTACTACATCGCCCCGACGGTGTTCGGGACGGTCGACAACAACTCGACACTGGCCCAGGAGGAGACCTTCGGCCCCGTCGTCTCGCTCATCCGGTTCGACGACGACGATGACGCTGTGCGGATCGCCAACGACACCCGGTATGGGCTCAACGCCTTCGTCCACACCCGCGACCTCGTCCGCGCGCACACGGTCGCCCGGCAGCTGCAGGCGGGTTCGGTGTGGATCAACCAGTTCAGTCAGATCTCGCCGCAGGGCCCCTACGGCGGATACAAGCAGAGCGGATCCGGCCGTACCGGCGGTCTCGACGGACTCCGGGAGTTCCAGCAGGTCAAGAACATCCGGATCGAAATGGGCTGACGCTCACCGGGCGATCTCGGTGCCGATGATCCCGTCGGCCTCGAGCCGGGCGATCTCCTCGTCGCCGAGGCCGAGTTCGCGCAGCACCTCGGCGTTGTGCTCGCCGAGCAGCGGAGCCGGCGTGGTGTGCACGCGCTCGGGACCGCGGCTGGAGCGGAACGGCAAGGTGCTGTGCGGTGTCGGCGGATTCACCGGGTGTGGGACCGTCTCGAAGAACCCCCGCGCCGACAGCTGCGGCAGTTCCGTCTGCCGGTGCGGTTGCATGACCTTGGCGACAGGAACGCCCCTGTCCCACAGCGTCGTCACGATGTCGTCACCGGTACGGTCGCCACACCACCGGGCCAGGTGGCGGTCGAGCAGATCGTGCCGGGCGCGCCTGCCGCGCGCAGTCGTCAGCTCGTCGGACATCGCCCACGGCGGGCTGCCCAGCGCATCGCACAGACCCGCCCACTGCCGGTCGGTCTCCACGGCGAGCGCCACCCAGGTGTCGGGACGGCCGAACTCGTCGGTCTCGTTGGTGCGATAGAGATTCTGCGGCGCGGCGGTCGGGCCGCGATTACCCGTCCGCGCAAGCAGCGCGCCGTACGCCGAGTACTCGATCACCTGCTCGGCGGCGACGGCCAGCGCCGCGTCGACCATCGCCGCCTCGACCATCGAACCCTCGCCGGTCTTGCGGCGGTGTTCGAGCGCCAGCAGGATCGCGTTGAGCGCGTGTACCCCGGCGTTGGGGTCGCCCACCGAGTAGGGCTCGAACGGATTGAGGTCGGGATAGCCTGTGAGCCAACTGATTCCGGCGGCCGCCTCGATCACGTAGGCGAACGCGGGGTTGTCACGCCACGGACCGTCGAGGCCGAACCCGGGCATCCGGGCCATGACGATGTCGGGTTTGATGGCCTTGACCGCGTCGTAGGTCAGGCCCATGCTCTCGAGCACGCGCGGGGTGAAGTTCTCGACGACGACGTCGGCGGTCGCGATCAGGCGGCCGAGCAGTTCGCGGCCGGTCGGGTGCTGCAGATTCAACGTCACGCCGCGCTTGTCGGTGTTCAGGCCCGAGAAGATCGGTGAGCGCTCCCACCACAGCTCCTCGCCGGCGGGGATGCCGGCGATCAGCCGGGTGCCGTCGGGGTGGCGGGTGGATTCGACGTGGATGACGTCGGCGCCCAGCATCGCCAGCAGATGGGTGCAGCTGGGCCCGGCCCAGAAGGTCGTCATGTCGATCACCCGCAGCCCCGCGCACGGCCGACCCTCTTTCCGCGGAATAGCATTCCTGGTCGTGAATTCGCCGCGATCGCGACCAGGAATGTGCCCCGCAAGCGGGAGGTACCCCCGATTCCGCGCACGGTAGGCCTCGGTGTGTTCGCCGCGGCGCGGGGCCGGCCCGGGTGGCCGGAGCGCAGCAGGCGCCATCCGATACGGGTGGCCCGGCTGGGTGAACCCCTCGCGCGGATTCGGGATGAACGACCCGCGCTCGACGTAGTGATCGAGCCGTTCGACGTTGGCGCCGTTGGCGACCGGCGCGTTCGGGATCCGGAAGGCCGTCGCGAGGTCGCGGATCTCGTCGACCGTCTGGTCGGCCAGCCACGCGTACAACTCGTCGGCGTGCTCGGTCGCCTGCTGGGTGATGGTGAGCGGCGACTCCTCGTCGATCCATTCGACGTGTCCGGTCATCGCGCACAGGTCGAACCACTGCTGGGCGGTACCGCAGCCGATGTCGACGAGACCGTCCTTGGCGCGAGCGATGCCGGGCACCGTCAGCCGGCGCGCGTCACGCCACGGCCTGCCGAGCATCTCGAAGTAGGTCACGGGATAGTAGGTGAGGCCGAGGATGGAGGTCTCCAGCATCGACAGGTCGATCAGCTCGGCGCCGCCCCGCATGCGCGACGCCAAGGTGGCCGCGCTCGCGTACGCACCGGCAAGGTAGTCACCGACCTGCCCGCCGACGTGGACCGGCGCGCGGTCGGGGGTGCCACGGCCGAGGCCGACGATCCCGCCCGACCACGCCTGCAACGTGAACTCCGTGGCGGGCCGGTCTTTCCAGGGTCCGTCCAGACCGAACGGCGTGATCGCGGTGACGGTCAGGTGCGGATGCCTGCGGTGGATCTCGCCGGGCCCGAACCCGGGTGCGCCGGCGATGCCGGGACCGCGCGACCACACCACCGTGTCCGCGCCGGCGAGCAGGGCGTCGACGAGGTCGGTGTCGGTATCCGGATGGGCGACCACACTGTGTTTGGAGCATGCGAGGTAGGAGAACAGGGCACCGTCGGCGCCCCCGCCGATATCGGCCACCGACGCAGACCACGACCGCAGCGGATCACCCTCGGGCGGTTCGACTTTCACGACCTCAGCACCACCGTCGGCCAGCAGCTTCGTGCAGTAGGCGCCCGCAATACCGCTGGAGAGATCGACGACGACGTATCCGGCCAGCGGGTGCTCAGGCATCGGCGTCCGGGGCACGGTTGGACTTGCTGAGCCGGAACTCCGGGGGAAACCTGAGGTCGTTGTCGTTGACGGCGTCGCCGAGCCCTGTGCGGATCGCCTCGTTCATGTCGAAGTCCTCGCCGTCGTTGACCGCGCCGCTGCCCATGGATTCGAAGAAGGCCGCCAGCAGGCTGCCCATGTACTCGCCCTGCTGCTGTTTGAAGATCTCGAAGAACATCTTCTGCTGGAACACGGTGTCGACGGGACGGTTGCGCGCACACGACCGCGCGTACTTTTCCACCTCCGCTTCGAGCCGCTCTCTGGGCACCACCTTGTTCAGGAAGTTGCAGTCGTACATCTCGGCCGCGGTGAACGGCCTGCCGGTGAACACCATCTCCTGGAACTTGCGCAGCCCCATCATCTGCACCCATGTCCACATCCGCGGACCCCACCCGTAGTAGCGGAACGACGGATGCCCGAACAGCGCGTCCTCGGAGGAGATCACCAGGTCGGCGTCGGCGCATTGGTAGAAGTGCCAGCCGTAGCAGTATCCCTTGGCCTCGACGATGCTGATCTTCTTCAGCTCCTGCAGCGGACGGTTGCCGGCCGCCACGTTGGCATACCACGCGCTGATCGTGGCGCCGTTGCGGAAAGTGCCCGCCGGCGGATAGGTGACGTCGCCGACCCCCTCGTCCTCGAGCCGCAACTCGGCCAGCCGAGCAGACGGGTCGTCGCGGCCCTCCATGAACTCGGGAAGATCCGCCCCACTGCCGAGATCGTCGCCGACGCCGCGGATCACGACCACTTTGACGTCGTTATCGACGGTTGCCGCACGCAGCACGTCCGCATACCGCAGCCGCGCCGCCGACGTCGGCGCGTTGAGGTAGTCGGGCCTGTTGAACGTGATCGTGGCGATCTTGGTCGTCGGGTCCTTCGCGTAGAGGATGATGTCCTCGGGCGAAGGTCGCTCAGTCATGGACCGTTTCACCGTAAGCCGTTGCGGCCGACAGTATCTCGGCGCCGTCGGCGCTGATCAACACGGCATCGCGGGTGAACACCGCGCCCACGCCCCGTTCCCACACGTAGGCGCTGACCGCGAGCACCATGCCCTCCTCGAGGATGTCGGTCTCCGCGGTCTCGCGCAGACTGGGTGTCACGACCGGCGGGTCGAAGCCCAAGCCGAGGCCGTGTGCGACCGGCATTGCCGGCAGATTCTCGCCCGACTGCCGGTAGGCGTCCAACAGCATGCTCGTCGGCATGCCGGGGCGGCAGGCCCCCAGCAATCGGCCCCACAGGTCGTCTCGGCGCCGGTACAGCGCACGCACGGCGTCGGTCGGCTCACCGACATAGAGGGTTCGGGCCACCTCGGCGACATATCCGTCGGCCAGTACCCCGGCCGACACCGCCACCAGATCACCCTCCCGCACCACACCGTCGCCCTCGGCGCGGCGCCACGGATGTTCTTTCGACGTCACCCAGGCGGCGTCCTGGGTCGCCGGGGTGCTCACCCCGCCGGCGGCCTCTGCTTCCAGCACCGCGCCGGCGAGCGCCTTCTCGGTGATTCCCGGGCCGAGTGCGGCAACACCGGCCGCCAGCCCCTCCTCGGCGACCGCAAGCGCGCGACGCAACGCCTGCACCTCCTCGGGAGTCTTGATCCGGCGGGCGGCCTGCATCGCCTGCTCGGCGTCGATCAACTCCGCGTTCGGGAAAGCCATCGGCAGCAACGTGGCGAAAGTCGGTGTCAACGCGTCCGTTCCGACCCGGCGAGCACTCTCACTGCCGGTGATGCCTTGGAGGACGCCGACCAACGTCATCGGGTTCCATGCGAATCCGTACAGATTCTCGTGCGGGATCTCGGCGGGAATGCCCTCGTCCCAGGTGCTGTTGAGGTGGATCTCACCGGTGGCACGAACGAACTCGCAGATCGGACCGAACGGGCGGGTGCCGACCACCCACAGCTGCGGGGCACCGGAGATGTAGCGGACGTTGGCCTGACGGCCGAGCACCAACACGTCGAGGTCGTGGACCTCCATCTGCGTGAGGGCGCGCTGCCGGCGGCTGAACCGCAGAGCTCGACCGTCGGCTTCGATCTCAGTCCCCATCGGACACCTCGTAGGGGTCGTACGGATACGCGGTCAACGGCATCCAGCCGCCCTCGGTGACAACGACGATCTCCTCACCTCGATAGCCCCCGGTGCCGTCCTCCCACACCACCGGTTCGAACACCAGCAACATGCCTGCCGGGAAGACGAAGCCGTCGTCCCAGTCCTGACCGAGATCGGTTCCGATCATCGGCATTTCGGCCGCGCTCGTTCCGATACCGTGGCCCAGGTAGAAATGCGGAAGCCACGGCTTCTCTCCGCCTGCGGCCGCGATCGCCGCACGTCCGAGGTCACCACAGGTGGCCCCGGCCCTGGTCACCGCGAGCACCCCGTCGACGATCCGGCTCCATGTGTCGAACTGCCGCTGCTGCGCCGCCGTCGGGTCCTGACCGACGATCCAGGTGCGCCCGTGGTCGGAGCAGTAGCCGTGGTAGGAGATGGACACGTCGGTCCACAGCACGTCCCCCTGTGCCAGCTCGCGCTCGGTGGTCAGCAACGGCAGCGCGAGATCGCCGGTGGTGGTCCAGGTCCCGGCGGCCTTCGACGTGGGCATGACCTGCCAGACCGAGTCGAACATGTTGGTGGTCGCGCCGAGTTCGAAGGTACGGCGTACGAACTCGGCGGACAGGTCGATCTGACGCGCACCGGGCGCCAACGACTTCTGAAGCTCGGCGACGGCCTGTTCGGTGATCTGACAGGCCCGCCGGACACACGCGATCTGGTCGATCGTCTTGACCAGCTTCGCCGCACCGATCACCGGGGCGGCATCGATCGGCGCGCTCGGGAACAGCGCGGCGCCGGCCCGCCGCATCGCCCCCGTCAACTCGTCGGTCGCGACGGTGGCGGCAGCCGGGATCAAGCCCGCCAGGACTCTGGCGAATTCACTGACGCCTTCGTCGAACTCGAGATAGACCGGCCCATGCAGGTGGTCGGCTGGCAGGTCCGACTCCATGACCGCGCCCTCGCGGAAGGGCAGGAACAGGTGCGGGTGCTCATCGCCGGCCAGCACGACCGCGACCGGCCGCTCGACATGTGACAAACCCGCGTCGGCCAGCGGCCAGCTGATGCCAGTGGCGTAGATGACGTTGCCGTTGCCCAGCAGCACCAGGGCGTCCACGCCCTGGTCGGCCATCGCGGTGTGCAGACGGGCACCGACTTCTCGGCGCATCCGGGCGAGATCCGGCTCGGCAGGGATGTCCAGCCACGTGTACCCGGTCCGGGCGATCTGCGTCACGCCGGAATGAGTAGACGTGGTCATCAAAGTTCCAGGTACTTCTGCACGTTCGTGCTGACGATCTTCACCGCGTTCTGCGCCCCGACGGCGTCCACCACGGACGCGAGAGACTTCTCCGAGTAGCCGAAGGTGCTCTCGTTGTGCGGATAATCCGAGGACCACATCACGTTGTCGACGCCGATCCTGTCGATCAGCGCCAGACCGAGCGGGTCCACCATGAAAGATGCGCTCATGTGGTTGGCCCAGTAGTGGTTGACCGGATGCCGGAGTTCGTGGTTGAACATGTGCCGGTAGGAGGCCAACATGTGCTCGGCGTCCTGCAGGGCGGTCGGCACCCACGCGATGCCGCCTTCGAACCAGCCGATCTTCAGCCCCGGATGACGGTCGAGGATCCCGGAGAACACGTACTTGGCGAACTGCTCGCGGAACGAGTCGACGTTGACCATCATGCCGACGACCACGCTGTTGTTCTGGCACGGCGTCTTGGGCGGCGTCTCGCCGATGTGATGGCTGACCGGTAGACCGGCCGCCTCGATCTCGTCCCACACGGCGTCCATGTCGGTGCTGCCGTAGTCGTAGATGTTGCCGTCGTCGTCCTTGCCGGGGTTCAGCGGCAGCAGAAAGGTTTTCAGCCCCAGTGACTTCAACTCCTCGAGCGTGCTGCGCGTTCCCTTGGGGTCCCACCAGTTGATCAGGCCGACGCCGTAGAAGTGCCCGTTCGACCGCTCCTGCAGATCGGCGATGTGCTCGTTGTAGATGCGGAACACGCGTTCGCGGAGGGCCTTGTCCGGGTAGTGGAACAGTGCCAGCACCGCGTTGGGGAACGCCAGTTCCTTGTCGATGCCGTCTTCCTTCAGCTCGCGTATGCGCGCGGTGATGTTGTTCGACGCGGCGCCGGCGAGGTCGTCGTACTGCATCAGGACACGGCCGAAGTCGCCACCGGTCCAGGCCTTGCCCTTCATGCCGACCATGTACGCGCCGTCCTCGTACCAGATCCGCGGCGCGGCACCTTTGAGCTCTTCGGGGAAACGTTCGTAGAAGATGTCGTCGGCGACCGAGATGTGGTTGTCGGCCGAGAAGATCACCGTGTCTTTGGGAAGATCGGCCAGGCCCTCCCCCGGGAAGTGGCCGTGCCGGTTCTTGGGGGCACCGAAGCCTTCGGGGGGATAGAGCGTGGCTACTGGCGTGGACATGGTGGGTCTCCAATCGGGCGGTAGGGCAACAGGTGACTACCAGGTCACCGGCAGTTCGTAGACGCCGTAGGCGAGACGGTCGTGTTTGAACGGCACCTCGTCGAACGGGATGGCGAGCTTCATCGTGGGCATGCGGCGCAGCACGGTGTGGAACACGATCTGCAGTTCCGCGCGGGCGAGCTGCTGCCCCACGCACTGATGCCTGCCGTAGCCGAAGCCGAGCTGTTGGCCTGCGTCCCGGTTGAAATCGAGCCTGTCGGGCTCGGGGAAGGCCGCCGCATCCCAGTTGGCCGGTGCGAGGTCGATGATGACGCCCTCCCCCGCCCTGATGGTTTCGCCGGCGATCTCGATGTCCTCGATCGCGACCCGCCGCTGGCCGTTCTGGATGATCGACAGGTAGCGCATCAGCTCTTCGGCAGCGTTCGCGATGAACTTGGGGTCCTCGGAATCACGCAGTAGCGCAGCCTGTTCCGGATTCTCCAGCAGCGCGAGGATGCCGATGCCGATCATGTTGGCGGTGGTCTCGTGACCTGCGATCAACAGCCCGGTGCCCAGCTGCGCGGCCTCCTTGACGCTGATCTCGCCCGCGGTGACGCGCTCTGCGAGGTCGGACACGGCGTCCTCGGCGGGATGGGCCTGCTTCTCCTCGACCAGATTGATCAGGTACTGGTGCAGGCTCATCGCACCCTTCTGCATGGCGTCCGCGGCCGCGTACCGCGCGAGCCCGGCGTTGGCATGCTCCTGGAAGAACTCGTGATCGTCGTAGGGCACGCCGAGCATGTCGCTGATCACCCGGGTGGGTACGGGCAGAGCCAGTTGGGAGACCATGTCGGTGGGCGCAGGACCGGCCAGGATCGCGTCGATGCACTCGTCGGTGACCTGCTGGATCACCGGGCGCAGTGCCTCGACGCGCCGAAACGTGAACGGCTTGGACAGCATGCGTCGAAATCGGGTGTGCTCCTCGGCATCTGAGGTGAACACCGACCGGGGCCGCTTGTCCACCGTCGCGAGCATGTGCTCGTTCCAGTGCGGGAAGCCTTCACGCCGGTCGTCGACGCTGACCCGAGGATCGGCGAACAGCGTCCTGGCCACCTCGTGTCCGGTGATGAGCCACGGTGTGGCGCCGTTCCAGATCCGCACCCGGGACAGGGGTGCGGTCCGGTTCATCTCGAGCATCGGTTCGGGCGGCGCGAACGGGCACCCCGCCGAGCGCTCCATCGGGTACTCGGGAGCGGCCGACACCGCTTCCTCGGTCAGCGTCTCCGTCATCCTTGCTCCTCGAGATGGATGGCCAGGGCGGGGCAGGCGGCCGCGGCCTTGCGGGTCTGTTCTATGTGTTCGGGTCCGGGCTCGGGAATCAGCAATTGGACGACGCCGTCGTCGTCGCGCTGGTCGAAGACCTCGCCGGCGTTGAGCACGCACTGCCCCGAGGAAACGCACCTGTCCTGGTCGACGGTGACCCTCATGTCAGGGCACCTCCGTCACCGGCGCGTGCCACAGTCCGAGGATCGCGTCGATGAGGCCCGACGCGGCCGCCTGCCAGGACGGGCGGGCGACCGGTGCGCCGTGGGCGAGCAGGCGCTCGCGTTCGGCGCAGCTGTGCATGAGCAGGTTGCGGCCCATGATGTTGCGTTCGACGCGGACCTCGACCGGCAGGTCGGGCAGGCAGCCGTTGATGCCGTCGAGCACCCGCACCAACGACGAGGAGGACAGCGCGTCCTTGACGATCATGTTGTGGTAGGCGGGGTCGGTCATCACCTGCGCGGCGAACCGCGCGTACCAGGTCGGATTCCCCAGTTCGGCAAGGTGATCGGTCAACGGGCACACCAGCGCCGCGACCCAGTCGCGCATGTCGGCGGAGTCGCCGATGGCGGCGATGCGCTGCTCGCGCAGCTCCTCGATCGGACCGCGGTGCTTGTGCTCGATGGCGCGCACCAGGTCGGCCTTGGTGCCGAAGTGGTACCCGACGGCGGCGTTGTTGCCCTGGCCGGCCGCCTCACTGACCTGCCGATTGGACACGGCGAACACCCCGTGTTCGGCGTAGAGACGTTCGGCCGCCTTCAGGATCGCCTCTTGCGTGCTCGACGCCCGGTCGGCACGCACGGTCCGCGCAGTGGTCACCACCTCAGTGAACCGGGCCACACTCACTAAGTCAAGCGACTGATTTAATCTGCTCACGCTGGTGGGCCTCCAGCCGCGGGCCTGCGCACGATCACCTTCCCCGCGACAGTGCCGCCGTCGACGGGCAGCACGACGCCGGTCACGTACCGGGACCGGTCGGTGGCGAGATACAGGGCCGCCTCGGCGACGTCGGCCGCGGTGCCCTCCCGTTTGAGCGGGCGATCGTCGCGCATCTGCGTGCGGATCCGCGCCTCGAAGCGCTCAAGGCGTTCGCGGTCCTCCGCGGTGGCCGACGACGCGAGGATCGGCGTCGGGATGTTGCCCGGCGCAATGCAGTTGACGCGGACCTCGTAGTGCGCCAGTTCGATCGCCGCGCACTTGGTGAAGTGGATGATGGCGGCCTTGGAGGCGCGGTAGGTCGACACGCCGCCGCCGGCCTGGATGCCGCCGATGGATCCGAGGTTGATCACCGAACCGCCGCCGTGCTCGGCCATGTGGCGTGCCGCATCCCGGGTGCCTGCCATGACACCGAGCAGGTTCACGCGCATCACGCGGTCGAACTCCTCGAGGTCCTCGTGGAACAGGCCCTTCCTCAGCGGGCTCGAGATGCCTGCGTTGTTGACCATCACGTGCA
The DNA here is from genome assembly GCF_010729305.1 of Mycolicibacterium psychrotolerans. Lineage (NCBI taxonomy): Bacteria > Bacillati > Actinomycetota > Actinomycetes > Mycobacteriales > Mycobacteriaceae > Mycobacterium > Mycolicibacterium psychrotolerans. The sequence goes on along the minus strand of NZ_AP022574.1, from coordinate 2,599,381 downwards.
GCCCGCCGAAGGCGGCGACACAGGTATCGATGAGTTCGCGGACCTGAGCCTGGTCCCCGACGTCGGTGTGCCGGAATTTCGCCGCATACCCGGCCGAGGTCAGTTCGGCGACAAGGGCCTCTCCGTCCTCGTCGCGGACGTCGGCGACGACCACGGCAGCGCCCTCTGCGGCGAACCGCTCGGCGATACCGCGCCCGATCCCCGACGATGCTCCGGTGACGATCGCGACCTTGCCCGCCAGTTCGGTCATGTGTGCCCTCCCCCTAGCCTTCGGCGGGGCGGTACCCCCGCGAAGAAGTCCGACAGCAGCGCGTTGACGGCCGCGGGTTGCTCGATCTGCGGGCAGTGGCCGGCGTCGTCGATCACCGCGGACCGGCCCTGCCCGATCTGGCCGGCGATCTGCGCGGCCCAGCCCGGCGGCAGCAGTTTGTCGCCGCCGCCCTCCACGATGAGCGTCGGGACCGCGATGCGGTCGTAGGCCCTGCTGCTGCTCGGCGTGGCGGGGGCCGCGAGCCCGGGACGACGGAATCGTGCCGCCGCCAACGATTCCCACGCACCCGGCGCGATGCTGGATTCGTATCGGCGGCGGACGTACTGCTCGTCGTCGGGGTAGGACGGATCGTGGAACAGCGCCGCGACGATGCGGCGCATGCCCTCCAGTGTCGCGTCGTAGTCGTACAGCGCGCTGACGTGCTCGTTGCGTAGGATCTCGCCACCGCCGCAGACGGCCACGAGGCTGCGCACCGGCAGCACCGGCGCCTCCGACGTCATGTCGACGAGCAGGTTCACCGCACCCATCGAATTGCCCACGAAGTGGGCCGATCTCACCCCCATCACCTCGCAGAAGCGCGCGATGTGGCGGATCCGCATACCGCGGCCGTCGGTGAAGTCCACGACCTTGGCCGATCCTCCGAAGCCGAGCATGTCGGGTGCCAGCACCCGGTACCGTTGTGCGAGCGGCACGATGGTGTGTTCCCACGCCAGGCACGCATTGGCGCCGAACTCGCCGCCGTGCAGGAGCACCACCGGATCGCCTTGACCCGCTTCCAGATAACTGGTGAGCAGACCGTCGACCAGCACAGTGCGGCGACCGATCACGCCGTCTCCCTGCTCGTGTGCGCGAATGCCAGGACCTGCGTGGCCAGCAGGTCGAGCTGGTTGGCGACGGCTCTGCCCTGGTCGGTGTCGGCCAGGCCGCCCGACGGGTCCCACACCGGCTCGGCGGAGTTGATGGCCACGCCCAGCGGTGTCGGCCAGGCGCGCAACGCATGGCCGATGCTGCGCAGCTGGGTCAGCGTGCCGACCGCGGCCTGCCAGCCGTACGCGCAGCTGATGCACCCCCAGGGCGTGTTGTCCAGGTACACCCGCGGATCCTCGCGGAGGTCCTCGATGTAGTCGAGGGCGTTCTTGACCAGACCCGATACCGCGCCGTGGTACCCCGGCGAGCCGACGACGACCGCATCGGCGTCGCGCAGCGTCTTCACCAGTTCGAGTGCTCGCGGGGTGCGTTCGAGTTCGTGCGGGGCGTACATGGGCAGGTCGAGCTCCTCGGCGGCGAACAGCCGTGTTCGGCCGCCCTGGCGTTCCACCGATGCCAGGCAGTGCCGAAGAGCCCGCTCGGTCGACGAGTTGGCCCGTAGGGTTCCGCCCAGACCCACGATGAACGGTCGATCGGTCAGGGTTCGCGTGCTCACCATTGCCTCACTTGATCGCTATCGGGCTGACGGGCGCGCCGACCGCACCGACAACCTTCAACGGCGGTGCGACGAGCTGGAATTCGTAGACGCCGTCGGCGGCACAGTCGGCAGCGAGCGGACCGAGATCCCAGTACTCCCCGAGCATCAGGCCCATGTCCCGCAGACACAGCATGTGCATCGGCAGAAAGGTGCCCTCGACGCCGTTGGCCGGGTCGGGATCTTCGACCATGAGGTTGTCGGCGGCGACCGCGGCGGCCTCGTGGTCGTGCAGCCAGCGGGCGCAGGTCCAGTGCAGACCCGAGCCGGCTTCGCCGCCGTCCCCGGTGGACAGGAACCGGGTCCACCACCCGGTGTGGACGACGATGATGTCGCCCGAACGGATCTCGACGTTCTGGGCCGCGGCGATCTCGGCGAGCTCGGCGGGCGTGATCGGATCGCCCGGCGCGCAGAACACGTCGGCACCGCGGTGGGCGACCACGTCGAGCAGCACCCCGCGCGACGTGATGCCCTTGCCGTCGACCTTCTCGATGCCGAGGTGGAAGGCGCCGAAACTGGTGACCGAGTCGGCCGGGAAGCCGTTGTAGAGCTTGTCCTCGTAGTAGACGTGCGACAGCGCGTCCCACTGCGTCGCGGCCTGCAGCGGCATCACGATGAGGTCGTCGTTGAACCGGAACGGGTTGTCGGCGAAGAACGCGCTCATGTCGGCGGCGACCGCGTTGCGCAGCCACTGCGGGCCGTACTCGACGAGCGTGGACGCATCGCCGCCGTCGACGGTCATCACGTGCACGGGGTTCTGCCGGAACTTGAAGGCGCCCTGGGGACCTCCCGCGCTGAAGTCACCGCCGAGGGAGATCACCTTGCCCTGTCGGACCAACCTCGCTGCCTCGGTGACTTTTTCGGCGGTGATGAAATTCAGGGTTCCGAGTTCGTCGTCGTCACCCCAGCGGCCCCAGTTGCGCAGCTCCTCGGCGGCCTCGCGGAACAGCCTCATGTCGTCGGCCATCATCGACTCCCCTGCGCCGCAGCGCCGTCGTGCATCGCAGCCGCGCACCGCTGGGCGAGGATCCCGCCGTCGGCCCACACCACCTGCCCGGTGACGTAACTGGCCGCCCGGCTGCCCAGGAACACCAGCACGGCGGCCTGTTCCGCGGGTTCGGACACCCGGCCCAGCGGGGTGGTGAAGGAGTCCAGGTAGTCCTGACCGTACGCCGAGCGCAACTGGTCGAGGATCGGTGTCTCGGTGACTCCGGGCGCAGTGCAGTTGATCCTGATGCCCCGACCGCCCAGCTCAGCGACGCGGCGCATGCCGTAGAGGATGATCGCCTCCTTGGAGAGCCGGTAGCCGCCGTCGGCCAGTGCGTGCGGGTTCTGCCTGCACCAGGTGAGCCCCTCGGCCACCGAGGAGGTGTCGAGCAGACCCCTTGTGACCGAGGCGTTCTCGCGGTACGCGGACGCCGCCAGCGAGGACACGTTGGTGATCGAGGCGCCCGCAGGCATCCGGTCGGTCAGCGCCTCGGTGAACTGCCGTGTGCCCAGGAAGTTGATCCGCACCACCAGCTGCGCGTCGCCGATGCCCGAGGACACACCGGCCACGTTGAACAACGCGTCGATCTCACCGTCGACGGTGGCCGCGGCGGCGGTCACCGAGTCGGGGTCGGCGAGATCGACGCTGACGAACTCCGCGAGCGACCCGGTGTCGCCCGGTGCGCGCAGGTCGAGCCCCGTGACGCGCGCGCCGAGGCGGCTGAGGTGTTCTGCCACATGGGCACCGATACCGGAGGCGCATCCGGTGACGACGGCGTGTCTGCCGTCGTAGCGCACCAGCTCGTCGAGGGCACTCACCCTCTGCTCGCAGGTTCCTTCGCTGCCTTGGCGTCCTTCTCGGCCTGCGCGGCCTTGACCCGGCCCTCGTTGATCTCGGCCATCGCCTCGGGAATCTCGCCTGCGGTGAACTTCCCCCCGCGGCCGGTGGGCAGACCGCCGAAGGCGTACGTCTCGTCGAACATCGGTGCGTCGGAGGGCTGCCGGCGCGCCTCGACCTTCTCGATCACCGGCGCCAACCGCGTGGCCTTGTCCTTGACCGCCTTCTCGTCGCGCTCGATGAACTCGGGCAGGATCTCGCGGCCCATGATCTCGATGGATTCCATGGTGCCCTCATGGCTGCGCGGGTTGAGCAACAGGATGATCTCGTCAACGCCGCTGCGCTCGTAACCGCGCAGGAACTCACGCACCGTGTCGGGCGAGCCGATCGCGCCTCGGCCGGGACCGTAGGCCAGCGTCGGATCCTCCTTCACGGCCTGCTCGTAGAGTTCCCAGACGCCGGTGCGGCCGGGCGTGTGCATGCCGGTCAGGTAGTAGTGCATGATCCCGAACGAGAAGAAGCCGCCGCCGATGCCGAGGCGCTCGAGCGCCTGCTCGTCGGTCTTGGCCACCATCATCGACAGGTCGCCGCCGATGGCGAGCAGGTTGGGGTTGATCGCCGGTGTGACGGGCGTGCCCTGTTCCTCGAATTCCCGGTAGTAGCCGTCGACCCTCTCCTTGAGCGCTTCCGGTCCCGTGTAGGCGAAACTCAGTGCGCCGATGGCCTTCTGCGCGGCCATCTGCACCGACGACGGGCGGGTACAGGCCACCCACACCGGTGGGTGCGGGTCCTGCAGCGGCTTGGGGATCACGTTGCGGGCCGGCATCTCGACGTGCTCGCCCTTGAAGCCGGTGAACGGCGCCTCGGTCATACAGCGGATGGAGACCTCCAGAGCCTCTTCCCACATGGTGCGCTTGTCGGCCGGGTCGATGTCGAAGCCCCCGAGTTCGGCCACCGACGAGCCCTCGCCGGTGCCGAACTCCACCCGCCCGTTGGACAGGTGGTCCAGCGTGGCGACCCGCTCGGCGATGCGGGCCGGGTGGTTGATCGGCGGCGGGAGGTGCATGACGCCGAAGCCGAGGCGGATGTTCTCGGTCCGCTGGCTCGCGGCCGCCAGGAACATCTCCGGGGCCGTGGAATGGCAGTATTCCTCGAGGAAGTGGTGCTCGGTGAGCCAGACAGTCGAGAACCCTGCCTTGTCGGCGAGTTCCACCTCGTCGAGCCCGTGCTGGAACAGCTGGTGTTCGTCGTCGTCGGACCACGGTCGGGGCAGCGGGAATTCGTAGAACAGGGAAATCTTCACTTCTGGTTACCTCCTTGAAGTTCGGGTGACTGGGACGGAAGCGAGGCGCCGGCGATGTGGCGGGCCGCGACGAAGCCGAAGGTCATGGCCGGTCCGATCGTGGCGCCGGCGCCGGCATAGCTGCGGCCCATCACCGCCGCCGAGGCGTTCCCGACGGCGTAGAGACCGTCGATCACGGTGTCGTCGGCGCGCAGCACCCGCGCGTGCTCGTCGGTGCGCAGGCCACCCGAGGTACCGAGGTCGCCCAGAATGATCTGGAACGCGTAGTAGGGCGGATCGCCGAGCGGATACAGATTCGGGTTGGGCAGCGTGGGATCGCCGTAGTAGTTGTCGTAGGCGCTGTCCCCGCGGTTGAAGTCGTCGTCGTGCCCATTGCGGGCCAACGCGTTGAAGCGGTCCGCGGTGGCGCGCAACCGGTCTTCGGGAACGCCGATCGCGCGGGCCAGTTCCTCGAAGGTGCGGCCCTCCTTCACCACGCCGGACTCCAACCACGCGGCGGGCACCTTCCGGCCGGTCGGCACCGGCGCGAACGGCACCTTCGGGATCGGCAGATGCCCGGCGACGACGTAGCGGTGGAACGACCGGACGTCGGTGACGAGCCAGCACGGGATGTGGGCGACGCCGCAGCGCTGGCCCTCGATCATCGCGTGCGCGAAGTCCATGTAGGGCGCGGCCTCGTTGATGAACCGCTCACCGGCGCCGTTGACGACGAACTGCGACGGCATCATCCGTTCGTTGAGCATGAACTGCAGCCGGCCGTCGGGCCAGCAGATCGCCGGGAACCACCACGCCTCGTCGAGAAGCTCCGTCGAAGCGCCGACCTTCTCCCCGGCGCGGATGCCGTCCCCCATCGCCGCGGGATTGCCGAAGCTCCAGTCATGCTCGAGTTCCGGCAGATACTCACGCCGCCAGGCCATGTCGTGATCGAAGCCGCCGCTGGCGAGGATGACGCCGCGGCGGGCGCGGATGCGGACCGCATGCCCGTCCTTCTCCACGACCGCCCCGACCACCGCGCCGTCCACGTCGGTGATCAACTCGGTCATCGGCGCGTCGAGCCACAGCGGGATGTCGTGCTGCTTCATCGCCAGCCGCAGCCGCGCGGCCAGCGACTGCCCGATGGCGGCCATCCGATCGCCGAACACCCGCGCCCGGAACATCCGCCAGATCAGCTTGAGCAGAACGGCCTTGCCGCGCCAGGACTGCCGGACCTGGTAGAACAGCCGCAGGTCCTTGGGTCCGAACCAGATGCCCTTGGGCGCCAACGCCAGCGGGGCCAGCAGATTCTGCTCCTCGTCACCGAGGACACGCAGGTCGATCGCATCCACGTTGATGGTGCTGCCCAGCGCGGAGCCGCCCCGCACCTCCGGGTAGTAGTCGGCGTACCCCGGCTTCCACACGAACTCCAGCCACGGGCTTCGGTTCTCGAGGAACTCCATCATCGCCGGTGCGGCGTCGACATAGGTGCGCAGCCGCGCGTCGCTGACCAGACCGCCGGTGATCCCCTTGAGATAGAGGAAGACCTCGTCGGAATCGGGCACGTGCCCCGCACGCCGCTGCGACGGCGCGCCGGGCACCCAGATGCCGCCGCCCGACAGCGCGGTGGAGCCGCCGAACCGCGGCGACTTCTCCACGACCAACGTGTCCAGACCGGCGGCGTCTGCGGTCAGGGCGGCCGTCATGCCACCACCGCCCGACCCCACGATCAGCACGTCGGTGCTGTGGTCGAACGCCTGGTCGGCCGCCTGCGAGCTCACGCGGTCACCGCCGTGCGGATCGCGAAGCCCGCGATCAATTCCGGCGCGGCACGGTAGAACCGGTGCCCGGTCGCATACGGGCCCTGGGTCGCCAGCGCCGCGAAGGCAGCCACCCACGTTCTGACCTCGTGCGCCGAATTGCCCGCCTGCGCGGCGATCCAGGCGTTGTCCCAGCCGTCGACGTCGCCGAGCCGGTTAGTGTCAAGCAGATCGAGAAAAGCCTTGTCCCAGGCCGGATTCAGCGGGGCCAGCGAACCCTGCCCGGCGGCGAACTCACGCGCCGCCTCCATCACCGCGGTCTGGCGGGCCTGCCGCTGTTCGGAGGTCATCGGCATGCCGTGCACGATGCGGTCGAGCGCTGCCGGCGGTGCGGTGGCCAGCGTGGGTACGGGCGGATCGTGCGACAGTCCTCCCGAGCCGATGATCAGCACCCGCTTGCCGAGCGTGGCGAGATAGCCGCCGACGGCCTCACCCAGCGCCCGCACCCGCCGCATCGGGCCGAGCGGAGTGGCGACCGAATTGACGAACACCGGGATGACCGGTTTGGCGGTCGCGTCGCCGAGGAGTTTCTGCAGCGGCTGCACGGTGCCGTGGTCGACCTGCATCGCCGCCGACAGTGCCACGTCGACGTCGGCACGCAGAACTGCTGCAGCACATTCGCTTGCGATGTCGGCGGGCACGTCGAGCGGGCCCTGATAGGTGCCGTAGTCACCGACGCCCTCGGCGGCGGTGCCGATGCAGAACGGCGGCATCACCCGGTAGAAGAACCCGTTGTAGTGATCGGGCGAGAACGTCACGACGAGATCGGGGTCGAAGGCGGCGACGAAGTCCCGTGCCGCATCGATCGCCGACCCGATGTCGTCAAGCAGATCCTGTGACGGTCCCGGAAGGTTCAGCAACGGGCTGTGCGACATGGCGCAAACCGCGAGTGTCGACATGAGAACCGGATCCTCCTTCCGTTATCAGGTGGAGCGCGGCGAACAAGGACTGCGACACCTCCGGTGCGTGCTGTGCGATGCAGGCGGCGCCGATACAGCGGTCGGGACGCAGGAACAGCACCGAGTCGGAAGAGGCGTCGAACCACGACTTGAGCGCGCCCGAGCGGTCGCCGACGACGGTCACCGCCTCGTCGTCATGCCCCGTCCAGTGCAGCTGCGTCATCGGCCGCACCTCGATGAAGTTCGCGCCCAACGTCTTCCACCGCGTGAAGGCGGTGTCACCGAGCACGGCGCGCAGGTTGTTGCTCCAGCACAGCACCGCGAAGCCGGGCCCGAGCACATCGTCGAGAAGCAGGTTCCGGCCGTGGCGGGTGTCGACCCGCGGCTGGATGAACAGCGTTCCCGTCGGCGAATTCACGGACGGCGGCGCAGCGTGGTGCACGGCTCCCTCGGTGTAGCGCGGCATCGGTTTGAACCGCATCTCGAGCACGTAGCGCTTGAGCGTGGGGACCACCGAGGCGGCGTGGATCACCCGGTCACGCAGTGCGGCCACCCGGGAATTGGTGGGCGAGATGACCCGGCCGACCATGGTGGACAGGTCGATCATCGCCCGGGCGTGTTTACGGCGCTCGACGTCGTAGGTGTCCAGCAGCGCGTCGTCGGCCTGTCCGGTCACCACCGCGGCGAGCTTCCAGCCGAGGTTGGCGGCGTCGCGGATGCCGCTGTTGTAGCCCTGCCCCTGCCACACCGGCATCAGATGGGCGGCGTCGCCCGCGAGCATAAGCCGGCCCTTGCGGAACGTCGAGGCGATGCGCGAATGGTGGGTGTAGACCCGGTGGCGGATCATGTCGACGCGCTCCGGATACGGAATCCGTTCGGCGAGCATCTGTGTGACGAAAGCCGGGTCGTCGGCCTGCTCGTCGGTTTCGTGCGGGTGGATGAGGAACTCGAAACGGCGGATGCCGTGGGCGATGGCGATGGAGACATACGGTCTGCGCGGATCGGCACCGACCTCACTGTTCGGATGGCCCAGCGGATCGTTGGCGACGTCGACGACCAGCCACCGGGTCGACGAGGTGGTGCCGTCGAACGAGACACCCATCAGCCGCCGGGTCGCGCTGCGACCGCCGTCGCACCCCACGACATAGCGGGCACGTACCGGGGGGCCGTCGGCGAACTCGACCGTCACACCGTCGTCATGTTCCCGGCATGTCTGCATCCTGCGGCCGAACTGCACCTCGACGTGGTCGAACCGGTCGAGGCCGGCGAACAGTTCGGCGTCGACCATCGGCTGGACGAAGCCGTTGCGCTTCGGCCACCCGAAACGCGCGTCCGGAGGCGCCATCTCGGCGAGCAGACGGCGTTTCCCGTCGAAGAACCGCAGAATCTGATTGGGCACCGTGTGCGGCAGAACGCGGTCGACCAGGCCGATGGACTGGAAGGTGCGCAGCGCTTCGTCGTCCAGGCCGACGCCCCGCGGATAGTCGATGAGCGTGTCACGCTCCTCGGCGACGAGCGTGCGGACCCCGTGCAGACCCAGGATGTTGGCCAGCGTCAGGCCGGACGGCCCTGCCCCGACGATGACGACGTCCACGTCGTGGCCGCCGGTCATGTCCGCCCCAACAGGAAGTCGAGGTGCAGCCGGTCGAACGTCTTGGGATCCTCGTACTGCGGCCAGTGTCCGCACCCCGCCATCACCTCGAACCGGGCACCCGGGATCATCGACGCGATCCGCCGTCCCTCCTCGACGTCGGCGGTCGGGTCGTCGCTCGTCCACAGCACCAGTGTCGGCGCGCTGATCGCACCGTAATCGTTCGGGCTCAGCAGATTCCGGGCACGGATCTGCGGATCCTGCAGCGCCATGATGTCGCGCATGGCGTCGACGAACCCGGGCTGGCGGTAGACCCGTTGCCGGCTGGCCACGATGTCGTCGTAGTCCTTCGACTTGTCGGCCATCAGCCACTTGATGCGGGCCTGCACCGTCTCCCACGTCGGGTTCTCGGCTGCGGCCATCGACAGCGTGATGATGCGCTTCATCACCTCCGGGTCGGCCTGTGAACCTCCCGCCGTGTTGAGCACGAGCCGGTCCACTCGATCCGGATGATCCACCGCGCACCGGGACGCCACCCACCCACCGAGCGACTCACCGCTGATATGCGCCCGCTGCGCGCCGATCGCGTCGAGGAAGGCCATCAGATGCCCTACATAGTGGGCGATTTCGAGTGGATGGCCCGGCTTGTCGGTGTACCCGTGCCCGAGCATGTCGATCGACCAGGTGGAGAAGTGCTCGGCGTGCGCCTCGAGGTTGCGCACGTACGCCTCGGCATGCCCGCCCGATCCGTGCAGCAGCACCAAGGCCGGAGCGGCCGGGTCACCGGCGTGAAGATACCGCGTGCGCACGCCGCCGGCGCGCAGATACCCCTGCGAGAACGGGACGGCCTGCAGGTCGCTCCACACGCTCTCGAACTCCGCCACCCAGCGCTCCTTCCTGACGATCGCGACATCGCGAACACTCCGACGGCGAGAATCGTATTCTCGTATTACGTAAGCACTTTGCTCATTTATCGCACATCCGAGTGCACTATAGTCAGAGCATCACTCTCGTCACCGTGTCTGTCAAGGAAGGCCGCCCATGACCCGAGCGTCCGCCGTCCCCGGCCATCACCTCAGCTCGGATGGAGACGCCGCCGCGGGCGGCGGTGCGCCGGGATCGCAGACCCTGGCGCGTGGCCTGAGTGCACTGCAGCTGGTCGCCAGTTCCCCCACCGGCATGACCGTGGCGCAGGTCGCCGACGACATCGGCGTGCATCGCACCATCGCCTACCGGCTGCTCAGCACCCTGGCGTCGTTCCGGTTCGTGGCCAAGGGCGAGGACGGCCGCTACCGCTCCGCCGCGGCTCTGGCGGTGCTCGGCGCGTCGTTCGACAACAACATCCGCACGCTGGCCGTACCCACACTGCGCAGCCTGGCCGACGAGCTCGGGACCACGGTCTCCCTGCTGGTGGCCGAAGGCGATCAACAGGTCGCGGTGGCCGTCATCGTCCCGACGAACGTCTACTACCAGCTGTCCTTTCACGAGGGCAGTCGCTACCCCCTGGACCGGGGGGCCGCGGGGATCGCGTTGCTGGCCGGCATGCCTCCCCGCCCCGGCGAGCGTGAACTGGTCGGCGAAGCGCGCCAACGAGGCTGGGTGATCACCCACGGCGAGATCGAGCCGAACACCTACGGGCTCGCCGTACCCGTGCGCCGCAGACCGCCGTCGCCACCCACCTGCATCAACCTGATCTCGCATCGCGAGGACGTCGTCCACGACGGCCGCGAATCAGTCATCAAGGCAGCCAACGAGTTATCGGCGATCCTCAGCTGAGGATGCCCGGAAGGAGACAGCGGTGACCGACTGGGACCACGACGTCGACGTCGTCGTACTGGGCAGTGGCGGTGCCGGCCTGACCGCCGCGCTGACCGCGGCGGTCAACGGCGCATCGGTGGAGGTCTACGAAAAGGCCGCCACCGTCGGCGGAACGACCGCGGTGTCGGGCGGCATCGTGTGGATACCTGCGCACGACCGGGCGGCCGACGGCGAGCTCTTAGCCGACGACGCGATGGCCTACCTGCGCGCACAGTCGCTGGGCGTGATGAACGACGAGCTGGTCGAGACCTTCGTCCGCACGGGTGCGTCGATGCTCGACTTCGTGGAGGCGCACAGCGATCTCGTGTTCGAGGTGGCCGAGGGCTTTCCCGACTACAAGCCCGAGCTTCCCGGCGGCCGTCCCGCCGGAGGCCGGTCATTGAACACGAAGCCCTTCGACCTCGCGACGCTCGGCGAGTGGCGCGACCGGATCACCTCCTTCCCTGCCGACTTCAGCAACGTCGGCATCGACGCCGAGACCCGGGCGCGCATCCACGCCTCGGTGGACAGCGAGTCGGGCGACTACTGCGTCGCAGGCACTTCCCTGATCGCCGGATTGCTGAAGGGACTTCTGGACGTCGGCGTAACGCCGCACACCGAGTCCCGCGCGGTCGAGCTCATCGCCGACGCCCTCGGTGTCACAGGGGTGCGAATCACGCAGGGCGACAGGGACTTCCGAGTACGTGCACGTCGCGGCGTGGTATTGGGTACCGGCGGGTTCGAATGGGACGGCACCCTCGTCGAGTCCTATCTGCGCGGACCCATGCGCGGTGCCGTCTCGCCGCCCAACAACACCGGCGACGGCCTGCGCATGGCGATGGCGCACGGTGCCGATCTGGCGAACATGGGTGAGGCCTGGTGGGTGCCCATCGTGCAGATCCCCGGCGACACGTTCGAAGGGCATCCGCGCAGCCGCAGCGTACGCCTGGAACGCACCCGCCCCCGGAGCATCATCGTCAACCGGGCCGGCAAGCGTTTCCTCAACGAGGCCGGCGAGTACAACTCGATGGCCGGGCCGTTCCACTTCCTCGACCCCAAGCTCGGCTACGCCAACGATCCGGCCTGGATCGTGTTCGACTCGCTGCATCTCAAGCACTACGGATTCCTCGGCGTCGACCCTGACGGGCCGGTCCCCGAGTGGTTCTGCCAGTCCGCGGACCTCGATGAACTCGGCGCGAAGACCGGCATCGACACGGCAGGCCTGGCACACACCGTCCACGCGTGGAACGCCAATGTCGCCGCCGAGCACGACCCCGAGTTCGGACGTGGCGACAGCGCGTACGACGGCTACTGGGGCGACACCTCGGCGCCGACGACGGCGGCGAAGACCTTGGGCCCCATCGACACCGCGCCGTATTTCGCGGTGCCGGTGTCGGTGGGCGCGATGGGCACCAAGGGCGGCCCGCGCACCGACCGCGACGGCCGGGTACTGCACGTCAACGGCACGGCGATCACCGGACTGTTCGCGGCGGGTAACGCGATGGCGGGTCCGACCGGGAAGGCCTATGGCGGGGCGGGCGGAACACTCGGGCCTGCCATGGTGTTCGGCTACCGTGCCGGCTACACCGCGGCCACCGGGCGCTCGGTGTCCTGACGGCGGTCACGACGGTAGCCGTTCGGCTACCCTCGGCGAATGACGTCGGCCGACAGCGGAACCAGGTTCAGTGCGATCCCGCGCACGGCCGCACAGACCCGGGTGCTCGACGCCGCCCTCGGCCTGATCACCGAGAACGGCGTGAGCGGAACCTCGTTGCAGATGATCGCCGACGCGATGGGCGTCACCAAGGCCGCGGTCTACCGGCAGTTCAGGACCAAGGACGAGATCGTCATCGCGTTGACCGAACGTGAACTCGGCACGCTGGAGGAGGCCTTGGAGGCGGCGGAGGCCGAACCGTCCGCGTCGCGTGCGCGGGAACTCCTGCTGACCCGTGTGATCGATGAGGCCGTCGCACGACGACGCGCCGTCGCGACACTGCAGTTCGACCCCGTCATCGTCCGGTTCCTGGCCGGCCACCCGCCCTTTCAGCAGTTCATCGGCAGGCTCTTCGCGGTCCTCATCGGCGAGTCCAGTCCACAGGCGCGTCTGCCCGCGGCGATGCTGTCCGGAGCCATCGCCGTCGGCGTCATGCACCCCCTGGTGGACGACATCGACGACGACACACTGCGCGGCCAATTACTCTTCTATACAAGAAAATTGGTGGACCTGCCGGAGTAGGTCAGCGACCGTCGCCGACCACCAACTGCGCGGCCGCCTCATACGGATCGCAGGAGCCGTCGGCGACGGCCGCCGCCAGCCGGTCGAGGTCCGCGTGGGCACGCAGCAGCGTCGCGGCCATCGACAGGATCTGGGACCGCGCGCGGGCCGCCCGCCGCGCGGGGCTGTCGGACCGGTGATGCGCGGCGATCGCCTCGACGAGTTCGCTCACGCCGTCACCCCGTGCGGCGACGAGTTTGAGGATCGGCGCGTGGGTTTCGGCGCGAAGATCGCGCACGGTCTGGTCGGCTCCCTCGCGATCGGCCTTGTTGACGACGACGATATCCGCCACCTCGAGCAGCCCGGCCTTGGCGGCCTGCACCGCGTCACCCGCGCCGGGGTTGAGGATCACCACCGTCGGGTCGGCCACCGCGGCGATCTCGATCTCGGACTGCCCCACCCCGACGGTCTCGACGATCACCAGGCCGTACCCGAGCGTCGACAGGACGGCGATCGCCGCAGGCACCGCCGCGGCCAGTCCGCCGAGGTGTCCCCGGGTCGCTACCGACCGGATCAGCACGTCGGGATCGTTGATGTGGGCGGCCATCCTGATCCGGTCACCGAGCAGCGCGCCGCCGCTGTAGGGCGACGAGGGGTCGACCGCCAGGACGGCGACTCGTTCCCCGCCCGCGCGGTAGGCCCCGACCAGGGCGCCCACCGTCGTGGACTTCCCCGCACCAGGCGGACCGGTGACCCCGATGATGCGCGCGGGCACCGGGACGCCGACCGCTGCCAGCACCTCCTGACGCTGTGGACCCTCTACCAGGGTCAGCAACCGGCCGGTGGCCCTCGGAGACCCGTCGCGGGCCGCCGAGATCAACTCGTCGATGGTCACGTCACGCACCTTACGCAGGCGTTCTGCTTTCGGTCAGCTGTCCGCTGCACTGTTGAGAATGATATTCTCTCGCATCGAGAGTCTCAGTTTCAAGGAGGACGCATGCAGATCAGCGGCAGTTCCGCACTGGTCATCGGCGGGGCGGGCGGCCTCGGGGAGGCAACGGTGCGCCGGCTACACGGCGCGGGTGCCAAAGTAGTGGTCGCCGACATGGCCGACGACAAGGGCACCGCCCTCGAATCCGAGCTCGGAGTGCGGTACGTGCGCACCGACGCCACCTCCGAGGAATCGGTCAATGCCGCCATCGCCAAGGCCGAAGCACTTGCGCCACTGCGTATCTCGGTCGACACTCACGGCGGTCCGGCCAGCGGCGGGCGACTTGTCGGCAAGGACGGGTCACCGCTGGACCTCGACGGGTTCAAGAAGACCATCGAGTTCTACCTGACCGCGGTGTTCAACGTGATGCGGCTCTCCGCGGCCGCGATCGCGAAGACAGAACCGCTCGACGAAGGCGGCAGGGGCGTCATCGTCAACACCGCATCGATCGCCGGCTACGAGGGACAGATCGGGCAGCTCCCCTACGCCGCCGCCAAGGGCGGGGTGCTCGGCATGACGCTGGTCGCCGCGCGCGACCTCTCGCCGCTGGGCATCCGCGTGGTGACCATCGCGCCCGGGACCATCAACACCCCGGCCTACGGCAAGGCCGCCGACCAACTCGAACAGTACTGGGGGCCGCAGGTGCCATTCCCGAAACGGATGGGCCGCGCAGGCGAATACGCGCAACTGGCGCAGAGCATCATCGAGAACGACTACCTCAACGGCGAGACCATCCGCCTCGACGGGGCGCTGCGCTTCCCGCCGCGATGAGAGCAGCTCCCCGCGGAATTGGGGGCACCTCACTCTCGCGGAATAGCATTCCCGGCTGCGAAATTCGCGAATCTGCGACCAGGAATGCTATTCCGCGGGAATTTAAGCGAAGAGTCGAAAACGTCCGGGCGGACGCCAACGCTGCGAGACTGGCCTCGAGCTCGACGGAATCAAGGAGGCGCAGTGCCGGACCACGACTACGAAGAGATGAAGAAGGACGCCGAGCAGTACATCCGCTTCGAGAAGGACACCGCGAACCGGATCGCGACGATCACCTTCGACCGCCCCGAGGCGCAGAACTCGACCACGCTGGGCATGCGGCAGCTCTACGCCGACCTGATCCACAAGTGCAATGTGGACGACGACGTCAAGGTGGTCGTCATCCGCGGTGAGGGTGAGGACTTCGGCAGCGGCGGCGATCTGCCCGAACAGCGGGACATGCTGGAGAACCCCGGCATGCCGCTGCTGCACGAGGTCGCGATCAACGACGACGACGTCAGATATCCGCCCGCCGGCTCGTACCGCTACCTGTCGACCGTGACCGACTTCTACGCCAAGGCACCAGCCGGCAACCGGCCGCTGCAGGAACTGCGCAAGATCAGCATCGTCGAGGCCAAGGGGTATTGCTACGGCTGGCACTTCTACCAGGCCGGTGACGCGGACCTGGTGGTCTCCTCCGACGACGCGCTGTTCGGCCACCCGGCATTCCGGTACGTGGGCTGGGGCCCGCGGCTGTGGTGGTGGGCCGAGACCATGGGGCTGCGCAAGTTCTCCGAGATGCTGTTCACCGGACGGCCTTTCACGGCCAAGGAGATGGACGACTGCGGCTTCCTCAACAGCGTCGTGCCCCGCGATGCGCTGGAAGCCGAGACCCACAAGTACGCGCTGGCCTGCTCGAGGTCGCGCCCCACCGACACCGTCGCGGTGCAGAAGACCTTCCTGGAGCTCTACAAGCAGCACAAGGGCGAGTACTTCGGCAGCCTGCTCACCGGCATGGTCGAGGGCATGCTCCCGCTCATCCAGAACGATCAGCAGGGCGACGTCGACCTCACCGAGGGCACCTTCGAGAAAGGGCTCAACAACGTGGTCAAAGACAACGATCTGAACTTCCCGCCGGAGTGGCGGCTCAGCCGTTCGGGGCGCAGCAAGCCCTAATCCTTGGCGATCAGGCCGTCGACGATCGTGTTGAACTCAGGCGTGCCGAACGACACGTACTCGGCGAGGTTGGCGTAGTCGAGCGACGCCATCACCGAGCGCTCCAGCTGGATGTTCATCAGCCGCTTGGTGGCCTCGACCGCCTGCTGGGGCAGCTCCATGACCTTCTTCGCGCACGTGATCGCCTCGGAGACAGGGTCGGCGACAACGTGATTCGCCAACCCCAGCTCGAGCGCGCGCGGGGCCTTGATCCGCACGCCCGTCAACGCGAACTCCTTGGCCTGCAACAGGCTGATCTGCGACCCCCACACCAGCGGCCCGCCGTCGGCGGCGACCAGACCGATCTGCACGTGCGGATCGGAGAAATGCGCGGTCTCGGCCATGTAGACGATGTCGGACAGCGCGGCCAGACTGCAGCCCAGACCGACGGCCGGACCGTTGACCGCGGCGATCACCGGCACCCGGCAGCGCACCATGCCGATCACCAGATCGCGGCCGTGCTTGATCGTCTTGCGCCGCAACGCTTCATCGCGGCGCAGCTCGTCGAGATAGTGGAAGTCGCCGCCGGCCGAGAACGCCCGGCCGGCACCGGTGATGACCGCGGCCCGAACCTCGGCGTCTTCGTTGAGCGCCTCCCAGATCCGGGCCAGGCCGACGTGCAGCGCGTCGTTGACCGCATTGAGCTCGTCGGGCCGGTTGAGCGTGATGATGCGCAGCCCACCTTCGGCGCGGACGTCGATCTCTTCTGGCATGTCGTACATCTAGGCCCCCAGTCCGAGGATGCGTTGCGCGATGATGTTCTTCTGGATCTGCGACGTGCCGCCCATCACGCTCTGGGCGCGGCTGTACATGTAGGCGCCGAACAGCTCCTCGTCGCCGGTGCCGACGGTGTGCAGCGCGGCGTGGCCGACGGACTGCTCCACCCAGGTCATCAGCAGCTTGTCCAGCGACCCCGCAGGACCGTGGGTCAGGCCGTCGAGCTGCTCGGAGAGCCGTCTGCGCACGTGCAGTCGCAGCATCTCGGTCTGGACCCACGCCCACAGCAGCTCGGCGTTCGGCGAGCCGTCGACCCGGGAAGCCATCTGGCGCACCGTCTTTCCGTACCGTGCGGAGAACCCCAGGGTCGAGGGCTCCCGCTCATGGCTGACCACCGTCATGGCCAGCTTCCATCCCTCGCCGGGCGCGCCGACCATGTTCTCGGCGGGCACCCGGGCGCCGTCGAAGCTCACCTGACCGAACTCTCGGGTCACGCCGCTGATCATCTTCAACGGACGTTGCTCGATGCCGGACTGGTGCATGTTCACGATGAACGCCGAGATGCCCTTGTGTTTGGGCACGGTCTTGTCGGTGCGCGCGAGCAGCAGGCACCAGTCGGCGACGTCGGAGTAGCTCGTCCAGATCTTGTGTCCGTGGATCACGTAACCGGAGTCGTCCCGAACGGCCGTGGTCGTCAGCGAGGCGAGATCGGATCCCGCACCCGGTTCGGAGAAACCCTGGCACCACCGTTCGGTGCCGTTGATCATGCCGGGCAGGAAGCGTCGCCGAAGATCCTCGCTGCCATGGTGACTCAGGCCGACGACGAGGTAGCCCAGACTCGGCCGGGCCGGCGCACCGGCCTTGGCGATCTCCTCGTCGACGATCACGTCGTAGACCGGCGGCAGGTCATGACCGCCGTACGCCTTCGGCCACGACGTGCCGAAGAAGCCCGCATCGAACAGTGCCTGGTGCCACTCCCCTGCCCTGGCCCAGTACGCGTCGCCCGACGTCGGGAACCTGCCCTCCTGCTCGATCAGCCAGGACCGCAGGCGCTGCCGGAACGCGGCTTCGTCGGCGGAATCACGAAAGTCCAATGGTCAGCTCCTCCAGCTTGGCGGGCCACACCTCGGTGGCGGCCAGGACCCGGCGCAGATAGACATGGGCCAGGCATTCCCAGGTGTTGCCGATCCCGCCGTGCACCTGAATCGACGTCTCGCACACAGTCATCGCGGCCCGCGCGCAGTAGATCTTGGCGATCCGCGCGGCGTCGATCGCTTCGGCCACCGGGAGTTCGTCGACGGCCCAGGCGGCGTGGCGCACGACGCTGATCGACCCTTCGATCAGCGCCAGACCTTCGGCGAGCAGATGCGCCACCGCCTGATAGGAACCGATCGCCGAGCCGTACTGCTCCCGCACCTTGGCGTACTCGGTCGCCAGCGCGTGCGTGCCCCGGGCCGCACCGAGGATGTCCGCGGCGCTCGTCGCGAGCGCGAGGGCATACCAGCGGCCCGACTCCTCCTCGGACAGCTCGCTCAGTTCCGGCGGTGACTCGACGACGCCGACCAGGCTGCCGGTCAGATCCACCGACTGCGGCGGCGCATCGCTCATCGCGACCGTCCGCCCCAGCCTGCGCTGAAGGTCGTCGGTGAGCACCGGCCCCAGGAACGGCACGTCGACCAGCCGCCTGCCGAACTCCTCGGCCACGATCGCGACCTCCACGGCGGACGCACCGTCGGAGCGCAGCGCGCGAAAGCCGGTCGCGTCCAGTGCCTTCTCCAGCCGTGCGAGGCGCACCTCGTCCTCGAGGCCGGCCACCGACCCGGGTCCCAGCTCGGCCGCCAACTCGGCGGCCGCATCGCGCAGCTGCTCCTGTTCACTGGTCAGACGGACGTCCACAGCTTCCTCCGCTCTTCGCACACGCGCCCATCTCCCGCTCCCGTAGCACTCGGCGCAACACCTTGCCCGACGGCAGGCGCGGGATCTCGTCGACGATCAGCACCCGGCTGGGCCGCTTGTAGGACGCCAGCCGATCGGCGACGACCGCGATCAACGCGTCGGGATCCACGGTCCTGCTCACCGTCACGGCGGCGACGATCGCCTCCCCGTCAGGGGCCGGAACACCGAACACAGCGCAATCCTCGACGGCGGCATGGCCGTGCAGCACCGCTTCGATCTCGGCGGGCGCGACCTGGAAGCCGCGCACCTTGATCATCTCGCGGGCGCGGTCGGTGATGCGCAGATGACCGTCGGCGTCGAGGTTGCCGATGTCGCCGGTGCGATACCACCCTTCCGAAAACGCCTCTGCTGTTGAGCTTTCCGGGAGATAGCCCGCCATCGCGGCCTCCGAGCGCACCTGGATCTCCCCGTCGGCGCCGGCGCCGAGCGGCGTCCCGGTCTCGGGGTCGACGACCCGAACGTGCACGCCGTCGACCGCACGGCCCACGGTGTCCAGGCGAGCCGCGGGCAGATCGTTGCAGGTGATGACGGGCAGTTCGCTGGCTCCGTAGGCGGTGACCCAGGCGACCCCGGTGCGCTCGGTGACGGCCTGGGCCACGCTGGTGGTGACCGGCGTGGCGCACCACATGAGGTACCGCAGTGACGACAGGTCATGGGCTTCCAGACCGGGGTGCGCGGCCAGCGCCAGCGCGATGGGGGCGACCGCCATGTCGATGGTGATGCGGTCGGCATCGATGTGGCGCAGCATCGTGTCGATGTCGAAGCGCGGATGCAGCCGGATCCACGCCCCGCTGTCCAGCGCTGTCACGATGTTGAGGAGGCCGAGGATGTGGGACGGGGGCGTCATCACCTGCAGACGGTCCGCCGGGGTGAGCCGCAGCGCGCCGCGCCAGTGCCGGACCGCGGCGGCCAGCGAGGCATGCGTGTGCCGAACGGCTTTGGGCATCCCGGTCGTGCCCGAGCTGAACACCAGGACCGCGTCCGCCCCGGGGTCGGTTGCCTCCGGTGGGCACGACGCCGAGCGGAGCGGCTCATCCAGATGAAGCATCGGCATCGCCTCGGCGAGCACCGGCTGGTCGCCCACGGCGTACGCCGGCCGGGTCAGCGAAAGCGCGTGGCCGACCTCCGCCTGCTTCCACGCGGGACTGAGCAGCACCGCCGCCGACCCCAGGCGCCGGATCGCCCGCAGCGCGACAACGAATTCCGGCCGGTTCGACGACATCACGGCGACCCGCGACGACGGACCCACTCCACGCCCGCGGAGTTCGGCGGCCATCGCCGCGGCCAGGGCGTCGAGGTCGGCGAGCCTGTACTGCCGTTCCCCGAAGGCGAGCGCCATCGGCTCACTCACGTCGCGCACGCCCTCCTCGTGGATGGTGCTGAGAGGAACACCGGTTGTCGAGGAGAATAGTATTCTCCTATTATCAGAATGACAATGTCGGACGGGCGAAGGAGCAGGACGTCGAGTGGACGCCGAAACAGGCCGGACCGGAGGCACCGTGACCATCCAGCTGGACGGAAGCACCGCATCCGTGCCCACCAGGCCCGGTGAGACATTGCTCGACAGCGCCCGCCGCGCCGGCATGGGGCCGCCCTTCTCCTGCGAGGCGGGCAACTGCGGTACGTGCATGGCGCTGCTGAAGACCGGCCGGGCCACGATGCGGGTCAACGACGCGCTGACCGAGGACGAGGTCGAGGAGGGATACGTGCTGACCTGCCAGGCGGTTCCCGACACCCTCGACGTGACGGTCACCTACGACGAGTGAGTGGTCTGAGCGTGTTCGTCGAGGCGGGGCGGCGGACGGTACTCGGGATGGTGGTTCGCGATCCGGATGGGGGTGCCCACCAACCGGAAATCGCCCGCGGTGACCAAAGCCTCGGGGGTCGCGGCCAACGCCTCGGGCAGCGACCGCACCGCTGACACCGGGATGCCCAGCGGCCGTAGCCTGGCCTCCCAATGCACGGCGGTGTCCGTCGCGAGCACGGCGCCGACCACCTCGAGGACCTCTTCGCGCCGAGACGCACGCTCGGCCATGGTCGGAAAGCCCGTGATGCCTGCCTCGGCGGCGAAGGCCGCCCAGAACGCGTCGTGGGTGATGAACAGCGCGAGATACCCGTCGGCGGTCGGAAAAAGCTGCGCCGGAACGTAATACGAGTGTGCACCGTACGGGTGCCGGTGCGGCGCGACGCCGTCGTTGAGGTGCGCGGCGGCGCGGTAGTTCAGCTGCGAGAGCATGACGTCGCGCAGCGACACGTCGACCTGTCCCCCGCGGCCGGACACGATTTGCGCCAGCAGACCGAGTGCCGCGGTGAGTCCTGTCGAATTGTCGGCCGACGAATACCCGGGCAGCGTCGGCGGCCCCTCCGGATCACCGGTCATCGCCGCCACCCCCGTCGACGCCTGGATCACGTAGTCGAACGCCGGGTCATCCCCGCCGTCGAGCCCGTAGCCCGTCAGCGCCACGCACACGATGCCCTCGTTGTACTGTCGCAGCGACTCATAGGTCAGGCCCAGCCGCCGGATCGCCGACGGCTTCATGTTGACCAGCAGCGCATGGGAATCCGCGACCAGCTCGCCGAGCCGCTGCCTGCCCTCGATGGACCGCAGATCCAGGCAGACACTCTGCTTGTTGCGGTTCAGGCTCGCGAAGTAGCTGTCGCTGACCTGGCGTGAGATCTCACCGCCCGGCGGCTCGATCTTGATCACCTCGGCGCCGAGATCGGCGAGCATCATCGTGGCGTACGGACCCGCCAGCATGACACCGACCTCCAGGACGCGGATGCCGGCCAGCGGGCCTCCACTACTCACTGCACGGCCTTGGCGAGCTCTGCGATCACGTCGCGGGTGCGGTACTTCGACGCCACCAGTTCGTCCCGGGTGTCGCCGATGGGCAGCAGTCGCACCGACAGATCGGTGACGCCGGCGTCGGCGAACATGCGGAATCGTCGCAGGATCTGCTCCATGTCGCCGGCAGCGCAGAGGTCGCCGACGGTGCGCGCGTCGCCGCGGTCCAGCAGCCGCTGATAGTTCGGCGACGTCTCGGCCTCGGCCAGGATGCGGTTCGCGCGCTCCTTGGCCGCGTCGATCTCGCTGTTGGCGCACAGACACACCGGGATTCCGGCCACGATGCGCGGTGCGGGCCGCCCGGCGTCGGCGGCGGCCTTGGTGATCTTCGGTGCGATGTGCTCGCCGATCGCCTTCTCGTCGGCCATCCACAGCACGGTGCCGTCGGCCCGCTCACCGGCGATCTGCAGCATGACCGGTCCGAGCGCGGCCACCAGCACCGGAAGCGGGGTGTCGGCGGCCAGCGCCGTCGGGTTGTGCACGGTGAACGACGCGTTCTCGACGTCGACGTCGCCGGGACCGGCGAGTGCGGCGTCGAGCACCTCGAGATAGTCGCGGGTATAGGCCGCGGGCTTGTCGTAGGGCAGGCCCAGCATGTCGCGCACGATCCAGTGGTGCGACGGGCCCACTCCGAGCGCGAGCCGTCCGGAAGCCATCGCATGCACCGAAAGCGCTTGGCGGGCAAGCGCGACGGGATGCTGGGCCTGCAGCGGCACGACAGCGGTGCCGAGTTCGATCCGCGTCGTGTGGGCGGCCATCAGCGCGACCATGGTCAGGCAGTCGAAGTCGTTGGGCACCTGGGGCATCCATGCGGTGTCCAGGCCCGCGGACTCCGCCCATTGGATGTCGGACACCAGCTTCGCGACCTTGCGCGCCATGTCCCCGCGCTCAGCCCCGATCATCACGCCGAGTCTCATCTGCACGTCCCTTCCGTCGCCGAATGTGCGTCCTGGGCGACGGAACGGTCCCGGAATCGCCCTGAGCGCACACTCGCCGTCCGCTCGTTCACTGCTCGGCGGTTTCCTTGGTCAGTTCACGCACGTCGCGCACCAGATCCTCGAGCGGGGTCCCCGTCGGGAAGACCGCGGCCGCTCCCGCGTCGAGCAGTTTCTGCACGTCGCCCTGCGGGATGGTGCCGCCGACGACGACGGCGATGTCGCCCGCGTCGGCCGCCCGCAGGGCGTCGACGGTGCGTTGGGTCAAAGCGACGTGGGCACCGGAGAGAATGGAAAGACCCACCAGCGCAACGTCTTCCTGCAGTGCGATCGACACGATGTCCTCGATCCGCTGGCGGATGCCGGTGTAGATCACCTCGAAACCCGCGTCGCGCAACGTGCGCGCGACGATCTTCGCGCCGCGATCGTGGCCGTCCAGACCGGGCTTGGCGACGAGCACCCGGGTGGTCATCAGAACACCACCGGCTGGACGAACTCGCCCCACACCGACTTCAGCGTCGACACGATCTCGCCGACCGTGCAGTAGGCGTTGGCGCAGTCGATCAGCGTGTGCATGAGATTGTCCGTGCCTTCCGCCGATTTCGCGAGCGCCGCCAGGGCGTGCCGGACCCCGACGGCATCGCGATCGGCCTTGACCTTCACGAGCCGCTTGAGCTGCAGATCCCTTCCCTCGGCGTCGAGTTCGTAGGTCGCGATCTCAGGCGGCGGCTCGTCGGTCACGAACCTGTTCACGCCGACGACGGGACGGACGCCCGATTCGACCTCCTGGTGGATCGTGTAGGCCTCGTCGGCGATCAAACCCTGCAGATAGCCGTCCTCGATGCAGCGCACCATGCCGCCGTGCGCCTCGAGATCGCGCATGATCTCGACGATCTTCTCCTCGGTGGCATCGGTGAGCGCCTCCACGAAATACGAACCGCCCAGCGGATCGGCGACTTTGGTGACACCGGTTTCGTACGCCAGGATCTGCTGGGTCCGCAGCGCGAGCGTCGCGGATTCCTCACTGGGCAGCGCGAACGGCTCGTCCCACGCCGCGGTGAACATCGACTGCACACCGCCGAGCACCGCGGCCATCGCCTCGTAGGCGACGCGGACCAGATTGTTCTGCGCCTGGGGCGCGTACAGCGACGCACCACCGGCCACGCAGCCGAAGCGGAACATCGACGCCTTGTCGGTGGTGGCACCGTAGCGCTCCCGCACCAGCGTCGCCCAGCGCCGCCGGCCCGCCCGGTACTTCGCGATCTCCTCGAAGAAGTCGCCGTGGGTGTAGAAGAAGAACGAGATCTGCGGCGCGAACTTGTCGATCGTCATCCGGCCGCGCTCGACCACGGTGTCGCAGTAGGTGACGCCGTCGGCCAGCGTGAACGCCATCTCCTGGACGGCGTTGGCGCCCGCGTCGCGGAAGTGCGCGCCGGCCACCGAGATCGCGTTGAATCTCGGTACCTCGTCGGCGCAGAATTCGATCGTGTCGGCGATCAACCGCAGCGACGGTTCGGGCGGCCAGATCCAGGTGCCGCGGGACGCGTACTCCTTGAGGATGTCGTTCTGGATGGTGCCGGTGAGCTTCTCACGCGGCACGCCCTTCTTCTCGGCCGCGGCCACGTAGAACGCCAGCAGGATCGCTGCGGTGCCGTTGATCGTGAAGCTGGTGCTGATGGCGTCCAGCGGGATGTCCTCGAACAGGATCTCGGCGTCGGCGAGCGTGTCCACGGCCACGCCGACCCGGCCGACTTCCTCGCCGTACTCGGGGTCGTCGGAGTCGTAGCCGCACTGGGTGGGCAGGTCGAGCGCCACGGACAGTCCGGTGCCTCCCTGGTCGAGCAGGTACCGGTACCGCCGGTTGGACTCCTCGGCCGTGCCGAAGCCGGAGTACTGCCGGAATGTCCACGTCTTGCCGCGATAGCCCGACGCGAAGTTGCCGCGGGTGAACGGATACGTGCCCGGCGGCGGCGGATCGCCGGCCCGGTCGGCCGGTCCGTACACGGGCTCCAGCGGCAGCCCGGAGGGTGTCTGTACTGGGTCGCTCATCAGTGGATAACGTACTTGCAAAAAATGAGAATGCCAATACCGTCTGAGGCAAAGATGCACGCAGCGGTGGGTGTCGACGGCCCGATTACGCATCCGAAGCCCCGCTACACAGCGATTACGTGGTTCGCATAAAATGAGAACGGCACTATCCGGTGCCGGTGAGGAGGCGCGATGTCCGACGAATCGACCGAGTCGCTGTTCACTGACCGCACCATGGTGGTGTCGGGAGGCAGTCGCGGGATCGGCCTGGCCATCGCGCTGGGCGCGGCACGCCGCGGGGCCAACGTGGTGCTGCTGGCCAAGACTGCGGACCCACACCCCCGCCTACCGGGCACCGTGCACACCGCGGTCGCCGAGGTCGAGGCCGCTGGAGGCAAGGCCGTGGCGGTGGTCGGCGACGTCCGCCGCGAGGACGACGTCTCGCGCGTCGTGGACACCGCCGTCGCGCACTTCGGCGGCATCGACATCGTCGTGAACAACGCGAGCGCGATCGCCACCGAGCCGACCGAGGCGCTCTCGGCCAAGAAGTTCGACCTGATGATGGACATCAACGTCCGCGGCACCTTCCTGCTCACCCAGGCGGCGCTGCCGCATCTGCGCAAGTCGGACAACCCTCACGTGCTCACGCTGGCGCCGCCGCTGAACATGAACCCGCACTGGCTCGGTGCGCACCCGTCCTACACGCTGTCCAAGTACGGCATGACGCTGCTGTCGCTGGGGTGGGCCGAGGAGTTCCGCGGCGAACGCGACGGGGCGGGCATCGGCTTCAGTTGCCTGTGGCCGCAGACCTACATCGCGACCTCTGCGGTGGCCAACCTCCCCGGGGGCGACGACCTCGTCGACGCCTCACGCAGCCCGGACATCATGGGCGACGCCGCGGTGGCGATCCTCGCCAGGCCCGCCGCCGAGGTGAACGGCCGGACGTTCATCGATGCCGACGTGCTCACCGCCGCAGGCCTCACGGATCTCTCGACGTACGGCGGCGGGGACGACCCCATGTGGGATATCTTCCTGGACAAGTCATGAGTATCTCCCTGCTGCTGGAAATGGCCGCGTCGGCCGATCCCGATCGGACGGCGGTGGTCGACGACGACACCCGGTTCACCACCGGCGAATTGAGCGCGCTGGCCGACGGCGGCGCGCAGGTGATCGCCTCCTCCGGCGCCCGGCACGTCGCTTATGTCGGCACGGGCGGCGCGATGCTCCCCCTTCTGCTGTTCGCCTCGGCCCGCGCCGCGATACCGGTCACGCCGCTGAACTACCGGCTCTCCGCCGACGGCCTGCGCGCGCTTCTCGATCGCCTGCCCGACCCGCTCGTCGTCGTGGACGACGAGTACCGGACGGCCGTCGGCGACGGGTACCGCGTGCTGGGATCCGCCGAATTCCGTTCCGCGGCAGGCGAAACGGAGCCCGGCCCGGACGTTCCGGTGTTCGCCGATCCCGATGCCGTCGCGGTCGTCCTGTTCACCTCGGGCACCACGTCCACGCCGAAGGCCGTCGAACTCACCCACAACAACCTGACCAGTTACATCACCGGCACCGTCGAATTCGCCTCCGCGGAACCGGGAGACGCCGCGTTGATCTGTGTGCCGCCCTACCACATCGCCGGGGTGGGCGCGGCCCTGTCGAACCTGTACGCGGGCCGGAAGATGGTGTATCTCAGACACTTCGACGCCGAGGAATGGGTGCGGCTGGTGATCGACGAGGGGGTGACGTCGGCCACGGTGGTGCCCACGATGCTCGACCGCATCGTCTCGGTCCTCGCGGCACGAGCCGTCACGCTGCCCACGCTGCGCACGCTGGCCTACGGCGGCTCGAAAGTGCCGTTGCCGTTGGTGCGCAAGGCGCTCGCGCTGTTGCCCGCGGTCGGCTTCGTCAACGCCTACGGTCTGACCGAGACCAGTTCCACCATCGCCGTGCTCACTCCAGACGACCACCGCGCCGCACTCGCCGCCGGCGACGAGACGGCCATTCGCCGGCTCGGATCGGTGGGCCGGCCCGTGCCCGGCATCGAGGTCGAGATCCGCGCAGACGACGGGACCGTGGTCGGCCCCGACGAACCCGGGGAACTGTTCGTGCGCGGTGAGCAGGTGTCGGGTAAATACACCGACATCGGTTCCGTCCTCGACGAGAACGGCTGGTTCCCGACCAGGGACGTCGCCTACCTCGACGGCGAGGGATACCTGTTCATCGGCGGCCGCTCCGACGACACCATCATCCGCGGCGGTGAGAACATCGCGCCCGCCGAGATCGAGGACGTTCTCGTCGAGCATCCGCATGTCCGCGACTGCGCTGTCGTCGGCGCCGATGATCCCGAATGGGGTCAGATCATCGTCGCTGTGGTCGTCGCCCATCAGGGCACCGAGCCCGACAGCGAGGACCTGCGCGCCCATGTCCGCGCGCAGTTGCGCGGATCCCGCACTCCCGACCGGGTGGTGTTCCGGGACGAACTGCCCACCAACGCCACCGGCAAGGTGCTGCGACGGGAACTGGTCGACGAATTGAACGCCGTAGTGAACGCCGCATCGAAGGAGTCCGCATGATCAAGAACGGCAGCCGCCTGCAGAGCCAGGTCTGTGACACCCAGGTCATCGTGGTGCGCAATGCCGACAGCCTCGACGATTTGCGGGCCGGCGGCGCACCGATGGTCCCTGTCGGCGACAGCGTCGACAGCGGCCTGTCGCTCGACGAGGGGCTCGCCGACGGCAACCTGATGGGCAAGCGCTACGTCGACGACGGTGGCGCCGAGGTGCTCGTCACCAAGGCAGGCAAGGGCACGCTGTCGATCGGGTCGGTTCCCCTGACCCTGAAGGAAGCCAAGCCGCTGCCTGCCAGCGACTGATAGCTTCTCCCCGTGTGAGGCCACGGCGGCTGCTGACCCGGTACGCGGTGGGTCTGACCACGGCCTACCTCCTCACTGTCGCCGAAGTCGTGGCCATCGTGGGAGCGCTGGGCGGGCGCGGTGTCGTCACGGTCGGCAACATCGTCACCCTGGTCGTCGTCGTGACCGTCGGCACGACCACCGTCGGACTCGGCGCGCTCGCCATCCTGCGGCCGTCGGTGCGCTGGCTGTCGGCGGGGCGTCGGCCAACTCCTGCCGAGATCGCCACCACCGCCAAGATCATCCGTCGCCAGGCGGGGATCATGGTGGCCCCGTGGTTGTTGACCGCAGCGGTGCTGGTTCCGCTCAACCGCGACGCCGACGCGTCGGTGTTCGTCGTTATCACCACGACGCTGCTCTTCGGCGCGATCGCCGCGGTGTGCACCGGTTTCCTGTTCACCCTCCGCACGTTGCGGCCGCTGATGGCCCGCGTGCCCCCGGGCGAACGGCCCGCCGCACCCGGGGTGCGCGCGCGTCTGATCCTGATGTGGACGTTGTGTACGGCACTGCCGGGCACCGCGATCGCACTGCTGCTGATCCTGCGGTACCGCAACTGGCTGTTGACCCAGGACAGCCCGATCGAGCTCGCGCTGCTGGTGCTGGCGCTGGTGGCCGTGGTCCTCGGGTTGCGCGCGATGCTCGTGGTGTCGATGTCGATCTCGGATCCGATCGGCCAGGTGGTGGCGGCGATGGCCGATGTCGAGAGGGGCGACATCGAGGGCAGCGTCGACGTGTACGAATGGTCCGAGATCGGCCGTCTGCAAACTGGATTCAACCGCATGGTCGCAGGCCTCCGAGAACGCGACCGGCTGCACGACCTGTTCGGACGACACGTCGGCGAGGAGGTGGCCCGCCGCGCACTGGAGCAGGGCGAGTCTCCCGCGGGCGACGAACGGGAGGCGGCCGTGCTGTTCGTCGACCTCACCGACTCGACACAGTTGGCCGTCGAGCGGGAACCGCACGAGGTGGCCCGGATCCTCAACGACTTCTTCCGCATCGTCGTCGCCGAGGTCGACGCGCGGCACGGGCTGATCAACAAGTTCCAGGGCGACGCCGCGCTGGCGGTGTTCGGCGCGCCGCTGCGCATCGCCGACCCCGCGTCGGCCGCGCTGGCCGTCGCCCGCACCCTCGCCGGCGAATTGACCAGTCTCAGCGTTGATTTCGGTATCGGCGTGTCGGCCGGTCCAGTGTTCGCAGGCAACATCGGAGCGGAGAACCGCTACGAGTACACCGTGATCGGCGACCCCGTGAACGAGGCGGCGCGCCTTGCCGACTGCGCCAAGGAGCACCCCGGCCGGGTCGTGAGTTCCGGTGCGGCATTCGCCCGGGCCTGCGCCGGCGAACAGGCGCACTGGTCACCGTGCGGGGAGACCACCCTGCGGGGACGCTCCGACGTCACCCATCTCTACGCACCCGGCTCACCTGCGCGTTAGTTCCGTACGCTAACGGGGAATGCTCGCGTATGCGAACCGCCGCAGCCCGGGATGTGACCGCTGCGGTGCGGGCGCGCGCCGACATCCGCGCCGGCCGCCACACCGGCCCCACGAGCGGCCTGGCGCCAGGTTTCGCTCAAGCCAACCTGGTGGTCCTGCCCGAGGCGTACGCGCTGGATTTCCTGCGGTTCTGTGTCCGCAATCCGGGACCGTGCCCCCTGCTCGACGTGAGCGGCACGGGCAACCCCTGCCCGGAGACACTCGCGGCCGCGGCCGATCTGCGCAGCGACGTCCCGCGTTATCGCGTGTTCGCCGACGGGCGGTGCATCGACGAACCGACCGACGTGCACCGCTACTGGCGAGCCGATCTGGTGGCCTTCCTGCTGGGGTGTTCCTTCACCTTCGAGTGGGCGCTGGCGGCGGCCGGTGTCCCTCTTGCGCACCAACGTCAGCACACCAACGTGCCGATGTACGTGACCGACCGGCCCTGTGTGCCCGCCGGACCGTTCCATGGAGCGATGGTGGTCTCGATGCGTCCGATGCCTCCCGCCGATCTGGCGCGCGCCGCGCGCGTGACGGCGCGCTTCCCGGCCATGCACGGCGCCCCCGTGCACGCGGGCGACCCGGCCGCGCTGGGCATCGCCGACCTCGCCTCCCCCGACTTCGGCGATCCGGTGTCGATCGCCGACGGCGAGATCCCGGTGTTCTGGGCGTGCGGGGTGACACCGCAGATGGCGGTGCAGCGCGCCAGGCCGCCGGTGGCGATCGTCCACGCGCCCGGACACATGTTCATCACTGACCTCCCCCACGAGCACTACGACACTGCGGCCCCTGCACCCCGACCGCCCGGAGGATCGTGATGACCGTCGAACATGCGCACCCGCGCCGCACCCATGCCACATCCGGCACCGTCGCGAAGGCGGTGCGCGGAGCAGCGATCGGCAACACCGTCGAATGGTTCGACTTCGCGATCTACGGCTTCCTCGCGACCTACATCGCCGAGAAGTTCTTTCCCCCGGGCGACGAGACCGCCGCGCTGCTGAACACCTTCGCGATCTTCGCCGCGGCGTTCTTCATGCGACCACTGGGCGGCTTCTTCTTCGGCCCCCTGGCCGACCGGATCGGCCGGCAGAAGGTGCTGGCGCTGGTCATCCTGATGATGTCGGCCTCCACGCTCGCCATCGGTCTGGTCCCCAGCTATCAGAGCATCGGCGTGTTCGCGCCGATCCTGCTGCTGCTCCTGCGCTGTCTGCAGGGGTTCTCCGCCGGCGGCGAATACGGCAGCGGGGCGTGCTTTCTGGCCGAGTACGCCTCCGACCGGCACCGCGGATTCGTGGTGTCGTTCCTCGTCTGGTCTGTGGTGGTGGGTTTCCTGCTCGGCTCGGTGACCGTCACCGCTCTGGAGGCCATGCTGTCCGAGTCGGCCATGGACACCTACGGCTGGCGGATACCGTTCCTGATCGCCGGTCTGCTCGGCGCCGTCGGCCTCTACATCCGGACGCGCCTTGGTGACACCCCCGAGTTCGAAGAGCTGCGCGAGACGGGTGAATTGTCGTCCTCCCCGCTGAAGGAGGCCGTCACCACCGCATGGCGGCCCATCCTGCAGATCATCGGGCTGGTGATCATCCACAACGTCGGCTTCTACGTCGTCTTCACTTTCCTGCCAAGCTATTTCACCAAGACATTGGGGTTCGGCAAGACCGATGCGTTCGTGTCCATCACCGTCGCCAGCGTCGTCGCGATAGCGTTGATCCCGCCGCTGGGCGCGCTGTCGGACCGGATCGGACGGAAGCCGCTGCTGATCGCGGGTTCGGTCCTGTTCACGGCCTTCACCTATCCGCTGTTCCTTCTGCTCAACAGCGGCTCGCTGGCCGCCGCGATCACCGCCCACGCGGCCCTGGCCGCCATCGAGTCGGTGTTCGCGTCGACGGCGCTGGCCGCGGGCGCCGAGTTGTTCGCCACCCGCGTCCGGTCCAGTGGATACTCGATCGGCTACAACATCTCGGTGGCCCTGTTCGGCGGCACCGCCCCGTATGTGGCCACCTGGCTGGTGGCGCGGACGGGCAACCAGATCGCCCCGGCGTACTACGTGATCGGCGCCGCCATCGTCACGCTGCTGACCGTGCTGACGATGCGCGAGACCGCGCGCCGTCCGCTGCGAAAGCTGGTCGCGCAGGGCGATAGATCATGAGTCGCCGACCGTTCTCACCAGGACGGTGGTGAACCGGCGACGCGCGAGCCGCCAGCCCTGGCCGGTGCGGACGAACTCGTCGTCGTAGACACCTGCCGCGTGGACGCCGGATTCGTTGTCAGCGGCCATGATCAGCGCGTCGACATAGGCGCGCGCCCGGGCGGTGTCGCCGTCGACGGTCACCACCGGGTTGGTGATCCGGTGCATGGTGTGTCCCGCCGGCGCATGCGCGGCCACCATGAACTCGGTCACCGCATCGACACCGTGCCAGATTCCGATCTCGCCGTAGTCCAGCCGGCAGTCCTCGGTGAAGACCGTGCGGAACAGCGGCCAGTCACGGGTGTCGATTCCGGTCGCATAGCGGATCAGGACGTCAGTGATCTCCTGCTTGTCTTCGGCGTCGCTCATGCGGCGCCGGCGGGCTCGTAGCGCAGCAGCGTGACGTCGTGGTCGGGGTAATCGCAGAACACCGGTCGCACCCGCATGCCGATCTTGATGTCGGCCGGCTCGACGTTGACCAGCTCGGTCGAGAACCGCGGTCCCTCATCCCATTCGACGATCGCCAGCAGCTGCGGCACCGCATCGGCGAAGTGGGGGCCGACGGGCCGGCGTGCGACGGTGTAGGAGTACAGCGTGCCCAGCCCGGAGATCTCCCGCCATTGCAGATCGTCGGCGAGGGTGCCCGGGGCGCGCACCCGAGGATAGAAGACGTAGGACTGCGACGAGGGCGAGTACTGGATGACGACGCGATGGTCGGCCAGCCCGTCCCAGAACGGTGCCGTTGTGGGTGTCTTGACCGGCATCGGCCGTGTGAAGGTGTGGTCCACGGTCAATCCCCTTCCAGCACGAGCGTGGTCTGTTCGGACAGGATGCCGCCGTTGCCCGAGACGAACGCGCGGTTGCAGTCGGGCACCTGGGCCGCACCCGCGCGGCCCATGATCTGCCGGGCCGCGTCACACACGTGATGCATCCCGCCGGCATTGGCCGCCTGACCGAAACCCAGTTGACCGCCCGCGGTGTTGAGCGGGAAGTCGCCGCGGAAGGTGAGGTCGTGCCGGGAGACGAACTCCATGCCCTTGCCCTTCTCGCAGAACCCGGCGTCCTCGAGACTCAACAGCACCGTGATGGTGTAGCAGTCATAGATCGACACCATGTCCATCTGGGCACGCGTCAGTCCCGACATGGCGAAAGCGGTCTCGGCGGCCCGGATTATCGGCGTCTGCAACAGGTCCTCGGCATACGTGGGTGTCTTGTAGGGAACCTGCTCGCCGAAACCCCTGATCCACACCGGCCGGTTCGCGGAGCGGGCGGCGACGTCGGCGGCCGCCACCACGACGGCGGCGCCGCCGAGACACGGCATCACGATCTCGAGCATGTGCAGCGGGTCGGCGATCACCGGGCTGGCCAGCACGTCCTCGATGGTCAGTGGCGTGTCCTTCCAGATCGCGCCGTCGGTGTGGTTGGCGTTGACGCGCTGATCCACCACGATCTTCGCCATGGCCCGTTCGTCGTAGCCGTAGATCGACGCATACCGCTGGGCGACCTGACCGTACGGGCCGTTCTGGCCGAGGTTGCCGTAGGGGATCTCGAATTCGGCCTGCGGCGAACCGTATTGGTTGCTCGACGCGCCGAAGAACACCGCGTCGGTCATCGGTCGGGGCAACTTGTCCGACGTCGGAGTGAGGTAGCGCGCCGGGATCACGCACAGCACCACGTCGCAGATCCCCAACTCGATCGCCGCCGCGGCCCGCCACACCATGCCCGCGGCGCTCGCCCCGCCGAGATCGACGAGCTCGGCGAAATTCGCCCGCACTCCCAGATATTCGGCAACGGTCGACGGAACGAAGATCTCCGACTCGGCGAGGTGGGTGGTGACGATCCCGTCGACATCGGTTCCGGCGAGTCCCGCGTCGGCGAGAGCGGCGGAAGCGAGCTCGGCCCACTGCTCGATCATGAACGGGGCGACGGTGGCCTTGCTCATCCGCTCCGGCGGCAGTTCCACGTAGCCGACGATGGCGGCCTCTCCACGTAATCCCATGTGCTCTCCTGTCGTTCAGGCGCGGGGCAGCCCGAGGATCATCTGGGCGATGATGTTGAGCTGGATCTCCCTGGTCCCCCCGCCGATCAATTCGGCCGGTAGATGGAAATATTGTTCCACCAGCGGCGCCCCTCCCGGCCCGGCGTCCTCGAGCAGTCCCGCGGGAGCGGACAGGTCGAGACTCGCCGCGAAGGTCCTGCGCAGCATCACGTTCATCGCCACCTTGGCGATGCTCGACGCCGGCCCCGGCGCCTGCCCGTCGAGCAGGCGCAGCACCTCGCGCACGGCGAGCACCTTGATCGCGGTGGCGTAGGCGTCGGCTTCCCCGAGCGCGCTGCGCACCCGGACATGGTCCTGGCCGCCCTCGTTGGCCAGCGCACGCAGAATGCGGGCCCGGTCGAAGTTGACGTAACCGCTGATGGCCACCCGCTCCTGCGCCATGGTCGCGATCGCCAGATTCCAGCCGTCCGTCGGACCGCCGAGCAGCAGTTCGTCGGAAACGAACACGTCGGTGAGGAAGACCTCGTTGAAGTGGGCTTCGCCGGTCGCCTGCCGGATCGGCTGAACGTCGATGCCCTCGGAGCGCATGTCGACGATGAAGTAGCCGATGCCGCGATGCTTGGCCGCGTCCGGATCGGTGCGTGCCAGCAGTGCCCCGAAGTCGGCCGTGTGCGCCGACGAGGTCCAGATCTTGTGGCCGTTGATCCGCCAGCCGCCGTCGACCTTCGTCGCGCGCGTCGTCAGCGCTGCCAGATCGGAGCCGGCACCGGGCTCACTGAACAGCTGGCACCAGCCCAGCTCACCCCGTTGGGTCGGCGGAATGAACCGCTGCGCAACGTGTTCGGGCGCGGAACTGATCAGCGACGGCATGATCCACTCCGCGATGCCCAGCGACGGCCGCACGAGCTGCGGCCGCTTGGCGAACTCCTCGTCGATGATCAACTGCTGCAGCGCCGTGGCGTCGACGCCCCAGGGCCGCGGCCAGTGCGGCGCGATCAGCCCGGTGTCGGCGAGCAGGGTGCGCTGCGGGCCGACGGCCAGGTTCTCGTAGTCCCCCTGCCGCCCCGGCCGGTCGTTGCGCAGCATGGCCGCCTTGTCGAGGACACCGGCGACGGTGGCCCGGAACTCAGCATCGAGGTCGCCGAGATCGACTGCGACGTAGCGGCTCTCGGTGCGCGTGAGTTCGCCGAGCTCGTGGGCGTAGCGGCTCGCCGGCCCGATCGAGGCGGCCAGGCTGGTGGCCTTGCGCCAGTACAGGTGCAGGTCGTGTTCCCAGGTGTACCCGATGGCGCCGAACATGGTCAGCGTGTCGAGCACCAGGTCGGGCGCGGGACCGACCGCCATCAGGGCGGCAGAGGCGGCCGCGATCCGGTTCTGCGCCAGGGACTCCGACGCCGAGCGCACCGCGTCCCACGCCGCTGCGGTCGCGAGCTCGCTGTTGACCAGCAACATGGCCGCCTGATGCTGCAGCGCCTGGAACGACCCGATGGGGCGGCCGAACTGCTCGCGGGTGCGCAGGTGCTCGGTCACGGCGCGCACACACCACCGGATGACTCCTGAGGTGGCGCCGGCCGTGAGTGCGACCGCCAGGCAGCGGGCCCGTTCGTCGTCGATGCCGATGAGCTGCCCATCCGCTGCGCAGCGATATCCGTCGAGCCGCAGGGCGCCGACGTCGATGGTCTTGTCGGTACCCATGAGCGGGGTGATCTCGGCGCCCGCTGCGGCGGGGTCGATGATCAGCCACAGGGTGCGGCCTCCGGAGCGTGCGGGCGCGAGGATCGCTTGGGCAGAGCACAGTCCCGGCGTGGCGGCCGAGGTGCCGCTCACCGTCCATCCGGTGTCGGACGGCGTCGCGCGCAGACCGTCGCGGTCGGTGATCAGCGCCGCCGGCACGCCCTCGGCCAGCCGTGCGAGCAACGCGTGCGCGGCGGCGGTGTCGTCGGCCAGCAGCGCCACGGCGCCGGCGATGATCGTGGGCAGCACCGGACCGGGCAGCATCGCCGTGGCCGCGGCTTCGACCACACAGGCCGTGTCGGTCAGCGTCCCGCCCTGTCCCCCGATCCGCTCGGGCAGGTGCACGGCGTGAAAACCGTTGGCGACGAACTCGTCCCACCACGCGGGCAGCTCCCCCGCGGCCAATGAGTCGAAGGCCCGGCGAGTCTTCTCGATCGGGGCGTGCCGCTCGGCGAAATCCGCCACGGCAGCCGCCAACTGGTCCTGCTCGGGAGTGAGCCCGATCGTCACGTGAGCTCCTGCACGGTCGTCGATCGCCGCGACGCATCGCGGAAGAAGTGAGCGCCCGCGACGATCGCCTCGGATGCCGGGCGTGGTCGCCAACACAGTTCCCGCATCGCCTTGGAATGGTCGAGTGGCGTCATGATGTGCATCAACCGGATGTTGAGCGGGGTGAATCTGGTGTCCTTGCCGCGCACCCGGGCGACGGCGCCGCCGACGTGCGCGGCCGCCGACATCAGGCGGATCGGGACACCCACCTTCGGTGGGGCCACACCGACCGCCGCACAACCGATCTCGTGGACCTCCCGGATGCTCATGAAGCGCTCGGAGACGATGTAGCGTTCGCCGATGCGGCCCCGTTCACCGGCCAGGATCATCGCCTCCGCCGCGTCGTCGATACCGACCACCTCCGCGTCGTATCCGTCGATGAAGAACGGCAACTTCCCGCGCACCGCGGCGGCGAGCATCCCGCCGTGCGGGGTGGGCAGCCAGTCCCCCGCGCCGAAGGTGTTGGCCACGCACATCGCCACGCCCGGCAGCCCCCGGTCGGCGCAGTAACGCAGCAGCATGTTCTCGGCCTCGACCCGGGAACGGATGTAGTCCCCGCCCATGTCGAGCCAGTTGTGGACCGTCTGCTCGTCGGCCAGACCGTCCGGTGACCGGCCGATGGTTCCGATGGAACTGGTGAACACGAATTTGCACAGATGTGCGTCGACGGCCACGTCGAGAACGGTGCGCAGACCCTCGACGTTGGTGCGCCACAGCGGCCGCGGGTCGCGCAACCAGGGTCGGGCGTCGACGACGCAGTAGTAGACGACGTCGCAGCCGTCCATGGCCGAGCGCACCGCGTCGGCATCGAAGATCTCTCCGTAGCGGATGTCGACGGGAAGTCCGTCGATGCCCCGGGTCGAACTCGTCGTGCGGATCAGCACCCGGACGTCGTCGCCCCTCGCGACGAGCCGCTGGGTGACGTGCGATCCGAGGAAACCACTGGCGCCGATCACCAGTGCCGTTCCCGCCATCGACATCTCGCCCTTCGTCGGCCTCTCACGAGACGCACCGTCTCGTCTTGTGGCACACTACGGCTGCAGCACCTGCGTGTAAAGCCGTGTTCAGTCAGGAGGTCGCCGATGGCCGTTGCGGTCACCGCGCCCCGGCGGCGCAGCGAGAAGTCGCGCCGGGCCATCGTCACGGCGACCCGCGAACTGCTGCTCGACCGCGGTTTCGACAAGCTCACCATCGAGGCGGTGGCCGCCCGGGCGGGCGTCGGTAAGCAGACGATCTACCGCTGGTGGCCCAGCAGGCACGCCCTGGTCGCCGACGTCATCCTCGAAGACGCCGACCGGATCCTTCGCCCGGTGGCCTCCGGCACCGACGTCACCGCGGACGTCTGCGCCTGGGCGGTCGAACTGGCGGCGGCACTGACCACAGCCAGGGGGAATGCGATGTTGCGTTTCCTGACCACCGCCGGGATGGAACACCCCGACACCGCGGCGCGGCTGAATGCGGGCTTCTCGACGCCACTGCACGACAGCCTGCGCAGCCGATTGGTCGCCCACGGGTGTGACGAGGAGGCGGCACGCGACGCCGCCGACGCCATCGTCGGCGGCATCGTCTACGCCGCGCTGACCGAAGGACGCGCTTTCCCCCGTCGGCGGGCCGAATCCATCACCCGCACCGTGATCGGCGGACTGCGCTTGACCTGATCGACCAGCGCGAGTCGCCGCCGCACGCGATGATGAGCCCATGGCAGAGTTCAGCCGCACCCGCACCCTCACCGCCGAACCAGCAGCGGTGTGGGCGCTGCTGGCCGACTTCGGCGACCTGGCCGGGTGGGCGGCCGGTGTCGACCACTGCTGCCTGCTCAACCACGTCGAGGCGCGACCACCCTTGGGGCTGAGCCGGCGTGTGCAGATGGGCCGCGACACCGTGGTCGAGACCATCACCGACTACCGGCCGGCCCGGACCCTCGCCTACGCGATCGCCGGCCTGCCGCCCCGGCTGTCGGTGTCGAACCGCTGGGACGTGTTGCCCCGGGGTGAGTCTCGGATCAACTCGGGGACCACCGTCACGCTGACCACCTCGGTGCGCACGACGGCCCGCCCGCTGGG
Source organism: Mycolicibacterium psychrotolerans (assembly GCF_010729305.1). Lineage (NCBI taxonomy): Bacteria > Bacillati > Actinomycetota > Actinomycetes > Mycobacteriales > Mycobacteriaceae > Mycobacterium > Mycolicibacterium psychrotolerans. The sequence goes on along the minus strand of NZ_AP022574.1, from coordinate 2,561,878 downwards.
CCGGCTCCTCGAGCGGATCGCGGCGCGGCTGGTGGCGAGACGCTCGCAGACGCTGCTGGATTCACTGGCAAAGGCGACCGAAAGGGTTTCCTCATGACCTCTGCGCGACCGGACATCGTGATCGTGATGACCGACGAGGAGCGAGCGGCACCACCGTACGAACCGGCGGCACTCGCCGCATGGCGGCGCGAGAACCTGCCGGGCAGAGCATGGTTCGACGCGCACGGGGTGTGCTTCGCCCGCCACTACACCGGCTCCCTGGCCTGCGTGCCCAGCCGGCCGACGATCTTCACCGGGCAGTACCCGGACCTGCACGGCGTCACCCAGACCGACGGGATCGGCAAGGCCTACGACGATGCACGGTTGCGCTGGCTACGCCGCGGCGAGGTGCCAACGCTGGGCAACTGGTTCCGCGCCGCCGGCTACGACACCCACTACGACGGCAAGTGGCACATCTCCCACGCCGATCTCGTCGACCCGGCAACCGGGGAATCGCTGGCCACCAACGACGGCGACGGCGTCGTCGACCCCGAAGCGGTGCGCCGCTACCTCGACGCGGATCTGCTTGCACCCTACGGCTTCTCCGGATGGGTCGGCCCCGAGCCCCACGGCGCGAAACTGTCCAATGCAGGTATCCGGCGCGATCCGCTGATCGCCGACCGCGTTGTCGCGTGGCTCGAGGACCGCTACGCCCGGCGCCGGGCCTGCGATCCCGAGGCGGCCCGACCCTTCCTGCTCGTCGCGAGCTTCGTCAACCCGCACGACATCGTGTTGTTCCCGGCCTGGGCACGGCGCAGCCCGTTACGGCCGTCCCCGCTCGACCCGCCGCACGTGCCGCCTGCCCCCACCGCCGACGAGGATCTGGCGGGAAAACCGGCCGCCCAGATCGCTTTTCGTGAGGCGTACTACTCCGGGTACGGTCCCGCGCGGGCGATCGAGCGGACGTACCGGCGCAACGCGCAGGCCTACCGGGACCTGTATTACCGGTTGCACGCAGAGGTCGATTCCCCGATCGACCGGGTGCGGCGTGCGGTCACCGACGGCGGATCCGCCGATGCGGTCCTGGTCCGCACGGCCGACCACGGGGACCTCCTTGGCGCTCACGGCGGGCTGCACCAGAAGTGGTTCAACCTCTACGACGAAGCCACCCGCGTCCCGTTCGTCATCGCCCGGGTCGGCACCCGGACGTCGCCGGCGCGGACGGTGGCCGCGCCCACGTCCCACGTCGATCTGGTGCCGACGCTGCTGTCGGCTGCGGGCATCGATGTCGAAGCGACGACGCGGGTGCTCGCCCAGTCGTTCACCGAGGTGCACCCGCTGCCCGGCCGGGATCTGATGCCGGTGGTCGACGGCGCCGACGCCGACGACGCGCGCGCCGTCTACCTCATGACCCGGGACAACGTGCTCGAGGGCGACACCGGCGCGTCCGGGCTGGCGCGGATGCTGAAGTTGACCAGGAGTGTGCCTGCGCCGCTGCGCATCCGCATCCCCGCGCACACCGCCGCCAATTTCGAGGGAATGGTGCTGCGGGTCGAGGACAGCGCCGCGCCCGGCGGTGCGGGTCATCTCTGGAAGCTGGTGCGCTCGTTCGACGACCCCGCCACCTGGACCGAGCCCGGGGTGCGTCACCTCGCGGCCACCGGTCTGGGTGGACCGATGTACCGCAACGACCCGCTCGACGACCAATGGGAGCTCTACGATCTCACCGTCGACGCCGTCGAGGCCGTCAACCGGTGGACCGATCCGAGCCTGCACGAGTTGCGTTCCCATCTTCGCGCCCAGCTCAAATCCGCTCGCGCGGAATCGGTTCCGGAACGACATCAGCCCTGGCCGTACGCGCGCCGCCGATCACCGCGGCGGTGGTCGCCGTTCGCCGCGGTACGCCGACTCAATCAGGCCTTGGCGAGCTGCTTTTCGTGATAGCGCCGGGCCCATTCGGCACGCGGCCGGATCGACACGTCGACGTCGGCACCCTTGGCTCGCAGCGCGCCGACGGTCGCCTCGGCTTTCTCGGTGCGCGCGAACGGATCCCAGCCGAAGAACCGGCAGGAGTTCTCCCACGTGATCTTGTTGATGTCGGAATCGGATGCCCCGGCGGCGTTCAACTCGGCCAGCACTTTCTCCGGTGCATCGGGCCAGAAACAGTCCGAATGCGGGTAGTCGCACTCCCAGGCGATGATGTCGATACCGATCTCGTGGCGCAGCTTCAGCGACGTCTTATCGGTGACGTAACAGGCCAGCGAGTGCTCGCGGAAGACGTCGCTGGGCAGCTTGTCGCCGAAGTCGCGACGCAGCCACTTCTGGTTGGTGTAGTGCCGGTCGCTGCGATCGAGATAGAACGGGATCCACCCGATCCCGCCTTCGGAGAACGCGAACTTCAGATCCGGGTACTTGCGCATCGCCGGCCCCCACAACAGATCCTGCGCGCACATCGCCGACACCTGGGTCGCCAGGATGATCAGATTGTCGATGGGGGCGTTGGGAGCCATGCTGATCGCGCCGAAGCCGGTGCCGATGTGCAGGCACATCACCACGCTCTCCTCGGACAGGGTGCGAAACACCGGACCCCAGTACTCGTCGTCGTGGTAGCTCGGAAGCCCTTCCAGGTGGGGCAGTTCCGGCATCGTCACCGCACGGCAGCCCTTGGCCGCCACCCGGCGGATCTCGGCGCACATCGCCTCGGGATTCCACGTCGGCAGGATTGCGATCGGGATGAAGCGGTCCGGGTACGAGCCTGCCCACTCGTCGATGTGCCAGTCGTTGTAGGCCGACACCATCACCAGCGTCGCCTCCTCGCGGTGCATGTTGAGGTGGCGAGCCGAGAAGCCGGTGAACGTCGGGAAGCACATCGAGGCGAGGATGCCGTTGCGGTTCATGTCCCGCACGCGCTCGTGCACGTCGTACACCCCGGGTCGCATCTCGGCGAACCCGGCCGGATCGCGGCCCCACTCCTCGGCAGGCCAGGACACCACCGCGTTCAGGCCACTGACCCCCTGCGGACGTCCCTGATACATCCACTGGTCGACGCCCTTGTCGTCGGTGACGACGATCGGCGCCTCGTCCTTGTACTTCGCCGGAACGTGGCGCAGGAACATGTCGGGCGGCTCCACCACATGGTCGTCGATGCTCACCAGAATCAGGTCGTCGGCGTTCATGAGTCAGTAGTACCGTGAGAATTCGTGACCGTCTCCGCGCGTTCGGACAACTTCTTGTCCATAGCGGCCAAACCTCGTCCGGTCATCGAGCTGCGCCGCGGTGGGCCGGCACTCGGCGGCAGCTATCTCTACGAGGGCGACGCGTTGATCACCGGCTGGCACTCGCACGAGGTCCACCAGATCGAGTACGCGCTGCACGGAGTGGTCGAGGTGGAGACCGACTCGGCGCACTATCTGCTGCCCCCGCAGCAGGCGGCCTGGATACCCGCGGGGCTGGAGCACCAGGCAGTGATGAACCCCGACGTCAAGACCGTCGCGGTGATGTTCGACCGCACACTGATCCCCGACGGCGGCGACCGGGCCCGCATCCTCGCGGTGTCCCCGCTGATCCGGGAGATGATGATCTACGCGCTGCGCTGGCCGATCGATCGCCGGCCGGGCGCGGCCGACGACGACAGCGTGTCCGAGGGGTTCTTCCGGACGCTGGCCGCACTCGTCGGCGAGGCCCTCGACCACGAGGCTCCACTGAGCCTGCCGACCTCCGAGGACCCCTTGGTCGCCGCGGCCCTCGCCTACACCAAATCCCACCTCGGCACGGTCACCTGCGGGGAGGTCAGCAGGGCGGTCTCGGTGTCCGAGCGCACGCTGCGCCGGTTGTTCGCCGAGACCCTCGGAATGCCTTGGCGCACTTACCTTCTGCATGCCCGAATGCTGCGGGCGATGGCATTGCTCGCCGCCCCGGCGCAGTCCGTGCAGCAGACGGCCACCGACGTCGGTTTCACCAGCATCAGCTCCTTCACCCGCGCCTTCGCGGCCTTCAGCGGCGAGACCCCCAGCGCCTACCGCAAGAGAGTCGCCGGCTGACGCGACCGAGGGTCGTTACGGAGTCCGGCCGGGGCGGAAGAGGCCGTCTCGCAACAGCGTGTCGACGGACTTCTGCCAGCGTTCGAGTTGCCCCGGACTGGTGAGCGGCCCGCCGAGATGCCGTTCCACATGGGACTTGAGGCTGATGGTTCCGAGCGCGAGCACCATGGAATTGATCGCGGCCCAGGTGAGGTCGATGTCGGGGCGCACCTCGCCCCGATCGATGCGCTGCTGCCAGCGCGAGATACCCACCGCGAGCAGGGTGTCGAACAGCTGTGCGCCGACGGGGCTGCCGTCCACCAGCGCCCGGCTCAGATAGGCCGCGACATCCGGGTGCTCCGCGATGATCGTGGTGACCCGGGTGCCGATCTCGGCCACCGAGTCGACCGGCGGGTCCGGCAGCGGCCGGGCCAGCGAGGAGACGAACAACTTCACCACGTATTCGTCGACAGCGCTGATCAACCCGGCCTTCGTCGCGAAGTGATGCTGCACCAGCCCCAGTGACACCCCGGCCGCGGCGGCGACCCCGCGCATCGTCGTCGCCGCTGTCCCGTGCAGCGCGAAGCTGCGCAGCGCCGCAACACGGATTCGCTCGATGTTGCGGGGCTCGCCACCCGTTTTTACGTCTGCGTCGGATACCACGTGGCCAACCGTAGACAACGCAGCGCCCCAGCGCGGACGACGGTACAAATGTATTGTCGGTGCGATACACGCGTATCGTGAAGTCGCCAGCGAACGCAGGAAACGACAGGGAGGGGTGTGGCCATGTATCCGGTATCGATCGACGAAGACGCGTGGACCGCGCCGTGCACGCGTGATCCCGATCGGTGGATCACCACCGCGGACGAGGGCGCCAAGGAACTGTGCCGGTCCTGCCCTCGCCGGTGGCAGTGCGCCCGCGAGGCGTGCGTGACGCCGGGAGCGGTGGGGCTGTGGGCGGGCATCGTGCTCCCCGAAGGCGGCCGCAACCGCCAGTTCGCGCTCAAGCAGCTGCGATCACTCGCCGAGCGCAACGGGCACCCGGTCCGGAAGAGGTGAGTCCGCTCAGCGGATCGGGTCGGTCACCGGCGGCGGTGCGACCGTCTCCGTGGTCACGGTGATGAAGTCGTCGATCAGGTCGACGACGTCGTCGGGCTTCTCGACATGCGGAAAGTGTCCGACTCCGGCCAGCACCTCCAGGCGGCAGCCGGGATGGAGGTCGCTGAGCGCGTAGCCGTGCTCGACGGGGATGATCCGATCATCGTCGCCCCATATCACCAGCGCCGGCATCTCCGAGGTCAGGTACAGCCGGTTCAGTGCGCTGACGGCCTGGCCGCGGTAGTCGACCACCGAGCGCAGGGTCCGCAGGAAGGCCTGCCGGGTCTGCGAGTCCGACAGCGACGAGTACGCACTCCACATCTCCGCGCCGCGCGGTGAATGAATGCTCTTCGCCGACAGCCAACCGCGAATCGTGTTGCCCGCCTTGACCACCGGCGGTGGCGCGATCACCGGCAGCAGGAATTCGGCACCGGGGGCGGAGAGCAGGCGCAGGGTCCAACCGACGTCCTGGCCCAGCCCGCCGCTGCTGATCAGGATCAGTCGCTGGCAGTAGTCGCGGTGCTGGTAGGCGAACTGCATCGCCACGCCACCGCCCAGTGACTGGCCCACCACCGTGGCCTGCGCGATGCCGAGTTCGTCGAGCAGGTCGCGCAGCCACACCGCGAACGCACCCAGTGAGTAGTCACCACGTGGCTTGGCCGACTGCCCGTGCCCCAGCAGGTCCGGCGCGACCACCCGGTACCGTTTGGCGAGCCGGGGTATCACCGACCGCCAGGTCTCCGAACTGCCCGCCATCCCGTGGATCAGCAGCAACACTTCCTCGCCGCTGCCCTCGTCCCGGTAGGCGAGCCGGTCGCCGTGCAGATCCAGGAACTTCACGTCGCTCATAGGCTGACCTTTCCCCGCTCGAGACGGATCATGCCGACCATGGTCGCAGAACGGCCGCCCCGAGGGGGCGGACCGTGCGCGGCGCAACGACCGGCGATCGCGGTGACCACAGTCACGTTGCCCGAGGTTTCAGCGATTGACGAGGGGGTAATTTCCCGACAACACGCCGGTTGTTCGGCATTTCGAGGAGGAACACCATGGCCGAGAGGGCCAGCACCGCTCACGCAGAAGACCCGTTCAACGAGGCCGTCGCGACGACGGGCCTCTTCCTCCTCATCACCGCCATCATCGCGGTGGCGTTCGCCCTAGCGAGCTGGGGGCTGTCCGAAACGCTGTTCGCGGTTCTCGCCGGAGCAGTGGCGCTGGTCAGCTTCGCGGCGAGCATCTTCTGCTTCACCGCTCAATCGCACGAGCCGGCCGCGGCCGAGGTTTCCGCCTGAACCGTCTGCCGTCCATGGGTGCGACGTCGATGTCGTATTGCGCGGTCTTAACGTAGCGTCGCCCGGCTCGTCCCGAGTTCTCGGTACCCCGACCATCGTCGGGGCACCGGAAGTCAGCACCCGGATGATGACCGTCGGTTGGCGGTCGTCGCACAGTACGTCCAGGGCAAGATTCGCGAGAGTGAGATCTTCGAGCGTCGCGCAAACTGGGCGAGTGCGCGAGGGGGGACTCGAACCCCCACGCCCATAGGGCAATGGAACCTAAATCCATCTCGTCTGCCAGTTCCGACACTCGCGCAAGCCCGCCGATCTTAGCGCGCCGTTCACTGATCCGACCTGTCGGACCGCGCCCATAGTCTGATGTCACCACTGTCCGGAAGGAGTCGACATCAGATCAAGAGACGAGTTCGAAGCTGTCCAGCTCATGATTCTCGAAGGTTTGAACGACTGCGAAATAGCAAGGCAAACGGGCATTCCGAGGAAAACTGTGTGGGAGTGGCGTCGTCGCCCAGGGGTCCGATGCCGGAGAAGCGCGGGTGCGCGCCCTTGCGACCATGACTTCGACGCCCTCCCCAAGGGGCCGTACGCCTACGTGCTCGGCATGTACCTCGGCGACGGTTGCATTTCGCGCCAGGGGCGCACCTACAACATTCGCATCACCTGCGACAAGCGTTATCCGGCGATCATCGACCGTTGTCGGGCCGCGATAGACGCTCTGTTTCCCCGGCAACGCGCAGGCGTCTATTGGCGTCGCACTGGATGCGCAGACGTATATCTGTTTTCGAATCACTGGCCATGCCTCCTGCCACAGCACGGACCCGGCCGCAAGCACCGCAGACGCATTGAGCTGGAAGCTTGGCAGCAGGCGATCGTCGACCGCGAAACCGAGGAGTTCGTGCTCGGGCTCCTCCACAGCGACGGGTGTCGAGTCGTCGCCAACGATCGCGGTATCCGCAGCGTCAGGTACCACTTCAGCAACCGGTCCGAGGACATCATCGGCCTGTTCACCAACGCACTCGACCTCTTGGACATCACCTGGACGCGATCTGACAACCACACAGTGTCGATCTATCGCAAGGAGGCGACCGCCATGCTCGATGAGTTCGTCGGCCCCAAGGACAGCGCGGTACCGTTGTACGGTGTCCACTACGCGGCGTAGGAGGCCGGCGCTCATCCTGTTGGTGATCGCCGCCGCGTCCGGTTGCCTCGCGTTGGCCTGGTGGCAGTGGACCCGGTTCGAATCGACCTCGGGCGATTTCCAGAATCTGGGCTACGCGCTGCAGTGGCCGCTGTTCGCCGGCTTCTGCGTCTACGCGTACTACAAGTTCGTCCGTTACGAGGACGCCCCACCCGTGCCGCATCACCAGGACACCCCGACGGAGATCCCCGCCGGGCTCCTCCCGGAGCGCCCGCACGTCGCGCCACTCGAGGCCGACGTCACCCTGCGGGAGTACAACGCCTACCTCGCCGAACTCGCCAAGGCCGACAGCGACGTCCAGAGACCGACAGGAACCGATACGTGACCGCACCCGAATCGCCCGCGCCGCTCACTCCCGTCGACACCATCCGCAAGGCCCTCACCGGCTACCGGGTGATGGCCTGGGCGACGGGCGTCTGGCTGATCGCACTCTGCTACGAGATGGTGATGAAGTACGCGTTCGCCGACGACTCCCTCGGCTGGATCGCGGTCGTGCACGGCTGGGTGTACTTCGTGTATCTGCTGTTCACCGCCAACCTGGCCGTGAAGGTGCGCTGGCCCATCGCCAAGACCGTCGGCGTGCTGCTGGCGGGCACCATCCCGCTCGTCGGCATCGTCGTCGAGCACTTCCAGACCCAGAACATCAAGAGCCAGTTCGGCATTGAATAACCCGACGAATAACCCGACCGTGTGGCGGGACCCCGCCCTCACCGGTCTGCGAGCGGTCGCCGCGCTGGCCGTCGTCGGCACCCATGCCGCGTTCGCGACCGGGTTTCTCACCCACGGCTACGTCGGCGCGTTGTCTGCTCGGCTCGACATCGGGGTCGCCGTCTTCTTCGTGCTGACCGGTTTCCTGCTCTTCCGCCCGTGGGTGCGCTCGGCCGCCGACGGCGCCCCTGCCCCGTCGGTCCGGCGATACAGCAGGCACCGGCTGCGCCGCATCCTGCCCGCCTACGTGATCGCCGTCGTCGCGGCGTTCGAGATCTACACCGTGTTCACCCCGGGCCCGAACCCCGGTCAGTCGCTGTACGGGCTGCTGCGCTACCTGACGTTCACCCAGATCTACACCGACGACTACCTCACCACGTTGCTGCACCCCGGCCTGTCCCAGATGTGGAGCATGGCCGTCGAGGTGTCGTTCTACCTCGCTCTGCCCGCGTTGGCCTTCGCGCTGCTGCGCCGGCGATGGCGGCCGGCGCGCATCCTTATCGGGCTCGCGGCGCTCGCCGCGGTGACGCCGGCATGGCTGGTCGCCGCCGAGACCACCGACGCGCTGCCGAGCTCCGCCGGCATGTGGCTGCCCGGTCACCTCGCCTGGTTCGCCGGCGGCATGGCGCTGGCGGTGCTGCAGACGCTCCGGGTGCGCTGTCGGGCGGTGGTCGCCGTGCCGGTCGCGGGCGCCCTCTATCTGATGGTGGCCACGTCGCTCGGCGGAGTGATCCTCGGCCCGGACCCGTGGTGGGTGCCTGCGGTGAAGGCGACGCTGTACGCGGTGATCGCGACCCTGGTCGTCGCACCCGCGGCGCTGGGCAGCCGCGATTCCTACACCCGCGTGCTGGCCAGCCGGCCCGTGGTGTGGCTCGGCGAGATCTCCTACGAGATCTTCCTCCTGCACGTGGTGGTGATGGCGCTGGCGATGCACCTTGTGCTGCGCTGGCCGCTGTTCACCGGATCGATGCCTGGACTGATCGCGGCCACCCTGGCGCTGACCGTGCCGGCGGCTTGGCTGCTGCACCGGGTGACGGCGCCTCAGAGCAGAGCACGCAGCGCGGGCAGCAGCGCGGCGAGCGCCCTGCCCCGATGCGAGGCCGCATCCTTCTCCTCGGGACCGAGTTCGGCCGCCGTCCGCTCCGACCCCGTGGGCAGGAACACCGGGTCGTAGCCGAAGCCGCCGTCGCCGCGCGGCGCGCGCACGATGCTGCCCGTCCACTCCCCGCGCACCACGACGGCGTCGTCGTCGGCGGGCCCGTGCACCAGAGCGCATGCGGAGACGAACGCCGCGCCGCGGCGCTCGTCGGGGACGTCGCCGAGCTGACCGAGCAGCAGTGCGGTGTTCGCGGCGTCGTCGCCGTGCCGGCCCGACCAGCGTGCGCTGAGCACCCCGGGCATCCCGTTGAGCGCCTCGACTTCCAGCCCGGAATCGTCGGCCACTGCGGGCAGGCCCGTCGCGGTGTACGCGTCACGGGCCTTGGCCAGCGCGTTCGCTTCGAAGGTCGCGCCGGTCTCGGGCGCCTCGTCGAACGGAGGGACATCGGCCAGTGACAGCAACGTCACCCCCGAGACCCCGGCAGCGTCGAGCACGCGGTGCAACTCGGCCAGCTTCTTCGGGTTGCGCGAGGCAACCAGTAACCGGATCAGCTGCCGAACGCCTTCTTGGCCGGCTCGCCGGACTCGGGCAACACGCCGGGATACGGGAGCTCGAGCGCGGCCCGCTGGATCTCGAAGAGCTGATCGCAGGCCGCCATCGCGGCGTCGAGCATCTTGTCCAGCGTCGAGCGCGGGAACGTGGCCCCCTCGCCGGTGCCCTGGATCTCGACGAGCGTGCCGGTGTCGGTGGCGACAACGTTCATGTCGACCTCGGCGCGCGAGTCCTCGGTGTAGGGCAGGTCGACGCGGATGCGGCCGTCGACGACACCGACGCTGACCGCGGCGATGGCGCAGGACAGCGGACGCGGATCCTTCAGCTTGCCTGCGGCCGCGAGGTAGGTGACCGCGTCGGCCAGCGCGACATAGGCGCCGGTGATGGCCGCGGTGCGGGTGCCACCGTCGGCCTGCAGGACGTCACAGTCGATCGCGATGGTGTTTTCTCCGAGAGCGGCGAGGTCGATACACGCGCGCAGTGAGCGGCCGACCAACCGGCTGATCTCCTGGGTGCGACCGCCGACCCGGCCCTTGACCGATTCCCGGTCGGAGCGTTCGTGCGTGGCGGCCGGCAGCATCGCGTACTCCGCGGTCAGCCAGCCCTGGCCGGAGCCCTTGCGCCAGCGCGGAACCCCTTCGGTGACGCTCGCCGCGCACATCACCCTCGTTTCGCCGAACTGGACGAGCACCGATCCCGCGGGATGGGTGGTGAAGCCGCGGGTGATGGTGACCGGGCGGAGTTCGTCGTCGAGCCGGCCGTCTTCTCGTCTGGACACGGGCCCAACCCTAACCGGTCGCCATGACAGCGCCGAGATCGACGCAATGGCGGAGGCTTCTCGCACTTCTCCGCCCGAATGTCGGGTTGGGCGACAAGGGAACGGGCGGAGTCAGGCGCGGGCGACGTCGAACGCCTCGTTGGACACCACCGCGTGCACGGGTCCGTCGAACTCGGCCTTGGCCTCGCTGATGACGTCCTCACGCGACGTCCACGGCGGGATGTGGGTCAGCAGGAGCTCCCGGACACCGGCGCGGGCGGCCGCGCGACCGGCCTCGGTGCCCGACAGGTGCAGGCGCGGCGGGCGTGCGGGATCGTGTGTCCAGGATGCCTCGCACAGGAACACGTCGGCGTCGCGGGCCAGGTCGATCAGCGCGTCGCAGTAGCCGGTGTCGCCGCTGTACACGAGCGTGGCACCCGACGGGTCGGTGATGCGCATGCCGTAGGACTCGGTGGGGTGACACACCAGCCGCGGCACGATGGTCAGCGCACCGATCTCGACGGGCTGATTGTCCACCCAGTGCCGGATGTCGAAGATGTCGCTGATGTCGTCGATCTCGCCGCCTTCGGGCGAGGACGCCGCGCCCAGGCGCGCCCAGGTGTTGGCGGGTCCGTACACCAGACCACGCTGCTGCGCGGGGCTCGGGTGATAGCGCCGCCAGACGAACAGGCCGGGCATATCGAGGCAGTGATCGGCGTGCAGATGCGAGAGCAACACGTGCACAGAGTTCGGGTCGGCGAAGCGCTGCAGCGCGCCGAGAACCCCTCCGCCGAAGTCGAGAACAAGCGGCGGAGCGTCGGGTGCGGTGATCAGGTAGCCGGACGCGGGCGAATCAGGTCCGACCACACTGCCGGAGCACCCCAGTACGGTGATTCGCACGCTCACTAGCTTGCCATGCCCGTGATCGCCATGGCGAAAACATCGCCGCTTTGCGCGACCAACGTCATGTTCGCGTGCCGGCGTGACGCTGCACCGGCCGGACCCCGTCCAGTGAGGGTCCGAGAAAACGCGCCGCCAGCCGGGTGAACGCCTCCGGATCGCCGGTGGCCTCGAACACCCTGCGCGGTGCCGGCGCGTCGTCGCCCGGATGCGCGCGCAGCAGGTCGCGTTCGGTCAGCACCCGCAGCAGGTCCTTTGCTGTCTCCTCGGCGCTCGACACCAGCGTGACGTCGTTGCCCATCGCCAGCTGGATGAGCCCGGACAGCATCGGGTAGTGCGTGCACCCGAGTACGAGCGTGTCGACCTCCGCGCGTTGCAGCGGCTCCAGGTACCCCTCGGCCAGCCCGAGCACCTGCCGCCCGCTGGTCACGCCGCGCTCGACGAAATCGACGAAACGGGGGCACGCGACCCCGAACACCTCGAGGTCGCGGGCGGCGGCGAAAGCGTCCTGATAGGCCCCGGACGCGATCGTCGCCTCGGTCCCGATCACGCCCACCCGGCCGTTGCGGGTCGTGCTGACCGCGCGGCGCACCGCGGGCAGGATGACCTCGACGACGGGAATCGGTGCGTACCGCTCGCGCGCATCGCGCAGGCAGGCCGACGACGCCGTGTTGCACGCGATCACCAGTGCCTTGATGCCCCGGTCGGCGAGATCGTCGCCGATGGCCAGCGCGTGCGCGCGGATCTCCGGCACGGTCAGCGGCCCGTACGGCCCGTTGCTGGTGTCGCCGACGTAGATGATCTCCTCGTCGGGCAGCTGGTCGATGACGGCCCGGGCGACGGTGAGGCCGCCGACACCGGAATCGAAGATGCCGATCGGCAGATGGGCGCTCATCGGGGCAGGTACGGCGGGGCCGCGTTGCGTCCGCCGGACGCCCGGGCCCGGCGTTCCGGACCGGAGAGCAGATACGCCGCGAGCACACCGGCTGCCGCGCCGCACAGATGTCCCTGCCACGACACACCGAACGTGCCAGGAAGGACGCCGAGCAGCACGCCGCCGTACACGAACAGCACGACGACGCCGACGACGATCTCCCACACCTTGCGCGTGAAGAACCCGAAGACGATGAGGAAGGTCAGCCATCCGAAGATCAGGCCGGAGGCCCCGATGTGGTTGGTCTCGCAGCGCACCCCGACATACGGGCACTGCGCGCCGACGTTGCCGATCAGCCAGGTGCCCAGCCCGCCCACGATCCAGATGATCGCGGTGGCGAACAGGAACCTCGACAGTCCCGCGAGGGTCATCAGGAAGCCGAGCACGAGCGCGGGAACGGTGTTGGCGATCAGGTGTTCCCAGTTCGAGTGCAGCATCGGCGCGAACAGGATGCCCGCCAGGCCGTCGGTCTCCAGCGGCCGAATGCCGTTCTGGTCCAGCCGGTGTCCGCTCAGCGAGTCGAAAAGCTCCACCACCCACAGCAATACGACGAACGACACGATGGTGAGCCCGCCGAGGACCCAGGCGGGGCGCTTGCGCGGCCCCGTGGCCGGCGAGGGATACCCACCGGCGCCCGTCATGCCCATAGTTGCCCTTCCAATGCGTCTTCCGCGTCGTCCAGGCTACCGGCGTACGCACCGGTCGACAGATACTTCCAGCCGGCGTCGCAGACGGTGAACGCGATGTCGGCGCGCTCGCCGGCCTTGACCGCCTTGGCGGCCATGCCCAGCGCCGCGTGCAGGATGGCCCCGGTGGAGATGCCGGCGAAGATCCCCTCGACCTGCACCAGCTCGCGCGTGCGCCGCACCGCGTCGTAGGAGCCGACCGCGAAGCGGGTGGTCAGCACCTCCGGGTCGTACAGCTCGGGGATGAAGCCCTCGTCGATGTTGCGCAGCGCGTACACACCCTCGCCGTACCGGGGTTCGGCGGCGACGATCTGCACGCCGGGCACGTGCTCGCGCAGGAACCGTCCGGTACCCATCAGCGTCCCGGTGGTGCCGAGGCCCGCGACGAAGTGCGTGATCTCGGGCAGATCGGCGAGCAGTTCGGGGCCGGTGCCCTCGTAGTGCGCGGCGGCATTGGCCGGATTCCCGTACTGGTAGAGCATCACCCACGAAGGGTTCTGCGCGGCGAGCTCTTTGGCGTGTGCGACCGCGGTGTTCGACCCGCCCTCGGCCGGCGAGTAGATGATCCGCGCCCCGTAGAGCTCGAGCAGCTGACGGCGCTCGATCGAGGTGTTCTCGGGCATCACGCAGACCATCTGGTAGCCCTTGAGCAGGGCCGCCATCGCCAGCGAGATGCCGGTGTTGCCGCTGGTCGGTTCCAGGATCGTGGTGCCCGGGTGAAGGCGACCCGCGCGCTCGGCCTCTTCGATCATCCGCAGCGCCGGCCGGTCCTTGATCGAGCCGGTCGGGTTGCGGTCCTCGAGCTTGGCCCAGAGCCGCACGTGGGGGTCACCATCCCAGGCAGGCGAAAGCCGTTGCAGACCCACCAGCGGCGTGCCGCCGAGTGCGTCGAGAAGCGAGTCGTACCGGGTCATCAGCCTCCTGCCACGGCGGGCAGGATCGTCACCGAGTCCCCTTCGGAGATCTCGGTGTCCAGACCTCCGGAGAACCGCACGTCCTCGTCGTTGACGTAGATGTTGACGAAGCGGTGCAGCTTGCCGTTATCGACCAGGCGCTCGGAGATCCCCGCGTAGTTGGCCTCCAGATCGGCGATCACGGCCTGCAGCGTGGCGCCGGAGGCGGACACGCGCTTCTCGCCGCCGGTGTGGGTACGCAGGATCGTCGGGATCGACACCTCAACGGCCATGGGCAGACTCCTCTTCTTCTCAGTACTGATCGACGACGGTGACTGGCTCTTCGGTGACGACGCCGTCCACGATGCGATAGCTGCGCAGCTCGTGGGTCTCGGGGTCGCGGGTCGACACCAGGACGTAGTGGGCGTCCGGCTCGGACGCATACGAGATGTCGGTGCGGCTCGGGTAGGCCTCGGTCGCGGTGTGCGAGTGGTAGATGACGACGGGCGCCTCGTCGGCCGCATCCAGGGCGCGCCAGACCTTCAGCTGCTCCCCCGAGTCGAACCGGTAGAACGTCGGCGACCGCTCGGCGTTGACCATCGCGATGAACCGCTCGGGGCGGTCGGACCCCTCCGGTCCGGCGATGATGCCGCACGCCTCGTCGGGGTGATCGGCCCGGGCATGGCTGACCATCGCCTCCACGAGGTCAGCACGAATCGTCAGCACCGGCGTCGGTTTCCTTTCACTCGAACGCTCCCGGCAACAGGCCACGGTATGTCGGTATTCCGGCGACCGTCTCGGCGGCCAGCATCGCGACGAGCACGGCGCTGGCCAGGGCGTCGGCCGCGGCCGCCCCGACGGCCGTCATCAACGGCACCTCCGGTGACATCGACGCCGGGAGGGTCGGGTCGGGATCCACCTCGACCGCGCCGGTGGCCAGCGCGAACACCGTGTCGCCGTCCAGCGGGGTGTGGCAGGGCCGGATCGTGCGGGCCAGTCCGTCCTGGGCGGCCACCGCCACCCGGCGGCAGGCCGCCTTGCTCAACGCGGCATCGGTCGCGACGACGGCGATCGTCGTGTTGAGCGGACCGAACTCGCGGTGCCGGTCGGCGTACGCGGCCACTTGGTCCGCGGGCGGGGCCACCAGACCGAAGTCCTCGATGTGGTGGGCCGACCAGGGCAGCCCGGTGCCGGGGTCGACGACGTCGCCTGCCGAGTTGACGACGACGAGGGCGCCGACGGTGACGCCGATGTCGAGCGTCACCGAGGCGGTGCCCACCCCGCCTTTGAGCACCCCGGCGCGCGCCCCGACACCGGCGCCGACAGTGCCGATCCCGGTGTCGCTGACCGCGGCGGCGGCGGCGCGGTACCCGAAGTCGGCGCTCGGCCGGCGCTGCCAGCCGCCCACCGGCAGGTCGAAGATCACCGCGGCGGGCACGATCGGCACCACACCGCCGTCCATCGCCACGCCGCGCTCCTGCTCCTCGAGCCAGGTCATCACACCGTCGGCCGCG
This sequence comes from Mycolicibacterium psychrotolerans, assembly GCF_010729305.1. NCBI lineage: Bacteria > Bacillati > Actinomycetota > Actinomycetes > Mycobacteriales > Mycobacteriaceae > Mycobacterium > Mycolicibacterium psychrotolerans. The sequence goes on along the minus strand of NZ_AP022574.1, from coordinate 2,546,252 downwards.
GCAAGCCCGAACGCACTGCCGCCGGTGAGCACGACGGCGTCGACGTGGCGCACCGAGTTCCCGGGGTCGAGCAGGTCGGTCTCACGGGTGCCGGGCGCTCCCCCGCGGCCGTCGACCCCGCCGACGGTTCCCGGCGGGGTGAGCACCACCGTCGTCCCGGTGGCCCAGCCGGACCCCAGCGCCGCGTCGGGGTCGAGCACGTGGTGGTGGCCCACCCGGATGCCGCCGACGTCGGTGATGGCACCGGCCATCAGCGCGCCCCGCCCATCAGGCTGACGACCAGGTACTCCTGCAGCACCGTCAGCCACTGGTACACGTCGAGATGGCCGGCCATCGGATGCTCGTGCGGTAGCCGGTCGGGTCCGTCGGGCCCGATCTCGAGCATCGTGCCCAGCGCAAGGCGCACGTCGTTGACGGCCGACACCCACGCCTGCGCATCGTCCTCGGACAGCTCGAACTTGCCTCCGGCGGGCGGCACCGTCGCCAGCAGGCGTTGTGCAGCCGTGCGTTTGGCGTCGATGATCTCGGGTTCGTGCAGACTGCGCAGGGCGCTGTTCAGGCTCTCGGCCGGACCCGAACCCGCGGGATGGTCGGTCGCCGGACGGTAGAAGTCCGGCAGTAGCCGCTTCATCGTATCGTCTTGCGGCGGAACCGAATTGCCGGTACGGATACCGGTGATCTCGGCGAGTTCGTCGACGGGAGCCGACGATTCGCGATCGTCGAGCATGCCCAACAGCGACGACACCAGGCTGGAGAGCAGGTCGGCCTCGTGGGCGGCCAGAGCCGACCGGAACCGGGGGCCGTCGCCGCCTTCGACCCGCTTCCATTTACGCACAGCGAATTCAGCGGTCCTGTTGCAGCGTCGCCCACAGCCCCGCGGCGTGGAGCTTGGACACGTCGACTTCCATGGACTCCCGGCTGCCCGCCGAGACCACCGCCTTGCCCTCGTTGTGCACCTGCAGCATCAACTTGGTCGCGTGCGGCTCGCTGTATCCGAAGAGCTTCTGGAAGACGTAGGTCACATAGGTCATCAGGTTCACCGGGTCGTCCCACACGATGGTGATCCAGGGGGTGTCGGCCGCGACGTCGGAGTCCACGTCGCGTTCTTCGCGGGTTTCCGGTCGTGCCTTCGCCGGCGTCACCATGCCGGCAAGAATACCGGGGTCATCCACGGGCTCCGAACCGATACGGTTGGGCCGTGACTTCGCCGCTCCCGGGTACGGCCCACGCCTCGCCCCTGTCTTCGGTGGCGCTGCTGACCGACAAGTACGAACTGACGATGCTCGCCGCGGCGCTGCGCGACGGCACCGCCCACCGGCAGACCACCTTCGAGGTGTTCGCCCGCCGGCTGCCCGACGGCAGGCGCTTCGGGGTGACGGGGGGCACCGGGCGCTTGTTGGAAGCGTTGCCGGACTTCAGGTTCGACAGCGACGAACTGGCCGCGCTGTCGGACTTCCTCGACGACGACACGCTGGCCTATCTGGCCGACTACCGGTTCACCGGCGACATCGACGGCTACCCCGAGGGCGAGTTGTACTTCCCGGGCTCCCCGGTGCTCTCGGTGCACGGCACATTCGGGCAATGCGTGCTGCTCGAAACGCTGGCGCTGTCGATCTTCAACCACGACACCGCGATCGCCTCGGCGGCGGCCCGCATGGTCAGCGCCGCCGAGGGCCGTCCGCTGATCGAGATGGGTTCGCGCCGCACCCACGAGTACGCCGCGGTCGCCGCGTCGCGGGCGGCCTACCTCGCGGGCTTCACCGGCTCGTCGAACCTCGAGGCCGAGCGCCGCTACGGCGTTCCCGCGCTGGGCACCAGCGCGCATGCGTTCACGTTGCTGCACACCATTGCCGGCCAGACCGCCACCGACGGCGAGAAGGCGGCGTTCCGGGCCCAGGTGGACGCGCTGGGCGTCGACACCACGCTGCTGGTCGACACCTACGACATCACCGCCGGGGTCGCCAACGCGATCGACGTCGCCGGACCCGGCCTGGGGGCGGTGCGGATCGACTCGGGCGACCTCGGCGTGCTGGCCCGGCAGGTCCGCGACCAGCTCGACGGTCTGGGCGCCACCGGTACCAAGATCGTCGTGTCCGGCGATCTCGACGAGTTCGCGATCGCCGCCCTGCGGGCCGAACCGGTCGACCTGTACGGCGTAGGAACCTCCGTGGTCACCGGCTCGGGGGCGCCGACCGCGAGCATGGTCTACAAGCTCGTCGAGGTGGACGGTCTCCCGGTGGAGAAGCGCAGCAGCCACAAGGAGTCTCACGGGGGGCGCAAGCAGGCCGTCCGGCTCGCCAAGGAGTCGGGCACCATCGTCGAGGAGATCGTCCACCCCGCCGGCCGGGCGCCCGAGATCCCGCAGGACCTCGTCAGCCGTCCGGTGACCGTGCCCATGATGCGCGACGGGCGACCCGTCGCCGACTTGAGCCTCGACGCCGCCCGTGAACGTGTCCAGCAGGGTCTGCTCAGCCTGCCCTGGGACGGCCTGAAGCTCTCGAAGGGCGATCCGGCGGTGCCGACCCGGATGATCACTCCCCGCCGCGGGCGGTAGCCGGGTGAGCACCCGGCCGGGCGAGGTCACCGATCTGCTCGCCACCGCAGTCGCCGCCCTCGGCGGCACCGGCCGCGCCGGTCAGGTCGCGATGGCCGAGGCCGTCGCGGCGGCGTTCTCGAGCGGCGAGCATCTCGCCGTGCAGGCCGGGACGGGCACCGGCAAGTCACTGGCCTATCTGGTCCCGGCGATCGCCCACGCGGTGGCCGACGAGCGGCCCGTCGTCGTGTCGACCGCCACCATCGCGCTGCAACGTCAGCTCGTCGATCGGGACCTGCCGCGGCTGGCCGACTCGCTGACCCCGCACCTGCCCCGCAAACCCACGTTCGCTCTCCTCAAGGGCCGCGGAAACTATCTGTGCCTGAACAAGATTCACAACGGAGCCGGCGAATCCTCGGACGACCGGCCCCAGGAGCAGCTGTTCGCGCCCGCTGCCTCCAGCGCGCTGGGTCGCGACGTGGTCCGGCTCACCGAGTGGTCGTCGGAAACGCAGACCGGTGACCGCGACGAGCTGGCGCCAGGAGTGCCCGACCGGTCCTGGTCGCAGGTCAGCGTGTCGGCACGCGAGTGCATCGGCGTCTCCCGGTGCCCGTTCGGCACCGACTGCTTCGCCGAGCGGGCACGCGACCGCGCCGCCGACGCCGACGTGGTGGTCACCAACCATGCGCTGCTGGCCATCGACGCCATCGGTGAGGCCAACGTGCTGCCCGAACACGACCTGCTGATCGTCGACGAAGCCCACGAACTGGTGGACCGGGTGACCGGGGTGGCGACCGCGGAACTGTCGGCCGCGTCGCTGGGCGTGGCGCAGCGACGCGCGGCCCGCGTCGTCGAGCCCGAGCTCGCGCAGCGGTTCGAGGCGGCCGCCGCGACGTTCACCTCCGCGATCTTCGACGCGCGGCCGGGCCGCATCGACGTGCTCGACGACGAGCTGGGCAGCTATCTGAGCGTGCTGCGCGACAGCGCGAGCCGGGCGCGCAGCGCGGTCGAGACCGCGCCGAGCGATCCGAAGACGGCTTCGGCGCGGGCGGAGGCCGCGACGGCGCTCGGCGATGTCGCCGACACCGCAGCCCGGGTCCTGGCGTCGTTCGTCCCCGCGATCCCCGACCGCACCGACGTCGTCTGGCTGGAGCACACCGACGACGGCCGCTCCGGCAGCCGCACGGTGCTGCGGGTCGCCCCGCTCTCGGTGTCCGGGCTGCTGCGCACCCGGCTGTTCGGCCACACCACCGCGGTGCTGACCTCGGCGACGCTGACCGTCGGAGGCGACTTCGACGCGATGGCGTCGGCCTGGGGGCTCACCGGCGAGCCGGAGGCGACCATCCGCTGGCGCGGCCTGGACGTCGGCTCCCCGTTCGACCACGCCCGCGCCGCGATCCTCTACGTCGCCGCGCATCTGCCCCCGCCCGGGCGGGACGGCACCGGATCGGCCGAGCAGCTCGACGAGATCGCCGCGCTGATCACCGCGGCCGGCGGGCGCACGCTGGGCCTGTTCTCCTCGATGCGCGCGGCCAAAGCCACCGCAGAGATCATGCGAGAACGGCTCGACACGCCCGTGCTGTGCCAGGGCGACGACAACACCGCCGCGCTGGTGGCACGCTTCGCCGAGGACGCGTCGACGTCGCTGTTCGGCACCCTGTCCCTGTGGCAGGGCGTCGACGTGCCCGGCCCCTCGCTGTCGCTGGTGCTGATCGACCGGATCCCGTTTCCCCGTCCCGACGACCCGTTGCTGACCGCGCGGCAACGCGCGGTCGCCGCGCGGGGTGGCAACGGTTTCATGGCGGTGGCGGCCAGTCACGCCGCGCTGCTGCTGGCCCAGGGCACCGGCAGGCTGCTGCGCCGCGTCGACGACCGCGGGGTGGTGGCGGTGCTGGACTCGCGGATGGCCACCGCCCGCTACAGCGGGTTCCTGCGGTCCTCGCTGCCGCCGTTCTGGGCGACCACCGACGGGGACGCCGTCCGCGCCGCGCTGCGGCGCCTGTGTGCGCCGCGCTGACGGGCCGAGGTTCCTCGTCTGCCCGGCACAGTGGGCACCGGATCACTATTGTCGACACCGCACATGTGCGGTGTCGAGCCGCGGAATGACCCGAAAGGCGGCGACATGGGTCCGTCGACCAGTCCCAGGCGGGTGCTGGGGGTGACGATCGGGGTGTGCTCACTGCTGATCGTCGCCGCATGCTCGACGACGTTGCAGGGCAACGCCGTATCGGTGTTCGACGACCCGTTCTCCGTCGCAGGCATGCCCGCCACGGACGGTCCGACCGGACTGCGGCCGGGCGCCGAGGGCCCGAGCCGCGAGGTCGACGGCGGCGACGGCGGCGACATCGACAACCTCGCGGCGAGCGCGGTCAGCGACGTCGAGCAGTACTGGGAGACCGCATATCCGGAGACGTTCGACGACGGGTTCACTCCCGCCAAGGCCCTGATCTCCTGGGATGCGAACGACTTCGGCGGCACATTCTGTGACGAGGACACCTACGGGCTGGTCAACGCCGCCTACTGCTACCCCGACAAGACCATCGGCTGGGACCGCGGGGAGCTTCTGCCCGGCTTGCGCAGGGCTCACGGCGACATCGGCGTGGCCATGGTGTTGGCCCACGAATACGGTCACGCGGTGTCGCGCGCGGCCGGGCTGTCCAATGACAACACGCCGACGCTCGTGGCCGAGCAGCAGGCCGACTGCTTCGGCGGCGCCTACATGCGCTGGGTGGCCGAGGACAACTCCCAGCGGTTCTCTCTGAGCACGGGCGACGGCCTGAACAACGTGCTGGCCGGCGTGATCTCGTTCCGCGATCCGGTGCTGCAGGAGGGCGACCCCGATGTCGGTTACGACGAGCACGGCTCGGCGTTCGAACGGATCTCGGCGTTCCAGTTCGGCTTCACCGACGGCCCGGCGGCGTGCGCCGGCATCGACCTGCGCGAGATCGGTCAGCGCCGCGGCGACCTGCCGGTGTTGCTGCCCGAGGACCAGACCGGGGAGCTCGAGGTCACCGAGGAGTCGGTGCGCTCGATCGTCGACGCGATGGGCATCCTGTTCTCGCCTGCGGATCCGCCGGCGCTGAGCTTCGAGGCCGAGGCCGCGGACAGCTGTGCCGACGCCCGGCCCAGCCCGCCCGCGTCGTACTGTCCGGCCACCAACACCATCGTCGTCGACCTGCCCGCGCTGCAGGAGCTCGGGGCCCAGGACGACAACGGCGGCCTGGCCGCCGGCGACAACGTCGCCTACTCGGTGCTGGTGTCGCGCTACATGCAGGCCATTCAGCACGCGCACGGCGGGGTGGCGCTCGACAACGCCGAGGCCGCCCTGCGCACCGCATGCCTCACCGGGGTGGCGACGGTCAAGATGTCCAAACAGGTCACCACGCCGGACGGCGAAACGATCGCGCTGACCGCGGGCGACGTCGACGAGGCGGTGTCGGGGATGCTGACCAACGGGCTGGCGGCCAGCGACGTCAACGGCGAATCGGTGCCGTCGGGGTTCTCCCGCATCGACGCCTTCCGCGTCGGCGTCCTCGGCGACACGGAGCGCTGCTTCAAACGCTTCCGCTGATCACCCGGCGAGCGCGACCAGCCCCCACTCGTTGTCGCCGGCCAGCAGCCGGTGGTGCGGCAGCACCCGGACGGTGTAGCCGACGGGACCGGTGACCGGCAGCGGTGTGCTGGCGGTGAAGACGTCCTGCCCGCCCTCGGCGGCGCCGACGTGCGTCATCGGCACCGTCACCGGATCGACCAGCGCGTCGCCGGCGTCGACGCGGCCGAGCACCGCCTGCACCGTCACCTCGTCGGGCCGCAACCCCTCGAGACACACCCGCGCGGTCAGGGTCAGCTCCGAACCCAGCAGCGGAGTGTCGGGCAGACCGGAGCTGTCGACCTCGAGGATCCGGATCTGCGGCCACACCTTCTCGACCCGTTGCCGATACTCCGCCAGTTCCCGCGCTGCGCCGAACGCCGTGTCGTACTCGGCGGCTCCGGAGGAGCCCGGCTCGATCGACTGCCGCAGCGCCCGCGCCGCGGGCAGATAGTAGGTCTGCGTGTAGTCGCGCACCATCCTCGAGGCCAGCACCTTGGGGCCCAGCACCTGCAGGGTGTGGCGCACCATCTCCACCCAGCGGGTGGGCACTCCCCGCTCGTCGCGGTCGTAGAACTTCGGTGCGACCGCACGCTCGAGCAGGTCGTAGAGCGCGGCGGCCTCCAGGTCGTCGCGGCGGTTCTCGTCGGCCAGCCCGTCGGCGGTCGGGATCTCCCACCCGTTCTCGCCGTCGAACCACTCGTCCCACCACCCGTCGCGGATCGACAGGTTAAGCCCACCGTTGAGCGCGCTCTTCATCCCCGAGGTGCCGCAGGCTTCCAGCGGGCGCAACGGGTTGTTCAGCCACACGTCGCACCCGTGATACAGCGTGCGGGCCATCGACATGTCGTAGTCGGGCAGGAACGCGATGCGATGCCGGACCTCGGCGCGGTCGGCGAAGCGGACCACCTGCTGGATCAGTGCCTTGCCGCCCTCGTCGGCGGGATGCGACTTGCCCGCCACGATCAGCTGCACGGGACGCTCCTTGTCGAGGAGCAGCTTGGTCAACCGTTCCGGATCACGCAGCATCAACGTCAACCGCTTGTACGTCGGCACGCGGCGGGCGAACCCGATGGTGAGCACGTTGGGGTCGAAAGCCGTTGGGATCCAGCCCAGTTCGGCTTCAGCGGCGCCGCGTTCGAGCCACGAGCGGCGCAACCGGTCGCGGACGTCGTGCACCAGCGCCTCGCGCAGCTGCGAGCGGATCCACCACAGATGCCCGGGGTCGACCTCGTGCAGCCGCTCCCACGTCTCGGGCTCCTGCAGGGAGCTCAGGTCCTCACTGCCGATCAACTCGCGGCCCAGTTCCAGCCACTGCGGGGCGGCCCAGGTGGGTGCGTGCACACCGTTGGTGATCGAGCCGATGGGCACTTCGGCCGGGTCGAAGCCCGGCCACAGGTCGTTGAACATCTCCCGGCTGACGCGGCCGTGCAGCAGCGACACCCCGTTGGCGCGCTGGGCGAGGCGCAGCCCCATGTGCGCCATGTTGAACTTCGTCGCGTCGTCCTCGGCGCCGAACGCGAGGATGCGCTCCAACGGCACCCCCGGCAGCAGCCGGGACCCCACCCCGCCCGGGTCCGGCCCGAAATAGCGCTCCACCATCTCGACCGGGAACCGGTCGATGCCCGCAGGCACCGGCGTGTGGGTGGTGAACACCGTCGAGGATCGGACCACCGTCAGCGCGGTGTCGAAGTCGAATCCGGCCTCGATGAGCTCGCGGATGCGTTCGGTCCCCAGGAAACCTGCGTGTCCCTCGTTCATGTGAAAGACCTCGGGCGCGGGCAGTCCCTCGATCTCGGTGAAGGCGCGAATCGCGCGGACACCGCCGATGCCGGCGAGGATCTCCTGTTTGATGCGGTGATCCTGATCTCCGCCGTACAGTCGGTCGGTCACCGACCGCAGGTCGTGATCGTTCTCGGGGATGTCGGAATCCAAGAGCAGCAACGGGATTCGCCCGACCTGGGCGATCCAGATCCGTGCCGACAGCTGCGCGCCGTCCGGCAGTGCGAGGCTGATCAGCACCGCCTCGCCCGAGGCGTCGGTGAGCAGACGCAACGGAAGACCCTGGGCGTCGAGCGAGGGATAGTTCTCGTGCTGCCATCCATCCGCGCTCAGGGACTGCCGGAAGTAGCCGGACCGGTAGTACAGGCCGACCGCGATCAGCGGCAGGCCCAGATCCGAGGCCGACTTCAGGTGGTCGCCGGCGAGGATGCCCAGGCCTCCGGAGTAGTTGGGCAGCACCTCGGCCACGCCGAACTCCATCGAGAAGTACGCGATGCCGTTGGGCAGCACCGGGTCCTTGCCGCCCTCGCCGCCCTCAGCACCGAGCTGCTGATACCAGAGGGAACGGGTCAGGTAATTGTCCAGATCCGCGGCGAGCGCCTCCAGCCGGTCAACGAACGATTCGTCGTCGGCGAGCGCCTCGAGCCGCGCGGGGCTCACCTGTCCCATGATGGCCACCGGGTCCGCGTCGACGAGTTTCCACAGCTGCGGGTCGATGGATTCGAACAGATCCTGGGTCGGTTTGTCCCACGACCACCGCAGATTGACGGACAGCCGCTCGAGCGCGGCCAGACGCTGCGGAAGGTGAGCGCGGACGGTGAACCGACGGAGAGCTTTCACGCGTGCTCACCTTACTGCTGTGCGGCCGCGTCGTGGGCGGCGCTTCGGTGACTTCCGATGCCGCCCGGTTGGTTGAGGCTGACACTACGGTGGGTATAGGCCGCGACGAGGTTGCACAACCGAGTTGTGAACGAGACCGACAACGACGACGGGCGGCAACCGCCGCATGTCCAGTGCGAAGGGTTAGGGAGTTCTCACGTGACCACCGGTCGGATCGAAATCGACGACGTCCAGCCCGTGGTGTCCGGAGGGCGGTTCCCCGCCAAGGCGGTGGTCGGCGAGGTGGTTCCGGTGACCGCGACCGTATGGCGGGAGGGCCACGATGCGGTCGCGGCCACGTTGGTCGTCCGCTATCACGGCACCACGTATCCGGCCTTGGCCGACGAGCCGCCCGGCCGGGTCCGCACGACCGAGGCCGTGCCGATCCAAGAGGTCGTGAGCCCCAGCCAGCGGATCCGGCCGATGGCGCTGCCCATGGCCACGGGACGTACCCCCGATGTGTTCCACGGCCAGTTCTCCCCCGACACCGTCGGCCTGTGGACCTACCGCGTCGACGGCTGGAGCGACCCCATCGCAACGTGGCGCCATCACGTGATCGCCAAACTCGACGCGGGCCAGAGTGAAGGCGAGCTGTCGAACGACCTGCTGGTGGGGGCAAAACTGCTGGAGCGGGCGTCGGCGGGGGTGCCCCGCCAGGACCGCTACCCGCTGATCGAGGCCGCCGAGCGGCTGCGAACCCCTGGCGATCCGTTCTATCGGGCAGGGGCGGCGCTGTCGCCCGAGGTCACCGAACTGGTCGACCAGTATCCGCTGCGGGAACTGATCACCCGCGGCGAGGTGTACGGCATCTGGGTGGACCGGCCGCTGGCACGGTTCAGCTCCTGGTACGAGTTCTTCCCCCGCTCCACCGGAGGCTGGGACAGCTCCGGCAACCCGGTGCACGGAACGTTCGCGACAGCCACCAAGGCGCTGCCGCGCATCGGGCGGATGGGCTTCGACATCGCGTACCTGCCGCCCATCCACCCGATCGGCAAGGTGCACCGCAAGGGCCGCAACAACAGCGTCACCGCAGGCCCGCACGACGTCGGCTCGCCATGGGCGATCGGCAGCGACGAGGGCGGCCACGACGCCGTCCACCCCGACCTGGGCACGATCGACGACTTCGACGAGTTCGTCGCGGCCGCCCGGGACGAAGGCCTCGAAGTCGCGCTCGACCTGGCGCTGCAGTGCGCCCCCGACCACCCCTGGGCAAAGGCCCACCCCGAGTGGTTCACCGTGCTGCCGGACGGCACGATCGCCTACGCGGAGAATCCGCCGAAGAAGTACCAGGACATCTACCCGCTCAACTTCGACAACGACCCGGCGGGACTGTACGAAGAGGTGCTGCGCGTCGTCCGCTTCTGGATTTCCCACGGGGTCAAGGTGTTTCGGGTCGACAACCCGCACACCAAACCACCGAACTTCTGGGCCTGGCTGATCGGCGAGGCCAAGAACACCGATCCGGACGTTTTGTTCCTCTCCGAGGCGTTCACCCGGCCGGCCCGGCTGTTCGGGCTCGCCAAGCTCGGCTTCACGCAGTCCTACACGTACTTCACCTGGCGCACCGCCAAATGGGAGATCACCGAGTTCGGCCGCCAGATCGCCGAACACGCCGACTACGCCCGGCAGAGCCTGTGGCCCAACACTCCCGACATCCTGCACGAGAGCCTTCAGCACGGCGGGCCCGGCATGTTCGCGATCCGTGCGGCACTGGCCGCGACGCTGAGCCCGACGTGGGGGGTGTACTCCGGCTTCGAGCTGTTCGAACACCGTGCGGTACGGGAGGGCACCGAGGAGTATCTGAACTCCGAGAAATACGAACTGCGCCCGCGCGACTTCGACGCCGCACTGGCGGACGGCGAATCCCTCGAGCCCTTCCTGACCCGTCTGAACGAGATCCGCCGGCTGCATCCGGCGCTGCAACAGATGCGGACGATCACGTTCCACCACGTCGACAACGACGCGCTGCTCGCCTACAGCAAGTTCGACCCGATCTCCGGCGACCAGGTGCTCGTCGTGGTGACCCTCAACCCGTTCGGGGCCGAAGAGGGCACGGTGTGGTTGGACATGGCCGCAGTGGGAATGGACCAGCAAGAGCGTTTCTGGGTGCGCGACGAGATCACCGGAGAGGAATACCAGTGGGGGCAGGGCAACTACGTGCGCCTCGAGCCCGCCCGTGCGGTGGCGCACGTGCTCAACATGCCCCAGATCCCGGCCGACCAACGAATGAACCTACTGCGTAGGGAGTGACGACATGGCGAAAGCGAAGACGTCGAACCTGACGAAACAGATCGACAGCCCGCACCTGCGGCCGCACACCGCCGATCTGAACCGACTGCTCGCCGGCGAGCACCACGATCCGCACTCGGTGCTCGGCGCCCACGAGTACGACGACCACACCGTGATCCGGGCGTACCGGCCGCACGCGATCGAGGTGGCCGCCCTGATCGGCGGCGTGCGGTACCCGCTCCAACACATCGAGGCCGGCGTGTTCGCCGTCGCGGTGCCGATCACCAACCTGATCGATTACCGGCTCGAAGTGGACTACTCCGGCGAGGAATCCGGCTTCGTCCACACCGTGGCCGATCCGTACCGGTTCCTGCCGACGCTGGGCGAGATCGACCTGCACCTGTTCTCCGAGGGCCGTCACGAGCGCCTCTGGGAGGTTCTGGGCGCCCATCCGCGCTGTTTCCACACCGCCGACGGTGACGTCGAAGGGGTGTCCTTTGCCGTGTGGGCGCCGAACGCCAAGGGCGTCAGCGTGATCGGCGACTTCAACCACTGGGGCAACGAAGCCCAGATGCGGGTGCTGGGCTCGACGGGGGTGTGGGAGCTGTTCTGGCCGAACTTCCCCGAGGGCGGCCTCTACAAGTTCCGCGTACACGGCGCCGACTGCGCGGTGACCGAACGCGCCGACCCGATGGCGTTCGCCACCGAGGTGCCCCCGCAGACCGCCTCGCGGGTGTTCGCCAGCGACTACACCTGGTCCGACGACGAATGGATGACGGGCCGCGCGCTGCGCAATCCGGTCTTCGAGCCGATGAGCACCTACGAGGTGCACCTGGGCTCGTGGCGGCCGGGGCTGAGCTACACCGAACTCGCCGAGCAGCTCACCGATTACCTGGTCGAGCACGGGTTCACCCACGTCGAGATGCTGCCCGTCGCCGAGCATCCGTTCGGCGGGTCCTGGGGCTACCAGGTCACCTCGTACTACGCCCCGTCCTCCCGGTTCGGGACCCCCGACGAGTTCCGCTACCTCGTCGACGCGCTGCACCGCGCGGGCATCGGCGTCATCGTGGACTGGGTTCCGGCCCACTTCCCCAAGGACGCGTGGGCGTTGGGCCGGTTCGACGGCACCGCACTCTACGAGCACGGTGACCCGCGCCGTGGCGAGCAATTGGACTGGGGCACCTACGTTTTCGACTTCGGCCGCTCGGAGGTGCGCAACTTCCTGGTCGCCAACGCGCTTTACTGGCTGCAGGAGTACCATGTCGACGGACTACGGGTGGATGCCGTGGCCTCGATGCTCTACCTCGATTACTCCAGGCCCGAGGGCGGCTGGACGCCGAACATCTACGGCGGGCGGGAGAATCTCGAGGCCGTGCAGTTCATGCAGGAGATGAACGCCACCGTCCACAAGATCAACCCGGGCATCGTGACGATCGCCGAGGAATCCACGTCGTGGCCGGGCGTCACCCGTCCGACCAACCTTGGCGGCCTTGGGTTTTCGATGAAGTGGAACATGGGCTGGATGAACGACACGCTGGAGTTCATCAAGCGTGACCCCATCCACCGCAGCTACCACCACCACGAGCTGACCTTCTCGCTGCTGTACGCGTTCAGCGAGAACTTCGTGCTGCCGATCAGCCACGACGAGGTGGTGCACGGCAAGGGCACTCTGTGGGGCCGCATGCCGGGCAACGACCACATGAAGGCCGCCGGCATTCGGAGCCTGCTCGCGTATCAGTGGGCACATCCGGGCAAGCAGCTGCTGTTCATGGGCCAGGAGTTCGGCCAACGGGCCGAGTGGTCCGAGGAACGCGGAGTGGACTGGTTCCAGCTCGACGAGCACGGCTTCTCGAACGGCATCCTGCGGATGATGACCGACGCCAACAGCATCTACACGAGCAGGCGCGCGCTGTGGTCGCGAGACACCAAGCCCGAGGGCTACTCGTGGATCGACGCCAACGACTCGGCCAACAACGTGTTGAGCTTCATGCGGTTCGGCGACGACGGATCGATGATGGCGTGCGTGTTCAACTTCTCCGGTTCCGAGCACAGCAGCTACCGGCTGGGCCTGCCGCACGCCGGAACCTGGCGCGAGGTGCTCAACACCGACAGCGACACCTACCACGGGTCGGGGATCGGCAACTACGGCGCCGTCGAGGCCACCGACGAACCCTGGCACGGGCGTCCGGCGTCGGCCGTCATGGTATTGCCGCCGCTGGCGGCGCTGTGGTTCGAGCCGGAGCAACAGACCTAACCGCAGCAGGCCCGCGAGCAGACGCGAACTCACCCGTTTCGGGGCGGATCTCCGCGAGTTCGTGTCTGTTCGCTCCGGTCAATAGAGCGCGTTGGCGAGGTTGCGGCGCCCGGCGATGACCTCGGGATCGGCCGGGTCGAACAGCTCGAACAGCTCGATCAGCCGCGTGCGCACGGCACTGCGGTCATCACCGGCGGTTCGCTTGACCAGAGCGATCAGCCGGTTGAAGGCAGCCTCGATGTTCTGTTGCAAGATCTCGACATCGGCGGCGGCGAGCGCGGCGTCCAGGTCGTCTGGAGACGCGTCGGCGATCGCGACCGCGTCCTGCGGATGCGTCGTCGCGCGCTGCAGGAACCCGATCTGACGGACGGCTCCCTTGGCCTCCTGGTGGTCCGGGTCGGCATCGAGGATGGACTGGTAGGCGGCGCGCGCCCCGTCGAAGTCTCCCTCGTCGAGCAACGTGCGCGCCCGTTCGACCTCGGGGTCGGCCTGCTCGCCCTGCTCGTCCTGGCCGCCGCCACTCAGCTTTCCGGCCGTGGCCTCGAGCAACGAATCGACCCAGCGCCGCAGCTGCTCCGGGGGCTGCATGCCCTCGAAGCTCGACAGCGGCTGCCCGGCCGCCAGAGCGACCACGGTCGGCACGGCCTGGACACCGAACATCTGCGCCACCCGCGGTGTCGTGTCGACGTTCACGGTCGCCAGCGACCACTTCCCGCCGTCGCCCTGGGCGAGCCCCGAGAGCACCTCTGCGAGCTGCACACTGGAGTCGCTGCGCGGGGACCAGAGCAGCACGACGACCGGGACCTCGTTCGAGCGGACCAGCACCTCGGCTTCGAAGTTCGCCTCCGTGACCGCCAGCCCACCCGGGGCGCCGCCGGTCGGGCCGGCACCGGAGGAGGCCGGTCGCTGCTTGAGAGCTGACAGATCGACGGCGCCCGCCAGGGCGGGCGATATGCGGGGTCCAGGACGTGTCACGTGAACAAGTCTGTCACGTCGTTTCGGGTGCCGTCCGTCCCGGTTGCCCGGCCCCCGCGGCGACCGGATCCGACCCCATCCGACCCGTCCGATCAGCCAATAGGAGGAAGATCACACTGCCCAGCGGCACGATGCTGCCCAGCAACGCCAGCAACCACGTGCCGGCCCCCCACTTGAGGGCCATACCGGTGAGCACCGCCGCGACGAGGAAGGCGATGAACACCCCTCCGTGCACCGGGCCGAAGATCTTGACGCCGACCTCGGTACGCGGGGTGCCGAGGTACTTGAAGTACATGCCGGTCAGCAGTCCGATCCAACTGAGCGCCTCGGCGAAAGCGATCAGACGGAACCACGCCGCGGCGTTGCGGACGTCGAATGCGCGTGTCATGGCCCCATTGTGCCGCAACGGCGCGTCAGCTACTACGCAGTGTCGTTGACGCTCAGGACCGGCGCAGGATCAGCGCATCCCCCTGGCCACCGGCACCGCAGAGTGCGGCCACCGCGTAACCCGAGCCGCGCCGCGCCAACTCGAGCGCCGCATGCAGCGTGATCCGTGCACCGGACATGCCGATCGGGTGACCGACCGCGATCGCGCCACCGTTGGTGTTGACCCTGTCCGGATCGACACCGAGCTCCTTCGTCGACGCCAGCGCGACGGCGGCGAACGCCTCGTTGATCTCGATGACGTCGAGCTGGTCGAGCGAGATGCCCTCCTTGGCGACGGCCTTCTTGATCGCGTTAGCGGGCTGGCTCTGCAACGTGGAGTCCGGGCCGGCGACCACGCCGTGGGCGCCGATCTCGCACAGCCAGCTCAGGCCCAGCTCCTCGGCCTTCGCCTTGCTCATCACGACGACCGCGCAGGCGCCGTCGGAGATCTGCGACGCCGACCCGGCGGTGATGGTGCCGTCCTTGCGGAACGCCGGCTTCAGGCCGGACAGCGACTCGGCAGTGGTGTCGGCGCGGATGCCCTCGTCCTCGGTGAACTCGATCGGGTCGCCCTTGCGCTGCGGGATCTTCACCGGCACGACCTCGTCGGCGAAGACGCCGTCCTTCCAGGCGCGCGCAGCCTTCTGATGCGAGTTCGCCGCGAACTCGTCCTGCTCGGCGCGGGTGAACTGGTCGGCGTCGTTGCGCTGTTCGGTCAGCGCGCCCATCGGCTGGTCGGTGAACACGTCGTGGAGGCCGTCGTAGGCCATGTGGTCGAGGACCGTGACGTCGCCGTATTTGTACCCCGACCTGCTGTTCATCAGCAGGTGCGGCGCCCTGGTCATGGACTCCTGGCCGCCGGCGACGACGACGTCGAACTCGCCGGCCCGGATCAGCTGGTCGGCCAGCGCGATCGCGTCGATGCCCGACAGGCACATCTTGTTGATGGTCAGCGACGGCACGTCCCAGTCGATACCGGCCGCGACCGCGGCCTGGCGCGCGGGCATCTGTCCGGCGCCCGCGGTGAGCACCTGGCCCATGATCACGTAGTCGACAGCAGACGCCGGCACTCCGGCTTTCTCCAGGGCGCCGGCAATCGCGACGGCACCGAGATCGCTTCCGGAGAAATCCTTCAGCGAACCCATCAGCTTGCCCACAGGAGTGCGGGCTCCAGCAACGATCACCGACGTCGTCATGACAACCTCCAGCTGAGTTTCGAGCGGCTCCCATGAGGCTATACATCGGAACCGATCTATTCGAAACCGATCTTGTTAGGTAACTTCGCTGTTATGACCGCCGAGCAGACTGACGCCCGTCCTGTGCTGGCCACCGCGCTGGTCACCGCCATCGACCACGTCGGCATCGCGGTGCCCGACCTGGACGCGGCGATCAAGTGGTACCACGACCACCTCGGCATGATCGTGCTGCACGAAGAGGTCAACGAGGAGCAGGGCATCCGCGAGGCGATGCTGACGGTGCGCGGCGCGCCGGTCGGCAGCACCCAGGTGCAGCTGATGGCTCCGATCGACGACGATTCGACGATCGCGAAGTTCCTCGACAAGCGCGGCCCCGGTCTGCAGCAGTTCGCCTACCGCGTCAGCGACCTCGATGCACTCACCGACCGGCTGCACGAGCAGGGTGTCCGGTTGATCTACGACGCGCCGCGGCGCGGCACCGCCAACTCCCGCATCAACTTCATCCATCCCAAGGACGGCGGTGGCGTGCTCATCGAGCTCGTCGAGCCTGCCTCCGATTCACACTGATCCCGCGCACCAGCGCGGCCTCACGACCAGCGCCGCGTCGGCCCTCGCGTCGCGCGGTTCTCCCAGCACGGCGTGTGCCAGTGCCTGCGGTCATCGAGGCCGGCCTCCCCCGCGTCGGCCCGCCACACCACCACGTGGGCGACCCCCGGCCTGATCTCGTGATCGCAGCCGGGGCACCGGTACACCTTGACCGCGCGGGCACCCGACACCGGCCGAACCTCGTAGTCGTCGCCGTCCGGCCCGGTCTCGATCCGCCGCGGCAGAGGAAGCGGACCATGCTGCCGGCGCTTCCTAGCCGGTCGCCTCGCCATCAGAACAGCCGGAACTCGTCGCTGTCCATGCCCCGCATCTTGTCGTAATCCAGTATCAGGCAGCGGATTCCGCGATCCAGGGCGAGCGTGCGCGCCTGCGGCTTGATCTGCTGGGCGGCGAACACCCCCGCGACAGGGGCGAGCACGCTGTCGCGGTTGAGCAACTCGAGGTAGCGGGTGAGCTGCTCGACGCCGTCGATCTCACCACGCCGCTTGATCTCCACGGCGACCGAACGGCCCTGATCGTCACGGCACAGCAGATCCACCGGTCCGATCGGGGTCATGTACTCCCGCCGCACCAGGGTATAGCCGGCGCCGAGCAGCTCGACGTGTTCGGCCAGCAGCGCCTGCAGGTGCGCCTCCACGCCGTCTTTGACCAGACCGGGGTCGACGCCGAGTTCGTGGCTGGAGTCGTGCTCGATGGCCTCGATGGTGATGCGCAGTTGCTCGCCCGCCTTGTTCTGCACCACCCAGAGGCCGTCGGCTTCCTCGACCATCCAGCAGGGCGGGCTCATCCAGTTCAACGGCTTGTAGGCACGGTCGTCGGCGTGCACGCTGACCGAACCGTCGGCCTTGATCAACAACAGACGGCGGGCGGTCGGCAGATGCGCCGTGAGGCGGCCGACGTAGTCGACGGTGCACTGGGCTATCACGAGACGCACCGAACCACCTTAAACGCCACCCGCGGTCACTAGGCTGACGCCTCGATGAGCGCGAACAGGACGGCGGCACAGCGGCTGGGTCGCGTGCTGGAGCGTGTGACACACCAGAGCGGCAGAGTCGCGGGCACCCCGGAGTACGGATCGTGGATTCTCGGGAGGGTCTCGGAGAGCCAGCGCCGCCGCCGCGTGCGCATCCAGATCATCCTGACGACGTTCGTCGTGGTCGCGAACCTGATCGGGATCGGCGTCGCGACGCTGGTGGTGACCGTCGCGTTCCCGATCCCGAGCGTGTTCGACTCCTCGGTCGCCTGGATCACGTTCATCGTGGTCCCGGCGTATCTGGTGGCCGCGCTCGTCGTCGGGGTGTTCTGGGCCACCCGGCGGGTGATGAACAACGTGCGGTGGGCCATCGAGGAACGCTTGCCCACCCGCGACGATCAACGCAACACCTTTCTGGCGCCGTGGCGGCTGACCCGCGTGCTGCTGGTGCTGTGGGGCCTGGGGACGGTGTTGCTGACCACCCTCTACGGGCTGCAGGACACCGACTTCATCCCCAAGTGGCTGCTGGGCGTGAGCTTTCCGGGCATCGTCGTCTCGGCGAGCTGCTATCTGTTCACCGAATTCGCGCTGCGTCCGGTGGCGGCTCAGGCGCTCGAGGCCGGCAAGCCACCACGGCGGATCGCCGACGGCCTGATGGGCCGCACCATGCTGGTGTGGGTACTCGGTTCGGGCGTTCCGGTCCTCGGCATCTTCCTGGCCGCGGCGATCACGCTGATGCAGCGCAACCTCACCCCTACGCAGTTCACCGTCGCGGTGATGATCCTCGCGCTGTTCGCCCTCGCGTTCGGCGCCATCCTGATGTTCATCCTCGCGTGGCTGACGGTCACCCCGGTGCGGGTGGTGCGCGAGGCCCTCAACCGGGTGGAGCGCGGCGACTTGGACACCAATCTCGTGGTGTTCGACGGCACCGAACTGGGTCAGTTGCAACGTGGCTTCAACTCGATGGTGCACGGGCTGCAGGAGCGGGAACGGGTGCGCGACCTGTTCGGCCGTCACGTGGGCCGGGAGGTGGCGCTGCTGGCCGAACAGGAACGGCCTCAGCTCGGCGGCGAAGAGCGTTACGCCGCAGTCATCTTCGTCGACATCATCGGATCGACGAAGTTGGTCACCAGCCTGCCGGCCGTGGAGGTCGTCGAACTGCTCAACCGCTTCTTCGCGGTGATCGTCGAGGAGGTCGACCGGCATCACGGCCTGGTCAACAAGTTCGAGGGCGACGCGGTGCTGGCCGTGTTCGGCGCACCGGTGTCGCTGGAGCATCCCGAGGACGAGGCGCTGGCCGCCGCGCGGGAGATCGCCCGGCGCCTGTGCGACGAGGTACCCGAATGCGAAGCCGGCATCGGAGTGGCGGCGGGCACCGTGGTCGCCGGTAATGTCGGCGCCCGGGAACGCTTCGAGTACACCGTGATCGGTGAACCGGTCAACGAGGCCGCCCGGCTGTGCGAACTGGCCAAGAACCAGCCGTCGCGACTGGTCGCATCGTCTGAAACGGTGGACAGCGCAACCGAATCCGAGCAGACGCACTGGCGGCTGGGTGACACGGTGACGTTGCGCGGGCACGACGGACCCACGAGGCTGGCCTCGCCGGTAACTGCGCGCTGACGTCGCGGCGACGGGCTGCTGCGATGTCGCTTTTCCGCTAGTAATGGCCCGGGCGCCGTGACAGGGTCGACTGTATGCACACCGACTTCGACCGCTGCTACCGCGCCGTCCAGGCCAAGGACGCTCGGTTCGACGGCTGGTTCGTCACCGCGGTGCTGACCACCAAGATCTATTGCCGGCCGAGCTGCCCCGTACGTCCCCCGTTCGCCCGCAACATCCGCTTCTATCCCACCGCGGCGGCCGCGCAGCGAGCGGGCTTCCGCGCCTGCAAACGGTGCAGGCCCGACGCCTCCCCGGGGTCACCGGAGTGGAACGTCCGGAGTGACGTCGTCGCACGTGCCATGCGCCTGATCGCCGACGGCACCGTGGACCGGGACGGGGTCACCGGACTGGCCGCCCGGCTGGGCTACACCGTGCGCCAGCTCGAACGTCTGATGCAGGCGGAGGTCGGGGCCACGCCGCTGGCGCTGGCCCAGGCGCAGCGCTCACACATGGCCCGGGTACTCATCGAGACGACCGAAATGCCGTTCAGTGACGTCGCTTTCGCCGCGGGATTCGCCAGCATCCGACAGTTCAACGACACGGTCCGCGCGGTCTGCGACCTGACGCCCACCCAGTTGCGGCGGCGGGTCCGCGAACGATTGCACGACGTCCCGACCAGCGGGGTGATGACGCTGCGGCTGGCGGTGCGCACCCCGTTCGCCTACGACGGAGTGTTCGGGCACCTGGCCGCCACGGGCGTACCCGGCGTCGAGGAGGTGCGTGGGGAAACCTACCGGCGCACATTGCGGCTCCCCCACGGCAGCGGGACAGTCGGACTCACTCCGCGTCCCGATCACGTCACCTGCCAACTGTCCATCGACGACTTCCGCGACCTGCCCGCGGCGATCGCGCGTTGCCGGCGCCTGCTCGATCTCGACGCCGACCCGGAGGCCATCGTCGAATCCCTCAGCGCCGACGACGAACTCGCCTCGGTGATCGCCAAGTCGCCCGGCCAACGCATCCCTCGTACCGTCGACGAGCACGAACTGGCGATCCGGGTGGTGCTGGGTCAGCAGGTGTCGACGGCTGCCGCACGCACGCACGCGGCACGGCTGGCGACTGCCTACGGTGACGCCATCGACGATCCCGGCGGGGGGTTGGCCCACCTCTTCCCGTCCGCGGCCGCCCTGACCGAGATCGACCTGCGGCATCTGGCCCTGCCGAAGGCGCGCCAGCGCACGGTGATGGCCCTGGTCGAGGCCGTCGACGCCGGTGAGTTGGTTCTCGACTCCGGGTGCGACTGGAACCGCGCCCGAGCGCAACTGCTGGCGTTGCCGGGCATCGGGCCGTGGACCGCCGAGATGATCGCCATGCGCGGCCTGGGCGACCCCGACGCGTTTCCTGCGACCGATCTCGGCGTGGTGGCTGCTGCCGGCCGACTCGGTCTGCCGGCGGAACCGAAAGCGCTCGCCGCACGCAGCGAACGTTGGCGGCCGTGGCGTTCGTATGTGACACAACATCTTTGGACCACCCTCGAGCACTCCGTCAACCAATGGCCCCCGAAGGAGAGATGATGGAAAGCATGCGTTATCGGACCATGGACAGTCCCGTCGGAATACTCACGCTGGCCGGTGTCGGCAATCGGCTCCGGCATCTGCGGATGGTCGACCAGACCTATGAGCCCAGTCGCGAGGGCTGGGAATCCGATGACGAGGCCTTCGCTGACGCGGTGGCGCAACTCGGGGAGTACTTCCGTGGTGAGCGCGTCGACTTCGACCTCGAGTTGGAGATGGTCGGTACCGCCTTTCAGCGCAGGGTGTGGGAGGCGTTGCGGACGATCCCCTACGGCGAGACCCGTTCCTACGGAGAGATCGCTGCGCAGATCGGTTCGCCCGGGGCCTCCCGCGCAGTCGGGCTGGCCAACGGGCACAACCCGGTCGGGATCATCGTGCCGTGCCATCGCGTGATCGGCGCCAACGGAAGTCTGACCGGATACGGTGGCGGCCTGGACCGGAAGAAGTTGCTGCTGGGAATGGAGAAGCGCTACGCGCCGGCCGTGCCGACGCTGTTCTCCTGAGCGGCTTGACGCACAAATGCCTGTGCCCCCCAACAGAATTGGGGGGCACAGGACTTAAATAGTGTTCGGCGGTGTCCTACTTTTCCACCCGTGTGGGTAGTATCATCGGCGCTGGCAGGCTTAGCTTCCGGGTTCGGGATGGGTCCGGGCGTTTCCCTGCCGCTATGGACCGCCGTAACTTTATTCACTCGTTTTTGAGTGTGAAACTTTTGGGCCCCGTTTTTGGTGTTATTGGTGGTGGGGTGTGGGTTGTTTGTGGTGTGGTTGCGAGGTTTTGTTGTTGTTGTAAGTTTTCGGCCGGTTAGTGCCAGTTCCCTGCGACCATTGCTGGTCTTGTAGGTCTGGTCTATCGATCCCGTGGTCTGCGGGGGGCCTTATCCCACTTGAATGGGTGAGAAGCCTGGTCTTGGAGGGGGTTTCCCGCTTAGATGCTTTCAGCGGTTATCCTGTCCGAACGTGGCTATCCAGCGGTGCCCTGGTGGGACAACTGGTGGACCAGAGGTTCGTCCGTCCCGGTCCTCTCGTACTAGGGACAGATTTCCTCAAGCTTCTGACGCGCGCGGCGGATAGAGACCGAACTGTCTCACGACGTTCTAAACCCAGCTCGCGTGCCGCTTTAATGGGCGAACAGCCCAACCCTTGGGACCTGCTCCAGCCCCAGGATGCGACGAGCCGACATCGAGGTGCCAAACCATCCCGTCGATATGGACTCTTGGGGAAGATCAGCCTGTTATCCCCGGGGTACCTTTTATCCGTTGAGCGACACCCCTTCCACTCAGAGGTGCCGGATCACTAGTCCCGACTTTCGTCCCTGCTTGACGTGTCAGTCTCGCAGTCAAGCTCCCTTGTGCACTTACACTCAACACCTGATTGCCGTCCAGGTTGAGGGAACCTTTGGGCGCCTCCGTTACTTTTTAGGAGGCAACCGCCCCAGTTAAACTACCCACCAGGCACTGTCCCTGAACCGGATAGACGGTTCGAGGTTAGAGGCCCAATACGATCAGAGTGGTATTTCAACAACGACTCCACAATCACTGGCGTGACCGCTTCACAGTCTCCCACCTATCCTACACAAACCGTATCGAGCACCAATACCAAGTTGTAGTGAAGGTCCCGGGGTCTTTTCGTCCTGCCGCGCGTAACGAGCATCTTTACTCGTAATGCAATTTCGCCGAGTCTATGGTTGAGACAGTTGAGAAGTCGTTACGCCATTCGTGCAGGTCGGAACTTACCCGACAAGGAATTTCGCTACCTTAGGATGGTTATAGTTACCACCGCCGTTTACTGGGGCTTAAATTCTCCGCTTCACCCCCGAAGGGGTTAACAGGTCCTCTTAACCTTCCAGCACCGGGCAGGCGTCAGTCCGTATACATCGTCTTGCGACTTCGCACGGACCTGTGTTTTTAGTAAACAGTCGCTTCTCACTGGTTTGTGCCACCCCACTCCGCTTGGGCCGCAAGGGCTTACACGGTACAGGGGTCCCCCTTCTCCCGAAGTTACGGGGGCATTTTGCCGAGTTCCTTAACCATAGTTCACTCGTACGCCTCGGTATTCTCTACCTGACCACCTGTGTTGGTTTGGGGTACGGGCCGTGTGTGCGCTCGCTAGAGGCTTTTCTCGACAGCATAGGATCACCGAATTCGCCTCACTCGGCTATGCATCACCTCTCAGGATATGTGAAACCCGGATTTGCCTAGGTTTCTCCCTACAGGTTTGCCCCAGTATTACCACTGACTGGTACGGCTGCCTTCCTGTGTCACCCCATCGCTTGACTACTACCACCGAAGGTCCCGCGCAGCCCCAGAAACCCTTTGACCCGAAGGTCGCCGGTGATTCTGGTTTTGGGCGGTTAGTACCGGTGATTCATCAGGGACGCTCACACACGGGTACGGGAATATCAACCCGTTGTCCATCGACTACGCCTGTCGGCCTCGCCTTAGGTCCCGACTCACCCTGGGCGGACTGGCCTGGCCCAGGAACCCTTGGTCTTTCGGCGGGCAAGGTTCTCACTTGCCTTATCGCTACTCATGCCTGCATTCTCACTCCCACACCCTCCACCACTCGATCACTCGGCGGCTTCACCGGATGCAGGACGCTCCCCTACCCAGCACACACAAGGTGTGCTGCGGCTTCGGCGGTGTGCTTGAGCCCCGCTACATTATCGGCGCACAATCACTTGACCAGTGAGCTATTACGCACTCTTTCAAGGGTGGCTGCTTCTAAGCCAACCTCCTGGTTGTCTTCGCGACTGCACATCCTTTTCCACTTAGCACACGCTTAGGGGCCTTAGCCGGCGATCTGGGCTGTTTCCCTCTCGACGCACGGAGCTTATCCCCCGCCGTCTCACTGCCGCATTACACCGTGTCGGCATTCGGAGTTTGGCTGACGTCAGTAACCTTGTGAGGCCCATCGGCCATCCAGTAGCTCTACCTCCGACACGAACACTGCGACGCTGCACCTAAATGCATTTCGGGAGAACCAGCTATCACGGAGTTTGATTGGCCTTTCACCCCTACCCACAACTCATCCCCTCAGTCTTCAACCTAAGTGGGTTCGGGCCTCCACGCGGTCTTACCCGCGCTTCACCCTGGCCATGGGTAGATCACTCCGCTTCGGGTCCAGAACACACCACTACACCACACACTGTTGTGTGGATACGCCCTATTCAGACTCGCTTTCGCTACGGCTACCCCACCCGGGTTAACCTCGCGACATGTCCCTGACTCGCAGGCTCATTCTTCAAAAGGCACGCCATCACCCCACGACAAGTCGAAGGCTCTGACGGATTGTAAGCGCACGGTTTCAGGTACTCTTTCACTCCCCTCCCGGGGTACTTTTCACCATTCCCTCACGGTACTAATCCGCTATCGGTCACTGAGAAGTATTCAGGCTTACCGGGTGGTCCCGGCAGATTCACAGCAGATTCCACGGGCCCGCTGCTACTCGGGGAAAACATTCCACAACAGATGACGGGTTTTCGGTTACGGGGCTCTCACCCGCTCCGGCAGACCATCCCAGGCCACTTCACCTAACCCACCATTTTCTCACTGTCGCCCATCACGGCGGTGATGAGAAGAAACGCCCCACAACACCGCACACACAACCCCCGCCGGGTATCACATGCACACGGTTTAGCCATCCTCCGCTTTCGCTCGCCACTACTCACGGAATCACTTTTGTTTTCTCTTCCTACGGGTACTGAGATGTTTCACTTCCCCGCGTTCCCCCCCGACACCTATGTATTCAGTGCCGGGTGACACGACATCACTCGTGCCGGGTTTCCCCATTCGGACATCCTCGGATCCACGCTCGGTTGGCAGCTCCCCGAGGCATATCGCAGCCTCCCACGTCCTTCATCGGCTCTCAGTGCCAAGGCATCCACCATGCGCCCTTAAACACTTACAACACAAAACCAAAAAAATGAGTCATCACCCACACACACCCACAAAGGGACGCGCGCAGGTATCAGAAAAATTTGCATTACAACCGGACACACCAGCCCACAAAAGCCAGCGCATCCAGATGCTCGCAACCACTATCCACAAATCAAACACCACACCCCACCACCAAAGCAGGGCAACAACACGACCCAATCCCAGCCCCCGCCCACAACAGGCGAGACAGGGAACCAACGGGCTGTTGTCTCAAAGCCCAATAGTGTGTCTGATGGCCGCGCACCGAAAAACCCAGCCGAAGCTGAATCCCGTTCCGGCACATAAATGTTTGTCGAGTGCACCCGACGCGCCTCCACTACAGAGACCCGCCATCCAACGAATCGCCTGACACTCCCGAACTCCCACACGATGCGGGCGGGCCCAGGTCTCGTGGTGCTCCTTAGAAAGGAGGTGATCCAGCCGCACCTTCCGGTACGGCTACCTTGTTACGACTTCGTCCCAATCGCCGATCCCACCTTCGACGGCTCCCTCCCACAAGGGGTTAGGCCACCGGCTTCGGGTGTTACCGACTTTCATGACGTGACGGGCGGTGTGTACAAGGCCCGGGAACGTATTCACCGCAGCGTTGCTGATCTGCGATTACTAGCGACTCCGACTTCACGGGGTCGAGTTGCAGACCCCGATCCGAACTGAGACCGGCTTTGAAAGGATTCGCTCCACCTCACGGCATCGCAGCCCTTTGTACCGGCCATTGTAGCATGTGTGAAGCCCTGGACATAAGGGGCATGATGACTTGACGTCATCCCCACCTTCCTCCGAGTTGACCCCGGCAGTCTCTCACGAGTCCCCACCATAACGTGCTGGCAACATGAGACAAGGGTTGCGCTCGTTGCGGGACTTAACCCAACATCTCACGACACGAGCTGACGACAGCCATGCACCACCTGCACACAGGCCACAAGGGAACCGACATCTCTGCCGGCGTCCTGTGCATGTCAAACCCAGGTAAGGTTCTTCGCGTTGCATCGAATTAATCCACATGCTCCGCCGCTTGTGCGGGCCCCCGTCAATTCCTTTGAGTTTTAGCCTTGCGGCCGTACTCCCCAGGCGGGGTACTTAATGCGTTAGCTACGGCACGGATCCCAAGGAAGGAAACCCACACCTAGTACCCACCGTTTACGGCGTGGACTACCAGGGTATCTAATCCTGTTCGCTCCCCACGCTTTCGCTCCTCAGCGTCAGTTACTGCCCAGAGACCCGCCTTCGCCACCGGTGTTCCTCCTGATATCTGCGCATTCCACCGCTACACCAGGAATTCCAGTCTCCCCTGCAGTACTCCAGTCTGCCCGTATCGCCCGCACGCCCACAGTTAAGCTGTGAGTTTTCACGAACAACGCGACAAACCACCTACGAGCTCTTTACGCCCAGTAATTCCGGACAACGCTCGCACCCTACGTATTACCGCGGCTGCTGGCACGTAGTTGGCCGGTGCTTCTTCTCCAGGTACCGTCACTTGCGCTTCGTCCCTGGCGAAAGAGGTTTACAACCCGAAGGCCGTCATCCCTCACGCGGCGTCGCTGCATCAGGCTTGCGCCCATTGTGCAATATTCCCCACTGCTGCCTCCCGTAGGAGTCTGGGCCGTATCTCAGTCCCAGTGTGGCCGGACACCCTCTCAGGCCGGCTACCCGTCGTCGCCTTGGTAGGCCATTACCCCACCAACAAGCTGATAGGCCGCGGGCCCATCCCACACCGCAAAAGCTTTCCACCACACGCCATGAAACGCGCGGTCATATTCGGTATTAGACCCAGTTTCCCAGGCTTATCCCAAAGTGCAGGGCAGATCACCCACGTGTTACTCACCCGTTCGCCACTCGAGTACCCCGAAGGGCCTTTCCGTTCGACTTGCATGTGTTAAGCACGCCGCCAGCGTTCGTCCTGAGCCAGGATCAAACTCTCCAAACAAAAACCCCCAGGACCAAACCCAGGCAGAATTCGAATCAGAAAAATCCGATCACAAAACAAAAGACACCAAAACTGGCATCTGTAAAAAACGTTGCGCCCCCAAACGGGAAAATGCGGACACAACAAAAACAACAAACAAAAACCACCAAACACACTATTGAGTTCTCAAACAACACCGCCGTTTTCAGGCAACCCTGCCACTGTACTGCATGCGATCAGGGCGGTCAAGGCTCAGCCCCGAATCTTTCGACCGGGGCCGTGCGCTTCTGTTGGAAATACTACGCGCTGTCGGCCAGACGCCCAAATGCCCTGCACACGACCCTGATCCGGGCCGCGCACGCTACTCGACGCGCTCGATCTCCGCACCCAGACTGGTCAGATTTTCCACGAACTTCGGATACCCGCGGTCGATGTGAAAGACGTCGTGCACCTCGGTGTCACCATCGGCAACGAGGCCGGCGAGCACGAGGCCGGCGCCGGCACGGATGTCCGAGGACCACACCGGGGCGCTCGACAACTGCGGGATCCCCCGCACCACCGCATGGTGACCGTCGGTGCGAGCGTCGGCGCCGAGCCGGATCATCTCCTCGACGAAGCGGAACCTCGCCTCGAATACGTTCTCGGTGATCATCGACGTACCGTCGGCGATCGCAGCCAACCCGATCGCCATCGGCTGCAGGTCCGTCGGGAAACCGGGGAACGGCAGCGTGGCGACGTTGACCGCCTTGGGCCGCTCGTACTGGACGACGCGGAAGCCGTCGTCGGACTGCGTCACCGTCGCACCGGCGTCGTGCAGCTTGTGCAGGACCAGCTGCAGATGCGCCGGGTCCACCCCTGTGACCGAGATGTCGCCGCGCGTCATCGCCGCGGCGATCCCCCACGTCGCGGCGACGATCCGGTCCCCGATGACGCGATGTTCGGTCGGATAGAGCTTGTCGACGCCGTTGATCGTCAGGGTCGAGGAACCCGCACCCGAGATCTGCGCGCCCATCTGGTTGAGCATCGTGCACAGATCCACGACGTCGGGTTCGCGGGCGGCGTTGTGGATCGTGGTCACGCCGTCGGCCAGCACGGCGGCCATCAAAATGTTCTCGGTGGCGCCGACCGACGGGAACTCCAGCTGGATCTCGGCGCCGTGCAGGTGGTCCGCCTCGGCGACCACGCAGCCGTGTTCGATGTTGCACCGGGCGCCGAGCTGGCGCAGACCGGCCTGATGCATGTCGAGCGGACGGGAGCCGATCGCGTCACCGCCGGGCAATGCCACCTTCGCCCGCTTGCAGCGACCGACCAGCGGGCCCAGCACACAGACCGACGCGCGGAACTGACGCACGGCGGCGAAGTCGGCGTCGTACTTGGGCTCGTCCGGCGAGGTGATCCGGACGACGTCACCGTCGAGTTCGACGGTGGCCCCGAGCCCGCGGAGGACCTCGGCCATCAGCGGTACGTCGAGGATGTCCGGACAGTTCGTGATCGTGCTGGTGCCCTCGGCCAGCAGAGATGCGGCCATCAACTTCAGAACGCTGTTCTTGGCACCACCGACGGTCACTTCGCCCGCCAACCGACTGCCGCCGGTCACCACGAAACGCTCGCCCACGCCGGTCAGTGTAAACAGCGCTTCTGGTCATGTCAGTTTCCCGCGCGCCCGCCGGCGCACGCGTCCCGTACCGTTTGGGCATGGCAGTGCACCTCACGCGGATCTACACCCGGACCGGCGACGACGGCACCACAGGACTCAGTGATTTCAGCCGGGTATCGAAGAGTGACGCGCGGCTGGTGGCCTACGCCGATTGTGACGAGACCAACGCCGCGATCGGTGTCGCGGTGGCGCTGGGACAGCCTGATCAGCGCATCCTCGCGGTGCTGCGCCAGATCCAGAACGACCTGTTCGACGCGGGTGCCGACCTGTCGACTCCCGTGGTGGAGAACCCCGAATACCCGCCGCTGCGCATCCGGCAGAGCTACATCGACCGGCTGGAGCAGTGGTGCGACGAGTTCAACGAGCAGCTGCCTGCGCTCAACTCGTTCATCCTGCCCGGCGGCACCGGCCTGTCGGCGCTCCTGCACGTCGCACGTACCGTGGCGCGCCGCGCGGAACGGTCCGCCTGGCATGCGGTCGAGACGCACGGGGATTCGATCAGCGTGTTGCCGGCGAAGTACCTCAACCGGCTGTCCGACCTGCTGTTCATCCTGTCGCGGGTGGCCAACCCCGACGGAGACGTGCTCTGGAAGCCGGGCGGCGGAAGTCAGTAACTGCGGCGCCGCGCGCGCGGCGAGGGCCGCGACTCCACCCAGGAGGTGAACGCGGTGAGGGCGCCGCGGTCGAGGGCGATCTCGTAGCCCCGCCCACGATCAGGGTCGACATCGCGCAATTCGAGCACGACGATCTCGTCGGTCATGATGTCGAACTCATCGCCGCGCGGCGACCGCCGGGACACCACTTCCAGGCCGCGCCGGCTCAGAGTCCGGTCGGGCCACCACCGCAGGCTCGACAACCGGTAGAACTGCGCGTCACCGCCGCGGTAGCGCATGACGCCGTGGCGCCACCCGTGGCCGCCGACCGCGGGCACGTCGCGCAGAATCGCCGCCGTGCCGCCGACCTGCCGCAGCTTCCACAGCCGGTAACTCAGCGCGACGACGATCAGTAGCAGCACGCTGACCAGCGCGACCATGAACAGCATGGACGCGCTCATCGGCTGACCCGCTAGTCGATCTGGCCCAGTGCCCGCAGTCGCGCACGTCCCCAGGCAGCTTTCCTGGGATCGTCGGACTCGGAGTCCTGCTTGGCTTCGTCGGCGTTGATCTCGGACTCGAACTGCGCGTTCTCGACGAGAATGCGCACGGCCTCCTCCGTGACGGACAGGAACCCGCCGTCGACGGCGATGCGCAGATCGTCCTCGCCGTCGCGCTCGACACGCACCATCGCGTCGTCGACGAGTTGGGCCACCAGCGGGATGTGCCGCGGCAGGATCCCGATCTCACCGGCGGTGGTGCGGGTGAACACGAAGGTGGCCTCGCCGGCCCACAGTTCGCGTTCCACGGCGACGATCTCGACGTTCATCTCCGCCACGTCACACCACCTTCCTCGATGCCACTGCGCCGGTCACAGCTTGGCGCCGAGGCTTTCGGCCTTCTTCGCCAGATCGTCGAGTCCACCGATGAGGAAGAACGCCTGCTCGGGCAGGTGGTCGAAGTCGCCCTTGGTCAGCTTGTCGAACGCCTCGATGGTCTCCTTGAGCGGCACCGTCGAACCGGGCTGACCGGTGAACTGCTCGGCGGCCATCATGTTCTGGCTCAGGAAGCGCTCGATGCGGCGGGCGCGCTGCACCAGCTGCTTGTCCTCCTCGGCCAGCTCGTCGATACCGAGGATCGCGATGATGTCCTGAAGATCCTTGTAACGCTGCAGGATACGGATGACTTCCTGAGCGACGCGGTAGTGCTCGTCGCCGACCACGGACGGATCGAGAATCGTCGAGGACGATGCCAGCGGGTCCACGGCCGGGAAGATGCCCTTCGAGAACACGGTACGAGACAGCTCGGTGGTCGCGTCGAGGTGCGCGAACGTGGTGGCCGGAGCCGGGTCGGTGTAGTCGTCGGCGGGCACGTAGACGGCCTGCATCGAGGTGATCGACTTGCCACGCGTCGAGGTGATGCGCTCCTGCAGCTCGCCCATCTCGTCGGCCAGCGTCGGCTGGTAGCCCACGGCGGACGGCATACGGCCGAGCAGCGTGGACACCTCGGAGCCGGCCTGGGTGAACCGGAAGATGTTGTCGATGAACAGCAGCACGTCCTGGCCCTGCTCGTCGCGGAAGTACTCCGCCATGGTCAGCGCGGAGAGCGCGACGCGCATACGGGTGCCCGGGGGCTCGTCCATCTGACCGAACACCAACGCGGTGTCCTTGAGCACGTTGGCGTCCTCGAGCTCGACCCACAGGTCGTTGCCTTCGCGGGTGCGCTCGCCGACGCCGGCGAACACGGAGGTGCCACCGAAGTTGCGGGCGATGCGGTTGATCATCTCCTGGATGAGCACCGTCTTGCCCACACCGGCGCCACCGAACAGCGCGATCTTGCCGCCGCGCACGTACGGAGTCAGCAGGTCGACGACCTTCAGACCGGTCTCCAGCATCTCGGTGCGGGGCTCCAGCTCCGAGAAGGGCGGCGGCTTGCGGTGGATCGACCAGTGCTCGAAGTCCTTGCCGTAGCCGGGCTCGTCGAGGCAGTCACCGAGCGCGTTGAACACGTGCCCCTTGACGCCGTCACCGACGGGCACCGAGATCGAGTCGCCGGTGTCGGTCACCTCGACGCCGCGAACGAGACCGTCCGTCGGCTGCATCGAGATGGTGCGCACCAGGTTGTCGCCGAGGTGCTGCGCGACCTCGAGGGTCAGCTTCTTGGACAGCTCCTTGTAGGAGATGTCGGCGTGCAGCGCGTTGAACAACTCGGGAACGGAACCACGCGGGAACTCCACGTCGACCACGGGGCCGGTGATGCGGACCACGCGACCCGTGGTGTCCCTGTCTTTGGCTGGTGCACTCATTTTCTCTTCGCTTCCTAACGGGGCGTTCTGCTGAAGGTCACTTGGCGTCGGCCAGCGCGTTGGCGCCGCCGACGATCTCGCTGATTTCCTGGGTGATCTGAGCCTGACGTTCGCGGTTGGCCGCCAGCGTCAGGGACTTGATCAGATCGTCGGCGTTGTCGGTGGCCGACTTCATCGCGCGCCGTCGGGCAGCGGACTCCGACGCGGCCGCTTCGAGCAGCGCCGCGTACACCCGGGTGGCGACGTAGCGCGGAAGCAGTGCGTCGAACAGCGTTTCGGCGTTGGGTTCGAAGGAGAACAGCGTGCGCGGTCCGTCCTCGGGCTCCTCGTCGCCGACGTACTCGACCACCATCGGTGCGATCCGGCGGGCCACCGCCGACTGCGACAGCATCGACTTGAACTCGGTGAAGACGATGTGCAGTTCGTCGACACCGAGGATGCCGTCGTCGCCCGGGTCGTCGCCCTCGTCGTCCACGCCCGACATGAAGGAGGCCACCAGCGTCTCAGCGATCTCCTTGGCCTGTTCGTAGGTGGGCCGCTCCGAGAAGCCGGTCCACGACTCGATGACGTCGCGCTGGCGGAAGTTGTAGAACCCGAGCGCTTTCCGGCCGACGGCGTACACCACCGGGTCCTTGCCCTCTTCACGGAGAAGGGAGAAGAGCTCCTCGGCCTGCCGAAGCACGTTGGCGTTGTAGGCACCGCACAACCCGCGGTCGGACGACACCACCAGCACCGCGGCGCGCCTCGGGTTCTCCCGCGCGACGAGCAGCGGATGATCCAGCGCGCTCGCGCTTGCCAGCTCGGTGAGCATGTTGGTGATCTCGGTGCTGTACGGCCGAGCCGCTTCGACTCGAGCCTGGGCCTTCGCGATCCGCGAGGTGGCGATCATCTCCTGGGCCTTGGTGATCTTCTTGATCGACCCGGCGGACCTGATCCGCCCGCGTAGCTCACGCAGTGTTGCAGCCATCTAGCTCTCCAGAACCTTTCCGGTCCTACTTCTTGGGCGCCGGCTTGCGGACCTTGACCGACTCCTTCTCGACGTCCTCTTCGTCCATCGCCTCGGCCTCGTGCTCGTTCACCGCCACCGAGCTTCCGTCAGAGGCCGAGAACCCCTTCTTGAACTCGTTGATGACGTCGGTGAGCTTGTCCGCGGTCTCCTCGGAGAGCTTCTTGGTCTCGCGGATCTCGTCGAGGATCTCCCCGTGAGAACCCTTGACATGCTCGAGGATCTCACGCTCGAAACGCGAAACATCCTCCACCGGCACCGAATCCAGGTGGCCCTTGGTGCCGAGGAAGATCGCGATCACCTGATCCTCGACCGGGTACGGGGTGTAGGCCGGCTGCTTGAGCAGCTCCACGAGGCGTGCACCGCGGTCCAGCTGCGCCTTGGATGCGGGATCGAGGTCCGAGGCGAATGCCGCGAAGGACTCCAGCTCGCGGTACTGCGAGAGCTCCAGACGCAGCGAGCCGGCCACCTCTTTCATGGCTTTGATCTGTGCGGCGCCACCGACGCGCGACACCGACACACCGACGTTGATGGCCGGCCGGACGCCCTGGTTGAACAGGTCGGACTCCAGGAAGCACTGACCGTCGGTGATCGAGATGACGTTGGTGGGAATGAACGCCGAGATGTCGTTCGCCTTGGTCTCGATGATCGGCAGCCCCGTCATCGATCCGCCGCCGAGCTCATCGGACAGCTTCGCGCAGCGCTCCAGCAGGCGCGAGTGCAGGTAGAACACGTCGCCGGGGAAGGCTTCGCGGCCCGGCGGACGACGCAGCAGCAGCGAGATCGCGCGGTAGGCGTCGGCCTGCTTGGACAGGTCGTCGAACACGATCAGCACGTGCTTGCCGTCGTACATCCAGTGCTGACCGATGGCCGAACCGGTGTAGGGCGCAAGCCATTTGAAGCCGGCGGCGTCAGAGGCCGGCGCCGCGACGATGGTGGTGTACTCCATCGCGCCACCCTCTTCGAGGGCCCGCTTGACCGATGCGATCGTGGTGCCCTTCTGGCCGATCGCGACGTACACGCAACGCACCTGCTGCTTGGGGTCACCGGTCTCCCAGGCCTGGCGCTGGTTGAGGATGGTGTCCACGCAGACCGCGGTCTTGCCCGTCTTGCGGTCACCGATGATCAGCTGGCGCTGGCCGCGGCCGATCGGCGTCTGGCTGTCGATGGCCTTGATACCGGTCTGCAGCGGCTCGGACACGCCCTGCCGCTGCACCACCGAGGGGGCCTGCAGCTCGAGCGCCCGGCGCGTCTCGGACTCGATGTCGCCCTGCCCGTCGAGTGGCTGACCGAGCGGGTTGATCACCCGGCCGAGGAAGCCGTCGCCCACCGGCACGGAGAGCACCTCGCCGGTGCGCTTGACCTGCTGGCCCTCTTCGATCTTCTCGAAGTCGCCCAGGATCACCGCGCCGATGTTGTGCTCGTCGAGATTCAGCGCGACTCCGAGGACACCGCCGGGGAACTCCAGCAACTCCTGGGTCATCACCGAGGGCAGGCCCTCGACGTGCGCGATACCGTCACCGGCATCGATGACGACGCCGACCTCTTCGCGGTCGGAGTCGGCGGTGAAGGAGGAGACGTAGTCCTCGATCGCCCCTTCGATGTCAGAAGCCGAGATTGTCAACTCTGCCATGGCTTTTCGTCTTCCTGCCTTTGTGTTTGTTACTGCGCGAGTTCGTGGGTCAGTCCGGCAGCCCACTGCGGGCGGCGGCCAACCGGGAGGAGATGGATCCGTCGATGACCTCGTCACCGACGGTGATCAGAAGCCCGCCGAGGATGTCGGGGTCGACATTCAGCTGGACCGACACCGCGGTGCCGTAGATCCGGCTGAGCACCTCGGTCAGGCGGGTGCGCTGCTCGTCGGACAGCTCGGCTGCGGCGGTCACCTCGGCGACGGCTTCACCGCGCCGTGTCACCGCAAGCTCGGCCAGGTCGGCCACCGCCGCGTCGGCGAGCTCGCCACGCAGCAGTCCGATCGTCAGCCGCAGCAGCGCTGCGGCGGTGTCGTTGACTCCCCCGCCGGCCTCGAGCACTTTGTCCAGCAACTCGATCCGCTTGTCGGCCGGCACCGTCGGGTCGGACAGCAGCCGGTTGAACCGCGACTCCGTGTCGAGGACACGACCGACCCGGAACAGCTGCTCTTCGACCTCTTCGCTCTGGCCGTCCCGCTCGGCACGAGCCAGCAGGGCGAGCCGTGCCACATGCTCGAGCGCATCGACGAGGTTGCCCTCATTCGACCACCGTTGCGAGACAGCCGTTTTGAGGAGGTCGTACGAGGTGTCGCCGACCTTGCCGCCGAACAGACGCTCCAGTAGGCGCATCTTGGCGTCCGATTCGTCGGTCGGCTCGGCGAGGTGGCTGTTCAGCGCCGGCTCGGTGAGGAGCAGCCTGGCCACCGCGGCGATCTCGTCGGCCAACGTGGTCAGGGCCGCGGCATCGGCCCCCTCGGTGACCGAGTCGAACTTCTTGACCAGTTCGGCCAGCGCCTCGCGGCTGGCCGCCCGAAGGTTGAGCGTCGCACCGGCTTCCAGCACCGCCGGCGACGGCGCCATCTCGTCGAGCTGGTCGAGGAACCGGTCGACCGTCTGCGACTGCGCGCCCGGGTCGGCCACGTAGTTGCGAACGATCTCCTCGGCCTTCTGCACCGACTCGAGGCCCAGATGCTGCCGTAGGTTGCGGATGGTCTGCTGACGAAGCAGGTGGATCTGTTGCTCGCCTTGGACTTTGATGCGTTCAGCCTCGACCTCGGCCTGCTCGCGCAGCTGCTCGGCGATGCGGGTCGAGTCGGTGCGGGCCTCTTCGGTCAGCTTGACGCCGGCTGCCTTGGCGTCCTCGACGGCCTTGGCGTGCCGCTGGTCGGCGCTGGCCAGCTTGTCGGCCGCAGCTTTGCTCTCCTCGAGCGCCGCGCGGACCGCTTCCTGCTGGTTCTTCATCATCGTGCGAACCGGCGGTACGACCCACCGGACCGCGATGTAGATGATGAGCGCGAACCCGACCAGCTGTCCGATGAATGTGGACATCAACGCCTCCCGCTCGACGTGTCGTTGACGTCGACGCCCAGGATGCGGCTCGCCAGTGTGCTCGACAGGCCGTCCACCGAAGACTCGAGCTCGCTCGTCGTCCTCGACGCGGTCTGCTCCAGTTCCGCGTTGGCGGACTGCAGCTTGTCGGACACCTCGCCGCCGGCCTCGGCCCGCGCCCCGTCGACGACCTTGCGGCCTTCGGACCGGGCTTCGTCACGAATCGACGACGCCTCGCCGCGCGCAGCGGCCATCGTCTCGTCGTAGTCAGCCTGGGCCCTGGCCATCTGTTCTGCCGCCTTCTTGTTGTCGGCTGCCGTCTTCGCGAGCATCGCCTCGCGCTCGGCCAACACCTTGCTGACCGGTGGCACCACCCATTTCCCGATCACGCCGAGCACGATCAGGAAGATGAGCAGCACGAAGAAGAAGGTGCCGTTGGGGACCAGGAAGTTACTGGTCCCCCCACCCTCTTCGGCCGCCAGGACGGTTACGGTCAGTTCACCCATGACGACGAATTAGCCGACCGGGGTGGCGAAGACGAACAGCGCCATGAAGGCGAGGTTGATGAAGTAGGCCGCCTCGACCAGGCCGACGGTGATGAAGAACGGAGTGAAGAGTCGACCCTGGGCCTCCGGCTGCCGGGCAATGCCCGAGATCAGGGCGTTACCGGCGATACCGTCACCGATACCCGCGCCGATCGCGCCGCCGGCCATGATCAGACCACCGCCGATGAGCGCGCCTGCAGCGATAGTGGGATCCATTCCTTATCCTCCTTGATAACTGGCTGTTGGTTGTCGCCAGGTTCTGTGTGGGTCTAACGGATACTGCTGGTTCTAGTGCTTGTCGGCCGCGCCCTGTTCCGCATGGTCTGAGGCGTGATCGCTGTCGTGGTCGAGCTCCATCGACTGCCCGAAGTACAGGATCGTCAGCAGAGCGAAGATGAAGGCCTGGATCAGGCCGATGAAGAGGTCGAACGACTTCCAGATCGCGTTGGGCAGCCACAGGATCCACGCCGGGAATAGCGCGATCAATCCGACCATGATGCCGCCGGCGAAGATGTTGCCGAAGAGTCGCAGCGACAGCGAGATCGGCTTGGCGATCTCCTCGACGATGTTGATCGGCGCGAGGAAGGCGACGTGACCCTTGGCGACCTTGATGGGGTGACCGATGACGCCGCGCCGCCAGATGCCGGCGAGGTGGTAACAGATGAACACGAACAGTGCGAGCGCGAGCACGAAGTTGATGTCCGAGGCGGGCGGCTTGATCAGCTCGGTGGTGACGCCCTCGGAGTCGGTGTACTGCACCGGAAGCACCGACAACCAGTTCGCGAACAGGATGAAGCAGAACAGCGAGACCGCCAGCGGCAGCACGAACGGTGCGATGCGCATGCCGATCGCGCTCTCCACCTGGTTGCGCATCTGGATGGTGATCGCCTCGAAGAACAGCTGGACGCCGCCGGGCACGCCGGTGGAGGTGACCTTGGCGCGCAGGAAGAACGCCAGGGCGATGACGATGGCGCCGGCGATCGCGGTGGACAGGACGGTGTCCACGTTGACCGTCAGGCCGAACCACTTCTGTTCGATGTGGTGACCAACCTCGAGGGCGAGCACACTTTCAGTCATCTACGAATCAGTCCTTGAGCTATCCGTCGTTGGATGTCGAAGCGTCGGGAGCGGGGCCCGCGACCTGATCACCGTCACCTGCGCGGAGCTTCTTGAGAACCGGCAGAGAGGTGCTGAGGACGAGGACCACCTGGAACAGTGCCAGACCGAAGAGCACGCCGAGGCCCATCGGACGGAATACGAACGCGATGGTCAGGCC
Organism: Mycolicibacterium psychrotolerans; assembly: GCF_010729305.1. Classification (NCBI taxonomy): domain Bacteria; kingdom Bacillati; phylum Actinomycetota; class Actinomycetes; order Mycobacteriales; family Mycobacteriaceae; genus Mycobacterium; species Mycolicibacterium psychrotolerans. The sequence goes on along the minus strand of NZ_AP022574.1, from coordinate 2,509,392 downwards.
GACGACGGTGATCGCCAGCAGCCGGGAGGCCGAGTTGAGCGCCATCTTCTTCTTCAGCGGGTGATCGCCGGCGGTGATGGAATCCACCGCCCGCCGGACCAGCAGCGCATTGGTGAGACCGAGCGCCATGCCGATCGCGAAGAACAGGCCGAACAGCGGATATCCGACGAGTGCGGCGGCGACCGTGATCAGGCCCGACACGGCCGCGCAGATGAGAAGCAGGCGCAGCGGCCGGAAGGCCACGGACGGGAACACCAACGGCGCGTCCTGCGCTGGCGTCGTCACTGCTTCACCTCAATCCCGCGGTCGTCGTATGGAGTTCGAAGGAGCCGGTCCCGATGATTCCTGTGAGCGTCCGTAGCGTATCGGAGGGCGACGGGCGCGCGGGAATCACCCAAGGGGCAGCTCCTGTGGTCGGTCGATCTGTCGGTCGTTTGTCCGTTCCGAGCGGTGTCCGAAAGGCTGACACCGACGGCCCGGGGGCCGGCAACCCGCGAGGTTGATTTCGGGTTCTCACCAAACCCTAACACATGGTGAGAGCCACAAAATGCGACCTACTACTATTTGTCGTACACCTCGTCCGTCGCGTCGTCGACAGGGTCGTCCCGACGTCTGCGCAACGGAATCAGCGTGACCACGACGGCGATCACGATCGCCCCTGCCATCACCGCCCCGGTGTGCCGGGGATCGAAGAAGATGGTGCTCGCGGCGCCGAGGGCCACGATGCCGACCCACAGGTAGATGAGCAGCACGACGCGGCGATGAGAGTGCCCGATCTCGAGCAATCGGTGGTGCAGGTGCATCTTGTCCGGGCTGAACGGGCTCAGCCCCGCGCGGGTGCGGCGGATGATCGCGAGCAGCATGTCGAGGGCCGGCACGAACATCACCGCGACCACGAGCAGGAACGGTGACAGCAGCGCGAACACGTCGCGCGCGCCATAGGCGGTCTGCGAGATCGGTCCGGCGGCGGTGGTCGATGCGGCCGCCAGCATGAGGCCGATCAGCATCGACCCGGAGTCGCCCATGAAGATGCGGGCCTTGTGGAAGTTGTGCGGTAGGAACCCCAGACACGCGCCGGCGAGTACCACGGAGATCACCGCGGGTGGATAGAACAGCACGTCGCCGCCGTGGTCGCGCAGCAGCCCGACCGAGAAGATGCAGATCGCGGACGCGGTGATGAGCCCCAGGCCGGCCGCCAGCCCGTCCAGCCCGTCCACGAAGTTCATCGCATTCACGATCGCCACGGTCAGCGCAAGCGTCAGCAGGATCGACGCGACCTGGTCGAGCACGATGGTGCCGACTCCGCCGATCGGGATGTAGAGCACGCTCCACGCCACGCCCATCGTGACCATCACGCTGGCTGCGGTGATCTGGCCGGCGAATTTGGTCAGTGCGTCGAGCCCCCAGCGGTCGTCGATGAGACCGACCACCATGATCAGCCCGCCGGCGACGACGACCGCCGGGAGCCCCGAGGAGTAGACGAAACCGCGCGTCAACGCCGGCAGCTGGGAGGCGAGCAGCACCGCGAACACGACGCCCACGTACATCGCGAGCCCGCCCATGCGCGGTGTCGGTTGCAGGTGGACATCGCGTTCCCGCGGGTAGGCCACCGCACCCCAGCGGGTCGCCAGCACCCGCACCCACCCGGTGGCGAGGTAGGTGATGATCGCCGCGGTCAGGCCGACGAGCGCCAGTTCCCGCAGCGGTACGCCCGCCCCTCGGTCGGTGAGTGCCAGCAGTGTCGACGACACGGTCAGTCCGTCGTGGCGGTCAGGCTCGTGGCCTCGACGCCCAGCACACCGGCGATGGCGTCCACGGTCACCGGTCCCTGCCGCAGCACCCGGGGATGCGTGCCGGTGAGGTCGACGATCGTCGACGCGGCCTGCTGCTCGGCGGGACCGCCGTCGAGGTAGACCTCGACCAGGTCGCCGAGTTGCTCGCGGGCCTGCGCGACGGTGATCGCCGCGGGCCGGCCGGAGATGTTGGCGCTCGACACGGCCAACGGGCCCACCTCGCGCAGCAGTTCGATCGCCACGGGATGCAGCGGCATGCGCAACATGACGGTGCCGTTCGCGTCGCCGAGGTCCCACTGCAGCGACGGGGCCTGCCGCACGACGAGGCTGAGGGCGCCGGGCCAGAACGCGCGGATCAGCTCCCGGGCGCTCTGCGGCACCGAGTACACCAGGCCGCCGATGGTGTCCCAGGACCCCACCAGCACGGGCACCGGCATGTCCCGACCGCGGCCTTTGGCCGCGAGCAGCGCGGCGACGGCTTCGTTGTCGAACGCGTCGGCGCCGATGCCGTAGACGGTGTCGGTGGGCATCACGACCAGGCGGCCGCCCTTGAGTGCGCTGATCGCCGACGCGATGCCCGTTTCGCGCTCGCCGGGCATGGCGCAATCGAACTGTTCGCTCACGTCTGCCAGCCTCTCACTCGCTCCGCACGGCGGTCGCGAAGCGGGGCCGCCCGGTGAGGTCGCGTCGCGCCGTGACGCCGGCGAAGTGTCCGGTGCCGGCGAACGCGTCGACGGTGCGCTGCGATGTGGTGTCGTCGTGCTCCACGGCACAGAGCCCGCCTGGTCGCAGCAACCGGGCGGCGACGTCGACGATCCGGTCGATCACCGCCATCCCGTCCGGGCCGCCGTACAATGCGTGCGCCGGATCATGCTGTGCCACTTCAGGTTCCAGCGCAGCATCGGTGGGAATGTAGGGCGGGTTGGCGACCAGCAGGTCGACGGCGCCGTCGAGGTCGGCGAGAAGGTCGGCCGCGGTGGCGTCGGCGCGCACCAGTTCCACCGCCGTACCGGCGGCGTTGCGGCGTGCGTAGGTCAGGGCCTCGGCGGAGTCGTCGACACCGATCACCCGAGCGGCGGGGCACCCGGCCGCCAGCGCGACCGCCAGCGCGCCCGAGCCCGTGCACAGGTCGACGATCACCGCTTGGGGCGGCAGGGGCTGGGCCAGCGCCCACTCGAGCAGCGCTTCGGTCTCTGGTCGCGGGATGAACACTCCCGGGCCGACGTGCAGGTCGACCGGACCGAAGGCCGCGGTACCCGTGAGGTGCTGCAGCGGCACGCGCTCGGCGCGCCGGGCGACCACCCGGCCGAAGCGTTCGGCGAAGCCGTCCTCGGGGACGGTGAAGGCGAGCCGGCCGCGGTCGGTCCCCGCCACGTGGGCGGCGAGCAGTTCGGCGTCGACGCGCGGCGACCCGACTCCCGCGGCGGCCAACTGGTCCGCGGCGGCGTCGATCAGCTGACGCATCGTCACGGGCCTGTCGGCGACGCTCACGACGCGCTCTGCAGCCGGGCCTGCCGGTCGGCCGCGGCCAGCGCGTCGAACAAGGGATCCAGGTCCCCGTCGAGGACCTGGTCGAGGTTGTGGGCCTTGAAGTTGATCCGGTGGTCGGCGATCCGGTTCTCCGGGAAGTTGTACGTCCGGATGCGTTCGCTGCGGTCCACGGTGCGGATCTGGCTCGCGCGGTCGGCCGACGCGTCGGCCTGGGCCTGCTCCTCGGCCAGCGACTGCAGCCGGGCCGCGAGGACCTGCATCGCCCGCGCCTTGTTCTGCAGCTGCGAGCGTTCGTTCTGGCAGGTGACGACGATGCCGGTGGGCAGATGCGTGATGCGCACGGCGGAGTCGGTGGTGTTCACGCCCTGACCGCCCTTGCCCGAGGACCGGTAGACGTCGATGCGCAGATCGGACTCGTCGATCTGCACCTGTTCGACTTCCTCGGGCTCGGGATACACCAGTACGCCCGCCGCGGACGTGTGGACGCGCCCCTGGGACTCGGTGACCGGCACTCGCTGGACGCGGTGCACCCCGCCTTCGAACTTCAGCCGCGACCACACCCCGTCGGCGGAATCGCCCTTGCTGCGGATGGAGAGCGTCGCGTCCTTGTATCCGCCGAGGTCGGACCCGGTCTCGTCGAGCACGGTCACAGTCCAGCCGTGCCGTTCGGCGTACCGGGTGTACATGCGGGCGAGGTCGGCCGCGAACAACGCGGACTCCTCGCCGCCCTCGCCGGACTTCACCTCGAGCACGATGTCATCGGCGTCATGCGGGTCACGTGGCGCCAGCAGATCGGTCAGCGCCGTCTCGAGCCGCTCCACCGTCGCGGTCAATTCGTCGACCTCTGCGGCGAACGAAGCGTCGTCGGCGGCGAGTTCGCGTGCCGCCTCGAGATCACCGCGCGCGGTCTCGAGCTTGCGGTAGGTGGCCACGATCGGCGAAATCTGGGCGAACCGGCGGCCGACCTTGCGGGCGGCGGCCGGATCGGCATGCAGTTCGGGTTCGGACAGGCGCAGTTCCAGCTCGGCATGCTCGGCGACGATGGCGTCGATCGCCGATGCGGTGTCGCTCATCTCGCCTCCTTGGCCTCGCGACGTCGAACCCTACCCACGAAACGGCGCCCGGCCTGCGCAAGCAGCGCAGAGCGGGCGCCGATCGGTCAGCTAGTTGCCCTCGGAAGCTTTGGTCCGCTTGCCGTAGCGCTTCTCGAAGCGCGCGACGCGGCCGCCGCTGTCGAGGATCTTCTGCTTGCCGGTGTAGAACGGGTGGCACTGCGAGCAGACCTCGACGGTGATGTTGCCGCTCTTCTTCGTGCTGCGGGTGGTGAAGCTGGCACCACAGCCGCACAGCACGGTGGTCTCGACATAGTCAGGGTGAATGCCTGATTTCATGGTTTCCTCTTCGATCGTGGGATCCGGGTCGCCCTCCCGTGCCGGGATGCTGCGGCGTGAACCGGAACCGAGGTGTCGGCGGTCCATTATGCCAGGTCAACCGCCAACAGCCTAAACACGCACCCGGCGGCCCCTATTCCCGCTCGCCGACCCCCGAGTAGGTGCGGCCGTCGCGGCGCCAGAGCCGCCTGCCCGCGGATTCGATGCCCAACGCGACCAGTTCGCGCTTGAGCACCTTGTTGGTGGCGGTGCTGGGGAGTGCATCGGCGATCCACACATGGCGCGGCCACGCCTTCGGTGACAGATCCGGCTGCGCGGCGAGGAACGCGCCGAACTCCTCGGGCGTCAGCGTGGCACCTACGCCCAGCACGAGTGCGGCCATCACCTGGTCTCCGACGTGCTCGTCGGGCACCGGGTAGACGGCGACCTGGTTGATCGCGGGCTGGCGGATCAGGATGCGTTCGATCGGCGCGGCGGTCATGTTCTCGCCGTCCACCCGCATCCAGTCGTCGGTCCGGCCGGCCAGGTAGATCCAGCCGTCCGCGTCCCGGTAGGCCAGGTCGCCGGACCAGAACATGCCGTGCCGCATCCTCTCGTCGGTGGCGTCCCGATCGTTGTAGTAGCCGGCGAACATGCCAGCGCCCTGCGTGTTGACCAGTTCCCCGATGGCGGCGTCGCCGTTGACCAGCGCGCCGTGTTCGTCGAATTCGGCGACGGCGCATTCGGTCAGCGTCTCCGAGTCGTAGATCGCCACGCCCGGGAAGCCCTTGCCGATCGAGCCGGGCGGGCAGCCGTCCTCGCGGGTCACGGTGACCGCGTTCTCGGTGGACCCGAAGCCGTCCCACACCTCGCATCCGAAGCGGCGCGCGAACTCAGCGATGTCCCGGTCACCGGCCTCGTTGCCGAAGGCGACCCGCAGCGGGTTGTCGTGGTCGTCAGGCCGCTCGGGGCCGGCGAGGATGTAGGCCAGCGGCTTGCCGACGTAGTTCATGTAGGTGACGCCGTAGCGGCGGACGTCGTCGAGGAAGCGTGAGGCGCTGAAGTGCGCGGGCGCCATCGCCGCACCGGAATTCAGCGCCACCGACCAGCCGGCGAGCACCGCGTTGCTGTGGAACAGCGGCATGGACAGGTAGCAGACATCGGCGGGAGTGAGGTCGTAGCGGCCCGCCAGCGCCGCCCCGGCAAGCAGCACCATCGCGTGCATCATCTTGACGGCCTTCGGATCGCCGCTGGTGCCGGACGTGAAGATCAGCATGAAGGTGTCGGTGGCGCTGACCTCGCGATGCGGCGTCAGCGGGCCGGCTCGGGTCAGGAGTTCCTTCCACTCACCGCCGCCCACCACGAGGAGCCGCACCCCGCCGAGGTCAAGACCGTCCAGCAGCCCGACATGGGCGTCGTCGGTGAGAAGGATCTGACAGTCGGCCCGGCGGACATCCCGGAGGAGCGCCTCTCCTCGGCGGGTGTCGTTGATGCCGCACACCACATAGCCGCCGAGACCGGCGGCCGCCATCGCGGTGAGCATGTCGGGGGTGTTGCCCAACAGCACGCCGACGTGCAGGGGGCGGTCGGGATCGGCGATCGCGATCAGCGCGGCCGCCTGTGCCTCCGCCTCGCCGAGGTGCTCGCGCCAGGTCCAGCTCTGCCCGTCGTAGGTGACGGCCACACCGTCGTCGCTTCTGCGTGTCCGGAGCAGCTGCTGCACCGTCTCGGCCACCCGACCCCCTTGTGAACAGATTTTGCGATATGTCTTCTGGATCGACCGCGCGCAGCGTACATCACCGAAGACGAACCCGTCATCTGCGAAGATAAGGCGGTGAGCGTGGACACCGGGAGAGAATCAGCGACCGATTCCGCGGCCGCCCCGGCCGGCGGACCCGGCCCGCGGTCCGTTCGGGACCGACTGATCGACGCGGCAGAACAGTGCCTGACCGCGAAGGGAATCCGCGCGACGACCGTCTCGGAGGTCGCCGAGGTGGCCGGCGTCAGCCGCGGCTGGCTCTATCGGCACTTCCCGGACAAGTCAGAGCTGCTCGGCGCCGCCATCGTGCGTCTCAACGAAGCCTTCTGGACCGAATCGCGCACCCGTCTGGACGCGGTCACCGGACTCGACCAGCGAATCGCCGTGGGCGTTGCGCTGGCGCGCCGGGAGTCCGAGACGCCCGGGGCGCTGGTGCTCAAGCTCCGGCAGGAGGAGCCGGAAGCCTTCACCGCGTGTGTGGGACTGGGCGTGCGGGGGCTCATCCCGGAGATCGCCGCTTTCTGGGTGCCCTACGTGCAGGCGGCCGTCGACAGCGCGGAGATCCATCCGGACACCGACTGCGCCGAAGCGGCCGAGTGGATCGCTCGCATCATGATGAGCCTCGCGACCGTGCCGGGTGAGCAGTGCGACCTCGACGACCACGCCTCCGTCCTTCGGCACGCACGCCGCTACATCGTCGCCGGGCTGCGGACCGAACCGGCGAACTGACCTATTCGGCCGCCGAGGCGATTGTGGCCTGCCTGCCGGTGAGCAGCAGGAGCAGATCGCGGATCGGCGCGGCCACCTCCCGCCCCTCCCCGACCGCGAAGTCGGCATCCGTAGCCACCAGTCGCCGACCCGCGCAGCGTTGGCGGGCCCGGAACGGGAAGCCCATGTCCCACGCCCGCTGTGCGGCGGTGACCGCCGCGTCGGTGGGCATCGGGCGGTCGATACCCAGCGGGACGCACAGGTCCTGCCCGTGCACCAGCACGTCGATCAGCGGTTCGACCGCTGAAGTGCCCGGCGGGTGGCGCCGCGAGTCGGCGACGGTACGCAAGGTCGACGCGATCTCGGCGGGAGTGCTGCGGTCGGCGCGAGCCATGCGATCGACCACGGCGTTGAACCGGAAGCCGCTGCGCGCGGCCTCGAACAGCATCCGGGGCAACGGAAGGGTGCCATGGGTGAGGTGCGCCGCCACGTCGCGCACCGTCCAGCCGTCGCACAGCGACGGGGTGTCCCACACGTCCGGGGCGCCGGCGTCGACGGCTTCGATGAGGTCGGCGAGTTCACGGCGCTGCGTTCCGATGTGCCGCCAGACGGTCTGCTCGTCCATGCGCCCTCCGATAGTCAGGATTACTGACTAATTTAGTCAGGTCCTCGTACTAAAGTCAACGGGTATGACAGAGCAGCCCGGGACCGCGGTGTTGATGTTCATCGCCCATCGCGATGCCGAGAGCCGGGTGATGGCCGCGCTGGAGCGATCGGGCGTCACCGACGTGACCGTCGCGCAGTCGCGGCTGCTCCAGAGGCTGAGCCCCGGCGGGTCCAGGCTCACCGACCTCGCCGAGGAGGCGCGGGTGACCAAGCAGACCGCCGGCTCGCTGGTCGACCAGCTCGAACGGGGCGGCTACGTCATCCGCCGGCCCGATCCGAGTGACGCGAGGGCGCGGCTAGTGACGCTCAGCGACAAGGGCGCCGACCTCTGCCGGACGGCCGCCGAGGAAGTCGCGCGGGTGGAACACCAGTGGCGCGAACATCTCGGCCCGCAGTCCTTCGAGGCGCTGCGGGACGCGCTGATCTCGTTGCGTGAGATCAGCGACCCCTACCGATGACGTCAGTCGTGGTCGTTGCCGCCGGGGGTGTTCTTCGACACCTGAACCAGGAACTCGTAGTTGTTCTTGGTCTTGCGCAGCTGACTCATCAGCAGGTCGATGGCCTGATGCGGATCCAGCCCCGACAGCACCCGACGCAGCTTGTGCACGACGGCGAACTCGTCGCTGGAGAGCAGCAGCTCGTCCTTGCGGGTGCCCGACGGGTTGACGTCGACCGCGGGGAACACCCGGCGCTCGGAGATCTTTCGGTCCAGCTTGAGCTCGGCGTTACCCGTGCCTTTGAACTCCTCGAAGATGACCGTGTCGCCCGTGGAGCCCGTCTCGACCATGGCCGTGGCGATGATCGTCAGCGAGCCACCCTCCTCGATGTTGCGTGCCGCGCCGAGGAATCGCTTCGGCGGGTACAGCGCGGTCGAGTCGACACCGCCGGAGAGGATACGGCCCGACGCCGGGGAGGCGTTGTTGTAGGCGCGACCCAGGCGGGTGATCGAGTCCAAAAGCACGACGACGTCCTTGCCGTCCTCGACCAAGCGCTTGGCCCGTTCGATGGCCAGCTCGGCGGCCTGCGTGTGGTCTGACGGCGGCCGGTCGAAGGTCGAGGCGATGACCTCACCCTTCACCGAGCGCTGCATGTCGGTGACCTCTTCTGGTCGCTCGTCGACGAGCACGACCATCAGGTGGCATTCGGGATTGTTGCGGGTGATCGCGTTGGCGATGTCCTGCATGATCGTGGTCTTACCGGCCTTGGGCGGCGACACGATCAGGGCTCGCTGGCCCTTGCCGATCGGCATGATCAGGTCGATCACGCGGGTGGTCAGCTTGTCGGGAGTGGTCTCCAGGCGCAGACGCGTGTTCGGGTACAGCGGAGTGAGCTTCTGGAACTCGGGCCGCTTCCGGGCTTCGTCCACCGGCTTGCCGTTGACCGAGTCGAGCCGCACCAGCGGGTTGAACTTCTGCCGGGCGTTCTGTCCCCCGCCATCGCCGTCCTTGGGGACGCGCACCGCACCGGTCACCGCGTCGCCGCGGCGCAGACCGTTCTTGCGCACCATGTTCATCGACACGTACACGTCGTTCGGCCCCGCCAGGTACCCGGAGGTACGGACGAACGCGTAGTTGTCGAGCACGTCGAGGATGCCGGCCACCGGCTGAACGACGTCGTCCTCGCGCAGCTCGGTGTCGCGGTCGTTCCCGCCGCCGCCTTCACCGCCGCGCTCACGGCGCCGGCGATCACGGAACCGGCGGCCGCGACGACCCTGCCGGTCGCCACCGTCGTCGTCGTTGTCGTTCTGCCCGCCGCCGCGCTGGTTGTCGTTCTGACCGCCGCCGCGCTGGTTGTCGTTCTGAGCGCGCTGGTTGTCGTTCTGACCGCCGCTGCGCTGATTGTCCTGACCGCGGCCGCCGCCGTCGTTCTGGCTGCGGGCGGGCCTTTCGGTCTTCTCGGACTGGTCCTGGCGACCCTGGTTGTCCTGGCGACCCTGGTTGTCTTGGCGACCCTGATTGTCCTGGCGACCCTGGCCGCGACCCTGGTCGGTCTTGCGCACCGCGGAGTCGGCCGCCGGTTCGGCGGCCTCCGGGCGGGCATCGTCGCGGCCCTTGGGCTGGTCGGGAGAATCGGGACCGCCCTGCTCGCGGGAGGCGGAGCGTCGCTCGCGACGCGGCGGGGCGGCGGCCGGCGCCTGCTCGACGGCACGGTCGGCCGCCGGAGCCGGCTGGCTCGGAGCGGCCTCGGCGGCCGGAGCGCCGCTGTTCTTCTCGCCGCGCCGTTCGCGGATCGCCGCGATCAGCTCGCTCTTGCGCATCCCGGACGCGCCCTCGATGCCGATCTCCTTGGCCATCGCACGCAGTTCAGGCAGTACGAGGCTGGTCAGCGCGCCGCGGCGCGCTGGGGCCGCGGCGGGCGCGGCCGGGGTGTCTGTGGCCACGGCGGTGGGCATCGCATCGCTGTCGGAGCCGCCGCCAGCCGTGATGAGGTCCGTATCAGTCACGGATTTCCTTTCTTCCCCCGCTGAACTTCGTCATTCGAGGGTTCTGTGCGTCCAGTCGATCCGCTGAACGCTGAGGTCACGCCATTGCCACTGCAACGGTGATCGCCGGGGTTCGCCGGGATACGGCGCAACCGTCAGTCCACAAATTGAGCACCTGAAAGAATGGGTCGTCCTGAGGTCTCCGCAGTCGGCGCAGGTAGAGACGCTGCGATTGCTGGACGAGAGCGAGGATAACCCGCATCTGGGCCGGAAGCAAGAAACACCGTGATCCGCCTGTTGCGTGTGTGACTGACCGGGTGAACGATGGTCAGGGCCGGACGGCCACCCCGGACGACCACTTCACGCCCTGTCCGACGGGTGTCCTCGCGACCGAGAACCCGAGCTTCCGGCCGGACTCCAGGGCTTCGCCCGGCAGTTCGGTGCGGGTGCTCAGTGCCAGTACTGCGGGCCCGGCGCCTGACAGCACTGCCGCCACTCCACAACGCCGCAGCACCGCGAGGTATTCCGCCGAGGCCGGCATGGCCGGCGCGCGCTGCGGCTGGTGCAGCAGGTCCTCGGTGGCCGCCATCAGCAGGTCGGGCCGTTCGGTCAGGGCGACCACGAGCAGGGCCGCGCGGCTCACGTTGAAGCGGGCATCGACGTGGCTGACCTGTTCCGGCAGCAGGATCCGGGTTTCGGCCGTCGAGGACCGCACTGCGGGGATCGCGGTGAACAGAGTGATGTCGGGATGCAACCGGATCGGGGCGGCCGCATAGCGTGGCGTGCCTGCGGTGTTCTGCGTCCACGAGACCACCGCCCCGCCCAGTACGGCGGCCGACGCATTGTCGGGGTGCCCTTCGAACTCCGAGGAGACCTGCACCAACGCCTCGACGCTCATCGGAACTGAACCTGCCTGTGCGGCAAGACCATTGGCCGCCGCGAGACCACCGACCACCGCAGCCGCCGACGATCCGAGGCCGCGGGAGTGCGGAATGGCGTTGGTGCAGCGGACGATCAGCCCGGCGGCGGACACCGAGGTCTCCTGCAGGCCCCGCTCGATGGCGCGCACGACGAGGTGGGTGCGGTCCAGCGGCACCTGACCTTCACCCTCCCCGCGGACCTCGACGATCAGGCCGGAACTGGTTGTCTCGACGACGATCTCGTCGTACAGGCTGACCGCCAGGCCCATGCTGTCGAAACCGGGGCCGAGGTTGGCACTGGACGCCGCGACCACCGCGGTGGCCGTCAGCCCAGGAGGCAGAGTGCGAGTCACGGGCGACGCCTCTAGACCAGACCGAGCTTCGCCACCACGGCGACCGGGTCGACGGGCACCGGGATGACGGCGGGCATGCCCTTGAGCGCGGTGTCAGGATCCTTCAGACCGTTTCCGGTGACGGTGCACACCACCGTGGAACCCCTGGCGACCCAACCGTCTTCGATCGACTTCAGTAGGCCGGCGATGCTCGCCGCCGACGCGGGCTCGACGAAGACGCCCTCGGCGCGGGCGACGAGGTGGTAGGCGGCGAGGATCTCCTCGTCGGTGGCCGCCAGGAAGCGCCCGTCGGACTGCTGCTGAGCTTCGACCGCCTGGGTCCACGACGCGGGCGAGCCGATGCGGATCGCGGTGGCGATGGTCTCCGGGTCGCTGACCGGCTCACCGAGGACCAGCGGGGCGGCGCCGGCGGCCTGGGTGCCGAGCATCCGCGGCAGCCGGCCGGCCAAGCCGTCGCGGTGGTACTCGGTGTAGCCCTTCCAGTACGCGGTGATGTTGCCGGCGTTACCGACCGGCAGCGCGTGCACGTCCGGCGCGTCACCGAGTGCGTCGACGATCTCGAACGCGGCGGTCTTCTGGCCTTCGATCCGGAACGGGTTGACGGAGTTGACCAGTGACACCGTGGGGAAGTCGGAGGTCAGCTTGCGCGCCAATTCCAGGCAGTCGTCGAAGTTCCCGTCGATCTGGATGATCTTGGCGCCGTGCATGACCGCCTGGGCGAGCTTGCCCATCGCGATCTTGCCCTGCGGCACCAGCACCGCACAGGTGATGCCCGCACGCGCGGCGTACGCCGCGGCCGAGGCCGACGTGTTGCCCGTCGACGCACACAACACCGCCTGCTGACCGCGCGCCACCGCCTCGGTGACCGCCATCGTCATCCCCCGGTCCTTGAACGACCCGGTGGGGTTGAGGCCCTCGACCTTCAGATGCACGGTGCACCCGGTGTATTCACTCAATCGCGGCGCCGGCAGCAGCGGAGTGCCGCCCTCGCGAAGGGTGATCGGGGTCCAGGCGTCGTCGATGGGCAGCCGCTCGCGGTAGGCCTCGATCAGGCCCGGCCAGGGCTGGTGCACGGCACGTGTGGTGCTCACTCGGTGGTCCCTTCCATCCGCAGGACGCTGTTGATGCTCGACACGACCTCCAGATCAGCCAGTGCCGCAACGGTTTCCGACAGTGCGGCGTCGGTGGCCTGGTGGGTCACCACGACGATGCGCGCGCCGCAACGCTGGCCACCCTCGTCGACCATGCCCTCCTGGCGCACCTCGGCGATGCTCACCTCGTGCTTGGAGAACTCCGCCGCGACGGCTGACAGCACGCCGGGGCGGTCGGTCACGTTCATGTTGACGTAGTAGCGGGTCGGGATGAAGCCGATGGGCGCGACGGGCAGCTTCGCGTACTTGGACTCTCGGGGTCCCCGGCCGCCCTGAACGCGGTTGCGGGCGGCCATCACCAGATCGCCCAGCACGGCCGACGCGGTGGGCGCTCCCCCGGCGCCCTGGCCGTAGAACATCAGTCGGCCGGCCGCCTCGGCTTCCACCACGACGGCGTTGAAGGCGCCGTTGACCGACGCCAGCGGATGGTCCAACGGCACCAGGGCCGGGTACACCCGTGCCGAAACCCGCTGCTGCCCTTCGTCGTTGGTGAGCCGCTCGCAGATGGCCAACAGCTTGATGGTGCAGCCCAGCGCGCGCGCCGACGCGAAGTCGGCCGACGTCACCTTCGTGATGCCCTCGCGGTAGACGTCGTCGGCGGTGACCCGGGTGTGGAACGCGATCGAGGCCAGGATGGCCGCCTTGGCGGCAGCGTCGTAGCCCTCGACGTCGGCGGTCGGGTCCGCCTCGGCGTAGCCCAGCGCGCTGGCATCGGCCAGGGCGCTGCCGTAATCGGCGCCTGTGCTGTCCATCTCGGAGAGGATGTAGTTCGTGGTGCCGTTGACGATGCCGGCCACCCGCAGCACCGTGTCGCCGGCCAGCGACTGGGTCAGTGGCCGGATGACCGGGATCGCGCCGGCCACCGCGGCCTCGAAGTAGAGGTCCACGTGGGCGTGCTCGGCGGCCTGCGCCAGCTCGCCTGCCGACACGGCCATCAGCGCCTTGTTCGCGGTGACCACCGACTTGCCCCGCTCCAGCGCGGCCAGGATCGCCTTGCGCGCCGGCTCGACGGGCCCCATCAGTTCGACCACGATGTCGACGTCGTCGCGGGAGACGAGCTCGTCGATGTCGTCGGTGAGCAGCTCCACCGGCACGCCGCGATCGTCGGCGACCCGGCGGACCCCGATGCCGCGCAGCGCCAGTGGCGCCCCGATACGCGCGGTCAGGTCGGCTGCGCTCTGCTCGATGATGCGCACCACCTCGCTGCCGACGTTGCCCAGCCCGAGCACGGCCACACCGATTTCGCGGTCCTTGTCGTCGCTCACCGCGTCACCTCACTTCCAGACTCAACAGATCGTCGACCGTCTCCCGGCGCAGGATCAGGCGGGTTCGCCCGTCGCGCACGGCCACCACGGCCGGCCGGCCGATCAGGTTGTACCGGCTCGACATCGAATAGCAGTATGCGCCTGTGGCGGCGACGCCGAGCAGGTCGCCTGGGCGCACGTCGTCGGGCAGCCATGCGTCGCGCACCACGATGTCGCCGCTTTCACAGTGCTTGCCGACGACCCGGCACAGCGCCGGGGCGGCGTCACCGGCGCGGGAGAGCAGCCGGACGTCGTACTCGGCCCCGTACAGCGAGGTCCTGATGTTGTCGCTCATCCCGCCGTCCACGCTGACGTAGCGGCGCTGGCGGTCCGCGGCGACGGCCACGTCCTTGACGGTGCCCACCTCGTACAGGGTGATGGTGCCAGGGCCGGCGATGGCGCGCCCCGGTTCGACCACCAGCTTGGGCGCGGGCAGACCCACGGCGGCCGACTCCTGCTCGACGATGGACCCGATCTTGGCCGCGAGGTCCTCCATCGGCGGCGGGTCGTCGGAGGGCAGATACGAGATACCCAGACCGCCGCCGAGGTCGACGATCGACATCTGGGCGGTCTTGTCGACACCGAACTCGGCGACGACGTCGCGCAGTAGTCCGATCACGCGGTGCGCGGCCAGTTCGAAGCCGGCGACGTCGAAGATCTGGGAGCCGATGTGGCTGTGCAACCCGACCAGGCGCAGGTGGTCGGCCTCGAACACCTTGCGTACCGCCGCCATTGCCGCGCCACTGGCCAGTGACAGCCCGAACTTCTGATCCTCGTGCGCGGTCGAGATGAACTCGTGGGTGTGCGCCTCCACCCCGACCGTGACACGGATCAGCACGTCCTGCACGACGCCGGCCTCACGCGCGATCGTGTCCAACCGCTCGATCTCGGTCATCGAGTCGACCACGACGTGCTCGATGCCCGCCTTCACCGCGGCGGTGAGCTCGTCGACCGATTTGTTGTTGCCGTGCAGGGCGATTCGCTCCGCGGGGAAACCCGAGTGCAGTGCCACCGCCAGCTCGCCGCCACTGGCCACGTCGAGGGACAGGCCCTCCTCCGCGATCCACTGCGCCACCTCGGTGCACAGGAACGCCTTGGCCGCGTACCGCACGTGATCGCCGCCGCCGAACGCCGCCGAGATCTGCCGGCAGCGGGTGCGGAAGTCGTCCTCGTCGATGACGAACACCGGGGTGCCGTACTGGGCGGCGATGTCGGACACCGGCACACCGGCGATCGTCACGACACCGTCGTCACGGCGAAGGGCGTTGCGGGGCCACACATTCGGGGCGAGGGCGGCCACCTCCGCAGCGGTCTGCGGGCGATCGGGGGCGCCGGCGTGGTACGCCTCTTCGGCGTGGCGGGGGCCGGCGGGATGTGCGATCACATCCGCTCCGGGGCGCTGACGCCGAGGATGCCCAGTCCGTTGGCGATGACCTGGCGGGTGGCCGTGCACAATGCCAGCCGCGCCGCATGCAGCTCACCGGGCTCCTCGTCGCCCTGCGGAAGGACACGGCAGGAGTCGTAGAAGCGGTGATAGTCGCCTGCGAGATCCTCGAGATAGCGCGACACCCGGTGCGGTTCACGCAAGGCCGCGGCGGTGGCGAGCACCCGCGGGAACTCGCCGATGTTTCGGATCAGCGTGCCTTCCTTGTCGTGGGTCAGCAGGTCGAGGTGCGCGGTGTCGGGCGCGATGCCCAGCTCGGCGGCGTTGCGGGCCAGCGCGCAGAGCCGGGCGTGCGCGTATTGCACGTAGTAGACCGGGTTTTCGGCTGATGCCGACGACCACAGCGCGAGGTCGATGTCGATCGGGGTGTCGACCGAACTGCGGATCAGGGCATAACGAGCGGCGTCGACGCCGATCGCCTCGACCAGGTCGTCGAGGGTGATCACGGTGCCGGCCCGCTTGCTCATCCGGACGGGCTGGCCGTCACGGACGAGGTTGACCATCTGGCCGATGAGCACCTCGACGGTGTCGGGATCGTCGCCGAGCGCCGCCGCGGCGGCCTTGAGCCGCGCGATGTAGCCGTGGTGGTCGGCGCCGAGCATGTAGATGCACAGATCGAAGCCGCGCTGGCGCTTGTCCAGGAAGTAGGCGAGGTCACCGGCGATGTAGGCCGGCTGGCCGTCGCTCTTGATGACCACGCGGTCCTTGTCGTCGCCGTAGTCGGTGGTGCGCAGCCACACCGCGCCGTCGGCTTCGTAGATGGAGCCGTTCTCCCGCAGCTTCGCGATGGCCTGATCCACCCGGCCGGAGGTGTGCATCGAGTCTTCGTGGGTGTAGACGTCGAAGTCGGTGCCGAACTCGTGCAGCGAAGCCTTGATGTGGTCGAACATCAGGTTCACGCCGATCGCGCGGAAGGTCTCCCGCATCTGCTCGGCGGGAAGACTCAGCGCGTCGGGTTCCTTGGCGAGCACCTGCGCGGCGATGTCGCCGATGTAGGAGCCGGCGTAGCCGTCCTCGGGTGCCGGTTCGCCCTTCGCGGCGGCGATCAACGAATTCGTGAACCGGTCGATCTGCGCGCCGTGGTCGTTGAAGTAGTACTCCCGTACCACCTCGGCGCCCTGCGTGCTGAGCAGCCGGCCCAGCGCGTCGCCGACCGCCGCCCACCGGGTGCCGCCGATGTGGATGGGACCGGTCGGATTGGCCGAGACGAACTCCAGGTTGACCTTGCGCCCGCTCAGCTCGGCGGACGTGCCGTAGCCCGTACCGGCGGCGATGACGTCGCCGACCAGGACGTTCTGCGCCGAGGCCTCGATGCGCAGATTGACGAACCCGGGCCCGGCGGTCTCGGCCGCCGCGATGCCGGCCTGCTCGGCCAGCGCGGCGGCCAGCCAGTCGGCCAGCTCGCGGGGGTTGGCGCCGACCTTCTTGCCGAGCTGCAGAGCCAGGTTGGTGGCGTAGTCGCCGTGCTCGGGATTGCGCGGGCGCTCCACGGTCACGGTGGCCGGCAGCGCGGAGGAGTCTAGGCCGTGCGCGTCGAGCACCGCGGCAGCGGTGCTGCGGAGCAGCTCGGCCAGATCGGCGGGGGTCACGAGGGACCATCCTATGGTCTGGGGCCTTCCCGACCCGAATCCGTTTCCCCTCGTGGATGCGCTACGCTAGCGACGCCCGAATGGCGCAGTCTCATCATGCGCCCCCGTAGCTCAGGGGATAGAGCGTCTGCCTCCGGAGCAGAAGGCCGCAGGTTCGAATCCTGCCGGGGGCACCCACGAACCTGCAGGTCAGCCTGCAATTCCTGAATCCCGTTGGGCTCTGCACGATCTGCGACCGATCACGATGGCCGCCGAAACGGCCTCCTATGTTTGCTGGCCCGAGACCCTCACCGGCGCGCTGACGCGGCCCTTTGCCGGGCCACCAATTTGGCCGCCACTGCGCTCCGCTGGCCCTGCGAGCCACCCCTCAGTTATCCACAGCCGTCTCGCGTTCAGTCGCTCCCCCGACCGGTCTGTAATGCCTTACAGCTAACCCCACCCTGTGGATAACCGTTCTCTTCCCACACCGTGTGACATACACGGTAATGCCTGCTAGCTGACCACGAAGAGCCTTGCGAGCAACGAATTTCACTGGTGTCATTGGCAATTGGAGAGCAAACAGCGGCCACGGCGGTCGCTCGGTACACCAGAGGAGAGTTCACATGCCGCCCGTCACCTATCAGCGACCCCGCCGGGTCAACGTCACACAGGCAGCCGAGTATGCGGGCTGCTCGGTGCGCACGCTGCGCGGCCTCATCGCAGCCGGGAAGCTGCCCGTCTACCGGATCGGCCCCAAGACCTATCGCGTCGACCTCGACGAGCTGGACAACCTGATGCGCAGCGGGGTGCTGGGTGTCGCCTAGGGCGGCTGAAACGCTGAGGGGGGGCACCTGCGTCGGTGCCGCCCCGGCTTCTCCCCGAAGCGCGCTCAGCCTACCGCCGCATACCGACGCCCCCAGGCTCGACGTAGGCCTCGACCTAATCTGTGCGCTGCTGTGGGGTGGAGACCAGGCCGTCTTGCGCCTGGTCGTCGATGACGACCTCGACCCACCCGCCGACCGCATCGTCGCCACGATCCGACAGATGGGCACCGACGGGCGCGCCGTGAGCCCGGCGACCGTCAGCGACCAGTTGATGCGACGCCCGGCGAACGGCCCCACGACCGCAGTTCTCGCGGCGCTGCGCGACGCCACCACACGCAGGGTGTGCCCCGAGGCCGCCCGTGACCTCGGGGCCGCCGTGGTGGCACGGTCACTGCGCCGCCGCATCGAATCAGCCGGACACGCAATGCAATCGGCCGCTTACGCCGAGAACGAGACCGACTTGGTGCCGATGGTCGCCCATATCGCCGCCTCTGTCGCCGAGTGCGGACACCGCCTCGCCCTCCTGCGGGGTGAGGCCGGTGAGTGACCTCAACGGCTTTCACTTCGACGCCATCACCCTCTCCAATGTCAAACCCGAACGGGTGGAATGGCTTTGGCCGCACCATCTTCCACGGGGCAAGGTTGTCACCCTCGATGGCGACCCCGGCGTCGGAAAGTCCACGCTGGCCCTCTCGTTCGCCTCGACCGTCACCAACGGCGGTCGCTGGCCGGACGGCACCGGCTGCCCCATCGTCGGCGACGTGATCCTGATGTCGGCTGAGGACGGCCTGGCCGACACCATCGTTCCCAGGCTGATTGCAGCCGACGCCGACACGACCAGGGTCCACGCGGTGCGCGGCGTCCCGCTGCCCGGCGAGCACGGCGACCTGCGGATGGCGGTGCTGACCGACATCGGTGCCATGCGCGACCTCATCGAGGACACCGGGGCCGTGTTGCTGGTGGTCGACGTGCTCATGGCCTACCTGCCGTCAGGGACCGACTCTCACCGGGACCAGGACGTGCGCCGCATCCTCGCACCGCTGGCCCGGCTCGCCGACGAAACCGGCTGCACCATCCTGCTTCTGCGCCACCTCAACAAGGGCAAGGGCGATCCGCTGTATCGCGGCGGCGGCTCCATCGGCATCGTCGGCGCGTCACGGGTCGGCATGGTCGTCGCACCGCACCCTGACGACGAGAACGTGCGCGTGCTGGCGACCGTCAAGAACAACCTCGCTGCCATCGCCCCCGCGATGACCTACCGGCTTGTGAGCACCGAGGGTGGCGTGGCTCGCGTGGAGTGGATGGGCGAGAGTGACCACAGCGCGAGGGATTTGCTCGACGCTACAGACGAGGGCGACACACCCCACGCGGCGCAGGAGTGGCTGCACGACTATCTGCAGCAGGAGGGCCGGGCACCCTCTGCCGAGGTGAAGGTCGCCGCCCGCAAAGCCGGGTTCTCCGAACGCACCATCAAGAGGGTGGCGAGCAAATTGGGTGTGGCCGCCGAGTCATATGGCTTTCCGCGTCGCACGCATTGGTCACTGCCGCAGTCGAATACACAGTCGGGTCACCAGCCCACAGCACCTATAGGGCTTGGCCCAACTGGCCCAACTGGCCCAGCTGGGTCTGACCAGGACGAACGCGGCGAGCCGATTGGCCCCACTGCACAGTCGGGCCAACGTATGAGTACTGGCCCCACTGGCACTCCCACAGCCCGAAGCGGTCACTCTGTCAGCCCGATTCAGGGCAACGCCACCGACCGCCCCGAGGACAACTTCGGCCCTCCATGCTCCGTCTGCGGCAAACCCGTCGTCGCCGCCCAGGGCGACACACACATCAGTTGCCGCCGCGTAGTGATCGCCCGCAACAAGGCCGCGCTCGACGCCCCGCAGGAAGACACCGCGTGACCGACGAGGTGAACGCCACCCTCCGCGACGCAGTGATCCGACTCGCCGCCAGCACCCCGGCGGCTTTGCTGACGTGCGAGCACTGCGGCGGCAACTTCTACGCGAAGCGCCGCAACACCAGGTTCTGCAGCTCACAGTGTTCTAACGAGAGGAAACGCCATGCCTGACAACGCATTTGACCCGAGCTCATTGGAGGTGCCCAAGGCGGCAGACCTGCGACGCGCCGTCGAGGCCGTACTGCTGTACCGGGACCAGGACATATCAGGCGTCGGCATGGTCCTGGACGAAGCCGCCGCCGAGCACCGCACCACCCACGTCGTCGCCGCGCTGCTGTTCCTGCTCAACAGGGAACTCGACCAGCAAGCACGTTTCCACGGGGAGGACGCCGTCGTGGGTGCGCTCCGCACCATGATCGCCGCCGTCGCCGCCACCGAGGAGGACGATTGACCGATGCGCCGCGACCCGACCGCGACCGTCACCGGCATCGAAGTGCGGGTGCGGCCCGACGGCTCAGTCGCCACCATCTGGCGCGTCTGGTGCCCGCTATGCCGAGGCTTCCACAACCACCGGCCCACCGGCACCCGCCACCTCAGACAAGCCCCCTGCACACCGTGCAGCGGCCTGCACATCGAACCCCCCACCCCACGAATCATCGAAAGGCGAAATGTCATCGACCAACGGCCACACACCGACCCCACCCGCATCGCCCAGCAGCGCCGCGCCGCCTACATCGAGGCGTGCCGCACTGCGGGCCGCGACACCGCTCTGCACGAAGATCGCCATGACGATGCTCTGGCTGGCAGTCCTCGACCGTGACGACGACGCCATCACGCGGGCCCTGGCCCTGCTGCCCGACGACCCCGAGGTGCGCGGCATCGCCCTCGGCATGGCCCGCATCGGCCTGAACGCCGAGCCGCGCCTGCGCTGCGACGCCGCCCGCAGCTCGCTCTTCGACTACCTCGAAGTGCTCGACCTCTCACACCGCACCGCCACAGCAAGGCACTGACACCATGACCGTAAACACCGACAGCGCAACCGATTCCGAAACCGCCGGCGAACCGACCGAGGGTGAAACCGCCACTGCCGCAACGGATTCCGCGACCGCCGAGCCGAGCGTGGACAGCGACGACAGCACCGGCAGTGAGGCTGACGAAACCGATGCTGCAACTGAGGAATCCGAGGAGCCGAAGGCCGACCGCGAAGCGGCTCGCTACAGGCGGCAGCTTCGCGACACCGAGGCCGAACGGGACCGGCTGGCCACCCAGGTCGAGAGCTACCACCGCGCCGAGGTCGAACGCCTCGCCTCCTCGCGGCTGATCGACGCCCGCGACTTCTGGGCGGGCGGTGCCACGCTGGACTCACTGCTCAACGACGCCGGGCAGGTCGACCCGGTCCGCGTCGCGCAGGCGGTGCGCGACCTCGCCGCCTCCAGGCCGCACTGGTGCAAGAACGCCGCAGCCCCGGCGGGCAGCGTCACACCCGGCGCACGCAAACCCGACACCTCGGGCGACGACGACGCCTCGACGACGACGTGGGGCGACGTGTTCACCCGCGCCCGCACCGGCACCGTCGAGGCCGGTTGAGGGTTGTGAGCGCGGCAATCCTGCCGCACACTGGCATCTGTCACCCGATCACCGGCCCGTGGCCGACCGGCTGACACGAATGTCCCTGGTGGACACCGCGACCGGCCCGTGGCCCTCGCGTGAATCACACGTCGGGCCTGTGCATGCGCCGGGCCCGGTCCACCGGGAGTCACCACATGACGTTTCTATCCTCCAGTGCTGCAGGCATTCTCAAGCCTGAAGAGGTCCACGCACTCATCGTTCAACCCACCCAGGAAGCCTCGGTCGCGATGTCGACGGCGACCGTCGTCCCCACCAGCTCGGCTGAGTTCCGCTTCCCTGTCGTCACCGACGACGCCGGAACGGCCTGGTACAACGAGGGCGAGGACATCACCCTCACCGACCCGACGGTCGACGAGCTGGTCGCCCGCCCGAAGAAGATCGCGTCGCTGACGAAGGTGTCACGAGAGCTGGCCGAGGACAGCTCACCCGAGGCGACCGCTCTGGTCGGCGCGAGCGTGGCCCGCGACATGGCACGCAAGATCGACCAGGCCTGGTTCGCCGCCTCGACACCGAAGGGCCCGGCAGGCCTGGCGTCGCTGATCGGCACCGCAGGCGCTGTGCCGGGCGGCTCCTACGCCAACGCCGACGACTTCGCCGAGGCCATCAGCCTGATCGAGCAGACCGGCTCGACGCCGACCGCGTTCGTGGCGAACGCCTCCACCGTGCTGGCGCTGTCCAAGCTGAAGAAGGCCAGCGGCTCCAACGAGCCCCTGCTGAGCCCGAACCTGGCGACCGGCGCGACGCAGCGCATCGAGCGCCAGCTCCTCGGCGTGAGGCTGTGGACCACACCGGACACCGCGCTCGACGACGACGAGGTGTGGGCATACGACCGCTCGAAGGTGTTCGTGGTGCTGCGCAAAGACGTTGACCTGCAGGTCGACCCGAGCTTCTTCTTCGGCTCCGACAGCCTCGCCGTGCGGTGCGTGATGCGACTGGACTTCGCCTTCCCGCACGCCGCGTCCGTGGTCCACATCGGTTCCGACGGCAGCTAGCACGGTAGCCCGCGAGACTGGTGGAGCAGCAGCCTGTTTCGCGGGAACCGAGAGCACCTAGCCTGCGTCCTGATCCTCCGCGCCGGCCGGTGTGCTCTCCAGGCCCTCGGCCCCCGGCGACACTCCTCTCCTTGTGACGCCGGGGGCCGGGGCACCCCGCGAGAGGAGCCTCATGCCGAGACCACGATTCAAGCCCGGCCAGCAGCACCCGAACTGGCGAGGCGACGACGCCAGCTACAACGCGATCCACTACCGGCTGCGGTCTGCTCGGGGCAGCGCCCGCGACCACCCGTGCGTCGACTGTGAGCAACCCGCGAAGCACTGGAGCTTCTCAGGTTGTGAGGCCGAGAAGCCGCGCCGCCGCGACGCCGCCGGACGTGTGGTCTCCCCGCCCTACTGCTGCCACCCCGAGCATTACGAACCCCGTTGTGTGAGTTGCCATCTCCGCAAGGACGGCGCAGTCGAGCGGCTCCGCAAACCCGTTGCGAGACAGGCGGTTTGAGCCATGGCCCGAGCACCAAAACACTGTGGCCGCAACGGATGCCGACGACTGGTCACACCACCGGCGAAGCGCTGCCCCGAGCACGTCGGCTGGAACATGAGCCCCCGCACCGCGTCGTCAGTCGCGACTGACCGCCACCACTGGCGCAGCGTGGTCCGGCCCGCCGCCCTGGCCCGCGACCGCTACCAGTGCCAGCTCCGCATCCCCGGCCTCTGCGTGGGCCGCGCCACCGATGTGGATCACATCGTCGAGGTCGCCGACGGCGGCTCCGACACCCTCGACAACGCCCAGTCCTGCTGCGCGCCTTGTCATCGCAGAAAGACCGCCCAGCACGCCGCGAAAGCCCGCCACCGATAACCACTCTTGGAGGACACCATGACCGCTGTTGGATCACCGCAGCAGGCAGCCGAGAAGATCACCGCTGACCTGTCGCTGCTCGCCGACAAGCTCACCACCCTGCGGGGCCGACCCGACTGGACACCGGAGCACGACGCCCTGGTGGCGTCGGGCGTCGAGGCTGTCGCCCAGGCCGCCACCGCCACAGAGTCGGATCGCGCCCGTCGGGCCCGCGCAGCAGACGAGCAGCGAGCCGACGACCTGGCCCGCGCCAAGGCCGCTCGCTCTCCGCACCGCACCCCGGCCCGCGACCGGCAGACCGGCGGCCCCGCTGGCGTGGTCAAGGCCGCGAAGGGCCGCGCACGCAAGTAAGCCTGTCCCCTCTCGTAGCTGACGAACGGCTCTGAGAGGGAACAGAATTCGTTGTGGCGGCTCCGGTCGGTTACGCGTAACCTGTCGGCATGCCTGAAGTGACGCGTAACTGCGAGTACTGCAACGAACCCTTCACCCCGACGCCAGGGCCAATGGCGGCCAAGCAACGCTTCTGCTCGACCAAGCACCGCGTCTACGCGTCTCGTAACAGCGACGGTGTTACGAATGGCAAGCGCGCCAACCCTTCTCGTAACAGCGACGGTGTTACGAATGGCAAGCGCGCCAACCCTTCAACGACCTCTACCTCTTCGGTGTCGAAGCCCTCTTCGCCCGAATCCTCTTCGGCACCGATGTCTCCTAACACCACCACTGTTACGACTACGGATGAGGCCGAGCTGCGCCGCAAGATCCGGCGCGAGGTCGAAGCCGAGTACCAGGCCCAGCTCGACGCCGAGCGCAACAAGCACCAGACCGCCGTCGCCGCACTCAAGGCCGACGGCCTGATCACACGGTCGCAGTGGAAGAAGCTCATCGCAGCCCTGCACTCCGACACCCACGGCGACCAGTGCAACCTGCCCGTCACGAAACTCGACGAGGCATTCACGATCCTCACCAGCGACCCGCGCATCGAACTGCTGCTCGTCAAGGACGAGAAGGTCCGGTTGCCCACCGACCTGCCGACGACGATGGACGAGATGCTCAGGCGCAGAGAGGCCACGCGGGCCAGGAACCAGGCACGCGCCCAGAAGGCCGCGCAGACCCGCGCCGCGAACAGGGCCGCGAAGCAGGGCTGAGAGGCCCTCAGTCGACACACCCACACCACCACACCACCGACACCCCGAACGTCGCTCCACGGCCCACACAGCCCCAGCAGCACACACCCCGGCACCAGACCCCTCCCCACCCGCGCAAACCCCACCGGCACGAACTGCACTTTCAGTTCTGTACGGGTCAGGGACTCTTAGCCCGAGGAATTTCTCAGGGCGGGAAATGCACCGTTTGCCCGGCCGGAGGGTGGATGGTTGTCATGTGCAGATTCTCGCTTCGGCGCTTCCTGGTTTCCGCGACCTGCGGGCACCGCTCGCCGCCGGCTACATGTGGCTGGTCTTCCTTTGCATGCTGATCAAGCCGGACATCAACACGCGACCATCCAACGAAGTCGCCGCCGCCGTCTACGACTTAGCGGTGACCGCTGGGCCAATCTGGATCGGACTCGCCACCGGCATAGTCGCCTACTTGATCGGATCGGTCTCGCAAGCGGCATCGCCCTTGCTAAGCCAAGGTATGACTGCCTACTTTCGACGGTTTGATAAGTCTGCGGGCGAACGGATCAAGAAGGGCGACTGGGGAAGAATCACCAGGGCTTACCGCAGGGTCGCGGCGGTCGGCACCGGATCGCAGCACGATGTGATTCATGAGTACGAGATGCAAGCAGCCGGAAGGCTGTACCAGCACCCCACCATCACCGAGGATGGCAAATTCGTGAATCCGGATAAGGAGATCGGCGAGAAAGGCAGCGCAGCACGCAGAGCTCTAGAGGCGGAATTGGAGCTACCGGCAACTCTGCTACTCGGCAACGAACCCATGCTGTTCTCGGAAGCCGACAGGCTTAAAGCGGAAAGAGAACTGCGCCTGGCAGTAGTACCCCCACTCTTTGTAATCACGATGTACCTTGCCTGCACCCAATCGCGATGGTGGCTCCTGGCGCTGATCCCCGTCGTCGTGTTGCTGGCACAAGGCCACACGCGAAACCTCGCTTTCAGGTCACTGATGATCGGAGCAGTGCAATTGGGTGTGGTGCGCTCGCAAAGCGTCGAGAACTTCAAGTCATGGGTTGAGAACATCCCTGCGCACACACCCGAGCAGCGAGAGATCTACGCGAGGATGTATCCCGGTCATCCTGACTACGGACCGGTCCGAATCGAGATAGCAGGCCGCAAGGACGCCATGCCGCAGACGCTAGTAGCCGAATTCAACGAATTCTCAGATGGATTCGCATATCGCGGGTTCACGCCGGATCTGTTCTACCGAGACCCCGGCGGTGAAAACCAGGCCACAGCCCGAGCAATATCGATCTTTATTGACACCAGCTTTGCGCCAGAGCCGCTCGCTGAGGCGGCCGCAGCAGCCGTTGATGTAGTGAGAAACTGGGTCACAACAGGATTCGACCGCTTAAGTGTGCCACTAACTGCTACGCGGGATCCCGTCACAGTGGAACTTCACGGACCGGATGGTGAACTACTCAAGCGACTCAGTATCCAAGGATCCGAAATCGCTGATCAATCCACCCAACACGCATCGGAAACGGGCGAGCTTGAGCGAGCGCGCGGGATCTGAGTCGACCCTAGTTGAGGTGTGCCTTAGCCTCGATTTCGGCCAGCTTCGACAGCGCATCGGCGATCACTGCGTCCCGGCCATCGACCTGCTGCTGATAAAGCAGGCTTGCCTTCGCCGTCGTGTGCCCGAGCCGTGACATGGTCTCCACCAGGTTGCCAACACGAGCCGTCTGTGTCCCGGCGAAGTGCCGCAGATCATGGACCCGAACCCCTTCGCGCTCAATGGCTTTCAGTGCAGGCCGGAACACCGAGTCGGCGAACACCTTGTCGTTGAGGTGCTCGCCCTTGCCGTTGGGGAACAGCAGCGCGTCAGCGTCCGGCGTGACATGCACGTCGAGATGGTGCTTGACGGCCTCGCGAATGTGCGGCGGCAGCACCACCTTCCGCGGCTTCGTGGTCTTAGGTGTGTCGACGCGGGTAACTCCGTCGCGGCGAGTAACCGACCGCGCAACGGTAAGGATCTTGCAGCCCTCGCTGAGGTCGCGGCGGCGAAGCTCAGCGACCTCGCCCCACCGCAGCCCGCACCACGCCGCCAGGAGGATCAGCGCTCGCCGGTTGTCCGGTGCGGCCTCGGCGAGCCGAGCCATGTCGGGCACCGACAGGATCACCGGCTCACGGCGGCGGTGGGTGTTCATCGCGCCCTCGATCTGGCACGGGTTGGTCGCCAGCAGGCCGTCTTTGACTGCCGTGGCCAGGATGGAGTGCAGCAGCCCATACGCCTGCGAGTTGCGGCGTACCTTCACACCGTCCAGAGCGGCGTACCAGCCGCGAACGCGGGCCGGGGTTATCGAGGTGACCGGCAGCCTGCCCAGTGACGGCTCAATCAACTGAGCGAGCTGCGACTCGTACAGCGACCGAGTGCGCGGCTTGAGCTTGCGCTGCTCGATCCACTGCCTGCCGTAGACGGCCAGCCGCACACCGGCCACCGTCGCCGCAGCGGCCCGCTCAGCCGGTGGCGTCCACTCGCCGCGCTCGATCAGCCGCCGCTCGACGCCGAGCCAGTGCTCGGCGTCGGTCTTGGCCGTGTAGGTCGTCGCCGCGTAATGCCGGGGCCCGCCCAGCGGCCACACGTAACTCGCCTGGTAGCGCTTCGACCTCATCCGCACGACGTGGCCCCACCCTCGTCGCCCTTGCTTCCCGCCCATGCTGTTTGCTCCTCCTGCACGATCTCTGCACGATCTGTACTTCGTCACAGTACGCGCAGTGCCGTTGCTTGCAACGTGGTTAGGCGTGTATCGCTAAAGCTTAAGGGTGGTTTCGGCTGGTCGCCAGCTATGTGCCAGAAGTGTGAAGCGGCAGATTCGAATCCTGCCGGGGGCACCACCTAAATCGGCCGTGTGAGAATCCCGCGACCGGGTCATTACCGTGTCCATGATGACGTCGACGATGCCGGCAACGATGCCCGAGATGCCGCGCGGGTAGCGGACCTGGAGCAAGCGCGGAGCCTGCGCCGGGAACTGGCAGCCGAGCGGCGCCAGGTGATGGACCGCATCGGTAACCGGAGCGACATCATCCGCGACGGTTACAGCACCAGCAGGGTGATCGCCGACATGCACAGAGCCGAGGACGACCTCGCCCGACTCGACGCCATGATCGCCCGTATCGATCAGCGATTCGCTCTCCAGCCCGACGATACGTAGCCGGCCTTTCTAGCCGCCGATCTTCGCGAGCTCCTCGCGGGAGCGCCGTTCGACGAACAGCGGCACGAAGTCACGGAGCGGCCGCCCGTCGAACATCGCGTGGGAGCGGTGCACCACCGTCATGACGGTGTCCGGCTCGACAGCGGGGTAGCACTGTGTCAGCCGCTCCACCACGTGCTGGATAGCCGTCCATTCGCTTGAATCGACCATCTGCGGATGGTCGCACTCCGTTCACCATTCGGCCATATTTCGCAACGCCTCGTCACAATCCCGTTCGAATGAGTCGTACGCCGCACTGATCAGGGCCGCCGTGGCATCGGGGTGCGCACCCGCGACAGCATCGATGAAATGCCAGGTTTGCTCACTGAATTGTGTTGCGCGATCAGCCCTTCGACCCTCGGTGAGGGCGAGGAGGAGGGCACTCTGGAAGGTCTGGTGGGCACCGTAGGCCCGCGCTTCTGCCGGCATCGGCCGACGCTAGTTGCTCGGGGTCATGCCGGCGTGAACGGGCGGTAAGCGATACATGAACGTCAATTCGTCCGTCTGCCGGGACACGGTCCAGTGCGCGGCCCCGCCACGCGATACTGCGCCGTGGTACTTCGGCACCCCATCCCCGGTCTGGACGACGGGGTCGGTGGGTGACGGCCACTGCTACGTATCAATCACGCCGAGTGTTCGCTTTGTGACGCGGAACGCGAGTGGCGACGTCAGAAACCGTACGTTCGGCGCCTCACGGCGTACTTGCCGTGCCCCCGTCCGATGCCGTCCCACCCGACGTCGTCCCACCGGACGTCGTGCCACCGGACGTGGTGTCCCCCGACGTCGCCGTTCCCGTCGACGTCGAGCCCGTCGCCGACGGGTCAACCGTCGCGGTGGGGTCGGACACCACAACGGTCGACGTCGAGCCCGCCGTCGTCGTCGGCGCCGCGGAGGTCGACGGGGCGGCCGTCTCACTCGGTGACGGCGCGGCGCTGGCGCTGGGCTCCGGGGTACCACTGGTCGGCGTCGCCACCGGGGTGGCCGACACACTCGGCGCGGCGCTCGAGGACGGTGCGGCGGGCGCGGATGTCGTGGCCACCGCTGTCGACGTCGCGAACGTGCCGGGTTGATCCTCTTCGACGATGGCCTTGATCTCGTCGGTGTAGGCCTGCAGCTGGGGCTGGATGTCGGCGAGCTTCACCTGACCCGCCTCGATCGACTTCTGGAAGGCGGCGACCCGCGTCCACACCTCGTCGATCTTCGCCATCGCCCCGGCCGAGAGCGGCTCGTCGACGGTGATGAACAGCTGCTGCGCCAGCGCGTAGGTCAGGCAGTTGATGCAGTCGTAGCTCAACGCGCCCGCGAGGTTCTGCGGCGTGGCCACGTTGTCGTTGGTGTCGTCGTTGTCGATGACGAACACCACCTGGTAGGCCACCGCCACCGCACCGCAATTCCGGCACGACGCATAGGCTTCCGCGTCGTTGATGTTCTCGGCGTAGTTCTCGTCGGTCTCCCACACCAGCGCGAAGGCGGCCTCGTAGACCACGGTGTTGTTCCGGGTGTTGACCGCCAGCGCCTGGTTGTCGCCGGGGCCCGGGGTGAGCGGCTTGTCGACGGGGAACACCCAGCCCTTGTCGGCCACTGTCGTGGCGCCGGTCGATGCGCCACCGCTGCGCAGGATCCGGGGGATCAGCACGACCATCAGCCGCGGCTGACCCGCCTTCGGCAGGGACGTGCGGGTGTCCCACATCACCTGCATCACGCCGCGTTGCCCCGGCGCGATCGTCCGGCTCGCGGCGACGGGCCGCGTCCCCTCCGTCCGCTGCAGCGGCTTCTCATGCGCCAGGCGTTCCATGCCCAGCGCGTAGGCGATGTCACCGACGGTGCCCCGCTCCCACGGCTGGATCGGCCGGTAGTTCGACTCCCCCGGCCACCACGCGTAGGCGATCCCACTCGCGAGCACGGCACCGGCCAACATGACCAGCACCCGCATCACCGGCTTGCCGGCCGTGGTCTTCCACGCGCTCAGCGCGGTCTGCCGGCCGAACCGGACGAGCATGTAGAGCACGCCGGCCACCGGGATGACGATCGCCACGATGGCCAGGACACGGGCGACGACCTGGATGAAGTCGCCGTCGGCCCACGAATTGGTGAGCACGTCGCTCTGCGTCCCCAGGGCCGACCATGCGGAGCCGAGCAGGCGGGGCAGCGCGAGGATCGCGCCGGCGATCGCCGACAGCAGCATCGGAACCACCACCAGCACCCAGACCGTGACGAGGATGCGGGCCCACGGCTTGAGCATCCGCGCGTGCGGATCGCCCCAGCGCCACGGCAACAGCCCGAGCAGGGTCGGCTTGATCCGCGAGTACAGGTCCGGGACACCGGTCAGGTCGGCGAGCACGTGATAGCCGTCGAACCGCACCATCGGCGCGAGCTGGCGCAGCATCTGCAGGATCTGCGTTGCGACCACGAGCAGGAGGGCGTCGTACTTGAGCCACCACCACAGGCCGGCGATCGCCACCGCGACGATCGCGTTGAAGTAGAGCCCGCCGAGGTCGGTGCGCACCCGGGCCCGACGACCGAGGCGGTAGGTGTCGGTCACGTCGGTGTAGAAGGCCGGCCAGACGAGGTAGACCCCGAACCCCATGGCACCCGGTGTGGCACCGCCGTAGCGCGCCGCCGCGGCGTGCCCGAATTCGTGAAACCCCGCGGACAGGATCGTCACCACGAAGACGAGGATCAGCAGCCCGGGTCGTTCGAAAGCGTCGTAGGCGGCGTGGGCCAGACCCTTGCGGAAGAACACCCACCAGCACACGACCGCGAACACCGCGAGCATCGGAACGACCATCCACGGCCGGAACAGGAACCGGAACGGGTCGGTGAGCCGGCGGGTGCGGTCGGGTTCGGTCACTGCATAGCGAAACCGCAAGCCGAGCAAAGGGTTCCGCTTCTTTGTCGCCGGCTGGCCGCCGTCGGGCAGCACCAGCAGGCCCAGTGGCCGCAACTGCTTGTCGACAAGGTGACGGATGTTGTCCTCGGAGACCGTGCGCCCGGTCGCCTCGGACACCGCGGCCGCGACCATCTCCGGGGTGCGGGCGCCGTCGATTTCGCGCAGGATCGCGTAGAGCAGCGGGGTGAGCTGGATCGTCTGCCCGTCGGCGCGGCGGACCAGGGAGGGCGGGACCTTGTAGCCCGATCCCGCCATCTCCCCGATCAGCTCGACGCCGTCGGCCCGCTTCAGCACCTCCTGCGGAGGCGCCGACCCCTCGCTCGTCACGGTCACCTAGAACACTCCTCGATCGTCGAACCGCGTCAGCGCGTGCCGTCAGGCAGCGGAGCTGGTGCCACCGCTGGTGCCGGACGTGCCGCTCGAGGTCGTACCGCTCGAGGTCGTACCGCTCGAGGTCGTGCCGCTCGAGGTCGTGCCGTCGGCCGTGTTACTCGTGCCGCCCTGCGCGATGCTCGAGGTCTGGTCGGAGTCGGCAGTCGCGTGGACGTCGTTCATCGTCTGCGTGATGGTGGCGTCCTGGATCGACACGGCGTCCGCCGTGGAATCGATCGAGCCGATGTTGGCCGCGACGCCCGCATTGATCGGCGCCGCCACGTTCGCGTTGGCCGCGACCGCGCCGGCGATCGGCGCCGCCAGGTCGGCGTTCAGGTCGACGTTCACGTCGACGTTCAGAAGCGCGCCGTCGGAGAAGGTTCCGGTGCCGGTGTCGACGGTGGCTCCGGTGTCGGTGCCCGTGCCGGTGCCCGGGTCGGTGCCGGTGTCCGTACCGGGGTTGGTCACCGTCCCGGTCGACGTGTCGCCGGCCTGATCGATACCGCTGTCCTGGACGGAGGTGGCGTCGGCGGTCACGTTGTCCATCGTCTGCATGATCACGACGCCGCCGTCGGCGGAGTGCGTGACGGTGGCGTCGGCACCCGAGCCGTAGGTCAGCACGTTGGCGCCGGCGCCGGCCTGAATCGGCGCGGCGACGTTGAGGTTGGCGGCCGCGGACAGGTCGATCGGCGAGGCGGCGTCGATACCGACGTTGATGTCGGCGTTCACGTCGATGATCGACACGACCTCCTTGTCCGGTAGCGCGATGCCGACCTCTGCCTGCAGCTCTTCAGGGGTCAGTCCTTGATTAGCCATGGTTCCTTCTCCTGCGTTCGGCCGCGGTCCCGCTTCCGTGCTGCGGGGCCATCCATTCGTGGGCTTGAATGCTCTATTGACAGCGATGTCAAACACGATTCTCAGAAATTCTCAGGCTGGTTAGGTTTGCTACACATCGCTGGCCGCGGCCATGGATTCGAGAGTGCGCTGCTTAAACGCTTCTCATCAAGGTCAAAAGATTAGCCGGGCCGGTCCAAAAAATTGTTCCCGCAATCACGGGGCAACGTGATCACGGGCGGTCCCGGATCACCGCCGTCGTTCCACCCTCGCGCCACGGCCCCTGTCTGCCCGTTCAGCCAGGCGTTTGCCGGCCGACGTCGCGTCGGCCCGTTCGGTCCGAGACGCCCGGGCACCGCGGACGTGGCGCACGCCCGCGGTCTCGGTGTGCCTGTCGCGCCGCTGAGGCGTCGCGGCGTCGACGTCCCGTTTCGCCGACGTGCGCTGGGGGCGCGAGTCCTCGATCGCGGTGGCGACGTGCTGCAGTCCCGTGCGCACCGTCTGGCCCACCACGGAGACGGCCGCGTGAACATGGCCGGCAGCCGTGCGCACCCCCGCGGCCGCCGCCAGGCCGAGGTTCCCAGAGACGGCGAGCTCACTGGCGAACGCATCCGGAACGTCGAACACCGCGGACAAGACGTGGTTGAACGCCGGGAAGATCACAGCGCCAACGACATTGAGGGACTCCACCACCACAACCTGCAGCACGCCGTCAGGGTGTGCGGTCGGCGCCGGGTCGGCGACGATCGGCGCGTTCAACGCGGTGAAGGTGTCCTCGCGGGCGGTCTGCAGCGCGTCGACGATGCCCGGTAATCCGCCGGCCGTCGCGGGCAGCACGTCGAGCAGACCCACCACACCCACCTCGAGCGCATTGAGCGCGCGGGGCGCGACCCGCGAACCGTCGGCGACGATGGCCGCCTGCGCGGCCTCGTTGGTCGGCCCGGTCACCGATGCCGCGGCAGCGCCGATGGCGTGCAGCAGGTCGCTGGACGGCAAGGCACTCAAGAACGTCACGGGCACGCGCAGGATCGTCGTGCCTGCGGTGACGGCCGTGTCGACGACCAGCGGGCAGATGATCGCGCAGTAGCGGACCTGATTGATCAGCACGCTGGCGAGCAGACCGCCCGGCGGCACGGCCGCGGCCGTCAACGTGACCTCGCGAGTGACCGGAGGCGGCGATTGCGCCGCGGACGCCGGCGGCCCCATCACCACGGCGGCGGCGGACACCACAGATAGCCCTGCGGTGGCGATCGCGGTCTGAAGTGCTGTGGGTGACTTCATCGTGGCCCCCTACATCGACGCTGATGTAGGGGGCACGATTCCGCGCCCCGATCGGTTCACCGCCCGCGGAGCGGAGCTATGCCCCCAGCTGCCGATCGATCGCGGCGAACTGATCCTGGCCGTCTGGACACCTGGTGAGGCTACGCCGCAAACTGACGCACGGGGCAATAACATGCATCGCGCGATGGCATACTCCGCACCCGCAGCAGCCCTGGCCAACCAAGTGGTTAGTCTGCATGCAGGTCCATCGATGGAGCAGGAGGCCGCCATGCTGGCACTGACACCCGAGGAAGCCGCCTTTCGCGACGAGCTTCGCACCTTCTACACGACCGAGATTCCGGCCGAGATCCGGGAACGCAGCCGAGCGGGCACGGAGATCAGCAAGGACGACATCGTCACGGCGCACAAGATCCTCAACGACCACGGCCTCGCGGTGCCCAGCTGGCCGGTCGAGTGGGGCGGCAAGGACTGGACGCCGACCCAGCACCAGATCTGGCTCGACGAGATGCAGTTGGCCTGTGTTCCCGAGCCGCTGAACTTCAACGCCAAGATGGTCGGGCCGGTGATCGCCGAGTTCGGCTCCCAGGCCGTCAAGGAGCGCTTCCTGCCGCCGACCGCCTCGCTCGACATCTGGTGGTGCCAGGGCTTCTCCGAACCCGAGGCCGGCTCCGACCTCGCGTCGCTGCGCACCACAGCGCTGCGGGACGGCGACAGCTACGTGGTCAACGGGCAGAAGACGTGGACGACGCTGGGCCAGTACGCGGACTGGATCTTCTGCCTGGTCCGCACCGACCCCAACGCCCCGAAGAAGCAGGCCGGTATCTCGTTTCTGCTGATCAACCTCGACACCCCGGGCATCACCATGCGGCCGATCAAACTGGTCGACGGCAGCGTCGAGGTGAACGAGGTGTTCTTCGAAGACGTCCGGGTGCCCGCCGAGAACCTGGTCGGCGAGGAGAACCAGGGTTGGTCGTACGCGAAGTTCCTGCTGGGCAACGAGCGCACCGGCATCGCCCAGGTCGGTCGCACCAAGGTGCGCCTCGCCGAGGTCAAGGAGCGGGCCAAGGCCAACGGCCTTCTCGAGGATCCGTTGTTCGCCGCCCGCCTGGCCGAGGCCGAAAACGACGTGCTCGCACTGGAACTGACGCAGATGCGGGTCACCTCGGGGTCGAAGGGCGGCAAGCCCAACCCGGCGTCCTCGGTGCTGAAACTGCGCGGCAGCCAGCTGCAGCAGCTCGCCACCGAGCTGATGATGGAGGTGGCCGGCCCCGACATCCTGCCGTTCCCGAACGGCGCCGAGATCGCGTCGCCGGAGTGGGCGCAACACAGCGCGCCGCGCTACCTCAACTATCGCAAGACCTCGATCTACGGCGGCAGCAACGAGGTGCAGCGCACGATCATCTCGTCGACCATCCTCGGACTGTAGAGACAAGGCGGACATCATGGACTTCCAACTCAGCGAAGAACAGACGCTGCTGCGCGACACGACGCGCGAGATGCTCACGCGCGCCTACGATCCCGAGAGCAGGCTCAAGGCCCTCGACACCGAGCTCGGCTGGAGTCGTGAGGTGTGGGGCCAGCTGGCCGAGGTCGGGGTGCTCGGACTCGGATTCGACGAGGACGCCGGCGGTCAGATCGAGATCCACGCCGTGCTCACCGAGGCCGGTCGGCGGCTGGCGC
Organism: Mycolicibacterium psychrotolerans; assembly: GCF_010729305.1. Taxonomy (NCBI): domain Bacteria; kingdom Bacillati; phylum Actinomycetota; class Actinomycetes; order Mycobacteriales; family Mycobacteriaceae; genus Mycobacterium; species Mycolicibacterium psychrotolerans. Next base: position 2,474,813 of record NZ_AP022574.1, on the reverse strand, counting down.
CGGAGCCGGTGCTGCACGCCGCGCTCGGACCCGGCGCGGTGATCGCCGAGTCGGGCAGCGCCGAGCAGCGCGCGATCCTCGACGAGGTCGCCGCAGGCGAGCGCCTGCTGGCCTTCGCCCACTACGAGCCGGGGATGCGGCGGCCGACCACCACGGTGTCGACAACCGCTGCACGCCAGGGTGCTTCGTGGACCGTCAGCGGCCGCAAGAATCCCGTCCTGGCCGGCGACTCCGCCGACACCCTGGTGGTCACTGCGGCACTGCCCGACGGTGGCACCGGGCTGTTCCTGGTCGACGCCGGCGCGATGCAGCGCCGGGCCTACCGCACCTTCGACGGTCAGCGGGGTGCCGAGATCGATCTCGACGCGGCAGCCGCGGAGCCGCTCGGGGAGGCGGCGGACGCATCGGCCGCGATCGAGCGCGCGCTCGTGCGGATCACGTCCGGCCTGTGTTCGGAGGCCCTCGGCGCGATGGAAGAGGCGCTGCGGCTGACCACGGAGTACCTCACCCAGCGCAAGCAGTTCGGCGTCACGCTCAACAAGTTCCAGACGTTGACCCAGCGCGCCGCCGACATGTACGTCTCGCTCGAACTGGCACGGAGCATGGCGCTGTACGCGGCGATGTCGATCGCCGACGGCGACCTGGACCCGACCATCGCCGCGCGGGCCAAGCTGCAGATCGGCCGCTCCGGCAGACACATCAGCCAGGAGGCCATCCAGCTCCACGGCGGTATCGGCGTCACCGCGGAGTACCCGGTGGGCCACTACGCCGCGCGGCTGACGGCGATCGAGCAGACGCTCGGCTCGTCGCAGGACCATCTGCACACCCTCGTGGGTCAACTCGGCGGATACGAGGTCGTCACGATCTGAAGTCGGGGTTTCAGCCTGCCCGTCGCGGCGACATTGCGTAGCCTGCTGCAATGGTCGGCCACATCATCGTCAGCGGTGCCGACGCGCTGGCGGTGCGCATCGCCGCGGAGTTGCGCAGCGCCGGCGCCACGGTCACGGTGATCGACCGTGCCGATCAGCTGTCCTCAGCCGGCCTCGCCACGGCGGCGTCGGTGGTGTGCGCCGGGGCCGACGACGCCGCGAATCTCGAGATGGCCCTTCTGGCACGTCGTCTCAGTGCGACCGTGCGGGTGGTGACCCGACTGGCCAACGGTGTGCTGCGGGAGGCGATGGCGGCCGGGCACGGACCGGGCGCCGTCCTCGACGTCGCCGATCTGGCCGCGCCGTCGGTCGTCGAGGCCTGCTTGCAGCGCACCACGCATTCCATCGCCGCAGGCGACCTTCGGTTCGTCGTGTCGGGGGCTGACACGCCGCGGTCGGGCACGTTGCGCGACGTCTACGGCGATCTGGCGCCGGTGGCCGTCGTGCGCGGCGCGCAGTCGCCGACACCCGGTGAGATGGTGGCCTGCCCCGGCCGCGATCTGCACGTCGACGAAGGTGACTGGGTCGCCGTGATCGGCACCGAGGACGAACTGGCCGCCGACGGCCCGGTGGCCGGCGCGCGAGCGGCGGGGTCGCACCGCTCGCCGCTGACCCGAATCGGCAACGCGGCGCGCGCCTTCCACGAGGACGTGAACCCCAACTTCTACCGGGCGCTGTCGGCGTCGCTGGGCCTGCTCCTCAGTTCCACCATTCTGCTGTGGCTCACCTACGACAAGCCGGGCATGAGTTTCGTCGACGCCCTCTACTTCTCGACCGAGACGATCGCGACCGTCGGTTACGGCGACTTCAGCTTCAGCGGCCAAGCGACCTGGCTACGGCTGTTCAGCATCGTGCTGATGTTCGCGGGCATCACCACCACCGCCGTGCTGGTGGCCTTCATCGCCGACGTGCTGCTCTCACGGCGTCTGGCGTACTCGGCGGGACGGCGCAAGGTGCGCGAACTGCAGGACCACATGATCGTGGTGGGGCTGGGCTCCTTCGGCGTCCGGGTCGCCTCGGACCTCAAGGCCGCCGGCCACGACGTCGCCGTGATCGAACTGAACGACGAGAATCGCTACCTCTCCGCGGCCATCGAACTGGGGATTCCGGTGATCTTCGGCGACGCGACGTTGCGGTCGACGCTGGAGGCGGCGCGCATCGACGACGCGGTGGCGGTGGCCGTGCTGACCGACGACGACATGGTCAACATCGAGACGGCGATCGTGTCCCGCGAACGGTCCAAGGACCGGCACGTGGAGGTGCCGGTGGTCCTGCGGGTGTTCGACCGCGCCCTGGGTTCGGCGGTGGCCCACCGGTTCCGGTTCGAGAATGTGCTCTCCACCGTGGATCTGGCGGCGCCGTGGTTCATCGGCGCGGCACTCGGGCTGACCGTGTTCGGCACTTTCTCGGTGGGTCAGGCGTCCTTCATGGTGGGTGGCGTGCGGGTCGGAGCGAGAAGCGAACTGGACGGGATCCGGATGGCCGAATTGTCCACGCAGACCCGGGTCATCGAGATCGTCGGCCGCGACGGCACCCGGGAGCTGCACCCGCGCCGTGATTCTCAGCTGCACGCCGGTGATATCGCGTATCTGGTGGGTCCGTACCGCGAGCTGCTCGACACGCTGCGCAAGGGGCAGGGCAGCAGCGCTGCGACAGCGATGAACTGAGGTCGGCCCCGGCGCTGAGCTGAGGCGGTGCGCCGCCGTCACACCAGGTCGGCGACCACCTCGGCGACTCGGCGCACCTGGTCGAGATCGCTGCTCGTCGGGATCAGGTGGATCTCGTCGGTTCCGATGTCGGCGAACCGGGCCAGCACCGCACGCAAGTCGTCCTGGGTGCCGGCCCACCCCGTCGTCGGTGCCATCGCGTCGACGATCTCCGCCGGAATCCAGTTCATGTAGCGCAGCAGGTGACGGTGCACCTGCTCGCGCGGCGCGCTGCCCTCGCCGACGGCGAACCAGAAGGAGGTCGCCAGGTGCGGCGCAGTCCTGCCCGCCGCACGCCATGCGTCACGCGCCACGTCGAACAGCTCGTTCTGGGCAGCGGCGTCGAGGTCCAGGGTGATGCCCGCCAGTCCGTCGGCCCAGCTCGCCGAGCTGCGGACCGTCTTGGGACCCGTTGTGCCGACCAATAATTCGGGGCCGCCGTGCTGCACCGGCGGCGGCCCGACCGGGAGCGTCGACTCCGTGACCTTCTCCCCCGCCCACACCCGTCGCATCACCGCGACGCGATCGGCCATCTCCCGCATGGTCTGGGTCGCCGGGTCGGCGCCCACGGCACGATAGTCCTCGTGCCGGCCGCCGACACCGATACCAACGGTCAGCCGACCGCCGCTGAGCATGTCGCCGGTGGCCATCGCCTTGGCCAGCATCACCGGGTCATGCAGTTGGGGAATGACCACGGTGGTGACCAGCCGCACCCGGTCCGTCCACGCGGCCAGAGCGCCCAGCAGCGTCAGGCTCTCGGGGTTGTCGAACGCGATCCGCTCACCCCAGCACAGCGACGAGAACGGACCGTCGTCGATCAACCGCGCCCAGTCGCGCAGTGTCGCGCGGTCCAGGTCGGGTTCCATCACCGGCATCGTCATCCCGATTCGCACGTGGCGATTCTGACATGCCGGCGGGTGGCGTCAGGAGGGCTGCCCGTGCAGGTTCTTGGCGGTGGGTGATGTGGCCACCGCGCCCGCATCCGGATAGGTGCCCAACACACGGTCGGCGGTGCCCGCGCTGGTGACGGTGAACCAGTAGTGCTCGTTCTTGAAGTGGTGCTGGCGATGGTTGCGCCAGATCGCCCGGTAGGCCGCCGTTTTGGGCTTGTAGTCGCTGTGCACGAGGTAGTGGCACCACTCGTAGCACAGGCCCAGCACCGCCAAGTTGGTCAGGAACGTGAGGCCCGGTCCGGGGCGGGGGAAGGCGAGCACCGCGACAGCGACCGCGACGGGAAGCACCCAGAGCAGCGCCTGCCACGGGATGAAGATCAGCGCGACATCACGCGGATCGACATGGTGCTCGCGGTGTTTGCGCGCCAACAGAGGGTCGACACGTAGCGCCCCGATCTGGCGCGGCCGCCAGTGCAGGATGCACACGTGCACCGCCCATTCGAAGAACGGGAACGCGGCGAGCATCACGACCGGCACCGCGACGTCGGCCCACGTCCAGTCCCCCAACATGATTCGCACGCCTGCGGCGACGACCAGTGTCGCGCCGATCATCCAGGGCGTGGGGTGCCGGCCGAACTCGCGCGCGGCGTCGCCGAGTGTGACGTGTCGGCGCCCCGAACGGGTGGGCAGCGGTCGGTTGGTGGTGGTCATCGGCTCTCCTCCAGTTCGTTCAGCGCCGTCAGCAACGCGGTGGTCGCGGGCTCCAACAGACGGTGGGCGTTGTCGCGGGCAGCGGTCGCGTCCCCGGACACGACCGCCTCGGCCAGGGCCCGGTAGGCGTCCACCTGGCCGACCTCGCCGGTCATCACCGCGGCGAGGGCGGGCAGCGCGGGCTCGTAGGTGGCGCGCAGCGTGTTGAACATCAGCCGGAAGGCGATGGAGTCGGCGCCGTCGACGACGTGGTCCCAGAAGTCGAGCGCATACCGTTGCGCCGCAACGGGATCGACTTCCTCCGCCAAGGCTCGCACCGCAGCCTCGAGGGCTTCACGCGCGTCGGGGCCGTGGCGTTGGGCGGCCAGTTCGGCCACCTTGGGACCGTTGTGCAGTCGGGTCTCGAGAATGCTGCGGACCACCGCGAGATCGAGCTCGCCGCCGCGCATCAGCAGTTGCGGCAGGAGGTCCAGCCCGGCGGTGCGCCGGAAGTCCCGAACCGTCGTCGAGCCGCCCTGTCGGACCTCGACCAGCCCCGCGGCCGCCAACCTCTTGAGCGCCTCGCGGATCGCCGGCCGTGACACGCCCAACACCTCGGCCAAGCGCCGCTCGCTGGGCAGCGTCTCACCGGGCCGCATCTCCCCGCTGAGCACATCGGACATCACCTGGTCGAACACGTCCTCGGGTACCGAGCGTCGGTGCACCGGTCGCAGAGCCATGCCTCCACCATGGCCGACATCGGTCAGGAGGTCAAGTGGTCAGACCAGTAAATCTTTGGCCGCCCGGATCGGACCCGGCGCCGGCGGCGCGAACAGACCCCCTCGCAGTCCGCCGCGCAGCGTGCGCACCGCCACCAACAGCCACGTACTCAGCAGCCCCAGATAGGCGATTGCGGCAGCCACCCGGAACGCCGGCAGTCCGGTGTGCGCCGCCAGTTGCGTCGTCCCGGTGACGAACGTGCCGACCGGGAAGGTCAGGCTCCACCAGGTCAGCGCGAACGGCATCCCGCGCCGCAGCGTGCGAACGGTCAGCGCCGTGGCCAGCCCGATCCACAGCACGGCGAAGCCCCACACCGGCACGCCGTAGAGCACGGCGAACATGCTCATGCCGTCGGCCAGCCGCGGGTCGACGGCCAGCGCCGCGTCTGTGCCGAGAAGCCCTGCGACCGTGATGGATTGGCCGAGCGGACCGAGAACGATCCACAAGGTCGGGACGCGAGCGGTCGCGGAGGTGCCGAAATGCGCCAGCCGGCTCCACACCATCGTGATGATGATCAGCGAGGCGACCAGAGACAGCCCGAACATCGCGAGACAGCCGTAGAACATCGTCGCCCGGCCAGTACCCGGCGCCATGTGCGGGATCAGCAACGCACCCGTCGCCGCCGCAACCATCGGCGGCACAACGGGCATCAGCCAGCCGCCGAACGCGGCATCGGGTTCCAACCGGTACTGCGTGAACATCAGATACGGGATGCTCATCGCGGTGATCAGCCCGCCGAGGGTGCCCGCGGTCCACAGCACCCACGCCGCGTCCACGGCCGCGCGCTCGCCGATGAGATCCCTGCCGACCAGCAGCGCTCCGGACGCCACGGTGAGCAACGCCATCGGTGCGGCCCCGTAGAAGTGCGCCATCTGCGGGTTGCGGACGTGGCTGCGCGCCACCACGGGAGTGCGGACCCAGTGCCCGACCATCGCGATCAGCAGCACGATCAGCCACAGCGCGGACGCCACCCACACCGCGAGGGCGAAGCCCCGCAGGCCGGGTACGTGCAGCGGCAGGGTCGCGCCCGCGGTCGCGACGATGCCGGTGCCCATCACCGAGGCGAACCAGTTCGGTCCGAGGTAACTGAGGATCGCCGGCCCCGAGCCGGCCCTGTCGGTCACCACGACAGTATGGCGAGCCGGGGGTTAGCCCCCAGAGGAGTCTCGGGAAAACGCTGTGTCGCGGACGCACCACGGTCCCTAGGTTGGTGTCATGACCGCAACAGCAGACACCGAGGAGATCGTCGGCGCCGGGTCCGCCGTCGTGGCGCAGCCAACGCCGGCGCAACCGCGGGTGCGAGGCCTCGGTCTCGTGCCGACCGCCTCGATGGTCACCGGAGCCGCGCTGGCAACCGTCTGGTTCTGGATCCCGTTGGGCCTGCTCGTCATCGGCATCTCGTCCATCCCGAGCGTCATCGGCTTCGTGCTGGCCGCCGTCGTGTTCGTCTACGTGATGCGCGGCGTCGACCGTGTCGAACGGGTGCGCAGCGAGGCGGTTTTCGGCATGGGCATCGGGATCCCGCCGCGAAGGTTGTCCACCTACACCGGCTTCCAACGATGGGCCCACCAGCTCCTGCTGGACATCAGCAGCGCTCGGTTCTGGAAAACGGTGGCGCACCACTATCTTCGGATGACCTACGACATCCTGATCACCGGTCTGGCGCTGGCGCTGTTGGGGTTCACGTTCCTGGCTCCCGCGGCGGCCATCGCGATCGGCAACAGTGACGCCGATGCGGGGCTGTCGTTCCTGCCGACCCCGGTGGCCTGGCTGCTGGCCGTGGTGGCGCTCGCCGCCGCGGTGGTCCTGCTGATCTTCGCGCCGGCGCTCGACGCGACGATCGACCGCTGGCTGCTGTCGCCGTCGCCCACCGCCGCCTTGCAGTACCAGGTCAGCGCGCTGGCCGACGCCCGGCAGGGTGCGGTCACCTCCGCGCAGACCGAACGGCATCGCATCGAGCGCGACCTGCACGACGGTGTGCAGCCGCGACTGGTGTCCCTCGCCATGACGATCGGCCTGGCCCAGACGAAACTCGACACCGATCTGCCCGCGGCCAAGGCGCTGATCGCCGAGGCGCACGACGACGCCAAGACCGCCCTGGTGGAGTTGCGCAACGTGGTTCGCGGCATCGCGCCCACGATCCTTTCCGACCGTGGCCTCGACGCCGCGCTGTCGGCGGTGGTGCAGCGCGCCACCAACTCGGGAGTGCCGACCACGCTGAGCGTGCACCTGCCCCGGCGGCTCCCCGAGGAGGTGGAGGCATGCGCGTACTTCGTCGTCGCCGAGGCGTTGACCAACGTCACCCGGCACTCCGGCGCGACGCAGGCCGCGGTCACCGTCCGGCTCGACGAGGCGGCAAACCTGCTGCACGTCACCGTGTTCGACGACGGCCGTGGAGGTGCGCGGATCGTCCCCGAGGACGCCGGCGCCGAAGCCACCGGACTGCGCGGCCTCGACGAACGCGTGCGGGCTGCGCGCGGCACCTTCGGCGTGTCCAGCCCCGTCACCGGTCCGACCGTCATCACCGCGGTGCTGCCATGCGCATCGTGATCGCCGAGGATTCGGCCCTGCTGCGGGCGGGCATCGAACGGATCCTCACCGACGCCGGACACGAGGTGGTTGCCGGCGTGCCCGACGCGACCAACCTGCTGCGGCTGGTGAACGAGACGCGACCGGACCTGGCGATCCTCGACGTGCGGATGCCGCCGACGTTCACCGACGAGGGCATCCGCGCCGCGGCTCTGCTGCGCAGCCAGAATCCGGAGTCGCCGGTGCTGGTGCTCTCGCACTACGTCGAGGAGCGCTACGCAGCGGACCTGATCGCCTCGGACACCAGAGGTTTCGGCTACCTGCTCAAGGACCGGGTGGCCGACGTCCCGGCGTTTCTCGACGCCGTGGCCGTGGTGGGGGCCGGCGGCACCGTGCTCGACCCGGAGGTGGTGTCGCAGATCCTCGTCCGCTCGCACCGCCGCAACGTCCTGGACGCGCTGACCGCGCGCGAGCGCGAGGTGCTGCAGCTGATGGCCGAGGGCAAGACGAACTCCGCTATCGCCGCGGCCCTGCACATGTCGGTCGGATCGGCCGAGAAGCACATCGCCTCCATCTTCACCAAGCTGGGCCTCGCTCCCGACGACAGCGGCAACCGCCGTGTCCTCGCAGTACTCAGGTACCTCGAATCCTGATACCTCGAATCCTGTTCGCGCGGAAAGGACTTCACCCGTGACCACCACCATCGCCCCTCCCTCTCCTCCCCCGCCGATGTCCCCGGGCGGGCGCACCGCGCTGCGCGCCGTGCTGGTCGGCGCCGCCGGGGTGCTCGTCGTCGGCACCGTGCTGTCCCTGGGCGTCTTCGCCTGGGGCGTCAGCACGTTCCGCGTCGTCACCGACAGCGTGGCTCTGCCGGCGACGCTGCGTTCGATCGCCGTCGACACCGGCTCGGTCCCGGTGATCGTGCGCATCACCAGTGACCGGGAGGCTCGCGAGCCGCGCGTCGACATGACGATGGTGAACTCGGCCCGTGCCGGCTCCGATCCGTTGGCGGTGGACGCCGACGGTGCCTCGGCACGCGTGACGATCGACGCCGAGCAGTCTCCGATCCTGGACTGGGGCCGCGCGTCGCAGATCACCCTTGTGCTGCCGGCCGAGTTGGCGCGGCGCACCACCGTGACGACCCAGCAGGACACCGGTGTGGTGATGCTGCAGGCCGACATCGACCAGCTGGTGGCCCGCACCCGCGACGGCGCGGTGGTGCTGAGCGGCTCGGCGCGCGACATCGACATCAGCAACTCACACGGCGACGTCGACACCCGCGACGCGGTGTCGGTGTCCGAGACATTCAAGGCCACCACGCAGACCGGCGACATCGACGTCGACTTCGCCGGCGCCCCCAAGACGCTGGACGCCCGGACCGACAACGGGGACGTGACCGTCGCGCTGCCTCAGCCCGGACCGTACGTCGTCGACGCGACGACGGGCCAACCGTGGGGTTCCACCATGGTGCGCGTGCCGCAGACCCGCGATTCCCGCGCCGCCGCCTCCGTGGTGACCGTCCGCTCCGGAACCGGCGACGTCACCGTCGAAGAGCTGCGCTAACCGTTTGTGAGCTTGTCGATGATCGCGGCGACGGGGGCGGCCTCGGCGAGCCGGAAACCGGTGCCGGCCCAGATGTTCACCCCGTGCGGGTCGCCGGCGCGGACAGCCGCCGCGCGCAGCGGGCTCGTCAGATAGTGCACCTGGGGATAGCCGAACGGGGCGCCCGCCTCGTGCTCGTCGACGAACCGGTTGTGCAGCCCGCGCGCATACCGGCCCGAAAATGCTTTGGTGACAATGGTTTCGGTGAACTCCGGACTGGTCAGCGCCGCCCGGTGCACCGGCGTGCTGCCGGCCTCGTCGGCGAGCAGGAACGCGGTGCCCAGCTGTGCGGCGACGGCGCCTGCCTGACGCACCCGGGCGATGTCGGCGGCGGTCATCAACCCGCCGGCGGCCACCACGGGCAGATCGAGCGCGGCGGCGATGCCGGCCAGCAGATCGTCGAGGGACTCCTCCGAGGGCCGCGCCGTCGCGTCGAACGTGCCGCGGTGCCCGCCTGCCGCCGGTCCCTGGGCGACGAGCACGTCGACGCCGCGGTCGGCCGCCACCCGGGCCTCGGCCAGCGTGGTCACCGTGCCGGCGACCGTGATGCCGGCACCGCGCAACCGCCCGATCTCCTCGGCGTCCGGCAGGCCGAAGGTGAAGGACGCCACCGCCGGCCGCACGTCGAGCAGGACCTCGAGCTTGCCCTGCCAGGCATCGTCGTCGATCCGGGGCTCGCCGAGCGCCGTACCGTATCGCTGCGCGTCGGGCGCCAGCTCGGCGGCGTACGCGTCGACCGCCTCGGCGGTGCCCGCGCTGGGCTGCGGTACGAACAGGTTGGCGCCGACGGGGCCCGAGGTCAGCCGCGTCGCGGCGGTCAGGCGCTCGGCGAACGCGTCGGCGCTCAGGTAACCGGCCGCGACGAAACCCAGCCCGCCGGCGTTGGTGCCCGCCGCGGCGAGCTCCGGAGTCGAGGGGCCGCCGGCCATCGGAGCGACCGACACCGGCGCGGCGAGATCACGGAAATCGAAGGCCATCGGAGCTTTCCTCCCAGTCTGGGTTCTAGGTGACGGAGCGGCCGCGCTGCTCCTCCTGCGCGCGGTAGTCGTCGGCGAGCACCCGGACATGGTCGGGCAGGTGCCCGGCGGCGACGTCGGCCAGGCTCGTCTTCTCGAGCACCGACCGCATGCTCGCCCGCAGCGCCCGCCACACGTCGGTCAGCGCGGCGGTGGGTCCGCTGTAGGGCAGATCGCCCAGCCCGATGTCACGCACGCTGGCCAGCGGGCCGTCGATGCAGCGCAGCACATCGGCGATGCTGATCTCGGTGGCCTGGCGGGCCAGCTCGTACCCGCCGTCACGGCCGCGATGGCTGCGCACGAGCCGGTCGGTACGCAGATCGGACAGGATGTCGACCAGGAACTGCGCCGGAATGCCCTGCGCCTTGGCCAGGTCCTCGGTCTTGATCAGGGCGCCGTCGTCAGCGGTGGCGAGCTGAACCATCGCGCGGATGGCATATTCCGCCTTCGCCGACATCCGCATGGGGCCAGGCTAACCGGGGATGTCCGCCGCTTTCGGCACGACCACGGCGAACAGGTCGGCGATCGCCGCCAGGCTCGCCGCCTGGATCGCCGCGGCGGGCACCGGGTCCTGCTCCAGACCGGGCAGCGCGCGCGTCGCGGTCGCCGCGGCGACGACAGTCGGGGCGTAACCGAGGTTGAACGCGCCACGCGCCGTGGAGTTCACGCACATGTGCGTCATGAATCCCGCGAGCACGAGGTTGCGGGCGCCGAGTGACTCCAGCCGGTCGGACAGTTCGGTCTGCACGAACGCGTTCGGATAGTTCTTCACCACGATCGGCTCGGTCTCGCGCGGCGCGACCCGGTCGACGATGGCGCCGCTCTCCCCGTGGATGTCGTACAGCGAGCCGGGGCCGTCGTCGTGCTGGATGTGGATGACGGGGATGCCCGCCGAGCGGGCACGGTCCAGCAGTACGGCCGCCTCGTCGAGCGCTGCGTGCACGCCCTCGAGCTCCATCACCCCGTGGGTGTAGGTGTTCTGGCAGTCGATCATCACCAGCACCGACTCGTCGAGGCCGACCGGAGTCAGCGGCAGCCCGGCCAGCGCGCGCATCGTATTGGGTTCAGCCACGTCCGCAGCCTACCGCCGGGCCGTCACCGCCAACACCGCATCGGCCAGCTCGGGCCGGCAGACGATCAGGTCCGGCAGCTTGGAGTCGCGCTGGTTGTAGATCAACGGCGAGCCGTCGATCCGCGACGTGTGCAGACCTGCCGCGCGAGCGACCGCGACGGGGGCCGCCGAGTCCCACTCGTACTGTCCGCCCGCATGCACGTAGACGTCCGAAAGGCCCTGCACCACCGACGCCACTTTCGCACCGGCCGAACCCATTTCGACGAGCGTGCCGCCAAGGGCGTCCTTGACCTCCAGCGCGACGGCCGGTGGCCGGGTGCGGGAGACGACGATGCGCGGCGATCCGGGTTGCGCGGGCGGTGCGGGCACCGTCGGGGTGGCCAGCGTGATTCCTTGCGCCGGCAGCGCCACCGCGCCGGCCACGAGTTCACCGGATTCCCACAGCGCGACGTGCACGGCCCAGTCGGTGCGGCCCAGTTCGGAGAACTCCCGGGTGCCGTCCAACGGATCGACGATCCACACACGGGTGGCCGACAGCCGCACGGGGTCGTCGACGCCCTCTTCGGAGAGCACGGCGTCATCGGGCCGCTCGGCGGCCAGCGCCTCCATCAGGAAGTCGTGAGAACGCTTGTCCCCCGCCGCCTTCCGCTCGTCGGAGCTGGCATCGGCGAACTCGGCCCGCACGTCGAGAAGCAGCGTGCCCGCCTCGGTGGCCAGCCGCGCGGCCACCTCGTGGTCGGTGGCGGTCACGGAGTGGACTCCAGCAACTCGATGACCCGGTCGGCCAGTGCGTCGAGGGAATGCTCGTGCGTCAGGTGCAAGTCGGGGTCTTTCGGTCGCTGGTAGGGGCTGTCGATGCCGGTGAAGTGGGTGATCTCCCCGGCGCGGGCCTTGGCGTAGAGCCCCTTCGGGTCGCGGCGCTCGCAGTCCTCGAGCGGGGTGTCCATGAACACCTCGAAGAAGTCGAGCCCCGCCGCGGTGGTCACCTCGCGCGCCAGCGCGCGATGCTCCTCCAGCGGGCTGATCGCCGGAACGAGCACCACCTGGCCCGAGTCCGCGAGGATGGCCGCGATGTGAGCGAGCCTGCGCTGGTTCTCGGCGCGGTCGGCCATCGAGAAGCCGAGATCGGCGTTGAGGCCGTGACGCAGGTTGTCCCCATCGAGAACGTAGGCAGGGGTTCCCTTTTCGAGGAGCTTCTGCTCGACCAGCATCGCCACCGAGGACTTGCCCGAGCCCGACAGTCCGGTGAACCACACCGTGCGGCCCTTGGACAGCCGGTCCTCCGCGGTGCACAGCGACTGGTGCCGCACGGTGTTGGGACTCGCCGTCCGCGCGCTCACGTAGGGCAGGATCATCCCCGCCGCCACGGTGCCGTTGGTGTGGGGGTCGATGAGGATGAAGGACCCGGTGGCGGCGTTGCGGCTGTACTCGTCGAGCAGCAGGGGCACCTGGCTGCGCAGCGACACCCGACCCAGCTCGTTGAGTTTCAGCGCCGTGGCGGTCTTGTCGCGGTGCAGGGTGTTGACGTCGAGCCGGTAGTCCAGCGCGGTGACCCGCACGCGGGTGGTCCTGGTCGTGTGCTTGATCAGGTAATCGCGGCCCGGCTCCAGCGACGCCTCGTCGGCCATCCAGCACACGGTCGCGTCGAACTCCTGGGTGACCCGCGGCTGGTTGTTGGGCCGGGCGATCAGGTCGCCGCGCGAGATGTCGATGTCGTCGGCCAGGCTGACCGACACCGCCATCGGCGGAAACGCCTCCTGCACAGGGCCGCCCGGGCCCTCGATCGCGGTGATCCGCGACGACTTGCCCGTGGGCAGCACGACGACCTCGTCGCCGGGCCGCATCACGCCGCTCGCCACCGTGCCGGCATAGCTGCGGTGATCGGCGTGCTCATGGGTCTGCGGCCGGATCACGTACTGCACCGGGAAGCGGACGTCGACGAGGTTGCGGTCGCCCGCGATGTAGACGTCCTCCAGGTGGCTCAGCAGGCACGGACCGTCGTACCACGGCGTGACGTCGGACTTGGTGACGACGTTGTCGCCGTTCAGCGCCGACAGCGGAATCGTGGTGACGTCCTGGACGTCCAGCCGCGCGGCGAACTCGTGGAACTCCTCGCGGATCTTCTCGAACCGTTCCTGGCTCCAGTCGACGAGGTCCATCTTGTTGACGGCCAGCACGATATGGCGGATACCGAGCAGCGACGCCAGGAACGCATGGCGGCGCGACTGCTCAAGCAGGCCGTGGCGGGCGTCGACGAGCACGATCGCCAACTGCGCCGTCGATGTCCCGGTGACCATGTTGCGGGTGTACTGGATGTGGCCGGGGGTGTCGGCGATGATGAATTTCCGCTTGGCCGTGGCGAAATAGCGGTAGGCGACGTCGATCGTGATGCCCTGCTCACGCTCGGCGCGCAGACCGTCGGTCACCAGGGCCAGGTCGGTGTAGTCGTGTCCGCGTTCCTTCGAGGTGCGCTCGACAGCGGCGAGCTGGTCCTCCATCACGGCCTTGCTGTCGAAGAGCAGCCGGCCGATCAGCGTTGACTTACCGTCGTCGACCGAACCGGCGGTCGCGATGCGCAGCAACGTAGCCATCTTTATTTCCCCCGTCGCTTCGCTCGCCCCATCAGAAATACCCCTCGCGCTTGCGGTCTTCCATTCCTGCCTCGGAAATCCGGTCGTCGGCACGGGTGGCGCCGCGCTCGGTGAGACGGGAGATGGCCGTCTCGGCGATCACCTCGGACACGGTGGCCGCGGTCGATTCGACACAGCCGGTGCAAGTGACGTCGCCGACCGTGCGGAACCGCACGGTCTTCTCGATGATCGGCTCGTCCTTGCGCGGCTGCAGGAACTTGTGCACGGCCAGCAGCATCCCGTCGCGTTCGAACACCTTGCGCTGGTGCGCGTAGTAGATCGACGGCAGGGCGATCTTCTCGGCACCGATGTAGGACCAGATGTCGAACTCGGTCCAGTTGGACAGCGGGAAGGCGCGGATGTGCTCCCCCTTGTGGTGCCGCCCGTTGTAGAGGTTCCACAGTTCGGGCCGCTGATTCTTCGGATCCCACTGGCCGAACTCGTCGCGGAAGCTGAACACCCGCTCCTTGGCGCGGGCCTTCTCCTCGTCGCGGCGGGCTCCGCCGAACGCGGCGTCGAACTTGTTCTCCCGGATGGCGCGCAGCAAGGTGAACGTCTGCATCGGGTTGCGCGACGGGATGGTCTCGACCACGCGGCCGGCGTCGATGTCGTCCTGCACCTTCGCCACCACCAGGCGCACGCCCGACTCGGCGACCAGCTGATCGCGCGCCTGCAGCACCTCGTCGAAGTTGTGGCCGGTGTCGACGTGCATCACCGGGAACGGCAGCCGGCCGGGCCGGAACGCCTTGATCGCCAGGTGCAGCATGACGATCGAGTCCTTACCGCCCGAGAACAGCAGCACCGGACGCTCGAATTCGGCAGCCACCTCTCGGATGATGTGGATGGCCTCGGCCTCCAGCGCGCGCAGGTGGCTCAGCTCGTAGCGCCCCGCGTTGGGGGCGATCTGTTCGGTCGCGGTCATCATTTCCCTGTAATGTTGGTTGATTTGACCAGATTTACGATCATCAACGGGGAATGTAGCCGCCGACCGGCGGATGTGTCAACGCCGGCCGAGTGTTTCTACAGCGTGACCTCGGCGAGCTTGCCGGTCGCGACGTCGAAGACGAAACCGCGCAGCGATTCGTGCTTGGTCACGAACGGGCTTGCCTCGATGCGGCGCAGCGACTGCCGGACGTCCTCGTCGACGTCCTGAAAGGCCTCGGCGGCCCACTCGGGCTTGAGGCCTGTCTCATCCTGGATCTGCTGCTTGAAGCCATCGTCGGTGAAGGTCAGCATCCCGCAATCGGTGTGGTGGATGAGGATGATCTCCCGGGTGCCGAGCAGACGCTGGCTGATCGCCAACGAGCGGATCTCGTCGTCGGTGACGACGCCGCCGGCATTGCGGATCACGTGCGCCTCGCCGTCGGCGAGCCCGAGGATGCGGTACACGTCGAGCCGCGCGTCCATGCAGGCGACCACCGCGACGTGCTTGCTGGGCGGCAGCGGCAACGGGCCGGAGAACGTCTTCGCGTACTCCTGGTTGTTCAACAGGTACTCGTCTGTCACCGACATGGCGCGACCATAAGGGAACGGCCGCGCCATGTCACGGGTAAGAATCCGTCAGCGCGCAAGGTCGTAGACCGTCGTGCCGCCGACGTCCATCGGTGCGAAGGTCTTCTCGACCCACGCGGTGATCTCAGCGGCAGCGCCGGAGTCACCCCTGGGCCCGCGGTGCCCGCCCGCGATGAAGTAGCGCACCTGACCGTCGGCCACATAGGCCTGGAACTGCGCCAGCGTGGGTGAGTCGTCGCTGCCGGTGAAACCGCCGATCGCCATCACCGAGGTGCCCGTCTGCAACTCCAGACTGCCCGCGGTCATCGAGCCCACGCTCGCCGCGGCCCAGCGGTTGTCGGTCACCTTCACGAGATTCTGCAGCTTCGTGTTCTCGGACACCGCCTTCCCGAAGCCGCCGGGCCCGTCCGGGCCACCGGGGCCACCTGCGCCGCCGGGGCCTCCGAACCCGCCGAAGTCGGCGTGCGCCGCGGCGGGACCCGCCATGGCGCCGGGGCCGCTGGGGGCGTGCGCCGCCGTCTCGATGGCGTAGGCCGCTGACCCGGCACCGCCGAGCAGGATCGCCGCAGTCGCGACCGCGACGGTGAACCGGCCGAGCCGGTGCACACCGGCGGCGATGATCGCGGCCACGATGATCGAGCCGACCAGCACCACCCACCGCAGCCAGGGCTGCCAGTCGGGCGCCCGGTCGAGCAGGATGAACGACCACACCCCGGTGACCGCCGACATCACGGCCAGCACTGCGCGCGGCGCCCAGAACTGCCTGCCGCGCCACAGTTCGGTCGCGCAGATGCCGACCAGCGCCGCCACTGCCGGCGCCAGCGCCAGCGTGTAATACGGGTGGATGGTGCCGTCCATGAAGCTGAAGACGGCGGCGGTGACCAGCAGCCATCCGCCCCACAGCAGCAGGCTCGAGCGGACGGCCGCCGTGCGCGCGGTGCGGCGGGTGAACCACAGGCCGGCGACCAGTCCGATCAGCGCGGCGGGCAGCAGCCAGGAGGCCTCGGCGCCGAACGACGCCCCGAACATGCGCCCGATGCCGGGCTCGCCGCCGAAGAACAGGGCCGCTCCCCCACCCGGGCGATCGCCACCGCCGGGCATGCCCCCTTCACCGCCCATCACGCGCTGAATCCCGTTGTAGCCCAATGCGAGTTGCAGCAGGCTGTTGTCCGTGGAGCCGCCGATGTAGGGCCGCGAGTCGGCGGGCCACAGGCTCACCAGCGCCAGGAACGGACCGGCGGTCGCGATCATCGCGGCCGCCCCGGCGGCCAGCTTGCCGACGCGAGGCCAGAACGCGACCGGCGCGGCGACCAGGAACGCGATCGCCAGACCGGGCACGACGAGGAACGCCTGCAGCATCTTGGTCAGGAACGCGAAGCCGAGCACCACACCGGTGCCCACCACCCAGCGCGTGGCGCCGGACTCGATCGCACGCACCATCAGGTACGCGGCGACCACGAGCAGCAGCACCAGCAGCGCATCAGGGTTGTTGTACCGGAACATCGAGGCGGCCACCGGCGTGACGGCGAGCGCCAAGCCCGCGAGCAGGCCCGCGCCGGGCGCGCTGACGCGGCGCACCGCGGCGTAGAGGACACCGACCGACGCCACTCCCATCAGGGCCTGCGGCAGCAGCATCGTGAAGGGGCTGAAGCCGAAGAGCCTGCCGGACAGCGCCATCACCCAGATGGCGGCGGGAGGCTTGTCGACGGTGATCGCGTTACCCGCGTCCAGCGAACCGAACAGCCAGGCCTTCCAGCTCTGGGTGCCGGCCTGTGCGGCGGCGGCGTAGAAGTCGTTGGCCCAGCCCGAGGAGCCGAGGCCCCACAGGTAGAGCACGGCGGTGCCGGCCAGCAGCGCCACCAGGGCGGGGCGTGTCCAGCGGTTCGGCCGCTCGGGCGACGGAGCGGGCGTGGTGCTCACCGGGATGTCGGCGGCGAGTGTCATCGAACGAATCCTTCTGTGACGGTGCGACGCGGGTGGAAGACCCAGCCGCGCAGCAGGACGAAGCGGACCACGGTCGCGAGCAGGTTCGCCGCGATGAGCACGGCGAGTTCGAGCATGCGGTGTGGTGCCGCGGCGGTGGCGTGCAACAGGCTCAGCGACCCGCTGGTGATGGTCAGGGCGATGCCGAAGACGAGCAGCCCCTCGAGATGGTGCCGGGCCAGCAGGGCGCGGCCTGCCGCCCCGAAGGTGAACCGCCGGTTGGCCGCGGTGTTCCCGATGGCGGTGAGCAGCAGGGCGAACAGGTTCGCCAGCTGCGCGCCCACGGCACCCTGCAGTAGCACGAACAACAGCACATAGGCCGCGGTGGACGCGACGCCGACGGCGCCGAACCGCACCACCTGCCGCAGCAGCGAACTGGGTGCGGCGGAGCTGCGCGACGAACCGAGTTGAGCCGCAATGGTGTTCACCGGGATCGCGCCGGTGGCCAAACCCCGCAGCAGCCGGCCGATGCCCCGCAGGTCGGCCGCTGCCGTCGCGACGATGTCGACGCGGCTGTCGGGATCGTCGACCCAGTCGACCGGAACCTCGTGGATGCGCAGTCCGCTGCGCTCGGCGAGCACCAGCAGCTCGGTGTCGAAGAACCAGCCGGTGTCTTCCACGTGCGGCAGCAGACGTGCGGCCACGTCGGCGCGGATGGCCTTGAAACCACACTGCGCGTCCGAGAAGCCGGCCGACAGCGTGGATTTCAGGATGAAGTTGTAGCAGCGGGAGATGATCTCCCGCTTCGGGCCACGGGTCACCTGCGCGCCGCGGGCCAGCCGGGTGCCGATCGCCAGGTCGGAGTGCCCCGAGATCAGAGGGGCCACCAGTGGTCCCAGCGCGGCGAGGTCGGTCGAGAGGTCGACGTCGGTGTAGACCAGCACCGCTGCGTCCGATGCGGACCACACGTGGTGCAACGCCCGGCCGCGACCCTTCTGCTCGAGGCGCACCACCCGCACGTCGGTCAGCTCGGCGGCCAGCGCGGCGGCGATGCGCGGGGTGTCGTCGGTGCTGGCGTTGTCGGCGATCGTGATCCGCGCCGGGAACGGCACCGCGTCGCCCAGGTAGCGGTGCAGCCGGTGCACCGAGGCGGCCAGCGCGGCCTGCTCGTTGTAGACGGGAACGACGACGTCCAGCACGGGCGCCCCAGTGGCGCGCGCGGTCCGCGCGGCATGCGGTCGCCGTTCGAACGGAATTCGGCCGCAACGTGTCTCGGCCACGAGCTCGGTGTCTGTCATGACGTCCATGTTCAGCTGCGCAGGTGTGCTCAGCGTTGGCCCGAGCTATGCGCCGGCTGTGAGATGCCGGCCGTCAAGTCGTAGATCACCGTGCCGTCGACGGTCTGCGCCGGGAAGTGCGCGTCGACCCAATTCCGGATCGCGACCGAGTCCTTCGCCTCGCTCGCATCGGACCGGCCCATCGTCATCACCCGCCCCTGGATGAAGTAGTGGATCCGGCCCTCGGACGCGGCACGGACGAACTGGTCGAGCGTCGGCGAGGGATCCGTCCCGTTGAACCCGCCGATGGCCATCACCGGTGCGCCGATGGCCAATTGGTAGCCGGCGGCGTTGTTGGAGCCGACCACCGCGGCGGCCCAGGTGAATCGGTCCGCCTCGGCGGAGAGGACCCTGATCAGGTGGGCACGCGGCGTCGGTGAGCTCAACAAGCCGCCGCCGGTGAAACCGCCGCTACGCGCGGGGCCCACTGACGGGATGGCGCCGCTGTGCGGGGTCGCCGCGGTGGCCACCGCGTACGCCGCGGGCGCGGCAAGACAGGACACCACGGCCGCACCCGCGACGACGCGCGCGGCGATCGGGCCCAGCCGGCCCGCGACGAGGATCAGCGCCGCGGCCCCCACGCCGCCGACCGCGACAGCCGCCCGCAGCCACGGCAGCCAGTCCGCGGTGCGGGACAGCAGTTGCGCGGCCAGGACCACGGTGACGACGACCGCGCCGGCCAGCGCCGTCGCGGCGCGGATGTCGGTTCGGTTGCGCCACAACAACGTTGCGCCGATGCCGATACCGGCGGCGATCGCGGGCGCGAGCGCCACGGTGTAGTAGGGATGCACGATGCCGTTCATGAAGCTCAACACCACAGCGGTGACGGCCAGCCACCCGCCCCAGAGCACCAGCGCCGCGCGGGTGGGGTCGGTGCGGGGCGATCGGCGGGTGAGCACGAAACCGGCGGCGATGCAGATCACCGCGGCGGGCAGCAGCCAGCCGATGTCGGCGCCCATTCCGTAGCCGAGCAGCCGGCCCCACCCGACGTCGTGGTTGAGGTTGCCCAGCCCGCCGGGTTCGTTTCCCGTGAGCCGGCCGACACCGTTGTAGCCCAGGGCCAGTTCGACGATGCTGTTGTGCTGTGAGCCGCCGATGTAGGGCCGGGCCGAAGCGGGCCAGAGCTCGACGAGCGAGACGTACCACCCGGCCGACACCACGACCGCGAACGCGGCGAGCGCGGTGTCGAGGATGCGCGTGCGCGGCGGCCGGTGCCCGGCGAGCAGGTACGCCGCGGCAAGCGCCGGCAGTACGAGAAGCGCCTGCAACATCTTCGCCAGGAAGCCGAACCCGACGGCCGCGCCGGCCGCGACCAGCCACCACCGGCTGGCGTCCTTCTCGCAGGCGCGCTGGGTGCAGTAGGCGGCGAGCACGAGCATCAGCACCAGCAGCGCATCGGGGTTGTTGAAGCGGAACATCAGCGCCGCCACGGGTGTCAGCGCGAGGATCGCTCCGGCGAGCAGGCCGGCCCCGGGTCCGAGCAGCCGGCCCACGCAGGCGTAGATCAGGGCCACCGCGGCCACGCCCATCAGGGCCTGCGGCACCAGCATGCTCCATGTGTTGAACCCGAACAGCCGTGCCGAGATGTCCATCACCCACAGCGCGGCCGGGGTCTTGTCGACGGTGATCGCGTTGGCCGCATCGCTGGACCCGAACAGCATCGCCGTCGCGTCGGTCGACCCGGCCTGCACGGCGGCGGCGTAAAACGAGTTGGCCCACTTCGAGGCGCCGAGGTTCCACAGGTACAGCACGGCGGTGCCGATCAGCAGCGCGACCAGGGCCGGCGAGCAGACGCGAACTCGTGCTCCTGCGGCCTGTGTCGGCCGAGTTCGCGTCTGCTCGGCCGACATCTGCAAGGTCACGGCTCGATCATCGGCGGCCCCGCTAGGCGTCTGATGGGCCCCCGCTGTGCCTTGGCTGTGAATCACCGGGCAGCGTGACCACGAACTCGGTCCGGCCGGGCACACTGTGCACGACGATCGTGCCTCCGTGCGCGCGCACCACGGCCGCGACGATCGCCAGGCCCAGCCCGGTGCTGCCGCCCCGCCGGGACCGCGACGAGTCCCCGCGCGCGAACCGCTCGAACACCTCCGGCTGCAGCCAGACCGGAATGCCCGGACCGTCGTCGAGGACGGTCAGAACGGCGTCACCGCGGTCGTCGATGGTCAGCGAGGTCGTCACCGAGGTGCCCGGCGGGGTGTGCGTGCGGGCGTTGGCCAGCAGATTGGCCAGCACCTGGTGCAGCCGCGCCTCGTCGCCGGGCACGGCGACCGGCTCGTCGGGCAGGTCCAGCTCCCAGGTGTGGTCGGGGCCGGCGATGTGCGCGTCGCTGACGGTGTCGACGACCAGGCGGGTGAGGTCGACGGGTCCCCGCTCGAGCGGGCGGCCGGTGTCCAGCCGGGCCAGCAGCAGCATGTCCTCCACCAGCCGGGTCATCCGCTCGGTCTCCGACTCGACACGGCTCATCGCGTGGGCGACGTCGTCGGGCAGCTCATCGTGCTTGCGCTGCGCCAGTTCGGTGTAGCCGCGGATCGCGGCCAGCGGTGTGCGCAGTTCGTGGCTGGCATCGGCGACGAACTGACGCACCCGCGTCTCGCTGGCGTGCCGCGCCGACAGTGCCCCGGCGATCCGGTCGAGCATCCGGTTCAGCGCGGAGCCCAGCTGCCCGATCTCGGTGTTCGCCGCGGCGGGGTCGACCCTGACGATCGGGGTGGGCAACCGCACCTCGCCGCGGTCGAGTTCCAGGTCGGCGACCTGCTGAGCGGCGGCCGATACGCGGGCCAGCGGGGCGAGCTGGCGGCGGATGATCACCATGCCGGCGGTGCCGGCGCCGACCAGCGCGACCACGGCGACAATGCAGAAGATCGCCGCGACCCACAGCATGGTGTCGTCGACGTCGCTGGTGGGCAGCCCGGCGACGACGGACTGGCCGGGATGATGCGCGGGAAAGCTCACCACCCGGTAGCGGCCCAGGCCGTCGAGGTCGACCGTGACGGGCCGCTCGTCGGCCGGCAGCGCGGCGAGTTGTGCAGCCGCCGCGGCGGGGATCGCGGCCCGGGCGCCGTCGGTGGTGATCATCCCGGCGTCGAGCACCCGCCCGCCCGCGACGACGGCGCCGACGGTCAAGATGGCCTGCCCGGGCGCGTTGAGGAACTCCGGGCCGGGACCTTCCTTGTCGCGGATCATCACGCGGCGCGGCGGCCGGGGCGGCGGCGGAGCCGGCATCATGTCGGGCGGTCCCGCACCCGGCGGTGGGGGCGGCCCGAACTCGAAGATCACCGACGAGCGTCTGCCCGCCTCGACCACCTGTTCGTCGAGCTGGTTCATCAGGAACCGTTGCAGCGCGAACTCGGTCGCGAGGCCGATGCCTGCGCACACCACGGCCAGCAGGACCACCTGTGTGACGAGCAGCCGGGCGCGCAGCGACCAGCTGCGCGGCGAGCTGATCACGCTCAGGCGCGACCGCTCAGCGCGCGGGCTTGAGGACATACCCGGCACCGCGCAGCGTGTGGATCATCGGCTCGCGGCCGCTGTCGATCTTCTTGCGCAGATAGGACACGTACAGCTCGACGATGTTGGACCGTCCGCCGAAGTCGTAGCTCCACACCCGGTCGAGAATCTGGGCCTTGCTCAGCACGCGCTTGGCGTTGCGCATCATGAACCGCAGCAGTTCGAACTCCGTCGCGGTCAGCGTGATGACCTCGCCGGCGCGGGTCACCTCGTGGCTGTCCTCGTCGAGCACGAGGTCGCCGACGACGATGGTGGCCCCGCCGGTCTCGGTGCTCACCCCGGTGCGGCGCAGCAGCGCCCGCAGCCGCAACACCACCTCTTCGATGCTGAACGGTTTGGTGACGTAGTCGTCGCCGCCCGCGGTCAGCCCGGCGATGCGGTCCTCGACGGAGTCCTTGGCGGTGAGCAGCAGCAGGGGCAGACCGGGAATCTGGCGGCGCAGCTGGTGCAGCACGTCCAGACCGCTCATGTCGGGCAGCATCACGTCGAGCACGACGACGTCGGGCGGGTTGTCCTTCGCCAGTGCGATGGCCGTGGCGCCGTCGCCGGCTGTCGAGATCTCCCACCCTTCGTAGCGCAGCGCCATCGAGACGAGTTCGGCCAGCACCGGTTCGTCGTCGACGACGAGCACGTGCACGGGGCTGCCGTCGGCTCGGCGCATCGCCACCCGGGCGGCGTCGGCCCCGGTGGTCCCGGTCGTCCCGGTGTCGGAGGGGTTGGCCACCGCCCCATTATGGGCGCGCGCACTAGGTGCCGACTGTGCCGTTCCTATGTGCGGGCTGTGAAACCCCGCTCACAGCGCGCACACATCTCGGACCGTCATCGTGGGGAGCATGAGTGCTGATCACGTGACGTTCGACGACGCCGTCTGGGGCGCACCGCACCCTGCGCCGCGCCGATGGGGAGCACGGGAGACCGCGGTGGCGGTGGGGATCGCGGCGGTGATCGCCGGCCTTGGCGGCGCCGCGATCTACGCGGCGACAGGGCAGTCGGCGCACGGCGCGGGGCCCATGGGCAGCCACGCGTTCGGCCCGCCGGGCGGGCCGCCCGACGGTCAGGGTGGGGCCGCCGAGACACGGGGTCCGGCGCTGCACGGCCAGTTCGTGGTGCCTGCCACCGGTGGCGGTTACACCACGCTGGTGATCCAGACCGGCACGGTGACGGCGGTGTCGCCGGCATCGGTGACGGTGCGCAGCGCCGACGGCTTCAGCCAGCAGTATGCGATCGGCGCCGGGCTGCGCGCGCCTGCCGTCGACGACCAGGTGACGATCCGCGCAGTCCGCGACGGCGAGGGCGGCGCCGTCCGGATCACTGAGATCCTCGACCCCCGGGAGGCTCCCGGCCTGCCCGCCGGCATGGGTCCGATGGGGGCCGCCGCGCCGCGTTGACGGGCATCGACGCGCTGACCGGCGGACACATCTCCTAACCTGTCCGCATGCAGCCCCGAGGCGGACCCGCCGGATGACCCGCTTCCTCGCGCGTCGGCTGCTCAACTATCTGGTGCTGCTGGGGCTGGCGTCGTTCCTGGCGTTCTGCCTGACGTCGCTGACCTTCCACCCCCTCGACAGCCTGCTCGAGCGCAACCCGCGGCCGCCCCAGGCGGTGATCGACGCCAAGGCCGCCGAACTCGGCCTCGATCAGCCGATCCCGCTGCGGTACGCGCAGTGGGTGTCCGGCGCGGTCCGCGGCGACTTCGGCACCACCGTCACCGGCCAGCCCGTCACCGACGAGCTGTGGCGGCGTGTCGGGGTGAGCCTGCGGCTCGTCGTGATCGGCTCGGTGCTCGGCACGATCATCGGCGTGGTGGTCGGCGCCTGGGGCGCGGTCCGGCAGTACCGGTTGTCCGACCGCGTGATCACCGTGCTCTCTCTGCTGGTGATCAGCGCCCCCACGTTCGTGGTGGCCAACCTGCTGATCCTCGGTGCGCTGAAGGTCAACTCGGTGCTCGGTGTGCAGCTGTTCGAATACACCGGTGAGACGTCGTCGGACGCGGTCGGAGGCGGATGGAACCAGTTCGTCGACCGGCTGCAGCACCTGGTGCTGCCGACCGCCACGCTGGCGCTGGCCTCGATCGCCGGCTTCAGCCGCTATCAGCGCAACGCGATGCTCGACGTGCTGGGCCAGGATTTCATCCGCACCGCCCGGGCCAAGGGGTTGACCCGTCGTCAGGCGCTGTTCAAACACGGGTTGCGCACCGCGCTGATCCCGATGGCGACGCTGTTCGCCTACGGCATCAGCGGTCTGGTCACGGGCGCCGTGTTCGTCGAGAAGATCTTCGGCTGGCACGGCATGGGCGAGTGGTTCGTCCAGGGCATCGCGGCCCAGGACACCAATATCGTCGTCGCGTTCACCGTTTTCTCCGGCACGACGATCCTTCTCGGCGGGCTGCTGTCCGACGTCATCTACGCCGCCCTCGACCCGCGGGTGCGTGTCTCGTGACCGCGCCGGAGTTCGTGACCCGACGCACGCTGGTGTGGCGCCGTTTCCGCGCCAACCGGCCTGCGATGGTGTCGGTGGTGGTGCTGGTGGTGCTGTTCGTCGGGTGCTGGGCGCTGCCCCCGCTGCTGCCCTACTCCTACACCGACCTCGACTACTACGCGTTGCAGCAGCCGCCGTCGCCCCAGCACTGGTTCGGCACCAACGCACTCGGCCAGGATCTGCTCGCCCAAACCCTGCGGGGTATGCAGAAATCGCTGATCATCGGCGTCTGCGTGGCGGTGATCTCCACGCTGGTCGCCGCGACGGTGGGCGCGGTCGCCGGATACTTCGGCGGCTGGCGCGACACGGTGCTGATGTGGTTCGTCGACCTGCTGCTCGTCGTGCCGGGCTTCATCCTGATCGCGATCGTCACGCCGAGCACCAGGGGCAGCGGCACCGTCATCTGGCTCATCGTGCTTCTCGCCGCGTTCAGCTGGATGATCAGCTCGCGCATGGTCCGCGGGATGACGATGAGCCTGCGGGACCGCGAATTCGTGGCCGCCGCACGGTATATGGGGGTGAGCAACCCGCGGATCATCGCCCGCCACATCGTGCCGAATGTCGCGTCCATCCTGATCATCGACACCACGCTGAACGTCGGGGTCGCGATCCTCGCCGAAACCGGGCTCAGTTTCCTCGGTTTCGGGGTGCAGCCGCCCGACGTGTCGCTGGGCACCTTGATCGCCGCCGGCACGGGTTCGGTGACGACGTTCCCGTGGGTGTTCCTGTTCCCCGCCGGTGTGCTGGTGCTGATCGTGCTGTGCGCCAACCTGATCGGGGACGGGCTGCGCGACGCGCTCGACCCGGGGATGCGGCCGGCCCGGCGGCGGGGGGCACGCCGATGAGCCTGCTCGAGGTGCGCGGGCTGACCGTCACGTTCCCCACCGACACCGAACGGGTGGCCGCGGTACGCGGCCTGGACTACGACGTCGCCTCCGGCGAAGTGGTCGCCCTGGTCGGCGAATCCGGTGCGGGCAAATCGGCGGGTGCGATGGCCGTCGTCGGGCTGCTGCCCGAGTACGCCGAGGTGTCCGGGTCGGTGCGGTTACACGGTCAGGAACTGCTCACCGGGTCGGACGCCGAGATGTCGCGGGTGCGCGGCGCCAGGATCGGCACCGTCTTCCAGGATCCGATGTCGTCGCTGACGCCGGTCTACACCGTCGGCGACCAGATCGCCGAGGCGATCCGCGTCCATCATCGCGACGTCAGCCGTGGCGCGGCCCGCACCCGCGCCGTCGAACTGCTCGAACTGGTCGGCATCTCCCAGCCGGCGCAGCGGGCCCGGGCGTTCCCGCACGAGCTCTCCGGCGGGGAACGCCAACGGGTGGTGATCGCCATCGCCATCGCCAACGATCCGGATCTGCTGATCTGCGACGAGCCGACGACCGCGCTGGACGTCACCGTGCAGGCCCAGATCCTCGACGTGCTGCGCACCGCGCGCGACGTCACCGGCGCGGGCGTGCTGATCATCACCCACGACCTCGGCGTCGTCGCGGAGTTCGCCGACCGGGCGCTGGTGATGTACGCAGGCCGGGCGGTCGAGACGGCGCCCGTCGCCGACCTCTACAGCCAGCGCCGGATGCCTTATACAGCAGGCCTTCTCGGCTCGGTCCCGCGCCTGGACGCGCCGCAGGGCGCGCGGCTGGTGCCGATCCCCGGCGCTCCCCCGTCGCCGGCTGCGCTGCCCAGCGGCTGTCCGTTCACGCCGCGCTGCCCGCTGGCCGTCGAGGAGTGCAGCACGGCCGAGCCTGCGCTGGAATCCGTCGGCCCCGCGCACCGGGTCGCCTGCATCCGGCACGAGGACGTCGCCGGTCGCAGCGCGGCCGACATCTACGGCGTGTCCACCGCACCGGGATCCGCCGCCGACGACACCGGCGAGCGGCCCGTCGTGCTGGCGGTGCGCGACCTGGTGAAGACCTTCCCGCTGACCAAGGGTGTGGTGCTGCGCCGCCGGACCGGCGAGGTGCGTGCGGTCGACGGCGTCGACCTGACGTTGCGGCAGGGCCGGACCCTGGGCATCGTCGGCGAGTCCGGATCGGGCAAATCGACCACGCTGCACCAGATCCTGGGACTGTCCGCGCCGCAGAAGGGCAGCATCGAGGTGCTCGGCGCCGACGTCGCCACACTGGACCGCACCGGCCGCCGAGCCCTGCGGGGCGACCTCCAGGTGGTGTTCCAGGATCCCGTCGCGTCGCTGGATCCGCGACTGCCGGTGTTCGACGTCCTCGCAGAACCTTTGCAGGCCAACGGATCCGACAAAGCCACCACCGAGGCGCGAGTGGCGGAGTTGCTCACCCTGGTGGGGTTGCGCCGCGAGGACGCCGGCCGCTACCCGGCCGAGTTCTCCGGTGGGCAGAAGCAGCGCATCGGCATCGCCCGCGCGTTGGCCCTGCAGCCGAAGATCCTGGCGCTCGACGAACCGGTGTCGGCGCTGGACGTGTCCATCCAGGCCGGCATCATCAACCTGCTGCTCGACCTGCAGGACCGGTTCGGCCTGGCCTACCTGTTCGTCTCCCACGACCTGTCCGTGGTCAAGCACCTCGCCCACGACGTCGCGGTGATGCACCGGGGCCGGATCGTCGAGCAGGGCAGCAACGAGGCGGTGTTCGGCGACCCCCGCGACGAGTACACGCGGCGGTTGCTCGCGGCAGTCCCCCGGCCGCAGCCCGATCCCGGTTAGAGTCTGTCCGCATGACTCTGCTTCTGCGACTGATCGGCGTCGGCCTGACCGTCGCCCTGGTCCTGACGGGCTGTTCCGGCTCGAACACCGAGACGCCCTCGGCCGGGGGAAATGCCGAGCTCGGCGCGTCCGCCGACATCAACCCGCAGGACCCCGCGACGCTGCGGCAGGGTGGCAACCTTCGACTTGCACTCACCGGGTTCCCCGCCAACTTCAACAACCTGCACATCGACGGCAACCTCGGCGAGATCGGCGCGATCTACAAGGCGATGATGCCCCGCGCGTACTTCATCAAGCCCAACGGCGAGATGACCGTCAACAGCGACTTCTTCACCAACGTCGAGCTGACGAGCACCGAACCCCAGGTCGTCACCTACACGATCAATCCGAAGGCGGTGTGGAGCAACGGCAGGCCGGTGACGTGGGAGGATCTCGCCGCCCAGGTGACAGCGACCAGCGGCAGGGACAAGAGGTTCCTGTTCGCCTCGCCGAACGGCGCCGACCGGGTCGGGTCGGTCACCAAGGGTGTCGACGACCGGCAGGCCGTCGTCACGTTCGCCAAGCACTATGCCGACTGGAAGGGTCTGTTCGCCGGCAACGGCATGCTCTTCCCGAAGGAGATGACGGGCACGCCCGAGGCCTTCAACACCGGGTTCCGGGACGCCCCGCCACCGTCGGCCGGCCCGTTCATCATCACGAACATCGACCGGGTGGCGCAACGCATCACGCTGGGGCGCAACCCGAAGTGGTGGGGAACGCCCCCACTGCTGGATTCGATCAGCTACAGCGTGCTCGACGACGCGGCCCGGATCCCCGCGCTGCAGAACAACGCACTCGACGCCACCGGCCTGGCCTCGCTCCCCGAACTGACGACAGCCCGCGGCACACCCGGCATCGCGATCCGGCGGGCCCCCTCGGCGAGCTGGTACCACCTGACGTTCAACGGTGCGCCCGGCTCGATCCTCGCCGACCCGGCGCTGCGGAGGGCGATCGCCAAGGGCATCGACCGGCAGGGCATCGTCACCGTCGCCCAGAACGGCCTCGTGGACAAGCCGGTGCCGCTGAACAACCACATCTTCGTGGCGGGCCAGGAGGGCTACCAGGACAACGGCATCGCGTTCGATCCCGAGGCGGCCAAGCGGGAACTCGACGCGCTGGGCTGGCGGCTCAACGGCCAGTTCCGCGAGAAGGACGGCCGCCGGCTGACGGTGCGCAACGTGTTCTACGACAGCGTGAGCACCGGACAGATCGGCAGGATCGCTCAGAACAACCTTCAGCAGATCGGCGTCGACCTGCAGCTCGTCGCCGCCGCAGGCGGCAAGCTGTTCCCCGACTTCGTCACGCCCGGCAACTTCGACCTCGTTCAATTCGCCTGGGGCGGCGACGCGTTCCCGTTGTCAGGACTCACGCAGATCTACGCGTCACAGGGCGAGAGCAACTACGGCAAGATCGGCAACCCGGAGAT
Source organism: Mycolicibacterium psychrotolerans (assembly GCF_010729305.1). Classification (NCBI taxonomy): domain Bacteria; kingdom Bacillati; phylum Actinomycetota; class Actinomycetes; order Mycobacteriales; family Mycobacteriaceae; genus Mycobacterium; species Mycolicibacterium psychrotolerans. The sequence continues at coordinate 2,446,061 of NZ_AP022574.1, read as the reverse complement.
CGACGCGAAGATCGAGCAGACCCTCTCCGAGCTGGATCAGACCAAGGCCCGCACGCTGGCCAACGAGGTCGACACCATGCTCTGGCAGGAAGTCTTCAGCCTGCCGCTGTTCCAGGCGCCGGGCAACGTCGCGGTGCGCAGCACGCTGGCCAACTTCGGCCCGGCCGGCATCGGCGACCTCAACTACACGGCGATCGGCTTCATGAAGGGCTGACCTGGCGCACCACTCGCGGTACCGCGTCGGGCACCTTGCCCTCGGCACTGGCGGCCAGCCGGATCGCTGCCACCAGCAGGCGCACGCTCAGATTGGCGGGCAACGCGTCGAGTTCGGCGGCGCGCGAGGGTAGTTCGTCGATCTGCCCGGCGACGACGGCCCGGCACACCTGCAGCGCCGCGTGTTCGCGGGTGTCGAGCATGCTGTGCCCTGCCGTCGGCAGGTCGACGAGCACCGAGCCGGGGATCAGGTCCGTGACCCGGTGCGCGACCGCCGGCGGAGTGGTGAGGTCGCGGCCGCCCGTGAGAACGGCGGTGGGCCAGGCGAAGCCCGGCATCGCCGAGGCGAGATCGTAGGGCTCGGCCTCGAAGTCGACGTCACCGCTTGCCATCTCGCGCAACGCGACGGCCGGGTCCAGGGGTTTGCCGTCGGGTTCGGCGCCGTAGTTCAGCTCGCGGTAGGCGATGCGTTCCACCAGGTCGGGCTCGTGCTGGTACGGGGTCTTGCGTTCGAGCAGGTTGCGCGCCCCGAACCCGACGGCCGCCCACAACCAGTCGTGACCGGCCAGCAGCAGGTTCAGCTGCCGGCACAGCACCTCCGGTCCGGCGACTCCGTACATGTCGCCGATCAGCTGGACGTCCTTGGAGCTGACCACGCCGTCGCCGACGAGGCGGCGCACCTTGGCGGCCAGGTCCGCGGTTCCGGGCACCGTCCCGTCCCACAGCACGCGGCGGGTCATCGCCCGCACCTCGGCGATGTCGGCGCACGACAGCAGCGGCGAGTCCAGCACCATCGCGTGCACCCGCGACGGGTGCGATTTGCCCAACCCGGCGGCCAGGTAGGTGCCGTACGAGGCGCCGTAGACGATGGCCTTGTCGACCTGGGCGTCATCGAGCACGGCGGCGAGGTCGTCGACCACGGCCCGCACGGTCAGCGCCTCGGGCGGCAGGTCGGCGCCCCGGTCGTCGTGCCGGGACAGGCCGACGCCGCGGTGCTCGACCATGATCACGTCGAGGCCCGCGACCGCGGCGCGCCGCCGGAACGCCCGGTACAGCGCAACCGAGGCGGCGCCGGGGCCACCCGGGATGACCAGCAGCGGGTGGGCCGACTTGCGGCCGGTCCGCACGTAGTACACGTCGAACTCGTCGTCACCGCCGGTGGCCGCGCCGGTCCCGAACGGTCGGCGCACCGGCCGGACACCGGGCAGCGCGGCGAGCTTGGCGTGCGCGCGGCGACGCTTGGCGTTCATCGTCATCGAGCCCCATTGTGCCCCGTCTGCGCAGGTCGGTCACGCCGGCACCGGTTCGGTTCGGGCTGATCCAAAGCCGTGCGCTGCGCAGCGGCCCGCCGGTACACATTGACCCCATGACCTCCGTGGACCACGCACACGCACTGCTTCCCGATTCCGCCGGCTTCGCGGCCCTGCTCACCGAGATCGGCGCCGGCGCCAGCGATCGAGATCGCAATGACGAGAACCCCTTTGACCAGGTGAGCGCACTCAAGCGGGCCGGCTTCGGTGCGCTGCGGCTGCCCGCCCGCTTCGGTGGGCCGGGACTGTCTGTGCCGCAACTGTTCTCCGCTGTCGTCGACGTCGCGCGCGCGGATCCGATTGTGGCGCACATCTTCCGGACCCATTTCTGGTTCGTCGAGGAGAGGCTGCGCACCGCCGAGAAGCCCACCTCGCAGGCGTGGCTGGCCAAGGTGGTCGAGGGCAAGACGTTCGGCAACGCGTTCAGCGAGAAAGGCGCCAACGCGGTCGGCAGCCTGGTGTTCAACACCCGGTTGCTGCCCGCCGACGGCGGGTACCGGCTCGACGGGGAGAAGTTCTACAGCACCGGCACCCTGTTCTCCGACTACCTGACTGTCGCGGCCACCACCGACCACGACTCGGTGGCCACCGTCGTGGTGCCCGCCGACCGGGCCGGCGTGCGGCTGATCGACGACTGGGACGGCTTCGGGCAGCGCCGCACGGGCACCGGCACCACGGTGTTCAGCGATGTGACGGTGGCTCCCGGCGAGCTGCTCACCGACACGCCGTACGACGCCGAAGCCGAGCCGACGGTGCAGTACGCGTCGCTGCAGCTGTTCATCCACGCCGTGGTCGCCGGGATCCTCGAGTCGGTGGTCGACGACGGCGTGGCACTGTTGCGCTCCCGGGAGCGCAGTTTCAGTCACGCCGTCACCGAACGGCCCACCGAGGATCCGCTGCTGCAGCGCCAGCTCGGCGAGATCGCGAGCACCGCGTTCATCGCCCGCGCGGCCGTGCTGGACGCCGCCGCAGCCATCGGTGCCGCCACCGACTCCCAGGCCGCCACCGGGGTGCCCGACGCCGAGCTGGCGACCGAGGCGCAGCTCAAGGTCGCCAAGGTCAAGGTGCACCTCGACGCGGTGGCGCCCGAGGCGGCGACGCGGCTGCTCGAGCTGGGCGGGGCGAGCGCGTCGAGCAGAACACGCAACCTCGACCGGCACTGGCGCAACATCCGCACCATCACGCTGCACAACCCGGTGGGGCTCAAGGCGCGGGCGATCGGCCAGAACCTTCTGCACGGCACCGCCCTGCCCGCCAACGCCTACTTCTGATCGGAGCCACCATGACTCGACAACTGCACCTCGGCGGATTTCAGATCGCCTCGCAGGTCACCCACTCCCATGCCGCCTGGCGTCATCCCGCCAGCGACACCCGCTTCACCACACCGGACTACTACCACCGGATCGGACGCATCCTGGAACGCGGCAAGTTCGACTTCGTGTTCTTCGCCGACCTGCTGGCCGCGCCGGTGCGCTACGGCGACGACATCACCGAACCGCTGCGACGCGGAACGCAGGCCACCGCGACCCTGGACCCCTCGATCGTGGCGGCCAGCATCGGGGCGGTCACCTCCAAGCTCGGGGTCGCGATCACCAAGTCGGCCACCTACTTCCACCCTTATGAATTGGCGCGCATCTTCGCCAGCCTCGACCACATCACCGCGGGCCGGGTGGCGTGGAACATCGTGACCTCATTGACGCAGAGCGAAGCGCAGAACTTCGGCCACGACGACCATCTCGCCCACGAGTACCGCTACCAGCGCGCCGATGAATTCGTCCGGACCGCACTGGACCTGTGGTCCAGCTGGGACCCCGACGCGCTGGTGCTCGACAAGGAGTCCGGCGTGTTCGCCGACCCCACGCGCATCCGCCGCGTCGACCACGACGGCGAGTACTTCCGCACCCGCGGACCGCTCAACGTTCCGCACTCACCGCAGGGCCGCCCGGTGCTGATCCAGGCCGGCTCCTCCGCGACGGGCAGGGACTTCGCCGCGAGGTGGGCGGAGGCGATCTTCGAGATCGACCCGACGCCGGAAGGCCGGCGCGCCTACTACGACGACATCAAGTCCCGCGCCTCCGACGTCGGCCGCGACCCCGACTCGGTGCTGATCTTCCCGGCGTTCATCCCCTTCATCGGCGAGACCGAGTCGATCGCCCGCGAGAAACAGGCGTTCCACAACGAACTGGCCGACCCGATCTCCGGGCTCATCACACTGTCGGTGCACACCGACCACGACTTCTCGGTCTACGACCTCGACGCCCCGGTCGAAGACGTCACCGTCAGCGGCACGCAGGGACTGTTCGACACCGCGCGACGGGTCGCCAACCGGGACAACCTCACCTTGCGCGACATCGGGAACTGGTACGCCCAGGGCGTGCTGCTGCCACAGTTCGTGGGCACCGCCGGCCAGGTGGCCGACCAGATCGAGGAGTCTTTCCGGGCCGGTGAGGCCGACGGCTTCATGGTGTCGGCGGCCCAAACCCCGGGCACCTTCAACGATTTCGTCGACGCCGTCGTCCCGGAGCTACAGCGGCGCGGGCTCTTCCGCACCGAGTACACCGGAAACACGTTGCGCGACCACCTCGGCCTTCCACCGGTGACGTTCGACGCGCCGCAGCGCCTGCAGTCAGTGAGCTGAGCGGATCAGATCGGCGGCCTTCTCACCGACGACCGTGGTCGGCGCATGGGTGTGGCCGCGGATCAGCGTCGGCATCACCGATGCGTCGGCCACCCGCAGGGCGCGCACACCGCGCACCCGCAGTTCCGGATCGACGACGCTGGCCTCGTCGGTGCCCATGCGGCAGGTGCCGACGGGGTGGTACAGGGTGTGCGACACCGTCTCCAGCGCCCGCGCCAGCGTGTCGTCGTCGAGCTCGGTCGCGTTGAGCGGGCGGGCGATCCGGCCGATGGTGCCGCGCAGCGCCGGGGACCTGGCGATGTCGGCGCACATCCGCAGGCCCGACATCAACGCCTCGCGGTCGGCCCCGGCGTAATCGCTCAGATAGCGGGGATCGATCAGCGGCTTGTCGTACGGGTCCGCTGAGCGCAGCGCGATCACGCCGCTGCTGGCCGGGGTGAGCAGGATGGGCCCCATGACGACGGCGTGGTTGAGGTAGGGATCGCCGATGGCCTCGTCGAAAAACGGTGCGGGAGCGAAGATCAGCTCGAGGTCGGGTAGCTCGAGCTCGGGACGGCTCTTGACGAAGCCGTACGCCTCACCGACGTTCGAGGTGAGCATGCCGCGGCGGCGCAGCAGATAGTTGAGCAGCTCCAGCGGCTTCTCGGCGGCGAACAGCGTGTCGTACGGCACGTCGAAGCCCAGCGGGACGACGAGGTGGTCGAGCAGATTCGCGCCAACCGCCGGCCGGTGCGCCACCGTGGTGATGCCGTGGCGGGCGAGCTGGTCGTGGTCGCCGACACCGGAGAGCATCAACAATTGCGGCGTGTTGATCGCCCCGGCGCACAGCACCACCTCGCGGCGCGCGGTGACGACGGTGCGCCCGCCCTTGCCGTCGAACTCGACTCCGATCGCGCGGTCCCCGGCGAACACGACCCGGGTCGCGGTCGCTTCGGTGAGCACGGTGAGGTTCTTACGCCGGCGAACGGGTTTCAGGTAGGCGTCGGCACTGCTCCACCGTGCGCCGCGCCGCTGAGTGACCTTGGTCTGGCAAAAGCCTTGGGGCTGCGCTGACGTCGGCTCCTCGACGCGGTGCCCGCACTCGCGCACGGCGGTCAGCCACGCGGCGGTCGAGGCGCGGGGGCTGCGCTGTTCGGAGATGACGAGCGGGCCGGCCTGCACCTGCTGCAGATACGGCTCGAGGTGGGCGAAGTCCCACGACGGACCCGCCTGTTCGCCCCATGCGTCGTAGTCGGCCGCGAAGCCGGGCACCCACATCATCGCGTTCATCGACGACGACCCGCCGAGCACCTTGCCGCGCGGCCAGTACACCCGCCGACCGGCCAGCCCCTGCTGCGGTTCGGTCAGGTAGTCCCAGTCCAGCGGACCGCGCATCAGCTTCGAGAAGCCGGCCGGGATGTGCACGAAGGGGTCGCGGTCACGCTTGCCTGCTTCGAGCACCACCACGCGGACGGACGGATCGGCACTGAGCCGGTTGGCCACCACCGCGCCGGCCGAACCCGTCCCCACCACCACGTAGTCGGCATCCACGACCGCGAAGTCTAGCCGCGCGGCTACGTGACCAGTTCGATGTGGCGCGCGGTCTGCACCCCGGCGTAGCGCTGCGGGCTGCAGGTCAGGATGATCACCTGCCCGTCACCGGCCACCGCGTCGAACACCTCGGCCATCCGGGTCAGCCGCTCGGCGTCGGTGAAGCCGAGCGCGTCGTCGATCACCACCGGCACGCTGTCCTCCTTGGCGACCAGCGTGGCCCCCGCCAGCCGGGCGACGATGCCCAGCTGTTCCTTGGCGCCACCGGACAGCGAGTCATACGGGACCGTTCGCCCTGACAGGGTGCGGTGGCCGATACGCAGCTCACTGTCCACGTCGACTTCGAAGGTCTCCCCGAAGACGATGCGGCCCAAGCGTTCCACCTCGGTGCGGAACGGATCGACATAGCGCGACCGCATGGCGTCTCGGTGCCGGCCCATCACCGTCCGCAGCAGCTGCGCGGCGCGGGCCCGGCGCTGCACCCGCCCGTAGTCGGCGTGGGCCCGCTCCCGTTCGGTCTCGGCGGCATCGAGCCTTCCCTTGCGCCCCTCGGTGCCGAAGACCTTCAGCTGCGCGGCGACCTCGCGCAGGGCTTCGGCGGCCTCGTCGTGCCGCGCGACGGCACTCGCGGCCACACGCTCGGCCTCGTCGAGGCGCGCGGCGACCTCCTCGGGGGCGTGGCGGGCCAGCTCCTCGGTCAGCCGGGCCACCTCTGCCGCCGCCGCCGTCGCCGCGTCGGCGTCGGCTTGGGTCGTGACGGCCAGCTGGTCGTCGGCGACCGTGGCGCGGGCCTCGGCCAGACGGTGCCCCGCGGCGGCCAGTTCCTCGGCCACGACGGCGAGCTTCTCCTTGACGCGGGCGGCGCGCAGCTCCCGTTCGGTCACCAGCGTGGCGGCAGCCTCGGCGACCTTGGCGTGGGTCTCGCAGTCACGCAGGGCCTGCTGGTGTGCCGCGGTGGCCTCGATCAGCTCACGACGCTGCGCGGCGGGATCCTGCACCGCGGCCGTGGTGGCGTCGAACAGGCCGTCCTCGGCCGGCAGCCGGCCCCGCACGTCGGCCAGCCGCGTCCGGAGCGCATCGAGCGAATCGTCGGTGGACAGCGCCGCCAGAATCGCCCGTACCTGCCTGCCTGCCGCCTGCAGTTCCTGCCGTCGGGCGTCGAGCGCCCGGGCGGCGTCGAGGTCGGGCACCCCGGCCTCGCGCAGCGCGGCGCCCAGCGTCTCGGTCGCGCGGTCCAGTGCCGCCTGGGTGCTGCTGGCGGTGGCGCCGGCCACCACCCGCACGGTCAGCACACCCGGGATGTCGAGCTCCGTCGCGCCGGTCACCGCCGCCGACCAGCGCTGGCCGGGCTGCAGCGTCACCGCCTCGCCGTCGACCGCGACATCCACGTCGGTGGCCGCGGTCATCTCGATGCGGGCCGAGGTCAGGTCGACGGCCGACGCGGCCCGGTCGACCGCGGCCGCCGCCTTCTCGATGGTCGACATCAGCTCGGCGGTGAGCGTGATCTTCGCCAAATCCCGTGTTGCGGCGTCGAGTTCGCGTTGATGCCGCTCGATGGTGGCGATCCGCGCGGCGAGGCGGTCGGCTTCCTCCCGGTCGGCCAGCAGTGCCACCGCGGCGTGCGCCGCGTCGACGCGCTGCTTGCAGGCCTCGAGCAGCGTCCGGGCCTGCTGCGCGGTCTCGTCGGCGCTCACCCGCATCTCGCGCGCGGTGTCGGCATCGTCGGCGGCGGTCTGGGCCTCCTGCTGCAGGCGGGTGACGGTCGCGGTGCGCTCGTCGATCTCGGCCCGGGTACGCCGCCGCTCGGTGAGGGTTGCCAGCGACGCGGCATGCGTGGATTCCGCCGCCCCCGCGCGCACTCTGGCCTGCGCGAGCTCTCCGGTGAGGACGGCGATCGCCTCGGCTGCGGCGCGCACTGCCGTCAGAGATGCTGCGGCAGCGACCTTTTCAGCTGCCAGCGCGTTCAGGTCACGGGTGAGCGTCGCGTGCCGGCGCACGGCGTCGTCGACCTCGGCGATCGCCGCGGCGCAGCGGGCCACGTCCTCGTCCGCGCTGCGCAGGCGGGTGGTGGCCGTCAGCCACTCGCCGGTGGGCCGCCCGGTCGCGGTGAAATAGCGCCGATACTCCTCATCGATGCGGTCGACCAGCAGCGTGTCGACCGGCCCTGCGCCGGCGACGGGCGTCGCGTCGACCTCGCCGGCGACCACGTCCAGGGCCCGGGACAGCGCGTTGCACCCGGACAGGTCGGTCGCCGACGTCGACGCCGACTGGATGACCCGCTGCGCCTGCCAGAGGTCGAGGTCGACGGTCTCGGCGAGAATCGCGCGGACCCGTTCGTGCGCCTCGTCGCCGGTGAGCTGCTCACGACGGGGCGCGAGCACCGTCAGTTCCGTTTCCGGCTTCTTGTGGAAACGCTTGCGATACACGAAACGGTAGGGGCCCGTGGAGATCTCGGCCGTCACCTCGGCGCCGACGTCGGCGTGGGTGGGCTTGACCTGCTTGACGTCCTTCTTGGTCGAGCGGTCCTTCGACTCCAGCAGCAGATCCAGCGCTTCGAGCATCGACGACTTGCCGATCTCATTGGCGCCGCTGACCACGATGACGCCGCTGTCGGGGAAGCAGATGTCCCGGTGGGTGATTCCGCGATAGTTGGTCAGCGTCAACCGGTGCAGCTTCACGCTGCTCCCCCCTCGGTCAGGCGCAGCAGCAGGGCCAACGCCGCGCGGGCGTCCTCGGCGTCGTCTCCCGACGAGCGCGCAGTGGCGACCAGCTCGTCGACCGCGGCGGCGGCGAACCCGCCGATACCGAGGTCGTCGAACTCCCCATCGGCGGGCATCACCGCGATGTCGGTCTGCCTGTCCCACGGCACCAGAGCGGCGAACACGCGGGCGTAGCGGTCCAGGCAGACATCGAGCGCTGCCTTGTCGGTGACGGTCAGTGACCCGGTCAGCCCGAGCCGGATCACCGTGCGTTCCTTGTCCGGCATCAGGTCGAGATTGATGTCGAGATCGGCCACGTCGCGGCTGTTGTCCACGCCGTGGCGCAGCGACAGGAACCGCCAGGTGCCGACCCGGCGCGGATCGACCCGCACCTGCCGGCGAGGGTCCGCCTCGTCGATGTCGACGACCAGCACGTTGCCCGGATCCGGTTCGACGTCGTCGAAGTTCGTCACCTCCGGCGCACCGGAGTACCACACCCGGCCCGAGGATCCGACGTTCAACACAGAATGCTTGTCGCCCAACGCGACATAGTGCACCGCGCCGCGGGCCAGCGCCGCCTCCAGTGCGGACAGCCCGATGAGCGACGCCCGATCCTTGTCGGGCACCAGGATGTCGACCGCGCCGTGCCCGACCACGATGCGGGTCACCCCGTCGGCGGGCAGACCGTCGAGTACCTGGGCGACCAGATCGATGGTCGGGAACTTCGACGACCACGGTGCCGCGACCAGCTCCAGCCCGGGGCGCACCTGATGCACGCCCGGCCGGTCGAGGACGATCACGTTGTCCGGGCGCTCAGCGGTGAACAGCGCACTGGTGTAGACCGAGGCGGCGTCGAGCGGGTCGTGGTTGCCGGGCAGCAGGTACACCGGCACGCCGATGCCGCGCATCGCCTCGAGCGACTGGCTGACCTCCCGCGGGGCGAGCTGGTTGTGCTCGAAGACGTCCCCGGCGACCACCACGAACTCGGCGCCGGTGTCGGTGGCGAGCGGCCCCAGGGCGGTGACCGCGCCGCGCCGGGCCGCCGAGTACCGGGGCTGGGCCTCGCCGCTGAGGAAGTGCCGGGTCATGCCGAGCTGCCAGTCGGCGGTGTGCAGAAATCGCATCGGATGACCGTCCTTTCCGTCGTCGGCGTCGTCGTTGCGGGAAGTCTATTGCGGGCCGCCGACAAGTCCCGGGACGCGCACCGGATGGACTACCGTTATCTCCCGATGAGCGATCGAACACGCACGCTGGTGCTCATGCGGCACGCCAAATCGGACTACCCCGACGGGGTGGGCGATCACGAGCGTCCGCTCGCGCCGCGCGGCGTCCGGGAGGCCGAGCTGGCCGGCGACTGGATCCGGGAACACCTCGGGCAGATCGACGCCGTGCTGTGTTCGACGGCCACCCGGACCCGGCAGACTCTGGACCGCACCGGAATTGCCGCGCCCGCGCAGTTCTCGGGCCGCATCTACGAGGCCACGCCGGGCATCGTCATCGAGGAGATCAACGGGATCACCGACGACGTGACCGCGCTGCTGGTCGTCGGCCACGAGCCGGTGATGTCGTCACTGGCGCTCGGGCTGGCCGACGAGGACAGCGCCAACGGCCTTGTCGCGGAGAAGGTCTCGGCGAAGTACCCGACGTCGGCGATCGCGGTGCTGCGTACCGCCGTGCCGTGGGGGCAGCTGGGACTCGGCGGGGCCGAACTCGTCGACTTCCACGTGCCGCGCTAGGCGCGGGTGGCGAGCGTGAGCTCCATCAGCTTGATCGCCATGCCGCATGCGTCGATGCCGGGTGCCTGCGGGTTCACCCACCAGCCCACCACTCCCGCGGCGTCACTGGCCACGCCGCAGGCGCCGTTGGGGTCGTTGGGCCGCATCACGAACGACTGGATGCCTGCGATCGACCGGTTCTCGATCTGGTAGTTGAGCTGCTGAGCCGTCTTGCGTTCGTTCTCCAGATCGCCCTGCTCGAACCAGAACCGGGTGATGTCGACCAGCCCTGCCGGGTTGGCGGCCTGCCACCGGCAGACCGCACCGACGAACGTGCTCTGGATGTCGAGCGGATCCGCCCCGACCGTCTGGGCGAGGATGTCCTCGGTCAGGACCTCGCACTCCTTGAGCAGGTTCGGGTACTTCTGCTGCGAGTCGTTGTTGCGGGGGACGTCACCGGAACCGGACTTGGCGGCGGTGCCCTCGACGGTCTGCGTGCACCCGGTCAGCACGACCAGGCCCGCCAGCGCGGCGGCCGCCGCGGCCCTTCCCCGACGCATGCTCATTTGGAGTTCACAATCGATTGGCGGGTGAGTTCCTTGGCCACGTCGCACGGATCCGGGAACGGCTTCTGGGCGTAGCTGATCGACCACTCGATGAAGTCGTCGCCGAAGCCGATGCCGATCTCGCAGAGGTTGGTGCCGAGGGTGGGATCGTCGTTGGAGGCGATGAAGCCGTCGTGGCCCTCGATGTTGACGTCCTCGACGCTGGTCCTCGACAGCTCCTCGGTCTTGCGTTCACGGCCGATCGGGCTGCCGCGGAACCAGGTGAACGAGAAGTGCGGGCCGACGATGCTGCCGCCGGCCAGCCACTGGCAGCCCACCGAGTTCTGCGCCGTGTTGGTCAGCCCGGGCACCTGGGTCTGCTTGATGATCTCCTCGTCGCTGATGCCGGCGCACTGCGGGAAGAACGGTCCGTGCTTGGCCGCCTGCGGCGGCGCGTCACCCGACGGGACCGTGGGCGACGACGGCTGATCGTTCGAGCACGCCGCGAGCACGGGGATGATGGCCGCGGCAGCAACGACGGCCCTCAACGGCCGTCGATGTCCACGCTGGCTTCCGGTCACGCCATGCACTGTAGCGGCAGGCTCAGGGGTCAACCACCGACATGCCGATTGACCTGCGAGTTCAGCCGATTCTCAGGTGCGCCCGCCGGACGGGCGCCGGTGTCGGCGGGTATGCGACAGTAGCGGGATGCTCTTCGGCCTGCTCCGACGGCATACCCGTCCGTACCGCCCGCTGCTGGCGATCGTGGCGGCGTTGCAGGTGATCAGCACGCTGGCCACGCTGTATCTGCCCACCGTCAACGCCGCGATCATCGACGACGGTGTCGCCCAGGGCGACCTGCGCCGCATCGTCGAACTCGGCGCGGTGATGCTGGGGGTGTCCGCCCTGCAGGTGGTGTGCGCGGTGGGCGCCGTCTACTTCGGCTCGCGGGCCAGCATGGGCGTCGGACGCGACCTGCGGTCGCTGATCTTCCACCACGTCACCGGCTTCTCGGCCGAGGAGACCGCCCGCTTCGGTGCGCCGTCGCTGCTCACCCGCACCACCAACGACGTGCAGCAGATCCAGCTGCTGGTGCAGTTGACCGCCACCATGCTGATCACCGCACCGATCATGTGTGTGGGCGGCATCGCGATGGCCGTGCACCAGGACGCCGGGCTGTCCTGGCTGCTGCTCGTCAGTGTTCCGGTGCTGGCACTGGCCAACTACTGGATCGTCTCGCACCTGCTGCCGATCTTCCGCCGGCTGCAGCGCCTGATCGACGGGATCAACCGGGTGATGCGCGAACAGCTCACTGGGTTGCGGGTGGTGCGCGCGTTCGCGCGGGAAGGCTACGAGCGCAACCGGTTCGCCGAGGCCAACCATGCGCTGGCCGACGCCGCGATCGAGGCGGGCCGGTGGCAGGCGTTGATGCTGCCGGTGACGACGCTGGTGATCAACGTCTCCAGTGTCGCGCTGATCTGGTTCGGCGGCCTTCGCATCGATGCCGGCCAGATGCAGGTCGGCTCGCTCATCGCGTTCCTGTCCTACTTCATGCAGATCCTCTTCGCGGTCCTGATGGCGACGTTCATCCTGGTCATCATCCCGCGGGCCTCGGTGTGCGCGGAACGCATCACCGAGGTGCTGTCCACCCGGCCGGCGATCACCAGTCCGGCCGCGGCGCTGACACCGGAGGCGATCACCGGCGAGGTCCGGTTCGACAACGCGACGTTCAGCTATGCGGGAGCCGATCGGCCCGTGCTGCAGGGTGTTTCGTTGACCGCGCGACCGGGCAGGACCACCGCGATCGTCGGGTCGACCGGGTCGGGGAAGTCGACGCTGGTGTCGCTGATCTGCCGGCTCTACGACGTGACCGACGGTGCGGTGCGCGTCGACGGGATCGACGTGCGCGATCTGGACATCGAGACGCTTTGGGCGGCGGTCGGTCTGGTGCCCCAGCGCGGCTACCTCTTCTCCGGCACCATCGCCGACAACCTGCGCTTCGGTAAGGCCGACGCGACCGACGACGAGATGTGGGCGGCGTTGCGGGTGGCCGCGGCCGACGACTTCGTCGCCGCCCATCCCGACGGTCTCGACCAGCCCGTCGCGCAGGGCGGCATGAACTTCTCCGGTGGACAGCGCCAGCGCCTTGCGATCGCGCGCGCGGTGATCCGCAGACCGAGGCTGTACCTGTTCGACGACGCGTTCTCCGCGCTGGACGTGCACACCGACCGCACGGTCAGGTCCCGCTTGCGGGAGGTGTCCGCGGGAGCGACGATCGTCATGGTGGCGCAACGCATCTCGACGGTCGCCGAAGCCGATCACATCGTGGTGATCGACGACGGGCGGGTGGTCGGCGCCGGCACCCACGACGAGTTGATCGGTTCGTGCGAGGAGTACCGGCAGTTCGCCGATTCGCAGTCGGTGGGGACGGTATGAGCGGACCGCTGGCGCGTTCCATGCGGATGGCCGAGCCCCCGCAGGCCCGCTCACGCGATTTCACGGCCTCGGCACTGCGGCTGGTGAGGCGGCTGATTCCGCACCGTGGACTGGCGGTGGCGGTGATGCTGCTGGGGATCGGCGGCATCGCGATCGGTGTCATCGGTCCGCGCATCCTCGGGCATGCCACCGACCTGCTGTTCAACGGGGTCATCGGCCGGCAGTTGCCCTCGGGCCGGACCAAGGAGCAGGCCGTCGAGGCGGCCAGGGCCCGTGGCGACACCACATTCGCCGACCTGCTTTCGGCCATGAACGTGGTGCCGGGCCAGGGCGTCGACTTCGGTGCGGTGGCCCGCACCCTTGCCCTGGCGCTGGGGCTGTATCTGGTTGCCGCGCTGATGGTCTGGCTGCAGGCGCGACTGCTCAACATCGTGGTGCAGAAGACGATGGTGGCGCTGCGTTCCGACGTCGAGGACAAAGTCCACCGGTTGCCGTTGCGCTACTTCGACTCCCGGCAGCGCGGTGAGGTGCTCAGCCGGGTCACCAACGACGTCGACAACCTGCAGCAGTCGCTGTCGATGTCGATCACCCAGCTGCTGACCTCGGTGCTGACCGTGGTGGCCGTGCTGGTCATGATGCTCACGATCTCCCCCCTGCTGACGTTGCTCACCGTCGTGACGGTCCCGCTGTCACTGTGGATCACCCGGTCGATCGCACGGCGGTCGCGCCGCTTGTTCGTGGCGCAGTGGACCAACACCGGAAAGCTCAACGCGCACATCGAGGAGACCTACAGCGGCTTCACGGTGGTCACCACCTACGGTCACCGCGCGCTGGCCGAGGAAGAGTTCCGCAAACTCAACGACGATGTGTACCACGCGAGTTTCGGCGCCCAGTTCCTCTCCGGTCTGGTCTCGCCCGCAACCATCTTCGTCGGCAACCTGAGCTATGTGGCGGTGGCGGTGGTCGGCGGGCTGCAGGTCGCCACCGGGCAGATCACGCTGGGCGGTATCCAGGCGTTCATCCAGTACGTCCGACAGTTCAACCAGCCGCTCACCCAGATCGCCGGCATGTACAACACCCTGCAGTCCGGGATCGCCAGCGCCGAGCGGGTTTTCGATCTCCTCGACGCCGAGGAGGAACCGCCGGCATCGCTGCGCGAGCTCCCCGCCGGCGGACCGGGCAGCGGCCGCGTCGAGTTCCGCGACGTGTCGTTCGCCTACCGTCCCGGCGCGCCGGTGATCGAAGATCTCTCGTTGGTGGCCGAGCCCGGCACCACGGTGGCCATCGTCGGGCCGACCGGCGCGGGCAAGACCACGCTGGTGAACCTGCTGATGCGGTTCTACGACGTCGACGCGGGCGCGATCCTGCTCGACGGCGTCGACATCACCTCGGTCAGCCGAGCCTCGCTGCGGTCCCGCATCGGCATGGTGTTGCAGGACACCTGGCTGTTCGCCGGCACGGTCTACGACAACATCGCCTACGGCCGCCCCGACGCCGATCGGGACGAGGTCATCGAGGCGGCCACCGCGGCCTACGTGGACCGCTTCGTGCACACGCTGCCCGACGGGTACGACACCCGGATCGCCGACGGCGGCACCAACATCAGCGTCGGCGAGCGTCAGCTCATCACGATCGCGCGCGCGGTGCTGGCCAGGCCGCAGCTGCTGATCCTCGACGAGGCCACCAGCTCCGTGGACACCCGTACCGAGGTGCTCATTCAGCACGCGATGGCCTCACTGCGCCGCGACCGCACCAGTTTCGTGATCGCGCATCGGCTTTCGACGATCCGCGACGCCGACATCATCCTGGTGATGGAGTCCGGCCGGATCGTCGAACGCGGTACGCACGCCGAGCTGATGGCGCGCCGCGGTGAGTACTGGACGATGATCCAGGCCTGAGTGCCGATCGCCGGATTAAGCGATCTGCTTGCGGCAGCATGACGGTATGACCCGGACCGTGCACACGTTCTGTCGGTACTGCCTGGCGTCCTGCGGCGTCGACGTCACCGTCGACGGCAACCGCGTGCTCAAGATCTCGCCCGACAAGCAGAACCCGCACACCTGGCGGGATTTCTGCGCCAAGGGCCGCACCGCTGCCGCACTGGTCGAGCATCCCCGGCGGATCGTGGCCCCGATGCGCCGCGTCGGCGACTCCTACGTGGAGGCGACGTGGGAGGAGGCCATCACCGACATCGCCGCCCGGATGAACGCCGTGATCGACGCGGACTGCCCCGACGCCGTCGGCGTGTACTACGGGAATCCGGCCGGCTTCTCGTCGTCGAACATCATCTTCATGAACGGCTGGCTCGACGCGGTCGGCACCCAGAGCCGGTACTTCGTCGGCTCCATCGACCAGAACGCGATGCACGTGGTCGCCGAAGCCATGTACGGCTCGATGCTGATGGCCCCGGTGTCCGACGTCGACAACTGCGACTACTTCCTGCTGGTCGGCACCAATCCCGCGGTGAGCGCCTGGAATTGGCTCGAGACGGTGCCGGGTGGCTGGCGGCGGGCGCTGGACCGGCAGGCCCACGGCGCCACGCTCGTCGTCGTCGACCCGCTGCGGACCGAATCCGCCGCCAGGGCCGACCTCCATCTCCCGGTGCGGCCGGCGCAGGACTGGGCGCTGCTGCTCGCGATGATCAAGGTGATCTTCGACGAGGGCCTCGAGCACCGGCAGGACTGTGCCGAGCTGGCCACCGGAGTCGCGGAGCTGCGCGCGTTGGCCGCGGAGGCGGACCTCGACGACCTCGCGCTGCGGTGCGGGTTGCCACGGGCCCAGATCGAATCGGTGGCACGGGGTTTCGCCACCGCCCGGGCCGCGATGGTGGTCACCCGGACCGGCGTGTCGATGCACCTGACCGGCACCGTCGGGGAATGGCTGGGGCATGCGCTCAACGTCATCACCGGGCGCATGGACCGCCCAGGGGGCCGCCGCTACGAGCCCGGCTACGTCGACGCGCTCCGAATGTCCGGCATGGTCGGCGCGAGCCGGCACCGCAACCGGCTGTCGGGCCGGCCGATGGTGGCGGGAGGGCACGCACTGTCCGAACTCCCCGCCGAGATCACCACCCCGGGACGGGGTCAGATCCGGGCGCTGGTGATCAACTGCGGCAACCCGGTGGTGTCGGGTCCGGACGGGGCCGCGCTCGACGAGGCGCTGGCCGAACTGGATCTGCTGGTGGCCGTCGATTTCGTGCAGCGGGAGAGCCATCGGCATGCGCACTGGTTGTTGCCGGCCGTGCACTGGCTGGAGCGCGACGACCTGCTGGCGTTCACGAGCAACATGCACGACGAGCCGTACGTGCAGTACGGCGCGAAAGCCATCGAGCCACCACCGGGTGCGCGTCAGGAGTGGCGCATCTTCGTCGATCTCGCGATTGCGATGCGCCGGCCCCTGTTTCGCGCCCCGGGTCTCAACACGTTCATCCGCGCGACCCGACAGTTGGCCCGCCTCACAGGCATCCGCGGGCTCGAGTTCGGCCCTCACTGGATCGACCGGCTGGTGCTGGCGACGGGCCGAAAGGTCAACGGCCGCAGGATCCGATGGCGCGACGTGCGCGCCCACCCCCACGGCTGGGTTCTCGGCCCCCGCGAGTTCGGGCACTTCCGGGACGCGCTGCGCACCCCGGAGCACAAGGTCCGGCTCGCGCCCCCCGAATTCGTGGCCCGCGCCCGCGACCTGCTCGCCCAGCCGCCCGCCGATCCACCGGCGGAGTTCCCGTTCTCGCTGGCCAACCGACGTCGCAGGCACTCGATGAACTCCTGGCTCAACGAGTTGCCGGGGCTGCACCCCTCAGGCAAGGGCACTGAGGTGGTGATTCACCCCGATGACGCGCTCCGCCTCGGTGTCACCGACGGCGACCGCGTCCGCGTCACGTCGAAGGTCGGGCGGATCGAGCTCACCGCGTCGGTCGGCGACGAGCCGCGACCCGGCGTGGTGATCATCGACCATGGTTGGGGCTCAAGGGTTTACGATCCGCGCGGCGGCGCACCCGCCGAGTCCTTCGGCGTCAACCGCAATCTGCTGGTCGACGCCGAACCGGTGGATCCGCTGTCGCAGACCCCGGCGCTGAACTCGACGTTCGTGGCCGTCGAGAAGGTGGATCAAAGCTGAGGACCGGACGAGCGCAGGTCGTCCACCTCACGCATCGCGTCACGCAGCTTGCCGAGCCATTCGTCGGCGTGCTCGCCGACCAGCCGCACCGACCACGCCAGCGCATCCGAGCGTGACCGGGCCACCCCGGCGTCGACGAGGGTGTCGAGCACCTGGCGTTCGGGCTGACGGAGCCGGGTCATCACCGGTACCGCGATGTGCGTGAACAGGATTCGCTCCTCGCCGACCGTCACGCCCCAGGCCACCTTGCGGCCGTAGCGCGCCTCGGCCTCGTCGGCGATGCGCATGCGCTCACTGCGAGTCTGCTCGCGGAATCTGGCCGCGCGGCCGGATGCACGGGCCTCGCTGTCGGGCTCGCCGCCGGGTTCGGGAAGGCGGCCGACGACGGTGATCTCCTCGCGATCGACGACGACCTCGGGGTCACCGGCGAACCATTCCTCGGGTAGGCGGCCGGCGAACCAGTCTCCGGCGTCGCGGGCATCGGGTTGGTCGGCTTGCTGCCAGCCGCCGGAGCGGCCCGGCCTACGGCTGTGGGGTTGGTGTCTCATGATTACATGCTTACACCGTTACAGCGCTCGAATGTGGTCGTTCACCGACGGCGAACGGCTTAGGGTGAGGCCACCAGAACACGGGAGGTGGCGACGGTGACAGCACCCGGACAAGGCAGTTGGCAGCCCGACCCGGAAGGGCGCTACGACTACCGCTGGTTCGACGGGCAGCGGTGGACGGATCAGGTGTCCAAGGGCGGACAGGTGATGGCGGCCCCGCTGGGCCAGGCCCCTGGCCCGCAGGCCGGTCCCGCGCCTGGCCAGCCGCAGGCACAGGTCCAGGCGCAGGTCCAGCAGGCACCGGGCAGCGGCGATGGATTCGCCGGAATCAGCGGCGATCTCGTCGACGGCCGGTTCAGCGAGAAGGAAGCCAAGGCGATCGCCAACCAGAACGCCAAGCTGCTGCGCGTCCGGCTGGGCGAACCGTTCATGGCCCGGCAGGGCTCGATGGTCGCCTACCAGGGCAACGTCGACTTCGCCTTCGAGGGCGGCGGGGCCTCGAAGTTCATCAAGAAGGCGCTGACCGGTGAGGGGTTGCCGCTGATGCGGTGCGCTGGACAGGGTGACGTCTTCCTCGCCGAGCGCGCCTACGACGTCCACCTGCTCAACCTGACCAACTCCGGCCTGTCGATCAGCGGCAAGAACGTGCTGGCCTTCTCGTCGAGCCTGGACTGGAACATCGAACGCGTGAAGGGCGGCAGCATGGCCACCGGCGGGCTGTTCAACACCACGCTGCGCGGCACCGGCTGGGTGGCGCTGACCACCGACGGGCCGCCGGTGGTGCTCAACGCCGCGGAGGCCCCCACCTTCGCCGACACCAACGCGGTCGTGGCGTGGTCGGCCAACCTGCAGACCCAGCTGAAGACGAGCTTCAAGGCCGGCGCGCTGATCGGCCGCGGATCGGGCGAGGCGGTCCAGGTGTCCTTCTACGGCAACGGATTCGTGATCGTTCAGCCGTCCGAAGGCGTGCAGATCACGGCGACGCAGTAGCTCACAGCTCCAGCTGCACCGTCACCGGACCGTCGTTGACGAGCTCGACGGCCATGTCGGCGCCGAACGCGCCGGTCTGCACCTGCGCTCCCAGCGCGCGCAGCGCCTCGGCGAACGCGTCGACCAGCGGCTCGGCGACGGCCCCGGGCGCGGCGGCGTTCCACGTCGGCCGCCGCCCCTTGGTGGTGTTGCCGTACAGCGTGAACTGGCTGACCACCAGGATCGGTGCACCGATGTCACTCGCCGAGTTCTCACCGTCGAGAACCCGTAGCTGCCAGAGCTTTTCGGCCATGCGCTCGGCCTTCGCCGGGTCGTCGTCGTGGGTGACGCCGACCAGCGCGAGCAAGCCCTGGGTGGCCGGCCGGATCTCGCCGACGACCTCGCCGGCCACCGTGACGCGCGCGGACGTCACCCGCTGCACGAGCACCCGCATCTAGAGGGATCCGAGAATCTGCTTCATCGTGGCGATCTCACGCTGTTGAGCGTCGATGATGTCGCGGGCCAGCTTCTTGGCATCCTCGGCCTTGCCGGTGTCGAGCTCGGTCTGCGCCATCCGCACCGCGCCCTCGTGGTGGGCGATCATGCCGGTGAGGAACTGTTTCGCGGCGTCGACGCCCTGGGCCTGCCGTAGCTGCTCGAGCTGCTGGTCGCTCATCATCCCCATGCCCATATCGCTCATGTCGTGACCCTCGTGGTTCATCGACGGGGCGCCCCACGCGGTGAGCCATTTCTGCATCGTCGCGATCTCCGGACCCTGGGCGGCCTTGATCTGGTTGGCCAGCTCGACCACGCGGGCATCGATGCCCTGCTTGGCGAGGATGATGTCGCTCATCACGATCGCCTGCTGGTGGTGGGGAACCATGCCGTCGGCGAAGGAGACGTCGGCGTCGTTGTGCGCCGCCGCCGGATCGGCGTTGTGCGACATCGACCCGTGATCGTTCGTGGCCGACACACCGGCATCCTCGGTGCTGCTGGTGCTGTCGGTACATCCCGTCAGCAGGAGAACCAGAGCGGCTCCCCCGGCTGCCGCTGCGGCCTGCAGTCTGCGTGTGGACATCATTGTCGCGCTCCCTTCAAAACCTCGTTGAATACCCTAGGGGGGTATGGTACACATGTGTGAGCGGGCGCTTCACACCGCCCGAGGAAAGGAACTCCCATGAGCACCACCACCATCAGCGTCGAGGGTATGACCTGCGGTGGGTGCGCCAACTCGGTGCGCGCCGAACTCAGCCACATCCCCGGCGTCCACGACGTCGGCATCGACCTCTCCCACGGTACGGTCACGATCGCCAGCGACGCTCCCATCGACGCCGCCGACATCCGCGCCGCGATCGAAGAGGCCGGCTACCAGCTGGCGGGCTGACCGCGATGTCGGCCGCGACGAGGATCGGCGCCTTCACCGCGCTGCTTGCGGCGGTGTTCGCCATATCGCTGTGGGTCGGGCACACCGTCGGCCCGGAGGCTGCGGCCCCGGTCGAGGTGTCGCACCAGCACGACGGGGGCCGACCATGACCTCGGTCGAGCTGTCGATCGACGGCATGACGTGCGCCTCGTGCGCGGCCCGGATCGAGAAGAAGCTCAACAAGCTCGACGGCGTGACGGCGACGGTGAACTTCGCGACCGAGAAGGCGCGCGTCGAGTACGGCGGCGGTGTGACGCCCGACGAGCTCGTCGCCGCGGTGGAGGGCGCCGGGTATCACGCGTCGCTGCCGCAGCAGGCTCCCGCGGCCGACGCGCCCGCCGACGACCCCGCCGCGGCGCTGCGCCGCCGACTGCTGATCAGCCTGGCACTCTCGGTGCCGGTGGTCGCGATGGCGATGGTGCCTGCGCTGCAGTTCACGTACTGGCAGTGGCTGTCGCTGACGCTCGCGGCGCCGGTGGTGGTCTGGGGGGCATGGCCGTTCCACGTCGCGACATGGACGAACCTGAGGCACGGCGCCGCGACGATGGACACGCTGATCTCGGTGGGCACGCTCGCCGCGTTCGGCTGGTCGATCTACGCGCTGTTCTGGGGCAGCGCCGGTATGCCGGGGATGACGCACCCGTTCGAACTGACCATCGCCCGCACCGACGGGAGCAACAACATCTACCTGGAGGCCGCGGCCGGGGTCACGACCTTCCTGCTGGCGGGCCGCTACTTCGAGGCACGGGCCAAGCGGCAGTCGGGCGCGGCCCTGCGCGCGCTGCTCGACATGGGCGCCAAGGAGGTGTCGGTCCGCAGGAACGGCGCCGAACACCGCATTCCGATCGACCAGCTGGGCTCGGGCGACGAGTTCGTGGTGCGGCCCGGAGAGAAGATCGCCGCAGACGGCGTGGTGGTCGAGGGGTGCTCGGCGGTGGACGCCTCGATGCTGACCGGAGAGTCGGTGCCGACCGAGGTGGCGCCCGGTGACGAGGTGGTCGGTGCGACCGTCAACGTCGACGGGATCCTCGTCGTGCGCGCGCGGCGGGTCGGCGCCGACACCCAGCTGGCGCAGATGGCGCGCATGGTCGAAGACGCACAGAACGGCAAGGCCCAGGCGCAGCGCCTCGCCGACCGGATCTCCGGGGTGTTCGTGCCGATCGTGATCGCCTTGTCCGTTGCGACACTGGGGTTCTGGATCGGCGCGGGTGCACCGGCGGCGGCCGCCTTCACCGCGGCGGTCGCGGTGCTGATCATCGCGTGCCCGTGCGCGCTGGGGTTGGCGACGCCGACGGCGCTGATGGTCGGCACCGGCCGCGGAGCGCAGCTGGGCATTCTGATCAAGGGCCCGGAGGTGCTGGAGTCGACCCGGCGGGTGGACACCGTCATCGTCGACAAGACAGGAACGGTGACCACGGGCACGATGACGTTGGACGACGTGGTCGCCGCGGCCGGCGAGCAGCCCGACGAGGTGTTGCGCATCGCCGGCGCTGTGGAGAGTGCGTCGGAGCACCCGATCGCACGGGCGATCACCGCCGGGGCACGGGACAAGCTCGGGGAACTGCCGGCGGTGACGGCGTTCGAGAACCTGCGTGGCCTCGGCGTGCAGGGCACCGTCGACGGGCGGGCCGTGCTGCTGGGCCGGATCCGGCTGCTCGACGAGCGCGGCTGTGAGGTCCCGGCGGAGGTGGCGGCTGCCGCGCACGCGGCGGAGTCAGACGGCCGCACTGCTGTGGTGGTGGGCTGGGACGGCCGGGCGCGTGGCGTGCTGACCGTTGCCGATGCCGTCAAACCCACTTCAGCAGAGGCGGTTTCACTGCTGAAGCGGCTGGGGCTCGAACCGATCATGGTGACCGGAGACAACGAGGCGGTTGCCCGTGCGGTGGCCGCTCAGGTCGGGATCGACCGGGTGATCGCCGGCGTGTTGCCGCAGGAGAAGGTCGACACCGTCGTACGCCTCCAGGGCGAGGGCAAGGTCGTCGCGATGGTGGGCGACGGTGTCAACGATGCGGCGGCGCTGGCGCAGGCCGACCTCGGGCTCGCGATGGGCAGCGGCACCGACGTCGCGATCGAGGCGAGCGACCTGACGCTGGTGCGTGACGATCTGCGTGCGGTGCCGGACGCGATCCGGTTGTCGCGCAAGACATTGGCGACGATCAAGGGCAACCTGTTCTGGGCGTTCGCCTACAACGTCGCCGCTTTGCCGCTGGCAGCCGCAGGGTTGCTCAACCCGATGATCGCCGGCGCCGCGATGGCGTTCAGTTCGGTCTTCGTGGTGAGCAACAGCCTGCGGCTGCGCGGTTTCACGCCTGCGCGGTGACGGGAGCGGCGTCCTGCCAGAAGCTAACCTGGTAATGGGGATACCACAGGCGGCCAACGGTTTTCACGGTCCTTGGCCGTCTTCGGGGAGGAGGTGGCGTTCGGGGTGGTGGTAGCCGTTGACGCGGTGTTGGCCGGTGTCGAGGCCGGGTGGGGGCACCCATTCGATCTGGCCTCGGCGGTTTTTGCGGGTGTCCCAGTCGGTGTGCTCGATCATCCGGTTCTCCGGGCCGCAGGCCAGGGTGAGGTCGTCGACGTCGGTGCTGCCGCCGTTCTTCCAGTCGGTGACGTGATGGACCTGGGTCCAGTAGCCGGGCACGGTGCAGCCCGGCCGGCTGCAGCCGCGGTCGCGGGCGTGCAGCACGATCCGCTGCGCCGGAGAGGCGATCCGCTTGGTGCGGCCCAGATACAACGCCTGGCTGGTGTGCTGGTCGAACACCGCCAGATAGTGAAACGCATGCGAGGCCATCCGGATCAGATCGCCCATCGGGAGCAGGGATCCGCCGCCGGTGACCGCCGAACACTGGTTCGAACCACCGACAAGTCGACCGCCGCTTGTGGCGGAAGAAGCTCACGGGGCAAAAGAGTCTGGTGAGGTTCGCCGAGCTGGACAAACCCAGTGGCTACTCGACGTCTGCCCCTGCGTGCCGGGCCCGGAACAGCTTGACGTCGGACTTGAATCCCTTCAAGTGTCGGGTGCCGGCGAACGACCACGTGAACCGCTCGTCGTCACCGATCGCCGTACGGGCCGACTCGGACAGCAGAACCGATCCCGGGCGGGCGGCGCCGGTCACCCGCGCGGCGAGGTTGACCGGGCTGCCGAACCAGTCCCCCTCCCGGCTCACCGCCATTCCGGTGGCAACACCCACGCGCAACCGCGGGAAGTCGCCGTCGTCGTCGGTCGCGTCGACCAGACGCAGCACCGCCTCCAGCAGCGGCGCCGGCTCAGGACTGACCAGCATCACCTCGTCGCCGATCGTCTTGATGAAGCGCACCGGCGCGACCGCCACCTCCCGCGTCATGTCCGCCAGCCGCTGCGCGAGCCGCTCGAGGTCTTCGGGCGGCAACGCCTCCCCGAGCCGGGTGAACCCGACGAGGTCGGCGAACGCGATCGTCACCAGCCGTGCGCCCGGCAGGTGCTGACCCTCCGCGCGTTCGGTGGCGTTGACCGCCTCGGTCTCGATCACGTGCCGCAGCTGCAGTAGCAGAACGTCCTGGATCAGCGGACCGAGCAGCGGCGCCAGCCCCGCGACGAGCGACTCCGACGCCTTGGCGATCTCCAATTCCGTTGCCCCCGGATGCATCACGGCCGCCAGCGCCGCATAGCGCATCGCCTCCGCAGCGCGCGAGAGACCGTCGCCGAGCAGCCGGGTGATCTGCACCAGCTCGTCGGGGTCGATACCGGCCGCCAGGAAGTCGCGGGTGAACTTGGCCGCCTCGGCGTCGGCCCGCAACAACACGGCCGCGTCGGGATCCTCGACCCGCGGCAGGCCCATCGCGCGCTGAATCCGCTCGAAGAGCTCCAGCTCGACGCCGTGCTTGTCCGCCGCCTCACGCGCGGACACGTACACGCCGTCATCACCGATGACGCGGCGCGACGCGAGCAGCATCGGCGAGGTGGTCGCTTTGATCTGCTCGATCGTCACCCCCCGTTCGAGCAGCCAGGGGATGAGCTCGGCGCGCTCGGCGCGCGCACTGCCGTCGAGCCCGTCGAGAAGCCCGGTCGCCTCGAGATCGACGTCGTCGGTCACCGGCTCAACCTACCGTGCACTACACAGGAGTCATGACCTCACCGACGGTGCGCAGTTTCCCGCCGCTCGCGGCGGCCGACGCCCGGATACTGATCCTGGGCAACATGCCCGGAGTCATGTCACTGCAGGCCGACCAGTACTACGCGCATCCGCGCAACGCCTTCTGGCGGATCACGGCCGAGCTCTTCGGTTTCGACGCCACGGCACCGTACGACGACCGCGTCCGCCGGCTCACCGGGGCCGGGGTGGCGGTCTGGGACGTCCTGCAGTCTTGCCGCCGCACCGGCAGCCTCGACGCCGCCGTCGAGCCGGACAGCATGGTGGCCAACGACTTCGCGGCCTTCTTCGCCGCACATCCGGGCATCAGCCACGTCTACTTCAACGGGGCGGCGGCCGATCGCAACTACCGGCGGCTGGTGGAGATGTCCGGGGCGCGGGAGTACACGCGGCTGCCGTCGACCAGCCCGGCCCACACGTGGACCTTCGAAGCGAAACTCGCCGCCTGGCGGGCGATCACAGCGTGAGCCGGCCGTGCGCTGCGGCGTACTCGCCGGGCGTGCAGCCCAGCACCGCGCGGAAGTCGTTGATGAAGTGGGCCTGGTCGTACCACCCGAGCCGGACCGCGAGATCGGCGAAGTCGACGTCGGCGCGGGTCTCGATCTCCAGTGCGGCGTTCTGCAGCCGATAGCGGCAGAGCACCCATTTGGCCGGCACCCCGACGTAGCGCCGGAACAGCCGTTGCGTCGTGCGCGCACTCCACGGTGACAGCGCCATCACCTGCTCGACGCGATGAATGCCGGTGTCGTCGCGCATCCGGTCGACCAGGCCGGTCACCGCGCGGTAGGTCGCGTCCGGCTCGGGTGCCTGACCGATCACGCCATCCAGTTGCGCCGCAGCATCTTTCACGTTGTCGGCGAAGGTCACCGGCCCGCCTAACAGATCGTCGTCCACGGCCAGGACCCGGCCCGTCATCGCCGAGGCATCCCCGCCGAACCTCGCGGTGAACCCGCCGGGCCGGAAACGCGCGCCGACGACGGCGCCGGCTTCGCTGATGGTGGTGCGGAACACCTGCGCCACGACCCCGTGCACCAGCGTGGCCGGTAGTGAAAACCCGTGCCGCACGCCATCGGAACCCCACTCGTGCGTCAGATGCAACGACGGAAACGTGATCACCGTGTTCTCGAACGGCGGCCTGCCGCGCAGGTCCCAGGTGACTGACCAGAAGTGCTCGACGAACCGCGCGGCGGCCTCACTGGGCGCCCATCGCCGCAGGTCGTAGACCGAGGAGCTCGCCGGGCGACCGACCACGCCGCGTGTCGGCGGCTCGTCTGTCGCCTTTTTCCAAGCCCCCATGGCATCGAGGCTACGAAACTCGACGGCATGCCTGCACACCCCATCCCCTCCGGGTACACCAGCCTGACCCCGTTCCTCTGCGTCGACGGAGCGGCTGCGGCCATCGACTTCTACACGGCGGTGTTCGGCGCCACGCTCGTCGAGAAGATGGACGGGCCAGGCGGCACGGTCGCCCACGCCGAACTGGATTTCGGCACCGGCCGTCTGCAACTCGGCGATCCCGCCGAGGCCTACAAGATCGCGGCGCCTGACCCGTCGGCCGACGTGGCGAGCTTCTCGATCGCGCTGTACTGCAGCGACGTCGACGACGTCGTGGACCGGGCGCGCCGCGCGGGTGCGACGGTCCGGGAGGCGCCGCAGGACTTCGCCACCGGCGACAGGTTCGCCTCCCTGCGCGACCCGTTCGGGGTCCGCTGGACCGTGATGACGCGCATCGAGGACGTCTCCGCCGAGGAGCGGGACCAGCGGCTGGGCGAGTGGGCGGAGCAGAACGTCCACTAGCGTGGCGGGATGTCCTGCGTCTTCTGCGCCGTCGTCGCCGGCGAGGCTCCCGCCATCAAGATCTACGAGGACGAGGACTACCTCGCGATCCTCGACATCCGGCCCTTCACCCGCGGCCACACGCTGGTCATCCCGAAGCGCCACACCGTCGACCTGACCGACACCCCGCCCGACACGGTGGCCGCGATGACCGTGCTCGGCCAGCGCATCGCCAAGGCGGCACGGGCTTCGGGCCTGCACGCCGACGGCAACAACATCGCGATCAACGACGGCAGAGCCGCATTCCAGACGGTGTTCCACATCCACCTGCACGTCGTGCCGCGCCGCGACGGCGACAAGTTGTCCTTCGCCAAGGGCATGCTGGTGCGCCGCGACTCCGACCGCGAGGAGACCGGGCGGCTGTTGCGCGAGGCACTGGCGCAGATCGACACCGCCGAGTTGGATTGAGCAGATGAACATCGCTCTGTGGATCGAGCAGAACGTCGGCACCCGACTGCTGATGGTGCACGACAGCCTGTACAAGCGCACCAACGGCCGGGTCGGTCACCGCATCCCGCTGCCCGGCGTGCCGCCGAGCCTGCTGCTGCACACCGTCGGCGCCAAGACCGGCCGGCAACGCACCAACACGCTGTCCTACTTCCCCGACGGCGGCCACTACTACGTCGTCGCCTCCAAGGGCGGTGACCCCAGGGCACCGGGCTGGTATCACAACCTCAAGGCCCACCCGGATATCGAGATCAACATCGGGCCACGGAGATTGGCGGTCGCCGCGACGCCGGTGCTCGCCGACGACCCCGACTATCCGCGGCTGTGGGAATTGGTCAACCGGGACAACAGCAACCGGTACAACGGCTACCAGAGCCGGACCAGCCGCAAGATCCCGCTGGTGCGGCTGACGCCGAAAAGCTAGAACAGCTCCTTGGCCAGCAGCTCCAGGGTGGCCTCCCGCGCCGGCGCGGTCGCCGGATCGTTGCCGCGGTGCGCCGAGGCGACCGGGTGGATCATCACCTCGTCGACGTCGAACGCGGCGGCCAGGGCGCGCACCTGTTCGGCGGCCTCCGCGGGGCTTCCCACCACGGCTTGGCGCAGGCCGGCATCGATGACCGCCTGCGCGCGGGGGCCCAGCTGCTGCGTCTCGGCGTCCTCCACCAGATCCACCGCACCCAGCGGCGCCCCGGTCCGCAGCCGCGCCATCATCTGCAGGTTCGGCAACACCAGACGCATTGCCTCGTCGTGTGTTTCGGCGACCACCGCGTTGACGGTCAGGAACGTGACCGGCTCGGGGGTGAGGTCGCTGGGCCGGAACTCGTCGCGGTAGGTCTGCAGCGCCTCCGCGGTGCCCTGACCCGAGAAGTGGTGGGCGAACACGTACGGCAGACCCTTGGCCGCGGCCAGATGAGCCGAGTACATCGACGACCCGAGAAGCCACAGCTTCGGCTCGGATGCGGCAGCGGGCGTGGCCTTGAGGATGTAGTTGTCCCGCATCAGGTCGCGCGGCAGCGCCACCCGCACTCCCCTGGCGCTCATCAGCGCGACGACGTCGTCGAGGTACTCGGGAAACGCCTCGATGTCACGGTCGTCGCGGCCGGCGGCGCCGCGCAGCGCCATGGACGTCACCGGGTCCGAGCCGGGGGCGCGGCCGATGCCCAGGTCGATGCGCCCGGGATGGGCCGCCTCGAGCAGCGCGAATTGTTCCGCGACCGCCAGCGGCGCATGGTTGGGCAGCATCACCCCGCCGGAGCCGAGGCGCAGGGCCGATGTGTGCGCGGCGAGGTGGGCCAGCAGCACCGGCGGGCTGGTCGCCGCGACCGAGGGCATGTTGTGATGCTCGGCCACCCAGTAGCGGGTGTATCCCAGCCGGTCGGCGGTCTGGGCCAGACGTGTGGTCGCGGCCAGCGCATCGGAAGTGGTCTGGTCGGAGCGCACGGGCACGAGGTCGAGGACGGAAAGGCGCATTGAACGTGCAACGCGCCGGGGCGCCGCGACGTTCCCGATCGGCGCGATTTCGGCGTGGTTACCGTCGGTGAGCGACGGCTATCACGCCGAAATCGCGCGCGCCCGGGCGAAGATGTCGTCCATCATCGCCGGGGTCAGCCGGCCGGTGAACGTGTTCTGCTGGCTGGGGTGATAGCAGCCCAACAGCGTCAACTCCCCCTGCGGCGTCGACAGCGGCGCCGCCACACCGTGGCCGAACTTGGGCGCCGGGGTGCCCGCCGCACCGCCGGCCCGGCGGATCATCGCCAGCGCCACCTGCCATGCGAAGCCGCCGAGCGCGACGATCACCCGCGCGTGCGCGCCGACCAGCCGCCACTCCGCGTCCAGCCACGGCGCGCAGGTGCTGCGCTCTGCCGGCGTCGGCGCATTACCCGGCGGCGCACAGCGGACCGCCGCAGCCACTCGGATGTCGTTGAGCGCCAATCCGTCTGCGCTGTCGGTGGCTGTCGGCTGATTGGCCAAACCGGTGCGGTGCAGCGACCCGAACAGGAAGTCGCCCGACCGGTCGCCGGTGAACACCCGCCCGGTGCGGTTGGCGCCGTTGGCCGCAGGCGCGAGCCCGACGACCAGGATCCGCGGCCGTTCCGCGCCGAAGCCCGCGGCCGGCCGGCCCCAGTAGGGCTGGTCGGCGAAGGACTTGCGCTTCACCGTCGCGACCTCCTCGCGCCAAGCGACCAGCCGGGGGCAGGCGCGGCACACCGACACCTCGGCGTCGAGCTGGGTGAGGGTGGCGGCGGCCTGCGCCAGCGCGGCCACCTCGGCGGGCGTCGCGGCGACGACAGTGCGCGCGGTCGCCGCGTCGCCCGGCCATCCGGAACCCGGGCGCACCGGGGAGTCGAACAGGGCGCCAGTGCGCGGATGCGGCAACCTCACCGGTCGACCTGTTCGTTACCAGATAGCACGATTCATCGTTACCACGAAACACCGCTTACCTCACCCGCGCGCCGGGCGCTACGCCTCACCATGGATCGCCTAGGCCTGGCGAAGTGAGGTGGGGAAACGATGCGACGAGCGAGCGCCGCAGTGGTGGGAATCTGCGTGCTGGTGACCGGGTGCGGCGACACGATCAGCAACGCCGAATCACCGACGCCGACCAGGACCATGATCCCGCGTCCACTGATGGAGCGCGAGCTCGGGAAGCTGCTGCTGGCCCCCGAGCAGATCTCCGCCACGATGGGGGCGCCGATGGCTGTCATCGAGGCGCAGTCCGCGATGTCGGACAACAGCGCGATCATGGCGCCGCCGGAGTGCCTCGCCATCGACGGCGCCGCCGAAGCCCAGGTCTACGTCAACAGCGGCTTCAGCGCCGAGCGCGATCAGAGCCTGAACGACGGCGACGCCTTCAAGCACTACTCGAAGCAGGCCGTCGTGATGTTCCCCTACCTCGAGAAGGCCGCCGAGTTCTTCGACGCGTCGGCCAACCAGTGGCCGGCCTGCCATGAGTACACCCACACCCAGAGCCAGTCGCAGTGGACGGTCGGCGAGATCCGCAACGCCGACCACGTGCTGAGCACCGTCGCCATGCAGCGCGACGCCGCCGCCCCGGGATGGGGCTGCGGACGGGCGCTGATGCAGCGCAACAACATCGTCATCGACGTCAACACCTGCAGCGCGAACCCGGCCGACACCGCGGTCAAGATCGCCGACCAGATCGCCGCGAACGTCGCGGCGACGTGGTAGCCGCCCCGGCCCTTGCTACCGTGCGGCCATGAATCGGCGCGGCCCGCTGCTGCTGATCCTGTTCGCCGCGCTGATGGCGGGCGCGGGCAACGGCATCTCGATCGTCGCGTTCCCGTGGCTGGTGTTGCAGCGCACCGGATCCGCGCTGGACGCGTCGATCGTCGCGATGGCAGGCACGCTGCCGCTGCTCGCCGCGACGCTGATCGCCGGCGCCGCGGTCGACTTCCTGGGCCGGCGCCGGGTGTCGATGATCTCCGACGCGCTGTCCGCGCTGTCGGTGGCCGCCGTCCCGGTGCTGGCCCTGCTGTTCGGCGCGCAGGCCGTCAACGTCGCGGTGCTCGCCGGATTGGCCGCGCTCGGAGCGCTTTTCGACCCTGCCGGCATGACGGCGCGGGAGACGATGCTGCCTGAGGCGGCCGGGCGGGCGGGCTGGACCCTCGACCACGCCAATTCGGTTTACGAGGCCGTGTTCAACCTGGCCTACATCGTGGGACCCGGCATCGGCGGTCTGCTCATCGCGACGCTGGGCGGGATCGACACGATGTGGGTGACCGCCGCCGCGTTCGTGTTGTCGATCGCGGCGATCGCGGCACTGCGCCTCGAGGGCGCAGGCCCGCCCGACCCCGCGGCCATGAGTGATGGCGTGTGGGCCGGAATCGTCGAAGGCTTGCGCTTTGTGTGGCACAACAAAGTGCTGCGCACCCTCGCGTTCGTGGACCTGGCGGCCACAGGGCTCTACATGCCGATGGAATCGGTCCTTTTTCCCAAGTACTTCACCGACCGGAACGAACCGGCCCAGTTGGGCTGGGTGTTGATGGCGCTCAGCGTCGGTGGGCTGATCGGAGCGTTGGGCTACGCGGTGATGTCGAAGTACACGCGGCGGCGCACGGTGATGCTGACCGCGGTGCTGACCCTGGGGGTGGCGATGACGGTCATCGCATTCCTGCCGCCGCTGCCGGTGATCCTCGTGCTGTGCGCGGTCGTGGGGTTCGTATACGGCCCGATCGCGCCGATCTACAACTACGTCATGCAGACCCGGGCGCCGCAGCACCTGCGCGGCCGGGTGGTCGGGGTGATGGGGTCGCTGGCCTATGCGGCCGGTCCGCTCGGCCTGATCCTGGCCGGGCCGCTGGCCGACACCGCCGGTCTGCACGCGACGTTCCTCGCGCTGTCGCTGCCGATGCTGGCGCTCGGGGTCGCGGCGGTGTTCCTGCCGGCGCTGCGCGAATTGGATCGGCCGGCGACGATCTAGCGGCGAGGAACGAGCCGCGTTGAGGAGCCGGCCAGTTTGGATCTGCCGGCGACGATCTAGCGGCGAGGAACGAGCCGCGTTGAGGAGCCGGCCAGTTTGGATCTGCCCGGCCAACCGCAGGGTTAGAGCACCCCCCGGCTTGGGTAGCCCTCGACTGGATGTGACCAGCGCCACAATCGAGGTGAGCCGTGTACCAGCAAGTTCTCGATCCTGTCGGAGGTTCTCTCGCACTCAGCGCGGCGGTGGCCGCCGTGCCCCTACTGCTGCTGTTCGTCCTGCTCGGGGCGGTGAAGATGACGGCCTGGGTGGCGTCACTGATCTCGCTTGCCGTCAGCATCGTGATCGCCGTGGCCGTGTACGGCATGCCCGTCGGGCAGACCCTGCTGGCCGGCACGGAGGGTGCCGCGTTCGGCTTCTTCCCGATCCTGTGGATCGTCATCAACGCCATCTGGGTGTACCAGATGACCGTCGAGACAGGACATTTCGACGTCCTGCGGCGGTCGTTCAGTTCCGTCAGCGACGATCAGCGCATCCAGGCCGTCATCATCGCGTTCTCCTTCGGCGCACTGCTCGAGGCCCTCGCCGGCTTCGGCACGCCGGTGGCGGTGACGTCGGTGATGTTGATGGCGCTGGGATTCCGGCCGCTCAAGGCGGCGGTGCTCGCCCTGGTCGCGAACACCGCACCGGTGGCGTTCGGTGCGATGGCCACCCCGATCATCACGCTGGGCCGGGTCACCGAGCTGCCCGCCGACACCCTCGGCGCGATGGTCGGCAGGCAAACCCCGATCCTCGCGCTGTTCGTGCCGTTGGTCCTGGTGCTGATCGTCGACGGCCGCCGCGGTGTGCGCGACACCTGGCCCGCGGCGCTGGTCTGCGGCATCGTGTTCGCCGTCGCGCAGTACGCGACCTCGAACTTCCTGTCCGTACCGCTGGCGGACGTGGTGGCCTCTCTGCTCTCCGCGGCCGCGGTGGTCGGGCTGATCCGTGTCTGGCAGCCGCGACGCTCCCCCGCCGTGCACCCCGCGGTCGTCGCCGGCGGCGCGGCCGACGAACCGACACCCGAGTTCGCCGCGCGCACCGGCCGCGTGGCGGAGGAGGAGCACGACACGCGGGCCGACGTGGTCCGCGCCTACGCGCCCTACGGCATCATCATCGCGGTCTTCGTGGTGTGTCAGATCCCCGCGGTCAAGCACCTCCTCGACGGTGCGACGGTCGCGTTCAGGTGGCCCGGTCTGAACGTCGTCGACGCCGACGGCGACCCGTCCTCGTTGACCAAGTTCACCCTCAACCTGCTCACCACGCCGGGCACCCAGATGCTCGTCGCCGGCGTTCTCACCATGGTGGCGCTGCGACTCTCCGTGCCGCGCGCGCTGAAGGCCTACGGGGCGACGCTGCACCAGCTCCGCTGGGCCATCCTCACCGTGATGGCAGTCCTCGCACTGGCGTTCGTGATGAACATGTCGGGCCAGACGATCACGCTCGGCACCTGGATGGCGGGTGCGGGCGGCGCGTTCGCATTGCTGTCCCCGATCCTGGGGTGGCTCGGTGTCGCGGTCACCGGCTCGGACACGTCGGCGAACTCGCTGTTCGGTGCGCTGCAGGTGACCGCGGCCAACCAGGCGGGGCTCTCGGAGGTGCTGATGGCCGCGTCGAACAGCTCCGGCGGTGTGCTGGGCAAGATGGTCTCCCCGCAGAACCTCGCGATCGCCGCCGCGGCGGTCGGACTGAACGGCAAGGAGGGCGACATCTTCCGGCGAGTGGTGCTGTGGAGCCTCGGCTTCCTGGCCCTGATGTGCATCCTGTCCGGACTGCAGGCCTCCGTGCTGTCCTGGATGGTCCCGTGACTCTTCTAGCATCGACAGGTGGCCTCCGACGTGCTCGCTGAACTGATCTCCGCGCTTCCCGACGGCACCGTCGTCACCGACCCCGACATCCTCGAGTCCTACCGGCATGACCGCGCGGCCGATCCGGGCGCAGGCACCCCGATGGCCGTCGTACGTCCGCGCCGCACCGAGGAGGTCCAGGCGGTGCTGCGGTGGGCCAGCGCGCACCGCATCGCCGTCGTTCCGCGCGGCATGGGCACCGGACTGTCCGGCGGCGCCACCGCACTCAACGGCGGAATCGTGCTGTCCACCGAGAAGATGCGCGACATCTCCGTCGACCCGGTCACCCGCACCGCCGTCGCGCAACCGGGCCTGCTGAACGCCGAGGTCAAGAAAGCGGTCGCCGAGTACGGGCTCTGGTACCCGCCGGATCCGTCGTCCTATGAGATCTGCAGCATCGGCGGCAACGTCGCCACCAATGCGGGCGGGCTGTGCTGCGTCAAGTACGGCGTCACCACCGACTACGTGCTGGGCATGCAAGTGGTGCTGGCCGACGGCACCGCGGTGCGCCTGGGCGGCCCCCGCCTGAAAGACGTTGCGGGACTGTCGTTGACGAAGTTGTTTGTCGGCAGTGAGGGCACCCTCGGGGTGGTCACCGAGGTCACCTTGAAGCTGTTGCCCGCCCAGCACGGGGCCTGCACGGTGGTCGCGACGTTCGACTCCGTCGAGGCCGCCGCCAACGCCGTCGTGACGATCACAGGAAAGATCCGGCCCTCGATGCTGGAGTTCATGGACGCCGCGGCCATCAACGCGGTGGAGGACAAACTGCGGATGGGTCTGGACCGCGACGCCGCGGCGATGATGGTCGCCGCCAGCGACGACCGCGGACCGTCGGGTGCGCAGGATGCCGAGTACATGGCCGGGGTGTTCACCGAGCACGGCGCCAAGGAGGTGTTCTCGACCTCGGATCCCGAGGAGGGTGAGGCGTTCGTCGCGGCCCGCCGCTTCGCGATTCCCGCTGTGGAGGCCAGGGGCTCGCTGCTGCTCGAGGACGTCGGTGTGCCGCTGCCCGCGCTGGCCGAACTGGTGGCCGGCGTCGAGAAGATCGCCGCCAACCACAACCTGCTGATCTCGGTCATCGCCCATGCCGGCGACGGCAACACCCACCCGCTGATCGTGTTCGACCCCGCCGACGCGGAGATGGAGAAGCGCGCCCAGCAGGCATTCGGGGAGATCATGGACCTCGCCGTCGGGCTGGGCGGCACGATCACCGGCGAACACGGTGTCGGCCGGCTCAAGCGGCCGTGGCTCGCCGGTCAGCTCGGCCCCGAGGTCATGGAGCTCAACCGGCGGATCAAGGCTGCGCTCGACCCGGACGGCATCCTGAACCCCGGTGCGGCCATCTGACTCTTGACACAGATGTGGCATCTGTCGTACTCATAAGACATGACCGCGATTCTGTCTCAGGGCTCGCCCGCGCGCTTCCAGCTCGCCACCGCGACCACCTGGCCGGCGCCCTGGGACATGTACCGCGCGCTGCGCGACCACGACCCTGTCCATCACGTGGTACCCGACGACAGGCCTGATCACGACTACTACGTGCTGTCGCGGCACGCCGACATCTGGGCGGCCGCCCGCGACCACCAGACGTTCTCCTCCGCGCAGGGCCTGACCGTCAACTACGGGGAACTCGAGATGATCGGGCTCGCCGACAACCCACCGATGGTCATGCAGGACCCGCCCGTGCACACCGAGTTCCGCAAGCTGGTGTCGCGGGGTTTCACGCCCCGCCAGGTCGAGGCGGTCGAGCCGAAAGTCCGCGAGTTCGTCGTCGAGCGCATCGAGAGGTTGCGCGCGCAGGGCGGCGGGGACATCGTCGCGGAGTTGTTCAAGCCGCTCCCGTCGATGGTCGTGGCGCACTACCTCGGCGTCCCCGAAGCCGACCGCGGCCAGTTCGACGGGTGGACCGAGGCGATCGTCGCCGCCAACACCACCGAAGGCGGGGTGGCCGGCGCGCTGGGCAGCCTCGGTGACGCGCTCGGCGACATGATGGCCTACTTCACCGCGCTGATCGAGCGGCGTCGCACCGACCCGGCCGACGACACCGTCTCGCACCTGGTGGCAGCAGGCGTCGGCGCCGACGGCGACATCGCCGGCGTGCTGTCCATTCTCGCGTTCACGTTCACCATGGTCACCGGCGGCAACGACACCACCACCGGCATGCTCGGCGGCTCCATGCAACTGCTGCACCAGCGCCCCGACCAACGCAGGCTGCTCACCGCCGATCCGGGCCTGATCCCCGACGCCGTCGACGAGTTCCTGCGCCTCACCTCGCCCGTGCAGGGCCTCGCACGCACGACCACCCGCGACGTCACGATCGGTGAGCGCACCATCCCCGAGGGCCGCAAGGTGCTCTTCCTGTACGGCTCGGCCAACCGTGACGAACGCGAATACGGCTCCAACGCGGGTGAACTCGACGTGAACCGCCACCCCCGCAACATCCTCACGTTCAGTCACGGCGCGCATTTCTGCCTGGGCTCGGCGGCCGCTCGGATGCAGTCGCGGGTAGCCCTGCACGAACTGCTCACCCGCATACCGGATTTCGAAGTGGACGAAGCCGGGATCGTATGGGCCGGAGGCAGTTACGTGCGCCGCCCGCTGTCGGTGCCGTTCACGGTGACGAGCTGATGGCCGGGGACTGGCTGGCCTCGCGCCGCACCGAGGTCGCCGCCGACCGCATCCTGGACGCGGCGGGCGAGCTGTTCGTCCACAAGGAGGCCGCCACCGTCGGCATGAACGAGATCGCCTCGGCCGCCGGGTGTTCCCGCGCGACGCTGTACCGCTACTTCGAGAACCGGGATGCGCTCTACACCGCGTACGTGCACCGCGAGAGCTACCGCCTCTACCGCGAGATGACCGAGCAGATCATGTCGATCGTCGACCCGCGGGAACGGCTCATCGAGGGCCTGATCTCCTCGTTGCGCAACGTCCGCAACAGCCCCGCGCTGGCGTCCTGGTTCGCGACGACGCAACGGCCCATCGGCGGCGATATGGCCGAACAGTCGGAGGTGATCAAGGCCCTCACCGAGGCGTTCGTCATCTCGCTTGGACCCGACGAACCGCACACCATCGAGCACCGGGCCCGCTGGCTGGTGCGCGTGATGACCTCCCTGCTCGTCTTCCCCGGACACGACGAGGCCGACGAGCGCAGCATGCTCGAAGAGTTCGTCGTGCCGATCGTGCTGCCGGCCCGCGAAGCCGGTCAGGCCACCCTGTAAGCCTGCGCCTAGCTCGAACGGACCGTGGGTCGCACGCGGGTGCAACGGTGCAGCAGCCACGCCAACGGAACGGTGACCACCAGCGTGCCGACGAAAAGCAGCCACACCGAGCCGTTGTAGATCGGATAGTGCAGGACCTCGACCATCACCAGCTCCATCGTGACCAGGTGGATCAGGAAGATCTCGTAGGAGATCTCGCCGAGGAACACCATCGGCCTGCTCGCCATCAGGCGGGCGTAGAGCCCGTCCTGCGTTCCCAGCGCCAACGGAGCCACCATCAGCGTCGCGATCACCGCGTAGAACACCGTCTTGGCCAACGCCTCCCACAGCAGCGCCGGGGACGTCGTCGGTTCGCCCCCGATCGGCGTCGACACGATGAGATAGCTGACGACGACGACCGGCAGACAGACCAGGGCGT
Source organism: Mycolicibacterium psychrotolerans (assembly GCF_010729305.1). Classification (NCBI taxonomy): domain Bacteria; kingdom Bacillati; phylum Actinomycetota; class Actinomycetes; order Mycobacteriales; family Mycobacteriaceae; genus Mycobacterium; species Mycolicibacterium psychrotolerans. Next base: position 2,409,549 of record NZ_AP022574.1, on the reverse strand, counting down.
AGGCGCGCACTCGCAGCGGCACCAGCACCGCGAGCACCATTCCGCCGATGAACCACGCGAGGTATCCGGGCAACCACAGCCGGGCGCCGTCGGGCAGGAAGTCGGTGGTGTGCACCAGCGTCAACCAGGCCGGGGAGATCAACGACGCAGCCGCGAGCCCGGCCAGCAGCAGACCCGGCCGCCAGCGCCGCCGGCACAGCACGACGAGCAGCAGGTACGCCATCGCCGGCAGGGCCACGTAGAACGCCGCCTCGACGGCGAGGCTCCACATCTGCGTAAGACCTTGGTGCAGAAAGGAATACAGATAGTTGTCGGTGTAGATCTGGGTCAGGGTCAGGTTGCGCGCCAGCCCCTCCCAGGTGTGTCCGGGGTTCGGCCCGGCCGTGCGGAAGTGATAGACGAGGTAGGCCGCGACGACGGTGACGACGTAGGCCGGCATGATGCGCCGCACCCGGTGCCACGCGTAGCGGCGCACCGACGGCGCCGGCGTGCCGGCGGCGCAGGCGTTCACCCAGGGTCCGAAAAGCAGGAACCCGGACAGCACGAAGAAGATCGGCACGCCGATCTCCATCCGGGAGAACACCAGCCCGACGTAGCCCTGCCCGTACCTGCCGGTGGTGTACGCGGCGTGAGTGAGCACGACCAGCAGTGCCGCAACCGCGCGGATTCCGGTCAGCGAGTCGACCCGGCCGGTCGCCGTGACCGACTCCAGACCGCCCTGGGCGTCGGCGTCTCGGGACAGCGTCATGGGGCGCTAGGGCGAGGTGCGGCGTGCCTTCGGCCCGCGATCGGGTTCGAGGTGGATCAGCTGGCCCTGGATTCGGGTGTTCTCCAGCTTCTTCAGCGTCTCCCTGGACAACTTGGCCGGCAATTCCACCAGCGAGTAGTCCAGCTTGATCGCGATATGGCCGAAGTCGCTGCGGTGCAGGCCACCCTCGTTGGCGATCGCGCCCACGATCGCGCCGGGCGCCACCTTGTGCTTCTTGCCGACCGCGATCCGGTAAGTCGCCAGATCACTGCGGCGCTCTCGGGGCTTGCGCGGACCGCGATCGTCACGGTCGGGCCGGTCCGGCCGGTCGCGCTTCTCGCGGCGCTTCTCCGGCGGCGGCTCGGTCATCAGGAACTCTTCGCCGTCGCGGCTCTGCAGCGCCAGCGCGGCGGCGATGTCGGCCATCGGCACGTCGTGGTCGCGTGCGTAGCCCTCGATCAGCTTGCGGAACAACTCGATGCCCGGCGCCGCCAGCGCCTCGGTGATCGAGTCGGTGAACTTCTGCACGCGCCGCTCGTTCACGTCATCCACCGACGGCAGATCGGATTCGACGAGCTTCTGCCGCGTCACCCGCTCGATCGCGCCGAGCAGATGGCGCTCACGTGGCGTCACGAACAGCAGCGCCGTACCCGACCGACCGGCGCGCCCGGTGCGTCCGATCCGGTGCACGTACGACTCCGGGTCGTGCGGGATGTCGAAGTTCACCACGTGGGAGATGCGTTCGACATCCAGGCCGCGGGCCGCCACGTCGGTGGCGACCAGGATGTCGATCGAGCCGTCCTTGAGCGCGTTGATGGTGCGCTCACGCACGGCCTGCGGGATGTCGCCGTTGATGGCCGCCGCCGCGAACCCGCGCGCCTTGAGTTTCTCGGCGACCTCCTCGGTGGCCTGCTTGGTACGGACGAACACGATCATCGCGTCGCCCTGCTCGACCTCCAGCAGCCGGGTCAGCGCGTCCATCTTCCGGGGGTACGACACCTGGATGTAGCGCTGGGTGATGTTCTCGGCGGTCTGGGTCTTCGACTTGACCGTCACCTCGACCGGATCATGCAGGTACTTGGCGGTGATCTTCTTGATCGCCGGCGGCATCGTCGCGGAGAACAACGCGACCTGCTTGTACTCCGGGGTGTCGGCCAGGATGCGCTCGACGTCCTCGGCGAAACCCATCTGCAGCATCTCGTCGGCCTCGTCGAGCACCATGTAGTCGAGGTGGCTGACGTCCAGCGTGCCCTTCTCCAGGTGGTCGATCACCCGGCCCGGCGTCCCGACCACGATGTGGGCGCCGCGTCGCAGCCCCGCCAGCTGCGGGCCGTAGGAACTGCCGCCGTACACGGGCAGCACGTTGACGTTCAGGTGCGCGCCGTACCGACTGAACGCCTCGGCGACCTGTAGAGCCAGTTCCCGGGTCGGGGCGAGCACCAGCGCCTGCGTGGTGCGGCTGGAGGTGTCGATCTTGCTGAGGATCGGGATCGCGAACGCCGCGGTCTTGCCGGTGCCGGTCTGTGCCAGACCGACGACGTCGGAGCCGGCCAGCATCGCCGGGATCGTCGCCGCCTGAATGGGTGAGGGCGACTCATAGCCGACGTCCTTGACGGCCTGCAGCACCGACGGGTGGATCTGCAGGTCGGCAAAGGTCGTGTCACCAGGCAGATCCACGGTGTCCGGGGCCGTATCGGAGGAGGTCATCGTGGTGGCAGTCTAGTGCCCTTCGGGCGCCCTACCGCACCGCGCGCCTGTTGGCCAGCCCCGGGGTGGGGACGGTACGGTCGCGACTTGTGAAATGGGCAGCGGTCGTCGGCGCCGCCGCGCTCGTTCTCGCGGGCTGCGGCTCCGGAGACTCGACGGTGTCGAAGACCCCCGGACCGACGGCGGCGCCACCGCCCGCGGCTCCCGCTCCCGCAGCGCCACCGCCTCTCGGGCCGCCCCCGGGCCCCACGGCCGGCGAGGACCCGTGCGCCACGGACCTGGCCGCACCCGAGATCGCCAGAGCGGTCTCCGAACTGCCCCGCGACCCGCGCAGCAACCAGCCGTGGAGCCCCGCGCCGGTAGCGGGCAACTACAACGAGTGCGCCCAGTTGTCGGCGGTGATCGTCAAGGCGAACACGAACTCGGAGAACCCGAACACCCGCGCGCTGATGTTCCACCGCGGCAAGTTCATCCCCACCGGCGTGCCCGACACCTACGGCTTCAACGGACTCGACAGCGTGGGCACCACCGGTGACACCGTGGCGCTGAAGTACTCCAACGGCGTGCCCGGCCTCGACAGCATCGTGAAGTTCCGCTGGAACGGCAGCGGGGTCGAGCTGATCGGCAACACTCCGCGCTGACCCGCCGCGTTTGGTCACCGGCAGCGCGGGTATCGACGCGAGTGTCAATAGCGGTCGGGGGTGACTCTGAGGAGTACGACCATGGAAGATGCACTACGGGACATGTGGCGCTCCGTCGCCACCTTCGCGCCGAAGCTCGTGATGTTCCTGGTCATCCTGATCATCGGGGTGATCGTGGCCAAGCTGATCGGCAAAGCCGTCGACAAGATCCTCGAGCGGGTCGGGTTCGACAGGGCGGTCGAGCGGGGCGGGATTCGCCGTGCGCTGCAGAACAGCAATTACGACGCCTCGACGATCGTCAGCAAGCTCGTCTACTACGCCCTGCTGTTGTTCGTGCTGCAGCTGGCGTTCGGTGTGTTCGGGCCGAATCCGGTGAGCGCGCTGCTGACGGGAGTCATCGCGTTCCTTCCGAGGCTCGTGGTGGCACTGATCATCGTCGTCGTCGCTGCGGCGATCGCCGCGGCCGTGCGCGACATCGTGTCCAATGCGCTCGGCGGCCTGTCCTACGGCCGCATGCTGGCCAACATCGCGAGCGTCTTCATCCTCGGATTGGGCATCATCGCAGCCCTCAACCAGGTCGGCATCGCGTTGACCGTCACGCTGCCGGTGCTCGTCGCCATCCTCGGCACGATCGGCGGCATCCTGGTGGTCGGCGTGGGCGGTGGCCTGATCAAGCCGATGCAGCAGCGCTGGGAGGACTACCTCAGCCGCGCCGAGGACGAGGGGCGCAACATGCGGGAGCATCTGAACCGGCGCAAGCAGTCCACATCGGCGCCGACGCAGCAGATCCCGGCCTACAGTGCAGCGCCCACGGGCTCGCACGCCGCACCAACGCCGACGATGCCCGGCCAGCCCTACCCGAACCCGGGGACCGGTTCCTACCCGTCTCCCGGCTATCAGCAGCAGCCCCCGCCTCCGGGGTACGGCGACTACCCGCAGCAGGGCTACGGACAGCGGTAGACCTGCCAGGCTGAGCCCCCCACGCTGAGCCACTTCCCACGCGGAAGCGCATTCCGGGCTGTGATTCTCGCCCTGCAGCGACCAGGGAATGCGCTTCCGCAAGCGGGACGTGCCCCCCACTTCCGCGGCGGGGTGGGGGCGTCGGACCTCTGCCTTACAGTGGCGACGTGTTCGTCATCGAGGGCCGAGTGGTCTACAGCGCCTCCGACCTCGCCGCGGCCGCTCGCTGCGAGTACGCGCTGCTGCGGTCGTTCGATGTCAAGCTCGGCCGCGGCCCCGCAGTGTCCGGTGATGACGAATTGCTGGCTCGGACATCGCAACTCGGCGACGAGCACGAGCAGCGGCACCTCGACGCGCTGCGCCGCGACAGCGAGGTCACCGTCATCGGCCGGCCGGACTACACGATCGCGGGGCTGACCGCGGCGGCCGACCAGACGCTGCGCGCGATCGAGCGCAGGGCGCCGGTGATCTTCCAGGCCGCGATGTTCGACGGTCGGTTCGTCGGTTTCGCCGACTTCCTGCTGCTGGAGAACGGGGAAAGCCCAGGGCAGGGGCCGCGCTACCGGTTACGGGACACCAAGCTGGCCCGCTCCGTGAAGGTCGAGGCCCTGCTGCAGTTGGCGGCCTACGTCGACACCCTCACCGCGGCCGGGGTGCCGGTGGCGCCGGAGGTGGACCTCGTGCTCGGCGACGGCGCGACCGTCAGCTACCCCGTCGACGAACTGCTGCCGGTGTACCGCCCCCGCCGTGCCGCGTTGCAGCGCCTGCTCGACGAGCACCTGGCCGGCGACGCGCCGGTGGCGTGGGAGAACGAGTCCGTGCGCGCCTGTTTCCGCTGCGCCGAATGCGAGCAGGAGGTCCGCGCCCGCGACGATCTGCTGCTGGTCGCAGGGATGCGCGTCAGCCAGCGGGCGCGGCTGTTCGACGCGGGCATCACGACCGTGCACGACCTGGCCGCCCACGAGGGCCCGGTCGCCGAACTCTCCCCCCGCACCGTGGGCGCGCTCACCGCGCAGGCGAGGCTGCAGATCGCCGACCGGGTCGACGGCAAGCCGCCCTACCGGCTGGTCGACCCGCAACCGTTGATGGTGCTGCCCGACGCCGACAGGGGCGACCTCTTCTTCGACTTCGAGGGCGACCCGCTGTGGACCGCCGACGGATACAAGTGGGGACTCGAATACCTGTGGGGTGTACTGACCGTCGCCGATGAGTTCTCCCCGCTGTGGGCACACTCCCGCGCCGAGGAACGCGCGGCGCTGGTCGCATTCCTGGACCTGGTGCGCAAGCGGCGGCGGCGCCACCCCGGCATGCACATCTACCACTACGCGGCATACGAGAAGAGCACGCTGCTGCGGTTGGCCGGCCGCTACGGCGTCGGCGAGCACGACGTCGACGAGCTGCTGCGCGAGGGCGTGCTGGTCGACCTGTATCCGTTGGTGCGCAAGAGCCTTCGCGTGGGCACCGAGAACTACAGCATCAAGTCGCTCGAGCCGCTCTACATGGGCAACGAGCTGCGCGACGGTGAGGTCACCACGGCCACCGCGTCGATCACCGAGTACGCGCGCTACTGCGAGCTGCGCGACGCCGGCCACGCCGACGACGCCGCGACCGTGCTCAAGGAGATCGAGGAGTACAACCGCTACGACTGCCGGTCGACCCGCCGGCTGCGGGACTGGCTGGTGGCGCGCGCCATCGAATCCGGGGTGCCGCCCCGCGGGCCGGTGCCGGTCGACGGCGCGAAACCCGACGCGGCGGAGGTCGACGCGGTCGAACGCCGGCTGCTGGGGTTCGCCGGTGACGGCGTGGAACCGCGCACACCCGAGCAGACGGCGGTCACACTGATCGCCGCCGCCAAGGGCTTTCACAAGCGCGAGGACAAACCGTTCTGGTGGGGTCACTTCGATCGCGTCAACAACCCGGTCGAGGAGTGGGCCGACAGCAGTGGCGTGTTCATCGTCGACGGCCACGAGATCGCCGAAGACTGGCACCAACCGCCACGGGCCCGGAAACCGCAGCGCCGCTTGATTCTTCGAGGCCAGATCGCCAACGGCGACCTGGACCGCGAGATGTACGCGCTCTACGACCCGCCCGCGCCCGCGGGCCTGTCCGACGACCCCGACCGGCGCGGCTACGCCGTGGTGTCGGTGGTGGGGTGCGACAACGTCGAGGCGCCCACCGAGGTGACCGTCGTCGAGCGGCAACCCAAGGACGGCGACATCTTCACCCAGGTGCCGTTCGCGCTGACGCCGGGACCGCCGATCAGCACCAAGCCGCTGGCCGAATCGATCGCCGCCACCGCACAGGACGTCGCCGACGCCCTGCCCCGGCTGCGCCCCGGTGCGATGACCGACCTGTTGCTGCGCCGAGCGCCGCGCACCCGCAGCGGCGCCGCGCTGCCCGACACCGGCGCCGTCGCCGCCGACATCACCGCCGCGCTACTCGACCTCGACTCGTCGTACCTCGCGGTGCACGGCCCGCCCGGCACCGGCAAGACGTTCACCGCCGCGCAGGTGATCGCCTCGCTGGTGGTCGACCACGGCTGGCGGATCGGCGTGGTCGCGCAGGCCCACGCCGTCGTGGAGAACCTGTTCGCCGGCATCCTGCGGGCCGGCGTCGACGGCGCGCGGGTGGGCAAGAAGAAGTCCGCGGACGCACCGTGGCGGGACATCGACGAGAAGGACTATCCGGCTTTCATCTCCGACCACGAGGGCTGCGTGATCGGCGGTACCGCATGGGACTTCGCCAATGGCCGTCGTGTTCCGGCCGAATCGCTGGACCTGCTGGTCGTCGAGGAGGCCGGCCAGTTCAGCCTCGCCAACACGATCGCGGTGGCGCGCGCGGCGCGCAACCTGCTGCTGCTCGGCGACCCGCAGCAGCTGCCGCAGGTGAGCCAGGGCACCCACCCCGAACCGGTCGACGGTTCGGCGTTGGCGTGGCTGGTCGACGGGCACCACACGCTGCCGCCCGAGCGGGGCTACTTCCTGGACCGCTCCTACCGGATGCATCCCGAGGTGTGCCGCGGGGTGTCCCGGCTGTCCTACGACAACCGGCTGCACTCCCATGTGGACGTGACCGCCGCGCGCCGGCTCGACGGCGTCGCGCCCGGGGTCCGCACGCTGGCCGTCGAGCACCAGGGCAACGCCACGGACAGCCCCGAGGAGGCCGCGGCGATCGTCGCCGCGCTGCGCGGCCTGCTCGGCACCCCGTGGACCGACGAGGACGGCACCCGCCCGCTCGGCCAGCGCGACGTGCTCGTCGTCACGCCCTACAACGCGCAGGTGGTGCTGGTGCGCGGCCATCTCGACGCGGCCGGTTTCACCGACGTGGCGGTCGGCACGGTCGACAAGTTCCAGGGCCAGCAGGCCCCGGTGGTGTTCCTGTCGATGACGGCGTCCTCGATCGACGATGTGCCCCGCGGAATCGCGTTCCTGCTCAACCGGAACCGGTTGAACGTCGCTGTGAGCCGGGCGAAGTACCTGGCGGTGATCGTGCGCTCGGCGCAGCTGACCGACTATCTGCCCGGCACGCCCGACCGCCTGGTGGAGCTGGGCGCGTTCCTGTCGTTGAGCTCATGTGATACACCGGCCCCATGACCGAAGCGCTGACCGAACGGCTCGCCGCGATCGTGGGTGCCTCGCAGGTGAGCACCGACCCCGACGTGCTCGGCGGCCGCAGCGTGGACTACACGGGCCGGTACCGGGGCCGCGCCGCGGTGCTGGTGCGGCCCGGATCCGCCGAGGAGGTCGCGGCGGTGCTGACGGCGTGCCGCGACGCCGGGGTCAGCGTGACCGTGCAGGGCGGCCGGACGTCGCTGGTGGCGGGAACGGTGCCCGAGCACGATGACGTGCTGCTGTCCACCGAGCGGCTGCGTGAGATCGGTGAGGTCGACACGGTGGAGCGGCGGGTCCAGGTCGGTGCCGGGGTGACGCTGGCCGAGGTGCAGCGCGCCGCGACGGCGGCGGGACTGGTGTTCGGGGTGGACCTGGCCGCCCGCGACTCGGCGACGGTCGGCGGTATGGCGTCGACGAATGCCGGCGGGTTGCGCACGGTCTGCTACGGCAACATGGGCGAGCAGGTGCTCGGCCTCGACGTGGTGCTGCCCGACGGGTCGGTGGTGCACCGGCACAGCCAGGTACGCAGCGACAACACCGGCTACGACCTGGCGTCGCTGTTCGTCGGCGCCGAGGGCACACTCGGGGTGATCACCGGGCTGGACCTGCGTCTGCATCCGTCGCCACGGCAGCGCGTCACCGCCATCTGCGGCTACGCCGACCTCGACGCGCTGATCGCGACCGCCCGCCTGTTCCGCGACATGGAGGGGATCGCGGCGCTGGAGCTCATCGACGCTCGGGCCAGCGCCCTGACCGCCGAGCACGCCGGGGTGGCCGCACCCGTGGAGGGCGCCTGGCAACTGCTGATCGAGCTGGCCGGGGAGACCGACCTGACCGACCGGCTCGCCGAGGCGCTGTCGGAGGCCGAGCTGTGCGGCGAGCCCGCCGTCGGGGTCGACGGCGGCGCCCAGCAGCGGCTGTGGCAGGTGCGCGAGGCCGTCGCCGATGTGCTCGGCGTTTATGGTCCGCCATTGAAATTCGATGTCTCGCTGCCCCTTTCGTCGATCAGCGCGTTCGCGGCCGAGTCCGCCGAGCTGATCGCCGAGCACGCCCCGGATGCCATCCCGGTGCTGTTCGGGCACGTGGGCGAGGGCAATCTGCACCTCAACATCGTGCGGTGCACGCTGACCGGCGACCGCGAGCACGCGCTCTACACCGCGATGATGGCTCTGATCGCCCGCCACGACGGCAACGTCAGCTCCGAACACGGGGTGGGCACCCGCAAGCGGGACTACGTGTCGATGTCGCGCACCGACGCCGACATCGCGGCGATGCGGGCGGTCAAGGCGGCCTTCGACCCCACCGGCTACCTGAACCCCGCGGTGCTGTTCGGCTGACGGGGCGGCTTGAAGTAGCGTGGCGCCGATGAGCAGCATCGAGGCTGACTATCTCGTCATCGGCGCGGGCGCGATGGGTATGGCGTTCGTCGACACGATGCTCAGCGAGACCGATGCGACGATCGTGCTCGTCGACGACAACCACCAGCCCGGCGGCCACTGGAACTGGGTGTATCCGTTCGTGCGGCTGCACCAGCCCTCGGCGTATTACGGCGTGAACTCGCGTGCGCTGGGCAACGAGGACTGGATCGACGAGACCGGGCCGAACGCGGGTTTCTTCGAGCTGGCCAGCGGCCACGAGGTGTGCGCCTACTACGACCAGGTGATGCGCCACCAGCTGCTGCCGACCGGCCGGCTGTCGTATTTTCCGTCGTCACATCATCTGGGCGACAACAGGTTTCGCACCCTCGACGGGGTGGAGCACACGGTGACGGTGCGGCGCCGGGTGGTGGACGCGACGTATCTGCTGACCGTCGTGCAGTCGATGCGTTCGGCGCCGTTCTCGGTCGACGACGGCGTGGACGCCGTCACCCCCAACGACCTGCCGCGCCGTGCGGCCGGCCGGGACCACTTCACGATCGTCGGCGGCGGCAAGACCGGCATGGACTGCTGTCTCTGGCTGATGCGCTCCGGCGTCGGGCCCGAGCGACTGCGGTGGATCATGCCGCGCGACTCGTGGCTGCTCAACCGCGCCGACATCCAGCCTGGCGAGCGGTTCGTCAAGACGCTGCGGGAGTCGATCGCTTCCCGGATGGCGGCCATCGCTGAGGCCACGTCGGTCGACGATCTGTTCCTGCGACTCGAGGCCGACGGCACCGTCTTTCGTCTGGATCCGGGCAGGACGCCGACGATGTACCACTGCGCCATCGTGTCCGCCGGTGAGCTCGAGCAGCTGCGCCTGATCGAGGACGTGGTGCGGCTGGGCCACCTGGAACGCGCCGAGCACGACCGCATCGTGCTGCGCGACGGACAGGTCGAGGTACCCACGCCGTCGCTGTACGTCGACTGCACCACCCAGGGGTTGCCACGGCCGCCGTCGGTGCCGGTGTTCGACGGCGGCCGGATCACGCTGCAGAGCGTGCGCGGATGCCAGCAGGTGTTCAGCTCGGCGTTCATCGCCCATGTCGAAGCCGGCTACGACGACGACGCCATCCGCAACGACCTGTGCGCGCCGATCCCCCACCCCGACGCGCCGGTGGACTGGCTGCGAATCCTGCTGTCGGACAACGAAGCTCAGGTGCGTTGGCTCAAGGATCCCGAGCTGATGGACTGGCTGAAGGCGTGCAGGCTCAACGTGCTGCGCGACCTGTTCCCGGATTTCGCGGACAAGCCGCGCGTGCGGGACCGGGCGTTCGGTGCGCTGACGTCGGCGCTGACGAAGACCAACGCGCAGCTCGAGGCCCTGATGGAGCGCGGCTAGGCGGTATCCGGCCCGCGAGAGTGCCTGCCGTAGGAGTTCGCGTCGCCGTCGGCGGGAGACCCGTTGTGTCCGTTGCGCGGCGCCGACTCGGACAAGAGCTGGTCGAGGATGGCGCGCCATTCGTGGGTCGTGGTCTCGGCGTCCGCGCCGCGATCGATGGGCTCGGCCGGCGGCTCGGGGGCGGCCCGATCGAGCACGTCGGTGTCGGCGTCGGCGTCGGTGTCAGCACCGCCCCAGTCGACGACGTACTCGACGTACTCGTCGTCGTCGACGTACTCGTCGTCGTTGAAGTCGTCGTCGTTGAAGTCGTCGTCGTTGAAGTCGTCGTCGACGCCGGCCTCGGCGGGCTGTGGGGTGGCCGGAGCCGGGGCGAACCGGGAGCCGACCATGCCGATCAGGAACAGCGCGGCCACCACACCGAACAGCGCGACGAAGGCCGGCAGCAGCATCGCCTGCGACATCGCGGCCGCGAACGGGGCGTGCAGGAAGCCGGGCAACTGCGCGACGGAGCCCTCGGACTGCGGGGCCGCATCCGCCGCGCCGGGCATCTCCGCCGAGAGCCGGGACGCCATGAACGCGGCCATGCCCGCGCTGCCCAACACCGACCCGACCTGTCGCGTGGTGTTGTACACCCCGGATCCCGCGCCGGCGAGCTGCGTCGGCAGGTTTCGGGTGGCCGTCGCGGCCAACGGCGACCAGATGAACGCCATCCCCACGCCCATGGCGGTCAGCGGAAGCACCAGCCGCCAGATCGGAGTCGTCGGCGTCATCTCCACCGACAGCCACGTGAGCCCGATCGCCATCACCGAGAAACCGAACCCGATCACCGGCCGCGGGTGCGCGCGGTCGACGATCTTGCCGACCGCGGGGGCCAGCACACCGGTCGCGACCGCCATCGGGGCGGTCAGCAACGCCGCCCGCGTCGGGGTGAGCCCGCACACCGCCTGGGCGTAGAACATCAGCGGCAGGATCATCGACGTGGCGACGAATCCGATCGTGGCGACACCGAGATTGGACATCGAGAAATCGCGGTCGGTGAAGATCGCCAGCGGGATCAGCGGCTCCCCGCGGTTGACCGACTGCCACACCACGAACGCCGCCATCACCGCGACACCGATCGCCATCGTGGCCCAGATCCACGGCGCCCAGTCGTGGGACTGCCCCTCCTGCAGCGCGAAAACGATCAGGAACATGCCGACACCGGAGAGCACGACACCCGGCAGGTCGAAGTGATGGCCCTGGGTCGGCAGCGTCGGCACCAACCGCACGGCCAGCGCCAGACCGACCAGGCCGACAGGCACGTTGACGAAGAAGATCCACTGCCAGCCCAGGTGGTCGACCAGCACACCGCCGGCCAGCGGGCCCACCAGCGTGGCCACCCCGGCCGTCGCTCCCCACACGCTCATCGCGACGCCGCGCCGCTGCGCCGGGAACGTCCTGGTGATGACGGAGAGGGTCTGCGGGGTGAGCAACGCCGCACCCACCCCTTGCAGCACCCGCGCTGCGACCAGCACACCGATCGTGTCGGCCAGCCCGCACCACAGCGAGGCCAGCGTGAACACCGTCAGCCCGAGCAGGTAGACGTTCTTGGGTCCGTACCGGTCGCCGAGGCGTCCGGCCACCAGCAGCGGCACCGCGTAGGCCAGCAGGTAGGCGCTGGTCACCCAGATCACGGCGTCGTAGCCGACCCCCAGGTTCGCCATGATCGCCGGGTTCGCGACCGCCACGATGGTCGCGTCGACCAGGATCATGAAGAAGCCGACCAGAAGCGCCCACAGCGCGTGCCAGGGGTTGACCCCCGGGGCGCGCGGCGTCACGGATTCGAGCATGGTGGAAGACAACTGGGCATCAATCGACGAATGGCTACGGTTCCGGCCGACGCTACGGACCGGCGAGATTCACGACAAGTCGGCACCCGCCGCGACGGCGTCCGCGTCGGCGGCCGAAGCACGGTGCTCGCCGGTCAGCAGCAGTGCGGCCAGCGCGACGATCACGCCGGTGGCCATCACGGCCGCCATCGCCAGTTCGTCGTTGCCCAGCACGCCCACGACCGGCGCGACGGCGGCGCCCATGCCGAACTGGAAGGCGCCCAGCAGCGCCGCAGCGGTACCGGCCGCGTCGGGGTGGCGTGTCAGCGCAACGGCGGGGGCATTCGGGATCACCAGCCCCATCGCGGCCAGGATCGCCCACACCGGCAGGACGAACCCGAACAGGCCGCCGACGTGTGCCGCGGACACCGCGACGAAGACCACACCGGCCAGGGCAGCCGCGGCCAGCGCCCACACCATGATCTGCTGCGGGGAGAAGCGCCGCAGCAGCACGACGTTGCACTGGGTGGACCCGATCAGCGCGATCGCGCCCGCACCGAACACGAGCGCGAACGCCGTCTGCCCGAGGCCGTAGCGGCCCTGCAGCACGAACGAGGCGCCCGCGATGTAGGCGAACAGCCCGGACATGCCCAGCGCGGCGACCAGCACCAGCATCACGAACCGGGTGTCGCGCAGCAGCTCGGCGTAGGTCCGGGCGATGCCGGTCACCTTCAGCGGACGCCGGTGCCGGACCGGGAGCGTCTCCGGCAGCGCGAGCACCGCCATCACCAGCAACGCGCCCGCGGCGACGACCAGGGCGGCGAACACCCAGTGCCAGGAGGCGTGCAGCAGCACCGCGGCCCCCAGCGACGGGGCCAGCACCGGCGCGACGCCGAGCACCAGCATCAGCCGCGACATCACCGTCGCCGCGACGTTGTCCTTGTAGAGATCGCCGACCACCGCGATCGCCACCACCATGCCCGCCGCGGCGCCGACGCCCTGCAGCCCGCGAGCGATGCCCAGTACCGCGATGTTGGGGGCGAACAGGCACAGCAGCGACGCCAGCATGTGCAGCACGATGCCACCGATCAGCGGTTTGCGGCGGCCCAGCGAGTCCGACAGCGGACCGATGATCAGCTGGCCCAGCGCCAGGCCGGCCAGCGTGCCGGTCAACGTCAACTGCGCCACCGACGAGGACACCGACAGGTCGTCGGCGATCTTCGGCAACGCCGGCAGGTACATGTCGATGGTCAGCGGGCCCAGCGCCACCAGCAGGCCCAGCACCACGATCATCCGGATCCGGCCGGGCTGGGCCGCCGGTGCGGTCTCCAGCGGCGTCACGTCCACGTCTGGGGATACTGCCATGCAATTGGTTAGCGCCGCTTTTCAATAAATCCTTCCCCGCTGCGCGAACAGTGACCGCTGTCACGTCGCGGCACCGCGGGCCGGTCGCCGTTCGTTGTCTGCGTGTTTCCGAGGACTAGCCTGGGAAGTCCGTACGACGAGAGGCCGCCGATGAGTGCATGGTCACGGGCCAAGAGCCAGGAGCTCGCGGTCACCGACGACGACCCCGGCGCCGCGGCCAAGGCGCTGAGCCAGATCATCGAGCGCGGCGCGCGGGTGCAGGGACCCGCGGTCCGGTCCTACGTGGCGCGGCTGCGGGCCGCCAACCCCGAAGCCGGCCCCGCCGAGATCGTCGCCAAGCTGGAGAAGCACTACATGGCGGCGGTGATGGCGAGCGGTGCGGCCGTCGGCTCGGCGGCCGCCTTCCCGGGCATCGGCACGCTGGTGGCGATGTCCGCGGTCGCCGGCGAGACCGTGGTGTTCCTCGAGGCGACGGCCGTCTACGTGCTGGCCGTCGCCGAGGTGTACGGCATTCCCGCCGAGCATCGGGAACGGCGCCGCGCGCTGGTGCTTGCGGTGCTCGTCGGCGAGGACAGCAGGGGTGCGGTGGCCGACCTGCTCGGCCGCAGCCGCGTCAGCGGCGGCTGGTTGTCCGACGGCGCGGCCTCGCTGCCGCTGCCCGTGGTGTCCCAGCTCAACAACCGGCTGCTCAGGTACTTCGTCAAGCGCTACACGCTCAAGCGGGGCGTGATGATGTTCGGCAAGATGCTGCCGGTCGGCATCGGGGCGGTCGTCGGCGGCGTCGGCAACCGGATGATGGGCAAGAAGATCGTCGCGAACGCGCGCAACGCGTTCGGCGCCCCGCCGCCGCGGTGGCCCGCGCCCCTGCACCTGCTGCCCGCTCCGCGCCCCTGACCGCGGTCCGCGCACCGCTGGACGGCAGCCCGTGCGCCGCTCGGCGTGTCCGCAATGACCATAAGGACGTTGCGTGGTCCCGCCGGTCGCCGAAGCGCTAGCCTTTATACGGCGGAAACTCGGGTACCCGCACACCGGGTTCAACAAGGGGTGGCCGGCTGCAGCGGAGCACTGGCCGGGAACGAAGAATTGAGGCGAACAGCAGCCGTGAATTCACCTTCACCATTCGGTCAGAACGAGTGGTTGGTCGAAGAGATGTACCGCAAGTTCCGCGAGGATCCCTCGTCGGTGGACCCGAGTTGGCACGAGTTCCTCGTCGACTACTCCCCCGAGCCCACCACCGACGCCACCTCCGGCGGTAACGGCTCCTCCGCCCCGCGCCGGTCGTCGGCCCCGGTGAGTCCGCCCGAGCCCGCGCCTGCGCCCCCGCCGAAGGCGGCGAGCAGCAACGGCGCGCCGAAGGCCACCGAGGCTGCACCGAAGGACAAGGCGCCCGAGAAGCCCGCCGAGAAGCAGAAGGCCGCGACGCCGGAGAAGGCTCCGGAGAAGAAGGAGCAGGCCCCCGCGGCCAAGGCTGCGGAGAAAGCTCCCGAGAAGAAGGCCGCGCCGGCCCAGGACGGCGACGAGACACAGGTGCTGCGCGGGGCCGCGGCGGCCGTGGTCAAGAACATGTCGGCGTCGCTGGAGGTGCCGACCGCCACCAGCGTGCGGGCCATCCCGGCCAAGGCGATGATCGACAACCGCATCGTCATCAACAACCACCTCAAGCGCACGCGCGGCGGCAAGATCTCGTTCACCCACCTGCTGGGTTACGCGATCGTGCAGGCGGTCAAGAAGTTCCCGAACATGAACCGGCACTTCGCCGAGATCGACGGCAAGCCCACCGCGGTCACGCCCGCCCATACGAACCTGGGCCTCGCGATCGACCTCGTGGGCAAGAACGGTCGGCAGCTCGTCGTCGCGTCGATCAAGAACTGCGACACCATGCGGTTCGGCCAGTTCATCGCGGCCTACGAGGACATCGTGCGCCGCGCCCGCGACGGCAAGCTGACCGCCGAAGACTTTGCCGGCGTGACGATTTCGCTGACCAACCCGGGCACCATCGGCACCGTGCACTCGGTGCCGCGGCTGATGCAGGGCCAGGGCGCGATCGTCGGCGCCGGCGCGATGGAGTACCCGGCGGAGTTCCAGGGCGCCAGCGAGGAACGCATCAACGAGGTCGGCATCGGCAAGCTGATGACGCTCACCTCCACCTACGACCACCGGATCATCCAGGGCGCGGAGTCGGGCGACTTCCTGCGCACCATCCATCAGCTGCTGCTCGACGACGAGTTCTACGACGAGATCTTCCGTGAGCTCGGCATCCCCTACGAGCCGGTGCGCTGGCGCATCGACAACCCGGACTCGATCGAGGACAAGAACGCCCGCGTCATCGAGCTGATCGCGGCCTACCGCAACCGCGGTCATCTGATGGCCGACATCGACCCGCTGCGGCTGGACAACACCCGCTTCCGCAGCCATCCCGATCTGGACGTCAACACCCACGGGCTGACGCTGTGGGACCTCGACCGCGAGTTCAAGGTCAACGGGTTCGCCGGCCAGACGCACAAGAAGCTGCGCGACATCCTTGGCCTGCTGCGCGACGCCTACTGCCGCCACGTCGGGGTGGAGTACACCCACATCCTCGAGCCCGAGCAGCAGCAGTGGCTGCAGGACCGCATCGAGGTCAAGCACGAGAAGCCGACGGTCGCCGAGCAGAAGTACATTCTGTCCAAGCTCAACGCCGCCGAGGCGTTCGAGACCTTCCTGCAGACCAAATACGTTGGGCAGAAGCGTTTCTCGCTGGAAGGCGCCGAGACCGTCATTCCGATGATGGACGCGGCGATCGACCAGGCCGCCGAGCACGGTCTGCACGAGGTCGTCATCGGGATGCCGCACCGCGGCCGGCTCAACGTGCTGGCCAACATCGTCGGCAAGCCCTACAGCCAGATCTTCACCGAGTTCGAGGGCAACCTGAACCCGTCACAGGCGCACGGCTCCGGTGACGTCAAGTACCACCTCGGCGCGACCGGCACGTACATCCAGATGTTCGGCGACAACGACATCGCGGTGTCACTGGTGGCCAACCCGAGCCACCTCGAGGCCGTCGACCCGGTGCTGGAAGGCATCGTGCGCGCCAAGCAGGACACGCTCGACACCGGCGAGGAGACCAACGGGTCCAACGACTTCACCGTCGTGCCGATGATGCTGCACGGCGACGCGGCGTTCGCCGGGCAGGGTGTGGTGGCGGAGACGCTCAACCTGGCGCTGCTGCGCGGTTACCGCACCGGCGGCACGATCCACATCATCGTCAACAACCAGATCGGCTTCACCACGTCGCCGTACGACTCGCGTTCGTCGGAGTACTGCACCGACGTCGCGAAGATGATCGGCGCGCCGATCTTCCACGTCAACGGCGACGACCCCGAAGCCGCGGTGTGGGTGGCCAAGCTGGCCATGGACTTCCGGCAGAAGTTCAAGAAGGACGTCGTCATCGACATGCTGTGCTACCGCCGGCGCGGGCACAACGAGGGCGACGACCCGTCGATGACGCAGCCCAACATGTACGACGTCATCGACACCAAGCGCGGGGTCCGCAAGAGCTACACCGAAGCGCTGATCGGCCGCGGCGACATCTCGATGAAGGAAGCCGAAGACGCCCTGCGCGACTACCAGGGTCAGCTCGAGCGGGTTTTCAACGAGGTCCGCGAACTCGAGAAGCACGCCATCGAACCCAGCCACTCGGTCGAAGCGGACCAGATGGTCCCGGCCGGCACCAACACGGCGGTGGAGAAGTCGCTGCTGCAGCGCATCGGCGACGCGCACCTGGCGTTCGGCGAGGACTTCAACGTGCATCCGCGCGTCAAGCCGGTGCTCGAGAAGCGCCGCGAGATGGCCTACGAGGGCAAAGTCGACTGGGCGTTCGGCGAACTGCTGGCCCTGGGATCGTTCCTGGCCGAGGGCAGGACGATCAGGCTGACCGGCCAGGACACCCGCCGCGGCACGTTCACCCAGCGGCACTCGGTGATCATCGACCGCAAGAGCGGCAAGGAGTTCACCCCGCTGGACATGCTGACCGTCGACTCGGACGGCAACCCGACCGGCGGCCGGTTCATGGTGTACGACTCGGCGCTCTCGGAGTACGCCGCGGTCGGGTTCGAGTACGGCTACTCGGTGGGCAATCCCGATGCGCTGGTGCTGTGGGAGGCGCAGTTCGGCGACTTCGTCAACGGGGCGCAGTCGATCATCGACGAGTTCATCAGCTCCGGTGAGGCCAAGTGGGGTCAGCTCTCCGACGTCGTGCTGCTGCTACCGCACGGTCACGAGGGGCAGGGTCCCGACCACACGTCGGGCCGCATCGAGCGGTTCCTGCTGCTGTGGGCCGAGGGGTCGATGACGATCGCGATGCCCTCGACACCGGCGAACTACTTCCACCTGCTGCGCCGCCACGGCCTCGACGGGATCCACCGGCCGCTGATCGTGTTCACGCCGAAGTCGATGCTGCGCAACAAGGCCGCGGTCAGTGACCTCAAGGAGTTCACCGAGCAAAAGTTCCGCTCGGTGCTCGAGGAGCCCACCTACGACGAGGGTGACGGCGACCGGTCCAAGGTGACGCGCATCCTGCTGACCAGCGGCAAGCTGTACTACGAGCTGGCGGCGCGCAAGACCAAGGAGAAGCGCGAGGACGTGGCGATCGTGCGGGTGGAGCAGCTGGCGCCGCTGCCGAAGCGCCGTCTCGCCGAGACCCTGGACCGCTACCCGAACGCCAGGGAGAAGTTCTGGGTGCAGGAAGAGCCGGCCAACCAGGGCGCCTGGCCGACGATGGGGCTGACGCTGCCCGAGCTGCTGCCCGATCACCTCGCCGGGATCAAGCGGATCTCGCGGCGCGCGATGTCGGCACCGTCGTCGGGCTCGTCGAAGGTGCACGCCGTCGAGCAGCAGGAGATCATCGACGAGGCGTTCGGGTAGCTGCCTTCGACGGCGGCTACTGCTTGGGCGTCAGCCGGGCGACGACCCGCGGGAACAGCCCCTGGTAGCCGGCGCCGACGAAGCGGATGACGTACTCGAACATCCGGGCGTCGTTGCCGACCAGGATCCGGGCCTTGTTCTTGCGGACGCCGTCGAGGATGATCTGGGCGGCCTTCTCCGGGGTGGTGCTGGCGAGCTTCTTGTCGAACGTCTTGGCCAGTTCGTCGGCGTCGAGCCCCTCGGCGGCGGTGGCGTTACGGGCGATCGCGGTCTTGATGCCGCCAGGATGCACGCAGCTGACCTTCACCGGGTGACCGGCCAGCGCCATCTCCTGACGCAGCGCCTCGGTGAACCCGCGCACCGCGAACTTCGCGGAGTTGTAGGCGGCCTGGCCCGGCACAGCGAACAGCCCGAACACGCTCGAGACGTTGACGACGTGTCCGTCGCCGGAGGCGATCAGGTGCGGAAGGAACGCCTTCGTGCCGTTGACCACACCCCAGTAGTCGACGTCCATCACCCGTTCCATGTCCTTGAAATGGCTGATCTCGATGTCGCCGGTGAACGCGATGCCGGCGTTGTTGTAGATCTGGTTGACCTTGCCGAAGTGCTCGGCGACGCCGTCGGCGTAGAGGTGGAACTCCTCGCGCTCGACGACGTTGAGGCGGTCGGCCTTGACCTGCGCCCCGATCGCCTTCAGCCGCTCCTCGGTGGCGGCCAGCCCCTCGGTGTCGACGTCGCTGATGGCGACGTGGGCGCCCGAGCGGCCCAGCTCGATCGCCAGCGCCTGACCGATGCCTGAGCCGGCGCCGGTCACGACGGCCACCTTTCCCGCGAAGCCCTGCATATCCGCTCCCGTTGTTCGACGTGTGTCCAGTTCGGCCCACCATAGCGGTACCGCGGGTACCGGTATCCGCAGGGGGCGGCCAGGGACGCGTAATGCCGCGCGTCCCATCGACGACAATAAGGGCATGACGTTCAGGTTCCCGGCCGTGGCGACGTTGGTGGCGGCCACCGTGACGATCGCGGCGGCGGCCACCGTGTCCGCAGCGCCCGCCCAGGCCGATTCCACCACCGATGTCTTCCTCTCGGCGCTCGACCACTACCGCCTGGGTGACATCGACGCGGGCACCGCCACCCGCGTCGGCGAGCAGGTGTGCCCGATGCTCGCCGAACCGGGACAGAACGCCGCGGACGTCGCCGCCAAGGTGGCCGACGAACTGGGCCGCCCCCTCGGGCCGGCGACGATGTTCACCGGGCTGGCGATCCAGATCTTCTGCCCGCGCGCGGTCACCGCGCTGACCGACGGGGTGCCGTTCTCCTTCTTCGGCTGAGCGCTCGATCGCCGCGAGCGCGCGCACACTGCCCGGAGTGTGCGGCGTGTCGACGCACAAACGCGCGCGCTCGCCGACAAGCCGCTAGTTGCTCGTGCCGAGCGGATGCGCGTCGAGCCACTGCCCGGCGACCAGGCCCGGGTCGGCGCCCTCGGCGATCTTGCGCCGCATGTCGGCCAGCGACCCGGTGTCCAGCACCCCGGCGATCTCGTTGAGCGCGAGCACCTGCGACTCACCGAGCACGTTGCGCCGATACAGCGGAACCAGATTCTCGGCGCGGATCAGCGACGTCTTGTCCGAGAGCATCACCACGTCCGACGGCACATCGGGAGCGGCCGTCGACGTCCACGCCATGTCCACCTCTCCGGCCCGCAACGACGCGAAAAGCTCTGTTGCATCCACGAACTCACGCGCGCGGGGCAGTGCACAGGTGCCGAGCGACGACGGCCGCGGCGCGCCCTTGACCGCGCCGACCGCGACGTCCGGACAGCGTCGCGCGAATGCGGACACGTCGCGACCCCACTCTCCGGCCGCGGCGTCGGTGACCGCCACGGCGGGCTTGTCCTCAGCCGAGACCGTGTAGTCGCCTGCGGCCACGCCTTCGGGCAGCGCGGAGAGCAGCGAGCGGTACACCTGCACGTCGGAGCGGGCGGGCGCGTCCGGGTCGAACCGCTCGAGCAGCCGTCCCGTGAACCCCGGCACGACGGTGGCGTCCGCCGAGTCCAACCCTGCCAGCGGATCCTCCGACGTGCGGACCTGCGCCGGACTTCCGTAGAACCCCAGCGCGGAGGCGTAGAGGTGCGCGACGAGCTGCGCCTGCGGGTCGGCGGTCGCCGCCACCGGGACCGGCGGCGGCGCAGGCCGCCCGCCGCACGCGGCCACGAGCACCGCCACGGTCAGCGCGGCCGCCAGCCGCCATGTCCGACGCAGCCGACTCAGTCCTCGGACGCGGCGGCCACCGCCGCCGCCACCGCCGGACCCACGCGCGGGTCCAGTGCGCTCGGCACGATGTGGTCGACCGCCAGGTCGTCGCCGACGACCGAGAAGATCGCCTCGGCCGCCGCGACCTTCATCTTCTCGGTGATCCGCCGGGCGCCGGCGTCGAGCGCCCCGCGGAACACCCCGGGGAACGCGAGCACGTTGTTGATCTGGTTCGGGAAGTCGCTGCGTCCGGTCGCGACCACCGCGGCGTACTTGCGCGCCACATCGGGATGGATCTCGGGATCGGGGTTGGACATCGCGAACACGATGCCGCCCGGGGCCATCGTGGCGATCAGCTCCTCGGGCACCAGCCCGGCCGACACCCCCATGAACACATCGGCTCCGTCGAGCGCCTCGGCCAGCCCGCCGTGCAGGCCGCGCGGGTTCGACCGGGTGGCCAGCTCGGCCTTGAACGGGTTGAGGTCGCTGCGGGCCGAGGAGAGAATGCCCTTGCTGTCGAGCACCGTGATGTCACCGACGCCCTTGGCCAGCAGGATGTTCGCGCAGGCGATTCCGGCGGCACCGGCGCCCGAGATCACGATCTTCAGCGTGTGCATGTCCCGCTGCAGCACCGTGGCCGCGCCGTGCAGCGCCGCGAGCACGACGATCGCCGTGCCGTGCTGATCGTCGTGCATGACCGGGCAGTCGAGCGCCTCGATCACCCGGCGCTCGATCTCGAAACAGCGTGGCGCCGAGATGTCTTCGAGGTTCACCGCGCCGAAGGTCGGCCGCAGCCGGATCAGCGTCTCGACGATCTCGTCGGGATCGTTGGTGTCCAGCACGATCGGGATGGAGTCCAGCCCGCCGAAGGCCTTGAACAGCGCGCTCTTGCCTTCCATCACCGGCAGCGAGGCCGCGGCGCCGATGTCACCGAGTCCGAGCACCGCGCTTCCGTCACTGACCACGGCGACCAGCCGGTGCGCCCAGGTGTACCGGGCCGCCAGCGTCTTGTCGGTCGCGATCGCCCGGCTGACCTTCGCCACCCCCGGGGTGTAGGCGATCGACAGCGCGCGCTGGGTGTCCAGCGGTGAGTTCATCCCCACCGAGAGCTTGCCGCCCTCGTGCGCTTCGAAGATCTCGTGGTCTTCGACGACCACCTGAGGGGTCCGCGCCGCCGAAGGCTCACGCGAAGGGGAAACAGCACTGTCCGCCACGGGCGTCAGGGTAACCGACCGCCTGTTCTCACAGGAACGGGTTGGCCCTCGGTGAGGGGTTTCGGCCAGGCTCCCCGCGTACGATCCGACTAGCTTGGGGGCACGGAGTATCCGGAGGGAGGTCTCTCGCATGCCGTCGTTTCGCGCGTTGCCGCCGTCGCTCATGCGTCAGGGCGGTCGGCCCCGACCGGATGATCCCGATGCCCGCCGTATCCACGTCCCGGTCGCACGGGCGATGGTCGACTGCGGCGTCTACTGCGACGGCAACCGGCTGCCCGGCAAGTACACCCACGCCGCGGCGCTGGAGAAGGTGCACGCGATCGAGGCCGAGGGCAGAGCGGCGTTCGTCTGGATCGGCCTGCACGAACCCGACGAGCACCAGATGCAGGCCGTGGCCGACGTGTTCGGTCTGCACGAGCTCGCGGTCGAGGACGCCGTGCACGCCCATCAGCGGCCCAAACTCGAGCGCTACGACAACACGCTGTTCCTGGTGCTCAAGACGGTGAAGTACGTCGACCACGAGTCGATCGCCAACATGCGCGAGATCGTCGAGACCGGCGAGATCATGATCTTCGTCGGTCCCGACTTCGTGGTGACCGTGCGCCACGGCGAGCACGGCGGACTGGCCGGGGTGCGCAAGCGGCTCGAGGCCTCGCCGGCCTCACTGAAGCTGGGGCCCTACTCGGTGATGCACGCGATCGCCGACAGCGTGGTCGACACCTACCTCGACGTGACAGAACTGATCGAGACCGACATCGACGCGATGGAGGAGGACATCTTCTCGCCGCGGCCGCTGACCGACATCGAGACCATCTATCTGCTCAAGCGGGAGGTGGTCGAGATGCGGCGCGCAGTGAGCCCGCTGACCACCGACCTGGAGCGGATCGGCACCCACCACGACGACCTGATCAACGTCGAGATCCGCCGCTACATGCGCGACGTGCTCGACCACACCATCAAGGCGGCCGATCGCATCGCCAGCTTCGACGAACTGCTCAGCTCGCTGGTGCAGGCCGCGCTCGGCAAGGTCGCCATGCAGCAGAACGTCGACATGCGCAAGATCTCGGCCTGGGTGGCGATCGCCGCGGTGCCGACCGCGCTGGCGGGCATCTACGGCATGAACTTCGACAACATGCCTGAACTGCACTGGACGTGGGGGTATCCGGCGGTGCTGCTGGTGATGGTCACCGTGTGCCTGCTGCTGTACCGCACCTTCCGGCGCAACCACTGGCTGTAGCGGCCCCTGTCAGGCCGGACTGGCCGCCCGTCGACGCGGATCGGTCACGTCGACGCCGTCCTGCTCCCAGGCCTCCCGCATCGCAGGCGCGCCCTTGAGCCGGACCCAGGCGGCTTCGGTCGCGGTGATCGGCACCGCTGACAGCACGCTCACCGGGGAGTAGGGCTCGGGCAGCGCGACGTCGCCGATGTCGCTGCGGCCCAACAGGAACGCGGTGAACGGCGCGCCCTGCCACAGCGGCGTCTCCAGGTCGATCAGCGCGTCGGGTTCGAGCACCAAACCCTCCACCGCCGGCGCGGCGGCCACCACCGCCACCGAGCGCGCGAGCCCGACGGGTGACGGGCCGCGCAGTGACACCATCACCTCCGCACGGGGTCCGCGCACGGGATCGGCCATCAGATCGCCGGGGTCCACCATCGGGTGAGACGAACAACCGAGCGAAACATAGTGCGCTGCAACATCTTCGGTAGCACCGAAGCGCAGGATGACCATCCGGTCGGTGCCCAGAAAGGTCACGCTGGCCTCGTCGGGCTCCATCGCGCCGGCCCGGGCGAAGTGGTCGAGCAGCTTCGCCCGCACCGTGGCCAGGACATCGGCCACGTCAGATCTTCAGACGGGCCAACAGATCCCGGCCACGCTCGGCGCCCTGCGGATCACACAGCACGTCGTAGCGCCCGGCCACCAGCTGCAGAGTCGAGCTGAAATCCCTTGTGCCGCGCGCCATCGCGTACGGCACAGCGGACGTGATCAGGCCGAAGAACACACCGGCGATCAGACCGGTGATCAGCGACCCCCACGGGCTCGGGCTGAAGAACCCCAGGATCAGGCCGATGAACAGGCCGAGCCAGGCGCCGGTGAGCACGCCGCCACCGAGCACCTTGGGCCAGGTCAGTCGGCCGGTGACCCGTTCGACCTGCATCAGGTCGACGCCGACGATGGTGACCTGCTCGACCGGAAACTGCTGGTCGGAAAGGTAATCCACCGCGCGCTGGGCTTCGGCGTAGGTCGGGTAGGACCCGATGGGCCACCCCTTGGGCGGGGTGGGCAGACCCACCGGACGGCCACGGCCCGACGCGGCAGCGCCCGGTGTCTGGCCTGGCTGGAACGGGCTGGTCATGGTCTTGCACTCCTTCGATCCGCAAAGCACCTCGTTGCTGGGTCAACGCTCGGGACGGGCCAAAGGTGCCCCGCTGCACGTTCCCCTCGGCTCACCTGTACGTACGCTAGGTTGATCAGCATGACAAGTTCGGACGACGACGCAGGCCGAAACGACCGTTCCGACTCCGCTGCCGGCGGGTCAGAGCAGTCGTCCGCGGGCTACGAGGCGCCCCCGATCGAGCAGTCTGCGACTCCCCCCGACTACACGCCGCCGCCGGCCTACAACCCGGCGCCGCCGCAGTACTCGTCGCCGACGGAGTATCCCCCGCCCCCGCCCGGGTACGCACCGCCCTACCCGGATCAGAACACCGGGCCGGCGCCCTACCCCGGCTACGGCGGTCCGGCCTATCCGCCGCCGCCGCCCTACGGGACCGCACCGGGCGGTTACCCGCCTCCGCCGATGGGCGGCTACCCGAACGCCGAGTACGGCTACGGCGCGCCCGCGGCTCCCGGCACCAACACGATGGCGATCGCGTCGCTGGTCGCGTCCATCGTCGGGGTGTGTTGCTTCGTCGGCTCGATCGTCGGGATCGTGCTCGGCATCCTGGCGCTCAACCAGATCAAGCAGACCCGTCAGGCCGGCCACGGGCTCGCGGTCGCCGGTATCGCCGTCGGCGCGGTGTCACTGGTGATCAGCCTGGTGTGGAACTTCTACGCCCTCAGTTCCTGACGAAGCGGCACCGATGACCACGAGCGGCCCCGAGCAGCCTTTCGACGATCCCGGGCTGCCGCCGCCGGTCTATCCGCCGCCGTACCCGGGCCCACCGCCGCCCGGCTACTACTCCGCGTACCCCGCCTACACCACGTATCCGGGGTATCCGCCGCGTCCGCCGGGCACCAACGGCAAGGCGATCGCGGCACTGGCGACCGCGCTGGGCGGTCTGATCTGCTGCGGACTGCCCTCGATCGTGGGCCTGGTGCTCGGCATCATCGCGATGCGCGAGACCAGGCGCACCGGCCAGAACGGCTTCGGGCTCGCCGTGGCCGCCGTGGTGATCAGCACGCTGCTGATCATCGTCGGCGTCATCTACTTCGCGCTGACGACGCTGCTGTATGCCGGCAACTGGCAGTGGGCGCCCTAGCCGCTCGCTGGGACGAACCGCTCGCCCAAGCGGCGCATGCCGGCCGCGCGGCCTTTGCCTGCGATGACGAGCGCCATCTTGCGGCTGGCCTCGTCGATCATCTCGTCGCCGAGCATCACCGCTCCCCTGGCGCCGCCCGCCCGGGAGGTGTGCCACTCGTAGGCCTCCAGGATCAGCTCGGCGTGGTCGTAGGCCTCCTGGCGGGGACTGAAGATCTCGTTGCCCGCCGCGATCTGGTCGGGGTGCAGCACCCACTTGCCGTCGAAACCCAGCGCCGCGGCCCGACCGGCCACCCGGCGGAAGGCCTCCACGTCGCGCACCTTCAGATACGGTCCGTCGATCGCGTTGATCCCGTTGGCGCGCGCGGCGATCAGGATCCGCATCAGCACGTGGTGGTAGGCGTCGCCGACGTCGTAGCCCTCCGGTTGCTCCCCCACCTCGAGGGTGCGCATGTTCAGGCTGGCCATCAGGTCGGCCGGGCCGAGCACCAGCGCCTGCACGCGGGGGGCGGCGGCGATCGCGTCGATGTTCGTCAGCCCGCGGGCGTCCTCGATCTGGGCTTCGATGCCGATCCGCCCGACCGGCAGACCGTGCGCGGCCTCCACCTGACCGAGCAGCAGATCCAGGGCGTGCACGTGTGAGACGTCGGTCACCTTGGGCAGCACGACGATGTCGATGGACGCCCCCGCCCGGCCGATCACGTCGATCACATCGGTGTGGGTCCACGGAGTGGTCCAGTCGTTGACGCGCACCCCGCGCAACTGCCCGGCCCATCCCGGTTCGGCGAGCGCGGCCGCGACCTGCTCGCGCGCTTGGGCTTTGGCGTCGGCGGCCACCGCGTCCTCGAGGTCGAGGAACACCTCGTCGGCAGGCAGCGTCTTCGCCTTCTCGATCATCTTCGCGCTGCTGCCCGGCACTGACAGGCACGTTCGACGGGGTCGATAGCGGTTTTCCACAACCTCACTCTCTACTCTGACAACCATGGCGTCGGTCAACAGGGTCTATGCGGCCCGGCTCGCGGGAATGGTGGTGCTGGGTCCCGACGGCGAATCGATCGGCCGTGTGCGCGACGTGGTGATCAGCATCAGCCTGGTCCGCCAACAACCGCGTGTCCTCGGTCTGGTCATCGAATTGCTGACGCGCAAAAGGATTTTCGTGCCGATTCTGCGCGTCACCGCGATCGAACCGGGTGCGGTCACCCTGTCCACCGGCAGTGTGTCGCTGCGCCGCTTCTCCCAACGTCCCGGCGAGGTGCTGGTGCTGGGCCAGGTGCTCGAGACCCGGGTGCGCGTCGACGACCCCGAGCTGACCGAGCTGGCCGGGATCGACGTCGTGGTGGTGGATCTGGGCATCGAGCAGACCCGCACGCGCGACTGGGTGGTGACCAAGGTCGCCGTCCGTCCACAGCGGCGGCTGGGCCGGCGCAGCAACGTCCACACCGTGGACTGGCAACACGTCCAGGGCCTCACGCCGTCGGGGCTGGCGATGCCCGATCAGGGGGTGGCTCAGCTGCTCGAGCAGTTCGAGGGCCAGCGCCCCATCGAGGTGGCCGACGCGATCCGCGAACTGCCCGCCAAGCGCCGCTACGAGGTGGTCAACGCGCTCGACGACGAACGGCTCGCCGACGTGCTGCAGGAACTGCCCGAGGACGAGCAGGTCGCGCTGCTGCGGCAGCTCAAGACCGAGCGTGCCGCCGACGTGCTCGAGGCGATGGATCCCGACGACGCGGCCGACCTGCTGGGCACGATGACCCCGGCCGACGCCGAGCAGCTCCTGCGCCGGATGGACCCGGAGGACTCCGAGGACGTGCGACGCCTGCTGAGCCACTCCCCCAACACCGCCGGCGGTCTGATGACGTCCGAGCCGGTGGTCCTGGCGCCCGACACCACGGTCGCCGAAGCCCTTGCGCGCGTGCGTGATCCGGATCTGACACCGGCGCTGGCGTCACTGGTGTTCGTGGTCCGGCCGCCGACCGCCACGCCGACGGGACGCTATCTGGGCTGCGTGCACCTGCAGCGACTGCTGCGCGAACCACCCGCCGCGCTGGTCAGCGGCATGGTCGACAAAGACCTGCCCAGCCTGCGGCCGGAGGATTCGCTGGGTGCGTTGAGCCGATACTTCGCCGCCTACAACCTGGTGTGCGGCCCGGTCGTCGACGAGGAGAGCCACCTGCTCGGCGCGGTCTCCGTCGACGACGTGCTCGACCACCTGCTGCCCGACGACTGGCGGGAGCGTGAAGCCGAACCCGAGATCGTGACCGCCGAGAGGACGACATGAGCGACCTGTCTGCTCGGCAGCGCCTCGACACGCCCAAGAGCAGCCGCTCGTTCGCGCCGCGGCTGGACGTGGAGGCGGTCGGCCGCGTCAGCGAGCGCTTCGCGCGCTTCCTCGGCACCGGGCGCTACCTGGCGATCCAGACCATCTTCGTGATCGTTTGGGTGTTCCTCAACGTCGGCGCGTTCGCCTGGCAGTGGGACCCGTATCCGTTCATCCTGCTGAACCTGGCCTTCTCCACCCAGGCGGCCTACGCCGCACCGCTGATCCTGCTGGCGCAGAACCGGCAGGAGAACCGGGACCGGGTCTCGCTCGAAGAGGACCGCAGGCGTGCCGAGCAGACCAAGGCCGACACCGAGTACCTGGCGCGCGAACTCGCCGCGCTGCGGCTCGCGGTCGGCGAGGTGGCCACCCGCGACTACCTGCGCCGCGAGCTCGAGGAGATCCGCGAGATGCTCGTCGAGCTCCGTCCTGCCGACGCCGCGGGCGACGGCGAATCGAGCAAACCCGACACCGGTGAGCGGCGGTCCCGGAAATCCGGATGAGACAGCTGTGGCCAATGCTGTTACACGGCCGTAGCCGAATAGGTATGGTGACGGGGTTCACAGGCGATCACACAGCTAGGACGGTTGAGTGCACATAGGGGGAGGAGCGGCCCTCGGAGCAGCGAGGAGTCGCGCCGGACGCGTCGTGCGGATGCCGGCTTTCGGTGTTGCCGCAGTGTTGACCCCCCTGGTGCTCGCAGGCGCTGTCGGCGCCTCCGCCCCCTCGACCAACGCCCCGACCCGCGACGCGGCCGTAATGCCGCTCGCCGCCGTCGCACCGGCGGCCGGCGAATCGGGTGTGTCGGTGGTGGCGGTGGCCAAGGCCCCGACGCCAATGCGCATCGCCGCGTCCACCGTGTCCGCACCACCACCCGCGGTGGTCGTGAATTCCCCCGGCACACTGCGCATCCCGTCGATGGCGCTGGCCGCCTACCGCAACGCCGAGACCAAGATGGCCTCGGCCACGCCCGGTTGCGGCGTGAGCTGGAACCTGCTGGCGGGCATCGGTCGCATCGAGTCGATGCACGCCAACGGCGGCGCCACCGATGCGCGGGGCACCGCGGTGCGGCCGATCTACGGCCCCACCCTCGACGGCACCCTGGCCGGTAACGAGGTCATCGTGCAGAGCCGCAGCGCCGACCGCGTGGTGTACGCCAGGGCGTTGGGCCCGATGCAGTTCCTGCCCGGCACGTGGTCGCGCTATGCCGCCGACGGGGACGGCGACGGCAAAGCCGACGTGCAGAACGTGTTCGACGCGTCGCTGGCCGCCGCCCGTTACCTGTGCAGCGGAGGCCTCAACCTGCGCAGCCAGACCGACGTGCTGAGCGCGATCCTGCGCTACAACAACTCGATGGCTTACGCGCGCAATGTGCTGGCGTGGGCCGCGGCGTACGCCACCGGCGTGGTGCCCGTCGATCTGCCGCCGATCACCGGCGAGGTGCCCGCGCTCGGCGACAGCCACCTCGACCGGCCCGAGGGACTCGGCCCCGGCCTG
Source organism: Mycolicibacterium psychrotolerans (assembly GCF_010729305.1). NCBI lineage: Bacteria > Bacillati > Actinomycetota > Actinomycetes > Mycobacteriales > Mycobacteriaceae > Mycobacterium > Mycolicibacterium psychrotolerans. The sequence goes on along the minus strand of NZ_AP022574.1, from coordinate 2,380,294 downwards.
CCGCTCAACGCGGCCGGACTGCCCGCCAACGATCCGCTGGCCCTGCTCCAACTCGGTCAGCGCACCGACGTCGCGAGCCTGATCAGCACCAATGTGCCCGGCTTCGCGCCGGGACAGTCCCTGGGCCCGCTGCCCGGCCCGGCGCCGGCCCCGCAGGCCGCGCCGCAACCGGTGGCTCCCCCGCCGCCGGCCTGGCTGCCGCCGTGGGTGACGCCTCCGCCGGCTCAGCAGCAGCCCGAGTGCGCGGTGTTCTGCATCACGAACACGCCCGCTCCCGCGGCAGCGCCCGTTCTCCCCGCCCCGGCGGCCGCGCCGTGGGCGCCACCCCAGCTGCCCCCGCCGGCCGCTCCCGTCGCCCCGGCCGCCCCAGGCCCGATGCTGCCCCCGGCGCTGGGTCCGGCACCCGGCCCGGTCGCCTGAGCACTCGGCCGCCGCCGGAGGGTGGCCGCCTGCGGCCTACACTCGCGGGTGATGCCTGCGAATACCTCTGACCTGACCGCGGCCGTGCGCGCGGCGCTGACCAAGGTGATCGACCCCGAACTGCGGCGCCCCATCACCGACGTCGGCATGGTCAAGAACGTCACCGTCGAGGCGGGTGGATCCGTGCACGTCGAGATCTACCTGACCACCTCGGCCTGCCCGAAGAAGACCGAGATCTCCGACCGGGTCACCCGGGCCGTCAGCGACGTCCCCGGCACCGGCGCGGTCCGGGTCACCCTCGACGTGATGAACGACGAGCAGCGCGCCGAGCTGCGCAAGCTGCTGCGCGGCGACTCGCGCGAGCCGGTGATCCCTTTCGCGCAGCCCGGCTCGCTGACCCGGGTCTACGCGGTCGCCTCCGGCAAGGGCGGGGTCGGCAAGTCCAGCGTCACGGTGAACCTGGCCGCCGCGATGGCCGCCCGCGGCCTGTCGGTCGGTCTGCTCGACGCCGACATCTACGGCCACTCGGTGCCCCGCATGATGGGCACCACCGACCGCCCCACCCAGGTCGACTCGATGATCCTGCCACCGGTGGCCCACGACGTACGGGTGATCTCGATCGCGATGTTCACCCAGGGCAACACCCCGGTGGTGTGGCGTGGACCGATGCTGCACCGCGCGCTGCAGCAGTTCCTCGCCGACGTGTACTGGGGTGACCTCGACGTGCTGCTGCTGGACCTGCCGCCGGGCACCGGCGACATCGCGATCTCGGTGTCGCAGCTGATCCCGGGCGCGGAGATCCTGGTTGTCACCACTCCCCAGCTCGCCGCGGCGGAGGTCGCCGAGCGTGCCGGCGCCATCGCGCTGCAGACCCGCCAGCGCATCGCCGGCGTCGTCGAGAACATGGCAGGGCTGCTGATGCCGGACGGGTCGACGATGCAGCTGTTCGGTGAGGGCGGCGGCCGCCGGGTCGCCGAGAGTCTGTCGCGCTCGGTAGGTGCCGACGTGCCGCTGCTGGGCCAGGTGCCGCTGGATCCGGCGCTGGTGGCCGCAGGCGACACCGGGATTCCGCTGGTGCTCAGCGCGCCCGACTCTCCGGCAGGCGTCGAGCTGTGCAAGATCGCGGACTCGCTGTCCAGCCGCAAGCGCGGGCTGGCCGGCATGTCGCTGGGTCTGGACCCGGCCGGCCGTTAGCCGCTACGTCGCGTCCGGGTCGAACCGGGTCGCGCCCGGCGAGGCATCGATCGGCCCAGGGCCGGACTGCGGCTTCTCCGGCGGGGTCTGCGGCTTCTCCGGGGTGCTCGGCGCGTCGAAGCGTCCGGTGAAGATCGAGTCGTCGCCGTCGAGCAGGTGCTTGGTCAGCGCCGCGCGCGGCGTCATGCCCCGCAGCTTCTGCAGTTCGGACAGCGGTTCGCGCAGATCATCGAACTCCGGGCCCAGGTCCTGGCGCAGCTGGCTGGTCGCGCCCGAGATGTAGTCCCTCGCCTGACGCACCGCGCCGGAGGTCCAGCGGATCGCGCCGGGCAGCCGCTCCGGACCCAGGATCACCAGACCGGCGATCACCAGGACCAGCATCTCGCCCCAGCCGACGTTGGCGAACATGGCCTACGTGCTGTTGTCGGGGCCGGGGGTCACCATCAGCGTGACGCGACGGCCGTCGCGGACCACCTCGACCGGGGCGGGTTCGCCGATCTTGAGCTGACGCACGGCGACGACCATCTCGTCGGCGTCGGCGACCTCGCGGTTGCCGACCTTGACGACGACATCGTTCTCCAGGATGCCGGCCCGCTCGGCGGGACCGCCCGCGGTCACATTGGCGATCTGGGCGCCCTTGGACACGTCGTTGCTCACCGAGCGTGCGGTCAGCCCCAGGGTGGGGTGCGCCATCTTGCCGCTCTGGATCAGCGTCTCCACGACCTGCTTCACCTCGTTGACCGGGATCGCGAACCCGAGCCCGCTGGCGCTGTCGGAGAGCGACTTGCCCGCGGTGTTGATGCCGATCACCTCGGAGTTCATGTTGATCAGCGGGCCGCCGGAGTTGCCGTGGTTGATGGACGCGTCGGTCTGCACGCCGTCGATGACGGTGTCGGTGTCCGACCCGTCGCCGGACAGCGGTACAGGCCGGTGCAGCGCGCTGATGATGCCGTGGGTGACCGTGCTGCGCAGGCCCAGCGGGGCGCCGGCGGCGATCACCTCTTCGCCGACGCGCAGCTTCTCGGAGTCCCCGAGCCGCGCCACGACGAGGTTGTCGACGTTGTCGACCTTGAGCACCGCCAGGTCGGTCTTCGGGTCACGGCCGACCAGGTTGGCGGGCACCTCCTTGCCGTCGTTGAAGACGACCGACATCTTGAACTTGCTCGGGTTGGTGGCCGCCTCGGAGATGACGTGGTTGTTGGTGACGATGTAGCCGCGGCCGTCGACGATGACACCGGAGCCCTGCGCGCCCTCGGTGTCACTGGTCGCCTCGATCGTCACCACCGAATCAGCAACGGCTGCAGCTACTTTCGCGAACTGACCCTGCGGCGGCTCGCCGTTGTCGCCGGTTTCCAGCGTCACCTTCGACGTGGTGAACGCCTCGACCACCTCTGCGGTCTTGCGGCCGACCAAGCCGCCGGCGATGCCGATCACCAGCGCGACGATGGCCAGCACGCCCAGCGCGACGTAGGACACCTTCCCGCCGAACAGCACGTCGCGCACGCCCAGCTTCCCGGCCGGCGCAGCAACCGCGGCGGGTGCGCTGTGGGTGAGCGCCGGGGTGCCCAGCCCCACGGGCGCACCCGGGTTGCGCCACGGATCGTCGGCGTCGTCACCGGCACCGCCGCGCTCGGCCTCGAGAGCTCCCGCGTCGGTCGGGTGCCGCTGCAGCGAGTCGCCGCCCCGGTACGGCCGGCCGAAGGCCTCGGCCAGCACCGGGTCCGGTGGTTGGTCCTTTGGTGCGTACTCGCCCTGATCGCGCGCCTGGCCCTTGTTGACGAAAGATCCGTCCACGCCGTCGGGCCTGCCGAAGGCACGCTGGGCCGCCGGATCAACCGGCGGACGGGACACGGGGCGCGGTTCGAGACGTTCCCGACCGGTCTGGTCCAGATTGGTCACCCGTACATCGCCCTTTCATGCACTTCCGTACCCAACACACCGTGATCGCGGTGCCGGCAGTCCCCGGCGCACATGTCCGGTCGACGCGCCCTCACCCTACCGACGCTTGCGACGGGCGCGCGGCGCGCCGTCAGCCAACTGCGCGGTGTCGGCCGGTTCCGGTTGCTCGATCGGTGCGTGCTGCGGGATCTGGGACAACAGGCCCAGAAGTGAGCTCGGCATCGCCACCGGACACGCGTCACGCAGCACTTCCCGGGCCTGGCGCTGGGCGTCGACCTCGGTCGCACACTGCGGACACATCGACATGTGGTGCGCGGCGCGCAGGTGCGCGCTCATGCGCAACTCGCCGTCGACGAACGCGGCTACGGCTTCGGTGGACAGGTGCTCGGTGGAACCGAACTGACGTGGCCCGACCGGGGCGTCACTCTGAGAGGCGAACTGGGTGGGGAGCCAGGAGAAAGCGCGACGGAACGCGTGTCCGGGATCGAACACCACCTGACTCCTCTCCGGTCATGTCATATCGACGGGTCTTCATCGAATGTAGCGCGGCATGCTGTGAACCCGCCGACGAACGTCAGGCCGATCTGGCCGCGTCGCGCACGTCGACGTCGGAGTGGCGGGCGAGGTAGTCGCGCAGCGCCTGGCGGCCACGGTGGATGCGGCTGCGCACGGTGCCCAGCTTGACGCCAAGCGTCGCGCCGATCTCCTCGTAGGACAGCCCCTCGATGTCGCACAGCACCACGGCGGCGCGGAACTCAGGGGGCAGGGAGTCGAGCGCGGCCTGCAGGTCGGGGCCCAGCCGCGAGTCGTGGTAGATCTGCTCGGGATTGGGCTCGTCGGCGGGCACCCGCTCGTAGTCCTCGGGCAGCGCTTCCATCCGGATGCGGCCGCGGCGGCGGACCATGTCGAGGAACAGGTTCGTGGTGATGCGGTGCAGCCAGCCCTCGAACGTGCCGGGCTGGTAGTTCTGCACGGAGCGGAACACCCGGATGAAGGTCTCCTGCGTCAGGTCCTCCGCGTCGTGCTGATTGCCCGACAGGCGGTAGGCCAGCCGGTACACCCGGTCGGCGTGCTGGCGGACCAGCTCGTCCCAGCTGGGCATCGCGGCGTGATCGCCGGTGGCGTCGAAGACCGCGGTGCCGGTCAGCTCGTCGGTCGGCTCGACCCATTCGGCATCGGTGAACTGCTCGAGGTGTGCCATCGAAACGGGAGCGGCGGTGGGGCCGGTCACTGTGGTGGTCGTCGGATCCTCCATGTCGTGCGAACCGCGGTCGTCGAGAGACCGCTCGAGGGCAACAACACGGCGCAGCGACACTTTCTTCCCGTCGTCGGGCAGTCCGATCTGGTCGCGGTGCGCGCCGTCTGTCATGCGATCACGTTCTCCTGTGGTGGTGTGCCAGGCATATGAGCAAACTGAACATTTCCTGAGAAAGAGCGCTACCCATTTTCGACCAGCGGAAACGGCGCGGCGCGGGGCCGGTACGGGCGAATTCCGCGGACGGGCGTGTCGGGGTCCCGGCGTCGCCGCCGACGCTCTACGCTCGCGGGCATGGCGAGCACCGACGAGCCCGCAGGCAGCGCCGGCGATTCCGGATCCCGGCCCAGCCCGGCCGAGGCGATCGTCAGCCACGCCGAACACTCGATCTCCGAGGACGCGATCGTCGCCGCCGCGCGGGAACGCGCCGTCGACATCGGCGCGGGCGCGGTGACGCCGGCCGTCGGCGCCCTGCTCTGCGTACTGGCGAAGCTGACCAGCGCCAAAGCGGTGGTCGAGGTGGGTACCGGCGCCGGGGTCAGCGGTCTGTGGCTGCTGTCCGGCATGCGTGAAGACGGCGTACTCACCACCATCGACGTCGAGCCCGAACACCAGCGCATCGCCAAGCAGGCGTTCACCGAGGCCGGCGTCGGCCCGGGGCGGACCCGGCTGATCGGCGGCCGCGCCCAGGAGGTCCTCACCCGGCTCGCCGACGAGTCCTACGACCTGGTGTTCATCGACGCCGATCCCGCCGATCAGCCGCAGTTCGTCGTCGAAGGAGTGCGCCTGTTGCGGCCGGGCGGGGCGATCGTCGTGCACCGCGCGGCGCTGGGCGGCCGGGCCGGTGACGCGACGGCCAAGGACGCCGAAGTCGCCGCCGTGCGGGAGGCCGCCCGGCTGATCGCCGAGGACGAGCGGCTGACCCCGGTGCTGATCCCGTTGGGCGACGGCCTGCTCGCCGCCGCCCGCGACTGATCTTCTCTCCCCGCGGAAGCGCATTCCTGGTCGCTGAACCGCGCTTCTTACGACCCGGAATGCTATTCCGCCGATAGGTCTTGACCGCGTGCTAAACGAGTGTTTAGCATGTTGAACATGCGTTCAGCGGACGATCTCACCGCAGCGGCACGGATTCGTGACGCCGCGATCGACCTGTTCGGCCGCGAAGGCTTCGGCGTGAGCGTGCGGGCCATCGCCGCGGCGGCCGGCGTGAGCCCCGGTCTGGTCATCCACCACTTCGGGTCCAAGGAGAAGCTGCACCGTGCGTGCGACGACTACGTCGCCGAGACCGTGCGGGCGAGCAAGTCGGAGACGATCCAGAGCTCGGACCCGGCGACCTGGCTGGCGCAGATGGCCGAGATCGAGGGCTACGCCCCGATGATGGCGTATCTGGTGCGCAGCATGAGCAGCGGCGGCGAGCTCGCGAAGATGCTGTGGCTCAGCATGATCGACAACGCCGAGCAGTACATCGAAGAGGGCGTGCGCGCCGGAACCATCAAGCCCAGCGTCGATCCCAAGGCGCGGGCCCGCTTCGTCGCGATGGCCAACGGCGGCGGATTCCTGCTGTATGCGCAGCTGCACGAGAACCCGACGGACCTGCGCGCAGTGCTGCGCGACTACAGCGAGGACATGGTGCTGCCCGCCCTCGAGCTCTACACGAACGGCCTGTTGGCCGACTCGACGATGTACGACGCCTTTCTGGCCCAGCGCGAGAAGGGCATCCCGTTCACCTCCACCGAAGGAGACCACCGTGACTGACCACCGAACCACCCCCGCGGTCGAGATCCGCGGATTGACGAAGAACTTCGGCGCGGTGCGCGCCCTCGACGGCCTCGATCTGACCGTCGCCGACGGCGAGGTGCACGGTTTTCTCGGACCCAACGGCGCCGGCAAGTCGACCACCATCCGCATCCTGCTCGGGCTGGCGCGCGCCGACGCGGGCACCGTACGCCTGCTCGGCGGCGACCCGTGGACCGACGCCGTCGCCCTGCACCGCCAACTGGCCTACGTGCCCGGCGATGTCACGCTGTGGCCCACCCTCACGGGCGGCGAGACCATCGACCTGCTGGCGCGTATGCGGGGCGGCATCGACGAGAAGCGGCGCGCCGAGCTCATCGAGCGCTTCGACCTGGATCCCACGAAGAAGGCACGCACCTACTCCAAGGGCAACCGGCAGAAGGTGTCCCTCGTCTCGGCGTTCTCGTCGAACGCCAGACTCCTGCTGCTCGACGAACCGAGCAGCGGCCTGGATCCGTTGATGGAGAACGTCTTCCAGCAGTGCGTCGGCGAGGCTCGCGCGCGCGGCGTCACCGTCCTGCTGTCCAGCCACATCCTCGCCGAAACCGAGGCCCTCTGCGACCGGGTCACCATCATCCGGGCCGGCCGCACCGTGGAGAGCGGCACGCTGGACTCGATGCGGCACCTGTCCCGCACGTCGATCAAGGCCGAGATGATCGGTGACGCCGTGGATCTCGGCCGTATCCCCGGCGTCGAGGACGTCAGCGTCGAGGGCCGTACGGTGCGCGCACAGGTCGACAGCGGCAGCCTGGCCGAGGTGATCAGAGTCCTGGGCGAAGCAGGGGTGCGCAGCCTGATCAGCCAGCCGCCGACGCTGGAGGAGCTCTTCCTGCGGCACTACCACACCTCGGACACTGCCGAGCAGGTGAACGCATGACCACCCTGCTCGATCGCCCGCACCAGCCAGCGCACCAGGCGCCCCGGCCAGGCACCGCCCTGACGGGAACCCTTGGGCTGCTTCGTCTCTACGCCCGCCGCGACCGCGTCGTGCTGCCGTTGTGGGTGCTGCTTTTGTCGGTGCCGCTGTCGACGGTGTACGTCGGCAGCATCGAGGCGGTGTATCCCAGCGCCGCTGACCGCGCGACGTTCGCCGCGTCGATCATGGCCAGCCCGGCGCAGCGCGCACTCTACGGTCAGGTCTTCAACGACAGCCTCGGCGCGGTGGGGATCTGGAAGGCCGGCATGTTCCACGTGCTGATCGCCGTGGCCGTGATCCTCACGGTGATTCGCCACACCCGGGCCGACGAGGAGACCGGCCGCGGCGAGCTTCTCGACTCCACCGCCGTCGGCCGGTACGCCGGACTGACGGCGGCGCTGCTGCTCGCCTGCGGCGCCTCGGTGCTGACCGGCGTCATCGGCGCCGCGGGCCTGCTGACCCAGGACGTCCCCGCGGCGGGATCCCTGGCCTTCGGCGCCGCACTGGCCTGTTCGGGTCTGGTGTTCGCGGCGGTGGCGGCGGTCAGTGCGCAGGTGTCCTCGAGCGCACGGTTCTCCCGCGGCGTCGCGTTCGCCGTGCTCGGGGTGGCGTTCACGCTGCGGGCGGTGGGCGATGCGGGCGCCCGGGCGCAGATCCTGTCGTGGTTGTCGCCGCTGGGCTGGTCGTTGCAGGTGCGCCCCTACGCGGGCGACCGGTTCTGGGTGCTCGGCCTGCACGTCGCTCTCACCGTCGTCCTTCTCGTCCTCGCGTACAGCCTCCTCTCCCGACGCGATATCGGCGCGGGGCTGCTCGCCGAGCGCCTGGGTCCGCCACGTGGAGGGCACCGCCTGCACGGGGTACTGGGACTGGCCTGGCGGCTGGACCGCGGGTCACTGATCGTGTGGACCGTCGGACTGGGCCTCTACGGCGCGATCATCGGCAGCATCGTGCACGGCATCGGCGACGAGATCGGCGGCAGTCCGATCGCCCGCGACGTGGTGGCGCGCCTCGGCGGCACCGATGCCATGGAGCAGGCGTTCATCGCGGTCGCGTTCAGCATGCTCGGCATGGTCACCGCGGCGTTCGCGATCTCGCTGGCCCTGCGGCTGCACCACGAGGAGTCCAGTGGGCACGCCGAGACGGTACTGGCCGGTGCGGTCAGCCGAACACGCTGGCTGACAAGTCATCTGGCCTTCGCGCTGGGTGGTCCGACCGTCGCCCTGTTGATCGCCGGTCTCGTCACCGGGCTGACCTACGGCGCCGCCGCGGGCGACATCGGTGGCACGCTGCCGAGGGTCCTGGGCACAGCGGCCGTGCAACTGCCCGCGGTGTGGTTGCTCGTCGCCGTCACGGTGGCGCTGTTCGGTGCGCTGCCGCGCTTCACGCCGGTCGGCTGGGGCGTGCTCGTCGCGTTCATCGCGCTGTTCATGCTCGGCTCGCTGTCGGGCTCACCGCAGTGGCTGCTCGATCTCGAACCCTTCACCCACATCCCGCATGTCGGCATCGGCGATTTCACGCCCGCCCCGCTGCTGTGGCTGCTGGCCCTCGACGCGGCTCTGATCATCCTGGGCGCCATCGCTTTTCGCCGACGCGACCTACGCTGAGGAGGACGCCGTGAAACTGGCGGTGCAGATCGCGACCTCCCTTGTGCTGGGACTCGCGTTCTTCGGGCTGGTCCTGTTCCTGCCGGCCGGCACGTTCGACTACTGGCAGGCCTGGGTGTTCGTCGCCGTGTTCTCGGTGTCGACGTTCGTCCCCAGCATGTATCTGGCGATCCGCCACCCCGACGCCCTGGCCCGCAGGATGAAGGCCGGGCCGACGGCCGAAAGCCGGCCCGCCCAACGCATCATCATCACCGCGACCTTTCTGGCGGGGATCGCGGTGATGGTCATCAGCGCTCTGGACTGGCGGTTCGGCTGGTCGGCCGTGCCGGTGTGGCTTGTGATCGCCGGCGACGTGCTGGTGGCCGCCGGACTGCTCGGCGCGCAGCTGGTGGTGGTCCAGAACAACTACGCCGGCGCGAGCATCACCGTCGAGGAGGACCAGCCGCTGGTGTCCACCGGCCTGTACGGGGTCGTGCGGCACCCGATGTACGCCCTTTCCCTGATCATGATGCTCGGCACTCCCCCGGCGCTGGGCTCCCTGTGGGGGCTGACCGCCGTGGTGGCGGCGGTGCCGGTGCTGGTCGCCCGCCTCCTCGATGAGGAGAAAGCGCTGACCGACGACCTGGCCGGGTACGCCGAATACACACGTCAGGTGCCGTATCGGCTGATTCCCGGCGTGTGGTGACGCGACGTGCGCGTCACCGTGCGGGCGGACCACCGATTCGTCCGGGGAACACTTCAGGAGGACGACGGGCCGCCACCATCGGTGGCCCTTCTTCCGTCGCCCGCCACACGAGGGACAAGACGGATTTCGGTGATCGTATTGCCGGTCACCCCGCTGACTTCGACAGACCAATCCGTCAACGCGACCTTCTCCCCTGAACGGGGAATCTGCCCCAGTGCCACCAGCACGAGGCCGGCCACCGTGGTGTAGTCGCCCGGCGGTGCATACTCCAGATGCACGCCGAGATCGTCGAGGTCGTGGAAGGGGAAGTTGCCTGGCAGGGTGAAGCTTCCGTCGGGCAACCGTTGCGCCGCAAGCACATCACGGTCGGTTTCGTCGTAGATCTCCCCGACGATCTCTTCGAGCACATCCTCCAGCGTCACGATGCCCGCTGAGCCACCGCGTTCGTCGACCACGAGAGCGAACTGCTCGCGTTCCGTCTTGAACCGCCGCAATGCCTCCGAAACGGGAAGGCTGTCAGGAAGATTGAGGATCGGTCTGGCCGCGGTCTCGAGGGCGTCCTCCTCGACGAGGAGGTCGCGCAGGTGAACGACGCCGATGACATCGTCCAGGTCCCGGGAGCGGACCACCGGCGCCCGGGAGTGACCGGATGTGACAAGGAGCTTACGTGACTCTCCCACGGACATGTCGGAGGGCAGCGCCACCACGGACCGACGCGGAACCAGGATCTCCCGGAGCACCCGCTCGTGGATCTCCAGCGCGCCGGCGATCATCTCGCGCTGTTCCGGACTGAGCACGCGCTGCACCGCGACCAGTTCCCGCAGTTCGTCCGCCGAGAGTTGACCATCGGCACTGTCCGACTTTCCCCCGAGGAGCCGGACGAGGACATCGGTGGCTCGGCTCAACAGCCACACCATCGGTGAGGTGACCGTCGCCAGCCGGTCGAGCGGCGCGGCGACCAGGAGCGCCCAGCGCGCGGGGTATTGCATAGCCAGCCGCTTGGGCACGAGCTCGCCGATGATGATGTTGACGGCGGCCAACACGATCGTCACCGCGGCAATGGCGACCGCCTCGGCAGCTCCGCCGAGAAACTCCAGCGCCGGGACAAGCGGTTCCGCGAGCGTGACCGCCGCGGCAGCCGAGGCCAGGTAGCCGGCCAGCGTGATGCCGAGCTGAATGGTTCCCAGGTAGCGATTGGGGTCGCGGGCGAGTCGGACCAGCGCCCGCTCCCTGCGGCCGGTGCTGCGTTCCAGCGTCCTCAGTTGCCCTTCGCGTAGCGACACCAAGGCCAGCTCGCTGCCAGCGAAGAGCCCGTTGAGCAGCAACAGCAGCGTGATCAGACCGATGTCGAACCAGTAGCGACTCATGATGAACCCTGCCCTGCTTCCTGCGCCACGCCGTCGGCCGTCGACACCGCATGATCATCGAGTCTGCCAAAATCGGCGGCCCGGGCAGCCAGCGTCGGAGGAAGCGGCTCGGGTGGCGGAACGGTCCAGGCGTTCGCCACGTGTCGGCCGCACTTCGCCCCGCAGCGGCACGTGAACCGTCATCCTGGACACACCGCAAGCCGTTCGCCCGAGGAGGCCGCATGGAGCTGCTGACCGGGTTCGGGCTGGCGACCGCCGCGGGGCTCAACGCGTACATCCCGTTGCTGGCGCTGGGGCTGCTCGCCCGCTTCACCGACCTCGTCGCACTGCCGGCCGGGTGGGCCTGGCTGGAGAACGGCTGGGTGATGGCGATCGTGGCGGTGCTGCTCGCGGTCGAGGTCGTGGCCGACAAGGTGCCCGCGCTCGACACGGTCAACGACACCGTCCAGACCTTCGTGCGGCCCACCGCGGGCGGCATCGTCTTCGGGTCCGGCACCGCGGCGCAGACCGCCGCCGTCACCGATCCCGGCGCCTTCGCCCAGTCCGGGCAGTGGATTCCCGTCGTCCTCGGCGTCGTCGTGGCGCTCGTCGTGTCGCTGACCAAATCCACGGTGCGGCCGGCCGCGAACGTCGCGACGGCCGGTATGGCCGCGCCGGTGCTCAGCACGGTCGAGGACATCGTCAGCGTGGTGCTCGTGGTGCTCGCGATCCTGCTGCCGGTGCTGGTGCTGGTCGCGATCGTCGCGCTCGGCTGGGCCGCGTTCCGGGCGATCCGGCGCCGCAAGAGCAGGGCGGCGGCCGGGCGCGATACTCGCTGACGACACGGGTACCCGGGGCGCCATGCAGACGTTCCTGCCGTTCCCCGGATTCGCCGATTCGGCCCGGACGCTCGATGCGCGCCGGTTGGGCAAGCAGCGGGTGGAGACCATCCAGGTGCTGCGGGCGCTGACGGTCCCGGGGTACGGCTGGCGCCACCACCCCGCCGCGGCGATGTGGGCGGGCTACGAAGAGGCCGTGGTGCGCTACGGCCTGGAGATCTGTGAGGTCTGGTGCGCGCTGGGCCGCGCCGACACCTGCGCCGCCACGCTGGCCTGGGACCTGACCGCCGGCACCGGGCTGACCGCCGTCAGGACGCAGCACGAACTCGGCGCCGCCGGCGACCTGCCGCCCTGGCTCGGCGATCCGGCGGTGCACCGCAGCCACCAATCCGCGCTGGTGCGCAAGGACCCCGGGCACTACCGCCCGCTGTTTCCCGACGTCCCCGACGACCTGCCCTACGTGTGGCCGGCCTCGGACCGCCCGCGCCGCCTCAGCGGCTGAAGCGTCGTCCGACTAGACCCAGATTGCCGGACTCTCCCCCGCAAGCGGGAGGTGCCCCCGCAACGCGGCTCGTCCCTCGCCGCTTGATCGTCGTCCGACTAGACCCAGACGCCCTTGCCGACCGCGACGACGCCGCCGGCGCTGACCGAGAACCGTTCCCGGTCCTTGTCGAGGTCCACGCCGACCATCTCGCCGGGCCCGACGACCACGTTCTTGTCCAGGATGGCGTGGCGCACCACCGCGCCGCGACCGATGCGGGCACCGGGCATGATCACGCTGCCCTCGACGATCGCGCCGTCGTCGACGACGACGTTCGACGAGAGCACCGAGTTGCGCACCGAGGCCGCCGAGATGATGCTGCCTGCGCCGACGACCGACTCCTGCGCCGATCCGCCGTTGACGAACTTGGCCGGCGCCAGGTTCTCCGAGCTGCCGCGGATGGGCCACCGCTTGTTGTAGAGGTTGAAGATCGGGTGCACCGACACCAGGTCCATGTGCGCGTCGTAGAAGGCGTCCAGCGTTCCGACGTCGCGCCAGTAGCCGTGGTCGCGCTCGGTGGCGCCGGGCACCTCGTTGTTGTCGAAGTCGTACACCGAGGCCATGCCGTCGGACACCAGCCGCGGGATGATGTCCCCGCCCATGTCGTGGTCGGAGTCGTCGTCCTCGGCGTCGGCACGGATCGCGTCGATCAACACCTTGGTGGTGAAGATGTAGTTGCCCATCGACACGAACGTCTGCTCGGGGTCATCAGGCGTCCCCGGTGGGTCGGCCGGTTTCTCGATGAACCCGCGGATGCGCCCCGATTCGTCGGAATCGATGCACCCGAACGCGCTGGCTTCGGCTCGCGGAGCCCTGATTCCGGCGACGGTCGCGCCCGCGCCGCTCTCGATGTGCTGCTGGACCATCTGCTCCGGATCCATCCGGTACACGTGGTCGGCACCGAAGATCACGATGTAGTCGGGATCCTCGTCGTAGATAAGATTCATCGACTGATAGATGGCGTCGGCCGAACCGGTGTACCACCGCGGCCCGAGCCGCTGCTGGGCCGGCACCGGCGTGATGTACTCGCCGGCAAGCCCCGATAACCGCCAGTTCTGCGAGATGTGGCGATCCAGCGAATGCGACTTGTATTGGGTGAGTACGCAGATTCGCAGGAATCGGGCGTTGACGAGATTCGAGAGCACGAAGTCGATCAGCCGGTAGGCGCCTCCGAACGGAACCGCCGGCTTGGCCCGGTCGGCTGTCAACGGGTACAGCCGCTTTCCCTCCCCGCCGGCGAGGACGATGCCCAGCACGTGTGGCGCTTCCCTCATGGACCCAACCTATCGGCAGGTCGGGACGGGGGCCACCTATTCCGGTCATTGGCGGGTTCTCGGGCTGTCCATCAAGACAATTGGTGATGCCGCGCAAGCCGCCGGGGAATCTGGGTACGGTCACACCATGCGGGACGGAATGCGGGTGGCGATGATGACTCGGGAGTATCCACCCGAGGTGTACGGCGGTGCAGGCGTTCACGTCACCGAACTGGTCGCGCAGCTGAGGAATCTGTGCGACGTCGACGTGCACTGCATGGGTGCCCCGCGGCCCGGGGTGACCGTCGCCGCCCCGGATCCCGCGCTCGAGGGTGCCAACGCGGCGCTGGCGACATTGTCGGCCGACCTCAACATGGTCAACTCCAGCTCGCAGGCCACGGTGGTGCACTCGCACACCTGGTACACCGGCATGGCCGGGCATCTGGCAGCGCTGCTCTACGGCGTGCCGCACGTGCTCACCGCGCACTCGCTGGAGCCGATGCGGCCATGGAAGGCCGAGCAGCTCGGCGGCGGCTACCGGATTTCGTCCTGGGTGGAGAAGACGGCGGTCGAGGCCGCCGACGCGGTGATCGCGGTCAGCTCAGGGATGCGCGAGGACGTGCTGCGCACCTATCCGGGCCTGGACCCCGACCGGGTGCACGTCGTGCGCAACGGCATCGACACCGACGTGTGGTACCCGGCGGAGCTGCAGCCGGGGCAGTCGGTGCTCGCCGACCTCGGCGTCGACCCGGCCCGCCCGGTGGTCGCGTTCGTCGGCCGCATCACCCGGCAGAAGGGGGTCGCCCACCTGGTGGCGGCCGCGCATCACTTCGCCCCCGAGGTGCAGCTCGTGCTGTGTGCGGGCGCCCCGGACACCCCGGAGATCGCCGAGGAGGTGGCCTCGGCGGTGCAGGAGTTGTCCCAAGCGCGCACCGGCGTGTTCTGGGTGCGCGAGATGTTGCCGACCGCAAAGATCCGTGAAATTCTCACGGCGGCAACCACATTCGTGTGTCCGTCGGTCTACGAGCCGCTGGGCATCGTCAACCTCGAGGCGATGGCCTGCGCGACGGCCGTGGTGGCCTCCGATGTCGGTGGCATCCCGGAGGTGGTCGCCGACGGACGGACCGGCGTGCTGGTGCACTACGACCCGGACGACACCGCGTCCTTCGAACGCGATCTCGCCGAGGGCGTCAACGCCCTGGTGGCCGATCCGGACAGAGCCCGCGGCTTCGGCGCCGCGGGCCGACAGCGCTGCATCGACGAATTCTCGTGGGCACAGATCGCCGAACAAACCTTGGAGATCTACCGCAAGGTTTCGGCGTAGAGCGACGCAGCGCTAGCTGGTGACGCCCTTGAGTTCGTCACCCAGGGCGGCTGCCTCGTCCGGGGTCAGCTCGACGACCAATCGGCCCCCGCCTTCCAGTGGTACCCGCATCACGATGCCGCGCCCCTCCTTGGTTGCTTCCAGTGGACCGTCGCCGGTCCGGGGCTTCATCGCCGCCATCGAGTGCCTCCTCCACAATGGGCGTGCCCGTCAGGGCCCGATTCGTCGTACGAGCCATGACGTCGAACGCTGACAGCATCGGCTCTGAACTGCTCTAGACGACCATTGTTCCCTATCCGTGCCAGCTCGTGTGCCAAGACCCGCTATCGCTGCGCGTTCGACCCCTTGTGCGCCTCGACGAAAAAGCCGCCGCCGGTGGCCGCATCCGGCCACCGACCGAACGCTGCGCCGGGCTCCGCCACGTCGGTCACCGTGGCCGTCCAGCCCATCGGCTCGACCAACTCCCCCGGCACATCGCTGCCGAACAGCCACGGCGATCCCTGCGCGGCCATCGCGGCGAGCAGACCCGCCATCGCCGGCTCGGTCAGCAGCGTCGCGCTCACGATGTCGTAGAGCAGCACCGAACCCGCCGCCGACAGCGCGTCCACGCGGGCGAACAACCGGCGCACGGCGTCGGCATCGAGATACTGCAGCAGGCCTTCGATCAGCCACGCGGTGGGCAGCGCGGGATCCAGCCCGGCGTCGGTCACCACGGCGCTCCAGTCGCCGGCCAGGTCGGCGCCGAGGGTCACCCGCGCGCAGCGCGGCCGCTCGCCGGCGAGAACACCGTCCTTGGCGGCGACCACGGCGGGTTGATCCACCTCGAAGACGGTGGTGCCCGGCGGCCACGCGAGCCGGAACGCCCGGGCGTCCAACCCGGCGGCCAGGATGACGACCTGCCGGGCGGTCTGCGCGGCACGCAGCAGCGCCTCGTCCCAGAACCGGGTACGCACCACGATCTGGGCGGTCGAGTGCTCGCCCGCCTCGGAGATCATTCGCGCGAGCATCTCCCGGCCCGCGTCGCCGGCCAGGCGTGCGGCGAACGGATCCTCGAAGAGCGGGCGGTCCCGCTGGGACTCGTGCGCGCGGATGGCGGCGACGAGGACGGCGGTGCGCGCGACGGCCTCCGCGGTCATGCGCGCGGCACCCAGCAGTCGGCCACGTGGTCGTCGACCATGCCGGTGGCCTGCATCAGCGCATAGGCCGTCGTCGGGCCGACGAAACGGAAGCCCCGTCGCTTGAGCTCCTTGGCCATCGCGGTGGATTCCGCGGTGACGGCGGCGACCGCCGACAGATCCCCCGGCCGCGACCGGGTGGCGCGGTCAGTGGGTGCGAACGACCACAGCAGCTCGGCCAGGTCCTCGCCCGCGTCGGCGAGGTCGGCCGTGGCGCGGGCGTTGGAGACGGTCGCGGTGATCTTCGACCGGTTGCGCACGATGCCCGGGTCGGCCATCAACCGGTCGACGTCGCGTTCGGTGTAGCGGGCGACGCGTTCGACGTCGAAGCCGTCGAACGCCGCGCGGAAGTTGTCCCGCTTGCGAAGGATGATCAGCCACGACAGCCCGCTCTGAAAGGCCTCGAGGCTGATCCGTTCGAACAGCGCCGCCGAGTCGCGCAGCGGACGTCCCCACTCGCTGTCGTGGTAGTCGCGGTAGAGCACGAAATCCTCGGGCGACAGGCGTGAGCGGTCGATCCAGCCGCACCGGATCCGGTCGTCCGACGGCGCTTCGCTCACGCCTCGCCGCCCGCCGTCTCGGACGCCCGGGTGGCCGCCAGCTCACCGCGCAGCTCGTCGATCTCGCGGCCCAGCCGCTCGAGCACCCAGTCGACCTCGCTGGCCTTGTAGCCGCGCAGCGTCTGAGTGAATTTCAGCGCGTCGACGTCGGCGCCGGTGACGCCCGTCGCGGGAAGCACCGTGGCCGTCGTCGCCTGCGGGAGAGGGGGCAGCACCTCGCCCCGGCCGAACAGCACACTCCCGATCGCGAACAGCACGATCCCGACCAGCACGAGCACCACGAGGTAGAGCAGCACGAGCGTCACACGTCGATACTGCCCGACACCGGTGACAAACCGTCAGCGCGGGCGCAGCGTGATCATCGGCGGCCGGTCGTCCAGCGACACGGCCGACGTCCGCGGCGTGTAGTCCTCGCCGTCGGCGAAGAATTGGGTCAGCCCGACCCCGGAGTCCGGGACACCGCAGCGCTGCAGCAGCGTGCCGATGACCTGGCGGCTCATCGCGGCGAGCTCGGTCAGCGGGCGGTTGCGGTGGGTGCGCACCCCGAGGTTGACCTGGGCGATGGCGTCGAGTCCCAGCCGGTCATAGGTGTCGACGAGCAGACCGATCTCCACGCCGTAGCCCGGCGCGAACGGCACCGCGGTGAGCAGCTCCCGGGTGCCGGCGTACTCGCCGCCCAGCGGCTGGTACAGGCACGACAGCTCGGGCCGAAGCGCGGCCAGCAGCGGACGGGCCACCAGCTCGGTGACGCGGCCGCCCCCGTTGGCGTCCTCGCGGCCGCTGACCTTGAGCGGGCGCCGGTAGAAACCCTTGACCAGATGCACGCCCTCCGCGGTGAGCAGCGGGCCGAGCAGCTTGGGCACGAACATCGGGTCCGGGTCCAGCAGGTCGGAGTCGACGAACGCGATCAGGTCGCCGGTGGTCGCGGCGAGCGAGCGCCACAGCACCTCACCCTTGCCGGGCTGGGGGGCCACCTCGGGCAGCGCGACCTCGCGGCTGACCACCCGTGCGCCCGCGGCGACCGCGCGGATCTCGGTGTCGTCGGTGGAGCCGGAGTCCAGCACGATGAGCTCGTCGACCAGCCCGCCGAGCAAAGGGGTGATCGTCTCGACCACCCCGGCGACCGTCTCCTCCTCGTTCAGCGCGGGCAGCACGACCGAGACCGTGCGGCCCTTCTTGGCGGCCTCCAACTCGGCGACCGTCCAGGACGGCCGGCTCCAGCTGTGATCGGTCAGCCAGCGGTGCCCGGCCATCCCATCGGCGACCGTGTCCGTGACGCGATCAGACAACACCGTCATGCCAGTCCTCTCACCGTGCGTTGCGGTGGACGGACGCCGTGGATCGACGCCACCATCTCCAGTACCCGACGTGTGGGGCCCACCTCGTGCACCCGGAACATCGCGGCACCGTCGGCGGCGGCGAGCGCGGTCGCAGCCAGGGTGCCCTCGAGGCGGTCGGTGAGTCCCACCCCCAGAGTCTCCCCGACGAAATCCTTGTTGCTCAGCGCCATCAGGACGGGCCATCCAGTGTTTACAAGCTCTTTCACATGGCGCAACAAACTAAGACCGTGGTAAGTGTTCTTGCCGAAATCGTGGGTCGGATCGATGACGATGCCGTCCCGTCGCACCCCGAGCGCCACCGCGCGCTCGGCGGCCGCGGACACCTCGGCGAGCACGTCGTCGACCACGCCGCGCTCGGTGATCCCGTAGTTCACCCGGAACGGCCGGGTCCGGGGCACCGCACCGCCGGTGTGCGAACACACCAGACCCGCGTCGAACTCGGCCGCGACGGCCGCCAGATCCGGATCGGCCCCACCCCAGGTGTCGTTGATGAGGTCCGCCCCGGCCGCGCACGCCTGCTTGGCGACCTCGGCGCGCCAGGTGTCGACGCTGATCAACTGGTCGGGGAAGGTGGCCCGCAGCCATTCGATGAACGGCACTACCCGGGCGATCTCCTCGTCGACGCCGACGGTCTGCCCCGGCCCCGCCTTCACCCCGCCGACGTCGACGATGTCGGCGCCGTCGGCGACCACGCGGTGGGCCGCCTGCTTGGCGGCCTCGTCGGTGAACGTGGCGCCGCGGTCGTAGAACGAATCCGGCGTCCGGTTCACGATCGCCATGATCAGCGCGCGATCACCGGCCACCGGCCGCCCGAGAAAAGTCCGCTCCACGCCTCCCAGGCTACGGGCGGGGAGATTTCGGCGTGATTATCGACGCTGAGCGACGACAAGCACGCCGAAATCACTCGCTACTTGGGCTTCTTGCCCGCCGCGACCTCTTCGGGGTACTCGTCGTAGAACGGCACGTAGCCCTCGTCCTTGCCGGACAGCACGTAGATCGGGTCGTCGATCTCGACGTCCTCGGTGTCGTCGTCGTCGCCGGAGGCCTTGCCGTAGCCCTCCTTGCGCAGATCGCCCTTCTGGCTCTTGAACGTCGACGTGTGCGCCAGCTCCTCGACCACCCGGACGAACAGCGGCACCGCATAGCCGGGCAGTTTGTCGAAGGCCGCCTTGGCGAGCGATTTGCCGTCGAACTCCTGGCCCTCCTTGAGCTGCACCGCCGCCATCCCGGCCCGGCCGCCCGCGCCGGGCACCTCGACGCCGAAGACCGTCGCCTCCTCGACCTGAGGGTCGGTCGAGATCGCCGCCTCGACCTCGGTGGTGGCGACGTTCTCGCCCTTCCACCGGAACGTGTCGCCGAGCCGGTCGGTGAACGCGGCGTGCCCGAAGCCCTGCGCGCGCATCAGGTCTCCGGTGTTGAACCAGACGTCGCCCTCCTTGAAGGCGTCGCGGACCAGCTTCTTCTCGGTGGCATCCTTGTCTGTGTAGCCGTCGAAGGGCTGGAAGTTGCTCACCTTGGACAGCAGCAGACCCGGCTGGCCGTTCTTGACCCTGCGCAGCCGGCCCTTCTCGTCCCGCTTGGGCTCGCCGGTGTCCTGGTCGTATTCGACGAAAGCGACCGGCGTCGGGCAGATCCCGGTGGTCTTGTCGATGTTGAGGACGTTGACGAACGCGGTGTTGCCCTCGCTGGCGGCGTAGAACTCGCAGACCCGCTTGATGCCGAACCGCTCGGTGAAGTCGTCCCAGATCGCCGGGCGCAGACCGTTGCCCGCGATGACCCGCACCTTGTGCTGGCGGTCGGTGGGCTTCTCCTCCTTGCCCAACAGATAGGTGCAGATCTCACCGATGTAGACGAACGCGGTGGCCTCGTAGCGGATGACGTCGTCCCAGAACTTCGAGGCCGAGAAGGACTTGCCCAGGGCGAGGGTCGCGCCGGAGTTCAGCACAGACGACAGCGCGACGGTCAGTGCGTTGTTGTGGTAGAGCGGCAGGCAGCAGTACAGCGTGTCGCTGCTGTTCAGCCGCATTCCCAGGCCGCCGAACCCGGCCAGCGCGCGCAGCCAGCGGTAGTGGGTCATCACGCTGGCCTTCGGCATGCCGGTGGTGCCCGAGGTGAAGATGTAGAACGCCTTGTCCTTGGCGAGCACCGCCGAGGTGGTGGCCGGGTTGGTGGTCGGTGCGGTGGCGGCGAGCTGCTTCATCTCGTCGACGGTGACCAGACCGGAGGTGTCCGCGCCGCTCTCGTTGATCGGCTCCACCAGGTCCACCTCGGTGACGACGACCCTCGCCTCGAGCAGCCCGAGGCTGTGCTTGAGCACGTCACCGCGCTGGTGGTAATTGAGCATGCCGGCGATCGCGCCGCACTTGACCACGGCGAGCATCAGCAGCACAGAGTCGGGCGAATTGCGCAGCATGACACCGACGACGTCGCCGTGGCCGACCCCGCGCGCCGCCAGCACCGAGGCGTAGCGGTTGACCGTCTCATTGGCCTCGCCGTACGTCAGCTCGGTGTCCTCGAACTTGATGAACACCTTGTCCGCGTAACGGCCCGCACGGTCCTGGAACACCTTGCCGATGGACGTCTTCGCCGTCGGGCGGGCCAGGAATCCGGTGACGACCCCCTGCAGGATCGTGGGCGTGTCCATCAGCAGTCCCGGTACCTGGCCCGCGATGTCGAGCACCCCGACACTGCTCCGTTTGCCGGACTTCCCACTCATTCCCCGCTCCTCCCGCTCGTTGTGTCGGTCACCCTAGCCGGGCGCGCACGCGGCCAGAGCGGACTCGACGTCGTCGACGACGATCAGACGCTCCAGTGCGCCCTCAGCGACGTACCCGCTTCCGACCAGCCCGCGTAGCCAGGCCAGCAGTCCGTCGTAGTGCCCGAGGGTGTCGAGCATCACGATCGGCTTGGAGTGCATACCCAAATAGCCCGCTGTCCAGGCTTCGAAGAATTCCTCGAGCGTGCCGATGCCGCCGGGCAGCGCGATGAACGCGTCGGCCCGGTCTTCCATCACCTGTTTGCGCTCACGCATGGTGTCGGTGACGACGAGCTCGTCGGCCTCGGTGTCGGCGACCTCGCGGTGCACGAGCGCCTTGGGGATGACCCCGATGGTGTGGCCGCCGTGGGAGCGGGCCGCGGCGGCCACCTCTCCCATCGCCGAGACGTTGCCGCCACCGGACACCAGCGCCCAGCCCCGGTCGGCGATGCCGGTGCCGACCCGGCGCGCGAGGTCGAGAAGATCGGGATGGGTGGGGCCCGAGGCGCAATAGACGCAGACGGCCCACCGACGGTCAGGTTCGCAGGACACGAGCTAAAACTTAGCCATAGACTCCGGCGGTGCCTGTCCCCGCGCCTGTCCCCTGGGTGACCGCACCGGACGAACCTGCGCTGGCACAACTCGAGTCGGGCGTGGCGCACCGCTCGGGCGCGGCGCTGATCGGGCCCGCCGGCGTCGGCAAGACCTGGCTGACGCGCCGCGCGGTCGAGCGCCTCGGCGCCGACTTCCCCCGAGTCGACTGGGTGCACGCCACCTCGGCGCGCCGGTCGATACCGTTCGCGGCCTTCGAACATCTCCTCGAGGTGCCCGAGGTCGGGAAGACCGCAGCGGTGCTGCGCGTCGCCCGCGAGAGTCTGGGCGATGGCCGGCTGTTGGTGATCGACGACGCGCATCTGCTCGACCCGCTCTCGGCGGCGCTGGTCTACCAGCTGGCCGTGGGCGCGACAGTGCGAATACTGTTGTCCGCCAGCGACAACGAGGCCCCCGCCGAGATCGCCGCGCTGTGGCGGGACGGCCTGGTGACCCGCGTCGACGTGGACCCGCCGGGCCACGATGACGCCCGGCTCATGGCGCAGGTGACCGACTTCGTCGACGCCCTGCCCGCCGCCTCCCGCCGGGTGCTGGAGGTCCTGTCGGTGTACGAACCGCTCAGCCTGGAGGACGTGGCGGTGCTGACCAGCGCACACGCCGTCGACGAGGCCGTGCAGACCGGCGCGATCGCCGTCGACGACGACGGGGTGCGTGCGGCGCACCCGCTGTTCTGCGACGCGGTGCGCGGCGAGCTGGGCGGCCCCGACCTGCGGCGGCTGCGCACCGCGGTGGTGGGGCGCCTGGCCGCGGCGGGGCCGCGCGGAGTGGTCGGCCGGCTGCGGCTGGCGACGCTCGCCATCGGCAGCGACCGGCCGCAGCCGGTGGCCGAGGTGTGCGCGGCCGCGCGCGATGCGCTACGGCTGGGCGATCTGGAACTCAGCGAACGGCTGGGCCGGGCCGTGCTCGAGCGGGAGCCGGTTCTGGACGCGCGTCTCACGGTCGGGTACGCGCTGGCGTGGCAGGGCCGCGGCCGTGACGCCGACGCGGTGCTCGCCGAGATCGATCCCGGCGCGCTGGGCGAAGAGGAGCTGATGGCCTGGGCCCTGCCCACCGCGGCCAACCAGTTCTGGATGCTGTCCGAACCGGAACGCGCCACGGCGTTCCTGCAGGCGACCCGCGGCAAGGTCAGCTCCGCGGCGGCACGCACGACGCTCGACGCGCTGTCGGCCACCTTCGCCATGAACGCCGGAAACCTGGGTCGCGCAACCGAACTCGCACACCAGGTGCTGGACTCTACGATCGCCGACGAGACCGCGATCGGGTGGGCGGGTTCGGCGGCGGCGTTGTGCGCGGCCCGGATGGGCCGGCTGGCCGAGGTCGACGCGCTGGCCGAGCGGGCCATGTCGGCCGGGCAACCGGGGCTGCTGCGGTTCACCAGCGGCTTCGGTCAAACCACCGCGCTGCTGCTGAACGGCGAACCCGACAGGGCGCTTGCGCTGGCGCAGCGGCTCACCGATTTCGCCCAGCGCAGGCAGCCCGGACGCGCGATCGGCGAGGTGCTGACGGCCGACGTGCTGATCGCGACCGGTGAGACGCCGCGGGCGGTTCCCCTGTTGCGGGACGCGGCCGTGGCGCTGGCGCCGACGGGGTACTCGTGGGGGCCGCTGGCGTGGATGCTGCTGGCGCAGGCGCTGGGCCGGCTCGGGGAGACCGTCGAGGCGGGAAAGGCGTTGGCGCGCGCGGAGTCCCGGCACGGGTTGAAGTCGATGCTGTTCGCACCGGAGCTGGCGCTGGCCCGGGCGTGGACCACCGCGGCGCGCCGGGACTCCCACGGCGCGGTGGCGGCGGTGCGCGATGCCGTCAAGGCCGCCGAACGCGGCGGGCAGCACGCCGTCGCGCTGAGGGCGGCGGCCGACGCGGTGCAGTTGGGTGATCCGCGCGGCGTCGAGACGCTGCGCCGGCTGTGTGACACCGTCGACTGTGCGTTCGGCCGGGCCGCGCTGGCCGCGGCCGAAAACGCCTGAGGGTCAGCGCAGCACACCGTCGTCGATGTCCAGGGTGCGGTCGACGCCGATCCCGGCCAGGAACGCGTCGTCGTGGCTGACGACGACGAACGCGCCCCGATAGGCGGCCAGTGCGGCTTCGAGCTGGGCGACGCTGACCAGATCCAGGTTGTTGGTCGGTTCGTCGAGCAGCAGCAGCTGCGGCGCCGGTTCCGCGAACAGCACGCACGCCAGCGTCGCGCGCAGTCGCTCCCCGCCCGACAGCGCGCCGACCGGCAGATCAACAGCGTCACCGCGAAACAGGAATTGTGCCAGCAGATGCCGTCGGCGCGTCACGGACAGCGTCGGGGCGGCCGTGGCGAGGTTGTCTGCCACCGTGCGCTCGTCGTCGAGCAGATCCAACCGCTGCGAGAGGTAGGCGATCCGGCCGTCGAAGCGCTCGACCGTGCCGCCGTCGGGCGGGATCTCCCCGAGCAGTATTCGCAACAGCGTGGTCTTTCCGCTGCCGTTGCGCCCGGTCAGGGCGATCCGCTCGGGACCGCGCACCGTCAGGTTCACCCCGGCGAGCACCTGCCGCCCGCCTCGCTCGAGACGGACATCGTTGCACCGCAGCAATGTTCGCCCCGCCGGCACCACGGTGTCCGGCAGGTCCAGGACCAGGGTCTCGTCGTCGCGCACCGCGCGCTCGGCCGCCTCGAGCCGGGCACGGGCATCGTCGAGCCGCCGGGCGTGCACGTCGTCGGCGCGTCCGGCGGTCTCCTGCGCGCGCCGCTTCATCGCCCCGGCGACGATCTTGGGCAGGCCCGCATCGGGCAGCGAGCGCCGGGCCGTGCCGGCGCGCCGGTCGGCGCGCTCCCGGGCCTGCTGACGCTGGCGCTTCTCCCGCTGGAGGTGCTGCTCGGCCTGCCGGACCGCGCTGCGGGCGGCCTGTTCGGTACCGTCGACGGCATCCCGGTAGGCGTTGAAAGCGCCTCCGTACAGAGTGATTTCGTCACCACGCAGCTCGGCGATGCGGTCCACGCGGTCGAGCAGCACCCGGTCGTGGCTGACCAGCAGCAGGCAGCCGCCGAACTCGTCGAGCGCCTCGTAGAGTCGACCGCGCGCGTCCCGGTCGAGGTTGTTCGTCGGCTCGTCGAGGAGCAGAACGTCGCTGCGTCGCAACAACTCCCGTGCGAGTCCCAGGGTGACCACCTCACCACCGGAGAGGGTGCGCAGGGATCTGTCCAGACTGATGTGGCCGAGTCCGAGGCGGTCGAGCTGGGCGCGGGCCCGCTCCTCGGCCTCCCAATCCTCGCCGATCGCGGCGAACACCTGCTCGCCGGCATCGCCGCGGGCCAGTGCGTCGAGCGCGGCGATCACGCCGGCCACGCCCAGCAGTTCGGCGACCGTGCGGTCGTCGAGCAGCGGCAGCGTCTGGGGCAGGTAGCCGACCGTGCCGTCGACGGTGACCGTGCCTGCGGTGGGGGTCAGCTCGCCGGCGACGAGCTCGAGCAGCGTGGTCTTGCCCGCGCCGTTTCCGGCGACGAGCCCGGTGCGGCCGGGACCGACCGAGAACGACAGGTTGGTGAACACCGGGGTGTCGTCGGGCCAGGAGAACGAGACGTGCGACAGGACGATCGATGGCATGGGGGAACTCTCGAGACGTACTCGTGGGGAACAGACGGCGGGACGAGGTCGTCAGCGCGAGAGCATGGGTCCAGGGTAACCAGACCCGTCAACCGATTAAGTACCGCCGCAACATCTCGGTGACCGCGGTGATCTGTCCGACCTCGACGTGCTCGTCGGCGCGGTGCGCGGTGTTCGGGTCGCCCGGACCGTAGTTCACCGCGGGGACACCCAGCGCCGCGAACCGCGACACGTCGGTCCAGCCGTACTTGGCCCGGACCTCTCCCCCGGCGGCGGCGACAAGCGCGGCCGCCGCGGGCCGGCTCAGGCCGGGCAGTGCTCCCGCCGCGGCGTCGGTCAATTCGACGGCCACGTCGAGTCCGTCGAACACCTCACGCACATGCGCATAGGCCTGCTCGACGCTGCGGTCGGGCGCGAAGCGGAAGTTCACCGTCACCGAGGCGGCGTCGGGGATGACGTTGCCGGCGACGCCGCCCTCGATCCGCACCGCCGACAGGCCCTCGCGGTACACGCAGCCGTCGATGTTCACGCTTCTCGCCCGATAGGCCTCCAGCCGGGCCAGCACAGCGCCGAGCTTGTGAATCGCGTTGTCGCCCAACCATGATCGGGCCGAGTGCGCGCGGGTGCCGGTGCCGCCGATGACGACCCGCAGGGTGCCCTGGCAGCCGGCCTCGATCAGACCGCCCGACGGTTCCCCGAGGATCGCGACGTCGGCGGCCAGCCAGTCGGGCATCTCCTTCTCGATGCGGCCGAGGCCGTTGGCCGATGCCTCGATCTCCTCGCAGTCGTACATCACCAGCGTGATGTCATGCGCCGGGTCGGCGACGGTGGCGGCCAGGTGCAGGAACACCGCGTCGCCGGACTTCATGTCGGAGGTGCCGCAGCCGTAGAGCAGCTCACCGTCGCGGCGGCTGGGCACGTTGTCGGCGGCGGGGACGGTGTCGGTGTGGCCGGCCAGCAGGACGCGCGAGGGCCTGCCGAGATGGGTGCGGGCGAGCACGGCGTCGCCGTTGCGGACGATCTCGAAGCCGGTGGTCTGTTCGCGCAGCGCGGTCTCGATCTCGTCGGCGATGCGCTGCTCGTGGCGTGATTCGCTGGGGATGTCCACCAGCGCCGCCGTCAGCGCGATCGGATCACCATGAAGGTCGAGCACGAGACACCACGTTAGCCGGTTCGCTAGCGTGAGAGCCCCGGACGCGTCCGCCGGAGAGGGAGGGCTCAGCCGAATGACGCCGTCACCGCAGGAGCCGGACTACCGCTTCACCCTCGCCAACGAGCGGACGTTCCTGGCGTGGATCCGCACCGCACTGGCGCTGATCGCCGGCGGGGTGGCCATCGTCCAGTTCGTGCCGGCATTCGGGATCGCCGGGGTGCGGCACCTCTTGAGCGTGACGCTGACCCTGGCAGGCGGCCTGCTCGCCGTGGTCGCCGTCCGGCGGTGGCGCATCGTGCAGGAGGCCATGCGCAGCGGCGCCGAGTTGCCGCGGACCCGCATTCCGGTTCTCCTCGGGACCGGCATCTTCGTGATGACGCTCGGCGTCCTCGTCGTCCTGCTCGTCTGGCCGCCGGCGGACGGCTGACGTGCCCGCGCCGGAGACCGCCAAGCCAGGTCTGCAGGCCGAACGAACCCTGCTGTCGTGGGAGCGCAGTTCCCTGGGCCTGCTCGTCGGCGGAGCGTTGATGATGATCCGCCACCACGGGCCGCCCGTCGCGGGGCGGACCGTGCTGGCGGCGGTGGCCGGGCTGCTGGCGCTGATGGTGCTCGGCCTCAGCTACCGACGGTCGCGGCGCATCAGGAAAGAAGCCACCACCGTCGAGGTGCCCTCGCTGGAGGTGGCGCTCCTCGGCTACGGGACGGCGGCCTTCGGTTTCGCGGTGGCGGTCGCGCTCGCCCTCTCGGTGTGAGCGGTCAGTACTCGATGGCCTCGATCAGCGGCGACGGCTCGTCCATCAGCGCCCAGAACCGGTCCCGAATCGCCACGGTCATCGGACCGGGTTCACCGGAGCCGATCGGCTCGCCGTCGAGGGTGTTGATCGGGGTGACACCGCCGGCGGTGGTGACGGCCATGATCTCGTCGGCCTCGTAGAGCTCGTGGCTGGTGACGTCGCGCAGCGTCGCCTCGATGCCCATCGCGTCGGCGATCTCGAACACCGTCTTGCGGGTGATGCCGGGCAGCGCGTTGCGCGACGGCGACGCCAGCACGCCGTCCTTGACGATGCACACGTTGAAGCCGGGGCCTTCGGCCACACAGTTGTCGGCGTCGAGCAGGATCGCCGTCCGCGCGCCGCGGTCCTTGGCCTCGAAGCTGGCGGCGGTCAGGTCGCCCCACTGGTAGTTCTTGATGGTCGGGTCGACGGTGTTGCGCCCGGCGCGGCGCACGTGCCGGGGCACCACCGCGGTGGTGCCGAAGATCTGCTCGTACGGCGGGAACGCCCACAGGTAGGGAATCGCGTAGATGTACACCTGGTGGGTGAGCTTCGACAGGTCCTTCTCGCCCTTGCGGCGGCCGTAGCCGCGGGTGACGGTCAGGTTGACGAACGACTCGCGCAGCTGCGACATCGACACGCACTTCTTGGTGATGTCCGTGAGTTCGTCCTTGCTCATCCCGGCGTCCAGGCGCAGCTTGCGCGCGCCGTCGAGGAGGCGGTCGAGGTGATCGCCGAGCCGGAAGATGTTGCCGTGCCACACATGCGCCACGGTGTAGGTCAGATCGGAGTGGCCGAATCCTGTGTCGAAGATCGAGATCCGGGCGTCCTCGGCCGGGATGAACTCGCCCTCGATCCAGGCGACGCCGCCGGCGAACGGGCTGGAGGTGTCGAGTTCGTACTCGCTGTACTGGATCACCGAGCCGGGCGGGGTGTCTTCGCGGATGGCGCCGGGCTCGACGGCGACGAGGTTGGAGGTTCCGAGGTCGGAAACAGCAGTCATGTCAGGTCCTTTCGGGGATCAGAGTTGGTGGGTCTTGGCGTACGTCGCGCCGGCGTCACCGCGCGCCAGGCGCGCCTTGAGGCCGGTGGCCCACCACAGCGCCGCGACGGCGACGATGCCGAGGAACACCCACTTGTTGCTGGTGAACTGCGGAAGGAAGAGCAGGGCCACCGCGACGGCGAGGAACACCACGAGCGCCGTCACGTAGAGCGGAAGCCGGAACCGGCCGAGGTCGAAGGTGCCGGGCTCACCCTGTGGGATCGTGCCGCGCCGGTAGCCGACGATCAGGCCGATGGTCTGCAGGATGTAGACGAAGAAGAACAGCAGCGACGCGATGCCGATGATGTAGTTGAACGCCTTCTCGTTGACCAGCGCCGAGAGCAGCAGAACCGTTGACAGGCAGCCCAATCCGAGCACCGCGTACGTCGGAGCCTTGCTCTTCGGTGAGACGTGGCGCCATACGTGGGAGAACGGCAGCATGTTGTCGCGGGCCATCGAGTACGTCAGCCGAGTGGCCACCAGGATGTTGGCCAGCAGGCACGCCAGGATGTTCGTCAGCGCGACGGCCACCACGATCTTGGTGACGACGGGACCGGCCTGCTGGGTGATGATCTCCTCGATCGGGGCGGCCGAATTGGCTTCGACCGCAGCGGCATCCTTGATGGCCAGCACGTAGACCACGTACATCAGGAATTCGATGACGATCGAGGTGATGAGCGCGTAGAACATGGTCTTCGGCACCACGCGGCGGGCGTTCTTGGTCTCCTCGGCGACGTCGGCTCCGGATTCGACGCCGATCAGGCCGAAGAACGGCCCCAGCGCCGCGGCGAGCCACGCCAGCAGGTAAGAGTCCTTGTCGCCGGACTGCCCGCCGGTGAACAGGGTCGAGATCGGCTGGTGGTTCTCCGGCGCCGAGAACGCGATGATCGCGATGAGCGCGGTGGCGCCGACGGTGATGACCAGTTCGAGGCTGACGCCGATGTTGTTGACCATCGTTGCGAACCGCACGCCGTAGATGTTGATGAGTACGCAGACGAACACCACGGCGATGGCGAGCAGGATCTGCGCGCTCTGGCTCATGCTCCAGCCGAACAGCCCGCCGAGGTAGCCGGACAGGATGAAGCCGACGCCGGTCATGCCGCAGACCCAGCCCAACAGCGCGATGAACCCGGTGAACCAGGCGAGGTTCGGCCCGTTGATCCGACTGATCCATTGATAGGAGTAGCCGGCGAGGGGAAGTTTGGCGGTCAGGTCGGCGGCGATGAACGTCCACAGTGCGAACACCGCGCCGGCGAGCAGCAGCGTCCAGACGAACGGTGCGCCTGCGGTGAAGTAGCCGGCGCCGAAGCCGGTGAACACCGCGGTGGTGGCGCTGATGGTGGCGAACCCGATGGCGAAGGACGCCAGGGTGCCGACCGAGCGGTCCAGCTTCTGGGCGTAGCCCAGTTCGGCCAGGACCGCGTCCTCGGCGTTCGGCGTCGGGACGGGCTGTTCTGTATGAGTGGGTCGGATCACTGCGTCGGTCATGGTCGCTCCAGGTCAAGCCGTGGGGATGAACACCTGCAGACAGACAACCGTCATTACGCCGACACCGGAAGTTCGATCTTTTGATCTAGTCATAAGCTGCGTTTATCAGTGCCGCTCACCTCAATACTCGCCTCCGCTCCATTGCTCCTGGACGAGCCGGACCAGGGCGTCGGCTTGCGGGGTCAGGTTGCCGGGATTCCAGGCCAGCGCGGTGTGGCTGGGTGGCCTGTCGTTGATCGGCACGTAGGCGATGCCGGGCCGGTCGTAGAACCGGGCCACCGACGAGGTGGTGAAGCTGATGCCCAGCCCGCGGGCGATCGCGGTGGTCTCGGCCTCGTAGGTGGCGGCCACCGCGGCGATCGTCGGGGGCCGGTTGCCGCGCACGTCCATCGCGAGCCAGTAGTCGCGCCAGGTTCCGGCGGTCAGGGGCGCGCACACGATCGGGTCGTCGAGCAGTTCGACGATCGAGACCTCGTGGTGACCGGCGAGCCGGTGGTCGCGCGGTAGGCAGGCCACCCACGATTCGGAGTCCAGGATCAGCATGCGGTGCTCGGGCAGGTCGACCGGCGGCCGGATGATCGCGACCTCGGTGGTGCCATCGGCCAGGCCCGCCGTCGGGTCGGCGAAATCGAATTCGATCGGTTCGACGGTGACGTCCGGGTAGGCGGCCTCGAAGTGCCGCACCAGCCGGAACAGCAGGTCGGCCCCCGTGCCGATGAGGTAGCCGACGCGCAGCACCCCCAGGCGCGTACCCGAGAGCGTGACCAAATTGTCGACGACGGCGTCGACACCGGACAGGGCCTGCTGCACCTGCGGCAGCCAGGCGGCGCCCAGATCGGTGAGCGCGACCTCGCGGGTGTTGCGCCGGAACAGCACGACACCGAAATGGTGCTCGAGTTGCTTGATGGCGGTGGACAGGGCGGGCTGGGTGATGAACAACTTCTCGGCGGCACGCCGGTAGTTGAGCTCCTGGCCGAGGACGGCGAAGTAGCGCAGTTGGCGCAACGTCACGTCGGTACTCGTGGTTCGCCTCCTGACCTGGTCGGGACACCGTGAAGCGATGCTAGGCGCACCGGTAGCCTGAAGCACCGTGACTTCAGCAGCTTCTGGCGCTTCCGGTATCGGCCTGGCCACCCTCGCCGCCGACGGGACTGTTCTCGACGTGTGGTTCCCCGCTCCTGAACTGGGCGCGGACGGTGTTTCCGGCGGCACCGTGCGGCTCTCGGTCGCCGAGGTGCCCGCCGAGCTGGCGGAGCTCGCCGGCCGCGACGAGGACCGCGACGTCGAGACCGTCGTGGTCCGCACGGTGATCGCGTCGCTGGAGGACAAGGCCGTCGACGCCTACGACGCGTATCTGCGGCTGCATCTGCTCTCGCACCGGCTGGTGGCGCCGCACGGGCTGAACGCCGACGGATTCTTCGGCGTACTCACCAACGTCGCGTGGACCAACTACGGCCCTTGCGCGATCGAGGGTTTCGAGACGGTGCGCGCCCGGCTGCGCCGGCGCGGCCAGGTCACCGTGTACGGCGTCGACAAGTTCCCCCGGATGGTCGATTACGTGATGCCGTCGGGGGTGCGCATCGCCGACGCCGACCGGGTCCGGCTGGGAGCGCATCTGGCGCCTGGCACCACGGTGATGCACGAGGGCTTCGTCAACTACAACGCCGGCACGCTGGGCAGTTCGATGGTGGAGGGCCGCATCTCGGCCGGTGTCGTCGTCGGCGACGGGTCCGACGTCGGTGGCGGCGCGTCGATCATGGGCACGCTCTCCGGCGGTGGCACGCAGGTGATCTCGATCGGCAAGCGGTGCCTGCTCGGCGCCAATGCGGGCCTGGGCATCTCGCTGGGGGACGACTGCGTGATCGAGGCCGGGCTGTACGTCACCGCAGGCACGAAGGTGGTCACCGGCGACGGTCAGAGCGTGAAGGCCCGGGAGCTCTCCGGCGCGAACAAACTACTCTTCCGCCGCAATTCGCTGACCGGGGCGGTCGAGGTGGTCAAGCGCGACGGCACCGGCATCACGCTGAACGAGGCGCTGCACGCCAACTGACGCCGGTCAAGCCCGTTGCCGCGCCGCCCACGCGGCCAGCGCGTCGGGCGTCGTGATGTGGTCGAGCGCCCGGATCACCGCGCCGTGCAGTGGTCCGTCCTCACCGTGCTGGGCGTCGCGCACCGGGGGCGGTGACTCCTTGCGGAACGCCATCAGCGCGTCGCGGTAGGCGGCCTCGAACTCCTCGGTGGCGTGTGCCCGCAGCAGCGCCGCGACGCCGCCCAGCGTCACCACCTGAGGATCGTGCAGGTTCACCAGCGCTCCGGTCCCGCGGCCGAGCGAGGCCGCAACCTTCCGAAACGCTCTGCGCGTCTCGGCATCCCGACGCTCGGAGAGCCCGTGCAGATAGTCGACTGGGTCGGCGGGCTCGTCGGCGCCGAGGTGACGCGCCATCGCACGACCGTCGACGGTGAGATCCCAGCAGCCGCGGGCGCCACAGGGGCAGACCAGCGCCGGATCACCGAACGGGATGTGACCGTACTCCCCCGCCGCGCCGTGCGCTCCGGACACCGGTTCACCGTGCACCACCAGAGCCCCACCGACACCCTTGGCCACCATCAGAAACAGCGCGGTCGTCGCGGCGCGGGCGGCACCGGTGCGCGCCTCCGCGAGCCCCGCCAGCGTGGCGTCGTTGCCGACCAGGACCGAAACCCCGGCGCGGCGCGGGATTTTCGCAATCAGCACCGTCAGGTCGACGTCGCGGCGGCCGCGCGGGGTGAACTGCACCAGCCGGGCATCGCTGACCGTTCCCGCCACCGACACCGAGACCGCCGTCAGCCGGTTCGCATTGCGGCGATAGGCGGTGCCGATCGCGCTTGCCAGCCGTCCGAGCGCGTCATCGAGGTCGCCCCGGTATTCGTGGTGCGCCACCACGTCGGGCCTGCCGTCCACACCGGCCAGCGCCAGCCGCCAGTCCGCGGCGCGCAGTTCCGCGGCCAGGACGAGCGGGCCCTCGTCATGGCCGCCGAGCACCGTGGTCGGCCGGCCCCGACCCCGCGCCGGAGCAGGCGCCTCGTCGAGCAGCCGGACGGCGCGCATCCGGGCGATCAGTTCGCTGGCCCCGCCGCTGCCGATTCCGAGATGCGCGGCAGCCGCGGCCCGGGTGATGCCCGGCTCGGCGCGCACGACCCCGAGAAGCTCGGCGGCACTGTGCCACCGGAGCCGTCCGGACTGCGGAGAGACCATGGAGGAGTATTCCTTTTGTTTAAACTCGGTGGTTGAGTATATTCATGATGCGTGAGTGTGACCACCGATCAGGCCGCGACGCGCGGACTTCGCGACGCTCTGCCCGCTCTGCTCTCGCTGGCGCTGGCATCGTGTCTGGCGGTCACGACCGAGATGCTCCCGGTGGGCCTGCTGCCCGACCTCGGTGCGGCGTTCGGGGTGTCGGACGCCACGACGGGACTGCTCGTCGGGCTGTACGCGGTGATGGTGGCCCTGTTCGCGGTTCCGCTGACGATGGCCACCTCGCGGTTCGCCCGCAAGCCGCTGCTGTTGGCCACCGTGGCGGGGTACGCGGTCAGCAACGCCGCCGTCGCCGCCGCCCCGTCGTTCGCCGTCGTCGCCGCCGGGCGGACCATCGGCGGTCTGACGCACGCGCTGTTCTTCTCGCTGCTGATCGGGTACACCCCGCGGCTGGTGTCCCGGGCGCTCGTCGGCCGTGCGCTGGCGATCGCCGGGTGCGGCGTGTCGGCCGGCCTGGTGCTCGGCGTGCCGCTGCTGACCTCGCTGGGCGCGGCGTCCGGCTGGAGGACGCCGTTCGCGGTGCTGGCCGTCGCGGCCGTGGGCGCGTTCGCGTTGATCGGCGCCGTGCTGCCGGGCGTGACCAACACCGGTCAGACCGGGGCGCGTGAGCCGGGGCGTCGCGGCCGGCTGGTCGCGGTGTCCGCGTCGAACATGCTCGTGTTCGTCGGGCACTTCACCGCCTACACGTTCATCAGCCTGCTGCTCCTCGGCAGCGGGGTGCACGCGGCGTTCATCGGGCCGATTCTGCTCGGCTGCGGCGCCTGCGGTCTGGTCGGACTGTGGTACGCGGGCCGGGGGCTGGACCGCAACCCGCGCGGGACGACACTGATCACCTTGTGCGCCAAGCTGATCGCGGTGGCGGCACTCGGTGTCGCGTGGCCGGTGATGGCGGGCGTGCTGGCCGCGACGGCGATCTGGTGCGGCGCGTTCGGCGGTGTGCCGTCGCTGTATCAGGCGTGCGCGGTGCGCACCCACGCGGTGTCCCCCGAACGCGCGGGCGCGTGGGTCAACGCCACATCGAATGTGGGGATCGCGGGCGGATCGGCGCTCGGCGCCGCGCTGCTCGGGACCGCCGGCCTGGGCGTGCTGCCGTGGGTCGCGATCGCGCTGATCGGCGCAGGCACCGCCGTCGCCGCTCTGTCCCGCAACGCTTTTCCCGCTCAGCCCTAGATCAGCCCGCGGCGTTGGGCCGCAGCGGCGGGCAGTTGCCCTGCGCATCGGCGGCCAGTTCGAAGTGCCAGATCTCGTTCGCGTAGATCTGGCACAGCCCGAACTGCCTGCCGTTGGCAATCAGCCACTGATCGGCCTCGGGCGGTCCGATGTCGATGGCCTGACCGGTGACGTGCTTGGACACCTCTGGGGTGGCCACGAACTCCGCGGCCGCCGTGACGCTGCCGTAGGTGCCCACCGCATTGTCGAACAGCCGCTGCTGGAAGCCTTTCGAACGCCAGCCCGAGGTGATGCGCAGGCCGATGCCCGCGGCCTCGGCGGCCCGCGCGGCGTTCTGCACGGCGGTCAGCAGTGCCGGATCGATCTGCGACAGAATCGGATTGGTGACGTCGAACGGCGAGAGCGTGGTGCCGTCGGGGAGCCAGCCGCCGGTGGTGTCGACGGCGGCGGGGCCGATCGCCAGCTGGTCACCGGGCGGAGGCGTCACCGGCTCCGGCGGCGGCGGGGGCAGCACGATGCTCGTCTGGGCGAGCATCACCTCCGGCGACTGCGCGCACGCGGTCAGCGTGACGGCCAGCGCTCCCCCGATCGCCGCGAGCGCGCGCGAAATGCCGGCGTGGCGCGGCGTGTTGCGTGCAGACACGCGCGCTCGCGGAAGGAGGTGACTCACTAGGGGGCCGCCAGGATGCAGAACTCGTTGCCCTCGGGGTCGGCGAGCACCACCCAGCTCTCGTCACCCTGGCCGATGTCGACCCGACGCGCACCGAGCTCGAGCACGCGGGCGACCTCGGCATCCTGGTCCTCCGGAGTGAAGTCGAAGTGGATCCGGTTCTTCACCACCTTCTCCTCGGGCACGGCGAGGAACAGCCAGTCCGGGCCTGCGGCCGCCGGGGCGCGCAGCGCGACGTCGCCGTCGTCGGTGTCCTCGGCCGGCCAGCCGAGCACCCGCGACCACCAGGACGCCAGGGCATGCGTGTCGTGGGCGTCGATGCAGACGTCGGAGAACCTCAGACCCATTGCAGCAGTTCCTTCTTCAAGACCTTACCCATCGCGTTGCGCGGCAGGGCGTCCACGACGCGGACCTCGCGCGGTCGCTTGTGCACCGAAAGCTGCTGTGCGACATGGTCGATCAGCTCGTCGGGGGCGGCGTCGCCGACCACGAACGCGACGATCCGCTGCCCGAGGTCGGCGTCGGGCGCCCCGATCACCGCGGCTTCGGCCACCCCGGCATGACCGAGGAGCACCGTCTCGATCTCGCCCGCGCCGATCCGGAATCCGCCGCTCTTGATCAGATCGACCGATGCGCGGCCGACGATGCGGTGCATCCCGCCCGCGTCGATCACCGCGACATCGCCGGTGTGGTACCAGCCGTCGGCGTCGAGCACCTCGGCGGTGGCGTCGGGGCGGTTGAGATAGCCGTCGAACAGCGTCGGGCTCTGCAGGTGCAGCGCCCCGATGCTCTCGCCGTCGTGCGGCACGGCGGTGCCGTCCTCGGCGACCAGCCGGGTGGTGACGCCCTTGAGCGGCAGCCCCACCCAGCCGGGCCGGCGTTCACCTGCGGCCAGCGTGCTCAGCGTGATCAGCGCTTCGGTACTCCCGTACCGTTCCACCGGCTGGTGGCCGCTGAGCGCGGCCAGCCCGTCGAACACCGGGACGGGCAGCGGTGCGCTACCCGAGACCAACAGCCGGGCCGGCGCCAGCGCCCGGGCGGCGTCGCCGTCGGCGACGATCCGTGACCAGACGGTGGGAACGCCGAACACCAGCGACCCGCCTTCGGACACGGCCTGCGCGTAGTCCTGCGGTGTGGGCTTACCGGTGTGGACGAAGCGGTTGCCGATGCGCAGCGACCCCAGCAGGCCCAGCACCAGGCCGTGCACGTGGTAGAGCGGCAGCCCGTGGACGAGGGTGTCCTCGGCGGTCCACTGCCAGGCCGCGGCGAGCATGTCGAGGTCGGCGGCGATCGCCCGGCGACTGAGCAGCACGCCCTTGGGCAGGCCGGTGGTGCCGGAGGTGTAGACGATCAGCGCGGTGGCGTTCGGTGGCGGCTCGGCGTAGCGGTGCCAGGACCGGGCGTGCAGCCGCACCGGGATGTGCGGCAGACCGTCGGTGTCGTCGGGCCGTTCGCCCAGCCACGCCTGGGCGCCGGAGTCGGTGAGGATGTGCCTGCGCTCGGCGGCGCCCACATCGGCGGGCACCGGGACGACGGGGACTCCGGCGATCATGCACCCGACGACGGCCAGCACGGTGGCCGGCGTCGGGCGGGCCAGCACGGCGACCGTGGCGGCGCCGCCGACCCGTTCGGCGACCGATGTGGCCGCACCCACCAGATCGCTGCGACTGAGGGTCACGCCGTCGATGCGCACGGCGTCGTCGATGTCCGCGCCCCCGGCGACGGCCGCGGGGTTCAGAGAGGCCAGCAGCACGAGAACTGAGGCTACCCGCCGGTCATACTGATGCGATGGATTCGATCCGGGCGCTCGGTTCCCGCCAGGTGTACCAGAACAACTGGTTGACGATCCGCGAGGACGACATCCGCAGGCCCGACGGCAGCAGCGGGATCTATGCGGTGGTCGACAAGCCGACGTATGCGCTGGTGATTCCGCGGGACGGGGACCGCTTCCATCTGGTGGAGCAGTTCCGCTATCCGCTGGGGTTGCGGCGCTGGGAGTTTCCGCAGGGCACCGCGCCCGACCGGGCCGATCTCGAACCGGCCGCGCTGGCGGCCCGCGAACTCCGCGAGGAGACTGGGCTGACCGCGGCGTCGCTGGTCGAACTCGGCATGCTCGACGTCGCGCCGGGGATGAGCAGCCAGCGCGGCCGGGTGTTCCTGGCCACCGGCATCACCGAAGGGCCGCACGACCGCGAACACGAAGAGCAGGACATGCGCAGCGCGTGGTTCGGCCGCGCCGAGATCGAACAGATGATGCGCGCGGGTGTGATCACCGACGCGCAGTCGATGGCGGCCTGGACGCTGCTGCTACTCGCGGGACACTGACGCGCCCTGACGAGACCAACCCGTGACGCAACCGTGCCCGTGGGTGTCGTGTCGATGGGGCACCGCGGCGGTGCGGGCGGATAGGTTGCAGAGGTCACCGGAGAACCATTGTGAGGGACCATGTCTGCCCGACGGAGTGCACTGGCGGCTGCCACGTTCGTCGCGGCGGCCTGGGTCTGCCCCGGCGCCACCGCCGCGGCGGCGCCACCGGACTGGAGCGGGCGCTACACGGTGATCACCTTCGCGTCGAACAAGCTGGGCACCAGCATCGCCGCGCGCCAGCCGGAGCCGGACTTCCGCGCCCAGTACACCTTCAGCACCTCGTGTGCGGGCACCTGCGTGGCGACCGCGAACGACGGTCCGGCGCCGAGCAATCCGACGATTCCCCAGCCGAGCCGTTACACGTGGGACGGCAAACAGTGGGTGTTCAACTACAACTGGCAGTGGGAGTGTTACCGCGGCGACGACGTGCCGCGCGAGTACGTCCCGGCCCGGTCGCTGGTGTTCTACGCGCCGACGCTGGACGGATCGATGTACGGCAGTTGGCGCACCGAGATCCTCGACGGCATCTGCAAGGGCACCGTGGTGATGCCCGTCGCCGCCTATCCGGCGTGACCGCGCCGCTCGGTCAGCGCACGTAGGAAGAACGTCAGGTTGGCCGGACGCTCGGCGAGCCGGCGCACGAAGTAGCCGTACCACTGGGAGCCGAACGGCACGTAGACCCGCACGTGGTTGCCCTCGTCGGCAAGCCGGCGCTGTTCGCCGTCGCGGATACCGTAGAGCATCTGATATTCGAATTCGTCGGTGCCGCGGTGGTTTTCCCGCGCCATCGGTGCCACCGCGGCGATGATCTCCGGGTCGTGCGAGGCCACCATCGGGTAGCCACGGCCGGCCATCAGGATGCGCAGACATCCGAGGTAGGAGTCGGTGATCTGGTCGGTGTCGCGGTACGCCACCGACGCCGGCTCGTCATAGGCGCCCTTGCACAGCCGGATCCGGGCCCCCGACGCCGCGAACTCCGCGCAGTCGGCCTTGGTCCGCTTCAGATAGGCCTGCAGCACGGTGCCCACCCAGTCGAAGTCGACCCGCAGATCCCGCACGATCGACAGCGTCGAGTCCGTCGTGGTGTGGTCCTCGGCGTCCACGGTCACCCAGACCCCGGCGCGGTGCGCGGCTTCGCAGATCGTGCGCGCGTTCTCCAGCGCGATCTTCTCGCCGTCGTGCGGCAGCGCCTGCCCCAGTGCGGACAGCTTCAGCGACACCTCGAGCGGACGTACCCTCGGCTCCGCCGCCTCCGCCCGACCGGCCAGCGCGCCGAGCAGGCCGAGGTAGGCCTGCACCGTCGCGTCGGCGGCGTCGGCGTCGGTGACGTCCTCACCGAGATAGTCGATCGACACCAACCGGGATGAATCGCGCAGTGCGACAAGCGCTTTCATCACGTCGTCGAGTCCCTCGCCCGGCACGAAGCGGTGCACCACCCGCCGGGTCAGCGGCACGCGTTCCGCGGCGCGGCGCAAGCCGTCCTGCTTGGCGGCGGCCAGGATGACCGGCCGCGCGAACTGTCCGAACACGCCCATGACTCAGCCCTCCATGTGGGGATAGGTGTGGTGGGTGGCGGGCACGAAGGTCTCCTTGATCGAGCGGGCCGACGTCCACCGCGTCAGGTTCAGCGGCGAGCCGGCCTTGTCGTTGGTGCCCGAGGCCCGCGACCCGCCGAAGGGCTGCTGGCCGACGACGGCGCCGGTCGGCTTGTCGTTGACGTAGAAGTTGCCTGCCGCGTGCCGAAGTCGCTGCTGCGCGGTCAGCACCGCGGCGCGGTCGTCGGCGATCACCGCGCCGGTGAGCGCGTAGCGCGCCCCGCCGTCGACGACGTCGAGGATGCGCTCGTAGTCGTCGTCGGGATAGACATGCACAGCCAGCAGCGGCCCGAAGTACTCCGTCGAGAACGCCTCGTCGGTCGGATCGTCGGACAGCAGCACGGTGGGACGGACGAAATAGCCTTCGCTGTCGTCGTATTCGCCGCCGGCGGCCACCGTGACACCCGGGGCGCCCTTGGCCCGCTCGATGGCGGCGACGTTCTTGGCGAACGCCCGGTCGTCGATCAGCGCGCCCCCGAAGTTCGTCAGGTCGGTGACGTCGCCGTAGCGCAGCGCGTCGGTGGCGCCCAGGAAGTCGTCACCCATCTTCTGCCACACCGACCGTGCGACGTAGGCCCGTGACGCGGCCGAGCACTTCTGCCCCTGATAGTCGAACGCGCCGCGAATCAGCGCGGTGCGCAAGACGTCCGGATGCGCCGACGCGTGGGCGACGACGAAGTCCTTGCCGCCGGTCTCGCCGACCAGCCGCGGGTAGGTGTCGTAGCGGTCGATGTGGGTGCCGACCTCGCGCCACAGGTGCTGGAACGTCGCCGTGGACCCGGTGAAGTGGATACCCGCCAGCCGCGGGTCGGCCAGCGCGACGTCGGACACCGCCTTGCCGTCGCCGGCGACGAGGTTGATGACGCCCGGCGGCAGGCCGGCCGCCTCGAGCAGCTGCATGGTCAGGTAGGCCGCAAACGTCTGCGTGGGGGACGGCTTCCACACCACGGTGTTGCCCATCAGGGCGGGCGCGGTGGGCAGGTTGCCGGCGATCGCGGTGAAGTTGAACGGGGTGATCGCGTACACGAAGCCCTCGAGCGGGCGGTGGTCCGTGCGGTTCCACACGCCTTTTCCGCTGACCGGCTGCTCGGCCAGGATCTGCCGGGCGAACGCGACATTGAACCGCCAGAAGTCGACGAGCTCGCACGGCGAGTCGATCTCGGCCTGGTAGGCGGACTTGGACTGGCCGAGCATCGTGGCCGCGGCGATCTTCTCCCGCCACGGCCCGGCGAGCAGGTCGGCCGCGCGCAGGAACACCGCGGCGCGCTCGTCGAACGGGGTGGCCTCCCATGCGGGCTTGGCGGCGAGCGCCGCCTCGACGGCGGCGGTGGCGTCGGCGTGGTCGGCGTTGGTCAGCGTGCCCAGCCGCGCGGCGTGCTTGTGCGGCTGCACCACGTCGATGCGCTCGCCGGCACCCATGCGGTGTCGGCCGCCGATGACGTGCGGCAGGTCGATCGGGTCGGCGGCGAGCCGGGTCAGTGCGTCGAGCAGCCGGGCGCGTTCCGGGGAGCCGGGGGCGAAGTCCCCGACGGGCTCGTTGGCGGGCAGCGGTACGTCGGTGATCGCATCCATGTGCCTAACAATGCCCACTTCGGTCGCGTTATCCGATGGCCGATCGGACAACACCTGGCAGACTTGTTGGTTGGATCACACAAGAGCAGGAGGCGCTGATGGCGACGACATCGACGGGCCTGGGCCTGGGTCAGCTCCTCCTGGCGCTCGACCGCACGATGGTGACGCTCGTCGAGGCGCCGCGGGGGCTGGACATGCCGGTCAGCTCGGTGGCGCTCGTCGACGCCGACGACGTGCGTCTCGGGCTGGCCGTCGGCCCCGGGCCGGCCGACGTGTTCTTCCTCCTCGGGGTCTCCGACGTCGAGGCGGTCGGGTGGCTGGAACGGCTTGCCGGCCGGCCCGCGGCGATCTTCGTCAAGGAGCCCACAACTCCGGCGGTGACCCGGGCGGTGGCGTTGGGCGCCGCGGTCGTCGCCGTCGAACCGCAGGCCCGCTGGGAGCATCTGTACCGCCTCGTCAACCACGCCTTCGAGCACCACGGCGACCGCGCGGACCCACAGCATGATTCGGGTACGGACCTGTTCGGACTGGCCCAGTCCATCGCCGACCGCACCCGCGGCATGGTGTGTATCGAGGACGCCGACAGCCGCATGCTGGCGTATTCGGCTTCCAGCGAGGAGGCCGACGAGCTGCGCCGGCTGACGATCCTGGGCCGCTCGGGGCCGCCCGAACATCTGGAGTGGATCGGCCAGTGGGGCATCTTCGACGCGCTGCGCGCCGGCTCGGAGGTGGTGCGGGTCGCCGAGCGGCCCGAGCTGGGGCTGCGACCGCGGCTGGCGGTCGGCGTGCACCTCCCGTCCGGCGACCGGCGCCGGTCCGGCTTCGCCGGGACGATCTGGCTGCAGCAGGGTTCGGCCGCGCTGGCCGACGACGTCGAGGAGATCCTGCGCGGCGGGGCCGTGCTGGCGGCGCGCATCATGGCACGGCTGGCCGCGGCGCCGTCGCAGCACACCGCCCGGGTGCAGCAGCTGCTCGGCCTGGCCGGCGCCGAAGCCGATGACGTGGCGGCGCTGGCCCGCGATCTCGGCGTCCCCCTGGACGCCCGCGCCGCGGTGGTGGGGTTCCGCGGCCTGCACCGTGCGGTGCCCGCCGACGTGATCGCCCTGAGCGCGACTGCTTTTCGCTCCGACGCGCAGGTGGTCAGCGCCGGGGACCGGGTGTTCGTGGTGCTGCCGAAGGTCACCGGGGCCGCGTCGGTGACGTCCTGGGCGCGCGGCCTGGTCGCTGCGCTGCGCCGGGAACTCGATCTCGAGGTGCGGGCGGTGACGGCGTGCCCGCTGGCTGGGGTGGCCGCCGCGGCGCAGGCGCGCGCCGAGGTGGACCGGGTGTTCGACAGCGCGCAGCGCCACCCCGGCGCGATCGGTCAGGTCACGACGGTCGACGAGGCGCGCACGACGGTGCTGCTCGACGAGATCGTCTCGCAGGTGGCCGCCCAACCGCGGCTCGTCGATCCGCGGGTGCGCGCGTTGCGCGACGAGGAGCCGATGCTCGCGATCACGCTGCAGGCCTACCTCGACGGCTTCGGCGACATCGGGGCGATCGCGGCGCGCCTGCACGTGCACCCCAACACCGTGCGCTACCGCATCCGGCGGGTGGAGAAGCTGCTGGCGACCTCGCTGGAGGACCCCGACGACCGCCTGGTGCTCTCCCTGGCGCTGCGCGCCACCGAACCCTGACCCCCGTCTTCTTTCGCCCAAACCAACGTTTGGGCGCCAAAGTGCGGGTCATCGAGACCTTTTCGTCGATCTCGACGACGGGCGGCGGGGCC
Organism: Mycolicibacterium psychrotolerans; assembly: GCF_010729305.1. Lineage (NCBI taxonomy): Bacteria > Bacillati > Actinomycetota > Actinomycetes > Mycobacteriales > Mycobacteriaceae > Mycobacterium > Mycolicibacterium psychrotolerans. Next base: position 2,338,320 of record NZ_AP022574.1, on the reverse strand, counting down.
ACGGCACCTGTGCTCCCGCGATCGGGCGCGCCTCGACATCGACGAAATGGTGCGAACCACTCGCACATTCCCGCCCAAACTTGGTTTGGGCGAAAAGGGGAGAGGGAGACGGGGACGGGGCGCTACGGGGTCAGGCGTGCGGCCGCGGCGGCGATGCGCTCGTCGGTCGCGGTCAACGCGACCCGGACGTGCCGCTGACCGCGGGGACCGTAGAACTCCCCCGGTGCGACGAGGATTCCGCGCTCGCCGAGCCAGGCCAGGGTGTCCCGGCAGGGCTCGCCGCGGGTGGCCCACAGATACAGCCCGGCCTCGGAATGGTCGACGGTGAAGCCGGCCGCGCGCAGCGCCGGCAACAGCTGCTCGCGGCGCCGCGCATAGCGTGCGCGCTGCTCACGCTCGTGCTCGTCGTCGTCCAGGGCGGCCACCATCGCCGCCTGCACCGGGGTGGGCATCATCATGCCGGCGTGCTTGCGCACCGCCAGCAGCTCGGCGACCACCGCCGCGTCCCCGGCGACGAACCCGGCCCGGTAGCCGGCCAGCGACGACGTCTTCGACAGCGAGTGCAGAGCCAGCAGCCCGGTGTGGTCACCGTCGCAGACGTCGGGATGGAGCACTGACAGGGGCGCGGTGTCCCAGCCCAGTCCCAGGTAGCACTCGTCGGAGGCGACGAGCACGCCGCGCTCACGGGCCCAGCCGACCACCTTGCGCAGGTGCTCGACACCGAGGACCTTGCCGGTCGGGTTGCTCGGCGAGTTCAGGTACAGAAGCGCCGGCGCGCTCGGGCCGAGCTGGGTCAGCGAATCGGCGCGGACCACGGCGGCGCCGGCGAGCAGCGCACCCACCTCGTAGGTGGGATAGGCCAGCTCGGGCACGACGACCGTGTCCGCCGCGCCGAGTCCGAGCAGCGTCGGCAGCCAGGCGATCAGCTCCTTGGTGCCGATCGCCGGAAGCACTGCACCGGGCGCGAGGCCGGTGACGCCGTACCGGCGGGCCAGCGCCGCGACCGCGGCCTCGCGCAGCGCGGACGTGCCCGCGGTCGTGGGATAGCCGGGCGCGGCGCTGGCTGCGGCCAGTGCCTCGCGGATCACCGGCGCCACCGGGTCGACCGGAGTTCCGACCGACAGGTCGACGAGGCCGTCGGGATGGGCTCGGGCAGCCGTCGTGACGTCGGCCAGGGTGTCCCAGGGGAACACCGGCAGCGCCGCTGACCTCCGTTGCCGGCGCGCCCACTCAGGCCGTGCCGTCGCGCTCAGTCCTCACCCTGCGGAGGCAGGTCCTTGATCACCTGCGGGTCGTTGTCGGTCTGCCCGACCTTCGACGCGCCGCCGGGCGATCCGAGTTCGCTGAAGAAATCCGCGTTGATCTGGGTGTAGCTGCTCCACTGGTCCGGCACATCGTCTTCGTAGTAGATGGCCTCGACAGGGCACACCGGCTCGCAGGCGCCGCAGTCGACGCACTCGTCCGGGTGGATGTACAGCATGCGTGCGCCCTCGTAGATGCAGTCGACGGGGCACTCCTCGATACATGCCTTGTCTTTGACGTCGACGCAGGGCTCGGCAATCGTGTACGTCACGAACTTCTCCTAAGTCCTCTCGAACTACCTGTCCGGTGGGGCTGTCCCGGCAGGCGCACTGGTGGGCGCGACCGGTTGTGGCAAGTATCCCTGCCGGTTCTTGGACGCGCGTGTCAGTGTGCCCTAACTCGTACGCGCACCCCGGTTAGGGGTTGCGCGTGGTTACAGATACTAAACGTCTCATTTACTGGACGCCTAGTGCCACGCGCCTCTGCGTCACGGCGAGGCGGTGTCCGCCATGCCGGCGACCACGCGGCCCAGGATCGCGGTGCGGAACCGGCGGGGCAGCGGCGCCAGCGCGAGCGTCAGCAACCGGCCCTGCACGCCGGGCACCACGGTCACGCCGCGACCGAGTTTCCTGAGCGCGCCCGCGGCCACCACGTCGGGCGCGGTGGCCGAACGCATCGTCATGCCGGCGCGCGCCCCGAAGCCGGTGTGCACCGGGCCGGGCGCGACGGACACGACGTCGACGCCGCGGTCGGCGAGTTCGCTGTGCAGTCCCTCGGCCAGCGCCTGTACGTACGCCTTGGTGGCCGCGTAGGTGGCCTGTCCGGGCACCCCCTGCCACCCGAGGATCGAGCCGAACACCACGATGCCGCCGCGGCCGCGCGCGACCAACCGTGCGCCCATCACATGAGCGAGTGCGGTGACCGCGCTGACGTTGACGCTGATCATCTCCAACGCGGTGGCCAGCGGAGACTCCAAGAACGAGCCGGCCGCGCCGAAGCCCGCGGCGAGCACGACCAGCCCGACGTCCACGCCGGCGCAGGCGTCGGCCACCTCAGCGGCCGCCGTAGGACGGGACAGGTCGACGGCCACCACCCGAGTCTGGATCTGATGGCTGCGCTCGAGATCCCCGGCGAGGGCATGCAGGGCGGATTCCCGGCGCGCCACCAGAACGAGGTGTACCCCGGCGGCGGCGAGATGGTGCGCTGTGGCCTGGCCGATCCCGTCGCTGGCACCCGTGACCAGGGCCCACGGCCCGTACCGGTCGGCGATCGTCATGCCGGGACCGCCGTGCGTGGGTGGGCGGGCAAGAACACGGCGACGAACACCGCGCCCGCGACACACACTGCGGTCGCCGTCAGGCACCCCGCCTGCAGCCCGGACAGGAACGCGTCGGCCACCCCGGTGCGCAGAGCCGTCGCCACCGGTTCGGGCGCCTGCGCCGCCACACCGAGCCCCTGGGCCAGGCCTTCGCCCACCAGGTCGCGCAGGGCGGTGGGTAGCGCGGCGACGGCCGGGTTGTCGCCGAGGCCGTTGCCGTAGAGGGTCGCGAAGATGCTGCCGATGACGGCGACCCCGAGCGTTCCGCCGACCTGGCGGGTGGCGTCGTTGACGGCCGAGCCCGCGCCCGCCTGCTCGGGCCGCACCACTCCCATGATCGAGTCGGTCGCCGGCGCGGTGGTCAGGCCCAGTCCTCCGCCCAGCAGCACCATCTGCGCCGCCATCTCGAGGTAGGAGACGCCGAGGTCGATCACCGAGATCCAGGCGAACGACGCAGCCATCATCAAAAGCCCTACTGTGACAATTGATTTCGTACCGATTCGGGTGACCGCCAATCGGGTGCCGAGCACCGAGCCGATCGCGATCGACAGGGCGACCGGCAGGATGCGCACGCCGGTACCCAGGGGGCTGAAGCCTTGGAGCAACTGCATGAACTGGGTGATCAGGAAGATGAACCCGAACAGCGCGAAGAACGCGACGGTGACCGCGCCGCTGGCGGCGCTGAATCTGAGGTTGGCGAACAGCGACACGTCGATCAGCGGATTTGGCCTGCTGCGTTCCCACCAGATGAAGATCAGTGCGGCACAGAGCGCAACCGTGAAGCCGCCGAGCGTCGCGGCACTGCCCCATCCGCGGGTGGGTGCCTCGATGATCGTGTACACCAGGGCGCCGAGCAGGATCACCGACACGGCCACCCCGCCGAGGTCCACTCGGGTGCGGTCCGCCGGCGCCGCGGCCCGGATCGCCCACGGAGCGGCGAGTGCTGCCAGCAACGCGATGGGTGCCAACGCCAGGAAAAGGCTTCCCCACCAGAACTTTTCGAGCAGCGCTCCGCCGAGGATCGGGCCGATCGCGACGCCCAGTCCCGTCACCGCCCCCCACGCCCCGATCGCCGCGGCGCGCCGACGCGGGTCGCGGAACGTGTCGGTGATGATCGCCAGCGTGGTCGGATAGATCAGCGCCGACGCCACACCCATCACCACCCGCATCAGGATCAGCTCATCGGTCGTCGTGCACAGCGCCGCACCGACGCTGCCCGCGGCGAACAGCACCAGGCCCGCGATGAGCGTGCGCCGCCGGCCGAACTTGTCGCCGACGGTGCCGCCCGCGAGGACGAGCGCGGCGAACGCCAGGTTGTAGGAGTCGACGATCCACTGCAGCCCGCGGGTCGACGCGCCCAGTTCGGCATTCAGGGTGGGCAGAGCGACGTTGACGATCGTCGTCTCCACGTTGATCGCCAGTGCGGCCACCAGCGTGACGACAAGCGCGGCAAGCGGTTTCGACGTCGATGCCACGCGGTGATTGAGCGGGGACGCGGTGAGCGACATGGCAACTACCTCAGATGTTGACACTGTTAACACCCGCGAGCATGGCAGGTCAAGTTAACGCTGTCAACATAGAGTCAGCGAGAACGCGTCGACCGCACCCCGTCTTCGACGACGGCGAGGAGCCGCTCGGTGATCAACCGCCGCTCCTCGGCGGTTGCATGGTTCAGCGGACCGTCGAGGAAGAGCGTGGCCGCACCGTGCACCGCCGCCCAGGCCGCCTCGTCGAAGCCGGGACGACGGTCCGCGGCCAGCACTCCGACCTCGACGAGGTCGTCGACGCAGCCCGACAGAATCCGGAACGGATGACGCGACGGCTCGACGCTCTCGTCGGCGCGGTCGGGTCCGTCCTTGGCGAAGGCGGTGCGGAAGAGCCCCGGCTCGGCGAGCGCGAAATCGACGTAGGCGCGGCCCGTCGCGCTGAGCCGCGCCAGCGCCCGGCGGTCGCGCGGCCCACGGTTGGGCACCGCCGCCACCGCGTCGCGCATGGCCTCCCCCAGCTGCGTCATCGCGTGGATCTGCACCGCCCCCAGCAGGGCCCGGCGGTCGGCGTAGTGCCGGTAGGCCGCCGAGTTGCTGACACCGGCCAGGCGCTGCACGTCGCGCAGCACCACGGCATCGGGGCCACCGGCGCGCGCCAGCGCGACGCCGTGGTCGAGCAGCGTCTGCCGGAGGTTGCCGTGGTGGTACGACGTGGCCGCCATGTTGACAAGTCTTACATCGATGGGAAGCCGGTCGGGGTCACATCAGTGCGCCGGCGCTTCAGTCGCTCTGGGGTGCACCAGCGGTACACCTATCAACGCGAACTCCCGCGCGCCGACGATGGCGGCTTGACTGAGTTCACCGACCAGGTGACGGCAACGCCACCGTCCATCATCGCGCCCGCTCAGCCGGACGCTCGATCTCGAATCTGGAGCACCGTGAGTATTCCGACAACAATGCGTCACGCTTCATCGGACGCCGCCGGCGCTCGGCTGCCGTATGCCGCGCTGCTGATCATGGCGTTGATGGGGTTCGTGCTCATCGCATCGGAGACCATGCCGGCAGGGTTGCTGCCGCAGATCGCCGCCGGGATGACCGTCTCCGAGGCCACGGCAGGACAGTTGGTCAGCGCTTGGGCCATGGGCACGGTGATCGCCGCGATCCCGCTGACGGCGATGACGCGCGGGCTGCGCCGCAAACCCGTTGCCTTGACGGGTCTGCTCGGCATCCTGGCTGCCAATGTGGTCACCGCGGCCTCCACCGACATCGTGCTGTCGCTCGGCGCGCGGGTGTTCGCGGGTGCGTGCTCCGGTCTGCTGTGGGGCCTGCTCGCCGGCTACGCCCGGCGCATCAGCCCCGCCCAGCACGCCGGACGCGCGTTGGCGGTGGCGTCGATCGGCGTCCCCGCCGGCCTCGCGCTCGGGACACCGTTCGGATCCTGGCTGGGTTCCACCCTGGGATGGCGTTATGCGTTCGTCGCGCTGTCGATCTTGGCCATCGTCACGCTCGCGCTCACGGTGGCCGTCGTGCCCGATGCGCCCGGCCAACGCGCCTCCTCCCGCCTCCCGGTGAACAAAGTCTTCGCGATACCCGGCGTCGCCGCCATCCTGCTGGTGATCGTCGCGTGGATGTTGGCGCACAACACCTTTTACACCTACATCGCGACATACCTGAGGTTCGCCGACGTCGGGCTCTCGACGCAGACCGCTCTGATGATCGTCGGAGCCGGCGCCATAGCCGGGGTATGGATCACGGGCGCCCTGATCGACCGCGCACTCCGCGTGCTGGTGTTCACGAGCATCGCGTCCTTCGTGCTGGCCGGTGTGCTGTTCGGCGTCGGCCACAGCCATCTGACGCCGGTGCTCCTCGCCCTGGCGCTGTGGGGCGTGGCCTTCGGCGGAGCGGCCACCCAGTTGCAGACAGCCACGGCGATCGCGAGCGGCGACAACGCCGATGTGGCGAACTCTCTGGTCGGAGTGGCGTTCAACCTGGCCATCTTCGGCGGCGGGTTCTTCGGTGGCCTGTTGATCACCCATTTTGCCGGCCTCGGACTGCCGGTGGTCATGGTCGCGCTGGCGGCTGCGGCGCTGCTGGTCGCGGTGGGCTCCCGTCGATCGGCGTTCCCGATGGGCACGCGCTGAGCTACGGGCGGGGCGGGAATGAATTCGGACTACGGTCCGTTTAAGTCGGCGTGACCGTCGGACCCGCCGACGCGCTTTCGGAAGGAACCCCCATGACCAGCCCCGTTTCCGTTGCCACCGCCCTGCCCACCGGCACCTGGGCCATCGACCCCGTCCACTCGTCGGTGGGCTTCTCGGTACGCCACCTCGTGGTGAGCAAGGTCCGCGGCGAATTCGACACCTTCAGCGGTGCGATCACCGTCGCCGACGACGGCACCCCGTCCGTGACCGCCGAGATCGCCGTCGACTCCGTCAACACCCGCAACGAGCAGCGCGACGCGCACCTGCGGGCCGCCGACTTCTTCGACGTCGAGAACCACCCCGTCGCGACCTTCGCGTCCACGGCGGTGCGGGCCGACGGCGACCACTACGTCGTCGACGGTGACTTCACCCTCAAGGGCGTCACCAAGCCGATCTCGCTGACGCTGGAGTTCAACGGCGTCAATCCCGGCATGGGCCACGGCGAGGTGGCCGGCTTCGAGGCCTCGGTGGTGCTCAACCGCAAGGACTTCGGGATCGACATCGACATGCCGCTCGAGACAGGCGGCGCCGTCGTCGGCGACAAGGTGACGATCACCCTCGAGATCGAGGCGCTCAAGCAGGCCTGAGACTCGTGCACTCGGGCCGCATCGTCGATGCGGCCCGAGTGATCACCTGACGTCCCCCACAGGGGCTACTCGGCGCCCCACTTCGCTTCGGCGCCCGAATGGCCGATTCCGACGACACCGACGATCGACGAGACGCCGACCAGGACCGCCGCCACGGCAACGACGACGGTGGCCACCGTCCGGGTTCTGTCGGTCCGATGTGCGAGAACGTGCAGCACCGCGATCGCGATGGCGACCGCCAGCAGTGCGACGGAGTAGTAGATCATCGTCTCGCCGAGCTCCTCGTGCTTCTCCAGGATCGGCCGGTGCTCACTTTCCAGGTTGTACAGCCACTCACCGGCCGAGGTGGTCAGCGGCGTCAGCACCAGGTTGACCGCTGCCAGCGCCACCACCAGCCAGACGAACCGCGCTCGCGCTGCGGGCCAGACGGCGCACAGGATGGCCAGTATCGCCGTCAGCGGCGCCAGCACGACGACGCCGTGGACGAGCAGCGCGTGCGCGGGCAGGCCGGCAATAGTTGTCATGGGGTCTCCTTCACCGAACTCACGATGGAATGGCTGATCCCACCGATCTGGTCGATGGCCAATGTCAGCCGGTCGCCGGGCCGCAGCCAGTGGCCAGTCTCCATGCCGCTTCCACCCGGCAAGGTTCCCGTGGCGAACAGCTCACCGGGATAGAGTTTTTCGTTCCGGGAGGCATGCGCGAGCACCTCGCCCAGCGTCCACTGCATGCCGCGGCTGAACACGGTGGCCACGGTGGTTCCGTTGACGGTCACCGACCCCGTCAGGTCGTCGATGTGCGGCAGGATCTCGTCGGCCGTCACCGCCACCACCGACATCGACGATGCGAAGTGTTTGGCCTTCTGCGGCCCGAGTCCTGTTGCCATCTCGCGTCGTTGCACGTCGCGGGCGCTGAAATCGTTCACCACGACGAAGGCGCCGATCGCGTCGAGCGCCTCGGCGGGCCGGGCGTCGAGCAGCGGCGCGCGCAGCACGAAACCCACCTCCAACTCGAAATCCAGTGCGCGCGAATAGGACGGGACCGGCACCGGGGTGCCGCTGGGCACGAAGCTCAGATGATTGGACATGTAGTAGATCGGCTGGCGATAGAACAGCGGCTTGGGTCTGAACAGCGGGAACGGTTTCCGGGTGAGCCGCTCGACCACTCCTGCGGCCAGGGACTGACCCGGATGGAACCGGCTCACCAGACCGCGTGCCGCGTCGATCGCGTGGCGCTCGTAGAGCATGAAGTCACGAAACGATGCGGGCGCAAAGGGCAGCACGTTGCCCGACATCTGGAGGTGGCGCTGCGCGCAGGCGTGCTCCCAGTCGGCATCGAAGACCCGGCCGCCGAGCGCCGCGCTGTCCTGCGTGACGTGCCACGTACCGTCGGCGCCGAGCGACTGCACCTCGAGCCGGCCGTCGGTGAGCACACGCCGCAGCTTCACACTGACTGTGATACCAGCCGCAGCTGTGAATCGGCGCCATGACAGGCGCTCGCGACGATTACGCGGCCAGCGGGGTGTAGTCCGTCGAGCGCTGTCGCGCCGGGCGGCCGATGCCCTCGGCGATCGCGACGAGTTCGGCGACCGTCTTGGCGCTCCCGTTCTCCGAGCCCGCCATCCGCGAGATCGTCTCCTCCATCAGCGTGCCGCCCAGATCGTTGGCGCCACCGGTGAGCATCGCCTGGGTGCGCTCGACGCCGAGTTTGACCCAGCTGGTCTGGATGTTGGAGATCCTGCCGTGCAACATGATCCGCGCCAGCGCGTGCACCGCACGGTTGTCACGGTGCGTCGGCCCGGGCCGCGCGCCGCCTGCCAAGTACAGCGGCGAGGACTGGTGCACGAACGGCAGCGGCACGAACTCGGTGAATCCGCCTGTGCGGTCCTGGATTCCACGCAGCACACGCAGATGCCCGACCCAGTGCCGGGGCTGGTCGACGTGCCCGTACATCATCGTCGAACTCGACCGCAGCCCCACTTCGTGGGCGGTGGTGATCACGTCGATCCACAGCGAGGTCGGCAGCTTGCCCTTGGTCAGCACCCAGCGCACCTCGTCGTCGAGGATCTCCGCGGCCGTGCCAGGGATGGTGTCCAGCCCGGCCTCCCGCAGCGCGGTCAGCCATTCGCGGATGCTCATGCCGCTCTTGGTCGCTCCGTTGGCGATCTCCATCGGGCTGAACGCGTGCACGTGCATCGAGGGCACCCGCTCCTTGACCGCGCGCACCAGGTCGGCGTAGCCCGTCACCGGAAGCTCCGGGTCGATACCGCCCTGCATGCAGACCTCGGTGGCGCCGGCGACGTGCGCTTCCCACGCCCGGGCGGCAACCTCGTCGGTGGACAGCGAGTACGCGTCGGCGTCGCCCTTGCGCTGCGCGAATGCACAGAACCGGCAACCCGTGTAGCAGATGTTGGTGAAGTTGATGTTCCGGTTGACGACGAATGTCACGTCATCGCCGACGGTGTCACGGCGCAGCGAATCAGCAAGAGCGGCAACAGCGTCCAGCGCAGGACCATCAGCGGTGGCCAGTGCCAGGTACTCGTCGTCGGTGCAGCCGGCCGGATCCCGCTCGGCCGAGCGCAGCGCGGCCAGCACATCGGTATCCAGCCGTTCGGGGGCGCGTGCGGCCAGCTCGTTGACCTTCTCCCGGATGGACTCCCAATCCCCGAACGCGCTGCCCAGATCGCTGCGCGTCTCGGTCAGCCTGCCCTGGGCGTCGATCGCCGTGTGCAGGTCGGTGCGGCCAAGCGACTCGGTCGCCTCGTCGGGTTCCTGCCACGGCCGGCCGACCGGATTGACGTCGAGCGCGTAGCCGGTGTCGGGGTCGGCCAGCGCGTTGACGTGTCCCTGCACCCGCGGGTCGATCCACGCGGCACCGGCCTGCACGAACTGCGGCTGCGCGGTGAGCCGTTGGACCAGGTCGTATCCCGCCTCGGCGGTCACCGCGGCCAACTCGTCGAGCGCCGGCCACGGCCGCTCCGGGTTCACGTGGTCGGGGGTCAGCGGCGACACCCCGCCCCAGTCGTCGACGCCCGCGCCGATCAGCGCGAGGCACTCCTGCCGCGACACCAGGTTGGGCGGGGCCTGGATGCGCATCTTCGGCCCCATCACCAGCCGCGTGACGGCCAGGGTGGCCAGGAAGTCGTCGATGCCGGCGTCGGGCACCGAGGCCATCGCGGTGTGGTCCTTGGCGCGGAAGTTCTGCACGATCACTTCCTGCACATGGCCGAATTCCTTGTGCGAGCGGCGGATCGCGTGGATGGTGTCGGCCCGTTCGGCGAGCGTCTCACCGATACCGACGAGCAGCCCGGTGGTGAACGGGATGGACAGCCGGCCGGCGTCGGCCAGCGTGCGCAGCCGCACCTCGGGATCCTTGTCGGGGCTGCCGTGATGCGCCTCGCCGCGGGTCTCGAACAGGCGGCGCGACGTCGTCTCGAGCATCATGCCCATCGACGGTGCGACGGGCTTGAGCCGGGAGAGTTCCGACCAGCTCATCACGCCGGGGTTGAGGTGCGGCAACAGCCCGGTCTCCTCGAGCACCCGGATGGCCATGGCCCGCACGTAGTCCAGCGTCGAGTCGTAACCGCGCTCGTCGAGCCACTGGCGCGCCTCGTCCCAGCGCGCCTCCGGTCGGTCGCCGAGCGTGAACAACGCTTCCTTGCATCCCAATTCGGCACCGCGGCGGGCGACCTCGAGTATCTCGTCGGCCTCCATGAACATGCCCTTGCCAGCGGCCCGCAGCCGGCCGGGCACCGTCACGAACGTGCAGTAGTGGCAGGTGTCGCGGCACAGATGGGTGACCGGGATGAAGACCTTGCGCGAGTAGCTGACCGGCAGCCTGCCGGTGGCGCCGCGCCGGCTGGCTGCCTCCAGGCCGGCGTCGCGCACCCGTGCCGCGCTGGCGCACAGGTCGGCCAGGTCGTCGCCGCGCGCCGTCAGCGCGATCGCGGCCTCATCGACGTTGAGCGCCACGCCGTCCCGAGCGCGGCGCAGCACCCGCCGCAGCGCGGCCGGCGAGGGCGCTGTCGAGACGGGGGGGACGCTGGGGCTGGGCAGGTCGGTGCCGTGCTGGGGGTTCAGAGCCACTTCCTCATAACCCCGGCATGGACGCGGATCATCCGCGCGTCACACATTCGACGGACCCAGGTGCCTGGCATACCGGCCACAGTAGTCAACGAACGTGCGCCCCGGCGCCCGCCCCGGTGCTGGGGGCCGCGGCCCGTCGCCGGCTCAGCAGCCAGCCTGCCGGCAGCGCGCCGACGGCGATGAGCAGCACCGACGCATACTCCATCAGCCCGGAGCCGCCGAACACGATGTCGTCGCCGGGACCGCCGAACGTGCACAGCAGCACGGTCGCGAGCCAGGTCCACAGCGGCAGCGCCGCGAGCCGCTGCGACGACGTCCACTGCAGTGCCACCCACACCAACGCGACATTGAGCACACCACTGAGCACCGCACTGATCGGAACGGGGACGCCGCCGATGCGCAGCGGCAGGAAGAAGACGGCCATCAGCGCCGACAGCACGCCGTCGAGCGCGAGAACGCCAAGGACGAGGGGCCGGAGCCGATCTGACACCGGCGCGGTGGGCGCCGTCAGGTCGGGATGCTGTCGAGCACGGACACCAGGGAACCGACGACCCACTGGAAGTTGTCCAGGCGGTCCTGCCAGTGCTGCAGGTTGGGATCGAGATCCGGATCCATGTGCATGCCTTCCGCGCGCGCCGTGCAGTTGAGGGCACTGTACCCCGTCGTCCCCGCCCTCACCCCAGGCTCAGGCCCGCCAGCAGGTCGGTTTCCCAGCCCCGGTGGTCGCGCTCCCCCGCGGCGCCCTCGACCAGGGTGTAGTGCTCCACGGACGGAACGGGCAGCGCGATGCCGTTGGACAGCGCCATCACCGTGCCGTCCGGTGACACCTGCACCTGCGTGGCGTGCGCCCGCAGCGCGGCCAGCTTCGCGGGCACGTGCGCGGCGACGTCGAGCGCCGCGTCGATCGCGTCGTCGGCGTAGCCGATGATCGGCAGGGCGTCGGCGTCGATGCGGATCCATCCGTCGGGCACGTTCGTCAGCGCCGCGAGACCGGCGGACAGGGCGGTCCACGACATCACCGTCCAGTACACCTTCGGCACCCGCCACTGCGACGCGGCGACGCCGGCCATCGTGACCCGGTGGGCGTGGATGTGGTCGGGGTGGCCGTAGCCGCCCTGCGGGTCGTAGGTGACGACCACGTGCGGACGCAGCTCGTCGACGACGGCGGCCAGCGCGGCGGTCTGCTCCTCGATGTCCCCGTCGACGAACCGCTGCCGGTTCCGGGAAGGCGTGCCCTCCATGCCGGAATCGCGCCAGCGGCCTGCGCCGCCGAGGAAGCGGGGCCGGTCCACGCCGAGCGCGGCCAGGGCGGCGGTCAGCTCCCCGATCCGGTAGCCGCCGAGCTGGTCGGCACCGTCGACGGCCAGCTGTGCCCAGTCCTCGCCGATGACCTCGCCCTCTTCACCGAGCGTGCACGTGAGCACCTGCACCTGCGCGCCGCGCGCGCAGTAGTGCGCGATGGTCGCGCCGGTGGTCAGGGTCTCGTCGTCGGGGTGGGCGTGCACGAAAAGAAGCCGCGGCGTCTCCATGCGCTCAGCTTGCCTTAGATTCCCCTGGTGACCCGCCGCGCTGTCGAGTACGGGTGCGCCATCGTGCTCATCGGCCTGCTCGCCGGGGTGGCGGGCGCCTCGACCACACTGCTGCTGCACGCCGTCGAGCACGTCACCTACCGCTACACGTTCGGCACCCTGCTCACCGGCGTCGAGGACAGCGGTGACCTGCGCCGCGCGCTGGGGCCCATGGTGGGCGGCGCGCTGGCGGGCTCGGGGTGGTGGCTGCTGCGGCGCCGGCGCCCCGTGCAGGGAATGTCCGCGGTGCTGGCCGGCGAGCGGCCGGTGCGGCGGCTCGGGTTGACCGTCGACGCGGGACTTCAGGTGCTGCTCGTCGGATCCGGGGCGTCGCTCGGCCGGGAGGGCGCGCCGCGGCAGCTGGCCGTGGCGTGGGGTGACCTGGGCACGTCGCGGTGGGCGCTCACCGCGCGCGACCGCGAGATCCTGCTGGCGTGCGCGGCGGGCGCAGGGCTGGGTGCGGTGTACAGCGTGCCGCTGGGCGGCGCACTGTTCGCGACGCGGATCCTGCTCGGCACGTGGCATCCGCGGGCCTGGGGAACGGCCCTGATCACCTCGAGCCTGGCCGTCGCCGTGGCCGCGCCGGTCACCCACCTGCAACATCCGCTGGTGTGGCCGGACGCGGACCTGTCGTACCTGTTCGGGTTCCTCGCGGTGGCGCTGGCGCCGCTGGCGGTCGCGGTAGGCCTGGCGTTCAACCGCCTGATAGCCGCGGCGCGGCCGATCACCGTGGGGCGATCGGCGGTGCTGATCCCGGCGATCGCCGCGGCCGGGCTCCTCACGGGGGTGTGTTCGATCTGGCTGCCCGAGCTGCCGGGCAACGGCCGCAGTGTTCTCGAGGTGAGCGTCAACAGCGGGCTCACGCTCACCGCGGCGGCCGCCATCCTGGTGCTCAAGCCGGTACTGACCGCGCTGTTCCTGCGGGCCGGCGCGGTCGGCGGGATGCTCACCCCGGCGCTGGCGACCGGCGCGGCGGCCGGCTCGGTGGTGGCGCTCGCGCTGAACGCCGGGGCGGGTACCGCCCTGCCGGTGGCGGCGGTGTCGTTGACGTGCGCGGCGGGGGTTCTGGCGATCACCCAGCGCTCGCCGCTGTTCGCGACGCTGTTCGTCTGGGAGCTGGCACGGCCGCCGGTCTGGCTGCTGGCGGTGTTCGCGCTCGCGGCGTTCACGTCGGCCGGCCTGGTCATGCTGCGGCGGCGCAGGCGGTCCGCTACTGCGGCAGCTTGACCCACTGCCCGGCGTCACCGACGATGCCGACCGGCACCGCTCCGGTCAGGCTGACACCCTGCACGCTCGGGCCCGCCGCGACGATCGTGGTGTCCTGCAGGATCGGCAGCACCGTCGCCATGTCCCACAGCCGCGGCTCCACCTCGTCGATCACCTCGCCGATGTCGGCGGTGCCCTCCAGCGCCGCGTCGATCCGCGGCTGGATCGCGCGGTCGCAGATGCCGGTGATGTTGCTGGGCGCCTGGACGAGCTGACCGGACTCCGGCGCCGGCGGCGCAGACGTCGGCGTCGTCGCCGGGGCGGACGGCCTGGGCGTCGGGGACGGCGACGGCGTGGCGCTGTCGCCGGTGGACGGCAGGGCCGTCGCGGTGGGGATCGCGGTCGCCTCCAGCGCGGGGCAGCCGTAGCGCGACGCGAGCGCGGTCGCCAGGTCGCCGCCGGCCTGATGCCAGCCGACCACCGCGTCGACGCGGTTGTTGACCAGCGCGTCGCCGTAGAGCGTCACCGGGTCCAGGGCCGACACCGACGCCGCGATGCCGACACTTCGCAGCTGGTCGGCCGCGGTGTTGGCCACCGCCACCGCGGTCGGATCGTTGTTGGCCACCCCGAGCACCAGCGTCAGCGGCTCGCCGTCCTTGATCAGCTGCCCGCGGTTGCTCTCGGGCGGGGTCGGGCCGGGCGGCTGCTCGTTCGGGGCGGGGGTCGGCACGGGTTCGACCCGGTAGCCGGCCGCGCCCAGCAGCGCCATCGCCGCCTCGCGCGTCATCGCCGGTGGCGCCGTCGGCACGTAGCCCGGGTCGGACGGCGAACGCACCTGCGCCTGCGCCAGCGTGACGGTGTTGTCGTCACCGGCACCGACGGCGGCAAGCAGGTCGACGTCGAGCAGACCGAGGACCGCTTTGCGCACCTGGGCGTCGGTGAGGGAGGGCTGTTGGGCGCGCAGCGACATTTGCATGACGCGGGGGGTCACGATGCGCGCCGTCCGCACGTCGGGGATCGCCGACAGCTGCGCGAACACCGCCGAGCCGCCGTGCACCTGGGCGACCTGGGTGTCGCCGTTGCGGATCGAGTCGGCCAGTGCGGCCGGGGCGCCGCCGCGCCGGAACAGGATGAGGTCCGGGGTGGCCGGCTTGCCCCAGTAGCGGTCGTTGCGGGCCAGCAGGATCTCGTCGCGCTGCGGGTCGATGCTCTCGACCCGGAACTGCCCGCCCGTCACCGGCATCGCCTGCGCCAGACCGGCCGGGAAGCCGCCGGGCACGTCCTTGACGATGTGCGCGGGCAGGATGTCGTTGAACAGTTCGCGCCACGCCGGGTACGGCTGCGCGAAGGTGACCACCGCGGTCTTACCGCCCTCCACGGACTGCACCCCGGTGATCAGGTCGTAGCCGGCGGGGTCCACGGCGCCGGGCTGGCTGACCATCTGCCGCCACAGGTACCAGAAGTCATCGGCGCCGATGGGCGCGTTGTCCGTCCACTGCGCCTCGGGACGGATCTTGTAGGTGACGGTGAACGGGTCCTGACCGGTCACCTCGGCGGACTCCAGCAGCGAGGTGTCCATCTCCCAGCGCGATCCCGTCGGGGTGCGGGAGTCCGGGATCGGCCGGAACGAGCTCGGCAGCACCAGCGAGCTGATCGCGGCGTTGACCGGCGACTGGTCGGAGAGCAGGTGGGCGTTGAAGCCGGGACCGATCGAGTCGATCGCCATGATGATCTGGGTCGCCTTGGTCGGCGGCGGTGCGGTGGATTCGGTGGTGTCGGTGCTCTGCGGCGCGGGCGGCGGACTCACCGTGCAGCCCGACAGCAGTACCATCACCGCGACCGCGCAGGTCAACAAACGGCGGGCGGTCGGCACGCTGTCAGCGTATCGACCGCCGGACCGTCGGCCCGCGGCCACCGACGACCCGCTACGAATTGGCCTGCTTGGCCCGCGCCTTCGCCCGCGCCCGCAGCGACGCCGTCAGCTCCACCTTGCGCACCCGCACGATCTCCGGCGTTACCTCCACGCACTCGTCCTCGGCGCAGAACTCCATCGCCTTCTCGAGGTCGAGTTCCAGCGGCCGGGCCAGCGTCTCCATCACGTCGGCCGTCGACGACCGCATGTTGGTGAGCTTCTTCTCGCGGGTGATGTTGATGTCCAGATCCTCGGCGCGCGGGTTGATCCCGACGACCTGACCTTCGTAGGTCTCCTGGCCGGGCTCGACGAAGAACTGCCCGCGGTCGGCGAGCTGGATCATCGCGAACGGGGTGATCTGGCCGCTGCGGTCGGACACCAACGACCCGCTGTGACGGGCGCGGATCTCCCCCGCCCACGGCCGGTAGCCGTCGAACACCGCGTTGGCGATGCCGGTGCCGCGGGTCAGCGTCAGGAAGTCGGTGCGGAACCCGATCAGGCCGCGGCTGGGCACGATGAAGTCCATCCGGACCCAGCCGGCGGCATGGTTGGTCATCTCCTCCATGCGGCCCTTGCGGGCGGCCATCAGCTGGGTGATGGCGCCGACGAACTCCTCCGGGCAGTCGATCGTCATGGCCTCGAACGGCTCGTGCAGCTTGCCGTCGATGGTGCGGGTGACCACCTGCGGCTTGCCGACGGTCAGCTCGAAGCCCTCGCGGCGCATCTGCTCGACGAGCACCGCCAGCGCCAGCTCGCCTCGGCCCTGCACCTCCCAGGCGTCCGGGCGGCCGATGTCGACGACCTTGATCGACACGTTGCCGACGAGTTCGGCGTCCAGCCGGCTCTTCACCATGCGCGCGGTCAGCTTGTGTCCGGACACCTTGCCCGCGATCGGGGAGGTGTTGGTGCCGATGGTCACCGAGATCGCCGGCTCGTCGACGGTGATGCGGGGCAGCGCGTGGGCGTGGTCGGGGTCGGCCAGGGTGTCGCCGATCATGATCTCCGGGATACCGGCGACCGCGACGATGTCACCGGCGACGGCCTCCTGGGTGGCCGTTCGCTCCACGCCCTCGGTGACCAGCAGCTCGGTGATCTTCGCGTTCGTGATGACGGGGTGGCCGTCGACCTCGCGCATCCAGGCCACCTGCTGGCCCTTGCGGATGCGGCCCTTGTAGATGCGGATCAGCGCGAGCCTGCCCAGGAACGCCGACGCGTCGAGGTTGGTGACGAGCGCCTGCAGCGGGGCCTCCGGGTCGCCCTGCGGCGGCGGGATGTGCTCCATGAGGACATCGAACAGCGGGTCGAGATTCTCGCCATCGGGGTTCTCGCCATTGGCGGGCTCGGTGGTGCTGGCGATGCCCGCGCGCCCCGAGGCGTACAGCACCGGCAGCCCGAGGGCGAACTCGGCGGCCGTCTGCGCCTCTGCATCGAGGTCCGAGGCGACGTCGAGCAGCAGGTCGTGGCTCTCCTCGACGACCTCGGCGATGCGGGCGTCGGGCCGGTCGGTCTTGTTGACCACCACGATCACCGGCAGGTGTGCGGCCAGCGCCTTGCGCAGCACGAACCGGGTCTGCGGCAGCGGACCCTCCGAGGCGTCGACCAGCAGCAGCACGCCGTCGACCATGGACAGGCCGCGCTCCACCTCGCCGCCGAAGTCGGCGTGGCCCGGGGTGTCGATGACGTTGATCACCGTCATGCTGCCGTCGGCGTGGTGCCGGTGCACCGCGGTGTTCTTGGCCAGGATCGTGATGCCCTTTTCTTTCTCCAGGTCACCGGAGTCCATCAGCCGTTCGATCGCGTCGTCACCGCGGTGGGTCAGCGCCCCGGACTGGCGCAGCATCGCGTCGACCAGCGTGGTCTTGCCGTGGTCGACGTGGGCCACAATGGCGACGTTGCGGAAATCGGGGCGTGCAGTCACGCCGGTGATTGTCGCAGTGCCGTGCACCGATCGCGAAAACGAGAGACACCCGTCACGTGGCCCGCAAGCTCACCGAGCTGACCCCGAAGAAGAAGTGCTGCCGCAGCAAACCACGCTGCAAACAGTGCCCGGTGGTGCTGCAGAAGGTCCGCAGGGCCGAGCACGACGGGATCCGCGGCAAGGAACTCCAGAAGGTACTCAAGAGAGCGCGAAAGGCCTGATTCGCGCCTGTTCAGCGGCGTACCGTGGAGGCACCCGTCAGGCAGTTTCGTCGAGAAAGTGGGCCGATATGACGGTTTACGAGGTACTGACCGTTGCCCTGATCACGGCACTGGCCACGCTGGCCGCGCTCGCGATCTATCTGGGTCTGCTGAACTGGATCGGCGCGCTGTACGTGGTGCGGTGCTCGGCCTGTCACCACCTCGCGTTCAACTCCAGGCGGGACCCGAGAGCGTCGTGCCCGCACTGCGAGCACCCGACGCTCCTGCACCCGATCTACGCGGCGCGCCACCGTGACGCTCCGGTGCACGTGCTCGACGACCGGCTGCGGTTCTAGACCTCACCGCGGGGCGTCGAGTTCCGCTGCGCGCGAAGGTTTTCCGTTGAGCTTCGACGACCAGACCGCGTTCGCCATCGGGCTGCGCGCGCACGACCGGCCCTCCGGCGGTGTCGCCCGCGATCAGCTCTGGGACCGCAGCAGCGCCGCCAGTTCGGGCAGCCACGCCCGGTCGGCCGGCACCCACTCCAGCCCGTCGAGGTCATCGCTGCCGACCCAGCGCAACGCGCGGTGGTCGTGCGGGTGCAGCATGCCGCCGGCTCGGGTGACGAGGTAGGCCCGCAGCGTCGTCGTCGGGCTCAGCGCGACGTCGGCGCCCAGGCGCTCGCCCACGGCCACACCGATTCCGAGTTCCTCGTGCAATTCCCGCGCCAGCGCATCGGCGTCGCTCTCGCCCGGCGCGACCTTGCCGCCGGGCAGTTCCCAGCGTCCGGCCAGCTCCGGCGGTCTCGCCCGTTGCGCCACCAGCAGCATCCCCCGCTCGATCAGCGCTCCGGCGACGACAACCAGGGTGGACATGGGCGCAGACGGTATACCGTCGAGGGCATGGCTGTGTTATCGGACGAGCAAGTCGACGCCGCGCTCCCCGAGCTCGAGGGCTGGGAGCGCGCCGACGGCGCACTGCGCCGCAGCGTGACGTTCCCGGCGTTCCTCGACGGCATCGAGGCGGTGCGCCGGGTGGCCGAACGCGCGGAGGCCGCCGACCATCATCCCGACATCGACATCCGTTGGCGGACGGTCACTTTCGCGTTGGTCACGCACTCCGAGGGTGGCATCACGGACAAGGATGTGGCGATGGCACGCGAGATCGACGGGCTCCTCGGCTAGCGATCCAGCCGAGCGTCGCCAGCGTGGCGACGATGTAGACCAGGCCGGCCCATGCCAGATACCAGGGCCGGGAGATCACCCAGATGGTCGGCTGGGCGAAGCTGAGCAGCCACGGCACCCCGACGAGCGTCAGCGCCAGCCATCCCCAGCCGAGCACGCGCGCGCCGCGTTCGTCGCGCAGCGGACCGTGGCGCAACCAGATCATCAGCGGGATCAGCCACACCCAGTGATGGGTCCATGAGATCGGCGAGAGCAGCAGCCCGAACAGCGACACGATGACCACCGCGCCGAGCCGGTCGGCGGCCCCGCCCACCGCGCGCCAGGCGAGCACCGCCAGCACGGCCGTCACCACGATGCCTGCGACGACGACGGGACCGTAGCCGGCGTCGTGACCGAGGATGCGGGAGATGCCCCCGCGCCAGGACTGGTTGAACGACGTGCCGACCGGGCCGACGCGCCCGGCGTCGCCGAGCAGATCGGTGAAGTAGTAGCGCGCCTGCTCGCCGACCACAGCTACCGACACCAGGACCGTCCCCACGAACACCACGGCGGAGAACACGACCGTCGCCCACCGGCGGGCACCGGCGAAGTACAGGCCCGACGCGGCCGGCGTCAGCTTGATCCCGGCGGCCAGACCGATCAGCAGCCCCGACAGCCACCACCTGTTGCTGTACACCGCGTACAGGATCGCCAGCACCAGAACGACGTTCACCTGGCCGTAGTCGAAGGTGCTGCGCAGCGGCTCGGTCCAGATGCCGACCGCGGTCCACAGCATCGCGGTCCGCCTGCTGCCCGGCGCCGAGGAATCGGTCAGCAGCCGCTGGCTGAGCCGCACCACGCCGTAGAGCGCCGCGACGATGCCGACCGACCACAGGAACGCCACCAGCCCGAACGGCAACAGGTGCAGCGGATAGAACACCACCGCGGCGAATGGCGGATAGGTGAACGGCAGCGGGAAGTCGGGGGTCTGGTCGGCGTAGACGTAGTCGTACAGGGCGCCGGGGTGGTCGAGTGCCGCCGCGCCCCCGACGTAGACGTGCAGGTCGACGAAGTTGGCGCCGTTGGGCAGGAGGTAGGTCCAGGCCAGCCGGGCGCCGACGCTGAGGATCAGGAGCAGGGGCGCGGCGGCGGACAGCCGGGCCGCCCACCGCGAGCCGGGTGTCGCGTCGATGGTGTCGATGCCGAGAACTCTAGCGATCGGTCACCATCCGCCTTCACCTCCGTAACGGTTGCATAAATGCCACACATGTCACTTGAGTAACTCTAGTAACAGGCTAGCTTCGGGTTCAGGCATGCAATTACATCGATTGGGAGACCTCATGCACCGCACCCGGAAACTGTTCGCCACCACGATGATCGCAGCGGCAGGAGCGGTGTCGGCTGCCGTCGCCCTGAGTGCCACCGCGGCCGCGCAGCCGGCCCCGGCCCCGGCGCCCGCCCCCGAAGTGCCCGGCCTGCCGTTCCTGCAGCAACTCGCCGCCAACCCGGCGGCCGCGACGCAGCTGATGCAGGGCTTCGCCAACCTGATGGGCAACGCCGCCCCGGCCGCGACCGCCGCGACGGGCGCCGCGACGGCACCGCTGGCCCCCGCCCCCGGAGCCACCGCGTCGCTGACGCTGCCCCCCAGCGTGAATGCCCTGCCCGGCGCCGTCGCGGCACTGCCGTCCACGCTGCCTGCGGCGATGCCGACGGTGACGGCCACCCCCGGTACGGTGCCGGCCGGGAACACCACCACGGTTCCGCCCGTCAACACGCCCGCCGCGTCGCCGCTGTCCGGGCTGACCGACGCGCTCGGCGCGCCCGGCAGCCTCGCGTCACTGCTGCCCGGCGGGTCCCCGCTGGCCGGACTGCTGCCCACGGGCGGCACCGCCGCACCGGCGGCCGCGGCGCCGGCAGCCACCCCCGCCGGCGCGCCGGCCGCACCGCTGTTCACCCCGCTCTCGGCCCTGCCCTGACATCCGGCTCGACCAGAATCCGACACCAACATTGGGGGACCATGTCAACGATCAGGACGATGCTCACCACCGCAGTGGCGGTGAGTTCATCGACCGCGTTGCTGGCGGTCGGCGTGACCGGCGTCGCTCACGCCGACCCGGCGGCGCCACTGCCGATCGACGGGCTGCAGGCCCCCGGCCTGCCCGCGGTGCAGAGCATCGGGCCCGTCATTCAGCAGGCCGCCGCCGATCCGGCCAATGCCGCCTCGATGCTGATGGCTGCGGCCGCGGTGTTCGCCGGGGACGCCGCCGCCCCGGCGCCGTCGCGGGAAGTCGCGACGGCGGTGAACCAGTTCGTGCAACCCGTCGCGCATGTGCCGGCGACGGGTGCGACGCCGGGCACCGAGGCGCATCTGCCCGCGGGCGTCAACCCGCAGTACGCCGTCGGCCCGGTCCCCGACGCGGCACCGGAAGTGGCGCACGTCGTGACGCCGCAGGCTCTGCCCGGTCCGCCGCCCGCACCGGGACCCGACCCGGTGGCGCCGCCGGCCGCGGATCCCGCCGCGGCGCCGGTACCGGACCCGGCGGCCACGCCCGTCGCGGCCACCACGCCCGGGCCGCCCGGGTTCGGCCCGAATGCGCCCGTGACGCAGGACTTCCTGTATCCGTCGATCAGCAACGGCTGCCTCAAGGACGGCGGCAACGTGCTCGCGACCGCCATCTCGGTGGCGGGCCCGGCCACGATCCCGCTGCCGGGCCCCGGCCCCGGCCAGACCGCGTACGTGTTCACCGCGGTCGGCACCCCGGGTCCCGCGGCGGAGCAGAAGCTGCCGCTGAACGCCACCTGGGTGAACCTGACGACCGGCAAGTCGGGCAGCGTGACGCTCAAGCCGCGGCCGGACATGAACCCGAACGGACCGACGACGTTGACGGCCATCGCCGACACCGGCTCGGGCAGCATCATGTCGACGGTCTTCGGTCAGGTCACGACGACCGAGAAGCAGTGCCAGTTCATGCCGACGATCGGCTCCACCGTCGTCCCATGAGCCGGCCTGTTGCGAACGCGCATTCCTTGTAGTCGTCGACGGGCGGGGACTACAAGGAGTGCACGTTCGGGTGGTCAGTAGGCCATGAACAGGATGGCGTCGCGGTCGTACTCGCGGCCGGGGTGCACCTCGGACAGATGCGCCTGGGCCTTCTCGACCAGATCGTCCTCGTCCTTGCCCTGGATCGCTTCGCCGCACGGGCAGCTCAAGTGAGTCTTCATGACTTCACAATGGCACACATGGACACCTACCAGGTGATGCGCACGACGGGTGCCGTCCGGCGGTTCACCGGCGACCCGCTGCCCGACGACGTGCTGTACCGGATCCTCGACCACGCGCGGTTCGCACCGACCGGCGGCAACCGTCAGGGCGTGCGCGTGATCGCGCTGCGCGACCCCAAGACCCGCGAGGTGCTCGCGGCGCTCAGCGAGACGGGAGCCCGCCGCTACCTCGCCCAGTCCGCCAACGGTGAGGCCCCGTGGAACCCGCTGCACCCCATGCGGGTGTCCGCCGAGCAGCTGGCCGCCACCGAGGTGCCCGCGCAGATGACCGTGCCGCTGCTCACCGCCGCGGTGGTGCTGGTGGTCTGCGTCGATCTCGGCATGGTGGCCGCGATGGACCAGGACCTCGACCGCATCGGGCTGATCGCCGGGGCGTCGGTGTACCCGTTCGTCTGGAACGTGCTGCTGGCCGCCCGCAACGAAGGCTTCGGCGGGGTGCTCACCACGATGGCCGTCGCCGAGGAGCCGCGGGTGCGGCAACTTCTCGGAATCCCCGCCGACCACGCCGTCGCCGCGGTGGTCCCCCTCGGCAAGCCGCAGCATCAGGTGCGCAGGCTGACCCGCAGGCCGGTTGTGGAATTCGTGACGTCGGAGCGGTTCGACGGCGCGTCTTTTCCACCGGGCGCGCCCGCGTCGTGAGACCTTGGAGTGGTGACGGTCACGCTGGGTTACGCGACGGTCGGCCGGCCGTGCGGGGACCTGGAGAACCAACTGGCTGAACTCGCCGCCGCGGGGGTGGACCCACGCCGGATCTTCACCGACAGGACGGCCGGTTCGGCGGACAAGATGCGGGCGGGCCTGGTCGCTCTGCTCAGCTATGCGCGTTCGGGAGACATCGTGGTGGTCGTGGCCCTCGAACGCCTGGGCCGTTCGGTGGCCGAGGTCGCCCAGACCGTCGCGGACCTGACGACGCGCGGAATTACGTTGCGCTGCTTGCGAACCGGGCTCGACACCGCGAGCGCGACGGGCCGGGTGGTGGCCGGGGTGCTCACCGACCTCGCGGCCCTGGACGCCGTCAGCGACAGCGAGATCAGCCCTTAGCCGGCTTCGCCGCCTTGGCTGCCGCCTTCATCTCCTTCTTGTAGGAGCGCACCTTCTGCAGCGACCCGGCGTCTTTCACGTCGGCCACCGACATGTGCGTGCCTGCCTTGCCGTAGTCACCGGCCGCGGCACGCCACCCCGAGGGCGTCACGCCGTACTGCTTGCCCAGCAGCGCCAGGAAGATCTTGGCCTTCTGCTCGCCGAAGCCGGGCAGGGCCTTGAGGCGGCGCAGCACGTCGGCTCCGGACGCGCCGTCGGACCACAGCGCGGTCGCGTCGCCGCCGTACTCGTCGACGATCACCTGCGCCAGCGCCTGGACCCGCTTGGCCATCGAGCCCGGAAAACGGTGTATCGCAGGTGGTTGCGAGCAGAGCGCGGCGAACGCGTCGGGCTCGAAGTCGGCGATCGTCGCCGCGTCGAAGCTGCCGATCCGATCGGCGATCTTCTTCGGCCCGCCGAAAGCGACCTCCATCGGGATCTGCTGATCGAGGAGCATGCCCGTGAGCAGGGCAAACGGACTGTCTTCCAGCAGCGCGTCAGCTTCGGGATCCTGCGCGAGGCATAGCTTCACAGTCATGTCAGCAGCTTAGGGGGCCAGTGAAGCTTCATACGAATAGCCGTTGCGCCAGCACCGCTGAGATGCGACTCGCATCTCCGTCGGCCGGAATGTCGGTCCCGCGCTGTATAAAGTCCGGTTCAGTCCGCATCAGCACACTGGAGGCGTCGAACTGATCACCGGCGAGATGAAGAGCAAGGTGGACCGGGTATGGGATGCCTTCTGGTCGGGGGCATCTCCAACCCGATTGAAGTGATCGAGCAGATTACTTACCTGCTGTTCATTCGCGGCCTTGACGACCTGAACACCCTGGCCGAAGAGAAGCCCGTGTGACTGGCATTAAAGAGGGCATCTTGTTCGGCCCTGATCAGCAGAACCTGCGATGGAAGAACCTCAAGGATGACGAGCCGGGAGCGATGTTCGACACGATCGGCCAGGAGGTGTTCCCGTTCCTGCGCGGGCTCCGCGGCGACGGGTCAACCTACTCCGAACACATGAAGGACGCCCGCTTTACGATTCCGACGGCCTCGGCCTCGGCATCGATGTCGATCACGTCCTGGGCGTCGCTTTCGCGTGGTACATATACGAGAAGCCTAACGAGGACGACGACATCAGCGACTTTCAGGCCGCCGGCCGAACCGAGGCAAGCATGCTGCCGGTGATCACGTCGTCGACCGTGCCGTAGCAGTTGCTGGCTCGGGTCCCGGGGTACATGGCGCCCCGCTCGGCGAGTCGTCGCGCCGCCCGGCAGCGGCAGACGGCGCCGTCACCCACCATTTCGTACCGCACCGCGCACCTCGCGTCCGACGCCACCTTGATCCTTGAGCTCAAAGACAGGTGTCAGAAGTGGATGAACGCCTCGAACTCGG
This sequence comes from Mycolicibacterium psychrotolerans, assembly GCF_010729305.1. Lineage (NCBI taxonomy): Bacteria > Bacillati > Actinomycetota > Actinomycetes > Mycobacteriales > Mycobacteriaceae > Mycobacterium > Mycolicibacterium psychrotolerans. The sequence goes on along the minus strand of NZ_AP022574.1, from coordinate 2,313,625 downwards.
CTCGCCACTGCGCCTGGGTGAGGGTCCGGACGTGGTACAAGCCGTCTGACCGATTTGTTCCCTTGATCAGTCGGTTGTACTCCTCGATCACTATTGTTCCGTTCGTCCTGACTTCAGCGACCCAGGCGACGTGACCCCACGGCCCGGTCTCGTCTACTGCCACGGAGCCCACGGTGGGATTGCCGTCGACGGTCTTTTTGAGAGCCCTAGCATTCTTAGCCCAATTGTTGGCGTTGCCGAATCGCTTGCCTTCCATGGTGTTGTGAAAGTTCGCGATGCCATTGGCGGTTCTGAGGCGGAACGCGACGAACGATGTGCACTGGCGCGCGAAGAACCCGTACGGATCGGGAGTAAGGCTCTCAACCGACGGCGATTTGAGGAAGGCTGGGTAATCGTCACCGCGCAATCCCGAAGGGACGGTGGTGCCACCTCCGCCCCCGCCGGGTATCGGCTGTAGCACGCCCGCGTTTCGGTCCCACACCGCAGTCGAACCCTTGTAGATCACGAGGTTACCGTCGTCCTGCACGACCAGCCGGGCGCCGTTGTGGCCATTGGTCTTGCTGCTCCAGACGCCGGTCGAACCCGAGTAGAGAACAAGGTTGCCGTCCCCCTGCATCACCGCGCGCAGCCCCGGCCGACCCGACGTATTGCTCGCCCACAACGCCCTGTGGCCCTGAGCTTCGTCGTACAGCACGAGGTTGCCGTCGCCTTGCATGTACAGCCGGAAACGCCCGTTCGCTGATTGAAGGTACTTGCCAACCTCCAGCCACTGGCCCTGCAGCAGCTCTGGCGGGGGCGGCGGCGGAGCCGGCGCTAGTTCGTTAATCGCCAGGGTGACGTCAACCGGAACTGCGGCTTCGGCGTCGGCCCCTGTCATGGTGAAAGTAACTGTGTCCGTGCCCTCGGTGGTGAACGCGTTGCGGCGCGCGGCCTCGGTCGGAGTGAACGTGAACGCCCCGGTGCTTGGGTCGAAATTCAGCACACCGAACGCTGCGTCGATGCCTTTGGTCAATGCATAGGTGAGATCGTCGCCGTCGGCGTCGTTGAAGTTCACGCGCCCAGTGATTACACCGGTGTCGGCGTCGACGTTGGTTATGATGAAGGCGGGAGTTCGCTCGTCCGGGACCTTGTTACCCGGTGGGTCGATCGTGAGGACGCTGACGAAGCCTGCGCCGCTGACGAGCTCACCATTCTCGTCGAACTTCAGGCTGGTGATGTAGGCGTTCAGTCCGTCGGCGGTCATCGCCATGGCGTTGGGGAACAAATCGACAGGCTTGGTCTTGATGACGGCATTGGTGCGCGTGTCGAGGACCGCGAGCACCAACTTGGCGGTCAGCGGTTGCTCCCCGGCCACCGACATGAACATGTATGCGGCACTGCTGTCCGCGCTGAATGTCGGAGATAGTGCCCACATGAACCCACCCAGCTGGTGCGGTAGCAAGAGATTCGTCACCTGCAAGTAGTCTTCGCTCGTTGGGTCGACGCCGATCACTGCCAGTGCCGTGGACATGAGCCGATCTGCGCTCATCATCGCCACCGGCACATACATCTGCTTGCCGTCAGGCGTAACCCCAGGATGATTTAGCGTCTGGGCGAAATCGGGAATCTGGCCTACAAGATCGATGGTCTTGACACCCCCGCTGGAGGTATCGACCACTACCAATTCCGGTATAGCTTGTTGGTTCAAGACGTCTACCCCACGCGCGAACACCCGCGAGCCATCGGGCGAAACCGACAGTGACAGCAGGTACTTGCTGCCGAGATTGGCGATGTCGCCAATCACGGTGTTGGTCTGTCCATCGATACGGGTCAACGCCACGTCGTAAACGGGAACCCCATTCACCGAGCTCGCTCTGGTGCCGAAGACGTAGATGCTTCCATCGGCGGCCGTAGTAATACTCAGCGGAGCGCGGGTGAGCGCGACGTCGGTGATCTTGGTCGCGGTGGTGGTGTCAAAGACCGCCACGCTTCCAGTTTGGTTGGCGATGTTCGTGTTCGCGACGTAAAGACGTTTCCCGTCGGCGCTGAGAGCCAACGCCTGAAGCCCGAAAGTTTCACCCAGTGCGATCGAACGGTGGCTGCCGTCCGGTTCAACTACCCGTATTACTCGTGCACCCGCGTCCATGACGTAACCGCGGCCATCAGCCCCGGCCAGGACGGAGAAGGGATAACTCGGCTGGCCGTCACCGAGATCGATCGGCTTGCCCAGATGAAGGTCGAGCGGGGTCACGGGCAAGTTGTCGATCGTGAGGACCGCGGGCGCTGCCTGTCCACCGCTGACGTGGACCGTGAACCTGTCCACCGTCGTGAATGCAGGTGATGCCAACGCCGAGGAGCGCGCTTGCGACTGCAGCGCGGCGGCGAAACGTGCTGCGGCCGTTGGTTCGTAGGTGTACGTGCCCGTTTCGGGATCAATGGTGACCGTGCCATGCAGCGGTCCGTCGGTCACCGCGTAGGTCAACGGATTGCCGCCTGGGTCGACCACACCGATCGAACCGACGACGGCTCCTGTCGCGGCATCGGTGACGCCACCCTGCACGGGGCCGCCATCCTGGGGGTTCCCCGTAGGCTCAAACGGAGCGACCGCGAAGGAGATGGTCTTCTTCACCGGACCGAGCAGGCCGATCAAACCCAGTAGGCCGTAATGGTGGGGCGGGTTGCCGATTCGATCGTCAATGGTGACGACAAACTTGTCTCGGCCTCCCAGAGCCGCAAGCGCGACATCGGGGCTGTAGGTGAAGTTGCCATCGGCGTCCACGACAACCGAGCCGTGGCGAGGGTCCACCGAAACGGTGTAGGTGAGTTTGGCGTCGTCATAGTCAGTGGCGTTGAGTTTTCCTGTGATCGTGCCGTTCTCGGTGTCCTGCCCCGAAATAGTGGGCCGCGCAACAGGCCTCTGGTTGTTCCATCTGTACTGATGCTCACGCACCGCAAGCCACAGCGATTGCATAAACGACGGCATCGGGAGCTCCGGCACTGGAAGACGCGGCCCAATCGGACCCAGACCGATCCACTGGAAGACATCCGTAACGATCGTCTTCAGGGTGACGGACTGCCGCACACCAACGGCAGCTGTCGATGACTGGTCACCTAACCGCAGCGAATCCGCGATCGGAATCGACAAACTCGCAACCGTCGCGTTGACGGCGGAAGAGGCGGTATCCGCCTCGACTATGTTGTCGTCGCCGATGGCCTGCCCACGTTTTTTTCGCAGGTCTGTTTCGGAGGTGAGGCCAGCGGGTGCTTGCGAGCGGTCGAGACCTTGCGTGGCGTCGATGTCCGGCCGCGATGAGCGGACCTCGATCTCGTTGAAATCTGCTCTTCGGTCCCGCTCCAGCTCCAGCTCCAGCTCGTCCGGATCGCTTTCGTCGGAGGACGACTCATCGCCCTCCACCGTCGAACTGCTCTGCCCATCGAGGTCAGGGCTTCCATCACCGAGCTCGCTCTCGGTGTCCGTCGCTGCTTCGCTATTGCCGATGGACGCCGCAGATTCGTCGCGCCCCCCGGCGTCGCCTCTCGACGATGACGGGGTCTCACTCGATGACGTTGACGATGGCGATTCGGTTGTTCCCGTATCGGCGGCGGCATGGCCAGCACCGCCGATCAAAGCTGCACCGACGCCGACAGTGACTGCGCTCGCCCCCAACCATGAGTACGGCCGAATGCGTCTTTGGTTTCGTGCGCGGTGGCGAGCACCACCCGTTCCGCTCATCCCCCTGTTGCGAGCAGCCGAATGTTCGCCCATATCGTTTTGTCCCCCGTGTGGTCTGATAAATGCCGCTGGTTGCGGATGCAGCGAACATCCGCAAACCTTCGGCCGCTAAACATTTACCACACCGCAAGCGCGGAATGGACGCTTTGTCCTCATATGCCAGTTGTCAGCCGATGAAGTCAGGGCCACGTTTGTGCTGCTACATAGCACCTCGCGATCCCCGCCGAACCAATGCCCCTGGCCCGCGTAGCCGTCTTGGAGAGCAGCCCACAAGGCCTCCGCGAACATTCTCGTAAGTATCGCAACTGCGCCTCGGCAAACGGGGGTGCACCGCGGGACTATCTCGTTAACGGTGTTTCCGGCGGTTTTCATCAGTAGGTTTCGGCTGCTGGGAATCGGTCGCTGAAGGTGATCGCTAACGCGTTCAGGGCAGGTTTCCACCGCATCGTCCATCGTGCCCTGCCGGCACCGGTCGGGTCCAGCGATCGTGTCACGAGATAGAGGCATTTCAGGGCGGCCTGCTCGGAGGGGAAGTGTCCGCGGGCCTTGATCGCGCGGCGGTAGCGGGCGTTGAGCGACTCGATCGCATTCGTCGAGCAGATCACCCACCGGATCTCCACGTCGTAGTCCAGGAAGGGGATGAACTCGTTCCAGGCGTTGCCCCACAGGCGGATCACTGCCGGGTAGCGTTGCCGCCATTTCTCGGCCAACTCGTCGAACGCCGTGCGGGCCGCGGTAGCGTTGACCGCGGTGTAGATCGGTTTGATATCGCGTTTGATCTCATCCCAGTACTTACGGGAGGTGAGCCGAAAAGTGTTGCGCAACAGGTGAATGATGCACGTCTGCACGATCGCTTGCGGCCACACGTTACCCACCACCTCCGGCAGTCCCTTCAGCCCGTCGCAGACGACGAAGAAGGTGTCCTTGATACCGCGGTTGCGTAGATCGGTGAGCACGCTCATCCAGAACTTGGCGCCCTCACCGCCGGTGCCGGCCCACAGGCCAAGGATGTCGCGTTCCCCTCCCAGGGTGACCCCGATCGCGGCGTAGAACGGCCGGTTGGCGACCTGGCCGTCGCGGACTTTCACCACGATCGCGTCGATGAAGATCGCAGCGTAGGTTTCATCCAGGGGCCGCACCGACCAATCGTTCATCTCCTCGATGACCTTGTCGGTGATGCGGCTGATCGTCTCCTTGGACACCGACGCCCCGTAGATCTCGGCGAAGTGCGCCGAGATCTCACCGGTGGTAAGCCCTTTGGCGTACAGGGACAAGACAATCTCATCGACCCCGGACAGGCGGCGTTGCCGCTTCTTGACGATCTGCGGCTCGAACGTCGCGGCGCGATCCCGGGGCACGTCAAGTTCGACCGGGCCGGTGGTGTCGGTCAGCACCGTCTTGGTGCGGGTGCCGTTGCGGATGTTGCCCGTCCCCGCTTCCGGCGGGTCGTGTTTCTCGTAGCCGAGGTGCTCGGTCATCTCCTCATTCAGGGCGGTCTCGAGCACCGTTTTGGTGAGCTGTTTGAGCAGCCCGTCAGGCCCGGTCAGCGATAGGCCCTGCTCCTGGGCCAGCCGGACCAGCTCGACTGCAGCCTGCTGCTCTGCAGACTGCTCAGCCTTCTTCTTGGTCACATCGTCCAGTGTCGTCATCACGGCACCTTCCTCGCCGAGCATCGCTCAGCGTGTCAGGCCGGAAACACCGTTAAATCCACAGACCCGAATGCCGACGTCGCTGGGTGTTGATAAGCGAAAGTGCCTGTCCTGCAAGGAATGATTGGACTTCTCTAGGGCTCAATCATCCTGACTGGCAGGCACCTCGCAGGTGAAGGGTATCGCGGCGGTTTCGCGGGTGAAAGTCTCTGCTGATGGCCGCGGGGTGGTGTCGCACGCCGGGATGGGGCTGCTGCGGGAACTGGCCGACCAGACCGGGTTATCCGCCCAGGTCACGGCGGTGTTGACCGATACCTATAAGGGGCCGTGGGTTCATGCCCCGGGTGCGGTGTTCGCGGATCTGGCCGCCGCGGTGGCCGACGGGGCGGACTGCATCGACGGGATCGGGCAGCTGTGCGGGGATCGCGAGCATCTGTTCGGGCCCAAGGCCTCCACGACAACGATGTGGCGGCTGGTCGACCATCGCATCGACGCCGCGCACCTGCCGAAGGTTCGTGCCGCGCGGGCATCGGCGCGGGCAGCGGCCTGGGCTGCCGGGGCCGCGCCCCCGGCTGGCCGACCCCTATACATCGACATCGACGCGACCCTGGTCATCGACGATTCCGACAACAAGGCGCAGGCGGCCCCGACGTGGAAGAAGTCCTTCGGCCACCACCCGCTGCTGGCGTTTCTGGACCGCCCGGAGATCGCCGGCGGCGAGGCCCTGGCGGGGCTGCTGCGCAAAGGCAACGCCGGGTCCAACACCGCCGCCGACCACATCACGGTCCTGGAGCAGGCGTTGGCCTCGCTGCCAGCCGGGTGGCGCCCTGACGCCGGCACAGACGGTGGGCCGGTGGTGGTAGTGCGCTGCGACTCGGCCGGGGCCACCCACCGATTCGCCCAGGCCTGCCGCGATCACGGGGTCGGGTTCTCCTTCGGGTTTCCCGTCGATGCCCGGGTCTGGGACGCCGTGGACACCCTCAACCTCGCCGATGGCTGGTATCCGGCCATCGACTCCGGCGGCGAGATTCGTGACGGGGCGTGGGTGGCCGAGGCCACGCCCCTGGTCACGCTGTCGACCTGGCCTGCCGGGACCCGGCTGATCCTGCGCAAGGAGCGCCCGCACCCCGGGGCGCAGCTGCGCTTCACCGACATCGACGGCATGCGGGTGACCGCGTTCATCACCGACACCGCCCCCGGTGCCGTGCCCGGACAGCTGGCCGGCCTGGAACTGCGCCACCGCCAGCACGCCCGCGTCGAGGACCGCATCCGCGAGGCCAAAGCCGCCGGCCTGGCCAACCTGCCCTGTCATGACTTTCAGTCCAACGCCGCCTGGCTCGAGATCGTCCTAGCCGCCGCCGATCTGGTTGCCTGGGCCCAACTGATCGGATTCACCGACGCCCCGCAGCTGGCCCGCTGCGAGATCAACGCCTTGCGCTACCGGGTCCTACACGTCGCCGCTCGGATCACCCGAGGAGCTCGCCGACTGCGGCTGCGCATCGACGCCACCTGGCGCTGGGCCGGCGCCATCGCGACCGCCTGGCAGCGCATCCGCGCCGCCTTCCCCTGACAACCGCAAACCCGACCCGCCGATCCGAAAGACCCAGGCCCCTTGGAAAGCCCGTCCACCCCGGCGACACGGGACAGCCAAACACACCTGTCCGTGGCCATGAAAAAGTACCCACTGGTGGCCAAGTAGAGGTATCCGGTTTTGGCCAGGTGAAAGTATCCACCCCGTGTTCGTCGTGTCGATCAGGAACTGCGGGCCCCGATGGTGACGGTGAAGGCGCCAACCAATCGCCACCACCATCGGGGAGTTCCATTGAAGTCTGCGAAGGACCGCATGGACATCATTTCTGCCTACCAACAGCTCGGGTCGTATAGGGCCGCCGCCGAGGCGTGCGGTACCACCCACCGCACCGTCAAGAAGATCGTGGATAAGTTCGAGGCCGATCAAGCCGGCGTGCCGCCGCCACCGCGGGCCGAGCGTTCGCATAACTACGATTCGGTGGCCGATCTGGTCGCCGAACGGGTCGCGAAGTCGCACGGTCGGATATCTGCCAAGCGACTGCTCCCGAAAGTCCGAGCCGCCGGATACGCAGGATCTGATCGCAACTTCCGCCGCCTCGTTGCTGAAGCGAAAGCGTTGTGGCGCAGCACCAATCACCGCGGTCGACGACCTGCGGTGTGGGAGCCGGGTGAGTACCTGGTCATCGACTGGGCCCAAGTCGCGCCGGGATTGTTCCTGTTCTGCGCGGTGCTGGCATTCTCCCGGTGGCGCTTCGTGCGCTTCGCCACCAACGAACGCGCCTCGACCACGCTGGCGTTGATCGCCGAAGCCATGGCCGCGATCGGCGGGGTCCCGGCGCGGGTGCTGGCCGACCGGATGGCCTGTCTCAAAGGCGGCGTGGTGGCCAACGTCGTAGTCCCCACCCCGGACTATGTGCGGCTGGCCGGCCACTACGGGTTCGCCCCCGATTTCTGTCACGCCAGCGACCCGCAGTCCAAGGGCATCGTGGAGAACCTGTGCGGGTACGCCCAGGACGATCTGGCCGTGCCACTGTTGACCGAGGCCGCCGTCACCGGCACGCCGTTTACGCTGCGCGATGCCAACGCCGCGGCCGAGGTGTGGTGCGCCGAGGTCAACGCCGCGACCCATTCGGAGATCTGTGCGGTCCCCGACGAGCGACTGGTGGCCGAACGTGAACTACTGCAACCACTGCCGTCCCTGAGGCTGCAGATCGGGGCACCGTCGGTGCTACGTAAGGTCGACCGACTGTCCTGCATCAGGTACGGGTCGGCTCGCTACTCGGTGCCGATGAGGTTGATCGGGACCACGGTGGCCGTGGTCGTCGGCCACGGCGCGATCTGTCTGCTGGAACCCGCGACCGGGGTGATCGTGGCCGAGCACGAACTCGTTTCACCCGGTGGGGTGTCGATCCTCGACGACCACTACGACGGACCCCGGCCGGCGCCCAGTCGCGGGCCGCGCCCGAAGACCACGGTCGAGAAGCAGTTCTGCGATCTCGGCGCCGACGCTGAGGCGTTCCTCGTCGGCGCCGCGGCGATCGGCAACACCCGATTGGGGGCGGAACTGGAGATCTTGCTCGCTTTGGGCGCCGCCCACGGCACCGACGCTCTGGTATCTGCCCTGCACCGGGCGGTGGCGTTCCGACGATTCCGGGCCGCCGACGTGCGCTCCATCCTGGCTGCCGGCACCGGAACACCCCAGCCCCGCCCCGCCGGTGACGCGCTGATCCTGGACCTGCCGGTGGCTCCGACCCGTTCCCTGGACGCCTACAAGATCCCGCCGGTCGCCGCCGACGGTGAGGTGACCTCATGACCAAGTCCCCACCTTTGACCGACGCCGAACCCATTGCACCACCGTCAGTTCCACCACTGGCCGCCGATCTCGATGCCGGGCTGCGGCGGTTGAAGCTGGCCGCCGTGCGGCGCACCGCACCGGAGGTGTTAATCACCGCCAAGACCCAACGCTGGACCCCCGAGGAAGTCCTGCGCACCCTCATCGAAACCGAGTTGGCGGCCCGCGATGCCTCCAATATCGTCAACCGACTCAAGGCCGCAGCATTCCCCGTGCCCAAGACGTTGGAGAGCTTCGACGTGGCCGCCTCCTCGATCCAGCTCAAGGTGTTCGACTACCTGTCGAGCCTGGAATGGATTCGGGCGCAACAGAACCTGGCGATCATCGGCCCAGCCGGCACTGGAAAGTCCCACACCCTGATCGGGTTGGGGACCGCAGCGATCGAGGCCGGGCACAAGGTGCGCTACTTCACCGCGGCCGACCTCGTCGAGACCCTCTACCGCGGCCTGGCCGACAACACCGTCGGCAAGATCATCGAATCCTTGCTGCGCGTCGATCTGATCATCCTCGACGAGCTCGGCTTCGCTCCGCTCGATGACACCGGCACCCAGTTGTTGTTCCGACTGGTCGCCGGCGCCTACGAACGGCGCTCACTGGCCATCGGGTCGCACTGGCCTTTCGAACAGTGGGGCCGATTCCTGCCCGAGCAGACCACCGCGGTCAGCATCCTCGACCGACTGCTGCACCACGCGACCGTCGTCATCACCGACGGAGACTCCTACCGCATGAAAGACGCCCAACACCGGAAGGAGCAGCCCACACCAACTTAGGAACTACCGCACGGGGTGGATACTTTCATCTGGCCGCCAGCGGATACTTCAACCTGGCCATTGACAACACCCCTAGCCCAAAATCGCTATCGTTCAACAATTCTCATGATTCAGCGCCCCCGAACCCCACCGGCGCGAAAAATCGAGGCTAAGGCAGATGACCCAACTCGGGAGGCGCGCTTCAGCCATGCCAGCAGCCTGCGGCTTGACTAGAGACGCGAAGGGACACGAATCTAGGATCGGCGCGGCCCCTAGGTAGAGCTGTTAGACACAGTCGGACCCGGACGATCAAACGACGATGTTGGTCCCGCGCTTAATGAAGCTTCGTTCAGTTCCGCACCAGCACACCTCGGGGTGGCATCGCCTTGATCACCGGCGAGCTGACGGCAAGGTCGACCGCGACTGGGACGTAGATTCGCGACCGTCATCGATCCCGATCCGCGGTTGCACCTTCCGCTATTCGCCAACCGCGAGCCGGCCTCGAAGCGCGGTCGATACTCTGGCCGTGGCGAACGCGAGCTTCGGACGTGTTGGCGGTCACGACCGCCCTCCAATGTTAATCGGGATTGTCAGGTCAAGGAACTTGCCACGCTCCTCCAGGACCAGACCTTTCCCGGCCATATCAAATAAGCGCTGCAAGACGTGTGAACTTAGCGTTGCACGCTCGGGCCCCCGTTCGAGTTTTTCGCACACTCCATCGAGGTCGGTTGCTTCGTCGCCGGCATCGAGAATAGCGGCGTCAACCGAATCGAGCGTTAGTTCTACCGCGCTATCCATTCGCCCGTCGTACACCGCGCATGATCCACCATCGACCTTGTCCCGCATAAGAAAAGCGGTACCTGACCGGTCGGCCCGCTGCCACTCGCGAACTGTGGAAATTAGATCTGCACGAGGCTTTATGCCTTCGCCATCTATATCAGAGAAGTCACCATTAAAGTAATACGCGAGATCGTCGAGTGATTCAGCGTCGACGGCTGGGTACATGATCCGGTACTCATCCCAGGGCTTCACAACGCCGAGATGCTGCCCGCCCTCTCGCAAGAGCGGACTATTCCTCAGCAACATCACCTGAGTGGCTGTGCGAGGTGCAGAAAGATGAAATACATGGCGCATGAGTGACTTCATACCTACATACCAGGTCGGATCCTCGCCAGGGAAGCCATGCAGGATGTTGTAATAGGGCAAAATACCAAAAATTCGGCACCAGCGCAGAAATTGTATGTTCTGTATAGCCGATGTGCCTTTCCGCATGTGTGTAAGTAATGGAGTCGATAAGGACTCAATGCCAGGTTGTAAGACGACGTTACCAAGTTGACTGAACGCTCTCAGCTCTTCTTTTGGAATATCCACCCGGACCTCGAAGAAAAAACTTCGTCGTCGCATCTTTAGCGACTCAGCCAGTTGCGGCACGGTTACGCGAATGTGATTTTTAGGAAGCGCAGTATCAGCACATACTAGATAATCGGCATCCAATCGCTCGGCTAAGCCCACAATCTCAGGGACTGCGACGTGTGGCGTCTTCGCCTTCATCTTGAAGTCGTCCGCGATACCGCAGAACGTGCACTTCGATCGTGCCACCCAGTAGCATCCTCGCGAAATCTCGAATGGTATTTGGACATCCTCCCCTGCGAACCGAGTTTGGCTCCGAATCTTGAAGAATCTCTCGTAACCATCGCCAGTTAGCACGGGAATGCCGGGTGTTGTTGTTCTCTCACCCCGCCGGCGGACAGGCTCAGGTTTGACCTGTTCAAAACGCTGAGAATCGCGCCTTTCGGACCAGATTACTTGGTCACTCAGCGGCATGGCCGAGCCCTGTGTCGCTAGCGCACGACATATCTCTCCGAGCGGAAGCTCCCCATCCCCTACGACCACAGCATCGAGGTTGCGAAACGAGCGAATTAGGCCGCGCGCCATGGAGTCAGTGACACCGGCACCGCCAAGAATAATCAACCCGCTGTATCCGTGCAGCCGCAACATTCTTGCAAGCGAAAGACATGCGGACGTCTGATTGAAGAAGGTGCCGAGTCCGATGACATCGTATCCGCCGCTAATAAGCTGTCCCGCTAAGGTACTTAGGAAGCTTGGAATTATTGTTCCGACAACATGACCAACATCTTGAATATTGCCGGAAAGCCATTCGACCAGCTGATCAAGATTGTCTCCGACAGCCCTGTCCTTATTGTCAGCTACAAGACGATCAATGGTCCTGTCTAATGCATCCTGTGAGGCCTTGGCGACTGACTGGTCCGAATACGCATGTGTCGCGAAAATGCCATCGCAGAGCCAGAACAAGCAAGGGTTATCCCAGAAGTGTCGCTTCAGTACGCTCGTCGAAAAGGCTTCCGGTAGCTGTTCGTAAAAGTCGAGGTTCGCGTAGTATACCGACACGTCGGCAAGACATTCGTTCGTTAAATGGGTTTCGAGTACGTGGAGACCCAACGATGGCGTTATAGCACTCCCCCAGGGCATTTGCACTAGGCAGACTCGTGGCACTTCTTGGCTGTTCTGACTCAAGCGATTGCCTCTCGAAGGCGAGTGCGTAAATGCGTGTAAAAGCGACTGAGGTCGTGGCAGTAATAAGATGGGTTGTCGAAACCGCGTGAGACGGAGTAACGGTGTTCCAATAACCCACCACCACAGATATCCGCAACTGAGCAGCATTGACAGGCAGCGCTTGTGGGAAGCGTTCCGCCGGTTGATTGCTGCTGACTGTAGTTACTCAAGCTTGCGAGCGCAATGCCAACACGAGGCGAAATGCCTTCAAGTCGTTCGTATTCACATATGCCATATGAATCGCCTGATTCCACAGTTCCGTCCGGTGCGAACGAAATTATGTCCGCGGCTGCGTTACCGATTCCTGCAAGGGACGACGGTTTTCCAAAGGCTGAAGCGATAGCTGCTTCGAAATTGTGGACGCGAAGGTCGGTGTGCGAATCGAACCATGCGTCAAAAAACGAAATCAGAAAGTCGGCGTAAGCACCCTGCTTATAGCCAGCGTCAGTTTTCTCATAGTTATGCGCGGGGAAGATGAAGCCAAGCATGGCGATATTTAACCGATCGATGTATCTGAATGTTTCGATACCGGAAGCCAACGGCGACAACACCATAAGCCCACTGACAGTCAAGCCAACACTGCAACAATCTGCTATTCGTTGTTCAATTGTGTCCAAGCTACCGTTTCCATCCCGTCGCGGTCGCCGCGAATCGTGAATTGAAGCGGGGCCGTCGATGCTAATGCATACTCCTACATGAGCGTCGCGCAGATATTCGATCCATGGCCTTGTCAATAAAGTGCCATTCGTCTGCACACTCAGAGTCGCGGATAGGTCATGGCGGGCAGCAATCAGGCGCACGGTGTCCACATACTGGGAAAATCGATCAAGCCCCACAAGGAGAGGTTCTCCGCCTTGAAAGACTAGATTGAACCTGTCCGCGAACAACGTTCGAGCGTGATCTGCGACCGCTTCTATACAGTTCGCAAATACACTCAACTTCGTCGATCGCATTGCGCGGAAGTTCTTATGGTCATATTCAGTCTGATAGCAGTAGCTGCAGACAAGGTTGCAAGCTCCGATTATCTTGAAAATAACCTGGGGAACCGGCGGGACATGATCGCTCACGATCAGCCGAGAATGCGCTTATTCGGTATCGAGGAGGTCGCTAAGCGCTGACAAAGGGTCGGGGTTCACCCTCAGACGATCGTTATAGGCAGTGATGGTGGGCGCGCTCTGGTTGTACCCCCAGCCAGCGACAACATAACCATCGTCGTCCATCGCCACAAGGATCTTCTTTCGCCACTCTGCTGCGAGTTCGCGTCGCCTAGAGTCTGTCAAAGGATGGCTTTGTGATTCGCCCTGACTGCTCATCGGACAATCCCCCATCGATCGGTGATTCGTCGAGTATGGCATTCATGCTGTCGCTTCGACAGGTTTTCGGGCGGTCGCTGGCGTAAGGGTGTGGGACGGCCCCAATCTACGACTCTAAATGCACAGGTACGGCGGGGTGCCGCTGCGATCGCTCAGAAGACATCCATCACAATCCGGGGGCGGCCACTGTCGCGGCCAGCGAAGTTCCGGCCATATCCGCCGCAGCACCGGCCTCGACCCGGTCGCAATCGTGTCCCGACTTGCTGATCGAGCAGCATGCCGACCAGTAGCCCGAACGGGTTGGACTCCAGTAGCGCGTCGGCTGGGGGATCCTGCGTCAACGCGAGCCTCACAGTCATGCCAGCAGCCTAGGGCGACGACCATACGCGTCCACACCAAGTGGAGAGGGACCATCGGCCCTATTGAATGCCGAGGCCTGGGCGCAGTGTTGATGCCGAGTCATTCACGTCATTCGGGACTCATCTCTTCGCGTCCAATCCCAGAGGAGCCGTCATGGCCGAGATCACCGAGAACAAGACCGCGGCAGAACGCGCGTCAGACCTGACGGAACGGGCTGCAGGCCTGTCCGACCAAGTGCTCAAGTCGGTCGAATCCGGACAACGGACCGCAATCGATGCCGTGCGGAAGTTCGTCAACACTGTCGACGAGTCGATGACCGCGCAAGGCGACGACCATCCCTCGCGACGCAATACCGTGGTCGACGCCGCCCTGGATATGGCGGACAAGCTGGTCAAGACACAGTACGAGTTCATACGAAGCGTCGTCAGCAGCGCGAGCGAGACGTTGAAGAAACAGGGCGACGCAAAGCCAGGTGCTGATGGGTCGGACTGATTGCCCCCTTGGGGGTTTCTCGGTGGGTGGTGTGAGGCCGGCTCCGGTGAGAGTTTCAGATCGGCTCGAACGCCAGTACGCGAGTACGCGTGACAGAGCGCGTAATGCGCGCACCCAGAGGAGGAAGCCACGATGAGTCAGCAGACCGCCGTCACCTCAGTCGAATCTCTCGACCTCACCCGCTACAGGGGCTTGTGGTACGAGATCGGAAGGCTCCCACTGAAATGGGAGGCCGCTGAGGCGTCCGACATCACCGCCGAATACACGCCCGACAACGACGGCAGCGTGCGTGTCGACAACCGCTGCATCGATGAGGACGGCAAACCGTCGCAGTCGATCGGCCGGGCAACACTGGTGAACGGCGAGGCGGGACGACTGGAGGTTTCGTTCCTTCCGGAGTTCCTGCGGTGGATCCCGTTCACCCGGGGAGACTACTGGGTTCTGAAGATCGACGACGCCTACACGGTTGCCCTTGTCGGTACACCTGACCAGAAGAACCTGTGGCTTCTGGCCCGCGAACCTCGCATCGACCCCGCCACGGCGGCGGCTTACCTCGCCGAAGCGACCCGGCAGGGGTTCGATCTCGGAAAATGGATCACACCGAAGCAGTCGGGGCGGCGCGTCACAGACGATCAACTCGGGGGTTGACCCGCGAGACGCCGAGGTCGTCACACCTCATTGTTCTTGTAGCCCTTGTACTACCGAGACGCAGCGCCCACCAATTCACGGGATCGAGTCAGGGGAGGTAGTCGACCGCGAAGGTGACGTCGACGGCGTAGTGCAAGTCGCCAGAACTCGCGGGGACGTCCATCGTGAAACTGCTGTTCGCCACTTTCTCCGACGGGCCGTCGGGCAGATTGAGCCGCTTTCCCTTGTTGATGGCACTTCCGGCGGTGTCGTCGCCCCAGGGCCCGTCATCTTCACGCGCCCATGAGTGCACCCAGATACTGGTTCGCCCAGCGGCGACCGTCAGCGGCTGGTTCTCGATGTAGGCGTAGCCCAGGGAGTAGGGGCGGCCGGTTTCGCCCCAGTCGTCGAGGTCGGGCTCGGGGAGTGTGAACAACTGCAGGGACTGCCCCGGCCGGGTGTCGTCTCCGGCCGACACGTCGAACCAGAACTCCGCTTCTCCCGTTGTCGCCCAATCGCCGTCGTTGAAAACGACCATCTTCGGGAACTGAACGGTCATCTTGCGCTTGAGCGTGTCCTGCTCGACCTCGAGCACCTCCCAGTTACCGCCCGCATCGACGACCATCGCGGTGAAAAAGTAGTGATGTCCGGGCACCAGCGGCTTGAGCTCGACATCATGACTGACAGCGGGGCCGAGCGGCGCCGGAATCACCGCGTCGGGATCCACGAGTTGCGGTATGCCGGTGCTGTCGGGGACGGCCCGGAACCGGCTGGCGGCGGCGAGGAAGAGCATCGTCGGCTTGAACGTCTTGATCCCGTGGCTCAGCCTTGTGCCGCCGCCGGAGCCGCTGTGGTCGGCAATCAGCTTCCTCACCGTCGGCTTCTTCAACACCGCGGCGACGATGACCTTCGTGCCCAGGGGATCGGTCGACACGGGTGAGTTCAGCGGGAAGAAGAGGCCTGCGCTGTAAATCTGGCCTGGAGTGAGGGTGATCGAGTACTTACCGGAGTAGTCCGCTTCGTCCCCGAGCCCGGTCAGGGTGTGGACGTTGACCTTCGCCCAGCCGCTCCCCGGCTGCATCTCCCACAGCTCCTCCTCCGGCTCCTTTTTGTACTTCACCGTGGTGGTGCCCGTGGTCTCCGGCGGAGAGATGGTGTTGTCGACGACGATCGGATTGGGATGGGCCGTGATAGTGCTCATGAGGGTGCTCCTGCCGTGACTTTCGTGCCTGAGAGCTGATCGAACGCTCTTGGCTGCCTCACGATCACGATTACGAGCGCACTCGGCTCAGCTCGAACGCTACGCCCGTCTCGGGTCGTCAGGGCCGGGCTTCGAAGATCAGGTTGAACGGTGTCTGTGTCGCCCTCCGGAATCGGGTGAACCCGCCGTCATCGACCATCACTTTCGTCAATCGCCGTTCCCCCGCCTGGGCGCCCAAGGCCGGTCCCTGACGCGCGAGCGACACCGGAACGCAGATCAGCGATGACGCACCGTAGAACAGTCGGCCGACCGGATTCAGGTTGTCCGCGACGCTGTCGCCGGCGAACGGTTCGACGAGCAGGCAGTGTCCGTCGGGTTTGAGGGCCTGCCTGGCGTGCCGCGCCGCGCCGGACGGGTCAGCCATATCGTGCAGGCAGTCGAAGAACGCGATGAGGTCGTAGTCGTCGCTGCGGTAGGACGTGGCATCGGCGAGTTCGAAGCTCGCGTTGTCGACTCCCGCCTGTGCCGCGCGGTCACGCGCGGTGTCGATCGACGCGCCGTGATAGTCGATGCCGACGAACTGCGAACTCGGAAAGGCTTGCGCCATGAGGATTGTGCTCGCGCCGTGACCACAACCCACGTCGGCGGCCTTGCCGCCGGCGGCGAGCTTGTCGGTGACGCCGTCGAGCGCGGGCAACCAGGATGTGATCAGATTCGCGTTGTAGCCCGCCCTGAAGAATCGCTCGGTCCCGTAGAACAGGCACCGATGGTGCTCGCCCCATTCCATACCGTTGCCGTTGCGGAAGTTCTCCACCGCACGGTCACGCACATAGAACAGGTCTTGGACGATCTGGTAGGCACCCGCCAGATCGACCGGACCCGCCGGATCGGCGAGGCAGAGTTCCTGCTCCGCGTTCAGGTGATAGGTGTCGTCGGCTTCGTCGTATTCGACGTAGCCGCCCGCAGCCTGATTCGCGAGCCACTCTCGGATGTACCGAGGGTTCGTACCGGTGTTCTGGGCCAGTTCCTCCGCCGACAGACGGCGCCCGGCGAGCGCGGTGTACAAGCCGAGCTCGTCGCCGATCAACATCAGCACCGCGCTCACCGACGCCCCGAGATCCCCGATCGCCTTGCCGAGAAATGCATTGAGTCTGTCTTCGGTGGAGGTCATCGCCGGCTCCTCTGTTCACCCCTCTCAACGCTAGACCGATCGGCGTCCGTTCGGGGCGATCTCGGCGGCCGGAGAGGACGCGTGCGAATTCACCACCCTCGCGCACGATGGTTGGTACATCGGGGCGAAGCGCACACGGACGGGGCGACGAGCCCAGCGGTCAGCGGCCGAACAGCGGATTGCGCTTCGGCTTCGGCGCGTCGGCTCGGTCAGAGCAGGTGCACCACTGCGACACAGGCACTGTCTGCCGGACGTCGGCGACGTGTTGGCCGCAGCCGTCCCAGGTTGTCTTGCCGCATCGGCCACACATGACGGGATAGCACATGGCGGATCTCCTCTCCAGTTCGAATTTCTATGCTGTGGCGGCTTTTCGCGCGGCGATCGTGGCCCGCACGGATTCCATGTCGAGCTCCTTCACACGCGTGATGAGGTCCTCGAGCGCTGCGGGAGGCATCGCCCCGGGCCGGCTGTACACCAGGACTCCGTCGCGGAACGCCATCACGGTCGGGATCGACCGGATCTCCAGAGCCGTTGCCAGATCGAGTTCCTTCTCGGTGTCGACCTTGGCGTGCACGATGTCGGGATGCGCGGCCGAGGAGCGTTCGTAGACCGGCGCGAAGGCCCGGCACGGTCCGCACCACGACGCCCAGAAATCCACGAGGACGATTTGGTTGTCGACGATCGTGGACTCGAAATCATCGAAGCTCACGTTCCTTGTGCTCATTGCATGTTCCTCCGATTCCGTTGAGTGGTGTGTGTCAACGCCGCGGATTTCCGGCGTCACCATTAACAACGCGATATACCCCCACGGGTATTCCAGCGAACGGCGGCCGTGTCAACAGGCCGGCCCTCGCAGCGCTCAGCTGGACTCGGCCGGATGTCCTGCGCGAATCCACCCCGTGGTGCCCCCGGCGACCGATGCGGCTCTGCGGCCGGACTCCTCGAGGATCTCCGCTCCTCGCTTACTGCGGTTTCCGGACGCGCAGATGACATAGACCGTCGTATCCGCGGGCACTTCGGCCACCCGAGCGGCCAACTCGCCGAGGGGTATCCATTGCGCGCCGGGCACATGCGCCTGCGAAAACTCCTGGGCCTCACGTACGTCGAGAACGGGCGCGCCGGATTCCCGGGCGCGCGCCAACGTGGCGATGTCGACTTCCTGAACGGATGCCATGGCGACTCCCCTGGTCGAAGAACGGATCGGACGAACGCCCGAGGAGTTCCGAGCTTACCACCTATACCCATGGGGGTATATTGGATCGCGTGCCGGAAAGCTGACCGACGATCACGATCGCCGTGTCTGCGACCGGGCGACTCGGGAGGTACACCATGCACGCGACGCACAAGGCAACCCATCGCCATCGTCCCGTCGAGCTGGGGTTGCGGCAGAACGCCGCTCAATTCACCCTGCTGGTGACGGTCAACGCCCTGGTCGGGGGGATGTTGGGCCAGGAACGCACGGTGTTGCCGCTGTTGGGCGAGCGCGAGTTCGGTGTGCAGGCCTACTCCGCCGGTTTGTCCTTCATCCTGGCATTCGGCCTGGCAAAGGCCGCCACGAACTACATCGCGGGCACGTTGTCCGACCGGTTCGGGCGCAAGCCGGTCCTGGTCATCGGATGGCTGGTCGCGGTTCCGGTACCGCTGCTGTTGATGTGGGCCCCGTCGTGGGCGTGGGTGGTGGTCGCAAACGTGCTGCTCGGGGTCAGTCAGGGGCTGACGTGGTCGACCACGGTGGTGATGAAGATCGACTTGGTGGGACCTGCTCGTCGTGGCTTCGCGATGGGCCTCAACGAGGCCGCCGGCTACGGCGCGGTGGCGCTGACCGCCCTGGCCACCGGCTACCTGGGCGAGGTCTACGGACTGCGTCCGGCCCCGTTCTTCCTGGGAATCGCCTTCGCCTCACTGGGCTTGGGCCTGTCGAGCGTATTCGTCCGGGAGACCCGTGGGCATGCCCGACTGGAGGCTGCCACCCATGTCGCGCGCGCCGACGGTCGCCACGACCACCTGCACGAGCGGCTGAGCAACCGGGAAGTGTTCGTTCAGACCAGCTTTCGGGAACCTGCGCTGTCGTCGGCCAGCCAGGCCGGACTGGTGAACAATCTCAACGACGGCCTGGCGTGGGGACTCTTCCCGATCCTGTTCGCCGGCGCTGGACTGTCGGTGGGGCGCATCGGGGTGCTGGCAGCGCTGTATCCCGCCGTCTGGGGGGTGGGACAGCTCTTCACCGGGGCGCTGTCGGACCGCTGGGGGCGCAAATGGATGATCGCGGCCGGAATGTGGCTGCAGGCGATCGCGTTGGCGACATTCGCCTGGAGTGCTCATTTCACGATCTGGGCGATGGCCGCGCTGCTGCTCGGAGTCGGCACGGCCATGGTCTACCCCACCCTGCTGGCCGCGATCGGCGACGTCGCCCACCCGGCCTGGCGTGCCCGCGCGGTCGGCACCTACCGGTTGTGGCGCGACGGCGGTTTCGCGGTCGGCGCACTCGTGACCGGTCTGGTGGCCGACCTCCTCGGCATCCGCGCCGCCATCTGGACAGTGGCCGCGCTGACCGCCGCGTCGGGAATGATCGTCGCGCTGCGCATGTACGAGACGCATCACCGCCCCGCACGGTAACCGATCCCACTATGCAGAGATCGCGGGATACGGACTCCTGCAAACCCCCGCAGTACCAAGGAACTCACGAGGATTTCGCCCCACGCTGACGCCGGTCGAATGAGCAGTTTCGTCGCGCCCGCAGGTTTAAGGTGAGCCCACCAGCACGCGAGGAGCACGAATCGATGTCCGGCCAGCTCGCGATCGCCCTGACCGCCGCGCTGATCGTCGTCGCGGTCGCCGCGGTGGTGCTGGCCGTGCGCACCCGGCGGGTGGTGGCCACCCCGACGGAGCGGGCCGTGCACACCGCACTGCACACCGCGTCTCTGGCCGCCCGGGCTCTGCGGCAGGGCCTGACCGCGTCCTCGGCGGGCACGGCGGCTCCGTTCCTGCGTGGCCTGACCGGAACCGACGGACTCGCGCTGTTCGACGGCGACGGGCGCCTGCTCGCCCGCGATCCGGACGACGACGCCGTCTGGGACGCCGACGTGATCGCCGCGTGCGACGGTGCCGCGCGGGAATCGCTGTCGGGTGAGCGGCGGGTGATGACGCCCGCCGCGACGACGGCCGTGGTCGCCCAGCCGCTGCTGACCGACGCCGGCGACCGGCTGGGCGTGCTGGTCGTGGTGACGACGCACTCCCCCGGTCCCGGCATGCTGGGCGCCGTCGGCGAGGTGGCCCGCTACGCGGCGAGCCAGATCGAACTGGCCGAACTCGACGCGTCGCGCGCTCGGCTCGACCGCGCCGAGGTGCTGGCGCTGCGCGCGCAGATCAGCCCGCACTTCATCTACAACGCGCTGAACACCATCGCCTCGTTCGTGCGCACGGACCCCGACCGCGCACGGGAACTCATCCTCGAGTTCGCCGACTTCACCCGCTACTCCTTCCGCGCGGCAGGCCCGTACACCACGCTGGCCGAGGAGCTGCGCAACATCGACCGCTACCTCACCCTGGAGCGCGCCCGGTTCGGCACCGCATTGACGGTGACGCTGCAGGTGGCGCCCGAGGTGCTCACCGTCGTCGTGCCGTTCCTGGCTCTACAACCGTTGGTGGAGAACGCCGTTCGGCACGGCTTCGCCGGCCGCGGCAGCGGCTCGATCGAACTGGTCGCCCGCGACGAGGGCTCCGACTGCGTCATCACCGTCGAGGACGACGGGGTCGGGATGGATCCCGACGCGTTGCGCTCCGGCCCGGGCGACGCGCTGTCCGACGGCGCGGACAGCGCCTCGGCCCACGTCGGCTTGACGAATGTCGACCATCGCCTGCGAGCGGCCTTCGGCAACGATTACGGTCTGGTGGTCGAGACAGCGATCGGGGCGGGCACCAAGGTGATCATGCGGGTGCCGAAGTTCCGGTCGGGTGTGCGGGCCGACGGAGGGGCGTTCGGAGTGGGCAAGCAATGACCAAGCCGCTCACCGTGCTGGCCGTCGACGACGAGGTGCCCGCGCTCGACGAGCTGGCCTACCTGCTCGGCCGGCATCCCGGCATCGGCGAGGTGTTCCGGGCCGGTGACGCCACCTCGGCGCTGCGCGAACTCAACCACCGCCGCATCGACGCCGTCTTTCTCGACATCAACATGCCGGGTCTGTCGGGCATCGAACTCGCCGGGGTGCTGGCACATTACGCACAACGCCCGGCCATCGTGTTCGTCACCGCGCACGACGACAAGGCCGTCGCCGCGTTCGACGTCGGCGCGGTGGACTATCTGCTCAAGCCGATCCGCGAGGACCGCCTCGACGAGGCGGTGCGCCGGGTCACCTCGGCCCGGCCCGCAGAGGAGGCGGCACCCGAGCGGGACGACGCCGAATCCGACGTCGTCCCGGCCGAACTCGGCGGGATCACGCACCTGGTGCCCCGGGCGAGCATCGGCTGGGTGGAGGCCGAGGGCGACTACGCCCGGCTGCACTCCGCGTCCGGGGCCCATCTGGTCCGGATACCGCTCAGCACACTGGAGAGTCGTTGGCGCGACCACGGTTTCCAGCGGGTGCATCGCTCCTATCTGGTCGCGCTGCGCTTCGTGACCGGGCTGCGCACCGTGGACGGCGCCGTGCTCGTCCGGATGCGGGCCAACGGGGCCTCGCCCGGAATCGAGCTGCCGGTCAGCCGCCGTCAGGCCCGGGAACTGCGCGACCGCGTGGTGCGTACGCCGATGCGCAGCCTGCGACCCGGAGGCGCCGATGAGTGAACGGCCGCAACGGCAACGGGTGGTGCTCGCGCATCGCCGGGGCGCCCGGATGGTGCGCACCCGCGTCGAGGTACAGGAGCAGACGCAGGTGGGTGACGCCCTGGTGCGCGGGCTGGTGCGGGCACAGCTGGGGCTGGCGCTGCGCCTCGGCGCGGTGGTGGTGTGCCTGGTCGGGGCTATCCCGGTGCTCAACGCGCTGTTCCCCGGGCTGGGTGCGGTGACCGTGTTCGGCGTCCGGCTGAACTGGCTGGTGCTGGCCGGATTGGTGTATCCGCTGCTCTACGGCATCGGGTGGGCGTACGTGCGCCTCGCCGAGCAGGGCGAGCGCGACTTCGTCGGCGTCGTCGACTCCGAACCGTGACCGGCTCACCGCTGACCGCCGCCGCGCTGCTGGCCGCGGCGCTGGCCACCATCGCGATCGGCGCGTACGGGGTGCGCTTCTCCCGCACCACCTCCGATTTCCTCGTCGCGTCGCGCACAGTCGGATCACAGTGGAACGCCGCGGCCATCTCCGGTGAATATCTCTCGGCCGCTTCGTTTCTCGGGGTGGCCGGGCTGATCGCCAAATACGGCGCCGACGCTTTGTGGTATCCGGTCGGCTTCACCGCAGGCTATCTCGGGCTGCTGCTGTTCGTCGCCGCGCCGCTGCGCCGCTCGGGGGCCTACACCGTTCCCGACTTCGCGGAGTTCCGGCTCGGCTCGGCGCGGTTGCGCAAGATCGCGATGCTCGTCGTCGTCGTGATCTGCATCTTCTATCTGGTACCGCAGTACCAGGGCGCCGGCCTGACACTGAAGACCCTGCTCGGCACCCCGGTGTGGCTGGGGCCGCTGGCCGTCGGCGCGATCGTGCTGACCAACGTGGTCGCCGGCGGCATGCGCTCGATCACGTTCGTGCAGGCCTTCCAGTACTGGCTCAAGCTGACCGCGGTCGCCATCCCCGCGCTCGCGCTCGCGGGGCTGTTCTTCACCGACCGCGGCGGCGAACTCGGCGGGCCGCTGCCGCCGACCGTGCAGCAGACCACCACCGTCGCGATCGACACCGACGTCGTGGTCCAGGTCGCCGAACCCGGCGGCATCACGGTCACCGGCACGCTGGACAGGCGGTCGGTTGTTGGCGACCCCATCGGCGCCGCCGGCCCCCACAGGCTGAGCGCGGGAAGCACGCTGACGCTCGCCGCCGGCGCGGCCACGCCGGTGGTGGCCGGCGCGCCGAGCACCGGCGCGGACTGGATCGCCTCGGGCGGTGGCCTCGGCGGGGACCATCCGCTGTATCAGGTCGTGTCGATCATGGTCGCGACGTTCCTCGGCACGATGGGTCTGCCCCATGTGCTGGTGCGCTTCTACACCAACCCCGATGGCCGGGCGGCCCGGCGCACGGCGTTGGCGGTGATCGCGCTGCTGTCGCTGTTCTATCTGTTCCCCACGCTGCTCGGGGTGTTCTCGCGGCTGTACGTGCCGCAGTTGCTCATCACCGGCGCCGCCGACGCGGCCGTGCTGCTGGCGCCGGGGTCGGCCATCGGCGGGCCGGCCGGACAACTGCTCGCCGCGCTGGTGGCCGCGGGTGCGATCGCGGCGTTCCTCGCCACGTCGTCGGGTCTCTTGGTCAGCTTCGCCGGTGCCCTGGCCACCGACGTGCTGGCGGGCCGGGTGCGCGACTTTCGGATCGCCGCGGTGATCGGCGGCGTCATCCCGATTCCGTTGGCACTGGCGGCCTCCGGGGGTTTGGAGCTTTCCCGCAGTGTGGGCCTGGCCTTCGCCGTCGCGGCGTCGACGCTGTGCCCGCTGCTGGTGCTCGGCATCTGGTGGCGCGGTCTCACCGCGGCCGGCGCCGCGTGCGGGCTCGCGATCGGAGGGCTGCTGTCGGGGGTGGCGGTGACGGTCGCGGTGGCCGGCGGCGTCGACGACGACCTCGCCGGGGGGTGGCCCGCCGTGCTGATCGGGTACCCGGCGGCGGTCAGTGTGCCGCTCGCGTTCGCGACCATGATCGTGGTCAGCCGCCTCACCCGCGCGACGGTGCCCGCCGATGTGGCGCAGACGTTCGCGCGGATGCATCTTCCCGAGAATCTGGGCATGGTGATCGAACGCGTACCGAAGGGTTAGCCGCTCGTCGTCGTCGACCAACCGCTCACCGCACAGCCGCCCGAGCTCGTCGTCTGGACCCCATTGAGCCTGTTTTTGTGACCTGCATCTCAACTACCGTCCTGGGCACAGCCGGTTCACAGCAGTCAGGAGCAGACCACCGTGTCCGAAACCGACCTTCCGATACGTCCGGAAGCCAACCCTGAGCTCATCTCTGGGGAACGCTATCTGGAAGTCCAGGCCAGCCCCGAGTTCCAGGAATTGCGAAGCAGGCTGCGCCGCTTCGTGTTTCCGATGACGGCCTTCTTCCTCATCTGGTACGCCACCTACGTCGTCCTGGGCGCCTTCGCCCACGACTTCATGGCCACCAGGGTCTGGGGAGCCATCAACGTGGGCCTGATCATCGGGCTGGGCCAGTTCCTGACCACGTTCCTGATCACCGGGCTGTACGTCCGGTTCGCCAACCGCGAGATCGACCCGCGCGCCAGTGCGATCCGCGCCGAGCTCGAGAGTGAGATCAAATGACAACCCTCCTCGCGCAGACCGAGACGATCGGCAACCCGGTCGCCAACATCGGCATCTTCAGCCTGTTCGTCGTCATCACGATGATCGTGGTGATCCGGGCGAGCAAGAAGAACGCCACCGCCGACGAGTTCTTCACCGGCGGGCGCGGCTTCTCCGGTCCGCAGAACGGCATCGCGATCGCCGGCGACTACCTGTCGGCCGCCAGCTTCCTCGGCATCGCCGGGGCCATCGCGGTATACGGCTACGACGGCTTCCTCTACTCGATCGGTTTCCTGGTCGCCTGGTTGGTCGCGCTGCTTCTGGTAGCCGAACTACTGCGCAACACCGGCAAATTCACGATGGCCGACGTGCTGAGCTTCCGGCTCAAGCAGCGGCCGGTGCGGATGGCGGCGGCAACGAGCACGCTGACGGTTTCGCTGTTCTACCTGCTGGCCCAGATGGCGGGCGCGGGTGGTCTGGTCGCGCTGCTGCTCGACATCAAGAGCCGCAGCGGCCAGTCGGTCGTCATCGCGGTGGTCGGCGTCCTGATGATCGTCTACGTCCTGGTCGGCGGCATGAAGGGCACCACCTGGGTGCAGATCATCAAGGCCGTCCTGCTGATCTTCGGCGCCGGCGTGATGACGGTGATGGTGCTCGCCAAATTCGGGCTGAACTTCTCCGAGATCCTCGGCTCGGCGCAGTCGGCGATCAGCGGCGCCACCACCGAGGGGGTGGCCAAGCGCGACGTCCTCGCCCCGGGCGCGCAGTACGGCGGATCGCTCACCTCGCAGATCAACTTCATCTCGCTGGCGCTGGCGCTCGTGCTCGGCACCGCGGGCCTGCCGCACGTGCTGATGCGCTTCTACACCGTGCCGACGGCCAAAGAGGCACGACGGAGCGTGGTCTGGGCGATCGCACTGATCGGTGCCTTCTACCTGTTCACGCTGGTGCTGGGTTACGGCGCGGCCGCTCTGGTCGGCCCGGACCGCATCCTCAGCGCCGCAGGCGGAGTCAATTCTGCGGCACCCCTGCTGGCCTTCGAACTCGGCGGCGTGATCCTGCTCGGCGTCATCTCCGCGGTGGCGTTCGCGACGATCCTCGCGGTGGTCGCCGGTCTGACGATCACCGCGTCGGCATCGTTCGCGCACGACATCTACGCCAGCGTCCTGAAGTCGCACAAGGTGACCGAGGACGAGCAGGTCCGGGTGTCCCGGATCACCGCGGTGGTGCTCGGCGTGTTCGCGATCGGGCTCGGCATCCTGGCCAACGGTCAGAACGTCGCGTTCCTGGTGGCGCTGGCGTTCGCGGTCGCCGCGGCCGCGAATCTGCCGACGATCATCTACTCGCTGTACTGGAAGCGGTTCAACACCCGCGGCGCGCTGTGGAGCATGTACGGCGGCCTGATCTCGACCATCGTGCTGATCGTCTTCTCCCCGGCGGTGTCGGGCGCGAAGACCTCGATGATCCCGGGCGCCGACTTCGCGTGGTTCCCGCTGGCCAATCCGGGCATCGTGTCGATCCCGCTGGCGTTCATCCTCGGCATCGTCGGGACACTGACGTCGCCCGATGACGAGGACCCGAAGGTCGCCGCCGAGATGGAGGTGCGGTCGCTCACGGGGATCGGCGCCGAGAAGGCCGTCGCGCACTGACCCCACCCCCGCCGAACGTGCATTCCGGCAGGCAAAACGCGAGTAGCGGGCTGCCGGAATGCGCATTCGGCGGAATACTGCCCGGCATGTCCCGGCTGACACCAAGCGTGCACCGTTATTCGATGGCCCTGCTCGCCTACGCGTTCGCCGCGATCATGGTGGGCACCACGCTGCCCACCCCGATGTACGCGCTGTTCGCCGAGGACCTGCACTTCCAGGTGCTGACGACGACGGTGATCTTCGCCGCCTACGCCGGCGGCGTGCTGGCCGCGCTGCTGGCTTTCGGCCGGTGGTCCGACGTGGTGGGCCGGCGGCCGGTGCTGCTGGCCGGCATCGCGTTCGCGGCGGCCAGTGCGGTCGTGTTCGTGCTGGCCGACTCGGTGACCGAGCTGCTGATCGGCCGCGTGCTGTCGGGGTTGTCGGCGGGACTGTTCACCGGCACCGCCACCGCCGCGGTCATCGAGGCGGCGCCGCCGGCCTGGCGGTCGCGCGCCGCGGCCGTGGCGTCGGTGGTGAACATCGGCGGGCTCGGGCTCGGTCCGGTACTGGCCGGCGTGCTGGTGCAGTACGCGCCGCGCCCGCTCGATCTGAGTTTCGTGGTCCACCTCGTGTTGTGCGCGGCGGCCGCGGTCGCGGTGCTCTGTTCGCCCGAGACGTCGCCGCGCGAGGGCAGGCTCGGTGTGCAGCGGCTGGCGGTGCCGCCCGAAGCCCGGTCGGTGTTCGTGGTGGCCGCCCTGGCTGCCTTCGCCGGTTTCGCCGTCACCGGGCTGTTCGCCGCCGTCGCGCCGTCGTTCGTCGCCGACGTGGTCGGCATCGGCAACCATGCGGTGGCCGGCGTCATCGCGGGGTCGGTCTTCCTCACCTCGGCGGTCGCGCAGGTGGCCGCACGCACGATGGATCCCGGCCGCGCCGTCGCGGTGGGCTGCGCGATCCTGATCGTCGGCATGGCGATTCTCGCCCTCGCACTGCACTTCTCGTCGCTGCCGGGGCTGATCGCGGCGGCCGTCGTCGCGGGCGTCGGGCAGGGCATCAGCTTCAGCCGCGGCCTGGCCGCGGTGTCCGACCGCACGCCGGCCGAGCGGCGGGCCGAGGTCAGTTCCACGTACTTCGTGATCGCCTACGTGGCGATCGCCGTCCCGGTGGTCGGGGAGGGACTGGCCGCGCAGGCGTGGGGACTTCGCACCTCGGGCGTGGTGTTCGCGGTGTCGGTCGCCGTGCTCGCCGCGGGCTGTCTGGTCGCGATCCTGATGCGGGAGCGTGCCCGGCCGGCCCGGGTCTGAGGTATCAGCCGCTCTTGCGGCGGAATTCGCGCCGGTTCTCGAGCGGACCGTGGGCGCGCGGTTGCTTGGCACCGCCGTCGCGGTGGGCTGCGCCGCCCGCCGCCTGCGCCTTCTTGCGCTCCAATGCTTCGCGGAACTTGCGCTTGTTCTCGTCTTCGGGAGCTCCGGACGACTCTGCCGACTCCTTGGCTGCCATGGACGTAGCGTAGCCCGCTCAGCGACGACCCGGCGGCATCCCGTACAGGTGCGCGATCGGCAGCGTCATCAGCACCCGGCGGTCGTCGACCATAGCCCGGCGGTAGTCGTCCCAGTCCGGGTGCTCGCCGGCGATGTTCCGGTACAGCGCCACGAGCCCCTCTACCGTCTCGTCGCTCGGGTTCGCAGCCGGCGGTGTCAGCACCGCGTCGCCTTCGGCCACGGCGTAGGCCCAGCCGTCGTCGGAGCTGACGTGGACCGCGGCGCGCGGATCACGGCGCAGGTTGCGGGTCTTGGCCCGGGGTTCGGTGATCGACACCGAGATCGTCAGCGCCCGCGGGTCGAAGTGATAGGACACGTTCGACAGCTGCGGGCGCCCGTCGCGCTTGAGGGTGGCCAGCACGCCCAGCGAGTTCCCGGCGATCAGCGCCAGCAGCTTGTCGTCGAACACGTCGCGGGTCATCACCCGAGCCTACGTCGGTCTCTCGCAGTGGGATGATCGAACAGGTGGCCCCATCAACACTTCCCCGTGGTGCGCGGTGACGCGGTATGCCGCGTTCCTGCGCGGCGTCAACGTGGGTGGAGTCACGCTGAAGATGCCCGCCGTCGCGCAGGCACTCGAGGCGGCCGGGTTCACCGACGTGAAGACGCTGCTGGCGAGCGGCAATGTGCTGCTGACCAGCAGAGCCGGCGCGAACACCGTCCGCACGAAGGCCGAGAAGGCGTTACGTGCCGAATTCGGTTACGAGGCTTGGGTTCTGGTTTACGACGTCGATGCGCTGGCCGACATCTCCGCCGGCTATCCGTTCGAGCGTGAGGTGGCCGGCCACCATTCCTACGTCACGTTCGTCAGCGACGACGACGTCCTGCGCGAACTGGCCGCCCTGGGCGAGGAGCCCCGCCCAGACGAGTTGATCGCCGTCGGCGCCGGAGTGCTCTACTGGCAGGTCCCGCGGACGAGCACGCTCGACAGCGCGATCGGCAAGACGATGGGCAAGAAGCGTTACAAGTCGTCGACCACCACCCGCAATCTGCGCACGATCGACAGGGTCCTGCGTGGCTGACGCAGAGAGGAACGGATGAACCAGACACCCAAACACACCGCCGACCTGACCGGGGTGTCGGAGACCGCGTTGATGACGCTGGTGGTGCGGGCCGGCGAGGCGCGCAGGCCCGACGCGATCATCGACGACCCGATGGCGATCCACCTGGTGGACTCGATCGACTTCGACTTCGCCAAGTTCGGCTTCACCCGCAGGCAGGATATGGCGTTGCGCGCCAAGCTGTTCGACAAGCACACCCGGCGCTACCTGCTCGACCACCCGAAGGCGACGGTGGTCGCGCTCGCCGAGGGGCTGCAGACGAGCTTCTACCGACTCGACGCGGCCGATGTCGGCCACGACTTCCGCTGGCTCAGCGTGGACCTGCCGCCGATGATCCACCTGCGCCGCAGACTGCTGCCCGCCTCCGACCGGATCGAGCTGTGCGCCCAGTCCGCGCTGGACTTCAGCTGGATGGACCGGGTGGACCCGCAGCACGGCGTGTTCATCACCGCCGAGGGGCTGCTGATGTACCTGCAGCCCGACGAGGCGATGGCGTTGATGAAAGCCTGCGCCGCCCGCTTCCCCGGCGGCCAGATGATGTTCGACCTGGCGCCGTCGGGGTTCGCCGCGCTGGCCCGGCGCGGAATGCGCACCTCGCTGCGCTACCGGGTGCCGCCGATGCCGTTCTCGCTGACGGTCGCGGAGGCGGCCGACCTGGTCAACAGGGTCCCCGGGGTGCGCGCGGTGCACGACCTGCCCACCGAGCCGGCCCGCGGCCGGGTCCTCAACGCCCTGATGTGGACCTGGCAGCGCATCCCGCTGCTGGACCCGCTGCGGCCGCTGACCATCCTGCTGGAATTCGGCTGACCCGCCCGGCTCAGCCGAACGCGGCCTCGACGTACCGCATCGCCTGCCCCTTACCCACTCCGAGCGACTTGGCCGTCGACACATACGTGTGCGCGGCGGTCGCCATCGCGGAGTCGGCCGGATCGGAGCGCGCGACGAAGGTGCCGAACCGGCCCCGCGTCTCCAGAATCCCCGCTGCTTCCAGTTCCCGGTATGCGCGCGCCACGGTGTTCACTGCCAGATTGATCTGACCAGCCAGTTCGCGGACCGTGGGCAGCCGGGTGCCCGGGGTCAGTTGCCCGTCCCGGATACCGGCGATGATCTGCGTTCTGAGCTGGTCGAACAGCGGCCTGGCAGCGTGCGGATCGACGCGCACCCAATCCCCCAACTCGGCCACGTGCCCAGTATCACCCACAGCCGCTAGTTTGGTGGGGTGCAGGTGACGGTATTCAGCGGCGCCGGTATCTCGGCCGAGAGCGGGGTGCCGACGTTCCGCGACGTCGAAACGGGGCTGTGGGCCGAGGTCGACCCTTACGAGATCTCCAGCGCCGACGGCTGGCGCGCGCATCCCGACCGGGTGTGGGCGTGGTATCTGTGGCGCCACCACATGATGGGCGCGGTCGCCCCGAACAACGCCCACCGGGCCGTCGCGGCGTGGGAGGACTACGCCGACGTGCACGTCGTGACGCAGAACGTCGACAACCTGCACGAGCGCGCCGGCAGCAACCTGGTGTACCACGTGCACGGCAGTCTCTTCGAATTCCATTGCGACCGTTGCGGAGCCGCGTACCTGGGCGATGTGCCCGCCATGCCCGAGCCGGTGGAATCGGTCGACCCGCCGCGGTGCGTCTGCGGCGGTCTGATCCGGCCGGACGTGGTGTGGTTCGGCGAGGCGCTGCCCGACCGTGCGTGGCAGCAGTCGGTGGACGCGGTGGTCAACGCCGACGTCGTCGTGGTGGTGGGCACCAGTTCGGTGGTGTATCCGGCCGCCGGGCTGCCGGAGCTGGCGGTGGCCAGCGGTACCCCGGTGATCGAGGTCAATCCCGAGCCGACGCCGCTGACGAGCAGCGCGACGGTGAGCCTGCGTGAGAAGGCCGGGGCGGCGCTGCCGGGGCTGCTGCAGCGCCTGCCCGCGCTGATCGGTTAGGGCTCCCCCGGCTTCTCTGGCTCCCCCGGTTTCACGGCCCGGCCGATCGCGAACTCCGCCACGGGTATGGGCGCCCACGCCGGCAGTGTCCACTCCCGGCGTCCCTGCACCCGGAATCCCGCCGCGGCGATCGTCTGCTCGGTGTGGCGGTGCGTGTGACAGTTGCCCGCCAGCCGCGGCCACAGCGTGGCGTCGGCGAAGCGCTGCAGCCGGGCCCGCGCGCCGGTGCCGGCCACATGCTCGAGGTAGCGCAGCTCCCCGCCCGGCCGCAGCAGCGAATACAGTTGCGCCACGACTTCTTCGGGATCGTCCACCGAGCAGAGCACCAGCGAGCACACCACCGCGTCGAACGGTTCGCCGTCGCGGAACTGCTCCACGGTCTCGGCGGTCAGCGTGACGGGCACCGACGCGTCGGTCGCGGCCCGCGCCGCCAGCGCGGCGAGCCTGCGTTCGGGCTCGACGGCGACCACCTCGGACACGGTGCCGGGATAGAGGGCGAAGTTGGTCCCGGTGCCGGCACCCACCTCGAGCACGCGGCCGGTCAGCCCGGCGAGGTTCTCCCGGCGCAACCGCCGCAGCGCCTCCGGCTCCCGCGCGGACATCGCGGTCCACACGCGCGCGAAGAACGGATTATCGACCGTTGTGCTCATCGACGACCTCTCTCAGCCAGGCCACGGTATCGCGTGGAGCTTCCTCGGGGGCGATGGCGCCCGACACCACCTGTCCGCAGCAGACCGCGCGCAACACCCGGCCCGCGAACTCCTCGGCGTCGCCCCACGGCAGGTAGGGGCGGGAGATCAGCAGCGCCGCCACACCGTGCGCCGCGGTCCACAGTTCGAGCGCCATCGTGGTGGGGTCACCGGGCGGGTAGGTGCCCTCGTCGATCAGGGCCTGCACCGCGGCGCGCATGTGCGTGAACGCCGAGCTGGTCAGCGTCACGTCCACCTCGCTCCCGGGGTGGCCCTGCCCCATCGTCGCAATGCGGTACAGCTCAGGGGTTTTCAGCGCGAACCGCACGTAGGCCAGGCCCTGGGCGCGCAACACGTCGACCGGCGAGGTGCCGGCCACCGCGGCGACGGCCTGCATCTCGTCGTCGAGCTTCTCGAAGTACCGCACACACACCGCGTCGAGCAGCGCGTCCTTGTCGGCGAAGTGCAGGTAGATCGACGGCGGAGTGACGCCCACGCGTTGCGCCACCGCCCGGATCGACACCGCTTTCGCGTCACCGGTTTCGAGCAGCAGCCCGGTCGCGGCGTCGAGGATCTCGTCGCGCAGTTGGTCGCCGGATCCGCGCGGGGCGCGGCGCCGCCGCAGTGGAGGTGTGCTCATCGCTGCCCCTCGGTCACCGACGGCACGGGTGCGGCCGGCGGCGGCCCGTCGTCGCCGCCCTCGCGCAACCCGATCCGTTCGTGCAGTCTGGCCAGCGGCGCCGGCGCCCACCAGTTCCACCGTCCCAGCACGTGCATGAAGGCAGGCACCAGCAGCATCCGGACCAAGGTGGCGTCGGCGAGGATGGCCAGGGTCAGGCCCACGCCGAACATCCGCATGAACGCGACCTGCGCGGCGATCAGCGCCGCGAACGAGATCGACATCAGCAGGGCCGCGGCGGTCACCACCCGGCCGGTGCGCGCCAACCCGAGCGCCACGCTCTCGTCGTTGGCGGCTGTACTGCGGTCCGACGCCAGCCAGAATTCCCGGATCC
This sequence comes from Mycolicibacterium psychrotolerans, assembly GCF_010729305.1. Lineage (NCBI taxonomy): Bacteria > Bacillati > Actinomycetota > Actinomycetes > Mycobacteriales > Mycobacteriaceae > Mycobacterium > Mycolicibacterium psychrotolerans. The sequence goes on along the minus strand of NZ_AP022574.1, from coordinate 2,281,170 downwards.
GGGAGACCAGGAACACCTCGTAGTCCATCGACAGCCCGAACGCGATGCAGAACAACAGCACCGGCATGTTGGCCACCAGCGTGCCGGTCGGCGTCGTGCCCAGCGCCCCGAGGTGGCCGTCCTGGAAGATCCACACCAGCGCGCCGAACGCCGCGGTCAGCGACAACACGTTGAGCACCAACGCCTTCAGGGGCAGCACCACGCTGCCGGTGAGCAGGAACAGCAGCACGAACGTGATGGCCGCGATGATGCCGAGCACCGTCGGCAGCCGCGAGGTGATCGAGTCGGAGCTGTCGCGGTTGATCTGCGCCAGGCCGGTCAGCATCGCCTCCCGTCCGCCGGGCGGTTCGACGGCGTGCAGCCGGTCCAGCTGGGTCTCCGAGGCGTCGGTGAACAGCGACGCGGTGCTGCCGACCGTGAGGAAGGCACTGCCGTCGGCGACGCCCGTCGCCGCCGACGGTGGACCGACTCTCGCCCCGTCGACGAAGGTGCCACCGGGCGCGGAGACGGTGGAGACGTCGTCGACCCGCGACAAGTCGGCGGCGTAGCCGTCCGAGTCTGCCGGGGTGACGTCGCGGGCGTCTGGCAGCACGACGGTGACGTTGGCCGACGAGTCGACCGCGAAGTTCTCGCGCATGTCGTCGCCGACCTGACGGGCCGACGCCGACTGCGGAAGCACGCGGTCATCGGGGAAGCCCCAGGTGGCGCCGAGGAACGGCAGGCCGAGCATTACGAGCAGGGCGACGACGGCAACGCCGATCGGAATGGCCCGCCGCTGAACGTATTTCGTCGACCGGTACCAGAACATCCGCTCGACGGGCACGGGCACGGGCGCCGGTTCCGGTCTGTGCAGCACCCGGCGTACGAGCTTGCGGACGTCGAACGCGTCGAGTCGGTCTCCGGCGAGGACGATCGCCGCGGGCGCCACCACGATCGCCGCCAGTGCGGCGAACGCGACGACGGCGATGCCCGCGTAGGCGAACGACTTCAGAAAGTACATCGGGAAGACCACCATCGCGATCATCGACAGCGCCACGGTCATCGCCGAGAACAGGACCGTGCGACCGGCGGTCGACATCGTGCGCACCAGCGCGCGGTCCCGGTCGGCGCCGGCGGCCAACTCGTCGCGGTAGCGGCTGATGATCAGCAGCGTGTAGTCGATCGCGAGTGCCAGGCCCATCGCGATGGACAGGTTCAGCGCGAAGATCGACACGTCGGTGACCAGCGTGACGGCCCGCAGCACCGCCATCGACCCGAGGATCGCGAAGCCGCCGACGGCCACCGGGAGCGCCGCGGCCAGCAGCCCGCCGAACACCCATACCAGTACGACGAAGCTGAGGGGAACCGCGATGGATTCCATCAGCAGCAGATCCTTCTCGGTCTGGCTGTTAATCTGCACGTAGGTCATGGCCACGCCGCCGGCGCGCACGGTCACACCGTCGCGGTCGTAGACCAGCGCGTCGGTGAGTTCCTCGGCATGCCGTTGGGCGGCGCTCTCGCCACCGGTGATGCCGGCGACGATCAGACCGGTTTTTCCGTCCGCACTGATCAATGCCGACGCCGCCGACGGTGGCGCTGTCCATGCGGAGGTGACCTCGCCGACGTTGGGCGACTCCGACAGGCGGGACACGATGTCGGTGGCGACCGTCCGGGCGGCGTCCATCCCGCCCTCGGCCCGCAGGCTGATCAGCAGGTCCATGTCGCCCTGCCCGAACCGGTCGACGAGAATCTGGGAGGCGCGCGCGGACTCGGAGGTGGGATCGGCGAAGCCGCCCGCGGACAGCTGACCGACCACCGGAATCCCGAACACGCCGCAGGCGATCATGACGAGGAGGGCGGCGGCGAGGATGCGGCGCGGAGCCGCGATGGCCAACCGTGCGATCCTGTGCAGCATCGGCGCCCTCCTCGCACGTCGCCGAATATCGCCGCTAAGTTATCAGCGATAACCTACGCGGGTCAACGGCCGCGATGACATTCGGCGGCCACGGGAGTCCACCAGACATGACCCACGAACTCACGCGCCCCTCCGTGGCAGAGACCGCCCCGCCGCCGCAGGCGGACCGAACGCTTGCGGTCGGCCTGCTGATCCTGCGCCTCGGCATCGGTGCTGCGGTGCTACAGGCCGGCCTGATCAAGGCCTTCGACTTCTCGACGACGGTCGGGTTCATGGCCGAGGCCGGATGGCGGCTCCCCACCCTGGCCGCGCTGATGGTCACCGGCGCCGAGACCCTCGGCGCCGTGGCCCTGATGCTCGGCGTCGTCACGCCGCTTGGTGCCTGCGCCGTGCTGAGCTCCATGCTGTGCGCCTGGGCGGTCAACGTCTCGGCGGCGGCGTTCTGGTCCGAACCGTTCAACGTGCCGTTCCTGCTGGGCCTCGGCGCGGCGGCCCTGCTGTTCACCGGGCCCGGTCGCTATGCGGTCGACGCCCGCCTCGCCGGCCGTGTGCGCTGGTCACCGCGGGTGAAGGTGGCGCTGCTGGTGCTCGCGGTGGTCGCCGCCGTCGTCACCTGGGTGGCGCTCTACGGCGTCAACCCGATCCACCTCACCACCCCGCCCGCGGCCGACCCTACCCAGCGGTAAGAATTGCCACAGTTTTCCGAATCGAGACTCAAAGATTCCTTAGAGGTGGTGGTTACTGTTCAGTACATGTGGATCGACGACACCAGTGCTGATGTCATCAAGGTTGATTTCGACGCCCTCTACCACGGCGATGTACTCGTCGAGGGGCTGACGTCGGAACAGCTCGACGACGAGCAGCTGCCCACCGCAGTGTGACAAAAGAGCGCGCGCCCCTCGCGGACGCGCGCTCTTTCGGTCAGGCTGTCTAGACGGCCGACTTCTCGGCCACCATCGTGGCCAGTCGGCCGCTGATCAGGTCTTCGGCCTCGGCCACGATGCGCGACACCAGGTCGCCCACCGTCGGCACATCGTTGATCAAGCCCATCGCGGTTCCCACCGTCCAGATTCCGGCGTCGACGTCGCCTTCATCGAACACCCGCCGGCCACGTACTCCCGCCACCAGGTCCTTGACGTCGGAGAACTGACCGCCGTCTTTGAGGATCTGCACCACCTCCCGCGACACCACGTTCGACGCGACGCGAGCGGTGTTGTGCAGACTCCGGAAGATCAGCTCCGTACCCCGCTCGTCGCCGGCCACGATGGCCTGCTTGACGTTGTCGTGGATGCAGGACTCGACCGTGCACATGAACCGCGACCCCATGTTGATGCCGTCTGCGCCCAGCGCGAGCGCGGCCACCAGGCCACGGGCGTCGGCGAAGCCGCCGGAGGCGATCATCGGGATCTCGATCTTGTCCGCCGCCGCCGGGATCAGCACCAGGCCGGGGATGTCGTCCTCGCCGGGATGTCCGGCGCACTCGAAGCCGTCGATGCTGATGCCGTCCACCCCGAGGCTCTGCGCCTTGACCGCATGCCGCACCGAGGTGCACTTGTGCAGCACCTTGATGCCGTTGTCGTGGAACATCGGCAGATGCGGCGCCGGGTTGGAACCCGCGGTCTCGACGATCGTGATGCCGGCGTCGACGATCACCTGCCGGTACTCGTCATAGGGCGGCGGGTTGATCGCCGGCAGGATCGTCAGGTTCACCCCGAACGGCTTGTCCGTCAGATCCCGGGTCTTGGCGATCTCGTTGGCCAGATCGGCCGGCGTCGGCTGGGTGAGCGCGGTGAGAAAGCCCAGCGCCCCTGAATTGGCAACGGCCGCAACGAGTTCCGCGCGACCGACCCACTGCATCCCGCCCTGGGCGATCGGATGCTCGACCCCGAACGTCTCGGTGAACTTCGTCCGGATGCTCACCTCAGGCCCCTTCTCTTCGCGCAAGCGCTCATCGGGGGGCCATCCGGATCGCCCCGTCCAACCGGATCGTCTCCCCGTTGAGCATCGGGTTCTCCACGATGTGCACCGCCAGCGCGCCGTACTCGTCCGGATCGCCGAGGCGGGCCGGGTGCGGCACCTGCTTGCCGAGCGAGGCCTGCGCCTCCTCGGGCAGCGAACCCAGCAGCGGGGTCTTGAACAGCCCCGGCGCAATGGTGACCACGCGGATGAGCTCGCGGGAGAGGTCACGGGCGATCGGCAGCGTCATGCCGACCACGCCGCCCTTGGACGCCGAGTACGCGGCCTGCCCGATCTGCCCGTCGAACGCCGCGACCGACGCGGTGTTGACGATGACGCCGCGCTCCCCGTTGATGGGTTCGGTCTTCGCGATGCGCTCTGCGGCAAGCCGGATCACGTTGAACGTGCCGATCAGGTTGACCTCGACGACCTTGCGGAAACCGTCGAGCGGGAACGGCCCCTCCTTGCCCAGCGTCTTGATCGCGTTGCCGATCCCGGCGCAGTTGACGTCGATGCGCAGCGGACCCATCTCCTCGGCGGCGTCCAGCGCGGCGGTGACCTGCTCGGGGTCGGTGACGTTGGCCTCGACGAACTTGGCGCGCGGGCCCAGCTCGGCGACCGCCTCGGCACCCTTGAGGTCGATCACCACCACCGAGGCACCGCGGTCGAGCAGTCGCTTCGTCGTCGCCAGTCCCAGTCCCGAAGCACCTCCGGTGACGACGGCTACGGCGTCCTTGATCTCCACAGATCGGTTCCTTTCGTTGTTCTCAAACCCAGTCCTGCAGAACAGCTTCGGTGTCGGCGCCCGGGACGCCTGGCGTCTTCGGCGTGGTGGGCGCCGTGCGGGAGAACCGCGGGGCGGGCGCCGGATACAGGTAGTCGTTCTCGCGGTAGAAGGTGTCGCGCTCGGTGTTGTGCGGTTCGGACTCCACCTCGGCGAACGACAGCACCGGCGTCACGCACGCGTCGGTGCCGGCGAACACCTTCGCCCAGTGGTCGCGGTCGTGCGCGGCGAACGCCTCGGTCAGCCGGGCCCGCAGCTCCGGCCACCGGCTCATGTCGTTCTGGTCAGGGAGATCGGCGTCGGTCAGACCGAGGCCCGCGAGCATCTCGGCGTAGAACTGCGGCTCGATCGCGCCGACCGCGACGTGGCGGCCGTCGGCGCAGGTGTAGGTGTCGTAATACGGCGCGCCGGTGTCGAGCATGTTCACCCCGCGCTCGTCGCTCCACATGCCCATGCCGCGGAACGCCCACATCATCGTCGACAGCACACTGCTGCCGTCGACCATCGCGGCGTCGACCACCTGCCCCTTGCCGGAGCGTTCCCGCTCCCACAGCGCGGAAAGCACCCCCACCAGCAGGAACATCGATCCGCCACCGAAGTCGCCGACGAGGTTCAGCGGGGGCACCGGCCGTTCACCGGCCCGGCCGATCGCGTGCAGCGTGCCGTTGAGCGAGATGTAGTTGATGTCGTGCCCGGCCTGCTGGGCGCGCGGACCGTCTTGGCCCCACCCGGTCATCCGGGCGTAGATCAGACGCTCGTTGACCTTCGCGCAGTCCTGCGGGCCGAGCCCCAACCGCTCGGTGACACCTGGCCGGAAGCCCTCGATCAGCACGTCGGCCTTGGCGATCAGCCCGAGGACCATCTTCTGGTCGTCGGGGTCCTTGAGGTTCGCGGCCACCGAACGCCGGTTGCGCAGCAGGTAGTCGCGGCTGGGGGCGCCGCCTCCCTTGCCGGGACGTTCGACGCGCACGACGTCGGCGCCGAGGTCACCCAGGATCATCGCGGCGTGCGGGCCCGGACCGATGCCGGCCAGCTCCACGACACGCAATCCCTGCAGAGGTCCAGCCATGTCCAACCGCCCTTCGTCTCCGTCGCCCGTCGGCCGCGACATAGCTTACTTGTATAACCTTCTCGCCCGACCTAGGGTGCCAGACTATGACGACGACGGAGTCCTACACCGGCATCGACGACCTCCGCGTGCAGCTCGACGGCGGTGTGCTGACGGTGACGCTGAACCGTCCCGACAGCCTGAACTCGCTGACCGCGCCGATGCTGCGCACCCTGGCCGAGACCCTCGAACGCGCCGCGGACGACAGCCGGGTCCGCGTGGTGCGCATCGGCGGGGCGGGCCGGGGATTCTCGTCGGGCGCGGGCATCAGCGAGTCCGACCATGCCAACCCGGACGCCGCAGGCACCCCGGCCGAGGTCCTCGACGCGGCCAACCGCTGCATCCGCGCGATCGTTCGTGTGCCCCAGCCCGCGGTCGCGGTGGTCCACGGCGCCGCGGCGGGCGTGGGGGCGTCGATCGCCTTGGCCTGCGATGTCGTATTGGCGTCGGAGAAGGCCTTTTTCATGCTCGCCTTCACCAAGATCGGGCTGATGCCCGACGGTGGCGCCTCGGCGCTGATCGCCGCCGCGGTCGGCCGCATCCGGGCGATGCGGATGGCGCTGCTGGCCGAACGCATCCCGGCCGCCGAGGCGTTCGCCTGGGGACTGGTGAGCGCGGTCTACCCGGCGGGCGACTTCGACGCCGAGGTCGACGCGGTGATCGCGACACTGGTCGGTGGACCGGCCGTCGCACTGCGCAAGACCAAGGACGCGATCAACGCCGCGACGCTGACCGAACTCGAGGACGCACTCGAGCGTGAGAAGCGCGGACAGCTGATGCTGTTGGGCGGCAATGACTTCCGTGAGGGCACTCGCGCGTTCCAGCAGCGCCGCGCGGCCACGTTCACCGACACCTGACCCCCTTTTGTCGCCCAAACCGACGTTTGGGCGAAAAAGGACGAGTAGATCACGCCATTTCGTCGATCTCGTGGGCGCAGGCGTGCGGAAAATCGTTCGACTCGAGGCACCGGCATCGGCCACCATCGTTGGGTGAGCACGCAATACGACATCGAACAGCCGGTGGCAGACCCCGGCTGGCGTGTGCTCGCGCCGTTCCGGTTCCGCGAGTACCGCCTGTTGATCGCCGCGGTGTCCCTGTCGATCTTCGCCGAGGGCATGTGGGCCGTGGTGATGACGCTGCAGGTCATCGCGCTCGACGACGACCCGACGTCGCTGTCGCTGGTCGCCACCTGCCTGGGCGTGGGCCTGGTCGCCTTCGTCCTGGTGGGCGGACTGGCCGCTGACCGGCTGCCCCAGCGGGCGATCATCATCGTCGTCGAGGCCGTCAACACGGCGGTGGTGACGACGGTCGCCGTCCTGGGATTCCTTGACGCCCTGCAGATCTGGCACCTCGCCGTGGCGGCGGGCGCCCTGGGCGTCGCGGCGGCGTTCTTCTTCCCCGCCTACAGCGCGCTGCTGCCCAGGATCCTGCCCGCCGAGCAGTTGCTGGCGGCCAACGGCGTCGAAGGCGTGGTGCGGCCGGTGTTCCAGCGCGCGGCCGGGCCGGCGATCGCCGGGCTGCTGGTCGCTGCGACGTTCCCGGCCGTGGGCGCGGTCGCGGTGGCCGCGCTCTTCGCCGTCGGCCTGGCACTGCTGCTGGCCACCAGGACACCGACGAGAAACGTTGCGGCACAACAGCCGCCCCAGCGGCTCCTGCGCGACCTGCGGGAGGGTTTCTCCTTCGTGTGGCGCACGCCGTGGCTGCTGTGGACACTGCTGTTCGCGAGCATCTTCGTGCTGGTGGTGCTGGGGCCCATCGAGGTGCTGCTGCCGTTCGTCGTCGCCGACCGCTTCGCCGACGGCGAGCGGACCTACGGGTTCGTCCTGGCGTTCTTCGGCATCGGCAGCGCGCTGGGCGCGCTGACTGTCTCGTCGCGGCACCTGCCGCGCCGGTACCTGACCGTGATGATGGTGATGTGGAGCGTGGGCTCGGTCCCGCTCGCGGTCGTCGGCGTGACGTCGTCGTTCCCGGTGATGGCGTTGGCCACCTTCGTCATCGGCGTGACCGACGGGGCCGGCATGGTCATCTGGGGCACGCTGCTCCAGCGGCGGGTTCCACCGTTGATGCTGGGCCGGGTGTCGAGTCTGGACTTCTTCGTGTCGCTGGCGTTCATGCCGGTGTCGTTCGCGATCGTCGGCCCGCTGTCGAAAGTCGTGTCGATGCAGGCGATCTTCCTCACCGCGGGCCTGGTTCCGCTGGTGCTGGCCGCCGTCGCGATGTGGGCGGCCGGGATGCGGCGCGACGAGGTCGCGCACCCGCTGCGTTAGACGCCGAACATCGGGGGCAGTGCGAGCACCATGACCAGACCCCAGAAGAAGTGGGTCAGCATGGGGGCGAGCACTCCCCCGGTGGCGCGGCGCTCCAGCGCGCACACGGTGCCGAGGATGACCGCCGCGAAGCCCAGCATCGGGTTGCCTGTGGTGGCGGCCGTCGCGATCACGTAGAGCACGGTCGACACGAGCACCGGCTTGTACTTCCACAGCGCGGTGTAGAGCGCGCCGCGGAAGAACATCTCCTCGGCCAGCCCGTTGATCACGGTGATGAACACGATCAGCCACAGCGGACCGGTGTTGACGTACTCGAGCACGCTGGTGATGTAGTCGCGCACCGGCGGTATCTGACGGGCCACCAGTGCGCCGAGCACGAACACCGCACCCAGCCCCAGCCCCACCCCGATGCCGGTGATGACCGGCCGCTGATTGCGGCCGCGGAAGCTCACGTGTCCGAAGTGCAGCGGCCCGGACAGGTAGGCGCCGATGGCCCACACCGCGGCCAGCGCGAGGGTGAGCCACACGAAGGAACTGTCCCCGGGCGGGCGGCTCAGCGAGTACCCGAGCAGCGCGGCGCCGATCAGCAGGAACACCGCGACGACGAGCTTGCGCCGGGTGATCAGCGACGGTGGTTCGTTGAACGCAGGCGCCTTGGTGCGCGCAATCTGGATGATCTCGCCGGACAACGGCGTGTGGTCGGAGTTGTTCACGCAGGGCTCCCCTTCGGCACCAGTCCGATCACATGATCCAGCCCGGTGCGGACGGCACCGGCAACGGGTCCGGGCACCAGGCCGAGCAGGCCGAGGACCGGCTGCGCGGCGCTTGGCGTGACGGCGCACGCGAGTTGGCGCAGCCGTAGCGCGTCCCCGCCCGCCCAGTCGGGGTCGGTGTCGGCGAGATGGTGCGGGTCGGCCAGCTTGTCGACGGGCCGGCGCCGCGGACTCGACACCGCCGCCCGGATGGCGTCCTCGATGGAGGTGAGCCCGCCCGGCGGTTGGGGCACGATGCCGTCGAGTCCGTCACCCGAAGCCATCATCGGATAGTCCAGCGATTCCACGAGATCGGCGGCCAGCCCGCCCGGAACGGGCAGCACGACTCCGGTGACCTTGGAGACGAGGCCGGTGTCGATTCCGTAGACGGGCACGGGCGCGCGCCAGATCCCGGCGATGCGCGCATACGTTCGCAGCACGTCACCGTAGGTGGTGGTCTCGGGTCCGCGGATGTCGTACGACCCGGGGGGCACGTTCTCGTGCGCCGCGGCGACCAGGTAGTACAGCACGTCGCGGATCGAGATCGGATCGAGCGGGTTGGCCGACCATTCCGGCATGGGCAGCAACAGGAACCGGTCGCCGACGTAGCGCAGCATCTCGAACGACGTCGAACCGGCGCCCAGCACGATCGCCGCCCCCAGCCAGACGACATCGGGTCCCCCGTCGATCTGCAGCGCATGGGCGACTTCGGCGCGGCTCGACAGGTGCTCGGACAGAGCGCCGCCGTCGGGGCCGTCGGGAACGAAGCCGCCGAGATAGACGATGCGGCGCACTCCGGCGGCCTTCGCTGCGGCCGCGACGTTCGCGGCGGCTCGGTTGTCCGCCTCCCGGAAGCCGGGCTGCCCGATGCCGTGCACGAGGTAGTAGACGACGTCGACGGGCCCCGCCTCGGCGAACGCCTGACGCGCCGAAGCATCGTCATGCGCGTCGAGCGCGACGGTCGAAACCCGGTCGTGCCATCCGAAGTCGGCCAGCCGACCGGGATTACGGCTGGCGGCGACGACGTCGTGGCCGTCGGCCAGCAGGGCGGTGACGAGGCGGGAGCCGATGTATCCCGTCGCGCCGGTGACCAATGTCCGCACGGTAACCACGGTACGGCTGTACCCCAACCGTCTCGATCAGAACCCGTCGCCGGCGTTGCCTACGTCACGGGCCCGTCACTGCCCGCGTCACGGTGCAGCTTGACCAGCTCCTGGTAGAGCAGCGCGTTGGTGCGGATGCCCTCCTTCTCGGCGTCGCCGAGTTCCCGGCGCACCTTGGCGGGCACCCCGGCGACCATGTGCCCGGGCGGGATCACCGCGCCCTGGGACACCACCGCCCCGGCGGCGATCAGCGACCCGGCGCCGATGGTGGCGCCGTTGAGGATCACCGCGCCCATCCCGATGAGGCAGTCGTCGCCGACGGTGCATCCGTGCAGCACGGCGTTGTGGCCCACCGTGACCCCGGCCCCGACGCTCACCGGGAAGCCGGGATCGACGTGCACCGTCACCCCGTCCTGGATGTTGCTGCCGGCCCCGATGGCGATCGTCTCGGCCTCGGCGCGCAGGATCGCGCCGTACCAGACGCTGGCCGCCTCGGCCAGCACCACCCGGCCGATCAGCGTCGCGTTCGGCGCGACCCAACTCTGGGCGTCGAGGCTAGGCGCGTGTCCGGCGAGGGGAAGAATCAGGGGCTCCGCCATGGCCCCATCGTAGGGTGGCCCGTACGGACCCCGGCGGCGCGTGCGATCCTCACGTCGTGACAGCGACGTCAACCCCTACCGCTCTCGACATCGTCGAGGGCGTCGACCTGACCGGAAAGACCATCGTCATCACCGGCGCCTCATCCGGGCTCGGCCGCGAATCGGCCCGCGCGCTCGCGAGTACCGGAGCGCGGGTCATCCTGGCGGCCCGCAACACCGCCGCGCTCGCCGACACCGAGGCGTGGGTGCGCGAGCAGGTGCCCGCCGCGGTGCTCTCCAGCGTGCACCTCGACCTCACCTCGCTGGAGTCCGTCGCTGCGGCCGCCGCCGAGATCAGCGAGCTGACCCCCGCGGTTCATGTGCTGATGAACAACGCCGGCGTGATGTTCACACCCTTCGAGCGCACCACCGAGGGATTCGAGATCCAGTTCGGCACAAACCATTTGGGCCACTTCGAGCTGACCCGGCTGATGTTTCCCGCGCTGGTCGCCGCCGACGGGGCGCGGGTGGTGGTGCTGTCCTCGGAGGGTCACCGGCTCAGCGACGTCGACCTCGACGACCCGAACTGGGAGCGGCGGGACTACGACAAGTTCGCCGCCTACGGCGCCTCGAAGACCGCCAACGTGCTGCACGCCGTCGAGCTGGACCGCAGGCTGCGTGACAGCGGCGTGCGCTCCTACGCGGTGCACCCCGGCGTCGTGGCGACGTCGCTGGCCCGGTACATGGACGAGGACGACTTCGCCGCGCTGGCGCAGCGCGGCCGCAGCAATCTCGCCTTCACCACGCCCGACCACGGCGCCGCGACCCAGGTGTGGGCCGCGGTGAGCGACGAGGTGGCCGATCTCGGCGGCGTGTATCTGTCCGACTGCGCGGTCCGTGAGGCCGCGCCGTATGCGGTCGACGAGGCCCGCGCGCTGACGCTGTGGGACCTCTCCGAACGCCTCTGCACCCCGAGCGCGACGACATTACGCCCGACGATGTGACCCCGGACGCGTCCGAGAACGTCGTCTATCTGCGGTCCTACGGCGAGCACGACCGCGACGACCACGAGGTGGTGCGCCGCGTGCTGGACGCGACGGCCGAGATGCTGCGCGAGCGGCCGTTCACCGACCTCACCACCCGGCGGGTCGCGGAGCGGGCGGGTGTCCCGCACAGCGACGTGTGCGCTTACTTCCGGTCCCCCGACGCGATCGTCGCCGAGCTGTATCTGGGTGTGCTGCGCGACGCGCCGCTGTCGGTGGACGTGGAGCTGCCGGCCCGGACGCGGGTGGTGGCGCTGTTCGGGCAGTTGGTGATGCTGCTCGCCGACGAACCCGGTTTCGCGGCCGCCTGCTCGAGCGCACTGATCTCCACCGAGCCGTCGGTGCGGGCCATCCGGCGCCGCATCCACGCCGAACTGCAGCGCCGGGTGCGCACCGTGCTGGGGTCGGGGGCATGGCCGGAATTGGCCGAGACGCTGGAGTTCGGCCTCGTCGGGGCGATGGTGCAGGCCAGTTCGGGCGCGGCGACGTTCACCCAGACCGCCGACGAGTTGGCCGGTGTCGTGGCCGCGGTGTTGCCCGACGAACACTGAGCGACGAAAGCCCTGCTCAGAGCCGCTTCTGTAACGGTTGGCCCCCGCCTCGCGACACATTCTCGACTTGGTCGTGACCAATTCGTGCGCATAGCATGCCAGGCGACCTGACAAGCATGAGGAGCAGAACGTGAAGACCCGCACCAGCCACGCCATCGGCATCGCTGCGAGCGCCGCCGCGATCGCCCTGTCGGTTCCGCTGGCCGTCAACGCCTACGCCGAGCCGGCCACGCCCACGACCACCCCGGTGGCCGAGATCCCCGACCCGCAGGGCCCGCAGTGCGGTCCGTTCAAGGAGTCGGTGCCGAACTGGAAGAGCCTGGCCAATGTCCCCGTCAGCCAGGTGCTGGCCGGCATCCCGGACATCAGCTCGTTCAACGCCGCTGTGTCGGGCCAGCTGAATCCCGCCGTCAACATCGCCCCGGTGCTCGACAACGGGCCCTTCGTGGTGTTCGCCCCGACCAACGAGGCGTTCGCCGAGCTGCCGCCCGAGCAGCAGGAGGTGCTGCGCACCGACCCGGCCGCGCTGACCAGCCTGGTGTACTACCACGTGTTCCTCGGGCTGCTCGGCCCCGACGACGTGAAGGGTCAGCGCCCCACCCAGGAGGGCACCGAGATCGAGGTGACCGGCTCCGGCGGCGACATCAAGATCAACGAGACCACCAAGGTGCTCTGCGGTGGCATCCAGGCGCAGAACGCGCGGATCTACCTCGTCGATCACGTGCTGAATCCGGCCGAGGCGCCTGCGCCGGTGACGCCGAAGTCGACCAGCGCCACCGCGACCAGCACCACCGCAACCACGGAGCCGGCACCGCTGCCCGCGGAGAGCTCGGCCGCGCCGGCCGCCGAAGCCCCCATCGGCTGATTTCGGCGTGGTTGTCGTCGCCCAGCGACGACAACCACGCCGAAATCGCGAGTTAAAGGCCCAGGTCGCGGCCGATGATCTCTTTCATGATCTCGGTCGTGCCGCCGTAGATGGTCTGGATGCGGCCGTCGATGTAGTCGCGGGCGACGCGGTACTCGAGCATGTAGCCGTAGCCGCCGTGCAACTGCACGCACTGGTCGACGACCTTCTTGGCCACCTCGGTGGCCCACCACTTCGCCTTGGCCGCCTCGACCGCGGTCAGCTCGCCGTCGACGACGCCCTGCAGGCACCGGTCGATGTAGTTCTCGGTGACCTCGAGCTCGGTGTCCATCTCCGCGAGCAGGAACCGGTTGTGCTGGAAGCTGCCGATCGGCTGCCCGAAGGCCTTGCGGTCCTTGGCGTATTGCAGTGTCTGACGCCAGGTTTCGCGCGCCCCCGCGATGGCGGTGATGGCGATCGAGAGCCGCTCGCTGGGCAGGTTCTGCATCAGGTGGTAGAAGCCGCGCCCCTCCTTGCCCAGCACGTTGGCGTTCGGCACGCGCACGTTCTCGAAGTGCAGTTCGGAGGTGTCCTGCGCGTGCAGCCCCATCTTCTCGAGCTTGCGGCCGCGGCTGAAGCCGGGCATGTCCCGCTCGACCACCAGCAGCGTGAAGCCCTTGTGGCCGGCCTCGGGGTCGGTGCGCGCGACGACCACGACGAGGTCGCTGTTGATGCCCGACGAGATGAACGTCTTGGAGCCGTTGAGGATCCAGTCGTCCCCGTCGCGCACCGCGGAGGTGCGGATGCCCGCCAGGTCGCTGCCGGCGCCGGGCTCGGTCATCGCGACCGCGATGATCGTCTCGCCGCTGGTGATGCCGGGCAGCCAGCGTTCCTTCTGCTCGTCGGTGGTCAGGTCCTTGAAGTACGGGCCGACGACGTCGTTGTGCAGGCTCAGCGCGGGTGCGGGCACGCCGGCCTTGGCGATCTCCTCGTCGACGATCGCGTTGAAGCGGAAGTCGTCGGTGCCGCCGCCGCCGTACTGCTCGGGCATGTTGAACCCGATCAGCCCGTGCTTTCCGGCCGCGACGTAGGCCGAGCGGTCGACCAGGCGGTCGGCCTCCCACTTCTCGGCGTTCGGCACGAGTTCGCTCTCGATGTATCCGCGGACGGTGTCGCGGAACGCCTCGTGCTCGGCGTCGTAGATGGTGCGCTTCATGGTTTCTCCCTCACTTGGCTTTCCAGACCGGCTGACGCTTCTGCGCGAACGCCAGTGGCCCTTCCTTGGCGTCTTCGCTGCCGAACACCGCGACGGCCTCGCGCATGGTGCGCTTCCAGTCGGGCTCCTCGTCGGTGACGACGCCGTCGTCGGCACCGCGGGCGACCCGCTTGCTGGCCTGCACGGCCAGCGGTGCGTTGACGGCGATGCGCTCGGCCAGCGCGAGCGCGGCGTCCAGCACGGTGCCGTCGGGGACGACCTCGTTGACCAGGCCCCAGCGCTGCGCGTCGGCGGCACTGATCGGCTCGCCGGTCAGCATCATGTGCATCGCGACCTTGCGTGGAATCTGCTCGACGATCCGGAACACCCCGCCGGCGCCGGCGATCAGGCCCCGTTTCACCTCGGGCAGACCGAATTTCGCGCTTTCCGCGGCGACGACGAGGTCACTGGCCAGGGCCAGTTCGGTGCCGCCGCCCAGTGCGGTGCCGTTGACCGCCGCGATGGTCGGTTTGTCGATGAAGTGGCGGACGTAACCGGCGAACCCCCACTTGGGGTGATCGGGGTGGCCGATGTTCTCACCGCGCGAGAGCGCCTTGAGATCCGCTCCGGCGCAGAAGGATTTGTCCCCTGAGCCGGTGACCACCACGACCCACACGTCGGGATCGTTCTGCGCCTCCTCGAGGGCGTCGCCCAGCCCGATCGACACGGCGGCGTTGATCGCGTTGCGCGCGTCGGGCCGGTTGATCGTCACCACCATGACGTTCCCGCGGCGCTCGACGACGGCGCCGGGCGCCTCGACTGCGGTCACAGCAGTTCCAGGATGGTGGCGTTGGCCTGGCCGCCGCCCTCGCACATGGTCTGCAAGCCGTACTGAATTCCGTTGTCGCGCATGTGGTACAGCAGCGTGGTCATGATCCGGGCGCCGGAGCCGCCGAGGGGGTGACCCAGCGCGATCGCGCCGCCGTTGGGGTTGAGGCGCTTCTCGTCGGCGCCGATGTCCTTCAGCCACGCCATCGGCACCGGGGCGAACGCCTCGTTGACCTCGAACGCGCCGATCTGGTCGATCGACAGGCCTGAGCGCTTGAGCGCCTTCTGCGTCGCGGGGATCGGTGCGGTCAGCATGATCACCGGGTCTGCGCCGGCCAGCACGGCGGTGTGCACCTTGGCCAGCGGCTTGAGCCCCAACTCCTTGGCCTTCTCGGCCGACATGAACAGCAGCGCGGCCGACCCGTCGGAGATCTGCGAGCTGTTGCCGGCGTGGATCACGCCGTCCTCGCGGAACGCGGGCCTGAGCTGGGCCATCTTCTCCAGCGTGGTGCCGCGGCGGATGCCCTCGTCCTTGAGCACTGTGCTTGTTTCGCCGTGCTCATCGACTCTCTTGATCGCCACGATCTGATCGTCGAACGCGCCCGAATCCTGTGCGGCGGCGGCCTTCTCGTGCGAGTCGAGCGAGAACTGGTCGATGGCGGTGCGGTCGAAGCCCCACTGCTCGGCGATCATCTCCGCGCCGATGCCCTGATTGGGTGTCTTCTGGTAGCGGTCCTTGAAGCCGGCCGGGTACGGGTTGCCCCCGCCGGCGAGCGACGAGCCCATCGGGGTCCGCGACATCGACTCGACGCCACCGGCGACGACGACGTCGTAGTGCCCGGCGACCACACCGGCGGCGGCGAAGTGCACCGACTGCTGGCTCGATCCGCACTGGCGGTCCACGGTCACCCCGGGCACCGACTCCGGCCACCCGGCGGTCAGCAGTGCGGTGCGGGCGATGTCGAGCGCCTGCTCGCCGGCCTGCATGACACAACCCCAGATGACGTCGTCGACCAGTGCGGGATCGACGCCGGCACGCTCCACGAGTCCGTTGAGCACCTGGGCGGACAACTCGGCCGGGTGCACTCCCGACAGCCCACCGTTGCGCTTGCCGACCGGTGACCGTACGGCTTCGACGATGACGGCTTCAGGCATGGAGATACTCCTTCATTGAGATGGTGCCTCGAACGTAAACGAACAAGGTTTACTAGGTCAACCTACTGGTTGGTAGGCGTCATGACCACGTCAGAGGGGTGGTCAGCGGCCCCGCGCGGCCCGGTCGGCCGCATCGGCGAGTGCGTCCCGGAACAGCGGGTGGGCGATCGCGGCGAGCGCCTCCCCGCGCTCCCGCACCGTCAGCCCCTCGAGCTCGGCCGCGCCGTACTCGGTGACGATCACGTCGACGTGGTGACGCGGCGTGGTGATCACCGCCCCGGCGTCGAAGCCCGGCACGATGCGCGACCGCGGCACGCCGCCGTCGTCGAAGGTGGACGGCAGGCAGATCAGCGACCGGTCCGACAGCTCGAGGCCGACGCCGGCCACGAAGTCCTCCGCACCGCCGATGCCGCTGAACTGGTCCCCGGCGATCGTGTCGGCGACCACCTGGCCGTGCACGTCGACCGCGAGCGCACCGTTGATGGACACCATGTTCGCGTTGGCCGCGATGACCTCAGGGGCGTTCACGACGTCGACGGGCAGGAAGGCGACGTCGTCGTTGTCGTCGAGCCACGCGTAGAGGTCGGCCGAACCGAAGGCGAACGTCGTCACGCTCACCCCGTCGAACTGGCCCTTGCGCGCATTGGTCACCTTGCCCGCCCGGTGCAGTCGCATGCAGCCGTCGGTGAACATCTCACTGTGCAGGCCGAAGTCACCGTGGTCGCCGTCGGCCAGCAGCGCGGCGATCTGACTGGGGATCGATCCGATGCCGGTCTGCAGGGTGGCGCCGGAGCCGATGAACGCCACGGCGTGCCGCGCGATCGCGGTGTCGGTGTCGGTCGGCGGCGGCGAGGGCAGCGCGAGGGGCGCGTCCGTCGACGCGACCAGCACGTCGATCTCGTCGACGTGCAGCGCATGCCGGTACCGCTCGCCCAGCCCGGCGGTGCGCGGATAGGCATCGGACACCTCGACGACGAGCATCCGGTCGGGATCGGCACCGGCACGGCGCAATTCGGCCACCGTGCCCCCGGCGTGCAGGGACAGCGAGCACCATCCGTCGGTGTCGGGCGGCGTGGCCACGGTGGTCATCACGCGCGGCGACTGGCGTTCCAGCAGCGGTGCGAAGCGGCGGAAGTCGGCGGGCATGAAGTCGACGCCGGCGCCTGCGTCGCGCAGCGCCCGCTCGAGCGGTCCGAAGAACCCCGACAGGTAGCGCACGCCGGGGCGGCTGAACAGTTCCGTCCCGACGGCCAGCAGCGCACCGTAGACGCACAGCGCCGTCCAGTCGGTGC
The DNA here is from genome assembly GCF_010729305.1 of Mycolicibacterium psychrotolerans. Taxonomy (NCBI): domain Bacteria; kingdom Bacillati; phylum Actinomycetota; class Actinomycetes; order Mycobacteriales; family Mycobacteriaceae; genus Mycobacterium; species Mycolicibacterium psychrotolerans. The sequence continues at coordinate 2,263,820 of NZ_AP022574.1, read as the reverse complement.
GCTCGCCGAGGGCGCGCAGGAACGCCGGCGGCTGTCCCGGGCCGAGCGGAATGCCGAGCGTGTCGGCGGGATGCAGCCGCGCGGCGGCCTCCTCGGCGGTCAGTTCCTCCGGCATGGCCGCTACCCTGCCATGCGGTGTCGCGATGCCGGCACGAAAGACCGCAGCGCGCCGACATGGTTTACTGAGTTGCACAGCTCACCGTGACGTTCGGTGGCCTTCTCAGGAGTTGTCGTGACGCGGAGTACCCGGCTGGCGCCGATGATCGGCCCGGACTCGACCGGTGCTGGATCCGCCGTGCGCTCACCGAAGACCGCGGAGCTGGTCGCCGGCACGCTGCGCCGGATGGTCGTCGAGGGCCAGCTCACCGACGGCGACTTCCTGCCCAACGAAGCCGAGCTGATGGCGCATTTCGGGGTCAGCCGGCCCACGCTGCGCGAGGCGGTGCGGGTGCTGGAGTCCGAGCGGCTCGTCGAGGTCCGCCGCGGCTCCAGGACGGGCGCCCGCGTGCGCGTGCCCGGCCCCGAGGTGGTCGCCCGACCCGCGGGACTGCTGCTCGAGTTGTCCGGCGCCACGATCGCCGACCTGCTCACGGCGAAGGCCGGCATCGAGCCGCTGGCGGCCCGCCTGCTCGCCGAGTCCGGCTCCGCCGAGGCGTTCGAGGAACTCGACGCGCTGCTCGAGGGACTGGTCGCCGACGGCTGGCAGTCCGAGCGGCTGGCCGAGAACACCGGGGCATTCCATCTGCGGGTGGTGCAGCTGTCGGGCAACGCGACGCTGGGCATCGTCGCCGGCATGCTGCACGAGATCACGGTGCGGCACACCGCGTTCGTGTTCAACGAGCGCCGGCCGGTGTCCAAGGCCGACTACGACAAGCTGATGCGCTCCTACCGCAAGCTGATGGCGTTCCTGCGGGCCGGCGACGCCGCGGGCGCCGAGGCGCACTGGCGCAAACACCTCGACGTGTCGCGCGAACTGTTGCTCACGGGGCTGGAGAATGTGCCCGTGCGCGACGTGATGGGGTGACTAGGACGCGTCGACGTCATGGTGGTCGTGGCGCTGCCACGTCACGTGCACCGGGACGGTGTCGTCCCACGGCTGCCGGGTGACCATGTCGGCGACCATGATGTAGCCGCGCTCGAACTCCCCGGTCGCCGCGTCGACCAAGCGGTACTCCTGGCGCTGTCTGTGGATCGGTTGCGCGTCGAGCAGCAGCACCCGCACCTCCCCCGGCTCGAACCGGCAGCGCTTCTGCAGCGCCGCGATCAACTGCTCGTTGTGCATGTGGCCGTCGCCGAAGTTCCATCCGATCGCGGTGCTGCAGATGCGTTCGCCGTCGGTGAGGACGTAGTCGGCCTCGTCGTGGCCGGCCATCAGCCGGTGCGCGAGCGTGAACATGGCGCGGCCGTGGGTGTTGAACGACCGGAACGCGTACCCCATGTACTGGTACATCTCCGCGGTCTCGCGGCTGCCGTAGAACTTCTCCATCTGGGCGGCGGGCATGCTCGCGATCGCGACGATGCCCGCGGCGATCTTCGCGTCGGCCGAGGGCTTGATGCACCACAGCGAGGTGTCCCAGTTGCCGGCGTAGTAACGCATCCCCGGCAGGAAGGAGACCTTGCGCGGGAACAGGTTTCCGATCGCGACCGTGCCGGCGGAAATCGCGAAGAGCACCAGCGGCCACGGGCTCTGGAGATCCCCGAGGCCGATGCCGGCGTTGCCGACGAACAGCGCCAGCACGCTGAACATCATGAAGACGTTCCACTCCAGCGGCACCCCCATCGGGATCGCGGACAGGATCCCGAAGTGGAAGCACAGCATCACGAACGCCGCGATCGCGGTCGCCCAGCCGCCGTGGGAGAAGAACAGCACCAGCGGCACGAGCATCTCGATGGCGGTGGACACGTGCGCCAGCCACCGCGACGCCCGTCCTGGCCGCAGGTCGTCGGGGAAGTGCTCGAAGAACCTGCGCTTGATGGCCCGCGGCCGGATGACCGGGTTGTTGCTCATCATCGTCGAGATGACGAACGGGAAGTGCTTGTTGAGTTTGGACGTCGCCGCGCCCATCCAGATGGTCAGACACACCAGCTTGGCGGCGATGACGATGTCGGCGCCGGTGAACAGGAAGCACACGGCCAAGGCGCCGTAGACCTCGCCGCGCGCCGCCAGGAACAGCACCTTGTCGCGCAGGCCGGCCAGCGCGAGCAGACCGAGGATCGTCGCGGTCTGCCAGACCGGCAGCACCCCCACGTCCGAGCCGAGCTCGGGGATCGGCCCGGTGCCATCAGAGAACAGAGCGACCACCAGCATCACCAGCAGCGCGCCGTAGAGCGCCACGTCGACCGGCGTGCGCGAATCGCCCTTGGTCAGCGGGATCCGGTTCGGCCACGGGGGCAGCCGAATGGTCTTGGGGCGCAACCAGTACAGGACCGAACCCATCGGCGGGAAGAACCGGTTGTTCAGCGGGCCGAAGCCGCAGCCCAGGCCGACGATCTCGAACAGCATCGTGTAGAGGACGACCTTCTGGTACACGATCGGCTCGTGGTACCAGGCCGCCACGTCGGTGAAGCCGTCAATGCCCCGGGTCGTCAGCACCACCAGCCATGCGAACAGCACGTACAGCAGGATCTTGACGACGTAGAACAGGTGCATCACCACCGGTGTGCCGAAGCCCACCTCGGCCCAGTGCCGGGCCATCGGGACGATCCGCTCCGCGCGAGTTCCCGTGCTCCATTCGGCGTAGTCGACGACCGGTGCGTCCTGCTTGAGAAACCCCATGGCCGATAAGACTAGAACGTGTTCCAGTTACCCTCGGCGCGAACAGACACAAAATCGTGAGGAATCGGCCCGATCCGCCCGAGTTCACGTCTGCTCGCGGAGATCAGGCCCCCGTCTTGGCTGGTGGGCGGTAGAAGATCACCAGCTGGCCGATGCCGCCGGCCATCCCAAGCACCACCGAGATCAGCAGGCCCCACCACCCGTGCAGCAGGTCGTAGAGCCCGGTGCCGGAGAACAGCGCGTAGTCGAGGCTGATCTTGCCCGCCCCGATGGTCGCGATGCCGACCGCCGAGGCCGCCAGCACGAGGTTGTACTCCCAGCCCTCCTTGACGATGAAGAATCCGTTCGGCTTGTGGACGGTCCAGGCCGCGACGAGCATCAACGCGACGAAGCCGGCGGCAGGGATCGGCGTGAGCAGCCCGACGGCCAGGCCTAGCCCCGCGGCCATCTCGGTGGTGGCCGCGATGCGGGCGTGGAACATGCCCGGCTTCATGCCCATGCTGTCGAACCAGCCGGCGGTCCCGGCCAGTCCACCCTTGCCGAAGAACTTGTTGTAGCCGTGCGCGGCCATCGTCAGGCCGAGGACGACCCGCAGGATGAGCACTCCGACGTCGTAGGCAGTCATGCAACAAAATCTAGAACATCTGTCACGTCGTCGCGCCCGCCGGGGACCTTCAGCCCAACGCGTGGTCCAGCCGGTCGAGGTAGGCGTCGACGTCGCCGATCGCCGACTGCGCCGCGTGCACGCTGACCGCGACGGTGTCGCCGATGCCGTGGACGCCGTGGGTGACGCCCATCATCGGCGAGAGCGAGGGGAAGCCGGCGGTGAGCACGACGGGTGCCCCACCGAACGACAGGTCGGCGGCACCGCGGTGCACGCTGGAGACGACGGTGTTGCCGACGACGGTGTCCGACCGCCGGTCCGGGTCGAACTGGCCCACGCCCCAGCGCAGCAGCGGCGCGGGGATCGCCGCGAACGCCGAAGCCTCCGCCGCCAGCGCTGGATGCGAGGCGCGCCGCCGGCGCCCGAGCAGGTCGGCGGCGATAGCCTGCACACGACGGTCGCTCGGCAGGTGCGGGTACAACCCGACGCCGACGTTGCCGTAGTGGTTGTTCGCCCGCCGCACACCGGGTTTGGCCATCGGCACCTCCGCGCCCAGCAGCGCCGGGTCGTCGCCGAGATCACGCAGGTGCCCGGCCAGCGCCGCGGAGACGGCGGTCAGCACGCCGACGGTCACCGTCGTCGTCCCGGGCAGTTGGTCGCGCCGTCGGATCAGCGTCCGCAGCGAGAGCGCGCCGGCAGACTGCGTGTTACTGCGCAGGGCGGGGCGTGAATCGGCCTGCGGCGGAACCAGTCCCGCATCGGAGTCACGCACCAGTCGGCGGTGCGCCTGCGCAGCGGCGAACGACCGGCGGACGAACCCGCGCGCGGCAGGCGCCGGCACCGCGGGCACCGCGCCGGGCCGGCCGAACAGCCGGGCCGCCAGCGCCGAGGACCGGCCGCCGTCGGCGAGCGCGTGCGAGATCTGAAGGAGCACAACGCAACCCGCACCAACTCCGGGGACACCGTCGACGGTGGGGAAGACATGGAGCCGCCAGGGGTGCGTCCACGGGTCGAGCTGATTGGCGACCAGCCGCGCGGCAGCGGCCAGGCAGCCGGCCCACGTGCCGTCCGGGTGGGTGACGAACTGCGCAGCGTCGACGGCGCACCGGTCCCACACCGGGTACCGCCACGCCCCGGTGTCGCGGACTCGCACAGAGAGATCGGCGCACTCGCAGGCCCGCCGCCGGATCTCGTCGAGCGCGCCGGCCGGATCAGCCATCGCACCCCCGAACCCGTAGAGCAGGAACTGATCGTTCGGGACCGCCGCCGACATCCACAGCGTCTGCGCATCGACCGGAGCGAGTCGGCGCACCGTCATACGGCCAAGGCTAGGCTGTGCCGCATGTCGCTGCTGCCCCCGGTGTCGAAGACCGGGGCGGTGCTCGTCACCGGCGCCTCGTCGGGCATCGGCGAGCAGATCGCCCGCGAATTCGCCCGCCGCGGCTATCCCGTCATCCTGGTCGCGCGACGCGCCGAGAAGCTCACCGAGCTGGCCGCATCTCTGGGCACGCAGGCCCACGTGCTGCCCGCCGACCTCGCCGATCCCGCCCAGCGGGCCGCGCTCCCCGACCGGGTGGCCGCGCTCGGCCTGACCGTCGACGTCCTGGTCAACAACGCCGGGCTCTCCAACCTCGGGGCGGTGGCGCGGGTGGATCCGGCCGACGAGCTGCGGCTGATCGAGGTCGACGTCGCCGCCGTCGTGGACCTGAGCACACGGCTGGTTGCTGGCATGGTGGCGCGCGGATGCGGAGCGGTGCTCAACGTCGCGTCGGTCGGGGCGTTCGGACCGGTGCCGTTCCAGGCGTCCTACGGCGCGGCGAAGGCGTTCGTGCTGTCCTACACCGAGGCGATGCGCGAGGAGTTGCGCGGCAGCGGGGTGACCGCGGCGGTGTTGTGCCCCGGTCCGGTCCGCACCGGATTCGGCGCAGCGGCAGGCATTCCCGACGAGGAGGCCGAGAAGATGTTGCCGCCCTTCCTGTGGGAGCAGGCCGATACCGTGGCCCGCGTCGCGGTCGACGGCCTGGCCGGCGGACGCTCGGTCATCGTGCCCGGCGCGCCGAACCGTGCGGCGGCGCTGCTGTACCGCTATGCCCCGCACCGGCTGCTGCTGCCGCTGCTTGGCCGCAGCCACCCGGGCCGGTCGGCGTAGCGCTACACCGGGTCGAACGAGGAGATCAGCCAGCGGTCGCCGACCTTCTCGAGGGTGACGCGCACGCTCGAGTTGGTGTCGGTCGGCGCGTCCTGGCCGACGGTCACCGTCTGGTTGACGAACACCAGCACGACCGCCTTCTGCGAGGTGGCCGACACCGACGCCGCGGCGGGCACCGTCGCGACCGCGGCGATCTGCTTCTCCTTGGCCCCGGGGATCACCACGTCGTTGGTCAGCGAGGTGTAGGAGTCGCGGAACTCGCCGGTGAGCAGATTACGCGCCTCGCCAAGCTGCTGATCCACCTTGTCGGGCGTGTACGACAGCAGCGCGATGGTGCTGTCCTTGGCCGCCTGCACCGACGTCGCGGCGGCGATCTGGCCGTCCCGCACGGAGTTGTCCTGCCACTTCAGGTACCCGGCGCCGAGGGCGAGGCCCAGCGCGACGGCAGGCAACACCGCGAACGCGACGACGCGCGTCCAGCCTGTGCGCCGCTTCGGGGCATCCGCGGCCGGCTCGGTCGTCTCGGCCGCCTCGGACTCCTCGATGGCGTCGGCCTCGGTGGCGTCGGTCTCGGTGCCCTCGGTGGCCTCGGTCGTCTCGTCGGTCACGTCGGTGCTCACCTCGGTGGGCTCGCTGACCTGGGTCTTCTCATTGCTCATGGCACGAACTCCACGTTGGACACCTTGGCCTCGTCGCCGATCTTCTCCACCGAGATCCTCATCCGCCAGGCCCGCGGTTGTTGTTCGGGGGCGCCGGCATTCGTCGTCTTCACCGTCACCGCGACCAGCACCTGCGCCTCGTTGTCGGTCGAGGTATCCAGGCCGGCCTCGGCGATGGTGCCCTCGGATTTCGACTTGGCCTGTTTGACCACCTCGGCGAACGGCTGGGCCCGCTTCTGGAAGTCGTCGTAGAAGGTGCCCGTCGCCGAGTCGAGGATTCGCTGCACGTCGGTATCGGCATGCTCCCAGTCGATCGTGGTCAGGTTCAGCGCTCCCTGCCGGCCGACCTGGAGGAACAGCTCGCGCGTCGCCTCGGCGCGCTGCGACTCCCACGTGCGGTAGCCCAGCCAGCCGGTCAGCCCCGCCAGTGCCAGTACGCCGACCAGGCCGGCGACCAGCGCGATCTTGACGTGGGACCACGGCGTACGCGGCGGAGCGGCATCCTCAGCGGCGAACTCGTCGGCCGTTTCCTCGGCCTCGTCCGTGTCGAGGGCGGTCTCGTCGGCGTCGGTCGGCTCGACGGTGGTGTCCGGCTCCGGGGTCGTCTCCGTCAGTTCCCCTTCGGGGGCAGCAGCATCGTCTGCCATGTTTTCTCCTCTGCGGCACCGTTGGCCAGGTTGGACTGTGTGTAGACACGTCCGTCCGGTCCAACGTACGTGCCGCTCGCCGGATCGTATTCGGCGGCCGCTATGGGCGGCGTCGCGGGTCCCGGCGGCGGAGACGCCTGTGTCGGTGAGATGTTCGGCGGGATGTCCGGAACGGCCTGTCCGGACGCCGTCGCATTCGGGTCGCCCTTCCAGTTGTAGCCGTCGTTGAGCGGCACGTAGGTCTCGTTGCTCTCACATTCCTGCCACGTCGGGGCGCGCTTGCCAGGAACTTCCACACAGGGCAGGTTGCGGGCGCCGCGCACGTTGAACGGCGCATCCTGGGGCACCCGGCAGTAGACGTCACCCGGCGGCCGGTCGGGATAGTCCTCGAAGGTCGGAACCCGCCTCTGCTGGGCGGGCAGGAAGCCGGTGGTGCACGGCGGCGGAATCGCCTGCGGGGGCAGCGGGATCGGCGCCGGGAGCAACGGGATCGCCAGGTTCAGGTTGAAGTTCAGCGCATCGCCCATGTAGTCCTGTTTGGTGTTGCGCTTGTGGACGCCGACGGCCTGCGTGACCGCGGTGCCCTGCGGCAGCAGCACCAGCAGCTGCTCGAGGCTCGGCTGATAGGTGACCAGCACCTCGCCGACGCTGACCAGGTTGGCCAGCACGATCGGCAGGGTGGGCTGCAACCGGTCGAACAGCGCGCGCACCTCTTCGGCGGCTCCAGGCCCCTTGTCGAGGATGCCGTTCAGCGCCGGGTCCTGCCGCTGCAGCTGACCGGTGACGTTTGCCAGGTTCGCCGCCCACGCCTGGATCGAGTCCCCGGTGTCGATCTGGCTGTCCAGCACCGGCTTCGACTCGTCCACCAAGGTGATCAGGGAGTCGAGGTTCTTGCGGGCGTCGATGGCCAGCTTGGAGCTGCCGGTGACCAGGCGGCGCAGATCCGGCCCGAGGCCGCCCACCGCGGTGTAGGCCTCGTCGACGACCGTCTGCAGGTTCTCCTGCGGGATCGCCTCCAGCCCGCGGTTGGTGGCGTCCAGCACGGTGTTGATGTCGGTCGGCACCGTCGTGCGGTCCTCGGGGATCACGTCGCCGTTGCGCAGCGTCGGGCCGTCGGCGCTGCGGGGCAGGAGCTGGACGAACTGCTCGCCCACCGCGGAGACGCTGTGTACCTCGGCGTCGACGTCGGCGGGGATCTTGACGTCGGAGTTCAGCGACAACACTGCCGAGACTCCGCTGTCGGTGAGTGAGACGCTCTTCACCTCGCCGACCTCGACGCCGCGATAGGTCACGTTGCCCCGCGGGTACAGGCCGCCGCTCTGGGCCAGCTTCATCGTGACCTGGTACTGCCCGATGCCGAAGAAGGCGGGCAGCCGCATGTAGGCGAACACCATGATCATCAGCGCGGTCGTCGCGATGACGGCGAAGATCGCCATCTGGATGAGGATTCGACGGGTCATCCGCATGTCAACGCCCCTGATCGAATCGGTACGGGGCGACCAGCGGGTTGCCGGCCGTGCCGGGACCGCCCGCGTTGCACGGGCTGGGGAACTGCCCGATGGTCCGTCCCCACTGCAGCTCCAGCCACGTCAGATCGCATTCCCAGCGCGAGCCGGTGAAGATGCCCTGATCGATGCGGCTCAGCGTCAGATCGAGGACCAGCGTGAGGTTGGCGTAGTCGCCGCGCATCCAGTTGGTCAGCGTCTCCTTCGGGAAGGGGAACGTGGGCAGGAAGCTCAGCGCTCGGGTGAGCGCGGGGCCGGCGTTGGCAAGTTGCTCCACCGTTGGGCCGAGGTCTTTGAGTTCGGCCACCAACGCTTCCTTGGTCTGGTTGACCGAGTCGGCGGCCAGCGCGCTGAACCTGCCCAGCTGTGTCAGCGCCTCGGCGAGGTTCTTGCGCTGATCCTTGAGCACCGCGAGCGCGTCCGGGATGGTCTTCAGCGCCTTGTCCACCACCGGCTTCTGGTCGGCGAACTGCCCGACCAGGTTGTTCAGGCTCTCCGACGCGGCGATGATGTCCTGCTTCTGGTCGTCGAGGTAGCCGATCGCGAGGTCGAGTTGCTCGATCAGGCTGCGCAGATCGCCTTCCCGCCCGGCGAACGCGACGCTCAACGCCTCGGTGATGTCCTGGATGTCGCCGATACCGCCGCCGTTGAGCAGCATCGCCACCGCGGACAGTGCCTGCTCGGTGGTGGGGAACGCCCCCGATGACGACAGCGGGATCAACGAGCCGTCGTGCAGGCGGCCTGCAGGGGCCACGTCGGTGGGCGGCGCGAGCTCGATGTGCTGGGTGCCCAGCAGGCTGGTCTGCCCCAGCGTGGCCGTCGCGTTCGCGGGCAGCTGGACGTTGCCGTTGAGTTCCATCGTGACCAGCGCGTGCCAGCCCTGGCGCTCGATCTTGCGGACATGGCCGACGTTGACGTCCGCGACCCGGACGCGCGAGTTCGGTTCGATGGCGTTGACGTCGGGCATCTGGGCCTCGATGGTGAACGCCCCGGGTCCGGTGCCCTCGACGCCGGGCAGCGGAACCGAGTTCAGCCCGCGCCAGCTCGAGCAACCGGAGAGCAGCCCGACCGACACGACCGCGACGGTCACGCCGCGCAGCACCGGCCTCATGGCGTCGCTCCCGGGGGCACCATCAGGCCCTGCAGGCCGTCAGCCGGATTGGGCGTCGTGGGCACCGCCTCGGCGGGCAGCAGTGGGCCCATGGACGGCGGTAGCGGCGCCGCCTCGGCCGGCGCCGGTCCCGGACCCGGCCCTGGCCCCGAGACCGGAGCCGGTGCTGAAGCACCTTGCGGCGGAACGTAATCCGGCCGCAGCCAGTCTTCGCTGTAGGTCAGCTCGTTGGGCCGGGTGCTGGCGCCGACGAAGACGTTCTGGGCGACCGGCAGGAAGTTGTACTGGCGGTTCTTGATGATCGGCGCCAGGTACTGGACGCACAGCTTGGCCGATTCCTCGGCACCCAGGCGGGAGGCCGCCTGAACGGCGCCGCACAGGAACGAGATCGGATCGGAGAAGTTGTTGATCATCGGGACGCTGCTGACCGCGCCCTGGGCGGGCTGCCAGATGTTCACGTAGTTCTGCAGCGTGTTCGGTGCGACGTGCAGGAACTGCTTGAGGTCGCCGAGGCTGTCGTTGAGTGCCTGGGTGACCCCGGCCAACTTGTCCGACGTGGTGCCCAATGACTCGCGGTTGTCGGCGACGAACGTCTGGACCTCCCCGACCACGTTGTTGAGATCACGGACGGCGTTGGCCACCTCGTCGGGATCGTCGGCCAGCAGACCCGTGACGGTGGAGAGGTTCTGGTTGAGCTGACGCATCACGTCGGTGCTGTCCTGTAGCGCCGACACCAGGATGGCCAGATTCTTGACGGTGGAGAAGAGGTCGGTGCTGTGATCTCCGAGGGCCGAGATCGCCTGGGAGAGTTTGGTGACGGCGTCGCGGATGTTGGCGCCCTGGCCCCGCAGGTTGTCCGCGGTGGTGTTGATCGCCGAGCCCAGCGGGCTCACGCCGCCCGGCTCGGTGGGTTGCAGGCTGTCGGCCAGCTTCGCCAGTTGCTCACGGACCTGGTCCCATTCGACCGGAACCGCGGTGCGTTCCCGCGGAATCACCGCGTTGTCACGCAGCACGGGTCCATCGGTGTAGGCGGGCGTGAGCTGAATGTTGCGGGCCGTCACCACTGTCGGTGACAGGATCGCGGCCTTGACGTCGGCCGGCACCTTGTACTTGCTGTCGTACCAGAAGCTCACCTTGACCGATTCGGGCTGCGGCTCGATCGATTCGATCCTGCCGACGGGCACTCCGACGATGCGGACGTCGTCGCCGGCGTAGATGCCGTTGGTGTTCTCGAAGTAGGCGACGACGTGGGTGCGGTTGACCTCGTGGCTGTTGCGCAGCAACACCACCACACCGCCGGCCAGGATCACCACCAGCGCGGCGATGAGGAAGTAGCGCGGGATCCGCGTCATTGGCCTCCCTCCGTGGGTGAGACGGGCGGGGCTTCACCGGGCGCCGGCACCACCTGCGGCAGCGGGGTGGGTCCGGGGACCGACTGCAGGTTCGGCGGAGCCTCCGCAGGCGGACCCGGCGGCGGGCCACCGGGCGGCGGCGCCGGCGGCGGCTCACGGTAGGGATAGCACCCGGTGGGCCCCGGCAGCGGCAGCCCCGGCGGCCCGCAGCCCTGGTCGCCGGGATTGCCGGTGATGGCATCCGGAATGGTCAGCCGGGGTTCGCCGCCCTGCCCGGTGCGCGGGAACGGCACCGGCAGCGCCGGGGTGCCCGGCTGACCGACCTGCGGATCGGTGCGCTCCGAGGGGAGCAGCACGTTCGGATCGAGACCGAGGTCGGAGAACGCGGCGTCGACGAACGGCTGCACGAACTGGCCGGGCAGCAGGTTGGCCACATAGGTCTTGAAGAATGGGCCCGACGACACCGACTCACCCAGCGACATGGAGTACTGCTGCAGCAGGTGCAGCGACTTCTGCAGGCGCTCCTTGCGATTGTCGATCATCGTCAGCACGCCGTTGAGCTTGTCCAGGGCCGGTTTGAGCGTGGAGCGGTTCTCGTTGATGAATCCGAGCAGCTGGTCACTGAGGGCAGAGATGTTGCCGGAGATCTGATCCAGCGCCGCACTCTGGTTCCGCAGTTCGGCCAGCAGCGCATTGCTGTTGTTGACCAGGCCGACGATCTGGTTGCTGCGTTCGGCCAGCACCGTCGTCGCCTTGTTGGCGTTACCGAGCAGGCCGCGCAGTTGGGCGTCGCGTTCGTCGAGGGTCTGGGAGAACCGCGCAACACCTTCGATCGCCACGCGCAGCTGCGGCGGGGTGTCGGCGAACGTGGCGGACAGCACCCGCAGCGACTCCGACAACTGATCGGTGTTCAGACCGCTGATCGTTGTCGCCAGGTCGCCGAACGCGTCGGGCAGCTGGTACGGGGAAGTGGTGCGCTCCAGTGGAATCGGGCCGTCCAGCTGGCCGCCACCGCGCGACGTGATCTCCAGCATCTTGGTGCCCAGGAGCCCCTTGGTCTTGATCGCGGCCTCGGTCCGGTTCCCGAGCCGGATGTCCTTGGCGACGGTGAAAGTGACCCGTGCGCGCGACTGGTCCAGGTCGATGGACTTCACCGCGCCCACCTTGAAACCCGACACCAGCACGTCCTGACCGTTGGTGAGGCCGCCGGCGTCGGCGAAAAAGGCCGAATACTCGCGGCCCTCGAAGAACGGCAGCCTTTGGTAGTTCAACGACCCTGCAACGACACCGACGGTCAGCAGCAGCCCGATCACGCCGATGACCAGTTGATTGCGTTCACTGAAGGATCTCACCTGGGCGCGCACCTCCCGGTCGACTGGCCGGCCACCTTGACATACACGGGTTGGCCGCCTTTGCCGTTGAGTTTGAGCACGATGTCGCACAGGTAGAAGCTGAAGAAGTCACCGTAGATGCCCTGGCGGGCCAGCGCCTGGTACGCGTCGGGCAGCGTGTTCAGCAGGTTGTCGAAGTAGTCGTGATCGGCCACCACGATGGCTGACGCGCGGTCGGTTTCCTTCACGGTCTTGGCGAAGGGTTCACGCGACTGCGCCAGCAGGTCCGCGATGCTCGATGCGGCGGCATTGGTATAGGCGAGACCGCTGCTGATGTCCTGCCTGCGCTCGGCGAGGGTTTCCACCAGTCCGGACAGACCGTCGACCGCCTTGCCTAGTTGGTCGCTCTGGTCCCCCAGCGATCCCAGCACCACGTTGAGGTTGGTGACCACCTGTCCGATCAACTGATCTCTGTCGGCGAGCGTGCTGGTCAGCGCCGCGGTCTGGGCCAGGAACGAGTTGATCGTCCCGCCCTGCCCCTGCAAAGCCGAGATCAATTGCCCTGACAGCGCATTGACCTGCTGGGGATCCAGCGCGCGGAACAGCGGCCGGAAACCGCCGATCAGCGCGTCGAGGTCCAGCGCAGGCGCCGTGCGGGCCATGGGGATGGTGTCGCCCGGCTTCAGCGTCGCGGTGCTGCCGGCGCCCTCCTCCAGTGCGAGGAATCGTCCGCCGATCAGGTCAGCGTAGCGGATCACCGCCTTGCTGCCTTCGGTGAGCACCACCGAGTCGTCCGCGGTGAACTCCACGATCGCCGTCGTATCGGGCTGAATGGCAACCTTTTTGACCCGGCCCACCTCCACGCCGGCGATCCGGACGAAGTCGTCGTTCTCGAGTCCGCTCACGTTGACGAACTCGGCTCGGTAGGTGAGCGTCTTCTCCCCGAAACGCATCTGGCCGAAGACCGCGAACAATCCGAACACGCCGAGCAGGCACACGGACAGGAACACGGCAAGACGCCACGCGTCGTGCCGAATCCTGGTCGTCAAGCCTGGCATGGCAGGAAACCTTCCCGTGATGTCTCGATGGCGGTCATGGCGACGGGGCAGCTTCGCGCGGAAGCGGAACGGGGGGCAGCGGGGTCGGCTGCATCTGCGCGGGGTTCGTGACGATGAACGGTTCGGAGCCCGGTGTGGATCCCGGCTCCCTCGGCGCGCCAGGCGGCGGGGCCGGCGGCAGTCCCGGCCACAGCGGCGAACCGTCGGGCGCGTAGAGGTCCGCACCGTAGGCAGGGGCGCCCGGATACGGGATCGGCCCGATGGCGGGTCCGCCGAACAGGTTTCGGATGCTGGGCGGTTCGGGCACGGCACGGGTGGTGGGCAGGTAGTTGGCCCAGGCCGGGAACCCGATGCCGGGGTTGGGCCGCCAGTCGATGCCGGTGCCGAACCCGGTGTTGGTCACGAGGTTTCGCACCGGCCAGTTCTTGGCAACGTCGGGCAGCGAGCCGCACGAGGGCTTGCCGCCCGGCCCGCCCTTGGCCCCGATGACCGGCAGGTTCTGCGGATAGTGGTACGGGTCGTCGCCGAGGGACAGCCCGACGTCGAGGACCAGGGTGCGGCCGTTGCCGCCCGGCCCCTCGTAACCACCGGTGTCGAGCAGCGTCTTGGCGCCCGTCAGTAGGCAGGTGTACTCCGGGCTGTACTTGTAGAGCAGGTCGGTGGTGGGCCGCAGGACGTTGATGGCCTTGATCAGGTTGGCCTGATTCGGGGCCAGCAGGCTGATGCCGCTGTTGGACAGGCCGATCGTGGACATCAGCAACGTGTCCAGCTGTGTCGCGCGGTTGGTGATCGTCGTGCTGGTGGTGCTCAGCGAGTCGAGCACGGAAACGATGTCGCCCGCCGCGGCGCTGTAGGTGTCGTTGAACCGCTTCAGCGTGCGCCAGTCCTCGGCGATCGTATCGCTGCGCGGATTGAGTTCGAGCAGAACCTGATTCGCGGCGGTGGTGGCCTCGCCGATCTGCGGGCCCAGGCCTCGAACCCCGTCGGCGAGCGCGGACAACGTGCTGTTGAGCTTCGCCACGTCGACCCGGCCGATGAGGGCGACCACGTTCTGGAACACCGTGTTCGCCTCGACGGTGACGTTGCGCGACCGGATCGTCTGGCCGGCCTGCAGCTGTCCTTGCGGATCAGGGGGATAGACCAGGTCGACGTACTTGGCGCCGAACACGGTGGTCGCCCGGATCTGGGCCTCGACATTGCCCGGGATGTAGCCGATCTTGTCCTTGTCGATCTCCAGCTTGAGCGCCACCGGCTCGCTGCCGCCCTCGATCGCGGAGACCCGCCCGACCTGGACGCCGCGCATCTTGACCTTGGAGTTCGTCTCCATCACCAGACCGGAACGATCGGAGGTCAGCGTGACCGTGTCATGAGACTTGAAGGTGCCTAAGAACAGCGAGTACGTCAGCCACAGGGAGATCGCGAGCAGGATCAGCAGGAAGAGCGTGTACCACGCCGGGTGCAGGCCTTCGTCGTGTGAGTCCATGTCAGCCCGCCAGATTGAAGTTGCCGGACTGGCCGTAGACCGCGAGGGAGAGCATCACCAGAACGAACGCCGAGACGATCAGCGAGGAACGGACCGCCCGTCCGACGGCCTCACCGACGCCGGCCGGCCCGCCGCGCGCGGTGTAGCCGTAGTAGGTGTGCACGAGCATGATGATCACCGACAGCGCGATGCACTGCCCGAACGACCACATCAGGTCGGTGGGGTTGAGGAACGTCTTGAAGTAGTGGTCGTACACGCCGGTGGACTGGCCGTAGATCACGGTGGTGCCGAAGCGCGCCGCCCAGAACGCCATCAGCACACCGACGCAGTACAGCGGGATCACGACGAGGAAGCCCGCGATCACCCTGCTGGACGCCAGGAACGCGATGCTGCGGATGCCCATCACCTCGAGGGCGTCGATCTCCTCGTTGATCCGCATCGCGCCGAGCTGGGCGGTGGCGCCGGCACCGATGGTCGCCGACAGGGCGATGGCGGTGGTGGCGGGCGCGATGAGCCGCACGTTGAAGTAGGCCGAGACGAATCCGGTCAGCGCTTCCACTCCGAGTTCGGAGAAGTCGCTGTACCCCTGCACCGCGACCAGTGCGCCGGTGGTGACCGTCAGGAATCCGACGATCGCGACCGTGCCGCCGATGACGATGAGCGCCCCTGCGCCAAGGCCCATCTGGGCGATGATCCGGATCAGTTCCACGCTGTAGTGGGTGAAGACGTAGCCGATGGAGCGAATCGTGCGGCCGTAGAACTTGGTCTGGGTCCCGATGTCGTTCCACGGACCGGCCACGCCTTTGAACCGGGCCTTGAGCCACGGGAACTGGGAATGGGGCCGAGAGACCGTCATTGCGTGATCTTGATCGCTACGGCCGTCGCCACGATGTTGATCGCGAACAGTGCCATGAAGGTGAACACCACGGTCTCGTTGACGGCGTTCCCGACCCCGGCGGGGCCGCCGCGTACGGAAATCCCTTTATAGCAGGCGATCAGACCGGCGGAGAGCCCGAACAGCGCCGCCTTCACCAGCGCGATGATGACGTCGGTGGCCCCGATTATCAGGGTCAGGCCCGCCGCGAACGCGCCCGGCGAGACGTGCTGGATGTAGACCACGAAGAAGTAGGCCCCCGACAGACCGACCAGGATCACCGTGGCCGATAGCGCCAGGGAGACGACCATGGCGGCCAGCACCCGGGGAAGCACAAGAGCCTGAATGGGATTGATACCCATCACCCGCAGCGCGTCGAGCTCCTCACGGATGGTGCGGGCACCCAGGTCGGCGCACATCGCGGTGGCGCCTGCGCCCGCGACCACCAGTACCGTCACGATCGGCCCGATCTGGCGCACCGTGCCGAGCGCCGCTCCGGTTCCGGAGAAGTCCGAGGCACCGATCTCGGTCAACAGGATCGTCTCGATGAACGTCAGCAACACGGTGTAGGGAATGGTCAGCAGCAGCGTCGGCAGGATCGACACCCGGGCGACAAACCATGACTGGGCGACGAACTCGCGCCAGGCGAACGGCGGCTGGAACAGCGCCATGAACGTGTCGAGGGCCATCGAGAAGAAGCCGCCGAAGGCGCGTACCGGCTTGGCGATGGCATCGGAAGCGACCATTCAACCGGTCCTTCCTCGCTTGCAGTTCATCGTCACAGCCCTCCGACGACCAACCCCCTGTTGTGTGTGGGGGTGACGGTACATCTGCGGGGGCGCCGGCAGACGGTATATCACCAAAATGTGGTACGGCAAGACGAACCGTCCCGAGGGCGCGACAAGCGACTTCACACAGCTGCCACCGCCTCCTCGAGTTCGGCAACGACGATCTTGCGCATGCCGAGCATCGCTTTCGTCGCCGCGCCGGCCCGGGCGGGGTCGGGGTCGGCGGTCAGCTCCACGAGCCGGTCCGGGACGATCTGCCAACTCAGTCCGTACCGGTCCCTCAGCCAACCGCACGCCGACTCCTCTCCGCCCGCGACGAGCCGGTCCCAGTAGTAGTCGACGTCGGCCTGATCGCGGCAGTGCACAGTGAACGACACCGCCTCGGTGAACGGGAACGCCGGGCCACCGTTGATGCCGATGAATCGTTGGCCGTCGAGAGTGAAGTAGGCCGCCAACACCTCGCCCGGTGCCCCGGGCCCGGCGTCGGTGTACCGGTCGAACCGCTCGACCGAGGAGTTGGGGAACACGGCGGTGTAGAACGCGACGGCGTCCTCGAGGTCGTTGTCGAACCAGAGCGACGGTGTGATGACGGGCATGGCGGCCTCCTGCTGGTCGGGTAGCTGTCGCCATGGAGACCGTCGAGCGGGAGAGTTGTCATCGCGGCCGGCTCACCCATGCGCGACCGCTCCCACCGCGCGCAACGCGAAATCGAGCAGTCGGCTCTCGGCGTGCTTGACCGCCAGCAGGTCCTCGGGCGCCACGCTGGTCATGATGCGGGTCACCAGCGCGCTGATCGCCACGGCGTCGTGGTCGGGGTCGGCGAGCGGGAAGGAGCCGTCGGCCCGGCCGCGCCGCAGGATCTCGGTCAGCGAGCGTTCCCGGCCCGCGCGCGACTGCTCGCGCAGCTCCCGATAGCCCGTGGCGGCGCGGACCTCGTCGGAGTCGATCACCGACATCAGCATGCGCTGCCTCGGATCGATCATCAGGTCGAAGACCTCGCCGATCCATGCGGCGAGCTGATCGGCGGGGCTGCCGACGGCGTCCGCGGCGACCCCGTCCAGCCGGGCGGCGAGGTCCTCGACACCCTGCCTGAGCAGGGCCAGGAACAGGTCGTCCTTCGACTGGAAGTGGCGGTAGAACGCCCGGCTGGACACTCCGGCCGTCCGCAGGATCACCGACATCCTGATCGGCCCGCAGTGCGGCTCGGACAGGCACCGGTAGGCGGCCTCCATGATGCGGCGACGATCGTCGTCGTGGCCGGCATCAATTTGCACAAACGAAAATCCTAGGGACATCATCGGCCGTCGGGACCCGAGATCGGCGGAACCGGTGTGCTCGCCTACCCTCACATCCGGGGCCAGCGAGAGGACGCCTGTGAGCACCACCAGCAGCGATTCGGCGATCGCGACGTTCAACGGCGCCGACGGAATCAGTCTGACCGCCGACGAATGGAATCACCCGTCGACGACCGACGGCTTCGACGCATCGCGTCCGTCGGTGCTGATGCTGCACGGAGGCGGGCAGAACCGGTTCTCCTGGAAGAAGACGGGGCAGGTGCTCGCCTCACGTGGGCTGCACGTCGTCGCCCTCGACAGCCGCGGACACGGTGACAGCGACCGCTCCCCCGACGCGCGGTACACGGTGGAGGCGCTGTGTGCCGACACCCGGCGCGTCCTCGACCAGATCGGCCGCCCGACCGTGCTCATCGGGGCCAGCATGGGCGGCCTCACCGGCATCCTCGCCGCCCGCGAGGCCGGCCCCGACACCGTGACGAGGCTGGTCCTCGTCGACGTCGTCCCGCGATACGAGAAGGACGGCAGCGCCCGCATCCGCGATTTCATGTTCAGCCACGTGCACGGGTTCGGCTCGCTGGAGGAGGCCGCCGACGCGGTGGCGGCCTACCTGCCGCACCGCAGACGGCCGAGCAATCCCGATGGCCTGAAGAAGAATCTCCGGCACCGCAACGGCCGGTGGTACTGGCACTGGGATCCGGCGTTCCTCACCGCACCCGACGACGATCCGTTCGTCCGGGTCGAGCAGCTCGAGCAGGCGGCCATCGAGTTGACGATCCCGATCCTGCTGATCCGGGGGAA
Source organism: Mycolicibacterium psychrotolerans (assembly GCF_010729305.1). NCBI lineage: Bacteria > Bacillati > Actinomycetota > Actinomycetes > Mycobacteriales > Mycobacteriaceae > Mycobacterium > Mycolicibacterium psychrotolerans. The sequence continues at coordinate 2,245,390 of NZ_AP022574.1, read as the reverse complement.
ACTGTCCGACGTGGTGAGTGAGAAGGCCGTGGCCGACTTCCTCGACAAGGTCCCGGGCGCCGAGTTCGTCGAACTGTCCGGGGCGGGCCACACCGCTGCCGGCGACGACAACGACGCGTTCTCCGACGCCGTCGTCTCGTTCGTACTGCGGCCGTGAGCGCGCACCACACCGCGGGTTTCAACTTCCTGCAGCAGCAGGAACTGCAAGCGCCCCAAGTCACCGAAACCCAGGCCGAGGAACTCGTGGCCACCCACTACGGGCTCTCCGCGCGGGCCACCTCGCTGGGCAGTCAGCAGGACAAGAACTTCGTCGTCAGCGCCGGCAGCGACGACGATGAAGCCGTCGCGGGTGTGCTCAAGATCGCCAACCCTGCGTTCACGGCGACCGAGCTGGCCGCCCAGGACGCGGCCGCCGCGCACATCGCCGACGCCGAACCGACGCTGCGCGTGTCAGTGCCGCTGCCCAACAGCGCGGGCGAATTGTGCACCCCCGTCCAGGGATTGGTCGACGGAACCGCCTACGTGCGGCTGCTGCGCTACCTGCCCGGCGGCACGCTCGTCGGCACCGGGCATCTGACGCCCGCGGTGGTCGCCGGTCTGGGCGACGTCTCGGGCCGGGTGAGCCGGGCGCTGGAGGGCTTCAGCCACCCGGGGCTGGACCGAATCCTGCAGTGGGACCTGCGGTTCGGCAAGGACGTGGTCGACGGCCTCGCCGGCTACGTCGACGACGCCGGGCTGCGGGCACGACTGGAATCCGCGGCGGATGCGGCGTGGTCGCGGATCGCGCCGCTGGATCCCGCGCTGCCGCGCCAGGCGGCTCACATCGACCTGACCGACGCCAACATCGTGGTCTCGTGGGTCGACGGATCGCCCCGACCGGACGGCGTCATCGACTTCGGCGATCTGTCGCACACCTGGGCGGTGTCCGAACTGGCGATCACCGCGTCGTCGGTGCTCGGCCACGTGGGCGCCGCAGCGGCGTCGATCCTGCCCGCGGTGCGCGGCTTCCACGCGGTGCGGCCGCTGTCGGAGACCGAGTGCGACGCGCTGTGGCCGATGATCGTGCTGCGCGCCGCGGTGCTGATCGTCAGCGGGGCGCAGCAGGCGGTGCTCGACCCGGACAACGACTATGTGACCGAGCAGTCCGACGCCGAGTACCGGATCTTCGAGCTGGCGACGTCGGTCCCGATGGATGTGATGACAGCGGTGATCAAGGCCGATCTTGGCTTCCCGCGGACGACGACGCCGCTGCCGGTGGCGGCTCCGATGATCGCCGCGCAGCCCGGGCAGGTCGCCACCCTCGATCTGTCGACGACCTCCGACGTCTACGACGACGCGTTCGACGCTTCCGGGGTGCTCGCGGCCGACGTCGAGGACGCCGCAGCGCGTGCCGCGTTACGCGACGGCGCAGCACTGGCCGTCACCCGTTTCGGGGAGGCGCGCCTGAGCCGAGCACCGCGGCTGAGCCAGGACAGCCCCGACGTCGTCGCCACCGGGATCAGTGTGTGGACCGCCACCGGCACCACCCTCGTCGCCCCGTGGGACGGCGAGATCGAGACGTCGACTGACAGAATCACGTTGCGCGGCAACGCGTTCCAATTGTCACTGGCCGGGGCGCACGGATCCGCGTCCGGCAGCGTGCGCGCCGGGCAGCCCTTCGCGTCCGCCGACGGCCGGATCGAGGTGAGCGTGCGGCCGCTCGGAGCGCCCGACGCGCCGGCCTTCGTGAGCACCGACCTGGCGCCGGGATGGCTCGCCCAGGTCTGCGACCCACGCCCGCTGCTGGGCCTGGCGCCGCTGCAGACCGGCGCCGACGCCGGTGACCTGCTCGCACGGCGGGACGCGAGTTTCGCGCCGGTGCAGGAGTTCTACTACCGCGAACCCCCGCAGATCGAGCGCGGCCGCCGTCACTTCCTGATGTCCACGGCCGGGCGCAGCTACCTCGACATGGTCAACAACGTGACCGTGCTGGGGCATGCGCATCCCCGGATCGCCGAGGCGGCCGCCCGTCAGCTGCGCAAGCTGAACACCAACTCCCGCTTCAACTACGAGGCGGTCGTCGAGTTCAGCGAGCGGCTGGCCGGCCTGCTCCCCGATCCGCTGGACACTGTTTTCCTGGTCAATTCGGGTTCGGAGGCCAGCGATCTGGCGATCCGGCTGGCCACCGCGGCGACCGGGCGCCGCGACGTCTTCGCGGTCCGCGAGGCCTACCACGGGTGGACCTACGGCACCGACGCCGTGTCGACCTCGACCGCCGACAACCCGAATGCCCTTGCCACGCGCCCGGACTGGGTGCACACCGTGGAGTCGCCGAACAGTTTCCGCGGCAAGTACCGCGGCGCCGAGGCGACCCGGTACACCAGCGAGGCGGTCGCCCAGATCGAGGCCCTGATCGCCGAGGGCCGGCCACCGGCGGGGTTCATCTGCGAGAGCGTGTACGGCAACGCCGGCGGGATGGCGCTGCCCGACGGCTACCTGCAGCAGGTGTATGCCGCCGTGCGCGCAGGCGGCGGCCTGGCGATCTCCGACGAGGTCCAGGTGGGTTACGGCCGGCTCGGCGAATGGTTCTGGGGTTTCCAGCAGCAGGACGCGGTGCCCGACATCGTGTCGGTGGCCAAGTCGGTCGGCAACGGCTACCCGCTGGGCGCGGTGATCACCAGCCGGGCGGTGGCCGAGGGTTTCGCCAGCCAGGGCTACTTCTTCTCCTCCACCGGCGGCAGCCCGCTGTCGTGCGCGATCGGCATGACGGTGCTCGACGTGCTGGCCGACGAGGGGCTGCAGGACAACGCCCGCCGCGTGGGCGCGCATCTGAAGGCCCGCCTGGAGGGGCTGCGCGAGCGGCACCCGCTGGTCGGCACCGTGCACGGCTTCGGGCTCTACCTGGGCGTCGAGATGATCCGCGACGCAACGACCTTGGAGCCCGCGACGGCCGAGACGGCGGCGATCTGCGAGCGCATGCTCGATCTCGGCGTGATCATCCAGCCGACGGGCGATCACCAGAACATCCTCAAGACCAAGCCACCGTTGTGCATCGACGTCGAGGGGGCCGACTTCTACGTCGACGCGCTCGACCGCGTGCTCACCGAGGGCTGGTGACCGTCGGGACCGTCACGCCAGCAGCGGAATGTCGGGAAGCCGGTCGTCGGTGAGGATCTCGAACATGGCTTGCCTGCTGGTCAGCTCGGTGCGGGTGAACGCCTTGCCCGCCACCTGGATTCGGCACTGTGCGAGTGCCGAGTTGAAGCAGTACTTGGTGCCGCCGTTGGTGTCGGTGTAGGTCAGGCCGATCACGTCGGCGGGGACCGTCGTGATCTCCCCCTCGATGGTGTGCTCCCCCACCCGCGCGCCGAACGTCCACGTGAACGGGCGGTACCGGCCGTGGGTCTGCAGACTGCCCAAGATGCTGCGCACCGCGAACTCCAGCCCCGCGTGCCTGAGCACGAACAGGGTCACCCCGGGCAGCAGCACCGGCCCCACCGCGGCCCGCGCGGTGACGATCTCCAGCGTCGAGCCGGGGGCGTCGTCGAACGCGCACACCTGTCCGTAGGCGTAGGCCGGGGTGTGCCGCGTACCCCAGTTGTGGTTCACGCTGCCCGTCCAGCCGTCGACGTCGATGTCGGCGCCGTCGAGCAGAAGGCGACCGTCGACGCGGGCCTGCGGGTGGCGCACCACAGTCTTCGCCGTCGGGATCCGGGCGCGGTACGCCCGCTCGGACAGCACCCGCACGGGCTCCTGGTCGCCGGGGGTGATCGCCAGCTCCCAGTACCCGCGCCCGGGCACCGTGCCGGCAGCGGACGTGTCGTCCAGACTGGTCGGCCCGATGCGGACCGACCACGGGTCGTCGCCGAAGGTGGCGTCGCCGACCGGATACGACTGCTTGTGCGCTCGGTGGCCCGCCGGATCGAACACCATCACCCAGACGTCGGCGCAGGCAGGACCGGCGGTCGGCAGCAGCAGGGTCTCCCGCAGCCAGATCGCGCGGGATCCGTCGGCGGCGTTGGCGCGCAGGAACCGGCTCTCGTAATAGGGGGCCTTCGCGTTCGTCACGCCCCCAGCATCCAATACTGGAGCGGTGAGCGGGATGCAGATCGTGGCGGTGGCGCTGGCGGCGATGGCCGTGGGTGAGGCGATCGCGCTCGCGGTTTTGTGGCGGCGGGTCAGGGCCGCCGAGAACGAGGCCGACGAGCTGCGCAGCCGGCTCGACACCCGGCAGATGCTGGTGTCCGGCGGGACCAGGGCCGTCAAGACGGTCTGGCAGACGGCCAACATCCTGCGCCGCGACGGCTTCGGCGCCGCCGTGCGCTCCTCGATCGAGGAGCTCGCCGACTGGGCGGAAGTGGAGCGGCCGGACCTGGCCCGGCTGTCCCGGGGCGGCAGGCTGGCGATCATGTTCTCCGACATCGAGGAGTCCACCGCGCTCAACGAGCGCATCGGCGACCGGGCCTGGGTGCGGTTGATCGGCAAGCACGACAAGGCGGTGCGCCGCCACGTCGACCACCATCACGGCCACGTGGTGAAAAGTCAGGGTGACGGGTTCATGGTGGCGTTCGCCCGGCCCGAGCAGGCGGTGCGGTGCGCCATCGACCTCCAGCAGTCATTGGTCAACCAGCGCAACGGTTTCCGTGTGCGCATCGGAATCCACACCGGCAAGTCGGTGCTGCGCGGCGACGACGTGTTCGGCCGCAACGTCGCGATGGCCGCGCGGGTGGCCGCCCAGGCCGACGGCGGGGAGATCCTGATCAGCCCGGCCGTCCGCGACGCCATCGCTCAGTACGACGACATCACCGTCGACGGGGGCCGCGACGCCGACCTGAAGGGCTTCTCGGGCTCGCACACCCTCTACTCCGTGGCGGCCGGACCGCAGACCTAGGCGGGCCTGCTCTCCGCCTCGGCCAGGCGCTGGTGCAGCCGGACGCGGATGTCGTCGGCGGTGTAGGAGTTGCGGCGCCGCTGGTCGCGCGCCACCAGCACCCCGCCGGCGACGACACCGGCGACACCGGCCAGCCCGACCCACTTCCAGATTCCGCGCATGTGTGCAGTCTGCCTAAGCTGCGGGCATGAATCCAAGCACGGTGTCTCTCGAGCGTGCCCTGGAAGAGACGCGCACGGGCGACATCTGGTTGTTCCGCGGCCACTCCGGACCCGACCGGGCGATCCAGTCGATGACCAACAGCCCGGTCAACCACGTGGGGATGACGGTCGCCGTCGACGATCTGCCGCCGCTGATCTGGCACGCCGAACTCGGCGACAAGCTGGTCGACCTGTGGACCGGCACCCATCACCGCGGCGTCCAGCTCAACGATCTGCGCGCCGCGGTCGAGCGCTGGGTACACACCTACGGACAGCATTGCTGGCTGCGTCAGCTCATTCCCCACGCCACCCGCGAGCAGGAGGACCGCATGCTCCGGGTGATCGCCCGCATGGACGGCACTCCGTTCCCGTCGACCGCCCGCCTGACCGGCAGATGGCTGCGCGGCCGTGTCCCGACCGTCAGCGACTTCACCCGCGGAATCCCGCTGCTGCACAACCGCGTTCGCCGGGCGGCCGAACGCCGCAAGGCCGAGCAGGCGAAGGCCGGGCTCGAGACCGCCTACTGCGCCGAAACCGTGGCGATCACCTACGAGAACATGGGTCTGCTGCACACCGAGAAGCACGCGAACTGGTTCGACCCCGGCAAGTTCTGGAGCGGCGACGAGTTGCCGCTGATCGACGGTCACCGCCTCGGCGACGAGATCGCGGTGATTCCGTAGCCGGGCATTCGGCGAAACGCCGATCCGGATACCGGGTTTCCGGCCCCTGCAGTGCTTTGCTGGTGTCGAGCACACGTGCAACGAGGGAGCGCAGGCATGCCGACCGTCACCGCCGACGCCCCTGCCCACGACCCGCCGACCGGGCCGACACCGAGATCCCGACTGTCGGCGCTGTCCATCGTGGTCGCCTCCGTCGGCACCCTCGTCATCGTCTTCGCCCTGTTCCAGTCACGAACGTCCGCTCCGACCGAGGTGCAGTCGGTCCCCGCACAACCGAACACGGTGTCGCAGTGGGTGACCACCGCCCCCAAGCCCAAGCCCGCGCCACAACGTCCGCAGGCCGTCGCACCGGCGACGGACAGCCAGGGCTTCGTCGGCTCGCCGGCGCGCTGCGACACCACGGAACGCGCCGTCGTCGTCGCCCGCACCGAGCGCTCGGTGATCGTGGTGTGCCAGGCGGGCGCAGGCGACTACACCTACCGCGGCGTCCGGCTGCAGGACGGCGCGTCGTTACGACTCGACGACGTGCGACCGATACCGGCCGGGTTCGAGGCCCGCAACGACGGCACCACCTACCGGCTGTCCCCCACCGAACTGGTCGTGATCTCCGGGGAGGCCCTGCAGAGCCGCGACCCGGTCGTGGAGTACCGCGCAGGGTGAGCCGGACGTCGTAGCCTTCCACCGTGCCGTCGATCACCGCCCTCCGCCACCCCGATCTCAATGCGCCGTCGGGCATCATCGCCGCCGACGGGGACGTCTGGTTCACCAACATCGGCGACGATCGCGCGGGCCAGGTGCGCGACGGGACGGTGCAGTTCTTCGCCGCGTCGCCCGGCGCAATCCGCTTTCCCGCCAACATCTTTCCCGGTCCCGACGGTAGGGTCTGGTTCACCAGCCTCGGTTCGGACGCCCTCGGGGCGATCGACCCGGGCGCGGCGGACCCGGCTTCGACGATCAGCATGTACGCGCTGCCCGACGGCAGCCGCCCCGTCGCGCTCAAGACAGGCCCCGACGGGCGGATGTGGTTCAGCCTGCGCGGCATCGACGCCATCGGCTCGCTCGATCCCCGCGCAGCCGATCCCACCGCATCGCTGCGCATCGTCACCGATCCCCGGATCGCCGCCCCCGCGGCACTGTTCGTCACACGGGACGGGCAGGTGTGGTGGGTGAACTCGGCGGCGGGCACCCTCGGCACCCTCGACGTGGCCACCGGCACGGTGACGACCATCGACGCACTTCCCGCGCTCCCGCGAGCGTGGGCGCAGACCCCTGACGGCCTGCTGTGGCTGACCACCCGGGAGCCGGCCGGGCTGCTGTGCTTCGATCCTCGCGATCCTGCGGCCACCCTGCGACACACGATCGAGGACCGGCTGCGGGAACCCGATGGCGTCTGCAGCGGCGTGGACGGTCGGGTGTGGTTCGTCGACTCTGCGGCCAACACCATCGTCGGTCACCGACCGGGAACGGGGTCGTGGGAGTTCCTCGGCGCACCGCCCGACGTCGACGGACCGTTCGACATCAAGCCAGGCCCCGATCCCGCTGTGATGTGGTTCACCAACAAGGCCGGTAACAGCATCGGGGCGCTGAGCGCTAGACCCTAGGGAGCGTTTGGTCGCTTCAATCTGTGGTTACTCTGAGAACCGGTGCGGGGGGTCGTTGCCGGCCGGAGCCACGTATTCGCGGCGACCGGCGCGTTGAACAGCGACTCTGAGGAGGAGTTCATGACTCAGTTCAAGAGAATCGCAGCAGGTGCGGTGGCTGCCGCAGCACTGGGATCGGCCATTGTCGGCGTCGGCGCCGGAATCGCCCAGGCGAAGCCCGGGCACGGCGGCGATGACATCTGGGTGCCCGGCGACCCGCCGGGGCACAACCCGTTCGGCCCGCCCGGACAGGTCAAGAACGGCAACGTGCCGGTCCTCGGCCTGACCGGTGTTCCGCCCGGCCATTGGGGCGACCCGGTGCGCGTCGGCCTGCCGGCGGTGTGGCGGCCGTGGAACTGGCTCGACCTCGGCATCCGCGATCCGCAGCCGCTGGTGTGGAACCCCGGCAGCAACTCGTGGGGCATCTGGTGGAACGGATTGTTCATCGGGTACGCCGCCTGAGCTCGAACGCATGTCGATGGCCGTCCGGAGAGATCCGGGCGGCCATCGGCCGTTCAGGTGTGGCTCGTTCGTGACCGGACCGCGACCGCCGTCGGGCAGGCTCGATGATCATGGCGGCCGTCGTGGTGATCTCGCTGATGGCGGCGTCCGGGCTGCTGGGGTACCTGCTGGGCCGTCGTGCCACCAGGCGGACGCCGACCTGGCAGCAGCGCATGCGGCGCCCGGCGCTGGCCCGCCAGACGGTCACGCTGGTGGCGTTGGTGGCGGCCAGCCAGCTGCAACGCTCCGCGCACCGTCGGGTCGGTGGCGCTCGCCGGCGCGGTTACCGCTGAGCGGGCTCGGGTAGCTTGCCGGTATGCCGCTTCGCTATGTCGACCCCCACCGCAATCGCGGCCGCTCCTACCAGCGCGGTGTGCGCTTCGGCCGGTCGACTGTCGGTCAGTTCGTAGCCCGCCACGTCGCCCGCCGCACCGACCCGTATCTGTTCCGGCTGACCGGTGGCCGGGTCAACATGGGCCCGATCATCAACGCGCCGCTGGTGTCGACAGGGGCGAAGTCGGGGCAGCGGCGCCAGACCCAGTTGACGTACTTCCACGACGGATCCGACGTGATCCTGATCGCGTCGAACTACGGGAAGCGCCGGCATCCGTCGTGGTATTTCAACCTGACCGTGCATCCGGAGTGCGAGTTCGGCGACGAGCCGTTCACGGCCACCGAGGTCACGGACCCGGACGAGTACGCTCGCCTCTTCGCGCTGGCCGAGAAGGTCTACCCCGGCTACGACGACTACCGCGAGAAGACGTCCTCGACCGGTCGGCAGATCCCGATCATGCGGCTGACTCCCCGCTGACTGGTCTCCACGTGGCGCGGTGGCGCCGTCATACGGTCCCGCGGACGGCCCATGCGGTGGCGATAACGGTGAACGGCCCGCTGCCCAGACGGTCGCGGGCCACGGTTTCGAGAAGCGCGCGGCGGTCGTCACCGAGTCTCTGGACGTAATCGCCGGCGGGACCCACTCCGTACGTGTAGGGCTCCCACCACTCCTCGAACGTCGGGTGCACGACCTCGGCCGCGATGGGAACTTCGTCCACGTCACGCAGGCCGGCAGCATCGAAAAGCTCAGTCAGGTGACCTCGGTGCGCCCCCGAGAGGAGCGCTTCGTCCTGCGCGCCAGGGTCGATCACGTGAACCGCATCCCAAAACGGCGCCAATGCGCCGGTCGGGCCGTCCCACACGCACGCTGCAATGACACCGCCAGGCCGAGTCACCCGCGCCATCTGTCTGAGGGCAACCACCGGATCCGTCATGAAATGGACCACCAATTGCGCCAGAGCAGCGTCGAAGGACGCAGTCTCATAAGGCAACTCCTCCGCAGTACCGAGACGCGCGTCAGTGTCTGCAAAGCGCGTACGCATTGCGTCGATGAACGGTGGTGACGGATCGATCGCCGCGACTTCGGCTCCGACCGACAGCAACTGTGCCGTCAACGCGCCTGGCCCGCAGCCCACGTCGAGCACCTGGTCGCGCGCGCCGACCCGGGCGAACGCCACGAAGACCTCCGCGAGCGGCTCGGCGTACCGGCCCATGAAACGGGCATAAGCCTTGGGCGATACGACAAAACTCACCGGAAAATTCTACGCCGACAGCCGCGTCATGCGGCCAGTTCAGCATCAGAGGGCTCAGGAGCGACCCATCTGATCCAACGCAACACGCAGGGAGGTGCTGGGAATCTTGACCAGCCCGCCGTACGGCTGATCCGTTTCGAGCATCATGAAGATCGGTCCGGCCAGTGCGATCGCGGCGACCAGCAGCGCCGCGATCACGCTGGCGTTCCGCGGTGCGAACAAACCGAAACTGGCGAAGATCAACGCCAGCCACGACACGACGACGACGAAGAAGGCCCAGGGGAATCGGCTTCCGATCTGTTCGACGGTGGTCCACCGCGACTGCGCAATCGTGTTGGTGTTCTCTATTGCGTTGGACCGCAGCCACCGCTGCCGTTCGGTCTGCGGGGACAATTCGAAGAGTTTCTGCTGAACCAGAATGATGCCTGCCCCGCTGCCGAGCGCGGTCAGCGACACCGCACCGCCTTCCTCGGGCCAGATCTGGCCTATTCGTTGTGCGAGCTGATCTTTGGCCAACGCCCGGATAGGGGCGGTCTCGGGCCCGTACTCGGCCAGGGTGCGATCGAGCATGATGAATTGCACACCTGCGCTTCGCAATTCGCCCTCCTTCTCGGCGAGCGAGCTGATGGAGGAGCCGGTGAGCAGGCCGAGCACCACCGCCGAGAGCGTCCCGAGCGTTGCCATGACGGTCCGGATGGCGTCGCGTGACTCAGCGCTCAGATGTGGATCCGGAAGCACCTTCCCGAGGAACATGCCCACCATTGCGCCGCCGAAAATGATCGCGAAGACGGCGATGCCGATCAGAACGTCTTTCATCGCGCCCCTCGCTCTCCACCGCGAGAACGTCGAAGCGCGCCCGCGGTTGGCCGTGTTCAACGTACTGCCCGGCGCCCCGCTCATATCGACGATCGGTGAGCTCGGGCCCTATCGCCGTCCACGCAGAACAAGAGCCACCCCGCTGAACAGCGACACCGCGGCGGTCAGCACGAGCAACGGGCCCAACCCCACACTCGGGAGCGCTGCACCCGCGAGGGCCGGCGCAACGGCTGAGCTGACTGCCCCCACGATCAGGCAGCCCGTGAACGCCGCGCCCGCGCGAGCGGGAACCAACTCGGCGGTCCAGACTGCGAGCACCGCCGATCCGGTCATGTACCCCACGCCGAAGATGCACGCCGAGACCGCCGTCGCGCCCAGAGAGTCGCCGGCGAGTCCGAGGAGCGCCAATGCGACACCGACCGCAACAAGACACAATCCGGCAAGCCGCATGCTGCCCGCTCGCTTCGCCATCGCCCCTGTCGCCACGGCCACCAGGCCGCTGATACCCACGGCGGCGTAGAGCGCCGGGACTGCAGCCGCAGGCACGCTGCCGCTGCCCAGGACGTCCGCGGCGTAGGTGAAGTAGACGACGATGACCCCGAAATAGACGACCGAGTAACAGGCCGGGACGGGAAGCGCTCTGGCCACCCAGAGGGCACCACGCTGGCCGTCGGAGCGCGCATGCGGGATCGTCCGGGGCACGAGGCGGAGGTTCACCACGGCGGCGATCACAGCGGCGAGGGCGACACCGACCCAGATCAGCCGCCAGGACCCCAACACGGCCAGGGCGGACAAACCGCCCAGAACGACGAGGCCGCCGCCGGTGCCGGTGGTGATCATCGCCAGCGCCCTCGGCTGCTGTTGACGGGCAACGATTTTCGTCACAATGTCGGAGTAGGGCGCCCAGACCCAGCCGCCCGCACTTCCGGCCAAGACGGCACCGGCGGCAAGAATCCACGGTGCATGCGCCATCGCCACGATGATCGCCCCCAGAGCGCCGCAGACCCCGCCCACGGTTGTCGGCGCCCGCGAGCCGCGTCGCGCGGTCAATGGCCCCACGAGCAGCAGGGCGGCCAGGTAACCGCTGAACGTGGCACTGGCGATCAGGCCGAGCACCGGCTCCGACAAGTGCAGTTCCTGACGGATATCGGGCAGCGTCACACCGTAGGCGTAGCGGGCCATGCCGAAAGCGACGCCGACCACTGCCGCACCGGCGATACCGATCCGGCTACCCGCGGACAGCGACATCTGGGCCCTCTTGTGTTCTGGCGTGCAATGGATCTGCTACGTGTCTCAGCGAAACCGACGCCGCGATGCCCTCAGTTCTGACTTCACAGCGTCGTACGGAACTCGACCACGTCGCCGTCGGTTCTACAACTCCTCGGATAACTGCTCGCGAATCGTCTCCTTGTCGATCACCGACCACACTTCGACGATCCGCCGATCGGCGAAGGCGTAGAAGACGTGCTCCGGAAACGAGACTCGTCGACCTGTCGGCTCGATACCCAGAAGCGCCTGCTGTGGAGTGCACCGAAAGAACAGCCTGCACGACACCACGCGGTCGTCGGCGAGCAGGATCTCCGGAACGAACTCAAGGTCCGGTGTCACTGCGACGTCGGCCTCCAACATCGCCCGATAGCCGCTGAGACCTATCGGCTTCCGGTTGTAGACGACATCCTCTGCGACGAACCGTCCGAGGTCGTCCCATCGCCGTTCGTTGAGGCAGGCCAGGTAGTCGCGATAAACCGGAAGTAGCTCGTTGTTCATCGGTCTCCTGCTGCTCAGACGTTGACGCCGATCTCGACCACGCTACGTCTCCGATGAACATCTCGTCGCTGCGCCAGGGTGCAGTCGCCAGCCGCCACGTCAGCCCGGCAAATCGCACACCAGAAGATGGAACGCCCCTTGGCCATCGCCGACGCGCCTGTCCTCGATCTCACCGAATCCTGCCTCGCGGATGACCGGCATGAGTTCGTCGATGGGGCGCAACCGGATCCTTGGCGAGTGAAGGGCATTCTGGACATCCGACCCGGATCACCAACCCCGAGTACCAGTCGCCCGCCAGGCCGCAGCACTCTCACGAGCTCACTCATCGCTGCGGCGAGGTCCGGCACGAAATAGATCGTGTTCGTCGAGATGATCGCGTCCAGTGCGGAATCTTCGAGGGGCAGACTTTCCATCCGGCCGGAATACAGACGTAAGCGCCCGCGAGCAATGGGGTCAGAGAACCGGCGCTTCGCTTCAGTGAGCATCGTCTCCGACATCTCGACGCCGTGGACAACTGCGACATCGCGATCGAGCAGAATGTCGAGTCCGACGCCTCCTCCGAATCCGATGTCGGCGACTTCTGCGGCAGGTCCGCAATCCGTGGCGGCGACCGCAGCGAGGACAACCGACCGATTGCCACGGTTGAGCAGCCGTCCGACAACCCGGCCTGCGAACCCGGTTGGTTCACCGAGCTGGCGGGCCAGCGCGGCAAGCGCACGTTCAACGAGCGGCATGGCGATCATTAGACCAGCTGCGGTAACCCGTGTCGCCGAATCGCGGTGCCACGCGATGCCTAGTTGCCCATGTTGAATCGAAACGCCGCTCAGACGTTGAAGCGGAACTCCACCACGTTCCGCGGTTGATAAACGTCTGCGGCGTACGAGGTGCCCATCAACGGCTGCCGCTTTCTGACCGAATGCAATACGCGATGTCAGGCTGACAGCTCCGCGATGGATATATGTGCGTCGCAAGCCTCTCAGCCTGACATTGTGATCGGCTCCCGACCTCTCAGACGTTGAAGCGGAACTCCACCACGTCGCGACTAATCGTCAACCGTAAGTGCTCCGGTAGTGGTGAGAATTGTGCGAGCCACCAAGCCAGGATCGTCGACCATGGGGACATGGCCCACGTTCGGGAGAGTCACAATGTTTGCTTGCGGCAAGGGTCGTATCGTGCCGTGTGCCGCGGTAGGTAATAGCCGCTCCTTGCCACCCCATGCGATGGTGATTGGGCATGGCAGTGGATCGATTAGTGCGACTTGCCACTCCGCGCTACAGAGATCCGCGAGAACGGTGCATCCAATCCCATCGTCGATGAACTCGATCGCTCGGTGTGCCGTGATGCGGTCCCCGCGATGAGCCACATCGCGCAAGACGAGTCGGCGCACCACCGGCGACCGGTAAAGAAAGGGAAGCAGCGGACGTGTGCGGCGACCGAGCGCTATGCCGCGTTGCAGTCTGCCGAACGCTCGCTGCTGGAAACCGTCGCCGGACGTCCAGAGGCCGCCCGGAGAGAACGCGCATACGGTCGCTGCACGACCGCGCCGGGCCAACTCGATGGCCACAAATCCGCCCATCGAGTTTCCTGCGAGATGGGGGCGGTCCAGGTCACATTCGTCCAGGTACCGCTCGGCCGCATCAACGATGTCGGTCATGGTTGCGGGGCGGCGGCGCACCGATGGACCGCCACGGTGGCCAGCCGCGGTCGGTACATATGTTTCGTGATAGTCCCGCACAAGAGGAACGACGTCGCGCCAAGCGTTGCCGGACATTGCAATTCCATGCAGAAGGACAAGCGCCGACTTGTCGTAGGCCATGCGCCATTATCCCACCGACGCTCTTGTGCCGGTGGGCTTCTATGCCTTGCTCTTCGATGTAGACGTTGTTCCGAAGCGGAACTCCACCACGTCGCCGTCGGCCATCACGTAGTCCTTGCCCTCCATGCGAACCTTGCCGGCCGCCTTCGCCGCGGCCATCGAGCCGGCCTCCATCAGGTCGTCGAAGGACACGATCTCGGCCTTGATGAAGCCCTTCTCGAAGTCGGAGTGGATGACCCCGGCCGCCTTCGGCGCGGTGTCGCCCTGGTGAATCGTCCACGCCCGTGCCTCTTTCGGCCCGGCGGTGAGGTACGTCTGCAACTTCAGCGTGTGAAAACCCGCGCGCGCCAAGGCATCCAGGCCACGCTCGGTCTGCCCGATCGACTCCAGCAGTTCGGCCGCCGACTCCTCGTCGAGCTCCTGCAGCTCGGCCTCGATCTTCGCGTCCAGGAACACCGCGTCGGCGGGCGCCACCAGCTCGCGCAGCTCCGCGACGCGGGCTGCATCGGTGAGCACCGACTCGTCGGCGTTGAACACGTACAGAAAAGGCTTGGAGGTCATCAGGTTCAGTTCGCGAAGCAACGACACGTCGACACCCGCCGAGAACAACGTCTTTCCGCTGTCGAGGACCTCCTGCGCCGCGACCGCCGCCTCGTGGACCGGCCTGCGGTCCTTGTGGGTGCGGGCCTCCTTCTCCAGCCGGGGCAGCGCGCGCTCGAGGGTCTGCATGTCGGCGAGGATCAGCTCGGTCTCGATGATCTCGATGTCGGACTTCGGATCCACCCGCCCGTCGACGTGCACCACGTCGTCGTCGGCGAAGACGCGCACCACCTGACAGATCGCGTCGCTCTCGCGGATGTTGGCAAGGAACTTGTTGCCCAGCCCGGCCCCCTCCGAAGCGCCCTTGACGATGCCGGCGATGTCGACGAATGTCACCGGCGCCGGCACGGTCTTCTCCGAACCGAACATCTCTGCCAGCTTGTCGAGGCGCGGATCCGGGAGCGCCACCACGCCCTCGTTCGGTTCGATCGTTGCGAACGGGTAGTTGGCGGCCAGCACGTCGTTGCGCGTCAGCGCGTTGAACAAGGTCGACTTGCCCACATTCGGCAGTCCGACGATTCCCAGATTCAGGCCCACGGAGTCCACAGTCTGCCAGATGTGGTCGGCACGCCCCCGTCCGCTGGCGGCGTGAGGGTGCCCCAGCCGGTACGGTCGACGTGTGTCAGGACAGCGTGCGCGCTCGGCGATACCGGCCGAACTCCGCTCCGCACATCCCAACATCCCGGGAGTTCCCTGGTGGGGTGCGGTTCTGATCGCAGTCGTCAGCTGCGCGATCGGCTTCGCCGTCGACGCCGGATCGGGCAGCGGCGCGCTGACATCCGTGTTCTCTGTGTTCTACGTCATGGGCTGCCTCATCGCGGTGCTGGCCGTGCGGCGCGCCGGACTGTTCACCGCGGTCATCCAGCCGCCGCTGCTGCTGTTCGTCATCGTCCCCGGCGCGTACTTCCTGATGCACAGCAGTGAGATCCGCGGCATCAAGGACGTCCTGATCAACTGCGGCTATCCGCTGATCGAGCGCTTCCCGTTGATGTTCTTCACCTCGGCGGCCGTGCTGGTGATCGGCATCGCCCGCCGCTACCTGGGCGCCTCCCCGGGCACCAGCGCCGCTGCGACCGAACGCCCGTCCCGCGGCCGGATGGCCGCCAAACTCTCGACGCTCGTCGCCGGCGGTTCACCCGCCGAAGACGCCGAGGCCGCCGACGAGGCACCGCGGCGCCGCCGCACTGCTGATCGCCGCGCGGACGCGGCCAAGGCCAAGGCGAAGGCGAAGGCGAAGGACAAGTCCAAGACCAGAACCACCGAGGCGCGGGGCGATCGTCCCGCCAAGCGGGCCGCCCCTTCGCGCTCCCGCCACGCTCGGCCCCCGCAGACCGAGATCATCGAGCCGGTCGTCGACCTGGACCGCCCGCGCAGGCGCAGGCCCCGCCCGTCCGACGAACCCTCCGGCGCGTCGCCGGAGGCTCGGCGCCGGACCCGGTCGTCGTCCCGCGAACCGCGCGAACCCCGCGTGCCGCCCACTGAGCGGCGCGAGAGGGACCGGCAACGGTCCGAGCGTCCCCGCCCTGCGCGCCGTCCCCGCTACGACGGCTATGACGGCGGTTTCGACGGCCGGGACGGCTACGAACCGCTCGAACCGCACGCACCCCTGTCCCCCGGCGCGTATCACCCGATCTCGCGGGTGCGCTACCGCGGCGGCGACGACACCGAGGCGCCGGAGTACCGCACCCGCAGGCGGGCGCCGCGCGACGTCGACGCCGACCGCTGGGAATACGACATCTAGCTCGCGCCCCGCGGGCGGGCGACCAGCACCATCACGCTGACCACACCCACCCATGCCGGGAAGATCAGCGTGACCCAGAGGCTGAACGTGACGACGATGATCAAGGTCGCGGCGACAAGATAGGTGAGCATCGATGTCCAGCGGGGCATCAAGCCGGTGCGGAGCAAGATGGTGGCCAGCGAGATCATGAAGACGGCGGCCATCCGAACACCCCAGACGTTGCTGATCTGCAGCATCAACGACCGGCCGAAGTAGATCAGGTCGTCGGTGGCGACCTCCTGCGCGATCGTCAGGATCGCGCCGGCGATGGCCATCGATACCGCCGTCATCGCCAGAAACAGCAGCCCGCTGCCGAAGAACACCGACGCGAAGAAGCGGTCCTCGTAGTCGCCGAGCGCATCACGCATGACCCCGATGAACCAGAGGAAGGCGATGGCGGCCATCGGCGCCAACACCAGCGCCGCCCCGATCCGTGTTCGGCCGCCGCCCGTCCACGAGATGTGTGCGAACGGATCGTCGGGAATGACGCTGCGCAGCAGCACCAGGCTGGCGGCGAAGAGTACGGCGAACACGATGCCGGCGACCGCGGCCGAGCGGGGGGTGGTCAGCCGGCGTAACCGTCGTGCGTGCGCGTCGCCGGCCATGCGTTCACAGCCTCGAGGTGACACCGAGAAGCGCGACCACCCCGAGTCCGGCGATGAGCGCCGCCAGGACCCCGGCCAATGAGCCGGGCATGGGACCGAAATCCGCTCGCAGGTTCGCTAACGCCCGGCGGTGCTGCACCCATGCCAGGACGAGCGAGAGCAGGCCGACAACGATCATCACCACGCCGACCACCTGCGGACTGACGAGCGGCGCGCGCAACCGCTCCGACGCCGAGAGGTACCGGAAGATCTGGTAGATCGTGAACCCGAAGGCGATCAACCCGGTTGCCGTCCGGATCCATGCCATCAGCGTCCGCTCGTAGGCAAGGCGGGTCCGTTCGGCAGCGAGTCGGGTGTTGGCGTCCAGCGGCTGACTTGTCATGACCATCTCCCGAGCCCGTGACGGCGGGCACCGGAAGAAGACTACAACGCCCGCAGGAAGCGGCCCGCCGCATCCACCGCGGGTGCCGAACTGCCTGCGTCGCTGACGAAGACGGCCAGCGCGAGGTCGCCCCGGATCCCGACGAACCAGCCGTGCGCGTGCTGATCGTCGATGTACTCGGCCGTGCCCGTCTTGCCCAGCAGATCCGGGATGTCCTGCAACTGCGTCGCGGTGCCGCCGGTGATGGTCTCGCGCATCATGGCCTTGACCTGATCGTCGACGCCGGCGGGCAGCGGTTCGGGCGTGCGGTCGGCGACCCCGAGTTGACCGGCGACGATCGCGGGCGCCGGCACCGACCCGTGGGCCAGCGTCGCGGCCACCAGCGCCATCCCGAACGGCGACGCGGTGACCTTGCCCTGGCCGATGCCTTCCTCCACGCGCAGCGCGGAGGTGTCGGCGACCGGCACCGAACCCGTCACGGTGGTCATGCCAGGCGCGGTGTAGTCGATACCAAGGCCCAGCTGCGCCGCCGCTTCGGTCAACCCGTCGGGCGGCAGGTTGACCGCGAGCCGGCCCATCGTGGTGTTGCACGACCGGGCGAACGCGGTGTGCAGCGGCACCTGGCCGAGGTCGAAGTCGTCGTCGTTGGGGATCTGGCGGCCCTCGATGTTCTCGGTGCCGGGGCAGGCGACGACGCTGTCGGGGGTCACCTGGCCGGCCTGCAGAGCCGCCGACACCGTGACGGTCTTGAAGGTGGATCCCGGCGGATACAGCCCGGTCAGTGCGATGGGCCCCTGCGCATCCGCGGGAGCGTTCTGCGCGACGGTCAGCAGGTTGCCCGTCGACGGCTGGATCGCGACCAGGGCCGCCGGCGTGGGCAGAGCCGCCAGCGCGTCCTCGGCGGCGCGCTGCATGCCGATGTCGAGCGTGCTGGAGATGTCGCCGACCGGCTTGGCGTCCGCGCCGCCGACGCGCTGCGCGCCTGCCGCGGTCTGCGCGGTCACCGCCCACCCGGCCGCGGCGTCCATCCGCTGCTGCCACAGCTCGGACAGGCCCGCCAACGTCGGCGAGGTCAGGGTCCGGTCGGTGGCCAGCAGCCTGGTCTGCGGTCGGAGCGTGACGTTCGGCAGCGCGGTCAGCTGGGCCTCGATGGGCGCCAGGTCGTCGTCGCGCAGCGTGACGGCGGTGAAGGGCTTGCCCGCGGCGAGGTCCGCGCTCAGCGATGCGGGCGTGATCGTGGGTGCGATCGGATTGAGCAGTGCCGCGACGGCATTGACGTCGGCGCCGGGTGCGACGTCGACGAGGGTCACGACATGCTGGGTGAGCAGTTCGGCGCCGGTCCGGTCGAGCACCCGCGCCGCGGGCTGCGCGACGAGCGTGCTGAACGTCAGCGGGCCCTTGTCGAGGCCGGGCGCGACGGTCGTCGCGTCCCACTGGATCTTCCAGTCGTCGCCGTCAGCGGTGGCCCGGCCGTTGCCGGTGTACGTCCACTGGATCTGGTTGTCCTGGCCGAACTTCCACGATGTGTCGAGGGTGAAGGCGCCGGCACTGTCGGTGTCCTCGACCGCGCCCACGCCGACGTGCACGTCTTTGCCCAGGCTGTCGAACAGCGCCCCGAGGGTTTTCCCGGCCGCGGCCTCGTCGGTGGTCAGTGCCGCCGCGGCGGCCGCGTCGCCGCGGCTGAGCGCATCGGCGAACGCCGCCACCGTGTCGCGCAGGCGGTCACCGGCGTCGCTGCAACCGGCGAGCAGAATGGTGGCGACGAGCAGGACGAGGGTGACTCTTCGCAGAGGGCGCACAGAGCCTGAACGTACCCGTTAGGTGCGCGCGGGACGGATCTCCCTGGGCAACGCGAACACGAGTGTCTCGTTGGCGGTGGTGACGGGCTGCACCGTGCCGTAGCCGTATTCGGCCAGCCGGTCGAGCACCCCGCGCACGAGGATCTCGGGGACCGACGCCCCGGATGTGACCCCGACCGTGGTCACGCCGGACAGCCACGCCGGATCGATGTCCTCGGCGTAGTCGACCAGGTGCGCCGCGTCCGCCCCGGCGCCGAGCGCCACCTCGACCAGCCGGACCGAGTTCGACGAGTTGCGGGAACCGACAACGATCACCAGCTGGCATTCCGGCGCCATCGCCTTCACCGCTACCTGGCGGTTCTGGGTGGCGTAGCAGATGTCGTCGCTGGGCGGATCCTGCAGCGTCGGGAACTTCTCCCGCAGCCGGCGCACGGTCTCCATCGTCTCGTCGACGGACAGCGTGGTCTGCGACAGCCACACCACCTTGTCCGGATCACGGACGGTCACGTTGTCCACGGCGTCGGGATTGTCGACGACCTGGACGTGGTCGGGCGCCTCACCGGCGGTGCCCACCACCTCCTCGTGGCCTTCGTGGCCGACGAGCAGGATGTCGTAGTCGTCGCGGGCGAACCTCTTGGCTTCGTTGTGCACCTTGGTGACCAGCGGACAGGTGGCGTCGATGGTCTGCAGGTTGCGCTCGGCGGCCTCGGTGTGCACCCAGGGCGCGACGCCGTGCGCCGAGAACACCACGATGGCGCCCTCGGGGACCTCGTCGGTCTGCTCGACGAACACCGCACCGGCCTTGGTCAGCGTGTCCACCACGTAGCGGTTGTGCACGATCTCGTGACGCACGTACACCGGGGCGCCGTGCTTGGCCAGCGCACGCTCGACGGTTTCCACGGCGCGGTCCACGCCGGCGCAGTATCCCCGGGGTTCGGCCAGCAGTACCCGCTTGCCGGTGTCCTGGCCGGGGGCCGTACCCAGCGCGGATCGGCTGGCGCCCGGGATCCCCATGTTGACAGTCGGCGGCATGAGTCCCAGGGTACTGACCCGCCACCTCCGCCGCCCAGCCGTAGGCTGTGGCCATGGCAACTGCACCGTACGGGGTCCGTCTGCTTGTGGGTGCGGCGGTGACCGCCATCGAGGAAACCCGCAAGCTCCCGCAGACCATCCTGATGTACCCCATGACCCTCGCGAGTCAGATCGCCCAGATCGTCATGAAGGTGCAGCAGGACGTCGCGGTCCTGGTGATCAAAGGCGACGAGACCCTCGAGACGATCTTCCCGCCCAAGGACGAGCAAGCCGAGTGGGCGACGTTCGACGAGGATCTGGCCGACGCCCCGCCGACCGACGGCGACGTGGTCCCGCTGCCGGTGCGCGACGGCGAACGGCTGACCGAGGGCCGCTTCGCACTGTTCAGCGAGGAGCCCGAGAGCCCGAACACGACCGCCACGCCCACCGCCTCGTCGACGGCGCCGGACGCCCCGGAGATCGTCACCGAGATCGACTACGAGAGCCTGACGCTGGCCCAGCTGCGCGCCCGGCTCACCTCGCTGCGGATCTCCGACCTCGAAGCGCTGCTGAGCTACGAGGAGTCGACGAAGGCGCGCGCCCCGTTCCAGACGCTGCTGGCCAACAGGATCACCCGCGCGTCGGCGAAGTGAGCACCCCCGGGCAATCGCCGGAGAACCCGTTTCCCGTCCGCGGCGTCGCGATCCGCGTCGCCGGCTGGATCGACAAACTCGGCCCCGTGTGGGTCGAGGGTCAGATCGCCCAGCTGACGCTGCGGCCGAACTCCAACACCGCCTACATCACGCTGCGTGATCCGGCGGCCGACATGTCGCTGTCGCTGACCTGCCCGCGGGACCTGGTCACCAACGCCCCGGTGAAGATGACCGACGGCACGCAGGTGATCGTCTACGGCAAGCCGAATTTCTACACCGGCCGCGGCACCTTCTCGCTGCGCGTCAGCGACATCCGGGCGGTCGGCGTCGGGGAACTGCTGGCCCGCATCGAGCGGCTGCGCAGGCTGCTCGACGCCGAAGGCCTGTTCGACGCACGACTCAAGCGGCCGATCCCCTTCCTGCCGGGCACCATCGGGCTGATCACCGGCCGTGCGTCGGCCGCCGAACACGACATCATGGCGGTGGCCTCGGGGCGCTGGCCGGCGGTGCGGTTCGAAGTGCGCAACACCGTCGTCCAGGGGCCCAACGCGGTCCCGCAGATCGTCGAGGCGCTGCGCGCGCTGGACGCTCACCCCGACGTCGACGTGATCGTGCTGGCGCGCGGAGGCGGCAGCGTCGAGGATCTGCTGCCGTTCTCCGACGAGACGCTGTGCCGCGAGATCGTCCGCTGCACCACGCCGGTGGTCAGCGCGATCGGCCACGAACCCGACAACCCGCTCTGCGATCTGGTCGCCGATCTGCGCGCGGCCACCCCCACCGACGCGGCCAAGCGGATCGTGCCCGACACCGCCGCCGAACAGGCGCTGGTGAACGACCTGCGCCGGCGCAGTGCCCGGGCCTTGCGCAACTGGGTCAACCGCGAGCAGCACACGCTGGCCCAGCTGCGCAGCCGGCCGGTGCTGGCCCGCCCCCTGGAGGCGATGACCGCCCGCGCCGACGAGATCCACCGTGCCCGTCGGGCCGCGCGTCGTGACATCACGCGGCTGCTGGCCGCCGAGACCGAGCGGGTGGGCCATCTGGCGGCACGGTTGACCACCCTGGGTCCGGCGGCGACGCTGGCGCGCGGCTATGCGGTGGTGCAGGCGGTCCCGGCGGACGGTGCACCGCACGTGCTGCACGCCGTCGCCGACGCACCGGTGGGGACTCGGCTGCGCGTGCGGGTGTCCGACGGAGCGATCACAGCCATCAGCGAGGGCGCGGTGGGAGACGAAGAATGAAGCCTATTAACAAGCTCGGCTACGAAGAAGCCCGCGACGAACTGATCGAGGTGGTGCAGCAGCTAGAACATGGCGGCCTCGATCTGGACGCATCGCTGAAACTGTGGGAACGCGGCGAGGAGCTGGCTAAATGCTGTGAAGCGCATTTAGCTGGAGCCCGCAAGCGCGTGGAGGACGCACTGGCCGCCGGCGAGGACGGCGAAGGCTGAGCCGGCGGCATTCCGGCGGTCGGGGCTGGAAAACTGGAACACGTTTCAGTTAGTCTGCCCGCATGGGTGATGCATCGATGACGACCGACCTCGGCCGGGTACTGGTGACCGGCGGCTCCGGCTTCGTGGGCGCGAATCTGGTGACGACGTTGCTCGACCGGGGCCACGAGGTGCGGTCCTTCGACCGCGCCCCTTCTCCGCTTCCCGCCCATCCCCGACTCCAGACCGTCGAAGGCGACATCACCGACCCCGAGGTCGTCGCGCACGCCGTCGCCGGGATCGACACCGTCATCCACACCGCGGCGATCATCGACCTGATGGGCGGCGCGTCGGTCACCGAGGAGTACCGCAGGCGCAGCTTCGCCGTCAACGTCGAGGGCACCAAGAACCTGGTGCACGCCGCCCAGAAGGCCGGAACGCAACGGTTCGTCTACACAGCCTCCAACAGCGTGGTGATGGGCGGGCAGCGCATCGCCGGTGGCGACGAGACCCTGCCCTACACCGAGCGTTTCAGCGATCTCTACACCGAGACCAAGGTCGTCGCCGAGAAGTTCGTGTTGGCCGCCAACGGCGACGGGGGCATGCTGACGTGCTCGATCCGGCCCAGCGGCATCTGGGGCCGCGGCGATCAGACGATGTTCCGCAAGGTGTTCGAGAGCGTGCTCGCCGGACACGTCAAGGTCCTGGTCGGCAGCAAGAACGTCAAGCTCGACAACTCCTACGTGCACAACCTGATTCACGGGTTCATCCTCGCCGCCCAGCATCTGGCGCCCGGCGGCACGGCGCCCGGCCAGGCGTACTTCATCAACGACGGCGAGCCGATCAACATGTTCGAGTTCTCCCGGCCCGTGGTCGAGGCGTGCGGCCAACCGTGGCCCAGGTTCCGCGTGCCCGGCCGCCTGGTGTGGTTCGCCATGCGGGTGTGGCAGGTGATGCACTTCCGGTTCGGGCTGCCCAAGCCGCTGCTGGAACCCCTTGCCGTGGAACGGCTTTACCTGGACAACTACTTCTCCATCGCCAAGGCCGAACGGGATCTCGGCTACCGGCCGCTGTTCACCACCGAGCAGGCACTCCAGCAGTGCCTGCCCTACTACGTCGAGTTGTTCGACCGGATGAAAGCCGCCTCCGGTGAGCCGCTGGCGCACGCTGCGGCGCCGTCTCCGCCCGAGGGCGCAGCGCCGCCCTCGACGATGATCCGCAGCGCTGAGACATGACCATCGAAGGCGGCGCGACCGGTGTCGGTCAGCCGCGCGCGCACCTTGTGGCGGCTCCCGTCCAAGCGGCGCTCGGTGATGACGTACCCGGCCTGCTCCAGCACGCCGAGTTGCTTCGACAACGCCGAATCAGACAGTGAAAGCACGTCTTTGAGATAGCCGAACTCGGCCCAGTCCGCAGCGGCCAAGGTGGCCACCAGCGACAGCCGCGTGCTGGGGTGGATCAGTTCGTCGAAGCGGGGTGCCGTCATGCCCGGACCCGGCGGCGCAGAGCCCGCAGCATGCCGTCGCCGCCAAGGCCAACGATGACGGCGACGAGCAATCCTGCCCCGATGCCGGGATGACGGGCGCCATCGGCCTCGAGCGCGAAGCCCGCGGCGATGGTGACGGCGACGAGGACGACCAGCATGCCGATCACCACGACCGGTAGGCGGCGGCCGGCGGTGTCGGCGCTGACCTGCAACCGGGCGGTGCGCCGGCGGCCGTCGAGGCGGCGCGACGCGACGGTGGCGTGCGCGACACCGAACGCCACCGTGGCCGCGACCGCGAGCCACGGCGCACCGAGGTCGCCGATCACGCCGAGGCCCAGCCAGCCCGCGGCCAGCAGCCACCAGTACCACCGCGGCAGGCCCACCTCGTCGACGACACGCGTCCTGGCGCGGTCGACGGCGGTAAGGGCGGCGCGCGCGTCCGCCGGCGTGATGTCCTCCATGCCCACTCCTCACTTTCCTCCCTCGAAAGAAGGCTCCACTTTCCTCACTGGAAAGTCAAGCGCGGAGGAGGGTGACGAGTCAGCCGATTCGACTGACCCGAAAGGGCCGCAGTCCTAGGGTTGCGGCAACGATGGTGAAGGAGCCGCCTTGTCCGAACAATCCCAACCCAACATCCTGGTCATCTGGGGAGATGACATCGGAATCTCGAACCTGAGCTGCTACAGCCGCGGAATGATGGGTTACTTCACCCCCAACATCGACCGGATCGCGGACGAGGGCATGCTGTTCACCGATTCCTACGGTGAGCAGAGCTGCACCGCCGGCCGGTCGTCGTTCATCACCGGGCAGAGCGTGTACCGCACCGGCATGAGCAAGGTCGGCATGCCCGGTGTGGACATCGGGCTGCAGAAGGAAGATCCGACGATCGCCGAACTGCTCAAGCCGCTCGGTTATGCCACCGGCCAGTTCGGCAAGAACCACCTCGGCGACCTCAACAAGTACCTGCCGACGGCGCACGGATTCGACGAATTCTTCGGCAACCTCTACCACCTCAATGCCGAGGAGGAGCCGGAGAACGCCGACTACCCCACCGAGGAGGAGGCGCCCCTGCTTCGCAAGGCCCTCCTGCCCCGCGGCGTGATCCACTCCTGGGCCACCGAGGAAGACTCCGGCGAGGTCGACGAGCGCTACGGCCCGGTCGGCAAACAGCGCATCGAGGACACCGGGCCGCTGACCAAGAAGCGGATGGAGACCATCGACGACGAAACCACGAGCGCCTGCGTCGATTTCATCAGGCATCAGCATGATGCAGGCACCCCGTTCTTCGTCTGGATGAACATGACGCACATGCACTTCCGTACGCACACCAAGCCGGAGAGCCTGGGGCAGGCCGGCCGCTGGCAGTCGCCGTACCACGACACGATGATCGACCACGACCGCAATGTCGGGACGTTGCTGGACACGCTCGACGAACTCGGTATCGCCGAGGACACCATCGTCATCTACTCGACCGACAACGGCCCGCACGCCAACAGCTGGCCCGACGGCGCGACGACCCCGTTCCGTAGCGAGAAGGCGACCAACTGGGAAGGCGCCTTCCGCATTCCGGAGCTGATCCGCTGGCCGGGAAAGATCAAGCCGCGCAGCGTATCCAACGAGATCGTGCAACACCATGACTGGCTGCCGACGTTCCTGGCGGCCGCCGGCGACACCGACATCATCGACAAGCTGAAGGCCGGGCACACCGTCGGCGACATGACCTACAAGGTGCACATCGACGGCTACAACCTGGTTCCCTATCTGACCGGCGAGGTGGACCAGAGTCCCCGGCGCGGGATGATCTACTTCTCCGACGACTGCGACGTGCTCGGCATCCGCGCCGAGAACTGGAAGGTCGTCTTCCAAGAGCAGCGGTGTCAGGGCACCCTGCAGATCTGGTTCGAACCGTTCACCCCGCTGCGCGCACCCAAGTTGTTCAACCTGCGCACCGATCCCTACGAGCGGGCCGACATCACGTCGAACACCTACTGGGACTGGGTGATAGACCGCATCTTCCTCGTGCTCTACGGCTCGGCCATCGCGACACAGTTCCTGGACACGTTCAAGGAATTCCCACCTCGACAGGAGCCCGCGTCGTTCACGATCGACAACGCCGTCGAGGAACTCAACAAGTTCCTGGCCACTCGCGGCGGGTGAGCGTGGTCGAACTCGCCTCGTGGAAGGACGGGCTCGCGAAGTCCGCGATCGTCGAGTTCACCGACGGCGCCGTGCGCAACGTCGCACCGCCCGAACGCGTTGCGGTCTTCGACAACGACGGCACGCTGTGGTGTGAGAAGCCGGCCTACATCCAGCTCGACTTCATCGTCCGCAGGCTCGCGGAGAAGGCCGCCGCCGATCCCGGCCTTGCGCATGAGCAGCCCTACCTGGCGGCGAGCACCGCCGACCTCAGCTGGTTCGGCGGCGCCATCACCCAGCACTACCAGGGTGACGACACCGCACTGAAAACCCTTGCCGGCGCGGTCATGTCGCTGCACCAGTCGATGCCCGTCGAAGATCACGCCGCGCTGGTGAACGCGTTCTTCGCCGAGGCCACCCATCCGACACTGGGGCGGCCCTATCAGAGCTGCGTGTACGCACCGATGGTGGAGTTGCTGCGCTACCTGGAGGCGCACGAGTTCACCTGCTACATCGTCTCCGGCGGCGGGCGCGACTTCATGCGACCGATCACCGACGCCATCTACGGCATCCCGCCGGAACGCGTCGTCGGCAGCGCGCAGGGGCTGAAGTTCACCGGCGACGACGCCGGCCACGGCGATCTGCTGATCCAGCCGACCCTCGACGTGTTCGACGACGGGCCGGAGAAACCGGTACGGATCTGGAGCAGGATTGGCCGACGACCGATCCTGTCGGCGGGCAACTCCAACGGCGACGACGAGATGTTGAGGTATTCGGGCCGGCCCGGCCGCAGCGCGCTGCGACTGGTCGTGCTGCACGACGACGCCGACCGCGAATTCTCCTACACCGCAGGCGCCGAGCGCCTGCTCGACCATGCGTCGACGCACGCGTGGACCGTGGTGAGCATGAAGAACGACTGGGCCACGGTCTTCGGTGACTGACGAGTTGGTGTGGATCCCACCCCAGACCGCCATCGTTGGGTCCGACGAGCACTATCCGGAAGAGGGGCCCGCGCGGCGGGTCACCGTCGACGGCTTCTGGATGCAGCCCCATCCGGTCACCAACGCGCAGTTCGAGGAGTTCGTCGTCGCGACGGGCTACGTCACCGTCGCGCAGCGGCCACTGGATCCCGAGGACTATCCGGGGGCGCCGCCGGAGAACGTGCAGCCGGGCTCGATGGTGTTCCGGCGCACCGACGGCCCGGTCGACCTGCGCCACCTGAATCTGTGGTGGCGGTGGACGCCGGGCGCGAGTTGGAACCACCCGCGCGGACCTCGCTCGTCCATCCGCGGGCGCGAGGACCATCCGGTGGTGCACATCGCGTTCGACGACGCCGTGGCCTACGCCCAGTGGGCAGGCTACGAACTACCCACGGAGGCGGAGTGGGAGGTCGCCGCCCGGGGCGGTCTGGCGCACGCGGTGTACACGTGGGGCGACGAGCCGGAAGGCCGAGAACGTCGGTTGGCGAACTACTGGCACGGCGAGTTCCCGTACCTGCCCGACACCGGGTACGGACAGAGCACCCCGGTGGGATCGTTCCCGCCGAACGCCTACGGGCTCCACGACATGGCCGGCAATGTCTGGGAGTGGACGACCGACTGGTACGGCGCGACCCGCGACGCGCAACCCTGCTGCGCTGCAGACACCTACGATCCGCGTCAGCCTGGCGTCACGGTGCCGCGCCGGGTGGTCAAGGGCGGATCGTTCCTGTGCGCCGACAGCTACTGCATGCGCTACCGGCCCGCCGCCCGGCGCCCGCAGCCGGTGGACACCGGGATGAGCCACATCGGTTTCCGCTGCGTCAAGAGATGACGATCGAAGGAGTGAGATGAAACAGCACACCCCACAGCGCCACCCCGACCACGAATGCCGATGCTCGTGCGCCAAGTGCAAGGAAGGCAAGCACTGTCACAACCTCGCCGCCGGCTGCCGCGCGTCGCACTGGTAGTCCTCAGGCGCGTTCGGCCAACTCCTTGATCGCCGCGAGGGTGGCGGGGATACCGGTGCGCGCCGCCTCGCTGCGCTTGGCGACCTCGTCGTCGGCCGCGTCGCCGAAGCGCTCGCGGAACCCCTCGAGCCCGGCAGGCAGGAACTCCCAATGCTCGGTCAGCCGGGTGCCGGCGCCCTCCGGCTCCAAGGTGTAGCCCCAACGGGCCCAGCCCTTGTTGACCTCCCAGGAGAACTCGCGGCCGGGGTCGGCCGCGACCACCTGGCTGCGGGTCTCCCACGTGCGCTCCGGCAGCTCGTTGTGGCCGGTGAACCACGCGCCCACGCGGGGTCCGTCGCCGTCGTCCCACCAGCAGGCCTTGCAGACCGGGCTCCACTGACCCGTCCTGGTCACATCGGACACCAGCGCGTAGAGCTCGTCCGGCGGCACGGCCACCGAAATCGACTCTGTTCTCTTCAGCTCCGTCACCCGCACGAGTGTGCCAGCACCGAAACCGACGGCGCTATTGCGTTTTCGCCGCCCAGGTGTGACCTTGTAACCCGTTCCCTTTCCGGCCGGCAGGAGTGGCTTCGATGATCTTGGGCCACGCGATGTCCCTGGTGGAACAGTCGTCGTGACGGGGGCGGCGTGACCGGCAGCTTCACCGTGAACCAGAAGCGCGCCCTGGCCGTGGTGACACTGATCGCGCTGGGCTTCGGCGCCTACTTCCTGCGCCACTACCTGCTGCTGATCGCGGTGGCCGCCGTGCTCGCCTATCTGTTCACCCCGCTCTACCAACGGCTTCGGCAGAGGATGAACGTCGGCATGTCCGCGACGGTGACACTGCTGGCCGCCGTCGCGACGGTGGCGATCCCGCTGGCCGGGGTGGTCTTCCTGGCGGTCCTGCAGATCAGCCAGATGGTGACCAGCATCGGGCGCTGGGTGGAGCAGACCGACTTCACCGCGCTGGCGCAGCGTCTTCTCGACTCGGCCAACGAGGCGCTCGCCCGCGTGCCGTTCCTGGACATCACGCTGACGCCGGACTCGGTGCGCGAGGCCGCCACCAAGGTCGGACAGGGCGCAGGGCAGGTGGCGCTGGACTTCGCGCGCAGCTCGGTGGGCGGCATCGCGTCGACGGTGACGGCGCTGATCATCTTCCTCTACGTCTTCCTCGCCCTGCTCACCAACGGCGGCAAGGTCGCCGACCTGTTCCGCGACCTGAATCCGTTGGGGCCGCAGGTGTCCGACATCTACCTGGCGAAGATCGGCGCGATGGTGTCGGCCACGGTCAAAGGGCAGTTCATCATCGCGGTGTGTCAGGGCGTGGCCGGCGCGGTGTCGATCTACATCGCCGGCCTGCACGACGGCTTCTTCATGTTCGTCATCTTCCTGACCGCCCTGTCGTTCATCCCGTTGGGCAGCGGCATCGTCACCATCCCGCTCGGCATCGGGCTGGCGATCTTCGGCAACGTGGCGGGCGGCATCTTCGTCGTGGTGTTCCACATCGTGGTGGTCACCAGCATCGACAATGTGCTCCGCCCGTTCCTGGTGCCCAAGAGCGCCCACCTGCACCCCGCGCTGATGCTGCTCGCGGTGTTCGCCGGGCTGAGGATGTTCGGCTTCTGGGGCATCGTGCTCGGGCCGGTGCTGATGATCGTCATCGTCACGACGATCAGCGTCTACCTGGCCGTCTACCAGGGTGCGCCGCTGGACTCGATCACCGGTACCCGCGCCGATCCGGCCGACGACGAAGCCGAACGCAGGACCCCGTGGTGGCGCCGACTGCTGCCCGGCAGACCCGCGCCGGCGCCGGCCGTCACATCAGACGAGACGTGAGGAATTCGACGACGCGCTTACGTGCCTCGTAGGCCGGATGACCGTCGACCTCCCGGACCTGATCGGTCAGCACCGAGTGCGCCATCCGGCCGATGCCGTCGGCGTTGCCCTTCTTGGAGCTGATCTCGATGACCTCGAACGCGTCGCCGAGGCGGTTCTTCAGCGTGGTGAACCGCTCCCCCGGCGACGCGGCGTCCTCGCTGAACCGCAACCCCATCACGCACAGACCCTCGGTGGCCGCACGCTGCTCGATCACCTTCATCTCCGCCTCGGAGACCCCCGGGTCGCGTTTGTGCCGCGGAGTCAGCGGGAGCGGGACCGAGGGCTGGCTCATCACCGGCGCGAGCACGCTGTCGTCCACGGCCGCGGCGAGGGCGAACCCCCCGGTGAAGCACTGCCCGATCACCCCGACACCCTTGCCCGGCGTCTTCTCGTTGAGGTCACGGGCCAGCGCGCGCAGGAAGTGCGCCACCGGCCGGTCGGCGTTGGTCGCAAACGCCGCGAATTCCTTTGCCACACAACCCTTCAGCAGCACCGGGATGGCGCCGGGGCTCACCCCGGGTGCGCCGGGGGTACCGAACAGCGACGGCGCTGCGACGGTGAAGCCGTTGTCCACCAGATGGTTGCCGAGTGCCAGCACACCCGGATGCAGCCCGGGCATCTCGGGGATCAGCACGACGCCGGGCCCTTCACCCTTGCGGTACACGTCGTGGGTGTAGCCGGCGGCGGTGAACGGGGTGGCGACCCAGCCGGACAGGTCTGCTTCAGGCGAGGTCATGGCGTCTCCGAACGTCAGGTCACGGGCAGCGGCGACTGGGACTGCGTCGCAGCCGCCAGCGTACGGTACTCGTCCGTACCCGCGGCGCCGGTCAGCGCGAGTTGCGCGGGCCCGGTCGGGCCGCGCACCTGCGCCGTCCACACCGGCTCGGCCGCCTTGCCGTCCCGCTCGCCGCCCCGGTAGACGATCCAGCGCACGCCGTCGACGTCCTCGGTCCCGGTGGGCACCAGATCCGGCCCGAACGACGCGACGAGCTTGTCCTCGTCGGCGTTGCTCTGCGTCAGGCCAAGATACATCCCGCTCGGCGTCAGATAGCCGACCACGGACGCCACCGCGCGCACCGGCTGGCCGGTCACCGGGTCGGTGCGCCCGCCGTCGATACCCTTGCGGCTGCCCGAGTTCGCCCGCCAGTCAGGCGGCAACTGCGGCACCCGGATCGGGATCTCGAGCGCGTCCGCATCGGCCCGCAACGCCGCGGGGGCGTCGTAATCAGGTGCCGGGCCGGGACCAGGACCGGTCGGCGCGAACGAGCACATCCCGAGCACGCCGGCGAGGATCACGCAGGCCACCACGAGCGGGCCGATCGACCAGAACATGTCCCGGCCGTCCTGCAGCAGGCGGGCCTTGGCAGGCCGCGCCACTGGCACCGCATAGCCCCCCGGGGCCGGGTCGGGGCTCTCGCGCTCCGCGGCGTGGCCGGAGTCGGGCGGCGTCGTCATGCCTGCCAGTATCCCTCTTCCCGATCAGTGGGCGGTTAGTGGGAGAATCTGGCGCATGACGCCATCGAGACGTGAAGCCCCGGACCGCAACCTGGCCCTGGAACTGGTGCGGGTGACCGAGGCGGGCGCCATGGCGGCCGGCCGCTGGGTGGGGCGCGGAGACAAGGAGGGCGGCGACGGGGCCGCCGTCGACGCCATGCGGGAGCTGGTCAACTCGGTGTCGATGCGCGGCGTCGTGGTGATCGGCGAGGGCGAGAAGGACAACGCCCCGATGCTCTACAACGGCGAGGAGGTCGGCAACGGCGACGGCCCGGAGTGCGACTTCGCGGTCGACCCGGTCGACGGCACCACGCTGATGAGCAAGGGCATGCCCAACGCCATCTCGGTGCTCGCGGTCGCCGAGCGCGGCGCGATGTTCGACCCGTCGGCGGTGTTCTACATGAACAAGATCGCCGTCGGTCCGGACGCCGTGGACGTCATCGACATCACCGCGCCGATCGGCGAGAACATCCGCAGGGTCGCCAAGGCCAAGAAATCCAGCGTCGCCGACCTGACGGTGTGTGTGCTCGACAGGCCGCGGCACGCCCAGCTGATCGCCGAGGTGCGGGAAGCCGGTGCCCGCATCCGGCTGATCTCCGACGGCGACGTCGCCGGCGCCATCTCGGCCTGCCGCCCCAACTCGGGCACCGACCTGCTCGCCGGCATCGGTGGCACCCCCGAAGGCATCATCACCGCCGCGGCCATCCGCTGCATGGGCGGCGCCATCCAGGCGGTGCTCGCCCCCACCGACGACGACGAGCGGCAGAAGGCCGTCGACGCCGGACACGACCTGGATCGGGTCCTGCACACCGAGGACCTCGTCTCCGGTGAGAACGTCTTCTTCTCCGCGACCGGCGTCACCGACGGCGACCTGTTGCGCGGGGTCCGTTACTCCGGCGGCGGCGCCACCACGCAGTCGATCGTGATGCGCTCGAAGTCGGGCACGGTCCGCATGATCGAGGCCTACCACCGGCTCTCGAAGCTCAACGAGTACTCCGCGGTCGACTTCACCGGCGACAAGTCCGCCGCCTATCCGTTGCCCTAGTCACAACCACATCGACAACACGAACAGGGAGCCCATGGCCGACAACGCCGTCGACACAGCCGACGACACCGAGTACCGCATCGAGCACGACACCATGGGCGAGGTCAGGGTGCCCAAGAACGCGCTGTGGCGGGCCCAGACCCAGCGCGCGGTGGACAACTTCCCGATCTCGTTCCGGCCGTTGGAGCGCACCCAGATCCGGGCGCTCGGGCTGCTCAAGGGCGCCTGCGCCCAGGTGAACAAGGACCTGGGCCTGCTGGCGCCGGAGAAGGCCGACGCGATCATCGCCGCGGCCGCCGAGATCGCCGACGGGCAGCACGACGACCAGTTCCCGATCGACGTGTTCCAGACCGGCTCGGGCACCAGCTCGAACATGAACACCAACGAGGTCATCGCCTCGATCGCGGCGGCGAACGGGGTGACGGTGCACCCGAACGACGACGTGAACATGTCGCAGAGCTCGAATGACACCTTCCCCACCGCCACGCACATCGCGGCGACCGAAGCCGCTGTGCGCCATCTGATTCCGGCCCTGGAGGTGCTGCACGAATCGCTGGAGGCCAAGGCCCGTCAGTGGCGCACCACCGTCAAGTCCGGCCGCACGCACCTGATGGACGCCGTGCCGGTGACGCTCGGCCAGGAGTTCGGCGGATACGCCCGCCAGATCCAGGCCGGCATAGAACGGGTGAAGGCGACCTTGCCCCGGCTCGGTGAGCTCGCGATCGGCGGCACCGCGGTGGGCACCGGCCTCAACGCCCCCGACGGGTTTGGCGCCAAGGTGGTCGAGGTGCTCGTGGACCAGACCGGGATCGCCGAGTTGCGCACGGCCGTGGACAGTTTCGAGGCCCAAGCCGCCCGCGACGGGCTGGTCGAGGCATCGGGCGCGCTGAAGACGATCGCGGTGTCACTGACCAAGATCGCCAACGACATCCGCTGGATGGGGTCGGGTCCGCTGACCGGGCTGGGCGAACTGCAGCTGCCCGACCTGCAGCCGGGCAGCTCGATCATGCCGGGCAAGGTCAACCCCGTCATCCCGGAGGCCGTCACACAGGTGGCCGCGCAGGTGATCGGCAACGACGCCGCTGTGGCCGTCGGCGGCCTGTCCGGGGCTTTCGAACTCAACGTCTACATCCCGATGATGGCGCGCAACGTCCTCGAGTCGTTCACGCTGCTGTCGAACGTGTCGAAACTGTTCGCCGCCAAATGCATCGACGGATTGGTGGCCAACGACGCGCACCTGCGCGAGCTCGCGGAGTCGTCGCCGTCGATCGTGACGCCGCTGAACTCGGCGATCGGCTACGAGGAGGCCGCCAAGGTCGCCAAGGAGGCGCTCAAGGAGCGCAAGACCATCCGCCAGACGGTCATCGACCGCGGCCTGATCGGTGACAAGCTCTCCGAGGAGGAATTGGACCGCAGGCTCGACGTGCTGAAGATGGCCAAGGTTCGGCAGCAAGGCTAGTTCGGCGAATCGCCTGACGAATCGCGGCGGTGGGCAGAAGATAAGGGCCACACCCTGTTCCAGGCATTCACAGGAGGCGATGTTGCCTGCCGACCGCGATTCTGCAGCGCTCGTGACCACGGCGACCAGCCAACCCGCTTTGACGACCGGTTTCGTCATGCTCGGACTGGCGTCTCTGCTCGACCTGTCGAAAGGCAGGCGCGCATGGGGCGCCGACCGCGTGCTCGCGGTGTCCGGGGCGGCCGCCGCCGGGTGGTACCTGATGGAGGAACGCCGCAGGCAGTAGCGGTTACGCGCCGTTGGTGGGACCGCCGGAGTTCTGGTCGGGGATGTCGGTGATCGGGAAGTTCGGCATCGGCGCGGGAGACGGCGTGTCCGGCAGCGGCGGGATCTGATCGGCCGGGATGTCGACGAGCTCGTTGACCGGGGGACCGTTCTCGCGGCTGCCGTAGAGGCTGCCCGGCGCGCGCGGGCCGAGCATGCGGCTGACCGTCACCAGGTGGTAGTCGTTGGCCTCGAGCACCGGGATGAACTGGGACACCAGATCCACCGTCGAGGAGTAGGTGTCGTGCAGCAGCACCACCGAGTTCGGCTTGATCTGGCTCATCAGCAGCGCCCGGGTCGCGGCGGTGTTGCTGTCGTTGGCCCAGTCGAACGGGATGACGTCCCAGTTGATGTCGGCCAGTCCCTGCCGGCCGGCCTCGGCGAGCACCGCGTCGTCGACCAGTCCGCCTGCGGTGCGTGACAACGTGGGTCGCTGGCCGGTGGCCGCCACGATGGCGTCGATGCCCTTGCTGAACTGCGCGGCGATGTCCTGCGGCGGGATCGTCGTCATGTTCGGGTGTTCCCAGGTGTGGGTGCCGATCTCCATGCCGGCGTCGGCGATCCGCCGGGCACCGGCCGGGTTGGCGGCCACCTTGTTCCCGATCAGGAAGAACGTCGCCTCGGCGTTGTTGGCGCGCAGGATCGACAGCAGCCGGTCGGTGAACGGGCTGGGCCCGTCGTCGAAGGTCAACGCCACGCACTTGACCTGGGCGCAGTCGACGTGGTCGGCGTTGGCCGGCCGCACGTGTCCGGTGAGGCCGCCGATCACCAGCACTGCCACCGCGGCGGCGACGCCGAGGACGGTTCTGGCGTAACGCCAGGTCAGGCTGTCGGGACGCGTGAGCACGGAGGCAGCTTACCTATCCACCCTGCGAATCAGGCGCGCACAACGACGCTCAGCGTCGGTGCGCGCGCCCGATTCGCGTCACGGCAGGGCGCCGGGGCTGATCTCCTCGAGCATCTCGGTGACCAGCGCCGCGATCGGCGAGCGCTCGCTGCGCAGCAGCGTGATGTGCGCGAACAGTGGATGGCCCTTGAGCTTCTCGATCACCGCCGCGACACCGTCGTGCCGTCCGACGCGCAGGTTGTCGCGCTGGGCGACGTCGTGGGTGAGCACCACCCGCGAGCCGCTGCCCAGCCGGGACAGCACGGTCAGCAGCACGTTGCGCTCCAGCGACTGCGCCTCGTCGACGATCACGAAGGAGTCGTGCAGCGAGCGGCCGCGGATGTGGGTCAACGGCAGCACCTCGAGCATGCCGCGCGCGAGCACCTCCTCGAGCACCGCCGGGGAGGCCAGCCCCTCGAGGGTGTCGAAGACCGCCTGCGCCCACGGGCCCATCTTGTCGCTCTCGCTGCCGGGCAGGTAGCCCAGGTCCTGGCCGCCGACCGCGTACAGCGGCCGGAACACCACGACCTTGCGCTGGGTGCGGCGCTCCAGCACCGCCTCCAGGCCGGCGCACAGCGCGAGCGCGGACTTGCCGGTGCCGGCCTTGCCGCCCAGCGACACGATGCCGACGGACTCGTCGAGTAGCAGATCCAGGGCGACCCGCTGTTCGGCTGACCTTCCCCGGAGGCCGAACACCTCCCGGTCGCCGCGGACCAGCTGCACCCGCTTGTCGGGATTGACCCGGCCCAGTGCGTGAGAGTTGCTGCCCAGCAACCGGATTCCGGTGTGGCAGGGCAGGTCGCGGGCGGTCTGCAGGTCGATCTCACCCTCGGCGAACAGAGCGTCGACATCCTCGGAGCCCACCTCGAGCTCGGCCATCCCGGTCCAGCCCGACGTGATGACGTCCTGGGCGTGGTACTCGTCGGCGAGCAGCCCGACGGCGCCGGCCTTGACGCGCAGCGGGATGTCCTTGCTGACCAGCGTGACGTATTTGCCCTCGGCGGCAAGGTTGGCGGCGACGGTCAGGATGCGGGCGTCGTTGCTGTCGGTGCGGAAGCCCGCGGGCAGCACGGTCGGATCGCTGTGGTTCAGCTCCACATGCAACGTGCCGCCTTGTGTCCCAACGGGAATGGGTTGGTCGAGGCGACCGTGCTCGAGGCGCAGATCATCGAACATCCGCAGCGCCTGACGCGCGAACCAACCGAGTTCATGATGGTGCCGTTTGGCCTCGAGTTCGCTGATCACCACCAGCGGAACCACGACCTGATGCTCGGCGAACCTCGTGATGGCCCAGGGATCGGACAGCAACACAGAGGTGTCGAGCACGTAGGTGCGGACGGGAGAATCGTTCACGTAGCGCTCCTCGAGGCTGCGCGAGTTCGCGGAGCCCCACGCGAACATCTCGGTGGACACGAGCGCGGCCGAAAGGACCGGGGCCGGCCCTTTCGTCGAAACGAATTCGGACCGCCCGGATAGCAGAGCATGTCGCTAGCCATCGAAAACGACGCTACTCCCGGTGCCGCATCCGCGCCTCGCAGGCGCGCCGGGACGAAACGGCGTGCCGGTTACGAGCTCGTGAACTCCGCGAACCGGGGTTCCTCGGTGAGTCCCCACGCCGCAAGGGAGTCGGCGATGGCGGTGCGCAATGCGGCCCGGTCGAAGATGCCGGCCTCGGCGACGGTGGCCACCTTGTCGGCGTAGGCATCGATGTCGGCGCCGACGAGGTCGAGGGCAGCGGCGCGGGTGGCGATCGCCTCAACGGTCTCGTCACGCGAGGAGCTCAGGCAGAACGCGACCACGTTGGTGAAGAACTCGGCGTGGCGCTCCTCGTCGCCGGCGATCCTGCCGACCAGATCGCGCAGCACCGGCTCGTCGGTCTGGGCGGCGAGGTTGCGGCAGAACACGGCGTGGCTGCGCTCCCACATCGCCATGAAGGCCAGCGTCTCGAGCTGGCTGTAGGTGTCGGCGCGGTAGCCCTTCATGACATGCTCGACGCGCACATCCTCGTTGGCCGCCGGGTCGATCTCACGGGTGACCACGAGGTAGT
Source organism: Mycolicibacterium psychrotolerans (assembly GCF_010729305.1). Taxonomy (NCBI): domain Bacteria; kingdom Bacillati; phylum Actinomycetota; class Actinomycetes; order Mycobacteriales; family Mycobacteriaceae; genus Mycobacterium; species Mycolicibacterium psychrotolerans. The sequence continues at coordinate 2,208,576 of NZ_AP022574.1, read as the reverse complement.
TGCGCAGCGCGATCGCGTGCAGGTGCTCCTCGGCGGTCCAGCGGCCCAGCCAGCGGCCCCATTTGTCCTCGAGGATGAAGTGCTCGACCAGCTCGCGGTGGTATCCGGCGAGGTTGTCCTTGGTGATCAGCAGGATCTCCAAGGCGTCGGTGACCTTCTTGGGCAGCGTCACGTCCGACGCGTCCCAGTCCCGGCCGCCGAGGAAGGCGAAGTTCTCGCCCTGGTCGAACGGCACGTAATCGTGGGCGAACCAGGCGTCCTCGGTGTCGAGGTGACGCCGCAGCTGCTCCTTGACGACGGGTTCCAGCTCGAGGGTCAACGCATCAGCGACAGGTTTCTGTGCCATGCGGTTACATTAACTCAATTCTGTGGGAATCGTAAAATTCCCACGCCGTGTCGTCAGAGGGTCAGACCCGGGTAGAGCGGGTTGGCGTCGAGCAGCTCCGCGGCCGCCGCCTTGACCCGCTGCGCGGTCCCCTCGGCCAGCGTGTACTTGGCCTTCGACGGGCCGTTCGGCCCGGCGGCGGGCTGGGTGTTCTTCAGCACCTCGACGACGAGTTCGGCGACCCGGTCGAAGTCGTCGGCGCCGAACCCGCGGGTGGTCAGTGCCGGCGTGCCGAATCGGATGCCGCTGGTGTACCAGGCGCCGTTCGGGTCGGCCGGGATCGCGTTGCGGTTCGTGACGATGCCGGAGTCCAGCAGCGCCGACTCGGCCTGCCGGCCGGTGAGCCCGAACGACGTCACATCGAGCAGCACCAGGTGGTTGTCGGTGCCGCCGGTGACCAGGGCGGCGTCCCGTTTGACGAACCCGTCGGCCAGCGACTGGGCGTTGTCGGCGACCGCCTGGGCGTAGGTGCGGAACTCGGGCTGACGGGCCTCGGCCAGTGCGACCGCCTTGGCGGCCATCACGTGAGCCAGCGGCCCGCCGAGCACCATCGGGCAGCCCTTGTCGACCGCGGGCGCGTACTCCTCGGTGGCCAGCACCAGGCCTCCACGCGGACCGCGCAGGGACTTGTGCGTCGTCGTCGTCACCACATGCGCGTGCGGCACCGGGTCTTCGTCGCCGGTGAACACCTTGCCCGCCACCAGGCCGGCGAAGTGCGCCATGTCGACCATGAACGTGGCGCCCACCTCGTCGGCGATCTCCCGCATCTTGGCGAAGTTCACCCGGCGCGGGTACGCCGAGTAGCCGGCCACCAGGATCAGCGGCTTGAACTCGCGCACCGCGGCCGCGACGGCGTCGTAGTCGATGAACCCGGTATCCGGATTCGTCCCGTACTGGCGCTGGTGGAACATCTTGCCGGAGATGTTGGGGCGGAAGCCGTGGGTGAGGTGGCCGCCGGCGTCCAGCGACATGCCCATCAACCGCTGGTTGCCCAGCTTGGCGCGCAGCGTCTCCCAGTCAGCCTCGGACAGGTCGTTGATGTGCTTGGCGCTGAACTCGGCCAGACCGGGCGTCTCCACCCGCGTCGCCAGGATCGCCCAGTAGGCCACCAGGTTGGCGTCGATACCCGAGTGCGGCTGCGCGTAGGCGTACGGCGCCCCGAACAGCTCGCGCGCGTGCTCGGCGGCCAGCGCCTCGACGGTGTCGACGTTCTGGCAGGCGGCGTAGAACCGGTGCCCGATGGTGCCCTCGGCGTACTTGTCGGAGAACCAGGTGCCCATGGTCAGCAGCACGGCCGGCGACGCGTAGTTCTCGCTGGCGATCAACTTCAGCGAATGCCGTTGATCGTCAAGCTCTTTGCGGGTGGCCTCGGCGATACGGGGTTCGACGCTCTCGATCACCCGCAGCGCGGCCCGGTAGGCCTCGCTGGCGGTGTCGGCGTACTCGGCGCCCTGGCCAGAGGTGGTGACGGACTCGGCGGTCATGCCCACGAGCGTAGTCCGCGGCGAGCGCCCCCGAGAAACCACATCGGGCGTTCAGGTGGCCCGCAGCGACGACGGGATCAGCGGCTCGTCGAGCAGCGTCGTGAACCGGTCGGTCAGCGTCACTCCGTCGGGGCGGATGTCGAGCCAGCCGCGCAGCAGCCGGTATCCCTCGACATAGGTGCTGGTGTACGCCCGCCACAGCGGCGAGGACAGGAACCGCAACATCTGCCGGGCACGCTCGTCGTCGACCAGCAGCCAGCGCTTGAGGAAGTCGACGACGTCGTCGACGTCGCGGTGCTCGTCGTGCAGCATCAGCGCGGCGTCCTGCCGGACATCAGCGAGCGCGGCCGTCGCCTCCGAGATGGTCTCCGCCCGTGCGCCGTCGAACCGCAGCCCCAGGTCGGCGTAGATGTCGGCGGCCCAACTCCCCCAGCCGGGCCCGACCGCGGCGTAGAGCGCAAGGTCGGCCAACCCCTCGGCCATCAGGCACTGCGGCGTGTTGACCAGGAAGATGGTCTGCTCCGCCTGACCCTTCGCCTCGACCAGCCCCGCTTCTTTGCGGCAGTGCTCGGTGTGGTGCCCGGGATAGGACTCGTGGGCCACCAGCCGGGGCAGGTTGGACATCTGCTGTTTGAGGTCGGCGTTGACGGCGACCGTGGATCGGTACTCGCCGAGGTAGTAGTTGAATCCCGACCACGGTTTGTCGGTGACCACCTCGTAGGTGATGGTCTCGCGGTCGGGCAGCGGGAACGTCGCCCTGACGCGGTCGCGTAGCGCGGAGGAGAACGCTCCGATGGCCTCCTCGAGCCGTGCCGGCGGGATCTCCTCGGCCGTCCGGTGGGCCCGGATCCGTTCGGCGAGCGGGCCGGTCCCGCCGAGCGCGTCGTCGAGCTTGGCGTGCGCCTCCCGGTAGCGCTCCGGGTCGCCCTTGGTGATCCGGACGTCGAAGTAGGCCTCGACCTCGTCGACGAAACCCACGTCCTCGCCCGCGAACTTGCGGGCTGCGCACTCCAGGGCGCGCAGGTGCGCACCGACGAACGCGGCGCGGTCGCTATCGAGCCCGGCGGGCAGTTCGGCCAGCAACCGGCGCGCCTCGCGGGCCAGCCCGGCCGGCTCGGGTGCGGGCTCGTCGGCGACCGCACGCCGCAGTGCCGGATCGCCGGTGAAGGAGTCGACGTAGCCCTCCTCGATGCGGTCGAACCGCAGCCCGAGCGTCAGGTAGTCGCGGATCAGGGGCGCAGAACCAGTACCGGCGTCCATACCCACCACGCTAACTGCAAGACTGGGGCCATGGCGCGGCTGAGCGAACCCAGCCCCTACGTGGAGTTCGACCGAAGTCAATGGCAGGCACTTCGGATGTCCACGCCGCTGAAGCTGACCGAGGACGAGCTGGTCAGGCTCCGCGGTCTCGGCGAGAAGATCGACCTGCTCGAGGTCGAAGAGGTCTATCTGCCGTTGGCCCGGCTGATCCATCTGCAGGTCGCCGCCCGGCAGGCGCTGTTCGCCACCACCGCGGACTTCCTAGGGGAGCCGCAGCAGAATCCGGACCGGCCGGTGCCGTTCGTCATCGGGGTGGCCGGCAGTGTGGCGGTCGGCAAGTCGACCACCGCGCGTGTGCTGCAGGCGCTGCTGGCGCGCTGGGAACACCACCCCCGGGTGGACCTGGTCACCACCGACGGCTTCCTGTACCCCAACAATGAGCTCTCGCGCCGGAACCTGATGCATCGCAAGGGTTTTCCCGAGAGCTACGACCGCAGGGCGCTGATGCGCTTCGTCACCGCCGTCAAGTCGGGTGCCGACGCGGCGTGCGCCCCGGTCTACTCGCATCTGCTCTACGACATCGTGCCGAGCGAGAAGCAGATCATCACCCACCCCGACATCCTGATTCTCGAGGGACTCAACGTGCTCCAGACCGGGCCTGCGCTGATGGTCTCGGACCTCTTCGACTTCTCGGTGTACGTCGACGCCCGCATCGAGGACATCGAGGAGTGGTACATCTCGCGGTTCCTGTCGATGCGGGCCGGCGCCTTCGCCGACCCGGCATCGCACTTCCACCACTACTCCACGCTGACCGATGAGCAGGCCGTGTTCGCCGCCCGCGACATCTGGCATTCGATCAACCGGCCGAACCTGATCGAGAACATCCTGCCGACGCGGCCGCGTGCCACGCTGGTGCTGCGCAAGGACGCCGACCACTCCATCAACCGGCTGCGGCTGCGCAAACTCTAGATGCGCCGCACACCCTGGTACTGCAGCTCAGCCATCACCAGCGTGTAGACCCCGGTGCCGAGGACCAGCGCCACACCGGTGGTGGTCAGCGGGAACACGTCGGCCAGGACCAGCACGACGGTGGCGACGCTGAACAGCAGGTTGCCCACGGCCAGCACCAGACCCGGCGTGCGGATCGCGGGGCGGGACGCGAGCACCAGCACCGCGATCGAGAACACGACGAAGAACGCACCGGTCGCGTACTCGAACGCCGCCGTGGTGCCCGACAGGTCGGCCACCTTGGGCGCGAAGAGCAGCATCGCGACGCCGGTCAGCCCGCTGAGCACGGCGTCGGCGCGCATCGCGAAGCGCAGCAGGGAGTCGGTCGACTCGTTCAGGCGGGAGGAGAGGGCAGTGGTCATGATGGTTCCTTTCTGATGGGTTATTCGGATCGACCGGTGCCGGAGTCGACGCCGTAACCTCTTCCGACGGCGACTCCGGACCGGCTCATGCGGGGGTCACGCCAACCGGCGCACCCCGAGGTACTGCAGCCAGGACAGACCGACCGTGGCCGCGGTGAACGCCAGCGCGGCGGCGACGCCGGCGCGGGTCAGCGGCAGCGCGCCGCTCGCCAGCACGACGGCCACGGTGGCGGTGAAGAGTGCGTTGCCGACGAGCACCGCGACGCCGACCCTGCGGATGCCGCCCAGCCGCGCGGCGCTGTAGAGCGCCGCCCCGTAGGCGACCAGCCCGGCTCCGCCGATCCAGGCGGCGGTGGCGGTGAGGCCGAACAGGCGGGCCAGCGGGTCGGCGGCCACCGCGACGAACAGTCCGAGGCCGGCGCACAGCGTCGCGTCGGCGCGCAGCGCGAAGCGCAGCAGCTGGTCCTGCGTCGGGGTGACCCCGGCGGGCCGGTGGGTGATGGCGGTCATGCCACTCAGAGTTCGCAGATCCCGCTGCCAGATCGACACCGGATACTGCCAACTGCTGCCAACCGCAGGTCAGCGGATACTGCGCCGGTCAGCGCGCGGGTACCAGGCTGCTCTTGAGGTCGGTGGCGATGACGCGCGCGGCGGCGTTCTGCCAGTTGTGCAGCGAGCGCTGCGGCACCTCGGTGACCAGCCACTGCCACGCCTGCCGGGCCACCGGATCCAGCCCGGCGGCCGTGGCGTTCTGCGCGTAGGCCCGGACGCCGACGACGTAGGGGAAGTACAGCGCGTTGTAGTGGCGCCACTGTTCGGTGGTGCCGAAGTCGGAGCCGTCGCGGGGCTTGAGGGCGGCGATCCGCTCGGCGAGCAGCGCGCGCAGTTCGTTCGCCCGCTCGAGCGGCTGATCGGGTGCGCCGCGACGAGCCAACCGGTCGTCGATGACCGGCAGCGCCGTCAGCGGGCTGGCGACCAGCTTGGACAGATCCGAGTAGTGGCCGAGGGCGCGGCGGGTGACCCGCACGAACGTCTCCTCGTCCATCCCGTCGAGCGGGCCCGCCGCCCGCAGCGGCAACGCGGCCTCGGTGCTGCGCAACGCGGCACGTTCGGCCCGCAGGCCCGGCGAGCGGGAGAACGCCAGCCGGTCGAGCACCCCGGCCAGCGGGTCGGCCAGCACGTTGACCGCGATCGCCACGGCCAGGCTGGTGAACAGCAGCACCGCCAGCGTGGCGGTCTGCCCGGAGACGGCCAGCCCGATCAGCACCTGCCCGCCGAACAGAACGGCCACCACGGACGTCCCGATGAACGAGCGCAGCATGTCGTTGCGCAGCGCCTGGCCCTCCTCGAACGCGTCACCCATCGCGACCGCGACGCCGAGCAGCGCGACGTCGAAGCCGGTGGACGCCAGCGCCAGCCAGCTCGGGACCAGGCCGAGCGGGATGACCAGGATCGCGTTGCCGAGCGCGAAGAACAGCGTGGCGACGACGACGAAACCCACGACCGGGCGGGGCTGGTTGCGGCGCAGGACCGCGTACACCATGGCGCCCAGCGCGGGCACCGACACCGCGGCGAACAGCACCCAGTGCCCGAGCCGCAGCGGTCCCTCCACACCGCCGGCCATCGCGGCGCCGCTGAACGCGACGATCGCGGCGGCGGCGACCAGCGCCGCCTCGCCCGCCCGGCTGCGCCACGAGTCCCACGGCCGCGACAACTCCAGCAGCACCGCGAACCAGGCGATGCCGGGCACCGCGACCAGATAGACCTCGACGCGACCAAGCCCGTCGACGCCGCCGGTGGTGCGGATGGCGTCCAGCGCCACCACAGTGGCGAAGCTGGTCAGGCCGACGGCGGCGAGCACCAGCACCAGTTTGCGCGGGTCGCGGGCCAGCAGGTACAGCCCCAGCCACCAGCTCAGTGCGAACACCAGGGCGGACAGGCCGATCACGCGCGGTGGTCCTCTACAGCCCGTAACGCCGGTGCCGGGCGCTGTAGTCGCGCAGGGCCCGCAGGAAGTCGACGCGTCGGAACTCCGGCCAGTACGCCTCGGTGAACCACATCTCGGAGTACGCGCTCTGCCACAGCAGGAAGCCCGAGAGCCGCTGCTCGCCCGAGGTGCGGATCACCAGATCGGGGTCGGGCTGGCCGGAGGTGTACAGGTTCTCCGAGATGGCTTCGGCGGTCACCGCTTCGATCAACTGCTCGCCGCTGGCGCCGTTGGCCAGCTCCTTGGACAGCAGCGCGCGTACCGCGTCGACGATCTCCTGGCGGCCGCCGTAGCCGACGGCGACGTTGACATGAAACTTCCCGCCGTTGCCGTCGGTCGACTGCACGGCCTCGCGGAGCCGGCGGGCCGGTTCCTCACCGATCAGCTCGAGGTCACCGACAGTGCGCACGCTCCACTGGTTCGCGGGCGCGCAGATCTCCTCGACGACGTCGGTGATGATCTCGATCAGCGAGGCCAACTCGTCGGCGTCGCGCTGCAGGTTCTCGGTGGACAGCAGGTACACCGTCGCCATCTCGATACCGGCATCGGCGCACCACCGCAGCATCTCGGCGATCTTCTGGGCGCCGGCCCGATAGCCGTAGGCGACGTCGTCGTGACCGAGTTCACGCGCCCAGCGGCGGTTCCCGTCGCAGAGCACCGCGATGTGGCGGGGCAGCTCGGATCTCTGCCGGGAGAGCCCCTGACGCAGCCGCATCTCGTAGAGCCGGTAGGCCGGTTCCTTGAGCCGCCGCGGAATGAGGTCCACGAGGATCCAGACTACTGTGGCGCACGGAAACCCCAAGCCGGTCAGTGGAGGTGACATGCCCACGTCTGTCGATCCCCGGAACACCGAGGACGAATCGCGGGGAGCCGAGGACCTGCCCGAAGCCTTCGCCGAAGGCGTCGTGCAGTTCCTGGGCAAGCCCCGGCTGCGGGGATGGATTCACGTCTACTCCGCGGCCGTGGCGGTGGTCTGCGGCGCCACCCTGGTGGCGGTGTCGTGGTCGCTGCAGTCGACGCGGGCGGGCATCGCGACGCTGATCTACACGCTGACCATCGTCGCGATGTTCACCGTCAGCGCCGTCTACCACCGGGTGAACTGGACGTCGGCCACCGCGCGCAAGTGGATGAAGCGCGCGGACCACTCGATGATCTTCGTGTTCATCGCCGGCAGCTACACGCCGTTCGCCGTGCTCGCGTTGCCGGAACACAGCGGGGAGGTGCTGCTGTGGATCGTCTGGGGCGGCGCGCTGGCCGGGGTGCTGCTCAAGATGTTCTGGCCGTCGGCGCCGCGGTGGGTCGGGACGCCGCTCTACATCCTGCTGGGCTGGGTCGCCGCGTGGTTCATCGGTCCGATCCTGCAGGGCGCCGGCGTCGCGGCGGTAGTGCTGCTGATCGTCGGCGGCGCTCTGTACAGCATCGGCGGTGTGCTGTACGCGCTGAAGTGGCCGAACCCGTGGCCGACGACGTTCGGCCACCACGAGTTCTTCCACGCGTGCACGGCCGTCGCGGCGATCTGCCACTACATCGCGATGTGGTTCGCAGTCTTCTGAGGGAATCTCTGTGCGCGCTCGCGGGCCGAATTCCTACAGCGGGGTGATGTTCTGCGGGCCCCAGTAGGCCTTCATCGACGTGATCTTGCCGTCGCCGTCGAACGTCATCACCTCGATGGGTTCGATGCGCATCGCCCCGCCCACCGTGATCGCGAACACGAACGCGGCCTCGTGACCGCCCGCCCGGAACATCAGCAACTCGGTGGTGATCTCAGTGTCGCCGTCCATGCCCTTGTAGAAGCCGGCGATGGCCTGCCGCCCGATGTGCACCTCGCCGCCGCCGACCGGATCCTCCAGCGTGGCGTCCTCGGCGTAGAGCGCGGCGACGTCGTCGGCGGTACCGCCGGCGACCGTGTCGAGGTAGCGCTGAACGAAACCTTGCAAGACGTCGGGCTCGAAGCTCATGTGCGGCACGCTACACGGACTGCCTCAGTGCGGCAGCGAGATCCGCGCCGGTGACGACGGGCAGGTCGCACACCTGTCCGCGGCACACATAGGCTGCATCGGCGTCGCGTACCCGCGGCCGCCCGCGCAGCAGTTCCGACGAGTCGGGGCGTCCGCCGACGACGATCGCTCCCCCTGGCGCCAGCGCGCGGGCGGTGGCGAGCAACTCCGAGGTGACCGGGTCGGCGCAGGAGACGGCGATCTGGATCGGACCGCGCACCGCCGCTTCGGCCACCGAAAGCCAGTGCCCGGCCGAGCGCGGCACCCGCTCCAGCAGCGCCGCGGCAGCCGACAGCGTCGCCACGGCGGCGTCGGTGTAACGCTGCGCGCGCTCTGGAGACGCCAGATGCGCGGCCAGCTGCAGCGCTTCGGCGATCGACGACGCTCCCGAGGGGGTGGCGCCGTCGAGCGGATCGGCGGGCCGCAGCAGCAGCTGCTCGGCGTCGTCGGCGACGTCATACCAGCGCCCGGGGTGATCCGGGTCGACGAAGTGGTCGAGCGCGACGTCGAGCAGGTCCGCCGCCGCGGCCAGCCAGCTCTCCTGCCCCGTCACCTGATGCAGCGTGAGCAACCCGGTGGCCAGCGCCGCGTGGTCGTCGAGGATCGCAGCGGGCTCGCCCACCACGCCGCCCAGGCTGGCCCGCCGCAACCGGCCGTCCCGGACGTGCAGGTCCAGGATCGCTTCCGCGCAACCCGTTGCCGCTGCGGTCAATTCGGCGTCCTCGAGCGCGACGCCGGCTTCGCACAGCGCGGTGATCGCGAGCCCGTTCCACGCGGTGACGATCTTGTCGTCGCGGCCCGGTTGCGGACGTGTCGACCGGGCTGCGCGCAGCACCGTGCGGACGTTGTCGTACCGGGCGGCGTCACTCGGATCGGCCCGCAGCTGCAGCACCGACGCGCCACCCTCGAATGTGCCGGCGTCGGTGACGCCGAAGAGGTCGGCGGCCCATCGCCCGTCCTCGTCGCCGAGCGGCGCGCGCAGCTGGGCCGGTGTCCACACGTACGTCAGGCCCTCGTGACCCGCCGCGTCGGCGTCCAGCGACGAGACGAACATGCCGTCGCGGCGCAACTGGTCGAGAAGGAATCGTGCTGTCTCCCGAGTGACCCTGCGCGCCAAGGTATTCGGCGAAACCCGCAACCAGTGTGCGTACACCCGCAGCAGCTGGGCGTTGTCGTAGAGCATCTTCTCGAAATGCGGGACCACCCACTCAGCGTCCACGCTGTAGCGGGCGAAGCCGCCGGCGAGCTGATCGTAGAGACCGCCCCGTGCCATCGCCTCGCAGGCGCGGGCCGCCGTCGCCAGCGCGCCGGACGCGCCGGTGCGTTCGTGGTGCCGCAACATCGCCTCCAGCAGCGCCGACGGCGGGAATTTCGGCGCGGTCCCGAAGCCGCCGTGCACGGTGTCCTCGTCGGCCAACACGGCCTCGACCGCCGCGTCGCACAGCCCCGCGTTCACCTCGGGCCCGCCGCCCGGCAGGCCGGTGGCCATCGCGCGCAACTCGCCGGCGATGTGGTCCGACGCCTGCTCGACCTCGGCGCGCCGGGTCCGCCACGTCTCGTCGACCGCCGAAAGGAGTTGCAGGAAGGTCGCTTTCGGGTAGTAAGTGCCGCAGAAGAAGGGCCTGCCGTCGGGCGTCAGGAAACACGTCATCGGCCAGCCGCCCTGTCCGGTCAGCGCGACCGTCGCGTTCATGTAGACGGCGTCGAGGTCGGGACGCTCCTCCCGGTCGACCTTGATGCAGACGAAGTGGGCGTTGGCCAGCGCGGCCACCTCCGGGTCGGCGAACGACTCGTGGGCCATCACATGGCACCAGTGGCAGGCGGCGTATCCGACGGACAGCAGGATCGGGACGTCGCGCTCGGCGGCCTCGGCGAGCGCCCCGGGCGTCCACTGCTGCCAGTGCACCGGGTTGTCGGCGTGCTGGCGCAGATACGGGCTGGTCGACGCCCCGAGGGTGTTACGTCCCGGGGCCGGGCTCACGGCTCGTCCCCGGGTCGGCGGGGTTGTCGGGGGCCATGTCCGGGTCGGCGTCCTGCTCGTCGAACGACTTCGGGAGCTTCTTGAGGTGCCGGTTCATCGACCACACCAGCAGGAAGACGCCGATGAGCAGCAGCACGATCACGATGAGCCCGAATGGGCTCGCCTTGCCGAAGTCGGGTCCGGTCTGCTGCGGCCCGTCCTGGGCCAGCACCTGGGCCGCCAGCAGTGTCAGCATCGGCTCACTCCCGTCCTTCGATGCCCGTGAACAGATCGGTCTCCGGCAGCCGCACCGGGACACGGGACCGGGCCAGTTCGTATTCCTCGGTCGGCCACAACCGCTGCTGCCATTCCATCGGCGTGGTGAAGAAGAAACTCTTCGGGTCGATCTGCGTGGCGTGCGCCAGCAGCGCCTCGTCGCGCTGGGTGAAGTACTTCGAGCACTCGATCCGGGTGGTGACGCGCTTGGCGAGCAGATCCTCGTCCGGATCCCAGCTCTCCAGCCATTTCGCGAACGGGCCCTCTTTGCCGTGTTTGGTGAACTCGTCCTGCAGCACCTGCATGCGCTGCCGCAGGAACCCGTGGTTGTAGTACAGCTTGTGCGTGCTCCACGGGTCGCCGGCACCGGGGTAGAGCCGGTGATCGGCGGCCGCCTCGTACGCCGCGACCGACACCTGGTGGCAGCGGATGTGGTCGGGGTGGGGATACCCGCCGTTCTCGTCGTAGGTCGTCATCACGTGCGGCTTGAAGTCCCGGATGACCCGGACCAGCGCCTCGGTGGGCACCTCGAGCGGTTCGAGCGCGAAACAGCCCTCCGGCAGCGGCGGCAGGGGGTCACCCTCGGGCAACCCGGAATCGACGAAGCCCAGCCAGTGGTGCTCGACGCCGAGGATCGCCGCCGCCTTGGCCATCTCCTCGCGGCGGATCTCGGCCATCCGGCCGTGCACTTCCGGCAGATCCATCGCGGGGTTGAGGATGTCGCCGCGCTCGCCGCCCGTCAGCGTCACGACCAGCACGCGCACGCCCTCGTCGACGTAGCGCGCCATCGTGGCGGCGCCCTTGCTGGACTCGTCGTCGGGGTGCGCGTGTACGGCCATCAACCGCAGTTCGCTCAACCTGTTTCCTCTTAGCTGCTCACCTGCATGGACACTCACGGTCAGGTTCAACAGAACCCATGGGTTCTATAGTTCCAGTCCTAGTACACCTATCCGAACGACGGGCATGCAAAACGAGATGATCGATCGTCCCGCCGCGCGCTACGGCTCCCAAGGACCCAGCCGGCGCAACCGCCGCCGGATCGTCCTCGCCGCGACGGTTCTCGTGGTCGCGCTGGGCGTGGCGATCGCGGCCGTGGCGTTCACGCGGCTGGGCTCCGCGGACATCAAGGGCGAGTTGGGCGGCTACCGGGTGGTCGACGACGGCACAGTCGAGGTGACGGTCAGCGTCACCCGCGACGACCCGTCTCAGCCCGTGGTCTGCATCGTGCGGGCCCGGTCCTACGACGGCGACGAGGTCGGCAGGCGCGAACTGCTGGTGGCCCCGTCCCCCGCCAAGACAGTGCAGGTCAGGACCGTCGTCAAGACGAGCGCGCCGCCCGTCGTCGGCGACGTCTACGGCTGCGGCAGCGACGTGCCGGCGTACCTCGTCGAACCGTCCTGAAGCCTCCCGCAACCAACTGCGGGCTGCGAAAACATGAAAACCGGGTATCCCCCCGGTGCTATCATGGACCGATACACGGTTCCTGCTGGGGCCGTGTATTGCTGCATTTGAGAGTCGATCGAACGGCGACGGATGCGGTGATGCACGTACGACAGCCCCGGCGCCGTGCCCGAGAACTTTTCACGCACACAGCGCTGAAAGCGACGACGACAGGAGCGCGCCGACATGACCGATACCCAGGTCACCTGGCTGACCGAAGAGGCCTTCGACCGGTTGAAGGCAGAGCTGGACCAGTTGATCGCGAATCGTCCCGTCATCGCCGCCGAGATCAACGACCGGCGCGAAGAGGGTGACCTCCGCGAGAACGGCGGCTACCACGCAGCCCGCGAGGAGCAGGGCCAGCAGGAGGCCCGGATCCGTCAGCTGCAGGAGTTGCTCAACAGCGCCAAGGTGGGCGAGGCCCCCAAGCAGTCGGGCGTCGCGTTGCCGGGCTCGGTGGTCAAGGTCTACTACGACGACGACGAGAGCGACACCGAGACGTTCCTGATCGGCACCCGCCAGGAGGGCGTCACCGACGGCAAGCTCGAGGTCTACTCACCGAACTCACCGCTGGGCGGCGCGCTGCTCGACGCCAAGGTCGGCGAGACCCGTACCTACACGGTGCCCAACGGCAATACGGTCAAGGTGACGCTGGTCTCCGCGGAGCCGTATCACGGCTGACCGCCGTGGCGCAGATCGCCGAGGACCTGTTGTTGCTTCTACTGGACAACGGGTCTGCACAGCCCGGGCTGGACAATCCGCGGCGTGGTCACGCGTTGGCCGCCGCGACACTGCTCGACATCGCGTACTCCTGCCGGGTGCGGCCGTCGATCGACGGTGAACCCGTGCCGCCAGGCCGTCTGGTGGCGCTCGACGCCGCGGGTCCGTCCGATCCCGTCGTCGCACCCGCGCTGGACTACCTGCGTGCCACCCCACGCCGGCCGGCCGACGCGATCAAGACGCTGGCCCGCCACACCGAGGGCCGCCTGCTCGAGCACCTCGAGCGGATGGGCCAGCTTCATCGGATCAGCCTGCCGGGCAAGGGCTTTCGCCGCCGAGAGGCCTATCCGCTGACCGACCGCCGCCGTGTCGGACCCGCCCGCGATGCGCTGCTGGCCGCGCTGTTCGACCGCAGGCCGCCCGCTCCCCCGGCGGCGGCGATCATCACGGTGCTGCACGCCGCCGACGGGCTCGGCGCGCTGCTCAGCCTCAACGACCGGGGCTGGCGCTGGGTGCACGCCCGGGCCGGGGAGATCGCCAGCGGCAGCTGGGTCGACGAGTCCCCGACGGGCATGGCGGAGGTCAACCTGGCCGTCACCGCGTCCGCGGTCCGCCGGGCGCTGGCGCAGTTGTCCTAAGCGAGGGCCTGCTCGATGTCACCGAGCAGGTCGGCGACGTCCTCGATACCGACCGACAGGCGCACCAGATCGTCCGGCACCTCGAGCTGGGATCCGGCGGTCGAGGCGTGCGTCATCGCGCCGGGGTACTCGATCAGCGACTCCACCCCGCCGAGCGATTCGGCGAGGATGAAGATCTCGGTGCGGGCGCAGAAGTCGCGCGCGGCCTGCGGGCCGCCCGTGAGCCGGACCGACACCATCCCGCCGAAGCCGCTCATCTGCTTGGCGGCGACGTCGTGATTGGGATGGCCGGGCAGGCCCGGATAGAGCACGGTCCCGACCGCGGGGTGCCCGTCGAGGAACTCCGCGATGGCCGCGGCGTTCTCGCTGTGCCGCTGCATCCGCAACGGCAACGTCTTCAGGCCGCGGATGGTCAGGTAGGCGTCGAACGGACCCGGCACCGCGCCGGCGCCGTTCTGCAGAAACGCGAACGCCTCGTCGAGCGCTTCGTCGTTGGTGAGCAGAGCGCCGCCCACGACGTCGGAATGCCCGCCGATGTACTTGGTGGTCGAGTGCAGCACGATGTCGGCACCGAGCGTCAACGGCTGCTGCAGCGCCGGCGAGGCGAAGGTGTTGTCCACCAGCACCTTGGCCTTCCTCTCGGCGGCCAGCCCGGCGATCGCGGAGATGTCGGCGATCGACAGCAGCGGATTGGTGGGCGTCTCCACCCAGATCAGCTTCGTGCGGTCGGTGATCGCCGCCCGCACCAGATCGAGGTCACCCAGGGCGACCGCGGTGTAGCTGATGCCCCAGAGCGAGAACACCTTGTCGATCAACCGGAACGTGCCGCCATAGGCGTCGTCGGGGATCACGATGTGGTCGCCGGGCCGCAGCACGGCCCGCAGAACGCAGTCGGTGGCGGCCATCCCCGAGCTGAACGCCCGCCCGTAGGTTGCCGACTCCACCGCGGCCAGCGCCGCCTCGAGCGCCGAGCGGGTGGGATTGCCGGTCCGTGCGTACTCGAAGCCGCCGCGCAGCCCGCCGACGCCGTCCTGGGCGAACGTCGAGCTGGCGTAGATCGGGGGGTTGACCACACCGGTGGCCGGATCAGGCCGGTAACCAGCGTGAATGGCCTTCGTGGCGGGGCCGAGAGCCCGGAAATGGTCGGCTGCGCTGCGCTGCTCGCTCATGGTGGCCCAGGGTAGCGGTGTAGAACTTATCCATGTCCACCCCTGGGACCTCCTCGATCGAAAACCTGCTGGACCTCGACTCGCTGCTGAGTGCCGAGGACATCGACCTGCGCACGATGGTGCGCCAGTTCGGCGAGCAGCGGCTGCGCCCCCACATCGCCGAATGGTTCGAGACCGGCCAGGTGCCCGTGCGCGACCTCGCCGTCGAGATCGGCAAGCTGGGTCTGCTCGGCATGCACCTGACCGGATACGGCTGCAGCGGGTCGAGTGCGACGGCCTACGGCCTGGTCTGCCAGGAACTGGAGGCCGTGGACAGCGGGCTGCGCAGCCTGGTCTCGGTGCAGGGTTCGCTGGCGATGTTCGCCATTCACCACTGGGGCAGCGAGGAGCAGCGCGAGCAGTGGCTGCCCGGGATGGCCGCCGGCGAACTGATCGGCTGCTTCGGGCTGACCGAACCCGACTTCGGCTCCAACCCGGGCGGGATGCGCACCACCGCGCGCCGGGACGGGTCGGACTGGATCCTCAACGGGTCGAAGATGTGGATCACCAACGCCTCGGTGGCCGACGTCGCGATCGTCTGGGCCCGCGCCGAGGACGGCGTGCTCGGCTTCGCGGTCCCGACGTCCACACCGGGGTTCAGTGCCCGCGATATGACGCACAAGCTGTCGCTGCGGGCATCGGTCACCTCGGAGTTCAGCCTCGACGACGTGCGGGTGCCCGAGGACGCGAGACTGCCGGGCGCGCGGGGGCTGGCGGGACCGCTGAGCTGTCTGTCGGAGGCTCGCTTCGGCATCGTGTTCGGCGCGGTCGGTGCGGCGCGCGACTGCCTGGAGTCCGCACTGGACTACGTCGGCAGCCGACAGGTGTTCGACAAGACGCTGGCCGGTTATCAGTTGACACAGGCCAAGATCGCCGACATGGCGGTGGAACTGGGCAAGGCGCAACTGCTGGCGCTGCACCTGGGCCGTCTCAAGGACGAGGGCCGTATCCGGCCCGAACAGGTCAGCGTCGGCAAGCTGAACAATGTCCGCGAAGCCATCAAGATCGCAAGACAGTGCCGAACCTTGTTGGGCGCCAACGGAATCACGCTGGAGTATCCGGTGATCCGGCATGCCAACAACCTGGAGTCGGTGCTGACCTACGAGGGCACCTCGGAGGTGCACCAGCTGGTCATCGGTCAGGCGTTGACCGGCGTCAGCGCGTTCCGCTGACGCCGGCCCCGGCCTGCTCTAGTAGTGGTGGGTCGGCGGCTGCGAGTGCTGGCCCTGCGGGGCCAGCGGCACGCAGACCGTCGTCATGATCTTGTCGGCGAGCGTCTGCCGCTTGGCGTCCCACAGCGGGAACAGGTAGCCGATGTAGCAGATGATCGCATCCACGAGGTGGGCGAGCTGACGCACGATCGACAGCGCGAAACCGATCGGCTGCCAGGTCTTTTCGCTGACCACCTTGAACTTCATCACCGACTTGCCGATGCTCGAGCCCGTGGTGCCCTGGCGGTAGCCGTAGTTCCACACGACGTAGGCCAGCGACAGCACCGAGGCCAAGAACGTGGCCAGCGACCCCACGACGGAGTAGCTCGACGTGCAGGAGTAGCCGCCGTTGAGCGTCTCGCAGTTGTTGTCGCCGGTCAGGATCGCGATGGCCTGCCCGATGCCGGCAATGATGAACACCGGGATGTTGTCGATGAACCATGCCGCCACCCGCGTGATCCAGGGTGTGTAGCTCTCTTTCGGGAGCACCTGCGCGGGGGCCGACGCCGGGTAACCGCCCTGCTGCTGCGGGGGGAAACCGCCAGGAGGGTAGTTACCCTGCGGCGGAGGCGGATAACCGCCAGGAGGCGGCGGCGGCGGCGAATAGCCGCCCTGCGGGGTCGGTTGACCGCCGGGTGGCGGGTATCCCCCCGGCGGTTGGTATCCACCCGGTGGCGGGTAACCGCCCGGATTGTCTGTCATCGAATCTCCCTCCTCGAATCAGTCGGCAGCGCAACGTGGTTGAGAACTTTGTCGACCAGGGTCTGACGCTTCTCGTCCCACAACGGGAACAGCACGGCGATCAACCAGATGATGCCGACGCACAGCCCCGCGATGACCCAGTAGATGATCTCGCGAACGAAGGACATGCCGAAACCGACCGGCTGGCCGGTCTTTTCGCTCACGATCTTGAACTTCATGACGCCCTTGCCGATGCTCGACCCCGTGGTCCCCTGCCGGTAACCCAGGTTCCAGATCCAGTAGGCCAGGGCCAGGATTGCGGTGACGGCGATCGCGATCTGACCCGTCGTCGACGCACCGCTGGCGCAGAACTCACCGAGCTCGTATTCCGAATTGTCGGTGACGCAGGCGGTGTCCTGCGTGCCCAGCAGGATGCCGGCTCCGATGCCCTGGAGGATCAGCAACGGGATGAAGTCGATCACCCAGGCGAGGACCCTGCTGAGCCACGGCGTGTACGCCGACTTCGGCAGCCCCGCTCCCAGGCTCGCGGGCGCAGCGGGATAACCCATCGCCCCCTGTGGTGGAAACCCTCCGGCCGACGGCGGTGGCGGCGGATACCCGCCCGGTGGTGGTGGCGGCGGATGGTTCGCAGGGGGCGGTTGATCGGTCATGATGCCTTCCAGTCAGTTGCTTAGCTGGGGACAAGCGAGAACACCATACCTGAGAAAAGCCTGCGAACAGGGGTTTTACGCGCGGGCCCGCGTGGGGTGCAGCGCGGTTGGAAGCGTTTGCCAGCCGTTCAGGACGGCGTCGCTCAGCGGCGCGCGCTGGTGTCCGACAGGTAACCGAGCAGATCATGGCGGGTCAGCACGCCCACCGGCTTGCCCTCCTCGACCACCATCACCGCGTCGCACTCCCGCAGCGTCTTCGCCGCGGTGCTGACCAGTTCGCCTGCGCCGATAAGCGGCAGCGCGGGGCTCATGTGCTGGGACACCGCGTCGGCGAGTTTCGCGCGTCCCTCGAAGACCGCGGAGAGCAACTCGCGTTCGGAGACGCTGCCGGCGACCTCACCCGCCATCACCGGCGGTTCGGCCCCGACGACCGGCATCTGCGACACCCCGTACTCGCGCAGGATGCCGATCGCGTCGCGCACGGTTTCCGACGGATGCGTGTGCACCAGGTCGGGCAGCGCGCCCGACTTGCCGCGCAGCACGTCACCGACCGTGGACTCCGCGACCGACCCGTCGAGCCGGCTGCGCAGGAAACCGTAGGACGACATCCAGCCGTCGTTGAAGATCTTGGACAGGTATCCGCGTCCGCCGTCTGGCAGCAGCACGACGACGAGCGCATCGGGCCCCTCCCGCTCGGCGACCTGGATCGCCGCGTACGCGGCCATTCCGCACGAGCCGCCGACCAGCAGGGCCTCTTCGCGGGCCAGCCGCCGGGTCATGTCGAACGAGTCGGCGTCGGAGACCGCGATGATCTCGTCGGGCACCGACGGGTCGTAGGCCGACGGCCAGAAATCCTCGCCGACCCCCTCCACGAGGTACGGGCGTCCGGTGCCGCCCGAGTACACCGAGCCTTCGGGGTCGACGCCGATGACCTTCACCCGGCCGCCGGAGACTTCCTTGAGGTAGCGGCCGGCGCCGGTGATCGTCCCGCCGGTGCCGACGCCCGCGACGAAGTGGGTGATCTTGCCGTCGGTGTCGGCCCAGATCTCCGGCCCGGTCGACTCGTAGTGGCTCTCCGGACCCATCGGGTTCGAGTACTGGTCGGGCTTCCAGGCGCCCTCGATCTCGGTGACCAGCCGGTTGGACACGCTGTAGTAGCTGTCCGGGTCGTCGGGCGCGACGGCGGTGGGGCAGACCACCACGTCGGCGCCGTACGCACGCAGCACGTTCTGCTTGTCCTCGCTGACCTTGTCCGGGCAGACGAAGATGCACCTGTAGCCGCGCTGCTGAGCCACCAGCGCCAGGCCCACCCCGGTGTTGCCCGACGTCGGTTCGACGATCGTGCCGCCCGGCTTGAGCTCACCGCTTGCCTCGGCGGCGTCGATCATCTTGACCGCGATGCGGTCCTTGGAACTGCCGCCGGGGTTGAGGTATTCGACTTTGGCGGCCACCGTGCCCGCCCCGTCGGGGACGACGGAGTTCAGCTGCACCAGAGGGGTGTTGCCGATGAGCTCACTGACGTGCCGGGCGATCCGCATGCGTCCATGGTCTCAGGCCCGGTGAACGACTACCAGGTGGCCTCTCGGATGTACTCGCCGATCTGCCGGATCGAGCGGCTTGCCTCCGGCACCGCAGGCGCACCGAGCTGGAAGACGTGCATCTGACCGGGCCAGATGCGGACCTCCACCGGGACGCCCGACGCGGCCAGCAGCCGGGCGGCCTTGCGCGCATCGCTGAGCAGGACCTCGGAGCCGGACACGTGGATCAGCGTGCGCGGCAGCCCGGGTTCGATGTGGTCGAGCGGCTCGAAGACCTCCTCGGGCTTGCCGTCGACCACCCGCTTCGCCGCCGCCTGCTCGATCAGCTCGACCAGGGCGTGGAAAGCCTTGGGCGGGAACATCGCATCGCTGCGGATGTTCGGATGGTCGGCCCGCGCCTCGTTGTCGATCTCGAACAGCGGGGACATCGTGACGATCGCCGCCGGCGTCTCGGCCCCGTAGCCCTCGACACCCTCGAACTGCAGGCGCTCGGCGAGGGAGAGGGCGAGATAGCCGCCCGCGGAATCGCCGGCGAGCACGATCTGGTCCGGCTCGTATCCGGTCTCGCGCAGCCACCGGTAGGCGTCGAAGCAGTCGTCGAGGGCGGTGCCCACGGAGTGCTTGGGGATCATCCGGTAGTTCACGACGAGCACCGGCGCATCGGCGTAGCGGGACAGCGCCGTCACCAACCGGCCGTGGGTGTTCACCCCGCACGTCAGGAACGCACCGCCGTGCATGTAGAGAATCACGCTGCGCTTGCCGTCGGCGGGCAGCACACCGGAGGCCCGGACCAGCTGGGCGGTGCAGTGCGGCAGGCCGATGGTCGCGCGCACGGTGCCGGGCACCGGGCGGATCACACGCGCCGCGAAGTCGACCAGGCCCCACGGCCACGGCAACTTGGGGGCGTAGCTGCCCACGGACAGGAAGGGCTTGATCGTCGCCATCGCCGCCAGGCCCATGAGTCGGCCCGCGATGCTCGGGCCGTCTTCGACCACCTCGACGGGCGCGCCGTCACTGACCGGGAAGCGGCGCGGTTTGTGCCCACGACCTGGCCTGACACCCAGGTGTGCAGAACTCGGGATCTTGCTCGGTGCCGTCATCGCCACCACTTCCTACGCCGTTGTAGCCCGGGATAAGCCAAGATACTCAGACAAGCTCGTTACTTAGCTTGGCATCTGTAACCATTATCACAATCGGTTAAACGTGATTGATACCGGAGTTGATACCGCACCGTGACCGCCGATTGTCTGTGCAACGCGCGTATCCGCAGAAATCGCACTTAAACTGGCGGCGTGGGCATCAGCCACCGCGCTCCTCGCGTCCGCGCGCCGCGTCGGTCGACGGTAGCCCTGGCGGCCGTGGCAACCCTGGCGTCGACGGGCTCGTTCTACGTCGGCGCCCGCAACCTGCTGACCGGGCAGGCCGACCAGGCCCGCCGCGTCATCCCCAAGTCCTGGGACGTCCCGCCGCGCGCCGACGGCGTCTACACCGCCGACGGCGGTCCCCCGCAACGCTGGCATCGCGGGGTCCCCTTCGACCTGCACCTGATGATCTTCGGCGACTCCACGGCCACCGGCTACGGCTGCGCTGGCGCCGACGAGGTACCCGGCGTCCTGCTGGCCCGCGGCCTGGCCGAGGAGTCGGGCAAACGCATCCGATTGAGCACGAAAGCCATCGTCGGGGCCACCTCCAAGGGCCTGTCCGGTCAGATCGACGCGATGTTCGTCGCAGGCCCCCCGCCGGACGCCGCGGTGATCATGATCGGAGCCAATGACATCACCGCCCCCAACGGCATCGGCCCGTCGGCCCGCCGGCTGGGCCGCGCGGTGCGGCGCCTTCGCGGCAGCGGCGCGGTCGTCGTCGTCGGCACCTGCCCGGACTTCGGGGTGATCAAGGCGATCCCGCAACCGCTGCGCTGGGTGACCCGCAGCCGCGGACTGCGGCTGGCGCGGGTACAGGCGGCCGCCGTGCGCGCGGCCGGCGGCGTGCCGGTGCCGTTCTCCGATCTGCTCGCGCCGCACTTCCAGAAGGCCCCGGAGGTGCTGTTCTCCTCCGACATGTTCCACCCGTCGGCTGCGGGTTACGCGCTGGCGGCCAAGCAACTGCTGCCGGCTCTGCGGGAGGCCCTGGGCGAAACCGCCGCCGGCGATCCGGCGCTGGAGCCGCGCTCGGCGGAGGGCGCGTCGCTGCTGTCGCGGGTCGGCAACCTCAGCCGGCTGTGGCGCCGCTCGACCGGGGTGCCCGCGCCGATCGTCGCGGCTGCGAGCTAGGTTCACAGCAGAGAACTCGCTGTCTACCGAGGAGTCGTCATGCCCGAAGCCGTCATCGTCGCCACCGCCCGCTCCCCGATCGGGCGGGCCAACAAGGGATCGCTGGTGTCGATGCGGCCCGACGACCTGGCCGCTCAGATGGTCAAGGCCGTGCTGGACAAGGTGCCGTCGCTGGATCCGCGCGACATCGACGACCTGATGATGGGTTGCGGCCAGCCCGGCGGCGAGGCCGGTTTCAACATCGGCCGGACCGTGGCGGTGCAGCTGGGCTACGACTTCCTGCCCGGGACGACGGTCAACCGGTACTGCTCGTCGTCGCTGCAGACCACGCGGATGGCGTTCCACGCGATCAAGGCAGGCGAGGGTGACGCGTTCATCTCCGCGGGCGTCGAGACGGTGTCGCGCTTCCTCAAGGGCACCTCCGATGGATGGCCGGATTCGAAGAACGAGATCTACGCCGACGCGATGGCGCGCACCGAGCAGGCGGCCGCCGGGGCCAGCGAATGGCACGACCCGCGCCAGGACGGCAACCTGCCCGACGTCTACATCGCGATGGGCCAGACCGCCGAGAACGTCGCCGCCTTCACCGGCATCAGCCGCGAGGATCAGGACCACTGGGGCGTGCGGTCTCAGAACCGCGCCGAGGAGGCCATCAAGAGCGGCTTCTTCGAGCGCGAGATCGCGCCCGTGACGCTGCCCGACGGCACCGTCGTCACCACCGATGACGGCCCGCGCGCCGGCACCACCTACGAGGCCGTCAGCCAGCTCAAGCCCGTCTTCCGCCCCAACGGCACGATCACCGCGGGCAACGCGTGTCCGCTCAACGACGGCGCGGCGGCCGTGGTCATCATGAGCGACACGAAGGCCAAGGAGCTGGGGCTGACGCCGCTGGCACGCATCGTGTCGACCGGGGTGTCGGGGCTGTCGCCGGAGATCATGGGCCTGGGCCCGATCGAGGCGGTCAGGAAGGCGCTGGCCAACGCGAAGATGTCGATCGGCGACATCGACCTCTACGAGATCAACGAGGCGTTCGCCGTCCAGGTGCTCGGCTCGGCGCGCGAGCTCGGGATGGACCTCGACAAGCTCAACGTCTCGGGCGGGGCGATCGCGCTGGGGCACCCGTTCGGCATGACGGGAGCCCGGATCACCGCCACGCTGCTGAACAACCTCGCCACGCACGACAAGACGTTCGGCATCGAGACGATGTGCGTCGGCGGCGGCCAGGGCATGGCGATGGTGGTGGAGCGCCTCTCCTGACTTCGCGCCGCTGGTGTGCGTCCAGATCGCGTTCTCAGCTGATTCTGCGATCTGAGCGCACACCAGAGGAGCGCGCACGCGCGACGCGGTCGAGGATCTCCGCTTCCCGCTGCCCGGCGACGACCCGCACCCGGTTCCAGCCGCGCTCGGCGATGAACTCCGCGCGGAGGATGTCCTCGGCGAACACCGCCCGCTCGCGGTGGTGGGCGCCGTCGTATTCGACGGCCACGCCGGCATCGTCCCAACCCATGTCGAGGTAATACCGCGCCCGCCCGAAGTCGTCGTAGACGGGGATCTGCGTGCGCGGTCTCGGATAGCCGGTGCGCACCAGCAGCAGGCGCAGCCACGTCTCACGCGGCGACTCGGCTCCCGGATCATGCCGGGCCAAGGCGTCGCGGAGCCGCTGCACACCCGGCGATCCCGCATGCCGGTCCGCCAGCTCCAGGACGGCGCGGGGATCGAACCGCCGCGCGTTGCCCAGCGCATCGAGCCGGCTGACGGCCTCGTCCCCGCGTGTCAAACGACCGACATCGAACGCCGTGCGAGTCACCGAGGTGACCGGCAGCCCACCGACACGTACCACCTCGTCGTCGTCGAGCCGGTCCCGGCGGGTCACGATCCCCGTAGGCGGGCGCGCGTTTCGCCACACCAGCTCCACCGCTTCGTCGGGGGGAGTCCACCGCGCACCGTGGAGCGCGGCCGCGGCGGCACCGGCTATGACGCCTTCGCGACCTGACCACAGCCACGCTCCTGTAGCGCGCTGCACCAGCGTCGGCGTCACGTCGTCGGGCACGTAGACGTTGGGGAACAGCGGCCGGTAGCGCGCCCGCAACTGGTGCTTTCGCACCCGTCCTGCTGCGAGTGCCTCGGTGCCGAGGAAGGGCCACGCCAGTGGTCTCATGCCACGACGGTCGCAGCGCTGTGGTCCGTAGTCCAGGGTGATATCCCGGGCTGGGGATGACGCCGTCGCTGGTGTGCACGAGACCGTGTTCCACCCCGAAGAAGCGATCTGAGCGCACACCAGCGCACGAAAAGAGGGGCGCCCACCGCAGTGAGCGCCCCTCTTTCGTGCCGAGACTAGTCGCTGTTGAAGTAGCTCAGCAGACGCAGGATCTCGATGTAGAGCCAGACCAGCGTGACGGTCAGGCCGAGTGCGATGCCCCAGGCCGCCTTCTCGGGCGCGCCGGCGCGGATCATCTGGTCGGCGGAGTCGAAGTCGAGCAGGAAGCTGAACGCCGCCAGGCCGATGCAGATCAGCGAGAAGATGATCGCCACGGGGCCGCCGCTGCGCAGGCCGAGACCCTCGCCGCCGCCGACACCGAACAGCGCGAGCACGAAGTTGCCGAGCATCAGGGCCAGCACACCGAAGAGGCCGGCGACGATGAAGCGGGTGAACTTCGGCGTGACGCGGATGGCGCCGGTCTTGTAGACGACGAGCATGCCCGCGAAGACGCCGAGGGTGCCGAGCACCGCCTGGCTGATCAGCGCGCCCGCGCTGACGCCGGACACCATCAGGTTCGCGACGACGAACGAGAACGCGCCGAGGAACAGACCCTCCAGCGCGGCGTAGGTCAGCACGACACCCGGGTTGTCCTGCTTGCGTCCGAACGTCGCGATCAGCACCACGACGAGGCCGCCGAGCGCGCCGACCAACGTGAACGGCATCGCCAGCGCCACGTTCTGCGCGACCAGGAAGTAGGAGACAACGGCGACCGCGGACAGCACGGCGAGCGTGATCCCGGTCTTGGTGACGACGTCATCGATCGTCAGCGGGCGCGAGACGCCGCGCTGCTGCTGATCGGGGTAGGCAGTGTAGGGATCGGCGTGTACCGCTTGCGCACCGTAGCCGGCGGCTCCGGTACCGAATTGCGCGTATCCGCCTTGCTGCCCCTTGGGCAGCGTGCGAAATACCGGGTTGCTGCTCTCGCGCACCGTCGGTTCCTTTCCTGATGTCGTGATTCGGCCTGTGCCGAACATTGGTTGAACGATCGGCGGGCCCGGACGGTTCCCGGTCACGCAGAACAGTTCCCAGGCTCTTCACAGGAAACCTTACCCGGGACCACGCGATCCAGGGTGACGATCTAGATTGCTCCCGTGGACGAAAACGAGGATGTCCTAGTAAGTGTGAGCAATGGCGTCGGCCACCTCACCCTCAACCGGCCCAAGGCGATCAACTCGCTGACCCATCCGATGGTCACCGCGATCTCGACGGCGCTCACCTCGTGGCAACACGACGACGACGTCCGCGCCGTCGTCGTGACGGGCGCGGGCGACCGGGGACTGTGCGCGGGCGGCGACATCGTCGCGATCTACCACTCGGCCAAGGCCGACGGCGCCGAGGCCCGCAGCTTCTGGCACGACGAGTACGTGCTCAACTCCTTCATCGGCCGGTACCCGAAGCCGTACGTCGCGATCATGAACGGCATCACGATGGGCGGCGGCGTCGGGATCAGCGCGCACGGCAGTGTCCGCGTGGTCACCGAGACGACCAAGATGGCGATGCCCGAGGTCGGCATCGGGCTCATTCCCGACGTGGGCGGCACCCTCATTCTGTCGCGCGCCCCCGGGGCCCTGGGCCTGCACGCCGCGCTGACCGGAGCGCCGTTCGGCGCCGCGGACGCCATCGTGTTGGGCTTCGCCGACCACTTCGTCCCCCATGACGACCTCGACGCCTTCATCGACGCCATCGGGGCGAACGGCGTCGACCGCGCGGTCGCCGCCTTCGCGCAGCAACCGCCGCCGAGCACGCTGCTCGCCCAGCGCGAGTGGATCGACGAGTGTTATGCCGGTGCGACCGTCGCCGACATCGTCGCCGCCCTGCGCCGCCACGGGTCGGAACCTGCCGGCGACGCCGCCGACCTCATCGCGTCCCGCTCCCCGCTGGCTCTGTCCGTCGCGCTGGAAGCCGTGCGCCGGGCCGCCTCGCTGGCCACACTGGAAGACGTGCTGCGCCAGGAGTTCCGAACCTCGTGCGCCGCGTTGCGTTCGCATGATCTGGTGGAGGGCATCCGGGCGCAGATCATCGACAAGGACCGCAATCCGCAGTGGTCGCCGGCGTCGTTCGACGCCGTGACCGCCGCGGACGTCGACGCGTACTTCGCCGCCGCCGACCCCGACCTGACCATCGACTGGGAGCAGCCATGACCGCAGAGAACTACGAGACCATCCTCGTCGCCCGCGACGGCCGGGTCGCCACCATCACATTGAACCGGCCCAAGGCGCTCAACGCGCTCAACAGCCAGGTGATGCACGAAGTCACCACCGCCGCAGCCGAACTCGACGCCGACCCGGGTGTCGGCGCGATCATCGTCACCGGCAACGAGAAGGCGTTCGCCGCCGGGGCGGACATCAAGGAGATGGCGAACCTGTCGTTCGCCGAGGTCTTCTCGTCCGACATCTTCGCCGCCTGGGGCAGGTTCGCGGCCACCCGCACCCCGACCATCGCGGCGGTGGCCGGGTATGCGCTGGGCGGCGGCTGCGAGCTGGCGATGATGTGCGACATCCTGATCGCCGCCGACAGCGCCAAGTTCGGCCAGCCCGAGATCAAGCTCGGCGTGCTGCCGGGGATGGGCGGCTCCCAGCGGTTGACGCGCGCGATCGGCAAGGCCAAGGCGATGGACCTGATCCTGACCGGCCGCAACATGGGCGCCGAAGAGGCCGAGCGTGCCGGGCTGGTGTCCCGCGTCGTCCCGGCCGACACCCTTCTCGAGGAGGCCCGTGCGGTCGCGCAGACGATCGCAGGCATGTCGCTGTCCGCGTCGCGGATGGCAAAGGAGGCCGTCAACCGCGCGTTCGAATCGACTCTGGCGGAGGGGTTGCTCTACGAGCGCCGGCTGTTCCACTCGGCGTTCGCCACCGACGACCAGACCGAGGGGATGGCCGCGTTCGCCGAGAAGCGTTCGCCGAACTTCACACACCGCTAAAGTGCCCCCGTGACCGACATCGACGACTCGCCGGCGCAGGCGGAGGCGGACACGCCGGCGCCGGGACCCCGCAAGGCGTGGTGGGTTCGGCGCTACACCTTCACGGGGACCGCTGTCGGTCTGGTCTTGCTGTGGTTGTCGATGACGCCGTCGCTGCTGCCACGCGGCCCGCTGTTCCAAGGGCTCGTCAGCGGCGGCGCGGGCGCGATCGGGTACGGCATCGGCGTGTTCGCGGTGTGGCTGGTCCGGTACATGGCGTCGAAGGACACCAGCCCGCCCGCACCGCGCTCGGCCTGGTGGGTGCTGCTGGCCGTCGGGGTCATCGGGCTGGTGCTGGCGATCGTCTGGTTCCACGAGTGGCAGGACAACGTCCGCGATCTGATGGGTGTGCCCCGGCTGACGCTGGGCGACTATCCGCTGGCCGCCGCCATCTCGGTCGTCACGCTGTTCGTGTTCGTCGAGATCGGGCAGTTGATCGGCCGGCTGGTGCGCTACCTCGTCCGTCAGCTCAATCGCGTTGCGCCACCCCGGGTTTCGGCGGTGATCGTGGTGACGTTGTTGCTCGCGCTGACGATCGCGCTGCTCAACGGCGTGGTGGTGCGGTTCGCGATGAGCACGATCAACAAGACGTTCGCCGCGGTCAACGACGAGACCGACCCCGACAACGCGGCGCCTGACACGGTCCTGCGCTCGGGTGGCCCCGAATCGCTGGTGAGCTGGGAATCGCTGGGCCACCAGGGCCGCATCTTCATCTCCGGCGGCCCGTCGGTGGCCGAGCTCAGCGCGTTCGACGGCCGTCCGGCCACCGAACCGATCCGTGCCTACGCCGGCCTGAACTCCGCGGACGGAATCAAGGCCACCGCCGAGCTGGCGGCGCTCGAGTTGCAGCGCACCGGCGGGCTGGACCGCGCCGTGGTGGCGGTCGCGACGACCACCGGGACCGGGTGGATCAACGAGGCGGAGGCCTCGGCGCTGGAGTACATGTACAACGGCGACACCGCGATCGTGTCGATGCAGTACTCCTTTCTGCCGAGTTGGTTGTCGTTCCTGGTCGACAAGGAGAACGCCCGGCAGGCGGGACAGGCACTGTTCGAGGCGGTCGACGAGCTGATCCGGGAGATGCCCGAAGCCCGGCGGCCCAAGCTGGTGGTCTTCGGGGAGAGCCTCGGTTCCTTCGGTGGCGAGGCGCCGTTCCTGGCGTTGAACAACCTGATCGCCCGCACCGACGGCGCGCTGTTCAGCGGTCCGACGTTCAACAACACGATCTGGGCCGACCTGACCCACAACCGCGACCCCGGCTCGCCGGAGTGGCTGCCCGTCTACGACAAGGGTGCCAACGTCCGCTTCGTCGCCGAGGCGCGCGATCTGCAACGTCCGCACGATCCGTGGGAACAGCCCCGCGCGGTCTACCTGCAGCACGCCTCGGATCCGATCGCGTGGTGGAACCCGGATCTGCTGTTCGCCCAACCTGATTGGTTACGGGAACCCCGGGGCTACGACGTGTCGCCCGACATGGAGTGGATACCGGTCGTCACGTTCCTGCAGGTGTCCGCCGACATGGCCGTCGCGGTCAACGTGCCCGACGGACACGGCCATGTGTACGTGCGCAACGTGGCCGACGCGTGGGCGTCGATCCTGTTGCCGCCGGGGTGGTCTCAGGAGAAGACGGAGCGGTTGCGTTCGCTGTTGCGGTCGGACGAGAACAGCTAGTAGACCAGCACGCCCTTGAGCGCGTGGTAGCCGCCGATGACGTCGGTGGCGCGGTGCAGCCCGATCTCCTGCAGCGCCGCCGCCGCAAGGCTGGAGGTGTAGCCCTCCGAGCACAGCACCACCCACTCCACGTCGTCGTCGACGGCCTGCGGCAGCCGGGCGTCGCTGGTGGGGTCGAGGCGCCACTCCAGCACGTTGCGCTCCACGATCAGTGCCGTCGGCATCTCTCCTTCGCGGGCGCGCTGTGCGGCGGGCCGGATGTCGACGAGGATCGCGCCGCGGCGCAGCGCGGCCGGCACCTCGTCGGCGGACAACCGCTTGATCTTCGTGCGTGCATTCTCCAGAACCACGTCGATGCGGCTGCCCATCTATTTTCCCTCCGGCTGATCGGTCAATTCGGTCCGCATGCGGCGCAACGTGTTCCGCTCGGAGACCTCGTAGTAGGACATCGCGGTCAACGGCGGGGAGTAGGCGTGCACGCTCAGGGTGGGGCTGGGCCGGGCGACGCTGATGGTGTCGCGCGCCCAGACCACGTCGTGCACCCAGCCGAGCGGGAACGCGGCCTGGTCCCCCGCCGCCAACCTGCGGTGCCGCAGCTGCTCACCGTCCCATCGGGTCTCCTGCAGCGCACCCGACACCACGGTCAGCGCGCCGAGGGAGCCGCCGTGGTCGTGCAGTTCGGTCGAACGGTCGGGCACCCAGCTGATCAGCCACACGTCCAGCTCGTCATCGCCGTGCAGCCGGGTGAACCAGCGTTCGGCGGCGGGGGTTCCGCCGGCCGGCAGCACACGGTCGTACCGCCCGCCCAGAACGTCGGCGGCGTAGCGGTCGGTGGCGTGCAGCAGGTCGGCAGGGCGCAGCCGGGTAGGCGCGAGAACCATGGGGATACTCCAGAAGAAGATGAACGGGTGGGAGGGGTCGGCGTCAGGCCGGACAACACTCCAACGACATCTCGTTCATCACGGGGCCAGTGTTCCACAGAGTTTCGCCGTCCCGCCAGGCTCGGCGGATAACCTCACGGTGAATCTGAATACCCGCAGTTCGGTGCCCGCCACCGGTTGCCTACATTGGCGGCATGCCCAGTCCTGTTGTCCGGGTCGCCGCTGTCGTCGTCGCGGGTGCGCTGGCCTCGGCGGGATGCTCCTCGGCTCCCGAGCCCGCTGCTCCGTCGTCGTCCCCGTCCGAGGCCTCGACGTCGTCGGCATCGCCGACGAGTTCGACCTCGCTGGCGCCCGACGCGATCGCCGTGTCCCCAGGCGGGGTCACCACCAAGGTGGGCGCCCCCGCCGAGTCCACCGAGGACGACTACTTCCAGGCCTGCCGCGCCGCGCGGACGTGGATGGACCAGCAGGGCGGTGACCCGAAGACGCAGATCGAGCCGTACCTGAAGACGCTGCAGAGCGCACCGACGGTGGGACCCGGCGACTTCGACAAGAGGTGGTCGGAGTTGTCGGCCGGACAGCAGTCCGCGGTGATCGTCGCGGTCGAGGCCGCCGCCGACGCGCTGTGCGGGTAGCGCGTCAGGTGTCGACGCCCCACACCAGGCAGAACGGGTGACCCGCGGGATCACGGAACACGCGGAAGTGGTCCTCCCCCTCGGCGTCGGTGACGCGCGTGCCGCCCAGGCGGAGAACCTCACGCTCGGCAGCGTCGACGTCGTCGTCGATCACGACGTCGAGGTGGAACTGCTGGGAGGCGTGGGCGTCGGGGAACCGGGGCGGTTGGTGCTCGGGTGAGAGCTGGAAGGCCAGCCGACGCCCCGACGGGTCGGTGACGACGACCCAGTCCGGCTCCTCCTCGGTGACGGCGCCACCCAGCACCTCGGCCCAGAATCCCGCCAGCCCCTGCGGGTCGGGACAGTCGACGACGACAGAACGCAGTTGTCCGATCATGGTTGACAGGGTTGCCCGTACACGCCGGATCTCACGCGCGAGAATGGGCGGATGCGGGTCGCATTGGCTCTGGGCAGTGGGGGCGCACGAGGTTATGCCCACATCGGCGTGATCAACGAGCTCCACGAGCGCGGCCACGAGATCGTCGGCATCGCCGGCTCGTCGATGGGTGCTCTGGTAGGGGGCCTGGAGGCGGCGGGCAAGCTCGACGAGTACACGTCCTGGGCGGGCTCGCTGACCCAGCGCGCGGTTCTTCGCCTGCTCGACCCGTCGATCACGTCGGCCGGGGTGCTGCGGGCGGAGAAGATCCTCGACGCCGTCCGGGAGATCCTCGGCGAGGCCACCATCGAGGCGCTGCCGATCCCGTACACGTCGGTGGCCACCGATCTGATCACGGGTAAGTCGGTCTGGATGCAGCGAGGCCCGGTCGACGACGCGATCCGGGCCTCGATCGCGATCCCCGGTGTGATCACGCCGCATGTGCTCGACGGGCGGCTGCTCGCCGACGGCGGCATCCTCGACCCGCTGCCGATGGCGCCGATCGCGGCGGTCGCCGCCGACGTCACGATCGCGGTCAGCCTGTCCGGGGAGGATCCGGAAACGCACCGCCGCGAGCACGAGTCCCGGCAGCCCACCGGGGACTGGCTGAACCGGATGTGGCGCAGTTCGTCGTCACTGCTCGACACCAAGGCGGCCCGCTCGCTGCTGGACACCCCGACGGGGCGGGCGGTGCTGGGCCGGTTCGCGGTGGGCGACGACGAGCCCGTCACCGAACCGGCCGGCCACCTCGTGCCCAAGCTGGGTGCGTTCGAGGTGATGAACCGCGTCATCGACATCGCACAGGCGGCGCTGGCACGCCATACGCTGGCGGCCTATCCGCCCGATCTGCTCATCGAGGTGCCGCGCACGGTGTGCCGGAGCCTGGACTTCCACCGCGCCACTGAGGTGATCGACATCGGCCAGGAACTCGCCAGCGTCGCACTCGACACCCTGGAGGCCAGGGTGCCCGAATCCGGTTCAGACGCCTAGGAAATCGGCGACCCGGCGGGCTTCGCGACGGCCCTGCGCGCGGCCGGCGTGCGCCGACGGTGCTCGGCAGGCCGGGTCCAGCGGGTTGGGGCCGAACGCCGCGAGCGCCTCGGCGTCGGCGAACACCGCCAGCGTCGTTCCGGGGAACGCGTCGATCTCCTCGATCGTGGCGCTTCCCCACGGCGACGGGGTGTCCGCGCCGGACGGGACGAGGGCGACCGCGACGTCGCAGTCGGTGACCGCGGACATGTTCACGGTGCTGCGCACGCCGCCGTCCATGTAGCTCCGGTCGCCGATGGTGACCGGCGGCCACGCCCCGGGCACCGCGCAACTGGCGGCCACCGCGTCGACCAGCCCCACTCCCGATGTGCGGTCGAACACCACGAGTTCGCCGGTGGCGATGTCGATTCCGGTGATGCGCAGGTCGCGCGCCGGCCAGTCGTGGGACGGCAGCCGATGCTCGATCACCGCGCGCCGGACCGGCTCTGCGACGGTGTCGGTGGCCGCTGCCACCGCGCCGATCTGCTGCAGCTTCTGTTCCCGGGTGGCGCCGGGGGTGAGCATCGCCGCGAGGAACAACTCCGAGATGGCATCGACCGACACCCCGGGGTGGATCTCAGCCGCCCCCGCCTCATCGGAGAGCTGCCGGGCGAACAACTCCTCGATCGGCGTACCGCTGCCCAGTTGCGCGGCGACCGTCGACCCGGCCGAGGTGCCCAGCACCACATCGGAGTCGAGCAGCGCGTGCGCCGCAGCCGGCTCGACGTCGGCGATACCCGTCAACATTCCTGTCTCCCAAGCGATCCCCGCCAATCCACCGCCGGCGAGCACGAGGGCGCGCTTGGTGCCCGTCACGTCGCGAGGCGGCGTCGGCACCTCCACGTCTGTCATCGTGATCCCTTCCCTCAGCCGGAACGCTGGCTTGCCGCCGCGACCGGAGTCAAGTCCGCCGCCGTCAGGCTGTGTGTCGGTGCTGCCACCGCCCCGGTGGCGCAGGTGATGTCGAGGCCGGGTCCGACGTGCACGAGTTCGCCGTCGCCCAGCGGTCGCCAGGCCGGGTCGTCGTCCATCCGTTCGGTGGCGAACACCACCGACGGGGCGTCGTCGAGCTGCGCGGCCCGGCTGTGAATCCTCCTGCTGCGCAACTCGAACGGCGCATGCCGCGCGGGCCGGCGACGGTCCAGCAGGAACAGGTCGTGGGTGTCGGGATAGCGCAGCGCCCACATGTCGGTGGCGGTGCACAGCAGGATGTTCAGTGCGTAGATGCCCGCGTGGGCGGCGAGCCAGTTCACGGCATCGAGCAGGCCGGCACCGACGTCACCGCCGTGACGCTGCACCGAGGCCGTGATGAGCGCGAATACGCGTTCCGAATCCGTTTGACCGACAACAAGATTCGCGACCTGCAACTCGGCCAACCGGGCGTCGAGCACATCGAGGTCGTCGACCACGCCGTTGTGGGCGAACAGCCGGCCGTCCTGAAGGAAGGGGTGGGTGTTCGCCGCGTCGGGGGAACCGGTGGACGCGTAACGCACATGGGCGAGAACCGTCGACGCGGTCACCTCGCGGGCCTCCCGGGCGAATTCTGCGTCCTCCCAGGCCGCCAGGGGCTGCTTGTCGACCACCGGGCGGCCCGCCGCGTCGAAGTATCCGAGGCCGGTGCCGTCGGGGTTGCGCCGGCTCTGTTCGGCCAGGCTGTCGGGTGCGTCGAGCAACCAGAACGTCGCCGGCACTGCGG
The DNA here is from genome assembly GCF_010729305.1 of Mycolicibacterium psychrotolerans. NCBI lineage: Bacteria > Bacillati > Actinomycetota > Actinomycetes > Mycobacteriales > Mycobacteriaceae > Mycobacterium > Mycolicibacterium psychrotolerans. The sequence goes on along the minus strand of NZ_AP022574.1, from coordinate 2,175,934 downwards.
TGCCGGCGTGCAGCCCGAACAGTCGGCACATCAGCACACGGCTCCGGGCATATCGCGATGCTAGTCACCTACAGCCCGGGTGCCGCCCTGCCGCTGATCAGCGGGAGGTCCAGGTAGGTCGCGATGCCCGGCGGCGCGGCGCACACCGCGGGCACCGAGTTCACACAGTGTGCGGCCGTGCCGACCACGCCGTACTCCGGGCCTTCGCCACCGACCTCGGACTGGAAGCCCTTCACCGAGACGGTGAAGTCGGGGTTACCGCGCACCTCCATCTCGTAGCGCTGCCCGGCCGGGCCGAACGACCACGCCGGGTCGAGGTGCTCCTCCCCCATCAGCCAGTTCACCGTCACCCGCGCCACCGGCTCCCCCTCGACCAGCGCCTCCCAGTGGAATTTGCGTCCGGCGACCTGCCCCGGCTCGATCGGCCCCATCGGGGAGTCGATGGTCGCGGTGGCCACCGCGATCTCCTGGGTGGCCCGCACCTTGGGATCGGAATGAAAGCCGAGTTGGTCCACGCACATCCGGACGGCCTGAATGAACCCGGCGTCGAGCATCTTCTGCATCGGGCCGGTCAGCGCCTTGTCCGGGGTCTCACCGAATCCCATCACGTGGCGGAGCACGTCCGGCGCCTCGTAGGTGCGCAGATCGGAGAACTCCTCTGCGCGGACGAACGTCACGCCCGTCGACATGGCCGAGAGCATCAGCGGGAACTTCTCGCTGATGCCGCCCGGCGCGATGCCGGTGCCGTGCAGGGTCGCATTGCCCGCCAGTGCCGCCTCCCGCAGCGGGGCGCCGCTGCGCTCACTGGGATACAGCCACCCGACCGGGGTGACGACGTTCTTGCCGGACCGCAGCAGCGCGATGACCTCTTCGGGATTCGCGATCAGCGGGGAGTAGATCACCGCGTCGGCGTCGGTGGCCAGGATCTCGTCGATGCTGTCGGTGGCGGTGACACCGAGAGGTGCGGTGCCGATCAGGTGGCCGACGTCGCGGCCGGCCTTGGCCGCCGAATGCACCCAGCACCCGGCGAGTTCGAGCTCGGGATGCTCGAGCACGCCCTTGATCGCGGCGACCCCGACGCCGCCGGTCGCCCACTGCACGACGCGCAGCGCCATGTCGCCTCCTCGCAAACGCTGGATCGAAACTAGAACGTGTTCTACCTTCAGGTGTACACCAGCGCACGCTGGGTCGGGCGCGATTAGGGAAGGGATGGCAGATGAAGCGAGTGTTCGTCGTCGGCGTCGGGATGACCAAGTTCGAGAAGCCGGGCCGCCGGGAAGGCTGGGACTATCCCGAAATGGCGCGGGAATCCGGCACCAAGGCGCTCGAGGACGCCGGTGTCGCCTACTCCTTGATCGAGCAAGGCTATGTCGGCTACTGCTCGGGGGACTCCACCTCGGGCCAGCGCGCCCTCTACGAGCTGGGCATGACGGGGATCCCGATCGTCAACGTCAACAACAACTGCTCGACCGGATCCACCGCCCTGTATCTGGGCGCGCAGTCGATTCGCGGCGGGCTGGCCGACTGCGTGCTGGCGCTGGGCTTCGAGAAGATGCAGCCCGGCTCGCTCGGCGGCGGCGCCGAGGACCGGGAATCGCCTTTGAAGCGACACATCTTGGCGCTCAACGAGATCGACGCCATGCAGTTCCCGGTGGCGCCGTGGATGTTCGGCGCCGCCGGCCGCGAGCACATGCGCAGATATGGAAGCACTGCTGAACATTTCGCAAAGATCGGCTACAAGAACCACAAGCATTCGGTGAACAATCCGTATGCCCAGTTCCAGGACGAGTACAGCCTCGACGACATCCTGGCGGCGAAGATGATTTCCGACCCGCTGACCAAGCTGCAGTGCTCGCCGACGTCGGACGGATCGGCGGCCGTGGTGCTCGCGAGCGAGGACTTCGTGGCGCGGCACGACCTGGCCGAGCGGGCGGTCGAGATCGTCGGGCAGGCGATGACCACCGACTTCGCGTCCACGTTCGACGGCAGCGCGGCCAACATCATCGGCTACGACATGAATGTGCAAGCGGCACAGAAGGTGTACGACCAGTCGGGGCTGGGTCCGCAGGACTTCCAGGTGATCGAGCTGCACGACTGCTTCTCGGCCAACGAGTTGCTGCTCTACGAGGCCCTCGGGCTGTGTGGGCCCGGCGAAGCACCCAAGCTGATCGACGACGAGGACACCACCTACGGCGGACGCTGGGTGGTCAACCCGTCGGGCGGGCTGATCTCCAAGGGGCATCCGCTGGGCGCGACGGGTCTGGCCCAGTGCAGCGAGTTGACGTGGCAGTTGCGCGGTGACGCGGACAAGCGTCAGGTCGACGGTGTCACCGCCGCGCTGCAGCACAACATCGGGCTGGGCGGGGCGGCGGTGGTGACGGCCTACCAGCGCGCGCAGCGGTGAGGCTTCTTCCGCCGAGCAGACGCGAACTCCTACGGAATCGGCGGGAATTGCCTGATTTCGTGTCTGCTCGCCGGAGGAATGTGAACCGTGGCCGCCCGCGAAACGTGTCACTGTCGGCAAGCGATATACCCAGCGGCCGGGGTGACGGAGGTAGACCATGCGATGGGCATGGATGGCGGTGGCGGCGGCACTCGGGGTCGTGCTGAGCCCGGCGGGCCAGGCGGCCGCCGAGGACCAGAACCCGCTGATCGTGATCGAACAACTGCGCAGCGCGGGCTACACGGTCAACATCGACCGCGTGGGCAGTGCTCCGCTCGAGGACTGCACGGTGCTGAGCGTGCGCAACCCGCAGCAGGTGACGCAGCCGGTGCGCGTGGTCGACCGGGACGGTCGGCACCGCGACGTCGACATCGTCGATGTGGTTGTACACCAGTCGATCTCGGTCTCCCTCGACTGCTCGCACTGAGTTCGGGTCTGCTCGCACACGAGAAAAGTCCCGGCCGAAGGGGACCCGGCCGGGACTTTCCTGCACGCTCTACACCGCGGCAGGGAACTTCTCCTGCTGCGGCTCCTGAACGCGCGAGCCGTGATCATCGTCGAGCATGGTCAGCTCGTCGAACGGGTCCCGTCCGGCCAGCACCGCGTCGACCTTGACCTTGTCCACGGTGCGCGTCCACGACCCGACCAGCAGCGTGGCCACCGCATTGCCCGAGAAGTTGGTCAGCGCGCGGGCCTCGGACATGAACCGGTCGATGCCGACGATCAGTCCCACGCCGTCGAGCAGGTCGGGCCGGTGGGCCTGCAGACCGCCGGCCAGGGTCGCCAGCCCGGCACCGGTCACCCCGGCCGCGCCCTTGGAGGCGACGATCATGAAGACCAGCAGCCCGATCTGTTCGGTCAGCGACAACGGGTCGCCCAGCGCGCCGGCGATGAACAGCGACGCCATCGTCAGGTAGATCGCGGTGCCGTCCAGGTTGAACGAGTAGCCGGTGGGCACGACCACGCCGACGGTCGAGCGGTCGACACCGAGGTGCTCCATCTTGGCGATCAGCCGGGGCAGCGCCGACTCCGACGAGGACGTCGACACGATCAGCAGGTACTCGCGGGCCAGGTAGCGCACCAGCTTGAAGATCGACACCCCCGACGCCATGCGCAGCAGCGCACCGAGCACACCGAAGACGAAGATCGCGCAGGTGATGTAGAAGCCGACCATCAACGTCAACAGCTGACCCACCGCGGCCCAGCCGGTCTGGCCGACGACGTTGGCGATCGCGCCGAACGCACCTATCGGCGCCAGCCACAGAATCATCACCAGGACCTTGAACACCAGCTTCTGCAGATGCTCGATACCGCGCAGGATCGGCTGACCCGCCGACCCGAGGCCCTGGATCGCGAAGCCGACGAGCAGGGCGATGAACAGCGCCTGCAGCACACTGCCTTCGGTCAATGCCGAGAACAGCGACGTCGGGATGACGCCCTGCACGAAGTCCATCAGGCCGCCGGCCTCGTGCGCCTTGTCGGCGAGTTCGACGCCCTTGCCCGCGGCGCTCTCGGACAGGTGGAGCCCCGTTCCGGGGTGCAGCAGGTTGCCGACGACGAGGCCGATCGCCAGCGCGAACGTCGACATCACGAGGAAGTACACGAACGCCAGCCCGCCGACCTTGCCTACGGTGGCCGCCTTGCGGACCGATCCGATGCCGAGCACGATCGTGCAGAAGATGACCGGCGCGATCATCATCTTGATCAGCGCCACGAACATCGTGCCGAGCACGCCGACGCTCTTGCCCACCTCTGGCGCCAGGATGCCGACCCCGACACCGGCGAGCACCGCGACGATGACGGCGATGTAGAGCCAGTGGGTGCGGTCGCGCCGCTTGGGCGCTGACGTCGGCCCCGGCTCGCGAGCCGACCTGTCCATCGTGGTGTTCATGTGCTTCCTCCAGAGTCGACGTGACGAAGTGGTCTGAAAGGATGGTCGGTGAGCGCGTGAGCCAGGTCACGTTTTAGTGCATTTCGTTCAGAGGAGGCGCGGCGCAATGGGGAGGATCCGGGCGGCGTGGCCGCGGTCCCTGGCCGGCCAGGCGATCGCGCTGCAGGTGCTCGTGATCGCGCTGATCGTCGCGGCAGGCAGCGCGCTCGCCCTGATCGACGCCCGCCGCGACGGCGACGCCGCCGCCCGGGAACAAGTGGTCGGCATCGCCACCTCGCTGGCCGACGCGCCGTCGACGGCGGCCGCGATCGAATCGGGCCGGGCCACCGAAATCCTGCAGCCCGTCACCGAGACCGTGCGCACGCACACCGACATCGCGTTCATCACGATCATGGCGCCGGACCGGACCCGGTTCACCCACACCGACCCGGCCCAGATCGGCGGCGCCTACCTGGGCACCATCGAGCCGGCGCTGCGCGGCGAGACGTTCACCGAGACCTACACCGGCACGTTGGGCCCGTCGATCCGTGCGGTGGCACCGGTGCGCGATTCGTCGGGCCGGATCGTCGGCCTGGTGGCGGCGGGCATCCTGCAGAAGAGCCTGGCCGAACGGTGGCGCTCACAATGGCCGGTGATCGCGGCCGTCGGCGCCGGCGCCCTCGCGGTGTCGCTGGTCGGGGTGTGGGGCATCCGCCGCCGCCTGCTGCGGCAGACCCGCGGGTTGCGGCCCGACGAGTTGCGGGTGATGTACGACCATCACGACGCGATCCTGCATTCGGTGTCCGAGGGCCTGATCGTGCTCGACCGCGACGGTGTGGCCGTGGTCAACGACGAGGCGCGCCGGCTGCTCTCGCTGCCGGCCGGCGACGTGGACCGCGCGGATCTGCCGGAGTTCCTGCAGTCCTTCAACCCCGGCGCGCGCGACGAGGTCCATGTCACCGACGACCGGGTGCTGGTGGTCAACCGCTCGCCGGTGTCATCGGCCGGAAGGTCGTCGGAGGTGGTCACGATCCGCGACCGAACCGAATTGCAGGGCGCGCTGGGTGAATTGAACTCCCTGAAGGTGCTCACCGACTCGCTGCGATCCCAGGCCCACGAGGCGGCCAACAAGTTGCACACCATCGTGACCATGGTCGAGATGGGTCGCGCCGACGAAGCGGTCCGGTTCGCCACCGCGGAACTCGAACTGTCCCAACAACTCGTCGACCGGCTCTCCACCGCGGTCGGCGAACCGGCGCTCGTCGCACTGCTTCTGGGCAAGACCGCGCAGGCCGACGAACGGGGTATCGAGCTGACCGTCACCGAGGAAACCCATCTGCCGGCCGGCGACGGGCACGTGCTCTCCGGTTCGGAGATGGTCACCGTGCTCGGCAATCTGATCGACAACGCGATGGACGCCTGCGACAAGACCGATCCGTGGGTGGAGGTGACCGTGAGCCAGAGCGACACCCGTCTGCTCATCCGGGTGGCCGACAGCGGAGAAGGTATGGACCCCACAACGTTCGAGAAAGCCATGCGGCGCGGGTATTCGACGAAGTCGGGCAGCGACGCCGAGCAGCACGGCCTTGGGCTGGCGCTGGTGGCTCAGGTGGTCAAGCGGCACGGCGGCCTGCTCACCGCCGACGTGTCGTACGGCTCTGTGGTGACCGTGACGGTGGCGTCCCCGTGATCCGGGTGCTCATCGTCGAGGACGAGCCGCTGATCGCCGACGCGCATCAGACGTATCTTGGCCGCCTGCAAGGATTTTCGGTCGCGGCGGTGGCGCACACGGCGCGTGACGCCATGCGGGCGGCCTCGGAGGCGGCGGCGTCGGACGCCCCGATCGACCTGGTGTTGCTCGACATCGGCCTGCCGGACGCCAACGGTATCGCGCTGGCCTCGGCGCTGTCGGGCCTGCGGCCGGCTCCCGACATCATCACGATCACCTCGGAGCGCGACCTGGAGATGGTCCGCGCGGCAGTCGGTCACGGCGCGCTGGCCTATCTGTTGAAGCCGTTCACGTTCGCCGCGTTCCGGGATCGCCTCGAGCGCTACGCCCGCTACCGCGAGGCGCTACCGGCGGGGACCGACGCGGCCAGCCAGGCCGAGGTCGACCGGGCACTGTCCGAACTGCGGATCGGCCCGTACCGCACCACCGCGCCGAAGGGCGTCGCGCCCGGCACCAACGACGAAATCGCCCGGGCGGTGCGGGATTCCGGTGACAACGGCGTCAACGCAGACGACGTCGCCAAGCAGATCGGAGTGTCCCGCGTGACGGCCTGGCGCTATCTCGAGCGGCTCGCCGACGAGGGCACGGTGCGCCGGCACACCGACTACGGCAAGGCCGGCCGGCCGAAGATCCGCTACCAGTGGCGTTGAGCGCCCTCAGACCGTGACGGGCTGGCGCGACCGCGGGACGGCCAGCGCGATCGGGTCGGTCGCGAGCAACTGGGAGTACAGGATCCCGATGGTCGACTCGACCGAGAACACGCTGACACGCCCGGAGTAGTCCGCGATGAAGAGCCGGCTGCCGTCGGCGGACGGCGCCACACACGACGGCCGAGCGGCGACGGTCAGCGCGTCGACGACCTCGAGGCTCACCGTGCACACCACGATGACGCGGTCGTAGTCGACGACGTACGCGCGCGCCTCGTCGGGGCTCAGCGCCAGCTGCGTCGGCGCACCGCCGACGACCACCGTGTCGGTCACCGTGGCGACGGACAGGTCGATGATGTGCACCGCGCCGCCGACGGCACGATCGGAGGTCAGCGCGTACAGGGTGTCGCCGGCGGACGCGAGGTCACGCAGGGGGGACCCGACCGGAACGACGTGCTGCACACGGGTGGTCTCGGCGTCGACGATGACCAGCTGGCTGCCGCGGTCGTCGGTCACGGCCACGAAGAGCCGCCGGCCGCGAGGGTCCATCGCCAGGGCGTCGATGTTGGCCGCCGGCCCCCGGCCGATATCGATGGTTCCGGCGCGCTCCGCGGTGACGTCGATGACGGTGACCTCGACGTGGTCACCGCTCGTGCGGCCCGCGTAGACCCGCTTGCCGTCGGGGCTGACCGTCAGCGCGGTGACTCCGGAGGCCACGGGGAACGTCGCGGTCACCTGTCCGGCTTCGAGGTCCACCACGGCGATCGCGTCCTGGTTGGCCGACGCGGTGCTCACGTAGGCGCGGTCGTCGGAGACCACGATGGCCGTCGGCTCGCCCCCGAGCGCCACCACGGCGCGCTCGGCGAGGGTGGCCGGATCGAGAAGTGTGACCGTGTCGTCGGCCGGGGCGGCCACCGCGACGGCGCCGGATCCGGCGGCGAGGTCGCCCACCGGGCCTCGACCCATCACGATCTCGCGCTCGAGCACCACGTCGGCCGCCACAGCGTCCACGAGGGCATCGTCGGTCACAGCAACCTCACGGGACACACCCGCGGTGTCCTTACGCATCCGCCCCGTAGGCATCACGAAGTTAGCCATCTGTAGATCTCACCTCCGCCGGGAAGAATGTCCCCGGGATCGATTTCGTCCGTCAGCAACCCTCGCGGGCGCGGTCTGAGCCGAGTCTAACGACGGGAAATCAAGGTCAGAGGTGCCAAAGGTCCCCAGCTGCCCCGGGCGGGCCAGGACTCTCAGTGCACCCTTAAGATTCTCTTCGTTACTCAGTTGTTATCTCGAGATGGCAATTCGAAAACCAGCGGTGAACAGCGCGTGACGACCGGCCCGCAACCGCCGCGCGAGAATGTGACGGATTCGGCCGAAACACCGGTTCTTATGTTTGGCGGTGAAAGTGAGCGCCAAATCACAGCGTGACAGGCCAGCAAAGTGGGCCCCTGGACCCCCGACGCGACATGCGGAATTCGCTGAAACCGTCCCGCGGCGTCCGCGTCACGCCGGCTCCACGCCCCTGAGAATCGGGACGACCGCCTGCGGAATCAGGCCTTCGGGGTCGCACAGCTGCAGGACGCGGGCGACGGCAGGACTGCCGACCACACACCAGGCGACGTCCTCGCGCGAGAAATGGGCACTGATGGCGTACAGCGCCGATGCGCCGTCGAAGGCCATGAAGGGCACGCCGGTCAGATCGACGATCACCGCCCGGGAGGCGCCCGCGGCCTCGCGGACCGCGTGCGCGAAGTGCTTGGCGTTGGCCGCGTCCACCTCGCCGGCGACCGCGACCGTCGCCTCCTTCTCCCGCCCGCGACCCCGCGTCCGGCACGCGACAGTCAGCGACGTCGAAGCGACGCAGAAGCTTCGACCCCTCGCTGACCTGCTGTGAATGGACGTGACGGTCATGGCACGGAAATCACGGCGCCCAGCCTACGACTGCTCGGCCTTCTGCCGCTCCTCGTTGGCCTTCGCCGCGGCGCGGGCACTCTCGGCCTCGGCCTCCTTCTGGGCGGCCTCGCGCTGCGCGTCGGCCTTGTCCTGCTGAGCCTCGCCCTCACGCTGCAGGTCGTCGCGGCCCGTCACCACGCCGACGACCTCTTTGGCCTTGCCTTTGGCGCCCTCGACGACACCCTTGATGGCTTCTTCGGGCCCGGAATTGTTGTCACCCACGGGAGCGCTCCCTCTGCAGTCTTCTGCCCGGGGACGACGCCGGCCGATCCGGGGAGCGGCCCGGCCGCTCAGCGATGCGTCTGTTCCCGAAGCCGCGGGATCTCAAACATTCAATCCGCGAAGTTCGTCAGCGCGACCTCGAGCGAGGAGAACATCTCGATGTAGTCGGAGATGCCCGTGATCGTCAGCGGCCGGCTGGTCGCCGGCCCGTCGGCCACAACCGCGAACCGCGTCTCGGGCGCGAGCTGTTTGCGCGTGGTCATCAGCACCTGCATGCCCGCCGATCCGAGGAACTCCACCTGGGTCATGTCCAGGATCAAGCCGGCGGGCCGCCGGTCCGCCGCCGCTGTCATCGCGTCCTGTAGAGCGGGAGCGGTCAGCATGTCGACGGCACCGGATGCGGCGACGACGAGCACGCCGTCGAGCTGGTGTTCGGTGAATTGCTGCACGTCGGAGAGCCTCGTCTCGTCCCGTCCCGCCGGGGGTCGGGTATGTCGGAAGGCTGCAGTCTGAACCTGAGAAGATGCGGCGTCGGGAGCGACGACCGGGTACAGGTTATCGGAGTGCCGGCGTGGGCGCGCGTGCCAACCTCGTGGGCCCGCGGATTCGGCGCTCGCTGACACCGCGGCGGCGGAATTCTTCTCTTTCGGGCGCGCGTTGAACCGATCGGCCCGCACCACCGTGTCATCGGTTGTGACCGCTCAACGAGCCCTCAACACAAGGAGTTTCCGGATGAAGACTTTCGTGGCCGCCGGCCTGCTGCCCTTCGGTGCGCTGGTGGCGTTCGCCGTGCCGGCGCACGCCGCACCGAACGCCGACGCCGGCGGCAACGCCGTGGCGACCATCAACCAGCTCAAGGCCTCCGGCGCCGACGTGCGCGTCAACCGCATCGGGAGCGGCCCGCTGGACGAGTGTGAGGTCACGAACGTCAACAGCTTCTCCAGCCCGGCGCAGATCATCCCGATCGACGACGACGACATCAACGTCTTCACCACCTTCCCGCAACGGAAGGTGACCGTCACGCTGAACTGCTCCCGTTGACCCAGCCGCCGGCACGGCCGGGCGGTGGCTAGGTTGGGAGCCCATGACGCAGTCGGTGCCATCCCCCTCGTTCCCGAGGGGGATGGCACTGCTGGTTGCGGGCGCGTTCTTCATGGAGATCCTGGATGCCAGCATCATCGCACCCGCGATCCCGGCCATCGCAACGTCTTTCGGGGTGGCCGCCGTCGACGTGAACGTCGCGATCTCGGCCTACCTGGTGACGGTCGCGGTGCTGATCCCGTGCAGCGGATGGCTGGCCGACCGGTTCGGCATCCGTCCGGTGTTCGTCACCGCGATCGCGGTGTTCACCGTCGCCTCACTTGGGTGTGCGCTCAGCACGTCGCTTCCGATGTTGGTCGGCATGCGGGTGGCGCAGGGCATCGGTGGCGCGCTGATGGTCCCCGTCGGCAGGCTGGCGGTGCTGCGTTTCAGCGCCAAGACCGACCTCGTACGGGCGATCGCGCTGCTGACGTGGCCGGCGCTCACCGCGCCCGTGCTGGCTCCCGCCCTCGGTGGCGCCATCGCCACGCTTGGATCCTGGCGGTGGATCTTCTTCGTCAACCTCCCGATCGGGCTGGTGGGATTTGTGTTGGCGCTCAGACTGATCCGCGGTGAACCCGCCGCCCCGCCGGTGCGGCCTTTCGACTGGCGTGGGTTGCTCCTCCTCGGCGGGGGTATCGGCGCGACGCTCATCGCCGTGGAACAGGTGCGGGCCAGCGGAACGTCGTGGCCCGCGGTGGCCGCCGGTGTGCTCGTGGGATCGGTGTGCCTGGCGATCTCCGGTCGGCACCTGCGTCGCAGTCCGTCACCTCTCATCCGGCCGGCAGTGCTGCGGGTACGGACACTGCGCGTCTCGGTGACCGGCGGCTCGGTGTACCGGCTGGTCGTCACCGCCGTTCCGTTCCTGTTGCCGCTGCTGTTCCAACTCGAATTCGGCTGGTCGCCGTTCGCGGCGGGTCTGATGGTCACCGCGTTGTTCCTGGGCAACCTGACCATCAAGCCGGTCACCACGCCGCTGATGCGCCGATGGGGCATCAAGCGCGTCCTGCTCGTCACCGGGATCGTCTCCGTGGCCTGGTTCGGAATGCTGGCCGTCCTCCGGCCGGGGATGCCGGTCGCGGTGATGGTGCTGATCCTGTACGTCAGCGGAGCCCTGCGCTCGATCGGCTTCACCGCCTACGCCAGCCTCGCGTTCGCCGACGTCGACGGTGAGGAGCTCACGCACGCGAACACACTCAACGCCGCGGTGCAGGAGCTCGCCGCGGGCCTGGGCATCGCCGTGGCCGCCCTGATGCTGACGGTTCTGACGTCCTTCGCCTGGACATTCGTGGTGCTCGGCGCGGTGCTGGCCCTCTCGCTGGTCGAGACTGCGCGGCTGCCCGGCGACGCCGGGGCGCATGTGACCGGTGGCACATGAATCATGCTGTTGCCGTTCCGAATTCGATTCGTGACCGGATGCAAAGCGCGCACCCAGGCTGTGCACATCGCTCACCCAAGCCGCGCCCCTAGCGTCGTCGCTCGTGTGGCGGAATGCCCCACACGACACAGATGACGAACGGAGCGACACATGACATTCACCCGTACGCTGGGCGCCTCGGCGATCGCCGGTGGAATCGCACTCGCGGGTCTTCTCTCCGCCGGGTCAGGGATCGCCGGCGCCGAACCCGGTGGGCCGTGTGGCCGGCCGGGCACCCCGGCCTGCCAGCCGGCTCCGCAGCCGAACGGCGACTGGCAGCACCGCGGTATCGACCAGGGCCGTCAGGACCATCAGCCGTTCCAGTACAACGGCCAGCAGGTACGGCCGCTGCCGGCCGGTAACGGCGACGGCTGGGGCTTCTGGTTCCTGGGCCGCTGGATTCGCCTATAGGAACGGCGCACGGGCGGGGCCTTCCGGGGCCTCGCCCGCAGCGCCGTCCGTATCGCCGCGCGAACTGGCCGCGCGCGCCTACCGCACAAGTCTCGACCTTCACTTTAGCCTTGGGGGCCGTGACCACAATGCTGGAACCGTCGCTGGCGGAACTGGATTTCGAGCCCGACATCCTGTGCACCTGCCGACGCTTCTGCGGGCCCCTGGCGCATCCTGCGCAGTGGTGGGTCACGCTGTCCTGCGGCTGCCCGTACCCGATGTGTCAACGAGCGCTGCGAATCGCCAACGTACGTCTGAAGGTTCGCCCGTTGACGTGCCGGCAGTGCGAGACCGGGCAGATCGCGATCCGCTCGGTCGCACCGATCTGACGGTCAGTCCCGCACGCCCGTCGAGCCCTGCGGCACCGGCTCCGACGCGTGGGCCGGCACGTGGCGGACGGACCGCAGCACGGACGGGCGCAGCCGCTCGGGCAGCGCACGCAGCGTCGCGCCCAGCACGGCCACGATCGCCACGGCGCAGCCGGCGACCAACAGCACCGGAGCGGCAGGGAAGACGTTCTCGATCACCATGAACGCGCCGAAGAGCACGAACAGTCCGGCGGCCCCGATCTGGATGAACCGCTCGGGGAGGTGCTTGCCCGCCACGGCGCCCACCAGGATGGCGAGTGCGTCGGCGGCGACCATGCCGATGGTCGAACCGATCCAAACCCCCAACCAGTCGTTGTCCGCGGCCAGCGTGATGGTGGCGAGCATGGTCTTGTCGCCGAGCTCGGCGAGCATGAACGCCGAGGTCACGACGAAGAACGCGGGGGCGGTGGCACGCTGGACACGCGAGGCCTCATCGTCGCTGAGCGAGTCACCGCGCAGGGTCCACAGCCCGAAGAACACGAACATCGCGCCGGCCAGCAGGCCCAGGAGATGGGTGGGCAGCGCCGCGCCGAGGTAGTGCCCGATCGCGACGGACAGCACGTGTACCGCGGTGGTCGCTGCGAGGATTGCGGTCAGCACCACCCACCAGCGATACCGCAGTGCGAACATCATCGCCATCAACTGGCTCTTGTCGCCCAGCTCGGCCACGAAGATCACGGCGAAGCTCAACAGCAAGGCGGCGATCACCAACGACTCCTCGGTCAGGTGGCTGCCGTTCGGAGGTGGGTACATGCCGCCTCCGGCCGACAACCGAAACGGTCTGTGCGGCCGAAGGTCTCGCCCACCGGAGAAGAATCCGGTTCGGATGGCCGGGCCGACGCGGGTACCGCGCCGGCCAGTATGTCGACCATTCGATTGGGGGCTACTCCCCTTCGCTTCGGTCAGCCTACCCCGCGTCTTCCCCGGTGTGCAACTTGTGCGAATCGAAAGCGCCTGTCCGGCAATAAGTTTGACAGCTCTATCGAAAGGTTTCGGGAACCCTGATCCGTCAGTGACCCAACGGGAACTGTTGACGCCCCGCCTGGTCAGGCGTAGGCAGAATGTCTCATCCCGTCGAGGTGGGAGACGCTCATGGGGGACGCGGATTACATCGTCATCGGCGCGGGGTTCGCCGGCCTCACCGCCGCGTTGCGACTCACCCAGGCCGGACATTCGGTGCTCGTCATGGAGGCGCGGGACCGGCCGGGAGGCCGCACCTTCACCGAAGTAGGGGTCGACAACAGCTACATCGACCACGGCGGCACCTGGATCGGTCCGGGCCAGGACCGGATTCATGGGCTGATGGCCGAATTCGGCGTCCCGTCGTACAAGCAGTACGTCGACGGGGAGTCGATGATGCTCGTCGACGGCAAGATCTACCGTTACGGCGGCACGATTCCCTGGTCCATGCGCCCGTGGGTGTCGGGTAACCTCGCCACCGCGTTTCTGGAACTGCGCAGGATGTGCGCGTCGATCCCCGTGGAAGCGCCGTGGGAAGCGGCCAGGGCGAGGCGATGGGACGCGACGACGCTCGCGCAGTGGCTGGAGCGCCATGTACCGGTTCGGCGGGCGCGGAGTCTGCTCGAGATGGCGCTCGCGGGTTCCTACACGTCGGCGGCCACGGAGCTCTCCCTGTTGTTCGTGGTGTACCAGCTGGCCAGCGCGGGCGGACCGGATTTCGTGCTGGGGGTGGAGGGCGCAGCCGAGGACGCGCGCCCGGTCGGGGGTATGGGCGCGCTGTACCACCAGATGGCCGCCCGCGTGGCCGACGGACTTTGCCTGCGCGCCCCCGCCCGATCGATCAGTCAGGATCGCGCGGGCGTCACCGTGCGGTGCGACGGCCGGGAGGTTCGGGGGTCCCGGGTCATCGTCTCGGTACCGATAGCCATCGCCGGGCAGATCATCTACGAGCCGGCGCTTCCGGCGGACCGGTCCCTGCTGCACCAGCGGATGCCCTCGGGCGCGGTCCTCAAATGCCACGCCCTCTACGACGAACCGTTCTGGCGCGCCGACGGCCTCACCGGGCAGTCGGCAGCACCCGAGACCGCCGCCGCGGTCACCATCGACGCGGGTATGCACCAGGGCGGGCCCGGAGTGCTGGCCATCGTGAACGAGGGCCCGACAGCCCGCAGGCTGACCAGGATGGCTCCGGCCGACCGGGAAGCCGCCATCACCGAAGCGCTGGCGCACCGCTTCGGACCGAATGCCCTTGTCCCCGAGCGTTTCACGCAGCAGGACTGGACGGTGGAGCGGTACTCCGGCGGAGGGATGATCAGCCATGCGCCACCGGGTGTACTGACCGAGTTCGGGCATGCGCTTCGACCACCCTGCGGGCGTATCCACTGGGCAGGCACCGAGACGTCGGCGGTGATGTACGGCTTCGTCGACGGAGCTGTCCGCTCAGGCGAGCGCGCGGCACGCGAAGTGCTCGCCGCCGACGCCGTGGCGTGACCTCGATAAGCGTGCGTGGTGTCTCCGCCACGAGAAGCCATGGTGTCGGGGTTTGGATCTGCAGCCAACGGAGAAAACTGGACACCGTGGAACAGAACAACACGCCGCCGCCCACGCCCGAGGACGCGACGAAGGCCAGCGACGAACAGCGGGAGCTTCAGGACAAGCTCGACCATCAGAACGACGACCCCGACGCGCCCGCCGGCTGGCAGACCCGCAACGAGATTCCCGACGAGAACTGACCGGCGTCAGTCCGCGGCCAGCGCGAGTACCTCGTCGAAGCCGGCCCGCAGGCACTCGGTGAACAGGTCGACATCGGGGATCGCCCCGGTGTCGACGTCGATGCCCAGCGCGCAGGTGTCGACGTAGGTCAGCAGCGTGACGTTGACGGCCGAGCCGATCGTCGGCCCGAACGCATACTGCATCTGCACGTTCGCCCCGCCCAGCGTGACGGGTACCGGGATCCCCGGCACGTCGCTGGCCAGGAAGTCCACGTGCCGCAGGATCGAGCCGATGTACCAGCGCGGCATCCGGTTGAGGAATCCGGCGATCAGCTGGGTGTGGGGCAGCGACTTCTCGTGACGCACCTGGTCGGTTCTCTCGTGGATCTGCCGGATGCGCTGTCCGGGGTCGCTGACGCCGACCGGAACGTCGAACCGCATCAGCGTGATCCGGTTCCCGCCGGGTGCGTCGTCATCGGCCCGCAGGCTGATCGGCATCGTCAGGTGCAGATCACCGACGGCGACATCGTGTTTCTCGTGGTAGATGCGCAGGCCTCCGGCCACCCCCGCGACGAACGCGTCGTTGAGGGCGCCTCCGCTGCGGTGGGCCGCCTCCCGCAACGGCGGCATCGGGATCTCGAGCACGTCGAGGCGGCGCGTGAGTGTCCGCCGCTTCATCAGCGGCGAGCCCGTCTGGTTCACGGGCCGCACTACGCGGTAGACCGACGAGGCCATCTCGGCGGCAGAGCCCAGGGTCTGCACCGGGTGCCGGATTCCGTCGTAGACCAGCCGCGGCACCTGGGTCGCCACCCCCGCAAGGGCTCCCCCGACCAGCCCGGCGCTGTAGCGCGCCGCGTCCCTGTACTCGCCGAACAGCGGCTGGCGCGCCACCTCGCCGGCGGCGTCGGACTGCGGCGGAAGGTCGGTGAGCCCGAACAGCGCCATCGCGATCTGCACTCCGCCCACCCCGTCGGTCAGCGCGTGGTGGAACGTGCAGACCACGGCGGCCCCACCGTCGGAGAGACCCTCGATCAACGTGATCTTCCACAGCGGCCGGGCCCGGTCGAAGTCCTCCATCTGCGCCAGCCGGGCCAGTTCCAGAACACTGTCGAACGATCCCGTCCCGGGGGCGCCGATGCGGCGCATGTGGAAGTCGAGATCGAATTCGTCGCAGTCCTGCCAGCGCGGCGGCGCCGGCGGGGGTGACTCCACCACCTTCTGCCGGAACATCGGCAATTCGCCGCTGAGCCGGAGAAACCGTTCACGGACGTCGTCCCAGTCCGGCGTCCGGTCCAGGCGGAGGACCGTGACCACTGTCGACCTCAGTCGTGGATCGCTTTCCATCGACCAGGTGAACGCGTCGCTGCTGCGCATGAATTCATTCATTGTGTGCTCCCGCTCACCAACCTAGGGCCGTCCGGTGCCCGATCACATGGGCCGCGACACAGTGAGGACCTTGTTCCCTCCAGCTGGCGACCGAGGTCCTCTTCGCCGCCGTGGGTCCCGGAGGCGCTGGCGAATTTCGTCGCACGGAATGCCCATTCCTCCTCAGGAGCATCGACAACGGAAACGGACATCCATTCATGGCCATTCAACGAATCGGCAGTGACCATTCCCCCGCCGGCCTCCCTGGAGCTGTGGTCAGCACGAACCGGCCGTTTCCGCGAATGACACCATTGTCATTCGCTGCCTTGCCTTTTCGCGCTGAACGAAGTCCCGGCGGATTTTCGGAAAATAACGACTGCGTCACGACGGGCGGCGTAATGTCGCGCCGTCAGCAAATTCACAGGAGGTGCGCCATGCGCGGCACAGTAATCATGTCAGCGGCCGTCGCCGCCGCCGGTCTGGCCACCGCACTGGCGGCCCCGGCCATCGCGGACCCGAGCGACGACGTCTTCATCACCGTGCTCGAGAACGAAGGCATCCCGTTCTCCAGCGAGGAGAACGCGATCAATCTCGCGTCGGCGGTCTGCGACTACGTCGGCGCCGGGCAGGCGCCCGAGCAAGTGGCGGTCGAGATCAGCGAGCCCGCCGGCTGGACGGTCGAGCAGAGCGGGTTCTTCGTCGGCGCGGCCACCCAGACCTACTGCCCGTCCTGATCTTTCGGCGCGCCGCCGGCTGAGCTTTCCGGCATCATGCGCTCGCGCAGGCTGTCGTAGATCGGCGGGGACCCGACCAGTTGCGCGGCCAGCACCGCGGCGGCGGTGGCGCCCAGCATCGGCACGGTCACGGATGTCGTGGCGGTCATCTCGATGACGATGACCATGCCCGTCACCGGCGCGCGGACCGTCGCCGAGAAGAACGCGGCCATCCCGACGATGGCCATCGGGATCGCGAGTGATGTCGCGTCGTGGGGCCACACGAGGTCGAAGACGCCGACGAACAGCACGCCCCACAGCGCCCCGACAGCGAGCAGCGGCGCGAACAGGCCCCCGGGCAGCGCGGCCGAGTAGCACAGCGGACCGGCGACGAAGCGGATCGCAAGGTAGCCCCCGACGAGTGCGAGCACCAGGGTGTGACCGCCCAGCAGCAGCTGGGTGAGGGTCTGGCCATCGCCGACCGACAGCGGTACCACGAAGCTCGCCAGCCCGACGAGAGCTCCGATCGCCGTCGCCTTGACGATGGCCGGGATACGCGCGGCAGCGGTGACGTGGTCGAGGAACCACAGCACCGTCTGGTTGTAGACCGCACCGAGCAGGCCTGTCAGCACCCCGAAGACCAGGAACAGCGGCAGCCAAGCCAGCGCGGGAGCGGCCATCGTCGCGACCGCGAAGTCGGGGTGATTGCCCAGGATCAGCCGGGTGCAGCCGACGGCGGTGGCCGACGCCAGCGTGGTGGCCAGCACCATCTGCATGCGGAACTCTCTGGTCACCTCTTCGACGGCGAACAGAACCCCCGCGATCGGCGCGTTGAAGGCGACGGCCAGGCCGGCGCCGCCCACCGCGGTCTGCATCATCCGGATGTCGGTGTCACTGAGACGCGCGCGCCGGGCGGCCTGCGCGCCGATGGCGGCACCCATGTGCACGGTCGGACCTTCGCGGCCGAGCACGAGTCCGGACCCGATCGCGAGCACGCCGCCGACGAACTTCGCGAGCACCAGTCCGATCAGCGGTGGGCGCGCGCGGCCGCGGTACACCGCCTCGACGTGCTGGATACCGCTGCCCGCCGCCAGCGGCTGCCAGCGCACGATCAGGGCGGCCAGGCCCGCTCCGGCGGCCGCGGCGGCCGCCGGAATCAACCAGGCGGGGCCAGGTAGTTGATGGGCCCAGTCGACCAGGTCCAGGCGGAGCCGTTCGGCGGTCTGCAGGCACCACCGGAACGCGCCGCCGATGAAACCGATGACGACTCCGGCGACGATCGCGGTCACCGCGATGACGAGCGAGCCGCGCGCGGTCACGGGATGCATTCTCCTTCGCCGCTGGGACAGCCGGGCATACAGTTTCGCAGATCGGCACACGAAGAGGAGACCGACGGTGAGCTTGGACGCCGCACCACCACCGGACTATCCGCAGCCCGCCGCCACGCGCGGCCGGGTGGAACCGGTACCGCGGCGGGTACGCGGATTCCTCGGCGGCCAAACGGTGTTCGACACCACCGCGGCGCGGTACGTCTGGGAGCTGCCGTACTACCCGCAGTACTACGTCCCGCTCTCCGATGTCGCGGCCGGCTTCCTGGTCGACGAGAACCATCCGCAGCGGGTGCAACTCGGCCCGTCGCGCACCTTCGCACTCACCGGCGCCGGGCACACCATCCCCTCGGCTGCGCGGGTGTTCGACGACGGTGACGGCCCGGTCGCCGGCCTGGTGCGGTTCGCCTGGGAGGCCCTGGACTGGTTCGAGGAGGACGAACCGATCTACGGCCATCCCCGCAACCCGTACGCAAGGGTCGACGCGCTGCGGTCCCATCGCCACGTCGCGGTCGCGATCGGCGGTGTCACGGTGGCCGACACCCACAGCCCCGTGCTGTTGTTCGAAACAGGCTTGCCCACAAGGTATTACATCGACCGGACCGACATCTCCTTCGAGTTGCTGCACCCGTCGGTGACGCAGACGCTGTGCCCGTACAAAGGCGTCACCTCCGGCTACTGGTCGGCCGAGGTGAACGGCACGGCGCACAAGGACATCGCCTGGACCTATCACACGCCGCTGCCCGCGGTGGCCCCGATCGCGAACCTGGTGGCGTTCTACAACGAGAAGGTGGATCTCACCGTGGACGGAGCACCGTTGCCGCGCGCGCGAACACACTTCAGCTGATGCTCAACCGAATGGCGGGCGCACTCGCCGTCTGCGCGCTCCTCACAGCTGGCGCGGCTGTGCCACCGGCATCGGCTGAACCCGATCCCGCGGCGCACCCTGACCTCGTCTCGCTCACCGACGTCGATCCGTCGATCTCCCTCGACATCCGGTATGCCACCGAGCACAACTTCACCGGCCACCGGGTCGACGGCTACGAGGCACCGATGTGCCTTCTGGCCCGCCCGGCGGCCGAGGCGCTGCGCGACGCACAGCGAGACTTCCTCGGCCGCGGATACTCGCTGAAGGTGTACGACTGCTACCGCCCGCAACGTGCGGTCGACGACTTCGTCGCATGGGCGCGTGATCTGGCCGATCAACAGATGAAGCCGGAGTTCTACCCGCGGGTGGACAAAGCCCGCTTGTTCGCCGACGGTTACATCGCCGAGAAGTCGGGCCACAGCAGGGCTAGCACGGTCGATCTCACACTGGTCGCGCTTCCCACCCGCCCCGAACCGGATTATGTCGCCGGGGAACCGCTGGTCGATTGTGCTGCCCCTGCTGGACAGCGTTTCGCCGACACCAGCATCGACATGGGCACCGGATACGACTGCTTCGACACGCTGGCTCACACCCTGGATCCGCGCGTGCAGGGCAGCCAGCTGGACAATCGCCTGCTGCTCAAGACCGGGCTCGAACAGCACGGGTTCGAAAATTACGACAAGGAGTGGTGGCACTTCACGCTCACTCCGGAGGCCTACCCCGACACCTCGTTCGATGTCCCCGTCGCGCCATCGTCGGCGCAGCGCTGAACCGAACCGGCAAACTCGCCCGCCAAGGCCGCCGGAGCGCGACACTGGTCAGATGACCGCACCGGAGCGGTCGGTAGGACAGGGGAATACTGCCTCCTTCCAGTAGCTCATGCGGCGGCGTCTGCCGCGTCCGTGTCGGCCGGCGACGAGGTCGACTCGGACGTCCGAATGTCGCGCTCCACGTCGGTGGCCGCGTCGTGGTCGCTCGACGTTGCCTCGTGCTCGCTCCACGTTGTTTTGTGCTCGTCGGTAGTCGCCGGTTTCTTCTCGTCCGTATCGTCAGCGGCTGGTTCATCGATCGACCGATGCGTCGATGTCGCGTGCTCTGCCACGAGCGGCGACTCGCCGGCGTCCACAGCGGGGGTGTCGTTGAGGTCCCCGTCGGTCTGTTCCAGGTCAACTGGGACCCGTTCGGCGTCCGCGGACTGCGCGCGTTCGCTCACAGGCGGCGCCTTGGACGTCCCTGAGGTAGCCGGCTCAAGGTATGGAGTGGGGTCGCCGTAAGGGTCGACCGCGCCGGTGTATACCGGCGGCCCCCCGACTCCATAGGGGGTGGCCGGCTTCACGGTGTGGAACGGCCTGCAGCCGGGATCACCAGTGATGTAGCTGATCGCGTCGTCCCACCCCGTCGGCATCGCCATGATGAAGCTCTTCGCCGCGCGAAACAGATTTGGAACGTAGCGGTACTGCGCCGGGGTCGGTCGCCCCGGGTTGATGGTGCGGTCATAGCCGGTTTCGACGAGAACCCGGATCGCTGGATCAAGCGCGATCGCCAGCGGCTTGCCGACCAGTGGGATCCATGTCAACGGCGTCAGTAGCGGGGCGACCGCCGTGGGGACCAAATAGTAAGTGGTGTCCTGGTACTGACCCTGCAGTTGAGGCGCTCCAACGTCGAAGTAGTTCCCGTGCACCAGAACGGTGCCCATGAGCGCATTGGCGTCGGACAGCAGGTTCAGCGGATTGGTGGGGAAATCGGCCCAGCCGTCGTACTGACGGGCGATGTCCACCGTCGTCAACGGTGCCGTCTGCGGCGAGAAAGTCGGCGTGGCTCCGCTGAACGTCACGCCGAGAATCGGGATGTACGCACCGACGAAGCGCTCAAGGATCCCCCCGTTGGGCCGACTGGGATTGGCCAGCATCATGAAGGTGACTGTTGCTGCGAGGGGATGAGCGATGAGCAGCAGCTTTTGCTTGCTGGCGATCGTAGAGCTCTCCGAGTAGTCGAAAATCACCGACGAGGGGCCCGTTACCGTCTGCGACACGGTCTCGGTGTACGGGAAGAATGTCACGGTACAAACGGCTCCGCGAATACAGTCGTCGAGGTTGGCTTGACCGACCGCTACGGACTCGTCGAACGTCATGTCGAAGATGCCGGTCACAAACCTGAACTGTTCCGGAGTGTAGACGGCGACAAGCGAGCACGATGGGCCACACAGCCCGCTGGGCAGGAGGTAGTCGGCTGCCGCCGCGCCGACGTAGCCTTTGATGAACGTGGGAGTGTCCTCCGGGACGCTCAGCGGGTGCGAGTTGCCACCCATGATGAGCGCGGTGCCCGCGGTCGCCGACGCTGACGTGACGATCGAGGCCAGCCCACATAGCACGGCGACGGCGACAGCGAACAGCGTCGTTGCCATTGAACGCGTACCTCGTCGCATCGTGCGAGTGTGGCGGACGAGTCGCTCGATGCTTAGAGACTTTGGTCCTCAGCGCTGCCACCGGGACGGTTCACCGCGCCGGTGGCTACTCCGTGGTGGCTATTCCACGATGAAGACCGGGATCTGCCGATCGGTCTTCGTCTGGTACTCCGCATACGGCGGGTAGTTCTCGACCGCGAGTCCCCACCAGTGCTCCCGCTCTTCACCGGAGAGCTCGCGGGCGGTCATGGTCTTCACCTGCTCACCGTCCTGCACGGTGACGGTGGGGTTGATCTTGACGTTGTGGTACCACGACGGGTGCTTCGGATCGCCGCCCTTGGAGGCGATCATGGCGTATTTGCCGTTCTCCTCCACGCGCATCAGCGGCACGTAGCGCTTCTGGCCGGACTTGGCCCCGGTGGTGGTGAACAGGACCACGGGACGGTCGTACACCTGCACGCCATCGGTGGTGCCCTGCGCCAGGATGCGTTCGGTCTGCTCGCGGACCCAATCGGTGGGGCTCAGCTGCGGTTGCTCGGTCACGCCCTCAGTCAACACCAACGTGCGGGAGAAATTCCCGCGGAGCGCGGCGCTACAGCACCTTCGACAGGAAGTCCTGCAGCCGTGGGTGTTTGGGATGGTCGAACACCTCGGCGGGCGTGTCGTCCTCGACGATGTTCCCGTCGGCCATGAAGACCACCCGCGAGGCCACCTCGCGCGCGAAGCCCATCTCGTGGGTGACCACCACCATCGTCATGCCTTCGGCGGCCAGCGTGCGCAGCACCTCCAGCACGTCGCCGACCATCTCCGGATCCAAGGCGCTGGTCGCCTCGTCGAACAACATGATCGACGGGTTCATCGCCAGCGCCCGGGCGATGGCCACCCGCTGCTTCTGCCCACCGGACAGCGTCGCGGGTTTGACGTGCGCCTTCTCGGCCAGACCCACCTGGGTCAGCAGTTCCATGGCCCGCTTCTCGGCGGCGGCTTTGTCCATCTTCTTGGTCATCAGCGGTGCCAGCGTGACGTTGTCGATCACCGTCATGTGCGGGAACAGGTTGAAGTGCTGGAACACCATGCCGATGCGCTGACGCACCTTGTCGAGGTCGATCTTCTTGTCGGTGAGATCGAACTCGTCGATGACCACCGTGCCGCCGGTGATGTCCTCGAGCTTGTTGAGGCACCGCAGGAAGGTCGACTTGCCCGAGCCGGACGGCCCGATCACGCAGACGACTTCGCCCTCCTTGACCGTCGTGGTGATGCCGTCGAGCACCACCAGGTCACCGAATGACTTCTTCAGCCCCTCGATGCGAATCTTCACCGCGCCCTTCGATTCCGTCGCGGCTTCGGGGACGAGCTGGTTCATTTCACGAGCCTCTTCTCGAGTCGGTCCGAGAGTTTGGTGAGCGCCATGATGACGATGAAGTAGATGATGCCGATGATCAGCCACATGTTGAACGACTGGTAGTTGCCGGCGATGATGATCCGGCCCGTCTGCGTCAGTTCGGCGATGCCGATCACGGACAGGATCGAGGTGTCCTTGAGCGTGATGACGAACTGGTTGATGTAGGACGGGATCATCGTGCGGATGGCTTGCGGCAGAATCACCTTGCGCATCGTCGGCAGATAGCCGATGCCCAGGCTGCGAGCCGCCTCCATCTGCCCCTTGTCGACCGACAGGATGCCGCCGCGGACGATCTCGGTCATGTAGGCGCCCGCATTCAGCGACAGCGTGATGATGCCTGCGGTGAGCGCGGACATCTGGAAGCCGAGCGCCGACGGGATGCCGAAGTAGATGAAGAACGCCTGCACCAGAAGCGGCGTGCCGCGGAAGATGTCGACGAAGGTGGTGCCGATGGCGCGCAGCCAGATGGCCCGCGACACCCGGAACAGCCCGAAGACGACGCCCAGGATGAGAGCGAAGAAGATCGAGACGACCGTCAGGATGACGGTCATCTTCAGGCCTTCCAGCAGCAGCGGGAAGGTGCTCTTGATCAGCCCGAGGAACGAGTTGTCGTCGGTGGTGGCCTCTTCCCCGAGGTAGGCGCTGACGATCTTGTCGTACTCGCCGGAGGCCTTGAGGTTCTTCAGGCCCTCGTTGAACTTGCTGAGCAGTTCCGCGTTCTGACCCTTGTTCACCGCGAAGCCGTAGCCGGTGGGATCTTCCTTCGGCGTCACGGTCTTGAACCCGTTGCCCTGCGCGATGCCGTAGAGCAGCACCGGGTAGTCCTCGAACACCGCGTCGGAGTTGCCTGTCCGCACCTCGTCGAACATCGACGACGAGTCGGCGAACGAGACCACCTCGAACCCGTACCTGTCCTTGATCGAGTTCGCGAAATCGGAGCCCTGCGTGCCGTTCTTGACCGCGACCCTCTTGCCTTTGAGGTCCTCGTAGGACGTGATGTCGTTGTTCGACTTCAGCACCGCCATCTGGATGCCGGACTCGAAGTAGGGATCGGAGAAGTCGAAGACCTTCTTGCGTTCGTCGGTGATCGACATGCCCGCGATGACGCCGTCGACCTGATTGGCCTGCACGGCCTGCAGCGCGGCGTCGAATCCGAGCGGCTTGATGTCGACGGTGAAGCCCTGGTCCTTGGCGATCGCCCGGATCAGGTCCATGTCGATTCCGACGAAATTGCCCTGGTCGTCCTGGAATTCGAACGGCGCAAAGGTGGTGTCGGTCGCGACGGTGTAGGTCTGCCCCTGTGCGTGGGCGTCCGGTGCGGCGGACAGCACCGAACCCACTCCCACCACGAGTAAGACCCCGACCAGATAGACCAGTCGGCGGCCGGCCTGCGTCCACCACCCCGCCGCTTCCGAGACGCTGGGCCCCGTCCAACCGGCTCGCATGCTGACCTCCCTGTCGACGATGATCAGGTAGAGGCTAGACCCACGAGCGTGCGACTGATCCGGTTATGGGGTCGGTACCGTCAACTGTCCTGTTGTGAGAGACGCTTGCGCAGGTCGACGTTCTCGGCTTCCAGCGCGGCCAGCCTGCTGCGCGTCGGCGCCAGCGCGCTGTCGAGTTCGGCGAGGGTGAAGCGGGGGGTGATGTGCTGCGGGCAGTTCCAGTCGTAGGCCTCCACGGCGACGACGACGGCACGCTCGACCGCCGCGTCGTAGCTGTCGTCGGACAGGGACCGCAGCAGCTCCGCATCCTCGTCCGCGGTGACGATGCGTGCGTGGCCGAAGATCTTCAGCCGGCGCCGGTGAGCGTAATCGAGGCAGATGAGCGCGACGCGGTCGTCACCGGCCATGTTCCCGGTGCTGATGTACTGGAGGTTGCCGCGGAAGTCGGCCCATCCGATCGTGTGATCGTCGAGCACATGCACGAATCCCGGTGTTCCGCCCCGGAATTGCACGTACGGCCAGCCGGTCTCGCTGATCGAGGCGAGGTAGAAGCCGTCCCGTTCCCGCAGGAACTCCCTCTCGTCGCCGGTCAGCGGATCCGGCCCCGGGGACCTCACACCCGCATCCGCCTTGCGTCCGTAGAAGGTCTCGCTGCCGTGCTCGGCCTGCACCGCGCGGACGTCTTCGGTGAAGGCGATGGTCCCGTAGCGCTTGCTCATACCGCCTCCGATACACGGATCCCGATCACTGGAGCGGGATTTCGTGGCCGTGTTCGTCTTCGGGACGCGGCCCGAAGTAGCGCCGCTGCGATTCGTCGATCGGGACGTCGTTGATGCTGGCCTCCCGCCGGCGCATCAATCCGTGGTCGTCGAACTCCCACAGCTCGTTGCCGTAGCTGCGCCACCACTGCCCCGACGCATCCCGGCACTCGTACTGGAACCGCACCCCGATGCGGTTGTTCCGGAAGCCCCACAAGCTTTTCCGCAGGGCGTAGTCGAGTTCGCGCTGCCATTTCGCGGTGAGGAATTCGACGATCGCGTCGCGTCCGGTGAGGAACTGGTCGCGGTTGCGCCAGGCGCTGTCGGGCGTGTACGCCAGGCTGACGCGATGCGGATCGCAGGTGTTCCAGGCGTCTTCGGCGGCCTGCACCTTCTGTAGCGCAGAGGTCAGGTCGAAGGGCGGAAACGGCGGACGGGACTCACTCACTGGTCGGTCCTTTCCCTGATGGCGGCGACTACCTCGCTCGTGGTCGGAACAGCATGCGCGAGGAACCCGTAGTTCACCAGCGCCGCCTGGTACCCGTCCCCGAAGACCGGATGCCGCGGCCCGGCGGTGGCGTCCTTGACGACGGCGACCTCGAAGCCCTGCTCGAGCAGATCCCGCAGATGCGACTCCACGCAGATGTTGGCCAGCATGCCGCACAGCACCACGTTCGCGATGCGCCGCTTGCGCAACTGCAGGACCAGGTCGTTGGTCTGCGGACCCCACACCTTGTGCGGGCTGGCCACGACCGTTGCCCCGTCGTCGATCAGCGGCTCGAGCTCCTCGAGCCAGTCGGCACCCGAACCCGCGAAGCCGTCGAGAGTGAGTGCGCCGCGCCGGGCGAAGGTGTCGGTGCGCAGTTCGTCGGATTCGAGGGGTCCGTTGAACAGCCATCGGTGGTCGGTCGGATAGAAGTAGTGCGGAGAGACGAACACGCCGTAGCCACCGGTCTTCGCGGCGGTGAGCAGCTCGACAAGATGCTCGACGGTCCGGTTCTCGGTCACGCTGGCGCCCAGCGCCTCCCAGTTCTTCCCCGCCGGGCTGAGCACGTCGACCTGGGGGTCGATGACCACGACGGCGGTGTCCGCGGCGTCGTAGTTCACCGCAGTGACTCCTGCCTTCCGAGGAAGTCCCGGATGTGGCCGGCGATCTCGTCGCCGTGGGTTTCCAGCGCGAAGTGCCCGGCGTCGAGGAGGTGGTACTCGCCGTCTGGCAGGTCGCGCTTGAAGGCTTCGGCCCCTGCGGCGCCGAAGATCTCGTCGTTACGGCCCCAGGTGACCAGAAGCGGCGGCTGGTGGGTGCGAAAGTACTCCTGGAACGCAGGGTAGCCGTCGAGGTTGAACTGGTAGTCCCAGAACAGCTGCAACTGCACGGCGTCGTTACCCTTCCGGTCGAGCCCGGCCTGGTCGAGCAACCACGTCTCGGGAGCGATCCGGTCGAGCCGGTCGGCGGGAGCGCCGTGGGTGTACTGCCACCGGGTGGTCTCGAGGGTGAAGTACTCGCGCACCTCATCCTCGTTGGCGCCGCGGTCCTGCGCGTGGGCGAACAGGCGATCCCAGAACGGGGTGAACCCCTCGGTGTAGGCGTTGCCGCTCTGGCTGATGATCGCGGTGATCCGCTCGGGCCGCGCGCTGGCGATGCGCAGACCGATGGGGGCGCCGTAGTCGTGGATGTAGATCGCGAAGCGCTCGAGGCCCAGGTGCTCGATCAACTTCTCGGTGATCTCGGCCAGCCGGTCGAAGCTGTAGGTGAACTGGTTGACCGATGGCATCGCGGACTGTCCGAAGCCGATGTGGTCGGGAGCGACGAGGTGGTACTCGTCGGCCAGAGCGGTGATCAGCTCACGGAACATGTGCGAGCTGGACGGAAAGCCGTGGAGCAGCAGCAGTGTCGGCCGGGCAGGGTCTCCGGCTTCGCGGTAGAACACGTCGAGCCCGTCGATGGTCGCGGTGCGGTAGCGGGTGACGGTGTCGGACATGGCGCTCCTCGAGATGTCGGTGTACCGGGCCGCGCCGGCGCTCTGAGTTCAGCCTGGGTGGGTCGCCGCCACCGAAAAAGGACAGATCTGGGATGGGTGTCATCGTGTCGGTCGATCAATCGGCATCGCCTGCCTACGATCAGCGGGTGGAATTGCGCCAGCTGGAGGCGTTCGTTGCGGTGGCCGGGGAACTGCACTTCGGGCGCGCCGCGGAGAAGTTGCACATCGGTCAGCCGACGCTGAGCGACCTGATCCGTCGGTTGGAGCGCGAGGTCGGCACTCCCCTGCTGACGCGCACCACGCGCCGGGTGGCGCTGACGCAGGCCGGTGTCGAGTTGTTCGGCCGCGCGAGGGCCATTCTCGAGGACGTGGAGGGCGCGGCCGCGGCGATCCGGCGTCTTGCCGACGGCGACGCAGGCACCGTTCGATTGGGCATCACGCCGCCGGCCGCGCCGGTGCTTGCGCCGCATCTGGCCGATGCGCTGCGGCGGGCGGCCCCCGAGGTCGACCTCGCGGTGCGCCGGATGTGGCTGCCGGATCTCCAGCGCGCGATCGGCGAAGGTGCGCTCGACATCGCCATCACGTGTGGGCCGGTGACCGACCCACCGGGAATTCTCAGCGAGGTGTTCTGCGCCGAACCGGTGATGATCGCGCTGAGGGAGGACCATCGGCTCGCCGACCGCGAGACGCTGGACCTGCCGGACCTGGCGACCGAGACGCTGGGGATGCACAGCGAGGCGCTGTTCCCCGCATGGTCGCTGGCGTTGCAGGAGGTGCTCGACGCCGCCGGAATCCGGCCGCCGAGCGTCGAGTTCGCCGACACCGATCTGTCCGCCTACCGGTGGCCGGACCAGACCGAGATCGACTGGGTCCTCACCACCGCCGCCGTGGCCGGGAGCAGTGCCGGTGTGGTGCTTCGGCCCCTGTCCCCGCCCCGTTTTCTGCCCTACACCCTGCAGTGGTGCCCGATCCGCGCGACGGCGGCGGCGGTCGGGCGCTTCGTGCACCTCGCGTTGTCGGTCGACGTGCCGCCGGGGTGGGTGAGCCAGCCGGACCATCTTCGGCACACCGGAAGCGATTAGCGGATTACATCCGCGCGGTCCTGGGCATCCTCGGCGCATGGCCGACAGCACGACGTCACCGCGGGAACTGCTCTGGCGCACGGTTGTCGTCGCAGGCGTGTCCACGGTGGGCGCGTTGGTGTGGTCGTCGCGCCGCCGGTCCGCCGGTGGCCGCCACGAGATGCCGGACCTACCTGGTGCGCACGAAGACGGCACCTTCCACGTCACGCCGGATGGTCGACTCCAGCACGACTGACGACCGCGGTCTGATTCGCGGGTCGGTACTCGTTCCGCCGCAGCAGGGCTCGCGCGCGCTCGCCTGCGGTCATCGCCCCCCACACGCCGTGGGTCTCGGGCGTGCGCAGCGCGTGGTCGCGGCATTGCTCGAGCACCGGGCACTGCCGGCAGATCAGCTTGGCCGCATTCTCCCGCTTACGTTGCTCGGACCTCGAATAGCAGTCGGGGAAGAAGGTCTCCGCCGGATGTCCCCGGCAGCTGCCGCGCAGCTGCCAGCTCCACGCGTCTTCTTGCGGCGGGGGTAGGCGCAGGCACTGTGCCCGCGCGAACGACGACAGGGTGGTATCTCGACGACTCACCGTCCGGCCTCCGTTCATCCGCCTCGGCAGCACCTTGCGACACAGCGGTCACAGGTGACGTCGGCCGGGTTGCGGTCGCCGTTACACCGCCGCGGGCGGCCCGTCAGCTCCTGGTGCGCAGCACCGTCGCCTCCAGCACCTTCTGCAGGCCTCGGGTGGCCGTCTTGCCGGCGGCGGCGGCCACGCGCTGCACCGCGCCGGGAGACGCCGCCGGGCGAGCGCTCACCTCGTCACCCACCCGCACCATGCCGGGCGTCGCGACGTCGGCATAGATCCCGAGGAAGCGGTCCGTGCGCTCGGCCAGCCGGCGCGTCAGCGAGGTGTCGAGGTCGATCCCTGGTTGGGGGCGGGTGGGCACCACACACCTGATGGTCGGGTTGGTCACCGACAGCACGACGGTGCCGAGACGCACCTGGCCGCCCACCCACGCCGATTCGGGGAACCCGTCGGCTTCATCGATGTCCAGGTCGATGTCGATGTCGACGAGCACGTTGGGCCGGAAGCGGCGGACGTCGTACGGATTCCCGTCGGCCGACAGGCTGCGCAGGCTCGCGGTGCTGAGCACATGCACCGGGCTGAGGTCGACGAACGTCCCCGGCGGCGTGGAATAGCGTGCCAGCGTGACCATTTGGCGAGTGGAGAAGACCGACGTGTCCGGCAGCTCGTCGGTGGCGCCGAGCCCGAAATCGCGGCGGACCTGATCGGCGGAGAAGTTCCCCAGCGAGGCCTGCAGCGACATGCGGTGCGCGCTGGTGTCCTTCGGCGCCGGCAGCGCCACCAGACGCACCTCGCGGCCCACCAGTTCGCTGAGCACCGTATCGGCTGCCGGGTCGGCTCCGTCGAACTCCCGGCCGTCCGGCATCGTGATGACGACGGCGGGGACGTTGCCGGGCCCGGCATCCTCGGCGGGCTCGGTGGCGTACCGGGCCGAGCACTGCAGCAGCACAGGGATCCGCCGCGCCGAGGCCGTCACACCCTTCTCCACATCGCGCACCGCCCACAGCCGGTCGGCGTGCCCGCCGCGCCGGTCGATGCGCAGCGCGTCGACCCGGGTACCGCCCATCCACTTGACTGGAAAGCGCCACAGCTCAACGACATTCATTTTCTATCCTTCCACCGCATCCGCGACCGCGGCACCGAGTCGCCGGCCCGACATCCACGCCGACTCCACGCGCGGCGCACCCGACGGGCACCACGCGTCGCCGCACACACCCAGCAGGCGGTCACCGGTGATCAGTGCGAACTCGGCGTCGCCGTGCGTGCCTGCGGGTTTGGCGAATGTCCAGCGGTGCACGTGTGTCCACGACGGTTCCGCGGTGACGTCGAGCAGCCGGCGCAGCGCCGACAGCACGGGCGCCACCGCGTCGGCAGGCTGGTCGAGGTGCAGGCGCGCCCGCGCCGCGGTGGTGTGCGCGACCAGCACGGCCGCGCCGTCGCCGCGCCGGGAGCCGTCGTCGGCGACGAACGACACGTCGGGGTCGTCGTTGACGAAGGCGGCGTCGGCCAGCGACCAGCAGCGCTGCGCCCAGCCGGCCGCGACGGCGATCACGGGTTCGTAGTCCACCCACGCGCAGGCCTCGGGGGCCAGCCGTGCCGCCTGCGGGTCGGGCATCGCCAGCACCACCGCGTCGTGGTCCAGTTCGTCGAGCGTCGCGATCTCCGTCTCGAACCGGATGCCCTCGGGCACCAGGTCGCGCACCAGAGACCGCAGTCCACCGGAGGTGGCAAAGCGGACCGGCCCGGAAGTAGCGTCGCGCCCTTCGGGTGAGAGCACGTCGAAGGTGTCGGTCCAGGGATGGGCCAGCCCGCGCTCGACCCAGCCGTCGGCGACGGCCGAGAACCCGGCGTCCTTGATCGTGAAGTACGCGGCGCCCACGTCGACGCGGCGGCCCTGCACGGTCGGCGACGCCATCCGACCGCCGGGCGCTCGGCCCCGCTCGAGCATCTCGACGGCGATGCCGCGCTCGCGCAGCGCCTGCGCGCACGCCGCGCCGGACAGTCCCGCTCCGACGACGGCGACGCATGGTGAGACCATGCCCGCAACCGTAGTCACGTGCCGGCCCTTTCTGTGAGCGCCCCTGCTGACGCCGACGAAGGAATTCGGTGTTTCCGACCGCATCCCGGTGGGAAGTCCCGCTTGGTCTTTCATCCGCCGCGGTCGGCCTCCTCGCGACGGTCTATCTGGCCGGCGAGGTGGTCGGGGCGTTGTTCTTCGGACGGCTGTCGGACAAGTTGGGGCGCCGCAATCTGTTCATGGTGACGCTCGGTGTCTATCTTCTCGGCAGCGCGCTGACAGCGCTGACGTTGGGTAACGGAGCGGGCTGGGTGGCGTTCCTGTACGTCACCCGGTTCATCGCCGGCATGGGGATCGGTGGCGAGGACGCGGCCATCAACTCGGCGATCGACGAGCTGATCCCGGCGCGCTACCGGGGCCGCGTCGACATCGCGGTGAACGGAACCTATTGCGCCGGTGCGGTACTCGGCACGCTGGGCACGTTCG
The DNA here is from genome assembly GCF_010729305.1 of Mycolicibacterium psychrotolerans. Classification (NCBI taxonomy): domain Bacteria; kingdom Bacillati; phylum Actinomycetota; class Actinomycetes; order Mycobacteriales; family Mycobacteriaceae; genus Mycobacterium; species Mycolicibacterium psychrotolerans. The sequence goes on along the minus strand of NZ_AP022574.1, from coordinate 2,144,658 downwards.
TGTTCCTCAAGGCGATGGACCTCAGCGTGGGGGGGCGGCTCCGAGCCGTTCCGGCTGTTCCTGGGCTACCTGCTGGGTGCGGCGGTGATGATCGCCGGTGGGCTGGTCGCCTGGTTCCTGGCGGTGGACGCCGAAGGAAAGTCGTTGGAGGACATCGCGACTCCACTGGCGGTGGAAGAGGCACCGAGGCGCCGCGGTTCGGTCCGCGCCGAGGGCGCGCAGCTCCCCCGCTCGCCCTGATCGTTCCGTCTACGATTCGCAGGCCGTGCCGTTGCCGTCCCGGTCGAGGCCGTAGACGTCGCTGCCGGCGACGGTTACGGGACCCTGGACGTAGGCGGGGCCGTTGCCGCTGCCACCGGCGCAGTCGACGTCGCTGGCAATCGGCACGCAAGCACCCGAATAGTTCGGATCGCAGTCAGAACTCTGCTGCAGCGGGACGGGCGCCACCGGGGTGACCGCGTGGGCGACCGGAGCGCAGGCCAGCAGCCCGGCAAAGCCGATAGTCACCATAGCCAATTTGCTCATGGCGCCAGACGCTAGCTCACTCAACGACTGCCCGTGCGCCACCCTGCGGAGTCTTCGCGAATTGGCTAACAGTTGCCAGAACTCTTCCGGCTAGTTGACCGAGGGTGGCGGCTTTGGTTGGAAGGGTTGGTACCACCACCATTGGGCGCGTTCCCCGGTCGGTCCGGGGCAGGGTGCGACGTCGGGTGGCGCTGTGTCGGGTGGGCGGGCCAGCGACCTGTTGGTCAGGGCTCGGCCGGCGCGGTCGGTGACCACGAGCCGGTCCGCGGGTCCGGTGATGGTGATTATCCCGCGGTGGTGAGCGCGGTGGTGGTAGGGGCAGACCAGCGCGAGATTCCACAGTTCGGTGGGTCCGCCGTCCTCCCAATGCACGAGGTGGTGGGCGTGCAGACCAAGGGTGGCTCCACACCCCGGTACCACGCAGGTGCGGTCCCGGTACTCCAGCAAGCGGCGTAGCCGGCGATTCACTGTCCGCGTGGCTCGGCCCGCGCCGATGGCACGGCCGTCGCGGGAGAACCACACCTCGCAGGTGGCGTCGCAGGAAAGATATTGGCGGTCGGCGTCGGAGAGCAGCGGCCCCAGATGCAGCGCCGCGACTTTGTCTGTGATGTCGACGTGCACGACGACGGTGGTGCGCTGTCCGTGCGGGCGTGCGGCCGCGTCGGCGTCCCAACCGGCCTCGACCAGCCGCAGGAACGCATCGCCGGCGGTGGGCATCGGCGGTCGCTGACCTGCCGGGGCGTCGTCGTGGTCCGGTGTCCAGTCTGCGATCAGCGCATCACGGTGAGACTGCAGGGCCGCCTCGAACATCGCCGATTCCACATGCGGCAGCCGGATACGCCAATAGGTGTACTGCTCATCGGAGGTCTGGGTGATCGAGCACACCGGCTCCGGCTCGGGCTCTGTTGCCGTCTCGGCATCGGGCTCGGGCTCGGCATCGGGCTGGGGCTCGGGTTCGGGTGTGGGCTTGGGTTCGAGTTTGAGGGCGGTGCGCAGCTGGTTGACCGTGGCCGTGCGGGCCAGCTCGGCGTAGTGCTCGTCGGAGCCCTTCCCGGCCCGCGCGGCGATGGCGCCGACCTGATCCAGCGACAACCGACCCTCGCGCAACCCCGCGACGCAGCGGGGGAACTCTTCGAGGCGGTGGGCCACGGCCGCGACCGCTTTGGCTCGGGTTGCAGACACCCCGGTCTTCCACGCCACCAGGTTCTCCACCGACCGCGCACCGGCGGCGGCCCACAACCCGTCGCGGTCGATCTCGGCGACGATCGACACGATGCGGCCATCGATCGCGTTGCGCTGGCCGGTCAGCTCCGCCAGTTCCTCGAACAACACGTCCAGCCGCTCGTCGATGCGCCTAGAGGCGACCAAAGACGTTGCAGGCGAGGACATGCCACCATCCTGGCAGAGGGGTCCGACAAGTCCGGTCGATCAGCTCGCGCAGAAGTCAGCGCCGAAACAGCTTCGCCTTCGAGCGCTTCTGATCACCCTCGACACCGATCCATTCCGTCGAGGCATAGCTGAGAGATCTGGCCCCTGTTCGGAACACCTCGAGACTGCCGTCGGCATGCTCGAGGTAGGTGTCGCCGAACCGCATGTAGGTGTCGAATTGCTCGTCGGGCAGAGTGACCTTGACGGTCATCCGATCAGCGCACCTTCTCGGGAATACCGTTGAGCGTGTGCAGGATTCGAACCGCGAGTTCGCGCGCAGCATCACTCTTCAGCTTGGAGTGTTCGGTGATGGTGTCTGCGACGAGATCGACGCGAAGGTCGTACGGTGAACGGATCGACGCTGGCGATGCCATGGGAATTCCTTTTCAGTCGGGCCTGTTTCGCTCGGTGACCGAGCCGCCCGATGATCATGAGCGTACGCGCATTCCAGCCGGAGCGGGTCGGTAGTGCTCGGCGCGGGGTCCGTCGAGGAGTACGGTCGAGTCATCGGGACCACCTAGGCCCCCGCGGATCAAGGGGCTCTCATGTCCGACAAATCTCCCCGGCAAGCCATGTCCAAGAGTTCCGGCAAGTCGATCAAGGAGAAACGCGCCGCCAAGAACGCCAAAGCGGAGGCGAAGAAGTCGACGACGGAGACGTTGTTCGACAACAAAAAGCACTGACGTCTACTGCCTCTCGTCGGCGGACGCTGAGCAGAGTCGACAGGAGTCACGATGCCAGAGCCCGTCTACTTGGTCACCGGCGCTGGAGGTGGCACCGGCGGAGTGAGCCGCTATGTCATCGAGCGACTGCGCCGCGACGGGCGCCACGTCCGCGCCTTCGTCCACCGCGAGGATGACAGAGCCGCGCGACTGCGTGAACGCGACGTCGACGTGGTGGTCGGCGATCTCACGCGGCCGCAGGACGTCGTCGGTGCGCTGACGGGCGCTGACCGCGTGTTCTTCTCGATGAGCGTCTCGTCCCAGTACCTCGAGGCGACGGCGGTGATGGCAGCCGCCGCCCGCGACTACGGACGGCTCGAAGTGCTGGTGAACATGTCCCAGATGACGGTGTCGCAGATGACGCTCACCAGCGATTCCGAATCCGACCAGCACCGTCTGCATTATCTCGCCGAGCTCGTCTTGAACTGGTCAGGCCTCCCGGTGACCCATGTTCGGCCGACCGCCTTTCTCGACAACCCGCTCTTCACCCGGTTCGCCGCACCGGCCCTGCGCGACCACGATCTGCTCCTGCTGCCGTTCGGGTCGGGACGTACCTCGCCGATCGCGGCCGGCGACGTCGCCCGAGCGGTCAGCGTTGTGCTCACCGATCCGAAGTCCCATGTCGGCAACATCTACGAACTCACCGGCCCGGCCGCCCTCGACATCGATGGCCTGGCCGCGGAATATGCCGTCGGCCTGGGCCGGCCGATACACGGCTCCGATATCCCGCACGAGACGTGGGTCAGGGACGTGCTGGCACCGCTCGGGCTGCCCGCGCACCTTCAGCAGCACCTGGAGACCATGGCGCTGCTGCACCGCGCCGGGCGATATGACCGGGCCACGGACGACTTCGCGAGGCTCACCGGAGGGTCCGCCCTGAGCCCCGGCCAGTACATCAGGGAGCATCCCGACCTGTTCTCGTGAGCAGGCCGTACACGATCGAGCTGATGCTTCAGTGCCGATGGTCATGGCCGGCGGGACGCTGAGCCAAGGCGGCGGCGCGCTCGGCGATGTCTCCCTCGCTGAGCACCCCTTCGGCAGCCAGGACATCGGTGAGGGCGGCCAACCAGTGGTCGTAGTACGTGAACGACGACGTCTCCGCCGGCTGCGCCTGCCACTGGCCGAGGCGCGCGATCAGCGCTTCCCGGAACTGCGGCCACGTGAACGAACCGGCCTCGCACAGACCGAGGACCAAGCCGAAAACTCTTCCTTCCCAGGGATACTCGAACACCAACTCACCGTTGCGCCGGGGCGGCGCGGTCGGTCCATCGACGTCGAGCGGGGCGGTCACGGAGCCTGCACTTTCGCCACCCCCACCATCGCCTCCCGGGTGATCAACGGCACCAGTTGGTCACGGCTCAAGCCCTCGGTGCCCGGTGGCCGTTCGGGCAGAACGAGGTAGCGCACCTCGCTACTCGAGTCGTGCACGGTGATCTGCACAGCCTCCGACAGGTCGAGTCCCATCTCGGCGAGGACAGTCCGCGGTTCCTTGACCATCCGGGACCGATAGGCAGGGTCCTTGTACCAACTCGGTGGCAGGCCAAGAAGTTGCCACGGGTAACACGAACACAGAGTGCAGACCACGACGTGATGCTGCGTCGCGGTGTTCTCGACCACGACGACGTATTCGGTTTGGGCGCCGAGGAACCCGAAGTACCGGATGGCCTCGGTGGCGTCCTGCAGGAGCCACCGGCGGTACCTTGGATCCGTCCACGCCGTGGAGATCACCGTTGCGCCGTTGAGCGGGCCGACCCTGGTCGTGTAGGTGGCGACGATTCCGTCCACGATGTTCGGGTCGATGAGTCCGCGCTCGGTGAGCAGCTGTTCGAGCGCCTCCGCCCGTAGTGCCGGAGGAACAGAGGAGGCATCGGTGTCGGTCACGGCGACTCCAGGTAGGTCTCGAAAAGCTCGATCGATACGGTGAATCGCTCCGCATCGGCTCCCCAGAGTTCCCGAGAGTCGAAGCCCACGGTGTAGACGTGCTGGGGGTTCTTGCCACGGAAATGGGCGTTCGTGTCGGGGAAGACGTGCGCCGGCTGGATTGCCGTGACCACCCCGACGTGTCCGCGTACGTAGCGCGGGAGTCGGGTGTGTCCCGGCGAGGACGCCTTCTTGGTTCGGACGCCGGCGCCCAGCGCGAATGCCGGCGGCACGGGGACGGTGCGTAGCTGCCCGGGGGCAGACGGTTGACGCTTCGGCCTCGCGGGGACCGGATCTGAGGGTTCGGGCGCCTGAGCGCCGCGAAGGTTCGCAGCGCGGGCCCGCACCGCCGACTCCGCCAGCAGGCCGCTGTCGGTGAGTATCAGTTCCGCACCGTTGAGCCACCTGCCGAAATAGCCGTCATCGAGGTAGGCCGAACGGGTGAGCCGCTCGAGTGCATGCCGAAAAGCGTCGAGATTCCAGCCCGCAGCCTGTGTCGCCAGCAGCGCCATGGCGAACGCGCGGCCCTGCCACTTCTCCGGGAAGGTGGGCTCATCGGCGATCGGGCGGGGAACACGGCCCCAGCCCTCGGCGCCCCCCATGTCAGCGATTCCGTCCACGACGTCATCCCTTCGCCGAACCGGTCAAAGCCTAACTCCGGCAGCGTGCCGAGCAGCAGAGGACGGCACAATCGACGGCCTGAACATCGATGGGAGCCGACGTCTCGTAACGCCCCGGTGGTCAGTTGACCTGTGCTACAACGTCCCGATGCTGGCCGCGTCCGATAGAACGCTCGTCCTTGCCGACAAGCGTGTGCTCGGCTACGCCGAATACGGCGCGGTCGACGGCTTCCCGGTCGTCTACGCTCACGGCGGATTGGCCTGCCGCCTCGACGTCCTCGCCGGGGCCGCAAGCGCAGGCGAATGCGGCGTTCGCCTGATCGCCGTCGACCGACCCGGAATCGCGACGTCGGATTCCAGACCCGGTCGCTCGGTCGTGCAGTGGGCCGAGGATGTCACGGAGTTGCGTGACCATCTGGGCTTCGACGACTTCGCTGCGATGGGCTGGTCGATGGGCGGCCAGTACGCGCTGGCACTCGGCTTCGCACTGGAACCGCGAGTGCGTCGGGTCGCGGTCATCGCCGGCGGCTTGCCGCTCACAGAGCCGGGACGGTTCGAGGAAATGCCGCTGGTCGACCGTTTCTACATCCGACTGTCGCAGCGGACGCCTTGGCTTGCCCGGCAGTGCCTTTGGTCGATGGGAACCGTGGCGCGATTCGCCCCGGGTGTGTATGGCCGCCTGACCGCGAGGGAACTTCCGTCCGCCGACGGCGCCGTGATTCGGGATGAAGGATTTGCAACCTTCGGGCGCAGGACAGCCGAAGCGATGCGGCAACCCGAGGGCCACGTCGACGACTACCTCGCCGCGATGCAGCCGTGGGGTTTCGCCCCTGAGGACGTCGACGTGCCGGTCGACGTATGGGCCGGTGCTGACGACGTGTTCTTGAATCCCGGATGGCCCGCCGAATTGGCGCACCGCATTCCGAAAGCCACGCTGAACACTCGCTCCGGCGGCCACTTCGTGGCTCACCTGCACTGGACGGAGATCTTCCAGGCGCTACGCCGCTGACTTACTCCATCGACCTTGGGCGCCCGGGCGATCCGTCGCTCCGCTTAGGAGTGGCGGGCGGCGAGAGCCTCGCAGACGACCGTGTCAGCGGCAGCGGCGTACCCGTGGAGCGGCAGCAAGCCCGCCGTCGGGTCGTCACCGTGGAAGTGCGCCGCAGCAGAGGCCGCTAACTGGGGCATGCCGACACGACGATGAGTCCGCCGCCGTTGTTGGCCAGCGCGATCTGTTCTGCCAGTTGCTGGTTGTAGGACGTCGCGGTGGCGATCTTCCATCCGGCTGCTCCGTTGGAGGCGGCGACGGCGGCACACTCGCTGTTGGCGACGACGCGCACCTGGCATTGACCTCCACCGGTTTGGCCGCCGTTCCTCTGGCAGTCGTTGAGCGCGTTGATCCTCGCAGTGTCGAAGACGGGACTCTGCCCTACACCGTGAGCGTCGCGGTAGACGAGTCGGCCGCCGAATCCGTAGGACTGCTGGTAGGCAAGGGCGAGGAAGGTGCCTGCGGCATGTGCAGGTGCAGGTGCAGGTGCAGCCGGACCGAGCACCCCGGCTGCGAGTGAGCCGACGGCCAATATGGCGGCCGCGGCGAAACGCATCCGAGTGGGTCGGCCCTGGGACTTCGTGGTCATGTGGTTCTTCATTCTGTGGTGAGTGTGGGTCAGCCGTAGCAGCCGGCGGCGTCTGCGCGAGCGAGTGCGATCACCTGTGCCCGATCGGCGGCTTGCGCTCCAGAACTGTTCGAACCGTAGGTAACGGACATGTATTGCCACTGCCTGAACGCGCTCTGCTGCGTCGAGATGAGTTGTCCGCACTGCTTTGGGGCACCGAGCGCGCTACTGCATCTGGTAGAGGGTGTTGGGAACATGTCTACTGCTCTCCGGTCGAAGGGTCGATGACTGAACCGATCTGGTGCACGGCGTCGACGGGTAGCCCGGCCAGACGTGCGTGTTCGCTGATGTCCTCAGGACTGTCGGCGATGTAGATGCAGAAGATCTTGTCCTCGGTGACATAGCTCTGCTGCCACTTCACGCGCGGGGACAACGTCGCGATGGCTTCGTTGGACACCATGGAGGCGGCGCGAAGCTCCGCAGGCGAGAGCTGCCCTGCACCGGGCATTGATCGTTCGATGACGTACTTCGACATGGCTTGGCTTCCTCGTGGTTCTTTGTCCCTGAACTGGGCTCGATTCGTGACATCATCAGCATCAATGACCGCTCGACCAGTGCCAATGACCGAGAACCCGGAACTCCTTGCCGGAACGCCGAATCCTGTGTCGGTAGTCTCGTGACCGGTCTCGGACCGACCCATCCCGCCCCCCTACGGGACGCCCTGGAAAGGCTGCGCCTGGACGGCGCGATCTTCTTTCGGGCCGAACTCACCGAGGGTTGGTCGTTCGCATCCCCGTTGACCGAGATCACCAAACTGTTGCGACCGGGCGCGGACCGGATGATCCTTTTCCACATCGTCGCTGCCGGCAGGTGCTGGATCTCACTCATCGATGGTGAAAAGCACTGGGCTGCAGCGGGTGACGTGATCGTCTTGCCCTACGGTGACGATTATCTGATGGGTGGGTGCACGCCGGCCGACACGGTCTCGCTGCTGACCCTAATGAGTGGGCCGCCGCCCTGGACGACCATGCCGGTGCTCTCCCACGGCTCCGGCGGTGAGCGCACCGATCTCGTCTGCGGTCATCTCCACTCCGATGATCCGTTGTTCGACCCGGCACTGCGGGCGTTGCCCCCGGTGTTCGTGGTACGCGTTCCGGAGGGTCCGGCAGGACGCTGGGTCGCCTCCAGCATCAATTACGCGCTTGCCGTCACCACTGATTCACTTCCCGCGCCGCCGTCCTCGACGAAGCTGCCCGAACTGTTGCTCACCGAGGTGCTGCGCCTGCACCTCGCGACGGCGCCGATGGCCGAACACGGGTGGATCGCTGCCCTCCACGACGACGTGCTGGCACCAGCCATGGCTCGGATGCATACCGCGCCGGAGCACAAGTGGTCCGTCGCCGAACTGGCCGGCACCGTCGGCGTATCTCGCTCGGTGCTCGACCAGCGCTTCCGCGATGTGCTCGGCCGTTCGCCGATCCGATACCTCACCGAGTGGCGGATGCACCTGGCCGACGATCTGCTCAGCACCACCCAACTCAGCATCGCCGCTATCGCGCGCCGCATCGGCTATGAGTCCGAGGAAGCATTCAGTCGCGCCTTCCGGCGAAGCCACGACAGCCCGCCGGGCGTATGGCGAACCTCGCAGCGGCGCAGCATGTGACGACGCATCCGGGGCAGGACGAGCAGCAGGCGGCCCGCGGCGCAGTTGACTGAGCAGTCCCGAAGTTATGTGACACCGATCACATGGGCGTAGGTTGAGGGTTTGGGTTCCCATCGGCGTTGGAGGTCCTGTGAGCGCGACACCCACTCTGAAGAAGGCGCTCAACCAGCGCCAACTCACGATGATCGCGATCGGCGGTGTGATCGGAGCCGGTCTGTTCGTCGGCTCCGGCGTCGTCATCGGCGGCACCGGCCCCGGCGCCTTCCTGACTTACGGCATGGCCGGCGTGCTGATCATCATGGTGATGCGGATGCTGGCCGAGATGGCGGTGGCCAATCCCTCCACCGGATCGTTCGCGGACTATTCGCGTAACGCGCTGGGTCATTGGGCGGGCTTCTCTGTGGGCTGGCTGTACTGGTATTTCTGGGTGATCGTGGTCGGCTTCGAGGCGATCGCCGGCGCCAAGATCATCCAGTACTGGATCGACGTCCCGCTCTGGCTGTCCGCGCTGGTGTTCATGGTTCTGATGACGGCGACCAATCTGTTCTCCGTCGCGTCCTACGGCGAGTTCGAATTCTGGTTCGCCGGGATCAAGGTGGCCGCGATCATTGCGTTCATCGCACTCGGCGCAGCGTTCGTCTTCGGGCTGTGGCCGGGCAAATCGGCGGACTTCTCCAACTTGACCGGTCACGGCGGTTTCACCCCATTCGGATGGGGCGCCATCACGGTCGGCATCGTGACCGTCATCTTCTCGATGGTCGGCGCCGAAATAGCGACGATCGCCGCGGCGGAGTCCTCGGACCCGGAACGCGCGGTGGCCAAGGCCGCCAACTCCGTGATCCTGCGCATCCTGATCTTCTACGTCGGCGCGGTGTTCCTGTTGGTCACCATCCTGCCGTGGAACGACGACGCCGTGTCGGCGTCGCCGTTCGTCGCCGCTTTCACCGAGATGGGGATCCCCTACGCAGACCACGTGATGAACGCGGTGGTGTTGACGGCGGTGCTGAGCTGCCTGAACTCGGGGATGTACACCGCGTCGCGGATGCTGTTCGTGCTGGCGGCGCGGCGGGAGGCCCCGCCCGCCTTGGTGAAGGTGACCCGCCGCGGCGTGCCGGCGAACGCGATCCTGGCGTCGTCGGTGATCGGGTTCCTGTGCGTGATCGCCGCTGCTGTGTCGCCCGACACCATCTTCGCGTTCCTGCTCAACTCGAGTGGCGCGATCATCCTCTTCGTGTACCTGCTCATAGCGATCTCGCAGATCGTGCTGCGCTACCGCACCCCCGATTCCGAACTCCGCGTGAAGATGTGGCTGTTCCCGGTGCTGTCCATCCTGACCGCCCTGGGCATCGTCGCGATCCTCGTCCAGATGTTCATCGACAAGGCCCTGCGGTGGCAACTGGTGCTCAGCCTGCTGTCGTGGGCGGTGGTGATCGTGCTGTTCGCCGTGAACAAGTGGTTCGTGAAGAAACGTCCCCAGGAACCTGTCGAGACGCCGACCGGCGCCGCGCACCGGGTTCTCGTGCTCGCGAATCAGACCCTCGACTCGCGCGAGCTGCTCGAGGAGCTGTCCCGCATCGGCGCCGACCGCGACGCGCAGTACCTGGTGGTGGTGCCTGCCAGCCCTGTCGACACAGGGGCGGCGGCCACCCACGGTCCACGCGACGTCACCGAGGCCACCCAGGAGGCGGCACAGGCCAGGCTCGACGCCACACTCTCGGCGCTGCGCAGCGAAAACCTGGATGCACGAGGTGAATTGGGCGACTACCGACCTCTGCGGGCGCTGGATAGCGCCGTCGAGACGTTCGACCCTGACCAGATCGTGATCGCGACGCTGCCGCCGGAACTGTCGATCTGGCAGCGCTTCGATGTCGTGGACCGCGCCCGGTCTCAATTCAAGGTGCCGGTGACGCACGTCGTCGCGAAGGCGGCGGTGGGCAACCAGGTTCCCCGATGACGATCGTCGCGGGCGTCAACGCCAGCGGTCAGGCATCCGCGCCGCTGCATCTGGCGGCCCAGTTGTCCCGCTGCACGGGCGACCGGATCATCGCGGTGGCGATCGTCGAGCGGCCGTGGCCTCCGAAGCTGGACCCCGTCGAGAACGAGTACCTCGACTATGTTGGCGCGCAAGCCCAGAAGTCCCTCAAACACATGGTCGACCAGCTTCCCGACGACCTGGACGTGTGGCAGGTGGTGCACCAGGCCGCATCGGTCCCCGAAGGACTGACCGAGCTCGCAGCCGAATGGAGCGCCGACGTCGTCGTGGTGGGCTCATCGTCGACGGGCCTGCTCGGCAGGGTCGCGCTGGGCAGCGTCACCGATCGTCTGGTGCACACCGCGGCTATCCCGGTGGCGATCGCACCACGGAGCTATCCCGCGCAGCGCGGCAGGATCGAGCGTCTGACCGCCGCCTACGGCGGGCAGGCCGACGCGGTCGGATTAATCGCCGCGAGTGCGGAGTTGGCGCAGCGGTGGTCGGCGCGACTACGTATCGCGTCGTTCACCGTGCGACCGGTGACGATGTTCAGCGGCGCCATCGAAACGGGTGCCGAAGATCTCGTCGTCAAACAGTGGGCCAAACGGACCCACGAGGAGATCACGGCTCAACTGGAGAAGGTCCGTTCCGGCATCGATACCTTCGACGCCGAGGTCGTGATCGGTGCCGGGGCGACATGGCGTGATGCGGTGGATGCTGTTCCATGGGCGGCCGGCGACATCCTGGTGCTCGGCTCGGGCGCGGCTGGACCCACAGCTCAGGTGTTCCTGGGTTCGGCCGCCGCTCGGATCCTGCGGCACGCCCCGGTGCCGACGATGATCGTGCCTCGGCGAGAGACCGCCTGAGGCAGGGCTTCTCGGGCTGGCGTGCACCAGCGTCCTACCGGTCCGTTCCGTTCCGTTCGGCCCGTCCGTCGGCCGGCTCGCGAAGCAGTTCCACGGTGTCACCCACGTCCACGGTCACGGCGTCCTCGCGGGGCGGCGCCATGAACGGGATTCCGAGCAGACCGTAGAAGTCACCGGTCGCGACGAAAGTGTGTGCACGGGCGAACAGAGGTTGCGCGTCGAAGACCCGCACCCGCAGCTTCTCCCGGCTCAATCTCCCCAATTCCCTGCCGGTTTCGGGATCCGTCACCACCGGGCCGGCGCCGGAACTCACCACGAAGACCATTCCCGGCCGCACCCCGGCCTCGCTGCCGCGATTGATGACCAGCGTGTGGTCGTCTTCGATGAGCGCGACCCGGCCCGTGATGGCTGCTCCGGTCACGACGCCGCCAGCGAGTTGCTCTCGTGCAGAGCGGGCGTCGGCTCTGTCCCGGCTCGGATCCGTGGCCGCACCGCGTAATCGTCGGGACGAAACGACAGGTCGCTGCAGCTCGTGGCGTCCTGCTCTGTGCCCAGCGTGAGCTCGACGGCCGTCTTGGCCTGAAAGAGCGCTATCACCGCCTGCTGGTGACGTTCGGTGCCGAGAGACGTGAGGGCCACCGCCAGTTTCCGGTCGACGTAGTGGACCGACCGCTGCAGGTCCGCGGTGGTCGGCTCCGGGCGTTGCGTGTCGGCTCGCGGGATCGCTTCCGCGGCGAGGCCGCTGTACCAGCGGTGCCCCAGAGCGCCGAGGACGCCGGCGCACACCGGGATGACGACGACGGTGCAGAGCAGCCCGGCAGTGTTGCCGAGTGTGATGGCACCGACGATGCCCAGCAGCATCAGTACGCCGGCGCCGGAGAAGAGCTGCACGGCGGGAGGCACTGCTGCGATCAGGCGACCGGCCCCGGCGACCGCACGGGCCAGTGTTCGGGCGAAGCTCACCACGAACCCGGCGAGACCCCTCACTGCATGCAGCGCCGCGCGGCCGGCCGCGTCGGCTTTCTCGCGGGTGATCGGGGACTTCGGCATTGACCACGTCCGCTGTTCGGCCGTGGCGGCCGCGACGGACTCGTCGACTGTCTCGGACGTCGGGACCGCGGAAGTCACACTGGCATCATCAACCACATCCGTATCATCTCGCGGCGCGGGCGGATCGCAACCCTGGCGCGCCGACGTAACGGTGAACTGGTGACTGCGTGATTCCACCTGTCACGCTGAGTCGCGCCTTCCACGCTGCTCGTGGCATCCACTCGAGCGACTACGCTGTGACGTATGGCTGGCAGGATGTCCGACAAGCGGACCGCGGACACTGTTTCCAACTTCCTTGCTGCACAGCGCTATACGCGCGACCAGGTGTTCTCCGAGGCCGACCCGGTGCCCGCCAAGGCGGGCGCACACGGGTGGTGGTTCCGGGACATCCCCGGCAGCATCGATGCCTCCGGCTGCGAACAGCGTGACGGCTGGACACTGCTCTATGTGGGCGCAGCCCCGGGCCCGCCACGGGCCGACGGCAAGCCCCAGACTCCCCAGGATCTCCGCAAACGCATTCGCTACCACTTCGGCGCGGGCAATGCCGGGGCCGATGGTTCGACACTGCGCAAATCGTTGGGGGTGCTGCTCGGCGACGAACTGGGCTTTTCGCTGCGTCGGATCGGTTCCGGCAAGCGGCAGACCTTCGCCGGCGGTGAGGCCATCCTGACCGGATGGATGGCCGAGAACGCCGCGGTGTCCTGGGTGTCGCATCCGGAGCCGTGGTATCTCGAAGCAAAACTGATCAAGGCGCTGGATCTGCCGCTGAACTTTCAGGACAACGAGCGCAATGCCTTCGCACCGGAGTTGAAGAAACTGCGTCGGGACGCGGGGATCAAGGCGGGCAAGATGCGGGTGCTCGCAGAGTGGTCATGAGGGTGTGACTCAGCTCCGGCTACCAACCGCGGCTGTGCGTCCGAACCGGATTCCGGGCTGAGCCGCATTTCGCCGCCCCGTCGCACCGGCATCGTGTCGCAGCGTTGGCAACTGTTGCCGGGGCTTCTCTCTGCGTTGGCGAATCAAGCCGTGTGGCCGGCAGCGTACGACTGGCTTTTCGATCACGCCGACCCAGAGCACGTGGCGGTAGTCCTCAGCTATACGAGAATCGTCACCAGTCTGGCTGTCATCGCCGGCGGCTTCGTACTCGGCCTTGCCGCGGAGCAGGGTCCTGCGCTCGGGGCCGCTGGACTGCTGCTGGGGCTCACCGTCGTCGCGTGCCTGGCTGTGACGAGAGTTCCGCCGGCGGGTCGTCGGCCCGCCGATTGCCGACGGAACGGTAGCGCCAACACCCACCGCTCAACTGACTGCGTCGCCAATGGGGTGGCATGGCCACGCAAGAAGAGTTGTTCCGGCGATTCAGATCTTGTCCAGCCGCGCCACCTGCGCCCGGTACAGAGCCGGCAGCTTCGCCGCGAGGGCGGGATCGAAGACGCCGCACGGACCGGGCGTGTACTCCGCGGTCACCAGTACCCCTCGGTGAGTGCCCACGATCATGGCGATGCGCCAGGCGAGAGACTGCGTGTCCGTCATGGTCATCGTGTGCATCTCCACGCCGATCGCCTCGGGCGGGATCGGACCGAACTGGGCGGCCACCAGGCGGGTCGTGGAACGCAGGGCCGGCGTGGTCACAGAGAACGTCGCGCACGTCTGGACGAGGCTGTCCACGTCGACGGGGTGGAGGGTCAGGGCCAGTTCGACACCGATCGCCGCACCGTTGGCGGAGCGCAGCGCCAGCACCTTCTGCGTAGCCTCGCGTTCGGACAGGAACACGCCGCACTCCGGCGGCCTGACGGGGGCCGGACCACCTTGCGGCGCACCGATGATGGTGCCCCATTGCGCGCCGGCCAACGCGGGCACCGTGCTCTGGCCGACCGGCATCTTCTCGGTGAGGTAGTAGATGTCGGGCAGGACCGGCGGACCGGCACCCCGCTCCAGCCGAACGTTCAGAGTGACCACGACGAGGATCCCGGCGAGGGCCACCACCATGTTCAGCGCTGCAACGCTCGCCCTCAACGCGTGCTGGATCCCGGACTGTCCCACGAACCCGTATTCGTCGCGGAGCGGAGTCGGGACTGCCCAGCAGGCGGAAACCGCATCCCCACGGCCGGCTCAGAAATTCTGTATATCAGGCGCACTCGACCGAACATCTTTGCGAATTCAAAAGAATGGACGGAATGTCTCCGGTGACTTTGAGAAGACACTTCGCTGGAACAGCTATTTGCCTGCAACAGCGTTTCTGCGCTTTGCCGGTACGGCTTCGGTTCGCCCTGAAAGCGCGCTCACTCGACGCGTCCGTGCCGCGATGGGATCGCGACGGCAGTCGCGCAGTTGGTCGTAGCTGCACCAGGTCCTATTCTGAATTCTGGGCCGCAGCACGCCGCTCGAAGGCTCAGAGGCAGGAGCGGATATGACTACATTCGCAGCGCGGTTGAACAGACTTTTCGACACGGTGTATCCGCCAGGGCGCGGACCGCACACCTCCGCCGAAGTGGTCGCGGCGCTCAAGACAGAGGGCATGACGATGTCGGCCCCCTACCTGTCGCAGCTGAGATCGGGAAACCGGACGAATCCGTCCGGCGCGACAATGGCGGCGTTGGCCAACTTCTTCCGGATCAAATCCGATTTCTTCACCGACGACTCCTGTTACGCCAAGCTCGACCAAGAGTCGACTCTGCTGGCGGGCCTGCGCGACGACGGTGTACGCCGTGTGGCGGCACGGGCGATCGGACTGTCACCTGAGGCGCAGCGCGATATCGTCGAGAAAGTCGACGAATTGCGACGCAGGGAGCGCCTCGCCGACCATCCATCGGCTTGATTGGGCCCTCCGAGAACCACGAGAAGGTCTGGACAGAACGATGAGGGCGCGTGGCCGGTGGCTCAGTGGACCCACCTTGCCGGACTGGCGGTATGAGGCCGTGGGTGGCGCAGTGTTTCTGATCCTCATGGTCATGGCTGGTGGAGGCGCTATCGCCAACGCCAACGCCGGAGCCGACACGTCGGACGTCACCGGCCCTAGCACCCGGCACAGCTATTCGATTGCTGACCGCTCCGACAGCACGTCACCACAGGAGGCGCAGCGCTCGTCGTTGACGTCACAGACAGAGACCACGGTCGGAGAAGCCGACGATGCCGATGGTTCGGACAAGCGTCCGCCAACCGATGAGTCGGCCCTGACGCCTGCGGATCCCCCGTCCTCGGAGTCTCCGAACTCGTCGAGCGCGACGACCGACACTCCGGTCATCGAGGACCAAGACAACCCGATAACCGACTCGAACCCACCTGCCCAGGACAACGGACCCGCTGCCGAGGTCGATCCCCCTCCAGACCCGTCGATCACCACGCCCGACACGCTGCCCGTCCCAGTCGAAGACAACCCGACTACCGACGCGAACCCACCCGCGCGAGACAACGGCTCTGCGACCGATCCCAATTCATCGACTCCCGAGGCAGTTTCGCCCTCGGAGTCCATCGCGTCGGAGACCGTGATCGCAACAGCCGAGATGACAGACGACTCCGCGGCTGGGACCACCACACCTGCGGACAGCACGATCACTGTGAGCCTCCCAACGCCCGCTGACGATCTCGCGTCAGCGGCCAGTGTCTTCTCCGCCGTGAAGAGTGTCGCCGCTACGCTGGTTCAGCCGGCGCTGCCCGCTTTCGAATCCAGTACTGTTGCGCCCGTTCCTGTTACCGAGGTTCCTGTGACGGTCCCGCTCGTCTCGGCGACAACGGCGTTCGCGCCCGTCGGCACACTGCAGTGGTTCGTTCTGCTGACATGGTTCCAGCTTCAATGGCTGATGCAGTGGCAGCAGCAACTGAACGGATGGGACGCGACACCCGGCCTGAGGCGCCTCGACGCCAGAGACACCCAACTGATGAGCGCCCTATTGCAGCACTCGTTGACACCGGCGTACCTCGCTACGCAGTTTCCGTGGCTGAGAACCACACTGGGCGCTCCTGCCGCAATGCCACGGATAGATCTGCCGATCGATCATGCTTTCTTGCAGCAGATTTCGATGACACTGGCGGCTGAGGCGGCATCGTTGCCCGCGATCGCTGAAGCTGTCACCAATCATGTGCGTTCTCATCTGGGTTTCCCGTTGGACTCCCCCTGCGTCAGCACGTTCATCCGCAGCGTGTCGGTGTGGGCACTGTTCACAGCTGCCGCTCTCGGGCTTTTCGGCATGATCAGCCTGACCGGCCTCGGGGTCACGGTCGGCTTCCGCCAGGCCAAGGCGGGCTATGCGCTCCAGGCATGTGGCCTTGCCCGGTTCACCGGACCCGGTCCGTTGGGCGTCGTACGTGAAGCAGGGTTCGTTGACATTCGGTCGCGACGCTCGAGTGCGGGCCCGCCGCGTCTGCGCGTCGTCGGTACGGATATGCGGGATAGCGCCTGAAGCTCGTAGGTCGCGGGATCAAGAAGGCGGCGGTGCGAATACGCTCAACCGCCGGGAGGCGGGGTGACGGGTGGAGACGTCGTCGTGGTCACGACGGAGGTCGACGGTGTCGGCGGGGGCGTCGTCGCGGTGGTTGACGGGGTGGTCGTCACCGGTGATGGTGATGTCGCCGTCGAGCTGGTGGCGCCGGGTGCCACCGGAGCAGCGGTTGTCTCCGTGATGGTCGAAGTGCTGGTGGAGACAGACGTCGACGTACTGGCGTCGCTCGCGGGGGCCAGGACAGCGCACGCGACTCGGGCACCGGAGTCGCCTGTCGCGAGAGTCTCCGCGTCTGGGCCTGGCACACCGTCGCGCGTGTAGCGCTGGGGGATATTGGCGAAATTGTCCGGCCCTGCGTGGATGATCAGCGCACTTCCCTCCGGGCCTTTGAGATCGTCAGCGGTGAAGGCGTCGGTGGTCGCGACGACCTTCCCCGACCCATCGGCACGGACGAACAGCGGTGTGAGGTCGCCGCTCGCCGGATGGTCGGTGCGGCCACCAACCTGAAGATGACCGCCTGCGGAGTTGAAGTCGCCGGCTGCGCCGCCGGTCGGGGCGACCGAGTTTGCTTCGCACTTGCCGACCGAGTGAATGTGCATCCCGTGGCTGCCCGGGGACAGGATCCCCGCGGCCGCGGTCTCGACGGTCACCGTCGCATACCCGCCCGTGAAGTCGATCGTCGCGGTGGCCACCGATTTGCCATCGGGTGTGTTCAGCTCTGCCTTGACGGTCTGAGCCCCTGCTTGAGCCGATGTCGTTGTGGACGAACTGCTCGCCTCACCATTGCCTGACTGATTGGAATCGCAGCCGGCCAACACGATCACCGGCGCCGAGAGCAGCGCTGCGGCCGCAGTAGTTCGCTTCCACATTCCGCCGGGATACCCCCAAATTGCGGTATGTACCAGGATGTCGATGATCGAGGGATTTCAACGGGGGACGTCGCGTCATCCGCGTTGACGCGTTGACCTGGCGCCCACAGTAGCTCGGCGGGCCGGGAAGCATCCTGCTGCAACAGCTCTGATGGTCTGGACCAAGCCGTTCCGCGTCCACGGCCACACCATCTGGCACGGGCGAGACCGCTGCTTTCCGCGACCCCACCTACTCACGGCGCACGCACCGACCCGCTCGGATCAGGTCAACCAACCCGTCCCCACACCACCACGAAGGCGCGCACAATCGAGGGTGGAACCCGTGGCTACTGAGGGGTGAGACGGATGGTCAGAACACACACGGTTGCCGCCGGGGAAACGCTCTGGGCACTGGCGTTGCGCTTCTATGGCGACGCGGAACTGTATCGGCTGATCGCCACCGCCAGCGGGATCTCCAATCCCGGCGCCGTCGAGGTCCAACGGCGGCTGATCCTCCCCGACTTCGCGAGATACACGGTTGTCGCGGGCGACACACTGTCGGCGTTGGCTGTGCGCTTCTATGGCGACGAGGAATTATCGCGACTGATCGCCACTGCGAGCGGGGTCTCCGATCACGCCGCCATCGATGCGGGGCAACGGCTGGTCATCCCGGACATCAAGATGTATACGGTTGCCGCGGGGGACACAACGGCGGCGTTGGCATCGCGCTTCTATGGGGACGCCTCGCTGTATCCGCTGATCGCGAGCGTCAACGGCATCGCCGATCCCAGCCGAATCAATGCTGGGCAGGTACTGGCCCTGTTCGTCGGGCGCAGCGACGGGTTCGGGCTGACGATCGTCGACCGCAACGAGAACGACCCTCGCCTGTGGTACTACCGCTTCCAGACTTCCGCGATCGGCTGGAATCCCGGCGTCAACGTTCTGCTTCCCGACGGTTACCGGACCAGCGGACAGACCTATCCGGTCCTCTACATGTTGCACGGCGGCGCCGAGGACTTCCGCCAGTTCGACTTCCTGGGTATTCGCGACCTGACGGCCGGAAAGCCGATCATCGTGGTGATGCCCGACGGCGGGCACGCAGGCTGGTACTCCAACCCGGTCGCTTCGTTCGTCGGCCCGCGGAACTGGGAGACCTTCCACATCGCCCAGTTGCTTCCCTGGATCGAGGCGAATTTCCGTACCTACGCCGAGTACGACGGCCGCGCCGTGTCTGGGTTTTCGATGGGTGGCTTCGGAGCCCTGAAGTACGCAGCCAAGTACTACGGTCATTTCGCCTCGGTGAGTGCCCACTCCGGCCCGGCGAGTCTGCGCCGCGACTTCGGGTTGGTCGTGCACTGGGCGAACATCACCTCGGCGGTGTTGGACTTGGCCGGCGGCACCGTCTACGGCGCGCCGTTCTGGGACCAGGCCAGGGTCAGCGCCGACAATCCGGTCGAACGTATCGAGAGTTACCGAAACAAGCGGATCTTCCTTGTCGCCGGCACGAGTCCAGACCCGCTCAACTGGTTCGACAGCGTGAACGAGACCCAGGTGCTTGCCGGCCAACGGGAATTCCGCAAACGCCTCACCGACGCCGGCATTGCGCATGAAGCGCATGAGGTGCCCGGCGGTCACGTCTTCCGGCCCGAAATGTTCATTCGTGACCTCGACGGCATCATCGCTCGGCTGCGCCCCGCGTCAACCGTGGCGGCGCCGCAGGTGTGACTCGACCACGCGCATGGCGGCGGCGTCCCGGCCGTCGCCGCTGAGCATCATCACTCATGCTGTCGCTCAACCTTTTCGAGACCCGTCAACGTCGCGCCGGTAGCGACTCGGCTACCGGACGCTGTGCCGGGACGTCTCGGAGTCGATTAGGCGGCGGGTGGCCCCACCCACAGGTTCAACGCGGCAGCGGTGGCAGGGCCGACGATGCCGTCGACCTTCAAGCCGTGGGTGCGGCGTTGAAACTCCTTGACGGCGGCCTCGGTTTGCGGGCCGTACACGCCGTCGATCACCAGATGTCCGGCGTACGCCTCGTAGGCGTACTTGAGGTGGCGCTGCAGCTGGGCGACCTGCGGCCCTTCGGAACCGCGGAAGAGCAGGATGTCGGCGTACGCACCGACCGGCACAGGCGGTCTCGGTCTCGGGGCCGGTTTGGACACGGCGCCGATGCGGGATTCGATGTCCCCGCGCAGGATGTCCATGGTGATGGCGCCCGGATCCCATTTACCTTGTGCGCGGCCCGCGTACTCCTTGTGTCCGATCGTGCGGCTGGAGTTCTGCGCCAGGCGGCGGTGTATCGCGGCGCAGCTACGAACCAGCGCGTCGTACTGCGCATCGGGCCAGTTTGTGCGGTGCGGCGCTGTGGGACTTGTTCCGCTGTTGGCGCACTCGATCCCGATCATGTGCCAGTTACCCATATTGGTCGGCAGCCACGGATACATGCCGACGCCGGCGTGCCACGCGACGCCGACCGCGACCACGGTCACCGTGCCGTCCCGCGCGATGTGCAGCTGCGACAACGGTCCGGGCAGATCAGCCCTGCCGTTAGCGATGGAGGCGGCGCTGGCATTGTCTGATCCCGTGTGGTGTGCCATCACGCCGCGAATGTCCTTGAAGTCTGCGTGGCCGCGGTCGCGCCAGCCGGGAAACGCGACGAGCCGGACACCTTCGGCGCGCAGTACGTCCGCAAGCCAGACCGGATCGCCGGTCCACGGTCCTGTCTGGGGCACGGGAACCCTTTCGCCGACACCAGGTGACCAGAAACGACGTGTGTGCGCCAGAGGAATACCTCTTCGCACTTCCGACGCTAGTCCTCATCCCGGCGTATTGGTGAGTGCATCCCGAAGCGCAAGCCACCCCTGGCTGCGCGAACGCGGTGCCGCAGCAGGTTCCGAGTCATCGAGCTCAACGGACCGGTCCGCTCCCCGGACACGCGGTGGGAACCGCCCAGCCGTGTGGGGGCCTGGTGAGACGTTGGATCGGCGAAAAAGGCGCTACCCCAGGCGAATCCGAAGCCATTGGCGCTTGGAGTCACCGCCGAAGTTCTCTGACCAAGACAAGTTCGTGGCGGCCAGATACCACGGGAAGATGCCCATGGTCAGAGTCCGTTTCAACGACGTTTTCCACGTGATATGGGTCGAACGGCAGTACGGCGACGTCTACGGCCACGGGAGCTAGCCGCCCGCTACACGCGTTGGCTAGGTCAACGCGCCGCGCTGCCATTCTTCTGGCTGGCGTACAGACACGAGGACGGCCTTCGCTTCGGCGACCTCCGCCGCCGCATCGCGCTGAGCAAGCTTTTCCTTGAGGCCTTGGCGCTGCGAACGATTTCTTCTGCGGTCGTCATCGGTTGTGCTCAACCGAGTCGCGCGTGGTCGAGGCCGAGCCGCTCTGCTCCGAGTTTCTCCCAGCGTTCTTCGATCAGCTCTTTGACGGCCTGCTCGGCAAACTGCGGTGCGGCCCATTCGTGGACGTCGAAGTCGTTGTGGATGTAGCCGTGGCTGAGCATGAAGTCCTTGCCGATCCCGATGGACGCCAAATTCTGCGGCGAGAGGTTGGGCACCATGTCGATGTGCTTGATGCCCTGATAGGTGTCCTCGACGTCGAGGTAGAACGTCTGCTTGTCCAGGATCGCCGCCGCGGCGCGCTTGTTCTCGTTGGCCCACCGGCCAACCTTGATCATGCCCTTCATGAACGTGACCACCAGCTCAGGATGCTGTTCGGCCATTTCCGCGGTGCACGTAATCACCGCCGGAATGTTGGCCACCTGCAGCGTCCAGTCCGGGTAGAGCGACAAGTCCTCGATGGACTTGAACTTGCCGGTGGCTTCCTGCAGGTGCTGGAACGGCTTGCTCTGGGTGTAGATCGCATCGACTTCACCCTTCTCCAGCGCAGGTTCCAGCGGGCGAAACGCCAGATCGCGCTTGTGATCACGCTTGAGCCACAACTCCGAGGGGTTGTTCATCGGATCGAGCATCTCCGGGTCGTCATACCAGTCATCGGCGTAGGCAAACTCGACGATCTCGACGTCGTCGCGGGTCATGCCGTTCAGGCGCAGCATCAGCTCGATGCCCTGTTCTTCCTGGATGCGCCACCAGTCGTTCTTGATGGTGTTCATGCTCTTGGTCAGCCCGATCTTCTTGCCCCGCAGATCGGTCATCCGGTAGATGTCGTCGCGGGAGCGCACCAGCATGCACCCACCCTCATGGGGCGCGTGGGTAGCGCCGAGCAGCTTCGTTCTGCGGATGTCGGCGTGAACATGAATCGGCGGGAACAAACCGCCGAAGCGGATCAAGTTGTCGAGATTGTGGACGTAATGGGGATACCAGTTGTTCTCGCGGCGTGAGCGCAGGAAGTCGTAAGTGACGCCGATCTTCTTGTATTCCTCACGCGTCCAGCCCAGTTCCTGATCGACGTTGCTGGCCGACACCAGCGGACAGTTCGTGTAGTACACCTCGTCCCATCGCAACGGAACCGTATTTGATTCCTTCTCCGACAGTGTCGGGGCGGTAGTTGTCATGGGGACCTCTTCCTGCGTTCTTCCCCGACTGCTGCTGATACGTCATCCATTGCATGCCGGCGGGCCCACTTCGCGAAGGGCCATTGGTCACGATTACCAAGGCACTACGCTCAAGCCTTCTGAATCTGTAGCTCCCCGGCCTGGTGTTGATGACAACCTTGCGACGATGCTCGCACGGTCCGGCAGAGCGTTTGGCTGCGTCCCGGGCGAGGAATGCGGGATCGTTGAAGACGATTTGGCGCCGGTACCGCTTGATGGCACCCGCGGGTTCCGTCGTCGTGCATATCATTGCCTGTGGCGCTCGATCACCGAGCTTGGCATCCAGAAGTGGCAGGCTGGCACGGTATTCAACTCGACCAAGATCCCGTGCATGTGCTGCTCGAGCGCCGGGTGCCTTGGATGGTCCACGAGGACGTATTCAGCTCCCAGTCCTTCGGTATCGGCGCATGGCCCGACCAGGGTTGGAAACTGCATATCTCTGCGACACCGGTGTCCGCCGTGGAGGTCCTCGACCGCGCGCTGGACGTACTCGTTGCCTCAGGCACTCGGTTCAAGGTCGTCTCCTCACGGAATCTGCTGGCGGCCATGAACTCCGGCGCCTTCGGCGCCACTCAGATCGGGAAGTTCATCACCGTCTATCCCACCGACGACGCCGAGGCGGTTCGATTAGCTGTCGCGCTGGATCGCGCTACGCACGGCCGAGCCGGCCCACGGGTGCCGTCCGACCGCCCGCTCAGGCAAGGCAGCCTGGTGCACTACCGTTACGGCTCCTTCCGGCTACTGCCCGAATCCATCACAGCCGAGCACGCGGACGGTGGCTACGACCTGTTGGATCCGGATGGCCGCCTGATGGAGGACGTTCGCCTCACGTTCTACCGACGTCCACCCGACGGAATCATCGATCCGTTCGAGGCCGCCGGTGTGAGGATCACGCCTCCGCCGCGCAGCCGGCTTCTGCATGACCGCTATCTGATCGTCGACGCGCTGGGACAGAGCGCTCGGGGTGGAGTCTTTCGTGCCGTGGATGTCGGCGTTCGGCCGGCTCGCCTGTGTTTGGTCAAGGAATACTGGCATGACGTAGGACTCGATGCATACGGCCGTGACGCACGCGACTGGGCCGTCAATGAACAACACATCCTCACCCGGCTTACGGGCGACCCGGCGCTCCCGTGCTGGTTCGACAGCTTCGAACAAGATGGCGACAGCTATCTCGTGATCGAGTACGTGGAGGGAACCTCCCTCGACCGGGTGATCACCGAGCACGACCCGATTCGTAACCGCCTCGAACTGTCCGATGTCATCGCAGTAGGCCTGGCAACCGCCGATGCGCTGGCCCACTTACACGAGAACGACATCATCTTCCGAGATTTCAAGCCCGCTAACGTGGTCGAGACACCTGAAGGCGGCTACCGCCTCATCGACTTCGGCATTGCGTACGAACGCCGGCGCACCAACTCGCCACCGCTAAGCATTGGATCGCCGCCCTTCTATCCGCCCGAGCAATACCTTATGCAGACGCCTGCACCCACCGATGACGTCTTCGCGTGGGGCGCGGTGCTGCACTACCTCGCAGCCGGCGAGGTCTCGATTGAATCGCTGTCCGCACAAGACGACTTCCTTGAGCCGTTCCGGCGTAAGCCAGTCAGGGAGCTGAACGCCTTGCTGCCCCCCGCGGTGGCCGAGGTCATCGACCGAGCCGTCGCCTGGGCGCCATCTGAGCGATACCAGTCGATGCGGGCGGCACAGGCGGCGCTCGCCCGCGCCGCTCCACAAGGCGCACCGGACGTCACCATCGAGAGGTCCATCAGTACTGCTGCTCCCCAGCCACCACCGCCCATCAACTCCGCGACGGCGCTCGCCCTAGCCCGCGAAGTAGGTGACGCCTTGTGCCGCAACGCCGTAGAGGAGGCAGGAGGGCTTTGCTGGGAGCGGCGATTCGATCGAAGTGAGCGTACGGAACGCGGCCCTGACCTATATGGCGGCGCTGCGGGTGTGGGCCTCTTTCTCGCAGAGTTGGGTAGAGCAACCGGGGATGAGCGCTACTTGTCCGCTGCGAGAGGAGCGGCGAGGTGGCTAAGCGGACCCGTGTGGGGTCGTGGCAGGTCGCAACACGGGTTTCACAACGGAGAAGCGGGTATTGCATATTTCCTCCTCCGTCTGGCCGATCTGCTCGAACAACCCGGGTACATCGATGCCGCCATCATGCGGCTACGACGCTTACGCGGAGCGACCTGTCCCACGGTGGACCTCATGTATGGCAGCGCGGGCACCATGCTGGGATCGCTGGCATGTCACGCCGTCACAGGAGAAGCCGAGTTCATGCGTGACGCCCGAACCATCGGAGATCACCTATTGACCACGGCCCTGCCGCTCGACGATGTCAACGGATGCTATTGGGAAGTGCTCTCCGCCTTTCCGGGCGGTCCGGTCGCTCCTTATCTTGGTCTCCTTCATGGCTCGGCCGGGATCGGCTTGGCTCTAGCGCAGTTGGCAGACCGCACGGGCGATGAACGGTACCTCCGTACAACCCAAGCAGTGGCCGAACTGCTCAAGAGCCAAGGTATTCCGGCAACCGGACGGCAGGCAGTCGACGGCGTCGCGATTGCATGGCCGGTGAGTGTCGGCGAGGACCGCCCACGAATGCAAGCGCAGTGCCACGGCGCCGGGGGTATCGGCCAATTCTTCTTGCGGTTAGACCGCCTGGTTCCCGACCCGAGCTATCAATCGACGGCGCAGGCCGCCGCCCGGGCAGTCATTGCCCAGAGTTGCGCCGACACGTCATCGGGAATCTGCCACGGCATCAGCGGAGCCGGACACCTGATGCTGGATTGCTATCAAGCATCAGGTCAGCCGCAGTGGCGGAAACTTGCATACGAATTTGCCTACAGTCTCGCCAATTATCGCGTTCCAGATCAGCCCGGGAAATACTTCATGCAAGACGGTCGAACAGTATCGCCGGACCTCATGATTGGATACGCTGGTGTTGGCAGTTTTCTGCTCCGCATAGCGAATCCAGCGGATGCGCCCGACCCGATTCTCGGCCGCCTTCCAGGTGCGGGGAACGCCCGAGAGTGGGGAGGGAATGAAAGTGTCAGAGAAAACGCTACGCGAGCTTCTCGACAGGCTGAGTAAAGACGAGGCTTACCGGGACACGCTTCGCAACGATTGGCAGAACGCGCTCGACGACCTGGAGCTAACCCCGGCCGAGTTAGCGGCATTGGCGTCGCAGGACGAGGACGCTCTTCGCAGGCTCAGCGGTAGCAATGTGTCGGCTGCATCGGCCGGTTTCTTTGGTACGGCCTTCATTTGTAGTTGGCTCTGTATCACTACAATCGACACCAGGGGCAGTACCCGCGATACTTGTCCAGGAAGCAAGAAAGGCTGCGGTACACACAACACGCACAATTGCCTGGTGATGATTCGGTAAGCGTTAAGCACGCGCGGGCTTACCGCGGCGGCGTGCCCAGTCGGCTCGAACCGACACCGGCTGGATTGGAGGACGCCTCCGGTACGGCCTCGGAGCGCCCCGGTCGCGGATCGGCGGCGTCTACCCGGCCGAGATGCTCGTCGACTGGATCAGGGCCTCTAAAAGCTGCCCCAACAGCTTGAGACGGGTTGGCTACGCGGTCCCTTGATTACGTTGGGATCCACATTCACCGGCGTCGGCAAACATTTCGATCATGGCCGTGATCTTCGGGTCGCATTCGAGTCCCGCAAGTTCGCCCGTGATCAGCTTCCAACACCGCGATGATTTGAGCTCTTTCGTGCGTTCGTCTTCGTCGGGTTGCACACCGATAAGCCGCAGCCAGGTGACCAAGTCGGAAATGGCTTGGCGCATCTCCGTGCCGTCGATGTCATTGGTGGCCCACAACTCGGCATAGCGACCAGCGAGCTCACTTGTTCGTTGGCGAGTCTCCGGACCCTGGGCCGCGATCTCACGCACAGAGCGATTCACAGCGTCGCGCATCCCCGCGGTCAGTTGTCTCGCGCAATCGGGATACTTCGCGAACGCTGCCCGCATGCTTTCGACGTAACGCGCCCAGCAATCCGCGGTTTCCTTGTCGATCGAACGGCCGAGAAACTGGTTGCGCACTCGGTGGGGATTGAGGCGCCAGACCTTTACCTCATCGATGTCACCGGTCCAGGGTCGTTTACCGTCGAGCCTGTTGCCGATGCTGATCCCCTTCGGGCCCACTGCGGGAACCCCTGACAGGACGAGGTGCCGGACGATCTCCGCTCCTTCGATGGTCAGCCGCATCTCAGTCAGACCATCGTGCTCCCAGACGAACCTCACCCACTGGCCGTTTTTCATCTGGAAGCCGGAGACGACCCAGTCCCAGGACGGTCCGTATACGACGGGATCTCCGCGAAACTTTGCGCCGATATGGCGCTGGTATTCGCCGATGTGAAAGGAGTTATCCGCGTCGATCAGGGTGGCCCCGACCACGGCGAAACCAACCGTGTTGACGCGAGCCGTGAACTCGACGCGGACGCCGACAAGCGGCCCCCATCCGGCATTCGGTTGAATCAAGATCCCGTCGCGTGTGGTTGCGTGGAACCTCCATGCGCCTGAACCGGGCGTCGCGCCGTCCTGCCGGAAGTTCGAAGGTTCAAGTCCGGTGGTCGTGCCGTGGCTGTCGTACACCGACAGATCCGTGGCGGTGCCAGCCCATTTGTATGTGTGATGGCAGATCAGCTCCCACTGCGTGTCCACGGACATTACTGACTCTTCCCCTTGGCGAACGCGTTGATGAACTGCACCCAGAACTCCGGAAACTTCAGTCCGGCGCGGCGAGTCCGCGGATCGTTGGTCACCCGCTGTCCCCACCGGCCGGTATAGCCGATGTGGCCTTGAATGCCGGGCCAAAAGACTTGACGGACCTTGGCGTTCGCGTCTGTTCGATTGACTCGCAATGAGTACAGGCGACCCCCGACCTTGTGCTCGAGCGCGGCTTCGTTCGACAAGGTCGACTGCCAGGGGAACTTGTCGACGGTCAAAGCACCGTTTGGCGGGGCGACGCCGGCAGGATGCACGATCATCCCGAACGAGGCGGCTCCTGGCTCGTCCTTCGGTGGGTGATCGAACTGGTTGGAGGTGCCCGTTGCACGTCCGTCGAAGCCACCACCGCCGCCGGCGATCCACTCAATCGCCGCCCAAACGATGTTGATGACGAATTTCGTCCAGAAGACTTCCGGATCGTCGACCCAGACGTCGTCGAGCGCGCCCTCTTGTTCATCCTTGAGGTCCTCGTAGCTCTTGCCGAGTGTTTCCGTTGCGCCGCAGAAAGAGAACGCGGGGTCCTCCGGAGCGAAGAATGGAACCTGTACCGGGACGGCAGATCCCGCCGCGTAGATACTGTGCGTTCCCTTCGCGACGAAGAGTCGCGGATGTGCTCGTTGAATGGTCTGGCCCTGCTGCATGGCGGGCCTGACGACATTCAGTGTGTGGAAGTCCAGCACGCTCATGTTCACCCGCTCCTCGCCCCCGCGAAAGCCGGTGTCGCCCACATTGCGGCCGGTGAGCCCGATCGCGGTCGGCGCGTACGCGACCACAGGTGGCCCGCCGGTACTTACCGTTGTTTTGCCCTGTATGAGGAGGGCAATGCATGCCCATTCGCCGGCATAACTGCAGAACTTCTCGGCATGGTCGTCCGGCGCACAATTCTCGAGCGGTTCGTCATGACCCGGGAAGAACAAGTAATAGCAAATCAGTTTGAAGTCTGACGGGCCTCCGAACTGAGCGTTGAAAATATCTCGGAAATTTGCGGGACTGTTGTCCGCAGCCATGAGCCCGCGCAGCCGTACCTTGTCAAAAACTTCGGCGTGATACCAGAACCGGCTCTCCTTCAGCAGCGGATCTGCCGTCGGCGAGTTGTAAAGCTGTTCTATCCGGTCCAGATCGGCGAACTGGAAATTATTGGCCGGACCGGGTGGCTGCCCCCAACCAGAGATATCGAGAAATCGTTCGTCTTTTGGATCCGGAACCAGAAACGGCAGTGATCCGCCCGGACCCTGCTGACCGAGGAACGTTCCGGCCTCGCCATCTTTCGCGGAAATCTTTCCGGAATCCACGATCGGTCCGACCGGTCCGCCAGGGGGATGCCAGGAATCGCGCGACGTGAAAGGGTCGACGCTGTTCCACAACGCGCAGCGTTCGAGATACCGCTTTGCGTCGGCAGGGAAGAAGCGCTCGCCGGGCGCAAAGTACAGGATCGGCTCGAATGCGCGGATGAATTCGTTGTCCTGCTCGTAAGCGACCGACTCAGGTGTCACCGGAATAATCGGTGCCATCGTTTTGACTTCGAGCACAATCGCCACGGCGCTTTCTGCGCCGGTCCACGACCAGTCGATCGACGGCGCCCCACCTGTTCGGTCTTGAGTCTGCAGCGTTGCTGATTTTCCGAGGAGTCCTTGATTCGGCGATTGCTCGTGGATCTCGGCGAAGCCCGCGCCAGGCGTCACCGGATGTGCTGCCTGGCCCGGTTGAAGTGCGAGTGCTATACCGCCGACTTCGACGTTGGCTTGATTCGCCACCGGCAATGGTGCAGTCAACTTGGTTGCGGCCGTCGCGGCCGCTTGCGGATGAACGACGAGTGCGCCTGACCCGTTCGTTCCGCCCAGGTCGACGTTGCTGTATTCGAAGATCGACCAGGCACACAGATCCTGGGCTTGGAGCGCTCCTGCGCCGTCGCGGAACTCGAATCGGACCGTCCCGCTTGCCGGTACGCCAATTCGCATTGCCCTGAAGCAGGTAAGGCGAAATTGGCCGGTGATGGCAGTGTCGACTCTGTCCCAGGTCAGTCCGCTGCCTGTTGCAGACGGGACGCCGGCGCCCCCGAAGCCGGTGTTGGAACTCAGTACGAAGGCGAGGACCAAACTGCCGTCCGCGGGCGCAATGCTGCTCGTCGTGTATACGGAATTGTCGTTGGTGTTCATGCCTGATGTGAGATCCGTACGCGCCACAACGAGCCTCCCCTATCGAAGTCGACGCTATCCGCCTCGGCCTCGACAAGGACGGGATTGGCGAGATGAAATGGACGAACTAATCTGCTCGTCGGATTCCGCGCCGCGCACGAACTATCCTCCGCGCCAACCCTTCGATGAACAGCGGCGGTATTGTCGAGGAAGGCTCAGTCGCGAGCGCAGACGGCCGCGTTGACTGTGCCGCACGACGGCGCCACCTAGTTTGCCGCCCTCCGTCACGGTCCAACCCACCTCACCACCCGATGCTCTTCGCTTGAGAACCGAGGCCAGCACTCGGGCACCGACAATGCCCAACCCCGGGCCTTTGACTCGTCACGCGAGAGCCAGCGCGTCGACCTTGCCGCCGGTAGCCGGCCGAACGCCAGGGGTGAAGCCGGGTGAGTGGGGTTGCGAACCGATCCATCTTGCCCGAAAACGCAGCTACCAACGCCTTCTCGGTGCCCCCAGTCGGACTCGAACCGACACTGTGCGGATTTTAAGTCCGCTGCCTCTGCCAATTGGGCTATGGGGGCCGTCGTCCGATCCTAGACATCCGCGCGTGCCGTCGAACGTGCGCTCACGGCGGCGCAGAGCCCGGAAGATCGCCGAGGACGCACGTTCGGCGGCGCGCGACCTCCGCGTTCAGCAGATCAACGGCACGAGCAGTCGCGCCTGCCGCTCCGGGCCCCAGTGCACAGTCGCGGTGCCCCGGGACCGTCGCTCGTAGGCGCCGGGGAACTGTCCGGTGAGCGGGTTGCGAGGCCACAGCCAGCGCCCGGCGATCACCAGCCGGAGTTGTTCCCGACGGCGGAAGACCGTGGCCGACGGCCCCAGCGCGATGTCGACGTCGACTATCTCTCCGGTGCGCAACGGCTGACACTCGGTGAACGTGTGCACCGGCGCGAACGGTCGGGACTGTTCCTGATCGAGTGCCCGCATCGACGCGCGCAGCCAGCCGGTGCTCACCCGGTCGCGGCCGAAGCCGTAGGAGCCCTCGAACGGAACGTAGGTGTCGCCGCGCCATTTCTCGACGCCGACGAACAGGTCCACATCGTCGGTGTCGGCACTCACGAACAGCCGCAACGCCATTGGGCCGGTCAACTCCACATCGCGGGGCACCGTCCACCCGAATCTGAGTCCATGTGATCGGACGTCGAAGCTCATCGAGCCGTCCGCCGGTGCCGGTCCGGCGCTCAAGCCGTCGTCAGTCAGGTACAGCGGCGTCCACGTCGTCCGCTCCAGCGGCCAGCTGGACTCGTTGCGCACCTCCACGACCTGGTCCCGACTCTCGCGGACCTCGAGTCGCACGCGGGGCGGCGGCGCGGCCTCGCCGCCGCGCAGGTGGCGGTCCAGGAAGTCCACCTGAGTGCGCAGCGATTCCTCCGAATAGAAGGTGGCCCATTTGCCTTCGCGGTGCGTGAACAGATGACGGGTGGGTGCGGAGATGTTCTCGAAGGCGCGAATCGACCCGCGAGTATGCAGGTTGTTGTCGGAGAAGCTGCCGCAGATCAAGGCGGGGACCTCGATGCGCTCGAGGTCCGGGACCAGCGAGCGCCAGAACTCGTCGCGCAGAGGGTGTTTCGCGGTCTCCTCCCCCACCTGATACGTGAGGCGGATGTTGCGCAGCTCGCGACTCCACAGCTTGACGAAACCGATCTCCTGAATACCGCCGGGGCGCATCAGGTCGCGGTAGGCGTCGGTGAACCCTTCCCAGGGGACGATCGCGCGCAGATGCGGCGGTCGCAGCGCGGCCGCCTTCCACTGCGAGATCGCAAGGTAGGACACCCCGAGCATGCCGACCGCGCCGGTGCTCCACGACTGCTCCGCCGCCCATTCGATCAGGTCGTAGACGTCTTCGCCCTCCTGATCCGACAGCACCGAGCCCACGCCGTCGGAGGTTCCGGCACCGCGCAGGTCGCAGTTCACCACCGCGAATCCCCGGGCGGTCCACCAGGCCGGGTCGGGCGCCTCCCACCCGGTCAACGCCGAGAATCGAACGCCGGCCGGTTGTCTCAGGGCTCGGTACTGAAAAGGAATGCGGTAGCCGGGAAGCCGTGTCCGTTTCCGGGGATGGTTGTCCTTCCCGTACGGGTGCGCACACAGCACCACGGGATACCGGTCATCCCGCGGCGGGAGGTAGACGTTGACGCGCAGCACGGTGCCGTCGCGCGTGGTCACCGCCACGTCGTGGTGAACGGTGACCGACCCTGGCGCCGGACTGTAGACGTCGACAGGCGGCCGGACGATCCCGCGCAGCCGACTGAGCGCATATCGCAGGGAGCCTGGACGGCGCCACGGGCGGTCGCGAGCGGGTGCGTCGGTAGCGGCCACAGTGCTCCTCGATGCAGGCGCGGCAGACGTTCCGTACGTTACAACGCCTGCACGGGCCTAGGCGGCCATTAGCCCCGATCCTCAGCTCGTCGGCGGCTCATACGGCGCGTCAGGATTGTCCTGGTGCCAATCCACCTGCTTCTCTTGCACCCTGCGGTGCCGCGACGCCAACCAGGCGAATCCTGCACCGGCGAGCACCAGGGCGAGGATGACGGCGACGACCCCGGTGGTGCGGGATCCGTTGGCGAACGAGAACAGGCCCACCACCAACGACAGCACTCCTAGGCCGACACCGATCAGGCCGGGCGCGTTCATGCCCGCCTTCATCGTCTCGCCGGCGTGCTGCCGGTAGGTGCGGGCGTGGTCGACGGGATCGTGCGATGTATCCGGCATGTGCGCTCCTCCTCGAGCTCTGGGCGTCACTCGTAGGGCGGGTATTCGGCGTGCCGCAACGCGCGCGCGAGGTGTGCCGCGTTGCGCGCCACAGTGGCGTTGGTCGACGCGGTCCCTTCGGGCACCTCGTCGAGGTCCTTGTAATCGGTCGATCCCATCGCCGGCCCGTTCCAGTAGGTGGAGCCTTGCGACGGGATGGTGAAGCCGACGTCGTTGAGCGACTGGAACAGATCAGCGGTGATCTTGTGCGCACCGTCTTCGTTTCCGACGACGGCGACGATGGCCACCTTCCCGGCCATCGCCGGGCGGCCCTGGTCGTCCTTGTTCGACAGCTCGGCGTCCAGCCGCTCGAGCACGCGCTGCGCGACCGAGGACGCGTGCCCCACCCACGTGGGCGTACTGAGCAGCAGGATGTCCGCGTCCAGGACCTTCTGCCGGATCTGCGGCCACTGGTCGCTGTCGCCCATGTCGGCCTCGACGCCGGGAGCGATGTTGTAGTCCACGCAGCGCACCGCCTCGCACTGGACACCCTGGGCGCGCAGGGTCTCGAAGACGTGATCGACGATCAGGGCGCTGCTGGACTCCGCCGGGCTCGGCTTCAAGCTGCAGATCAGCCCCACAGCGCGCAGTTGCTCGTTGCTTTCGGCCATGCCTGAGCGTTACCCGGGCCGCTCACGCACAAACGGCCGCGCGGCACAGTTCACAACTCAGTCACCGATTCTGCGCGTCACCAGTTCGTGACCTCCCCCACGGTCAGCCACCGGTCGGCCGCGGGTCTTTGATGACGTCTCCCTTGGCAATTCGGCGAGGGTCGACCTGCTCGACGGCAACGCGTCTGCTCATCCCAGCCACGTATCCGGCGGCGCCGGTACCAAACCTGCGCAGGGTTTAGATCCGGGCCGTTCGGGCATGCCGTCCCCGACCCGCAACAGGAGGCACCGATGAGCAACCCCCATTCCGAGAAGGCCGAGTCCGACGTCGATTCCGACCCCAAGGTGGCCGGCTCACGCGCCAGCGAGGGCGACGACGATCAGGCTGAGGGTCCCTACGTGGGTCGCGCCGGGTCCGACGACGACATCGACACCCAGGAATCCGGCGCCGAGGCGCGCGCGAAGCAGGACTG
Organism: Mycolicibacterium psychrotolerans; assembly: GCF_010729305.1. Classification (NCBI taxonomy): domain Bacteria; kingdom Bacillati; phylum Actinomycetota; class Actinomycetes; order Mycobacteriales; family Mycobacteriaceae; genus Mycobacterium; species Mycolicibacterium psychrotolerans. The sequence continues at coordinate 2,111,660 of NZ_AP022574.1, read as the reverse complement.
ACGTCGCGTCAGTGGTTGCGAAGCTCGGAAATGAGTTTGTCCTTGGTCAGCCGCGAGTATCCCGACAGCCCGAGTTCCTTGGCGCGCTGCTTGAGCTCCCCGACACTCCAGTCGTCGTAAGAGCCTGACTGCCCGCCTTTTCGGCCCACCGACGACTTACCGCGTGCGGCTGCCGCGTTGGAGATGCGCGCTGCCTTCTCCTTCGAGTTCCCCTCGCGCCGGAGATCCTCGTACATCTTCTCGTTCTTGATCGATGTGCTCGGCATAGAACTACCTCCTAGAACCTGGATAGCTCCCGATAGGTTTTCCGCCCCGGCGGGCGGCCAAACACACCGCTATCCGCGGGCCACCCGGCGGATGAGCTGGCGTGTCGCCTTCTCCAACAGCTCTTGCGCGCGGTCGGGCTCATCGATCTTCTCCGCGCGCCGCGTCGCCGAGGCGATCGTCATTCCGCGTTCGTACCCCACGACCACCCTGGGGTCGACGTACGACGTCCGCGCCACCGCCGGGGTGTTGCCCAGCTCCGAGGAGACCTCCTTCATCACCGCCGAGGTCTCGCGCTTGGCCGAGGTCTTGGAGGTGGGCGGCTTGGCGTCGGCGAACGCCGCCGCCGCCAGCACGGTGCCGTGCCAGGTGCGCAGATCCTTGACGGTGAACTCCTCACCGACGATCTCCTTGAAACGCGCATTGAGGTCGTCGGCCTTCACCTCGACCCACCCGCTGGACCCATTGCGGCACACCAGAAGTCGTCCGGTGCGTTCTGTGCGCCGCATCAGCGACCGGACTGCGCGCACCACTTGCGGATCGTCGATCTCGACGGTGCGCTGCACCCCACTCTTGGCCGGATAGTCGAATTCCACGGCGTTCTTCTTCACCGTCACGTGCTCGCAGAGCAGGGTCGCCAGCCCGTAGTGTTCGTATTCCTCGGCGGATTGCTCGCCACCGGCTCGGAAGTACCCGCGGTCGACGAGTTGCAGGGCGAGCGCCAGTACCCGGTCGCGGGTCAGCCGATTGCCGGCGAGGTCGCTGGCGATCTGCGCGCGCCACTCCGGCAGCCGCGTGGACAGCTCGAGGACCCGGTCGAACTTCTCCTCGGCCCGCTCCTGCTGCCACCGCTCGTGATACAGGTACTGCCGCCGACCTGCGGCGTCGGTGCCCACCGCCTGGATGTGTCCGTTGGGCCGCGGGCTGATCCACACGTTCTTCCACGCCGGCGGGATGACCAGATCCTTGATCCGCTGCGCGGTGTCCGGATCGGCCAACAGTTCGCCGTCCGGCCCGTAGTAGGCGAAGCCCTTGCCTCGCCGCTTGCGCACGATTCCGGGTGTGTCGAGCCTGCTGCGCGCTAGCCGCATCCTTCCGCGTTCCTTCTCACGTTCGCGCCGTCACGCCGAGCTCAGGGCTGCAGCATGACCTTCACGGCGCCATCCTGCTTCTTCTGGAAGATCTCGTAGGCATGCGGGGCCTGGTCGAGGGGCAGTACGTGAGTGGCGAACGTGTCGACGCCCAGCGGGTCGGAGTCGGTCAGCAACGGCATGATGTCGTCGACCCACTTCTTGACGTTGGCCTGCCCCATCCGAAGCTGCACCTGCTTGTCGAACAGCGTCAGCATCGGCATCGGATCGGCCATCCCGCCGTAGACGCCGCTCAGCGAGATCGTCCCGCCCCGGCGCACGCAGTCGATGGCCGAGTACAGCGCGTCGAGGCGGTCCACCCCGGCCTTCTGCATGAACGGCTTCGCGATGAAGTCGGGCAGGAACGCCGTCGCGGTCTGAGCCGCCTGCGCGATGGGTGAGCCGTGCGCCTCCATGCCGACCGCGTCGATCACCGAATCGGTGCCCCGCCCGTCGGTCAGATCGCGGACCGCGTCGCCGACCGATCCCGTCAGCTCGCGCAGATCGATGGTCTGGATGCCGCGCGCCGTCGCCCGGGCCAGTCGCTCCGACACCCGGTCGACGGCGATCACCCGGTGACCGAGGTGCTGCGCGATCCGGGCTGCCATGTCGCCGATCGGTCCCAGACCCAGCACGGTGACCGAGCCGCCGTCGGGGATACCGGCGTACGCCACCCCCTGCCAGGCCGTCGGCAGCACGTCGGAGAGATAGACGAAGCGTGAATCCGGAGGCCCCTCAGGCACTTTGATGTGAGTGAACTGCGCCTGCGGCACCCGCAGGTACTGCGCCTGCCCGCCCGGCACCTGACCGTAGAGTTCGGAGTATCCGAACAGCGCCGCGCCCATGCCCTGCTCGCGCACCTGCGTGGTCTCGCACTGCGTGTAGAGCTGTTCGTCACACATGAAGCAGTGCCCGCAGGAGATCTGGAAGGGCACCACGACGCGGTCACCGACGGCAAGATCGGTGACCCCGGAACCCACCTCCCGCACGACACCCATCGCCTCGTGACCGAGGATGTCGCCCGGATGCATGAACGCCCCGAGCACCTCGTACAGGTGCAGGTCGGACCCGCAGATGTTCGTCGACGTGACCTCGATGATCGCGTCCGTCGGTTCCTCGAGCTTCGGATCGTCCACGGTGTCGACGCGCACATCGCGCCTGCCGTGCCAGGTGACAGCCTTCATGACCGGCATCGATACCCGCGGGCGACCGGTTCAAACGCCGACCGGCCACGGCGAGGCCACGTTTTCGCCGTCGCGCCGGCGGGTACCGAACACACCACGCGAGCCGCACCGTGGCGTCTCGCTCAGCCCAAACACCAAGAGCAGCAGGAGGTTCAAGTGTCTGCTCCGAGTATCTCCTCGGCCCGCGACGTCGTCGACTACCTCAAGACCCAGCACGAGACCATCAAAGCCCTGTTCATCGAGACGCTGGACGCCGCAGACGCCGACACCCGGCAGGATGCGTTCACCCGCCTCCGGACCATGCTCGCGGTGCACGAGACGGCCGAGGAGATGGTGGTGCACCCCCGGGTGCGGCGCAAGGTCGACGGCGGCCAGGAGATCGTCGACGCGCGGTTGGCCGAGGAGCACGACGCGAAGGTGCTGCTGCGCGACATCGAGAAGTTGCCGATCGACAGCGCCGAGTTCAGCAAGGCTCTCATCCACCTCCAGGGGGCGGTGCTCACGCACGCCGACAACGAAGAGAAGCTGGAGTTCACCGCGCTGGAGGATGCGGTCAGCGACGACGAACTCGCCAAATTGGCCGACGCCGTTGCCGCCGCCGAACGCATCGCGCCGACCCATCCGCACCCCGGTGTGGAGTCCGCGGCCGCGAACTTCGCGGCGGGACCCTTCGCGTCGGTGCTGGACCGGGCGCGCGACGCACTCGGCGCGTTCAGATCGTGAAACACGCTCAGCCGGGCAGCGTTTCGCCCCCGATCGGGGCCAGCACCTCGCCGCTGTAGTAGGACGACATCCGGTTGGCGGCGAAGAAGACGTACGACGGCGCGATCTCGTCGGGTTGCGCCGCGCGGCCCATCGGGACCTGTTCGCCGAACGACTCGACCTTGTCGGACGGCATGGTGGCCGGGATCAGCGGTGTCCACACCGGGCCGGGTGCGACGCAGTTCACGCGAATGTTGCGCTCGGCCAGCGACTGCGCCAGCGAATACGTCAGTGCGATCACCGCACCCTTGGTCGCCGAATAGTCGATCAGAGACTTGTTGCCGCGCAGTCCGTTGATGCTGCCGGTGTTGATGATCGCCGACCCGTCGGGCAGGTGCGCCAGCGCCGCCTTGGTCACGTGGAAGAAGCTGTCGATGTTGACCGCGAACGTGCGCCGCCACTGCTCGTCGCTGATCTCGGTGAGATCCGACACCGGCGACTGGAACGCCACGTTGTTGACGACGATGTCCAGCCCGCCAAGCTGATTCACCGTATCGTCCACGACAGACCTGCAGTGTGCCGCGTCGGCGAGGTCACCGGGCAGCCCGATGCCGCGCCGGCCGGCCGCCTCGATCAGTGACAGGGTGTGCTCGGCGTCGTCCTTCTCGTCCAGGTACGCGATCGCGACGTCAGCCCCCTCCTTGGCGAAGGCGACGGCGACGGCCCGCCCGATGCCGGAATCACCGCCGGTGATCAGCGCGCGTCTGCCCGAAAGCAGCCCGGTGCCGACGTAGTCGGCCATCTCGTCGCGCGGCTTGTCGGCCATGTCGGCCGTCTCGCCCGGGTAGGGAATCACCGCGTCGGGTGTCACGTCGTCGGTCATCGGAACTCCTCCGGCTCGTGGGCAGTCAGGGCGTCGACGTACCCCGCGGCGGGGACGTGAAACTACGGGTCGGCGCCGCGCATGCCCAGCGGAAGCACGAACCAGAATCCGGCGAACAACAGCAGTGCGCACGCGCCGGCGACCAGCGCCGGCGTGAGGCCGGCGACCGCGTCGAAGATGATGACCGTCATGCCCGTGACGGCCACGCCGAGCAGCAGCAGACCCGCGTACGCGCAGCGATGTGCCGCGGACACGAGCGAGCCGAGCCGGTGGCGCCGGAACAGCACCCGGTGCATCCCGACGGGGGCGATCAGCAGCGCGGTGGAGAGCACCGACGCGCTCACCGTCGCCAGGTAGACCACCTGCATGGTGTCGTCGAGCATCGTGAAGCGCTGCTGGAACGGCAAGGTCAGCAGAAATCCGGTCAACAGCTGCACCCCGGTCTGCACGACACGCAGCTCCTGCAGCAGGCTGGCCCAATTACGGTCCAGCCGTTCGGTTCCCGTCTCCCGACGCTCGCGCTGGTCCCACGCCTGATCGTCGGAGGGATGATCGGCATCCACGTCCCGATCTTCCCACCCGCCACCGGACGATGCACCGCGTTTGGCGACGGCAGGCAAGGGTATGTTTCCGGGCAGGAGGCCCGTCATGAGCAAACTGTCCAGGAAGTTGTACACCCCGCTGTCTGTCGCCACCGGCGTCGGTGGCGGCTTGTTGGCCGGCCAGATCTTCGGTCAGATCTGGAAGCGGGTGGGCCAGAATGATCCGGAACCACCAGACCCCAAGGACCTGAGCTATTCGACGTCGTCGGTGCTGGTCGTCGGCGCCCTCCAGGGCTTGATCGTCGGGTTGGTCCGGGCCAGTCTTCAGCGGGCCGGCGCCCGCAGCTATCAGGCCCTCACCAACGAGCCTCCGCCCGGCTGATCTAGCTGGACCGTACGCCCGGCGATGATGCCGACCCGCACGAGATCCCGCCGCGTTCCGCGCGCGGTGGCAGTCATCGCCCTGCTCGCCGCGACCCTGTTCCTCGTCCTGACGAGTTGCCCTTCGCAGCGCGACGGGATTCCGGGCCGGCTGGCTACGGCCAAAGAGGAGACCCAGTCGGCTGCGCGCTCGGGGGCGGTGTCCATACAGCTGTGGCTCGAGCGCCGCTCCACGCGCCAACTAGCCTGCGTGCAGCTCGCCGATGCGCGGGATGAGATCACCAAAGCCTTCAAGGGTGTCGCGACGTTGACGCCGGACAGCGCCGCTGACCTTCGTCGCCAGGCTGAGCTGACGAGCATGATGACATCGCTGATCGACGATCTCAACACTGCGGCCATGGCGGTCCGCACGTCCGCGGGGCAACCGGACGTCAGAGAACTGCGACAGCGTCTACTCACTCGTGTGGACACGCTGGAACGCGAGTACCGCTGATGCGCAACATCTTTGCAGTCGCACTCGGCATCCTCACCGCAATCGGTGGCTTCCTCGACATCGGTGACCTGGTGACCAACGCGCTTGTCGGGTCCCGCTTCGGCCTCGCGCTTGCCTGGGTCGTCCCGGTGGGCGTGGTCGGCATCTGCCTCTTCGCGCAGATGGCCGGCCGCGTGGCGGCGGTCAGCGGACGAGCGACGTTCGAGATCATCCGGGAGCGTCTGGGACCGCGCGTGGCGGCGCTGAACCTGAGCGCCTCGTTCTTCATCAACCTGATGACCGTCACCGCCGAGATCGGCGGCGTCGCATTGGCTTTGCAGTTGGCCTCCGACGTGGGACCGCTGCTGTGGGTGCCGGTCGCCGCGTTCGCGGTCTGGCTGGTGATCTGGCGGGTCCGCTTCTCGATCATGGAGAACGTCACCGGCCTGCTCGGGTTGTGCCTGACCGTCTTCGCCGTGAGCCTCTTTGCGCTGCAACCGGGTTGGGCCGATCTCTCCCACCAGATGCTCGCTCCCGTGATCCCGGAGAATGAGTCGGCAGCGACCTACTGGTACTACGCGGTCGCGTTGTTCGGCGCGGCGATGACGCCCTACGAGGTGTTCTTCTTCTCCTCCGGAGCCGTGGAGGAGCGGTGGACGGTCAGTGATCTCGGCAGGTCGCGGCTCAACGTACTGGTCGGATTCCCTCTGGGCGGGGTGCTCTCACTCGCGATCGCCGGGTGCGCGACAGTCGTGCTGCTGCCGGCGCAGATAGAGGTGACGTCGCTGTCGCAGATCGTCCTGCCGGTGGTGGCCGCCGGCGGGAAGCTTCTACTGGCGTTCGCCATCGTCGGCATCGTGGCGGCGACGTTCGGCGCCGCGCTGGAGACGACGCTGTCGTCGGGCTACACGCTGGCTCAGTACTTCGGGTGGGCGTGGGGGAAATTCCGCAGGCCCGCCGACGCCGCCCGTTTTCATGCGGTGCTCATCGTCGCTCTCATTTCCTGTGCGGCAGTCCTTTTCACCGGTGTCGACCCGATCATGGTCACCGAGTACTCGGTGGTGTTCTCCGCGATCGCGCTGCCGCTGACGTATCTGCCGATCCTGATCGTCGCGAATGATCCGGGCTACATGGGTCATCGAACCAACGGCGCTGCGCTCAACATCGCGGCGTCGGTCTATCTCGTGATCATCCTCGCTGCAGCCCTGGCCGCGATTCCTCTCATGGTCGTCACCGGAGCGGGCCAGTGAGCCGGCCGCGCAGCCCTCTCCCGGAAGCGCCGAGGTCGGGCGGGCTTCTCGTCGACGCACGGCTGCACCTGCTGGACCGTCAGCTGCTCGGCACCGACGATGCCCCGGTCGGCATCGTCGACGACCTCGAGGTCGACGCCACGGACGGCCGGACGGCGGCGCGCGTCACGGCGATCCTGACCGGACAGGTGCTGGCGACGCGAATCCTGGGTGGGCAACCCCCGCGGTCGCGGTTGGAGGCGATCCCGTGGCGGCTGGTCAGCGCCGTGGGCACCGTGCTGCATATCGACGCCCATCCCGAGACGCTGGACAACCTGTGGGTCGAGCGCTGGCTGCGCGACCACGTCATCGCCCGCATTCCGGGGGGCCGACGTGCAGCTCAGTGAACTCCTCGGTTCGACGGTCCGCGCCGCCGACGGCGCACGGCTGGGCACCGTCATCGACGTCCGACTCTGCATCGGCGGTGATCCGAACGACCATCCCGCGATGCCCGAGGTGTTCGGACTGATCGTCAGTCCGCGTACGTCGTCGTCGTTCCTGGGCTACGAGCGCTCCAACGTCCAGCAGCCCAGCCTGCTGGCCGCTCTGCTGCGGTTCCGGCACCGCGGAACGTTCCTGTCGCTCTGGAGCGACGTCGACCGGATCGAGGGCAAAGAGGTACGGCTGCGTGGCGGCGCAGTCGGGTACTCCCCCGTGCTGCGCAGTGACCCGAGATTCTCATAGCCTTTCCACAGGCACCGGTGAGCAACCTCTTAGCTCGGCGCCGCACCGTTGAAGCATGTCTCCCACCATCGACACTCGACTGCTCGGGTGCGCAGCCGTCCTCGCGCTGCCCGCGAGTCTGGCGGTGATGCTGCTGGCCACCCCGGGCTCGGCCTCTCCCGTGCTGTCGTGGATTGTGTCCACGCTGGCTCTGCTCACCGCGCTCGTCGTCCTGGCCGCGGGCGAATGCGCGTGGGAGGACACCGTCGCCCGCGCCCGCGCAGCGGGCCTGGTCGGCCGCTGACGCTATCGCGCAGGCACCTCGTTCACGAGCTGGATCAGCTTGGCGCGCACCACGTCCGGCTGCTCGTCGAGGATGAAGTGTCCCCCGTCCACCAACTCCAGCGTGTAGTCGTCGGCGCGGGCCGTCTCGGCCGCGGCCAACGACGGGTGGATGCCGGTGTCATTCCTGCCGAACAATGCCCGCGTCAGCACCGTGGACCGACGCCGCTCCGGGTTGCGGGCGCCGTCACGTACCTCGCGGAGCAGAAACGTGCGGTAGGTGTCGCGTGCGGTGCGCGCGACCATCGGATCGCGGAACGCGTCGGCGTACACCCGGGCCGTCTGGCGGTCGATGTTCGGCGCGGCCACACCGAAGATCACGCGCTCCAGGTACGACGTGTAGCGCTGCAGCGGCACCCCGATGGACGCCACGAACGGCTGGTAGAGCAGGAACCGCCACAGGTGCGGAGCCAGCGTCTTGGCCGATACCCACGGGTGCGCGATGTTGAGCGCCAGGTAGCCGTCGATCCGCTCGGGCACCCGCAAGGCCAGCAGATGCCCGATGTAACCGCCCCAGTCATGGCCGACGAGCAGCACGCGCTCCAGACCCATGGCGTCCTTCAACGCCACGAGATCGCTGACCACATCCTCTTTGGCCCACTTGTGCGGCGCCGGGCCCGACCAGCCGTAACCGGGCAGGTCCGGGGCGATGATCCGCAGACCCGGCGGAGGGTCTGCCAGCAGGTCGCGGTAGGCCCAGTGGTGCTGCGGCCAGCCGTGCAGGGCGAGCACCGGCCTGCCGTCCTCGGGCCCGGCCTCGGTGACGTGGAAACGCACCCCTCGGGCAGTCACATGGCTTCGGCGGACCCCTCCGATCGGCGGGGGTTGGTTCGTCATGCCTCTGAGACTAACTGGAAGGGTTTACGGTGCTGATATGCCCGGGTATCGCGACCTCTTCGACACCAGCATCACCGACCCCGAGGCCTTCTGGGCCGACGCCGCCACCGCCGTGACCTGGTCACGAGCGCCGCAGCGCATCCTCGACGACAGTCACCCGCCGTTCTACCGCTGGTACCCCGACGCCGAACTCAACACCTGCGCCAACGCGCTGGACCGCCACGTCGAGTCGGGCCGGGGCGAGCAGCCCGCGCTGATCTACGACTCCGCGGTCACCGACACCAAGCGCACCTACACCTACCGCGAACTGCTCGACGAGACCGCACGCTTCGCAGGCGCCCTGCGCGCCCTCGGCGTCGACAAGGGCGACCGGGTGGTCATCTACATGCCGATGATTCCCGAGGCCGTGATCGCGATGCTGGCCTGCGCCCGGCTCGGAGCCGTGCACTCGGTCGTCTTCGGCGGGTTCGCACCGCACGAACTGGCCGTCCGCATCGACGACGTGCAGCCGACCGTGATCGTCTCCGCGTCCTGCGGCATCGAACCCGCGCGCGTCGTCGAGTACAAGCCGATGCTCGACGCCGCGATCGGCATGACGAGCCATCCCCCGCGCCATTGCGTTGTGGTGCAACGGGATCGGCACCGCTGCGAGCTCGTCGAGGGCCGCGATCTGGACTGGTCCGACGTGATGGCCACGGCCGGCCCCGTCGACCCCGTTCCGGTCGCCGCGACCGACCCGCTGTATGTGCTCTACACCTCCGGGACCACCGGCAAGCCCAAGGGCATCGTGCGCGACAACGGCGGACACGCCGTCGCGCTGCTGTGGAGCATGCGGCATATCTACGACATCGCCCCCGGCGAGGTGTTCTGGGCCGCCTCCGACGTGGGCTGGGTGGTCGGCCACTCCTACATCGTCTACGCGCCGCTGCTTCTCGGCGCGACGACGGTGCTCTACGAAGGCAAGCCCGTCGGCACCCCGGACCCGGGCGCGTTCTGGCGGGTGATCTCCGAGCACGGCGTCAAGGCACTGTTCACCGCGCCGACGGCGATCCGGGCCATCCGCAAGGAGGACCCCGAGGGCAAGTACCTGGCCGACTACGACCGCTCGTCGCTGAAATACCTGTTCCTCGCCGGCGAGCGCCTCGACCCGGACACCTACCACTGGGCGTCGGACAAGCTCGGCGTCCCCGTGATCGACCATTGGTGGCAGACCGAGACCGGCTGGGCGATCGCCGCCAATCCGGTGGGCGCCGAACCCCTTCCGATCAAGGCGGGGTCGCCGACGGTGCCGATGCCCGGCTATGACGTCCGCATCCTGCACGAGGACGGCTACGGCTGCGGCCCCGGCCAGGAGGGCGCCATCTGCATCCGGCTGCCGCTGCCCCCGGGCACGCTGCCGACGCTGTGGAACGCCGACGCCCGCTACGAGGCGTCCTATCTGATGGAGCACCCCGGCTACTACCTCACCGGAGACGGCGGCCACTTCGACGAGGACGGCTACCTGTTCGTGATGGGCCGCATCGACGACGTCATCAACGTCGCCGGGCACCGGCTGTCCACCGGCTCGATCGAGGAGGTGCTGGCCACCCACCCGGCCGTCGCCGAATGCGCGGTGATCGGGGTGCCCGACGAGATCAAAGGTCAGGCGCCGCGCGGGCTGGTGGTGGTCAAGACAGGCGCGTCGACCGAGGGGCTGGCCGACGAGCTGATCCAGCTGGTGCGCGACGAGATCGGTGCGGTGGCGGCGTTCCGGCTCGTCGACGTCGTGCCCGCCCTGCCCAAGACCCGGTCGGGCAAGATCCTGCGCAAGACCATGCGCGGGCTGGCAACCGGCCGCGACGAACCCGTGCCCTCGACCATCGAGGACCCGACCGTGCTCGACAAGCTCGCCCCGATCCTGCGGCCCTGAGGGCCCGCCCGGGTGTTATCCGGGCGCCGCGATGGGTACCTCTCCAGCACGCACGTCAATAAAGACGACGTGAAGGGAGACGGGATGGCCAACGCCCCGAAATACATGGCGGTCCAGGGTGCCGCGCTGATCGTCGCCGTCGCGCTGACGCTGATCGGTGTGCTGGGCTTCGTCCCCGGGGCGACCTCCGGCGTCGATCAGCTCAGCTGGGCCGGTCAACGCCCCGGCGCGCTCCTGTTCGGCACCTTCGCGGTGTCGGCCCTGCTCAACGTCGTGCACATCGTGGTCGGCGTCGCCGGGTTCGCGGGCGCCCGCACCTATGCCGCAGCACGCGCCTATCTCCTGGTCGGCGGGCTGCTCTACCTCGCGCTGTGGCTCTACGGCCTGCTCGTCGAGCGCGGCAGCGACGCCCACGTGCTGCCGCTCAACGGTGCCGACAACTGGCTGCATGCGGGCCTGGGCGCCGTGATGGTGCTGCTCGCGGTGACCCTCGCCGGGCAGCATGACCCCACCAAGCGCAGGCCGCGGATGCGGCGGGCGGCCAGCCACTGAGCCGTCACACGATCGACAGCGCGATCCCGTCGAGGATGTCGTGCTCGCTGACCACCAGCGTGTCGATCCCGGCGCGCTGTCCCAGCATCTCCGCCAACTCCTGCACGATCAGCGCGCCACCGCCGATGACGTCGACGCGGCCCTCGTGCATGGGGCCCAGCACCGCGCGCTGCGCACGCGTCATCGCCAGCAGGTCGGCGCACACGGGCAGCAGCTCGTCGAAGCCGACCGACGACAAGTGGATCGCGTCGGAATCGTAGGTCGTCATCCGGCGCGCCAAGGCGGCCAGCGTGGTCATCGTGCCCGCCACCCCGACCCACGTGTGGGCCTGCTCGACCGGCACCACCCGCAGTGCTTCGCCGAGCGCATCGCGCACCACGGCGCGCGCGGCGGCGATCTCGTCGGCAGTGGGCGGATCGGAGTGCAGGCAGCGTTCGGTCAGGCGCACACAGCCGATGTCCGCGGAAAACGACGATGTGACGTCACCTGAGCCGAGCACCACCTCGGTCGAGCCTCCGCCGAGGTCGACGACCACGAAAGGTGCACTCGCCGAGTCCAATTCACCCACGGCCCCGCGGAACGAGAGCTCCGCCTCCTGCGCACCGGTGATGACCTCGGCGACCGCGCCCGGCACCACCGCGCCGAGCACCTCGGAGGTCATCGCGAAGAACTCGTCGCGGTTGATGACGTCGCGCGCCGCGGACGTCGCGACCATCCGCACGGCTGTCACCTCGTGGTCGAGCATCAACACCGCATAGGCGCTCAGCGCCGCGCGGGTCCGGGCCAGCGCGTCGGGAGCGAATTCCCCGGTCGCGTCCACCCCCTGGCCCAGGCGCACGATCCGCATCTCGCGATGCACGTCGACCAGCCGGCCCTCGGCGACATCGGCGATCAGCAGCCGGATCGAATTGGTCCCGCAGTCCACGGCGGCCACTCTCACGTCGTCCACACCTCCGGATCGAGAATGCCGGCCATCGCCGGCTCGGTCGCCAGAATCGCCAACGCCTCGTCACCGAACGGGTTGACGCCCGGGCCTTTCGCCAACGCATGCGCGATCACCACGTGCAGGCACTTGACCCGGTCGGGCATGCCGCCGCCGGAGAACGTGGTGTGCAGGGATTCGATCGCGTCGCGCTCGGCCAGATACGACTCGTGGGCCTGCCGGTAGGCGGCCGCCAGCTCGGGATCGCGCTCCAGCCGCTCCGTCATCTCCCGCATCAGTCCTGAGGACTCGAGCCGACTGGCCGCGGCCGTCAGCACCGGATGGGTGAGGTAGTACAGCGTCGGAAACGGCGTGCCGTCCGGCAGTTTCGGCGCCGTCTTCACCACGGCGGGATCGCCGCCGGGGCAGCGGTAGGCGATCTCGAGCACGCCGCGCGGCTCCCGGCCCAACTGCCGCGCGACGATCTCGAGATCCTCGGGCTCAACCACCGGGCGGCGGAGGTGGTGGTGGCGCGGGCGGCGCAGCCGGCGGCGCTGTCGGCGAAAGACCGTGCGGCGCATCGGCGATGGTGTGCCACAGGGCGGTGTACCAGGGGTCGGTGCCGGCGACCGGTGCCTGACCCTCCGGCGCCGTGCCGGGCTGCGTCGCCCCGGGCGGCAGTTGCACCTGGTAAGGAATCTCCCCCGGCATCACGAAGCCCAGCCGCTCCCGCGCCTGGGCCGCGATGAACACCGGGTCGGCCAGCTTGGCCTTCTGCGCCTCGAGATCGGCGATCTGGTCCCGCAATTGGGCCTCCGACGCCTGAAGCTGCTTCATCTCGGTGCGCTGCCCGAAGTAGGTGCGCACCGGACCCGCGATCGTCAGCGTCAGCACACACACCACCGCCGCCAGGATGGCCGCGCGCCGCGCCGTCGACCCGAACCGCTGATCGGCTGCCGCCTCCATCGACGCCGCGATCGACTCGCGGATCGACGTCCCCGCCGGATGCAGCTCGAGCTCCTGACCGGCGTCGGGTGCCGGCGCGGGCAGTTCGGCGGGTGTGCGCTCGCGCCGGACCGATGTGCCGCGCGGCTTGGCCCGCCCGGCGTCGCCCGGCTTACCCGGCTTACCGGGCCGGGACGTGCGCCGCCGGGGATCGGGCCGTTTCGCTTCGGGCACAGGCTATTTCGCTCCGCCTTCGAATCGCGGGAACGCCAGGTCGCCGGCGTAGCGGGCGGCGTCGCCGAGTTCTTCCTCGATACGCAGCAGCTGGTTGTACTTGGCGACGCGCTCGCTGCGGGCCGGCGCACCGGTCTTGATCTGACCACTGCCGACCGCCACCGCGAGATCGGCGATCGTGGTGTCCTCGGTCTCGCCGCTGCGGTGGCTCATCATCGTCTTGTAGCCGGCGTTGTGGGCCAGCGACACCGCGTCGAGCGTCTCGGTCAGCGTGCCGATCTGGTTCACCTTGACCAGCAGCGCGTTGGCGGCGCCCCGCTCGATACCGTCCTCGAGCCGTTCGGGGTTGGTGACGAACAGGTCGTCACCCACGATCTGGACCCGGTCGCCGATCGCGGTGGTCAGCGCCACCCAGCCGTCCCAGTCGTCCTCAGAGAGCGGGTCCTCGATCGACACCAGCGGGTAGGCGCCGATCAGTTCCTCGTAGAAGGCCGCCATCTGCTCCGCGGTGCGGGTCTGCTTCTCGAAGGCGTATCCAGACCCGTCGGTGTGGAATTCGGTGGCCGCGGCGTCGAGCGCCAGCGCGACATCGCTGCCGATCTTCAAGCCCGCGGCCTCGATCGCCGAGCCGATCAGATCCAGGGCGGCCTTGGTGCCGGGGAGGTCCGGCGCGAACCCGCCCTCGTCGCCCAGCCCGGTGGACAGGCCCTGCTTCTTGAGCACCGACTTGAGTGCGTGGTAGACCTCCGCGCCCCAGCGCAGCGCCTCCTTGAAACTCGGCGCGCCGATCGGGGCGATCATGAACTCCTGGATGTCGACACCGGTGTCGGCGTGCGCGCCTCCGTTGATGATGTTCATCATCGGCACCGGCAAGATGTGCGCGTTCGGACCGCCCACGTACCGGAAGAGGGGCAGAGCGGCGCTGTCCGCGGCCGCCTTGGCCACCGCCAGCGAGACGCCGAGGATCGCGTTGGCGCCCAGCCGAGACTTGTCGGGGGTGCCGTCGAGGTCCACCAGAGCCTGGTCGACGAGGCGCTGCTCGTCGGCGCCCAACCCGATCACCGCCGGGGCGATCTCGTCGAGCACCGCCTCCACGGCCTTCTGGACACCCTTACCGAGGTAGCGCGACCCGCCGTCGCGCAGCTCCACGGCCTCGTGCTCTCCGGTGGAGGCGCCAGAAGGGACGGCGGCGCGGGCGACGGTGCCGTCCAGCAGACCCACCTCGACCTCCACCGTCGGGTTGCCCCGGGAGTCGAGAATCTCGCGGGCTCCGACCTGCTCGATGATGGGCACGACTGCCTCCTTGGTCTTCGGACGAACGATCAGCACTGAGCCTAGAGGGTGGCCGTTCGCGGCGTGCCCTACAGCGGGTGTCCGCCGGCGTAGGCGGTGGCCCAGTCGCGCACTGTGCGGGCGTACTGGTCGGAGTGGTTGTAGGCGCGCAGTGCGTCCATCCAGCCGCGCGGCGTCGCCAGATCCTTCCCGCTCCAGCACAGATAGCCGGCAGCAGAGAGCGCCGCATCGTCGATGTTGTCGGCGCTGATCTGGCCGTCATTGTTGGCGTCGACGCCGTAGAGCCGCCACGTCTCGGGGATGAACTGCATCGGGCCCATGGCCCGGGCGAACGGCTCGTCGCCCTTGTCCTCCACGGCCGGGTCGTGGCTGACCGAGTCGTTGTCGAGGATCTCCAGGTTGCCGCCGGTGCCGTCGAGCAGCACGCCCCGGATCGGCGGTGTCACGTCGCCGTTGCGCCCGATCCTGGCGCCGCGGTAGGTGCCGTGATGGCTCTCCACCTGGCCGATGCCCGCCAGCGTCGTCCACTTCAGGTGGCAGTCGGGATTCTCCACCTCGGCGACCCGTGCCGCGTAGGCGTACGCCTCCAGCGCCGTCACCGGAATACCCAGCGCCGGGGCGCGTTGGGCGGCCCATACGTGCAGCGCGTCGGCGGGTCGGCCCCGCGCATAGGTGTCGATCTGCGGCACCGGGTCCCCGGCCGGCGGCGGCACCCCGTCGGGTATCGGGCTGCCGAGCTGCCAAGAGCAGCTTGCGGCCAGGAGCAGCGCTGTCGCGCCGATCACGGCCACCGCCTGCAGCCAACGCACCCGTGTCACCGGACTCCTCAACCCACTCTGGTTCCTAGCCATGCTGCCACGCACCAAAGGACTTAAGACTCATCCCGGGCCGCGCAGGGGCGGTGTACATTCACTTAACGCAACGCCAAGCAAGGTGAGCCACACCTTGCTTTGCTTAGGCAAGGCTAGGTGCCACAGACGTAGCGAGGACGATTCGATGAGCATCATCACCGACCTGCCGGTCAGCATGTCCTCGACCACCCTGGCGGCATCGCCCAACCTCAGCTCCCAGCTGTTCGGCAGCGGCCTGATCGGCCTGCGCGAAGGCCTGGAAGCGGCCATCGTGGTGTCCATTCTGGTCGCCTTCCTGGTCAAGTCGGAGCGCCGCGACGCGCTGAAATGGGTGTGGCTGGGCGTGGGCGCCGCGGTCGCGGTGACGCTGACCGTGTTCCTGGTCATCCAGTTCGGCGAGAACACCATCACCGGGCTGGCCGCCGAAGCCATCGCCGGGGTGGCCTCCCTGATCGCCGTCGTCATCGTCACCACCATGGTGCTCTGGATGCGCAGAGCCGCTGCAGGCATGTCCGGCGAACTGCGCAGCGACATGGCCCGGGCACTGGAGACCGGCCCGCTGGCCGTCGCGCTGCTGGCGTTCTTCGCGGTCGGCCGCGAAGGCGTGGAGACCGCGCTGTTCATGGTCGGATACGCCGAGGCGACGACGAACTGGCCGCTGGTCGGACTCGTCGCCGGCGTGCTGATCGCCGGGGTCATCGCCTACGGCATGTACCGCGGCGCGCTCAGCATCAACCTCGCCAAATTCTTTACCTACACCGGCGTCTTCCTGATCGTCGTCGCCGCCGGCATCCTCTCCTACGGCATCGGCGCGCTGCAGACGGTCGGCTGGCTCCCCGGCCTGGCCACCAAGGCCTTCGACCTCACCACCTGGTTCAACTGGTCCTCCTGGTACGGCGAAGTCATCCAGGGCGTCTTCAACGTCAGCCCGACGCCGACCGTGCTCCAGCTGGTCAGCTGGCTGGCCTACCTCGCCGTCGTCCTCGCCCTGTTCCTGCGTCCCACCCCGGCGCCGGCCCGCCCGGCCCAACCCGCTCCCCAACCCGATCCCGAAAGGTCCACCACGTGAAGGTTCACCCCGTCGTGCTCACCGCGGCCCTGTCCGCCCTGGCGTTGAGCGGTTGCCAGGCCAAAGAGGAGTCCGCAGGTGCCGCCGAGGGCTCCGAAGCACCCGCCCAGATCACCGTCGACGCCTCCGACACGTCGTGCCGGCTGTCCGGCACCGCCGGATCCACCGGGGCCAACACATTCGTGATCACGAACAACGGCAACAAGGTCACCGAGTTCTACGTCTACGGCGAGGGCGAGCGCGTGATGGGCGAGGTGGAAAACATCTCCCCCGGCCTGCAGCGCAAGCTGATCGTCCAGCTCTCGCAGCCCGGCACCTATCAGACGGCCTGCAAGCCCGGCATGATCGGCGACGGCATCCGCAATGACTTCACCGTCACCGGCGACGCCGTCGAGGTGGACACCGAGGGCAAGTTCAAAGAAGCCGCCGACAGCTACAAGCGCTACGTCAACAGCCAGAGCGACGCGTTGATCCCGGCCGTCGAGTCCTTCGTCGCCGCAATCAAGGCCGGCGACATCGAGGCCGCCAAGGCGCAGTATCCGACCGCGCGGACCTACTACGAGCGCATCGAGCCCGTCGCCGAGTCGTTCCCCGACGACCTCGACCCGCGCATCGACCTGCGCGAGGCGGACCTCGAGCCGGGCCAGAAGTGGACCGGGTTCCACCGGCTGGAGAAGGACCTGTGGGTCAGCGGGCTGCAGCCCGACACCAACGCGATCGCCGACCAGCTGGTCGCCGACGTCAAGGAACTCGACGCCGGCGTGAAGGCGCCCGATTACACGATCGACTCCACCCAGATCGCCGGTGGCGCACAGGGTCTGCTCGACGAGATCGCCACCAGCAAGATCAGCGGCGAAGAGGACATCTTCAGCCACACCGACCTGTGGGACTTCAACGCCAACCTGCAGGGCAGCCAGACCGCGGTGGCGTCGGTGCGGCCGATCCTCGATGAGCGCAACGCCGATCTGGGCAAGCGCGTCGACCAGCGGTTCGCCGAAGCCGAGAAGCTGCTCGAAAAGTACCGTCAGGGCGACGGATTCGCCAGCTACGACAGCGTCACCGAACCCGAACGCCAGGAGCTCTCGCGCGCGATCGACGCGCTGGGCAAAGAGGTGAGTCAGGTGCAGGGTGTCATCGCACCCCAATGAGCCTGCGCCCCCACGGCAGGCGCTGAGTAGGCGAAAGCTGTTCGGCGCGGCCGGAGTCGGCGCCGCGGTGGTCGGCGCGGCCGGCACCGGAGCGCTGGCCGGACGCGCGACCGCAGCCCAGCCCGCCGTGCACCTGGACACCGCGGTCCCGTTCCGCGGTGAGCACCAGGCCGGCATCGTCACCGAGGCCCAGGACCGGATGCACTTCGCGACGTTCGACGTGACGACGAACAGCCGCGACGACGTCATCAAGATGCTGGCCGACTGGACCGAGATGGCCGAGCGGATGACGCAGGGCCAGGAGGCGTTCAAGAACGGGGCCACCGGCCAGAACCCTTATGCCCCACCGACGGACACCGGCGAGGCGCTCGGCCTTCCGCCGTCGCAGCTGACGCTCACGATCGGGTTCGGCCCGTCGTTCTTCGTCAAGGACGGCGTCGACCGGTTCCGCATCGCGGACAAGAAGCCCGCGCAGCTGGTCGACCTGCCGAAGTTCCCGAACGAGAAGATCGAACCGGCCCGCAGCGGCGGCGACATCGTCGTGCAGGCCTGCGCCAACGACCCGCAGGTCGCCGTCCACGCGATCCGCAACCTTGCCCGCATCGGCTTCGGCACCGTCGCGGTGCGCTACTCCCAGTTGGGGTTCGGCCGCACGTCCTCGACCACCCGCGAACAGACCACCCCCCGAAACCTGTTCGGCTTCAAGGACGGAACGGCGAATCTCCGTTCCGACGAGACAGACAAGCTGAACCGCTTCGTGTGGGTCGGCGACGGAGACGGCCCGGCCTGGCTGACCGGCGGCACCTATCTGGTGGCGCGGCGCATCCGGATGCGGATCGAGCAGTGGGACCGCACCACGCTCCTCGAGCAGGAACGGGTCATCGGCCGGCAGAAGGGCAGCGGCGCGCCGATGGGCCAGTCCGACGAGTTCGACGAGCTGAACTTCTCGCTCAAAGACAGGAAGGACAAGCCGCTGATCGACGAGATGGCGCACGTGCGGCTGGCGTCGAAGGAGAACCTCGGCGGCATCGAGATACTGCGCCGTGGCTACAACTTCACCGACGGCTCGGACGGCTTCGGCCACCTCGACGCCGGGCTGTTCTTCATCGCGTTCGTCCGCGACCCGCTCACGCAGTTCATCCCGATGCAGAACGCGTTGTCGCGCAGGGATGCCCTGAACGAATACATCACGCCGACGAGCTCCGCGCTGTTCGCGTGCCCGCCGGGTATCCGTGAGGGCGACACCTCGACGTTCTGGGGCTCGACGCTGTTCGAATGACCTCCGGGCGATCGGCCCCTTTTCGCCCAAACCAACAAACGGGCGAACAATCGCGAGAGCACGCCGCCATTTCGTCGATCTCGGGCGCCTCTCGTGCGCGGCGAGAGTTGGATGCTCGAGGATTGACCTCGTATGTCACACACGTGCACGTAGTGCATGCACAATGGGAGAGCAGCGCTGCAGGAGGTGCATTCCTGTTACTGCTGAGCATCTTGGCGCTCTCGCCCCCGTGCTGGTCACGAGAGCAGGATCGACGTCGACCCCACAGCGTGATCGAACACGACGAAATGGCGTCAACTACTCGGCTTTATCCGCCGGTTCGTCGGTTTCGGCGTCGTCCTCGGGCTCGGCGTCCGCGTCCTCGTCGTCGACGATCTCGTGCGGCCAGTGTGCGCGCCACTCGTCGGCGGAGATCACCGCGTGCGGGCTGTCGTCGAGCTCCTCGGCGACGTCGTCGCCCCGCTGCGCCGCGGCCGCGGACCGCTCGGCGGCGCGCACATCGGCCATGAATTCCAATACCGCTGAGCGCAGAGCATTCTCGGCGTCGAAGTCGGCGGTCACGGTGATCCAGGTGAGGGCATCGGGCACCAGCTCCTGCGGGAAGCCGGCGCCCTCGGCGCGGGCGAGCACCTTCTGCGCCAGCGCCAGCGCGGGCTGGCCCGTCGGAATGTCGTCCATGATGGACTCGCGTGCGGATTTCTCCAGCGCCTTGCGCGCTTCCCACTGTGCCAGTTGATCTTCCAGCGAGATCGACTCGCCGGCGAGCACCGCGGGCACCCGATTGCCGAGCTTGCGAACCAGCGCGTCGGCGACGTCGTCGATGCCGAAGGCGTTCTCCGGGGCGTCCTCGGCGATCCGGGCGTGGAACAGCACCTGCAGCAGCACGTCGCCCAGCTCGTCGCGCAGCTCGGTCAGATCGCCGCCGTGCACCGCGTCGAACAGCTCGTAGGTCTCCTCCAGCAGATACCGCCGCAACGAGTCGTGGGTCTGCTCGCTCTCCCACGGGCCCGCGGTGCGCAGTTTGTCCATCATCGCCACGGCGTCGACCAGATGCTCACCGGGCGCGGAATCCGGCGCGGCGATCACCCGCTCCCCGGCGGCCAGCCGAGCGGCCACCGAGGGGTGGTCGCGGTCGGAGGACAGCAGCACGGGGGCGGGGTCGCCCTCGTAGGCGGGCCGCGCCGACGGCAGCGACCACGGCACCTTGATCGGCATCTCCTCGGTGTACTGCACGTCACCGGAGAGCAGCTCGATCGCCTCGACGGGCACCAGCGAGGGGCGGCGCGGGTCCACCAGGACAACCGTCATGAGCCACCTCCGAACTTGGTTATATCAATTTGGGCCTGTGGATTCCCGTCGATGGCGAGAAGCAGACCCGCGACGAACGCGACGAGCTCGAGATCGCGGATTCGGGGCGCCCCCACGCCGCTGCCGGCCCGCGGAATCGGCACCTGCACGGTCGAGGTGGTGGCGCGGTACGTGGCACCCGAGTAGAGCCGCTTGAGCCGCAGCTGTGCCGAATCGGGCAGCGTCAGCGGCGAGATGCGCACGGTCGATGCCGACGGCGCGCCGACCTCGGTCACCCCGTGCGCCCGTGCGAGCAGGCGCAGACGCGCCACCGCGATCAGGCGCTGAGCCGGCTCAGGCAGCGGGCCGTACCGGTCGATGAGCTCCTCGATCACCGCGTCGACCGCAGCGTCGTCCTGCGCGGCGGCCAGCCGCCGGTAGGCCTCCAGCCGCAGCCGGTCGCTGCCGATGTAGTCGGGCGGCAGGTGCGCGTCGACCGGCAGGTCGATTCGGACGTCCTTCGGTTCTTCCGGTGTGGCAACGGTTTTCCCGTCGGCGGCAGCTCGATATGCTTCGACGGCCTCGCCCACCAGCCGCACGTACAGATCGAAACCCACCCCCGCGACGTGGCCGGACTGCTCGGCACCGAGCACATTCCCCGCGCCGCGGATCTCGAGGTCCTTCATCGCGACGGCCATGCCCGCGCCGAGTTCGTTGTTCTGCGCGATCGTCGCGAGCCGGTCATAGGCCGTCTCGGTCAGCGGGACCTCGGGCGGATAGAGGAAGTACGCGTATCCGCGCTCTCGGGAGCGCCCCACCCGGCCGCGCAGCTGGTGTAGCTGCGACAAGCCGAACGTGTCGGCGCGCTCCACGATCAACGTGTTGGCGTTGGAGATGTCCAGACCGGTCTCGACGATCGTGGTGCACACCAGGACGTCGAACTCCCGGTTCCAGAACCCCTCGACGGTCCTCTCCAGCTGTTCCTCGGGCATCTGCCCGTGCGCCACCACGACCCGCGCCTCGGGCACCAGCTGACGCACGCGTGCGGCGGCCTGGTCGATGGAGCGCACCCGGTTGTGGATGTAGAACGCCTGCCCGTCGCGCAGCATCTCGCGCCGCAGCGCGGCAGCGACCTGTTTGTCGTCGTGCGGGCCGACGTAGGTCAGCACCGGGTACCGCTCCTCGGGCGGGGTCAGGATCGTCGACATCTCCCGGATCCCGGCCAGGCTCATCTCCAGCGTGCGCGGGATCGGGGTGGCGCTCATCGTCAGCACGTCGACGTGGGTGCGCATCGACTTGATGTGCTCCTTGTGTTCGACGCCGAAGCGCTGCTCCTCGTCGACGATCACCAGGCCCAGGTCTTTCCACGTCACCCCGGTCTGCAGCAGCCGGTGCGTGCCGATCACGATGTCGACCGAGCCGTCCTTCATCCCCTCCAGCACGGCCTTTGATTCCGACGGAGAGGTGAAGCGCGACAAGCCTTTCACGGTGACCGGGAACCCGGCCATGCGGGCGGTGAACGTCTGCAGGTGCTGATCGGCGAGCAGCGTCGTCGGCACCAGCACCGCGACCTGCTTGCCGTCCTGGACTGCTTTGAACGCCGCGCGCACCGCGATCTCGGTCTTGCCGTAGCCGACGTCGCCACAGATCACCCGGTCCATCGGAACGGGTTTCTCCATGTCGGACTTGACCTCGGTGATCGCGGTCAGCTGGTCGACGGTCTCGGTGAACCCGAACGCGTCCTCCATCTCGGTCTGCCAGGGGCTGTCCGACGCGAACGCGTGCCCCGGTGAGGCCTGCCGCTTGGCGTACAGCGTGACCAGTTCCGCCGCGATCTCCCGAACAGCCCGGCGCGCTTTGGTTTTCGTGTTCGCCCAGTCGCTGCCGCCGAGCCGGCTCAAGGTCGGCGCCTCACCGCCGACGTAGCGAGACAGCTGGTCGAGCGAGTCCATCGGCACGTACAGCTTGTCGGTGCCGCCGCCCCGCTTGGCCGAGGCGTACTCAAGCACGAGGTACTCCCGGCGGGCGCCGCCCACCACCCGTTCGGTCATCTCGACGAACCGGCCGATGCCGTGCTGATCGTGCACAACGAGATCGCCTGCCGTCAGCGCGAGCGGGTCGACGACGTTGCGCCGCTTGGCCGCGAGTCTCCTGCCCTCGGTGGCGGCGGCACGGTTGCCCGTCAGATCGGTCTCGGTGATCACCACCAGGTTGGCGCCGGGGATCACGACGCCGTCGTGCAGCGGGCCCTTCACCACCCCCACCACGCCTTCCCGTGGTGCCGCGCCGGCCTCGAGAACCGCTGCGGGCGTGTCGGCTTCGCCGAGCTGCTCGACCACCCGCATGCAGGTGCCCGTGCCGGGAGTGACGACGACGCCGTAGCCACCGGTGGCGACGTGGGCGCGCAGCATCGCGAAGATCTCGTCGAGACTGTGTTGCTGACCTCGCGCCGAGGGCGCCGGCCGAATGTCGAGGGCGAAGCCGGCTTCCGCGGTGAGCTGGCTCAGCGTCCACCACGGACGGCCGCCCGCCCGGGCCGCGTCGCGGGCATCGTCGAAGCCGACGAATCCCGACGCGCCGAGCGCCTCGAGGTCGATGGGGACGTCGCCACCGACCGCGGCCGTCGACCAGGACGCCTCGAGGAACTCCCGTCCCGTCTTGATCAGATCGGCGGCGCGGCTGCGGACCTTCTCCGGATCGCAGATCAGCAGCGGCGTCCCGGCGGGCAGATGCGACGGCAGCGTCACCAGGTCGGCCGGGCGCAACAGCGGCAGCAGCGCCTCCATGCCGTCGACCGGGATGCCCTCGCTCAGCTTGGCCAGCATGTCGGGGATGCTGCCGGGCACGCTGTTCTCCAGCACCGGATGCTCGGCGGCCAGCGCTTGTGCGCGTTCTCGCACATCGGCGGTGAGCAACACCTCGCGGCACGGCACCGCGATCACGGTGGCGACGTCGATCTCGGGGATCGACCGCTGGTCGGCGACCGAGAACATCCGCATCTCGGACACCTCGTCGCCCCAGAACTCGACCCGCACCGGATGCTCGGCCGTGGGCGGGAACACGTCGAGGATGCCGCCGCGCACGGCGAACTCACCCCGTTTGCCGACCATGTCGACGCGGGTGTAGGCGAGGTCGACCAGGCGCGCGACGGTGGTGTCGAAGTCTGCGTCGACACCGATGGTGAGCGTGACGGGCTCGATGTCGGCGAGGTCGGGAGCCATCGGCTGCAGCAGGGACCGCGCGGTGGTCACCACGATGCGCAGCGGCGGCCCCAGCCGGTCGTCGTCGGGATGGGTGAGGCGGCGCAGCAGCATCATTCGCGCGCCGACGGTGTCGACGCCGGGCGACAACCGCTCGTGCGGCAACGTCTCCCACGATGGGAACATCGCGACCGCGTCGCCGAACACCCCCTTCAGCTCGGCGGTCAGGTCGTCGGCTTCGCGCCCCGTCGCGGTGACGGCGAGCAGCGGGCCGGCCTGCGCGAGCGCGGCGGCCACGAAGAGCCGGGCGCTGGCAGGGCCGACGAGATCGAGATCGGCGGGCCGGTCGGCGGCACGGCGAACGACTTCCTGCAGGGAAGGGTCGCGCAGCGCCAACTCGACGAGGCCCGCGATCGGGGTGTGGACATGAAGGGTCCCCGATGCGGTCATGATGCCTCCATCGTAGGCCCCGGTCGGGGGGTGGACGTTCGGCCGGGTGGGCCGCTACTCGTCCTGCAGGTGGGGGTCGGCCTCGAGATGGGTCAGGCCGTTCCACATCAGGTTCACCAGATGCGCGGCCACCACTTCCTTCTTCGGTTCGCGGGTGTCGAGCCACCACTGCGCCGACATCGACACCGAACCGACGAGCGCCTGTGCGTAGAGCGGCGCGAGGTCGGGATCCAGGCCGCGGCGGGAGAAGTCCCCGGCCAGGATCGAGGAGACCTGGCTGACGGCGTCGTTCAGCAGCGTCGAGTAGGTGCCAGAGGTGATGCTGGCCGGCGAGTCCCGGATCAGGATGCGGAAGCCGTCGGTGTGCTCCTCGACGTAGGTCAGCAGCGCCAGCGCCACCCGCTCGACCCGCACCCGGGACCGGTTGTTGGTCAGCGACGCGGTGATGCCGTCGAGCAACGCGGACATCTCGCGGTCGACGACGACGGCGTAGAGGCCCTCCTTGCCGCCGAAATGCTCGTAGACCACGGGTTTGGAGACGTTGGCCCGCAGCGCGATCTCCTCGATCGACGTGCCGTCGAAACCACGCTCGGCGAACAGCGACTTGGCGATCTCGATCAGCTGCTGCCTGCGCTCGCTGCCGGTCATCCGAGCACGGGGGGCGCGGACTTCCTTCTCGGCTGCGGCCACGCGTCCCAGCCTAAACCGCAGCGCCCCGGCGTACCCTCGAGCTCCGTGATCACGCTGGATCGGCTGATCAACGTCCTCGGCGGATACGGCGCCCGCTGGCAGGCCGGCTCGGCGGACCGGTCGACCGAGCTGCGCAGCGTCGTGCTGCCGGAGGTCGTCGACGGCCGCACGATGCCGGGCGACGTGCTGCTCGCCGTCGGCGCCCTCACCCAGGCCGAGGCGCTGCAATGGGCGACGTCCGCGGGTGCCGTCGTCGTGCTCACCCGCGCCGCGGACCCCACCGTCACCGACACCGGGGGCATCGCGGTGGTGGTCGTCGACTCCGCGATGTCGTGGAGCGAGTTCGCCGCGGTCGTCTACGGGCTCGTCCTGGAAGGGCGGGAGACGGATTCGGGCCGGGGGCCGACGGACCTGTTCGCCCTCGCCGACAGCCTGTCCGGGGCAGTCGGCGGCGCGGTCGTCATCGAGGACCGGCAGTCACGGGTGCTGGCGTTCTCGCGCGGCCAGCAAGACGCCGACCCGGCGCGTGCGGCAACGATCCTCGCCCGCCAGGCGCCTGCGGGGGTGCGCGCCCGCCTCGAGGCGGCCGGCGTGTTCGCCCACCTGTCGGTGTCCGATGAGCCACTGTTCGTGCCTGCCGACGTGAGCGCCGGGCTGACCGGCCGCATGGTCGTCGCGGCGCGCGCCGGCCGCGAACTGCTTGGCTCGGTGTGGGTCGCCACGCCCCGCGCGCTCGCCGGCGATCAGCGAAGGGCGCTCGCCGACGGGGCGCACACCGTCGCACTGCACCTGCTGCGCTCCCGCGCCAGCGCCGATCTGGAACGTCAGGTCGAGTCCGAACTGGTGATCCGGCTGCTCGAGGGGCCGGCGGACTCGGCGACCCTGGCCAGCCGTCTGGGACTGCCGCCCACGGCGTTGCGGGTCGTCGCGCTGCGCGCCCACGACGGCGGCGAACGGCACGCGGCGCTGCTGCAGACGTTCGAGCTCGCGACCGCCGGTTTCGGCTGGTCACGGCCGTCGCGCAGCGCGCTGGCCGACACCACGGTCTACACCGTGCTCGCCGCCGACGAGGCAGCGGTCGCCCGAGCCTGGGTGACCGCGCTGGTCACGGCGCTGCCCCGCCAGCTGACGGTGCACGCGGGCATCAGCGCGCCGGCGACCGCCACCGATCTCGCGGTGGCGCGCAGCGAGGCCGACGAGTGCCTGGCACTGCACGAGGGCACCGGTGTCGCGGATCCTCCGGCCTACGACGAGTCGTGGAACGACGTCGTGCTGCAACGCCTCGAGACGGCAGCCGGCGCGGGCCGTCGTCCGCACCGCGGGGCCGTCGCCGAGTTGAGGGCGCACGATGCCGCGCACGGCACGGCGTATGTGGCCACCCTGCGCGTGTGGCTGCAGGAACGTGGCGACCCCGTCCGCACCGGGCTGCGACTCGGCATCCACGAGAACACCGTGCGGTACCGCCTTCGCCGCATGGGTGAGCTGACCGATCTGCAGCTCGACGATGCCGACAAGCGGTTCGCCATGATGATCGAACTGGCCGTCCGCGACTGACCTTCTTGTCGGGGCGCGACATTTTCGACCCCAGGGCTTGTTCTCGCAGCACAACACCCGCGTCTCCGCGGGACCCGACCATGGAGTCGTGGGTCGCCGGAGAAGGAGGGTGTGATGTCGGGCAGGTCAGGGATGGACGGCGGTCCCCGGTCTGTGGTCGTCGTGGGCGCGGGGATCGTCGGGCTCTCGACGGCGTGGTTCTTGCAGGACCGTGGCGTCGACGTGACAGTCGTCGACCGCACCGGGGTCGCAGCAGGAGCATCGTGGGGTAACGCCGGCTGGGTTTCGCCGGCGCTGACGGCGCCGCTGAACTCGCCATCCGTGCTGCGCGAGGGGCTGCGCGCGATTGCCGATCCGGCGGCCGCCTTGCACATCCCGCTGCGCGCGGACCCCACCCTCGCGCGATTCTTGATGCGTTTCGCCGCCCACTGCCGTCCCGGCGCCTGGCGCCGCGCGGTTCGCGCCAATGCGGTGCTCAACGACGAGGCGCTCGAGACCTTCGATGTGCTGGTGGCCAACGGCGTGGACGCCCCGGTGACCGATACGTCCATCGCGGTCGCGTTCCGCGACGCCGATCGTGCGGCGAGCTTCCGGAGCGGTCTCGACCGACTTCCGGCGGCGGACAAGCCGACCGTCGAGGTTCTGGCCGGCGCGGCGCTGCGCGCGTACGTGCCTTTGGCGTCGGCGCGGATCACCAGCGTGGTCAACGTGTCCGGCCAGCGCTTCGTCGACCCGGGCCGGTTCACCCGCGCGCTGGCGCGCGCGGTCGTCGAGCGCGGCGCCGTGATCCGCACCGCGGAGGTGAGGCGTGTGCTTCCCGTGGCCGGCGGGGTGAGCGTCGAGGTGCTCGCCGGCGAACCGCTGCACGCCGATGCCGCGGTGGCGGCCACGGGCGCCTGGCTACCCGCCCTGATGGGCCGTCGGGTCCGGGTAGGACTGCACGCGGGCCGCGGCTATTCCTTCACGGTGCCGGTCGAGCGACCGCTACCCGGCCCGATCTATCTGCCGGAAGCGCGGGTGGCGTGCACGCCGTACCGCACCGGACTCCGCGTCGCCGGGACCATGGAGTTCCGTCGCCCCGAGGAGCAGCTGTTCCGACGCCGCATCGAGGCGATCGTCGCGTCCGCCTCCCCGCTGCTCGACGGAGTGCGCTGGCACGAACGCCGTGACGAATGGGTCGGTTCCCGGCCGGTGACCGACGACGGCATGCCGCTGATCGGGCAGGTCGACCGCGGCGTGTATATCGCGGGCGGGCAAGGGATGTGGGGTCTCGCGCACGGCCCCGCCAGCGGCCGTCTCCTCGCGGAGCAGATCGTCACGGGCAAGCAGCCCGAAGCGGCGCGGGCGTTCGATCCGCTGCGACGACGCTGAATCTTCCCTCTCACGAGGGTTCCCGGTCGTCAGGGGCGGCGCCGATCCGACCCGCCCCTGACGACGATCACCACACCGGAAGGACATAACCATGCTCACCAGCAACGACCACGTCTGGATGACGCCGCACACGCGCACTGCCCTGGAGGAGGAACTGGCCGGCCTGCTCACCGTGCCGCACGCGGCGGACCACGAATCCCGCACCGACCAGGTCGTCGACGCATGGCTGGCCCGCAAGCACCGCATCCGCGAGATCCACGAACTGCTCAGCAGGGCAGGCCATACCCGCATCCCGCCCGATGACGGCGTCGCCGAGCCCGGCATGGTTCTCACGGTCCGGTTCGACGACACCGGGGACACCGAGACGTTCCTGCTCGGCACCCGCGGCACCACCGACGACGAACTCGAGGTCTACACGGTCTACTCGCCGTTGGGCAGCGCTCTCCTCGGGGCGACACCCGGCCGGCAGTGCAGCTACCGGCTGCCGACCGGACGCCGTCAGCGGGTGACCCTCCTGGCGGCCGTCCCGTTCGGCGCCCACCGGCCCGGCAGCGCGGGTTCGCGCGCGTTCGCGCACCCGGGGGCCTGATCAGAGGTTGAGCTAGAGTCGCACGCGTATTACGTCACCGATCCGTCGTGGTGTAATCGGCAGCACCTCTGATTTTGGTTCAGATAGTTCAGGTTCGAGTCCTGGCGACGGAGCACTCACTCGCGGCGAGCGTGCGCACAGTGCCACCGAGGACGGTGTGGCGGTGTGCAGACACGCCCACTCGCGCAGGGAAGGACGACACCTATGGCAGACGCAGCCGTCCTGATTCTGGCGGCAGGGTCGGGCACCCGGATGAAGTCCGACACCCCGAAGGTGCTGCACACCCTCGGCGGCCGCAGCATGCTCGCCCACGCCGTGCACTCGGTCGCCGCCGTGGCGCCGACGCACCTGGTCGTGGTCGTGGGCCGCGACCGCGAGCGGGTTGCCCCGGCGGCGCTGGAGATCGGCGCGGCCCTCGGGCGCCGCGTGGAGATCGCCGTCCAGGAGGAGCAGCGGGGCACCGGGCACGCGGTCGGATGCGGGCTGACGGCGCTGCCCGACGACTTCACCGGCGTGGTGGTCGTGACTTCCGGCGATGTCCCGCTGCTCGATGCCGACACCCTCTCCGCGCTGATCGCCACCCATACCGCGGGCGCGGCCGCGGCCACGGTGCTGACCACCACGACCGCCGACCCCACCGGCTACGGCCGGATCCTGCGCACCCAGGACGGCGAGGTGATCGGCATCGTCGAGCAGGCCGACGCCAGCCCCGCGCAGCAGGCGATCACCGAGGTCAACGCCGGGGTGTACGCATTCGACGCCCGCGTGCTGCGCTCGGCGCTGAGCCGGCTGCGCGCCGACAACGCCCAGCAGGAGCTCTACCTCACCGACGTGTTCGCAATCGTGCGCGGCGACGGCCACCCGGTACTGGGCCAGCACGTCGACGACCCCGCGCTGGTGGCCGGCGTCAACGACCGCGTGCAGCTCGCAGCCCTGGGCGCCGAGCTGAACCGGCGCATCGTCGCGGCGCACCTGCGTGCCGGGGTGACGATCGTCGACCCGGCGACGACATGGATCGACGTCGACGTCACCATCGGTCGCGACACCGTCGTGCGGCCCGGCACCCAGCTGCTCGGCACCACCGAGATCGGCGCGGGCTGTGAGATCGGGCCCGACACCACGCTGACCGACGTCGAGGTGGGCGACCGCGCGTCCGTGGTCCGCACCCACGGACAGCTCGCCGTGATCGGCGACGACGCCGCCGTCGGCCCGTTCACCTACCTGCGGCCAGGCACCGTGCTCGGCGAGGCAGGCAAGCTGGGGGCGTTCGTGGAGGCGAAGAACGCCACCATCGGCACCGGCACCAAGGTGCCGCACCTGACCTACGTCGGCGACGCCGACATCGGCGACCACAGCAACATCGGGGCGTCCAGCGTCTTCGTCAACTACAACGGCGAGACCAAGAGCCGCACCACGATCGGCTCCCACGTCCGGACCGGATCGGACACCATGTTCGTCGCCCCGGTGACGATCGGCGACGGCGCCTACACCGGAGCCGGCACCGTCGTACGCGACGATGTACCGCCCGGCGCGCTGGCCGTCTCGGCCGGCCCGCAACGCACCATCGAGGGCTGGGTGGAGCGCAAACGCCCGGGCAGCGCCGCGGCTTCCGCTGCGGCGGCAGCAAAGCGGGCCGAAGCAGCCGCAGCGGATCAGGCGGCCGCCGAAGCTACCGGCGAGTAGCGTTTCGTCGCCGTTTATTGGCATTCTGGTAACCCGCCAGCGTGCGCGAGTCACCGCTACGTACGATGGCTCGGGAATCGATCCCCCATCGATGACGAGAAGCCGAGGGCAGCGCTGTGAGCCACGACTGGACCGACAACCGCAAGAATCTGATGCTCTTCTCGGGTCGGGCGCACCCCGAACTGGCCGAGCAGGTCGCCAAGGAACTCGACGTTCCCGTCACCGCGCAGACGGCGCGCGACTTCGCCAACGGCGAGATCTTCGTCCGCTTCGACGAATCGGTGCGCGGCTGCGACGCCTTCGTTCTGCAGAGCCATCCCTGGCCGCTGAACCAGTGGCTGATGGAACAGCTGATCATGATCGACGCGCTCAAGCGTGGCAGCGCCAAGCGCATCACCGCGATCCTGCCGTTCTACCCGTACGCCCGGCAGGACAAGAAGCACCGCGGCCGCGAGCCCATCTCGGCCCGACTGGTCGCCGACCTGCTCAAGACCGCCGGTGTGGACCGCATCGTGACGGTCGACCTGCACACCGACCAGATCCAGGGCTTCTTCGACGGCCCCGTCGACCACATGCGGGCGCAGAAGCTGCTGACCGGCTACATCGCCGAGAACTACGCCGACCACGACATGGTGGTCGTCTCCCCCGACTCCGGGCGTGTGCGCGTCGCCGAGAAGTGGGCCGACTCCCTGGGCGGCGTACCGCTGGCCTTCATCCACAAGACCCGCGATCCGCTGGTGCCCAACCAGGTGAAGTCCAACCGCGTGGTCGGTGACGTGCGGGGCAAGACCTGCATCCTGACCGACGACATGATCGACACCGGCGGAACCATCGCCGGAGCGGTCCGTCTGCTCAAACAGGACGGCGCGGCCGACGTCGTGATCGCCGCGACGCACGGCGTGCTGTCCGACCCGGCCCGCGAACGGCTCGCCGAGAGCGGAGCGCGCGAGGTCATCGTCACCAACACGCTGCCGATCGGCGAGGACAAGATGTTCCCGCAACTGACGGTCCTCTCGATCGCGCCGCTGCTGGCCAACACCATTCGCGCGGTGTTCGAAAACGGTTCGGTGACAGGGCTTTTCGACGGATCGGCATGAGCGCGCGCATCCTGCACAATCCGCGTTGTTCGACGTCGCGCAAGACGCTGGACCTGTTGCGCGACAACGGTGTCGACCCCGAGATCGTGCTCTACCTGAAGAACCCGCCGTCGCGGTCCGAGCTCGCCACGATGATCGCCGAGGCCGGCATCGATGTGCGGACGGCCGTGCGCACCCGCGAGCCGCTCTACGCCGAGCTCGGGCTGGCGTCGGCCTCGGACGACGAACTGCTCGACGCGATGGCCCAGCACCCGATCCTGATCGAGCGGCCGTTCGTCGTGACGCCGAAGGGCACCAGGCTGGCGCGCCCGATCGACAACGTTCGCGAGATTCTGTGACGGTTCGCCGGGTGGCCGCAGCTGCCGCGGTGATGCTGACCGCGGTCGGCTGCGCTCCCGAAGCGCCCGATTACCGGGCGGTGTGGTCGACGACGAGCGCGCCGAGTTCCGCCGCGCCGACCTCCGCGGCGCCCGGCGCCGCGCCGGTGCCGATCGCCGCGTTCCTCGAACAGGCCGGCGTCGCCGGCCAGCCCGTCGCACCCGACAAGCTGACCGACATCACGGTGACGATGCCGTCGCCGCCGGGCTGGCAGCCCTATCAGAACACCAACCTCGCACCGGGGACCCGGATGATCGCCAAGGGCGACACCTACCCGACGGCGATGCTGATGGTGTTCGAGCTCACCGGCAACTTCGACGTCGCCGAGGCGCTCACGCACGCCAACGTCGATGCCCAGATGAGTGAGAACTTCCGGCAACTGGGCGCGTCGACCGACCCGTTCGACGGGTTTCCGTCGTCGATGATCGAGGGCAGCTACGACCTCAACGGCGCCCGGATGCACAGCTACAACCGGATCGTCATCGCCACGGGCGCGCCCCCGAAGTCGCAGCGCTACCTGATCCAGTTCACCGTCACCGGCTTCGCCGACAAGGCCGCCGAGCAGTCCGGTGACATCGAGGCGATCATCGACGGCTTCTCGGTCACCGTGCCCAAGCCCACCGCACGCTGACGCCCACCCCGACACCGCCGAACGGCGCAACTCTAGGGTGGTTGCCATGAGCCAGTGGACCGCCGCGGACCTGCCCTCCTTCGCCGGCCGCACCGTGATCGTCACCGGCGCCAACAGCGGCCTGGGTCTGGTCACCGCCCGCGAGCTGGCGCGCGTCGGCGCGCGCACCATCCTCGCCGTGCGCAACACGGACAAGGGCAACGCCGCCGCGGAGGGCATGGCCGGCGACGTCGAGGTGCGCAAGCTCGACCTGCAGGACCTGTCGTCGATCCGCACGTTCGCCGACGGGGTGTCCGGGGTGGACGTGCTGATCAACAACGCGGGCATCATGGCGGTGCCGTACGCGCTGACCGTCGACGGCTTCGAGAGCCAGATCGGCACCAACCACCTCGGCCACTTCGCGCTGACGAACCTGCTGCTGCCGAGGCTCACCGACCGGGTGGTGACGGTGTCGTCGTTCATGCACGTCTTCGGCTACCTCAGCGTGAACGACCTCAACTGGAAGTCCCGGCCCTACCTGGCGTGGCCCGCCTACGCGCAGTCGAAGCTGGCGAATCTGCTGTTCACCGGCGAACTGCAGCGCAAGCTGACCGCGGCCGGCTCACCGGTGCGTGCGCTGGCCGCGCACCCCGGCTACTCGGCGACCAACCTGCAGGGTCAGACCGGCAACCGGTTCGGCAGCCGGATCTGGGACGCCGGAAACCAGATCTTCGCCACCGACGCCGACTTCGGCGCCCGCCAGACGCTCTACGCGGCCACGCAGGACCTGCCCGGCGACACGTACGTCGGGCCCCGGTTCGTGATGCGCGGCCACACCGGAACCCACTGGCGCACGCCGCTGGCGCGCAACCGCGCCAAGGCTGCGGCGTTGTGGACGCTGTCCGAGCAGCTCACCGGGGTCGAATTTCCGCTGTAGGCCGGTGCTGGGCTACCCTTGGCGGCGCATCACGGCGAGGGTGGTACCTGACAGGGCCGCCGTTATCGACGGGAACTGAGCATCTGCAGTTCGTGTGACCCTGGCCGTGCCCGACACCACCGGCACAGGAGTACCGAACATGGCGCGCAACGCCCCGAACAATCTGACCGCCCAGGTCCGCAGCACGACCGGCAAGGGCGCCTCCCGGCGCGCCCGCCGCGAGGGCCGCGTTCCCGTCGTCCTCTACGGCCACGGCACCGAGCCCCAGCACCTCGAGCTCGACGGGCACGACTTCGCCGCCGTGCTGCGTAACGCCGGCACCAACGCCGTGCTCACGCTCGACATCGCCGGCAAGGAGCAGCTCGCGCTGACCAAGTCGCTCGAGATCCACCCGATCCGCCGCAACATCCAGCACGCCGACCTGCTGGTCGTGCGCCGCGGCGAGAAGGTGACCGTCGAAGTCAACATCGCCGTCGAGGGCGACGCCGCCCCCGGCACGCTGGTCACTCAGGAGGCCAACACCATCGAGATCGAGGCCGACGTGCAGTCGATCCCCGAGCAGCTCACCCTGTCGGTCGAGGGCGTCGGGGAAGGCACCCAGATCCTCGCGAGCGACGTCGAGCTGCCCGAGGGCGTGACGCTGGTGTCCGACCCCGAGCTGCTCGTGGTCAACGTCGTGTCCGCGCCGACCGAGGAGGAGCTCGAGTCCGAGGGTGGCGGCGAGTCGATCGAGGAGCAGGCCGCCGAGGCTGCCGAGGCCGACGCCGAGGCCGGCGAGGGCGAGCCCGCCGCCGACGCCGAGTAGGACGCCGCAGTCGTGGCCGAACCCCAGTTGGTGGTCGGCCTGGGCAACCCGGGCCCGCAGTACGCGCTCACCCGGCACAACCTCGGCTTCCTCGTCGTCGGCATCCTCGCCGGCCGCATCGGCGAAACGTTCAAGGTGCACAAGAAGTCCGGGGCCGACGTGGCCACCGGGCGGCTGGCAGGCCGCCCGGTGGTGCTGGCCAAACCGCGCGTCTACATGAACGAGTCCGGGCGTCAGGTCGGCCCGCTGGCCAAGTTCTACTCGGTGCCCCCGCAGGACGTAATCATCGTCCACGACGAACTCGACATCGAGTTCGGCCGGATCCGGCTGAAGTACGGCGGCGGCGTGGCCGGCCACAACGGCCTGCGGTCGGTCGCATCGGCGCTGAGCAGCAACGACTTTCACCGCGTCCGCGTCGGCATCGGCAAGCCGCCGGGACGGCAGTCGGGGGCGTCGTTCGTGCTGGAACCGTTCAACTCCCGGGAACGCCCGGAGATCGCGACCATCTGCGAACAGGCCGCCGATGCCGTCGAGCTGTTGATCGGCCAGGGTCTCGAGCCGGCCCAGAACGTGGTGCACGCCTGGGCCTGACCGGCTACCAGGTCAGGACGATGCCCGACCTGTTGTTGTTGCGGGGGATCTGGTCGGCCACGTTGGGTGCTCGTGTTCCCGGCACCGTCTTGATCGAGACGCTGCCGTTGGTCTCGCACCGGACCAGGCCGCCGGCCTCCTGGCAGGTCGCCTGCGCCGACGCCGTCGGGGCCGAGAGAAGGACGGCGCCAACGGCACTCGCGATCACTGCCGCCAGCGTGTACTTCGTCGGACTGGTCATGGTCACTCCACTTCCGTGCTCGAGAGCGTGCACACCCGGGGTCACGGGCAGGACGACGCGAGGATGCGGGCGCTCGGGTCGAGTGCCAGATTGGCCTCGCCGACATGGCGGAAGGCGTCCCCGCGTGCCGCCTCGGGGGTCGGGCCCGCGCCACCCGACACGATGCCGCTGCCGTCGTCGGCCCCGACAGAGACGATGCAGAACACGTCGTTGGTCTGTTCGTCGCTGCTGCACTGGTCGGCCCCGGCAGCCTGGCAAGCGGCGATCACCGCCGATGCGGCCGATTCGTTGGTGGGACCGGTGGCCGTGAAGCCGATCAGCATTCCGTCACGCACTCCCGATCCGACGGCCCTGGACACCACACCGGTGTCCACCGCTCCTCCAGGTCCGCCCGCCCACGCCGGCGCGGCCAGCGCGACCGCGCACAGCAGTCCGGCCGACACGCCGCGGATCCACACCATCGTTCCTCCTCCAGCGGGCTACCTCGGCGCAGCATCTGGCTGAGGGTCCGCCTCATCTAACCTCTGCGCCGGGAATCCCGTGGCTGTTCGCCGCGATAGGTCACCGGCCGCGCACGCCCCGGATTCCGCTGTCGACCCGCTTCACCGGCTTGTGCGGGTACCGCTTGGTGGCGTGCGCCTCTGCCTCCGAACCCGGGAGCACGTAGAGCGTCTCCACCTTGTCCTGCAACGGTTTGAGGACCAGATCCATGAAGCCCTTGCGGTCGTCGAGGTAGGACTCGATGACCTCCTCCCCTGCCGGGCACACCGCCAGGCAGTAGGCCGCCTTGTAGTTCGCCTTGAACGACAGGCTCTGCCACATCGACGCGTTCTCCGAGTCGCTGATCCGGGATCTGAAGTCCTCGGCGTCCTCGCTGTCGGCGACGGTCTGCACCCAGTCGGTGAACCCGCCCATGAACTCGCGGTAGTTGTGTACCGAGCACGCGACGAAGTCGAAGTCGCCGTTCTTCTTGATCGCCCCGACCGGGCAGGCCGCGACACAGAGCTTGCATTCCAGGCAGGGCGAATAGTCCAGTGGCACATCGTATTCGGAGATGTCGGCGGCCACCAGGATCGTGCCCAGCAGGATGAAGTTGCCGAACCGCGGATGGATGACGTTGCGGTGGATGCCCATCACACCCATGCCCGCGGCGACCGCGACCGGCTTGTGCGCCACCACCCAGATACGGCCCGGGTAGCGGTCCATCTCCATCGGGAACGTCGCCGACGGATTGACCACACGGTACCCGGCGTCCTGAATGATGCGCGTGATGCGGTGCGCGGCCTCGTTCATGATCTCGCCGCTGCGGTGGAACTCCTGATTGGCGACGCTGCGTGCGGTGGACCGCACATTGTCGCGGTTCATCTTCACGACCAGCGAGAGGTAGCTGACCGCGCCGGGCAGCGCCGCCTGCACATGCTCGACCTCAGACGCCAGCGCCGGATCGGCGACGCGGGCGAATCCGACGTCGTCGACGCCCGCCTCCCGGCAGACCGCGCGCAACCAACCCGCGTCGATCACGCCGGGCGGGCGCGACGGATGCGCCTGCACCTTCCGTACCGTGGGGTGGTCGACCAGCCGCGGGGGCAACTTCTGCGCCATGCTGAGTATGGTACACAATACTCAGCTGGGCGCTATCCCGACGTGCGGCGCCGGTAGGCGGCCAGCGCGAACGGGGCGAAGACAGCGGTGAGCGCGAGCGACCACAGAATCGTCGACAGCACCGGATGGTGCAGGGGCAGTTGTGCATCGGGGGCCGCCGGCCCCCCGTTGCCCCACAGTTCGCGCATCGCCTGCGCCAGCGACGACACCGGATTCCACTCGGCGATCACGCGCAGCCAGTGCGGCATCGGCTCGGTCGGCACGAAGGTGTTGGCCAGGAACGTCACCGGGAACAGCACGGTGAACATCACGCCGTTGACCGCCTCGACGGTGCGCATAAGCGAACCGACCAGGATGCCGAACCAGATCATCCCGAAGCCGAACACCAGGATCAGGGCGAACGCCAGCACCGCCTCGGCGACGCTGCCGCGGATGCGCCAGCCGATCGCCAGCCCCGTCAGGGCCATCACCACCACACCCAGCGACGAATGGAGCAGGCTGGCGATGCTGCGCCCGATCAGCACCGACGACCGGGAGATCGGCAGCGAGCGGAACCGGTCGATGATCCCCTTCTCGACGTCGGCGGTGATGCCCGAGGCCACCACGAACGCCGAGAACACGATGGTCTGCGCCTGGATGCCCGGCAGCAGGAACTCACGGTAGGAGGCGCCCCCGGTGTTGGTGATCGACGCGCCGAACACGAACGCGAACAGCAGCACGAACATGATGGGCTGCGCCGTCACGTCGCTGAGCATCTCGGGCATCCGCTTGGTGTGGATCATGTTGCGCTTGACCATGATCCATGACTGCTGCGCCAGGTTCGTGGGGCGCGTCGGCACCCGGTCGACCCGCACGGCCGCCGGGTGTTCGGTGTCCAGCGCGGTCATGCGTCGATCTCCTCGGATTCGTCGGTACGGTGGCCGGTCAGGGTCAGGAACACGTCGTCGAGGCTGGGCCGGGACAACCCGATGTCGTCGACGCCGATGCCGCTGTCGCGGAACCAGCCCGCCACGGCGATCATGTCGTCCAGTCCGTCGGCCGACGCGGTGAGCCGGCGCGCGGCGGCGTCGACGAAGACCTCGGCCCCGGTGCGGCGCAGCAGGTCCTGCGCCGCGGGCAGATCGGTGGCGTCGCCGACGGTGACCACCAGGCTGGCCCGGCCGGCCTGCTGCTTGAGCTGTAGCGGGGAACCCTCGGCGATGATGCGGCCCTGGTCGATCACCACGATGTTGTCGGCGAGCTGATCGGCCTCCTCGAGATACTGCGTGGTCAGCAGCAGCGTGGTGCCGTCGGCCACCAGCGCACGCAGCACCTCCCACAACTCGCTGCGGCTGCGCGGGTCGAGGCCCGTGGTCGGCTCGTCGAGGAACAGCACCGGCGGCGAGGCGAGCAGACTGACCGCGAGATCCAGCCGGCGCCGCATGCCGCCCGAGTAGGACTTGACCACCCGGTCACCCGCCTCGGTCAGCGAGAACTGCTGCAGCAGTTGATCTCCCAGCTTGTCCAGCGCTCGGCGCCGGATACCGTAGAGGCCGCCGATCATCCGGACGTTCTCCCGGCCCGTCAGCAGTTCGTCGACGGTGGCGACCTGACCGGTCAGCCCCATGTGGCGGCGCACCTGGTCCGGCTCGGCCCGCACGTCGTATCCCGCCACCCGCGCGGTGCCGCTGGTGGGCGCGGTGAGCGTCGTCATCATCCGCACCGTCGTCGTCTTACCCGCACCGTTGGGCCCCAGCAGACCCAGCACGCTGCCCGGCGGGACGGCGAAGCTGACCCCGTCGACCGCGGTGTGGTCACCGAACCGCTTGACGAGGTCGATCGCTTCGATGGCCGGGTTCATGGCACCGACGGTATCCGCGCCGACCGACATCCGGCCAATGCTTTTGCCGCGGCAGGCGACGGCGTTGACTGGAACCGTGCATGCGGACTGGTTCACCGCGCCGGGATACTGGCTGGCCCGGGAGGTGCTGCAGCGCGGCGTGGCGGCGGTGTACCTGATCGCGTTCATCGGCGCGGGCCGCCAGTTCCGCGCGCTCCTCGGCCGCGACGGCATGCTCCCGATACCGCGCTTCCTCGAGCGGGTGCCGTTCCGGGCAGCGCCGAGCATCTTTCACCTCCATTACTCCGACCGCTTCTTCGCCGTGGTCTGCTGGGCCGGCGCGGCGCTGGCCGGCGCGATCGTCGCCGGGGTCGACGACGTGGTCCCGCTGTGGGTGGCGACGCTGGCGTGGCTGACGCTGTGGGCGGGTTACCTGTCGATCGTCAACGTGGGCCAGCGCTGGTACGGGTTCGGCTGGGAGTCGCTGCTGCTCGAGGCGGGCTTCCTGATGATGCTGCTGGGCAACGACGAGACCGCACCGCCGCTGCTGACGCTGTGGTTGCTGCGCTGGCTGCTGTTCCGCGTCGAGTTCGGCGCCGGGCTGATCAAGATGCGTGGCGACCCGTGCTGGCGTGACCTCAGCTGCCTGGACTACCACCACGAGACGCAGCCGATGCCGGGGCCGCTGAGCTGGTTCTTCCATCACCTGCCCCGGCCGCTGCACCGCATCGAGGTGGCCGGCAACCACGTCGCCCAGCTGCTGGTGCCGTTCGGGTTGTTCGCTCCGCAACCGGTGGCGTCGATCGCGGCGGCGGTCGTCATCGTCACGCAGCTGTGGCTGGTGGCGTCCGGGAACTTCGCCTGGCTGAACTGGCTGACGATCATCCTCGCGTTCAGCGCGGTGGACCGGGCCGCGTTCGCCACGGTGCTGCCCGTGCCCGCGACCCCCGCACAGGTGGCGACACCGGTGTGGTTCACCGTCCTGGTGATCGCGGGCACGGTGTCGACCGTGGTGCTGAGTTACTGGCCGGTGGCCAACATGGTCGGCCGGACGCAGAAGATGAACGCCTCGTTCAACGCGCTGCGGCTGGTGAACACCTACGGGGCGTTCGGCACGGTCGGCCGCGTCCGCTACGAGGTGGTGATCGAGGGCACCGACGCGGCCCGGCCCACGGCGGACGCGGTGTGGAAGGAGTACGGCTTCAAGGGCAAGCCGGGCGATCCCCGCCGGATGCCGCGCCAGTGGGCGCCCTACCACCTGCGGCTGGACTGGCTGATGTGGTTCGCCGCGCTGTCACCGACATACGCGCAGGACTGGTTCAGACCGCTGATGGCCCGGCTGCTGCGAGGCGATCCCGCCACGCTGCGGCTGCTCGGCCACAACCCGTTCCCCGACGCGCCGCCGCGCTACCTGCGCGCGCGGCTCTACGAGTACCGGTTCACGTCGTGGCGGGAACTGCGCGAGCACCGGCGGTGGTGGGACCGCGAGCTCGTCGGCGACTACCTGCCGCCCGTCGGCCGCGAGCGTGCGTGAAATGCCGGCGCGGCGCGGCGTGTCGCGTGCAGACGCGCTCGCTCGCGGAAGAAAGGGTTACGTGACCAGCGAGACGGAGGTCGAGCGGCGCAGCTTGCCCGACGACGTCTTCGGGATGCTGCCCGGCCCGAGCACGACGACGTTGCGCGGCCGCATCTCGACCTCGGCGACCACCTCGTGGGCCACCTGGTGCTCGATACGGCGCACCTCGGCGGGGTCCTGCCAGGCGTTGGACTCGACGGCGACCGCGAAGGTCTCCCGCGAGTGCCCGGCGTCCAGGCGGACGGCGACCGCACAACCCGGCCGCACGCCCTCGACCCGGCCCGCCGCCCGTTCGATGTCGGTCGGATAGATGTTGCGGCCGGCCATGATGATGACGTCCTTGACGCGTCCGCACACCACGACGTGACCGTCCTCGGTCATGTAGCCGAGGTCACCGGTGTCGTACCAGCCGTGCTCGTCCTGCGCCGGGATGAAGCCGCCCATCGTCATGTAACCCGGGGTCACGCACTCACCGCGCAATTCGATGACACCGACGCCGCGCGGCGGCATGACGTTGCCATGGTCGTCGATGACGCGGGCCTCGAGGTCGGTGAGCAGCGGGCCCAGGTCGGCCAGCCGCTTGGTGTTGCCCTTGGTGGCGGGCACGGCGCGGCGCAGCGCGGCCAGCAGATCGGCGTCGACCTCGTCGACCACCAGGCCCGCGTTGCACGGGGAGAACGACACCGCCAGCGTGGTCTCGGCCATGCCGTAGGCCGGCAGGATCGCGCCGGGGTTCAGGCCGAACGGCTTGCCCGCCTCGATCAGATCCTCGACGTCGGCGGGGTCGACGGGCTCGGCGCCCGACAGCGCGAACCGCAGCGTCGACAGATCGAACTCACCGGGCTTGGCCTGACGGCGCAGCCGCTTGGCGAACAGCGCGTAGGCGAAGTTCGGGGCGGCGGTCATCGTGCCCTTGTACTTGTCGATGAGCTTGGCCCACAGCAGCGTGTCGCGCAGGAAGTCCAGCGGGGTGACCTTGACCAGCTCGGCGCCGAAGTACATCGGGATGGTCAGGAAGCCGACCATGCCCATGTCGTGGAAGCAGGGCAGCCAGCTCACCATCACGTCGGTCTCGACGTCGTACTGGGCGCCGATGAACATCGCCTCGGCGTTGGAGTGGATGTTGCGGTGCGTGATCTGCACAGCCTTGGGCGATCCAGTAGACCCGCTCGTCAATTGCATCAGCGCCAGGTCGTCCTCGCCGACCTCGATCGGATCGATCGGATCCGCAGACAGCAGGTCCTCGACGGTCAGGACCGTGATGCCCTTCTCCTCCAGCACGGGGGTCGCCACCAGGAACGGCTCGGAGACGATGACGGCCTTGGCCTCGATCATGCCGATGACGTTCATCGTGTCCTCGGCCCACATCACGAGGTCGGTGCGCGGGGTGGGCTGGTGCAGCATGGTCAGCGAGGCGCCGCGCATCCACAGGCCCTGGGCCGTCGGAGCGATCTCGACGGGAAGTCCGGCGAGCACGCCGACCGCGTCCCCGCGTCCGACGCCTGCCGCCGCGAGTCCACCGGCGATGCGGCGAGCCCGCTCGTGCACCTCGCCCCAGGTGTGCCGCACCGGCTCATGGGGTTCGCCGGTGACCATGCCCCGGGTGGTGCTGCGGGCATTCCGGTACATCTTCTCGGTGAACTTGCTCACGACGACCTCCTCGCCGACATCTGCCCCTGTGCACATGCGCGTTTGCCATGTTCCGCCTGTTGAGCGGCCTTCGCATGGAGGCGCGCACACGTTTGGGCAGCGGTTTCGTCTCGAATCGGTGATGTCGCCGCCTCGCGGCCGGACCTGTTCGGACGCCCACCGTCGGTAACGACGGAGGATTTCGCGTCCACTTCTCGACCGCTAGCTCTCACCGTCGATCATCTTAGGCAACTCTTAAGTAACTGCCAAACGCGCGCGTGTTTTGAGGCGTTTGTCACAGCTCTCGTTCACACCGACGCCGACGGGCTCGGCACCACTCGAGCGCC
Source organism: Mycolicibacterium psychrotolerans (assembly GCF_010729305.1). Taxonomy (NCBI): domain Bacteria; kingdom Bacillati; phylum Actinomycetota; class Actinomycetes; order Mycobacteriales; family Mycobacteriaceae; genus Mycobacterium; species Mycolicibacterium psychrotolerans. The sequence goes on along the minus strand of NZ_AP022574.1, from coordinate 2,070,313 downwards.
GTGCACCGGCCCGCTCGCCACCCGCACGGTCCGGCACACTCCGGCGCCGGCGAGTTCGGTGCCGACGTCGACGGCCGACCCGGCCGACGTGCACAGGAACGCACACGTCGGCCCCGATCCGGACACCACGCCGGCCAGCGCGCCCGCCTCGACCCCGGCACGCAGCGTGCGGCGCAGCGACGGGTCGAGTGTCAGCGCGGCGGGCTGCAGATCGTTGCCGAGCAACGGCGCCAGCTCGGCCGGATCGCCTGACGCCAACGCGGCCAGCACCGGCTCGGCCGACTCCAGCCGGGGCGGCAGCGTGCGCTCCTGCGCCTCGCGTAGCCGGTCGATCTCGGCGAACACCTTCGCCGTCGACAGGCCGCCGTCGGAGAAAGCAAGAACCCAGTGAAAGGTGTTGCGAGTCAACACTGTTGCCAATTCCTCGCCGCGTCCGGTACCGAGCGCGGTGCCACCGTGCAGAGCGAACGGCACATCGGAGCCCAGCTGCGCGGACAGCGCGTGCAGATCCCGGCGGGGCACCCCGAGCTCCCACAGTTCGTTCATCGCCACCAGCACGGCGGCGGCGTCGGCGCTGCCGCCTGCCATACCGCCGGCCACCGGAATGGTCTTGTCGATGGAGATCGCGACATCCGGAGCGCGGCCGACGTGCTCGGCCATCAGTTCGGCGGCCCGCCAGGCGAGATTGCGCTCGTCGGTGGGCAGCGAGTCCGCGCCTTCACCGGCCACCGCGAGCGTCAGCACGTCCGAGGTGCTCACCGTCACCTCGTCGAGCAGCGACACGGCGTGGAACACGGTGGCCAGCTCGTGGTAGCCGTCCGCACGGCGGTCGCCGACCTCGAGGTACAGGTTCACCTTGCCGGGCACGCGGACGGTCACCGAACCGGTGGGAACCCACTCCGAAGCCGTATTTCCGTCGCGCGCGGACACCGCACGACCCTAACGCCGCGGCGCGGCGCGGGTGAACCGGTCACAGCTGTGCCGTGTCGTCCGCGACTCGCCGCATGACACGTACGGGAACGCACACTGGCGGCATTGCACGCGGAAGGGCCGGGGCCTACGACGACGACGTGATGTGGGCGTCGAGCCCGTCGGCGGTGGGCTCGACGGTCACCGCCGGGGCGGGCTTGGGGATGACGTGCCAATCGGCGTTGCGCTGCAGCAGCCGGACGAAGTCCGCGATGCCGAGCGTCTCGCCACGGCGGGACGGGTCGATGCTCGCGGCGAGCAGCCGGCTGGCCGACTCGTTGCCCGAGCCCGCCCACTCGGCGAACGCGTTTCGTGCCGTCTTCCGGCGCTGCGCGAACGCGACGTCGATGAGCTCGAAGACCTGCTGGCGGAACTCAGGGTCGGTCGGCCACGGGGAGGTTTCGTAGCGGTCGATGCGCACCAGACCGGAGTAGACGCGCGGGATCGGCCAGAACACCGTCGGCGAGACCATGCCGTAGCGGCGCACGTTGCCGAAGAAACGCGCCTTGACGCTGGGGATGCCGTAGTCCTTGCCGCCCGGCTCGGCCGCCAGCCGCTCCGCGACCTCGGCCTGCACCATCACCATGACGGTGCGAATGGAGGGGAACTCGGCGAGCAGGTGCAGCAGTGCGGGAACAGCAACGTTGTAGGGCAGGTTCGCGACCAGCGCGGTGGGCTCGTCGGTGAGCTCCTCGCGCTGGAAGGTCAGGATGTCGCGGTTGAGCACCTGCAGCCGATTGATCTCGCTGTGCGAGTGATCGGCGACCGTGGTGGGTAGCTGCTCGGCCAGCACGGGGTCGATCTCGACGGCCGTCACGCGGGAGCCGCGATCGAGCAGCGCCAGCGTCAGCGACCCGAGGCCGGGACCGACCTCGAGCACGTGATCGTTCCGGTTCACCCCCGACGCGGACACGATGCGGCGCACGGTGTTGGCGTCGTGCACGAAGTTCTGGCCGAAAGACTTGCGTGGCCGGAAGTCGATGGACTTTGCCAGGTGGCGAATCTCAGTTCGCCCGAGCAGTCGAATTGTCACGACGCACCGATCCTCCCACTACAGACCGGCCACGCTCCCCACCCTTGGCGCGCCCTGGTCACTTCAGCTATTGCGATCTGCTCTTCTCTCGTTGCCAGATCAGCCCGCTGAGCATACCTCAGACCACCGTTGCGCTCCCAGGTATTTTGATCAAATTGGACGCCACCGAAAAAACCGTTACCGGTGTTGATGCCCCAATTACCTCCGGCTTCGCAACGCGCAAGCGCGTCCCATTGGCCGGGGTTGGACACCGGGGGCACCTCGGTGCCCGGCTTCGCGCCGATCCGCAACACCCCGTCCCTGGCGCGAACGACCACGACATTGGCTACTGGCAGCCTGCCTGTTTCGACGCCGTTGACCCGCGCGACCGCGAAAGTGACGTCCTGCGTGCCCGGCATACCGGGGTCTTCGACGATCTGGCGGCTCATGTTCAGCGTCACGTCGGAGATGCGCTGGTTGTTCGGGGCGAGCGGCAGGCGCTCCGTGACCTTGTCGATCCGGACCCGGGTGACCGTGATCCGCATGCCATCGACGATGGGAGCCGACGGTGCTGGGTTCACGGTGTCGCTTTGCTGAAGGGGTGCACCTGCGGCATCGAGCAGGGCCGCGACGTTGGGCGCGGCCAGCCGGACGGTCCGCGTGACGCCCGCGTCGTCGAGCTGAACGGTCCTGGGACTCACCACCGGTAGCGCCATTCCGCCCAGCGGGACGCGGCTGCCGCGGCTTGCCGCCAGCGGCGCTTTGTCGGTCATCCGGAGCTGAGCCAACGCCTCCTGCACCGTGGACGCGGTTGTCCAAACCTGCTCGGTGCCGCCGCCGTCGGTGGAGATCTCGAGCGGCCGGCTGCGGCGCAGGACGATCGTGTCGGCCTGGTGCACGGGGGTGTCGGCGGCCGGGAACAGGTCGTCGCGTTCGGTGATGTCGAAGCCGTTCTCCTTGACGACGTCGATCACGCGACTCTTCATAGTCGGCACCGTCATCGACGCGCCGTCCACAGTCAGTGTCACCGTTTTGTGGGACACGACGGCCGTTCCGCCCGCGAAGATCAGCGCCAGCAAAGTCGCACCGACCAGCGCTCGCAGGATCGGCGAACGCGTCTGATGAAGTTTGGTGATGGCATTCACGACGTCGTCGACCCCAACTTCAGGACGCGCGCAGCTTCTGTACGCGCGTGGATTATCACAAGACGGTAACGAAAAGGCCTACGGGCGGCAACTCTGCAGGCCGTACGCTCGCTCCGCCGCCGCCGAGGTCTGCTCGGCGATCAGTTCCGGCGCCCGGCCGACCACGTCGGCCAACGCTCGAGCAGTGTAAGGGAGGCAGTAGGGCTCGTTCGGCGCGCCGCGGAAGGGGTGCGGGGTCAGAAACGGGGCGTCGGTCTCGACCAGAAGCTGGTCGGCGGGAATCAGCGTGGCGGCTTCGCGCAGCTCACGGGCGTTCTTGAAGCTCACCGTGCCCGACAGGCTGAGCAGCCAGCCCGCATCGACGCACGCGCGCGCCATGTCCGGACCGGAGGAAAAACAGTGGAAGATCACAGTCTCCGGGGCGCCTTCGGCGCGCAAGACGTCCAGCATCTCGGCATCGGCGTCGCGGTTGTGGATCATCAGCGGCTTCCCGCAGCGCTTGGCGAGATCGATGTGCCACGCGAACGCGTCGCGCTGCGCGGCCGGCTCCGCGCACCCCTCCAGACGCCCGGGCCAGTACAGATCGAGACCCGTCTCCCCGATCGCGACGACCCGCGGGTGCTCCGCGAGCCGTTCGAGCTCCGCGCGGGCTTCCTCGGTGAGCGCATCGGCGCGGGTGGGGTGCAGCGCGACCGCGGCGTAGACGCGCGGGTCCCATTCGGTCGCGCCGGCGGCCCACCGCGCGGCGTCCAGGTCGTCGGCGATGGTGACCACGGCGCGCACTCCCGCCGAGGCGGCGCGGTCGAGTATGGCCGACACATCGTCGGCGGTGCGCGCCCCGCAGGCGTCGAGGTGGGTGTGAGCGTCGATCAGCGGCGCCAGCGGCTCGGGGACGGGTGGCGGCTCGCGCCGCTGTCGGGAGGAGGAGCTCACCGTCCACACCTTAGGGTGAAGCACAAATGAGCGAGCCCTACTACATCACCACGGCGATCGCCTATCCCAACGGCGACCCGCACGTCGGCCACGCATACGAATACATCGCGACAGACGCCATCGCGCGCTTCAAGCGGCTGGACGGCTTCGATGTCCGCTTTCTGACCGGCACCGACGTGCACGGGCTGAAGATGGCCGAGACCGCCGCCCGTGAGGGAGTGCCGACGATCGAGCTGGCGCGGCGCAACTCCGACGTCTTCGAGCGGCTGCAGCGCAAGCTCAACGTGTCGTTCGATCGCTTCATCCGGACCTCCGACGCCGACCACTTCACGGCGTCGGAGGAGATCTGGCGGCGGATGGTGGACGCGGGCGACGTGTATCTCGACAACTACTCGGGTTGGTACTCGGTGCGCGACGAGCGGTTCTTCGCCGAGAACGAGACCGCGGTCGGCGAGGACGGTGTCCGCGTCGCCATGGAGACCGGCACCCCGGTGACGTGGACCGAGGAGCAGACCTACTTCTTCCGGCTCTCCGCGTACGCCGACCGGCTGCTGGCGTTCTACGCCGAGCATCCGGAGTTCATCGAGCCGGAGGTGCGGCGCAACGAGGTGGTCAGCTTCGTCTCGGGCGGCCTGCGCGATCTGTCGATCTCCCGGACGACGTTCGACTGGGGTGTCCCGGTGCCCGGCCATCCCGACCACGTCATGTACGTCTGGGTCGACGCGCTGACCAACTATCTGACCGGTGTGGGTTTCCCGGACACCGACTCCGAGCTGTACCGCAGGTATTGGCCCGCCGACCTGCACATGATCGGCAAGGACATCATCCGGTTCCACACGGTGTACTGGCCGGCGTTCCTGATGTCGGCCGGCATCGCCTTGCCGAAGAAGGTCTTCGCGCACGGCTTCCTGTTCAACCGCGGCGAGAAGATGAGCAAGTCGGTCGGCAACGTCGTCGACCCCAACGACCTCGTCGACACGTTCGGCGTCGACCAGGTGCGCTACTTCCTGCTGCGCGAGGTCCCGTTCGGCCAGGACGGCAGCTACAGCGAGGACGGCATCATCGCCCGGATCAACGCCGATCTGGCCAACGAGTTCGGCAACCTGGCGCAGCGCTCGCTGTCGATGATCGCCAAGAACCTCGACGGCGTGGTCCCGCAGCCCGGCGACTTCACGCCGGAGGACCGCCAGATGCTCGCGGCCGCGGACGGGCTGCTCGACCGGGTGCGCGGGCATTACGCGGCGACGGCGATGCACCTGGCACTCGAGGCGGTGTGGTCGGTGCTCGGGGCCGCCAACCGCTACTTCTCCGCGCAGGAGCCGTGGGTGCTGCGCAAGACCGACCCGCAGCGGTTCGCGACCGTGCTGTACACGACGCTCGAGGTGGTCCGCATCGCGGCGCTGCTCAGCCAGCCTGTGATGCCGGAGTCGACGGCCCGGCTGCTCGACCTGCTGGGCCAGCCCGCTGACCAGCGAGCCTTCACCGCGGTGCCGGTCCGTCTGACGCCCGGCGTCGCGCTGCCCGCGCCGACCGGGGTCTTCCCGCGCTACCAGACAGAATGACCGCCTTGGTGTGATGCGCGTCACTGCCTGTCATGACCGCGTGCCGACCGGTGTCTCGAGGGCATGACCGAAAGCAACACAGAACTCACCTCGCGGCCCGCTGCACCTAGGGTCGTCGTCATCGGCGGCGGCTACTCAGGAACACTCGCGGCCAATCGCCTGCGACTGCGCCCAGCGGGGCAGGTTCCCGACGTCACGTTGGTGAACCCGCGCCCCAAGTTCATCGAGCGGATCCGGCTGCACCAGATGCTGACCGGCGGCTACGACGCCAGCGTCGACTATGGGACGCTGCTCGGCGAGGACATCAACCTGGTCGTCGACACCGCGACCCGGATCGACGCCGACGTCCGCTGCGTTCGGCTCGCATCGGGCGGATCGCTGCAGTACGACTACCTCATCTATGCGGTCGGCAGCACGGTGGCAACACCGTCGTCGGTGCCGGGTGTCGCCGAGTTCGCGCACGCGATCGCGGAATTCGAGTCCGCGCAGCAACTGCGCGACAGGCTCGACGAATTGCACACGGACGCCCCGGTGACCGTCGTCGGCGGTGGACTGACCGGAATCGAGGTGGCCGCCGAGCTCGCCGAGCAGGGGCGCCGCGTCACGCTGGTCTGTGGCGGACGACTGGCGCCGACGCTGTCGGAGCCGGGCCGGCGCTCCGTCGCCAGGACCCTGGCGAGGCTCGGCGTGGTCGTCCGACACGAGGATGTGGTCGCCGAGGTTCGATCCGATGCCGTCGTGTTCGCCGACGGCGCCGTGCGGCCGAGCGCCGTGACGATCTGGGCCGCAGGTTTCGGTGTTCCGGACCTGGCCGCCGCCAGCGGACTGCGCACCGACTCGATCGGCCGGTTGCTCACCGATGAGACGCTCACCAGCGTGGACGATCCACACATCGTGGCCGCTGGCGACTGCGCCGCCCCCTCGGGAGCACCGCTGCGGATGTGCTGCGCCACTGCGGGGCAACTCGGCCCGCAGGCCGCCGACACCGTGCTGAGCCGGATCGCCGGCAGCGTGCCGGCGGTCTTCGAGTACGGCTACGCGGGTTCGTGCCTCAGCCTCGGCCGGCGCGCGGGCGTCCTACAGGTGGCGCGCAAGGACGACTCGGCGATCAACGTCTACTTCGGCGGTCGCGTCGGCGCCATCGTGAAAGAGGCCATCTGCCGGGGGACGCTGTGGGGTATTCGGCGCGCGGCCCGCAGGCCGGACTCGGCGTTCTGGTTCACGGGTGGTCCGCGTCCCGAACAGCCGGTGCCGGCCGCGAAGATGGCCACCGAAGGGTGAGCGCCTCACCCGGCGAACACGCCGACCGCTTCACCCACCTCCGGCCGCTGTTGTTCACGATCGCCTACGAGATCCTGGGCTCGGCGACCGAATCCGACGACGTGCTGCAGGACAGCTATCTGCGGTGGGCCGACGTCGATCTCGCGGTGGTGCGGGACACGAAGGCATACCTGGCCCAGCTGGTGACCCGGGAGGCCCTCAACGCGCTGCGTACCAGAACCCGCCGCCGTGAGGACTACGTCGGACCGTGGTTGCCGGAGCCGCTGCTGCTCGACGACCGCGACGCCGCCGCGGATCTGGTTCTGGCGGAGTCGGTGTCGATGGCGATGCTGGTTCTGCTCGAGACGCTCACGCCCGACGAGCGTGCGGTGTTCGTGCTGCGCGAGGTGTTCGGATTCGACTACGACGAGATCGCCGCTGCGGTCGGCAGGAGTGTGGCGACGGTGCGCCAGATGGCGCACCGGGCCCGTGGACACGTGCACGCACGCCGCCGGAGGTTCGGCCCCGTCGACACGGCATGGACGGCGCAGATCACCGACCGGTTCCTGACCGCGGCGCGGACCGGCGACGTCGAAGGCCTGGTGTCACTTCTCGCGCCGGACGTCACGTGGACCGCCGACAGCGGTGGCAAGGCTGCCGCCGCCCGACGCCCGATCGTGGGCGCGAGGAAGGTCGCGTCGGTCTTGAGGCGGTTCTTCGAGTACGTCCGTGACATGGCCGACGTCCGCTTCGAGATCACCACCTGCAACTTCACCCCCGCTGTCGCGGTCTATCAAGGCAACGTGTTCGAGGGAGTCTTTCTGATCGAGATCGCCGACGGCCGCATCACCAATTTCTACGCGATGCGCAACCCGGACAAACTGACCGCGTTCATCCCGCGAACCGTCAGCCGGCAGTGACGTACACCACATTCGTCGGTGGGCTGTCACACTCCACGTGTGCGAGGTGTCTTGAGGTCAGACCGGCTCATCGGTGAGCCGGATGACCCCGAGGAGACACAATGACCGCACGACAGTTCCGCGTCCTCGTGATCGGCGGCGGCTACGCCGGCGTGATGGCCGCCAACCGGCTGACGTCACGTGACGATCTGGCGGTGACACTGGTCAACCCCCGACCGCACTTCGTGGAGCGGATTCGTCTGCACCAACTGGTCGCGGACAACCACGACGCAGCGGTCGACTACGCCGAGGTGCTGGGCGAGCGCGTGCACCTGCTGGTGGACAGTGTCGAGCGGATCGACGCCGCCGCGCGGCGGGTCGTGCTGGCCTCCGGCGCCACGCTGGACTACGACTACCTCGTCTACGCGGCCGGCAGCACCGGCGCGGTGCCGGCGTCGGTGCCGGGCGCCGCGGAATTCGGCTACTCGCTGAGCGAGTGGGAGCCGGCGACGCGCCTGAAGGCGCGGCTGGCCGACGTCGCGCTGCCCGCACCGATCGTCGTCGTCGGCGGTGGCCTGACCGGCATCGAAGCCGCGGCCGAACTCGCCGAGGCCGGCCGCCCGGTGACACTGGTGAGCACCGTCGTCGGACCGTCGCTGAGCCGGCCGGGCCGCCGCTCGGTGACCAAGCGACTGCACAAGCTCGGCGTGGTGCTCGTCGACGGCGACGCCGCCACCGTCACCGCGGTCGGGCCCGACCACGTCGCCCTCGCCGACGGACGGATCATCGCGAGCGCGGTGACGGTGTGGGCCGCCGGCTTCGGGGTTCCCGGGCTGGCCGCCGCCAGTGGACTGACCACCGACGGGGTGGGCCGCGTCGTCACCGACGAGACGTACACCAGCGTCGACGACGACCGCATCGTCGCCGCCGGCGACTCCGCCGCGCCGTCGCGCCGGCCCTACCGGATGAGCTGCCAGGCCAGCCTGCCGATGGGCGTGCTGGCGGCCGACACCGTGCTCGCCCGTATCGCGGGCGCATCTCCCGTCACAGTGTCGGTGCCTATGACCGCGCAGTGCATCAGCCTCGGCAGGCGCGCGGGCACCCTGCAGGTCCAGCGCGCCGACGACACCCCGATCGCGCTCTACGTCGGCGGTCGCGCCGGTGCGCTGATCAAGGAGCAGGTGTGCCGGTGGACGGTGAAGTGGATGGCCGGCGAAGGCGCCGAGCCCGGCTCCTACCGCTCACGCACGGGCCCCGCCCGCAGCACCGCACCCGCCGCCGACGACGCGATCGGAGTCCGATGAGCGACGTGGGGGTACCGCCCGCCTGCGACGACCACGCCGAGCGCTTCACCGCGCTGCGGCCGCTGCTGTTCACGATCGCCTACGAAATCCTGGGCAGCGCAACCGAATCCGACGACGTGCTACAGGAAAGCTACCTTCGGTGGGCGCAGGTGCAGCTGGCCACCGTCATCGACACCAAGGCCTACCTGGCCCAGCTCGTCACCCGGCAGGCACTGAATGCGCTGCGCGCGCAGTCGCGGCGCAAGGAGACCTACGTCGGGCCGTGGCTGCCCGAACCGCTGCTCACCGACGCCGACCCGTCGGCCGACGTGCTGCTCGCCGAGTCGGTGTCGATGGCGATGCTGGTGGTGCTGGAGACGCTGAGCCCCGACGAGCGTGCCGTCTTCGTGCTGCGCGAGGTGTTCGGGTTCGACCACGACGAGATCGCCGCGACGATCGGGAAGTCGACCGCGGCCGTCCGGCAGATGGCCCACCGCGCCCGCGAGCACGTGCAGTCCCGGCGCAAGCGGTTCGAGCCCGTCGACCCGCAGTTCTCCGCCGAGCTCACCACGCGGTTCTTCACCGCCGCCGCGACCGGCGACCTCGACGGGCTGATGGCGATGCTCGCCCCCGACGTGGTCTGGACCGCCGACAGCGACGGCAAGGTGAGCGCGGCCCGCCGACCGGTGTCGGGCGCAGAGCGGGTGGCGCGGCTGGTGATCGGCCTGGTGCGGCTCGGCGGCGCCGGAGGCCGCGTGGAGCCCGCGATCTACAACAGCGCACCCGCACTGGTCCTCTACACCGGCGAGCATCTCGAGGGCGTCGTGCTGATCGAGGTGATCGACGGCAAGATCGCGAACTTCTACGCGATGCGCAATCCGGAGAAACTCGCCACGGTGACCGTGCCGCGACGCATCGGCCGATAATGGCCCGGTGCGCATCGACCGACTCGGCGAGCTTGGCAGCGCCCCGACGGTCCTCGGTGCGCTGGCCGCCGCGGCGCCGCGGCGCGGCCTCGCACCCCCGGCTGCGCTGATCGGTGACTGGTTCGGCTCGCGGGCGGTGATCGCCCCGTCGGTGACGCTGTCGGCGGTGGCGCCCGCCGGGGTGTTCGACGTGCCTCCCGCGGCACGCGCGGACGGCGCGGTCGGCGGCGGGTGGTTCGGCTACCTGTCCTACCCCGACCCGGGAGCAGACGGTCACGGACCGCGGCTGCCCGAGGCGGCCGGCGGTTGGTCGGACTGCGTGCTGCGGTGCGCCTCCGACGGCACCTGGTGGCATGAAAGCCTTTCCGGTGCACCGCTTTCCGGCTGGGTCACCGAGGCGCTGCGGGAGCCGGGGAGCGTGCGGGGCGCCGCGATCGCGTGGGGCGAGGCCGACAGGTCGGCGCATCAGCGCGGCGTGCGGGACTGCCTCGAGGCCATCGCCGCCGGCGAGATCTACCAGGCGTGCGTCTGCACCCAGTTCACCGGCACGCTCGACGGCGCGCCCGTCGACTTCTTCGTCGACGCGGTGGCGCGGACCGCCCCGGCCCGCGCGGCGTTCCTCGCAGGCACCTGGGGCGCGGTGGCGTCGCTGTCTCCCGAGCTGTTCCTGCGCAGGCACGGCGACGCCGTCACGTCGAGCCCGATCAAGGGCACCCTGCCGCGACACGCGGACCCGGCCGCACTGCGCGCGTCGGTCAAGGACGTGGCCGAGAACATCATGATCGTCGACCTGGTGCGCAACGACCTCGGCCGCGTCGCGCAGACCGGATCGGTGACGGTGCCCGAACTCCTCGCGGTTCGCCCGGCCCCCGGGGTGTGGCATCTGGTGTCGACGGTGACGGCGCGGGTGGGCACCGACGTCCCCACCCGGGCGCTGCTGGACGCGACATTCCCGCCGGCCTCGGTGACCGGCACCCCCAAGCAGCGGGCGCGCGAGCTGCTCCGGCAGTGGGAGCCGCACCGCCGCGGCGTGTACTGCGGCACCATCGGTCTGGCCTCCCCCGCAGCCGGCTGCGAAATGAACGTCGCGATCCGCACCGTCGAGTTCACCCCGTCGGGCAGCGCCGTCCTCGGCGTCGGCGGCGGCATCACCGCGGACTCCGACCCGGTGCGCGAATGGGAGGAGTGCCTGCACAAGGCGGCCCCGATCATGGCGTCGTCAGTCCCGGGAGCGCAGCACCGCGTCGTAGAGCTCCCGGCGTGACGGCGCACCGCGATGCGCCGCGACCACCTGCGCGCACGCATCCTTGACCCGCAGACCGTCCGCGACCAGCCGGTTCACCTCGGCCACCAGGCTGTCGGGATCAGCGACGGGCGTCGCGCCCGCGAGCACCACGGTGATCTCCCCCAGCACGGGTCCGGTGGCCCACTCCGCCAGCTCGCCGAGTGTCCCGCGCACGATCTCCTCGTGCGTCTTGGTCAGCTCCCGGCACACCACCGCGCGACGCTCGCCTCCCAGCACCGTCACCGCGTCGCACAGACAGTCGCCGAGCCGGCGCGGCGATTCGAAGAACACACACGTGCGGGGCTCGGCCGCCAGCGTCTGCAACCACGTGGTGCGCGCCGACTGCTTGCGGGGCGCGAAGCCCTCGAAGCAGAACCTCTCCGACGGCAGCCCGGCCACCGCCAGCGCCGTCGTCACCGCCGACGGTCCCGGCAGGCACTGGACCGGCAGCTCGGCCTCGACACACGCCGCGACCATCCGGTAGCCGGGATCGCTGATCAGCGGCATTCCGGCGTCGCTGACCAGCAGCACCGTCGCGCCCCCGCGGATGTCGTCGAGCAGCGCGGGCACGCGTGACGCCTCGTTCTGGTCGAAGAGGCTGACGATCCTGCCGACCGGTCGCACCTCGAGGGCATTGGCGAGCGTGCGCACCCGGCGGGTGTCCTCGGCGGCGATCACGTCGGCGGTGGCCAGCGCCCTGATCAGCCGGGTCGACGCGTCCGACGGCTGACCCAGCGGCGTGGCGCCGATGAGCAGTCGTCCAGCGGCCATGCCCCACAGCCTACGATCGCAGGCGTGACAGCCCCGCCCGACGAGCTCGTCGTCGAACAGCGCGCGGTCCCCGTCATCTCCCCGGGACCCCTGGTTCCGGTCGCCGACTTCGGCCCACTCGACCGGTTGCAGGGCTGGGCGATGACCGCTGTCGTCACCGCGCTGGCCGCGGTGACCCGCTTCCTCAACCTGGGTTCGCCCACCGACGCGGGCACGCCGGTCTTCGACGAGAAGCACTACGCGCCGCAGGCCTGGCAGATGCTGCACAACCACGGCGTCGAGGACAACCCCGGCTACGGGCTGGTGGTGCACCCGCCGGTCGGCAAACAGATGATCGCCCTGGGCGAGGCGCTGTTCGGCTACAACGGGGTGGGCTGGCGCTTCACCGGCGCGCTGTGCGGCGTCGTGCTGGTGCTCCTCGTCGTGCGGATCACCCGCCGGATCAGCCGCTCCACCCTGGTCGGCGGCATCGCCGGGCTGCTGCTGATCGCCGACGGCGTCAGCTTCGTGATCGCGCGGACCGCGCTGCTGGACATCTTCCTGGTGTTCTTCGTGGTCGCGGCGTTCGGCTGCCTGATCGTCGACCGGGACCAGGTGCGCGAGCGCATGCACGTCGCGCTGCTGGACGGCCGGATCGCCGAGACGCCGTGGGGTCCGCGGCTGGGGGTGCGCTGGTGGCGGTTCGGGGCAGGCCTCCTGCTCGGGCTGGCATGCGCCACCAAGTGGTCGGGTCTGTACTTCGTGCTGTTCTTCGGCGTGATGAGCGTCGCGTTCGACGTTGCGGCCCGCAAGCAGTACCGGGTGCCGCGGCCGTGGCTGGGTGCGGTGCGCCGCGACGTGGGGCCGTCGCTGTACGCGATGGTGTTGATTCCGTTCGGGGTGTACCTGGGCTCGTACGCGATGTGGTTCGCATCGGAGACCGGGGTGAACCGCTACGAGGTCGGCCGATCGATCGGACCGGACAGTGTGCTGCCGATCCCCGACGCGCTGCGCTCGCTGTGGCACTACACCTACGCGGCGTACCGGTTCCACTCCGGCCTGACCAACGCCGACGGCAACCACCACCCGTGGGAGTCCAAGCCGTGGACGTGGCCGATGTCGCTGCGCCCGGTGCTGTACGCGATCGACAACCAGGATGTGCCCGGCTGCGGCGCGCAGTCCTGCGTCAAGGCGGTCATGCTGGTCGGCACCCCGGCGATGTGGTTCGTCGCGGTTCCGGTGCTCGGTTGGGCGCTGTGGAAGGCGTTCGTCAAGCGCGACTGGCGCTATGCGGTGCTGCTGGTCGGCTACAGCGCCGGCTTCCTGCCGTGGTTCGCCGACATCGACCGGCAGATGTACTTCTTCTACGCGGCGACCATGGCGCCGTTCCTGGTGATGATGATCGCGATGATCCTCGGCGACATCCTGCACGCCCCGCGACAGAACGCCGAACGCCGCACGCTCGGCCTTCTGGTGGTGAGCTGCTATGTGGCGCTGGTGATCACGAACTTCGCGTGGATGTACCCGATCCTGACGGGCCTGCCGATCTCGCAGGGCACCTGGAACATGCAGATCTGGCTGCCGTCCTGGCGCTAGCCCCTTTTGCCGCGGCCGCGAACGTGCACGGGCGGTAGCGCGGTGCGGATGCGCGCTACAAGGGATGCACGCTCGCGACTAGAGCGGATCGCGGGCTGCGGGGCACGACATGCAGCGCGGGCCGCCGCGGCCGGTGCCCAACTCCGAGGCCGAGATCGCGAGCACTTCGATGCCCGAATCCTCGAGTCGCGCATTCGTTTCGGTGTTGCGCTCGTAGGCCACCACCACACCCGGCGCGACCGCCAGCGTGTTGTTGCCGTCGTCCCACTGCTCGCGTTCGGCGGTCACCGGATCGAGGCCGGTGTCGATGACCCGCAGCTTGCCGATGCCCATCGCATCGGCGGCGGCGTCGACAAACGGGGCGGCGCGATCGATCCGCACCCCGCCCGCGGACCGGCGGATCGGGAACGCGGTCAGCGAGTCGACGATGTTCGGATACATCACCACCGCGTCGGTGTCGACCATCGTGCACACGGTGTCCAGATGCATCTGCGCGCGCTCCTGCGCGATGGGCACCGCCAGCACGGTGTGGGCGAGGCCGTCGTCGAAGAGGCTGCGGGCCAGTGCCTCCGCACCCGCCGGCGTCGTCCGCTCCCCCACCCCGACCGCGACCACGCCGGGCGCGAGCAGCAGCACGTCCCCGCCCTCGACGGGAGCCGACCGCGATTCGTAGGCGCGGCGCACTCCGAGGAACCGGGGATGGTGCGCGTAGATCAGATCGGTCAGCGACGTCTCACGCACCCGCGCATGCATGGCCAGCGACGTGATGGCCACCCGCGGCCCGATCCAGAACGACGAGTCGCGGGTGAACAGCAGGTTGGGCAGCGGGTCGATGACGAAGTCCCCGCCGTGGTGCATGCGTCGCACCAGCGACAGCTCGTTCTCGCCGAACGGCAGCTCGTCGAACGTCATCCCGGCCATCAGCACGTGCGCGAGCGCGCCCGCGTCCAGGGTGCGCAGATACGTCGAGAGTTCCTGCGCCAGCGGCACACCCAGCCGACGCGCGTCGACCGCGGCGGATATCCCGTGCATGCGCGCGGCCCCGCTGTGGGCGAGCGCCTCGGTCAGCAGATCGCCGAGCAGCAGCACCTCGACCCCCCGGGACCGCAGCAGCGCGGCGAACGCATCGTGTTCCTCCTGCGCCCTGCTCACCCACGGCAGCCCGTCGAACAGCAGCGTGTCGTTGTTGCGTGGCGTCAGTCTCTTCAGCTCGGCCCCCGGACGGTGCAGGATCACCGTCCGCAGCGTGCCGACCTCCGAGTTGCATCCCAGCGCCGCGTCCGTCACACCTAGCACCGTAGCCGCAAAACCGACCTCAACTAGGGTTCACGTATGGACAGGGTGAACGAGCTCACCCCGAGCGAGATGTCGGTTCGCAGTGGCGTCGCTGTGTCGGCACTGCACTTCTACGAACGCGAAGGGCTGATCTCCAGCAGGCGCACGAGCGGGAACCAGCGCCGGTACGCCCGCGAGACCCTGCGCCGCGTCGCGTTCATCCGGATGTCTCAACGCCTGGGCATCCCGCTGGCCCGCATCCGGGAGGCGCTGGCGACGCTCCCGGACGATCGGATACCGACGAGCAAGGACTGGGCTCGGCTGTCGGCCGGCTGGCGGGCGGACCTCGACGAGCGCATCGTGCATCTCGAGCGGCTCCGCGACAACCTGACCGGGTGCATCGGCTGCGGGTGCCTCAGCCTGAAGACCTGCGCGCTGGCGAACCCCGACGACGTGCTCGCCGAGCACGGCCCCGGCGCAGCCCGCCTCTGACGCCATCGAACGTCTGTGCGATAGACTGCCTGCCATGGAGCAGGCGGTGCAGAGCTCTCTGTTCGACCAGGCGGACCGGCGGGAGCTGGGTGACGGCGCGTGGCTGGAGGTGCGGTCGGGCTGGTTGTCCCAGGACGGCGTCGCCGACGACTGCCTGTTCGCCGAACTGCGCGACACCATCCCGTGGCGGGCCGAGCGCAGGCAGATGTACGACCGGGTGCTCGACGTCCCCCGCCTGGTGAGTTTCCACCACCTGGTCGACGAGCCACCCCCGCACCCGCGGCTCAAGCAGCTGCGCCGCCGCCTGAACGACGCCTACGCAGGCGAACTGGGCGAGCCGTTCCTCACCGCGGGCCTGTGCCTCTACCGCGACGGTTCCGACAGTGTCGCCTGGCACGGCGACAACGTCGGCCGCAGCCGCACCGAGGACACCATGGTGGCCATCGTCGGGCTGGGCGCCACAAGGGTTTTCGCGTTGCGCCCGCGCGGCGGCGGCCCGTCGCTGCGGCTGCGGCACGGACACGGCGATCTGTTGGTGATGGGCGGCTCATGCCAGCGCACGTGGGAGCACGCTGTCCCCAAGACCACCCGTGCAGTCGGACCGCGCATCAGCATCCAGTTCCGTCCTTACGACGTGCGCTGACCCTTGACGAGGTCGACGGCGCGGGTGACGAGGTCGCGGGCGCGCCCGGTGTCGACGTGGGCGACCGGTGTGTCGGCCTGCACGAGCGGGTTGGCTGTGACGATCACGATGAAGGTCCCGAAGTCGGCGACGTAGTTGTAGATCTCACCGGTGCGGGGGCCTTGGGCGGTGACCGTCTGCAGGACCCGGTGGGTGCCCACGGTGTGCACGCCCTCGATCTGCGGAGCCTCCACGACCTCCACGAGCCCCCGGACCCCTGCCCCGGTGAAGGTCACCTTCGCGCACTTGTCGCTGGGTGTGGGCACAGGCACCCGCTCGGAGGTCTCCAGCGCGATCGCGACGTAGCGCACGCCGTCGCCCTCGGCGGTCAGCGCCGCCATGTTGCCCTTCACGTCCGCAGGCACGTTCTGCTGCTGGGCGGTCTCGCCGCACTCGGCGGGATCGAAAGCCACTCCCGGAGGCAGCTTTTGGGGCCCGAGCAGCCGGGGATCGATGGCGGCCGGACCCGCGCTCTTGACCGTGTAGGGCGCCGAGAACTCGGTCGAGAGGTTCTTCACCCGGGTGATGTCGGCGTGCGAGTAGTCCTCCGATGCCTGGCTGCTGCAGGCGGCCAGCAGTCCCGCGCAGAACAGGAGCATCAACCGCTTCGAGTTCGACATCGCCGCCAATGTACCCGCGCGCCGACGGTCAGCCGCGCAGCGCCGACACCGTTTCGGTCAGCAGGTGCGACGCGAACCCCGGCTCGAGTGCGGGATGCGGAGACCCCGGGTCGGTGACGAGTGCGACGACACAGATGTAGTCACCGAGGTAGGCGATGAACGTGTCGGCGTGCGAACGGGTTTCGGTGCCGCCCTCGACCACTGTGGTGGCGTCGGTGCGCATGCCCACGGTCCGGGCCGCGTCGACGGGCGGGGCGGGCACCTCGCGCACGCTGGCCGTCGTCGGACCCGAGGACACCGTCCACTGCGCACAGTCGGCAGGCGGCGCCGGCCCGCCCGGTGCGGCCGCCACCACGGCGTACGCGATACCGCCCGCCCCGGACGCTGACCAGCCTTTCGCCGTCGCGGCGTCGGCGGCAGGCAAGGCCAGCGTCGCGCACTGGGGCGGGTCGGAGTCGGCGGGATCGCGCAGGCCCCACAGCGCCCCGGGGGCGGGAAGGCCGCTGTAGGCGCGCACCTCGTAGCCCTCGGGCAGCGCTGACCGGCTGCGGTCGACCCGGGCAGGGTTGACCACCGTCGCCGTCGGCGTGGCCGGGTTGGTCGTGGGCGGCGGCGGTCCGGGTGTGCTGCATGCTGCGCACCACACGGCCACCGCAGCGAGGGCGAAGAGCCTCACGCGCTGTTGATATCACGGTGGTGGCCCTGTCCGGCCGACCAACACTCAGGCGGCGTCGGCCGTGTCCGCCGCCGGCGCGGGGTCGGCCGTGTCCGCCGCCGGTGCGGGGTCGGCCGTGTCCGCCGCCGGTGCGGGGTCGGCCGTGTCCGCCGCCGGTGCGGGATCGCTGTGGTCGGTGTCGTTTGCCTTCTGCGGCTCGGTAGCGTTCGTGGTGTCCTCGCGTTCCAGGTCGGGCTCCGGCGACGCCGACTCCACGTCGTCGGGCATCTCGGTGCGCATAACCTTGTCGGTCTCTTCCTGTCGCGAAAGTCGTTTTTGAGCGACGTGTTCGCGTTGTGGTGTGGTCTCGGTGTCCACCGACTCGGACGCAACCTCGGAGGCAGGCGGGAGGTCGGGTTTGCCGACGCCGAACGGGCCCGGCGCGTTGGTACCGAGGATGCGGCGTCCCCCGAAGCCCTCGACGAGATTGTCCACGGCCACCGGGACCGACCGCAGCAGGTCGCGGGCGAGGCGGGCAACGTGATGAACCGGCCACCACCGCGCGCGGGTGGGAGTGCCGGGCCCGATGTCGCGGTCGTAGGCGTTCTCGATCAGCACGCGCAGGGGTGCGTCGACGGCGCGCAGGATCGGCGCCGGAATGAACGGTGCCAGCGGTTCGAGCAGGGGGACGATGTCGGCGGTGATCATGTAGTAGGTGGTGTCGCCTTCGCGGCCCTGATAGGTGGCGTCACCGAACGGCACGTCGACCGTCTCACCGTGCTGCAGTCCGTAGCCCACCAGCGCGTTCAGCGTCGCGAGCAGGTTGAGTGGGCGAAGCGGGAAGTCGCCGCCCAGGGCGTCGTACTGCCGGACGATGTCCACGGTGGGATAGGCGTATTGGCCGTCGCCCAGGTCGGCGCTGTCGGTCGGTGACGCGCCGTCGAAGGACACCCCCAGGATCGGGATGGTCGGC
Source organism: Mycolicibacterium psychrotolerans (assembly GCF_010729305.1). Lineage (NCBI taxonomy): Bacteria > Bacillati > Actinomycetota > Actinomycetes > Mycobacteriales > Mycobacteriaceae > Mycobacterium > Mycolicibacterium psychrotolerans. The sequence goes on along the minus strand of NZ_AP022574.1, from coordinate 2,051,996 downwards.
CACCCCGCGAAGCGCATCAGGATGCCGCCGTTGGGCCGCATCGGGTTGGCGACCAACATGAACGACAGGCTCGGATCGCCCGGCCGGTACGCCTCGATGAGGTCGCGCTTGGTCAGCGAGGCGATCACGGCGCTCTGCGAATAACCGAACACCAGGAATGTGTCGTCGACTCGAGGAGCGACCGAACCGACGTCGGGATTGAAGACACAGTCCGGCGCCGCCGCGATGCACCGGTCCAGATTGGCCCGCCCGGCAGCAACGGATTTGTCGAAGGTCAGCCGTCCGATCGGGAAGAAGTCCTCGGGGCCGTAGACGGCGACCGCGTTGGTCACCGGGCCGGCGGCAGCGAACGCCGGATCCAGATGCTGGTCGACCGCGTTGTCGAGGTAGGCCGCGACGAAGGCCGGCGAGTCCCGGGGTTCCATCAGAGGATGGAAGCTGCCCCCCATCACGAGCGCGGTCGTGGTGGCGGTCAGGGTCACCGCGGCAGACACCAGTGTCGACGACACGGCGAGCACAGCGACACCAGTCACCAGAACGAGCGCGGACAGCGAGCGAACGACAGCGTTCATGGTCCGACCCCCAACCCTTTGCGTCGGTACTGGGGATCCTGCTACTCGGGGCGCCGATCCGGGACCTTTTCGGCAAACCGCCCGAGGCGAATCGGTGAGTTCTCGCGTCCGGCCGGTTATGCTCTCGCTGCCAATCGGGGGCCGACAGGAGACGACATGACCATCCCTCTGCGGGCCGGCATCATCGCCATCGCAGCCGTCACGTTCGGAGTCGGATTGTCCGGCTGCGGATCGGACAGCGCCACCACGGAGTCGAGCACGTCTTCCTCCGCGTCGTCGTCCGCCTCGGCGGCGGCTTCGAGCCCCGCGCCGACCACGTCGGCCCAGGCGGCCGCCCCCGCCCCGACGCTCGCCGACTACATCCGGGAGAACAACATCGTCGAGACGCCGGTGAGTCCGGGCGAGCCCGGCTCGCCGACCATCGACATCCCGCCGCCGAAGGGGTGGGAGGACATGGGCCCGAACACGCCGGAGGGGGCCTACATGGGTTTGGCGTTCACCGCCGATCCGGCGATGGCGACCGATCCGCCGACGGTGATCACGAAGGTGGTCAAGCTGACCGGGAACGTCGACCCGGCGAAGGTGCTCGAAGCCGCGCCGGGCGACATCCGCAATCTGCCGGGGTTCCAGGGACCCGGAGGCGGGCAGCCGAACAAGCTCAGCGGGTTCGAGGCGACGGTGATCGGCGGGACCTACACCAAGGACGGGGTGACCCGGATGGTGGCGCAGAAGACCGTGGTGATCCCCGGCCAGGACGCGCTGTACGTGTTGCAGCTCAACGCCGACGGCACCGAGGACCAGGCGTACCCGTTGATGGACGCGACGTCGACGATCGACGAGCAGGCCAAGATCACGCCCTGATCGTTCACGCCCGTGAGATCGCCGACGCCTCGGCGATCTGCTCGGCGCTGGGGCGTACCCCGGTATAGCGCTCGAACTGTTCGGCGGCCTGCAGCGCGATCACCTGCGCCCCGGTGATGACGTCCACTCCGGCTGCGCGCGCAGCGGCGATCAGCGGCGTCTCCGAGGGCAGAGCCACCACGTCGAAGACGGTGCGCGCGTGGCGAATTGCGCTGTCGTCGAACGCGAGATCGCGCTCCTCGGCGCCGCCGGCCATCCCGATCGGGGTGACGTTGACGATGATGTCGGCGGTGCGCGCGCACGGCCCACCGGCGTCGGGCAGGAACTCGTATCCCAACCGCTGCGAAAGTGCGCGACCGGCCCGTTCGTTGCGCGCGACGATGGTGCCACCGGCGAAACCACGGTCGGCGAAGGCCGCTCCGACCGCGCTGGCCATGCCGCCGCTGCCGCGGATCAGCACCGAGTGCTCCGACGAGAGCCCGTTGTCGTCGACGAGGTGTTGCACGGCAAGGTAATCCGTGTTCGATGCGGTCAGCCGGCCGTCATCGTTGACGATCGTGTTCACCGAGCGCAGCGTCTGCGCGGAGGGCTCGATTTCGTCGACGAGGCTCAGCACGTCCTCCTTGAACGGCATCGACACCGAGCACCCGCGGATGCCGAGCGCTCGAACACCGCCGATGGCGGCGACGATGTCGGTGGTGGTGAACGCCTTGTAGAGGAAGTCCAGACCGAGCACCTCGTAGAGGTGGTTGTGGAACCGGGTGCCGATGTTGCTCGGCCGCCCGGCCAGCGAGATGCACACGCGGGTGTCCTTGTTCAGCGGCGGCCTGCGGTGCCCCTGCGTCATCCGACGGCCCGGATCACCTGTCGCGCGACATCGCGGATCTGTCGCACCAACTCCGAATCGAACGGCAGCTCAGCGGGTTTCGGCACGTCGATCTCGGTGGTGACGACACCCAGGTCATCCCGGTGCCAGCACGCACCGAAATGGTCGAGGATCGAGCGCATCGGATGGTTGTCCGACAGCACCCGCGCGGTGAAGCGCTGGACGCCGTCGTCGTGGGCGGCCACCGAGATGGCACGCATCAGGAACGTGCCGATGCCGCGGCCCTGGTAGGCGTCGCCGACGATGAACGCTATCTCGGCTTCCTCGGGGTGGTTCGCGTCGCGCACGAACCGGGCGTCCGCCACCACGGGTCCGTCCACGCCGTCGGTCAGCACGAAGACGAAGTGATCCAGATAGTCGACCTCGAACAGGTAGGCCATCAGCGATTTCGTCGGGGACCGGACGGATTGGAAGCGGCGGTAGAGGGTCTCGCTGGAGAACTCGACCGGGCCCTCGGTGGTGCGTTCGCTGTCGCCCGGCAGCACCGGCCGCAGATACAGGACGCTGCCGTCGCGCATGATCACCGGGATCGGCGTGATGAACGCGGCGAGCCGCTGGCGCGCCGTGCGCACCAGTTTGTCCATCATGCCGGGGATCTCCAGCATGGTGGCGAAGGCTTCCCGGCCGCCGACCCAGCCGGTCAGCGGGACGGTGGCCACGACGGTGGCGGTACGCGGGGCGTCCCGGAGCAGCGCGATCTCGCCGACGATGAGCCCCGGCGTGAGATCGACGACGGTGTCGTGACCGTCGGCGCCGACATGGCTGACCTCGGCGTGACCGGACGCAATCAACAGAAAGCTGACCGCGAGCTCACCCTGCTGCATGAGGACCTGACCGGCGGCCGCCGACAACGGCCGCAGCTGTTCGGCCAGCGGCACCAGCGCTTCCACGTGCACCTCGGCGAACACGTCGAGGGTGGCGAGATCATCGGCACGGACGGCGGTCACACCGGACACGTTTCGAGGCTACGGGTGCGCGCCGATTCCCGGCAAGGAGATGCCGGTCGCACTGTGACAACGACCATATTGCTAGTGCCCTAACTATTAGCGCACTATAGGTCTGTGACCGTCGCCGCCGAACTGGATCCCCTGGCCCTGGAACAGCAGGTCTGTTTCGCCTTGGCGGCCACCAACCGCGCGGTGCTCGCGATCTACCGGCCGCTGCTCGAGCCGCTGGGTCTGACCCACCCGCAGTACCTGGTGATGCTGTCGCTGTGGGATCACCGCAAGCAGCCCGGCGAGGGCCGGGCACCACTGTCGGTGAAGCAGATCGCGACCGCGCTGCAGATGGAGTCGGCCACCCTGTCACCGATGCTCAAACGCTTGGAGGCGCTCGGCCTGATCACCCGCACGCGCAGTGCCACCGACGAGCGCGCGACCGACGTCGAACTCACCGACCGGGGCGTCGCGCTGCGTGAACGGGCCCTCGAGATTCCGCCCGCGGTCGTCGCGCGCCTGGGCGTCGACCTCGCCGAACTGCACCAGCTGCGCGAGGCGCTGACTCGCCTGAACACGGCCGCGCTGGCGGCCGGCGCCCTACAGTCCTGAACCCACCCACAAGGAGCCGTCCATGTCAGCCGACAAGCCGAATCTCTGGCAGTACCTCACCTACATCTACGGGCGCCGCCTGCCCACCTCGATGCAGCGCTGGGTGGCCGAGGACCTCGCAGGAGAGGGCGCCGTCCGTCGGCACATGATCCGCTACTCGATTCCGCCGATCTTCGTCCTGGCGCCGTTCTGGCTCATCCCGGTCAACCTCTACATGCACCTGGAGATGACGGCACCGATCTACTTCTGGGCGGTGCTGATGGCTCTGGCCCTGAACAAGCCCTGGCGCCGGCACCGGCTCTCCGTACACGGCCTGGATCCGAACCTGGTCGACGTGATCAAGCGGAAGAAGCAGGCGCAGATGCACGAGGACTACGCGCGCCGCTTCGGTGCCCGCCCCGAGTCCGCCGAGTGGCAGCAGAACAGCAGCCCGTTCTGAGTATGCGTCACCGACCACGCCGCAAAGGCCGCCGCGAGACCGGCGGGTACGGCGACGAGCGCGCTCGGCAGCGCCACACCGACGAACAGCAGCAATCCGAAGGCGGCGCCGGTCGCCAGCAGCACGCCGCGGAACACCGTCCAGTGCGCACTGGTGGACCACCCGGCCGGCACGCGCATCGACAGCGCCATGCCGAGCACTAGCGCGACGGCGTGTCCGGCCGCGGTGAACCCGCCGCCCAGCACGACGACCACCGTGGCGACCGTCAGCCAGCCGGCCGTCCACGCCAGGCGCCACCCGCCCGGTATCGCCGCCGTCAGGGTGCCGAGCACCGCGACGGCCCCGTAGCTCAGACCCACGTCGTCGGCATGACTGACCGCGACCGGCACCCAGCCGACCTTGACGGCGAAGGCGAGACCCGCGGCGACGATCAGCGTGGCCCCGACATGTCCGAGCAGGAACACCTGGACCAGCCGCCTGCTGCGCCAGAGAAGCTCGGCCAGGGCGAGCAGACAGACCAGCCCGGGCAGCAGCAGGTAGGTCTGCCCCTCGGCGGTCACGAAGGCACTGGCCAGCAGCGTGGCCAGACGCCCCTCAGCCAGATTGTGCAGGTTCGTGCTCATCAGCGCGACGACGCGGTGCTGTGCCCGGGGACCGAGCGCCACCAGCAGCGACGCGATCGCGAACAGCGCCGACGCGTAGGCGACGGTGATGCGCACACGCCACAGCGGGGCGAGAACACGGGAGACCATTGGCTTCAAGGGTACCCAGGACGCGCCGGTCGGCGGATGGTCGAACCCGGTGACGGATGGGACGTTCGGCCCTACGGCCGAGGACGAGCAGGCGCGACGCTGGAGAACGGAGGAGGCGGGATGTCGGCTGAGTTCGCCGTGCCCACAGCGGTGGGGCGCAGCGTCGGAGCGGGCGCCCTGCTCGCGGCCGCCACCTGGCTGGCCGTCGCGGTGGCACACGACCGCCACCACCTCGGATGGCAGGACGGCCGGCTGGTGTGGTCGGTGACAGTTCTGGCGGCGACGGTGTTCATCGCGCGTGGCATCTTCCTGGGCCGTCCGGTGACCGGCCGCCACGCTGCGCTCGCCGGTGCGGCGGTGCTCGGCGGGATGGCGCTGCACGTGCTGCTCTCCCCCGGCGCGGGCAACGTCGTCATCGCGGCTTCAGGGCTCGTCCTGATGTGGCCCACCCGCTCCCGGCCGCAGCCCGAGGCCCTGCCCGAGATTTGGAGGCTGGTCGACGCGACCCATGGCGATGCGTTGGCCCCGTTCGCGATGCACTCGCTCAAGAGCTACCACTTCAGTGACAACAGGCGCGCGGCCGTCGCGTACCGGACTCGAATGGGTCTTGCGGTGGTCAGTGGGGACCCCATCGGTGACGAGCGCGAGTTCGGTTCCGTGGTCGCGAGTTTCGTCGCGATGTGCCGGTCGCGCGGTTGGCGGATCGCGGTGCTCGGGTGCAGTGAGCGGCAGCTGGGGCGGTGGGACGCGTCGGTCGTCGGGAGATCGATGCGGGCGATCCCGATCGGACGCGACGTCGTCATCGACGTGGCGAGTTTCAGCCTGGCCGGACGGGCGCGACGGAACCTGCGCCAGGCGGTGCAGCGCACCCACAACGCCGGCATCACCACCGAAGTGGTGTCCGAGCAGGACCTCGACGAAGTGCAGCGTGCCGAGTTGGCCGAGGTCCTCTTCACCTCGCATCGCACAGCGCAGCGCGAACGCGGCTTCTCGATGATCCTGGACGGCGCTCTGGAAGGCCGTCACCCCGGGATGCAGCTCATCGTCGGACGCGCCCGAGACGGTCGGGTGCAGGCGTTCGCGCGCTATGCGACGGCCGGAGGCGGCAACGACGTGTCACTCGACGTGTCCTGGCGGGCGCCCGATGCGCCCAACGGCATCGACGAACGCCTCAGCGTCGACATGATCGACTGGGCGAGAAGCCATGGCGCGCGGCGCGTTTCGCTGGCCTTCGCAGCCTTCCCCGAGATCTTCGAGAACAAGAACCGCGGACCGGTGCAGAGCCTGTTGTTCTGGCTGATCCATCTGGGCGACGGGCTCATCAGCCTGGAGTCGCTGTACCGCTACCTCAGGAAGTACCGGACGCTCGGCGCGCAGCGCTATGCCGTGCTGTCGATGCGTCAGCTGGTACCCGCGCTCACGGTGCTGCTGACGCTGGAGTTCCTGCCTCGCCGTCGCCGGCTCGCGCTGCCGCACCAGGGCCGCGGTGCGCTCCGCAGGGTGGGCGGCGCGGCGGGCGGCACCGAGGCTGACGGTCGGTTCGATGTCCCGTCGGGCGTCGGCCAGTCTGGGATTCCGGGGCTCCATCGATACGGCCGGTGATGGGCGGGCGTTCCCCTCGCCCGTTTCTGTCGGTGGTCGAATGTATGTTCGAAGTATGTCGGGGACGGATCTGCAGGCCGCAGTGGCGGCGCTGGTGGATGCCGTCGACACCCTGGCCGGCTGCGACTCGGACCTGGCCACCGGCACCGAGCTGGTCGAGGTGCTCGACGAGCTGGAGACCGTGTGGTGCCGGCTGCCCGCGCTGCGGCACCGGCTGCTGGCCCGGCTGCAGGTCGAGACCACCCCGCAGCAGATGGGCGCCAAGAACTGGAAAGACGTGCTGGCGATCCGGTGGCGCATCACCACCGCCGAGGCGCACCGCCGCCTGGGCGACGCCGCCCTGCTGGCGCTGCGCCAGCCGGTGACCGGGCCGCCGCTGCCCCCGATCCTGCCGGCCGTCGCGGTCGCCCAGGAACAGGGGTTGATCAACGCCGAGCATGTCGAGGTGATCCGCAAAGCCGTCGACAAACTCCCCGGTTTCGTCGATGCGGTGACCCGGGAGCAGTTCGAGGTCGACCTGGTGCGCACCGCGGTCGGGGCCGGACCCAAAGACGTCGAGAACGCCGCCGATCTGACGTTGTTTCTGCTCGATCAGGACGGCCCCGCACCCGATGACACCGAGCGTGCCCGCACGCGTGGGGTGACGAAGGGCAAGCAGCGCCGCGATGCGATGACCGACCTGGCCGCCCGGTTGACGCCCGAGGCGTGGGCGGTGTTCGAGGTCCTGTTCGCCAAATACGCCGCCCCGGGTATGTGCAACCCCGCCGACCCCGAACCCTGCACCTCGGGCACCCCCACCCAGGCCCAGATCGACAACGATCACCGCAGCCTGGCCCAACGCCAACACGACGCGCTGCTCGCCATCGGACGGATCGCCCTGATGAGCGGCGAGGTGGGTCACTTGAACGGTTACCGGTGGCGGTGATCATCCGCACCACCCTGCAAGACCTCGAATCCCGGGCCGGGATCGGCGTCACCGGCGGCGGCACCCGCCTGCCCATCAAAGACGTCATCCGGATGGCCGGACACGCCAACCATTATTTGGCCGTGTTCGACGGGGCGACCGGGTCGGCGCTGGATTTGTTCCGCAGCCGACGGGTCGCCTCTCCGGCGCAGCGGATCATGCTCATCGCCCGCGACGGGGGCTGCACCAAACCGTCCTGCACCGTCGGCGCCTACGGCGCCCAGGTCCATCATGTGACCACCGACTGGGCTGATGGCGGCAACACCAACATCAACGACCTCGGCCTGGCCTGCCCACCGGACAACCGCAGCGTCAAAGACGGCGGCTGGACCACCACGATGAACACCCGCACCGAAGTCGAATGGACCCCACCACCACACCTGGACACCGGCCAAACGAGAGTCAACACCTACCACCGCCCCGAAGCCCTCCTGCGCCCACCCGATGAACCCGACAACACCGCTGCGCCAGGCGAATCCACCGACGGGAACGACATCGCCGAGCCCGAACCCGGTACGGCCACCACCAACGACCACGCCGACGAACCCGGCGGACCCGCACCACCCGACCACCAAGCGGCCTGACGGCCCGGGCCGGCGCACCCCGCAGCCTGCCCCGGAAAACACAAAGCCCGCCCAACCAATGGTCGAAGCGGGCTCTGCGAAAAGTGGAGCTATGGGGAATCGAACCCCAGACCTACTCGATGCGAACGAGTCGCGCTACCAACTGCGCCATAGCCCCTGATACCGGTAGCAGGCTACCAGCCCCGGGTCGGCCGCCGAAATCGCCTCGGCGGCTACTGTCCGGCCGCTCGCGGCAGGTCGTAGTGGCGTGAGAACCGGACGCGATCGAGGTGCTCGAACTCAGGATCCTCGTCGTCGATCTCGAGGACCGCGGCACCGGGCCGGCGCAGCCGGGCTGGGACCACATCGAACTCACGGTCGCCGGTGTTCTCCACGCCGAGGCGTGAGCGCGCGAGCCGCTGCGCCCGCCTGCGGCGTACCTGCTCTTCGATACGGGTCTGCCGGCGCAGGTAGGCCAGGTAGAGCAAGGTGATCGCACCGATAGTGCCGCAGGTCCACCACATCGTCGCCGACCAGGTGAACGCGGCCACGCCGCTGGCGAGGATCAGCACCGCCATCACAGCCAGTGTGCGTGCCCGGAACCGGTACTTGCGGGCCGTGACCGCGGCGGCGGTGGCCGACTCGCGACGACGCCGGCGCGCCTCGGTGAGAGAGTCCGCGACGCGGAGATCCCCGTCCTCGGGTTCGTCCCCGTCCGACTGGTCGTCGTCGTAGGCGTAGTCGTCGACATCGTCGTCGTCATCGGCCGACGAGAGCTCCTCGGCATCGTCGAGGTCGTCCTCGGTGTCGAAATCGAGTGTGGGCTGGGCGGATTCGGCAACCACGACGGGCTCGTCAGCGGCCTCCCCGGAGGCGGGCAGGGCGCCGGAATCCTCGACGACGTCCACGTCGAGGTAGTCGGGCTCGTCGGCGTCGCGGGTGGCGGTGGCCACCATCACCACCGAACGGCCCGGCTCCTCGTCGGCGACGTCGCCACCGTCCCCGGACGGCTGCCAGTCGGGATCGCTGCGGTGACCCGCGGCCGGGCCGCCGCGACGGCGCAACCGGGCGCCGGCGCCACTGTTGAGCACACGCGTGGCCAGCGCGACGTCGCTGGTGCGGCGCACCGCATCGCGCTTGCTGATGAGCATCGGCACCAGCACGAAGAGCCAGAGCACGACAAGGGAGATCCAGAGGAGAGATTGGGGGATGCTTGGCATGGCGCCTGCTCCTTTCCCCATCAGGCTAGGTCTGTTCGACCAGCGCATCCGTGAGCGGCGCGCCGTGACAATTACACACCTGTAATTCGCTGAATACAAGCACCAAACGTCACACGTGTCACATCTGCAACAGCGGGCGCCGCAAAGCGGCGATCACGCCCACGACGCGTGGCCCGCGCGCACCAGCGCCGACGTCACCGACCCGTTGATCTCCTCGATCGTCACGGCCACCAGCAAGTGATCCCGCCACGCACCATCGACCTCGAGGTAGCGCTTCAACAGGCCCTCCTCACGGAAGCCGGCCTTTGCCAGGACCGCACGGCTCGGCGCGTTCTCCGGGCGCACCGTCGCTTCGACGCGATGCAGCATCACCGGGCCGAAACAGTGGTCCAGGCCGAGCGCCAGCGCCGCGGTGGCGATGCCGCCCCCGATCAACTCGCTGGCCACCCAGTAGCCGATCCAGGCCGATCGCAGCGCGCCGTGGGTCACGTTGCCGATCGTGAGCTGGCCGGCGAACTGCCCGTCGACCTCGATCACGTACGGCAGCATGCGGCCCTTGCGGGCCTCGGCACGCAGCCCCGAACAGACCGACGGCCACGACGAAACGGCGTGGCGCAGCTGCCAATCCAGATCGGTCGAGGGTTCCCAGGGTTCGAGGTGATCCCGGTCGGCCAGCCGGATCCGGCTCCACTGCGCGGCGTCGCGCAACCGAACCGGACGCAGCCGTACCACGCCCGCCGCCACCCGCAGCGGACCGACGGGCTGCGGCCAGCCCGGGTGCTGGGAACGGGACCCCAGGAGATTCATCACGGTGCTGCAGTTCGCGCTCAGCCGCGCTGAGCCAGGAATGCGACGTCGACGACCTCGCCGGTGCGGATCTGTTCAGCGTCGCCGGGAACGACCACCAGGCAGTTTGCCTCGGCGAGCGTCGCCAGTAGATGCGACGACGCGCCGGGCGCGCCGCCGAGCGCCTGCACCAGGTACTCACCGGTGTCCTGGTCACGCATCAGCTGTCCCCGCAGATAGCCCTTGCGACCCACCACCGAGGTGATCGGCGACAGTGCGCGCGCCTGCACGATGCGCCGCATGGGTTGGCGCTTGCCGAGGGAGAGCCGCAGAAGCGGACGCACCATCACCTCGAACACCACCAGCGCGCTGACCGGATTGGCCGGCAGCAGGAACACCGGGACACCGTCGGGACCGAGTTGACCGAAGCCCTGCACCGAACCGGGGTGCATGGCGATGCGGGTCACCTCCATGTCGCCCAACTGGGACAGCACCGCGCGCACCCCTTCGGCGGCCGCGCCTCCAACCGCACCCGCGATGACGACGGCCTCCGACCGGCTGAGCTGACCTTCGACCACTTCACGCAGCTGAGCAGGATCGGTCGGCACGATGCCGACGCGATTGACCTCGGCGCCGGCGTCGCGCCCGGCGGCGGCCAGCGCGTAGGAGTTGACGTCGTAGACCTGACCGTTGCCGGGTGTGCGGGAGATGTCCACGAGCTCGCCCCCCACGCACATCACCGACAGCCGCGGGCGCGGATGGACCAGCACCCGCTCCCGGCCCACCGCGGCCAATAGGCCGACCTGCGCCGGACCGATGATGGCGCCGGCCCGCACGGCGACGTCACCGGGTTGCACATCGTCGCCGGTGCGACGCACGTAGGCGCCCGACCGGACGCCGCGCAGCACCCGCACCCGGGATTCGCCGCCGTCGGTCCACCGCAGCGGCAGCACGGCATCAGCCAGGGTCGGCATCGGGGCGCCGGTCTGCACGCGCGCCGCCTGCCGCGGCTGCAGCCGGCTCGGGGTCCGCGAGCCTGCCTCGATCAGCCCCATCACCGGCAGGCTGATGTCCCGGTTCTCGGGCTCCTCGCCGTCCTCGCCGTCGGCGCCGCCGTTGATGCCCAGGACGTCGACGCTGCGCACCGCGTAGCCGTCGATCGCGGCCTGGTCGAATCCGGGAAGCGGTCGCTCGGTGACCACTTCCTCGGCACACATCAATCCCTGGGCCTCGGCGATCGCCACCCGAACCGGCCGCGGAGCCACCGCGGCCGCGGCTACCCGAGCCTGCTGCTCCTCCACCGAACGCACAGCATGCCTTTCTTCTGTTGAGCGCCTACGCGCTCCGCAGAAGACGCGCGCGATCGGTGGCCGCTAGTGCTCGGTCGTGTCCGGACCGAGCCCCAGCCGCTCGACCAACCAGCGGCGTAATTCGGGCCCGTAGTCGTCTCGCTCCAACGCAAAGTCAACCGCAGCCTTCAGGTAGCCTCCGGGATTTCCCAGATCGTGTCGAGATCCGCGGTGGACCACCACGTGCACCGGATGGCCCTCCTCGATCAGCAGGGCGATCGCGTCGGTCAGCTGGATCTCGCCGCCGGCGCCGCGCGGCGTCCGCCTCAGCGCGTCGAAGATGGCCCGGTCGAGCACATAGCGCCCGGCCGCCGCGTACGGCGACGGCGCATCCTCCGCTTTGGGCTTCTCGACCATGCCCTTGACCCGCAAGACGTTGGGATTGGCGGCGTCGGGCACGGTCTCGACGTCGAACACGCCGTAGGCACTGATGTCCTCGCGGTCGACCTCGATGGCGCACAGCACCGACCCGCCGCGCTTGGCGCGCACCTTCGACATGACCTCCAGTACCCCGGTGGGCAGAACGAGATCATCGGGCAGCAGCACCGCGATCGCGTCCTCGTCGGGGGCGAGGCTGGCCTCCACGCAGCTGATCGCATGCCCGAGACCGAGCGGCTCGGCCTGTACGACAGATTCGACCTTGATCAACTCGGGCGCCCGGCGCACCTTCTCCAGCATGGTCTTCTTGCCGCGGGCCTCGAGGGTGCCCTCGAGTACCAGGTCCTCGACGAAGTGGGCGACGACGCTGTCCTTGCCTTCGGAGGTGATGATGATCAACCGCTCGGCGCCGGCCTCGGCGGCCTCGGCGGCCACCAGCTCGATGCCGGGCGTGTCGACGACCGGCAGCAGCTCCTTGGGCACAGTCTTGGTGGCAGGCAGGAAACGCGTTCCCAGCCCCGCAGCGGGAACCACCGCGGTGTGCGGAATGGGAACTTCAGGCCGATTCATCGTTCACACACTAACCTCTCGGGTTCAGTTGCTCTCTCCTTACCCGGCACGCGGAAGGCTACGCAGTGCAACAGACGAAATCACAGGTACGTGCCAGAATCCTGGCCGCGCGCCGGGCGTCGACGCCCGCGTCGCGTGCCGCCGAAGCGGCGGCGCTGACGCGCCATCTGCTCGCGTGGATCCCGTCCGGCGCGACCGTGTGCGCCTACGTACCCGTCGGGACCGAACCGGGTTCGCGGGGCCTGCTCGACGAGCTCGTCCTGCGCGACGTGACCGTGCTGCTCCCCGTGGCCCGCGAGGACCCGGTCGAGGGGCCGCGGCCGCTGCAGTGGGGGCGGTACCGGCCGGACACGCTGGTGGCGGCGCCATTCGGTCTGCAGGAGCCGCCACCTCCACACCTACCGCCCGAGGCGATGACCGACGCGACCGTGGTGCTGGTGCCCGCACTCGCCGTCGATGTGCGCGGGGCGCGTCTGGGCCGTGGCGCCGGGTTCTACGACCGCACGCTGCGGCTCGCGGACCCCGCCGCCGCGCTGATCGCGGTCGTGCGCGACGAGGAGCTCGTCGCGCAGCTGCCGGCCGACCCCCACGACGTTCCGATGACGCACGCCGTCACGCCGGAGCGCGGCGTGGTCGCGGTGGATCGACCGCGGTGAATCATGGCCGGGGAATGACCGGAGCCCGCTGGCGGTTCTAGCACTTGAGCCGGTAGAGTGCTAAGTAGTTATGCGACCTCGGAGGTTTCTGTGCCCACCTATTCGTATGCGTGCACCGAGTGCGACAACAAGTTCGACGTGGTGCAGGCCTTCACCGACGACTCGCTGACCGAGTGCCCGCAGTGCACCGGCCGCTTGCGCAAGGTGTTCGGCAAGGTCGGCGTGGTCTTCAAGGGCAGCGGTTTCTACCGAACCGACAGCCGCGAGGCCAGCAAGAGTCCGAGCACGTCCTCGAGCTCCAACGGCAAGTCCAGCACCAGCGCGGAGTCGTCATCGTCCTCGTCCTCGTCTTCGTCGACGTCGTCGGACAGCTCGAGCTCGTCCAGTTCGTCGAGTACCCCCGCCGCGCCGGCCGCCGCCGCGTCCAGCTGACCCGTTATCCACAGGCGCCGGAAACGCTGCTGACCGCGACGGCACACCGGCCTTAGCGTGGCCGTGTGGCCGCATCGCTGAATCCCACGCCGCTGCACCGGCTGGCCCGTGTCCTCCGGCCCGACTGGACGCGCACGGTGGCCGCCCGCCGCGTCTTGGCCGGCGCGCTCGTGTTCCTCGCGGCTGCGGCAGCGTGGCGCGATGACCCGCGTGCCGATCGGGTCGAGGTCGTGGTCGCCAACCGGGATCTGTCGCCCGGCGCCGAACTGACCGCCGAAGACGTCCGTCTCGAAACTCTGTCGGCGACAACGGTTCCCGATGGCGCACAGCGAAGTGTCGACACGGTGGTCGGAAGCACGCTGGCAGGCCCCGCCCGCCGGGGTGAGACGCTGACCGATGTGCGCCTACTCGGCCCGCGGCTGGCCGAGTCCGCCGCGGGCCCGGATGCGCGCATCGTCGCACTGCCCCTCGCCGATGCCGCGCTGCTCGATCTTCTCCGCCCCGGTGACATCGTCGATGTGGTGTCCGCACCCGCCTCCGCCGACGCCGAGTCCCAGGCGCGGGTGATGGCGACCGACGCCGTCGTGGTGCTGGTGTCGGCGAAAGCCACCGGGATCGCCGCGCAGGGCGGCAATCGCGTTGTGCTGGTGGCCTTGCCGGCTGCGGCGGCGAAGACGGTAGCCGGGGCCGCCCTGGTACAGGCCGTCACCCTGACGCTGCACTGAGCGCGCTCACTTCACCGTGAGGTAGATGACGTTGCCGGTGCGGGTCAGGTGCTGATCGTCGAAGTTGTTGTCCCACACCCTCTTCCAGATGTCGGGGCCGGTCGTCAGGTTGACCACGGTCGCCTCGTCGAGCGGCGTGCTCGACTGCCGGGTCACCACGACACGGTTGCCCTCGGCCTCGAGTTGAGTGATCGTGTCCTCGGCGGTCACGACAGTCGGTGCGGCCAGGGCGGGCGCGGCCAGTCCGAGCGTTGCTGCGGTCAGCGCGGCAGCTGCGGCGGCGGTGAAGGTGAAGTTCGTCATTTCGCTGTCCCGCTTTTCAGATGTCGGCGATCTCGTTCGATCTGATAGGTCAAACCCGCAGGTCAAGCCAATAATTCCGGTGGCAGTATCTCAACGGCGGCTGGCAGAAACGGCTAACGTAGCTCCCTGACAGCAGCACACTTCAACTGAGAGGACCTTTCGATGCTGAAGGGTTTCAAGGAGTTCCTCGCCCGCGGCAACGTGATCGACCTTTCGGTCGCGGTGGTCATCGGCACCGCGTTCACCGCACTCGTGACGGCCTTCACCAAGAGCGTCATCCAACCGCTGATCGACCGCATCGGCGCCAGCCCCGACAAGGAGTACGGGATCCTCAAGATTCCGCTCGGCGGAGACCAATTCGTCGACTTCAATGCGGTGCTCTCGGCGCTCATCAACTTCGTCATCGTCGCGGCGGTCGTCTACTTCGTGATCGTGCTGCCCTACAAGAAGCTTCGGGAGCGAGGCGAAGTCGAGCAGGCGCAGGACACCGAACTGGCCATCCTCACCGAGATCCGCAATCTGCTGCGGGACAACACCGGCGACTCGTCGGGCAAGCACGTGAGCGGGCCCGGGACCGGACCGAGCCCGGATACCGCCGCGCACACCAGCGCCGACCGCGAGTGACGGTTCGGACAACCAAGAAAGCCCCCGGCTCTCGCCGGGGGCTTCCTTGTCTGAACGTTGATCAGGGGTTGTTGATGTCGAACGGGATCGCCATCCAGTTCGCGCACCACGGGCCGTCGTACACGCAGGCGCTGATGTCGCCGGCCGCGCCGGAGAACACCCATGCCTTCGTGCCGGGGACGCCACGCGTCGAGGTGCGAACCTCTCCGCCCTGGGAGGCGAGCGCCTCGCCGAAGCCGGACGTGCGCACCTCGCCCTGGGCGAAGACACCGGACGAGCCGTTGGACACGTCGGGCGAGCGGACCGCGCCGTCGGCCTCGCGGCCGTTGCCCGGCGTCGAGGGATCAGCGGACATGTCATCGGCGCTGGCAGTGCCGACACCGATCGTCATGAGGGCGGCGGCAGCGGCAAGACCGCTCAGCCCCATTGCGATCGGCTTCGCCAACCGCGCGGAAACGGAAGTACCGTACTCGGCCACCGGCCGTCCCTTCTCTCTGATGTGGGTGAAGCTTCCTGGCGCAAGATTACCAGTGTTCAGCGACTCGCGCGCAGCTAGTCCGCTGTTGAGAATCATCCCTTTCACCTTGGGGTTTCCTGTGGCTGACCCGTCCGTCAGTTCATGTTCCACGGCTCGCCATAGGTGGTGACGCTGTCACCGTCCTTGGAGATGAGCCGGGCGTAGGGCCGCAACAGCACACCGCCGGCCGCACCGGTCACGGTGCCGTGCGCGTTGGAGACCGCCACCGCGCCGTGGTCGCCTTCGACGTCCACCGAGAACGTGGCGACTTCCTGAATGCCGGGGCCGTTGCCGAGGTCGGCGGAGATCGACACGCCGGGGAACAGAGGTGGGGTCGAGATGCCGGGGATGGGGTCAAATCCCGTCACGGGACTGAAGAAGTCCTGCGCGTCGAGCGCGATGTTCGGAGTGGTGTAGCTGAAGTTTATCCCCACACCCAGTGACCACGGGAACCCGATCTGGTAGCCCAGCTCCAGGGTGCCCGCGAAGTCCTTGGCGCCGTCACCGGCGACGTTGTACACCGCCTTGCCGGAGTGGAACCACTCGCGGGTCAACCGGTTGCGGTCGAGGGGGAACACCCCGTTGAGGAAGGTGTCCCACTGCTGGATGGTCAGCGTGCGGCCCTTGCCGTCGACCAGGCTCAGCTCATTGTCCAACCCTGCATGAGAGGTGCCAGCGCTCATGAACAACGCCGCGATGGCCGCAACCATCGCAAGCAGCACCCGACTGATTGCTTTCATGTCTCCCCTTGCTTTGTGAAACGGCGACCCCGGGTCGGGGAACCGAGTTGTTCATGCCTGGCGATCTGTCACCGCATCTCGCAGGAGCCACATGTGGGGAAAATGAGAGAACCCACATGTCGTTCTCACGATTCGCTCATCGTTGACAGAAGGAACATAAGCAGGGGTAGCGGCGTACCGCTTGCCTCACAAGCACTTTCGTAACCGATTGACAGCCTGGACACAGGGAGCGCGCACCATGTGCCCATGGTGATGCGTGAGGGAGGCGCAACGAGAAACGGCCCCTGACCGGAGTCAGAGGCCGTTCTCGTATCGAAGAGGTTGTGTCAGTTCATGTTCCACGGTTCGCCGTAGGTGGTGACGCTGTCACCCGACGACGAGATCAACCGCGCGTACGGACGCAGCAGCACACCGCCGGCCGCACCGGTCACCGTGCCATGAGCATTGGACACCGCGACAGCACCGCTGGGACCCGCCACGTCCACGGTGAACGTCGCGACTTCCTGGATGCCCGGGCCGTTGCCCAGATCAGCCGAGATCGACACTCCGGGGAACAACGGCGGCGTGGAGATGGCGGGAATAAGGTCGACACTGGTAGGCGTGACAAAATCCACTCCGTCGAACGCGATGTTGGGGGTGGTGTAGCTGAAGTTGATGCCCACGCCCAGCGACCACGGGAAGCCGATCTGGTAACCCAGCTCCAGCGTGCCCTCGAAGTCGTCGGCGCCCTCGCCGGCCACGTTGTACATGGCCTTGCCCGAGTGGAACCACTCGCGGGTCAGCCGGTTGCGGTCGAGCGGGAACACGCCGTTGAGGAACGTGTCCCACTGCTGGATCGTCAGCGTCCGACCCTGGCCGTCGACCAGGCTCAGCTCATTGTCCAGCCCTGCGTGAGAGGTGCCAGTGCTCACGAACATCGCCGCGACGGCCGCAACCATCGCGATCAGCACCCGAGTGATTGTCTTCATGGTGATCCTTCGAAAGAGTGGGATGAGGAGAACGTAGTGCCGGTCTCACCGACCGGCACTACGAACCTCGTGGATGCCGTACGGATCAGTTCATGTTCCACGGCTCGCCATACGTGGTGACGCTGTCACCCGACGAGGAGATCAGCCGCGCGTAGGGGCGTAGCAGCACGCCACCGGCCGCGCCGGTCACCGTACCGTGCGCATTGGACACCGCGACAGCACCGCTCGGGCCGGCCACGTCCACGGTGAAGGTGGCGACCTCCTGGATGCCCGGGCCGTTGCCCAGATCAGCCGAGATCGACGCGCCCGGGAACAACGGCGGCGTGGAGATGCCGGGGAAGAGATCGACGCCGAACTCGGGGCTGACGAAGTCCTGGGCGTCGAACGCGATGTTGGGGGTGGTGTAGCTGAAGTTGATGCCCACGCCCAGCGACCACGGGAAGCCGATCTGGTAACCCAGCTCCAGCGTGCCCTCGAAGTCGTCGGCGCCCTCGCCGGCCACGTTGTACATGGCCTTGCCCGAGTGGAACCACTCGCGGGTCAGCCGGTTGCGGT
Source organism: Mycolicibacterium psychrotolerans (assembly GCF_010729305.1). Lineage (NCBI taxonomy): Bacteria > Bacillati > Actinomycetota > Actinomycetes > Mycobacteriales > Mycobacteriaceae > Mycobacterium > Mycolicibacterium psychrotolerans. The sequence goes on along the minus strand of NZ_AP022574.1, from coordinate 2,033,987 downwards.
CGAGCGGGAACACGCCGTTGAGGAACGTGTCCCACTGCTGGATCGTCAGCGTCCGACCCTGGCCGTCGACCAGGCTCAGCTCATTGTCCAGCCCTGCGTGAGAGGTGCCAGTGCTCACGAACATCGCCGCGATGGCCGCAACCATCGCGATCAGCACCCGACTGATTGCCTTCATGTTCTCCCTTGCTCAGTAGAACGGGTCCCCTGCCGGGGCACCGATAGCCCGTGCCTGGCCGTACTGCTACACCACACACCTCGCAAGAACTTCATGTGAATGGAATTAAAAACTCCACATGTCGTTCTTACGAATCACTCATCTCGATGACACGAGGAACATAACGAGGAGGCATCCGACCGGCAACGCGTACGCCCCGGTGGTGTCATGGAGGGCACAACGCATGCGACGTTTGCTGACGATTCCCCGCAGGTCCAAGGCCCCCTCCTCGCGACGACGGGGACGGGCCGATGAAAACCGTCGCTGATCTTGACCCCGCATGAAGGTCTTCGCGTCTGGTGTGGCCGCTGTTACAGCAGTTTCCTGAAATGGGCCTGTGACGAACCTACAGGTCAGCCGTGATGCGGTGGGACGTTGTCCCGCAACCAGCGGTCGCGCTCGGAATCATCGTCCGGCGATTGCGGGTCGCGTTCGTCAATAGGGGTCTCAGGCAAGGGATTCCCGAAGATCTTGTTAACTGTATCGCGCGTCGGGCGGGTCGGTTCAGTCATCGATCCGATCCTGTGTGACGAAGATCACAGTCCGATGACGACGTCTGTTCACCTGCCTGTAACAGTGCAGGTTGCGCGCGTGCCGCCGACACGACGACGCGGGCCGGCGGGGATGCCCTGCCGGCCCGCGTTGGGACCAGCCGCTGCCAGTCCACGGCGCTTAGATCTCCAAACTGGATAGCTGCGCGATGATGTGCGCGGCGAGCGGTCCGAGGGTGGCCATGCCGTCGCGCACCGCGGCGCGCGAACCCGCGAGGTTCACCACCAGCGTGCTGCCCGAGATACCGGCGAGTCCGCGGGACAGACCGGCGTCGGCCGTGCCGGCCGCGAGCCCGGACGCACGCACCGCCTCGGCGATCCCCAGCAGCTCGCGGTCGAGCAGGTCGCGGGTGGCCTCGGGGGTGACGTCGCGCGGCGTGACCCCGGTCCCGCCGACCGACACCACCAGGTCGACGCCGCCGATCACCGCGGTGTTGAGCGCATTGCGGATCTCGACCTCGTCGGAGGACACCACGATCACGCCGTCGACGACGAAGCCGGCCTCGCCGAGCAACTCGCTGACCAGCGGCCCGCTGTGATCCTCTTCGTCCCCGTGGGCGGTGCGGTCGTCGACGACGACGACGAGCGCCCGGCCGAGCAACGTGTGCGGCTGTTCCATGGGGTCAACCGTATAACCCGGCACGGACAACGGCGCAGCCACCAGCAGGGTCGGTCGGGAGCGACCCGGCGCCGTCCTCACTGGGCCGCCTTGCCGAGCGTGACGTCGACGGTTTGCGGCTTACCGGCCTGATCCAGGAAGGTCAGCGACACCTTGTCCCCCGGTGCCTTGGAGCGGACGGCGGCGACGAGCGCGTCGGCGCTGTCGATGACCCGGTCGTCGAGCTTCGTCACCACGACACCGGCGGGCAGCCCCGCCGCCGACGCCGCACCGCCGGCGGTGACCTCGACGATCTTGGCTCCGTCGCCGCCGGCGTTGTTGCCGACCTGCACGCCCAGCGATGCGCGCGACGCGCTGCCGGTCTGGATCAGCTCGTCGGCGATCCGCTTGGCCTGGTCGACCGGGATCGCGAAGCCCAGACCGATCGAGCCGCCCTGCGCGGCGCCGGCGTCGGCGCCCATCGTGGCGATCGCCGAGTTGATGCCGACCAGTTCGCCGTTCATGTTGACCAGCGCCCCGCCGGAGTTGCCGGGGTTGATCGCGGCGTCGGTCTGAATGGCGTCGAGCACCGTGTTCTGGTTCTGCGCGTCGCCCCCTGCGGCGACCGGACGGTTGAGCGCGCTGATGATGCCCGTGGTGACGGTGCCCTCCAGCCCGAGGGGCGATCCGATCGCGACGACGTCCTGCCCGACGCGCAGACTCGCCGACGACCCGATCGCAATCGGTGTCAGCCCCGAGACATTCTTGGCGCGCACCACCGCGATGTCGCTGCCGGGATCGGTGCCCACGATGTCGAACGCCGCGGTCTTGCCGTCGGAGAACGTCACCTTGGTCTCCGGACCGGCGGGACCGCCGGGCGTTCCGGCCGCGGCGGCGACCACGTGGTTGTTGGTCAGGATGAGCCCGTCGGTGGACAGGATGACCCCGGATCCCTCCTCGGACTGCCGGCCCTCGTTCACCTCGAGCTTGACGACGCTGGGCACCACCTTCGCGGCGACCTGCTCGACCGAACCCGCAGGCACGCTGGCGGCGGGCACGCTCGGCGCCGCGCCCGACGCGCTGATGCCCACCCGGTGGTCGGGGTGTACCAGTGTCGCGACGCCGCCACCGACGCCCGCGGAGACGATGGCGATGGCCACCGCGCCTACCGCCAATCCGGCTGCGCGCGAACGCTTTCGCGGTTGCGGGGCGGCGGGCGGCATACCGGGCTGCGGGTACTGGCCCGGCATGGGCGCGCCCGGGTAGGGGTCGTACGGCGACCGGTAGGCCTGCCGCTGCTGCTCGGTCGCGTACCGCCAGTCCCAGCCGCTCTGCTGCTCATAGGATCCGGAGCGCTGCGGGCCGACCTGTCCTTGCGGCACCTGGCCCTGCATTCCGGGCTGGTGACCCGGCTGCGGAGCCGGTGAGTACCTCGGGTGGTTGGTCATGTCGCTGCGGTGTCTTCCTCGAGTAGGTCTGTTGTGTCTACAACGAACGGGGTGGGTCCTACAGTGCCCAGACGTACTGAGAATGCCCTGAGAGATCGATCGGTACACCCACAGAGTTCCGCCTGTCATGCATTCACCATCGTGGCTGGCGGCGCGCGTCACCGCGAGGATCGGTCCCCGCGTGTCGCGTCGGAGGGCGGCGATGGGCGTCCGGGCAGCACGACGTGCATCGAGGTGCCCGGCGGCTGACCGCCCGGCACGGTGTCGGTCACGGTCAGGGTGCCGCCGTGCTTGGAGATCACCTGCGCGACGATGGCCAGGCCCAGGCCGGACCCCGGCATCGCCCGCGCCGCATCGGACCGGTAGAACCGCTCGAACACCAGATCGCGTTCGTGCGGCGGGATTCCGGGACCCATGTCGGAGACGACGAGCGCGGCGTGTCCCGGGTCGATCTGCGAAAGCCGCACGCCGACGCGGCCGCCTGCAGGACTCCACTTGGCCGCGTTGTCGAGCAGGTTGAGTACCGCGCGGCCCAGCCCCCCGGCGTCGCCGTAGACCTGCCACGGCGTGATCGAGACGTCGAACTCGATGTCGTTGCGGCGCCGCCGAACCCGCTCCAGTGAGCGGTCGATGATCTCGGCCATCTCCACCGTCTCGTGCACCACCCGGCCGGCGTCCTCGCGGGTCAGATCGACGAGATCGCCGACCAGAGTGGACAACTCCTCGATCTGCCCCATCACATCGGTCTTCAGGTCGGCCATCTCCTCTTCCGGGATTCGCGGGGCGCCCGGCTTCATCGAAGCCATCAGCAGTTCGACGTTGGTGCGCAGCGACGTCAGCGGGGTGCGCAGTTCATGACCTGCGTCGGTGACCAATCTGGCCTGCCTCTCCCGAGATTCGGCCAGGGCACGCAGCATCATGTTGAAAGCCTCGGTGAGTCGGGCGAGTTCGTCGTGCCCGACCACCGGTATCGGCCGGAGATCGTCGGTGCGAGCCACGCGTTCGGCTGCCTGGGTGAGCCGGCCGACGGGTCGCAGTCCGGCGCTGGCCACCATCCCGCCGGCAATCGCGGCGATCGCCACCCCGATGCCACCGACCACGAGAAGAACGTTGCTGGTGCGCTTGAGCACCTCCCCGGTCGGGGCGAGGCTCTTCGAGAGCAGCAGCGAGGACCCGTTCGTGAAATGCAGGGCAAGCACCCGCTGATGACTGACGGTGCGCCGCGACATCGCGAGATCGCCGGCGATCACGTCTTTCTCGGGCGCTCCGATCGGGACTTTGTTCGAGGTCTGGTACCCCGCACGGCCGGGAATCACCAGCATCGCGTTCATCTCCGAGTAGGCCGTTCCCTCGATGGCCTTGCCAGGATCGATCTGCAACGCCCCGCTGTCCATCAGCAGTTGCGCACGCCCCATCAACTGCGTGTCGATGTCGTCGTAGAGCGCCCGCGAGACCACCGCGTAGACGGCCACGCCCATCAGCACCACTGCCATCAGCACCATCGACATCGCCAGGAGCATCACCCGCCATCGCAGGGACACCGAGCTGCCCGCCGGTTGCAGCGGTGGCGGCTGACCCGGCCACGCGGCATCCGGGTGCGGCTGCATCAGGGTGGGGTCTCGCGCAGCACGTAACCCACACCGCGCACGGTGTGGATGAGGCGCGGCTCCCCCTCCGCCTCGGTCTTGCGTCGCAGGTAGCCGACGTAGACCTCGAGTGCGTTGCCCGATGTCGGGAAGTCGAAGCCCCACACCTCTTCGAGAATGCGACTGCGCGTCAGCACCCGTCGCGGGTTGGCGATCAGCATCTCCAGCAAAGCGAACTCGGTGCGGGTGAGGCTGATGGACCGCTCGCCGCGGGTGACCTCGCGGGTGACCGGGTCGAGGGACAGATCGGCGAAGGTCATCGCGGCCGACTCGCTCGCGTCCTCGGGGCCGGTGCGGCGCAGCAGCGCCCGCATGCGAGCCAGCAACTCCTCGAGCGCGAACGGCTTTGGCAGGTAGTCGTCGGCGCCCGCGTCGAGTCCGGCGACCCGCTCGGACACCGAGTCACGGGCCGTCAGCACCAGTATCGGCAGGTCATCGCCGGTGCTGCGAAGCTGACGGCACACCTCGAGCCCGTCGAGGCGCGGCATCATCACATCGAGGACCACCGCATCGGGGCGGTCGCTGGCGATCCGATCGAGCGCCTCACGGCCGTCCTGCGCCAGTTCGACCGAGTATCCGTTGAAGGAGAGGGAGCGGCGCAGGGATTCGCGCACCGCGCGATCGTCGTCGACGACAAGTATCCGCACCGCCACAGTCTCAACCCCGTGTCTGAGAAGGTCCTGAGAGGCGCGCCGCGATGACCCTGAGCGTTTGCGCTACGCGGCGTCGCGGTTAGCGGCGGTCGAGGTCGATCAGGCCGAGCCGGGCCGCCTTGAGCAGACGCCGCGGCACCTTGTGCTGCTGACCTGCGACGGTGACGCCGACGAGTTCGGTGCGGGTGGCCTTCCACTGCGCGCGCCGGCTACGGGTGTTCGCGCGCGACATCCTGCGCTTCGGCACAGCCATTATCGAGCTCTCCATCTATCGGGGTGTCCGGGACACTGCCTGCGGGCGGCGGACCTGCCGAGCCCTGGCAATTGGTCACCAGGATAGCCGGTGAGCTGGACGGGCTCCAAACTCCGGCGACAGCGCCGGCGGCGCGACACACTCGAGGGCGGTGAGGGGTTGACGTGCTACCGCCGGTAACCGCTAACCTACCGGTTGGTTGGTCGATCAGGTCGGCTCCGACGACGGGAGAGTGCGTGACGACGGTGTCGGATCGCGCTCCCGTGCGCATCGGCAACTGTTCCGGGTTCTACGGCGACCGTCTTTCGGCGATGCGCGAGATGCTCACCGGCGGTGACCTCGACGTCCTGACCGGCGATTACCTCGCCGAGCTGACGATGCTCATCCTCGGCAGGGACCGGATGAAGAACCCCGACCGCGGCTACGCCAAGACCTTCCTGCGCCAACTCGAGGAGTGCCTCGGCATCGCGCAGGATCGCGGGGTGCGCATCGTCGCGAACGCCGGCGGCCTGAACCCCGCAGGCCTCGCCCGGGACGTGCGCGCGCTGGCCGACCGGCTCGGCCTGTCCGTGTCGGTCGCGTACGTCGAAGGCGACGACCTGCTCCCGCGGGCCGAGGAGTTGGGCCTGGGCCGGCCGCTGACCGCCAACGCCTACCTCGGCGCGTGGGGCATCGTGGACTGCCTCGGTTCGGGCGCCGACGTCGTGGTGACCGGCCGGGTGACCGACGCGTCCGTCATCGTCGGGCCCGCCGCGGCGCACTTCGGCTGGGGCCGCGCCGACTACGACCGCATCGCCGGGGCCGTCGCCGCCGGGCACGTCATCGAATGCGGCACCCAGGCCACCGGCGGCAACTACTCCTTCTTCCGCGAGATCGCCGAGATGACCCGCCCGGGCTTCCCGATCGCGGAGATCCACGCCGACGGCTCCTCGGTCATCACCAAACATCCCGGCACCGGCGGCGCCGTCACGATCGGCACCGTGACCGCGCAACTGCTCTACGAGATCGGTGGCGCCCGGTACGCCAACCCCGACGCCACGCTGCGCGTCGACAGCATCGAGCTGTCCGACGACGGACCCGACCGCGTCCGCATCAGCGGCGTCACCGGCGAACCGCCGCCGCCGACCCTCAAGGTCAGCCTCAACAGCCTGGGCGGCTTCCGCAACGAGATGACCTTCGTGCTGACCGGGCTCGACATCGACGCCAAAGCCGCGCTCGTGCGCCGTCAGCTCGAGGAGAGCCTCACGGTGCGCCCCGCGGAGTTGCAGTGGTCGCTGGCCCGCACCGACCATCCCGACGCCGACACCGAGCAGACCGCCAGCGCCCTGCTGCGGTGCGTCGCACGCGACGCCGACGCCGCCACGGTCGGGCGCCAATTCTCCTCGGCCGCCGTCGAACTGGCACTGGCGAGCTATCCCGGCTTCACGAGCACCGCACCGCCCGGCGATGGTCAGGTGTACGGCGTGTTCACTGCCGGCTACGTGCCTGTGGAGGCGGTGCGTCACGTCGCCGTGCACGCCGACGGCACCAAGGTCGACATCCCACCGGCGGCCGACACCCGGGGGCTCGAGCCGGCGCAGGACGCCGCACCGCCGGAGCCCGGCGCGTTCGGCCCGACGCGGCGGGTGCCGCTGGGCACCATCGCGGGCGCGCGAAGCGGCGACAAGGGCGGTAGCGCGAACGTCGGCGTGTGGGTCCGCACCCACGACCAGTGGCGCTGGCTCGCGCACGCGATGACCGTGGACCGGTTGCGCGAGCTGCTGCCCGAGGCGGCGGAGCTGCCGGTGACCCGGCATCTGCTGCCCAACCTGCGCGCGGTGAACTTCGTCATCGAGGACATCCTGGGCCAGGGCGTCGCCTATCAGGCGCGCTTCGACCCGCAGGCCAAAGGGCTGGGCGAATGGCTGCGCAGCCGAACGATCGACATCCCCGAGGAGTTGCTGCCGTGAACACCTGGACCACGCCGGAACGGGAAGACCTCCGAAAGACCGTGCGCGCCTTCGCCGAACGCGAAGTACTGCCCCACGTCAAGGAGTGGGAGCGGGTCGGCGAACTCCCCCGCGACCTGCACCGCAAGGCCGCGGCCGCCGGCCTGCTCGGCGCAGGCTTCCCCGAGGCGGTCGGCGGTGAGGGCGGTGACGGCGCCGACGCCGTGGTCATCTGCGAGGAGATGCACCAGTCGGGCGCGCCCGGGGGCGTGTTCGCATCGCTGTTCACCTGCGGCATCGCGGTGCCGCACATGATCGCCTCCGGAGACGAGCGGCTGATCGAGGAGTACGTGCGTCCCACCCTGCGCGGCGAGAAGATCGGCTCGCTGGCGATCACCGAACCCGGTGGCGGCTCCGACGTCGGGCACCTCACCACCCGAGCGGTCCGTGAGGGTGACGAGTTCGTCCTCAACGGCGCCAAGACCTACATCACCTCTGGGGTACGGGCCGACTACGTCGTCACCGCGGCCCGCACCGGCGGACCTGGCGCGGCCGGCGTCTCCCTGATCGTCGTCGACAAAGACGGCCCCGGATGCTCGCCTGGGTTACAAGTGAGCCGCAAGCTCGACAAGATGGGCTGGCGGTCGTCGGACACCGCCGAACTGTCCTACACGGACGTCCGCGTGCCGGTCACCAACCTCGTCGGCACCGAGAACACCGGGTTCCTTCAGATCGCCGCGGCGTTCGTCTCCGAGCGCGTCGGCCTTGCCGCGCAAGCCTATTCGAGTGCCCAGCGGTGCCTGGACCTCACCGTCGACTGGTGCCGCAACCGCGAGACCTTCGGCAAGCCGCTGATTGCCCGGCAATCGGTGCAGAACACGCTGTCCGAGATGGCGCGCCGCATCGACGTGGCCCGCGTCTACACCCGCAGCATCGTCGAACGTCAGCTCGCGGGCGAGACCAATCTGATCACCGAGGTGTGCTTCGCCAAGAACACCGCGGTCGAGGCCGGCGAATGGGTGGCGAACCAGGCGGTGCAGCTGTTCGGCGGCATGGGCTACATGGCCGAGTCCGAGATCGAGCGGCAGTACCGGGACATGCGCATCCTCGGCATCGGTGGCGGCACCACCGAGATCCTGACCGCGCTGGCCGCCAAGACGCTGGGCTTCCAGCCATGACGTCAGCGAGAAGCGCAGCGGATCGCGCATCGGCCCTGTCCTCGACGATCGACGTCCGGTCGACCTCGTATCGCGAGGCGGCCGAGGCGATGTCGGCCAAACTGGCCGAACTCGAGGCCGAACACGCCAAGGCACTGGCCGGCGGCGGAGAGAAGTACGTCAGCCGCCACCATGCCCGCGGCAAGATGACCGCGCGCGAACGCATCGAGGCCCTGGTCGACCCGGATTCGCCGTTCCTGGAACTGAGCCCGCTCGCCGCGTGGGGCACCGACTTCACGGTCGGCGCGAGCGTCGTCGTGGGTATCGGCGCCGTCAGCGGCGTCGAATGCCTGATCGTCGCCAACGACCCCACCGTCAAGGGCGGCACCAGCAACCCGTGGACGCTGCGGAAGATCCTGCGCGCCAACCAGATCGCGTTGCAGAACCGGCTGCCGGTGATCTCGCTCGTCGAGTCCGGCGGCGCGGATCTGCCCACCCAGAAAGAGATCTTCATCCCTGGCGGACAGATGTTCCGCGATCTCACCCGGCTGTCGGCCGCGGGCATCCCGACCATCGCGCTGGTGTTCGGCAACTCCACCGCCGGTGGGGCCTACATCCCCGGGATGTCCGACCACGTCGTGATGATCAAGGAACGCTCCAAGGTGTTCCTCGCCGGGCCGCCGCTGGTCAAGATGGCCACCGGGGAGGAGTCCGACGACGAGTCACTCGGCGGCGCCGAGATGCACGCCCGCACCTCGGGCCTGGCGGACTACTTCGCCGTCGACGAACTCGACGCGATGCGCATCGGCCGACGCATCGTCGCACGGCTGAACTGGCGCAAACAGGGCCCGGCGCCGAAACCGTTCACCGCGCCGCGCTTCGACGAAGCAGAACTGCTCGGCATCGTGCCACCGGATCTGCGCATCCCGTTCGATCCGCGCGACGTGATCGCGCGCATCGTCGACGGCTCGGAGTTCGACGAGTTCAAACCGCTCTACGGCGGCTCGCTGGTGACCGGATGGGCGACGCTGCACGGGTATCCGCTGGGCATCCTCGCCAACGCCCGCGGCGTGCTGTTCAGCGAGGAGTCGCAGAAGGCGACCCAGTTCATCCAGCTCGCCAACCGCTCGGACACGCCACTGCTGTTCCTGCACAACACCACCGGCTACATGGTGGGCAAGGACTACGAGGAAGGCGGCATGATCAAGCACGGCTCGATGATGATCAACGCCGTCTCCAACTCGACCGTTCCGCACCTGTCGCTGCTCATCGGGGCCTCCTACGGCGCCGGGCACTACGGCATGTGCGGACGCGCCTACGACCCCCGCTTCCTGTTCGCCTGGCCCAGCGCGAAATCCGCGGTCATGGGCGGCACCCAGTTGGCGGGCGTGCTGTCGATCGTCAGCCGGGCCGCCGCCGAGGCCCGCGGCCAGCAGGTGGACGAGGCCGCCGACGCCGCGCTGCGCGCCGCCGTCGAAGCGCAGATCGACGCCGAATCGCTGCCGATGTTCCTGTCCGGCCGGCTCTACGACGACGGCGTCATCGATCCGCGCGACACCCGCACGGTGCTCGGAATGTGCTTGTCCGCTATCGCGAACGGACCGATCGAGGGGACGTCGAACTTCGGCGTCTTCCGGATGTGAGGGCAGGAGCATGATCACTCGAGTCCTGGTCGCCAACCGCGGGGAGATCGCGCGGCGCGTGTTCGCCACCTGCCGACGCCTCGGGATCGGCACGGTCGCGGTGTACACCGACCCCGACGCCGCCGCGCCACACGTCGCCGAGGCCGACGCCCGGGTCCGGCTCGACGGCACCCGCGGCTACCTCGACGCCGGTCAGCTGATCGCGGCCGCGCAGGCCGCCGGGGCCGACGCGATCCACCCCGGCTACGGCTTCCTCTCGGAGAACCCCGATTTCGCGGCGGCCGTGATCGACGCCGGCCTGACGTGGATCGGCCCGCCGGTGACGGCCGTCGCGGCCATGGGCTCGAAGATCGAAGCCAAGAAGATGATGGCCGCCGCCGGCGTCCCGGTGCTGGACGAACTCGACCCGGACGCCGTGACCGCCGACATGCTGCCGGTCCTGATCAAGGCGTCGGCGGGCGGTGGCGGCCGCGGCATGCGCGTCGTGCGCGACCTCGCCGACCTGCCCGCACAGGTCGAGGCCGCCCGCCGGGAGGCGCAGTCGGCGTTCGGCGACCCGACCGTGTTCTGTGAGCGCTACCTCGACGCCGGGCACCACGTCGAGGTGCAGGTGATGGCCGACGCCCACGGCACCGTGTGGGCCGTCGGCGAACGGGAGTGCTCGATCCAGCGCCGCCACCAGAAGATCATCGAAGAGGCGCCCTCACCGCTGGTGGAACGCGTTGCGGGCATGCGCGACAAGCTCTTCGAGGCGGCGCGGCTGGCCGCCACGGCGATCGGCTACACCGGCGCGGGCACGGTCGAGTTCATGGCCGATGATCGCGGCGAGTTCTTCTTCCTGGAGATGAACACCCGTCTGCAGGTCGAGCATCCGGTCACCGAACTCACCTCCGGTCTGGATCTGGTGGAACTGCAGATGTCCGTCGCCGACGGCGCCCCGCTCGATCCCGAGCCACCGGCCTCGACCGGCGCGTCGATCGAGGCGAGGCTCTACGCCGAGGATCCCGCCAAGAACTGGCAGCCGCAGGCGGGCACCGTGCACCGCTTCGACGTCCCGACGGCGGTCACCCGCTTCGGCCCGGCCGGCCGGGCCGGGGTGCGCCTCGATTCCGGGGTCGCCGACGGCTCGGTGATCTCGGTGTTCTACGACCCGATGATCGCCAAGGTGATCTCCTGGGCGCCCACCCGGACACAGGCCGCGGCGCTGCTCGCCGACGCCCTGACCCGCACCCGGCTGCACGGCGTACGCACCAACCGCGACCTGCTGGTCAACGTGCTGCGCCACCCGGAGTTCCTCGCCGGTGCCACCGACACGGCGTTCTTCGACACCCACGGACTCGACGCGCTCGCCGCGCCCGTCGGCGACGCCGCGACGGTGACCCTGTCGGCCATCGCCGCCGCCCTGGCCGATGCGGCGCACAACCGTTGCATCGCAACCATTTTCGCGGGTGTGCCCAGCGGTTGGCGCAACCTCGCGTCGGCCGGGCAGACCAAGAGCTACGCCGACGACGACGGCCAGGCCCACGAGGTGGCCTACCGCTTCACCCGTGACGGCGTGCGGATCACCGGGCGCGACGACGTCGCACTGGTGTCCGCGACGCCCGAGCAGGTGGTGCTGACCGTGGGTGCGGTCGACCTGCCCTTTCGTGTCGCCCGGTACGGCGACGACGTGTTCGTCGACTCACCGTCAGCCTCGGTGCATCTCGTCGCGTTACCGCGCTATCCGGACCCCGACGACGCCGTGGCGCACGGCTCGCTGCTGGCACCCATGCCCGGCTCGGTGCTGCGGGTCGGCGCCGCGGTCGGCGACACCGTCACCGCGGGCCAGCCGCTGGTCTGGCTCGAGGCGATGAAGATGGAACACACCATCGCCGCGCCGGCCGACGGTGTGCTGGCCGAACTCAACGTCACCGCCGGAACGCAAGTGGAAGTAGGCGCCGTGCTGGCGCGCGTCGATTCAGGAGAGGCCCCATGACCGGATTCATCGAGACCGAGGAACAGCAGGCCCTGCGCAAGGCGGTCGCCGCGATGGCCGCCAACTACGGGCAGGACTACTACCTGGAGAAGGCGCGGGCCGGGCAGCACACCGACGAGTTGTGGGCCGAGGCCGGCCGGCTCGGCTTCATCGGGGTGAACCTGCCCGAGGAGTACGGCGGCGGCGGCGCCGGCATGTACGAGTTGAGCCTGGTCATGGAGGAGATGGCCGCGGCGGGCTCGGCACTGCTGATGATGGTGGTGTCTCCCGCGATCAACGGCACCATCGTCGCCAAGTACGGCACCGAGGAGCAGAAGAAGCGCTGGCTGCCGGGCATCGCCGACGGCACGATCACGATGGCGTTCGCGATCACCGAACCCGACGCCGGCTCCAACTCCCATCGCATCACCACCACGGCGCGCCGCGACGGCAGCGACTGGATCCTGTCCGGGCAGAAGGTCTACATCTCCGGCGTCGACCAGGCGCAGGCGGTGCTGGTCGTCGGCCGCACTGCCGATCACAAGACCGGCAATCTGAAACCGGCGCTGTTCGTGGTGCCGACCGACACCCCGGGGTTCAGCTACACCAAGATCCCGATGGAGATCGTCAGCCCCGAGTTCCAGTTCCAGGTGTTCCTCGACGAGGTCCGGCTGCCCGCCGACGCGCTGGTCGGGTCGGAGGACGCCGCCATCGCCCAGCTGTTCGCCGGGCTGAACCCCGAACGCATCATGGGCGCCGCGAGCGCGGTCGGCATGGGCCGCTTCGCGATCGACAAGGCGGTCGACTATGTCAAGACCCGGCAGGTGTGGAAGACACCGATCGGCGCCCATCAGGGCCTGTCGCATCCGTTGGCGCAGAACCACATCGAGATCGAGCTGGCCAAGCTGATGATGCAGAAGGCTGCCGGCCTGTACGACTCCGGCGACGACCTGGGTGCCGCCGAGGCGGCGAACATGGCCAAGTACGCGGCGGGTGAGGCTTCGGTGCGCGCTGTCGACCAGGCCGTGCAGTGCCTCGGCGGCAACGGGCTGACCAAGGAGTACGGCATCGCGTCGGTGCTGGTGGCGTCGCGGCTGGCCCGCATCGCCCCCGTCAGCCGCGAGATGGTGCTCAACTTCATCGCCCAGACCTCGCTCGGGCTCCCCCGGTCGTACTGATGGCTGAACCAACCCCCGGGTCCCTCCGCTCCTGCCCGCCGTTCGTCTCCTATGCGCGCGACGGCGCGGTCGCGCGGCTCGTCCTCGACTCGCCGCACAACCGCAACGCGCTGTCCACCGCGCTGGTCGAGGAACTGCACGCCGCACTGGACCGGGCCACCCACGACCCGGACGTGCGGGTGGTGGTGCTCGGGCACACCGGGGGCACGTTCTGCGCCGGCGCCGACCTCAGCGAGGCCGCGGGCCGCGATCCGTCCGAGCTGGCGCTGGACCGGGCCCGGGAGATGACGCGGCTGCTGCGCCGGCTTCTGGGGTCCCCGATGCCGGTGATCGGCGCGATCGACGGGCACGTCAGGGCCGGCGGGCTCGGCCTGGTCGGGGCCTGCGACATCGTGGTGGCGGGCGCGGCGAGCACCTTCGCGCTCACCGAGGCACGGATCGGGGTGGCACCGTCGATCATCTCGCTGACCCTGCTGCCGAAGGTGACCGCCCGCGCCGCGGGCCGCTACTTCCTCACCGGCGAGAAGTTCGGCGCCGACGTCGCCGCGCAGATCGGCTTGGTGACCGTCGCCACCGACGATGTCGATGCGGCCGTGGCCGAACTGGCTGCGGCGGTCGCGCTGGGCTCGCCGCAGGGCCTGGCCGAATCGAAGGCGCTCACCACCGCGGCCGTCCTCGCCGACTTCGATCGGCGGGCCGACGAGTTGACGCAGCGCTCGGCCGCGCTGTTCGTCTCCGACGAGGCCCGCGAAGGCATGCTCGCGTTCCTGGAGAAGCGTCCTCCGCGCTGGGTCGGCTGACACCTCACAGTTTGGCCAAGGCGCTTGCATGTGCCGACGATCGTCGTAGCCTGGTGGCGATGTGCGGATGCGCGAACAGCAAAAGGTCACGATGAGTACCCCTGCGTCGCGGAGCAGGTCCATGCGTGCTGCGGACACCGACCGCATCCAGGTGGCGCAGCTGCTCACCGATGCCGCAGCGTCGGGCAAGCTCGGGCTGACCGAGTATGAGAATCGGCTGGCCAGGGCGTACGCGGCGCAGACCTACGACGAGTTGGACCGCTTGTCCGCCGACCTTCCCGGTGCCGTCACCCGCGGCCGCAGCGGCACCTGCAGGCCCGCGCCGTCGAGCACCCTGCTGGCGATCCTGAGCGGCTACGAACGCCGCGGCCGCTGGAACGTCCCCAACCGGCTGACCACGTTCGCTCTGTGGGGCGGCGGGGTCGTCGATCTGCGTTATGCCGACTTCACCGCGCACGACGTCGAGATCCGGTGCTACTCGATCATGGGCGGGCAGACCATCCTGGTGCCGCCGGAGGTCAACGTCGACCTGCGCGGCATCGCGGTGATGGGCAGCTTCGACCAGGACGTCGAGGGCGAGGGATGCCCCGGTGCGCCCTGTGTGCGGATCTCCGGCTTCGCGCTGTGGGGCAGCGTCGCGGTCAAGCGCAAGAAGCGCAAGTCCACCACCTGAGCGCTAGATCTGCCTACCGGCGCCGCTTCGACCCGAGGTAGTCGCCGACCACCGCTGCGCCCAGACCGTCCAGATCGGGCACCACGACCCGGCCGCCCACCCGCCGGGCCACCTGGTCGATGAACCGCGCCAACCCCGGATCGCTGCCCAGCCGGAAGATCGTCACCTGCGCACCGAGCCGCGCCACCTCGTCGAAGCCCTTCACGGTGTGGGCGATGGTGCGCGGATGCGGCGGGTAATCGAAGAACACTGCAGGACTTCCGTTGCGGTCGAAGTCCTCGAGGTGCGCGGTCGGCTCGCCGTCGGTGACGACGAGGACGACCGGCTGAGCGTTGGGGTGCCGCCGGAGGTGCCGACTCGCCAGCGCCAGTGCGTGATGCAGGTTGGTGCCCTGTTCGTAGACGCCTTCCAGACCGGTCAGTTCGGCGGCGGTCACGGTGCGCGCATAGCGGCCGAACGCGACGATCTGCAGCGCGTCGGACCGGAACCGTGTGCTGACGAGGTGGTTGAGGGCCAGTGCGGTGCGCTTCATCGGTAACCAGCGGTTCTCCATCACCATCGAGAACGACGTGTCGACGAGCAGGGCGACCGCGGCCTGGGTGCGGGTCTCGGTTTCGGAGATCTCGACGTCGTCGACGCTGATCTGGATGTTCGGGCTGCTGCCGCCCTTGGACGTCCCCGGCCTGAATCCCCGGTCGCTTCGCTCCTGCCCGCCAGCCTCCCGCAGCACCGCGTTGGTCAGCGTGCGGGTGACGTTCCAGGGCTCGGTGTCGCCGAACTGCCAGGGCCGCGTCGCGCCGGTCAACTCACCCGCCGCGCCGGCCCGTCGGGTGTCCCGTTCGCCGTGCCGGCCCGAGAGTTGCTGCGCCACATCGCGTAACGCGGTCTGACCGAGCTGACGCATGGCTTTGGGCGACAGGCGCCACTGCCCGTCGGCACCGCGGTCGAGGAACCCTTGGTTCATCAGCGCACGTTCCAGCTCGGCCAGGGTGCGCGCGTTGACGGCGGCCTCGTCGCCGAGCTGGCGGGCGAGCATGTCGAGGTCGACGTCGTCCATCGTGGCGCCCGAGTAGCTCTGGGAGAGCTGCTCGGCGAGCTGCTCGAGTTCGGCGATGTCGGCCAGCGCCTGCGCGCCCTCCCCCATGCCCAGCGGATCGTCGCCGGAGAACCGTTGCGAGCCGTCCCAGTCCTCCCCCGGCCGCGCCGCCTGCAGGTGGGCGTCCAACCGGTTCAGCGCGTTCATCAACGACGGAGAGCCGAAAGCCTGCTGCGCCAACGAGTCCAGCTCGGCACGCTGCTGCTCCGACAGGCTGTTGCGGAAGCGCTGCGCGGCGGCGGCCCGCTTGGCCAGTGAGTCGAGCAGCTCGTCGATGTTGCGCGGGTTCTCCGGGAAGAATTCGCCGTGCTTGGCCATGAAGTTCTCGAAGTCCTGCTGGCTGTCTTCACCTTTGGCGTGTTTGTCCAGCAGCTCGTTGAGGTCGTCGAGCATGTCGTTGACGCGCTGGCGGTCCTCGTCGGTCGCGTTCTCCAGCGCCTCCTTCATGCCGGCGAATCGCTGGTCGAGCATCTCGCGCCCGAGCAGATCCTTGATCTGGTCGTACTTCTCGCGCGCCTCCGGCGAGCGCCACTCGTACTCGGACAGCTCCTGCACCGCCTTGGCCGGCGACGGCGAGAGCGAATCCAGTTGCAATTCACCGAATCTCGCGTCGTCGTCGAGCGCGCGGGCCAGCTCCTTGCGTTCGGCGAGCACCGCCTCGTCGAGCAGCTTCTTGATGTCGGCCAGCGTGCCGTCGAGGTTGTTGTTCTGCAGCAGCTCACGACGCCGCCGGTTGGCCTCGGCGGCCAGCTTGTCGGCGCCGGGCATGTTCTTCGACCCGCGCCGCAGCAGCTCGGACAGCGCCCGCCGCGGCGAGGTGCCTTCCATCACATCCTGGCCGATGGCCTCCAGCGCCTCGCGCAGATCCACCGGCGGAGCCAGCGGATCCGGCCCGCCGGTGTATCGCGAGTAACGCGAGAAGTGGCCGTGTTTAGCCATAGACGGTTTCGCCTTCTCCAGTCACCTTGTCGATCCGTTTGGCCAGATAGAGCGCCTCGAGGGCCAACTCGATCGCGGCGGCACGCTGACCTTCCGAGGACGCCTCGAGGCGGCGCTGGATCTCGGCGACCGCGGACACTTCGGGAAGGGCGGCGAGCACCTCGCGGGCGGACACCCGCTCTCCCGTCGTCACGGGCGAACCGTTCTCCACCGCGGTGACGATCGGGCCGACGTCGATGCCACCGAGCAGCCGCTGGGCCGTCTCGGCGGTCGCGCGCCGCAGCAGGTGCTCGAGCACCGCCTGCTCGCGCCCCTCCTCGCCGGACTCGAATTCCAGCTTGCCCCGCAGCACGTCGATCACGGTTCCGAGGTCGACGACGCGCGCCACCGGATCCTGTTCGCCGAGCAGCGCGGCGCGGTGCCGCGCGGACGCGGCGACGGTCTCCGCGGCGGCGATCGCGAAGCGCGCCGAGACGCCGGAACGCTGGTCGATCGCAGTGGATTCGCGCAGTGCCCGCGCGAACCGGGCCAGAATGGCCAGCAGGTAGGCCGGGACCTCGGCCGCCAGGTGGGCCTCCTGGGAGATCACGCCGACCTCGGCGTCGAGTTCGAGCGGGTAGTGCGTGCGGATCTCGGCGCCGAACCGGTCCTTGAGCGGGGTGATGATGCGTCCTCGGTTGGTGTAGTCCTCGGGGTTGGCGCTGGCGACGACGAGGACGTCGAGCGGCAGCCGGAGCGTGTAGCCGCGGACCTGGATGTCGCGCTCCTCCATCACGTTGAGCATCGAGACCTGGATGCGCTCGGCCAGGTCGGGCAGCTCGTTGACCGCGACGATGCCGCGGTGTGCCCGCGGGATCAGCCCATAGGCGATGGTCTCGGGGTCACCGAGGCTGCGGCCCTCGGCCACCTTGATCGGGTCGATGTCGCCCACCAGGTCGGCCACGCTGGTGTCCGGCGTCGCCAGCTTCTCGGTGTAGCGCTCGCTGCGGTGGCGCCAGCTGATCGGCAGGTCCTCGCCCGAGTCGGCGGCCCGCCGGATCGACTCCGGGGTGATCGGGCTGTAGGGATGCTCGCCGAGTTCGGCGCCCGCGATGACCGGGGTCCATTCGTCGAGCAGGCCGCTCAGCGCGCGCAGCAGCCGGGTCTTGCCCTGACCGCGCTCGCCGAGCAGGACGATGTCGTGGCCGGCGATCAGCGCACGCTCCAGCTGCGGGATGACGGTGTCCTCGAACCCCAGGATGCCCGGCCAGATCTGTTCCGCGGTGGCGCCCGAGCTCAGCGCGGCCAGCAGGTTCTCCCGGATCTCGGCCTTGACGCTGCGCTCGCGGTGCCCGGAGGCGCGCAGCTCACCGACGGTACGGGGAAGGTCGTTAGGTGATGTCACCACTCCACGCTACGACTGCTGTCGAGCAACGGCATCGGATGCCGGGCGAACGTCACCGCCGAGCGTCGGGTTGGTGCACACTTTTCGCCCTTGAGCGGGCCTCAATCGAACACTCGGCAGCCGCTCCATGTGTCGAGGCGAGCGTCGAGGCGGACTCGGCCGTGCTCCGGCCACCCCGCCGCGCGCATCGCGTCACGCACCCGCTGCAGGAACACCTCGGGACGGTACCGCAGGATGTCGCGGCTGACTCGGATGATCGTCCAGCCCTGGCCCTGCAGTTCGGCGAGGCGGTCGATATCCCGGGCGCGCACGGCCGGATCGGTCCAGTGCTGAGGCCCGTCGTATTCGATCCCGACCTTCCGTCCGGGCCAGCCCATGTCGATGCGGCCGATGAAGTAGCCGTGCTCGTCGCACACCATGACCTGCGTGCGCGGCCGAGGAAAGCCGGCCGCGAGGAGCAGCAGGCGTGTCCTCGTCTCGCGCGGTGATTCCGCACCGGAATCCATGAGGTCGAGCACGGTGCGCAGTTGAACCAGCCCACGCGCCCCACGGTGACGCGGCACCAAGGCCGCGATGTCCGGCGGCGTCAGCCGGGTGGCGTTGGCGAGGGCGTCGACCCGCATGACCGCCGCCACCAGAGAGTCTCGCCTGCCCAGGTCGAACGCGGTTCGTGCCGGCGTCGTCGTCGGTATGCCTCGGACGACGCAGACCTCGCCGTCAACCAACGCGTCCCGGTGGATGACGATGCCGTCGACCGCACACGCCTGGGGCCGGATGAGTTCGGCCGGCGACGAGCCGTCGATCCAACGGGAACCGTGTAGCGCCGACGCCGACAGCCCGGCGACCGTGGCCGCCCGGCCGGACCACAGCCAGGCGGCCGCCGCGCGCCTAACCGGAGTGAGCTCCGTGCCCACCGGCAGATACACATCGCGGTAGATCCGCTGGTGGCGGCGCAGCGCGCGTCTGCTCACTTCTCCGTCACGCCGGGCCTCGGTGCCGAGAAATGGCCAGTCCGTGTCTCCCATGCGCCGACGATGGCAGCGCCGCACGACACTTTTCGGCCACTGTGGCCTTGTGGCACGCCGCGCTGTGGATAACGTCCCTCGAGCCAACAGTCGACGTTGCCCGGCCGACGCTGCGCGGAGACCTAGTGCGCGAAGTGGCGCGCTCCGGTCAGGTACAGCGTCACCCCGGCCTCGGCGGCGGCCGCCGTCACCTCGTCGTCGCGCACCGAACCACCGGGATGCACCACGGCCGTCACGCCGGCCCGGATCAGCGTCTCGAGCCCGTCGGGGAACGGGAAGAACGCATCGGAGGCCGCCACGGCGCCACGGGTCCGATCGCCGGCCCGCTCGACGGCCAGCCGCGCCGCGTCGACGCGGTTGACCTGCCCCATGCCGACGCCGACCGTTGCGCCGTCCTTGGCGACGACGATCGCGTTGGACTTGACCGCCCTGCAGGTGCGCCATGCGAACACCAGGTCGGCCAGCACGGCGGGGTCGGCGGGCGTGCCGGTGGCCAGCGTCCAGTTCGCGGGGTCGTCGCCCTGCGCGTCCACCGCGTCGCGCTGCTGCATCAGCAGGCCGCCGCTGACCTGGCGGAACTCGGTGCCGCCAGGCTGCGGCTCCGACGCGACCAGGATGCGGATGTTCTTCTTACCGCGCAGCACCTCCACCGCGCCCGCCTCGTAGGCGGGCGCGACGATCACCTCGGTGAAGATGCCCGCCACGGTCTCGGCCATCTCGACGCTGACCTCGGTGTTGGTGGCGATGACGCCGCCGAACGCCGACAGCGGGTCACATTCGTGGGCCTTGCGGTGCGCGTCGGCCACCGACACCGACGACACCGCGATGCCGCACGGGTTGGCGTGCTTGATGATCGCCACGCAGATGTCCTCGTGATCGAACGCGGCGCGCCACGCCGCATCCGCGTCGGTGTAGTTGTTGTAGGACATCTCCTTGCCGTGCAGCTGCTCGGCCTGCGCCAGCCCCGGCCAGCCGCCGTCGTCGCTGTACAGCGCCGCCTGCTGGTGCGGGTTCTCGCCGTAGCGGAGCACGGCGGTGCGCCGGAACGTCGCACCGAACCACGGCGGCAGGGCCGCCGATGCGCCCTCGTCCTCGGGAGCCAGCACCGACTCCATCCAGGACGCCACCGCCACGTCGTACTCGGCGGTGTGCCGGAAAGCCAACGCCGCCAGCTTCTTCCGCTCGGCAAGGGTGAAGCCGCCGGCGCGCACCGCGGCCAGCACGCCGTCGTAGCCGAGCGGTTCGACGACCACCGCGACGCTGGGATGGTTCTTCGCCGCAGCCCGCACCATCGACGGACCGCCGATGTCGATCTGCTCGACGCACTCGTCGACCCCGGCGCCGGAGTTGACGGTCTGGGTGAACGGATAGAGGTTCACCACAACGAGTTCGAACGGTTCGACACCGAGATCGGAAAGCGCGGAGACGTGTTCGGGCTTGCGCTGATCGGCCAGCAGCCCGGCGTGCACCCGCGGATGCAGGGTCTTCACCCGGCCGTCGAGCACCTCAGGAAAGCCGGTGACCTCCTCCACCGGCGTGACCGGAACACCCGCGTCGGCAATGGTTTTCGCCGTCGAACCGGTGGACACGATGCTGACCCCGGCCTCGTGCAGGCCCTGCGCCAGCGGCACCAGACCCGTCTTGTCGTACACGCTGATCAGGGCGCGACGAATGCGCCGCCGGCCGTCGTTTTCGGTCATCCTATGGTCGCCTTTCGTCCCGTCCAGGTGACGCCGCGGGTGGCCAGCGCCGCCAGGACATCCACCAGAAGTTCTCGTTCGATCACCTTGATCCGTTCGTGCAGCGTCGCCTCGTCGTCGCCGTCGAGCACGGGCACGGCCTGCTGCGCGACGATCGGGCCGGTGTCGGTTCCGGCGTCGACGAGATGCACGGTGCACCCGGTGACCCGGACCCCGTAGGCCAGTGCGTCGGCGACGGCGTGCGCACCGGGAAACGCGGGCAGCAGCGCGGGATGGGTGTTGACCACCCGCCCCGGGAAACGCGAAAGGAATTCCGGGCCAAGGATTTTCATGAATCCTGCCGACACCACCAGATCGGGGTCGTGCGCGGCCGTCGCCTCGGTGATCGCAGCGTCCCACGCGGTCCGGTCCGGGTAGCCGCGCAGCGGCACGGTGAAGGTGGGCACCGAGGCCGCCTCGGCGATCTGCAGCGCGGCACAGTCGCGGTCGGTGCCGACGGCGACCACGCGGGCCGGATAGTCGTCGACCGCGGCGTTGAGCAGCGAAGCGAGCAGCGAGCCCGTGCCGGAGGCGAGCACCACGAGTCGCGCCGGCGCGCTCGGGGGAACCCGGACCTCTGGCTGCACGGCAGGAAGCCTAGTGGGTGGTGCCGTCGCGGCCGCCGCGCATGTCGTCGTCGGCCATGAAGTGGTCCTCGGGATCCTCCACCTCGAGGTCGTCCGGCAGCGGTTCGGGGGGCACCCTCTCCGCGAACTCCGGTGCCGGTTCGTCGACGACGGCGGTGACCTCCGGCGCGATGGTCTCGGTGTCGGGATCGGCGTCCTCGGAAGTCGGCTCCGGCTCGGGCTCGGGTTCGTGTTCGGGCTCGGGTTCCTCGACCACCGGCGCGGGACGGCGCACACGCGGTTGGAAACCGCCCGACATCGCCACCGTCAGCGCCCCGATACCCGCGAACCAGACGAACACCGCCGGACCGAACGTGGTCTGGTCGACGCCGACGTCGCCGAAGTTGCCGAGCGCACCGCCGCCCGCATAGCCCAGCAGCGCCATCGCCGCGGCGCCGACGAGCGCGGCCACCACGACCTTCGCCAGCGCCTGCAGCGGCGGCAGCGGGCGGCGCGCACACTGCTGGCCCAGGGCCACCGCGGCCACCGCGGCCACGATCAGCAGCGCCACCCACACCGGGCCCAGCGGCGGCGTCGGGACGGCGGCGAGCACCGGAAGTGCCGGCATGTCCCCACCCAGCACGGTGAACGCGCTGAACGTCGCCAGCCCGATGTGAGCGCTCGAGCCGACGGCCACCGCGGCGGCGCCAACCACGACGTTTGGCAGGTAGAGCAGAGACAGCACGGTCAGGCTGAGCTGCCCGAACATCGAATCGGTGATGGAGTACAGGTCGTGCATCGTCGACCAGTGCACGATCAGCGAGCCCGACACCACCGCGGCAGACAGCGCCATCAGGGCCAGCACACCGGCGCCCGCCGCGCGGAAGGCGTCGGGAAGCCAGGAGGGCAGCGGTGTGGAGCGCAGCAGACGCCGCCCCATCCGAGACCCGACGCCCAGCGCGGCGCCGATCGCGTGCACGGTGACCACGCTGGCGAACGCCCGTGACGCGTCTGGGGTCTGCAGCTCGGTGAGCACCGAGGCGGCGTCGTGGATGACGGCCAGACAGACCGCCGCGATCAGCACCGGCCCACCCAGCGCCGAGGCCACCACCCACCGGGTGACGAACCAAGACGTGCTGGTCACCGCGGCCGCGGTGGTGCGCGCCGTGCCGTAGACCATCGCCATCACCGGCAACAGCGGCATCACCCCGAGGGCGCTGCCCGCGATGGACACCGGCACCTGGTGCACGCCCAGCCACATGCTGGCGATGGCGCCGAGCGCGCCGGTCATGTCGCTGTTGGCGATCAGCAGCTGGGACAGCACCACCGCGGCGATGACGACGAGCGCGACCAGGGACGGCCCGAACGCCACCCGGAGCAGTTCACGCGCCTGGCGTGTCCCGGCTGGTCCTGGTGCACCACCCGCGCGCGGGGGATTGTTCACGGGTGGGCCGCTCCTCGAAGACGCTCGGGCACGCGACAGTCGCGCACGCGCGGCTTGAGATTACGACGACTGACCGGGCTGGGAGGACGGTGACGACTGGTGTTGCGTGGGCACCTGCGTCGTCGGCGTGTTGCTCGACGGCGGCTGGCCATAGGTCGGGTAGCCGGTGGGCGGAGTCGGCTGACCGGATTGCGCGCCGGACTGCGCACCCGAGGACGGCGAGGCCGCGGGGAAGCCACCGGTCGAGGGCCCCGCACTCGGGTAGCCACCGTAGGGCGTCGGGTAGCCCGGCCGCTGCTGCTGGCCGGCGCCCGGACCGCCGTGCTGCGGCTGCCCGGGGTGCTGACCGTAGTAGGACCCGGGGTACTGGCCGTACTGGGGCTGCTCGTACTTGGGCCGGGACACCGGCGGGGTGATGACACCGGAGTCGAACAGCAGCACCACCACGGCGACCGCGGCCTGCAACAGCGTGAACGCGATCAGCAGGTACAGGCCCCAGTCGACGGTCGTGCCGCTGGGCTTGTTCACGACCTCCGAGATGACCAGCAGGAAGCCCAGCACGGCGGCCACCGCGGCGACGGCGACGTAGTTGCGCTGACGGGGCAGCAGGCCGACACCGGCGAACAGGGCGGCCACCACGGCGGCGATGACGGCGAAGCCCAGCCCCACCGAGCTTCCGCTGAGCTCCCCGAGACCCGGGAAGTCCGACGACGTCACCGTGAACTGCGGGGCGAAGTACGACAGGTAGACGAGCAGTCCGAGCGCGGCGACGGCGGCGCTCAGGTAGCCGGGGAGCTTGCTCGGGCCGCCGGCGGCCGGGTCGGACTCGCCGATCTTCGCGAACTGCTGTGTCGGCGCGGAGAACTGCGTCGTGGGCTGCTGGGCGGGCGGGTATCCGGGGCCTCCGGGCGCGCCTTGGGGGTACGACATGACCTCTCCTGTGCTGTGCGGGCACCGCATCGACGACGTCGACGCAGGCGACTGCGATCCCGACGGACCGCCTGAGCGATTCGTTGACCCACGCTAGCGCACACAGGGGTGGGCCTGTCACGCCCGCGCAGCCGCGGACGCGGCTACGCGGAGACGAGCACAGCCGGGTCGATGGAGTCCCGCTCGGCGGCCTCGATGTCGCGGACCAGCGGCAACACCCGGGAGCCGAAGTACTCGATCTCCTCGTGGAAATGCAGGAATCCGCCCAGGATCAGGTCGACGCCACGCTTGCGATACGCCGCGATGCGTTCGGCGATCTGCTCGGGCGTGCCGATCAACTTCGTCCGGAATCCGTCGTTGTACTGCACCAGATCTTCGAAGGTCGAATCCGCCCACATGCCGCGCTTGTCGGGGGTCGCGTTGCCGGCCTGCTGCACGGCGGCGCCGAAACCCTCGACGGCGGGCCGGTTCGCCTTCGCGATGATCTCGCGCAGGACTTCTTTCGCCTCCTTCTCGGTGTCCCTGGCGATGATGAAGGCGTTGAGGCCGAACTTCACCTCGCGGCCGGCGTCCCTTGCGTGGTCCCGAACGTCGACGATCTGCTCGGTGACGCCGTCGAAGTCCTTGCCGTTGGAGAAGTACCAGTCCGCGTAGCGGCCGCCGTTGCGCCGGGCGGCGGTCGAGTTGCCGCCCTGGAAGATCTCCGGGTTGGGCCGCTCGGGCGTGTTGACCGGTTTGGGCTTGAGCGTGAAGTCGTGGATGCGGTAGAAGTCGCCGCGGAAATCCACGTCGTCCTCGGTCCAGATCTTGCGCAGCACCTGCAGGAACTCGGCGCTGCGACGATATCGTTCGTCGTGTTCGAGCCACGGCTCACCGAGGTGGGTGAACTCGTCTTTGAACCAGCCGGAGACCACGTTGACGGCGAACCGGCCGCCGGAGAGCTGATCGGCCGTGGCGCCGAGCTTGGCCAGCACCGCCGGCTGCCAGAGCCCCGGGTGGACGGCCGCGATGACCTTCAACCGCTGGGTGGCCAGCAGCAGCGCGAGGCTGAAGCTGGTGGACTCGTGCTGGTACTCGGCGCCGTAGCTGGCTTCGTAGCGCACCTGGGACAGGGCGTACTCGAAACCGTTGTTCTCGGCGGTCTGCGCCAGCTTGGCGTTGTACTCGTAGTTCCAGTCGGTGCGCTGCTCGATGTCGCTGGTCACGAGGCCGCCGCTGACGTTGGGCACCCAGTAGGCGAACGTGACGTTGTCGGCGATGCGTTCGGTCGTCATGCTTGGCCATCGAAGCGGGCGGCCGCTCCCCGGTCATCGTTATGGATCGCGGTGAAGGAAACGCGAGCCACCGTCCGGGCAGTCGCCCAGCAGGGTGGTGTCGAGCATGAGGCGCCCGAGCGCAACCCACGCCGCCCCGAAATAGGTCGGGTACCGCTGTTGAAGAGCGGCCGCCCGGTCCAGACGAGCGGAAGCCGCGTCCTCGTCTCCGGCGGCGTGATCGGTGGCGGCGCCGGCAACGAGGGTCACCGGGTGCTGCCACTGAGCCGCCGCGGACCCGTCCAGGTTGCGCACCGCAGGGAGGTCCTGCCCGCCGGACAGCAGGGGCCGCAGGGACGCCGCCAGCGCGCGGTCCTCGGGGTCGCACGATTCGGCGAAGCGGATCGGCAGCCGTGCGGCGTCGAGCCCGAACTGCACGCCCCCGCCTGCCGGTGAACCGGTTGGCACCGCGTGGCCGGAGGCATCGACGGTCGCCCAGTCCGGCGGCAGGGTCCCCGGCCCGACCAGTTGCCAGCTCAACACCCGCTGGGTGCGGCTGACCTCCGCCCAGCGTGGATCGGCCGAAGCGTGCAACAGGGCCCGTTCGGCCCGCGGGCTGAAGTATCCGGGGTCGACGGCGTGCGGCGGCGCGCTCGCCCAGTTCCCCGCGACGGTCGTCAGTCCCGCGCCGGCCACCCAGTGCCCGGCGGGCGCCACGTCGGCCGGCGGCGGCACGGTCGCGCCGACGGGCACGGTTTCCGCCGCGAGGATCGCCTTCCCGAGCTCCCGTCCGTCGCCGGCGAGATCCGTGGCGCCGAAGCGTTCGCCGGCCAGCACCAGCGAGCGCGCCGCGTCGAGGTCCGCATCCGCGGCGCTGTTGGCGTCGCGCACCTGGCCGTC
Organism: Mycolicibacterium psychrotolerans; assembly: GCF_010729305.1. NCBI lineage: Bacteria > Bacillati > Actinomycetota > Actinomycetes > Mycobacteriales > Mycobacteriaceae > Mycobacterium > Mycolicibacterium psychrotolerans. The sequence goes on along the minus strand of NZ_AP022574.1, from coordinate 2,008,015 downwards.
GGCCCAGCGCCACGACAGCAGTCCGTCGGGGCGGCGCAGGTGGGTTTCGGTCCAGTTCCAGATCAGCCGGAACCGGTCCTGGTCGCCGAGGGCGGCGCTGATCAGCATGCCGTAGGCCTGGCCCTCGCTGACCGTGTCGCCGCCTTCGTCTCGCCGCACCACGCGGCCGTCGGCGTCCACGTACTCGTCGAGGAAGCGGTCACCGGCCTCCCGTGCGGCGTGTTCGCGCATGCCTGCGATGTCGTCGGCGGAGACGCGAGGGTCGGCGGCGTGCGCCACACCCCAACCGGCACCGGCGACGGCGATCACGGCCACCGCCTGAACGGCCATGGTGCGCAGTCGATTCGTCATCGTCCTTGCCTCCTCTGATAGCGCGTGAGCGCGACGGCGGCGCCCGCGACGAACCACGCGCACAGCGCGATCGGGATCACCTGCTGGCGCGGGTCGTCATCGGTCACCGGTTTCGCCGACAGTTTGTCGGGCTCGGGCTCCCCCGGGGGCAGCGCGAGGGCGGGCGGGTCCAACGGCGGCGCGGCAGCGGCGACGTCGCGGGTCTGATACAGCGTGGGACCGTCCCTGCCGTCGGCGAGCACCAGCGTGGTGGGCGCGTCGGCAGGCACGTCGACGGGTTGATGCCACTCGCGGCCATCGGCGGTGATCACCGCGTCGTAGCTTCCCGCGGGTTGCGGACCGTAGCCGGTGATCAAGCCGTAGGACGCGTTGTCGGCCAGCACGGTCGGCTCGCCGCCGGCGGCGTTGAGCGCGAGCTTGACCGGACCCGAAGCCCCTGAGGCCTGCAGCAGGCGCACGACCTGGCCCGGCGGGGGTTGGCCTGGCGCGGTGTCCGGCACGAGTTGTGCTGCCACCTCGCCCTCTTCGCCGGCCGAGAACATCGCCAACGTGTAGGTTCCGCCCGGTTCCACGGTGAACGCCTGGCGCATGACCGGGACCCCGCTGCGCTGTGCGACAGTGGTCATCACGTACGTCCCGGCCGGCATCTGCCGATAGTCGGAGGGTTCCGTCGCCGTCAGCGGCAACGAGGCGCCAGGGCCGCCGTCGAGGCGGACGAACTCCAGCCGGTCCGCGGGCACGTCCCGGCGTACATCCGAGATGCGCACGGCCGCAGTGCCGTTCGCGGCCTGCGGCGGCTCTCCCCGCAGGCCGACGTCCGACGGGCCCGGCGGGAAGCGGACGGTGAGGTCGGTATCCGTCAGCGCGATCGACTCGGCGCCGAACGGACTCTTCTGGCGGTGCAGGAACGTCGCGAACGCCTGCAGGCGCTCGGACGGCCCGGTCAACCGGAACTCGCGGCGCGGCGCGCCCGCGACATCCTCTGCAGCCACCGACGAAATGCTCTGCAGCGCAACGGGCTGCGTCGCCGCCAGCACTGCCAGGGTGGCGACGACCCGTTGATCGACGGTGCCGGACTGCAGGGTCGCCAGCGCATCGGGGTCCGACGCGCCGTCCATCCGGGCCGCGACCTGAACCCCGAACGCCGGAGTCGCGGCCGTGGTCGACGACGACGCGTCGCCGCTGACCCGCAGGACGTCGACCCGGTTGCCGCGTTCCCCGAACGTCGCGGCGGGGCGCGCGTGCGACATCGCATCCTTGAGCACACCGCTGTCGGGCATGTTGGCGCGCATCGACGGCGTCGACACCACCCATTCGTAGTCGGCCCAGCCTCTCGGGGCCCATTCCTGCACCTGCTCATCGGTGTCGACCTTGTAGGACCAGACCACGTTGCGCCGATCCCTGCCGTCCCGAACCAGATCCACCCACATCGCGTCGTCGACGATGAGCCGGTCGCGCGAGGTGACATTGTCCGAGATCCACTGCTGCGCCTGACGCATCGACGCATCCTCATCCGTGCCCAGGGTGTCGCGGTAGCCGGCGACCCACAGGGTGGCGGTGAGGGCGCCGAGGAAGGCGACGACCAGGGTGGCGGTCGTGCGGAGCCGATGGGCGCGTGCCGACGGTTGGCGCGACATCCGCCGCACCTGGTCGACGACCGCCGCCCCGAGTCCCGCTGTCAGCAGCGCGATCAGCGGGATGGCCGAGATCACGAACGGCACCGGCAGGTACCCCGGCCGCACGACGGCGAGCACCAGGATCAACAGTCCGACGGCATACGGTCGCAGCCGTTCGACGAGCAGTCCGCCGACCGCCACCGGCGCGGCGAGCAGCGGCAGGACCGGATCGAGGCGCAGCCACTCGTCGATGGTGTGCCGCTTGAGAGATTGCGGATCGGTCAGCGATCCGCTCGACTCACGTTGCCACAGCTGGAATTTCACGCCCTCCCACAGGCTGACGTGCCCGGGACCCGGGACCAGCTCCCCGCGGACGAGTGCCATCAACACGTAAGTGCCCACCACGAGCGCGCACACGGCACCGAAGACGGCCAAAGCGTAGCGGCGGGTGGCCGGAGACGTCTTCAGCCACACCAGCCAGGCGACCACCGGCACGAACAGCAGCATCGTCTCCTTGGTCAGCACCGCGACTCCGAAGCACAGTGCGGCACCGAACATCGCCGACAGGCGGTGCCGCGGCGAGCAGATCAGCACGAGCGCGCCCAGCACCCATGCGATCGCGAGGTTGTCGAGGTAGACCGACCGGCCCAGCGAGATCGCCAGCGGTGACACCGCGAGCACGGCGACGGCCGTCGCGGCAGCCCATCGGGGCAGGCCCACCCGGCGGGCCAGCAGCCACAGCAGTCCCGCGCTGATCACTGCGGCGAGCACCATCAGGTAGCGGCCGGCCGTGACGGCGTTGGGCCCGAATCCCGGACCGGTCAGCGTCATCCACGCAGCGAGTTGCAGCCAGCCGCCGGGCGGATGGTCGTACCAGTACGTGTAGTGCGCGAGCTCACCCCACTGCGAGACCGCGAAAGCCTGTGCGACGTAGGTGCCTTCGTCGTCGAGCCGGATGGGAGATCCGGCGATGTTGATCAGCCGCAGGACGGCTGTCAGCGCCAGCAGCGCCGAGACGACGGGGACGGACGGATTGGTGCGGGCGAGTCTGGTCACGCCGCCGCCTCCTTCCGCGAATCGATCGTTCGGTGCGCGTTCGCGTGCTCTGTCTTCTCCCAGCCGCCCTCGCCACGGCTCTCACGCCACACCGAACGCACGGCCGCAGCGGCCAGCAGCATTTGGTAGGGGAACGCGCCGAGCACCAGACGCAGGTGGTCCCACCAGGTGATCCGGATCCCGAACTCGTCGCCGAATTCGCCCAGCGCGGCCGCCTCGACCGCGACGGTGACCAGCGTGGGAGCCAGCGGCAGGAACGTCAGGAGCGTCACCGGCACGGGCACCTTCAGGATGAACATGCACACGATCGCGACCGGCACCAGCGCGCCGGTGGCGGCCTGCAGGAACGGCATCGCGAGCGTGTAGCGGGCCAGCAGTCGCTGCCGCCGGGTGGGCAGCTTGCGCCACTCCCCTTTTCGGTACACCTGCATGAAGCCCTGGTCCCACCGGGTGCGTTGTTTGACGAGCGCGCGGACGGTGCCCGGCGTCTCTTCGCGCGTCACCACTTCGGGGTCGTAGGCGACCGCGACGCGCGCGCCGCGCGTCGACAGCCGCACCCCGATCTCGCAGTCCTCGGCGAGACAGTCGCGATCCCACCCACCGACCGAGCGCAGCAGCGAGGTGCGGGCGAAGACCGTGTTGCCGCCGAGGGGAATGAAGCGCTGATCGGCGTGGAAGTGCAGCCGGGACCGGAACCAGAAGTAGTACTCCAGGCAGTTTCGCAACGACCACCAACTGGATCTGACGTTCATCAACTGCACCCCGGCCTGCACGACGTCGGCGCCGGATTCCTCGAATCGCGCCTCGACGAGCCGCAACAGACCCGGGTGCACCTCGTCCTCGGCGTCGAACACACCGACGTACTGTCCCTGGCAGGCGGGCAGCGCGGTGTTGAGCGCTTTCGGCTTGTTCTTCGGGATGTTGTCGTCGATGACGACACGCACCGTCCGGGGATGGCGCGCCGCCGCGGCACGCGCGACCTGCTCGGTCTCCGGATCGTCGTGTCCAATGATGACGATCACCTCGTAGAGCGGGTGATCGAGCCGAGCGAGGGCGTCGATGGTGTCCCCGAGGACGTCCTGCTCGTGGCGGGCGGGCAGCAGCAGCGAGAAAGACCGTGGCCGGCCCGCGGAGCGGCGTCGGAAGCCGGTGGCGGCCAAGGCTTCGGGGCTGCGCCACGCGTGCAACATCCACCACAGCGTGGTGGCGGCGACGACGAACAGCAGCACCGAGATCACGCTCAGCAAGGCGTAGAGGACGATCTGCGGCCATCCCGGCGATTCGGCGCGGGGAGCCGGTGGCGGAGCGGTCGGCGCCTCGAGCGCCGACGCCGCCTGTACCCCCTGGGCCTGGGGCAGCTCGCCGCCGGAGGAGCCGACGGCCGCGGTGTCCGTTGCAGGGGCCTGGGGCGCGGCGGCCACGTCGGCGGTGTCCGCCGACGGCACCGACGGCGGTGCGCCGGAATGGCTCTCACCACCGAGCAGACGACCACCGAAAACGAGCAAGGCGGCGAAGAACACCAGGGCAACGCCCAGCGCAACGCCACCGCGAGTGATGCGGGGCATGAATTGAAAGCCTCAATGTGTGTGGCGACATCAACGACCACGTCATTCATTCGGTCTGATGTCACAGCGGATAGCCCCGGCACGGCGACACCTCTGAACCGGCGGCTTTCGTTCACGACGAAATCGCTCTTGCGTGGTCTGTCGTCGCCCGGCAGGCAGCCGTTACGAGAATTTGCTGATTTGCCCGAATGAGACCGATGTCACCCCATCACGATCGGCGTGGGCTCGATGCCGTTGAACCGGGACGCCGTCACCGTGGTGTAGGCGCCCATCATCGGGCTGACGACGAGATCGCCGATGCCCAGCGCAGGCATCGGGTAGTTCCGTGCGATGACATCGGCACTGTCGCAGGTGGGACCGGCCAGTGTCACCGCGTCCAGTGCCGCGTCGGTGCGGCGCAGTTCCTCGAGCGCGAGGATCGGCGGGTGGACGTCCTCGGTCATGACGTTCGAGTAGCTGCCGTACAGCCCGTCATCGAGGTAGTGCCACACCTGCCCGTCGCGCTCCGCGGTGCCCACGACGCTCGACAGCAACGTCATGCAGTCCGCGACCAGGAAGCGGCCGGGCTCACACAGCAGGGTGAACTCCTCTCGGCGCGGTCCCAGCACCTCATCCACGATCGCCCCGACCGCTCCGATCGGGGGCTCGTCCTCGCGATAGCTGACGGGGAAGCCGCCGCCGATGTCGATGACGCGGGCCGGCACACCCAGCGTGTCCTGGACGTGGTCGACGAGACCGAGCGTGTGTTGCAGCGCGCGGCGGTACGGTTCGACCGAACTGCTCTGGCTGCCCACATGGAAGCTGAAACCCGCGAACCGAACGCCGGCCGCCAGGACGTGCTTGACCAGCAACTCGGCCTCCGCGGGCACCACGCCGAACTTCGATGAAAGATCCGATTTCGCCGTCGGGTTGCGGAACGCCAGCCGCACCAGCAGCTCGATGTCGGAGGGCCGTCCCCGGAACTTCTGGACCTCGGCTGCGTTCTCGACCACGAAGGTGCGTACACCGGCGGCGTGGGCGTGGTCGATGTCGGCCGGCTTCTTGATCGGGTTGGTGTGGATGCTGCGGTGCATCGGCAGGCCGAGGCGGCCCAGCAGGTCCACCTCTCCGCGCGTCGCGACGTCGAACCCGCCTCCGCAGATGGCGATCGTCGACAGCACCACCGGATGCGGCAGCGCCTTGACCGCGTAGTGCACCTCGAACCCCGTCAGCGCGGTCTGCAGCTGCCGTAGCCGCCGCGCCACCAGGTGTGGTTCGAGGACCAGCAGCGGCGTTCCGTGGGTCGCGGCCAGCTGCGCCCACCGTGCCGCGTTGACGCGCAGGTCCTCACGCAGCCGAGATCGTCGTCGCGGATTCATGATCACCCTCCTCGATGCTGGGAACGCTTTGGGCGACAAGCAGTTTGAAGCGTTCGTAGCTGAACACCGCACAGGTGTAGAACGCCACGTCGGAGACGAGCTTGCCGAAGATCCAGCCGGCCGCGACGTTGCCGAACAAGGCCGGTCCGAGGTAGAAGCCCAGTGGGCGCACGGCGATGCTGTCGATCACCTCGGCGGGCCCGAATTCGATCGCCACGCTGCGCAGCGCGAGCAGATTGGCCATGAGGAGGCGGGCGAGTGCCGGCCGATGCGCCTGGTCACGGTAGCTCCAACGCAGCGCGCTCAGATAGGCCACGGCGTAGTAGCCACCGGAGGCGCCGACCGACGCCGCCACCGCGGCGGCGCCCAACGAGTCCGTCGCGACGTAGACCAGCGCGGCGGCACCGAACTCGCCGACGGTCCCCGCGACCTCACACGGCAGATACCGGCGCACCCACTCCCGGATTCGCACCCGTCTCGCCGTCGATCCGTCCATGCGGTGAACTGTTCCGCGCAGACTCCCCCGGGTCGTGAGTAGCGCGCTACGTGACTACCAGCGAGGACGGCCCGGGGCTACGCAGACCACCCCCCTTGCGGATGCAGATTGGAACACGTTCTAATTCTCCGTATGGACTTTGGGTTGGTGCTGTTCACCTCCGATCGCGGAATCACTCCGGCCGCGGCGGCCACGCTGGCTGACCAGCACGGCTTTTCCACGTTCTACGTGCCCGAACACACCCACATCCCGATCAAGCGGCAGGCCGCCCACCCGACCACCGGGGACGAGTCCCTGCCCGACGACCGCTACATGCGCACCCTCGATCCCTGGGTGTCACTCGGCACCGCCGCGGCCGTGACGTCGCGGGTACGGCTCTCCACCGCGGTGGCGCTGCCGGTCGAACACGACCCGATCACGCTGGCCAAGTCGATCGCGACGCTGGACCACCTCTCCGGCGGCCGCGTGTCCTTGGGCGTTGGATTCGGTTGGAACACCGACGAACTCACCGACCACAACGTGCCGCCCGGCCGCCGGCGGACGATGCTGCGCGAGTATCTGGAAGCCATGCGCGCGCTGTGGACCCAGGAAGAGGCCGAGTACGACGGCGAGTTCGTCTCGTTCGGTCCGTCATGGGCGTGGCCCAAGCCCGTGCAGTCCCACATCCCGGTGCTCGTCGGCGCCGCCGGTACCGAGAAGAACTTCAAGTGGATCGCGAAGTCGGCCGACGGCTGGATCACCACACCCCGGGACTTCGACATCGACGCCCCGGTCAAGCTGCTGCAGGACACCTGGGCGAGCGCCGGGCGCGACGGCGCACCGCAGATCGTCGCGCTGGACTTCAAGCCCGACCCCGACAAGCTGGCGCGCTGGCGCGAGCTCGGCGTCACCGAGGTGCTCTTCGGGCTGCCCGACCGCAGCCCTGAGGACGTCGCCGCCTACGTCGAACGGCTCGCCGGCAAGGTCAGCGCGCTCGTCTGATTCGGTGCGCCGAGGCCTTCGGCGCGCCTTAGGCTGGTGAAGGACACCGGTTGGAGGCCTCATGCCGATCGCGATGATGCGCACTGCCCACGTCCGACACTCATCGGCGATGCTCGTCTGCGCCCTCGCGCTCTCGGGCTGTGGCGGGACAGCAGACAGCCGCGCAGACACCACCACGCCGGCCCCGAGTTCATCGGCCGCCGCACTGCCTCCGGGCTTTCCCGATCTGTCGATGCTGACACCGGTCGACACGAAGCAGTTCTTCCAGAGCTATCCGTACTTCCGCGGGGTGCAGTTCAGGACGCCGGACGGCCAGGAGTGCTACAGCAACGACATGAACTCGCTCGACGATTCGGCCATTCGAACGCTCACCTGCGAAGGGCCGCGGCCGGACAAGGGCCCGGGCACGTGGGAGATCGACGTTGCCACCGACCAACCCGCGACCATCGAGCCATCCGCATCGCCGCTGAACCCGACCGACACCCCGGACCCGTCTACTGAAGCCGCCTTACTTCCCGCGCTGCGCAGAATCGATCACGAGGGCATCGAGTGCGGTGTCGACGACGAGGGCACGACCGCCTGTCGGGTCGGTGAGCACGGCTTCGTCCTCACCTCGACGGCGACGACGCTGTTCTAGCGCAGCACCGCCCGGTTGCCGTTATCCGTCGGTGTGACAACGATCTTCGCGCCCAGTGGGTCCCCCTCGGACATCAGCGTGACGAGGTCGCAGTCCTCGGTGGTCGCCATGAACCGCGATCCGTCGGCCTCGAGCCGCCCGACGATGACGCCGGTGCGCACCGGCCAGTCATAGCGCACCGAATAGGTTTCGACCACTCCTGCGCCTGCCGGCTGCTTCGTCACCGGCACCGTCGGCAACTCGGCCACCTGGGCCGTCAACTCCGCACTGCGCGACGACCGCCACTGGACGGGCTCGGTCGAGTAGACGCCGACCGAATACTTGCTCATGATGCCGCCGTTGGCGCCGACGAAGCCGAATCGGCCCGGCTTGTCCCGCATCTGGATGGCGGTCTCGGCGATTCCGTGCACCGAATAGCTGTTGCCGGGGCCGCCGAAGTACGGCAGGCCACCGGTCAGCGTCAGCCCGCGGGGATCGTCGCCGGAGAGTCCCAGGGCCTCGCAGATCACGAACACCGGGAACGGGAAGCAGCTGTACAGATCGAAGGTCGCGATGTCGTCGACGCCGAGGCCGGCGACCCGCAACGCCTCATGGGCCGCGTGCACGGCGGCGGGGCTGGCACCGAGGTCGACCCGGCTCAGCAGCGCCTGTTCGGCGAGATCGGAGTGCCCGTGGACGAACACCCACTTCTCCTGCGGCACACCGTGCCTACGTGCCGCCTCCACCGACATCAGCACGAGCGCCGCGCCCTGGTTCACGGTGTCGCGAGCGACCAGATACCGGGGGTAGGGATCGCAGATCATCCGGTTCTCGTCGGTGACGGTCTCGATCTCCTCGACCGACCGTTCCACCGGAGACGACGAGAAGGGGTTCTTGGCAGCCACTTTCGACATCGGCGCGAACAGCTCCGCCATCGCGTGACGGTATTCGTCGACGCCGAGACCGAGCCGTGCGCGGCGCGCGTTGTCGAGCAGACCGTACTGCACCGGCGCCCCGGTGAGACCGTGCTGCACGGTGTATTCGTCGACGTACTTGAAGATCTGGTGGCCGCGGTCCTCGAGCTGGCCCTCGATGGTCTCGGTGAAGTCCGGCTTGTCGTCGCGATCGGCGAAGTACTTGGCCGTCGAGCCGGGCTCTGAGCCCATGATCATCACGATGTCGGCCTCGCCGGCGACGATCGCGTTGCCGGCCTCGGTCACCAGCTTCTGCGGACCCTGCCCGCCCACGGGCTCCAGCACCACACGGGCGGGATCGCCACCGAGGCGCTTCATCACCGACCGCGGGTAGTTGTTCGACTTGCCCAGCGTCGCCGGCATCGGCCCGGAGATCTCGAACTGCCGCAGCCCGAACACCGTGTCGACCGCGGCGGCCAGCACACTGGCGTCGGCTCCGGTGTCGTCGAGCGCGGCCCGCGCGGCCGCGGTCGCGAGCCCCACGGCCGACATGCCGCGGTAGTCGGGGTCGTCGATCCGTTCGGTGAACTGGCCGACACCGACGAGTATCGGAGTGCGCGGGTCAACCGGCATGACGAACCTCCTGACATCTGTTAATTCGTCAGGCTAATAGAACGGGTTCCAGTTCGCCGCGCGGGGTGGCCGCAGCGGGTACTCCGCGTGCATGGCGCGCGGTGATCATCCTCAACGGACCGTGTTCTACGGCGCGTGCCTGCTCGCGGCGGCATTTCTGTCCTGCTGGGTCGCCGCGTCGGTGCACACCGCCTGGATATCGGCGCTGATCTACGTCGCGGCCGCGATCGCCACGTGCGTCGGCCTGGTCATGACCCTGCGGGACTACGGCTGACGTACCGCGAGCGCACGCTGATAAGCGACGAGCGCGCGCATTTGTACGGTCGCGACGGCATGTCGCTGCACAAACACGCGCGCTCGCGCCCAAGAAACTACAGGTTCTCGAAGATCTCCCGGGCCAGCGCCGCGGTCTCCGACGGCGTCTTGCCGACCTTGACGCCCGCGGCCTCGAGCGCCTCCTTCTTGGCGGCGGCGGTGCCCGACGACCCGGACACGATCGCGCCGGCGTGGCCCATCGTCTTGCCCTCGGGGGCGGTGAAGCCCGCGACGTAGCCGACGACCGGCTTGGACACGTTGGCCTTGATGTAGTCGGCCGCACGCTCCTCGGCGTCGCCGCCGATCTCGCCGATCATCACGATGACCTTGGTCTCGGGATCCTTCTCGAACGCCTCGATCGCATCGATGTGCGTGGTGCCGATGACCGGGTCGCCACCGATGCCGATCGCGGTGGAGAAGCCGAGATCGCGCAGTTCGTACATCATCTGGTAGGTCAGCGTGCCCGACTTCGACACCAGACCGATCGGGCCCTTGCCGGTGATGTTGTTCGGCGTGATGCCGACAAGCGACTCGCCGGGGGTGATGATGCCCGGGCAGTTGGGGCCGATGATGCGGGTCTTCTCGCCCTTGGCGAGGTTGTAGGCCCACGCATACGCGGTGTCCTGCACCGGGACTCCCTCGGTGATGACCACCAGCAGCGGGATCTCGGCGTCGATGGCCTCGATGATCGCGTCCTTCGAGAAGGCCGGCGGCACGAAGGCGATCGACACATCAGCGCCGGTCTCCTTCATCGCCTCGGCGACGCTGCCGAACACCGGCAGCTCGACCTCCTGGCCGTCGGAGTTCTCGTGCGTGACGGTCGTGCCCGCCTTGCGCGCGTTGACGCCACCCACGATCTGAGTGCCCGCCTTGAGCATGAGCTTGGTGTGCTTGGTGCCCTCGCCGCCGGTGATGCCCTGGACGATGACCTTGCTGTCCTTGTTCAAAAAGATCGACATCTGTTGTGTCCCTTACTTGTTCGCCAGCTCGGCGGCCTTGTCGGCGCCGGAGTCCATGGTGTCCGCCTGGATGACCAGCGGATGGTTGGCCTCGGCGAGGATGCGCCTGCCCTCGTCGACGTTGTTGCCGTCGAGCCGCACGACGAGCGGCTTGTTGGCCTCGTCGCCCAGGATCTGCAGCGCCTTGACGATTCCGTTGGCCACCGCGTCGCACGCGGTGATGCCACCGAACACGTTGACGAACACGCTCTTGACCTGGCTGTCGTGCAGGATCACGTCAAGGCCGTTGGCCATCACCTCGGCCGACGCGCCGCCGCCGATGTCGAGGAAGTTCGCGGGCTTCACGCCACCGTGCTTCTCCCCGGCGTAGGCGACCACGTCGAGGGTGGACATCACCAGACCCGCACCGTTGCCGATGATGCCGACCTGCCCGTCGAGCTTGACGTAGTTGAGGTCGTTCTCCTTGGCCTTGAGCTCGAGCGGATCCGTCGCGTCCTTGTCCTCGAACTCCGCGTGCTCGGGATGGCGGAAGTCGGCGTTGGCGTCCAGGGTGACCTTGCCGTCGAGGGCCAGGATCTGGTCGTCCGGCGTGCGCACCAGCGGGTTCACCTCGACCAGCGTGGCGTCCTCGCCGACGAAGACCTCCCACAGCTTTGCGATCGTCACCGCGGCCGCGTCGAGTACCTCGGCGGGCAGGTGGCCCTTCTCGGCGATCTCACGGGCGAAGGCCTCGTCCACGCCCTTGGTCGCGTCGACGGCGATCCGGGCCAGCCGCTCGGGCTTGGTGGCGGCGACCTCTTCGATCTCCACGCCGCCTTCGACCGAGCACATCGCGAGGTAGGTGCGGTTGGCCCGGTCGAGTAGGAAGGAGATGTAGTACTCCTCGGCGATGTCGCTGGCCTCGGCCACCAGCAACTTCTTGACGACGTGGCCCTTGATGTCGAGACCGAGGATGTTCTGGGCGTGAGTGAAGGCGTCGTCAGGCGTGGCGGCGTACTTCACGCCGCCGGCTTTACCGCGGCCACCGACCTTGACCTGGGCTTTCACCATGACCGGCTTGCCGATCTCCTCGGCGATGGCCTTGGCGTCCTCCGCGGAGTCGGTCACTCGTCCGGGGGTGGTGGGAACGTTGTGCTTGGCGAACAGTTCTTTCGCCTGGTACTCGAAGAGATCCATGGACTCCCAGAACTTCCCTGTCTGTCTGCGGCTGGAAAAATGTGTGCCCGACGGGCTCCGGGGGAACTTTATCGACACGAGTGCTGACGATCGTCACCGCCCACCTGTCATGTGGTCGATCTCACCGGGACCTGAATAGTGATTCAGGTCACATTCTCGCGTGCGCTAAAGTCTCGGGTTGCCACCTGCATTGGATTTTGGTTAACGTCCTGTGGTCTAGATAACGGTCTGATCACGACGGCCTCCGACGGATTAAGGACTCATCAGGTTGCCTCAGCATCGTTCGCCTCGAATCTCCGAGGCCCTCGCGGCACCTGGTCCGACCGAAGTCACCGACATCATCCCGTTCGACGAGTTCGGCGAGCTGGGCGATCTGGACGATCTCCCCTACGGCGCCTTCGACCGGGACACCGAGGTCATCCGCGCCCCTGAGCTCGACGACCTGCTCGACACCGACGACCTGGAGCCGCTGCGACTGGTCCCCGCCGAGTTCCGCGCGGCGCGCACCGAGGCGCGGCCGTCGTCCACCCGGGCCCACCGCGACAGCCACACCGACCTCAGCGACGGCACGGCCATGACCGACGTCATCGACATGCGCGGCCGCAAGGGTCTGCACCGCAAGGCCGAGGTTCCGGTCAAAGGCCGCCTGATGGTCGCCGCGATGGCCGTCGGCGCCACCGCCGCCGGCGCCTACACCGTGACCAACGCCGCCCAGAAGCAGCCCACGGCGACAGTGCTCGCCTCCGACTCGACGACAACCGGTGGCGCGGGGGTCATCACCGGCTCCGTCGACGGCATGCAGGTGGTCACCGTCGCGCCCGCCGCCAACTCCGCCATCCACGCCGAGGAGATCACCAAGGCCGCGGCGTTCGCGCAGGAGCGCGCCGAGCGCGAGGCACGGCTGGCCCGTCCTCAGTTCGTCATGCCCACCCGCGGCGTGTGGACGTCCGGCTTCGGATACCGCTGGGGCGTACTGCACGGCGGCATCGACATCGCCAACTCGATCGGTACCCCGATTCTGGCCGCCGCGGACGGCGTCGTCGTCGACGTCGGCCCGACCGCGGGCTACGGCGCCTGGGTCAAGATCAAGCACGCCGATGGCACCGTCACCCTCTACGGCCACGTCAACACATGGCTGGTCAGTGTCGGAGAGCGCGTGATGGCCGGCGATCAGATCGCCACGATGGGCAACCGGGGCAACTCCACCGGTCCGCACCTGCACTTCGAGGTGCTCCTCGGCGGCACCGACCGGGTCGATCCCGTCGGATGGCTGGCCAAGCGGGGGCTGTCCCCCGGCAGCTACGTTGGCTGAGTGGCCAGCGACTCCACTGATTCACCCGATTCGGACGACACCCGGATTCTGCGCCGGGCGCCGCTGAACACCCCGTCACAGCCGCTGCAGTCGCCCGCCGAGCCGCAGACGTCCATCATCCGGCGTCATCCCACCGGTGAGTTCCCGGCGGCCGACGAGCCCGCGACCGGCTACCTACCCCGCGCGCAGCCCGTCGCCGTCGGCCCGCCCTGGTCCCCGCACGGCCATCCCAGAACGGCCATCGCGACCGCCGTCGTGAGCATCCTGTCGGGGTGGGCGACCGCAGTCATCGCGACGGACCTCATCACCGGTTGGTCGGCGACCGATCCGCTGTTCTGCGTGGCCATCGGCTTCCTCACCGCGATCTCTGCCGCAGCCACCATCGGCGGGCTGATCGCGCTGCTGTTGCGCCGGCGGATGGGCCGGCTGCTGATCGTCGTCGGTGCATTGGTGGCGCTGCTGATCTTCACAGGCCTGTTCATCGCCGGCGCCGCGCTGCCCGCGCTCGTCTACGCGATGCCGGTGCTACCGCTCGCGTCGATCGTGCTGGCGCTGCTGCCCGACACCGGGCGCTGGGCGCGGTCGGGTTAGAGCTTGGCCACCGGTGCGTGGTTGTGCATGAGCTTGACCCGCCCGGCACTGCCGAAATCGATCAGCGACATCGCCGACTCCCCCATGCCCGACACCTCCTCCACGCGACCCAGCCCGTACTTGTCGTGGGTGACCCGATCGCCGGGTTCGAGCACGAGCAGCGGGCGTTTCCCGGCCACGGGGCGGCTCGGGGACGGTCGCGGGGTGCCGAACCGGCCGGCGCCACTCACCGGCGCGGAGAACGCCGACGCGGGCTGCTCGACGCGGCGCCAGTGGATCAGCTCCTGCGGGATCTCGCGCAGGAAGCGGGATTCGGGGTTGAGCATCGGCTGCCCCCACGAGGACCGCACCTTCGCCCGGCTGAGGTACAGCCGCTGGCGGGCCCGCGTGATGCCGACGTAGGCCAGCCGGCGTTCCTCGGACAGCTCGACCGGATCGCCGAGGGCGCGCATGTGCGGGAACATGCCGTCCTCCCACCCGGTCACGAACACCACCGGAAACTCCAGGCCCTTGGCGGTGTGCAAGGTCATCATCGTCACCACACCCGAGCCGTGCTCCGGGATGTCGTCGGCGTCGGCCACCAGCGACACCCGCTCCAGGAACGAGGCCAGCACCCCGGTGTCCGGGACATCTTCGTCCTGCGGCTCGGCGCCGTCCTCGTCGGCCAGGGCACGCGCGTTGGCCAGGTCGATGCTGAATTCGTGTGCGACGCTGACCAATTCGTTGAGGTTGTCGAGCCGGGCCAGGTCCTGAGGGTCGGTGGACGATTCGAGCTCGGCGCGGTAGCCGGTGCGGTCCAGCACCGACGCGACCAGCTCGCCCAGTTCGCCGTCGAGACCACCGCGCAACTCGTCGAGCATCGCGACGAACCCGGCGATCGCCTTCTCCGCGCGGGTGTTGAGCATCGGGACCCTGCCCTCGGCCGCGGCCACCAGGGCGTCGTTGAAACTCGCACCGGTGTTCTCGGCGTACACCGCCACGCACGCCTCGGCACGGTCGCCGATGCCGCGGCGCGGGGTGTTGAGGATGCGCCGCATGCTGACCGAATCACCGGGATTGTCGAGCACCCGCAGGTAGGCGACGATGTCGCGGATCTCCCGGCGCTCGTAGAAGCGAACGCCGCCGACGACCTTGTACGGGATCCCGGCCCGGATGAACACTTCTTCGAGGGCGCGCGAGGAGTTGTTGGTGCGGTAGAAGACCGCGACGTCGTTGTACGTGAACTCGCCGTCACCATCGGCCAGCGCGTCGATCTCCTGGGCGACGAACCGTGCCTCGTCGTGCTCGTTGTCGGCGACGTAGCCGACGATGAGCTCACCCTCGCCTGCGTCGGTCCACAGCCGCTTCTCCCGCCGCCCGGCGTTGCGGGCGATCACGGCGTTGGCCGCGTTGAGGATGGTCTGCGTCGAGCGGTAGTTCTGTTCGAGCAGAATCGTCGTGGCGCTGGGATAGTCGCGCTCGAAATCCTCGATGTTGCGAATGGTGGCGCCGCGGAACGCGTAGATCGACTGGTCGGCGTCACCGACGACGCACAGTTCGGCAGGCGCCAGCCCGTCAACCGTTTCGGTCCCCACGAGCTCGCGCACCAGCACGTACTGCGCGTGGTTGGTGTCCTGGTACTCGTCGACCAGGATGTGCCGGAACCGGCGCCGGTAGTACTGCGCGATCTGCGGGAAGGCCTGCAGCACGGCGACCGTCTCGCC
Organism: Mycolicibacterium psychrotolerans; assembly: GCF_010729305.1. Taxonomy (NCBI): domain Bacteria; kingdom Bacillati; phylum Actinomycetota; class Actinomycetes; order Mycobacteriales; family Mycobacteriaceae; genus Mycobacterium; species Mycolicibacterium psychrotolerans. Next base: position 1,992,373 of record NZ_AP022574.1, on the reverse strand, counting down.
GATCAGGTCGTCGAAATCGAGTGCGTTGGCCGCACGCAGCCGGCGCTGGTATTCGCCGTACACCTCGGCGATGACGCGGGCCAGGTCCTCGGCGGCCTCCGATGCCTCGGCGGCGGCCTGCTCCGGACCGATCAGCTCGTTCTTCAGGTTCGAGATCCCGTTGGAGAGCAGTCGCGGGGAGAACTTCTTGGTGTCGAGGCCCATGTCCTTGCCGATCATCAGCAGCAGGCGGCGGGAGTCGTCGGCGTCGTAGATCGAGAAGTTCGAGTTCAACCCCGGCAGCAGCGAGGCCTGGTTGCGCAGGATCCGCACGCACGTCGAGTGGAACGTCGAGACCCACATGTTGCGGGCCCGCGGACCGACCAGGTGCGCGACGCGCTCGCGCATCTCGGCGGCGGCCTTGTTGGTGAACGTGATCGCGAGGACCTGGCCGACGCCGACCTCGCGGGCGGCGAGCAGGTAGGCGATGCGGCGGGTGAGCACGGCGGTCTTGCCGGAGCCTGCTCCGGCGACGATGAGCAGCGGCGTGCCCTCGTGCAGGACGGCCTGGCGCTGCTGGGGGTTGAGCCCGTCGAGGAGCTCATCTGTTTCGGTGCTGACGATCGACATACTGCCCCAAACCTACCGCTGGACGGTGACACTCTTTGCGCTGGCACGGCCGGTGATGGCACACTCGTTGAGTGCTTTGTCAGCAGTGGCGATTTTTCTACGGGTACCGGCCAGCGGTGCCCGTGGTCTAGCTGCTTCCCTTCAGCCCCGCGGTCCGCTTCCGGATCCGGGGCTCGTCTCTTGTGTGAGGCCCGATACCGGATGAGACCAGACCCGTCACACAACGAGAATCCGGAGAACGACGACATGACGACCGACACCGCACAGACGCCCGACATCGACGAGCTGCGCCAGGAGATCGATCGCCTCGACGCGACCATCCTGGACGCCGTCAAGCGGCGCACCGAGGTCTCGCAGATGATCGGCAAGGCCCGGATGGCCTCCGGCGGCACCCGCCTGGTGCACAGCCGCGAGATGAAGGTCATCGAGCGCTACAGCGTGCTCGGCGCCGAGGGCAAGAACCTCGCGATGCTGCTGCTGCGCCTGGGCCGCGGCCGCCTCGGCCACTGAGTTCCTGCGATTTCGGCGTGGTTGTCGTCGCTGAGCGTCGATAAGCACGCCGAAATCACCTGGATTTGACGGCGTCGACCAGCCAGGGCGTCAGCCACTCGACCGCTTCGGGCGTGGGGTGCACGCCGTCGCTGCGCACCCGCAGGCCGTCGACCTTGGTCTGGTAGTAGCCGTTGGGGCTGAGCTTGCGGTTCAGGTCGAGCACCGAGACGTTGCGCCGTGGCTCGACGACGCTGCGCAGCAACGCGTTCCACGCGTCCACCCGCTTCGGCTGGTCCTCGGGGTAGAGGCTGCCGTCGGCCTTCTCCGCGCGCCGGTTGTAGGGCTCGGTCGTGACGACGATGCGGGCGCCCGTCGAGCCAAGGATGTCCAGCGCACGGGTCAGCTCACCCCGCAGGTACGCGTCGTACCCCGGCTCCCCGATGTGCGTCCACCGGCCCTCGTTCATCCGGTCGACCACCTCCCAGCGCCCGACGATCAGCAGCACCACGTCGGGCTTCTCGTAACCGATCCGCTGGGCCCAGCGCGCCGGCCAGGAGTCGCACTCCGGCTTCTGCGGCAGATCCTGCCCGACGTAGGTGTAGGGCCCGCCGCGGGCGATGCCGCAGCCGATCGTGGTGAAGTCGGCGAACTCCACGCCCGGCGTGGCCGGCAGGTACCGCATCATCGTCCACGCGATCGAATCCCCGAACACGGCCACCCGGACGTCGCCGGGGGCGCGCTGCCGCGCGGGGCGGGTGACCGCGACGGGCACCTCGGGCCCGATCAACGCCGCGGAGTCGATCAGCGGACCCGGGCCGGGCTTGGGGAACGGCACGCCGGCGGGCAGCACGGTCGTCGTCACCACCGCCGCCGTGGCAGCCGTCGCCGCCGCCAGCCGCAACATCGGCACCGACGTCGGCCGCCAGTCCCGAATCGGCTGCTCGATCAGCCACCACGACACCGCGGCCACCGCGACCGTCGCCGCGCACCGCAGCGCGAACAGCTTCCATCCCTCCGAGCCGGTGCGTTCGCCGTTGAGCACCAGGAAGATCGGCCAGTGCCACAGGTACACGCCGTAGGAGATCGCGCCGAGACCCACCAGCGGACCCGTCGACAGCATGCGCGCGACGGGACCGGTCTGGTCGAGCGCGACCGGCGCGATCACCAGGACGGCGGCCAGCGCGACGACGATCAGCAGCCCGCCGCGGAATTCCGCGGCCGAACCCGTCGCGAGATGCGCCGCCGTGGCGAGCACCACCAGCCCGAGCACCGGCGCCAGCCACGCCAGCCAGCGGGCCCACCGGGAGCGCAGCGTCACCAGACCGGCGGTCATGGCGCGCCAGTCGCGCACCAGCAGCGCCGCGGCCGCCGCGCCCACCAGCAGCGCCTGCACCCGGGTGTCGGTGCCGAAGTACACCCGGTTGAGCGAGTCGTCGGAGGACAGCAGGATCGCCGCGGCCGCCGAACCCAGCGCACCGAGCGCCGCGAGCGTGAACACCACCGCGCGGACCATCCGCGTCGACACCGGCACACCCCGGCGGTAGGCCAGCGCGGCCAGGCCGGCGAGCACCGCGGCGAGCAGCAACGGCCACAGCAGGTAGTACTGCTCCTCGACACCGAGTGACCAGGTGTGCTGCAGCGGCGACGGCGGTGCGCCCTGAGAGAAGTAGTCGGTCCGCGCAGCGACGAACGCCCAGTTCGACATCCAGAAGAACGTCGCGACGGCCTCGTCGCGCAGGCCCGCAGTCGACTCGGGGGCGAACAGGTCGCGGACGGCCACCACGGCCAGGACCATCACGACGAGCGCGGGCAGCAGCCGGCGCGCCCGCCGGACCCAGAACCCTTTGAGCCCGATCCGGCCGGTGCGCGCGGTCTCGTCGAGCAGCAGTGAGGTGATCAGGAACCCGCTGAGCACGAAGAAGACGTCGACTCCGAGGAATCCTCCGGGCAGCCCCGGGATCCCGCCGTGGTCGGCGAGCACCAGCGCGACGGCGATCGCGCGCACTCCGTCGAGCGCCGGAATGGCTTGTCCCGGCCCGACATAACGGCGTGGGCCCACCCGGATCGGCGCAGCACTCACGGCTGTCACGTCCTGCGGCCCTCCTTGCTGTCGAGCAAGGAAGCTTATGTACTGCCCGCCGCCGGATCGGGAAGGCGCGCGCTACTTCGTCAGGGCAATGTATTTCGTGTCGAGGTACTCGTCGATGCCCTCGGTGCCGCCCTCGCGACCGAAGCCGGATTCCTTGATCCCGCCGAACGGTGCGGCCGCGTCGGAGATCACGCCGCGGTTGACGCCGACCATGCCGGACTCGATGCCCTCGGCGACCCGCAGCGCCCGGTCCAGCGACTGCGTGTACACGTAGGCGGCGAGCCCGTACTCGGTGTCGTTGGCCGCGGCAACGCCCTCGTTCTCGGTGTCGAAACCGGCGATCGGCGCGACGGGACCGAACACCTCCTCCTTGAGGATCCGCGCGTCGGCGGGGACGTCGGTGAGCACGGTGGCGGGATAGAAGTTGCCGGGGCCGCCGGGGGCGACGCCGCCGACTGCGACGGTCGCGCCGCGCGACACCGCGTCGGAGACCAGGTCCTCGACGGTGGCGACCTGCTTGGCGTTGATCAACGGCCCCAGCGTGGACGACGGGTCGAGGCCCTTGCCGAGGGTGAACTCGCTCATCCGCTTGACCAGCTTCTCGGTGAACTCCTCGCGGACGGCGTTGGCGACGTGGAACCGGTTGGCCGCGGTGCACGCCTCACCGCCGTTGCGCATCTTGGCCAGCACGGCGCCCTCGACCGCCGCGTCGACGTCCGCGTCGTCGAACACGATGAACGGCGCGTTGCCGCCGAGCTCCATCGATGTCCGCAGCAGCTTGTCGGCCGACTGCTTGACCAGGGCCTTGCCCACCCCGGTGGAGCCGGTGAAGGTCAGCTTGCGCAGCCGGCCGTCGTTGATCAGCGCCTCGGTCACGCCGCCGGGGTTGCTGGTCGGCAGGATCGAGAGCACACCCTTGGGCAGGCCGGCCTCGTCCATGAGCTTGGCCAGCAGCAGCATCGTCAGCGGCGTCTCCTGGGCGGGCTTGACGATCATCGTGCAGCCTGCCGCGAAGGCCGGGCCCATCTTGCGGGTGCCCATCGCCAGCGGGAAGTTCCACGGCGTGATCGCGTAGCAGGGCCCGACGGCCTGCTTGGTCACCAGGATGCGGCCGGTGCCCGCCGGGCTGGGGGTGTAGCGGCCGTCGATGCGGACCGCCTCCTCGGCGAACCAGCGGAAGAACTCGGCGCCGTAGGTCACCTCGCCCTTGCTCTCGGCGACGACCTTGCCCATCTCGAGCGTCATCAGCGCCGCGATGTCGTCGGCCTTGTCGGTGATGGTCTCGAACACCGAGCGCAGGATCTCCCCGCGCTTACGCGGTGCGGTGCCGGCCCATTCGGCCTGCACGGCGCAGGCGGCGTCGAGCGCAGCGCGCGCGTCGTCGGCGGTGGCATCGGCCACCGACGTGATCACCTGGTCGTCGCTGGGGTCGAGCACGTCGAACGTCGACGACCCCTTCCGCTCCTCTCCGCCGATCCACAGACCGGTGGGCACAGACTTCAACAGGGTGGCGGTATCCATACCCCACGTCTTACACCCTCGGTCAAGTTGGCCGCACTAGGGTTCTTTCCATGGGTTCCGACATCACGGCCACACCGGCCTGGCAGGCACTGTCCCGGCACCACGAGGAGATCGGCGACACCGATCTTCGCGCGCTCTTCGCGCAGGACCCCGACCGCGGGACGGAGCTGGCGCTGACCGTCGGCGACCTCTACATCGACTACAGCAAGCATCGCGTCACCCGCGAGACGCTGACCCTGCTGCTCGACCTGGCGCGGGCGGCGGGACTGCCCGAGCGACGCGACGCCATGTTCTCCGGTGAGCACATCAACACCTCGGAGGACCGCGCGGTGCTGCACACCGCGCTGCGGCTGCCCCGCGCCGCGACGTTGAGCGTCGACGGCCAGGACGTCGTCACCGACGTGCACGAGGTGCTGGACCGGATGGGTGATTTCACCGATCGGCTGCGCAGCGGCGAGTGGCGCGGCGCGACGGGCGAGCGCATCACGACGGTGGTGAACATCGGCATCGGCGGCTCCGACCTCGGGCCGGTGATGGTGTACCAGGCGCTGCGCCACTACGCCGACGCGGGCGTCTCGGCGCGCTTCGTGTCCAACGTCGACCCCGCGGATCTCGTCGCCAAGCTCGACGGACTCGACCCTGCCGCAACACTTTTCGTCGTCGCATCGAAGACGTTCTCGACGCTGGAGACATTGACCAACGCGACCGCGGCCCGGCGCTGGCTGGTTGACGGACTGGGAGACAGTGCCGGACAGGAGGCGGTGAGCAAACACTTCGTGGCGGTGTCGACGAATGCGAAGCTGGTCGACGACTTCGGCATCGACACCGAGAACATGTTCGGCTTCTGGGACTGGGTGGGCGGGCGCTACTCCGTGGACTCGGCCATCGGGCTCGCGGTCATGGCCGCGATCGGCAAGGAGCGCTTCGCCGAGTTCCTCGCGGGCTTCCATCTGGTCGACGAGCACTTCCGCACCGCCCCGCTGGAGGCCAACGCCCCAGTGCTGCTGGGCATGATAGGGCTCTGGTACAACAACTTCTTCGGCGCGGAAACCCGTGCCGTACTGCCCTATTCGAACGACCTGTCGCGGTTCGCGGCCTATCTGCAGCAGCTGACGATGGAGTCCAACGGGAAGTCGGTGCGCGCCGACGGCACCCCGGTGGCGTCGGGCACCGGTGAGATCTTCTGGGGCGAACCGGGCACCAACGGCCAGCACGCTTTCTATCAGCTGCTGCATCAGGGCACCCGGCTCATCCCGGCGGACTTCATCGGGTTCAGCGAGCCGACCGACGACCTGCCGACGGCCGACGGCACCGGCAGCATGCACGACCTGTTGATGAGCAACTTCTTCGCGCAGACGCAGGTGCTGGCGTTCGGCAAGACCGCCGACGAGATCGCCGAGGAGGGGACGCCGGCAGACGTGGTGCCGCACAAGGTGATGCCGGGCAACCGGCCCAGCACGTCGATCCTGGCGACCAAGTTGACCCCGTCGGTGGTGGGCCAGCTGATCGCGCTCTACGAGCACCAGGTGTTCACCGAGGGCGTCGTCTGGGGCATCGACTCCTTCGACCAGTGGGGTGTCGAGCTGGGTAAGACGCAGGCCAAGGCGCTGCTGCCGGTGCTCACCGACGACGGCTCACCGGCCGAGCAGTCGGACTCGTCGACCGACGCGCTGGTCCGCCGTTACCGAGCCGAACGGGGCCGCTCGGCGTGATTTCGGCGTGGTTGTCGTCGCTGGGCGACGACCAACACGCCGAAATCACTCACCAGACGCGGACGTAGTCGATCAGCATGTCCGCGGGGTAGGTGCCGCCCCGCGGGTCGCCGCCGCCGGACCCGGCCACGGCGAGGTCCATGATCGGGAACAGCGTGTACCCCGGCTCGTTGAACTGCCAGTCCGGCAGCGCATGCGCCGGGACGTCGAAGTACGGCGCCGCGCCGTCGGTGTAATCCCTCCAGAACCGCATGCCGGCGTCATCCCACTGCACCCGCCAGGTGTGCCAGGCGCTGTCGACGGTGATGGTCTGGCTGACGTGCTCGCCGCCGTTGAGCTTGGCGTGCACGGCCGTTCCCGGCGCCCACGAGCCGTTGCCGTACCACTCCATGATGTCGACCTCGCCGCCGTTGACCGGGCTGTTGTTGGCCAGGTACCACGCCGGCCAGCACCCCGGGGTCAGGCAGTTGAGCTTGATGCGGGCTTCCCAGTTGTGTCCGATGCCGCCCCGGAACGTGCCGAACACCTTGCCGCTGTAGTACGTGTCGCCGTCCTTGGCCGCGTGGAAGACGAGGTTGGACTTGCCGTCGAGGTAGACGTTGCGACGGTCGTCGCGGTATTGGCCGACGTTGCCGGGCAGTTCCCAGTACGTCGGGTCCTCCATCGACTCCCGCGCGGTGGCGATCTCCCACTTCGAGCGGTCGGGAGCCGACCCTGCCGGGCCGTCGAAGTGGTCCTCGAACAGGTATTTTCCGGCCGGCGGGGGCGCGGCGGGGGGCGGGCCAGGCCAGGGTGTGGCCTGTGCCGGGGTGCTGGGGAGGGCCGCTCCGAGCAGTCCGATCCCGGTCATCACCATCATGCTGCGCCGATCGATGTTGGGCATCGGTACATGAAAGCATCCGCCGCTGTGGGCGGCTCGGTCAGGCGAAGCGCTTGGTGAATCTGGGCGGCAGCACCTTCATGAGTTCGACCAGCGGCCACCACGGCCAGGCAGGCACGACGGCGCGGCCCTTCTCCTTCTCGATCGCGTCCACCATGGCCTTGACGCCGGTCTCGTTGTCGACCATCAGCATGGTGGTGTTCGACTTCGCGGTCATCTCGGATTCGATGTAGCCGGGCTCGAGCACGGTGATCTTGATCGGGCCGGACGGGTACTCGGCACGCAGCGACTCGCCCAGCGACGTCACACCCGCCTTGCTGGCCGCGTAGGCGGCCTTGTGACCGGGCACGCCGACGTTGCCGAGCACCGACGACACCAGGACCAGGTGGCCCCGGCCTGCCGCCTTGAACATCTCCATCGCGGTCTCGATCTGCACCAGTGCGGCAACCAGATTCGTCTCGATCGTGGCCTTGTTGGCCCACAGCTTGCCGCCACCGAGCGGATAGCCCTTGCCGATGCCGGCGTTGACGATCACGCAGTCCAGTCCCCCGAGCTCGTCGGAGAGCTCGGCGAACACCTTGGGCACCTGCTCGTGGTCGTTGACGTCGAGCGCGGCCACCGCGACCGTGATCCCCGGGTGACGCGCGACCAGCTCGGCCTTGAGCTCGTCGAGGTTGTCGACCCGGCGGGCGCACAGCGCCAGGTCGCGACCCCTGGCGGCGAACTGGCGGGCCATGCCCGCCCCGAGTCCCGAACTGGCGCCGGTGATGAGGATCTTCTGCCGAGTCACCCGGGCAGGATAACCGAGTTAGACAACTCGGCCGAAATCAGTCAGCTCACCCCGCCCAAACCAACGTTTGGGCGCGAAAAGGCGCCCAATTCGCGCCCAAACGTTGGTTTGGGCGAGGGTGGGGCGCTACTTGAGAAGCTTGGACAGCCGACGGTCGGCCAGCACCTTGCCGCCGGTCTGACACGTCGGGCAGTACTGGAAGGACTTGTCGGCGAACGACACCTCGCGCACGGTGTCGCCGCACACCGGGCACGGCAGGCCGGTGCGGGCGTGCACCCGCAGACCCGAGCGCTTCTCCCCCTTGAGCGTGGCGGCCTGCTGACCGACCGACCGCGTGACGGCATCGGTCAGCACGTCGGTCATCGCGGCGTGCAAGGCGGCGAGCTGCGCGTTGGTCAGTTTGTTGGCCGTCGCGAACGGGGACAACTTGGCCACGTGCAGGATCTCGTCGCTGTAGGCGTTGCCGATCCCCGCGATCACCTTCTGGTCGGTGATGACGGTCTTGATGCGCCCGGAGTTGCCCCGCAACGCGTCGGCCAGCCCGTCGGCGGTCAGGGACAGCGCGTCCGGGCCCAGCGACGCGATCTGCGGGACGGCCATCGGATCGGTCACCAGCCACACCGCCAGCCGCTTCTGGGTGCCGGCCTCGGTGAGGTCGAAGCCCACCGGAGCCTCACCGGGCGTGCCGAGGTGCACGCGCAGGGCGATGGGCCCCTTGCCCGGCTTGAGCGGGGTCGCGGCGAGTTTGTCCGACCAGCGCAACCACCCCGCGCGGGACAGGTGCGTGATCAGGTGCAGGTCGCCGGCCTGCAAGCCCAGGTACTTGCCCCACCGGTTCGCCCCGGTGACCTCCCGACCGTGCAGTGCCGTCAGCGGCGGGTCGAACGTCTTGAGCACCGAGAGCGCGGCCACGTCGACGCGGCCGACGGTTCGGCCGACCGCGTGCCGGCGCAGATGATCGGCCAGGGCTTCCACCTCGGGCAGTTCGGGCATACCTCTCAGTCTGCCCTGACGATCAGCGAGAGCAGCCAACTCACGACACTCAGCACGATCGCGGCCCAGATCGCCGTCCACCAGAAGTCGTCGATGAACAGGCCCCAGTGGGTGGTGTGCTCGGTGATCCACGACGTGATCCACAGCATGAGCGCGTTGATCACGATGTGGAACAGCCCGAGCGTGAGGATGTAGAGCGGGATCGAGATGAGCTGCACGACGGGCTTGATGACGGCGTTGACCAGCCCGAATATCACCGCCACCACGAAGATGATCCCGACCCGCGCCGCGGTGGAGTCGCCGCCGACGAAGGCGATGCCGGGGACGATCAGCGTCACGACCCACAGCGCCACCCCGGTGAGCGCGGCGCGCAGCAGAAACGGCGTCACGCGTTTCATCATGCCCCGCACTCCCGCGATCCGACCAGTACCGCAAGTATGCGGTACCGAGGGTATTGACATGTTGCGGCACGGCTCCCTACCGTCGAGGGCACCACGACGAAGGGACGCTCGCGATGTCCGCTCCAGCCACCTCCCATACCGCCGCCCCGACGCGCGACGCATTCGCCGACCGCCTGCTCAAGGGATCGGTCAAGAAGTCCTTCGCACCCGTCGTCGACATCGACTGGGATGCGCCCCTGGATCCCGACAAGTTCTTCCTGCCGCCCAAGACGGTGTCGCTGTACGGAACGCCGTTGTGGGACAGCATGACCCGGCAACAGCAGATCGAGCTGTCGCGCCAGGAACTGGCCAACACCCTGTCGGCGGGCATCTGGTTCGAGAACATCCTCAACCAGGCGCTGCTGCGCAAGATGATGCATCAGGACCCCACCGCCCGCGCCACGCACTACGAGCTGACCGAACTCGGTGACGAAACCCGTCACATGGTGATGTTCGGCAAGGCGATCGATCGGATCGGTGCAAAGCCGGTGCGGCCCAAGCGCTATCAGCGCATCATCATCAACGCGCTGCCGTTCGCCTTTCAGGGCTCCCTGCTGTGGGTGGCCGCGCTGGTCGGCGAGGAGATCTTCGACTCGCTGCAGCGGCAGATGATGGACGACCCGGAACTCCAGCCACTCGTGCAACGACTGATGCGCATCCACGTCACCGAGGAAGCCCGTCACATCCAGTTCGCCCGCGACGGGCTGCGCAAGCGCACCCCTCACATGGGACGGCTGTCGAGACTGTGGGCGGCCAACATCCACGGCGCCGGGGGCCTGTTCTTCCGGCATCTGTTCACCAACCGCGTCCAGTACGCGCGCGTGGGCCTCGACGCGCGGCAGGCCCGGCGCATCGCGCGCAGCAGTGCGCACCGCCACGAGGTTCAGGTGTCGGGCTTCGCTCCGCTCGCGGCGTTCCTCACCGAGGTCGGCTTGATGGGTCCGATCGCCCGGCGGGTCTGGAAGCGCAGCGGCTTCCTGTGACCGAGACGGTGATGTACGTCAGCGGTGCGGTGGACGCCCAGTTCGACGAGCAGGTCCACACCTGGACCGTCGGCGGGCGCTCGGCGCGGGTACTGATCTCGACCGACGGCACGCTGCCCGCCTCGGCCCCGCCGTCGGCCGGCACGCTCGAGCCCTACCTCGGGGTCGCCGTGCACGGCGTCCCCAACTACTTCCTGCTCACCGGCCCGGACACTGCCGCGCAGAAGAGCTACATCGCCAAGTGCCTGCAGCACCTGAGCCGTACCGACGGCTCACGGATCGAGGTTCGCGCGGGCACCCAGCGCATGTTCAACGACCGGCGACGACGCCCGGGCCACCGCAGTGGCCGCTACTGGCGCGCCGTGGGGGCGAAGATCCCGTCGGCGTTCGACGTGCAGTCCGCGATCGAGGACGACGCCGAGATCTACGACGGGCCGGCCACCGTCACCGTCGATGGGCGCGACCACGCGGCCCGGGTTCGGCTGACCGGCCGGATGGAGCCGATCGACGGTCGATACCACTGGCGCGGCACGGTTTTCGCCGACCTACCCGCCGTGTTGCTGCCCCACGAGGTGCACGTGGCGGTGGGCGATCGCGCGGCGCGCGCTCGACTGACCGAGCGAACACCGCAGGCGGGGTACAGCGTGGCGGGCACCGGATCGCCGCCGTTCGCCCTGGCCGAGACGCACGTCGACGTTCCACTCCTGTAAGACCATCGCCGCCCCGCCGGACTGGAACACGTTCTAGTATTCGGTCACCGACGAGCAGGAGGCGATGTGCGGTTCACCTTTGCAGAGGCGATGACCGACCCGACGTACTACATACCTCTGGCGAAGGCCGCGGAGGCGGCCGGTTACCACGCGATGACCATCCCGGACAGCGTCGCCTACCCGTTCGAATCCGACTCGACCTATCCGTACACACCGGACGGCAGCCGCGAGTTCCTCGACGGCAAGGCCTTCATCGAATCCTTCGTGCTGACCGCTGCGCTGTGCGCCGTGACGACGACGCTGCACTTCAACCACTTCGTGCTGAAGCTGCCGATCCGGCCGCCGGCCCTGGTGGCCAAGCAGGCGGGCTCGCTGGCCGCGCTGTTCGACAACCGGTTGGGCCTCGGCGTCGGCACCAGCCCGTGGCCGGAGGACTACGAGCTGCTGAACGTGCCGTTCGCCCGGCGCGGCAAGCGGATGGACGAGTGCATCGACATCATCAAGGGCCTCACCACCGGGGAGTACTTCGAATACCACGGCGAGTTCTACGACATCCCCAAGACCAAGATGACGCCCGCGCCGAGCCGGCCGATCCCGATCCTCATCGGCGGGCACGCCGACGCCGCGCTGCGCCGCGCCGCGCGCAACGACGGCTGGATGCACGGGGGCGGCGATCCCGAAGAGCTCGACGCGCTGCTGGCCAAGCTGTCCCGGTTCCGCGAGGAACAGGGCACCTCCGACGACCCGGATTACCAAATCCATGTGATCTCGATCGATGCCTACACCCCCGACGGCATCAAGCGCCTGGAGGACAAGGGCGTCACCGACGTCATCGTCGGGTTCCGGATCCCGTACATCACCGGACCGGACACCGAACCGCTGGACACCAAGGTCCGCAACCTGGAGATGTTCGCCGAGAACGTGATCGCGAAGGTATGACGTTGCCGTCAGCGTCTGTCCTGCATGTTCACGCCGCAAACTGGGTAATGTTCGGCCGATGACACGCGGCGTGTATGACGTTCCGGATGCGTTCGACGCGGGCGCCGGCGCCTACGACGGCCTGGTCGGCGCAAACCCGGGATACAACGAGCATCTCCGGCTGTCGGCGGAGCGCATGCAGATCCCCGACCAGGGCCGGGGCCTGCGACTGCTCGACATCGGCTGTGGCACCGGTCTCTCGACCGCGGCCCTGCTGCAGGTCGCGCCGCAGGCCGAGATCATCGGCGTCGACGGATCGGCGGGGATGCTGGCGCAGGCCCGGGCGAAGCAGTGGCCGGAGTCGGTGCGCTTCGTCCACAGCCGCGCCGAGGGACTCGCCGAGGCCGGGGTGAGCGGGCCCTTCGACGGCATCCTCGCCGCATACCTGGTGCGCAATCTGCCCGACCCCGACCCGGTGCTGCAGGCGCTGCGGGCACTGTTGCGGCCGGGCGGCGTCTTCGCGGCCCACGAGTACTCCGTACGGGATTCGCGGCTCGCCGGGGTGATCTGGAACGCCGTGTGCGCGGCGATCATCATTCCGGCCGGGCGGCTGCGCTCCGGGGACGCCGGCCTCTACCGGTACCTGCGCACCAGCGTCAACAGGTTCGACGGTGCTGAGGAGTTCCGGAATCGACTGCAACGCAACGGCTTCGTCGATGTGCACAGCCTGACGGTGCCGGGATGGCAGCGCAACATCGTGCACACGTTCCTCGGGCACGCTCCGCACTGACCATCGTCACCCCGTGGCCGGCGCCCCGGCCACACCTCGAGCCAGGACGTCGTCGAGCACCATCATGGCCGTCCCGATGACACCGGCACGGTCGCCCAGGTGCGAAGGCACGATCTGCAGACTTCGGGTGGCCAGCGCGGTGGCGTTGCCGTACAACGTCTCCCGCAACCCGGCGACGAAGATGTCGTAGGCGCCTGCGACGTCACCTGCCACCACCAGCGCTGCGGGGTTGAGCAGATTGACCGCGCCTGCCAGCACCTCGCCGACATGCCGCCCACTTTCACGAATAAGCCTGCGCGCCAGCGGATCTCCGCCGTGCGCCAGCTCGACGACCTCACGCAGACTGCGTACCGACCTACCCTCGTCGTTCAGTGCACGCACCAGCGCCCAGCCACCGGCGACCGCCTCCAGGCAGCCGACGTCACCGCACCGGCACGGCAGCGCGCCGGCGGCCGCCGTCTTGTCGTGCCCGAACTCCCCTGCCGCCCCGAGCGCCCCACGCTGCAACGCACCGCCGGCCACGATGCCGGCCCCAAGACCCGTAGACGCCTTGATCACCAGGACGTCGTCCAGCGCGCGGCCGGCGCCGGCACGCCACTCCGCGAGGGCGAACGCATTCGCGTCGTTCTCCAGTACCACCGGCGCCCCGCCGAGCGCAGCGAAGTAGGGCGCGAGAGGCACACCGTCCCATCCGGTCAACACCGGCGAATCGAGACTGCAGCCACGCTGCGGATCCACGGTGCCGGGCAGGCTGATCCCGATGCCGAAAATCCGCTTGCCGCGGTGACCGGACTCGTCGAGCAGCGCCGCGAGCCTGGCGGCCACCGTCGGCATGAGGTCGCCGGGACCGAAGCCGGGCTCCTCGTCGATGTCGGCGGCGGCGCGGATCTCACCGGCGAGGTCGCACACCGCGAGCCGCGCGCGACTACCGCCGATCGCAGCGGTCAGCACGATACCGGCCTCGGCATTGAACGACACGAGCGTGGCGGGCCGCCCGCCCGACGACGCCGCCTGCTCCTGCTCGACCACCAGCCCGCGCGCCGTGAGTTCCCTCACCCGCGCCGCCACCGCGGTCCGTGACATTCCTGTGAGCGCCCCGATCTCGGCGCGGCTGATCGCGCGCTTGTCCCTGATGAGGGCATACAGGTCATCCACAGCGATGACCGGGGCGGTACGCAACCGGGTCATCCGATCAGCGTAACCCGGCAGACTTCTGAACTGAAAGTACAAAAGTCACGTTGAGAAGTACCGAATACGCACCTATCGTGATCAGGGTGAGAGAGCCGAGATCGTTGTTGGACGTCGCTCCGGTGATGCCCGTGATCAGCATGCGCAGCGGTGGGGGTCCGCGCGCTGCCGTACGCGCCGCCGGCGCCATCGCCGAGGCAGGGCTGCCGCTGGTGCAGATCGCCCTCGACGCACCGGCCGCATGGGAGGCGATAGAGCGCATCCGGTCGGAGGCGCCGCACATCGTCGTCGGGGCAGGCGCCCTGACCGACGCCGAGCAGCCTGCGCTCGCCCGCGCCGCGGGCGCGGAATTTTTGGCCGCGACCACCGCGGACCCCGCGTTGAGGGCCGCGATGCGCGCCACCGAGCTGCCCCACCTGCCGAGTGTCGCCACCGTGCTCGACGCCATCGAGGTGCACGGCGAGGGCTACACCGACATGGTGCTGCATCCGGCGGCTGCCCTCGGCGGACTGCGCCACCTCCAGGCGCTGGCCGCCTTCGCTCCCGGTGCCCGCTTCGCGGCCGCCGGCGGTCTCACCCCCGCCGACCTGTCCGGATACCTCGCCGCGCCCAACGTCGGGTGCGTGATCGCCGACTGGCTGGTGCCCCGCGATGCAGTGCGGCGTCGCGACTGGGACCGGATCAGACGCCTCGCCGCGGTGTCCCTCACGTTGAGTACGCCGACCGTTCGATTGGAGCGCGCACTGTGACCGTCGTGCAGGAACGTCCCGTCGGCCCGGTGGCCGTTGTCGCACCCGATCCGGTGGTGCGGTGGCTCGCCGTGGTGGCGCTCGCCCTCGGCGGCTTCGGCATCGGCACCACCGAATTCGTCTCCATGGGCCTGTTGCCCGACATCGCGACGAGCTTCGGCATCTCCGAGCCGAGCGCCGGCCACATCATCTCGGCCTACGCGCTGGGCGTTGTGGTGGGCGCCCCGGCCATCGCCGCGCTGACGGCACGGATGGCGCGGCGCAAGCTCCTGCTCGGGCTCATCGCGGTGTTCACCCTCGGCAACCTCGCCAGCATGCTGGCACCCTCCTACGAGACGCTGATCATGGCCCGCTTCGCCGCGGGGCTGCCGCACGGCGCGTTCTTCGGCGTGGCCGCACTCGCGGCCGCCCATCTGATGGGGCCGCAGAACCGGGCCAAGGCGGTCGCGCACGTGATGTCCGGGTTGACCATTGCGACGGTGCTCGGCGTGCCGATGGCCTCGTGGCTGGGCCAATCTCTGGGCTGGCGGGCGGCTTTCGGCCTCGTTGTCGGCATCGGTGCGGTCACGCTGACCGCGCTGTGGTGCTGGCTTCCCGTCCAGTTGACGACGATGCAGTCCACGAGTCCGCTGACCGAGTTGGGCGCTCTGCGCCGCACTCAGGTGTGGCTGGCGCTGCTCGTCGGCATGATCGGCTTCGGCGGCATGTTCGCCGTCTACACCTACATCGCGACGACGATGACCGACGTCGCGTGCCTGCCCCGGCCCTTGATCCCGTTGGCGCTCATGGTGTTCGGCCTCGGAATGTTCTTCGGAAACCTCGCCGGCGGCCGCCTGGCCGACCGTTCGGTGCTGCGGGCGCTGTACCTGTCCCTCGGCGCGCTCGCCGTGGCGCTGACGCTGTTCGTCGCGGCGGCGCACAATCCGTGGACCGCCTCGCTCGTCCTCTTCGTCGTCGGGGCGTCGGGCTCGGCGGTGGGGCCGGCGTTGCAGACGCGGCTGATGGATGTCGCGCACGGAGCGCAGACACTCGCCGCGGCCCTGAACCATTCGGCGCTGAACATCGGCAATGCGACCGGCGCGTGGGTGGGCGGTCTGGTGATCGCCGCGGGCCTGGGCTACACGGCGCCTGCCGCGGCCGGGGCCGTTCTCGCTGTCGCCGGCATCGCGGTGCTGACGGTGTCGGCGCTGCTGCAGCGAAGGTCGCGCGGTTAACACGAACGCCGTTCGGGCATTCAGCGCCCATGGCATTCAAACTCACGTACAGCGACGGGCAGGAATCCACGCACGACGATGACACCGTCTGGGAGCTCGACGACGGTGTCCTCAAGTTGGGCCGCGAGAAAGGCAAGTGGTCGGTGCTGCTCTCGCCGAGCCACTGGGCGGTGCTCGAGCTCGGCGGCGCGTCGTCGGACAAGGACACCGACAAGGACACCGACAAGGATTCCGACGAGGATTCCGATCGGTCCGACGACGACCAGAAGGATGACAAGGGCAAGGACCGGGACAAGGACGAGAGGGACGAGAAGGACGACGACAAGGACTGACGCGCTCAGGACAGCGCGACGCCCAATTCGTCGGCGAAGACCTTGATCATGTGCTGAACGGCGATTTCGTTGCGGCCGATGATCATATGGTCGTGCTGGCCGTGGCGCACGCCCTGTCCGCACTGCGGCAGCATCGCGAAGTCCTCGTCGCGGACCGCGGCGTGCACCCCGTCGTAGACGGCGTCGTACGCAGCACGCATCTCGTCGTTATGGGCGGGGACGCGGGCCATCCAACTGTGCCTGACGGTGCAGCGGGTCGGTTCGCCGACGGGCAGGATGTCGATGATCTCCACGCCCACAGGGCTGTTGGCGAGGATCAGGTTGGGATAGATCCAATAGATCACCCCCATGTTCGCCGATGGATCCCGCGGGGCGGCGGTATCGCCCTCGAGGTTCATGATCCACGTGAACGGGAAGCCGATGCGGTGGTGCCTGCCGTACTCGTCGTAGATCGCGGTGTCGGCAAGGGTGTTCTGACCGATCAGGCTCTGCCCGTGCACGAACGGAAAGTGGTAGCCCTCGGCGAAAGCCTCCAGCGCCCCCTTCCACGAGACGTCGGACTGGAATTCCCGCTCGGCGTGGAAGCCGTAGGACGGGTAGTCCCACCGTGCGAGTTCGGCGCCGACGGGGCCGAGGTGCGCGTCGACGTCGATCGCCGCGTCAGCGGTCAGCACCGCCCAGATGAACCCGTGCTTCTCCAGCGACGGTAGTTCGACCAGTCCGTAGTCCTTCCGGTTCATCGAGTCGAAGCCCGCCCTGCCCGGCACCATGAACAGCTCACCGGTGTTCCTGTACGTCCATGCGTGGTACGGGCAGACGAAGCGCGACGCATTGCCCGCACCGCAGGCGGGCATGGCACCTCGGTGGCGGCAATAGTTCAACAGAACGCGACTGGTGCCCGCGCCGTCGCGGGTGACCAACAGTGAGGTCCCGAGCACCGACCGGACGACGAAGTCGTTCGGTTGCGGCAGTTGCGCCGACGGCACGATGGCCAGCGGGACGCGTCGCAGGATCTGCGATTCCTCCACGTCGGTGATCTTCGGATCCCGGTAGTAGTGCAGTGGCACGCGAAGTTCACGGTCGGCCATGTCGGTGGTGCCGTCGAGTGCATGCCTGAGCGCCCGCTCGGTCAGAGAGTCGTCGTCGCAGGGCGCGGGAAGGCCGGGGAGGAAGGTCATGACTTCTGACCATACAACTCAAACTGAATGTATTGTCAAGATCCGGACGGCGCCGTGCGACGATCGAGAGCATGCGCAGGCACGGGTGGTCGGGTGACATCCCGCGCGACGACGAGGAGGCCGCCGGCCGCATCCTGGATGCGGCTCGCCGGGCGATCGACGACGGCCAGCCCGTCACCATCTCGACCGTCGCGCAGTCCCTGGGCATCACCCGGCAGACGGTGTACCGCTACTTCCCCACCCAGGAGGCACTGCTGGCCGCGACGGCCCTGTCGTCGATCGACGCGTTCCTCGATCGACTCGCCCGGCAGCTCGGCGCCATCAGCGATCCGACCCAGGCCGTGGTCGAGGGAATCGCGTACACGCTCGAACAGCTCTCACACGACAGGTATCTGCGCCTGGTCGTGGAACCCGGCAAGGCGTCGGCCTTCACCGCGGGGGTGACGTCCGACGTGGCGATCGGCTTCGGCCGCTCCATCCTGCAGAGGTACGACATCGATTGGGCCGCAGAAGGTTTCGATGGCGACAAGCTGGACGGGCTCGTGGAGTTCATGCTCCGGACCCTGCAGTCGTTCATCGTCGATCCCGGCGGACCGGCGCGTCGGGGCGACGGGTTGCGCGCCTACCTGCGCGACTGGGTGGCCCCGGCGGTGCGTGCGCGTGCCGAGGCGCCGACCTCTTCGGGGCGCTGAACACGACATCGGCAGCCCGGGACCGTACGTCTCGGCGAGTCGCCGAGCCGGCCGTTCGAGCCGATGCCTATTCTCGGCGCATGACCTCCGAGCCCGTGGTGATCCACACCGACGGTGGGTGCCGCCCCAACCCCGGCCCGGGCGGCTGGGGCGCGGTGCTGCGTCATCGCGAGCACGTCCGCGAGATGTGCGGTGGCGAACCGGGCCAGACGAGCAACAACCGGATGGAGCTGACGGCGCCGATCATGGCGCTCGAGGCGCTCACCCGGCCGATGTCGGTGCATCTCTTCACCGACAGCACCTACGTCCGTAACGGCATCACCAAGTGGGTGGTCGGCTGGGAACGCAACGGCTGGATGACCGCGGCCAAGCAGCCGGTGAAGAACGTCGATTTGTGGCAGCGGCTGCAGCTCGCCTGTGCGCGGCACCGGGTCGAGTGGTTCTGGGTGAAGGGACACTCGGGCGTCGGGGACAACGAACTGGCGGACGTGCTGGCGACCCGCGGCATGCAGGCCGCGCTGGGCGCCCTTGCCTGACATCGCCGCGTCAGTCGAGCGTCTGCAGGCGGTCCAGGATCGACCAGATCAGCTCGTCGTCGGTGGTGACCGGCAAGGGCACCGGGGTGTGTGGCCGGGGACGACGGCCCGACAGCACCCGCTTCTGCAGGTGTTCCAACCGTTCCAGGACGTCGTTGACCAACCCGCAGAAGTCCTGCAGGGGTTGGTTGACGAACCGGATGCAGTCGGCGAGCAGGGGCGCGTCGTCGTCGCGCAGCGCCTGCCGCCGGCAGTTCTCGGCGAGCTCGAGCAAACCCTGGTAGTAGCCGCCCAGGCGGCGACCTGCCCGCACGATGCCCGCAGCGTCGGCGGTCGTCTCGTCCTCCGGCGCCCCGAACACCGCCAGGAACGTCGCGGAACGCAGGAACGCATCCGCCTCCCTGACGATCTCGTCGACGGCGCGCACGTGGTGTGCGACGAAGGCCGCGGCCTCGACGCGGGTCTTCAACCGGCCCGTCGGCGGGCCGATCGGGGCGCCGAGAACCTGGTTCACCTTGCGTCCCTCGAGCACCGCCCACTGCTGGAAGAGCACCGACGCGAAAGCGGCCCACGGCCAGCAGGGCGGTTTCTGGTGCAGCATCCGCTCGAGCAGTTCAGGCGTGGCCACGACGTCGGCCACCGAACCGGTGTCTCCCATACCCCCGAAACTAGGCGCGGGCACCGACAGCCGTGGATCGGAGCATTGCCGTGAGCGTGGGCGTCGAGTCGTTGCACATCGCAGATCCCGCGGAGGCGTGGGCGCGGGCCGGTTTCAGCGTCGATCCCGATGGCGGCCCAGACGTCGACGTCTGCCGGGTCGGCGGCGTGCGCGTCCGGCTGGTCGGCCGCACTCGCGGCACCGGCATCATCGGGTGGGCCCTACGCGGCCTGCCCTCCGAAAGCCGGCTGCACGACGTCGACGGGATACCGACGGCGATCTCGCAGGCGGACGCGCCCGCGCCCGCAGCGCATCCGAACGGTGTCATCGCGATCGATCACGTCGTCGTGCTGTCCCCCGACCTTCACCGCACGGTCGGGGCACTGGTATCGCTCGGCGTGGAGCCGCGCCGGGAACGTGACACCGAACTCGGCGGACGACCGATCCGCCAGATCTTCTTCCGCTTCGCCGAGGTGGTGATCGAGGTCGTCGGAACGCCGGGAACCGCGGGCACAGGTCCCGCGACGCTGTGGGGCATCACCTACGTCGTCGCCGACATCGACGCCACCGCCGCGTTGCTCGGTCAGCGCACCACGCCGGTCAAGCAGGCAGTGCAGCCGGGCCGCCGCATCACGACGCTGCGCCACCACGACTTCGGGATGTCGGTTCGGACGGCGATGATCTCGCCGGAACCCGGTCGCTGACTTCCGCCGGCTCCGGACGGCGTGCGGCTACCGTCGACAGGGTGACGGTGCCGGGTTCGCGCAACGCTCGGGTCCGCATCGCGGCGGCGGTGCTGCTCACGGTCGCCGCTGTGCCGTCCTGCCGACCGGCAGCGCCGCCGCCGGCGGTGAGCAGTACGTCGACCCCCGCCGCGACCCTGCCGAGCCCACCGTCGGCCACCTCACCACCGCCGGTGGCTCCCACCCCCGAACTCGCGCCGATTGCCGAACTCGTCACCGACGCGATCGCCGCGCACCGGCTGCCCGGTGCGGTCGTCCAGATCGGGCACGGCGGAAAGATCGTGTTCCGCACGGCCTTCGGTGATCGCAAGCTCGCCGGCGAACCAGGACTGAACGGATCACCGGCAGCTGCTGAGCCGATGACCGAGGACACGATGTTCGACCTGGCGTCGCTGACGAAGAGCATCGCGACGGCGCCGGCCGTCATGCAGCTGTCCGAACAGGGCCGCATCGGACTCGACGATCCTGTGCAGACCTACCTCCCGGATTTCAATCCCCATGACGACCCCCGCCGGGCAAGCGTGACACTGCGCATGTTGCTGACTCACACGTCGGGCATCGCCGGGGATCTGAGCCTGGACGGGCCGTGGGGACTGGACCGGGCCGACAAGGCCGACGGCATGCGCCGTGCGCTGGGCGCGTGGGTGGTGTTCGAGCCGGGGCAGCTGTTCCACTACTCCGACATCAACTTCATTCTTCTGGGCGCGATCGTCGAGAAGCTCATGGGTCAGTCGGTGGACGTGTACGCCAGGGACAACATCTTCACCCCCCTGGGCATGCGGGACACCCGCTACCTCCCCGCCGCCAAAGCCTGTGGCCCGCACACCATTCGGGGTACCGCCGTGGTCATCGACCCGAATGCACCCACGGCGCGCGAGTGTCCGGCGGGCACGTGGAGCACCGATCTGCTGACCCGCATCGCACCCACCGCCCACGACGGCGACACCCCGGGCCTCAACCCGGACCACGGCTACCTGCTTCGCGGCACCGTCCACGACCCGACGGCACGGCGGATGGGTGGCGCGACTGGCAGCGCCGGCGTGTTCTCCACGGTGGGTGACGTCGGCCTCTACGCGCAGGCCCTGCTCGATCGGCTCGCCGGCCGCCCGAGTGGTTTTCCCCTGACACAGCCCGCCGCCGAGCTGATGACGACCCCGCAGCAGCCCGGACACCACCCGGGCCAGATCGAGGCGGCGAACGTGAAAGATGCTCTGGATCTGAGCTATCCGGCGATAGCGGGGCAGGATCTGCGCGGCTTCGGCTGGGATATCGACACGGCCCACTCCCGCCCGCGGGGCACGGTCTTTCCGGTGGGGAGCTTCGGCCACACCGGCTTCACCGGGACGTCGCTGTGGCTGGATCCAGGGTCGAACACGTATGTGATCGTGCTGTCCAATGTGATCCATCAACCCGGTGGCCCGCCGATCGTCGCACTGAGCGGCGACATCGCCACCACGGCGGCCCGCGCCCTGCACCTCTACGGCAGCTAGTCGCAACCGTCGCCGCCCCCGCAGCGGGGTCACATGGGGGCTAGCACTACCGGCTGGGTCGGGGCAGCGTCATTGTGAGCTCAGCTCCTTCGCAGACAAGCTTGACGCCACGCAGCGAATCTTCTACGACAGGAGTGATTGATGGAGAACGCAGTTCGCGAGGATCTGGTCCTCTCCCACGCGGTGGTCACCGCCGATGTCACGGCGAAGTTCGACGATGTCGATATCGCCCAGTGGTTGAAGACCCTCCCGACACACGAGTATCAGCGCTGCGCGCCAGGCGATCACAAGGCCGCCGGCTACACCGTGGATGACGACGGGACGCCGATGTCCATCAACATCGAGATGATCGGCACGGGCCTGGTGATTCAGCAGTACCGGTTCGAGGTGGCAGAGCCGCACTACTGCAAGATGGTGTCGCTGTCGGACGTTCTCACACCCTCGGGGTGGACGACCACGCAGGTCATCTGGGAACTGCGGATGGAGCGACTGGGCGGCGACCGCTGCCGCTACACCAACACGGTGACATCCCACCCCACCGAGGGCTTCTTGCAGTTCATCGCCGAGCACGGACAGGCATTCGCCGAGGCCGCGCACGCTCGCCAAGACGCGTCGGGACGGCATTGCCGGATCGAAACACCCAGGTATGCGCAGAGCATCGCACGCTGGGCTACGGCACGCTCCGCCCTGACCGCATGACTGGCGCCCCGGCGGAGAGAACGGAACTGTGATGACCTCAGCAGTGTTGTTCGACCACCCTGGCCCTCCCGAGGTGCTGCGGTGGCGCTCAGTGGATCGGGTGCGTCCCCGCCCGCAGGAGGTGGTGATCACGGTGTCGGCCGCCGGCGTCAACAACGCCGACCTCATGCAGCGCCGGGGCCACTATCCCGTGCCGGCCGGGGCGCCGCGCCCGTTGGGTTTGGAGTGCTCGGGCACGATCACCGACGTCGGAGCCGACGTCACCATCTGGTCGGTGGGCGACAAGGTCTGCGCGCTGCTCGACGGCGGCGGCTACGCCGACGAGGTCGCCGTGCCCGCCACGCAAGTCATGCGAATTCCTACCGGCCTCAACGACATCGAGGCGGCCGCCGTTCCCGAGGTCGCCGCCACCGTCTACTCCAACCTGGCCATGGTCGCCCGACTCACCCGCGGTCAGACCGTCCTGATCCACGGCGCCGGGGGTGGCATCGGCACCTTCGCGATCCAATGGGCCTCCGCGATAGGAGCACGTGTGATCACCACTGCCGGCAGCGCGACGAAGACGCGTGCGGGCCTCGACATGGGGGCAGACGTCGCGATCAACTATCGCTGCGAGGACTTCGTCGCCGCGACATCGGCCGCGACGAGCGGCCGTGGAGTCGACGCCATCCTGGATGTGGTCGGTTCGGATTATCTGCACGCAACATCGAGTGCCTTGCACCTGATGGGCACCTCGTGATCATCGGCGGCAGCACGGCACCGGCGCCGCTGGACCTCGGATTGCTGATGTCCAAGCGCGCCAGTGTCACGGCGACGATGCTCCGAGCGCGGCCAGCTCATCAGAAGGCCGAGATCATCGCAGGGGTGACGCGAGACGTCCTGCCTCTCTTCGAAAGCGGCGCCATCCACGTCGTGGTCGACACTGTTCTCCCCATCGAAGAAGCCGCGCGCGCCCACCGACTGATGGAGTCCAGGGGCACCGTCGGCAAAGTCATCCTCGACAACAGCTAAGCCGGAGGGTCCAGAGACTCGGCAATCCGATCGAGCAGTCGGGTCAGCTGACGTTGTTCCTCGGTTGTGAGGCAGCTGAAGATCTCCCCCGCGACGACGACGTAGTCGCGGAGCCAGTTTCGCGCTTGCGCCTCGCCCTCGGGCGTGGTCGTCAGGCGTATTGCGCGGCGGTCGTTGTCGTCGACGCCGCGGGCGACCAGTCCGTCGCGGACGAGCGCCTCCACCAGAGTCGACGCAGTGCCCTGGCTGATTCCGACCTCCCGGGCGAGATCCGCGAGCCGGACCGGTTGCATCCGGGCCACTTCGGCGAGCAATTTGGATCTAGGAGTCGAGACGCCGTGCTCCCCCAGGCGGTCGTCGAAGGCCCGCACAACCGATTTGCCTGCGCGTCCGAACGCATCGGCCAGGCGCCCCGCGCGCTGCGCCGATGCACCTGACGCAGCGCGCCCACCCATCGCCTCTTTCACGTTGACGGCATACTATCAGTGTAGATATAGTTTGACATCAAATGATTTGGCGTAGAATGAATCGAGGAGCAGATGCAAGTTTTCGTCACGGGTGGCAGTGGATTCGTCGGGCAGCACCTGGTCAGGCGGCTGGTCGGCGCGGGTCACGACGTGCGTGCGCTCGCCCGCACGGACAGCGCCGCCGAACTCGTCGGTCGGGCCGGGGCCGAGCCAGTTCTCGGTGACCTGTCGGAACTGGTCAACAGTGATCCCCCACCGCACTGGACGTCGGCAATGCGCGGCGTTGATGCCGTCGTGCATGGCGCCGCCTACATGGCGTTCTGGGGTCCTGATGATGTCTTCCGCCGGGCCAACCTCGGGCCCAGTGTCGCCCTCCACCAGGTCGCCGCGTCCTCTGGAGTGAAGAGGTTCGTCTTGATCAGCGCCGCCAGCGTGGCCAGCGGCACCCAGCGCGCGCTGGTCGTCGACGAGCACACCGATGAAGGTCGGCCCAATATCGCCTACAGCCGCATCAAGCTCGCCACCGAGCGCATCCTGCTCAGCGCGGTCACACCGACGATGACGACGGTGGCGCTTCGGCCACCGTTCATCTGGGGTGGGGGCATGTCCACCCTGGACCAGTTCGTCGCAGCGGTGGAAGCCGGCCGGTTCAGCTGGATCGACAACGGCAGGCACACGGTCGACTTCGTCCACGTCGACAACCTCGCCGAGGCCGTCCGCCTCGCACTCACCCACGGCGGTGCCGGTCGCGCGTACTACATCACGGACGGCACGCCCATGCCGGCGCGGGATCTCTTCACCCCGCTACTGGCCACCCAGGGGGTCGACGTGAGCGCGGCCCGCAGTGTTCCGTTCGCGTTGGCGGCCCCCCTCGGGGCGCTCCTTGAAACAGGGGCGCGGCTGTTGCGCCGGCCTGAACCACCGATCCTGACGAATTGGATCACCACGTTCATGGGCCGTGACCGCAGCTACGACATCACCGCTGCAAGAACCGATCTCGGTTACACTCCGTCTGTCAACCTGGCCGACGGACTCGCGGAGATGGCGGACTCCCTGCCACGCTGAACTATTCCCACACCACCTCGTCGGGCGTCTTGTCCGGCCGCAGGCCCCGCCAGCTGGCCTGACGCAGCCGGTCGTCACCGGTGCGCTCGCTGTACCGGACCTCCCCGACCAGTTCGGGGCGGACGAAGGTGACGCCCTTGGCGTCCGGTCTGGGAAGCTCTGTGGCGAAGGGTGATTCGTCGGTGTGCAGTGGAGCGAGCGTTGTGCGCAGCGCAGCCAGCTCCTTCTCGGTGAAACCGGTGCCGACCCGGCCGACGAACTGCAGACCATCCTCGGTCGGGATGCCGAGCAGCAGGGCGCCCAGTCCGCTGGTGCGCCCGCCGTTGCCCTCACGCCAGCCTCCGATGACCACCTCCTGGGTGTTCCACAGCTTGTCCTTGATCCATGCGGCGGACCGGCGCCCCGGCTGGTAGGTGGAATCCCGCTTCTTGGCGACCACCCCTTCCCAGCGCTGCTCCTCGGCGTAGGCCAGCGCGTCGGGGCCGTCACCGTCGATCTGCGGGGGCACGATGATCCCGCCCTGGTCGGCGAGCGCCTCGAGCAGCCGCCTGCGGTCGGAGTACTTGGCCCGCATCAGCGATCGGCCGTCGAGGAAGACGATGTCGAAGGCCCAGAACTCGACCCGCGTGGACCGCTTGCGGTTCTGCATCTCGCGAAAACTGGGCACTCCGGACTCGTCCAGAGCCACCGCCTCCCCGTCGAGGATGACGTGATGCTCGGCCAGATCGGCTGCCAGCGCTTGGAATTGGGGATACTCGCCGGTCACGTCGCGGCCCCGGCGGGACCGCACGGCCAGTGTGCCGTGGTCCGCCTCGACCAGAACCCGGTATCCGTCCCACTTGCCCTCGAACGCCCACTGCTTCTCGGTGAGTCGCTCGACCGATCCCTCGGTGGTCAGCATCGGGAGCAGTTCGGCGAACGCGGCGCGCTTCTGGTCCTTCATCCGGTGCGCCAGCCAGTTCTTGCCGTCGGTCTGGATCAGCGCGTAGCGGCCCTCGATCTTGTCGCCGTGCAGCGTGACGATCACCTCGCCGCCGCGGCCGGGACCGTCGGGCGGGTTGTCGTTGAACTTCTCGGTCTCGTAGGTGCCGGTGTCCCAGATGTAGACCTCGCCGCCGCCGTACTCGCCCTTCGGGATCTCGCCGGCGAACGTCAGATACTCCATCGGATGGTCCTCGGTGTGCACGGCGAGGTGGTTCTCCGAGGGGGTGTCGGGCAGGTTCTTCGGCACCGCCCAGCTGACCAGGACACCGTCGCGTTCCAGCCGGAAGTCGTAGTGCAGCCGGCGCGCATGGTGTTCCTGGATGACGAACTTGTCATTGTTCCCTACCCGCGGGGCGTCGGCAGGCACGGGCTCCGGGGTCTTCGCGGTGTCGCGCATCCCGCGGTAGGTGGTGAGCCGGTCGGGGGCGGGCAGCGCCGGATCGAGGTCGGCCAGCAGGTCCCCGTCACGGTCCAGCCGGTCGAGCACCTCGTCGAAGGTCAGGTGGCGCAGGTCGGGATCGGTGATCTCGTCCCAGGTCCGCGGCGCCGCCACGGTCGGATGTTCCCGCCCCCGAAGCGAATACGGCGCGATGGTCGTCTTGTTCCCGTTGTTCTGGCTCCAGTCGAGGAAGACCTTCCCCTCGCGCAGACTCTTGGTCATCGTCGCGGTGACCTTCGTGGGCATCGTCTGCTCGAGTTGCACGGCCACACGTTTGGCGAGCACGGACGCACCCCGCGAACTGATCGGGTCATCGAGCGGCACATACAGATGCAGCCCCTTGCTACCGCTCGTCAGCGGGAACGTCTGCAGGCCGATGTCGGCGATCAGATCGCGCACTTCGTGGGCCACCTGGCACAGCTGCCGCATCGACACCCCCTCGCCGGGGTCGAGATC
Organism: Mycolicibacterium psychrotolerans; assembly: GCF_010729305.1. NCBI lineage: Bacteria > Bacillati > Actinomycetota > Actinomycetes > Mycobacteriales > Mycobacteriaceae > Mycobacterium > Mycolicibacterium psychrotolerans. Next base: position 1,965,545 of record NZ_AP022574.1, on the reverse strand, counting down.
GAACACGATGCGCGTCGCCGGCCCCACCTTCTGGTCCACGAACCGCCATTGCGGTACATGCACTTCGAGCGCGGCCTGCTGCGCGATCCAGGCCAGCCCTTCGACCGTGTCGATGACCGGATAGGTGGTGGTGCCCGACTTGTGCGCGATCGTGCCGCGGTCCAGCCACTCCGGCGCCGACGAGGCCAGCTGTTTCTCGAAGAAGGAGCCCTCGGCCACGCCGTTGGGCCAGCGTTTACGCGTCACCGCGCGCTCGGCAATGTGCGGCAGCATCGCGGCTGCCACCTCGACGTAGTAGTCGAAGATCTCCGCCTTGGTGGTGCCCGTCGCCGGGTACAGCACCTTGTCCGGGTTGGTCAGCTTCACCCGGCCCACACAATCCACCACATCACGGTATTACCCGTTCCTCAGCCGGTAGCGTCGACACGATGCGGGCACTGGTCATCGGCGAGGCGCTGATCGACATCGTCGAGCGCGACGGCAACGTCACCGGAGAGTATGTCGGCGGTAGTCCACTCAATGTCGCGGTCGGGCTGGGCCGGCTCGGCCGGCCGGTCGATTTCCTGACCCACATCGCGACCGACACCCGCGGACAGCGGATCCGGGATTACGTCGAAGCATCTGGCGTGCAGTTGGTTTCGGGCAGCCTGTCCGCCGAGCGCACGCCGACGGCGCGCGCGATGCTGGACCCCGCGGGCACGGCGACCTACACCTTCGACATCGACTGGCAGCTCAGCGGTACGCCCGAGGCGGCGACCCCGGCAGTCCTGCACACCGGGTCGATCGCGACGGTCCTCGAGCCCGGCTGCCTCGCCACCGCGGCCCTGGTCGAGGCGTACCGCCCGTCGGCGACCATCACCTTCGACCCGAACATCCGCCCCGCCCTGATCGACGACCCGGATGCCGCGCGGTCGCGCGTCGACCGGCTGCTGGAACGGGCCGATGTCGTCAAGGTCAGCGACGAGGACCTGCGCTGGCTGGAGCCGGTTCGAACACCCGAGGAGGTCGCCTCGGCCTGGCTCGGAGCCGGTCCGTCGGTGGTGGTGGTGACCGAGGGCGCCGACGGCGCAGTGGCGATGTGTCGCGCAGGGAAAGTCCGGGTACCTGCAGGAAATGTGCAGGTGGTGGACACCGTGGGCGCGGGAGACGCGTTCATGACCGGGTTGATCGACGCGTTGTGGTCGCTCGATCTGCTCGGCGCGCAGCGGCGCTCGCGACTGCGCGCCATCGGCACCGACGCGCTCACCACCGCGGTCCGGGCCGCGACGCTCACCGCAGCGGTGACCGTGACCCGTTCCGGCGCGGACCTTCCCGACCGCGCCAGCCTCCGCCATGCGGCCGAATCATCGGACATACTGGGCTGATGCGATCCATTTGGAAGGGTTCGATCGCCTTCGGCCTGGTCAACGTGCCGGTGAAGGTCTACAGCGCCACCCAGGATCACGACATCAAGTTCCACCAGGTGCACGCCAAGGACAACGGCCGTATCCGCTACAAACGCGTCTGCGAACTCGACGGCGAAGAGGTCGAATACCGCGACATCGCACGGGCCTACGACTCTGACGACGGCCAGACCGTGATCATCAGCGACGACGACATCGCGACGCTGCCCGAGGAGCGCAGCCGCGAGATCGAGGTGCTCGAGTTCGTGCCCGCCGGCGACCTCGACCCGCTGATGTTCGACCGCAGCTACTTCCTGGAACCCGAGGGTAAGTCGTCGAAATCGTATGTGCTGCTGGCGAAGACGCTCATGGAGACCGATCGCGTGGCGATCGTGAACTTCGCGCTGCGCAACAAGACCCGGCTGGCCGCACTGCGCGTCAAGGACTTCAGCAAGCGCGACGTGATGATGATCCACACACTGTTGTGGCCCGACGAGATCCGTGACCCCGATTTCCCGGTGCTGGACAAAGAGGTCGAGATCAAACCCGCCGAGTTGAAAATGGCCAGCCAGGTCGTCGACTCGATGACCGACGACTTCAACCCCGACCGCTATCACGACGACTACCAGGAACATCTGCAGGAGTTGATCCAGGCCAAGCTCGAGGGCGGCGAAGCGTTCACCACCGAGGAACAGCCGACCGAACTCGACGACACCGAGGACGTGTCGGACCTCCTGGCCAGGCTCGAGGCCAGCGTGAAGGCGCGCAAGGAGCAGGGCGGCTCCAAGGAGCCTGCCAAGAAGGCGCCCGCGAAGAAGGCGGCGGCCAAGAAAGCCGCCAAGAAGGCCCCGGCGAAGAAGACCGCGGCCAAGAAGGCTGCCGCCAAGAAGTAGCAGCGCCAGCGGCACCCAGCCGTAGGACCTGCGCCGAGGGACCAAAGGCCCCCGGCAGCACACCCATCGGCACTATCCGAGGTGCCGTCGAAGCAGATGAACTGCTCTCAGCGGTTCTGCTGCTCTCCCGCTCCGGCGCGACCGGCGAGCCTGCCCACGGGTCGGCAACCGAGGGAGCGGAAGAGCCCACTCCAGAGAAGAGGCCCCATGAATTCTTGGCTGCGGCGCAGCGCCGTATCGGCCGTCGTGTTGGCATGTCTGCCGCTGATGGAACTCGCCTCACCGGCGGCTGGTCACGCCCAACCACCACCACCACCGCCGCCGTGCCCACCGGGCATGTACTGGAACTTCACGACGGTGATCTGCGAATTTCCTCCGCCCCCTGCCGTGTACGTCGATCCGTGGTTACCGGTCTGGGTCCCGGACCTCGTCGACGTCGACCTCGACCTCGACGTCCCGATTCCCGGGCCTCCGGGTATCGGGCCTCCCGGAATCGGGCCTCCCGGACCTCCCGGGGTCGGGCGTCCCGGGCCTCCGGGTGCGGGGCGCCCCGGACCAGCACCCCGACCGGGCGGCGGTGGTGGTCGGCGTGGTGGACGACGCTGAGGCCACTCGCGGAATGTCCGTCCGGGCGTCCGAGACAGTCACTCTTTTGAAGGAGAAGAATTCATGATGTTGTCCCCCAGAGGAATTCGGCCACATGCCGTGATGAGCGCCGTGGGCGCCGGCGCACTGGCCGGCGCGATGCTCTTCGGTGGAGCCGCGGTGGCAACTGCTCAACCACCGTCACCCAAGCCGCCGAACTGCACTCCCGCGGACTGGGCGGGAGTGCGGGCCGGAGTCGCCGCGGCCACGTCGGCCTATCTGTTCACCCATCCACCGGTGAACGACTTCTTCGCAACGCTCGAAGGCCAGTCGCGGGAGGAGATGCAACCCAAGGTGCAGGCGTACCTGGACGCCAACCCGCAGGTGCGAGCTGAGATGCAAGGCATCAAGCAACCCGCGGTCGACTTCCTGGACCGCTGCAAATAAGCCTGTCAGGCGCGCGCGATGAATGTGGCGAGCTGGATCGTGGGCCTGTCGCTCATCGTGCTCACCATCACCCTCCACACCACCGTGGTGGTGATGATGGCGTTCGGCATGGAATCGCGGATCCGCGCCCGCATCGAGAAGCACACGCTGGTTCCGCAGAAGGCGATTCCTGCCGTGATCGGGAGCATCGGATTCGTCGCCGTGGCCCTGGCCCTGATGCACGGGCTCGAGGGGGTGCTCTGGGCGTCGGCATACCGGTCGCTCGGCGCATTCGACTCGTTCGCCGACGCATCGGTCTATTCACTGGGAACCATGATCACCCTCGACATCCCGGGACTGGTGCTGCCGTCCCGGTTGCGGATGATCAGCGCGCTGGAGGCGGTCAACGGCGTCATGCTGTTCGGCATCAGCACAGCGTTCATCTTCGCCGTCATGCAGTCGTGCATCTCGTTGCTCGTCCGCCGACGATGACGCAGGACCGGCTCGTACCCACCTGATCGACAAAATAGAACGTGTTCCAGAAACCGCCCACGGCAGTGCCGCGGGCTTGCTAGCGTGACGGCCGTGATTCTGGACAGGTTCCGGCTCGACGATCAGGTGGCAGTGGTGACGGGGGCGGGCCGGGGTCTCGGCGCCGCGATGGCGCTCGCGTTCGCCGAAGCGGGCGCTGACGTGCTGATCGCCGCACGGACGCAGGCCCAACTCGAGGAGGTCGCCGAGCAGGTCGGCGCGACCGGACGGCGCGCGCACATCGTCGTCGCCGACCTCGCCCGCTCCGAGGACACCGCCGCGCTCGCCGCCGAGGCGGTGGAGGCGTTCGGCAGACTAGACATCGTCGTCAACAACGTCGGCGGCACGATGCCGAACGCCCTGCTGAACACCTCGGCGAAGGACATGCGCGACGCGTTCGCGTTCAATGTCGCCACCGCCCACGCGCTCACCGTCGCCGCGGCGCCGCTGATGATCGAGCACTCCGGCGGCGGCAGCATCATCAACATCACCTCGACGATGGGGCGGTTGGCCGGCCGCGGGTTCGCCGCCTACGGCACCGCCAAGGCGGCGCTGGCGCACTACACCCGGCTCTCGGCGCTCGACCTCGCGCCGCGCATCCGGGTCAATGCCATCGCCCCCGGTTCGATCCTGACCTCCGCGCTGGACATCGTGGCCAGCAACGATGCCCTGCGCACCCCGATGGAGCAGGCCACCCCGATGCGCCGGCTCGGCGACCCCCTCGACATCGCCGCGGCCGCGGTGTATCTCGCCTCCCCCGCCGGCGGCTACCTCACCGGTAAGACGCTCGAAGTCGACGGCGGCATCACCTATCCCAACCTCGATCTGCCCATCCCCGATCTGTAGAGGACACCCATGACGATTCGAGTCGCCGCCATCGGAACCGGAAACGTCGGCAGGCATGCGCTGACCCAACTGATCACCGACCCTCGGTTCGAGCTCACCGCGGTGTGGGTGTCGTCGGAGGCGAAGGCCGGCAAGGACGCCGCCGAGCTTGCGGGACTGCGGGATTCGACGGGCGTGCTGGCCACCACCGATCTGGACGCCGTGCTCGCCACCGGACCGGAGTGCGCGGTCTACACCGCGATGGCCGACAACCGGTTGCCCGACGCACTCGAGGACTACCGCCGGATCCTGAGCGCCGGGGTCAACGTCGTCGGCAGCAGCGCCGTGTTCCTCCAGTACCCGTGGGGGGTGCTGCCCGACGAGATGGTGGCACCGATCGAGGAGGCCGCGAAGGCCGGCAATGCGAGCGTCTTCGTGAACGGCATCGATCCGGGCTTCGCCAACGACCTGCTGCCGATGGCACTGGCGGGCACCTGTCAGAGCGTCGAGCAGATCCGCTGCATGGAGATCATCAACTACGACACCTACGACAGCGCGACGGTGATGTTCGACGTGATGGGGTTCGGCGGCAGCCTCGACGAGACGCCGATGCTGCTGATGCCCGGCGTCCTGAGCCTGGCGTGGGGATCGGTGGTGCGTCAGCTCGCCGCCGGTCTCGGCCTCGAACTCGACGAGGTGACCGAGACCCACGTACGGGTGCCGGCTCCAGAGGACTTCGACATCGCCTCCGGACACATCGCCGAAGGCACTACTGCCGCAATCCGTTTCGAAGTCCGCGGGATGAAGGACGGCGAGGTCGCCGTCGTCCTCGAACACGTCACCCGGTTGCGCGACGACCTGTGCCCTGACTGGCCGCAGCCGGCCCAACCGGGCGGTTCGTACCGGATCGAGATCACCGGCGAACCCTCCTACGCCCTGGATCTGTGCCTGCACAGCCCCAACGGCGACCACAACCACGCCGGCCTGGTGGCCACGGCAGCCCGTGTGGTGAACGCGATTCCGGCCGTCATCGACGCCGCACCCGGGATCGTCACCGCTCTCGACTTACCGCCCATAACTGGCAAAGGTCTGTACGCTAAGCCGTGACCACGCTGGGAAGGAACCCGTGAAGATGAAGGCTCGCCTGAGTACCCTCGCTGCTCTCCTCGTCGCCGGCGGCGCCTCTGTCGCGATCGCCGCCGCGCCTGCGGCACTGGCCCAACCGTCCTGTGTCGAGACCGGCCAGGGTGGCGGTTTCCAGGGCGGCTCGAACACCGATTGCCAGTCACCCGGCAACGCGCAGATCGACTCGCGTCCCGGCGTGTACGCAGAGCCCTGGGAGGGCGGCTTCCCATGGGGCTACGGCCCCATGGTCCTCTGACGGACGAACGGGAACGGCGATCGGAGACATGATGAGACGGCTCGTGCGCTGCTCCCTGGTCGCGGTCGCCGGCGTTGTCGTGACGCTCGGCAGTTCGGCCGTTGCCGGCGCGACACCCAAGTGCACTGACGTCGGCAAGACCGTCACGTGGTGCGAGACCAACGGCAGCACGCAACTCACCGCAACGCCGCCGCCCTGGAATTGGGGCGGCTGGCAGGGCGGGGATTACTACCCCTTCGGCGCGTTCGGCTTCTTCCCATGATCTGCGCACCCTCAGCGCACGCCTTGCCTTGATCGGGAGATTTCGGCTACCCTAACTTTTCTCTTCGAGCACTCGGACAGAAAAGGAGAGTGGTGGCTTCCGACGTCGATGCCCGGCCACGGCCCCTTTGGCTCCTGCTCGGACCCGCGTTCGTCGCGGCCATCGCCTACGTCGATCCCGGCAACGTCGCCGCCAACGTCAGCGCCGGTGCACAGTTCGGCTACCTGCTCGTCTGGGTGATCGTGGTCGCCAACGTGATGGCGTGCCTCGTGCAGTACCTCTCGGCCAAACTGGGACTCGTCACCGGCCGGTCGCTGCCCGAGGCCGTCGGAGCCCGGATGGGCAGGGGAACCCGGCTGACCTACTGGCTGCAAGCCGAACTGGTCGCCATGGCAACCGATCTCGCCGAAGTGGTCGGCGGGGCCATCGCGCTGTACCTCCTGTTCGACCTGCCGCTGTTGGTCGGCGGCGTCATCACCGGCGCGGTGTCGCTGATCCTGTTGCTGATCAGGGATCGCCGCGGCCAGAACGTCTTCGAGCGGGTCATCACCGGCCTGCTGCTGGTCATCGCGATCGGCTTCTTCACCAGCCTGATCGCGGCCCCGCCTGCCCTCGGACAGGCCGCCGCGGGCCTCGTGCCGCGCTTCGACGGACCGGAGAGCATCCTGCTGGCGGCCGCGATGCTCGGCGCCACCGTGATGCCCCACGCCGTCTACCTGCATTCGGGACTGACCCGCGACCGGCACGGTCATCCCCCGGCCGGCCCGATGCGGACGGCTCTGCTGCGCGCCACCCGATGGGACGTCGGAATCGCGATGCTCGTCGCCGGCGCCGTGAATCTGTCGATGCTGCTCGTTGCGGCGACCACGCTGCAGGGGGTGGACAACACCGATTCGATCGAGGGCGCGCACGACGCGGTGCGCAGCACCCTCGGGCCCACCGTCGCCCTGCTGTTCGCGATCGGACTGCTGGCGTCCGGACTCGCGTCCTCGTCGGTCGGCGCGTACGCCGGCGCGATGATCATGCAGGGTCTGTTGCGCCGCTCGGTGCCCCTGCTGGCCCGGCGGCTGATCACCCTGCTGCCGGCGCTGGTCGTGCTGGCGGCCGGCGTCGACCCCAGCCGCGCGCTGGTGCTGTCCCAGGTGGTGTTGTCGTTCGGCATCCCGTTCGCGCTGATCCCGCTGATCCGGCTGACCGGTGACGAGGCGCTGATGGGCAGCGACGTCAACAACAGAACGACCACGGTCCTGGGCTGGGTCGTCGCCGGGCTCATTAGTCTGCTCAATGTGGTGCTGATCTATCTGACAGTGACGAGCTGAATGGTTCGGCGGCACAGCTACTTCGCGTACGGGTCGAACCTGTCCGTACGCCAGATGGCGCAGCGCTGTCCCGAGGCCGCCGACCCGCAGCCGGCCACGCTCGTCGACCACGACTGGCTGATCAACGAGCGCGGGGTGGCCACCGTGGAACCGGTGCCCGGCGCGGTGGTGCACGGCGTGCTGTGGCGGCTGTCGGATCACGACCTGGCGAAGCTGGACAGTGCCGAAGGCGTCCCGGTGCGCTACCGGCGCGACGAGATGACCGTGCAGACCCGTCACGGCAGGCAGACGGCGTGGGTCTACGTCGACCACCGCATCGAGCCGGGCCCGCCACGCCCCGGCTATCTCGAGCGGATCCTCGAAGGGGCCCGCCACCACGGCCTGCCGACCCGGTGGATCGAGTTTCTGGAACGCTGGGATCCCGCCCACTGGCCGCAGCGCCGCAATCAACCGGATTCGATTGCGCCACAATCTCTTTCCGAGCTGTTGCAGACGCCCGGGGTGACCGAGGACTGCGAGCTGCGGTCGCGGTTCGGCTTCCTGGCCATCCACGGCGGCGGACTGGAGCAGATGACCGACGTCATCGCCCGCCGGGCCGCCGACGCGGCGGGTGCCTCGCTCTATGTCGTCGCGCACCCCGACCGCTACCCGCACCACCTGGCGTCGGCGCGCTACGACCCCGCCCAGTCCGAGCGGCTGGCCGCTTTCCTGGCCCACGTCGAGGTGGCCGTGTCGCTGCACGGCTACGGTCGGGTGGGCCGCAGCACCCATCTGCTCGCCGGTGGGCAGCACCGCGAACTCGCCCGGCACCTGGCCGCGCACGTCACCGTTCCGGGCTACCAGATCATCACCGACCTGGACGCGATCCCGCGCGAGCTGCGCGGTCTGCACCCGGACAATCCGGTCAACCGGGTGTGCGGCGGCGGCGCCCAGCTCGAGCTGTCGTCCCGGGTGCGGGGCATCAGCCCGCGCAGCGGCCTGCCCGGCGACGACGGTCTGGCGCCTGCGACGTCGGCGCTGGTACAGGGGCTGGCCACCGCGGCCCGCTCGTGGGACCTTCGCTGAGTCGCCATCCAGGCGCCGCGGAACAATCCACATCCCTCACCGCTCCGAATACAGGATGTGACTCAACAGTGTGCAGCTGATCGGCCGGGCGCGCTCGCCCGCGGCGAAAGCGGAGCCTCAGCGCTCTACCGCACCCGCATCACCCATTTGCGTCGCGCGCCGGTGCACCACTACTTCGAGCACCGCAGCTACAGCTGGTTCGTCGACCTCGACCGGATGCCGCGGTTGCCGCGCTGGCTCCGGCCGTTCGCGACCTTCGACCCCGCCGATCACCTGTGGGAGGCGCCGAACGACACCTTGCGCGGCCGCGTCGACGCGTTCCTTGCCGACAAGGACATCGACCTGGGCGGCGGCCGCATCACCGCGTTGCTGCAGCCGCGCGTGCTCGGGTTCGTGTTCAATCCGCTGACCCTGTACTGGTGCCACGACGCGTCCGGGTTGCTGCGCTACGTGATCGCCGAGGTGCAGAACAGCTGCGGCGGCCGCCACGCGTACCTGCTTCCGCCGTCCGCCGACCGGCCCGCGATGGTGACCAAGAAGCTCTACGCCTCCCCGTTCAACGACGTCGACGGCCACTACCTGGTGAGTGCGCCGCAGCCCGACGACAACCTCGACGTGCGGATCTCACTGCACCGTGACCACCATCCGGCGTTCGTCGCGACGCTGCGCGGGCACCGCAAGTCCGCGGGGATCCCCCAGATCGTCGCCATGCAGTTGGTCGCCCCGCTGGCCCCGCTGAGCAATGCGTTGAGCATGCGGGTGCAGGGCACCCTGCTGCGGTTACGCCGCGTCCCGGTGGTGCCCCATCCCAGCCTGGAGCGGGAGAAGGTGTATCACTCATGAGGGCCGGTGACACCGGATGACCAGTACGCTCGACGTCGCTTCCGAGGCCAGGCTGACGGCAGCCGCTAGGCTACCGCTCGTGACCGCCGAACTCGACGCATTGCTGCGCCAGGTGGCCCGCCAGGATGTGGACGCCTTCGCCGCGTTCTACGACCAGACCCGATCCCGGGTGTTCGGTCTGGTCACCCGCGTGCTGCGGGATCCGGGGTACAGCGAAGAGACGACTCAGGACGTCTACCTGCAGGTGTGGCGCAACGCCCACACTTACGATCCGGCCGCCGGCTCTCCGCTGGCGTGGCTGATGACGTTGGCGCACCGCCGCGCGGTGGACCGGGTGCGGTCCGAACAGGCGGCGAGCACCCGCGAGTCCCGCTACGGCGCCGCGAATGTCGAACCGCCTGCCGATCACGTCGCCGACGAGGTGATCCTCGATGACGAACGACGTCAGGTCGCCGACTGCCTGGGCTCCCTGACCGACACCCAGCGCGAGTGCATCCAACTCGCGTATTACGACGGTCTGACCTATGTGCAGGTTTCGGAGCGACTTGCGACCAACCTTGCCACCATCAAGTCGCGGATGCGTGACGCCATCCGCGGCCTTCGCCGATGCCTGGGGGTGACATGACCAGCCCAGAAGATCTGATGTCGCTCGCGACGCCCTACGCGCTGCATGCGCTCAGTGACGCCGAGGTCGATGACATCGACCGCCGACTGCGCGACGCACCAACGGGGGTCGCCGAGGCGTTCAGCTCCGAAGTCCGCGCCGTGCGGGAGACCATGGCGGTGATCGCCGAGGCGACCTCGGTCGAGCCGCCCGCCGAACTGCGCGCGCAGGTGCTCGCGCAGATCGCCGGCGACCCGGTGCGCACCCTGCGCCCCGGCACCCCGAAGCGTCGGCGCTGGACGACGTCCATGCTGGCCGCCGCGGCCGTGGTGGCCGTCGGCCTCGGAACGCTCGGAGTCGGTCTCGCGCTGCGCCCGAGCGCTTCGACGTCGACCGCCGACCAGGTGTTCGCCGCCCCCGATGTGCGCACGGTGTCCGGTGAGATTCCCGGAGGGGGCACCGCGACCGTCGTGTTCTCCCGCGAGCGGGACTCCGGCGTGCTCGTGATGAACAACGTGCCGCCGCCCAAGCCGGGAACCGTCTACCAGATGTGGCTGGTCGCCGCGGACGGTCCGCACTCGGCGGGCACCATGGACGCCAAGGCGGTGGCACCGTCAACGACGGCCGTGCTGCCGGACCTCGGGTCGTCGCGCTCCCTGGCGTTCACCGTCGAGCCGCCCGGCGGCTCAACGGAGCCGACCAGCCCCGCCTTCGCTGAACTGCCCCTGGTCTAGCTGGTCTCCAGCGTCGCCGCGGCCGCCTCGGCGAGCACGTCGGCGACGTCGTGACGTCGTCGCCAGGCCTGTCGTTGCCGCATCGCACCGTTGCCGCGCTCGGCAACGGCGGTGAGGCCGTACCTGACGAACTCGTGGTCGCCGGCCGCCTCGAGCGCGGGCCGCACCCGCTCGACCAGCCGCTCGAGCAGCGCCCGCATCGGCACCGTCGTCTGGTCGTCCAGGTCGACGCCTGCACCGTCGAACCCGTCGCGGGCCGCTTTCCAATAGGCGGCCTTGAGCACCCACGGCGGAAGCGGCGGCATCGGTTCGCCGCGCTCCTCGTCGGCGAGCGCCGTCATCACCGCACCCCGCACCAGAGAGGCGAACAGCACGGTCTCCGCCACCGTCGCCGGCACGTCGGCGACCCGGACCTCGACCGTCGGGAAATCCGCCGACGGCCGCACGTCCCAATAGACCATGCCGTCATCCCGGATCACGTCGGTGTGGCACAGCATCTGCACCGCGGCGTCGTACTCGTCGGCGGAGTCGAAGTGCGGCGGCGGACCGGCGCTGGGCCACCGCGCCCACAGCACGCTGCGCCAGCTCGAGTGGCCGGTGTCGGCGTTGCGGTAGATCGCCGAGTTCGCGGTCAGTGCAAGCAGCATCGGCAGCCACGGCCGCAACCGGTTGGCGACCGCGACCGCCGCATCGCGATCGGGCACCGCGACGTGCACGTGGCATCCGCAGATGCCCTGCTCGTGGGCGATCATGCCGAAGCGTTCGCCGATGTCGCGGTAGCGCGGCTTGTCGGTGATCGGGAACTCCCGCGGCAAGGTCGGGGGCAGCCCCACCGCGAGCAGACGCGCGCCCGCGCGCTGTGCGGCGTCCGCGGCAGTGCGCCGCAGATGGAACAGCTGATCACGCAGGCCATCGGTGGTGTCGACCACCTCCGTCGCGGTCTCCACCTGACAGCTGGTCAGCTCCAGCTGCAGGTCGACGCCCTGCTCGGCGGCATGGCCGGCGACCTCCCGGTTGCGGCCCACGGGCGCGCCGGATCCCGGATCGACGAGGAGGAACTCCTCTTCGACGCCGAGCGTGGGGATGTCTGCCATCATGCGGCCTTGAAAAATTTTGATCCGGCCCGTCGGATTGTTTCGACGACGGGCCGGATCTTCGCGGAAAAGACTGCAGCGTTCATGCCCGCGCGGTCTCTGATCCAAACCTGTCCCTACGATCGGATCGTGGCCACGAAGTTTCGATTCGGTATCGGCGTCATGCGCGGCACCTCACGGGAGAAGCTGACCGAATCCGCCCGTCGGGCCGAAGATCTCGGTTACGACGTGCTGCACGTGCCCGACCACCTCGGTGGACCGGCGCCGTTCCCGGTGATGACGGCGATCGCGATGGCGACCTCGACGCTGCGGGTGGGCACCTTCGTGCTCAACGCGGCGTTCTACCGGCCTGCGCTGCTGGCGCGCGACGTCGCCGCGCTGCGCGACCTGTCGGGCGGCCGGTTCGACCTCGGCCTGGGCACCGGGTACATGAAGGAGGAGTTCGAGGCGGCCGGCATTCCGTTCCCGACCGCGGGTGCCCGCGTCGACCACCTCCGGCAGACGTGCGAATACATGGCCGAGCACCTGCCCGACGTGCCGATCATGATCGCCGGTAACGGTGACCGGGTGCTGCGCCTTGCGGCACAGGCGGCCGACATCGTCGGCCTCACCGGGGGCGACCGCGCGCCCGGCGCCGGGGAGGACCCGCTGGCCGACCGCATCGCGTTCGTGCGCGACGCCGCCGGCGACCGCTTCGACGCACTCGAACTGAACATCGCGATCACCGCGATGCCGCTGGACGGATCGGGGATGCCCGACCTGACGATCCCGCGCCATTTCCTGCCGGGCTTGTCCGACGAGGAGCTGCTGCGCCACCCCGGCGTGCTGTCGGGATCGACCGCGGACATGGCCGAGCGGATCCGCGGTTACCGGGAGCGGTACGGCATCGGCTACGTCATCGTCCAGGACCGGCACGCCGAGGCGTTCGGCCACGTCATCGCGGCACTGGGGTAGCCCCCGCTACAGCCAGAGATAGAGCGCCGAGAGCAGCGCCCACATGCCCACGCAGTAGCCCTCGAACGCTGCCCGCAGCGCGATGGGGGCGTGCCGCAACTCCATGAAGTCGAGCCCGACCAGACGCACCTTGATCGCGGCGATGCCGAGCACCACGACGCCCACCGCTGAGCCGGTGCCGTGCTCGGCGCCCACCGCCCAGGACACGAGTGTCGCGGCGACCAGGATCAACCAGCTGACGCCGGCGCGGTTCTTCAGCAGCCTCAGGGCGGACATGTCAGCTCACCAGATACAGCAGTGCGAACAGGAAGATCCACAGCAGGTCCACCAGATGCCAGAAGCACGCCGCGCCTTCGACCAGCGCGGTCCGGGTGGCGCTGCGCTCGGCTCGTCGGGTCTGCGTGAGGACGAAGGTCAGCGCGCCCAGCCCGAGGCAGACGTGGAACAGGTGCAGACCGGTCAGGATGAAGTAGTAGAGGTAGAAGTGGTTGGCGCCCGGTCCGTGTCCCGCCGCGGCGAGGGCGACGTACTCGGTGACCTTCAGCGCGACGAATCCGATGCCGCAGGCGATGGCCGCTACGACGGCGCGGGTCGCCACGGCGCGGTGCCCGGCGCGCACCGCATTGAGCGCGAGCACCACCAGCAGCGAGCTGGTGAGCAGAACGAGGGTGTTGACGACTCCGACGCCGATGTGAAGTGTCGTCCGTGCGGCGTCGAAAACCTCTGGTGCACTGGCACGTTCGACCAGGAAGGTGACGAAGAAGGCGCCGAAGACAGCCATGTCGCCGAACAGGAAGACCCAGGTGCCGCTTTCGCCGGGCACCCGCCGCACGGTCGTCGTCACGCCGAGACGGCCTGCTCGGCAGTGATGGACTTGAGCATGACCGCCGTCGTGGCGAAGAGCCACACGACGAGCACCAGCCCGGGGATGTAGAACGCGAAAACACCGTTCCACGCCAGCGGCCCGTCGTTGAAGACCACCACGACGCAGCCGGGCAGCGACAGCGTCGCCACCCACAGATTGAGGTAGCCGTACCACCGCGGGAACGTCGGCGTCTCCGCCGTGTCGGTGAACGCGGCGATCGCGAGGGTGATGTTCTGGACGATGATCGTGCCGACGATCCCGATGAACCACAGCCAGAACACGTCGTTGAGGGCCTGGGTGAGTTCGGCCGACCGTTCCGCGGGGCGGTAGGCGGCGACGCCGAGAAAGAACTGCGGGAAGAGCAGCGCAGGCACGAACACGGTGGCGGCCATCAGCTGGGTCATCGAGAGCATGCCCCAGCCGCCTTCGGCGCGCCGGATGCGCAGCACGATCGCCGCCAGGAACGGCAGTGCCAGCGCAGCGCTGAGCAGCGCGCCGGACACGCCGAACCGGATCCAGAGCTTGTGGTCGACGAAGAACGCGGCGATCTCGTCAGCCGGCGCTGCGGGCGACAGCGGCGGGAAGAGCTGCGCGACGCCGGAGAAGCTGGCGCCGTAGAGGAGGATCATGATGCTGCCCGACCAGGCGCCGATGCGTTGCAGTGTCAGCTCCACGGTCGGCACGCTACCGGCGGCCGACCGATGTTTTGACATTTTTGCCATATGCGGCGGGGTGAGGTGGAGCGCCGCAGCCCGGTAAGCTCCCACCGTCGCCCCCGTAGCTCAGGGGATAGAGCACGGCTCTCCTAAAGCCGGTGTCGCAGGTTCGAATCCTGCCGGGGGCACTTCACGTCGAACTTGTCGAGCCGAACTAGTAGATTCGCCGTCAGGTGTACGTGTTCAGCCCTCGCACTACTGCACCAGCAACCCATGAGGAACCGCATCAGGTGATAGTTGTGTCTGACGAAACCACACAAGCCGACGGGCATACCGCTCTTCCCTCCGACCGCCTCTTCGCACTCGACGCCATCCCCATGGACGGCGTCGTCGTGCTGGCCGCCCGTGGCGAGGTCGACCTCACCACCGCGCCGGTGCTCGCCGACGCGATCGCAAGCCATCTCGCCGCCGCGCCGTACGGCCTCATCGTCGACCTCTCGAACGTCGATTTCCTGGCCTCGGCGGGCATGACGGTCCTGCTCGAGGGACATCAGAGCGCTCGCCGATCCGAGAAGCGGTTCGGCGTCGTCGCCGATGGCCGGGGAACGAGCCGGCCCATGAAGCTGATGGGCCTGGACCGAGAACTCAGCCTCCACGCCACCCTGTCCGACGCGCTCTCGGACTTCCGCTGACGGCGCCGACGGTTCGGTTCTAGGAGTCAGCCGTGAACAGCCGCACCAGGAACAACGTCACGATCACCGGTGTCGATGACGCGCCCGTTCTGCTTCTCGCCCACGGTTTCGGCTGCGATCAGAATCTGTGGCGTCCCGTCGTCGAGCGGCTGAAGAACGATTTCACACTGGTTCTCTTCGATCATGTCGGCTGTGGGGCATCCGATCCCGCTGCCTGGGATCCCGACAAATACTCGTCGTTGAACGGCTATGCCGATGACGTCGTCGAGATCCTGCACGACCTCGATCTCAGTGATGTCAACATCGTGGGCCACTCCGTCGCGGCGATGATCGGCGCGCTGGCCTCCATCAAAGACCCATCTCGGTTCGCCAAGCTGGTGATGCTAACGCCCTCGCCGCGCTACGTCGACGACGGCGACTATCGCGGCGGTTTCTCAAAAGGCGACATCGACGAACTCCTCGAGTCACTCGAGTTGAACTATCTTGGCTGGTCACATGCCATGGCGCCGGTCATCATGGGCAACCCCGACCGCCCCGACCTGCACGAGGAGCTTGAAGCATCGTTCTGCCGGACCAACCCCGACCACGCGCGCGTGTTCGCCCGAGCCACGTTCCTCTCCGACAACCGCGACGATCTCGCCCAGATCTCGCTGCCCACCATGATCATCGAGTGCCTCCACGACGCGATCGCACCCCGCGCCGTCGGTGCCTACGTGCACCAACACATCCCCGGCAGTCAACTGACGACCTTGGACGCGACGGGGCACTGCCCCCACGTCAGTGACCCCGACGCCACCGCGGCGGCCATCGCGGACTTCGTTCGAGCGACGTGACCGCCTCCGAGGCCGAAGACTTCTGGGACAACGCCCCGTCGGGTCACCTGGTCACCCACATCGACGGTCGCATCATCCGCGCCAACAACAGGTTGATCCGATGGCTCGGCGTCAAGCCGGGTGCGCTGGACGGCAAGTCGATCGGTGACCTGCTGACACCGGGCAGTCGCATCCACTACGACACGCACTTCGGTCCCCTACTCCGTATGAGCGGTGAACTCGCCGGTGTGACAGTCGATTTCGTTGGCCCCAGCGGGAATCGTCTGCCGATGTTCCTCACCGCCAACATCAGGACCGGCGCCGACGGGAGCGCGGAACTGGTCCGAGTCACTGCGGTCGACGCGACGGACCGACGCTCATACGAACGCGAACTCTTGGCTCAGCGCAAGCAGGCCGAAGCGGACAGGGCGCGTGTCGCGCTGTTCGCCGACACCTTGCGCCGTTCGCTGCTGCCGCCGGTCCTCGCACCGCCGACTGGACTGGACGCCGCCGACTACTACTACGCGGCATCGGTCGACGACATCGGAGGCGACTTCTACGACCTGTTCCCCTTGTCCAGCGCGACATGGGGGTTCTTCTTGGGAGACGTCGTCGGGAAGGGCGTCGACGCTGCCGTCATCACCGGGCTGGCGAGGTACGTGCTCCGATCTGCCGCAGTATCGGACCAGAATCCCGTTCGGGTGCTCCACAATCTGAACTCGGTGCTCGAGCAGAAGGTGGACGTCCGAGGAAGCAGGCTGTGCACCCTGATATACGGCAATCTGACCAAGCAGGGCGACGGTTTCGACGTCGAACTGGCCAGCGGCGGCCACCCGCCACCGCTACTGCTCGCCAGTGACGGCAGCGCTCACTACGCAGACACCGTCGGAGGTCAGGCCGTCGGCATGACGGTGACGCCGCACTTCGTGGCGAGTCGATTTCACTTGGGGCCTGGGGACACCCTGGTGCTCTACACCGACGGGTTGACCGAAGCGAGCACCGGCACGGGTCGTGAGCGCTACGACGACGACGGGGCCTTGCTCAGTTTCGCCAAGGCACATTCACCGGCGTCCGCAGCCTCGATCGTCGAGGCGGTGAGCACGCTTCTGGAGGGCATGGGGTCAGGCGTCGAGGATGACACCGCGCTGCTTGCCTTCGGCGTGCCACCTCACGCGCCTGAGCACCTGTGAGGTCGCAGCGCCGAGTGTCCGCTTTCTGACGCATCGCGCGAGTGGCGGCGTCACAAACCGTACGTTCGGCGCGTCATTTACCGCGGGTGTCGATGACCCGCTGCGCGATGTCGGTCAGCTTGGTGTTGCTGTCCTGCGACAGCCTGCGCAGCATGTCGAACGCCGCCACGTCGTCGACGTTGTAGCGCTCCATGATGATGCCCTTGGCCTGCCCGATGCGGTCGCGAGTGGACAGCGCCGACTGCAGCTGCTCGTTCTGCCGACTGGCCATGATCGCCGCCGCGGCATGGGCGGCCAGGATCGCCCCGATGTTCTCGTCCTTGCCCTCGAAGGCGTTCGGCTTGAGCGCGAAGAGGTTCAGCGCACCGGCAGTCTGCGAGCTGGTGTAGAGCTTGAACGACAGGCCGCTGCGCACGCCGAGCTCGGCTGCCGCGGCCGAGTACCGCGGCCACCGCTGCTCGGCGGCGAAGTCGTCGGCCCGCACGATGGGCTCGTCGAGCGCGGCCTCCAGGCACGGACCTTCCTGAAAGGTCATCTGCAGCCGGTCGAGTTCGTGGGGCAACTCGGAGGTCCCCGCGACTGATTCGAACCGGCCCGCCTTGCCCACGAACAGCACACCGCACGCGTCGGTGGTCGGGATCAACTCCATCACTTCGCGCGTGACGTCGTTCAACACGTCGTCGACGCTGCGCGGCGCCGCCGCCGCCCGGGCCAGCTCAGCCATTCGCTGAGCGAGCTCTTGATTTGTCGGCTCCGTCATGACCGAGATAGTTCCCTCATCGAGGTGAACGTACACCGGCGGGGGTTTGCCCTGCTGACTTGCGGGCAATGCAGGCCCGCAGACAGGTGCCTCGGTCGACCAAGGCCCCTGTTAGGTCTCGTCGGTTCAGACCTGAAGCCGGCGGGACCGCACTTGCTTCAGTCACTCCGTTAGTTGTAGTAGCGTGCCGGAGATGAGCACGCCCGGTGTGTGGATTCTCGGCGGGTACCAGAGCGACTTCGCCCGCAACTTCGATCGGGAGGGGCTGGATTTCTCGGGGCTGACGGCCGAGGTCGTCGACGCGACGCTGGCCGCAGCCAGGCTGGACGCCGCCCACATCGGCGTCGTGCACGTCGCCAACGCCTTCGGTGAACTGTTCGCCCGGCAGGGCCACCTCGGCGCGATGCCGGCCACCGTGTGCGACGGTCTCTGGGACGTGCCCGCGACCCGGCACGAGGCCGCATGCGCGTCGGGCAGCGTCGCGACGCTCGCCGCGATGGCCGACCTGCGCTCGGGCGCCTACCGCACCGCGCTGGTGATCGGGGTGGAGCTGGAGAAGACGGTGCCCGGCGACGCAGCGACCTCCATCCTGGGCACCGCGGCGTGGACGGGCCACGAAGGCGCCGACGCGAAATACATGTGGCCGCATATGTTCGAGGCGGTCGCGGCCGAATACGACCGGCGCTACGGCCTCGACGAGACCCACCTGCGGGCGATCGCGGCACGCAACCTCGCCAACGCGCGCGTCAACCCGAACGCGCAGACCCGCACCTGGGCCGTCCCCGACCCGCTGACCGACGACGACGTCAGCAACCCGACCGTCGAGGGCAGACTGCGCCGGTTCGACTGCAGCCAGATCACCGACGGCGGCGCAGGTTTGGTCCTGGTCAGCGACGACTGGCTGCGTGACCATCCGACTGCGCGGCCGCTGGGCCGGATCGACGGCTGGGGTCACCGCACCGTCGGTCTGGGCCTGCAGCAGAAACTCGACCGCTCCGCCGGTCAGCCCTACGTCCTGCCCCATGTGCGCTCCGCGGTGCACGACGCGTTCCATCGCGCGCAGAAGCGCCTCGACGACATCGACGGTTTCGAGGTGCACGACTGCTTCACCCCGAGCGAGTACCTCGCCATCGACCACATCGGGCTGACGCCGCCTGGCGAATCGTGGAAGGCCGTCGAGAGCGGCGACATCGACCTCGACGGCCGGTGCCCGATCAACCCCAGCGGCGGCCTGATCGGAGGCGGCCATCCCGTCGGCGCGTCCGGGGTCCGGATGCTGCTCGACGCCGCCCGACAGGTCAGCGGAACCGCCGGCGCCTATCAGGTCGACGGGGCGCAGACGTTCGGCACCCTCAATTTCGGTGGCAGCACCGCCACCACGGTCACCTTCGTCGTCGGGAGTCACCCATGAGTCTGCGCACCCATCCGGAGATCGTCGCCACCTACCTGTCGACACTTCCCGCCGACGACGACCACCCCTACCGGACCGGACCCTGGCGGCCGCAGACCACCGAGTGGGACGCCGACGATCTGACCGTCGTCGCGGGCAGCGTCCCCGACGACCTCGACGGCGTCTATCTGCGCAACACCGAGAACCCGCTGCACCCGGCGCTGAAGAACTACCACCCGTTCGACGGTGACGGCATGCTCCACATCGTCGGCTTCCGCGACGGAAAAGCGTTCTACCGCAACAGGTTCGTGCGCACCGACGGATTGCTCGCGGAGAACGAGGCAGGAGGACCGCTGTGGCCGGGCATCGCCGAACCGGTCGAACTCTCCCGTCGCGACTACGGCTGGGGCGCAAGGACATTGATGAAGGACGCGTCGTCGACCGACGTGATCGTGCACCGAGGCCTCGCGCTGACGAGTCACTACCAGTGCGGCGATCTCTACCGCATCGACCCGTGCACCGGCGACACGCTGGGCAAGGAGGACTGGAACGGCGGCTTCCCCTCGGACTGGGGTGTGTCGGCGCACCCGAAGGTGGACGCCCGCACCGGTGAACTCCTCTACTTCACCTACAGCAAGCAGGCCCCGTATCTGCGCTACGGCGTGGTGAGCGACGCCGGGGACGTCGTCCACGCCGTGGACGTCGAGCTGCCCGGCCCGCGGCTGCCCCACGACATGGCGTTCACCGAGAACTACGTGATCCTCAACGACTTTCCGCTGTTCTGGGAGCCCGGACTGCTCGAGCACAACGTGCACCTGCCGCGGTTCCACCGCGACACCCCTTCGCGGTTCGCGGTCATCCCGCGTAGGGGTGACGTTTCGCAGATCATGTGGTTCGAAGCCGACCCGACCTACGTGCTGCACTTCCCCAACGCCTACGAGGACGGCGACGAGATCGTGCTCGACGGCTTCTTCCAGGGCGATCCCGAGCCCGCCGACAACGGCATGGGCAACAAGTGGCAGCGCGCCTTCCGGTTTCTGGCGCTGGACCGGATGCAGGCCCGGCTGCACCGCTGGCGGTTCAACCTCGTCACCGGCGAGGTCCGCGAAGAGCAGTTGACCGACAGCATCAGCGAATTCGGCATGATAAATCCGGACCACGCCGGACGCAGCTACCGCTACACCTACGCCGCGACGGGCAAACCCGGCTGGTTCCTGTTCGACGGCCTCCTCAAACACGACCTGCACACCGGCGACGAGGAGCGCTTCGCGTTCGGCGACGGCGTGTACGGCAGCGAGACCGCGATGGCGCCACGGACCGGCGGTGGCGCCGAGGACGACGGCTACCTCGTCACGCTGACCACGGACATGAATGCCGACGCCTCCTACTGCCTGGTGTTCGACGCGGCCCGCGTCGGCGACGGTCCGGTATGCACCCTCGCGCTGCCGGAACGGATCTCCAGCGGCACGCACTCGACGTGGGCGGCCGGAGCGGACCTCCCCCGCTGGCGGGAGACCGACTCCGCTTCCGCCGCGATCGGCCTGTGACGGGCGCTCCGAACGCCGTCGCACGGATGCTCGGAACACTCGGCGACGAGTGGACGCTGCTGATCGTCCAGCAGGCACTGCTGGGCGCCACGCGGTACGGGGATTTCACCGACGCGCTGCCGGTGTCGCACTCCGTGCTGTCGGCGCGGCTGCGTTCCCTGGTCACCGAGGATCTGCTGACCCGGCGCGAATACCAGACCAGGCCGTCCCGCGCCGAATACCCGGTGACATCCAAGAGCCGGTCGCTGTGGCCGATGCTCACCTCCATCTGGGAGTGGGAGCGTACCTGGGTCACCGAGCATGTCACGCCGTTGCCCGCGATGCGGCACACCTCGTGCGGCGCCGATTTCTCGCCGACGCTGACCTGCCGCGCCTGCGAGGCCGCGGTGACCGAGAAAGACGTTGTGGCGCAATGGGGTCCGAGCGGATCCTGGGCCCGGTCCACGCCGTCGACGAACCACCGGCGCCGGTCGGGTGGCCGCCGACTGGGAGCGGGCGCGCTGTTTCCCCAGACGATGAGCGTGATCGGCGACCGGTGGGGTTTCGCGCTGCTGGTCGCCGCGTTCGTCGGCATCGACAGGTTCACCGATCTTCAGACGGAACTGGGCGCCCCACCGGGGACGATCGCCCACCGCCTCGCCACGTTCACCGCCGAAGGGATCCTGCACAACACCGGCGGCCGCTACCGGCTGACCGAGAAGGGCCGGGCGTTCCTGCCGGTGCTGGTGTGCGCGCTGGAGTGGGCGCAGCGCTGGTATCCGGATCCCGAAGGCCCGGCGGTGCTGGTGACGCACCGCGGCTGCGGGCGGCGGTTCCACCCGGCCCTCGTGTGCGATCAGTGCTGCGGGCGGTTGCGCGGGTCCGGGATAATGACGGCATGACCACGCTCGAGAACCGTTCGGCCGCCGCCCTGCTCGTCGTCGACGTGCAGAACGTCGTCGTCGACGGCGCCTACCGGCGAGACGCCGTGGTGGCCAACATCGCCGATCTGGTCGAGCGCGCACGACGCGAGGACACCCCGGTGGTCTGGGTCCGCCACCACGACGACGGGCTCCCCTACGGCAGCGACGGCTGGCACATCGTGCCCGAACTGTCGCCCGCCGACGGAGAGCCGGTCATCGACAAGAGCTATGGCGACGCCTTCGAGGACACTGCACTGGAGCAGACGCTGGCCGACCGGGAGGTCGGCCGACTCGTGGTGACCGGGGCGGAAACCGATGCGTGCGTGCGCAGTACGCTGCACGGGGCGTTCACCCGCGGGTACGACGTGGTCCTGGTGGCCGACGCCCACACCGCCGGCGACAAGACCGCGTGGGGCGCACCCCCGGTTCCGGCCGTCATCGACCACACCAACCTCTACTGGGCCCATCAGGCCGCACCCGGCCGGACCGCAGCCGTCGTCGCCACCGACGAGGTCGACTTCAGCGGGCTCGGCTGAGCAGTCAGCGTGACCGGGCCTTGTGCCGGTACATCTCGGCATCAGCGGCGCGCAGGAGCGCTTCGACGTCGTCGACGATGCCCTGCGCGTAACCCACCGACGCGGCCAGCCGCACCGGCGTGGTGGCGGTTCGATACGGCGCGGACAGTTCCGCGGTGAGACGCGCCAGTAGCGCGGGCTGCCCGTCCGACTCCGGCCCGGCGGGGGTCACGACGACGAACTCGTCGCCGCCGAGGCGGTAGGCCCCGTTCGGCGGGTCGACGAACTCGGCGAGCCGCTGCGCTGCGGCGGACAACACGGCGTCGCCGACGGCGTGGCCGTGCACATCGTTGACGTGTTTGAAGCCGTCGAGGTCGATGAACAACACGCCGATGGGCTGGTCCGGGGACTCTGCGTGGTGCCGCTCGAGGCGCTCCACCAATGCACGCCGGTTCGGCAGTCCGGTCAGCTGATCGGTGACCGCCAGGCGGGCCAACTCCGCCTCGGCCGCCCTGCGCGCGGTGACGTCCTGGAACTGGGCGACGGCCACGTCCTGACCGTTGCGGGCTGCGGGCACCAGCACGAAGTCCCGCTGCAGCCACACCGCCGTGCCGTCTGCCCTGAGGTACTTGCGTTCCGACGACAGATGCGCCGCCGTCCGGTTCACCAGCGCGGTGAACTCCGTCTCACCCGAGTCGAGGTTGTCGGGGTGCACGAACCGGCGGAAATCGCTGCCGACGAGGTCCTGCTCGGTGCAGCGCAGCAACGTGCACACAGCCGGATTGGCCTGCAGCACAAAGCCGGCGGTGTCGACCACCACTTTGCCGACCGGCGCGTGGGCCATGCTGATCTCGAACAGTCGCACGGCCTCGTCGCGCGCCCTCTCCGCCTCCACCCGGGCCGTCACGTCGGTGACCTGGACGACGAAGCCGCAGACCCTGCCGTCGACGATGTCGGGCACATAGGACGCCTGCGTATGCCGGGTCATCCCGTGCCGATCGACCAAGGTGCGCTCGAAGAGCTGTTCGCGGCCGGCCAGCACGCCGTCGATGTGGGGAAGGTTCAGCGCATACACGGCCTCGCCCAGCACTTCCCTGATGTGTTGACCCCTGATCTGGCCGGGGGTCATCCCGAAGTACTCGACGTAGGCGGCATTGGCGATGACGTTGCGGCGCTCGTGGTCCCAGTAGCCGACCATCGCAGGAAGGCTGTCGATGAAACGGCGCAGCTGGGACGTCTCGTCGGACCCCGGATGCAGGGCTCCGGTCGCGAGATCCGCGACGACGTCTCGGTGCACCACTCCGGTCTAACGCAGTTCGCTGCACGCGGGGAGGGCCATTGGACCCTCATCCCGGGCCGGGCCCGGAATTCGGAGAAGAAAACCGCCCAAAGTTGTTGGCACTCCCAAATACTGAGTGCTAACCTCGCAGGTGCACAGTGATTTAGTCGCCCGCCAGGGTGGCGGGCCCTGAGTGACGTAGGAGGTGGATTGCTGTGCTCCGCTTTGATCCGTTCAGTGACCTTGACGCTCTGACCCGGGGCTTGCTGAGCAGCCAGACCGGATCGAACCGCGTTCCCCGTTTCATGCCGATGGACCTCTGCAAGATCGACGACCACTACGTGCTCACCGCCGATCTGCCCGGCGTCGACCCCGGTTCGGTCGACGTCAACGTCGACAACGGCACGCTCACGATCTCCGCCCACCGCACCGCGCGGTCCGACGAATCGGCCCAGTGGCTGGCCAACGAGCGGTTCTTCGGCGGTTACCGCAGACAGCTCGCGCTCGGCGACGGAGTCGACGCCGGCGCGATCTCGGCAACCTACGAGAACGGGGTGTTGACGGTGACCATCCCCGTTGCGGAGCGCGCGAAGCCCCGCAAGGTGGAGATCACCCACTCCGGCAGCCAGGCGTCCATTTCGCCGACCACCGTCGACGCCGAGTAGTCCGACGGCTCAGCTGTTGCGGTCCAACCGAAATCGCAGGTTGGACCGCACGGCGGGCCACTCGATGTCGAGAATCGAGTACACCACCGTGTCGCGCCGCGAGCCGTCCGGCAGCAGCTGATGGCTGCGCAGGATGCCGTCGCACTTGGCGCCCAACCGTTCGATCGCGGCCCGGCTGGCGGCGTTGAAGAAGTGCGTCCTGAATTCCACTGCGACACAACCCAGCTCGTCGAACGCATGGCCCAACATCAGTAGTTTGGTCTCGGTGTTGACGCCAGTGCGCCGGGCCGCGGCGGCATACCAGGTGTTCCCGATCTCGAGCCTGCGGTTGGGGCCGTCGACGTTCATGTAGCTCGACGAACCGATCATCGCGCCGTCGCGGCCGCGCACCACGTACGTCAGCCCGGTCTGGGGCGTTTGCAATGCCAGTCGCATCCGCAGCCACTCCGCGGCCGCACCGGCTTTCGGCGCACCGGTGTACCAGAGGCGACCCAGTTCGCCGTCGGCCGCAAGCGCTTCGATCTCCGCGAGATGGTCGTCGCGCACGGGTTCCAGCGTCACCCAACGCTCCCCTGCCAACGTGACAGGTTCGACGAAGCCGCTCACCGGAGCCCGCCGGTGGCCGGCGCCGATCGCGACCCCGTCGCTCTCCATGCCGCCAGCATCGTCCACACCGACAGCAGAGCCGCAGCCACCGCGACCCCGCCTGCGACGTAGAGGCCGTAGCCGGCCGATACCGGCGGATACACGTAGAGCCGGTAGTACCAGACCGCGAGAACCACCAGGACCACCGAAATCGCCAGCGCCACAGTCGAAGCCATCCGGGCGGAGATGTCGCGCGCCGCCATCGCGCCGGCCACCACCAGACACGGCGCCAACAGCACGACCAGCTGACCCACCCCGAAACCCGGCGGCGGGACCGGCATCACGCCCGCCACGCCTCCGATCGCATTGGCCCGGCCACCCCCGTCGGCCGACGACGTGAGCCACGGCAGCCACGCGCTCACGGCCACCACCAGCGCACACAGCGCCACCAGCCAGCCGGGACGGGCGCGAGACATGGGCAAAGACTACTAGGGTGGGCCGATGAGCGATCTTCCCGAATGGGCGCGTCGGCTGGACCTTTCCCCGCACCCCGAGGGCGGCTGGTACACCGAGACGTGGCGCAGCGAGTTGACGGTGCCGGAGTCCGCTCTGCCGCCGGACTACTCGGGAAGCCGCAACGCGGGAACGGCGATCCTCTTCCTGCTGATGCCCGGTCAGCAGTCGGCGTGGCACACAGTGCGCAGCGCCGAGTTGTGGCTGTACCACTCAGGCGGCCCGTTGCTGCTCGAGGTCGGCGCCGAACAGGACAGCGCCGCCACTCATGTGTTGGGCGCAGACATCGTGGCCGGGGAGACCCCGCAGTTCGTGGTGCCGCCCGGCCACTGGCAGCGCGCCCGCCCGCGCGACGACCAGCCCTGCCTGGTCAGCTGCGTCGTCGTTCCCGGTTTCGACTTCGCCGACTTCGCGCTCGGCGCACCTACCGACTGAGCAGCTCGACCGCGGCCGACACCAGCGCGGCGTTGCCGTCGGTGACGGACCCGTCGGGCAGCGCCAGGGTGTCCTCCATCCCGATGCGCGCCTGCAGCCCGCGAGCACCTGCGTGCCGAAGCAGCGGCCAGCAGCTGTCGTCGAGCCCGTGCAGAAGGATCGGCGCCGGCGATTCCGCCGCGGACACCAGCGCGAGCACCTCGTCGGCGGTGGCCACGTCACCGTCAGCTCCGAGTTCGACCATCACCCGCAGGCAGTGCGCCGCCACCCCGGACGCGGCCCACGACCGGGCCGCCTCGGCATGGAAGATGCCGGCCTCCACGCCGATACCGCGGCCCAGCAGCAGCTCGGCCAGCTCCCGCGAGCCCGGTTCGTGCCAGTTCACCGATGCGAAGTCGGGCGCCACCGTCCAGCTCTCGATCACGCGCAGGCGCTGCTCGGCGTCGGGGAGCGCCCAGTAGCCCGTGGTGACCCCGATCGGCAGCCCCGGTGCCGCGTCCCGCACCGCGGCCACCGCGGCCTCGACGTCGGACGCCAGCAGCGAGTCGACGCCCTCGGCATCCTTCGGATGCAGGTGTACGGCCTTGGCGCCGGCGACGTGCGCGGCGACCGCCTCGGCCGCCAGCTGCTCCGGGGTCACGGGCAGCGCGGCGTGCTCGTCGGGCGTGCGCGCCCCGTTGATACAGGCCTTGAGATAGATCGTCGAGCCGGGCATGCTCACCATCTTCGCGCGGTCCGCGAAGGATTTCCTCCGCACGCCGCCTGCCGCCGCGCGGCGAGGAAAGGTATGGTCGGCGAAGCCAGTTCTCGTGGCCGGGCGGGTCAGCAGCGTACCCGCGCCGTGCGCCGCAGGTGAATACCAAGAGGCCGGCCTGCTCGCACGCAGGTCGGTGATGACCGCAGAAGGATGGGGCGAATGTCGAACACGGAAACCGAGCAGCCGAAGGGCGAGGCCCAGTCGAAGTGGCTGTCGAAGTCCGCGTCGGAGACGCGCGGCTCGGACAAGAAGGAGGTGCAGTTCCACTACGACATCTCCAACGACTTCTTCAAGCTCTGGCAGGACCCGAACCAGGTCTACAGCTGCGCCTACTTCGAGAAGGACGACTACACCCTCGAGCAGGCCCAAATGGCCAAGATCGACCTGTCGCTGGGCAAGCTCGGGCTCGAGCCCGGCATGACGCTGCTCGACATCGGCTGCGGCTGGGGCGCGACCATCATGCGCGCCGTGGAGAAGTACGACGTCAACGTCATCGGCCTGACGCTGTCGGAGAACCAGAAGGAGCACATCGAGAACCACTGGTTCGCCAACTCCACCAGCAAGCGGTCCATGGAGGTCCGGCTGCAGCCCTGGGAGGAGTTCGAGGGCCAGGTCGACCGGATCGTGTCAATCGGCGCGTTCGAGCACTTCGGATTCAACAAGTACGACGACTACTTCAAGAAGACGTACAGCTGGATGCCCGAGGACGGCGTCATGATGCTGCACACGATCATCATCCCCGAGGATGAGGAGATCAAGGCCAAGGGACTGCCCCTGACCATGTCGAACGTGCGGTTCATCAAGTTCATCATGGATTACATCTACCCGGGCGGCCGTTTGCCGCTGGCGTCGATGGTGCGCGATCACGCTGTCAAGGCCGGCTACACGATCACCCGCGAGCAGCACCTGCAGCCGCACTACGTGAAGACCCTCGACACGTGGGCGTCGAACCTCGAGAACAAGAAGGACGAGGCCATCGAGATCACGTCCGAGGAGATCTACGAGCGCTTCCTGAAATATTTGCAGGGCTGCGCCAACCTGTTCCGCGACGGCTACACCGACGTCGCGCAGTTCACATGTGAGAAGCAGGCATTGACGTCGGTGTAGTAATTTGGGCACTTCGTGACGGAGTCGGATGGAGGTCGGTCGGGGTATGGCTGAGAGTGCGGTGGGTCCGCCCGGGTCGGGCAAGGACATGACGCCCCACTTCGAGGAGGTGCAGGCGCACTACGACCTCTCCGACGACTTCTTCGGTTTGTTCCAGGATCCGTCCCGGACCTACAGCTGCGCCTACTACGAGCGCGACGACATGTCGCTCGAAGAGGCACAGATGGCCAAGATCGATCTGGCGCTGGGCAAGCTGAACCTCGAGCCGGGGATGACGCTGCTCGACATCGGGTGCGGCTGGGGGTCGGTGCTCAAGCGCGCGATCGAGCGCTACGACGTCAACGTCGTCGGGCTGACCCTGAGCCGCAACCAGCGCAAGTTCGCCCAGGAGCTGCTCGACGGCCTCGACACCGAGCGTTCGCGCCGGATCCTGTTGCGGGGCTGGGAGCAGTTCGACGAGCCTGTCGACCGCATCATCAGCATCGAGGCGATCGAGGCGTTCCCGCAGGAGCGGTACGCACCGTTCTTCAAGATGTGCGGCAGCGTGCTGCCCGACGACGGACGGATGCTGCTGCAGGCGATCCTCGGCCATCCGCTCAAGAAGTGGCCCGAGCTGGGCATCCCGATCACGATGACCGACCTGAAGTTCATGCGGTTCATCGCCAAGGAGATCTTCCCGGGCGGATCGGTGCCCGGCGAGCAGGACATCGTCGAGCTGTCCGCGCAGGCCGGGTTCACGGTCGAGCAGACGCAGTTCCTCAACCAGGACTATGTGCGCACCCTCGACACGTGGGCCGAGGCGCTGGAGGCCCACCATGACGCCGCGGTGGCCGCCACGTCGGAAGAGGTGTACCAGCGCTACATGAAGTACCTGGTGGGCTGCAGCGATTTCTTCAACCGCGGCGTCAGCGAGCTCGGCCAGTTCACCCTCGTCAAGGCCTGACGCGTCAGATTTCGGTCAGAGTCATCGCCGGGCCGCCGGGTATTCGTCGGCCATGAGCAAGGAATTCACCAAGGGCGACAAGGTCACCTGGCAGAGCCACGGCAACACCGTGGAGGGCACGGTCGAGGAGAAGATCACCTCTGACACCGAGTCGGCCGGCCGGACGGTGCGCGCGTCGAAGGACGAGCCGCAGTACCGGGTGGTCAGTGACAAGAGCGGTGGCGACGCGGTGCACAAGCCGGACGCGCTCAAGAAGAAATCATGAGTGGCAGCGGGGACACCGACGCCGACTCCGCCACCGACACCCATGCCGAGTTCTCTGACGCGGTCAACATGACCGCGTCAGAGCTCAAGAAGTGGCTGGACACCGACGAGTCGAAGGCCGTGGGGCAGAAGTCGTCCGCCGGCGGTGAGTCGACCGGCCATCACAGCGGGCGGCGCATCATCGAGATCCTCCAGGCGAAGAAGGCCGACCTGTCCGACGACGATTACGCGCACATGCGCAAGGTCGTGGGATACGTCAAGCGCCACCGCGCACAGGGGCCGTCGAAGGACGTCGAGCACAGCAAGTGGCGGTACTCGCTGATGAACTGGGGCCACGACCCTCAGAAGAAGTCCTGATCTCCCCGCGAGCAGACACAAACTCTTGCGGATCGGGCCCGAATCGCGCGAGTTCGCGTCTGCTCGCGGTCAGGAAGTGACCCCTAGGACCCGCAGCGCGTTCTGCTTGTAGATCAGCGGGAGCACGGCCGGGTCGACGTCGAGGGTGTCGAAGTCGCGGCGCCACCGGTCGATCTGGATGTAGGGATAGTCGGTCCCGAACAGCACCTTGGTGCGCAACTGGCGGGTCATCGCGTGGACCAGCTGCGGCGGGAAATACTTCGGGCTCCACCCGGACAGGTCGATGTACACGTTCGATTTGTGGCCGGCGATCGCGATCTGCGCGTCGACCCACGGCACGGCCGGGTGCGCCATCACGATCGTCAGCTCAGGGAAGTCAGCCGCGACGTCGTCGAGCAGCATCGGGTCGGAGTAGCGCAGCTTGATGCCGTGCCCGCCGGGCAGGCCCGCACCCATGCCGGTCTGACCGGTGTGGAACAGCGCAGGCACGCCCGCCTCGGCGATGGCGTGGTAGATCGGGTAGTACGACCGGTCGTTGGGTTCGAAGGCCTGCATGCTCGGATGGAACTTGAAACCCTTGACCCCGAAATCGCGGACGAGTTCCTGCACGCGGTGCACCGCGTGGCGGCCCTGCCACGGATCGACGCTGCCGAACGGGATCAGCACGTCGTTGTTGCGCGCCGCGCCCGCGACCAGATCCTCGATCGAATTGGGCGCGTGACGCATACCGTGGCGGGCGTCGATGGTGAACACCACCGCGGCGGTGTTGTGCCGCCGGTAGAGGTCCGCGACGGCGTCCACGGCCGCGACGATGCCCGACGGCATCTTGAAGTACCGCGCGGTGGCGTCGACCAGCACATCGTCGTAGGCCCGGTGCCCGTGGCTGTCGATCTCGACGTGCGTGTGGATGTCGACAGCCTCGATGCGGTCGAAATCGATTCCGTAGGTGTACTTTTCGCTCGCCACAGCGCCGAGAGTACGGATTCTGACGGAATCCTGCCGAAATCCGTCAGAAACCGTGCATTCGGCGACCTCAGGCGGGGGCGTAGCCCAGGGCGGCTTTGATCTCGAGATATTCGTCGAAGCCGAACTGCCCCCACTCGCGGCCGTTGCCGCTGCGCTTGTAGCCGCCGAACGGCGCGTTCATGTCGAACCCGTGGTTGATCGCGACCGAGCCGGCGCGGATGCGCCGTGCCACCGACCGGGCCTGGTCGAGGTCGGCGCCTGAAACATAGCCTGCCAGACCGTAATCGGTGTCGTTGGCGATCTCGAGAGCCTGGTCGAGATCGTCGTAGCCGAGGATGCACAGCACGGGCCCGAAGATCTCCTCCCGCGCGATCGTCATGTCGTTGGTGACGTTGGCGAACACGGTCGGCTTGACGTAGTAACCGGTCTCCATGCCGTCCGGGCGGCCGGGACCGCCGACGACGAGTGTGGCGCCCTCGTCGATGCCCTTCTGCAGCAGCCCCTGGATCTTCTCGAACTGCGCCCGCGACGCAACCGGCCCGATCGCCTTCTTGTCGTTCGGATCGCCGACCTTGACGGCCGAGGCGGTCTCCCGCGCCACGGCGATCGCCTCGTCCATCCGCGCAGCGGGCACCAGCATGCGCGACGGCGCGTTGCAGCTCTGCCCGCTGTTCATCATCATCACCGACGTGCCGGCGGCGACGCTCTGGGCGAAGGTGTCGTCGTCGAGCACGATGTTCGGGCTCTTGCCGCCGAGCTCCTGGGTCACCCGCTTGACGGTGGCCGCCGCGTTCTTGGCGACGTCGACACCGGCCCTGGTCGAACCGGTGAACGACACCATGTCGATGTCGGGGTGGCTCGACAGCGCGGCGCCGACGCCGGGGCCGTCACCGTAGACGAGGTTGTAGACACCGGCGGGAACGCCTGCGGCGTCGAGGATCTCGGTGAAGATCTGCGCCGAGTAGGGCGCGACCTCCGAGGGTTTGAGCACCATGGTGCAGCCGGTGGCCAGCGCCGGGAACACCTTGCAGGCGATCTGGTTGATGGGCCAGTTCCACGGCGTGATCAGCCCGCACACGCCGACCGGTTCCTTGACCACCAGCGTGCTGCCGTGCTGCTCTTCGAACTCGAAGTTCTTCAGCGTGTCGATCGCGGTGGCCAGGTGCCCGAGGCCCAGATTCACCTGGGGCCCTGCTGCCAGCGACGCCGGTGCGCCCATCTCCTCGTGGACGGCGTCGGCCAGGTCGCCCGCGCGCTTCTGGTACTCGGTCAGGATGGCCGAGAGCACGTCGAGCCGTTGCTCCCGGGTGGTCTGCGACCACGTCGCGAACGCGCGCCGGGCCGCCTGAACCGCGACGTCGACGTCGGCCGACGACCCCAGGGCGATCCGTCCGGAGACCTCTTCGGTGGTCGGATCGTCGACGTCGAGGGTGTTGGGCCGGATCGGGTCGACCCAGTGCCCGTCGATGTAGAACTGAAGATATTCGCGCATGCTTTCCACTCTCCCTCAATGGCCGTGTCTACTGGGTGCCTTCGGCGTACCAGGTCCGGAATCGGTCGTACTTGGGCATCTCCTCGGAGTTGGCCTTCGGGTCGATGCACACGTGCACGACACCGACCTTGCCGCTGGCGTAGGCGCGGGCGATCGCCGGTCCGATGTCGTCCTCCTTCTCGACGTATTCGCCGTGGCAGCCGAAGCCCTCCGCGACCTTGTCCATCCGGACGTCCTTGCTCCAGTGCACGCCGGGTTGCGGCGAGGGCTGCTCGAACGTGCGCTTGTACACCCCGACCTCGAGCCCCCACTGGTGGTCGACGCCGACGACGCACACCAGCGGGAGATTCTGCCGGGCGGCGGTCTCCAACTCGGCGATGTGGAACAGGAACGCCGAATCGCTCGTCAGCAGCATGACCGGGCGTCTGCCCCCGTCGGCGACCGACGCGCCGACGGCGTAGGGCAGACCGGTGCCCAGGTGACCGAAGTTCTGGTTCCAGATCACGTCGCGCGGCTTGGCCTGCGAGTAGGTCCAGCCGAAGATGACGGTCGCGCCGCCGTCGCGGACCATGATCCCGTCCTCGGGGAACGCTTTCGTCGCTTCGACGACGAACCGCGCGGGGTGCACCGGCGTCCGCCCGGTGGGTGCGGTCTCGGCGAGCTGGGCGAGTTCCTCGGCGTCGGACCGGATCAGCGTCTCCAGGTTGGCCGACGGTGTGCGCGGGGTGTCTCTGAGTGCGTCGACCAGTTGCGGCACGACTCCGCGGAGATCACCGACCAGAGGCACGTCGAACTGGCGGTTGACTCCGATGGCAGCCGGGTCCTGTTCGACGTACACCCAGGTGCGGTGGGCATCGTTGGC
Source organism: Mycolicibacterium psychrotolerans (assembly GCF_010729305.1). Classification (NCBI taxonomy): domain Bacteria; kingdom Bacillati; phylum Actinomycetota; class Actinomycetes; order Mycobacteriales; family Mycobacteriaceae; genus Mycobacterium; species Mycolicibacterium psychrotolerans. Next base: position 1,933,093 of record NZ_AP022574.1, on the reverse strand, counting down.
CGCCCAGTGCTGGGTCCGTCCGTAGTGCATGGGTTCCCCGAGCTCGGTGCCCAGCGCGACGCACAGGTCGGACTCCTCGACTGCCTGGTTGGCGGCCGGGGAGAACAGGTACGGGAACGTCCGGTCCTCGAGTCCCGGGATGAACGAGGTGCCGCCGGAGGTCTGGATGACCGGGCAGTTCATCAGGCCGGCCAGCTCTTTGACGTGCTGCTGGGTGCGTGAGGTGTGCACGCCGTGGCCGACCAGCAGGATCGGGCTCGCGGCCTCGCGGATCAGGGTCGCTGCCCTGGCCACCTCGTGTTCGCCCGCCCCCTGGTTGACGAGCCGATACCGGTGCGGCGGCAGGGGATCCGGCACGTCGAGCTCCTCGAGGATCACATGCGACGGATATTCGATGTAGCACGGTCCGGGCGTACCGCACAGCGAGCGGCGGATGGCTTCGCGGATGATCTCGTCGGTCTGGTCGGCGTATTCGATCGAGCTGCTGAACTTGACCGCCGGCGCGAAAAGCCGTTCCTGCTGCACGAACTGGATGCGGCCGCGGCGTACCCGGCGCTCGGTGATGCGGGCCCGCTGGCCGCCGAGGAAGATGACAGGCGAGTTCTCGACCAGCGCACACATCATCGCCCCGGCGATGTTGGCGACGCCGGGTCCCAGGGTGCCGATGCACAGTCCCGGCTTCCCGGTCATCCGCGACGCCGCTTCGGCCATGAAACCCGCGGACAGTTCGTGGTGCGGCGCGACAACCGACCAGCCGCGGGCGTCGGCCTCGGTGAACAGGTGCACGAAGTTGGGGTCGGGAATGCCGAACAGCGTGTTGACGCCCTCGGCCTCGAACAGGTCGAGGATGCGTTCGTACACGGGTACGCCCATGGTCATGTCCCTTTCGGATATCTCTGTGCGATGCGACGTCGTTGTGCTGCAGTCGATCCGAACAGTGATCGGTTCAGTGCAGCGCGTTTGAGGTAGGTGTGGATGCCGGCTTCCCACGTGTAGCCGATGCCGCCGTGCAGCTGCATCGCCTTGCCGGCGACGGCGACGGCGGTCGAGCAGGCGTGGGATTTCGCCATGGCGGCCGCGACACCGCCGTCGGCACCGGCGGCGAGGGCGGTCACCGCCTCGGCGACCAGTTGACGGGACACCTCGATGCCGACGAGCATGTCGGCGCAGGCATGCTTGACCGCCTGGAACGACCCGACAGGCCGGCCGAACTGGTGCCTCACCTTCACGAACTCCACAGTGCGCGAGAGCATCTCCTGTGCGACGCCGAGGCTGTCACACGCGATCGCGACCGCGGCGCGGTCGTGGAGCGCGCCCGGCGATGCGGACAGGACGGTGTCGGCGGGGGCGCCGTCGGCCGTGACGGTGGCCAGGCGTCGGGTCTGGTCGACGACGGGCTGCGCGGTGACGGTGACGTCCGTCGACTGGACGACCGCGACGCCGCCGGTGACGGGGATCAGGATCTGGTCGGCGCCGAGAGCGTCGGGAACGAAGTCGGCGCGGCCCGACACGACTCCGCCGTCGAGGCGGAAACTGCCGACCGCCACGGCGAGCCGGGCCGGCCCTGCGGCGACCGCGCCGAGCAAATGGTCCCGGGCGTCGGTCGGCGGGAGCGCGGTGAGCACACCGGCGGCGAGCACGGCACCGCCGAGGAAGTCGGTGGTGGCGGCTGCGCGTCCGATCTGTTCGCAGATGATCGCGGTCTCGGCGAAGGTCGCACCGGCGCCGCCGAGATGTTCGGGCACTTCCAGACCGGTCCACCCGGCGTCGACGAGCGCACCCCAGTCCGGTGCGGCGCCCCGGCCCAGCAGCCGAGCGGCCACGGCCCGCAGGTCGTCGTGGTGGTCGGCGAAGGACGTCGTCACGCCACGCTCGGTTCTCGGGGCAGGCCCAGACCGCGTTCGGCGATGATGGTGCGCTGGATCTCGCTGGTGCCCCCGGGAATGGTCCACTCCCAGGAGCCGACGAAATCGAGGACCCACGAACGGGATTCCCATCCGCTCGACAGCGGTTTGGCCACCACGGTGTGGGCTTGCAGACCGCCGACCTCCGCGCCGAAGTCGGTCAACCGCTGCAACAGCTCGCTGTAGTACAGCTTGACGATGGACGCGTCGGCCGGCCCGCTCGCACCGTTCTCGACGAGGCGCCGGCACAGCGCCCGCAGGCCGGTGATCTCGGTGTCGAAGGCCGCGAGGCGGTCGGCGACCACCGGATCGTCGAGCGGGGCCGACTCGACCAGCCACCGGAATCCCGCGTTGCCGAGCCGCTCGGCGAGTTCGAGCATCGTCATCCCGCGCTCGGCGCCCAGCGTGGACTGAGCGGCCTGCCAGCCGGCGTTCTCGCCGCCGATCAGGTTGGCCGCGGGGATCCGGACGTCGTCGAGGAAGATCTCGCAGAAATGTGAGTCGCCTGTCGCGTTGCGGATGGGCCGCACGTGGACACCGGGAGTGGTCATGTCCAGCAGGAAATACGAGATGCCGTGCCGCTTGGGGGCATCGGGGTCGGTGCGGGCGAGCAACAGACACCAGTCGGCGTGCAGAGCGCCACTGGCCCAGAGCTTCTGACCGCTGACGATGAACTCCTCGCCCGCGCGGCGCGCGGTGGTGCGCAGCGCGGCGAGGTCGGATCCGGCCTCCGGTTCGGAGAAACCCTGCACCCAGATCTCGCCGTCGAGAATGGCGGGCAGGTGGCGCCGGCGCTGCTCCTCGGTGCCGGCGACCAGCAGCGTGGCCGCGGCGTGGTGGATGCCGACGAAGGCCAGTACCAGCCGCGGCGCGTCGTGGGCGGCCAACTCCTGGTACAGCACCACCTGCCGGTCCACGCTCATGCCGCCGCCCCACTCCGACGGCCAGTGCGGCACGGCGTATCCCGCGCGGTGCAGCGTGGTGAACCAGTCCTTCTGGAAGCGGACGAACTCGTCGTCGCCGACCCCGGTCTGGCCGGCGCGCCAGTCTTTCGGGATGTGGTCGCGGCACCAGGCCCGCACCTCGGAGCGGAAGTCGTCGAGGCTCATGTGAACAATCCTGCGAGCCCGCGGTCGCCCGCTGTCCGGGTCAGGTGGTCGCGAGTACCCGAGAGCCCGAACGGCAGCCTGCGCAGGGGCCGGCTGGCCCGCGACAGCCACGACAGCGTGGTCTCGTCGCAGAAGCCGACCGCGCCGTGCAGTTGGTGGCAGACCCGGAACACGACGTCGGCCGCTTCCAATGCCGACATCCGCAGTGCCAAGGCGTCTTCCACCGCCCCGGGCTGATCGGTCGCGATGCTCCACAGCGCGTGTTTGGCCAGGATGTCGAGGCCCGTGCGTTCCACCTCGGCGTCGGTGAGTTGGAACTGCACCCCTTGGAACGCCGACAGCGGCCGGCCGAACTGCGTGCGGAGGCTGACGTGGGCGACGGTGAGCTCGATGGCCCGGTCGAGCATCCCGAGCAGCGTCCAGCACGGCAGCACCAGGCCCAGGGGCACATCATCCGCGCCGGCCTCGTCGAGCGGCGACAGCTCCAGGTCGACGACCAGACCCGGCTGCCTGTCGCCCAGGCCGGTAACCCGATACCGAAGGCCCTCGACAGTGACAGCAGCCCAACGAGATTCGGTGCCGGCCACGGCACCGGCGGGCCGCGCACCGCCGACGACGATCAGCCCGTCGACGTCGAGGTCGGCAGACGCGGAGAGCCGCTCGGCGATCGGATACGGCAGGGCCCAGTAGCCGGCGCTTCTGCACAGCGCGGCCGCGGCCTCGAGATCGGCGGCGTCACCGCGCGGGTCCAGCTCCCACGCGCCGAGGGCAGCCAGCAGCGGGCCCACCAGGGCCTCGCGGGTCTGCGGCGCGGCGTGTGCCTGCACGATAAGCCGGTCACCACCGGCGGCACCCATCGCGTGGCGCGCCTGGCGACCGAATTCCTGCGCGTCGGCGTCGAGGTCGAGCTTCACCGGCGCTCACCTGCCAGCATCGCGCGCGACAACAGGATGCGTTGCATCTCGATGCTTCCCGACGACACCGTGGCGGCCTGCGCGTAGCGCCAGTGGTCGTCGACCTCGCCGAGGAACCATCGGGCGCGGCTGTCGTCGTGGCGCACCTCGGCGGCGATGTCCATCAGCACCTCGGCGCTGTCCTGGTCGAGCGTCGTCACCGCGATCCGGTAGGCGGCCGCGTCCGTGGGGGCGATGCGGCCGCTGCTCTGCGCCTCGACCACCCGATAGGCCAGCAGCCTGGCCCGCCGGCAATGGTTCAGCATGCGGATCCACCGCGTCCGCAGCTCGGCGGGCAGGCCGCCCCACCGGTCGCCGAGCACGCCGGGCGCGGCCACCAGCAGCCGTTCGCAGCGCGCGTAGCGGGCGATGCCGACCCGTTCGAACGCCATCACGTCGGCCACGATCGACCAGCCCCCATCAACGGCGCCGAGCACGTCGGCGTCGGTGACCCGCAGGTCGTCGAAGAACACCTCGTTGAGGTGATGGGGCCCCAGCATCGTGTCGATCGGTCGCACCGTGATCGCTGGATCGTCCATCGGCACCAGGAAGATCGTCAGGCCCTGTTGTTTCTTGTCGCCGCGCGACGTCCGGGCCAGCAGGAAGCACCACTGCGCCATCGTGGCGTAGGACGTCCAGATCTTCTGCCCGTTCACGAGCCATCCGTCGTCGTCACGCCGCGCCGAGGTCCGCAGCGACGCCAGGTCCGATCCGGCCTCGGGCTCGGAGAACCCCTGGCACCAGATCACCTCACCCGCGGCGATCGGCGGCAGATGCCGGCGCTGCTGCTCGGGCGTGCCGTGGCGCATGATGATCGGGCCGACCCAGTTGACACCCATGTACTGCGCGCCGCGCGGTTCGTGGTGGGCCCACATCTCCTCCCGCACCACGGTCTGCTCCCAGACCGACGCTCCCCCGCCCCCGAACTCCGTCGGCCAGGCCGAGCAGAGCAGACGGCGGTCGGCCAGTGTCCGGCAGAACCGTTGCGCCGTCGCGAGATCCGCCGGATCATCGGTGAACGCGCCGAGGAAGTGCTCGGGGATGTGCTCGCGCACCAGATCGCGCAACTCCGCGCGCAGCTCGGCGGCACGCGTGCCCATGTCGAAGTCCATCAGCGCGGCCCGCCCGCGGTCAGCCCCAGCTCGGCCAGCACGTCGGCGGTGTCGGCGCCCAGTTCCGGCGCGGGCCCCCGCACCCGTCCCGGTGTGCGGGAGAACCATGTCGGCACGCCGGGGAACGTCACCGGACCCTGCGGGGTGTCGACGGTCTCGAACAGCCCGACCGCGTTGAGATGCGGGTCGTCGAACAGGGCGTCGGGTGAGTTCAGCCGTGCGGCAGGGATTTCCAGCTCACCGAACAGCGCCAGCCACTGCGCGGTGGTGCGTTCGGCCATGGTCTGGGCGACCAGCCCGTAGACCGTGTCGATGTGGTGGGCGCGCGCCTCGAGCGTCGCGTAGAGCTCCGAGGCCCAGGCGGGCCGGACGGCACCGATGAAGGCGTCCCAGTGTTTGTCGTTGTAGATGAGCGCCGCGAGGTAGCCGTCCTTCGTGCGGTAGGGCCTGCGGTTGGGTGCGACGGTGCGGGGATACACGGCGGGCCCCAGCGGGGGGTGGAACATGGCGCCGTTGGCGTGCTCGACCAGCATGAAGGACGCCATGGTCTCGTACATGGCGACCTCGACCTCCTGTCCCTGCCCGGTGCGTTCGCGGTGGAACAGCGCCATCGTCGTCGCGTACAGGGCCGTCAGACCGGCCACCTTGTCGGCGATGATGGTGCCGACATAGTCGGCCTGCCCGGTGAGTTGCTTCTGCACCGCGGGCAGCCCGCACTCGGCCTGGATGGTGTCGTCGTAGGCGGGCCGGTCGCGGTGCGGGCCACGCCTGCCGTAGCCGTAGCAGTTGGTGTAGACGATCGCGGGATTGATCGCGGCGACGTCGTCGTAACCGAAGCCGAGGGCGGCGATCGCCTTGGCGCGCATGGAGTGGATGAAGACGTCGGCGCGCTCGATCAGCGCTCGCAGCGCGGCCCGGCCGTCGTCGGAGCGCAGATCGAGCACGACGCTGCGCTTGCCGCGGTTGACGTTGACGAACACCCCACTCATTCCGGGTACCGGACCGACGGAGATGTAGCGGGTGTTGTCCCCCTGCGGCGGTTCGACCTTGATCACCTCGGCGCCCATGTCGGCCATGATCTGGGTGCAGTAGGGGCCCATCACCATCGCGGTGAGATCGACGACGCGCAGCCCGGCCAGTGGTCCGGTGTCAGCCACGGTCGGCTCCGTGTCCGGCCATCGCGAAGCTGTGGCGCAGATGGTCGGCGTGCCCGTCGGGCAGCACCGGAAACCGGACCGGCGCCGACATGTCCCGGATCTGTGGCAGCCGCTCGGCGACGTCCTCGACGGTCCAGGACGAGCGGTGGACACCCGGCGATTCGGTGATCGCGGCGACCGCGACCCGGCCGGCGAGAGCCACGAGGATCTCCCCACTCAGAGTGCAGGTTTCGTGAGCGAGGTAGCCGACGACGGGGGCCACCAGGTCCGCACCCATCGGAGGATAGGCCGCGGTGTCGATGCCCGCGGCCATGCGGGTGACGGCGCCAGGGACGATGACGTTGGCCGTGACGCCGTGGGCGGCGCCCTCGATCGCCGCGACGTCGGCCAACCCGAGCACGCCTGCCTTGGCGGCGGCGTAGTTGGCGACGTCGTGGTTGCCGTAGAGGCCGCCGATCGACGACGTCAGCACGATGCGGCCGTATCCGGCGTCGCACATCGGCCCGAACGCGGGTTGCACCACGTGGAACGCCCCGCGCAGGTGCACATCGAGCACGGCGTCGAAGTCGCCGGAGCTCATGTCCCGCAACGGTGCCCGCCGGACGATGCCCGCGTTGTGCACCAGGATGTCGACGCGGCCGAACCGCTGCACCGCGGTGTCGATGACGGCCCGCCCGCCCCCGGGGGTCGCGACGGAGTCGGTGCTCGCGACGGCGCGCCCGCCGGCCTCGATGATCTCCTGTGCCCCCCGGTGCGCGGGGCCGGCGTCAGCACCCTCACCGTCGAGGCCGGCGCCGGAGTCGTTGACCACGACCGCGGCCCCGCGTTCGGCCAGCATCAGCGCGTAGGACCGGCCCAGCCCGCGGCCCGCGCCGGTCACGACCGCGACGCGGCCGTCGAACCTCAGCTCAGCCACGGAGTTCGAGCCCTTCGAGGGTGCCCGCGGCCCGCCACTGGGCGAGCAGGTCGTCGAACGCGTAGAACCCGGGCGCGTAGAAGTCGCCGAGGAAGGATCCGTTGCCCTCGGCGCTGCCGCGGCCCTCGTTGTTGTAATAGCCGGGCGTACAGCTCAGTTCGAATGCGGAGTTGTCGATGGACAGCTCTGCGACAGTTCCGAGCCAGTCCTGCTGGCCTTGCTCGCTCGGCTCGACGGTTCTGGCGCCGCGGTTCTGCGCCTCGGCGAGGATGTAGGCGATGTGAGCGGCCTGCTGCTCGAACATCGCGGTGGTGTTCGCCGACACGCCGCCCTGGATGAAGCCGGTGAAGAACATGTTGGGGAAGCCCCGGCTGGTCATCCCGTGCAGCGTCCGGTAGCTGTCGCGCCAGTGGTCGAACAGCGAAAGCCCGTCGCGGCCCTCGATGACGTCGATCGCGTAGCGCCGGCTGATCTCGGTGGAGATCTCGAAGCCGCTGGCGAAGATCACGCAGTCGACGTCGAATTCGACGCCGTTGGCGACGATTCCGTTCGCCGTCAACCGTTGCACCCCTTTGCACTCGGCGACGTCGACCAACGTCACGTTCGGGCGGTTGAACGCCGGCAGGTACTCCTCGCTCGAGCACGGCCGCTTGCACATGAACCGGTAGTACGGCTTGAGTGCCTCCGCGGTGCCGGGATCGGAGACCAGAGTGTCGATGCGGCGGCGGAGGCGCTCCATGATCTTGAAGTCCTCTTCTTCGCGGATCGCCATGATCTGTTCGATGCCCAGCGACGCCGGATCCTCGCTCGCCGCGATCCGCGCGGACATGTTGCGGCCCAGCTCGGTCCAGAAGTCACACACCAGATCGGGCTCACCGAAAACCACACCGACGAACGGCGACCAGTTGTGGAAGTTGCGTTTGCGCTCCTCCTGCCAGCCCGGCTGCAGCGAGGCGGCCCACTGCGGATCGGTCGGGGTGTTCGAGCGTTCGTCGACCGAGGAGGGGGTCCGCTGGAACACGAAGAGGTGCTGGGCATCCCGGGCCAGGTGCGGAACGAGTTGAACTCCCGTCGCACCGGTGCCGACCAGAGCCACGCGTTTGTCCGCGAGCTTGTGCAGGCCACCGCCGGCGCCGCCGCCGGTGTAGTCGTAGTCCCAGCGCGCGGAGTGGAAGAAGTGCCCTCCCGCGTTCCGGTAGTCGTCGATGCCGGGGATGCCGGGCAGCTTGGGACGGTTGTAGGAGCCCTGCGCCATGACCACGAACCGCGCGGCGATGTCGTCCCCACGGTCGGTGCCGATGCGCCACCGGGCGGCGTCGTCGTCCCACCGCATGTCGCGCACCTGAGTCGAGAACAGCGCCCCGTCGTAGAGCCCGAAGTGCTTGCCGATCGCGCGGCAGTGACCGAAGATCTCCGCGCCGTCGGCGAACTTCTTCGACGGCATGAACCCCAGCTCCTCGAGAAGCGGGATGTAGCAGTACGCGTCGTTGTCGCACTGGATTCCGGGGAATCTGTTCCAGTACCACACGCCGCCGAAGTCGCCGGCCATCTCGACCACCCGCACGCCCTCGACGCCGGCCTTCTTCAGATACGCCCCGGCCAGCAACCCGGCGAACCCGCCGCCGAGGATCACGACCTCGGCGGTCTCGACGACCGGGTCTCGCTCGGTCAGCGGGGTGTACGGATCGATCTCGTAGAAGTCGGCGAAGTCGTCGGTGAGTTCCAGGTACTGCCCGGAGCCTTCCGGGCGCAGGCGCTTCGCCCGCTCCTGGGCGTACTTCTGCCGCAGCGCCTCGATGTCGATGTCGTCGGGGGTGTCGGTGGGCCCGCAGGGTTTCACGATCCTCCTCCGTGGCGATTTCGGCGTGGTTGTCGTCGCTGAGCGCAGATGTTCACGCCGAAATCACAACTGCTCGGGGGCGCCGGTGCCCATGTACTTCGCCAGCTGGTGGTGCAGGTTCACGGTGCTGCGTTCGCGGTACGGGTTGGGCAGCGTACCGGGGAAGCCTGCGGACTTCATGCCCTGCTGCACGGCGGCCATGTTCGAGAAATCCTGCGGCAGCACCGAGCGCCAGCCCGGCGAATCCTTGGGCGTGTAGACCCATTCCGTCTCCGGCTCCTGCCCTTTCGGGTACAGCTCGAACACGGCGACCTCGAAGATGCACCGGTTCGGGTTGTAGCCCGGATCGGGCCGGGCGCTGTAACACAGGGCGCTCGTCAGACCCTGGCCGATCTGGAAGTTCGGGAAGATCTGCCAGGCGGTGCCGCTCTGCCCCAGCACGTCGGCGGGGATCGTCGGCCAGATCACGCCGCGGGCCTCGTCGTCGCGGCGGGCCGAGGCGAGCCAGTGTTCGAGCACCTTGTCGGCGGGGGTGCCCTCTGGCAACTCGTCGACGAGTCGCTTCGCCGCGTTCACCAGCGTCTGGGTGGTGGTCGCGTTGGTCTCCTCCATGGTGTAGACCTGCATCTCGGCGGTCGAGACGCGCGGGTCACCGGTGCCGAGCCGGATCTTGGACTTGGTCTCGTCCATGCCCTTCGGTGCGTCGTAGCCAATGTTGCTGTGCCGCCCTTGGGCTTTCGCCCAGCCCTTGAACTCACCGAACCTGTTGAACTCCGGATGCGTGGTGAACACGTGGTAGGTCTCGTTGAACGCCTCCAGCGCCACCTTCCAGTTGCAGTCGAAGGCCAGCCATCTGCGCCACTTGTAGCGCATGTTCTCCAACCCGAACGGGTCGAGGATCTTGGCGGCCGGGAACAGGTAGTCGGCCAGCGGTTCGCAGTCGGGGTCCATGGTGATGAAAAGCCAACCGCCCCAGGTGTCCACGCGGACGGGGGCGAGGTGGGTGTTGCGCGCAGCGAGCTTGCCCTGCCAGTCGTCCTGTTCGCGGATGTGGGTGCAGGCGCCGTCGAGACCGTAGGTCCAGCCGTGGAAGCCGCACACGAACGACTTGCGCGCCCGCCCGACCGCGTTCTTGGCGCCCTCGGGGGTGTCGATGAGCCGCCTGCCGCGGTGCATGCACACGTTGTGGTGGGCTGCAAAGTCCGCGGGACCCGTGCGCACGACGACGATCGAGTCATCGAGGATGTCGTAGGTCAGGTAGCTGCCCACGTCGGGCAGTTCCTCGACGCGGCCCACCTGCAGCCACACCTTGCGCCACAGGCGATCCCGCTCGGCGCGGGCGTACTCCTCGGAGACATACGCCTCGACCCCGATGGTCATCGGTTCGGACAGCTCCTCGGTGGCGTCCACGTCGGTCATCACATGCTCCTGATGGTGTCTCGGAAGGACTCGTCTCTGAGGAACAGCGACGTGTTGTCCGCGCCCAGGTGGGTCCACTTCAGGTTCAGCCCGCCGTCGACGAGCAGGGTCTGGCCGGTGATGTAGCTCGACAGGTCGGACAGCAGGAAGAGGATCGCGCCCGCCTGTTCCTCGGGGGTTCCCCGGCGTCCCATCGCGATCGCGGTGCGGTCCCGCTCGGGATCGTCGTCGACGTAGGTGGCCGACGCGGCGGTACGGGTGACCCCGGGGGCCACGGCGTTGACGCGGATGCCGTCGGCGGCGAGTTCGACGGCCATCGTCCGCGTCATCGCCGTGACCGCTGCCTTGGCGGTGCCGTACGCGATGTGGAACGGTGCGGTGTTCATGCCGCTGATCGAGGACACCGAGACGATCGAGCCCGCCAGGCCGCGGGTCCGCAGTTCCCGGCTGACGGCCTGGCTCATGAAGAACGCCGTCTCCAGGTTGGCGGTGAACAGTGCGCGCCAGTCCTCCCGGGTGACGCGGGTGGACGGCATCCACGTGGCCGGTGCGGCACCGCCCGCGACGTTGACCAGTCCGTAGAGCGTGCCGTCGGCGCGGCGCGCGTGGTCGAGCACTGTCGCGATGCCGTCGTCGGTGGATGCGTCGGCGGCGACCGGCAGAACCGCCAGGCCGGCGTCCGCGAGCGGGACGACGTGTTCGTCGAGATTGTCGCGCGAGCGGCTGACCGCCACCACGGTGGCGCCCGCCTGGGCTGCCATCCGGGTCACCGTCGTGCCGATGCCGCCGCCGCCCGCGCCGGAGACCACCACCACGCGGCCCTCGAGCTGCAGCGAGACGCCCATTACGGCAGCTCCTTGTCCGGACAAATAACATGACTCTGCATATCGGAGAACACTATTCCGCAGCGTATTTAGCTCGTCAAGAGCGCTCTGCACGCTATTGTCTGGACTACTGCGGCTTGCTAACGTGCGGAGCCATGATCGCCCGGTACCCCGCGCAGCCGTTGACCGCTGCGTTCGGCTGGCAGGTCCGGCGCGTCACCGCACCGAGTCGGCTCTACGGTGCGAACGGCTTGCGCACCGGACCCGACGGACGGGTCTACATCGCCCAGGTGACGGGCAGTCAGATCAGCGCCCTCGACGTCGCGACGGGCACGGTGGACACCGTCAGCGCCCAGGGCGGCGACATCGTCGCACCCGACGACGTGGCCTTCGGCGACGACGGCACGCTGTATGCGACCGAGGTGATGGACGGCAGGGTCAGCGCACGTGACACCGGCGGGCGGACCCGCGTGCTGCGCGACGATCTGCCGTGCGCCAACGGCATCACCGTGCATCGGGGCCGGCTGTTCGTCGGGGAGTGCCGCGACGGCGGCCGGCTGATGGAACTCCCCCTCGACGGCGGCCCACCCAGGGTCCTGCTCGACGAGTTGCCCTCCCCCAACGCGATGGAGGTGGGGCCGGACGGATTGCTGTACTACCCGCTGATGACCGCCAACGAGATCTGGCGGGTCGACCCGGACGGATCTGGTGAGCCGCAGCGGGTGGCGGCCGGCCTCGGGGTGCCGGACGCGGTGAAATTCGACGCCGAGGGATTCCTGGTGTCCACGCAGGTGGCCACCGGTGAGGTGCTGCGCATCGACCCACGCACGGGCGACAGCAGCGTGGTGGCGCAGCTGTCGCCGGGCCTGGACAACCTGACCTTCGTCGACGGGCGGCTGGTGGTGTCGAACTTCACCGGCGAGATCACCGAGATCGGCCCGGACGGCGTCGCGTCGACCGTGTTGCCGGGCGGCCTGAACTGGCCGCTGGACCTCACGGTCGCCGGCGGCCGACTCCATGTCGCCGACGGCACCTACTTCTACGCCGTGAGCCCCTCCGGTGCGCTGGAGACGGTCGGCATGCTGTTCTCCCCCGGTTATCCCGGCTTCCTGCGCGGGGTCACCGCCGTCGGCGCCGACGAGTTCGTCGTCACGACCTCGGGCGGACAGGTCGCCCGTTACCGGCCGGGAGCGGGCGAATCCGACTACCTGGCAACCGGATTCGATCAGCTCTACGGTGTTGCCGTCGACGCCCACGGCGGTGTCGTGGTCGCCGAGTTGGGCACCGGCCGGGTGCACCGTCTGCACGGCGGCACCGTCGAGACACTCGCGACCGGTCTGCGCGATCCGGTCGGCATCGCGTTCGACACCGACGGCGTGCCCCTGGTCGCCGAGTCGGGGGCGGGCCGCGTCGTGCGGCTCACCAGCGCAGGCGCCGACACGGTGGTCGACGGACTGCACCATCCGCAGGGCATCGCGGTCCGCGACGGCCTGCTCTACATCGTCGACGCCGGCGCCAAGGAGCTCGTCGAGGTGGACCTCGGGACCGCGGCGCGCACGACGATCGCATCGGCCCTGCCGGTCGGTGCGCCACCCGGAGTCGAGCCCAAACCGCTTCGGGGAATGCCGCCGTTCTCCGGGCCGCAGGGGCCGTTCGCGGGCATCGCCGCGGCTCCGGACGGCACGCTCTTCATCTCGGCCGACGGCGACGGCAGCGTGCTCGCGGTGCTGCGGGCATGACCGCGACCACCGGTGATCACCGCTACCTGCAGGTGGCGCGCACGTTGCGCAAGGAGATCGTCGACGGCGTGTTCCCGGTCGGCTCGCATCTGCCCACCGAGCACGAACTGTGCGAGCGGTTCGCGGTGAGCCGCTACACCATTCGCGAGGCGCTGCGCCGGTTGCGCGAGGACAACCTGGTGTCGTCGCGGCCGCGGGCGGGCACGCTGGTGGTGCCCCGGCCGGGCACCAGTTCCTACGCCCAGGACGTGATGTCGATCGACGACCTGCTGGCCTTCGCGCAGGGCGCCCGGTTCGCGATCGAGACCAATGCCATGCTCACCCTCGACGACGAGCTCGCCGACCGGACCGGACTGACGACCGGCACGGAATGGCTTGTGGTGTCGGGATATCGGCGCGTGGACGACCACAGTGCGCCGATGTGCCGCACGGAGTACTACATCAACCGCAGCTTCGCCGCGGTGGGCAGGCTCCTGCAGCACCACACCGGCCCCATCTTCCCGTTGATCGAGGACCTGTTCGGCGTCAGCGTGGTGGAGGTGCACCAGCAGATCTGCGCGGTCGTGCTGTCGGGCGAGCCGGCCGACCGGCTGGAGGCCGAATCCGGTTCGGCCGCATTGCAGATGCAGCGCACCTACACCACCTCCGACGGCGAGACGGCCCAGGTCACCGTCAACACGCACCCGTCGGCCCGCTTCCGGCACTCGATGACGATGCGCAGGATCCGGGACACGCCGTGAGCCCCACGCTGGCCGACGCGCTGCGCGACGCGGCACGCTGCACCCCGGACCGCATTCTGATCCGCGGCGACGGGCACACCGTCAGCTGCGCCGGGCTGCTGGAGCAGGCAGATGCTGTGGCGCAGGCGCTCCTCGGTCGCATGCCGGCAGGCAGCGTTGTGTCGTTCATGGTGCCGAACTGGCCCGAGGCGGCCGTGATCTACCTCGGCGCCACGCTGGCGGGCATGGTGGTCAATCCGATCCTGCCGTCGCTGCGCGATCACGAGTTGTCCTATCTGCTGTCCGATTCGGGCAGTCGCGCGGTGTTCGTCCCGCACCGCGTCGCCGGGCACGACTACGTCGCGATGCTCGACCGGGTCACCGCGCAGCTGGCTTCGCCGCCGGACGTGGTGGTGGTGCGCGGGCACGCGGGCTCGCACACCTCGTTGTCGGACCTGCTCACCGAACCCGCCGGCGGCCCGCTGCCGACGCTGCGCCCGCACGCGACCCAAATGGTCCTGTACACCTCCGGCACCACCGGCCGACCGAAAGGCGTTCGGCACAGCCATGAATCGCTCCATGCGCTGATCACTCAGCTCGGCAGCCACTGGCGGATCGAGCCAGGAGACACCTTCCTGGTGCCCTCCCCGATCGCTCACATCGGCGGATCGATCTACGCCTTCGAATGCCCCTTGCTGCTGGGCACCGAGGCGGTGCTCATGGACCGCTGGGACGCCGAGGCCGCCGTCGCGTTGATGGTCGAGCACCGGTGCACGCACGTCGCGGGCGCCACCCCGTTCCTCGACGGGATCCTCACCGCGGCGCAGCGGGCGGGCACGCGCCTGCCCGACCTGAAGGTGTTCATCTGCGGCGGTGCGTCGGTCCCGCCGTCGCTGATCCGCCGTGCCGCCGCGTACTTCGAGAATGCTGCGGTCAGCAGGGTGTACGGGTCGACGGAGGTGCCTGTGACCACCGTGGGTTCGCTCGACGACGCCGACCGCGCCGCCGACACCGACGGTCGCCCCGGCATCGCCGACGTCGTGCTCGTCGACGGGGAGATCCGCGCGCGCGGCCCGCAGATGCTCACCGGATACCTGCACCCAGAGGACGACCGCGAATCCTTCGACCAGGCAGGCTATTTCCGCACCGGTGATCTCGGCCGTTGGACCGAGGACGGCCACCTGGTGGTGACGGGACGCCGTAAGGACATCATCATCCGCAACGGCGAGAACATCTCGCCCAAGGAGATCGAGGACCTTCTCATCACGCATCCGCAGATCGCGGAGATCGCGGTCGTGGGGGTGCCCGACGGCCGGACCGGTGAACGGGCCTGCGCGGTGATCGTGCCGAACGGCCGCGCCCGCCCCGACGTCGGCACCCTAGAGGATTTCCTGACCGGCCGCGGCGTCGCGAGGTTCAAGGCGCCCGAACAGGTGGTGCTGGTCGGGGAACTACCGAGAAACGACGCCGGCAAGGTGCTCAAGCACCGCATCAAGGCCGCTTTGACCGAGGAGGCGTGACATGCAGGTGGCGATCGTCACGGGCGCCAGCAGTGGCATCGGCTTCGCCTGTGCGACAACGCTTGCCGGGCAGGGCATGGCGGTGCTGGGCACAGGACGGGACACCGATCGGCTCGCCGCACTGGAAAAGGCGGTGGGAGGCGAACGCCTCGCGACGGTCGCCGTCGACCTGACCGAGGACGACGCGCCGCAGCGCATCGTCGCCGCGGCACTGCAGCGGTGGGGCCGCATCGACTTCCTGATCAACAACGCAGGCATCGGCAGCCCGAAACCGTTGCACGAGACCGACGACGAGATGCTGGACCGCTTCCTCGGCGTCATGCTACGGGCGCCGTTCCGGCTGGCCCGGGACGCGATCGCGCACATGGGGCCCGGCTCGGCGATCATCAACATCACCTCGACGTTCGCGGTGGTGGGCGGACTGCGTGGCGGCGCGTACTCAGCCGCCAAAGGCGGTTTGACGGCGCTGACCACTCACATCGCCTGCCAGTACGGCGCCCTCGGCATCCGCTGCAACGCCGTGGCTCCCGGCGTCACGCTCACACCTATGGTCGCCGCGCGGCTCGACGACGAGCGGTTCCGCAAGATCAACACCGAGATGACACCGCACCAGCGGCTCGGACGGGTCGAGGACATCGCCGCCACGGTGGCGTTCCTGTGTTCCGACGGCGGCAGTTTCATCAACGGGCAGACGATCGTGGTCGACGGTGGCTGGAGTTCGACGAAGTATCTGTCCGACGTCGCGCTGAACTCGCAGTGGATCGAAAGGTGAACCTGTTCTCGCTGCTGGATCAGACGACCGCGCGCCACGGCGACCGAGGTGCCGTCTATCTCGGTGAACACCAGGTGCACACGTGGGCGGAGCTGCGCGAGCGCGCGCTGCGGATCGCGTCGACGCTGCGCGGCCTCGGCCCCGCCGCGCGCATCGCGGTGGCCAGCGAGAACCGACCGGAGATCGTCGAGGTGATGTTCGCGACCTGGGCCGCCGAGGCGGTTCTGGTGCCGATCAACGCCAAACTGCATCCCCGCGAGATGGAGCAGATCCTCGCCGACGCCGGCGCCGCCGTGGTGTTCGCCTCGCCGACGATCGGCGCCGCGCTCGCCCGCGTGAGCACGGTCCCGATCGAGACCCTCGGCGGTCCGGAGTACCGATCCCGTTGCAGCGCAACGACGGCCGTCGCACCCCGGCACACCGACCCGGCCGCCCTGGCGTGGCTGTTCTACACCAGCGGCACCACCGGACGGTCCAAGGGTGCGATGCTCTCCCACCGCAACCTGATGGCCATGACGGTGGCGCACCTGGCGGACTTCGACTCCCCCGACGAGAACTGCAGCCTGGTCCACGGCGCCCCGATGTCGCACGGGTCCGGGCTCTACGTCCCGCCCTACGTCGCACGCGGTGCGCGGCAGGTGGTGCCGGCATCGGGGGTGTTCGACCCGGCGGAGTTCCTCGACCTGTGCACCGCCCACCCCGGGTGCAGTGCGTTCCTGGCGCCCACGATGGTCGCCCGGCTGGTCCAGACGGGCCGGGGCCGGCCGGAGAACCTGCGCACGATCGTCTACGGGGGCGGGCCGATGTACGTCGAGAGCCTGAAGAAGGCGATGGCCGCGTTCGGGCCCGTCTTCGTTCAGCTGTACGGGCAGGGCGAAGCGCCCATGACGATCACCGGGCTGCGCCGTCGCGATCATCTCGGCAACGAAGGGCTGGCACCTGATTCGGTGCTCGGCTCGGTGGGTTACGCACGCTCAGGTGTCGACGTCGCCGTGCTCGCCGCCGACGGGCGACCCGCCGCCGTCGGCGAGGTGGGCGAGGTCGTCTGCCGTGGAGACGTGGTGATGGCGGGTTACTGGAACGATCCCAAGGCGACCGCGGCCACGCTGCGCGACGGCTGGCTGCACACCGGCGACATGGGCGCCTTCGACGCCGCCGGTCACCTGACGTTGCGCGACCGGTCCAAGGACGTGGTCATCAGCGGGGGCAGCAACATCTACCCCCGCGAGGTGGAGGAGGTCCTGCTCGAGCACCCTGGCGTCGTCGAGGCCGGTGTGGTCGGAGCGCCGGATCCGGAGTGGGGCGAGGTCGTGGTGGCGTTCATCGTCGGGCAGGCGCCCCCGGCCGAGCTGGACGCCCACCTGCTCGAGCGCATCGCTCGCTTCAAGCGACCCAAGCGGTACCTGTATCTCGACGAGCTGCCGAAGAACAGCTACGGCAAGGTGCTCAAGCGCGAGCTGAGGGCCCGGCTGAATTGACCGGTTTGGTTTTGACGGAATGGGTAATTCCTGCTGGGAAGACGAACGCTCCCACATCTGAAGATCGGAATTGATCATGATTGTGCTCGGCATCATCCTCCTGTTGATCGGCTACTTCACCAGCCTGTCGATCCTCTACACGATCGGAGCGATCCTTGTCGTGGTCGGAGTCGTGCTGTGGATCCTCGGCGCGGTGGGCCGCCCGGTCGGTGGCCGAAAAGTCTGGTACTGACCGGCCGACACGTTCGGCCAAAGCCCCCGGTGCCGCGACGTTGTGCGGCATCGTTGATCCATGACACACAAGGTTCCAAGCCCTAAAGAGATCAGAGCGGCTGCGCAGGCAGCGGCCGATGCCGCCCAGACGGTGGCATCGACCGCCCTGCGCATTCCGCCTGCCTCCATCCAGCTCGCCGCCGAGATGCCCGATCTGATCGAGAATCTCGCGACCGCGACCCAGCGGCTCAATGCCGTCATCGACCGTGCCGAGCGCTACCTGGCGCTCGCCGACCCGATGCTGCGCACGATGGATGCGCTGCTGCCCCAACTCGAAGCATTGGTCGCGACCGGCAACGACGTCTACCGCGCGGTGTCGTCGATGCCCGGTGTGTCGACGCTGGGCCGGTTCACCAACCGCGGCGGGAACGAACCGCCCCGCGAGGAGAAGCCGACCCGGCGACGCACCTCCCGGTCGAAGCCTCAGTCGACGTAGCCCGATCCCCCGACGTACATGGTCGTGCCGTCCGGTGGCGGGGCGTCGATCGCCGCGACGATCGCGGCGGCGAACTCTTCCACACTGGGCAACGGCCCCGCCGCGCGCCGCGCCGCGACCCCGTCGCGGTCACTCCGCTCGAGCACACGCAGCGTGACGCTCCCCTCCAGCAGATCCCCCGAAACCACCACCAGTGCAACATCTTCGGCGGCCATCTCGGCACGCAGCGCGCGTTCACCGGCGTGTTTGCTCTCCGCCACCGGCTCATAACCGGCGATCGGAACCGGTATCCGCCCGTAGAAGTGCGCCGGATGGCTCGTGACGAAGACGACGAGCCCTTTACCGGACATCGACGCCACCGCGCGGCGGGCCACCGCCACCTGGGCGTCGCGGTTGAGCCGCATTGCGTAGCCGGCCTCGGCGTGCCGCTCCAATCCCCCGGAAGCGTTGAGTACCAGCACATCCAGACCGCCGAGCCGCTCATCGATGTCGTCGAACATCGCGGTGACGGCACGCTCGTCACACAGATCCGCCCGCGCGCCCCACGCGTCGGCGCCCGCAGCGCGGACGCCGTCGACGACCTCGGTGGCGCGGCGATCCTTCTCGCGGTAATTGACGACGATGTGACGCCCGGGGCGGGCGAGCATGCGGGCGACCTCGGCGCCGACTCCGCGGGAAGCGCCGGTGACCAGGACGACCTCGGGCCGTTCAGTCATGCGGCGTGTCGGTGAGGTCGTAGTCGACCATCACGCCGCCCCACGCCTCACCCGCGCCGTAGGCGACGAGCAGCGCCCTGCCGCTCGCCGGGATCGTGCCGTCTGCCAGCGATGCGCCCAGCGCCAGCGGAATCGAGGCCGCCGAGGTGTTGCCGAAGTTCTCGACGCAGTCCACGAACACGGCCGAGCCGATGTCGGCCTCGTCACGCACCCGCTGCAGGATCCGCGAGTTGGCCTGATGTCCGATCACGATCGACGGTTCGACATCGTTGTCGCGCAGGATCTTCGCGGTCTCGGTCATCGTCCGGACGGCGCGGTGGTAGACCCGGATGCCGTCGAGCGCGATGCCCTTGCCGATCTGTCCGCGCATCAGGTCGGCGCCGGCGCCGTCCGACCCGGCGTGCCAGCGGTGCTTGCGGAACGTCGGCCGCGGTTGCAGTAGCACCGCCGCGGCGCCGTCCCCGAACAGGGGCCCGGTGTTGCGGTCGGTCTTGTCGAGCATCCGCGACATCGCCTCGACGCAGCAGACGATGACCCCGGCGCCGTCGCCGGCGTCGCACAACGACAGTCCCGAGATCAGCCCGTAGATGAACCCGCTGCAGGCCGCGGACATGTCGAAAGCCAGGATGTCGTTCGGCAATCCGGCCTTCGTCGCGACCCGCTGCGCGATGCCGGGCACGGCGCCGCCCGCGGAGCTGCTCACCACCAGCAGCGCGGAGATCCTGCCCTCGCCGTGGCGGGCGACCAGGGGGGCGCACACCCGGGCGGCCACCTCGTCGAGCGGCTCGGAGTCGTCCATCCACCAGCGCGCACCCACGCCCGTGCGGCGGCGGATCCACTCGTCGGTGAGCCCGATGGCATCGAAGTACGCGTTGGGGACGTGTTCTCCGCTTGTCTCCGTGACGATGTCGACGATGCCGGCGTTCACGGAGTGCCGATCAGTCCCAGGAAGTACGTCTTGATGTCGGCGGGGCTGACACACTCGTCGAGCCGTTCGAGGTCCGCCTCGACGCCGAATTCCTTCTCGAGGAGTTCGGTGAGTTCGGCGACGTCAAGGGAGTCCAGATCCAGGTCCCAGATCGCGGTGCCGAGATCCTCGACGCCGGCCTCGGGAGATCGCCGTCGCACGATCTTGAGCACGATCGTGTTCATACGTTCATCGATGGATGCCATCGTCTCCGACCTTTCACCGTCGCTCGTCGAGTTTGTACAGCACCGAACCTGAGGTGGTGATCGACCGCGCGCCCACGACGATCTCGGCCACCGTGCCCGCTCTCTCGGCCATCAGCTCGACACTGCTCTTGTCGGTCTCCAGCACGGCGACCACGTCCCCCCGCTCGACCACGTCGCCGACCGACACCAGCCATTCGACCACGAGGGCATCGGTGAGGCCATGCCCGAAGTCGGGCACGTGGATGTCGATGCTGTTCTCGGCGCCGCTCACCGGCACATCTCCTCGATCGCGTGGGTGATCTCCGGCACGCCGATCAGATGGTCGGTCTCGCGGTCGGCGGGCGGATAGGTGGCGCGGCGGGGGGCCACCCGTCGCACCGGTGCGCTCAGGTGGTGCCAGGCACGTTCGGCGACGGTGGCCGCCAATTCGGCTCCCACACCGCAGAACCCGACCGCCTCGTGCACCACCAGCAGGCGGGTGGTGCGGGCGACGGAGGCGAGTACCGCGTCGACGTCCATCGGCGCGATCCAGCGCAGGTCGATCACCTCGACGTCGACGGTGCCTGCCAGCGCGTCGGCCGCCGCGAGCACGTCCTCGAGGACCGCCCCGTATCCGGCGACGGTGACGTCGGATCCGCGGCGCACGATGCGGGCGCCGAACGCCGAGACCGGCTCCGCGAGACGCTCCTGACGCCTGCGGTTCCAGTACAGCCGCTTGGGTTCGAAGAAGACCACCGGCGATCCGAGGCGGCAGGAGTGCTCGAGCATGCCGGCCGCGTCCTCGGGGTCCGACGGGTAGGCGACATGCAGGCCGGGGGTGTGGGCGAACAGCGCCTCGTTGGACTCGCTGTGGTGCTCGACGGCGCGGATTCCTCCGCCCACCGGAACCCGCACCACCAGATGCAGATCGAGCTCACCGTTCCACCGGTCGCGCATCCTCGCCGCCTGGGTGACGATCTGGTTCATCGCGAGGTAGACGAAGCCGTCGAACTGGATCTCGCAGATCGGTTTCAGTCCCGCGATGGACATGCCGATCGCCTGCCCGACGATCGACGACTCCGCCAGCACCGCATCGCGGACCCGGCCCGAGCCGAAGTGTTCCTGCAGGCCTCTCGTCACGCGGAAGACCCCGCCGAGACGGCCGATGTCCTGCCCGATCAGCACCACCGACGCGTCGTCGGCCATCAGCCCGCGCAGCGCGCCATTGAGTGACTCGGCCAGGCAGTGGGGCCGTGCGCCGGTGGTCATCGCCCGAAGGCCTCCACCATGGCCCGGCTCTGCGCGGCGACGTCGTGCGCGACGTCGTCCAGCCAGGGTTCGTCCACCAGGCCGGCGGTGTGCAGCCTCTGCCGGTAACGCAGCACCGGATCGCGCGACGCGGCGGCCGAGAGTTCGTCCCGGTCGCGGTAGACGGTGTGGGCGTCGGAGCTGCTGTGCCCCGCGGTGCGGGTGGTGTGCAGCTCGACCAGCGCGGGCGTGCCGGTGCTCTCGACGTGCCGCCTGGCGGTCAGACACTGCAGGTAGGTGTCGTCGGGATCGTCGTCGGCCACCGACCATGAGGTGATGCCGAAGCCACGCGCCCGGGTGGCGACCGAGGTCAGCATCTGCTCGTGACTCGGTTTGGAGATCGCCCAGCCGTTGTTCTGCACCACGAACAGCACCGGCGCGGACTCGACCGCTGCCAGGTTCATCGCCTCCGAGACGTCGCCCTCGCTGGTGGCCCCGTCGCCGAGATAGACGACGACCGTCTCGGTGCGGTCCTGAAGCCTGCGCCCGATCGCGTAACCGACGGCGTGCAGCGTCTGCGCCGCGACCACCAGTGTGTAGGGGAAGAACCGGTGCCGGCGCGGATTCCACCCGCAGAAGGTGCGGCCGGCCCACTGCGCGACCAGCGCCACGCCATCGATACCACGGACGACCGCGACGGCGTGGTCGCGGTAACTGGGGAAGATCGTCGCCGCGTCACCGATGGCCATCGCCGAGGCGACCTGCGCCGCCTCCTGGCCCCGACAGGACAACCACAGGTCAACCCTGCCCTGATTCTGCAGCCGGACGGCTTCGTCGTCGATGCCGCGGGCCACGAGCATGTGGCGCAGCATGGCACGGCTGGTCTCCACGTCCACTGACGTTGCCACATCGGTCAATTCAGCACCGTCCCCGTCGGTGTCAGCATTGCGACCGCTCCCAACATCCGGCCCACCCGCGTCCGGCCCTACTGCCCGACGCACCGTGAGGCTGACCTTTGGTTCAACTTCTTAGGCACTGCAACTTACCGCATCGTCGAAAATCTCGCGGCGCTCTTCTGCGACTGCGGGGCGTCGCCGGCACGGTCAGCCGGCGGTGTCCTCCGATGCCGCCTGGCGCGGCGCCGTCGTCCCCGAGGCACCGAACAGACCGGACCGCGGAGGCGCACCGTGCCCGTGAACGCCCTCGGCGTAGGCGGTTTCAGCGTGCTGGGAGAAGTCGACACCCGACACCTCGTCCTCGGCGCTGATCCGGAATCCGATCACCCGGTCGATCAGCGTGGCGAGCGCGAACGATGCCGCGAACGCGTACGCCGCGACCACCAGCACGGCCACCAGCTGCCTCCCGAGCTGAGCCGGCCCGCCGCCGTAGAACAGACCGTTCGCGCCGCCGGTCATCACGTCGGTGGCGAGCAGCCCGATGAGCAGCACGCCGACCACGCCGCCGACGAAGTGCACCCCGACGACGTCGAGCGAATCGTCATACCCCAGGCGGAATTTCAGCCCGATGGCGAAGGCGCACACCACCCCTGCCGCCAACCCGACCACGACGGCGCCGAGGGTGTTGACGGTGCCGCACGCCGGTGTGATGGCCACCAGACCGGCGACCACACCGGAGGCCGCGCCGAACGTCGTCGGCTTCCCGTCGCGCAGTTGTTCGACCGTCAGCCAGCCCAGCATGCCCAGACAGCCGGCCACCAGGGTGTTGAGGAAGATCGCCGCGGCCGTGCCGTTGGCCGCCAGCGCCGACCCGGCGTTGAACCCGAACCAGCCGAACCACAGCAGCCCCACGCCGAGCAGCACGAACGGCAGATTGTGCGGCCGCATGGCGTCCTTCTTGAACCCGATGCGCGGTCCGAGCACCAGCGCCAGGGCCAAAGCCGAGGAGCCTGAGACGATTTCGACGACGAGCCCGCCCGCGTAGTCGAGCACACCCCACCGGAACATCCAGCCGCCGGGCGCCCACACCCAGTGCGCCACAACGGCGTACACCACCACCACCCACAGCGGGACGAACACCACCCACGCCGCGAACTTGGCCCGGTCGGCGATCGCGCCACTGACCAGAGCCGCGGTGATGATCGCGAAGCTGAGCTGGAACGTCACGAACAACAGCTCCGGCACCTGTCCGTGCAGCGTGTCCGGCGCGATCCCGCTCATCCCGGCGTGGGCCAGATCGCCGATCACCCCGTGGACGCCCGTGCCGGAGAAGGCGAGGCTGTATCCGAGGAGTAGCCACGTCACCGTCACCAGCGGGATCGCGATGAAGCTCATCATGATCATGTTCAGCACGCCGGTGGTACGCACCATGCCGCCGTAGAAGATCGCCAGACCCGGCGTCATGAGGAGCACCAGAGCGGTGCTGGCCAACAGCCATGCGGTCGCGGCGGGATCGAGCTGGTTCACGGTCGGCACTCCTTTGTCCCGAACGAGAATGTCGGCTCCGCGTTTCGGGCAGGCGGCGATCATGTTTCGGCCATGTTTCGCGCCGTCCCGGTGATCGCCTCCCGTCTCACCCGCCGAGCAGGTCGCGCACCGCCCGCCGCGGACCGTAGGGGCGCAGCATCTGGCTGGCCGGGCGGGTGCGCACGATCTGCGGCCACCAGAACCAGCGGCCGAGCAGGACCGCGATCGACGGGGTCATGAAGGACCGGACGATCAGGGTGTCGAACAGCAGACCCAGGCCGATGGTGGTGCCGATCTGGCCGAGCACCACCAGGTCGCTGAAGACGAACGACGACATGGTCGCCGCGAACACCAAGCCGGCGGCGGTGACGACCCCGCCGGTGCCGGCCATCGCACGGATGCTGCCGGTCTTCAGGCCCGCTCCGACCTCCTCTTTGAACCGGGAGATCAACAACAGGTTGTAGTCCGCGCCGACCGCGAGCAGCAGGATCACCGCCAGCGCGAGCACGATCCAGTACAGCTGGATACCGAAGATGTACTGCCACACCAGAACCGACAGCCCGAAGGACGCACCGAGCGAGAGCACCACGGTGCCGACGATGACGGTGGCCGCGACGAGGCTGCGGGTGATGAACATCATGATCAGCAGGATGAGCGCGAGCGCCGCGAGGGCAACGATCAGAAGGTCGTACTTCGCACCGTCCTGGACGTCCTTGTAGGTGGCGGCGACCCCCGCCACATAGATCTTCGCGTCGGACAGCGGCGTGGCCTTGATGGCGTCGAACGCCGAGTCGCGGATCGAGTCGATGTGCGAGATCCCCTCGGGGGTCGCCGGGTTGCCCTGGTGGGTGATGGTCATCCGGGCGGCCTTGCCGTCGGGTGAGAGGAACAGCTTGAGCCCCCGCTTGAAGTCGGGGTTGTCGAAGGCTTCGGGCGGCAGGTAGAACGAGTCGTCGTTCTTGGCGGTGTCGAACGCCTGACCCATCGCGGTGGCGTTGCGCAACGCTTCCTCGCTCTGGGCGTTGGTGCCACCGGTGGTCGCATAGTTGGACAGCGTCAGGTCGCGGTTGCGCTCCTGGATCGCGATCTGCGGCGGCAGCAACGCGAGCAGTTGCGGCTGCAGCGCGTCGAGCTTGTCGAGGCTGGCCGTGATGCTGGTGAACTGATCGGTGAGCGCGCTGATGCCGTCGAGCGAGTCGAACACCGACCGCAGCGCCGCGCACATCGGGATGTCGAAACAGTGCGGCTCCCAGTAGAAGTAGTTGCGCAGCGGCCGGAACTGGTCGTCGAAGTTCGCGAGCTTGTCCCGCAGGTCGGTCACGATCGTGACGGTGTCGTGGAAGGCCTGGGTCTGCTCGTGGGTCGCCGCCGCGCTCGCCTGCTGCAAGGTGAGCTGCTGCTTGAGGATGTCGATCGTGTTGCTGATCTCCGCCGCCTGCTTCATCAGGTCGGCGGCGCGATCCTTCTGGTAGCTCAGGTTCATGATCTGGCTGGCACTCTGCGCGCTGATCTGAAACGGGATGGAGCTGTGGCTGATCGGCGTGCCCAGCGGCCGCGTGATCGACTGCACCAGCGCCACACCCTGGGTGTGCAGCACGGCCTTGGCGACACGCTCGAGGATCAGCATGTCCGCCGGGTTGCGCATGTCGTGATCGGTCTCGATCATCAGCAGTTCGGGGTTGAGCCGGGCTTCGGAGAAGTGCCGTTCTGCCGCGGCGTATCCGACGACCGCCGGGGCGGTGTCGGGCAGGTAGGGCCGTGCGTCGTAGCTGGTCTTGTACCCGGGCAGCGCCAACAGTCCGATCAGGGCGATCGCGCACGTCACCACCAGGATCGGACCCGGCCAGCGCACGATCACGGTGCCGATGCGCCGCCACCCCCTGGTCCGCATCGCCCGCTTGGGTTCCATCAGCCCGAACCGGCCGGTCATCACGAGCACCGCGGGACCCAGCGTCAGCGCGGCGGCCAGCGTCACCAGCACACCGATCGCCGCGGGCACCCCGAGCGTCTGGAAATAGGGCAGCCGGGTGAAGTACAGGCAGGCCACTGCGCCCGCAATCGTCAACCCGGAGCCGACGATGACGTGCACGGTGCCGCGGAACATGGTGTAGTACGCCGGTTTTCGGTCTTCGCCCGCACTGCGGGCCTCGTGGTAGCGGCCGACGAGGAAGATCGCCCAGTCGGTGCCTGCCGCGATCGCGAGGAGCGTCAGCAGGTTGGTCGAATAGGTGGACAGGCCGATGAACCCGTAATTCGCGAGCACCGCGACGACCCCGCGCGCGGCCGCCAGCTCGATGGCCACCGTCACGAGCACGATCAGCATCGTGACCACGGATCGGTAGACGATGAGCAGCATGATCGCGATGACGAGGAACGTGATGGCGGTGACCTTGTGCGTGCCCGCGCTGCCCACTTCGAAGTTGTCGGTGATCAGCGGAGCGGCACCGGTGACGTAGGCCTTGACGCCCGGCGGCGCCGGCACCTCGGCGACGATGTCGCGGACCGCGTCGACGGATTGGTTGGCCAGCGCCTCGCCCTGGTTGCCGGCGAGGTACACCTGCACCAGCGCGGCCTTGCCGTCCTTGCTCTGCGAGCCGCCCGCGGTGAGCGGATCGCCCCAGAAGTCCTGGATGTGCTGCACGTGGGTGGTGTCCTGCGCCAGCCGCTTGACCAGGGTGTCGTAGTAGCGGTGGGCGTCGGCGCCGAGCGGTTCGTCCCCTTCGAGCACGATCATGGCCGCACTGTCGGAATCGAATTCGTCGAAGACCTGGCCGATGTGCCGCCTCGCCATGATCGACGGCGCATCCGGGGCGTTCATCGACACCGAGCGTTCGGCGCCGACGACCTCGAGCTGCGGTGCGGCGATGTTCGTCAGTGCCGCGACGGCGATCCACACCAGCAGGATCGGCACGGCCAGCACCCGGATCAGACGCGCGACCCTCGACTGCTCGGCGACGGAGTGACGCTCGCTCACGCCGACTTGTCCATGCAGGCGATGTATCCGTTCACGTTGTCGGTGGTCCTCTCGTCGGTGACGACACCGTTGACCGTGATGCGGCAACCGATCTGGGCGCCGTCGCCCTGCGCGCGCAGGTCGGCGAACAGCGTGGGGTCGTCGGTGGCCAACGTCGTCGACCACGGCAGGGTGACGTCGTCGGCCCGCTGCGGTTGGGCGTCGGCGTCGAGGTAGTTGATCGTCGCCACCGTGCCGGGCGAGCCGAACACGTCGAGGCGGACCCGCTTGGGGTTGTAGCCGGTGTTCTCCAGGGCGTCGGCGCTGGGTCGTGACACGGTGTTGGTCGAGCCGAAGATGCCGTGCAGACGATAGACACTGAATCCGACGATCGCGACGACGACGACGGTGACGATGATCGTCCACCGTTGTCTGACGACTCTTCCGACCGACACCCTGCTCATCCGCGAGCCCACTTCCGATCGCCCCGACGGCCGCCGCACACCCGAGTGGCCGGAACGAAACGGTACGGTACGGTACTGTCCCCTGCAAGCGCTGGCGGTTCCGGCGCGGTGACAGCGGAGAGGCATACGGTGGAACGCGTGGTACCCGACTCGGCGAAGTCCGGCGCCTCGGAACCGGAGCAGTACTGCTGGACCGAGCGGGAAGCCGAGCTGCTGACGGTCACCCTGCGGCTGCTGCAGTCACATGGTTACGACCGGCTGACCGTCGACGCGGTCGCCACCGAAGCCAAGGCGAGCAAGGCCACGATGTACCGCCGGTGGCCCTCGAAAGCCGACCTCGTGCTCGCGGCGTTCATCGAGGGCACCCGGGAGTCGGCGGTAGCACCCAACACCGGAAGTCTCCGCGAGGATCTGATCGCGATCGGTACGTCAGTGGCCGCGCATTCCCGGGAACACGCGAGCACGATGCGGGCAGTGCTCAACGAGATGTCGCACAGCGCGGACCTGCGGGCGGCGATGCAGGACAAGTTCGTCCGGCACCGGCACACGATGATGGAAGAGGTGCTGGCGACGGCCGCCGCGCGTGGCGAGATCGGCACCGACGCGATCAACCCCGAGATCTGGGACGTGCTGCCCGGCTACCTGGTGTTCCGCAGTCTGATGTCCGACCGCCCGCCAACCGACGAGACCGTTCGCATGCTCGTCGACGAAGTCGTGCTTCCCGCCCTGCAGCGCACCCGGACCTGACGTCAGCGCCCGTGCGCGGCGAAGAAGTCGGCGCTCGCCTGAGAGGCGTCGAACGGCCAGCTCATGGGCCAGACGTGGCCGCCGCCCGGGATCGTCACGAAGTCGACCTCGGTGCCGTCTGCGCATCCGGTCGACACCGAGCGGCCGGGCGTCGTGACGGGCGGCGGGCAGCCGTTGATCGCCCGCCACCGGTCGGCCATCGCCGGGGCGGAGAGGATGTCGCTGGGGCCGCCGCGGCCGACCATCGGTCCGCCGGTGAACGGCACCACCGGGTCGGCGTCCCCGTGCACTTCGAGCACCGACACCGGCCGCGACGGCGCACACGGGACGGCCGCGCCGAGCGTGCCGGCGACGGGCATCACCGCTGCCACCAGATCGGCCCGGTCGCAGGCCAGCCGCTGGGCCATGAACCCGCCGGCCGACATCCCCGTCACGAACACCCGGCCCGGGCTGATGGCGTACTGCCGGGTCAGCTCGGTGATGAGCGTGGACAGGAAGCCGACGTCGTCGACGCCCTGCCGGTCAGGGACCGACGCTCCGCGGCCGTCAGCCCAGCTCAGGTCGATGCCGTCGGGGTAGGCGACGACGAATCCGTACCGGTCGGCGATGGCGTCGTAGTTCGTCGCCGCTGCCTGGTCGCGGCCCGTCAGACCCGCACCGTGCAGATTGATCACCAGGCCGTTGGCCGCTCCGGGCGGCACGTGCACGACGTAGGTGCGCTGCATGCCGCCGATGTCGAGCAGGCCCTGCACGCCGGCAGGCGCCGCGGCAGACAGCCCGGCCGGGGCGGCGGCGATGCCGAGCAACGTGGCGATCAGGGTGACGAGGCGAGCGGCGGTCAAGTGCACGGGCGCAAGTATTGACACAACAACATGGACCGAAACGGAACGGCAGACATCGCGGCGACGTCGACCGGTGAGGTGCGACACGGCTTCATCTTCGCCCCGCGCCGACGGTGGTAGACACGGGGGTGGTGTCGTTCGACGAGAAGGAGGTCCGCGTGCGCGTCGTCATCGCAGGAGGACACGGCAAGATCGCACTGCTCACCGAGGCGTTGCTCAGCGCCAGGGGCGACTCGGTCGCCGGGCTGATCCGCAATCCCGAACACGCCGCCGATCTGACCGCGGCGGGCGCCGAACCCGTGGTGATCGACCTGGAGCACTCGACCGTCGACGACGTGGCGGCGCACCTGCGCGGAGCCGACGCGGTGGTCTTCGCCGCCGGTGCGGGGCCGGGCAGTGGGGCGGCGCGCAAGCAGACCGTGGACTGTGACGCGGCGATCCTGCTGGCCGATGCCGCCGAGGCCGCAGGGGTGGGTCGCTACGTGATGATCTCGGCCATGGGGGCCGATGTCGACACGCCCGACGACGCGGCGGACGAGGTCTTCGTCGCCTACCTGCGCGCCAAGGGCGCTGCCGATGACGAGATCCGTTCTCGCCGAGGACTTTCCGCCACCATCGTGCGGCCGGGACGGCTCACCGACGACCCGCCGACCGGCAACGTCACCATCGCCGAGCGCACCGGACGCGGCGCGGTCCCCCGCGCCGACGTCGCCGCGGTGATCGTCGGGGTGCTCGATGCGCCGCACACGGCGGGCCGCACCTTCGACCTGATCTCCGGCGACACCCCGATCGCCGACGCACTGTCCTGAACCGCGAGCAGACGCAAACTCGGCCGTTCCGGGCGCGATCCGTACGAGTTCGTGTCTGCTCGCGGGGAGGTCAGGAGGGCGCGAAGACCGCCTTGAAGCGGTTCAGCGACTCCTGGATGTCGCTCTTGAGAGCCCCGGCGACGACCATCCCGATCGGCCCGAACAGCGCGGGCCCGCCGAGGTGGACGTCGAACTGCACGGTCGAGACGGCCGGATCCTGAGGGGCCGCCTTGACCTTGCCGATCAGCTTGACCTTGACGCCGCCGCGGCCGTCACCGTTGAGCGTCATCGCCTCCGGTGGCTTGTAGTGCACGACGGTCCAGCGCACGCGGTTGAGCATGCCCTTGACCTCGACGATCGAGTCGAGCGTGGTGCCCTTGTCGATGGTGTCGGGCAGCGGGGAGCGCCACACCCGGTGAATGGACAGCCACTCCTTGTACCGGGACAGGTCCGACGCGCTCTCCCACGCCCGCTCGGGGGGCAGCGGCACGTCGACCGAGACCGACAGCTTGGCCATACCGCGGGCGGCCCTACGACACCGGAGGAGCCGTCGGGGGCTCCTGCTGCGGAGGCACCGGGGGCTGCTGCGGTTGCGGAGGCACCGGGGGCTGTTGCGGCGCG
Organism: Mycolicibacterium psychrotolerans; assembly: GCF_010729305.1. Lineage (NCBI taxonomy): Bacteria > Bacillati > Actinomycetota > Actinomycetes > Mycobacteriales > Mycobacteriaceae > Mycobacterium > Mycolicibacterium psychrotolerans. The sequence goes on along the minus strand of NZ_AP022574.1, from coordinate 1,902,947 downwards.
ACCTGGTCGGCGACTGCCTTCCTGGCGGCGTCCTGCACCTTGTCGACGGTCGAGGCGTACTTGCCCTGCGTCTTCTTGGCCACGAGGTCACCGGCCTTGCCGATCACGGTGTCCACCTTGTCGGCGTTCTTGGAAAGAAGATCCTTCGCCTTGTCCAGAAATCCCATGCGCCCGACTTTACCGGTCCGGCGAACGCCACAGCCTGCGACGCCGAGCTCCCCGACCCCATGGCGACGCCGATGTCGGCGTCCTTGAGTGCCAGCACGTCGTTGACGCCGTCACCGGTCATCGCGACGGTGTGGCCGCGTGACTGCAGCGCATGCACCATCGACCGCTTCCGGTCGGGCCGCACTCGCCCGAATGTCGTGTACTCCTTTAGCGCCTCGGCCAGCCGATCGGCTCCGCCGGCAGTCGGCGTGCGTCCATCGCCTCCCCGGTGAGGCCGACTGAGACCGCGACGTCCCCGGAGATCACCGTGACCGAGACATGTTGCGAGGCAGAGTAATCGAGGGTGTCGCGGGCGTCGAGCTCCAGCCCGGCGGCATCCGGGGCCTCCGCGATGACGGAGCGAAGCCCTGTCACCTGCCAGTGGCGTGAGTTTGTAAGCGACACGCGAGTAAGGCGACGAGTGACTGCGGGGCCTGCCGTTCAACGACTCCCTGCGCTAGTCACCGTGGCCACGCCCTGAGCCACCGTGACCCCTGCCGCCGCCGTGGCCAGGCTTCGGTTTGGGCGGGCTGAAGATGTGGGGCGGCTGAAGGATCGGAGGTAGCCAGGTGACCAGTGGCGGAAACACAACGGGCGGCAAGGCAACTCGCGGGGGCGGCGCTGGCGGGGCGGGTGGGGCCTGCGGGGCGGGCGCTGCGTTGCGCACCACCCGCGGCGGCGGGGAGGGCGGGACCTTCAACCGTGCCATCTCGGCGACGGCCGCCGCAGGTGGTGGCGCCGTCGGCGCGGGGTCGGCGGCCGGTGTGGGAACCCGTTGCGGCGCGGCGGGCGGTGCGCCCGCCGAAGCCGGGGACTGCATCACACCGCCGGAATGCAGCGTCGTCCCGTTTTTACTCGGCTGGAAACTGATCGCCATCGCAATGGCCAGTGCCGTAATTCCGACCGCAAACACGGCGGTCAGCGAACTGCCCATCATCAGGAACGGCTTGCTGGGTTGCGGCACGTCGCCGCGTTCCGAAGCGGTGTAGGCGGCGCCCAAGGAAGCCTCATCATGGCCGAGGCGCGTGGTCGCGTCATAGGCAAGCGCAATCGGGTAGGCCGCTGGGTGGATCACCGTGTCGCCGGGATCCTGTGAGTAGGCCAAGCCGATAGTGGTCGTATCGAAGCGGGGCGCTTGGGCCGATGCCAGCGCAGCGCCGCGGGCTAATGCCAGATGGGGCTTCTCCGGGGCGATGACCGGCACCGCGACAAGGGCCTGCAAACGTGCCTTGACCGCGGATACGTCCACGCCGGAGCCGACGACGCACAGGCCCTGGGCCGCTGGTTCCCTGGCCTGAAGGCTGGTGACCATGCCGGCCACGACGGTGGCCGCATCTTCGCCGGCCAGACTTTGGCTGAGTATCGCGAACACTGAGCCGTCGACGGTATCGACGATCGCCAGCGTCGCGGTGTCGCGCCCGACGAACATCAGTGCGGTCTTGCGGTACCCCAGCGCCCGACCTGTTTGTTGGGTGAGTGCCGCGGCGGCGTGCAGCTCCGACACCAGCAGTACATCGTCGAGGCCGCGGGCGACCAACGCCTGCCTCAGCAGGGCTGCTTCGGTGTGGTCGGTCCACGCGACTCCGGTGGATACCAGATGGTGGCCGCCGGCCAACGCGCCCTCCTGGGTACCCAGGACCGCGGCGACGACGTGATCGGACGGGCTCAACGCCGCCGAGGCATCGACCGTGGTGAAGTCCAGAACATCGTGCTCCACGATGACACCGTCGGCCTTTTCGCCCTCAACAAGTGCGATGCTGACCGCCGTCGATGTCATTGACACACCAAGTACGAACTCCACCGCCCCTCCAAGACAATTTGCGCGACCATCGGGCGGGCGGTCAACGCGCCCTACACAAACCGTGGCATCCCACCGCCACCGAGCTGACCATTTTCAGCGGACCACGCGGACTAGTGCTCGCATTGGCCCTATGGGACGAACCCTACTCGTTTCGCCGAGTCCAGTGACGTGGAAAGAATTATTGAGGGCCCACCGATCGAGGTGGTGCGGCCACCCGAACTGGTGCGATTGCGTAGCAGCGCGATTGCTTGGGGCAGGTGTGGTTTCAGTGCCCGCCGGGGGGTATCAACGGCCGCTAAACCGCACACGCGCATCACGTGAAGTTGACAAGATGATACCGATCGGCAGCGGAGCGGCACGGACGCTACGGCGCGTCTGCGAACTGGTTCGCTGCGGACGACGGACAGCACTCGATGAGATCAGGAAACGGTGGCCGTTAAGCCTTCGGATCCGCTGCGGCGGCCGAGACAGCACGACAATGCCGCAGTGCACGAATCGGTGCGGGCGCACTGGCGTGAGCTGGTTCGCCGCGCAGGATCGGATGGCGACACCGCGCGACAGCACCCACGTGCCGACGACACCACGCCACTCGATCCCGACGTTGACGACACCGCGCGACCGGACCGGGTCAGGCCGGTCATGTCTTCGGTTGTGCTGGGACTCCATACCGATCGTTCGCCGCAACGGTCGGTGAGGGCGGCGAGGCGCGCCGGTGAGTTGGTTCGCCGCCCACGACCCGTCGACGGCACTGAGCGCCTTCGCCGCAGGGCCGACAAGCCTCCGATACCGACGAGATCGCCGAGACCCCATACCGATCATTCGCGGCAGCAGTCGGTGCGTTCGGCTAGGCGCGCCGATGAGGTGGTTCACCGTCCACGACCCGTCGACGACACTGAGCGCCTTCGCCGCAGGGCCCATAAGCCTCCGGTATCGAGGAGATTGCACAACCACGCCGCACTGCATGAATCGGTAACTGTTGATGAGACACATCTTTGGGGGCTGCGGGTCAAGCGAACTGCCGTGGCGTTCGGCGCCGTTCTGTTCTTCGTCGCTTTGGTCGTCTTCAGCGGGCGGCCCTTTGGAGGCACTCACCAACCCACGCAACAGCCAGCGGTGCCATCGGCCAATGGCGGCGGGTCATCTGCCGCGACGGACAAGGGGCCGGGAGCGATGCCACCCGGGCCTTCTGGTGGGCATCCCGCGAACCAATCCAGCGGCGCACTGCCGCCGGCCCAAGGCATACAAGCATTTCCAGGCGGCGCTGAGCACCCCCCGACGTTGATGCCCCAAGAGCAGAGCAAAAGCCGTCCGGCATTGTGGCCGCAGCTCCTGCTCAACGGCGTGCTGGCGGCTCTGTCACTGGGTTTGGTGACCATCTCCGGCACTACCCTGTGGTGGATGCTGCATGCGTGGCGCAGTCCAGAAGCGTTGGCAGCAACGGGTTTTCGGCGTCGCGCAGCCGGTGCACCGCGCTCGTTCTCTTTGCTGCTACCGGCTCGCCACGAACAGGATGTCCTGGGCGACACCATCGATGCGATGGCCCGGCTCGACCACCCCAGGTACGAGGTGATCGTGATCATCGGCCATGACGACCCGCAGACTGATTCGGTAGCGCGCGCGGGGGCGGCGCGCCACCCGGGGATCGTCAGGGTGGTCATGGACCACAACATGCCGAAGAACAAACCGAAGGCACTGAACACCGCGCTGCCCGCATGCCGCGGCGACATCGTCGGTGTCTTCGACGCCGAGGACGAGGTGCATCCGGGACTGCTGCGTCTGGTCGAAGCGCGCTTCGAGGAATCCGGCGCAGATGTGGTGCAGGCCGGCGTGCAGCTGATGAACGTCCAGACGAGTTGGTGGTCGCTGCGCAACTGCCTCGAGTATTACTTCTGGTTCCGGTCGCGACTGCATTTCCACGCCGATCAGCGATTCATTCCGCTCGGCGGCAACACCGTGTTCACCAAGACGAAGCTGTTACGGGAGGTGGGCGGCTGGGATCGTGACTGTCTGGCCGAGGACTGCGAGATCGGGGTGCGGCTGTCGACGCGCGGTGCCCGGGTGGCCGTCGCGTATGACCCACAAACGGTCACGCGGGAAGAAACTCCGGGATCCATCAGCTCCCTCGTCAAGCAGCGCACCCGATGGGATCAGGGGTTTCTGCAGGTTTATCGGAAGGGCGAGTGGCGCAAGCTGCCTGGCCGGCGGCAGCGGCTGTTGGCCCGCTACACGCTGGCGATGCCCTTCCTGCAGGCGGCGACGGGAGTGTTGTTGCCCGTGTCGCTTGCGTCGATGTTCGTGTTGAAGGTTCCGGTGCCGACTGCCTTGGTGACGTTTCTGCCGCTGGCGCCGACGTTCGTCATGATGGCGGTCGAGGCGGCCGCACTTGGCGAGTTCGGGCGCGAATTCGGCATCCGAATACGTGTGCGTGATCACGCGCGACTGATGCTGGGCACATTCCCGTACCAGCTGCTCCTCGCCGTTGCAGCCGTGCGGTCGGTGTGGCGCGAGAGCCGCGGACACGGCGGCTGGGAGAAGACCACTCATACCAATGCCCATCGCACCGGCACATCCGAGCGGCGGGCTTCGGCATGACTGCGCGACTCGACCTGATTCCTGACGACACGGCGCGACGAGATCTTGATCGAAGGTCCGACGAGTACAGGGCCACGGCGACACCGCCGAACCACGTTTCACCGCACGACGCTGTGGACACGCGCGGCGGCGACGTGGTTCGCCGCGCACGACCGGGTCTCAAGATTCGCGCAATCGGTCTGAATCCCTCGATCCCGATACTCGGGATCTTGTTGATCCTCACCGGACTGGTGCGGTTGATGAACCTGACCGGGTCGCCTGCCCGACTCGACGACGAAGGCACGTATATGGCCCAGGCCTACGCCGTGTCTGAATGGGGTGAACTCGCCCACTACACCTACTGGTACGACCATCCGCCGGCCGGCTGGCTGCAGTTGGCACTGTGGACTGTGATTACAGGTCCCGACTTCGGCGGGAATGCAGTCGCTGCCGGCAGATACCTGATGGTCATCGTCGCCGTGGTCACCGCTGCCCTGCTGTGGGCCTTGGCGCGCCGAATCGAGATGTCGCGGTGGGCAGCCGCGGTGGCTGTCGCGATCTTCGCGTTGTCTCCATTGTCTATCTCATTGACCCGCACGGTCTATCTGGACAATCTCGCCATCGCTTGGGTGCTGGGCGCGCTGGTGCTTCTGTGCTCACCCCGGCGCCGGCTTTCGGCAGTGTTCGGCGCAGCAATATGTCTCGGCGTAGCGGTGCTGACCAAAGAGACCATGCTGCTGCTGCTGCCGACGTTCGCCTGGCTGGTGTGGACCAGGCCGGCGCCGGTGACTCGCCGGTACGCGCTCGCCGTGTTCGTCGCCCTGTTCGGAGTGGTGGTGAGCAGCTACCTGCTGATGGCTGTCCTGCGGGGTGAGCTGGTCCCCGGGCCCGGCCATGTCAGTCTCTGGGATGGCATCAGTTTCCAGCTGTGGCAGCGCACGCCCGGCGGCACGCTCGATGACCCCTATTCGCTCAAGCGCCATACCGTTGAGGAATGGCTCCGGCTTGATCCGAGTCTTCCGTTCTTGGCCGTCGCGATCGCCCTGGCCGCTCTGTTCGTCAAGCGCCTCCGGGCTTTCGCGGTCGGGTTGGTCGTGCTCATCGTCATTGTTCTGCGGCCCGGATATCTGCCGGTGCCATTCATCCTGTCCGCGCTGCCGCTGACAGCGCTTCTTGCCGCGGCCACCGGCGAGGTCGCGCTGCGCTATGTCTGCCGCAACGTCGAGCAGCGATCGATCGGCCTGCGGCGCTTCCGTTTTCCGGTGCTTGCCGCTGGGACGCTCATCGTGTCCATCGCCGTGTCATTGTGGCTGCCGGTCTATCACGGCTTGATGGAGTCCGATGAAGACGCGTCGATGCGGCAGACGCAGCAGTGGGTCTCGCAGAACGTGCCGAAGACCGACCGTCTGATCGTCGATGATGCGTTCTGGCTGGACTTCATCCGGGACGGCCGAGACCGGCGCAACGTCGTGTGGGCCTACAAGGTGGATACCGACGGACAGGTGAAGGGCTGGGCCCCGCACGGCTGGACCGACTACCAATGGGTCGTGTCGACGGCGTCGCTGCGTGCCAACATGCCGCCGAAAGGTGTACTCACAGAGGCGGTTGCACACTCACATCCAGCCGCGATATTCGGCTCGAGTGGAACCCGAGTGGAGGTGCTTCGTGTCGACAACGGCCGACCGAACTCGAAGCCGCCGCCGCCCGCGGCTGCGGCGTTCGGCGGTCAACTGGCGGCGCACCTGGCCGGTACCACCGACGCCGAGGTACTCGCGGTTCTGCAATCTCCGACGATAGACCAACGTGTGCTTGCGACGCTGGCTGTGGTCGCTGCAACGCAACCCGTTCGCGTCGAGGCGGTTTCGACCATCGCAGGAGAGAGCGACGCCGGCACGCCGCGACGCGAAATCACACTGGGCGGCCCGCGCCGACAGCTGGAAGGTGTGGCGGCATTTTTCCAACACCAAGAAGGACCGTTCGCGGTCGAGTCGGTGGATCTGACTTCGAACGGACTCGAAGTTCGATTTCCGGCGCGCGGCTGGGATGTCGGTTTGGGCACAGGGCCGACGCCGCGGCAGGACGCTCCGGCGGCGCTGCGGGTCGCCGATCTGCGCCGTGACCGACCGGCCGAGCAACTCACCGTGGTGGGCATCGACGGCACCGCCGCCGGCTCGCTCGAGGCGAGCGACGCCGCGAATCCCTCCGGCTATCGGTCGATGCCTGCCGGGACGTACGTGGTGGTCACGAACCGTGCCGGTGGTACGCCGGTGATCCGGCAGGTGATCACGCTCTCGCCGGGGGCGACCTACACACTCGCACTGTTCTCCGCGGCCGACACCAGCCGTGTCGCGGCGCAACTCGCACCGGACGGGCCGCCGGGCGGGCTAGGGCCCGACTCCGCTGTGCGGGTGCTGGACGCCGCCAATGCTGCGGGATCTGTCTACGTCGCGCTCGCGCTGCCGCAGAAGAATGAGCCGATGGTGCTGGTGAATCAGGCTGCGTACGGTCTGATCACCGGGTACGCCACGGTCCCCGCGGGGCGGTACCAGGCCGTTATGACGGCAAATGGCCGGGAATGGCGCCAACCCGTTGAATTCCTGCGTGGTCAGCCGATGAGTCTCCTGCTTACCGACGGGCCGGATGGTCCTCTGCTGCGCACGCTGCGGGACGTTCCCGAGGCCCCCACCGCACTGAATCCACCAACCTTGACGATGCCCGCCGGCGGAGATGCAGTGGACAAAGCGAAAACGACGATGCCCGCGTCAATCGAACGCTCAGGCGGAAAGCGGATCGCGGTCCTGCTGTTCGTCCTCGCCATCGTGGGCGCAGCGGTCCTGCGGGTCAGGGCGCGACCGCCGCGGCGGCCTGAACCGCAAACGGATGCGGCGGAGCACCACGGGGTGCGGGCGCGCTGGCGTCAGGTAGTTCGCCGCGAACGACCGGTTGACGAGATTGCAGGGCGAGACTGGGATGGTGACCAGACAGCGCGACTGAATCCGGACGGTGACCGGACAGCGCGACTGAATCCGGACGGTGACCGGACAGCGCGACTGAATCCGGACGGTGACCGAACAGCGCGACTGAATCCGGACGGTGACCGGACAGCGCGACTGGACTCGGACAGGTCTGCCGTAACGCTTTCGGTTGCGGTGTCGCCGCCGAGACACCGCACCGATCCTCCGCTGCACCAATCCGTGCGGGCGCACTGGCGAGATGTGGTTCGCCGCGCACGCCCGGTCGACGACACCGCTCGAATGCTTCTGGGTGTTGACGACACCGCGCCAATGAATACGGACCTGACGACCGGTGATCTTTCGGTTCCTCGGGGGCCCAGGTGAGGCGGCGGCTGAGCAGCGGGCCGGCCCTTGCGCTGCTGCTGGTGTTGGTGGTCGGCGCCGGTTGGTGGGTCGCGAATGCGATCGATCCGCGGCTCGACGCGGCGGGCGTTGCCCGCATGCGCGAGGATACTGCGCGCACCACTGGTCGACAGTTCCTGGATGAGTACGTCGAACCCGACGGGCGGGTCGTCCGCCGCGACGAGGGTGGTGACGTTGTGAGCGAGGGACAGGCTTACGCGATGCTCATCGCAGTCGCGGTTGACGACCAGGCGCGGTTCCGGTCGATATGGGAGTGGACGAAGACCCATCTGCGCCGCGCCGACGGTTTGCTCGCGTGGCGGTGGGCCGCTGACAAGGTCACCGATGTCAACAGCGCTGCGGATGCCGATCTCGATGCGGCGCGCGCGTTGGTCGTGGCCGGTCGACGCTTCAATGCGCCCGAGTTCACGGAGGATGGCAAGGGGCTGGGCGAGGCGATCCTGCGGAGAGAGACGGTAGCCGTTGGCACTTCAACGGCTAAGGTAGGCGAGCTGAATCCGCCGGGTGTATGGGTGGCAGGACTAGGGCGCATCCTGGTCGGCGGCAACTGGGCCAGAACGCCGCCGTACGTCGTCAATCCGGGGTACTTCAGTCCTCGCGCCGATTGGGAGCTCTTCGAGGCGTCGGCCGACAGGCGGTCGACCGACAGTGCCCTCACCTTGCGCGGACCGGTCTGGCACCGCGATCCTCGCGTCGAACAATCACCCTTCGAGGCTTCGGCCGACCGACGCTGGGTGGACATCACCCGCACCCAACGGGTGGTGGCGTGGCAGCTCCTCGGGGCCGGGATGCTGCCGCCCGATTGGGCCCGGGTCAGCGAAGTCGGGCACGCGGTGCCCACCGGACCCGTCCGCGGGGGGCCGATACGCTTTGGGCTCGACGCCGCGCGAATGCCAGTCCGATTCGCGGAATCCTGCGATCGAGAGGACCGAGCCCTCGCGGGTGCGATGCGCCCGATCCTCACGGCGCCGGGTGCCGTTCCCGCGCTGCGGAACCTGGATGGGTCTGCTGCCAGCGATTGGCAGCATCCCGTCGCCCTGGTGGCCGCGGCGGCGACCGAGCAGGGCGTGGGCAATACCGACGGCGCCGTCGAGCGCCTCGACGCGGCGGCGCGACTTCAGCAGCGGTCGCCTACCTATTACGGCGCCGCATGGGTGGCGCTGGGCCGCATCATGCTGACCACCTCGCTGCTCGGCGAATGCCCGGTGGCAGGTTGAGCGCCTCGATCATGGAGGACTGACCGCAATGCCGTTGGTACACAGCTTGCTTACCGGTGACGGTGCAGGCCATTACCGCGGTGGTCCTGGTGGACCGACCTGCTGGCGATCTCGGCGGTGGCGGGTGTCCACAAACCCCATGCGCCCTTCTTCACCGGTCCGGCGAACGCCACAGCCTGCGGGTTTCGCCCAGCACGGCGCCCTGGACCCACCAGATCACCTCGACGGCGGCCGCGCCGAGCACCCCGATCCCCAGCGCGGTGGACGTCGTCGCGACGTTCGACGGATCGAGCATGAACAGCTCGCGCGCGCCGGGCAGAGAGAAGATCGCCACGTAGGCGAGCGCGGAGGCCGCGACGAGCGCCACCCGCCACCACTCGTAGGGCCGGGCGACCACGGCGAGCACCCACAGGGCGGAGACCAGCAACGTGATCAGCGCCGCGGTCGAGGCTTGCGTCTGTTCGACCTGGCTCGCCGCCCGCCCCTGGTAGGCCAGCAGATACGAGGCGAACGTCGCGATCCCCACGGCCAGACCCGACGGCAGCGCCGAGGTCATCACGCGCCGCACGAAACCCGGATGGGCACGTTCGGCGTTGGGTGCCAGCGACAGGATGAACGCCGGGATGCCGATCGTGAACCACGCGGCGATCGTGACGTGGATCGGCTGGAACGGGAACAGCAGCGGATCGGTGCCGAAGATCTCGGCCGACAGACCCGCCAGCCCGACGAGCACCGCGAGCAGCACCGAGTACACGGTCTTGGTCAGGAACAGGTTGGAGACCCGTTCGATGTTGCCGATCACCCTCCGGCCCTCGCCGACCACGTAGGGCAGGGTGGCGAACTTGTTGTCCAGCAACACGATCTGCGCCACCGCGCGTGACGCGGAACTTCCCGACCCCATGGCGACGCCGATGTCGGCGTCCTTGAGGGCCAGCACGTCGTTGACGCCGTCGCCGGTCATCGCGACGGTGTGGCCGCGTGACTGCAGCGCATGCACCATCGACCGCTTCTGGTCGGGCCGTACCCGCCCGAACGTCGTGTACTCCTCCAGCGCCTCGGCCAGCCGATCGGGCTCCGCCGGTAGCAGGCGCGCGTCCATGGTCTCGCCGGTGAGACCGAGCGAGCCGGCGACCGCACCGACCGACACGGCGTTGTCCCCGGAGATCACCTTGACCGACACATGTTGGGAGGCAAAGTAATCGAGGGTGTCACGGGCATCGGGGCGGACGCGCTGCTCGAGCACCACCAACGCGGCGGGGGTGACGGTGCCGGGTGCGCCGGGGTCGTCGACGGGGAGGTCGCTGGAGCCCAGCAGCAGCACCCGCAGGCCGCGGGCGCCGATCCGCTCGGCCTCCTCGGCGGCCGGTGACGCCGGATCCAGCAGGACGTCCGGCGCGCCGATCACCCAGTTGCCGTGCTCGCCGTAGGACGTGCCGCTCCATTTGGTCGCCGACTTGAACGGCGCGGTGGCCGTCGGGCTCCAGCCCGGTGGCATCCGGTAGGCCTCCGCGATCGCGGCCATGCTGGCGTTGGGCCGGGGGTCGTCGGCGGCGAGTTGGGCCAGGACCTCCGTCACGCCCGAGGCGTCGAGTCTCTTCAGATCGCTGACCCGCATACCGTTCTCGGTGAGGGTGCCGGTCTTGTCGGCGCACACCACGTCGACCCGCGCGAGGCCCTCGATCGCGGGGAGTTCGTTGACCAGGCACTGCCGCCGGCCCAGCCGGACCACGCCGACCGCGAACGCGATCGAGGTCATCAGCACCAGGCCTTCGGGCACCATCGGCACCAGCGCGCCGACCATGCGCAGCACCGACTCCTGCCACCCGGCGTCGGTGGTGAAGAGCTGGGTGTAGATGATCAGCGCTCCGGCCGGCACCAGCAGGTAGGTGATGAACTGCAGGATCGTGTTGATGCCGCTGCGCAGTTCGGATTTCACCAGCGTGAACTTGCTGGCCTCCTCGGCCAGCTTGGCGGCGTACGCCTCGCGGCCGACCTTCGTGGCCCGGTAGGCGCCGCCGCCGGCGACCACAAAGCTGCCCGACATCACATGCTCGCCAGCGGTTTTGGTGATCGGGTCGGCCTCCCCCGTCAGCAGCGACTCGTCGACCTCGAGGTTGGCCGCCTCGAGAATGTCGCCGTCGACGACGATCTGGTCCCCCGGCCCCAGCTCGATGACGTCGTCGAGTACCACCTCGCTGGGGAGCAGCGGCTCAGTGCCAGACTGCCTGCGCACCAACGGTTTCGCCTGACCGACGATCGCGAGCTTGTCCAGCGTCCGTTTGGCGCGCAACTCCTGGATGATGCCGATCGCACTGTTGGCGATGATCAGCAGGCCGAACGCACCGTTGATCAGCGAGCCGGTGGACAGCACGATGACCAGCAGCACGCCCAGGATCGCGTTGATGCGGGTGAACACGTTGCCGCGCACGATCTCCGAGACGCTGCGCGCCGCGCGCGTGGGGACGTCGTTGGTCTTGCCCTCGGCGATGCGCTGCGCGACCTCGGCATCGGAGAGGCCGGCGGACACGACGGCGGTCATGAAAGCGCCCTGCACCCGTCGAATTCGACGTTCTGGCGGGTTTCTCTCGTACTTCTTCGCCCGAACGTTGGCTTGGGCGTCGTGGTGGAGGCGGTCATCGGACGAACACTCCCCTGCCGTCCTCGTCGTAGTACTCCAGCGTCAGCCGGTCGCCGTCGAACGTCGCCTTCGACACCGTTCCCGGCGGCGCGTTCTCGGTGACGAACGCGAACGTGAACACGTTGCCGTCCCAGTGCCGCAGCTCCACGTCCAGCGTAGGGCCCAGCCGCAGCCGCAGCGCGCCGTCGACCTCGGCGACCGTCGCCGCACCCCAGAAGCCGTTGCGGTACGTGCCGGTGTAGGCGCCCAACGGCGCCGGCGGCGCCGGATCGGGCGGCGGGGTCTTGCCGGTCAGCGATCCGACCGGGACGTCCATGGCCTCGAACGCCTTGCGGTAGAGGCCGTACCAGTCCTGCCGGATCTCGCCGAACTGCACGAGGTCGGCGAACTCGGCGGTCAACGTCTCCGGGACTCCGATCGGCGTGGCGTTGGTCAGCGCGACGATCGCCACGTCGGCCGACGGCAGGATCAGCACATTCGTCCCGGCGCCCAGCTCGAACGCCCCGGAGTGACTCAGTTCGGTCCGCGCCGCCGACGTGGTGCCGACGTTGAACCCGAAACCGTAGAAGCCCGAGCGCATCGCCGGTTCGGCGGCGGGACTCGACACGATCTGCGGGGTCACCGCAGGCAGCAGCGCGGCACGGTCGACCACCTGCTTGCCCTGATAGCTGCCGTCGGCCAGCATCATGGCCAGCCAATGGGTCATGTCCTGAACCGATGCGCTGGCCCCGCCGGCCGGCCCTTCGGCGTCGGCGTTGCGGATGTAGCGCGGTTGGTAGGAGCCGTCGACGTGGATGTGGCCCACCGCGCGGTCGGGCCGCTTCGCGAAATCGGCGTAGCGGTAACTGGCCGTCGTCATGCCCAGCGGGGTGAACAGCACGTCGGCGGCCAGGTTCTCCCACGGCTTGCCCGCCGCCACCGCGGCCGCCTCCGCACCCGCGGTGAAACCGAAATTGGTGTAGGCGTAGGAGATCCGGAAGGGGTCGAGCGGGTAGTCGCGCAGTTTCTCGAGAACCTGCCTGCGGTCGTAGCCGAGGTCCTCGAGCTGGTCGCCGGCGTGGTCGGGCAGCCCGGAGCGGTGCGACATCATGTCCCCGATCGTCACCATCGGGGTGACCGCCGGGTCGGACAGCGCGAACCAGGGCAACTTCGCCACGATCGGGGTGTTCCAGTCCACCGACTTCACCCCGACCTGGTGGGCCACCACGGTGGCCGCCAGCGACTTGGACACCGAAGCCAGCTGAAAGACCGTGTCCGGATCGATTCGATTGCCGGGATCCTCGGGCAGCGTCGCGTCTTTGACCCCGAAACCCTTGGCGTACACCGTCTTTCCGGCGTGGACGACGGCCACCGCCATGCCCGGGATCCCCGACTTGCGCATCAGGTCCCCGGCCAGCTCGTCGAGCCTGGCCACCGCGTCGTCGACCGCGTTCTCCGGCAGGGGCATCGCGGGCACCAGCGGGGGCGGGGTGTCTCCTGCCTGGTCGGCGGTCGACGGCGAGGTCGAGGGCTGGGACGAGGACGGTGTCGAGCCGGCGCCGCACCCGACGACGAGCACGGTGAGCATCGCGAGCGCGGCCACCCGGGGTTTCATGGTCGAACGGTAACCCGTCGGCACCGTCTACAGGCGCCACCACGGGTCGAATGTCGATTCGCCGTCCACCCGTCCCCCCGGAACGGGGACCGCGATGCGCACACCTTCGGCGTCGGCGGCGGCGACCAGGCGTTCGGCCGGCTCGGCCCACGGGTGCGGCGCCAGCCGGAACGTCGCCCAGTGGATCGGCATCATCAGGCCGGCGTCTGCGTCGGTCAGATCCAGGTGGGCGCGAACCGCGTCCTCGGGGTTCATGTGGATGTCGGAGAACGCCGGATGGTAGGCCCCGATCGGCAGCAGCGTCAGGTCGAACGGGCCGAACTCGGCGCCGATCTCGGCGAAGCTCTTGGTGTACCCGGTGTCGCCGCCGAAGAAGGCGCGGTGCGACGGACCCATCACCACCCACGACGCCCACAGCGTGGTGTCACGGGTGAACAGCCGGCCGGAGAAGTGCCGAGCCGGGGTGCACACCAGCGTCAGGTCGCCGATGCGGTGGGACTCGTACCAGTCCAGCTCGACGATCCGGCTCTCCGGAATGCCCCACTTACGCAGGTGCGCGCCGATGCCCAGCGGTACGAGGAACGGCGCCCGCTGACTGTGCGCCAGCGCGACGATCGTGTCGATGTCGAGGTGGTCGTAGTGATCGTGGCTGATCACCACGGCGTCGACGGCGGGCAGCGCTTCGATCAGCAGCGGCACCTCGTGCATGCGCGCCGGACCGACGGCGCGCGACGGCGAGCAGCGCCGGCTCCACACCGGGTCGGCCAGCACGCGGTACCCGTCGACTTCGATCATCGCGCTGGAGTGGCCGTACCAGCTGGCCGCCGCGGGACCGGCGGCCGGATGCGGCGCCGGAGGATCGGCGAGCGGGATCGGTCCCGGCGGCTTACCCGAGTTCCCGGCGTTGGCCAGATCGCGCAGCAGCATCCGCTGCGCCTCGCGGTCGGCCGTCATGCCCGACGGCGCCTCGAGGTTGACGAACTTCCCGTCGCGGTACTGCGGGGAGCGCCGCGCCACCGGTGCGATCTCGGCCGGGGTGGCCCCCAGCGACTCCGGGGTGCCCTGCAATGCCCGCAGCACCCAGCCGCCGGCCAGCAGGGACGCGGTCCCGAACCCGAACCGCAGCGCCGCGCCGAGCATCAGGCGCCCTGGAACTTCGGCGCGCGCTTCTCGATACGCGCCACCTGCGCCTCGATGATGTCCTGGCTCTTCCAGGCGCGGTCGAACAACTCCTGGTGCGCGGGCCACGGATCCTCGTAGGCGCCGTCGTCGTTGAGCACCCGCTTGGCGTGCTGCAGGGCCAGCGGCGCGTACCCCGCGATCTCCTGCGCCCACGCCTGCGCGTCGGCCAGCGTGCCGAGCCGGTTGGCCATCCCGGTCTGCAGGGCCGTCTCGGCGGTGAGGCGCTCGGCGGCCAGCAGCATGCCGCGCGCCCGGCCCGCACCCACCAGCGACGTCAGCCGGCGGATACTCCAGTTGTCCAGCGCGATGCCGTACTTGGCGACGGGAAACTGGAAATAGGCCTCGGGGGCCACCACGCGCAGATCGCAGATCATCGACAGGATGACGCCTGCGCCGATCGCGGGGCCGTTGACGGCGCCGATGACCGGCACGGGAGCCCGGTCGATCGCCAGGTTGAGCGCCCTCGCCTTGTCCGGCAGCTCGTCGGCGACACCCTGACCGCCCGACAGGTCCGCCCCTGAGCTGAACACGTGCCCCTGGCCGGTGAGCACGATCGCGCGGACGTCCTCCACGGCCGCTTTCTCGATCGCCTCGCGCAGGCCGTCGACCAGTGCCGCGTTCAGCGCGTTGCGCCGCTCAGGACGCTGCATCTCCAGGGTCAGCACGTTGCCGTCTCGGGTGGCTTCAATCATGCCCACAGACTATTAGCCTCTTCCTGTGAGCCGGATCCGCGCCCTCGAGCTGCGCGACACCCTCCTCGACCAGGGCTCGTTCGTCAGCTGGGACGATCCGCCGCTCGAGGTCGCGACCTCTGAGTCCTACCGGCGGGAGCTGGCCGATGCCGCCGCCGCGACCGGTCTGGACGAGGCGGTGCTGACCGGCGAGGGCCGCGTGTTCGGCCGCAGGGTCGCGCTGGTGGCGTGCGAGTTCGACTTCCTCGCCGGGTCGATCGGTGTGGCCGCCGCGGAGCGCATCGTGGCGGCGGTGCGCCGGGCCACCGCCGAGCGCCTGCCGCTGCTGGCCTCCCCGAGCTCGGGCGGCACCCGCATGCAGGAGGGCACGGTCGCGTTCCTGCAGATGGTCAAGATCACCGCCGCGGTCGAGGTGCACAAGCAGGCGCATCTTCCCTACCTGGTGTACCTGCGCCACCCCACCACGGGCGGGGTGTTCGCCTCCTGGGGGTCGCTGGGGCATGTCACCGCGGCTGAACCGGGCGCGCTGATCGGCTTCCTGGGCCCGCGCGTGTACGAACACCTCTACGGCGAGCCCTTCCCGCCCGGTGTCCAGACGGCGGAGAATCTGCAGCGCCACGGCGTCGTCGACGCGGTGGTACCCCTGGACATCCTGCGGGCCACCCTCGACCGCACACTGACGGTGGTCGCCGACGCACCCGGGCAGGCTCCGCCCGCTCCCCCGGCGGAACCGCTGCCCGACATCCCGGCCTGGGAATCGGTCGAGGTGTCCCGCAGACCGGACCGGCCCGGGGTCGGCGCGCTACTGCGCCACGGCTCCACCGAGCGGGTGCTGCTGTCCGGGACGGGGCAGGGCGAAGCGGCGACGACGCTGCTGGCGCTGGCACGGTTCGGCGGCCAGCCCGCCGTCGTACTGGGCCAGCAGCGTGTGGTCGGCGGGGTCGTCGGGCCCGCGGCCCTGCGGGAGGCGCGACGCGGCATGGCGCTGGCCGCCGGCCTGCAGTTGCCGCTGGTGCTGGTCATCGACACCGCGGGGCCGGCGCTCTCGGTCGAGGCCGAGGAGGACGGGCTGGCCGGTGAGATCGCCCGCTGCCTGGCCGATCTCGTCACGCTGGACACCCCGACGGTGTCGGTGCTCCTCGGCCAGGGCAGCGGCGGCCCCGCCCTGGCGATGGTGCCCGCCGACCGGGTGCTCGCGGCGCTGCACGGCTGGCTGGCGCCGCTGCCGCCGGAGGGGGCCAGCGCGATCGTCTACCGCGACATCGACCACGCGGCCGAACTCGCTGCGGCACAAGGCGTTCGATCTGTCGACCTGCTCGCCAACGGCATCGTCGACTCGGTGGTGCCCGAGCACCCTGACGCGGCCGACGAACCCCGAGCCTTCATCGAGCGGCTCTCGGCGACCATCGCCGCGGAATTGCACGCGCTGAGGTCGGTGCCCGCCGAGCAGCGGCTGACCGCCCGTTTCGAGCGCTACCGCCGCATCGGACTGCCCTGACGCCCGCCGAAACGGTATTCCGCGCGGCGATATCGCGCGGAAAAGTCAACGTGGAATACAGTTTCGGCGTCAGAAGAGCAGGGTCAGCGCGCCGATCACCAGTTGCACCCCACAGCCGCCGAGGGCCAACCACACGGCCGGACGCCCCCGGGCCACCCGCCACACGGACACCGCGACGGTGAGCATCAGCAGCGCGAACCCGCCGTAGCGCAGCACCGGCCCGCCGCCGTGGGTGAGGAACATCGCGGCCCGCCACACGAATCCCTGCAGCAGAAGCAGCACCACCGTGCCGGCGAAGTCCTTGAGCCGCTGGTCGTCCGCACGGTTCACCTCACACCTCGATCGGTGGGTGCAGCTGCTCCATGGTGTACTGCCGGTTGCGCCGCGCCGCCCACGAACTGGCCGCCAGCGACGCCAGCAGCACCGCGGCGAGCACCGCGATCGCGGTCCACAGCCGCGCGTCCACACCGCCGACCGTCAACTGTCGTAATCCGTTGACCGCGTAGGTCATCGGATCGAGCGGGTGCAGGATCTGGAACGGCTTGGCGGTGGTCTCGACGGGATAGATGCCGCCGGCCGAGACCAGTTGCAGCATCAGGAACGCCAGCGTCACCACCCTGCCCACCGCGACACCGAACACCGCGTTGAACGCCTGGATCAGGGCCAGGAAGGCGCCGGACACCAGGATCAGGAACGCGACCGTGGCCACCGGATACTCGGCGTGCAACCCGACCCCGAAGTGCACGACGGCGTACATCACCACCACCTGGCACGCCACGATCAGCAGTCCGGGCCAGTAGGAGGCCAGCACCACGCGCAGCGCACCCAGTCCGTTGACGATGGGTCGGGACTGCAACGGCGTCAACAACATCCACACGATCAGCGCCCCGATGAACAGCGCCAACGGCATGAAGAACGGGGCGAAGCCGGTGCCGAAGGTGGCCGCGGGATGGGTGTTGCGCATGTCGAGGCCCGTCGGCGCGGCCAGGGTGCGCGCCACCGCGGTGCGCTGCTGCGGGTTCCACGACGGGATCTGCGTGGCGCCCTCGCGCAGCTTGGTGGCCAGCTCCTGGCCGCCGGCCGCGAGCTTGCCGGTGCCGTCCGCGAGTTGATGCGCTCCGGACGACAGTTGCTCTCCGCCGTCGGCGAGCTGCACCAACCCGGCATCGAGGCGGTGCGCACCGGAATCGAGTTGGTCGACACTGTCACGCAGGGCGGCGACGTCGGCCCGCAGCCCGCCGTTCAGCGACCGGGTCAGGAACGTGCGGAGCTTACTGTTCGGGTCGCCGAGCTCGGTCTCCAGGCGAGAGGCGCTGTCGCGCAACCGAACCAGACCTTCATCGGTCGTGGGGTCGATGCCCTGGGCGCGGAGCAGACGCTGGGCGCCGGCCAGGGCGTGTCCGGCGTCGCGGACTGCCGGGTCGGGGTTGGACTGCAGGAACCCAACCGTCTGGTCGACGATCGCCGCGGCCTGGGCGCTGCTGACGTTGAGCGCGGCGATCCGGTCGGTCGTCGAGCGAACCGCGCCGGACAGGTGCTCTGCGGCGCCGGCGACCTCGTCGGGATTCAGCCCCAAACCGCCCACCCGGTCCAGGAATTCGAGCAGCGGCCCGGTGGCGGTGTCGACGGCTCCGGCCAGCCGCCGGGTGCCCGCGGCCAGTTGTGCCGATCCGGACTGCGCGCTGCGCAGCCCCGACTCCAGCGTGTCGGCGCCGCCGGCGAGCTTGCGTGCACCGTCGTCCGCGGTGGTGAGTCCCCCGGCCAATTGCTGTGCGCCGTCGGCGGCCTGGTCCAGTCCGCGACCGGCGTCGCCGAGTCCGTTCACCACGGTGCCGATCCCCCGCTCGGCGATCGTCGCGTTGACCTGGTTGAGGATTTCGCGAGACGCGTTCTGCCCGATGACCGTGCCGAGGTAGTTGTTGGCGTCGTTGAAGGTGAACCGGATCTGCGCCTGCTGCGGGTCCGGACCCGCAGGGGAGCTCACCCGGGCGGAGAAGTCCTCGGGCAACGTGATCGAGAAGTAGTAGCGGCCGCCGGCCACCCCGTCGGCGGCCTCGGCGGCCGACACCTCGGTCAGGTCGAGCTGGCCGGAGTCGATCAGGGCGCGGGCGACCTCGTCGCCGGCACGCACGGGCTGGCCCTGCGCCTGGGCGCCGCGATCCTCGTTCACCAGCGCCACCGGCACCTTGTTGACTTCGGCGAAGGGATTCCAGAACGCCCACAGGTACATCGCGCCGTACAGCAGCGGCATCAGGATGATCGTGACGAGCGCGATGCGCGGCATCAGACCGCGGGAGTACCGCTTGAGGTCGGTGCCCAGCGACATACCGGCAAGCACCACTAGGAACCACCCTTCTGCTGCCCCGCGAGCTCGGCGCGGGAGACGTTGGCGACCGGGACCTGTCGTACCGGATGGCCGGTGACGCCGTTGACGCTGGCGGTGAGCACCGTCTGGTCGCGGCCGAGGTCGACGAGCCGCCCGACCAGCAGGTCCCGGTTGTGGTCGCTGGTCACCTGTTCGAGGTTGCCGACCACAAGCAGCGGCGGGCGGTTGGTGTTGGCCAGCGCGATGCGCAGCAGCAGGCCGTCGAGTTCGGTGAGCTCCTCGACGTACTCCGAGAGCGGCGGCAGCGGCAGCTCACCGAACACCGGCCCGCACACCCGCGCCAGGTCGGCCTCGTCGGCGCGTCGGATCAGCTTGTACCACCGGGCATCCCAGCGCAGTTGCTCGGTGATCAGGTCGCGCACGGTGACGGACTCGGCGACGGTGTCGAGTTCATCGATGCCGGCCAGCGCCGCGGCGGCGAAGATGTCCTGCACCCGGGTGCGGCCGAACACCGACAGCGTGCCGGACCTCGGGCGCATCCGGCCGGCCAGCGTCATCGACAGAGCGGTGCGCCCCGACCCGGCCGGACACACCAGCACGGTCACCCCGCCCGCCGCCACCTCCAGGTCGACGGGGCCGTACACCGGTCCCCACGGGCCGCGCATGGTCAATCCGCGGGCGATGATGGCGGGCTCGGGAGCTGGGGCGTCCGACACTCGGCAATCCCACCACACCCGGCGGTGGCATTCTGGGCATGTGGAGTCGCTCCTGCATTTCGCCGGAAACTTCTGGTGGCTGATCTTTCCGCTCAGCGGTGTGATCGGCGGCGCGGTGCGGGGCGTGTCGGCGGCCAACGAACGCCGCGCTCAGCGCCGGCTGGAGCGCTACCGGATCAAGCAGGAGACCAAGGTCGCGCTGGCCCGGGAGAAGGCGGCCGGTCAAACCCGTGCGGACGGTAACCGGCGGGAGATCGCCAGGGTGCTCCAGAGGCACGACGCCACCGACCAGCGCTGGCTGTCCTACGAGATCGACGTCGCCAAGCTGCTCGACTTCCCGGTGATGACCGACATGCGGGAACCGCTGACGCTCGCGTTCCACAAGGCCAAGAGCCGCGCCGATCTGCTGCGGCCCGCGCATCTCGACGACATCCTCGACGACCGCGCCGCCCAGGTCGAGTACCGCGATGCGGTCGGCGAGTACGTGGCGGCCTTCGACGCCGCAGAGTCCGAGGCCATCCGGCGACGCCGCAGCGACTTCTCCGCCGAGGATCAGGGCCGGCTGGCCCGTGCCCAGCACCTGCTGCGGCTGGCGGGCGACGAGGCCGCCACTCCGCAGGAACGCCAGAACGCCTACGGCCGGGCGCAGAGGGAGCTGGCCGGGTTGATCGTGCTGCCGCCCGCCGCCCGGGCGGCGATCGAGAGCAAGGTGCTCGGCGAGTTGGAGGCGTGAGTCAGGCCAGCGCCAGAGCGGCGAGCATCGCAGAAGAGGTCACGAGCAGCAGGGGCACCCGCAGCAGATTGCGCCGCGTCCACCGCACCGCCGCCGCCTCGTCGATGTCGGCCGGGTCCTTCCTCTCGAACTCCGCCGCCTGCGGGATCAGGTCGAACAGCGCCCACAGCCGCATCGCGGCGTGACTGATCAGAGCCACCAGCAGTGCCACCCCGACGTCGGAGTCGCCCCACGTCACGATCAGCGTGACCACGAGCAGGATCTCGAAGATCACCGGTGCGGGCAACCAGAATCGCACCCTGGCGATGCCGCCGTTGCGCGACTGGATGATGCCCGGCCGGCGGGGCCAGGACGGGTCGACGACGAGCGCCTCGTAGAGGGCGCCGCCGAGCAAGATGCAGGCCGCCAGCGTGGTGGCGGCGATGAGGACGAGCGTCGGAGCCGACGTCGGGGTGGACACAGCATCCGATTATCCAAGTGTCAGGATGAGCCATGGCCGAGATCACGCCGTTCCGCATCGCCGTGCCTGATTCCGACCTGGCCGATCTGGCCGATCGGCTCCGTCGCACGCGGTGGCCGGAGCCCGAATGCGTCGACGACTGGAGCCAGGGCATCCCACTGGCGTACACGCGCGAGCTGGCCGACTACTGGCGAGACGAATACGATTGGCGCACAAGGGAAGCCGCACTGAACCGATTCGACCAGTACACCACCGACATCGACGGGCTGAAGATCCACTTCATCCACCAGCGCTCGACGCGCGACGACGCCTTCCCGCTGATCATCACGCACGGATGGCCGGGGTCGATCGTCGAGTTCACCAAGGTGATCGAGCCGCTCAACGATGCCGGCTTCGACGTGGTGTGCCCGTCCCTTCCCGGGTACGGCTTCTCGGGCAAGCCGACCGCGACGGGGTGGGGGGTGGAACGCATCGCAGCGGCGTGGGACGAGCTGATGGTGCGGCTCGGGTACCGCCGCTACGGCGCGCAGGGCGGCGACTGGGGATCTGCGGTGACGACGCAGATCGGCCGCAATCGGGGCCACTGCGTGGCGATCCACACCAACATGCCGCTGGGCGCACCGCCCAAGGACCTCACCGGTCTCTCACCGGAGGAGCGCGACGTGCTGGAGCACCTCGCGCAGCACCGACAGTGGGGTACCGGCTATTCCAAGCAGCAGTCGACACGTCCGCAGACGCTGGGGTACGGGCTCACCGACTCGCCTGTGGGGCAGATGGCGTGGATCGTCGAGAAGTTCTGGTCCTGGATGGACTGCGACGGCCATCCCGAGAACGTGCTGACCAAGGACGAACTCCTCGACAACGTGATGCTGTACTGGCTCACGGCCAGCGCGACGTCGTCGGCGCGGCTGTACTGGGAGAGCTTCGGCAGTTTCGGCAGCCCCGGAAGGGTCGAACTTCCGACCGGTGTGGCGTCGTTTCCGAAGGAGATCCTGCGCTCGCCGCGGGCCTGGTGCGAGGCGAACTACACCATCACCCGCTGGACCACGATGCCGCGCGGTGGCCACTTCGCCGCCTTCGAGCAGCCCGATCTCTACGCCGACGACGTCAGCGCCTTCTTCGCCGACTTCCGTTAAGTCTTTTCCAGGCCCAGCATGTCGATGCTGTCCTTGCGCATGTCGACCTTGCGGACCTTACCGGTCACGGTCATCGGGAACTCGTCGACGATATGGACGTAGCGCGGAATCTTGTAGTGCGCCAGCTTGTCCGAGGCGAACTCGCGCAGCGCGGCCGCATCGAGCGCCGGTCTGCCCGGCTTCATCCGGATCCACGCGCAGATCTCCTCGCCGTACGTCGCGTCCGGCACCCCGATCACCTGAGCGTCCTCGACGTCGGGATGGGTGTGCAGGAACTCCTCGATCTCACGCGGGTAGATGTTCTCACCGCCGCGGATCACCATGTCCTTGATGCGGCCGACGACGTTGCAATAGCCGTCCTCCCGCATCACCGCCAGGTCACCGGTGTGCATCCAGCCGTCGGGATCGATCGCCTCCCTGGTCTTCTCGTCGTCCCGCCAGTAGCCGAGCATGAGCGAGTAACCGCGCGTGCAGAATTCGCCCGGCTCACCGCGGCGCACCGTCTCCCCGGTGTCGGGGTCGACGATCTTGATCTCGACGTGCGGGTGGGCCCGCCCGATCGACGACGTGCGCCGGTCGAGGTCGTCGTCGATGAGGGTCTGACACGACACCGGTGACGTCTCGGTCATCCCGTAGGCGATCGCGACCTCGGTCATGTGCATGTCCTCGACACAGCGCTTCATCACCTCGACCGGGCAGACTGCGCCGGCCATGATGCCCGTGCGCAGCGACGACAGATCCGTCGCCGCGAAGTCGGCATGGTGTTGCATCACGATGAACATCGTCGGCACCCCGTACACGCCGGTGCACCGCTCGGCGGCGATCGCGCGCAGGGTGGCCGCCGGGTCGAAGCCCGCGGCGGGGATGACGATGGTGGCGCCGTGCGTCGTACACCCGAGGTTCCCCATCACCATGCCGAAGCAGTGGTAGAAGGGCACCGGGATACACAGCCGGTCCCCCGGTCCGAGCCGGATCAGGTCGGTGACGAAGTAGCCGTTGTTGAGGATGTTGCGGTGCGACAACGTTGCGCCCTTCGGGAAACCCGTTGTCCCCGAGGTGTACTGGATGTTGATCGGATCGTTGTTGGACAGCCCGGCCAACCTTCGGGCCAGATCCTCGGCGCCCACCGAGTCCGCGTCCTCGCGCAGGCGGGCCCAGTCGTCGGTGCCGAAGAAGATCACGTCCTCGACTCCGGGCACCTGCGGGAGGACCTCGGCGACCATCGCGACGTAGTCCGAGGACCGGAACGACGTCGCGGCGAACAGCGTGCGCAGCCCCGACTGCTCGAGAACGTAGACCAGCTCGTGGGTGCGGTAGGCCGGGTTGACGTTGACCAGGATGGCGCCGATCTTCGCGGTGGCGAACTGCACGATCACCCACTCCGCGCTGTTGGGCGCCCAGATCCCGACCCGGTCGCCCGGTGCGATACCGCGTGCCATCAAACCCCTTGCCACGACATTGATCTCGGCGTCGAGCTCGGCATAGGTCCAGGACCGTCCGGTGGGGACGTCGACCAGGGCGTCGGTGTCGGCGAACGTGGCGGCGATGCGTTCGAAATTCGCGCCGATCGTCTCCTCCAGGATCGGTGCGTCGGTGGGTCCCGCGTCGTAGGAGAGCTCGGTCATAGTGCTCACCTCACCAGGTCCTCGTAGCGGAACTCCGTGTCGATCGGCGTACCGGCGCTGTGGGCGTCCTGCTCCCGGCGGCGCAGGTCGACCCGGCGGATCTTGCCCGAGATCGTCTTGGGCAGTTCGGCGAACTCGACGCGGCGGACCTTCAGATACGGCGCCAGGTGGTCGCGGCTGTACTGCAGGATCTGCCGCGCGGTTTCGGCGTCGGCGCTCCAGCCCGCGGCGAGGGCGATGTAGGCCTTCGGGACGGCCAGCCGGGTGTCGTCGGGGGCGGGCACCACCGCGGCCTCGACGACGGCCGGGTGTTCGATCAGAACGCTCTCCAGCTCGAACGGCGACACCTTGTAGTCGGAGGACTTGAACACGTCGTCGGTGCGCCCGACGTAGGTGATGTAGCCGTCGTCGTCGCGGGTGGCGACATCCCCGGTGTGGTACCGGCCGTCGCGCATGACCATTGCGTTGCGCTTCTCGTCGTCGAGGTAGCCGCTCATCAGGTTCAGCGGGGTCGCGTTCAGGTCCAGGCAGATCTCGCCCTCCTCGGCAGGCTCACCGGTGAGTGGGTCGACGAGCACGACGGGGACGCCGGGCATCGGCCGGCCCATCGACCCGGACTTGACGGGCTGGCCGGGCGTGTTGCCGACAGCCAGCGTGGTCTCGGTCTGACCGAAGCCATCGCGAATCGTCAATCCCCAGGCCCGCTCGACCTGCGCGATGACGTCCGGGTTCAGCGGCTCGCCCGCCCCCAGAACCTCCCGCAGGTGCGGTGGCCGCTCACCGAGGTCGGCCTGAATCAGCATGCGCCACACCGTCGGTGGAGCGCAGAAGGTGCTGACCGCCCCACGGTGCAGCTGCTCGAGCAGAGCGTCCGCGTCGAAGCGGGCGTAGTTGTAGACGAAGATCGTCGCCTCGGCGATCCACGGCGCGAAGAAGCAGCTCCACGCATGCTTGGCCCACCCCGGTGAGCTGATCGCCAGGTGCACGTCGCCGGGCCGCACCCCCAGCCACGCCATCGTCGACAGGTGGCCGACGGGATAGCTGACCTGTGAGTGCTCCACGAGCTTGGGCTTGCTGGTGGTGCCTGAGGTGAAGTAGATCAGCAGCGGATCCGTCGGGGCGGTGCCGGGATCGAACGGCCCGGCCGGCGCGACGTCGGCGGCGTCGGCGTAGGCGTGCCAGCCCGACACGGCCCCGCCGACGGCCACCCCGGTGAACGGTTCGTCGACCCCGGTGAACTTCGCCGCGTCCGAGGCGTTGGCGACGACGAAGCCCGCGCGCCCGCGCCGCAGCCGGTCGGCGACGTCGTCGTGGCCCAGCGCCGCGGTCGTCGGCATGATCACCGCACCGAGCTTGGCCACGGCCAGCATCGACTCCCACAGCTCGACCTGGTTGCCGAGCATCAGGATGACCCGGTCGCCCTTGCCGACGCCGAGGCCGCGCAACCAGGTGGCGACCTGATCCGATCGTGTCGCCATCTGGGCGAACGTCGCCTTCACCTCGCGGCCGTCCTGCTCCACGATCCACAGCGCGACGTCGTCGGGCCGGTC
The DNA here is from genome assembly GCF_010729305.1 of Mycolicibacterium psychrotolerans. NCBI lineage: Bacteria > Bacillati > Actinomycetota > Actinomycetes > Mycobacteriales > Mycobacteriaceae > Mycobacterium > Mycolicibacterium psychrotolerans. Next base: position 1,877,624 of record NZ_AP022574.1, on the reverse strand, counting down.
GCCGGCGACGACGTCGAACCAGTCGGTCGCCCAGTTGAACCGCCCCGTCAGCCGGGGCCATTCGAACGTCTCGACGGCCTTGTCGTAGTCGCCGATCACCTCGACCAGGTGGTCGCGGGCGGCGCGGTAAAGGTCGGTGTTGGTCGCCATGGCGTCGATACTGCCCCGAAAGCCGCCGAGACTGCGGGCAGATCGTCGTTCGCGTCGCGATCGCGATCTCCGCGCAGTCTCGGCGGCTGGGGCCTATGGCGCGGCCCGCGCGATGTCAGGCCAGTGACTGCACCCATGAGCGGTGCAGCGCCGCGTAGTGTCCGTCGGCGCGCGCCGTCAGCTCCTCCGGCGAGCCGTCCTCGACGATGCGGCCGTGCTCGAGTACCAGCACCCGATCGGCGATCTGCACCGTCGAGAGCCGGTGCGCGATCACGATCGCGGTGCGCTCGGCCAGCACCGTCTCCAGCGCCCGCTGCACCATCCGCTCGCTCGGGATGTCCAGCGAGGAAGTGGCCTCGTCGAGGATCAGCACCGCGGGGTCGGCCAGGAACGCCCGGGCGAACGCGACCAGCTGCCGCTGCCCCGCCGACAGCCGGTCGCCGCGCTTGGCGACATCGGTGTCGTAACCCTCCGGCAGCGCGTCGATGAAACCGTCGGCGCCGACGGCCCGGGCCGCCGCCCCCACCTCCTCGTCGGTGGCGCCCGGCCGCCCGAAGCGGATGTTGTCGGCGACCGTGCCGCCGAACATGAAGTTCTCCTGGGTGACCATCACGACGTGACGACGCAGATCGGTCTGCCGGAGGTCGCGTAGGTCGACTCCGTCGAGAGAGACGCTGCCCGCGACCGGGTCGTAGAACCGGGTGACCAGCTTGGCGATCGTGGTCTTGCCCGCGCCCGTGGTTCCCACCAGCGCGACGGTCTGGCCTGCCGGCACCACCAGGTCGAGGTCCGGCAGCACCGGCCGGTTGGGGACGTACTCGAAGCGCACGTCGTGAAAGGCGATCTCACCGCGCACCGACTCGAGCTCGACCGGCTCGGCCGGATCGGCGATACCAGGCTTCTCGGCCAGCACTCCGGCGAGCTTCTCCAGCGCCGACGATGCCGACTGGAAGGTGTTGAAGAACTGCGAGATCTCCTGCATCGGTTCGAAGAACATTCGCAGGTACAGCAGGAACGCGGCCAGCGTGCCGATCGTCATCTGCCCGTGCAGCACCCGGTAGCCGCCGTAGAGCAGCACCACGCCCGTGGTGATGTTGCCGACGAGCTTCACGCCCGGCATGAAGATCGCGAGCAGTTTGAACGTCTTCTCGTTGATCACCCGGTAGCGGTCGGCGATGTCTTCGAAGATCTGCTGGTTGCGCGGCTCGCGGCGATAGGCCTGCACCGCCTTGATGCCGGTCATGGTCTCGACGAACTGGACGATCACCAGCGCGGAGATCTCGCGCACCTCGCGGTAGATCCGCGACGACTCGCGGTGGAACCACGCCACGAGCGCCACCAGCACCGGGAACGCGGCCAGGCACATCAGCCCCAGCTTCGTGTCCAGGGTGATCAGCAGTACCGAGGTGCCGAACAGCGTGAGCACCGCGGTGATCAGGCTGTCGAAACCCGTCTCCAGCATGTCCTGGATCGCTTCGACGTCGTTGGTGGACCTGCTCACCACGCGGCCCGAGGTGTAGCGGTCATGGAAGGCGATGTCGAGCCGGCCGAAATGCCGGAACACCCGCCTGCGCAGTTCGCGCAGCACGCGCTGGCCGATGCGGCCCGACCTGCGCAGGAAGAACATCCGGGCGCTCGCCTGGACGAGCACCACGACGCACAGCACCCCGACGATCACCATCAGCGTGCGCGGCGAGCCGCCGTCGAGCAGCGGGGGGATCCCGTTGTCGATGCCCTTCTGCACCAGCAGCGGAACCGATAGGCGCGCAATGTTTTCCACCACCACGACGAGAGCGAGCGCCAACACCGTCCAGCGGTACGGCCGCAGCAGCGAGCCGAGGAGGGCCCGCGCCTCGCGCCGGCGCGGCACCGACTCGTCGATCGGCAGATCGTCGTGTTCGTCGAACCGGCCGCGCCAGTCGGGCTGTGTGGTCACGGCCGTCGCTCCAGGATCTCGCGCTCCAGCGTCGGGCGACGATCGTCGTCGTCGGGCAGCGCCAATGGCTCACCCGCCCAGTCCGTCTCGCGCTCGCACCCGTCGTCGAGTTCGTCGTCGGCGGCCAGCAGATAGCGGTACTCGGGCACCTCGGCCAGCAGTTCGGCGTGGGTGCCGACGTGGGTGATGGTGCCGTTCTGCAGCAGCGCGACCCGGTCGGCGAGCAGCACGGTCGACGCGCGGTGGGCCACCACGACGCCGGTGACCGCGTGCAGGACGCGGCGCAGCGCTTCCTCGACGACGGCCTCGGTGTGCACGTCGAGTGCCGACAGGGTGTCGTCGAGCACCAGGATGCGGGGGCCGGCCAGGATCGCCCGGGCGAGCGAAAGGCGTTGCCGCTGACCGCCGGACAGGCTCATGCCCTGCTCGCCGATGCGGGTGTCCAGGCCGTAGGGCAGGTCGTAGACGAACTGCGCGGCGGCCACCTCGACGGCCTGGCGCAGCTCGTCCTCGGACGCTGGATTGTCTGGGGCACGGCCGAGCGCTAGGTTCTCGGCGACCGACATCGAGAACAGCGTCGGGTCCTCGAACGCCGTCGCGACCGCCTGCCGCAGCGCGTCGAGGCTGAGCTCGCGGATGTCCTGTGCGTCGATGCGGATCTCGCCCTCGGTCACGTCGTACAGCCGGGACAGCAGGCCCACCAGAACGGACTTGCCGGATCCGGTCGCGCCGACGAGCGCGAGCGTCTCCCCCGGCTCGACGGTCACGGTGACATGACGCAGCGACCAGTCCTCGGAGTCCGGGAACCGGAATCCGACGTCGACGAGTTCGAGGCGGCCGCCGCGCGGGCTCTGCTCGCGCGGACCGTCGGTGATCTCGCGCGGCGCGTCGAAGATCTCGGCGATGCGATTGGCCGCCGTGAACGACTCCTGGGTCATCGACAGCAGGAAGCCCAGCGACGCGATCGGCCAGACCAGCGACAGCATCATCGTGATGAACGCGACCAGCGTGCCCATCGTCACGTACCCGTGCCCGGCGGCGTAGGCGCCGAAGCCGAGCACCAGGATCAGCGTCAGGTTCGGGATGATCTCGAGCAGCGTCCAGAATTTCGCGGACACCGTGACCCGGTTCACCTGGGTCTCGTAGAGGTCGGTGAGCTGTTCGTCGAACCGGTCGTAGACGTAGTCCTCGCGGCCGAACGACTTCACCACCCGCAGCCCGAGCGCGGCCTCCTCGACGTGGGTGGCGACGTGCCCGGCCTGATCCTGCGCCTGTCGCGACAGCCGGGTGTACTCCTGCTGGAAGTGCAGCACGGTGAGCGTGATCGGGATGATCGACACCAGCACCACCACGCCCAGCGGCCAGTACATCGCCAGCAGGATCGCGGTGACCACGGTGATCTGCAGGACGTTGAGGATCAGGAACGTCAGGCCGAACGACATGAAGCGTCGAATCGTGCTGAGATCGTTCATGATCCGCGACAGCAACTGGCCCGACTGCCAGCGGCCGTGAAACGACATCGGCAGGATCTGCAGCCGCGCGTAGAGGTCTTTGCGAATGTCGGCCTCGACGCCCATCGTCGCGCGGGCCACCAGCCATCGCCGGATGAACCACAGCACCGCCTCGGCGATGCCGACCCCCATCGCCGCCGCGCCCAGCGTCCACAGCCCCTGCTGATCCTGATGGCGGACCGGCCCGTCGATGACGGCCTTGGTCATCAGCGGGATCGTCACGGTCGCCGCGAGGCTCGCGAAGGCGACGGTGAACATCAGGATCCACCGGCCGCGGTACGGCAGCAGGTAGGGCAGCATCCGCCACAGGTCCGAGCTCGGCCTCACCCGTCGGGGCGGCGGCGCGATCGCGGGCGCCGCGCGCAACGCGTTGTCTCCGATGTCAGCCACTGAGGAGATCTTCCCACTGCTGGCAAGCGGTTAACTCCTCCGCCGAACTCGCATTCCGGCAGCGCACGTGTGAGTGCGGGCCTGCCGGAATGCACGTTCGGCGGTCCGAGGTGGACTGGTGGCCGAACTGGGTGCGGTACAGCTCGGCGTAGCGGCCGCCGCGCGCCAGCAGCTCGGTGTGCGTGCCGCGCTCCACGATGCGGCCGTCCTCGACGACGAGGATCAGGTCGGCGGCCCGGATCGTCGAGAGCCGGTGCGCGATCACCAGCGACGTGCGGCCGGCCAGCGCCTCGGCCAGCGCCTGCTGCACCTTTGCCTCCGACTCCGAGTCCAGCGACGCCGTCGCCTCGTCGAGCACCACCACCCGCGGCGCGGCCAGCAGCAGCCGCGCGATGGTCAGCCGCTGCCGCTGACCGCCGGAAAGCCGGTATCCGCGCTCGCCGACGACGGTGTCGAGCCCGTCGGGCATGTCGGCGACGACTTCGTCGAGCCGGGCACGCCGCAGCGCCTCCCAGATCTCGGCGTCCGTCGCCTCCGGAGCGGCGAGCGCCAGGTTGGCCCGGATGGATTCGTGGAAGAGGTGCCCGTCCTGGGTGACCATCCCGACGGTCTGCTTCAGCGAGGCGAACGTCGCGTCACGCACGTCGACGCCGCCCAGCCGGATCGCGCCGGAATCGACATCGTAGAGCCGGGCCAGCATCGACGCCGTCGTCGACTTCCCGGCCCCCGACGACCCCACCAGCGCGACCATCTGGCCGGGGTGCGCGGTGAACGAGATACCGTGCAGCACTTCGTCGCCGCCGCGGTCGTCCAGTTCGGCGACCTCCTCCAGCGACGCCAGCGAGACCTTGTCGGCGGCCGGGTAGGAGAAGTGGACGTCGTCGAACTCGACGGTGACGGGGCCGTCGGGGATCGCGACGGCGTCGGGGCGTTCGCGGATCAGCGGCACCAGGTCGAGCACCTCGAAGACGCGCTCGAAACTGACGAGCGCGGTGGCGATCTCGACGCGGGCATTGGCCAGCGCGGTGAGCGGTGCGTACAGCCGGGTCAGCAGCAGCGCCAGCGAGACGATCGCGCCGGCCTGCATCTGACCGCCCAGGGCCAGTGCGCCGCCGAGCCCGTACACCAGCGCGAGCGCCAGCGCCGACATCAACGTCAACGAGTTCATGAACGTCGCCTGCAGCATCGCGGTGCGCACGCCGATGTCGCGGACCCGGCCCGCCCGTACGGCGAACTCCCGCGATTCGACGCCGGTGTCCCCGAACAGTTTGACCAGCGTGGCGCCGGGCGCGGAGAACCGCTCGGTCATCTGCGTGTTCATCGTCGCGTTGTGGGCCGCGGCTTCGCGGGAGAGCTTGGCCATCGCCGATCCGATGCGCCGGGCCGGCAGCAGGAACAGCGGCATCAGCACCAGCGACACCAGCGTCACCTGCCACGAGATGCTGATCATCACCGCGAGCGTCAGCGTCAGCGTGACGACGTTGGACACCACCCCTGAGAGCGTGTCGGAGAAGGCCCGTTGCGCGCCCATCACGTCGTTGCCCAGGCGGCTCACCAGCGCGCCGGTGCGGGTCCTGGTGAAGAAAGCCACCGGCATCCGCTGCACGTGGTCGAACACCGCGGTTCGCAGGTCCAGGATCAGCCCCTCGCCGATCGTCGACGACAGCCACCGGGTCAGCAGCGACATCGCCGCCTCGGCGACCGCCACCGCGGCGATCACCGCCGCCAGCAGCGCGACCACCCCTACGGTGCCCTCGCCTGTGATCTCGTCGACCACGCGGCCCGCCAGCAGCGGCGTCGCGACCGTCAGTACCGAGCTGACGACGCTGACCAGCAGGAACACCCACAACATGCGGTGGTGCCTGCCGGCGAACCGCCAGATCCGCGCCAACAGCCGACGGTCCGCCAGCGAACGCAGATCACCGCCCCGGGCATGGGTCTGCCGGTACAGCGACTGCCGGGCAACCGTTTCCAAGCTCATCTCATCACCGTAGAACCTCAACAATGGGTGAGGTCAAAGGCTTCCCGCGCGGGTTCGGTCATGCTCAGGCGGGTAACTTTCGTTGCTGTGACCGAGTCAAGACAGGCGAGACTGGAGAGCTGGCAGCGTCGGACCGAGTTGCCGCTGGCCGGGGTGGCGGTGCTTTTCCTGGCCGCCTACGCGGTCGGCGTGCTCGCGCAGCCTCAGGGTGCGGCGGCGTGGACACTGGGGCTGGTCACGGGATTTAGCTGGCTCGCCTTCGTGATCGACTACGTTGTCCGGCTGTCCCTGGCGCCGAACCGGTGGCGCTGGTTCTACCGACACCTGTTCGATCTCGCGATCGTCGTGCTGCCGATGCTGCGGCCGTTGCGGCTGCTCCGACTGGTCACTCTGATCGCGGTGCTGCAGCGTGCGGTCGGCGACGCCATCCGGGGACGGGTGGTGCTCTACACAGTCTCGGGCGCGTTGCTGCTGGTCTTCGTCGCTTCCCTGGCGGTCCTCGACGCCGAACGCGGCCAACCGGATGCGCACATCACCGACTTCGGTCAGGCGCTGTGGTGGTCGGTGACCACGATCACCACCGTGGGCTACGGCGACTTGACGCCGGTCACGACCACCGGGCGGGTCATCGCCGTGTTCCTGATGATCGGCGGGATCAGCCTGGTCGGCTCGATCACGGCGACGCTGGCGTCGTGGATCGTGCAGCGGGTGTCCGACGATGACGAGCAGGGCCGGGCCGTGACCACCGCGCATGTCGACGCGCTGCTCAGCGAGATCAACGAGCTGCGTGAAGACGTCCGCCGCCTGCGTAGCGAAACCCGCGAGGCCAGCCGGTAGCGTGCCCCGCGCGGACACCGCGCATGGCAGCAGCCAGGGTCCCCCAGCTCGGGGCTCGCATCAGGCAAGATTGCGGGCATGGACAGTGGAGTGGGCTCGCCCCGGGTGCTCGTGGTCGACGACGATCCCGACGTGCTCGCCTCTCTGGAGCGCGGCCTGCGGCTGTCCGGTTTCGACGTGTTCACCGCCGTGGACGGCGCCGAGGCGCTGCGCAGCGCTACAGAGACGCGCCCCGATGCGATCGTGCTCGACATCAACATGCCGGTGCTCGACGGCGTGTCCGTGGTGACCGCGCTGCGCGCGATGGACAACGACGTTCCGGTCTGTGTGCTGTCGGCGCGGTCCTCGGTCGACGACCGCGTCGCGGGGCTGGAGGCCGGCGCGGACGACTACCTGGTCAAGCCATTCGTGCTGGCCGAGCTGGTGGCCCGGGTGAAGGCGCTGCTGCGCCGGCGCGGATCCACGGCGACGTTCTCGTCGGAGACCATCACCGTCGGCCCGCTCGAGGTCGACATCCCGGGCCGGCGCGCCCGCGTCGACGGGGTGGACGTCGACCTGACCAAGCGCGAGTTCGACCTGCTGGCCGTGCTGGCCGAACACAAGACCGCGGTGCTGTCGCGCGCGCAGCTGCTCGAACTGGTCTGGGGCTACGACTTCGCCGCCGACACCAACGTCGTCGACGTCTTCATCGGCTACCTGCGGCGCAAGCTCGAGGCCAACGGCGCCCCGCGCCTGCTGCACACCGTCCGCGGCGTCGGATTCGTCCTTCGTCAGCAATAGACACGTGATGAGCGCTCGCGCGAAGAACCGACGACGATGATCGTCGTGTCCCGCATCTTCCGGCGCACACCGTCGCTGCGCACGCGGGTCGCGTTCGCCACCGCGATCGCCGCGGCGATCGTCGTCGGCATCGTCGGCACCGTCGTGTGGGTCGGCATCACCCAGGACCGCAAGGAGCGCCTCGACCGTCGCCTCGACGAGGCGGCCGGCTTCGCGATCCCGTTCCTGCCGCGCGGCCTCGACGAGATCCCCCCGTCGCCCAACGACCAGGACGCCGTGATCACCGTGCGGCGCGGCGACGGACAGGTGACCTCGAACAGCAAGGTGGTGCTGCCCGAGCTGGAGCCCGGCTACGCCGACACCTACGTCGACGGGGTGCGCTACCGGGTGCGCACCGTGCAGCTGTCCACCCTGGAACCGATGTCCGTCGCCGTCGGCGCCACCTACGACGCGACGATCACCGACACCAACAACCTGCACCGTCGGGTGCTGATCATCTGCACGCTGGCCGTGGGTGCGGCCACGTTCGGCGGCTGGCTGCTCGCGGCGTTCGCGGTGCGCCCGTTCAAACGGCTGGCGCAGCAGACCCGGCAGATCGACGCCGGCGACGAGGCACCGGACATCGACATCCGCGGCGCCACCGAGGCCGTCGAGATCGCCGACGCGATCAAGGGCCTCGTCGGGCGCGTCTGGGAGGAGCAGGGCCGGACCAAGGCGGCGCTGGCATCGGCGCGCGACTTCGCGTCGGTGTCCGCGCACGAGCTGCGCACCCCGCTGACCGCGATGCGCACCAACCTCGAGGTGCTCGCGACGCTGGATCTCGGCGAGGAGCAGCGCAAGGAGGTCGTCGGCGACGTGATCCGCACCCAGACGCGCATCGAGGCGACGCTGGGTGCGCTGGAGCGGCTCGCGCAGGGGGAACTGTCCACCGAGGACGATCACGTTCCCGTCGACATCACCGAACTGCTCGACCGGGCCGCCCACGACGCGATGCGCGTCTATCCCGATCTCGAGGTGTCCCTGGTGCCGGCGCCGACGGTGATCATCGTGGGGTTGCCCGCCGGCCTGCGCCTGGCGGTCGACAACGCGATCGCCAACGCGGTCAAGCACGGCGGCGCCACCCGCGTGCAGCTCTCGGCGGTCAGTTCGCGGGCAGGGGTCGAGATCGCGGTCGACGACGACGGCGTCGGGGTGCCCGAGGAGGAGCGCAGGGTCGTGTTCGAGCGGTTCTCCCGCGGCTCCACGGCGTCGCACTCGGGCTCGGGCCTGGGGCTGGCCTTGGTGGCGCAGCAGGCCGAATTGCACGGCGGCACAGCGTCTTTGGAGGCGAGCCCACTCGGCGGGGCGCGACTGCTGCTGCGCCTCCCGGGCCCGCGCTAGTTTTCCGCCGAAACTGTATTCCGCGTGCTGTTTCCGGCGGCGGATTCATACGGTCAACGCAACATTCTGTGATTTGAGGAGTTGCGATGCCCTCTGGGGTAGCTGTTGGTCGTTCGGTCAAGCGAGAATTTTTCGACCTGGTCTGTCGTGGGATGACCACGACGGAAGCCTCGGTGAACGTCGGCGTGGCGCGACGGACCGGTTGGCTGTGGTGGCGCCACGCTGGCGGGGTGAAACTACGTAAAGGTGGCTGTGGCCTGGGCGGTGTGGCCGCTGTTGGCAATCCTGTGGGTATCGGCGGACGAGGGCATCGCCTCGATGCCGCCGAGCGGGTGGAAATCATGCGGGGCCTCGACGCAGGCCTCAGTTACGCCGCGATTGGACGCCGGCTGGGCCGGGATCGCTCGGTCATATGGCGCGAGGTGCAACGAAACCGGCTGATTATCACGCCATGGCCGATACCCGTGCTGCCGAGCGGGCCCGCCGACCCAAAGCTGCCGACAATCGCCGGTTGTGTCACTTGACGTCGACGGATGGAGTGCTGATCTCGACGGTGTTGACGCCGATGATGACAGGTGAGCCGAAAGCAAAGCCTCTCTCCAGACTGTGGCCAGTTGCGCGCAGATCTGTCCAAACGCCTGTCCACACATCGGGCAGTGCGCAAACCCCGCACGCAGACCGAACGACGGGGCAAGTTCACCGACGTGATCACCATCAGTCAACGACCCGCCGAGGCCGCTGACCGGGCCGTGCCCGGGCATTGGGAGGGCGACCTGATCATCGGCGCGCGCGGCGCCAGCGCGATCGGGACACTGGTCGAACGCAGCACCCGCTTCACGATCCTGCTGCACCTGCCGCTCGATCACCACGCCGAAACGGTGGCCACAGCCATGATCGAAGCCATGAGCGAATTGCCCCATCATCTGCGCCGATCCGTGGCCTGGGACAGGGGCAGCGAAATGGCTGGCTGGCAGGACATTTCGCTACAACTACAAGCGCCGGTGTACTTCTGCGACCCGCACTCGCCCTGGCAGCGCGGGACCAACGAGAACACCAACCGGCTGCTCCGCCACTGGTTTGAGAAGGGCGCAGATCTGAGCACCTACACCCCCGACGACCTCAAAATCATCGCCGCCAAACTCAACAGCAGACCCAGACCCACTCTGGACCTCGACACACCCGCCCAACGCATGGCCGCACTGATTAGCCAAGCGGCCTAACCGTTGTCATGACCACTTGACTTTGAGGGCGTTCTGGTCGCGCGGAATACAGTTTCGGCGGGAAGGTCAGCGGGTGCCGAGCAGGTCGATGACGAAAATCAAAGTCTTGCCCGACAGCCGGTGCCCGCCTCCGGCGGGGCCGTAGGCCTGCTCCGGCGGGATGGTCAGCTTGCGGCGGCCGCCGACCTTCATGCCGGGGATGCCGTCCTGCCAACCCTGGATGAGGCCGCGCAGCGGGAACTCGATGGACTCACCGCGGTTCCAGGAACTGTCGAACTCCTCGCCCGTGTCGAACTCGACGCCGAGGTAGTGCACCTCCACGTTGGCACCCGGCACCGCCTCCGGACCGTCGCCCACGACGAGGTCTTCGATCACGAGCTCGGTGGGCGGCGGGCCTTCGGGAAAGTCGATCTCGGGTTTGGTAGCCATGCCGCTCACCCTAGACCGCCGGGGCGTCGCGCTTGGCGGGGTCGCGCCCACCCCGTCATCAGATCGCGCGGGGAGGCACACTGGTAGCCGTGGCCAAAGACGAAGAAATCCTCGCTCAGGTGAACCAGCTCGTCGCAGAGGAGAAGGAACTCCGCGAGAAGCTGCAGCATCACGAGATCGACGAGTCCGAAGAGCATCAGCGGCTGCGCGCCGTCGAGGTCCAGCTCGACCAGTGCTGGGATCTGCTGCGCCAGCGCCGCGCGCTGCGCGAGACCGGTGGCGACCCCGCTGCCGCCCAGGTCCGCCCCGCCGACGAGGTCGAGGGCTACCTGAACTGAGCGGCCGCACCGACACCCGCGCCGACGTCGTCATCGTCGGCGGCGGACACAACGGTCTGGTGGCCGCGGGCTACCTGGCCAGGGCGGGCCGTCGCGTGCGCGTGCTGGAACGCCTCGACCATGTCGGCGGCGCCGCCGTGTCGACGCACGCCTTCGACGGCATCGACGCCCGGCTGTCGCGGTACTCCTACCTGGTGAGCCTGCTGCCGCAGCGCATCGTCGACGATCTCGGCGCCCGGATCCGGCTGGTGCGGCGGCGGTATTCGTCCTACACCCCCGACCCGGCCACCGCCGGCCGCACCGGACTGCTGGTCGGGCCGGAGTCGACGTTCGGCGCGGTCGGCGCCGCGGCCGACGAGGCGGGCTTCGACGAGTTCTACCGGCGCTGCCGCACCGTCACGACGCATGTCTGGCCGACGCTGACCCAGCCGCTGCGCACCCGCTCCCAGATGCGCCGCGACGTCATCGCCGCAGGCGGCACCGACGCGGAGGCGGTGTGGCGGGCGATGGTCGACCGTCCGATCGGCGAGGCGATCACGTCCGCGGTGCACAGCGATCTCGTGCGCGGGGTGATGGCCACCGACGCGTTGATCGGCACGTTCGCGGCGCTCGACGACCCGTCGCTGCGGCAGAACGTGTGCTTCCTCTACCACCTCATCGGCGGCGGCAGCGGTGACTGGGACGTGCCGATCGGCGGGATGGGTGCGGTCAGCGGCGCGCTGGCGGCGGCCGCGGCCGGTTTCGGGGCCGACATCGTCACCGGTGCCGAGGTGGAGTCGGTCACCCCCGACGGTGAGGTGCACTTCCGGCGCGGCGGTGCCGAGCATCGGGTGGTCGCCGACCGGGTCCTGGCCAATGTCACGCCGGCCGTGCTGGCGCGCCTGCTGGGCGAGGACGCCCCCGACGTCGCGCCCGGCGCGCAGGTGAAGGTGAACCTGATGCTGCGCCGGCTGCCGCGACTGCGGGACGAGAGCGTCGCCCCGGAGCAGGCTTTCGGCGGGACGTTCCACATCAACGAGAGCTACGGCCAGCTCGAGTCCGCCTACCGGCAGGCCGCCGGCGGCGCTGTGCCCGAACCACTTCCGTGCGAGATCTACTGCCACTCGTTGGCCGATCCGACGATTCTGTCCGACGAACTGCGCGAGTCCGGCGCGCAGACGCTGACGGTGTTCGGACTGCACACACCGCACGGGTTGATGGCGTCGGGCACGCCCGGCCGGATGCGCGACGCGCTCACCTCCGCGGCCCTGACCTCGCTGAACTCAGTGCTGGCCGAACCGATTCAGGACGTGCTGATGGAGGACGCGGTCGGCCGGCTGTGCATCGAGGCCAAGACGACGTCGGATCTCGAGGATGCGCTGGGCATGACGAACGGCAACATCTTCCACGGGGCGCTGTCGTGGCCGTTCGCCGAGGACGACGACCTTCTCGCGACGCCCGCGCAGCGCTGGGGTGTCGCCACCCGCCACGAGCGAATCCTGCTGTGCGGATCGGGTTCTCGCCGCGGTGGCGCCGTCTCGGGGATCGGCGGGCACAACGCGGCGATGGCGGTACTCGAGGGCTAGGTGTACTGACCACGGACGTTAGGTACGGCGTGGCGTGGTGACATGACGAAGACCTCCGAGTGAAGTGCGAGCTGTCTAGGAACGCACCAATTCACCGGAGGTCTTCGTGTCCCACCGTAATGCCCCCTTGTCCGAAACCGGTCGTCTGAGGCTGGCTCGCTGCGTCGTCGAGGACGGCTGGTCGCTGCGCCGGGCTGCCGAACGGTTTCAGGTCGCGGTGACTACGGCGGCCCGCTGGGCGAGCCGATACCGGGAGTTGGGTCCGGCTGGGATGGTCGATCGCAGCTCTCGGCCGCACCACAGCCCGAATCAGACACCGACCCGCACAGAGCGGCGCATCATCAAAATCCGCGTGCTGCGCCGTTGGGGACCGGCCCGCATCGGCTATCAGCTGGGCATTCATCCCTCGACAGTGCATCGGGTACTGAGCCGCTACGGGGTGGCCAAGCTGCGGTGGCTGGACCGACCTACCGGCCGAGTGATCCGGCGCATCCAAACCACCGGGTGTGGGGAATTGGTGCACATCGACGTCAAGAAGCTCGGCAAGATTCCCGCCGGCGGTGGCTGGCGCATGCTGGGCCGCGCTGTGGGCAGGGCCAATCGCCAGGCTGACAAGAGCAGCGCGGTCATGACGCAATACCGCAATCCCCGGCGGGGCTATCACTTCCTGCACACCGCGATCGACGCGCACTCTCGGCTGGCCTACTCCGAATTGCTAAGTGATGAACGCAAAGAGACCGCCGCAGCATTCTGGCGACGCGCCGACGCCTGGTTCACAGAGTGCGGCATCACAGTGCGGAAAGTGTTGACCGACAACGGCTCCTGCTACCGATCCCATGCCTTCCGGGACGCTCTCGGCGACATCGAACACCGGCGCACCCGCCCATACCGACCGCAGACCAACGGCAAGGTCGAGAGATTCCACCGCACCCTGGCCGACGAATGGGCCTACGCCCGCCTCTACACCAGCGACGCCCAACGCTGCGAGCAATTCCCGATCTGGCTGCACGCCTACAATCACCACCGCGGCCACACCGCACTCGGCGGCCAACCACCCGCCAGCCGCGTACCTAACCTCTCAGGTCAGTACAGCTAGGTCAGCTTGTCGAGCAGGGCGCGCAGTGTGGCCAGGTCGGCGTCGTCCAGCGCGGTGAGAACCTCGGGTGCCGGGTCCCGGACAGCGTCGATCGTGCGCACCACCTCCCGCCCCGCGTCGGTCAGGGACACCACCTTGCAGCGTCGGTTCTGCGGGTTCACCTCACGCACCACCAGCCCGCGTTCCTCGAGGTCGTTGACTGCGACGGTCGCCGCGGGCGCGTCGATGGTCGCCGCGGCGGCGAGTTCCTTGACAGTCATCGGGGTCCGACTGAGCCGCTTGAGAATTCGGATCCTGCTGAACGGCAACCCGGAGCGCTCGACCACCGCCCGCTTCCAGCCGTCGCGGTGATCCATCACCAGCGACGACAGGTCCCGCCACACCGCGTCGGCCAGGCCGTCACCGGACATGCGCGTCCTCCCGGTTCGGTGTTCCCGCGATCAGCGGCGCCAACCGCTCGGCCGAGCGCATCGCCCGCGGCGACGTGGAGAACAGTCCCAGCGCGAGGATGACCAGTCCGAGGGCGGTGCACACGAACCACAGCGGCCGGGCGGCCGCGGCGAAATCCGCGACCGCCATCGTCATCGCCGATCCGGCGACCGAACCGCACAGTGCGACACCGATACTGACGCCGACCTGGCGGCTCGTCGACGTCACCGCCGAGGCGGCACCGGCCCGGTCGAGCGGCATCCCGCCGACGGCGGCGTTGGTGATCGGGGCGTTGACCATCGAGAACCCGATGCCGAACACCGCGAAGACGACCAGCAGCGACCACACCGGCGTCGAGGCTGTCAGGAACGTCAGCATCGTCGACGCCGCGGCGATCAGCACGCCGGCGATCACCAGCGACGGGCGGGCCCCGAAGCGCCCAACCAGCCGACCCGACAGCGGGGAGAACACCAGCGCGCCCACCGCGATCGGCAGGTAGATAAGGCCGGTGTGCATCGCGGAGTAACCCCGCTCCCCCTGCAGGTACAGCGACATCATGAACAGGAAGGCGCCCCAGGCGGCGAACGCGCTGACCGCCGAGACGGTCGCGGAGGTGAACGGGATGCTGCGGAAGAAGCGCAGATCCAGGAAGGGGTCGTGGCGGCGGGACTCGTAGCGCAGGAACGCCGCGAGCGCGACGGCCGCGACGACGGCGACGCCGACCACCCGGACGTGCGTCCAGCCCAGCACCGGGCCCTCGATCAGCGTGTAGACGAGGCCGAAGAGCGTGACGACCGCCAGCAGCTGACCGATCGGGTCGACGTTGCGCATGGTCGCCGACTTGGTCTCGGGCACGAAGATCGCTGTGAGCAGCAGGGCGGCGGCGCAGATCGGCAGGTTGATCCAGAACACCGAGCGCCAGCCCACGGTCTGGATGAGCAGCCCCCCGACGATCGGGCCGAGCGCCATCGAGATGCCGACCACGGCACCCCACACCCCCAGGGCCCGCGCCCGCTCCTGTCGGCCGACGAAGATCTGCGAGATGATCGACAGCGCAACGGGATTGAGCATCGACCCGCCGATGCCCTGCAGCAGGCGGGCACCGATGAGCGTGTCGATCGTGGGGGCGAGGCTGCAGGCCAGCGATCCCACCGCGAACAGCACCAGGCCGGTCTGGAACACCCGTCGGCGGCCGAAGCGGTCGCCGGTCGCGCCCGCCAGCATCAGCAGCGAGGCCAGCACCAGCGTGTAGATGTCGACCACCCACTGCATCTGCGCCGGTGACGCCGAGAGATCCGTGCGGACGGCGGGAATCGCGACGTTGACGATCGTGGCGTCCATCGACACGATGAGCAGGCTCAGACAGCAGGACACCAGCACGATGGTCTTGCGTCTCGGCGTGAGCGTGCCGACAGTTTCATTCACACAACTATTGTGAAACTACAACTGTCATGATCGCAAGCCGGGAAGCGCATCGAACTCGACGAAATGGCGAAGATCACTCGCCATTTCCCGCCCGAACGTTGGTTTGGGCGAAAAAGGGGACGGAGTCAGCGGGAGCCGATGTCGGCGTAGTCGCGCTCGGTGTAGCCGGTGTAGATCTGCCGCGGCCGGCCGATCTTGTTCGGCTCACCGTGCATCTCACGCCAGTGGGCGATCCACCCGGGCAGCCGGCCCAGGGCGAACAGCACCGTGAACATCCGCGTCGGGAAGCCCATGGCCCGGTAGATCACGCCGGTGTAGTAGTCGACGTTCGGGTAGAGCTTGCGCTCGACGAAGAAGTCGTCGGTCAGCGCGATCTCCTCGAGCTCTTTGGCGATGTCGAGCAGCTCGTCCTGCACGCCGATCTTGCCGAGGATCTTGTCGGCCTGCTCCTTGACGATGCGGGCGCGCGGGTCGTAGTTCTTGTACACGCGGTGCCCGAAGCCCATCAGCTTCACACCGTCCTCGCGGTTCTTCACCTTCTTGACGAACGTCGCGACGTCGTCGTCACCCTTGCGGATCTTCTCGAGCATCTCGAGCACGGCCTGGTTGGCGCCGCCGTGCAGCGGGCCCCACAGCGCGTTGATGCCGCCGGAGATCGAGGTGAACAGGTTGGCCTGCGAGCTGCCCACCAGCCGCACCGTCGAGGTCGAGCAGTTCTGCTCGTGATCGGCGTGCAGGATGAACAGCATGTCCAGCGCCCGAACGATCTCGGGGTCCACCTCGTAGGGCTCGGCGGGGAACCCGAACGTCATCCGCAGGAAGTTCTCGACCAGCGTCAGCGAGTTGTCGGGGTAGAGGAACGGCTGACCCTCGGACTTCTTGTACGCGTAGGCGGCGATGGTCGGCAGCTTGGCCAGCAGCCGGATGGTCGACAGCTCGACCTGCTGGGGATCGAACGGATCCAGTGAGTCCTGGTAGTAGGCGCTCAGCGCGTTCACCGCGCTGGAGAGCACCGGCATCGGGTGCGCGTTGCGCGGAAAGCCGTCGAAGAACCGCTTGAGGTCCTCGTGCAGCAGCGTGTGCCGCTGGATCTGGGTGGTGAACTTCTCGAGCTGCTCCTCGGTCGGCAGCTCGCCGTAGATCAGCAGATAACTGACCTCGATGAACGTCGACTTCTCCGCGAGCTGCTCGATCGGGTAGCCGCGGTACCGCAGGATGCCGGCGTCGCCGTCGATGTACGTGATCGCGCTCTTGGTGGGCGCCGTGTTGACGAATCCGCCGTCGAACGTGGTGTAGCCGGTCTTTGCCAGCAACGATCCGAGCGCGATGCCGTCCGCGCCCTCAGAAGCTTTGACGATGTCGAGTTCCAGCTCGCCGCCGGGGTAGGAGAGGGTGGCGTGCTCTTTCCCGGCTTCGGCGTTATCGGCCACTGGGATCCCTTCGGTCTCGGGTCTATCGGGAATCGGAATCTGACTACAGAAGGTAGTCCCATTCCCGTGCGCACGCCCGCGGGGGTCGCTGACGAGAGCATCAGACGTGTTGCCCGAGCCCCGCGATCTCAACCATGAAGTCGGCGTAGGTCACCTCGAACGCGGCGACTGCGTCGTCGACCCGGACGCCGCGCAGCGCCGTCGTGTCCTGAGCGAGTTCGCGCAGCGCCGTCATCAGGATGCCGCCCCACACCGCGGCCATCAGCTTGACCCGGCGGTCATCCACGGCGGTGCCCATCCGGGCGGCCACGGCGACATCGACCGGGTTCCCGCGGAAATCGACGGCGGCTTGCTGCAGCGTGCCCGACGAGACCAGGATCCGCAGGATCTGCATGAACCGCTCCGATGACAGCACACCCACCGGCGCCGACTTGGTGCTCAGCGCCATCGCGACGTAGGCGCGGCGCAGCGCCTCGAAGTGGGACAGCTCCGGCGGCTGACGAACCAGCTCGGCAGCGACCCGGTCGAGCACCTCGTCGATCAGGGCCAGCGCGATGGCGTCCTTGGTGGAGAAGTAGCGACTGAAGGTGCGGGGAGAGACGTCGGCGATCGCCGCGATCTGGTCGACGGTCGTGCCGTCGAAACCCTGGCGGTCGCACAGCCCGGCCGCGGCGTCGATCAGGGTGGCCCGCGTGCGGCGCTTCTTGCGCTCGCGCAAGCCCAGGACAGGCTCCCCTCTGACTTCGACCACGTTCGGATGGTAGTCCGTTCGGTACGGCGGGGAGGTCGAACTGACGTCGCCCGACAGTTGCCGGCACCGCCGGGTCAGAGCACCCGCGCCACCCGGTAGCGGACGAACGCGGGCACCGCCACGACGGCGAGCACCACACCGATCACGACCAGCACGCCCCCTCCCGCCGCGGCGACCGTCGTCCCGACCGCGGCCGCCACCGCTCCGTGCGCCGCGTCGGCCAGCCGGGGGCCGCCGGCCACGACCACCGTGAACACGCCCTGCAACCGGCCGCGCAGTTCGTCGGACGCCGCCTCCTGCAGGATCGTCGACCGGAACGCCGCGGACACCATGTCCGCGGCACCCCCGAAAGCCAAGCAGGCCAACGCGATCCACAGCATCGCGCCCGCCGTGCCGTGCGCCGCGCCGCCGACCACGCCGAAGCCGACCATCGCCACGCCCCACGCCACGATGGCGACCACGACCGCCAGCCCCTGACGCTGAACCCGGGGCAGCCAGCCGGAGAAGATTCCGCCGGCCACCGCACCCGCCGACATCGCGGCGGCGAGCAACGCCATCGTCGTTCCGCCCTGTACCGGGCCGCCGAAGCTCTCGTGCGACATCTGCGGGAACAGGGCCCGCGGCATCCCGAAGATCATCGCGATCAGGTCGACGACGAAGGACATCAACACCACCCGATTGCCCGCCAGGTAGCGGAAACCGTCGAGAACCGCGGCCGGCCCGTAGCCGGAGGCGCCGTCACCGGTCACCGTCGGCGGCATCGGGGTCATCCGGACCGTCGCCCAGACCGCCGCGAGGCAGGTGATCGCGTCGATGAGATACAGCGCGGACAGGTCGACCCAGTGCAGCATCACCCCGGCCAACAGCGGGCCGGCGATCGCGCCGAACTGCATCACGGTCATGTTCAAGGCGTTGGCGGCGGGCAACTGGCCCCCGGGCAGCATGCGGGGAATGGCCGCAGAGCGGGTCGGCGAGTTCACCGCGTAGAAGGCCTGCTGCACCGAGAGCAGGCTGAGCACCACCCACACGTTGTTCAGCCCCAGCGCGGACTGCAGCCACAGCAGCACCGACGACAGGGCCAGCCCGCACGAGGTGATGACGAGCAGCAGGCGCCGATCCATCGCGTCGGCCCAGGCGCCACCCCACAGCCCGAACACCACCAGGGGCACCAGCGCGAACAGCCCGGCCAATCCGACGTAGAGCGAGTTCTGGGTGAGCGTGTACAGCTGGACGGGGACGGCGAAGATCGTCAGGTTCGCGCCGATGACGGTGACGATCCCGGCCAGCCACAGCCGCCGGAAGTCGGGGGCCTGCAGGGGTGTGGTGTCGGCGAAGAGCCGGCCCACTACGGCTGGAGGCGCTCGACGAGCCCGCTGCGGACCCGAATCCTGTTGTGCAGCCGGTTTTCCCGGCCCTGCCAGAACTCCACCTCATCGGGTGCGATCAGGTAGCCGCCCCAGTGCGGGGGTACCGGGACGGTCTCGGTGTCGGCGAACCGCTCGGTGACCTGGGCGAGTTGGCCTCGCAACGCGTCCCGCGATGCGATGGGCCTGCTCTGCGCCGACGCCCACGCCCCCAGCTGCGAGCCGCGCGGCCGCTTGGCCCAGTAGTCGGCGGTCTCCGCGGTCGGCACCTTGGTCACCGGGCCGCGCAGATGCACCTGCCGGCCCAGAGCCAACCACGGGAACGTCACCGACGCATACGGTTGCGCGGCCAGTTGCTCGCCCTTGGCGGAGGCGTAGTTGGTGTAGAACGTGATGCCCGACTCGGTCACGCTCTTGCACAACACGGTCCGTGTGACGGGTCTTCCCTCGGCGTCGACCGTGCCGACCACCATCGCGTTGGGCTCGGCCACCCCGGCCTCCCCGGCGTCGGCCAACCAGCTGTTCAGCAGGGCCACCCATCCGACGTCGAGCCAGTCCACGTCCAGATCGGAGCTGCCGTCCTTCTCCACCGAGCCGTATTCCACCCGCATCCGGGCGAGGTCGTCAGATGTGCCCACGCGATCACGCTACGCGCCGAGCGCAACCGTCGGCAGCAGCCACAGGCGGTGATGCGACAATCACCGCATGACTGCGGTGCCGAAGGATTTCGCTCCCGGACTGGCTGGCGTGGTGGCGTTCGAGACTGAGATCGCCGAGCCGGACAAGGACGGCGGCGCGCTGCGCTATCGCGGCGTGGACATCGAGGACCTGGTCGGCGACCGGGTGACTTTCGGGGACGTGTGGGGCCTGCTGGTCGACGGCCGGTTCGGGCACGGTCTGCCGCCCGCCGAACCGTTCCCGCTGCCGATCCACAGCGGCGACGTCCGCGTCGACGTGCAGGCCGGGTTGGCCATGCTCGCCCCGATCTGGGGGTATCGACCGCTGCTGGACATCGACGACCAGACCGCGCGCGACCAGTTGGCACGGGCGTCGGTGATGGCACTGTCCTACGTCGCGCAGTCCGCCCGCGGCATCTACCAGCCCGCTGTGCCACAGCGCAGGGTCGATGAATGCGACACGGTCACAGCGCGATTCATGACCCGCTGGCAGGGGGACCCCGATCCGCGGCACATCGAGGCCATCGACGCGTACTGGGTCAGCGCCGCCGAGCACGGCATGAACGCGTCGACGTTCACCGCCCGCGTGATCGCGTCGACGGGCGCCGACGTGGCGGCCGCGCTGTCGGGCGCGATCGGCGCGATGAGCGGGCCGCTGCACGGCGGTGCCCCGGCGCGGGTGATCCCGATGATCGAGGAGGCCGAGCGGACCGGGGACGCGCGCGCGGTGGTCCGCGGCATCCTCGACCGCGACGAGAAGTTGATGGGCTTCGGACACCGGGTGTACCGGGCCGAGGACCCGCGGGCCCGGGTGCTCCGGGCGACGGCCAAGCGGCTCGAGGCGCCGCGCTTCGAGGTCGCCGCGGCCCTCGAGCAGGCCGCCCTGGCCGAGCTGCGGGAACGCCGGCCCGACCGCGCGATCGAGACCAACGTCGAGTTCTGGGCGGCCGTCATCCTCGACTTCGCCCAGGTGCCGCCGACGATGATGCCCGCGATGTTCACGTGTGGCCGCACGGCCGGCTGGTGCGCGCACATCCTCGAGCAGAAGCGGCTGGGCAAGCTGGTGCGGCCGTCGGCGATCTACGTCGGGCCGGCGCCGCGCAGCCCCCAGTCGGTCGAGGGCTGGGACCAGCTGACCCGGCCATGACCGACCCGCGGGCCGTCTTCGCTTCGGCGGCAAGGTATTTCGCGTCACTGGTGCGCGACGTACCCGATCACCGGTGGAACGATGCGGGACTCGGCGAGTGGTCGGTTCGCGACCTCGTCGGGCACACGTCACGGTCGCTGATCACGGTGAGCACCTACCTGGGGGCCCCCGCGCAGCGCGAGGACGTCACCGAGCCCGCCGACTACTACGTCCGCATCAACGACTACGCCGCGGGGATGGGCGCCGCCGCGATCGTCGAGCGCGGCCGTCAGGCGGGTCGCGACCTCGGCCCGGATCCGGTCGCGACGATCGACGGGCTCGTCGAGCGTGTGCTCGGTGAGATCGACGCCGCCGACGACCCGCTCATCGAGGTGATCGGCGGCCTGGGTCTGCGGCTGAGCACCTACCTGCCGACGCGGACCTTCGAGATCGCGGTGCACGGTCTGGACATCGCCGCCGTGGTCGAAGCGGACCGCACACCGCCCCGTGAGGTGCTGGCCGAGGCCGCGGCGCTGGCCGCGCGCATCGGCGTGCAACTGGATCGCGGGCCCGCGCTGCTGATGGCGCTGACCGGACGCACCGCGTTGCCCGCCGGGTTCTCGGTGGTCTGACGCGCCGATGAGTTTCCGGTGGCGGCCCGGTCAGCATCGACAGCCACCCGGCCATCATCACGCAGCGAAGGAGACCCCATGGCGATCGACAACACCCCGATGCTGGTTCCGCACCTCGTCGTCGACGACGCGGCCGCGGCGCTCGACTTCTACACCACGGCGTTCGGCGCCGAGGAGATGGTGCGCCTGCCCGGGCCAGACGGCAAGCTGATGCACGCGTGCATGCGGATCAACGGCTCGATGGTGTTCCTCAACGACGACTTCCCCGAGTACAACGACGGAAAGTCGAGCACCCCGAAGGCGCTCGGCGGCACGCCGGTCACGCTGCATCTGCACGGGGCCGACGTCGACGGCCGCTTCCAGCGCGCGCTCGACGCGGGCGCGGTTGTCGTCAACCCGCTCGAGGATCAGTTCTGGGGGGATCGCTACGGCGTGGTGCGCGATCCGTTCGGGCACCACTGGGCGCTCGCCGAATCGGTGCGCGACGTCGACGTCAACGACATCGCAGCACAGATGAGCAGCGGCAGTTAGCCCGCTCGCCGGTGTGTTTGCCCGGCGGCGGCGACGCACGCGGTGATACTGGGCTGTGCTCTGGCTGCTGCAGTTCCCCCCACCCGTCCTGGGCCTGATCTGGATCGCGGTCCTCGTGGGTATCTCCGTCGGCGGTCTGGTCCTGTTCCGGAAGGTGGTGTCCCACACCCGGCTGGAATCGGCGAATCCGGTGTCCAGCGCGGTGTTTCAGGTCGCCGGCGTGCTGTACGCGGTGCTCGTCGCGTTCGTCGTCGTGGTGGTGTGGGAGCAGTTCGGCAATGCCGAGGACGCCAGCAGCATGGAGGCATCGGCGGTCGCCGACCTGCTCCGCGACTCGGACGCACTGCCCACCGCGTACCGCAGCGAGGTGCAGCAGAACCTGGTCGCCTACTCCCGCGATGTCATCGACAACGAGTTCCCGCGGATGCGGCACGGCGAGACCATCGCCGAGCAGTCCGACGCGCTGAACAACGTCTGGCAGGCCTACCTGAAGGTGCAGCCAGAGACCCGCAACGAGATCGCGTTCTTCGACCACGCGATCGTGCGGCTCAACGATCTGAGCGCCAACCGCAAGCTTCGGGTGTCGACCGGCGACGCCTCGGTGCCCGCCGAGTTGTGGGTGCTGCTCGTCGGCGGCGGCGCCGTCCTGATGCTGTTCACCTATCTGTTCGGCACCCGGGATCTGCTGGTGCACGGTCTGGCGGTAGGGTTGACGGCGTCGCTGCTGGCGTTCGTCATGTATCTGATCTTCGCGCTCGAGCATCCCTACGTGGGCGCCTTGTCGGTGCAGCCCACCCCGTTCGTCAACGTGCTGGCCGACTGGTCCGAGTAGGTCGGCTCAGCGCATCAGGCCGGCCAGCAGCCGCCGGTGCACGGGCTCGGCGGGGGCCTCGGCCGCAGCGCGCAGCATCTCGTCCACCGAGGTGAACTTGGCGCGCGGGCGGGTGCCCTGACCGCGTGCCACCTCGGCGCGGTCGATCGCGTTCCAGCCGACCGCGTCGACGACCGCGGGTTTCCTGCCGCGCACGAACCGTGGCAGCGCCGAGGGCTTGTGCATCGGATCGGTCAGCAGACCGGCGTTGTAGTCGTCGACAAGGGCGTGCACCGTCTGCGCCGCGCACGACTTGTTGGTTCCGATGAAGCCCGTCGGTCCGCGCTTGATCCAGCCGGCGACGTAGCTGCCGCGCACCGGGGTGCCCGCGTCCGTGACCCGGCCGCGGTCGTTGGGCACCACGGCCGCGGTGTCGTCGAACGGGAGTCCGCGAATCGGCATGCCGCGGTAGCCGATCGACGTCAGCACCAGCCCCGCGGAGAGCTGCTGCATCTGATCGGAGCCGGTCACCTCGAACTCGATGCCCGTCACCCGCGTCGGTCCCAGCACCCGGCGCGGCGTGAGCTGGTACGCCAGCCGGATCCGGGGCCGGGTGATCGGCGCGGTGGAATCGCCGAGCTTGGCGAGGATCTCGAGCTTGTTCCGGGTCAGCGCATCCGTGGCGGCCGCGAGATCCTCGCGCACCCGCTGGTGGTCGGCCGGGTCGAGCACCACGTCGCAGCGCGCCGTCAGGCCGATCAGCTCGGGCAGGGTGAACGCCGAGGCGGCGGGCCCCCGCCGGGCGGCGATCACCACCTCCCGGACGTGGGAGGCGCGCAGCGCGGCCAGAGCGTGATCGGCGATGTCGGTGCGCGCCAACGCATCCGGATCGGTGGTCAACACGCGGGCGACGTCGAGGGCGACGTTGCCGTTGCCGACGACGACCACCCGCTCGCCGCTCAGATCGACGGAGAGGTCCGTGAACTCGGGGTGCCCGTTGTACCAGGCCACGATCTCGGTGGCCGTCCCGGTTCCCGGCAGATCCATGCCGTCGACGTCCAGGCGCTTGTCGGTGGGCGCGCCGACCGCGTACAGCACCGCATGGTGGTGCTCGAGGAGCTCGTCGTGGGTGAGGTCCGATCCCACCTCGACGTTGAGGTAGAACCGGAAGTCCCGGCGGGCGGCGATGGTGTCGAACAGTGTCGTCACCCGCTTGGTGGCCTGATGGTCGGGCGCGACGCCTGCGCGCGCGAGGCCATAGGGCGTGGGCAGTTTCTCGAAGACGTTGACCTGCACGCCGCGCTGGGTGAGCAGTTCGTCGGCGGCGTACATCGCCGCGGGCCCGGAGCCGACGATCGCCACCCGCAGCGGTCCCCCGCGGCGGGCCGCCACGGCGGGCGCGTCCGGAACCGGCGCCAGCTTCGACGTCGGCGGCAGCTTGCCCTCCCGCTCGGGATAGAAACCGGCGTTGATCTCGACGAACGGCAACTGCTCGGCGGTCAGCCGGGTGTCGGGGGCGATCGCGCCGACGGGGCAGGCCGACACACACGCGCCGCAGTCCACGCACGCCACCGGGTCGATGTAGAGCATCTCGGCGGTGGCGAAGCCCGGCTCATCCGGCGACGGATGAATGCAGTTGACCGGACACGCGAAGACACAGGACCCGTCGCTGCAACACGACTGGGTGATCACATGGGGCATGCGCCTACGCGACCGAGGCCAGGTGCTCGCGCTGCGGCTCGCTGCGGTACCGGCTGGGGCGGCCGCCGATCCGGCACATCCGCCACACGAGCTTGGCCACCGGGTTCATCAAACCGGTGTCGTGAGCCAGCATCCGCACATCGCCGAACATGTCGCGCAGCATCTGGCGGGACTCCGGCGAGGAGAAGAAGATGTCCTTGCGCACCGAGCGCGGAATGTCGAATTCCTTCCAGAACGCCCGCGGCGGAACGATGATCGCCGAGCACAGCACCCGCATCACCACCGGAACGTAGAGCGAGAGCCAGAAGCGTTTACGGCGCGGAAGGTGCGGGACGCGTTTGCGCAGATACTCGTGCGCGAACGAGATGTGCCGGGCCTCCTCGGCGACGTGGATCGCCATCACGCGCTCCATGATCGGGTGCAGCGCCTTGCCCTCGCGCAGCACGTTCTTCTGCGTGTGGTCGATGGGCTCCTCGCCGGCGAGGATGCCGAACCAGAACGGGATCGGCAGCGGACCGGCGACCAGGGGGATGGTGGGCTGGATCCACTTCAGCAGCTTGGGCATCCCGGGCACGTCGGCGCCGATCCGGTTCACCATCTCCTGGAACATCAGGGTGTGGTTGCACTCCTCGACCGCCTCGTGGAGGCAGTAGCGGTACTCCGGCGACCCGTTCGGCGTCCAGAACGCGTACTCCATCAGGCCGCGGATGAGGATCGACTCGAAGTGCAGACCGACCTTGGCGACATTGGCCTGCCGCCACATGCCGATCTCGATCTGCCGTTCCCTCGATTGCGAGCGGTACCACTCGTGCTTGCCGATCGGATCGGTCGCGGGCAGGATCCAGCGCTCGTCGTCCGGGGTCACGGCGAACTCGGGCGAGTTCCAGTCGATGTCGGTGTAGGGATTGAAATTGCGCCGCACCGATCCCTCGGAGAGGGTCTGCAGCGTGTTGACGTACTCCGCGTCGTCGAAGACGTCCATGTTCTTGCGCCAGCGCCGGACGATCTTCGTGCGCGCTTCCTTGACAGCCATTGTGAGCCTCCATGCCTCGACTGAGGTTTACATTCATATGCTCGCTGTCCAGTGACAGTACCCGCGGTCCCAGGAATTAACCAGGGCCAATTCTGCGGCTGTGCGACAACCACGTTACCCCCGTCACATGTGAGCCAGATCACCCTGGAGTGGTCCTGCGGCGGCCGGATTCGGTCCATCCGACGGCCCGGTTCTAGGCTTGCCGCATGGCCCAGGACCTGACGATCCCTGACAACCTCAAGCCGCGCGACGGCCGCTTCGGCTGCGGCCCGTCGAAGGTCCGGCCCGAGCAACTCACCGCGCTGGCCGAGGCGGGCCACCTGTTCGGCACCTCGCACCGGCAGGCCCCGGTGAAGAACCTCGTCGGCCGGGTTCGCGACGGGCTGCGCGAGCTGTTCTCCCTGCCCGACGGGTACGAGGTGATCCTCGGCAACGGCGGGTCGACCGCGTTCTGGGACGCGGCAGCGTTCGGCCTCGTCGACAAGCGCTCGCTGCACCTGACCTACGGCGAGTTCAGCGCGAAGTTCGCCTCGGCGGTGGCCAAGAACCCGTTCGTCGGCGATCCCGTCGTGATCAAGGCCGATGCCGGCAGCGCGCCGGCGCCGGTGTCGGATCCGTCGGTCGACGTCATCGCATGGGCGCACAACGAGACCTCGACGGGTGTGGCCGTACCCGTGCAGCGGCCGGCGGACTCCGGCGACGCGCTGGTGGTCATCGACGCGACGTCCGCGGCCGGCGGGCTTCCGGTCGACATCACCTCCGCCGACACCTACTACTTCGCGCCGCAGAAGAACTTCGCCGGTGACGGCGGGCTGTGGATCGCGCTGATGTCCCCCGCCGCGCTCGCCCGCGTCGAGGCCATCGCGGCCTCGGGCCGGTGGGTGCCCGACTTCCTGTCCCTGCCCATCGCGATCGAGAACAGCGTCAAGAACCAGACGTACAACACGCCCGCGATCGGCACGCTGGTGCTGCTGGCCGAACAGATCGACTGGCTGCTTGGCAACGGCGGCCTGGACTGGGCGACCAAGCGCACCGCGGACTCGTCGGCGCGGCTGTACTCGTGGGCCGACGCCTCGGAGTTCGCCACCCCGTTCGTCACCGATCCGGGGCTGCGCTCGGCGGTGGTCGGCACCGTCGACTTCACCGACCAGGTCGACGCCGCAGCCGTCGCCAAGATCCTGCGCGCGAACGGCATCGTCGACACCGAGCCCTACCGCAAGCTCGGCCGCAACCAGCTGCGCGTCGGCATGTTCCCCGCCGTCGAGCCCGACGACGTCAGCGCGCTGACCGCCTGCGTCGACTGGGTCGTGCAGCGGTTGTAGCGACTGCCGCGTGTCACCGCGGTAACGGCCGGATAACGCAGTAGGGTGACCGCGTATCGGGCTCGGCGCAGCCCGGAGGAGGTCGTCATGCGGGAACTTAAGGTCGTCGGACTCGACGTCGACGGCAAGCGGATCATCTGCGAATCGGACGACTCCGCGGAGAAGTTCGTCCTGCGCTCAGACGAGCGACTCAAGGCCGCGGTGCGCGGTGACCGGGTCGCCTCGAACCAGACCACGATCGATGTCGAGGTGCCGAACATGCTGCGCCCCAAAGATATTCAAGCCAAAATCCGCGCAGGAGCCTCGGTCGAGCAGGTGGCCGCCGCCTCGGGCGCCGACATCGCGCGGGTCGAACGCTTCGCTCACCCGGTGTTGCTGGAGCGCTCCCGCGCGGCCGAGCTGGCCACCGCGGCGCATCCTGTGCTGGCCGACGGGCCGTCGGTGCTCACGCTACTGGAGACGGTGACCGCCGTGCTCATCGCGCGCGGCTTGGACCCGGAGTCGACGAACTGGGACGCCTGGCGCAACGAGGACGGCCGCTGGACCGTGCAGATGGCGTGGAAGGCCGGTCTGTCCGACAACGTCGCGCATTTCCGGTATGCGCCCGGCGCGCACGGCGGCACCGTGACGGCGTTCGACGACGCCGCATGCCAGCTCATCGACCCGAACTACGCGCGGCCGCTGCGGCCGCTGGCCCCGGTGGCGCAGCTGGCTCTCGAAGAGCCGGAGCCCGCACCGGCGCCGGAACCCGAGGCCGTGGAGGTCGAGGAGGTCGACCAGCCCGCGCCGGCGGCGGCCAAGCCGGTGCGGCCGCGCAAGCAGCGGCCGACCGTGCCGGCCTGGGAGGACGTGCTGCTAGGCGTGCGCTCCAGCGGCGGCCAGCGCTAACAACCCGATCCACGCGCCGGCCACACCGACGCCGGAACCGAGCACGAACCACCGCCAGACCGGGACCCGGCGCCACCCCCACACCGTGGGCGCGAGCCCGCCGACGGCGATCAGATTGAGGCCGACCGCCAGCAGCGGGTGCACCCGCGCCAATCCGATGCTCAGCACGATGATCGCGGCGCCCAGCACGGCGGCGACGAACGCCGCCACCGTCAACCCGGTGGCCCACGGCGTGGACTCTTCCGTCCTCACGGCGCGAGCCTATCCCGCTCGTAGAACGCCAGCGCCGCAGCGGTGGCGACGTTGAGCGAGTCCGTGCCGCGCGACATCGGGATGCGAGCCCGCACGTCGCACGCCCGCATCGTGTGCTCGGCCAGGCCGGGGCCCTCTGCACCCACCAGGATCGCGACCCGGCGGCCGGCCAGCTCACCCATCGCCTCGGCCAGGGTGTGCGCGCCGGGGTCAGGCGTCATCGCGATCAGCTGAAAGCCGTTTTCCCGCAACAATTTCAAGTCACCCGGCCACTGCGCAGCCCGGGCGAACGGCACAAGCAGCGCATGCCCCATCGACACCCGCACCGCTCGCCGGTAGAGCGGGTCGGCGCAACCACTGCCGAAGATCACCGCCCCGATCCCCAGCCCGGCGGCGTTGCGGAAGATGGATCCGAGGTTCTCGTGATCGTTGACGCCCTCGAGCACCGCGACCGTCGTGGCGTTCTCGATCACCTGCGGCACCGTCAGCTCGGCGGCCCGAGAGGCCGACGCGAGCACGCCACGGTTGAGGTGGAAGCCGACCGCCTCGGCCATCACCTCGGCGCTTGCCCGGTAATACGGGGCGCCGACCCCCTCCAGATCGGTCCGCATTTCGGCGAGCCGCCGGTCGGTGCCGAGCAGCGCACGCGGCCGGAACCGGGAAGCCAGCATGCGCTGCACTACCAGGACACCCTCGGCGATGACCAGTCCCTTGCCGGTGGGCAGGTCGGGCCTGCGGTCGACGCTGTTGAGGTCGCGGAAGTCGTCGAGGCGGGGATCGGCGGGATCGTCGATGTCGACGACGTCGACCAGTCCGGTTTCCACGGCGATCGACACTACCGACGCGCTGAGGGCGATCGGCTACGTTGGGTCCGATGACCGCACCGCCGGAACCGCCGCCGCTGCCGCGTGCGCTGCTCGCGCCGTGGCCGGTGATCGTGACGATCACCTGCGGTTGGCTGATCGCCACGCTGCTGGCTTTCACCGTCGACGCGCTGGCTCCGTGGCGGCCCGTGACGATCGCGGGACTGGGCGTCGGCGTCCTTGGCACGTCGATCTTTCTGTGGCAACGTCACGCCGTGCGCCGCGGCTCCCGCGGTGCACAGAGCGGCTTGGACTGACCCGACACCCGGGCGACGACGAAGGGGAAACGCCATGGCGGCGCCGATTTTGCAAGCGCAGATCGACATCAACGCACCGGTATCCACGGTGTGGAGACTGGTCTCCGATCTGGACCGGATGCCGCAGTGGAGCCCGCAGTGCCGGCTGATGAAGGCACTCGGCGGGCTGCGCCAGGGGGCTCGCACCATCAACATGAACCGCCGGGGGCGGCTGTTCTGGCCGACGACGTGCCGCATCACCGAACTGGTGCCCGAGCAGAAGCTCGCCTTCCGCGTCAACGAGAACAACACCGTGTGGAGCTATGAACTCGAGCCCACCGAGGCCGGTACCCGACTGATCGAAACCCGCAATGCCGAGAACGGCACGAAGGCGGTATCGACGTTCCTGGTGGGCAAGTTCATGGGCGGAGTGCCCGGTTTCGAGCAGGAACTCATCGAGGGCATGAACGCCTCGCTGGCCCGGATCAAGGCAGCCGCCGAGAACTAAGCCTGGTCGGTACCTTCCACCAGGTCGAGCACGCCGTCGTCGAACGGGTCGTAGAGCGGCGAACCTGCGCCGTGCGGCGCCGGCGTGTCAGAGTGCGCGCCGCAGCCGTACTCGGCGTCGACGACGTGTCCGTCGGCGGCGAACTCGTTGGCGCACACGCCGAACATCACCCCCAGCGCACCACCGAGCGGGAGGTAGAAGCCGCAGTCGCGGCACATCCGGCGCGTCGCGCGCGCCATCGCCGAGCCCGGCCCGTACTCGCCGTCGTGCCACCGCTGTGCGGCGTCGTTGCGGCCCCACAGGCTCAGCACCTGACGCCGGCCGAGTCCCACCTCGACCGCCACCTCGTCGATCTGCGGATCGCCGGTCGCCGCGTAGCCCGGCACCAGGCGCGGATCGTCAGCCGGGGGCGCCAACAGGTCGCCGGGACTCAGGTCGCCGGCCCGGACGCGTTCCTCCCAGGGCACCCACTTGGGCGCCAGCAGTGCTGTGGGGCCGGGAACCAGCACCACTTCGCTGATGGTCGCGTGCGTGGCGCCCGGCGAGGCGGCCACCACGACCGCCCACTGCCAGCCGCGATAACCGGGCATCTGGGCCAGGAACCGGTGGGTGGCCGACGCGGGGCCTTCGAAACCGGCGCCCAGGTACTCGCCGACCGTCTCCTCGCCGCTGAACTCAGCGATCGCCGCGCGCGCCTCGTCGACCGCGCCGAGCAGGATCGCCTCCAGTTCGGCGGACATCGGCTCGGGCACCGTCGGCTCGGGCACCGTCGACTCGGGCTCGGGCCCGGCCTCGGGTTCGGCCTCGTGCGGCGGGGGTTCGGTCACGCTGTCCATCGGTGTTCATCTTGCCCGACAGGGCCGGGAGCTAGCCACACCGGTTGCCTGCGCGCCCGGTGTCGCCGTCATAGGGGAGAATCGAGCCGTGACAGGAGCGCGGCGCGACCACCCGGACCCCGACGGTCCGCCCGGCGGACGCTACTACCCCCCGCGCCCACCCGCCGGCGAGCATCCCGGGATGGCCAACTATCCGAGTGATCCGGTCGCCACGCCGGGCCGGCGCCGGTCCTCGACGGCCAACGAGAGCGCCAACCGGTGGCTACCGCCACTCGACGACCAGGCCCGCCGCCGCGACTACGACCGCTACGACGCGGACCGGCCGGGAGCGGCCGGAGGCGAGAAGGTGACCGTCACGCGCGCCGCGGCGCAGCGCAGCCGCGAGATGGGTTCGAAGATGTACGGGCTCGTGCACCGGGCGGCCACCGCCGACGGCGCCGACAAGTCCGGGCTGACCGCGCTGACGTGGCCGGTGGTCGCGAACTTCGCTGTCGACGCAGCGATGGCGGTCGCCCTGGCCAACACGTTGTTCTTCGCCGCCGCCACCGGGGAGAGCAAGAGCCGCGTGGCGCTCTACCTGCTGATCACGATCGCCCCGTTCGCGATCATCGCCCCGCTGATCGGGCCCGCGCTGGATCGGCTGCAGCACGGCAGGCGGGTCGCGCTGGCCGCGTCGTTCGTCCTGAGGACCGTGCTGGCCGTGATTCTCATCGCCAACTTCGACAGCGCGACGGGCAGCTTCCCGTCCTGGGTGCTGTATCCCTGTGCGCTCGGGATGATGGTGCTGTCGAAATCGTTCTCGGTGTTGCGCAGCGCCGTGACACCGCGGGTGTTGCCCCCGACGATCGACCTGGTTCGGGTGAACTCTCGGCTGACGACGTTCGGCCTGCTCGGCGGAACGATGATCGGCGGCGGCATCGCGGCGGCGGCCGAATGGGGTTTCCAGCTGTTCCGGATGCCGGGCGCGCTCTACGTGGTGGTGGCGGTCTCGATCGCGGGCGCGGTGCTGGCGATGCGCATCCCGAAGTGGGTCGAGGTCACCGAGGGCGAGGTGCCGGCGACGCTGAGCTACCACGGTCAGCCCGCCGGGCTGCGTCGCGGGCCCGCGCCCACCGCCAAGGCCCGCCAACCCCTGGGCCGCAACATCATCACCGCGCTGTGGGGCAACTGCACCGTCAAGGTGATGGTCGGCTTCCTGTTCCTGTACCCGGCCTTCGTCGCCAAGGCCCACGACGCGAGCGGCTGGGAGCAGTTGCGCATCCTCGGGCTGATCGGTGCGGCGGCGGCCATCGGCAACTTCACCGGGAACTTCACCGCCGCGCGGCTCGAGCTGGGCCATCCCGCCCAGCTGGTGGTCCGCTGCGCCGTCGCCGTGACGGCCATGTCGCTGGCCACCGCGCTGACCGGCAACCTGCTGGTGGCCGCGGCGACGACTCTGGTCACGTCGGGCGCGAGCGCGATCGCCAAGGCATCGCTGGACGCGTCCCTGCAGGACGATCTGCCCGAGGAATCGCGGGCATCGGCGTTCGGGCGGTCGGAGTCGCTGCTGCAACTGGCGTGGGTGGTGGGCGGCGCGACGGGCGTCCTCATCTACACCGAGTTGTACGCCGGCTTCACCACGATCACCGCGCTGCTCATCCTCGGGCTGGCCCAGACGGTGTTCAGCTACCGCGGCGAGTCCCTGGTGCCGGGGTTGGGCGGCAACCGCCCGGTGCTCGCGGCAGCCGAAGGCGTACGCGCCGAGCCGGCGGTGACCCGCGAGTGAAACGTATTGTCGCTGTTCTCGCGGCAGTCGCCCTGATCGCCTCCATCGGCACCGGCGTGCTGGTGTGGCGGCTCACCCGCGACCGGGCGCCGGACCTGCCGGAGATCTCCGCCTACTCCTCCGGACATCTGGCCCGCGTCGGGCCGTACCGGTTCTGCCAAGTACTGAACCCCACCGACTGCGTGGTGCCCGGCGACCAGGGTGAGGTGCCGGTGACGGGCCGCCATCCCGTGCAACTGTCGCTGCCCACCGCGATCGCGAAGGCGCCGTGGGTGCTGCTGCGCGCCTACGAGGACGGCGACGTCATCGAGGAGTTCCGGCCCGATTCCCGTCTCGCGGTGACCATTCCCACCGTAGATGCGCAGCGCGGGCGGCTCACCGGATTCGCGGTGCAGCTGCCCACCCTGGTGCGCGATCAGGAGGGCAACGAGTTTCCGGTGCCGCACGCCGAGTGGTCGGTACGCGCGGTCTGGGAATGATCAGCCGGCGCCGTGGCCGGCGGGCACCTGCTCGCCCTCACGGGTCGGACCCGGCGGGGTGCCGTCACCGAAAGGTCTGCCGCCCAATGCTTCCCGGCCGTGCGGGGTGAGCCAGTTCGACAGGTCGGGCCCTTTCGGCACGACGCCGGTGGGATTGATGTCGCTGTGCACGATGTAGTAGTGCTGCTTGATCTGGACGAAGTCCGTGGTGTCCCCGAAGCCCGGCGTCTGGAACAGGTCGCGCGCGTAGGCCCACAGCACGGGCATCTCGGAGAGCTTGCTGCGGTTGGTCTTGAAGTGCCCGTGGTAGACGGGGTCGAAGCGTGCCAGCGTGGTGAACAGCCGCACGTCGGCTTCGGTGATGGTGTCTCCCACCAGATATCGCTGACCGGCGAGGCGGTCGGAGAGCCAGTCGAGCGCGGTGAACAGCCGGTCGTAGGCCTTCTCGTAGGCGCGCTGTGAACCGGCGAATCCGCAGCGGTACACGCCGTTGTTGACCTCGGTGTAGATGCGCTGGGCCACCTCGTCGATCTCCGCCCGCAGCGGCTCGGGGTAGAGCTGGGGCGCACCGTCGCGGTGGTGAGCGGTCCACTCGGTCGAGAAGTCGAGGGTGATCTGCGCGAAGTCGTTGGTCGCCACTTCACCGGTCGGCACGTCGACGATCGCGGGGACGGTGACCCCCTTGGGGTAGTCGGCGATGCGCTTGTTGTATGCGTCGCGCAGGTAGTGGATGCCGAGCACCGGGTCGACACCGCCGGGGTCCAGATCGAACGTCCAGCTGCGCTCGTCGTGGGTGGGTCCGCAGAACCCAATGGAGAGAACGTCTTCCAACCCCAGTAGCCGACGCACGATGATCGTGCGGTTCGCCCACGGGCACGCGCGTGCCACGATCAGTCGGTAGCGCCCCGGCTCGACGGGGTAGCCGTCCCGGCCGTCCGCGGTGACGCGGGTGGTGATGTAGTCGGTGTCACGCTTGAAATCGCCGTCAGAGGCCGACGGGTCGGCGACATAGCTCATGACTCAGTCTTACCCCGCCGGGCCTGCTGTCAGGCGTCGAGTTCGCGCGCGACGGCCTTGACGACCTCCGACACGCGGCGGGCCACCTTGCGATCCGGGTAGCGGCCCTTGCGCAGCTCGGGCTGCACCGCGCCCTCGAGCAGCGTGATCATGTCCTCGACCATGCCGTGCAGTTCGTCGGGGGTGTGCTTGTGCTCGGCGGCCGTGGCCTCGCGCCGCGTCCGGGTCAGGCTCGGCGGCGGGTCGATCAGCTTGAGGCTCAGGGCCTGCGGGCCGCGGCGTCCGGCGGCGACACCGAACTCGACGCGCTGGCCCGCCTTGAGGCCCTCGACACCGGCGGGCAACGCCGAGGAACGCACATACACGTCCTCACCGTCTTCCTGCGAGAGGAACCCGAAGCCCTTCTCCGCGTCGTACCACTTCACCCGGCCGGTCGGCACTGGTCTCACCTGCTTGTCTGTCTGAGCCGATATGTCTGCTGCCCATCGTGGGTACAGACCTTTTACATAGAGGAAGCGCCCCGCCTGCGCCGGGACGCGTCGTGGGAGATCCTACTCGGACGTCGCCGCAGCCAGCACCCCCTTATGTCGGTAGGCTGCAATCACCGCTGGAGGAAGAGATGCGCCTGATCCTGAACGTCATCTGGTTGATCTTCGGTGGCCTGTGGCTGGCTCTGGGCTATGTGCTCGCGGCGCTCATCTGCTTCGTGCTCATCATCACCATCCCCTTCGGTTTCGCGGCGCTGCGCATCGCGCTCTATGCGCTGTGGCCGTTCGGCCGCACGATCGTCGACAAGCCAGGGGTTCGCCCCGGCGCCCTGGTCGGCAACATCATCTGGCTGATCGTCGCCGGGGTGTGGTTGGCGATCGGGCACATCCTCACCGCTGTCGCGATGGCGATCACCATCGTGGGTATCCCGCTGGCGCTGGCGAACCTGAAGCTGATTCCGGTGTCGCTGATGCCGCTCGGCAAGGAGATCGTGCCCCTCGACAGCGGCCGCGACGCCGCCCAGACAGCGTTCGGCGTGACCCGGTGAGCGCCGTCGCCCTCGGGGTGCCGTCGGTGCGCGGGCCGGTGTCGGGCGCGCCCGCCGACGGACCGCTCGTCGACACCTTCGGCCGAGTCGCGACCGATCTCCGGGTGTCGCTGACCGACCTGTGCAATCTGCGCTGCACGTACTGCATGCCGGCCGAGGGCCTCGACTGGTTACCGGCCGAGCAGAAGCTGCGGGTCGACGAACTGATCCGGCTCCTGCACATCGCGGTCACCCGGCTCGGCATCACCAGCGTGCGCTTCACGGGCGGCGAACCGATGGTGGTCCCCCACCTCGAGGACGTCGTCGCGGCGACGGCGGCGCTGCGGCCGCGTCCGGAGATCACGCTGACGACCAACGGGATCGGGCTCGCCCGGCGCGCCGAGGCGCTGAAGAACGCCGGCCTGGACCGCATCAACGTCTCGCTCGACACCGTCGACCGGCAGCGGTTCGCGGCGATCACCCGCCGTGACCGCTTGGACGCCGTGCTGGCCGGCCTGCGCGCCGCACAGGCCGCCGGGCTGTCGCCGGTGAAGGTCAACGCGGTGCTCGACCCCGTCATCGGGCTGGACGACGCCGTCGCCCTGCTGCGGTTCTGTCTGGCGCACGGCTACCAGTTGCGCATCATCGAGCAGATGCCGCTGGACGCGGGCCATTCCTGGCAGCGCGAGCACACCCTGAGTGCTGACGCCATCCTGGCCGCGCTGCGCCGAGAGTTCACGCTCAGCCCGCACCCGGGACCGCGCGGCTCCGCCCCGGCCGAGCTGTGGCAGGTGCGGTCGGGCGCGGAAGCGGGCGCTGCGGTGCTCGGCGACGTCGGGATCATCGCGTCCGTCTCGCACGCCTTCTGCGCCAGCTGCGACCGGACGAGGCTCACCGCCGACGGCCAGGTCCGCAACTGCCTGTTCGCCCGCGACGAGACCGACCTGCGGGCCCTGCTGCGCACCGGGGCCGACGACGACGCCCTCGAGGCGGCATGGCGGGCCGCGATGTGGGCCAAGGCCGCCGGGCACGGCATCAACGACCCCGGTTTCGTCCAGCCGGACCGTCCGATGAGCGCGATCGGCGGCTGACGAGGTGGGCGTGACAGTGCGGTACTTCGCCGCGGCGCGCGCTGCTGCGGGGGTCGAGCACGAGACCGTCAACCTGCAGCCGGGCGCCACGGTCGCCGATCTGGTGGACACCCTTCGGGCCCGCGGGGCGGCCCTGTCCGCGGTGCTTGCCCGGTGTTCCTACTTGCGTGACGGAGTTGCGGTGCGCGACACGCGGACTCCGCTGGGTGACGGGCAGACGGTTGACGTGTTACCACCCTTCGCCGGTGGGTAGACGACCGTTCGAGACAGGAGTATTCCGTGATTTACGTCACATCACGGAATGGTCACGAGATGGCTACGGCGAGGTTGAGACGCGCGGCACCTGCAGGAACAACGCTCTCTGCAGGGATTTTAGAGATTTTTTAGTATTTGCCCTGGCCGGCGACACGACGGTGGACACGAGGTGACGGGACCTTGGCGAGCCGTTACGGTCTTGAACCAGGCCGATCGCCCCCACTTTGACCGGCCCGCCGCGTACCAACTGCGCCGAACTCCATCCGTTGGTCCGCGGGGACAACGAGACCCAACCTGGATGGAGGCGGGGGACCCACCGGTCCACCGAGACAGAAGGACCAGGAGCCGACTCGGCTCCTTGGGGTGAAGCCGGCGTCGTTCCGACGCCGCCGGCCGGGCGACCTCTCCCACCCGAACCCGACAGCTGACCTCGCGGGCGCCTACGAGAGGACCACGCGCACTTATGAGTGGACGGCATCGCAAGCCCACCAATTCAGCAGTAAGCGTCGCCAAGATCGCCGTCACCGGCGCTGTCATCGGCGGCGGCAGCCTGGCGCTGGCCGGTACCGCCGGCGCGGCGACCGACAACGAATGGGACAAGGTCGCCAGCTGCGAGTCCGGCGGCAACTGGGCGATCAACACCGGCAACGGCTACCAGGGTGGCCTGCAGTTCTCGGCGAGCACCTGGTCCGGACACGGCGGCGGCGAGTTCGCCCCGGCCGCCCATCTGGCCACCAAGGAAGAGCAGATCGCCGTCGCCGAGCGCGTGCTGGCGTCTCAGGGGAAGGGCGCCTGGCCCTCGTGCGGCGGGCCGCTCTCCGCCGCAACGCCCCGCAACGTCGTGAACGAGGCGCCGCCGGCCCCGGTCGATCCGCTCGGCCTGAACGGTCTCCTGCCTCCTCCCCCGCCGGCCGATCCTCTCGCGCCGCCTCCGCCGCCTGCTCCGTTCGATGCGATGTCGGCTCAGGCCCCGCTCCCCCCGCCGCCCGTCGACCCGCTCGCCGCGCCGCCGGCCCCGGAGGTCCTGCCGCCGGCTCCCGCTCCGATGGACGCCCCGCTTCCTCCGCCGCCGGGCGATCCCCTGCCGCCGGCCCCCGCGCCTGTCGACGCCGCGCCGCTGGATGCCCCGCTTCCCGCACCGGCTCCGCTGCCTGACGCCGCACCCCCGGTGGTCGACGTCGCGAACATCGCGCCGGCCGATGCCCCGCCGCCCGTCGATGCGCTCCCGCCGGCCGAGCCCGTCGTGACCGCCGCCGACTGGGACGCCGCGCGGGGCCCCGCGCCTGTGGATCAACCCCAGGTCTGGGCGCTGCACCCCGGCGACCTGGCGCAGCAGCCCGCGCCCGCGGACCCTGCCGTCCCGCTGCCCCCGGCCCCGGCCCCGGCGCCCGCGCCGAACGCCGTCGCCGCGCCGGCGCCCGACCCGTTGGCTCCGCTCGCCGCAGCCGCTGCCGTTCCCGGCCCGGCCTACGACATCGCCAACCAGGCCGTGTCGGGCGAGCTTCCGCTCCCTGACGGGATGCCGCACCTCGTCAGCCCGCAGAATCTGCCGCCCGGCACCACGGTCGATCCGAGCGTGGTGACCGACGCGAGCCCGAATGTGACGTACCTGAAGGACATCTGGCACGCCATCCAGACTCAGGAGATCTCGGGCAAGGACGCGCTGCTTGCGCTCACGCAGCGGCCGCTGACCAGCGGCCCGGCGGCTCTGGACCCGGTTGCCCCGCCCGCCCCAGGAGCACCGGTCGCCCCCGAGGCACCGCTGCCCGCGCCTGCCGCGGTTCTGCCGCCGGCCTGAGGTCCGCTACGCGGAGTTGACCCATTCGTCGGTGCCGTCGGCGAAGAACTGGTGCTTCCACACGGGTAGCTGCTCTTTGACGCGGTCCACCAGTCGCGCGCACGTCTGGAACGCCGCGCCGCGGTGGTCTGCCGCCACCACGGCGATCAGCGCCGCGTCGCCGATCTGCAGGCTGCCCACGCGGTGGCTGACCGCGATGGCGCGCACGCCGCCGGATTCGGCCGCGACCGCGCCGACGACGTCGGCGAGGGTCTGCCCAGCCGACGGATGCGCCGAGTACTCCAGGCGCGTGACCGTGCGCCCGCCGTCGTGGTCGCGTACCACGCCGGCGAAGGACACCACGGCCCCCGCGGCGTGATGCGCCACCAGTGCCTCGTGTTCGGACACGTCGATCGGGCGATCGGTGAGTTCGGCACGCACGACGACGGTCATTGCGGATGGTCCTTACCTCGGAGTTGGTCGAGCGCATGGTCGAGGACGTCGTCGAGGACACGGAGGCCGTCGCGCACCCCGCCGATCGAACCGGGCAGATTCACGATCAGGGTGCGTCCGGCGACCCCGCAGAGCCCGCGGGACAGGATCGACGTCGGCACATGCGGCAGCCCGGAACGCCGGATCGCGTCGGCCAGCCCCGGTATCTGGTAGTCGAGCAGTTCGGCGGTGATCTGCGGCGTCGAGTCGGTCGGCGAGATCCCTGTGCCGCCGGAGGTGATCACGACGTCGGGGCCGTCGTCGAGCGCGGTGCGCAGCGCGGTGGCGACCGGCGCGCCGTCGGCGACGACGAGGGGGGCCGCGGTGGCGATGGCGCGGTCGTTGAGCCAGGCGGCGATCACGGGACCGCAGCGGTCCTCGTACACGCCCGACGACGCCCGCGTGGACGCGATGATGACCACGCCCCTGCGGGCGGGGGTCACCGCGACCACGTACCCGTCTTGCCGCCTTCTTTGTGCAGCACGCGGATGTCGTCGATCGAGGCCGCCCGGTCGACGGCCTTGATCATGTCGTAGACGGTCAGTGCGGCCACGCTGACGGCGGTCAGCGCCTCCATCTCCACACCGGTGCGGTCGGTGGTCCGGACGGTCGCGGTGATGCCGACCTCGTCACCGCCGACGCTGAAGTCGATGTCCACGCCGGTGATGGCCAGCGGATGGCACAGCGGCACGAGGTCGCTGGTGCGCTTGGCGGCCAGGATCCCGGCGACACGTGCGGTGGCCAGCGCATCACCCTTGGGCAGGCCGTTCGTACTGATGAGGTCGACGACGTCGGCGCGGGTACGCACGGTACCCGCGGCCACCGCGACGCGCTTGGTGGCGTCCTTGGCGGTGACGTCGACCATGTGGGCGGCGCCGGTCTCGTCGAGGTGCGAGAGGCGATCCGCCATCGCTACTTGTTGATGACGGTCGAAGACTGGATGAACGGCAGCTCTTCGGCCGGCAGCGGGAACGTGATGTCGCCGAATGGCGAGAGGGCCCCGGTGCGGTCGGCGGCCAGCTCACTGACGGCGTGGTCGTCGGCGTCACCCGTGGGCCAGCCTGGATCGACGTAACGGTTCTTCTTGTCATCAGCCACGGGAGACATTGTGGCAGGCCGATCGCCGGCTGGCGAGCGTGGGAGGCTGCTTTACGCTGGTCAGGATGAGCGCGATGAGCCCCGGCATGCCGCTGGGCGTGTGGTTGGCCGAGCGCGGCGACCAGGAACTGGTCCGGCTGCTGCGTCTGCGGCCCGACCTCACCCAGCCCCCACCGGGCACGATCGCGGCGCTGGCCGCCCGCGCCGCGGCGCGGCAGTCGATCAAGGCCGCCACCGACGACCTCGATTTCCTGCACCTCACGGTGCTCGACGCCCTGCTTACCCTGCACGCCGACAGCGCAGCCGTGTCCTTCGCCGCGCTCGACGAGGCCCTCGGCGGACGCGCCGACGACTCCTCGGTGCGGGCTGCTGTCGGGAACCTCACCGAGCGCGCGCTGGTGTGGGGCGACACCGAGGGTGCGGGCGCACTCCGGGTCGCCGCCGAAACGGCCAACTGCCTGCCCTGGTATCCGGGGCAGGCGACGCTGGAGCCTGACGCGTTGTCCGGCGCCGAGGTCACCGAGGCGATCGACGCGCTCGACGTCGCGGAGCGTGAGCTGCTCGACAGGCTGTTGGAGGGTTCGCCGATCGGCCGGACCCGCGACGCTCTGCCCGACGCGCCGCCGGACCGACCGGTACAACGGCTGCTCAGCGCGGGACTGTTGCGGCGTCTCGACGCCGACACGGTGATTCTTCCGCGGCTTGTCGGTCAGGTGCTGCGCGGCGAGTCACCGGGTCCGGTGAGTCTGACCCGACCGGACCCGACGGTGTCGACCACGACCACCGCCGATATCGACGCGGTGGCCGCCGGTGCCGCGCTCGACCTTCTGCGCGAGGTCGAGCTCGTGCTCGAAACGCTCAGCGTGGCACCGGCTCCCGAGCTGCGCAGCGGCGGGCTCGGGGTTCGGGAAGTCAAGCGGCTGACCAAGGCGACCGGTGTCGACGAGCGCCGGCTCGGCCTGATCCTCGAGGTCGCGCTGTCGGCGGGCCTGATCGCAGCGGGTATCCCCGAGCCGGAGCCGGCCGACGCGGCCGGCTCCTTCTGGGCGCCGACGGTGGCCGCGGACCGGTTCATCGAATCGCCGACCGCGGTCAAGTGGCACCTGATGGCGTCGGCGTGGCTCGATCTGCCGGGGCGCCCCAGCCTGGTCGGTGCTCGCGGACCGGATGGCAAACCCTATGCGGCGCTGTCTGATTCGTTGTTCTCCACGGCGGCGCCGCTGGACCGCAGGCTGCTGCTCATGCTGCTGGCCGACCTGCCCCCGGGCTCGGGGGTCGACGCCGGGAGCGCCTCGAGGGCGTTGGTGTGGCAGCGGCCCCGCTGGTCGGCGCGGCTGCAGCCCGATCCAGTGGCCGATCTACTCACCGAAGCCCACGCCGTCGGCGCGGTCGGCCGCGGGGCGCTGGCTGCCCCGCTGCGGCGACTGCTCGCCGGAGAGGGCGACGATGCCGTCATCGCCGCGATGGACAAGGCCCTTCCCGCGCCGATCGACCACTTCCTGCTCCAGGCCGACCTGACGGTCATCGTTCCGGGACCGCTCGAACGGGCGCTGGCCGAGCAGTTGGGCGCCGTGGCCACGGTGGAGTCGGCCGGCGCCGCGATGGTCTACCGGATCGACGAGGCGTCGGTGCGGCGCGCGCTGGACACCGGCAAGACTGCGGGCGAGCTGCACGCGCTGTTCAGCCGCCATTCCAAAACCCCTGTGCCGCAGGCATTGACCTACATGATCGACGATGTCGCGCGGCGGCACGGGCAGCTTCGGGTCGGCATGGCGTCCTCCTTCGTGCGGTGCGAGGATGCGGCGCTGCTCGCTGCGGCGGCCGCCGCGCCGGCCACCGAAGCCGTCGAACTGCGCCTCCTGGCACCGACCGTCGCGGTGTCGCAGGCCCCGATCTCCGAGGTACTGGCCGCCCTGCGCAGAGCGGGCTTCGCGCCGGCGGCCGAGGACACGACCGGCGCGATCGTGGACCTGCGCAGCCGTGGCGCTCGCGTTGCCGCGCCGGTACGCCGCCGCACCTACCGACCCAACGCCACCCCGACGGATCAGACCCTCGCCGCGATCGTCGCGGTGCTCCGGAAGGTCGCCGCCACACCGGCATCCGGGCTGCGTCTGGATCCGGCGGTCGCGATCTCCGAACTGCAGCAGGCGGCCCATCATCAAGAGTCGGTGGTGATCGGTTATGTCGATCCGGCGGGGGTGGCCAGTCAGCGGGTGGTGGCGCCGATCAATGTCCGCGGCGGCCAGCTGACCGCGTACGACCCGGCGTCGGGCCGGGTCCGCGAGTTCGCCATCCACCGGGTGACCTCGGTGGTGTCCGCGGACTCCGGCTGACGCGCGGTTGTCAGATCAGCGACACCGTCGTCAGCACGATGCCGGAGAGCAACGCGTTGAGGTTGGAGTCGTCGGTGACGTTGACCGTGATCGTTCGGGTGGGGAGCAGACCGCCGACCTGTGTCGCCTTGAAAGTGACCGCTTCCAGCGCCTGCTTGTACTGCGCGATCGTGGCCGTTCCGGAGAGCTTCAACTCCCCCGTGCTCGGGGTGTAGACCGCGGT
Organism: Mycolicibacterium psychrotolerans; assembly: GCF_010729305.1. Taxonomy (NCBI): domain Bacteria; kingdom Bacillati; phylum Actinomycetota; class Actinomycetes; order Mycobacteriales; family Mycobacteriaceae; genus Mycobacterium; species Mycolicibacterium psychrotolerans. Next base: position 1,835,651 of record NZ_AP022574.1, on the reverse strand, counting down.
GATCGGGTTGCCCGCGATCGGCGTGTAGGCCAGCGTGTCACCGCTCTTGAAGTTGGCGGTGATCGCCACACTGGCACCGGTGAGCACCGACGAGTCGGTGTCGATGATCGTGGCGGACGTGATGGGCTTGACCGTGTTGTTGACCTTCACGATCGTCGCGCCCACGGTGGCGATCGTCGGCCGGTCCGGGTTCTTGACGCCCACCAGCACGGTGGCGGGAAGGAGGGCGCCCAGATCGGAGTCGTCGACGACGTCGATGCTCATGGTCCGGCCGAGCAGGCCGAGGGTGGTGGCGGTGAACGTCACCGACTCCAGAGCCGTCTCGTACTGCTCTTTGGTCGCGGTGCCGGTGAGCGTCAGCGTGTCGGTGCCGTTCCATGTCCCCGTGATCGGGATGCCGGCCAGCGTCGTGAATTTCAGGATGTCGCCGGACTGCCGGCCGAGCGTGATCTTCACCGTGGCTCCGGTCAACGTGTCGGAGTCGAGATCGCCGATCGCGACCGTGGAAGCCACCTTCACCCCGGTCTTGCCGATCGTGTAGGTCGGCGGGAGTGACACCACCGTCACCGTCGGGGACAGCGGCGTCAACGTGTTCACCAGGACGATTCCCGGAAGCGGGTTGGTGTCGCCGTCGGCCTCGGTGACGGTGATCGTCACCGTCCGGGTGAGACCGAGCTGCGTTGCACTGAAGGCGATCTGCTTCAATGCCGCTTCGTAGTCGGCGACGCTCGCGGCCCCCGACAGTGTCAGCGTGTAGGCGTTGGTCTGCACCACGTCGATGGTTCCGACCGCTCCGGTGTAGGTGAGCTTGTCGCCGCTGAGCCGGGCGAGCGCCGCGACGGTCACGACGGCTCCGGTCAGCTGACCGCCGTCGGCGTTGGCGATGTCCACCGACGAGACGACCTTGACCGGCGGTTTGCCCAGTGTGTACACGGGCGTGCCCAGCGCCGTCACGGTCAACGGAAGCTCGATGACCACTGCCGGAAGCACCAGCAGGGTGGCGGGCGCACCCAGCCCGGTGACATCGTCGGCATCCGTGAGAGACACCGTCACGATTCTGCTCGCCGGCCCGAGGTCGGTGGTGCTGAAGGTGATCGCCTTCAATGCCGCTTCGTAATCGGCCTTCGACGCCACGCCCGACAGCGTCAGCGTGTCGGTTCCATTCCACGACCCGGTGATCGTTATGCCCTCGGGGGCAACGTAGTTCAACGTGTCCCCAGGTTGCACGCCTGCGGTGATCTTCACCGTCGCACTCTTCATCGAGTCCGAGTCCAGGTCGGTGATCTCGGCGACCGACAACAGCTTGACCGGGCTACCGCCCAGCGTGAACGGGGTCAGGCCACCGAGCGCTAGGATCCCAGGAGGCAATTTGATCACGATGCCGGGCACCACGGTGACGAGCACGGGCGTCGCGAGGACGCCGTTGACGTCCTGCTCGTCGGTGAGGGTGATGCCCACTCCGCGGCCCAACAGCCCGAGGTCGGTGGCGCTGAAGGTGATCGCCTTCAATGCCGCCTCGTAGTCGGCCTTGGACGCCAACCCGGTCAGCGTCAACGTATCGACACCGTTCCACGTACCGACGATGGTGATACCCTCGGCCGCAACGTAGTTCAGGGTGTCGCCGGTTTGCCGACCGGTGTTGATCTTGATCACTGCGCTCTTCAGCGAGTCGGAGTCCGGATCGAGGATCTCGGCGATCGAGAGCAACTTGATGGGATCCCCACCCAGCGTGTACGGCAACAGATTGCCGACCGCGATGACGGACGGCGGAATCTGCACGATGGGATCGACCACGAACGACACTGTCTGCGTGTAGTTGTCGGCCTGGGCGAGCCCGAACAGTCGCGCCACGGAGTGCAGCACCCTCAGGAAGCCGAAATCCTCGGAGTCGTCTCTGATGACCACCTTGAACTCGACGGGTACGGAGTCACCGATGACGGGCACGGTCGGCGTGTAGACGAACGTACCGGTGATCGGGTCGCGGAACACCAGGCCGGTGTCTGGCTGCACGATGTCGTAGGTCAGCGGGTCGCCGTTCGGGTCCTCCGCGTCGATGGTGATGAGCACCTGCCCGGTGAGGATCTGTTCGGTGGTGACCGAATGCACGACCGGGGTCTTGTTGAAGAACGTGTGGGTGATCAGCCGTCGGACGTAGGCGAGCAGTGCATCGTTGAGCGGCGATGACACCGGCGCGAGCGGATCGGTGAGCGGCGCGAGTGCGTCGGAGGTCACCGCACTCGCCAGGCTCACCGTGACACTCTCGTCGGCGACGGGTTCCGCGGGGGCAGGAACGGACTCGGCCACCGACATCGTGACGGGCTTTCGTGCGGCCGAGCGAGATTGAATGGGCGGCGCGGCCGGCGGGGCGGCTACGGCCGGCGCGTCGACGGTGTCGGGGTCGGCCTCCTCGCCGACGCTGGTCCCTTCCGACTCGAGCGATGGCGTGTCGACGACGGCCGGTCGGGTGTGGAGGCGGGGGAACCGCTTCTTCACGGCCTCGTCCGACGGGGTCACCGATTCGTCGGACGGGTCGTCGGTCGACGCGCCGTCGGTCTCCTCGGACGGGTCGTCGTCGGACGGTTCGTCGGCGCGGTCGTCGGAGTCGTCGCCTGCATCGGTGTCCGCACCCGAGTCGGACGCCCCCGCATCGTCGGCCTCCGATGTGCGCGAGGGCCCGGTGGACGGTCCGGCCGTCGTGGTGTTCGCCGACGATGATGCCGATGCCGAGTCCGTATCGCCGTCGGCAGCCGCGGCGACGCCCGTCGAAGAGTGAGCGACGGCAAGCCCGATCCCCAGCGACACGGCCAGCGCCCCTACCCGCCCGATGTGGGCGGCGTAGTTCGCCTCCGCCGCCCGCGCGTGGCGACGTGACGCGATGGGCCTTGCGTCGTCGAGCAGATCCTTCGCCGCCCAGAACTGTCCGTCCGACAACCTCGACCGCGACAGCCGATGTCCGACAGGTTTTCCATTCATGCGCCCGGCCTCCGTCATCGCCCAGACCCCCGTGCCTGTTCGCCCCCGCGACTGATAGCTGGGCGTGCGTTGACCATGGTCTGGCGACACCCCGCGGAAATGACCTTAGGGCAAATTGACGCGTATGACTACGGTTTCTGAGGACTTGTTCTCAGGATGCACATTCAGCAACGTCCTGCATGACCTATTATTCGTCGGACTGTTCTGCAGCAATGTTTGTGCATCAAGGTCAATTCGGTCGGCAACCACCTCGCACGTCACGCCAGGTAGCTGCGCGCAACCCCACTTACCACGTCGTCATCCCGATGAACAGACTGTTGACAGTAGGCACGGAAGTTTGCTAGTCGGCGCCGCTATCCGAGATCGTCACGGCAACCCGGATAATGGGCAGGATGACTTCCCACCGAGGCCCGGAATGACCGACGGCCCACTGATCGTCCAGTCGGACAAGACCGTGCTGCTCGAGGTCGACCACGAGCAGGCGGGTGCCGCCCGCGCCGCGATCGCCCCCTTCGCCGAGCTCGAGCGCGCGCCCGAGCACGTGCACACCTACCGCATCACTCCGCTGGCGCTCTGGAACGCGCGAGCCGCCGGCCACGACGCCGAACAGGTCGTCGACGCATTGGTGTCGTTCTCGCGGTACGCGGTACCGCAGCCGCTGCTCGTCGACATCGTCGACACCATGGCGCGCTACGGCCGTCTGCAGCTGGTGAAGCATCCGGCGCACGGCCTGACCTTGGTCAGCTTCGATCGCGCGGTGCTCGAGGAGGTACTGCGCAACAAGAAGATCGCTCCGATGTTGGGCGCCCGCCTCGATGACGACACGGTCATCGTCCACAACAGTGAACGCGGCCGCGTCAAGCAGATGCTGCTGAAGATCGGCTGGCCCGCCGAGGATCTCGCCGGTTACGTCGACGGTGAGGCGCACCCCATCTCGCTCGATGAGAACGGCTGGCACCTCCGCGACTATCAGCAGATGGCCGCCGACTCCTTCTGGGACGGCGGCTCGGGCGTGGTGGTGCTGCCGTGCGGAGCGGGCAAGACGCTGGTTGGTGCCGCCGCGATGGCGAAAGCCGGCGCCACGACTCTGATCCTGGTGACCAACACGGTGGCGGGACGGCAGTGGAAGCGCGAACTGATCGCCCGGACTTCGTTGACGGAGGAGGAGATCGGCGAGTACTCCGGCGAGAAGAAGGAGATCCGGCCGGTCACGATCGCCACGTATCAGGTGATCACGCGCCGGACCAAGGGCGAGTACAAACACCTCGAGTTGTTCGACAGCCGGGACTGGGGGCTGATCGTGTACGACGAGGTGCACCTGTTGCCCGCACCGGTGTTCCGGATGACGGCCGACCTGCAGTCCCGGCGGCGGCTGGGGCTGACGGCGACATTGATCCGCGAGGACGGGCGCGAAGGCGACGTGTTCTCGTTGATCGGGCCCAAACGCTATGACGCCCCATGGAAGGACATCGAGGCGCAGGGCTGGATCGCGCCAGCCGAGTGCATCGAGGTCCGCGTCACCATGACCGACAACGAGCGCATGACGTATGCGACCGCCGAACCCGATGAGCGGTACAAGCTCTGCGCAACCGCGCACACGAAGATCGCCGTGGTGAAGTCGATCCTCAACCGCCACCCGGACGAGCCGACGCTGGTGATCGGCGCCTACCTGGACCAATTGGACGAGTTGGGCGCCGAGTTGGACGCGCCGGTGATCCAGGGATCGACGAAGACGGCCGAGCGCGAGACGCTGTTCGACGCCTTCCGGCGTGGCGAGATCCGCACGCTGGTGGTGTCGAAGGTGGCGAACTTCTCCATCGACCTTCCCGAAGCCAGTGTGGCCGTTCAGGTTTCAGGAACGTTCGGGTCACGCCAGGAGGAGGCGCAGCGGTTGGGGCGGCTGTTGCGACCCAAGGCCGACGGGGGCGGCGCGGTGTTCTACTCCGTCGTGTCACGGGACAGCCTCGACGCCGAGTACGCCGCGCACCGCCAACGGTTCCTCGCCGAGCAGGGCTACGGATACGTCATCAAGGACGCCGACGACCTGCTCGGGCCGGCCATATGACGGTCGGACGCGTGGTACCCGTCGTCTCGGTCACCGACCTGCCCACCGCCGTCGACCAGTACCGGGCTGTGCTCGGACTCGGCGTGGTCATGGACCATGGCTGGATCGTCACGCTCGCCGATCCCGACCATCGCCATCAGCTCAGTCTGCTCACCCGCGACGCGACGGCGGCGGTCGATCCGACGGTGTCGATCGAGGTCGACGACGTCGACGCCGCATACCGCAGCGCAGTGGCCGCCGGGTTGCGCATCGTCCACCCGCTCTGCGACGAGGAGTGGGGGGTGCGTCGCTTCTTCTTCGCCGATGCCGCCGGCAACGTCGTCAACGTGCTGTCCCACCGTGCCCAATCGAGCTGAGAGTGCGCGCCGCGTTCGCGGACCGGCTAGCCTCATTTCTCGAGTCGGGACGACCTCACAGCACGCCGAAGGAAGACATGACCAGTGATGGACGAGACCAGCGCGTACGCGCCATGAGCTCTCTGCGCGCCGCCGGCGTGGCCGCCGCGTTGACTTTCGGCGCCCTCGTGTCGGCTCCCCTGGCCGGTGCCCAGCCGATCCCGACGCCCGTTCCCGGCCCCGACGGGGCGCCCCCGGCGCCGGGCCAGCCGGTGGTCGTGCCAGTCGATCCGGCACTTGCCGCACCCGCGCCCGCGCCCGTACCGATCGGCCCGCCGACCGTGCCCGAGATCCCGAACGCGCAGTACGGGTCGGGTGACGGTCCGCTCGGCTTCCTGCGCGACGCCTGGCACCAGGCAAAGGATCCGTACAACTTCCTCGGGACCGCCGACATGCCGAACATGCCGCCGGCGGGCTCTCCGCCCCCGGGCGCAGGCCCGGCGCCCGCCCTGCCGCCCGGTTTCACGTCTCTCAACGCCCCGGGTTCGGAGACGGCCACGGCGCCGACCGCGGGAGGCGGCGCCGCCCCGGCACTGCCGCCCGGCTACTACCCCGTCAACGGGCCGATGCCGCCCGGATACGAGTGGGGTGTGCCGCCACCACCGCCGCCGCCGGACCCCAATGCGCCGAAGCCATACGTGCCCGTGGTGTCGCCGCCGCCGCCACCGCTGTTCCCGACGCAGTAGCGCTGACGCGAGCGCCGCGAACATCTCGTCGCCGACGACCTGTTCGCGGCACATCGCGACCGCCAGGACGTCAGCTCAGTGCCGGGATGATCTCCTTCTCGAACAGCTCGAGTCCCGAGCGGTCGTACGCGGCCTCCGGGAAGTAGCAGATGACGTAGTCGCAGCCGAGGTCGCGCAGCTTCTGCAACGCTTCGACGATTTGCTCAGGAGTACCGCTGCCGGCCGCTGGAGTGCTCATCGAGTTCAGCATCGCGTCGGCGGCCGCATCGCCCGTCAACGCGCCGATTCGCGATCGCACTCCGTTCAGACGGTCCTGGACCTCCGCCTCGGTCGAGCCGACGACCGCGTTGATGTTGGCCGAGCGGACGATGGCGCCGAAATCGGTGCCGACGTCACGGCAATGCGCGGCGAGTACCTGCGATTTGTGCGCGAAGCCCTCCGGCTCCGACGTGAAATTGGTGTACTGCGCATACTTCGCCGCGATGCGCAGGGTGACTTTCTCACCGCCGCCCGCAACCCACAGCGGGATGCCACTCTTCTGCAGCGGTCTGGGCTCGACGATGGCCCCGTCCACCTGATAGTGCTTGCCCTCGAAATTGACGACACCCTCGCGCCACGCGTCCCCCATGATCTGCACGCCCTCGTCGAGGCGGGCCAGCCGAACGCCGGCCGAGGGAAACCCGTAACCGTATGCCCGCCATTCGTGTTCGTACCAGCCGCCGCCGATGCCCATCTGAATCCGGCCACCGGAGATGAGGTCACACGTCGCGGCGACCTTGGCCAAGTACACCGGGTTGCGGTAACTCATCGCGGTGCACATCTGCCCCAGCTTGATTCGGGACGTACTCGCGGCGTAGGCGGCCATCAGCGACCACGCTTCGTGTGTTGCCTCCTTGGTCGGCATGGGAACGGTGTGGAAGTGGTCGTACACCCACAGGGAGTCCCAGATTCCACCGTCGTCGACGTAGGACGCGAGGTCGCGCATCACCCCCCACTGCTCACCGGGGTCGATTCCGACCAGATCGAGTCGCCAGCCTTGCGGGATGAACAGTCCGAAGCGCATGACATCGACTCTATGCCCGTGGATCACCGCCCCTGTAGAGGGCCGCGACGGCGGGGAGGCTGACCTTGAGCGCGGGGGTGCGCGGCAACTCGTCGACGACGACGATCGCCACCGGCAGTGCGTAAACGGGAAGATGTTGCCGGACAAGATCATCGAGATCGCGCTCGGCCGGTCGCGGCTTGCGCGGCTCGGATTCGACGGCCGCGAAAGGCACCTGCCCGAGCCGCGGGTGGGGCACGCCGACAACGCACGCGTCGCGGACACCGGGATGCATGATCAACACGCGGCGCACGGTCTCGGGGAGCACCTTGAATCCGCCGCGGTTGATGGCGCCGTCCGCCCTCCCGTGCAGCGTCACGAATCCATCTGCGTCGATGCTGGCGACGTCCGTGGTCTGGATCCAGTCCGGGCCCAACGGACGGACCTTGGCTTCGAGCAGTCCCTGCTCCCCGACCGGGATCTCGGCACCCGTGCCGGGATCGACGATGCGCAACTCGGTGTCGGGAAGAGCACGTCCCACACTCTGGCGCTTGGAGGCGCCGAATTCGCGCACCGTCTCGGGCGTCCATGCGCACAGCGATCCGGCGAATTCGGTTGCCCCGTAAGCCAATCTGACGGGAATTCCGTAGCGCTGCTCGAACTCGTCGCGCGTCTGGGGATCCAGCGGCCCCGACGCGCTGATCAGATACTCCAGCGAGCTGAGGTCGTGCTTCGGCACTTCGGCATCGAGCAGCATCCGAATGACCGCCGGCTGTACGCCGCAACGGGTGATCCCGTGCGTCCTGATGGCGTCGACGAAGCCGTCGACACTGAACCGTTCGAGCATGACGATGCGCCGGCCGTTGTGCACACCGGCCACCAGTTGGCAGACCCCGATACCGCCGAACTGCCAGTAGGCGAGCTCCGGCGGGTCGTCGTAGGGCGCTGACTCGCCGCTCGTGACACTGAAAACAGTGCGCTGCAGCGCGGATACGTTGATCGCCTGGCGTTTCGGGGGCCCGGTCGTGCCGCTGGTGAGGATCTGCAGCGCGACACCGGCCCCGGCGCGCTCATGCTCACGCAATGTGTCCCGTCGGTCCAGACCGACGACGGCTGCGACCGCGGGCGGTGCTGTCGAGAGCGCGACACCGGCACTGCCCGCGCGACGGGCAGCGGCGACGACATCGGCGGTCCAGTCCTCACGGTCGGCGACGATCGCGGACAGCCGAAGTTGCTCGATGTCCCGGCCGATGGCCTCGGACGATTGGAACGAGTAGATCATCGCCAGCGGTCGAGCGGCAGCGAGGCAGCCGATGATCGTTGCAGCGTGGGGCAACCGATTACGCACGATCAGCCCTACCGGCGCCGCCGGGTCGACCCCCGCGTCATCAAACGCGGCCGTCAGCGCAGCACCGTAGGCTTTGACCTCGGTGCCCGAGTACCAACGGCCGTCGAACTCGATACACGGGCGGTCGCCGTAGCCGGCCAACGCTGCCGCGAAGTTCTCGGTGAAGCTTTCGCGCACCCGATCATTGTGCCGGGCGGCCGGCGAAGCAGGAGCGGTAGTCACTCGGAGTGGTCTGCATCTGGCGCACGAAGTGGTACCGGAAGGTCACCGGTGACTCGAAACCGACGCGGGCCCCGATCTGCTCGATCGACAGGGACGACGCCTCGAGCAGCGGCAGGCTCGCCTGGACGCGCTGCTCGATGAGCCAACGGATCGGGGTGGTGCCGGTGGCCTTGGCGAATTGGCGCAGGAAGCTGCGCCGCGACATCGCACACTGCGCGGCCAGTTCATCGAGGGTGATCGGCGCATCGAGGTGCTCCAGCGCCCAGGCCATGCCCGCAGCGATGCGGCCGTCGTCCGTGGCTTCGGGCACCGGCGTCTCGATGTACTGCGCTTGCCCGCCCGCGCGATGAGGGGCGATCACCAGGCGCCGGGCCACGTCGTTGGCGACGCTGACACCGTGATCGGATCGCACGATGTGCAGACACAGATCCAGACCGGCGGCGCAACCGGCACTGGTCAGCACCCGCCCGTTGTCGACGTAAAGGGGCGCCCGGTCGATCGCGATGCCCGGATAGCGTTCCTGCAGTGCGTCGGCGTAGATCCAGTGCGTGGTGGCCGCGTGACCGTCGAGCACCCCTGCCGCGGCCAGCGCGAAGGCACCGGAGCAGATCGACACCAGCCGGGCCCCCCGCCGATCCGCCGCGCGGATCGCCTCGATGAGCGCCGGCGAGGTCGGCTCGTCGATGTCGCGCACGCTCGGGATCACCACCGTGTCCGCGTCGGCAAGCTCTGCCAGCCCGTAGGAGGTGCGCACCGTGGCACCACCGAGCAATCGCACCTCGGGCTTCTCCGAGCACAACCGCACCGAGTACCACGGGCGGGCGATGCCCGCGGAGAACAGCGGGGACAACTCCGTCATGCCGAAGATCTCCGCGGCCAATCCCGACTCGAAACCTGTCATGCCGTCATAGGCGAGGATCGTGACGGTGTGCATGGCACTATCCTAACGAACAGTGGCCTCAGGGCCACTGTTGCGTTGGACGCCGGCCGGGCAGCATAGGAGCATGCTCTACAAACGACCACGCCGAAAGGTGTTCGACCACAGAATCTTTCGCGTACTGAGCGATGTCGTGACGGGCGTCCACACAGCCCACGGCGTCGCGCACGGGGTCACGCCTCCTCAGGACTCAGCAGCCCGGGAACGTCGCACCCCGCGCCTACCCTGAGGTCATGGCCCTATCACAAGACGAGCGCGAACGATTCCTGGCCGAGCGCCACATCGCGGCACTGTCGGTGTCCGCCGGCGAGCGCCGGGGACCGCTGACCGTACCGGTCTGATATCAGTACCACCCCGGGGGCGAGCCGTGGGTGCTCACCGGTGTCGACTCCCGCAAGGCCCGGCAGATCGAGGAGCAGGGGTTCTTCTCGCTGATGGTCGAGCGGGTCGAGCCCACCACCCGCTACGTCGCCGTCGACGGCGCGGTGAGCCGGATCGAGCCCGGCACCGACGAGCAGTTGGTCGAGATGACCCACCGCTACCTCAGCGGCGACGGCGCCGAACGCTACCTTCAGTTCGCCCGCGAGAACCTCGGCGCGAACGTCGCGATCTTCATGCAGCCGCAGCACTGGCTGTCGTCGGACATGGGCTCGTTCTAAAGGCCGAGGGCGGCCATTCCCCCGGCAACGGTGGCTTGCTTGAGCTCCTCGTACGGCGCATCGGGGAACTGCAGACAGCAGTCCTGAAGTCCGCCGAAGGCGATCACGGCTCGGGTGGACTGCGCCAGGGTGGGCCGACTGCCGAACACCAACCGGGCCAGCCGCTCACGCCATGCCAACATCGCGTCGATCAGGCCGAGGTCGGCCAGAGTGGTCAGCTCAGAGACGATCAGGACGAGATCGGCCCTGTGCCGATAGTGGAAGTCGAAATATCCTTCGAGCAGTTCCCGAGGTGTCGCACGGGATCTGCCCCGGCGTCGCTCGTGGGCGGACACGAACTCCTGTCCTTCGTCGACCAGGGGTTGCAGGATGCTCCTCACCAGGTCGTCGCGTGACCGAAAGTGGTAGTACAGCGCAGGCTTGCTGATCTCCAGGTGGTCGGCGATGTCCTGCAGGCTGGTGCGCTGCACGCCCTTCTGGGCGAACAGCCCCCGGGCCACCTCCTGGATGCGATGGCGAGTGTCCGACGTCGGCCGTGTCACGTACCCACCCTAACTGACTTAACGGACGGTAAGCTCGCCGACGTACACTTACCGACCGTTAAGTAAGCAGAGGAGAAGAGATGCGCGCGCTCATCTCAGGTGCCAGCATCGCCGGCCCGGTCACCGCATACTGGCTCGCCCGTGGCGGCGTCGACGTCACAGTCGTCGAGCACGCCCAGGCGCTACGGAAGACGGGCGGCCACGCGATCGACCTGTTCCGCCCCGCGATGGAGATTTCCGAGCGCATGGGCGTGATGTCCCGGATACAGCAACGGGCCACCGGGACAACGATACTCACAGTGAACCGGCCGTGGTCGAAACGGCCGGCGCACATCGACTACGTCAAACTCATCGGCGTGATGTCCGATCGCCATGTCGAGATCATGCGGGATGACCTGAGCGAGATCTACTACCAGGCGAGCCGTGACGATGCGGACTACCGATTCGGTGACCGCATCACGTCGATATCCGACGACGGCACGGTGAGTTTCCAGAATGCTGCCGACGAGCGGTTCGACATCATCATCGGCGCCGACGGTCTCCACTCGGGCGTGCGCCGACTGGTGTTCGGTGAGAACGTTTCCGAGCAGTTCCTCGGCGGTTACCTTGCGGTGGTGTCCGTGCCGAAATCGCTGGCCCGTGAGGGGCAGATGGCCGGAGTGTACGAGCCGAGGCGCATGGCGATGGTCTACACCGCTGATCACCTCGACGATGCCAGGGCCGTGTTCGTCTTCCGGCCGGAGCACCAGCTGGACTACGACCACCGCGACGTCGAACGGCAGAAGGCGCAACTGGGCGCCGCCTTCGCCGGGATGGGCGGTCAGGTCGATCGTTGGCTCGTCGAACTGGACAGCACGCCGGCGTTCTATTTCGACGCGATCACGCAACTGCAGATGGACACCTGGACACGGGGACGGGTGACCCTGGTCGGGGACGCAGGCTACTGCCCCGGCCCGGCCGTCGGCGGCAGCACCAGCCTGGCGGTGTACGGCGCCTATGTGTTGGCCACCGAGTTGCGGCGGGCAGCCCGTGACTATGCAGCGGCGTTCGCGGCCTACGAGACCGCGATGCGAGGTCCGGTGCTGAGCAGCCGCGCACTGGCGAAGGTGAACGCCAAAACCGTTGTGCCGAGCAGCCGTTGGGGCATCAACGCACTCGTAGGTGTGGCTCGGCTCGTCTCCGTGCTCCCCAGTGGCCTGACGCGCTCGGTCGCGCGGCTCAACGACAGGGGCGTGCGTCTCTACGAGACGATGCCGCTACCCGCCGAACCGGGCACTGCCCCGGCCTGACGCGAAATCCCCCGGAACCGTTGCGATTCCGGGGGATTTCGACGCGATGGCTAGCTGGTCAGCGAGGACGGCGGGGTGAACCGCTCGCCGTACTTGGCGGCCAGCTCCTTGGCGCGGGCGACGAAGGCCTCCTTGCCGACACCGCCCGCCCCCTGGTAGCCGACGATGAACTGCGCCGAACCACCGGTGTAGGGCGGGTAGCCGATACCCATGATCGAGCCGATGTTCGCGTCGGCCGTCGAGGTGAGAACGCCCTCATCCAGGCACTTCTGCGTCTCGAGCGCCTCCGCGAACAGCATCCGGTCGATCATGTCCTGCAGCGGGATGTCGGCCTTACCTGATCCGAAGGTGTCGGCGAGGCCCTCCCACAGGCCGACGCGCTTGCCGTCCACGTACTCGTAGAAGCCCGCGCCCTTGAGCCGCGACGGACGACCGATCTCGATCATCGTGTTCACGACGGTCTCGGCCGGGTGCGGCTCGTAGGTGCCGCCCGCAGCCTCGGTCGCCTTGCGCGTCTCGGTCGCGATCTTCTGCATCAGCTCGAGGTTGAGCTCGTCTGAAAGCTGCAGCGGCGGAGCCGGGTAGCCGGCCTGCGAGCCCGCCTGCTCGATGCTCGCCGGAGCGACACCCTCACCGAGCATCGCCAGCGCCTCGTTGACGAAGGTGCCGATGACGCGGCTGGTGAAGAACCCGCGGCTGTCGTTGACGACGATCGGGGTCTTGCCGATGGCCTGCGTGTAGTCGAAGACCCGGGCCAGCGCCTCGTCGGAGGTCTTCTCGCCCTTGATGATCTCGACCAGAGGCATCTTGTCGACCGGCGAGAAGAAGTGAACGCCGATGAAGTCTTCCTGGCGCTTCACCCCGGTCGCCAGACCGGTGATCGGCAGCGTGGAGGTGTTCGAACCGAGGACAGCGTTGGGCTCGACGATGTCCTCGATCTCCTGGAACACCTTGTGCTTGAGTTCCTGGTTCTCGAAGACGGCCTCGATGACGAAGTCGACGCCCTTCAGATCGGCCGGGTCGGCCGTGGGATGGATCCGGGCCAGCAGCGCATCGGAGCGCTCCTGGGTGGTGCGACCCCGCTCGAGCGCCTTGGCCTCGATCTTCTCGGAGTAGCCCTTGCCCTTGTCGGCGGCTTCCTGCGAAACATCCTTGAGGACAACGTCATAACCGGCCTTGGCCGAGACGTAGGCGATGCCCGCACCCATCATGCCGGCGCCGAGCACACCGATCTTGTTGATCTTGACCGGCTCGATGCCGTCGGGACGCGATCCACCGCCGTTGATGTGCTGCAGGTCCAGGAAGAACGCCTGGATCATGTTCTTCGCGGTCTGACCGGTCACCAGCGAGGTGAAGTAGCGGCTCTCGATGCGTGTGGCGGTGTCGAAGTCGACCTGAGCACCCTCGACGGCGGCGTCGAGGATCGCCCGCGGCGCCGGCATCGGTGCACCCTTGAGCTGCTTGCGCAGCAGGGCGGGGAACGACGGCAGGATGGCCGCGAGCGCCGGGTGCGACGGGGTGCCGCCGGGCATCTTGTAGCCCTTCTGGTCCCACGGCTGGGTGTGCGACTCGGGGTTGGCCTTGATCCACGCCTTGGCGGCAGGAACGAGTTCGTCGGTGCTGGCGACCAGTTCGTCGACCAGACCGATCTCCTTTGCCTTGCCGGGCTTGAAGCGGGTGCCCTGGCTCAGGATCTCCATGAAGGCCTTCTGGATGCCGAACATCCGCACGGTGCGGGCGACGCCGCCGCCACCGGGCAGCAGACCCAGGGTGACCTCCGGCAGGCCGATGACGACACCCTTGACGTCGGCGGCGATGCGGTGGTGACACGCCAGCGCGATCTCCAGGCCGCCGCCGAGGGCGGCGCCGTTGATCGCCGCGACGACGGGCACACCCAGGGTCTCCAGCTGACGCAGGTCGGCCTTGATGAACTCCACCTCGGCGAACGACTCGGCTGCGTTCTCCGGGCCGACCTTCATCATGCCCTTGAGGTCACCGCCGGCGAAGAAGGTCTTCTTCGCGCTGGCGATCACCACGCCGGTGATCGAATCCTTTTCCTGCACAAGGCGCTCCACGGCGTTGTGCATGGACTCCTTGTAGTGCTCGTTCATCACGTTGGCCGAGCCCGTCGGGTCGTCCAGCGTCAGGGTGACGATGCCGTCGGCGTCCTTGTCCCACTGAATGGTGTTCTCTGCCATGTTGTCTCAGGCCTCTCAGACTCGCTCGATGATGGTGGCCACGCCCATGCCGCCGCCGATGCACAGCGTGACCAGCGCACGCCGCGCGTTGCGTCGCTCGAGCTCGTCGACCATGGTTCCGGTGATCATGGCGCCGGTGGCGCCCAGCGGGTGACCCATCGCGATGGCGCCACCGTTGACGTTGAGCTTCTCGTCGGGGATGTTCAGATCCTTCTGGAACTTCAGCACCACCGAGGCGAACGCCTCGTTCAGCTCGAACAGATCGATGTCGTCGACGGTCAGGCCGGCACGATCGAGCACCTTCTTGGTGGCAGGCGTCGGGCCGGTCAGCATGATGACGGGGTCGGCGCCGGAGGTCGCGGTGGCGACGATGCGGGCGCGGGGGGTCAGCCCCTGCGACTGGCCGGCTTTCTCACTACCGATGAGCACCAGCGCCGCGCCGTCGACGATGCCGGAGCTGTTGCCGCCGGTGTGGACGTGGTTGATCTTCTCGACGTAGTGATACTTCTGCAGCGCCACGTCGTCGAAGCCGCCCATCGCGCCGATACCGTCGAACGCGGTTTTCAGCTTGGCGAGGCCCTCGAGCGTGGTGTCGGGGCGCATGTGCTCGTCGTGGTCGAGGACGACAAGGCCGTTCTGGTCCTTGACCGGCACGACGGACTTCGCGAAGTAGCCGCCCGACCACGCGGCGGCCGCCTTCTGCTGGCTGCGCAGGGCGTAGGCGTCGACGTCGTCGCGGGAGAAGCCCTCGATGGTGGCGATCAGGTCTGCCCCGATGCCCTGCGGTACGAAGCCGATGCGGTAGTTCGTCTCCGGGTCGCTGGCCCAGGCGCCGCCGTCGGAGCCCATGGGAACGCGGCTCATCGACTCGACGCCGCCGGCGAGCACCAGGTCGTCCCAGCCCGAGCGCACCTTCTGCGCGGCCAGGTTGACGGCTTCCAGGCCGGAGGCGCAGAACCGATTGAGCTGGAAACCGCCGGTGGTCTCGGGCAGCTTCGCCACCAGCGCCGCGGTGCGGGCGATGTCGCCGCCCTGATCGCCGACGGGCGAGACGACACCGAGGATGACGTCGCTGATCAGCGACTCGTCGAGGTCGGGGTGGCGAGACCGGATCTCGTCGATCAGGCCGACGACGAGGTTGACGGGCTTGATCTCGTTGAGCGATCCGTTGCGCTGCTTGCCGCGCGGGGTGCGGACCGCCTCATAGATGAAGGCATCTTCGGACATGTGCTCTCCAGGTCCTGTTCAGATTGGGGGCCGCGGTGGTCCCATGACGGGTCCCGCGGGGAGGCTGCTCCTCTAGCGGCATGCTAGCAGCCTCGCCCAACCGCTTGGTTGGGCCGTCCTCTCTGGACAGTGGCGAGCAGACGCAAACTCGCGTGATCCGGTCACAGATCACGCGAGTTCGTGTCTTGTCGCGAACAGAACTGGCTAGTCGGGCGAGCCCTCGGTGTCGTCGAAGAACGACCACTCGCCGTCGTGCTCGACCTCCATGCGCCACCCCAACTCGGAGTTGTCGGCGCGCTGATCGACGAACCAGGCGTGTGCGTCCTCAGCGCTCTCGATGTCCTTGGTCTCGACGATGTCGCCCTTGGGGTTGAGCACGCGGTAGGTAGCCATGCCGGAGGTGTTTCCCGCCTCCGGCCACTTCACACCTACGCCGATCGGGGCGTCACCAATTCGTCCAACGTGGGGTAGTCGATGTAACCCGCAGGACCGGGGGCGTAGAACGTCGCCACATCGGGCTCGTTGAGTTCGGCACCCGCGGTCAGCCTCGTCACCAGATCGGGGTTGGCGAGGAAGGCCCGCCCGACGGCGGCCGCACTGATGACGCCCCACTCGGCGAGGCTCTCGAGCATCGCGAAGTCGGTGTCGACGGTACGCGGCGTGTTGAGCACCAGCGTGCCGTCCCACTGCGTGCGCAGCGCCGCGAACGGCGGCGCCGACGGCTGGCTCACCACGTGCAGGTAGGCGATCTTCAGCGAGGCGATCCGGCACAGCAGCAACTCGTAGGCGCTGACCTGATCGATCTCGTGCATGTCGCCTGCCGTGTTCCCGGGGGAGATCCGCAACCCGACCCGGTCGGCTCCGATCTCCGCAGCGACCGCCTCCACGACCTCGGCGGCGAAGCGGGCCCTGTTCTGCGGGGAACCGCCGTAGACGTCGGTGCGCTGATTGACGACATCGGACAGGAACTCGTGCAGCAGATACCCGTTGGCAGCATGGATCTCGACACCGTCCATGCCGGCGTCGATCGCGCGGCGGGCCGCGGCGCGGAACTGACCGACGATCTCGGCGATCTCGCTGACGGTCAGCGAGCGCGGCACCGGCAGCGGCTTCTTGCCGGTGGGCGTGTGCGTCACAAGCTCCGCGGCGATCGGCGACGGCCCGACCGATTCGAACCCGCTGATCTCGGGGTGGGCCATGCGCCCGACATGCCACAACTGCACGAACATCTTCCCGCCGGAGCGGTGCACGGCCGCGGCGATCTCCGCCCACTTGTCCTGCTGCCGGTCGGTGTAGATGCCGGGGGTGTTCATGTAGGCGCCATTGGCCTGCTCGCACACGGCGGTGGCCTCGCTGATGATCAGCCCCGCTGCGGCGCGCTGCGCGTAGTACTCCGCCGCCAGCGATGACGGGGTGCCGTCGGCATCGGCGCGTGACCGGGTCAAGGGCGCCATGAAGAGACGGTTCGCGACGCTCACTGCACCGATGGCGGTGGGCTGCAGAAGTGCGGACTGTTCGCCGAGGGTGAAGGTCATGCTGGACTCAAGCGCCTGAACGGACGTGTTCATTCCCGGGTCCGTGAACCGGCACTAGCCTCGACTGTCATGACGGTCCAGCGGCTGCAGCCCTACGCGGTGACGATCTTCGCGGAGATGTCCGCCCGCGCCGCGCTGCTCGGCGCAGTCAACCTGGGCCAGGGCTTCCCCGACGAAGACGGGCCGCCCGCGATGCTCGAGACCGCCGAGAACGCGATCGCCGATGGCGTCAATCAATATCCGCCCGGTCTGGGTACCGAGTCCCTGCGGCAGGCGATCGCGGCTCAGCGCCAACGCCGCTACGGCACCGGCTACGACCCCGACACCGAGGTGCTGGTGACCGTCGGCGCCACCGAGGCGATCGCGGCATCGGTGCTTGGCCTCGTCGAACCCGGCTCGGAGGTACTGCTGATCGAGCCGTTCTACGACTCGTACTCGCCCGTCATCGCGATGGCCGGATGCCACCGCCGCGCCGTGCCGATGCGCCGGGACGGCCGGCGGTTCGCCATCGACGTCGATGCGCTCCGAGACGCCGTGACGCCGAAAACCAAGGCGCTGATCGTCAATTCGCCACACAACCCGACCGGCATGGTCGCCACCGACGACGAATTGCGCGGCCTGGCTGAGCTCGCCGTCGCCGCCGACCTGCTCGTGATCACCGATGAGGTCTACGAGCACCTCACGTTCGACGGCCACCGCCACGTGCCGCTGGCGAACTATCCCGGCATGGCCGAACGCACCATCACGATCTCGAGTGCGGGCAAGATGTTCAACGTCACCGGCTGGAAGATCGGATGGGCTTGCGGCCCAGCTGATCTCATCGCCGGCGTGCGCGCGGCCAAACAGTACCTGAGCTATGTCAGCGGCGCGCCGTTCCAGCCCGCGGTGGCTCAGGCGCTGGACACCGAGGACGAATGGGTGGAGGCGCTGTGCGCGTCGTTCCAGACCAGACGGGACCGGCTGGGCGCGGCGCTGACCGAGATCGGCTTCGACGTCTACGACAGCGTCGGCACCTACTTTCTGTGTGCCGATCCCCGCCCGCTGGGCTACGACGACAGCCGGACGTTCTGCTCGGAACTGATCGAAAGCGTCGGTGTGGCCGCCATCCCGATGTCGGCGTTCTGCGACCCGGAAGCACCACACGTCGGCGACTGGAATCATCTGGTGCGTTTTGCTTTCTGCAAGCGTGAGCCGACCCTCGACGAAGCGATCCGGCGACTGCGGGCGCTACAGCGACGCGGCTAGCTCCCACAGCGTCTCGTCGGGCCGGTCGCGGTTCAGCGGACTGAGCACCACGTCGGTGGCACCCGCGTCGAGGTAGCGCCGCAACGACCGCAGCACCGTCTCCTCATCCCCGATCGCGGCGAGCTCCGCCAGATTTTCGACGCCCTCCCGGGCGATCACCTTCTGATACGACGGGATGGTCGCGTAGAAAGCGAGCTGTTCGTTGGCCGCGTCCCGGGCAGCGTCGCCGTCCGATGTCACCTGCGCAGGCACGAAGGCGATGATCCGCGGCCGCGTACGCCCGGCATCGGCGGCGGCCCGGGCGATCGTCGGCTCGATGAACTCCGCGATGGTCCGGGGACCCGCCAGATACGGCAGGGCGCCGTCGGCGAGCTCGCCCGTCGCCGCCAGCGCCTTCGGGCCCATCGCCGCCACATAAACGGGCACTGGGGTGCCGCCCGCCAGCGTGGCGGGCCATGCGGGCGCAGCCGTGAACTCCTCGCCGTGGAAGTCGACACCACCGCTGTGGAAGATCGATCGCAGGATCGTGAGGTACTCCCGCAGCCGCGCGATGGTGTTCGGCCATGCCGTGCCGTAGGCGATCCGCTCGGGTTCGTGCGCGCCGAGGCCGAGCCCGAGACTGAAGTTGCCGTGCGCGGCCGCCTGGGCGGTCTGCGCTTGCGAGGCCACGGTCAGGGGGTGCCGCGGATTGAACGGCACCACCGAGGTGCCCACCCCGAGACCGGGCACCGCGGCGCCGATCAGACCGGACAGCGAGATGGCGTCGTGGTCGAACTGCTGGGCGACCCAGACATGGCGCGTGCCGAGTTGATGGGCACGGCGCGCCTGGTCGACGATGTCGTCCACTGCGTTGTCGGCTCCGGGCCGCGCGAACAGCACTATTCCGGTGCTCATATGGCCAGCAACCATCGGGCCGGCCCGCCGATTCCGTCCGCACCGAAGAACTCACGGTGATGCGAACGGTTGCGGGTCAGCGGGAGTCGGCCATCACCCGTTGGCGCAGGTTCTCGAGCGCGACGTCGAGGACCATCCGCTTGGCGCGCTTGACCAGGAACGCCGGATACGGGGCGGCGAGGTCGAGGATCAGATCGAACCGCACCCGGGTCCTGTCCTCGCCCTCCGGGATGAGGTTGTACTCGCCGTGCTGGCAGCGTTGCCGCGACGTCTGCTGCGCGTCCCAGACCACCCAGTCCTCGCCCCAGTGGTACTCCAGCAGTTCCTTGTCGCTCATGCCCATGATCTTGACGGTGGCCTTGACGTGGTGTGGCCGGCCGTCGGGATGGCGATCGAGGACCTCGGCCTCTTTGTGCAACGACGACCACGAGGTGACCGCCTCGATGTCGGCCAACGCGTCGAGAATGACCGCGGGCGGGGCGTCGATCACCGTCTCACTGGAAGCTCGGACCGCCATGCGGCAAATCGTAACCCGGCAGCCACGCTCGCACACTCCGAAATCCAGCTAAGTCATATCTCGGTAATCATCGTGGTCAGGGCCATCGACGCGATCGTCGATTCCGGCCTCCCGGGCTGCCCCGCTTCCTATTCTGAGGACGACCGGAGCGAGCCCGTCCCCAGATCGGCGGTGCGCAGATGACGACGCCTGTGGTGTGTGCCTTCTGCGGTACCGGGCTGCGGCCCCGCGCGAAGTTCTGCGACGAGTGCGGCACTCGCCTGAGCACCGAGCCTGACGCGGCCCAGTACAAGCAGGTGACGGTGTTGTTCGCCGATGTGGTGCGCTCGATGGACATCGCGTCAGTGCTCGACCTCGAGCGCTTGCGCGAGATCATGACCGACCTGCTCGAACGCGCCGCCGCGGTCGTCGACCGCTATGGCGGGACGGTCGAGCACACCGGCGACGGGGTGATGGCCACGTTCGGCGCCCCGGTCGCACTGGAGGACCACGCTATCCGGGCGTGTCTGGCCGCCAACGAGATTCAGAGACAAACAGGCCTGCTGGCGAGCGAGGTCAAGGAGCGCGACGGCGTAGATCTGCAAGTGAGGGTCGGGCTGAACTCCGGTCTGGTGATCGCCGGGGACATCGGTTCGGGAACGCTGGGCTACGGCGCGACCGGGGAAGCGGTGGGGATGGCCCAGCGGATCGAATCGGCGGCTCCCCCCGGTGGGGTGATGATGTCGGAGTCCACGGCGGCGCTGGTGGAGCGCGCCGTGGTGCTCGGCCCACCCGAGGCGGTGCGAGTCAAGGGAATCGATCATCCGGTGTCCGTGCGTCGGCTGCTGGCCGTCAACGCGCCCGCGCGCCCGCTTCGCCAGGACGAAGCCGTGCTGGTGGGCCGCTGGAGGGAGATGGCGGTGCTCGACGCGATGGTGCGCCGGGCGGCCACCGGCGGCGGAGGCGTTCTCACGGTCACCGGAGCGCCCGGTGTCGGCAAGAGCCGGGTGGCACGGGAGTCCGCGGCGCTGGCAGGCGCGTGCGGCATGGAGGTTTTCTGGACCTTCTGCGAGTCGCACGCCCGCGACGTTCCGTTCTGGGCGGTGTCGCAGCTGCTGCGGCTGAGCCTCGGGCTCGGCGAGGATCCCGACGCGGCGCGCGTCCAGGTGCACACCCGGCTCCCGGATGCCGACCCCCAGGATCTGCTGCTGCTCGATGACCTCCTCGGCATCGCCGATCCCGCCGTCGGGCTGCCATCGGTTGATCCGGATGCCCGGCGACGCCGGCTGACGGCCCTCATCAGCACCATGGTGTCGACCAGAACCGCGCCCGCTCTGTTCGTCGTCGAGGACGCCCAGTGGATCGACACCGCCAGCGAAGCGATGATGGCCGGCCTCCTCGCCTCGTTGGCCGGCACCCCGGCGATGCTTCTGGTCACCGCGCGGCCTGAGTACGTCGGCGCGCTCATCACTGTGCCGGGCGCGCACTCGATCACCTTGGCACCGCTGAGCGATGCCGATGGCGCGGTACTGACCACCGAGCTGCTCGGCAGCGATCATTCGGTCGCCGAGCTGGCGGCCGTCATCACCGCACGGGCCGCCGGCAACCCTTTCTTCGCCGAGGAGATGGTGCGCGAACTGGTGCAGCGCGGCGTACTGGTCGGCGACCCGGGCCACTACCGGTGCCAGGCCAACGTCGCAGAACTCAGCGTGCCCGCGACGGTGCAGGCGGCCATCGAGGCGCGCATCGACCGGTTGAGCGCGCCCGCGCAGCGGACGTTGACCGCGGCCTCGGTCATCGGGGTGCGGTTCGGACGCCGTCTGCTCACCGCGCTGGAGGGCGAGCCGGCTGTAGACGAGTTACTCAGGACAGAGCTGATCGACCAGGTGAGCGACACCCCGGAGGTGGTCTACGCCTTCCGTCATCCCTTGATCCGAGCAGTCGCCTACGAGTCGCAACTCAAATCCCACCGCTCGCGGTGGCATCGGCGCCTGGCTACCGCCATCGAGGAGTCCGAGCCCGGCAGGGTCGACGAGAACGCCGCGGTGATCGCCGAACATCTGCGCGCCGCGGGCGAACTGGCGGCGGCGTACGGCTGGCACATGCGTGCTGCGGCCTGGGCCACCGGACGCGACATCGCCGCGGCCCGGGAGAGCTGGGAACGCGCCGCGGTGATCGCCGAACAGCTGCCCGACGCCATACCGTCCCGACCCACCATGCGCATCGCGCCGCGAACGATGCTGTGTGCCACCGACTGGCAGGTCCGAGGCGTCAACAGGAGCGGCGGCCGTTTCGGCGAACTGCGCGTCCTGTGTGATGCCACGGGAGACAAGGTGTCGCTGGCGATCGGCATGACCGGACTGATCACCGAGTTGCTCTACGCGGGCCGCCCGGGCGAGGGATCCCTGATGGCGTCCGAGCAGATGGCGCTGCTGGAATCGATCGGCGATCCCGACCTCACCGCCGGGCTGGCCTTCATCGGGTTCGTGAACTGGTTCAACTCCGGCGAATTCGCCGAGCTGCTGCGGTGGTCGGAGACCGTCATCGACCTGACCGCCGACAACCCCTCCACCGGTTCGGGTTTCGGCTTGGGATCGCCGCGGGCTGTCGCTCTGGCCTTCCGCGGTGTCGCCCGGTCCTGGCTGGGCCTGCCCGGTTGGCGGTCGGACATCCGCGACGCCGTCGTCCTCGCCCGACGCAGCGATCCCGTCACGCTGGCCACCGTCGTGGCGTGGACCTACGCACTGGCGATCGCGTCCGGAGTGCTCTTCGCCGACGACGACGCGATGGCGGCGTTCGAGGAGACGGTGCAGATCGCGCAGCGGTCGAGCAGCGATTTCGCGTTGACCGGGGCAATCTTCTCTCAGTCGATTGCGCTACTGAGTCGCGACAGCGAGGACGACCGGCGCCGCGGCCTGCACATGTTGCACGATATTCGTGACATCCACCTGCCGGCCCACATCCCGTCGCTGGTGCCGAATGCCGCATTGTGGTCGGCCGGTGAGGCAGCCAGGCGCGGTGAGATCGACCTCGCCCTCCCGGTGATGCGCGAAGCCGTGGACGAACTCTACGGGGCGGGCCGCCTGGGGTGGGCGATTCTGGGCACCGGCCAGCTCGTGGAGGTTCTGCTGAAGCGCGGGACCGGCGACGACCTCGACGAGGCGCACCGGCTGATCGAGCAACTGGCGGGCCTGCGCGCCGACCACGGATCGGCGATGCGTGACATCACGCTGTTGCGCCTGCGAGCGCTGCTGGCGCGTACCCGCGGCGACGACGCCGCTCACGGTGACCTGGTGCGGTCGTATCGCGAGATGGCGGAATCGCTGGGCTTCGAGGCACATTCGGTATGGGCGGCGGCGATGGAGGCGGTCGCCGGAAGGCCGTCGTGAACGCTGGCCGCACCAGCCATCGACCGCTTCGGCTAGCCGCGCTTGCGCCATTTGAACAGCGCCGCGAGTTCCTCGCGGCTCGCCGCCCCCGTCTTCGCCATAGCGCGGTAGATGTGGCTTTCGACGGTGCGCGGCGACAGCGTCAGCCGCTCCGCAACGGCGCGATTACTCAAGCCCTCGCCGACCAGCATCGCGATCTCGGTCTCGCGCTCGGTCAGCGGCACTTTCTCAGCGCTCTGCCGAAGCGCCACCGTCCGGATACCGCCGCACGCGTCGGCCAAGGCGTCCGCCCGCGCGGAATACGCAAGCGCTGAACCCTTTCGGTCGTGCCGCCGGTACACACGCGCGGCGTGCGCTGCCGCATCGACCGCGCCGACCCGATCGCCCATCCGCTCGAATTCGTCCGCGAGCGTGGCCAATTGAGCGGCGTCGTCGGCGTGGATCGCCGAGGCGAACCGGCTCGCCAGCGCGACGCGCGGGCCTTCGACCACCGAAACCAGCTCCCCCAACCGCTGCGCGGCCGTCCTGTCGCCGAACTGCGTGGCGATCTGCAGCACCATCACCTCCTCGGCGTATCTGCCCGCTTTCCGGCACCGCGCCGCCGTCGCCTGGAGGGAGCAGACCGCTTCACTGACCGCCCCCTGCGCCGCGGAGATCCACGCTTCGGCGAGGCTGCGCTCGAAGTCGAGCGACCGGAATCCGCGCTGGGTATCGGCCAACGGGGCGAGTGCTGCGACGGCGTCGTCGGTCAGGCCGCGGATCGCCAGCGCGGTCGCGTACGGCATCCGGTACCGGTAACCCCATCCGACGGGATGCGGACCGGACAGGCCTTCGACCGCCTGCCCGAGAAGAAGGCAGGCGGTCCCGAGGTCACCGGCGCCGAGTGCGGCCCGGCCGGCGACGGCCGCGCCGAGTAGAGGAGCGACGCCGGGCAGGCTCGCCGCCTGCCGCCGCATCCGGTCCGCGACATCCCGTGCCTCGTCGACCCGGCCGGCGAACAGCAGAGCACTCACGTGCGCGTCGGCGATGTTGAAGATCATGTGCGGCGCATCCAGGGAGTGGGCCGCGACGGCGTATCCGGTCTCCGCGACGGCCACCGCGTCCGAGATGTGGCCCGCATCCGCTGCGATGTGGGCGAGCGCCCAGGCCAGTTCCGCGCCGACCACCGGAATGTCGCGCAGCGCGAGATTCCCGGCCGTCAGCAGCGCCTCGGCCGGGCGGTCCATCGCGAACCAGTAGACGGTCAGGAAGGCGTCGATATAGGTGCGGGCTTCGGGAGCCGTGACGTGTGAGGCATCATCGATGATCTCCTTGGCCTGCGCCGGGTCGGCAAGGTCCCACAGCATGTTGCTCGCGCGCAGGAACGCCAGCCGGGCGCGGTCCCGATCGGGCAAGCCCGCGGTGTCGATACCGGCCAGCACAGCTTCGGCTTCCTCACCACGTCCGAGCCATGAAAGTGCGTGTCCTCGAACTAGTTTGGGCTCCAGTTCGGCGCCCGCACGCTCGGCCGCCGCGGCGATGCGATCGGCGAGCTGCAGATCCCCGAGCCAGACCGCTCCGTGCGCAGCCCTGACGAGCAGCCTCGGGTCCGGCGCACAGTCGGAGTCCAGTTCCAGCGTCGCGCGACGGACGACCATGCGCACGTCGTCGCATTCGGGGATGGCGGCGAGTTCCGCCGCGACCAGTCCGCGCAACCGCCGCAATCTGCTGCGTGGCGCGCGGTGTCGCCGTACTTGGCCGTACAGCGGGTGCGCGACCCGCGCCTCGATGGCGCCGCCCGCGGGTTCGAGGGTGACCAGGCCGCGGCTCTCGGCCTCCTCGATCGCGGCCATGTCGGTGATCCGGGCCAGCACCGGCAGATCGAGAGGTTCGCCGACCGACAGCACGTCGACCACGTCGCCGACCTGCTCCGGCAGGTCACCGATCCGGGACTCGATCAGGTCGGCCAGACCCAGCGGAACCGCCGGATCACCCGACCACCGCCAGCACCCGCCCTTGTGGATCAGTGCACCGTCGGCGACCGACTGCTCGACGAGGTGCTGCAGATAGAACACGTTGCCCCGGGTGAGCTCCCACAGCTGGCGCGCGGTCACGGCCTCGACGTGCCCGTCGAGAGCCGCGGCCACCAGGGCCGCCGTGTCCTCGGCACTCATCGGCGCCGGCTCCAGCCGATCGAACTCTCCGGCCTTCAAGACCTCTTGGACCGCGGTGGGGATCGTGTCACCCGCCCGGACGGTGATCGCGACCTTCGCCAGCCGCTGCTGCACGATCTGGTGCACCACGAACGTCGACAGGTCGTCGAACAGGTCGATGTCGTCGATGCCGATCACCACCGGGGCGGGTTCACTCGGCGCGGTCAGGGCGTCCAGAACCCCGCGCAACAGCGCGACCGTGTCGCCGACCCCCGACGGCGCCCACGCGGTGAAGGCACCCAGCGGGATCGCCTGCGCGGAGGACGTCCCGGCAGTCCAGCGGGTCTGCCAGCCACGGGCGGCCGCGCTCGCCAGCGCCTCCCGCACCAGCCGGCTCTTACCGACCCCGGTCGGGCCGCAGACGAGCACACCCGACCCACTCGAGGCCGACAGCGCGGCCTCGATGGACGCCATCTCCCCGGACCGCCCGATGAGCGGCCATGCCAATCGCACACCGAAAGCGTAAGTGCCCCGCCGACCCGGGTGACCGGAATGCCCACTTCGGCCGGTTTGCACCTGCAGGCAGCGGGGTAACGCTCGCTGTCATGAGCGCTGAGCCCGACGCGAGTTCTCCCCTCGGCGCCGACAGCGGCGGGGAGAGCATGCTCACGGTGGCCATCGCGCTGGCCGCGAACTTCGCCGTCGCTGTCGCCAAGACGGTGGCGGCGGTGATCTCCGGGTCCGCGTCGATGACCGCGGAGGCCACCCACTCCTGGGCCGACACCGCCAACCAGGGCTTCCTGATCGTGGCGAACCGGCGCAGCAAGAGGCCGCCCGACTCCGACCGACCGTTGGGGTACGGCCGCGAGGCCTACGTCTGGTCGCTGCTGGCGGCGGTCGGGCTGTTCGTCGTCGGCGGCACCGTGTCGGTGTGGCACGGCGTCACCGAGATCGTGCACGGCGAGTCGGGACCGGAGAACTATCTGGTGGCCTACGTCGTGCTCGGCGTCGCCTTCGTGCTCGAAGCCTCGTCGCTGTTCCAGGCGTTCCGCCAGTTGCGCGGCGAGGCAAGCCGATACGACAGGGAACTGCTCGACCACGTGCTGGACACCTCCGACCCGACCACTCGCGCGGTGTTCGCCGAGGACACCGCCGCCCTGATCGGCATCGTGCTCGCGCTGCTCGGCATCGGACTGCACCAGCTCACCGGCGACGCGATCTGGGACGCGATCGGTTCCATCCTGGTGGGCCTGTTGCTGGGCGTCGTCGCCGTCATCCTCATCGACCGCAACCGCCGGTTCCTGGTGGGCGAACCCGCCAGTCCTGCGCTGCGCGAGGCCGCGATCGCCCTGCTGGAACGCCTGCCGGAGGTGGCCTCGGTGCGCTTCATCCGGCTGGTGTTCGTCGGCCCCAAGCAGCTGTTCCTGGTGGCCAGCGTCGACCTGGTGGGCGATGCCGCCGAGTCCAGGATCGCCGAGACGTTGCGCGACCTGGAGAACAGGCTGCAGACCGAGCCCTACATCGTCGACGCCGTGCTCACGATCGCCGAACCCGACGCGCTGGACCGGCTCGCCTAACCGCCTTTGACCACTTTGAGGACCTGCTTGCGCAGCCCCTCGGTCGCCGTCTCCACGCCGCCCTTGATCGTGCGCTTGAGGATGAAGCCGGGCAGCGGCACCGACAGGTCGATCGCGATGTCGAACTTCACCCGCGTCCTGTCGCCTTCGGGAGTGAGCGTGTAACCCGCATCCTGGGACTTGAGCTGGTTCGCCGAGATCAGCGTCCACGTGACGGAGTCGTCGCCCCAGGTGTATTCGATCACCTGCTCATCGGTCAGCCCGGCGGCCTTCACCGTCATCTTGACCTGCTTGGGCCGGCCGTTGTCGTACCGATCGAGGACCTCGGCCTTCTGGTACTGCGGCGACCAGGTCGGGGTCGCTTCGACATCGGCGATGACGTCGAGGATCTGTTCCGGCGTTGCTTCGATCACGACCTCGCGCGAATCCTTGGTTGCCATGGCGCGACCATAGAGCACGGGCCGGCTGTTCGGATCGAGATCCCGCGCCCAGGCCCGTACGCTCGTTGTCTGTGAGCAGCGACGTCGATCCCGAAGTCCCGCCGAGCGGCACCGGTTGCGCCGAGTGCGACGCCCAGGGCGGCTGGTGGGTGCACCTGCGACGCTGCGCGGCGTGCGGGCACATCGGCTGTTGCGACGACTCACCGATGCGGCACGCCTCCGCCCACTGGCGGTCGAGCCGGCACCCGATCATCCGTTCGTTCGAGCCGGGCGAGGACTGGTTCTGGGACTTCCGGACCGACTCCTACTACGACGGCCCTGAACTCGCCGCACCGCGGAGCCGTCCGCTCGACGAGACGGTGCCCGGCCCGCGCGGCCGGGTCCCCGCCGACTGGATGGCACAGCTGCAGGCGCGCAACGGCTGAGCAGCCGCGGCTCAGCGCCCGGCGAGGACCTCGTGCGCGGCGTTGTAGCCCGGGATGAAGGTGATGCCAGGGCCACCGTGACAGCCCGCGCTGGCCAGGTACAGCCCGTCGACCGGAAGTGGTTGGCCGACATAGCCTTTCGGGCCGGGACGGTTGGGCCCCATCTGTTCGGGGTGTATCAGGCCATGGCAGTAGTCGCCGCCCGGCGCGCCGAACATGGTCCCCATGTGTTTGGGCGTGAACGTGGTGTGGCGCAGGATCAGGTTCTCGAAATCCGGTGCCAGCCTCGTGATCTTGTCGATCACCCGCCGGCCCATCTCGGTCTTGAGGTCGCCGTAGCTCGCCTTGTCCTCGGTGAGGGGGAACCACAGCGAGAATGCCGACACGGCGTGCTTACCCGGCGGCGCGAGGCCCGGGTCGTTGGCCGACGGGATCTGCAGGGCGATCGCGGGGTCCGCGGGCACGATGCCGCGCGTCGAGTCCTCCCACTGCTGCTGCAGCTCCTCGGGGGTGCTGAAAATGCCGATCGCCGACTGGTATTGCGGGTCGTTGAGCACCTCGTACGGTTCGGCGAAGGTGGGTGGCCCGTCGAGCGCGAAGTGCATCTGGAGATAGCTGCCGCGGTGATCGATGCGGGAGTACCGCTCCCGCATCTCGGTCGGGACCGCGCCCGGGTCGAGCAGCGTGTTGACGGTCAGGTCCGGCGCGACGGCGGACACGACCACCGGTGCGCGCAGCGTCGATCCGTCCTCGAGCCGCACGCCGCCGACGCGGCCGTAGTCGACCAGGATCTCCGCCACCTTTGTGCGCAGGCGCAGTTCGCCACCGGCTCCGGTGAACACCTGCAGCAGGTGCTCGGTCACCGCACCCATGCCACCACGGAACTTTCTGATCAGCGTGGCGTTCTCGTCCGGGACCGCCAACCCGAACGCCAGCGCGGCGGCGCTGCCCGGCGTCTGCGGCCCGCGATAGGTGGTGTTGACCGCCAGGAACGCGAGCATGCCGCGCAGGGCGCCGTGCTTCTCCCGGTCGGGCAGATGGCGGTCGAGCACGTCGCTGACCGAACCGAACAAGATGTCGCTGATCGCCTGGCGCTCGAATTCGTTGGTGGCGCAGGCGAACATCTCGTCGAGCGTCCTGGGCGGGCGGGCGGCGTCGAACCGGCCGAGCGCTCGGGTGGGGGCCTGACACCACGCCATGAGGCCGGCCAAGCCGTTGACGGCGTCGGCTCCGTGGACGTCGTTCAGATGGGTGAGCAGCTTGAGCGGGTCGGTGTAGTAGATGACGGGGTCGTCGCCGATCCCCCGTAGTTGCACGCTCATCACGTCGAGGTCCACGGTGGGTAGGTCGTCGAGGCCGAGCGCCTCGCTGACCACGGCCGAGGTGGGCACCTGCACAGATCCGGCGATCTCGAACCGGAAGCCGTCGAACAGTTCCACGGTCGAAGCCATGCCGCCGGCGTAGAGCTTGGCGTCCAGGCACAGCGTGCGCAGTCCCGCCTGCTGTAACAGCGCGGCCGCGGTCAATCCGTTGTGCCCAGCCCCGACGACGATCGCATCGAAGTCCGTCATCGCCTGAGGCTGACACGACCCCCGATGTTTTGTCAATATTGACGAAACGTGCCGCTGCTACCCGGCGGCGATCCCCGTCTCGAGCAGAGCGAGAGCATGCCGGCACAGCCGGTCGAGCTCGGGCAACGAGCGGTCCTCCCCCAGCATCCACACCTCCATGGCGCCGAACACGGCCGCGGCGATGCACCTCGCGGTCACGGTGATCCGCATGCGCTCGTCCGTGCCGGGCGCCGGCGGGTCGGTCCCGGCCATGTGCTCCTCGACCGCCTCGGCGAAATCAGCCTCGACCTGCCTGATGTGCCGCACGATGCGACCCGGGTCGAGCTCCTGGGCCCGCATCGCGGCGATCTTGGTGACGGCCGAATCGTCATACGGCGATGCCATGATCGCCGACTGCACGGACTCGATGATCGATTCCTCCGGCGAGCGTGACGACAGTGCGGCCCGGAACCAGTGCAGGCCGGCGTCGTAGTCGGCGAACAGCAGGTCGTGTTTGGAGGCGAAGTGCCGGTAGAAGGTGCGCAACGACACCCCGGCATCGGCGGCGATCTGCTCGGCCGACGTCTCCTCCACCCCCTGGGCGAGAAATCGGACCGCGGCCGCCTGCCGAAGGGCTTCCCGGGTGCGCTCGCTACGCGCCGTCTGCGCAGGCCGGACCATGTGCGTAAGGTACCGCACCCCTCGGATTCGGCACTGCGGCCCAATCCGGCTCGAGCGGGTGACGTTGCCATTCACGAGTGGCTGGAACGGGTTAGGGTCACTGCGACGGGTGGGGTCACCCGTATCGCTGACGACCGGGGGCAACGGGGCGTGAAGGTTCATCATCTCAATTGCGGCACGATGCGCCCCTGGGGCGCCGGGACGCTGGTCTGTCACGTCCTGCTCGTCGAGGCCGCCGACGGTCTGGTGCTCGTCGACAGCGGCTTCGGCACGCTGGACTGCCGGCGGCCCGCCCGCTTCGGCCGGTTCCGGCGGTATTTCTTCCGGCCGTCGTTCGATGCGGACGAAGCCGCCGTCAACCAAATCGAGGCGCTCGGCTATCGCCGCGGCGACGTCCGGCACATCATCACGACCCACTTCGACGCCGATCACATCGGCGGGCTGGCCGACTTCCCCGACGCGCAGGTGCACGTCACCTCCACCGAGGTGCGCGAGGCGATGGGCTCACGCTCCGTGCCCGACCGCATCCGCTTCCGGGCCGACCAGTGGGCGCACGGCCCCCGCATCGTCGAGCACGACGCCGCCGGGGAGCCGTGGCGCGGCTTCGCGGCCGCCAAGGAACTCACCGGCATCGGTCCCGGCTTCGTGCTGCTGTCGCTACCCGGCCACACCCAGGGCCACGCGTGCGTCGCCGTCGACGCCGGACACCGCTGGATCCTGCACGCCGGCGACGCGTTCTTCCAGTGCGGCACTCTCGACGAAGACCCGCGGGTGCCCGCGCTCACCGCATTCGAGAAGGCTGTCGCTGCGGATCGGAAACGGGTGGCAGACAACCACTCTCGCCTCGTCGAGCTGTACCGGCGAGGCGACCCGGACATCATGATCGTCTGTGCGCACGACCCGGTGCTGTTCGAGCGCGCCAGGGCCACCGCGACGGCCTGACCGGCAGGCTACTGCCAGCGGCCGACCAGCGCGATCGACGCGTCGACCGCTTCGTCGGTGACGTCGCTCATGCGGCCACCCTCCTCGACGGTGATCGCCGTCAGTTCGCGAAGACCCCCGAGCAACATGATGATGCGCCGCCTCGACACGGGACCGATTCCCGCCGAGCGGAATTCGTCGGTGTCGCCCAGTGCGCCGACCATCTCGATGAAATGCTCCATGGCGTCGCGCTGCAGCCCGCGGGCAGCGGCACCGAGAGCCGGCACGTCGCGAATCCAGCTCAGCATCAACGCCGATCGCGCCTCGGCCGACGAGATCCACGCCTCGATGGCCTGCCTCACCTGCTTCTGCCAGGGTGCGCCGGGATCGACCGCCGCGTAGATCTGCCGGATCTGGTCGGCGTTGGCCTCCGACAGCAGGGCGACGAAACACTCGTCGCGGCCGGCGAAGTGCTCGTAGAACGTGCGGCGCGACGTCCTGGCCCGGCGCACGATGTCGGCGACCGTCGTCTTCGCGTAGCCGTCCTCGGCGATCGACGCCTCCAGGGCGTCGAGCAGCCGCTGGCGGAAGTCGCTCATGTCAGCGGCAGTAATTGCGCGTGGCGAGATCCACGGCCTGCCGGTAAAGCGGATCCAGCCCGCGGGCGCTGGCCACGGCCGCCTTGGCGGCGTCGAGTTCGGCCAGGCACTGCGGCGCGTGCAACTTGCCCCACTCCTCGGCCATCAGCGTGACCATCTCGCGGTTGAGCGCGTCGATGATGTCCCGCGACGACCCGAGGTCCGGTGTATCGGCCGGAGCGGCAGCAGGATCGAGCGTCCACTGCGCCAGCCGGCTGTACTCGATGCCGACCGTGGCGTCGATCTGATCCCGGAAGGCGGTCGTCACATAGGCCGGATCGATCTGCAGATCCCGCGCCTGGCCGGCGACGGAGTCGAGCACCTGTTGTTCACGCGCCGGGTCGACGATCGGTCCGCCGGTATGGAACTTGTTGGCCGCGACGGGCTCGGCGACCTCGAGCCGGCGCACGGCCGCGTCGACGAGGTCGGTCAGCGAGTGCGTGGGCTGCGCCGAAGCAATGGGAGCCATCGGAATCAGGGCCACCGCCACACCGACGGCGACGGCGACCGGGGCGAGTGCGCAACGGATGTTCATGGTGGCCAGGGCCGGGATCGAACCGGCGACCTTCCGCTTTTCAGGCGGACGCTCGTACCAACTGAGCTACCTGGCCGGACGGCACCGATCACTCGTTCCCAAGTGCCTCGCCGTGATGGCGACCCTGACGGGACTCGAACCCGCGACCTCCGCCGTGACAGGGCGGCGCGCTAACCAACTGCGCCACAGGGCCTTACTGTGCGACTCCCCACCGACCAGGTCGCCGCGTGTACCCCCTACGGGATTCGAACCCGCGCTACCGCCTTGAAAGGGCGGCGTCCTAGGCCGCTAGACGAAGGGGGCCAGCCGAATCTCTCCGGGGTACTCACAACGCTCGTGTCTGTTGGGAGCTTCGATAGCTTAGGGTACCGACACCCAAATCCTCAAACGGCCAGCCCGGCAGTATCCTTTTCGAGGCGCACGCGCCACGCCCCTATAGCTCAGTTGGTAGAGCTACGGACTTTTAATCCGCAGGTCGCAGGTTCGAGCCCTGCTGGGGGCACACGTTCTCACAGCACGACGAGCAGTACGGCGAGCACCAGAAGGATCAGCACCGCCGCGCCGGCCAGCGCCACTCCGGTGCGCTGCGGCGCCGGTGCAGGGGGATCCAGGCAGGCGCGCATCTGCTGGGCGGTCGCGAAGCGCCAGCGCGGGTCGCGCGACATGGCCCGTTCGACCGTCAGCGCCAGTGCGGGATCCACATCGGGCCGCACCACCGACAGCGGCGTCACCGCGCCCGCGGCGATCGCATCGGCCAGCGTGGTGAGACTGTCCTGCGGATAGGCCCGCCGGCCGGTGAGCGCCTCGTAGGCGACCACCCCGAGTGCGTACAGATCGTCGGCCGGCATCGCGGGCCGCCCGGCGATCCGGTCGGCGGGCAGGTAGGCCATCGTCCCGAAGACGCGGTTGGTCAGCGTCTGCGGGGTGTCGGCGCTCTTCGCGACGCCGAAGTCGGCGATCTTCACCGCACCGAACCGGGTGAACAAGATGTTGGCCGGCTTGATGTCGCGGTGCAGCACTCCGCGGGCGTGCGCCGCGCCCAGTGCCGACAGCACGTCGCGCATGATCGCGCGGACGTGGCCGGCCGGCATCGGGCCGCCACGGGCGAGCACGTCGGCCAGATTCTGACCCGGTAACCGCTCGAGGACGATGTAGTGCCTGCCGTGGTGCACGCCGGAGTCGTGCACGGCGACGACGTGCGGATGGCTGACCACGGCAGCGGCACGCGCCTCGGTGGCGAACCGGCGGCGCGTGTCGGGTTGGGTGCTCACCGACGGATAGAGCAGTTTGACCGCGACCGGACGGCCGAGTCGGATGTCCCAGGCATCGCGGACCTCGGCCATCCCCCCGCGGCCCAGCACACCCCGAAGTTCGTAGCGACCGCCAAGAACCTCCGGCGCCTGCATGCCTTCCAAGCTAGCCGGTGCGGCCCCGTTGCAAACCTGACGCGCCGCCGCGCGCGGCTCGTATGATCGGCCTCGATGCTCTACCAGCCTGCTCGTCCGCCGTTTTCGCGACGTCATCCCGTGGTCGTCGGGACCGCGGCCGCGGTGGCCGTGTGGTGGCTGTGGCTGGGCTGGTACTCGCCCCTGGTGGTGATCGTGGGCGCCGGGATGATCGTCGCGATCAGGCGGCGCCGCCGTGCGGCCGTCGTCCGCGACGCCGGCTTACGCGCCCGCGCCGACTTCGAACACCGACTCTGCCTCGCCGGTGACCCCCGCGGCACCTTCGGCCGATACCCCGCGGTTCAGCCGGGCTGGTACGTCAGCCCCGACAACGGGCGTCTGATGCGCTACTTCGACGGCGCCGCCTGGACGGGATACACCGCGGCCCGCTGACCCGTTCATACTGCGCCGGCGGTGACGAAACGCCGGGTGAATCCCGCCGTGGGCGCAGTTTCAACGGAGCCTCGCGGTCAGACCTTCGGGCTGTAGAAGTGCGGGTCGTCGCGGTACTCGACCGGCGGAAGGTTGCGCGCAGGCGTCTCGACCAGCGGCGCGTCGGCCGGTAGCCGGCCGTGCGCACGGTCCCATGCGGAACGTTTGCGCGGATGCATCAGCATCCGTTTGGGCAGCGCCCTGGTGACCTGATACACCGCGGCGCCGAACAGCTTGTGCAGCCGCTCCTGACGGGGTGACCAGGTGTAGCCCATCAGCTCCCGCACGG
Source organism: Mycolicibacterium psychrotolerans (assembly GCF_010729305.1). NCBI lineage: Bacteria > Bacillati > Actinomycetota > Actinomycetes > Mycobacteriales > Mycobacteriaceae > Mycobacterium > Mycolicibacterium psychrotolerans. The sequence goes on along the minus strand of NZ_AP022574.1, from coordinate 1,801,444 downwards.
GCGGGTCGAACAACCCGACGGTGGTGAAGTCGAAGAACCGCTGCATTCCCGCCACGTTGAGGCGCCACAGCCAGTCGGGCATCCAGTCCAGCGAAGGGTGCTTGGGCATCGTGGACAGGTCCAGCACCTCGCGCGCCGCCCAGTTGTTCTCAAGCACGTTGCGGCACATGTGGTCCCAGTACTGCTCGAAGTCCTCCCAGCTCTTGGGCACCGCTCGCATGCTCATGCCGTACATCCGGTACCACGTCACGTGTTCGTCGAACAGCTGCCGCTTCTGGGCCTCGGTCAATCCGCCGCCCAGCCATTCGGCGGCCAGCAGCGTCGACTTGAAGAACGTCGCGTGCGCCCAGTAGAAGACCTCGGGGTTCAGCGCGCTGTACCGCCGGCCCTGCTCGTCGACGCCTTTGATGCCGATGTGGTAATCGCGGACCTCGGCCCCGGTCTTCGGTGCGCGGTGCCCGTCGAACACCACGCCGCCGATCGGGTAGACCGACCGGAACAGCCTCGGCATCCGTTCGAGGAAGAAGATGGAGTGTTGCTGCACCGCGGCGCCGAGCTGGGGATGCATGTTCTGCATCGACCCGGCCCACGGCCCCTGGAGCATGCCGGTCCACTGACCGAAGTACTTCCAGGTGAGCGAATCCGGGCCGAGCGGCGCGGGCACATCGTCGTAGCCGCTCGTGACCGGGCACCCGGCCGCGACGGATCCGCTGTTCACCGGGCACGAGACGGACGTATCTTGAGTCACTGCTGAGTTTCCCCGATTCTGACTACAGGCGTTGTCACTGCGAGCTTAGGAGGACTGTGCCGTCCGGTCAACGACGCGGCAGATGGTCGGGCGTCCCGTTGCGGGACCGCCAGGCGTTGCGCCGCGACGAGCTGATCACCGCGGGCATCAGCCTGCTGGGCAGCCCGGGCGGACCGAGCCTGACCGTGCGCGCGGTGTGCCGTGCCGCCGGCCTGACCGAGCGGTACTTCTACGAGAGCTTCGCCGACCGCGACGAGTACGTGGCGGCCGTCTACGACGAGGTCTGCAGTGCGGCGATGGCGACGCTGATGCGCTCGGAGAGCATGCGCGACGCCGTCGAGCGGTTCGTCTCGCTGATGGTCGACGATCCCGCCCGGGGCCGGGTGCTGCTGCTGGCGCCCGAAGCCGAACCCGTTCTCGCCCAATCGGGGGCGCGCTGGATGCCGAACTTCATCGAGTTGCTGCAGCACAATCTGACGCGCATCACCGACCCCACGAGGCAGACCATGGTTGCCACCGGGCTGATCGGGGCACTCACTGCCTTGTTCACCGCATATCTGGACGGCCGCCTGGCGGCGACCCGCGAGGAGTTCATCGATCACTGCGCTGAGCTCCTGCTCAGCCGCGCATCGAGTTGAGTCGTCCACTGTCGTCCGCCGTGTGAGCTACGGCGCGGTGACTTGAATGTCACCGAGTTACACAGATATATTGAGTGCAACCATCAGGTACAGATAACCGGAGGTGTCATGGCGAAGGACCTGACCGATCTGCAGCTGCTGACCGAACTCGAGCCCGTCGTCGAGCCTCTGGTCAACCGGCACATGCAGATGAAGAAGGACTGGAATCCGCACGACTTCATCCCGTGGTCCGACGGTAGGAACTACTACGCACTCGGCGGCCAGGACTGGGACATCGAGCAGTCCAAGCTGTCGGAAGTCGCCCGGGTCGCGATGCTGACGAACCTCCTCACCGAGGACAACCTGCCGTCGTATCACCGCGAGATCGCGATGAACTTCAGCATGGACGGGCCCTGGGGGTTCTGGGTCAACCGCTGGACCGCCGAGGAGAACCGGCACGGTATCGCGCTGCGTGACTACCTCGTCGTCACCCGCAACGTCGACCCCGTCGAGCTGGAGATGCTGCGCGTCGAGCAGATGACCCGCGGCTTCTCCCCCGGCCAGAACCAGCAGGGCGGGATCGAACTGTTCGCCGAGAGCCTGTTCGACTCGGTCATCTACGTGACGTTCCAGGAACTGGCCACCCGCGTCTCGCACCGCAACACCGGTAAGGCGTGTGACGACCCGATCGCCGACCAGCTGCTGCAGCGCGTGTCGGCCGACGAGAACCTGCACATGATCTTCTACCGCGACGTCTCCGAGGCGGGCTTCGAGATCGCCCCGGACCAGGCGATGAAGTCGCTGCACAAGGTGCTGCGCAACTTCAAGATGCCCGGCTACACGATCCCGGACTTCCGCAGGCGCGCGGTCACCATCGCCTCCGGCGGCGTCTACGATCCGCGGATCCACCTCGAGGACATCGTGATGCCGGTGCTCAAGAAGTGGCGCATCTTCGAGCGCGAGGACTTCAACGGCGAGAGCGCCCGGATGCGCGACGATCTCGGTGCCCTGGTGGAGGAACTGCAGGAAGCCGTCGACAAGTTCGAGGTCGCCAAGCAGCGCCGCGAAGCGCGGCTGGCCCAGATGGCCGAGAAGAAGGCGGCCAAGGCTCAGCTGGTGGGATCATCAGCCTCGTAACAGACACCCCTCGATCGGCCCGGTCCCTGAATACTCCCCCCGGTCGCTTCGCTCCTGCCCCCGGGGTGCGGATCGGGCCGTTCGACCTTCACAGCCCCGTCGTCCTCGCGCCGATGGCGGGGGTGACCAACGTCGCCTTCCGCACGCTGTGCCGTGAACTCGAGCTCAGCCGCGCGGGCACTGTCAGCGGGCTGTACGTGTGTGAGATGGTCACCGCGCGCGCCATGGTGGAACGCCACCCGGTCACGATGCACATGACGACGTTCGCGCCCGACGAGTCGCCGCGGTCTCTGCAGCTCTACGCCGTCGACCCGGAGACCACCTACGCCGCGGCCAAGATGATCGTCGAGGAGGACCTGGCCGACCACATCGACATGAACTTCGGCTGTCCGGTGCCCAAGGTGACCCGGCGTGGCGGCGGAGCCGCCCTGCCCTACAAGCGCCGCCTGTTCGGTCAGATCGTCGCGGCCGCGGTGCGAGCCACCGAGGGCACGGACATCCCCGTCACGGTGAAATTCCGGATCGGCATCGACGACGAGCACCACACGCACCTCGACGCCGGACGCATCGCCGCCGAGGAGGGCGCCGCCGCGGTCGCACTGCACGCGCGCACCGCCGCTCAGCGCTACTCCGGCACCGCGGACTGGGAGCAGATCGGCGCGCTGAAGGCCCACGTCACCGGGATTCCGGTGCTCGGCAACGGTGATATCTTCGACGCTCGAGACGCGGTGGCCATGATGGCCGCGACGGGCTGCGACGGTGTGGTGATCGGCCGGGGCTGCCTGGGACGGCCGTGGCTGTTCGCCGAGTTGTCCGCCGAATTCACCGGCGCGACACCGGCGACCCCGCCCACTCTGGGCGAGGTCGCGTCCATCATTCGTCGTCACGGCGAGTTGCTCGCTGCGCACTTCGGAGAGGACAAGGGGATGCGGGACATCCGCAAGCACGTGGCGTGGTACCTGCACGGTTTCCCGGCCGGGGCGGACCTGCGCCGGTCGATGGCGCTGGTCAAGACGATTTCCGAGCTCGACGACCTACTCGATCAACTCGATCCCGACGTGCCGTTCCCGGCGGCCGCCAACGGTCCGCGCGGCCGCCAGGGCTCGGCGGCCTCGGTGTCGCTGCCCGAGAACTGGCTCGACGATCCGGATGACTGCGCGGTGCCCGTCGGAGCCGACGTCATGCACTCGGGCGGCTGAACGCCCGTTTAGAGACTGTTGCGAGTGGGTATCGATCGTCATCTGATATCTGATCTCCGCTGGCTCTCTCTCAGGATGTCTCAGTACGATGAAGTGCCACACTGCCCCGCTCCGCTGGCGGAGCCGGGACCAGTGCTTTAAGACTGTGAGTAGGCACTCGGCGAATTGCGTGCCGGTGCGCGTTCGTGGCGCACGCATGTCATGTGGGCCCGCGGGAGCTGGAAGGCCGGTAGACGATGAGTGACGGTGATCACGCCACTCCCGGCCGTCCGAATTCCGGCGACGCCGATGGTGACTGGCTTACCCGATCGAAGCGGCCCGCACCAGGCGCCGCGCCGTGGGAGCGGGCCACCGACCCCTCTGAACCCCCGGAAGCGCCGACGCAGACCGGTCCCGTCACCGTCGCGGACCTGATCGCCAAGATCAACGGCGGCACTCCGCCCTCGGAACCGAAGCGCCACCGGGCCGAACCCGAGCCGGAGTTCGAGCCCGAGCCGGACGGAGCCGAGCCGTACCCGGCCGACGAGCTGGACACCACGATCCTGCCGGCGTTGGACGCCCACCCCTCCGAACTGCCCGACCTCGCGGCGGTGCGCCGGCCGCACCGCACGCCGACCGTAAAGCGCCTTCCCCGACATCGGCGCAGCATGATCGCCGGACGCGGTGTCGCCGCCCTGGTCGCCGTCCTCGCCCTGGTTCTCACGGGCGGCGCCTGGCAGTGGCAGTCGGCCAAGAACAACCTGCTGAACCGGGTCTCGGCGCTCGATCCCGACTCCCGCGACATCCTCGACCCGAATGCGCAGTTCGGCGACGAGAACTTCCTGATCGTCGGCACCGACACCCGCATCGGGGACAACAGCGACATGGGTGCGGGCACCACCGAGGACGCCGCCGGCGCCCGGTCGGACACCGTGATGCTGGTCAACATCCCGGCCAATCGTCAGCGCGTGGTCGCCGTGTCGTTCCCGCGAGATCTGAAGATCGAGCCGATGAAGTGCGAGGTCTGGAATCCGGAGACGCGGCAGTACGGGCCGATCTACGACGAGGACACCGAGTCGTGGGGGCCGGAGGAGGCGTACACCGAGTACAAGCTGAACTCCGCGTTCGCCGTCGGCGGGCCGAAGTGCCTGGTCAAGGTCATCCAGAAGATGTCCGGCCTGCACGTCAACCGCTTCATGGCCGTCGACTTCGCCGGCTTCAGCAAGATGGTCGACGCGCTCGGCGGGGTCGAGGTCTGCAGTACGACGCCGATCGAGGACTACGAGCTGGGCACCGTGCTGGCCACCGGGGGTCGTCAGGTGGTCGACGGGCACACCGCGCTGAATTACGTGCGCGCCCGCCAGGTGACCACCGAGACCAACGGCGACTACGGCCGCATCAAGCGCCAGCAGCGGTTCCTGTCGTCGCTGCTGCGGTCGCTGATCTCCAAGGACACCTTCTTCTCGCTGTCGAAGCTGAACAACGTCGTCAACATGTTCATCAACGACAGTTACGTCGACAACCTGGACACCAAGGACCTCGTCGATCTCGGCCAGTCGGTTCAGGGCGTGAACGCGGGCCGGATCACGTTCGTGACCGTGCCGACCGTCGGGTACGCCGACGACTACGGCAATGAGATCCCCCGCACCGACGACATGCGGGCCCTGTTCGACGCGATCATCAACGACGATCCGCTGCCCGAGGAACGCAACGCCGACAACACCCCGGTGCCCGGCACGCCCGAGTCGCTGGCCAAGCCTGCGCCCGATCAATCCGGCGAGAACCCCGCGCCGCAGGACGGCGAGATCATCGATGCCGTCGCCACCAGCCCGGGCGACGTCACCGTCCAGGTGTCGAACTCCACGTTCGAGACGGGCCTGGCCTCCACGGCAGCCGACGCGCTGCAGGCCCACGGCTTCAACATCACCAGCCCCGACGACTATCCGGGCCCGCTCGAGCACACGACGGTGTTCTTCTCCCCCGGCAACGAGGAAGCGGCGGCCACGGTGGCGTCGTCGTTCCCCGATCCGACGATCGAGCGCGCGAGCGGCCTCGGCGACGTCGTGCAGGTGGTTCTCGGCAGCGACTTCTCCGCCGTCGCCGCGCCCACCCCGAGCGGCTCCACCGTGAAGGTGCACGTCCTGCGCGGGTCGAAGTCCTCGTCCACCGCGTTGCCCGAGGACCTGACGGTCACCAACGCCGCAGACACCTCCTGCGAGTAGCTCCATCTGGGCAGGTGGCATTCACCTGTCGTTCACCGCACAGCTCGTGACGATCGCCCGGCGATGCCCGTAGGCTTTTGAGCATGCGAACCGCGTACCACGAACAGCTCGAGGGCCTCACCAACCAGCTCGGCGAGATGTGCGGGCTGGCGGGTGTAGCCATGGAGCGCGCCACGCAGGCCCTGCTGCAGGCCGACCTGGCCCTGGCCGAACAGGTGATCACCGACCACGAACAGATCGTCGCGATGAGTGTGCGCGCCGAGGAGAGTGCGTTCGTGCTGCTGGCACTGCAGGCTCCGGTCGCAGGCGACCTGCGGGCGATCGTCAGCTCGATCCAGATCGTCGCCGACGTGGACCGGATGGGTGCGCTGGCGCTGCACGTCGCGAAGATCGCCCGCCGGCGGCACCCGCAACACGCACTGCCCGAAGAGGTGAACGGCTACTTCGCCGAAATGGGACGTGTCGCGGTCGAACTCGGCCACAGCGCCCAAGAGGTGCTCCTCACGCGTGATCCGGAGAAGGCGGCCCGAATCCGCGAAGAAGACGACGCGATGGACGACCTGCACCGGCATCTGTTCACGGTCCTGATGGACCGGGAGTGGAAGTACGGGGTCGCCGCGGCGGTCGACGTGACCCTGCTGGGCCGCTTCTACGAACGGTTCGCCGACCACGCCGTGGAGATCGCCCGCCGGGTGATCTTCCAGGTCACCGGGCACACCCCGGACGAGGAGGAGTTGCCCGCCCAGCGCTGAGGGTGGCAGATTCGCCAAGAAAGCCCCCCGGGACATGTCCTCCGGGGGGCTTACTTGTTGCCAGGATGGTCTGTCAGCCGAAGCGGCCTGAGATGTAGTCCTCGGTGGCCTTCTGCGTCGGGTTGGAGAAGATCTTCTCGGTCTCGTCGATCTCGACGAGGCGACCTGGCTTTCCGGTGGCCTCGAGGTTGAAGAATGCCGTCTGGTCGCTGACCCGCGCCGCCTGCTGCATGTTGTGCGTGACGATCACGATCGTGTAGTCCTGCTTCAGCTCGGCGATCAGATCTTCAATGGCCAGCGTCGAGATCGGGTCCAGCGCCGAGCAGGGCTCGTCCATCAGCAGCACGTCGGGCTGCACCGCGATCGCGCGGGCGATGCACAGCCGCTGCTGCTGACCGCCCGACAGTCCACCGCCGGGCTTGTCGAGCCGGTCCTTGACCTCGGTCCACAGGTTCGCGCCACGCAGCGATCGCTCGGCGGTTTCGTCGAGGGTCTTCTTGTTGCGCACGCCCTGCAACTTCAGCCCGGCCACCACGTTGTCGCGAATCGACATGGTGGGGAACGGGTTCGGGCGCTGGAACACCATGCCGATGGTCTTGCGCACACTCACCGGATCAATGCCTGGGGCGTAGATGTCCTCGCCGTCGAGCAGCACCGAGCCCTCGACGCGGGCACCGGGGATGACCTCGTGCATCCGGTTCAGCGTGCGCAGCACCGTCGACTTCCCGCAGCCGGACGGGCCGATGAAGGCGGTCACACTTCGAGGCGTGACCGACAATCCCACATCGGCGACCGCGTGGAACGAGCCGTAATAGATGTTGAGATCCTTGAGATCCAGCCGCTTGGCCATGAGGCTCCTAAAGTCTGTTCCGCGTCAGATATCGGTTGATGAGCGCAGCGCCGACGTAGAGCGCCGCGATGATCAGGATGAGGGTCAGCGCGGCGCCCCAGACACGCAGAACGCCCGCCTCCTCCGGATTGATCAGCTCGGTGTAGATCAGCAGCGGCAACGAAGCCATGTTGCCCTCGAAGGCATCGAAGTTGATGGACCGGCTGTACCCGACCAGCACGAGCACCGGCGCCGTCTCTCCCATCACCCGGGCGAGTGCCAGCAGGATCCCACTGATCATTCCCGGTAGGGCGGTGGGAACGACGATCTTGACGATCGTCTTCCACTTCGGAATGCCCAACGCGTAGGACGCCTCTCGCAACTCATCGGGAACCAGCTTGAGCATCTCCTCGGTGTTGCGGACCACCACGGGAAGCATCAGCAGCACCAAGGCCAACGACACTGCGAAGGCACTCTGCTCGAATCCCAGGGTTGCGATCCACAAGGCGAAGATGAACAGCGCAGCCACGATCGACGGCACACCGGCGAGAATGTCCACCATGAAGGTGGTGACCTTGGCGAGCCGGCCCTTGCCGTATTCGACAAGGTAGACCGCAGCCATGACGCCCAGAGGCACCGACAACACCGCGGCGATCAGGGCCTGGATGAGTGTGCCGTAGATCGCGTGGTACACGCCACCGGCGAAGTCCTCAGGAAGCACGCCGGCCAGCGAGTTGGTCCACCACGTCGAGAAGACGACCGCTTTGAAGCCCTTCTCGAGGACCGTCCACAGCAACCAACCCAACGGAACCATCGCGATCGCGAACGACGCGGTGAACAGGATCGTCGCGATGTTGTTCTTGATCTTTCGGCTGGTGCTGACCGGATGGAAGGTCGGAGCCTTCACCGGGTGGTCCAGAGTTGCTTGTGTCATCCCCCACTGACCCTTCCTCCGGCCGCGGCCCGGGCCAACGCATTGACGACGAACGTCAGCGCGAAGAGCACGAAACCGGCGGCGATGTAGGCACCTGTAGGCAGCGGGGCACTGAATTCTGCTGCCGCCGAGGCGATTTTGGAAGCGAACGTGTATCCGCCGTCGAACAGCGACCAGTGGCCCGCCTGAGCGGCGGTACGCAGGATGATCAGGATGGCGATCGTCTCTCCGAGTGCGCGTCCCAGGCCCAGCATCGATGCGGCGATCATGCCGCTACGTCCGTACGGGAAGACGGTCATCCGGATCACTTCCCACTTGGTCGCGCCGAGAGCCTGGGCCGCTTCGACGTGGCCGCGCGGGGTGAGCGCGAAGACCTCGCGGGTGACCGAGGTGATGATCGGAAGGATCATCACCGCGAGCACGATGCCGGCCGTGAAGATCGTCCCCCCGCCCGCCAGAGACACATTGCCCTGGGAGAAAAGGAAGAACCAGCCCAGGTTGTCATTGAGGAAGGTGGCAACCGGAGACAGCCAGGGTGCCAGCACGAAGATTCCCCAGAGCCCGAACACGATGGACGGCACCGCCGCCAGCAGATCGACAAGCATCGCGAACGGCCGAGCCATTCTCTTCGGCGCGTAATTGGTCAGAAAAGCTGCGATGCCGATCGCGATCGGCACGGCTATGACCAGTGCGAACACCGAACTCAACACGGTGACCATGAACAGGTCGCGGATGCCGAAGCGCAGATTGTTCGAGTCGCTGGTGAGAAACTCGGTGCTGAGGAAGAAGTTCGCCTTGTTCGCCTGCAGGGACGGGATCGCCTTGATGATCAGGAAGAGCGCCATCAGGGCAATCGCAGCGATGATGGTGGCCCCGGCGGCGATCGCGATCGACTTGAAGACAGTGTCGCCCCAACGTCCGTCGCCCCGCCTCAACGCCGAGCCCTTCCCGGGTTTGGTTGGCATAGAGGAAGTATCCCCATCCCGCTGTGGGCTCGCCGGCTTGGCCGACGAGCCCACAGCGGTCGAATCTGGTGTCACGGCCATGGGAAGTGACTGCTACGTGGTCGCATTGATGGCGTCTACAGCCTCTGTGAGCCGCTTCTTGAACGTGTCGGGCACGGGGATGTAGCCGTTCTCCTCGAGGCCGGCTTGTCCATTGCCGAGTGCAGAATGCATGAAGGCCTTGACCGCGGTGGCCACCTCGGCGTCGGGATACTTCGAGCACACGATCTCGTACGTCGCCAGCATGATGGGGTAGGAGCCCGCCTCGGTCGGCTTGTAGAACGACGCCGTGTCGAGGACGAGATCGTTCCCGTCACCCTTGAACTTGACCGCGTCGATGGCCTTGCCGGCGGAGTCCGTACTCAACTCGACCGGATCAGGCCCTGCCGAGGTGACGATCTTGGCGACCGAGAGGCCCTGGGCCTTGGCGAACGACCACTCGTTGTAGGTGATGGAGCCCGGCGTGCTCTTGATGGCGGCAGAGGTGCCCTCGTTGCCCTTCGCGCCTTCACCGATGCCTCCGGCGAACGACTTGCCGGCGCCCTTGCCCCACGCTCCGTCAGAGGCGGCGTCGAGGTATTTCTGGAAGTTGTCCGTGGTGCCCGACTCATCGCTGCGGAAGATCACGTTGATCGGCTCTGCCGGTAGCGAAGCCCCGCCGTTGAGCGCCTTGATCTCGGGGGCGTCCCAGGTGGTGACGGTCCCGTTGAAGATCTTGGCCACCGTCGGGCCGTCGAGCACGAGCCCATCGACACCTTCGACGTTGTAGGTGACGGCAATGGGACCGAACACCGCGGGCAGGTTCCAGGCGTCGCTCCCACCGCAGCGCGCCTTGGCCTTCTCGACCTCACCCTTCTCGGCGTTCAGCGGTGAGTCCGAGCCGCCGAAGTCGGTCTGCCCGCCGAGAAATTCCGAGACGCCGGCGCCCGAACCGCTCGAGGTGTAGTTCAGCGTGAACCCGGGGCAGTCCGTCTCATAGGCGTTGACGAACCGCGTCATCGCGTTTGCCTGGGCGCTCGAGCCGCTGGACTTCAGCGCCTTCTTGCCACCGCAATCCCCGGCCGAGGCCGAGGCCGTTCCCGAGCCACTGGACCCTCCCGACGACGCGGTGTTGTTGTCGCTGCCACATGCAGACAGCAGCATGGCGCCGGCAGCCATCATGCTCAGCGCGGCACCAGTTCGTTTGGCCTTCACGAAGCTCCTTCAATACGGATACGGGGAGAACGCCTGTCGCGTCGAGCAGAACCGTCGCTGCTCGCTGTGAACGTAAGGGCTATCGGTGAATGAGCGCCCTATGGACGGTGAACGAGAGATGAACCGGTCACGGGGGCGAGGCGACAATTCTGCAGCAGGGGTTGACGGCACTCATTTTAGTTCAGTATCTATTGACTCAATGTCTGTTGAGCTGAAGCAGGATCCTGCGGCACGGGCCGCTGTCTTTGCCGCACTTGCCGAACCCGCCCGGCTGGCGATCGTCGATCACCTGCTGCTGGCCGACGCCTCGCCGTCGGAGCTACGCGCCATCCTCGGGATGCAGTCGAACCTGCTGGCCCACCATCTGGGCGTGCTCAAGAAGGCCGGCGTCGTCCGGCAGTCGCGCTCCGAAGCCGACGGCCGGCGGTCCTACCTGAACCTGAACCGCTCGGCCCTCGAAGCTCTCATCCCTTCGGCGCAACGCCAGGCCCGTCGCGTGGTGTTCGTGTGCAGCCAGAACTCCGCACGCAGCCAACTCGCCGCAGCGATCTGGAACCGGCGCAGCGAACTGCCCGCAACATCGGCGGGAACGCATCCGGCGCCTCGCATCCACCCCGGCGCGGTAGCCGCCGCCCGTCGCCACAAGTTGCACCTTCGCGCCCATGCGCCGCGCTACTTGGGCGATGTCCTCGCTGCCGGCGATCTCGTGATCGCCGTCTGCGACAACGCCCATGAAGAGTTACCCCGCGACCTGGTCCGGCTGCACTGGTCGGTCGCCGACCCGGTACGCACCGAGCGAGCCGAGGCATTCGACGCCGCGGTCATCGATCTCGCCGACCGTATCGACCGTCTCGTTCCGAATATCACGTCCGCTTGACGAGGAGAACATCGTGACCGACCTGTCCATCGACCAGTGTTTGGCACTCAAGACCGCCGCAACCCGCTTGGAGAGCGAGTTCGACGGCGTGTACGGCGTGGAGACCATCGAGCGTTTCCTGCACTCGTCCTATGACCAGTTCGCCGGGCGCGCCAGCGTCCCGAACTTCCTTCCCCTGCTCGCCGAACGCTTTGCGCGGCAACGTCTTCGCGCACTGGCGAAGGTCGAGGGCAAGCATCACGACGGCAAGCCGACCGTCCTGTTCCTGTGCACGCACAACGCCGGGCGCTCACAGATGGCGATGGGTTTCTTCACCCAGATGGCCGGCGAAGCCGCAGTCGCCTGGTCCGGCGGCTCCGAACCGGGCAACGAAGTGAACCCCGCGGCGGTGGCCGCGATGGCCGAACGTGGCATCGACATCTCGCGTGAGTACCCGAAACCCTGGACCGATGAAATCGTCCGCGCGGCCGATGTGATCATCACGATGGGTTGCGGCGATGCTTGCCCGGTGTTCCCCGGCCTTCGTTACGAGGAATGGAAGCTCGACGACCCGGCGGGCCGCGGCGTCGACGACGTCCGACCGATTCGCGACGAGATCGAGCGTCGCGTCCGGGGACTGCTCGCCGAACTCGACGTTCCGGTCGATGGCTGACAGCCGCGCTCACCGAGTACTCGAGTGGCTACGCGGCGGCTACCCAGCCGGTGCACCCACGCAGGGACACAACCCATTGATCGCGCTGCAGGGTCCGATTTCGCTGTCGAGTGAGCAAACTCAGCGCATTCGGGCGAGGGTCGGCACCTCCTGCGACGACCCCGTCGAGATCCGGGTGGCGATCACAGAAGCGACCGGCAGGTTGCCCAGTGCGGTGGACGTGATCGGCACCTGCCGGGCAATCGGATGCTCACATCCTCACACCGAAGCCTGACGGCTGGGAGCGATCAATGAAGCGAGCCGTTCCAGCGCGTCGTCGTTGACGCGGTAGTACGCCCACTTTCCCCGCTGTTCACGATCAACGAGGCCAGCGCCGACCAGGAGTTTCATGTGGTGTGACACCGTCGGCTGACTCAGCCCCAGTGGTGCGGTCAGGTCGCACGCACACGCCTCGCCGCAGTCGCCCGCGGCGATCAATGACAGCAACTTGACCCGGGCCGGGTCAGCGAGCGCCTTGAAGACCGCGGCGAGACGCTCGGCCGCGCCGTCATCGAGGACGCCGCCGGTCACGGAGGAACAGCAAGACTCGACGCCGGCGGGGCTAACGGGCGTCGCTGCGGTGGTCATGGGCCCATCATGACACACATATTGACAAACTTCGATGCGTCGGGCACTGTTCGATACATCGAAGTTCATCGATGTGAGGAGTGGAGATGCTCGAGTTGCCTGTCGTCGTGATCGGCGCCGGCCCCCAGGGCCTGGCGGCGGCCGCCCACATGTTGGAGCGGGGTCTCACTCCATTGGTGCTCGAGACCGGCGGCGGGCCGGGCACCACGGTCGCCCAGTGGTCGCACGTGCGTACGTTCTCTCCGTGGCCTGAACTTGTGGACGCCGCAGCCGGTCGGATCCTATTGCCCACGGGCTGGGCCGCACCGGAAAGCGGATATCCCACCGGGGGCGAGTGGATCACCGAGTACCTGACACCGCTTGCCCAAGCGCTCGGTCCGCATGTCCGCTACCGCACCCGGGTGACCGGGGTGTCGCGGCGCGGGCACGACCGCGTGTTGAGCGCCGGCCGGGACAGCGCGCCCTTCGTCGTGCACGTCATCGACCGCGACGGGCGGGAGTCGACGTTGACGGCACAGGCGGTGGTCGACGCGTCGGGTACGTGGATGCAACCCAATCCGGCGGGGGCCGACGGCCTTCCGGCTCTCGGTGAGCGCGAGGGCGCCGCGGCGGGTGTGGTGACCTACACGCCTCCCACTCCCCAGAGCACGACAAGCTGGGCCGATCAGCACATCGTCGTCGTCGGCAGCGGCCACTCGGCGATGACCGCCGTGATCGAACTGGCCGCGGTGGCCCGGGAGCGTCCCGCTACCCGGGTGACCTGGGCACTTCGCCGGGGGGCCATCGGTGACACCTTCGGTGGTGGCGCATCCGACGCACTGCCGCAGCGCGGCGCGCTGGGCACCGCCGCCCACGCCGCGGTGGATGCCGGCCTGGTAACGATGATCACGGGATTTCGGACCGAACGCATCGATGTCGTCGACCGACGGGCGACGCTTCTCGCCGAGGACGGGCGCGCGCTGGAACCGGCCGACCACATCGTGGTCCTGACCGGCTTCCGGCCGGATCTGTCGTTCCTTTCGGAGATGCGCCTCGAACTCGATCCTGTGTTGCAGGCGCCGCTCAAGCTTGCGCCCGCGATCGACCCGAACGTGCACTCCTGCGGCAGCGTGCCCCCGCACGGCGCCACCGAGCTGGCCCACCCGGAGGAACCGGGGCTGTTCGTGGTCGGCATGAAGTCCTACGGCCGCGCTCCTACCTTCCTCGCGTTGACAGGCTACGAGCAGGTACGCAGCGTGGCAGCCGAACTGGCCGGCGATCACGACGCAGCCCGGCAGGTCGAACTGGTACTGCCCGAAACCGGCGTCTGCAGTGGCGCCGGCCTCGCCGATGCACCGGACGCGTCAGACCAGGGTGGCTGCTGCGGGCCGGCCCCGGTTGCCACCTGATTCGACATTTGTCAATATAGAAGAATGTCGAATCAGTTGGCGTTACTCCGCGCCCCCGGCAGAGAAACGCTCGGCGAGGCAGAGTGCGCTTCTCTTGCCCAGATGTTCAAGGCGATCGGCGACCCTGTGCGACTGCGACTGCTGAGCCTGATCGCGAGCCACCCCGGCGGAGAAGCCTGCGTCTGCGACATCTCCGGAACGTTCGTCTTGTCCCAACCCACCATCTCCCACCACCTCAAGGTGCTCCGGTCGGCAGGAATCTTGGAGAAGGAACGACGGGGATCGTGGGTCTATTACCGAGTCATCCCCGCGGCGCTGCAACGGCTTTCGGCGGTCCTGCACGCCGAAGGCGGGACCGCCACGCCCTCTGACAGCTGCATCGAGGAGACCGATTGATGAGCGCACCCACCAATACTCACCACCCCGTGGTGGCCAAACTGTCCACGCTGGATCGCCTGCTCCCGCTGTGGATCGGTGTTGCGATGATCGCGGGGCTGCTCCTAGGACGAATGGTCCCGGGGCTCGGCGAGGCGTTGAGTGCGGTTGAACTCGATGGGATTTCGCTCCCCATCGCGATCGGCCTGCTGGTGATGATGTACCCGGTGCTGGCCAAGGTCCGCTATGACCGACTCGACACGGTCACCGGTGACCGCAAACTTCTGCTGGCTTCGCTGTTCCTGAACTGGATCATGGGACCCGCACTGATGTTCGCGCTGGCATGGCTGCTGCTTCCGGACCTGCCGGAGTACCGCACCGGCCTGATCATCGTCGGACTCGCCCGCTGCATCGCGATGGTCATCATCTGGAACGACCTGGCCTGCGGCGACCGCGAGGCAGGCGCCGTCCTCGTCGCGGTCAACTCGGTGTTCCAGGTTCTCATGTTCGCCGTGCTGGGCTGGTTCTACCTGTCCGTGCTGCCCGGATGGCTCGGCCTCGAGCAGACGACGATCGACACCTCGGTGTGGCAGATCGCCAAGTCCGTCCTGATCTTCCTCGGCATACCCCTGGTGGCCGGGTATCTGACCCGCCGGTTCGGCGAGAAGGTCAAGGGCCGCCAGTGGTACGAGGGCACGTTCCTGCCCAGAATCGGACCCTGGGCGCTGTACGGCCTGCTGTTCACCATCGTCATCCTGTTCGCGCTGCAGGGCAATCAGATCGTCTCCAGGCCATGGGATGTCGCGCGGATCGCGCTGCCACTGCTGGCCTACTTCGCCATCATGTGGGGCGGCGGCTTCATTCTCGGCGCCGCGATCGGCTTGGGCTACGAGCGCACCACGACAGTCGCCTTCACCGCTGCCGGCAACAACTTCGAGCTTGCGATCGCGGTCGCCATCGCCACCTACGGCGCGACATCCGGCCAGGCACTGGCCGGAGTCGTCGGACCGCTCATCGAAGTCCCGGTGCTGGTTGCCCTGGTCTACGTGTCGCTGGCCCTGAGGGGGCGGTTCACCGACCACGTCCCCGCAGTGATCGAGGGGAAGCAATGACACACAAACCTTCTGTGCTGTTCGTCTGCGTGAAGAACGCCGGCAAGTCGCAGATGGCGGCCGGGCTGATGCGTCAGCTCGCCGGCGACACTGTCGACGTGTTCTCGGCAGGCACCAAGCCCGGAACGGCCGTCAACGCGCTTTCGGCAGAGAGCCTCGCAGAGATCGGTGTCGACATCACCGGCGAAGCGCCGAAACTTCTTGACCCGCAGATCGTTCGGGCGGTGGATATCGTCGTTACGCTGGGCCGCGAAGCCCACGTGGAGCCACTGCCTGGCACCGAGTTCGAAGTCTGGGACACCGATGAACCCTCCGAGCGCGGCATCGACGGTATCGAGAGGATGCGGCTGGTGCGCGACGACATCGCCGCCCGGGTCCGTCAACTCGCCGAGCAAATCCACACTGCCGCAACGGCACAACCCGAGGAGACCGTTCAATGAGCAAGGTCGAAGTGTTCGAGCCCGCACTGTGTTGCGCGACCGGCGTCTGTGGCGAAAACGTGGACCAGCAGTTGGTCACCTTCTCCGCCGACCTGGATTTCGTGTCCGGACTCGGCGGCGACGTCTCCCGCTACAACCTCGCGAGCGAACCACGCGCCTTCGCAGATAACGAGACCGTACGAGCGTTTCTGCATCTCGCGGGGTCCGACGGGCTACCGCTGGTCCTGGTGGACGGGGTCACCGCGATGACCGGCCGGTATCCCGATCGCGGCCAGCTGGCCGCCTGGGCCGGCGTCGACGCGCCCGCCGGAGCGATCTCGCTCGACATCGAACAGGCCACCGACCAGAGCGGATGCTGCAGCAGCGACAGCTCCGGCGGCACCAACTGCTGCTAGAAGGGACCGGCGATCAAGGTGCAGTTTCTGGAGAATCCACCGCGATTCCTGTTCTTCACCGGCAAGGGCGGGGTAGGCAAGACCTCCATCGCGTGCGCAGCAGCGATCCGTCTGGCCCGCAACGGAAAGCGAGTCCTGCTGGTCAGCACCGACCCGGCTTCGAACGTCGGCCAAGTGTTCGGGTTGACGATCGGCAACACCATCACCGAGATCCCTGCCGTCGACGGTCTGTCCGCCCTGGAGATCGACCCCGAACAGGCTGCTGAGGCCTACCGAGAACGCATCATCGGCCCGGTGCGTGGCTTGTTACCTGACGAGGAACTGCGGTCGATCACCGAACAGCTCTCCGGCTCGTGCACCACCGAGATAGCCTCCTTCAACGAATTCACCGAGCTGCTCACCGATGCCGACGGCCCGGTGGCCCACTTCGATCATGTGCTGTTCGACACGGCACCGACCGGGCACACCATCCGGTTGTTGCAGTTGCCGGGCTCGTGGACTGACTTTCTCAACGAAGGCAAGGGCGACGCATCCTGCCTGGGACCTCTTTCTGGGCTCGACAAGCAACGCGCCCTCTATGCCGGAGCTGTCGCAGCATTAGCGGATCCTCAACGCACGCGGCTCGTGCTCGTGGCCCGCGCCCAGCGTTCGACGCTCGCCGAAATCACCCGCACCCATAGGGAACTCGCGGCCATCGGCCTGACCCACCAGTACGTCGTGATCAATGGGGTGCTGCCAGGCTCCGCCGAGAACGGCGACCCGCTGGCTGCTGCGATTCACGCGCGCGAGCAACAGGCGATCGCGGCCCTGCCTGACGAGTTGCGCACGCTCCCGGTCGATCAGGTTGAGCTCAAAGACTTCAACATCGTCGGGCTGGACGCGCTGGCGTTGCTGTTCACCACCGGTGCGGGTGCACCCGAGCACGAGGTGGACGCGGGTCTCGACATACCGGACGCCCCGCTGGCGGCCCTGGTCGACGAACTCGCCACCGGTGACCACGGCTTGATCATGTGTATGGGTAAGGGCGGAGTAGGCAAGTCCACGATCGCTGCGGCGATCGCTGTCGCGCTCGCCAGCCGTGGCCACCCGGTGCATCTGACGACAACTGATCCCGCCGGGCACCTCGCCGAGATGCTGCACGGGACACTGGCGAACCTGCATGTGTCGAGCATCGACCCGGTCGAGGCGACCCGTGGCTACCGCGATCATGTACTCGCCACCAAGGGCGCGGCGCTCGACGAGCAGGGGCGCTCGATGCTCGAAGAGGATCTCCGCTCGCCCTGTACCGAGGAAGTCGCTGTGTTCCAGGCATTCTCGCGGGTGATCGGTGAATCTCGGAACAAGTTCGTCGTCGTCGATACGGCGCCGACCGGGCACACCCTGCTGCTGCTCGACGCCACTGGCTCGTATCACCGCGAGGTTGCTCGACAGCTCGGCAACCGGCATTTCACTACCCCGCTCATGCGCCTGCAAGACCCCGACCTCACGAAAGTCATCATCGTCACCCTTGCCGAAACCACGCCGGTCCTCGAAGCCGCCGGCCTAGCGCAGGAACTCGAACGCGCCCACATTCACCCGTGGGCATGGGTGATCAACAACTCGCTCGCCGCCGCACATCCGACGTCGGCGCTGCTACGCCGGCGGGCAGTGGCGGAGCTGCCCGAGATCGACAAGGTGAGATCGGACCATGCGGATCGAGTTGCGGTGGTGCCGATACTGGCGACCGAACCGGTCGGCATCCAGGCCCTTGAAGCGCTCACCGGGTCCCGCACCTCAGTGGTGTAGGGACGCGGCCGTTACAGGCTGCTTTGACCCTCTCGTGGCATGGTGGCCAAACCAAATAGCGCGGCGACGACGCCGATGCCGCCGAGCACCAGGAACATCGGTACATAACCGTTCAGGAAGCCGGCCAGCACCGCGCCGATCCAGGGCCCCAAGGCGGTGGACAACGTGATCGGCGCGGCGAGGATTCCGCTCAGATGCCCGTAATGCGTTGCTCCCCAACGTTCGGTGACCGCAGTAGCCTGCAACAGAGTCATGATCCCGCGCACGCATCCGCTGACCAACACCACGGCGGTCAGGGTGACAACTGAGGTGAAAACCCCGAGAAGTGCTGTGGTCACCGCGACCGCGGCGAATACGAGGACGGTGCGGCACCGGACCCCGACGCGGCGCACCAGAGCCCGGTAGCCGAGACGACCCAGCACCTGGCCGACGCCTCCCAGGCCCAGCGCGATCGCGGCGACATTCGTGCTGATACCGCGTTCGGACATCAACGGGATCAGGTTCACGATGATGGCGTACGAAGCGCAGGTCGCCAGCGCGAACGCAATCGTCAGGGCGACGAAGGGGCGACTGCGGGCGGTGCGGCCGGCCGATTCGACGAGGTGGCGGTGCGGTGCGGGCGGCCAGGGTTGGCGCAGCCCTATCAAGTGAGCGGGAATCGTTACCGCGGCCAGGATGGATGCGAGTACGAGATAGGTTGTCCGCCAATCCAACACGCTCTTCATGGCGGCCACCAGCGGGGCGAACACCGTGCTGGCCAGTCCGGCGACGAGGGTGAGGATCGTCAGCGCACCGATGTGGCGCGGGCCGTACCAGCGGATCAACGCGGCGAACGCGGGCGGATACAGCACGGCGCCCATCGCCACGCCCACGACGATCCAGGCAGCGATGAACCAGGCGAGGTTCGGGGAGAACGACACGGCGACCAACGATGCGGGTCCCAACACAGCGCCGGCGGTCATGACCATGTGTGGTCCGCGGCGATTCAGCCAGCGGCCCACTCCGATACCTACCAGCGCCGAGGTGACGAGTGCCGCCGAGAATGCGGCTGTCACCGCCGGCTGCGACCATCCGGTGCTGGCGGTGATCTGTACAGACAGCACCGGGAACGCGTAGTAGAGCACGCCCCAACTGGTGATCTGGGTCAGGCACAGCGTCACCAGGACGCGGCGCAATCCTGCGTCCGTGGGTGAGCCTCGCTGCGCCGGAGCAGCGTCGCTCATGTCATCGCCAAGTGGACAGCACCCTCCTCAGGGCCCGCGAAAAGCGTAGGCCGCATCGACGTTGACGACCTCGAAACCCAGGCGTCGATAGGTGTTCACCGCCGCGGTGTTGTCCGATTCCACGTACAGCATCACCGCGGCGTCGCGGCCGTCGGCCGACAGCCGCGCGGCGAGGTGGTGCAGACCGGTCAGCGTCAGTGCCGCCCCCAGCCCGCGCCCCTGGGCGGCCGGGTCGACGCCGACGACGTACACCTCACCGAGGATGTCGGAATGCGTTTTGGTCCAGTGGAATCCGAGCAGCTCGCCGGTGTGCTCGTCGTGAGCCAGGAACAGCCCGGCCGGGTCGAACCACGGCTCGGCGCGGCGCTCGGCGATCTCGGCGGCGGTCCAGCCGCCCTGTTCGGGATGCCAGGCGAACGCGGCGTTGTTGACCCGCAGCAACTCCGAGTCGTCGCCGGGTCCGGTGTAGGTCCTGATGTGCACTCCGGCCACCGGCGGCGTGGGCGGGAGCCCGGCCAGCGGGCGCCGCATCTGCAGCAGCTCGCGGACGACGACCAGGCCGAGCGCGGCCGCGGCGGCGCGTGCCGGTTCCAGGTTGCCGTGCGCCCAGATGCGGGCGTCGGGCCCCCCTTCGGGCAGGCCGGCACGGATCATCGCGCTGCCGATGCCGCGGCGACGGGCCGCCGGGTGCACGACCAGCTCGGCCATCGCGGGCGCATCGTCGTCGGCGGGGGTGAGGTTGAGGTAGCCGCGCACGGCGTCGTCCTCGACCGCCAGCAGGTGGCGGGTGCGGTCGTGGGCGAGTTCGCGCAGCACCTGATCACCGACAGGGGCGATGTCGTCGGCGGCCGTCGCCGCGGCGATGAGCTCGCGCACCTGCCCCTGTTCCCGCTCGGACAGCTGCTCGCGCCAGTCGACCGCTGTCACTGACGCGGCAGCGCGTCGGCGGGCGTGCCGCCCAGCGCCTCGGAGACGTCGCCGTCCAGGGAACTGACGTCGTCGTCGTAGGGATCGTCTTCGAGGTCGTCGGTGTCGGCGGCCGCCGGCCGGCCCCGGGCGGGACGGACCGCCTTGTAGCCGACATTGCGCACGGTGCCGATCAGCGACTCGTACTCGGTGCCCAACTTGGCGCGCAGGCGCCTGACGTGGACGTCGACGGTGCGGGTTCCACCGAAGAAGTCGTAGCCCCACACCTCCTGCAGCAGTTGCGCGCGGGTGAAGACGCGACCGGCGTGCTGGGCGAGGTACTTGAGAAGCTCGAATTCCTTGTAGGTGAGGTCCAGCGGACGACCTCGCAGCCGTGCCGTGTACGTGCCCTCGTCGATCACCAGCTCACCCAGGCTGATCTTGCCCACGTTCTCCTGGTTGGCCGCCCCGCCGCGGCGACCGATGAGCAGGCGTAACCGGGCGTCGATCTCCGCCGGACCGGTGCTGGGCAGCAGGATCTCGTCCAAGCCCCATTCGGTGTTGACGGCGACGAGACCACCCTCGTTGACGACGGCCACCACGGGCACCGACGTCCCCGTGGTGCCCAGCAGGCGACACAGGCCACGCGCAGCGGCCAGATCGGTGCGTGCATCGACGATGGCCACATCCGCGGATCCGGCCTCGAGCAGCGACGACACTTCGGTGGGCGCTGTGCGCAAATTGTGCGCCAGCAGCGGCAACGACGGCAGAACCGATTCGGGATGCGGGTCAACAGTCAGTAGCAGTAGATCCAACTGGCCCTCCAGCTGCCGTGGAGATTCTTCGCCGGGGCCTCGCCGCTACATCGTTGTCGCGCGGTGACTTCCCAGATTCATGCCTGACATGTGGCCGTTACCCGGCCGATGGTTTCCTAACGATAGCGTGCCACCTGCTCTTGAGCCGCGCCGAACGAGCCTCTCGGTCGGTGTGGGCAACAATGTCCGGATGCGCAAGCTCGTCCTCGGTGCCGTCGCGACCACGGTCGTGGTGATCCTCGGTGCCGTCGGCGCCGACTTCGGGGCCGCGATCTATGCCGAGTATCGCCTGGCCAGAAGCGTGCGCAGCGCCGCGAACCTGAGCTGGGACCCGTCGGTGGCCATCCTGGGTTTCCCGTTCGTCGCCCAGGCGGTGAACCGGCATTACGACGAGGTGGAGATCAAGGCCAGTGGTGTGGATCACGCCGTGGTCGGCAAGGCGTCGCTGGAGACGACGCTGCATTCGGTGGACCTCGGGGATTCCTGGCTCGTCGCGCCCGACGCGGTGCTGCCGGTGGGCAAGGTGGAGAGCCGGATCATCATCGATTCCACCCACGTCGGCCGCTTCATGGGGATTCCCGATCTGCTCGTCGAGGCGCCCACCCGGGAGACCAACGACTCGACGGGTGGCACCACCGAGTCCGGAATCTCGAGCAACCGTGGCGTCGTCTTCACCGGCACCCCGCGACAGGCGGGCATCGAGGAGCGGGTCAGCATCGCCGTCGATCTGTCCGTCGTCGGGCCGGCCCGGACCACGCTGAAGATGACGGCGACCGGGGTGCTGACCGGGCCCGGGACCGCGGACGAGGACGTTCCGGCCGACAAGCTGCCCGCCGTGCTCGCCGCCTTCTCCGGCGAGCTGCCCGGCCAGAAGCTGCCGTTCGGCATCGCTCCCACGAGCGAGGGCGCGCGCGGCTCCGACGTGATCATCGAGGGCATCGCCGAGGGAGTAACCATCGACCTCGACGAGTTCAGACTGTCGTGAGCTCTTCGTGGATCGCCGTGATCGCGGTGCTGGTCGCCGCCTTCGGTCTCGCCTATGTCATCGGCAGGCTGCTGACGAGGCGCGCGGGCTTGCTGAAGGCGACCGAGGATGCGCCGGTCGTGGACACCAGCGAGCTGGGCCTGTCCCGCACGGGGCCGACCGTCGTGCACTTCAGCGCCGTGTGGTGCGGACCGTGCGCGGGGGTGCGCCGGGTCGTCGACCAGGTGTGCGCCGACCTTCCGGCCGTCGCGCACGTGGAGATCGACATGGACGCCAACCCGGATGCGGCGCGACGCCTTTCGGTGCTCTCGCTGCCGACGACATTCATCTTCGACGCCGACGGCCGCCAGCGGTACCGGACGTCTGGTGTACCCGGTGCCGCTGACCTGCGGTCGGCCCTGCAGCCGCTGTTGGCTTGATCACCATGTCATTGGGTAAGCTGTCAGCCGTGTCAGCCCGCGTCGAGCTCGTGCTCACCAAGCGCCGCGCAGTCGATCTGTGCCGCGTTGCGGGTTGTTGCTGTTGTTGTAGCTGCTGAGTAGCCGCGCTTTTCATCCTGCGCCGCACTCTGCGAGCGGCCGTTTTCGGCTTGCCGCGTCAGCCATCCCCGACAACAGGAGCACAGCCATGTCGAGCACCACACAGACACGTACACCAGTCCAGGTCGACGTCCGCGGTCCGCGGTTCGTCGCCTGGGTCACGACCGCCGTCCTCGTCGTCACGCTGCTGGTGTCGGCGTCGAGTCCGGCGATCGCGGCGGTGATCCTGGGCGCGCAGACGGTGGTGTTCGCGCTGGGCGCCGCGCTGGGTCCCCGCCGGCACCCCTACGGTCTGGTGTTCGCCTCCTTCGTGGCGCCCCGGCTCGGCCCGGTCACCGAGCGTGAACCGGTTCCGCCACTGAAGTTCGCCCAGCTCGTCGGCTTCGTGTTCGCCGTCATCGGCGTCGTCGGCTTCGCCGCCGGGTCCGCCGTGCTGGGCCTCGTCGCCACCGGTTTCGCGCTGGCGGCGGCGTTCCTCAACGCAGCTTTCGGGATCTGCCTGGGCTGCCGGCTCTACCCTCTGTTCCTCCGCCTGACCCCGACTCACTCGTAACCGAAAGGACCTCCTCCATGGCACGCTCCGACGTCCTGGTCACAGCCGACTGGGCCGAGAGCAATCTCGACGCGCCGAAGACCGTCTTCGTCGAGGTCGACGAAGACACCAGCGCCTACGACACAGGACACATCCCGGGCGCGATCAAGCTGGACTGGAAGACCGATCTTCAGGACCAGGTCAAGCGCGACTTCGTCGACGCCGAACAGTTCTCCAAGCTGCTCTCCGAGCGCGGCATCGCCAATGACGACACGGTGATCCTGTACGGCGGCAACAACAATTGGTTCGCCGCGTACGCGTACTGGTACTTCAAGCTCTACGGCCACGAGAGCGTCAAGCTCCTCGACGGCGGCCGCAAGAAGTGGGAGCTCGACGCCCGGCCGCTGTCCACCGACACGGTGACCCGCCCCGAGACCTCCTACACGGCGAAGGCGCCCGACAGCAGCATCCGCGCGTTCCGCGACGAGGTCATCGCCGCGATCGGCACCAAGAACCTGGTCGACGTCCGCTCCCCCGACGAGTTCTCCGGCAAGATCCTCGCGCCGGCGCACCTGCCGCAGGAGCAGAGCCAGCGTCCAGGCCATGTCCCCGGCGCCATCAACGTCCCGTGGAGCAAGGCGGCCAACGAGGACGGCACGTTCAAGTCCGACGACGAGCTGGCGAAGCTGTACGCCGACGCCGGCCTGGACGGCGAGAAGGAGACCATCGCCTACTGCCGCATCGGTGAGCGCTCGTCGCACACCTGGTTCGTGCTGCAGGAGCTGCTGGGACACAAGAACGTCAAGAACTACGACGGCAGTTGGACGGAATACGGCTCCCTGGTGGGCGCCCCGATCGAGTTGGGAAATTGATATGTGCTCTGCACCCAAGCAAGGACTGACGTTGCCCGCGAGCGTCGACCTGGAGAAGGAGACGGTGATCACCGGTCGCGTCGTCGACGGCTCCGGTCAGGCGGTCGGCGGCGCCTTCGTGCGGCTGCTGGACAGCTCCGACGAGTTCACCGCGGAGGTCGTCGCGTCGGCCACCGGTGACTTCCGGTTCTTTGCCGCACCGGGTACGTGGACGCTGCGCGCGCTGTCTCCGGCGGGCAACGGCGACGCCTCGGTGGCGCCGTCGGGTGCAGGCATTCACGAGGTCGACGTCAAGGTCGCGTGACTGACTGCGCCGTCGCGCCCTCGGCTCGGCGCGGCGGCGCGCACCTTCCTCGGAGGGTTCGCTGATCTTGCTGTGAAAACGCTGCACGATTAGCTGTTGTCGGCGACGATAGGGTCACCGCCCGCGCACCCGCGCGGGCCATGACCTTCGAGGATCCGACCATGAAGATCACCATCGCCTTCGCCGCCGCCGCGGCGTTCGCCGCCGTCGGCTTGGTCAGTGCTCCCTCGGCCCTAGCCGATCCCGAGGGCGATTTCCTATCGGTGATCGGCAAGGGCGGCATCACCTGGCCGTCGGAGAAGACCCAGCAGGTCATCGACACCGGCCGCGCGGTATGCCAGGACTGGGACAACGGAGCCTCCTTCGAGCAGGAGGTGGCCGACCTGACCAGCGTCACCGACTGGTCGGATTACCAGGCCGGCTACTTCATCGGGGCCGCCACGGGCGCCTTCTGCCCGGAGTACGAGGCCAAGGTCAGCTGACGTCGGCGCTGCGATGAGCGGCAGTTAGACTGGCACCGTGGTGCTGTTCTACGAACTCCTGCTCGTCGCGGCCGTCGTGGTGATCACGTGGTTCGCGTTGTACGCGCTGTACCGGCTGATCACCGACGAGTCGTGACCTCTGGCGACGACGCGGTCGCCGCAGCAGCCGAGCGTGCCCGGGAGACCGCCGCGCGCAACATCCCGGCTTTCGGTGACCTGCCCGTGCCCGCCGACACCGCCAATCTGCGGGAGGGCGCGAACCTCGATGACCGGCTGCTCGCTCTGCTGCCGTTGGTGGGCGTGTGGCGCGGTGAGGGTGAGGGCCGCGGATCGCACGGCGACTACCGGTTCGGCCAGCAGATCGTGGTGTCCCATGACGGCGCGGACTACCTGAACTGGGAAGCCCGGTCCTGGCGGCTGACCGCTGACGGCGACTATGACGGTCCGACGTTGCGCGAGAGCGGGTTCTGGCGGTTCGTCAGCGATCCCAACGATCCCGGCGAGTCGCAGGCCATCGAGTTGCTGCTCGCCCATTCCGCCGGCTACATCGAGCTGTTCTACGGCCGCCCGCTCAGCCAGTCGTCGTGGGAGCTCGTCACCGACGCGTTGGCCCGCAGCAAGTCCGGCATGCTCGTCGGGGGCGCCAAGAGGCTCTACGGCATCATCGACGGCGGCGACCTCGCCTACGTCGAGGAGCGGGTCGATGCCGACGGTGGCCTGGTCCCACACCTGTCCGCCCGACTGTCCCGGTTCATCGGCTAGTGCGCCCCCTGGCTGTGACCGCGGCATTGACCGCGGCGGGCATCGTGGCGGCCTGTTCCTCTCCGTCGGCGGATGTGCCCGCCTCCTCCACGACGACGGTGTCCCCCAGCGTCGGTCACGGGTCGCTCGCCTACTGCCTGGGTCAGCACGGGGTGCCTGCCCCGCCGGGGCCGGCCTCCGGGCCACCGCCGGGCGTGGATCCGGCCACCTGGGATGCGGCGATGCAGGCCTGTTCGTCGTTGGCACCCGGACCGGACGCCCCGGCAAACCCCTAGACATGGAGCGGCCCCCGAGCCGTTGTTCCTGGTCGGACTCAACCGAGGGGCTCGGGGGCCGGGTGACTGCGGGGAATTCGCCAGCGCGCGCAGGTGTGCGACAACGGCTCCCCTGGCGCTGCTAGCTCGCAGCCACCTCACATGTCCATAAGTCATTCAATTTGTCGGACCACCTCCTTCCCTGTGTACAGGCGAAGGTACCCGCGCAACGGCTGGGCGACAAGACAATTAATCTCTCAGCGATCACGGGTGATCGCTGCGTCGACAAGGGCGGCGAAGTCGTCGGCCAACGGCGAAGGGGGCAGCGGATTGCCGTCGAGCGTGTGCACCCGCGCCGCCAGCGTGATGCTCGACACCAGCCAAACACCTTGCGCGGCAAGCAGATCCGCAGGCCGCAAGGCTTGGTAGTCGCAGTCGTAGCCCTTGTTGCGCGCCACCTCGAACAGCGCCTGCTGCGTGGTGCCGCGCAGGATCGGATACCACGGCGGCGGGGTGAGCAGGCAGGGCCGGCCGTCGGCTGAGGTGGCTGCGATGACGACGGTCGACCGGGGACCCTCGAGGATGTGGCCGTCGGTGCTGACGAAGACGACGTCCCCGGCGCCGTGGCGCTCGGCGTGCCGCAGCGCGGCCATGTTGACGGCGTAGGACAGCGTCTTCGCGCCCGCCAGCAGCCAGGGCATCCCGTCGTCGGCGTCCGAGGCCAGGCCGCGGTCCAGCATCAGCGCCGCCACGCCGTTGCGCCGCACGCCGGCGACCCGGGCGGGCAGCGGGCTGATCGTGGCGTACGCCGTGCCGGTGGGATCGCTCTCCCTGCCGCGGCTGTAGACCAGCCGTAGCGCGGCCTCCTCACCGCCGGCGGCCACCCACTGATCCACGGCGACGCGGACGGCCGACCGCCACTGCGGCAGATCCGGCTCCGGCAGGTCCATCAGTCGCGCCGAATGCGTCAGGCGTCCCAGGTGCGCGTCGAGCAGGCACGGGCGGCCGTGCCGGATCAGCAGCGTCTCGAAGATGCCGTCGCCGCGCACGGCGGCCAGATCGTCGGCGTAGAGCAGCGGCGCCTGCGGATCGCGGAGCTGTCCGTCGAGCGAGACCACCACCCTGAGTCCGTCCGCCATGGGGCACCAGCGTAGTCCCGGCGTCTCGGGGCCGGCTCGTAGAGTTGACCTATGTCTGCGAGTTCGGCGGGGATCCCCGCCCCGGAGAACGGTCCGGATGCCGGTGCGGTCTGGCATTACGGTGATCCGCTCGGCGAGCAGCGCGCCGCCGCGCACGGCGCGGTCGTGGTGGACCGCTCACACCGGGCGGTGATCGCGCTGACCGGATCCGAACGCAAGACCTGGCTGCACACGATCTCCAGTCAGCACGTCAGCGACCTGCCCGACGGCGCGGTCACCGAGAACCTGAGCCTCGACGGCCAGGGGCGAGTCGAAGATCACTGGGTGCAGACCCAGCTCGACGGCGTCACGATCCTCGACACCGAGCCGTGGCGCGGCGACGCTCTGTTGAGCTTCCTGCGCAAGATGGTGTTCTGGTCGGACGTGGTCGTGGAGCCTGCCGACCTGGCCGTGCTGTCGCTGCTCGGGCCGGCACTGGCCGACACGCCGGTGCTCGACGCGCTCGGCGTCGACGTCCTGCCGGCCGCCGGCACGGCCGTCGCGCTGCCCGACGGCGGCTTCCTGCGCTCCCTGCCCGGCTCCGCCGGAGAGGTCGACCTCGTCGTTCCGCGTGACCAGACCACCCAGTGGTTGGACCGGCTGGTGGCCGCAGGGGTGCGCCGCGCCGGGGTGTGGGCTTACGAGGCACACCGGGTGGCGGCGCTGCGTCCGCGCCTGGGTGTGGACACCGACGAGCGCACGATCCCCCATGAGGTCGGCTGGATCGGGTCCGCAGTGCACCTCGACAAGGGCTGCTACCGGGGTCAGGAAACCGTCGCGCGGGTCCACAACCTCGGTAAACCGCCACGAATGCTCGTAGTGCTGCACCTCGACGGCGCCGCCGACCGGCCCGCCGCCGGCGACCCCGTGCTGGCCGGCGGCCGCACGGTCGGCCGGTTGGGCACCGTCGTCGACCACGTCGACGAGGGACCGATCGCGCTGGCGCTGCTCAAGCGGGGCCTGCCTGCGGACACCGAGCTCAGTACCGGTGGCACTGTGGCGGTGTCGGCCGCGATCGATCCCGACTCGATGCCCGCCGCCGATGTGGCCGGCGCAGGCCGGCTGGCGGTGGATCGGCTGCGCGGCGGCGCGCGCTGAGCCAAGGGCGAAACGGGGGCTGCCAGCGCCGCGGCGTTCGGCACGGTAAAGTGTCGGCAGGACAATAAGAACACTCAGATCGGAGCCGCCTAGTGATTAGGCCGCTCCGTTATTGCGCGAGGGGGTTCCCCCATGGGCCGCGGCCGGGCAAAGGCAAAGCAGACCAAGGTTGCTCGTGAGCTCAAGTACAGCTCACCGCAGACCGACTTCGAGCGGCTCCAGCGCGAGCTAGCCGGCGGATCCGACGATGACCGTGTCAACGGGGACGTGCCGGATGATCGCTGGGTGGACGAGGACGAGTGGCGACCCTAGCCGCCCGTTGGTCGGCACTCCGCGGCTAGAACCGCGGGTGCTGGCCCACCAGCACTGCTCGTGACCCATCCTTGCTGCCCTTCTCGATGCTTCCCAGGGTCCAGCAGTTCAGGTGCCGGGCAGTCAGCACGGCCAGTGCGCGGTCGGTGTCCTCCGGCGCCACGACGGCCACCATCCCGACCCCCATGTTGAACGTTTTCTCCATCTCGGCTCGTTCGATGCGGCCGCGCTGGGCGATCATGCCGAAGACGGGAGCCGGGGTCCAGGTACCGCGGTCGAGCTGGGCGACCAGACCGTGCGGGATGACGCGCTCCAGATTGCCCGCCAGCCCACCACCGGTGACGTGGCAGAACGTGCGGACCTGAGTTTCCGCGGCCAGCGCCAGGCAGTCCTTGGCGTAGATGCGGGTGGGTTCGAGCAGTTCCTCGCCGAGCGTGCGGCCGAACTCCTCGACGTGGCCGGCCAGGTTCATGTGGTCGATCTCGAGCAGCACGTGGCGGGCCAGCGAGTATCCGTTGGAGTGCAGGCCGGTCGAGGCCATCGCGATGAGCACGTCGCCGGGGCGGACCCGGTCGGGTCCCAGCACGTCGTCGGCCTCGACGACGCCGATACCGGTCGCGGAGATGTCGTAGTGGTCGGGGGCCATCAGGCCGGGATGTTCGGCCGTCTCGCCGCCCAGCAGCGCGCATCCGGCCATCACGCAGCCGTCGGCGATGCCGGACACCAGCTCGGCGACCCGTTCGGGCACGGTGCGTCCGACCGCGATGTAGTCCTGCAGGAACAGCGGCTCGGCGCCGCACACCACGAGGTCGTCGACCACCATGGCGACCAGGTCGATGCCGACGGTGTCGTGCTTGTCCATCGCCTGGGCGACGGCGAGCTTGGTACCCACGCCGTCGGTCGACGAAGCCAGCAGGGGCTCGCGGTAGCCGCCACGCAGCGCGAACAGCCCGGCGAACCCGCCAAGGCCGCCGCGCACCTCGGGCCGGGTGGCCTTCTTGGCGAGCGGCTTGAACAGCTCGACAGCGCGGTCGCCTGCTTCGATGTCGACCCCGGCCGACGCGTAGGAAATGCCGTGTTGTTCGGCGCGATCGGTCATCGGCCCCAAGGTTACCGGTCTGCCGCGCCGGCCGGTACGGCCCTAGCCGACGTGACGGTCCAGCCACTGCCCCAGCGGGACGGCGGCACGCAGTGTCGTGACCACGCGATCTTTGGCTCTGCGGGTGCCGAGCCAGGCGCCGACCGGCCAGCTTTTCATCATCGCGAGGCCCTTGTGCCTCAGCAGCTCGATCCGCGGATGGTCGGCGGGGTATCCCCGGGGGGCGGTCTTGAGCACGTCATGCGCCGTGATCTGGTAGCCGGCCGCCCGCAGGGCCGCGACGATGCCGGCCAGTTCGGTTCCGGAGTCCGGATCGTGGACAGCCGCCCGGAAGCGTTGCAGCGCCGCAGGCTCCGGCATGTACAGCCCGCTGCCTGCGGACAGCCCGTCGGCCGAGAACGACACGTAGCCGGCACCGATCCGCGCGGCGCAGGTGGTCTTGTAGGGGCTCTTGTCCGCGCTGAACCGCACGTCGCGGTACGGCCGGAACATCGAGCCGGGGCCGAACTCGTCGGCGAGCTCGGCGAGCAGTTCCTCCATCGGCGCCTTCACATGGCGGTCGTAGATCTCCCGATGGTCCTGCCAGTAGACCTTGGAGTTGTCGGCCTCGAGACCCTCGTAGAACTCCACCGCCTCGATGGGCCAGCCGCGAAACGCCATGACGCCATTGTGGGTCATCCCCGGGCAAACGCCCGGGTGCGGGTTATCGCTGTGCGATCCTGACTGACCATGGGACAGACGCGGCGCCGGTGTGCGACGGTGCCGGCGCTCGCCGCGCTGCTGATGGCCGCCCCCGGCGGGGCGTCGGCCACGCCCGGCGCCGGGGTCGACGCGGTCACGCTGTCGGATTCGACGGCCGACAACAGCCACTATGTCGCCAAGCTGCTCACCATCGCCCCGGGCGGCGGCACCGGCTGGCACTTCCACCCCGGCGACGTGTTCGGGGTGGTGCGCTCGGGCACGCTGACCCACTACGCCGCGGACTGCTCGGTCGACGGGATGTATCCGGCGGGTTCGACGATCACCGAGAGGAGCGGTCCGGGGTATGTGCACGCCGGGCGCAACGAAGGTCCGGACCCGCTGGTGATGTGGGTGCTGTATGTGAATCCGGTGCTCGATCCTGCCGATCCGGTCGGGGTTCCGCTCGTGGTCGACGCTGCTGATCCGGGCTGCCCGATGCCCGGGTCCGGTTAATGAGCCCGTTTGCGGGCAATCCACCTCCCCATCGGCACCGAACTCCTCTCGAGTGTCGACGACGAATGGAGTGCTGGTGTCGGCTGAGCAAGTGAAGTGCCTGGTGACGGGTGCGACCGGGTACATCGGTGGGCAGTTGGTGCCCGAGTTGCTCGGCCGCGGCCATGCCGTGCGGGCGATGGCGCGCAAACCCGCCAAGCTCGACGACGCGCCGTGGCGCAGCCGGGCGGAGGTGGTGCGGGGTGATCTGACCAAGCCCGAGTCGCTCGCCGAGGCGTTCGAGGGCATGGACGTCGTCTACTACCTGGTGCATTCGATGGGCACGTCGAAGGACTTCGTCGCCGAGGAGGCCAGGTCGGCCCGCAACGTCGCCGCCGCCGCCGAGAAGGCCGGGGTGCGCCGGGTGGTGTATCTCAGTGGTCTCCATCCGGAGGGCGTGGAGCTGTCCCGGCACCTGGCGTCGCGCGTCGAGGTCGGCGAGATCCTGATGGCGTCGTCGGTGGAGGCGGTGGTCCTGCAGGCGGGGATCGTCATCGGTTCGGGCTCGGCGTCGTTCGAGATGGTGCGGCACCTGACCGACCGGCTGCCGGTCATGACGACACCGAAGTGGGTGCGCAACAAGATCCAGCCGATCTCGATCGACGACGTCCTGTACTACCTCGCCGAGGCGGCGACCGCGGAGGTGCCCGAGTCACGCACCTGGGACGTGGGCGGCCCGGATGTGATGGAGTACGGCGACGCGATGCAGACCTACGCCGACGTCGCGGGTCTGCGCCGCCGGGTGATGGTCGTGCTGCCGTTCCTGACGCCGACGATCGCGAGCCTGTGGGTGGGGTTGGTGACACCCATCCCCTCGGGCCTGGCCCGGCCGCTGGTCGAGTCCCTCGAATGCGACGCGGTGTGCCATGAGCACGACATCGACGCGGTGATACCGCATCCGCAGGGTGGGTTGACCGGGTACCGCGACGCGGTGGTCGCCGCGCTGAAGGAGGATGCGGCGCACAAGGGTGGCCGCAGGCATCTGCTGCGATTCAGTAAGGTTGTGCCGCAATAGGTTCGGGGCACCACGTCGGGGGCGTCACGGGCGTCGCAGCGCCGAGGCGTTGTCGTTGTCGGCCGCGAGCGGGATACCGGTGCGTGCCGCGGTCGCCAGCATGTGTTCGATGACGTTCTTGCCCAGCGCCGTCTCCCCGGGCAGTTCGATCGGGTAGTCGCCGTCGAAGCACGCCGAGCAGAGCCGCGTCGCGGGCTGCTCGGTGGCGGCGATCATGCCGTGCTGGGAGATGTAGCCGAGCGTGTCGGCGCCGATCGCGTGGCGGACCGCGTCGAGCATCTCATCCCCGGTGCCCTCGGCGTTCGCCGCGTTGGCGATCAGTTCGGCCGGTGTCGCGAAGTCGATGCCGTAGAAGCACGGCCATTTCACCGGCGGCGAGGCGATGCGCACGTGCACCTCGACCGCACCGGCCTCGCGCAGCATCCGGATCAGCGCCCGCTGGGTGTTGCCGCGCACGATCGAGTCGTCGACGACGATCAGCCGCTTACCGCGGATGACCTCTTTGAGCGGGTTGAGTTTGAGCCGGATACCGAGCTGGCGGATCGTCTGGGACGGCTGGATGAACGTCCGGCCGACGTAGGCGTTCTTCATCAGGCCCTGGCCGTAGGGGATCCCGGACTCCTGGGCGTAGCCGACCGCGGCCGGTGTGCCGGATTCGGGGACGCCGATCACCAGGTCCGCCTCGACAGGCTTCTCCCGGGCGAGCCGGCGCCCGATCTCGACGCGGGTGGCGTGCACCGAGCGGCCCACGATCGTGCTGTCCGGCCGGGCCAGATACACGTACTCGAACACACAGCCTTTCGGCGTGGGGTTGGCGAAGCGTGACGAGCGCACCCCGTCGGCGTCGATGGCCAGCAGCTCGCCCGGCTCGATGTCGCGCACGAACGAGGCGCCGACGATGTCGAGCGCGGCGGTCTCCGAGGCCACCACCCAGCCCCGGTCCAGCCGGCCCAGTGACAGCGGACGCACCCCGTAGGGGTCACGCGCCGCGTAGAGCGTGTTCTCGTCCATGAAGGTCAGGCAGAAGGCGCCGCGCACGGTCGGCAGCAGCTCGAGTGCCGCCTGCTCCAGCGAGGAGTCGGCCGCGCCGTGCGCCAGCAGCGCGCCCAGGATGTCGGAGTCGGTGGTGGCAGCGGCAGCGCCGCGGTTGCTCATCAGCCCCTGGTCCCGGGCGCGGGCCGCCAATTCGGCGGTGTTGACCAGATTTCCGTTGTGCCCCAGCGCGACCCCGGTGCCCGCAGCGGTGTTGCGGAACACCGGCTGTGCGTTCTCCCAGGTGGTCGAGCCCGTGGTGGAGTAGCGGCAGTGTCCGACGGCGACGTGGCCCGGCATCGCGGCCAGGGTCTGCTCGTCGAAGACCTGACTGACCAGACCGAGGTCCTTGAACACCAGCACCTGTGAGCCGTCGGCCACGGCGATACCGGCGGCTTCCTGCCCCCTGTGCTGCAGGGCATACAGGCCGTAGTACGTGAGTTTCGCCACTTCCTCGCCGGGTGCCCAGACTCCGAAGACTCCGCACTCTTCTCGAGGTTCGTTCTCTGGCTGCGCGGGCTGCTCGGCGGTCACGATCTTCGCTGCTCCCTAGGGGCGGTGGGTGACGGTGGCCAGTCTACGGTGAACGTGCGGGAAACGCGGAATCATGCACCCGCGTGGCCGCGCAGAACAACGAACGCATCCGGGCGGCCATTCCCGACGTCAGTCCGGCAGCGCCACCAGCGGCAGCGCCGACGCGATGTCGACGGCCCGGGCTCCCGAGAGCGCCAACGTTCCGGCGGCCGCCGCCTCGGGAACCGTGAGCAGACCGGTGGCCAGCAGCAGCCAGGTGCGGGGGTCGGTCTCGACGACGTTGGGCGGGGTGCCGCGGGTGTGTCGCGGGCCCGGGATGCACTGCACCGCGACGAACGGGGGCACTCGCACCTCCACGGACGCACCGGGGGCCACCGCCGCCAGGGTTCTGGCCGTCGTCCGGACGGCCTCGGCGAGTTCGGTACGGTGTGGCGCGGGTGCCCTCTCGTCACGGAGCCACTCGGCCAGCGCCGCCACCGCGGCACGGGTCTTTGCCGGATCGGCAGTACGGCGAACGGCCATGATCTAGGTTCTCAAAGTGTCTGTAGCCCGGGACGCGCCGCCCTACAAACTGCTGGGCGCGCTGGTCCTGGTCGTCCTCGCCGTCGCGGGCACGCTGCTGTTCCTGCAGTTCCGCGGCGACTTCCGGCGGTCCGTGGACCTCACCCTGGTCTCCGACCGCGCCGGCCTGGTCGTCGAGCCGGGCGCCAAGGTCACGTTCAACGGTGTGGAGATCGGCCGGGTGGCCGGCATCGACCAGGACGCCGCTGGCGACACACCGCAGGCCAGGCTCACCGTGCAGGTCGATCCGAGGACGCTGGCGGTCATCCCGGCCAACGCGGAGGTCGAGATCCGCGCCACCACGGTGTTCGGCAACAAGTACGTGTCCCTGAGTTCACCGGAAACGCCTGCTGCACAGCATCTTTCGGCGAACGGCGAACTCGACGTGGCGTCGGTGACGACGGAGTTCAACACGCTGTTCGAGACCGTCACCGCGATCGCCGAGCAGGTGGATCCGGTGAAGCTGAACCAGACACTGAGCGCCACCGCCGCCGCGCTGGACGGGCTCGGGGATCGGCTCGGGACGTCGCTGCAGGACGGCAACCGGATCCTCGACGACCTCAATCCGCGGATGCCGCTGCTGCGCTCGGACGTCAGTGCGCTCGCCACGCTGGCCGACATCTACAGCGACGCGTCCGGCGACCTCTGGGACGGCCTGGACGCCGCGGTCGTCACCGCGCGCACGCTGTCGGAAGGCTCCGGCGACATCGACGCCGCCCTGATGGCGGCGCTCGGATTCGCCCATCCGGCGACCGATGTCTTCACCCGCAGCGCGCCCTACCTCGTGCGCGGCGCGGCCGATCTGCTGCCGACATCGAAATTGCTCGACGACTACCGGGGCATGATCTTCTGCACCACGCGCAACTACGCCAAGGTCGGTCCGGAGATCGCCCGGGTGCTCGGCGGGGACAACGGCTACTCGCTGCGCTCCGCGGGCACCATCATGGGAGCGGGCAACCCCTTCGTCTATCCCGACAACCTGCCACGGGTGAACGCGCGGGGCGGTCCGGAGGGTCGGCCGGGGTGCTGGCAGAAGATCACCCGCGACCTGTGGCCGGCCCCCTATCTGGTGATGGACACCGGTTTCAGCATCGCGCCCTACAACCACATGGAGCTCGGGCAGCCGATGTTGGTCGAGTACGTGTGGGGCCGGCAGGTCGGGGAGCCGACGATCAACCCTTAGCGCCGAAGTGCCACGGCGGCAACGGCTCCCGCTTCGTTGACGGCGAGGTGGGCCAGCATCGGCGCAGCGAGACTGCCCGACCTGTCGTACAGCCAGGCGAAGATCCAGCCCGCGGCACCGGTGACGACCACCGTGCCGGGTACCGACTGCCCGGCGGCGCGCGCATCGGCCACGTGGGAGAGCCCGAACATCGCTGCGGTGAACCACCGCCCGCGCGGTGCGCCGAATGCCCGCGCGGCCGCGGACCCGAGCGCGACGCGGTACGTCGTCTCCTCCGACCAGACGGTTCCGAACGGTATGCGCAGCAACATCCATCGGGCGGCCGAGTCGGGCGGCGTGCCTGCCGAGATCCCGGCGCGCACCGGCGCCACCGTCGTGGCGGCCGCCACGCCGATGATCACGGTGGCGGCGGCCGCACTCCCCCAACGGAGTCCACGGGCCAGCGCGGGCGGACGCAGGCCCAGCGACGAGCGGGTCGACGCCGCGGCGGCGGCCCCGAGAACGGTGTGCGGCACCGGATGCCACCGCAGCGGAAATCGCGGGGCCACCGCACTCCAGCCCAGCAGGGCCGCGGCCAGCGCCACGGCCCGAATCCAGTCGCGCCTCACTGGCTTCCGTCTTCGGCTGCGGTCTGCTGCAGTGCGGTCCGGATACGTTCGGTGTCGGCCGGGGTCCACCCGGGCGGCGGCGCGACGGCCACCCAGCCGTCGAGGATGTAGTCGCCGTAGTTGTGCCCGTGCCCGCCGGGAACCGAGGACGCGTTCGTCATGTCCGCGGCGACCTGCCAGAACGTGACGATCGGGTACCACCGCATCGAGGCGGTGCGGTCACGGCCGGGCGGTTCGGACAGCCAGTCGGGTTTGCTGAACAGCAGGTCCTGTGACCACCACACGATCGGATCCGAGGGATGTTGCAAGAACAGGACTCTGGTGCCGTCCCACGGCGGTGCGGCGTCGCGCGCGATCTGCTGCGCGTCGTTGCCCTGGGAGAAACGCACCGTGCGTCCGTTGTCGTAGCGGGGTTTCACCTCCGGGGTGCCCGGATCGCGGCGCACCGTGATCGAATGCCACAGCGAGCTGGCGTTGGGCGGCCCGACCCACAGCACCGAGGAGAAACCCATCCGGGAGATGTCGGGCAGCCAGTCGAACGCGCCCTGCCCCGCCATGGATCCCAGGCTCTCGCCGTACAGCAGCAGGCGGGGGCGCCGATCGGGCGGCAACGTCGCCCAGCGGTCGTGGATGGCATCGATCATCCTGCGGCCGAAGTCCACCGACTTCTGTTGATCGCCGAGAAACGAAATCCAGCTGGGCAGATACGAATACTGCGATCCGACGATCGCGGTGTCGCCGTTGTACATCATCTCCAGTGACCTGGCCGCGATCGGGTTTACCCATCCGGTGCCGGTGGTCGGCGCGATGACGAGGACCTTGCGCTCGAAGGCGCCGCTGCGTTGGAGTTCGCTGAGTAGCACCGCCATCCGGGCGTCGTCGGTGTCGGCGGTCTGCAGACCGACGTAGACCCGGACGGGTTCCTTGGCCGGCGTGCCGTTGATCCGGGTGAGTTCAGCCGCGTCGGGCCCGGTACCCACGAAGGCGCGGCCCTGATAGCCGAGCGTGTCCCACGGCGCGAACGATTCGGGGCTACCCGATCTTTCGGGCGCTTGCGGCTGGATGACGCCGGCCATCGTGGTGGCGTTCTGCGGCTGGAACACCCGGTTGGCGCCGGCGAGGAAGCCCCGCACCAGCACGCCGTTGACGAGCGTGATCACCAGTACCACGACGATCGTCGTGCCGATGAACAGCGCCAACTCGTCGGAGAGCCGCCACCGCCGGATCAGATAGCGCGCCATGGTTTTGATCAGATCGATGAGCACCCGCGTCACCGCCACACAGGCCCCGCCGACCACTGCGGCGAGCACCAGCGTGCGCAGATAGCTCGCCGTGCTGGGACCCTGCATGCCCATCAGCGCCGACACCTGGCGCTGCCAACCGGCCGCGGGGATGACCATCAGCACGCACGCGGTCAGCACGAGAACGACGGTGAGGGTCTTCAGGGCCGATGACACCGCCAACGGCGGTGGCCACCATGACCTTCCGGCAAGGATGAACCGGCGCGCCATCCGGGCCAGGAACACCCCGATGCCGTACCCGATCGCCGCGTTGATGCCGCCGATCAGACCCTGGAACAACCAGTCCCTCGGCAGCAGCGACGGCGTCAGCGACATGCAGAAGAACAGCCCGCCGAAGGCCATCCCGGTGAAGTCGAGGCGCAGCAGGTCCCACGCCCAGACGTAGAGGGGGTGTCGGGTCGGCGCCTCGGCCATCACCTGACGGTCACCCGAACAACCCGGGCAGCACACCTTCCGACGTCCGGCGCAACTCCTCCAGGGTGACCGTGAACAAGCCCTGCACCTCTACGCTGGGCTCGCCACCCTCGGGGCCCTGGTCGACGACGCCGACCCTGGTGGCGGGCAGGCCCCGCGCCTCGCACATCGCAGTGAACCGGCTCTCCTCGGTGCGCGGCACCGCGACCAGCACGCGGCCCGCCGACTCGCTGAACAGCGCCACGAAGGGATCGCTCTGCTCCGGAAGCAGCACCCGGCAACCGGTTTCGCCGGTGAGCGCCCCTTCGACGACGGCCTGGATCAGTCCGCCCTCGGACAGGTCGTGGGCGGCGGACACCAGTCCGTCGCGCGAGGCCGCGGTCAGCACCTCGGCCAGCAGCCGTTCACGCTCCAGGTCGACGCGGGGTGGCACCCCGCCGAGGTGATCGGCGGTGACCTGCGCCCAGATCGAACCGTCGAATTCGTCACCGGTGTCGCCGAGCAGGATCAGCGTCTCCCCGGGCTCGGTGCCGAAACCGGTGGGGATGCGGCGCTTCACGTCGTCGATGACGCCGAGGATGCCCACCACCGGCGTCGGCAGGATCGGCGTGGTGCCCGTCTGGTTGTAGAAGCTGACGTTGCCGCCGGTGACCGGGATGCCCAGTGCCGCAGCGCCGTCGGCGAGACCGCGGACGGCCTGGGAGAACTGCCACATCACGCCGGGGTCCTCGGGGGAGCCGAAGTTCAGGCAGTTCGTCACCGCGATCGGGGTGGCCCCGGTGACCGCCACGTTGCGGTACGCCTCGGCCAGCGCCAGCTGGGCGCCGGCGTAGGGGTCCAGCGCCGTGTAGCGCCCCGACGCGTCGGTGGAGATGGCGATGCCCCGGCCGGTCTCCTCGTCCACGCGCAGCACACCACCGTCGGCGTTCTCGGCGAGGACGGTGTTGCCGCGCACGTAGCGGTCGTACTGCTCGGTGATGAACGCGCGGCTGCACAAGTGCGGGCTGCCGAGCATCGCCAGCAGCGTGGCTCGCAATTCCTCGCCGGTGCGGGGGCGGGGCAGCGCCGCTGACGTGTCGGCGTTGAGCGCGTCCTGGGTGGCGGGGCGCTCGACGGGCCGCTCGTAGACGGGGCCCTCGTGCGCGACGGTGCGCGGCGGCACGTCGACCACGGTCTCGCCGTGCCAGGTGATCTCGAGCCGGTCGCCCTCGGTGACCTCGCCGATGACGGTGGCCAGCACGTCCCACTTGCGGCACACCGCGAGGAACGCGTCCACGTTCTCCGGCGTCACCACCGCGCACATGCGTTCCTGGGACTCGCTGGACAGGATCTCCGCGGGCGTCATGTTGGCCGCACGCAGCGGTACCTGGTCGAGCTCGACCCGCATGCCGCCGTCCCCGGCGGACGCGAGTTCAGAAGTGGCACAGGACAATCCAGCGCCACCGAGGTCCTGGATGCCGACCACCAGATCACCGGCGTAAAGCTCCAGGCAGCACTCGATGAGCACCTTCTCGGTGAACGGGTCACCGACCTGCACACTGGGCAGCTTCTTCCGGCCGGCCCCGGACTCGTCGCCGCCGAAGGTCTCCGAGGCGAGCACGGACACCCCACCGATGCCGTCGAGCCCGGTGCGCGCGCCGAACAGGATGATCTTGTTGCCGGCGCCGGAGGCGAACGCCAGCTTGAGGTCCTCGGTTCGCAGCACACCGACGCAGAGGGCGTTGACCAACGGGTTGCCGGCGTAGCTGGCATCGAAGACCGTCTCACCGCCGATGTTGGGCAACCCGAGGGAGTTGCCATAACCGCCGACGCCGCGCACCACGCCGTCGAGCACTCGGCGGGTGTCGGGCGCGTCGGCGGCGCCGAACCGCAGCTGGTCCATCACCGCGACCGGGCGGGCGCCCATCGCCATGATGTCGCGCACGATGCCGCCGACGCCGGTCGCGGCACCCTGATAGGGCTCGATGTAGGACGGGTGGTTGTGGGACTCGACCTTGAAGGTGGCCGCCCAGCCGTCGCCGATGTCGACGACGCCGGCGTTCTCGCCGATGCCCGCGAGCATCGCCTCGCGCATCTTCTCGGTGGTGGTCTCGCCGAAGTAGCGCAGATGCACCTTCGACGACTTGTAGGAGCAGTGCTCACTCCACATCACCGAGTACATCGCGAGCTCTGCGTCGGTGGGCCGACGTCCGAGGATCTCGCGGATCCGCGCGTACTCGTCGTCCTTGAGACCGAGTTCGCGGAAGGGTTGCGGATGATCTGGGGTGGATGCTGCGTGGTCGACCGTATCGACCTCGTGAGTGAGCCCGGACGTCACCGGCTCAGTCTAGTTCGTGGCCTGCGCCAATCGCGCCGCGGCGGTAGACGCGGCCGGACCGTGCAGCACGACGCTGCCCAGTACCGCGACCACCATGACGATCAACGCGGTGTGTTCGTCGCCCTCGGGCAGCACGTTGAAGGCCAGCAAACCGAAGACGATCGATGCGGTGCCGCGCGGGCCCAGCCAACCGATGAGCAAGCGTTCCCGCCGGGTGAACCGGGGTGAGCCGAGCATCGCGACGAACACCGGCACCACGCGCACGACGGTGAGGGCGAGCAGGCAGAACACCACGATCGACCAGGACACCCCGGTGCTCAGCGCCAGCACGGCGACCGCGCCGAACACGAACCACATCAGGGCCGTTAGCAAGAAGCCGATGTCGTTGAGCAACTCCATTTCGGCACGCAGCGCGGGCGTGTGGCGCAGGTAGTGGAACGCGATACCGCAGACGAACGCCGACACGAACCCGTTGCCGTGCACGGCCAGGCTCAGGCCGTAGGCCATGACGGGGGCAGTGACCAAGATCATCCTGGTGCTCTGCGCGGTCATCGCGCCGCGCCGCTCGGCGAGGTTGATCAGCGTCGCGAGCAGCGCGCCGACGGCGAGGCCGACGACGATCGCCGTCAGCGAGTGCGCCACCGCGGAACCGAATGCGTGCAGGGGCCGTCCGGCGTGCGCGCGGTCGCCCGCCAGGGCGAGCCCGAAGAGGAACACCGGGGAGACGATGCCGTCGTTGTAGCCGGCCTCGACGCCCAGCAGGTTGCGGACCTTCTCGGCGATGCGAACGTCGCGAAGGATCGACTCGGCGGGCGCGAAGTCCGTCGGCACCACCACGCACGCGATGATCAGCAGCACCGCCCACGAGACGTCGGGCAGCAGCCAGGAACCCAGGAGCACCGACAGGGCCAGACTCAACGGAAGCGCGAGGAGCAGGATCCGCAGGGCCGAGCGCGGGTCACGCCCGAACAGGCCGCCGCGGATGTCGGTGGCGTCGACGAACAGCAGCACAGCCAGGATCAGTTCGGCGCTGCGCTGGGCGGTGTTGCTGTTCAGCGATTCGGCGAGTGCGTCCGAGGTGCTGAAGCCGACCGCGATGCCGGCCAGCACCAGCACCATCGGTGCCGTCAGGCGCGCCTCTTCCAGCCGCCTCGCCGATAACGCCCAGGCGGCGAACACCACCGAGAAGGCGATCAGCGAGAGCAGCACGAGGAGATCTTGCCAGCGGCTACCCGCCGGCGATGCAGAACGCGTTGCCCTCCGGGTCGGCCAGGACCACCCAGTCGAACTCCGGCCCGAAACTGTGCCGCCCGGTTTCCCGCGCCCCCAGGCCGACCAGGCGCACCACCTCTGCCTCCTTGTCGGCGGTGTGGAAGTCCAGGTGCACCTTGTTCTTTCCCGGGGTCGGGTCGGGCACCTTCTGGAAACCCAGGGTGGGGCCGGACTGCCGGCCGACCATCACGAATTCGCCTGGGGCGACCGCATTCACGTCTCCACCGACCGCCTCGGCCCACCAGCCGGCCAGCGCGTCGGGATCCGAACAGTCGATGGTGATCATCGCGATATCGAGTGACATGCAGCCGACCCTAGGTCAGGCCGGTGACAGAAATGCCCCGAGCGCGGCGGAGTAGGCGGCGACATCGGCGGCGCCCATCACTTCGCGTGCCGAATGCATCGCGAGTTGCGCGGCGCCGACGTCCACGGTGGGGATCCCGGTCCGCGCCGCGGTCATCGGCCCGATGGTCGACCCGCACGGCAGGTCGGCGCGGTGTTCGTAGCGCTGCAGCGGCACGCCGGCCTGGTCGCAGG
This sequence comes from Mycolicibacterium psychrotolerans, assembly GCF_010729305.1. Lineage (NCBI taxonomy): Bacteria > Bacillati > Actinomycetota > Actinomycetes > Mycobacteriales > Mycobacteriaceae > Mycobacterium > Mycolicibacterium psychrotolerans. The sequence goes on along the minus strand of NZ_AP022574.1, from coordinate 1,759,810 downwards.
CGAGCGCGAAGGCGGCGGCGGTGCGGCCGTCCGTCGCGTACCGCAGGTTGGGCTGCACCTTGAGCACCGGACCGGCGTTCACCTCGATGAGGTGGCCGGGTTCGTGCCGCTCGGGGTAGTTGGGGTGGGTCGCGTGCGCCATGTCTCCCGACGCCACGATCGACGCCGAGCAGCGGCGCAGGAAGTCCTCGCGCCCACCGCCTGCGGCCAGCGTGATGCGCTCCAGCACGGTCAGCAGCAGATCGGACTGGGCGCCGTGGTCGGACTGTGAGCCCACCTCTTCGTGGTCGAACAGCACGAGCACGGGTACGTGCCCGCCCGGCTTAGACGACAGGAACGCCTCGAGCCCGGCATAGCAGGTCGCCTGGTTGTCCAGGCGGGAGGCGCTGACGAGGTCGCGGTCGACGCCGACCAGCCGCGACGGGTTGATGTCGTGGGTCATCAGGTCGAATCCGAGCACCGCGTCGGCCGCCACCCCGGCGTGTTCGGCGACGAAGTCCAGGAACGACCGGGGGCCGTTGCCGACACCCCAGACGGCGTTGACGTGCCGCTGGGGATTCAGCTCGACGCCCTTGCGGTCCTCGGACAGGTGAATGGCGAGTTGCGCGACCCGCAGCACAGGATCGTCGATACGCACCAGCACGTCGTCGAGGTCGTTGCCGGCGCGGACGGAGAGCCGGCCACTGATGCCGAGGTCACGGTCCAGCCAGGAGTTCAGCCAAGCCCCGCCGTAGGGCTGCAGCGCGACGATCTGCCAGCCCGCCACCGCACGATCCGGATGTTGCTTGACCCGGAGATTGGGGCTGTCGGTGTGGGCGCCGACGATCCGAAACGGCAGCCGCGCGTCGCCGGTGGCCCGCCACGCGATCAGGGAGCCGGAACGGACGGCGAAGTAGTCGCCCGCCCCGTTCCACGCGTCGCCCTCGGAAACCTCGGCGAAGCCGGCGTCGAGCAGGCGACGCGCCGCCGTACGGCAGGCGTGGAACGGTGACGGGGACGCGTCGATGAACCCACACAAACCCTGCGCATCAGCCGACATGGTTCTCCATCTTCGTCGATCACCGGAGTTGATCATGATCTAGGGTCAGACGGTGCCCGCCCCCCTGCCGCAGCCGGTCCTCGCACCGCTGACGCCGGCGGCCATCTTCCTCGTCGCGACGATCGACACGGGCGGCGAGCAGGCGGTGCACGACGCGCTCGGCGGCGTCGCGGGTCTGGTGCGCGCGATCGGTTTCCGCGACCCCACCAAGCACCTGTCGGTGGTGACGTCCATCGGGTCCGACGCCTGGGACCGGCTGTTCTCCGGGCCTCGGCCCGCCGAACTGCACCGCTTCATCGCGCTCGACGGCGGCCGTCACCGCGCCCCGTCGACACCGGGCGATCTTCTGTTCCACATCCGCGCCGAATCGATGGACGTCTGCTTCGAGCTGGCCACCAAGATCGTCGAGGCGATGGGGCCGATCACCGTCGTCGACGAGACGCACGGCTTCAAGTTCTTCGACAACCGGGACCTGCTGGGCTTCGTCGACGGCACCGAGAATCCCGACGGCCCCCTGGCCGACAGCGCGACCCAGATCGGTGACGAGGACCCTGATTTCGCGGGCGGGTGCTATGTGCACGTGCAGAAGTACCTGCACGACATGGCGGCGTGGAAGGCCTTGTCCACCGAAGAGCAGGAGGGCGTCATCGGGCGCACCAAGCTCGACGACATCGAACTCGACGACGCGGTGAAACCCGCGAATTCGCATGTGGCGCTGAACGTCATCGAAGACGAGGCCGGCAACGAGTTGAAGATCCTGCGGCACAACATGCCGTTCGGTGAGATCGGCAGGAGCGAGTTCGGCACCTACTTCATCGGGTACTCGCGCGCCGCCGCGGTCACCGAGGAGATGCTGCGCAACATGTTCATCGGCCGGCCGCCGGGCAACACCGATCACATTCTCGAGTTCTCGACGGCCATCACCGGCTCGCTCTTCTTCACACCGATCCAGGACTTCCTCGACGACCCCCCGCCTCTTCCGTCGGCACCGCCCGGCCGCACCGGCTCGCTGGGCATCGGCAGCTTGAAAGGACACCCCCAATGAACAACCTGTACCGAGAACTGGCGCCGATCACCGATGAGGCGTGGAACGAGATCGAGCAGGAAGCGACGCGAACGTTCAAGCGCCACATCGCCGGTCGCCGGGTGGTCGACGTCAACGATCCCGGCGGCGCGGTGACGGCCGCGGTGAGCACCGGTCACCTGCTCGACGTGGCCGCGCCCGGCGACGGGGTGATCGCGCACCTGCGCGAGGCTCGGCCCCTGGTGCGGCTGCGAGTTCCGTTCACCGTCAAGCGGATCGACATCGACGACGTCGAACGTGGCTCTCAGGACTCGGACTGGGACGCGGTCAAGGAGGCGGCCAGGAAGCTGGCCTTCGCCGAGGATCGCGCGATCTTCGAAGGCTACGGAGCGGCGTCGATCGGCGGGATCCGCAAGTGCAGTTCCAACCCGGCGCTGGCGTTGCCCGAGGATCCGCGTGAGATCCCCGACGTCATCGCGCAGGCACTGAGCGCGCTGCGGTTGGCGGGGGTGGACGGACCGTACGCCGTGCTGCTGTCGGCCGACGTGTACACGCGTGTCGCGGAGACCACCGCGCACGGCTATCCGATCCTCGAGCACATCAACCGCCTCGTCGACGGTGACATCATCTGGGCCCCGGCGATCGATGGTGCCTTTGTGTTGTCCACGCGTGGAGGCGATTTCGATCTGCAGCTGGGGACCGACGTCGCGATCGGCTATCTCTCGCACGACGCGGACACGGTGCAGCTGTACCTGCAGGAGACCCTGACGTTCCTGTGCTACACCGCCGAGGCCTCGGTCGCCCTGACTCCGTAGTTTGCGCGAGCGAGCGTGTTTGCGCGCGACACGCCGCTCCTGCGTGGCATTTCGCGCACGCTCGCGTCAGCGCAGCGCCGCCAAAAGTCGCGCGTGCGCGCGATCGTCGGTGAGCTCATCGCGACTCTCGGGATGCTGCCAGTAGTAGTGCACCAGGTCCCGCAGGGCGGTGCCGTCGGGGGTGTAAGCACTTGCCGTGAACCTCAGCACCGTGTCGTCGGACAGAACGAACACGATGGTGCTGGGCGTCTGGGCTTTCTGATTAGGCACCTCAGAGGCGACGTCCTTCACGAATGCCCAGTCAGCGCCTTGCGGCCGCCAGCCCTGCACCATCTCGAACCCGTGCGCCGTCAATCGGAGGTAACTCATGCTGCCGCGGCGGATGTTCCGCCACAGCATCGGCGCGATGCCCGCCACGAGGAACGCTGACGTGAAGGGAAGTGCATATCGCATGTTCGGCGGAACGGGGATCGCGAGCCGCCCCAGAGGAAGTAGAACGAGTATCAATACAGAAGACACGAGTGCACCGGCCATTGCCACCTGAATCGGAATCTCGATGCCACGGTCGGGGCGGAACGTTGTTCCTCTGCCATCGGACTGCACACGTGGCATCACCCGGCCCGGAACGGTCTTGAAGGCGGGAACGACGAAACCCAGGCAGAAAACCGTTGCCCCCATAGCCACAATCGCACTCGGCACTTCCTGCCTCATCAATTGGACGCAGGCGACTATTGCAGTGAACACCCCGAACGCTCCGAACACGACGGCCGCGATGATGACCACCGAGGACTTCATCAGCGGCACACCACGTTGCCGATGATGCCGCCGAGGTAGCCGAAAGTCCAACCTCCAAACACATCGCCCGCACCGGTTGCAATCGGAGCGAATTCGGGCGACCCCAGCGCGGTGATACCTGCCGCTCCGAGCCCGCCAAGGGCATAACTCCCGCCGATCGCCGCCGTTCCTGAGATGGCGGCCAGGCATGCGTCCTGAAACGTCTTGGCAGTGACCGTGTCGTACAGAGCAGTTGCGACCCCGAGTGCGGGTCCGCCATACTTGCCGGCTTTGCCCAGGTTCTCGACAGACTGCGGTGTGAGCATGGGAATCCCTCGCTCGGCCTGTTTCTCCAACCCGGTCAGCGCCCCTCCGGCGATGGTGATCTCTGGGTGCGTGAAGAATTCGTCCGGCAGCACGCCATGGCGTCCATCGCCAGTCGTGACGCCGCCGGTCGTCTTGCCGTCTGCCGTTCTCGTCATCGTGACCTCGGTACCGTCCGGGAACTGGATAGAGGTGAATTGCGTTCCGTCGTAACGCGATTTATCTTGTGAGAACGAATTCGAGATCTCGTTGCCGTCCTTGTCGTAGTAATCGTCCGCCACACACGGCGCAAAGTCGTTCCACTCCCATATCTCGTGTCTGCTGCCGTCCATCATGATCAGCGTTCTCCGGTACTGCCCGTCTGCCGTTTCCCACTCCTTCGACTCCCGCACGGTCTGCGCCATGTCGTTGTCACGGAACACCTCCTGTTGATTGAGCCCAACGGGCGTCGAAGGATTGGGAACGTCGTCAGCGGGCGGCGTGACTCCGGTGGCCGCGAAGATGCCTGCCGCATCGTTGACCGGTGGGGCGAACCCGAACGTGGTTGCGCCTGCCTGGACGCTGCGCGCGGCGTCCTCGTCCGCAGCACCCAGCGCCAGCTGCAGAAGGTTGATCTCCGCCTGTTCCGACTTGGCCTGCGCTTGCAGCGACGCCGCTTTCTCCGCCGACACGCGGGCCGGTTTGATCAGCACCACCCACATGTCGTTGACCCACAGCTCACCACGATCGATCTCGTCCGCATGACCAAGCAGGGCGGTGCGCGCTGTCCCGATCGCACCGGCGCCCGCCGACAGCGCACGTGCGACGGCTTCGGAATAGTGCTTGAACGTCGACGCTTTGTCGGTGGCCCGCCCGAACATCGCGCCTGCCGCCTTGTGCGAAACCCCGGTCCACGCCTCGGCCGCAGGCATCCGATCGATTCCGTCGTCGAGATCACGAACCGCGGTGTACACCGACTCGCCGGCCCGCTCGAGCGCTTCACCGGCTGCGGTCAACGAATCGGGGCGCCAACCCTGCAAACGCGAACGTGACGGCAGCACCGATCAGAAGAGTTCGTCGAACGAGCCGGCCAACGCGGTGTCCTCGACCTCGAAGGCGTCCCCCGCGCCGCGGACCGCGGCACCCATTTTGGTGACGTTGGTGGCGATCGCGTCCGACAGCGTCGTCATGTGCTCACCGACCAGACGCATCGCCCATTGCGTCGTGGACCCGGCGAGCCCGTCGGCAGCCGCGGACGCCTCAAGCCCCACGTTCACCGCGTGGATGGCCCCCGAGGCTTCATCCACCTGTCCCGCGAAGGCCCGCAACACATCAGGATCGACCAGCACAGGTCGACGCTAACGCAGCGCGACCGGGGGTCAGGACACCAAAATCGCGTCCAGCGCCGAGTAGAAGATCCCCAGCCCGTCGTCCGACGGTCCGGTCAGCGCCTCGGTGGCGTGCTCGGGATGCGGCATCAGGCCGACGACCCGGCCGTTGGCGGAGCTGACGCCCGCGATGTCGCGCATCGACCCGTTGATGTTGTCCCGGTACCGGAACACGACGCGGCCCTCGCCTTCCAGCTCGTCGAGCACCTCGTCGCCGGCGACGTAGCGACCCTCGCCCGATTTCAGCGGCACCAGCAGATCGGCGCCCTGCTCGTAGCGCGTCGTCCACGCCGACGTGTTCGACGCGACCTCGAGCCACACATCACGGCACACGAAGTGCAGGCCGGCATTGCGGGTCAGCGCGCCGGGCAGCAGTCCCGCCTCGCAGAGAACCTGGAAGCCGTTGCAGATGCCGAGCACCGGCATGCCGCGCCTGGCCGCCTCGACGACTTCACCCATGACCGGCGCGAAGCGTGCGATCGCGCCGCAGCGCAGATAGTCGCCGTAGGAGAATCCGCCGGGAACGATCACCGCATCGACACCCTTGAGGTCGGCGTCGGCATGCCACAGGCTGACGGGTTCCCCGCCGGCCAGCCGGACCGCCCGCGCGGCATCGATGTCGTCGAGGGTGCCCGGAAATGTGATGACGCCCACCCTGGTCATGTGTCGCTCTCCCGGGTCACGGTCCAGTCTTCGATCACGGTGTTGGCCAACAGCGACTCGGCGATCTCGGCGAGTTTCTCGTCGGCGACAGCGTCGTCGACCTCGAGTTCGAATCGCTTGCCCTGCCGCACATCTGAGATCCCGTCGAAGCCCAGTCGACCCAGCGCGCCGACGATCGCCTGCCCCTGGGGGTCGAGGATCTCCGCCTTCGGCATGACGTGCACCACCACTTTTGCCACGCGCACACTCTACCTGCGGCGACACCGGCGTCGCGTCACCGGCACGAGCCCAGGTAGGCGGTGCACAGCGGGGCGGCCATCGCGTCGAGAACCTGCGCGTCGGGCCCCGCACGCCACTCCACCTGCGACGGCAGCCTCGTCCACAGAACGACCTCGACGACGGTGCTGCTGGCCGGGTCGGCCAGCAGATACGCGTGCATCACGCGGCTACCGGAGTCGCTGATCACCGTCGCGATGCGGTCGACGTCGCTGGTGGTGATCGACGGCGACGCCCCCGGGCCGGTCAGGTGGCAGGTCGCCAGCGCGATCCGGGCCTTCTCCAGCGTCTCGAGAGCTGCTCTGCCGCCGGTGACGGTGTCGCCGCGCCAGTGAATGACCTGTACCTGCAGGTTCCACTGGCCGTCCGGGTTGGGCACAGCGGCGCGCGCGGCGACGGCGTAGCGGCGGGGGTCGGTGGCCGAGTCGGGGGTGACGCACCACGACTCGAACTCGAACCTCGGCGCCGGTGCGGTGACGGCGACCCCGGCCAGGGCCGGCCACCGGTAGACCGGCGCGAGCGGGATCGATGAGGGCTCGATCCAGGCGGAGTCAGGGATCGCATCGCAGATCGGCGGGCAGAACCCGGGTACGGCCTGCGCGCCGCCGGGTGCCACGAACACCCCCGATAACGCCAAAGCCAGCGTCGCCACCCATCGCACCTGCACTACCCCCCACTCCCCCTGCGCGCCACAATATAGGCATGCAGCTCACACATTTCGGCCATTCATGCCTGTTGGCGAGCTTTTCCGACTCCTCGGCGCCCGGCCGCGCCACCACCGTGCTGTTCGATCCGGGCAATTTCTCGCACGGTTTCGAGGGCATCACCGGCCTGTCGGCAATCCTGATCACCCACCAGCATCCCGATCACGCCGATACCGAACGCCTGCCCGCCCTGCTGGAAGCCAACCCGCAGGCGGCCCTCTACGCCGATCCGCAGACCGCGGCGCAGCTCGGCGAACCGTGGCAGGCCGTGCATGTCGGTGACGAACTGTCGATCGGCCACCTCACGGTGCGCGGGGTAGGTGGGCAGCACGCGGTGATCCATCCGGAAATCCCTGTCATCGACAACATCTCGTATCTCGTCGGCGACGGCGAGCACGCCGCGAAACTGATGCACCCGGGTGACGCACTGTTCGCGCCAGGGGAACCGGTGCACGTGCTGGCCACCCCGGCGGCCGCGCCGTGGATGAAGATCTCCGAGGCGGTGGATTACCTGCGCGCGGTGAATCCGACCCACGCGGTGCCGATCCACCAGGCGATCATCGATCCCGTGGCCCGGCCGATCTTCTACGGCCGCCTCTCGGAGATGACCGACACCGACTTCCGCGTGCTCGACCCGGAGAGCGGGACCGACTTCTCGTAGGTCGGTGAGAGCAAAACCCTTCCAGCTGTGAGTGATTCGGTCCTGGCCGGGAACCGGGCGGACCGCTCACGATGGACGGATGCGACGACACCTTCACACCGTGGCATTCGGGGCGCTTCCCACCGCTGCCGCGATGGCGGCCGCCATGGGCGTCGGGCGGTTCGTGTACACCCCGATCCTGCCGTTGATGACGGCGCAGGCCGGACTGACCGCGCAGATCGCCGGGCATCTGGCGACGGCCAACTATGTGGGTTACCTCGGCGGGGCGGTGGCGACGACGCTGTCGCCGCGGCTCGCCCGGTCGGCGGTGGCGTGCCGGGTGGCGCTGGCCGGGATCGTGGCCAGCCTGGCCGCCATGGCGTTGACCATGAACGTGTTCGCGTGGCTGACGCTGCGCACCGCGGCGGGTTTCGCCAGCGCGGTCGTGTTCGTCGTCGCGGTCAACACCTTGCTCGAGCGGCTGCCGGAGAAGGCCGGCTGGGGGTTCGGCGGGGTCGGTGCGGGCATCGCGGTGTCGGCGGCCGTGGTGCTCGCGCTGCCCACCGAGAGTTGGCGCACGGCCTGGTGGGCGGCTGCCGGCCTGGCCGCGGTGCTGGCGGCCGCCGGCTGGTGGGTGCGTCCGCAAAGGGTCGCGGCGACGGCCGAGACGGCGCGTGCCCAGGTGGACCGCGCCGGCACGGCGCGCTTCGCGCTGCTGTTCACCGGCTACACCCTCGAAGGCATCGGCTACATCATCGCCGGCACTTTCCTGGTGGCCGCAGTGGCACAGCACTCCCCCGGCGCGCTGGGCAATAGCGTCTGGTTGGTGGTCGGGCTGGCCGTCATCCCGTCGGCCGGCCTGTGGGCACGGCTGGGGACGCGGCTGGGCCGGCCCGCCATGCTCACTGCCGCCCTGGCCCTGCAGGCCGCCGGGATCGCGCTGGCCTGCCAGGGCAGCAGTGCGGCCAGCCTCACCGGCGCGCTGCTGTTCGGCGGCACGTTCATCGGGGTGAGCACGCTCGCGATGGCGGAGGGCCGGCTGCTGGGCACCCGCGGTGCGGTGGCTCTGCTGACCGTCGGTTACTCCGTCGGGCAGATCGCCGGCCCGCTGGTTGTGGCACCTCTGATGGACGGCGGGTACCGGCCGGCGCTGGTCGTCTCGGCGCTCATCGTGTCACTGGCGGCGCTCGCCACCGCCGCGGTGGGGATCCTCGGCAGGCAGCCACGTGTCGGGCTCGTCCATTCTCAACGTCGAGGTGTCGCGGGTGAATTCGTCGATGACCGCCCACACGGCAGGTCGGTCTTCGCCGGTCCGCCACACGAGTGACCACGTCCACAGCGGTGTCGGGTCCACCACCGGGCGGCGCACCAGGTCCCGCGGTTCCGGGTCCTGGTGTCCCCTCGGATTGACCAGCACCGGCCGGCGCAGCCGACGCACGTGCTCGAAGAACGTGGGACCGGTGACCCCGCCGTCGTCCGTGCGCATTACGCGGGCGCCGGTGTCGGCGGCGAACTGCTCGGCGTAGCGGTTCCACGACGACCAGCTGGCCGTGTCGTCGTCGGTCAGCACCACAAGGCTTTTCGCGGCCACCGGCGACGTGTCGGCTCCGGTGCTCAGCGCATGGAGACGCTCGACGCCGATCAGCCGCGCCTGCAGCGACAACGCGGCGAGGTCGTCGTTCTGTATCCAGCAGATCGCCAGATCCAACGCCCCGTCGGCCACCCGCGCGGCCTGCGTGTGCGACGGCATCACCCAGGTGTCCACCCGCAATTGCGCCACCCCGGCGGCACGTTCGACCCAGTCGGTCGGGCACCAGTTCACGCACCCGATCCGCACCGGATCCGACACTGCCAAACCTGTTGCGCGCCTGCGCAACGCGTCCGCCTGGTCGATGAGCGCACGAGCGTCGGCCACCAGTGCCGCACCGGCGGGCGTCAGGGCCACCGAGCGGCGGTCCCGGTCGAACAGCTGCACTTTCAGGTCACGTTCCAGCGCCTTGATCTGCTGGGACAGCGACGGACCCGCGATGCGCAACCGCTGCGCCGCACGTCCGAAGTTCAGCTCCTCGGCAACGGCGACGAAGTACCGCAACTGACGCAGCTCCACCTGCCGAAGCGTAGTAGTCATGTCCTCTCACCAACGAGGAAACTCGTCCCGCCGGGCGGACATGCCCGCCGCCGGGGCCGTGTTGAGCAGTGCATCAGCCCCACAGAAAGGCACGGACCATGAACACCACCCCTCCCGCCGTCGTCATCACCGGCGCATCCCAGGGCATCGGCGCGGCACTCGTCGCCGGATATCGCACGCTGGGCTACGCCGTCGTCGCCAACTCCCGCACCATCGCCCCCAGTGACGATCCGTTGGTCCTGACCGTGGCCGGCGACATCGCGCGGCCCGGCGTCGGAGCCGACGTGATCGGAGCCGCCCTGGAGCACTTCGGCAGGGTCGACACGGTCGTCAACAACGCGGGCATCTTCATCTCCAAGCCGTTCACCGAGTACACCGACGCCGACTACGACGCGATCACCGGGGTGAATCTGCGCGGGTTCTTCGAGCTCACCCGCGCCGCCGTCGCCGCCATGACCGAGCGTGGCGGGCACATCGTGACGATCTCGACCAGCCTCGTCGACCAGGCGAACAAGCAGGTGCCCTCCGTACTCGCGTCGTTGACCAAGGGCGGACTCAACGCGGCGACCAAGTCGCTGGCGATCGAGTACGCCGAGCGGGGCATCCGGGTCAACGCCGTCGCACTCGGCACCATCGACACCCCGATGCACGATCCCGCCACCCATCCGTTCCTCGCCGCGCTGCACCCGGTGGCCCGGCTCGGCACCCTCGACGATGTCGTCGGCGCCGTGTTGTATCTGGAGAACGCAGGATTCGTCACCGGCGAGATCCTGCACGTCGACGGAGGTCAGAGTGCCGGACACTGAGAGCGGGATCGTGCACGCGGTGCTCGACGAGTGGAAGGCCGGGATCGACGCGCACGACCCGGCCCGAGTGGCGGCGGTGTTCACCGAGGACGCCGTCTTCCAGGGCCTGCACCCGTACACCGTGGGCCGCGGCGGCGTGTTCGCCTACTACGACGGCCAGCCGCCTGGACTGACAGTCGACTACCGCATCGATGAGATCCGGCGGCCCGCCGACCAGGTGGTGCTCGGCTACGGCCGGGCCGACTTCGCCCGCCCCGACGGCACGGTGACTCGGCTGATGCTCGGCGTGGTGCTCGTCCGCGGTGACGGCGGCTGGCGCATCCAGCAGTACCAGGTCAGCGCGCGGCCCGCACCGACGCGCTAACCCACGTCGCGGGCCGCGGCACGGCCCGCCGCCCGGCCGGAGAACACGCATCCGCCCAGGAACGTGCCCTCCAGCGAGCGGTATCCGTGGACGCCTCCGCCGCCGAAGCCCGCGGCCTCGCCGGCCGCGTACAAACCGTCCACCCGGGTACCGTCTTCCCGCAGCGCCCGCGAATCGAGGTCGGTCTGCAAGCCGCCCAACGACTTTCGGGTCAGGATGTGCAGCTTCACCGCGATCAGCGGGCCGGCCTTGGGGTCGGTGAGACGGTGCGGCGCGACGACGCGGCTGACACGGTCGGCCAGGTAGCCGCGGGCGGCGCGGATCGCGGTGATCTGACTGTCCTTGGTGAATCGGTTCGCCACCTCGCGGTCGCGGGCGGTGACCTCCTCCTCGACCACGGCGAAGTCCAGCGGCTCGACGTCGGGGACGGCGTTCATCTTGGCGACCAGGTCACGCAGCGAGTCGGCGGTGACGAAGTCGATGCCCTTGTCCACGAACGCGTGCACCGGTGCGGGACCCTTGCGGCCGCGTTCGATCACCCCGCGGATGCTGCGGCCGGTCAGGTCCGGGTTCTGCTCCTGCCCGGACAGCCCGAACTCCTTGTCGATGATGCGCTTGTTCAGGACGTACCAGGTGTAGTCCTGCCCGGTCCGGGCGATGTACTCCAACGTGCCGAGGGTGTCGAAGCCGGGATACAGCGGCGCAGGCAGCCGCCGGCCGGTGGCGTCCAGCCACAGCGACGACGGCCCGGGCAGGATGCGGATGCCGTGCCGCGGCCAGATCGGGTCGTAGTTGGTGATGCCCTCGGTGTAGTGCCACATCCGGTCGCTGTTGATCATGTGGGCGCCCGCCGCCGCGGAGATGCCCAGCATCCGGCCGTCGACGTGCGCGGGCACACCGCTGAGCAGCTGTTCGGGCACCCGGCCCATCCGCTTCGGCCAGTTCGCGCGGACCAGGTCGTGGTTGCCGCCGATGCCGCCGCTGGCGACGATGACGGCCTGTGCGCGGAACTCGAACTCGCCGACCGTGTTTCGTGACGACGGTGCGCCGCGCACCGCGGCTGACGGTTCCAGCACCGCACCGCGCACGCCGGTGACGGCGCCGCCGTCGACGATGAGTTCGTCGACGCGGTGGCGGTGCGCGAACCGCACCAGTGGTCCCGTCAGGCGGCGCGCGAAGATGTCGACCAGCGCCGGTCCGGTTCCCCAGGTGATGTGGAAGCGCGGCACCGAGTTGCCGTGGCCGCGGGCGTCGTAGCCGCCGCGTTCGGCCCAGCCGACCATCGCGAAGATCTGCAGCCCGCGGTCGCGCAGCCAGCTGCGTTTCTCGCCGGCCGCGAAGTCGACGTAGGCGTGGGCCCACTGCCGGGGCCAGTGATCCTCGGGGCGGTCGAACCCGGCGGTGCCGAGCCAGTCCTGCAGGGCCAGCTCGTGGCTGTCGCGGATGCCGAGGCGGCGCTGCTCGGGACTGTTGACGAAGAACAGCCCGCCGAAAGACCAGAACGCCTGGCCGCCGACGTTGGCCTCGTTCTCCTGGTCCACGATGAGCACGCGGCGACCCCGCTCGACCAGTTCGCACGCGGCCACCAGCCCGGCCAGGCCGGCGCCGACCACGATGACGTCCGCATCATCTGCCATGCGGCCAATGTAGCGAGCGCGGACCCTCAGGCGGCGTCGGACAGCGCAGCCGGGTTGCGCCAGGTGTAGACGGTGGGCTCGCAGCCGTGCATCAGGGCCAGGTCGGCGGCGTCCAGCAGGGCCTGCCGGGGTCCGGGCCGGCGCAGATGCCGGGCGGCGACGGCCACCCGGACGATGCCGTCCCTGCGTGCCGTGCGTTCTGCCGACAGCACCACGGTGCGGCACCACCACGGTTCGGTCAGGAATCCCTCCCCGATGCCGAGCACCCGGGTGCGGACGGTCTGGCGGCGCACCAGGTCGGTGATCCCGCTCAACCCGGCCATCAATCGGAAGCCGTTGCGCGGCAAGGCGGTCAGCGCACCCTGGGAGACGTTCCACCCGGGCGCGGCGAACAGGCGTGTGCGCAGGCCGAGGTGTTCGAGGACCCGGTCGGCGGCCATCAGCCGCAGGTTCGCCTCGTGCGCGGGCAGGGTCGCGAACTCGCCGCGACGCGCTTTGGTGGCGGCCTCGTCGAACCCGTGCAGCACGATCGCATCACCGTGGGCGCGCTGTTCGGTCAGCCAGCCGACGGTCGTGGGGTCACGGTCGAGCCGGTATCCCCCCTTGATCCTGGGGGCCACCAGGAACGACACGGGCACGCCGCGGTTCTTCAGTTGGGTCCGAAACGTTGCGACGTCGTCGATGGTCCGGTCGCTGATCCCGGAGATCGAGACGATCAGTTGTCCTGCCACACCCGCAGTGTCGCAACGTCAGGTGTCGCGAGGGACAACAACACGACTCGCCCGGCTGAACTGTCGGCCCCCGATCAGCATTTGATTGCCGGGCTCCTCAACGCGGCTCGTCCCTCGCCGCTTGATCGTCGCCCGATCAGGGCGCCAGGACCTCTTCGATCGCCGAGATCACCTCGGGGTCGCCGGGAACGGTGCGCGGCCGGAACCGCCGCACCACCTCGCCGCCGGGTGCCACCAGGAACTTCTCGAAGTTCCACTGCACGTCGCCGGCTTCGCCGCTGTCGTCGGCGGTCCCGGTCAGCTCGCCGTAGAGCGGGTGGCGCTCGGGGCCGTTGACGTCGGTCTTGGCCAGCAGCGGGAACGTGACCCCGTAGGTCGTCGAGCAGAACGTCTGGATCTCCTCGGCGCTGCCCGGCTCCTGGCCCATGAACTGGTTGCACGGCACACCGATCACCGTCAGGCCGCGGTCCGCGTAATCCCTGGCCAACTGTTCGAGCGCGCTGTACTGCGGGGTGAGGCCGCATTTCGAGGCGACGTTGACCACCAGCGCCGCCCCGCCGGCCAATTCGCCGAGCGTGGTGGCCCGGCCGTCGAGGGTGGTCAGCGGGATATCGGTGAGCGTCATGGGGCAGACGGTACCGGCACCCTCACGGGGTGAACAGCATCTGGGCCACGCGCTGCGCGGTCCGGACCGGATCGCCGTCGGTGTCGATGGCGCCGTTGAGCCACAGCATCGCGAAGCCGTGCACCAGTGACCATGCTGCCAGCCCGGCGGCCTGCGGATCCTGCGCTGCCCGTGCGTCGTTCAGCGTTCCCACGCCGGCGGCGAGTTCTGCGCCCGCAGCCGAGCGGGCGGCGTCGAGTTCGGTGTCGTCGGGGTCGACGAGCGACCGGTCGAACATCACCGCGTAGTGGCCCGGGTGCTCGACGGCGAACCGCACGTAGGCCAATGCGGCGTCGCCGAATTCGGGACGTGCCTCCGACAGCGCCTCGGCCAGCAACCGCCAGCCCTGCGCGGCGAGCGCGGTGAACAGGCCGCGGCGGTCGGTGAAGTGGTGTGCCGGCGCGGCGTGCGACACCCCTGCGGTGCGGGCCAACTCGCGCAACGAGACGCCGTCGGCCCCGCGCTCGGCCACCAGCACCGCGGCGTGGGCCAGGATCGTCGCCTTGAGATCGCCGTGGTGGTAGGTGGCTTTGACCATGCGGGCATGATAGCCCGGTCATCTTGACAGCGACTAGATAGCGCCGCCGCCGTCGTCGCCTACGCCGGCCACATCCAGTAGCCAGGCGTACTGGAACGCGGCTTCCTTCCAGCGTTCGTAGCGTCCGCTGATCCCGCCGTGCCCCGCGTTCATCTCGGTCTTCAGCAGCACCCGCGCGCCGTCGCTGTCGGGATCGTCCTGCACGTGGCGCAGTGCGGCAATCCATTTCGCGGGTTCGACGTAGTAGACGCGGGTGTCGTTGAGCGACGTCATCGCCAGGATGGCCGGATATCGCTTGGCTTCGACGTTCTCGTACGGCGAATAGGACTTCATGTAGTGATAGACGTCGGGATCCTCCAGTGGGTTACCCCACTCGTCCCACTCGGTGACGGTGAGCGGCAGCGACGGATCGAGGATCGTGGTGAGGGGGTCGACGAACGGCACCGCGGCCAGGATCCCGGCGAACAAGTCGGGCGCGATGTTGGCCACCGCGCCCATCAGCAGGCCGCCGGCGCTGCCGCCGTAGGCCACCATCTTCTCCGGCACCGTGACGCCGGTGTCGACGAGATGGCGTCCCGCGGCAACGAAGTCGGTGAACGTGTTCCGCTTCTCCAGCAGCTTGCCGCGCTCGTACCAGAGCCGCCCGAGCTCCCCGCCGCCGCGCACGTGCGCGACGGCGTAGACCATGCCACGGTCGAGCAGCGAGAGCCGTGCGATGGAGAACCGTGGGTCTTCGCAGGATTCGTACGCGCCGTAGCCATAGAGCAGCAGCGGCGCCGGGGTCGTCACACCCACCCGGTGCACGATCGAGATCGGCACGCGCGCGCCGTCTTCGGCGATCGCCCAGTCCCGCCGCTCGACGTAGTCCTCGGGCCGGTAGTCGCCGAGCACCGGCTGCTCGCGCAGCAGTGTGCGCTGACCGGTGGCCAGGTCCAGATCGTAGATGCGCACCGGCGTCACGAACGACGTCGCCCCGATGCGCAGCTTCGGCGCGCTCCAGTTCGGATTGGCCGACAGACCCACCGACATCAGCTCGGAGTCGAACCGGATGTCCTGTGGCTCGCCGTATTCGGTGTCGCGTATCGGCCACAGCTGGATGCGGGGCAGCGCCTCACTGCGGTAGCTGACCACCAGCAGGTCCTCGAACGCGTCGACCGCGTCCAGCCTCACATCGCGGCGGTGCTCGATCAATGCGCGGTGATCCGACGGATCGGCGACCGGCGCCTCGACCAGGGTGAAGTTCTCCGCACCGTCGTTGTGCAGGATCAGGAACCGGTCCTCGCCGCCCACGACGGCGTGCTCGACGGAGTATTCGACCGACTCCCGCCGGGGCCAGATCGTGGTGAACTCCGCGTGACCGTCGGTCGCGTCGGCATACCGCAGTTCCGAGGTGACCGCACTTCCGGCCGCGACGATCACGTACCTGTTGCTGCGGGTGCGCCCCACCGCGACCCAGAACCGTTCGTCGGGCTCGTGATACACCAACTCGGCAGGCAGCCCCGCGCCCAGCCGGTGCCGCCACACGGTGTCGGGCCGCCACGCGTCGTCCACGGTGACGTAGTAGACGGTTCGGTTGTCGGCGGCCCACGTCGCCCCGGCGCCGATGCCGACGATCTCGTCGTCGTAGCGTTGTCCGGTCCGTAAGTCCCTGAAGCGCAACGTGTACCGCTCGTCGCCCTTGACGTCGACGGAGTAGGCCAGAATGTTGCCGTCGACGCTGACGCTGGCGGCGCCGAGTGAGAAGAAGTCGTGACCCTCGGCCTCGACGTTCTCGTCGAGCAGCACCTGCTCACCGGGAACGTCGGTGTCCTCGGTCAGCTGGGGCGGGGTCCAGTCGTCGGGATCGGCGACGGGGCACCGGCATTGGACTCCGTACTGCTTGCCGGCGAAACTGCGGCCGTAGTACCACCAGTCGCCCCGGCGGGTCGGGACCGACAGGTCGGTCTCCTTGGTGCGGGCCTTGATCTCGTCGAAGATCTGCTGCCGCAGCGGCGCCAGGTCGGCCGTCACGTGCTCGGTGTAGGTGTTCTCGGCCTCGAGATGGTCGATCACCTCGGCGCTGGTCTTCTCCCGCAGCCATTCGTAGGGATCGACGAAGACGTCACCGTGGTGTTCCCGGTGATGGTCGACCCGCTTGGCCACCGGTGGCTTCACAGCCGCCCTCCGATCCAGTCGTCGAAACGCAGTCCTGAGATGCGTTCGTAGGCTTCGATGTAGCGGGCGCGGGTGGCGTCGACGATGTCCGCGGGCAGCGGCGGCGGGGGCTCATCGCCGTGGCGGTCCCAGCCCGACTCGGGGCCGGTCAGCCAGTTGCGCACGAACTGCTTGTCGAAGCTGTTCTGCACGCTGCCTTCGGTGTAGTCGTCGGCGCGCCAGTAGCGCGAGGAGTCGGGGGTGAAAACCTCATCGGCGAGGACGAGTTCGCCTGATCCGTCGACGCCGAACTCGAACTTGGTGTCGGCGACGATGATGCCCTTGCTCAAGGCGTGCTCGGCACCCCGGCGGTAGGTCTGCAGTGTCCGATCCCTGAGCTGTTCGGCGCGCTCCGCGCCGATCATGTCGACGACGTCGTCGAACGTGATGTTGACGTCGTGCTCGCCGAGTTCGGCCTTGGTCGCCGGGGTGAACAGCGGCTCGGCGAACCGACTGGCCTCCACCAGCCCCGGCGGCAGCGGGATTCCGCAGACGCTGCCGGTCTCCTGGTAGTCGATCAACCCCGATCCGGTGAGATAGCCGCGGGCCACCGCCTCGACCGGCAACATCTCCAGCTGCTCGACCACCAGGGCGCGTCCGAGCACCTCCTGCGGGATCCGGGCGTCGTCGGGCGGACCGGCCAGATGGTTGGGCACCTGCAGGTGGTCGAAGAAGAACACGCTCATCGCGGTCAGGACGCGGCCCTTGTCGGGGATCTCGCTGTCGAGGATGTAGTCGTAGGCCGAGATGCGGTCCGTGGCGACGAACAGCAGGTGCCGGTCGTCCACGCGATGGATCTCGCGAACCTTGCCACTGGCGACGTGCTGATAGTCGGACAGAGCGGGGCGCATCGGGTCAGCCTATCGGTCCACCGAAGGCGCTCTGTGTGCTGTGATCGATCGCATGAAATCGCGGTGGGTCCCCTACGCCACAACGCCCGGCCGGCTGCTCTCCCAGCTGTTCAGCGACCTGGTGGTGATCGGCTGGACGGCGGTCTGGGTGTTCGTCGGCATGGCGGTGCACTCGGCGGTGGCCACGATCGCCGAGTTCGGCTACCGGGTGGAGAGCGGCGCCAACGGGGTGGCGGGCAACCTCGACTCCGCGGGCAACAGCGCCGACAACGTCCCGCTGGTGGGCGATTCGCTGGCCAAGCCGCTGAGCGCGGCCGGTGACGCCGCCCGCGAGATCGCCGGTGCCGGGCAGACACTGGGGGTGACGGCCGGGTGGCTGGCCTGGCTGCTGGCGCTGGCCGTGGCCGCGCCGCCGATCCTCGCTCTGGTGATGCCGTGGCTGTTTCTGCGCGTGCGGTTCTTCCGGCGCCAGTGGACCGCCATCACGCTGGCGTCGACCGCCGCCGGGGAGGAGTTGCTGGCGCTGCGGGCGCTGGCGAACCGGCCGCTGGGCAAGCTCGCGGCCGTCAGCCCCGACCCGGTCGGTGCGTGGCGCAGTCAGGACCGGATCGCGATCCGCGGGCTGGCCGCCCTGGAACTGCGGGCGACGGGCATCCGCGCGGCGAACCTGCGCCGGGCGGGTTAACCCAGGAACCGGCGCAGCGTCGTGCCGAACGGGTGCCGGGCCGTCAGCGAACCGAAGCGGACCCGCCCGGTGACCACCACGTGCAGCCGGTGCGACGGCGGGCTGGCGGTCACCTTGACGGTGGTGGACGCGGCGAAGTTCGCGACGCCGTCGAGGTCGGCGGTGGCGCCGTCGGGCAGGATCAGCTCGATCGAGCCGAAGTAGTCGTCGACGTCGATGTACACCACGGTGTGCGGCAGCACGGCCGATGTGAAATCCAGTGTGGTGGAGCACATCCGGGTGACCAGGCGCAACCGCGGCGGCACCGTCCACTGTCCCCGGCGGGTGATGCTGGACATCCAGCTGCGCACTTCCTGCGGCTGCGCGGCAGGCTGAGCGGTCAGCGGCAGGTCGGCGAGCACCGCGTCGAGATCGCGCCGGGTACGGGCGGTCAGCACCGCGTCGACTCGCTCGGCGTACTCGTCGAGGCTCAGCATGCCCTGTCCGACAGCGCGTTCGAGCAGCCGGCTGACCGCGGTCCGGTCGGCGTCGGAGATCCGCAACTCCGGGTGCTCACTCATGGGGCTCCACCACCAGGTGCCGGATGCCGGTGTGCCGGTTGCTGCGCGTCCACTCCACCGGCGCGGCCAGCCGCACCGTCGAGAACCGGCCCAGCAGTTCCTCGAAGATCACCCGCAACTCGAGCCGGGCCAGGTTGGCGCCCAGGCAGTAGTGCACCCCCTGACCGAAACCGAGGTGTGGGTTGGGCCTGCGCGCGATGTCGAAGCGGTCGGGCTCGGCGAACACCGCCGCGTCGCGGTTCGCCGAGCCCTCCCAGACCAGGACCTTCTGCCCGGGCTCGATGCGGTGTCCGCCCAGCGTCGCCGCCCGGGTGGCGGTGCGCCGCTTGGACGGCGACGGCGAGGTCCAGCGGACCATCTCCTCGATGGCCGTCGGCAGCAGCCCGGGGTCCTCGCGCAGCGCCGAATACGCCTGCGGGTTCTCGATCAAGGCCAGCAGTCCGCCGGCGATCGCGTTGCGGGTGGTCTCCGCGCCTGCGCTGAACAGCAGGTTGAAGAACAGGTAACTCTCGATGTCGGTCAGCTCCGGGTCGCCGGAGTTCACCACCACCGAGAGCATGTTGTCACTCGGCGCCGCCTTCTTCGCCGCGATCAGCTCCTGCCCGTAGGCGAACATCCGCGACCCGGCCTCCTCCACCGAGAGCCGGGTGATCGCGGCCCGGCGTGATCCGCCGAAGTCGAAGCTGGGTTCGATCGCCTCGAAGAGCCAATGCCGTTCGGACTCCGGCACACCGAGCAGGATGCAGATCATCTGCATCGGCACCTCTGCGGCGATGTCGGTGACGAAGTCAAAGGGCTGGGCAGGGCTCACCCCCTCGAGCAGGCGACGTGCCCGCGCGCGCAGGTCGTCCTCGACGCGCCGGATCATGCGCGGGGTGAGGCCGGAGCTGACGAGCCTGCGCACCGCGCCGTGACGCGGGTCGTCCATCATGTTGAGCAGCTGACCGGCTATGGACAGGTCCTGCAGCAGCGTCCCGCCGAACGGCCGGTCGCCTCCGGTGACCGACGAGTACGTGTCCGGATCTCGCAGCACGGCAAGAGTTTCGGCGTGCGTCGCCACCGACCAGAAGCCTTCACCGTCGGGGGTGTTCTCGGTCGGTTCATGCCAGTACACGGGCGCCTGCTCGCGGTGCAGCGCGAACAGATCGTGCGGGAAGCCCGCGGCGAAGTTGTCGAGATCGGTGAAGTCGATCCCGGCCAACGTGCCCGCGGTCACCGTCACAGGATCGCGCCGGAGGTGTACGCGGCGGCGTCGGGATAGCGCCCGACGAGGTCGTCGACGACGGCGACCACCCGGTCGACCTGATCGGCCGCGGCGCCGGTGAAGACCTGCTTGTCGGCCAGCGCGGCGTCGAGGCCGGCGCGGTCCAGCGGCAGCCGCGGGTCGGCGGCCAGCCGGTCGAGCAGGTCGGGCTCGGCACCGCGCTCGCGCATCGCCAGCGCCACCGCGACGGCGTGCTCCTTGATGACCTCGTGCGCGGTCTCCCGGCCGACACCCGCGCGCACCGCCGCGATCAGGATGCGCGTCGTCGCCAGGAACGGGAGGTAGCGGTCGAGCTCGCGTTGGATCACCGCGGGGTAGGCGCCGAATTCGTCGAGGACGGTCAGGAAGGTCTCGGTCTGTCCGTCGAGCGCGAAGAACGCGTCGGGCAGCGCGACCCGGCGCACCACCGAACAGAACACGTCACCCTCGTTCCACTGCGCGCCCGCCAATTCGGCTGCCATGGAGGCATATCCGCGCAGCACGACCTGCAGGCCGTTGACCCGTTCGCAGCTGCGGGTGTTCATCTTGTGCGGCATGGCCGACGATCCCACCTGCCCCGGTGCGAACCCCTCGGTCACCAGTTCGTGGCCGGCCATCAGCCGGATGGTGTGCGCCAGCGAGGACGGTCCGGCGCCGAGCTGCACCAGCGCCGACACGACGTCGTGGTCCAGGGAACGCGGGTACACCTGTCCGACGCTGGTCAGGATGTCGGTGAACCCGAGGAACTGCGCGACCCGCGTCTCGAGCTCGGCCAGCCGCGCGGTGTCACCGTCGAACAGGTCGAGCATGTCCTGACCGGTGCCCATCGGCCCCTTGATGCCGCGCAGCGGGTACCGGTCGATGAGCTCGCTGACCCGCCGCAGCGCCACCAGCGTCTCCTCGGCCGCCGATGCGAACCGCTTCCCCAGGGTGGTGGCTTGCGCGGCGACGTTGTGGCTGCGGCCGGCCATCACCAGATCGCGGTAGAGCGCGGCCCGCTCTGCCAGCCGCGCGACGATCGCCACGCCGCGGGCGTGCACCAGCTGCAGCGAGCGCCGGATCTGCATCTGCTCGACGTTCTCGGTCAGGTCGCGGCTGGTCATGCCCTTGTGCACGTGCTCGTGGCCGGCGAGCGCGTTGAACTCCTCGATGCGCGCCTTGACGTCGTGGCGCAACACCCGCTCGCGTGCCGCGATCGACTCGAGGTCGACGTCGTCGACCACCCGCTCGTAGTCCCCGATCACCCCGTCGGGCACGTCCACCCCGAGTTCGGCCTGCGCCCGCAGGACGGCGAGCCACAGCCGGCGTTCGGCGACGATCTTGGCCTGCGGAGACCAGATCGCGACCATCTCGTCGCTGGCGTAGCGACTGGCCAGGACGTTAGGGATGCTCACGGCGTATGAGCCTATCGGGCACAGTAGGGGCCATGTATTTCGTCGGTCTGGACCTGGCCTGGGGGCAGCGCAAACCCACCGGCGTCGCCGTCATCGACGACGGCGGACGGCTGGTGGCGGCCTCGGCGGTCACCGACGACGCCAGCATCCGGTCCGCGGTGGCCCCTTTTGTGGAGGGCGGCTGCGTCGTCGGTATCGACGCGCCGATCATCGTCGTCAACCCGACCGGCCAGCGGCCCGCGGAGCGCGCGCTCAACGCGGACTTCGCGCGTTTCCAGGCCGGCGCGCACCCGGCGAACACCGGCAAACCGGAGTTCGCCGACGGCACCCGCGCGGGCCGGCTCGCCGAGGCACTCGACCTCGACATCGATCCGCTCGCGGGTGGGCCCCGGCGTGCGCTCGAGGTGTACCCCCATGCGGCGATGGTGGCGCTGTTCCGGCTGGGCCGCACGCTGAAGTACAAGGCGAAGCCCGGTCGTGGGGTCGCGCAACTACGCGCGGAACTGCTGCGGCTGATGGAGTTGGTCGAGGGGCTGGCGACCGCGGACCCGCCGTTGCGGGTGAGCGAGTCGGCCGACTGGGCGCAGCTGCGCGCCATGGCCGAGACGGCCGAGCGCAAAAGCGACCTGCGGCGCGTCGAGGATCCGGTGGACGCGGTGGTGTGCGCGTACGTGGCGATGTACGCGGCGCGCCGGCCCGAGGGTGTGACGTGCTACGGGGACGCCGAGACCGGCTACATCGTCACCCCGACCCTGCCGGCCGATCTGGAGCCGGCGCCGCCCGAGCCGACGCCGGGGGCGGTGCACGACGCGATCGCCACCTACGCCGAGCGTCGTCCGCAGCTGGTGGCCTCCACCGACCGGTATCTGTCCGCGGTAACGGCGCTGCTGGACGACGCAGGCATCAACTACCTCAGCGTGACGGCGCGCACCAAGTCGGTGGCCTCGTTCGCGGCCAAGGCCGACCGGCATGTGGACGGTCGCCGGCTGTACGCCGATCCGCTGTCGGAGATCACCGACCAGATCGGGCTGCGGGTGATCACCTACCTGCGCGACGACGTGGCCGCGGTGGCCCGATTGCTCGGCGAGGAGATGCGGTTGCTCGACGACCGCGACATGGGCGTGGAGACGGCCAGCGAGGGCCGCTGGGGATATGCGAGCCGGCATCTGCTGCTGGCCATCGAGGGAGAGCAGCAACCGGCGTCGGTGCAGGTGCGCACGATCCTGCAGCACGCCTGGGCGGAGTTCGAGCACGACGTGCGCTACAAGGGGTCGATCCCGGAGGAGGACGCCCCCGACCTTGATCGCCGGTTTACGCTCGCCGCCGGGCTGCTCGAGCTGGCGGACCTGGAGTTCTCGGCGATCCGCGAGCGGCTGCGGTCCACGACGCCGTCGGAACGCCCGCAGGCCACCGGCGATGCCGGCATTCCGACGCCGGTGCTGGCGACCTATCTGGCGAACCGCTTCCCCGACGCGGGCTGGTCCCGCACCGACCATTACGGCTGGATGGCGGGGCTGCTGCTGGATCTGGGCATCGACTCGATCGACGAGGTCGACACGCTGCTGGCGGGCGTCGATACCGACGCGGTCAACGCCGCGATGGACTACCGCTTCCCCGCCGGCGCCGTCCGCCGCCTCGACGACGCGCTTCTGGCGGTCTACGGCGCGCGCTACATCGACCTGCCCGGCAACGCTCATCGAATCACATTGCTGGAGAACAGGTCTGCGCGCCTCACCCAGGGACGACCCTCGGCCTAGTGTGCGGCCAGAGCGCCTGATCGGCCCGTCGTGCGATCTGGACGCACACCAGAGCTCGATCAATCGTCGGGGCCGGCTCCCAGGTGCGTCGGGTCGGTGATGCGGGCGTCGCGGATGCCGAGCTGACGGTTGATCAGCTGGGTGACGAAGAACAGCACCACGCCGAGTGCGACAAGGACACCCGCGACGATGTACTGCTGCGCGGGCCGGCCGGACAGTGGAGTGACCAGGTACAGCGAGGCCACGAACCCGATGACCGGCATGACCGTCGGTGTCTTGAAATGCCCACCGGCCTGGCGCACATCGCGCCGCAGCACCAGCACCGCGACGTTGACCACCGCGAACACCGCGAGCAGCAGCAGGCTGGTGGTGCCGCCGAGGATGGAGATCGCGTTGCTGCTGGCGAAGGTGCTGACGTAGAGGATCAGACCGAACGCGATGAGCGTGGTGAACACGATCGCCACCCACGGCGAGCGCCGGGTCGGGTGCACCGTCCCGAGCACCGGCGGCAGCACGCGCTGGCGCGCCATCCCGTAGATCAGACGACTCGCCATCAGCATGTTGATCAGTGCGGTGTTCGACACCGCGAACATCGTGATGAACGGCAGGATCGTGTCGATGGGCAGGCCCGGCGCGCCGGCCTTGACCACGTCGACGAGAGGGGTGTCGCTCTCCTCGAGCTTGCCGATGGGCACCAGGGCCACCGCCACGATCGACACGAGCACGTAGACGACCCCGGCGATCGACAGGCCGGAGAGCAGGATCTTGGGGAACGTGTTCACCGGGTCCTTGGTCTCCTCGGCCATGTTGACCGAGTCCTCGAATCCGACCATGGCGAAGAACGCCAGCGAGGTGGCCGCGGTCACGGCGAGGAAGGTGTTCTTGTCGCCGGTCGTCTCGAACGCGACGATGCGGGAGAAGTCGACGTCACCCGAGCCGGTGAAGGCCCAGAGTCCGACGAGGATCACCACCACCAGGCCGGTGATCTCGACGATGGTGAGGACGACGTTGAGCTTGACGCTCTCCCCCACGCCGCGGAAGTTGATCGCCGCGAGCGCCGCCATGAACGCCAGCGCCAGCACCGCCACCCCGAGCTTGGGTGCGTCGACGTCGATGCCTTCGAAGAAGTTGGCTGCGAACGCTCTGGAAGCCGTTGACGCCGAGGTGATTCCGGAGCACATCACCACGAACGCCACCAGGAAGGTCACGAAGTGGATACCGAACGCCTTGTGCGCGTAGAGCGCCGCGCCTGCGGCCTGGGGGTACTTCGTCACCAGCTCGAGGTAGCTGAAGGCCGTGACTGCCGCGATGCCGAACGCGACGAGGAACGGAACCCAGGCCGCCCCACCGACTTCAGCGGCCACGTCGCCGACGAGCGCGTAGACGCCGGTGCCGAGGATGTCGCCGACGATGAACAACAGCAGCAGCCCCGGGCCCATCACCCGCTTCAGTTCCGGTGGCTTGTCAGCGTTCTGCTGGCTGGTCAACGATTCCGCCATCACGCCTCCCCTGACTCGTCGCTCGGCTCACTCATCATCGATCACCCGGCGGTGCTCCGCAGGGCCAACGCGGAAACCTCGTCGAAGAACGACGCGGCCAGCCTCGGATCCACGCCCCGCTCCCAACCGAACGTCGTTGGGCGCTGGGCGCGGTCGTGCCAGAAGTGGCCTGGACCGGATTCGGGACGCGTGGCCACCAGCCAGACGGTGGTGTCGGCGCCGTCGGCGGTGTCGCGCAGCAGCGGCCGGGTCACGCGCCGGAAGCCAGGCAGCGCCTCGGCGACACCGGGCGTCTCGACCCAGCCGGGATGCGTGCTGTACACGCGAATAGTGCTGTCGCTCAACCGGTTCGCCCAGGCATCGGCCAGCAGTACCTGCATCCGTTTGGTCCGCGCATAGACGCGCACCCCGTTGTACGGGCCGTCGCGCGATTCGAGTTCGTCGACGGTCCAACGCTTCACCGGCGCGCTGTACATGCCCCCCGAGGACATGAACACGATGGCCGACTCGCCGGCCGCGCCAAGCAACCCCAGGAGGTTCTCGGTCATTAGATGCGGGCCGAGCACGTGGCAGGCCAGCTGCACCTCGTGACCCTGCGCGGTCTCGGCCCGCTCCTTGGGCATCACTCCCGCGTTGTGCACCAGCCCGTGCAAGGCATCGACGCGCGCGGCCAAGTCGGCGGTCCAGGACCGCACCGCGGCGAGATCGGCGACGTCGCAGACCTCCTCGACCACGTCGGCGCCCGGGACGGCGGCGCGCACGGTTGCCGCGGACCGACCCACTTTGCCCGGGTCGCGGCCGAGCAGATGGACGGTGGCCCCGAGCCGCGCGAACGACCCCGCCATCGCCTCCCCGATGCCGGCCGTGGCGCCGGTGACCACCACCCGCTTGCCGGCCATCGCGTCCGGGGCGGGATCGGCGGGCCACCACAACGCCCGCAGCCGCGAACCGATCTTCGTGTAGCCCAGCACCACCGACCGGTCCAGGACCGTGTCCACGACGGCGCCCAGGGAGTCGGTGAGGATCACCGGAAGGGAGTTAACCATCGGCCTACGAAGACAAACGTCGCTAGTTGAAGGGGGCAAGCACGTCGATCACGTCGATCAGCGTGGCCCTGGCCGTGGCACGGGGTCCGGCGCCGTCGCCGACGAGTGCCGCCACCACCGCGCCGTCGACCGCGCACACCAGCGCGGTGAGCAGCTCCGCGCGCACCGATCGGCCGCAGCGCTCGACGACCTCGATGACGGCATCGGTGCGGTGCTTGAGGATCCTGCGCTGGATGTCGCGCAGGCCCGGTTGCCG
Source organism: Mycolicibacterium psychrotolerans (assembly GCF_010729305.1). Lineage (NCBI taxonomy): Bacteria > Bacillati > Actinomycetota > Actinomycetes > Mycobacteriales > Mycobacteriaceae > Mycobacterium > Mycolicibacterium psychrotolerans. The sequence continues at coordinate 1,733,832 of NZ_AP022574.1, read as the reverse complement.
CGCGCACGCGATGAGCCGCTCGTAGCGTGAGATCAACTGTTCGGTCACCCGCTCGGGACTGTCCCCGACGAGCAAATCGACGAGGATGTCGGCGGTCGACTCGGCGCCGCGCCGGCGCCGCGACAAAGCGGCCACCCGGTCCTGCAGCGCCTGGGTTTCCAGCGTTCCGACGTACTCCACGGCTTTGGCGATCAGGTCGTCCAGCGAAGAAAAATAGTAGGTCGTCGACGCCAGCGGCAGTCCGGCGCGGCGGGCCACGGCGCGGTGCCGCACGGCGTCGAAGCCGCCTTCGCACAGCAGGTCGGCAGCGGCGCTGACCAGCGCATACCGCCGACGTTCTCCCTTGGGAGTGACTGCTGCCGTCACGCTTGACATCGTGCCAGTCAGAGGGTTGTGACATCGGGCTTTCGGCAATTCGCCCGGATGTTGGAACGGGTGGGGCTGGCATGATGGCGCGCATGCCGACGATCAGCCGGCGGGAGATGCTCGGGCTCGGTTTCCGGGCGGGCCTCGCGACCGCAACAGGAGTAGCCGCAGTGTCCGCGATGAGCCGGGCGACAGCCGCGGGGGCGCCACCGGCGGCCGCGCCGACGTATGCCGCGGGATCGTTTCCGTCGGCGGCGCGCGGTGGCGCACCGGCCAACTGGATCGTCGCCCGCCCGCCCGGGCAGACCGCGCCGCTGCGGCCGGTGATCCTGCTGCACGGCAAGGACAGCAGCGCCCAGACAGTGATGTCGATGGGCGCCGAGCAATTCCTCGCCGACGCCGTGCGGGCGGGCCTGCCACCGTTCGCGTTGGCAGCGGTCGACGGCGGCAACGGCTACTGGCACCGGCGCGCGTCGGGTGACGACTCGGGGGCGATGGTGCTCGACGAGTTCCTGCCGCTGCTCGCCGAGCAGGGCCTCGACACGTCGCGCGTCGGATTCCTGGGCTGGTCGATGGGCGGCTACGGCGCCTTGCTGCTGGGCACCCGGCTGGGCGCCGGGCGCACCGCGGCGATCTGTGCCGTGAGTCCTGCTCTGTGGACGTCTGCCGGCGCTGCGGCGCCCGGCGCCTTCGACGACGCGGCGGACTACGAGGCCAACAGCGTCTGGGGCCTCGCCGGCTTGACCGGCATCCCGGTGCGCATCGACTGCGGCGACGACGATCCGTTCGCCTCGGCCACCCGGCAGTTCATCGGCCAACTGCCGACTCCGCCCGCCGGCGGGTTCTCGCCGGGTGGACACAACGCGGCGTTCTGGTCCTCGCAGCTCAGTTCCGAACTGAGCTGGATGGCGCCGTTGCTGACGGTTTAGAGGCCGATCCGTCCTTCGGCTGCGGCCTGCCCGATGTCGGTGCGGAAGTGACTGCCGGGCAACCGGATTCCATCCAGGATGGCGTACGCCGAGGTGCGTGCCGCCGCCAGGTCGGCGCCGGTGCCGACCACCGAGAGCACCCGCCCGCCCGAGGACACCAGCGCCCCGTCGTCCCGGCGGGCGGTACCGGCATGCAGGACGCCGTCGGCGTCGGCGCCGTGAATGACGTCGCCGACCCGGGGCCGGCCGGGATAGTTCTCGGCGGCGACGACGACCGTGACGGCCGCGCCGTCACGCCAGCGCGGCGCCGGCGCGGCGGCCAACTCGCCGGTGGCGGCCGCCCGCAGCAGCCGGCCCAGCGGGGAGTCGAGCAGCGCCAGCACCGCCTGGGTCTCCGGATCGCCGAAGCGGCAGTTGAATTCGACGACGGCCGGACCCTTCGAGGTGATCGCCAGACCTGCGTAGAGCAGGCCGGAGAATGCGCTGCCCCGCCGAACCAGTTCGGCGGCAACGGGTTTGATGATCTCGTCCACGATGCGGTCGGTCGTGTCCGCCGGCAACCACGGCAGCGGCGTGTAGGCGCCCATGCCCCCGGTGTTGGGGCCGGTGTCGCCGTCACCGACACGCTTGAAGTCCTGCGCCGGTAGCAGCGGCACCACCGTCTCGCCGTCGACGAGGCAGAACAGCGACACCTCGGGACCGTCGAGGAAGGACTCGAGCAGCACTGGGTGGCCGGCCTCGAGCAGGCTGGCGGCGTGGGCGCGGGCGACGATGCGGTCGTCGGTGACCACGACGCCCTTGCCCGCCGCAAGTCCGTCGTCCTTGACGACCCAGGCCCGGTCACCGCCGGGCGGCCCGAACCGGTCCAGCGCGGCGTCGAGATGGCCGGGGTTGTCCACGATCTCACTGGTCGCGGTCCGCACCCCGGCGGCGTTCATCACGTCCTTGGCGAAGGATTTGGAGCCCTCGATGCGGGCGGCGTCGCGCGTCGGACCGAAGCAGGCGATGCCGGCGGCCCGCACGGCGTCCGCGACGCCGAGCACCAACGGCACTTCCGGCCCGATGACGACGAGATCGGCCCCCACCCGGCGTGCCAGCGCGACGACGTCGTCGCCCGACGTCACATCCACGTCGTACTGGTCGGCAAGCGCTGAGGTGCCCGCGTTGCCGGGCGCCACCGAGAGCGCGTCGACCTCGGGGTCTCGGCGCAGCGCAAGCAGCAGCGCATGTTCGCGGGCTCCGGAACCGATCACCAGGACGTGCACAGGTGCCCACCCTAATGGCAGGGCGTCACGGTCGCGCAGACCTTGCGGGCATACACCAATGCCTCACAGTGTATGGTCAGGGAAAGTGCTTCACGTCACACAGGAGTGATCGTCATGTCTCTGCCCCAGGGCTCCACCTCCCCCCGAGTCGCTTCGCTCCTGCCCCCGGGGTATGACTTCACCGACCCGGACGTACTGCTCCACGGCATCCCGGTGACCGAGTTCGCCGAGCTGCGCAGGACGGCGCCGGTGTGGTGGAACGCGCAGCAGGAGTCGGTCTTCGACGACGGCGGCTACTGGGTGATCTCCCGTCACGCGGACATCAAGGCGATCTCGCGTGACGGTGCCCTGTGGTCGACCAACCGGAAGGGTGCGGTGATGCGACTGCCCGACGGCGTCACCGCCGAGCAGTTGGAGCTGACCAAGGCCCTCCTGATCAACCATGACGCTCCGGAGCACACCCGGCTGCGGAAGATCGTGTCGCGGCTGTTCACCCCGCGGGCCATCGCGACGCTGGGGGAGAAACTGGCTGTCTCGGCGCGGCAGATCGTGCGCGCCGCCGCCGAGACGGACGCCGGCAACTTCGTTGATGACATCGCGATAGGGTTGCCGCTGCTGGCCATCGCCGATCTGATCGGCGTCCCCGAGGCCGACCGCGAGCGGCTGTTCCACTGGACGAACTGCATCATGAACACCGACGACCCGGACTTCGACTCCGATCCCACGACCGCCAACGCCGAGTTGATGGGCTACGCGTACACGATGGCCGAGGAGCGCCGTCGTTGCCCCGCCGACGACATCGTCACCCGGCTGGTGCAGGCCGACCTCGAGGGGCAGTCGATGTCCGATGTGGAGTTCGCGTTCTTCGTCATCCTGCTCGCCGTCGCGGGCAACGAGACCACCCGCAACGCGATGACCCACGGCATGAACGCGTTCCTGGAGAACCCCGACCAGTGGGAGCTGTTCAAGCGCGAGCGGCCGCAGACCGCCGTCGACGAGATCATCCGCTGGGCGACGCCGGTGCACTGCTTCCAGCGCACCGCCAACCGCGACGTCGAGCTCGGCGGCCTGACGATCGCCGAGGGCCAGCGGGTCGGGTTGTTCTACAGTTCCGCCAACTTCGACGAGGACGTGTTCGACCGGCCCTTCGAGTTCGACATCCTGCGCGACCCCAACCCGCATCTGGCGTTCGGCGGCAACGGCGCGCACTACTGCATCGGGGCGAACCTCGCGCGCATGGAGATCAAGTTGATGTTCGACGAGATCGCCAGCCAGATCCCCGACATCGCCAAGTTGGCCGAACCGCAGCGGCTGCGGTCGGGGTGGATCAACGGGGTGAAGGAGCTGCGGGTCTCCTATCGGTAGCCGGGACTAGGGTGCCATCGTGCGCACCCACGGCTGGTCTGGAGCCAAACCCGCCTCGGACGAGGAGGCAGTCGGCCGGATCCTTGCTGCGGCGGGCAAGGCCATCGAGGACCACGGCGCCGACTTCTCGATCTCCGACGTGGCCCGAACTGTCGGGGTCACCCGGCAGACGGTGTACCGGTACTTCCCCAGCACCGAGGCGCTGCTGGTGGCCGCGGCAGTGCGTGCCGTCGACGGCTTTCTGGAGCGCCTCGCCGCGCACGTCGCCGGTGTCACCGACCCGGCCGACGCGGTCACCGAAGCGGTTGCCACGGCGCTGGAGTGGCTGCCCCGGGAGAAGTACATCGGCCTGCTGATGGTGCCGGGCGGGGCGGCGCACGTGGAGTCCGTCACCTCCGACGTCGCGCTGCGGTTCGCCCGCGACATGGTCGGACGTCTCGACGTCGACTGGGCCGGCATCGGATACGGAGACGACGACCTCGACGAACTGGCCGAGCATCTGCTGCGGGTGATCCAGTCCTTCGTCATCGATCCCGGGCGGCCACCGCGCCGCGGGGCGGCGCTGCGCCGTTATCTGCGCCGGTGGGTGGGCGGCGCGCTGCGGACTTAAACGACCGTCAGCGGCAGGGACCGACGCGGCTCGAAGGTGAACGACGCTCCGCCGCTGAACTTCACCACCGACACCTCCCCCATCTCCCGGGCCGGACTGTCGCGCCGCACCACCTGCGCGGTCCAGTCGGTGCGGGTGCCGGTGAGCTCCACGTCGAGGTGCGGATCGATCGCGGCGACCGCGGCCTGCAGCGGCCGGGCCTCGTCCGGGTGCACCAGCGCCACCCAGGCGCCGTCCTCATGGGCCGGTGACCGCTGCACCCGCACCGTGTCGGGTCCGAACTCGGCGTCGACATAGGCGGCCGGATTCAGCAGCGGGTGCAGCCGCAGCATCTCGATCGCACCGTCGATGCCGTCGGGCAGTCCGAGCGCACGGTGGATGCGCTCGGCGGCCAGGCCCGCCACCCCGATGAGCTGCTTGGTGCAGATGTCGGTCGCCAGCCCGAGGTTCGCCCCGGCCCGGGCACCCACCGCGATCACGAACGACAGGTTGAGCAGGTGCATCTGCAGGCAGACCTCGTCGGCCATCCGCACCAGCGCCGAGTGGGAGAACGCGCCGAAGTCGAAGTCCGACAACAGCTCTCCCGAGTAATCGCTCTGTCCCTCATTCGCAGGCTCGATCGGGTCGAGCTCGGTGTGGGCCGCGCGGGTGCGCGCGATCACCTCGAGGACCGGATGGTCGGCGACCTCCGGGTGCGATTCGTCGATGACGACCGTCCACGCGCAGTGCGGGTGGCGGTCGGCCGGGGCGCGCGGCGGCCGGTGGATGGGCCTGATCTGCGCCCTGCGGTTGGTGGCCACCGCGGTGGCGTCGAAGGTCGGGTCCTCGATGTCGTGGCACATGCCGCGCACGTAGTCCTCGCCCATGGGCTCGACGTCGAGCAGTGCGCCGCAGTGGTCGAGGTGGAACTCGCCATGCCAGCGGTCGTGCACGGTGTAGCGGAAGTCCATGAACTGCGGCGGGGCGCCGATGTCGAGTTGCAGCCCCTTGAAGATCGTGATGACGTCGGTGCCCTCGTAGCGCAGCGCCTTCTGCATCCGCCGGGTGTAGATGGGGCTGGCACCCATCCACTCCTCGATGGCGATCTGCAGCATCGCCTCACGGCCGAAATTGCTGATGCACCATGCCATCCCGGAGCGATCGATCATCTGCCCGATGAGCAGCAGCTCGGGCACGAGCACGGCGAGCTGTTCGCGGGTCAGCCCCGCATACCTACTGGTCATCGAGCGTGCTCCCCGAGTGCATGTTCAGCGCCGCGTTGACATTCGCCTTCTTGTCTTCCCCGCCGCCGCGTTCGGCGGCCTTCTTGCGCTGTTTGGCCACCTTGGTCACCGCCCCGTCGAGTTTGGAGCCAAGTGGGAAGCCCAGGTAGTGGGTGAGGAAGATGGCCATCTCCTTGAGCTCGTCCTCGGTGAGCTCCTCGTTGGCCATTGCGGCGTTGGCCTGGATCTCGGCCAGATCGGTGATCCCCAGCGCGGTCACCACGGTCAGCGTCATGATGCGCTTGTCTCGCATGGACAGGCCGGGCCGCGTCCAGATCGTGCCGAAGAGGTGGTCGGCGGTGAGGGCGAAGTACTCCCCCGGCATGTCCGGCATCTCCCAGCCGTACACCTCGTTCATCTTGTCCAGGCCCTTGCGGCGCAGTTCGTCCATCGGTGTCACTCCTTGGGCGTCGAGGTCGGATGCGGCACACCGAGTCCGGCCGCCAGGTTCTGCAGGGCGATCTCGGCGAGCGGCAACTCCACGCCGGTGTCCTCACCGAGCGTGAGAGCCAGCCGCAGATCCTTCTCGGCGAGACCACGGGTGTGGACGAACATGTCGTACAGGAAGTGGTCGGCGCTCAGCGGACCGGTGTCGTCGCGCACCATGATCGCGCCGGGGCCGCCGCTCTGCGCGTCGCTGTGCCGGACCACCCGGCCGAGCTTCTGCAGGTCGATGCCGGCCGCCTCGGCCAGCCTCTGCGCCTCGCAGGCCGCGGCGAATCCGATGAACGTCAGCATGTTGCGGGCCAGCTTCATCCGGGTGCCCGCCCCCGGTTCGCCGGCCCGCACCACCATCGACGCCCACTGCTTGAACACGGGCTTCACCGTGTCGTAGGCGTCGTCATCGGCGCCGACCATCACGGCGAGCTCGCCCTTGTCGGCCGCTGCGGCGCCGCCGCTGACGGGGGCATCGACCACGTGAATCCCTCTCGGCTGCAACCTCTCCGCCAGTTCGGCCGCGGTGCCGGGCTCGATCGTGGAATGGATCGCGATGACCGTTCCTGGCTTTGCGTGGTCGCCGAGCTCGCCGACGACGTCGCGCACCTGCGCGTCCGTCAGCACGGTCACGCTGATCACGTCGGCCGCCTTGGCGACGTCGGCGACGCTATCGGCCACGGTCGCGCCCTGTTCGGCCAGGGGTGTCATCGCCTCGGCCCGCACGTCGAACACGACCAGTCCGCCGGGCCAGCCGACGAGCCGCTTGGCCATCGGCGCGCCCTGATTGCCCAGGCCGATGTAGCCGAGGGTGGTGGCGGTCATGACCGGATGATCTGTCCGCCGTCGACGTTGAAGATCTGCCCGGTGATCCACTTCGCTTGATCCGACAGCAGGAACAGACACATCCCCACGAGGTCGTCGGGCTGCCCCATGCGTGACAGCGGGATGTTCTTGACGATGTCGGCCACCATCTCCTGCGGCGTGGTCGTGCGGTTGGCCTCGGTGTCGATCGGGCCCGGTGCGATCGCGTTGATCCGGATGTTCTGCCCACCGAGCTCACGCGAGAGCTGCTGGGTCAGTCCGTTGATGCCGACCTTGGCCAGACCGTAGAAGTTCGCGTAAAGCCAGGCGGCTGTGGAGGACTGGTTGACGATCGCCCCGCCGCCGCGCTTGGCCATCTTGCGGTACACCGCGCGGGTGCACCACAGGGCTCCGTCGAGGTTCACGCTCATGAACTTGCGGTAGTACTCGGGGTCGACGGTGACCAGGAAGTCGAGCTTCATCCCGCCGAAGATGGCCGCGTTGTTGACCAGGTAGTCGATGCCGCCGAACTCCGAAAGGGTCTGCCCAGCCATCTCTTTGGCCGACTCGGGATCGGAGACGTCGACCCGCACCGCGAGCGCGTTGCGTCCCTCGCCGGTGATGCCGTCCGCCACCTTCTGCGCACCCTCGGTGTTGATGTCGGCGACGACGACGGCCGCGCCCTCCCGGGCGAGCGCCTCGGCATAGGCCTGCCCGATGCCGCCTCCGGCGCCGGTGACGATGGCCACCTTGTCCTTGAACTGGTCTCCGTACAATCCCACTGGCATCTCCTCAGTTCGCCGCTCGCATGTCACACCGCCGTGGCAATCGCCTTGATCTCGAGGTACTCCTCGAAACCCGCGAGCCCCATCTCCCGCCCGATACCGGACTGCTTGTAGCCGCCGAACGGCATGTCGGCCGAATACCACACGCCACCATTGACGTTCACCGTGCCGACGCGCAGACGCGCCGCGACCGCCGAGGCGCGCTGCTCGTCACCGGAGAACACCGTGCCGGACAGGCCGTACGGGGAGTCGTTGGCGATGCGCACGGCGTCGTCGTCACCGTCGTGTGCGATCACCGTCAGCACGGGACCGAAGATCTCTTCCCGCGCGACCTTCGCGGTGTTGTCCAGCCCGGCGATCACGGTCGGCTCGATGAAGTAACCAATGTCCCGGTCGGCGGGACGTCCTCCGCCGCAGGCGAATCGGCCGCCCTCGGCGGTCGCCGAATCGAGGTAACCCTGAACCCGTTCACGCTGACGCTCCGAGATCAGTGGACCGCAGATCGTGCCCGGATCGGTCGGATCTCCGGGTTTGAGGCCGCCCATGGTGGCCGCCGCCGCCTCGACCGCCGCGTCGTAGTGGTTGCGCGGCACCACGAGCCGCGTCGTGATCGCGCAACCCTGCCCGGCGTGCATCGAGGCGGTGAACGCCGCCATGGCACACGCGCCGGCGAGATCGGCGTCGTCGAGCACGAGGAACGCCGACTTGCCGCCGAGTTCGAGGAACACCTTCTTCAGGGTCGCGGCGCTGTCGGCCATCACCGCGCGGCCGGTGTTGGTGGAACCGGTGAACGACACCATGTCCACCCGGGCGTCTTGCGAGAGCAGCGCACCCACGCCGTGGTCGCTGGAGGTCACGATGTTGACGACACCGGCCGGGAAGTCGGTGTGCTCGGTGATCAACTCGCCGAGAATCGCGGCAGCCCAGGGGGTGTCGGGAGCAGGCTTGAGCACCAGGGTGTTCCCCGCCGCGAGCGCCGGCCCGATCTTCGCGAGGTTGATCTGGTGCGGGAAGTTCCACGGCGTGATGGCGCCGACGACACCGATGGCCTCCCGGGCGACGGAGCGCCTCGTCTTGATGCCCATCGGCGCCGCGATGCCCAGATCGGTGGACCAGGCGTAGGACTCAGCGGTGTCGGCACAGAAACTCAGGTCCTCGACCGGCCCCTCGAGCTGCGCCGCAGAGGTCAGCATCCGGGGAGCACCCACCTCGGCCATCGTCAACTCGCGCAGCTCGTCGACGTGGTCCCGCATGGCCTGCTGCAACTGGCGGATGCAGCGCACCCGCAGCGCGGTGTCGGTCAACCAGCCGGTCTCGTCGAAAGCGCGCCGCGCCGCAGCGATCGCCGCGGACATGTCGTCGCCGCTCGCGTCCGCGGCCACCCCGAGCGTCTCCTCGGTTGCCGGGTTCACGGTGGGAAAGGTCCCCGCGCTCCCCGCGACGAGCTTTCCGTCGATGAGCAGTCTGCTCTCGCGATCGGCCAGGATTCCCATCCGACCTCCCTGTCTGCATCTCTGGACAGTTGTCCGGCATATGTCCGTCGCACCATAGCTCGCGCCGCGCTCGACAAGCAAGAGCGCCTGGCCCTGTCGGGGGAATTGCCATCTTCATCAGGGGTTTCATCGATCCACTTGCCTGTCGAGCCGGCTGTCGGATATGTTGGACATGTGTCCAGTGATGCCGCCGCCGCGATCACCGAGACCGACCGGTCGGCGCGCCGCAATCGGCGGCAGGAAGAGACGTTCCGCAAGGTGCTCGACGCCGGCCTGGAGATGCTGCGCGAAACCTCCTACGCGGAACTGACCGTGCGTGCAGTGGCCGCACGGGCGAAAGTCGCACCGGCCACCGCCTACACGTACTTCTCGTCGAAGAACCACCTTATCGCCGAGATCTACCTCGACCTCGTGCAGCAGGTCGAGTACTTCACCGACGTCAACGACAGCACAACCAGCCGCGTCGAGAAGACGCTGCGCAGCATGGCCTTGACGGTGGCCGACGAACCCGAGGTGGCGGCCGCGTGCACGACGGCGCTGCTGTCGGGCAACGATCCCGCGGTGCGCGCCGTACGCGAACGGATCGGCGGCGAGATCCACCGGCGCATCCGCTCGGCCGTCGGCCCCGACGCCGATCCCCGCACGCTGGCCGCGCTGGAGATGACGTTCTTCGGCGCGCTGGTCAACGCGGGCAGCGGCGCGTTCACCTACCACCAAATCGCCGACCGCCTCAGCTACGTGGTCGGCCTCATCGTCGGAGACGAGAAATGACCACGAGCGAGATCCTGCTCGACCCGTACGACTACGACTTCCACGAAGATCCGTACCCGTACTACCAGAGGCTGCGTGACGAGGCCCCGCTGTACCGCAACTCCGAGCTGGGCTTCTGGGCGTTGTCGCGGCACCAGGACGTGCTGAGCGGATTCCGCAACAGCACAACGCTGTCCAACAAATTCGGGGTGTCGCTCGATCCGGCGTCGCGCGGTCCGCACGCGTCGAAGACGATGTCGTTCCTCGCCATGGACGATCCCGCCCACCTGCGCCTGCGCACCCTGGTCTCCAAGGGCTTCACCCCGCGCCGGATCCGCGAACTCGAGCCCCGGGTCACCGAGATCGCGGTCGCCCACCTCGACACCATGCTCGAGAAAGCCTCCGACGGCGAAACCGTGGACTACGTCGACGAATTCGCGGGCAAGCTGCCGATGGACGTCATCTCCGAGCTGATGGGGGTTCCGCAGGCCGATCGCGCGCAGGTCCGCGCCTGGGCCGACGGCGTGATGCACCGCGACGAAGGGGTCACCGACGTCCCGCCCGCGGCGGTCGAGGCCTCGATCAACCTCATCGTCTACTACCAGAACATGGTCGCCGAGCGCCGCGCGGCGCTCACCGGCGACCTGACCTCAGCCCTGCTCGAGGCCGAGATCGACGGGGACCGCCTCACCGACGACGAGATCCTGGGCTTCATGTTCCTGATGGTGATCGCCGGGAACGAGACGACCACCAAACTGCTTGCCAATGCCGCTTTCTGGGGCCACCGCAATCCCGATCAGCTGAAGCCGGTGTACGACGACCTGAGCCGGGTGCCGCTGTGGGTCGAGGAGACGCTGCGTTACGACACGTCCAGCCAGGTCCTCGCTCGCACCGTCGTCGGGGAACTCACCCTCTATGACACCGTGATCCCCGACGGTGACGTGCTGTTGCTGCTGCCCGGCTCGGCGCACCGCGACGAGCGCGTCTTCGAGAACCCCGACGACTTCGTCATCGGCCGCGAGATCGGTTCGAAGCTGATGAGTTTCGGCAGCGGCGCGCACTTCTGCCTGGGTGCGCACCTGGCCCGCATGGAGGCCCGCGTCGCGCTGGCCGAACTGTTCAAACGAATCCGCGGATACGAGGTCGACGAGGCCAACGCCGTCCGCGTCCACTCGAGCAACGTCCGCGGATTCGCCCACCTGCCCATCAACGTGGAAGTGCGCTGAAGGACCCGTCACATGCCTCGATTCGAACCACTGCCCGACCGCCGACCCGCACTGGTCGCCGGCGCCTCCTCCGGTATCGGCGCGGCCACCGCCGTCGACCTTGCCGCACACGGCTTTCCGGTCGCGCTCGGCGCGCGCCGCGTGGACAAATGCCAGGAGATCGTCGAACAGATCCGCGCCGCCGGCGGCGAAGCCGTCGCGGTGCACCTCGACGTCACCGACCCCGACTCGGTCAAAGCCGCCGTCGAGCAGACCACCTCCGAACTCGGCGACATCGAGGTACTCGTCTCAGGCGCCGGCGACACCTACTTCGGCAAGCTCGATGCGATCAGCACCGAGCAGTTCGAGTCGCAGGTGCAGATCCACCTCATCGGCGCCAACCGCGTCGCCACCGCGGTGCTGCCCGGCATGCTCGAACGCCGCCGCGGAGATCTGATCTTCGTCGGTTCCGACGTGGCGTTGCGGCAACGGCCGCACATGGGCGCCTACGGCGCGGCCAAGGCCGCGCTGGTCGCCATGGTGAACAACTACCAGATGGAACTCGAGGGCACCGGCGTGCGCGCGTCGATCGTGCACCCCGGACCCACCAAGACCTCGATGGGCTGGAGCCTGCCCGCCGAACTGATCGGCCCCGCACTGGAGGACTGGGCCAAGTGGGGCCAGGCCCGTCACGACTACTTCCTGCGCGCCGCCGACCTCGCCAGGGCGATCACCTTCGTCGCCGAGACCCCGCGGGGCGGTTTCATCGCGAACATGGAGCTGCAGCCCGAAGCCCCACTGGCGGACACCAAGGAACGCCAAAAGCTCACGCTGAACGAGGAGAACCTGACATGACCACCCCAGTGGTGCCCCGCGTCTCAGGTGGTGAGGACGAGCACGGCCACCTCGAGGAGTTCCGCACCGACCCGATCGGCCTGATGACGCGCATCCGCGAGGAATGCGGCGACGTCGGCTGGTTCCAGCTCGCCGACAAGCAGGTGGTGATGCTCTCCGGCGCCGAGGCCAACGAGTTCTTCTTCCGCTCCAGCGACAGCGAGCTCAACCAGGCCGAGGCCTACCCTTTCATGACGCCGATCTTCGGTGAGGGTGTGGTGTTCGACGCCGACCCCGAGCGCCGGGCCGAGATGCTGCACAACACCGCGCTGCGCGGCGAGCAGATGAAGGGCCACGCCGCCACGATCGAGAACGAAGTCCGCAGGATGATCGAGAACTGGGGCGACGACGGCGAAATCGACCTGCTGGAGTTCTTCGCCGAGCTGACCATCTACACGTCGACGGCCTGCCTCATCGGCCAGAAGTTCCGCAACCAGCTCGACTCGCGGTTCGCGAACTACTACCACCTGCTCGAACGCGGCACCGATCCGCTCTGCTACGTCGACCCCTACCTGCCGATCGAGAGCTTCCGCATCCGTGACGAGGCGCGGGCGAGCCTGGTCGAGTTGGTCCAGGAGGTCATGAACGGCCGCATCGCGAACCCGCCCACCGACAAGAGTGACCGCGACCTGCTCGACGTCCTGGTCTCGATCAAGGACGACGACGGCAATCCGCGCTTCTCGGCCAACGAGGTCACCGGCATGTTCATCTCCCTGATGTTCGCCGGCCACCACACCAGCTCGGGAACGTCGAGCTGGACGCTCATCGAGCTGCTGCGCCACCCGGACTACCACGCCCAGGTCCAGCAGGAGCTCGACGATCTCTACGCCGACGGCCAGGAGGTGAGTTTCCATGCGCTGCGCCAGATTCCGAAGATCGACAACGCGCTCAAAGAGACTCTCCGACTGCATCCGCCGCTGATCATCCTGATGCGTGTCGCCCAGGACGAGTTCGAGGTGGCAGGACACCCGATCCACAAGGGGCAGATGGTGGCGGCGTCCCCGGCCATCTCCAACCGGATCCCCGAGGACTTCCCCGATCCGGATGCGTTCGACCCCGACCGCTACGAGAAGCCGCGCCAGGAAGACCTGATCAACCGGTGGACGTGGATCCCGTTCGGCGCAGGCAAGCACCGCTGCGTGGGCGCGGCGTTCGCCCAGATGCAGATCAAGGCGATCTTCTCGGTGCTGTTGCGCGAGTACGAGTTCGAGATGGCGCAGCCGCCGGAGACCTATCGCAATGATCACTCCAAGATGGTGGTGCAGTTGGCGCGACCGGCGAAGGTGCGCTACCGCAGGCGCAAGGACAGGGCCTGAGACATGGGCAGCTACCGCGTGGAGGTCGACGCCGATCTGTGCCAGGGCCACGCCATGTGCGAACTGGAAGCGCCCGACGTCTTTTCGGTGCCCAAGCGGGGCATCGTGGAAATCGTCGACTCGGAACCTCCCGACGACATCCGTGAGGACGTCGAGCGGGCTGTCGAGATGTGTCCCACCCGAGCACTGTCAATCATTGAGAACGACTGAAAGGTCAAGCGCAATGGCGTCACGCGAACAATTAGAGGACTGGGTCCAGCGCTGGCTGACGGCCAACCAGGACGCGGAGAAGGCGGGCGACTGGAAACCGTTGGCGGACTTCTACACCGACGACGCGACCTACGGCTGGAACATCGGCCCCAAAGAAGACGTCATGTGTCTCAACAAGAACGAGATCCGCGATGTCGCGCTTGGTTTGGAGATGGAGGGCCTGGAGAACTGGGTCTACGAATACCAGAAGGTGCTCATCGACGAGAAGCAGAACGAGATCGTCGGCTTCTGGAAGCAGATCGCCAACAAGAGCGACGGCTCGCGCGACGAGATCTACGGCATCGGCGGCAGCTGGTTCCGGCTCAACGACCAGTTGCTCATCGAATGGCAGCGCGACTTCTTCGACTTCGGCCACGTGCAGAAGGCGTTCCTGAAGCTGATCGAGTCGGGCGACCTCACCCCCACCATGCAGAAGCGCATCGAGCGCTCGCTGGCCGGGGAGAAACTGCCCGGGTACTACCCCCTCGGCGAGGCCCCCGTCCCGATCTGGTGAACACCACCAAGCGGTTGCTTGGGGGCGGTGTGATGTGGCTAACTAGAGCCTCTAGTCTGGTGACAGAGGCACCCGTCGAAAGCAGGAGATATGAAGACCAAAGGCGCTCTGATCTGGGAGTTCAACCAGCCCTGGTCGATCGAGGAGATCGAGATCGGCGACCCCGTCAAGGACGAGGTCAAGATCCAGATGGAAGCGTCCGGAATGTGCCATTCCGACCACCACCTGGTCACCGGCGACATCCCGATGGCCGGTTTCCCGGTCCTGGGCGGCCACGAGGGCGCCGGCATCGTCACCGAGGTGGGCCCGGGCGTCGAGGGGCTCGAGCCCGGTGACCACGTGGTGCTGTCGTTCATCCCGTCCTGCGGTTCGTGCCCGTCCTGTCAGGCCGGTCTGCGCAACCTCTGCGACCTGGGCGCGATGCTGCTGCAGGGCACCGCGGTCTCCGACAACACCCACCGCATTCACGCGGTCAAGGACGGCACCCCCGTCATCCCGATGACCCTGCTCGGCACGTTCAGCCCGTACATGGTCGTCCACAAGAGCTCCGTGGTGAAGATCGACCCGTCCATCCCGTTCGAGGTGGCCTGTCTCGTCGGCTGCGGCGTGACCACGGGCTACGGCTCGGCGGTGCGCAGCGCGCACGTCCGCCCCGGCGACGACGTCGTGATCGCCGGCATCGGCGGCGTCGGCATGGGTGCGCTGCAGGGCGCGCTCAATGCGGGGGCCCGCAACATCTTCGCCATCGACCCGGTCGAGTGGAAGCGCGACCAGGCGCTCAAGTTCGGCGCCACGCACGTCTACCCCGACATCGGCAGCGCCATGATGGGCGTCGCCGAGGTCACCCAGGGCCGGATGGCCTCGAAGACCATCATCACCACCGGTGAGCTCAAGGGCGAAGAGATCGACAACTACCTCAACATCACCGCCAAGGGCGGCACGTGCGTGGTGACCGCGGTCGCGAACATGGCCAGCTCCGACGTGACGCTGAACCTGTCGATGCTCACGCTGCTGCAGAAGAACCTGCAGGGCACCATCTTCGGCGGCGGCAACCCGCACTTCGACATCCCTCAGCTGCTGTCGATGTACAAGGCGGGCCGGCTGAACCTCGACGACATGGTGACCCGGCAGTACAAGCTCGAGCAGATCAACGACGGTTACAAGGACATGCTGGAGGGCCGCAACATCCGCGGCGTGATCCGATACACCGACGCCGACCGGTAGGTCCGCATGACCGATCCTGAAAACGGCACCGTGGCGCTCGCACCGGTGGTCGCCGCGTCCCGCGCGTCGTGGCGCTGCGTCCAGAGCGGCGACCGGGAGGGCTGGCTGGCCCTGATGTCCGACGACATCGTCGTCGAGGACCCGATCGGCGAGGCCGTCACCAACCCCGACGGCACGGGGGTGCGCGGCAAGGAGGCCCTCGCGGCCTTCTTCGACACCAACATCGGTCCCAACCGGCTGCGCATCACCTGCGAGGAGACGTTCCCCTCGAGCAGCGCACGCGAGATCGCCTACATCCTGGTGCTGGAGACCACGTTCCCCAATGGCTTCGTCGCCACGGTCCGTGGGGTGTTCACCTACCGGGTCGACGATGCGGGCCTGATCACCAACCTGCGCGGCTACTGGAACATGGACGCGATGACGTTCTCGGAAGCGGGGACCACGAATTAGCGAACCGCTGTCGGGTCGCGGCGCGGTGGTGGTGGGCGGCACGCGTGGCGTCGGATTGGCGGTGGCCACGCTGCTGGCCGATCTCGGCGCCGGGGTCGTGGTCAACGGACGGGATGCGGACGCCGTCGACCAAGCGGCGCAAGGGATTTCCGCAGCTGTCGGTCACGCGGGCTCACCGTCGGATCCGGCAGTCGCCGACGCCCTGATCGGCGCCTGCGTACGCGAGTTCGGGCGCATCGACATCCTGGTCAACTGCGCCGGGACCGGCGAGCCCGCCGGCTCCTCGATCCTGACGATCACCCCCGCGCAGTTCCAGGACCTGATCGACGCGCACCTGGGCACGGTCTTCCAGACCTGCCGCGCGGCGGCACCGTTGATGGCGCGGCAGGGAACGGGTGCGATCGTCAACACCAGCTCGTTCGCGTTCCTCGGGGACTACGGCGGCACCGGGTATCCGGCGGGCAAGGGCGCGGTCAACGGTCTGACGTTGGCGATCGCCGCCGAACTCGCCGAACACGGGGTGCGGGCCAATGTGGTGTGTCCCGGTGCGAAGACCCGGCTGTCCACCGGACCCGAGTACGAAGCCCACATCGCAGAGTTGAATCGGCGCGGCCTGCTGGACGACCTCAGCATGCAGGGTGCCCTGGACGCCGCGCCGCCGGAGTACGCGGCGCCCACCTACGCCTACCTGGCCAGTGATCTCGCCGCAGACGTCACCGGCCAGATCTTCATCGCCGCAGGCGGATTCGTGGGCCGCTTCGACCGCCCGGCCCCGGCGATCGTCGCCTACCGAGATCACCACGATGCGCCGCCCTGGACCGTCGAGGAGATCGCCGAGAAGGTCTCGGCTCAGGTCAGGAGCTGACGCCGGGCAACTGGTGGTCGCGGTACTGCCGACGCAGCTCCAGCTTGAGGATCTTGCCTGTCGCGGTGTGCGGCAACTCGTCGACGAACACGACGTCGTCGGGCAGCCACCACTTGGCGACCTCGCCGGCCAGATAGTCGAGGATCTCCTCGCGAGTCGCGCTCTGCCCCTTGCGCAACACGACCAGCAGCAATGGGCGCTCCTGCCACTTCGGGTGCGGCACCCCGATCACCGCGGCCTCGGCGATCGCCGGGTGTCCGGTGGCCGCGTTCTCCAGATCGATCGAACTCACCCACTCGCCGCCGGACTTGATCACGTCCTTGGCGCGGTCGACCAGCTGCAGGTAGCCGTCGGGGTCGATGGTCGCGACGTCGCCGGTCGGGAAGAAACCCTCCGCGTCCAACTTCTCGCCGCCCTCGCCCTTGAAGTACCCACTGGCGATCCACGGTCCGCGCACCCACACCTCACCGAAAGCCTTGCCGTCCCAGGGCAACCGGTTGCCATCGTCGTCGACGATCTTGAGCTCCACACCGCAGATCCCGCGGCCCTGTTTGAGCAAGATCTGGTGCTTCTCGCTCTCGCTGAGCCGCTCGTGCTTGGGGAGCAGCCGACCGATCACACACAGCGGGGACGTCTCGGTCATCCCCCAGCCCTGCATGGCCTGGGCGCCGAAGTCCCGCTCGAACCGTTCGATCATCGACAGCGGCAGCGCCGCCCCGCCGGTGCCGGCGATGCGCAACCCCAGCTCGTGCGGATCGATCTCGGGATGCTCGTCGAGATAGGAGAACAGCATCATCCACACCGTCGGCACGCCCTGCGACTGATTCACGCCTTCGGTCTTCATCAGCTCGTAGACGGATTCACCGTCGAGGTGGGGGCCGGGCAGCACCAGTGTGGCGCCCACCATCGCCGCGGTGTAGGGCGTGCCCCACGCATTGGCGTGGAACATGGGAACGACGAGCAGGATCACCGATCCGCTGTGGACGTCGTTGGCATCCCGGGCCGCAGCCATCAGCGTGTGCAGCATCGTCGAACGATGCGAGTAGAGAACGCCTTTCGGATTGCCGGTGGTCCCGGAGGTGTAGCACAGCGACGAGGCGCTGTTCTCGTCGAACTCGGGCCAGTCGTAGTGCGTGGACTGCCTGCCGATGAACTCGTCCCAGCACAGCAGCGACCCCTCCGGAACCCCGGGTACGTCCGGCATGTGCTCGCGATCGGTCATCACGACGTAGGTCTGCACCGTGGCCAGTTCGGCCGCGAGCCTGCTGACCAGCGGCGCGAAGGTGATGTCGAAGAACAGTATTCGGTCTTCGGCGTGGTTGATGATGTAGGCGATCTGCTCGGGGAACAGACGTGGGTTGACGGTGTGCATCACCGCGCCGGTGCCGGAGACGCCGAAATACAGCGCGAGGTGGCGGTCGCTGTTCCAGGCCAGTGTCGCGATCCGGTCGCCCTGCTGGACACCGTATTCGGTCAACGCGTTGGCGACCTGCTTGGACACCTCACCGACCTGACGCCACGTCGAGCGTCGCACGTGACCCTCAGGGAGCCGGGACACGATCTCGGTGTCGCCGTGGAAGGCCGACGCATACTCGATCAACGACGCTATCATCAACGGCCGGTCCTGCATCAAACCCAGCATGCGGCCAGGCTAACCCCTCTAACCTCCCGGCATGGACCGCATCTGGCAGTGGGCGTGGAAGAACTGCGCGACGAGATACTCTTGGGTCATCTACGCGGTCGCCTGCGGCATCGGCGTTGCTGTGTTCCTCGTGTCGGCGTTCGCCATCGTCGCTTTCGAGAAGTCCGATCGCTATGTCGAGGTCGGCGTGATCGTCGCGACCGCCGTGCCGGTGATGACGTTCGTGAACATCCTGCCCGGCTTGGGCGGAATCCGTGTCGTCGAGCGGTGGGCCGCCGGCCAGGAGGTCGATCGTCGGAGCGCACTGACGGCCACCTACAGCTGGGCTCGGCACACGGTGACTCGAACGGTGGTCGACACCGGTGTGGCGATGGGCGCGACCGCGATCGCCGTCGCGACCGTCGCCGGGGCCGGCGCGTCACGGCCGGCGCAGTGGGCGATCCTGGGTGCCGCCGTCGGCGCCGGCGCCCAACTGGTGGGCGCACGCAGCTTCCTGGAGGGCGCGATGAGACCAGCCAGGATCGACATCGCCGGCGACAGCGGAATCGGTGACTCCCTGCCCCGTTCACGGCCGAGCTTCGCCACCTGGTCGAACATGGCCATCCTCGCGGCCGTGTTCGGGAACGCGATATCCGGCGCGATCTTGGGTGCGGTGATACTGCGGGCCGCTCCCGAACCCGTGCTCGCCGTCGTCGTCGGCGCGGGAATGATGGTCGGCTTCGCCGTCCCGATCACCGTCGGCGCGGCATCCTCCCAGTCGTTCTTACCCATCCGCGACCTCGCAAGGGGCACCGAGCGCGTTGCGGCGGGAGATTACAGCCAACGGCTGCCGGTGGTCCAGGACGATGATCTGGGTGCGCTTGCGGCGTCGTTCAACCGCATGCAGGCGGGATTGGCTGAGCGACAACGACTTCACGCGGCTTTCGGAAACTACGTGGATCCGGCTTTGTCGGCGCGGCTTCTCGAACAGGGCGACGATGCGTTCACCGGCGAGCGCCGCGAGGTCAGCGTGATGTTCCTCGACATCCGGGACTTCACCGAGTTCGCCGAAGTCAACACGGCCGAGGACACCGTCGCTCGGCTCAACGCGCTGTTCGAGATCGTCGTGCCCGCCGTCGTCGATGCCGGCGGGCACATCAACAAGTTCCTCGGCGACGGCACGATGGCCGTGTTCGGCGCACCGAACGAGATCGCCGACCACGCCGGCGCCGCCGTATCCGCTGCTCTCGTGATCCGGCGTCTGGTCACCGATCGCTTCGGCGGCGAGATGCGGATCGGCATCGGGATCAACACCGGTGTGGTGATCGCCGGGACCATCGGCGGAGGCGGCCATCTCGAGTACGCGATGATCGGCGACACGACGAACGTCGCGTCCCGCGTCGAGCAACTGACCAAGACGACCGGGGATGCCATTCTGCTCACCCCGCAGTGCGTCGACGCCATGGCCACACGGCCATCCGGGCTGACCGATCGCGGGTTTCATGTGCTGAAAGGAAAGTCGGCACCCATCCAGGTGTTCGGTGTCGACACCGCTCAGGTCCGCGTGCGCCAGCGCTCGACGTAGGACGCCCGGGCCACGTCCGACGGCCGGCGCTGCGGCAGCATGGCTTGATCGCGTTTGATCACCGAGCGCATGGTCAGCGCAGTCAGCACCACCATGACAGCGGCCGGAACGACAGACAGCGGAGACGCCAGCAGCAGCTGGCTCAGTTCATTGGCTTCCATGTGATGTGTTCGTAGCCACAGCCGTGTCGGATGGCATGCTCGTGATCATGGGGACCGTGTTCACGAAGATCATCAACGGCGAACTGCCGGGCCGATTCGTCTACGAAGACGACGACATCGTGGCGTTCCTGACCATCCAGCCGATGACGCAGGGCCACACGCTCGTGGTGCCACGCGCGGAGCTCGACAACTGGCAGGACATCGACGCCCCGGTGTTCGCCCGCGTCATGGAGGTCGCCCAACTCATCGGCAAGGCCGTGTGCAGAGCGTTCGACACCGAGCGCTCGGGCGTGATCATCGCCGGCCTGGAGGTGCCGCATCTTCACGTGCACGTCTTCCCGGCGCGCGAGCTCTCGGACTTCGGATTCGCAGGAGTCGACAACAACGCGTCGCCGGAATCGCTCGACGACGCACAGCGCAGGATCAAGGCCGCGATCGCCGAACTCAGCTGACGGGTACCGACGGCTCCTCGACCACCGCCGCCTCGGCGATGCGCGGCAGACTCACCCGGAACCGGCAGCCGTGCCCCGGCGCGGTGGTCACCGTGACCTTGCCGCCGTGCGCGTAGACCAGCGAGTCGACGATCGACAGGCCCAGACCGGTGCCGCCGCTGGCGCGCGCCCGTGACGAGTCGGCCCGGTAGAACCGCTCGAACACCCGTTGGGCGTCTTCGACGCTCATGCCCGGCCCCTCATCGCACACCTCGAGCACCGCGGTGTCGCCGTCGGTGCCGACACGCACCGTGACCCCGGCGGTTTCCGGGGTGTGCTGCAACGCGTTGGCCACGAGGTTCGACAACACCTGACGAAGCCGCGCCTCGTCGCCGAGCACCTCCGGAGTGCCCGGTCCGTCGAAGACCTCCATGCGGATCGGGCGCCGCGGCGCGATCGACTGCGCGTCGTGCACGGCGTCGCTGGCCAGGGCCAGCAGGTCGACGCGATGGTGTTCGAGCGGGCGCTGCGCGTCGAGGCGGGCGAGCAGCAGCAGGTCCTCGACGAGCAGCCCCATGCGGCGGGACTCGCTTTCGATGCGGCCCATCAGCATCTCGACGTCGCGGGCGGCGCCCTGCCGGTACAGCTCGGCGAAGCCGCGGATCGTCGTCAACGGCGTCCGCAACTCATGGCTGGCGTCGGTGATGAACCGGCGCATCCGGTCCTCGGACTCGCGCGCCTGCTCCGCCGAGGACTCCGAGGACGCCAGCGCCCGCTGGATCTGGGCGAGCATGCCGTTGAGCGCCAGCGACAACCGGCCGACCTCGGTGCGCGGATCACGCTCGGGCACTCGTCGGTCCAACTGGCCCGCCGCGATGGCGGCGGCCGTCTGCTCGACCTCGGCCAGCGGCTTGAGGCTGCGGTGTACCACCGCGTAGCCGACGATGCCCAGCACGAGCAGCACCGCGACACCGATGCCGACCTGGGCGTAGACCAAGGCGCGCGTTGTGGACTTCACGTCGGAGAGGTCGATCGCGACCGTGGTCAACTCACCCCGGGGGCCGCGTACGGTCATCGCGCGCCACTCGACGTTCATGTGGTCGACGCTGCCGACCGTCACCGGCAGCGGCCCGACATCGTTGTCCGGGGGAAGCGCGGGCTCGGCATCGCGGTCGTTGACCGCAACCCACGCATTGCCGTCCGGATCGATACCCCGCACGTAGTAGTCCGAGGGTGGCCGCGCCGGATTCGGGTCGACCGGGGTGGCCGGGACCTGCC
Source organism: Mycolicibacterium psychrotolerans (assembly GCF_010729305.1). Classification (NCBI taxonomy): domain Bacteria; kingdom Bacillati; phylum Actinomycetota; class Actinomycetes; order Mycobacteriales; family Mycobacteriaceae; genus Mycobacterium; species Mycolicibacterium psychrotolerans. The sequence goes on along the minus strand of NZ_AP022574.1, from coordinate 1,711,975 downwards.
TCGGCACCTGTGCCCACCCCCGGGACGCGTCGAGCAAGGTGTCGTCGACGCGGTTCATCAGGCTGTGATGCATGATCGTGGTGACCGCGATCCCGGAGGCCAGCAGCCCACAGGCCACCAGCAGCAGCGTGGCGGCGACCAGCCCTACTCGGAGCGGAATCCCGCGTCTGATCTGACCCACGCCTCCATTGTCAACGGGGTTCGCGAAGTACATACCCCACACCCCTCAGGGTGTGCAGCAGGCGTTTGTCGCCGGTGTCGATCTTGCGGCGCAGATACGACACATAGGACTCCACGACGTTGACGTCGCCGCCGAAGTCGTAACGCCACACGTGGTCGAGGATCTTGGGCTTCGACAGCACCGTGCCCGCGTTGATGATGAAGTAGCGCAGCAGCGTGAACTCCGTCGGCGACAGCGAGACGGGCTCGCCGGCCTTCCACACCTCGTGGGTGTCCTCGTCGAGTTCGATGTCGGCGAACGTCAGCCGCGAGGTGCGGGGCTCCTGCGCGCCGCCACCGGTGCGGCGCAGGATCACCCGCAGCCGCGCCACCACCTCTTCGAGGCTGAACGGCTTGGTCACGTAGTCGTCGCCGCCGAGCGTCAGCCCGGCGATCTTGTCCTGCAGAGAGTCACGCGCGGTGAGGAACAGCGCGGGTGCGTCGATGCCGTCGGCGCGCAGCCGGCGCAGCAGCCCGAAGCCGTCCATGCCGGGCATCATCACATCGAGGATGATCGCGTCCGGCCGCATTTCACGGGCGATGTCGAGGGCAGCTGGACCGTTCGACGCGGTGTAGACCTCGAAGCCCTGGAACTTCAGGCTCACGGAGAGAAGCTCGACGATGTTGGTCTCGTCGTCGACCACCAGGACGCGTGCTTCGGGAACGTGTTCGTGCGCAGGCATCGCCATAGCCCTCAATGTTCATCGCTGCGGTTGGCAGGGTGCTGCACGCTCGCTGTGTACTTCCTGTGAGTTCCATCTTGGCTTGTTCCTAGACTGGGCGCATGAATCTCGGCAGATCACTCAGCGATGTCGCGTTGGCCCCGATGCGGGTCGGCCTGGCCGTCGCCGACGCCGGCCTCGGAGTGGCCAGCGGCGGTCTCGGCATCGCCCGCAAAGCGCTGGGTGAGACCCGGGACGGAGTCCGTCAGACGCCGACGTCGTTCGCGTCGATGCTGGGTGTGCAGGACGCGGTGGAGCGGGCCAACCGGCTGGCCCGGTTGATGGACGAGGATCAGCCGCTCGGCCGAGCGCTCGCCCCGGACGGTGCGCTGGACCGGCTGCTCAAACCCGGCGGCGTGGTGGACCGGCTGACCGCTCCCGGCGGCGCGCTGGACCGCCTGACCCAGGATGACGGCGGATTGATGCGCGCCATCGAGCCCGGCGGGCTGGTCGACCAACTGCTGGCCGAGGACGGACTGGTCGATCGCCTGCTCGCCGAGGACGGCGTGGCCGACCGGCTGTTCGCCGAGGGCGGTGTCGTCGACACGCTCACCGCGCGCAACGGCCCGCTCGAACAACTCGCGACGGTCGCAGACACGTTGAACCGCTTGACGCCGGGTCTAGAGGCGCTGGAGCCGACGATCGAAGCGCTGCGCGAGGCGGTGATCGTGCTCAGCCAGGTGGTGAATCCGCTGAGCAACATCGCCGACCGGATCCCGCTGCCGGGCCGGCGCCCGCGCGGCCGGTTCGGCGCGCGTCCGGCGACGCCGCAGCGGGTGATCGACATCGAGGAATGACCCTGAACCCGATAAGCTGGCCCCCGCACGCCTCCTTAGCTCAGCGGTAGAGCTCCCGTCCTGTAAACGGAAGGTCATCGGTTCAACCCGCAGACTGACATACGGGAACCCAACGCCCCTAGGAGATCCCGAGAACCGCCACTCTGGTAGCCGTGTCACTGGGCGACGAGTAGGGAAAGGAGATGAGCCTGTTCGTGGTAAACACCACACGGGTGCCGTCGGCGCTGAAGAGTGGTTCGTAGTCTGCTCCGCCACCGATGCTCAGCGTGCCGCCGGCTTGTTTGCCCGTCATCATGTCGACGACCACCATCCGGGAGGTGCCGGTGTAGGTGACCGGGTTCCATGGGGACGTGGTGATCAGCGCCCGGGTGCTCTCGGCGCTCAGCAGTTGTGCGCCGTATATCCCGCCGTACAGGGTGAGGGTGGCGCCGATCTGTTGACCGGTGGTGGTGTCGATGACCGCTACCCGGGTGGAGTGCGGATCGACCCAGAACAATGCGCCCTGGTCGTAAACGGCCGTGCTGATCAGGGCGCGGGTGCCGTCTGCGGTCATCAGCGGCGCGCCGGATCCGGGAACCGTCAGGGTGGTGCCCACCTGCGCGCCGGTCGTGGTGTTGAACACCGTCACCCGCGTGGTGTACTCGATTCTTTCGTAGCCGGTCACCGTGGTGGTGATGAGAGCGCGGTTGCCGTCGGCACCGGCGAGTTGGAAGGCTGCCGGCCGTCCGGTGAGGCTGAGAGCGGGCCCGACTTGTGCGCCCGTGGCGGTGTTGATGATTACCGCGACCCCAGCGTTGTTGGTGATCAGCGCACGGGTGCCATCGGCGCTCACCAGCGGTTCGCCGTCCGCGCGCCCGGTGAGGGTGGCGGTTGTGCCGATCTTGGCCGCGGTGGTGGTGTCGATCACGGTCACCTGGGTGTTGAGGACGGTGTAACCGTCGGCGACGTAGGTGGTGACCAGCGCGCGGCCGGCACCGGCGGCCCGAGCGGGGCCGGACTGCGCTCCTATAAGGGTGACGGTAGAGCCGACCTGTTTGCCGGTGGTGGCGTCCACAATCGTGACCAGGGTGGTGGAGGCTGGGGTGACGGTGTCGTCGACGCTGGTGACGATGAGGGCGCGGTTCGCGTCGGCGCTCATAACCACGGATTGCGTTCCCGCGAGGGTCAACGTAGTGCCGACCTGAGATCCCGTGACGGGATTGAACACCGCCACCGAGGTGGAGGCGTCAGCGTCGGTGACGACAAGCGCACGTGTGCCCTTTGCGCTGAACAGCGGTGAGCCGAGTAGGCGGCCGGCGAGGGAGAGGGTGGTGCTGGCTTGGTGGGTGGTGGCGTCGACGACGACGACCCGGGTCGTGAATCCCGTCTCCCAGTCTCCCTCCATGGTGGTCACCAGGACGTGAGTTGCATCGGCGCTCCACGTCGCCGACTGGTACCCGGGCAGGGTCAGGGTAGTGCCGATCTGGGCGCCGGTCTTCGTGTCGAGTACCGCCATTCGGGTACCGCCGGTGACCAGATCGCTGGACGCGGTGGAGACCAGGGCGCGGGAACCGTCAGAGCTCAACACCGTCGGAAATCCGACTTCTCCGGCGAGGGTGAAGGTGTTGCCGACCTGGGCGCCCGTGGTCGTGTCGATCACCACCACTTGGGTCGTCCAGCCTCCGATGGTGATGATGGCGCGGGTGCCGTCGGCGTTCAGCAGGGGTGTGCCACTTTCACCGCCGGCGAGGGTGAGCGTGGTGCCGATCTGTTTGGCCGTGGCAGTGTTGATGACCGCCACCTTTGTGGCGCCGCCGCCTAAGTCATAGTTGGTCGCGTCCGTGGTGATGACAAGACGGGTGCCGTCGGGGGTGAACACCTTCCCATTCAGGTAGCCGGTGAGGGAGACGTTGTCGCCGATGAGGTCTACCTCGGTTCGCGCAACGGATGCGGCACTCCCGGGGGTGATGGCCAGTACCCGCACGGTGCGGTCGGCGGCGTCGGTGACGTAAATGGTGCCGTTGGGCGTGACTGCGATGACGTGGTCGCCAGACGGATCCGAGTCGATCGCCTCGGTGCGGATCACCCTGAATGCCTCGGTGTCGATCACCGAGATGGTGTCGTTGCCGTTGACGACATAGGCGAGATCACCGAGGGGGCTCAGCGCCACCGAACTGGGCGAGGGGCCCACCGTAATGGGGTTCGCTCCACGACCGTTGGGGTCGAAGGGCGCAGGGGCGTTGGTGGCGGTATTGATCACGGAGACCGTGCCGCTGCCGGTGTTGACCACATACAGTCGGCCGTTGGTGCCGAGCGCGAGGCTGGACGGCTGGGCACCCACCGCAATGGTGGTTACGATGCTTTCGGTGTCGGTGTTGACCACCGACAGCGTGTTGCTGCTGCGGTTGGCCACATACAATCGCTTGCCGATGGACACCAGCGCGCTGGGCGCCGAACCGACCGAAATGGATTGATTTCCTGACACATTCGGGTTGATGTCGACCAGCTTGTTGGTGGTGGTGTCGATCACCGACACCGTGTTACTGCCGCGGTTGGCCACATACAGCCGATTGCTGCTGACGGCCAATGCGCTCGGCGACGAGCCCACCGAGATCCGCGTTGAGAAAATACTCGGGTTGGCGTCGATGCGTTTGTAGGTGGCGGTGTCGATCACCGATACCGTGCGGTCGCCGGTGTTGGCCACGTACAACCACAAGCCATTGGCGCTCAGCGCCAACGCCCCCGGCGCGGAGCCCACCGAAATGTCCTTGGAGAAGATGCTCGAGTTGGCGTCGACACGTTGACCGGTGACGGTGTTGATCACCGACACGGTGTTGCCGCCGGTGTTGGCGACGAACAATCGGCCATCCGACGTGACCACCATCGCCGAGGGCCGGCTGCCCACCGCGATCGGCGGCTTGGTGTCCAACCGGGCCGGGGCGATGTACACCGACACCACCGCGGTACTGGTCTGCTGCCCGTCACCGACGGTGACGCTGAAGGTGTCGGTGTCGGTCGTCGTCGTCGCACCGGCAGCCAACCGTGCCGTCTGGCTGGGGGCATAGGTGTAAGCGCCCGTCTGCGCGTTCAGCTGGACCTTTCCGCCGTCCGGCTCAGTGGCCAGGGCGAACGTCAGGGTGTCGCTTTCGGGATCGGTGACGACCACCGTGCCGTTCACCACTCCGGTCACCGGATCAGGAATACCTATCGGCTGGCCGGGAACAATCGGCGCCGCCATCGCGGCCACCGAAGTTTGTCCGCTCTCAACGCTTTGGCCAGTCAGCGCCGCACCGGCGGACCGCTGACGGGTGCCCAAGGCTGCGACAACCAGTTCCAGCGGCGAGTCGACCGGTAACAGCGGACCGTCGGTCATCGATGAACCCGGACCCGGTGTCGATTCAGCCGACGACACTGAAACCTCCTGCTGGGCAACCACATCGGGCCCCAGCAGCGCGGACGTGCCGGTGGTGACCGCCACAACGGTCCGCGGCGCGGCGGGCTGTTCCAGCGCCCGATCAGCGATCGCATGCTGCCGCACTGAGGTATCTCCACCCGAAGGCGCCGAGCCGCTCGTATCCGAGTCGGCGCCGACCAGCACGCGCGTCGCTCGCAGCTTCCTGTTTCTCGGCCGATCAGACTTCCCCACGCCGCCCGACACCTCACGGTCCACGGCAGCTGAGTGGACGACGGGCCCGGCCGGATCGTCGCTGCCCGAATCCTCACCCTCGGATTCGCCGCTCCCTCGGCCCGGTCGGGTGCTGTCGGAATCCGAGGATTTACCGTGGTCGGTGGCGCCTGCCGAACTGGCGCTCTCCGAACTCGCGGTTGCAGAATCGTCGGCCCACGCAACGCCCGTAGAGGCGGCGACCGCCATGCCCACCCCCAGCGCGACCGCCAAACCCCCGACTCGGCCGATGCATAATGCGCTGCCCATGGTGAGATCTTGGCCGAGGTTCCCCATACCGAGTTCAGTAGTGCAGTACTGCACCTGCGGCCACCCCGTCGCGGTGATGATGACCTGACGGTAGCGAAACCTTTTCTCTTTGGAGAGAAGTCGGGCTTCCTGGCGATTACCGCGGGACTTCGTGATCGGGATCATTTGTTCTCGACACCCCACGAGGGGGAATCCCACAATGACCAATCAATCCGCACACTGACCGGCATCAAGTACGCAGCGACACTGGTCGGCGCCCTCGCTGTTGTCGCCTTGGCGCCCGGCAACGGCCAATGCGCTCGCGATCAACGGAAACTCCGAAAGCGGTGGGTGCACCTTCACCGACAAAGACGGTTAGACGTCCCGATCGACGAGGGCCAGGCCCTTTTCGCCGACGGCAAGATGTCATCTGCCGCGGTGGGACGATCGTCGTGATCACGGCGCCGGCGAGCTCCGGCGGGAGCGCGAATGTGGGGCCGAAGATCAGCATCGGGCCGCGATGGGCGAGCCGGTCGGGTTCGCGCAGGAGATGGAATCGGTAGCACCGCCGGGCGGCGTGTGCTGTCGGAGTCCACGGCACGGTTGGTTGAGCGCTCCGTGGCGCTCTTGGAGCCGGAGTGGGCGCGCACAAAGGGTCCGACGATCCGGTCATCGTGCGCCGACCGGAGGCGATCAAGCCGCGGGAATGGCAACGTCGGGCGTGTCGAGACGCGCCTGGTGAGCCGGCGCTGGGAGATGACGGTCCACCAGCGTCCAGAGTCCTGCGCGTCGGCTCCGGGATCGACGTCGAGGACTGGGCCCGAACCCGATAAGCTGGCTTCCGCACGCCTCCTTAGCTCAGCGGTAGAGCAACGCTCTTGTAAAGCGTAGGTCGTCAGTTCAATCCTGACAGGGGGCTCCATGCCCCTCGCGGCCCGACGAGACGCCGCGATCGCGCGCGAAGTGCAGTAGCGCGCTACTGCGCCCGCCGCCGCAGCGCGGCGTGACGATTACCCGGGTGATCAACGACCCGGTGCTGCGGCTCGAGGGAGTCCAGAAGACGTACCGCAGAGGCGACGAACAGGTGCACGTGCTCGATGACGTCGACTTCACCTTGTACGCAGGCGAATTCGTCGTCGTGACCGGACCGTCGGGGGCCGGCAAGTCGACCCTGCTGCATGTCGCGGGCGGATTGGACGAACCGGACCGCGGAATTGTGGCGGTGTCCGGCCAGGACGTCTGGTCGATGAGCGTCGCGGCCCGTGCCGCATTCCGCCGCCGCCATCTTGGCTTCGTATTCCAGTTCTTCAATCTGGTGCCGATGCTGACCGCCGTGGAGAACGTGTCACTGCCGTTGGTGCTCGACGGCGTTCCCGCGCGCCGGGCCGACGCCCGCGCCGCCGAGCTGCTGGCCCGGGTCGGGCTCGCCGACCGGGCGCGGCACCGGCCGGCTGAGCTGTCGGGCGGTCAGCTGCAGCGCGTGGCGGTGGCGCGCGCGTTGGTGGCCAGGCCGTCGATAGTGCTCGCCGACGAGCCCACCGGAAACCTGGACAGTCACTCATCGGCGGAGGTGCTGGACCTTCTGCGCGCCTTGACCGACGAGGACGGCACAGCGGTCGTGATGGTGACCCACGACCGGGCCGCGGCGAGCTACGGGTCCCGCGAGCTGCATCTGGTCGACGGGCATACCAGCGCGGTCACCGCCGTCGTGGGGCAGGCGTGACGCGCAGGCTGCGTGCGCAGTGGTTGTCGTTCCGACGCATCCACCTCGCCGCGTTGGTCGCAGATTGGCGCCGAACCTCGCTCAGTGTCATCGGAGTCGCGATCGGCGTGACGGTGGTTCTGGGTGTCCTCATCCTCAAATCCGAACTCGTCCGCCCATTCGACTCGTTCGGTCCATCGCTGGTGAACGCCGCCGGCGTGGGGGTCATCGAGGTGACGCCGAACGTCGAAGGCCGGCTGCCGTTCGGCGTGGTCGAGCGGCTGCGCACGGAGGTGACAGGGGCCGAGGCGGTCATCCCGATCGTGGGAAGCCTGACCCCGGTACGCGCCGCGAACGGCAGCCACGGCTTCTTCCTACTCGGCGGGTCGTGCCAGATCGAGCTACTGGTGGGCCCGTTCGACTGCGAGCGCCGCGCCCGCACCGACCCACCGGCGGCCGGTCCCGGCGTGCCGCTGCAGATTCCTGCCGTGATCGCCGAACGAGATGATCTACATCCGGGTGACGAAGTGCGCATCCCGGGGCTGACTCCCGGGTCTGCGCACGTCGGGTGGACGTTCGCGGAGTTCGAGCGGGTCAAAGGCATCAATGACGGCTACGTCCTGCTCGCGCCGAGCGCGGAACTCGCGGCACGTCTGCTCGGCGCCCCGGGATACGTCACCGCCGCCTTCGTCGTGCCGGGCGCTGATGCGTCCAACGTCGCGGCCGACGTCGACCGCGTCGTCGCCGGGGTGGCGACCGCCGGGCCGCCCCGCCCGCAACTGCCGGCCGTGTTCGAGAACAGCAAGCAGAGTCTCGACCTGGTCGCGCTGGCCGGCATCGTCGTCGGGATCCTGATAGCGGTGAACACCATCCTGCTGGCGGTCGAGGACCGGCGCACGGTGATGGGAACCATCGGCGCCATCGGCGCGGGGCCGGTCGGGTTGTTCGGCGGAATGATGGGCGAGGGCGCCGTGGTCGGTGTGCTCGGTGGACTGCTGGGCGCGCCGAGCGGCTTCCTTCTGGGCGCGTACCTGGTGGATCGCTTCGGGCAGTCGATGCTGGCCGGGTCCGGAGCGACGATCACCGCACCCGTCACGCCCGACCTGGTCGTCACCGCCGCGGCCGCCGGTGCCATCTGCGGAATCCTCGCGATGAGCGGACCGGCGGCCCGGCTCATCCGTGCCGGCCCGCTGGCGTCGATGGCGAGCGTCGGCGGCATGCAGCGGGAAAGGCGGATTGCGTTGTGGCCGTTGCTCGCCGGCACCAGCCTGCTGGCGGGCGCCGTCGCGGCGTCGACGGTGTTCTCGCACGGGCCATGGCCGGTCCGCGTCGGCGTCGACGCCATGACGGTGGGTTTGTGGGGGGTGGCGCTCACCACGGTGTCGATCGCGCCGCGTGCCGCAGGCCCGCTGATCGCCCTCATCACGACCGCCCGGCCGGCACTCGGACGTCTGCTGAGCGCCGACTTCCGCCGCTACGCCCTGCTGTTCGCGCTGTCGGCCGCCCTGCTCGCCGAGGCGGCTAGCCTGGCCATCGGGTCGCAGAGCATGCAACTCCTCGGCACCCAACAGATCGCCGCGCAGAAGGCTGCCCGACTGCCGGCCGCCCTGCTGATCTCCCCTCAATCAGTATTGGATCAGCGGGACGGCCGGCTCACCGAGGGCACCTACCAGCTGATCGCCGATGCGGCCGACGGCCGGAGCGTGTCGTCGCGGTGGCGGTCGACGATCCAGTCAGGCACCCAGTCGCGGCTGGTTGCCGGGGTCGCGCCGGGCGACTGGTACAGCACGGCGCTGTATGAGCCGGACGCCCCAGACAGCTTCTGGACGGGCCTGACACGCGGGGCCGTCGGGCTGAGTGAGATCGCCGCGAGCCGGCTCGGCGTCGACGCGGGCGACACAGTGCAGCTTCCCACCGTGGCGGGCCCAAAGACGTTCGACGTCGCCGGGATCTTCCGTCCGCGGATGGTCAACGACGCCGCGGTCGGCGACATCGTGCTGGTATCGGCGCCGTTGGCCCGCACCGACTGGGCCGCGCAGCGTGATCAGGTCGCGGTGGCCTACTCCTCCGCTGCCGAGGCCGCCGCCCACCGTGGCGACTTCACCGAGCTAGGCGCCGGCTTGCGAGTGTACGACAACGATCAGTGGCGCTCGGAGGCCACCCGCGGCATCACCCGCTTCCTGCAGCCGTTCACGATCGCCGGTTACGTGGTGATGGCGGCAGCCGGCGTGAGCGTGCTGAACGTGTTCGTGCTGGGCTTGGTGCAGCGCACCCGCGAGCGGGCCGTGCTGCGGGCGGTCGGGGCAACCTCCCGACAGGAGCAGCTGGTGATCGTTGCCAACGCGATCCTGCTCGCCTCGATGGTCGCCGTCCTGGCCGTGCTCGGCGGCATCGGTCTGACCTATCTGTGGTCGCTGGGCTCGCCGGTCTACTACGGCATCGCCATCGACTGGGGGGTGCCGACACTGCCCCTCCGGATCGGGGTCGCCGCCGTATTCGGGCTCGTCCTCGCCGCCGCGCTGTATCCCGTGATCCGGTCACGCCGGCTCGAGACGGCCGAGGTGCTGCGCAACAGCTAGAAGCTGTTTGCTGATTGACCGCACCCGGCAAGGATCGGCATACATCACGGTCGGGAAACGAAAGTAGTGCCGAACTTCCCTTTTGCTGGTCGCCCCTGTTGTGTTGCGATTGAATGACGAGTACGTCGGGGGACACTTACCGCTTCTGGAGGGTTTTCTTTTGAGTTCCGCAGCGTACGTCGGCCGTGTCGGCGCCCTGGCCGTCGCTTTGGGTATCGGTTCAGTGGTCTTCGCAGGACAAGCGATGGCCGAGGACACCGACGCGTCCTCGACGTCGAAGCCCGCGGCCTCGGCGAGCAGGGACAGCTCCGAGCGCACCGAGACCTCGACCGCGTCGGACACCAAGCCCGCGTCCGACACCACCGACAAGACGGACAAGGCGGACACGCCGGACACGGCCGACGCACCCGACGCCGATGCCGAGGATCCGGACGCCGATGCCGAGGATCCGGCGCCGACCAAGAAGCGCAAGCAGGGCCTGTCGTGGAAGAAGCCGGCGCAGGCGACCGCCGCAACGTCGTCGGACACGACGACGAAGTACGACTCCGAGACGACGGACGCGTCAACCACGCCGAAGCAGGACACCCGTTCCACGCGGCTGTCGCGGATCACTACCACCTCCAACGACCCGGCACAGCCTCACCGCGAGTCGGCCACGCTCACGCTGCGCACCGACACCGAGACAGACACCGCCGCGCCCAGCACCGCCTCACGCACCATCACCACGTCGGCGGTGAGCACCGACCAGCAGGCCGACCCCGTCGACCGGCCCCTGCTCAGGGCCGTCGTCAACGTGGTGCGCAGCATGGTCGACTGGGCTCACCAGCGCGCCGGCTCCGGCGGCCAAGGTCAGTCTCCCGCGCCGCCGTTTCTGTGGGCGCTGATGTCAGCCGTCCGCCGCGAACTCGAGAGCCTGTCGGCAGCGCGCACTCCACATCTGCAGACCACCGCTCTGACGGTCACCGACCAGCAGGCGGCTGCCGCGGCGCTGACCCCGTACTCGCCGTGGCTCAACCCGCAGGCGAGTCCGTCGACCAACTTCGTCAGCTGGGTGACGGGCAAATACCACTACGGGGACGAGACGCTGGCCAACACGCTCGACCGGTTCAGCGTCTACGGCACCGACGTCGGGACAATGTGGGACAACGGCATGGTCGACGATCCGAACACGCCTTACGACGAACATCAAGTGCTCATCGCGGTCGGCGACACCTTCAGCGCTGCCAACATGACTGGCAGGCACATCTACAACACGTTGTTCCGCAGCGCGGACTCTGACCTGTCCGACGGGATCACGATTACCGACGGGGAGTGGCGCACCGGCAACATGTTCGGCGGCGCACCGCTGGACGGCCCGGTGAACGCGCGGCCGATCGTCAATCGGCCCCTGTGGCTGCCGAACTCGGTGACGCTGATCCCGACCGCCGGTGTTTCGTTGCCCACCGAGGTCACGGAGGACACACCTTACGGCACTGTGCAGTACGTCAGCTTCATGTCGGTGTCGAAATGGGGCTCGGCTGGCAGGTGGACCACGAACTACTCGGCGATCGCCTACTCCTACAACAACGGAGAGATCTTCACCGTCGACCCCAAGAGCGTGCGCTACAACTCGTTCCTGAGCAGTAACAAGAACTTCCAGCAGTCCGCATTCGTCAAGGGCAGCGACGGCAACGTCTACGTGTACGGCACCCCGAACGGGCGCCAGGGAGCGGCCTACCTCGCCCGAGTCGCGCCCGAAAACATCCTCGATGTCAGCAAGTACGAGTACTACAAGGCGGCCAAGTCCAGCATCTTCGGCACTACTCCAGCCGCCTGGGTAAAGGGCAGACCAACCTCGGCGACGGCGATCATCGGGAAGTCGGGCGGATTCTGGGGCTTCCTCAAACCCGGCTACACGGTCAGCGAGATGTCGGTGCAGTACAACGAATATCTCGGCAAGTACGTGGTGCTCTACGGCGATCAGAACAACAGCATCGTCATGCGGACCTCCGACACCCCCGAGGGCGTGTGGTCCGACGCCGCGGTGCTGATGACCCAGCAGCCCGGCGGCATCTACGCTCCGATGCTCCATCCGTGGTCGCCGTCGACCGAGGGCACCGGGTCGGATCTGTACTGGAACCTGTCGCTGTGGTCCAGCTACGACATCATGCTGATGCGCACCGATCTGACGAAGGTGTAGCTCGCCTCCCAAACACGTTGTCGGCGAACGGCACCGCCGCGATGGGCATACACTGCGCTCGTGCGTGACGTCCTCGATGCGTTGCTGACGGTCTGGCAGGCCGGCGGCACGGCGGGGCTGTCCACGGTGGTGCGCACGATGCGCTCGGCGCCGCGCCCGCCCGGGGCGGCGATGGTGGTCTCCCCCGACGGCAGCGTGGCCGGATCGGTGTCCGGCGGTTGCGTCGAGTCCGCGGTGTACGCGGTCGCAGGCGACGTCGTCGCGAGCGGGCGGCCCGACCTGCAGCGCTACGGGGTCAGCGACGACGACGCGTTCGCCGTCGGCCTGACGTGCGGCGGCACCATCGACATCTTCACCGAACCCGTGTCGCGGCAGACGTTTCCGCAACTTCAGGACGTTGCCGACGACATCGCCGCACATCGTGCCGTCGCCGTCGCCACGGTCATCGACCACCCCGATCAGGCGTGGGTGGGGCGGCGACTCATCGTCGGCGCGGACACTGTTGCGGGGTCGGTCGGCTCCGCGCGCGCCGACGACGCGATCGCCGACGACGCCCGAGGGCTGCTCGCGGCCGGGCGCTCGGCCGTGCTGACCTATGGGCCCGACGGGCAGCGACAGGACGCCGGTATGGAGGTCTTCGTCGCCAGCCATGCCCCCCGACCGCGGATGCTGGTGTTCGGTGCCATCGACTTCGCCTCGGCGCTGTCCGCCCAGGCGGCGCTGCTCGGCTACCGGGTCACGGTGTGCGACGCCCGCCCGGTGTTCGCGACCGCGCCACGCTTCCCCGCGGCCGAGGACGTGGTGGTGGACTGGCCGCACCGCTATCTCGCCGCCGAGGCCGGGCGGGGCGCGATCGACGCCCGTACCGCGATCTGCGTGCTCACCCACGACCCGAAGTTCGACGTGCCGGTGCTCGAGGTCGCGCTGCGGCTTCGCGAGGTGGGTTACGTCGGCGTGATGGGGTCGCGGCGCACGCACGACGACCGGATGCGTCGCTTGCGGGAGGCCGGCCTGACCGGCGCGGAACTGAGCCGGTTGTCGAGCCCGATCGGCCTCGACCTCGGCGCGCGCACCCCCGAGGAGACCGCGGTGTCGATCGCCGCGGAGATCATCGCCCGCCGGTGGGGCGGAGGCGGCCGCCCGCTGGCCGAGACGGACGGACGCATCCACCACACGTCGTGAGACACCGATGCTGGAAATGTCGCTCTCGATTGCGATAACGTCACTCTCAAAGCCTTCAGGAGGGTGATGCCCCGTGACCGACACCGCCGTCGACACCGTCAGCACGCGCTACGCCGGCCGCCGCGTCCCCCGCGTCGAGGACAGCCGCCTTCTGACTGGTCACGGCGCTTTCGTCGACGACATCACCCGTCCGGGGATGTTGCACGCCTGCTTTGTGCGCAGCCCGTTCGCCCACGCGACGATCAACGGCATCGACACGTCGGCGGCGCTCGCCCTGCCGGGCGTGCATGCGGTGTTCAGCGCCGCGGATCTCAATCCCGACGTCGTGGAGGCATGGCATGCGGTGGCCGGCAAGGACATCCCCGACACCCCACGCCCGCCGCTGGCCGAGGGCGAGGTGAAGTTCGTCGGTGACCCCGTCGCGCTCGTGGTCGCCGACAGCCGGTACGTCGCCGAGGACGCCGTCGACCTCGTCGAGGTCGACTACACACCGCTATCGGCCGTCGCCGACTTCCGCGCGGCCATCGGCAACGACGTGATCGTGCACGCCGCCTACCCCGACAACGTCGCGGGCGGCATGGGCGGCGCGCCGCCCGATGAGGAACTGTTCGCCTCGGCTCCGCATGTCGTCGAGGAGCACATCTACCAGCAGATGTACGTCCCGGTGCCGATGGAGACCCGCGGCATGGTCGTCCAGTGGTCGTCGACCACCGGGGAGCTCACCGTCTGGGCGTCGACACAGACGCCGCACGAGTTGCGGGCGTTCGCCGCCCGGCTGCTCGGCATCCCCGCGCAGGGGGTGCGCGTCATCATGCGCGACACCGGCGGCGCATTCGGCCAGAAGGTGGTGCCGATGCGCGAGGACATGTGCATCCTGCTGGCCGCCCGCAAGGTGCCGTCAGCGCTGAAGTGGATCGAGGACCGGCGCGAGAACCTGATGTCGGCAGGCCAGTCCCGCCACGTCGACGGCAAGGTCCGGATGGCCTTCGACGACGACGGCAAGATCCTGGCCGCCGACATCGACTTCGTCCAGGACGTCGGCGCCTATCCCACGCCCTACCCGGTGCTCACCACCGCAGCGATCGGCATGTTCTTCCCCGGCCCCTACCGGGTGCCCAAAGCCAGCTTCACCTACAGGACGGTGTTCTCCAACACCCCCGGCCTGCACGCTTACCGCGGCCCGTGGCAGTACGAAACCCTCACGCGTGAAATGCTTCTCGACTGCGCCGCCCGCAAGATCGGCATCGATCCGGTCGAGCTGCGCCGCATCAACATCCTGCGCGGCGACGAGATGCCGTACTTCAACCCCAACGGCATGCCGTACGACAACTGTGCGCCCGCCGACACGTTCGAACAAGCGGTGAAGATCCTCGACCACGAAGGATTTCGCAAGGAGCAGGCCGACGCGCTGGCCGAGGGCCGCTACCTCGGCCTCGGCTTCTCGGCCTACATCGAACCTACCGGGGCGGCGACCGGGAACCTCGCCACCGAGGGCGCGACGATCCGGATGGAGCCGACGGGCAAGATCAACGTCTACGTCAACGGAGGTTCGGCAGGCAACAGCATCGAGACGACGGTGGTGCAGCTGACCGCAGATGCGTTGGGAGCCGACATCGAAGACGTGGCCACCATCCAGGGCGACACCGCGGTCACCCCGTACGGTGCCGGCACCCAGGGCAGCCGCAGCGGCCCGATGACCGCGGGCGCGGTCAACGAAGCCGGCGCGATTCTGCGCGGCCAGATCCTCGCGATCGCTGCGCAGACACTCGGGGTCGAGGCGGCCGACATCGAACTCGCGAACTCCAGGGCCGCCGTGCGCAGCGATCCCGACAAGAGCGTGAGCTTCGCCGAAATCGCCTACCGCTCCTACTACGATCCGGCCCAGCTCGGCGGTGTCCCGGCCACCCTGGAGGCCACCGCCCGGTTCACCTCGCAGGCGATGATCCACTGGGCCAACGCAACTCACGTGTGCATCTGCGAGGTCGACATCGACACCGGACACGTGACGCTGACCCGCTACATCGTCAGCGAGGACGTCGGCCCGATGATCAACCCGAACGTGGTCGAGGGACAGGTCGCCGGGGGAACCGTGCAAGGCATCGGCGGTGCGCTGCTGGAGAAGCTGGCGTACGACGACGCGGGCAACCCGGTGGCCTCCACGTTCGTCGACTATCTGCTACCGACCGCCACCGAGGTACCGCCGATCGAGTTCGGCCACGTCGAGATCCCCGGCCCCGGTGTCGGCGGCTACAAGGGGGCCGGTGAGGGCGGGGCCATCGGCTCACCGCCCGCGGTCATCAACGCGATCAACGACGCGCTTGCCCCGCTCGGCGTCACGGTGACCGAACTTCCCGCCACCCCCGCCACGATCGTCGACCTCATCGAACGCGCAGGCCGAGGAAAGGACCACGAACAGTGGAGCTGAACAACGACTTCCGGGTCGTCGTCCCCGCCGCGCAGGTCTGGGAGGTGTTCACCGACGTCCGCCGCGTGGCACCGTGCCTGCCCGGCGCCACGCTGCTGTCGGTGGACGGCGACAGCTTCGACGGCGCGGTCAAGGTCAAGGTCGGACCGATCACCGTCTCCTACAAAGGCGTTGCGTCCTACCAGGAGAAGGACGCGGCGGCCGGACGCATCGTGCTGCGCGCCGAAGGGAGGGAGACACGCGGCAACGGCACCGCCGCGGCAACCGTCACCGCCCATCTCGAGGACGAGGGCGAGTCGACCTTCGTCGCGATCTCGACCGACCTGGCGATCTCGGGCAAGGCCGCCCAGTTCGGCCGCGGCGTGCTCGCCGACGTGTCGGGGAATCTGATCGCCCAGTTCGCCCGCGCGCTGGAGGCGGAACTGGGCGGAACCACCTCGGCCGCAGCGACGTCCGCGCCGGCCGCCGACGAGTCTGTCGATCTGCTGCGGGTGGTCGCCGCGCCGATGGCCGAACGCTATGGGCCGGTGCTCGTCGCGGCCGCCCTGTCGGGTGCGGCCGGCTACCTGCTCGGGCGCCGCAGGCGCAAGGAGCCGGCCGCGGTGCTGGCCGAAGATCTGCAGGCCGCACTGGCCCGGTTGCTGTCGTGAAGGCGGCCCCGTTCGCCTATCACCGCCCCGACACGGTCGCAGGCGCACTGTCCCTGCTCAAAGACCTCGGCGACGACGCGAAGATCCTCGCCGGGGGCCAGAGCCTGGTGCCGATGCTCGCGATGCGGCTCACCCACTTCGACAACCTCATCGACATCTCGCGCATCGGTGAACTGTCGGACATCGAGCGACGCGGCGACACCGTGCGCATCGCCGCGGGCACACCGCACGCACTGGTCGGCATGGACGACGAAGTGGCCGAAGCGGTTCCGTTGCTGACCCTGGCCACACCGCACATCGGGCACTTCCAGATCCGCACGCGCGGCACCCTCGGCGGGGCGATCGCGCACGCCGACCCCGCCGCCGAGTACGCCGCGGTCGCGGTGGCCCTCGACGCCGAGATCGAGGCGACCTCGGTGCGGGGCACCCGCCGGATCCCGGCCGCGGCGTTCTTCACCGGCCTGTGGGAGACCACGCTGGCCGCCGACGAGATCCTCACCGCGGTCACGTTCCCGGTGTGGTCCGGTCGGGTCGGCTTCTCTGTGCAGGAATTCGCGCGCCGCCACGGCGATTTCGCGATCGCCGGCGCCACCGTGGCGGTCGAGCTCGACGGCGACGACACCGTCACCCGCTGCGGCATCGGGTTGCTCGGTATGGGGTCGACGCCGCAGCGCGGCACACCGGCCGAGCGCGCGGCTGCCGGCCGGCCCGTCACCGACGTGACCGCCGAGGAGGTGGGCCGGCTCGCGGTGTCGGCCCTCGAGGACATCCCCGCCGACCTGCAGGGCAGCGCGGCCTACCGCAGGAAGGTCGGCGCCACGATGGTGGCGCGGGCGTGGCTCGAGGCGACCACGGAGGCCCGTCATGCATGAATCCCCCGTCGAGGTGTCGGTCAACGGCCGGTGTTACCGCGCGTCCGTCGAGCCGCGGATGACGTTGGCCGACTACCTGCGGGAGCGGTGCGGGCTCACCGGCACCCACCTGGGCTGCGAGCACGGCGCGTGCGGCGCCTGCACCGTGCTGCTCGACGGGCAGGCGGTGCGCTCGTGCCTGATCTTCGCCGTCCAGGTCGACGGGCAGGAGGTCACCACCGTCGAGGGCGTGGCCGACGCCGACGGCACGCTCTCGCCGGTGCAGGCCGCGATGCGCGAGTGCCACGGCCTCCAATGTGGTTTCTGCACTCCGGGTTTCGTCACCAGCATCACTGCGCTGCTGCGCGACAATCCGAACCCCACCGACGACGAGATCCGCGAGGGGCTGTCGGGCAACTTCTGCCGGTGCACCGGGTATCAGGGCATCGTCAACGCGGTCAAGCGCGCCGCGGAGGTGATTGACTCGACGGCATGAGAATCGGATTCGTCGGGTTGGGCAACATGGGGTCTGGCATGGCCGCCAACCTGCTGGCGTCCGGCCATCAGGTCGTCGCGTACAACAGATCGCCGGGGAAGGCCGCTGCGCTGGCCGAGCGGGGTGCCACCGCGGCGGCGACGGCGGCCGAGGTCTGCGACAGCGAGGTCGTCGTGTCGATGCTCGCCGACGACGCTGCGGTGGAAGCGGTGACCTTCGGCGGTCCCGATCAGGCGGGCATTCTGGCGTCGCTGCCGGAGGGATGCCTGCACATCTCGGCGAGCACCATCAGCGTCGCGCTGGCCGAACGGCTGCACGACGCGCACGCCGACGCCGGGCAGGCCTTCGTCTCCGCGCCGGTGTTCGGCAGGCCCGAAGCGGCCGCCGCCGCCAAGCTGTTCGTCGTCGCCGCCGGCGCCCCCGACGCCGTCGCGGCCGCCCAGCCGGTGTTCGACGCCATCGGGCAGCGCACGTTCGTGCTCTCGGAACAGCCCGCCGTCGCCAACCTGGTCAAGCTGTCGGGCAACTTCCTGATCGTCTCGGTGATCGAGTCGCTGGGTGAGGCGATGGCGCTGATCGCCAAGGCCGGCGTCGACAAGCAGCACTACCTCGAACTGCTCACCTCGACGCTGTTCACCGCGCCGGTCTACCAGACCTACGGCGGCCTGATGGCCCGCGAGGAATTCGAACCGGCGGGCTTCGCGGCCCACCTCGGGCTCAAGGACGTTCGGCTGGTGCTGGCCGCCGCCGAGCAGCTTCAGGTGCCGCTACCGGTCGCGAGCCTGGTCCGCGACCGCTTCCTGGCGCTGCTGGCCGGCGGCGGACGCGACCTCGACTGGGCGGCGCTCGGCGGGGTCGCGGCCTGGGAGGCCGGTGGACCCCGGCCCGGCAGCTAGTCCGGTACGACCCCGCGCAGACCGTCGGCGCCGAAGACGGGTTCGAGCATCGCCGAGAAGTCCGGCCCGCGGCGAAGCATCATGCCGCCGTCGACGTTGATCAGCTGGCCGGTGATGTAACTCGCGGCGTCGCTGAGCAGGAACACCGCCGCGTTGGCGACGTCCTCCGCCTCCCCCGGTCTCGGCAGCGGGGTGGCGGCCGCATAGTCGCCGCTGACCTCCGGCGACATGAAGATGGCTGCCACCAGATCGGTGCGGATCAGTCCCGGCCGCAGGGAGTTCACCCGCACCAGGGATGGCCCCAGCTCGTCGGCTGCCAGCTGCATCATGTGGTCCAGACCGGCCTTGGAGACGCCGTACGCGCCGAACCACCGGTGGGTGTTGCTCGCAGCGATCGAGGAGATGCCGACGAACGATCCACCGCCGCCGCGCACCATCTGCCGGGACGCATGCTTGAGCACATAGAACGTGCCGTTGATGTTCAAGTCGATCAGGCGCCGCCACGCCGCCGAGTCCAGCTGGGTGATCGGCCCGATCGTGTCGCTGCCGCCGGCGCAGTGCACGACGCCGTCGAGCCGGCCCGTCCATGCCGCGGCCGCCGCCACGGTGCGTGCCACCTCGTCCTCGTCCGTGACGTCCCCGGGCTCGTAGCGCACCGCGCCGCCGATCTCCTCGGCGGCTGCGGCGAGCCTGTCGGCGTTGCGGCCCATGAGCATCGCGTTGCCGCCGGCCTCCACCACGGCCGCGGCCACCGCCTTGCCGATCCCGCTGCCCCCACCGGTGACCAGCACCGTCCGTCCCGACAGCATGATCTCCACGCTCGACTCCTTCGACGACCTAACTAGAACAGGTTCCAGTTATACGTCACGGCTGGTCGCGGCGGGCGGGCTTTGGCGGTCCGAGCGTCCGCCAGTCCGGAACCTCCGGCGGCAGGCCGATGGGATACCGGTTCTCGTTGTGCGCCGCCCAGTGGGCGTGGCCGAGTTCGTGGATGTGGAAGGCGTGGCGCAGCGCCTCCGCGAAGCCCATCGCGTCGCTTGCGGCATTCACCGAGTCCTTGACCAGCAGTGCGGCCATGGTGGGGCGCTCGGCGATGCGCCGCGCGAACTCCACGGTCCTGTCCTCCAACTCGGCGCGCGGGAACACCTTCGACACCATGCCCAGTCGGTGTGCCTCGTCGGCGTCGATCGAATCGCCGGTGAGCAGCAGTTCCTTGGCCTTGCGCGCCCCGAACTCCCACGGGTGGGCGTAGTACTCGACGCCGGGCATGCCCATCCGGACCGCGACGACGTCGCTGAACCTCGCGTCGTCGGCCGCGACGATCAGGTCGCACGCCCAGATCAGCATCAGGGCGGCGGAGATCGCGTTGCCCTGCACGGAGGCGATGGTGATCTTGCGCAGGTCCCGCCACCGGCAGGTGTTCTCGTAGAAGTAGTGCCACTCCTGCAGGTAAGTCCGTTCGGCGACCCCGGACCGCGTCGCGCCGTTGCTCCGGAACGTCGGATGCTGACCGGGGCCGGGTGCCCGCTCGGCCAGCGCGGCCTCGGAGCCGAGGTCGTGGCCGGCCGAGAAGTTCTTGCCGCGTGCGGCGAGGATCACCACCCGCACCACGTCGTCGGCCTCGGCGCGGCCGAACGCCTCGTCGAGCTGCACCAGCAGCGTGCGGGACTGCGCATTGTGCGCGTCGGGCCGATTCAGCCAGATCCGCGCGATCCGGCCCTCGTCGAGGGTTTCGTACGTCACCTGCTCGGCGTCCACCACATCGAGCACAGTAACGGCCGTGCGACAACCGTTGGCTAGAGTTGTCGTATGCCTGCCAAATCTGATCCCGCCGAACTCGGCGACGTCGAGCCGATCGCCGACAGCACCGAACGCCAGGCGCGCCGCGTCGTCGCCGCCTACGCCACCGACGCCGACGAGTGCCGCGTCTTCCTGTCGATGCTCGGTATCGGACCGGCGAAACTCGACGCCTGATGACCGACCCGGGCGGCCCCGAAGTCCGCTCGGGCGACGCCGACTTCGTGGTCGTCGCCAACCGGTTGCCCATCGACATGGTGTTCCTGCCCGACGGCACCACCGAGTTCAAGCGCAGTCCGGGCGGACTGGTGACCGCACTCGAGCCGCTGCTGCGCAAACGCAGCGGCGCCTGGGTCGGCTGGCCGGGAGTGCCCCAGGACGCCGACGATCCGGACAGCTTCGACGATCCGATCGAGCAGGACGGCATGACGCTCGTGCCGGTCCGGCTGTCCGCCGACGACGTCGCCGAGTACTACGAGGGGTTCTCCAACGCCACGCTGTGGCCGCTCTACCACGACGTCATCGTCAAGCCGATCTACCACCGGGAGTGGTGGGACCGCTACGTCGAGGTCAACCGCCGCTTCGCCGAGGCGACCGCGCGGACCGCCGCGGAAGGCGCCACCGTGTGGGTGCAGGACTACCAGCTGCAGCTGGTCCCCAAGATGCTGCGCATGCTGCGGCCCGATCTGACCATCGGCTTCTTCCTGCACATCCCGTTCCCGCCGGTCGAGCTGTTCATGCAGATGCCGTGGCGCACCGAGATCACCGAGGGTCTGCTGGGCGCCGATCTCGTCGGTTTCCACCTGCCCGGCGGCGCGCAGAATTTCCTGATCCTGGCCCGCCGTCTGGTCGGCGCCAACACCTCACGCGGCAGCGTGGGCGTGCGGTCCCGCTTCGGTGAGGTCAACGTCGGATTCCGCACCGTCAAGGTGGGCGCGTTCCCGATCTCGATCGACGCAGGCGATCTGGACCAGCAGGCCCGCACCCGCAAGATCCGCCAGCGGGCCCGCGAGATCCGCGCCGAGCTGGGCAACCCGCGCAAGGTCCTGCTCGGCGTCGACCGGCTGGACTACACCAAGGGCATCGACGTGCGGCTGCGTGCGTTCTCCGAACTGCTCGACGAACACCGGGTCGACCCCGACGACACGGTGCTGGTCCAGCTGGCCACGCCCAGCCGCGAGCGGGTGGAGAGCTACATCGCGATGCGCGAGGACATCGAGCGCCAGGTCGGGCACATCAACGGCGAGTACGGGGAGGTGGGCCACCCTGTACTGCACTACCTCCACCGCCCCGTGCCCCGCGAGGATCTGATCGCGTTCTACGTCGCCGCCGACGTCATGCTGGTGACACCGCTGCGCGACGGGATGAACCTGGTGGCCAAGGAGTACGTGGCGTGCCGCAGTGATCTCGGCGGCGCCCTGGTGCTGAGCGAATTCACCGGCGCCGCAGCCGAATTGCGGCAGGCCTATCTGACCAACCCGCATCACCTCGAGGGCGTCAAGGACGCCATCGAGGCGGCGCTGACCCAGGCGCCCGAGGAGGGCAGGCGGCGGATGCGGGCGCTGCGCCGGCAGGTGCTGGCCCACGACGTGGATCGCTGGGCGCGGTCGTTCCTGGAGGCGCTGGCCGGGACCTCAGGCTAGATCGGCGTGATGTAGTTGATCAGCCATTTGCCGTCGACCTTCTGGTAGTCGACGCGCAGTCGGCTCCCGTCGTAGACAGGCTGACGCGACTTGTCGGTGACGGTGCGGTTCATGTAGACCATCACCGACGCGGAATTGCGTTGCGCCTCCAGCACTCCCACGCCGACGACATTCGCCTGACTGACGAGCTGACGATCACGTGCCTGAGGGATGATGTCCTTGGTCGCGCGGTCCTCGAATTCCTTGCGGTAGGCCGGCGTCAGCAGCGGATAGATCTCGTTGAGGCTGCGCTCGACGGTCTGGTAGTCGTACCCGAAGACCTTCGGAATCTGTTGCTGGGCAAGGGGGGCCAGCTCGGCGCGGGCGGTCTGTTCGCCCCGCAACTCGACCCCGCTCCAGTACAGCCGGCCGCCGACGGCGCCCAGGGCGACCAGCCCGAGGGCCAGCAGCACGCCCAGCGCCGCGATGAACTTGGCGACCCGATCACCCATCAATTGCCGCCGTCGGGGTATTTGAGGTCGTATCCGGTCATGTGTCCGTTGTCGTCCTCGTGCACGATCACCCGCATCCGGTAGGGCTGCGAGGGCTTGTTGGTGCCGTCGATGTCGGTCACGGTCACCCGCGACGACACCAGGACCGCGGCGTTGCCGCTCACGTCGTCGACCTTCTCCAGCGCGGCGCCGTTGATGACGGCCTCCGAGCTGGCGTTGGTGTCCCGGAAGATCGCCTTGAGGTTGTCGACGTTGTTGTCCTGGCTGAGCATGTCGCGCAGCGGCCCGCTGGTGCTGTTGACGAACCGGTTCACACTGTCGTCGATGTCGTCCTGGGTGTAGCTGAACATGTTGACGACCAATTGTGACGCGGTGTCGACGAAGCGCTGGTCGCGGGCCAGCTCTGCCTTCTCGGTGCGCTGCGTGGCGAGCATCCAGGCCACCCCTCCGGCCACCGCGCCGGCTAGTACGACCAGCGTCAGCAGCGACACCAGCGCCACCAGTCCGCGATGGGCAGGACGTCGCGGCGGCGGCGCGGCCGACATCGACGGACGCACCTTGGCGGTGGGGGCGTCGACGACGACGGCCGTGACGCTCTCGGGTTCGGTGCCACTGGCCGGCCCCGCGGCCCGCGAGGCGCGGCGCCGTGCGGGCCTGGGCACAGTTTCTCCCACAACTTCTTCAACCACTAAAGACTGCCTATACCTGCTTCGGGGACAACATCAGGTCGACCCAGTTCTCTGCGGGCGCCAGTTTGTCAGCTCCGGGGGCGAAAACGCCAGTCCCGCCCGCGGGGTCGACGAACTTCCCGTTGCGGTCATAGCTCGCCATCGCGGGTGCGGCGGCCTGCGGAACCGCCTCGGCGGGCAGCAGAGGGCCGGACGGCGTCGGTGCCGCGGGTGCCGGCGCGGCCGGTGCCGGCGCGGCAGGCGCGGGCGCCGGCGGACCCGGTGGGGTCCGCCCGTACGGGGGCACCACCTGGTCGGGCGGCGCGAAGTACGGCCACGGGGCCGGCAGGGGACCCGGCTGGTTGGGCGGCACCGGCAGCGGGAACGGCGCGTGCGGGGCCGGGCCCGGACCGGGGACCGCACCCGGCGGCAGCTGCACGACCGGCGGCCCGGGATCCGGATCCACCTGGGGCGGGATGAACGGGAACTTGTTGGGCGGCAAGATGTTGCGTCCGTCCTCGATCGGTGTCCCGAGGGGTACCGGCGGTCCCCGCCAGGGATTGGTGCCGACCGGAACGTAACCCTTGGGGTCGCGGCACAGCTGGATCGTCGGTGCGCGCTTGCCGGGGAACTCCTGGCACGGGTAGTTGCGCGCCCCGCGCACCACGGCCGCATCGTTCTGCGGCGTCTTGCAGTACAGGTCGGTGGGCAGTTCGCGCAGCGTCGTGTCCGCCGGTGAGCGGATCTGCGTCGGCGGGATGAAACCGACCGAACAGCTCGGCGGGTCGTTCAGGTGGATCTTGAAGTCCAGCTTGCCGCCCTCGTCGGCCGGCACGCCGCCTGCGACGGTGTTCAGCGCCGCCAGCAGCGCGGGGAAGATCACCAGCGCCTGTTCGATGGACTTGTTGTAGATGACACCGATCCGGCCCAGGTTCGCGAGGTTGGCCGCGAGCATCGGGAAATTCGGCCGGATGCCCTCGAACGTGTCACTCGCGACGCCTGCGGCCCCGGGCGCGGTCTGCAGCAGGGTGCGCAGCTGCGGATCGGCGTTGGCCACCTCGCCGGTGAACCGTGCCAGGCCGTCGGCCAGTGATCGGATGCTGTCGCCGCTGGCGATCTGCGAATCCAGGAAGGGCCCCGCCTGGTCGATCAGCTGGGTGGTCTGCCCGTAGTTGGCGTTGGCCTCGTCGACGAGGAGACGGGCGGACTGGATCAGGCGGGCGAGTTCGGGCCCGGAACCGTTGAACGCCTTGAACGTCTCGCGCAACAGGTCCTTGATGCGGCTGTTGCCCAGGCTGCTGACCAACGAGTCGGCCTGGTCCAGCAGGCCCGCGATGTCCTGTCCGATCGCGGTGCGGTCGACGGGGATGTCGGAGCCGTTGCGCAGCGTCGCCGTCGCGGCCTTCGCGGGCGGAACGAGGTCGACGTACTGCTCGCCGACCGCGGACACGCTCTTGACGGTCGCGGTCACGTTGTCCGGCACCGGTGTTCCGCTGTCGAGCCGCATGTGCGCGACGACGCCGGTGTCGCTGAGACCGACCGACTCGACCTGACCCACCGTGACCCCGCGGTAGGTCACGTTGGCGTTCTCGTACAGCCCGCCTGCGGCGGTGAAATTCGCGGTCACCTGATAGGAGGTCAGCCCGATCGCCTCAGGCACCCGCAGGTAGAAGATCGAGATCGCGCCGACGGTCAGCACCGTGACGACCGCGAAGATCGAGAGTTGAATCCTGGAGAGCTTGTCCAGCATCTACGGTGCCCCCTCGTGCTGGGCCGCCGTGCCCGGCGGGACCTTGAAGGGATCGGCCGCCTGGCCGGACAGGTTCGCCATCGCCCCGGTCAGGAAGTCCGGCGGGTTGATGATCTCTCCCATCCGCTTCATGTTCGGGTCCAGCCCGAGCGAGGTGGTGAACACCGATTCCCCGAGGCGGCGCAGCGTCAGGTCGAACGTGACGAACACGTTGAGGTAGTCGCCGCGGACCGCCTTGCGCAGGTACTGGTAGTGGAACGGGAACGTCGGCAGGAACTCGAGGTCCTTGATGAAATCGTCGGCGTTGTCGTTGAGTGCCTTGATCACCGGGAAGAAGTCCTTCAGATCCTCGGCCAGGTCGACCTTCGTCTCCGACAGGATCTTCGACCCGACGACCGCGAGCCGCCGCAGCGCGGTGAACGTGTCGACGATGCTGGCGCGGTTGCGGTCGAGCACCTCGAGTGCGGCGGGCAGCGTGTCCAGGGTGCGGCCCAGGCTGTCCTTGCTGCGCGCGAGGATGCCCGCGAACCGGTCCAGCCCCTCGGCGGCGGAGATGATGTCGTTGGTCTGGCGGTCCAGCGACGACGTCAGTTCGGCCAGGCGCGGAATGAGATCGGTGAAGGTGCCCTGCCGGTCGACGACGGCGTTGTAGAACTCCTCGGTGATATCTTGCAGCGCACCGAGATTGCCCTTGTTGACGACGACGCCCAACGACGACAGCACTTCCTCGGTCGTCGGATAGCGGCCGGTGCGGTCCAGCGGGATCTGATCGCCCTGGCCCAGCCGGCCCACGGCCTTGCCCTCCGGAGCGGCGAGCTCGACGTGCTGGGAGCCCAGCAGCGAGGTCTGGGCCACCTTGGCCACCGCGTTGGACGGCAGGTTGACGTCCTTGTCGAGCGACAGTTTGACCGCCGCGTAGAACGAGCCGTCGGCGCGCTGCACGGCGTCGATTCCCGAGACACTGCCGACCGTCACGTCGTTGACCATGACCGGTGAGTTCTGCGGCAGCGTCGCGACATCGGGCAGTTCGACGGTGATCGAGAACGCGCCGGGGCCATGACCGGCGGTGCCCGGCATGTTCAGCGAGTTGAGCCCGCCGAACTCGCACCCCGACACCAGCACCGTCAGCATGCCGACAGCCAGGGCCGGTTTGACGACGTTGCGCATCATCCACCCCCTCCGGCCGGTACGGGTGCGGGCCCGGGCGCCGGTCCGGCCGCGGGACCACCGTTGTGCGACGAACTCTGCGGCGCGGCAGCATTACTCGGCGCCGTCGGCAGGAACAGCGAGGTGAGGTCGGCTCCCGGTCCCACCTGCGGAGGTGTGGTGCCCGGCGCGTTCTGCCACTGCAGGTACGGCACCGGCGTCTGGGCTTTGGCCTCCGTCGCGGGGGTGTCGTAGATGATCTGACCCTTGTAGGCGGTGATGCTGTTGATCGGATGGAACAGCAGCGGCGGGAAGTTCATCGCGATCCGCTTGAACACCGGGCCCATCCGCTGACGGCAGATCTCCGCGCGCTTGTAGTTGTCCGGGTTGGCGCCGATGTCGAAGGTGCCACCGCAGATGAACTGCACCGGGTTGGCGAAGTTGGGCAGCGTCAACAGGCCGCCGACGGTGCCCTGGGCGGGGTTGTAGATGTTGTAGAAGTTCGCCAGACCGTTCGGGGTGATGTGCAGGATCTGCTCGATGTCGTCACTGTGCTCGGTGAGCAGGTTCGTGAAATCGGTCAGCTTGGCGACCTGGTCGATCAGCGCCTTGTTGTTCTCGCCCAGCAGCCCCTTGACGTCGGACAGCGCCTGGTTCAGCGTCCCCAGCGTGTTGTCCAGATCTGTTGAGCTGTCGGCGAGCACCTGGGACACCGATGCCACGTGGTTGGTGAACTGGACGATCTGCTGATTGCTGTTCGACAGCGCGTTCACCAGCACCTGCAGGTTGCGGACCGTGCCGAACAGATCCGTACGGGAGTCGCCGAGGCGGCCTGCGGTCTGCGACAGTTCGCGGATCGCCTGCCGGAACGAGTCGCCGTTGCCGTCGAGGGTGTCGGCGGCCTGGTCCACGAAGGCCTTGAGCGGTCCCTGCACCGAGTTCTGCTGCGGGCCGAGCTGGGAGCTGAGCTGGGTCAGCTGCTCTTTGACCTCGTCCCACTCGACTGGCACGGCGGTGCGGTCCAGGCCGATCTCGGCGCCGTCGGCCATCACCGGGCCACCGGTGTAGGCGGGCGTGAGCTGAATGAACCGCGCCGCCACCAGGTTCGGCGAGATGATCAGCGCCTGCGCGTTCGCCGGGAGCTTGATGCCGTCGTCGATGGTCATGGTGATCTTGACGTCGTCGGCACGGGGCTCGATCGAGTCGATGCGGCCCACCGGCACGCCGATGACGCGCACTTCGTCGCCGCCATAGAGACCGACCGCCGATTGGAAGTAGGCGACGACCTTGTGTCCGGTGCGCGACGGCCACAGCAGGTACAGGCCGGACACCAGCACCGCGACGAGGACCACCGCCAGTGCGATACGCAGCACGCGGCCTTTTCCGGAGCTCGAATTCTGTTCTGTCATGGCGACTTCGGCCTGATGATGAGCCGCTCGGAGATGAATCCGCGCAGGTAGTCGGCAAGGCTGTCGGGCAGCTTGCCCGGTTGGAAGTAGGTGTCGAGCAGCACCTCGGACAGCGTGGCGGGCGGCAGGCCGTAGAGATTGATCTGGAACCCCGGACCCGATCCGACCACCTCGCCGAGGGCGGTGGCGTACGGCGGCAGCCGCTTGAGCGCTTCGCCGATGTGGTCGCGACGCTCCAACAGGTTGTCCATCACCAGGTTCAGCTTCTCCAGGGCGGGGCCGAACTCGCGCTTGTTGTCGGCCACGAAGCCGGAGAGCTGCGCCGAGACGTCGTCGATTCCCGCGATCAGGTTGCTCAGCGCCTGACGGCGCTCGTCGAGCGCGGCGAAGAGCATGTTGCCGTCGATGATGAGCTGGTTGACCTGGCCCGACCGCTGGGCCAGCGTGTCGGACACCCGCTTGGCGTGGGTGAGCAGCTGCTCGAGGGCCTCGTCGCGCTTGTTGAGGCTGCGCGACAGGCTCGTCACGCCGTCGAGGGCACCGCGCAACTGCGGCTTGGCGTCGCGCAGCGAATCGGTGAGCGTCTGCAGCGCCTGCTCGAAGCGCGGCTTGTCCAGCTCGCTGGCGTTCTGCCCGAGATCCTGCAGCGCGGTGTTCAGCGTGTACGGAGTAGTGGTGCGTCCCAGCGGGATCGACGTGACCGAGCCGGCGCCCTTCGGGGTGACCGCCAGCGACTTCTCGCCGAGCACGGTGTCGGTCTTGATGGCCACCAGCGACTGGTCACCGACGCGGACCTTGCGGTCGACGGTGAACGTGACCTTCGCGGTGTCCCCCGCCAGCGAAACGCTCTTGACCTTGCCGACCTTGATCCCCGAGACGTTGACGTCGTTGCCCGGCGAGATGCCGCCGGCATCGGTGAAGAACGCCTCGTACGGCTTGCCCTGCGGCATGAACGGCAGGTTGCTGTAGCCGAACGAGACCAGCACCAGGCAGGTCACCAGCACGATGCCGAAGATGCCTGTGCGGAGCGGGTTTCCGCCCTCGGGGCTAGCCATTGTCGGAACACCTCCCCTTCGACGGGTCCGACGGTCCGCCGAACGGAATAAGGATGTCACTGCCCGCCGGGCCGTTGATCTTCATGCGGATCGAGCAGTAGTAGATGTTGAAGAACGATCCGTACGCGCCGAGAGCGTTGAGCCGCAGATAGTTCTCGGCCAGCGGCTCGATCACCTTGTTGACGTCACCCTTGCGCTCGTCGAGGCGCTGCGCCAGCGGGCGCACGTTCTCGAGCACGCCCTGCAGCGGCCGCCGGCTGTTCTGCAGCGTCTCGGTCAAGTCGGTGGTGGCCGTGGCGAGCGGCCCGATGGCCCCGGCGATGGGGTCACGCCCCTCGGCCAGACCGGTCAGCAGCTTCTGCAGTCGGTCGACGGTGGCGTCGAACTGGGCGCCCTTCTCGTCGACGGTGCCCAGCACGGTGTTGAGGTCGTTGATCACATCGCCGATCAGCTGGTCGCGCGCCGCCAGATTCTGCGTGAATGCGGCTGTGCTGGAGAGCATCTGGGACAGTGCACCACCCTGACCCTGGAGGAGTTCGATGATCGCGTTGCTGACCTCGTTGATCTTCTGCCCGTCGAGGCCCTTGAACACCGGACGCAGGCCGCCGAGGAGCGCGTCGAGATCCAGTGCCGGCTGGGTGTTGGTCAACGTGCCGCCGGGTGGCACCTTCACCAGGTCTCCGGGCCCGGACACGATCTCCAGGTAGCGATCGCCGACCAGGTTCTCGTAGCGGACCACGGCCCGGGTCGACGTGTAGAGCTGGTAGCGCTCGCTGAGATTGAACGCGACATCGACGGTGTTGTCGTCGTTGAGCGTGACGTCCTTGACGCTGCCCACCGGCACGCCGGAGATACGGACGTCCTGGCCGGCCTTGAGCCGCGACGCATCGGTGAACGTCGCGTGGTAGTTCTTGTCCGATCCGAAGCGGAACTCCCCGAACACCACCACCAGCATCGCGCCCACCAGCAGCATGACCACGGTGAACACCCCGACGTTGACCAGGATGCGGTTCTCCCTACTGAGTCGGCTCATCAGTAGTCGTCCCTTTCGGCGTATGCGCCGTTGAACAGGAACTGCAGGGTCGACGGGGCGTCGAACTGCAGCTCGGTGTTCGGCTGGAACGGCACGTAGGCGTTGTCGGTGACGAGGAACGGTGTGCGATACCAGCTGCCGCCGTACTGCTTGCTCGGAACATTGGGCAGGCCGCGGCAATTCGGGCCGCCGGAGGCGTTCACGAGCGGCAGGCTCTCCGGATAGGTGTACGCCGGCGCACCGGGAAGGAAGTTCGACGAGACGAACAGGCCGGGCCGGATGCCGCCGATGATCGGCGCGAACCGGTCGATGGCGTTGGAGGTGCCCTCGAGCACGCAACCGATCTCCGGTGAGTACTCGCCGGCCACCCGCAGCGGCGCCCGCAACCGCTGGATCGCGGCTATGAAGTCGTCGGCACCGGGTTCCAGCGTGTCCGCCGCGTTGTTGCCCAGACCGGTGGCGGCCAGCAGCGTGGCGTTGAGGTTGTCCTGCTCCTCGACCACGGTCCGGCTGATCGCCGGCGCGTTGTCGAACACCTTCACCAGGTCGGGCGCGGCGTCACCATAGATGTTCGTGACGATGGCGGCCTTACGGAAGTCGTCCTGCAGGGTCGGCAGCTTCGGGTTCAGTTGCTGCAGATAGTAATTGAGCCCGGACAGGCCGGCGCCCAGGTCGTCGCCGTGGCCGCGCAGCCCCTCCGCCAGCGCCGACAGCGTCGCGTTCAGATTCACCGGGTCGACCTTGGCCAGCACGTCACTGAGGGTCTGGAACAGCGTGTTGACCTCGAGCTGGACGTCCTGGGCGCGCACCTGCGTACCCGGCCGCAGCGAGGTCTTCTCGGGGTCCTGCGGGGCCAGGAACTCCACGGACTTGGCGCCGAAGATCGTGTTGCCGGCGATGCGGACCGTGGCGTTGGACGGGATGTAGTCCAAATCGTCTCTGTTGATGGCCAGGGTCAGTTTGGCGTCGTCGCCGGCGTATTCGATGGACTCGACCTGGCCGACCTGCAGGCCGCGGTACTTGACCTTGGCCTTGGTCTCCATCACCAGACCGGCCCGCGGCGACAGGATCGTCACCTCGTCGGTGGGCGTGAACGCCGCTGTGTAGGACAGGTAGGTGAACACGGCGGCGGCGAGCACCAGCGCGGCGAGGATCGCCGCAGCGATCCTCACGTGGCTGCGCTTGGCGTCACCGTTGGCCATCGATGTCCCGTCTATCCGGAGAGGTTGAAGTTGCCCGACGCGCCGTAGACGGCCAGGGAGATGAACAGCACGATCGTCACGACGACGATGAGCGAGGTGCGCACGGCCTGTCCGACGGCGATACCCACGCCGACCGGGCCGCCGGAGGCGTTGTAGCCGTAGTAGGTGTGCACGAGCATGACCGCGATCGACATCACGATCGCCTGCAGGAACGACCACAGCAGGTCGGTGGGCACCAGGAAGGTGTTGAAGTAGTGGTCGTACAGCCCGGCCGACTGGCCGTTGATGTAGACGGTGGTGAACCGCGCGGCGAAGAACGCGGCGAGCACCGACAGGGCGTAGAGCGGGACGATCGCGATCAGCCCGGCGATCAGCCGGGTCGAAACCAGGTACGAAACCGAGTGCACGGCCATCGATTCGACGGCATCGATCTCCTCGGCCACCCGCATGGCGCCCAGTTGGGCGGTGGCGCCGGCGCCGATGGTGGCCGCCAGCGCGATCCCGGCGATCACCGGGGCGACGATGCGCACGTTCAGGAACGCCGAGAGGAAGCCGGTCAGCGCCTCGATGCCGATGTTGCCCAGCGACGAGTAGCCCTGCACGGCGATGACGCCACCCGACGCCAGCGTCATGAACGCCGCCACCCCGACCGTGCCGCCGATCATCACCAGCGCGCCGGTGCCCATCGTCATCTCGGCGATCAGCCGCACCGTCTCGCGACGGTAGCGGGTGATCGCGTTGGGGATGTAGCGCACCGATTCGCCGTAGAACAGCGCCTGCTCGCCCACGGTGTCCACCAGACGAGGCACCCCGCGGAACGCGCGCCGCAGCCGCAGCGTGACGTCGTAGCTCACGAGCTCATCACCGCGCCAGCACCCTGACCCCGACCGCCGTCATGATCACGTTGATCACGAACAGGCAGATGAACGCGTAGACCACGGTCTCGTTGACCGCGTTGCCGACGCCCTTGGGGCCGCCCTTGACCGTGAGCCCGCGGTAGCAGCCCACGAGCCCTGCCACCACACCGAACAGCAGCGCCTTGATCTCGGCGAGCACCAACTCCCCGAGACCGGTCAGCACGGTCAATCCGTTGATGAACGCGCCCGGGTTGACTCCCTGCAGGAACACCGAGAACACGTAGCCGCCCGACAGTCCGATCAGGCACACCAGACCGTTGAGCAGCAGCGCCACGAACGTCGAGGCCAGCACGCGGGGCACGACCAGGCGCTGGATCGGGTCGATGCCCAGCACCCGCATCGCGTCGATCTCCTCGCGGATCGTGCGCGCGCCAAGATCGGCACAGATCGCCGTCGCGCCCGCCCCGGCGACCACGAGCACCGTCACCACCGGGCCCAGCTGGGTGATGGTGCCGAACGCGGTGCCGGCGCCCGACAGGTCGGCCGCGCCGATCTCGCGCAGCAGGATGTTGAGTGTGAACGCCACCAGCACGGTGAACGGGATCGCCACCAGCAGCGTGGGCACCAGTGACACCCGGGCGATCATCCACGTCTGATCGAGGAACTCGCGGAACTGGAACGGGCGGCGGAAGGTCTTGGCGAAGGTGTCCAACGACATCTCGACGAACCCGCCCACGGCCCGCGCGGGCGCCGCAAGCTGTTCGATCAACCTCTGCTCCGATCTCGGTCCAGGGCACCGACGACGTGCGCGTTGGCGAACTCATGTAACGAAGCCGTCCGCGACGGAATCCCACCCTTGTGCTCAGCACTGCTCTTCGTGAGCCGGATCATACTAACTAGAACACGTTCGCCGTGTCAAAGTCCGGCAAATCTGCTCAAGCTCTTATATCCACCCAGCTCAGAGCGGGTGTGATGCAGGTCATTCTAGAACACGTTCTAGTCGATCGAAAGCACTGACAACCAAGACTGTCAGTCTCGATCCCCGAGTCCCATCGCCGCAGAGAAACTCTTCTCTGGATCGCGATCAGCAAAGTAATTCTGCAAGGTCGCTGAAAGCGCTGACGCGTCCCATTCGTCGCCGTCGGCACTGAATTGCTTCTCTGCCGTCGGCGCCGCGAGAAGCGTCACCGTCGGACCATAGACGATGAACAGCTGTCCGTTGACGGCTTCGGCCGCAGGCGAGGCGAGGAATCGGACCAGGTTGACCACGTGCTCCGGCGACAGCGGGTCCACTGCGCCGTCGCCGAGTTCGGGCGCGTCGCCGAACACGCCCGCGGTCATCGCGGTGCGGGCGCGGGGGGCGATCGCGTTGGCGCGGACGCCGAAGCGGCCGAGGGCGCGGGCCGCCGACAACGTCAGCGCCGTGATCCCGGCCTTGGCGGCACCGTAGTTGGGCTGCCCGATCGGGCCGGACAGTCCCGCCTCCGAGGAGGTGTTGATGATCCGCCCGTACACCTGCCCGTCGCCGGCCTTGGCCTTCGACCGCCAGTAGGTGGCTGCGTTGCGGGTCAGCAGGAAGTGGCCGCGCAGATGCACGGCGATGACCGCATCCCACTCCTCGTCGGTCATGTTGAACAGGATGCGGTCGCGGGTGATACCGGCGTTGTTGACGACGATGCCAAGGCCGCCGAGTCCGTCGGCGGTCTCGACCAGTTCGTCGGCGGTGGAGCGCTCACTGATGTCGCCGGCGACGGCGACGCCCTTCGAGCCCGCACCGGCGATCTCGTCGAGGACGTCGGAGCGGTCGAGCGCCGGGGCGATGTCATTGACGACGACCATGGCGCCGGCGCGGGCGAGTCCGATGGCTTCGGCGCGGCCCAGGCCGGCGGCGGCGCCGGTGACGACCGCGACGCGGCCGGACAGATCGATGTCGGTCAACTTATGAATACCTCTAGTCGTGTCGGATCAGGGCGGCGCGGGGGCACTCGGCGACGGCCTGCTCGGCCACGGCCTCCTCCCCGGCGGGTACGGGGTCGGCCTTCACCACCGCGTAGTCCTCGTCATCGAGCTCGAACAGGTCGGGGGCTATTCCGACGCAGACGGCGTTGCCTTCACAACGGTCACGATCCACTTCCACTCGCATGACAACCTCCTGACGGTCCTTCGCTGTCGGGCCGATCCGCAGCGCCCAGTGTGACACCACCCTGGACCCCAAGACTAGAACGTGTTACAACCGGGGAAGACCTGAGGTGTTCGCATGGGCATCCGGGATGGCACCGGGATACAGGCTCGCAGACTAGTGAGGACGCGCGATGCGGATCGGCTACACCCCCGAACAAGAGGAGTTGCGTCGCGAACTGCGCGCGTACTTCTCGAAGCTCATGACGCCCGAGCGCGCCGAAGCGCTGGCGAGCAATGACGGCGAGATGGGGCGCGGGAACGTCTACCGCGAGACCGTCGCCCAGATGGGCAAGGACGGCTGGTTGACGCTGTCCTGGCCGACGGAGTACGGCGGGCAGGCACGTCCGCCGATGGAAGGGCTGATCTTCAACGACGAGGCGGCGATCGCCAACGTCCCGGTCCCGTTCCTGACGATCAACAGCGTCGCGCCGACGATCATGGGTTTCGGCAGCGATGAGCAGAAGAAGTTCTTCCTCCCCAAGATCGCCGCGGGTGAACTGCACTTCTCGATCGGCTACTCCGAGCCGGGTGCAGGCACCGACCTCGCCTCGCTGCGCACCACCGCGGTCCGCGACGGCGACGACTACGTGATCAACGGCCAGAAGATGTGGACGTCGCTCATCGCCTACGCCGACTACGTGTGGCTGGCGGCGCGGACCAACCCGGAAGCCAAGAAGCACCGCGGCATCTCGATGCTGATCGTGCCGACCACGGCGGAGGGCTTCTCGTGGACGCCGGTGCACACGATGGCGGGTGTCGACACCAGCGCGACCTACTACCAGGACGTCCGGGTGCCGGTGACCAGCCTCGTCGGCGAGGAGAACGCCGGCTGGAAGCTGGTGACCAACCAGCTCAACCACGAGCGGGTGGCCCTTGTCTCCGCGCAACCCATCTTCCTGGCGCTCAACGCCGTCCGCGAGTGGGCGCAGAACACCAAGGACGTCCACGGCAACCGGCTGATCGACTCGGAGTGGGTGCAGCTCAACCTCGCCCGCGTGCACGCCAAGGCCGAGGTGCTCAAGCTGATCAACTGGGAACTGGCCTCGACCGAGGACGCCGCGCCGTCACCGGCCGACGCGTCGGCGGCCAAGGTCTACGGCACCGAGCTGGCGACCGAGGCCTACCGCCTGCTGATGGAGGTGTTGGGCACCGCCGCCACGCTGCGGACGAACTCGCCGGGTGCGCTGCTGCGCGGCCGCATCGAGCGCATGCACCGCTCCTGCCTGATCCTGACGTTCGGTGGCGGCACCAACGAGATCCAGCGCGACATCATCGGCATGGTCGCGCTCGGCCTGCCCCGAGTGAACCGGTAAGGAGACGTCCCCGATGGACTTCACGACCACAGAGGCCAGCGAGGATCTCGGCGGCCTGGTGCGCACCATCACCGAGTCGATCTGCACGCCGGAGCATCAGCGCGCACTCGACGGCCTCGGCCCCGACACGGGCGGACGGTTCGACCGCGATCTCTGGAGCAAGCTGATCGACGCGGACATCCTGTCCACCACGTCGCCGGAGTCGTTGGGCGGCGGCGGTTTCGGGGTTCTGGAGGAGGTCGCGGTGCTGGTGGCGCTGGGCCGTCAGCTGGCCGCGGTGCCCTACCTCGAATCGGTGGTGCTCGGTGCGGGCGCGCTCGCCGCGTTCGGCTCCGAGGCGCTGCAGCAGGACTGGGCGGCGCCGGCGATCGGTGGCGAGAAGATCCTCGCGATCGCGCTCGACGGCGAGATGGGCGAGGGCCCCGTACGGGCGCAGGCCACCGGCTCGGGCTTCACGCTGACCGGCACGCGCACCCTGGTCGCCTACGGGCCGCACGCCGACGCCTTCCTGGTGCCGGCCGAAACAGACTCGGGTGCGGCCGTTTTCGTCGTGTCCGCGGCCGAGCCCGGTGTCACGGTGACCGCGCTGGACACCACCGGGCACGGCAGCATGGGCGCGCTGGAGCTACACGGTGCCGAGGTGCCCGCCGAGCGCCGGGTCGGAGGTCCCGAGGTGCTGGACTGGCTCGTCACCCGCGCCGCGCTGG
The DNA here is from genome assembly GCF_010729305.1 of Mycolicibacterium psychrotolerans. NCBI lineage: Bacteria > Bacillati > Actinomycetota > Actinomycetes > Mycobacteriales > Mycobacteriaceae > Mycobacterium > Mycolicibacterium psychrotolerans. Next base: position 1,676,133 of record NZ_AP022574.1, on the reverse strand, counting down.
GCCGCAGCGCCTATCAGCTTGGCGTAGTCGAACGGGCGCTCGAGCTCACCTCCGCCTATGCGCGCGAGCGCGAGCAGTTCGACCGGCCGATCGGCAGCTTCCAGGCGGTGTCCTCGCGGCTGGCCGACGGCTACATCGACATCAAGGGGCTGCGGCTGACCCTCACGCAGGCAGCGTGGCGGCTCTCCGAAGATCTGCCTGCCGACGTCGACGTCGCCAGTGCCGCGTTCTGGGCCGCCGAGGCGGGCCACCGCGTGGCACACACCACGGTGCACGTGCACGGCGGTGTCGGGATCGACACAGACCATCCGGTGCACCGCTACTTCCTGGCCGCCAAGCAGACGGAGTTCGCGCTCGGCGGGGCGACGGGGCAACTGCTCCGCATCGGCCGCGAGCTGGCCGACACCCCGGCCTGAGCCGGCCTCGGTGGGCACTCCCGTCGCACCGACCGTGTCCGCCCTGGTGGCGTCGCTGGCCGATGTCGAGGACCGGGGCGTGTACGGCATCGACGGCGCCGGGGAGCCGTCGTACATCAACTGGCGCAGCCACATTCGGCAGGGCGCCGCACTGGCGGCGGCACTGCGGGCGCGCCTGGATCCGACGCGGCCGCCCCATGTCGGGGTGTTGGCGGGCAACACGAGGTTCTTCTCCACGGTGCTGGTGGCCGCCGCGCTCTCGGGCATCGTGCCGGTCGGGCTGAACCCCACTCGGCGAGGGGCCGCGCTGCAGCGCGACATCGACCACGCGGACTGTCAGCTGGTGCTGGCCGACCGCGGTAGTGCGGTGGATGGCATCGCGGCGGTCGACGTCGAATCCTGTGCGTTCGCCGCCGAAGTGGCCGCGTACGCCGACGCCGACGTCGAGTTCCGGCCCGCCGGCCCCGACGACCTGTTCATGTTGATCTTCACCTCGGGCACCAGCGGCGATCCCAAGGCGGTGCGCTGCACGCACGAGAAGGTGGCCGTCCCCGGCCAGATGCTGTCCCAGCGGTTCGGCCTCGGCGCCACGGACACCTGCTACCTGTCCATGCCGCTGTTCCACTCCAACGCGATCATGGCCGGGTGGGCGCCCGCGGTGGCCGCAGGCGCGTCGATCGCGTTGCGGCGCAAGTTCTCGGCGTCGCAGTTCTTCCCCGACATCCGCCGCGTCGGGGCCACCTACGCCAACTACGTCGGCAAGCCACTGTCCTACATCCTGGCCACTCCCGAGCGGCCCGACGACGCGGACAACCCGCTGCGCGTCGCCTACGGCAACGAGGGCGCACCGCGTGATCTGACGCGCTTCGCGCGACGGTTCGCCGTCGAGGTGGTCGACGGGTTCGGGTCGAGCGAGGGCGGGGTGTCGATCGCCCGCACGCCCGACACTCCGGAGGGTGCGCTCGGACCACTGGTCGCCGGTGTGACGATCCTGGACGTCGACACCGGCGAGGAATGCCCGCCCGGCGTGATCGGCGAACTGGTCAACACCGAGGGGCCCGGCCAGTTCCGCGGCTACTACCGGGATCCCGAGGCCGAGGCCGACCGCATGCGCGGCGGGGTTTACCACAGCGGCGACCTGGCTTACCGGGACGAGAACGGCTTCGCGTACTTCGCCGGCCGCCTGGGCGACTGGATGCGGGTCGACGGCGAGAACCTCGGCACCGCACCCATCGAGCGCATCCTCATGCGCTACCCCGACGTCACCGAGGCGGTCGTCTACCCGATTCCCGACGAGGCGGTCGGCGACCGGGTGATGGCTGCGCTGGTGGTGCCCGACCCGACGGGCTTCGACCCGTCGGCGTTCGCCGAATTCCTGTCGCGCCAGACCGATCTCGGACCCAAGCAGTGGCCGGTGTGCGTGCGGGTGGCGACGGCGCTGCCACGCACCGAGACCTTCAAGGTGGTCAAGCGCAGGCTGTCGGCCGAGGGCGCCGACTGTGATGATCCCGTGCACGAGATCGTCCGGCCGTGAGCGGATCCCGGCGCACCGACGTCGCCACGATGCTGCTCGACCGTCGCGGCGACCGGCACGCCGGCCTGCGCACGCGGGAGCAGCAGTGGTCGTGGGACGAGGTGGTGGCCGAGTCGGCCGCGCGCGCGAGACTGGCGACCGCACTGCACCGCGAAAACGCCCGGGGTACGCCGTTTCACATCGGCGTCCTGCTCGACAACGTGCCGGACTTCGTGTTCTGGCTGGGCGCGGCCGCACTCGCAGGGGCAACCGTCGTCGGTCTCAATCCGACCCGCGGCGCATCGGATCTCGCCGCCGACATCCGGCATGCCGACTGCGCGATGATCGTCACCGACACCGCCGGTTCCGAGCGCCTCGCCGGTCTGGATCACGGCATCGCGGCCGAGGCGATCCTGCGCGTCGACGACGACGGCTATCGCCGTCGGCTCGAGGAGTGTGACGGAACATCGGGCGCCGCCCCCGGCGTCGATGGGGACACCCTGTTGCTGCTGTTGTTCACCTCCGGCACCACCGGCACGTCGAAGGCGGTGCGCTGCACTCAGGGCCGGCTGGCCCGGATCGCCTACGCGGCGACCGACAAGTTCGGTCACCACCGCGGCGACGTCGACTACTGCTGCATGCCGCTGTTCCACGGCAACGCGCTCATGGCGCTGTGGGCGCCTGCGCTGGCCAACGGCGCGACGGTGTGTCTGACCCCGGCGTTCTCGGCGTCCGGTTTCCTGCCCGACGTCCGGTTCTTCGGCGCCACGTTCTTCACCTATGTCGGGAAGGCGCTGGCCTACCTGATGGCCACCCCGGAGGCGCCCGACGACGCCGACAACCCCCTGGAACGCGGATTCGGCACCGAGGCCTCCCCTGAGGACCGGAAGGAGTTCCGGCGCCGGTTCGGCGCCGAACTGTTCGAGGGCTACGGCTCCAGCGAGGGCGGAGCGGTGGCGGCACCGGACCAGGCCGCCCCGCCCGGCGCGCTCGGCCGCCCCGCCCACCCCGACGTGGTGGTCGTCGATCCCGACACAGCTCAGCCTTGTCCCCCTGCTGTCCTCGATGAGACGGGCCGGGTCCGCAACGCTGACGAGGCAATCGGCGAGATCGTCGACCGGCGCGCAGCGCGGGACTTCGAGGGGTACTACCGCAATGACGCCGCCGACGCCGAGCGAACCCGCAATGGCTGGTATTGGACCGGGGACCTCGGCTACGTCGACACCGACGGATTCCTGTACTTCGCGGGCAGGCGGGGTGACTGGATCCGCGTCGACGGGGAGAACACCTCGGCGCTGACGATCGAACGGGTGCTGCGGCGCCATCCGGACGTCATCGCCGCGGCGGTGTACGGGGTGCCCGATCCGCGTTCCGGCGACCAGGTGATGGCCGCCGTCGAGGTCGCCGATCCGCGCACCTTCGACGCCGCCGCGCTCGCCGCGTTCCTCTGTGCGCAGGAGGATCTGGGCGCCAAGGGGTTCCCCCGGCTGCTTCGTGTGTCGGCCGACCTGCCGGCCACCGGGTCGAACAAGATCCTCAAACGCGATCTGCAGGCGCAGCGCTGGCACACCGCGGAGGCGGTGTACCGCTGGGCCGGTCGCGGACAACCGGAGTACCGGCTCATGAGCGCCGCCGACCGGCAGGCGCTCGACGACGAGTTCTCGTCGTACGGAAGGGAATCCCATGCGTGACCGTGATTGGGACGAGGAGACCGACGTGCTGGTCGCCGGGTCGGGGGCGGGCGGGGTCACCGGCGCCTACACCGCGGCAGGCGAGGGCCTCGACGTCCTTCTGGTCGAGGCGTCGGACAGGTTCGGGGGCACCACCGCCTACTCCGGCGGCGGCGGGATGTGGTTCCCGTGCAACCCCGTGCTGCAGCGCGCCGGCGTCGACGACACCCTCGACGACGCGCTGGAGTACTACAACGCCGTCGTCGGCGACCGCACGCCCGCATCGCTGCGGGAGGCCTACGTGCGCGGCGGCGCACCGCTGATCGCCTATCTCGAAGCCGATGAGCAACTGAAGTTCTCGCTGCTGCCCTGGCCGGACTACTTCGGTTCCGCCCCGAAGGCGCGCGACGACGGTATGCGGCACATCGCGGCCAAGCCGCTGCGGACCGCCGCCGCACCGGATCTGGTCGAACTCATCCGCGGCCCGCTCGACACCGACCGGCTCGGCCGTCCGCAGCCCGAGGACTACTTCGTGGGCGGGCGTGCGCTGATCGCCCGCTTCCTGATCGCGCTGCGCCGTCACCCCAACGCCGCCACGCGGCTGAACACCGCGCTGACCCAGCTCGTCGTCGAGGACGGCGCCGTGGTCGGCGCGGTCGTGACGACCGACGAGGGCAGCCGCGCCATCCGGACCCGCCGCGGCGTGCTGCTCGCCACCGGCGGATTCGAGCACAACGACGAGATGCGATCCCGTTACGGCGTGCCCGGCCGATCCAGCGACACCATGGGGCCGCCATCGAATCGGGGGCTGGCGCATCTGGCCGGTATCGCCGCAGGCGCCGATACCGACCTGATGGACCAGGCCTGGTGGTCGCCGGGACTCACCCATCCCGACGGCACATCGGCCTTCGCCCTGTGGTTCACCGGCGGCATCTTCGTCGACGACCACGGCCGGCGGTTCGTCAACGAGTCAGCGGCCTACGACCGGCTGGGCCGGGCGGTGCTGGCGGCGATGGCCGACGGTGCGGTGACACCGCCCTACTGGATGGTCTACGACGATCGCGAAGGCGTCGTGCCGCCGGTGAAGGCGCCGAACGTGTCCATGGTGGAGACCGAGCGCTACGTGTCGGCCGGATTGTGGCGCACGGCAGACACTCTCGCCGACCTGGCTGCCGCGATCGGCGTCCCCGCGCGGAACCTGGAGGACACCGTGGCCCGCTTCAACGAGTTCGCGCGCAGCGGAGTCGACGAGGACTTCGGCCGCGGCGGTGAAGCCTACGACCGCGCGTTCTCCGGCGGCGCGTCACCGCTGGTCCCGATCGAACGACCACCGTTCCACGCCGCCGCGTTCGGCGTGTCCGATCTGGGCACCAAGGGCGGCCTGCGCACCGACGCCGCCGCGCGGGTCCTCGACACCGCGGGCGCGGTGATCCCCGGCCTGTACGCGGCGGGCAACACGATGGCCGCCCCCAGCGGCACCGCCTACCCCGGCGGAGGCAACCCCATCGGCACCAGCATGGTTTTCAGCCACCTGGCCGTGCTGGACATGACAGGAAGGGCCCAGATATGACCGAGCACATCCGTGAGATCGACACCGGAGCGGCGATCACACGCTACGCCCGCGGCTGGCACTGCCTCGGTCTGGCCGAGACGTTCCGGGACGGAAAACCGCACAGCGTCAATGCTTTCGGCACCATGCTGGTGGTGTTCGCCGATTCCACCGGAGCCCTCAAGGTCCTCGACGGGTACTGCCGCCACATGGGGGGCAACCTCGGCCAGGGCACTGTCAAGGGCGACGACATCGCGTGCCCTTTCCACGACTGGCGATGGCGTGGCGACGGACGATGCTCACTCGTCCCGTACGCCAAGCGGACTCCGCGGATGGCGCGCACCAGGGCATGGCTCACCACCGAGGTGAACGGCCAGCTGCTGGTCTGGCACGACCCGGAAGGTTCCACGCCGCCGGCCGAGCTCACCCCGCCGATGATCGAGGGCTACGACGAGGGCCGCTGGTCGCCTTGGCAATGGAGTTCGATCCTCATCGAGGGCGCGCACTGCCGCGAGATCGTCGACAACAACGTCGACATGGCGCACTTCTTCTACATCCACCACGCGTATCCGACCTACTTCAAGAACGTGATCGAAGGGCACACCGCCAGCCAGTACATGGAGTCCAAGCCGCGGCCGGACTACACGGCCGACCCCGAGAAGCTTTGGGAGGGGACCCATCTGAGGTCGGAGGCCACATACTTCGGGCCTGCCTACATGATCAACTGGCTGCACAACGACCTGGCACCCGGGTTCACCGTCGAGGTGGCGCTGATCAACTGCCACTACCCGGTGACGCACCACTCCTTCATGCTGCAGTGGGGCGTGGCCGTCGCCGAGATGCCCGGACTGCCCGCCGACAAGGCCGCCAAGCTCGCGGCGGCGATGAACCGGACGTTCGGCGAGGGCTTCCTCCAGGACGTCGAGATCTGGAAGAACAAGACCCGCATCGACAACCCGTTGCTGACCGAGGAGGACGGCCCGGTGTACCAGCACCGGCGCTGGTATCAGCAGTTCTACGTCGACGCCGCGGACGTCACGGCCGACATGACCGACCGCTTCGAGCAGGAGGTCGACACCACCCACGCCTTCGATCTCTGGCAGCAGGAGGTGGAACAGAACCTGGCGCGCCTCGCCGCGGAAAGAGCGGCGCCGACCGACACAGCAAACAAGTAGTTGCAAAGGCCACTTCCCTGGACAAGGCGGATGCGGGGGCGGCAGGATTCCAGCCATGACCCGCACCGCCGTCGTCCGGTTCGCCACGGTGGCCGTGGCCGCGGTCGTCGTGTCCGCGTGCGGCTCGCCCACCGAGGGTGATCCGTCGTCGTCGGCGCCGACGGGTCCCGTCTCCTCCACGCCGCCTGCTGCCGCAGCCGAGCCGAACACGGCTCCTTCGCGCCCCCGGACGATTCGCGACTACATCACTGCCAACGGCCTGCAGGAGACCGTGATCCACCGTGGCGACGCGGGCGCTCCGTCCGTCGACCTGCCGTCGATGGACGGCTGGGAGGACGCGGGTTCCCTCACTCCGGAGTGGGCCTATTCCGCCGTCGTCTACCGGGGGCCCCGGCCCGAGGAGTACACACCGAACATCGTGGTGCTGATGTCGAAGCTGACCGGCGCCGTCGACCCGCAGGCGCTGATCGACACGGCTCCCGGCGAGCTCCCGGCCCTCGCCGGCTGGACGCCGATCGGGGCGCCGGGTCCTGGGGGGCGCGACGACTACCTCAGCTATCAGCTCGGCGGCACGTGGGTGAAGGACGGCGTCACCAAGGTCGTGGCACAGACGACGGTGGTGGTCCCCACCGACGAGGGCGTCTATGTGGTGCAGTTCAATGCTGACGCAGCGCAGAGCGAGTTCGACATCGCCGAGGCGGGTCTGACCACCGTGTCCGAGCAGGCCATCATCCTGCCCTGACGCCGGTCAGGACAGCAGCGACGGCACGACCGCGTCGATCAGGTGCGGACCCGGCTCGGCGAACGCGTCGGCCAGTGCGGCGGCCAGCTCCTCGGCGGTGCGGACCCGGCGGCCGGGCACGCCGAGGCCCTCGCCGATCCGCACGAAATCCATTGCGGGGCTGCCCAGATCGAGTAGTTCCTGCGCCTTCGGTCCGGGTGTGTGGCCGTCCGTCGCGCCGACCCGCTGCAGCTCGATGCGCAAGATGTCGTAGGCGCCGTTGTCGAAGATCACCGTCGTCACGTCGAGGTTCTCCCGGGCCTGCGTCCACAGCGCCGAGATCGTGTACAGCGCGGAGCCGTCGGCCTGCAGCGACACCACCGGACGGTCCGGTGCCGCGATCGCCGCGCCGACCGCGGCCGGGATGCCGTAGCCGATGGCGCCTCCGGTCAGCGTCAGCACGTCATGGGCCGGCGCGCCGGCGGTCGCCGCAGCGACGCCCACACCAGCGGTGTTGGATTCGTCGACGACGATCGCCCCCTCGGGCAGCAGCACGCCGATCACGGCGGCCGCCGCGAACGCGGTCAGGTCGCCGGTCGGCAGATCGGGCCGTGCCAACGACGCCACTGTCGCGGTGCTGCCCGGCGCCAGCTCGTCGGCCAGGTGCTCCAGCGCCGCGGCCGCACCGCGATGCGACGCGAGCATGTGCACCGCGCAGCCGTCGGGCACCAGATCGCTCGGCTTGCCGGGGTAGGCGAAGAACGACACCGGGGACGTCGCGCCGGCCAGTACCAGGTGCTGCGCTCCGGCCAGTTGTTCGGCGGCCGCTTCGGCGAAGTACGCGAGCCGCTCGATCGCAGGGACACCCGCGCCGCGCTCGAGCCGGGCCGGGAACGTCTCGCAGAGCACGGTCGCTCCGGTGGCCTCGCCGATGCGGACGGCGGCCGCCAGTCCCGGTGCGCGGGTGGCGTCACCGCCGACGAGCAGCACGGTGCGTTCCCCGGAGCGCAGCGCCGACGCGGCGGCGCGCACCGCGCCGTCATCGAGTGTGAAGCCATCGTCACGCCCGCCGCCGAACGTGACGGTAGCTTCACGCTCGGCGGAGGTGGCCCCGTCGCTCCACGACACGTCGGCAGGCAGAATCAGCGTCGACACCACGCCGCGGCGGGCGGCGTCGAGCGCGGCTACGGTGTCGGCCGCGACGTCGCCCGGCCGCTTCGTGCGGTGCACCCAGCCCGACACGGAGCCCGCGACCGCGTCGATGTCGGATTCCAGTGGGGCGTCGAACTTCTTGTGATAGGTGGCGTGATCGCCGACCACGACGACCATCGGGGTGTGCGCCCGGCGCGCGTTGTGCAGGTTGGCCAGCCCGTTGCCCAGACCGGGGCCCAGGTGCAGCAGGACCGCGGCGGGCGTGCCGGCGATGCGGGCGTACCCGTCGGCGGCTCCGGTGGCGACGCCCTCGAACAGCGTCAGCACGCCGCGCATACCGCCGACGGTGTCCAGCGCGGCGACGAAATGCATCTCCGAGGTGCCGGGGTTGGCGAAGCAGACGTTCACGCCGTTGCCGACGAGGGTGTCGAGCAGCGCGCGGGCGCCGTTCATGATCGAACCTGCCCGAGTCGGGTGAACACGCGTTCGGCGTTGCCGTGCAGATAGTCGTGCCGCGCGGCGTCGGACAGACCCAGATCGTCGAGGCCGTCCAGGGCGTGGGTGTGGCCGATCATCGGATAGTTGCTGCCGAACAACACTTTTCGCTGGCCCGTCCGGGTCTTCATGAACGCGGTCAACTCCGGCGGCAGCCGCTTGGTCGTGTACGCGGAGGTGTCGATGTGGACGTTCTGGTGCTTGCGGGCGACCGCGACCATCTCCTCGGTCCACGGGTAACCGACATGGCCGCAGACGATCACCAGCTCGGGGAAGTCCAGCGCGACCTCGTCGATGTACGGGATCGGCCGCCCGGTCTCCGACGGCCGCAGCGGCCCGGTGTGCCCGACCTGGGTGCAGAACGGCACGCCGAGTTCCACGCATTCGGCGAAGAGCGGATAGTAGTGCCGGTCGGTCGGCGGCAGCCGCCACAGCCAGGGCACCACCCGCAGACCGACGAACCCGTCGTCGCGCACCCGTCGGCGCAGCTCGCGCACGGCCGCCATCGGCCGGTCGAGGTCGACGGTGGCCAGGCCGGCGAGCCGGTCCGGGTGGGAGCGTACCCAGGTGGCCACCTCGTCGTTGGAGACCAGGTCGAGACCGTTGGGTCCGCGCCAGGCGCTGAGCAGCCCGAACCCGACCCCAGCGGCGTCCATCGAGGCGATCGTGAGGTCGATCGGCAGGTCCTGCGCGGGCATGGCGTCACCGGTCCAGCGGCGCAGCGACGCCAGCATGTCGTTGTCGAGGAAACGCTGGGTCGGGTGCTGCATCCAGACGTCGATCGTCATGCCGATCGACTGTAGACCGGTCAGCCCTCGCGGATGCCGTCCAGTCGCCGCGTGGCCTCCTCGAAACCGGACACCAGTTCGGCGATGATGTCGGCGACGGGACGGATCTCGTTCATCCGGCCGACGATCTGCCCGACCGGCATCGCGACCGCGGTGGGATCGGAGGATTCGCTCATCCGCTGGTGGGCCTCGCTGACCAGGATGTTCTGCAGCGGCATCGGGAGCGGTTCGGGTGCGGCGTCGGCGTCCCACGCGTCGGTCCAGCGGCTCTTGAGCAGCCGCGCCGGCTTGCCGGTGTAGATGCGTCGCCGCACCGTGTCGGCCGAGGTGGCGCTGAGCATGGCCTCCTGGATCACCGAGCGGCCCGACTCCAGGCGCACCCCGAGGTCGTACTCGGCCGAGGTGAGGAACGCCGAACCCATCCAGACGCCTTGTGCGCCAAGGGCCAGCGCGGCGGCCACCTGCCGGCCGGTGCCGATGCCGCCGGCCGCGAGCACCGGCGTCCTGCCATCGAGGGCATCGACGATCTCGGGCCAGAGCACCATGGAGCCGATCTCACCGGTGTGCCCGCCGGCCTCGTGGCCTTGGGCGACGACGATGTCGACGCCGTTCTCGGCATGGCGCAGCGCGTGTTTGGCGGAGCCGGCCAGCGCCGCGATCGGCACCCCGGCCTCGTGAACCTGGTCGATGACGTCCTTGGGCGGTGAGCCCAGCGCGTTGGCGATCAGCTTGATGGGGTGCTTGAGGGCCACCTCGACATGGCTGCGTGCCACCGAATGCAGCCATCCCAGAACGCCTTCGGAGCGTTCCTCGTCAGCAGGCAGGGGCGGAACGCCGAGGTCGGCGAGCGTCTTGTCGACGAACTCGCGGTGCTCGGCGGGGATGAGCTTGTTGATGTCGACGGACGTGCCCTCGGTGGGCACCTTCGCCGGCATCACGATGTCGACGCCGTACGGCTTGCCGTCGGTGTTGGCGTCCATCCACTGCAGGACGTTCTCGAGATCATCGGCGTCGTTGAACCGCACACAGCCCAGCACACCCAGGCCGCCGGCCTTGCTGACCGCCGCGGCCACCTTCTCCGACGGCGTGAAGACGAAGATCGGGTAGTCGATGCCGAAGCGATCGCACAGTTCGGTTCTCACATTTTCTCCCGTCGCTGCACTCGCCCCGTCATGAGTTCACCGCATGCTTCTCGTGGACCTCGTCGGCGGGACGCTGTTCGGTCACGTCCTTGGCCCACCGGTAGTCGGGTTTGCCTGCGGGCGAGCGCTTCACCTCGTCGACCAGCCACAGGCTGCGCGGCACCTTGTAGCCCGCGATCTCGCTGCGCACGAACGCGTCCAGGTCGGCCAGCGTCGGGCGGGTGCCCTCGCGGCAATGGACCACTGCGGCCACGTGCTGACCGAACCGAGGGTCGGGGACGCCGACGACCAGCGCGTCGAACACGTCGGGGTGGCCCTTGAGCGCAGCCTCCACCTCCTCGGGGTAGATCTTCTCGCCGCCGCTGTTGATCGACACCGAGCCGCGGCCCAGCATCGTCACGGTGCCGTCGGCCTCCACCTCGGCGTAGTCGCCGGGGATCGCGTAGCGCACGCCGTTGATCACACGGAATGTCTGCCGGGTTTTTTCGTCGTCCTTGAAGTAGCCGACCGGGATGTGACCGCGCTTGGCGATGATGCCGCGCTTGCCCGATCCCGGCTCGACCTCGTTGCCATCCTCGTCGAGCACGACGGTGTTCTTGTCGATGGTCACCCGCGGCCCACCGGTGTGCGACTCACCCTTGGCCACCACGCTGGTGCCGCCGAAACCCGTCTCCGAGGAGCCGATCGAGTCGGTGATGATGCGGTTGGGCAGCAGCTCGAGGAACTTCTCCTTGATGCTGGTGGAGAACAGCGCCGCGGTGCTGGCGAGCAGGAACAGGCTCGACAGGTCGTACTCGTTGCCCGCGTCCTGGTGAGCGAGCAGCGCGTCGAGCAGCGGCCGCGCCATCGCGTCGCCGGTGAAGAACAGCAGGTTCACCTTGTGCTCGTGGATGGTGCGCCACACCGCGTCGGCGTCGAATTCCGGTACCAGCACGGTGGTCTGGCCGGAGAACAGCGCCATCCAGGTGGCCGACTGCGTGGCGCCGTGGATCATCGGCGGGATCGGGTAGCGGACCATCGGCCCGTTCTCGGCCGCCTGCTTGGCCAGGCCGAACTCGTCGGCGATCGGCTCACCGGTCGCGAAGTCGGTGCCGCCGAACAGGACTCGGTAGATGTCCTCGTGGCGCCACATCACACCCTTGGGGAATCCGGTGGTGCCGCCGGTGTAGAGCAGGTAGATGTCGTCCTCGCTGCGCGGGCCGAAGTCCCGCTCCGGGGAGCCCTGCTCCAGCGCGGCGTAGAACTCGACGCCGCCGTACCGCTGGAAGTCCTCGTCGGTTCCGTCTTCCACGACGAGGATGGTCTTGACGTTCGGGGTCTCGGGCAGGACGTTGGCCACCCGGTCGGCGTAGCGGCGCTCGTGCACGAGCGCGACCATGTCGGAGTTGTCGAAGAGGTACTTGAGTTCGCCCTCGACGTACCGGAAGTTGACGTTGACCAGGATCGCGCCGGCCTTGACGATGCCGAGCATCGCGATGACGATCTCGATGCGGTTGCGGCAGTACAGCCCGACCTTGTCGTCCTTCTTGACGCCGTGGTCGAGCAGGTAGTGCGCCAGCCGGTTCGACCTCTCCTCGAGCTCGGCGTAGGTCAGCTTCTCGTCGCCCGAGATGAGGGCGACGCGGTCAGGCACGGCGTCGATGGCGTGCTCGGCGAGATCGGCGATGTTCAGGGCCACGGCTCTAAATTAGAACGTGTTACATTTCCAGACAAGTCGCTGTCTTCGATGCGGAAAGGCGGACACCCGTGAGCGAACCCCAGAAGCAGCCCGATTGCCTCGTTGAGCAGCGCGGACACACGCTGATCGTGACGATGAACCGGCCCGAGGCGCGTAACGCGCTCTCCGGCGAGATGCTCTCGATCATGGTCGAGTCCTGGGACCGCGTCGACGACGATCCGGAGATCCGAACCTGCATCCTGACCGGCGCGGGCGGCTACTTCTGCGCGGGCATGGATCTGAAGGCCGCGTCGGCCAAGCCACCGGGTGATTCGTTCAAGGACGGCAGCTACGACCCGTCCCGCATCGACGGCCTGCTCAAGGGCCGGCGGCTGAAGAAGCCGCTGATCGCCGCGGTCGAAGGGCCGGCGATCGCCGGTGGCACCGAGATCCTGCAGGGCACCGACATCCGGGTGGCCGGGGAGAGCGCGAAGTTCGGCATCTCCGAGGCGAAGTGGAGCCTGTACCCCATGGGCGGGTCAGCGGTGCGGTTGGTACGCCAGATTCCCTACACGATCGCGTGTGATCTGCTGCTGACCGGCCGCCACATCACCGCGGCCGAGGCGCTGTCCTACGGCTTGATCGGGTACGTGGTGCCCGATGGCAGCGCGCTGGACAAGGCGCTCGAGATCGCCGAGGTGATCAACAACAACGGGCCGCTGGCGGTGCAGGCGATCCTGAAGACCATCCGCGAGACCGAGGGCATGCACGAGGAAGAGGCGTTCAAGCCCGACACCGCCAACGGCATCCCGGTGTTCCTGTCCGAGGACGCGAAGGAGGGTCCGCGGGCATTCAAGGAGAAGCGCGCCCCGAACTTCCAGATGAAATGAAATAGTCGCTGGTGTGCGTCCAGATCGTGATTCCGCACGAGATCGCGATCTGAGCGCACACCAGATCAGCCGAGTGCGTCGAACCTGGCCACGGCCATATCCAGATCGTTTTCGTCGAACAGCTCGCAGCGGTTGATCGCATCTCCGTCGAAGGTGAGGAGCGCAACCTCGCGCCACTCCGCGGCGAAGCCCTCCTGCGAGGTGCCGCGCTCGGTGTGGGTGAACACCGCTCCCAGTGTGCTCAGACGATGCACGGATTCGATGTGGGTGCTGACGTCGGGCACCACCTCCCACATGGCGCTGACGTAAGTGTTCATCTCGCCGGTCGCGGATCCGACGCCGAGCCGGTGGTCGATGTTCGCCCAGTCCGGCGTCGTCTTCGACAACTCATGCCGGTTGAACGCGGCGTAGGTCTTAATCACCAGCGACCAGATGTCCGCGTACAGCGCGCCCTCGCCGGCCATGAACCGGGCATCGAGTTCGGAGACGGCGGCGTCGATGTCGTTCGGATCGAACAACACGGTCGCGGTCATACGACTTTCGGCATCGACCTCGGCTATCGCCAACATGTCGGTGTGCACGTCGCCGATCTGACTATCTAGCTGCCCGATCGTCGTCCGCGAAAGCACGAGTCGCTCGCCCCTGGTCGCAATAACGGTGAACGCCGCGTTCATGAGCCCGACGTCAGTGAACGCCCGAAGATCCTCGATCTCAGCATCTCGACCGCGCCGGATTCCTGCGCCCACTACATGACGGCGATCGTCCAAAGTGAACTCGCTATGGAGGTTTTCGGTCAGAGCATCCCAGTCACTTATCGCAAAGCAATGTACGAATCGCTCCGTTGCTCGGCTCGCCTCGTTCTCCAGAGTCCCTGTGGCGCTGAGTTCGTCGAAGCGTGCGAGCGCGGCGTCGAGATCGGTCGCGTCGAAGAGCTCCATCCGACCGAGGGCGTCGCCGTTCACCATCGCTACGGCGATGTCCCGCCACTCGGCGTGGAACCCCGCTCGGGATGTACCGGCCGAAAAATGCGTGATAACGGCACCGCGATCGCTAAGCCGATGCACAGCTTCCACCCGGATGCTGGTCCCCGGTGAATCCTCCCATGCAGCCTGGATGTACCGGACCAGCTCGCCGGGAGCGAACGCAGCGGCGCGGCGATGGTCGAGACTCGCGAAGTCGGGCGTCAGAGCAGACAGTTCACCTTCGTTGAAGGCGGCATATCCCGCCATGACAACCGACCACGTGTGCACATGCGGCGCAGCTTCGCCTACGAGATAGCGGGCGTCGAGATCAGCGAGAGCAGCCCCCAGATCGTCGGGATCGAAGGCGACGCCGCGAGTGAAGCAATGGTGAGCGTTGATTTCGACGACACTCACGATGTCCGAGCGGAACGCAGAGGGCCGCCGGTCACCCGATACACGTTGGTGCACGAGCGCGAGGCGATCCCCGCGGGTCGCGATGACGGACGGGTCGATGTCCGTCACTCCGACGGCGGCAATGGCCCTCATGTTGGTCATAACCGCTTCGCGACCCAGCTGGACACCGCCATTCACCACCCGACGGCGGTCGGCATGGATGATGTCGCGCGCCATCAGCTCCTGCATGGCCATCCAGTCCCGATGGTGATACGCCGCCACCCAGCGGTCGTAGACGCGGCTGGCCGAGTTCTCCAGCCGGGATGCGGGGCTGCACAATTCGTCGAACCTGGCGATTGCCGCATCGAGGTCACTGTCGTCGAACATCTCGCAGCGGTCGATGAGGTCACCTTCGACTGTGAGTACGTCGACCATTCGCCACTCCAGGCCGAGCCCCTCCGAGGTTAAGCCCCTCGCCACGTGGGTGATGACCGCGCCCACCTCGCTCAGCCGGTGCACGGCTTCCACATACAGACAGTTGTTCTCCGTGTCCTGGAGAGCAATCGCCAGGTATGCCCTCAAGTCACCCGAGCCGAGCCCCGCTCCGGACCGACGGTCGATGTCGACGAAGCGCGTCGTCGTCGCCGGAATCTCACGGCGATTCAGTGCGGAGAACCCCTGCGCGAAGACCGAGAATATCCGCGCGAACGGTGCAGCCTCGCCAGCCAGATATCTCGCATCGAGTTCGGTGATGGCGGCGTCGAAATCATCGACATCGAAGGCGGCGAACCCCGTCATCCGATGGGCCTCGCCGACCTCGGCGAGGTGGAGCACGTCGATGGAGAAGGCGTCGGGTCGCACGTCGCGACCCCGGAAGTGAGCACGCATCAATGCCAGACGATTCCCCCGGGTGGCGAGAATCGTCGACGTCGCCTCGGTGACGCCGAGATCCGAGAGAACCCGGACGTGGTCGATCGCGGCGTCACGACCGACCCGACCCGACCCGACGACGCGACGACTGTCGTCGGCGACGAAGTCGTCCGCCAGTGTCGCGGCCAAACCCTCCCGATCGCCTCTGGCCAAGCACGAGTTGAAGCGCTCGTAGCAGCGGGTCGCGTCGTTCTCCAGCGATCGCTGCGGCCGACTCAGCTCGTCGAACCGCGCCAGCGCGGCATCGAGATCCGCCACATCGAACACCTCGGTCCGAGCTATCAACCTTCCTTCGAAGACGATCACACCCATCGATCGCCACTCGGCGTCGAACCCCTGGGTGGATGTCCCCATGGTGACCGTGGTGATCACTGCTGCAGAATCGGCGAGCCGATGGACAGCCTCGACATACAGCTCGATGCCGGGCGTGTCCAGCGCCGATTCCCGTATGAAGGCCGTCATGTCCTCCGGTGCGGACGTCGCGCCCGAACGATGGTCGACGCCGACGAAATCATCTGTGATAGGCCAGGTCCCGTGACACTTCAGAAAGGCGCAACCCTCGACGATGATCGACCAGGCGTCGGCGTGTGGGCGCGCCTCGCCTGCGGCGTAACGACTGTCGAGTTCTGCGATGGCCGCGTCGAGGTCGTCGACATCGAACACGATTCTGGTCACCATCACACCCTCGGCGTCGACCTCATTCAGCTCGAGCGACTCAGCGAAGAATGAGCCGGTCTGCCGATCATGCTCCTCGAAGCGTATGTGACTGAGACTGAGACGATCTCCGCGCACAGCGAGAGGCGTGTGGGTGATCATTGCGCCGATCTCCGCTATCGCACGGACATTCGCGAGGGCTGTTTCGCGGTCGTCACTCTCGCGATAGAACCCGTGCCGTCGATCTTCGATGTGAAGGTCTTCTGCGTACAGCGCTCCGATCTCATCGAGGCAGCCGCGGGCGAAGAGCGCGTAAGCATGGTCGTCGGCGCGGGTCGCGGTGTTCTCGAGCATCCGTCGACGCCGTTGTGCGTCTAGCCGTGCGTGCCGACTCTCGAGTTCCGCCAGCGCGGCGTCGACATCCTCCACGTCGAACGAGACCTGCAACGCGATTCGGCCATCTTCGTCGAGTCCCACCACCTGCAGGGCCTCGTCTCGTGGAGCACCGATGCTGTCGTCGCGTGTATCCATCAAGAGTTTGGAGAGCGCGAATCGGTCACCCCGTATCGCGACGATAGTCTGGCGGTAGTCGTTGAATCCAAGATCGAGATAGCGACTCATCTCCCGTCGCCACCCTTCGAACGAGAATCGCATTGGTGCGAAACCGACGATCTTACGGCGACTCTCCAGTTCGATCTTCGGTGCGATGAGCCGCTCGAGCTGTTCCCAGTCCTGACGATTGATGGCCTGAATGACCCGCTCACCGGCTCGCACACAGGCGTTGTCGAGCTTCACGACAGTGACCTCCGAACGAGACTGGATGGCTGAGTCGTGCTGTTGCCTCAGCATCAGGAGCGCCTGATCAGAGAGGGCCGCAGCACCTTTCAACTCGTATAGCTCGAGAGCGCGTTCAGCCGCGGACCGTGCTCCCCCCACATCACCCGCGGCAACCAATACCGCCGCCAGTGCCAGACACGCATCGCCGTGGTCCACCAGCGCGTCCGTGCGCTCGGCGAGAGCGACCGCCTCCTCCGCTACCCGACGAGCACCGTCGAGGTCACCGCCCCGCGCCAGTAGCTGTGCCCGCACCGTCCGCCACGAGATCGACGCCTTCAGCGCGTGGCCGGCGAGACGTTCACTCTCCGCGCACAATTCGTCGGCATCAGCATCCCGTCCCAGGGTCAGGCACGCCCGTGCCAACAGCGCGGCGGTCTCCGCGGTGTCGGCGTCCAACCTCATACGACGGAAGCCGCGGTAAGCCCGCCGCAGGTGCGGCTCTGCGGCGGCGTGCTCGTCGGCGACCAACTCGATGATGCCGGCGAACTGCTCCACCTCCAGGAGCGCGTGCCGCATGCCCAACTCGGACAGCGACCGCCTCGCCGAGTCGATCAGTTGTCGCCCGGCGTCAGCACGCCCACGGAACGCGTCCAGTAGCGCCTGGCAGCGCGTCGACGTGGCCTCCACGATCGGAGAGCCCGTCGTGATCCTCAGCAGGCGGACGACATCCAGGCAACGACCGCCGGCGCGCGGCACCGGGTTCGGCCCCCACAGCGCCGCCAGTGGCGCGTTGGCGAGCACCGCGTTCACGCGGCGGTGATCCCGCGCCCGTCGAGCCGCCGTCAACGCCTGGTCCAGCGCCGCCTCGCAGTCTCCGATCCGGCCCAGCCGCGCGAGACATCCGGCGCGTACGGTGTGCGCTTTGGCCTCCCCCGCCGAATCCTTCAACTCGGCCAGTGTCCGGGCGGCCTCACCGACCGAAGACTCGAACTCGTCCAGTCGGCCCGGATCGGTGAGCGACGAGAGCTGGCCGTCGAAGCAGACACCCCACGCCGCGAGCCGTCCGGAATCGCCCGCAGCTCGGCGTAGTTGCGCGACCGCACTCCCCGCCGAAGCGACGTCACCCGCCGCGAGCAGCGCCTCGCAGCGCGCGATCGACAACTCACCCTGCAGTTCACCGCGATCCGGCAGGTCGTCGTCGAGTTCCTCGAGCGCATGGAGCGCCTTGTCGTAGAGGTCGGCGGCGCCCTCGTAAGCCAGCCGCGCCATCGCCTGGTCCGCGGCCCGTCTGCAGTAGTCGACCGCCTTGGCGGCATTACCTGCCCACGCGCACTCGAAGTAGTGATGGGCCAACTCGGCCAACAGTTCGTCGGCCCCAGGCTCCGACTCCAGTGCCACAGCGATCCGCTGGTGCAGTCGCATTCGCCGAACCGACGCCAGTTCGGCGAGGAGCGACTGCCGCACGAGAGCGTGATTGAAGCGGTACAGCCCACCAGGCTCCTCGATGACGATGCCCGCTTTGCACGCCTCGTCGAACGCATCGACGAGATCCTGGTCCATCACCCGCTCGACCAGGTCGACGGCGAACCGGCTGCCCACGACGGCCGCCGCGCCGAGGGCCTTGTTCGTCTCGACCGACAGACGAGACAGCCTGCGACTCACGGCTTCTCGGACACCCTGCGGCAGAGTACTCGGATCCCAGCGACCACCGCTCTCGTCCACATGCCGCAGCGCCTCGATGAGGAAGAAGGGATTGCCGCCGGTCACCGAGGCCAGCGCTCGGGCGAGGTCTTCGTCGTCATAACCCGCCGCGGCCAGGTACGCCGTGACATCGTCGCGCTCGAGCCCGCCGAGCTGCAGCCTGTTGGCGATGCCGTCGCGGTTCAGGTCGGCCAGCATCGCGGCCAGCGGGTGCGACCGATCGAGGTCGGTGCTGCGGTACGTCCCGATGATCTGCACGCGTGCGTGCTCGCCGAAACGGAGGAGGTGTCGCAGCAGCAACAGTGTCGGCTTGGCCGCCCAATGGAGATCGTCGAGGACGAGAATCACGGGTGTGCTCGCGGACACCGCGCCCATCACCGCAACCACCGCGTCGAAGAGCGCATAGCGTTCGGTGTCGGGGTCGGCGCGCGGCGGCGCCGCCAACTCGGGAAGCACGTCAGGCAAGCCCGGAACCAGTGGCAGGAGCGCCTCGATCCCGCGCAGGCCGCGCAACCGCTGGGGCCCTACGCACGGCAGCAGCGATCGCAGCGCCTCGGCGAACGGCTGGTACGGCGCGCCGAGGTCCTCGTCGCAGCGGCCGTACAGCACGGCGGCGCCCTCCTCATACGCCCGACGGGACCACTCCCCCGCCAGCCGCGTCTTCCCGACGCCGGGCTCGCCCGAGATCAGTACCGCTCGCGCTCCGGAGTCGAGTGTCGTCTGCCATCCGGCCAGCAGTAGCTCGATCTCGCCGGCTCTGCCCACGAACGGGCCGGCACCAGCCAGCAAGACGGGCATGACCGGCCGTTCGACGGGCGCATCGACCGTGGGCGGACGGGAGTCATCGGGACTCTGCAGCTGCAGCTCGAACACGTGCTCCGGGCGGGCGAGGTTCTTCAGCTGACGCGTGCCGAGATCGGCCAGAACGACGTCGTCGGCCAGGGAATCGATGACCAGTTCAGCTGTCGCCCCTGAGCACAGGATCTGGCCGCCGTCGGCCAGCGACCGCAGGCGAGCGGCCCGGTTGACCGCGCGACCGAAGTAGTCGCCGTCGCGGAACTCCACCTCGCCGGTGTGCAGGGCGATCCGAATCCGCATCGGTTCGGCGAGCGCCCACGGTTCGCGGCGGATGGCTTCCTGCAATTCGACGGCAGCCGCAGCCGCCCCCGACGGGCGGTCGAACACCGAGAACGTCGCATCACCTTCGCCACGGGTCTTGATGAGTCGCCCGCCGCGCGAGGTGACCACGTGCCCGACGACCTCGTCGTGGCGGGCCAGCGCCACTGCCATGGCGTCGGCATCGTGCTCCCACGCCGCGGTTGACCCCTCGATGTCGGTGAGCAGGAACGTCACCGCCCGCATGACGGACGAAACATTCTGGTAGACGGGCAGTTCGAGTGAGTCGTCTTGGACGACGATCTTGGACTCCAGCCTACGCAGCTCCGGTCCCGGGTCGACACCCAGCTCGTCGGCAAGCAGTGCGCGGACCCGTTGATACGCAGCAAGTGCTTCACCTTGCCGGCCGGCCCGATAGAGGGCGAGCATCAGTTGGCCCCAACGCCGCTCGCGCAGCGGGGCCTCGGCGATCGCGGCTTCGAGTTCGCCGATGAGCTCCGCGGACCGGCCCGTCGCCAGCAATGCATCGGCGCGGTCCTCTACCAGAGCGGCGTGCCCCTCGGTCCAGCGGATCCTCTCCGCGGCCCCGCGCCGGCTGTCGGGCATTTCCGGCGCGCCGCGCCACAGTCTCAGCGCCTCGTCGAAGCGGGCCACCGCGTGACCGGCGTCCCCGGCGGCCATCGCCTCACGGCCCAGTGCAGCGGCCGTTCCGTAGCGGACAGCGTCGATCTCGGGCGTGTTGACGGTCCATCCCGTGCCCTGGGTGAGCACGAAGCCGTCACCCAGCGCGCGACGCAGCGCCGAGATGTGCGTTTGCAGAGCCTTCGCCGCGGTGCGCGGTGGATCCGTCCCCCACAGCAGTTCGACGAGCGTGTCCCCGGGAACGACGGCACCGCCCGACAACCCGAGCATCGTCAAGATGGCCCGTGGCTTGGCGCCCGGAATCGCGACCGGAAGACCGAACTGCCGGACGTGCAGAGGGCCCAGAACCCCCAGCTCCACCGAAGAAAGGCTACTCACCTCTGCGATGGTGGAGGGCTGAATTCACCACACGGTCAAGGTCCGGTAAAGGTCGCTGGGGAGGCTAGCCGAGCACCTTCGCGGTCGGGGTGAACACCACCGGCATGGACTCCAGGCCGCTGACGAAGTTCGCCGGGCGCAGCGGCAGCATGTTCTCGTCGGCCAGCCGCAGGTCCGGCAGCCGGGTCAACACCTTGGTCATCATGATCTTCAGCTCGAGCCGGGCCAGCTGGTTACCGAGACAGAAGTGGGTGCCGAAGCCGAAAGCCAAGTGGCTGTTCGGGTTCCGGTCGATACGGAAGTTATGCGGGTCGCCGAACACCGACTCGTCGAAGTTGGCCGCCTCGAACATCAGCATGATCTTCTCGCCGGCCGTCAGCGACGTGCCGTGGAACTCGGTGTCGGCGGTCAGCGTCCGGCACATGTTCTTCACCGGCGACGTCCAGCGCAGCATCTCCTCGATGGCGCCGGGCAGCAACTCGTGATCGGCGCGCAGCCGCTGCCACTGATCCTGATGCCGCAGCACCTGCTCGGTGCCGCCCGACAGCGTGTGGCGCGTGGTCTCGTCGCCGCCGATGAGGATCAGCAGCGTCTCGAACACGATCTCGTCGTCGGACATCTTCTGACCCTCGACCTCGGCGTTGACCAGCACCGAGAACAGGTCGTCGGTCGGGTTGGCGCGACGGTCGGCGATCACCTCCATCGTGAAGGCGGTGTACGCGGCGAAGGTGTCCATCAGCTTCTGGATCGTCTGCTCGTCGACCGTCGAGGACAGCCCGCACACCAGGTCGTCGGACCACTCGAGCAGCTTGTCGCGCTCCTCGGGCAGCACGCCGAGCATGTCCCCGATGACGGCCATCGGCAGCGGCGCCGCGATGTCGCGGACGAAGTCCGCCTCCCCGCGCTCACACACCCCGTCGATCAGCGCATCGCACAGGCGCTCGATCGAGGGCACCTTGTCCATCACGCGCTTGCGGGTGAACCCGGAGTTCACCAGCTTGCGGCGCAGGATGTGCGACGGATCGTCCATGTCGATCATGTACGGCATGCCCGGCTGGTCGGGCCGGATCCCGCCGGTGCTGGAGAACAGCTCCGGGTTGCGCTCGGCGTCGAGCACCGCCTGATAGGTCGTCGCGGCCGCCAGCCCGTTGCGGTCCCGGAACACCGGCTGGTTGGCGCGCATCCACGCGTAGGCTTCCCGCGCCGCGCGACCGTCGGCGTAGAAGTTGCCGTCGGCGAGATCGACGTCGGGCTTGGCGGGGGCAATGGCGGTCACACGATCTCCTTGGCGTCGCCGAATGTCATGTCCACGTTGGCAGCCGAACTCGACACCAGGGCGCGTTTCGGCAGTCCGAGTGCGGCGAGTTCGGCGGCGTAGGGGTGGTCGCCGAGGCGGAGGTCCACCCCGCCGGGCCGGTAGCGCACGCCCGTCATCCGCATCTCCCCGGGCGTCTCCCGGATCACGCCGTCGGCATACGAGTACGTCGAATGCACCTGCGGGCGGGACGTGAACGCCGCGGGGACCGGCAGCCCGGGCTTGAAGTCCATGCCGACCGCCAACCGCCCGTCGATGCGCACGTCGAACCCGAACGTGCGCCCGGTGCGGATGGAGAAATCCGCCATCACCTTGGGGTAGCCCCAAATCGTGCGGCCCGCCTCGAGGGTGAAGGCCTGGTCGACGGGAAGGTGGTGCACGAACGCGCCCGCGGACTGCAGCGCCGTGAGCCCCTCGGCGTGCGAACCCGGCGGATTGACCATCACGTTGGTGCCGTACTCCCAGTACTGGCCCAGATCGGTGTCCTCGTAACGCATCAGCATGAGGACCACGAGCGATCGGCGGTGACCCCGGCCGAAGCGGCAGACGCGTAGCCCGCTGTAGTCGATCATCCGCTGCGCGGCGTCGGCGTCGACGACGAACATCGCCGTGTGCTGGTGCGCGGTGCGTACACGCACCGGCATGGTCAGGACCGTGCCGGCGATGGTGTGTTGAGTCACAACGTCAATCTAGAACGTGTTCTAGACAGACGGCAAGAACTGTCTACACCAGCGCGGCGAGATCCCGGATCTGTTCGGCGGACCGGGCACCGACCACCATCATCGTGACTCCGGCGGCTTCCCACGCCTTGACCTGCTCCTGCACGTAGGACAGATCGCCGACGATCGCCGAGTCGTCGACCAGCTCGTCGGGAATGACCTTCGCCGCTCGCTCTTTGCCGTCCTTCTGTCCACTGCGGAACAGCCGGGTGACGTCGTCGACGACCTCGGCGTAGCCCATCCGGCGGTAGACGTCGGCATGGAAGTTGGTGTCCTCGGCGCCCATCCCGCCCATGTAGAGCGCCAGGTGCGGCTTCATCAACTCCATGATCGCCGGGCGGTCGTCGGTGACGACGACCTGCGCCGTCGCGCAGATCTCGAACGTCTCCCGGGTGCGGCGCGCCCCCGGCCGGGCGAAGCCCTCGTCCAGCCACTCGTTGTACATGGCCGCGATCCGCGGCGAGTAGAAGATCGGCAGCCACCCGTCGCAGATCTCGGCGGCAAGCGCGACGTTCTTGGGCCCCTCGGCGCCCAGCATGACCGGGATGTCGGCGCGCAGCGGATGTGTGATCGGCTTCAGGTTCTTCCCCAGCCCGGTGGTTCCCTCACCGGTCAGCGGCAGTGGATAGTGCGGACCGTCGCTGTGCACCGGCGCCTGCCGGGCCCACACCTGGCGCAGGATGTCGATGTACTCGCGGGTGCGGGCCAGCGGTTTCGGGAACTTCTGCCCGTACCAGCCCTCGACCACCTGGGGCCCGGAGACGCCGAGGCCCAGGATGTGCCGGCCGCCCGACAGGTGGTCCAGTGTCAGCGCCGCCATCGCGCACGCGGTCGGGGTGCGAGCGGAGAGTTGGATCACCGAGGTGCCCAGACGCATCCGGGTGGTCTCGCGGCCCCACCACGCCAGCGGGGTGTAGGCGTCCGAGCCCCACGCCTCGGCGGTGAACACCGTGTCGAAGCCCGCGTCCTCGGCCGCGGCGACGAGTTCGGCGTGGTTGTCCGGCGGCTGCGCGCCCCAGTATCCGAGCTGCAATCCCAACTTCATGCCGTCGCCTCCGCACCTGTCCTTGAAACCATTCTTAGAACCTGTTCTACTCGATGCCGTGACCACCAGCCAAAGCAGTCCGGTGCAGATCGACACGCATGAGCCGCCGCTGTCAGCGCCGTTGAGGCTCGCATTCGACTACACCCGTTCAGTCGGACCACTCCTCGGCGAGTTCTTCACCGCTCTGCGCGAGCGACGCATTGTCGGGGTGCGCGGATCCGACGGCCGGGTGCACGTTCCGCCGGCGGAGTACGACCCCGTCACCTACGAACAATTGACCGAGATCGTACCGGTGGCCAGCGTCGGCACGGTGCTGTCGTGGACGTGGCAGCCCGAGCCGCTGGAGGGGCAGCCGTCGGACCGGCCGTTCGCATGGGCGCTGATCCGCCTCGACGGCGCCGACACCCCCCTGTTGCACGCCGTCGCGGCCGACGGTCCCGAGGCCGTCAGCACCGGCGCGCGGGTGCACGCCCACTGGGCCGAGGAGACCGTCGGCGCCATCACCGACATCGCCTACTTCGCGCTCGGCGACCAGGCCGAGGAGGTGCCGGCGCCTGCTGAGGGACTCGACCCCGTCACGATGCTCGTCGTGCCGACCTCGATCGAGATCCAGCACACCGCGTCGATGCCCGAGAGCGCGTTCCTGCGCGCGCTGGAGAAGGGCACCTTGCTGGGCGCCCGCTCCGGCGGCCCACATTCCGATGGAAAGGTGTATTTTCCGCCGCGCGAAGCCAACCCGGCCACCGGCCAACCGCTCGATCAGTTCGTCGAGCTGGCCGACACGGGCACCGTCACCACGTTCGCGATCATCAACATCCCGTTCGCGGGGCAGCGCATCAAGCCGCCCTACGTCGCGGCCTACGTGCTGCTCGACGGCGCCGACATCCCGGTCCTGCACCTGGTGTCGGACATCGACGCCAACGAGGTCCGGATGGGCATGCGCGTCCAGGCGGTCTGGAAGCCCCGCGAGGAATGGGGGCTGGGCATCGACAACATCGAGTACTTCCGGCCGACGGGTGAACCCGACGCCGAGTACGACACCTACAAGCATCACCTCTGACAAGGGAAACCATGACTGACGTAGCAGTGGTCGGCTTCGCGCACGCACCGCATGTCCGCCGCACCGACGGCACCACCAACGGCGTCGAGATGCTCATGCCGTGCTTCGCCGAGATCTACGCCGAGTTGGGCATCGGGGTTCCCGACATCGGGTTCTGGTGCTCAGGATCCTCGGATTACCTTGCCGGCCGCGCGTTTTCGTTCATCTCCGCGATCGACTCGATCGGGGCGGTACCGCCGATCAACGAGTCGCACGTCGAGATGGACGCCGCCTGGGCGCTGTACGAGGCCTACATCAAGATCCTCACCGGCGAGGTGGAGACCGCGCTGGTGTACGGCTTCGGCAAGTCCAGCGCCGGCACCCTGCGCCGCGTGCTCGCGCTGCAGACCGACCCGTACACCGTCGCACCGCTGTGGCCGGACTCGGTCAGCATGGCCGGGCTGCAGGCACGCTTCGGGCTGGACGCGGGCAAGTGGACCGCCGAGCAGATGGCCCAGGTGGCTCTCGACTCGCTCAACGCCGCACCCCGCGTCGACCGCCTCGAGGGCGGAAGCATCGAGGAGCTGCTGGAGCGCCCGTACTTCGCAGAACCGTTGCGCCGCCACGACATCGCGCCGATCACCGACGGCGCCTCGGCGATCGTGCTGGCCGCCGGCGACCGCGCCCGTGAGCTGCGGGAGCGGCCCGCCTGGATCACCGGTTTCGAGCATCGCATCGAGACCCCCGTGCTCGGCGCCCGCGATCTGACGACGTCGCCGTCGACGGCGGCGTCGGCGCAGGCCGCGACCGGAGGGGATGCCTCCTCGATCGAGATCGCCGAGGTCTACGCACCGTTCAGCCACCAGCAGCTGATCCTCAAAGAGGCCACCGGCCTCGGTGATGCGACGACGATAAACCCGTCCGGCGGCGCGCTCGCCGCCAACCCGATGTTCTCGGCCGGGCTGGAGCGTATCGGCTTCGCCGCCCGGCACATCTTCGACGGCAACGCCTCCCGCGTGCTCGCGCACGCGACGAGCGGGCCTGCGCTGCAACAGAATCTGGTTGCTGTTATGGAGGGCAAGTAAGCATGGCAAAGAATCTCGCCGCCGTCCTGGGCACCGGCCAGACCAAGTACGTCGCCAAGCGCAAGGACGTCTCGATGAACGGCCTGGTCCGCGAGGCGATCGACCGCGCGCTGGCTGACGCGGGCGTGACGATGGCCGACATCGACGCGGTGGTCGTGGGCAAGGCGCCGGACTTCTTCGAGGGCGTGATGATGCCCGAACTGTTCATGGCCGACGCGACCGGCGCGACGAACAAGCCGCTGATCCGCGTGCACACCGCCGGTTCGGTCGGCGGATCGACGGCGATCGTCGCGACCAGTCTGGTGCAGTCGGGCAAGTACCGCCGGGTGCTGACGATGGCATGGGAGAAGCAGTCCGAGTCGAATGCCATGTGGGCGCTGAGCATTCCGGTTCCGTTCACCAAGCCCGTCGGTGCCGGTGCGGGCGGCTACTTCGCTCCGCACGTGCGCGCCTACATCCGCCGCTCTGGTGCGCCGACTCACATCGGCGCGATGGTGGCGGTCAAGGACCGGCTCAACGGCGCCAAGAACCCGCTCGCGCATCTGCACCAGCCGGACATCACGCTGGAGAAGGTGATGGCGTCCCCGATGCTGTGGGATCCGATCCGCTACGACGAGACGTGCCCGTCCTCGGACGGTGCGGCCGCGCTGGTGATCGGGGACGAGGCCAGCGCCGACGCCCGTGTCGCCGACGGACATCCGGTGGCGTGGATCCACGCCACCGCGCTGCGCACCGAACCGCTGGCCTACGCGGGCCGCGATCAGGTCAATCCGCGGGCCAGCCGGGACGCCGCGGCGGCGCTGTGGAAGGCCGCCGGGATCACCAGTCCGATCGACGAGATCGACGTGGGCGAGGTGTACGTGCCGTTCTCGTGGTACGAGCCGATGTGGCTGGAGAGCCTCGGCTTCGCCGCGGAGGGTGAAGGCTGGAAGCTGACCGAGGCCGGCGAGACCGCCATCGGCGGGCGGATCCCGTTCAACCCGTCCGGAGGGGTCCTGTCGTCGAATCCGATCGGCGCCTCCGGCATGATCCGCTTCGCGGAGTCGGCGATCCAGGTGATGGGCAAGGGCGGCGACCACCAGGTTCCGGGCGCGCGCAAAGCCTTGGGTCACGCGTACGGCGGTGGCGCACAGTACTACTCGATGTGGGTCGTCTCGAGCGACAAGCGCGGCGCGTGATGCAGTACACCTGCAGCGTGGCGATGGGGCCCATCGACCAGCTGCTCGAGATCGCCCGCACCGCCGAAGAGGTCGGCTTCGACTCGATCGCGCTGCCCGACTCGCTGTTCTACATGGAGAAGCAGTCCGCGGACTACCCGTACACACCGGACGGCTCGCGGATGTGGAACGAGGACACCCCGTGGGTCGACCCGCTGATCGCCGCGGGCGCGATGGGGGCGGTGACCTCGACGCTGCGCTTCTACACCAACGTGATGAAGCTCGGCTCGCGCAACCCGCTGCTGCTGGCGCGTCAGGTCGGCTCGGTGGCGAACCTGACGGGTGACCGGTTCGGTTTCGGCGTCGGAATCGGCTGGGCACCAGAGGAGTTCGAGTGGTGCGGAGTGCCCTACGCCAAGCGGGGCAAGCGCGTCGACGAGATGATCGAGGTGATCAAGCTCGTGCTCGGCGGCGGCATGGTCGAATTCCACGGCGAGTTCTACGACTTCGACCGGTTGCAGATGAGCCCCGCGCCGAGCAGACCGGTGCCGTTCTACGTCGGCGGCGACACCGACGTCGCACTCAAGCGCGCCGCCCGCGTCGGCGACGGATGGACCAGCGCGATGATGACCGGCGAGCAACTCGCCGAGACCATCGGCAAGCTCAACGCGCTGCGCGCCGAGTACGGCCGGGCCGATGAACCGTTCGAGTTTCAGGCCGTCTGCATCGACAAGTTCGGCGTCGACGGCCATCGTGAGCTCGCCGAGGCCGGCGTCACCGACAACATCGTGATCCCCTGGGTGTTCGACGGACTCGGCTTCGACGCGCCGATCGAGCAGAAGAAGGACTCGCTGAAGCGGTTCGCCGACACATACATCCACTCCGGCTGGCAGGACCGCTAGGCGCAGCCGCTCCACACCGTGTCGACGAGGGCGTCGACCGCCTCCTCGGTCAGCGGCGGCATGCCGAACACCAGCCGGTAGTACGGCGGTGACACCAGTGCGTCGACCACCACCTCGATGTCGGTGTCACCATCGAGCTCGCCGGTGGCGACGGCGTCGAGAAGCGTCGTCACCACCGCCCCGCGCCGCGGCTCGATCCACTGGTCGAGCAGCGCCGACTGGATGGCCGGATCACCTGCCGCAGCAGCCATCACATTGCGCAGCAGCGGGCCGACGGTCGGGTCGGCGAGGATCGCGTTGAGGGCGCCGACGTGATGGACCAGCGCCTGCACGGTCGTGCTTCCCGGTGGGCGCACGATCGATTCGCGCACGGAGTCGAGTAGACCCTCGAGCACGATCGCCGCTGCGGACGGCCACCACTTGTAGATGGTGGTGCGGCTGACTTCCGCGCGCCGTGCGATGGCGTCGATCGTCGCCGCGCCGGGGCCGCCGTGGCGCGCCAGGTCGGCCGCGGCGGCGAGCACGGCGCTGCGCACCGCCTCACTGCGGGGACGTCCGCGGCGGGTGGCCATCCGCCAACCCTAGGACCGCCGGGCCCCTGTCAGCGTGACAACCAGGCAGCCGAGCGCGACGGCTGCTCCCACGCCGAACATCACCGGGTAGCTCACCCCCGACGCAAAGGCGAACGCCAGCACGGCGGGGACGCCGAAGCCCAGATAGCTGAGGCTGTAGAACAGCGCGATCATCCCGGCCAGGTCGTCGGGGCCGGCGAGGCGCTGGATCTCCTGCAGACCGGCCAGCAGTGCCATCCCGTACCCGGCGCCGAGCACCGCGGCCGCGACGAGCGCCGCGGGCACCGTCAACACCGCGGCCGCCCACGCGGCGCAACCCATGCCCGCGACGAGCAGCAGCAGCGCGATCGCCACGCCGCGGGGACCGTCGGCGCCCAGTGCCCGTCCGGCCTGCTGCACCGCGAAACCCACCCCCAGCGCCACGACGCACAGCAGCGCCGAGAAAGCGATCGGCGTGCCGCCTGCGCGGTCGGTCATCAACGCGGGCAACACCGCGTAGGCCGAGCCCGCCGCACCGAACACCCACGGCGCGACCGGCAGCACGACGAGCAGGAAGCGGCGCCGGGCCGGTGCCGGGACGGCCAGGTCCGTCCACCACGGGCGGCCGGAGTCGTGCCGCTGCCGCGTCTCGGGCGCGACGGTGAGCACCGCCGCGGCCGCCAGAGCCATGGCGGCATTGCAGGCGTAGGACAGCACCGCGGGCGCCGGACCCCACTGGGCGAGCAGCCCCGCCGCGCCTGCCCCGAGGCCGAATCCCGCCGTCAGGCTCATGGCGGCGCGCCTGGCGCCGGCTGTTCCGTCGCCCCACGGCGGAGCCGACAGTTCCTTGAGCCAGCTGCCGCCCACGGCCATCGCCAGGCCGAGCGCGAGCCCGCTGAACACCCGACCCGCGGCGAGTACCGGCGCCGACTGCGCGCCCGCGGCGAGGATCAGCGAGCCGGCCGCGGCGAGCAACGGAGCAGGCAGCATCAGCGGGCGACGGCCGAAGCGGTCCGAGAGCGGTCCGCCGATCAGCAGCGCAGGGACGATACCCAGCACGTAGGCGAACAGCAGCAGGTCGACCGTCAGCGCGGAGAAGCGCTCGCCCTCGCGGTACATGACCAGCAGCGGGGTGAACTCGTTACCTCCCCAGGCGACCGCAAACGTCGCCGCGGCGACCGCGAGCCAGCGCCGCGACGCCACCACCGGCCGTCTCGGCGCTTGCGCAATAGTGAACACGGTGTGCACTATATCCCCCGCGATAGGTCCACGGCGAGGCGGGTACCCGCCGTGCAACACCGGTTCGGCGTGGTGTGAGCAACATTTTCCGCAGGTGAACGTCCATTGGATTGCGCGACGGAGGCGGAAAACTGTAACGTGTTCTAATTCGAGAGATGAAATGGGGAGGCCCGAGGTGAGCACCGATACTGCGGGAACCACGAGTGTTCGTGAGATCGACACGGGCACGCTGCCCGACCGCTTCGCGCGCGGCTGGCACTGCCTGGGGCCGGTGAAGAACTACCTCGACGGCGAGGCGCACGGCATCGAGATCTTCGGCACCATGCTGGTCGTCTTCGCCGACTCGGCGGGCGAGCTGAAGGTACTGGACGGCTACTGCCGCCACATGGGCGGGAACCTGGCGCAGGGCACCATCAAGGGCGACGAGGTCGCCTGCCCCTTCCATGACTGGCGGTGGGGCGGCGACGGCAAGTGCAAGCTCGTCCCCTACGCCAAGCGCACCCCGCGGCTGGCCCGCACCCGCGCCTGGCACACCGACGTGCGCGGCGGGCTGCTGTTCGTGTGGCACGACCACGAGGGCAACCCTCCGCAGGAAGAGGTCCGCATCCCGGAGATCCCCGAGTGGGGCAGCGGCGAGTGGACCGACTGGAAGTGGAACACGATGCTGATCGAAGGCAGCAACTGCCGCGAGATCATCGACAACGTCACCGACATGGCGCACTTCTTCTACATCCACTTCGGGCTGCCCACGTACTTCAAGAACGTCTTCGAGGGCCACATCGCCTCGCAGTACCTGCACAACGTGGGCCGGCCCGATGTCAACGACATGGGCACCGCCTACGGCGAGGCCAAGCTCGACTCCGAAGCCAGCTACTTCGGACCGTCGTTCATGATCAACTGGCTGCACAACACCTACGGCGACTTCAAGGCCGAGTCGATCCTGATCAACTGCCACTACCCGGTGACCCAGGATTCGTTCGTGCTGCAGTGGGGCGTCATCGTCGAGAAGCCCAAGGGCCTCGACGACAACACCACCCAGAAGCTCGCCGACGCGTTCACCGACGGTGTCAGCAAGGGCTTCCTGCAGGACGTCGAGATCTGGAAACACAAGACCCGCATCGACAATCCGCTGCTGGTCGAGGAGGACGGCGCCGTCTACCAGATGCGCCGCTGGTACCAGCAGTTCTACGTCGACGCCGCCGACGTGACACCGGACATGACCGACCGCTTCGAGATGGAGGTCGATACGACGGTGGCCAACGAGAAGTGGCATGTCGAGGTCGAGGAGAACCTCAAGGCGCGGGAAGCCGAGAAGCAGGCCACATGAGCCAGACGCCGGATGTGGACCGACTCGCGCGGTCGATGCTGCTGCTGCACGGGCACGACGACGAGGAGCACGAGCACGGCCACCATCCGGTCCCCGACGGCGGGGCGCCCGGATCATGGCGCAAGGCACCGGATTTCGCGGCCGATCCGGACCGCGCCGCCGCCGTGCGGGAGAGCACGCAGCGGGATCGCGAGCGGTACCTGACCTCCGGCCTGGCGTCGGTGGACTGCCGCTTCTGCCACGTCGCGGTTCGCGTCAAGAAGCTGGGACCGACGCACACGTCCGTGCAGTGGACCGCCGAGGCGACCACGCGATGCGCGCACTTCGCCGAGATCCGCGCGGCCGGTGGCGATCCCGCCCGCGAGCGGTCGTGCCCGCGACTGGCCGACAGCATCCGGCACGCCGTGGCGGAGGGCTGCCTCGAGGAGTACTCGAGCGCCCCCTCCCCCGGCGACGGCTGACCCCCCGTTCCTGTCGCCCAAACCAACGTTTGGGCGAATTTGTGTGAGTGAAGCACGCCATTTCGTCGATCTCGGCGCACGCCCGAGGGACACCAACGGGTGCGGTCAGCGCGTGCCGAACACGACGAAATGGTGTGGCTTACTTGGAGAAATCCACCCAAACGTTGGTTTGGGCGAGAATCAGGGGTTCACAGGCCGTCGAACTGCGCCTTGACCTGCTCCTCGGTCAGTCCGTAGTCAGCGAGTGAGTAGCTGTGCTTGGGCGCCCGGGGGCCCTGCCTGCTCTCCTCGTGGGTGTGCGCCATGGCTGCCCGCGCCTCGGCGGTGAAGTCGATGCCGAATGCGCGGTAGATGTCCTCGACCGCCCCGATCGGGTCCTTGATCAGCGCGAAGTAGTCCAGGTCGTAGAACTGGGCCGGATCGTGGCTGGCGCGTTCGGCGTTGAACAACCGCAGCCCGCGCGACCAGGTTTCCAGAGAGTCCTGGCCGATCACCGTGCCCACGAAGGTGTTCGACCACCCCTCGGTGGTGTGCTGGGCCAGTGAGCACATCGAGGCCATGATCGTCTCCGCCGGCCGGTGACACTGGATCACCAGTGCATCCGGATACGTGGCGAACAGCGCGTCGAGGGCGAACAGGTGGCTCGGATTCTTGAGCACCCAGCGCTTGCCGACGTCGTTGAGCCCGATCAACTGCAGGTTCTTGCGGTGCCGCCGATACGGCTTCGTCCAGTCCTGCCGGGACAGCCACTGCGAATACGTGGGCAGGTGCGCCAAGGTCTCGTAGCTCACCGAGTGCAGCGACTGCCGCAGCAGCTGCCAGCACTCCTCGACCTCGTCGGCGGTCATGTAGTGCAGCCCCGTGTAATCCGGGTTCTCGGCGTGTGCCTTGCTGAACTGCGCGTCCAGCTGCTGGAAAACCGGGTTCTGCGACCACGTTTCACGGGGCGGCCGCGGCTGGGGGAACTCCGCGAGCCACAACTCCAACCCCTGGTGGCGCGGATCGGCGGCCAGCAACCGGTGTACGGCCGTGGTGCCGGTGCGCGGCAGGCCCGTGACGAAGATCGGCCGCTCGATCGGCACGTCGACGTGCTGCGGGTACTGCTTGAACGCCGCCTCCGACACCAGCCGGGCGACCAGCGCGTTGCGCACGAAGAAGCGCTGCATCTTGCTGCCGAACTCGGTGAGGTTGGCGTCGCGCTGATAGGACTCGAGCAGGACGGCGAGCGCCTCCCGGTAGTTGTCGTCGTCGCTGCCGAAATCGTCGAGGCCACAGGCTTTCACCGCCGAGACATGCAGATCCTCGACGGTGCCGACGTTGGTCCGGGTAGAACTCACGCCTTGTACTCCCCGCAGTTGACGTCCAGGGCCTGACCGGTGATGCCACTGGACAGGTCGCTGGCCATGAACAGGATCGCCGAGGCCACCTCGTCCTCGGTGGGCAGCCGCTTCAGGTCGCTGTTGACAGCGGCCGCCTTGTAGATCTCCTCGACCGTGGTGCCGTACTTGCCGGCCTGATGCTCGAAGTACCCCTGCAGCGTGCCACCCCAGATATAGCCCGGCAGAACCGAATTCACCCGGATGCCCTGGGTGCCCAGCTCACTGGCCAGCGACTGCGACATCGCCAGCAGCGCCGACTTGGCCATCTTGTAGGCGCCCTGCTTGGGATCGGAGTGCCGCACCACCATCGAGTTCACGTTGACCACCGAGCCGTTGGTCTCGGCAAGCGCCGGCGTCAGCCCCTGGATCAGTCGCAGCGCGCCCAGCACCGTGAGCTCGAACGTCTCGCGAATGTGCTCGAAGCTGGTCTTGGCCAACGGCTTCATCGACGGCACCTTGAACGCGTTGTTGATCAGGACGTCGACCTTGCCGTACGCCTCGAGGCTCTTCTCGACGAGGTTGGTCACCTGCGCTTCGTCGGTGATGTCGGTGCCCACAGACACCGCTCGCCGGCCGATGCGGTCGATCTCGGCGGCGACGCCCTCGAGCCGCTCGACGGTGCGCGCGGCCAGCACCAGGTCCGCTCCCTCCAGGGCACAGCGGCGCGCCAGCGTCGTTCCGAGTGCCGGTCCGACCCCGCTGATCAGGACGACCTTGTTCTCCAGCATGCCCATCGTCAGCCCACCATCCTGTAGCCGATCAGCTGCTGGCGCAACGCGATCCGCGCGCGCCAGTCCTCGTCGGAGATCTTGTTGTCCTGGTAGTACGGCAGCGCGCCGGCGACCTGGTCGAGGCCCATCACGGCCACCTCGGGTCCGTCGGACTCCGTCATCTGCCGAGACACCCGCTGCCAGCGGAACTGCAGGTAGCCCTTGCGGTGCCCGAGCGTCTCCACCCAGTTCGTCACGCCGGGGTTGGCGTCGGAGACCACGATGCGGATCTTGCCGTCCGGATCCGGTTGCGCCTGAGTGCCGTTCAACGACGTCTGGTGGTTGATGTAGTCCAGCGAGATGTACCAGAGGCTGCCCAGCTGGAAGCCCATGTACGGCGCGTCCGACACCGGCACCGTGATGACCATCGCCCGATCGGGCGCCAGGTCGAAGTGCCCGACCGAGGAGTATTGCGTCGCCAGTCCGCCCGGGGTGAGCCGCGGGGCGACCATCGTGTTCACCGGCAGCGTGTTGTAGAACCACTGCGGGAACTGCAACCACGTCTTGACCCGCTGCACCAGTTGCTTCCCCGCCACCGCGTAGCGCTTCTCGATCAGCTCGGTCGTCAATGGCGGCGGCGCGGTGCCCGCGGTGTCGGTGCGCGCGATCGCCAGCGTGCCACGCTGCGCGGACCAGTCGTTGTAGACCTCGCGGATCACCAACTGCGCGGGTGACTTCGGCACCACCCGCCACTCGAATGATCCGTCGGCGGCGATGTCGAGTTCGCGGTCGTCGAAGGCCGTCTCACTGTCGGGGACGTTGTCGTCGGTGTACTCGCCGCCGAGCATCTGGAAGCTGAGGTCGGTGGTGCTCCCGCGGCGTCCGGTGACGACGTACTCGTGCCCCGGCACCACCCGGGTGCCGAAGTAGAGCGTGTCCGGGTTGTCCAGCCCCATCTTCGTGAACGGGCCGGTGCCGCTGTGCAGGAACGGATGGTCGCGGTCGTAATCGAACGCGACGTGCGTGCAGGCCGCGACGCAGCCGGCGAAATACTGGAGCCCCTCGAGGAGGTCGGCTTCGGTCTCGATGAACGGGGCGGCGGCGACGAGCGCTTCCGCCTCGGCGATGGCATCGATCAGCGGCTGGGAGTACACGCCCCTGAAACTAGAACGCGTTCTACCGGTAGTCAATATATCGACCGCTCTGTTCCATATGTGTACCGAAATCGTATGCTGCTCTCGTGGCCGAGACCTCCCGCCGCATGTCGCCCCCGACCGACCGCGTCGTCGCCGTGCTGGACTTCCTCGCCGCGCGGCCGGCGGAACGCTTCGGCGTCTCGGAGCTGGCCCGCCGGCTCGGCTTGAGCAAGCCGACCTGCCTCGGCATCGTCACGTCGCTGGCCGACGCCGGCTACCTGGTCCGCGACAGTGCCGACAAGACCTACCGGCTGGGGCCCTCGCTGATCACTCTGGGCCACCGGGCACAGGAGTCGATGCGGGTCAGTCCCGCCGCCCGGGAGGCGCTGCGGCGGCTGTCGGCCCGCTACGGGATCACCGCCGCGCTGTCGGCCGTGGTCGACGACCGCATCACCGTGCTCGATCTCGTCTCACCGCCGGGCGCGCGACCGGGGGTCGAGGTCGGGCAGAGCTACCCGTTCGCACCGCCGGTCGGGCTGATGTTCGTGCTGTGGGATGACGACGCCGAACGCGCCTGGCTGGCGCGGGAGCCGACGATCCCGCTGCGCACCGACACCGCGCGACTCGCCCGCGTGATCACCGAGTGCCGCTCCGACGGCTACCTGGTGGAGCGGCTGACGCCCGGCGGCCGCCGCCTGTACAGCCTGATGGCCGGGATGTCGGCGACGCTGCCCGACGAATTACGGGCGCTGCTGGGTGAATTGGTCTCCGACATCGGCGAGCGGGTGTCTCTGCGCGAGGACCGTTCCGCCCGGAAGCGGCATGACATCAGCGTGATCTCGGCGCCGGTCTACGACCACCACCGGCGGCAGGTGATGGTCGCCTCCATGCACATCGGGGCGGCGTTGAGCGAGCGTGAGATCACCGAGCGGGCCCGTGCGGTGGTCGGGACCGCCGACGCGGTCACCGCGCAACTCGGCGGCAGCAAGCCGCGGTGGCGCTGACGTCAGCTGGTGGCGGCCAGCGCGAACGGCAGCACGTCGTCCGCGCCGGCCGCACGCACGACCCGGGCGGCCATCGTCAGCGTCCAGCCGGTGTCGGCCAGGTCGTCGACGAGCAGGACCGGACCGGCGCCGGCCGGCAGAGGGTCGGGCGCTGACCACGCTCCGTTCAGCGCCGCGACGCGGTAGGCCGAGTTCGCCGCCGTCGCCGGGCGTCGCCCGGGGGCGTAGCGCAGTGTGCCGAGATCGGTCAGCCGGCCCAGCTCGGCCAGCCGGGACCTCAGCGACGCGATCAGCACCGGGTGCGTCTCGGAATCGAGCGCCATCACCGCGGTCGGCCGGACCGCCCAGTCCCACGCGGCGAGCACCTTGACCGCCGCGGCCACCACGTCGTCGGGCACCTCGCTATCCGGCCCGTCGAGCAAGGCGCGCAGCCGCGCACCCCAGCCCAGGTCGGTCAGCCGGCCGATGACGCGGCCCGGCTGTGGGCGTTCGGCGATCCGGCCGGACAGGTCGATGCCGAGTTTGGCCAGGCCGGTCGGCCACTGTTTGCGCGGTGCCAGTTCGACCCCCGGCCGCATCAGGGCCCGGCGGGTGTCCTCGGCGGCCGCCGCGTCGACGTCGGCGCTGTACCGCTCACCGGTGCAGTTGTCGCACCGGCCGCAGCGTTCGTCCGCACTGAGCTCGGGGTCGTCGAGCTGGGCACGCAGAAACGCCATCCGGCAGCCCTGCGTCGCCTGGTAGTCGAGCATCGCCTGCTGTTCGCGCCTGCGGGCCTCGTCGAGAGTGCGGTAGCGCGCCTCGTCGTACTCCCACGGCGCCCCGGTGCCGACCCAGCCGCCTTTCACGCGACGCACGGCACCGTCGACGTCGAGCACCTTGAGCACCATCTCCAGTCGCGACCGATTCAGGTCCACCAGCGGCTCGAGCGCGGCCGTCGACAGCGGGCGCTCGCTGTCGAGTTCGCGAATCACCTTGCGCACCAATGATTCCGCGGGGAAGGCCACCGACGCGAAGTAGTGCCAGACATCGGCATCCTCGCGTCCGGGCAGCAGGATGACCTCGGCGCGCTCCGTGGCGCGGCCGGCGCGGCCCACCTGCTGGTAGTAGGCGATCGGCGAGGACGGTGCGCCAAGGTGCACGACGAACCCGAGGTCGGGTTTGTCGAACCCCATGCCGAGCGCCGATGTCGCGATCAGGGCCTTGACCCGGTCGCCGAGCAGGTCCGCCTCGAGTTGCTCGCGTTCAGCGGCCTCGGTGGCACCGGTGTAGGACGCGACCGGGTGCCCCTGCTCGCGCAGCAGCGCCGCCACGTCATGGGCCTGCGCCACCGTCAGCGTGTAGACGATGCCCGACCCCGGCAGCGACCCGAGGTGGGCGGCCAGCCACGCCGCGCGCTGGGCGGGGTTGCCGGCCTGCACGACCGACAACCGCAGCGATTCGCGATCCAGGCCGCCGCGCAGCACCAGGGTGTCGCGACCGCCGACCCCCAGTTGCGCGGCGACGTCGTCGACGACGCGGTCGTTGGCGGTCGCGGTGGTCGCCAGCACCGGGACGTCGGTGCCCAGCTCGGAGATCAACGTGCGGATGCGCCGGTAGTCGGGCCGGAAGTCGTGGCCCCAGTCCGAGACGCAGTGCGCCTCATCCACGACGACCAGGCCGGCGTCCCGCGCGAGCGCCGGCAGTACGGCGTCCCGGAAATCGGGGTTGTTGAGCCGCTCGGGGCTGACGAGCAGTACATCGAGATCGGCGTCGCGGACCCGCTGATGGATGTCGTCCCATTCGGCGACGTTGCTGGAGTTGATGGTGGCCGCGCGCACGCCGGCCCGGTCGGCGGCGGCGACCTGGTTGCGCATCAGGGCCAGCAGCGGGGAGACGATGACCGTCGCGCCGTGCCCGGTGCCGCGCAGCAGCTTCGCGGCGATGAAGTAGACCGCCGACTTCCCCCAACCCGTGCGCTGGACGACCAGGGCCCGGCGGCGCTGCACCACCAGGGCCTCGATCGCGGTCCACTGGTCGTCGCGCAGCAGCGCATCCGGTCCGGCGAGTTGTTCGAGGATCGCCTGCGCATCGGCTCGGGTCGGCATGTCCCCCATCGTGCCGTCAGCGGACGACAAGCCAGATGGCGGCGAAGTGGCATGCCGCGGCCGCGGCGGTGAAGGCGTGGAAGAACTCGTGGTGACCGAACGTGGCGGGCCAAGGATTCGGCCAGCGGACGCCGTAGAGAACGGCGCCGATGTTGTAGAGCACCCCGCCGACGACCAGCAGAACCACCACCGTCAGCCCCGCGCCGTCGAGCAACACCTCGGCGAAGGCGACCGCGACATAGCCGAGCAGCAGATAGGGCGGGACACCAACCCATCGCGGAGCCGCGGGCCAGCACATCTTGAGCACCACCCCGGCCGCGGCGCCGGTCCACACGATGACGAGGACATCGGCGCCGACGCGGGGCGGCATCACCAGCAGGGCGAACGGGGTGTAGCTGGCCGCGATGAACACGAAGATCACCGAGTGGTCGAGCCGCATCATCCACTTCTCGGCAATCTGGGAGCCCCACCGCACCCGGTGGTAGGTGGCGCTGACGGTGAACATGGCCACGACGGCCGCCACGTACACCGCAACGGCTCCCAGTGCGCCCGGCGACGTCGCGATCCATGCGGACTGCAACAGCGCAACCCCGGCAATGACGGCGAGCACCGCGCAGCACAGGTGGATCCACCCGCGTGCGCGCGGAACGTCGACGAGTCCGGTCACGAGGTCGTCCCCGGGACTCACATCGACTGGCGACAGGCCGTTCGTCAGGAGTACTCCGATGTCGGGAGGGCCGAACCATTACGGCAGGCCGGCGCGGAACGCGTCGACCAGCCAGAGCGTACCGGCCCGACACGCACTCACCGCGCCCGCCGTGGCAGACGCGGTGAGTGTCGTCAAATCGTTAGAACTAGGCCGTCGGCGTCTCCGACTCCATGGGGGCCTCGGGTGCCGGGGTCACCGGAACCTCGGGCGCCTGGTCGTCGGTGCTCCACAACGCCTGGGCCACCGGGGTCGGCGAGACGGTCACCCCGCAGCGGTCCTTCAGCGCACTGACCGGCTCATGGATGGCCTTCAGCTGCTGCTCGACCTGCGGGTTCTCGGCGAAGAACGCCATGTAGGCCTGCTTGGCCTGCGGCTGCGGCTGCGCCGAGATCTGCGTCAGCGCCTCGTTGGTCTGCGGGTTCGCCGTGAGGTAGGCGCCCTCAGACGCTGCTGCCGTGCTGACGGTGCCCGCGACGCTGCTGGCCGCGCACTCCGGGGCCGGGGCCGGGCCTGGCGCCGGCTGAGCGCTGGCCACCGGGGCGATGATCGCCGCCGAGCCGAAGGCGAGCAGGCCGCCGGCGAACATGCCGAACAGTCCACGTCGAACGGTCGTAGCGGTAGTCACGAGAAATCACTCCTTTGGGTCTGCGATCAGTTGGTCGCACCCCAAGGCCTAGCCGATCCCCGCCGATGCCAAACGCGCCGCGGGCGGCGTCGTGGCGAGATGACCCGCATCACCGCACGTCAACGGTGCCGCGAAAATTCTGAAAAAATGTGCCGAGTGTTCGCTTTGTGACGGGATGCGGGCGAATTCCGTCAGAAACCGTACGTTCGCGGCCCGAGCGCGCCGGGTCGCGCGGGCTCACCCGGCCGAGGCGGCGTCCATCTCCCGCTTGATCTCCAACGCGATGTCGATCAGCTGGTCTTCCTGGCCACCGATGAGCTTGCGCTGCCCGGCGCGGTGCAGCAGCTTGTGCGCAGGCACTCCGTACCGCTCGGACTGGCGGATGGCGTGCTTGAGGAAGCTCGAGTAGACGCCCGAGTAGCCCATGATCAGCGCGTTGCGGTCCAGCAGGCACTCTGCGGGCATCGCCGGGGCCACCACCTCTTCGGCGGCGTCGGCGATGTCGAAGAAATCGATGCCCGTCTTGACGCCGATCTTGTCGAACACCCCGATCAGCGCCTCGACCGGCGCGTTGCCTGCACCGGCGCCGAACCGGCGGCACGACCCGTCGATCTGCTTGGCCCCCGCCCGGACCGCCTCGATCGAATTGGCGACGCCCAGGCCGAGGTTCTCGTGGCCGTGAAAACCCACCTGGGCGTCGTCGCCGAGCTCGGCCACCAATGCCGCGACCCGGTCGGCCACCCCTTCGAGCACCAACGCACCCGCCGAGTCGACGACGTACACGCATTGACAGCCCGCATCGGCCATGATGCGGGCCTGCGCGGCGAGTTTCTCCGGGGAGATGGTGTGGCTCATCATCAGGAAGCCGACGGTCTCAAGACCCAGTTCCCGGGCCAGCCCGAAGTGCTGGATCGAGACATCGGCCTCGGTGCAGTGGGTGGCGATGCGGCAGATCGACCCGCCGTTGTCCTGCGCCTCCCTGATGTCCTCCTTGGTGCCCACGCCCGGCAGCATCAGGAACGCGATCTTGGACTCTTTCGCGGTCTCGGCCGCGAGCTTGATCAGCTCCTGCTCGGGTGTCTTGGAGAACCCGTAGTTGAAGCTCGACCCGCCCAGGCCGTCGCCGTGGGTCACCTCGATGACCGGCACCCCGGCGGCGTCCAGCGCCGCGACGATCGCGCCGACCTCGTCCTTGGTGAACTGGTGCCGCTTGTGATGCGAACCGTCGCGCAGCGACGTGTCGGTCATCCGCACGTCCCACATCGGGTTGAAGTAGATGTCGTCGGTACTCATGCGTGACCTCCTGCGGTTGCAGCCAGGACTTCCTTGGCGATCTCCTCGCCCACCTTGGTGGCCGCGGCGGTCATGATGTCCAGGTTTCCAGCGTAGGGCGGCAGGTAGTCGCCCGCACCCTCCACTTCGATGAACGTGGTGACGACGTGGTTGCCGCCGTTGACCATCGACGGCTCGTCGAACTGCGGCTCGTTGAGCAGCCGGTAGCCCGGCACGTAGGTCTGCACCTCGGCCACCACATCCTTGATCGACGCGGTGATCGCGGCGTGGTCGGCGTCCTCCGGGATCGCGCAGAAGATGGTGTCCCGCATGATCATCGGTGGATCGGCGGGGTTGAGGATGATGATCGCCTTGCCGCGCTGGGCGCCGCCGATGTGCTGCACTCCCGCGCTGGTGGTCTTGGTGAACTCGTCGATGTTGGCCCGGGTGCCCGGCCCGGCCGATGCCGAGGACACCGAGGCCACGATCTCGGCATAAGGCACCCCGACCACGCGGCTGACCGCGTAGACGATCGGGATGGTCGCCTGCCCACCGCAGGTCACCATGTTCACGTTCGGGGCGTCGAGGTGCTCGCGCAGATTCGCCGGCGGGATCACCCCCGGCCCGACCGCAGCCGGTGTGAGGTCGACCGCCCGGATACCCGCCTCGGCGTAGCGCGGCGCCGCGTCCCGGTGGACGTAGGCGCTGGTGGCCTCGAACACCATGTCGGGCATCTCGTCGCGGGCCAGCAGCCAGTCGACGCCTTCGTGCGACGTCTCCAGCCCGAGCTTGCGCGCCCGGGCCAGGCCATCGCTCTCCGGATCGATGCCGATCATCCAGCGTGGCTCCAGCCACTCCGAACGAAGAAGCTTGTACAACAGGTCGGTGCTGATGTTGCCCGACCCGACGATCGCCACGGTCGCTTTGTTGCCGGCCATTGAGGCTCCTATTCGAAATCCAGTCGTACTGAACCTAACCCGCTGAAGTCGGCGACGAAATGGCTGCCGGGGGGTGCATCTATCGCACGCGTGCACGACCCCGGCAGCACGATGTCCCCGGCACGCAGACGCACCCCGAAACTCTCGACCTTGCGGGCAAGCCAGGCCACCGCGGTGACCGGATTGCCCAGCACCGCGTCGCTGCGCCCTTCGGCGACGGTCTCGCCGTTGTTGGTGAGCACCGCGTCGATCGCGCGGATATCCACATCCTTCGGGGACACCCGCGCCTCACCGAGCATCCACCCCGCCGACGACGCGTTGTCGGCGATCGTGTCGCACAACTTGATCTGCCAGTTGGTGATCCGGGTGTCGATGAGCTCGATGGCCGGCGCGAAAGCGGCCGTCGCCGCCAGCACGTCGTCCTCGGTGCATCCCGCGCCGGGTAGATCGTCGGACAGGATGAACCCGACCTCCACCTCGACCCGCGGATACAGGTACTTCGCCGACTCGACCGGGCGATCCTCGAAGACCTCCATGTCGTCGAGCAGATGCCCGTAGTCCGGCTCGTCGACGTTCATCATCTTCTGCATCGCCTCCGACGAGAGGCCCACCTTGTGCCCGATCACCCGGGCGCCGCCGGCGATCTTCGACCGGATGTTGATCAGCTGGATCTCGTAGGCGTCGACGACGTCGATGTCGGGGTGCCGCTCGGTCAGCGGGGAGATGGGTTCGCGGGTTCGCTCGGCCTCGGCCAGCTCGGCGGCGAGCTTCTCGCGCGTGTGCGCGGGCAACATGAAAGTGAAGTCCCCTCGTTTCGTCGACCGGCACAGTTGTTAGTCGGCCGGGCAATTCTATAACGTGTTCTACATGACGGAGCAGGAGTATGACGTCGTCGTGGTGGGCAGCGGTGCCGCGGGCATGGTCGCCGCCCTCACCGCCGCTCATCAGGGACTCTCGACGATAGTCGTCGAGAAGGCCCCGCACTACGGTGGTTCCACCGCCCGCTCGGGCGGCGGGGTGTGGATTCCGAACAACGAGGTGTTGAAGCGGGACGGGGTGAGCGACACCCGCGAGGCCGCACGCACCTACCTGCACGCGATCATCGGTGACGTGGTGCCGTCCGAGAAGATCGACACCTATCTCGACCGGGGCCCCGAGATGCTGTCGTTCGTGCTGAAGCACTCACCGCTGAAGTTGTGCTGGGTGCCGAACTACTCCGACTACTACCCCGAGTCGCCGGGCGGCAAGGCCACCGGACGGTCGGTGGAGCCCAAGCCGTTCGACGCCAAGAAGCTCGGTTCCGACATGAAAGGCCTCGAGCCGCCCTACGGCAAGGTGCCGCTCAACGTCGTGGTCATGCAGCAGGACTACGTGCGGCTCAACCAGCTCAAGCGGCATCCGCGCGGCGTGCTGCGCAGCCTGAAGGTCGGCGCCCGCACGATGTGGGCACAGGCGACGGGCAAGAACCTGGTCGGCATGGGCCGCGCACTCATCGCGCCGCTGCGCATCGGCCTGAAGGAGGCCGGCGTCCCGGTCCGGCTGAACACCGCGATGACCGACCTGTATGTCGAGGACGGTGTTGTCCGAGGCATCTACGTGCGTAACACCGAAGATCCGGAAAGCGCTGAGCCGCAATTGATCCGGGCCCGCCGCGGGGTGATCCTCGGCAGCGGCGGATTCGAGCACAACGAGCAGATGCGGGTCAAGTACCAGCGCGCACCCATCACCACCGAGTGGACCGTCGGCGCGGTGGCCAACACCGGCGACGGCATCCTCGCCGCCGAGAAGCTGGGCGCCGCACTCGACGTCATGGAGGACGCGTGGTGGGGGCCGACGGTGCCGCTGGTCGGGGCGCCGTGGTTCGCGCTGTCGGAGCGTAACTCCCCGGGCTCGATCATCGTCAACATGAACGGCAAGCGGTTCATGAACGAGTCGATGCCCTACGTGGAGGCGTGCCACCACATGTACGGCGGCCAGTACGGGCAGGGGCAGGGGCCCGGCGAGAACATCCCGGCCTGGCTGGTGTTCGACCAGCAGTACCGGGATCGGTACATCTTCGCCGGACTGCAACCGGGACAACGGATTCCGAACAAGTGGATAGAATCCGGCGTGATCGTCAAGGCCGCCACCCTCGCCGAGCTGGCCGCCAAGACGGGCCTGCCCACCGATGCCTTCACCGCCACCGTCGAGCGCTTCAACGGCTTCGCCCGCACCGGAGTCGACGAGGACTTCAAGCGCGGACAGAGCGCGTACGACCGCTACTACGGCGATCCGACGAACAAGCCGAATCCGAACCTCGGCGAGATCAGCCACGCACCGTTCTACGCCGCCAAGATGGTTCCCGGCGATCTGGGCACCAAGGGCGGCGTCGTCACCGACACCCACGGCCGCGCGCTGCGCGACGACGGCTCGGTCATCGAAGGCCTCTACGCCGCGGGTAACGTCAGCGCACCCGTGATGGGCCACACCTATCCGGGTCCGGGCGGCACCATCGGCCCGGCCATGACGTTCGGCTATCTGGCGGCACTCGACCTCGCCGGCAAGGAGTAGCGCGTGCCCATCAACCTCGACGAGGCCATCGGCGCCGAACTCGACCCCGTCGAGTTCTCCTGGAGCAGCAGCGACATCCAGCTCTACCACCTCGGCCTCGGCGCGGGCGCCGACCCGATGGACAGGCGCGAGTTGCGCTACCTGACCGACGGCACACCGCAGGTGCTGCCGACGTTCGGCAATGTGGCGCAGAGCTTTCACATGACCGAGCCGCCGGCGGTGAAGTTCCCCGGCATCGACATCGAGTTGAGCAAGGTGCTGCACGCCAGCGAGGCGGTCACCGTCCCCGGCCCGATCCCTGCTGCGGGTACCGGCGTCGCCGTCACCCGGTTCACCGAGATCTGGGACAAGGGCAAGGCCGCGGTCATCTGGTCCGAGACCGAGGTGAAAGATCCCGACGGCACGCTGCTGTGGACCCAGAAGCGGTCGATCTTCGCCCGCGGCGAGGGCGGTTTCGGCGGCGATCGCGGTCCGTCGGGGTCGGCTGCGGCGCCGGAGCGCGCGCCCGACATCGAGCTGTCGCTGCCGACCTCACCGCAGCAGGCACTGCTCTACCGGATGTGCGGAGACCGCAATCCGCTGCACTCGGACCCGGATTTCGCTGCAGCAGCGGGCTTTCCGCGGCCCATCCTGCACGGACTGTGCACCTACGGCATGACGTGCAAGGCGCTGGTCGACAACCTGCTCGACGGCGAGGTCAGCGGGCTGAAGTCCTACGGCG
Source organism: Mycolicibacterium psychrotolerans (assembly GCF_010729305.1). Lineage (NCBI taxonomy): Bacteria > Bacillati > Actinomycetota > Actinomycetes > Mycobacteriales > Mycobacteriaceae > Mycobacterium > Mycolicibacterium psychrotolerans. Next base: position 1,631,444 of record NZ_AP022574.1, on the reverse strand, counting down.
CGCGGATGGCCGGCGTGGTGTTCCCCGGCGAGACCCTGCGGATCAGCGTCTGGAAGAACTCCGGTGACGGACAGGCCGGCTACTCCGCGGTGGTCACCGCCCCGGAGCGCGACGACGCGGTCGCCCTGGCCGGGGTCGAGTTCGTTCCCGTCTGATCCCGAGATCAGCGGCAGAGGGTGTCGATCTTCGCCGCGGTCGCCTGGGCGGTCTTCTCCCGGTTGGATTGCGCGGGATCGTCGGCGGGCGCTCCGGCCAGCTGGCCCATGCCGATGTAGGTCAGGTCGTTCGCGAACGACCTGACCGCGTCGGCGAGATCGGCCGGCACCGATCCGTTGAGGCGCGAGAGCAGGAACTCGCCCCCGCCGAGGGTGGCCAGCCGCGCATTCGCGGCAACCGCCTGCTGAGCCACCCGATCATTGCCGAGGTCGGCGTTGGTCTGCAGCGACACCGCGTTGCGCACCATCGTGAAGGCGTCGCAGACCTGGGTCTTGGGATCACCGGATGACGAGGACGTCGACCCCTCCGCGTCATCGGATGGCGAACGCAGGAGACCCCACGCGGCGACGGCCAGGGCGACGACGGCGACGGCGAGTGCGACCGGGGCGACGCAGCTGTGTTTGGTGTCAGACGTCGACGACAGCGGCTTGGTGTCGGACATGCGCGCGATCATAACGTCGACGGTGTTCGGCCAAGCCACCGCGACGGGCCGCACACGGCACCACAATCGACACTCCAGCGCACCGAGAGACTGCTGTGACCTGTTAGGTTGCTCCCGGGGGTAAACCTCGCTGCTCGCTCAACGAAACCAGGAGGACATTGTCGTGAAAATCAAGCCCGCTCTGGTCGCCGGGACCGTCGCTGCCGCGGCCGCCGTCAGCATGACCGGTGCGCCGTTTGCCTCGGCCGATCCAGAGGTCAAGTACCTCGGACAGCCGGGGGAACTCGTCAACGGCAATGTCGTACAGCACTGGACCGTCACCGGCCTGAAGCCGAGCACCGACATGATCCCGTACCAGCCCGTCGGCACGCTGTGGGAGGCCACCGCCACCGACGAGGCCATCTCCGGTTCGGCGACCCCCATCGTCTCGAATCTCAACGCACGCGCCCGTAACGGCGACACCTACCGGGTGCTGTTCGGCGTCGCGACCCCGCAGGGCGTGAACCCGTCAACCCTGGTTCAGGGCGAGAAGACCACCGGCAAGATCTATTTCGACGTGACCGGCGAGAAGCCCGACAGCGTGTTCTACTCCACCGGCGGGCCCGACCCGATGCTGCTGTGGGTGGAGGCACCGCCCGCTCCCCCGAGCGGGTCGACCGGGGCCCGCACTCCCGCATACACCGGTTCGTCGCCCGCAGCGTCCGGCACGGCCCAGACCACCTCTCCGGAGACGTCGACGACACCCACGCCGGGTGCCGCGCCGGCCTCCGCCGCCCCCGCTCCGACGGCCGCCCCGGTGCCCGCGGGCAGCGCGGGCACCCCGCTGCCGGAGGGCAGTTCGGGCACCCCGATCCCGGCGGGCAGCGCAGGGACACCGCTGCCCGAGGCCGCCGCTGCCGCCGCGCCGGCCAGCCCGGCACCGGTTCCCGCCGCCGTCGCACCGGCCCCGCAGGGCAGTTCCGGGACACCGCTTCCGGCGGGCAGCAGCGGTACTCCTGCCGCGGAGCAGGCGCCCGCCACGACCACCGTCGTGGTGCCGCCACCGGCCTGACAGCCTCACACCTGGTGGACCGCTACGAGTGTGAGGCCCACCAGGTGTACAGCTGCACCATGTTCGGTCCCTGGGGGCCGGACTGCACCTCACTGATCAACAACTCGGCGTCGGTGCTCCACCCGACCGTCGGCTTGCTCTGCTGGAACCCGCACACCAGCGTTCCTGCGGTCTGCTCCGGGGTGGCGTTGCGCCGCCACGGTCCGGGGGACTGGATGTTGCCGGGGCAGTCCACCACCGACGAGGTGCTGACGATGTCGTCGAAGAGATCCTTCACGGCAGCCCTGTCCTTGGCCAGCGTGTAGGTGGCCGTCAACGGCCCCCCGACGTCGTCGTTCTTCCCACAGCTCAGTTGCGCGAGCGCGCCCCGCGCCGGCACGACGGATTCACAAGCGCCGGGCGCGTATCCGCGCGGCAGCAACCGCATCAAACGCGCCTCGGCCTGCTGTTGCGTCTCTGTTGCTGACGTCGCCGCGTTGTCGTCGCCCGCCGAGGACTCTTCAGGCGACGGCCAGAACGTCCAGGCCAGCACCCCGAGGCCGACGACCGCGACGGTCGCCACCGCGATCAGCGCAACGGACCTGTTGTTCCGGCGCACCGGCCGCGGGTTCACCGACAGCGGCGCGTCGAAACGCCGGTCCGCCGCCACAGGCGGCGCCTGCACGTCGTCCACATGGAGCGGCCCTGTGTCTGCGTCGTCGGGATCGGGCTCGTGAGAGCTCATTCCGACAGGGTAGTAGGCACCCCGCCTCGGTCCTGCGGGGCACACCCGTCGATGCGGAGCGACGACACCGGTGTAGCCACGTCGCCGCGGTCACCCACCATCGCTGCCCGTATCCCCGGACCGTCCCCCACCCGCTGCACCGCCGGACCGACCGTTGTCCGGACCCGACGCGTCGCCCGAGCCCTGACCTGGGGCGGATCCTGCATCGCCGCCGTGGGCGGTGTCGCCATTGGGACCCCCACCGTGCTGGGGACCGGAAACGTCGCCGGGGGACGAACCCTCGGCCGGCCCGGAATCGTCACCTATGCCCTTGTTCCCGGTGTCGTCAGCCTCCGGTACGGACGGGCCCGGCGTGACCTCGGGCGTCTTCGTGGGCGGCGCGGGCGTCGAGATCTCGACGGTCGGCGGAGCTGACACTTCCACCGGGGGCGGCGCGGCCACGACGACCGGCGCGGGCGACGGCGGCGCGGGCGCGGGCGACGGCGGCGCGGGCGCTGGTGGCGGCGTTGCGACCGCCGGCGCCGGTGGCGTCGCGACAACGCTCGACGGCATGACCGGCGCTGCGACGGGTGCGGGCGGCGCGACGGGTGGGGCGAATGTAAGCACCTGCACCGCACGCTGCACCTGCGCCGTGCTGACCGACGCGGGCATGAACGCACCGACGACGTCGGCGAATCCCTGGATCATCGCCGCGGGCAGCTGCTGGCTGAGGAACTGCCACAGCAACTCCAGATCCGCCATCCCGATCGGTGACCCCGGCGAACCCGCCCCGCCACCGCCGCCGAACAGCACCGCAGATACCGGCATCGCGAATCCTGCGGACGCCAACACCTCGAGGGTCCTGACGATCTGGGGTAACCCGTGTTTCTCCACCGCAGTCAGGAAGAGGTCGGCACGCACGGTCGGGAAGTTGTCGTGCAGGATCTCGGCCAGGTGCGCGAGTGTCGGCAGTTCGGCATCGGTGAGATCGATGATCTGGTCAGCCACCACCGATCCGATGCGACCGGACGCGATCGACATCGACCCGTCCTCCTGTTGCCAGAGTTCCAGCGGCGAAAGGTGTCCCGGTATGTGATAGAGCGAAGCGCTGACCGCAAGACCGCCCGCGACGATCGCCGCTGCCGCGATGCGGACAGACGACCGCCGATCATCACATCCATGCGATCTGCTGCTGCTCATGGCCGGCCCCCTCGACGCGTGAACCTGGGCGCCAGTGCCCCCACGCCAGGTCACGAACCATTATCAGCGTTTGCTGAAATTGCGGTCAAGCGAATCGATTGCCACTGTTCGACGGCATTTGCATACGCAATCACTCGGCGCTGAGCCGACGGGCCCTTCACCCGACAACCCATGATCCGGGAACTTCCAGCCAAGATCCGATCTTGTTCCGACGGGGCCGATTCTCGTGCGCGGGAACGGAGCCGGTCGTCGGCAATCCGACACGTCGACATCGATGCCGGGCGGGCCGCTCGTCGGGCTCGGTGGAACTTTGCTGAGACGCCGCCTCAGCCGAGGATGAGCCCCGACGTCGGCACGCCGGTGCCCGCGGTGACGAGCACGTGCTCGACGTCGGGCACCGGATTGACCGAGGTTCCGCGGAGTTGGCGCACTCCCTCGGCGATGCCGTTCATGCCGTGGATGTAGGCCTCGCCGAGCTGCCCGCCGTGGGTGTTGATCGGCAGTCTGCCGTCGATCTCGATCGCGCCGTCAGCCACGAAATCCTTGGCCTCGCCCTTGCCGCAGAAACCGAGCTCCTCGAGCTGGATCAACGTGAACGGGGTGAAGTGGTCGTAGAGAATCGCGGTCTGGATGTCCCCGGGCGTCAGCCCTGACTGCTCCCAGAGCTGTCGGCCAACCAGCCCCATCTCCGGCAGGCCCAGCTCGGGACGGTAGTAGCTCACCATCGAGTACTGGTCGGGGCTCGAGCCCTGCGAGGCGGCCTCGATGACCGCGGGTCGGTGCTTGAGGTCCTTGGCCCGCTCGGGCGTGGTCACGACGAGCGCCACGCCGCCGTCGGTCTCCTGGCAGCAGTCCAGCAGCCGCAACGGCTCGGCGATCCACCGCGAGTTCTGGTGGTCGTCGATGCTGATCGGCTTGCCGTAGAAGTAGGCCTTCGGATTGTTGGCCGCGTGCTTGCGGTCGGCCACCGACACCGCGCCGAAATCGCGGCTCGTCGCGCCGGACAGATGCATGTAGCGGCGCGCGATCATCGCCACCTGCGCCGCGGGCGTCGACAGACCGTGCGGGTAGGAGAACGAATTGTCCACCCCGGTGGAGTCGGCGTTCTCGACCAACCGCATCTGCACCTGACCGAAGCGCATTCCCGAGCGCTCGTTGAAAGCACGGTAGGCGACAACACATTCCGCCACGCCCGTGGCGACGGCCAGGGCCGCCTGCTGGATGGTCGCGCAGGCCGCGCCCCCGCCGTGATGGATCTTGGAGAAGAACTTCAGCTCTCCGATGCCGGTGGCGCGGGCCACCGCGACCTCGGTGTTGGAGTCCATCGTGAAGGTCACCATGCCGTCGACGTCGGCGGGGGTCAGCCCGGCGTCGTCGAGAGCGTCGAGCACCGCCTCGGCGGCCAGCCGCAGCTCGCTGCGTCCGGAGTTCTTGGAGAAATCGGTGGCGCCGATACCGACGATCGCCGCCTTGCCGGACAGACCGTCGGTCACGCGGCACCCCCGATGGTGAGTGTGGCAGTGGCGATGACGTGGTCACCGAGGCTGTTGCGGCCCACGATCTTCAACGTGATGAGGCCGTCGACGATCTCGGTCACCTCCCCGGTGAACGTCACCGTGTCGTAGGCGTACCACGGCACCCCGAGGCGCAGGGAGATGGACTTGATCACCGCGGCGGGGCCGGCCCAGTCGGTGATGAACCGCTGGACGAGACCGGTGTCGGTGAGGATGTTGACGAAGATGTCCTTGGAGCCCTTGGCCTGCGCCTTGTCACGGTCGTGGTGGACGTCCTGGTAGTCGCGGGTGGCGATCGCCGTCGACACGATGAACGTCGGATTACCGTAGAGAGCGAGTTCGGGAAGCTTGGTGCCGACCTCGACAATGGGGACGCTCATGCGTCGGGCTCCCAGGCGTACAGCGTCCACGCCGGCCCGGACGTGCTGTCCGGGAAGTCGATATACGTTGCGCGCACAGGCATTCCGATCTTCACGGCGGCAGGATCGACGTCGCGGAGTTCGCCGAGCATCCGTACCCCTTCCTCGAGTTCGACCAGGGCGATGACGAACGGCGGCGTTCTGCCCGGCACCTTCGGGGCGTGGTGCACCACGTAGCTGAACACGGTGCCCTTACCCGACGCGACGAGATAATCCGACGAAGCCACCTCAACCTCGGGGTCCGCCCACAGGGCGGGCACCGGCGGGTGCTGCAGCGTCCCGTCGGGACGCTTCTGGATCCGCAGTTCGTGGGCGTTGACGCCGTCCCAGAAGAACTTGGTGTCCTTCGAGGACGCGGGCCGCATCATCGACTCGGTGTCGAGGTCCTCGGGGACGGCCGACGCGGGCGCGTCCTGGTCGGCGGGACGGAACTTCATGATGCGCCAGAGCATTTCGGCGACAGGTTCACCACCGACAGTCCAGGTGATCGTCTGGGTGATGAAGAAACCCTCGCCCAGCGCGGTGCGCTTCGGGCCGACGACGTCGGTCAGCTCGGCAGTGACGCTCACCTGTTCACCCGGCTGCAGGTAGCGGTGGTAGGTCTGCTCGCAGTTGGTGGCGACGACGCCGACATAGCCTGCCTCGTCGAACAATTCGAGGATCTTGCCCAGCGGGTCGTCGTCGGGGCGGACGCCGCCCAGCCCCATCATCGTCCACACCTGGATCATCGCCGGCGGCGCCACCACGCCGGGATGCCCGGCGGCCTTCGCGGCCTGCTCGTCGACGTAGATGGGGTTCCTGTCGCCCATCGCGTCGAGCCAGTGGTCGACCATCGGCTGATTCACCGGGTGTCGCGCCTGTCGCGGCGCGCTCTTACCCTCGGCCTTGACGCGCTCCGCCGCGGCCGTGATGTCTTCGATGGTCCGCTCCCCGCTCACCTGGGGACCCTCGGGACCTTGAGCCCCGACGCCGAGATCATCTCGCGCATCACCTCGTTGACGCCGCCGCCGAAGGTGATGACGAGATTGCGCTTGGTCATCTTGTCCAGCCAGTCGAGCAGCTCACCGGTCTGCGGATCCGCCGGATTCCCGTAGGTGCCGACGATCTCCTCGGCGAGCCGGCCGACCTCCTGGATGCGTTCGGTCGAAAAGACCTTGGTGGCTGCGGCATCGGCGACGGCGATGGTCTCCCCCGACGCCGCGACCTGCCAGTTCAGCAGCTCGTTCACCCGCCAGATCGCCTTGATCTGACCCAGCAGCCGCTTGACGTCGGCCTGCTCGATCGGCGTGACGCCGTCGGAGCCGGGTTTGGACGCCCATGCATGCACCTGGTCGTAGATACCGGCGACGCGCCCGGCCGGGCCCAGGCCCACCCGCTCGTGGTTGAGCTGGGTGGTGATCAGCTTCCAGCCGCCGTTCTCCTCACCGACGAGCATGTCGGCGGGCACCCGCACGTCGTTGTAGTACGACGCGTTGGTGTGGTGCGCGCCGTCGGACAGGATGATCGGCGTCCAGGAGAAGCCCGGATCCTTGGTGTCGACGATCAGGATCGAAATGCCCTTGTGCTTGGCGGCTTCCGGATCGGTGCGGCAGGCCAGCCAGATGTAATCGGCGTCGTGGGCGCCGGTCGTCCACATCTTCTGCCCGTTGACCAGGAAGTATTCGCCGGCCTCGTCCCGTTGGCGCACCGCTGCCGTCCTCAGCGAGGCCAGGTCGGTGCCCGCGTCGGGTTCGGAGTAGCCGATGGCGAAATGGATGTCGCCGGAGAGGATTCCGGGCAGGAACTTCTTCTTCTGCTCCTCGGTGCCGTACACCTGCAGCGTGGGGCCGACGGTCTGCAGCGTCACCAGGGGCAACGGGACGTCGGCACGGTTGGCCTCGTTGACGAAGATCTGCTGTTCGATCGGGCCGAACCCCAGGCCGCCGTACTCCTTGGGCCAGCCCATGCCGAGCTTGCCGTCTGAACCCATCCGCTTGATCACCGCGCGGTAGGCCTCGTTGTGCCGGTTCGACTCCATCGCCTCGGCCTCTTCGGGCGTGATGAGCGTCGAGAAGTACTGTCGCAGTTCGGCTTGCAGAGCCCGCTGCTCGGGGGTCAGTTCGATGTACATTTACGCTCCCACCAGATCGAGACGGTGTGTCGGACCACCCAGCACCCGGGTCAGATCCTTGATCGACGAGAAGTAGCGGTTCATCGGGTAGGTGATGTCCATCCCCATACCGCCGTGCAGGTGGTGGCACAGCCGCATCGCCGGCGGCGCCTGCGAGGTGAGCCAGTAACCGAGGATCGCGAGGTCGTCCTCGGCGTCGAGGCCCTGGGATAGCAACCACACTGCCGAGGTCGCCACCAGCGACACGGTGCGCGAGGCGATGTAGACCTCGGACAGTTGCGCCGCGACGGTCTGGAACGTCGACAGCGGCCGACCGAACTGCTCGCGGGTCGCGACGTAGTCGGCGGTCAGTCGAAGCGCGCCGGCCACCAGGCCGGCAGCGAAGGCGCCGAAGGCGGCCAGCGCCAACTGGTTCACGCGATGGGCCGTGCTCCCGGCGAGGACGTCGTCGTCGTCGACCGCGACGTCGGCGAACGTCACCACGAACTCATCGGCACCGGTCGACGTCGGCGTCTTCGTCGCCGAGATCCCGTCGGCATCGCCGCGCACCACGACCACGCCAGCGTCGGTGGTGACCACCAGCCAGTGCGCCTGCCCGGCGTAGCCGACGGCGAGTTTGGTGCCGTTGAGCCGGCCGGCCGAGAGCGTGGTCGCCGGCCGGTCGGGCTGTGAGGCGCCGGGTTCGTTGAGTGCCAAGCTGAGCACCGACCCCTTGGCCAGACCCGCGAGATAGCGGTCCTGCTGCGGTTCGGATGCCAGCTCGCCCAGCACCGCCGCCGCAGCGAGGGTCACCGGCGCCGGGCTGATCGTCCCGCGCCTGCCGATCTCGGTCAGCGCGGTCGCGATCTCGGCGAGCCCGAGCCCGTCACCGCCGAGCCGTTCCGGGGCGGCCAGTGCCAGCACACCGCCGGAAACCAAAGCGTCCCAGCTGTTGTCGCGCTCCAGCACGGACGTCACCACATCGGCGACCGCCTGCTGACCCTCGTCTGGACTGAAGTCCACCCGACACCTCCTCGAGTCTCGATGTGTCAGTGGCTGACCGGGCAACCCTTGCCGGTGTAGTCCACCTGCCAGTGTTTGATGCCGTTGAGCCAGCCCGACTTTAACCGCTCCGGATCGCCGATCGGCTTGAGTTCCGGCATGTTGTCGGCGACGGCGTTGAAGATCAGGTTGATCGTCATCTTCGCCAGGTTCGCGCCGATGCAGTAGTGCGCGCCGGTGCCGCCGAACCCGACGTGCGGGTTCGGGTTGCGCATGATGTCGAACTGGTCCGGGTGCTCGAAGACCTCTTCGTCGAAGTTGGCCGAGCGGTAGGACATCACGACGCGCTCGCCCTTCTTGATCTTCACCCCGCCGAGTTCGGTGTCCTCCAGCGCGGTCCGCTGGAAGGCCGACACCGGCGTGGCCCAGCGGACGATCTCGTCGGCGGCGGTCTCCGGCCGCTCCTTCTTGTAGAGCTCCCACTGCTCGGGGTTCTGCGAGAACGCGATCATGCCGTGGGTGATCGAATTGCGGGTGGTCTCGTTGCCGGCCACCGCCAGCATCACCACGAAGAAGCCGAACTCGTCGTCGGAGAGCTTCTCGCCCTCGATGTCGGCCTCGATGAGCTTGGTGACGATGTCCTCGGTCGGGTTGTTCTTGCGCTCCTCGGCCATCTTCATCGCGTAGGTGATGAGCTCGAAGGACGACATGGCCGGGTCGACGTCGGCGTACTCGGGGTCCTCACCGGCGGTCATCTCGTTGGACCACCGGAACAACTTGTCGCGATCCTCCTGCGGGACACCGAGGAGCCCGGCGATGGCCTGCAGCGGCAACTCGCACGACACCTGCTCGACGAAATCGCCCGAGCCCTCCGCGACGGCGGTCTGGGCGATCCTCTGCGCACGGTCGCGCAACTCGGCCTCGAGCCGTCCGACGGCGCGGGGTGTGAACCCGCGGGAGATGATCTTGCGCAGCCGGGTGTGCTGGGGCGCATCCATGTTCAGCAGCACGGCCTTCTGAAGGTCGATCGCATCGCGGGTCATGCCCTGCGGCCACGTCGGTATCGCACCGTCGGGGGAGCTGCCGAACAGGTCGTTGCGCTTGGACACCTCCTTGACGTCGGCGTGCTTGGTCACCAGCCAGTAACCCTTGTCGCCGAAGCCCCCCGTGCCGCCCGGCACATCCACCCAGTGGATAGGCTCGGACTTGCGCAGTTCGGCGAGTTCCTCGACCGGCAGACGCTCGAGATTCAGGCTCGCGTCGAGGAAGTCGAAGTCAGGGCTGATCGGGCAAGAGTTCGGGCCAGGCATAGGGAAGCACTCCTCAATTGCAACGTGTTCTAGTGCCAGTAAAACATGCCTCCACCGCAGATGAAAGGCACGGCGGCATCGCCGCTTGTCAGAGTAATGAAACGTGTTCTAGCCTGACGCCATGGGTAACCCTGTCATCGTCGAAGCCACCCGCAGCCCCATCGGCAAGCGCAACGGCTGGCTCTCAGGACTGCACGCCACCGAGTTGCTCGGGGCCGTTCAGAAGGCGCTCGTCGAGAAGTCCGGCATCGACGCCGGAGAGGTGGAGCAGGTCATCGGCGGCTGCGTCACGCAGTTCGGCGAGCAGTCCAACAACATCACCCGGGTGAGCTGGCTGGTGGCCGGACTGCCCGATCATGTCGGCGCGGTGACGATCGACTGCCAGTGCGGCAGCGGCCAGCAGGCCAACGGTCTGGTGGCGGGTCTGATCGCCTCGGGCGCCATCGATGTCGGCATCGCGTGCGGCGTCGAGGCGATGAGCCGCGTGGGACTGGGCGCCAACGCGGGCCCGGACCGCAGCATCATCCGCCCGGCGTCGTGGGACATCGACCTGCCGGATCAGTTCACCGCGGCCGAACGGATCGCCAAGCGGCGCGGCATCAGCCGGGAGGACATCGACCGCTTCGGCTTCGAATCGCAGCGCAAGGCCAAGCAGGCCTGGGCCGAGGGCCGGTTCGACCGGGAGATCAGCCCCATCGAGGCTCCCGTGCTCGACGAGAACAAGAAGCCCACCGACGAGCGGGCGCCGGTGACCCGTGACCAGGGGCTGCGGGACACCACGCTGGAAGGGCTGGCTTCCCTGAACCCGGTGATGGAGGGTGGCATTCATACCGCGGGCACCTCGTCGCAGATCTCCGACGGCGCCGCCGCGGTGTTGTGGATGGACGAGGACAAGGCGCGTGCGCTCGGTCTGACGCCACGCGCCCGCATCGTCAGCCAGGCCCTGGTCGGCGCCGAGCCGTACTACCACCTCGACGGGCCTGTGCAGTCGACGGCCAAGGTGCTCGAGAAGGCCGGCATGAAGATGGGCGACATCGACATCACGGAGATCAACGAGGCGTTCGCGTCGGTCGTGCTGTCCTGGGCCCGGGTGCACGAGCCCGACATGGACACCGTCAACGTCAACGGCGGGGCGATCGCCCTCGGCCACCCGGTCGGCAGCACCGGCAGCCGACTGATCACCACCGCGCTACACGAACTGGAGCGCACCGACAAGACCACCGCACTGATCACGATGTGCGCCGGCGGTGCGCTGTCGACCGGAACCATCATCGAGCGCATTTGAGGAATCACCCGTGATTTCGGACTCGGACCGCATCGCCGCGGCGCAGGCCTACATCAGTGCGCTGGCCAGCCACGACGCCGACGGCGTGCCGTTCGCGCCCGGGTGTACCCGCACCGAGGTGGGCCTCAAGACCGGCTTCTCCGGAAACCACCTGCGGCGCAGCCTCAACGGCGGCCTGCAGTACCGGGTGATCGAAGCCGTCACCACACCGGAGTTCACCGTCGACGGTGACACTGTCCGGGCCCGCTTCGACCTGGTGACCAAGCCGCGACTGGCCGGTCGCCGGGTGGGCGCCCACATCGACGAGACGTTCCTGATCCCCGCCGACGACCCGTCCGGCCGCGCCCAGATCCACCACATCCGGGCCGACATCCGCCCGTTCCTGACGCGATAAGGTGCACGCCGTGGCCGAACCCTCCCGCCCGCTGTCCGACAAGCAGATCAAGAGCCTGAACTCCAAGCCCGTCGCCGTCGCCATCAAATGGATGTCGCGCGGACAGACCTGGCTGTTCAAGAAGACCAACGGCCGGTTCGGCGACAAGTTCCTGCGCGGCTCCGAGGTCGGCATCCTGACGACGAAGGGCCGCAAGAGCGGCGAACCCCGAGACGTGCCACTGCTGTTCCTCCAAGAGGACCAGCGGATCGTGCTCGTCGCATCCCAAGGCGGCCGCGACACCCACCCGATGTGGTATCTGAACATCAAGACACACACGACTGTGACGTTCCAGACCAAACGGGACACGCTCTCCCTCGTCGCGCGGGAAGCCACCGACGACGAGCGCGACCACTACTGGCCCAAGCTCGACGCGATGTACCCCGACTACGCGAACTACCGGTCCTACACCTCGCGCAAGATCCCGATCATCATCTGCGACCCGGCCTGACTCAGGCGCCGTAGACGGGTACCGCGGGGCGCGCCTTGGCGAGCAGGTCGGCCACGACGGGGCCTAGTTCGGCCGGATCCCACTTCGCGCCCTTGTCGATCTCCGGTCCGTGCGCCCACCCCTCGGCCACGCGGATCTTGCCGCCCTCGACCTCGAACATCTTGCCGGTGACGTCCCGCGATTCGACGCTGCCCAGCCACACCACCAGCGGCGAGATGTTCTCCGGGGCCATCGCATCGAAATCCTGGTCCTGCGTGGACATCATGTCGGCGAAGACGGTCTCGGTCATCCGGGTGCGCGCCGATGGCGCGATCGCGTTGACCGACACCCCGTAGCGGCCCATCTCGGCGGCGGCGACGAGCGTCAGCGCCGCGATGCCCGCCTTGGCGGCGCTGTAGTTGGCCTGCCCGACGCTGCCCTGCAGTCCCGCACCCGAACTGGTGTTGACGATGCGGGCGTCCACCTGCTCGCCGGCCTTGGACTTGGCGCGCCAGTAGGCGGCGGCGTGCTTCATGGTCGCGAAGTGCCCCTTGAGGTGCACGGCCGTGACCGCGTCGAATTCCTCTTCGCTGGTGTTCGCGAACATCCGGTCACGCACGATGCCGGCGTTGTTGACCAGGACGTCGAGCCCGCCGAACGCGTCGACCGCCGTCTGGATGAGGCCTTCGGCCTGCGCCCAGTCCGCGACGTTGGCGCCACTGGTGACGGCTTCGCCTCCGGCGCCGACGATCTCGTCGACGACACTCTGCGCGGCGCTTCCGCCGCCGGCCGGCGATCCGTCCAGGCCCACACCGATGTCGTTGACCACCACCCGCGCGCCTTCGGCGGCGAAAGCCACAGCATGCGCGCGTCCGATGCCGCCGCCCGCACCCGTCACGATGACCACACGGCCGTCGAGCAATCCCATCGTCGTTGTCTCCTCTAGTGTTTGATGTCCGCAGTGGTGGTCGACAGGTAGTGCGGCGGCTCGCCGCCGCCGTGCACTTCGAGCGACGCCCCGCTGATGTAAGACGCCGCCGGTGATGCGAGGAACGCCGTCGCCCAGCCGATGTCCTCGGGTCTGGCGAGCCGGCCGAGTGGCACATTGCGCGAGATCGCGGCGATGGAGTCGGCGTCGCCGTAGAACAGTTCGGACTGCTCGGTCTCGACCATGCCGACGACCACCGAGTTCACCCGTACCTTGGGTGCCCACTCGACCGCGAGCGTGGCGGTGATGTTCTCGATGCCGGCCTTGGCCGCGCCGTAGGCGACGGTGCCGGGGGTGGGCCGCCGGCCGCTGACGCTGGAGATGTTCACGATCGCACCACCCGAATCCTGCTGCTGCATGACCGCATTCGCGTGCGTGGACACCGACAGTGCCCCGAGCAGGTTGAGCTCGACGATCTTGCGGCTGAACTTCGCCGACGCCTCGGCGGCCGCGACGTACGGCGAGCCACCGGCATTGTTCACCACGACGTCGAGACGGCCGTGGTCGGCGACGATGCCGTCGACGAGCGCGGCGACCGCGTCGTCGTCGCGGATGTCGCACGGGCGGAACTCGAACGGCGATCCGTCGACGGGCCGGCGTGCACATGTCACGACCGTGGCGCCCTGATCCGCGAAGACCCTGCTGATGCCGGCGCCGACACCGCGCACACCGCCGGTCACGAGCACGACGCGGCCGGTGAGGGCGAGACGGATGGTGCTGTCGACGGCGTCAGTCACTGTGCTAGCGTACCAAGCAAGTGCTTGCTTAGGTAGCCACCCAGGAGTTGCGCATGCCGATCACCACCGCGACCGTGGAACCGGGAATCGTTTCGGTCACCGTCGACTACCCGCCCGTCAACGCGATTCCGTCGCGCGGCTGGTTCGAACTCGCCGACGCGATCACCGCGGCCGGCCGTGACCTCGCCACGCACGTGGTGATCCTGCGCGCCGAGGGACGGGGTTTCAACGCCGGCGTCGACATCAAGGAGATGCAGAAGACCGAGGGCTTCACCGCGCTGATCGACGCCAATCGGGGCTGCTTCGAGGCGTTCCGCGCGGTGTACGAATGCGCGGTGCCGGTGGTGGCGGCGGTCAACGGATTCTGCGTGGGCGGCGGCATCGGGCTCGTCGGCAACGCCGACGTCATCGTCGCCTCCGACGACGCGAAGTTCGGACTGCCCGAGGTCGAGCGCGGCGCACTCGGCGCGGCGACCCACCTGTCCCGCCTTGTGCCGCAACACATGATGCGCCGGCTGTTCTTCACGGCGGCCACCGTCGACGCCGAGACGCTGCACCACTTCGGCTCGGTGCACGAGGTCGTCCCCCGTGCCGACCTCGACGAAGCGGCCCTGCGGGTGGCGCGCGACATCGCGGCCAAGGACACCCGGGTGATCCGCGCCGCCAAGGAAGCACTGAACTTCATCGACATCCAGCCGGTCAACGCGCGCTACCGCATGGAGCAGGGCTTCACGTTCGAACTCAATCTCGCCGGCGTCTCCGACGAACACCGGGATGCGTTCGCGGGTACGGACAAGGGAGCCAAATGACCGATAAACGGACGACTCTCGACGAGGCGGTCGCCGGTATCGAGAGCGGCATGACGATCGGCATCGGCGGGTGGGGATCGCGGCGCAAACCGATGGCGTTCGTGCGGGCGCTGCTGCGCACCGGCGTCACCGACCTGACCGTGGTCAGCTACGGCGGTCCCGACGTCGGCCTGCTCTGCTCGGCGGGCAAGATCAAGCGGGTCTACTACGGCTTCGTGTCGCTGGACTCGCCGCCGTTCTACGATCCGTGGTTCGCCAAGGCACGCACCTCAGGAACGATCGAGGCGCGCGAGATGGACGAGGGCATGCTGCGCTGCGGACTGCAGGCCGCCGCCCAGCGGTTGCCGTTCCTGCCGATCCGCGCCGGACTCGGCAGCGACGTCCGCGCGTTCTGGGGCGACGAGCTCAAGACCGTGCGCTCGCCGTATCCCACCCCGATCATCCCCGGGTCGCTTCGCTCCTGCCCGCCGGGCGACGGCTACGAGGAGCTCATCGCGATGCCCGCGCTGAACCTCGACGCCGCGTTCGTGCACCTGAACGTCGGCGACGCGCAGGGCAACGCGGCCTACACCGGTATCGATCCGTACTTCGACGACCTGTTCCTGATGTCGGCCGAGAGGCGCTACCTGTCGGTGGAGAAGGTGGTGCCGACCGAGGAGCTCGTGAAATCCGTTCCGCCGCAGGCCCTGCTGATCAACCGGATGATGGTCGACACCGTGGTCGAGGCGCCGGGCGGTGCGCACTTCACCACGGCCGAGCCCGACTACCGGCGTGACGAGAAGTTCCAGCGCCATTACGCCGAGGCCGCCGGATCCGACGAGACCTGGTCGACGTTCGTCGAGACGTACCTGTCCGGCAGCGAGGCCGACTACCAGGCGGCCGTGCGGAAGTTCAAGGAGTCCACCGAGGAGGACCGAGGATGATCTCCGCAACCCGCGCCGAGGTGTGCGCCGTCGCCTGTGCCGAATTGTTCCGTGACGCAGGCGAGATCATGGTCAGCCCGATGACCACCATCGTCTCGATCGGCGCCCGGCTGGCGCGGCTGACCTTCTCCCCCGACATCCTGCTCACCGACGGCGAGGCCCGGCTGATCGCCGACACCCCCGCGATCGGCGCGGCTGCGGCCATCGAGGGCTGGATGCCGTTCGGCCGGGTGTTCGAGACCCTGGCCTGGGGCCGTCGCCATGTCGTCATGGGCGCCAACCAGATCGACCGCTACGGCAATCAGAACCTGTCGGCGTTCGGGCCCCTGCAGCACCCGACCCGGCAGATGTTCGGGGTACGCGGCGCACCCGGCAACACGATCAACCACGCCACCAGCTACTGGGTGGGCAACCACTCCACCCGAGTGTTCGGCGGGTCCGTCGACGTGGTCTCCGGGATCGGCTGGGACAAGGTCGATCCGGACAATCCCGCCTACCGGTTCGTCAACGTCTTCCGGGTCGTGACCAACCTGGGTGTGTTCGACTTCAACGGACCGGACCACCAGATGCGCGCGGTGTCACTCCATCCCGGGATCGAGCCCGCACAGGTTACCGAGAACACCTCGTTCGAGGTGCACGGACTCGGCGAGGCAGACACCACTCGGCTGCCGACCGCCGACGAGCTGACGATCCTGCGCGAGGTGATCGACCCGAAAGCGCTGCGCGACAAGGAAGTCCGATGAGTCGGTTGACCACCCCGCTCACCCAACTGGTGGGCATCGAGCACCCGGTCGTGCAGACCGGTATGGGGTGGGTGGCCGGCGCCCGGCTGGTCGCGGCGACGTCGAACGCGGGCGGTCTTGGCATCCTCGCCTCGGCCACCATGACGCTCGAGGAACTGACCACCGCCGTGGCCAAGGTCAAGGCCGCGACCGACAAACCCTTCGGCATCAACATCCGTGCCGACGCCGGCGACGCGAACGACCGCGTCGACCTCCTGATCCGCGAAGGAGTCAGAGTCGCCTCCTTCGCCCTGGCCCCCAAGCCCGATCTGATCGCGCGGCTCAAAGAAGCGGGCGTGGTGGTCATCCCGTCGGTGGGCCTGGCCAAGCACGCGAAGAAGGTCGCCGGCTGGGGCGCCGACGCCGTCATCGTGCAGGGCGGCGAGGGCGGCGGCCACACCGGGCCGATCGCCACGACGCTGCTTCTGCCGTCGGTGCTCGACGCGGTCGCCGACACCGGGATGCCGGTGATCGCCGCGGGCGGTTTCTTCGACGGGCGTGGGCTCGCGGCCGCGCTGTCCTACGGCGCCGCGGGCGTGGCCATGGGTACGCGTTTCCTGCTGACCTCCGATTCGACCGTGCCCGACGCGGTGAAGCAGCGCTACCTGCAGGCGGCGCTGGACGGCACCGTGGTCTCCACCCGGGTCGACGGGATGCCCCACCGGGTGCTGCGTACCGGCCTGGTGGAGAAACTGGAGAGCGGATCCCCGGTGCGTGGCCTCGCCGCGGCGGTGACCAACGCACAGAAGTTCAAGAAGATGACCGGCATGACGTGGCGGTCGATGATCCGCGACGGCATGGCGATGCGGCACGGCAAGGACCTGACCTGGTCCCAGGTCGTGATGGCCGCCAACACCCCGATGCTGCTGAAGGCCGGCCTGGTGGAGGGCAACACCGATGCCGGCGTACTGGCCTCGGGGCAGGTCGCCGGCATCATCTCCGACCTGCCCTCGTGCGCCGAGTTGATCGAGAGCATCGTCGGCGAGGCGATCGAGCACCTGGAATCCGCGGGATCGTTCATCAGAAAGTGAAGCTTTGGGCTTCATACTTCTGAAATGAAGCTATAGTCTTCATATGGCTCGAGTGAAGCACACGGCTTCAACACTGTGCGCAACGGTCATCGGTGACATCGTGGGTTCCCGGGCGTTCGCCGACCGGCGCGGCCTGCACCGCCGACTGACCGGGGCGCTGGCGGCCGTCGCCGACAGCGCCGTCGACCCGCCCGCGATCACCGTCGGCGACGAATTCCAGGGCGCCTTTTCCACCGTCGGGCACGCGATCGATGCGGCACTGACGCTGCGCCTGTCCCTGGCGCCCGACATCGATGTCCGCTTCGGCATCGGCTGGGGTGTGGTCACCGCCCTCGATGAGACAGGCGTGCAGGACGGTCCGGGGTGGTGGGCAGCCCGCGAGGCCATCGAGTGGACCGCGTCCGCCCAGCAGCAACCCGGCCTGGCCCAGGTGCGCACCGCGTTCCGCAACGGCACCGGCGAGGGAGCCGACCCGCACGCCGTCAACGCCGCCCTGATGTGTCGGGACCATCTGCTTGGATCGCTGGACGAACGTGCCCTGCGCATCCTGGCGGGGATGCGGGCCGGGCGATCGAAGAAGGAGTTGGCGATGGCGGAGGGGATCAGCGCCTCGGCGGTGTCCCAGCGTGCCGGCAGGGCCGGACTGGACCTGCTCCTCGCCTCCGCCGAGGAACTCCGGGAGATCCGATGAACGCCCTGGCCGTGTTCCTGATCGCGGTCGGCGTCGCCGACATCTGCCGCAAACTCAGCGCGCATCAGTGGCTCGCCCTCGTCGCGGGCCCTTTGACGGTCGTCGTGTGCGCGGCGTCGGCCGGGCTGTGGCATCGCGGCGACATCGCGTTGCTCGTCGTCGCCGCCGCGGTGTCGGTCGCGTGGGTGGTGCTGGGCGGTGCGGCCGAGCGCACCGGGACCCGGCACGGCCGGGCACTCACCGTGTTCGGCGTTGGCGCTGCGCTGATGGTCGCGTTCGGAGGCTGGTCGTCGGAGGTGGCCGGGCCGCTGGGCCGGTGGCTGCCCTGGGTCGGGCTGGAGGGGGTGGAGCCGGACCGGGCGGTGATGATTCTCGGGATCGTCGCGCTGCAACTGGTCACCGCAAATCAGTTGGTGCGCTTGATCCTCGGCGCGGTCGGCGCGGTCCGCCCTGCCGGTGTGCCACAGCCCTCGGACCGCCTCAAGGGCGGCCGGTTACTCGGGCCGATGGAGCGACTGCTGATCGTCGGGCTGGGGCTGGGCGGCCAGTTCGGCGCGGCCTCAGCGGTGATCGCGGCCAAGGGCATCATCCGGTTCCCCGAGCTCAACGCCGCACGCAAGGAGTCGGCGGACAGCGCCGGCTCAGCCGGCCCCGGCATCGGCCAGGGGATCGATGAAGTCACCGAGTACTTCCTGGTCGGCAGCTTCGCGAGTTGGCTGATCGCGCTGGCGGGCCTCGCCCTCACCACTGCCTGACCGTCTCCGCGAATCCGCCGCGAGCGCCGAGCCGCCTTCCTAGACTCGGCCCGATGAAGACCAACGCGGCCATCCTCTGGGAGTTCGGGTCCGACTGGACCGTCGAAGAGATCGATCTCGACCCGCCGGGTGACGGCGAGGTGCTGGTGTCGTGGGAGGCCACCGGGCTGTGCCACTCCGACGAGCACATCCGGACCGGCGACCTGCCGGTGCCGCTGCCGATGATCGGCGGTCACGAAGGGGCCGGGGTCGTGCGTGAGGTCGGCGCGGGCGTCACCGGTCTGGCGCCGGGTGACCACGTCGTCGCCTCGTTCCTACCCGCCTGCGGCCGATGCCGGTGGTGCTCGACCGGTCACCAGAACCTGTGCGACCTCGGCGCGATCATCATGGCGGGCACGCAGTTGGACGGCACCTACCGGCGCCACGCCCGCGGGCAGGACATCGGCGTGATGGCGCTCGTCGGCACGTTCTCCCAGTACGGCACCGTGCCGGAGGCATCGATCGTCAAGATCGACGACGACCTTCCGCTGTCCCGGGCGTGCCTGCTCGGCTGCGGCGTCACCACCGGGTGGGGGTCGGCGGTCAACACCGCCGACGTGCAGCCGGGCGATACCGTGGTGGTGATCGGTTTCGGCGGGATCGGCAGCGGCGCCGTGCAGGGCGCGCGGATTGCCGGCGCCGAGAAGATCGTGGTCGTCGAGCCCGTCGAGGACAAGCGGGCCAAGGCGATGCAGCTGGGCGCAACACATTTCGTCACGTCGCTACCGGAGGCGACCGCGCTCGTCGCGGAGCTGACCCGCGGGGTGATGGCCGATTCGGCGATCCTGACCGTCGGCCTGCTCGAAGGGTCGATGCTCGACGACGCCGTCAACATCATCCGCAAGGGCGGCGCCGTCGTGATGACCGCGCTGTCATCGATGACCGACAACCAGGCGACGCTGGGCATGATGATGTTCACGCTCTTCCAGAAGCGACTGCTGGGCAGTCTCTACGGCGAGGCCAACCCGCGCGCGGACATCCCGCGGCTGCTGTCGCTGTACCGCGAGGGCAAGCTGCTGCTCGACGAGACCGTCACCCACGAGTACAAGCTGGCCGAGGTCAACGAGGGCTACGAGGACATGCGCGCGGGCCGCAACATCCGCGGCGTCATCCTGCACGACCACTGAGGCCGGCGGTTCGACTAGAGCCGCTCGATGATCGTGACGTTGGCGGTGCCGCCGCCCTCGCACATCGTCTGCAGGCCGTAGCGCCCGCCGATGCGCTCGAGTGTGTTCAGCATCGTCGCGAAAAGCTTTGCGCCCGTGGCACCGAGGGGATGACCGAGCGCGATCGCGCCGCCGCTGGGGTTGACCTTCTCGGGATCGGCCTTGGTCTCCTTGAGCCAGGCCTGCACCACCGGCGCGAACGCCTCGTTGATCTCCACGGTGTCGATGTCGTCGATCGACAGCCCGGCCTTGTCCAGCGCGTAGCGGGTGGCCGGAATGGGTCCGGTGAGCATGAACACCGGGTCGGCGCCGCGGGCACTGACGTGGTGGATACGGGCGCGGGGCTTCAGACCGTGGTCCTTGACCGCTTGCTCGGAAGCGAGGAGCACCGCGCTCGCGCCGTCGGAGATCTGGCTGGCCATCGCCGCGGTCAGTCGTCCGCCGTCGACGAGGGTCTTCAACGTCGCCATCTTCTCCAGCGACGTGTCGCGTGGCCCTTCGTCGACCCGGAACCCGTCCACCTCGAGGATCTCGTTGTCGAAGTGGCCTGCGCGGATCGCGGCCTGCGCGCGCTGATGGCTGGTCAGCGCGTACTGCTCCATCTCCTCGCGCGAGATGTCCCACTTCTCGGCGATCAACTCCGCGCCGCGGAACTGCGAGATCTCCTGATCGCCGTAGCGGTGCAGCCAGCTCTTGGATTCGTTTGTCGGCGAGGTGAATCCGAACTGCTCACCGACGAGCATCGCCGAACTGATCGGGATCTGACTCATGTTCTGCATGCCGCCGGCCACGATGAGGTCGGCGGTGCCGGACATGATGGCCTGCGCGCCGAACGAGACTGCCTGCTGGCTCGACCCGCACTGCCGGTCGACGGTCACGCCCGGCACCTCCTCGGGGAAGCCGGCCGCCAGCCAGGACAACCGCGCGATGTTGCCGGCCTGCGGGCCGATCGCATCGACGCATCCGGCGATCACGTCGTCTACCGCGCCCGGGTCGACGTCGTTGCGGTCGAACAGGCCGCGCCACCCGGCCGCACCCAGGTCGACCGGATGCACACCGGCCAGGGATCCGTTGCGCTTGCCGATGGCGGTGCGGACGGCGTCGATGACGTAGGCCTGCCGAACTGACTCAGCCATGGTGAACTCCTTCTGTGGTGGTGATACCGCCGAGAACGATCGAAAGATACTGCCGACCAACCTCTTCGGCGGTCAGTGGTCCGCCCGGCTGATACCAGCGGACCGACACCCAGGTGGTGTCGCGGATGAACCGGTAGACGAGGTCGACGTCGACATCCGGGCGGAAGTAACCCTCCTCGATGCCCTGGGTGAGGACGTCGACCCACATCTTGCGCTGCTCCCTGTTGCGCTCCTCGACGTAGGAGAACCGCTCCTGCGCCGACAGCCGCTTGGCTTCGTCCTGGTAGATCACGACTTCGGCGTGCCGGGTGGCGATCGCCTCGAACGAGGCCATGAACAGTCCCTTGAGGCGCTCCAACGGATTCGGCTCGGTCTCGACGATCTGGCGGTAGCGCTCGAAGAGCCAGTCGAGGAATCCGCGCAGCACCTCGTCGACCATCTCCTCCTTCGACGAGAAGTGGTGGTACAGACTGCCCGAGAGGATGCCGGCGGAGTCGGCGATGTCGCGGACCGTGGTGGCCCGCAGTCCACGCTCGGCGAACATCGTCGCGGCGAGCGCGAGGAGCTCGTCACGACGGGTGTTGGCGGGTCCCGCGCTCATGGGTGCTGACTCGACACCGAGATCACCTCGCCGGTCAGGTAACTCGAGTAGTCGCTGGCCAGGAACGCGATGGTGGCCGCGACCTCCCACGGTTCGGCGGCGCGGCCGAACACCTCCCCCTGGGCGAGCCGGTCGAGCAGCTCACTGCTCGAGGTCTTCTCCAGGAACTTGTGCCGGGCGATGCTGGGCGACACCGCGTTGATCCGCACACCGTAGTCGACGGCCTCGATCGCGCTGCACCTCGTCAGTGCCATCACGCCGGCTTTGGCTGCGGCGTAATGCGATTGGGAGTGCTGCGCGCGCCAGCCCAGCACGCTGGCGTTGTTGACGATCACGCCGCCGTGTCCCGCGTCGCGGAAGTACCGCAGCGCGGCGCGCGTCGCCCGCATCACCGACGTCAGCGTCACGTTGAGCACCCGGTCCCACTCGTCGTCGGTCATGTCGACGACCGGGGTCTGGCCCCCGAGCCCCGCGTTGTTGACCAGGACGTCGAGCCTGCCGGCCTTCTCGACGGCCGAGGCGATCAGTGCGTCGACGGCTTCGGTGGAGGTGACGTCGCACACCACCGCGTGCACGTTCCCCAGCCCGAGCGCGGCGAGTTCGTCGCGTGTTTCACCCAACCGGCGTTCGTGGTAGTCGGAGACGACGACGTCGGCGCCCTCGGCCAGCGCGCGCCGCGCGGTGGTCGACCCGATGCCCGTACCGGCGGCCGCGGTGACGAGGACGACCTTGCCGGCCAGCAGGTTGTGGCCCTCGATCTCGGTGGGAGCGACGGACAGATCGGTCACGATCGGGCCTCTCTGGGCAGGCCGAGCACGCGCTCGGCGATGATGTTGCGCTGCACCTCGTTCGAACCCCCGTAGATGGTGTCGGCGCGGGAGAACAGGTACAGGCGCTGCCACTCACCGAACTCCCCGTCCGGCAGCGTCAGGCCCGCCATCCCGACCACATCCATCGCGATCTCGCCCAACTCGCGATGCCAGTTGGCCCACAACAACTTCGACACCGAATCCTGGCCCGGCCGGTCCTCGTCCATGGTGGCCAGCGCGTAGGACCGCATCGCTTTGAGGCCCGCCCATGACCGGACCAGCCGCTCACGGATCAACGGGTCGTCGGCGGCGCCGGTGCGCTTGGCCACCTCGACGAGGTTGGAATGCTCGCGCGCATAGCGGATCTGCTGGCCCAGCGTGGACACCCCGCGTTCGAACGTCAGCGTCCCCATCGCCACGCGCCACCCGTCGCCGGCCTCGCCGACCACCAGATCGGCGTCGGTGCGGGCGTCGTCGAAGAACACCTCGTTGAACTCGGAGTCGCCGGTCAACTGGATGATCGGGCGGATCTCGACGCCCGGCTGGTCCAGCGGCACCAGCAGGTAGGACAGGCCGGCGTGGCGCTTGGAACCCTTCTCGGTGCGGGCCACCACGAAACACCACTGCGCCCAGTGCGCCAGCGACGTCCACACCTTCTGGCCATTGATCACCCACTGCTGACCCGACTCATCGAGTACGGCCGTGGTGGCCACGTTGGCCAGATCGCTGCCCGCTCCGGGTTCGGAGTAGCCCTGCGACCACAGCTCGGTGACGTCGAGGATCTTCGGCAGGAAGCGCTGCTGCTGCTCGGGTGTGCCGTAGGCGATCAGCGTCGGGCCGAGCAGTTCCTCACCCAGGTGATTGACCTTGTCGGGCGCGTCGGCCTTCGCGTACTCCTCGTAGAACGCGACGCGGTGCGCGACCGAGAGTCCGCGGCCGCCGTGTTCTTCCGGCCAGCCCAGACAGGTGAGGCCGGCCGCCGCCAGATGGCGGTTCCAGGCCAGCCGCTCTTCGAAGGCTTCGTGCTCGCGGCCTGGGCCGCCGAGACCCTTGAGCGCGGCGAACTCGCCGACGAGGTTCTCGGCGAGCCAGTCGCGCACCTGCGCCCTGAACTCCTGGACCTCTATCACCCCTGTAGGCTAACCTACCAAGCACTTGCTTTGTTAGAGGGACAGAGGACGACCCGGGAATGTCACCACAGCGGACCACTCCCGCGGTTCTGGACCGGATCGCGCGCGAGCTCCCCGACCACCCAGCGGTGGTCACGCCCACCAGGACAATGACGTTCGCCGGGCTGCGCACCGAGGTTCGCCAGGCCGCCGCGGCGATCATCGAGGCCGGCGTCGAAGCCGGCGACCGGGTCGCGATCTGGTCGCCCAACACATGGCACTGGGTGGTGGCCTGCCTGGCCGTCCATCACGCCGGCGGTGTGCTCGTCCCGCTCAACACCCGCTACACCGCCAGTGAGGCCACCGACATCCTGGCCCGCACCGCGACGCCGCTGCTGTTCGCCTCCGGTGAGTTCCTCGGCGCCGACAAGGCGGCGAGCGTCGAGCGGTCGTCGCTGCCCGCGCTGCGCCACGTCGTGCGCATCCCGGTCGAGCAGGACGACGGCACGTGGGACGAGTTCGTGGCGGCGGGCAGGAGCGTCTCCGCCCTGTCCGCGGTGGACGCCCGCGCCGCGGCCGTCGGCGCCGACGACGTCTCAGACATCCTGTTCACCTCCGGCACCACCGGCCGCAGCAAGGGGGTGCGCTGCGCGCACCGGCAGTCCCTCGACGCGTCGGCGGCGTGGGCGGCGTGCGGGCAGGTCACCAGCGCCGACCGCTACCTGTGCATCAACCCGTTCTTCCACAACTTCGGTTACAAGGCCGGCATCCTGGCCTGCCTGCAGACCGGCGCGACGCTGTTCCCCGAGCTGACCTTCGACCCGGAGAAGGCGATGCGCGCCGTGCAGGAGCACCGCATCACGGTGCTGCCCGGGCCGCCGACGATCTATCAGACGCTGCTCGACCACCCGAAGCGCCCCGAATTCGACCTGAGTTCGCTGCGGTTCGCGGTCACCGGGGCCGCCACGATCCCGGTCGTGCTGATCGAGCGGATGCAGAACGAGCTCGACATCGACATCGTGCTGACCGCGTACGGACTGACCGAGGCTGCCGGGTTCGGCACCATGTGCCGTGCCGACGACGACGCGGTGACCGTCGCGACGACGTCCGGCCGCCCGATCGCGGACTTCGAACTGCGCATCGGTGACCAGAACGAGGTGCTGCTGCGCGGACCCAACGTGATGCTGGGGTATCTCGACGATCCGGCGGCCACCGCCGCGGCGATCGACGGCGACGGTTGGCTGCACACCGGCGATGTCGGCGAACTCGACGAGGCCGGCAACCTCAAGATCACCGACCGCCTCAAGGACATGTACATCTGCGGCGGCTTCAACGTGTACCCCGCCGAGATCGAACAGGTGCTCGCGCGGCTGCCCGGTGTCGCGGAAGCTGCCGTCATCGGGGTGCCCGACGAACGGCTCGGCGAGGTCGGCAAGGCCTTCGTCGTCGCGCTGCCCGGCGCCGATCTCGACGAGAAGACCGTCATCGAGCACGCGCGCGCGCACCTGGCCAACTTCAAGACCCCCCGCTCGGTCGAGTTCCTCGACGCGCTGCCGCGCAACCCCGGCGGCAAGGTGGTCAAGCCCCAACTGCGAGGGAGAAGCTGATGGACCTGACCTTCGACGAGGCCACCGACGAGTTCCGCGCCGAGGTGCGCGACTTCCTGGCCGGCCACACCGCCGACTTCCCCACCGAGTCCTACGACACCGCAGAGGGTTTCGAACAGCACCGTCGCTGGGACAAGGTGCTCTTCGACGCCGGGCTTTCGGTGATCACGTGGCCGAAACAGTACGGCGGCCGGGACGCGTCGCTACTGCAGTGGATCGTCTACGAAGAGGAGTACTTCCGCGCCGGCGCGCCGGGACGGGCCAGCGCCAACGGCACGTCGATGCTCGCGCCCACCCTGTTCGCCCACGGCACCGAGGAGCAACGCGACCGCATCCTGCCGAAAATGGCCAGCGGCGAGGAGATTTGGGCGCAGGCCTGGTCGGAGCCGGAATCCGGCAGCGATCTGGCGTCGCTGCGCTCGACGGCCACCAGAACCGACGGTGGCTGGCTGCTCAACGGCCAGAAGATCTGGAGCTCGCGGGCGGTGTTCGGTGAGCGCGCCTTCGGGCTGTTCCGCTCCGATCCCGAGGCGCAGCGGCACAAGGGCCTCACCTACGTCATGTTCGACCTGAAGGCCGACGGGGTGACGGTACGGCCGATCGCACAGCTCGGCGGGGCCACCGGATTCGGGGAGATCTTCCTCGACGACGTGTTCGTGCCGGACGAGGACGTGATCGGCGGGGTGCACGACGGCTGGCGCGCGGCGATGAGCACGTCGAGCAACGAGCGCGGCATGTCGCTGCGCAGCCCGGCCCGCTTCCTGGCACCGGCGGAACGGCTTGTCGCACAGTGGAAGAACAATCCCGACCCGGCGTTCACCGACCGCGTCGCCGACGCGTGGATCAAGGCGCAGGCCTATCGCCTGCACACCTTCGGCACCGTCACTCGCGTATCCAACGGCGGCGAACTGGGTGCCGAATCGTCGATCACCAAGGTCTTCTGGTCCGACCTCGACGTCGCCCTGCACCAGACCGCGCTGGATCTGCGCGGCTCCGACGGTGAACTGATGGACTCGGTCACCGAAGGTCTGCTCTTCGCGCTCGGCGGGCCGATCTACGCCGGAACCAACGAGATCCAGCGCAACATCATCGCCGAGCGGCTGCTGGGCCTGCCCCGAAAGTAGATGACGTGAACTTCGAGATCGATGACCAGCAGCGGGATTTCGCGGCGAGTATCGACGCCGCCCTGGGTGCTGCGAATTTGCCCGACGCCGTGCGGGCCTGGGCCGCCGGCGACCCCGCGCCCGGGCGCAAGGTGTGGGCGCAGCTGTCCGACCTCGGCGTGACCGCACTGATGGTGCCCGAACGTTTCGACGGCATCGACGCCCATCCCGTCGACCTGGTGGTGGCGCTGGAGCGGCTGGGCCGCTGGAATGTGCCTGGGCCCGTTGCGGAATCGATCGCGGTGGCGCCGATCCTGCTCGCCGACGACGAGCGTGCCGGTGCGCTGGCCTCCGGGGATCTCGTCGCCACCGTGGCGGCCCCGCCCCTGGTCGCGCGGGCGGTCGACGCCGACACCGCCGGGCTGGTGCTGCTCGCCGCCGACGGACAGGTCGGCGACGCCGCACCCGCGGCGCGGCACGAGTCGGTCGACCCGAGCAGGCACCTGTTCGAGGTCACCTCCGCCGGTGACGGCCGGCCCGCCGACGTGGCGCAGGCCTTCGAGTTCGGCGCCCTGGCCACCGCGGCACAGCTGATCGGGGCCGCGCAGGCGATGCTCGACGCCTCGGTCGACTACGCCAAGCAGCGCAGCCAGTTCGGCACCATCATCGGCACCTACCAGGCGATCAAACACAAGCTCGCCGACGTGCTGATCGCCGTCGAGATGGCGCGCCCGCTGGTGTACGGAGCCGCGCTGTCGCTGGCGGGCGGCTCCGACGACACCGCCCGCGACGTCAGCGCCGCAAAGGTCGCCGCGGCCGACGCCGCGCTGCTCGCCGCCCGCTCGGCACTGCAGACCCACGGCGCGATCGGCTACACCCAGGAGCACGACCTGTCGCTGCTGCTGTTGCGGGTGCAGGCGCTGCGTCCCGCATGGGGCGACCCGACGTGGCACCGTCGACGAGTGTTGGAGGCATTGTGAGTTCGAGCGAAGAACGGGAGTTGTTGCGCGACACCGTCGCTGCGCTGGTCGACAAACACGCCTCCTCCGAGGCCGTCCGCAAGGCGGCGGCGTCGGAGCGCGGTTACGACGAGGCGCTGTGGGCGATGCTGTGCGAACAGGTCGGTGCTGCCGCGCTGGTGGTGCCCGAGGAACTCGGCGGTGCGGGAGGCGAACTCGCCGACGCCGCGGTGGTGCTCGAAGAGTTGGGCAAGGCGTTGGTGCCTACCCCGCTGCTCGGCACGATCCTGGCCCAGGTGGCCCTGCTGTCGCTCGACGAACCCGACACCGACCTGCTGGAGGCGCTGGCCGAAGGCAGCGCGATCGGCACCGTCGTGTTCGACGCGGGCTACGTCCTGAACGGCAACGTGGCCGACGTGGTGATCGCCGCCGATGGTCAATCACTCACGCACTGGCGCTCTTTCACCACCACCCCGGCGGTCGCGATGGACATCACCCGCCCGCTGGCCGCGCTGGAGCCCACCGAGACGGCGGTACTCGGCCCGGACCCCGGGCTGGCCGACACCGCGGCGCTCCTGTTGGCGGCCGAGCAGGTGGGCGCGGCGTCGCGGTGCCTGGACCGCACCGTTGCCTACACCAAGGACCGCGTGCAGTTCGGCCGGCCGATCGGCAGCTTCCAGGCGCTCAAGCACCGGATGGCCGACATGCACGTCGCCGTCGAATCGGCCAAGGCCGTCGTCGAGGGGGCGATCGCCGAACCCTCGGCGGCGTCCGCCGCGCTGGCCCGGCTGGCGGCCAGTGAGGCCCTGTCGCTGGTGGCCGCCGAGGCCGTGCAGCTGCACGGCGGCATCGCGATCACCTGGGAGAGCGACATCCAGCTGTACTTCAAGCGCGCGCACGGCAGCGCGACCCTGCTCGGTCCGCCGCGCGAGCAGCTGCGCCGCCTCGAATCCGAGGTGTTCTAGCCTGACGGGATGAGCGTCTCGCTGCGGGCCGGCATCCCGCCGTTCTACGTGATGGACGTGTGGCTGGCCGCCGCGGAGCGGGCACGCACCCACGGCGACCTGGTGAACCTGTCCGCGGGACAGCCAAGCGCCGGTGCGCCGTCGGCCGTCCGGGACGCGGCTGTCGTCGCACTGCAGCACAACCGGCTCGGCTACACCGTCGCCATGGGCATCCCCGAGTTGCGCTCGGCGATCGCGGGGGCCTACGAACACCGCCACGGACTCGCCGTCGACCCCGACGACGTCGTGATCACGACGGGTTCCTCCGGGGGCTTCCTGCTGGCGTTCCTGGCCTGTTTCGACGCCGGCGACCGGGTGGCGATCGCCAGCCCCGGATATCCCTGTTACCGCAACATCCTCACGGCGCTGGGATGCGAGGTCGTCGAGTTGCCGTGCGGCCCGGACACCCGGTTTCAGCCGACGCTGACGATGCTGACCGAACTGGACCCGCCGATCGCCGGGGTGATCGTCGCGAGCCCGGCCAATCCGACCGGCACCGTGATCCCGCCCGACGAGCTCGCGGCGATCGCCGCCTGGTGCGCCTCGTCCGGGGTGCGGCTGATCAACGACGAGGTTTACCACGGGCTGGTGTACCCCGGTGCCCCGGCGACCAGCTGCGCCTGGGAGACCTCGCGGGAATCCGTTGTGATGAACAGCTTCTCGAAATACTTCGCGATGACGGGCTGGCGGCTGGGATGGATGCTGGTGCCCCGGGAGCTGCGGCGCGCCGTCGATCGGCTGACCGGCAACTTCACCATCTGCCCGCCGGTGCTGCCGCAGCTGGCCGCCGTCGCCGCGTTCACACCGGAGTCGATCGCCGAGGCGGAGTCACTGCTCGACGGCTACGCGACCAACCGCACGCTGCTGCTCGACGGGCTGCGCGCGATCGGGATCGACCGGCTCGCGCCCACGGACGGCGCGTTCTACGTCTACGCCGACGTCTCGCACCTGACCACCGACTCGCTGAGCTTCTGTTCGAAGCTATTGCAGGACACAGGGGTTGCGATCGCACCGGGCGTCGACTTCGACACCGTGCGCGGCGGCGCATTCGTCCGGCTGTCCTTCGCCGGACCCACCGCCGACATCGAGGAGGCGCTGCGCCGCATCGGCGCCTGGCTGGGTTGAGAGCCCTACCCCAGCCCGGTCGAGGAGCGACGTCGACGCGAGATCGCATCCACGCTCGCGGCGAGTAGCAGCACGCCCCCGGTCACCAGGAAGTTGATGTACGACGACTGGTTGAGCAGGCCGAGCCCGTTCGCGATCGTCGCGACCACGACGCCGCCGATCACCGCGTCGACCGCCCGGCCGCGGCCGCCGAACAGGCTGGTGCCGCCGATCACCGCCGCACCGACGGCATACAGCAGGGTGTTGCCCGCCCCGGACGACGCGGACACCTTGCCGGCGTAGGACGCCGCGATGATGCCGCTGAGCGCCGCGAGCGACGAGCACGCGATGAACACCGACACCCGGATCCTGTTGACCGAGATGCCTGCCCGGCGCGCCGCCTCGGCGTTGCCGCCGACGGCGTAGATGTGCCGTCCGTAGGCGGTCCGCTTGAGCAGCAGCGTCATCGCGATGAGCAGCACCAGGATCAGCGGAAGCACATAGGGCACGCCGCGGATCTGCACGCTGGGGTTGACACTGCGGTTCACGCTCAGGACGAACGTGACACCGAGAACCACGGCGGCGACGGCGACGACGCGCGCGACGACCACGCCGAGCGGGGCGTGCGCCAACTGCAGGGACCGCTTGCGTTGGTACTGCCACACCTCCAGCGCGCCGAAGCCGACGGCGACTGCGAACGCGATGGCCCAGCCGACCGACACCGGCAGGTTGCTCACCGTCAGGCCGCGGATCACCGGGTTGTCCACCCGGACCGAGCCACCCTCACCGATGAGCTTGAGGGTGACGCCCTGCAGGCCGAGGAAGAACGCCAGGGTGACCACGAACGACGGGATCCCGAGCTTGGCGCGCAGCAGGCCGATGGCCAGACCGATCGCCGCGCCGCACGCGATGCCGGCCGCCACCGCCGCCCACCACGGCCACCGCGCCTCGACGATGGTCAGTCCCATCACGCACGCCGACACCCCGCCCGCCACCCCGGCGGACAGGTCGATGTCGCCGAGCAGCAGCACGAACACCAACCCCATCGCCAGCACACAGATCGAGCCGGCCTGCGTGATCAGGTTGGCCAGGTTCAGTGCCGACATGAAGCGGTCGTTGGCGAGCCCGAACACGACGAACAACACGATGAGGCCGAGCACCGCGGGGAGCGAGCCCATGTCGCCGCCGCGGACCCGGCGCACGTACGCACGCACCGCGTCGCCGAATCCGGCGTCGGAGTGCGCGTCCGCGGCGAAATCGGAGGCCGCCACCGCGCCCCCGGCGGGCGAACCGACTGTGGTCATTTCGTGTCCTCCACGTGTGTCACATCGACTCGGCAGCCTCGGCCGGCGCCAGCCCGAGGTTGCCGGAGCGCCCGGCGGTGATCAGTTCGACGACCTGGCTGTGGGTGACGTCGGTGGTCCTGACGTCGGCGGCCACCCGGCCCAGATACAGCGCACAGATCCGGTCGGCCACCTCGAAGACGTCGGCCAGGTTGTGCGAGATCAGCACGACGCCCACCCCCTGGTCGGCGAGCCGGCGCACCAGGTCGATGACCTGCTTGGTCTGCGCGACGCCGAGCGCGGCCGTGGGCTCGTCCAGCAGAACCACTTTCGAGTTCCACAGCACCGACTTCGCGATCGCCACGGTCTGGCGCTGACCTCCCGACAGGCTCGACACCGTCTGGCGCACGGAGGTGACCGTCCGCACCGACAGCGACTTCAGCGCGTCGCGCGCCATCGTCTCCATCCGGGCCTCGTCGAGCACGCCGCGATGGGTCAGTTCCCTGCCGAGGAACATGTTCTCGACGATGTCGAGGTTGTCGCACAGCGCCAGATCCTGATAGACGACCTCGACGCCGCGCGCAGCGACGTCGTTGGGACCGTGCACGGTGACCGGCTGCCCCTCGAAGAGGTAGGTGCCGGTGTCGATGGGATGGATCCCCGCGATCGCCTTGACCAGAGTGGACTTTCCCGCGCCGTTGTCACCGACCAGCGCGGTGACCTGCCCGGGATAGACCCGGAAGTCGATGTCGTGCAGCACGTGCACGACGCCGAAACTCTTGTTGACAGAACGCAGTTCGAGGATGGGCTCGGTGGTCGAGATCTCGTCGACCGGGGCAACCATGTCGGCTACAGTCCCGCCGCCGAGCACATCGCCGCGAACTGGCCTGCGCACACCTCGTCCTTGGACTGGCCGCCGTCGGTGAACACGACGTCGACGTTGTCCTTGGTGATGGACTTGGGCGTCAACAGCACCGACGGCACGTCGCGGTTGCCCTGATCGTCGCGGGAGGTGCTGTTGGTCTCCGGTGTCTGACCGTTGGCCAGCGCGATCGCGGCCTTGGCCAGCGCACCCGCCTCCTCGGTCGCGGACTTGTACACGGTCATGCACTGGGTGCCGGCGAGGATGTTCTGCAGGCCCTCGACGGTGGCGTCCTGCCCGGTGACCGGCACCTGTCCCGCGCGCTTGTTCTTGTCCAGGATCGAGATCACCGAGCCGGCCAGACCGTCGTTGGCGGCGTAGACCCCGTCGACCTTGCCGCCGGCCGCGGTGTAGAGCTGCTCGAAGATGGTGACCGCCTTGTCGTTGTCCCAGTCCGGCACCGCCTGCTCCCCCACATTCTTGATGCTCGGCGTCGCGTCGATCACCGAGTGCGCACCGGTGGAGAACAGGGTGGCGTTGTTGTCGGTGGGCGAGCCGTTGAGGAACACCACGTTGGCCGGCTTGCCGCCGAGGCAGTCCACCAGGCCCTGGCCTTGCAGCTCACCGACTTTGGTGTTGTCGAACGAGACGTACGCGTCGGCCGAACCGCCGAGCGTGAGCCGGTCGTAGTCGATGGTCTTGACCCCTTGCGAGGCGGCCTTCTGCTGGATAGAGGCGCCGCTGTCGGAGTCCAGGTTGACGATGGCCAGCACCGTCACCCCGTCGGCGATCATGCCGTCGGCGATGGTCGCCATCTGGTCGGCCGAGCCCTCGGCGTTCTGGATGTTGTACTCCACGCCCGCCTCCTTGAAGGCGGCCTCGAGCGCGGGACGGTCCTTGGTCTCCCACCGCACCGATGATTTCGTGTCGGGCAGGATGACGCCGATCTTGCCTTTGCCGCTCTGGCTGCTCCCGCCGCCGGAATCGGAACTGCTGCAGCCGCTGAGGCTGACCGCGACGACGGTGGTCGTGAGCAGGGCGGTGAGCAGGGTGCGCGTACGTTTCACGGTGTGGGCCTCCGAACGAGTTTTGTTATCTGGGGCAACTTATAACGTGACGCACGTCACGTCCAGCGGCTCACCGGGCACCCATCAGGTGGTCGAGAGCCAGTTGGTTGAGCGCGACGAAGCCGAATCCCTTTGCACCGAAGTAGGAATCGGCGTCGAAATCCTCGTAGGCGGATCGGTCCGCGAGCAGGTCGGCATAGGTTTCGCCGGGATCGAGCGTCGGCGTCCGTAGATCGGCGACCTTAGCCTGGGTCATCGCTTCGACGACGGCGGGATCGGCGCGGAACGCGGCGGCGCGTTCCCGCAGCAACAGATACATCCGCATGTTCGCCGCCGCCGACGCCCACACCCCTGCACTGTCTTCCGTGCGACTGGGCTTGTAGTCGAAATGCCGCGGCCCGGTGTAGGCGGGGCCGCCGTCAGGGCCGCCGTGTTCGAGCAGATCGACCAGTGCGAACGCGTTGGCCAGGTCGCCGTGGCCGAACACCAGATCCTGGTCGAACTTGATGCCGCGCTGACCGTTGAGGTCGATGTGGAACAGCTTGCCGCTGTAGAGGGCCTGGCTGATGCCGTGCATGAAGTTCAGTCCGGCCATCTGTTCGTGGCCGGTCTCGGGATTGACGCCGACCATCTCGGGGTGAGCGAGGGTCTCGATGAACGCCAGCGCGTGCCCGACGGTCGGCAGCAGGATGTCGCCACGGGGTTCGTTGGGCTTGGGCTCGATGGCGAACCGCAGGCCGCTGCCCTGGTCTGTCACGTACTGGCACAACAGATCCAGCGCCTCGCGATAGCGCTCGAAAGCGGCCTGCACGTCCTTGGCCGAATCGTATTCGCTGCCTTCGCGGCCACCCCACAGGACAAAGGTCTCGGCGCCGAGTTCCATGGCGAGGTCGAGGTTGCGCAGAACCTTGCGCAACGCGAAACGGCGCACCGCACGGTCGTTGCTGGTGAATCCGCCGTCTTTGAACACCGGCTGGGTGAACAGGTTGGTGGTCACCATCGGCACCACCAGGCCGGTGGCCGACAGCGCGGAATCAAGCCGGTCGATCATCCGTCGCCGCTCGGCCTCGGAACTGCCGAACGGGAAGAGGTCGTCATCGTGGAAGGTCAGCCCGTAGGCCCCGAGCTTGGCGAGCCGCTCGACGGCTTCCACCACGTCGAGCGCGGGCCGGGTGGCGACACCGAACGGGTCGCTGGCCGGCCAGCCGATGGTCCACAGTCCGAACGAGAATTTGTCGGACGGGGTCGGCGCCAGTGCACCTGAGGCGGCGGCACCGGATTCCAGAACGGTCATGAGAAAGCTCCAGGGTGTGTATTTTGTTCTCTGCGCGAACATAAGATGTGGTCTGCACCACTGTCAAGGCCGAAGGCGAGGGCATCCATGGGACCGAGCGAGGCACGCCGGGCCGCCCGCATGGGCACCAGCACCGACGACGTGAGGCGTCGCAACCTGTCCAGCGTCCTGACCCTCGTCCATCGGAACCGCGCCCTCAGCCGCGCCGAGTTGACCCGTCACACCGGGTTGTCCCGTTCCACCACAAAGGATCTCGTCGAGGAGTTGACCGCCCGAGGCCTCGTCGAGGAATCGCCCGCCCCGTCGGTGTCCCAGGTCGGCCGGCCGAGCCCCATCGTGCGCCCCGGCCGTCGCGTGCTGGCCGCCACAGTGACACCGGAGGTCGACGCCGTCAGTGTCGGAGTGGTCGCGATGGGCGGCGCGGTGCTCGAAACCGTGCGTTGCCCCACCGATCGGGTGCCGACCCCCGCGGACACCGTGGCGCTGGCGACCGGGGCGATCGACCGCATGCGTCGCGACCTGTCCGGCGGAGCGGCGCTGACGGCCATCGGGGTCGCGGTACCCGGGCTGGTGCACGGGCCCGAGTCGGTGGTCCAACTGGCGCCCAACCTCGACTGGCACGATGTCGCGATCGGCGAGATGCTCAGCACGGCAATAGACTTGCCCGTCTATGCCGCCAACGACGCCAACGCGGGAGCCACCGCGGAGCATCTCTTCGGTGATCATCACGACGCCGGCCATCTGATCTACGTCAACGGCGGACCCAGCGGCATCGGCGCGGGTTTCGTCGTCGCCGGCGGACTGCTCGAGGGGGTCGCGGGCTACGCGGGCGAGTTGGGACACACCTATGTGGGCGGCAGCGAACAGTGCCATTGCGGCAGCGTCGGCTGCCTGGAGACCGAGGTGACCCAGGCGCCGCTGGCACGGCTGATCGCCGAACTGGACCGCGCCGATCCGTCGGCGCCCCCGCCGTGCCCCACCGACGCGGAGCGCGACGTCCTCAACCGGCAGGCCCGCGCCCTGGCCGTCGCGCTGGGCAACGCGATCAACATGCTGAACCCGCGCTTGATCGTCCTCGGCGGATTCCTGCGGGCCTTTCCCGCGTACGCGGACGGCGTGCTCCGCGAGGAACTGTCCCGGCGCAGCATGGGCGGACCGAGGGACCTGGTCCGTGTCGTCGCCGCCACGCTCGGAGCCGAGACGCTCGTCATCGGCGCAGCCGAGTTGGCGTTCGCGCCGGTGCTGGCCGACCCCGCCCAGGCCTGAGCTCCGCGCCGTGAATCTCGAAGGACGACCACCTTGGCGATCTGGGTGACACCATATCGAGGTGATCGACGGTTCTGCCGACGACGACCTGCTCGCGCCCCTGGGGGGCGGCGGCGAGATCGTGGCGGTGACGTTGTTCTTCGCCGATCTGGTGGACTCGACGGCGTTGTCGGCCCGAGTTGAGCCTGAAACGTATCGGATGGTGGTGGGCCGCTACCGCGAGCAGGTGCTTCAGGTCGTCGACCGGTACGGGGGACGTATCGGCTTCACCAAAGGGGACGGGCTACTGGCCGTCTTCGGTCATCCGACCGCACACTCCGACGATGCGCGTCGCGCGGTTCTGGCAGGTCTGGAGATCGTGCGTGAGGTATCGCGGCTCAGTGAACACGTCGATCGTCGCTTCGGTTTCAGCGTCGATGTCAGAGTCGGCGTACATTGCGGTCCCGTCTACCTCGACAGAGCCCATCACGATTTCACCGGGTCGACCGCCAATAGGGCAACGCGAATCTCCGGGCTCGCATCACCCGGTGCAGTGGTGATCTCATCGGAACTGAAGGCGTTGGTTGCGGGCGATTTCGCCTTGCGAGCCCAGTCATCTCCGCAGACCAAGGCATTCGATGGTCCGGTCATCTACCATCGCGTGCTGGGTGAACGCTCCCCGATCGAGTGACGTCCGCGGCGCGATGGCCGTGCCGCCCGTCATCACTGCTTCGGAGTGACTGCCGTCAGCGCAGCCAGGCAACGCGTCCATTCCGGGAGCGGGTTGTCTGCCGCGAACCGATCGCCCACGGCCGCCAGCGCACCGTGGGCGGGTTCCCCCCGCAGTGCGAAATCGTCGAGTGCGGAGCGTAATTCATACAGGTGGGCGCCCTGGCCTCGGGCAATGTCGAGGGCCGCCCTCAGGTCCGCCCGGCGGGTATCGGGGTCGGTGTGGGTATGCGCCCGAAGACGGCGTAATTCGGCCTCGTAGAAGCGCATCCCGATGTCGCGGCCCAGCGCGAGTGCCGTGTCGAGGTGAAGGCGGGCGTCGCCTCTACGGCCGCCGGCAATCAGTACCCTAGCCACAGCGCCATCGAACAACGTGATGAACACGTTCAGTCCGGCACGGCGGACCGACTCGACAATCGCGGTCGCACGGTTGATGAGCTCAGACAGAACATCGGCGTCGCCGCCGACGGCATCCAGGGCGTCGACAACGGCGCGTTGAGCGGCACCCCACAGTGCCCAGACCTCGAATCCGTATCGATCGGCGTGCTCGATCAACTCGTCCGCCAGCGTGGCGGCACGCCCGATCTGGCCCGCCTCGATGCGAACCCATATCTCGAAGAAGCGAGTGAACGCCAGACTGAAAGGGCCCTGCGGGAAACTCAATTCGTCAGCCCGGCACGCAGCCAGCAGCACGTGCTCCTGCGCGCCGTCAAGGTCTCCACAGGCGATCCGGTCGAGACCGAGGATCCCGTGCGCCATGACGATCGGGTCGGTCGGGGCGAACCACAGCGATTCCAGGCTGTGATGCCCCGCAGCGGCGAACGCGGCCGTCGCCTCCTCCAACTGCTCGCGTGCCACCGCGAACGCACCGTTCATCCATTCCTCGACACCGAGGCAGGCGTCGACCACCGGTCGGAAGTACGCCCTGTCGTCGTTCATGCCCGCGCGTAGGGAACCCAGTACTGCCGTAGACCGAAACAGATCTCCGACGGCGAAGTAGTAGCCGCCCAGAGCAAGCAGCGTGCCGACCACGTCGTCGTCGTGCACGTCCGTGCCGCCCAACCGCAGACACTCCTCGAAGTCCAGCGATGTCGAATGATTCATCGGACCCTCGGCGGCGCTCGCCAGAAATCCCCGTTCCAGACGCACCGTCAATTCGCGCTTGTCGCGGTCCGGCCCCGGTAGCTGAGCGTCGACCTGAGCAAGTGCGCGAGAGAGGTAGCCGCGTGCCTCGGCAAGCGCACCGCGCCGACGCGCGCCCACCGATGCCCGCTGATACGCCGACACCGCCTCATCGTGGTTTTCGGCGTGCTGGTAGTGGGTGGCCACCAGCTGCCAGTCGGGCTCGCCTCCCACGCCGCCGACGAGAGCAGCGGCGATCTTGGCGTGCAGGGTGCGACGGACGGTCGGCGGTGCCAACTCCGAAGCGAGCTCGCGAAGCAGTTCATGGCGAAAACGCCACGCCCTCGGCCCCGCCGGCTCGAGCACCCGCGCGTTCGCGAGCTCCTCGAGGACGCCGCCGAGCCCATCGTCGCTCAGGTCGACCACCGAGCGCAGCACGTCGGCGTCGATCTGTCGGCCGATCAATGCCGCCGCCTCCACGACCGGCACCACGCTGGCGCTCGCCCGCAGCCGGGCAAGCAAGGGCTCGTAGAGTCCTTCCGGCACGCCGGTTTGGGTGAGCCCGGCCGTGACCTGCTCGATGTAGAACGGAATCCCGTCACACCGCTCGGCCACCGCTGCCCGGACATCCGCCGACACATCCGGATTGAGGACGTTGATCAGGATGTCGGCCTCGTCGCTCGTCAACGGGTCGAGATCGAGCACGGTCACCGGCCAATCGGGCGGCAGCCACGCGCCGGGGCGACCCGTCACCACCACGAGCAGTCCGCCGTCGGCAGCGACGAGAAGTGAGCCGATCGTCTCGACGGTGGACCGATCGAGAAAGTGCCCGTCCTCGACCAGCAGCAGGGCGGGACCCCGGCCGAGGCACGCCATCAGACAGCGCTGAACCGCTTCTCCGACAAGGTGATAGAGCCTTTCTCCCTCCGCTGCGGCGGGCTGGTAACCGTGCTCCGGTCCGATGCTCAGCACCGGCGCCAGCAACGGAACGTCACGTGCCGGATCTTGTCCCAGCGCCACCAACTCTGCCTCGAGCAGCCGCAGACGCTCGGATGGGGGCGTGATTTCGGTGATGTCGCAACGTGTTTCCAACAGACCACGGATCGGGTGCAGACCAGCGTCGGTGTGCAGGGCCGACCCGCCCATCGTCAGCACCACCGCCCCCGAGTCCTGCGCCAGTCCGGCCACGGCGGCCGCCAGCGATGACTTGCCGATCCCCGCCTCGCCGCGTAAGACCACGCCCGCGGTAATCAATGCGCCGGCCTGTGCATGTGTCCACAACCGTCGCAACTGCGCGAGTTCGCGGTCGCGTCCGACGAGGGCGGTGTGCACGGGCTGCGTCACTCGTTCACCCAGTACCTCGTAATAGGCGACCAGCTCGGAGACTCCCTTCACTGCCGCCGGTTCACGCGCCGCCAGCTCGAAGATGTTCTCTACCAATGGCGCGACCGTTGCCGAGACCACCACCGTTCCGGGAGGTGCCAAGCCGGCTACGCGCGCCGCCAGATTGGCGCCCAGACCGTAGACGTCATTCTGCGTGGTGTCGAGGTAGACGAGCCCGCGGTGGATGCTTGCCCGTGCGGCGATGCGCATACCGAAACGGTGCCCGAAGGACCGGCCCATCCGATCCACCTCGCCGGTGATCTCCAGACCCGCCAGTACCGCACGGCGTGAATCGTCTTCGTGGGCTATCGGGTGACCGAAGACCGCGAGGATGCTCTCGCCGGTGGGGCAGTCGACGTAGCCGTCGAAGCGACTCACGGTCCGCGCCACCACGTCGTGGTAGCGGCTCACCAATTGTCCGTACGTGTCGAGTCCGGCGTGGTCGGCCAGCTCCGCCGAATCAACCAGGTCCACGTAGAGGATCGTCAATCGCCGGATCTCGCCGCCCTCAGGTGCGGTGAGCAGATCCTCGGCTTCGACGTTCCCGTGGTCGACGGCCAACACATCGTCAGCCAGCGCCGTAGCGGCGACTCGGTCGCCGCGGTTGATCGCTGCCACTGCCTGGTCCAGCAGGTCGTCGATCGACGAGCCGGCGCGGCAACACTCCTCCCGGGCCGGTCCCTCGCCGTCGTTCACGTCTTCACGTCGTGCTCCGCCGACGACCGGTTGCGACGACGCTCATGCCGGGCAGGTCGTAGCCGTCAGCGCCGGCGAATGTCGCGAGGTCGGCCTGGGCGCTCGTCCTGATTGCCGTAGTCATCTCCGCGGGAAGGCTCTCCAGGAGCGATGCGAGTGGGCCCGCCAGAGCCGGAACCACGGACCACCACTCATCGAAAGACCGCACGTGCAACGGAGTCTCGACGTCGCGCCCCGTCACCTCAGCGAATGCCGCCGCTCTCAACAGTTCCTCGAGTACGCCCGGCTCGGCGAGAGAGAACGGACCCGGCATCCCCGGCGGGGGAATCGCCACGCCGAGTTCGGCGGTCACCGCGTCGAGGAGCGCACCCAGCCAGGTGTTGTGTCGACGTTCCGCCCACACGGCGAAGGCAGCCCGGCCGCCAGGTCGCAGGACCCGGTGGACCTCCCGCACCGCCGCGGCCGGATCGGGCACGAGCATCAGCCCGTCCCGGCAGAACACGATGTCGAAAGAAGCTGCCGGACATTCGATGTGTTCGAGGTCCAGCACGCGGGTCGTGACGTTCGCCAGGCCACGACGCTGCGCGCGCTCCGCCGTGATCGCCACCATCTGCGGTTCGATGTCCGAGACGACGACCGAGCCGCCCGGCCCGACGACCTCCGCCGCGGTCAACCCGACGCTGCCCGGGCCTGCGGCGAGTTCGAGCACTTGGTCACCGCGGGCGAGGTCGACGGCATCGAACATCGCGCGCGTCACCCCGG
The DNA here is from genome assembly GCF_010729305.1 of Mycolicibacterium psychrotolerans. NCBI lineage: Bacteria > Bacillati > Actinomycetota > Actinomycetes > Mycobacteriales > Mycobacteriaceae > Mycobacterium > Mycolicibacterium psychrotolerans. The sequence continues at coordinate 1,591,554 of NZ_AP022574.1, read as the reverse complement.
CGCCCCGGATGTCGATGGCGCCGGCATGCTCACCCCACGACGGTGCGACCGCGGCCCATACCGCGTGCAACTGTTCACGCACCGGATCGGTGATGACGACCACCCCCGTCTGCGCTCGAGGCCCCTCGGGGCCAGCATGCGCCGCCGCGAACGTTCGCGGGCCGCATCGCGTGGATCAGAACGGTGTGTCGGCCCCGCCGTTGATCGGCTGGTCGGACGTTCGCACCGGTGCTCATAGATCCGGCCAAGGCCTCATTTGTCGGAGGGCCGGAGTAGCGTCGGTGACATGTTCGCACATGTGTTCGATATCGATCCCGAGGCGTCGGAGGCGGCGTTGCGGGACGAGGTCGAGCGGTGTGAACGCCTGAAGGCCATTGCGGCGGCGGCCCAAGCCCGGGCGACGGCGTTGTGGGCGGCCAAGCGGCGCGCCGCCGAGAACGCCGCCGGGATACCGGCGCGCAAACGAGGCCGGGGGTTGGCCTCGGAGATCGCGCTGGCGCGGCTGGACGCGCCGGTCAACGGCAACACCCACCTCGGGATGGCCAATGCTCTGGTCCACGAAATGCCACACACCCTGGCCGCCCTGGAGTCCGGGGTACTCACCGAGTACCGGGCCACCCTGATCGTCAAACAGTCGGCCTGCCTGACCGTGGAAGACCGGCGCGCGCTGGACAAAGAACTGTGCGCCGACCAGCAAGCTCTGGTGGGGTTGGGGAATGCGCGGATCGAGGCCGCCGCCGCGGCGATCGCCGCCCGCCTGGATGCCGCCGCGGTCGTCGAGCGCAAGAACCGGGCCGCCCAAAGCGCCGGAGCCTGGACCCGATGCGCCCCCAACGGCATGGTGTACCTGACCTTCTTGATGCCGCTTCCCCAAGGCGTCGGGGTCTACGCGGCGCTCAAGCGCGAAGCCGACACCACCGGCGACGGGCGGGCGCGGGGACAGGTCATGACCGACACCCTCTACCAGCGTGTCACCGGACGGCCCGCCGACAAACCCGCCCCGATCGCGCTGAACCTGGTGCTCGCCGACACCACCCTGTTCGGGGAAGACGACGCCCCGGGCTGGGTCCAGGGCTACGGCCCGGTCCCGGCGGTGGTGGTGCGCGACCTCGTGTCCGACGCGGTGAAGGATGAGGACGCCAAAGCCACGCTGCGCCGGCTCTACCGGCACCCCACCAGCGGGCAACTGGTCGCGATGGAGTCCAAGGCGCGGATCTTCCCGAAGGGGTTGGCGGCGTTCATCGGGCTGCGCGATCAGACCTGCCGCACCCCCTACTGCAACGCCCCGATCCGCCACCACGACCACGCCACACCGCACCACAAGGGCGGCAAGACCAGCGCGGGCAACGGGGCAGGATCCTGCGAAGCCTGCAACTACACCAAAGAAGCCCCCGGCTGGACCGTCACCACCACCACCACCACCACCGACACCGACGGCCGACACACCGCCGAATACCGAACCCCCACCGGCGCCACCTACCACTCCACCGCACCACCCCTGCCCGGACCGCCGGTCTGGCGACGATTCAGCGTGATCGAGGGCGGGCTCGGTATCGATCTGGTCCGGCTCGACGCTGCCTGACGGCTCTGAGGGCCTACGGGCCGGCCCGCCGAGTCAGCATGCGCCGGATCAGAACGGTATGTCGACGCCGCCGTTGGAGGTGTTGGCCTCGTCGTGGTTGCTGTCGACGTAGCCCAGTCGCACCGGGGACATCGGTTCCGTGCCGAACGGGATCAGCGGGTCGGTGCCGACGTTCTGACCGGCCCCGACCGGATGCCCGTCGGCCAGGGCGGTGGTGTCGGCGGCAGCGGCGGGCGCGAACGCGATCACCATGCCTGTCAGTGCGGAGGTGATGGTGGCCAGTGCGGCGGTCCTGGTGGTCATGTCGTTCTTCTGTGGATGTCGGATCTGTTGACTCCTCGATCCTCACGCGCAGCCGCGCGCGCGTCGCCATGGCTGGCCACCAATCAACAGGTACCGCTACCGGTAAGGGCCTCAGGTTCGACGCTGCGTGACGTACCAGTCGAGCAGTGCGGGATCGTCGACGGCGCTGCGTTCGACGACCTTGGCGGCGTCACCGCCCTGGAACAGCTTCTTGATCGGCACCTCGAGCTTCTTGCCGGTGCGGGTATGCGGAACGCCCGGGGCGACGATGATCTCGTCGGGCACGTGCCGCGGCGAGACCTCGGTGCGGATCACGCCATTGATGCGGTCGCGCAGGGTGTCGTCGAGGTCGACGCCGTCGCCGAGCACCACGAACAGCGGCATCCAGTACCCGCCGTCGGGTTGCTCGGCGCCGATCACCAGCGCCTCGACGATCTCGGGCAGGCTCTCCACCGCCTGATAGATGTCGGCACTGCCCATGCGGATGCCGTGCCGGTTCAGGGTGGAGTCCGAGCGGCCGTGCACGATCACGCTGCCGTGGTCGGTGATCGTGATCCAGTCGCCGTGCCGCCACACGCCAGGATAGGTCTCGAAATAGGCTTCGCGATAACGACTTTGGTCGGGGTCATTCCAGAAGGCGACCGGCATCGAGGGCATCGGCCTGGTGATCACGAGTTCACCGACCTCACCCCGCACCGGCTTGCCCGATTCGTCCCAGGCATCCAGTGCCACCCCGAGGAACGGCGCCGACAGCTCGCCGGGCCACACCGGAACGGTGCGAACGCCGCCGATGAACGCCGAGACCACATCGGTACCGCCGCTGATCGACGCCACCTGCACACCCACGTTGTCCGCCAGCCACAGCGACGACGCTGCGGGAAGCGACGATCCGGTGATGCCGACGCTGCGCAGCGCCGACAGATCGTGGGCGCCGGCCGGACGCGCGTCGGCCTTCATACAGCCGAGCACATAACCGGGGCTGGTTCCCAGCACGGTCGCGCCCACCCTGGCCGCGATCCCCCACAGCGCATCGGGTTCCGGCGCATTGGGACTGCCGTCGTAGCAGACGATCGTCGCGCCGACGAGCAACCCGGCGATCTGGAAGTTCCACATCATCCAACTGGGACTGGTGTGCCAGAAAAAGGTGTCGTCGCGGCCCATGTCCGACTGCAGCGCAACGGCTTTGAGATGCTCGACCACGACACCGCCGTGGCCGTGCATGATGCCCTTCGGCAATCCGGTGGTGCCGGACGAGAACAGGATCCACAGCGGGTGATCGAACGGCACGGCCACGCTGTCGATACCGTGCGACGCGACCTCGGTCAGATCGGCGAGCGAGAACGTGGCCACCACGCTCGGCAGTCCGTCGCGCAGCGCAGCGACGTCGTCGCGCTTGTCCCGGTACTTGCCGGCGAACTGATAACCGTCGGCGGCGACGAGCACCTTGGGCTCGAGCTGACCGAGACGGTCCAGCGCGGCCTTCGCCGAATAGTCCTGACCGCATGCGCTCCACACCGCACCGATACTCGCCGTCGCGAGGAACGCGATCACCGCCTCGGCGATGTTGGGCAGGTAGCCGACCACGCGATCGCCCGGCTCGACCCCGCCCGCCCGCAGCTTGTCCGCGAACGCGGCAGCGCGGCCCAGCAGCTCGTCCCAGGACACCTCGCGGTCGGGGCCGTTCTCGGTGACCGCGATGATCGCCGGCCGGTCAGTGCGCGCGTTGCGGACGACCTGGTCGACGTAGTTGCACGTCGCGCCGGGAAACCAACGCGCACCGGGCATCTCGGGGCTCGCCAGCACCGTCGAGCCGCGCTCACCGAGGTCGAAGTAGTCCCACAGCGTCGACCAGAAACCCTCGATGTCGTCGACCGACCACTGCCACAGCGCACGGTAGTCCGGATAGCTGCCACCGGTCCGTCGCTCGGCGAACCGCGCGAAGTCGGTGACCCGCGCGCCGCTGACGTCGTCCTCGGTGGGAACCCACTGCGGGACGTCGGTCGTCGCCGTCAACGGGCGCTCCATCCACCGTCCATCGTGTACGACGCTCCCGACACCATCCCTGCCGACGGCGTTGCCAGCCATCCCACCAACGCGCCCACCTCCTCGGGTTCCACGAGCCGCTTCACCGCACTCTCCTTGAGGAGGATGTCGGTGATGACCTGATCCTCGGCGATGTTATGCGTTCGGGCCTGATCGGCGATCTGCTTGGTCACCAACGGGGTGCGCACATAGCCGGGGTTGACGCAGTTGCTCGTCACGCCGTGCGGGCCGCCCTCGAGCGCCGTCACCTTGGACAGACCCTCGAGCGCATGCTTGGCGGTCACGTAGGCCACCTTGAACGGAGAGGCCCGCAGCCCGTGGATCGACGAGATGTTGATGACGCGCCCGTAGCCCTCGCGGTACATGTGCGGCAACGCGGCCCGGATCAACAGGAACGGCGCCTCCACCATCAGCGCCAGCATGGTGCGGAACTTCTCCGGCGGGAACTCGGCGATCGCGTTGATGCTCTGGATACCGGCGTTGTTTACCAGGATGTCGACGTCGAGCCGCAGATCCTCCAGCGCTGTGACGTCCGACAGGTCGAGGGCCCACGCCGTGCCGCCGATCTCCTGGGCGAGCGCCTTGGCGCCGACGTCGTCGATGTCGGCGACGGTGACGGCGACGCCGCGCGCCGCGAGTTCCCGTGCGCAGGCGGCGCCGATGCCGCTCGCCCCGCCCGTCACCAGGGCGGTCCGGCCCTCGAGTTCGGTCATGCGATGCCCGCCTTGGCGAGCTGTTCGCGGTCGGCCTCGTCGAGCGCTCCGAGGTCCAGGCCGTTGGTCTCACGGGTGAACCAGGCGGCGATCAGCGTGATGACGGCGGCCCCGGCCAGGTACAGCGCGATCGGCACCCAGGTGCCGAAATCTCCGAGCAGCCAGGTGGCGATCGCCGGCGCGAGCGACCCGGCGAAGATCGAGGTCACCTGGTAGCCGAGCGAGACACCCGAGTAGCGCATCCGGGTGGGGAACATCTCGGCCATGATCGCCGGCTGCGGGGCGTACATCAGCGAGTGGATCATCAGGCCGAGGATGATCGCGGCCATGATCATCAGGTAGTTGCCGGTGTTCATCATCGGGAAGGCGAAGAAGCCCCAGGTGGCTGCCAGGATCGCGCCGGTGATGTAGACCGGGCGACGCCCGAAGCGGTCCGAGAGCCGTCCGACCTGCGGGATGACCACGAAGTGCACGGCGTGTGCGGCCAGCAGCCACCACAGGATGTCGCTGGTGTCGGCGCCGACGTGGGTCTTGAGGTAGACGATCGAGAACGTGACGACGAGGTAGTACATGATGTTCTCCGCGAATCGCAGTCCCATCGCCGTGAAAACTCCACGGGGATAACGCTTCAGCACCTCGACCACGCCGTAGGACACCGCCTTGACGCGCTCGACTTCCTGCTGGGCCTCCACGAAGATCGGCGCATCGGTGACCTTGGTGCGGATGTAGTACCCGATCAGCACCACGACTGCCGACAGCCAGAACGCGACCCGCCAACCCCACGACAGGAACGCCTCGTCGGACAGCGTGCCGGTGAGCACCAGCAGCACCACGGTGGCCAGCATGTTGCCGACGGGCACCGCGGCCTGCGGCCAACTGGCCCAGAACGCACGGTCCTTGCTGGGACTGTGCTCGGCGACGAGCAGCACCGCACCGCCCCATTCCCCGCCGACGGCGAACCCCTGCAGGAAGCGCAGCAGGACCAGCAGGATCGGCGCCCAGACGCCGATCTGCGCGTAGGTGGGCAGGCAGCCCATCAGGAACGTCACGACGCCGACGAGCAGGATCGCGAACTGCAGCAGCTTCTTGCGGCCGTGCTTGTCTCCGAAGTGGCCGAACACCACGCCGCCCAGCGGACGGGCGACGAAGCCGACGGCGTAGGTCAGCAGCGCCGCGATCAGCCCGCTGGCCTCGCTGGTGCCCTCGGCGAAGAACACCTTGTTGAAGACCAGCGTGGCCGCGGTGGCGTAGAGAAAGAACTCGTACCACTCCACGACGGTGCCCGCCATCGACGCGGCGACGACGCGCTTGAGTCCGGTCGTGACCGACCCCGACCCCGCAGGTCCCGAGTCGTGTTGCGTGCTCATCCCACACCCCTCCTTTGTGATGCCGACCACAGATGTCAGTGAGTATTCCTGCAGCTACCCACCGCAGCAATGACCAAAACTGCAGCAGAGATCTGCAAAACTGCACAGATGACGAGCGCGAACCGGCGGCCCAGCGCGGACGACCTCCTGGTGCTCCTCGCCGTCGGCCGGACCGGCCGGTACACCACCGCGGCCGAGGAACTCGGGCTCAACCACACCACCATCAGCCGTCGCATCGCCGCACTCGAGCAGGCGATGGGCGGCCGGGTACTGGCCCGGGTGGCAGGCGGCTGGGAACTGACCGATCTCGGTCGCGACGCGCTGGCCGCCGCCGAAGCCGTCGAATCGGCGGTGCGCTCGCTGACGGTCGACGCCGGCGGCAGCCGCACGCTCGAGGGCGTCGTGCGCATCTCGGCGACGGACGGCTTCTCGGCCTACATCGCCGCGCCGGCCGCCGCGGCGGTGCAGCGCAGGCACCCGAAGGTGGCGGTGGAGATCGTGGCCGCCACCCGGCGCGCCAGCCAGCAGCGCTCGGGGCTCGACGTGGAGGTCGTTGTCGGCGAGCCCACGGTGCACCGGGCCACCGCGATGCGCCTGGGCGACTACTGCCTCGGCCTGTACGGCTCGCGCGACTACCTCGCCGAGCACGGGCCCCCCGCGAACGTGGCTGACCTGCAACGCTTTCCACTGGTGTACTTCATCGACTCGATGCTGCAGGTCGACGATCTGGACCTGGCCGCCAGCTTCGCCCCCGCCATGCGCGAATCGGTCACGTCGACCAACGTGTTCGTCCACGTCGAGGCGACCAGGGCAGCGGCGGGCCTCGGACTGCTGCCCTGCTTCATGGCCGACCGGCACGACGATCTGGTGCGCGTGCTGGCCGACACGGTGTCGATCCGGCTCGCCTACTGGTTGGTCACCCGGCCGGAGACGCTGCGCCGGCCGGAGGTGGCCGCCGTCGTCGACGCGATCGTCGCGCGGATGAACGATCAGCGCGACGTCCTGCTCGGCGCGCGGTTAGCGTGAGGCATGCCTTTCCTCGAGCATTCCCGCGGACGCGCGTATTACCGGCACTGGGCCGCGCCCGACCCGCGCGCCGCGGTCGTGTTCCTGCACGGATTCGGCGAGCACTCCGGGCTCTACCACCGGTACGGCTTCGCGCTGAACGCGGCGGGGATCGACCTGTGGGCCGTCGACCAGTTCGGCCACGGCCTCACCGTCGGTGATCGCGGGGACTTCGGCACCATCGAGGACAGCTCGGCGCTGGCCGACGCGCTGACCGAACTGGCCCTGCGGGAGCACCCCGGGCTTCCGGTGATCGCGCAGGGCCACTCGTACGGCGCCGTCGTGACGCTGTTCCGTGCGCTCGCCGACGGCGACCGGTATCCCGGCGCGGTCATCTCCGGCGCCCCGCTGGTTCCGGTGCGCGAACTACTCGACGGCAACACGTCGCTCGATCTGGATCCGGAGTGGCTCTCGTCCGACCCCTTCTATCTCGACTCGATCGTCAACGACCCACTCGCGTTCGTCGGTGCCGACAGCCGCGCCCTGACCCGCGAGCTGGACCGGGCCTGGGACCGCTTCGGCGCCGACCTTCCGACGCTGACCGTGCCGACCCTGGCCGTCCACGGCACGAATGACCCGATCGCCCCTGTCGGCGCCGTGCGCGCCTACGCCGAGACCGTCGCGCCGCTTGAACTCGTCGAGTTCGACGGCGCCCGCCACGACATCCTCAACGAGACAGTGCACCGCGACGTCAGCGCCAGGATCGCGGCGTTCATCCACAGGGTTGTCCCCACTGTGGATGAATGACAACCGTGTGATTCAGCCCAGGATCAGCCGCGTGGCATCGCGCAGCACCCGGGCCCGTCCGCCGACGAACCGGTCGGCGGCGATCAGGTGGTCCCCGATCACCAGCGAGAACGCCAGCATCGCGCGCGCCTCGACGTCCCCGGCGTCGCCGGACATGGTCGAGATCAGTTCCCGTAGATAGTCCATCCTGCGGTTGTCGACCCGGCGCAGCCGGGCCGCGACGGCGGCATCCCGCCGGGCCCACTCCCGCACGGCGAGATCGATCGGCAACAGGTCCGGGGCGAAGGTCAGCATTCCGGCCTTGCGCGCCTTGCCGGCCGCATCACCACCCTCGGCCTCGACGCGGCGGCGCACGTCGTCGATGCTGCGGTGCTCCCAGGCATCCAGCATCGCGTCGACCAGTTCCGCGCGACCGCCGAACTGCCGGTAGAAGCCGCCGCGCGTCACGCCGAGACGTTGCGCGAGCACCTCGACGCGCACGGCGCCGGGCCCCTCGGTGGCCAACAGATCCAGGCCGGTGTCGATCCAGAGCTCTCGCGATGTTCGTACTGGTGGCGCCACGTTAGATACAGTACAGTGCTGTATCTATGGAACCGAATACCGACACGCTGCACGCGTGCTGCACCCTCGACCGCGTCGACCATGTCGACACCCACCTACTCGCCACCGACCAACCCCACAGCAGGACACCCGAGCAGTGGGCCCGGGAGATCCTCGAAGGACCCTCGGCCGCGATGCGGGCGCGGCTGACCGCGGGCTGGACGATGCTGGGGCTGCGGGTGCACCACCGCGGTCCGGACGCGATCGCCGGCTGGCCCATCGCCCACCGCGACGCCGAATGCATTCTGCTGCAGGGTGATTCGCTACTCGGACTGACCGGCCAGCTGGTGGCGCGAGTGACCGACGGCGGCGTCGAGTTCGCCACCTTCGTCCAGCTGGCCAACCCCGTGGCGCGGACGCTCTGGACACGGGTGCTGCCCACCCATCTGGAGATCGTCGACAGCCTGCTGCGCGGGGCCGCCGAGCGCGCCGGCTAGAGCCAGGTGTCGTCGGTGGTGGCGGTCAGGAACGCCTCGAGATCGTTGCGCCAGTCGGCCGGAGTCGTCTTGTCCGGCTCGATGCCGGTGTACTGCCCCTGGTAGAACAGCAGCGGTCGCGGCTTCTTCTTCGGAACGTCGGACAGCGAATGCACCGCGCCGAACACCACGAAGTGATCGCCGCCGTCGTGCACCGAGGCCACCGTGCAGTCGATGTGGGCCAGCGTGCCGCCGATGATCGGCGACCCCAGTTTCGACAGCGACCACTCGATGCCGGCGAACTTGTCCGGCTCGCGGGAGCCGAAGCGCGCCGAGACGTCCTTCTGGTTCTCGTGCAGGATGTTCACGCAGAACCGGCCGCTGGCCTCGATCGCCTGCCAGGAGCGGCTGACCTTGGTCGGGCAGAACAGCACCAGCGGCGGCTCCAGCGACAGCGCGGCGAACGACTGGCAGGCGAAGCCGACGGGGTCGGCGCCCGTGGCACTTTCAGACATCGTGGTGATCACGGTGATGCCCGTACAGAACTGTCCCAGCACATTGCGGAATGTGCGCGGGTCGATGGGTGCGCCCGACACTGCTACTTGAAACCCACGCTGAAGTCGTGACCCCACAGCGACACCGCGGTGCTTTCCCGGGCGACCCAGCTGTGGTCGTCGACTTCGAGCCCCTCACAACCGAATTCGATGTCGAAACCGCCGGGCGTCTTCATGTAGAAAGAGAGCATCTTGTCGTTGACGTGCCGGCCCAGCGTCGCCGACATCTTGACCTTGCGGCGCAGCGCACGGTCCAGGCACAGCCCGACGTCGTCGGCGTTCTCCACCTCGACCATCAGATGCACGATGCCGCTGGGTGTTTCGCCCGGCATGAACGCCAGGCTGTGGTGGCGGGGATTCACCCCGAGGAAGCGCAGCCAGGCCGGCGCACCGTCGGCCGGGCGGCCCACCAGCTGCGGCGGCAACTTCATCGAGTCCCGCAGGCTGAACCCGAGCACGTCGCGGTAGAAGTGCAGCGTCTCGACGTCGTCGCGGGTGGTGAGCACGACGTGGCCGAGCCCCTGCTCCTCGGTGACGAACTTGTGGCCGTAGGGACTGACGACGCGGCGATGCTCCAGTGCCACACCGTGGAACACCTCGAGGGTGTTGCCCGACGGGTCGTCGAACACGATCATCTCGTCGACGCGCCGATCGGCCAGCTCGGTGGCGGTGGCCTCCTTGTACGGCGTGCCGTGCACGTCGAGGCGCTGCCGGATCTCCTGCAGCCCTGCCGCGTTGGCCGTCTCCCAGCCCGACACCAGCAGCCGGTCCCGCTCACCGGGGACGATCACGAGCCGGGCCGGGAACTCGTCCATGCGCAGATACAGCCCGCCGTCGGTTGCGCCGGATCCCTCCACCATGCCGAGCACCTTGAGTCCGTACTCGCGCCACGCCCCGACGTCGGTGCTCTCGATGCGCAGGTAACCCAGTGAACGGATCGTCACGGCTTCAGCCTCCGAGGAAATCGATGGTCAGCTTGTTGAATTCGTCGAACTTCTCCAGCTGCGCCCAGTGCCCGCACTGCCCGAACACGTGCAGCTGCACCCGCGGGATCTGCTTGAGCGCGACCAGCGCCCCGTCGAGAGGGTTCACGCGGTCCTCGCGGCCCCAGATCAACAGCACCGGCTGGCGCAGCTTGTAGACGTCACGCCACATCATGCCGAGCTCGAAGTCGGCTCCGGCGAAGGACTTCCCCATCGCCTTGGTGGCTGCCAGCGACTCCGGGGTGCTGGCTATCCGGAACCGCTCCTCGACCAGCTCGGGGGTGATCAGCGACTGGTCGAAGACCATGATGCGCAGGAACTTCTCGATGTTCTCGCGGGTCGGGTCGTTGGCGAAGCGGCCCAGCAGCTTGACGCCCTCGGTGGGGTCCGGCGCGAACAGGTTCACGCTCAGCCCGCCCGGGCCCATCAACACCAGCCGGCCAGCGCGCTTGGGATTGTCGAGCGCGAAGCGCACCGCGGTACCGCCGCCGAGCGAATTGCCCACCAGCGCGGCACGTTCGATGCCCAGGTGGTCGAACAAACCGAGCAGCGCGGTCGCGCTGTAGCGGTTGTACTGCTCGTGCTCGGTGTGCTTGTCGGAGTGCCCGTAGCCGGGCTGATCGACGGCCAGCACATGGAAATGCCGGGCCAGCACCCCGATGTTGCGGCTGAAGTTCGACCAGCTCGACGCGCCGGGGCCACCACCGTGCAGCAGCACGACGGTGGGCGACTCGGGGTCGCCTGCCTCGTGGTAGTGCAGCCTCATGTCGTCGGCGACCTGCGCATAGCGTGAGGTCGACTCGAACGTGATCTCCTGCTGCTGAGCAGCTTCCGCGGCGAACGAGGTCATCTAGACCATCGTGTCCTGGGGCGGGAGGCCGAACGCGTCGTTGCCGAAGATCAGGTAGGCGCGCTCGGGCTCGTTGGCCGCGTGCACCCGGCCGGCGTGCGCATCACGCCAGAACCGCTGCACCGGCTGGTCGAGGTTGAGCGCGGTCGCACCCGACGCCTCGAACAACAGGTCGATCGACGCGATCGCACGCGCGGTGGCACGCACCTGGTCGCGGCGGGCACGGGCGCGCAGGGAGAACGGGATCTCCTGGCCGGCGTGCAGCAGCTGGTACTCCTCGCCGACGTTGCCGATCAGCTGACGCCAACCGGCGTCGATGTCACTGGCGGCCTCGGCGATCCGGATCTTGGCGAATGGATCCTCCTTGGACTTCTCACCGGCGAACGCCGCACGCACGCGCTTGCCCTGATGCTCGACGTGCGCGTCGTAGGCGCCGTAGGCCATGCCCATGATCGGCGCGCTGATGGTCGTCGGATGCATGGTGCCCCAGGGCATCTTGTAGACCGGCGCGGTGTTGGTCTGGTAGCCGCCCGCGGTGCCGTCGTTCATCGCCTTGTAGGACAGGAACCGGTGCCGCGGGACGAACACGTCCTTGACCACCACGGTATTGCTGCCGGTGGCCTTGAGCCCCACCACATTCCACACGTCGTCGATGCGGTAGTCGTCCCGCGGGATCAGGAAGCTGCCGAAGTCGACCGGCCGGCCGTCCTTGATCACCGGGCCGCCGAGGAACGCCCACGTGGCGTGGTCACATCCCGACGACCACTGCCAGGCGCCGCTGACCAGGTAGCCGCCGTCGACGACCGTGCCCGCGCCCATCGGCGCGTAGGACGACGACACCCGGACGGTGGGATCGTCGCCCCACACGTCCACCTGGGCCTGCTGGTCGAACAGCGCGAGGTGCCAGTTGTGCACGCCGATGATCGAGGAGACCCATCCGGTGGACCCGCAGGCGCTGGCGATGCGCCGGACGGCCTCGTAGAAAACCGTCGGATCGCACTGCAGGCCGCCCCACTGCTCGGGCTGCAGAAGCTTGAAGAAGCCGACCTCGTCGAGTTCGGCCACGGTCTCATCGGGAAGGCGCCGCAGTTCCTCGGCGGCTGGAGCGCGTTTGGCGATCCGCGGCAGCAGATCGTCGATGCCGGCTAGAACCGACTGCACGTCGCGCTGTTCAATGGACGTCACTGTTGTGCCTCCCGGGTGTAGGGACCTGCCCAAAGATTAGAACACGTTACGATTTGTGTCGAGTAGCGGTGTCCTGTGGCCGCTGGACCAGCACACATGCATTTCTGTAACCTGTTCTAGTTATGAACGCCCGACGGTGGGGAAGAGAGAGTCGACTGTGACCGACGAGCCTTTGGGCAACCACGTGCTGGAACTCGAGATCGCGCAGGTGATCGACGAGACCGCCGACGCCCGTTCGCTGGTGTTCACCGCGCCGTCCGATGCACCCGTGCCCGAGGAGAAACTGCGCTACGCGCCCGGCCAGTTCCTCACGCTGCGGGTGCCCAGCGAGCGGACAGGCTCGGTCGCCCGGTGCTACTCGCTGTGCAGCTCGCCGTCCACCGGCGACCCGATGACCGTCACCGTCAAGCGCACCGCCGACGGATACGCCTCGAACTGGCTGTGCGACCACGCCCACCCCGGCATGCGCGTGCACGTGCTGGCCCCGTCGGGAACGTTCGTCCCCCGCACGCTCGACACCGACTTCCTGCTGCTGGCCGCGGGCAGCGGCATCACCCCGATGATGGCCATCCTCAAGTCCGCGCTGGCCGAGGGCGGCGGCAAGGTCACGCTCGTCTACGCCAACCGCGACGAGACGTCGGTGATCTTCGCGGCCGCGCTGCGCGACCTGGCGGCCAAGTACCCCGACCGGCTGACCGTCGTGCACTGGCTGGAATCGGTGCAGGGGCTCCCGAGTGCGGCCGCGCTCGCCGAGTTGTTCGCGCCCTACCGCGAGCGGGAGGCCTTCCTCTGCGGTCCCGCGCCCTTCATGGCGGCCGCGCAGGAGGCGCTCACCGCCTGCGGATCACCCGCCGAACGCATCCACATCGAGGTGTTCAAGTCGCTGGAGTCCGACCCGTTCGCCGCCGTGGTCATCGCCGACGACGACAGCGACGAGGGCCCGGCGACCGCGGTGGTGACGCTGGACGGCACCACCCACGAGGTGTCCTGGCCGAGGCGGGCGAAGTTGCTCGACGTGCTGCTGGACAAGGGACTCGATGCGCCGTTCTCCTGCCGCGAGGGACACTGCGGCGCCTGCGCGGTGGTCAAGAAGTCCGGCGAGATCGAGATGGAGGTCAACGATGTGCTCGAAGACCAGGATCTCGACGAGGGCTTGATCCTGGCGTGTCAGGCCCACCCGCTCTCGGATTCGGTCGAAGTGACCTATGACGAGTGACGAGCGGATAGGTTTGCCAGGATGAACCGGCTCGCAGCAGCAGGCGCCAGGACACTGGGGATAGCACTGCTGACCACGGTCCTCGTCCACCCGGCGACGGCGACTGCCGCGTCGGACACGAAGACGTCCTCGATCCCCGTCGACCCCGCCACGTCGATCCAGATGCAGGTGTCGGCGAATTGCGATGCGGCCCAGGCTCGGTGCTTCTTCACCACCACGGCGAGCATGCTGACGCGAGAGGGTCCCACCGGGTTCCCCGGCGACACGTGGGCGCGTCAGACGGTCACGCTGCGCAGTTCCAGCAAGGACGTCTGGCAGCAGGCCTGGTACAGCGCGCCGTCGGGCAACCCGCGCGAGCTCAAGGGCGCCAACCACGAGAACGTGCTGTCGAAGATGTACCGGGCCCTCGACGACGTCGAGCTGTCGATCACCTACTTCGGCGGCGGGCCCATCACCCGCTTCACCGCCGACGGCGATTCGGTGCCCATCCAGTGGCGCACCGGCCTGCCGGCCACCGACGCGGACTTCATCGCCTGCTCCCAGATCCAGGTCGTCTACGGCGGGGTGAACCTCACCACGCCGTCCGCCTGCGCGCAGACCCGGTTCGGCTAACGCGGCAGGCCGAGCAGCCGCTCCCCCGCCATCGTCAGCAGGATCTGCTCGGTGCCGCCCGCGATGGTCAGGCAGCGGGTGTTGAGGAAGTCGTGCACCTGCTGGTTCTCCACCGCGCCTGCGCCCTCGGACAGCTCCATCCGGAACTCCGCGAGCGCCTGGCGGTAGCGCACGCCGATCAGCTTGCGGGCGCTGGCCTGCGGCCCGGGGTCACGGCCGCCGACAGCGAGCTGGGCGATGCGCTGATCCAGCAGCGAACCGACCTGCGCGGTGACGATCAGCTCGCCGAGCCGATCCCGTTGTGCGTCATCGACATCCGACTCGGACACCACGCGAAGCAGCTCCTCCATCGGATTGCCCAGCGCGGTGCCCTGCGCCATCGCCACGCGCTCGTTGGCCAGCGTGGTGCGCGCCAGCCGCCACCCGTCGTTGACGCCGCCGACCACCATCTCGTCGGGCACGAAGACGTCGTCGAAGAACACCTCGTTGAACAGTTCGTCGCCGGTGATCTCGCGCAGCGGCCGGATCACGATGCCCGGGCTCTTCATGTCGATGAGGAAGTACGTGATGCCTTTGTGTTTCGGAGCGTCGGGATCGGTGCGGGCCAGGCACACCCCCCAGTGCGCCTTCTGCGCCGCCGAGGTCCACACCTTCTGCCCGGTGAGCTTCCAACCGCCCTCGGCACGAACGGCTTTGGTGCGCAGCGCCGCCAGGTCCGAGCCGGCGCCCGGCTCGCTGAACAACTGGCACCACATCAGGTCCCCGCGCAGCGTCGCCGGGACGAACTGCTCGATCTGCTCGGCGCTGCCGTGTTCGAGGATCGTGGGCACGGCCCACCACCCGATCACCAGATCGGGCCGGGTGACGCCTGCCGCGGCCAACTCCTGGTCGATCAGCAACTGCTCGGCGGGGCCGGCCCCGCGCCCGTGCGGCCGCGGCCAGTGCGGCGCCAACAGACCCGTCTCCGCCAGCACGGGCTGCCGCCGGTCGACCGGCGCGGCCGCGACTTCGGCCACCGCAGAAGCGATCTCGGGCCGCAGGTCGGCCACCGACGCGAGGTCGATCTGCAGGTCGCGGCGCACACCCTGCTGGGTCAGCGCCGCCACCCGGCGCAGCCAGTGCGACCGGCCGCCCAGGAACTGCGCCAGGCCGTAGGCCCGCCGCAGATACAGGTGCGAGTCGTGCTCCCACGTGATGCCGATGCCGCCGAGCACCTGGATGCAGTCCTTGGCGTTGGCCTTGGCGGCCTCGATGCCCACCGAGGCCGCCAGCGCCGCGGCGATCGACAGCTGGGCATCATCGGATTCGCCCGCGGCGCGGGCCGCGTCCGCCGCGGCCACCGACGCCTGCTCGGAGCGCAGCAGCATCTCGGCGCACATGTGCTTGATCGCCTGGAAGCTGCCGATGGGCTTGCCGAACTGCTCGCGCACCTTCGCGTACTCGGTGGCGGTCTGCAGCAGCCAGCGCGCCACCCCGGCGGCCTCGGCCGCGGCCAGCGTCGCCGCGAGGTCGGTCACCCGTGCGGCCGGGAGCGCGACCGGCACCGCGGCCGCGTGGTCGAGCACCACCCGCGCCAGCGGGCGGGAGAAGTCGGTGGCCTTGCGCGGTTCGACGGTGACGCCCGGCGCCGAGGCGTCGACCAGCACCCACGCGTCGCCGGCAGGCAGCAGCAGGAGTCCGTCGGCCGTGGCGCCGAGCACGGCCGACGCCGTCCCGGACACCGTGCCGTCGGCCACGGTCACGTCGGCGCTCAGCGCGGCGCCCGCGGTGCGCTCACCGGAGGCGAGCTGCCCGAGCCACTCGGCGTGGGCGTCCCCGAGCACCAGCGTGGCCAGCGCCGTGGTGGCCACCGGGCCCGGCACCAGGGCGGCCGCAGCCTCCTCGAGCATCGCGCACAGATCGGAGACGGTGCCGTCGGCGCCGCCGTGCTCCTCGGGCAGCGCGACGCCGAACATCCCCAGGTCGGCCAGTGCGGCATAGGGCCCGCGCCACGCGTCGGGAGCGCCGTGTTCGACGTCGCGGACCGCGTCGACGGACCCCGACCCCGACGCCCAGCTCCGGACCAGTTCCCGCGCCGCGGCCTGCTCGTCGGTGATAGTCGCAGACACCGTGACTCCTAGGGTTTGGGTGAGAACAGCGTGCTTCGCACTAGAACGTGTTCTAATAGTGCCAGCGTTCGACCGTCAAGTCGAACGCCATCGCAGCAGACCACTGTCGTGATCGACACAGTGCGGCGGTGGGAAACCTCCGGCCGGCATGCGTATCGTTTTCAGCAGTTGCACCGCACACCGAAGGAGCCACGAACCGCATGTCCGGGTCGTCTGAGTCGTCAGCAGGCACGTCGCCGCGCGCCGGCGCCGCGGGATCGGACACCCGTCCCCGTCAGGTGATGAACGTCGCGGTGCTGGCCGAATCCGAACTGGGCTCCGAGGCGCAGCGGGAGCGCCGCAAACGCATCCTGGACGCCACCCTGGCGATCGCGTCCAAGGGCGGCTACGAGGCCGTGCAGATGCGGGCGGTGGCCGAACGGGCCGACGTCGCGGTCGGCACGCTCTACCGCTACTTCCCGTCGAAGGTGCACCTGCTGGTGTCCGCGCTGGGCCGCGAGTTCGAGCGCATCGACGCCAAGACCGACCGCTCGGTGCTGGCCGCCGGCGCCACGCCGTATCAGCGGCTCAACATCATGGTCGGCAAGCTCAATCGGGCCATGCAGCGCAACCCGCTGCTGACCGAGGCGATGACGCGGGCCTTCGTGTTCGCCGACGCGTCGGCCGCCGGCGAGGTCGACTACGTCGGCAAGCTGATGGACTCGATGTTCGCCCGGGCGATGAGCGACGGCGAACCCACCGAGGACCAGTACCACATCGCCCGCGTGATCTCCGATGTGTGGCTGTCGAACCTGCTCGCGTGGCTGACCCGCCGCGCCTCGGCGACCGACGTGAGCAAGCGCCTCGATCTGGCGATGCGGCTGCTGATCGGCGACGGCGAGCAGCCTAAGATCTGACACCGTGCTGCCGCAGGAGCTCATCTCCGCCCTCGAGGCCGCGGCCCGGGTCCCGCGGCTGCTTGTCGCCTCCGACTTCGACGGCACGCTGTCCCCGATCGTCAACAACCCCGCCGACGCGCGGCCGCTGCCCGACGCGGGCCGCGCACTCGTCGCGCTGGCCGCACGCCACGACGGGCAAGGCGGTGCTGGAGTTCGCGGTGATCTCCACCGACAAGGGTGAGGCGCTCGACATCCTGCGGGCCGAACACGACGCGTCGGCGGTGGTGTTCTTCGGCGACGACGTGACCGACGAGAAGGCGTCCGCAGGCTGACCGACGCCGACGTCGGGGTGAAGGTCGGGCCCGGCGACACCGCGGCGACGCAGCGGGTGTCCTCGCCCGACGACGTGGCCGCCGCACTGGAGTTCCTGCTGACGGTGCGCGCCGGAGGTTAAGCGGGCGGACCCGAGGTGCGCCCCCGCACCACTTCCGTGTCGAGCACCTCGACGACCGGCAGCCCCGACCGAGGCGGACTGTGCAGCAATTCCCCTGCGCGACGGCCCTTTTCGATGCTCGGCTGCCGCACGGTGGTCAGCCCGCGCGACAGCGCCTCGGGCACCCCGTCGAACCCGGTCACCGTCATCTGCCCCGGCACGTACACCCCGCGGGCGCGCAGCCGGTCCATCGCGGAGAGGGCGAGCACGTCGGCGGTGCACATCAGCGCGGTGATGCGCGGGTTGGCCTCCAGTGCCACGTCGGCGCCTGCGCCCCCCGAGGAGGGCAGATGCTCATAGCTCTCCACCACGGTCAGCGAGTCCGGGCGAAGGCCGGCGGCGGCCATCGCGTCGCGCACACCGCCGATGCGCTCGCTCTGGACGTGGAAGTCCGGGGTGCGGACGCGTTCGGGGTCGGCCAGCGCCGGCCGGGGACCGCCGTGCGGCCAGTCGCGGCCCAGCCGCATGGTCAGCAACCCGATCTCGCGGTGCCCCAGTTCGAGCACGTACTCGGCCAGCGCGCGCATCGCGGCCCGGTCGTCGATGCAGACCCGCGACGTGCCCGGCACGTCCTTGGGCTGGTCGACCACCACGACGGGCAGATGACGCTGCAGCACCACCGGCAGGTACGGGTCGTCGTCGGAGGCTGAGTAGATCACGAACCCGTCGACACCCGCGGCCAGCACCGCGGCCGTTCCGTCGGTGACACTGCGGTTGGGGCCGACCGCCACCAGCAGCAGCCCCTGCCCGACCGCCTCGCACGATTCGGCGAGCCCGGCGACGAAGTCGAGCGCCGCGGGATCGCTGAACGAGTAGTTCAGCGGTTCGGTGATCATCAGGCCCACCGCGCCGGCCCTGCGGGTGCGCAGGGAGCGGGCCACCGGGTCGGGTCCCGGGTAGCCGAGCCGCTTGGCCGTGGACAGCACCCGCTCGCGCAGTTCGGCCGACAGCTGATCCGGCCGGTTGTAGGCGTTGGAGACGGTGGTGCGCGAGACCTTGAGTTCGGCGGCCAGGGAAGCCAGGGTCGCGCGCCGTCTCGGCGTCGGAGTCCTGGACATGCTCTGTAGAGGGTAATTCATCACCCATCACCCCGGCGCTGAGCACGCACCGGCACACATGCGCTACATTGACGAAGTTAATGGAAACGATTTTCATTTGTATCAGGAGTTGCGCATGCGAGCCCTCGTCGCCCTGCCCGCCGTGGCCGTGGCCGCCCTGCTCACGGTCACCACGGCCGGCTGTTCCCAGCAGCAGCCGAACACCGAGCACGGCACCGCCAACGTGGTCGCCTCCACCGACGTGTGGGGCAGCGTCGCCACCGCCGTCGTCGGCGACCACGCGACCGTGAAGCCCATCGTCAGCGGCACCGTCGCCGACCCGCACTCCTTCGAGGCCAGCCCGTCCGACGTTGCCGAGATCGCCGACGCATCCCTGGTCCTCTACAACGGCGACCACTACGACCACTGGATCGAGGACGTCCTGCAGAACTCGCCCGACATCCCGACCATCGACGCGTCGTCGCTCTCGCCGACCCAGCCGCCGCCCAACGAGCACGTCTTCTACGACCTCCCGACAGTGAAGGCCGTCGCCGACCACATCGCCGAAACCCTCGGGCAGGCCGACGCCGAACACGCCGCGGACTACACCGCCAACGCGCAGAAGTTCGGCGACGACCTGGACACGCTCACGCTGGCGCAGCGCGGCATCGGCGAAGCCCACCCCGGCGCCTCGGTCGTGTCCACCGAACCCGTCGCGTACTACGCCCTGCGCAACGCCGGCATCGAGGACAAGACGCCGCCGTCGTTCGCGAACGCCGTCGAGGAGGGTGGCGACCCGTCTCCCGGCGATCTGGCCGCCGTGCTGGACCTGATCAACAACCGCCAGGTGTCGGCCATCGTGGTGAACACCCAGACGGAGGGACCGGTCAGCAAGCAACTCTCGGACGCCGCGCGCCGAGCCGTGCTGCCGGTCATCTCGGTCACCGAGACGCTGCCCGACGGCATGGACTACCTGCGGTGGCAGCGCAAGACCGTCGACGAGATCGCGGCCGCGCTGGATAGTCCGGCGCCACCCGGCCGATAATCACCCTCCGTGCCCATCGACGACCTCGTAGAACTGCGCCACGCGCGGCTGTCCTTCGGCGACCGCGTGCTGTGGGACGACCTCGACCTCACGGTGCGCGCCGGCGAGTTCATCGCCGTGCTGGGCCCCAACGGCACCGGCAAGACGTCGCTGCTCAAGGTGCTGCTGGGACAGGTACCGCTGAGCGCAGGCAGCGTGCGGATCGCCGGCGCACCCGTCACGACGGGCAGCCAGCAGATCGGTTATGTGCCCCAGCACCGTTCGATGGACCGCGGGCTGTCGCTGCGCGCATCGGATCTGGTGGCGCTCGGCTATGACGGGCACCGGTGGGGCTTCGCCGGCTGGGGCCCGGCCGCGCGCCGCACCAAACGAGAGGCGGTCCGGCAGGCCTTGGCCCAGGTCAACGGCACCGGGTTGGCGCACGCGTCGGTGGGCGTGATGTCCGGCGGCGAGCTGCAGCGCATCCGGGTGGCGCAGGCGCTGGTGACCGACCCCGTGCTGCTGCTGTGCGACGAGCCGCTGCTCAATCTCGATCCCGCCAACGCAGGCCTGGTCTCGGCCCTGATCGACCGGCGCCGCCGCGACGCAGGCACGGCGGTCCTGTTCGTCACCCACGAGGTCGATCCGGTGCTGCCGTACGTGGACCGGGTCATCTACCTCGTCGACGGCCGGTTCCGCGTCGGCACGGTCGCCGAGGTGATGACGTCGGAGACTCTGTCGGAGCTCTACGGCGCCGAGATCGAGGTGCTCGAGATCGGCGGGCGCTACATCGTCATCGGCGAACACAGCCAGTACCAGCACGACCACTGCGAGGGCCCGGGGCACGCCCATGAATGACAAGCTCTCCGACGTCGTCGCCCACTTCTTCGATTTCGGCGCCACCGCCGACCTGCTCGGCCGCGACTTCGTCCAGCAGGCGCTGCTCGCCTCGGCGCTGCTGGCGCTCGTGTCGGGCATCGTCGGCCCGCTGATCGTCATGCGGCAGATGTCCTTCGCGGTGCACGGCTCGAGCGAGCTGTCCCTCACCGGCGCGGCTTTCGCATTGCTGGCCGGCTTCAACATCGGCATCGGCGCGCTGCTGGGGTCAGCGCTGGCGGCCGTGCTGTTCGGCATCCTCGGCCAGCGGGCCCGCGAGCGCGACTCGGCGATCGGCGTGGTGCTGGCGTTCGGCCTGGGCCTGGCGGTGCTGTTCATCCACCTCTACCCCGGCCGCACCGGAACCAGCTTCGCGCTGCTGACCGGGCAGATCGTCGGCGTCGGATACTCCGGGCTGACACTGCTGGCCGTGGTGGCCACGCTGGTCATCGCGGTGCTCGCGGTGTCCTACCGGCCGCTGCTGTTCGCGACCGTCGATCCGGAGGTGGCCGCCGGCCGCGGCGTGCCGGTGCGCGGCCTGGGCATCGTGTTCGCCGCGCTGGTGGGCGTCACCGCCGCCCAGGGCGTGCAGATCGTCGGCGCACTGCTGGTGATGTCGCTGCTGATCACCCCGGCGGCCGCGGCGGCACGGGTGTTCACGTCCCCGGTCAAGGCGATGGGCGCCTCGGTGCTGTTCGCCGAGACCGCGGCCATCGGCGGCCTGGTGCTGTCCCTGGCCCCCGGCGTGCCGGTGTCGGTGTTCGTCACCACGATCTCGTTCGCCATCTTCCTGATCTGCTGGCTGATCGGCAGCCGCCGTTAGGCTGGTCGTCGTGGCCACCCGCACGGTCGACCTCAACGCCGACCTCGGCGAGGGCTTCGGGGTATGGCAGCTCGGCGACGACGACGCGATGCTGGGAATCGTCACCAGCGCCAACGTCGCCTGCGGCTTCCACGCCGGGGACTCGGCGACTCTGGCGCGCACGTGCCGGCTGGCCGCCGAACGCGGCGTGCGGATCGGCGCCCAGGTCAGCTACCGCGACTTCGCGGGCTTCGGCCGCCGGTTCATCGATGTGCCACCCGAAGAGCTGGCCGCCGACGTGATGTACCAGATCGGCGCGCTGTCAGCGCTGGCCAAGGCCGCCGGTTCGACGGTGTCCTACGTCAAGCCGCACGGCGCGCTGTACAACGCGGTGGTCACCCACCGCGACCAGGCCCGCGCGGTGGCCGAGGCGGTGCACGCGGTGGATCCGGAGCTCCCTCTGCTGGGCCTCGCCGGCTCGGTGCTGTTCGACGCGGCCGGCGAGCTCGGGCTGCGCACGGTCGCCGAGGCGTTCGCCGACCGGTCCTACCGGCCGGACGGGCAGCTGGTGTCGCGGCGGGAGCGCAACGCGGTGCTGAGCGACCCCGACGAGATCGCCGAACGGGTGATCTCGATGGTCACCGCGGGCCGGGTGGCCGCGGTGGACGGCTCGACGATTCCGATCACCGTCGAATCGGTGTGCGTGCACGGCGACTCCGAGGGCGCCGTGCAGATCGCCACCGCGGTGCGGACCCGGCTGCTGGCCGAGGGCGTCGACCTCTCGCCGTTCAGCTGACGGAGGCGCCGGCGTCGCGGTTGGCGCACGACACCACGCTGCCCAGCAACCGCGGCAGGGCGGTCTCCACCTCGTCGACGCGCAGCCGCTGGAACGTCAGTCCGTCGATGACCAGGCGCTCGGTCACGCCGGCCTCCCGAAGGATCTTGAAATGGTGGGTCGCCGTCGACTTGTTGATGCCGTCGTAGAGCGCCCCGCACTGCAGTGGCGCGCCGGCGTTGTGCAGCCGCCGCACGATCTCCAGCCGGACCGGATCGTGCAGCGCCGCCAGCACCTGCTGCACCGGAGCGACCGGGTGCGCGTCGTCGGCCATGAGTGTCCTTCACCACGCGGGGTTTGATGTTCGTCGAACCCAGCGTACGCTCGATCGGGTTCGATGTCTGTCAAACCGACCGGAAAGTGGGGCACCCGATGGTGGCGATCGACCGTCCGATCAGCGAGACGCAGCGCTGGGCCTACCCGCTGCTGCTGGTGCTGAGCGGCGTCGCGCTCGGGGTGTCGGGGCTGCCCGCGCCGCTGTACGGCATCTACGAGTCGAACTGGCACCTCTCGCCGCTGGCCACCACGATCGTGTTCGCGGTCTACGCCGTCGCCGCGCTCGCCGCCGTGCTGGTGTCGGGCCGGATCTCCGACGTGGTGGGCCGCAAACCGGTGCTCGTCGGCGCCCTGATCGCGCTGCTGGTCGGGTTGGGCGTCTTCCTCGTCGCCGACAACATGGCGCTGCTGCTGCTCGCCCGCACCATCCACGGCGCTGCCGTCGGCTCGATCGTCGTCGCCGGTGCGGCCGCCCTGCTGGACCTGCGCCCCGACCACGGCGTGCGGTCGGGTCAGCTCTCCGGCGTCAGCTTCAACGTCGGCATGACCGTCGCCATCCTGGGCTCCGCGCTGCTCGCCCAGTACGCGCCGCACCCGCTGCGCACCCCGTACGCGGTGGTCGCCGTGATCTGCCTGATCGTCGGGATCGGGCTGCTGGCCCTGCGCGAGCCGCACACCGATCGCGCCCAGGGACCGATCCGCATCGCCAAACCCGCGGTACCGCAGGAGATCCGGTCCGACTTCTGGTTCTCCGCGCTCGGCGCTATGGCGTCGTGGTCAGTGCTGGGCGTGCTGCTGTCGCTGTACCCGTCGCTGGCCGCCCGGCAGACCCACATCGACAACCTCGTCTTCGGCGGTGCCGTCGTCGGCACCACGGCGTTCGCCGCGGCGCTGGCCCAGCTCGCCGCGACCCGGCTGCCGGCCAAGTACTCCGCGATCGTCGGCGACGTCGGGATGGCCGTGTCGCTGCTGCTGACCATCCCGGTGCTGCTGACCCACCAGCCGCAGCTGGTGTTCGTGGCCGCGGCGCTGCTCGGCGCGACGTTCGGGCTCGGCTTCGGAGGCTCGCTGCGCCACCTGTCCGACGTGGTGCCCGCCGGCCGCCGCGGCGAGACGATGTCGGCGTTCTACCTGCTGGCCTACACCGCGATGGCAGTACCGACGCTCGTCGCGGGATGGGCGGCCACGCAGTGGGATCTGGGGTCGGTGTTCCCGTGGTTCGCAGGCGCGGTGGCCGCCGCCTGCCTCGGCGCCGCGGTGGCGGGACTGCGCGGCGTCAGGGCGGCGCGCACGCCCTAGGGTGGCCGTCATGCGTCTGAGGCTCGGCCGTCCCGATCTCACCGCCTACGCCCACCGCTTCGACGTGCCCGCCGCGGCCGCGACGGCCCCGGTCACGGTGACGTGGGCCGGCGTCACGACGCTGCTCATCGACGACGGCGACTCCGCGGTGATGACCGACGGGTTCTTCAGCCGGCCCGGCCTGCTGACCGTCGCGACCCGCCCCCTGCGCCCGTCGCAGCCCCGCATCCAGCACGCCCTGAGCAGGCTCGGTGTCGAGCGCCTCGACGCCGTCACCCCGGTTCACACCCATTTCGACCACGCGATGGATTCGGCAGTCGTCGCCGGCCGCACCGGGGCGCGGCTCATCGGCGGCGCCTCCGCGGCGCACCTCGGGCGCGGTGCGGACCTGGACCGCGTCGACGTCGTCACCCCCGGCCGGCCGGTCACCGCCGGGGCGTACGACCTGACGCTGATCGAGGGGCACCACTGCCCGCCCGACCGCTTCCCCGGACAGATCACCGCGCCCGTCCGGCCGCCCGCGCGGGCGTCGGCGTACCGCTGCGGCGAGGCCTGGTCCACGCTGGTGGCCCACCGGCCCAGCGGCCGCACACTGCTGATCGTCGGCAGCGCCGGCTACCTGCGCGGCGCGCTGCGCGGCAGGCACGCCGACGTCGCCTACCTCGGCGTCGGGCAGCTCGGGCTGCAGCCGGAGAGCTACCTCGTGGAGTACTGGACGGAGACCGTGCGCACGGTCGGGGCGCGCCGGGTCGTGCTCATCCACTGGGACGACTTCTTCCGCCCCCTGGATCAGCCGCTGCGCGCGCTGCCGTTCGCCGCCGACGACCTCGACGCCTCGATGCGGGTGCTCAGCCGGCTGGCCGCCGAGGACGGCATCCCCCTGCACCTGCCGACCCTCTGGCAGCGCGCCGATCCATGGAATTGATCCTGTCGGTGGCCGCGCTCGTCGCGGTCCTCGGGTTCGCACTGCTGCGCCCCCACGGTTGGCCCGAAGCCGTCGTCGCGGTGCCCGCCGCCGCACTCGTGATCGTGGCCGGCGCGATCGACCGGCATGACGCGCTGGCCGAGGTGACCCGGCTCGCACCCGTCGTGGGCTTCCTGGCGGCGGTGCTGGTGCTCGCCCGGCTCTGCGACGACGAGGGACTGTTCCACGCCGCGGGCGTGCTGATGGCCCGCGCCACCTCGGGCGGGCAGAGCCGGCTGCTGGTGTCGGTGTTCGGGATCTCCGCGGCGGTCACCGCGATCCTGAGCCTGGACGCCACGGTCGTGCTACTGACGCCTGTGGTGCTGGCCACCGCGCGCACGCTGGCCGTGCCGGCCCGGCCGCACGCCTACGCGACCGCGCACCTGTCCAACAGCGCGTCACTGCTGCTGCCGGTGTCCAACCTGACCAACCTGCTGGCCTTCGGCGCGGCGGGGCTGACGTTCCTGCACTTCGCCGCGCTGATGACGTTGCCGTGGCTGGCCGCGATCGCCGTCGAGTTCGTGCTGCTGCGCCTGCTGTTCGCCAAGGACCTACGGGTCCGGGCCCGGCCTGCGCCCCGGGAACCCGTGGACGTGCCGCTGTTCGCGCTGGTGGTCGTCGCGCTGACGCTGGCCGGCTTCGCGATCACCTCGCTGCTCGGGCTGTCGCCGGCCTGGGCGGCGCTGGCCGGGGCCGTGGTTCTCGGTGTGCGCGGGCTCGTGACGCGGCGCAGCTCGATCGCCGAGATCACCGCGGCGCTCGACCTGCCGTTCCTGGCGTTCGTGCTGTGCCTGGGCGTGGTGGTGGCCGCGGTGATGCGCAACGGGCTCGAGTCCGCGATGCAGAGGGTGCTGCCCGACGGGCAGGGCCTGCTGGCGCTGCTCGGCATCGCGGCCGTGGCCGCAGTGCTCTCCAACGTCGTCAACAATCTGCCCGCCGTGCTGGTGCTGCTACCTCTGGTGACCCCGGTCGGTCCCGCGGCCGTGCTGGCGGTGCTGATCGGCGTCAACGTCGGCCCGAACCTGACCTACGTCGGGTCGCTGGCGAACCTGTTGTGGCGCAGCGTGGTCCGCCGGGACATCAACCCCAGCTTCGCCGAGTTCAGCCGCGTCGGCCTGGCCACCACACCGGCCGTGCTCGTCGCGTCGGTGCTCGCGCTGTGGGCGGGGCTGCGGCTGTTCGGCGTCTGATCAGCCGCGGCGCTGCCGCGCGATCTCGGCGAGCACCACTCCGGCGGCCACCGACGCGTTGAGCGACTCGGTGGGCCCGGCCATCGGGATCGACACGATGGCGTCGCAGTTCTCCCGCACCAGCCGGGACAGCCCCTTGCCCTCGGAACCGACCACCACCATGATCGGGCCGCTGCCGTCGATGTCGTCGATCGCGGTGTCGCCGCCGGCGTCGAGGCCGACGATCTGCACGCCCGCGTCGGCGTACTGCTTGAGCGCGCGGTTGAGGTTGGTCGCCCGGGCCACCGGGGTGCGTGCCGCGGCGCCCGCGCTGGTGCGCCACGCGACCGCGGTCACCGACGCGGATCGGCGCTGCGGGATCAGCACGCCGTGTCCGCCGAACGCCGCGACCGAACGCACGATGGCGCCCAGGTTGCGTGGGTCGGAGATGTTGTCCAGGGCGACCAGAAGCGGCGGGGCCGCATCCTTCTTCGCCGCGGCCAGCAGATCGTCGGGGTGGGCGTACGCGTAGGGCGGCACCTGGAGTGCCAGGCCCTGGTGCATGCCGTTGGCGGCGATCCGGTCGAGGTCGTGCCGCGGCACCTCGAGAATCGCGATGCCCCTGTCGGCCGCGGTCTGCACCGCCTCGGTCAGCCGTTCGTCGGAATCGGCGCCGAGCGCGACGTAGAGCGCCGTCGCAGGAACCCCGGCGCGCAGGCACTCCACCACGGGGTTGCGGCCGAGGACAACCTCGGTCTCGTCGGTCTTGCGGTGTCTGCCCTGCTGCGAACGGGCGGCCTTGGCGGCGCGTTTGGCCGCCGGATGGTTGGGCCGCTGGTGCGCAGGCGGGGTCGCGCCCTTGCCCTCCAGCCCGCGGCGACGCACGCCGCCGGAGCCGACCTGCGGGCCCTTCTTGGTGCCGGCCTTGCGCACCGCGCCGCGCCGCTGAGAGTTGCCCGCCATTACTTGTCCGTCCCGTCCGACAGTGACCACTGGGGACCGTCGCCGGTGTCGGTCACCTCGATGCCCGCCTCCTTGAGCCGGTCGCGGATCGCGTCGGCCTCGGCCCAGTCACGGCGCGCCCTGGCCTCTTCGCGTCGCCGCACCTCGGCCTGGACCAGTACGTCGACCGCCGCCAGCGCCGCCGACGTCTCGTCGCGGGACTCCCAGCGTTCGTCGAGCGGATCCGCGCCCAGGATGCCCATCATCGCGCGGATCGACATCGCGTGGCTGAGCGCCGACTCGTGGTCTCCGGCATCGAGTGCGCGGTTGCCCTCGGCGCGCGCTGCGTGCACCTCGGCCAGCGCGATCGGCACCGACAGGTCGTCGTCGAGCGCGGCGCCGAACTTCGGCGTCCACTCGCCCGGCACCACCGCGCCGACGCGGGTGCGCACCCGGTGCAGGAAGTCCTCGATGCCGGTGTAGGCCTTCGCGGCGTCGGCCAGCGCGGTCTCGGAGAACTCGAGCATCGATCGGTAGTGCGCACTGCCCAGGTAGTAGCGCAACTCGGCGGCCCGAACCCGTTGCAGCACAGCGGGAATCGCCAGGACGTTGCCCAGCGACTTGCTCATCTTCTCCCCGCCCATGGTGACCCAGCCGTTGTGCAGCCAGAACCGGGCGAAGCCGTCCCCGGCGGCCTCGGCCTGGGCGATCTCGTTCTCGTGGTGCGGGAACACCAGGTCCATTCCGCCGGCGTGGATGTCGAACTCGGCGCCGAGGTACTCGTGGGCCATCGCGACACATTCGGTGTGCCAGCCGGGGCGGCCGCGGCCCCACGGCGTGGGCCACGACGGCTCACCCGGTTTTGCGCCCTTCCACAACGTGAAGTCACGCTGGTCGCGCTTGCCCGTCGCGACGCCCTCACCCTGGTGCACGTCGTCGATCCGGTGGCCGGACAACTTGCCGTAGTCCGGCAGGGTCGCGACGTCGAAGTAGACGTCGCCCGCCCCGGTGTAGGCGTGGCCGCGGTCGATCAGCCGCTCGATCAGCTCCACCATCTGGGTGATGTGCCCGGTGGCGCGCGGCTCGCCCGACGGGGGAAGCACGCCGAGCGCGTCGTAGGCGGCCGAGAACGCCCGCTCGTAGGTCGCCGCCCACTCCCACCACGGCCGGCCCGCGTCGGCGGCCTTGGTGAGGATCTTGTCGTCGATGTCGGTGACGTTGCGGATGAACGCGACGTCGAAGCCCTTGGCGGTCAGCCAGCGGCGCAGCACGTCGAACGCGACACCGCTGCGGACGTGGCCGATGTGCGGCAGGCCCTGCACCGTGGCGCCACACAGGTAGATCGAGACGTGGCCGGGCCGCAGTGGCGCGAAATCGCGCACACCGCCAGACAAGGTGTCATAGAGCCGCATGACAGCTGCGGGGCGTTCGGTCACGACGGGCCAGCTTACCGGCCCGATCAGGCGAAACCCTCATCGTCAAAAACCAGGGCCGTCGCGATCGCCGCCAGACCCTCGCCCCGCCCGGTCAGACCGAGGCCGTCGGTGGTGGTGGCAGACACCGAAACCGGGGCCCCCAGCAGTTCGGAGAGCACCTGCTGGGCCTCGGCCCGGCGGGGACCGATCTTGGGCCGGTTGCCGATGACCTGCACTGCGGCGTTGCCGACGCGCACGCCGGCGCCGTCGAGCAGCGAGCGCACGTGGCGCAGCATGTCCGCACCGGACACCCCCCGCCACTGCGGGCGGTCGGTGCCGAAGACCTCGCCGATGTCGCCCATACCCGCCGCGGACAGCAGAGCGTCGCAGAGGGCATGGGCGGCGACGTCACCGTCGGAATGACCGGCACAGCCGTCGGCGTCGTCGAACAGCAGACCCAGCAGCCGGCACGGGCGTCCGACTTCGACGGGATGAACGTCGGTCCCGAGACCGACGCGGGGAATCACGTCCTTCAGGACGCGGCGGCGAGAGCCTCGTCGAGAATGGTCGCAGCCTTCTCGTCGTCGGTGTTCTCGGCCAGCGCGAGCTCACCCACCAGGATCTGCCGGGCCTTGGCCAGCATGCGCTTCTCGCCGGCGGACAGACCGCGCTCCTGATCGCGGCGCCACAGGTCACGGACGACCTCGGCCACCTTGTTCACATCACCGGAGGCGAGCTTCTCCAGATTGGCCTTGTACCGGCGCGACCAGTTGGTCGGCTCCTCGGTATGCGGGGCGCGGAGCACCTGGAAGACCTTGTCGAGGCCTTCCTGTCCGACGACATCGCGCACACCCACGTATTCGGCGTTGTCCGCGGGCACCCGAACGGTGAGATCACCCTGGGCGACCTTCAAGACGAGATATTCCTTCTGTTCGCCCTTGATGGTCCGGGTTTCGATCGCCTCGATCAACGCAGCACCGTGGTGTGGATAGACAACGGTGTCTCCGACCTTGAAAATCATCAGTTTCGAGCCCCTTTCACATGACGAGTTTAACACGCGCCGCCGACAGGGGTGCGCCAACAATGCAGGTCAGGGGCACAGTCGGCGAACACCAGGGGTTGACACACCGACGAATCCGTGCAAGGCGCGGGCCTGGGCCGCATCTCTCGCGCCCTGCGCTACCGTGCGCAATCGCGACCTACTACTCTGCATAGTCGAACCAGGAAGACCGGCATGTCACGTCGCGTTGTCGGCCGAGCAGGAGGCACCCAGTGAACCCCTTAGAACGGCGCACTTCTGTCATCACCGCCGCTGTGGCGACCGCCGCGGTGGGCCTGTCCGTCGCCCTGAGCGGCTGCGGCGCGGGCCAGGTGTCCCAGACCGCGACGCAAGAGCCCGCGATCAACGGCACCAGCGGCAAAGCCGGTCCCATCGCGCTGCGCAACGTGCACCTGCGCGCCCAGCAGACCGCGGACTACGTCCAGCCTGGCCGCGACGTCGAGTTGATCTTCACCGCCGCCAACACCTCGGCCGACGTCAACGACAAGCTGGTCCGGATCACGTCCGACGTGGGCACGGTGACGCTGACCGGTGACGGCGCGCTGCCGGCCAACGGTGTGCTGGTGGTCGGCACCCCCGACGGTCAGACCAAAGCGCTGGAGAGCGTCGAGCCCGCCGACGCCGCCGAGGCCAAGGTGGCGCTGAAGAAGCCGATCACCAACGGGCTGACCTACGACTTCACCTTCACGTTCGAGAAGTCCGGCGACGCCACCGTGCCGGTGCCGATCTCCGCGGGCGAGGCGCCGCGGCGCGAGGTCACCGACGACGGCGCGCCGGCCGAAGGCCACTCCGGCGGGCACTGACCTTCGCACCGGGCGCGCCGCGCCCGATCTGTCGGTCCCGGCGGATACCGTCACCCCGTGGCCCGGACTTCGAAAACACGTTCGCAATACCGGTGTTCGGAATGCCACCACATCACGCCCAAGTGGGTCGGCCGCTGCTCTGAGTGCGGCACCTGGGGCACGGTCGACGAAGTCGCGCTGACCGCGGTCGGCGGTTCGGCCACCCGGCGTGTCGTCGCTCCCACGTCTCCGGCGGTGCCGATCAGCTCCATCGATCCGGGCAGCACGCGGCACTTCCACACCGGGGTCAGCGAACTCGACCGCGTGTTGGGCGGCGGCCTGGTGCCCGGTTCGGTGACGTTGCTTGCCGGCGATCCGGGGGTCGGCAAGTCCACACTGCTGCTCGAGGTGGCCCACCGGTGGGCGCAGACCGGTCGCCGGGCGCTGTACCTGTCGGGTGAGGAGTCGGCAGGCCAGATCCGGCTGCGCGCCGAACGCACCGGCTGCGCGCACGACGAGGTCTACCTCGCCGCGGAGTCGGATCTGCAGACCGCGCTCGGCCACATCGAGGCGGTCGCGCCGTCGCTGGTGGTCGTCGACTCGGTGCAGACCATGTCGACCACCGAGGCGGACGGAGTCACCGGGGGTGTCACCCAGGTCCGCGCGGTCACCACCGCCCTGACGATGACGGCCAAGACCACCGGGGTGGCCATGCTGCTCGTCGGCCACGTCACCAAGGACGGCGCGATCGCCGGGCCCCGATCCCTGGAACACCTCGTCGACGTCGTGCTGCACTTCGAGGGCGACCGGGCGACGTCGCTGCGGATGGTGCGCGGCGTCAAGAACAGGTTCGGCGCCGCCGACGAAGTGGGGTGTTTCCTGTTGCACGACAACGGGATCGAGTGCGTCTCCGATCCGTCGGGACTGTTCCTCGACCAGCGCCCCAAGGCGGTGCCCGGCACATCGGTGACGGTGACGCTGGACGGCAAGCGGCCGATGATCGGCGAGGTGCAGGCGCTCATCGGCTCACCGGCGAGCGGCAGCCCGCGCCGGGCGGTCAGCGGCATCGACTCCTCGCGGGCGGCGATGATCACCGCCGTGCTGGAGAAGCGGGCCCGGCTGCCCGTCGGCGCCAACGACATCTACCTGTCCACGGTCGGCGGCATGCGTCTGACCGACTCGTCGTCCGATCTCGCGGTGGCGCTGGCCATCGCGTCGGCGTTCACCGACCTGCCGATGCCGACGAACGCGATCGCGATCGGGGAGGTCGGGCTCGCCGGGGACCTGCGCCGGGTGACGGGGATGGACCGCCGGCTGTCGGAGGCCGCGCGGCTGGGCTTCACCTGCGCCGTCGTGCCCGCCGGGGTGCCGCCCCCGCCCGCCGGGCTGCGCACGATCCCGGCCGACGACATCACCTCGGCATTGCAGGTCCTGCGCCGGATCAGCCAGAATGGCGCGAACTGAGGCGGATCCGAGGGGAACAGATGGCCGTGAAGTCGACGGGACGGACCTCACGCACGGTCGTGCAGCTGGCCCGGCCGACACTGCGGGAGACGATCGCCCGGCTGGCGCCCGGCACCCCGCTGCGTGACGGCCTGGAACGCATTCTGCGGGGGCGCACCGGGGCGCTGATCGTCATCGGCTACGACGACAGCGTCGAGGCGATCTGCGACGGCGGTTTCTCGCTGGACGTGCGCTACGCACCGACCCGGCTGCGCGAGCTGTCGAAGATGGACGGCGCCGTGGTGCTCTCCAGCGACGGCAGCCGCATTCTGCGGGCCAACGTCCAGCTGGTGCCCGACCCGTCGATCCCGACCGAGGAGTCCGGCACCCGGCACCGCTCGGCCGAGCGCACCGCGATCCAGACCGGCTACCCGGTGATCTCCGTCAGCCACTCGATGAGCATCGTGACGGTGTACGTCGCGGGCGAGCGGCACGTGGTGCCCGAGTCGGCGACGATCCTGTCGCGGGCCAACCAGACCATCGACACGCTGGAGCGCTACAAGACCCGCCTCGACGAGGTGAGCCGGCAGCTGTCGATGGCCGAGATCGAGGACTTCGTGACGCTGCGCGACGTGATGACCGTGGTGCAGCGCCTCGAGATGGTGCGCCGGATCAGCCTCGAGATCGACTCCGACGTCGTCGAACTCGGCACCGACGGCCGACAGCTCAAACTGCAGCTCGACGAGCTGGTGGGCGACAACGACACCGACCGCGAGCTCATCGTGCGGGACTACCACGCCAACCCGGACCCGCCGACCGCCGCCCAGGTCACCGCCACCCTCGAGGAACTCGACGGGCTCTCCGACAGCGAGCTGCTCGACTTCACCACGCTGGCACGGGTTTTCGGTTATCCGTCGACCGCAGAGGCGCAGGATTCGGCGATGAGCTCTCGGGGCTACCGGGCGATGGCGGGCATCCCGCGGCTGCAGTTCGCGCACGTCGACCTGCTCGTGCGCAACTTCGGCTCGCTGCAGGGCCTGCTGGCTGCGAGCGCCAGCGATCTGCAGTCGGTGGAGGGCATCGGCTCGATGTGGGCCCGCCACATCCGCGAGGGTCTGTCGCAGCTGGCCGAGTCGACGATCGCCGACCGGCTGGCCTGACTCAGCCGCCCGGTGCCGGCGCGGGCGCCGGTGCCGGAACCGCTCCCGGCGCACCCGGCGGCAGCTGCTGCGGCTGGGCGAGCATGAACGGAACCGTCGCCGAGCGCAGGTTGCCCAGTTGGACGACCAGGTTGTAGGTGCCCGGCCCGATCGGCTGGCGCGGCAGCGGGCAGTTCGGCGCCGAACCCATGCCCGTCCACGTCACCTCGGTGGTCACCTGCTCACCGGGCTGGAAGGTCTTGATCAGCGTCTCGTTGGACGGCGCGCAGTCCAGGTTCGACCACAGCCGCTGGTTGTCCAGCGAGTACACGTAGGCGGCGAGCACCGCTGCGCCCACGTCGCGCTGGCAGGCCACCAGGCCGATGTTCGTGACGACCATCGTGAACTTCGGCTGGTCGCCGACGACGTACTGCGGCTCGTTGGTGATGCCCTTGACCGCCAGCGTCGAGTCGGGGCAGTCGTCGCCCTCCTTGAGGATCGGCGGGGGCACCACGGCCGCTGTCGGGGTGGCGGTCGGCGGCGGGGCCTGCTGGGCCGGCGGCTGGATCGGGGTCTTGACCCCGGGGTTCTCGCCGGGCAGCGGCGTCGGCGGGGCGGCCGCCTGCGTCTGCTGCGACTCGTTGGCGGTGGGCTGCTCGTTGCTGGTGCTGTTCATCACGACGACCGCGACCACGGCGGCGATGATGCCGATGACGAGCGCGGCCACGCCGAGCGCGAGAGCCCTGCGTCGCCAATAGATCTGTTGGGGCAGCGGGCCATGCGGTTCTAGATCCAGCACGACATCACGGTAAGGGCAGGTCAGTACACCATGTCCGACGTCGCCCGGCGTGTCGCCTTTCAGTTCTCGCCGATGTCGCCTATGTGGTCGCGCAGCACCACCTGGCCGTCGGCCAGGTGATAGGTCAGCCCGACGATCGCGAGCTTGCCGTCGCGCACCGCGTCGGCGATCGTCGTCGATCGGCTCAGCAGCTGGCGGCCCGTCTCGGTGACGTGCCGGGCCTCGAACTCGTCGACCCTGGTGAGGCCCTCGCGGCGGCCGACCAGGATCGACGGCGTCACCCGCTCGACGATGTCGCGGATGTAGCCGCTGGGTACCGCGCCCTCGTCGAGCGCGGCCAGGGTCGCGCCGACGGCGCCGCAGCTGTCGTGCCCCAGCACGACGATGAGCGGCACGTTGAGCACGGCGACCGCGTACTCGATCGACCCGAGCACCGCGCTGTCGATCACGTGGCCGGCGGTGCGCACCACGAACATGTCGCCGAGGCCCTGGTCGAAGATGATCTCCGCCGCCACCCGGCTGTCCCCGCAGCCGAAGACCACCGCTGTCGGCTTCTGCGCCGCGGCGAGACTGGCGCGGCGCTCGATGCTCTGGCTGGGATGCTCGGGCTTGCCCGCGACGAAGCGCTCGTTACCCTCCTTGAGTGCTTTCCACGCGGTCAACGGGTTCGTGTTCGGCATGGCCGACATTCTGCCCCAGCCTGCATCGATGATCGACACCGGTGAGCTGCTGGACTGGTACGCCACCGAGCAGCGGGATCTGCCGTGGCGCCGGCCGGGCGTCTCGGCGTGGCAGATCCTGGTCAGCGAGTTCATGCTGCAGCAGACGCCCGTCGCGCGGGTGGAGCCCATCTGGCTGGACTGGATCGCCCGCTGGCCGACGCCGTCGGCGACCGCCGCGGCGAGCGCAGGCGAGGTGCTGCGGGCGTGGGGCAAGCTCGGCTATCCGCGCCGGGCCAAGCGGCTGCACGAGTGCGCGACGGTGATCGCCACCGAGCACGGCGACGTCGTGCCCGACGACGTCGACACGCTGCTGTCGCTTCCCGGCATCGGCACCTACACCGCCAGGGCGGTGGCCTGCTTCGCCTACCGGCAGCGGGTGCCGGTGGTCGACACGAACGTGCGCCGCGTGGTGGCCCGCGCGGTGCACGGCCGCGACGACGCTGCCGCGGCCTCGGCGCGCGACCTCGACGACGTGGCGACGCTGCTGCCCGACGACGACACCGCGCCGACGTTCTCGGTGGCGCTGATGGAGCTCGGAGCGACGGTGTGCACGGCGCGCTCCCCCAAGTGCGGCGTGTGCCCGCTGAGCCACTGCACGTGGCGTTCGCTGGGCTTCCCCGCGGGCACCGGGCCGGCGCGCAAGGTGCAGAAGTACGCCGGTACCGACCGGCAGGTGCGGGGCCGGTTGTTGGATGTGTTGCGCGCCAGTGCTTCTCCGGTCACCCGCGCCGAGCTTGACGTGGCGTGGACCACCGACACCGCGCAGCGCGACCGGTGCCTGGGCTCACTTCTGGTCGACGGACTGGTGGAGCAGACCGGCGACGGCAGGTTCGCTTTGGCGGGCGAAGCCGGCGATCAGGCCGTCGCCGCGCACTCGGAGTCGGCTGCGGCGGAAGCGAATCGGCGCCGGTAGTCCGACGGGGTGACGCCGATGATCCGGCGGAAGTGGTGGCGCAGCAGCGTGGCGTTGCCGAAGCCCGACTGGTCGGCGATGCCGTCGATGTCCATCGTGGTCTCCTCGAGCAGCCTGCGCGCGAAGAGCACCCGCTGATCGGTGACCCACTGCATCGGCGTGCGGCCGGTCTCCTCGACGAACCGGCGCGCGAAGGTGCGGCCGGACATGTGCGCCCGGCGCGCAAGCGACGTCACGGTGTGCGGCTTGTCCAGGTTGGCCAGGATCCAGTCCAGGTGGGGGGCGAAGCGCTCCGAACACCGGACCGGGATCGGCTGGTCGATGTACTGGCGCTGCCCGCCGTCGCGCTGCGGCGGCACCACCATGCGGCGGGCGATCTTGTTGGTGATCTCGCTGCCCATCTCGCGGCGCACCAGATGCAGGCACGCGTCGATGCCCGCCGCGGTTCCCGCGCTGGTGATCAGGTTGCCGTCGTCGACGAACAGCACGTTGCGGTCCACCTTGGCGGTCGGATACATGCGCGCGAGCTCGTCGGCGTGCATCCAGTGGGTGGTGCACGGCCGTCCGTCGAGCAGGCCGGCCGCGCCTGCGACGAATGCTCCCGAGCACACCGTCAGGATGATCGCGCCGGAGTCGGCGGCCCGGCGGATCGCGTCGAGCGCCTCGGACAGATACTCCGAACCGCCGATCGCGGGGATGGCCACCAGGTCGGCTCCGACGAGGTCGTCGAGGCCGTGGTCGGGGATGATCGTCGCGCCGACCGAGGTGCGCAGCGGCTTGCCGGGCTCGGGGCCGCAGACCTTGAAATCGAAGTTCGGCACGCCGTCGGCCGAGCGGTCGATGCCGAACACCTCGCAGATCACGCCGAACTCGAACACCGCCAATCCGTCGAGGACCAGCGCCGACACCGTGCGTATCGTCATGGCAGCATCTTATCCACGGATGTCGCTTCTGCCACTGTTGGCACGATATTTTCCTGGCGCACCATTACTGCCATGAGCATCGCACTGACCTTCCTGATCCTGTCCCTCCCGTTCGCCCTCGCAGCCGGGCTGACCTGGGCGGCTCACCGCTCCGGCGTGCTGCGGCTGCACCGCGACCAGTTCCGCTTCGCCGCGCCGCTGGCGGGCCGGCTCTTCGAGGACGACCGTGACCTCTCCCGCGTCGCGCACGATATGGACGCCATCCGGACACGCTTCGAGCGTCAGCCGTCCTGGCCGAGCTCAAGCGCCACGGGTGAACGTCGTTAGAAACGTCTCGACGGCGTCCCGATATTTCCCCGGGGCGTCGTCGTGCACGAGATGACCGGCACCCGGCACCTGCACGTAGGTCGTCTGCCTGCGGGTGCGCGCCATCTCGGCCATCTGTCCCGGCGGGGTCACCGAGTTGCCCGCCTCGATCAGCAGCGCGGGCACGCCGACGGCCCGCCACTGCGCCCAGTAGTCGCGCGTGCCCCATTCCGCGGCGATCTCGATCCACCGACCGGGGTGCCCGTGCAGCCGCCACCCGGTCGGGGTCCGATCGAACGCCTCGAGGAAGTACCGCCCCGCGACCGGACCGAACTCCTCGTACACCTGCGCCTCGGTACCGAACTCGACCGGCAGCTCGTGCACCCACGGCTCCCACGGACCCGTCGTGCGCCCGCGGAAATCCGGTGCCATGTCCTCGACGACCACCGCCTCGACCAGCTTCGGTCGCGCGGCGGCCAGACACCACGAGTGCAGCCCGCCCATCGAGTGGCCGATCATGACGGCAGGCTCCCCCAGCGATGCGACGGCGTCGGCGAGATCGGCGACGAAGCGTTCGGTCGAGACCGGGTGGTCGTCGGCGATGTCGCGGCCGCGGTGCCACGGAGCGTCGTAGGTGTAGACCCGGCCCCACCGGGTCAGCCACGGCAATTGCCGCGACCAGGTGGAGCCCCGGCCCATCAGCCCGTGCACCAGTACCAACGGGCGGCCGCTGCCGCCCGCGGCCGTGAGCAGGTCCATGGGCTCATCATGCCGGGGCAACGCGGTAGCCTGAACGCCATGTCCGAGCAGAACGCCAAGCCGACACCGGTGGTGAAGATCAACGCGATCGAGGTCCCACCCGGCGCCGGCCCGGAACTGGAGAAGCGGTTCGCCCACCGCGCCCACGCCGTCGACAATCAGGCCGGCTTCCTCGGCTTCCAGCTGCTGCGCCCCATCAAGGGCGAGGACCGGTACTTCGTCGTCACGCAGTGGGAGTCCGAAGAGGCGTTCCAGGCATGGGCCAGCGGGCCTGCCATCGAGGCGCACGCCGGTGAGCGTGCCAACCCGGTCGCCAAGGGCGCGTCGCTGCTCGAGTTCGAGGTTGTGCTCGACGTTGCAGGAACCCGCACCGACGCGTAGGGGCGCCGGGGCTCGACGCCGCCGAGTGGCCGCGAGCGCGGTCGCCCTGCTGTCCGTCGCAGCCCTGGCGTGCGGCTGCACCGGCACCCGTCCGGCCCCGGCCGACGCCGCCTACGGCGTTCCCATCCAGATCAACACCCCACAGGGTCTGCGCGCCAAGCAGACCATGGACATGCTCAACAGCGACTGGCCCATCGGGGAGAACGGCGTGCGCACCCTGGCCGCCCCTCAGGTCGTCGAGGCCGTCGGCGTGACGCTGGACCGGATGTGGTGGGACCGGCCGTTCACGGTCACGAGTCTCGACGTCGGCGCCGGCAGCGCCACCCTGCATGTGCTGACCTCCTACGGGGTGGGCCAGACCATCGAACTGCGCACCGACGACGCGGGCATGGTCGACCGGTTCTCCGCCGAACTGGTGCCGCCGCGGATCACGTCGTGGCCCGACGTCGACACGGAGCTGACGAAGTCGGGTGCGCGGTACTCCTACCAGGTGGCCAAGGTGACCGACGGTCGGTGCACGAAGGTGGCAGGCACCAACACCGAGATGTCGCTGCCGCTGGCGTCGATCTTCAAGCTGTACGTGCTCTACGCCCTGTCCGACGCGGTCAAGGCGGGCACGGTCGCGTGGACCGACCCGCTGACCATCACCGCGGAGGCCAAAGCCGTCGGCTCCTCGGGCTTCGACAAGCTGCCGCCGGGCGCCACGGTGACCGTGCGCGACGCTGCCCAGCAGATGATCTCCGCGAGCGACAACATGGCCACCGACCTGCTGATCGAGCGGATGGGTCCCGGCGCCATCGAACATGCGCTGGTGGCCGCGGGCCATCACGACCCCGCGAGCATGACGCCGTTTCCGACCATGCACGAACTGTTCTCGGTGGGCTGGGGCGAACCGAACCTGCGGGAACAGTGGAAGCAGGCCACGCCCGCGGGGCGCGCGAAGCTGCTGCAGCAGACCAACGCCCGCCCCTACGAGCCGGACCCGCAGCGCACCCACATGCCGGCCTCCGACATCGGCGCCGAGTGGTACGCCAGCGCCGCTGACATCTGCCGATTGCACGCCGCTCTACAGCAGGGCGCCACCGGCGAGGCCGCACCCGTGCGCGACATCCTGTCCGTCGTGCCGGGTATAGACCTGGACCGCACGCAGTGGCCCTACATCGGGGCGAAGGCAGGCAACCTCCCCGGCGATCTGACCTTCAGCTGGTACGCCGAGGACCGCACCGGTCAGGGCTGGGTGGTCAGCATGCAGACGAACTGGTCGCAGTACCGCAGCCCGACCGCGGCGTCCTGGCTGCTGTCGATCGCCCGGCAGATGTTCGGCATGGTGGCGCCGCGGTAGTTCAGGGCTGCGAGTGCAAGGTCCAGGCGTGCCCGCGGAAGTGCATTACCGTCGCGCTGACCGGTGCGATGTCGATGCGCCAGAACGACCTGGGCGGCGCATCGAGCACGACGAGCATCGCGGCGCGGATCACCGCCGGATGGGTGACCGCGAGAACCCGGACCCGCTCGGACGTCAGCGACTCCATCCAGTCGCGCACCCGCTCGATCAGGTCGACGACCGTCTCGCCGCCGTGCGGCGCCCGGGCGGGGTCGGTCAGCCAGATCGCCAGCTCGGCGGGCTGGACGCGGCCCAGCACCTCACCGCGCCACCGTCCGCAGTCCAGGTCGGCGAGCCTGGGCTCGATCTGCGGATGCGCGCCGAGCACGTCCGCGGTCTGGATCGCCCGCGCCTCCGGACCGCAGTAGGCGCGCTCGGCGCCGCGCACGTCGACAGCGGCGGCCTGCCTGCGGCCGAGCGCGTTGAGCGGCTCGTCGGTGGGAAATCGTCCGGCCGCCATCGCGTCGGTCATGGCGTGCGACACGAAGGTCAGCCGAACGACCTCGCTCACGATGCGGAGACGACCTGCTTTCGCTCACCGAGCAGACGCGACACCAGCGCGGCGAACACCAGCCCGATCGCCGCGTAGACGACGACCTGCGTGCCGAGCGAGGCGAGCCGGAAGTCGTAGAGCACGTCGGCCGGGAAACCGCCGTAGAGAATCGTGCCCGCGTCGTCGACCAGCGGACCTGGCGTCTCGTCGACCGACGGCAACGCCAGCATCGCCGCGGCGACGGCCACGACGTACGCGCCCGCGGCCGCGAGCGTGGTGTTCCAGCCGCCGAACCGCCCCGCCAGTCGCCGGCCGAGGATCACCGCGCCGACCAGAAGCGCGGCCGAGAGCACCACCATCAGCAGGTAGAGCAGCGTGCGCTGGCGGATCGTCTCGTCCAGGCTGAGCGCAGGCGGGCTGGCCGGGTATTTCAGGAACGGCACGACATACAGGCTCAGCAGCATGCCGCCCGCGACGTAGACCGACAGCAGGCGGGCGGAGATGTCGCCCACCCGCCCGTAGGCCAACGCGAACACCACGGCGAACAGCGCGCCGATCGCGACGCTGAACAGCAGCACCCCCAGCCCCATCCCGATGTTCGTCTGGATGGCGCGGCTGAAGCCGCCGCCCGCCTCGCCGTGGGTGTGTCCGCCATGGCTCATCGCCTCGTGGGCGGCGCCGACGCCGTCCTCGTAGGCGATGGCGCGGTCGATCTGCGGTTCGACGAACAGCCGCGCGAAGACGAACGCGAGCACACCGGCTACGGCGCCGGCCAGCAGGCCGCGCCAGATGATCTGCTTCTCCATGTTCTGTTGTCCCCTGACGGCCTGGTCAGTGGCAGGGGAAGCCGAGCAGGTGCCGCGCGTCGTGAAGGAACTCGTGGATCGCGGTGTTGGAGCCGAACACCGAGGTGGCGCCCTGGTCCAGGCCGACGAAGTACAGCGTCAGCAGCGCGAAGAATGCCGTCAGCGACAGCCACAGCACCGCCCTGGTGGCCGAGAAGTCGATGGCCCTCGCGCGTGTGGTGGATGCGTGGGGAGCGGTCATGGGTGAGTCCTTTCCGGGATTTCGCGTCCCAGTCGGCAGTGACGACGGCATCGGGTCTGACTGTTCACAGTGGCGCGACCGTTCTGGAGTCTCACCAGATTCCGATATCCGTCGATGACATGCAGGATCATAAGCCAACGAGGCGGCCACCTCCCCTCAGTCCTCAAATTGGGGAAGGTGACGCCCGTTCGCTGTGTGCGTGCGTCACTCGGGGGCGCGCACTACCGCGCCCTTATGACCGGCCCGCTCGAACGGCAGAGCATGATCTTGGATAAACTCCTCGTACGCCTGCAAAGACCCGTCCCATGGGGTGTCGGGCAGGCAGTCGTCTAGCACAATGCCGCCACCTGGGACCAGGCGCGGGAAGATCACCTCAAGAATTTCGATCGTCGGCTGATAAAGATCGATATCGAGGATAACCGCGCCGAGCGGGCCGAGTGAGGGCCAATCGAACTCCGCGGCATCGCCGCTGTGAACTTGGAATCGACTGTAGCCGAGACGTCGCAGGTTGGCATTGAAGCGGGCTTCGTCGCCGTACCGGAATTTGTCGAGTTCGGTCCGCTTCTTACCACGGGCCTGCACCTCGTGGTCAAGGCTGGTCTCAGTGAAACCGGCGAATGTGTCGAACAGGTGCACCGTCCGATCATCGCCTGTTGTCTTGAGATGTTCGAGCAGGAAGACTGACGTGTCGCCCTGGGCGACGCCAATCTCAACCACAGCTGCGCCCGTACCGCGTGTAGCGTCAATGAAACCGACCATGGCGCACAACTCGCCGGGATCAAGCTTGTATGGATATTGCGGTGACATCAGCCGATTGAGTACCGGAGTTCGATAGACCGTGAACTTGGCCGCTTCGAGTAAGTTGACCATCGTTTACTCCCTCCCCCTCATCCTTCTCACCTCACCACAACTCCGCCGCCACTGCCAACCGTCCTTGACGGTGGCCGATACCCCGTAGGTCGGATGATTACTGACCGGGTGTCCGCTGCGCGGCTGAGATGTCGAGCGGCCGGGCGCGGAGGATAGTTCCTGGACAACAGCGAGTGCTAGCTGCCGAACCCGATCCGTGAAGTGTCCTAGTCTGGATGGAGATGTACAGAGAGGCTGTGTGATTAAAGAACGCTTCAGGTCGAAGCATTGGCTCGGCGTTAAAGCCCACAGAATTGCATATTGGATGAGACCTCTTGGGTGCCGAGCTATGCAGTCGGGGTACTCTATTCACTGCTCGAGACAGCATGGCCGCCGGACCGATCCGGTCACGACCGCGGATCGGGTGTCACGCAAAAGTTGTTCTAAGGCGCCCGTTCAGGAACTTTCTTCCCAGCCAGGGATCCGCAGGCGTTGTTCGAGCCGTCATCGGCTTGTAATAGAGACCTCATGTCGAGGATGCCCCGTCAAGCGATCCAACGAGTCTGGGATGGCTGACCCATCGTCG
Organism: Mycolicibacterium psychrotolerans; assembly: GCF_010729305.1. Taxonomy (NCBI): domain Bacteria; kingdom Bacillati; phylum Actinomycetota; class Actinomycetes; order Mycobacteriales; family Mycobacteriaceae; genus Mycobacterium; species Mycolicibacterium psychrotolerans. Next base: position 1,549,617 of record NZ_AP022574.1, on the reverse strand, counting down.
AATGAGCTCCGGATTCCAGACACTTAATCTGGTCGTCGTTGCATCGAGGACCATAAGCGCACAGCAAAGCGGCGGCCACCCCGTCCTCAGTCAAGATTCCGGAGTGACCGCCCGTTCGCTGTGTGCGTGCGTTACTCGGCGACGCTGGGCGCGCCTGCCGCTCCTGCCTGAGCCAGGTCCGGCTCCGGCGTCTCGGAGCGCTTCGGTCCACCGTGGAAGGTGAACACCGCGTCCTCGCCGGGGCCCTCGCCGTCCCAGTTGTCGACGTCGACCGTGACGTTCTGGCCGGGTCCGACCTCCTCGAAGAGGATCTTCTCCGACAGCTGGTCCTCGATCTCGCGCTGGATGGTGCGCCGCAGCGGGCGGGCACCGAGCACCGGGTCGAAGCCACGCTTGGCAAGCAGAGCCTTCGCCCGATCCGTCAGCTCCATCGTCATGTCCTTGGCCCGCAACTGATTGCCGACCCGGCCGATCATCAGGTCGACCATCTGGATGATCTCGTCCTGCGTCAGCTGGTGGAACACGATGATGTCGTCGATACGGTTCAGGAACTCCGGCCTGAAGTGCTTCTTCAGCTCGTCGTTGACCTTCTGCTTCATCCGCTCGTAGTTGTTCTCGCCACCGCCCTGGGTGAAGCCGAGGCCCACCGCCTTGGAGATGTCGGACGTCCCGAGGTTCGAGGTGAAGATCAGCACGGTGTTCTTGAAGTCGACCGTGCGGCCCTGACCGTCGGTGAGCCGGCCGTCCTCGAGGACCTGCAGGAGGCTGTTGTAGATCTCCTGGTGGGCCTTCTCGATCTCGTCGAACAGCACGACGCTGAACGGCTTGCGGCGCACCTTCTCGGTGAGCTGGCCGCCCTCCTCGTAGCCGACGTAGCCCGGAGGGGCACCGAACAGCCGCGAGGCGGTGAAGCGGTCGTGGAACTCGCCCATGTCGATCTGGATGAGCGCGTCGTCGTCGCCGAACAGGAAGTTGGCCAGCGCCTTGGACAGCTCGGTCTTACCGACACCGGACGGGCCGGCGAAGATGAACGAGCCCGACGGGCGCTTGGGGTCCTTCAGACCGGCACGCGTACGGCGGATGGCCTTGGAGACAGCCTTGACGGCATCCTCCTGGCCGATGATCCGCTTGTGCAGCTCGTCCTCCATGCGGAGCAGACGGGTGGTCTCCTCCTCGGTGAGCTTGAACACCGGGATACCGGTCCAGTTGCCGAGCACCTCGGCGATCTGCTCGTCGTCGACCTCGGCGACCACATCGAGATCGCCTGAGCGCCACTGCTTCTCACGCTCAGCCCGCTGCGCGACGAGTTGCTTCTCCTTGTCGCGCAGGTTGGCGGCCTTCTCGAAGTCCTGCGCGTCGATCGCCGATTCCTTCTCCCGGCGCGCGTCGGCGATCTTCTCGTCGAACTCGCGCAGGTCCGGCGGCGCGGTCATCCGGCGGATCCGCATCCGGGCGCCGGCCTCGTCGATCAGGTCGATCGCCTTGTCGGGCAGGAAACGGTCGTTGATGTAGCGGTCGGCCAGGGTCGCGGCCGCCGCGATCGCACCGTCGGTGATCGAGACGCGGTGGTGCGCCTCGTAGCGGTCGCGCAGCCCTTTGAGGATCTCGATGGTGTGCGCCACCGTCGGCTCGCCGACCTGCACCGGCTGGAACCGTCGCTCGAGCGCGGCGTCCTTCTCGATGTACTTGCGGTACTCGTCGAGAGTGGTCGCGCCGATGGTCTGCAGCTCACCGCGGGCCAGCTTCGGCTTGAGGATCGAGGCGGCGTCGATCGCGCCCTCGGCGGCACCGGCACCGACGAGCGTGTGGAGCTCGTCGATGAACAGGATGATGTCGCCGCGGGTGTTGATCTCCTTGAGCACCTTCTTCAGGCGCTCCTCGAAGTCACCGCGGTAGCGGCTGCCCGCGACCAGCGAACCAAGGTCGAGCGTGTAGAGCTGCTTGTCCTTGAGCGTCTCGGGAACGTCGCCGTGCACGATCGCCTGCGCCAGCCCCTCGACGACGGCGGTCTTGCCGACGCCGGGCTCGCCGATCAGGACCGGGTTGTTCTTGGTGCGGCGGCTGAGCACCTGCATGACCCGCTCGATTTCCTTCTCGCGGCCGATGACGGGGTCGAGCTTGCCCTCCATCGCGGCGGCGGTCAGGTTGCGGCCGAACTGGTCGAGCACCAGCGACGTCGACGGGTTACCCGCCTCGCCGCCGCGCCCGCCGGTGCCGGCTTCGGCGGTCTCCTTGCCCTGGTAGCCGCTCAACAGCTGGATGACCTGCTGGCGCACCCGGGTCAGTTCCGCACCGAGCTTGACCAGCACCTGCGCGGCCACGCCCTCACCCTCGCGGATCAGGCCCAGCAGGATGTGCTCGGTGCCGATGTAGTTGTGGCCGAGCTGCAGCGCCTCGCGCAGGCTCAGCTCCAGCACCTTCTTGGCACGCGGGGTGAAGGGGATGTGCCCGGACGGCGCCTGCTGGCCCTGACCGATGATCTCCTCGACCTGGCTGCGCACACCCTCCAGGGAGATGCCCAGCGATTCGAGTGACTTGGCGGCCACTCCCTCACCCTCGTGAATGAGTCCCAGCAGGATGTGCTCGGTGCCGATGTAGTTGTGATTGAGCATCCGGGCCTCTTCTTGAGCCAGGACGACAACCCGACGTGCACGGTCGGTGAATCTTTCGAACATCCGTGGTTACCTGCTCTCCATCGCATAGGTAGGCACACGCACGAGAAAGTGCTCTGCACCTGCCGTCCACTGTAATGGGCGGCGGCCCCGGGTGCCCCGCCTGTCGCCCCGGTTCACCGCCGGCTGAAAGCGGCGGCGGCAATGGGCGCGGAGGCGGTGACCACCCGGCACTGTCCTGACCAACGCGCCCGGCGCGGATTTCGTTTCGGCCCGTGGACGCCGACGGGTTCGCCGTTAGCGAACGACCGCCGTGGAAAAGTCTGCCGGCAACCAGCCTTTACGTTGCTTCGTGGAACGCGTCGATGACGTCGGCGGGGATTCTGCCGCGGGTGGAGACGTTGTGACCGTTGCGGCGCGCCCACTCCCTGATCGCCGCGCTCTGCTCGCGGTCGATGGCGGCGCGGCCCCGGCCGGTGCCGACCGCACGGCCGCGGCGACGGCCACCGACCCGACGGCCCGCCTCGACCCACTGCTTCAGATCATTGCGGAGTTTGGTGGCGTTCTTGGCGGACAGGTCGATCTCATAACTCACTCCGTCGAGACCGAATTCGACGGTCTCGTCGGCGGCGCCTTCACCGTCGAAATCGTCGACGAGGGTGACGGTGACTTTCTTGGCCATGGCCAGTGCCCTTCTGTACGCGCTGCGCGACCATTAATGCTCGCTAGGCTCCCAATCCCCGGCATCAATCTGCCATAAATGGGCTTTCCATTCAACAACGCGACAATCGGGGCGGTTCAGTAGCCGTGCCGACGAACAATCGGGAACAAAACCGTCTCCCTAATCGACAGCCCGGTCAACGCCATGAGCAGGCGGTCGATGCCCATTCCGGTACCCGTGGTCGGGGGCATGCCGTACTCGAGCGCCGACAAAAAGTCCTCGTCGAGAGCCATTGCTTCGTCATCGCCCGCGGCGGCGGCACGTGCCTGCGCCTCGAACCTTTCCCGCTGGATCACCGGATCGATGAGTTCGGAATAGCCGGTCGCGAGTTCGATGTGACGAATGTAGAGATCCCATTTTTCGGTGACCCCGTCGATACTCCGATGCTCGCGGGTCAGCGGCGTGGTCTCCACTGGGAAGTCGCGGACGAATGTGGGTGCCCACAAAGTGTCGCCGACCGCGTGCTCCCACAGTTCCTCGACCAATTTTCCGTGTCCATATCCGCGATCACGGGGAATCTCGACGCCGAGTCGGTCGGCGATCTGCCAGAGCCGTTCGGCCGGAGTCTGCGGCGTGATCTCCTCCCCGAGCGCCTCGGACAAAGACGGATACATTCCGACGCTGTCCCATTCGCCGTCGAGGTCGTAGACACTTCCGTCGGGCAAAGTCACCTGCCGCGTGCCGATCGCCTCGTCGGCGACCTCCTGGATGAGTTCCCGCGTCACGACCGCGGAATCGTCGTACGTGCCGTAGGCCTGATAAGTCTCCAGCATCGCGAATTCGGGGGAATGCGTGGAATCGGCGCCTTCGTTTCGGAACACCCGATTCAACTCGAAAACCCGATCGAAACCGCCGACGACGCAACGCTTGAGAAAAAGTTCCGGGGCAATGCGCAGGTAAAGATCCGCGTCGAGCGCATTGGAGTGGGTGACGAACGGACGCGCCGCCGCGCCGCCGGCCAGCGTTTGCAGCATCGGCGTCTCGACCTCCAGGAAACCCCGCCGCTCCAGGGCCGAACGCACGGCACGCACGACGGCGATGCGCTGGCGGGCGATCGTGCGGGCCTCGGGGCGCACGATGAGATCGACGTAGCGCTGCCGCACCCGCGCCTCTTCGCTCATCTCCTTGTGCGCCACCGGCAATGGTCGCAACGACTTCGACGCAATTTGCCAGGAATCGGCCAGCACAGACAATTCGCCGCGGCGCGAGCTGATGACCTCGCCGTGGACGAACACGATGTCACCGAGGTCGACGTCGGCCTTCCACGCGTCGAGCGACTCCTGGCCGACGCGGTCGAGGCTGATCATCGCCTGCAGCTGGGTGCCGTCGCCCTCCTGCAGCGTCGCGAAGCACAGCTTGCCGGAGTTGCGAGCGAAGACGACCCTGCCCGACACCCCGACCGACGTGCCGGTCGTCTCGTCGGCGGCGAGTGCGGGGAACGCCTGGCGCACCTCGGCGAGGGTGTGGGTGCGGGCCACCTCGACGGGGTAGGGCTCGCGACCCTCGTCGAGCAACTTCTGGCGCTTCGCCTGACGGATCCGGAACTGCTCGGGGATGTCTTCGGGGATGTCGCTGGCGAGATCTGCGTTGCCGGATTCGTCGGTCACGACGTGCCAGCTTAAATGAACGGATGACCATGCCCGCAGCTGCCGACGAGCCGCTGGACTGGAGGTTCAAGGGCGTCCCCGTCCAGTGGTGGGGTCGCAGGGCCGCCGAGATCGTCGCCGAGCGACCGCGGTGGTCCGACGACGAGGCCCCCGGCCCGGTGTGCGTGCTGCGCGCCGAGGCGCTGACGCACAACCTCGCGACGATGGCGGCATGGTGCCGGGACCGCGGCGTCGACCTGGCGCCACACGGCAAGACGCACATGGCGCCGCAGCTGGCCGCCCGCCAGCTCGCAGCCGGGGCCTGCGCGATCACCGTGGCCACGGTGACTCAGGCGACCGTCTACCGCGCCTTCGGCGTCGCCGCGCTGGTGCTGGCCGGCGAACTCGTCGACCGCGCCGGACTGGCGTGGGTGGGCGCCGAACTGGACGCGCACCCGGAGCTGGGGTTCACCTGCTGGGTGGACTCGGTGCGCGGCGTCGAGCTGATGACCGCGGGGCTGGGCGGCACGAGCCGGCCGCTCGACGTGTGCGTCGAGGTCGGGATTCCCGGCGGCCGCAGCGGCTGCCGAAGTCGCGACGACGTCGACGCCGTCGCCCGCGCCGTCGCGGCCTCCCCGCGGCTGCGGCTGGCGGGGGTGGCCGGATACGAGGCCGCCGTCGGCCAGGCTCTGACACCGCAAACGCACGACGTGGTGGCCGATCACCTCCGGCTGCTGCGGGAGACGGCGATCGGGCTGGCGCCGCTGGTGCAGACCGAGTCGATGATGGTCAGCGCCGGCGGAAGCACCTATTTCGACGCGGTCGCGGACGCGCTGACCGGTTGGCCCGGTGACCTCCCGGTGCGCACGGTGCTGCGCAGCGGCTGCTACCTGACCCACGATCACGGGATCTACGCGCGGACGTCGCCGCTGACCCGGGACGGCGGCGACGGGCTGCGGCCCGCGTTCGAGGTCCGCGGCCCGGTGGTGTCCCGGCCGGAGCCGGAGCTGGCGGTGGTGGCGATGGGCCGGCGCGACGTCGGATTCGACCAGGGTCTGCCGGTGCCGCTGGATCTGCCCGGCAGCGCGCTGACCACGCTGTACGACCAGCACGCGAACCTGCGGCTCGGTGGTCGCGACGCCGCCGAGGTCGGTCAGTGGCTACGGTTCGGGATCTCGCACCCCTGCACCGTGTTCGACAAATGGCGGCTGATCCCCGTGCTCGACGCCGAGGACCGCGTCGTCGACCTGATCCGGACGTATTTTTAGCTAGCGGGCCTGCTTGAGCTTTCCCCGCTGGCCGTCACGGTTGCGTTCGAACACCAGCCGCAGCCCGTCCAGCGTCAGGTGCCGGTCGTAGTGCTCGACGGTCCGCAGATCGGGCAGCACCAGCGGTGCGGTGTGGCCGGTCGCCACCACCGCGACGTCGTCGCCGCCGAACCCGTCGACGTCCTCGCGCACCCGGCTGACCAGACCGTCCACCAGGGCGGCGAACCCGAACACGGCACCGGCCTGCATGCACTCGACGGTGTTCTTGCCGACCACCGAGCGCGGGCGAGTCAGCTCGACGCGCCGCAGCGCCGCCGAACGGGCCGCCGCGGCGTCCGAGGACACCTGCACCCCCGGGGCGATCGCGCCGCCGAGGAACTCCCCCCTGGCCGACACGACGTCGACGCAGATCGACGACCCGAAGTCGACCACGATCGCGGCGGTGCCGTACTTCTGGTATGCGGCAAGGCAATTGACGATGCGATCGGCCCCGACCTCCTTGGGGTTGTCGACCAGCAGCGGGATGCCGGTGCGCACACCGGGTTCGATCAGCACATGCGGCACCGAGGGCCAGTACTGCTCGAGCATCACCCTGACTTCGTGCAGCACCGACGGCACCGTGGACAGGCCCGCGGCGCCGGTGAGCCGCTCGGCGTCGTCCCCGATCAACCCGTCGATGGTCAGCGCGAGCTCGTCGGCGGTGACCTCGGACTCGGTTCGGATCCGCCAGTGCGAGACCACCTTGGCATGGTCGCCGCTGCCGGAGATCAGGCCGACGACGGTGTGGGTGTTACGGACGTCGATCGCGAGAAGCACCGCAGATCACCTCGCCGACAACAGATCCGGCGCGTGCGCCGGAACCCGGGCCGGATCGCTCCCGAGCTCGACGACCCTGTTGTCCGCGTCGACGAACACCACCCGCGGCTGCAGCGCCCTGGCCTCCGCATCGTCGACCACCGCGTAGGCGATCAGGATCACCAGATCCCCGGGGTGCACCAGATGTACTGCGGCGCCGTTGATCCCGATCACCCCGCTGCCACGCTCACCGGTGATCACATAGGTGACCAGCCGGGCGCCGTTGTCGACGTCGACGATGGTGACCTGCTCCCCCTCGATCAGGTCGGCGGCATCCATCAGGTCCGCGTCGACCGTCACCGATCCCACATAGTGCAGATCGGCCTGCGTCACGGTCGCGCGATGGATCTTGCTCTTGAGCATCGTGCGGAACATCAATTCCTCCAGGGTAATTCGTGGCTCTCACCGCTGGGGGTGCGGGGGTGGCCGTCAATGCCGGCACTGGCGCCGACGTCGATCGCGATGTTGTCGAGCAGTCGGGTGGCCCCGAGCTTCGCGGCGATCAGCATCCGTGCGGGCCCCTCGGCGGGAGCCGGCCCGAGCATCGGGTCGCGCACTTCCAGGTAGTCCAGCGCGAGCGCGGGCACCTCGTCGAGCACCGCGCGGGCGGCGTCCAGCGCTGCGGGCACCCCGGTGGCCGCGGCGTACATGCCGGCCAGCAGCGCGGCGGACAAGGCCCCGGCCTGCTCGCGCTGCACCGGATCGAGGTAGCGGTTGCGCGACGACATCGCCAGCCCGTCGGCCTCCCGCACGATCGGGACTCCGATCACCTCGACGCCGAGATCCAGGTCGGTGACCATCTGCCGGATCAGCGTCAGCTGCTGGTAGTCCTTCTCGCCGAAGTAGGCGCGGTTCGGGTGCACGGTGTTGAACAGCTTCAGCACCACGGTCAGCACACCGGCGAAATGGGTTGGCCGCGAAGCACCTTCGAGTTCGGCACCGAGCGGCCCTGGCAGCACCGTGGTGCGCCTGCCCTGCGGGTACATGTCGTCCTCGGTCGGAGTGAACGCGATCTCGACCCCTTCGGCCCGCAGCGCCTCGAGATCGTCGTCGACGGTGCGCGGATACGCGTCGAGATCCTCACCGGCGCCGAACTGCAGCGGGTTGACGAAGATCGACACCACCACCACCGCGCCCTGCACGCGCTTGGCGGCGCGGATCAGCGTGAGGTGTCCCTCATGCAGGGCACCCATCGTCGGCACCAACACGATCCGACGTCCCGTGGCGCGCAGCGCCAGGGTCACGTCGGAGACGTCGCGCGGCCGCGCGTACACGTTCAGTTGACCGGCCGAGAATTTCGGCGCCTTACCGGTGATCATCGCTGTTCCGCCTCCGCCAGCACGTCGAAGACGGCGCGCGGGGCCCTGGCCCGTTGCGCCGTCCGCCACGAATTCGTTCGATACGCCTCTGCCAGTTCGTGATCCGCCTCGTCGAGCGCCTCCAGGTGGGCGGCCACGGCGCGTGCGTCGCCGCGGGCCACCGGGCCCGTCAGCGCGCGCTGCCCGCGCCGCAGCGCGTTGTCCAGCGACGCCCGCGCCAGCGGACCGATGATCCGTTCCGCCAGCCCGCCCGGCGCGTCGGCGACCAGGTCCTGGCCCAGCAGTTCCTGGCCCGACAGCGCCGCCCGCAACGCCTCGAGCGCGTCGAGCACCACGGTCACCACGTGATTGCTGCCGTGCGCGAGCGCGGCGTGATAGAGCGTGCGGGCGTCCTCACGCACCCGGAACGGCTCTCCGCCGATCTCGAGCACCAGCGACTGCGCGATCGCGTACCCGATCTCGTCGGCCGCGGTGATCCCGAAACAGGTGCCGCGCAGCCGGTCGACGTCTTCGTCGGCGCCGGCGAACGTCATCGCCGGATGGATGGCCAGCGTGATGCAGCCGCGCTCGGCCAGCGGCGCGAGCACCGCGATGCCGTTGGCACCGGAGGTGTGGGCCACGATCGTGTTGGGCCGCACCGCGCCGGTGGCCGCCAGACCCGCTACCAGGTCGGCCAGCTCGGCGTCGGGAACCGCGAGCAGAAGCAGCTCGGCGCGCGCGGCGACCTCGTCGACCGGCAGCACGGGCGTGTCGGGCAGCCACCGCGCAGCGCGGGCGCGCGACGCGTTCGACACGGCGGCGCACCCCGCGACGACGTGCTCGGCCCGCTCCAGTGCCGCGCCGAGCGCGGAGCCCACCCGGCCGGCCGAGATGACGCCGACGGTGAGCCGGGCCGGGCGGAGCCCGTCATGGGGAGCATTCCCACCGACCGGGGGCTGCACCATTGCAGACGACCTCGCTGGTTTCGAAGTGTTCGTTCCGGTCCCGCGGCGCGGGTACCGGACGGTCGGCCACAGCCTAACGCAGCGCCGAGATCAGTCCTCGCGGCGTCGGCGCCGACCCCCGCCCGACGGTGTGGCCTGCAGCCGCGCCAGCAGCTCGGCAACCGATTGGCCGCCGGTGTGGGCACCCCCGTCGCGGTCGTCGTCGGTGTCCTCGGGGACGGGCTCGGCCTCGGGCTCGGGTGTCTCGGCGGCCGACGAGTGCCGGCCCCGCGGCGGCTCCGCCTCGGGTTCGGTGTCGGGTTCGGTGTCGGGTGCCCGCCTGCGGCCGACGTACTCCGGCGCGATTCCGTTCGCCGGCGGAGCGACCCAGTTGCTTCCCGGCTCACCGGCCGGGATGTATTGCCCCTCGGCGGGCGCCGGCTGCCATGCAGGTGTCGACTGTGCCGCCGCCGGTGACGGGGCGGGTTCGGGTTCGGGTGCTGGTTCGGGCGGCGCCTGCGGTGGCGCCGGGGGTGGCAGCCACGGGAACTGCGGTGGCGGCGGCGGTGTCTCGGGTGGCGGCGGGGGCGCCCACGGCGCCGGGCCGGGTTCGCGCGCACCGGCGCGCCGGTGTGCGCCCCCGGCGGGCTCGTCCGCGGGAGGCCAGGCGTCCTCCGGTGGGTGCGGCTCGGCGGGGACGTCGATGATCGGACTCTCCTCGGTGTCCGGGGAGTGCTCGTCGATCTCGTCGAGAATCGCGGTCTCCTCGGTGTCGATGCGGCTGCTGCGCACGCGACCGGTGCTGTCGGGGCGCGGCCCCCATTCGGTGAACGACTGCGCCGCAGCACGATCGGTCTCGATCGCGGGCCGGTGCGACAGGTCGGCGTCGAACAGATATTCCAGATTGGCGCGCAGCGCGGCCAACTCGGCGCGCAGCGCAGCCACCTCGTCGGCGGACTGGGCGCGCAACTCGGCGGCGAGCTCGCGCCGTAGGTGCGACTCGACGGACAGTTCGTATTCGCGACGCGCCGAGATCTCCCGTTCCAGTTGCAGGTCGTAGACCAACTTGAGGTCACGAACCTTGGCCTGGTCGGTGTCGCTCTGCCGCCGGTAGATCACCGACACGAACGCGGCGACCACCGCCGCCCACAGCGCCAGGATCACAGCAAGCTTGAGCAGCTCCACGCGATTGGTGAAAACCAAGGCAGAACTGGCGGCGATCGCGAGCACCAGCAAAGCCGTCGTGAGGATCCAACCGGGCCGACGGGCACCGCGCCGGATCCTGGCGCCGCGGGTCGGATCGGTCATGGGCCGACTGTACCCGCCACAGGTCGTCGCGCGTGTCGACCTCTCCGGCGATTCGGCAGGTTGAGGAGGGTGTCGGGTCAGCCCGGCGCCGGGTCAGCGTCCGGGGGCGCGTCGTCGGGAGACCGGCAGCAATGCTGCAACCACAACGCGGCCACCACCAGCGCCAGCGCGCACAACGCGGCGATCACCGCGCCCGGGGAGTCGGCCGCGGCCACCCGCAGCGTGCCCCGCCGGGGCAGCACGTAGGCCGACACGGCCAGCCACCACCCGAGCACCACGGCACCCATCCACGCCGCGGCCTTCGCGATCACCACCGACCGGGCGACCGCGAGGGGATGGAGCCGGCCGCGGCCCACGCCGATCTCGGCATCCCGGATCCGCGCCCGCACGTAGAAGCCCCACCCACCGAGGCCGATCGCGACGCCGAGCAATGACATCCCGGTCCACACGGTGATCGGCGGGAAGTACCGGTAGGCGGCACGCACCAGCAGGTAACCCAGCACAGCCGCGGCGGCCACGGCGGCGGTCAGGTCCCGCTTGCGCGTCGGCCCCATCAGCTCGCGGCCCCGAACCGCAGCACGTGCCCGGTGCGCCGCACCCCGGCGCGTTCGGCCGGGTCGACGGCGGCCAGCAGCTTCTCCACGCCGGTCGGCCTTCCGGCGACGGTGAGCGTCGCCTCCTGATCGACCGCCAGCCACGGCATGAGCACGAACGCACGCACGTGCGCATACGGATGCGGCAGGGTCAGGACGTCGTCGTCGACGGTGACTTCGACGCCGGCCTCATCGCTGCCGTCGTGCACCACCACCAGATCCACGTCGAGCGTCCTCGGTCCCCACCGCTGCTCGCGGACCCGCTGCGCGGCGTCCTCGAGTTCGTGCGCACGACGTAGCCAACCGTACGCATCGCAGGTCGAATCATCAGCCAACACAACGGCGTTGAGGAACGCACCCTGCTCCACCCCGCCCCACGCGTCGGTCTCGTACACCGGTGAGACCGCGGTGACGGTGTCGCCGAGGCCGTCGACGACCGACTGCAGATGCGCCATCCGGTCCCCGAGGTTGGAGCCGATCGAGAGCACCACCGACGTCACTGCGGCGCCGCCCCGCGCCCGCCGCGCCGGGACCGGCGCGCGACGACGGCGACGTCGGCGAAGTCCAGTGGAATCGGCGCGGCCGGTTTGTGCACCACCACCTCGACGGCATGAACCCGCTGGTCGCCCATCACGTCTTCGGCGATCTCCGCGGCGACGGTCTCGATCAGCTGCCGCGCCGGGCCGGCGACGATGCCGGCGGCGCGCTGCGCGAGCGCGCCGTAGTCGAGCGTGTCGGCGAGGTCGTCGCTGGCCGCCGCGGCCTGCAGGTCGATCCACACCGTGATGTCGACGACGAAGTCCTGCCCGTCCCTGCGTTCGTGGTCGAAAACCCCGTGGTTGCCGCGAACGCGTAAGCCGCGCAGTTCGATTCGATCAGCCATGCCGTCCCGCCTGTTGCCCCGCCTGTCTCCAGGCCGCCACCACCGCCAGCGCGTCGACCGACGCGCGGACGTCGTGCACCCGCACTCCCCACGCGCCGTGCCAGCCGGCAAGCGCCGAGATCACCGCTGTCGCGGTCTCCCGGCCGCCCGGCGGGCGGGGCTGCCCGTCGGTGTCGGCCAGCAGTGCGCCGAGGAAACGTTTGCGCGACGCGCCGACCAGGATCGGGATACCGGTCGCGACGAATTCGGGCAGCGCGGCCAGCAGCGCCCAGTTGTGCTGCGCGGTCTTGGCGAACCCGAGGCCGGGGTCGAGGATCAGCTTGTCCGCGTCCACGCCGGCGCGCACCGCGGCGTCGGCTCCGGCCATCAGTTCGTCGCGCACCTCGGTCACCACGTCGCGGTAGGACGGCACCTCGTGCGGGCGGGCACTGGCGACCGACCGCCAGTGCATCAGCACCCAGGGCACCCCCGCGTCGGCGACCACGCGCACCATGTCCGGGTCGGCCTGCCCGCCGGAGACGTCGTTGACGATGCGCGCCCCGCTCTCCAGCGCCGCGCGGGCCACCCCCGCGTGCATGGTGTCGACGCTGACGGTGACGCCGTGGCCCGCGAGTTCGGCGATCACCGGCAGGATCCGCCCCGTCTCGACGGCCGGATCGACGCGGCTGGCGCCGGGCCGGGTCGACTCGCCGCCGACGTCGATGATCGCCGCGCCCTGATCGACCAGCTCGACGCCGTGCGCGACGGCGCGGTCCCGGTCGAGATACAACCCACCGTCGGAGAACGAATCATCGGTGACGTTGACGACCCCCATCACAGCCACGCTCGTCGGTGTGGAGGGCGGGAGGCTGGCGGTGGTCACTTCCGCAAGATCAGTTCCAGGGCTTCGGCGCGAGATGCCTTGTCTATCTTGAACTGTCCGCGCACGGCCGATGTCGTGGTGCGCGCGCCCGGCTTGCGGATTCCGCGCATCGCCATGCAGAGGTGCTCGGCCTCGATCACCACGATCGCACCGAGCGGATCCAGCTTGCGCATCAACGCGTCGGCGATCTGGGTGGTCAGCCGCTCCTGGACCTGAGGCCTCTTGGCATAGAGGTCGACGACGCGGGCCAGCTTGGACAGGCCGGTGACCCGCCCGTCCCGGCCGGGGATGTATCCGACGTGCGCGACACCGTGGAAGGACACCAGGTGATGCTCGCAAGTGGAGTACATCGGGATGTCCTTGACCAGGACGAGCTCGTCGTGCTGCTCGTCGAACGTGGTGTTGAGAACGTCGTCCGGGTCGGTGTGGAGACCGGCGAAGATCTCCTTGTAGGCGCGCGCCACCCGGGCCGGGGTGTCCACCAGCCCGTGCCGGTCGGGATCCTCCCCGACCGCGATGAGCAGCTCGCGCACCGCGGCTTCCGCGCGGGCCTGGTCGAATACCGGAGTGGTGAGCGTGGCCGAACCGTCCTGCGACCGCGTCATCGAGGTCTCCTCTGTCACCCGTTGCCCGGCGGATTGCCGCGCCCGTTGTCGCGACCGTTGTCCCGGCCGCCCTCCTGGCCCTGCCCCGTATCCGGCGGACCGGGCTGCGGGTAGGGCTGATGGTAAGGCGGATAGTACGGCGGCGGAGCGCCCTGGTAGCCCGACGGGGGATACCAGTAGCCCGACGGCTGGTTCTGCTGCGGTCCGCCCTGCTGGGGCGGGGGCGGCCAGCCGGGGGCGTGCCAGCCGGCGGGCGCACCGTAATCCGGCTGGGTTTGGCCACCGGCCGGCGCGCCGTTGGCGCCGTTGCTGCCGTTGCCGCCGTTGCGGTGTGCGGCCTCGGCGGCCGCCTTGGACGCCTGGGCGATAGCGGCCTTGAACGCTGGCTCCGGCACCGGCTTCGGCCACGGCTCACCGCGCTCGATGGCGAGCTCACCGGGCGTCTTGATCGGCGGCTTGTCCGACGGGACACGACCGCCGAAGTCGTCGAACATGGTCAGGCGGGGCCGCTTCTTCACGTCACCGAAGATGGCCTCGAGCTCCGCCCGGTGCAGCGTCTCCTTCTCGAGGAGCTCACCGGCGAGGGTGTCGAGCACGTCGCGGTACTCGGTGAGGATCTCCCAGGCCTCGGTGTGGGCCGCCTCGATCAGCTTGCGCACCTCGTCGTCGATGATCTGGGCGACCTCGTGGCTGTAGTCGGCCTGCGTCCCCATCGTGCGGCCCAGGAACGGGTCGCCGTGCTCGGTGCCGTAGCGCACCGCGCCGAGCTTCGAGCTCATGCCGTACTCGGTGACCATCGCGCGGGCGATCTTGGTGGCCTGCTCGATGTCGGACACCGCACCGGTGGTGGGCTCGCGGAACACCAGTTCCTCGGCGGCGCGGCCGCCCATCGCGAACACCAGGCGGGCGATCATTTCCGAGCGGGTCATCAGGCCCTTGTCGTCCTCGGGCACGGCGACGGCGTGCCCGCCGGTGCGGCCGCGGGCCAGGATCGTCACCTTGTAGATCGGCTCGATGTCGGGCATCGCCCACGCCGCGAGCGTGTGCCCACCCTCGTGGTAGGCGGTGATCTTCTTCTCGAGCTCGCTGATGATGCGGCCCTTGCGGCGCGGCCCGCCGACGACACGGTCGACGGCCTCCTCGAGCGCGGCGCCGGTGATGACGGTGCCGTTCTCGCGCGCGGTCAGCAGGGCGGCCTCGTTGATGACGTTGGCCAGGTCGGCGCCCGACATGCCGACGGTGCGTTTGGCCAGGCCGTCGAGATCGGCGTCGGGGGCGATCGGCTTTCCGGCCGAGTGCACCTTGAGCACGGCACGCCGACCCGCGATGTCGGGGTTGCTCACCGGGATCTGGCGGTCGAAGCGGCCGGGCCGCAGCAGCGCGGGGTCGAGGATGTCGGGCCGGTTGGTGGCCGCGATCAGGATGACGCCCTGCCGGTCGCCGAAGCCGTCCATCTCGACGAGCAGCTGGTTGAGCGTCTGCTCGCGCTCGTCGTGGCCGCCGCCCATGCCGGCACCGCGTTGACGGCCGACCGCGTCGATCTCGTCGACGAAGATGATGCAGGGGCTGTTCTGCTTGGCCTGCTCGAACATGTCGCGCACCCGGGAGGCGCCGACGCCGACGAACATCTCGACGAAGTCCGACCCGGAGATCGTGAAGAACGGGACACCGGCCTCGCCGGCAACCGCCCGGGCCAGCAGCGTCTTGCCGGTGCCGGGCGGGCCGTAGAGCAGCACGCCCTTGGGGATCTTGGCGCCCAGCGCCTGATACCGGCTGGGGTTCTGCAGGAAGTCCTTGATCTCGTAGAGCTCTTCGACCGCCTCGTCGACGCCCGCGACGTCGGCGAACGTGGTCTTGGGCATGTCCTTGCCCAGTTGCTTGGCCTTCGACTTGCCGAAGCCGAAGCCCATCCGCCCGCCGGTCTGCATCCGGGAGAACATCACGAACAGACCCACGAGCAGGAGCAGAGGCAGCAGGTAGATCAGCAGCGAGCCCAGCACGCTGGACTGGTTGACCACGGTGTTGGTCTTGACGTTCTTGCCCTGCAGCGCCTCGAACAGCGGCACGCCGTACCCGGTCGGGTACTTCGTGATGATCTTGGTGCTGTCCTCGGTGTCGCCGTTGCCGTCCTTGAGCTCCAGGCGCAACTGCTGTTCGCGGTCGTCGATCTGCGCGCTGGTGACGTTCCCGCTGTTGATCTGCGCCGTCGCGACCGAGGTGTCGACGGGCTTGTAGCCGCGGGTGTCGTCGCTGAAGTAGAAGAACGACCACCCGAGCAGTAGCACCACGGCGATCACCGTGAGCGTGCGGATCACATTCTTACGGTTCATGCATGAGTCCGGTTCATCAGAGTGCGGCCGGCGGCGGGGCCTCCGGCCAAATCCTTCCAATACGCGCAGCTGGAATAGTCAAGGCTACCGCTAGACCAACGTCCGGCAGTTCCCGACGGCGTTCTGGCACCGAACCTGCATTCCCCGTCGCGATTCGGCGCTTTGGACGACGGTGGGAGCACGTTCGGCGAAAGTAGTGGCGTGCGAATGCGGACGGTGCACACGAACGGGGTCGCGCTTCGGGTGACCGAGGCCGGCGACCCGGGTGCGCCCGCGGTGGTGCTGCTGCACGGTTTCCCGGAACTGGCGTACACGTGGCGCCATCAGGTGCGGGCACTGGCCGACGCCGGTTTCCACGTTCTGGCCCCCGATCAGCGCGGCTACGGCGGCTCCGATCAGCCGGCAGCGATCGAGTCGTACACGGTCACCGAACTGGTGAACGACGTCGTCGGCCTGCTCGACGAGGTCGGCGCCGACGACGCCGCGGTGGTCGGCCACGACTTCGGCGCCGTCGTCGCGTGGGCGGCGCCGTTGCTGCACCCCGACCGGTTCTCGGCCGTGGCCGGCCTCAGCCTGCCCCCGGTGCCCCGCTCCCGCGTCCCGACCACGGAGGCGTTCCGCAAGCTGTTCGGCGACCGGTTCTTCTACATCCTGTATTTCCAGCAGCCCGGCCCCGCCGACGCCGAGCTGGGACGGGACCCGGCGACGACGCTGCGCAAGCTGTTCGCCGCCCAGCCGACGGGCGACGAGGCCGCCGCGCTGCGCATGCTCGCGCCCGGACCCGACGGGCTCCTGGACCGCATCCCCGATCCGGGGGCCCTTCCCGGATGGCTCGGCCAGGCCGACTTCGACGTCTACACCGAGGCATTCGCCCGCCACGGCTTCACCGCTCCCCTGAACTGGTACCGCTGTTTCGACCGCAACTGGGAGCTGACCGCCGACACCCCGGCCGCGACGATCGAGGTGCCCGCGCTGTTCATCGGGGGCGCCGCCGACGCGACGCTGGCATACACGCCGCGCCACCGCGCCAGCGAAGTGGTGACCGGCCCGTACCGGGAGGTGCTGCTGGACGGCGCCGGGCATTGGCTGACCGAGGAGCGGCCGGAGGAGGTCAGCCGTCTGTTGACCGCGTTCCTTCGCGTCTGAGGTGTGATGTGCCTCACCGGTGGGTATGTTTGCTGCGGGACGGGGCGCACTTCACCGGGGGGAATTGACATGGGCTTCACAGCAAAGCGGCGCGGACGTCAGAATGCGCGGCTCGACCGGGGCGAACTGATCACGGCGGCGCGCCGGGCGTTCACCGATCTGGGTACGACGGCGAGCATGGCCGAGGTCGCCGCAGCGGCCGGGGTCACCGAAGCCGAGTTGTCCGGCCACTTCGACGACCGCGATGCGCTGCTCGTCGCGGTGATCGCCGATCTCGAGGAGTCGCTGCGCGGTATAGGGTCGGGCCGAAAGCATGCCCTGACGGCGACTCGTCCACGCATTCCGCGAAGCGGGTTGCGACAGAGCATTCCGCCGCTGGCCGTGATCGCAGCTCTGATGCCGCTGGGGGCTCCTGCTGCCGAAGCAGCTGCGGTAGAGCCGACCCCAATGCCGGCGAGGGTCCTCACCATCGGTCCCCTCTGGCCCATCATGTCCCTCGACTCTGAACTGCGTGGCGCGCTCTGCCAGAGCAATAGTTGCGAGGCAGTGCCCTATCTTTCTTTCTTCACCGCGAGCGGGGCTGCTGCGCTCAACGACCGGCTGATGGACACGTCCACTCTTGGCATCAGTCCTGGAACGCCTACCGTCGTACTCGGCTACAGCGACGGAGCGATGGCGGCTCTTGAGTGGATGGCCGAGCATGCCGGCGATCCCACCGCTCCTTCCGCGAATGAGTTGTCGTTCGTACTGATTGGCAATCCCAAACGGGCTTACGGCGGAATTGAGCCGGCCGATCCGCCGAGTGAGTACCAGGTAATCGATATCGTGCGTCAGTACGATCCCATAGCGGATTGGCCGGACAATCCTTTCAATCTGCTCGCTCTGGCTAATGTCGCTGCGGGTGCGTTGTCCCCCATACACCTCAACTACACCGGGGTCGATTTAAGTGATCCGGACAATGTGGTGTGGACAGAAGGCAACACAACCTACGTGTTCGTATCAACCCAGAATCTGCCCCTGCTGGCGCCGCTCCGGATGCTCGGTATGACCGCAGTGGCCGACGCGCTCAACGAGCCGCTGAAGGAGATCATCGAAAGCGCCTACGACCGCCCGTACCTGACCACGCCCGCCGAGCCCACGGCACCGCCCGAGGAGCCGGCGTCGACCGACGACACCGCGGTCACCACCACCGTCACGACGTCCGCCGTCACGACTTCGGCCCTCACGGAGGCGTCCGTCACGACTTCGGCCCTCACGGAGGCGTCCGTCACCGCCGACGAGCCTGTCAGCAAGCCGCCGCGCCGCACGTTGTTCTCCAAAAAGGTTGCCGCCGAGGAGGACTCGACCGTCACCGAGGAGTCTGCAGATCCGGCGCAGACGGACGAGCCGTCCGCGGAACCCGCGGATACCCCGTCGACCACGACCGACACGCCCGAGGCCGCCGAGACACCCAAGCGTGACACCACGGCGTCCAGCACGCCGAAGGCGTCCACCCCGCACCGCTGGGGGCGGCACCGCCAGGAGTGACACCGCAGGCACCGATCGGCGGGCTAGTGTGCCAGCCATGCCGATCGCAGCCCGCGCCACGTCCACCCGGTTCCCCCTCGCCGTCGCCGCGGCGGGCGTCATCGCCGTGACGCTGGCCGGGTGCGACGCCCAGAGCGGACAGTCCCTGACACCGGGCTCGGACACCCGGCAGGTGACCGTCGTCGGCGCCGGCCAGGTGCAGGGCACCCCCGACACGCTGACGGTCAACGCGTCGATGGAGTTCCTCGCGCCCGACGCCACCGGCGCGATGAACCAGACCAACGAGCGCCAGAAGGCCGTCATCGACGCGCTGGTCGGCGCCGGCATCGACCGCAAGGACATCGCCACCACCGCGGCCGATCTACAGCCGCAGTACGGCAGCGACAGCACCACGATCTCGGCCTACCGCGCCACCAACTCGATCACCGTCACCATCCGTGACCTCGCCAAGGCCTCCGACGCGATCGGCCTGATCGTCAGCACCGGCGGCAACGCCACCCGGATCAACTCCATCAGCTACTCGATCGAGGATGATTCCCAGCTGGTCCGCGACGCCCGCGCGCGGGCCTTCGAAGACGCCAAGGACCGCGCCGCCCAGTACGCCCAGCTCTCCGGGCTGGACCTGGGCAAGGTCATCTCGATCTCCGAGTCCGCCGGTCCGACGCCGCCGGTGCCGATGCCCGCGGCGCCGCGGGCGATGGAGGCCGCGGTTCCGCTCGAGCCGGGGCAGCAGACCGTCGGATTCTCGGTGACGGTGGTCTGGGAACTCAGCTAGTCGTACTGACCGTGACCGGGAGTCCGTTGAGCACCGCGGTGCCCGACAGGGGGTCGAGCACCGAGCCGTCGTTGAGCTGGTTGACGTTGACGCCGGGTTGGCCGGCCGCCAGCTGCTGACCGGTGCCTGCACGGTCGTGGCCCCAGCCGTGGGGCAGGGACAGCACGCCGCGGCGGATGTCCTCGGTGATCTCGACCGGCACCACCAGTTCGCCGCCCGCGCCCTTGACGACCGCGGTGTCGGTGACGCCCAGGTCGGCCGCGTCGTCGGGATGCATCCGCAGCGTGCACCGGTTCGTGCCGCCCGACAGCGCGGGCAGGTTGTGCATCCAGCTGTTGTTGGAGCGCAGATGCCTGCGGCCGATCAGCACGAACCCCTCGGTGGGTGAGCCAAGGGCGGCGCGCAGCCGGGCCGCGTCGTCGACGAGCGGCGGCGGAGCGAGTTCGATCCGGCCCGACGGCGTACGCAGCACGTCGAGAAGGCGCGGCTGCAGCGGGCCGAGATCGATGCCGTGCGGCGCGTCCTCGAGCCGCTTCAGCGTCAGCCCGTCGGGCCGCGCGCCGAACGCGTCCCCGTATACCCCCAGCCGCAGCATCATGTCCAGCCGGCGCTCGTACCCGGGCCCGTCGGGCAGCATCGCGGTCAGCTCGTCGACCGACCGCCCGGCCACCGGCGACCCGGCATCGGCGGTCTCCTTGGCCAGCGTGGTGGCGATGACCTGCTCGTCGACCAGCGAGGGGTCCGCGTCGTGGCCGAGCCCATAGATCACCAGCGCGATCCGCGACAGGATCTCCGCCTCGTCGGGCCGGCCCTGCAGCGGCAGGGCGGGCGGCGAGTACCGGGCGTTGTTGCGGACCGCGAGCCCGTTGAGCGCGAAGTCGAAGTGTGGCGCGCTTGACGGCGGCGGGGGCGGCAGGATCACGTCGGCGTGGCGGGTCGTCTCGTTGAGGTAGGGGTCGACGCTCACCATGAACGCGACAGAGTCCAGGGCCCGGTCGAGCCGCTCGCCGTCGGGCGCCGACAGCACCGGGTTGCCCGCGATCGTGATCATCGCCTTGATCTGCCCCTCCCCCGGCGTCTCGATCTCCTCGGCGAGGACCGCGACGGGCAGCTCGGACAGCGCCTCGGGGCGACCGGAGACGCGGCTGCGCCAGCGGCCGGTGGCGAATCCGCGGCCGGGCCGGTGGCCACGCGGCGCCGGCGCGACGGGCGAGCAGGGGAACATCGCGCCGCCGGGCCGGTCCAGGTTGCCGGTGAGGACGTTCACGACGTCAACGAGCCAGCTGCCCAGCGTGCCGAATTCGACCGTCGACGTGCCCATCCGGCCGTACACCGCCGCGCTGGGTGCCGCCGCGAGCTCGCGGGCCAGCGTCCGGATGTCCTCGGCGTCGACGCCGCAGTACCCGGCGACGGTCTCCGGCGCGAAGTCGCGGGCCAGCGCGCGGACCTCGTCGAGGCCGGCGACGTGCTCGGCCAGCGCGCCGAGCGCGACCAGGTCCTCGTCGAACAGCACGTGGGCCACGGCGAACAGCAGTGCCGCGTCGGTGCCGGGGCGCGGCGCGAGGTGACGGTCGGCGAGCTCGGCGGTGCGGGTGCGGGCCGGGTCGATGACGACGAGCCGCCCGCCGCGTTTCCGGAGCGCGCGCAGCTTGCCGGGAAAGTCGGCGGCGGTGGCGAGGCTGCCGTTGGACACCAGCGGGTTGGCGCCGATGATCACCAGATAGTCGGTGCGGTCCAGGTCGGGCACCGTGAACGCGACCGGGCTGCCGAACATGAGCCCCAGCGACACATGCTTGGGCATCTGGTCGAGCGTGCTCGCCGAGAACACCTGGCGGGTGCCGAGGCCGCGGATGATCAGCGGCGGGTACAGCGCGCCGGCCACGGTGTGGGCGTTGGGGTTGCCGAGGTAGGCGCCGACCGACGCGCCGCCGTGGTCGCGCAGCACCGCGCCGAGACCGTCGGCCATCGCGGCGAACGCCTCCTCCCACGTCGCCTCGGTCAGGACGCCGTCGCGCCGGACCAGCGGCGCACGCAGGCGGTCGGGGTCGTTGTCGAGTTCACCGAAGCTCGCGCCCTTCGGGCAGATGAAGCCCGCGCTGAACACGTCGTCGCGGTCCCCCCGGGCCCCGACGACCCGGCCGTCGTCGATGGTCAGGCTCAGGCCGCAGGTGGCCTCACAGAAGGGACAGATCCGGAGCGCGGTCTCGGGCATGGCTCTGATCCTGCGTCCAGTTCGACGAAATGGCGAGAACTTCTCGCACTTTCGCGCCCAAACGTCGGTTTGGGCGTCTGGGAGTCAGTCTTCGTAGACCTTGGGGTCCAGCGTGCCGATGTAGGGCAGGTCGCGGTAGCGCTCGGCGTAGTCCAGGCCGTACCCGACGACGAACTCGTTGGGGATGTCGAAGCCGACATACTCGATCTCGACGTCGGCGCGCACGGCGTCGGGCTTGCGCAGCAGCGTGCACACCCGCAGCGAGCGGGGGTGGCGCGTCGCGAGGTTGCGCAGCAGCCACGACAGCGTCAGCCCGGAGTCGACGATGTCCTCGACGATCAGCACGTCGCGGTCGTTGATGTCGCGGTCGAGGTCCTTGAGGATGCGCACCACGCCCGACGACGACGTCGACGAACCGTAGGAACTGACCGCCATGAACTCGAGCTGGGTGGGCAGCGGGATGGCCCGGGCCAGGTCGGTGACGAACATGACCGCGCCCTTGAGCACGGTGATCAGCAGCAGGTCCTGCCCGCCCGGGCCGGGCGTCGGGTAGTCGGCGGCGATCAGCGCTGCGAGTTCGGCGGTCTTGGACCGGATCTGCTCCTCGGACAGCAACACCGACTTGATGTCGCCGGGATACATTTCCGCAGCATGCGCAGGCACGCCTAGAGCGTAGCGGTGCTCAGTCGGCCACCGGCTCGCGGTAGAGCGTCAGCGCACCGCCGCGCCGGCCCGCGAACAACCGCTGCCGCGACAACGGGCTCGGCACGGCCACCCCGCCCTGCCCGCGCCACGCGGTGACCAGCGTGTCGACCGCCCGGATCTGCCCGTCGGTCAGGCCGGCCGCGCCGCCGGCCAGTAGCCAGCGCCGGATCACCCGGCGTCTCAGCGCCCCCGGCAGCGACGTGAGCGACGCGACCGGCAGGTCCGCACCGGGATCCAGGCCGGCCGCGACGTCACCGGCGAGACCGTCGAGTGCGTCGTTGTCCTCACGCAGTGCGGTCGCGGTGCGGGCCAGCGCCTCGGCGACGCCGCCGCCGAGGACCTCGTCGAGCGTCGGCAGCACCTCGGTCCGCAACCGCACCCGGGTGTAGCGAGGGTCCGCGTTGTGCGGGTCCTGCCACGGTGTCAGCGCCAGCTCGGCGCACGCGGCGTGGGTGACGCTGCGCCGCACCCCCAGCAGCGGCCGGCACCACGGCGGATCGTGGGGCCGCATGCCCGCGATCGACCGGGAGCCCGATCCGCGGCCCAGGCCGAGCAGCACCGTCTCGGCCTGGTCGTCGAGCGTGTGCCCCAGCAGCACCGGTGCGCCCGCACGGGCATGGTCGAGGGCGGCGTACCGCGCCGTCCGGGCCGCCGCCTCGGGGCCGCCCTCGGTGCCGACGTCCACGCAGAGCGCCTGCGCCGCAACGCATCCCAGCATCAGCGCCTGCTCGCGCGCGGTCGCCGCGACGGTGTGCGAGCCGGCCTGCAGGCGATGGTCGACGATCAGCGCCGTCGTCGGCCTCATCGCGGCGGCGACCGCGGTCAGCGCCAGCGAGTCCGGACCACCGGACAGCGCGACACACCAGCGTTCGCCGTCGACCGCGTGCTCCCCGGTGAACCGGCGCAGCGCCGCGCGCAACTGCGCTACAGCACCCGGTCGATCCATCGCTGCGGCTCGTCGATCTCCGCGGGCAGCGGCAGGGTGTCGGGACCGGTCCAGATCACGTTGAACCGTTCCATGCCCACCGTCGACACCACGTGGTCGACGAAGGCCTTGCCCCGGGTGTACTGGTCCATCTTCGCGTCGACGCCGAGCAGCGCGCGCAGCAGCCGCTGCAGCGGCGGCTGCCGACGGTGCCTGCGCTGGTCGAACCGTCGCCGGATCGTCGCCACCGACGGCACCACGGCAGGCCCGACCGCGTCCATCACATGGTCGGCGTGACCCTCGAGCAGTGTCCCGAGCACCAGCAGCCGGTCAAGGGCCTCGCGCTGCGCATCCGACTGCACAGCCCGCACCAGCCCTAGGATGCCGGCCGAATTGGGTTCTGCCTCTTCGGTGTTGGACCGACGGTCGCGGACGTATTCGGCGAGCCGACCGACGACCTTGGTCATCTCCTCGGCGCTTTCCTCGGTGAGCACCGCGAGCGCGCCGGACATGTGCCCGGCCAGCCAGGGGTTGGCGCGGAACTGCACGCGGTGGGTGACCTCGTGCAGGCACACCCACATCCGGAAGTCGGCGGGGTCGACGCGCAGCTGACGCTCCACGGCGATCACGTTGGGATACACCAGCAGCAGCTCACCACCCCCGCGCTCCTGCCCGCCGTCGCCGAAGGGGTCGTACTGCCCCAGGATCCCCGACGACACGAACGCCAGCACCGCACCCGTCTGCACCCCGGCGATGCGCCCGCTGATGGCACGGGGCTTGGCCGCCGCGTCGTGCCCGCCCGTCATCACCCGCATCGAGTGCGCGGCGGCGCGGATCCAGTCCGGCCGGTTCACGATGCGCGCCTCCGGGATTCCCTCGCCCTCGGCCAGACCGGTCACCTCGCGCACCGGGATCTCCGCCGCGCGCGCCGACTCGGCCAGCTGCGTCACCGCCTGGGTGCGGGTGTAGTCCGTGGCCGGCGGCTCGGGGCGTGCCAGCTTGCCCCCGAACGAGGCGGCCAGGTTCCAGTCCACCGCGTTGCCCACCGAAAAACCATGTCCGCGACGCTGATTCATGTTCGGCACCCGCACGTCCGCAGTGTCGCGGCAAAGGCGTCGAGCGCGGTGCGCCCGTTCGGGCCTGCCTGGTTGGACAGCAGCGCGAACGTGAGCACGCGGCCGCTGGAGTCGGTGACGATGCCGGCCAGCGAGTTGGTGGCGGTCAGGGATCCGGTCTTGGCGCGCAGGTATCCCGCGGCGCCGCGCCCTGCGGAGTCCAGGTAGCGGTTGGACAGCGTGCCGCTGCCCCCGGCGATCGGCAGCAGGTCGAGCAGCGGGCGCAACCGGGGATGGTCGTCGCCGGCGGCGGCGCCCACCACCTCGTCGAGGGTCTCGGCGGTCAGCCGGTCGTCGACCGAAAGCCCGCTGGAATCCAGCAGGCGCGCCGCACCGGTGTCGATCCCGGCGTCGTCCAGCGCGCCGAGCACGGCGCCGGCCGCACCGGCGAAGCTCTGCGGGCGGCCCGTCTCGGCGGCGACCTCGCGGCCGGTCGACTCGGCCATCACGTTGTCCGAGGCGTTCATCATGTCGCGCAGCCGCTGCATCAGCGGCGGTGACTGCACCGACGCGATCTCCCGGCCCCGGGCCGCCGACGGCAGCACCCTGACCGTCGCCGGGTCGGCCCCGAGCGCGACGGCCAGCGCACGGCCGGCGTCGAGTGCCGGAGTGCGCGACCGCCGCGATTCCACGGTGACCGGCTGGGTGCGGCCGCCGTCGAGCATCACCGCCTCCATCGGCGCGATGTCGCCGCCGTCGATGTCGAGCGGGTCCCAGCCGGGCGCCATGGTCGGGCCGCTGTAGGCGCTGACGTCGACCTGCACCGTCCTGACCGTGACCCCGCTGCGCCGCACCTGATCTGCCAGGTCGACGATGCGGGCGGCGTCGCGGTACCAGGTGTCGACCCCGCGCGGGGCGGCCGACAGCGTGGGGTCACCCCCGCCGACGAGCACGACGACGCCGGGCGAGGTGGTCACGACGCGCGTCGTCAGCCGGGCGTCGCGGTCCAGCGTCAGCAGCGCCGCGGCGGTGGTCAGCAGCTTGTTCGTCGAGGCGGGCTGCATCGGCACGTGCGCGCCCTGAGCCCACAGCTCGTCGCCGGTCATCGCGTCGGTGATGCGCCCGGTGAACAGACCGAGGTTCGGATCGGCCAGGACGGGCCTGAGCACGGCGGCGAGCCCGGCCGGTGTCGGCGCGTCGGCGGTGTCGGGCACCGGGACCACTCCCGGATCGGCCGTGGCCGGCGCGGGCGCGGGCTTGACGGCCACGGCCTCGGAGGTCTGTCGGCCGACCAGCAGCGCGGCCGCGGCCACGACGACCACCACCAGCACGGCGACCACCGCCCCCACCACCACATAGGTGGACCGCCGCCATCGAGTGGGCCGCATACTTCCCCTGTCCCTCGATCGGTCGAAAGCCACCCCGCTACAGCAGCGTATCGCTCCGGATTAAGGTGATTCCGCCCCTGTTGATCGCCCGTCACCCGAAGGAGCCTCCCGGTGCAGTTCGACGTTCTCATCGAGATCCCCAAGGGTTCGCGCAACAAGTACGAGGTGGACCACGACACCGGCAGGGTGAAGCTGGACCGCTACCTGTTCACCGCGTTCGGTTATCCGGCGGACTACGGCTACATCGAGGACACCCTCGGCGAGGACGGCGACCCGCTGGACGCGCTCGTGCTGCTGCCCGAGCCGCTGTTCCCCGGATGCATCGTCGAGGCCCGCCCGGTCGGCATGTTCCGGATGACCGACGAGAAGGGCGGCGACGACAAGGTGTTGTGCGTGCTCGCCGACGACCCGCGCTGGGAGCACATCAAGGACCTCAGCGACATCTCGGACTTCGAACTCGACGGCATCAAGCACTTCTTCGTCCACTACAAGGACCTCGAGCCGGGCAAGTTCGTCAAGGCGGCCGACTGGGTGGGTCGTGAAGAGGCCGAGGCCGAGGTGAACCGGTCGATCGAGAGGTTCAAGACCGAGGGGCACTGAGGCCGACGATCAAGCGGCAAGGAACGAGCCGCGTTGAGGAGGCCGACCAAAGGGCACTGAGGCCGACGATCAAGCGGCGAGGAACGAGCCGCGTTGAGGAGGCCGACCAAGGGGCACCGAGGGAGGGTGGCGAGATCCACCTTTTGCAGCAGAAGTGCGAGTAAGTCGCTACAAAAAGTGGATCTCGTGCGGGGGCCGCCGCGGGAATTAGCGTGCCCGTAACACGGCGTAACGCCGCCGTTCCCTGAAGACCCGATCATTGCGGTGTGCTGCTGCATCAGGGGATCGGGCTCGAGGCATTCAATGCGATGCCGATGCGCCGCGCCGTGCACGCGGTCTACGAATGCTGCTACAGCGTCCCGCTGGCCGCCGACCTGGCCCGGCAGCGTCCCTTCGACAGTCACGACCAGCTGTTCCGCTGCGCCGACTCGCTGCTGTTCGCACTCGCCGAGGACTCGATCGACTCGATCCTGCAGGCCTACCCGGACGTCGGTCGGCGCCCCGGCAGCGAGAAGTGCAAGGCCGAGCAGTGCGCGATCAGCGACGAGCGCCCGGAGATGATGGCCCAGCTGGCCGCGGCGTCCAAGGCGTACCTCGACCACTTCGGGTTCGGCTTCGTGATGTTCGTCAACGGCTACCGCGCTGACGACGTGCTCGCCACGCTGCGCGACCGGATGCTCAACGACTACGAGACCGAACGCAAGATCGTGCGCAACGAACTCGCCCGGATCAACCGCACCCGGCTGGAACGCATGCTCGGCCCGGAGGGCGGCTACGACAACTGGTGACAACTGGTGACCGCTTAGGCTCGGCCCATGAGTGGTGCCGTGCAGGGTCGCTGGGACCGGCGGTTCGACCGCCTCGCCGAGGCGCTGGCCACCGAGCTCGCCACCGGTGAGGAGCTCGGCGCATCGATCGCGGTCGACGTCGACGGCGAGCTCGTCGCCGACCTGTGGGGCGGCTCCGCAGATCGCGCGAAAACCGTTGACTGGCAACAGGATACGATCGTCAATTTCTGGTCGTGCACCAAGACGCTGACCGCGTTGGCGGCGCTGATCCTCGTCGACCGCGGCCAGCTGGATCCTTTCGCGCCGGTCGCGTCGTACTGGCCGGAGTTCGCCGCCAACGGCAAGGACGCGATAGAGGTGCGCCACCTGCTCTCGCACACCTCCGGGGTGTCGGGGTGGCAGGTGCCCTTCGACGTCGAGCAGATCTACGACTGGGAGGGTGCGACGGCCCACCTGGCGAACCAGGCCCCGTGGTGGCCGCCGGGCACCGCGTCGGGCTACCACGCGATGAACTACGGCCACCTGATCGGCGAGCTGATCCGCCGGATCACCGGCGTCACGCTGAAGGACTTCGTGCGCGACGAGATCGCGGGCCCGCTGGGCGCCGACGTCCAGATCGGCGCGCACGAAGCGGACGAACCGCGGATCGCGCAGCTCGTCGCGCCGCCGCCGCGCGACCGCGGGCTTGACCGGTTGCCTCCCGATCACCCCGCGGTCAAGACGTTCGCGGCCTTCCCGCCCGGCGCGTATGGCGTCACGGTCGCCGAGACGGCGCGATGGCGGCAGGCCGACATCGGCGGCGCCAACGGGCACGGCAACGCGCGCGGGTTGGTGCGGGCGCTGCGGGCGATCTCGCTGGGCGGCGGCGTCGACGGCATGCGGCTGCTGTCTTCCGGCACGGTCGACCTGATCTTCGCCGAGCAGTCCCGCGGCACCGACCTGGTGCTCGGGGTGCCGCTGCGCTTCGGCATCGGCTTCGGGCTGTCCACACCCGAGAGCGTGCGCGCCGTGCCCGCCGGCCGGGTGTGCTGGTGGGGCGGCTGGGGCGGCTCGCTGGTGGTGATGGACCTCGACCGACGCGCGACGTTCGCCTACGTCATGAACAAGATGGGGCAGGGCACGACGGGCACCGCCCGGTCACAGCGGTACGCCCGGCTGATCGACGAGGCGCTTCAGGACGCGCGGGCCTGACCGCGGGACGCGAGCGCGCGCAGCACGTCACGCCCGATCCGGCCGAGGTCCTGGCGGTCCGACGCCGCGATCAGCGTCACCCCGTCGGCCACGCCCGCCGACTCGATGTCTCCGATGAGACCCACCAGGCCGGCCACCGTGCCGGCGTAGCGGATCGTGTCACCGGCCAGGCCGGTCTGCGCAGCGGCCTCGAACGCGCTGCGCGCCGACCGGAAGTCACCGGCGACGGCGACGGTCACGTCCAGGATCACCGCGAGGTCCTCCTGGCCCGACCGGATGCGGGCCCGGACCCGTCGCGCGCGCTGCAGGTCGGGCGCCGCAAACCGGATGATCGGCTGGTGGCCGTCGGTGAGCTCGCTGACACCCGCGTCGTCGGAGAGGAAAAGCCGCACCCGGCCACGCTAGCCAGCGCCGGAAGCCGCGGCACCCGTTGCGATCAGCGCGAGCACAACGAAATGTCAGCGCGTCGTGTCGGCCGCCGGGTCCGGGTTCTCCTGCTGCGCCTCGTCCTCGCCCTTGCGCACGTCGTGCACCCGCGTCTTGTACAAACTCGCCGCCGTGGTGATCAGCAGCGTCACCACGATGACGCCCAGCGAGGCCAGCGTCGGGATCTCCGGCACCGGCACGGGCTCGCCGCCGTTGATGAACGGCAACTCGTTCTCGTGCAGTGCGTGCAGCAGCAGCTTGACGCCGATGAAGCCGAGGATGAACGCCAGCCCCTGCGACAGGTACACCAGCCGCTTGAGCAGGTCACCGAGCAGGAAGTACAGCTGGCGCAGGCCCATCAGCGCGAACACGTTGGCGGTGAACACCAGATAGGGCTCGCGGGTCAGCCCGTAGATCGCGGGGATCGAGTCGAGCGCGAACAGCAGGTCGGTGGTGCCCAGCGCGACGATGACCAGGAACATCGGGGTCATCAGCCGCGAGCCGTTCTCCTTCACCCACAGCTTGAGCCCGTCCCACTGGTCGGTGAACTTCAGGTGTTTCTGCGCGAACCGCACCACGCCGTTCTCGGCGTCGTCGTCATGGTCGGTGTCGCGGACCAGCTTCAGCGCGGTGTACACCAGGAACGCGCCGAACAGGTAGAACACCCAGCTGAACTGCTCGATGGCCACCGCGCCGAGCGCGATGAAGATGCCGCGGAAGATCAGCGCCAGGATGATGCCGACGAGCAGTGCCTGCTGCTGGTAGACCCTCGGCACCTTGAAGCTGGCCATGATGATCAGGAAGATGAACAGGTTGTCGACCGACAGGCTGTACTCGGTGAGCCAGCCGGCGAAGAACTCGATGCCGAACTGGCTGCCGTGGAAGAACCAGGTCCACAGGCCGAACGCGATGGCCAGGCTGACGTAGACGGTCAGTGCGATTCCCGTCTCGCGGCGGGACGGCTCGTGGGGGCGGCGCCCGATCACGATCACATCGAAGAGCAGGATCGCGATGGTCACGCTGAGCGTGATGCCCCACTCGAGTGCACTGACGTTCATCAAACCTCCGGTCGTCGTTCAACGCCGGAGGTCTCTTCCACCGCCACCGTCACCGGTGGTCGGCCCACAGCACCGGTCGTCCGGTCACGGACGACGTGATGACGACACTGTGGCGAAGGAATACTCCCCTCCAAGCCGGTCATTCTGCCAGTCGGGCCGCCGACACGCGAAATGGACAGCCGCCCGACGGCGAGTAGTGGCTTCGCGCAGTGAGTAGTTTGTACCCGTGACAGCAGCGGATCCAACCTCCGAGATCCCCGGTCAGTACCTGCTGTCGTCGCTCGCTCCGCAGCCGCGCACTCTGATCGACATCCTCTACGAGACCGCGCGGCGCTATCCCGACGCGACCGCGCTCGACGACGGCACCGTCCAGCTCACCTACGCCGAGCTGATCGCCGATGTCGAGGACAGCGTGGCCTGGCTCGCGGCGCGCGGGATCGGCCGCGGGGACCGCATCGGGATCCGGATGCCGTCGGGCAGCTACGCGCTCTACGTCGCGATCCTGGCGACACTGGCCACCGGCGCGGCCTACGTACCGGTCGATGCCGACGACCCGCCCGAGCGCGCCGAGCTGGTGTTCACCGAGGCCGACGTCGTCGGCGTGATCACCGAGCGCGGCCTGGTCCGCGGTCCCGGATCCTCGCGCGGCTGGCGCGCGACCGCACCGCTGAGCCGCGACGACGCGTGGATCATCTTCACCTCGGGCTCGACCGGCACCCCGAAGGGTGTCGCGGTCACCCACCGCAACGCCGCGGCGTTCGTCGACGCCGAAGCCGAGATGTTCCTGCAAGGCAATCCGCTCGGGCCGGGCGACCGGGTGCTGGCCGGTCTGTCGGTGGCCTTCGACGCGTCGTGCGAGGAGATGTGGCTGGCGTGGCGGCACGGCGCCTGCCTGGTGCCCGCGCCGAGGTCGCTGGTGCGCAGCGGCATGGATTTGGGCCCGTGGCTGGTGTCCCGGGACATCACGGTGGTTTCGACGGTGCCGACGCTGGCGTCGCTGTGGCCGGCCGAGGCGCTTGAGGCGGTGCGCCTGCTGATCTTCGGCGGTGAGGCGTGCCCGCCGGAGTTGGCCGAGCGGCTCGCGGTCGAGGGCCGGGAGGTCTGGAACACCTACGGCCCGACCGAGGCGACGGTGGTGGCGTGCGCGGCGCGGCTGACCGGGTCCGGCGGGCAGGTGAGTATCGGGCTGCCGCTGGCCGGGTGGGACCTGGCCGTCGTCGATGCCGCGGGGAATCCGGTGCGGATCGGTGAGGTCGGTGAGCTCGTCATCGGCGGGGTGGGGCTGGCGCGCTACCTCGACCCGGAGAAGGACGCCGAGAAGTACGCCGCTCTACCCTCTCTGAGCCCACACGGCTCTTGGAGCCGCGCCTACCGCAGCGGTGATCTGGTGCGGCTGGAAGCCGACGGGCTGTACTTCGTCGGACGGGCCGACGACCAGGTGAAGGTCGGCGGCAGGCGCATCGAACTCGGTGAGGTCGACACCGCGCTGGTGCATCTGCCGGGGGTGAGCGGCGGCGCCGCCGCGGTGCGGCGCAGCGCCAGCGGGACGCCGCTGCTGGTCGGGTACGTCGTCGTCGCGCCGGGCGCGGCGTTCGATCTCGGCGCGGCCCGGTCCCGGCTGGCGGAGTCGCTGCCCGCCGCGCTGGTGCCGCGGCTGGTCGTCGTCGACGTGCTGCCCACCCGCACGTCGGGCAAGGTGGACCGCGACGCACTGCCGTGGCCCGTCGGCCCCGCCGAGGACGACGCCGCCGACCTCGGCGGCACGCTGGGCTGGCTGGCCGGGCTGTGGCGCGACGTGCTGGCGGCCCCGATCGACGGTCCGCAGGCCGACTTCTTCGCTCTCGGCGGCGGCTCGCTGTCGGCGGCCCAGCTGATCGCCGCGCTGCGGCAGCGCTACCCCCAGGTGACCGTCGCCGACCTCTACGACCATCCGCGGCTTGGCTCGCTGGCCGGCTATCTCGAGGAACTCGAACCGCCCCCGGCCGTCGAGACACGGGAGGTGAAGCCCGTCTCGCGCCTGACCCAGGTGGCGCAGGTGGCGTTGACGGTGCCGCTGGCGACCCTGACCGGCATGCAGTGGGTGGTGTGGCTGGCGATCGCGAACAACATCGCCGCCGCGCTGTCGCTGGTGCCGTGGGCGTGGCCGCTCAGCTGGTGGTGGATTCTCGTCGGGTTCTTGCTGTTCGTCTCCCCGCCGGGACGGATGGGCATCGCGGTGCTGGGGGCCCGTATCCTCGCCGGCACACTGCAGCCGGGCACCTACCGGCGCGGCGGCTCGGTGCACCTGCGGGTGTGGCTGGCCGAACGCCTTGCCGAGGCCAGCGGCGCCGAGAACATGGCCGGCGCGCCCTGGCTGGTGTATTACGCCCGCGCACTGGGCAATTCGGTCGGCACGGGGGTCGATCTGCATTCCGCGCCGCCGGTGACGGGGATGCTGACGCTCGGGCACCGGTGCTCCATCGAACCCGAGGTCGACCTGACCGGGCACTGGATCGACGGCGACCAGTTCCATCTCGGGCCCATCACCGTCGGCAACGACGCGACCATCGGCGCGCGCACGACGCTGCTGCCCGGCGCGGTGGTCGGCAAGAACGCCGATGTGGCGCCCGGCTCCGGCGTGGTGGGGAAGGTCAAGAACCGGCAGTACTGGAAGGGCTCGCCGGCGGTGAAGTCCGGCAAGGCCAAGCATCCGTGGCCCGACCACCGTCCGCCGCGGTCTCCGCTGTGGGTGGCGGTGTACGGCGTGACGTCGGTGCTGCTGGGCGCGCTGCCGCTGGCGGCGCTGGCGGTGGGCCTGGCCGTGGTCGGCTGGGGGGTGCGCGGGACGGCGACGCTGGGCGAGGCGGTGCTGCCCGCGCTGGCGTGGAGCGTCCCGGCCACCGCCGCGGCGCTGGTGGTGTACGCGGCGCTGATGGTGCTCGGTGTGCGGGTGCTGTCGCTGGGTCTGCGCGAGGGCTACCACCCGGTGCGCAGCCGGTCGGGCTGGCAGCTGTGGGCCACCGAACGGTTGATGGACGGCGCCCGCAACTACCTGTTCCCGATCTACGCGGGCCTGCTGACGCCGTGGTGGCTGCGCCTGCTGGGCGCCCGTATCGGCAAGGGCACCGAGATCTCCACGGCGCTGCTGATCCCGAAGTTCACCGTGGTCGAGGACAGCGCGTTCCTGGCCGACGACACCATGGTGGCCTCCTACGAACTGGGCGGCGGCTGGATCCACGTGGCGCGGGCGACGGTCGGAAAGCGGGCGTTCCTCGGTAACTCGGGGATCACCCAGCCCGGCCGCCGGGTGCCCGACGACGGCCTGGTGGCGGTGCTGTCGGCGACGCCGCACAAGGCCAAGGCGGGTTCGTCGTGGCTGGGCAGCCCGCCGATGCGGCTGCGGCGGCAGCCGACCGCGGCCGACGCCCTGCGCACGTTCCATCCCTCGGCGCGACTGCGTGCGCTGCGGGCCACCGTCGAGACGTTCCGGTTCGTGCCCGTCGTCGTCACGTTCGCGATCGGCGTCGGCGTGCTGCTGGCCGCGCAGTCCCTGGTGCTGACGCTCGGCTGGCTGGGCGCCGCCTGCCTGACGGGCTTGGTGCTGCTGGCGGCCGGGGCCGTGGCCGGCGGGATCGCGGTGGTGGCGAAATGGCTTCTGGTGGGCCGGATCACCGCGATCGAACACCCGCTGTGGTCGTCGTTCGTGTGGCGCAACGAAGTGTCGGACACGTTCGTCGAGACCGTCGCGGCGCCGTGGTTCGCCCGGGCCGCCACGGGTACCCCGGTGATGAATGTGTGGCTGCGCGCGCTGGGCGCCAAGATCGGACGCGGGGTGTGGTGTGAGACGTACTGGCTGCCCGAGGCCGACTTGGTGACTCTGGCCGACGGCGCGACGGTCAACCGCGGCTGCGTCGTACAGACGCACCTGTTCCACGACCGGATCATGCGGATGGACACCGTCGTCATCGAGCGCGGCGCCACCCTCGGACCGCACTGCGTGGCGCTGCCTGCCGCGCGGCTGGGCGCCGGCGCCACCGTCGGGCCCGCGTCGCTGGTGGTGCGCGGTGACGAGGTGCCCGCCTCGACCCGCTGGCAGGGCAATCCGATCGCGCCGTGGCTGCCGTCGCGCAAGAAGCGCGGCGACGCCGCGGGCCCGAAGACGAAGAAGCCCGCGGCCGCGTGAGAGCACGCAAACGGGTGGCCAAGAAGGGGTCGCCGCCGGTCATCGATCCGTACCTGCCCGCCACCGGCAACTTCGGCTACCGGGTCTCCCGCTACGAACTCGACCTCGAGTACAAGGTCGCGATCAACCGGCTGGCCGGGGCAGCCACCATCACCGCGGTCACGCTCGCCGAATTGGGGACCTTCACGCTCGACCTGTCCGACGCACTCTCGGTGTCGAAGGTCACGGTCAACGGCAAGCGGCCGGCGCACTTCCGCACCTCCGGCGCCAAGCTGCACATCAGCCTCACCGACCGGTTGCCCGCGGGCGCGGCGATGACGGTCGCGGTGCGCTACGCCGGCACGCCGCGGCCCATCCGGTCCCTGTGGGGCGAGGTGGGTTTCGAGGAGCTCACCGAGGGCGCGCTGGTCGCCGGGCAGCCCAACGGGGCGTCGTCGTGGTTCCCGTGCGACGACCATCCGAGCGCCAAGGCCAGCTTCCGCATCCAGATCAGCACGGAGAGCCCGTATTTCGCGCTGGCCAACGGCAAGCTGCTGAACCGGCGCGCCCGGGCCGGGATGACGACGTGGGTGTACGAGCAGCCCGAACCCACCTCGACGTACCTGATCACGCTGCAGATCGGCATGTACGAGCGCCACCGCCTGGCCAAGAACGGCGTCGAGATCCACGCCGTGGCGCCCGAGCGACTGCGCCGGGAGATCGACCACGACTTCGGCCGCCAGGGCCAGATGATGAAGCTGTTCGTCAAACTGTTCGGCCCGTATCCGTTGGACTCCGGTTACACCGTGGTGGTGACCGACGACGACCTCGAGATTCCCCTCGAGGCACAAGGCATTTCGATCTTCGGCGCGAACCACTGCGACGGGGAACGTGGCGCCGAGCGGTTGATCGCCCACGAGCTGGCCCACCAATGGTTCGGCAACTCGGTCACCGTGCAGCGCTGGCGCCACATCTGGTTGCACGAGGGCTTCGCGTGCTACGCCGAATGGCTGTGGTCCGAACACTGCGGCGAAGAGAGCGCCGACGAACTCGCCCGGCACTATCACCAGCGGCTGACGAACTCGGCGCAGGATCTGGTGCTCGCCGACCCCGGGCCGCGCGACATGTTCGACGACCGCGTCTACAAGCGTGGCGCGCTCACGCTGCACGCGCTGCGCAAAAGCCTGGGCGACAAGGACTTCTTCGCGCTGCTCAAGGAGTGGACCACGCGCTACCGGCACGCCAGCGTGGTGACCGACGACTTCATCGGGCTGGCGGCCCGCTACGCCGACGAGTCGCTGCGGCCGCTGTGGGCGGCGTGGCTGTACTCGACCGACGTCCCGCCACTGGACCACCCGTCGTGACCGACGCCGCGGCGGGTCCGGGCGCGGTCACGCGGGGCAGCGTCGTGCGGGTCGGCGCGGCGACGGCGGTGTCCGCGCTGTGCGGGTACGCGGTGCTCTACCTGGCCGCACGTGACCTCGAACCCGCCGGGTTCTCCGTGTTCGGCGTGTTCTGGGGGGCGTTCGGGCTGGCCAGCGGCGCCGCGTTCGGGTTGCTGCAGGAGACCACCCGCGAGGTCCGGCAAGCCGCTTCGGGGGATGACGCCGGGCCGCGCACCAGGCCGGTGCGGGTCGCGATCGGCGTCGGGATCGGCGCGGCGGCGGTGATCGCCGCGACCTCGCCGCTGTGGGCGGGGCACGTGTTCGCCGAGGCCCGCCTGCTCAGCGTGCTCCTGCTGGCCGTGGGGCTGGCCGGGTTCTGTCTGCACACCACGCTGCTGGGACTGCTCGCCGGGCTGGACCGGTGGTCGGAGTACGGGGCGCTCATGGTGGCCGACGCGCTGCTGCGCGTCGCGGTCGCGGCGGGCAGCTTCCTGCTGGGCTGGGGACTGGGCGGCTACCTGTGGGCGACCGTGGCCGGCTCGATCGGCTGGTTGCTGATGCTGGTCGCGTCGCCGGTCACCCGCGCCGCGGCGCGGCTGTCCACGCCCGGGGGCACGGTGACGTTCCTGCGCGGGGCGGGCCATTCGATCGCCGCCGCCGGCGCCAGCGCGGTGCTGGTGATGGGTTTCCCGGTGCTGCTCAAGGCCACCTCGGGCGATCTCGGGGCCGCGGGCGGTGTGGTGATCCTGGCCGTCACGCTGACCCGCGCCCCGCTGCTGGTCCCACTGACCGCGATGCAGGGCAATCTGATCGCGCACTTCGTCGACCAGCGCGCTCACCGGCTCCGGGCGTTGATCACCCCGGCGGCGGTCGTGGTGGCGCTGGGCGTGGCCGGGGTCGCGCTGGCGGCCGCGTTCGGACCGTGGCTGCTGCGCGAAGGCTTCGGTGACGACTACGTCGCCGACGGCGCGCTGCTGGGCTGGCTGACCGCGGCGGCCGTGGCGATCGCGCTGCTGACGCTGACCGGTGCGGCCGCCGTGGCCGCGGCGCTGCACCGCGCGTACGCGGTCGGGTGGATGTCGGCGACGGTCGCCTCGGCGTTGCTGCTCGCGCTGCCGCTGGATCTTCAGGTGCGCACCGTCGTCGCGCTGCTGTGCGGACCGCTGCTCGGCATCGCCGTGCACCTGGCCGCCCTTGCCAGAATTCCGACCGTCTGAGCGTGTACTTTGTTGCGCATCGACACCTCGGACATGCGCTACCGCGACGTGTGGGTCGTCATCCCGGCCTTTCACGAAGCGACCGTCATCGGCGACGTCATCACTGACGTGCGCTCGGTGTTCGCACACGTCGTCTGCGTCGACGACGGCAGCGAGGACGGCACCGGGGACGCGGCCCTGCAAGCCGGTGCGCACGTCGTCACCCACCCGGTCAATCTCGGGCAGGGCGCGGCGATCCAGACCGGCGTGGAATACGCCCGCCACCAGCCGGGTGCCGAGGTGTTCGCCACCTTCGACGCCGACGGGCAGCACCGGGTCGCCGACGTGGTGACGATGATCGAGCGGCTGCGCGCGGGCTCCCCCGAAACACGGCCGGATCTGGTGGTGGGCACCCGTTTCGCCGGGGCCGGCACGCAGACGCCGCTGCTGAAACGGTGGGTGCTCAAGACCGTGGCGCGGGTCGGCCGGCGCAACCGCGAGCTCGGTCTGACCGACGCCCACAACGGACTGCGGGTGTTCGGCCGGCGCGTCGCCGACGAGCTCGACCTCACGATCAGCGGCATGGGACACGCCAGCGAGTTCATCGCGTTGGCTCACGAAAAGCATTGGCGGGTGGCCGAAGTGCCGGTCGACATCCTCTACACCGACTACTCGAAGGCGAAGGGCCAGCCGCTGCTCAACGGCGTCAACATCGTCTTCGACGGTCTGCTGCGCAGAAGGACGACACGATGAACTGGATCCAGGTGCTGTTGATCGCCTCGGTGCTGGTGCTGCTGGTCTACCTGCTGCGCTCCCGCGGCAGTGCCCGCAGCAAGGCGTGGGTGAAGGTCGGTTACGTGCTGTTCGTGATCACGGGCATCTATGCGATCCTGCGGCCCGACGACACCACCGTGGTCGCGAATTGGCTCGGCGTGGACCGCGGAACGGACCTGCTGGAGTACGTGCTGATCATCGCGTTCGCCTTCACCACGCTGTCGACCTACATGCGCTTCAAGGACATCGAGCTCAAGTACACCCGGCTCGCCCGTGCGGTGGCGCTGCAGAACGCGCGGGTGCCCGACCAGCCCTAACCGTTGGCCCGGAAGTAGTCCACGGTCCTGGCCACCCCGTCGCTCAGCGCGACCGTCGGTCGCCACCCCAGCACCGACCCTGCGCGGCTGCTGTCCAGGCAGGAGCGGCGCACGTCACCGAGCCGCGGCGGCTGGAACTCCGGCTCGTCGGGCGCGCCGGCCGCCGTCGCGATCTCCGAATGCAGTTGCCGCGTCGAGGTTTCCACGCCGGTGCCGATGTTGAACCGCTGCCCTCCCCCGGCCTCGCCGGACGCGCGCACGAACGCGTCGACGACGTCGTCGACGAACACGTAGTCGCGGGTGTCGCTGCCGTCGCCGAAGATCTTCGTCGGCCGGCCGGCCAGCAGCGCGCGGGAGAAGATGGCGACCACGCCGGCCTCACCGTGCGGATCCTGACGCGGGCCGTAGACGTTGGCGGGCGCGATGTGGCTGCAGTCCATGCCGTAGAGGTTGCGGAACATGCCGAAGTACACCTCGCCGCACACCTTGCTGGCCGCATACGGCGACGCCGGGTCGAGCGGATTGTTCTCGTCGGTGGGATAGGCCGGCGGAACGCCGTAGACCGATCCGCCCGACGACGTGTGCACGACCTTGCGGACGCCGGCGCGGCGGGCGGCCTCGGCGAGGCGCACAGTGCCCACCACGTTGACGCTGGAGTCGAACACCGGTTCGGTGACCGAGCGGCTGACCGAGATCTGCGCGGCGAGGTGGAACACCACCTCGGGCTTCACGTCCTCGAGCAGACCGATCAGGTCGGCCTCGACGATGTCGGCCTTGACGAATTCGAAGTCGTCGGAGCGCTCCGCCTGCCCGAGGTTCTCGCTGCGCCCGGAGCTGAGGTCGTCGAGGCCCACCACCGCATGCCCGTCGGCGAGCAACCTGTCGACCAGCGTCGACCCGATGAAACCGGCTGCCCCCGTGACCAGTGTGCGCACGGGGCCACCATACCGGCGGCGCGGCCGCGCCCGTCGCATCCGTAGAGTCGAGCCGACATGAAATGGGTCGCCCGCACCGCCGTCGCACTGGTCGTGCTGCAGTTGGTGATCCGGGGGGTTCTCGCCTTCGGTGGCTACTTCTACTGGGACGACCTGATCCTGGTCGGCCGGGCCGGCACCCAACCTCTGCTGTCGCCGGGCTACCTGTTCGACGACCACGACGGTCACGTGATGCCCGGCGCGTTCCTGGTCGCGGGGGCGATCACCCGGCTCGCGCCGCTGAACTGGATCGGGCCTGCGATCAGCCTGGT
This sequence comes from Mycolicibacterium psychrotolerans, assembly GCF_010729305.1. NCBI lineage: Bacteria > Bacillati > Actinomycetota > Actinomycetes > Mycobacteriales > Mycobacteriaceae > Mycobacterium > Mycolicibacterium psychrotolerans. The sequence goes on along the minus strand of NZ_AP022574.1, from coordinate 1,510,897 downwards.
GGTGCTCGCGCTGCTCGCATCGCTGGCGCTGCTGCGGGCGATGCACGTGATGCTGGGCCGGCGCCCCGTGCTGCTGATCCCGTTGACGTTCGCGCTGTTCACCCCGCTGGCACTGCCCGGGTACGCGTGGTGGGCGGCCGGGCTGAACTCGTTGCCGATGCTGGCGGCGCTGGCCTGGGTGTGCGCGGATGCCCTGCTGCTGGTGCGCACCGGGGCGAGGCGCTACGCCGTGACCGGGACCGTGGTGTTCTTCGGTGCGCTGCTGTTCTTCGAGAAGTCGGCGATCGTGCCGTTCGTCGCGTTCGCGGTGGCCGCGCTGTACGGGCACGTGACCGGCGGCGCGACGGTGCGGCAGGTGTGGCAGCGCGGGCGGGCGCTGTGGGTGGCCTGCCTGGCGCTCATCGCCGGCTGGGTCGCCGTCTATGTGGCGGTGGTCGATCAGCAGCGCTGGAGCTTCGATCTGTCGATGACGGCGGATCTGCTGTGGCGCTCGATGACCCACGGAATCGTGCCGGGTCTGGTCGGCGGACCGTGGGACTGGCAGCGCTGGGCGCCCGCCTCGCCGTGGGCCACCCCGCCGGCGGCCGTCATGGTGCTGGGCTGGATCGCGCTGGCCGCGGTGGTGGCGGTGACGCTGCTGCGCAAGCAGCGCCTCGGCCCCGTCTGGCTGGCCGCGCTCGGATACGCGGTGGCCTGCCAGGTCCCGATCTACCTGATGCGCTCCTCGCGGTTCACCGCGCTGGAATTGGCGCAGACCCTGCGCTATCTGCCCGATCTCGTGGTGGTGCTGGCGCTGCTGGCCGCCGTCGGGTTGTGCGCGCCGAACCGGGACAGGGCGCGGTGGCTCGACGCATCACGTGCGCGTTCCCTCGGGATCGTATGTGTCACAGGTCTTTTCGTGGTCAGCAGCCTCTACTCGACCGCGACGTTCCTGGTCAGCTGGCGCGACAACCCCACCCGGGACTACCTGCGCACCGCACAGGCCGGTCTGGCCGCCGCGCACGCCGCCTCCGCGGCCCCGATGCTCGACCAGGAGGTCGACCCCCTGGTGCTGCAGCGGGTGGCGTGGCCGGAGAACCTGACCTCGCACATGTTCGCTCTGCTGCGCGAACGCCCCGAGTTCGCTCCGGCGACAACGGATCTGCGGATGCTCGATTCCTCCGGCCGGCTCGTCGGCGCGAAGGTGACCTGGGTGCGCAGTATCCGGCCCGGCCCCGATCCGCGGTGCGGCTATCTGGTGCAGCCGGACTTCCCGGTGCGGATGCCGCTGGACGGTCCGCTGCTACCCGCGGACTGGACCGTCGAGATCAACTACCTGGCCAATTCCGACGGGTCGATGATGCTGGCGCTGACCGAGGGCGACGAGGTCAAGGTGCCGGTGCGGCCGGGGCTGAACCGGGTGTTCGTCCGGCTGCCCGGCGCCGGGGACGCCATCACCGTGCGCGCCAACACCGCGGCGCTGTCCGTGTGCGTGGCGTCGGGCCCCGTCGGGTTCCTGGCGCCGCAATAGCCGGGCGTGCCGGGCGTGCGTCCAGGGCGGGAATCCACGACGATTCCCGCCCTGGACGCACACTCGGCGCTGAAACATGGAGCCGCCTGGGGGAATCGAACCCCCGACCTATTCATTACGAGTGAATCGCTCTACCGACTGAGCTAAGGCGGCACGTCGGGCGGCACCACTCTACGGCAGGGCCTGCCCGCGACCCAAGTCAGCCGCGCAACGCCTGCCCGACGGTGCCGACCATGGCGTCGACGGCGAACTTCGGCTTGACGTTGACCGCCAGCGCCTCACGGCACTCGAGCACAGCCTCGATGCACCGCAGCAGTGCGGCGGGCGATGCGTGCCCGGCCATCGCCGCGACCTTGTCCCGCATATCGGGGTGGTTGGGGGCGACGTCGGCCGCCCCGGAGGCGATCAGCAGCGCGTCGCGGAAGTAGGTGGCGAGGTCGATGAGCGCCCGATCCAGCGCATCGCGCGACGCGCGCGTCTGGCGGGACTTCTGCCGTCTCTCCAGGTCCTTGAGCGCCCCGGCGGCCCCGCGCATCGTGCCCGCGGTGCCCTTGCCGGTGCCGCCGGCGCCCAGCGCGGTGCGCAACTCCTCGGTCTCGACCTCGTTGCGGTCCTCGGTCAGCGCCCGGGCCTCGGCTTCCGCGGTGGCCACCAGCTCCTCGGCCGCGGCGTAGGCCCGCGACGGGGTCGCCGCGTCCCGGGCCAGTCCCAGCGCCCGCCGGCGCCGCTCCCTGGCCTGCTCGTCGGTGGCCAGCCGGCGCGCCCGGCCGACGTGCCCGCCGCTCACCGACGCCGCCCAGGCCGCCTCGGCCTCCGGCAGACCGTCGGTGTCGACCAGTACTCGCGCGATCGCGTCCACTCCGGGCGTCACCAGCGCGACGTGGCGGCAGCGCGAACGCAGCGTGATCGCGATGTCCTCGGGATCCACCGACGGCGCGCACAGCAGGAACACCGTCGACGGCGGCGGCTCCTCCACGACCTTCAGCAGCGCATTGGCGGCGCCCTCGGTGAGCCGGTCGGCGTCCTCGATGACGACTATCTGCCAGCGGCCCGTCCCGGGCCGGCGCGACGCGATCTGCACGATCGTGCGCATAGCGTCCACCCCGATCGAGAGCCCCTCGGGGATGATCCGGCGGACGTCGGCGTGGGTGCCCGCCATCGTCGTCGTGCAGGCCCGGCACTCCCCGCAGCCCGGCACGCCGTCGGAGGTGCACTGCAGCGCGGCCGCGAAGCACAGCGCGGCCACCGAGCGCCCCGACCCCGGCGGACCCGTGATCAGCCAGGCGTGCGTCATGGTGCCCACCTCACCGGGACCCCCGCTGTGAGCGGAATCACCGCGGGCTGCCCGCGCAGCAGCGGTGAGCTCCGCCTCGACGGCGTCTTGGCCCACAAGACGCGAGAAAACACCGGCCATCGCGGATAACAGTAGTGCTGCGAACCGACACGTCCGTCTCAGACGCCCCGTAGCCGTCAGCTCCGCCCGATACGGTGATCTGGTGGCAGCCGAAGCGATCCAGATGGGGCGAATCAGTGCATTCGTCCGCTGGGTCGCGCGCACGCCCTGGCCGGTGTTCACCCTCGGCATGCTGCAGGCCGACATCATCGGCGCCCTGCTCGTGCTCGGCTTCCTGCGCTTCGGGCTACCCCCCGAGGACCGCATTCAGCTGCAGGACCTGCCCACCTACAACCTGTCGATCTTCCTCGCCTACCTGTTCGTGTCGTTCACTGTGGCGTCGTACCTGACGCTGCGGATGCTGATCCCGGTGATGCGCTGGCAGCGCCGCGACATGCTGCTCGGCGACCGCGACCCCGCCGACACCGAGGTCGCGCGCATGCGGGCGCTGCGGATGCCGTTCTACCGCTCGGTGATCAGCGCGACGAACTGGCTGCTCGGATCCGTGGTGTTCATCGTCGCGAGCTGGCCGGTGGCCAGCAAGTCCGCGCCGGTGGTGGCCGTGGCGACGGGCCTTGGAGCCACCGCGACCGCGATCATCGGCTACCTGCAGTCCGAGCGGGTGCTGCGGCCGGTTGCGGTGGCCGCGCTGCGCGGCGGCGTGCCGGAGAAATTCCACGCCCCCGGCGTCATCCTGCGCCAGGTGCTGACGTGGGTGCTGTCCACCGGGGTGCCACTGGTGGCGATCCTGCTGGCGCTGGTGGCCAGCAAGTTCGACATCCTCAACGCGCCCGCCGACCGGGTGATCACGACGATCCTGCTGCTGGCCATCGTCGCGCTGGTGATCGGGCTGGCGGGCACCGTGCTGGTCGCGATGTCGATCGCCGACCCGCTGCGCCAGCTGCGCTGGGCGCTCGGTGAGGTGCAGCGGGGCAACTACAACGCCCACATGCAGATCTACGACGCCAGTGAGCTGGGCCTGCTGCAGGCCGGCTTCAACGACATGGTGCGCGACCTCGCTGAGCGGCAGCGCCTGCGCGACCTGTTCGGCCGCTACGTCGGCGAGGACGTCGCCCGCCGGGCGCTGGAGCGCGGCACCGAACTCGGCGGCCAGGAACGCGACGTGGCGGTGCTGTTCGTCGACCTGGTCGGGTCGACGCATCTGGCCGCCACCATCCCCGCCGCCGAGGTCGTCAACCTGCTCAACGACTTCTTCCGCGTGGTCGTCGACACCGTGAACCGGCACGGCGGGTTCGTCAACAAGTTCCAGGGTGACGCGGCGCTGGCGATCTTCGGCGCCCCGATCGAACACCCCGACGCGTCCGGGGCGGCGCTGGCCGCCTCCCGGGAACTGCACGACGAGCTGATCGAGGTGCTCGGCGAAACCGAGTTCGGCATCGGCGTGTCCGCCGGGCGGGCGATCGCCGGCCACATCGGCGCGCAGGCCCGCTTCGAATACACCGTGATCGGGGACCCGGTCAACGAGGCCGCCCGGCTCACCGAGCTGGCGAAGCTGGAGAAGGGCCATGTGCTGGCGTCGGCGATCGCGGTCAGCGAGGCGCTCGACGCCGAGGCGCTGTGCTGGGACGTCGGGGAGACCGTGAACCTGCGCGGCCGCACCGCGCCGACGCAGCTCGCCCGCCCGGTGCACCTGGTGACGCCCGACAGCGTCGAGCGCGAGGTCAGCAGCGACGTGTCGAAGTCGGCGCGCTAGACGAGCTCAGGCCTTCTCCGTCTTGCCTGACTCCTCAACGCGGCTCCTCCCTCGCCGCTTGATCGTCGTCAGGCCTTCTTGGCAGCTTTCTTGGCCGGTGCCTTCTTGGCCGCCGTCTTCTTGGCTGCCTTCTTCGCCGGAGCCTTCTTCTTCACCGGGCCACGAGCGCGGCGGTCGGCCAACAATTCCGAGGCCCGCGCGTCGGTGATCGACATGACGTCGTCGCCCTTGCGCAGGCTCGCGTTGGTCTCGCCGTCGGTGACGTAGGGGCCGAAGCGGCCGTCCTTGATCACCATCGGCTTCTCCGACACCGGGTCGGTGCCCAGCTCGCGCAGCGGTGGCGTCGCCGCGCCCTGCCTGCCACGCCGCTTCGGCTCGGAGTAGATCTTCAGCGCCTCGTCGAGCGTGATGTCGAACATCTGCTCCTCGGTGGCCAGCGAGCGAGAGTCGGTGCCGCGCTTGAGGTACGGGCCGTAGCGGCCGTTCTGCGCGGTGATCTCCTCACCGCTGGCCGGGTCCACCCCGACCACGCGGGGCAGCGACAGCAGCTTCAGCGCGTCCTCGAGCGTCACCGTCTCCAGATCCATGGAGCGCAGCAGCGAACCGGTGCGCGGCTTGGGTCCCGTCGGCTTCTTGCCCTTCTTCGCCGTCGATCCGGCCTCGCCATCGTCGGGAGGTTCGGGCAGGACCTCCGTGACGTACGGACCGTAGCGGCCGTCCTTGGCGACGATCTCGTGCCCGGTCTCCGGATCGACGCCCAGGGAACGGCCCTCTTGCGGTGTGGCGAAAAGCTTTTCGACGAGCTCGAGGGTCAGCTCGTCGGGCGTCAGGTCGTCGTTGAGGTTGGCGCGCTGCGGGGTCGGCTCACCGTCTTCCCCGACGATCATGCGTTCCAGGTACGGGCCGTTGCGGCCCACGCGGACGTTGACCGCCCGACCCTCGGCATCGTCGAACAGCTTGATGGAGTTGACCTCTCGGGCGTCGATCTCCTCGAGATTGCCGCCCACCAGCTTCTTCAACCCGCCGGCCCGCGCGATCGAGCCGTCCACCCCGTGCTCGCCGCCGAAGTAGAAGTTGTTGAGCCAGTTGGTCCTTCGCTCGTTGCCCGCCGCGATCTCGTCGAGCTCGTCTTCCATCGCCGCGGTGAAGTCGTAGTCCACCAGCCGCGCGAAGTGTTGCTCCAGCAGTCCGATGACCGCGAACGCGACCCACGACGGAACCAGCGCGCTGCCCTTCTTGTGGACGTAGCCGCGGTCCTGGATCGTCTTGATGATCGAGCTGTAGGTCGACGGCCGGCCGATGCCCAGGTCTTCGAGCGCCTTGATCAACGAGGCCTCGGTGTAGCGGGCGGGCGGACTGGTGGTGTGCCCGTCGGCGGTCAGGTCTTTGGCGTCGACGCGCTGACCCTGGGTCAGGTTCGGCAGCCGGCTCTCGGCGTCGTCGGCCTCGCCGCCGGCCTGCTCGTCGAGGCTCTCCACGTAGGCCTTGAGGAACCCGGCGAACGTGATCGTGCGGCCGCTGGCGTTGAACACCACCTGCTCGCCGCCCGTGGCCTGGCCCGCGATGCGCAGGCTCAGGGTGGTGCCGCGCGCGTCGGCCATCTGCGAGGCCACGGTGCGCTGCCAGATCAGCTCGTAGAGCCGGAACTCGTCGGTGTCCAGCGCGGCGTGCAGCTGGCCCGGCGTCTGGAAGACGTCGCCGGCGGGGCGGATGGCCTCGTGCGCCTCCTGGGCGTTCTTCACCTTGCGGGTGTACTGACGCGGCGACGGGTGCACGTACTCCTCGCCGTAGAGCTGACGCGCCTGGTTGCGGGCGGCATCGATCGCCGACTGCGACAGTGTCGTCGAGTCGGTGCGCATGTAGGTGATGTAGCCGTTCTCGTACAGCCGCTGCGCGATGCTCATCGTGCGTTCGGAGGAGAACCGCAGCTTGCGGCCCGCCTCCTGCTGCAGCGTCGAGGTCATGAACGGCGGGTACGGCCGGCGGGTGTACGGCTTCTGCTCGACCGAGGCCACCTGCAGCTGTGCCCCGCGCAGACCGGCGGCCAGGGCGTTCGCCGCCGCCTCGTCGAGGACACGGACCTCGTCGGGCTTCTTGAGTCCGCCCAGCGAGTCGAAGTCACGGCCGCTCGCGACCCGGCGGCCGTCGACGGTGTTCAGCTTGGCGGTGAAGGTCGGCGGACTGGCCTGCTCGTCGGAGACGCTGGCGTCCAGTTCCGCGGTGACGTCCCAGTACCCGGCGCTGCGGAACGCCATCCGCTCGCGTTCGCGCTGGACGATGATGCGCGTCGCGACGGACTGCACCCGGCCCGCCGACAGCTTCGGCGCGACCTTCTTCCACAGCACGGGGCTGACCTCGTAGCCGTAGAGACGGTCGAGGATGCGGCGCGTCTCCTGGGCGTCGACCAGGGCGTTGTCCAGATCGCGGGGGTCTTCGGCGGCCGCGCGGATCGCCGGCTCGGTGATCTCGTGGAACACCATCCGCTTGACGGGGATGCGGGGCTTGAGCGTCTCCAGCAGATGCCACGCGATGGCCTCGCCCTCGCGGTCACCGTCGGTGGCCAGATAGAGCTCGTCGACGTTCTTGAGCAGGTCCTTCAGCTCGGCAACGGTGCTCTTCTTCTCCGGGCTGATGATGTAGAGCGGCTCGAAGTTGTGCTCGACGTTGACCCCGAGACGGGCCCAGGGCTCGGATTTGTACTTCGCGGGCACGTCGGCCGCGTTGCGCGGCAGGTCGCGGATGTGTCCGCGGGACGACTCGACGATGTAGTTGGAACCGAGATAACCAGCGATTTTGCGCGCCTTGGTAGGCGACTCGACTATGACGAGTCGCCGGACTCTGCCGTTGCCACCGCGGTCGCGGTCTGCGTCAGCCACCTATCCCGTTCACTGTTCTCACTCGCACTACTTCTTTCTCTGTCGCCCTGCAGGCTCGCACGTTCATGCGCTCCCCCGCTCCGGCAACGATCAATTTGGCACCCCGGGCGTGCCGACGCAAACCGGCCCCCCGGGCCGCGATCACGCCCGAACCGTCAGATCCGCGGCCAGTGAGCCAACGCCTCAGGGTCCTCCGGAGGTTCCCCCACGTTCTCTACCAGGCGCGACAGTCGTCGTCGCCCGCTGATCCGCAGCGCGGGCCGCGCCCCCCTCGTCCCGATCAGCGTCGGCGCGATTCCCACCCTCATCATCGCCGACGCGAGCGCGGAATGCGTGTCAGGCGCGTGCGGGTCCAACCCGAGCAGGTAGCGATCGTCGGCTTCCGGGCTGCCCGCGGCCAGCGTCCAGGACCGCAGCTCCCGCGGGCCGGGCAGCCACTGCGCCGGCACGGTCTTGACCGCCCCCCGCGTCCACTCCGTGGCGATGGCGACCAGGCGGACGTCGAGCGCGGTGCGAATCAGCGGGGTGTTCTCGTCGGTGCGGGAGATCTCGGGCTCCAGACCGGCCTCGGCGATCATCTCCGCCAGCCCGTTGGCCCGCCACAACCGATCGACCACCACCGACAGGCGCGCGGCCTGCCCCTGGGCTCCGCCGACCAGCACGGCCTGTCCCGGCGCGGCCAGAATCCCCGTCAGATCGGCGATCGCCGGCGGCACCGACTCAGCCGAGAAGAAGGACAGCTGGCTCACACTGACGACAGTAGGCCAGCCCGAGCGCCCCGACGTGAACCCTGCGTTGCCGCTGCGCGTCGCCTCACGACGAAACGAAACACCCCCGCGTCGTCCTGGTGTGGATGGCGCGGGGGTGTTCGAAGAGGTCTTCGGTTGCTCAGACGGCGCGAACGCCGGTGGCCTGCGGCCCCTTGGGGCTCTGGCCGACCTCGAACTCGACCTTCTGATTCTCCTCCAGGGTGCGGAAGCCGGAACCCTGGATCTCCGTGTAGTGGACAAAAACGTCAGCGGAGCCGTCCTCGGGGGCGATGAAGCCGAAGCCCTTCTCCGCGTTGAACCACTTCACAGTTCCCTGTGGCATCTTTCGTAATTTCCTTCTCTTCTTACCGGGAGCGGTCCACCGACATCCGGCAGACCGGGCCCGTTCCGACCGCCATACCTTCGTGGAGTGCTCGGAACTCGACCCGACCTACAACCCTCGCAGGAACCGCGATCGCAACGTCGTTCCTGCGAGTGCGTATACACGAACACAGAAGCTGCGACCGCGGTAAGTCAACCACGTCTCGGGCTGCTGCGACAGTCCGACGAGCGCTTCAAAATCAACATGTAGGCGACAATTGACGTACGACGCGTTGTAGGGGATGTGTGGAGGAGTCCGAGGTGGCTGATCCGGGGCCGGGTTTCGGCCGCGAGCTGCTGGCCTGCGCGGTCGAGGGCACCCCGGCCGACGAGCACCCGCTGCGCCACATCGCCGACCTCCCGCCGCGCCGCGCGCGCAGCCTCGCCTGGCCGGCGTGGACGCCCCCAGATGTGGTGCGGGCCTTCCATGATCACGGAATCGAGGCCCCGTGGTCGCATCAGCTCGCCGCGGCCGAACTCGCGCGCGACGGTCGCCACGTCGTGCTGAGTACCGGCACCGCGTCGGGCAAGTCGCTGGCCTACCAACTCCCGATATTGACGGCGCTGACAGAGAATCCGCGGTCCCGCGCGCTGTACCTCTCCCCGACGAAGGCGCTCGGGCATGACCAGTTGCGCGCGGTGGCCTCGCTGACCGCGGCCGCCGGGCTCGACGACGTCGCACCGACGCCGTATGACGGCGACACCTCCGTCGACGTGCGCCGGTTCGCGCGCGAACGGTCGCGGTGGATCTTCTCCAACCCGGACATGATTCATCTGTCGATGCTGCGCAACCATGCCCGCTGGGCGATCTTCCTGCGTCACCTGCGCTACGTCGTCGTTGACGAATGTCACTACTACCGCGGCATTTTCGGCTCCAACGTGGCCATGGTGCTGCGCCGGTTGCTGCGGCTGTGTGCACGCTATTCACCCGGCGGGGCGATGCCGACCGTCATCTTCGCCAGCGCCACCACGGCGGATCCGGCGCGTACGGCGTCGGAGCTGATCGGCCAGACCGTCGCCGAGGTCACCGAGGACGGATCACCGCAGGGTGCACGCACCGTGGCGCTGTGGGAGCCTGCGCTGATCGCCGATCTCGTCGGTGAGAACGGGGCACCGGTGCGCCGATCGGCCGGCGCGGAGGCCTCCCGGGTGATGGCCGATCTGATCACCGAGGGGGCGCGCACGTTGACGTTCGTGCGGTCGCGGCGCGGCGCGGAGCTGGCCGCCCTGGGCGCCAGAGCGCGGTTGGTCGACACGGCCCCGGACTTGGCGGCACAGGTGGCGTCCTACCGGGCGGGTTATCTCGCCGAGGACCGCCGCTTCCTGGAGCGGGCGCTGGCCGACGGACGCCTGCGGGGTATGGCGACCACGAACGCGCTGGAACTCGGTGTCGACATCGCGGGCCTGGATGCCGTTGTGCTGGCCGGGTTTCCGGGCACGGTCGCGTCGTTCTGGCAGCAGGCCGGCCGTGCGGGGCGGCGCGGCCAGGGCGCCCTGGTGGTGCTGATCGCGCGCGACGATCCGCTCGACACCTACCTCGTGCACCACCCGGCGGCGCTGCTGGACAAGCCGATCGAACGGGTGGTCATCGATCCGGGCAACCCCTACGTCCTGGGCCCTCAACTGCTCTGCGCGGCAACCGAACTGCCGCTCACCGACGCGGAGGTTCGGATGTGGGACGCGGAGGCGGTGGCCGGCGCGCTCGTCGACGACGGACTGCTGCGCCGGCGTCCGAGTGGATACTTCCCCGCGCCCGGCGTCGACCCGCATCCCGCGGTGGACATCCGCGGGGCCAGCGGTGGGCAGATCGCGATCCTGGAGGCCGACACCGGTCGGATGCTGGGCAGCGCGGGGGCGGGGCAGGCGCCCGCCTCGGTGCATCCCGGCGCGGTGTATCTGCATCAGGGCGAGAGCTATGTGGTGGATTCGCTGGACTTCGAGGACGGCATCGCGTTCGTGCATGCCGAGGATCCCGGCTACACGACGTTCGCGCGGGAACTGACCGACATCGCCGTCACCGGAACCGGTGAGCGGTCCGACCACGGTTCGGTCAGCGTCGGCCTGGTGCCGGTGTCGGTGAGCAACACCGTCACCGGATACCTGCGTCGCCGTCTCGACGGGGAGATCATCGACTTCTGCGAACTCGACATGCCGACCCGCACGCTCGACACCATGGCGGTGATGTGCACGATCACGCCGGAAGCATTGGCGGACAGCGGGATCGATCCGCTGCGGATACCGGGGTCATTGCACGCGGCCGAACACGCGGCCATCGGGCTGCTGCCGCTGATCGCCAGTTGCGACCGTGGGGACATCGGCGGGGTGTCCACCGCGGTGGGGCCCGTCGACGGGCTGCCGACGATCTTCGTCTACGACGGCCATCCGGGCGGCGCCGGCTTCGCCGCGCGCGGTTTCGGCGCGATCGCGCGCTGGTGGGGAGCCACCGCCTCGGCGATCGAGGCGTGCGAATGCCCGGCGGGGTGCCCGTCGTGCGTGCAGTCGCCCAAGTGCGGTAACGGCAACGATCCGCTGGACAAGGACGGTGCGGTCCGGGTACTGCGCCTGGTTCTCGACGCGCTGGCGGGGTGTTGACCCGTGCCGGCGACCGACCCCTCGACAGTCGCCGTGGTTGCCGACAACGGAATCCGTACCCGCCTCGACGGATCGAAACCTACCCCCTCACGTGCGGGTGGGGCAAGACCACGGGGCCCCGATGCCGTGTTTGCCCCAGTTCTCGGGCGCGGCGCGGTACGCGATTCGCAGCGCTGAGCGCGCCGGTCCGGGCGGCTCGTCCTCGGTAGGATCGACGCCATGAGCCACGACTGGATGCTCGTGGAGACATTGGGCAGTGAGCCGACCGTGGTGGCGCAGGGTGCACGGACCGTGAACCTCATTCCCATTTCGTCGTTGCTGCGGCGCAACCCCCACCTGATGGCGATCCAGACCGCGATCAGTGAGACGGTGCGCGGCGGGTCCGGCTTGAGCAGCATCACCCCGAAGAACGACTGCGTGATCCGCACCGAGGTCGTCGCGATGTCCGACGGCCGCATCCACGGCGTGCAGATGTGGATCGGCGCGGCCGACGAGGAACCGCCTCCGCGTCCGCCGGTGGGCCCCCTCGTGTGGAATCTGACCGCGGGCACTGCCACCGACACCACCGAATCGCTGGAGATCGGTGGCTGGGATCCGGCCAAACAGCCCACCCACGACCGCGCCTTCGCCGACGACCTGCCGCGCCGCGACCTCAAGCCGCACGAGGCCGAGGTCATCAGCATGCTGATCGAACCCGAAGCGGGCGTGACGATCTGCAGCACCTGGGATGTCACCGACTACCGCGGCGAGCAGATCACCATCGGGTTCGTCGCGCGCTCGCTCGCCGAGACCGACGACGACGGCCGTGAGCGTCTGGTGTGCCGGGCGATGAACTGGCGCAGCGTGCGGGAGGGGCGCACGGTGCAGGACGATATGCTCGCGCAGCGCATCCTGGCGGGCCTCGCCCGGCCGGGCGTGCACCGGGCGCTCGTCGATCCGCAACACTGGATGCTGGTCAAGTGGCTCGACGATCCGGTGCCGTTCTTCGACTGGCGCGCCGGGATGTCCGGGGCGCAGGGGATCCACCCGGACGACATGGCCACCGCAACCGAGATGGCCGCGAGTTTCGGCACCGGCGCCGTGTCCGGAGTGCTCCGGGTGGTCGCCCGTGACGGCGGATGGACGCCGGTGCATGTGACGGTGCACCGCGTCGAACTCCGCGACGGCGTGCACGCGGGGCTGGCCGAGATGCGGCTACCGACGCCCGCCGAGATCGGCGAGGCGCGACTGGACGAACGCCAGGCCCCGGTGGTGGACGAAAAGCGAACGCGCACAAGGAGAAACGGCAAGCGCTGAGCCGGCCCTCAGTCCTTCTTCTTCTTTCCGCCGTTGCCCTTGCCGTTTCCGTTCCCGTTGCCGGGTCCCGGCGCGGGTTGGACAGGTGCCGGCGCGGGTTGCTGCACCACGGGAACCGGCGCCGGGAGCGGAGGCGGGGCGACGCTGGTGGCGGGCGGCGGCACGCTGGTGCTGGTGCTGACCGACGCAGGCGACGGCGAGGAGGCGAACGGATCCATCGCGAGGGCCATCGCCGCGACGACGAACGCGGTGAGGATGGCCGCAGCGGCGAGCAGGTAGCGGCGCGGACCCTTGCGCCGTGGTGAGCGCAGCGGCGGCGGCGGGTAACCGGCGGTGGGCGGCAGCGGCGTGGCCATCACCCTGGTCGCCGGGCGGACACCGGTCACGGCGGGCGCCGGGGCGGGTCCGCCCATCAGCGCGGCGGGGTCACCGGCGAGTGCGGCGCGCATCTGATCGGAGCTCGCGAAGCGCTGAGCCGGGTCGCGAGCCATCCCGCGTTCGATGACAGCGGCGAGTACGGGGTCGACGTCGGCGCGGCAGGCGCGCAAGGGCGGCGGCGGGGTGTCGATGATGGCGCGCGCGAGGGCGACCGGGTGGTCGTGCGGAAACGCGCGGTGCCCGAGCAGCGCTTCGTAGCCGATGACGGCCACGGCGTAGAGGTCGTCGGCCACCGACGCCGGGGCGCCCATCACCCGTTCCGGGCTCATGTAGCACATGGTGCCGATGATCTGGCCGGTCTTGGTATCGGCGGCACCGCCGGTCTTGGCGATGCCGAAGTCGGCGACCTTCATCCGGTCTCCGCTGGCCGACAGCAGGATGTTGCCCGGTTTGATGTCGCGGTGCAGCACCCCGGCGGCGTGGGCGGCACCGAGGCCGGCGAGGACGTCGTCGAGCACGGCGCGCACCTGCTGCGGAGGCATCGGGCCTGCCCCCATCACGTCGTGCAGCGTGCGGCCGGGCAGCCGCTCCATCACGATGAACGGTGATCCCTCGTGCTCACCGAAGTCGTGCACCGCGACGACGTTCGGGTGCTCCAGGGCGGCGGCCGCGCGTGCCTCCACCTCGAACCGCCGACGCAGGTCGGGGTCGCTGTTGAAGGCAGGATGCAGCACCTTGATGGCCACCGGACGGCACAGCCGGGTGTCCCACCCGTCGCGGACCTCGGCCATGCCGCCGCGACCGAGAAGGCCACGCTGTTCGTAGCGGCCCACGAGGAGTTCGTGGCCGATCATGAGGTGTGCGTAACCCGCCTTACGACGCCGTAAACACATCGACGGGCAGCGATCACCCCGGCTCCGCCGGTCCGGCCCGCGCCGACGCCGTCGCCGGGCCCGCCACCCTCGCCCCGAAGCCGGGCGCGGCCCGGGCGACCACGATCACATCGAGTCCGTCCACGTCGCACGATGCCACGGTAGCGGCCATCGCCCGGGCCACCGACTCCGCGGCCGCGCAGGCTGCCTGCGGCCCCGCGGGGACCTGGGCGGCGGCGGCCAGTGCGGCCAGGTCGGCAGCGGCCGACGCCCGGTGCCGGGCCACCACCGCCGACCCGACCACAGCGCCGCCCGTGGTCACCGCACCGAGGGCGAGAAGCATCATCGCTGCGACCACCGTGGCCGCGCCGTGGTCGTCAGCCGGCCGGTTCGACGGCGGACACGCCGCGGGCCGCGATCTCGATGCCCGGCAGCATCGCCGACCTCGACGTGACAGTCGCGACGACGTAGCCGCCTTCTCGGCGCAGGTGCACCCCGGCTCCCGCCGGGGCGACCCGGCGTGCGGTGTCGGCGGCAGCGCCGTCGTCGCCGCGCGCCGCCAGCCGCGCCGCCTCTCTGGCCGCGTCGACGCACCGCACCTGCATGGTGACCGCGGTGAGCCCCGCCAGACAGAGCACCAGCATCGCCACCAGCGACAGGATCGCCAACGCCGCCTCGACGGTGGCGAAGCCGGCCGAGCCATCTAGACGTTGGTGTTGAGCGCCCGGCTGATGATGTTCGTCAGCGCGCCGACGATCGAGTCGCCGGTGACGACGGTGTAGAGAACGGCGCCGAACGCCGCGGCGGCGATGGTCCCGATGGCGTACTCGACGGTCGACATGCCGTCGTCGGCCACCGCGAGCACGAGCAGGCGGGCCCGCAGATCCGCCATCCGTTGTCTGGCCATGTGTTTCCTCCTCGATTGTTGTCACAACACCCCTGACCGCAGGACGTCTCCGGCCAGCCCGGCCACGACGGGCACGATCCCCAGGCACAGGAAGGCCGGCAGGTAGCACAGCCCCAATGGGCCGGCGATGAGCACGGACGCCCGCTCGGCCCTGGCGCCTGCCGCATCCGCGGCATCGGCGCGCAACGCCACGGCCAGGTCTTCGACGCCCTGCGCCAGAGCGGCGCCCGAGGCAGCCGACCGCCGCGCCATCCGCACGAACGCACGGACATGCGGATCGCTGTCGTCCTGGTGGTCGACCCAGGCTTGGCCGGCGTCGGCGCCCAGCGCCAGCAGGTCGGCGGCCCGCTGCAACACCGCCGCGAGCGGCGCGGGCGCGGACGCGGCGACGCCGGCGGCCGCGGTCGACACCGCCATGCCTGCCCGCAGACAGGCTGCGAGCAGGTCGAGCGTGGCGGCCACCGCCAACGGATCGTCGGACGCGACCGGCGGACCGGCGTCGCCGGGTGATCGCAGGCCGGCCAGGATCCGCGCAGCCGCGGGCTGTGGCAGGGCCAGCACCGCGGCGGCGAGCAGCGCCGCAGCCCACGTCATGTCAGCACCCGCGCCGTGATGCGGTCCGACCACAGCAGGCCTGCGCCGACCAGCAGCGTCCCCAGGCATAGCAGCCAGCCGCCGGGCCCGCTGGAGAACAGGAACCCCAGTGGGTCGGCCCCGATCGCACATCCGAGCAGCACACCGAGCAGGGGCAGCCCCGCCAGCACGCTTCCGGTGGCCCGCGCGCCGGCCATCCCGGCGTCGACGCGCGACCGGAACCGCTCCCGCTCGCCGAGGTCCCGCTGCGCGGCCTGCATCAGTGTCGCGATCGCCAGGCCATGGCTCTGTGCGAGCTGCCAGCACACCGCCAGCCGTTCCCAGTGGCCCGGCGCCCGGGAGTGCCGAGCCTCCGCCCGCAACCCGGCCGCCACGTCGGCTCCGAGCAGCGCGCGCGCCGCCACCGCGCCGAAGGACCCGGCGACGCGGCCGCCGGATTCCCGGGCGGCGACCCGCATGGCGGCGACCGGATGCGCCCCGACGCGCAGCTCTGCGACCAGCACGTCGAGGGCACCCTGCAGGGCGATGGCTTCCTCCACGGCGTCGCGGCGGCGTCGGCGGGCGCGCCGCCGCAGCATCAGCACGCCGAGCATCACCGCAGTGGAGACGACCGCGCTCAGCGGCAGCACGAACGACACCGTCAGGCAGCCGAGGATTCCCCACGCCGCGACGGGAAGCCGGCGTCGCGCCGGGACCAGGACCGGGGCGCGCCCGCGGGAGGTGGACGGCGCCACGAGCACCGCCAGCGCCAGCATCATCGCCGCCGTCACGGTCGGCTCCGGGTGCCGATGAGCCGGCGCAGGTCGTCGGCGCAGCGGTCGAAGCCCGCATCCATGTGCCAGCACGGCAGCACCTGCACGCGACCATCGTCGCCGCGCCGGAACATCCCGATCTCACTCAGCCGTCGCCGGCCGGCGCGGTCGCGGGACACATGCAGCACGACCTGGATCGCCGCGCCGAGTTGGCTGTGGAGGGCGGCCCGGTCCAGGCCGCCGAGCGCGGCGAGCGCCTCGAAGCGTGCAGGCACCTCGGCGGGGTTGTTGGCGTGCACGGTGCCTGCGCCACCGTCGTGACCGGTGTTCAGGGCGGTGAGCAGGTCGACGACCTCGGCCCCGCGCACCTCACCGACGACGATCCGGTCGGGCCGCATCCGCAGTGCCTGCCGGACCAGGTCGCGGACGGTGACCTCGCCGACGCCTTCGACGTTCGGACAGCGCGCGACCAGCTTGACCACATGCGGATGGCGGGGTGCCAGTTCGGCGGCATCCTCGACGCACACGATCCGTTCATCTGCCGGTACGGCGCCGAGCAGCGCGCTGAGTAGGGTCGTCTTCCCGGCGCCCGTACCGCCGGAGACCAGGAACGCCAGCCGGGCGGCGATGACGCCGCGCAACAGCGCGGCCGCGTCGGTGTCGATCGCTCCCGCCTCGACCAGTGCGTCGAGATCCTGGGTGGCTGGGCGCAGGACCCGCAGCGACAGGCACGTGCCGGCCGCGGCGATCGGGGGCAGCACCGCGTGCAGCCGCACACTCAGCGGCGCGCCGGGCGCCGCCGGGCCCAGACCGCTCAGATGTCCGTCGACCCAGGGCTGCGCGTCGTCGAGGCGACGCCCCGCAGCGAGCGCCAACCGCTGCGCGAGGCGCCGGACCGCCGCTTCGTCAGCGAACGAGATCGGGGTGCGTCGCAAACCGGATCCGTCGTCGACCCAGACCGCGTCGGGCGCGGTGACGAGCACGTCGGTGGTGCCCGGCGCGCACAGCAGCGGTTCGAGGATGCCTGCGCCGACGAGTTCGGTCTGCAGTTCGCGGAGGCTGGTCAGTACTTCGGTGTCGCCGAGGACCCCGCCGGACTCCGCGCGGATCGCCGCGGCGACGACGCTGGGCCGCAGCGGCGCGCCATCGGCAGCCAGCCGCTCCCGCACCCGGTCCAGCAGCGGCGCGTTCACGCGGCGGCATCCGCGTCGTGGCCGGCCGGCTTGGTCTGCAGCACAGCGAGCACCGTGCGCGCCGCCACCGCGAGCGGTGACCGTCGGGGCATCCGCAGCCCGCCGCGCTCGAGCTGCTGCTCGATGCCCGGCTGCGGCCGCATGGAAGCGAGCAGCGGCAAGCCGACGATCCGGGCGACATCGACCGGGCGCAGCCCGCCGGGAGCCGGCCCGCGGACGAGGACGCCGGTGTTGGGGTTACTGCTCGCGACCCACTGGCCGGTCGCCGCCGCCGCGGCGCAGGACCGGACGTCCGCCGGTGTGACCAACACCACCAGATCCGCCGCGGCCAACGCCGTGTCGGTGGCGGGCGCGGGCCGCCGGGCGACGTCGCAGACCACGGTGACACCGCCCCGGCTGCCGGCGTCGATCACCGCGTCGAGCGGCAGCGGGTCGATGTCGTCGCACGGTCGCTCCCCGGACAGCACCCGACTCCCGGAGAGCACGCTGACGCCGTGCCGCCGCGGCAGCGCGTCGCGCAGCGCCGGGTAGGTCAGCCGTCCGCCTGCCACGGTGAGATCCGGCCATCGCAACCCCTGTTCGGTCTCGCTGCCGAGCACCAGATCCAGGCCGCCGCCCCAGGGATCGCCGTCGACGAGCAGAGCCTCGGCTGCCGTCCGCGCGAGCGCCACCGCGAACACCGATGCGCCACCGCCGCCGCGGCCGGACATCACGGCCACCACCGCGCCGCGCGCGCCACCGTCGCGGGCGGCCTCGGCGGCCTCGGCGAGCACGGCCATCAGCTCCGCCTCCTGGGCGGGAACCGTCAGCACCCGTTGGGCGCCGACGGTGACGGCAGCCTCCCACGCCGCCGGCTCCGGCGCAGAACCGGTGACCAGCAGCACGCGGGCCCGGCGCGGCAGCCCCTGCCCGGCGCACCGGCGGGCAGCCGCCGCGTCGAGCAGCACCGCCGCGGCGCCCGTCCACGCACGCCGGTTCGACGTGTCGGCAGCTCGGACCACCTGCAGTCCCGCAGCAGCCACCACGCGGTCCACCGTCATGGTGAGCGTGGCGTCCTCGACGAGGATCAGGATGGCGGCGGGGGTCGACATGCTTCTCAGCGTGGGCGCAGAGCCTCGGGTGGGGAAGGGCCGTCGGACGATCTGTGGAGCGATCGGGACTTATCCACAAGACGCGGGTCGACTTCGCCGAAAACAGCGTTCCGCAACCATCTACTGAGAAGCAGATCTATCCGCTTTACGAATGACCCCAGAAAAGGGACGACCCCCGCCAGGGGGGGAGGAGGCGGAGGTCGTCGTGTATCAGCCCCGGGGGGTCGGGCTGATGCACACCCGGCATAAGCCGAGTGATGCCCACTATACACACGCCCGAGCGGGCCGGCGCAAGACCGCAACGCAGAGAAGTCGGTCGAATCCAGAAAAGATTGCAGTTCTAGCCACGTGTCGTGAACTGCCAATTTGTACGATCTGCCCCGATTTGTCACTCGGGCGCGCTCTATGCTGACGCTGTGACCTCATCCGACCCGGTGACGAGCTTCCGAGCAGCTGATGGTCCGTCCTCCGCCGAGCGCCCGGTCCGCACCGCAGCGTTCTTCGATCTCGACAAAACCGTCATCGCGAAGTCGAGCACTTTCGCTTTCAGCAAACCCTTCTTCAGTCAAGGGCTAATGAATCGCCGGACGGTTCTGAAGTCTGCTTACGCGCAATTCCTCTTTCTCATGTCCGGCGCCGACCACGATCAGATGGACCGGATGCGGTCCTACATCACGACGATGTGCGCCGGCTGGGACGTCGAACAGGTCAAGTCGGCGGTCAGCGAGACGCTGCACGACATCGTCGACCCGCTCGTGTTTGCCGAAGCAGCGGAGCTGATCTCCGATCACAAGCTGTGCGGCCGCGACGTGGTGATCGTGTCGGCCTCCGGCGAGGAGATCGTCGGGCCGATCGCCCGCGCGCTGGGCGCCACCCACGCGATGGCCACCCGGATGGTCGTCGAGGACGGCAAGTACACCGGCGACATCGCGTTCTACTGCTACGGCGACGCCAAGGCGGAGGCGATCCGGGCGTTGGCCGCCCGCGAGGGTTATGCGCTGGAGCACTGCTACGCCTACTCCGACTCGATCACCGACGTGCCGATGCTCGAGACCGTCGGCCATCCCACGGTGGTCAATCCCGACCGGACGCTGCGCAAGGAGGCGGCCGCTCGCGGATGGCAGATGCGATCGTTCTCCAAGCCGGTGTCGCTGCGCGACCGTCTGCCCGCGGCGCCGTCCGGCGCTGCCGTCGCGACCAGCTTCGCCGTGGGGCTCAGCGCCTTGGCCGCCGGCGCGCTGACCTACACGCTGCTGCGCCGGTTCGCGTTCTGAGCCCGGGCCGCCGGGCCGTTGCTGACGGGTGTCGGGTCACAAAACGGGATTGGCCCTTGATGTGACCGTGGTCACGGAGTACAAAGGAACCACGGAAGCCGGGTGAGGCCAAGGCCGAGCCGGAAGAGAAGGTTCGACCTCCCGACCTCGGCTCCCCAGCACGAGTCCCGGAACCCACGCGGCGCACATGCCGCGGAACAGGCAAAAGTGTTGCGGGCCTGCGTAAGTGTGAAGATCGGACGACCTCGACGACCCTTTGGGTGGGGTCGCAGTCGAAGCGGATCGCACGGACGCCGAGGCCACCCACGCAACCCCATACGCACGCATGGTAACCGGAGGCTCGTGCTCGCGGGCGGCGCGCCGAAGTACTTTTCGAATTACTTCGGACGCCGCCCGTTTTCTTTGCTGCAGGGGTCTGTCGATCCGCCGATCAGGAGGTCTGCGCCGCGGCGATCGCGAGCGCCTCGCGGGCTCCGGCATGCAGCGCCTCGCTGCTGAGCACCAGCCACGCCGCCAGCCCCTCCGGAGTGCCCGACGCGAATCCCCGTGCCGCCGCGGCGTAGTCGCCCGAGCGTCGCATCCAGTGCATCTCGGGGACGCCGAGCCCGTGCGGATCGAGTCCGCTGGCGATGGTGATCAACCGCGACACTCCGCGCGCCACGACGCCGTCGGCGCTGCCGAACGGCGCGAGTGTCAGGAGTTCGCCGTGTGCGACCGCCGCCAGCACCGTGGCGGGCACGCGCGTACCGCCGGTCACGAGGTCGGCCAGCAGTTCCAGCCGGCGCCCGATGTCAGCGTCGCCGCGAGGCCTGCCCAGCGCGTCGTCGGTGACGAGGTCGGCGGCGGCCAGGGAGTGCAGCCGGGCGATGGCCTGCAGTGGTGCGCGTCGCCACACACCGATCAACGCGCCCTGGCCGCCCTCCAGCGCCTCGGCCACCCGGAGGGCGCCCGCGAGTACGGGGTCGTTGTCGCTGCCCTCCGAAGCGAGCGCGCCTTCCGGCGCGAACTGCAACGGTCCGCCGTCGAGCACCGACGATGCCCGCGCGGCCCGCAGGGCGGCTTCGGCGGCCGTCGCCGGCCAGCCGCGCAGGTTCGTGCGGTGCCGATGGGCCCGGCCGAGCGCCTCGCGGGCCTCTTCACCCGCCTCGGCGACGCCGGGCAGAGTGGTCAGCGGGGCGAGCGGATCGGTCACGCCCGCACACGGTAGTGGACGGGGAAGGTACCGATGGGCGCGCCGGCCGCGACGTTCGGCGCGCGTCAACTGCCGCCCGCAGCGGCGCGTGTGAGTTGCCAACGTCGATGCAACGTTGGGTGACTACCCTCACAGTCATGACCGAGACGCATGTTGACGTTCAGGCTTCCTACCCGCCGGCCCCTGAGTTCAGCGCCCAGGCCAACGCCACCGAGGCGCTCTACGAGGAGGCCGCGAAAGACCGGCTGGGCTTCTGGGCCAGGCAGGCCGAACGGCTGGCCTGGGACACCCCGTTCACCGAGGTGCTCGACTGGTCGGATGCCCCGTTCGCGAAGTGGTTCGTCGGCGGCAAACTCAATGTCGCCTACAACTGCGTGGACCGCCACGTCGAGGCAGGTAACGGCGACCGCGTGGCCATCCACTGGGAGGGTGAGCCGGTCGGCGACGCGCGCGACATCACCTATGCCCAGCTCAAGGACGAGGTGTGCCAAGCCGCCAACACGCTGACCGAGCTCGGGCTGACCGCCGGTGACCGGGTGGCCATCTACATGCCGATGGTCCCCGAGGCGATCATCGCGATGCTGGCCTGCGCCCGGCTGGGCGCCATGCACTCGGTGGTGTTCGCCGGGTTCTCCGCCTCGGCGCTCAAGGCCCGCATCGAGGACGCCGAAGCCAAGCTGGTGATCACGACCGACGGCCAGTTCCGCCGCGGCAAGGCCGCCCCGCTGAAGGCCGGTGTGGACGAGGCGATCGAGGCCCTCGGCGACAGCAGCCCCGTCGAGCACGTGCTGGTGGTGCAGCGCACCGGCATCGACGTGCCCTGGGCCGAGGACCGCGACCTGTGGTGGCACGAGACGGTGCCCAACGCGTCCACCGAGCACACCCCCGAGGCGTTCGATTCCGAGCAGCCGCTGTTCCTGCTGTACACCTCGGGCACCACCGGCAAGCCCAAGGGCATCATGCACACCTCGGGCGGCTACCTCACCCAGGCGTCCTACACGCACCACTACGTGTTCGACATCAAGCCCGAGTCCGACGTCTACTGGTGCACCGCCGACATCGGCTGGGTGACCGGGCACACCTACATCGTGTACGGGCCGCTGTCCAACGGCCTCACCCAGGTCGTCTACGAGGGCACCCCCGCCTCCCCCGACGAACACCGGCACTTCCAGGTCATCGAGAAGTACGGCGTCACCGTCTACTACACGGCGCCGACGGTGGTGCGCACCTTCATGAAGTGGGGCCGTGAGCTCGCCTTCGAACACGACCTGTCCAGCCTGCGGCTGCTCGGCTCGGTCGGTGAGCCCATCAACCCCGAGGCGTGGCGCTGGTATCGCCTGGTGTTCGGCGGGGACAAGACGCCGGTGGTGGACACCTGGTGGCAGACCGAGACCGGCGCGATCATGATCTCGCCGCTGCCGGGGGTGACGCACTGCAAGCCGGGTTCGGCGATGCGCGCGCTGCCGGGCATCTCGGCCAAGATCGTCGACGACGACGGCAACGAGCTGGCGCCGGGCACCGATCACGGCGAGCAGGCCAGTGGTTACCTGGTTCTCGACGAGCCGTGGCCGGCGATGCTGCGCGGTATCTGGGGTGATCCGGAACGCTTCAAGGAGACGTACTGGTCCCGGTTCGCCGAGCAGGGCTGGTACTTCGCCGGGGACGGCGCCCGGTACGGCAAGGACGGCGAGATCTGGGTGCTCGGCCGCATCGACGACGTGATGAACGTGTCCGGACACCGGATCTCGACCGCCGAGGTGGAGTCCGCGCTCGTCGGGCATTCCGGGGTGGCCGAGGCCGCTGTCGTCGGCGCCACCGACGACCACACAGGGCAGGCGATCTGTGCGTTCGTCATCCTGAAGGCCCACCATGCCGACACGCCCCGCGAGCAGATGGTCGACGAGCTGCGCGCCGAGGTGTCCCGCGAGATCTCCCCGATCGCCAAGCCTCGCGAGATCCATGTCGTGCCCGAGCTGCCGAAGACGCGCAGCGGCAAGATCATGCGTCGTCTGCTGCGTGACGTCGCCGAGGGCCGCGAGCTCGGGGACACCTCGACCCTGTTGGATCCGAGCGTGTTCGAGGCGATCCGCGCGAGCAAGTAGCCGCTCAGGCCACCGACGAGCGCTTGCGCGAGGAGAATCAGGCCACCGGGACGAAGCCCGTCCCGGGCCGGTTCTTGGCCGTGATGTCGGCGAGCTGGGTGTTGATCGACATCGTCACGGCCGGGGTGTGCAGCGGGATGAACTTGATCACGCACGTCGGCAGCTCCTCGGAGAAGGCTCCGTGGATCATGCCGACGAGCTTGTTGTCGACGGTCACGGGCGCTCCGGAGTCCCCCGGCTGGCCGCACACCTGATTGACGATCGTGCCGGGCTGTTCGCCGGGACCCCACGTCACCCCGCACGAGTAGCCCGTGGTGCGGCCGAGTTTGCAGGCCACCTCGCCGAACACCGGGTCGGGCCCCAGCCCGTCGATACGGAACCCGTTGACCTCGCTGACCGGCCGGACCTTCTGCCGGTCGAACTGGATCACCGCGTAGTCCAGCACGTCGTTACCGGCCACCATCGTCCCGACGATGCCGGCGGGCTGGTCGGCTTCGGCCGCCACGACGGCGCCCGGGCCGCCGCAGTGCGCCGAGGTGAACCCGATCAGATTGCCGCGGTTGTCGTTACCGATCGCGGTGAGCGTGCACAGCGTGTCGCCGTTGACCACCAGGCCGGAACCGCCGCCGAGCGGTACCGGCGTGGCGGCGTGGGCCACCCCGCCGCCGAGCAGCATCATCGCCAGCAGCACCGAGACGATCGCGCGAGAACTCATGATGCGGACACCAGGCTGGTCGCTGGTTCTCACCTGCTCACCCCAATCGACGTGGCCCGACCCGCCATGGAAGGAATCAAGGCAGTCTAACGTCACCGCGGAATCGTTTCGTTCTCCGCCACGTGGCAACATAAGCCGCGACCAGAACACATGCGGGAAGGGAAGCTCTTGTGAGCGATCGCAGAAACGGCGCGCCGGCCACGGTGACATCGATACCGCTGGTGGACCCGCATGCGCCCAAGCCCGATCCGTCCATCGGCGATCTGGTCAAGGACGCGACCGCTCAGGTGTCGACTCTGGTCCGCGCCGAGGTCGAACTGGCCAAGGCCGAGATCACCCGTGACGTCAAGAAGGGCCTCACCGGAAGCGTCTTCTTCATCCTGGCGCTGGTGGTGCTGTTCTACTCGACGTTCTTCTTCTTCTTCTTCCTCGCCGAGTTGCTCGACAACTGGTTGTGGCGCTGGGCGGCGTTCCTCATCGTCTTCGGGATCATGGTGGTGGTGACCGCGGCGCTGGCCCTGCTGGGTTATTTGAAGGTGCGCAGGATCCGCGGACCGCAGAAGACGATCGAGTCGGTCAAGGAGATCCCCGAGGCGTTCACGTCGGGGGCGGAGAAGAAGGCTGTCGCGACGACGGACGGTAAGCAGGCGGCGCCCGCCGATCCCTCCGGCTGGTAATGGGCAAACCCGATCCGTCGGTGGTGCGCATCGACGGAGCGTGGCGTCATCTCGATGTGCACGCCAACGGGATTCGCTTCCACGTCGTCGAAGCCGACCTGGAGGCGCGCGCTGACGACCAGTCACGGCCGCTGACGGACCGGCCGCTGGTCATCCTGCTGCACGGGTTCGGCTCGTTCTGGTGGTCGTGGCGCCATCAGCTGCGCGGGCTGTCCGGGGCGCGCGTCGTCGCGGTGGATCTGCGCGGCTACGGCGGCAGCGACAAACCTCCGCGGGGCTACGACGGCTGGACGCTCGCCGGTGACACGGCAGGGCTGGTGCGGGCGCTGGGCCACAGCTCCGCGACGCTGGTCGGTCACGCCGACGGCGGGCTGGTCTGCTGGGCGACCGCGGTGCTGCACCCGAGGGTGGTCACCGCGATCGCCGCGGTCAGTTCCCCACATCCGGCCGCGTTGCGGGCGTCGGCGCTGAGGCGACGCGATCAGGGTCGCGCGCTGCTGCCGTGGATGCTGCGCTATCAGATGCCCACGTGGCCCGAGCGCGCGCTCACCCGCCACGACGCAGCCGAGCTGGAGCGGATCGTCCGCAGCCGGTCAAGCGCGAAATGGCAGGCGACAGAGGACTTTTCGGAGACGATGGCGCACATGCGGCGTGCCATCCAGATCCCGTCCGCGGCGCACTCGGCTCTGGAGTACCAGCGCTGGGCGGTGCGCAGCCAGCTGCGCGGCGAGGGGCGGC
The DNA here is from genome assembly GCF_010729305.1 of Mycolicibacterium psychrotolerans. Classification (NCBI taxonomy): domain Bacteria; kingdom Bacillati; phylum Actinomycetota; class Actinomycetes; order Mycobacteriales; family Mycobacteriaceae; genus Mycobacterium; species Mycolicibacterium psychrotolerans. The sequence continues at coordinate 1,485,901 of NZ_AP022574.1, read as the reverse complement.
GCTTCATGCGCTCGATGAAGCGGCCGATCTCGGTGCCGGTACTGCACCTGCGCGGTGATGCCGACCCCTATGTGCTGGCCGACCCGGTGTACCGGACCCAGCGCTATGCGCCGCACGGCCGCTTCGTATCCGTTGCAGGCGCAGGGCATTTCGGCCACGAGGAGGCGCCGGCGGCGGTCAACGAGCAGCTCGCCCGGTTCCTGGGACAGGTCTACCGTTAACCGCTGATGCAGGTCCCCGTCGGCACCCGCTCGATGTTGCCGACCTTGGCCATCTGCCGTGACACTTCCTCGGCGGTGAGCACGAACCCGGTGTCGACGTCGTCGACCGCCGCGCCGAACACCACCCCGAGCACCTTGCCGGAGCGGTTGACCATCGGCCCGCCTGAATTGCCCTGCTTCACCGTGCCCCGGATCGTGTACACCTCGCGCGTCACCGTGGTGCTGCGGTAGATGTCGGGGCCGTTGAGCTCGATCACCTCCCGCACACGTGCGGGCGTCGCGGTGAAATCACCCCCGCCGGGATAGCCCATGACGATGCCGTCGGTGCCGGTGGGCGCCTGGGCGTCGGCGAACTGCAGGGGCGCCGACGGCAGGTTGGGCACGTCGAGGATCGAGATGTCGGCGTTGGGGTCGTAGGACACCACCCCGGCGTCGTAGGTCTGCCCATCGACCTCGACGGTGACGCTCTCCGAGCCGGCGACCACGTGCGCGTTGGACATCACCCGGTTGGGGGCGACGACGAAACCGCTGCCCTCCAGCACCTTCTGGCAGCTCTGCGCGACCCCGCGCACCTTGACCACGCTCGAACGCGTGGCGCCCACCACCGCCGACGTCGCCAACGACGCGTCCGGGGCGTCGACCGCCGCGACCGGGGTCGGCCCGAAGTCCTTGAGCACGTCGTGCAGCCCGGAGGTGTCCCACAGCCCGGACAACCGGCCCGGCACGCTCCGCAGCCAGTTCGGCGCCACCGAGTCGACCTCGGCGATCACCTTGGAACCCTGCACCGCGGCAGCGAGATTGGGCTGCGGCGACGAGACAAGCGCGGTACCCAGCAGCCAGGCCGCCGTCAGGACGAGCACCAACTGCACTGCGACGCCGACCACCGAGTCGACGACGCGCAGCGTCGGGTTGCGGATCGCCCCGCGCACGGCGCGGCCGAGCACGACTCCGGCTATCTCGCCGATCACCACGAGCGCGAGGATCAGGAAAAGCGTGACGAACAGCTTGGTTCGCGGCCCGTCGATGTGGTTGACCACGTGCGGAGCCAACAGCACGCCGGCGACCGCGCCCAGCACCACACCGACCAGTGCCAGCACAGAACCGGGCGCCCCGGATCGCCAGCCCGAGATGGCGGCGATGAGCGCTACGGCGAGTACGGCTATGTCCAGCCACTGTGACGATGTCATCGTTGGACCTCACCGTAGCTGTCCTCGGCGTCCAGTCGCGCCATTGCATCGCCGAGTTCGTACACGGCGTCGGTGTCCCACGGCACCGCCCAGCCCGCGACGTCGAGCATCGCCGCGATCACCTGACCGGTGAAGCCCCACACCACCATCTGGTTGAGAAGGAACGCGGGCCCGGCGGTGCGCCGGGTGTTCTCCTTGCGGTACACCATGATCCGGTTGGCCGGGTTGACGAAGGCGCGCACCGGGACCCGTGCGACGAGCGCGGTCTCGGATTCGTCGACGACCGCGACCGGGCCGGGATCGGTGGAGTGGGCGAGCACCGGCACGACGTGGAACCCCGACGGCGGGATGAACATCTTCTCCAGCGTGGCCAGCGGGCGCAGCCGGCCTGCTGCGAGCCCCGTCTCCTCCGTCGCCTCCCGCAGCGCGGTGTGCACCGGGCTCTGGTCACAGGGGTCGGCCGCGCCGCCGGGAAACGCGGCCTGGCCTGCGTGGTGGCGCAGCGTGGACGCGCGAACGGTGACGAGCAGGTCGGCGTCGGCGGGCAGGACGCCGGGGGTTCCGTCCTCTGGTCCGGAGAACAGCACCAGCACGGCCGCGTCGCGGCGGGATCCGGTGACGGCCGCGGTCGCGTTGGCGGCGGTGAGCGCGGCGAGCACCTCGGCGGGCACCCGGCGGCGGTAGGCGTTCTTGACCGCGTCGGGCCGGCTGACCAGCGGTGTGAGCCAGGGCGGCGCGGCGTCGGGCGTCAACTCACCGTCCCTGCTGTCCCAGCTCACCTCACTCCAATCTTCGGGTCGACCGCGGCGGCGATCTCGTCGGCGGTCGCAAAGGACCGGGGCAGGATCTCGGCCACGCTACCGTCCGCGCGCAGCACCACTGTCGCCGGCATCACGTTGGGGACCTGCAGCGCAGCGGCGATGCGGCGGCGTCCGTCCTGCAGCGTCGGCAAATGCACCCCGAGTTCGGCGAGCCGGAGCAACGCCGCGGTCTCGTTCTCGTCCTGGTGCACGGTGAGCACGGTGACCTCGGGACCGGCGCGGCGCTGATATTCGGCCATGGCAGGCAGCTCGTCGGCGCACGGACCACACCAGTACGCCCACAGGTTCAGCACCGTCGGCCGTCCCGCGACGGCGTCGGCCACGTCGACGGGCGTCCCGTCGCCGGCGCACTCGACGACGATGCCGCGCAGCACCTCAGGACCGGGCCCGGTGCCCGGCGACGGGCACGGCGCGAGGTCGGCCCGGGCCCGCGGGGGGCCGAGCGCGGCGTCTGTGTCGGCGTCGCGCTTGTCGCGCGCGGACACCGTCCCCGGCGTGGCGGGGCCGGCGTCGTCGGCGCCCAGTTCGGCGAACAGGGCCATCCCGACCGCGATGAGGACGATCAGCGCCACGATGCTCCAGCGTGCCGATGCGCTCATCGGCGCCCTACAGCCCGGCGAGCGCCAGCAGGTGCTCGGTTTCCGGACCTTTGACCAGCGGGGCCGCCACCAGCGGATCGGTGGGCCCGGTCCCGAACGACGGGCAGTCCTTGGCGAGCACGCAGACACCGCAGGCCGGCTTGCGGGCGTGGCACACCCGGCGCCCGTGGAAGATCACCCGGTGGCTGAGCAGCGTCCACTCGCTGCGCTCGATCAGCGCACCGATCGCATGTTCGACCTTGACCGGATCCTCCTCGGCGGTCCAGCGCCACCGGCGGACCAGCCTGCCGAAATGGGTGTCCACCGTGATGCCGGGGATGTCGAACGCGTTGCCGAGGATGACATTGGCGGTCTTGCGGCCCACCCCCGGCAGCGTCACCAGCTCGTCGAGCGTGGCCGGCACCTGCCCGTCGAACCGCTCGACGAGTTCCTGACCCAGCCGGATCAGCGAGTTGGCCTTGTTCCGGAAGAACCCGGTGGGCCGGATGAGCTCCTCGAGTTCCGCCCGGTCGGCCCCTGCGTAGTCGGCGGCGGTGCGGTATTTGACGAACAGCGCAGGGGTGGTCAGGTTGACGCGTTTGTCGGTGCTCTGGGCGGAAAGAATCGTGGCCACCGTCAGCTCGAGCGGGTTGGTGAAGTCCAGCTCGCAGTACACATGCGGAAATGCTTGGGCCAGAGTGCGATTCATTCTGCGGGCGCGCCGGACGAGACCCAGGTGAGTCTCTTTGTCCCATTTGCTGTTCCGCTGCGTCACGGTCACCAGGCCAGCGTACTGAGCACCCCGGACACAGCGACGACGCGCCGGTCCGCGGATCGGTCCTTAACGAGGGCTTTTCGTGATCCCGCCGAGACCTTGGCCGTGTTTACTTCCGACTTGTGTCGTGGTTGCTCGTCGCGCTGATACCCGGGTTGTTGATGCTGGCGACGTTTGGTCTGGAGCGGGTGGAGGCCGGGCTGCGCCGCGAGACGATCTCGGCGGACGAGGTCGCCCAATTCCTGGATCAGGCCGAGGCCAGTGACGTCGACGTCCTGGTGCGCGACGGCCTCGGCACGGCCATCCACGATCAGCATCGCCGCCGCGGTGAGCGGGAGGCGGCCGTCGCGGTCGCCGGGCGCAGCGCGGCGCCGGCGGGTTTGCCGACGGTCCGGTCCTTTCCACAGCGCGTCAATACGGGGTTTCAGCAGACCCCACATGCCAATCCTGTGTAGCGTGAGCTGGTCATGGGAAGCCATGCCTCTAGACTGATCTGACGATTCATCGCGGGTCAGCGTGCGCATGTCTGACCACCAACATCTCCAAAGAGGGGCAACGTGGACGAGATCCTGGCCAGGGCCGGAATCTTCCAGGGGGTCGAACCCAGCGCCGTTTCCGCGCTGACCAAGCAGCTGCAGCCTGTCGACTTCCCCCGCGGACACACCGTGTTCGCTGAGGGGGAGCCCGGGGACCGGCTCTACATCATCATCTCGGGCAAGGTGAAGATCGGACGCCGCTCGCCGGACGGCCGCGAGAACTTGCTGACGATCATGGGCCCGTCGGACATGTTCGGCGAGCTGTCGATCTTCGATCCGGGTCCCCGCACGTCGAGCGCCACCACCATCACCGAGGTGCGGGCCGTCTCGATGGACCGCGAGGCGCTGCGGGCCTGGATCGCCGACCGGCCCGAGATCGCCGAGCAGTTGCTGCGGGTGCTGGCCCGCCGGCTGCGCCGCACCAACAACAATCTCGCCGACCTGATCTTCACCGACGTGCCCGGCCGGGTGGCCAAGCAGCTGCTGCAGCTCGCCCAGCGCTTCGGGACACAGGAGGGCGGCGCGTTGCGCGTCACCCACGACCTGACGCAGGAGGAGATCGCCCAGCTCGTCGGCGCCTCCCGCGAGACCGTGAACAAGGCGCTGGCCGACTTCGCCCATCGCGGCTGGATCCGGCTCGAGGGCAAGAGCGTGCTGATCAGCGACTCCGAGCGGCTGGCGCGCCGAGCGCGCTGACCCCTTTCGCCCAAACGTCGGTTTGGGCGTGAAATCCGGCCGTTTTCGCGCCCAAACGTCGGTTTCGGCGGGGTGAGTCAGCGGCGCAGATAGTTCAGCTGCGCCTGCACGCTCCACTCGGCGACGTCCCAGAGGCTCTCGTCGACGTCGGTGTAGACGTGCTCGACCACCGCGCGGGCGGTGGCGTCGTCCCCGAGGTCGCGCAACGCACCGCGGATCTGGTCGAGCCGCTCCTCGCGGTGCGCGAGGTAGATGTCGGTGACGGCGGCCATGTCCTCTAGATCGGGTCCGTGCCCCGGCAGCACCCTGCGGTGGCCGAGGCCGTGCAGGCGCCGCAGCGAGTCCAGGTAGTCCCCGAGGTCGCCGTCTTCGGTGTCGATGACGGTGGTGCCGCGGCCCAGCACGGTGTCCGCGGTCAGCACGGCATCGTCGAGCAGGAACGACAGCGAATCGGCGGTGTGCCCGGGAGTGGCCATCACGGTGATCCGCAGCCCGGCCGCGTCGATCACCTCACCGTCGGTCAGCGGTCCGCCGAGACCACGCAGGAAACCGCTGCCCACCGAGCGGACCACGGCGTCGGTCAGCTCCACGATGCGGTCGATGCCGCCGGTGTGGTCGCCGTGCCGGTGACTGATCAGCACCAGGGGAATCGGGCCGAGTGCGGCGAGCCGCTCGATGTGCTCGTCACGGTCGTCGGGCCCGGGGTCGACGACCACCATCTCGGTGCTGCCGGGCCCGCGCAGCACCCACGTGTTGGTGCCGTCGAGCGTCATCCGCCCCGGGTTGTCGCACAGCAGCACCGACGCGGTGTCGGTCACCGGCCGCAGCAATCCGTAGGCGGGGTGCTCCACCTAGTCGGCGTCTGCCTGATCGTCGCCTCCGGCGACCTCTGCCTGATCGTCGCCTCCGGCGACCTCTGCCTGATCGTCGCCTCCGGCGACCTCGACGATCACTTCCACTTCCACCGGCGCGTTGCGCGGCAACTCCGACACCCCGACCGCCGAGCGGGCGTGGGCCCCTGCCTCGCCGAAGATCTCGCCGAACAGTTCTGACGCCCCGTTGATCACGACGGGCTGACCACCGAAGCCGGGCGCGGACGCGACGAAGCCGACGACCTTGACCACGCGGACCACCGCGTCGATGCCGACCAGCGCGTCGATCGCGGCCAGTGCGTTCAGCGCGCACCGACGGGCCAGGTGCGCTGCGTCCTCGACCGACACCTCCGCGCCGACCTTGCCCACCTCGGCCAGTTCCCCGCCGCTGATGGGCAGCTGACCTGCGGTGTAGACGAGGTTCCCGGTCCGCACCGCGGGCACGTAGGCCGCCAGCGGGGCGACGACCTCGGGCAGCGCGATCCCCAGCTCATCCAGCCGGGCGGACCAGGTCGAGCTCATTTGGGTCGCTTCAGGTAGGCGACGTGCTGCTCGCCGGTCGGGCCGGGCAGCACCGAGACCAGCTCCCAGCCGTCCTCGCCCCACTGGTCGAGGATCTGTTTGGTCGCGTGCGTCAGCAGCGGAACGGTGGCGTACTCCCAGCGGGTCGGTTCGCTCATGCGGCTGAGCTTATCCGGCGCCCGATCCCCTATGGCTAGCATGCAGTGGTGGCAACCACACCTGAGGTGACACCGCATGGTTCCAAGCCGGTCGGCTGGCCGGCGCGCCTGACCGAGGCTCGGCTGCATTTCGTCACCGGCAAGGGCGGCACCGGCAAGTCGACCATCGCGGCGGCGCTGGCGCTGGCGCTGGCAGCCGGTGGCCGCAAGGTGCTGCTGGTGGAAGTCGAAGGCCGGCAAGGAATTGCGCAGCTGTTCGACGTACCCCCGCTGCCATATGAAGAGGTGAAGATCGCCACCGCCGAGGGTGGCGGGCAGGTCAACGCGCTGGCCGTCGACACCGAGGCGGCGTTCCTCGAGTACCTCGACATGTTCTACAACCTCGGGCTGGCCGGGCGCGCCATGCGCCGCATCGGGGCCGTCGAGTTCGCCACGACGATCGCTCCCGGTCTGCGCGACGTGCTGCTCACCGGCAAGATCAAAGAGGTCGTGACCCGCACCCCGAAAGAGGCGAAGGGCAAATACGGCTACTACGACTCGATCGTGGTCGACTCCCCGCCCACCGGGCGCATCGCGAGGTTCCTCGACGTCACCAAGGCGGTGTCGGATCTGGCCAAGGGCGGGCCGGTGCACTCGCAGGCCGAGGGGGTGGTGCGGCTGCTGCATTCGGAGCTCACCGCCATCCACCTCGTCACTCTGCTGGAGGCGTTGCCGGTTCAGGAGACCCTGGAGGCGATCACCGAACTGCGGGGGATGGAGCTGCCGATCGGCAGCGTGATCATCAACCGCAACATCCCGGCGTACCTGCCGCCCGACGACCTCGCGAAGGCCGCCGAGGGCGGCATCGACGCCGACGCGATTCGGTCGGACCTGGGAAGCGTTGGAATCACGTTGTCCGACAACGACTTCGCGGGACTACTGACCGAGACCATCGAGCACGCGACGCGCATCGCGGCCCGCGCCGAGAGCGCGGAGCAGCTCGTGGAGCTGGAGATCCCGCGTCTGGAACTGCCTGCGCTGCCCGACGGGGTCGACCTGGGCAGCCTGTACGAACTGGCCGAAGCGCTCGCCCATCAGGGCGTGCGGTGACGGGAGGCAACCGATGAGCACCACCCCAGCGGCCCTGGACTTGGCCTCGATCCTGCACGACACCGCCAACCGCGTGGTGGTGTGCTGTGGCGCGGGCGGCGTCGGCAAGACCACGACGGCCGCGGCCATGGCGCTGCGCGCCGCGGAGTACGGACGCACCGTCGTGGTGTTGACCATCGATCCGGCCAAGCGGCTGGCCCAGGCGCTGGGCATCAAGGATCTGGGCAACACCCCGCAGCGGGTTCCGCTCGCGCCCGAGGTGCCCGGTGAGCTGCACGCGATGATGCTCGACATGCGGCGGACGTTCGACGAGATGGTGGTGCAGTACTCGGGCGCCGATCGCGCCGACGCGATCCTGGACAACCAGTTCTATCAGACGGTGGCCACCTCCCTGGCGGGCACGCAGGAGTACATGGCCATGGAGAAGCTGGGACAGCTTCTGGCAGAGGACAAGTGGGATCTGATCGTGGTGGACACCCCGCCGTCGCGCAACGCACTGGATTTCCTCGACGCGCCGAAACGGCTGGGCAGCTTCATGGACAGCAGGCTCTGGCGGCTGCTGCTGGCTCCCGGTCGCGGCATCGGCCGGCTGGTCACCGGCGCGGTGGGGCTGGCGATGAAGGGCATGTCGACGATCCTGGGTTCGCAGATGCTCTCGGACGCAGCGGGTTTCGTGCAGTCGCTGGACGCCACGTTCGGCGGGTTCCGCGAGAAGGCCGACCGCACCTATGAATTGCTCAAGCGCCGGGGCACGCAGTTCGTCGTCGTGTCGGCGGCCGAACCGGATGCCCTGCGTGAGGCGTCGTTCTTCGTGGACCGGCTCTCGAGCGAGCGGATGCCGCTGGCCGGACTGATCCTCAACCGGACGCACCCGACGCTGTGCGATCTGCACGCCGACAAGGCGACCGAGGCTGCCGAGGAACTGGAGAAGTCGGATCCCGACTCGCTGGCGGCCGCGGTCCTGCGGGTGCACGCCGACCGCGCCTCGACCGCGAAGCGGGAGGTCCGGCTGCTGTCACGCTTCACCGGCGCCAACCCGCACGTCGCGATCGTCGGGGTGCCGTCGCTGCCGTTCGACGTGTCCGATCTGGAGGCCCTGCGGGCCATCGCCGATCAGATCACCGGAGACGCAGCCGCGGCCTGAACAACGTCAGGCCGCGGCGCTTTCTGCAAATTTTGACGGCGGGGAAAGCCGCCGGGTCTAGCCGGCGCTGCGGTGTTTGCGCTGTGCGGCGAAGAAATCCGACCAGGACACCACTTCCGGGTGCTGCTTGAGCAGGGCGCGGCGCTGGCGTTCGGTCATGCCACCCCAGACGCCGAACTCGACGCGGTTGTCCAGGGCGTCGGCGCCGCACTCGGCGATCACCGGGCAGTGCCGGCAGATGACCGCTGCCTTGCGCTGGGCTGCGCCGCGCACGAACAGTTCGTCGGGATCGGCCTGGCGACACCGGGCCTGCGAAACCCACGCAATACGGGCTTCGGCCTCGGCGCCGTGCAGAATGGACTCACCTGACGGATTCACAGTGGTCTTGCGAGCGGCGGGCTTGGTAACTGACACCAGCGATCCCCTTCGTTCTGGCCGCGCCCCGACAACGCAGACGGCTGATACACCGACGTCGACCACCGCATGCGATCTACGCCACATTGCGAGGGTCTAGTGTGACCTGTATCGCACTGTGCGCTCAATTTAGGTGGTCACAGGCATTCTGCGCAATACATTCGTGACCACTTTTTTGGGACGACCGTGCCGTCAGGCCGGTACAGTGCCCGACCTCTGCATTTGTCACCCTCTGCCAGGAGTCAGTCAGGTCCGCTCGGCGTCAGTGTGCCCTGCACCCGTCGCTACTCTGTACGCATGCCGGAGGACGAGACGACCCGGCCGCCCAAGGCGGTGACGGTCATCAAGCTCGCCTGGTGCGTGCTTCTCGCGAGCGTGATCGCCGCGGGGCTGATGTTCCCCGTCGTCGGCGGAGTGGGGCTGATGTCCAACCGCGCCTCCGATGTGGTGGCCAACGGCTCGGCTCAGCTGGTCGAGGGTGAGGTGCCGCAGGTGTCGACGATGGTCGACGCGAAGGGCAATGTGATCGCCTGGCTCTACAGCCAGCGGCGCTTCGAGGTGCCCAGCGACCAGATCGCCAACGCCATGAAGCTGGCGATCGTGTCGATCGAGGACAAGAGGTTTGCCGAGCACAACGGCGTGGACTGGCAGGGCACGCTGACCGGCTTGTCGGGATACCTGTCCGGCAACCTCGACACCCGCGGTGGCTCGACGCTCGAGCAGCAGTACGTCAAGAACTACCAACTGCTGGTGATCGCGCAGACCGACGCGGAGAAGCGGGCGGCGATCGAGACCACCCCGGCGCGCAAGCTGCGGGAGATCCGCATGGCGTTGACGCTGGACAAGACCTTCACCAAACCGGAGATCCTGACCCGCTACCTGAACCTGGTCTCCTTCGGCAACGGCGCCTTCGGCGTGCAGGACGCCGCCCAGACCTACTTCGGTATCAACGCCGCGGAGCTGAACTGGCAGCAGGCCGCGCTGCTGGCCGGCATGGTCCAGTCGACCAGCACGCTGAACCCGTACACCAACCCCGACGGTGCGCTGGCGCGGCGCAACCTGGTGCTCGACACGATGATCGAGAACCTGCCCGAGCACGCCGACGAGTTGCGGGCGGCCAAGCAGGAACCGCTCGGCATCCTTCCGACGCCCAAGGAACTGCCGCGTGGCTGCATCGCCGCCGGTGATCGTGCGTTCTTCTGCGACTACGCGCTGGACTACCTGGCCCGCGCCGGTATCAGCAAGGACCAGGTGGCCAAGGGCGGTTACCTGATCAAGACCACGTTGGATCCCGACATCCAGAACACCGTGAAGTCGTCGATCGACGGCATCGCCAGCCCTGATCTGGACGGCGTGGCGAGCGTGATGAGCGTGATCCGCCCGGGCAAGGAGTCCCATCCGGTGCTCGCGATGGCCAGCAACCGGACCTACGGCCTGAACCTCGATGCCGGCGAGACCATGCAGCCTCAGCCCTTCTCGCTGGTGGGTGACGGCGCAGGGTCGATCTTCAAGATCTTCACCACCGCCGCGGCGCTGGAGATGGGGATGGGCATCAACGCCCAGCTCGACGCGCCGTCGCGGTTCGAGGCCAAGGGCCTGGGCACCGGCGGCGCCCGCGGCTGCCCGCCGGCCACCTGGTGTGTGCAGAACGCAGGCAACTACCGCGGCCAGATGAGCGTCACCGACGCGCTGGCGACGTCGCCGAACACCGCGTTCGCCAAGCTGATCGCCCAGGTCGGCGTGCAGCGCACCGTCGACATGGCGGTGCGGCTGGGGCTGCGGTCCTACGCACTGCCCGGCACCGCGCGCGACTACGACCCCGAGAGCAACGAGAGCCTGGCCGATTTCGTCAAGCGGCAGAACCTGGGGTCGTTCACGCTGGGGCCCATCGAGGTGAATGCACTCGAGCTGTCCAACGTCGCGGCGACGCTGTCCTCCGGGGGCACCTGGTGCCCGCCGAACCCGATCGCGCAGGTCGTCGACCGCAACGGCGAGGAGGTGTCGGTGACCACCGAGACCTGCGAGCAGGCCGTGCCCGAGGGGCTGGCCAACACGCTGGCCAACGCGATGAGCAAGGACGACCAGGGCTCGGGTACCGCGGCCGGCGCGGCCGGCTCGGTGGGCTGGAACCTGCCGATGTCGGGCAAGACCGGCACAACCGAGGCGCACCGGTCGTCGGGGTTCCTCGGCTTCACCAATCAGCTGGCGGCCGCCAACTACATCTACGACGACTCCAACGCCCCCGGCGAGCTCTGCTCGTTCCCGCTGCGCCAGTGCGGTGACGGCAACCTGTTCGGCGGCAACGAGCCGGCCCGGACGTGGTTCACGGCCATGCAACCCATCGCGACTGCCTTCGGCGACGTGGCACTGCCCCCGACCGACCCCCGCTACGTCGACGGCGCTCCCGGCTCGCGGGTGCCGAGTGTGGCCGGCATGAATCAGGACACGGCGCGGCAGCGGTTGCGCGAGGCCGGCTTCCAGGTCGCCGACCAGGCGACTCCGGTGAACAGTGCGTCGTCCTACGGCACGGTCGTCGGGACGACCCCGAGCGGTCAGACGGTGCCCGGGTCGATCATCACCATTCAGATCTCCAACGGCATCGCTCCGGCGCCGCCGCCACCGCCGCCCGGCGCGCTGCCCCCGGGGCTGCCTCCGCCGCCAGTGGGCGAGACCGTGATCCAGATCCCGGGTCTACCGCCGATCACCGTCCCAGTGCTCGGCCCGCCGCCGGCCCCGCCGCCTCCTCCGTGACGGTCGCAGGCCGTCCGCCGCACGGCGACTGGCAGTAGTCTGGACCGCGTGTCTTCCGTTTCTGCCAGCTCGACAGTGAAGAACGCCGCTCTCGCTTCGGCGGGCGCCCTCGTCGCCGGGATCGGCTACGCCTCGCTGATCGAGCGCAACGCGTTCGTCGTGCGCGAGGCGACGATGCCGGTGCTCTCCCCCGGGTCGTCTCCCCTGAAGGTGCTGCACCTCAGCGACATCCACATGCGGCCGGCCCAGCGCCGTAAGCAGGCGTGGCTGCGCGAGCTGGCGGGTCTGAAGCCCGACCTGGTGGTCAACACCGGTGACAACCTGGCGCACCCGAAAGCGGTGCCCGCGGTGGTTCAGGCCCTCGGCGACCTGCTGTCGGTGCCCGGCGTGTTCGTGTTCGGCAGCAACGACTACTTCGCGCCCCGGCTGAAGAACCCGGCCAACTACCTGACCAACCCGGGTCACCGCATCCACGGTGAGCCGCTGCCCTGGCAGGACCTGCGGGCGGCGTTCACCGAGCGGGGCTGGCTGGACATGACGCACACCCGGCGCGAGTTCGAGGTGGCCGGCCTGCACATCGCCGCAGCCGGCGTCGACGATCCCCATCTGTCGCGGGATCGCTACGCCACCATCGCCGGCGCGGCCGACCCGACCGCGAACCTGACGCTGGGGCTGACCCACTCCCCCGAGCCGCGGGTGCTGGACCGCTTCGCCACCGACGGCTACCAGCTGGTGATGGCCGGGCACACCCACGGCGGGCAGCTGTGCCTGCCGTTCTACGGCGCGCTCGTGACCAACTGCGACCTGGACCGGTCCCGGGTGAAGGGGCCGTCGCGGTGGGGCGCACGCACCCAGCTGCACGTCTCGGCCGGGATCGGCACGTCGCCATTCGCGCCGCTGCGATTCTGCTGCCGGCCGGAGGCGACACTGCTGACGCTGGTGGCGGCACCGACCGGCGGGTCGGACGCGGGGACGCGCGCGGGGCAGTCCCACCCCACCGTATCGGCGCGGTGAACCACTCGGCCTCCTCGGCCGCGCATGACCGGTCCCGTTCGTGGGCCGACAACGCCGTGCGGCTGATCGAGGCGGACGCCCGCCGCAGCGCAGACACCCATCTGCTGCGCTACCCGCTGCCGTCGAGCTGGTCGCACGACTGCGATCTGGCGCTGTATCTCAAGGACGAGAGCACGCACATCACCGGCAGCCTCAAGCACCGGCTGGCCCGCTCGCTGTTTCTCTACGCGCTGTGCAACGGCTGGATCTGCGAGGGCACGACCGTCATCGAGGCGTCGTCCGGGTCGACGGCGGTGTCGGAGGCCTACTTCGCGTCGATGCTGGGGCTGCCGTTCATCGCGGTGATGCCGGCCTCGACGAGTGCCACCAAGGTCGCTCTGATCGAATCCCAGGGCGGCCGTTGCCATTTCGTCACCGAGTCAGCTCAGGTGTACGCCGAGGCGCAACGGCTGGCCGACCAGACCGGCGGGCATTACCTCGACCAGTTCACCAACGCCGAACGCGCGACCGACTGGCGTGGCAACAACAACATCGCCGAGTCGATCTTCGATCAGATGGCACGCGAGACCCACCCGGTGCCGGAGTGGATCGTGGTCGGCGCGGGCACCGGCGGCACCAGCGCGACGATCGGGCGGTACCTGCGCTACCGGCGCCACCCGACGCGGCTGTGCGTGGTCGATCCGGAGAACTCGGCGTTCTACCCGTCGTATCTGAACGACGATCCCGGCGTCGTCACCGGGAAGTCGTCCAGGATCGAGGGGATCGGACGGCCGCGGGTCGAACCGTCGTTCCTGCCGGGTGTGGTCGACCGGATGGTCGTGGTGCCCGACGCGGCGTCGGTGGCGGCCGCTCATCACGTGAGCCGGGTGCTCGGCCGGCGGGTGGGACCGTCCACGGGGACCAATCTGTGGGGCGCGTTCGGCCTGCTGGCCGAGATGAGGTCGCAGGGGCGCAGCGGGTCGGTGGTCACGCTGCTCGCCGACGGAGGCGAGCGCTACGCGGAGACCTACTTCCGCGACGAGTGGCTCACCAGCCACGGGCTCGATCCGTCCGAACCGGCCGAGGTGCTCGCCGAGTTCGAGCGGTCGGGCCGCTGGCCCTGATTCTCGGAGCGCCGCGTCAGCGGGCCGTCGGAGGTCAGGAACAGCCACAGCGCGGCCAACGCGAAGAAGCCCAGGTAGATCGATGCACCCAGCCCAGTCATGTCCCGCCTGCTTTCGTCCGTTCGTCGTTCTCAGTGTGCATAACGCTTTCCGCAGGCCAGTTCCATCCCGCGGCGTGTCGCGGAGCCGATACGCGTTTGGCTTCAACGGCGGGCGGTGCGATACGCTGTCGTGGCTTCACTCGGGGTGTGGCGCAGCTTGGTAGCGTGCTTCGTTCGGGACGAAGAGGTCGTGGGTTCGAATCCCGCCACCCCGACTCGTGTGATCGCAGGTGAAACGCCCGGACCGACGAACTGGTTCGGGCGTTTTTCTTTTCCCACAGACGGGCGAGAGGGCTGTGACTGGTGACGAGGTCGCACAAGGGGGTGACTCTCGACGGCGACCGCCTGCTACGACGTGCCACGCGCCAGTGGACGGGGGTGATGATCGGGGCACTGCTCTTCGGCGCTGCTGTCTATCTGTTGGCCGATCAGACCAGCACGGGACAGCGACTCGAGGAGGCGGCCCTGCGCGGCGCGCATCAGGTCGATCCCGACGTGCGTCGGGTCGCGATGCACGCGCTGCACACCATCACGGTGACCTCACAACTGGCTGCCACGGCACTCGTCGCAGTGGTCGGGTTGCTGCGTCGTCAAGTGTGGTTGGCGGTCGCTGGAGTCGGCGTCATCCTCGGCGGCCAGGCCGTGACACAACTGTTGAAACATCACGTGCTCTCTCGTCCTGATCTCCTGGCGGCACACAACACCATTGCCGAGAACACCGTGCCCAGTGGACATACCACCGCGGCGATGTGTCTCCTTTTTGCGACGCTGATCGTGGTGCCCTACCGCTTCCGCGGCGTTGCCATGTTCTTCACCCTCTCGTGGGCGGTGGGCATCGGGGCGTACACCGTCATCGTTCAGGTTCACCGCCTCTCCGACACGCTCGTCGCCGATGCCGTGGCTCTGGCCGTGGCATGTACGGCTGCCCAGGTGCTGGCGTGGACGGGGCGGATCCGTGCGGTGGTCTCTCCGCGTCCGCAGCGCTACCTGTTACGGACAGTGTTCATCGTGATCGTGGGCCTCATCGGTGCCGCGAGCTTGGTGCTGGGCACGGTTGCGATGCTCCATGCGGCTTCTGCCTACGTGAACGACCGGCCCACGGCCTGGCGCCTCTTCCTCAGTTCGCAGTGGCTGGCCGCCGCGGGGTCGATCGCCGCGGCTCTCCTGTTCTGGTGGACCTGGTACCGGCTGGAGACGAAGCGCCGCCACGACCCCGTCACACCCACGTGACGAACTGGACGATGATCCCGTTGGGGTCCTCGAACTGGCAGTACCGCTCACCCCACGGCTCGGTTTCGGGAGCGGTGACGACGGAGGCGCCGGCGGCGCGGACGTTCTCGTAGACCGCGTCGACGTCGTCGACGACGAACACCAGCAGCAGACCGTCGCCGGCGCTACCGGCCCGGTGCGCGGGCCGGAACGTCGGCAGGCCGGAGCGCAGATAGACGACATTCGGCCCGCCGTCGGGGTGGCTCAGCGACACGAATCCGTCCGCCTGCATCGCGACCGTGTGGCCGACGTGGCGGGTCAGGAACTCGGCTGACGCGCTCGGATCGGCGACGTTGAGGGAAATCGCCGTGCCAGTCACCTTCATGCACATTCCTTTCTCGTATTCTGTACGAGAACCAGTATCCGTACACTGCACGGAAATGCAACCGGCCTGCTGGAGCGCACATGGGCACCATCGAACTGCTGTGGCGTCGGGAACTGCCTGCCGCACCGCGCCGGGGCCGGCCTCCCCGGTTCACCGTCGACGCCGTCGTGGCCGCGGCCATCGCCGTGGCCGACCGCACGGGCTTGTCCTTCACGCTGCGTGACGTCGCGCAGGCCCTGGCCGCGCCGGTGATGTCGGTGTACTCCTACATCGACGGTCGCGAACAACTGCTCGAACTCATGGTGGACCAATGCCGGGCGGACATGACGCATCGCGGGCTGTCCGGCGACTGGGAAGCCCGGCTGCGATCCGTCGCCGCCGACAACGCCCGGCTGTTCGACGAGCACCCCTGGATGGCGGACATCGAGTCGGAGCGCACCGTGCTCGGTCCAGGCACACTCGCCAAGTACGAGCGCGAACTGGCCGCGGTCGAGCCGCTAGGGCTTTCCGACACCGACAAAGACGCCGCGCTGACGCTGGTGCTGGACTTCGTCCGTTCGTGCGCGCGGGCACGGGCGCACGCACGCCGCGAGCGCACTCAGGAATCGCCTGAGCAGTGGTGGCAGCGCGAGGGCGCCAAGCTCGCCACGCTCGGCGTCACCGAGCGCTACCCGTTGGCCTCCCGGGTCGGAACCGCTGCGGGACAAGCGCATTCGGCGGCACACGACGCCGACGCCCACTACGAGTTCGGGCTGCGGGCGATCCTGCACGGCATCGATGCGCTCGACCGCCGACAACGCTGAACGGGCTCAGGCCGTCGGCTCGCCGCCGTCCTTGTCGACGTCGGGAGTGTCGCGGTCCGGATCCTTCTCGGTGTCCTGCGCCTTGTCGGCGGTCGACCCGCTCTCGTCGTCGTAGATTCCACTACCTCGCGTCATCGGCCCGTCCTCACTGTGCGGCACTGCGGAGTTTGTCGAGCAGCGGCTCTGCTGCTTCTTTGAAGAACGCGTCCTGGCTGTCGCCGCCGACCTGAACCAGCGCGATGTCGGTGAAACCGGCCTTCCAGTACTCGCTCACCGCCTCGACGATCGCGTCGAGGTCGGGTCCGCACGGAATCGACTCCGCGGTGTCCTCCGGCCGGACGAATTGCGTCGCGCCGTCGAAGCCCATCGTGGTCGGCAGGTCGGCGTTGACGGCCCAGCCGCCGGCGAACCACCGGAACTGGTCGTGGGCCCGCTCGATCGCCGCGTCGCGGTCGGGGTCCCAACTGATCGGGATCTGCCCGATGACCCGCACGTCGCCCGGCAGCCCGGTGGCGCGCCGCGCGTCGTGCCAGGCGTCGACCAGATCCTTGTTCGGCTCGACGGCGATCAGGTGATCGGCCAGCGGGGCGAACGCCTCCACCGAGCGGTCACCGGACACGGCCGCGGCGATCGGGACCGGCACCTCCGGCACGTCCCAGATCCGCGCGGAGTCGACCTCGAAGTGCTCGCCCTTCCAGTCGACGAGCTCGCCGGTGTGCAGTTCGCGGATGATCTGGATCGCTTCGCGCAACATCTCCTGGCGCCGCGCGATGGTGGGCCAGCCCTTGCCGACGACGTGCTCGTTGAGGTTCTCGCCGGTGCCCACCCCGAGGGTGAACCGGCCGTCGGCCAGGATCTGCAGTGTCGCCGCCTTCTGCGCGACGACGGCCGGGTGATACCGGATCGTCGGGCACGTGACATACGTCATCAACTCGACACGTTCGGTGGCGTGCGCGACGGCTCCGAGCACCGACCACGCGTACGGGGCGTGGCCCTGAGAGGCCAGCCACGGGAAGTAGTGGTCGCTGGAGACTTCGAAGTCGAAGCCCGCCTGCTCTGCCGAAACCGCATAGCGGACAAGGTCTTTCGGGCCGCTCTGTTCGGTCATCAGGGTGTAGCCGAAACGGGTCATGCGGCGGGGGTACCCGGGACGGCGTCTCCGAAACGGGGCGCGCCCGCAGGTGACGTTGCCGATCGGGACAGCGATCGACAAGATGGTGATCATGACCTACAGCGCCGGCGGATACGGCCCGGCGGGCACACCACCCCCAGGCATGCCGCCGCCCGGCTATCCCGGGTATCCGCCGCCCGGCTACGCCTACGGTCCGCCCCCGGGGTACGGTCCCCCGCCGGGATACGGCCCGCCCCCGGGCTATGGGCCGCCGCCCGGCTATCAGCCCCCGGTGCTGCGGCCCGGCATCGTCCCGCTGCGGCCGCTCACCCTCTCGGACATGTTCAACGGCGCGTTCGCCTACATGCGGAGCAATCCCAAGGCCACGCTCGGCCTGACCACCATCGTGGTGGTCGCCGCGCAACTGCTCGCGCTGATCCTGTCGTTGTGGCCGTTGGCGTTCAGCGGCGACGTCAACCAGGCCATCGACGGCGCGGCCCCCGGCGCCACGATGTTCGAAACCGGCGCGGGCATCGCGTCGCTGGTGTCGAGTGTCGCGGCCGGCATCGCCACCGCGTTGTCCACGATCCTGCTCAGCGGACTGCTGACCGTCGTCATCGGGCGCTCCATCTTCGGCGCGGGAATCTCCATCGGCGAGGCGTGGCAGCGGTTGAAGCCGCGGTTGTGGGCACTGCTCGGGTTCACCGTCCTCGAAGCCCTCGGCGCGGTCCTGTTGATCATCGTCGTCGCGGCGATCATCGCGGTCGTGGCGGTGGCCGCCAACGGCTGGGTGGCGTTCGCGATCGGCGCTCCGCTTGCGCTCGCCCTGATCGCGGCGCTGGCCTATCTCTTGACGATGCTGTCGTTCACTCCGGTGGCGATCGTGCTGGAGCGCCGCGACATCATCTCCTCGATCCGGCGCTCCTTCGCCCTGGTGCGCAACGACTTCTGGCGGGTGCTCGGCATCCGGCTGCTCGCGGTGCTGGTGGCCCAGCTCGTCGCGAGCGCCGTTGCTATCCCCTTCAGCTTCGGCGGCCAGATCCTGCTCACCACCGGAACCACCGTGACCGCCGCGATGATCGCGTTGGTGATCATCGCGGTCGGCGGTGCGATCGGCCAGATCATCACCGGGCCGTTCAGCGCCGGAATCGTGGTGCTGCAGTACACCGATCGGCGCATCCGTGCCGAGGCGTTCGACCTGGTGCTGCAGACCGGCGCAGCGCAGACGGCGGTGGTGCCGCAGACCACCGACGACCTGTGGCTGACCGGCCAGCGCTGACGTGGTGCCGATCGACATCGACCGAGACGCCGCGCGGGACGCGGCTCGCCGAGAACTCTCCAAGGCGATCTACCCGAGGGAGTCGCTGACCGACCAGATCCTCACCTGGATCGAACGACTCCTGTACCGGATCACCGCAGGCGCCGCGTCGGTGCCCGGCGGCTGGTTCACCGTCGCTATCCTGCTTGTGCTGCTGGCCGTCGCCGTCCTGGTCGCGGTCCGCATCGCGCGACGGGCCATGCGCAGCAGTCGATCCGAGGGCGATCCGCTGTTCGACGATCACGATCTCAGTGCCGCCGAACACCGTGCGGCCGCCGAGCACCACGCCGCGGCCGCCGACTGGGCAGCCGCGATCCGTCACCGGTTGCGTGCGGTCGCCCGCCACCTCGAGGACAACGGGACGCTGGCCGCGGCGCCGGGGCGCACGGCCACCGAACTCGCCCGCGACGCCGGCCGGGCGCTGCCCGTGCTGGCCGACCGATTCGCCTCCGCGGCCGAGGCGTTCAACGACGTGACCTACGGCGAGTTGCCCGGCCATGAGGAGCAGTACCGAATGATCGCCGCGCTCGACGACGACGTGGCCGCTCGCCCGTCTGCCGCCACCACCGGTTCGGATGGCAGCCCGGCACAACAGGATTGGGCCGCGCTCCGATGAGCACCGCGCTCGGCCCCACCGTCGGCCAGCGGTGGCGCACCTGGCGCTGGGTGCTGCTGGGCCTGGCCGCCGTCGTCGCGGTCGCCGCCGTGAGCACCTGGCTGACGGCGGCGCGCCCCGGTGGCCACCTCGATGCGGGCTCGACGTCCCCCGACGGCGCCCGCGCGCTGGTCACCCTGTTGCGCGACAACGGGATCGACGTCGTCGTGGCCGACACCGTGGGCGACGTCGCGCGCGCCGCACGGCCCGACACGCTGCTGGTCGCGGCGCAGACGTTCTGGCTGTACGACGACGAGCAACTGGCCCGGCTCGCCGCGCTTCCCGGGGACCGGCTTCTCGTCGAGCCGGTCGGCAAGACCCGCGAAGCGCTTGCGCCGGCGCTGCGCAGCAGCGGCTCGACCGAATTCGGCGGTCTGGCGCCAGAATGCGACCTGCGCGCGGCGGAACGGGCCGGGACCGTGCAGTTCGACGCGGCCGACACCTATGAGGCCGCCGGCGCGACGCCGGTGACCCGGTGCTACCGCGGCGTGCTGGCCCGTTACGACGACGCCGGCCGCACCGTCACCGTGGTCGGCGGCTCGGGATTTCTGACTAACTCGGGCCTGCCCGAGGAAGGCAACGCCGCGTTGGCGATGAACCTCGCGGGCAGCCGTCCCACGGTGATCTGGTATGCCCCGCAGCACAGCGAGGGCACCGGATCTGTCGGCGACGCCGCCCTCACCGACCTGATCCCCGACCAGATGACGTGGCTGGTCGTGCAGCTCGGCGTGGCGGTGGCACTGCTGGCGCTCTGGCGGGGTCGGCGGGTCGGCCCGCTGGTCGTCGAGCCGCTGCCGGTGGTGGTCCGCGCATCGGAGACCGTGGAGGGCCGCGGTCGGCTGTACCGGTCCCGGCGCGCGCGGGACCGCGCCGCCGACGCGCTCCGCTCGTCGGCGCGGCAGCGCCTGGCGCCCCGGCTGGGGTTGCGGGGTGACGCCGCCCCGCCGGCCGTCGTCGCGGCCGTCGCCCAGCGGTGCGGCCTCGATCCGCGGACGGTCGGACCTATCCTCTACGGGCAGCCACCGGCGAGCGACACCGAACTGGTGGACCTCGCCCGGGCGCTCGACGACATCGAAAGGCAGGTCGCACAGTCGTGACACAGCCCGTCACCCACGAAGGTGCCCGCACCGCGCTGATGGCCCTGCGCGCCGAGATCGCCAAGGTCGTCGTCGGCCAGGACGCGGTGGTCAGCGGTCTGGTGGTCGCGCTGCTGTGCCGCGGGCACGTGCTGCTCGAGGGCGTCCCCGGCGTCGCGAAGACGCTGCTGGTGCGCACGCTGGCCGCGGCGCTGCAGCTGGAGTTCAAACGGGTGCAGTTCACCCCCGACCTGATGCCGGGCGACGTGACGGGTTCGCTGGTGTACGACGCGCGCACCGCGGAGTTCACGTTCCGCGCCGGGCCGGTGTTCACGAATCTGCTTCTCGCCGACGAGATCAACCGCACGCCACCCAAGACACAGGCGGCACTGCTGGAGGCCATGGAGGAGCGGCAGGTCAGCGTCGAAGGCGAACCGCGGCCGCTGCCCGACCCGTTCATCGTGGCGGCCACCCAGAATCCGATCGAGTACGAGGGCACCTATCAGCTGCCGGAGGCGCAGCTGGACCGGTTCCTGCTGAAGCTCGATGTGCCGCTGCCCCCACGCGATCAGGAGATCGCGATCCTCGACCGGCATGCCCGCGGTTTCGATCCGCGCAACCTGTCCGCGGTGCAGCCGGTGGCCGGGCCTGCGGAGCTCGCGGCGGGCCGCGACGCCGTCGGTCAGGTCCTCGCCGGCGAGGAGATCCTCGGCTACATCGTCGACATCGTCGGCGCGACACGGCGTTCCCCGTCGCTGCAACTGGGGGTGTCGCCCCGCGGCGCGACCGCCCTGCTGTCGACGGCTCGCACGTGGGCGTGGTTGTCCGGGCGTACCTACGTCACCCCCGACGACGTCAAGGCGATGGCCCGGCCGACGCTGCGCCACCGGGTGGCGTTGCGCCCCGAGGCCGAGCTCGAGGGCGCGTCGGCCGACGGCGTCCTCGACGGGATCCTCGCGGCCGTACCGGTGCCCCGCTGGTGATCCTGACCGGGCGCACCGGTGTCATCGCGCTCGTCTGCGCGCTGCCGATCGCGCTCTCCCCCGGTCCCGCTATCACTTTCGTCATACTGCTGGGACTGCTGGCCGCCGCGGTGCTGGTCGACGCGGCGCTGGCGGGCAACCCCCGCGCCCTGGGGTTGGTCCGCAGCGGTCCCACCTCGGCGCGGCTGGGGCAGCCCGTCGACGCGGTGCTGACCGTCACGAACGGTGGCCGGTCCCGCTTCCGCGGCGTGGTCCGCGACGCGTGGGCACCGAGTGCGAACGCCGCGCCCCGGCTGCATCCGGTGGATCTGGCTGCGGGGCAACGGGTTACGTTACGCACGCAGCTGACGCCGGTGCGGCGCGGCGATCAGGTGGCGGGGCCGGTGACCGCCCGCTCGATCGGCCCGCTGGGCCTGGCGGGCCGGCAGGGCTCACACGCGGTCACCGGGTCGCTGCGCATGCTGCCCCCGTTCCTGTCGCGCAAGCACCTGCCGTCGCGGCTGGCGCGGCTGCGTGAGCTCGAGGGTGCGACGCCCGCACTGATCCGGGGGCAGGGCACCGAGTTCGACTCGTTGCGGGAGTACGTCATCGGTGACGACATCCGCTCGATCGACTGGAGGGCCACCGCCCGGCGCGCCGACGTGGTGGTGCGCACGTGGCGGCCCGAGCGGGACCGCCGGGTGGTCATCGTGCTGGACACCGGCCGAACGTCGGCGGGCCGGGTGGGGGTGGATCCGACGGCCGCGGGGCCGGCGGGCTGGCCGCGGCTGGACTGGTCGATGGACGCCGCGCTGCTGCTCGCGGCGCTGGCCGCCCGCGCAGGCGATCACGTCGACTTCCTCGCCCACGACCGCGTGACACGGGCGGGGGTGTTCAACGCCTCCCGCACGGAACTTCTCGCGCTGCTGGTGGACGCGATGGCGCCGCTGGAGCCCGCGCTCGTGGAGTCGGATGCGCGCGCGATGGTCGCGGCGGTGCTGCGGCGGGTCCGGCGCCGGGCCCTGGTGGTGCTGCTGACCGATCTGAACAGCTCGGCGATCGACGAGGGGCTGATGGCGGTGCTGCCACAGTTGACGGCCAGGCATCAGGTGCTGTTGGCGGCGGTGTCGGACCCGCGGGTCGATGCGCTCGCCGCCGGCCGGGCGGATGCGGTCGAGGTGTACGACGCCGCCGCGGCCGAGCGGGCCCGCGGTGACCGACTCGATGTCGCGTCGCGGCTGCGCGGCCACGGCGTCGACGTCGTCGACGCGCCGCCCGAGGACCTGGCGCCCGCGCTGGCCGACCACTACCTGGCGATGAAGGCCACCGGCCGCCTGTAGGGGTCGCCGCCTTCCCGCGAGCAGACACAAACTCGGTCAGTTTTCGGCAAATCCGGCCGAGTTTGCGTCTGCTCGCGGAGGGCAGCCATCCCCAATGCCCGATCCATCCCCAGTCGAGGAACTTGGCGCACGAGGGGTCTGCCCGATCGGTTGACGATCAACCGGTGTACCGATGTATCGCTGAGTTCATCGCCGGCCGTTCGGGTCACGCCACCACCGCCGACTTGCTGACGCTCATCACACGTGCGCAGCTCGACCATCTGGTGAAGACGGGCGAGCTGATTCGCGTCTGGCACGGGGTGTACGGCACCGCAGCACCGGACCGGTGGGGCCGCCTCGCGGCGCTCGACGCCCATATCGGCCAGCCGGCGGTCGCGTGCATGGGTACGGCGGCGGCACTCTACGGATTCGACACCGAGGGCAGAACGGCGGTGCACATTCTCGATCCGGGTGTGCGGGTGCGCCCGACCGTCGGCCTGATGGTGCATCAACGACTCGGCGCGCCGTTGCAGCGCGTGCAGGGCCGGCTCGCCACTGCTCCCGCGTGGACGGCCGTCGAAGTGGCCCGCACGCTGACGCGGCCGCGAGCACTTGCGACGCTCGATGCCGCCCTGCGGTCAGGATGGTGCACGCGCGCCGACCTCGACACGGCGATCGACGAGCAGAAGGGCAGGCGCGGCATCGTCGCGGTCCGCGCGCTCGCGCCGCTCGCCGACGGTCGAGCCGAGTCGGCGATGGAGAGCGAAGCCCGCCTTGTGATGATCGATGGCGGGCTTCCCCGTGCCGAACTGCAATTCGTGATCACCGGCTCGGACCAGAGTTGGCGTGTCGACTTCGCCTGGCCCCACCACGGGGTGGTCGCCGAGTACGAGAGCGTCGAGTGGCATGCGGGACCATTGCAGATGGTGCGGGATAAAGTCCGCTTCGCCGCCATTCAGCAGCTGGGGTGGACCGTCATCCCGATCGTGGCGTCCGACGTCCGCGTCCATCCCCGACGCCTCGTCGACCGCATCGACGAGCACCTGTCCCGCCCCACCTCGGCGAGCAGACGCGAACTCGCGTGATTGGCGCCTGAAGAGCCCGAGTTTGCGTCTGCTCGCGCAAGAAACCTCAGCCCGTCGGCGCGTAGTCCGGGGCGTTGTCGATGTCGCCGGTCTCCCCGCGGCGGGCGGCCCGGCGGCCGAAGTACACCACGTACCCCAGGAACGCGAGCTCGGCAGCCACCCCGATGGCGATCCGCACGAACGTCGGCAGTGCGGAAGGCGTCACGAACGCCTCGATCAGACCCGCGACCGCGAGCACCGCGATCAGACCGATCGCCACCGAGATCACCGCCCGGCCCTGCTCGGCCAGCACCTGCCCGCGCGGCCGGTCACCCGGCGAGACCACCGACCAGCCCAGCCGCATGCCCGCGGCCGCGGCCAGGAACACCGCCGTCAGCTCGATCAGCCCGTGCGGGGTGATCAGCCCCAGGAACACATCGCCGCGGCCCGCCCCGAACATCACCCCGGCGAGCATCCCGAAGTTCAACGCGTTCTGGAACAGGATGTAAGGGATCGGGAGGCCCAGCAGGATCGCCGACACCACGCACTGCGCGGCGATCCACGCGTTGTTCGTCCAGACGCTGAACGCGAACGACGCCGCCGGGTGTTCGCTGTAGTACGAAGCGAATTCGGTGTTGACCAACTGCTCCAGCTCGCTCGGCGTGCCGATGGTCGCCTGCACCTCGGGGGTCGCGGCGACCCACACCGCGAGCGCCACCGAGACGACGAAGAACGCCACGGCCGTTCCCAGCCACCATCGCCACGACCGGTACGCCACCACGGGGAACGACACCGTCCAGAACCGGACGAACTCCCGCCACAGCGGCGCATGGGCACCGGTGACCACCGAGCGCGCCCGCGCCACCAGACTCGACAGCTTGCCGACGAGCACCGCGTCCGTCGACGACGAGCGCACCATCGACAGGTGCGTCGACACCCGCTGGTAGAGGTCGACCAACTCGTCGGCCTCGGCGCCGGACAGCCGCCTGCGCTTCTTCACCAGGTGGTCGAGGCGATCCCAGGCCGGCCGGTGCGCCAGCACGAACGCGTCGACATCCATCGGCGCGATTTTAGTACCGTGGCGGGCATGGTCCGTCCGCAGCAACCGGTGGTGACCGGTGACGCGGTCGTCCTCGACATCCAGATCGCCCAGTTGCCGGTGCGCGCACTGTCGTCGTTGATCGACGTCCTCGTGGTGTTGGTCGCCTACGTCCTTGGTGTGGTCCTGTGGGCGATGACGCTGTCGGAGTGGAACTCCGCGTTCTCCGACGCGGTACTGGTCGTGTTCACGGTGCTGGCGCTGGTGGGTTATCCGCTGATCTTCGAGACCGCCACCCGGGGCAGGACGCTCGGCAAGATGGCGATGGGCCTGCGGGTGGTCTCCGACGACGGCAGCCCTGAGCGGTTCCGGCAGGCACTGTTCCGCGCGTTGTCCGGGGTGCTGGAGATCTGGATGCTCACCGGCGGCCCCGCGGTGATCTGCAGTCTGCTCTCGCCGAAGGGCAAGCGCATCGGCGACATCTTCGCCGGAACGCTGGTGATCAGCGAACGCGGCCCGCGGATGGCGCCGCCCCCGCCGATGCCGCCGCAGCTCGCGGCGTGGGCGGGCGCCCTCGAGCTGTCCGCATTGCGCCCCGAGAGTGCCGAGCTGGCACGGCAATTCCTCACCCGCGCGCACCAGCTGGATCCGCGCATCCGCGACGAGATGGCCGGCCGCATCACCGGTGAGGTGGTCGCGCAGATCTCCCCGCCGCCCCCGCCGGGCGCACCCGCTCCTCTGGTGCTGGCCGCCGTGCTGGCGGAGCGGCACCGCCGCGCGGTGCAGCGGCTTCAGCCGCGGTACTGAGTCAGCGCTGCGCCACACCGATCATGGTCAGCACCGCGGCCCCCAGGCCCGTCACG
Organism: Mycolicibacterium psychrotolerans; assembly: GCF_010729305.1. Lineage (NCBI taxonomy): Bacteria > Bacillati > Actinomycetota > Actinomycetes > Mycobacteriales > Mycobacteriaceae > Mycobacterium > Mycolicibacterium psychrotolerans. Next base: position 1,460,115 of record NZ_AP022574.1, on the reverse strand, counting down.
GTGCGGACGTGGTTCCACGCCACCCAGCTGTGCAGGTAGGCCCGCCACACTTCAGGGGAGGCGTCGGCGGCGTCGAGCCCGTCGTTGAGCGGCACGTTGGCGGCCACGGTGACCAGCGCCCCGGCGACGCCGAGCACCGCTCCGGCCACCAGCCAGATGCTGCCGGGCGCCTCCCACTGCAGCGCTGCCAGCACACCGACCACCACCGCCAGCAGTGCGGCGCCGAAGTAGACGAGCAGGAACACCGCACTGGTTTGCGCCTCGGCGTTGATGCCCCGCATCGCGCCGATCGCCCCGACGGGGCCGGCGCGGTCGAGCCCCTGCATCACGAAGGTGGAGAAGACGAACATCATGCCGCCCGCCGCGGCGCCGGCGAGCGCCGACGCGGAGGCGAGGGCGGTGAGGGGACTCATGTCTCGAGTCAAGAACAGCGGCACGAGACGATCCATCGCTGAGCGTGCCCAGAACATCATTCAGCGTCTACGCTGCGGAGTGTGGATGCGGTGGCCGGACTGCTCGACGGTGTCCGTGCGCGCGGCGCGTTCGTGCTGCGGATGCGGCTGGATCCGCCGTGGTCGATGAGTGTGCGTGACGAGGCGCCGTTGACCGTCATCTGCCAGACCCACGGCCGGGCGGCCCTCGTCACCGCTGACGGGCGCACGGTATGGCTGGACGCCGGCGACCTCGCGTTGACGCGCGGCACCGAGCCCTACGTCTACGCCGACGATCCCCGCACGCCGCCGATGATCGTCATCCATCCGGGCCAGCGCTGCACGACGGTGGCGGGGGACGATCTGCGCTTCGAGATGTCGCTGGGAGTGCGCACCTGGGGTACCAGCGACGCGGGATCCTGCCGGTCGGTGATCGGCGCCTACGAGGGGCACAGCGCGGTCGGCGCCCGCCTGCTGGACGCGCTGCCTGCGGTGGCGGTGCTGCGTGCCGACGAGTGGGACACCCCCCTGGTCGACCTGCTGTCCGACGAGGCCGGGCGCGATGGGCCGGGCCAGGAGGCCTACCTGGACCGGCTGCTGGACCTGCTGCTCATCGCGGCGGTGCGGGCCTGGTTCGACCGGGCGGACGCCGCCCCGACGTGGTGGCACGCCGAACAGGACGCCCTCGTCGGGCCCACACTGAAGTTGATGTACCACAACCCGGCTCACCCCTGGACGGTCGCGAGCCTGGCCGCTGCCGTCGGCTGTTCGCGGGCGGCGTTCGCGCGCCGGTTCGCCGATCTGGTCGGCGAACCTCCGATCGCCTTTCTCACCGGCTGGCGGCTGGCGCTGGCAGCCGACCTGCTGCGGTCAGGGGCGACGGTGGCCGCGGTGGCGCGCCAGGTCGGCTACGGCAGCCCGTTCGCGCTGAGTACCGCGTTCAAGCGCGTCCACGGCGTCAGCCCGCACGCGCACCAACGCCTGATCAGGCGGGAATCCAGTTCCCGTGGAAGCCGTAGGGAACCCGTTGCGGCAGAGCAATTCTGGCGACCGGCGGGCCGGTGAAGTCCGACGCGTCGATGATCACCAGATCGCTGCCGTCGCGCGCGGAATCGTAGACGTACCCGAGATACCATCCGCTGGTCTCGTCGGCCGGACCCGACGCCGACGGCACGAACACCGCCTCTCCCGGACCGCCGGGTGAGGCCGCCGTTCCGAACGTGTGCACGGCGGCTTCGCCGGTGACCAGGTCGTGGCGCACCAGGCTGGCCTCGCCGACCGATACCGAGTACCGGGCCGGCATCGTGGCGAGCCGGTCGTCGATGCGCGGGAACTCCACGGCGCGATCGTCGAGCTGCGACTCGGTGACCGTGCCATGCCGCAGGTCGATCGAATAGGTCCACATCGCTGCCTGCGGACCGAAATCCGCTTCCCCGCGCCACAATTCGGGATAGCGAACGGCCTGCACAGTGAGGACGTCACCCGCCTCGTGGGCGTTGACCACGTGGAAGATGTAGCACGGCTCGATGTCGAACCACCGCACCTCGCCGAACGGATCGTCGCGGCGCATCACCCCGAATCGTGCCCCGTAGTCGTCATCCCAGCGGAAGGGCATCCCGCCGCTCATGGCGGCCTCGGCGTTGAACACGATCGGGAGATCCATGAACACAACGTGATTCGTCGTCAGCGCGAAGTCGTGCATCATCGTCAGGGCGGGCACGTCGAGGGGCCGGTCCACCACCAGGGCTCCGGACGCGTCGGCCCGGTGGTAGGTGACGTACGGTTCGAACAGGTTGCCGTAGCCGAAGAAATGCAATTCGCCTGTGGTGGGGCAGATCTTGGGGTGCGCGGTCATCGCGTCGACGAGTTTGCCGTCGAAGTCGTACGCGCCGACCGTCTCGAGATCGTTGGTGATCTCGTAGGGCAGTGAGGATTCGACGAGCGCGAGTGTCTTACCGGCGTGGTTGACGACGTGGGTGTTGGCGACGCTGGAGCGCAGGTTGCGCGTGCCGTCCCCGTTGTAGAGGGGGAACGGGTCGTCGAAGCTGTCGGTGCGCACCCAGCGGTTGCGGTACCAGGCCGCGCGGCCGCCCTCGATGCGCAGGCCGTGGATCATGCCGTCGCCGGTGAACCAGTGCCCGGTCCCGGAGCGGGGGTTGGGGCCGTTGCGCAGGTACCACCCGTCGAGGTCGGGCGGAATCGCGCCGTCGACGGGCAGATCGAACTCGGTGAGTTCGGCAGGGACGGGTGCGTAGTTTCCGGTGCGGAAGAAGTCGCCTTCGCCGGGCAGGTTGCGCTGCTCGGCCTCGATCTCGGTCATGGGGACAGCCTGACATTCCACTAGTGACATGTCAATGGTGGATTGTCGTGGATAGTCCAGTCTTGGAAGGTCAGCGCTTACGATGCCGCCATGAGTCTTCGAATGGCAGCGCTGGGCCTGCTGGCCCAGCGCCCGGGCAGCGGCTACGACCTGCTCAAGTTGTTCGAGAACTCGATGGCCAACGTGTGGCCCGCCACCCAGAGCCAGCTGTACTCGGAACTGAACAAGCTCGCCGACGGCGGGCTGATCGAGGTCTGCGACATCGGGCCGCGGGGTCGCAAGGTGTACCGGATCACCACGGCCGGGCGCGCCGAACTGCGCCGCTGGATGGCCGATCCGGACGAGGATCCCCCCTTCCGCAGCGCGTCACTGCTGCGGGTGTTCCTGCTCGGCCAGATCCCGGCGCGGCAGGCGCGGCAGCACCTGAAGGAGACCGTCGAGCAGTCACACGCGGAGATCGCGCGGCTTTCGGAGCTGCGCGACAAGGTCGGACTGACCGACTCGGCCCAGGCCGACGACGACGCGTTCTTCGCCCTGGCCGCGCTCGACTACGGCCTGAGGCTGAATGCCATGCAGGCCGAGTGGGCACACGACGTCCTCGCCCGGATGGAGGGCCGCCGGAAATAAGCGTTGCATACCGATAGTTTCCGATATATCGTCAACGTATCGGAAGCGCGATCGGCGTTTCCTCCCCAACGTAAGGAACGACAAGCAATGAACCCCCCTTTCACACCCCCGGAACACCCCTTCGAGGCGCGTGGCTTCGGTTTCGGCTTCGGCCCCCAGGAGCGTCGCGCCCTGCACGAACACCGTCGGGCCGCCCGGCGCGAGTTCCGTGATCACCTTCGCGAGCACCGCGGCCAGGCCGGCTTCGGCGGTTTCGGCCCCGGCTTCGGTCCCGGTCTGGGCTTCGGCCCAGGATTCGGGTTCGGCCCCGGCGGACGCGGCGGCGCGCGGCGCGGCGGAGGCCGCGGCCGACGCGGCGACGTGCGCGCCGCGATCCTGACCCTGCTCACCGAACGGCCGATGCACGGCTACGAGATGATCCAGGAGATCGACGAGCGCAGCCAGCAACTGTGGAAGCCGAGCCCCGGTTCGGTGTACCCCACCCTGCAGCTCCTCGTCGACGAAGGCCTGCTGGTCGCCACCGAATCCGAAGGCAGCAAGAAGCTCTTCGAGCTGACCGACGACGGCCGCACCGCCGCCGCCAAGATCGAGACCGCCCCGTGGGACGAGATCACCGAGGGCGCCGACCCCACCGCGATGGGTCTGCGCAGCGCCGTGGGCCAGCTCATGGGCGCGGTCGCGCAGTCCTCGCACGCCGCGAGCAGTGAGCAGCAGCAGCGCATCGTCGAGATCGTCAACACCGCCCGTCGCGAGATCTACCAGATCCTCGGCGAGGACTGACCCTCGAGCGGATCCGGCGCGGTTTCTCCCCCGCACGGGGATGAAACCGCGCCGGATCCGTGTACATAGAAGTCATGGAGACATTTGCGCTCGGCACCCACACCGTCGGCCGCGTCGGGTTCGGCGCGATGCAGCTTCCCGGACCCGGGGTGTTCGGTCCGCCCCGCGATCACGACCAGGCTATCGCGGTGCTGCAGCGCGTTCCGCAGCTCGGTATCAATCACATCGACACCGCGCAGTTCTACGGACCCGACGTGGCCAATGAACTGATCCGCGAGGCGCTGCACCCCTACCCCGCCGATCTGGCGCTGGTGAGCAAGGTCGGGGCCCGCCGTGACGCCGACGGCAACTGGACGCCTGCCCAGGAACCCGACGAGCTGCGCGCCGACATCGAGCAGAACCTCGCCACCCTCGGCGTCGACCGGCTGGCCGCGGTCAACCTGCGCATCCACTCCGGTGATCCGAACGCGGTCGGCCCCGTGGACCGCGAGCTGTTCGACCGCCAACTCGACGCGATGATCGCCGCCCGCGACGAAGGGCTGATCGACGGGATCGGACTCAGCAGCATCTCCGTCGAGCACCTGCAGATCGCGCTCGAGCGCACCGAAATCGCGACGGTCCAGAACGCCTACAACCTGGTCGACCGGACCTCGCAGCCGGTGCTGGACCTGTGCACCGAGCGCGGTATCGCGTTCGTCCCGTTCTTCCCGCTGGGCTCGGCGTTCAACGCGGAGAATCCGGTGCTCGGGCACCCGGCCGTTCGGGCCGAGGCCGAGAAACTCGGCCGCACCCCGGCCCAGATCGCGCTGGCGTGGACGCTGAGCGTGGCGCCCAACGTGCTGCTGATCCCGGGCACGTCGTCGGTGGCGCACCTCGAGGAGAACACGGCCGTCGCCGAGATCGAGCTGGACGAGGAGACCAAGCAGGCCCTCGACGCCGCAACCGAGAAGTGAGCGATTCTTCGTTTCGGCAGGCCCGGCAATAAAATCGACAGCATCATGACGATCTCCACCTCGGCTGCGAAACCCGACCTGTTGTCGACCGAGGCGGGCCGCCGGCGCACCTTCGCCGTCATCAGCCATCCCGACGCCGGAAAATCCACGCTGACCGAGGCTCTGGTGCTGCACGCCAAGGCGATCACCGAGGCCGGCGCCATCCACGGCAAGGCGGGCCGTCGCTCGACGGTGTCGGACTGGATGGAGATGGAGAAGGCCCGCGGCATCTCGATCACGTCCACCGCGCTGCAGTTCCCTTACACGACGCAGGCGGGCAACACCTGTGTGATCAATCTGCTCGACACCCCCGGCCACGCCGATTTCTCCGAGGACACCTACCGGGTGCTCACCGCGGTCGACTCCGCGGTGATGCTGATCGACGCGGCCAAGGGCCTGGAACCGCAGACGCTGAAGCTGTTCCAAGTGTGTCGGCACCGGCGGATCCCGATCATCACGGTGATCAACAAGTGGGACCGCCCGGGCCGGCACGCACTCGAGCTGATGGACGAGATCACCGAGCGCATCGGGCTCAAGCCGACGCCGCTGACGTGGCCCGTCGGCATCGCCGGCGACTTCAAGGGCGTGCTCGACCGGCGCACCGGCATGTTCATCCGCTACACCCGCACCGCCGGTGGCGCCACCGCCGCACCGGAGGAACACATCGCGCCCGACGCGGCCCACGAGGCCGCCGGTATCGACTGGGACACCGCGGTCGAGGAATCCGAACTGCTCAGTGCCGACGAGGCGGACTTCGACCCGGAGACGTTCCGCGACTGCAGCTCCACCCCGGTCCTGTTCACCTCGGCCGCCCTGAACTTCGGCGTCAATCAGCTGCTCGACGTGCTGGCCGAACTCGCTCCCCCGCCCAACGGGGCGCTCGACGTCGACGGCAACCGCCGCGACGCGACCGCGCCGTTCAGCGCGTTCGTGTTCAAGGTGCAGGCCGGCATGGATTCGGCCCACCGCGACCGCATCGCCTACGCCCGGGTGTGCTCGGGCACGTTCGAGCGCGGCGACGTGCTGACCCACGCCTCCACCGGCAAGCCGTTCGTCACCAAGTACGCGCAGTCGGTGTTCGGTCAGCAGCGGTCCACGCTCGACACCGCCTGGCCAGGCGACGTGATCGGGCTGGCCAACGCCGCGTCGTTGCGCCCGGGTGACACGCTCTACGCCGACGTCGCCGTGCAGTACCCGCCGATCCCGAGTTTCTCGCCGGAACACTTCGCGGTCGCGCGGGGCACGGACCCCAGCAAGCACAAGCAGTTCCGCAAGGGCATCGAGCAACTCGACCAGGAGGGCGTGGTCCAGGTGCTGCGCTCGGACCGCCGCGGCGATCAGGCCCCGGTGCTTGCGGCGGTGGGCCCGATGCAGTTCGAGGTGGCCAGCCACCGGATGGCGGCCGAGTTCGGGGCCCCGATCGCGCTCGAGCCGCTGCCGTACACGGTGGCCCGCATCTGCGAGCCCGAGGGCGCCGAGACGCTGCAGAAGCTGGCGTCGGTGGAGGTGTTCACCCGCACCGACGGCGTGCTGCTGGCGGTGTTCTCCACCAAGTGGCGCCTGGAGAACGTGGCACGGGAGAACCCGGACGTGTCGCTGCGGTCGCTGGTCGCCGCAGGCGATTAGTCGACGTCCACCCAGTCCAGGGTGCGGTGCACGGCCTTCTGCCAGCCGGCGTAGCCCTCGGCGCGCTGCTCGTCGGACCAGTTCGGTGACCAGCGCCTGCCTTCCTGCCAGTTGGCCCGCAGATCGTCGGGGCCGTCCCAGAAGCCGACTCCGAGTCCCGCGGCGTAGGCCGCACCCAGAGCGGTGGTCTCGGCGACCTCCGGCCGCACCACGTCGACCCCGAGGACGTCGGCCTGGATCTGCATGCACAGATCGTTGGCGGTGATGCCGCCGTCGACCTTGAGCACCTCCAGGTGCACCCCGGAGTCCGCCTCCATCGCGTCGACGACGTCGCGGCTCTGGTAGCAGATCGCCTCGAGCGTCGCGCGGGCCACGTGGGCGTTGGTGTTGTAGCGGGACAGCCCGACGATCGCGCCGCGCGCGTCCGAGCGCCAGTACGGCGCGAACAGCCCGGAGAACGCCGGCACGAAGTAGACCCCGCCGTTGTCCTCCACCTGACGGGCCAGCGCCTCGCTCTGCGACGCGCCGCTGATGATGCCCAGCTGGTCGCGCAGCCACTGCACCGCCGAACCGGTCACCGCGATCGACCCCTCGAGCGCGTAGACCGGCTTGGCGTCGGCGAACTGGTAGCAGACGGTGGTCAGCAGACCGTTGTCGGAGCGGACGATCTTCTCGCCGGTGTTGAGCAGCAGGAAGTTGCCGGTGCCGTAGGTGTTCTTCGCCTCGCCGACCTCCAGGCACACCTGGCCGACCATCGCGGCCTGCTGGTCACCGAGGATTCCGGTGATCGGGACCTCGCCGTCGGCGGGCCCGGTGTCCAGCGTCGTCCCGAAGGGGTCGGTCACCGACGACGGGCGGATCTCGGGCAGCATCTGGCGCGGAATGCCGAAGAACGACAGCAGTTCGTCGTCCCAGTCGAGGGTCTCCAGGTTCATCAGCATGGTGCGGCTGGCGTTGGTGACGTCGGTGACGTGCACGCCCCCGCGATGGCCGCCGGTCAGGTTCCACAGCACCCAGGTGTCCGTGGTGCCGAAGATCGCGTCGCCCTTCTCCGCGTCGGCGCGCACCCCGTCGACGTTGTCGAGGATCCACTGGACCTTGCCGCCGGCGAAGTACGTGGCCGGCGGCAGACCGGCCTTGCGGCGGATCACGTCGCCGCGGCCGTCGCGGTCCAGCGCGGAGGCGATGCGATCGGTGCGGGTGTCCTGCCAGACGATCGCGTTGTGGTACGGGCGTCCCGTTCGCCGGTTCCACACCAGCGACGTCTCCCGCTGGTTGGTGATGCCCAGCGCCGCGAGGTCGGTGGTCGACAGGTTGGTCGAGTTGAGCGCCGTGGCCAGCACCGAGCCGGTGCGCTCCCAGATCTCGACGGGGTTGTGTTCCACCCAGCCGGCCTTCGGCAGGATCTGTTCGTGTTCGAGCTGATGGCGGCCCACCTCGGCGCCGTCGTGGTCGAAGATCATGCACCGGGTGCTGGTGGTGCCCTGGTCGATGGCTGCGACGAAATCGGCCACGCGCGCTCCTTCTCGGTAGAGGTCCATGATGGACCACATGGGTCTGTCAGCCATCACCGACGACGACATCGACCGGATGCCCCGCGGCGGACCGAATGCGTCGTGCCTGGACCGGCTGCTGCAGACCGACCGCCAGGAGTACCTCGACCGCGACTCCGACGCCCCCGCCGACGTGGCTCGCAAGCGCAGCGTGATCCGCGCCCTGAACTGGGCGGGCGAGGTGTTCGGCAATCACGAGAAGTTCGCGAAGATCGCGCTCGACGAAGTGGCCGAGGTCGCCGACCCGAAGATCCTCGAGCTCGGCGCGGGACACGGCGCCCTGTCCCGCACGCTGCTGGAGTGGCACCCGAGTGCGCGGGTGACGGTCACCGACATCGAACCGACGTCGGTCGCGGCGATCGCTGCGGGCGACCTGGGCTCGCACCCCCGCGCCACCGTCCGGCTCATGGACGCCACGGCGCTCGACGCCGCCGACGGCGAGTTCGATCTCGCGGTGTTCGCGCTGTCGTTTCATCACCTGCCGCCGGCCGCGGCCGCGCGCGTGCTCGCCGAGGGCACCCGCGCCGCGGCCACCCTACTGATCATCGACCTGCCCCGTCCGCCGGCACCGCTGCACCTGATCCGGCTGGCGGCCATGCTGCCGCTGGCGCCGTTCGTGCCGTTCGTGCACGACGGGGTGATCAGCTCGCTGCGGGCGTACAGCCCGTCGGCGCTGCGGGCCCTGGCAGCGCACGCCGACCCGGCGATCACCGTCGAGTTGCGCGGCGGACTGACCAGCCCGCAGGTGCTGCTCGCCCGGCGTGACGCCGAAGTCCTTGATTGAGCAACTGCCCGCCCGAGGCCCGGTGATGGCGTCTAATGGCTGTCGTGGGCGAGGAGCTGAAGCAGACCGAGTTCACTCGCGCGCAGCGGCGCGAGTACCGGCGCAAGGTCCAGTTGTGTCTCGACGTCTTCGAGACGATGCTCGCGCAGTCGAGCTTCGACTTCGAGAAGCCGCTGACGGGCATGGAGATCGAGTGCAACCTCGTCGACAGCGACTATCAGCCGGCGATGAACAACTCCGAGGTGCTCACCGCGATCGCGGACCCGGCGTACCAGACCGAGTTGGGCGCCTACAACATCGAGTTCAACGTGCCGCCGCGCCGGCTGCCCGGACGCGCGGCGCTCGACCTCGAGGCCGAGGTCCGCACCAGCCTCAACGCCGCGGAGGCCAAGGCCAACACCGACGGCTCGCACATCGTGATGATCGGGATCCTGCCGACCCTGATGCCCCAGCACCTGTCCGGGCACTGGATGAGCGAGTCGGTTCGCTACCAGGCACTCAACGACTCGATCTTCACCGCGCGCGGCGAGGACATCGACATCGACATCGCGGGTCCGGAGCGGCTGAGCCTGCAGACCGCCTCGATCGCGCCCGAATCGGCTTGCACCAGCATGCAATTGCATCTGCAGGTCTCTCCGGGCGACTTCGCGAACAACTGGAACGCCGCCCAGGTGCTGGCTGGGCCGCAGTTGGCGCTCGGCGCCAATTCGCCGTTCTTCTTCGGCCACCACCTGTGGGCCGAGACCCGCGTCGAGTTGTTCGCCCAGGCCACCGACACGCGTCCCGACGAGCTGAAGACGCAGGGGGTGCGGCCGCGGGTGTGGTTCGGGGAGCGGTGGATCACGTCGATCTTCGACCTGTTCGAGGAGAACGTCCGGTACTTCCCGTCGCTGCTTCCCGAGCTGTCCGACGAGGACCCGGTGGCCGAACTCGCCGCCGGCCGCACACCGACGCTGTCCGAACTGCGGCTGCACAACGGCACCATCTACCGGTGGAACCGGCCGGTGTACGACGTCGTCGGGGGTCGGCCGCACCTGCGCGTCGAGAACAGGGTGCTGCCCGCCGGACCGACCGTGGTCGACATGATGGCCAATGCGGCGTTCTACTACGGGGCGTTGCGCACACTGTCCGAGGAGGACAGGCCGCTGTGGACCAAGCTGAGTTTCGCTGCGGCGCGGTCGAATTTCGAGTCGGCCGCCCAGCAGGGCATGGACGCCCGGCTGTACTGGCCGGGGGTGGGCGAGGTGACACCCGACGAGCTGGTGCTGCGCGAGCTGCTGCCGATGGCCGACGAGGGTCTGCGCCGGTGGGAGGTGTCGGCCGAGGTGCGGGACCGCTACCTCGGGGTGATCGAGGGCCGCGCGAAGTCGGGCCGCAACGGCGCGGTGTGGCAGGCGTCGGCGGTGGCGGCGCTGCAGGACCGGGGCATGAGCCGGCCGACGGCGCTGGCCGAGATGTTGCGGCTGTACTGCGAACGCATGCACACCAACGAGCCGGTGCACACCTGGGACCCCGCGTAGTTTGGTGCGCATGGCGGACAATCTGGGAGACCTCGACTGGGACGACGCCTATCGCGGGGAGGGCGCGTTCGAGGGTCCGCCGCCGTGGAACATCGGGGAACCGCAGCCCGAGCTCGCGGCGCTGATCGGGGCCGGCAGGGTGCGCAGCGACGTCCTCGACGCCGGCTGCGGCCATGCCGAGCTGTCACTCGCGCTGGCGGCCGACGGGTACACCGTCGTCGGCATCGACCTGTCGCCGACGGCCATCGCGGCGGCGACGGCGGCCGCCCGGGACCGCGGCCTGACCACCGCGACGTTCGTCGCCGACGACATCACCACGTTCACCGGATACGACGGCCGGTTCGCGACCGTCCTGGATTCGACGCTGTTCCATTCCCTTCCCGTGCAGGGCCGCGACGGGTACCTGCGGTCGGTGTACCGCGCCGCGGCCCCGGGCGCGTCGTACTTCGTGCTGGTGTTCGCCAAGGGGGCGTTCCCGGCGGAGCTGGAGCAGAAGCCGAACGAGGTGACCGAGGACGAGTTGCGCGACGCCGTGGCGCGGTACTGGACCATCGACGACATCCGCCCGGCGTTCATCCACACCCTGCCGCCGAACTTCGTCGACGCGCCGGTGCCGATGCCGGCCTTCGACACCGACGAGAAGGGCAGGCCGAAGATGCCGGCGTACCTGCTCACGGCGCACAAGCCGGCTTAAACCCCCAGGTCGCGCCGGAAACCTTCTGGTATCACCAGATCAACCCGCCTGAGCTCCTGGACCGACGACAGACCGAGCCCCAGCAGCGCGGAATCGATGCCGCCGCGCAGAATGTCGAGCACGTTCTCGACGCCGGCCTGGCCGCCTGCGGCGAGCCCCCACAGGTAGGCGCGGCCGATCATGACCGCGCGGGCGCCCAGCGCGACGGCCTTGACGACGTCGGAGCCGCGCCGGATCCCGCCGTCGAGCACGATCTCGACCTGATCACCGACGGCGTCGGCGATGGCGGGCAGCGCCCGGATGGGCGCGGGGGTGCCGTCGAGGTTGTTGCCGCCGTGGTTGGACACCGAGATGGTGGTGACACCGGCATCGACGGCCCGCTTGGCGTCGTCGACGCGCATCACCCCCTTGAGCATGAAGGGGCCGCCCCACTGCTCGCGCAGCCAGGCGATGTCCTCCCACGTCGGTAGCGGGGTCTGCATCCACTCGCCGTAGGCGCCGAAGAACGTCGGCGGGTCGCCTCCGTCGGCGAGGTTGGGTGCGGTCAGGTCCGGCACCCGGCCGGTCTTGGCGAACTCGAGAAGCCAACGCGGCCTGCGGATCCCCTCGGGCGCGAAGCGCAGCATGGCCTTGAGGTCCATCCGTTCGGGGATGGCCGGGCTGCCCCAGTCGCGGCCGTTGGAGAACGACCAGTCGGTGGTGATGATCAGGCCGACCGCTCCGGCGCGGCGCGCCCGCTCCATCCGGGCCAGCAGCTTGTCCCGGCCGCCGGTCCAGTACATCTGGAAGAACGTCGCGGAATTGGCCGACGCCACCTCCTCGATGGGCTTGCTGGCGAACGACGACAGGCCGATCGCGGTGCCGCGGGCCGCGGCGGCGCGCGCCACGGCGACCTCGCCGTCGGGGTGGACGGCCTGGACACCGGTCGGCGAGATCAGCACCGGCAGCGAGATCGCCTGTCCCATCACGGTCGTGGCCATGTCCCGTTTGCCGGACAACCCTGCGACGTGCGGGGCGAAGCCGAGCTCGGCGAAGGCCGAGGTGTTGTCGGCGGCGGTGAGGCCCTTCTCCGACCCGGCGACCAGCGCGCTGTAGACGCTGGGCGGCAGTCGCTTTCGCGCACGTCGTTGTGCTTCGGCGACGGTCTCGAACCAGGTGGCCATCGGTGTCTCCCTCTTCGGCGGTGTAGTCAACGTTAGAACAGCCCGCGGCCCGGGCAGAACTCACCGATCGGGCAGTCACCACCCATCCGGACGGCTCCCCCATCGCACCCGTTCGGGGCGCGCGCACACCGCAGCACGGCGCCTAGCGTCAACGAATATGCAAGCAGCCCTGCTCGATCCGCTCGCTCCGTCGCCGCGGGGCCGGTGGAGCGGTCACGGTGTCCAGGTCACCCGGCGCCGTGGTCCGCACCGCCCGCACCCGGCCGGCGCTACCGTCTGCACCACCCGATTCTGCGTGCACCGGCGCGAACAGTGGCTCGCCGTCGAGCACGATCTCACTGCCGGTGAGCTGTCCGACGAGCTGACCGGGCTGCTCACCGAGCAGCTGGTCGACACCGGCGTGCTGCACGGGCAGTCCGAGTTCGAGCTGGTGTTCACCGGCGTCGTCCGCTCGACCGTCGACGGCGGGCTGTCGTCCTGGCTGCGCTTCTACCGCAACTCACTGGCCGCGCTCGAGCGCGGCGACGCCGCCTTCGCCCCGATCCACGCCGAAGCGGCCGCGCAGGTGCGCGGGCACCGGTTGATCGATCTGGGTTCGTGTTTCGGGTTCTTCCCGCTGCGGATGGCCGCGCTCGGACACGACGTGCTGGCAACCGATCTCAGCCACTCGGCGATGCGGCTCCTGGACCGGGTGAGCGCGCGGCTGCGCCGGCCGCTGACGACGCTGGCGTCCGATGCCGCCGATGTCGGGCTGCCCGACGGCAGCGCCGACACCGTGACCGCACTGCACCTGATCGAGCACCTCCCGACCGGCGTGCTGAATGCGGTCCTCGACGAGGCGCTGCGGCTGGCGCGCAGGCGCGTGATCGTCGCGGTGCCGTTCGAGGAGGAGCCCCGGGACTGCTACGGGCACCTGCAGCGCTTCGACCTGCCCCGGTTGCATCGGCTGGCCGACGGGCTGACGGCCCGGCATCCGGGAATCACCGCACACACCTACGCCTTTCACGGCGGCTGGCTGGTGCTGGACCGTTAGATCAGGCCCCGCTTGCTCGCGGCGTACACCGCCTCGGCGCGTCTGCTCACCTCGAGCTTGCGCATGATGTTGCTGACGTGGAACTTCGCGGTCGTCGCCGAGATGTAGAGCTTCTCGCCGATCTTGTTGTTGGACAACCCCGCGGCGAGCAACCGCAGCACCTCCACCTCGCGGTCGGTCAGCTGCGCGCGGGTCTCTCCGCGGCCCGACATGGACCGCACCACCGCCGCGGCGCTGCGCGAATCGAACGCGCTCTCGCCCGCCGAGATGGCCCGGATCGCCCGGACCAGCTCGGTGGTGTCGACGTCCTTCACCACATACCCTCGCGCGCCTGCATGCACCGCGCGCACCACGAGGTCCTCGTCGAGGAACGTCGTGAGCACCAGCAGGCCGAGCGCCGGATACTCGGCGGAGAGTTTGGCGCACAACGTGAGTCCCTCGAACTCCGAGCCCGCGGAGAGCTTGAGGTCCAGCAGCACCACGTCGGGTCGGGTGGCCCGCACCACCGCCTCGGCCTCGGCCTCCGAGGCGGCCTCCCCGACGACGACGAGATCGTCGGCGCGTTCGAGCACCGACCTCAGGCCCTGCCGCAGGATCGCGTGATCGTCGACGAGGACGAGCCGGATGGGTGTCATGAGTGTCGGCTTTCTGCAAGGGTTCCTGCGTGATACGGGATGCGCGCCACGACGCGCACCCCGCCGATGCGGGACCGGTACACGTCCAAGGTCCCGCCGTGTTCGGCGGCACGGGCCCGCATGTTGGCCAGGCCGCGGTGCCGGCCGTCGACGTCGGCAGCCTCGGCCATCCGCAGGATCAACCGCAGCATGTCCGGGTCTCCGGTGCCGTCGTCGGCGATCGACAGCGCCACCGCGTCATGGCTGTAGGACAACCGCACCAGGGCGCGGGTCGCGTTGCCGTGCACCGCGGTGTTGAACAGCGCCTCACCGGCGATGCGCAGCAGGGCGTGCTCGACATCGCCGGGCAACTCGACGGCGGGGCCGTCCACCCGCAGCGTCACCCGCAGATCCTCGGGCATGTGCACGGTCGCCAGCTGTCCGAGCATGGCGGCCAGGCTGGAGCGCTCGGCGTCGGCGGGCTGGTTGAGCGCGTAGATCGCCGAGCGCAGCTGCTCGGTCGCCGACCGGGTGAGTTCCTTGGCCAGATCCAGCCGGCCGGCCAGTTCACCTGCGCCGTGGCCGATCTCGCTGCGGCACACCTCGATCTGCATTCCGGCCGAGAGAACGGTCTGTGCGACGCTGTCGTGGAGTTCGCGCGCGATGCGGTGCCGCTCGGAGTTGAGTACCTGATGGCGTTGTGCCGCACCGAGTTCGCGCTGAGTGGCCAGCAGTTCGGCGTTGCGCGCCTCGGACTGGGCCAGCAGCGTCACCGACTTGGTGAACAGCGCCGAGTTCTGCAGCGCCACCGCGGTCTGGCCGGCTAGGATGCGCATCACCATCGCGTCGGTGCCGTCGAGCGTGCGGTGCGGCGGCGTCCACGCCGCGAATGCCCCGATCACGGTGCCGTCCAGTTCGATCGGCACATGCGCGTGCTGTTTCTCGATCACCGGTAACCGGAACTGGGCGAGTTGCCCGCGCAGGATGTCGTTGAGCCGGTTGAGCACGACGTCGGGCAGCGCGGCACCGGGATCGGCTGCGCTGCAGAGCCCTTCGAACGCGTACGCGACACCCTCGGAATCCAGGATGAGATGTCGCACACTGGCCTCGGGCAGCGCGCCGTCGGCGAGCGCCAGCAGCACCCACTCGGCGTCGAGGGTGGCCCGCGCCGCCTCGGCCACCGCGCGCACAAGATTCTCCGGACCCTCGATCGTCTGCACCAGCGCCCGCGAGATGGTGTCGAGCGCCGCGATCACCCGGTCCAATCGCTGTGCGGTGAGCCGCAATTCGGGGTAGAAGCGGCCCTTGCCCGACCGCAGACCCGTCAACCTGGCCAGGTCGGGCGGGCCGGTGTCGGCGGCGGTCACGGGCCGGGCCTCACATCGCCGCCTGGAAGAGCGCCTGCATCTGGACCTCGTCGGCACTGCGCGGGTTGGTGCTCATGCAGGCGTCGGCCAGCGCCGTCTTGGCCAGCCGGGGCAAGTCGTCCTCGGACACCCCCAGTTGCGCCAGCCCGCGCGGCACGCCCACATCACGGGCCAGCCGGTCGATGCGGTCGGCCAGCGCCAGCGCCGCCTCGGCGGCGGGCGTGCCCGGATCAGCGACCCCGAGGAACGTCGCGATGGTCTTGTACGGCTCGGGGTCGGCCTCGGCGTTGAAGCGGATGACGTGCGGCAGCAGCACGCCGTTGACCACACCGTGCGGCAGATCCAGCAGGCCACCGACCTGGTGGCTCATCGCGTGGGCGGCGCCGAGGATCGCATTGGTGAACGCCAGACCCGCCTCGAGCGCGGCCTGGGCCATCAGCACCCGCGCGGGCATGTCCGCGGGCCGCTCGAGGGTGTCCGCGAGGTTGTCGGTGACCATCTGCACGGCGCGCAGCGCGTGATGGTCGGTGAGCTGGTTGTGGCCCAGCGACACGAACGCCTCGATGCCGTGGGTGAGCGCGTCCAGCCCGGTGGCGGCGTTGAGCCAGTCGGGCATCGTGGTGAGAAGTCGCGGGTCGATGACCGTGATGTCCGGGACCAGCGCCCGGCCCAGGATGGTGATCTTGGTGTTGCGGGTGGTGTCGGTGACGATGCAGAACTGCGAGACGTCGGCACCCGTGCCGGACGTGGACGGCACGACTACCAGCGGCGGGATCGGCATCTCGGCCTTGTCGACCCCCTCGTAGTCGAGGATGTCGCCGCCGTTGGCCGCCAGGATCGCCACCCCCTTGGCGGCGTCGATCACCGACCCGCCGCCGACGGCCAGCAGCACGTCGCAGCCGTGTTCGGCGTAGGTGTCGAAGCCGGCCGCGATCTCGTGGTCCTTGGGGTTGGGCGTGAGGTCGTGCCACATCCGGGCCTGGATGCCCTGCTCGGCGAGGTGGGCGACCATCTCGTCGGCCCATCCCGCTTCGATGAGGCCGGGGTCGGTGACGAGCATCGGCCGCAGCGCGCCGAGCCGCAGCGCGGCGTGCGCGGCCTCGGCCATGGAGTCGATGCCGAACACGATCTCGGGAGCGTGGAACTTCAGCAGCCGGGCGCCGCAGTCGGCGCGACGCGGCTCGTCCCGCGCCGCGACCGCCGTCACGCTGGTCTCCGGTCTCGCCACTGCCTCGCCTCGCCCGCCCCAGGCCGGGCGCACGGAATGTGACCCGGACAACATCCTGCGCTCCAGCGTACGGCTCACGTCATCTCCCCACCGCGTCCGCGGCGAACTCGTGCGCGGCGCTCTCCAGCCCGGACAGGTCGGCCACCACGCGGATCCGGTCGCAGAACTCGGCGTAGGCCGGCAGGTCGCAACTGCCCAGTCCCCAGGAGTAGCGCGGCTCCGGGGTGAGCCACACGGTTTCCCGCGCGCGCCGGGTGATCTCCTCGAACGCCGCGAGGTTGGGATCCCTGGCGTTGGTGCGGCCGTCGCCGAGCACCAGCACGGTGGTCCGGCGGGTCACCGCCGAGGAGTGTTCGGCCAGGAACTCGCCGAAGACGCTGCCGTAGTCGGAGTTGGCTGCTGTGTCGATCACGTCGCCGCCGAAGATCAGTCCGAGCGCCTGTTCGCTCGGATGGTCGCGGAACAGTTCGGTGGTCTCGGCGACGTCGGCGACGAACACGAACGACCGCACCTGGGTGAACAGGTCCTGCAGTCCGTGGACCAGGTTCAGCGTGAACCGCGAGGTCGCCCGTACCGACAGGCTGACGTCGGCGAGCACCACCAGCCGCGGCCGGTCCTCGGCACGGCGCACGGTGACGGGCTTGAACGGCACCCCGTCGAAACGCATGTTGCGGCGCATGGTCTGACCGGAGTCGACGCGTCCGGCGGCGGCGACCCGGCGGCGATGAGTGAGGGCGCCGTGCAGGGTGCGGGCCAGCCGGCGCAGCGAGTCCTCCAGGTCGGCGCGCTCGGGCTCGGCGATCCGGTCCACCAGCGCCTCGCGCCGCTCGCGGGTCTCCACGATCGCGGTCTCGAGCGCCAGCAGCGCCTCGAGGTGACGCTTCAGCGCCAGCGGCAGGTTCTCCAGCACCCCGGCCAGCCGGGTGCGCAGCGCGGCGGCGTCGGATTCATCCCCCTCACAACCGGTTTCGGACTCGAGCCAACCGAGCAGCACCTCTTGCTCGGCGATGGTCAGCTCCGCGTCGACCGGCGTGCCTGCAGAGGTGGACAGGGCGCCCGCAGTCGCGGCGCCGCGCAGGCGGTCGGTGGACAGCTGGATCCGCACCGCGTCGTCGGCGCTGCTGCGGGTGTCCTTGGAGAACGCGATCTCGTCGGTCAGCGCCGCGAGGTCGATCTTGTTGGCCTCCTGATGCAGGTTGTAGCGCTGCGCGAGGTCCTCCTGTTTGAAGTAGTCGCGGATGCTCGACGGCTTGCCGTGCTCATGCCCCTGTTCGGGGGTGTCGCTCGGTTCCTCGGAGAGCGTGAAGGATTCGAGCTCTCCGCCGTCGACGAGGTCGTCGTGGGCGTGGGAGTGCCCGTGCCCGCCGCGCTCACCGCCGACCCGCACCAATGCGAAGAACGCGTCGAAGATCTCGTCGAAGACCGGCGCGTCGCGCTCGTCCTTGACGAGCGCGACGCGCAATGCGGTCCGCAGGACAGCCCGGGACGACAACACACCGGGCTGCCCGGCGCACCGCATCGCGTCCAGCGCCTCGGGGATCGAGACCCGTAGCCCGGCAAGGCGCAGGAGCCGGACGAACCGGTGCAGGGTGGCCTCCATGACCTACAGCGCCCGGCGCCGGCCCAGCGTCGCCGTCGCCGACTTCTGCTCGGTCTTCTTCGGGGTGCCGTAGTAGCCGTCGGTGAAGCGGCCGGGCTGGTCCTTGGCCAGCCGGGCCGCCGGCCCGTCGTCCCCGTGGTCATGGTCGTGATCGTGATCGTGGCCATGGTCGTGCCCGTGGTCATGCCCGTGGCCGTGCGGGTGGGGATGCCGTTCGGGCACGTTCGCGTTGGGGTCGACCAGCCGCGGCAACGCGTCAAGGGACTTGCGGACGTCCTTGTCGTACTTGACCACCACGGACACGGTGTCCGACAGCACTCGGGCCGACAGCTCGTCGACGCCGAGCACCGCCAGGGTGCGGGCCCAGTCGATGGTCTCCGAGATGCTGGGCGCCTTGCGCAGTTCCAGCTCCCGCAGCCCGCGGACGATGTCGACGAGCTGGGCGGCCAGCGCGTCGGTCAGCCCGGTGTTCTTGGACCGCACGATCTCCAGTTCGCGCTCGGCGGCCGGGTAGTCCAGGAACAGGTGCAGGCAGCGTCGCTTGAGCGCCGCCGCGAGGTCGCGGGTGTTGTTCGACGTCAGGATCACATAGGGGGCGTGCTCGGCGACGAACGTACCGATCTCGGGTACCGACACCTGGTACTCGCCGAGCAGTTCGAGCAGCACGGCCTCGAGCGCCTCGTCTGCCCGGTCGATCTCGTCGATCAGCAGGACCACCGGCTCCGGCGAGCGCACCGCCTCCAGCAGGGGCCGGGGCGCCAGGAACCGGTCGGAGAAGAACACGCTCTCCTGTGCACCGATCCGGTCCACGGCCTCCTCGAGATCGGCTGCGTCGGAAACGATCTGGCCGATCTTCTCGCGCAGGATCTGGGTGTAGAGCAGCTGCTTGCCGTAGTCCCACTCGTAGAGCGCCTTGGTCTCGTCCTGGCCCTCATAGCACTGCAGCCGCAGCAGCCGGCGCCCGGAGGCGGCGGCCAGCGCCTTCGCCAGCTCGGTCTTGCCGACGCCGGCCGGACCCTCGATGAGCAGCGGCTTGTCGAGGCGGGTCTGCAGGAACACCGTGGTGGCCAGGCGCTCGTCGGCGATGTATCCCTCGCCGGCGAGCGCCTCGCGCACCTCGTCCACGGATGCGAACATCGCTACGGCAGCAGCTCGTCGAGGCTGCCGTTCATGCAGTGCTCGACCACGGGGCGCACGGTCTCGAACGTGCACTCCTTGGCGTTGCCCGGCGTGCAGGCGTCGCCGAGGACGTGGTTGGTGATGCGGTCGACGTCGGCCTTGTCGCCCTTGATCACCGGAGCGTTCTCGTAGAACTTGGTGGGCCCCTGGCCCAGCCGGTTCTTCGAGTAGCTGTCCTGCTTGACGTCGACGAAGCGCTCAATGATGTCGACGTCGCGCAGCAGCCGGATCGCGGCCGCCAGCGCGGCGTCGGCGGCCTGCACGTCGGTCATGCCGTAGGTGTCCACGCCCATCGCCTGCGCGATGTCGGCGAAACGCTTGTAGGCCACCGGCATGTTGAACGCCCACACCCGGGGCAGCGCGATCGCGTTGTTCAGGCCGTGGTGCGTGTCGTAGAACGCGGAGATCGCATGCGAGATCGAGTGGATGATGCCCAGCCCGCCCGAGTTGAACGCCTGCGCGGCGATGTACTGCGCGTACATCATGCCTTCGCGGCCCTTGAGATCGGTTCCGTTCCAGGTGGCTTCGCGCAGGTTCTCGGCGGTCAGCTTGATCGCGCGGATCGCGTTGCCCAGCGACGGCTCGAAGTTCAGCCGTGAGACGTAGGGCTCCGACGCATGGGCGAGCACGTCGAAACCGCACTGCGCGGTGTAGTCCACGGGGCATTCGAAGTACAGCACCGGGTCGTCGACGGCCAGCGTCGCCACCGACGCGTCGTCGAACGCGACGTACTTGTGCGGGTTGTCGGGATCGGTGGTGGTGTCGGTGATGACGTAGGCCCACGAGGTCTCCGAGCCGGTGCCCGCGGTCGTGGAGATCGCGATGTGCGGCGGGTTCTTCGGGTTCTCGCTCTTGTTGAAGCCCTCGAAGTCGTTGACGTTGCGGCCGTCGTGGGCGATCGAGATCCGGGCGCCCTTACACGCGTCGTGCGTGGAGCCGCCGCCGATAGAGACGAAGCTGTCGCACTCGTTCTCCTGGTAGAGCTTGACCGCGTCCATGACGTTGTAGTCCTTGGGGTTGGACTCCACCTGGTCGTAGACCACGACCTCGAGTCCGTGCCACTTCAGCGACTCGGCCATGTTGTGCACGATGTCGGTGCCGCGCAGGCCCGAGCTCATCAGCAGCGTCCGCTTGAAGCCCATCTTCAGCGCTTCCGGGCCGACCATCTCGTGCGCGCCGGGGCCCATCATCGCGCGGGGAAACGGGTGAAACTCTTTGATGGGGAACGGTTTGAGGAGATCTTCGACCTTCATGGCGACGGGTTCCTTTCCAGAGCCGATCTGCGGTGCGGTGGCGGTGTCGAGCACCAACATGGCACGGCAGATGTGACGGAGAGAACACCTTGGGCCCACAACCGAATCGTCGGGCAGCGCAAGTGCGGACGACCGGAGGGGACCCGACCTACCCGGTCGGAGAGGACTCCTTGGTCTCCAGCGTCCCGCGGGTCTCGCGGACGTCGCGGTCCTCGCGGGTCTCCTCGGTCGAGTCGTCGTCGTCGACCATCGTGGACTCGTCGAACGGCCGGTTGCCGTCGAGGACGTCGTTGAGCCGACCACTGTCGAGGGTGTGCGTCCAGCAGGCGACGAGCACCGTGGCGACGGCGTTGCCGGAGAAGTTGGTCAGTGCACGGGCCTCGGACATGAACCGGTCGATCCCGACGATGATGCCGACGCCGTCGAGCAGTTCAGGCCGGTGGCTCTGCAGCCCGGCGGCCAGCGTGGCCAGGCCGGCGCCGCTGACTCCCGCCGCACCCTTCGACGCGATGATCATGAAGGCGAGCAGCCCCAGCTGTTCGGGTATCGACAGCGGGTCACCCAGCGCGTCGGCGATGAACAGCGACGCCATGGTCAGGTAGATCGCCGTGCCGTCGAGGTTGAACGAATACCCGGTCGGCACGACGATGCCGACCGTCGCCGGTTCCACGCCGGCGTGCTCCATCTTCGCGATCAACCGCGGCAGCGCAGACTCCGAGGACGATGTGGCGACGATCAGCAGGTACTCCCGGGCCAGGTAGCGGGCCAACTTGAACACCGACACCCGGGCCACCATCCACAGCAGCGCACCGAGGATGCCGAACACGAAGATCACGCAGGTCAGGTAGAAAGCCAGCATCAGCACCCCGAGCTGGATCACCGCCTCGAACCCGGTGTCGCCGACCACCTCCGCGATCGCGCCGAACGCGCCGATCGGCGCCAGCCACAGCACGCCGATCAGGATCTTGAAGACCAACTTCTGCACGCCTTCGATCCCGCGCAGCAGCGGCTCCCCGGTCCGCCCCAGCGACTGGATACCGAATCCGACCAGCAGCGCGACGAACAGCGCCTGCAGCACGTTGCCCTCGGTGATCGAGCTGAACAGCGTCGTCGGGATGATGTCGGAGACGAAGTCCATTGCGCCTCCGGCAGATTCGGCCTCACCGGCGAGTTCGGCGCCCTTACCGGGATCGCTGGTGACGTTCAGGCCGGTGCCGGGGCTGATCAGGTTGCCGACGACCAGGCCGATGGCCAGGGCCACCGTCGACATCACCAGGAAGTACCCGATCGCCAGGCCGCCGACCTTCCCGACCGCGGTGGCCGCGCGCACCTTGCCGATGCCGAGCACCACCGTGCAGAAGATGACCGGGACGATCATCATCTTGATCAGCTTGACGAACAACTCGCCCAGCACACCGAGCGAGGCGGCTATGTCGGGCGCCACCAACCCCACCACGATCCCGGCGATCACCGCGACGATCACCATGATGTAGAGCCAGTGCGTCCGGTCCCGCTTCTTCTTCTTCTCCGGCTTGGCCTGTTCGGCCTCGGTGGCTGTCATGGGCGGCGTCCCTCCACTGGTGGTGGGGCAGGGATAACCAGAAGTGCGCCCGGTCACACCCCCGACACGGCCGCCAGCGCGGCGGTGAGTGCTTCGAGGTCGTCATCGGCCACGTCGACGTGCGGGGAGATCCGCAGGGCCGGGCGGGTCAGCACGTTCGGCGCCCGCCACAGATCGACGAACGTGGTGACGATGGCGTGCTCGTCGATCAACGCGGACCGCACCCGCAGCGGGTCGACGCCGTCGGGGGGCAACACCGTGGTGATCGCGCTGGGTTCATCGACGTCCTCGAGCACCTGCCAGCCCGGGACCTGGGCCAGCGCCTGCCGGGTCGCGGCGCCGACATCGCGCAGCCGTGCCTGGACCGCCTCGGGGCCGGCCGCGACGTGCTCGCCGAGGGCCACCGAGAGACTCACGTGCAGGCCGACATTCGACTCGGCGTGGTCCAGCCGCAGCCGGGTGTCCTCGGAGAGGAATCCCGGCCGGGTGGCCAGCACCCCGACTCCGCGGGGACCGGCCGCCCATTTGCGCGACGACGAGTAGAGCGCGTCTGCGCCGATGCCGGCGCAGTCCAGGTGCGCGAAGCCCTGCGCGGCGTCGACGATCAACGGCAGACCCTGCGCGTGGCACGCTCCGGCGATGTCGCGGACCGGCTGCACCACCCCGCTGTGACTGCCCAGCATGGTGAAGTGCACCAGCGCGGGCGGATCGTTGGTCAGCGCCGCCCCGACGGCGTCGAGGTCCAACCGGCCGAATCCGTCGACCGGCAGCTCCCGGATCTCGAACCCGCGGCGCGCCATGATCGCCAGATTCGGTCCGTATTCACTTGCCAGACAGGCGATCACACGCGGACCCTGCCAATCGGCCAGCAGTACGTCGAGCGCGTGGTTGGAGCCGGTGGTGAACACCACCTCGGCGTCGGCCATCCCGGTGAGCGCCCGCACCGCCGCACGGCCGGCGTCGAGCGCGGGCACCGCCGCCTCCGCGGCCACGTAGCCGCCGACCTCCGCTTCGTGGCGGGCGTGCTGGGCCGCGGCCTCGATCGCCGCGAAACTCTGCCGCGAGCACGCGGCGCTGTCGAGGTGCACGCACGCCGTCGGCGGCCGCGCGGCGCGCCATGTGTCAGCGAGGGTCATCGCACCGCCAACGACAGCCCGAAGTCGCCCGCCTCGTCGGTCCACCAGTGGGTGCGCCGCAGGCCGGCCGCCTCGAGTTCACCGTCCACCCGGGACCGGCGGAACTTGCACGACACCTCGGTCAGCATCTCCTCCCCCTCGGCGAAGTCGACATCCAGCTCCAGCGCCGCGATGTGTACCGTCTGCGCGCGGGTGGAGCGCAGCCACATCTCGATGCGCTCCTCGTCGGGATTCCAGCGGGCGACATGGGCGAACGCGTCGAGGTCGAAGTCCGCGCCCAGTTCGCGATTCACCACCGCCAACACGTTGAGGTTGAAGCGCGCCGTGACCCCGGCGCTGTCGTCGTACGCGCGGATCAGCCGTCCGGTGTCCTTGACCAGGTCGGTGCCCAGCAGCAGCGTGTCACCGGGCTGCATCATCGCCGCCACCGAGGACAGGAACTCCGCCCGCGGGCCGGGCGTCAGGTTGCCGATGGTGGAGCCCAGGAAAGCGACCAAGCGCCGCCCGGTCGCCGGAATCTTGCCCAGATGCTCCTCGAAATCCCCACAGACCGCCGCGACGTCGGTGCCGGGATATTCGGTCTCGATCGCCGCGCCCGCCGCCTCGAGCACCGAGGCGTCGACGTCGAACGGGATGAAGCGGCGCAACGCGCCGCGCCCGGCCATCGCGTCGAGCAGCCTGCGGGTCTTCTCCGACGTGCCGCTGCCCAACTCGACCAGCGTGTCGGCGCCGGAGGCCTCCGCGATCTCCGCGGCGTGCGCCGCGAGGATCTGCGCCTCGGCCCGCGTGGGGTAGTACTCCGGCAGCCGGGTGATCTGGTCGAACAGATCGCTGCCGACGGCATCGTAGAACCACTTGGGGGGCAACGACTTCGGCGTGCCACCCAGCCCGTCCCGGACGTCGCGGCGCAGCGCGGCCTCGGCGGCGTCGGCGGCCAGGTAGTTCTCCAACGAGAACGTCATCACGGTCCTTTCAACGGTGTCAGCTCGACCTGCGTGCCGACGGCGTCGACAGTGACGAGGTGGCGATCGGGGATCTCCTGCCAGGACGGGTCGTCGTCGTAGGGTTCGCTGGCCAGCACGACGCCGTCGGCACGGCGCAGAACAGACAGCGTGTCCCCGCAGGTGGTGGCGACCAGCCGGGATCCGTTGGCGGCCAAGATGTTCAGCCGGGCGTTCGGATCGGCCGCGGAGACGCTTGCGATCGTGTCGCCCAGCGCGTCCAGACCGCGCTCGAAGATCAGCGCCGCCAGCAGCGCGCTGTCGTTGGTCGACTCCGCATGCGCCGACATTGGCAGCACCGCACGGTCGACGAGCCCGTTGTGCGACAGCAGCCACGTCCCGTCGGTGAACGGCGCCGACGCCGACGCCTCGATCGGCATGCCGACGCTGGCCGAGCGCACCGCCGCGACCACGCACCCGCTCACCAGAGCCGGCGCAACCGACGCGAACGACGCGTCGCCCCACAGCGGTGCCGCGCTCCGCCAGCGGCGCGGCTGGGGTCCGTCGAAAAACCCTGCGCCCCAACCGTCGGCGTTCATCAGGCCGTGCTTCTGCCTGCGCGGGGCATAGGACTGCACCAGCAGACCCGACGGCGGCTCGAGCATCAGCGACGCCAGCGAGACCGGCGCGCCCAGCCAGGCCAGATGCCTACACATCCCAGGCCAGCCGCACGCCCGAGAAGATCTGCCTGCGGATGGGGTGGTCCCAGTTGCGGAAACTCGGCCGCAGGATGCCGGCCGCCACCGCCCACGACCCACCGCGCAGCACCCGGTAGTCGCCAGAGGCCACCCCGTCGAAGAACGGCGCGGAGTACTGCTCGTAGACCATCGGGGTGAAGCCCGGCCAGGGCCGCAGCGTCGAGGTGGTCCACTCCCACACATCGCCGAGCATCTGTTCGGCGCCGTACGCCGATGCCCCACCCG
The DNA here is from genome assembly GCF_010729305.1 of Mycolicibacterium psychrotolerans. Classification (NCBI taxonomy): domain Bacteria; kingdom Bacillati; phylum Actinomycetota; class Actinomycetes; order Mycobacteriales; family Mycobacteriaceae; genus Mycobacterium; species Mycolicibacterium psychrotolerans. The sequence continues at coordinate 1,434,730 of NZ_AP022574.1, read as the reverse complement.
GATAGGCGCCGACCGGGGCCGGGCGCAGTGCGCCGCCGCCGAGGTTCGCCCGGTCGGATGTCGGGTCGGCCCCACCCCACGGGTAGCGGCGGCGGGCCCCGGCGGCCGGGTCCCACGCGCACGCCTTCTCCCACTCGATCTCGGTGGGCAGCCGCGCACCGGCCCACGCCGCGTACGCCTCGGCTTCGAAGAAACCGACGTGCTGAACGGGTTCGTCGGCCGGGATGTCCTCGACGTGCCCGAATCGGGTGCGGGTGCCCGCCGGCGCGCCGGAGTTCCAGAACAGCGGCGCGGTCAGGCCGGCCTGCTGCCGGTGCGCCCAGCCGGCCTCGGACCACCATCGCGGCTGGTCGTAGCCGTCGTCATCGATGAATTGACGCCATTCGCCGTTGGTTACCGGCACCTTGCCGATGCGGAAGGCGGGCACGTCGACGACATGGGCGGGACGTTCGTTGTCGAGGGAGAAGGGCTCGGTGACGGCGTCGACGCCGAGCACGAACGTGCCCGCAGGCACCTCGACCGATGTGCCGGCCAGTCCCGTCCGACCCGCAGGAAGCGCCGCGCCCCGGTCGAGCAACGGTGCGCCCGAGCGCAGGTTCAGCGCCTGCAGCATCGTCTCGTCGTGCTGGTTCTCGTGGCTGACGACCATGCCGAACGTGAACGCGTCGGGGTGTCCTTCGGGCAGCGCGTCGAGCGCGTCGAGCACCTTGCCGCGCACCGTCGCACAGTAGGCGCGGGCGTCGGCGGGCGGCAGCAGCGGCAGGTCGACCCTGCTGGCCCGGGAGTGGACGAACGCGTCGTAGAGCTGATCGACCTGCCGGGAGAGCAGGCCGGGACGGTCCGGATTGCCGCCCCGCAGCAGCCACAGCTCCTCCTGCTGACCGATGTGGGCGAGGTCCCAGACCAGTGGGCTCATCAGCGGGTCGTACTGCCGACGCACCTCGGCGTCATCGAAATCGACCAGGCGCAGAGTGCGGTACCTGGCCTTGGTCAGTTCCTCGGCCAGCACCTCGCGCGACGTCACAGTTCCCCTTCTGCCAGTTGCGTGACCGCGTCCGCGATCCCGTAGGACACCACGCGATCGGCGAAGTCGTCGGCCGGGCAGCGTCCTCGTTCGACCGAACGCGCCAGTAGTTCGATCGATTCCGTCAATGCCGCGGGGGCGCGCTCGGCCGCGGCGGTCACACACGTCACCGCGGCGGTGTGCAGATGCCGGTCGGCCAGCCCCTCGCGCGCCGCCCGGTCCCAGGCCGTGGCGACCTGCTCGGTGGCCTCCGCGGCGATGTCCGCCGCGGCGGGATCGTCGAGCAGCGTGGTGAGCGTCCACGCCACGGCGGGCCACAGCGCGTCCGAGACACTGTCCAGGTAGCGGATCTCGAGGAACCCCCGCGGCCGCACAGGGGGGAACAGCGTGGTCAGGTGATAGTCCAGATCCGCGGTGGTGGGCCGGCGGCCGCCGAGCAGCACGCGTCCGTCGGCCCAGTCCGCGAACGGCACCCACTCGGTGACCGGCTCCGGGTCGGGGTTGTGGACGAGCATGACGGGCGCCCGCAGCGCATAACGCGCCCAGTCGCTGGCCGGATCGTCGCCGCTGGCGCCCAGGACGGGTCCGCACCGCGCCGAGTCGAGCTGGCCCCAGACGCGCTGGCGGGTGGACTGCCAGCCCGTGAAGCCGCCGCCGAGCATCGGTGAGTTCGCGGCGACGGCGATCATCGTGGGCCCCAGCGCGTGGGTCAGCCGCACCCGGTCGGCCCACTGCGTGCGCGGCCCGGCCTCGACGTTGACCTGGATCGAGGCCGTGGACGTCATCATCGCCGCACCGGCGTCGCCGGTGCCGTCGGCCTGGAAGAACCGCTCCATCGCGAGATAGCGGCCGCCGGGGTTCACCCGTCGGGCCGGACGCAACGGGTCGGCGCCGAGCAGGACCAGGCCGTAACCGGCCTGACGGAAGGCCGTGCGCAGCGCCACCCGATCGGAGGCCATCGCCGCGATCGCGGCGGCCGGGCCGGCCGCCGGAGGGCCCGAGAGTTCCACCGCGCCGCCCGGTTCGACCGTGACCATGCTTCCGCCCGGCAGAGGCGGCAGCGCGGCGATCACCGAGGTCAGCTCGTCCCATCCGGGCCGGCGGCCCGGGTCGGCCAGTGCGAAGCAGTGCGCCTCGATCTCCAGCCCCAGCCCGCCGACCGGTCCGTCGGTGAGACATCGGTCGACAAGGTGTTCGCCGGCGGCTTCGGCACTGGTCAGCGCGTTCTCGGCGCAGCCGGTGACCCCGTCACACGGCATCGTGCGGCCCATATCAGCCGTCCTCTTTCGATCGTTGACGCTCGCTGCCTGACGAGTCTTCCCCTTTATCTTCCAGAGCGCACCGACAATTTCCGGCCGTCGGCGGGTGACACATGGGTGACGTGTCCGCCAATACCCGCCGCGTTACTGGCCGAGGGTGTTCTGCATCGCTCCGGCCAGCACATTGACTGCGGGACCGCCGTTGCCGGACTGACACACCTTGGCCTGAAGGAGCACGTTCTCGCGCAGCCGGGTGGTGACGAAGCAGCGCCGGTCGGTGCCTGCCTCCTGCTTGACCCAGTCCGCGTCCGCGGCACCGGCGGGGCCGCCGGTGAACGTCCACACCTGTGTGGTGAAGTCGTCCAGGTGCATCGCGGTCGTCTGGCCGCTGCAGCCGACGGTCCGGTCGACCACGCGGCGGTAGGCGCGGCCGGCCGCCTCCGGCGTCGCGAACACCCCGACGGCCTGCTTGACCAGATGCGTCACGTCGGTCGGCGACTCCTGGGCGGTGGCGCCGTTGAACGCGGCGAGGTCGGGGTCGAGGTAGACCTCCGGAAGCCCGATGTCGGCCCAGTTGTTGCAGGCCGGGTTGTCCACGTAATAGGCCTGAAACGGGTCGCTGAACGTCGACTCGAACCCAAGGCGCGTCCCGACGATGTTGCCGACGGAGCCCTTGTTCAGTACGGCGTAGTTCACCACGCCGGGATCCGAGGGCCGGGCGGCCGCGGGCGCGGCGAGAGCCAGACCTGCGGCGGCCACACAAACCAGGGCGACGACTTTCACCTGACCGATCATGCCAGCCGTCGGCCGCGCGCCGATTGCACGCGTTCTGACGGGTCATCCCACGGGTTCCGTCAGAAACCGTGCATTCGCGGCTAGGCGCCTGCTCCCCGCACGCCCTCCTCGATGTTCTTGCCGAGGTCGGGATCGACGTTGCGCCAGTACTCGAACACCCGCGACAGCACCGGCTCGCGCACACCGTCGGAGACGTGGCCGACGATGTTGCTGACCAGTCGTTCGCGCGCTTGGTCGTCGAGCACCTCGCGCACCAGCGTGCCGGCCTGGCTCCAGTCGTCGTCCTCGGCGCGCAGCGCGTACGCCGAGCGCACCATGTCACCGTCGGACGCCCAGTGCACCTCCGACGCGCGACGCGGGTCGGCCTCCGGGCCGCCCATCGAGTTGGGCGCGTAGACCGGGTCGGTGACGTTGTGGATCCGCATCGGCCCGTCCTTGGAGTAGGCCCGCACCTCCACCTTCGGCTCGTTGACCGGGATCTGCTTGTAGTTCACGCCGAGCCGGTGCCGATGTGCGTCGGCGTAGGAGAAGCCGCGGGCGAGCAGCATCTTGTCCGGCGACAGACCGGTACCGGGCACGATGTTGTTCGGTTCGAACGCGGCCTGCTCGATCTGTGCGTGATAGTCGACGACGTTGCGGTTCAGCGTCATCGTGCCCACCTGCTGCAGCGGGTAGTCGCTGTGCGGCCACACCTTGGTCAGGTCGAACGGATTGATGCGGTAGGTCTTGGCGTCCTCGAACGGCATGATCTGCACGTGCAGCGTCCAGGACGGGAAGTTGCCGTCCTCGATCGCGGTGAACAGGTCGCGCTGGTGGTAGTCGCCGTCTTCGCCGGCGAGCCGGTCGCCGTCCTCCTGAGTCAGGAACTCGATGCCCTGATCGGTCTTGAAGTGGTACTTCACCCAGAACATCTCGTCGTCGGCGTTGAGCCAGCTGTAGGTGTGGCTGGAGTAGCCGTTCATGTGCCGCCACGTCTTCGGGATGCCGCGGTCTCCCATCAGCCAGGTGACCTGGTGCGCCGACTCCGGCGACAGCGTCCAGAAGTCCCACTGCATGTGGTGGTCGCGAAGATTGTTGGCCTGCATGCGTTTCTGGCTGCGGATGAAGTTCTGGAACTTCATGGGGTCGCGGATGAAGAACACGGGCGTGTTGTTTCCGACCATGTCGAAGTTGCCCTCCGACGTGTAGAACTTCAGCGCGAACCCGCGCGGATCCCGCCACGTGTCCGGGCTGCCCCGCTCGCCGGCCACCGTCGAGAACCGGGCGACCATCTCGGTTTTCACGCCGGGCTGCAGGAACGCCGCCTTGGTGAATGCGCTCACGTCGTGGGTGACCTCGAACTGACCGAAGGCGCCGCCGCCCTTGGCGTGGGGCTGTCGCTCGGGAATCCGTTCCCGGTTGAAGTTGGCCATCTGCTCGAGCAGGTAATGGTCCTGCAGCAGGATCGGGCCGTCGGGGCCGACGGTCAGCGAATGCTCGACGCTGGGGATCGGCGCCCCCGCATCGGTCGTCGCGTACTTGTCAGACATCTACTCTCCTCGGGGGCCGGGCGGCTGCCGGGCTGCGCCGCCGTCCGAGGCAGCGGGTACCCGGAAGCCGCCGAAACCATCCATGCGCCGGGCTCTACGGACGCGACGGCGCAGGCGTGTCGGGAGCGGTCGGCGCACCGCCGGGCGGGCGCGGGATCTCGATGATCTGCCCGCCGGGGCCGAACGGCCCGGGGAAGGCCGGGCCGCGTTGCATGCCTCCGGGGGGACCCATCGGGAACATGGCCGGTCCGGGGCGCATCATCATCTCGTGGCCGCGGTCGTAGTCCCCGCGGTGGCCGTTGCTGACCGCCTTGCCGGTGAGGAATCCGGCGCCGAAGATGACGACGACGACGAACAGCGAGCCGGCGACGATGCCGACCCATGCGGCCGCCTTGTTGAGTCTGCTGGACTGCTCGACGTAGACGGGCTGCGGCGGGACCGGTGGCGGTTCCTGATAGGTGGGAGGTGGCGTCAGTACGGGGCCGGTCGCGGGCTCGTGCTGATCCTGCGGCGGTGTTGTCTCGCTCATGGAGTCGATCCTCCTCCGGTAATTCACTGAGCCGGTTAGGTGCCGGCTGTGAATTGGCTATGAGCTCGACTCGGCGGGCAGGAGGTCGCCCAGCGCCGTGTCCACCGATGCGGATCCGCCGCCGACGGCCTGCCAGAGGGTCGCGCACAGCCATGCCATCGCGACGGCACCCGCGTCGGGGTGACCGATCGCACGTTCGCCGACATATGCGGCCCGGCCCCGGCCTGCGACCATGTCCGCGGTCGACGCGGCCGCGCCGATCCCCGCCAGCACCGACGCCTCGTCGAGCACGTCGACCCCGCGCCCGCCGGCGTCGTCGACGACGGCGGCCAAGGCGTCGACCAGGGTCCGGTCGCCGGGTTGCGCGCCGCCGGCCCGCTGCACCGCCGTCAGCGCTTCACCCAGGCCGGCGAGCACGACGTCGCCCAGGGCGTCACCAGTGGCGTCGTCGGCGCGGGAGGCGATCGCCCCGAACACGAGGCCGAAGAGCGGGCCGCTGGACCCGCCGACGTCGTCGAGAAACGCCGACGCCAGATGTCCGAGGTCGGCCACGAGATCGTCGTCGACGTTCCCGCGCCGCACGGCGTGCGACACCCCGAGTGCGAGGTTGTCACCGAAATCCCCGTCGCCTGCCGCCTGGTCGAGCGCGTTGAAGCGGTCGCGTAAGCCCTCTGTCCGTTCGGCGAAGTCCTGCAGCCACCGTGACGCGCCTGCCGCAGCGTCACGGTCGGGGCGGACGTCGCGGATGGCCTTGATTCCCGGGAACGCCTTGGGGCTCGGCAGGGCCGGGGTGCCGTGCTCGGCGAACCAGTGCGGCAACCACTGGGGGTCTGCCTCGACCACCGTCAGGCTCACGCCGCGCATGTCCAACGCGGTGCAGTAGGCGCCGGCGACGAGGCTGCGCACCTGGAGGTTCCGGTCCGCGAGCGCCCGCGCAGTGGCGTCGCCGAAATGCAGGAGCTCGAGCTGGCCGGTTCCGCCGAGACCGTTGACCAGCACGACGACCCCGTCGGGGGCGGACAGGTCGACCGTCAGGGCGTCGACCATCCGGCCGACGAGCCCGTGCAGATCCGAGATCTCGATGCTCTCGCGCGCCGGCTCGCCGTGGATGCCGACCCCGAACTCGAGCGAGCCCGGCGACACTTCGAAGGCGCGGTCCCCGTCGGCAGGGCTGCGATGCGCTTCTGAGGCGATCGCGACGGTCCGCGACCTGGCGACGATGTCGCGGCCCAGCGCTGCGAGTTCGGCCAACGACGATCCGTCGTCGGCGGCAGCGCCGAGGATCTTCTCGACGATCACCGTCGCCGCGGTGCCGCGGCGGCCGACCTTCCCCGCGTCGCGCGAGCCCCAGTCGTCGTCGACGAGCACCTGCTCCACCGGGACGCCGTCGGCCCGCAACCTCTCGGCGGCGATCGAGAAGTTCAGCACGTCGCCGGTGTAGTTCTTGACGATCTGCAGCACGCCGTCGGCAAGCGCAACCTTGCGGCACGCCTCGTAGATCTGACGGTTGTGCGGCGAGGTGAAGATCTCGCCCGGGCACGCCGCATCGAGTCCGCCGCGGCCGACGAATCCGCCGTGCATGGGTTCGTGGCCGGCGCCGCCACCGCTGACCAGCGCCACCCGCCGGCGCTGCGCCGGTCTGGTGTTGAAGAGGAAGGGCGGATCGTCGGAGTACTCGACGCCTTCGCCGGCGACCATCGACAGACCGGACAGTCCCGCACTCGCCCTCGTGGACCTGTCCGCGATGAACAGCACGGTCATCGGTCGCTCCCTTCGCTTGCTGTGGTGCTCACGACTCGATTGTCATCATGTCCGGCCTGTCGTTTCCGCAAACCCGGCCGCCAGCCGACACCGAGTTTCTTTGTGTGTTTGATCATGCGCGCCGGGCTCAAGCAGCTGCGGGTCGACACACCTCCCGCCGACGGCAACGGCGGTGACGACGGCGGCGACGACTAGGAGGTCGTGAGGGGAACTCTGCCCGCACCTTTTGGTGCGGGCAGAGCCCTGCCCTCACGGCTTGAACGGGTTCACCGCGAACGGCCGCTGTGCTGCACTGTCTTCAGACAACACGCGGGGGGCTGGTTCAGCGGTGGTGGACGGCAGTGAGGCGCCGGTTCGACATCGCCGGTGCATGCTCTGGACGGCGGTGCTGATCGCCGGCGCCCTCAGCGGCTGTGAACGCGGACCCGAAGTGAAGACGTCGATCGAGTTCGATGGCGAAAGCCGCACCATCACCACCAGCGATGTCTCCTGTACGCGGCAACCCGACGAGAGCGTGGTCATCCTGGTCTCCGACGGACCACGACGGATGGTCCGCCTGCACGTCGGCCAGCACCGCCGCATCTCGGTGCTGAAAGTCGGCCTGCGCCATGACGATCTCAGAGGTTTCGTCGCCGATCCCCGGCAGGTCGTCGGCACGAAGGTGGACGACACGTTCTCCGTGAGCGGCTGGATGCCGCCGAACGAGGGCGAAGTGGACGGGCACACCTTCAGCATCGAGACCAGCTGCCCTCGTTACCGCGACGCGACACCGAACGACACAGTGCCCGCGCTCGGGGTGCCGTGACAACCTCACGGCTTGAACGGGTTCACCGCGAACTGGATCACCCGGTACGGGCTGCCGCCGCGCGGGGTGGTGTTCCACTGGCTGACGAAGACACGCACCGCGTCCGGCGTGGAGCCCGGCGAGAGGTAGCCGCCGTAGGGCTGCGCGAGCCGGTTGTCCTGGGGCGGCGGGAGATCCTCGGCGCGGTCCGGCCATGGCGCCGCGACGACGACCGTCGTGACCGGTGCGGCGCCGAGCCCGGTCGGGTCGTCGGCGACCCGGATCTCCATGTTTCCGGTGCTGGCGTTGAAGTAGGACAGCACGGTGCGGCCGTCGATCTGGCGCACGCTCATCTCACCCACCCGGTCGTTCCACAGCGGTGCGGGCTCGCCACCCCACCCCGCGGGCGCCCAGCCCTGCCAGGTCGACCGGTCGGTGAAGCTCTGCGGTGTCGCGCGGTAGAGGTGCACCGGCCCGGTGCGGTCGAAGTTGTTGGCGACGATGTAGACCCAGCCTCTCGGCGACTCGGGCGTCGGGATCGGATCGTAGTAGCCGCTGATCTGGGATTGACCGCCGCCGGCGTAGGCGGCGTCCCGCCGTGACCCGGGCACCGTCGACCAATTCCCTTTGCCCGCTTCGGCTTTCACCAGCCGAGAGGATTGCGGACGCAGATCCTTGGTGGTGGTGACCAGCAGATAGTTCTGCCGGTTGATCTCGACGATGCCCGCCGGCAGCTGCGAGGTTCCCTGCGGCGTCGGGTCGGCGAGCAGCGGGGTGTCGACCCCGTACACACCGTCGTAGCGCACCCCGGCCGGGTCGTCGAGCGAACCGTCGACCACGTGCAGTGCGATCGGTGAGTACCACCCGCCGAACCCCACGCCCTGGCCCGCGAAGCTGTCACCGCAGACCTGCAGGATGCCGCTGGGGAACTCCATGAACTCGCAGAGGTCCGTCGCCCCGATGCCGTAATCCACTGTCGGCGTTCCGGTTCCGGCGACCGGCCCGACCCGGATCACCTGCCCGGGCTGCAGCGGTGGCAGCTCGATCGGCGTCGCTTGCGCTGTAGGAGCGACCAGAAGCGAGACCAACGCCGCCGAGATCGACGAAATGGCGCCGATCTTTCGCACTTCCGCGCCCAAACGTCGGTTTCGGCGGATCAGAGCCGGGCGGCCAGCAGCTCGGCGATCTGAATGGTATTGAGCGCAGCACCTTTTCGGAGGTTGTCCCCGGAGACGAACAGCGCGAGTCCGCGACCGTCCTGCACACCGGGATCCTGCCGGATACGGCCCACCAGCGACTCGTCGACACCCGCGGCAGCCAGCGGCGTGGGCACGTCGACCAGCGTCACGCCGGGCGCCCCGGACAGCAGCTCGGTGGCACGCTCGACCGACAACGGCTGCGCGAACTCGACATTCAGCGACAGCGAGTGCCCGGTGTACACCGGCACGCGCACGCAGGTGCCGGACACCGCGAGGTCGGGGATGCCCAGGATCTTGCGGCTCTCGTTGCGCAGCTTCTGGTCCTCGTCGGTCTCCCCCGAACCGTCGTCGACCAGCGCGCCGGCCAGCGGAACGACGTTGAACGCAATAGGCGCGACGTACTTCTCGGGCGCCGGGAAGTCCAGCGCGCCACCGTTGTGCACCAGTTCGCGACTCCCGGCGACCACGGCGCTGGCCTGGCCGAACAGCTCCTCGACCCCGGCCAGCCCGCTGCCCGACACCGCCTGGTAGGTCGACGCGATCATCCGCACCAGCCCGGCCTCGTCGTGCAGCGGCTTCAGCACCGGCATCGCGGCCATGGTGGTGCAGTTCGGGTTGGCGATGATGCCTTTCGGCCGATTGCCTGCGTCACGCTCGAAGTTGACCTCGGACACCACCAGCGGCACGTCGGGGTCCTTGCGCCAGGCCGAGGAGTTGTCGATCACCACCGCGCCGGCGGCGGCGAACCGCGGCGCCTGCACCCGCGACATCGTCGCCCCGGCGGAGAACAGCGCGATGTCCAGCCCGGACGGGTCGGCGGTCTCCGAGTCCTCGACCTCGATCTCCTGCCCGCGGAACTCGAGCTTCTTGCCCGCGGAGCGGGCCGACGCGAAGAACCGCACCTCGGTGGCGGGAAAGTCCCTCTCCGCCAACAGGGTCCGCATCACCTGACCGACCTGGCCGGTCGCCCCGACCACTCCGATGCTCACCATTTCAGATCCCGTCGCGTCGCTCGCCCGGCCATCGCTATCTCCCCGTCCCCGCGTAGACCACGGCTTCCTCGTCGCCGCCGAGCCCGAAGGCCTCGTGCAGCGCCTCGACGGCACGGTCGAGCTCGGTGTCCTTGATGAGCACCGAGATCCGGATCTCGGAGGTGGAGATCAGGTCGATGTTGATGCCCGCGTTGGCCAGTGCCTCGCAGAACGTCGCCGTCACGCCGGGATGCGACCGCATCCCGGCGCCGATCAGCGACACCTTGCCGATGTGGTCGTCGTAGAGCACCCGGGTGAAACCGATCTCGTCCTGCAGCGACGTCAGCTTCTCGACGGCGCCCGGGCCGCTGTCGCGCGAGCAGGTGAACGTGATGTCGGTCTTGCCGTCCTCGACCTTGGAGATGTTCTGCAGCACCATGTCGATGTTGACGTCGGCGTCGGCGACCGCGCGGAACACCTGGGCGGCGTAGCCGGGGACGTCGGGCACCCCGACGACGGTGACCTTCGCCTCGCCGCGGTCGTGGGCTACTCCGGTCAGGATGGCGTCTTCCATGGGGATGTCCTCGATCGATCCTTTGACGATGGTGCCCGGCCTGTCGGAGTACGACGAGCGGACGTGGATGGGCAGGTCGAAGCGGCGTGCGTACTCGACGCAGCGCAGCATCAGCACCTTGGCTCCCGCGGCGGCCATCTCCAGCATCTCCTCGAAGGAGACGGCGTCGAGGCGTCGCGCGTTGGGCACGATGCGCGGATCGGCGGTGAAGATGCCGTCGACGTCGGTGTAGATCTCGCACACGTCGGCCTTCAGCGCGGCGGCGACGGCCACGGCGGTGGTGTCCGACCCGCCGCGGCCCAGCGTGGTGACGTCCTTGGTGTCCTGGCTGACGCCCTGGAACCCCGCGACGAGCACGATCTGGCCGTCGTCGAGAGCCGAGCGCAGCCGGGTCGGGGTGACGTCGATGATCTTGGCGTTGCCGTGTGTGCCGGTGGTGACGACGCCGGCCTGTGAACCGGTGAACGAGCGTGCCTGCGCGCCGAGCGACTCGATCGCCATCGCGACCAGCGCGTTGGAGATCCGCTCGCCCGCGGTCAGCAGCATGTCCAGCTCGCGCGGCGGCGGGGCCGGGGACACCTGTTTGGCCAGGTCGAGCAGTTCGTCGGTGGTGTCGCCCATCGCCGAGACGACGACGACGACGTCGTTGCCCGCCTTTTTGGTCTCGACGATGCGCTCGGCCACACGGCGGATCCGCTCGGCGTCGGACACCGAGGATCCGCCGTACTTCTGTACGACGAGCGCCACTGCAGGAACCTTTCGAACGGGGGATCCCGATAAGGATAATGGCTGTGCGCACCTGTTTTTTCCCGCCGGTAGCGTCGGCGGGGTGGCCCCGTCCCTCGATCCCGGCCCGACCGATCGGTTGGCCGAGACCTCCGTACCGCTGCATCCGCCCATCGCGGCGCGCTGGAGTCCGCGCGCGTTCGACCCCGCGGCCGAACTGGCCGACGACGACCTGGTCGCGTTGATCGAGGCCGCCCGCTGGGCGCCGACGTGGGGACGACGACAGCCGGTCCGGTTCGTGGTGGCCCGCCGGGGCGAAGACACCTTCGCCAGGCTCGCGGATCTGCTCCGGCGCGGGAACAGCTACGCCCGCGCCGCCAGCGCGCTGATCCTGCTCTGCGCCGACGAGGGCGACGACGAGAAGACCGCGCTGTACTCCGGCGTCGACGCCGGTGCAGCGATGGCCCTGATCGGTATCGAGGCGGTGTCACGGGGTCTGATCAGCCATCCGATGGCCGGCTTCTCCCCCGACGGAGCCGTCGAGGCGTTCGGACTGCCCGCCACGCTGCGCCCGCTGGTGATGATCGCGGTCGGCCGGCTCGGCGACTACGCCGACGTCGATCCGGCGATCGCCGAGCGTGACCGGCTGCCGCGCGAACGGCTCCCGCTGAACGAGATCGTCTTGAACTGGAGCTGAGCGTAAGTCTAGACTTACGGTTAGTGAGCACTTACGTAGAAGCGGACCCCTGGCACGCCATCGCCGACGGAACCCGGCGGGCGATCGTCGAACGCCTTGCCGTCGCACCGTGTGCGGTGGGCGAGCTGGCGCGTGAGCTGCCGGTCAGCCGGCCCGCGGTGTCGCAGCACCTCAAGGTGCTCAAATCGGCGGGCCTCGTCACCGACCGCCCTGACGGGACCCGGAGGGTCTATCAGTTGGAACCTGCCGGTATCCAGGCGCTGCGCGACGATCTCGACCGGTTCTGGACCGGGGCGCTGGCCGGCTTCAAGCGCGTCGTCGAGCACTCCACCGGGGAGGACACATGACCGAGGCCATTCGTCGTGCAATCGTGGTGAACGCCCCCGTCGAACGGGCCTTCAGGGTGTTCACCGCACAGTTCGGAGATTTCAAACCCCGCGACCACAATCTGCTGCCCGTCCCGATCACCGACACGGTGTTCGAGCCGCGGGTCGGTGGCCGCATCTACGATGTCGGCTCCGATGGGAGCCGCTGCGAGTGGGCGCGGGTGCTGGCCTACGAGCCGCCGAACCGGGTCGTGTTCAGCTGGGACATCGGGCCCACCTGGCAGGTCGAGACCGACCTGTCGAAGACCAGCGAGGTGGAGGTGCGCTTCCTCGCCGAGGCGCCGGACCGGACCCGGGTCGAACTCGAACACCGGCACCTGAACCGGCACGGCGACGGGTGGCAGTCGGTGGCCGACGGGGTCGGTGGCGACGCCGGATGGCCCCTGTACCTGGCGCGCTATCAGGGGCTGATGGACCGATGAGCACCGTGATGGAGCTTGCCCGCGCCGAGCGCGCCGACCTCGCCGACTTCCTCGACACGCTGAGCCCGCAGCAGTGGGGGGCTGCCAGCCTGTGTGCCGGCTGGACGGTCAAAGACGTTGTCGCCCATGTCATCAGTTATGAGGAGTTGGGAGTGGGTGCCCTTCTCGGACGATTCGCGAAAGGGCGCGTGATCCACGCGAATCAGGTCGGCGTCGATGAATACGCGGAGCTGAGCCCCGATCAGCTCGTGACCTTCCTGCGCGACCACCTCCAGCCGCGCGGGCTGACCGCCGCATTCGGCGGGATGATCGCCCTGGTCGACGGCACCGTTCATCATCAGGACGTCCGGCGTGCGCTCGGGCGGCCGCGCCGAATCCCCGCCGAGCGGCTGCGCCGGGTGCTACAGCTGCTGCGCGGGAACCCGCGGCTCGGTGTGCCGCAACGAATCAGGGGGCTTCGGCTGCGCGCCGTCGACATCGACTGGACGACCGGGCGCGGCGCCGAGATCACCGGACCCGGCGAGGCTCTGATGATGGCGATGGCCGGACGCCCCGCCGCGCTCGGCGAGCTCATCGGACCGGGGCGGCCGATTCTCGCGGCGCGGTTGGGCGACTGATCTCGTTACACACACGAAACCTCCCGAAACCGTCTTCGTAACAGGGACGTCGGTAACTGTCGGTGAACGGCTCCGCAGCGGAGCCGCCCATCGCAGGAGATTCTATGGATACAGGGACGACCGCGTTCATGCTGTGTTGCATCATCGGCCTCACGCTGATGATCCCCGGCCTCGCGTTGTTCTACGGCGGCATGGTGTCCGTCAAGAGCTCGACCAACATGATGATGATGACGTTCGGCGCCGTGGCGATCGTCGGCGTGCTGTGGGTTTTGTTCGGCTTCTCGATGACGTTCGGCACCTCCTACGGCGGGTTCGTCGGCAGCTTCACCGAGTTCGCCGGCATGAAGAACCTGACGGAGCCGATGACGACCATCGACGGGCTGCCGATCAGTCTGTTCTCGTTGTTCCAGGCACTCTTCGCGGCCATCACGGTGGCGCTGATCTCGGGCGCGGTCGCCGACCGGATGAAGTTCGGTGCGTGGATGGGTTTCGCGACGCTGTGGGCGGTGCTGGTGTACTTCCCGGTCGCGCACTGGGTGTTCGCCTTCGACGGCGTGGTCACCGAGGATTCGACCGGCGGCTGGATCGCGAACAAGCTCAAGGCCATCGACTTCGCCGGTGGCACCGCGGTGCACATCAACGCCGGCGCGGCTGCGCTCGCCGTGGCGATCGTGCTCGGCAAGTCGGCGAGCTGGGGCACGCTGCGCAAGCCGCACAACGTGCCGCTGACGTTGCTCGGCGCCGGGCTGCTGTGGGCCGGCTGGTATGCGTTCAACGGCGGTTCGGCTCTGGCAGCCGGCAATTCGGCCGCGATCGTCATGGTCACCACGTTCGTCGCCACCTGCGCGGCGACGCTGGCCTGGATCGCCGTGGAGAAGATCAAGGACGGTCACGTGACGGGCGTCGGCGCGGCGTCGGGTGCCATCACCGGCCTGGTGGCGATCACCCCGGCCTGTGGTGCGGTGACGCCGGTGGGCGCGATCATCCTCGGCGCGATCGCCGGTGCGGTGTGCGTGTACGCGGTGGGCCTCAAGGCACGCTTCGGCTATGACGACTCGCTCGACGTGGTGGGCGTGCACCTCGTCGGTGGCGTCATCGGCACCCTGCTGATCGGCTTCCTGGCCAGCGACACGATGCCCAACGCCACCAACGGCCTGTTCTACGGCGGCGGGTTCGACCAGCTGTGGCGTCAGGCTGTCGCCGCGGGCGCGGTGATGGCGTTCTCCTTCACGGTCGCGTTCATCATCGCGTTCGCGCTGAAGAAGACTGTGGGCATTCGCATTTCGCCCGACGACGAGGAGAAGGGCATCGACGCGGCGTTCCACCGCGAGGCGTCCTACGAACTCGCCTCCGCCTAGCGCACTACTCGACCGGCCGGTGCGGACTCCCACGTTTCCGCACTGGCCGTTCGCCGTGCGGGGTGTTTCACCCACTGATACGGTGATTCCCAACAAGAGACTCAAGGTGGCGATATGACACAGGACCTCGCGGTCGCGGCGGAGCGTTCCGGCACGAAGTTCATCCTCGCGCTGTTCGTCGATCTGCGCGGAAAGCCCTGCGCCAAACTGGTTCCCGTCGAGGCGGTGGACATGCTGGCCACCGAGGGCGTCGGCTTCGCGGGCTACGCCGTGGGCGCCATGGGTCAGGAGCCCAAGGACCCGGACCTGATGGCGATGCCGGACCCGGAGTCATTCACCCCGGTCCCGTTCCTCAAAGAGGGTCTCGCGATCGTGCACTGCGACCCCCACGTCGAGGGGAAGCCGTGGCCGTACGCGCCACGGGTGATCCTCAAGAACCTCGTCCAGCGGTGCGGTGACGCAGGATTCGAGCCGTGGGTGGGCGCGGAGGTCGAGTACTTCCTGCTGCGGCGCACCGATGACGGTGCCGTCGTGGTGGCCGACGCCGCGGACACCGCCGCCCAGCCCTGCTACGACGCGCGCGGCGTCACCCGGATGTATGACCACCTCACCGCCGTGTCGGCCGCGATGAACGGGCTCGGCTGGTCCAACTACGCCAACGACCACGAGGACGGCAACGGTCAGTTCGAGCAGAACTTCACCTTCGCCGACGCGCTGACCACCGCCGACCGGGTGGTCACGCTGCGCTATCTGCTGTCGATGATCGCCGCCGAACGCGGCATGATCGCGACCTTCATGCCCAAGCCGTTCGCCGACAAGACGGGCAGCGGACTGCACCTGCACCTGTCGCTGACCAGCGCCGGCAACGCGGTGTTCCCGGCCCAGACCGACGACGTCCGCGGACTCGGCCTGTCCGACACGGCCTACGGGTTCATCGGGGGACTCCTCGAGCACGCCTGCGCGCTGCAGGCCGTCATCGCCCCGACGGTCAACTCCTACAAGCGAACCGGCGCGGTCGCGACGGCCTCGGGCGCCTCCTGGGCGCCGCGGCTGCCCACCTACGGCGGCAACGACCGCACCCACTACATCCGGGTGCCCGATGCCGACCGCATCGAGCTGCGCGGCGGCGACGGTTCGGCCAACCCGTATCTCGCGATCGCGGCCGCGCTGGGCGCGGGGATCGACGGCATCAAACGCAGCACCGACCCGGGCGCCGTCGGCGCGGGGGTCAGCACGCGGCCGCTCCCCCCGACGCTGCTGCACGCCGTCGAGGAGTTCGAGGGCGACCCCGTCATCACCGGCGTGCTCGACGTGGCCGGCGAAGGCGTCGCCGCCTACTTCGCCGGCGTCAAACGCGAGGAGTTCTTCGACTACCACAGCGCTGTCAGCCCGTGGGAGATCGAGCAGTACCTCACCGCCTTCTGACACCGACAACGGAGGAATCCATGTGTGGCATCGTCGGGTTGCACCTGCGCACCCCCGAACTCTACCCGCGGCTGGGCACCCTCCTGGCCGGCATGCTCTGCGAAATGGGCGACAGGGGAAGCGATTCGGCCGGCGTCGCGGTCTACGGTGACGCGGCGTGGTCGCCGCCCGGGCAGGGCTGCGTGTCGGTGGCCGACCTGGGCACGGGCCGGCGCGAGGACATCGATCTGGTGACGCGGACGGTCGCCACCGCACTCGACGACGACGTCGACGGCGTCGCGGTCGCCGACAGCCACCTGTTGTCGTCCGACGCGTCCTCGGAGGCGCTGCTCGCCGCGGTCCGAGCGTCCTACCCCGAGGCGATCATCGCCGGATTCGGTTCCGACATCGCGGTTCTCAAGGGTGTCGGCCATCCGCGCGTGCTCACCGAGAGCTGGGGGCTGGCCGGGGCGCAGGGCTGGCAGGGCGTCGGCCACACCCGGATGGCGACCGAGTCCGCGGTGACACCGTCGGGGTGCCATCCCTACGCGGTCGGTCCGGGACAGTGCATGGTGCACAACGGATCGTTCGCCAACCACGCCACGATCCGCCGCGAGTTGCTCGCCGGCGGTGTGGAGTTCGACAGCGAGAACGACACCGAGGTCGGCGCCCGCTTCATCGCCGCGCTGCTGGCCGAGGGCCGCGACGTCGAGAGCTCCCTCAAGGAGCTCTGCCGCACGTTCGACGGTTTCTACACGCTGCTGGTCTCCGACCGCGACTCGTTCGCCGTCGTGCGCGACGCGGTCGCGTGCAAACCGGCCGTCATCGCCGAGACCGACGACTGGGTGGCGATGGGCAGCGAGTATCGCGCACTGGCCGGCCTGCCCGGCGTCGACAACGCGCGCATCTGGGAACCCGAACCGGAGGTCGTCTACGCATGGAGCAGGTAGCCACGCGCTACGACCTGGGCACCACGGCGCTGCGCGAGGTCAACGCGGCACTGCACGCACCGGATGTGCACGGCGAGTTCGTCATCGAGCATCCCGCCGGCGCGCACAACGTCGCCGTCGGTCTCGACGCCCCGCTCACCGTCACGATCGACGGCCATGTCGGCTACTACGCCGCGGGCATGAACCAGCACGCCGACGTCGTGATCAACGGCAACGCCGGCACCGGGGTGGCCGAGAACATGATGAGCGGCTCGGTGTGGGTGAAGGGCAACGCGTCGCAGTCCGCGGGAGCGACGGCACACGGCGGTCTGCTGGTGATCGAGGGCAACGCCGCTGCCCGGTGCGGCATCTCGATGAAGGGAGTGGACATCGTCGTGGGCGGCGACGTCGGCCACATGAGCGCGTTCATGGCGCAGGCGGGCCGACTCGTCGTGCGCGGTGACGCAGGTGAGGCGCTCGGCGACTCCCTCTACGAGGCCCGCATCTACGTGCGTGGTGACGTCGCCTCGCTGGGGGCGGACTGTGTCGCCAAACCGATGCGCCCCGAACACCTACGCGAACTCGTGGAACTCCTCAAGGCGGCGGGATTCGAAGGTGACGACCCCGGCGCTTACACCCGCTACGGGTCGGCCCGTTCGCTCTACCACTTCCACGTCGACAACGCTGCGAGCTACTGATGGGCCATTCCACCGACGACCGCGCCCGCCTCGGCCTGCGCGAGTCCGCCACCTTCGACCGCGCCACCATCGCCGCGATCCAGCGCGCCGCCGACACCGGCGTCTACGACATCCGCGGCTGGGGCGCCAAGCGCCGGCTCCCCCACTTCGACGATCTGTTGTTCCTCGGAACCTCGATGTCGCGGTATCCGCTGGAGGGGTACCGCGAGCGGTGCGCCACCGACGTGGTGCTCGGTGACCGGAACGCCAAGCACCCTCTGCACCTGGCCATTCCGGTCACCATCGCCGGCATGAGCTTCGGCGCGCTGTCCGGTCCGGCCAAGGAGGCGCTGGGCCGCGGCGCCAGCGAGGTCGGCACGTCGACGACCACCGGTGACGGGGGCATGACGCCCGAGGAGCGGGGCCAGAGCAAGCACCTGGTGTATCAGTACCTGCCGTCGCGCTACGGGATGAACCCCGACGACCTGCGCAAGGCCGACGCGATCGAGGTGGTGCTCGGCCAGGGCGCCAAACCCGGCGGCGGTGGAATGCTGTTGGGGCAGAAGATCTCCGAACGCGTCGCCGCGATGCGCACACTGCCCCAGGGCATCGACCAGCGTTCGGCCTGTCGCCATCCCGACTGGACCGGACCCGACGATCTGACCATCAAGATCAATGAGCTCAGGGAGATCACCGACTGGGAGAAGCCGATCTACGTCAAGGTCGGCGCCACCCGCACCTACTACGACGTGAAGCTCGCCGTGCACGCCGGCGCGGACGTCGTCGTGGTCGACGGCATGCAGGGCGGCACCGCCGCCACGCAGGAGGTCTTCATCGAACACGTCGGCATCCCGACGCTCGCCGCGATTCCCGAGGCGGTGCGGGCGCTGCAGGAGTTGGGGGTTCACAGGGCCGGGGCGAGCGGGACGCCAGGAAAGACCGGAGTCCAGTTGATCGTGTCGGGCGGCATCCGCAACGGCGCCGATGTCGCCAAGGCGCTGGCGCTCGGCGCCGACGCGGTCGCGATCGGCACGGCCGCGCTGATCGCGCTGGGCGACAACCATCCCCGGTATGCCGCCGACTACGAGAAGCTCGGCAGCGCCGCGGGTTTCTACGACGACTACCAGGACGGCAACGACCCGGCCGGAATCAGCACGCAGGACCCCGAGCTCGCCGCCCGGCTCGACCCGGTCGCCGCCGGCCGGCGACTGGCCAACTACCTGCGGGTGCTCACGATGGAGGCGCAGACCATCGCCCGCGCATGCGGCAAATCCCACGTGTGCCACCTCGAACCCGACGATCTCGTCGCGGTCAGCATCGAGGCCGCCGCGATGGCGCGGGTGCCGCTGGCCGGTACCCGCTGGATTCCGGGACTATGAGCACCGCCGACGTCGTCATCGTCGGCGGCGGCATCGAGGGATGCGCCGCCGCCTGGGCGCTGGCCGAGCGCGGGGTGACCGACGTCGTCGTGGTGGAACGCCACACGGTCGGCTCCGGCATGACCGGCAAGAGCAGCGGCATCGTGCGCTGCCATTACGGGGTCACCTCGCTGGCCGCGATGGCCACCGTCGGGCTGGAGGTCTTCGAGCACGCCGCCGACCTCTTCGGCACCGACATCGGGTTCCGGCAGACCGGCTACGTCGTCGGTGTCGGCGAACCGAACGTGTACGCGCTGCGCAAGAGCCTCGCCGCCCAGCGCGCCGTCGGGGTGGACACCGAGGAGATCGACCACACCGAGGTCGCGAAGATGTGGCCGTTCGCCGACCTGACCCCGTTCGCGGCGTTCGGGTGGGAGGCCCGCGGCGGGTACGGGGACGCCTACCAGACCGCGCAGGCGTTGGCGATCTCCGCGCGCGGTGCCGGTGTCTCGATCCGACAAGGTTGCGCGGCAACGGGATTCACGGTTCGCGGCGACCGGGTGACCGGCGTGGCGCTGGCCGACGGCACCGAGATCTCGGCGGGCACCGTCGTCGCCGCGACGGGGGTGTGGACGCCCGCATTGCTCGCGCCGCACGGCGTCGACGTGCCGATCAGGGTGGTGCGCGAGCAGATCGTGATGATCGACCCCGGCGTTCCCACCGGCCCGGTGCCCGTGTTCTCCGATCTGGTGTCGCTGCAGTACGTCCGGCCCGAGGTGGGCGGTGACATCCTGTTCGGCAACAGCGATCTCGCCGATGCGCGCACCGCCGACCCGGACGACTACCTCAACCGGGCCACCGAGGAGTTCGTCGACATCACCGTCGACAAGGTCGGGACCCGGTTCCCCGGCTTCCCCGACGCGGCCATCACCGGCAGCTACGCGGGGTGCTACGACGTGACGCCGGACTGGAACCCGGTGATCTCGCGGACACCGCTCGACGGGCTGGTGGTCGCGGCCGGCTTCAGCGGTCACGGTTTCAAGATCGCACCGGCGGTCGGCAGGCTGGTCGCCGACATCGTCGTCGACGGTCACAGCCGCGACCCGCGCATCCCCGCGTCGGACTTCCGGCTCTCGCGCTTCGCCGAGGGCGATCCGCTGACCACGCCCCACCCGTACGTCGGCGCGGGCGAGATGCGCTAGACAGGTGAACTGTGGCCTCCGCTGACGATCACGTGCCGCTGCTGCGCAACAAGTCGGGCACGGCCCGGGAACGCGACCCCGCGGAGCCCGTCGACGAACTGGAGATCGAGTCCGCCATCGGGCGCAACGTGCGGTTGCTGCGACTGCAGCAGGGCCTCACGGTCGCCGAGACGGCGGCCCGCGTCGGCATCTCCAAAGCGATGATGAGCAAGATCGAGAACGCCCAGACCTCGTGCAGCCTGTCCACGCTGGCGCTGCTGGCCAAGGGCTTCGACGTGCCGGTGACCAGCCTGTTCCGCGGCGCGGACGTGGAGCGGCCTGCAGCGTTCGTGAGGTCGGGCACCGGGGCGCGGATCGTGCGGGAGGGCACCCGCGAGGGCCACGAGTACGAACTGCTCGGCTCGCTGCGCGGCGAGCACAAGCGGCTGGAATGCCTGCAGGTCACGCTGTCGGAGAAGAGCCAGACCTATCCGCTGTTCCAGCATCCGGGCACCGAGTTCATCTACATGCTCGAAGGCGTCATGGACTACAGCCACAGCCGCTCGGTGTACCGGCTGCACCCCGGCGACTCGCTGCAGTTCGACGGCGAGGGCGCCCACGGGCCGGTCGATCTGGTGGAGGTGCCCATCCGGTTCCTGTCGGTGATCGCGTTCCCCGACTCCCAGGTCTGAGGCCGCCGCGGGGTTTTGCTCCCTGGGGGCCCAGGAGTAGGGTGTCACCCGTGCAGCGTGTGCTCCTTCTCGGACGCCGCGACGGGGTCTGATCCAGACCGGCCTCCCGTCGCGGGTGTTCGCGATGCGCCGGTCTGAATTCCCCCTAGACCTATCCGGAGCACCGAGATGACCGATTCTTTTCCCACGAACTACACCCCTGGCGCCGACGCCTTCAGCTCGGTACGCACCATCACCACGCCCGCCGGCGCACCTCATCCCGGCCAGCCCGCATGGAACACCCAGCGCGGCTCGTCGATGCCGGTGAATCGGTATCGCAGTTTCGCGGACGAGGTACCGGGCGGGAGCCCGGCGTCGGGCTCAGTGCCGATTCCTTTCGACCGCACGTGGCCGGACAAAGCCATCACCACCGCACCGATGTGGTGCGCGGTGGACCTGCGCGACGGCAACCAGGCGCTGATCGACCCGATGAGCCCGGCCCGCAAGCGCCGCATGTTCGATCTGCTGGTGCGGATGGGCTACAAGGAGATCGAGGTCGGTTTCCCGTCGGCCAGCCAGACCGACTTCGACTTCGTCCGGGAGATCATCGAACAGGGCGCCATCCCCGACGACGTCACCATCCAGGTGCTGACGCAGTGCCGCCCCGAGCTGATCGAGCGCACGTTCCTGGCCTGCCAGGGTGCGCCCCGGGCGATCGTGCACTTCTACAACTCGACGTCGATCCTGCAGCGCCGCGTGGTGTTCCGCGCCGACCGCGATGCCGTCAAGAAGATCGCCACCGACGGTGCGCGGATGTGCGTCGACGAGGCCCGCAAGTATCCCGGCACACAGTGGCGGTTCGAGTACTCGCCGGAGTCCTACACCGGCACCGAACTGGAGTACGCCGTCGAGGTCTGCAATGCCGTCGCTGACATCGTCGAGCCCACGCCGGACGTCCCGCTGATCGTCAATCTGCCTGCCACCGTCGAGATGGCCACCCCCAACGTCTACGCCGACTCCATCGAGTGGATGAGCCGCAACCTGGCCCGCCGCGAGTCGATCATCCTGAGCCTGCATCCGCACAACGACCGCGGAACCGCCGTCGCCGCAGCCGAATTGGGCTACGCCGCCGGTGCGGACCGCATCGAGGGCTGCCTGTTCGGCAACGGCGAGCGCACCGGCAACGTGTGCCTGGTGACGCTGGGGCTGAACCTGTTCAGCCGCGGCGTGGACCCGCAGATCGACTTCTCCAACATCGACGAGATCCGCCGCACCGTCGAGTACTGCAACCAGCTGCCGGTGCACGAACGTCACCCCTACGGTGGCGATCTGGTCTACACGGCGTTCTCCGGCAGCCACCAGGACGCCATCAACAAGGGCCTGGACGCCATGAAATTCGACGCTGATGCTGCCGACAAGGATGTCGACGACATCCTGTGGCAGGTCCCCTACCTGCCGATCGACCCGAAGGACGTCGGACGCACGTACGAGGCCGTGATCCGGGTCAATTCACAGTCGGGCAAGGGCGGCGTCGCCTACATCATGAAGGCCGACCACGGGCTGGCCCTGCCGCGGCGGCTGCAGATCGAGTTCTCCCAGGCCATTCAGGCCATCACCGACGGTGAGGGCGGCGAGGTGTCGCCCAAGGAGATGTGGGACGCGTTCTACGAGGAGTACCTGGCGCCGGTCAGCCCGCTGGAGCGGATGCGGCAACGGGTCGACGCCGCGGAGGTCGACGGGGGCACCGACACCATCACCGCGGTGGTCAAGGTCGACGGTGAGGAACGCGAGATCGTCGGCGCCGGAAACGGACCGCTGGCCGCGTTCTGCGATGCGCTGGGTGCGATCGGTTACGACGTCAACGTGCTGGACTACTCCGAGCACGCGATGTCCTCGGGCGAGGAGGCCCAGGCCGCCGCCTACGTGGAAGCGTCGATCGGCGGCAAAACCGTGTGGGGCGTCGGGATCGCGACGTCGATCACCACGGCGTCGCTGCGCGCCGTGGTCTCCGCGGTGAACCGCGCCGCCCGGAACTGACACCAGGCCTGCCCCATGAGGTCTTTCGGCCCTCAACGCGCGACCGCGCGGGTGCTGAACTGGCCTCATGTTGGATTCGTTCTGGAGCTTCCTGTGGTCGACGATCGTCATCTTCGCGTTCATCGCGTACCTGATGATCCTGTTCAACATCCTGGTCGACCTGTTCTGGCGCGACCACAAGACGTCGGGCTGGATCAAGGCCGTCTGGGTGATCTTCCTGATCCTGGTGCCCTACATCACCGCGCTGGTGTACCTCATCGTGCGCGGCACCGGCATGGCTGAACGGGCCCGCGAGCAGGCTCTGCAGGCCAAGAAGGAGACCGAGGACTACATCCGGACCGCGGCCGGCCGCAGCCCGGCGCAGGAGATCGCCGACGCGAAGGCACTTCTCGACGGCGGGGCCATCAGCCAGGGGGAGTTCGATGCGCTGAAGGTGAAGGCTCTGCACTGAGCAGTGATCTTGAAAAGTCTTATCCGAGGCCTGTTTCGAACGTGAATGCGCTGGCAATGCCAGCACTATGAAACTCATCACCATCGGATCGGCGGTGCTGACCGGGGCAGCGGCGACCTTGATCTCGCTGGCTCCGGTCGCTTCTGCACAGCCTGTTCCCTGTGACGATCCCGGCAGCGCGGCCGAGGGCACACCGTGCCAGCCCAGCGAGGAAGGGACTCCGCCCATCGCCGGCGAGATCCCTCCCGGCCAGGACGGCATGCCGGACGTCGCCGGGTGTTACCCGGGCCGGGTCTGCGACTGAGTCAGAACAGCGCCAGTTGATCCTCGGCGTCGTCGGGGTCGGTGAAGTCCTCGACGGCGGTCCCTCCGACCACGATGTCCAGCGAGCGCAGGAAGTCAGCCGAGCCCATCAACGGCACCCCGAAGTCCCCGGCCTGGAAACCTTTACCCTGCTCCGGGGCACCGGCATCGCACACGACCAGCGACGTGTGGGCGTCCACCGACTCGGTGTAGGCCAGCCCGGCGCGCAGGATGCGCTCGATGAGTTCCTCGTGGGTGTGGTCCACCTCGGTCGCCAGTGCCACACGCATCCCCTGCACCAGTGGCCGGCCAGCGACGAACCGGCCCGGGTTGGCGTAGCGGCAGGGCAGCCGCGCGGCCACCACCTTGAGCGGGCGCAACTCCTCGTGCGTGACCCGGCCGTTGGGCCACGTGCGCCGCGACACCGGGTGCACCGGCAGCCATTTGCGATGCTCCTGCGCCCGGACGAGGACGGGTTTGAGGATCTGCGCGAGCACCATCGCGTCGTCGAGCGCATCGTGGGGCCGCATCTGCGTGACGCCCCAGTGCGCGGCCAGCGTCTCGAGCCGCAGATTCTCCAGACCGAGCGCCAGTCGACGGGCGAGCTCGACGGTGCACATCACGGTCTCCACCGGCAGCTCGGCCTGCACCAGCTCCGCTTCGGCCGTCAGGAACGCGTAGTCGAAGCCCACGTTGTGGGCGACCAGCGTGCGGCCGCGCAGCACTTCGATCAGATCCCCGACCACATCGCCGAACGTGGGCTGGCCGTCCAGCATCTCGGCGGTGAGTCCGTGCACATGCGTCGGGCCGGGGTCCACACCCGGGTTGAGCAGGCTGTACAGGCTCTTCTCCACGTTGCCGTCGTCGCTGAGAGCCAGCGCCGCGACGCTCACGATCCGGGCCTGCCCCGGCCGGAACCCCGAGGTCTCCACGTCGACGACCGCCCACCCGGCGCCCGCCTGATCGGCGGGCCTGCCCCAGGTTCTGGCGTCGGTTGAGCTCACACACCGAGGATGGCACGCAGCCCCGACAAGCCCCGCTCCCCACGCCGCGTGTCGGGCGCTTCTCTAAACTGCCGGGAATGGTCACCCGCGGAGGGCAGGAGCGAAGCGACCGGGGAGTCTCGGTCCGCGGACGAGTCGCGCTTGCCGCAGGCGCCGGCGCGCGGTGGGCGTCCCGGGTCACGGGCCGGGGCGCGGGCGCGATGATCGGCGGGCTGGTGGCGATGACGCTGGACCGCACGATCCTCGGCCAGCTCGGTCAGGGCCGTCGCACCGTCGTCGTCACCGGCACCAACGGCAAGTCCACCACCACGCGGATGACCGCGGCCGCGCTGGCCACCCTGGGCCCCGTCGCCACGAATGCCGAGGGCGCCAACATGGACGCCGGTCTGGTGGCCGCGCTGGCCGCCGCGCCGGATGCGACGCTGGCCGCCCTCGAGGTCGACGAGATGCACGTGCCGCATGTCAGCGATGCGGTCTGCCCGTCGGTGATCGTGCTGCTGAACCTCTCGCGTGACCAGCTGGACCGGGTGGGTGAGATCAACCACATCGAGCGGACCCTGCGCGCCGGGTTGGCCCGTCATCCCGCCGCGGTGGTGGTCGCCAACTGCGACGACGTGCTGATGACATCGGCGGCGTATGACAGCCCACACGTGGTCTGGGTAGCAGCCGGCGGCGGCTGGGCCAGCGACTCGGTGAGCTGCCCGCGCTCGGGCGAGGTGATCGTGCGCGACGGCGCCCACTGGCACTCGACCGGCACCGATTTCGCGCGCCCGGAACCCGACTGGTGGTTCGACGACACCCACGTCCACGGTCCCGACGGGCTGTCGCTGCCGATGGCGCTCACCCTGCCCGGCACGGTCAACCGGGGCAACGCGACGCAGGCGGTGGCCGCGGCGGTGACGCTGGGCGCCGACCCGGCCGTCGCGGTGGCGGCCGTGTCAGCCGTCGACGAGGTCGCCGGCCGCTACCGGACCGTCCCGGTCGGGTCGGCGCACACCGCGCGGATCCTGCTGGCCAAGAACCCGGCCGGATGGCAGGAGGCGCTGTCCATGGTGGACCGGGACGCCGCGGGGGTGGTGATCTCGGTCAACGGCCAGGTGCCAGACGGTGAAGACCTCTCGTGGTTGTGGGACGTCAAGTTCGAACACTTCGAGACGGTTCCGGTGGTGGCCGCCGGGGAACGCGGCACCGATCTGGCCGTGCGCCTCGGGTACGCCGGCGTCGGCCACACCCTGGTGCACGACACGATGGCCGCGATCCGGTCATGCCCACCGGGACACGTCGAGGTGCTGGCCAACTACACGGCCTTCCTGCACCTGAATCGGGCCCTGGGATGATCCCGGAGGGGCAGGAGCGGAGCGACCGGGGGGAACATGGCTGAATCGGCGGTGCGGATCGGGCTGGTGTTGCCCGACGTGATGGGCACCTACGGCGACGGCGGCAACTCCGTGGTGCTGCGACAGCGGTTGCGGCTGCGGGGAATCGACGCGGAGATCGTCGAGATCACGCTGGACGATCCGGTGCCCGGCGAGCTCGATCTGTACACGCTCGGCGGCGCGGAGGACTACGCGCAGCGGCTCGCGACCAAGCATCTGATCCGCTATCCCGGTTTGCAGCAGGCGGTGTCGCGGGGCGCGCCGGTGCTGGCGATCTGCGCAGCGATCCAGGTGCTCGGCCACTGGTACGAGACGTCGGCGGGCGAGCGCGTCGCCGGCGTCGGGCTGCTGGACGTGACCACGTCCCCGCAGGTCGAGCGGACCATCGGGGAGGTGGCGTCGACGCCGTTGATCGACGGTCTCACCCAGCGACTCACCGGGTTCGAGAACCACCGCGGCGGAACCGATCTGGGCGCCGACGCGCGGCCACTGGCCGCCGTGACCAAGGGCGCGGGCAACCGGGCCGGCGGCGGCGTCGACGGCGCGGTGCAGGGCAGCGTCGTCGCCACCTATCTGCACGGCTGCTGCCTGGCGCGCAACCCGGAACTCGCCGACTACCTGCTCGCCAAGGTGGTGGGACCCCTTGCGCCACTGGATCTTCCGGAGGTCGACCAGCTGCGGCGGGAGCGGCTGGCCGCGCCGCGACGGGTCTAGGCCGCCAGCTTCCTCACGAACTGTTGGGTGTCACTCGGATCGAGCACACACCCACGACCACGCAATGCGGCCTCTACGCGGTCCAACCACTCGGCAGTTCGTTCCTCGGCGATCACGCGAATCACTATCCACCCCATCTGCTCCAGCATCCGCAGCCGTCCGATGTCCTTGACATACTGCTTGCGGTCCTTCCGGTGGTGATCACCGTCGTATTCGACAGCGACCTTGAACTTTGGCCAACCCATGTCGAGAAAAGCAACGGGCCGTGAGCCGGTCACAATCGGGATCTGTGTCTCAGGTCGCGGAAACCCGCAGTCCAACAACCACAGTCGCATCCGGCTTTCCCGGGGCGATGCCGCGCCGCCATCGACAAGGGGCAGCAGATCGCGCAGTTGGCCGAGGCCCTGCAACTTCGGCCGCCGATCCGCAATCGCGGCCACCCCCTCGAGGGAATAGGGCTGATTCCACATCAAGGCATCAAGGCGAGCCAGAGCCTCCGCCCGGCTCGATAGGCGACCGACGTCGAGGGCCGTCCGTGCCCGTGTGGTGACGGGAAGTCCGCAGCGTCTGGTGATCTCGTCGCCCGACAGCGCGAAGCCGCGGATGATCAGTCCGTGTTGCGGGCGGGCCCGGACCCCGGCGACCTCGATCGGGAGGTCGACGTCGATCCACGGCGCTCCGTGCAATGCTGAGGCGGCTGCACCCGCGATGACTCCCTTACGACCGGTCGCCAGCCACGCACCGATCGCCCGGTCCCGCAACGTGACCTCGATGGCCTTCCGCACGAACACCCCGCGATACAGCGTCGTGTAGTCGCGCCGCAACTCATGCCGGGTGACCACACCGGCTCGGACGGCCTCTCCCCCGAGAATCACTCTGTTCATGCACGGCATGCTGCCCACCGCCACCGACAAAACCTCAGCCGTACACGTTTCGCACACGAAGTGCGAGTAGACGCATGCAGAACGTGCAGAGCTGAGGCCAGCGGGACGCGCACACAGCAGCCACGGTCACAAGGCCCCAGAAGTCTCACCCCTAAACGTTTTGCACACGAAGTGCGAGTAGACGGATGCAGAACGTGCGGAGGTAAGGCAAAAGTGGCGCCAGACGCCAGACCCAGTGGCGTACCCCAGACCCCTCAGGCCATTGCGCGGCGGCCCACCAGCGCCCGGCCCAGTGTCAGCTCGTCGGCGAATTCCAGGTCCCCGCCCATCGGCAGTCCCGACGCGATCCGGGTCACGGAGAGCCCCGGGATGTCGCGCAGCATCCGCACCAGGTACGTGGCGGTGGCCTCGCCCTCGGTGTTCGGGTCCGTCGCGATGATCACCTCGGCCACCTCGACACCGTCGACGCGTTCTCCGATCCTGTTCAGCAGCTCCCGGATACGCAGCTGGTCGGGCCCGATACCCGACAGCGGATCCAGCGCGCCACCCAGCACGTGATAGCGCCCCCGGAACTCGCGGGTCCGTTCCACCGCCTGCACGTCCTTGGGTTCCTCCACCACGCACACCAGCGACGCGTCGCGACGCGGGTCGGAGCAGATGCGGCAGCGTTCTTCGTCGCTGACGTTGCCGCACACCGCGCAGAACGTCACCCCGTCGCGGACCTTGTTCAGCACGGCGGTCAGCCGGTCGATGTCCGGCGGCTCGACCGACAGCAGGTGGAACGCGATGCGCTGGGCGCTCTTGGGCCCGATCCCGGGCAGCTTGCCGAGCTCGTCGATCAGATCCTGGACGGGTCCTTCGAACAAAGAGTCACATCCCCGGCAAGCCGAGGCCGCCCATGCCGCCCGCCAGCGGACCCAGCCGGTCGTGAGCCAGAATGGTGACCTGCTTCGCGGCGTCGGCGATCGCGCCGACGATCAGGTCCTGCAGCGTCTCCACGTCGGACGGGTCGACGACCTTCGGGTCGATCGACAGCCCCACGACCTCGCCGCTGCCGCGCATCGTCACCTGCACCAGCCCGCCGCCGGCCTGGCCGTGCACCTCGGAGTTCGCCAGCGCCTCCTGCGCCTCCATCAGCTGCTGCTGCACCTGCTGGGCCTGCGCGAGGAGTGCTGACATGTCGGGTTGGCCACCGGGCTGCATAGCTGTTCCTCTGGGGTGTTGATTGCGTGTCGGTCTCGACTTGGTTGCGCTCACGTCGAAAGCGACGCTTCGGGGTTTCAGCCTAGTCGGCGGGCGGGCTACCGTGGCGCCGTGCCATTCCGAGCTGCCGTGCGTGTCGGCGCCACCATCGCCGCCGGGCTGCTCGTCGCGGCCTCCACGCTGGCCGTCCCGGCCCAGGCCGCCCCGACCAACATCGCGGGCATGATCGTGTTCCTCGACCCCGGCCATCAGGCGTCGATGGCCGACATGGGCCGCCAGGTGCCCACCGGCCGCGGCGGCACCAAGGACTGCCAGGCCAGCGGCACCTCCACCGCGGACGGCTTCCCCGAGCACTCGTTCACCTGGGACACCACGCTGCGGATCCGTCAGGCCCTGACCGCGCTGGGCGTGCGGACGGCGATGTCGCGCGGCGACGACAGCGGACCCGGGCCGTGCGTCGACGAACGCGCCGCGATGGCCAACGCCATCCGGCCCAACGCGGTCGTGTCGATCCACGCCGACGGCGGTCCCCCCACCGGCCGCGGCTTCCACGTGCTGTACTCCTCGCCGCCGCTCAACGCGGCGCAGGCGGGCCCGGCGGTGCAGTTCGCGCAGGTGATGCGCGACCAGCTGGCCGGCTCGGGCATTCCCCCGGCGACCTATATCGGTTCGTCGGGGCTGAACCCGCGGGCGGACATCGCCGGCCTCAACTTGGCGCAGTATCCGTCGATCCTCGTCGAATGCGGCAACATGAAGAACCCGATCGACTCGGGGCTGATGACCACAGCGGAGGGCAGGCAGAAGTACGCCGACGCCGTGGTCCGCGGGATCGTGGCCTTCCTGAGCACCCAGCGGACCTGACGCCCGCTACACGTCCTCGACGGCCTCGGTGCCCTCCACCTCGCGCTTGAGGTTGCCCAGCACCTGGGCCTGGATCTTGCGCAGCCCGATCGGCGCGAACGTCTTCTCGAAGAAGCCGCCGATGCCGCCGGCACCCTGCCACGACGTCTTGAGGGTCACCGACGACCCCGCCGGGCCGGCGGGTGCCACGGTCCAGTTGGTCACCATCGAGGAGTTCGCGTCCTTCTCGATGACGGTGTGGCCGGCGACGTCGACGCTGGCCTTGACGTCGCGGGAGCGCGACTTGGTGGCCTGCAGCTTCCACGTGGCGACGGTGCCCGCGCCCTGGCCGCCTTCGAGCACGCGGTAGCCGCTGTAGTGCTCCGAGAGGATCTTCGGCCGCATCGCTTCGTAGTCGGCGACGGCGCCGAGCACTGTCGCCGGGTCGGCGTCGATCAATACCGTGCTGGACGCGCTGACCTGTCCCATCGGTGCGAACTCCTCATCTGGCTCGGGTGCGGTCGCATCGGTTGCCACCGCGGACTAGCGTATATGTGTGTCTGTTCCCGCAACCGACGCACGTGCAGCTCACGCCGACGGTGTGGAGCGGCTGCTGGCCAGCTACCGGGCGATTCCGCCCGGTGCCACCGTGCGTCTGGCCAAACCCACGTCCAATCTCTTTCGCGTCCGCGCGAAGAGCACCGCGCCCGGCCTCGACGTCTCCGGCCTGACCGATGTCATCTCCGTCGATCCGGTGGCGCGTACCGCCGAGGTCGCAGGCATGTGCACCTACGAAGATCTCGTCGCTGCGACGCTGCCGCACGGTCTCGCACCGTTGGTGGTCCCGCAGCTGAAGACGATCACCCTCGGTGGCGCTGTCACCGGCCTCGGCATCGAGTCGGCCTCGTTCCGCAACGGCCTGCCTCACGAGTCGGTGCTCGAGATGGACATCCTCACCGGCACCGGCGACGTCGTGCGCGCATCGCCGACCGAGAACCCGGACCTCTTCCATGCGTTCCCGAATTCCTATGGCACGCTCGGCTATTCGGTGCGGTTGACGATCGAGCTGGAACCGGTGAAACCGTTCGTCGCGTTGCGGCACGTGCGATTCCACGCGATCGACGCGCTGATCGAGGCGATGGACCGGATCATCGAGACCGGCGGCTTCAACGGCGAGCGGGTCGACTATCTCGACGGCGTCGTGTTCAGCGCCGACGAGAGCTACCTCTGTCTGGGCGTCCAGTCGGCGACGCCGGGCCCGGTCAGCGATTACACCGGTCAGCAGATCTACTACCGGTCGATCCAGCATCCGTCCGGGGAGAAGCACGACCGGTTGACGATCCACGACTACCTGTGGCGCTGGGACACCGACTGGTTCTGGTGTTCACGGGCTTTCGGCGCGCAGGACCCGCGGATCCGCCGGTTCTGGCCGCGGGGCCTCCGACGGTCCAGCTTCTACTGGAAGCTGATCGGTTACGACCAGCGCTTCGACATCGCCGACCGCATCGAGAAGCGGAACGGCCGCCCGCCGCGGGAACGGGTGGTGCAGGACGTCGAGGTGCCGATCGAGCGCACCGCCGAGTTCGTCGAGTGGTTCCTGGCGACCGTTCCGATCGAGCCGATCTGGCTGTGTCCGTTGCGGCTTCGCGACGCGGCGAATTCCACGGGCGGTTGGCCGCTGTACCCGATCCGGCCGCATCACAGCTATGTCAACGTCGGATTCTGGTCCTCGGTGCCTGTCGGTCCCGAGGAGGGGTATACGAACCGGATGATCGAGCGAAAGGTCAGCGACCTCGACGGACACAAATCGCTGTACTCCGACGCCTTCTATGCGCCGGAGGAGTTCGACGAACTCTACGGCGGCGAGGTGTACACAACGGTGAAGAAGATCTACGACCCGGATTCCCGGTTCCTCGACCTGTATGCGAAGGCGGTACGGCGACAATGACGACTTTTCGAGAGCGGCCCACGGACGCGGCCAACAACGCCGACGGCCGGCTGAGCCTGGCGGAGATCCTGGAGATCTTCGCCTCCGGCACCCAGCCGCTGAAGTTCACCGCCTATGACGGCAGCAGCGCCGGACCCGAGGACGCCGAACTGGGCCTGGATCTGCTGACGCCCCGCGGCACGACGTATCTGGCGACCGCACCCGGCGATCTCGGGCTTGCCCGCGCCTACATCTCGGGCAATCTCGAGGCGCACGGTGTGCACCCCGGAGATCCGTACGAATTGCTCAACGCGCTGACCGAGAAGCTCGACTTCAAACGTCCGCCGGCTCGGGTGCTGGCCCAGGTCATCCGCTCGATCGGCATCGAACATCTCAAGCCGATCTCGCCGCCGCCGCAGGAGGCGCTGCCGCGGTGGCGCCGATTCGCAGAAGGTTTGCGGCACAGCAAGATTCGTGATGCAGAGGCGATCCATCACCACTACGACGTCTCGAACACCTTCTACGAGTGGGTGCTCGGCTCGTCGATGACCTACACCTGCGCGTGCTACCAGCATCCCGAGGCGACGCTGGAGGAAGCCCAGGACAACAAGTACCGCCTGGTGTTCGAGAAGTTGCGTCTGAAGCCGGGCGATCGACTGCTCGACGTCGGGTGCGGCTGGGGTGGCATGGTGCGCTACGCCGCCCGCCACGGTGTGAAGGCGATCGGCGTGACGCTGTCCAGGCAGCAGGCCGAGTGGGCGCAGAAGGCGATCGCCGAGGAGGGGTTGGGTGACCTCGCCGAGGTGCGTCACAGCGATTACCGCGACGTGCGGGAGTCGCAGTTCGACGCGGTGTCGTCCATCGGCCTGACCGAGCACATCGGAGTGGCCAACTACCCCGCCTACTTCCGCTTCCTCAAGTCGAAGCTGCGCACGGGCGGGCTGCTGCTCAACCACTGCATCACCCGCCACGACAACCGGCACGGCGCGGCCGCAGGCGGCTTCATCGATCGGTACGTGTTCCCCGACGGCGAGCTGACCGGTTCCGGACGGATCATCACCGAGGTCCAGGACGTCGGCCTGGAGGTGGTGCACGAGGAGAATCTGCGCAACCACTACGCGATGACGCTGCGCGACTGGAACCGCAACCTCGTCGAGCACTGGGACGAGGCGGTGGCCGAGGTCGGGCTGGCGACCGCGAAGGTGTGGGGGCTGTACATGGCCGGTTCGCGGGTGGGATTCGAGCAGAACGCGATCCAGCTGCACCAGGTGCTGGCGGTCAAGCTCGACGAGCGCGGCCGCGACGGTGGCCTGCCGTTGCGGCCCTGGTGGACTGCCTGATTCCAGCCGCTTGAGCTCAGCCGTCGATGCGGCGCGCTCCGAGCTCGCTCTGCAGCAGTTCCAGCGCGGCCTCCTCCGGGTCGCGCCGGGGCGCGGCGGGGTCGACGTTGCCCGCCTCGGCGAGCATGCTCTCCTCGTCGTCGCCGTCGGGGGGCGGGGGCGGTTCGTCGGGGAGGCGCCGCGGTTCGGCGGCCGTGGGCGCCGCTGCCGCGGGCGCGGTGCCGGTCTCGCAGCGGATGTTCCAGTTCACCCCGAGCGCATCCTTGAGCGCCTCGCGGATGACGTCGGCGTTGCGCGCCTCGGTGAGCCGTTTGGCCAGCGGCGCCGATTCGTGGCTGAGCACCAGGGTGTTGCCCTCGACGGCCCGCACGATCGCACCGGCGAGCATCACCTCGGTGGTGCGGCTGCGCTCGCGGACCTTTTCCCGCACGGTGGTCCACATGCTGCGCACGGCTGCGGCGTTCGGCTCGCCGGCGGCGACCGCGGCCGCGGGTGTCACCGGCGGCGCCTCGACGGCGGGGGCGGCGGGTGGCCGCACCGGGGGCGGGGACGGCACCGGTTCTGCCGCAACAGGTTCGGGTGCCGGAGCCGGAGCCGGAGCCGGAGCAGGAACAGGAACAGGAACGGGTGGGGCGGCCGGGGGTGCGGGCCCGGGTTCGGCTGCCGGCTCGGGCGCCTTCGTCTTGCGGACGTACTGCTTGGCCGGGGCGGCGGGCCGCGCGGCGCCGTTCTCGTCGGCGGGGATCGACATGTCCAGCCGCGTCTCGATGCGCTCGACGCGCTGCAGCAGCGCGGACTCGGTGTCGCTGGCCGAGGGCAGCAGCAGGCGCGCGCACACCACCTCGAGCAGCAGCCGCGGCGCCGTCGCGCCACGCATCTCCCCCAGCCCGGCGTGCACCACCTCGGCATAGCGCGTCAGCGTCGCGGTGCCGATCCGGGCGGCCTGCTCGCGCATCCTCTCCAGCTCGTCCTGCGCGCCGTCGACCACGCCGCGCGCGACCGCGTCGGGCACGGCCTGCAGCACGATCAGATCCCGGAACCGTTCCAGCAGGTCGGTGGCGAAGCGGCGCGGATCGTGCCCGGCATCCACGACGCCCTCGACCGCGCCGAACAGCGCCGCGGCGTCGCCGGCCGCCAGCGCGTCGATCGCGTCGTCGATCAGCGCCACGTCCGTGGCGCCCAGCAGCGCCAGCGCGCGCTGGTAGGCGACGTGGCTCGAGCCCGCCGCATTGGTGTGAGCGCCCGCGAGCAGCTGATCGAGCACTGAAAGCGTGTCGCGCGGCGAGCCGCCGCCGGCGCGGATGACGAGCGGGTAGACCGCGTCGTCGACGTCGACGCTCTCCGACGCGACGATCTTCTCGATCAGCGTGCGCATCGTGCGCGGGGCCAGCAGACGGAACGGGTAGTGGTGGGTGCGCGACCGGATGGTCGGCAGCACCTTCTCGGGCTCGGTCGTCGCGAACACGAAGATCAGGTGCTCGGGCGGCTCCTCGACGATCTTGAGCAGCGCGTTGAAGCCCGCGGTGGTCACCATGTGCGCTTCGTCGACGATGAAGATGCGGTACCGCGACTGGGCCGGGGCGTAGAAGGCGCGGTCGCGCAGTTCGCGGGTGTCGTCCACGCCGCCGTGGCTGGCGGCGTCGAGTTCGACGACGTCGACGTTGCCGGGACCGTTGGGGGCCAGCGCGACGCACGAATCGCAGACCCCGCACGGCGTCGCGGTGGGCCCCTGCGCGCAGTTCAGCGACCGAACCAGGATCCGGGCCGACGACGTCTTGCCGCACCCCCGCGGACCGGAGAACAGGTACGCGTGGTTGATGCGCCCGGAGTTCAGCGCCGTGGACAGCGGCTCGGTGACGTGTTCCTGGCCGACGACCTCTGCGAACGTCGCCGGTCGGTACTTGCGGTAGAGAGCCACGCCGAGAAGGCTACCGACCCCGACCGACTACTTGTCGGCCAGCAACGACTCGGTGGCCGAGAGCAGCGCGCAGGTCGCGAGCCCGTCGATGGCCTCCCGCAGATCGGACATCCCGGGGAACGTGGGCGCAATCCGGATGTTCTTGTCGTCCGGGTCTTTTCGGTAGGGGAACGACGCGCCCGCCTCGGTCACCGCGATGCCGGCGTCCTTGGCCAGGGCCACGGTGCGCTTGGCCGTTCCGGGCAGCACGTCCAGGCTGATGAAGTAGCCGCCCTTGGGCTCGGTCCACGACGCGATCTTGGACTCGCCCAACCGCTCGTCGAGGATCTCGAGCACCAGCGCGAACTTCGGCGCGAGCAGTTCCTGGTGCCGGCGCATGTGCACCCGCACACCGTCGGCGTCGCCGAAGAAGCGCAGGTGCCGGAGTTGGTTGATCTTGTCCGGCCCGATGGATTTCTTGCCCGCGTGCTGCAGGTACCACGCGATGTTGCCCAGCGATCCGCCGAAGAAGCTGACACCACCCCCGGCGAAGGTGATCTTCGACGTGGACGCGAACACCAGCGGCCGGTTGGGGTGGTTGGCCGCCGCGGCCAGGCCCAGCACGTCGACCTGTTTGACGAAGTCGTGGGTCAGCGTGTGCACCGCATACGCGTTGTCCCACATCAGCCGGAAATCGGTTGCCGCCGTGGGCATCTGGACGAGTCGCCGGACCGTCTCCCAGGAGTAGGTGGTGCCGGTCGGGTTCGAGTACACCGGCACGCACCACATGCCTTTGATCGCCGGGTCCGCCGCGACGAGCTCTTCGATCGTGTCGACGTCGGGGCCGTCCTCGCGCATCGGCACGGTGATCATCTCGATGCCGAGTGTCTCGGTGATCGCGAAGTGGCGGTCGTACCCCGGCGAGGGACACAGGAACTTCACACCCGTGCCGTCGCGCAGGTCGTCGATCCACGGCCGCGGCGAGTCGACGCCTCCGTGCAGCAGCGAGTACACGACGACGTCGTGCATGAACTCCAGGCTGGCGTTGTTGCCCGCGATGAGGTTGGGCACCCCGATGCCGAGCAGCTCACCGAAGATCGCGCGCAACTCCGGCAGCCCGTGCAGGCCGCCGTAGTTGCGGGTGTCGGTGCCCTCGCCGTCGCGGTAGGCGTCGGGGCCGCTTCCCGGCAGGTCGAGCAGGCCGTTGGACAGATCGAGCTGTGCTGGCGACGGCTTTCCGCGGGTCAGGTCGAGGTGCAGGTTCTTGGCTTGCAGCTCGGCGTAATTGCGCTGCTGCTGCTCGTGCCGGCCGACGAGTTCGTCGCGGCCCAGCGACTGAAACGACACCGCTCGCCTTCCGCCGTCGTGGGGTGGATGTCCCGGAAAAAGAAAGGGGACCCCGCGCACCCGCCAGAGCCCGTTGACCCTTGCTGCCTTCCGGCCCTGGGGGAGTTCACAGGATGGACGCCGCGCGGGGTCCACGGAGAGTCTAGCCGGTGGGAGATGTGGGGAGTCACCATGCCGGTCCGCTACCATGGCCCGCGGAGGATTCGCCTAGTGGCCTATGGCGCTCGCCTGGAACGCGGGTTGGGTTAACAGCCCTCAGGGGTTCAAATCCCCTATCCTCCGCACTCGGCCCGGGGTGCGATCGGCTGACGACTCGCACGGTCGCACCCCGGGCACAGAATCGAGGAGGAGTATGGGCCGCACCGTCGCGGTGGTTTGGCACGCGTCGTTCTCAGTCGCCGCCGGTGTTCTCTACTTCTTCTTCGTCCTGCCCCGCACCTCCGAGCTGCTGGGCGACAGCTCGCACACGCTGGGCACGGTGCTGCGCATCGTCACCGGCGCGCTCATCGGCCTCGCCGCGTTGCCGGTGGTGTTCACGCTGCTGCGGACCCGCCGTCCCGAGTTCGGCGTGCCCCGGCTGGCCCTGCGTCTGCGCACCGCGTCGATCGCATTGCACGTGCTGGCCGGTGTGTTGATCATCGGCGCCGCGATCGCCGAGATCTGGCTGTCGCTGGACACCGTCGGACAGTGGCTGTTCGGCATCTACGGCGCCGCCGCGGCTATCGCGCTGCTCGCGATCCTGGCGTTCTACCTGGCATTCGTCGCCGAGCTGCCGCCTCCGCCGCCGAAACCGCTCAAGGTCAAGGAGCGCACGTCGCGCCGGCGCCGCCGGAAAGCCGGCGACGGCGAGGGGACCCCCGCCGAGTCGGCCGAGACCGATGAGGTCGACGAGGTCGACGAGGTCGATGAGACCGCCGAGGCAGATGGGGACGAGGACGCCGACGTGACGCCGACGGCCGAGGCGGACTCCGACCTCGAGTCCGAGGACGGATCCGCTGATTCCGAGCATGAGTCCGACGCCGGTGGCAAGCTGCAGAACAGGCGTCCGACCGGCAAGGGAACGCTGCTCAGCCGCCGCAGACGCACCCGCGGCGGCGTGGCGGTCGAGGACTGAGCTACCGCCATCTCGTTCGACAGCAGCCCTTCTCACGGCCACTATTGAGGTTATGGGTCCGTTACTCCCGCTTCGGCTTCTCCTGGTCGCACTGGCCGCGATGCTCGCTCTGGTCGCGCCCGTGGCACCTGCAGACGCGGCCCCCGTTGATCTGCTGGCCGTCTCCGGGCAGGTGGAACCGTCCGTCGTGCGCATCGACACCCAGGTCGACTATCAAGGCGTCATCGGGGCCGGAACGGGGTTCGTCATCGACCCGGCCGGCCAGGTCCTGACGAACTTCCACGTCGTGCAGGGAGCCGACCGCATCACCGGGACGGTCAACGGCCGCCCCTACCCCGCCGTCCTCCTCGGCTACGACCGCAAACGCGACGTCGCGGTGATCCAGTTGCAGGGCGCGGGCGGGCTCCCGCCGGCGGCCATCGGAGACTCCAACGTCCTGGTCCCCGGCGAGCCCGTAATCGCGCTCGGGAACGCCTCGGGGACCCAGAGTCCGCTGACGCGCGAGGTGGGGACCTTCACTGCGTTCAATCAGACCGTCACCGCAGAAGACTCGCTCACCGGTGCCAGCGACGAGATCACCGGACTGATCGAGTTCGCGGCGCCCGTGCGCGCCGGCGACTCCGGCGGGCCTGTCGTCAACGGCGCCGGCCAGGTCGTCGGCATCACCACGGCCGCGTCGGTGAACTTCAAGATGGGTCCCGGCGGGAAGGGCTTCGCGATCCCGATCAACGATGCGACGGCGATCGCCAACCAGATCCGCTCGGGCATTCCGTCCGACAATGTCCACATCGGCCCGCCGGTCCTGCTGGGGGTCGGCATCCGGACGGCGCCGCAGGACGAACCCGGCGTGGTCATCCAGGAGGTGCTGCGCGGCGGCC
Source organism: Mycolicibacterium psychrotolerans (assembly GCF_010729305.1). Classification (NCBI taxonomy): domain Bacteria; kingdom Bacillati; phylum Actinomycetota; class Actinomycetes; order Mycobacteriales; family Mycobacteriaceae; genus Mycobacterium; species Mycolicibacterium psychrotolerans. Next base: position 1,396,564 of record NZ_AP022574.1, on the reverse strand, counting down.
CGGCCGAACAGGCCGGATTGGCCAACGGTGATCTGCTGGTCGCGGTGGACGGGGTGCGGCTGGATTCGTCGAAGTCGTTGCCTGCGCTGCTGGATCGGCACTACGCCGGGGACGTCGTCGAGCTGACGTGGATCGACCGCAACGGCGGCACCCGGACCGGCAAAGCGGTGCTGACGCCCGGCCCCTAGACCTATGCTGAGCGAGTGCACAACACCGCTCCCCACCGCGTCGTCCAGTGGACGACGGGCAACATCGGCAAGAGCGCCGTCGCCGCGATCGCCGCGAATCCGCATCTGGAACTCGTCGGCTGCTACGCATGGTCGGCCGACAAGGTGGGCCGCGACGTCGGTGAGCTCGCCGGGATCTCCCCGCTCGGTGTCACCGCCACCGACGACGTCGAGGCGCTGCTCGCGCTGAAACCCGACGTCGTCGTCTACAACCCGATGTGGATCGACGTCGACGACCTCGTGCGGATCCTGGAAGCGGGGGTCAACGTGGTCGCGTCCGCGTCGTTCATCACCGGGCACAACCTCGGTGATGAACGACGAGCCCGGCTGGCCGAGGCGTGCCTGCGCGGCGGCTCGACGCTGTTCGGGTCCGGCGTCAGCCCCGGGTTCGCCGAGATGCTCGCGATCGTGGCGGGCACGGCGTGTGACCGCATCGACAAGATCACGATCGCCGAGTCCGCCGACACCACGCTCTACGACTCGCCGGACACCGAACGTCCCGTCGGTTTCGGCGCTGCGATCGACGATCCCGCGCTGGCGCCGATGGCGGCGAACGGTACGGCCGTGTTCGCCGAGGCCGTCGCGCTCGTGGCCGACGCCCTCGGCATCGAACTCGACGACATCAGCTGCGTTTCCGAGTACGCACAGACCACCGAAGACCTGCCGATGGCGTCGTGGACGATTCCCGCCGGCCACGTCGCGGGGGTCTTCGCCAGCTGGCAAGGGAGGGTCAACGGCAAGACGGTCATCGACATCAACGTCCGGTGGAAGAAGGGGCAGACCCTCGAACCGGACTGGAAGCTCGACGGTGACGGCTGGAAGATCACCATCGACGGCCGTCCGACGGTCACCATGAACGTCGGCTTCCTGCCGCCGCAGGACATGATCGAAAATGCCACGTCGATCGAGGACTTCTTCGTGCTCGGCCACATCATGACCGCGATGCCGCCGATCCACGCGATCCCCGCCGTCGTGGCCGCGGCGCCGGGCATCGCAACCTACACCGACCTGCCGCTGCCGATGCCGCGCGGCGTGGTGCCCACCGGCTGAGCGCCCGGCCGACCGACGCAATTCGGTTGCGTCCGCGGCCGCTGATGCGGTGGCATGGTGGGCATGAGCGTGCGCGGCTGGGTGCTGTTCGCCGCGATGAGTCTCATCTGGGGCATCCCCTACCTCCTCATCAAGGTTGCGGTGGAGGGGGTTTCGGTGCCGGTGCTGGTGCTCGCGCGGACCGCGATCGGCGCGCTGGTGCTGATTCCGCTGACCCTGCGCCGGCAGGCGTGGGCACCGGTGCTGGCGCACTGGAAGCCGGTCGTCGTGTTCGCCTTCTTCGAGATCATCGCGGCGTGGCTGCTGCTCTCCGATGCCGAGCGGCACCTGTCCAGCTCGTTGACCGGCCTGCTGATCGCGGCGTCGCCGATCGTGGCGGCGCTGCTGGACCGGCTCACCGGCGGCGAGCACCGGTTGACCCCTGTCCGGCTGGCGGGCCTCGGTGTCGGACTGGCCGGGGTGGCCGCACTGGCCGGCCCCGAACTCACCGGCGGTAGTGCGTGGTCGGTGACCGAGGTGCTGATGGTGTCGGTCTGCTACGCGATCGCGCCGCTGGTCGCCGCCCGCTACCTGGCCGACGTCCCTACGCTTCCGATGACGGCGGCATGCCTGACGCTCGCCGCTCTCGTCTACGCCGCTCCGGCGGCGGCGACATGGCCCGACGCCGTCCCGGAGACGCGCGTGCTGATCGCGATGGCTGCCCTCGCGGTGATCTGCACCGCGACGGCGTTCCTGGTGTTCTTCGCGTTGATCCGCGAGGTGGGCGCCGCCCGAGCGCTGGTGTTCACCTACGTCAACCCGGCGGTGGCGCTGGCGGCCGGCGTGCTGGTGCTGGCAGAGCCGTTGACAGCGTGGAACGTCGCCGGGTTGGCGCTGATCCTGACGGGGTCGGTGCTGGCGACGCGGCGCAGCCCGGCCGTCAGTCCGGTAGCGCCCGCAGCGTCCGCCCAATCACCTCGATGACGCCCTGCGGCTGCTTCTCCAGGTAGAAGTGGCCCCCGGTGAACGTGTGCACCGTGCCCCCGCCGGTCGTGTGCTCGTGCCACGCCGACGCGTCGGCCACGCTGGTCTTGGGATCGTCGGTCGCGGTCATCACGACGATCGGCGCGGTGATGCCGACGTCGGTGCCGCGGTGGTAGGCCTGCAGCGCCCGGTAGTCGTTGCGGAACGCGGGCAGGAACGTCTCGAGCATCTCGCGGTTCTCCAGCACCCGGGGGTCGGTGCCGCCGAGTTGCCGCATCACCTCGACCAGCTCGCGATCGTCCTTGTGCTCCCGCTCGTCGCCGTAGCGACTCGGCGCGCGCGCCCCGGAGGCGAAGACGGTGGCCGGCGCCCGGCCGGTCCGGGTCTCCATCCGGCGCGCCACCTCGAAGGCCAGCACCGCCCCCATGCTGTGCCCGAAGAAGGCCACCGGTCCGGCCGGGAGGGCGCGGAGTTCGGCGTGCACCTGATCGGCCAGGTCGTCGATGGTCTCGACGAACGGCTCCTTGTAGCGGTCCTGCCGTCCGGGGTACTGCACCGCGTAGACGTCGAATTCGGGCGACAGCGCCCGCGACAGTGGGAAGTAGTAGCTCGCCGACCCACCGGCGTGCGGGAAGCACACCAGCCGCAGGCGCGCGGCCGGTGCCGGGTTGAAATTACGGATCCAGGGGCTGCGCTGGGGATCGGTCATGGTTGCGGCGGCTCGGCGGGTGGCGGTGGCGGTGGCGGTGCGCCCGGTGGTGGCGGTGGGGGCGGCGGCTCCTCCACGACGCGCAGCACATTCGCCGACAACCGCGCGCCCGGCGGCCCCTCGATCTGGACGTCCTTGTAGATCTCCGCCTTCTCGCCCTGGACGGTGAACTTGCCGGGCTGGGGCTGGTTGCCTCCGACGACCTCGTACTCGACGGTGAAGGGTGTTTCCGGGAAGGGATGCAGCCCAACGTATTTGGGTTCGATCGTGTAGGTGTAGACGCACATGCCGGCCGGGTCGCAGGTCTGGGCCGTGACGGTCACCCCGATGAGGAACTCCTTGACCGTGGGCACCGACGGCGGTGGCGGAGCCGGCGGGTTGCGCCGCGGCGCGCTGGCCTGCTGCTGGTCGGACCGGGTGACCAGGACCAGCGACGCGATGCCCACGCCGCTGGCCAGCACCCCGACGATCGCCAGCGCGGCGAGCAGCTTGCGGAAGGTCACCTGGGCAGGGTAACGACTGACTGCAGCCGCCGGCGCCATCGCCCTCGTCGTGCGTCGAATTGATACCGCTCGTCGCGATTGACCGGCGGCGGGATGGGTAGCCGGATAGAAGCGGTGGAGCCGAGAACCGGTTGCGTTCATTTACTCCAACGTCAGATGGCCGTTGGTGCAACTGTGGTGTTAAGCAGTCAGCATCAGACTGGCCGCCGTCGCACCAACTGTGTACACAGACGCAGACGCCCCCGAACGTCCCCCTTGCGGTCAGTCCCCGACCCTGTTGCCCTCATCGTCCCAGTGCGCGGCGACCTTCTTCGAAGGCTGCACCCGGGGCGGTTCGCCCGGCATCTTCGGGTAACTCGGCGGGTACGGCAGGTCACCGAGACCCCGCTCCTCGTCCGCGGCCACCATCTCCAGCAGCCCGTCGATCGACTGGGCCGTGGCGTCGATGCCGGCCCACGGATCGGGTCGGCCGGCCACGAACGCGGGCACGGTGCGGATCGTGTAGTCGTCGGGGTCCGCGGTGCGCAGTTCCTCCCACGTCAGCGGTGTCGATACCGTCGCGATCGGGGTCTTGCGCACCGAGTAGGGCGAGGCGAATGTGCGGTCGCGCGCGTTCTGGTTGTAGTCGATGAACAACCGCTGCCCCCGTTCCTCCTTCCACCACGACGTCGTCACCGCCTCCGGCGCGCGCCGCTCGATCTCACGTGCCAGGGCGATCCCGGCCCGCCGCACCGCGATGAAATCCCAGTCGGTGGCGATCCGCAGGAACACATGCACCCCGCGCCCTCCGGACGTCTTCGGGTAGCCGACCAGACCGAGTTCGTCGAGCAGCGGCTTGAGCACGTCGACCGCGACCGTGCGGGCTTCGGCGAAGCCGGTGCCGGGCTGCGGATCGAGGTCGATGCGCAACTCGTCCGGATGTTCGGTGTCCGGGCAGCGCACCTGCCACGGGTGCAGCGTCACGGTGCCCATCTGCGCCGCCCACGCGATCGCCGAGGGATGGGTGATCTTCAGCGCGTCGGCCGTGCGTCCGGACGGGAAGGTCACGGTGCAGGTCTCGAGGTAGTCGGGATGCTTCTGCGGCACCCGCTTCTGGTAGATCTCTTCCCCCTCAATGCCGTCGGGGAAGCGCTGAAGATGCACCGGCCGATCGCGCAGCAGGGCCACCATCGGGTCGGCCACGGACAGGTAGTACTCGACCAGTTTGCCCTTGGTTCCGTCCTTGCCCAGCTGCGGGAAATACGGCTTGTCGGGGTTGGTCAACCGGACCTTCACCCCGTCGACGTCGAGTTCGGTTGCCGCCATTGCCATGTCAGGAGCTCTCCAGCACGTCGTAGAGGTCGTAGGTGATCGGTACGTCGAGTTGATCGAAGGTGCAGCTGGCCGGCTCGCGGTCGGGCCGCCACCGGAGGAACTTCACCGCGTGGCGGAACCGGTCGCCCTCCATCTGGTCGTAGGCGACCTCGCACACCCGCTCCGGCCGGACCGGGATCCAGCGTTTGTCCGCCGCCGAGTTCCAGCGGCTCGGTTCGCCGTCGCGCACGTCGTCGCCGATGCGCAGCGGCTCCAGGTCGGCGAGCAGGCTCAGTCGCGCCTTGGCGGTGAAGGACGCGGCACCGCCCACCATCTGCAGCTCCCCGTCGTCGCGGTACAGCCCGAGCAGGATCGAGCCGATTCCCTCGCCGCTCTTGTGGATTCGGTACCCGATCGCTACGCAGTCGGCGTCGCGGGCGTGCTTGACCTTCACCATGTCCCGCTTGCCGGGCAGGTAGGCGCCGTCGAGTCGCTTGGCGATCACGCCGTCGAGGCCCGCGCCCTCGAACTCCTGCAACCACCGGGTGGCCAGGTCGGCGTCCTCGGTGGTGCGGGTGACGTGACACCACTGCTTCTCGAAGACCGCCTCGGACAATGCGTTTCGTCGTGTCCGAAACGGATCCTTGAGCAGCGAGGTGTCGCCGACGGCCAGCGCGTCGAAGCCGATGAAGTGCGCGGGGGTCTGTTCGGACAGCATCCTGATCCGCGATTCGGCGGGGTGGATGCGTTGGCTGAGCGACTCCCAGTCCAGCCGCACCCGGCCGCCGATCTCGCGGGGCACGACGATCTCGCCGTCGAGCACGCAGCGCGGCGCGAGTTCGTCGCGGACGGCATCGAGGACCTCGGGGAAGTAGCGGGCCAGGTCCTTACCGCTGCGCGAGAGCAGCACCACGTCGTCGCCGTCGCGGAAGACCAACGCCCGGAACCCGTCCCACTTGGGCTCATAGGACCACGCCCCGGCATCCGCGGGAACGGCGGCCTGCGCCTTGGCCAGCATCGGCTCCAGCGGAGGCAGCACGGGAAGGTCCATGGTGTCCATACTCACGCAGACCCGAGTACCCAGACAATCTCATCGCCCACGCGGGCGGCCGGCATGTCGGGCGGCGACCTCCACCCGGGCGGACACGGCGACGAGAGCCACCAGGACGACGAGTGGGCCCACCAGCCACAACCAGCGCTGCGCCCACCACTGCGCGGTGGGCTCGGCGGGCAGCGTGCCGCCCGACCGTTCGTACACCCACACCACGAGCAGGTAGGCGGTCATGTGCCAGACGAACACGGTCATCGCGACCGCGTTGACCGCCACCACCGGCTTCCACACTGCGGGCCGGCGCAGCAGCCTTCTCGCCACCGGAGTCACGAGGACCAGCAGCCCGAGTTGGAACACCGCCAGGGCCGCGATCGTGGCGTTCGTCGGGAACAGGTTCGACTCGGCGGCGCCCACGGTGGCCACCATCGAGGGCGGAAAGCCGGCGCACAGGGTCAGGACCAGCAGTCCGGCCAGACCCGCCGCGGCGATCGCCGACCGCACCTGAAGCGGCCGGTGGCCGAGATCAGCGCTGCGCCACCAGTACCCGAGCTGGTGGCAGAACACCCACACCAGCGCGGCGGTCGGCCAGGCAGCAGCCTCCAGGCCGGCACCGCGCACCAAGACGGTGCCGCCGGCGATGAGTGCGACCAGCACCGCCAGCACAGTCGGGCCGGCGCGGACGTGCAGCGCCGCGGTGAGCGGCACCAGGGCGATCATCACGCCGTAGACAACGACAAACCACAGCGGCACCAGATAGCCGGGAAACCACTGCCATACCCAGCGATGCGGGCCCGGCAACGCGGCGGCGATCACCTCACCGGCGAGCCAGACCGCAGCCCACGCGGCGGTGGGCCAGAGCAGACGGCGCAGCCGGCCGCCGACGAACCGGGCGGCCGACGTGCCGGTGGCCTGGGCGCGTTCCCAGGCCGCCAGGTTGGCGTATCCACCGACCACGAAGAACAGCGGCATGACCTGCAGCACCCACGTGGCGACCCAGGCGCCGGGCACCGTGTGCACCGGGTTGGGCATCACCAGTGCGCCGTCGGCGGTTCGGTGCGTCACCGAGAGCGTCCAGTGCCACAGCACCACCACCACGATGCACACGGCACGAGCGGCGTCGACCACCCGGTCGCGGGAGTCGGGTGTCGCGGCGACCAGTCGATCGAGCGGCCTCAGAATCCGATACCGATCCCGATGCCGCCGTTGACGGAGACGTCGTCGTCGTGGTTGGGACAGGAGACGTCGACGTAGACGGTCGTGAACGTCTCCGGCGGCGGCCCGGTCAGATCGGGGTTGTGCACGCCGAGCACCTGGCACTCGCCTAGCGGGCGGCTGCTCACGCCGCTCACCCAGTTGATCTGGACGTCGTAGCCCTGACCCTCCAGATCGTCGATCACCGCGGCGGCAGAGCCTGATCCCGGTTCAGCGGCACCCGGCGGCGCAAGCGCCAGCGCGACGAAAGCCGCGGCTACGAGCAGGACACATCGGGCGGGCATGGCTTAATGATGCGCCCTTCCAGTCCCGGCTACTGCGCCGTCACGTCCATCTCGACCAGGATCCGTCGCAGTACCTTGCCGGTGGCGTTGCGCGGCAACTCCTCGACGAACACCACGTCGCGCGGCACCTTGTAACGCGCGAGGTTGTCCTTCACGTACTGCTTGATGGCCTCGGCCTCGGGCGACGCGCCGGGTGCCGGAACAATGAAGGCGCGCAAGCGTTTTCCGAACTCCACGTCGTCGACCCCGACCACCGCGACATCGGAGACATGCTCGTGCTCGACGAGCAGGTTCTCGACTTCCTGAGGGAAGACGTTCTCGCCTCCGGAGACGATCATGTCGTCGTCGCGCCCGTCGACGAACAGCAACCCGTTCTCGTCGAAATGGCCCATGTCGCCACTGGACATGTAGCCGTCGACGATCTGCTTGTGCCTGCCGTCGGTGTAGCCCTCGAACGGCGATCCGCTGCGGATGAAGATCCGGCCCCGCTTCCCGGCGCCGTACACCCGCTGATCGTTCTCGTCGAACAGCACCACCTCGCAGGTCACCGGCGAGCGGCCCGCGGTGCCGGGCGCGCTGCGCAACTCCTGCGGGGTGGCCACGGTCGCCACGGCGCACTCGGTGGAGCCGTAGAGGTTGTAGAGCACGTCGCCGAACGTGTCCTGCACGCGGTGGGTCAGTTCGGGCGTGAGCGCCGACCCGGCGACGACGATGGCCTTCAGCGAGGATGTGTCGTACTTCGAGATCGTCTCCGGCGGCAGTCCGACCATGCGGTGCAGCATGGTCGGAACGGCGATCAGCATGTCGGCCCGGTGGTCGGCGATCAGCGCCAGCGTGCCCTCGGCGGTGAACCGCCGGGTGGTGACGATCTTGTTGCCCAGCGCCGCCCCCACCAGGTACATGGCCAGCCCCGTGCTGTGGAAGATCGGCGAGACGATCACCATGGTGCCCTGCCGGGGAAACGGGATGCGGTCGACCACCTGCGCGGTCGCGAACGGCGACACCTTGGCCCTCGGGGCGCCCTTCGGCAGTCCGGTGGTGCCGCTGGTGAGGATCACGAATCCGCCCGGCTTGCCGGGCGCGGGCAGTGGTTCGGTGGGGTTCGCGGCGACGATGTCGTCGAGGGTCGGCACGCCGGCGGGCCGGTCGGCGCCCTCGTCCACCCAGGTCAGCACACGCGGCAGATCCGCAGGCAACGCATCGAGCAGGCCGAGGAACTCGCTGTCGTGCAGCACCACCTTCACGTTCTCGCGCTCGCAGACCTGCGCGAACTGCGGTTTGGCGAAGCCGGTGTTCATCAGCACCAGCCGGGCGCCCAGCTTGCCGCAGGCCGCCATCGCGATGATGAGGCCGCGGTGATCGCGGCACAGCAGACCCACGACCGACCCTTGGCCGACCCCCATCTGCCCGAGCCCGCGGCCCAGCGCGGTGGACTGGTCGTCGACCTGCTTGTAGGTCAGCGTTCCGCGCTCGTCGACGATCGCAGGCAGCGACGGATACTTGCGGCCGCCCTGGATCACCATCGTGGCCTGCGGCCCGTACACCGCGGCATTCCTCGCGGTTTCCAGCGTGACACCGTTGAACTCGAGGATTCCGGTGTCGTGCAGCCGCTTCAGTGCGTGAACCTTCTCCGCGGTGAGGGCCAACCGTTGGCGGATGCCGGCGATCACGTCTGCCATGTGGTCTCCTTCGAGTCGTCGACCGCCGGCCCCATGGGCGCCCGCGTCTGGACAGTGTGCCAAGGTGTCGTGCGCACGCTGGGCGTTTTCCTCGACCCGGCCCGAATCACCGGTCGGCGCGCAGGTGCCTCACCGTCCCCCGGCACCAGGACCGGAATGCGCGCATTGCCGCCGGTACGTACCGCTCGCCGAGTCGGTCGCCGACGGCCAGCAGCACCAGCAGCGTGGCGAGCAACGTCGCCACCCCCAGCGCGGGATTCAGGGTGGCGGCGACCGCGGTGACATTGAGGCTCACGACCCCGGTGACGACCATGACGGTGACGAACACCGCGGGCCCGACGAACGGGCCGTGATACTTCGGCAGAGTGGGCATGGCGCCTCGCTTTCGTGACGCGGATCGATCACACCCGCGGCCAGTATAACTGAATACTATTTCGTTAATCAAACATCATCTTTAAGTCAGCTCACGGCGCCTTTGAGCAGATACAGAAAGGGCCGGTAACTCACACGACCGTCGCGACGCGCCGGCATGCTGTCGGCCGCCGCCGCGTACCACTCGTGCCGGGTGATCCCGGTCAGGTCGAGCCGGTGACCGCACATCGACGCGATCGCCAGCAGCATCAGCGCACCGGTTCTGCCGTTCCCCTCCCGGAAGGGGTGGATCTGGTTGTAGTCCGCGTACCAACGGGCCAGCTCGTAGGCCAGCCGCGGGGCGTCCCGGCCGGCACCCTCGTCGACCAGCCGGTGCGCGGTGCCGTGCACGTCGGCCATCCTGTCCTCGATCGACGACACCGAGCCGAATACGTCTCGGCCACGCCGCAATTCGACGGCCCTGTACTGGCCGGCCCACCCGTACGCATCGGAGAACAGGTGCCGGTGCATCACTCTCGCGTCGAGCGCCTCGATCGTCGGCGCGCAGAGCCAGCCGACCATCCGACCCGCCGACGCCGTGTACTCCAGGTCGGCCAGCGCATCGGCGGTCGTCACACCGAATTCGTTGCGCAGCAGCGTGGTTCCGGGGATGAGATACGGCGCCGGGCGGCGCAGCCGGATCTTGCGGCGATGCGGCGAGGGCGGCGGATGGCGGGCGCGATGGGTCGCGAGGAAGTCGGCGAACGGAAGGTCGCCGCGGGCCAGAGCGCCCAGCGCATCGACGTGATCGTCGGTGGGGTGCCAGCCCTCGATGCGGTGCACCGCGACCGTGGTCGCCACGGCGTGGGATACGGGATCGCCGGTCACGTGCGCTACCGCTGCGCGAACGCCGAGATCGAGGACAGGTACGACAGTTTGCGCATCACGCCGGACACCTCGCGCGCGACGCTGCGCAGCGCGGCGCGGTCCTGCGGCGACAACTCGCCGAGAGAGATCACGTCCCCGGCGGCCCGCCCGGCCACGAAGGCGGAAACGTTTGTCCGCCAACGGAAACGCATCAGCCAATGGTGACAGTCACCCAGCGTCGCCGCGTCGTCGGTGTCCAGTACGCCGCCGGCCTCGCCGGCCGCGAGCCGCTCCCGGGTGGACAGCGCAGCCGATCCTCCCGACAGTGCCGCCCAACGGGCGATCTTCACGATCGGGTCGATCACGGCGCGCTTGACGTCGACAGAGTCGCCGCCGCTGACGAACAGTTTCAACCGAGAAGGAACCGTTGCCCGCACCGCGGTGGCGTCCTGCACCATCGCCTGCCGTACCGGATAGTGCCGCCCCACCGCCGACACCGCCTGCGCGCGCAGGAAGTCGTCGGCGCAGGCGCCCGGCAGGCCGCTGGCGTCGGCCATCAGCCCGGTCATCACGACGCCGCGGTCCCTCTGGGGCTCGGCGGCCCAGCGCTCGATGCCCTCGGTCCAGCTGCCCCGCCGACGGCAGAAGCGCGCGCGGCCGGCCAGCACGCCGTTCCCGTCGCCGTGGATGCCGCACCCCTCCACCAGGGCGTGTACCTGTGCGGCGCGCACCAGCAGCGCCGCCTTCTCGTCGTCGTCGACCCCGTCGTCGAGCACGATCATCGTCTCCACGTCCGATCCGGGGACCGCCTCCCCTCGGCCCGCGCTGCCCGAGACGAACCATGTCCAGTCCGCCGGTCCCGCCAGCCGGACCCCGGCGGCCAGTCCGTGCCGCAGAACCGTCGACCACGCCGCGGCCAGCGCCGATGCGTGAGCGCGGGACTCCCCGGTGACCGTCGCGGCCGCCCGCTCCATCGCGGCGCGCAGGCCCGCCTCGTCGGTGGCGGCGTCCAGGGCCGCGACGGTCTCGGCGAGATCGCGCCCGGACGGCAGTACCAACGACATGACCGAGATTGTCACCCAACCTGCGCCTGGTCACACAGTCGTGACATCGAGGAAACGGCCAGCACACGAACGCTTTGTACTTTTCTGTCGCACGACAGGAATGTCCGACACCAGGAGCGCTGTATGACCGCCATCGATCCCGCCATCTCCTCCCAGGAGGACGCCTCCACGCTGGAGGAACTCGGCTACACCCAGGAGCTGCACCGCGGCATCGGCGGGTACGCGGCGTTCGCGTCGGGATTCTCCTTCGTGTCGATCCTGACCACGGTGTTCGCGTTCTTCCCGCTCGGCTTCGCGCTCGGCGGCCCCGCGTTCTTCTTCACGTGGCCGATCGTGTTCGCCTGCCAGTTCTGCGTCTGCCTGGTGTTCGCCGAGCTGTCCGGCAAGTTCCCGGTGGCCGGCGCCATCTACCAGTGGTCCCGGCGGCTCGCGGGCAACGCTGTCGGCTGGTTCGCCGGGTGGTTCATGCTGGTCGGCTACATCGTGTCGATCGCCGCACTCGCGATCGCCATGCAGACCGTGCTGCCACCGATCTGGTCGGGCTTTCAGCTCGTCGGCGAGGACATGGACCCGCTCTCGGTCGACGGCGCCACCAACGGCATCATGCTCGGCGCCGTCACGATCGTGCTCTGCACGATCATCAGCGCCGCGGGCGTGCGCTTCATGGCACGGATCACCGTCACCGGCGTGACGCTGGAGATCATCGGCGTCGTGCTGATCATCGGCGCGATGTTCCTGACCGCCGAACGCGGCCCGGCCCAGGCCGTGCTCGACACCGGCGGCCACGGCACCGGGGTGAGCTACCTGCCCGCGTTCCTGGCCTCGATGCTGATGGCCGCCTACGTGATGTACGGCTTCGACAGTGCCGCCGAGCTCAGCGAGGAGACCCGCAACCCCCGCAAGACCGCGCCGAAGGCGATCGTCAACGCGCTGCTCGTGTCGTTCCTCGGAGGCGGCCTGATGATCCTGGCGGCCCTGATGTCGGCCCCCGAACTCGGTGACGATCTGGCGCACGGCGGCATGGCGTGGGTGATCGAGAGCCAGCTCGACACATGGCTGGGCAAGACCCTGCTCGGCCTCGTCGCGGTCGCCATCTTCTCGGCCACGCTGGCCATCCAGGCGTCGGCATCGCGCGTGATGTTCTCGATGGCGCGCGACAACCGGCTCCCGTTCGGTTCGTTCCTGGCGCGGGTCAACAAGCGCACCGGAACGCCCGTCATCACCGGTATCGCGGTCAGCACCCTGGCGATCGCGGTGCTGCTGGTCAATCTCGGGCAGTCGAGTGTGTTCGCCGCGATCGCGTCGGTGTCGGTGGTGATCGTCTACCTGGCCTATCTGATGGTGACCGTGCCGGCGCTGGTGCACCGGCTGCGCGGGACCAGCCTGTCCCACGGCAAGCCGATCATGGACCTGGGCAGGTGGGGGATCCCGGTCAACCTGATCGCCGTGGTGATGGGCGGCCTGCTGGTGGTCAACATCGGGTGGCCGCGCCAGGAGGTCTACAACCCGGCCGGCGACTCGCTGTTCCTGCAGTACTTCGCGGTCATCTTCGTCGCGCTCACGCTCGTCGTCGGCTACGTCGCCTACCGGGTGGTCAAGGACCGCGACGGCGCACCGGACCCCGTCGACGCGCTCGTCGGCCGCAAGGGCTGAGCCTGCGCGGTGCCGGCAGCGCGACAATGGCGGAGATGATGCTGCCTGTGATGCCGCCGGTGTCGCCGATGCTGGCGAAGTCGGTCGCCGAGATCCCGCCGGACGCCTGGTACGAGCCGAAGTGGGACGGGTTCCGGTCGATCCTGTTCCGCGACGGAGATGACGTGGAACTCGGCAGCCGCAACGAACGGCCGATGACGCGTTACTTCCCGGAGATCGCCGACGCGGCACTGGCCGAACTGCCGCAGCGCTGCGTCATCGACGGCGAGATCGTGATCGCTGCCGGCGCGGGACTGGACTTCGAGGCGCTGCAACTGCGCCTGCACCCGGCCGCGTCGCGGGTGCGGATGCTGGCCGAGCAGACCCCGGCGGCGTTCATCGCCTTCGATCTGCTCGCGCTCGGCGACCAGGACCTGACCGCGCTCCCGTTCGACGAACGGCGCGCCGCGCTCGTCGACGCCCTGGCCGGGTGCGGGCCGACGTTCCACGTCACCCCGGCGACCACCGACCTGGCCACCGCTCACCGCTGGTTCGACGAGTTCGAGGGTGCGGGTCTGGACGGCGTCGTCGCGAAGCCGCCGACCCTGCCCTACCAACCCGACAAGCGGGCGATGTTCAAGATCAAGCATCAACGCACCGCCGACTGCGTCGTCGCCGGCTACCGGCTGCACAAATCCGGGCCCGACGCGATCGGGTCGCTGCTGCTCGGGCTCTACGGCGCCGACGGATCGCTGGCGTCGGTCGGCGTCATCGGCGCGTTCCCGATGGCGCGCAGGCGTGCGCTGTTCACCGAGTTGCAGCCGCTGGTGACGAGCTTCGACGAGCACCCGTGGAACTGGGCGGCGCACGTGGATCCGGAGGTGGAGCGCCGCTACGGCGGCGGGTCGCGGTGGAACGCCGGCAAGGACCTGTCGTTCGTGCCGCTGCGCCCCGAACGCGTCGTCGAGGTGCGCTACGACCACATGGAGGGTTCGCGGTTTCGCCACACCGCGCAGTTCAACCGGTGGCGGCCCGACCGCGACCCGCGCTCCTGCACCTACGACCAGCTCGACCGGCCCGTCACCTTCCGCCTCGGTGACATCGTTCCGGGTCTAGGGCCCGCGTGACCGATCCCGGCGAGCAGACGCGAACTCGCGCACATCGCGGCAGATTCGCCCTAGTTCATGTCTGCTCGCGGGTGGCAGTTCCCGGCGTCGTCGCCGCCGCGGAGGAGTCCGGGGCGACCTGGCTGTCTCTCATGGACCATTTCTTCCAGATCGAACCCACCGGCCTGCCCGCCGAGGCGCACATGCTCGAGGGCTACACGACGCTGGGCTTCCTCGCCGCGCACACCTCGACGGTCAGCCTCGGGCTGCTCGTCACCGGCGTGACCTACCGCCACCCCGGCCTGCTCGCCAAGATCGTGACGACGGTCGACGTGCTGTCGGGCGGGCGCGCGGTCCTCGGGATCGGTGCCGCCTGGTTCGAGCGCGAACACCAGGGCCTCGGGGTACCGCTCCCGCCGATCGCCGAGCGGTTCGAGCGTCTCGAGGAGGCTCTGCAGATCTGCGACCAGATGTGGGACCCCGAGAACAACGGGGCGTATCAGGGAAGGCACTACCAGCTCGGCGAGACGCTGTGCTCGCCGCAGCCGATCAACCGTCCGAAGATGCTGATCGGCGGCGGCGGGGAGCGCAAGACGCTGCGTCTGGTCGCCCGGTACGGCGACGCGTGCAACCTGTTCGCGACGTCCACCGACGAGGTCGCGCACAAGCTGGACGTGCTGCGCAGGCACTGCGACGACGCGGGCCGCGACTACGGGTCGATCCGCAAGACCATCACGGTCCACGACCCGTCGCCCGCACCGGACGCCCGCGACGAATTCGTCCGGGCCATGGCCGAATACGCCCGCCTGGGCGTCGACATGGCCATCGTGATGCCGCCCGGCGGGAAGCCGGCGGCGTGGATCGACGGGATCGCGCCGGCGATCAAGCAACTCGCCGAACTCTGAGGGGGACGACCCGGCGAGCAGACGCGAACTCAGACGATATCGGCGAGATTCGCACGACTTTGCGTCTGCTCGCGGGAGCACTATTGACCTGAAGTATCGTTGAGGTTGCAGCCTGAGATCATGAAACAGGTACTCAGCGATCTCCATGAAACCCGCACCGACTCACCATTTCCCGGGCTGACCACCCACGCCTACCTCTGGACACCGGCGAACATCCTGTTCTACTCCCCCGCCACCGACGCCGACTTCGACCACCTCGCCGGCCTCGGCGGCGTCACCCATCACTACCTCAGCCATCGCGACGAGGCCGGGCCCATGCTCGCGCGAGTCGCCGAGCGATTCGGGTCCACCCTGCACGCACCCGCAGGGGACCTCGCCGACATCAGCAGACACGCCCATGTCGACGTACCGGTGACGGGACGCTACACCGACGCGAACGGCATCGAGATCATCCCGACTCCGGGCCATTCCCCGGGCAGCGTCTGCTACCTGGTGCACGGCGCCGAGGGGCGGTATCTGTTCACCGGCGACACGCTGGTGCGCACCGCCGAGGGCGGGTGGTGGGCCGGCTACATCGACAGCTTCCACACGTCCGGCGATGCGGAGAACATCGCCGAGAGCCTGCGTACGCTCGCCGAGCTCTCCCCGGATGTGGTGATCTCCAGTGCTTTTCAGGGCGATTCAGCGGTGCACCGGATCGATCCCGCCCACTGGCGGGGTCACATCGCGCACGCGATCGCGGGCCTTCCTACTGCTGCGCGTACATAGCGACCAGCCCGCGCGCCACCGCGAACCGTGGGCCGTGCACACCGTCGATGTCTGCGCGTCCGACCACGACCCGCAGCGGGCGCAGCGCCTCGGAGACCGTGCGCATCAACTCGTCGTCGAGTGCACCACCGCCGGCCAGCACCAGCGCCGTCGGCGGATCGTCGAACGCGCTCAGGCACCGCGCGATGTTCGCCGCGACGGTCTCCTGCTTGATCGCCAGCCGCAGGCTGCGCCATTCCTCGGCCGCAAGCCGATTGGAGAACGGCACCAGCCCTGCGCTGCCGCGCGTGCACAGCCGGCCGATCGCATCCGAGGACGCCGGCGCGTCCAGGAACACACGTCGCCCGTCCTCCTCGTGCGCGACGTGCGGACCCTCCACCCGCACCGCCGGTGTGCGTTTCACCGTTTCGGCCAGCGCCCGGGGGATACCGAGCACGCGGGCGATCGCGACGGTGATCGACTCCCCCGCCCCCGCCGCGACCACGGTCTGCAAGTCGCCGATCAGATCCACGGTGCCGCCGCCGATGTCACACACCATCGAGCCGGGCGGGAAGCCCGGTGTGGTGCGGGCGCCCCACGCCGCGGCCAGAGGTTCCGAAGTCAGCGTGCGGGCCGGCCGGCCCGTCAACTCGCTCAGCGTGGCCGCCGCGTCGGCGGCCTCCTCGGCGGCCAGCAACGCGACGACGGTGCCCTGCGCATCGGCGACGCCGCGCCGCAGCCACGCGCCGCTGTCGATCGCCGCCAGGTTCGTGAAGAACGCGTCGTGGACCGCCAAGCCCTGCGCCGCGGTCGGAACAGCTTGCAGCCGAACATGTTCGACGATGCCCGGTGCTGAGCGGCGCAGCACCGCGTGCGCCTGCGCGGGCGTGTACCGGACCGTGCGGCCGTCGGCGCGGATGTCGACGTGATCGCCGTCGGGATCGGGTGGGCCTGGCGCATCGGTGCGTGGCGTCACCGCGATCGCCGCCGAATCGGCCAGCTCACGACAGAAGTCGGCGACCTCACGCAGACTCTCGACGGGCAGGCACAGCGCCGCTGACAGCGCGATCGGATCGGCCATCGCACGGTACGCGCGGCCCGCCTCCACCACCTCCACCGCGACCAGCGCTCCCGGCGCCAGCCCCTCGACGTCGACCTCGTCGACCACGGGCACGTCGATCGGAATCCTGTTGCGGATCAACACCGCATCGTCCTGGGCCGCGACCACGCCGACGATCTGCCATCCGCGGTCGACCGCCGTGCCGATCTCCCGCGCCGCCACCTCGAAGTCGGTGGCCGCGTCGACGGACACGACGACGGACCCCGCCGTCGGTGAGGCCGCGAGATCGGTCAGCCGCACGTGGCGCCCGACCCCGTGACCCGCACCCGCCGGGGTGCTCGCATCCGGGCGCCGCAGGCTGCGCACCGGGGACGACGGTGAGTAGGCCGGCGGAATCGGCGCGGTCGCGGTGTCCACGGGGCGCAGCGCCGACAACAGCAGCTCGTCGGTGCGCAGGCCGGCATCGACTTCGATTCTGTGCAGCAGCGCCGCCGCGCCGTGCAGCGATTCCAGGCTGCCCTTGCGGCCGCGGGTGGGCGCCTGCCCGTGCGCGACGGCGCTGACGAGGCCGCCGTCCACCTGGGCCAACAGGATCTCGGTGGTGTGGTTGCCGACGTCGATGCCGGCGACCGTGCGGATCAACGCAGCAGGCCGCGGCGGGCGTAGGCGGCGGCGGCCTGCTCCACCAGGGCCGCGCAGCGCGGTGCACCGCGGTCGATCAGCGAGGTGCGCAGCTCTTCGAGCTCGGCTGCGGTCGACCGGTGGGGACGCAGCGCCTCGTAGAGCGCCATCACCTGTTCGTCGTCGATCGTCGCGAGTTCGGCTGCCCGCCGGAAATTTTCGGCGAGCTGCGGGTTGCCGCCCTCCTCGGCGACGTCTGCCTGCCGGCCCAGCGCGGCCGGATCCATCCGCAGATCGGTCAGCCCGAGCTTGCCGTCGACGGCGTTGCCCACGGTGATCTCGTTCACGGGTGTTCCACCTTCACCGTGACCGGGGCTTCCCCGGGTTCGCACGCTGCGCGTTCGAGTGCCACCAGGGCCACGGCCCGGGCGTGGTATCGGGCGGAGATCGACTCGTCGGTGCCGCCGGTGAAGATCGGCACCGGGGCCATCCCCTTGGCGTGCCGGGCCGCGTTCTTGCCCAGCTCGCGGTACTGCGCGGCGGTGAGCAGCGGTGCCACGCTGAACAACTCGAGGTTCGCCAGCGGGGCGAGGTCGCGGCGGTGGATCAACGCGGTGCCCTTGCCCTGCAACCCGATTCCGATGCCCGACCCGGACAGGCGCGCGGCGGTCAGGCCGATCAGGCCGACGTCGATGGTGGAGCGCACCCGCACCGTGCGCGCGACGCAGCCCTCCTCTTCCAGGCCTGCCGAGATCTGCCGCAGCACCTCGCCGATGGTCAGTCCGCACAGGCTCAGCCACACGGTGGCGCCCCAGGCCGGTGACAGCCCGATGCACACCTCGCGGGGGTCGCTGCCCTGCCGGGCCGGCTCGACGTCGGTCACGATGAGATGACCGCGATGCTCCTCCTGGTCCGCGGTCAGCTCGGCGCTGCTGCGTGCCTGCCGGATCGCGTCGATCTCGGTGCGCCGCGCGTCGCTCAGCGCGTAACCCGTTGCCGGGCCGGTGTAGTCGTTGGGATCGGTGAGCTTGGACAGCACCCGGAACTGCTCGTCGAAGATGGCCGACGTCTGCAACTGGTCACCCTTGAGCCGTTCGCGGGTCAGGGTCGTGATCGCTTCCGCCTCGTCGGTGTAGCCGGTGCGGTGCAGCGAGGCGATCACGTCGAACACCGTCAGCTGCTTGGCCTCGATGGACGCCGCGGCCTCGGCCACGATCTTGGGATGACCCGGCGGCAGGTCGCGGGAACCGTTGGCCGCCACCACCTCCTCCACCCGCCCGTCGTCGTAGTCGGCCAGACCGAGGTCGCGGTAGACCGCCTGAACAGCCTGGGCGGCGCGTCGGCGCACCGCCTCGAGATGTTCGGGAGAGACGGTGCGCAGGCCGCCGTCGGCGCCCCAGTCGCGCTGCAGGACCAGGAAGTCGTCCATGTCGTCGGAGTTGAAGTTCGACAGCGCGAAAGCGTTGTCGTAGCGCGGGATCGACCCGAAGCCCGAGAAGATGAAGTCGGCGCCGGCCAGCAGCACGGGCAGCGTGTGAGCACTGCGGCGGATGTCCGATTCGGAGATCAGGTTGTCGTTGCCCGCGCACGACTCCAGGTCACGCATCATCACCATCAGGTTCTCCGCGAGCAGCTCCTTCATGCCCTCGGGCACCGAGGCCACCACGCCGACCCCGTCGATGCCGCCGTTCTGCACGCCCTGCGATCCGAGCGCCCGGGCCAGCGACACGCACCGCGACTCCAGATAGAGAATCGAGCACTGTTCCGCGGCGCCCATCAGAACTTCGGCCCCGCCGCCGCTGGTGACCCGCATCTTGAGGCCCCGTGAGGCATAGGCCGAGGTGAGAATCGCCTTGCTGAACGGGGTGTCGTCGCCGTCGACGAACACCTGCTCCGTGCCGTAGATCGAGATGGTCTCGGCGTAACTGGTCAGCCCGCGCAGGCCCAGGCGCAACTCGAGGGCCTCCTCGATCGAGCACTGGGCCATCGCACCGGGGGTGCCGACCTGCGACCCGATCAGCAGTGCGACCGCATTTGACGGCGCATCGCCGAGCACCGGCACCGTCGTCTCGACCTCACGGAAACCGTACGCGACGGCGCTGGCCGCGTCGGCGGCGATCAGCAGCGGGTCGTCGAGCTGGTTGGTGACGTGCGCCTGGTTGCTGGGCGTCCGGCGCGCGCGCATCTTCGCCATCGCCATCTGCATCTCGACCGGGGACATCAGCGCGATCACGCGGGCCAGCTTGGCGGGGGTGGTGCCGCCGATCAGCCGCACCACCTCCGCCCGCGGGACGTTGATGTCCACCGCCATCCGCGCCAGCGTCACGTCGTCGAGGGCCATCGCCTCCTCGGCGACCGCGAGATCGATGCCGTAGCGCGCGATGAACTCGTCGATGACGTCGAACTCGCCGGCGCCTTTACCGTCGAGTTCGGTCACCTCCCCGCCACTGATGACCAGTGACGGGGAGGGGTCATGGGGGCTGCGCATCGCGACCAGACCGAGCCGGGCGTCCGGGACGCTGAACCCGTCGAGGTTGACCGGCTTCGAGTTCAGTACCCTGAACCGGCCCAGCTCGTCTGCCACGAAGGCCTCCTACTTGGCGGGCTGCTGATCCCGGACTTCGTTGTCCTCGTAGACGATCCGGCCGATCAGCTCGTACCGGTCCTTGTCGTTGAACTTGAAGTACAGCGCAACCACGGCACCGAGCGCGAACAGTCCGACCACGATCCATGGTGTCAGCTTGAACAGCAACGTGCCCGACGCGGCACCGGCGGCCGCGTCCTTGTGCTCCCACAGCAGGTACACCACGTAGAGCATCCCGATGCCGCCGAGCAGCGGAGCGAGGAACGTCTTGAACCAGTGCGCGCTGGACGGATGGTTCTTGTGGAAGTGGAAGTACGCCACCACCGAGAAGGCGCACAGCGCCTGCACGATCAGGATCGCCATGGTGCCGAGGATCGCGAGCAGTGTGTACATGTGGATGTAGGGGTCCATGCCTGCGAAGAAGAACGCCAGGATCAGTACCGCCGTGATGCCGGTCTGCACGAACGACGCGATGTGCGGCGATCCATGGTGTTTGTGCGTGGCGCCGATGGTCTTCTGCAGCCCGGCGGACAGGCCTTCGCGGCCCATCGCGTACAGGTAGCGCGACGCGCAGTTGTGGAACGCCATGCCGCAGGCGAACGATCCCGTCACCAGCAGGATGTTGAACAGCGTGATGGCCCACTCGCCGTACGTGCTGCGCACCGGGCCGAAGAAGATCTCCGAGCTGGTGTCGGCGCTCTGCGCGAGCTCGATGGACTTCTGCGGGCCGGTGCCCGCGATCGCCATCCAGGACACGAAGATGTAGAAGATGCCGACACCGAGCACCGCGATCATGGTGGCGCGCGGGATGATCCGCTTGGGGTCCTTGGACTCCTCGCCGTACATCGCGGTCGACTCGAAGCCGACCCAAGACCAGAAGGCGAAGAACAGGCCGAGCCCGGCGCTGGCGCCGGCGATCGCCGCGGGCTGGAAGGCACCGATCGGGTTGAGGATCTCCCCGACCGCGAAACCCTGAGGGCCGCCGCCCTTGACGGCGACGGCGAGCGCACCGAGGGACAGCATGAAGATCTCGGTGATCAGGAACACGCCGAGGACCTTGGCCGTCAGGTTCACGTCGAAGTAGGTCAGGATGCAGTTCAGCGTGAGCATCAGCAGGGCCGGGATCAGCCAGTGGACCTGGATGCCGAACTGACTGTCGAACAGGTTCTGGAAGAAGAACGCGAAGATGCCGATCAGCGAGCCCTCGAACACGATGTAGGCCATCGTGATGATCAGACCGCTGGCCATCCCGATGACGCGGCCGAGGCCATGGGAGATGTAGCCGTAGAACGCGCCGGTCGAGGTGATGTGCTTGGCCATCGTCGCGTAGCCGATCGCGAACAGGCCCAGCACGATCGTGGCGACCAGGTAGCCCGCCGGTGCGTGTGCGCCGTTGCCGAAGCCGACCGCGATCGGCACGTTGCCGACCATCGCGGTGATCGGCGCGGCGGTCGCAACGGCCATGAAGATCACCCCGAAGGTGCCGACGGCGTTGCGCTTGAGTCGTTGGACGGAGTCGGGGGCGGTCGGGCGCGGGGCCACGGTTGCGGATTCTTCTGTCATTGACGAATACCTTCCGGATGAAGGAGGACCAGCTCACGGAGGCCGGTCACTGTGGTATAGACCACAATGGCGAAACCTCAGCCATATTGGCACTACCAAAAGGTCTGCGCAAGACCCAATTGGTCATGGTTGACATAAATGGTCCTACCGTTTAGCTTTTGGTCACGTCCGGCCGACCTCACGACAGGGAGTCCCGTGTACGACTACGGCACGTTCTCGTTCGATTCCAAGGCACAGGTGCTCGAACGTGCCAAGGAGTACTGGAACCCGGACAAGACGCAATTCTGGACCGACTCCGGCGTCGACCTGGTGATCGACCGCAGGCAGGACTACTTCCTGTGGGACATGAGCGGGCGCCGGCTGATCGACATGCACCTCAACGGCGGCACCTACAACCTCGGCCATCGCAATCCGGAACTGGTGGCGGCGATCACCGAAGGCATGCAGTACTTCGACGTCGGCAACCACCACTTCCCGTCGGTTGCGCGGACGGCGTTGGCGCAGAAGCTGATCGAGTCCGCCCCCGCCTCGCTGACCAAGGTCGCCTTCGGATCCGGCGGCGGCGAGGCCATCGACATCGCGCTCAAGAGTGCCCGCCACGCCATGCAGCGACGCAAGATCGTCTCGATCGTCAAGGCCTACCACGGGCACACCGGCCTGGCCGTCGCCACCGGCGACGACCGCTTCGCCAAACTGTTCCTGGCCGACCGGCCCGACGAGTTCGTCCAGGTGCCGTTCGGCGACACCGACGCGATGGAGCAGGCGCTGCGCGGCCGCGACGTCGCGGCGGTGATCATGGAGACGATCCCGGCCACCTACGGATTCCCCCTTCCCCCCGTGGGTTACCTCGAGGCGGTCAAGGATCTCTGCGTGCGCTACGACGCGCTGTACATCGCCGACGAGGTGCAGACCGGCCTGATGCGCACCGGTGAGATGTGGGCGATCACCAAGCACGGGATCGAACCCGACATCATGGTCACCGGCAAGGGACTCTCGGGCGGGATGTATCCGATCACCGCTGCCCTGCTCAGTGACCGCGCCGCACAGTGGCTCGACCAGGACGGGTTCGGCCACATCTCGACCTTCGGCGGCGCCGAGCTGGGCTGCGTCGCCGCCATCAAGACCCTCGAGATCACCAGCAGGCCCGAGGTCCGCTCGTCGGTGCACTACATCGCCGATATCTTCGCCCGCGGCCTGTCCCGCATCCAGGCCGACCACCCGGAGTGGTTCGTCGGCATCCGGCAGAACGGCGTGGTGATCGGGCTGGAGTTCGACCACCCGGAGGGCGCGAAGTTCGTGATGCGCGAGCTCTACCAGAATGGTGTGTGGGCGATCTTCTCGACGCTGGATCCCCGTGTCCTGCAATTCAAACCGGGCCTGCTGCTCAACCGCGACCTCTGCGAGGACGTGCTCGACCGCGTCGAGGTCGCCGTGGGACGGGCGAAGCTGGCCGCGACCGGACGGAGTAAGCGATGACCGGCGACAATGGAGTACCCCGCGCCCGCCAGCTGCTCGAGCGGGCGCGCTTCGCCGCGGCCGCCTACGGGGAGTACGACCAGGCAGCCGTTACCCGCATCGTGGAGGCGGTCGCCGACGCCGGCCACCGCAACGCCGAACGCTTCGCCGCGGCGGCCGTCGCGGAGACGCAGATGGGTGTGGTCGAGGACAAGGTGGTCAAGAACCGCGCCTGCTCACGCGGCATCGTCGAGTTCTACCGCGACCAGGACTACGTGACGCCACGGATCGACACCGCCCGCAAGATCGTCGAGATCCCCCGGCCCGCAGGTGTGGTGCTGGCGCTGTGCCCCACCACCAATCCCGTTGCCACGGTGTACTTCAAGGTGATCCTCGCGCTGATGACCCGCAACGCCGTCGTCGTCGCCCCGCACCCCAGGGCGCGGCAGTGCTCGGCCGACGCGGCCCGGGTGCTGGCCGAGGCCGCTGTCGCCGCCGGCGCCCCCGACGGCATCGTGTCGGTCGTCGACGAACCCACGCTGCCGCTGATCGAGGCGATGATGTCCGACGAGCGCACCGACGTCATCGTCGCCACCGGCGGCACCGCGATGGTCCGGGCGGCCTACTCCTCGGGCACCCCGGCGCTGGGAGTCGGACCCGGCAACGTGCCCGTGTTCGTCGACGCGACCGCCGACGTCGACGCCGCTGCCCGGCGCATCGTCGGCAGCAAGGCATTCGACAACTCGGTGCTGTGCACCAACGAGTCGGTGCTGATCGCCGAGGACGCCATCGCCTCGAAGCTCACGACGGCGCTCACCCGCCACGGCGCGCACATCCTCGACGCCGACGCGACACAGCGCCTGCGCGAGTTCATGTTTCCCGACGGGCAGCTCAACACCGACGTGGTCGGCCGTGACGCGGCATGGATCGCCGAGCGCATCGGTGTGCGCGTCACCCCCAAGACCCGGGTACTCATCGCCCCGTTCACCGACGTGGTCGGCGAGGAGGTGCTCACACACGAGAAGCTCAGCCCGGTGCTGGGCATGACCACCGTCGCCGATGCGCAGCGCGGCATCCGCGCCGCCCGCGCGGTGGTGCGCATCGCCGGAGCCGGTCACTCGGCGGCCATTCACAGCGAGAACGCCTCGGTCATCACCGAATTCGCGGCCAGCGTGCCGGTGCTGCGCGTGTCGGTCAACGTCGGCAACAGCACCGGCAGCTCGGGCCTGGAGACCCACCTGGCTCCGTCGATGACGGTCGGCACCGGCTTCGTCGGACGCAGTTCCATCGGGGAGAACCTGCAGCCCGAGAACCTGATGAACTGGACGCGGATCGCCTACAACGCCGACGCCGGCGTGCCGATGCCCAACTTCGCCGGCCTGTCGCCGTGGCGCTCCCCCGACGGCCCGGTACCGGCCTATCCGCGGGCGTCCAACGATTCCGGGGCGGTGCCGGCGGCGCCCGCAGGCAGACCCGCCGCCCGCCGCCCCGCCGAGCCCGGCATCGAAGCGCTGCGCGCCGAGCTGCGTGCGCTGGTGGCCGAAGAACTCGCTCAACTGATCAGGCGGTGACCCGTGGCTGAACTGCGTTCGTTCATCTTCATCGATCGGCTGCAGCCGCAGACAATGTCGTATCTGGGCTCCTGGATCAAGGGTGCGCTGCCGCGCGCCGGGGTGGCCGCCCAGATCATCGAGGTGGCCCCGGGTCTGGACATCGAGGGCGTCACCGATGTCGCGGTCAAGCACGCCGAGGTCCAGGCAGGCGTGCTGGTGGTGGAGCGCCAGTTCGGTTATCTGGAGTTCCACGGCGACACCGACGCCGTGCAGGCCGCGGCCGGCGCCGCGCTCGCCGAACTCGACCGGGACTCCGGCTCGGCGACCCCGCCGCAGATCCTGGCCTCGCGCATCATCTCCAGCATCGACGCCCAGCACGCATTCCTGATCAACCGCAACAAGATCGGCTCGATGGTGCTCGCCGGTGAGACCCTCTATGTCCTCGAGGTGTCCCCGGCGTCCTATGCGATCCTGGCGACCAACGAAGCCGAGAAGGCCGCCGACATCAAGGTCGTCGACTTCCGGATGATCGGGGCGACCGGCCGGGTGTATCTGTCCGGCAGCGAATCCGACATCCGCCAGGCCGCCTCCGCCGCCGAGGAGGCCCTGGCACGGAGTGTGCCGTGAGCATCGACCGCGACGCGCTGCGGCAGATGGTCCGCGAGGTCATCCGCGAGGCCGTGGGCGATCTCTCGAGCGCTGCCCCGCCGGCACCGGTGCCGCCCGCCCCTGCACCGGCTTCGCCGCCTTCCCAGGGGCCTGTCGCGACCGGGCCGCTCACCGCCGACGAGAGGTCGCGGGTCGACACGGTGCGCATCACGTCCGACCGGGACCTCGACGTGTTCGTGCGAAACCTGTTGCGATTGTTCGAGAATCCCAAGACGCGCGCCGACCTGCGGCAAGGTCGCCTGTCGTTCCGCCTCGCCGGCACGGGACGGCCGGGAGCCGGCAGCAGCCGGCGCATCGAGCGCG
The DNA here is from genome assembly GCF_010729305.1 of Mycolicibacterium psychrotolerans. Classification (NCBI taxonomy): domain Bacteria; kingdom Bacillati; phylum Actinomycetota; class Actinomycetes; order Mycobacteriales; family Mycobacteriaceae; genus Mycobacterium; species Mycolicibacterium psychrotolerans. The sequence continues at coordinate 1,371,113 of NZ_AP022574.1, read as the reverse complement.
GCGCGGTCACCGAACGCCAGATCGCCGACATCGCCGCATCCGGCGCTGCCCTGGTGCTCGGCCCACGGGCCGTGCTCACCCCCCTGGCCCGCGAGCGCGCCCGCGCACTGGGCGTGACGATCCACAAGGAGCGAACATGATTCGTGGCACGGTGGTCGGCCAGGTCTGGTCGACCCGCCGCATCGACGGCATCCCGGCCGGCGCCTTCCTGGAAGTGGAGGTCGACGGCTCCGGTTCCCGGCTCGTGGCGTTCGACGTGCTGGGCAGCGGCGTCGGCGAGCACGTGCTGGTCACCCAGGGGTCGGTGGCCGCCGGCTGGTTCACCGGCACCCCACCCCCGGTGGACGCGCTGATCATCGGCTCCATCGACCCCACCGGTTAGCCGCCCCGGCACCCGGCCCGACAACCTGTAGTCAACCGACACAAAGGAGAAATCATGGCCAGCAACGCGATCGGAATGATCGAGACCAAAGGGTATGTCGCGGCGCTCGCCGCTGCCGACGCGATGGTCAAGGCCGCCAACGTGACGATCACCGATCGTCAGCAGGTCGGTGACGGTCTGGTGGCCGTCATCGTCACCGGCGAGGTGGGCGCCGTCAAGGCCGCGACCGAAGCCGGCGCCGAATCCGCCTCGCAGGTCGGTGAACTCATCAGCGTGCACGTGATCCCGCGCCCGCACAGCGAGCTCGGCGCGCACTTCTCCGTCTCCGGCCAGTAGGCTCGCCAGATGGCCGTCACGGATGCACCGACGCGGACCGACATCCGCGTCTACCTGCTCGTCGAGGACCTGCAGCAACAGTTCGCCGCCTACCTCGGCACGCCCACCCGGGCGCGCGGCTACCCGCCGTACGCGGGCGAGCACGCGCTCATCGTCGAGGTGTCCCCGGCGCTGGCCATCGAGCGGGTCATCGACCTGGCGCTGCGGGAGGTACCCGGCATCTCGCCCGGAATCCTCTACGTGGAGCGCCAGTTCGGCGTGCTCGAGATCCACTCCAGCGATCTCGAGGACGTGCGACGGGCGGGCGAGGCGATCCTGAACGGCACGAAGAACGCGGCGGCCGATCAACTGCGGCCGCGGGTGCTCTACCACGACGTCATCACCGACATCACCGACCAGCACGCGGTGATCCTCAACCGCAACCGGCAGGCATCGATGGTGCTGCCCGGCCAGTCGCTGCTGGTCTACGAGATGACGCCGGCGCTGTTCGCGGCCGTGGCGGCCAACGAAGCCGAGCGCGCCGCGCCGGGACTGACGCTGGTCGACGTGCAGATGATCGGTGCCGCGGGCCGCCTCTACATCAGCGGCAGCACCGCCGATGTGGTGACCGCGCGCGATGCGATCACCACGGTGCTGGAGGCGATCGAGGGGCGTGACCATTGAGCGGTGTCGACTTCGGCGACGACCGGGCGGTCGCCGAGAAGGCGCTCGGGGCGTTCGACCTGCCGCAGGGCTCGGCGCTGCGGCTGCTCAACCTGTCCGAGAACGCCACCTACGCCGTCGAGGAGCCCGGCTGCGGGCACCGGTCCATCCTGCGGGTCCATCGCAAGGACTACCACCGCGTCGACCAGATCGAATCGGAGCTGACGTGGCTGGACGCGCTGCGGCGTGACAGCGACATCACCGTGCCGACCGTGATCCCGGCGCACGACGGCCGCCGGGTGGTCACCGTCGACCACGACGGAACCGAGCGTCACGTGGTGCACTTCGAGATGGTGCCCGGCGCCGAACCCGACGAAAACACGGTGACGAGCACGGATTTCCACACGCTGGGATGCATCACCGCCGCGCTGCACGACCATGCCCGCAGCTGGCAGCGTCCGCCTGCCTTCAGCCGGTTCTCCTGGGACTGGGAACACAGCCTGGGAGGGTCGCCGCGCTGGGGCCGCTGGCGCGACGCGGTCGGTGTCGGCGAGCACGAGGCCCAGGTGCTCGGCCGCGCCGAGCAGTTGCTGCGGCGCCGGCTGGCCGAATACGGCACGGGCAGCGACACGTTCGGTCTGATTCATGCCGACCTGCGGCTGGCCAACCTGCTGGTCGACGGTGACACCATCACGGTGATCGACTTCGACGACTGCGGATTCGGCTGGTATTTCTACGATTTCGGCACCGCGGTGTCGTTCTTCGAAGACCACCCGTCGGTGCCGGAATGGCAGGACGCCTGGGTCACCGGATACCGCACCCGCCGGGAGCTGGCCGCGGCCGACGAGGACATGCTGGCCTCGTTCGTGCTGCTGCGCCGGCTGCTGCTGCTGGCCTGGATGGGCACGCACAGCCATTCCCGGGAATCGCAGGCCATCTCCGTCACCTACGCCGCGGGCAGCTGCACGCTGGCCGAGCGGTACCTGTCCTCAGACGGTCACCTGCTGACCGCCTGAACCGTCCACCGAAAGGTTCGTCATGTTCACCTCGTTGCAGGGCCGCTCGGCCATCGTCACCGGCGGCAGCAAGGGCATCGGACGCGGGATCGCCGAGACGTTCGCCCGCGCCGGCGTCAAGGTCGTCATCACCGGGCGCACCGAGTCCGACGTCGAGCGCACCGTCACGGATCTGGCCGACCTGACGGGCACCGTCACCGGGGTGGCCGCCGACGTGACCAGCCCCGAGGACTGCCGCCGCGCGGTGGCCACCGCCGTCGAGCGCAACGGCGGACTCGACATCGTGTGCGCCAACGCCGGCATCTTCCCGTCGGCGTCGCTGGCCGACATGACCCCCGAAGACCTCGAGCAGGTGCTCGGAACCAACGTCAAGGGAACCGTCTACATCGTGCAGGCCGCGCTCGAGCCGCTGACCGCCAGCGGTCACGGCCGCGTGATCATCACCTCCTCGATCACCGGGCCCATCACCGGCTTCCCCGGCTGGTCGCACTACGGTGCCAGCAAGGCCGCTCAACTCGGCTTCCTGCGCACTGCGGCGATCGAACTGGCGCGCAAGAAGATCACCGTCAACGCGGTGCTGCCCGGCAACATCCTGACCGAGGGTCTCGTCGAGATGGGCGAGGAGTACATGGATTCGATGAAGGCCGCGATCCCGACGGGCACACTCGGCACCGTCGCCGACATCGGCAACGCCGCGCTGTTCTTCGCCACCGACGAGGCCGCCTACATCACCGGACAGTCGCTGGTCGTCGACGGCGGCCAGATCCTGCCCGAATCGCCCGAGGCGCTCGCCGACCTCTGAGCGCAGGTACCCTACATTTGGTCGTACCAATTGCCATGAGCCGAGGAGGTCCGGTGCCCACCCAGACCGAGGACCTGCGGCGCCGGATCGTGGCCGACATCAATGCGGGCGTTCCGGGCGCCAAGCTCGGCAGCGAGCGGGAACTGGCGGAGCGGTACCGCACCAGCCGCTCCAGCCTGCGCCAGGTGCTCGCCGCTCTGGAGGAGGCGGGCCTGGTCGATCGGGTGATCGGCCGGGCCGGCGGCATCTTCATCAGCCACGCCCAGGTGCAGCGCAGTCTGACCGACGTCGTCGGGGTGCCCGCGTTCCTGGCCAGCCAGGGTTATGTCGCGGGCACCCGGGTGCTGTCGACCAAGATCGGCGCGCCCGACGCCACCACCCAGAAGGCGCTCGGGATCACCGCCGACGACTTCGTCATCGAGATCCAGCGGGTCCGGCTCGCCGACGGGTCGCCGATCTCGTTGGAACTGGCGCAGTTTCCCGCCGACGCCTTCCCCGGCCTGCTCGAACAGCAACTCGGCGGCTCGCTGTACGAGATCTTGGAGTCGCAGTACGGACTGGTCACCGCCCGCGCCGACGAACGCATCGAGGCGGTCAACGCCACGCCCGAGGAAGCGACCCTGCTGGGCATCAAACCGAAGTCGGCGCTGCTGCTGATCACCCGGATCACCTATGACCAGCACGACACCCCGTGCGAATTCTCCCGCGACCTTTTCCGCGGCGACCGCACCCGGTTGGCCGTCACCGCCCAGGGCCGCGGCATCGGGGTGGCCGCGTCGGTGGCGGAGGCCTCGGTCGCGCTGCAGAGTCAGGGGCGGCGGGCGGTCTGACAGAGTGGGTCCGTGACGATCGCAGGCGGCGCAGGCAGGTTCGCGCCGAGCCCGTCGGCGGATCTGCACATCGGCAACCTGCGCACCGCGGTGCTGGCCTGGCTGTTCGCCCGCTCCACCGGCCGGCGCTTCCTGATGCGCGTGGAGGACCTCGACGACCGTACCGACACCGACATCGGTGATCGCCAACTCGCCGACCTGGCCGCGCTGGGCGTCACCTGGGACGGGCCCGCCACCCGCCAGACGGAGCACCCGCAGCGCTACGACGCCGTGGTCGAGACGTTGAACAGCCGCGGGTTGCTCTACGAATGCTATTGCACGAGAAGAGATATCGCCCAGGCACCTCGCGCTCCCCATGCTCCCGAAGGGGCCTATCCGGGAACGTGCCGCGACCTCACCGAGACCGAGCGCGCACGACGGCGCGCCGAGACGGGCCGCCCGCCGGCACTGCGGCTGCGCACCGACACGCCGACCCACACCGTGCACGACGTGCTGCACGGCGACTACACCGGCCTGGTCGACGACTTCGTGGTGCGCCGCGGGGACGGGGTACCGGCCTACAACCTCGCGGTGGTCGTCGACGACGCCGCCTCGGGCATCGACCAGGTGGTGCGCGGCGACGACCTGCTGTCCTCGTCGCCGCGTCAGGCGTACCTCGCGCAGCTGCTCGGGCACCGGCAACCGGTGTACGCGCACGTTCCGCTGGTTCTCAACGCCGACGGCGCACGGCTGGCCAAGCGGGACGGGGCGGTGACCCTGGCCGAGATCGGAGTAGACCGGGCGCTGGCCCAGATCGCGGACTCGCTGGGGTTCTCCGCGCACACGGTGGCGCGGATGCTGCCGGAGTTCGATCCGGCGCGTCTGCCCCGCACACCGTGGGTATACCTGCCCGGGTGAGCAGAACCCTTCAGATCGACGGCCGGTGTTGCTAGCGTGCGGCCGGTGCATCGACTACGCCGCACGCTGCCGGCGGTCCTCCTCCTCGCGGCGCTGATCCTCGCCGGCTGCGCCGGCTCCTCCGGCGGCGGCGACACCCCCATCAAGTCCGCCGGCGTGCTGCGGGTGGGCACCGAGGGCGTCTACTCCCCGTTCTCCTACCACGACGCCGCGACCGGCCGGCTGGTCGGTTACGACGTCGACGTCGCCCGGGCCGTCGCCGACAAGATCGGCGTCACCGTCGAGTTCGTCGAGACGCCGTGGGACTCGATGTTCGCCGCGCTGGAGGCCAACCGGTTCGACGTGGTCGCCAACGAGGTGACCATCAACCCCGAGCGCAAGGCGAAATACGACCTGTCGCAGCCGTATTCGATCGGCGAGGGCGTCATCGTCACCCGCGCCGACGACAACTCCATCACCTCGCTGGACGACCTGAAAGGCAAGGTCGCCGCGGAGAACGCCACCAGCAACTGGTCGGAGGTCGCCCGCAAGGCCGGCGCCCGGGTGGAATCGGTGGAGGGGTTCACGCAGGCGATCACGCTGCTCAGCCAGGGCCGCGTCGACGTCGTGATCAACGACAGCATCGCGGTGTACGCCTATTTCGCCGAGACCAAGGACTCCTCGGTCAAGATCGCCGGCACCGTGGGCGAGAAGAGCGAGCAGGGATTCGCCGCCCGCAAGGACAGCGGGCTGCTGCCCGAGCTGAACGCCGCACTCGACGAACTGCGCGCCGATGGCACCTTGGCCCAGATCTCGCAGAAGTACCTCAACGCCAACGCCTCCGGCGCCCCGGAGGCGGCCGGCGCCGCGCCCCCTCGTTCCACCTGGCAGCTGATCGGCGAGAACCTCTGGCCGCTGGCCAGGGCCGCGCTCACGATGACGATCCCGCTGACCGTGATCAGCTTCGCCCTCGGCCTGGTGATCGCCCTGGCGGTGGCGCTGGCCCGGCTGTCGTCGAACATCGTCGCGAGCAACGTCGCCCGGTTTTACATCTCGGTGATCCGGGGGACGCCGCTGCTGGTGCAGCTGTTCATCGTGTTCTTCGCGCTGCCGCAGTTCGGCGTGAAGATCGACCCGTTCCCGGCCGCGGTGATCGCGTTCTCCCTCAACGTCGGTGGCTACGCCGCCGAGATCATCCGCTCGGCGATCCAGAGCATCCCGAAGGGTCAGTGGGAGGCCGCGCAGACCATCGGACTGGACTACACGGGCACGCTGCGCCGGATCGTCCTGCCCCAGGCCGCCCGGGTGGCCGTCCCGCCGCTGTCCAACACGTTGATCTCCCTGGTCAAAGACACTTCCCTCGCCTCAACCATATTGGTCACCGAGCTGCTGCGGCAGGCGCAGATCATCGCCGCGCCCACGTTCGAGTTCTTCGCCCTGTACGGCACGGCGGCCGTGTACTACTGGGTGATCTGCCTGGTGCTGTCGTTCGGTCAGGCCCGAATCGAACACCGACTGGAGAGGTACGTGGCGAAGTGACCGAGCAGCCCACCGAGAACCAGCGCCAGAATCGGATCGTCGCCGAGGACGTGCACAAATCCTTCGGGCCGCTCGAGGTGCTCAAGGGCGTCTCGTTCACCGTGCCCAGCGGTTCGGCAACAACGATCATCGGCCCGTCCGGGTCGGGGAAGACCACCCTGCTGAGGGCACTCAACGCGCTCGACAGCCCCGATACGGGCGTCATCAGAGTGGGTGACGTCGAGATCGACTTCTCCGGACCCGTCACCAAGGATCAGCTGCGGCGCTACCGGGCCCAGAGCGGCTTCGTGTTCCAGTCGCACAACCTGTTTCCGCACAAGACCGTTCTGCAGAACGTCACCGAGGGACCGGTCGTCGCGCAGAAGCGGCCCCGCGAGGAGGCCGAGGCCGAGGCGGTGCAACTGCTCGAGCAGGTCGGACTGGCCGACAAACGGGACCAGTACCCGTTCCAGCTCTCCGGCGGCCAGCAGCAGCGCGTCGGCATCGCCCGTGCGCTGGCGATGAGACCGAAGGTGGTCCTGTTCGACGAACCGACCTCCGCGCTGGACCCCGAGCTCGTCGGCGAGGTGCTCGCAGTCATCCGGGACCTGGCCGTCGAGGGCTGGACCCTGGTCATCGTCACCCACGAGATCCAGTTCGCCCGAGGCGTTTCCGACCAGGTGCTGTTCACCGACCAGGGCGTGATCCTCGAGCAGGGCCCGCCCGCGGCGGTGATCGGCGATCCGCAGCACGAGCGCACCCGGCAGTTCCTGCAGAGGATTCTCAACCCGCTGTAGCGGCACCGTGAGACAGTGTGCTGCATGGCAGCACACGAGGCGGACGTCATCATCGTCGGGGCCGGTATCTCCGGGCTGATCGCGGCGCGCACGGTCCTCGCGGCGGGTCTGACGCCGCTGATCCTCGAGGCCGACGAACGGGTGGGCGGCCGGATCCTCACCGAGGAGGTGCTGCCCGGGCTGCCCGTCGAGATCGGCGCCCAGTGGATCGGCGACACCCATCACCGGATGTTCGCGCTGGCAGAGGAACTCGGCGTCGAGACCTACCCGCAGTTCGACGAGGGCGAGACGTCCTACGAGTTGGCCGGTTCGCCGGTGCTGCGACAGAACGATTTTCACCGCCGGTTCGGCGACGAACTGGCCGAGCTCGCGAAGGTGCTCCGGCTGCTCGACGAACTGGCGGCCGAGGTCCCGCCCGAAGCACCGTGGCGTGCGCCGCGCGCCGAGGAGTGGGACGCGATCACCGCGGGCGCCTGGTACGACGGGCAGGCCCTGTCCCCGGTCGCCCGGACGCTGCTCGAGATCTGCACCGTCGGGATCCTCGCGGTGCCGACCGTGGAGGTGTCGTTCCTGCACCTGCTGTTCACCATCCAGACCTGTGGTGTCACCGCAGAACTGTTCGCCGAGTCCGAGGGCGGCGCGCAGACCACCCGCTTCGTCGGCGGCACCGCCGAGATCCCGAACAGGTTGGCCGCGCTGGTCGAAAGCCATCTGGTGCTCGACGCGCCCGTGCGGGAGATCGAGCACGGCGCCGAACGCGTCACCGTGCACTGCCGCGGCGGACGGATCGCCCGCGGGCGGCGCGTCATCGTCGCGATCTCCCCGATGCTGGCCGGGCGCATCATGTACGACCCACCGCTTTCCGGCTACCGTGACCAACTCACCCAGCGGATGCCGAACTCCGCGGCGATGAAGGCCTTCTTCGTCTACGACGAACCCTTCTGGCGTGCAGACGGATTCAACGGCCAGCTGATCTCCGACATCGGGCCCGCCCGGATGTCCAACGACACCTGCCTTCCCGGCGACGACCGCGGGGTGATCCTGATGTTCCTCGAGGGCGAACAGGCGCGCACGCACGGCCACTGGTCGCAGGAGGAGCGGCGTGCGGCGCTCACCGAGGAACTGGTGCGCCACTACGGCGACAAGGCGGCCCGTCCGGTGGCCTACGTCGACGGCGAGTGGGGCAGCCGTCAGTGGACCCGGGGCTGCTACAACGCCAACTGCGGACCGTTGGTGTGGACGACCTACGGCCCCGCGCTCGCCGAACCGATCGGCGTCATCCACTGGGCGTCGACCGACACCGCGACGCAGTGGAGCGCCTACATGGAAGGTGCGGTCGAGGCCGGCGAGCGCGCCGCCCGGGAAGTGGTCGAAGCGCTCAGCTGAGCCGGCTCACCGCGTCGCGTAGTACCGGCCCAGAACGTGGTCGCGCAGGTCGTCGAACCGGCCCGCGAGGATCGCCGCGCGGATGTCGTCGACGAGTCGGACGACGAAGCGCTCGTTGTGGATCGTGGCCAGCGTCGAGGCCAGCATCTCCTTGGCCTTGAACAGGTGGTGCAGATAGGCGCGGGTGTAGTGGGCGCACGTGTAGCAGTCGCATTCGGCGTCGATCGGGGTGAAGTCGCGGCGGTAGCGCGAGCCGGTGATGTTGAACCGGCCGGTGTGGGTGTACACCGCGGCGTTGCGGGCCACCCGCGACGGCGACACGCAGTCGAAGGTGTCCGCGCCCGCAGCGACCGCCGCGAACAGATCGTCGGGCTCGCTGATGCCCAGCAGATGGCGCGGCTTGTCGGCGGGCAGCTCACTGCTGACCCAGCCGACGATGGTGGCCAGGTTCTGCTTCTCCAGCGCGCCGCCGATGCCGTATCCGTCGAACCCGTTCCCGTCGGCGTCGATGATCTCGGTCAGGCCGCGGGCGGCCTGTCGCCGCAGGTCCTCGTACTGGGCGCCCTGCACCACCCCGAACAGCGCCTGTGCCGGCTTGTCCGGCCGCAGCGCCGTCAGCCGGCGGTGCTCGGCCAGGCAGCGCACCGCCCACTCGTGGGTGCGCTGCACCGAACTCTCCTGATAGCCGCGGGTGTTTACCAACGTGGTGAGCTCGTCGAACGCGAAGATGATGTCGGCGCCGAGCTGGTGCTGGATACCGATCGACACTTCCGGGGTGAACCGGTGCGTCGACCCGTTCAGGTGCGACCGGAACGTCACGCCGTCGTCGTCGACGTGGGCGAGCCGCTCCTTGCCGTCGGCGATGACGTCGTCGGCCTGCACCCGGGCGGTGTCCATCGCCAGCACCTTCTTGAACCCGACGCCCAGCGACATCACCTGGAACCCGCCGCTGTCGGTGAACGTGGGTCCCGGCCAGTTCATGAACGCGCCCAGCCCCCCGGCCTCGTCGACGATGTCCGGCCCGGGCTGCAGGTAGAGGTGATAGGCGTTTGCCAGGATGGCTTGCGCACCAAGCGCTTTCATGGTCTCCGGCAGTACCGCCTTGACAGTCGCCTGAGTGCCCACCGCGATGAACGCCGGGGTGGCGATGTCACCGTGCGGCGTGTGGATCACGCCTGCACGGCCCAGCCCCCCAGGCAGCTCTGCCTCCACACGAAAGAACGGATCGCTGATATCGGGGGCCGCCACGTCGTAGATTCTCCCATTGTGATGATGCGACGAACTCTGGCCGTTGTGGCCGCCGCCGCGGCGGTGGCCGGCTGTTCGTCGTCGCCGCCCGACTATCAGCCTCCGCCCGGGCAACTCGTGGCGGGCACCGCGCAGGTGACCGTCAACGGTCAGGACACCGGCACCACCGAAGCGGTGCAGTGCACTCCGGCCGGCACGATGATGACGATCAGCACCGGCGACGCAGGCAGCGGGGTCTCGGCCGTGGTGTCGAGCGCCGACGAGCTGACCGTGGAAGCGGTCGGCATCAGGGACCTGGGCGGGTTCACCGGCAGCTACAACGCGGGGCTCGGCGGGGAGGCGAAGGTGACGATGAGCGGCCGCACCTACGAGATAGCAGGCACCGCGGACGGCTTCGCCACCGACAACCCGAGCTTCCGCACGTCGGGCACCTTCGGGATCAGGGTGTCCTGCTGAGGAACGCGGCGATCGCCGCGGCGAGCTCCTCGCCGGCATCCTCCTGGAGGAAGTGACCGGCCTCGCCGATCACCGGATGCTCCACACCGGCCGCGCCGGGAAGCACAGCGGAGAAGATGGGCGCCATCGCGCCGGTGATCGGGTCGCCGTCGCTGAACGCCACCAACGCCGGCGCCGACCTGCCGGTCAGCGCCTTCCACGCGGCACGGTTGGCCTCCGATGCCGGGTCGTCGGGGGTGGTGGGGACCAGCAGGGGCATGGCCCGCGGACCGGCCAGATAGGTGGGGTCCGGAAACGGTGCGTCGTAGGCCGCACGCACGGCGTCGTCGACCGGGCGCACACAGCCCGCCCGGATGTAGTCGCTGACCCTCAGCTGCGGGTCGGCCTCCACCGACCGGCGGAACTGCCACCAGACCTCGGGCATCGGGTGGTCACCGGTGGGCAGTCCGGTGTTGGCGACGACGAGGCGCGTGAACACCTCCGGGTTCTCGGCGGCCACCCGCAGCCCGATCAGCCCACCCCAGTCCTGGCCGACCAGGGTCGCGCCGCGCAGCCCGAGCACGTCGACGACGAGCGCGCGGATCCATCCGACGTGGCGGGCGTAGCTGTGGTCTTCGACTCGGGTGGGCTTGTCGGACCGGCCGAAGCCGATGAGGTCGGGGCAGATGACGCGGTGCCCGGCCGCCGCGAGGATCGGGATCATCCGCCGGTACAGGTAGGACCATGTCGGTTCGCCGTGCAGCATCAGCACCGGGGCGCCGTCGGCAGGCCCGCTCTCGACCCACGCGATGCGCACCGTCGCGCCGTCGTCGTCGGGGATGTCTGCGTACCGCGGCGGGTAGTCGAAACCGGGCAGATCGGCGAAGCGGTCCTCCGGTGTTCGCAACGTCTTCATCTCAGCGACCTTCCACGCTTGTCACATTTTCGTAATTTGGCTAACCCGGGCAAGGGCGCCACCCATACTGCTGGAGATGATCCGCCGGTGTCGACGGATCACACGACAAGAAGGAGAACCGTGGTGAAGCGTGAAATCCTGGTCGCCGTCGGCGGCGCAGCGATCCTCATCGCCGGCCTGTCGGGCTGTTCCTCGGAGAAGAAGTCCGAGACCTCCGGGGAGACCTCGTCGGCCGCCGCGGCCGAAGGCAAGACCACCGTCACCATCGACGGCAAAGATCAGGAGATCCAGGGCAACGTCGTCTGCTCGGACATGGGCGGCAACACGAACATCGCGATCGGCAACGCCAGCACCGGAATCGGCGCCGTCGTGAGCTCCGGCGACAGCCCCTCGGTGGTGTCGGTCGGGCTGGGCAACGTCAACGGCGTCACGCTGGGCTACCAGAGCGGCGCGGGCCAGGGCGACGCCAAGGTCGAGAAGGACGACAAGACCTACAAGATCTCGGGCAACGCCACGGGCGTCGACATGGCCAACCCCATGCAGCCGGTCACCAAGCCGTTCGAGATCGAGGTGAGCTGCCCCTAGTTGGGGATGTAGCCGGCGGCCGACTGCCGCAGTTGCCAGATCTGCGCGGGGCACAGTTCGTTGACGGCCTGGTTGATCAGGTAGGCGCCCTGGTAGTAATCGGCGGTGCGGAAGTCGGCCTTCACCTGGTTGACCAGATCGGCGTAGCTCATCTTCGCCGCCACCCGGTCGCAGATGCTGTGCCCGTACCCGAGCGCGGCGTCGGCGTTGGGGAAGTTGTAGCCGGGCCGCACCGTGACGTTGACCAGATAGGCCACCACGTCGGCGCCGGCCGGGGCCGCGCCGATCAGCGCACTCACCGCAAGCAGCACACCCGCCACCGCACTCACCAGCGCCTTCATGGTCGGTCACCCTACGCGCTGCGCTCCGATGTCGGGGCAATGCCGGCAAACTCCGCTCACGATCCCGGCGCGACGATCTAGGCTCGTGGCCATGAAGCGCAGTGGTGTGGTCGCGTTCGCCGGTGGTCTGCTCGTCGCTCCGTTGCTGGGACTCGGCGCCGGATCCGCCGCGGCGTCCCCCGGCGCCTGCGATGACGCGAGTTGTGTTCCGTACGTCGACCGCGGCGTCCACGCGGGCGGTGAGTGCGTGCAGGGCACCCGGAACAACTTCGGCCTTGACGCCGGCGGCAACACCCTGGCGTGCAACTCGAAGGGCTCGTGGGTGTCGTCGCCGCCCCTGGCCGGGGTGCGCCTGCTGCGCTCCCCGTGCGGCGATGCCACGGGCGTGGCCCAGTCGCCCGATGGCGTCCCGCTCAAGTGCTCAGGCGGGGCGTGGACCGCCGACTACTGGGTGATGTTCTACGGCTGAGGGCCGAAGGCCCGTGTGTTGCGGATGAGCGGCAGCGTGGCCATCGTCGCGAAACCGACCGGCGCCTGACAGATCTCGGGCACGGCGTTGAGCACCTGCATCGCGGTGGCCACATTCGCCGACCGCACGTGCTCGGCCATGCTCGCCGGGCGGCTGAAGCTGGCGAGCGACACGAAGTGCGCCTGCATCGACGGGTCGCCCTCGATCGTCAGCGTCCAGCCGTGTCTGGGGCTGGGCCAGTGGCCGGGGTACTCGCCGCCGACCGTCCACAGTGTCTCGATCTCGACGCGCGGCACGCCGGCGCGGCGGCCGACCCAGTTCCAGCGCTGCCCGGCGGTGGTCCCGGCGTCCAGCCGGTGCTCGAAGATCTGATGATCCTTCTGTGCGGCAACGGCTTCCACGGTCGCGGTGACCTCGTCGAGGTCCGCACCGAGCGCGTCACCGATCAGCCAGACCTGCTCGACGAAGATCGAGCTGTTGAACGCCAGGAACTCCGTGGCCGTCGGGCTGATCGACTCCACCGGCTGCCCGAAAGCCATGTTGTCGAACGTGATTCCGGTGCTCTCGTAGACCGACCAGTCGGCCCGCTCGCACAGGGTGATCTTCTCGATGCGCCTGCTCATGCCGGACAACGCGAGTGGGAGCACCCCGGACAGGTTGCCCGGGTTCAGCCCGCTGCCGTGCACGGAGGTGCCGCCCTGTTCACACGCGGCGCGCACCCTCTCCCGGTCGGCCGGGGCCATGCGGCGCGGATGGAACATGAACGCCGTCGTGGCGACGTTCTTGCCGCTGGCCAGCAGCGCGCACACGTCGTCGACCCGCGCGGTGCGCGGCGTGTAGAGCACGCAGTCGGCGTCGGTCGCGAGGATCTGCTCGACGTCGGTGGTGGCCGCGACACCGACCGGGTCCCGTCCGGCCAGGATGCCGATGTCGACGCCGTTCTTGTCCTCGGCGTACACCCGGGCTGCGACGACCTGCAGGTCGACTCGGCGGCGATCGAGGATCGCGGTCAGCATCTCGGTCCCGACTGCGCCTGTGCCCCATTGGATCACCCGATACACCCCGCGGACGGTAGCAGGATCTGCGGGCCCCCGAGGCGTCGATAGGGCAGACTCACGGACATGGACCGTAACGGTGACTACGACGACGCAGGCCCCGACGACACCCTCGGACCGAGCGAGTCACTCGACTCCGACGAGGTGCGCAACGACGACGGCGACTCCGTCGTCGACCCGCCCGACGAGTGGATCGACGCCGAGGAGGACGAGACCCTCGACGAGAAGCTGGCCGCCGAGGTGCCCGACGTGCTGCCGCCCGGCGCACCCGAAGAGGCACGTCCCGACCGCCGCACTTTCGGGCAGATCGACGGGACGCCCGAGGACGGCGAGTCCTTCTACACCGTCCTCGATGACGACGAGTGAACTGCCATGCCGGACAAGGTCAGTTGAGGCGTTCGCCCGACTTCGGGTCGAAGAGGTGCACTGCCCCGTCGGGATGCCTGCGCAAGCGCACGGTATCGGCCAACCTGGGCGCAGTACGCGGGTTGCAGCGTGCCACCAACTCGACACCGCTCGAACCCGAACCGGCATGGGTGTAGACGTAGGCCTCGCTGCCGAGGTCCTCGACCAAGTCGACGACGACCTCGACGCCACCGGTCTCGACGATTTCTAGTTGCTCGGGCCGGATCCCGACGCTGACCTCCTGCAGCCCACTGGACGAGAGCAGCGAGATCTGGTCGCGCTCGAGTTCGAACACCGATTCGCCGACCCGAACACCGTTGTCGGCGATCGACGCGGTGAACAGATTCATAGCCGGCGATCCGATGAAGCCCGCGACGAAGGCGTTCGCCGGCCGATCGTACAGCTCGTTCGGCGCGGCGAACTGCTGCAGTTTGCCGCCTTTGAGGACTGCGACCCGGTCACCCATCGTCATCGCCTCGACCTGGTCGTGGGTGACGTAGACCGTCGTGGTCCCCAACCGCCGCTGCAGCGCCGCGATCTGGGTGCGAGTCTGCACGCGCAGTTTGGCATCGAGGTTCGACAGTGGCTCGTCCATGCAGAACACCTGCGGCTCGCGGACGATGGCGCGGCCCATCGCGACGCGCTGACGCTGGCCGCCGGACAGCTTGGCGGGTTTGCGATCCAGGTGCTCGGTCAGGTCGAGCACCTTGGCCGCCTCCTCGACCTTCCGGCGCCGCTCGTCGGCCGGCACTCCGCGCAGTTTGAGCGCGAAGCCCATGTTCTCGGCGACCGTCTTGTTCGGATACAGCGCATAGTTCTGGAACACCATCGCGATGTCGCGGTCCTTGGACGGCACACCCGTCATGTCCTTGCCGCCGATCTCGATGGCGCCCTCGTCGATGTCCTCGAGGCCGGCCAGCATGCGCAGCGCCGTGCTCTTGCCGGAACCGGACGGGCCGACCAGGACGACGAATTCGCCGTCCTGGATGTCGAGATTCAAGTTGTCGACCGCGAGCTTGTCGGAGCCCTCGTAGATGCAGGTCGCGTTTCTGTAGGTGATCGATGCCATGTCTTTCGCTCTCTATCTTCGGGAGTTTCAGGGGTCTGGGATGGTGGTCTACTTGATCGCGCCGAACGAGAGTCCGCGCACCAGCTTGTTCTGTGCGAACCATCCGCACAGGATCACGGGAAGGGCGGCCATCGTCGCGGCTGCCGACAACACGGCCCAGTACTGGCCCTCACCGGCGATGAAACCGACGAGATACACGGGCATGGTCTGGGCGTTCACCGCGGTGAGGTTGACCGCGAAGAAGAACTCGTTCCAGGCAAAGATCACGCAGATCAGCGCCGTTGCCGCGATTCCCGGCGACACCAGCGGGAGGATCACCTCACGCACCGAACGCCACAGACTGGCACCGTCCAGGCTGGCCGCCTCCAGGAGCTCCCCGGGCACCTCGAGGAAGAACGAGCGCATCATCCACACCGCAATGGGCAGGTTCATCGCCGTGTACAGGATCACCAGGGCCCAGATGTTGTCCAGCAGACCGATATTCGACACGATGACGTACAGCGGCAGGATCACGGCCACCACCGGCAGCATCTTGGTGCTCATGAAGAAGAACAACGCGTCCTGCGTCTTGCGCACCGGCCGCAGGGACAGGGCGAATGCCGCCGGGGTGCCCAGCAGTAGCACGAACAGCGTCGAAAGCCCGGTCGCAAAAATGGAGTTCAGCATCGCGGGACCGATGGCTTGATCGAAGACCGCTTGGAACTGATCGAGCGTCGGGGCGAAGAACAGCTTGGGCGGATTGGTCGCCGCATCGCTTTCCTGCTTGAACGCCGTCAGGACCATCCAGAACACCGGGAAGAAGAAGCCGAGGCCGACGAGCCACGCCACCACCCCCCAGGGACTGAACTTGCGGCTCTTCTTCTTCGGGCGTGCGGCCCGGTCCGAGGTGGTAGTGGGCTGGTCAGTGGTATCGACTACTCGCGGAGTGGTCATCAGGCCGCCTCTTCCTTTCCGGAGAACGATTTGAAGATCAATCGAAGTGCGAAGTTCGCGATGATGATCGTGAAGATCACCACCACCACGCCCATCGCCGCAGCCTGGCCCATGTCGAAGCCGAGGAACGCGCGCTGGAAGATGTAGAAGGGCAGATTTGCGCTGGCGATACCCGGACCGCCCTGGGTCATCATGTAGATGGCGTCGAAGGTGTTCACGAGGTAGATCGCACCGAGCACGACACCCAATTCGATGAATCGCCGAAGGTGGGGCAGGGTCAACTCGCGGAACAACTGGAAGGCGCCCGCCCCGTCGACCCGCCCGGCCTCGAGTTGGTCACGGGGCATCGACGTGAGGCCGGCGAGGATCAGCAGCATCATGAACGGCGTCCACTGCCAGATCAGTTCCACCATGACCATCGTCAGCGGGAACTGGCCGATCCAGTCGACCGGCCCGATGCCCACCAGAGACAGCAGCCAGTTCAGGATTCCGTTGTTCGGATCGAGGATCGTGGTCTTCCAGATCAGCGCCCCCGCAACGGGTGTGATCAGGAACGGCGTGATCAACAGCGTTCGCACCACGCCGCGGCCGAGGAACGCCCGATCCAGCAGGAGCGCGATCAGCAACCCGAAGAGTGCCGAGACGAGGACGACCACGACGATCAGCACGACGGTGTTGATCGCCACCGACCAGAACTGACTGTCCTTGACCACCGCGACGTAGTTGTTGAACCCGACGAACTGCCGGGAACCCGGCCGGACCAGGTTCCAGGACAGGGTGGAGTAGTACAGCGTGACCAGGAACGGGACCTGCGTGACCACGATCATGAAGATCAGGGCGGGTAGCAGGGGTCCGCGCCGGCGCCAGCCTTCCGCGCGGCTCACCCCGGTGTTCTGCGCTGCGCGGATCTTGCGGACCCGCTCGGCGGCCGCCTCTTGACCGGCCTCGCGTTCGGTATCGGCAGTAACGGTCATCACTTCTCCTGGTAGGTCTTGCCGACGACTTCGGCGTATTCCTGAGCTTGGTCCAACGCGTCATCGACCGACTTCTGACCGGCGATCGCCGCACTGATCTGCTGACTGACCCGCGTGCCCAGGTCCTGGAACTCCGGGATCCCGACGAACTGGATACCTGTGTACGGAACCGGTTGCACCGTCGGCTTGTTCGGCGTCGCGTTCTGGATCGACTCCAGGGTCAACGGACCGTAGGACTTGGAGATCGCCTCGTACTCGGGGAGGTCCTTGTAGGTCGAGATCCGACTGCCCGGCGGGACGCGCGCCCAGCCGAGTTTCTCGCCGACCAGCTTGATGTAGTCCTTGCTGGTCATCCACGATATGAACTTCCAGGCACCCTCGGGATTCTTGGCGGCCTTCGGAATGCCCAGCGCCCACGTGTAGAGCCAGCCGGAGTTCGGCTTCTCGACGATGGGGGCCGGCAAATAGCCGATCTTGCCGACCAGGTCGGGGTAGGTCTGCGGATCCTCCAGTACCGAGACCGCCGATGTGGCGTCGTACCACATCGCCGTCTGTCCCTGGCCGAACAGATTGGCGCACTCCTGGAAACCGGTTGACGCGGCGCCTAACTCACCGGACTGCTTGATGGTGTCGACATAGAAGTTGACCGCCTTCTTCACCTCGGGGCTGTTGAGTTGTGCGTTCCAGTTCTCGTCGAACCAGCGCCCGCCGAA
Source organism: Mycolicibacterium psychrotolerans (assembly GCF_010729305.1). NCBI lineage: Bacteria > Bacillati > Actinomycetota > Actinomycetes > Mycobacteriales > Mycobacteriaceae > Mycobacterium > Mycolicibacterium psychrotolerans. The sequence goes on along the minus strand of NZ_AP022574.1, from coordinate 1,353,385 downwards.
GGTGTTGATCACCGTGTCGAGGGGAGCCAGTACCTCACCCCAGCCCGGTTTGCCGCGCAGGCAGATGCCCGCTCGATCGTCGGTCTTGAGCTGGTCGGCCCACCCCGCGACCTCCTGCCACGTCGGTTGGTAGCCCGGGCTCTGATCGATCTGGATCCCCGCCTGCTCGAAGAGGTCCTTGCGGTACATCAGGAACGAGGATTCGCCGTAGAAGGGCACCGAGTACATGTTGCCCTCGTAGGACAGCGACTCCCGCAGGGACGGGATGAAGTCGTTTTCGTCGTACCCCGGCGTCTTTTTGGCGAAATCCGAGAGGTTGACCAGCCAGCCGTCTTTGGCCCACTGCGGGGTCTCGAAGTTGCTGATCATCACCACGTCGAACTCGCTGCCGCCCATGGCGGTCGACATCGTGATCTTGGCGCGCGCCTGGTTCTCCGACAATGAGATGAACTTCAGCGTCGTGCCGGGGTTCTCCTTCTCGAACTCCGACGACAACTTCTGGGCGTCGGTCATCTGCGAATTCGACACCAGCGCGATCGTGACCTCGTTGTCCGACGCGCCGAGACTTCCTGCGCCCGCACATCCCGCGGTCAACGCCAGGCCGGACACCGCCACACAGGCGGCCAGTCGGCGTACAGCTCTTCGTAGCTTCTTCACCTTCACCTCACTTGTCATGGCTGAGTAGCCAACGGGCACAGTCGATATCACACACCAAAAAATGGGCCAGCCCGCCCCGCAGGGCCCCCAGGGCTGCGGCGTGCTTGGTGGCGCCGCTGGCGATCAGAATCGTCTTGGGGCAGTTGCGAATGTCTTCCAAGGGCACTGAGATCACCCTCTGCAGCAGTTCGGTCTCCACCGGCACACCCTCGAAGTCGAAGAATCGTCCGCCGATCTCTCCCACCGCACCCAGAGCCACCAACTCGTCCAGCATTCCGGTGTCCAGGAAACTGCCCTGAAACAATGTGGTCGATGTCGAGACGGCGCCGACGCCGAACAGCATCAACTCAGCTCGACGACCGGTGATCAGAGTGCGAGAGATCACCGAATCCTGATGCAGGGAAGCCACCGTCGACGGATCGGCGTACAGCGGCGCAGGCAGGCGAATTGCTTCTGCGCGCAATGCGTCAGCGCAGTGACTCAGAATGTAGTCAGCACCCGTCTGACAGGTGATCGTCGATATGGCGCCGTCGAGCTGAACCACCGCGCGGCAGGTTGCCAAGCCGGGCGTCAAGGCCGTGGCGACCGCCACCTGTTCGGGCCCCCAGGTGAATCCCATGGTGTCCGTGGGCGACAACCGCCTCGTCAGCAGCGCGGCGGCGGCCCGGCCGACGCTGGCGAAACCCACCGCGTCCGACAACGCTCCGACATCGACGCCGCGGCCGGCGATGACGGCCTCGGTCAGGCCGAACTTGCGTTCCAGATCGCGCTCTTCTGCGGCGTGGAGGTCGTCGCCGACGTCCGGTGGCACGACGACCTCGATACGCACCAATCCGTCTGCCTTCGCCCTGGCGATGAGCCGACCCGTGGTCGGTCGTGAGACGCCCAGACGGGCGGCGATCTCGGCCTGCGTCAGTCCGTCCAGGTAATAGAGCGTTGCCGCCCGCAGGGCCAACCGCACTTCGTCGGGCGAGCGCTCCCGCGACCGACCCGGCTGCAGGCGCGGGCCGGTACCGCTGCCGTCGGTCATCGCTCGGGCCATGGAGTCGCTTTCGGGAGGCATCACCCCTGAGCAAATGCTCAGGGGTGCGTTATTCTGCTCATCACGTTAGCATGGTGAATGTGACGCACACAACACTCGCTCCGGATGGGCAGATGCGAGCCGCGGTACTCGTCGAACCCGGAGTGATCGAAATTCAAGATCGACCGATCCCGGCACCGGCGGGCGGAGAAGTGCTGGTCCAGGTCTCAGCGGTGGGGGTGTGTGGGTCCGATGCACACTATTACCGGCACGGCAGGGTGGGCAGTTTCGTCGTCGACGGACCCCTCGTTCTCGGCCACGAAGCCGCAGGCACCATCGTTGCCGTCGGCGACGGCGTTCCCTTCTCGCGACTCGGTCAACGAGTGTCCGTCGAGCCGCAGAAGCCCGACCCGGACAGCGCCGAGACCCGCAGCGGCCGATACAACCTCTGCCCGCATATGCGGTTCTACGCGACACCTCCGGTCGACGGAGCGCTCTGCGACTACGTGACGATCGGAGCCGCCTTCGCCCACCCTGTGCCGGACACGATCACCGACGAAGCCGCCGCACTGTGCGAGCCGCTGTCGGTGGGGATCGCCGCTGTGCGCAAGGCCGGGGTGACCGGTGGTTCGCGCGTCCTGATCGCGGGCGCGGGACCGATCGGCATCGTCGTGGCGCAGGTCGCCCGCGCGTACGGCGCGACCGACATCGTCGTGACAGATCTGGACGTGTCACGCCGCAAGCGTGCTCGCGACTTCGGGGCGACAGCGGTCGTCGATCCCGCAACCGATGATCTCGCCGGTCTGCGAGTGGACGCCTTCATCGACGCGTCGGGGGCTCCGGCAGCGGTCATGGGAGGGATGTCTACGGTGCGTCCGGCCGGATCCGTCGTCCTGGTCGGCTCGGGTGCGGAGACGATGACACTCCCCACCCAGCTGATTCAGAACCGCGAGCTCGTGGTGACCGGAGTGTTCCGCTATGCCAACACATGGCCTTCGGCGATCGCGCTCGTCGAGCGTGGACTCGTGGATCTCGACGCGATGGTCACCGGCAGGTTCCCGCTCGAGAAGACCGCCGATGCGCTCGACTCCGACCGTATCCCCGGTAGCGTCAAGGCCGTGGTGGCGATCTGATGAAGCTCAACCGCTCGGCACTAGTCCACCTTCCCGTCGCAGGCCCGACATATGACCGCCATGAGATCAGCGTCGGCATAGTGCATTTCGGAGTCGGCGGATTCCATCGCGCGCACCAGGCGATGTATGTCGACCAGCTACTGGAACGCGGCCTGGCCCGCGAGTGGGGGATCTGCGGCGTCGGGGTGATGCCCGCCGACCAGCGGATGAAGGAGGCGCTGGAAGCACAGGACGGCCTCTACACGCTGATCCTGAAGAATCCCGATGGTTCCCGGGACGTGCGGGTCATCGGCTCCATCGTCGACTTCCGCTATGCCCCCGATGACCCCGAGGCAGTGATCGAACTACTGGCCGCTCCCACCACCCGAATGGTGTCGATGACGATCACCGAGGGCGGCTACCAGATCGAGAATGCCGGTGAGCTCTCGGTTTTCGCCCTCGTCACCGAATCGCTGGAGCGGCGCCGGGCCCGCGGTATCGCGTCGCCGACGATCGTGTCGTGCGACAACATCGAGGGCAACGGTGACATCGCCCGCCGGGCGTTCACCGGCTACGCCGACAAGGTTCATCCGGGTCTGTCGGAGTGGATGGCAGAGCACACGAAGTTCCCGAACTCGATGGTGGATCGCATCACGCCCGTCACGACGCCTGAGGTCGTCTCCGCACTGGCGCAGGATTACGACCTGGAAGACCAATGGCCGGTGGTCGCCGAACCGTTCACCGCGTGGGTGCTCGAAGACGACTTCGCCGATGGCCGGCCGCCGCTCGAGGACGTCGGCGTCCTGATGGTCGACGATGTCACGCCCTACGAGTTGATGAAGTTGCGTCTGCTCAACGCCAGCCACCAGGGCCTGTGCTACTTCGCCTACCTTGCCGGCTATCGGCTCGTCCACGACGCCGCAGGCGATCCACTCTTCGCTGATTTTCTTGTCGCTTACATGGATTCGGAGGCGACCCCAACCCTCAAACCCGTGCCTGGCATCGATCTCGCCGACTACAAGCGCACGCTGATCGAACGCTTCGCCAATCCGGGGGTGCGGGACACCATCGCGCGGCTGTGCGCCGACTCCTCCGACCGCATCCCGAAGTGGCTGCTGCCGGTGATCCGCGCCAACCTCGAGAGCAATCGGCCGGTGCGCCTCTCGGCGGCCATCGTGGCGAGCTGGGCGCGCTATGCCGAGGCGGTTGACGAGCAGGGCGAAGCGATCGAGGTCGTCGACCAACTCGCGGACTCCCTGATCCCGATCGCCCGGTCGCAGCGGGAGAACCCACTGGCATTCATCGAGAATGCGGCGGTGTTCGGCGATCTCGCACAGCAACCCCGATTCGTCGAGGCCTATCGGTGGGCCTTGGACTCGCTGCACGCCGACGGTGCGCGAGCGACTCTCGCGAGGCTCAGGGAAGACCGCTGATGAGCCGCGCGCTCGTCATCGGTGAGGCGCTGATCGATGTCGTCGAGCGCGCGGGAAAGCCGGCGTCCGAGCACGTGGGCGGAAGCCCGTTGAACGTCGCGGTGGGATTATCCCGGCTGGGGCGAGGCGTCGATTTCCTGACCTCCATCGGCGACGACCCTCGCGGCCGCCGGATCGGCGACTATGTGGCCGCTGCCGGAGTACACCTGCTCGAAGGCAGCGTCGCCGCGCGCCGTACACCGGTGGCGCGCGCGCTGCTCGACGCTCACGGCGCGGCGACCTACACGTTCGACCTCGACTGGCGGCTCGATGGCGTGGTCGACGTCGCTCCACCCACAGTGGTGCACACCGGGTCGATAGCGACGGTCCTCGAGCCGGGGTGCCTCGCCGTCGCCGCTCTCGTCGAATCCCTTCGTGAGTCGGCCACGATCGCGTTCGATCCCAACGTGCGTGCGTCGCTGGTGACCGACGTTGCGGTGACGACGGAACGGATCGAGCGCCTGGTGTCACTCAGCGACGTCGTCAAGGCCAGCGACGAGGACCTTCGATGGCTGGCTCCGGACAGCACGCCCGAGGAGGTCGCGCAACGGTGGGTGCAGCGCGGTCCGGCGGTCGTGGCGGTCACGACGGGCGGAGAAGGGGCCTTCGCCGTGTCCGCGGCAGGCTCGGTTCGGGTTCCCGCCCGGCCGGTCCGGGTGGCCGACACCGTGGGCGCGGGTGACTCGTTCATGGCCGGGATGCTCGATGAGTTGTGGTCGCTGGACCTTCTCGGTGCGCGGCGTCGCGAAGACCTTCGCGGGATCACGGCCGATCAACTCCGGGCCGTGCTGGACGCTGCGGTGCTGAACTCGGCGCTGACGGTGGAGCAGGCCGGGGCGCTCCTGCCCGACCGGGCGACCCGCGACGCCGCCCGGAAGTCCCGATGAACCTGTTGCGCAGCCGTCCCCTCAGCGGCTGCGCAACAAGTGATCATCACTCTGGCGGTGGTGTGCGTCACTGACTGCAGTACTGCGGTACTGCATTCGACCGAGGAACTGACGCCGTGTTTCAGATCCCGAACGTTCAGGTACTCACTCATCGACGGTTCGACTACCCGGGCCGGTTTCGAGAAGTGAAGGGACCACAGCATGGGCGCCGACGACAAGGCCAGCAACAAGATCGAGGATCTCGGCGGCAAGGCCAAAGAGGGTCTCGGCAAGGTGACCGGTGACAAGAGCACCGAGAACGAAGGCAAGACGGATCAGGCCAAGTCCAGCCTCAAGGACGCAGGCGAGAAGGTGAAGGACGCCTTCAAGAAGTAAAGACCCCCGCAGTCAGCCCGTCACCCCGGTGGGGTGACGGGCTGTTCTGCATGCATAACCGCTGATCACGGGCTATAATGGCGGGTGGTTCGGGCTCACGGAGAACTGCCCGGCCACTCCACATCGAGACGGCACTGTGCCCTCGTTGCCGGTGGCGATACACGGCCCGCGCGCGGTCGGTACGCACACGAACGCCGGACATTCATCACTGTTGCATGAGAGGCGTTCGATGACCGACCCCGACAAGACCCTGATCGCTGCACTGCTCGACCGCTCCGGCTCCATGGAGACCTCCAAGAAGGCCACCGAGGACGGTTGGCGGGAACTGATCAACGAACAACGTCTGCTGCCCGGACAGTGTCAGATGACGCTCGCGCAGTTCGACACCGAGTACGAGGTGCTCTATCCCCCGACCCCGATCGCCGACGTTCCCGATCTGGTGGTGGAACCGCGCGGCATGACGGCCCTGCTCGACGCCGTGGGCAGATTCGTCACCGAGGTCGGCCGTCGCCTCGCCGCACTCCCCGAGGTTCAGCGGCCAGGCCACGTCATCTGCGTGATCATGACCGACGGCATGGAGAACGCCAGCCACGAGTGGAGCTGGCAGGCGGTGAAGGAGCTGATCACTGCGCAACGGGACCAATGGCAGTGGAAGTTCCTCTTCATCGGCGCCAACATCGACGCGGTCGAGGTGGGCGCCCGGATGGGGTTCAGCGCGGACAACTCGATCACCTACGACGACTCCCACTACGAGTCCACCGTCGCCGTGATGGCCTCGGCCAGGGAGATGGTGCGACGGACGCGCGGCGGCGAGGACGCGGCGTTCTCGTCCGAGGACCGCGAGGCCGCGCTGGGCGGTCCCGAGCGGGCCTGATGACAAACCGCCCTTACCTGCTGTGACAGGAGGGCGGTCTTGGCGGTGGCGGAGGGATTTGAACCCTCGGACGGGGTGCTGGCCAGAGGGCCGAAAACGGCTCTGACCTGCTGATTGACGTTGCGTGTGGTTCGCTGGAATTGCCCTCGTTTGTGCCCAAGTGTGCCCAAAATGTGCCCAGCCAGTCAGGATGTAGCGCTCGGTGGCCGACTTGGTCTGATCGGCACGTAGTCCCTTGATCTCGGCCCGCCGCCGCGCAAGCTCCTGCTCGGGTGTTCCCCGCCCGGGCTCACCCCGGCAGCCGATGCGGGTTTGCGGTGCCAGGTCGCCACGCCCGCGGCTTTGCACCAGCCGCCACAACGGCCCTGTATCCCCCCCGATCTTCAGCGCGACGTTCTGAGGCACCTAAACGACGACTAGGATGCCCTCGACATCCAGGTGGCTATCGTGAACGCAACCAGGCGTCTGCCGACGCCAGCCCATATTGACAGCATCCGGCGCCTGGCGGGATTGAAGAACCGTCAGCGCAACCCCCGATAAGAAAACTTCAATTGGGCCACAAGTGGCGTCTCACCTACCTACAAGTGGATCATGTGACCGGCCAGCCCGTGGAAACATTCCTGCAGGGCCTCCGACAACGTCGGGTGGGTGTGCACGTTTTGGACCAGCTCGTTGACGGTGAGGTCCCATTTCTGCGCCAGGGTCAATTCGGGCAGGAGTTCGGCGACGTCGGGTCCGATTAGATGGCCACCGAGGAGCTCACCGTACTTGGCGTCAGCGATTAGCTTGATGAAGCCGGATGCATCGCCCAGCCCATGAGCCTTACCGTTGGCGATGAAGGGGAACTTGGCCACCGTGATGTCGTGGCCCTCGTCGCGGGCTTGCTGTTCGGTAAGACCGAAGCTGGCTACTTGCGGCTGGCAGAAGGTCGCGCGCGGCATCATCCGGTAGTCACCGAAGTCCAGCGCCTCAACGCCAACGATCGCTTCGGCGGCCGCTACGCCCATCGCCATCGCGACGTGGGCCAGCATCGCTTTGCCGGTCACGTCGCCGATCGCATAGATGTGCTCCACGTTGGTCCGCATGCGGGCGTCGATGCCGATGGCCTTGCGGTCGGTCAGCGTTACGCCCGTCGTTTCGAGCCCGTAGCCGGCGACGGCTGGCTGAAACCCGATGGCCTGCAATACCTTGTCGGCCATCAACTCTCTGGTCTCGTGGTCATTGGTTACCGTGACGACCACTTGCGCGCCCGAGTCACTGATCGCTTCCACTTTGGTACCGGTAAGGACCGTGACGCCGAGCTTTCTGAACTGCCTTTCAATCTCCTTGGAGACCTCAGCGTCCTCGTTCGGAAGGGCCCGCGGCAGGAACTCCACGATCGTCACATCTACGCCGTAATTGGCCAGCACATAGCCGAACTCCATGCCGATTGCACCGGCACCTGCGATGACGATCGAGCTCGGCAGATCCCGCGACAGGATGAGCGCCTCGTAGGTCACCATGTTGTCGGACAACGATGTGCCGGGTACCAATTGGGTGTTGGCGCCGGTGGCGATGATTGCGTTGTCGAAGGTCAGAGTGTCGGTGCCACCGTCGTTGAGTGCAACCGAAAGGGTATGCGGGTCGGTGAAGGTGCCACTGCCGTGGATCTCGGAGACGTTGTTCTTCTTCATTAGGTAGTGCACGCCGGCAACCCGACCGTCGGTGACCTCACGGCTGCGGTCGAACGCCACTCCGTAATCCATAGTCGGCTCGCCGCGGATGCCGAACTTGTCGGGTTGCCGTGTGACGATGTGAGCCAGTTCAGCGTTGCGCAGCAACGCTTTCGAAGGGATGCACCCGACATTGAGGCATACCCCGCCCCAGTACTTGCGCTCTACTATCGCAGTCGTTAGGCCGAGCTGAGCGGCGCGCACTGCGGCGACGTATCCACCGGGGCCCGCCCCGAGAATGACGAGGTCGTAGTGGGTCATAGGGAGACACTAAGTCGGCAAGAACATGCGTGCCGCCGAATACGGCTGATACACACACACGCCCGAAAGGACCGCCCGAGGAAGGACGATAATGCGCTCGCGAGCCAGTCAGCCCAACCCACCGTCGGCGGTGAGATATGGAGGCACCGCGTACCCAGAGGCGGCAACATTTGGACAGGGTGTGTAGAACTCACCACCAAAGTTGCGTTCGACGGTGGCGAACCTGCCTGGCAATTAGTCGGCGTACTGCCAGCAGCCGTTGCCACGCGCGATGCCAGGTGAAGAGCCATACCCACCGACATAACGGTGACCGGCCTATCAGACACCAGGCAACCTGATATCGAGCGAGTAGGCAACCCGCGTCTTGAGGCCTACGCCCGCACGCCTCCACCGCTGGTACGGTGCGCCGCATGACGGATGACACGCCCGAATACATGACAGATGAAGTGCCGCAGTACGAGGCAGACGAGTTAGGAGACCACGACGACTTGTTAGAACAGGGCCGACTGGGTCATATCGAGCATATCGGTGGCAGATGGCGCACTGGGTATGTCAAATATGGGCCGGACGGTCATAGCCTCACCGTGAGGCTCATTGCCGAAGCGATGCCGGAAGGCGAGATGGCGGTGACCGATCTAGTGGTCAGCGAGGCGGTTGCGCTAGTTCAACCACAGGTAGCTTCGGTCAACCACGTCGATCTCGAGCTCACGGTCAGGTCGGACAACCCGGTTGCCCGCGATAGCGGTCAGCGGGCGACTTGGTCGACGGGAGCAGACTGACGGGACGCGACCGTCTAATCGGGTGCCGCGTCGATCCGCGAGAAGTACACCTGCCTTGCCGGCCCTTGCAGTCGCCAGAACCATTGGGCTGCAACGCATGTCGAACCGATAGAAGGCCGTACAGCGTTACCCAACCCACGGTTATCCTGCATCCCCGCACCGAGTTCGCACTGGCTATGTACAGGCTGCAGCGCCCGGCGCCTGGAACACGGCTCCGCACACTTTTCGTGAAGTCTCCTCGCCCTCGGCTTTGAAGGCCGGGACAACCCTGAGCAGCCGCACACCGTTCTGAAAACGCCTGCCGTCTCAGCGGGCCTGCCGCGGGCTACGAGCGCCACGCCGACGCGATGGGCCGCGAGACGAGCTGCAGCAGTTTGGGTCCAGGACGGCGCAGAGAGCAGCTACCGCATCGCGGTGGGGTCGGTGGTAGACGTTCATGCCGCGCCGGTCGGATTCGACTAGGCCGGCTTTGCGCAATTGACTCAGATGGTGGCTAACCGTCGACTCGGTTAGTCCGAGCGTGGCTGCCAGTTCCCCACTGTTCTCCTCGCCCACCGGAGAGCTGAAGAGAAACGACATGATCTTCACCCGGGCAGGATCGGCCAGCGCCTTCAGGCGCAGCGCGACCTGCAAAGCGTCGTCATCACTCATCGGACCTGCCGCGACCGGAGCGCAGCACACCGGCGCGGACATGTCGATCACGGGCAGCGCCTTCGGCATGCATACAGGATGCCAGTAATATTGACATATATCAAAGAGGTCGGCATGCTGGGCACAGCGCGCCAATTCGATATATGTCTCACACAAAGAGAGGATCACACCATGTCTCGAGCTCAACTCGCCCTCAACGTCGACAACCTCGACGGGGCGGTCACGTTCTACTCCAAGCTGTTCAACACCGAGCCGGCCAAAGTGAAACCGGGCTACGCCAACTTTGCGATCGCCGAGCCTCCGCTGAAGCTCGTGCTGCTGGAAAACCCGGGCAATGGCGGCACCATCAACCACCTCGGCGTCGAGGTGGAATCGAGCGAAAAAGTGCACGCCGAGATCGCCCGCCTCGCCGGCGAGGGCTTGTTCACTGAGGAGGAAATCGGCACGACGTGTTGCTTCGCGACACAAGACAAGGTGTGGGTGACCGGACCGGCCGGCGAGAAGTGGGAGGTCTACACCGTGTTGGCCGACTCCGAGAGTTTCGGCTCCAGCCCTCAACATCTCGACATTGAGTCCACAGGCGGGACCTGCTGCGGACCCGACGCTGCAGGAGCAGGCAGTGAAGACCGACAGGACAAGGCCACGGCGGCCACATCCTGCTGCTGAAGGCTCACTGATGAGATCGGCGGGCCGCCCGTCGCGGGTGGTCCGCCGGTCTCTATGTCCAGGTCTTCGGCGGCCGGCAGTCTGAGGTGTTCGCCCAGTGATTGTTGCGTCCAGATTCGATCCATGCCAATATCGATTTATGTCGAATCAAGGCTTCGGTAGCGAGGCTGCCCGTTGTCAGGTGGAACCGTTGGTGAGCGAACCGTTGAGCATGCAGGCGGCCGTGGAGATGGCGGCGAAGTTCAAGGCCTTGTCGGATCCGGTTCGGTTGCGCCTGCTGAGTTCGGTGGCCAGCCACGCCGGTGGTGAGGCGTGCGTGTGCGACATCTCGGCTGGCGTGGGTGTGTCGCAACCGACGGTTTCCCATCACCTGAGAGTGCTGCGCGACGCGGGATTGTTGACATCGGAGCGGCGGGCGTCGTGGGTGTACTACGCGGTGGTACCGCAAGTGCTCACGACGTTGTCGTCGCTGTTGCATACGGGTGCTGAAACCGCAGCACCGGCGGGGGCGCCGGCATGACCGACACGGTGGCGCACAATGATATGCCGGCGGTAGTCGGAAAGCTGTCCACGCTCGACCGGTTTCTACCGGTTTGGATCGGCATCGCCATGGCGGCCGGGCTGCTCTTGGGTCGCCTAATCCCTGGCCTGGGGAGTGCGCTTTCGGCCGTTGAGGTCGACGGCATTTCTTTGCCTATCGCACTGGGCCTGTTGATCATGATGTACCCGGTACTGGCCAAGGTCCGCTACGACCGCCTGGACTCGGTGTCGGGCGACCGCAAGATGCTGGTGAGTTCTCTCGTGCTGAACTGGCTCATCGGGCCCGCCCTGATGTTCACCCTCGCCTGGCTACTGCTCCCGGATCTGCCCGAGTACCGCACCGGGCTGATCATCGTTGGGCTAGCGCGCTGCATCGCCATGGTCATCATCTGGAACGACCTGGCCTGCGGTGACCGGGAGGCCGCCGCCGTGCTGGTCGCGCTCAACTCCGTGTTCCAGGTTGTCATGTTCGCGGTGCTGGGCTGGTTTTACCTGTCGGTGCTGCCGGGCTGGCTCGGCCTGGCGCAGACCACGATTGACACTTCGCCGTGGCAGATCGCGAAGTCGGTACTGATCTTCCTGGGTATTCCGCTGCTGGCTGGTTTCCTGACGCGGCGCTACGGCGAAAAAGCAAAGGGGCGAACCTGGTACGAGTCGACCTTCCTGCCGAAGATCGGTCCGTGGGCGTTGTACGGGTTGTTGTTCACCATCGTCATCTTGTTCGCGCTGCAGGGCCACCAGGTCACTTCCCGTCCACTGGACGTCGTGCGGATCGCTCTCCCGCTGCTGGCGTATTTCGCGCTCATGTGGAGCGGCGGCTACATCCTGGGCGCCGTGCTCGGGCTCGGCTACGCCCGGACCACCACGCTGGCGTTCACCGCTGCCGGCAACAACTTCGAACTCGCCATCGCCGTGGCCATCGCCACCTACGGCGCCGCGTCCGGGCAGGCACTCGCCGGGGTGGTCGGCCCGCTCATCGAGGTGCCCGTCCTCGTCGCTCTGGTGTATGTGTCGTTGGCTCTGCGCAGGCGCTTCACGCCACCGACAGCTGCTGCTCCCGCTTCATCTGCACCCTCGACCAAGGAGTCCTGATGCGGCCCCAAAGGACCGTCTCAGAGATTCTTCTCATCTGCGTCCACCACGCTGGCTAAACGTAACGATCGAAAGGCTCTACAGCTCATGGCTTCTCGCCCCAGCGTGTTGTTCGTCTGTATCCACAATGCCGGCCGTTCCCAGATGGCGGCCGGCTTCCTGCGCGACCTGGCCGGTAGTACCGTCGAGGTCCGCTCGGCGGGCAGCGATCCGGCCACCCACATCAATCCGGCTGCCGTCGAGGCGATGGCCGAGGTCGGCATTGACATCTCCGACCAGTCACCGAAACTGCTGACGCACGAAGCGGTCGAGTCTTCCGATGTGGTCATCACGATGGGCTGCGGGGACGCCTGCCCGGTATTCCCCGGCATCAGCTACCGCGACTGGGCACTGGAGGACCCCGCCGGCAAGGGCATCAACGCTGTGCGCCCGATTCGCGACGAGATCAAGACGCGTGTGCAATCCCTCGTCGCCGAACTCCTGCCCGCCCAACCCAGCTCGTGACTAAACCCTCGGTGCTCTTCGTCTGCGTGAAGAACGGCGGCAAGTCCCAGATGGCCGCCGGACTGATGCGCAAGCTGGCTGGTGACCGCATCGACGTGTATTCGGCAGGCACGTCGCCTGGTTCGGCAATCAACGCGCTGTCGGCGCAGTCGCTGCTCGAAGTCGGTGTCGACATCACCGCCGAGCACCCAAAGCCGATCGACCCGGACCTCGTGCGTGACGTCGACGTCGTCGTGACCTTAGGCAGGGAGGCTCACCTCGAGCCCGTCCCAGGGACGCGTTTTGAGAACTGGGACACCGATGAGCCCTCCGACCGTGGGATCGAGGGAATCGAACGAATGCGGCTGGTCCGCGACGACATCGCCGCCCGCGTCCAGTATCTCGCTGAACAACTCAATCTACCTGTGCCCCAACCTGATAAGGAGATCCGATGAACAAGATCGAGGTATTCGAGCCCGCCCTGTGCTGTGCCACCGGTGTGTGCGGGGAGGACGTCGACCAGCAGTTGGTGACCTTCTCCGCCGACATGGACTTCATCCGCAGCCAAGGCGGTGACATCACCCGCTACAACCTTGCCAGCGAACCGCAGGCTTTCGCCGACAACGACGCCGCTAAGGCCTACCTGCATCTGTCCGGATCCGCCGGCCTGCCCCTGGTCCTCGTGGATGGGGTCACCGCGATGACCGGCCGCTATCCCGACCGCACCCAACTGAGCACCTGGGCCGGACTGCAGCAGGCCCCGACCGACATTGAGTTGGGCCTCACCGCCGCCACGGCATCCGAGGGCGGCTGCTGCGGTGGCGCGGCCTCAAGCTGCTGCTAACCCCGACCCGTTCACACACGCAGAAAGACCGTTATGGACCCCCAACCTGTGCACGACGTCATCGTCATCGGATCCGGCCCGGCCGGCTACACCGCGGCGATCTACACCGCCCGTGCCGAGCTGCGGCCGCTGATTTTCGAGGGCACCTCGTTCGGGGGTGCGCTGATGACGACCACCGAGGTGGAGAACTATCCCGGCTTCCGCTCCGGCATCCTGGGCCCGGAGTTGATGGAGGAAATGCGTGAGCAGGCTTTACGTTTCGGCGCCGACCTGCAGATGGAGGACGTCGAGTCGGTGTCGCTGGCCGGCCCGATCAAGGAAGTGGTCACCGCCGGCGGCGAGACACATCGGGCCCGGGCGGTGATCCTGGCCATGGGCGCTGCCGCCCGCTACCTGGGTGTCCCCGGGGAGCAGGAATTGCTCGGGCGTGGAGTCAGCGCGTGCGCGACCTGCGACGGGTTCTTCTTCAAGGAACAGGACATCGCAGTGATCGGCGGCGGGGACTCGGCCATGGAGGAAGCCACCTTCCTCACCAAGTTCGCCCGCAGCGTCACCATCGTGCATCGGCGCGAGGAGTTCCGGGCCTCCAAGATCATGCTGGAACGGGCCCGCGCCAACGACAAGATCCGCTTCCTGACCAACACCACCGTCGTGGCGGTGGAAGGCGAGAGCACCGTGACCGGCCTGCGGGTCCGCAACGCCCTCACCGCGGAGGAATCCACCCTGGCGGTCACCGGGGTGTTCATCGCGGTCGGCCACGACCCCCGCTCGGCGTTGGTCCGCGGGGCCGTCGACCTCGACGCCGAGGGCTACGTAGTGGTCCGCGGCCGCACCACCGCCACCTCAGTCGAGGGTGTCTTCGCCGCCGGGGACCTCGTCGACCACTCCTACCGCCAAGCCATCACCGCCGCGGGCAGCGGCTGCGCGGCGGCCATCGACGCCGAACGGTGGCTGGCCGATACCTACGACACCTCCACGACCGAGATGATCGGAGCACACAAATGAGCCCCCCCCCCGCTGGCGGTCACCGACGATTCGTTCGCCGCGGATGTCCTGGCCAGCGAAACACCTGTCCTGGTGGACTTCTGGGCCGCCTGGTGCGGTCCGTGCAAGATGGTGGCCCCGGTGCTGGAGGAGATCGCCACAGAGAAGGCCGGGGTGCTGACGGTGGCCAAGATCGAAGTCGACGCCAACTCGTCGACCGCCCGCGATTTCCAGGTTGTCTCCATCCCCACGCTGATCCTGTTCAAGGACGGCAAGCCGCTCACCCGGATCGTCGGCGCCAAGGGCAAAGCCGCCCTGCTCAACGAGATTGCCGACGTCATCTAAGACACAGGACGTTTCACCGCAGACCGCGGCGCGCCGTTGCCGCGCTGCCACCACTAACCAGAGGACCCGCACCCCGATGAAGTTCCTTGACCATCCGCCGCGCTTTCTGTTCTTCACCGGCAAGGGCGGGGTGGGCAAGACCTCCATCGCGTGTGCCACCGCGATCACGCTGGCGGGCCAGGGCAGGTCGGTGCTGTTGGTCAGCACCGACCCGGCCTCCAACGTCGGCCAGGTTTTCGGGCTGACGATCGGTAACGCCATCACCGCGATCCCCGCGGTGGCCGGGCTGTCGGCGTTGGAGATCGACCCCGACCAGGCCGCCGAGGCCTATCGGGAACGCATCGTCGGGCCCGTGCGCGGGCTGCTGCCCAAGGCGGAGGTGGCTTCGATCACCGAGCAGCTCTCCGGGTCCTGCACCACCGAGATCGCCTCGTTCAACGAGTTCACCGAACTGCTCACCGACTCCGAGGGCCAGATCGGGCGGTTCGACCACGTCCTGTTCGACACCGCCCCGACCGGACACACCATCCGGCTGTTGCAACTGCCCGGCTCATGGACGGACTTCCTCAACGCCGGAAAGGGCGACGCCTCCTGTCTGGGGCCGTTGGCGGGCCTCGAGAAGCAGCGCGCCGTCTACGCCGCCGCGGTGGAGGCGCTGGGCGACCCGGCGCGCACCCGCCTGGTCCTGGTGGCCCGCGCCCAGACCTCGACGCTGGCCGAGATCACCCGCACCCAACGCGAACTCGCCGCGATCGGCCTCAACCACCAGTACGTCGTGATCAACGGAGTGCTGTCCGCCCCCGCCGACACCGACGATCCGCTCGCTTCGGCGATCTATCGGCGTGAGCAGCAGGCGATCGCTGCCTTGCCCGAGGAATTACGGGCACTGCCGCTGGATCAGGTGGACCTCAAGGCCACCAATATTGTCGGCATCGACGCCCTGGCAACACTGTTCACCCCCGACCCCACCACCGGCCAGCCAGAGGAGCCCCCGGTCGAGGTGCCCGACGCGCCGCTGGCCGCGCTGGTCGACCAGATCGCCGCCGGCGACAAGGGATTGATCATGTGCATGGGCAAGGGTGGGGTGGGCAAGACCACCATCGCCGCTGCTGTCGCCGTGGCGCTGGCCGAACGCGGCCACCCGGTGCACCTAACGACCACCGACCCGGCCGGACATCTCACCGACACGCTGCACGGGACCCTGGACAACCTGACCGTGTCGAGTATCGACCCCGTCGAGGCCACCCGCGTCTACCGCGAGCATGTGCTGGCCACCAAAGGCGCGGACCTTGACGAGCAGGGCCGGCTGCTGCTGGCCGAGGATCTGCGCTCACCGTGCACTGAGGAAGTCGCTGTCTTCCAAGCCTTCTCGAAGGTCATCGCCGAGTCGCGGCGCCATTTCGTCGTGGTGGACACCGCACCGACCGGACACACCTTGCTGCTGCTGGACGCCACCGGCTCGTATCACCGTGAAGTCGCCCGCCAACTCGGTGACCGCCACTTCACCACACCGCTGATGCGGCTGCAGGACCCCGAACTCACCAAGGTCATCATCGTCACCCTCGCCGAAACCACGCCGGTCCTAGAGGCCGCCGGCCTCAGCAGCGAGCTCGAAAGAGCACAGATCCACCCCTGGGCCTGGGTGATCAACAACTCTCTGGCCGCCGCCGAGCCCACCTCACCGCTGCTGCGGCGCCGCGCAGCCGCTGAAATTGCCCAAATCGCCACAGTACGCAACGATTTCGCCGACCGGATCGCAGTCGTCCCACTACTCGCTGTCGAACCCGTCGGCATCCCCGCGCTCCAGGCACTCGCCGACGCCCGCGACACCGCCGTCAATAGGTGAACATTGACGTCGTCGACGTCGTAGTCATCGGCGGCGGCCAGGCAGGCCTTGCCGCGGGCTACTACCTGCGCCGGGCGGGGCACCGCTTCGTCATCCTCGACGACCAGCCCGTGGCGGGAGGCGCCTGGCCGCACACCTGGGCATCGCTGACCCTGTTCTCCCCGGCGCAGTACTCCTCCCTGCCGGGATGGCCCATGCCCAACTGGCCCAACGGATTTCCCCCCGCCCGGCACGTAGTCGATTACCTGAGCGCCTACGAGCAGCGCTATGAACTCCCGGTACGCCGGCCCGTCCATGTCCGCGAGGTCATCCGCGCCGGCGACCACCTCCAGGTGTCGACCTCGGCCGGCCAGTGGCGGGCACGGGCCGTGATCAGCGCGACCGGCACCTGGCATCAACCCTTCTGGCCGATCTACCCCGGCGCACGCACCTTCCGCGGACAGCAATTACACACCGTGCACTACCGCGACGCCGCCCCCTTCGCGGGCAAGCACGTCGTGGTGGTCGGCGGCGGCAACTCCGCAGCGCAACTGCTCGCCGAGATCTCCGAAACCACCACCACCACCTGGGTCACCCATACCCCGCCGCGGTTCCTGCCCGACGATGTCGACGGCCGGGCGCTCTTCGATATCGCCACCCGCCGTGCCGCCGACCTCGCCGCAGGGCGCCCCGACACCGGCGGCATCGCCAGCCTCGGCGACATCGTGATGGTTCCCCCCGTGCTGGCTGCCCAGGAACGCGGCGTGCTGCATGCCCTGGCGATGTTCGAGGGATTGGCCACCGACGGCGTCTACTGGACAGACCGCGAACAACACGCCGACGTCATCGTGTGGGCGACCGGCTTCCGCCCGGCCCTGGCCCACCTGCGCCCGATGCACCTGCGCGAGCCCGACGGCACCATCGCCGTCGACGGCACCCGAGCCGTCAAGGAACCAGCCCTGCACCTGCTCGGCTACGGCGACTGGACCGGTCCGGGCTCGGCGACCCTCATCGGGGTCGGGCGCACAGCCCGTGCCGCTGTCGATGAACTTTTTCCCCACAATCGAGCACTCGAGCAAACAAGCAACGCCGATCAGGTCGCCGGGCCCCGAACCCGGCCGAATGGTTAGGCACACAGCCATCAACTGTGCTCGGAATTGCCTGATCCCGGACTTCCTTGATCGTCCCGTGCACGCCGGTCTTCTGGCACCCGGCGGTTTAGGATGGGCCCAGGGCGAGCGCCCCCGGGGGGAGGGTCTGTGCCGAGGTCGCGAGACATACTTCAGCGCTTCCGGACTGCCGGTACGCCCGGGGCGGCCACGGCGACCGGTGTCCCGGCCGACCGGGTGGCCGAACTGGCGGCCGAGCTCGAGCCGGTGCTCGCACGGCTCGTCGCGGTGCGCGAAGAAGCCTCGCGGATCCGGACCGAGGCGCGACATGAAGCCGAGCGACGGCGCCAGGCGGCGGCGGAGCAGGCGGCGGCTCTTGTCGCTGCCGCCCACCGGCAGGCGGCGGCGGAGCGCGCAGACGCCGCCATTCGCCTCACCCGGCATGCCGAGGAGGAGACCGCGGCGACTCTGGCGGCTGCCGAGCTCGAAGCCGCGGCGGTGAGCCGCCGTGCCACCGAGATGATGCCGTCCTACCTCGAACGCGTGGTGTCGGCGACAAGGGCCGCGTTGGACACCGCAGAGGAGCACGCTTCGTGAGCTCACCCTGGGTTGCGGGCGTGGTCCGCGCCAAGGCACTGGCCAGGCGACGTTTGGGCCCAGCCGGGGCGCGTGCGGTGGCGACGTCGCCTGGGCTCACCCAGGCCCTGACCGCGCTGGCATCGTCGGCCTACGGCCACGATGTGCGCCCCGGTCAGAGTTTGGGTGCCGCTCAGCACGCGGTGGGCGCGTCATTGCTGTGGAACATGAGGGTGCTGGCAGGGTGGCTGCCCCGCGGGCATGCGGACGTCGTGCGCCTCTTCGCGGCGGGTTTCGAGGTGGCCAATATCGACGAACACCTTGCGGCGCTGCACCACTCGTCGACACCGTCCGGCGAACCCGCAGCTTCGCCGTACACGCTCGGGACGCTCGACACCTCATGGTCGCGGCTGTCGTCGACGACCACACTAACCGGGATCGTGGAGGTGCTCGAAACCTCGCGATGGCGGTTGCGTGGCTTTACGACACCGCGCGAGATCCATCTCGGACTTCGGCTCGCCTGGGCCGATGCCGTGGTCGCGGCGGGAGTGCCCGAAGCAGCGGGGTGGGCCAGGGCCGGCGCGGCGCTGCTCGTGCTCAAGGAGGTGGTCCTCGAGGGACGACCACTTGTCGGGCCGCTCGCGCTGCGCGCGTCCTACGTGCTGGGACCGACCTTCGCCGGTGCGTTGTCCGGGCGCCCGGTTGACCTGGCCGCAGTGCGGGCCAATCTTCCCTCCGGTGCCAGGTGGGTGCTCGACGGCATCGATCAGATCGAGGACCTCTGGCGCGGGGAAGCCGCGTGGTGGCATCGGGTCGAGCGGGACGGTTTCGCGTTGCTGCGCGGCTCTGCCTACGACCGGGGACCGGTGATCGGCGCGCTAGCCGTGTTGGCTGTGGACGCCTGGCGGGTTCGTGCCGCGCTGGAGACAGCCGCGCGTGGCGGCACCGGACCGACGCTGGAGGCATTCGATGGGGTGGCGTGAGGTCGCCGCGCCGGTGCGGATGCAGCGAGTGGCTGTGGTCTGCCCGAAGGTGGTGCTGCGCGACATGCTCGTGCACGTGGCGGACGCCGGCGTCGTCGAGATCGACCGCGCCACCTCGGACGCAAGCCCGGATGAGTCACCGGATTCATGTTTGCGAGCAGCCGCACCTGACCTCGGTGACCTTGAGCGCGACGGCCGAGGTGATCTGCTCGCGGGCGAGGTTGAACTCAGGTCGTACGCTGACAGCGCCGTCGTCCGTGACGAGGTCGCCGCTCTCGCCGGCTGGGTTCCGACGACGGAGTTAACTGCACTGACCAGCCGCCTCAGCGATGTCGGGGCCGGCGTTGTGCCGATCACGGCACCGCGCGGAGTGGACCCCCCGACGTTGTTGCACCGTGGAAAGGACTTGCGGCGCTCGTTCACGGCGCTGGTCGAGACGTACGGGACCGTGCCGTACGCCGACGTCGACCCCAGCGCGCTGGCCGGTATCGCCTACGTGCTGATGTTCGGAATGATGTTCGGGGATGCCGGCCACGGTGCCCTGCTCGTCATTCTCGGATTCCTGATGCGAGCCGGCAGACCACGTGTGCTGGCCCGGTTCCACAAGGCCTGGCCGTTTGTCGCTGGGTCCGGCCTGGCCGCGATCGTGTTCGGGCTGCTCTATGGAGAGTTCTTCGGCCCCACCGGAGTCGTTCCGGTGCTTTGGCTGGCCCCACTGGACCAACCAGTCACGTTGATGGCCGTCGCGTTGGGTGTGGGCGCGGTGTTTCTCGCCGGTGCCCAGATCGTCGGCACAGTCAACCGCTGGCGCGAGGGAGGGTGGCCGCTGGCACTGAGTGCCCCCTCCGGCGTCGCCGGCGGGGCCCTGCTCGCCGGACTGGGCCTCATCGTGCTGGGCGCGAACGGCGGACTTGGATGGCTCATTGTGGTCGGCGCCCTCGTCATGGCGGGCGGTGTAGGCCTGGCGTACATCGGTTTCCTGGCTGCCGCCGGCCGAGGCGCCGCCGGTGTCACCCAAGCCTCCGTCGAAGTCTTCGACGCCGTGATACGGGTCGGCGCCAACCTGGTGTCCTTCACGCGCCTGGCCGCATTCGGCCTCACCCACGCCGCACTCGGCAAGATCGTGTGGGACGGAACCACCGAGCTGTGGCGCTCGGGTGGCATCCTGATGGCCGCCGCTGTCATCGTCTTCGTCGTCGGGAACGTACTCGCCTTCGCCCTCGAGGCCCTCGTTGCCGGGGTGCAGGCACTTCGCCTGGAGTACTACGAGCTGTTCTCCCGGATCTTCGCCGGACAGGGCAGACCGTTTAGGCCCTGGTACGTCCCCACTGAGCGCACCGGCACCGGTGAACTCCAGTCCACCGTCAGCTCGACACCAATCGGCGCCAACCTCGGGAGAAAACCATGATGATCTGGATTCTTGCACTGCCCGTGCTGATCGCCGCGTTCGCCGCGACCCGGCAGCTGCTGAGGCGTCGCGGGCGGAGTGCCGTGCGAATCCTCGTCGGCCTCAATGCCGGCGTGTTCGTCGTCGCGCTCGCGGCGCTCGCTCTTATCGCTACCGCCGGCACCGGAGTGGCCGACGTGACCACGACCGTGGCGCAAGGCGGCGGGTCCGGGTCCTCGTCGTCGGCCGCGCTGCTCGGCGCGGCCATCGCCGTGGCGGGCTCCTCCCTTGGGGCTGCATTCGCGGTGGCCTACACCGGTGCCGCGGCGCTGGCGGCGATGAGTGAGCGGCCGGAGTTGTTCGGCCGCGCAATGGTCATCGTCGGGCTGGCCGAGGGAATTGCGATCTACGGCCTCATCGTCGCCATCATCCTGATCGGCAAAGGATGAGCGATGTGGGAAGTGTCGCGGTCATCGGCGAGGAAACCGCGGTATCCGGGTTCGCGCTCGCCGGCGCCCTCGTCCTGCCCGCCGAGGGTGAGGATGCGGTTCACCGCGCCTGGAGCAACCTGCCCGACGACATTCAGGTTGTCATCGTCACAGCGCAGGCGGCTCGTCAACTGGGCGATGCCCGCACCGCGAAGCTGCTCCCATTCACCGTGGTCATCCCGTCGTAATCGCTGGTCAGATGCCTGAACTAGCCGATCCGCTCGCCCCGGTCCGAGAGGAGTTGTTGGCACGGGCGCGAGCGGAGGCCCAGCGCCTTCTCGCGCAGACCGATGCCGACGCCGAGGCGACCCTGGCGGCGGCACAGAGCGAAGCCGACGCCATCCGCGACGCGGCCCGCGCAGAGGGCGAGTCCAACGCCGCGGCAGTGCTCGCGGTGGAGCGTTCCCGGGCTCGACGCCAGGCCCGAGCGGTCGTACTGGCCGCACAACGGAAGGCCTACGACGAGCTGCGGTCCCGGGTGGTGCAGGCCCTGCCCGCCCTTCGGGACGACCCCGCCTACCGACCGTGGCGGGATCGCCTCGCCGCCCACGCCCGAACGGTACTCGGAGCCGATGCCGTGCTGAGCGAACCCCCCGAAGGTGGTGTGCTCGGCGAGGCGAACGGCCGGCGAGCGCGATACACCCTGGCGTTACTCGCCGACCACGTGATCGACACGATGGGCGCGGACGTCGAAGGACTGTGGTCGTCGTGAGCGCACAGGTGTCCCGGGTATCGGGCTCATTGGTCGAGCTCGAGGGTCTGCCCGGCGTGGCGATGTATGACGTGGTGCTGCTGGGTGAGCAGCAGCTGCCGGGAGAAGTCGTGGCCATCACCGATCGACGGATCACCGTCCAGGCGTATGAGGACACCGGCGGCCTGGCCCCGGGTGCCCGGGTCGTTTCCCGCGGCGCACCACTTTCGGCGGAACTGGGCCCGGGGCTTTTGGGCGCGGTGTTCGACGGCCTGCTGCGCCCGCTGTCCGATGCCGGAACCTGGCTGGTTCCAGGCGCGGCACGACAGGGTGGCAACGACCGACGCTGGCACTTCACCCCCTTTGTCGCCGAAGGCGCCGTCGTGTCCGAGGGTGATGAGCTGGGATCGGTCGGCGGCGAGACGTCGTTGCCACTGCGGATCCTGGTCCCCGCCGGCACGGCCGGTGTGGTGGAGCACATCGCGTCGGCAGGCAGCTGTGCCGCGGACGCGGTGGCCGCCACGGTTGCCGGGGTCGACGTCCGGCTCACCAGCGTGTGGCCGGTGCGGCGTCCGCGGCCCTACCGGGAACGCCTCAACGCTGCGGAGGGCCTGCACACCGGGCAGCGGGTCCTCGACCTGCTGTACCCGGTGGCCCGTGGCAGCAGCGCGGCGGTGCCGGGCGGCTTCGGTAACGGGAAAACAATGCTGTTGCAGCAGATCGCCAAGTGGTGCGACGCCGATGTGATCGTCTACGTCGGGTGCGGCGAGCGCGGCAACGAGATGGCCGATGTGGTGGATGAGCTCAGCGCGCTTGAGGATCCTCGCACCGGCGAACCGCTCAGTCGCCGCACGGTGATCATCGCAAACACCTCGAACATGCCCATGATGGCGCGTGAGGCCAGCATCTATACCGGTGTCACCGTTGCAGAGTACTTCCGGGACATGGGATATCACGTCGTGCTCATTGCGGACTCGACCTCGCGCTGGGCGGAGGCGCTGCGGGAGTTCGCGTCCCGGACTGGGGCCTTGCCGGCGGAGGAGGGCTATCCCGCGAGTCTTGCGTCGGAGATGGCGGCCTTCTACGAACGGGCCGGGCATGTGGTCACTCTCGGTGGGCGACGAGGGTCGGTCACCATCATCGGTGCGGTCTCGCCCCCGGGCGGGGACATGACCGAACCGGTGACCGCGCACACGCAGCGGTTCGTCCGATCGGTGTGGATGCTCGACCGGGACCTGGCCTACGCGCGGCATTATCCGGCCGTTGCGTGGTCGGGATCGTTCTCCCGCGACGCCGACGCGCTGGGCGCGTGGCACACGCGGCAGGGAGATCCGGCATGGACTCACCGCCGAGAGCGGGTCAGCGCGTTGCTCTCAGACGCCGATCGGCTCGGCGCCCTCGCCGATCTGGTCGGCATCGGAGCGATGCCCGGTGCCGAGCGCGTGGTCATGCTGGCCGGACGGCTGTTGCGTGAGGCGGTGCTGCAGCAGAGTGCGCTCAGCCCCAATGACGTCTTCTGTTCCGCGGCCAAGGGCGCGGCGCTGCTCGAGGCCGTCCTCGCGGTCATCGACCGATGTGACGCGCTCATCGACTCTGGAGTGCCCGCCGCGACGATCGAGGAGACAGACTTCGGCAGCCTGTTGCGCGCTGCGCAGGAAACCGGGCCCGAGGACTTCCAGGGGGTCCAGAAGCATCTGGAGGCCATGCTGACTCGACTCGGGACGCTGTCATGAGCACGAGTCCCATCGGGCCGGTCGCGACGTTTGGCGCGCTCGAGTACACCGATGTGGCCGAGTTGCGAGGGCCGCTGCTCGTTGTCCGGGGCGTGTCGGGCGTGGGCTGGGACGAGTCCGCGCGCATCGAACTGGGTTCGGGTGAGGTGCGCAACGGTCTCGTCCTCGAGGTCGACCGCGACCTGGCGGTCGTCCAGATGCTCGAGGGAACCGAGGGTATCCGCCCAGGCGACACCCGTGTCCGCTTCGCCGGGGAGTCCCTACACATCCCGGTGGGACCCGGCTGGCTCGGACGGGTCTGCAACGGAAGGGGAGAACCCGTCGACGCGGGGCCACCGATCTTCGGTGTGCGGCGGGCTGCTGTCTCGGGTTTCCCGCTCAACCCCATGCACCGCGAACCGCCCGCTGAGCCGGTCATCACCGGGGTCTCGGCCATCGACGCGCTGACCACCGTGGTGCGGGGACAGAAGCTCCCGGTGTTCTCCATTGCCGGGCTACCGCATCTCGAGCTCGCGACTCAGGTGGCCGCGCAGGCCACCGCGGGTGATGCGCCGTTCTCGGTCGTCTTCGCGGGCATGGGCCTGACCCACCTCGACACGGCCGCTGTGCGGGACGCCCTTGAGGCGCGCTCAGCCGCAGAGGAGTTGGTGCTGCTGCTCAACACGGCTGACGACCCGGTGGTCGAACGGATTCTGACCCCCCGGCTCGCGCTCACGGTCGCCGAGTACCTCGCATTCGACCTGGGCCGGCACGTGCTCGTCGTGATGGCCGACATGACCTCCTACGCGGAGGCGCTGCGGGAGGTGTCCGCGGCAAGAGGTGAGATACCCGGCCGCCGGGCGTATCCGGGCTACCTGTTCAGCGACCTCGCCTCGCTCTACGAGCGGTGCGGCCGTATCCGCGGCGTGCCCGGGTCGGTCACCGTGCTTCCCGTGTTGACCATGCCCGCCGGGGACATCACCCATCCGGTTCCAGACCTCACCGGATACATCACCGAAGGCCAGATCGTGCTCTCGGCCACCATGCAGGACGCCGGCATCTACCCGCCCGTCGAGCCACTGAACTCCCTGTCCAGACTCATGCGAAAGGGTGCCGGACCGGGACGGACGCGCGAGGACCACCTCGATGTGGCCGCCCAGGTCCTGGCCTCGCTGGCCCGGGCCCGGCAAGCACGTGAGCTCGCCGAGTTGGTGGGCGAGGACGCACTCAGCGCCACCGACGGCGCGTATCTCGCCTTCGAGCAAGCGGTGAAGCAGCGGCTGCTCAACCAGCGCCGCGACGAGGCACGGACACTCGACGACACACTTGACCGCGCCTGGCAGGCGCTGCGTGTGCTGCCACGTCAAGAGCTCACGATGCTTCCCAACGCTGTGCTCGACGCCCGGTACGCCGATCCTTCCGCGGGGCGATAGACGCCATGGCCGGTATCTTGCACGCACCGCCTGGACGCGCCGGTCGACTGTGGCTCCAACATCGGCTCTCCACCGCGCAACGTGGCGCAGATCTGCTCGACCAGAAGCTGCGTATTCTCCGTGCCGAGCGGGAACGTCTGACGTTGCAACGAGACCGGACGGCCACCGCGTGGGAAGCGGCAAGCCGCGAAGCCGATGCCTGGCTGTTGCGCGGCGTTCTTCTCGGTGGCGAACAGTCGCTCCGGCTCGCCGCCGCGCCGTTGCCCGCTGAGGTCCGCATCATCTGGGAGCAGTCGATGGGCGTGCGCTATCCGGCCGAGGCGACCTGCACCATGCCGGAGCCCTCGTTGGACGCGCCGCCCGCCGGCAACGCCGCCCTGGTCGCCGCGCGCGACTGCTATCGGCGAGCGTTGCAGCTCGCAGTCGAGCAAGCAGCTAACGAGACTGCCGTCCGTGTCCTCGAGGCGCAGGAGACGGCCACTCGACGTCGGCTCCGGGCCATCGAGGACCGGTGGATACCCCGCCTGCAGGAGGCCCTCGCGGAACTGCAGTTCAAGCTCGAAGAAGAAGAACACACCGACGGAGTGCGATTGCGCTGGGCTGCGGGCAATCCGACCGGCGCACAGCGGGACGGTCGTAGAGAAGGAAGACCATGACAGCGCCTGTGTTCGACAAGATCCTGGTCGCGGTCGACGACTCACCGGCCGCATTGGCGGCGGGACACGCCGCAGTCCACCTCGCAGCCCGCACCGGCGCACGCCTTCGCTTCGTACACGTCACGGGTGACGGCGAACTCGTCCGCGCTCTGAGAAGGATGGGACGCGACAGCGAGCTGTCGACCAGACGCAGCAAGGCGGCGGCAGCGTTAATGGCCCATGTCGGAGCCGAGGCCGAACGCGCCGACGTCATAGCCGAGACAACCGTCCTCGAAGGTGACCCGGCCGCATTGGTGCTAGCGGAAGCAACTAATTGGGATGCCGACCTCATCGTCATGGGCCGACCAGACCTAAGGGGACCCGGTCACCACCCCTTCGTCGGCACGGTCACACGCAAGGTTCTCGAACTGGCCGAGATCCCCGTAATGGTCGTCCCGCGCCCGGCATGACATTCTGTCGCGGCCTGCCGGCCGATGGCAGGAAGCGCTGCCGGCCACTGCCGACAGAGTTCGGCGCGCCACGCTTCGTACGCCACATGGCCAAACTAGCGTCGGAGTGTGACGAGATGTGGGCAGATTGTGGGCAGAGAGCATCAGCGCATGGCTTCATGGTGAAGCGAAAACCGCCCTTACCTGCTGTGACAGGAGGGCGGTCTTGGCGGTGGCGGAGGGATTTGAACCCTCGGACGGGGGTTACCCGTCACACGCTTTCGAGGCGTGCTCCTTAGGCCGCTCGGACACGCCACCGTGTGGCAGCTTACCGAGCGACGGCTCAGGTCCCAAACCGGCTCTGGTGTGCGCTCAGGGCGAGATGTCGCGCCTCAGACTCAATCGGTCGTTGCAGCACCTGATTCGTAAGGGGTGTTGTTCGATGGGGTTTCGCAAGCAGGGCAGCAAAGAGGTGCCCGGGCCGGCACGCGAGGTGTTTCTGGAGGCGTTGAGGTCGGGGTTGTCGCAGTCGGCGGCGGCGACGGTGGCCGGGGTGTCCCATCAGACGGGCTGTCAGTGGGCCGGTGCCGCCGGGATCGCTGCCGATAACCGGCATCACGGGCTGCGGTATTCGGCGGCGGCGCGCGCGGTGTTCTGGGCGGCGATGCATTCCGGGGGATCGACAACTGAGGCGGCCCTGCTGGCCGGCGTGTCGGAGAACGCCGCGCTGCGCTGGGTCAAACAGGCTGGGTACGTGCCCAGAACCCCCGTGCTTGCCGTGGTCGAACCCGACCGATCGCAGCGCCCGCGCGCGCCGTTGGCGTTCACCGAACGCTGCCGGCTCGAGGAGTTGCTCGAGACCGGTTACACCCCCGAACGGGCGGCCGGGCTGCTGCAGCGTCATCGCGACACGATCGGTCGCGAGCTCGTCCGCGGGGCGACCGGCTCGGGGTATCGGGCCCGGGTCGGCCAGGACGTCGCCGAGCAGAAACGCACACGACCCAAACCACGGCGGCTGGAGTCGCGGCCTGCGTTATTGGCAGAGGTTCTGCAAGGCTTGGAGCACAAGCACAGCCCCGAGCAGATCGCGGGCCGGCTGCGCCAGGACTTCCCCGACGATCCGGAGATGTGGGTGTCACACGAAACGATCTACCAAGCCCTCTACGTCCAACCCCGCGGCGAGTTGGCCCGGCTGGTCAAGACCGCGCTGCGCACCGGTCGGGTGCGACGAAACCACACGGCCGCAACACCGCTGACGGCCGAGGCAAGATCCGCGACATGATCAACATCAGCGAGCGGCCCGCTGAGGCCGCCGACCGCGCGATCCCGGGCCACTGGGAGGGGGACCTGATCCTGGGCAGTACCGCCTCAGGCTCGGCGATCGGCACCCTGGTCGAGCGCACCACCGGCTTCGTGGTGCTGCTGCACCTGCCCGATGACCGCACCGCGGCCACCCTGGCCGAGGCGATGGCGGTCAAGATTCCCGACATTCCCGAGATCCTGCGCCGCTCGTTGACCTGGGATCAAGGCAGCGAAATGGCGCTACACACCAAGATCACCGAAGCCACCGGACTACCGATCTACTTCTGTGACCCGCACAGCCCCTGGCAGCGCGGCACCAATGAGAACACCAACGGACTGCTGCGCCAGTACTTCCCCAAAGGCACTGACCTGTCGTTTTACGGGCCCGGATGGCTTGACCAGGTCGCCGCCGAACTCAACGCGCGACCCCGCAAACGCCTCGGCTGGCGGACCCCCGCCGAAGAACTCGACCGACTACTCTCAGACCCGTCCACATTCGCTGCAGCGACCGCCTGAATTCAAGCGCCGGATCGCGATCTGAGCGCACCCCAGGGCGGCCCGAGGGCTGTCCGCTCAGCGCTGGCGCGCGAAGAACTCCTCCAGCGGCGCCGCGCACAGTTCGGCCAGCACTCCCCCGCGCACCTGCGGGCGGTGCGTCAAACGCCGATCGCGGACCACGTCCCACAGCGAGCCGACCGCGCCGGTCTTGGGTTCCCACGCGCCGAACACCACCCGTGCCACCCGGGCCATCACCAGCGCGCCTGCGCACATCGTGCACGGCTCCATCGTCACCGCCAGCGTCGCGCCCTCCAGCCGCCAGCCGTCGCCCAGCACCGAGGCGGCCGCACGCAGAGCCAACATCTCCGCGTGTGCGGTCGGGTCACCCAGTGCCTCGCGGGCGTTGGCCGCCCGCGCCAGCACGGTCCCGTCGGCGGCGACGACCACCGCACCGATCGGAACGTCACGGGGGCCCGCGGTGGCGGCCGCCTCCAGTGCGGCGCGGATCAGGTCCTCGTCGGTCACCGGCCCAATCGATCGAGCACCGCGGCCAACTCGTCGGCGAAGCCCATCTCCCGCGCGATCCGGCCGACCTGCTCGTCGGCGTAGAGGTCGTCGCTCTCGTCGAGGATCACGCCCAGCACCGCCTCGGGCAGCCCGATGTCGGACAGCACGGCCAGATCGCCTTCCTCGAACGGGTCGGCGCGCTCCAGCTCCTCCTCGTCGATGTCGGCGTCGAGCTTCTCGAGCACCTCGGCCGCGATGTCGTAGTCCAGCGCGGCGGTCGCGTCCGAGAGCAGCAGGCGCGTGCCCGACGGGGCAGGCCGGACGATCACGAAGAACTCGTCGTCGATATCCAGCAGCCCGAAAACCGCTCCGGCACTGCGCAGTTCACGCAGTTCCGTTTCGGCAGCGGACAGACTCGTCAGGGCGTCGGACCGCAAAGAGGTGCACCGCCACGCGCCGTCCTCGCGCACCACCGCCACCGCGAAGCCGTCCGGGACGTCGGCCGACCGCTCCTGAGCCTGTGCACGCTGCGCTGCCATGACAGGTAACCGTAGTCCCCTGTCAGGGCGTTGACCATGTCGTATGCCAACCTGAACGGGTGAGGAAGACACCGGTCTGCGTCGTCGGTCTCGGGTTGATCGGCGGCTCGCTGATGCGGGCGGCGCAGGCTGCCGGCCGCGACGTGTTCGGCTACAACCGTTCGGTCGAGGGCGTCGAGGCCGCCCGCTTCGACGGCTACGACGCGACCACCCGTCTCGACGAGGCGCTGACGAGGGCCGCCGAGACCGGCGCCCTGATCGTTCTGGCAGTGCCCGTGCCTGCCCTGCCGTTGATGTTGGCGCATGTCCGCGCCACCGCCCCGCACTGTTCGCTGACCGACGTGACCAGTGTCAAGGGCGCCGTGCTCGATGAGATCACCCGGGCCGGACTGCTCGACAGGTTCGTCGGGGGCCACCCGATGACGGGCACCGCGCACTCCGGCTGGACCGCAGGGGACGCGCACCTGTTCGTCGACGCCCCGTGGGTGGTCAGCGTCGACGACCATGTCGACCCGGAGGTCTGGACCGAGGTGACCGCGCTGGCGCTGGACTGCCACGCCGTCGTCGTCCCGGCACGCTCGGACGAACACGACCGGGCCGCGGCGACGATCTCGCACCTACCCCACCTGCTCGCCGAGGCCCTGGCCGCCACCGCCGGCCAGGTCCCGCTCGCGTTCCCGCTGGCGGCGGGATCCTTCCGCGACGGCACCCGGGTCGCGGGAACGGCGCCGAACCTGGTGCGCGCGATGTGCGAGGCCAACGCCGACGAACTGCTGCCCGTCCTCGACGAGAGCCTGCGCCTGCTCACCCACGCCCGCGATCAGCTCGCCCAGCACCGGTCGGTCGCCGAACTCGTCGAGGCGGGGCACGCCGCCCGGGTGCGCTACGACAACTTCAGCCGGCCCGAGATCGTCGGGATCGTCGTCGGCGCGCAGGGCTGGCGCGACGAACTGGCCGCCGCCGGCCGGGCCGGCGGGGTGATCAGATCCGCTCTGCCAAGCCGGGATAGTCGCGGATGAAGCCGTTCGCGTCGACCGTCACGGTGGTCTGCGCGACCGGTGAGTGCAGCTTGACGCCGGCCTCGGTGGCGACATAGCTGATGTGTGCCACGTCGACTGACAGGTCGGGCACCCGCAGGTAGACCACGGGCACCGTCACAGACTCGCCGCTGCCGGGCATCACCCCGGTGCGACGGATGGGCAGCGCGTTGAAGAACGGGCTGAAGATCACGTCGACGTCCAGTGCACCCTCGTAACCCGAGCGGCTGGTCTGCCCGGAGTGTTCCTGCACCAGCCACATGTTCTCCTCGTCACGGGCGATCGAGAGCTGCCGCTCGCGCTCGGCCAGCGTGACGGTCATCGACAACCGCTTGGTCGCGCCGGCCTCGTCGGTGACGAGGTCATAGGAGGCACTGAAGGCGGGATGGGCGTCGGTGGCGGCGGCCACCACGCAGCCGTAGGCCTTGATGCGGTTGCCCGAGAGCTGCACGCGTACCGACTCCATCTGCGTCGAGTCGGGGGCCCGCCACGTCAGCACAGCGGGAAAGGCACTCGTGTCAGAGCGATCGTCTTCACTCATGGCTCTACCGTAGGCGACGCGTTGCCCCGTTCGTGGCGGGCTCCCGAACTGGGCCGCGATTCGAGCGCCACTTCATCGGAGAGGAACGGCTGCGGCATCGACCGGCTGCCCCGCAGCCGCCCGCTGCCGGGCACCGACGCCCACACCGCGAAGGCCAGTGCCGCGTCGAGGATCAGCGCCAGCGCGGTCACCATCAGCGCGCCGACCAGGGCGATGTGAAACTCGCGCACCTTGATGCCGTCGATCAGATAGCGGCCCAGCCCGCCCAGGCTGGCATAGGCCGCCACGGTCGCCGTCGCGACGATCTGCAGCGTCGCGGTGCGCAATCCGCCCAGGATCAGCGGCATCGCGTTGGGTGTCTCCACCCGCAGCAGAATCCGCGATTCGGTCATGCCCATCGAGCGGGCCGCGTCGACCACCGACCGGTCGACGTTGGCGATACCGGCATACGTGCCTGCCAGCAGCGGCGGGATGCCGAGCAGCATCAGCGCCACGGTCGGCGGCACCAGTCCGAGTCCCCACAGCAGCACGCCGAGCAGCAGCACACCCAGCGTCGGAAGCGCCCGCAGCGCGTTGACGCCGGTGACGACGAGGAAGGTGCCGCGGCCGGTGTGCCCGATCAGCATCCCGATCGGGATCGCGATCAGCGCGGAGAACAGGGTCGCGACGGCGGTGTACTGCAGGTGTTCGAGAATGCGGGTGCCCAGCCCGGCCGGGCCGCCCCAGTTGGCCGCGGTGAAGATGAAGGACAGCGCCTGCTGCAGAAAGTTCACGCGGGCACCCCCTTCGACGCCGCCTTGGTCGACGCGGGCCCGCGTTGGGCCCTGGTCCATGGCGTGAGGGCCTTGCCCGCCAGCATGATCAGCGTGTCGATGACGATGGCCAGCACGAAGATCGCGATGATGCCTGCCACGATCTGGTCGCTCTTGTTGGACTGGTAACCCTCGGTGAACCAGGTGCCCAGACCGCCGATGCCGATCACCGAGCCCACCGACACCATCGAGATGTTGGTGACGGCCACCACCCGCAGGCTGGCGATGAGCACCGGAACAGCAAGTGGCAGCTCG
Organism: Mycolicibacterium psychrotolerans; assembly: GCF_010729305.1. Lineage (NCBI taxonomy): Bacteria > Bacillati > Actinomycetota > Actinomycetes > Mycobacteriales > Mycobacteriaceae > Mycobacterium > Mycolicibacterium psychrotolerans. The sequence continues at coordinate 1,321,851 of NZ_AP022574.1, read as the reverse complement.
ACTTTGAGCATCCGGGTGAGCGGTTTGTAGCCGACGGCGGTGGCGGCGTCGAGCACCGCGGGCGACACCGCGTCGAGCGCCTCGGGGACAGCGCGCACGAGCAGCGCCACCGTGTAGAGCGTGAGCGCGACGATGACGTTGGCCTCGTCGAGGATCCGGGTGGGGATGATCAGCGGCAGAACCACGAACAGGGCCAGCGACGGAATGGTGAAGATGATGCTCGCCGTCACGGTGGTGAGGCGGCGCAGCGCCGTGGTGCGCTGCACGAGCGCGCCCAGCGGCACCGCGATCACCAACCCCAGCACGATCGGGATCAGCGAGAGCCTCAGGTGGATCACCGTCAGCGCCCACAGATCGTCGAGGTGGGTGAACAGATACCGCATTACGCTAACTCTTCTCCCCCGAGTCGCTGCGCTCCTGCCCCGCCGGAACCGCCTGCTGGGCGGTGCGTTGGGTGTCCAGCGCCTCGAGCACGTCGTCGGCCCGCACACCGCCGACCACCTGGCCGCCGCCGTCGACGGCGACACCGAGTCCGGCCGGCGAGGACAGTGCCGCGTCGAGCGCCAGCCGCAGGGTGCCGTCGGGGCGGAACAGCGAGCCGCCGGCGATCGTGCTGTCATAGAGCGAACGTCCCGCCCGGTGCAGCTCGACGCCCTCGGCGTTGATCCACGCATACGGGGTGCCGTCCGGCCGGGTGACCAGCACCCAGTCGCTGGGCGCCAGCGACAGGGCATCGATCTCGGGCTCACCGACATGGCGGATGTCGTGCAGCGGAAGGCCGGTGGCATGGAAGAACTGCAACCCCCGGTAACCCCGGTCGGCGCCGACGAAGCCGGCGACGTCGTCGTTGGCGGGGTTCGACAGCAGCCGGGCGGGGGCGTCGTACTGCTGCAGGACGCCCCCGCGGCCGAACACCGCGACCCGGTCGCCGAGTTTGATCGCCTCGTCGATGTCGTGGGTGACGAACACGATCGTCTTGCGCAATTCGCTTTGCAGACGCAGGATTTCGGCCTGCAGGTCGTCACGGACCACCGGATCGACGGCGCTGAAAGGCTCGTCCATCAACAGGATCGGCGGGTCCGCCGCCAGCGCCCGCGCCACTCCGACGCGTTGCTGCTGGCCGCCGGACAGCTGCGCCGGATACCGGTTGGCCAGCGCCGGGTCCAGCCCCACCCGTTCGAGCACCGTGAGCGCGGATTTGCGTGCGCTTCGCCGGGATTCGCCCCGCAGCACCGGGACGGTGGCGACGTTGTCGACCACCCGCAGATGCGGCATGAGGCCCGCACTCTGGATCACGTAGCCCATCCCCAGCCGCAGCTTGACGGGATCGACCTCGGTGACGTCCTCCCCGTTGACCGTGAGTGTGCCCGAGGTCGGCTCGATCATCCGGTTGATCATCCGCATCGAGGTGGTCTTGCCGCAGCCGGAGGGTCCGACGAACACGGTCAGCGTGCCCTCGGGGACCTCCAGCGTCAGGTCGTCGACCGCGACGGTGCCGTCCGGGTACTTCTTCGTGACGTTGGTGAAGGTGATCACGTGATTCCTACTTCTGGACGGGCTTGTCGAAGCCGTTGTCGGCGATCCACTTTCCCGCCGCCTCGTCGGGGTCGATGCCCTTGTTTCCCTCCACCGCGGTGTTCATCTGGATCAGCGCCTCGGTGGTGAGCTTGGCGCTGACCGCGTCGAGCACGGTCTTGAGGTCGGTCGACATCTTCTGCGAGGCCACCAACGGGACCACGTTGGCCGCCAGGAACACGTTCTTCGGGTCTTCGAGAACCACCAACTTGCTCTGCTCGATCGCCGGCGACGTGGAGAAGATGTTCGCCGCGGTGACCGTGCCGCCGGTGAGCGCCTGCACTGTCGCCGGACCGCCGCCGTCGCTGATGGCGACGAAGTTGGCCGGCGCGATGTCCAGACCGTACTTCTCCTTGAGCCCCACCAGCCCGGTCTGGCGCGTCTGGAACTCCGACGGCGCACCGACTTTGACCTCTGCGGAGCGCTGCGCGAGATCGGCGATCGATTTCAGATTCCAGCGCTGCGCGGTCGCCTCGGACACCGCGAGGGTGTCCTTGTCCTCCGCGGGGGCCGGAGTGAGGATCGACAGATCACCGGGCAGGGCCTGGAACAGCGCCAGCAGCACGGCGTCGGGAGTGGTCGCGGCGCTCTTGGCGTCGAAGTACTGCAGCAGGTTGCCCGTGTATTCGGGGATCAGGTCGATCGAGTGGTCCTGCACCGCGGGGATATAGGTCTCGCGACTGCCGATTCCGAACTGACGCGACACCGTGAAGCCGTTCGCCTCCAGCGCCTGGGCGTAGATCTCGGCGATGATCTTCGACTCGGTGAAGTCCGCGGACCCCACCTTGATCGACTTCAGATCTCCGGAGATCTCGCCGCCGCCGAGCGGATTGGAGCTGCCACAGGCCGCCACCGTCACCGCCATGACGAGCACCAGCACCGCGCGCCATCGGGACCACCTTGGCTTTCGGACTGGCTTTCGGGCCGGCTTTCGGAAGCTAGTCACGCCGAACGTCCTTTCCAGGTCGCGGAAACTTTCGTGACCCTAACGCGATCACCGTGCATGTTTCATTCGAAGCCGCAAAGGGCAAAGATGGAGCCATGTCCAGCGATCCCTTCGCGTCGGCCGACCCGCCACCACCGCCGCCGCCGTTCGACGCGCCCGCCACTGCAGCGACGGGCACCATCACCCCTGGGCAATCGGCCGTCCACCGCACCCGCGCGGCAGCGCTGTGGTCGGCGCTGACGCTGGGCTTCCTCGTGCTCATCGTCCTGCTGATCTTCATCGCACAGAACACCGAGTCCACCGAGTTCCAGTTCCTCGGCTGGCAGTGGAGCCTGCCGCTGGGGGTGGCCATCCTGTTCGCGGCGGTGGCCGGCGGACTGCTGGCGGTCGCCGTCGGCGCGGTACGCATCTTCCAGTTACGCCGCGCGGCGAAGAAGAACCTCAAGGGCGGCATCTAGCCGGCTCACTGGATCGACACCAACTGGTCGATCGAGTCACGGGGCAGGTCGCCGTCGACCGTCGCGGTGACGGTCATGTTGTTCACCGTGATCGCCCCCTTGTGGTTGTCGAGCCATGCGGTGTCGGCGGCATCGCGTCCGGTGGCGATGCGCACCAGGGACTGGCGCGGCGCCAGCAGTGTCGCGTCGACCACTCGCCACTGACCGTCGACGAACGCCTCGGCGACGGCATGGAAGTCCATCGGCTGGCAGCCCGGCGCGTACACCGACACAAGCCGCGCGGGGACGTTGACCGCACGCAGCAGGGCGACCACCAGATGCGCGTAATCGCGGCAGACACCTTCACCGGCGAGCAGAGTGTCGGCCGCGCCGTCGATCGGATCGCTGGAGCCGGGGACGTAGTTGAGCCGGGAGCCGACCCAGGAGGACACCTTCTCCAGGATCGTGGCGGTGTCGGCAAGATCACCGAATTCGGTCGCGGCGAAGCCGAAGAACTTGTCCGCCTCGGCGTACCGGCTGGGCCGCAGATACGTCGACAGGTCGATGTCGCGCAGCGGCGGCGGGTCGGCCTGCCCCACGACGCTGGCCGAGTAACTGACCTTCAGGTTCCCCTGCGCGACCTCGAGTGTGTGGATCCGGTTGCCGTGCTCGCCGGCGATCTCCTTGATGTCACCCGACGGAATCTCCTTGCCGTCCAACACGAATGACAGGGATTCGGTGACCTCGACGCCCGACTGCGGCGCCACGGCGATCTGGAACTCGAGCGTCGTGGGCGCAGTGATCTCCACGTCCAGTTCCGCGCCGACATCACGTTTCATGGCGGTGGGCCTTCTTGTCGGTTCTGAACGGAGAGCGGGCGGGGCGATCGTTTGAGGCACGCGCTTCTCTACCCACGGTGAGCTGCGACGAAACCCCAGCCTAGGCCAGCTCGGCCAGCCCCGCAGCGATCAACGGAGCGACGGCCTCGCCGACCTTGTCCGTGTCGTCGGTCAGGCCGGCCTCGCGGGAACGGTAAGCGATGCCGGCCCCGATGATCGCGAGCTTGAAGTAGGCCAGCGCCATGTAGAAGTCCCAGTCGTGCAGGTCCTGACCGGCGGCGCGGGCATACTTCTCGGCCAGCGCATCCGGGTTCGGGATCAGCTCCGAGGCCCAGGCCGCGTCGGCGTGCACGTAGTGGAACGTGGGATGCCGGTACACGCACATCAGCGCCGCGTCGCTGAGCGGGTCGCCGAGCGTGGACATCTCCCAGTCGAGCACCGCCACCACCCGGGTCGGATCGTCGGCGTCGAGGATCGTGTTGTCGATGCGGTAGTCACCGTGCACGATGGCGGCCCGGCTGTGCGCGGGGACCGCCTCGGCGAGTCGGGCGTGCAGCCGCTTGACGTCCGCGTCGCAGGGATCGTCGGGGCGCTTGACCAGCTCCCACTGCGAACCCCAGCGCCGCACCTGGCGCTCCAGGTATCCGGCCGGCTTGCCGAAGTCGCCGAGTCCGACGGCGTCGGGGTCGACCGCGTGCAGCTCGGCCAGCACCCCGATCAGCGCGTCGACGCACGCCTCGATGGTGTCCCTGTCGCCGAGCTCCTCGAGCTGGCCGGTGTGGCGCACCACTCGGCCCGGCACGTACTCCACCATCTGGAACGGCGCGCCGAGCACGGAGTCGTCGTTGCGCATCGTCACCGCGCGGGCGACCGGCACCGCGGTGTCGGCGAGTGCCGCGACCACCCGGTACTCACGGGCCATGTCGTGCGCCGACGGGGTCAGTCCGTGCAGCGGCGGCCTGCGCAGCACCCACCTCGACGCGTCGTCGGAGACCAGGAACGTCAGGTTCGACCGGCCGCCCGACACCAGTTCGGCGCGGAGTTCGCCGTCACGCGGCACGCCGGCCTCGCGCAGATGCCGGTCCAGTGCGGCCAGATCCAAGCCCTCGAGGTCAGTCACGGGAACTTGTCTACCACCTGCGGCCATCTGCTCTTCGCGCAAGCGCTCATCGCTGGTTCCGGGGCAATAAGTCCCATACGTGTTCGGTGCCGTTGACGCTCGCGACCGAGAGCCGTCCGCTGCGCGAGGACAGCAGCCGCGTCACCGACGCGTAGTCGACGTGGAACGACAGCAGGCGTTCGGTGCCCAGGATGGCGTGCAGCAGCACGTTGATCACACCGCCGTGGCTGAACACCGCGACCGTGTCGTCGTGGTCGGCCGCCGCGACGAGGTCCTCGATGCCGGCGGTGATGCGGGCGCGGAAGGCGTCCTCGTCGACACCGCTCGGCAGATGGCCGTCGATCAGCCGTTGCAGCTCCTGCGGATTCTCCTGCGCGATCTGCTCGATCGGGATGTAGTGCGGCAGGTCGCGGTCGTACTCGGCGAGCCGGTCGTCCACCTCGATCGGCAACCCGAGCGTGTCGGCCAGCGGTCGGCCCGTCTCGACCGCCCGTACCTGCGGGCTGCTCACCAGGCGGGTGATCGGGAAGCGGGCCAGCGCATCGGGCAGCCGTGCCGCCTGCGCGACCCCCTCGTCGGACAGGCGGGGATCCGAGCCCTCCCCGGGCTCGCTGCGCAGCGGTAGCGCATGTCGGACCAGAAGCAGTTGCACCGTGCCACCATAGGGCGCGTGTCAGGGTATGCCGATTCACTGTTCGATCTGACCGACCGGGTGGTGCTCGTCACCGGCGGCAGCCGCGGTCTGGGGCGGGAGATGGCGTTGGCGGCAGCGCGGTGCGGTGCCGACGTCGTCATCGCCAGCCGCAAGTACGACGCGTGCGTGGCCACCGCCGAGGAGATCGCCGCCGAGACCGGCCGGGCCACGTTCCCGTACGCGGTGCACGTCGGCCGGTGGGACGAGCTCGACGGTCTGGTCGACGCCGCCTACGACCGGTTCGGCCGGGTCGACGTGCTGGTCAACAACGCCGGCATGTCCCCGCTCTACGACACGCTGACCGACGTCACCGAGAAGCTGTTCGACGCGGTGATGAATCTGAACCTCAAGGGCCCGTTCCGGTTGTCGGCTCTGGTCGGGGAGCGCATGGTGGCCGCGGGCGGCGGGTCGATCATCAACGTCAGCACGCACGGCTCGCTGCGGCCCGACCCGTCGTTTCTGCCCTACGCCGCGTCGAAGGCGGGGCTGAACGCGATGACCGAGGGGCTCGCGAAGGCGTTCGGTCCGACGGTGCGGGTGAACACACTGATGCCCGGCCCCTTCCTCACCGACATCAGCACGGCGTGGAACCTGTCCGGCGACAACCCCTTCCGGCACTTCGCGTTGCAACGTGCCGGCCAGCCGCGTGAGATCATCGGCGCCGCACTGTTTCTGATGTCGGATGCGTCGAGTTACACGACCGGTTCCATCGTGCGCGCCGACGGCGGGATGCCCTAGTCGTACTCGGTCATCGCGGCGGCTTCGGCGATATGGCCGTCGAAACCACACTCCGCGGATAACTGCCGATACCGGGTCAGATGCTCTCGATATTCGACCTCTGCTCCTGTCTGTCTGGCCAACAGCGCCCGCAGCCGAAGAACGGGAAGGCGATGCAGAACGAATCCGACATCCGTCGGCACCCTGGACAATCTGTCGATCGCAGCTCGAGCCGTCTCGAGATCGTGCGGTGTGCCGCGACGCAACAACGCTTCGACGACCACCGACGTGGCGGGACCACGGAAAGTCATCTCGCCGCTGGTGAACTGTTCATCGAGCACGGGCCCAGCAAGAGCAAGCGCCCCATCGGGATCGCCCGACTTCAGCCGCTGCCGCGCCAATTCGATATCGGAGAGCCGCCGCAAGGTGAAAGTCAGCTTGTCGCGCACGATCAATTCGCGCGCCGTCCACAGCGCCTCGAAACCCCTCGGACCATGGTCCTCGGGCGCGTACAGCAGACACACCGCCCGATTCATGTACGAGAAGGCGAGTGCGGCATTGTCACCGGACCGCTCCGCGATCTCCAGCGACTCCGCTGTCATCGACATATCCCTCGAATCGGGCAGTACCGCACCGTTCGGGATCGCCACCGAGAGTTTGTACAGTTGCGCCACCATCCGCGTGGCCGCGTCGAATGTCCGGGCCATGTCGATGCCGCGCTCCATGTCGGTGCGCCATCCCGGCTGACCCAACAACATCGATGACGCTCCCCGTAGCGACATGGCCCACGCAAGCGGAGAGCCGATCACCAGGTTGCCCATCACGAGATCGCCGTCAGCCAGGTCGATGATGCGCTGCGCCAGCCGTCGGCTCTCGATCGCTTGACCGGCTTCCCACTTGGCCTGCGCTGCGCCGTAGAGAAGTCCGACGGTCATCGTCGGGTCGCCGATCGACTCGAGCAGTGTGGCGAGTTCGGACGCCGTCTCTGCAGACTCGTGGTGTCGCGAGTTGAAGGTGAGAGTGTTGAGATAGCCCGCCATTCCGATGGCCAGCGATCGCTTGTCGTTCGCCCGCGACGTCAGGCTGCGCAGCTCCTCGAACCCCGTCGATTCGGGGTCACCGCCGACGCGAAATGCCGTTCCACACAACAACGCTCGGGTCTGGATCCTCATCGCCAACGAGTCCTGTTCGACATCATGGAGGTCATCGGCGATGCGTGCAGCCTGCTGCCAGCTCTGACGCGCCGCCCGGATGTCGCGTGGCCCGAACCATTCCGCCGCCCGCATCGACCATCCGAAGGCGTCCTTCAAGTCGCCGGCAGCCTCGTACTGGGCCGCGATCAGGGCGGCGCCTTCACCGGTGGCCGCCGAGACGGTCTGCTGCAGGATCACGGCGCTACGGCGGTGCAACTCCGAGCGCGCGGATTTCAGCTGCGATTCGTACGCCACCTTCTGGGTGAGTGGATGGTGAAAGGCATACTCGGCATCGCCTCCGTCACCAACGATGTCGACGAGCTGGGCGTCGACCAGCGGATCGAATTCCGCAGTGCCGAGGAGGCTCTCTACTACGCCGGCACGGAACCTCAGACCGACGACCGCCGCCGCGTTGAGCGTGCGCTTGGCGAGGGGGTCGAGTCGGTCGATTCGAGCACCGATAGCGGCTTGCACCGTGGCGGGCACGTGGATGTCGTCGACCTTCTGGACACAGCGGTAATCGCCGACCGTCCCTCGAATCTCGCCTCGTTCCGCCAGATCGCGGACGATCTCCTCGGCACAGAAGGCGATCCCGGCCGCACGCCCGACGATCACCTCCACGAGCCCGTCGACTGACGGATCCGTCCCGAGGAGACCTCTGACCAGCTGACGTACTTCCACGTCTCCGAGCGGGGCCAACGCAATCGCCTTGGCACCGGCTATCCGGGACATCGTTCCTCGGTACTCGGGCCGGAAGGTGATCAGGACCGTCGCCCATGCACCGACGATGGCCTGGGCGAACTCGCTGAGCATCGACTCGCTGACGCCGTCGATCCAATGGACGTCTTCGATGACGTACACGGTGGGACGGGCCCTGGTCAGCGACACCTGGGTCATCAGATCGACGAGCCGCCGCCGCCGCGCATCGGGACTCACCTCGGGGAGCGGGACGTCCGGATCGCGGATGCCGAGCAGATCGTCGAGCAGAAGCAGATCCTGGTCGTCGACATCGCCGGTGGCGGTGCGAACCATCGATCGCGCGGCGGTCGGTTCGACACCGACGATGGCGAAGACCGCCCGCAACAGTCGTGAAATCACAGTGAATGAGATCTCGCGGGTATGCGATTCGCAGTATGTGAAGAACACCTCGAATTCGCGCCCGACCGCGGCAGCCACCGATTCTTGGACCAGTCGCGTCTTGCCGACGCCCGGCGGTCCCTGCACTGTGACGACGGACCCGGTTCGATTGAGCGCGTCGTGCAGGATCCCCGCGAGGGTCTCCGTCTCCGATTCCCTGCCGATCAGGGGAGACCGGCGGGCATCCATACTCCGTCGAGACACCGCCGATACGAGCCGGCGGGATGCAACGGGTTCATCGGCGCCTTTGATGTGGACGAATTGTCGAGCTCCGAGCAGGAAATCGTTCTCCACGAGTCGAGCAGTCGACTCGCTGAGCATGATGCCGCCCGGTCCGGCGACAGATTCCATACGCTGCGCCATCCCCACATGGCCTCCCATAGCCGTGTACGCGATGGGCGCCGAACCGACATCGCCGGCGATGACGAGACCGGAGTTGAGTCCGATCCGCAAGCGCAGCACCATCCCCGCGCGGCGCAGAGCCGTCGAGTCCACATGTGCGGACCTGGCTTGGATATCCAGGGCGGCCAGACATGCGCGGCGCGCATGGTCCTCGAGAGCATTCGGTACGCCGAACAGGGCCATGATCCCGTCACCGGTGAACTGATTCAGATCACCGCCATAGCGGCGAACCACTGCGCCACACGTGTTGACCAGCTCGGTCATCAGCTCTCTGAGCGCTTCCGGACCCAACGCCCGCGCGATCTCCATGGACCTGACCACATCAGCGAACAGGACCGTGACCTGCTTGTATTCCGCGCCGGACAGCCGAGTGATCGGGGCGCCGCAGGAGTCACAGAAACGGGCGTTCTCCCGCTGCTCGACTCCGCAATGTCGGCAAGCGTTCGGAACAGTCGTCATAACCCGGCACTCGCACTACGGCGTGACGATGTCGAACCCTGGGTCGGGTTTGTCCAGTACCGCCACGAGCTGCTCCAGAACACCGCCGTCGCCGGTGATCTCGACGCCCGGCGACGTCGCGTCACCGGCCGCCAGGCTCAGCAGCCGCACCTTGGTCGCCAGCCGGATCGTCGCCTGCGCCGTCTGGCCGTCGGCGTCGACCTTGCGGTAGACCAGCACGCCGTTACGCAGCGTCAACCGGTAATTGGTGTCGGTGTCACCGAACGTGACGTCGATCGCGAGATCGAGATCCCATGCCCGCGGGCCGTTCACGCTGATCGCCAGCACGTCGAACATCTGCTCGGGCGACAGCTGTGCGGCCATGGTGGTCGACGTGGCTGTCGGGGTGCCGAAGTTGCCCTCCCGCAGTTCGGTGGCCCCGGCCAGGAAGAAGTTGCGCCAGGTCGCGGTCTCCGACCCGTAGGCCAGCTGCTCGAGGGTGTCGGCATAGAGCTGCCGCGCACCGCCGTGATTCTCGTCGGTGAAGATCGCATGATCGAGAAGTGTTGCCGCCCAGCGGAAATCGCCCTCGTCAAAGGCCTGCTGCGCCAGCTCGACGACGCGGTCGAGGCCGCCCATCGCCGCGACGTAGCGGGGGCCGATGGCTTCGGGCGGGTGCGGCCACAACCGCCCGGGGTTGCCGTCGAACCAGCCCATGTAGCGCTGGTACACCGCCTTGACGTTGTGGCTGACCGAGCCGTAGTAGCCGTGCGCGTGCCAGGCCCGCTCGAGCGCGGGCGGCATCGCGAACGTCTCGGCGATCTCGATGCCGGTGTAGCCCTGGTTGAGCTGGCGCAGCGTCTGGTCGTGCAGGTACGCGTACAGATCCCGTTGCAGCGAGAGGAATTCGACGATGCGGTCGGCGCCCCATGTCGGCCAGTGGTGCGAGGCGAACACGACGTCGGCGCGGTCGGCGAAGGTGTCGATCGCCTCGGTGAGGTAGCCGGCCCAGCCGTGCGGGTCACGCACCAGCGCTCCCCGCAACGTCAGCAGGTTGTGCAGGTTGTGCGTCGCGTTCTCGGCCATGCACAGCGCGCGGTACCGCGGGAAGTAGAAGTGCATCTCGGCCGGCGCCTCGGTGCCGGGCGCCATCTGGAACTCGATCTCCACGCCGTCGATCGTGTGGGTCTCCCCCGTCTCGCGGATGTCGACCGTCGGCACGATGATCGCGACCTCGCCCGTCGACGGCGTCTGGCCCAGCCCGCAGCCCACCTGCCCCTGCGGTCCGCGCTCGAGCACGGCGCCGTACATGTACCCGGCGCGACGCGCCATCGCCGTTCCGGCGTAGACGTTCTCCTGCACGGCGTGTTCGGTGAAGCCCTCGGGCGCCAGCACCGCGACCTTGCCCGCGTCGACGTCGGCCTGGGAGGTCACCCCGAGGACGCCGCCGAAGTGGTCGACGTGGCTGTGGGTGTAGATGACCGCGACGACGGCGCGGTCCCCCCGATGCCGGCGGTAGAGCGCCAAAGCCGCCGCCGCGACCTCGGTGGACACCAGCGGGTCGATCACGATGATGCCGGTGTCACCCTCGACGAACGTGATGTTGGACAGGTCGAACCCGCGAACCTGGTAGATGCCTTCGACCACTTCGTAGAGGCCCTGCTTGGCGACCAGTTGGGACTGGCGCCACAGGCTGGGGTGCACGGTGGTGGGCGCGTCCCCGCGCAGGAAGTCGTAGACGTCGTTGTCCCAGACGACGCGCCCGTCGGCGGCCGTGATGACGCAGGGCTGCTGCGCGGCGATGAAGCCGCGGTCGGCGTCGGCGAAGTCTCGGGTGTCGTCGAACGGCAGGCTGCCCAGCTGGGCGCGGTGAGCGGCTTCGATCGTCGCGGTGGGTGGCTTGTGCTCCATTCCGCAGAGACTGCCACGGCGGCACCACATCCGGTGGTTGACTGGACCGATGGATGTCCGCCGAGTCGTCACAGGCCACGATGCGTCCGGGAAGTCGGTGTTCGTCAGCGACGAGACGGTCGCGCCGCGCAAGCCGGTCCTGCTGCCCGGATCCGAGTTCACGATGCTGTGGGGCGGCGACGAGACGCCCCACTTCCCCGACGACGGATCGATGCCGAACTGGCACACCTACTTTCCGCCGGTCGGCGGGTTCCGATTCTCGATGTTCACGCTGCCGCCCGGCACCGCGGAGGCCAGGACCGACGACCTCACCACCGAGGAGGCGATCGCCGACGGCGAGGCGAAGCTGCCCGGGCTGCTCGGCTACATGGAACTCGACGATCCCGGCATGCACACCACCGACACCATCGACTTCGAGGTGGTGCTCGAGGGCACCGTCATCCTGGAACTCGACGACGGCGCGGAGGTGACGCTGCATCCCGGGGACACCGTGGTGCAGAACGGCACCCGGCACCGGTGGCGCAATCCCGGGGACGTCCCGGCCCGGCTCGCGTTGTTCGTGTGCGGAGCCGAGCACGACACCGTCACCCGTCCCGGCTGAGCCACTGCGCGGCACGCCGTTTCGACGCCCGGGACAACCAGGCGTCCTGAATCAGCTCCCTCAGTTCGGTCACCCCGATCTCGCCGAGCCGGCTCGCGCGCACCAGCACCGACGGGTGCCCGTCGAAGTGCGACGTGGTGAAGAACGGCGACTCCGGATCCTGGGTCAGCGCCAGCTTGTCGGCCTCGGATTCGACCCAGATCACGATCACGTCGGGGTACTTCTCCCCGGTGTCGGGATCGACGGCGTCCGGCCGCGGGGTCCGGAAGAACACGAACGACTTCCCGCCCACCTGGTAGATCGGGTTGCCCGCCCGCGGGCCGACGATCCTGGTGACGTGCGGCATCCCCGACGCGGCCGCGTGGACGTCGTCGACGGTCGCGGGCCGGTCACTCACGGCGGGGCACCCGGTGCAGCTCCACGTCGGTCAGCGCACCGTCGGCGACCGTCGCGGTCATGTAGGTGCAGTACGGCTGGCGGCGCCGGTCGGTCGGCGAGCCCGGATTGAGCAGCCGCAGACCGGTTTCGGCGGTGGTGTCCCAGGGAATGTGGCTGTGCCCGAAGACCAGCACGTCGGTGTCGGGACAGGCCGTGGCCATCCGGGCCTCGCGGCCGGCGGCGCCACCGGTCTCGTGGGTCACCGTGAAGCGGAGCCCGCCGAGTTCGATGTCGGCCCGCTCGGGAAGCCGGCGGCGGAGCTCGTCGCCGTCGTTGTTGCCCCAGCAGGCCACGAGGCGCCGGGCGCGTGCCTCGAGCGCATCGAGCAGTCCGGGCTCCACCCAGTCCCCGGCGTGGATCACCACGTCAGCGGCGTCCACCGCGTCCCACACATCGGGCGGCAGGTCGCGGGCCCGCTTCGGGACGTGCGTGTCGGCGATCAGCAGAAGGCGCACGTCACCAGACTAGGACGTCCCGGCTGCGGGAAATTGCCGCACCGACCCCCCTCCGCGGGCCCATAGGCTGCTTCGCGTGGGGCGTTCGGTCGAGGTGGTGGTGTCGGAATTGCAGGCGGCGGCGGATCGCCTGCGTGATGCCGGACAGCGGCTGCAGGACGGGCTTTCCGGGGTGGACCTCGAGACGCGCCAGCTGCTGGGCTCCGGCTGGAAGGGCGATGCAGCGTCGGCGTACGGCCCGGCGTGGGATCAGTGGCACACCGGTGCGGGTCAGGTGATCCGCGGCCTGCAGACGATGGCCGACCTGCTGAACCTCGCGGGCAAGGAGTACGCCAAGACCGATGAGCGGTCCGGCGAGGCGCTGAACGCGACGATGCAGGGCGGGGGCGGCCCGAGCGGTGGAAGTGCGCAGGGCGCAGGCAGTGTGAGCACCGGGAGTGCCGGGGTACCGGCGCCCGTCGCCGACCTCGCGCAGCAGATGAACCTCGACCGGCTGTCGTCGGCGGGCCAGTCGGCGGGTTCGGTGCCCGGTCAGTTCGGCGGCTTTGTCCAGCAGGCCACCCAGATGGCCGGCGAAGTGGCCGGGCAGGTGACCCAGATGGTCGAAGGCGCGATCCAGAGCGGTCAGGAACCACCCGCTCCGGAGCCGGCCGATCGTGAACCGGAAGCCAGGGACCGATGACGGCATTCGTGGTGGATTTCGCTCAGTTGCGTGCGGCGATCACCCACATGGAGGACTTCGGCCGCGAGGTCACCGAGATCCTCGCCGACATCGAGCACACGATGGCGGCCCTGCGCGGGTCCTGGCAGGGCGACGGATCGGATGCGCAGGCACAGGCCCAGCAGCAGTGGGACGACGGCGCCGAGCAGATGAAGGAGGCGCTGTCGGCGCTGCAGAAGGTCGCCGATGCGGCGCACAAGAACTACACCGACGCGGTCGCCAAGAACGGGCAGATGTGGCAGACGTGACCGCTGGGGGTGCTGCTGGTGCGCATCGAGGTTGATCCGGACGCGCTGATCGCCGCGGGACGGCAGACCGGCGCACTGGGCGGCCAGCTGGCGCGGCTGTCGGATGCGTTGGGCGCGGCGCTGGGCGGCGGCATCTCCTCGGGTATGGATCCGGCCGGGCTGAACTTCGGCATGAAGTACGGCCATCAGGCCGGCGCTTTCACCTCCGCGGTCGCAGATGCGGCGAACGCCTTCACGTCGGTGGGAACGCTGTTGGAGGCCAGCGGCTTCAACTACCGCAACGCCGACGCCGCGTCGACGATCGGGGGGCCCGGTCCGGCGGGAGGTCTCGGCGCTGACCCCGGTAAGGCGCTACCCGCGCACGTGCCGCCCGGACCCAACGGCGTCACCGTTCCCCCGCCGTCGAAGTGGTACATGATCCAGCCGCTGTTGCAGGTGGTGCCGGGGCTCGGCCAGGTCGCGGGAATCGCGATGACGTGGCCGTCGGGCAACGCCGCGATGATGGGGGTGACCGCGACCCAGTGGCGCAACTTCGCCACCGGATTCGCGTTGATCGAGCCGCAACTGACCGGCATCAAGGCCGCCGTCGCCGCCCAGCAGATCCCCGAGGGCGCGGCCATGACGACCGCACTGGACAGCCTGGGCACGGCGATCTCCTCACTGGCGGATGTGAGTTCCTCGGTGGCGCAGTCGATCTCGGATTTCGCGTCCGGTGTGCAGGGGACCCAGGACGCCATCCGGCGGCTGTTGGACCGGCTGTCGCTGGACGGTCTGTGGGACACGGTGACCGGCTTCCTCACCGGCGAGGGCGACGACATCCTGCGCGAGGTGGCCCGCGATGTCGGCACCGTGCTGCACAACTTTCAGCAGCAGGTGAAGGGCATCGTCGGACTGCTCGACGAACTGACCGGGCTGATCGGTGACGCGGCGACGGCGTTCCAGAAGTGGATCCGCCCGATCCTGGTGGAGCAGTTCGGCGACGGGGCGGGCAACGCGCTGGCCAATGCGGTCACGCTCTACACCGACGTCCAGGTGGGTGCCGTCACCGGGCTGATCGGCACCGTGTCCGGGGTGGTGGCGATGGCCGACCCGGACACCTGGAAGGGCATGGCCGAGATGGCCCTGTCGGTGGCCAAGGACCCGTCGACGCTGCCCGGGGTGCTGGAGAACATGGGCAAGGAGTTCGTGGCGTGGGACAAGTGGTCAGGCGACCATCCCGGCCGCGCCGCCGGAGAGGCCGCGTTCAACATCGGGTCACTGTTCGTGCCCGGCGGCGCGCTGTCGAAGACCGGCAGCGTCGCCAAGGGCTTGAACCTCAGCCGGCGGGTGCTGGAGGAGGGCCGGCTCCCCGGTGTCCGTGAGCTCGGCAGCTGGACCCGCGGCACGCCCAATCCGATTGAGACGCCGCGGGTTCCAGAGTTCACGCCGGCCGCGCCGGGCGGTGTGCCACCGGTCAGGCCGGAGGGTGTGCCACCTGTGGGGCCGGGACAGTCGACGGGTGCAGGTGGGCCGTCTGGTACCGGCCCGGCACGTACGGGCGAGCCACCCGCCGCCGCTGGGCGACCGCCCGGTTCCGGCGCGGAAGGCGGGGCCGGCCCGCGGGCGCCTGTCGAGCAGGCGGGACGGGGCGGATCAGGCGCGGAAGCGGCTCCTCGATCGGGGGCGACTGCGGCTTCGCCGAGCCCGGCACCCGAGTCGGGCGAGAACTCGTCTGCACACCCCAGTGGCGGCCATGGCTCCGAGCGAACACAAGATCGCATCGCTCACACCCATGGTGAGTCCGCTGACCGACACGACGAAATTCCGCCCGCTGCTCACGACTCGCCGCCACTGGAAGTGGATTCAGAGCGTGCCTCTCACATCGCCCACCAGCTCAACGAGGCTTACCTGCATGGTTCATCCACTCATGATCTGGCGCGGCAGCTGTCCGATTTCTCGACTCACCATGTTCACGACGAAGGACATCTTCCGGGCAACGTAGACCGCGTCGTGCTGGGAAAGTGGGACGGTCAGGACGGCGGGTACATCGGCGAGGCACGCGCCAACGGCGGCATCTACTACGACACCGGACAGGAACCGTGGGACAGTTTGACCGTCGGTTTGAGTCACGAGCAAGTGTCAGATCTCGGCTGGCAGGTCAATGAGGAATTCCTTCGCACGCAGATGGAGAACGGCGTGTCACGCATCGAATACATCCTCGACAGTCAGTACGCATCACTTGAGGAAGTGATGATCAAGCGTCAAGGATCTTTCTCGGCTATGGAAATCGAGTTCTTGACCGAGAACGCACCACAGTACGGCTACCGCCGGTCGGGAAACACCTGGGTGAAGGGCTGAGGCATGGTGGACGAGGCGCAGGAGAAGACGGATTTCGAAGCGAACGTGCAGACCATCGTTGGTCCTGCACTCGCCCGCCATGGCTTCACCTTGGACGAAATCAAGGCGACAGACGAGGGCGGACGCACGGGCGTGGCAGTGTTCTACCGCAACCCGGCGTGCAAGCTACAGGTGTACTGGTCGGCACGCGAACGCGAAATCAACTGCATGATGGCCCCACTCGATGCCCCCAACGAGCATGGCCTTTACGACACGTCGAGGAGCTGGCACTACCTGAACGATTTCGTGCCTGTCCCGGACATCCCACTCGAGGAGCTGGTCAAGCAGCTTCGGGCTGAGCGTTCGAATTTCGATAGCGAGACCAAATGGTTAGCGTGGATTGCGATGAGGATAGACCGCTTCTACGAATCCGCATTGGCGGGAATTCGGCAGCTGAACGCTTCCGAATAGTCGGCCGCAGTCCTCCGTCGGGCAAGGCCGTCGAGAACCGCGGCTGTCCTACGACCACCTTTTCCGAGTGTGAAGGCCGCCGGAGGTGGGCCTCAGCCGACTGAGCCCTAGGCCCCCGTCACCCAACCGAGCACCGTCAGCCCGAACACCCCGAACAGCAGCAGCGTGCCCGCCACATCGGACACCGGGTTGGAACCCGCTACCGCCGTCACCGCCCCCAGCACCACAGCGACCGCGACGAAAGCCATCCGCACCGCCGACAGAAGCCGTTGGCGCAGAACCGAAGACAGCGTCGGCTCCGGCACCGTACGGACCACCCAGACCAGCGGGACCATCAGTGCAGCACTCAACACCCCTGCCGCGACCCTCGGGATGACCGTCGGCAGCGCGTCATCGTGCGCAGCCATCACCACGATCAGCGCGACCGCCAGGAATACCACCGACGCCGTCGCCATCCGCAGGACCTTGGTCACCGCAACGCCGATGTTGTCGATCACCAATTGCCCCAACGCCGTTTCGAGACGGGCCGCCGCCAGCAGTCCGCGCACCGCCTGCGTCAACGTTCCCAAGCGCAGCCTGCTGACCGCCAGATTGTGCGTCGCCAGAGCATGATTCGGCGAGAGTCGCAGCGCCTCGGCGTACTGTGCCTCCGCAGCCGCCGCACCCCACGTCGACCGGTAGATGTCGCCACGCAGCACCAGAGCGTCCGCATTCGCCGGATCCAGCCGCAGCGCCTCGTTGACCACCGCCAGCGCCTTGGCCTCCTGGCCGGACTCGCGTAACAGGCCGGCGTAGGTGTACTGCGCCAACGCTGACTGCGGGTGCTCGCTGACGGTCCGCCATGCCATCGACAGTGCATCGGCGGCCCGGCCCTGCCCGTTCAGCGCGAGCGTGTAGAGCCGCATCGCGTGTTCGTTCGACGGCTCCACGCCCAGCGCCGCCCACGCGGCCGACGCGGCGCCCGCATGATCTTTCAGGCCGAGGCTCGCCTGCGCGAATTGCACCAGCAGGACGGTGTTGTACGGATCTTCGGCCAGCGCAGCGCGCAACACATGCGCCGCTTGCGGATAGTCCTCGCGATGCAGGCATGCCGCCGCGACGTCGCTGGCTCCCCCGGTGTCGGACATCACCGGAAATGCTATCCGGGCCTCAGCCCGGCACGATGCACCAGTTTCAGGTGCGAACGTCCGCCACGTCGAGGCGGGTCACGTCCCCGTCGTCGTCCGGGCCGTGGGCGCGTCCGGCGTGCGCCTCAGCACGCATCCGCTCCACCATGTGCGGGTAGTGCAGCTCGAATGCCGGCCGCTCCGAACGGATCCGGGGCAGCTCGGTGAAGTTGTGCCGCGGCGGCGGGCAGGACGTCGCCCACTCCAGGGAGTTGCCGTAACCCCACGGATCGTCGACCATCACCGGCTCGCCGTAACGCCAGCTCTTGAAGATGTTCCAGACGAACGGCAGCATCGACAGACCGAGGATGAACGAGCCGATCGTCGACACGATGTTCAGCGTGGTGAACCCGTCGGTCGGCAGGTAGTCGGCGTAGCGACGCGGCATGCCCTCATTGCCGAGCCAGTGCTGCACCAGGAACGTGGTGTGGAACCCGATGAGCGTCAGCCAGAAGTGCACCTTGCCCAGCCGCTCATCGAGCAGCCGGCCCGTCATCTTCGGGAACCAGAAGTAGATGCCCGCATAGGTCGCGAACACGATCGTGCCGAACAGCACGTAGTGGAAGTGGGCCACCACGAAGTACGAGTCCGTGACGTGGAAGTCCAGCGGCGGGCTGGCCAGGATGACCCCCGAAAGCCCGCCGAGCAGGAACGTCACGATGAACCCGACGGCGAACAGCATCGGGGTCTCGAAGGTCAACTGCCCCTTCCACATCGTGCCGATCCAGTTGAAGAACTTGATGCCCGTCGGGACGGCGATCAGGAACGTCATGAACGAGAAGAAGGGGAGGAGAACAGCTCCCGTCGCGAACATATGGTGCGCCCACACACCCATCGACAGCGCCGCGATGGCCAGCGTCGCGTAGATCAGCGTGGTGTAGCCGAAGATCGGCTTGCGGCTGAAGACCGGGAAGATCTCGCTGACGATGCCGAAGAACGGCAGCGCGATGATGTACACCTCCGGATGCCCGAAGAACCAGAACAGGTGCTGCCACAGGATTGCGCCACCGTTGGCCGGGTCGTACACGTGCGCGCCGAGGTGCCGGTCGGCCGCCAGGCCGAACAGCGCCGCGGTCAGCAGCGGGAACACCATCAGCACCAGGATCGAGGTCACCAGGATGTTCCAGGTGAAGATCGGCATGCGGAACATCGTCATACCCGGCGCGCGCATGCACACCACCGTCGTCACCATGTTGACCGCGCCGAGAATGGTGCCCAGACCACCCACCCCGAGCCCGAAGATCCACAGATCGCCGCCGACACCGGGCGAGTGGATCGCGTCGGTGAGCGGCGAGTATGCCGTCCACCCGAAGTCCGCGGCACCGCCGGGGGTGATGAATCCGGCCAGCGCGATCAGGGCCCCGAACAGGAACAGCCAGAACGACAGGGCGTTCAGCCGCGGGAACGCCACGTCGGGCGCACCGATCTGCAGCGGCAGCACCAGGTTCGCGAAGCCGAACACGATCGGCGTCGCGTAGAACAGCAGCATCGCGGTGCCGTGCATCGTGAACAGCTGGTTGTACTGCTCGTTGGACAGGAACTGCAGCCCCGGGATCGCGAGCTCGGTGCGGATGAACAGCGCCATCAGTCCGCCGACCATGAAGAAAAAGAAGCACGCGACGCAGTACATGATCCCGATCAGCTTGTGATCGGTGGTCGTGACCAGCTTGTAGATCAGGTTGCCCTTGGGCCCCAGCCGGGGAGGGAACGGCCTGCGCGGGACCAGTGCTTCCGGCTTCTCGACGATCGCCACGTGCGCAGTCAACAACGCCGCGGGCACGGCCAAGTAGGGCCGAAAGTCAGCAGTTCTAGGCCGGCGAGCCGCTCGGGACCGGTTCGCGCTCGACCTCGGAGGATCGGTCCAGCCACAGCACGACCACCATGTGCGGGACGGTGAGGGCGAGCAGTACGCGCAGCGCCTCGCCCACGGCCGCTGTCGGCTCCGGCGACGCGAGGGTGATCCAGCCCAGAGCGCCGATTGCGGTGAGCACCGCCAGCGACGGCAACGCGGCCAGTCGGGCCAGCCGGTGCACCGCCGCGCGGCGGTGACCGGCCACGAGCATCGCCGCGCACCCGGGTTCGACGGTCAGCAGCCGCGCGGAGTGACGCAGCGCGTGCCAGCCCCCGAACCACACCGCGAAGGCGACCAGCGGAGGCGCGAGGAAGCCAAGCGCGCCGATCAGCGCGATGTCGAGCGCGACCACACCACGACCGTCCCGCAACGCTGCGACGATCGCGAGCCCGGCGCAGACCAGCCACCCCACCGTCACGCCGATCTGCAGCGGCGCCGCCGCGAGCAGGCGCGCCAGACCCGGTGAGACGGCGGACGCGACCGCCGAGAACTGCTCGCCGGAACGGGCCAGTGGCAGTGCCAGAGCCCCGCAGCCGGCCACGACAGTCGCGGCAGCGGTCAGCCGACCGGGCCGCCAGCCCGTCAGCCGGCGGCTCACCTCGAGTTCGCCGAGCCCGAAGTGCACCGCGCTGAGCGTGACCACCGCGACGAGCGCCGCCGGGCCGGCCCACCGCAGCAGCACCCACGCCACCGCGGCCACCGCCGCATACACCGCGACCACGGCGGTCATCGAGCGCCCTCGCGCCAGGCGGGTCGCCATCAGATGGTCGACCGCTCCATGGGGCACTCCCGCGATCAACCCGAGGCCGACGATCACCAGCGCGAGCGACGGCGACAGGGCGGGCACCCCG
This sequence comes from Mycolicibacterium psychrotolerans, assembly GCF_010729305.1. NCBI lineage: Bacteria > Bacillati > Actinomycetota > Actinomycetes > Mycobacteriales > Mycobacteriaceae > Mycobacterium > Mycolicibacterium psychrotolerans. The sequence goes on along the minus strand of NZ_AP022574.1, from coordinate 1,301,323 downwards.
AACAGGTGCCCGCCCGTCGCCAGCACGGTGCCGACCGTCAGCCACCGCGACCAGACCGCGGACGTCGACAGCGCGCTGCGTGACATCGGCCTAGGCCGTGGTCGCCGTGGTGTCCTTCCGGCCGACCCCGACCGTCACGGGAGCCGAACCGTTGCCCGCCACCACGACTCCGTCGTGGCCCTCGTTCTCCCGCCCGGCGAACTCGGCGTCGTCGGCGAAGGACTTGAGCCGCGCGATCTTGTAGATCAACAGGCCGTAGAGCACCTTGGCCAGGATGTCGGCGATCGAGTAACCGCCCTGTTTGGCCACCCACGCCGCCGCACCGTCGATGCCGAGCAGCGGGATGATGTAGGCGATCGGGTACACACCCCAGGTGGCCAGCAGCAGGATGCGCATCCGGCTGACGGTGGCGCGCACCGCGGCCGGCTGACGGTCCAGCGAGCGGGTGAGCTCGACGAACAGCACGTAGAGGATGTACAGGAACGGCAGCGTGGAGAGCAGCCCGAAGACGTTGCGGGTCAGGTTGTCCCCGCTGATCTCGCCGGGGTAGCCGAGCGCGATCATCAGAGCCGACGCCGGGATCAGGCGGTAGAGCAGCGAGTTACGCAACTTGCGGGCCAGCGCCAGCACCACGATGAGCTCGGCGAGCAGAAGCGGCACCGTCAGCAGCCAGTCGACGTATCGGTACCCCTCGTTGAACGATTCGCCGGCGGCCTGGACGTAGGTTCCTCGTCCGCCCTGCGCGTCGGTCACGAAGGCGCCCTTGAACGATTCGAAGATGCGGAAGTAGTGATAGGCCGCGATGCCGCAGACGATTCCGGACATCACCAGCGCCTGACGGTAGCGCGGGAGCACACGCGGCTGGACGGCGAACAGGAAGATCGCGCCGAACAGTTGAGCCGCGATCACCAGGGACAGCAGGTTGTAGACCGTGTCGAATTGGGCCTGGGTCAGTTCTTCAGGAATCATCTCTCACCTTTGAGTGGATGAAGCGGATGGGGCAGATCTGAAGGTACGGTATTGGACGATTAGTCCACTAGTGTTTATTTATGACGTTTTTGGACAGTCTGTCCGTAAGTTAACTTTGTTGACAGCACAGCGCGAAGTCGAGCGACAGGTGGAGGTGAACTGCTCGCATGGCAGCCGGCACCGGCAGGAAGTCCGCGGCAGGTGAAGACTCCCGCGTCATCCGCACCCGCGCCGACGTCGCGCGGACCGCGCTCGACGTCCTGGTCACCGAGGGGTCCGACGCGCTGACCCATGCCCGGGTCGCGGAAGTGGCCGGCTACTCGAAGACGACGCTCTACAGCCACTGGCCGTCCCGGTTCGACCTGCTCAAGGCGGCACTGGACGCCATCGGTGAGCTCCCCCACCAGGAGCCCACCGACGATCTGCGCGCCGACCTGATCGGGGAACTGACGATGTTCCGTCAGGCGGTGGTCGATCGGCACCTCGACCGCGTGCTCTCGGCGATGGCGCAGTGGGCGTCTGTGGAGACGATGGCCGAGATCCGTGACGCCCTGAACACCGAGGCGCAGCGCCCGATCCGCGGCATGCTGGAGACGGCGTTCGACGGCGCCCGCCTGGAGGCGGCGATCTCGATGCTGGCCGGGGTGGTGGCGTGCCCGTCGCTGATGTTCGGCGCCGTGCCGGACGATGACGTCATCGAGGCCGCGGTGGACATCGTGCTCGACGGGAGAAAGACGAAGCGCGCCCGAAGGGATTCGAACCCCTAACCTTCTGACGCATACTTCTGAGTGAGGCCGTCCGTCAAGGTGTCCCGCCGTCCGTGTGACCTGCGGTGACGTTCGGGTGATGTGCCCTTGCGTCCGCTAGAATTCACTACGGTTCATGTGCGTTTATGACAGGAAAGTGGAGACTGTCGGAGTGGGTCTGTACGTTCGCGCGCAGAGCGCCGAAGTCTGAGGCGCAAGACCAAGGATGGCGACATGACTGATTCGAAGCAGGCGGCGGCCGAGGCCGCCCAAGCCGCCCTTGAGGTCCAGCGGATTCTCGAGCTCTTCTCGCCGAATGCCTCAAACGTCCGGATTAAGACGGTCAACCAGAACCCACGCGAGATCCAGATCATCGACTACCGAGCAGAGCTGTCCGACGGGTCGAGCGTGTACGCCCCGCACATCACCATTCGACTGGGTTAAGGGGCTCTGATGGCCGCCGCGGACGGTGCCGCTGTTGCCAGCGCCGTCATAGCGTTCCTGTCGATGGTCGGCGCCGGCGCGGGCTGGCTCCTTGCCCGCAAGGAGAAAGACGCCGCGGCCGAACATGAGCGCCGCGCTGTTGAAGCAGCGGAATCCGCGGCCAGCGCGGAGAAGCGATCGGCCGATGCGGCTGAGCGATCGGCCGCGGCCGTGGAGGCCCAGGAGCGTCGTGCCGCCGAGCAGGAGGACGCTGCAGAGGCAGACCCTTGGATCTTCCAGCCCATACCGGGCGATCCCGACGTCTACCTATTCAACAGGTCTCGGTCGCCAAAATACGGAGTGACAGCGGCCGGCTTCAAAGTGCACAACTCGTCACAGAAGTGGCAAGTGATCGGGCCCGGCAAGCGCGTCGAGCTCGGCGTTCTGCGCGTCATGCATCCCGACGACGAAGTGGTCATCACCTGGCACCAGCGTGAGGACCGCAGCGATACTCCGCGTTCGGCAACCGAAGTGATTCCGTCACGAACCTAGGCGACGCGCCAGTGAGATTCACATGCAAAGCCGATTCGCATAACCTCAAAACATGTAAAAAAGCGATCTGATTCTTTACATGTTGCCTTGCTTCTGGCATCTTGGAAGCGGTGAGCGCCTGGAAACCGGATAAGCCGTTCAACGATCTGCCGCGCCCTCCCGGCGTCGATACTCTCGAGACACGCGCTGTACTGAAGGCTGCCATTGGCGCCAACACCGCGCTTGCCCAGCTTGACCAAGCAGTCGTCTCCATCCCGAACCCAACGGTGCTGATCAATTCCATCCCGATCCTCGAGGCGCAGGCCAGCTCGGAGATCGAGAACATCGTCACCACCACAGATGACCTCTTTCGCCACCTTGACGATGAAACACATGCCGACCCCGCAACGAGAGAAACGCTTCGATACCGCACAGCCCTTCGCGCTGGTTTCGAACACACGCTGGAGCGGGGCCTCACTACCACCACCGCGGCAGCCGTCTGCAGCATCATCAAGGGCCGCGAGATGAAAGTACGCGCACTGCCCGGCACTCGAATCGCGCGCCCTGGTAGCGGCGAAGTCATCTACAGCCCGCCCGAAGGGCGCGATGCAATCGAGAAGAAGCTGAGCGACTGGGAACGCTTCATACACGAGCAGGATGGACTGGACCCACTGATCAGGATGGCCGTCGCGCACTACCAATTTGAGGCAATCCACCCATTCACAGATGGGAATGGGCGCACAGGCCGAATCGTCAACGTGCTGATGCTTGTCGAAGCCGGGTTGCTCCGCCTCCCGGTGCTGTACTTGTCTCGCTACATCATCGACACGAAGAACGACTACTACCGCCTCCTGCTCGCGGTCACCGCTGACCAGTCCTGGGAAGAGTGGGTGATCTACATCCTCACGGGCATCGAGGTCACCTCGAGGTACACCCTGCGCAAGGTCGCCGCGATTCGCCAGCTCCAGGACGACTTCTATCAGCGTGCAAGAGCGGCCTCCAGGGGCGGCGCTGACGCTGAATTTCAGTCAGTGCTTTTCGAGCAACCGTACTGTCGCATTACCACCGTGATGAAGCGGTGCGGCGTATCGCGACCCACGGCGACGTCGTGGCTGAACTCTCTCGCCGAAAACGGGCTACTCGAATCTGTGAAGATTGGGCGAGATCGGTTGTACATCAACCGAGAATTTCTCCAGCTTCTCGTTCGACAGGAACCGCTGACTGGAGCGGATTCCTGATGAAAAGAAACTTTCGATACCTCGAAAACATGATAAAAAACATGGCTAAATCGACAGCATGACAGTGATCTAGATCACTTTCGTACATTAGTGCGTCGGTAGGGCGTGACTGGCCCGGCGCAGGTATCACTCGGGCGGTCTTGGGCGGGCCGGCCCTCCAGGTCCCACGATGCAGCCGCGGAGCGGCAGGTTCCCTGCACCCTCGGTGTGTAGAACTACGGGCATGACCACTGAATGCGATCACCGACAGATTTTCAACGCCACATGGCGGTGCACTGAGTGCAGCGAGAAGATGGTCGTCCGGCGCGACAGTCCGCAGCGGATCGTTTCGGGCTCTTCGCCGCATGCGCCGAGTGTGTTGGCAGGGTTCGAGGTGATCTACGACTGCTCACGCTGCGCTTCCGTGGACTCTTTCGGTTGCGGCCGTACCCATCGGGGCGAGTACCTCAATGCTGCTGGCAAGTCTCGGCGAGACTAGAGCAGCGGCCGGCCGTCCAACGTCCGCACGCTGATTCTCTCGCGAGCCCAAGCGCATATCGATACGCTTCGCGTCCATGGGGGACGCGGGGGCCGATGATGCCCCGACAGGGATAGCTCCGACCGAGCTCGGTGAAGCGATCGACGAGACCGAGGCGCATACCGCGTGGTCGCTCGACGATACTCGGGATGAGCCGCAGCGGCGGTCGCGGTGGATCGTGGCCTGCGCGATGGCGGCCGCCGCCGTGGCCGTGGCCATCTCCGCGTCGTCTAGTCGGCGCGTCGCGGCGGTCCCACTCAGCGACCGCAACGGCTACGCTCGCCGATCGCTCGCGCTCGTGAACTTGTGGATGTGCGAGATAGCGGCGGCTGTCTTTTGCGGCGAGTGCCGATTTTGCTCCTCTGCGCAATTGGCTTAACCGATTCAAGCCAGACGGCAAATCCGTGGCCCTTAGTCTCGATGTCGTGGGGACGTTCAGTGATCTCAGGGGGAAGTTCGACCCCGACGATGATCGACGGCGGGGAAAGCAGTTCGAGTACGTCTGCAAGTGGTTCCTAGAGAACGACCCGACCTATCAGCCGCTGCTGCGGCGGGTGTGGCTGTGGGACGACTGGCCGGGCCGAAAGGGCATAGACGCCGGCATCGACCTTGTCGCTGAGGACATCGACGGAAAGTTATGGGCGATCCAGGCCAAGGCGTACGCGCCGTCGCACAGCATCAGCAAGCGTGACGTGGACAAGTTCATCGCCGAGTCCAGCCGGTCGAAGTTCACGCACCGGTTGCTTATCGCCACAACCGACAAGCGCCATCACATTGCCACACGCCTGATGGATGACCTCGGAATCCCCTTCATCGGTCTAACTCAGCTGCTCGATGCTGACGACTATCTCGACTGGCCCAGCACCCCGGCTGCACTGCGGCCTTCGAAGCCGCCGAACCCGAAAACCCCTCGGGAATACCAAAAGACCGCCATCAACGATGTGGTGAAAGGCTTCACGACTGCCGACCGTGGGCAGATGATCATGGCCTGCGGTACCGGCAAGACGCTGACAGCCTGGTTCATCACGGAGAAGCTCGCCGCCGAACGCACCCTCGTGCTGGTTCCGTCGCTGTCGCTGCTCAAGCAGACGATGCGGGAGTGGCAGACTGCCAACCCAAAGAAGCCGTTTGCCACCTTGCCGGTGTGCAGCGACGAGACCGTCGGCAGCCTCGGGGAGGATGCGGCGGTGTCGCACACCAGCGATCTGGGCGTGCCGGTCACCACTGATCCAGAAATGATCGCCGAGTTCCTGCGGAAGCGGTCGGGCCCGCGAGTGGTGTTCTCCACATATCAGTCTTCCCCGCAGATCGCCGCAGCGTTCAACGTCGGGCGGGTGCCGCAGTTCGACCTAGTGATCGCCGACGAGGCACACCGGGTGGCTGGGAAGGTGTCCTCCGACTTCGGCACGGTGCTGGATGCGTCGGCGATTAGGGGCAAGCGGCGGCTGTTCATGACCGCCACGCCGCGCTACTTCACCGGGCGGATACTAAGCGCGGCCACGGGCGCCGACTACGAGATCGCATCGATGGACGACCCCATCCGCTTCGGGGAGGTTTTCCATCGGCTCAGCTTCGCCGAGGCCATCCGACGCAATCTGTTGACTGACTATCAGGTCGCGGTCATTGGCGTAGACGACGCCACCTACCTCGACTGGGCGGAGCGCGGCACGCTAGTAACCCTGGACGGCAAGAGAATTACTGACGCCCGATCACTGGCCGGGCAAATCGGACTTGGGAAGGCGATGAGGAAGTTCAACCTTCGCCGAACGATCAGCTTCCACGGCCGAGTCAAGACCGCCAGGGACTTCGCGTCGTCGATGCCAACGGTGTTGGCCTGGATGCCTCCCCGGCAACGACCCAAGGGCTGGCTGTGGTCGGCGTACGCCTCCGGCGAGATGTCGGCGGGCGAACGCGCCGTGCTCATCCAGCACCTCAAGAGGCTCGATGATGGGGAACGCGGTCTGCTCGCCAATGCCCGCTGCCTGGCCGAAGGGGTCGATGTGCCCGCGCTCGACGGTGTCGCGTTCATCGACCCACGCCGCTCCGAGGTGGACATCGTGCAAGCTGTCGGGCGCGCGATCCGCAAGTCAGACAACAAGAAAGTCGGTACCGTCGTCATTCCGGTGTTCATCGACGCAGACGCGGACCCCGAGGTCGCACTCGACTCCTCGGTGTTCAAGCCGGTCTGGGATGTCATCAAGGCGCTGCGGGCGCACGACACCGAGCTCGGCGAGGAGCTGGACGTCCTGCGCCGGGAGATGGGCCGCAAGGGCGGCAAGCCGCGCCTGCCCAATAAGATCTATATCGATGTGCCGGCCACGGTGGACAAGAGCTTCGCCAACGCCTTAGAGGCCCGCCTGGTCGAACAAACCACCAACCCCTGGGAGTTCTGGTGCGGGCTGTTGGAGCAGTTCACCAAAGAGCACGGGCATGCGCGTGTACCGCGGGGATATTCCTCCGCCAGTTACAAACTCGATAACTGGGTCACCAATCAGCGCGCGTTCAGACGCCGAGGAGTTCTCTCCGAGGAACGTCAGCGGCGGCTGGAGCAGCTTCCGGGGTGGGTGTGGGATCCTCACGACGGACAGTGGGAAAAGAAATTCATAAGCCTGCAAGAGTTCTTAGCATCCAATGGGCATGCCCGAGTGCCGCGGTCGAACGATCAACTTGGCGCGTGGGTCCAAGCCCAGCGGCAGAAGTTCGCCAAGGGAACGCTTGAAAGCGATCGACAGCGGCGACTGGAATCCCTCGCCGGCTGGACGTGGGATCCCCATGACTTTAAGTGGGAGTCGGGGTTTGCACTCCTCGTGGATTACGTCCGGGTCCATGGGAATTCCCGAGTACCGCGCTCCTTCAGTGTTGCTGGTTTCAATTTGGGCGCGTGGGTTTCGACGCAGCGTCAGAAGTTCGACAAGGGATCCCTTGCCGACGACAGACGACGGCGGCTGGAGGCCATCGCCGGCTGGAGTTGGGATCCTTTCCTGGAGCAATGGGAGGGGGGATTCGCCCATCTGGCTGACTACGTCCGCGTCCACGGGAACGCACGAGTTCCAAGCGGCGGAAGTTTTCAAGGATTCGAGCTCGGCCAATGGGTGAGCAGACAACGTGCCGCGCAGAGTAAGGGCGAGCTGAGTACCGATCGCATCGCGCGGCTGGAAAGCCTGTCCGGTTGGGCCTGGAACGAAATCGCGGCGCGTTGGGAGGAAGGGTTCAATCATCTCCTTGCCTACGTGGCCGAACGTGGAACCTCGCGAGTGCCCTTCGGCTACCGAAGTCCTGATGGAATGCGTCTCGGTCAGTGGATCAACATGCAACGAAACGCCTATGCCGCAGGCACCTTGGCTGATGACCGGCGCGAACGGCTGGAGCACCTCACCGGGTGGACCTGGAACGCACGACTCCAATTGTGGGAAGACGGGTACGCAGCACTGTGTCGCTACGTCCAGCAGACGGGGTCGGCATCGGTGCCCTACGACGGCGTCTTCGAGGGCTTCACGCTTGGGAAGTGGGTGACTACGCAGCGGCGCGCCTATACCGCAGGCAAGCTTTCGAAAGAGAGACAGGAACGGCTGCTACGGCTACCCGGGTGGGTGTGGGACGCCATAGACGAGCAGTGGGAGGCCGGGTTTATCCACCTTCTCAAGTGGGTGGAGAGCACCGGCAGTAGTGCGAAGCTGCCGCGGAACTATTTGGACGCCACCGACGGTTATGGTCTCGGGAACTGGGTAGCCGTCCAACGTCAATTCTTCAAGAGGGGCAAACTCGATCCCGCTCGCCGAAAACGCCTTGAGTCAGTTCCGGATTGGTCTTGGGACCCGAAGTCAGACGCCTGGGACCTGAAGTTCGATGTCTTGGCGCAGTACGTTGCGAAACACGGTGACTCGCGGGTGCCGCCGGATTGCGACTTCCAAGGTGTCCGGCTGGACATGTGGTGCAGAAGCCAACGCGCGGCCTGCGCCAGAGGAAGCCTCAGCGAGTCTCGCCGCCGCCGGCTGGATGAGCTTCCGGGGTGGGTGTGGGACGCCTTTGATGCTCAGTGGGAGAGTGCTTTTGAATCACTACTCGCCTTCGTGGAGCGTGAGGGCACATCGCTGGTTCCGCAGTCGCACCGGGAGGACGGATTTTCTCTCGGCGGCTGGGTGACCCAGCAGAGGAGTCAACGTGCGAAGGGTGAGTTGAGAGCAGAGCGTCAGGGACGACTCGAAGAGCTACCCGGGTGGTCCTGGGATCCCAAGGTGGATTACTGGGAAGCTGCGTTCGCGCGCCTATGTACCTATCAGCGTGAGCACGGGACGCCAGCGGTTCCAAGAGGCTTGATCTACGAAGGGTTCAAACTTGGAGACTGGGTAGAGCGGCAACGTTCTGCCTACAGCAAGGCAAAGCTCGATGCTGATCGCGTGCACCGACTTGAGGCGGTGAGTGGCTGGAGGTGGAGTCCCAAGGAAGAGCAATGGGATCGTGGATTCGCCGCCTTGCTCGATTACGTGGCTGAGCATGGTGATGCGCTTGTCCCTGCGGCCTACGTTGTAGATGGCTTCAGACTAGGCGGCTGGGTGAATACCCAGCGCCTGGCGCACTTCGAGGGCACCATGACCCCCTCACGTCGCGAGCGACTTGAGAACGTATCCGGATGGTCTTGGGACGCTCGGGCTGAAAATTGGGAGAGAGCCTTCGGACTCGTCGAGGACTATGTCAGGGAGCACGGGAACGCTCGTGTCCCACATAGCCATCGTGTCAAGGGTATCGCCCTGGGCGCGTGGGTGGTAACGCAGCGGATGCAGCGAAAGAAGGGCACGCTTCCCGCCAAGCGGCAACAACGGTTGAGTTCGCTTCCCGGATGGATTTGGGATTATGCACAAGGACAGTGGGACGATGCCCTAGCCGCGCTAAAGCATTACGTTGATGCCCATGGCACCACCAGCGTTCCCCAAGGTTTCACGTTCGATGGAATACCGCTCGGTAACTGGGTTGTGCGCCAACGCAGGGAGTACGCCAAGGGCACGCTGGACCCCGACCGGCAACGCACACTGGAGCAACTGCCGACCTGGAGTTGGGACCCATACGGCGACGAGTGGGATCGACGTTTCGACCTACTCAAGCACTATGTCGCGGAACACGGCGATGCACGTGTGCCGGCCCCCTACAAAACGACGGGCGGGTTACCTCTCGGCTCTTGGGTCCGGGACCAGCGGGACAACTACCGCAAAGGAACTCTCAAAGCCGACCGCGCGAGGAAGCTCATGACGCTGCCGCATTGGACCTGGGATGCCCCGCCAAAGGGTCCACGCCGAGGGCGCGCGGTGGGGTGACCCCCGAAGCCCTACGCTGTGCCACCGTTGCCGCATTCCGCACACAACAGTCCGTTGGGTGCGTGCGTTGCGTGCGTGACCTTCTCGTAGATACGGGCTGACCTCAGGAACGCCCAGACCCCCTTTCCCTGGGTGAACACACAGATGCCTCAGCCCGTGGACTTGCTGAAGCGCGCGGCATCGAACGCAACCACCTTGCCAACCTCATCCGACTTGGGTACGGACGCGCGCAGCCGAACTATCTCAGCCTTCGCACGCTCGAGCTGAGAGTTCAGGTTTGATCGGAGTTGCGGCAATTCCTCGAATGCCTCTGCGAGGAGCCGGTACCGAATCTCAGCCTCTGCAAGCTCGTCATCGGCGACCATCGCCTCGTTCAGGGTTGTGTATTCGGCCATTCGGGCCACCTTTCGGACGTAGGGGGGTAGGGGGTGGCACACACGTTCGCCTGTCGCCGTGAGGGGCCGGCGCTGGCCAGCGCCGGCCTCAGTCCCCCTGGGCATACGTGCAGGTCAGAGGGTTGGTGTTCCGCGGCGGCGCAGGCGCTTCTCGGAACTGCTGCAGCAGTGGCGTCATGGAAGCCCTTGCCTGAAACGAATCGCTGTGAAGGGCGGGTTTGACGCCGCCGCCGTTGGTCATGCGCGGGTCACGACCGAGTGCCGAATCCGCTGCGAAGCGGTTGGGCACCTTGCGGTTGGCTTCGGGAGTGCAAGTTCGGGATGGTGGGCATGCCCGCGCTGTGGGGGAGATTCAATGAGGGCGGCACGTAGTGCACGAGGTTGGCGAAGCCGTTGTCCCCGTACATGGCTAGTGCGGCCAGGTCGTCGAGGTCGCCGCGTGCTGCCGTGTTGCTTTCCAGGAAGTCCTGTTTGATCGTGGACCAGCCGCGGACGAGGGCTCTCTCCAGTACGGCTGTGGCGAGGATATTGTCGCCGGAGCGTTTCGCCGACTCATAGAGCTCTGCGGCGTCGTCAGCGTCCTCCAGTTGACGGGCACGAGACTGGGCGTCCCGGAAGCTGACGACCCTCGCCGGATCGTTGCTGGCAGTGGCCGACAAGCCGAAGAGTCGCCTCTCCAGTTCCTCCTTCACGCCGCGGACTGCGGCCTTTTCGCGGGCGCGGAGGGTGTCGATCTGTTCGACCACTTCGGCGTGGAGCGGTTCCAAGCGTTCCCGCTTGCCTACGACTGTGAGGCTCGGGTCCGATTCAATCTCGGCGTGCACGCGCGAGAACTCTTCGGCGACTTCTGCTGCCTCGTTGCGGTATCCCTCGACCTCGGCCTGCAGGGCTGGGAGACTACTCATGATGTTTGTCCTTTCATGCAATGTCTTTCAGGGCGAGTGTGTTGCGGTCGACGAGCCAGCGGCCACCCAACCGGACCGCGTTGAGTCGGCCGGTCTCGCATCGCTTGCGGACGCAGCGGTCTGTTACGCCGAGGGCCTCGGCTGCCTCGCCCGTGCTTAACCACACTTGTGAGTCTGCGCGAAGACCCTGCGATACCTCATCTTTCGTTCCGCAATCGGAACGAAGCGCAGCGAGGTGAAGTGCTGTAAGTACTACGTACGCCTCGGGATCGTTGTCGCGCAATCTGATTCGCCGATCAGCGGTCATGTTTGCCCGCTTCTCGAGCCACCTCGCCATCCGCGGGGGGATGATGACCGACCCGTCGCTGGTGAGGCGCTGGGTGATGCGCACCTCTAACCGTGAGAACTCGGGCGGCCGTCCGGAGGCGTCGCGCCGATACGCCGCGATCATCGGTGCCTCTCAGCGGTGGCGTGCCGCGACACGGCGCTCCGGGAGTGAGCACGATGACGTGACAGGGCGACCCGCGCAAGGTCATTCGAGCGCAGCGCATTGGCGCGAGCCGCACCCGCAAGTTCCAGAAGCCCGGGAGCGACCCAAGCTGCTCGTGTGTCGCTTCGGCAACACTGGAGTCGTACCGGACATCCATGTCGTCGATCGAACTCTGCTTAGCGAGCACCGAGTGCTCGCGGCCGTCCGGCTCGATGGCGACCGCCGCGACGTAGTCGGGGGCGCCCACATCACAGAGGCGCGCCGTGCGCTCAAGATCGAGCAGGTGGCCGTCGCCGGTCATGTCGCCGTCCTCTGGCGTTTGCTGGCAGGTAGGAAGGGTTGGGCCATTCCGTTGCGCGTGGTGGAACCGTTGTGAACCACGGCGAGCGCAGGATGCAGTGTCTTGGGACGAAGCTCGCGCCGTGGGTCAAGATCTCGGCAGTCATCGCACAAGAGACTGGTGGCCGCCGACGGCAAACAGATGTAGCAACTCTCGCACCTGGCGAATGTCTGTCTTCGAGGGTGCTTGCCTTTCTCTGGCTGGACGGGTGCTGATTGATCGACCTGAACAGTCGAACTGGGAATATCTGGTTCTACTGCGAGAGGTGCGGGTACACGCTGTACCGCTAGGACACCGTCTCTGAACTGCGGGTTTTGGGGGTGTACCAGTGGTACACCTTGTACCTTTTCGCTTAGCCGATAGCGCATGCCGCGGTCGCGGTGGATTTCAGCGATTAACCCGTCTGCAGCTAACTCGGCGACTGCTGCTCCGAAGTGTTCGCGTAGGTCGGCCTTGAGCTTCCGGCGGATGTCGTTTGCGGCCGATTCACCGTCGCGATCGAGCCACCGCAACACGGCCGCCTTGGCACGCCCCAGCTTTTGGTCGGAGACGAACTCGTCACCGCTCGCCCTGGCCATTGCCCTGCTGTGGATCTTTGCTTGCTCAGCCGTCCTCGCCGCGTGCACGATCCAGTCGCGGGTGCTGTCGGACACCGACAGGACGGTCTCGGCAAGCTCCCAGTCCAGTTCGCCGACCACTGATCTGTGGTGCATGATCGCCAGGACCGCGGCCACTTTGCACTTGGTCAACATGCGATGTCCGTCGAGGGCATCGGGCTCGCCGCGCTGGCGGGCTATGTGCGCGCTGATGATCTGTTCGCGGATCTCCGGGAATCCGTAGGTGATCTCGGTGTCTTGGTGCGCCCAGGACGGCAGCCGGGTGTTGAGCGGCTCGGGGTCCGGCCGTACGTCTGCTGGCATGGTGGGATCGATCGTGGGTGCCCACAGCACTCGTTGGGGGGTGCCGCCGGTCGTGTCGTTGAAGATGACGTCGCAGTGACCGGGTTGGGCGCCGATGCTCATGCACATGCGGTAGGTGTGCGGAAGCACGATCCTGGTGGTGGCCTCCGAGGCGTTGGATTGCCCGATCAACTCACCCATCACCGCCGACTTGAGCTGAGCGAGCAGGATGGAGCCCTGACGCCCGGCGATCCCAGCGAGCGAGTCAATCTCGGAAACGTTGACGATGGCCCGGGTAATGTGCTCGGCGCCCTCTTTCTTCGGTGGCGCGAACAGGGCCGCGATGCCTTCGCCCGATCCGATGGGGCGCTCAATGATCGGCGTCGGCCAGGCGAGCTTGGCGACCTTGTCGGATATGCCTTTTCCGCCGCCAGAAGGCGAGACAAACGCTCCGATGAGATTGAGCGACGCAGGGCCGCCGATGACGCCCGGCAGCTGTACGCCGGGGCTAGTGCTCGCCGACACGCGGAGCAGGACCGCGAGGAATACCGCCCATTTAGCGGCGAAGCGAGCGTGGGCCCACTGCCGGACGTTGTTGAGTTGTTCGGTGCTGTCGAAGAATTCGTCGACGTGCATCAGGCGCTTCTCCGTAGTTCGTCGATTTCGTGGCGGCGCTGCACCTGGCGCGCGACCTCTGACCAGTCCGCGCCATCCCAGACGTCTTCGGCGGCCTCGGCGCGCTGCTCCTGGCCAACTTGGTACCGCAATACCCAATGCTCGCCAGCGATGGCGACCGCCAGCAGCTTGCGTGGATCGCCGTCGGCGAGCTCGGCCCACGCGGGCGTCCCGGCAATCGGCAGACGTCCGCAATTAGCCTGAGCAACAACGGCTTCTAAGAAGAGGTGCACTGGCCACCACTGGACTTCCCTTGATGCGGGAGAACCCGCCCCAGCGGGGCGGGCCTCCTCTCCTGCCGATCGCGTCACTGGCCCGCCAGCCGGTCGGCGCGGTCGGCCCCGGCGATCAGTAGGCCGGCGAGTTCGCGGGCCTGGCCGCTCGACAGCCCAGCGTCGGAGCGGCCCATTGCGACGTCGAGCAGCACATCGATGCAGCCGAGGGAACCGTCGCGGCGCTGCTCGGCAAGCACCGTGACCGTGGGGCACTGCAGCAAGGTTGCTACGGACACGCAGCCGACCTTGATGTAGACATCTCGAGTGTTGTGATCGGTCCAGACGTCGGCTTCGGCGCCGTCGGGTACCGGCGGGTTGGTCTTTGGGTTTATCGTGGTCATGACGCCTTTCTCAGTTCGGTGTTGGGTGGTCGTTCTCCGAAGGGCCTCGGTTGCCGCCGGGGCCCTTCGCATGTCTCGCATGTCCTCGGTCCGGTCGTCTTCGACGAGGCCAAGGTCGGCGTGTTCCTCCTGCGGCCGGCGCATTAGGCGGCGCCATCGCCATCGATGCGACTTATGTATTCGCGAACTGCAGCCTCGGATATCAACCGGCGGCGGCCGACCTTCACGCTCCGGAGTTCGCGGCTGGCGATCAGCGCGAACACTGTAGATCGGCCAACACTGAGCCGGTCCATCACGGCCTCGACTGGCCAAAGTCGGCTGTCGAGCCGGTCAATTTGTTCTTTCACTCCCTGTGTCATCGCTATCCTTTGTGTCGCCTTAGTCGACAGCGATCTGTCGACTCTTGTGACACTAGCATGAGTGTTAACGAACGCGACAGAACACGTGCGAGAATGTCGTGGTGAACGACAGCAGCGATGGAACGCCGTGGCGCGACCGGTTCGCAAAACGCCTCGGTGTCGAGATTCAGGCCACGCGCAAACAACGCGATATGTCGGCGGTGAAGCTTTCTGAAGTAACAGCCGCCATAGGAGTGCCTCTGCACCGGGTGGCGATCACTCGGATCGAGAAGGGGGAACAGGACGTGACCGCAGTCGAACTGGTCGCCCTGGCTGTGGCCCTCGATACCGATTGGGCGCAGTGGCTGTCGAGAGCTACTGACGGACTAGAGGTGGCTGGCACCCGCAGTGACCGTGCAGTGCTGCGGATGCTCATTGATGAGGTCAACGAGCAGTTGGATACCCAGCGGCATAACTTGTTTCAAGCTGAGCAAGGCCCTCAGCAGCTCAACATTCCCGATCGCTACCGCGAGCGCCTGTTGGAGGACGCCCAGCGTTACAGAGACCTGATCAAGTCGCTTGAGGTGACGCGCGATCGATATGAAGAAGACCTGAAGAAGCTGGACTCCGGCGATGCCTAGACAGCGGATGATCCCCGGCGACCATGGCCGTATCACCGAACGCTCACGCGGCGGAAAGTTCTACGCGACAACTTATGTCCGCGACTCCGACGGAAAGCGTCGGAGGGTCGAGCGGTCCAGCGATAGATCTGCCGAGGACGCCCGCCGGCTGTTGCAGCGGCACCTGAAAGGCCGACGCCCGCCAATCGCCGGGCAGGAGATCACCGACAGGTCATCGCTGGCGGAACTGTTCGACGTCTGGATTCTGGCGAAGGCTGCCGAGGACGGCGTTAGTGAACAGACGGCCGACCAGTACCGCCAGGTATGGGCTAAACATGGCGCACTCCAATTGGGCGCGCTGCGCATCGGCGAGGTCGATACGAAGCGGGCCCAGCGTCATCTGCAGGACATGGGTGCGACGACCCAGGCGAAGCGGCTTCGTATGATTCTGGTCGGTATGTTCTCGATGGCGGTCAGGTTCGGAGTCATCACCGTGAATCCGATTCGCGAGGCAAAGCCCTCGAGGGCGACAGCCAAGACGGTCGTGCGAGAGATCCTGCCCGACGATCTTGTGCGCGTTCGTACTGCAGTTCGCGCCTATGCCGACCGTGAGGGGCCGGGTCCGCGACCGGGCCGCTTGTTGCCGGCGTTTGTCGATCTGTTGGTGGCGACGGGAGCCAGGCCAAACGAGGTGTTGGCATTGCGGTGGTCGGACTGCGATCCCGGCGGAGAACCGCCGACGGTCACGATTCGCGGGACGTTGATCGACCATGGCCGCATCGCCGGAAAGCCGCTGCATCGGCAGGACCGCCGGAAGGGCGATGCGCCCGAGCACACGGTCGTTCTGCCCCGTCTCGGTGTCGAGGCGCTGGAAGCATTGAAGGCCGAGTCCATCGGTGATGGCCCCGTGTTCGCCAACCGCGACGGCGGGTGGATATCGCTGGCGAACATGCGCCGCTCGCTGCGGGCCGCGCTCCCCGAGGAGATGCGGACCAGGATCACGCCGCACACGTTCCGGCGTGCGGTCGCCACGGTCGTCCGTGACGCACTGGGCTCCGAGAAGGCGCAGCAGCAGTTGAGCCACGCCAAGCTGGCAACGACCGAAAAGCACTACCTGCAGAGGCACACCCACGGCCCCGACGTCCGTGCTGTGCTGGACGAATACACCAGCGTCCGAAAATGAAAGTGGCGGGAAAGTAGCAACTCCCGGGCGTGTTGCTTATGCCTCGGGAGTCGTCTTCGCTGGTAGAAAGCGCGCCCGAAGGGATTCGAACCCCTAACCTTCTGATCCGTAGTCAGATGCTCTATCCGTTGAGCTACGGGCGCTTGGGTCGTACATGTTCAGTTGTGCGCGGAGGCGAGAGGATTTGAACCTCCGGTCCGCTTTAAGGCGGACAACTCATTAGCAGTGAGTCCCATTCGGCCGCTCTGGCACGCCTCCCGACGTTTACCGCCGCGCCGATGAGAGTACACAGCCCCCACGGCGGGAAGCAAAGCAGATCGGAGGCGGCCCTAAACTGTTCCAGGTGCCCGCCCGTCTGCGCCCCGAACTCGCCGATCTTCCCGCCTACGCGCCGGGCAAGACCGTGCCGGGCGCCATCAAGATCGCCAGCAACGAGACCGTCGACGGACCGCTGCCCAGCGTGCGCGCCGCGGTCGAGAAGGCCCTCGACGGCATCAACCGCTACCCCGACAACGGGTACGTCGAGCTCAAGCAGCGGTTGGCCAAACATGTCGACTTCGCGCCCGAACACATCTCGGTGGGCTGCGGATCGGTCAGCCTGTGCCAACAGCTGATCCAGATCACCTGCACCGTCGGTGACGAGGTCCTGTTCGGCTGGCGCAGCTTCGAGATCTACCCGCTGCAGGTCCGCACCGCCGGCGCCACCCCCGTGCAGGTACCGCTGACCGACCACACCTTCGACCTGGACGCGATGCTCGCCGCGATCACCGACCGCACGCGGCTGATCTTCGTCTGCAACCCGAACAACCCGACCAGCACCGTCGTCGACCCGGAGGCACTGGCCCGGTTCGTCGAAGCCGTACCGCCGGACGTCATGGTGGTGCTCGACGAGGCCTACATCGAGTACATCCGCGACGGCCTCGTCCCCGACAGTTTCGGCCTGGTGCGGGCCCACAGCAATGTCGTTGTGCTGCGCACCTTTTCGAAGGCCTACGGGCTGGCAGGCCTGCGCGTCGGGTACGCCGTCGCCGATCCGGAGATCATCACCGCGCTGTCGAAGGTGTACGTGCCCTTCACCGCGACCACCGTCTCGCAGGCCGCCGCGATCGCATCCCTGGACGCCGCCGACGAACTGCTCGAGCGCACCGACGCCGTCGTGGCCGAACGGGTGCGGGTGTCGGCGGCGCTGCGCGAGGCCGGTTACGAGGTGCCGCCGTCACAGGCCAACTTCGTCTGGCTGCCGCTGCCCGGCAGGGCGTCCGCGTTCGCCGCCGACGCCGCCAACAGCCGCATCATCGTCCGGCCCTACGGTGAGGACGGCGTCCGGGTCACCGTCGCCGCCCCCGACGAGAACGACGCCTTCCTCGCCTTCGCCCGCACATGGACAGGACGCGCATGACCGACGCCCGCACCACCTTCACCGAGCTGACCCGGCGCACCGACCGGATCGACGACGCCGAACTCGACGCGTTCTGGGCCACCCTCGTGCCCGCGACCGTCGAGTTCATGATCGGCGAGTGGAAGGGCGGCGAGTTCGACACCGGCCACAAGGCCAACGGTTTCATGAAGCGACTCAACTGGTTCGGCAAGACGTTCGTCTCGGCCGCCGACGCCAAGCCCCTGGTCTGCCTGGACGCCGAGGGCAACAGGTTCTCCAACACCGAGGCGATGAACGGCGAGGCCAGCCTCTGGATGGAGGAGTTCCGCGGGGAGACGGTGGCCTCGATGGTCTACGACGGGAAGCCGGTGCACGACCACTTCAAGGTCGTCGACGACAACGCGGTGATCGGCATGAACGGCAAGGGGGCTCTCGACACAAGCTCCGGCACGCCGCGCCACCTGTACTTCTATCTGGAACGGGTGTAGCCGCCTATCGTTGCGCAGATGAACACGCGCGTGCGGGTGACGGCGGCGACGCTCGCCGGGCTGGCGATCGCGCTCGGCGCGACCACGGCGTGCCAGCGCACCACCGAGGGCGCCGTCGCGCAGACCACCCAGCCGGGACCTCCGTTGACCACCGAGCCCAGTGCGCCGGGTCGGCTCCCGTCGATCCCCGGTCTGCCCGAGATCACGATCCCGAACCTGCCGCTGCCCACCCGCGGCACCGACGTCCCCGTGGTTCCCCCGCCGCCGAATGCGACAAGCATGACCTGCGAGGAGTACAGCGGCCTCGACGAGCCCACCCGCGTCGCGGTGGTCCGGGCGATCCTCGAGCAGGGCAGCAACCCGCTGGGCCCCAACGGCGAGACGGTGGGCCAACTGCTGGCGGATGCGGCGTGCCAGTTCCTGCCCAGCGCCAAGGTGAGCGACGTCCTGATGGGCTCGTAGCCCACGCAGTCGCGAGGCGGCTAGCCTCTTGGTCCATGGGCAGCAGCTATGAGTCATTGACCGTCGACATCGCCGACCACATCGCGCAGGTCACGCTCATCGGACCCGGCAAGGGCAACGCGATGGGCCCGGCGTTCTGGGCCGAACTCCCCCAGGCCTTCGCCGAACTGGACGCCGACCCCGACGTGCGGGCGATCGTGCTGACCGGGTCGGGCCGCAACTTCAGCTACGGCCTGGACCTGGCGGCGATGGGCGGCACGCTGTCGCCGATGATGGCCGAGGGCGCGCTGGCCAAATCCCGCGCCGACTTCCACGCCCGGCTCAAGACCATGCAGCAGTCGATCACCGCCGTCGCGGACTGCCGCACCCCGACCATCGCGGCGATCCAGGGCTGGTGCATCGGCGGCGGCGTCGACCTGATCTCGGCCGTCGACATCCGCTACGCCAGCGCCGACGCGAAATTCTCCGTCCGCGAGGTCAAGCTCGCCATCGTCGCCGACGTCGGCTCGCTGGCGCGGCTGCCGCTGATCCTGTCCGACGGGCATCTGCGGGAGCTGGCGTTGACGGGCAAGGACATCGACGCCGACCGCGCCGAGAAGATCGGCCTGGTCAATGACGTGTATCCCGATGCAGAAGCCGCCCTGGCCGCCGCGCGGGCCACCGCGGCCGAGATCGCCGCGAACCCGCCGCTGGTCGTCGCCGGCATCAAGGACGTCCTCGACGAGCAGCGCACCGCTGCCGTGTCGGCCAGCCTGCGTTACGTCGCGGCGTGGAACTCGGCGTTCCTTCCGTCGAAAGACCTCACCGAGGGCATCACCGCGATGTTCGAGAAGCGGGCACCCGAGTTCAAAGGGGAGTGACGCTCAGGCCACTGCCTCTCACACCAAAGTCCGGCCCGACGTAGCTCGACATCGAGATCCGCCACTGCGGTTGGGTGGCAGTGGACGTTCCTGTCGTCATACGTCGATATTGACGGGTTTGCCAATCTTTTACGTCCGCTATTGAGCGAAACGTCCGGGCGCAGGACGATTTCCAGCCTCGGGGCATGCGCCGACGGCACGCTTCTCTGGCAGCTACCCGCGGACGGTGGTAAACGGGTTTGCTGAATGGGTTTAGCCATTGGTTGATCGTGGAAAGACATCGGCATGGGGAAAAGATCGACATTCAGTGCCGCGGCTGTTTCCGCCGTCGCGTGCGCATCCGCACTGTTCGGCCCGGGCGTGCCCGCGGCAGGCGCCCAGGGGTGCAGCGACGTCGAGGTGATCTTCGCCCGGGGGACCGGAGAGCCGGCCGGGGTCGGGTGGCTCGGAACCGCGTTCATCAACACCGTGCGCGGCAAGGTCGGCGCGAGAACCGTTTCGGCGTATGCGGTCAACTACCCCGCCGACTGGAATCTGTACTCGTCGGTGCGGGCAGGCGGTTCCGACGCGTTGGCCCGCATCCACACCACGGCGGCGAACTGCCCCGACACCCGCATCGTCCTGGGCGGGTACTCCCAGGGTGCAGGCGTCATCGACCAGCTCGCGATCGGGCAACCCGTCGGAGTGTTCACGCCGATGCCCATACCCGCAGGAGACGAACCCCGAATCGCGGCAATCGCGGTGTTCGGCAACCCCTTACGCACGATGAACAATGGGGGGTCGCTGGTGGACAAGAGTCCCGTCTACGGCAGCCGCACCATCGACCAGTGCGCCACCGGTGACAAGTACTGCAGCGGAGGCACGGACCCCATGGCGCACTACGCCCACCTGCAGAACGGCATGGTCGACCAGGCGGGTTCGTTCGTCGCCGCCCGCGTGCAGTGAACCGCCGCGGTGGCGGAGGGATTTGAACCCCCGGACGGTGTTAGCCGTCTCTCGCTTTCAAGGCGAGTGCATTAGGCCGCTCTGCCACGCCACCGCGGGTCAGTCTAGACGCGGCCCACCTTGACCGACTGCGTGCCCGACTTCAGCCCGACGCTGATCCGACGGCAGTTCTCCCCCATCGCCGCGACCTGCGGGCGAGTCAAACGGTCGAGGAAGTGAGCGCGCACCGCGGCGCCGTAGGTGTTCAGGGCCGTCGCCAGCGCCTCGCGCCCTTCCGGCGTGATCCGCGCCAGCA
Source organism: Mycolicibacterium psychrotolerans (assembly GCF_010729305.1). Classification (NCBI taxonomy): domain Bacteria; kingdom Bacillati; phylum Actinomycetota; class Actinomycetes; order Mycobacteriales; family Mycobacteriaceae; genus Mycobacterium; species Mycolicibacterium psychrotolerans. Next base: position 1,280,701 of record NZ_AP022574.1, on the reverse strand, counting down.
CACCCCGTCCGTCGTCCGGGCTCGCCCCCCGACCGACCAGACCCTGCTTCTCCAAACGATGGATCTGGCGCGTCACCCGGCTCGGCAGCGACATCAACGACTCCGCCAGATCACCCATCCGCGCGGCACCCGAAGGCGACCTGGCCAGAAGGTCGAGCAGCCGAACGTCGTTGAGTGTGAGCTTGTGACGGTCCACCAACGAACGATTCATGGTGGCGTACAAGCGAAGTGCGGCGTCCAGAAAGTTCTGCCACGCCCGTTGTTCTGCAATGTCAAGCCCAGGCGTATCGCTGGCGGTACGCCCCCCGATGATCCCCTCCATGCGCACATAGTAGATGCACGCCCGTATTGCTGACAGGTTATGAGCAGGGGACTTTTCCCTGCGTAGTAGCCTTGCGTGGATGCGCGCGATCGTGTCCGATTCAGGCCGGCTCACCTGGCAAACCATCCCTGACGTCGCGCCTGCGCCCGGCGAGGTTCTCATCCGGGTCACCGCTGCGGGCGTGAACCGGGCCGATCTCCTTCAAGCGGCCGGGAACTATCCGCCACCTCCTGGTGCCAGCGACATCATAGGACTCGAAGTGTCGGGATTCCTAGAGCGCGTCGGTGACGGCGTCACGAATTGGACTAAGGGGCAACGCGTCTGCGCTTTGCTGGCGGGAGGTGGGTACGCCGAGTACGTGGCGGTTCCGGCCGGCCAGGTATTGCCCGCGCCCGACGGCGTCCCCCTCGAACACGCCGCCGGCCTGCCCGAGGTGGCCTGCACCGTCTGGTCGAACGTGGTGATGACCGCCGGCCTGCGCCCGTCCCAACTGCTGCTCGTCCACGGCGGTGCCAGCGGCATCGGCACCCATGCCATCCAGGTGGCGCGCGCGCTGGGGTGTCGCGTCGCGGTGACCGCCGGTTCACGCAACAAACTCGAGCTGTGCGCCGAACTCGGTGCCGAGATCACCATCGACTACCACAGCGAAGATTTCGTCGAAGCCGTGCGAGATGCGGGCGGGGCGGACGTCATCCTCGACATCATGGGAGCGGCCTATCTGGACCGCAACATCGACGCGCTCGCCGCCGACGGCCGGCTGGTGATCATCGGCATGCAGGGCGGCGTCAAGGCCGAGCTGAACATCGGCAAATTGCTGGCCAAGCGCGGCGGCGTGTTCGCCACCGCACTGCGCGCCCGCCCGGTCGACGGCCCCGCAGGCAAGAGCGAGATCGTGGCCCGGGTGCGCGACGAGGTGTGGCCGCTGATCGCCGACGGTCAGGTCCGGCCGGTGATCGGCGCCGAGTTCCCCGTCGCCGAGGCGCAGGCCGCCCACGAACTGCTCGAGTCGGGTGACGTCTCCGGGAAAGTGATTCTGCGCGTTCGCGATTGAGCCGTCAGCCCAGCGACGCGAGCGCCCGCACCAGCTGGTCCACCTCGGCGGCGGTGCTGTAATGGGCCAGCCCGATCGTCACCGCGCCGCCGATGTCGTTGACACCGATCACGTCGAGTACGCGGGAGTTCGCGTTCGCGATCGCGAGGATGCCGTTGTCGGCCAGCCGCTGCACGACGCGCTCGGCCGGCACGTTCTCGACCGCGAAACTGAGCACCGGGATCCGCACCTCCGGGCTGCCGATCACCATCACCGCCGGCAGCAGGCGCAACGAGGACAACAGGTAGTCGAAAAGTCCGTTCAGGTACCCCGACACCGACCGCATCGACACCTCGAGCCGCTCCCGGCGACTGCCCTGTGCTGAATCCTCCAGGCCGGCAAGGTATTCGATGCTCGCCACCACACCCGCCAGCAGGCCGAACTGATGGGTGCCGAGCTCGAGGCGGTCCGGCCCGGTGGCGTACGGGTTCAGCGACACCGAGCCGAACGCGTCGATCATCGAGGGATCGCGGAAGACCAGCGCACCGATCGGCGGGCCACCCCAGGCGAGCGCGTTGAGCGCCACCACGTCGGCCTCGACCTCCTGGATGTCGATGAGCCGGTACGGCGCCGCGGCGGAGTGGTCCACCACCACAAGACCGCCGACCTCGTGAACCAGCTTGGTCACTTCGCGGAGTTCCGTCACCGTCCCCAAAGTCGCTGAGGCAGAGGCCAACGCGACCATGCGGGTGGGCCGGGTGACCAGCCCCTCCCACTGCCAGGTCGGCAGTTCACCGGTCTCGATGTCGACCTCGGCCCACTTGACCTTCGCGCCGTAGCGGTTGGCCGCGCGCAGCCACGGGGCGATGTTCGCCTCGTCGTCGAGTCGCGACACCACCACCTCGTAGCCGAGGCCCACCCGGGCGGACGCGGCGTCGGCGAGCGAGGTCAGCAACACCGCACGATCGGCGCCCAGAACCACCCCGCCAGGGTCCGCGTTGACCAGATCGGCCACTGCCTGGCGCGCGGCGGCCAGTACCGCAGCGCTGCGCCGCGACGACGGGTGCGGACTCGACACCGTCGGCATCGAACCGCGAAACGCGGTGGAGACGGCCCGGCTCACGGTGTCCGGCAGCAGCATCCCGTGCTGTGCGTCCAGATGCACCCAGCCATCGCCCAACGACGGGTGCAATCCACGCACCCGGGCGACGTCGTATGCCATGCCAGCCCACCTTAGTGCGTCAAGGGAACCTCGCCGCACCGCCCGATACGGACGGTCGAGCGGTTGCCCGACCTCGCTCTTGCTGCCCATGCCGTGGCCGGTACGGGTCATCTGGGCAGCCATACTAGTCGAGTGGGCTTCGGGTTCGGCGTTCTCCTTGCGCTGTTGTTGCTGGTGGGGCCCGGGGCAATCATCGCGCGGTGCGGCGGACTGCACTGGCCCGCGGCCGTCGCGGTCGGACCGGCCCTGACCTACGGCGCCGCAGCCATGGCCATCGTCCCGTTCGGCGCGCTGGGCCTGCCGTGGAACGCGGCGTCGGCGCTGCTGGCCGTCGTCGTGGTGGCGGTCGCCGTGACGTGTTTGCGGGTGCTGCTGCGCCGATTCACCGCGCCCCGGCCCGACGACCGCGCCGTGCCGCCGCGGGGGGCGGGACTGCTGGTGGCCGGCGGCGTGTTGCTCGGCGCGGTGCTGATCTGGCTGGCCGCTACCCGCGGGCTCGAGAACTGGCAGTCGATTCCCAGCACCTGGGATGCCGTGTGGCACGCCAACACCATCCGGTTCATCCTCGACACCGGGCAGGCCTCCCCCACCCACATGGGCGAACTGCGCAACATCGAGACCCACGAAGCGCTCTACTACCCGTCCACGTTCCACGCGGTCGCCGCTGTCTTCGCCCAGCTGTCCGGCGCCGCACCGACGACGGCGTACACCGTCAGCTCGGTCGCGGTGTCGAGCTGGCTGTTCCCCGTCAGCGCCGCGGTGCTGACCTGGCAGCTGCTGCGCTCCCGGACCGGCCCGTGGCCCACCGCGGGCGCGGCCGCCACGGCCGCCGCGCTGTCGGCGTCGTTCACCGCGGTGCCCTACGTGGAGTTCGACACCGCATCCATGCCGAACCTCGCCGCGTACGGCATCGCGGTGCCCGTCTTCGTGCTCACCACCACGACCCTGGCCCACCGCGACCGCATCCCGATGGCCGTGCTGGCTGTCGTGGGGGTGTTCTCGGTGCACATCACCGGCGGCGTGGTCACCGTCCTGCTGGTGGCCGCGTGGTGGCTCGTCGAGGCGTTGCGCCATCCCGTGCGCGGCCGGCTGACCGACACCGGCACGCTGCTACTCGTCGGCGCGCCGGCGGTCGCCGTGCTGCTGCCCCAGTTCCTCGGGGTCCTGCAGCAGGCCGAGATCATCGAGGGCCACTCGTTCGTCACCCATCAGGGCAAGAAGAGGGCGCTGTTCGATGCCGTCGTGCAGCACACCCGCCATCTCAACGACTTCCCGATCCAGTGGGTACTGATCGCGTTGGCCGCCGTCGGAGGGGTGATCCTGCTCGTCCGGCGGGTGTGGTGGCCGCTGCCTGTGTGGCTGCTGCTCGTGGTGGCGATCGTGCACTCCTCAGCGCCGTTCGGGGGTCCGGCCGGGGCGCTCACCGGGACGTTCAGTGACCTCTTCTACAGCGATCCCCGCCGCCTGTCGGCGGTGGTGAGCATGCTGCTGAGCGCGCCGGCCGGCATCGCCGCCTACACGATCGTCGCGGCCGTCGTCGGACGGATGGGCCGGCTCGATCCGCGGCTCCGGTACGCCACCGGCGGCGCGGTTCTGGTGCTGACGTGCGTCGTCTCGGCCGTGCTCTACCTTCCCCGCCACGAGTTCCTGTTCGGCGAGAAGTACGACTCGGTGATCATCGACGGGAAGGACCTGGAGGCGTTCGCCCACCTGGCCGCGCTGCCCGGGGCGCGGGACACCCTGGTCGCCAACGCCAACACCGACGGCACCGCATGGATGTACGCGGTCGCCGGCCTGCATCCGCTGTGGACCCACTACGACTATCCGGTGCAGCAGGGGCCGGGGTATCACCGGTTCATCATCTGGGCCTATGCCGACGACGCCGACACCGATCCACGGGTGGCCGAGGCCGTCTCGGCGCTGAACATCCGCTACCTTCTCGTGAGCACGCCGGTGGTGCGGGGCTTCGTGATGCCCGACGGTCTGGCGTCGCTGGACAAATCCCGTTCCTGGGAGAAGATCTACGACAACGGCGAGGCGCGCATCTACCAGTGGCGCGGAGCCCGACCGGAATGACGACGCGACGCTGGGGCACTCTAGGACCATGACTTCTGACACCACCGACGACGACAACGTCGAGATCATCGGCGACAGCTCCACCGATATGGAGCAGGACTCGGACAGCAAGTCGCTGACCGATCTCGTCGAGCAGCCGGCAAAGGTGATGCGCATCGGCACGATGATCAAACAGCTGCTCGAGGAGGTGCGCGCCGCGCCGCTGGACGAGGCGAGCCGCGGCCGGCTGCGCGACATCCACCGCACCAGCATCCGCGAACTGGAGGACGGGCTGGCCCCGGAGTTGCGCGCCGAACTCGAGCGGCTCACGCTGCCGTTCACCGAAGAGGAGGTGCCGTCGGACTCCGAACTGCGCATCGCGCAGGCCCAGCTGGTGGGGTGGCTCGAAGGCCTGTTCCACGGCATCCAGACCGCGCTCTTCGCCCAGCAGATGGCGGCCCGTCAGCAACTCGAGCAGATGCGTCAGGGCGCGCTGCCGCCCGGCGTGGTGGTGCCCGGCCAGCGCGGCGGGCACAGCACCGGCCAGTACCTGTGAGCGTTCGTGGTCAGTCCTGAGCCCTACATCCACACGCGCAACGCGTGGGTGGAGTTCCCGATCTTCGACGCCAAGACGCGCTCGCTGAAGAAGGCGTTCCTCGGCAAGGCAGGCGGCGCGATCGGGCGCAACGAGTCCAACGTCGTCGTCATCGAGGCGCTGCGCGACATCACGCTGTCGCTCAAGATGGGCGACCGCGTCGGCCTGGTCGGGCACAACGGCGCGGGCAAGTCGACCCTGCTGCGGCTGCTCTCGGGCATCTACGAACCCACCCGCGGCGTGGCCACCGTGCAGGGCCGGGTGGCCCCGGTGTTCGACCTCGGGGTGGGCATGGACCCCGAGATCTCCGGGTTCGAGAACATCATCATCCGGGGGCTGTTCCTCGGGCAGACCCGCAAGCAGATGCTGGCCAAGGTCGACGAGATCGCCGACTTCACCGAACTCGGCGACTACCTGTCGATGCCGCTGCGCACGTACTCCACCGGCATGCGGGTGCGGCTCGCGATGGGCGTGGTGACCAGCATCGACCCCGAGATCCTGTTGCTCGACGAGGGTATCGGCGCCGTGGACGCCGACTTCCTGAAGAAGGCGCAGACCCGGCTGGCCCAGCTGGTGGAGCGGTCCGGCATCCTGGTGTTCGCCAGCCACTCCAACGAGTTCCTGGCGCGGCTGTGCAACACCGCGATGTGGATCGACCACGGCACCGTGAAGTTGGAGGGCGGGATCGAAGAGGTGGTCCGCGCCTACGAGGGCGAGGACGCCGCACGGCACGTGCGCGAGGTCCTCGAGGAGACGGCACACACCCATGAGCGGTGACACCGTTGTCGGCGATGAGCGCTTGCGCGAAGAGCAGATCGCAGCGGTCGTCGTCACCCACCGTCGTCCCGACGACCTCGCGAAGTCGTTGGACGCGTTGGCTTCTCAGAGCCGTCGCCCGGACCACCTGATCGTCGTCGACAACGATCACGACGAGCGGGTTCGTGATCTCGTCGCGGGCCAGCCCGTTCCGACGACCTACCTCGGCTCCCGCCGGAACCTCGGGGGCGCAGGCGGTTTCGCGCTCGGGATGCTGCATGCGCTCGCTCTCGGCGCGGACTGGGTGTGGCTCGCCGACGACGATGGCCGGCCCCAGGACGCGGAGGTACTCGCGACGCTGATGGCCTGCGCCCGCCGGCACGGCCTTGCCGAGGTGTCGCCGATGGTGTGCAATCTCGACGAGCCCGAGCGGCTGGCCTTTCCGCTGCGCCGCGGCCTGAAGTGGCGGCGGCTGGTGACCGAATTGCGCACGGACGGAACCGGGGACCTGCTGCCGGGCATCGCGTCGCTGTTCAACGGTGCGCTGTTCCGGGCCACGACGATCGAGGCGGTCGGCGTGCCCGATCTGCGCCTGTTCATCCGCGGCGACGAGACGGAAGTGCACCGGCGACTGGTGCGCACCGGGTTGCCGTTCGGCACCTGCCTCGACGCGGTGTACCTGCATCCCTGCGGCACCGACGAGTTCAAGCCGATTCTGGGCGGCCGGATGCACACCCAGTATCCGGACAACGAGGCCAAACGGTTCTACACCTACCGCAACCGGGGCTATCTGCAGGCGCAACCGGGCATGCGCAAACTCGTCGCGCAGGAATGGCTGCGATTCGGCTGGTACTTCCTGGTGTCGACGCATGATCCCCGCGGTTTCGCCGAGTGGATCCGCCTGCGGCGGTTGGGACGACGGGAGAGGTTCGCGCGACGATGACGTTCACGGATGCCGCGGCGCAATCGAAGACGTTCACCCGGGCCTGGGCCGACCTGGTGGGCGGTTTCGGCAAGCGCGAGTTGTGGCTGCACCTGGGTTGGCAGGACATCAAGCAGCGGTACCGGCGTTCGGTGCTGGGCCCCTTCTGGATCACGATCGCCACCGGCACCACCGCGGTGGCGATGGGTGCGCTGTACTCGAAGCTGTTCAAACTCGAACTCTCCGAACACCTTCCCTACGTGACGCTCGGGCTGATCGTCTGGAATCTGATCAACGCGTCGATTCTCGAGGGCGCCGAGGTGTTCATCGCCAACGAGGGTCTGATCAAACAACTTCCGACCCCGCTGTCGGTACACGTCTACCGGCTGGTCTGGCGGCAGATGATCCTGTTCGCGCACAACATCATCATCTTCGTGATCATCGCGATCATCTTCCCCAAACCGTGGACGTGGACGGACCTGTCCGTCATTCCCGCGCTGGCGCTGATCTCCCTCAACTGTGTCTGGGTGGCTTTGTGTTTCGGGATCCTCGCGACCCGCTACCGCGACATCAGCCCGCTGCTGAACAGCCTGGTGCAGCTGTTGTTCTTCATGACGCCGATCATCTGGAACGAGGCGACGCTGCAGTCCCAGGGCGCCGGCCAGTGGGCCAAGATCGTCGAACTCAATCCGCTGTTGCACTACCTCGACATCGTGCGGGCGCCCTTGCTGGGTGCGGATCAGGAACTGCGGCACTGGGTCGTGGTTCTGGTCCTGACAGCGTTCGGCTGGGTGTTCGCCGCGCTGGCGATGCGCCAGTACCGGGCCCGCGTGCCGTACTGGGTGTGACCGTCAGCTGACGAGCGCGGTGTGGTCGGGTTCGGGGCCGAACACGAAGCGACGACCGGTCAGCGTCTCGGGGCGGATGCGCACGAAGCGGAGCTTGCGGGTCGCGACCCACGGGTACAGGCCCGCGCGTTCGGCTTCGGCGATCTCCTCGGAGGTGGACAGCAGCTTGGCGGTGCCGCGCAGCACGACGCTCCAGCCCTCGCTGACAGTGTGGTCGTCGGCCTCGAACACCACGTGCTCGTTGAGCACCGAGGTGAGCAGCTTGGTGCCTTCCGCGGTACGGAACAGCACCGTCTTGTGCTGGACGACGTAGTTGACGGGGAAGATCTCGGTCCACCCGCCGACGGTCGTGACCAGCCTGCCCAGCGATACCCCGGACAGCAGGTCCCAGCTCTGCGCATCGGTGAGCTCGGTCACCGGTGTGGTTGTCGCGTCCATGAACTCATGGTCGTCGGCCTCCGCCGCTGGTCGTAGGGTCCAACGGCACTACCTTCGGCCCTTCGCTCAGCGCCGCGGGGGCGGGGTGTGCACGGCGGCGTTGATCCGGTTCCAGGCGTTGATGGTCACGGCCATCGCGATGACCTGTCCCAGTTCTCGATCCGTGAAGGCGTCTGCGGCAAGGGCGTAGACGTCGTCGGAGACCCCGTGATCGCCGAGCACCGTGATCGCTTCGGTCAGCGCCAGGGCGGCGCGTTCCCGCGGGGTGAAGATGTCGCCCGCCTCCGCCCATGCCGCGAGGACGTCGAGCTTCTGGTCGCCTACCCCGAGCTTCCGGGCATCGCGGGTGTGCATGTCGAGGCAGAACGCGCAGTGGTTGATCTGGGAGGCGCGGATCTTGATCAGCTCGCCCAGCTCCGGTTCGACGTCCTTGGCGGCCGCCGTGGACAACGTCATCATCGCGTCGTAGAGCTCCGGGGAACTCTTGTAGATCCTCAGCCGTGTCATGACGTCGACGCTAACCGCGAAAGACCCACCACGGTGGTTCAATTCCATCATGGTTTCCTGGGCCAATTCGGGGACTCGCGATCTGCATCTGGAGCTGCGCGGGTCCGTCACGCCCGGTGCCCGCGGCAGCAAGGAACAGCTGATCACCGCATTGCGCGACGCCGTACGCTCCGGCCGACTCGCCCCCGGCACGATGCTGCCGCCGTCGCGCACGCTGGCGTCCGATCTCGGCCTGGCCCGCAACACCGTCGCCGACGCCTACGCCGAACTCGTCGCCGAAGGATGGCTCGGCTCCCGCCAGGGCGCCGGCACCTGGGTGCTCAACACCACCAGGCCGGTGGCCCGCATTCGCCCGCGCGGGGGACGGGCTGCTCCGGTGCACAACCTGATGCCGGGCACGCCGGACGTCTCGGAGTTCCCCCGCGGACAGTGGCTGACGTGCGCGCGCCGCGCACTGGCCGCCGCACCGAACGAGGCGCTGCGGATGGGCGACCCGCGCGGCAGCATCGAATTGCGGTCAGCCCTGGCGGAATACCTTGCCCGAACCCGTGGGGTCCGCACGTCAGAGGAGTCGATCGTCGTGTGCGCCGGAGTGCGACAGGCGGTCGTGTTGCTGGCGCGATCCCTGGGCGGGCCGATCGCCGTCGAGGCGTACGGGTTGTTCCTGTTCCGCGACGCGCTTGCCGCATCAGGGGTGACGACGGTGCCGATCGGTGTCGACGACAAGGGTGCGGTGGCGCAGGACCTCGACGGCTTGGACGCGACCGCGGTGCTGCTGACGCCGGCCCACCACAATCCGCTCGGGATGCCGATGCACCCGTCCCGGCGGATGGCCGTCGTCGAATGGGCACAGCGCACAGGAGGATTCGTCCTCGACGACGACTACGACGGCGAGTTCCGATTCGATCGTCAGCCCATCGGCGCGCTGCAGGCGCTGGATCCGGATCGCGTGGCGTACCTCGGTTCGACCAGCAAGAGCCTTTCGCCGGCGTTGCGGCTTGGCTGGATGGCGCTACCTGAGCGACTCGTCGACTCCGTGGTGGAAGCCGCTGGGGGACAACAGTTCTCCGTCAATGTCATCGGTCAGCTGACGCTGGCCGAGTTCGTCGCGCGCGGTTACTACGACCGGCACATCCGGCGGATGCGGGCCCGGTACGGGCGCCGCCGGGACACCCTCGTCAGTGCGCTGGAACCGTTCCACGTCGAGATCAGGGGCCTGGCCGCGGGGCTGAACCTCCTGGTGAGCCTGCCCGACGGGGCCGAGCCCGAGGTGATGCGGCGCGCCGGCGAGGCCGGCATCGCGCTCACCGGTCTCTCGATCATGCGCCACCCCGACGCGCGGCCCGAGGTCGCCGAACGCGACGGGATCGTCGTCGGCTTCGCCGCACCGCCCGAGCATGCCTTCGACGCCGCGGTTTCGGCGTTGTGCGGGGTTCTCGAGGCCTGCGGACTGTAGCGTCCAGTCATGGCCGGTCGGCGTCATATGAGCGTGTACGAACGCACGCTGGAACGCTTCGCCCGAACTCCGCTGGGCTACTGGTACGTCACGCGGCTCGCGCCGCGTATCGATCCGCCGCTGCTGCGGCTCAGCGGCGGCCGCTTCAGCAGTGTCTATCCGGTGCCGGTGATGCTGCTGACCACGATCGGGGCCAAGACCGGCCTGCGACGGACGCTGCCGCTGCTCTACGTGGTCGACGGAAACTCTCTGATCCTGATCGCGTCGAATTACGGCAGGCCGGGCAACCCGTCGTGGTACCGCAACCTCAAGGCCGACTCGCGGGTGGAGGTGCTCGCAGGCCGGCTGAGCGGGCCGTACATGGCTCAGGAGATCACCGATCCGGCCGAGCGTGCCGACGCCTGGGAGAAGGCGCTCGACGTCTACGCCGGTTACGGCGATTACGAGGTGCGCGCCGGGCGGAGGACGATCCCGCTGGTGCGCTTGCACCGCGCATGAAGAAGGGCGCCCCTTGTGGGGGCGCCCTTCTGGGTCGGTGACGATTACTTCACGGTGACGTAGATCGTCTGGCTGGTTGCCGAGCGGGTGGAGTCGCCATTGGACGTCCCGAACGGCACGGCCGTGCGCATGATCGGGCCGCGGGTCACGGAGACGACCGAGGCCTCGTCCAGCGGCGCGCTGCCCTGGCGGTTCACGATGACGCGGTTGCCCTGGGCCTCCAGCGCGCTGATCGTGTCGGCGGCGTTGCCACCGGTCGGGGCGGCCAGCGCGGGGGCGGCCAGGCCGAGAGCTCCGGCGGTCAGGGCGGCTGCGGCGACGGTGGTGATGGTGAACTTCTTCATGGTCTTGCCCTCTTCTGGTTTTCGATCTTGGTGATCTGATCTCACAAACGGGCAGATGAGCGCATTCCATTTCAGGTGGCAGAAATTGAACGGCGGGTGGCAGAAAGACATGCCTGCAACTCGTCTTTGGGCGTGTGCTGCGTCATTCGAAGCCTCGAGGAGTCGTCGGCGTCACGCGCCTCTGCGTATGCGCAGGCTGTGGCGTCGCATAGCACGGTCGGAGCGGCGGCGCGGAGTCTATCCCCAAGCTTCTTGCGGTAGCCGAAGTTGTCCACAGGGGCGAAATCTCGTGCTGACCGAGCGCGGTTGGCTCTCTAGGATCGAACGTATGTACGACTCCGTGGTGCCGCCGATGGCGTCGCTGGCTGGTGCCGGGGATGCGGATCTGGTCGACATCGTGCGCGGCTGTGGTGCGGCAGCGGCGCGGGCCGAGGCGGTCAAGCTGGCCGCGATCGTCGAGTTGTGGGAGCGCCGCCGCGCGCCGGAGCGGGCCCGCTGGGCCTGTGATGACTGGGACGCCACAGCCGCCGAGATCGGGTGTGCGTTGAACATCAGCTCCGGCCGCGCCTCGGGGCAGATGGATCTGGGGTTGGCGTTACGCGACCGCTTCCCGAGGCTGGGGCGGCTGTTGGCGGCCGGGCAGGTGCCAGTGACCTTGGTGACGACGATCGTGTTCCGCGCCGCCCTGGTGGTCGACCCGGCCACCTGGGCCCGGTTGGACGACGTGTTCGTCGATGCCGTACGCGAGTGGGGGCTGCTGTCGCAGAAAAAACTCGAGACGGCCATCGACGCGTGGATCGAGCGGTACGACCCGGATGCGGTGCGCCGGCTGCGCATCGGCATGCAGGGCCGCTCGTTCACCATCGGCGACCGCGACGACAAGACCGGTCTGACGAGTGCGTTCGGCAAGCTGGCCACCCCCGATGCCGCGGTGTTGGCGCACCGGTTGGCGCTGATGGTGCACTCGGTGTGCGAGGACGATCCCCGCACCCTGGATCAGCGCCGCGCCGACGCGCTCGGGGCTCTGGGTGCCGGATCGTTCGTGCTGACCTGCCGCTGCGGGCACCCGGACTGCCCGGCCGCCCAGGTCGACGACGGCCGCGCGTCGAGTTTCACCATCGGCGTCATCGCCGACCACACCGCCCTCGACGCCACCGCCGACCCCCACCTGCACGGCGACCCCGCCGAACAGCAGACGCCGGCCCCCGGACCGGAAGCCTCAGAGCCAGAACCAGCTTCAAAGCCCACACCCGAGCCGGAACCAGCTTCAGAGCCCACATCCGAGCCAGAGCCAGCTTCAGAGCCAGAACCCGGGCCAGAGCCAGCGCCTCGGCCCGACTCCGCGCCTCAGCCCGTGCCGACGCCGCGGACCGCGGCGTTGATCCCCGGGTTTCGGGGCGCGATCGTGCCCGCGCCGCTGTTGGCCGAGTTGATCGCTCACGGCGCGCGCGTGCGGGTGCTCAACCCGCTCGACGCCCTCACCGCCACCGACGGCTACCGCCCCTCGGCCGCGCTGGAGCGTTTCGTGCGCGCCCGGGATCTGACCTGCCGTTTCCCCGGCTGCGACCGGGCCGCGGTGTTCGCCGATATCGACCACACCGAGCCTTACCCGCACGGCGCGACCCATCCGGCCAACATCAAATGTTATTGCCGTCAACATCATTTGGTGAAAACCTTCTGGGAAGGCTGGACCGATACTCAGGCCCCCGACGGGACGGTGCGGGTCACCACACCGACCGGGCACACCTACACCACCGCGCCGTTGTCGGCGCTGCTGTTCCCGTCCTGGAACACCACCACCCCACCCCCACCGCCGACAACCGGACCCACACCGCCGCGCAGTCCGGGGCGGGCCCTGATGATGCCCACCCGACGGCGCACCCGCGCCCACAACCGCGCCGCCTACATCGCCCGCGAACGCGAACTCAACGCCCTCCAACGCCAACACGACCAGGCCGCCGCCGCACAAGCCACCGCCCAACGCGCCACCAAACGCGAAGCCAAACACCAAGCCGGACAACCCAACACCGTCGACATCCCCGAACCCGACTACGGCGACGACCCGCCGCCGTTTTAGCGGACTACTGATACTGGCCGCGCTGCCGCCGCCACACCATGCCCTACCCGCTGGGACCAAGCGCGCGTCAAACCATAAGGTGCGGTGCCGTTTTCATCATGCGCACAGAACGTTGCGGGTCGGACCCGACGGCTGGCCGACCCGGCAACTGCCCACGGCACGATGCTTCGAACTGGCCCACCGGTGCGCTGGCGAAACGACAATTGCATCGTGTAACCGCGTTGCTGAAACGGTCTTCTTACGAGGGACGCGGAGGCCTAGTATCGACAACAGCTGACAATGCAGCCCAGGTCGGAATGAGGGCAGCCGCTCGTAGCCGCTGCCTCCAGAAGTAGTAGCTTCGGGCCGACCAACCCAGGTGACATCCTCATACAGGGATCACCATGAACCAACCCGAGATCTCTGACAACGGCACGACCGATCCCACCGACGATCAGGGCAGCGCCCCGCAATATGACGAAGCTCTGCAACTCGCCGACGGCGGACGACGCGAGGCTATGGCACGGTTACGCGAACAGTTCCTGTTCAGCGGCTGACACAACGACAGCGGTGGACACACCACCCTTCTGAGTGGCTGCTCGAAACCCGGTGTGCAGCGTTCCGAAAACCGTATGGTCAGCACTGTGCCGGAAACGTCGTACGCATCATGCGGCGGGCTGAGCCTGGGATATCAGGTGTTCGGGGACGGGCCGATCGACCTCGTGTTCGTCGGGTCGTTCGTCAGCCACGTCGAATTGGTGTGGACCGTGCCCGAAGCCGTCGCATTCTTCGAGCGGCTCGCCACATTCTGTCGCGTTCTGCTGTTCGACAAGGCCGGCGTCGGGGTGTCCGATCCGGTTCCCCGGGTCCGCACGCTCGACGACCGGGCGGCCGAAATCGAGGCCGTCATGGACGCTGCCGGCTTCGGCAGGGCGGTGCTGTTCGGGGCGAGCGAGAGCGGACCGTCATCGATCTTCTTCGCGGCGACCCGCCCGGAGCGCACACAGGCGCTGGTGCTCACCGGGACATTCGCGTATTTCGGGTTCACCGGGTGGGACGACCTTGCGTGCGATCCGGCCGAGCTGCGGGCGCGCCTGGTGCAGGAACTGGGTGAGGACTACGCGCCGTCGGTCCAGCGGCTCGCCCGCTGGCAGGCGTGGGCGCGCGCCGCCGGCTCTTCGTGGGGCACCGGCGAGGCGACCAAAGCCCTGCTGCCGTCCGTCCGACTGACACGCCAACTCGGCATGGTGGAACGCATGAGCGCCAGCCCCGGAATGGCGCGCGTCGCGCTCGAAGCGGCGTTTCGTCTCGACGTCCGCGCCATCCTGCCCACCATCAGCGTTCCCACTCTGGTCATCCACGCCCGGGACGAAGTCATCCCGGTACAGGAGGGCCGCTACCTGGCCGACCACATTCCCGGCGCCCAGCTGCTCGAAGTCGACGGCCGGGACCACGTCCCATGGCTGAGCGACCCCGACACGATCCTGACGACGGTCGAGGAGTTCCTCACCGGCAGCCATGCCGCGCCGTCCCTGACCCGCCGCGCCCTGCGCAGCGTGCTGTTCACCGACATCGTCGCCTCCACCAGTCAGGCCGCCGCGATCGGCGACGAGCGATGGCGTGCGCTGCTGCACCGGTTCGACGAGATCACCGCCGAGCTCACCCAACGCTTCGGCGGCACGGTCGTGGAAAAGACCGGAGACGGCCACCTCATCACGTTCGAGGGGCCGACCCAGGCGATCCGCTGCGCCGAGGCGCTGCAGGACGGAGCGCGCAGCGTCGGTCTGCAGATCCGCGCCGGCATCCACACCGGCGAGTGCGAACTGGGTGGCGACAGCGTCGGCGGAATCGCCGTCCACATCGCCGCGCGCATCGTCGACCGGGCGGGCGCCGACGAGATCCTCGTCTCGCGCACGGTGCGGGACCTCGTCGTCGGCTCGGGCACCGGCTTCGAAGACTGGGGCAGCGTCGAGCTGCGCGGCGTGCCGGGCGTCTGGCAACTCCTCGTGGTCGATCGCCGCGGTCCCCGCGCAGGGTCCTCCGAAGCGAGATTGATGTCCACGGCCACTCCCGGCCCCCGCGCCGCGATGCGTCGCACCGACCGTGCCGTAGCCGTGGTGGCCCGTCGCACACCGTGGCTGTTGCGCGGAGTCGCCCGCCTCGCGCCTGCCACGCCGCAGGTGACGTCCCCAAGCCCGTAAGCTGCCCCGGTGGCCGAGCCCCCGATGTCACCGCAGCTGAGCCTGACGACGCAGATCTGGCGCTTCGTCGTGACCGGTGGGCTCTCCGCGATCGTCGACTTCGGCCTGTACGTCGCGCTGCTGGCCGCCGGGCTGCACGTCAACGTCGCCAAGACCCTCAGCTTCATCGCCGGCACGACGACCGCCTACCTGATCAATAGGCGCTGGACGTTCCAGGCGCCGCCGAGCCGGGCCCGCTTCATCGCGGTGGTCGCGCTCTACGCCGTGACCTACGCCGTCCAGGTCGGCATCAACTACGTGTTCTACATGCAGTTCGAGGATCAGCCCTGGCGCGTGCCGGTCGCCTTCGTCATCGCGCAGGGCACTGCGACGGTGATCAACTTCATCGTCCAGCGCGCGGTCATCTTCCGGCTGCGCTAGGCAGCCCGCCGCAGGCGGTACCCTCTGTGACGATGTTTCGCACCGAGTTTCCGACCACCGCCAAGCGCCTGACCGGCTGGGGCCGCACCGCTCCGACCGTCGCGCAGGTGCTGTCGACGCCGGATCCCGAGGTGATCGTCAACGCCGTCGCACGCGCCGCCGAGCAACCCGACCGCGGCGTTCTCGCCCGCGGCCTCGGCCGCTCCTACGGCGACAACGCCCAGAACGGCGGCGGGCTCGTCATCGACATGAACGCGCTCAACCGCATCCACTCGATCAACACCGACGACGCCCTCGTCGACGTCGACGCCGGCGTCAACCTCGACCAACTGATGCGCGCCGCACTACCGCTGGGGCTGTGGGTGCCCGTCCTCCCCGGCACCCGCCAGGTCACCATCGGCGGCGCCATCGCCTGCGACATCCACGGCAAGAATCACCACAGCGCCGGCAGCTTCGGCAACCACGTCCGCTCGATGGACCTCCTGACCGCCGACGGCCGCGTCCGCACGATCACCCCGACCGGCTCCGACAGCGACCTGTTCTGGGCCACCGTCGGCGGCAACGGGCTGACCGGCATCATTCTGCGCGCCACCATCGCGATGACGCCCACCGAGACCGCCTACTTCATCGCCGATGGCGATGTCACCCACAGCCTCGACGAGACCATCTCCTTCCACAGCGACGGCACCGAGGACAACTACACCTACTCCAGCGCCTGGTTCGACGCGATCAGCGCCCCACCGAAGCTGGGCCGGGCAGCGATCTCCCGCGGCTCGCTGGCCACCCTCGACCAGCTGCCGGCCAAGCTGCAGAAGAATCCGCTGGAATTCGATGCGCCGCAACTGCTCACGTTGCCCGACATCTTCCCCAACGGGTTGGCCAACAAATACACGTTC
Organism: Mycolicibacterium psychrotolerans; assembly: GCF_010729305.1. NCBI lineage: Bacteria > Bacillati > Actinomycetota > Actinomycetes > Mycobacteriales > Mycobacteriaceae > Mycobacterium > Mycolicibacterium psychrotolerans. The sequence continues at coordinate 1,264,135 of NZ_AP022574.1, read as the reverse complement.
ATGCCGATCGGCGAGCTCTGGTACCGCAAGTCGGGCACCTACCGCGGCAAGGTCCAGAATCTGACGCAGTTCTACCATCCGCTCGACATGTTCGGGGAGTGGAACCGGGCCTACGGCTCCGACGGATTCAGCCAGTACCAGTTCGTCGTCCCCACCGACGCCGTCGAGGAGTTCAAGGCGATCCTCGTCGACATCCAGCGCTCAGGGTTCTACTCGTTCCTCAACGTGTTCAAGCTGTTCGGACCGGGAAACCAAGCGCCGCTGAGCTTCCCGATCCCCGGCTGGAACGTCTGCGTCGACTTCCCGATCAAGCCGGGGCTCAACGAGTTCCTCAACGGCCTCGACCAGCGGGTGCTCGAATTCGGCGGCCGGCTCTACACTGCCAAGGATTCCCGCACCACCGCCGAGACCTTCCACGCCATGTACCCCCGCATCGACGAATGGATCACGTTGCGCCGCAAGGTCGATCCCGACGGGGTCTTCGCCTCCGACATGGCCCGACGACTGGAGCTCCTCTAATGGTGTTCGACGCAACGGGTAACCCCCAGACCATCCTGCTCCTCGGAGGCACTTCCGAGATCGGGCTGGCGATCTGCGCGCGCTACCTGCGCAACGCCAAAGCCCGGGTGATCCTCGCCTGCATGCCCGGCGACCCCCTGCGCGCCGCCGCGCAGACCCAGATGCAGGAGGCAGGCGCGAAGGCCGTGGAGGTCATCGACTTCGACGCCGTCGACACCGACAGCCACCCCGCTGTCATCGAGAAGGCCTGGGCGCACGGTGATGTCGACGTCGCGATTGTCGCGTTCGGGCTGCTCGGCGACGCCGAGGAACTCTGGCAGAATCAGCGCAAAGCCGTCCAGATCGCCGACATCAACTACACCGCCGCGGTGTCGGTCGGCGTGCTGCTCGGCGACAAGATGCGCGCCCAGGGCTCCGGGCAGATCATCGCGATGAGCTCCGCGGCAGGCGAACGCGTCCGGCGGTCCAACTTCGTCTACGGCTCCACCAAGGCCGGGCTCGACGGCTTCTACCTCGGCCTGGGAGAAGCACTGCGCGAGTACGGCGTTCGCGTTCTCGTCATCCGGCCCGGCCAGGTGCGCACCCGAATGAGCGCCCACGTCAAGGAAGCCCCGTTGACCGTCGACAAGGAGTACGTCGCCGAACTCGCGGTCACCGCCTCGGCCAAGGGCAAGGATCTGGTCTGGGCGCCCGGCGCCTTCCGCTACGTGATGATGGTACTGCGCCACATCCCCCGTCCGATCTTCCGCAAGCTGCCCATCTGATGCGCAGCGCCCTGGCCGTGCTCGGCCAGATGGTCGTTGCGACCGTCCTGGCCGCCGTGGTCGCGGTGATCAGCCTGGCCGCGATCGCGCGCGTCGAGTGGCCCGCCTACAACTCGTCCAACCAGCTGCACGCGCTGACCACCGTCGGTCAAGTCGTCTGCCTGGCAGGGCTTCTCGCCGCCGGGCTGGTGTGGCGGCGCGGCCGACGCACCCTGGCCCGTCTCGGCGCGGTGTTCTTCCTCGCCGCCTTTTCGGTGGTGACGCTGGCCATGCCGCTGGGAGCCACCAAGTTGTACCTGTTCGGCATCTCCGTCGACCAGCAGTTCCGCACCGAATACCTGACCCGCCTGACGGACTCGGCGAGCCTGCACGACATGACCTACATCGGCCTGCCGCCGTTCTACCCACCGGGCTGGTTCTGGATCGGCGGCCGACTGGCCGCGCTGACCGGCACTCCGGCCTGGGAGATGTTCAAGCCGTGGTCGATCATCTCGATCACCGTGGCGATCGTGCTCGCGCTGGTGCTGTGGACCGCGATGGTCCGCTTCGAGTACGCACTCGTCGTCTCGACCGCCACCGCCGCCGCCGCGCTCGCCTACTCCCCCGCCGAGCCCTACGCCGCCATCATCACCGTGCTGCTGCCGCCCGTCTTCGTGCTGGCCTGGTCGGGGCTGGGCGCGCGAGGCCGGACCGGCGGGCAGGAGCGGAGCGACCCGGGGAATGGGCACGGCGGGCAGGAGCGGAGCGACCCGGGGAATGGGCACGGCGGGGGCTGGGCGGCCGTCGTCGCGGTCGGCATCTTCCTCGGCGGCGCCGCGCTGTTCTACACCCTGCTGCTGGGCTACGCCGCGTTCACGCTGACCATCATGGCCGTGCTGCTGGCCGTCGCCCGGCGAGCGCTCGACCCGCTGCTGCGGCTGCTCGTCATCGCGGCGATCTCCGGCGCGATCGCGCTGATCGGGTGGGGGCCCTACCTGATCGCCGCGGCCAAGGGCACTCCCGCCGACAGCGGCACCGCCCAGCACTACCTGCCCGTCGACGGCGCCCAGCTGTCCTTCCCGATGCTGCAGTTCACGCTGCTCGGCGCGCTGTGCATGCTGGGCACCCTGTGGCTCGTCGTGCGAGCGCGCAGCTCGACGCGAGCGGGCGCGCTCGCCGTCGCCGTGTTGGCCGTCTACGCCTGGGCGCTGCTGTCGATGGTCACCACGCTGGTGGGCACCACGCTGCTGTCCTTCCGGTTGCAGCCGACGCTGACCGTGCTGCTGACCGCCGCAGGCGCGTTCGGGTTCCTCGAGGCGGCCCGGGCGCTGGCCGGCCGCGTCGCCGCACCGAACGCACACCGGGTCATCGCCGTCGCCACCGCGGTCGGCGCCCTGGGCGCCGTCACGTTCAGCCAGGACATCCCCGACGTGCTGCGCTCCGACATCGTGGTCGCCTACACCGACACCGACGGCTCCGGTCAGCGGGCCGACCGCCGCCCCCCGGGCGCCGAGCAGTACTACCGCGAGGTCGACGCGAAGATCCAGCAGGTGACGGGCCGCCCGCGCAACCAGACCGTCGTGCTGACCGCCGACTACAGCTTCCTGTCGTATTACCCCTACTACGGCTTCCAGGGCCTGACGTCGCACTACGCCAACCCGCTCGCCCAGTTCGAGGAGCGGGCCGGCGCCATCGAGGGCTGGTCCATGCTGACCGACGCCGACCAGTTCGTCGCCGCGCTCGACGCCCTGCCCTGGCCACCGCCCACGGTCTTCCTTATGCGCCGCGGCGCCAACGACACCTACACGCTGCGGCTGGCCGAGGACGTGTATCCGAATCAGCCCAACGTGCGCCGCTACCACGTCGCACTCGACGACGCGCTGTTCGACGATCCGCGCTTCGACGTGTCCACCATCGGGCCGTTCGTGCTGGCCATCCGCAAGCCATCTACCATCTAGCCCCGTGGTGCAGCAGCCAGGAACAGGTAGCAACCACCGCACCGCGCGACTGATCGCGATCGTGGCGGGCCTGCTGGGCACCCTGCTCGCGATCGCCACCCCGCTGCTGCCGGTCGAACAGACCACGGCGCAGCTGAACTGGCCACAGAACGGTGTGCTCGCCAGCGTCGACGCCCCGCTGATCGGTTACGTGGCCACCGACCTGCAGATCACCATCCCGTGCCGCGCCGCCGCCGGCCTGGACCGGCCCGGGCGCACGGTGCTGCTGTCCACCGTGCCCAAGCAGGCGCCCAAGGCCGTCGACCGCGGACTGCTCATCGAGCGCGTCAACAACGACCTGCTCGTCATCGTCCGCAACACCCCGGTGGTCAGCGCGCCGCTGGACCAGGTGCTCAGCCCCGCCTGCCGGGAACTGACGTTCACCGCCCACGCCGACAAGGTGACCGGCGGGTTCGTCGGCCTGACCCAGCCGCCCGACTCCTCCGACGCCGGCGAGCCGTTGCGCGGCGAGCGCGGCGGCTACGACTTCCGCCCCCAGATCGTCGGCGTGTTCACCGACCTGTCCGGCCCCGCCCCGCCGGGCCTGCAGTTCTCCGCGACGGTCGATTCCCGCTACAGCACCTCGCCGACGCTGCTCAAGCTCGTCGCGATGATCGTCGGGGTCGCGATGACGATCATCTCGCTGGGCGCCCTGCACGTGCTCGACAGCGCCGACGGCCGCAGGCACAAGCGGTTCCTGCCGCCGCGCTGGTGGTCGCTGTCCCCGCTGGACGGGCTGGTCACCGCGGTGATGGTGTGGTGGCACTTCGTCGGCGCCAACACCGCCGACGACGGCTACATCCTCACCATGGCCCGGGTGTCGGAGAACGCCGGCTACATGGCCAACTACTACCGCTGGTTCGGCACGCCGGAGTCGCCGTTCGGCTGGTACTACGACCTGCTCGCGCTGTGGGCGCACGTCAGCACCACCAGCGTGTGGATGCGACTGCCCACCCTGCTGATGGGGCTGGCCTGCTGGTGGGTGATCAGCCGCGAGGTGCTGCCCCGGCTGGGCACCTCGGTCAAGCACAGTCGCGCCGCGGCCTGGACCGCCGCCGGTCTGTTCCTGGCCTTCTGGCTGCCGCTCAACAACGGCCTGCGCCCCGAGCCGATCATCGCGCTCGGCATCCTGCTGACCTGGTGCTCGGTGGAACGCGGGGTGGCCACCAGCCGGCTGCTGCCCGTCGCGATCGCCGTCATCATCGGAGCGCTGACGCTGTTCTCCGGCCCGACCGGCATCGCCGCGGTCGGAGCGCTGCTGGTCGCCATCGGGCCGTTGAAAACGATTGTCGCCGCTCATGTCTCGCGATTCGGATACTGGGCGCTGCTCGCCCCCATCGCCGCGGCGGGCACCGTCACGGTCTTCCTGATCTTCCGCGACCAGACGCTGGCCGCCGAACTTCAGGCCAGCAGCTTCAAGTCCGCCGTCGGCCCCAGCCTGGCCTGGTTCGACGAGCACATCCGCTACTCGCGGCTGTTCACCACCAGTCCCGACGGCTCCGTGGCACGCCGGTTCGCGGTCCTCATGCTGCTGCTGGCGCTCGCCGTGTCGGTGGCGATGTCGTTGCGCAAGGGCCGCATTCCCGGTACCGCGCTGGGTCCGAGCCGGCGCATCGTCGGCATCACGATCATCTCGTTCCTCGCGATGATGTTCACCCCCACCAAGTGGACGCACCACTTCGGGGTGTTCGCCGGGCTGGCCGGATCACTCGGAGCGCTGGCCGCGGTCGCGGTCTCTGCCGCGGCGATGCGTTCACGCCGCAACCGCACCGTGTTCGCCGCGGCCGTGCTGTTCATCGCGGCACTCTCGTTCGCGACCGTCAACGGCTGGTGGTACGTCTCGAACTTCGGTGTGCCGTGGTCGAATTCGTTCCCGGAGTGGCACTTCGGCTTCACCACGATCCTGCTCGGCTTCTCCGTGCTCGCCCTGCTGGTCGCCGCATGGCTGCACTTCTCCGGCCGTGCCGGCGCCCCGCAGGACCCGCCGCGGCGCTGGCGCGGCATCGGGCGGGCACCCCTGGCGATCGCGACGTGGGCGCTGGTGGTCTTCGAAGTCGGGTCGCTGACGTTGGCGATGACCGGCCAGTACCCGGCGTGGACGGTCGGCCGGTCCAACCTCGAGGCATTGACCGGCAAGACGTGCGGCATGGCCGAAGACGTCATGGTCGAACAGGATCCCAACGCCGGCCTGCTCGTCCCCGTCGGCGTGCCGGTGGGCGACGGACTGGGCGCCGGCCGCTCGGAAGGGTTCAGCGCCAACGCAATTCCGTCGGACGTCTCCGCCGACCCGGTGATGGAGCAACCCGGCTCGACCAACTTCGCCGACAGCGACAGCGGTGTGGTCACCGGCAGCGAGGCCGGAACGGAGGGCGGCACCATCGCCGCGGCCGGCATCAACGGCTCGCGCGCGCGGCTGCCCTACGGCCTCGACTCCGCCCGCACCCCGGTGCTCGGCAGCTGGCGCAGCGGCATCCAGCAGCCGTCGTTCCTGCGGTCGGCCTGGTACCAGCTGCCCGCCGGCTGGAGCGAAGGTGACCGCTCCGACTCACTGCTGGTGGTCTCCGCGGCCGGCCGGTTCGACCCGGGTGACGTCGTGGTGCAGTGGGCCAGCACCGGCGACGACCCGGGCGGCAGCGTCGGGTTCGCCGACGTCGGCGCCGCACCGGCGTGGCGCAACCTGCGGGCGCCGCTGTCGGCGATCCCGGCCGACGCCACCCGCGTCCGCCTGGTCGCCACCGACGACGACCTCAGCCCGACCCACTGGATCGCGTTGACCCCGCCCCGCATCCCGATGCTGCGCACCCTGCAGGACGTCGTCGGCTCCTCGGACCCGGTGCTGCTGGACTGGCTGGTCGGACTGGCGTTCCCGTGCCAGCGTCCGTTCGGGCACCGCAACGGCGTCATCGAGGTGCCCAAGTGGCGGATCATGCCCGACCGCTTCGGCGCCGAGGCCAACTCGCCGGTGATGGACTACCTCGGCGGCGGACCGCTCGGAATCACCGAACTCCTGGTGCGCGCCACCACCGTGCCGACCTACCTGAAGTACGACTGGTTCCGCGACTGGGGCGCGCTGCAGCAGCTCACGCCGTACTACCCGGGCGCCGACGCCGCCCGGCTCGATCTCGGTTCGGCGACGCGCAGCGGCCTGTGGAGCCCGGCGCCGCTGCGGCTGAGCTAGACCCGTCTACCATCGAGCCTCGTGCCAGCCCGCAGTTCCCGTCTCGTCGCGATCGCCGCGGGCACTCTCGGGATCCTGGGCATCATCCTGTGCGCGCTGGCGCCGCTGCTGCCCGTCCGGCAGAGCACCGCCACCATCCTGTGGCCGCAGTCGGCCGCCGCCGACGGCAACGTCAGCAGCATCACCGCGCCGCTGGTGTCCGGCGCACCCAAGGCGCTCGACGTCACGATCCCCTGCACCGCGGTGGCGAGCCTGCCCGCCGACGGCGGGCTGGTGTTCTCGACGATCCCGCCGAACGGCATCGACGCCGGCCGCAACGGACTGTTCGTGCGGGCCAACGCCGACGTCGTCTACGTCGCGTTCCGTGACACCGTGGCCGCGGTCGCACCCCGGCCCGCGGTGAACTCCGGCGCCTGCAGTGCGCTGAGGCTGTGGGCCAACGTCGGCGCGGTGGGCGCCGACTTCGTCGGGATCCCCGGCGCCGCTGGCACCCTGAGCCTGGACAAGCGGCCCCAGGTGGCCGGGGTGTTCACGGACCTGCGGGTGCCGATCTCTGAGGGCCTGAACGCGCGCATCGACGTCGACACCCGGTTCATCACCACACCGACGGCTCTGAAGACCCTGGTCATGGCGCTCGGCGTGCTGTGCGTTCTCGGGTCGATCGTCGCGCTGGCCCTGCTCGACCGGGTGTCGGGGCGCCGGCCGCCCCGCTCGCGCCGCCGAGCCGGGTGGGCGACCTGGCTGGCCGACGCCGGCGTCGTCGGTGGCCTGCTGGTGTGGCACATCGTCGGCGCGCAGTCTTCCGACGACGGCTACAACCTGACCATCGCGCGGGTGTCGGGCGAGGCCGGCTACAGCGTCAACTACTTCCGCTACTTCGGCGCCTCCGAGGCACCGTTCGACTGGTACCAGAGCGTGCTCGCGCACCTCGCCTCGATCAGCACCGCCGGGGTGTGGATGCGGCTGCCCGCGACCGCGGCCGGCATCGCGACGTGGCTGATCCTGTCCCGGTGCGTGCTGCCGCGGCTGGGCCGGCGGGTGGCCGCCAACAAGGTCGCCGTGTGGACCGCCGGCGTGGTGTTCCTGGCCGCGTGGCTGCCGTTCAACAACGGGCTTCGCCCTGAACCGCTGATCGCTTTCGCGGTGGTCGCGGTGTGGATGCTGGTGGAATCGACGCTGGGCACGCGGCGGCTCTGGCCCACCGCCGTCGCGATCGTGATCGCGATGTTCTCGGTGACGCTGGCGCCGCAGGGCCTCGTCGCCCTGGCGCCGCTGCTGGTCGGCGCCCGCGGGATCACGCGCATCGTCTCCGCTCGCCGCCGCGTCGACGGGCTGGCGGCATCGCTGCTGCCGCTGGCCGCCGCGCTGTCCCTGGTGACGGTCATCGTGTTCCGCGACCAGACGCTGGCCACCGTCGCCGAATCGGTGCGCATCAAGTACGTCGTCGGACCGACCATCCCGTGGTATCAGGAGTTCCTGCGCTACTACTTCCTGACCGTCGAGGACAGCGTGGACGGCTCGCTGACCCGCCGCTTCGCGGTCCTGGTGCTGCTGCTGTGCCTGTTCGGCCTGATCATGGTGCTGCTGCGGCGCGGCCGCGTGCCGGGCGCGATCAGCGGCCCGGTGTGGCGGCTGGCGGGCACCACCGCGGTCGGCCTGCTGCTGCTGACGCTGACCCCGACGAAGTGGGCGGTGCAGTTCGGGGTGTTCGCCGGACTGGCGGGCGCGCTGGGCGGGGTCACCGCGTTCGCGTTCGCCCGGGTCGGTCTGCACAGCCGGCGCAACCTGGCGCTGTACGTGACCGCGCTGCTGTTCGTGCTGGCGTGGGCGAACGCAGGCATCAACGGCTGGTTCTACGTCGGCAACTACGGCGTGCCCTGGTTCGACAAGCAGCCGGTCATCCTGCACTTCCCCGTCACGACGATCTTCCTTGTCCTGGCCATCGCCGGCGGCCTGCTGGCCGGCTGGCTGCACTTCCGGATGGACTACGCCGGCCACACCCAGGTCGCCGACACCGGACGCAACCGCGCGATCGCCTCCACCCCGCTGCTCGTCGTCGCGACGATCATGGTGGTGCTCGAACTCGGATCCATGCTCAAGGCGACAGCCAGCCGCTACCCCGTCTACACCACCGGCGCCGCCAACATCTCGGCGCTGCGCTCCGGGCTCTCCGACAAGAGCTGCGCGATGGCCGACGACGTCCTCGTCGAAGCCGACACCAACGCCGGGATGCTCGAGCCGGTTCCGGGTCAGCGCTGGGGCCGCTACGGCCCGCTGGGCGGCGAGAACCCGGTCGGGTTCACCCCCAACGGCGTCAGCGACACCCTCGAACCGGCCGAGCCGGTCGCCGCGAACCCGGGCACCGTGAACTCCGACGGTCCGGTCGACAAGCCGAACATCGGCGTCGGCTTCGCCGCGGGCACCGGCGGCGGCTACGGGCCCGAGGGCGTCAACGGGTCCCGGGTGTTCCTGCCGTTCGGGCTGGACCCCAAGCGCACCCCGGTGATGGGCAGTTACGACGAGAACCAGCAGGCCGCCAAGGCCACCTCGGCCTGGTATCAGCTGCCGCCCCGCTCCCCGGATCGGCCGCTGGTGACCGTCGCCGCCGCCGGCGCCATCTGGTACTACGAGGAGGACGGCTCCTTCAACTACGGCCAGTCACTCAAGCTGCAGTGGGGCGTGCACCGGCCCGACGGCTCGTATCAGGCGCTCGACGAGGTCCAGCCGATCGACATCTTCCAGCAGAAGGCGTGGCGCAACCTGCGCTTCCCGCTGGCGACGGCGCCGCCCGAGGCCAACGTCGCGCGCATCGTCGCCGACGACCCGAACCTGTCGGAGGACCAGTGGTTCGGGTTCACCCCGCCGCGGGTGCCGGTGCTGCAGACCGCCGAGCAGTTCCTCGGCTCCGACACCCCGGTGCTGATGGACATCGCGACCGCCTCGAACTTCCCGTGCCAGCGGCCGTTCGCGGTGCACCTCGGCATCGCCGAGCTTCCGCAGTACCGGATCATCCCGAACTTCAAGCAGATGGTCGCGTCGTCGAACCAGTGGCAGTCGGCCGCGGACGGCGGGCCGTTCCTGTTCATCCAGGCGCTGCTGCGCACCGCGACGATCCCGACGTACCTGAACGGCGACTGGTACCGCGATTGGGGATCGCTGGAGCGCTACATCCGCGTGGTGCCGCGTGACCAGGCGCCCGACGCCGTCGTCGAGGAAGGATCGACACGCGTGTTCGGCTGGAATCGCGGCGGACCGATCAGGGCCCTCCCGTGAACGACGTGGACGACGTGTTGGTGGCGCGCTGGGTCGCGACGATCGCCGGTCTGCTCGGCTTCGTGCTGGCGGTGGCCACTCCGCTGCTGCCCGTCACACAGACGACGGCGACGCTGAACTGGCCCCAGCAGGGCCGGTTCGAGAACGTCACCGCGCCGCTGATCTCGCAGGCCCCGGTCACGTTGACCGCGTCGATTCCGTGTGCGGCCGTGCGCGGCATGCCCGCCAAGGGCGGCCTGCTGCTGGGCACCGCGCCGCCCCAGGGACGCGACGCCGCGCTGAACGCGATGCTGGTCAACGTCACCTCGTCGCGCGTCGACGTGATCGTGCGCAATGTGGTGGTGGCCTCGGTCAACCGCGCCCGCGTCGCCGGGCCCGGCTGCCAGCGCCTCGACATCACGTCCTCGCACGACGGCACCTTCGCCGACTTCGTCGGCCTCAGGAAGGCCGACGGCTCACCGCAGCGCACCGGATACGCCGACCCGAACCTGCGGCCCGCGATCGTCGGCGTGTTCACCGACCTGGTCGGGCCTGCGCCACCCGGGCTGACGTTCTCCGCGACCATCGACACCCGCTTCACCAGCCATCCCAGTGCGCTCAAGCTCGCGGCGATGCTGCTGGCCATCGTCTCGACGGTGATCGCCCTGCTCGCGCTGTGGCGGCTGGACCGCCTCGACGGCCACCGGATGCACCGGCTGATCCCCGAGCGGTGGCGCACCGTCAGCGCCGTCGACGGCGTCGTGGTCGGCGGCTTCGCACTCTGGTACGTGATCGGCGCCAACAGCAGCGACGACGGCTACATCCTGGCCATGGCGCGGGTGGCCGACCACGCCGGCTACATGTCGAACTACTTCCGCTGGTTCGGCAGTCCCGAGGATCCGTTCGGCTGGTACTACAACGTGCTGGCGCTGATGACCCACGTCAGCGACGCCAGTATCTGGATCCGGCTGCCCGACCTGCTCTGCGCGCTGCTGTGCTGGCTTCTGCTGTCCCGTGAGGTGCTGCCCCGCCTCGGCCCGGCCGTGTCGGGCAGCCGGGCGGCGATGTGGGCCGCCGGCTTCGTCCTGCTGGCCGCGTGGATGCCGTTCAACAACGGCCTGCGCCCCGAGGGCCAGATCGCCACCGGCGCCCTGGTGACCTACGTGCTGATCGAGCGGGCCATCACCTCCGGCCGGCTCACCCCGGCCGCGCTCGCCATCACCACCGCCGCGTTCACCCTCGGGATCCAGCCGACCGGGCTGATCGCGGTCGCCGCGCTGGTCGCCGGCGGCCGGCCGATCCTGCGCATCCTGATGCGGCGCCGCGCGCTGGTCGGCACCTGGCCGCTGGTGGCGCCGCTGCTGGCGGCCGGCACCGTGGTGCTCACCGTCGTGTTCGCCGACCAGACGCTGGCAACGGTGTTGGAAGCCACCAGGATTCGCACCGCGATCGGGCCGAGCCAGGAGTGGTACACCGAGATCCTGCGCTACTACTACCTGATCCTGCCGACCACCGACGCCGCGATCTCGCGGCGGGTGGCGTTCCTGTTCACCGTGATGTGCCTGTTCCCGTCGCTGTTCATGATGTTGCGGCGCAAGCGCGTTCCGGGCGTTGCCCGCGGACCGGCCTGGCGGCTGATGGGCGTGATCTTCGCGACGATCTTCTTCCTGATGTTCACCCCGACCAAGTGGATCCACCACTTCGGGTTGTTCGCCGCGGTGGGCGGCGCGATGGCGGCGCTGGCGACGGTCATGGTGTCGCCGGTGGTCCTGCGCTCGGCCCGCAACCGGATGACGTTTCTGGCGTTCGTGTTCTTCGTGCTGGCGATGTGTTTCGCGTCCACCAACGGCTGGTGGTACGTGTCCAATTTCGGCGCGCCGTTCAACAATTCGGTCCCGCAGCTGGGCGGGGTGAGCGTCAGCACGGTGTTCTTCGCGCTGTTCGTGCTTACCGCGCTGTGGGCGTTCTGGCTGCACGTCTCCCCTCGCCGCGAACCCCGGCTGGTGCGGCTGCTGACCACCGCGCCGATCCCGATCGCCGCCGGTTTCATGGTGTTCGTGTTCATCGCGTCGATGGCGATCGGCGTGGTGCGCCAGTACCCGACCTACTCCAACGGCTGGGCCAACGTGCGCGCATTCGCCGGCGGCTGCGGCCTCGCCGACGACGTTCTGGTGGAACCGGATTCGAACGCCGGGTTCCTGCAGCCGATGCCCGGTGACTACGGTCCGCTGGGCCCGCTGGGCGGCGCCACGCCGACGGGCTTCTCCCCCAACGGGGTGCCGGAGAAGATCATCGCCGAGGCGATTCGGATCACCAATCCCCAGCCGGGCACCGACTACGACTGGAACCGGCCCGTCAAGCTGTCCCGGCCCGGCGTGAACGGGTCCACGGTGCCACTGCCCTATGGCCTTGACCCCGCCAAGGTTCCGGTGGCGGGATCGTATTCGACTGCGGCGCAACAGGAGAGCAAGCTCGCCTCGGCGTGGTACGCGCTGCCCGCCGCCGACGACGCGCACCCCCTTGTCGTCATCACCGCGGCAGGCACCATCGCCGGCACCAGCGTGAGCGAAGGCCTGTCGTCGGGCCAGACGGTGGAACTCGAATACGCCACCCGTGGTCCCGACGGTGCACCGGTCCCGGCCGGCCGGGTCCAGCCCTACGACATCGGCCCCACGCCGTCGTGGCGCAACCTGCGCTACCCGCGCGAACAGATCCCCGCCGACGCGGTCGCGGTCCGGGTCATCGCCGATGACCTGTCACTGGGCCAGGGTGACTGGGTCGCGGTCACGCCGCCCCGGGTGCCCGAGGTGCGTTCGGTGCAGGAGTACATCGGCTCCAGCGAGCCGGTGCTGATGGACTGGGCGGTCGGGCTGGCGTTCCCGTGCCAGCAGCCGATGCTGCACGCCAACGGCGTCACCGACATCCCGAAGTTCCGCATCTCCCCGGACTACTACGCCAAGCTGCAGAGCACCGACACGTGGCAGGACGGCAAGAACGGCGGCCTGCTGGGCATCACCGATCTGCTGCTGCGCGCCTCGGTGATGTCGACCTACCTGTCGCACGACTGGGGTCAGGACTGGGGGTCGCTGCGCCGCTTCGACACCATCGTCGACGCGCAACCCGCGCAGATCGACCTCGGGGAGACCACCCACTCGGGGCTGTACTCGCCCGGGAAGATGCGCATCGAGCCGTGACCGGAACGACCGCGCTGGGCAGGGCCTCGCTCACGCGGGTGGTCGAACTGCGGGTGCAGATGACGACGTCGCTGTTCGCCCAGACGCCGGCGCAGGCCTGGCCGGACAACGCCGACCTGCTCGAGCCGCTGTTCTGGGACCGCGCCGCCGACCAGTGGATGATCGCCATGCAGACCTGGGTGGTGCGGGTGGACGGGCTGACCGTGCTGGTGGACACCGGCGTCGGCAACGACCGTCACCGGCCCCACTTCCCGCCGCTGCACCAGCTGCACACCGGCTACCTCGACGCGCTGGCCGACGCGGGCGTGGCACCCGAGGCGGTCGACGTGGTGATCAACACCCATCTGCACACCGACCACGTCGGGTGGAACACCCGGCTGGTCCAGGGCTCGTGGGTGCCGACGTTCCCCAACGCGCGCTACCTGATACCCGAACCGGACTACCGGCATTTCTCCCCCGACGGCGACAGCGCCAACGAGGACATGCGGATCGTGTTCTCCGACAGCGTGTTACCGGTGGCCGGCCAGACCGAGCTCTACTCCGGGGACCACCGGATCAGCGAGTCGCTGTGGCTGCGGCCCGCCGGTGGCCACACACCGGGCTCCTCGGTGGTGTGGCTGGACGCCGGGGTGCCCGCCGTGTTCGTCGGCGATCTGACTCACTGCCCGATCCAGCTGCCGCGTCCCGACGATCCGTGCGCCTTCGACGAGGACCCCGCAGCAGCGGCACGCACCCGCCACCGCGTGCTGACCGAGGCCGCCCGCAGGCGCGCCGCCGTCATCCCCGCGCACTATCCAGGCCACGGCGGGGCGAGGATCGTCGCCCGCGACACCGGGTTCGGCGATGCGTTCGCCGTCGACGACTGGCTCGACCTGCCCGCGATCTAACCGTCGTTGGCGCCCGGGTCGGCGTTCTCCCGCGCGATGTCACCGCGGCAGTCGTCCTGCGACTGGTTGGTCTGCTGCACACACACCTGTACCGGAATGTCCCCGGTGCCGGTCGGTTTCGCGATGTCCGCCGAATACAGCGACCACAGCGACTGATCGGAGCCGCTCACCCGCGCGCAGTAGGCCTGCGCGCCGGACTCGGTCACCCCGGCCGCACCCAGCGTCGCGCAGTCCGCCCCGACCACCACGACCGGCACCGCGACCGTCTCCGGGCCGCGCGCCGGTTCGTCGTGCAGCACCACGAACAGCGCGGCCGCGACCGCCAGCAGCGAGAGCAGCAGGGCCAGCACGGCGAGCATCCGGCCGCGCGATCGCGGTGCGCGCCGGCCCGGCCGGGCGTGGCGCGGGCCTCCGGCCGCCTGCGCCGGCATCGTCGCCTCCGGGTCCGGGGTGCGCGGAAGCGCCGCGGCGCCGGCGCGATTCGCCAGCGCGCGGGCGAAATCGACGCAGCGCTCGAACCGGTCGGCCGGCGACTTGGCGAGCGCCTTCTCCAACGCCCCGCCGAGGCCGGACAGATCGGGCCTGGCCTCGGCGATCGACGGCGGCCGCGCCGACAGGTGCGAGCTGATCACGATCGCCGGATTGGAGTGCTGGAACGGCGGCGAGCCGGTCAGCAGCTGATAGGCGGTGGCCGCCAGCGCGTACTGATCGGCCCGGCCGTCGATGTGCTTGTCAGCGGTGAGCTGCTCGGGCGCCGAATACGCGACCGTACCGACCGTCATGTCGGTGCCGGTGAGACTGCTGATCTCGCCGACGCGGCGGGCGATCCCGAAGTCGGCGAGCATGATCCGCTCGTCGGCGGTCTCCGGGTCGGCGATCAGGATGTTGGCGGGCTTGACATCGCGGTGCAGCAACCCGCGGGCGTGGGCGTAGTCGAGGGCTTCGCCGACCGCGGTCACGATGCGCACCACCAGATCGGGCGGCATGCCGCCGGGGTACCGCTCGGCGAGCAGCTTCGCGGCGTCGGTGCCCTCGACGTGGTCCATGGAGATCCACAGCCGGCCGTCGAACTCGCCGCGGTCGTGCACCGCGACGATGTGCGGATGCCACAGGGTGGCCGCGATGTCCGCTTCGCGGCTGAACCGCTCCCGGTACTCGCTGTCGGCACACACCGTGGGCGAGAGCACCTTCAGGGCGTCGTACCGCGGCAGCCGTGGGTGCTGCCCGAGGTACACCTCGCCCATGCCGCCCGAGCCCAGCAGCCGCACGATCGTGTAGCCCGCGATCACGTCCCCCTCGGTCAGCGGCATGCGCGGATCCTATCGGTGTGCGTCGTCACGGGCGCGCGTAGACGACCCGGCTGCCGAACGCGATGTCCTGCAGCGACCTTCGGCGCGCGTCCAACGCCACCCAGGCCAGCCCCAGCGGGAACACGACGCAGGCGGCGGCCCGCAGCAGCGAGACCATCAGCGGCAGCCGTCGCCCCCGTCGCCCCACGACGCGCACCCCCATCACGACCGCGCCGGCGGTGCAGCCCGACACCGACCAGCAGCCGGCCAGATAGAGCACCGCGGCACCGAACGCCACGGTCCCCGAGAACACCAGGTTCAGCGCCGGGAAACGGAACGCGCCCGGGTGCAGCGCCAGCAAGGTCAGGATCAGGCCGAGGTACAACAGTGCCAGCAGGACGCCGACGACCACGAGATCGACCACGGCCGCCACGCCCCGGCTGACCACCCCGGCGGCGCGATCATCGTGGCCGGTCACGGAACCCCTGCCTGCGGCCCAGCATCCGGTCCACGAAACCGGACACCGCGTCGTCGGCACGTTCGGACTGCGTGCGGACGTCGGTCATGACGTCGGCGGTCACGGTGCTGGTCGACTCGCGGATGATGGCAGGCAGATTCACGCCGTCGATCACCTGCTCGGCCAGCGCCACCAGGTCGATGCGTGCGATCACCGCGTCGATCGCCTCCTTGGGCAACCGGTCGCGCACGATCGCGGTCAGGTCGATCTCGTCGACCACCGCCGTCACCAGCAGCGAGAGCACCGCCTGCGCCTCGCGCCTGCCCCGGGAGAACAGGCCCCCGACCACCGGCAGTGTCTCGCACACCCGGTAGGCGTCCACCAGGACGGAGTGCGCGGGAGCCGGCGTCGGTGCCGGGTCGGACGATGTCACAACATGGCTCTAGTGCGGGGCGCAGAGGTAGGGGAAGTCCGGGAGGAAGTCCTGGCGCGGAGCGACGTCGGTGAGCGGCGTGCGGCCGTTGGTGAGGAACCGCGAGCGGTAGTCGGCGACGTCGTCGGTGAGCGTGCGCCCGTTCGGGTACGCCGCAGGCTTGCGCGGGTTGTAGGTCAGCACGTCCGGCAGGGTGCCTTCGGCGTTGATCGCCTCGATCGCCTCGGTGCGGGTGTAGCCACCGGTCTCGACCATCAACTCGATCAGGTGACCCATCCAGTGCGCCTGGTCGCGGTTGGGTTCGCCGGCGTTGAACTCGGCGAGTTGCTCGTCGTCGGGGAAGAACCCGCTGACCCACGGGTGTCCGGCGCGGTCGGCGTGCACCCACTTGCCGTCGCGCACCACGCTGGCGCGTCCCCAGATCCGCACGTCGGGGGCGGCGCCCAGATAGCTGGTGGGCAGTTCGATCGCCATCGCGATGACGTTGGCGTTGGCGAACGACGCGTCGGCGCGCGCCCCGGCGAAGAACGAGAACGAGCCCGACCGCGACCGCCACAGGTGCGGTTCGTCGTCGAACGACACGTCCAGCCCACCGAAGATCTCCGACCCGGCCGCGGCGTCGACCCGGGCCTCGGCCTGCAGGCCGAGACGGACGTCCACCTTCTGCCGCCCGTTGTACGACTCGGTGAACACGAAGTTGAACGCGATGTCGTTACGCAGATCGCCGTCGTTGTCGATCGCGATGCGGTACACCGCATCGGGGTGCATGGCGTCCGCGTTCGGGTTCGCCGTGAGGATCAGCGCGGTGCGCGCGGGGTCCCTAGGGGACGGGAACACGTACAGATCGCACAGGTCGAGGCGCGGATCGCCCAGCGGCGCGCCGCGTCGCAGCCCGGTGAAGTCAGTCGACACAACCACCATCCAACCCCACCGGCGATCTAGATGGGCGTCAGGCCATGCTTGCGCTGGACCCGGTTGATCTGCTTGTCCCTCAACAGACGCATGCAGTTGCGCAGCAACAGCCTGGTCTGGTGCGGCTCGATGACACCGTCGATGAAGCCGCGTTCGGCCGCGATCCACGGCGTGGCCAGGCTCGTGTTGTAGCCCTCGATGAAATCGGCCCTGATCTTCTGCACCTCGGGGGCGGTCGGGTCAGGGAAGCGCTTGACCAGCAGCTGGGCCGCGCCCTCGGCGCCGATCACGGCGATGCGGGCGGTCGGCCACGCGAAGTTGAAGTCCGACGTCAGCTGCTTGCTGCCCATCACCGCGTAGGCACCGCCATAGGACTTGCGGATCGTGATCGTGACCTTCGGGACGTCGGCCTCGACGACGGCGTTGAGGAAGCGCCCACCGCGCTTGATGATGCCGCCCTTCTCCTGCTCCACGCCCGGCATGAAGCCCGGGGTGTCGACGACGAACACCAGCGGGGTGTTGAACGAGTCGCAGAACCGGACGAACCGGGCAGCCTTGTCGGAGGCCTCGTTGTCGATCGCGCCGGACATGTACATCGGCTGGTTGGCGATGATGCCGACGGGCCGGCCGTCGACGCGGGCGAACGCGGTGATGATCGCGGGGCCGGACTGCTCGCCGACCTGGAACACGTCGCCGTCGTCGAAGATCCGCAGCAGGATCTCCATCATGTCGTAGGCCTGGTTGTCGGCGTCCGGCACGATCGCGTCCAGCTCCAGATCGTGCGGCGTGACCTCCGGCTCGAGACCCGGGTTGACGGTCGGCGGGTCGTCGAAGGTGTTGCCGGGCAGGAAGCTCAGATAGTCGCGCACGTACTGGAACGCGGCCGCCTCGGACTCCACGACCTGGTGGATGTTGCCGTAGCGGGCCTGCGCGTCGGCGCCGCCCAGTTCGTCGAGCGTGACGTCCTCGCCGGTGACGTCCTTGATCACGTCGGGGCCGGTGACGAACATGTAGCCCTGGTCGCGCACGGCGACGACGAGGTCGGTCTGGATCGGGGAGTACACCGCGCCGCCCGCGCACTTGCCGAAGATCAGCGAGATCTCGGGCACCAGGCCGCGCAGCAGCTCGTGCCGACGCCCCAGTTCGGCGTACCAGGCCAGCGACGTGGCGGTGTCCTGGATGCGGGCGCCCGCCGAGTCGTTGATGCCGATGATCGGGCAGCCGACCATCGCCACCCACTCCATCAGCCGGGCGACCTTGCGGCCGAACATCTCGCCGACCGAGCCCTGGAACACCGTCTGGTCGTGGCTGAACACGCCGACCGGCCGGCCGTTGATGGTGCCGTGCCCGGTGACCACGCCGTCGCCGTAGAGCGCGTCGGGATCCCCGGGAGTCTTGGCCAGCGCGCCGATCTCCAGGAAGCTGCCCGGGTCGAGCAGCGCGTGGATCCTGGCTCGCGCGCTCGGGATGCCCTTCTTCGCGCGCTTGGCGACGGCCTTCTCACCGCCGGGCTCCTTGGCGAGCTCCAGCTTCTCGCGGAGTTCGGCCAGCAGTTCCGCGCTCGTCTTCGGGTGGTGGGTGGGAGTCGCCTCCGTGGTCACTTGCCCTCGCTCTCAGCCTCTGCTGCATTGCTCACTGCGTTCGCTTCGATGACGTTGATCGCCTCGCTCAGGTGCGCACCGACCTTCGCAATGTACGGCTCGTCGATGACCTGGATGTGCTCGCCCCCGACCGGCACCACCTCGAGATCCTCGACGAACTCGCCCCAGCCGCCGTCGGGCTGACGGACGGCGTAGCGCGGTTCGAAGAAGATCGCGTCGTCGTGGTAGCGGTCGGCCATGTACAGCGTGACGTGGCCGTCGTAGGGCTGGATCTCCGCGGTCTCGAGCAGCCGGTTGTCCAGATACGACGTGCGCTGATGCTCGATGATGCCGCCCGGGATCGCCACCCCGGCCTGCTGCACGGCGTCGAGGACGTAGCGGACCTGACCCTCGTCGTCGAGCGCCTCGAGTTCCTCATACGGGATCTCGGGGATCTCGACATTGAAGGTGCGCTGCGCGAACAGGGCGTAGCGATCCCACCGGGCCCGCGTCTCCTCCTTGGTCTGCGGGATCTCCTCGCCGGGGCGCACCATGTCGATGAGCCCGACGAAGCGCACGTCGGCGCCTTCCCGCTTCAATCCGATCGCGCACGCGTAGGCCAGCGCCCCGCCCAGCGACCAGCCGACCAGGATGTAGGGGCCGTCGCCCTGGATCTCCCGCAGCTTCGGCAGATACTCGGCGGCGCGCTCCTCGACCGAGCCCTCGACCCGCTCGAACCCGTACATCGGGGTGTCCGGCGGCAGTCGCTTCAGCAGCGGCTCGTAGACGACGGTGGAGCCGCCGGCCGGGTGGAAGACGAACACCGGGATCCGTGTCGACCCAGCGGGGCGGGCCCGGATGGTGCGCACGAAGCCGTCCACCTCACCGGCGTCCATCAGGTCGCGCACCACACTGGACAGATCCTGGATGGTGCCCGCCGCCTTGACCTGCTCGGCGGTGACGACGCCGTCGGCGCGCTCGGAGAGCCGCTCGGCCATCTTGTGCGCCGTGGCATCGTCGATCGAGGGCAGCTCGTTGAAGATGCCGCCCGGCGACTTCCCGGTGACGATCGCCCAGGTGGCGAACGTGACACGTTCGGCGGCGTCGCGGGGCGGCACGTCGGCGCCGAGCGCCTCGGTGACCGCTTCCTGGGTCAGCACCTTCGCGGCCAGGCTTGCGGCACTGGGCTTGTCGGCTCCAGGGCCTGCCGGGTTGGTCGGCGGAGCGGGGACCGCGACATCGGACGGCGGAGCGGGGACCGCGACATCGGACGGTCCCGACGGATCGGTGGGCGGAGCGGGGACCGTCAGGTCCGTCTGGGCCTCCACGGCGTCGGTGGCGATCTGCTCGGCCGCGATCGGGTGGCCGGCCTCGGCGAGCTTGGCCTCGAGCTCGGCCACTGTGCTGGCGCCACCCATCAGCTCGGCCTGCGCGGCCGCGATCTCCTCGGGGGTCTGCCCCTTCTGCGACTCGGCGAGCTGGTCCACCTCGTCGCGGTGCTCGATCGCGTAGGCGATGAGCTTCTCCACGGCGTAGAGGTTCGCGTCCCGCACCGCGGTCAGCTGGATCGGCGGCAGATCGAAGTCGTACTCGACGCGGTTCTTGATGCGCACCGCCATCAGCGAGTCGAGACCGAGCTCGATCAGCGGCACCTCCCACGGCAGGTCCTCTGGCTCGTAGCCCATCGCGGCGCCGACGATCGTGCCCAGCCGGTCGCCGATGGTCTCGCCCGATTCAGGCGACCACTTCGCGAAGCCGGCAGCCAGACCCGCGCCCGCGGCGAGGTTGTCCTGCAGGATCGCCGGAGCCGCGTCAGCGGCGACATCAGGCCCTGCATCGTCTTCCGCAGGTGCCTGGGTGACCAGTGATCCGTCGGCGACGGTGCCGGCGCCGACGGCCGTTGGCAGCACGGTCTGCGCACCCCCGCGACTCACGATCGCGTCGTAGACGAGCGTGAAGGATTGGTCGATGCGGGCATGCACCTGCACCGCCGCCCCGCCGGGATGACGGGTCAGCGTGGTGACCAGTCGCGAACCCTCGCCGGGCACCGCACGCTGCTCCGACGCGACCAGCTTGGCATCCGGAAGCACCGCTGCCGCAGCCGATTTCACCAGCGCAGCCAGATCGGTCTCACCGCGCGGGCTGTACTCCCACACATGGCGGCCGTCCGGGGTGGCCACGTGGCTACCGGGCATCACCCCCGAGCTGTCGCCGGTGAAGTGCGCGTCCAGCCAGTGCGGCTTGCGCTTGAACCGGGTCGGCGGGATGTCCGCGAAGTCCAGCGCCCCGCCCAGGCCCCGCGACTTGCGCGGGAACAGCGTGCGGAAGTCGAGGTCGTGGCCGTGCACGAACAGGTGCGCCATGGCCGTGGTCATCGAGTCGACCTCGTCCTGCTTGCGGGCCAGCGTCGGAATCAGCTGCGCGTCATGCAGACCCGCGTCCGCGGTGGTCAACCCGACCTGCATCAGGGCCACCGGGTTCGGCGCCAATTCGAGGAAGGTGGTGTGGCCGTTGTCGACGGCGTTGCGGATACCGTGCGTGAAGTACACGCTGTGCCGCAACCCCTTCTTCCAGTAGTCCACGTCGTGGATGGGCTCCGCGCCGGCCCGGATCAGACTGCCCTCGTGCACGGTCGAGTAGTACGCGACCTGCACCGGATGTGCCTCGATACCTTGCAGTTCCGCGGCCAGCTCACCGAGCAGCGGATCCATCTGCGAGGTGTGGCTGGCGCCCTTGGTCTGGAACTTGCGCGCGAACTTGCCCTCCGACTCCGCGCGGGCGATGATCGCGTCCACCTGATCGGGCGGGCCACCGATGACCGTCTGCGTCGGGGCGGCGTAGACGCACACCTCGAGATCCTTGAAGTCCGCAAACACGGTCTCGATCTCCTCGGCGGAGTACTCCACGAGCGCCATCAGCCGGATGTACTCGCCGAACAGCATCGCCTCGCCCTCACCCATCAGGTGGCTGCGCGAGCAGATGGCGCGGGTGGCGTCCTCGAGCGACAGGCCGCCGGCGAAGTAGGCCGCGGCGGCCTCGCCCAGTGACTGTCCGATCAGCGCACCGGGTTTCGCACCGTGCGCCTTGAGCAGCTCGCCGAGTGCGACCTGGATCGCGAAGATCACCAGCTGCACCTTCTCGATCGGGAGCTCGGTGGTCTCGTCGGTGTAGTCGATCGCGTCGTCGAGGATGAGCTCGAGGATCGAGTGTCCGCGCTCGTCCTGGATCAGGCTGTCGACCGTGTTGATCCACTCGGCGAAGATCTCGTCGCGCAGGTACAGGCTCTTGGCCATCTTGCGGTGCTGGGCACCGAAACCGGCGAGCACCCACACCGGCCCGTTGGTGACGGGTCCGTCGGCGCTCAGGACGATCGGGTTGGGCTTGCCCTCGGCCAGCGCGCGCAGGCCCTTGATCGCCTCGTCGTGGTCGTGGGCCAGAACCACCGCGCGGGAACGGCCGTGGTTGCGCCGCGACAGCGAGCGGCCGATCGACTCCAGCGACGACGCGCGCCCCTCCGTACTGTCGATCCAGTCCGCGAGTTCGGCGGCGGCAGCCTTCTTGCGTGAGGTGAGGAATCCTGAAACAGCCAGCGGCACAACGGGAACTGTCGGATTCTCGGCCTCGGCCGCCGCCAGCTCCTCGCGGGCGACCTCGAGCAGGCGCAGAGCCTCGTCCGTCAGGCCCGGCAGCTCGTAGTCGTCGCCCGCTGCTGCGGCCGGCGTGTCGAGCGCGTCGTCGTCACCGTCATCGTCATCACCGAAGCCTGATTCTCTTCGCGCAAGCGGCTCGTCGTCGAGAAACTCGCCGTACTCGTCCATCCGCACGCCACCGACGTACACGGCCTTCGCGTCGTCGTTGGCGGGCGTCACCACCGCGACGTCGGGCTCGGTGGCCGGCTCGACCAGATCGCTGGCCAGCACCTCGCGCACCACCAGGTGCGCATTGGCGCCGCCGAAGCCGAACCCGGACACCCCGGCGATGGCCCGGCCGCTGTAGCGGGGCCAGTCGGTCACCGTATCGGCGACCTTGAGGTGTTCCTTGTCGAAGTCGATGTAGGGGTTGGGGCCCGTGTAGTTGATCGACGGCGGGATCTTGTCGTTGCGCAGCGACAGCGCGACCTTCGCCAGGCTGGCCGCCCCGGCGGCCGACTCCAGATGTCCCACATTGGATTTGACCGCGCCCAGCAGGGCGGGCTTGTCGGCGGCACGACCGCGGCCGATCACCCGGCCCAGCGCGTCGGCCTCGATCGGGTCGCCGAGGATCGTGCCGGTGCCGTGCGCCTCGACGTAATCGACGGAGCGCGGATCGATCCCGGCGTCCTTGTACGCCCTGCGCAGCACCGCTTCCTGAGCGTCCGGGTTCGGCGCCAGCATGCCGTTGGAGCGGCCGTCGTGGTTGACCGCGCCGCCGGCGATCACGGCAAGGATGTCGTCGCCGTCGCGACGCGCGTCGGCCAGCCGCTTGAGCACCACCATGCCGCCGCCCTCGGAGCGGGCGTAGCCGTCGGCGTCCTGGGAGAAGGACTTGATCCGGCCGTCGGGCGCCAGCACGCCCCCGACCTCGTCGAAGCCCAGCGTGACCAGCGGGGTGATCAACGCGTTGACGCCACCGGCGATCACCACGTCGGCATCGCCGGCACGCAGCGCCTTCAGGCCCTCGTGCACGGCGACCAGAGCCGACGAGCACGCGGTGTCGATGGCCATCGACGGGCCGCGGAAGTCATAGAAGTAGGACACCCGGTTGGCGATGACCGCACTCGAGTTACCGGTGATCGCGTACGGGTGCGCGACGGTGGGGTCGGCGACCGACATGAACATGTAGTCGTTGACCGAGCTGCCGATGAAGACGCCGACGTTCTCACCGCGCAGGCTCGACGCCGGGATCCTGGCGTGCTCCAACGCTTCCCACGTCAGCTCCAGCGCCATGCGCTGCTGCGGGTCGATGTTGTCGGCTTCCATCTTCGACAGCGCGAAGAACTCGGCGTCGAATCCCTTGATGTCGGAGAGGTAGCCGCCCCGGGTCCGGGCCTTGGCGACGCGCTCAGCGATGCGCGGCTCGGACAGGAACTCCGACCACCGCCCCTCGGGCAGGTCGGTGATCGCGTCGCGGCCGTCGAGCAGCGCCGTCCACATCTCGTCCGGAGTGTTCATGTCGCCGGGGAAGCGGGTGCCCACCCCGACGATCGCGATGTTCAGCCGGCCTTCGTCGCCGTCGCGCGACCAGTCCTCGGCGTCGATGTCGGACAGATCGTCTTCGGGCTCGCCCTCGACGATCACCGTGGCCAGGGATTCGATCGTGGGGTGCCGGAACGCGACCGTCGCGGTCAGCGTCACACCGGTCAGATCCTCGATGTCGCTGGCCATCGCGACCGCGTCGCGGGAGGACAACCCCAGCTCCACCATCGGCGTGGACTCGCTGATCGAGTCGGGCGACTGGCCGGTCGCGTTGCCGATCCAGTTGCGCAGCCATTCCCGCATCTCGTTGACGGTCATGTCCTGACCGCGCGGATTGTCTTGCGACTCAGTCATGTTCCATAACCTCACGATCGACAGGCGGCCCGCACGGGCCGCCGTTGCCGTTGCTGTAGTTGAGCGTCAGTCCGTCTCGTCCGGGAAGGCGTTTGCGACCTTGCCGCTGCGCAGGCTGCCGTCGAGATATGCCGACCGACAGGCCCGGCGGCCGATCTTGCCGCTCGACGTCCGCGGGATGGCCCCGGCGGGAGTGAGCAACACGTCCCGCACGGTCACCCCGTGCCGCACCGCGATCGCCGCGCGGATGTCGTCGACGATCGGTCCCATCTCGAGCTTGTGTGCGCCGGGCGCCCGCTCGCCGACGATCACCAGCTGTTCGGATGAATCGCTGGGGTCACGCTTGAGCCCGGAGTGGGTATCGGCGAACACCTCGTCGGCCAGCTGGTTGGCCGGCACGGAGAACGCCGCCACGAAGCCGGTGCGCAGCGCCTTGGTGGCCTCCTGCGCGGAGTACTCCAGGTCCTGCGGGTAGTGGTTGCGGCCGTCGATGATCACCAGGTCCTTGGTGCGGCCGGTGATGTACAGCTCGCCGTCGTGGTAGGCGCCGAGGTCGCCGGTCCGGACCCAGGTCGCGTCGTCGGCGGCGCCGTCGGCGTGCGACGGTTCGGTGCGCGACTTGAGGATGTTGTGGAAGGTGGCGAATGTCTCGTCGGGCTTGCCCCAGTAGCCGGTGCCCATGTTCTGGCCACTGATCCACACCTCACCGATCTGGCCGTCGGGCAGCTCGGTCGCACTGTCGGCGTCGACGATGACCGCCCACTCCGCGACACCGATCTTGCCGGCGCCGGCCTGCGCGACCGCCTTGGGTGAGTCCGCAGGCACCTCGACGAAGCGGTGGTTGTTGAGCTCGTCGCGATCGACGTGGATGATCCGCGGCTCGGCGTTCATCGGGGTGGTCGACACGAACAGCGTGGCCTCCGCGAGACCGTAGGACGGCTTGATCGCCTGCGGCTTGAACCCGAACGGGCCGAACGCCTCGTTGAACCGATTCACGGTGGCCGCCGAGATCGGCTCGCTGCCGTTGAGGATGCACTTGATGTTCGACAGATCGATCGCCGGCTCACCTTCTTTGGGGACGCCGCGCGCCGCCGCGTGGTCGAACGCGAAGTTCGGCGCCACCGAGATGGTGCCGCCGGTGTCCCCCTCTTTGCGCGCCATCTCGCGGATCCACCGGCCGGGACGGCGGACGAACGCGGCGGGCGTCATGAAGGTGATGTAGTGCCCGAGCATCGGGGACAACAGCACCGTGATCAAACCCATGTCGTGGAAGAACGGCAGCCACGAGACGCCGCGGTCGCCCTCCTGGCCGTCGAGCGCCTCGATCACCTGCACGACATTGGTGGCGAGGTTGAGGTGGGTGATCTGCACGCCGGTCGGGATCCGGGTCGAACCCGAGGTGTACTGCAGGTAGGCGATCGTGTCGTGCGTGACCTCGACCGGCTCCCACGTCGCGCCGACCTCGTTGGGCACGGCGTCGACGGCGATCACGCGCGGACGCTGGTTGGCGGGCCGGGTGCGGAAGAACTTGCGGACGCCCTCGGCGGCCGCCGTCGTGGTCAGGATCGCCGAGGGGTGGCAGTCGTCGAGAACGGCGTGCAGACGGCCGACGTGACCGGGCTCGTTCGGATCGAACAGGGGCACCGCGATGCGGCCCGCGTAGAGCGTTCCGAAGAAGGCGACGAGATAGTCGAGGTTCTGCGGGCACAGGATCGCGACCCGGTCACCGGGCTGGGTGACCTGCTGCAGGCGGGCGCCGACGGCCTTGTTGCGGGCACCGAAGTCGGCCCAGTGCAGGTCGCGCTCGACACCGTCGCGCTCGGTCGAGAAGTCGATGAATCGGTAGGCGAGTTTGTCCCCACGAACCTTCGCCCATCGTTCGACGTGCTTGACCAGGTTCCCGTTGTCGGGGAACTTGATCAGTCCGTCCTTGATGAACGGGTTATGGAAGGCCATCTCAACTCCAATCACATGGGATAGATCCCAAGCCCCGAAGATCGTACCGGGGCCACGGCTCCCCGCCCTTCAGCCGCGTCGAACGCTCTTAGATTTCCCTTAATGTTAGGGGACGGCCACACGCGGGCCAAATCCTTCGGGTCACGTGTCAGCCATGTTTCGGACGCGGTGCGTTATCGATCAGACCCTGCGCCCAATTCAGCGTCCACGCGGTGGCCGGCTGGCCGTCGATGTTCCAGAACTGCGGGGTGGCATACAACGCGTGCACCGGCTGTCCCGCGCCCCCGCTCAGCACCTCGATCGTCTTGGGCAGCTGGGTGATGTTGAACGCCGACGACGGCGCCGCGCAGATCAGGTCACCGCGCGCGCAGATCTCGTTGGTGCGGTCGTTGAGCGCCCCGAACCCGCCCGGCCGCGGCCCACTCATCGTCAGGCCCAGCGCCGACAGCGTCGGCACCTCGTGCAGCGTGATCTCCGCACCCTGGCCGTCCGGGTTCGGTCCGACGTCCTGGCCGACGCCGTCCTGCCGGCGACCGTCGGCCACCAGGGTCACCCCGAGCACCAGGTCCTGATCGACGGGACCGCGCCCGTTGCCGATGTCGCTGGCGAGGTCGCCCGCGATCACCGCGCCCTGGGAGAAGCCGATCAGCACATAACTGGTCAGCGGGCAGCGGTTGTTCATGTCCGTCATCGCCTGCACCGCGGCCCGGGTGCCCTCGGCGCGGCTGTCGTTGTAGGACATCTGTGTGTCGGCCGACAGCGGATTGTGGAACTGCGCGGTGTAGGGAACCGTGAACACCTCCACCCGGTCGGTGCCGAACTGGGCCCGGATCGGGTTGGTGACATTGAGCAGCAGCGCCGCCGGGAACTGCACCGGGTTGAACGGATCCAGCGCAACCGAGGACTCCCAGGTACCGGGTATCGAGATCAACTGCACGTCCGGGCAGCTGGCGTCCTGGAACTCCGGGCGCGGCTTACTCGGGGTCGACGGCACCCCCGTCGGCGGCACGGCCGTGGGGGGAACGGCCGTCGGCGGGCTCTCGGGCCTGCGCAGCACGACGATGACGACCGCCACGATCAGCACGACGACGAGGCCCACCGCCCCGGCGGCGAACAGCGCCAGCAAGCGGTGGCGTTTCCGCCGATTGGTCTTGGCCATGGATGTGGAGGCTCCTAGCAGAGTCGGTCTGTCGCGATGCGAATGTAGTCGGCGGTCTCGTCGTGGAGTTCCGAGGCCGATGGCTCAGCCGCACCGCCGTCGGAGCGCGGATCGCTGGCGTCGTTGCGCACCAGCGGCGCGACGAAATCCCAGACCGCCTGATCGGGCTGTTTGGCCGCACGCGCCTGGCAGACGTAGGAGCCGATGCTCAGCGCCGACAGGTCGCTGGCGGGCCGCACCCCCTCCGAGCGCAGCGCGTCGAGGTAGGCACGCTGCCGGGGCGTCACCATCAGCGCGTTGGACTGCCCGCCCAGCTGAGCAGGCCCGGGCGGCTGCGCCCCTGCCTGACCGTGCGTCGGCGCCGGCTCGATCTCGGAGCTCAGGCCCGAGATCACATCGTCGCCGGCCGTGCACCCGGTGAGCCACGCCGACGAGGCGACGAGCAGGCACAGCCCTGCTGCTCCCGCCCGCGCGGAACGTGACCCGTGTTGCACGTCCTCCAAGGTACCGGTGGCTTCGCCGGGTACCGGACTACCGGATGGTCGTGACCAGCTCCCCGGACATGGCGGCCAACTGCCCGCTCCACGAGCCCCAGTCGTGATTGCCCGAGGTCGGGAAGTCGAAGTGGCCGTTACCTCCGCCGATCGAGCGGTAGTGCTGGTAGAACGTGCGGTTGCTGCCCTGCGCCTGGTCGCAGTAGCCGATCATCGCCGGTACGTCGGTGCAGGTCGTGGTCGACGGGCTGAAGACCCACAGCCGGGTGTTGTTGTCCACCAACAACTGTGCGTGCACGTCCGGATCGTGCCACTTCCAGCGGCCCAACTGTGGCAGACCCCACATGTTCCTGGTGTCGACGCCACCGAACTGCGCCAGCCCGGCGGTGATCGCGCCGTTCATGTAGGTGTTGGACGGGGTCAGGAAGCCCGACAGCGAGCCGGCGAACCGGTAGCGGTCGGGATGGAACGTCGCCATCGTCAGTGCGCCGGTGCCGCCCATCGCGGCGCCGACGATGCCGTGCCCGCCGGG
The DNA here is from genome assembly GCF_010729305.1 of Mycolicibacterium psychrotolerans. Classification (NCBI taxonomy): domain Bacteria; kingdom Bacillati; phylum Actinomycetota; class Actinomycetes; order Mycobacteriales; family Mycobacteriaceae; genus Mycobacterium; species Mycolicibacterium psychrotolerans. Next base: position 1,236,025 of record NZ_AP022574.1, on the reverse strand, counting down.
CGCCAGCCCCTTGTTGGCGGCCAGCCAGTTCGGCAGCTCGTCGGCGAGGAACGTCTCCCACTGCTTGGAGCCGTCCTGCTCCCAGTTGGTGTACATGCTCCACGCGCCACCCGCCGGCGCGGCCACCGAGATGCCCTTACCGGCAAGGGTGTTCATCGCGTTGCCGGCCGTCACCCAGTTGCTGACGTCGGGCGCGCCGTTGAACGCGTCGAGGAGCACGACCGCGTGCGGGCCGCCGCCCTGGAAGGCCACCGGGATCGCGCGGCCCATCGCCGCCGAGGGCACCATCAGCATCTCGACGCCCTGCGCGTGCGCCGACGGCGACCAGGGCGCCTGGGGAGCCACCCCCGCGAACATCGCCGCGACCGCGAGCACCGCCGCCGCGACCGTCCGCATCACCGTTCGATTCACCGCACGCATCGACCCCACCTCTTCTCCAGTTCAGCCCCTACCGCAAGGTAGTGAATCACATCACCACGACCGCCCGGGCGTGAAGCGACTGACGGCGGTGACCCCCGGGGTAGGGGATCACCGCCGTCAATAACGCGCCGTCTGGCGTCGTTTGCTGCTAGCCGCCCTGGGCCGGCGCCGCGGCGTCGACCGGCACAGCCGGAGCCGACGGCTGCGGCACCGCGCCGAGTGCCCGCTGGATGTCGGGCTTCATCTGCTGAAGCTGCTGGCCCCAGTAGTTCCACTGGTGGGTTCCATTGGACGGGAAGTTGAACACCCCGTTGGTGCCACCGGCGGCCAGGTACTTCTCCTGGAAGGTCTTGTTGGTGCGCAGCGTGAAGCCCTCGAGGAACTTCGCGTTGAACAGGTTGCCCGAGGTCATGCCCGCGTCGAGCTCGGCGGGCTTGCCGTTGCCGCAGAACACCCAGATGCGGGTGTTGTTGGCGACCAGCTTGTCGATGTTGACCATCGGGTCGTTGCGCTTCCAGGCGCTGTTGGCGTCTTCGGTCTTGCCCCACATGTCGTCGGCCTTGTAGCCGCCGGCGTCACCCATGGAGATGTTGACCAGCATCGGCCACCAGCCCTCGGAGAGGTTCAGGAATCCCGACAGCGAACCGGCGTACTGGAACTGATTCGGGTGGTAGATCGCCATGGTCATCGCGGCCGAGCCGGCCATGGACAGGCCCACCGCCGCGTTGCGGTTCGGGTTCACACCCTTGTTGGCGGCCAGGTAGGCAGGCAGCTCCTGGGAGATGAACGTCTCCCACTTGTAGGTGCTGCAGCCGGCCTTGCCGCACGCCGGCTTGTACCAGTCGCTGTAGAAGCTGGACTGGCCACCGACCGGCATGACGACTGCCAGGCCGGAGTCGACGTACCACTCGAACGCCGGGGTGTTGATGTCCCAGCCGTTGAAGTCCTCCTGGGCGCGCAGGCCGTCGAGCAGGTAGACACCGGGGGCGTTGGGCCCGCCGCTCTGGAACTGCACCTTGATGTCGCGGCCCATTCCGGCCGACGGCACCATCAGGTATTCCACCGGCAGACCCGGACGGGAGAACGCTCCCGCGGTCGCGGAGCCGCCGACGGCCCCGATCACGGCTGGCAACACGGCGGCCACCAGGGCCGCGATCGTGAGCCGACGCGCGTTGGCGCGCAGCCTTCCGACAAGCTTCATGCTTATTTCTGTCCCATCTGTTCGTACAGCAGCAACGAGCCGCCGATCCCCGACCCGGCATCGTGCCCGTGTAGTCAACCACACCTTTGTGGTCATCTCTTCTCGCCGCGAGCCTCGCCCGCGGTCCCCGTCACATGCCTTATCCGACGGACGTGTCCACTACGTTACGAAAGCAGAAAACCCTCCTGGGGAACAAATCCTGAACAAATCCGGTGCGAATTCGAATTACTCACGGCCCGGTCGGGGGCAGTCCCGTGTACGGCGGATCGACCGGCTCGGGGACCGGAAGACCGCACCGCGCAAGCTCATACAGCGGCACCCGGTCGATGCGGTAGCGGGTGTACTCCGCGGCGTGCACCACATTGGACAGGAAGCGCCGGAATCCCATCGGCGCGCGGATCGCCTCGAGCACCTCGTCGGTCTCCGGGCACTTCAGCGCGGCCTCGGCCTGCCGGATCCATTCCTCGTCCAGATACTGCGGAATCCACGGGCGCTCCTTGAGGAACGGCCCCTCGGCCACCGCCCAGTCCGGGAACAGGTTCTTGTCGTGGCCGATGCGGCCGTCGGTGAGCCGCGCGGTGTGAGCGGCCAGCGGGTTGGCCAGACCGATCTGGTCGATCACCCGCACATCCAGCCCGACGTTCATGCCGAGCATGCCGAGGTTGGTGAAGAACACGGTGTGCGGGCCGACGTACCCGCCGGCTTCCCTCTTCATGGCGGCGCGCACGTCCGGCGGCGGCGGGAGCGCCGGAATCACGTCCCACCGGTCGTAGTCGCCCGCCGGCAGCAGCAGCGCCCCGTCAGGCGTGTTCTCGATCGCGGTGAGCACGGCCCGCATCCGCGGATAGTCGAGGTAGTCGGCCGCGGTCAGCGGGTGCGCGTGCCCCGTCGCCTGAGAGTAGAACCGGCGCTCGTCGACGATGCCGGTGTAGGTGACGCGGGTGGCGTCGGCGCCCATCCCGGGCGAGTTGGCCGCCCACAGCGCCCAGCCCGCCACGGCCAGCCACAGCACCGCGGTGGCCCCGGCATAGAGGTAACCGGCGCCGCGCGCCATCCGGGACCGGTCCGGCAGCATCAGCGGGATCACCGCGACCGGCGCCAGAAGGCAGAACAGCGGGGTCAGCAACACCCGGCCGTGCATGAAGTCGCCGCCCTGCCGGATCCAGTACACCGCCTGCAGCAGCCCCGAGATCAGGATGAACGCCACGGCCGCCGGCGGGCTCTGCACTGTGCGTGCGAGCCGGCCGGACTGCTTGCGGGCGCGGCGGTCGCCCCAGGACGGGCGCCCACGCAGCAACAGCACCATCAGACCGAGCCCGATCAGCAGGACCGCGGGCGCCCACAGCAGGTACGGCTGATTGAAGTTGGCGAGATAGACCAGCCCCTGATTCCACTTGGCGCCCGACGCGTCCTTGGCCAGCGCGGTGCCGGGTACCAGCAAGCCGTAGTAGCCCATCCGGAAGATCTGGTACGCCACCGGGATGAGGCCGCCCGCGACGACGAGCGTCAGCCGCCGGCGCCAGGTGGGTGCCGCGACGAGCATCATCACCAGCGCGAGGCCGCCGATCAGCGCGAGCTCGGGACGCACCAGCACCGACAGGCCCGCGACCACCGCCAGCGTCGCGTCGAATCCGCGCGACGTGCGTTCACCGTCGGGCCGGCGCAAACCTTGCGACCAGCACACCATCATCCACCACAGCAAGCCCAGATAGGCCAGCACCAAACCGTTTTCGAGTCCGGAGGTGGCGAAGTCGCGTGCCGGCGGGATCGCGATGTAGACCAGTGCACCCGCAGGCAGGAAGACCGCGCGCCTGCCGGTCAGGCCGGGGGCGTACAGCCGGGCGGTGCCGAACATCACCAGCACCACGCCGAGCACGCTGAGCACCAGGGCGAGCACCAGCGCGACGTACTCGAGCCGGGCCGAGCCAGAGACGAACCCGCCGAGGGTGACCAGATAGGACCACACGGTCGAGGTGTTCGCCTCCACCCGCTCGCCGGCGTTGAACACCGGACCGTTGCCCGCCAACAGGTTTCGCACCGTACGGAGCACGATCAGGCCGTCGTCGGCGATCCACCGGCGCTGCCAGGCGCCCCAGCCGAACAGCACGGCCACCGACACCACGCTCACCCACAGGCTGACCCGCACCCACACGTGGTAAGGGAAGGCGGGCCACCGGTTCAGCCGGGTGGCCGCCGCCTCCGTGAACGGGCGGCTCAGCCGGTCAGCTGAGGAAGATTGCGGCACCGACGGTTCCGATCCACGCCACCGCGAGCAGTTGCAGCACCCGGTCCTTCAACGCGATCTCCTCGGGCTCGCCGGCCAGCCCGCCGTCGACGTCGACCGCGTAGCGCAGGATCGCGATCACGAACGGCACCATCGACACCACGAACCAGGAGGTGTCGCCCATCGCGTCGCGCTCGAAGGCCCAGAGCCCGTAGCAGAGCACCAGCGCGGTCGCCGACAGCGTCCACACGAAGCGCAGGTACGAGCTGGTGTAGCTCTCCAGGGACTTGCGGATCTTGGCGCCGGTCCGTTCGGCCAGCTGCAGTTCGGCGTAGCGTTTGCCGGCCGCCATGAACAGCGAGCCGAACGCCATCATCAGCAGGAACCATTGCGACAGCGGCACGTCGGCGGCCACACCACCGGCGATCGCGCGGATCAGGAACCCCGACGACACGATGCAGATGTCGATGACGGCCTGGTGTTTGAGACCGAAGCAGTAGGCCAGCTGGATCCCGATGTACACCGCCATCACCAGCGCCAGGTTGGGAGTGACGAGCCACGAGATCGCCAGGGACGCAACGCCGAGCACCACGGCCAGGGTGTAGGCCAGCCACTCGGGGACCACACCCGCGGCGATCGGCCGGTAGCGCTTGGTGGGATGTGCCCGGTCGGCCTCGACGTCGCGGGCGTCGTTGACCAGGTACACCGACGACGCCGCCAGGCTGAAGACCACGAACGCGATCGACACCCGGATGAGGACGTCGCGGTAGTCGTAGGCGTAGCGGTCGTCACCGAGGGCGGCCAGCGGCGCGGCGAACACCAGGACGTTCTTGACCCACTGCCGCGGACGCAACGCCTTGACGATGCCGGCGGGAAGACTCTTGGGCGGCCCGGCCGACGACGAGCCCGTCTGCTGGCCCACCTGGGATGCGCTCATCGTGTCGCTCCTTCGACCCCGTCGGCCACCCTGCCGACCACGTTGGCAACGATCGCCCCGACAGCCACCCCGGTGAGCACGTCGCTCGGATAGTGCACGCCGAGCACCATGCGCGACAACGCCATCGGGGGCACCAGCAGCGCGGGCAGCGGCAGCCCGGTGGGCCGGGCCAGCAGCACGGCCGCGGCGGTGGTGGACGTCGCGTGCGCCGAGGGGAAGCTCAGCCGGCTCGGGGTGCCGACGTTGACCGCGATGGCCGGATGGTGCGGGCGCTCGCGGCGCACCACCCGTTTGATGATCACCGCGGCGGCGTGGGCGGCGAAAGCGCCAACGCCGGCGGTCAGGTACTCGCGGCGCCGGGCGGGCGCCAGCAGCGCTCCCAGCGCGGCGACGGCGAGCCAGCCGATGCTGTGCTCGCCGAAGTGCGACATCGCGCGCGCCAGCGGCAGCACGCCCGGCCGGTCGGCCACCGCCGACTGGACGGCCACCAGCACGGCGTCCTCGCCGCGCGGGCTGTCAGGCATGGGAACTCTCGAGCAGGACGGTCTCCCACTTCTGCGTGCTGGTCAGCATCGGCAGCGCGGCGCGGTACACCTTGCGCATCCGGTTGAACTTGCGCGCCAGCAGTGCCTGACGCTTCAGCGATTCGCGCAGCAGCTGGAACATCTGCTCGCGGTCACGCTGGCGGTAGACCACACCGCGGCCGTCGGCGGTGGTCACCGTGACACCGTCGACGTTGCACAGCGAGAACCAGCGGGCGTCCTGGGTGGCCACGTTGACCTGCGGGCGGCGGTGGTGCTCGGGATCGTGCGCCTTGAGCTGGTGCACGACGCCGCGGCCCAGGCGAAGCGAGATCGACACCGGGTTGGTGGGGATCTCCACCTTCTTGCGCCAGCGCTTGTCCGACGGCGTCGGCAGCGCGGTCGCGCTGGGCAGTACCACGGCGTCGGGGTACTGCGCGCGCATCGCGCGCACGTCGGGCAGCGCCGACTCGAGGATCGAGAACAGGTTCTCCGGCCCGGCGAGGAAGTCGTCCATCGCCTTGTTCTGGATCGCTACCGTCGAATACTCAAGGCAGAGAAGGTGTTTCAGGGTGGCCTTGAGGTGGCTGCGGAGCAGCCCGCGCACGTTGCCGTCCCAGTGCAGCGCCGCCACGATCAGCCGGTTGCGCAGGTGGAAGTACGCCTGCCAGTCGATCGCGTCATCCTTGTCGCTCCAGGCCATGTGCCAGATCGCCGCGCCCGGCAGCGTCACCGTCGGGTAGCCGTGCTCCCCGGCCCGCAGGCCGTAGTCGGCGTCGTCCCACTTGATGAACAGCGGCAGCGGCTGACCGAGCTCCTCGGCCACCTGCCGCGGGATCATGCACATCCACCAGCCGTTGTAGTCGACGTCGATGCGCCGGTGCAGCAGCTGGCTGCGGTACTCGTCCTCGTCGTTGAGCGGGTACTTGGCGAAGTTGTGGTCGTACTCGGTGTTGACCGCACCGGTCCACATGAAGTTCTCGGAGTCGACCATCTCGCCCATCACGTGCAGATGGCTGGGCTCCTGCAGGTTGAGCATCTGGCCGCCGACGAGCGTGGGCACCTTCGCGAAACGGTTCATCGCCAGCGCCCGCAGAATCGAGTCCGGCTCGATGCGGATGTCGTCGTCCATGAACAGGATCTGTTCGCAGTCGGTGTTCTTCAGCGCCTCGTACATCACCCGGCTGTAGCCGCCGGAGCCGCCGAGGTTGGGCTGATCGTGCACCGAGAGCCGGTTGCCGAGCGCGGCGGCCGCAGCCTCGAAGCCCGGATGGTCCTTCGCCTTCTTGGTGCCCTGGTCGGAGACGATCACCGCGCTGATCACCTCGTCGACCAACGGGTCGGAGGTCAGTGCCGCCAGCGCGTTGACGCAGTCCGACGGCCGGTTGAACGTCGGGATGCCCACGGCGACGTTGGCGCGTCCCGGAGCGGGGATCGGTGCGTACCAGCCGGCGTGGTGCAGCGTCGAGCGCGCGTCGGTGGTGATGTCGAACCAGATCCAGCCGCCGTCCTCGAACGGGGTCAGGTCGACTTCGAACTCGAGCACGGCCGGCTCGTCTTCGGAGTCGCTGACCACCGGCGCCCCGCCGACCGTGATCCGGGCACCGGTGGCCTTCGAGCGGTAGACGTCGACGCGCGCGCTGCCGGTCAGCTCGACCCGCAGCACCACGGCGTCCAGGACAGACCAGCGCCGCCAGTAGCTGGCCGGGAAAGCGTTGAAATAGGTCGCGAACGACACCTCCGACTCCGCGCCGATCTCCAGCGTGGTGCGGGTGGGGGCGTGCGCGCGCCGGGCGTTGGTCTCGGATTCGGAGATGTAGAGCTTGCGGACGTCGAGCGGCTCACCCGGCCGCGGCAGGATCACGCGGGCCAGGGGGCTCACCGCCTGTGACTGTCCGGCCTCGAGCGCGCCGGACGGGATGTCACTCATAGTCAGTTGCTTTCTGTGTCGGGGTCGACCAGCGGCGCACCGTCGCGCAGGTGCGGAGCCAGCGTGTTGTCGTACATGTTCAGCGCGCTGGCGATCGCCATGTGCATGTCGAGGTACTGATAGGTGCCCAGCCGGCCACCGAAGAGCACCTTCGCCGCGGCCGTCTCGGCCTTGGCGCGCGTCCGGTAGGCCGACAGCAGGGCGCGGTCGGACTCGGTGTTGATCGGGTAGTAGGGCTCGTCGTCATCGGCGGCGAAGCGGGAGTACTCCCGCATGATCACCGTCTTGTCCTCCGGGTACGGCCGCTCCGGATGGAAGTGCCGGAACTCGTGGATACGGGTGAACGGCACGTCGGCGTCGTTGTAGTTCATCACGGGCGTGCCTTGAAAATCGCCGCATGCCAGCACCTCGAGCTCGAAGTCCAGCGTGCGCCAGCCCAGCCGGCCCTCGGCGTAGTCGAAGTAGCGGTCCAGCGGACCCGTGTAGACCACCGGCGCATCGGGGTTGGCTGCCCGCAATTGGTCGCCGACGTCGAACCAGTCGGTGTCCAGACGCACCTCGATGCGCTCGTCGGCGGCCATGTTCTGCAGCCACGCGGTGTACCCGTCGACGGGCAGGCCCTCGTAGGTGTCGTTGAAGTAGCGGTTGTCGAAGGTGTAGCGGACGGGCAGCCGGCTGATGGTCGAGGCGGGCAGCTCCTTGGGATCGGTCTGCCACTGCTTGGCCGTGTAGTCCTTGACGAACGCCTCGTAGAGGGGGCGGCCGATCAGCGAGATCGCCTTCTCCTCGAGGTTCTGCGCCTCGGCGGTGTCGATCTCGGCCGCCTGGCCGGCGATCAGCGCGCGCGCTTCATCGGGGGTGAAGTAGCGCCCGAAGAACTGGCTGACCAGGCCCAGCCCCATCGGGAACTGGTAGGCCTGACCGTTGTGCAGCGCGAAGACGCGGTGCTGGTAGCCGGTGAATTCGGTGAACTGCCGCACGTAGTCCCACACCCGCTGATTACTGGTGTGGAACAGGTGCGCGCCGTAGCGGTGCACCTCGATGCCGGTCTGCGGTTCGGGTTCGGAGTAGGCGTTGCCGCCCAGGTGTGATCGCCGCTCGAGGACCAGCACCCGCTTGTTCAGCTGGGTGGCCACTCGTTCGGCGATCGTCAGACCGAAGAACCCGGAGCCGACGACGTACAGGTCGTAAGGACCCGTCGACGGGCGGGAATCAGAGGAGAACATCGGCAGCAAGGGTATCCGACGTCAGGTGCCGAGCCCGAGTTGGCGCAGCGGCGCAGGTCGCGATTAGCTCACGATTCCATATCGTCACTCTGGTCTCACCAGTCACATCAGTACCATCAAACGCGTACAACGAATTTCCGCGCTCTACCGCCTGTAGTCCATGTATTGAGGAGACTTCCGTGCCGAACCGACGTCGCCGCCGGCTCTCGACAGCCCTGAGCACAGTCGCCGCTCTGGCCGTCGCGGGTCCCGTTGCAGTTGTCGCCGCCTCCCAGCTGACCGGCCCGACCCAGGAGCCGCAGCACCGCGAGTTCCGCCAGGCCGCCACCATCACCGACCTCCCCGGCGAATTGATCAATGCTCTGTCGCAGGGCCTTTCGCAGTTCGGGATCAATCTGCCGCCGTTGCCCACCGGTCTGCTCACCGGGACCGGGGCGTCATCGCCGACGACCCTGTCCCCCGGCCTGGGCGCCCCCGGCCTTGGCACCGCCGGCCTGGGTGCGCCGTCGCTGACCGACCCCGGTCTCGCCAATCCCGCCCTGACCAGCCCCGTCGGCGCGACGCCGTCGCTCACCGACCCGGCGCTGACGGCCCCCGGCCTGACCACGCCGAGCCTGACCACCCCCGGTCTGACCACGCCGAGCCTCACCACCCCCGGCCTCACGACACCGAGCCTGACCACGCCGGGCCTGACGACACCCAGCCTGACCACACCGGGCCTGACCACGCCGGGCTTGAGCACGCCGCCCGCGCTGACCGACCCGGTGCTGGGTGCCGCCCCGATCTCGACGGCCGGGTTGCCAGCCGCCGGCGAGGTGCCGATCTCGGCACCGGTCGGGCTGGATCCCGCCCTGGGCGCCTATCCGATTCTCGGCGACCCGTCGCTCGCCGCCACCCAGCCGGTGGCGACCAGCAGCGGCGGACTGCTCGGCGATCTGAGCAGCGCGGCCAACTCACTCGGCGCCGGCGAGGCGATCGACCTGCTCAAGGGCGTGCTGATGCCCGCGATCATGTCGGCGGTCAAGCCGCCCGCCGCGGCAGCCGCCGCCGCACCCGCCGCGGCGGCCGATGCCGCGGGCGCCGCTGCAGCCCCGGTCCAAGCCGGCCTGGGCGCAGCCGAGGCGGCGGTGGGATCCGGCGCCTGACCCTGGTTCCACCCACGACGACGGCACCGCAGACGCCTCGCGCTGTGCGGTGCCGTCGGCGCGCGTTCCGCGCGTGTCGGAACACCAGTAACACCTGACGCATACGTAACATCAGGCCGTGCTGAGTCGTCGCCGGAGGTCGACGCTGATCGCCGCGCTCGCGGGGACGGTGTTGCTGATGGCGCTGCTCGTGCGCGGTATCACCGTCGCTTCCGGCCCCGATCCCGCGCCTGCCATCGCGGCGCCGCAGGTCGCCCAACAGCCACTCGCCGCGCTCAGCGGCGGCGAGACCATCCGGGAGATCCACCAGGACACCCCGTTCTCGATGGTCGCGCTGACCTCAGGAGATCTGACCGGCACGACCGCGCGGGTGCGGGCGAAGAAGCCCGACGGCTCCTGGGGGCCGTGGTACGACGCCGAGACTCTCGAGGGTGTCGGCCCCACCGGCCACAGCGGCCCGCGCGGCACCGAACCACTGTTCGTGGGACGCACCACCACCGTGCAGATCGCCGTCACCCGCCCTCCCGACGCCCCGACCACCGCGCCCGCCGACCCCGGGACGCGCCCCGCGCTGGGATACATGCCCGCCACCGTCGAACAGCCCTTCGGCGAGAACATCAACGCCGTGCTGATCAGTCCGCCGGAGACGCCGGCCGACCTCGTGCCGCTACCCAACGCGGCCACGCCCCCCGGCCAGCCACCCCACATCGTCAACCGTGCCGAGTGGGGCGCCGACGAGGGGATGCGGTGCGGCGAACCCCGCTATGACACCAGGATCCAGGCCGCTGTCGTGCACCACTCCGCGGGCAGCAACGACTACACCCCGCAGGATTCGGCAGGGATCGTCCGGTCGATCTACGAGTACCACACCCGCACGCTGGGCTGGTGCGACATCGCCTACAACGCCCTGGTGGACAAGTACGGTCAGGTCTTCGAGGGCCGCGCAGGCGGGATGACCCGGCCGGTCGAGGGCTCACACACCGGCGGCTTCAACCACAACACGTGGGGGGTGGCGATGCTCGGCAACTTCACCGACGTGCCCCCCACACCGATCCAATTACGCACCACGGCAAGGCTTCTCGGCTGGGTACTGGGCCAGGCCGGTGTCGACCCCCGCGGCACGGTGGTGCTGCCGTCCGAAGGCGGTTCGTTCACGAAGTTCCCGTTCGGTTCGTCGCCGACGCTGCCGACGATCTTCACCCACCGCGACGTCGGCAACACCGAGTGCCCCGGCAACGCCGCCTACGCGGTGATGAACCAGATCCGCGACATCGCAGCGAGATTCAACGATCCGCCCGGACCCGAACAACTGGCCGAACAGTTGCGGGGCGGAGCGATCTTCGCGAAATGGGACTCGCTGGGCGGGATGAACAGCTACCTGGGCAAGCCCACCTCGCCCGAGGCATCGGGCGCGGGCTCGGCGCGGTACGTCACCTTCGAACGCGGCGCGGTCTACTGGTCTCCGGAAAGCGGCGCCGAGCCGGTCACCGGTGAGCTCTACAAGGCCTGGGGCGCACTGGGATTCGAGCGCGGTGCGCTGGGCCTGCCGACCAGCGCCGAAATCGCCGAGCCGCTGTGGATCGTGCAGAACTTCCAGCACGGCACACTGAACTTCGATCGCGAGAAGGGCACCGTCACCCGGGTGGTCGACGGCGTCCCGGTGGACCTGCCGCGCCAGACCGACGGCCCGGCACCTGTTCAGCTCGAACGGTTCACTCCGCCGATCAACCCGGCCTGAGCCGGGACCAGCCGGGCTAGCGCCAATCGCCGGATTCCTCAACGCGGCTCGTGCCTCGCCGCTTGATCGTCGTCCGGCTAGCGCCACCACCGCTCCAGCACCCGGGCCACCCCGTCCTCGGCGTTCGTCGCCGTCACCTCGTCGGCGGCGGCCACCGCTTCGGGATGCGCGTTGCCCATCGCCACGCCCAACCCCGCCCACGCGAGCATCGGCACGTCGTTGGGCATGTCACCGAACGTCACCACCTGGGCCACGTCGATCTCCAGCGGCCGGCTCAGCTCCTCGATGCCGGTCGCCTTGCTCACCCCCAGCGGCACGATCTCGATCAGGCCGTTGTTCGTCGAGTAGGTGATGTCCCCCTCGAGGCCGACGTGGGCGGCAAGGGCCGCGGCCATATCGGCGCTGCGCGCGCCGGCCTTGCGGATCAGCAGCTTGACCGCGGGCGCGCTGAGCAGGTCCTCGACCGACACCTCCGTGTTGTCCGGATTCAGCCAGGCGTGCTCATAACCCGGCGAACTGACGAACTGCGGGGTGGCCGCGTCGTGAGCGCTGGAACCGACCCGCTCCACCGCGAGACCGGCGCCCGGGATGACCCGCGCGGCGATCTCGGCGAGTTCGCCGAGCGCGTCGGTCGACAACGTGCGGGCGCTGACGATGCGGTCGACCGCCGGGTCGTAGATGACCGCGCCGTTGGCGCAGACCGCCATCGGGGCGAAGCCCAGCTGGTCGACGATCGGGGTCACCCAGCGCGGCGGCCGGCCGGTGGCGAGGATGAAGTGGGCGCCCGAGTCGACGACGGCCCGGACCGCCGCGCGCGTGCGCGGGCTGACGGTCTCGTCGTCGTCGAGCAGCGTTCCGTCGACGTCGGTGGCGACGAGTTCCGGTGTCATGCCTCGCCCCTTCTGCGCGCCCGCTCGGCGAGCTCGGCCTCGTCGAGCAGCCTGGCCTCCGCCGGCGTGGGCGCGGTGCCACCCAGCCGCCGCGGCAGCCACGGTGCTCCCGGCGGTTGAGGGTAATCCTGCTGGGCCTCGTACAGCACGCTGGTCATCGCCTCCCGCATCGCGGTGTTCAGCTCGTCGACGGTGCCGCGCGGCGGGATCGGCGCCCCGACCGAGACGGTGACCGGAATCTTTCTGCGGCCCAGCGCCTTCGGCTGATCCTTGGTCCAGATCCGCTGAGCGCCCCAGACGATCAGCGGCACGATGGGCACGTCGGCTTCCAGCGCCATCCGCGCCGCACCGGACTTGAACTCCTTGAGCTCGAAGCTGCGACTGATGGTGGCCTCCGGGTAGACGCCCACGATCTCGCCGGTGCGCAGCGCCTCGACGGCGCGGGCGTAGGCGCCTGCGCCGGCCGTGCGGTCCACCGGAATGGTCTTGGTGTGCTCGATCAAGAAGGCGACGGGCTTCACCTCGTTCATCTCGGCCTTGATCATGAAGCGCATCCGCCGCTTGCGGTGCATGGCGGCCAGCGCCGCCGGCAGCCAGTCGACGTAGCCGGTGTGGTTGATCGCGATGACAGCGCCTCCGGAGATGGGCAGGTGCTCGAGCCCGTGAAAGGTGATCGTCGTTCCGGTGGCCCGTACCGCCAGCATCGCCACGATCTCGAGCGAGCGGAAGACCGGTTCCACGGCTTACCCCGGCGCCTCGGTGGTCGGTCCGGCGCGACGGGCGGCTTTGGCGGCCGCCTCCTCGGCATCCATCCGGTTGGCCTCGCCCAGCGTCGGCGCGCCACCGCCGAGACGATGCGGTACCCAGAACTCCCCCAGCGGATACGGCCCGTAGGCGTCCTGGACCTCGGCGAGCAGGTGCTGCATGCGCGAGTGCAGCAGCGCGGTCAGCTCGGCGGCGGGCAGGGTGGGCTGGATCGGCGCTCCGACGGCGACCGTGATCGGCACCTTGGGTCGCCACATCTTCTTCGGGTGGCCCTTGGTCCAGATCCGCTGAGCGCCCCACACGATGTGCGGGACGATCGGCACGTCGGCGGCGATCGCCATCCGCGCCGCGCCGGACTTGAAGTCCTTGATCTCGAAGCTGCGGCTGATCGTGGCCTCGGGATAGACGCCGACGAACTCGCCTTCGGCGAGCATGCGGACGGCCTCGGCGAACGACGCGGCGCCGCTGTCGCGGTCCACCTCGATGTGCCGCAGGCTGCGCATGATCGGGCCGGTGACCTTGTGGTCGAAGACCTCTTTCTTGGCCATGAAGCGCACCTTGCGGCCCAGGTGCTGTCGGTAGGCGGGCAGCCCGGCGAACGTGAAGTCGAAGTAGCTGGTGTGGTTGATCGCGATCACGGCGCCGCCGGTGCGCGGCAGGTTCTCGACGCCGGTGACGGTGAATTTCAGGCCCTGCGCCCGCCAGACCGCCCGGGCGAGCTGGATGACTGTGCCGTATACCGGTTCCACAGCCGCAAGCGTAGTGCGCCCCGTTCTGCGGGCTAAGCTGACAGGCGAGCAAGCAGTCAGTGGAGGGGTATACGTGCAGGTCACCAGTGTCGGGCACGCCGGCTTTCGCATCGACACCGCCGCCGGGAGCATCCTGTGCGATCCATGGGTCAACCCGGCCTATTTCGCGTCGTGGTTCCCGTTCCCGGACAACAGCGGGCTGGACTGGGCGGCGCTCGGCGACGTCGACTATCTCTACGTTTCGCACCTGCACAAGGACCACTTCGACCCGGAGAACCTGCGCGCCCACGTCAACAAGGACGCCGTGGTGCTGCTGCCCGACTTCCCGGTGCCCGACCTGCGCCGGGAACTGGAGAAGCTGGGCTTCCACCGCTTCTTCGAGACCACCGATTCGGTCAAGCACCGCGTCAGCGGCCCCAAGGGCGATCTCGACGTGATGATCATCGCGTTGCGGGCGCCGGCCGACGGTCCCATCGGGGACTCGGGCCTGGTGGTATCGGATCGCCTGACCACCCTTTTCAATATGAACGACGCGCGGCCGGTCGACCTCGACATGCTCGCCGCCGACTTCGGCCAGATCGACGTGCACATGCTGCAGTACTCCGGCGCGATCTGGTACCCGATGGTCTACGACATGCCCGCCCGCGCCAAGGAGGCCTTCGGCGTCCAGAAGCGTCAACGCCAGATGGACCGGTGCCGGCAGTACATCGCACAGGTCGGCGCCACCTGGGTGATCCCGTCCGCGGGTCCACCCTGCTTCCTGGACCCGGAGCTGCGCGACCTCAACGACGACCACGGCGACCCGGCGAACATCTTCCCCGACCAGGTGGTGTTCCTCGACCAGATGGCCGCGCACGGCCACGACGGCGGACTGCTGATGATCCCGGGGTCGACCGCCGATTTCACCGGGGCGCAACTGGATTCGCTGACCCACCCGGTGCCCGACGACGAGGTGCGGGCGATCTTCACCACCGGCAAGGCCGACTACATCGCCGCCTACGCCGAGCGGATGGCGCCGGTGCTGGCCGCCGAGAAGGCGTCATGGGCGCCGGCGATCGGGGAGCCGCTGCTCGAGCCGCTGCGCGAGTTGTTCGAGCCGGTCATGCTGGCTTCCGACCAGATCTGCGACGGCATCGGGTATCCGGTGGAGTTACGCCTGGGCCCCGAGACGGTCGTGTTGGACTTCCCGAAGCGTGCTGTGCGCGAACCGATCTCGGAAGAGAAATTCCGCTACGGCTTCGCGATCGCGCCCGAGCTCGTCCGCACGGTTGTGCGCGACCGGGAACCGGACTGGGTCAACACGATCTTCCTGTCCACCCGGTTCCGGGCCTGGCGGGTCGGCGGCTACAACGAGTACCTCTACACCTTCTTCAAGTGCCTGACCGACGAGCGCATCGCCTACGCCGACGGCTGGTTCGCCGAGGCGCACGACGACACCGCCTCGATCACGCTGGACGGCTGGGAGATTCAGCGTCGCTGCCCGCACCTCAAGGCCGACCTGTCCAAGTTCGGGGTGATCGAGGGCTCGACGCTGACGTGCAACCTGCACGGCTGGCAGTGGAACCTGACCAACGGCCGGTGCCTGACCACCAGGGGCCACGAGCTGCGGTCGGCGAAGCTGTGATGGCCGAAACGGAACCGACGGCGGGTGTCTCCAACCTGTACTACGACGACGGGCTCATCCAGCTCGACCGGGAAGCGCTGACGCTGCGCCGCTACCACTTCCCCTCGGGCACGTCGAAGATCATCCCGCTGCGGGACATCCGCGGCTACCAGGTCGCCCCGCTGGGCTTGTTCATGTCGCGATTCCGGTTGTGGGGCACCGATTTCCGGCGCTGGTTACCCCTGGACGTGAACCGGCCGCTCAAGTCCACCCTGGTCACCCTCGACGTCCGCGGCGCCTTCCCCGATCCGGCCTGCACCCCGGTGCATCCCCGCGAGTTCGTCGACGTCCTCGAGAAGCTGCTGGACCGCCGCTAATTCGGCGTCAGCACCTCGGCCCCGACGTAGGGCACCAGCGCCTGCGGCACCCGCACGCTGCCGTCGGGCTGCTGATGGTTCTCCAGGATCGCGACCAGCCAGCGCGTGGTGGCCAGCGTCCCGTTGAGCGTCGCGGCGGTCTGCGGCTTGCCGTTGTCGTCGCGGTAGCGGACCGCAAGCCGGCGGGCCTGGAACGTGGTGCAGTTCGACGTCGAGGTCAGCTCGCGGTAGGTCCGCTGGGTCGGCACCCACGCCTCGCAGTCGAATTTGCGCGCCGCCGAGGAGCCCAGGTCGCCGGCGGCGATGTCGATCACCCGGTAGGGCACCTCGATGTGGGCGAGCATCTGGCGCTGCCACCCCAGCAGCCGCTGGTGCTCGGCCTCGGCCTCCTCGGGCCGGCAGTAGACGAAGCCCTCGACCTTGTCGAACTGGTGCACCCGGATGATGCCCCGGGTGTCCTTGCCGTAGCTGCCGGCTTCCCGGCGGAAACACGACGACCACCCGGCGTAGCGGCGCGGGCCGCCGGACAGGTCGAGGATCTCGTCGGCGTGGAAACCGGCCAGCGGCACCTCCGACGTGCCGACCAGATACAGGTCGTCCTCTTCCAGGTGATAGACCTCGTCGGCATGGGCGCCCAGGAAACCGGTGCCCGCCATGATCTCCGGCCGCACCAGCACCGGCGGAATCACCAGCGTGAAGCCGTTCTCGGTGGCGGTGCGGACGGCGAGCTGGAACAGCGCCAGCTGCAGCAGCGCGCCGTACCCGGTCAGGAAGTAGAACCGCGACCCCGAGACCTTGGCGCCCCGGTTCATGTCGATCAGCCCGAGCGACTCGCCGAGCTCGAGGTGGTCCTTCGGGTTCTCGATGACCGGTGGTTCGCCGACGGTGTCGAGCACGACGAACGCGTCCTCGCCGCCGGCGGGAACGCCGTGGATGATCACGTTCGAGATCGCCATGTGCGCCGCCGTGAAGGCCCGCTCGGCGTCGGCCTGGGCCACCTCGGCGGCCCGGACCCGTTCGGCGAGTCCCTTGGCCGCGTCCAGCAGCGCGGGGCGCTCCTCGGGCGAGGCCTTGCCGACGGCCTTGCTGGCCGCTTTCTGCTCGCCGCGCAGGGTGTCGCCCTCGGAAATCGCGGCCCGGCGCGCCGCGTCGGCCTGCAGCAACGTGTCGACGAGCGCGGGATCCTCGCCCCGGGCTCGCTGCGACGCGCGCACCGCGTCGGGGTCCTCTCGAAGCACCTTCAGGTCGATCACATCGCGCCACCCTACGGGCCGCGGCGTCAGCCGCATAACGTTACAGCTGCATCACTTGTCACAGCGCCTGACACGCCTGTCACAATGGATCCCGATGTCCGAAGCACCCGAGACCGCGCCCGCCCGCCCGACGCGTTGGTGGCACAGCCTGCAGGCTGAGTCGACCCGCCGGGCGCTGCTGCTGACGGCACTGGGCGGGCTGCTGATCGCCGGCATCATCACCGCACTGCCGCAGGCCGATCCGGCCGGCGGCCTGACGGCGAACTCGATCTCGCTCGGCCCCCGCGGCAACGACACGTTCGACCATGCCAAGAGCGGGGACTGCCTGAACTGGCCGGAACGCACCCCCGACGCCGCCGAGATCGTCGACTGCACCGCCGAGCACCGGTTCGAGGTCGCCGAGTCCGTGGACATGCGCACGTTCCCGGGCAGCGAGTACGGGCCCGACGCCGCGCCGCCGTCGGCGGCCCGCATCCAGCAGATCAGCCAGGAGCAGTGCTCCGCGGCGGTCCGGCGCTACCTGGGCGCGAAGTTCGATCCGAACAGCCGGTTCACGATCAGCATGCTGTGGTCGGGCGACAAGGCCTGGAAGCAGTCCGGCGAGCGCCGCATGCTGTGCGGGCTGCAGCTGCCGGGCCCCAACAACCAGCAGCTGGCCTTCACCGGCAAGGTCGCCGACATCGACCAGTCCAAGGTGTGGACGGCGGGCACCTGTCTGGGCATCGACCCCTCGACCAATCAGCCGACCGACATCCCCGTCGACTGCGCGGCGCCGCACGCGATGGAGGTCACCGGCGCGGTGAACCTCGCCGAGCGGTTCCCCGGCGGCCTGCCTGCCGAAGCCGAGCAGGACTCCTTCATCAAGGACACCTGCACCAAGATGACCGACGCCTACCTGGCGCCGATCCAGCTGCGCAACACCACGCTGACACTGATCTACAGCACGATCTCGCTGCCCAGCTGGTCGGCGGGCAGCCGCCAGGTGTCGTGCAGCATCGGCGCCACACTCGGCAACGGCGGCTGGTCGACGCTGCTCAACAGCGCCAAGGGCCCACTGATGATCAACGGTCAGCCGCCGGTGCCGCCGCCCGACATCCCGGAGGAACGCCTCAACCTGCCTGCCATCGACGTGCCGCAGGTGCCCGACTCGTCATCGTCCTCCAGCAGCTCCGGCAGCGGTTCGTCGTCGTCGACCTCGGACCAGAGCACCGGCAGCGGGCAGCAGACCCAGCACATGCCGCAGCTGGCGACGACGGCCGCGCCGGCGCCCACCGAACAGGCCCCGCCCACCGACCAGGCGCCCGGGCAGGGCAACACGTTCCTCAACGGGCCTCCGCCGCCCCCGCCGGGCGCACCCTTGGACGGGCCGCCTCCCCCGGCGGACGTACCTCCGCCACCCGCGCCCGCGCCGGCCGAACCGCTGCCGCCCGCGCCGCTGCTGCCACCGCCGCCAGGGACCTGACCCCATGGCCGTGCGGATGAGTCCGCAACGGTTCGACGAGTTGGTCGGCGATGCGCTGGATCTCATTCCCGCCGATCTGGCGGCGGCCATCGACAACGTGGTGATCCTGGTGGCCGACCGCAACGCCGACGAACCGGAGCTCCTCGGCCTCTACGAGGGCGTCGCGCTGACCGAACGCGACTCCTGGTACGCCGGCGCTCTCCCGGACACGATCACGATCTATCGCGACGCCCTGCTGGACATCTGTCACAGCGACGACGAGGTGGTCAACGAGGTGGCGATCACGGTGATCCACGAGATCGCCCACCACTTCGGCATCGATGACGACCGGCTGCACGAACTCGGCTGGGGTTGAGCCCCCGCCGTCCTCGCGCGGCACCACGATCTCGTCGGCCATGGGTGCTATGAACGGGGCATGAGTCATCAGTGCCGTGCCTGCGCGGCGGGTCTCGAGCACTGCCACGGTGCGCTGATCCACCACGCCCACCGTCGGGACGAGTGCACGGAGGACGGGTGCATCACCCCGCCCGCTGCGCACGACATGCACCTGGACTGCAGCGCGGTCGGCTGCGTCTGCGACGAAGTCGGTGCGGTGTCAGCCCATCGGGTCGGCTGACGCCGAGTCGCCTGCCGTCGTCACCGAGGCCCCGGATCCGAACGGCGGGGTCAGCCGGCCCCACTGCACACAGCTCCACCGCCCGTCGGTGACCGGCGCGAGGATGACCGCCTCGGCGTTCGTGAGGTGGTGGTCGATCGCGAAGCCGGGCTCGACGCCGGCCAGCACGGCCGAGACCAGCCGGATCGCCGCGCCGTGGCTGACCACCACGATGTCGCGGCTCCACGCGTCGTCGTCGAGATAGCGCATCCGAAGCTGGTCGAGGACCGGCACGTAGCGCTCCAGCACCTGGTGCCCGGTCTCCCCGCCGGGCAGCGCCACGCTCAGCTCGCCGTCGTGCCAGCGCCGGTAGATCGCGTTGAACTCGTCGTGGGCGGCCTCGTCGGCGCGGTCCTCGAGCTCGCCGACCTGCACCTCGTGCAGGCCCTCGAATGCGTGCGGACCATCCGGGGCGGTGGGGATCGCCCCACGGATCGCCCCATGAATCTCGGTGGCGGTCTGCACCGCTCGGGTGGCGACCGAGTGGGCGATCAGCCCTGGCGGCTCGGCGAGCGTGCCTGCGAACCCGCGGGCCTGTTCGCGGCCGAGGTCGGTCAGTTCGGCACCGGGTGGCCGGGTGTCCAGCCGGCGCGCGACGTTGCCGTGCGACTGTCCGTGCCGGACGAGCACGAGCCGCCCGCTCACGGCGTGCCCTCCCGCAGCCGCTCGAGCCACGCCGACGCCTCGTCGAGGGCGGGCGGCGGCGTGCCCGCGGCCTCGCCGGTGGGCCACGACCCCAGGTAGCGCACGTCGGCGCAGCGGCGGTGCAGCGCGCGCAACGCCTCGGCGACCGGTTCGTCGTCGATGTGGCCGACGACGTCGAGGAAGAACATGTACGTGCCCAGTTCGACGCGGGTGGGCCGGGACTCGATGCGGGTCAGGTCGATGTCGCGGATCGAGAACTCCGTCATCGCCGCGACGAGCGCGCCCGGCACGTTCTCCAGGCGCAGCACGACCGACGTGCGGTCGGCGCCGGTGCGCTTCGGCGGTGCCGCCGGGGTGCCGACGAGGACGAATCGTGTCCGGGCGTTGGCCTCGTCGACGACGTCGGCCGCCAGCGCCTCCAGTCCGTAGCGCTGGGTGGCCAGCGCGGTGCTGACTCCGGCGTCTGCCCTGCCGTCGGCCACCTCGGTGGCGGCCGCGGCATTCGAATGTGCCGGCACCAGAACGGCTTTCGGTAGGTTCTCGGCCAGCCAGTGTCTGACCTGCGCCGCCGCCACCGGGAACGCGGCGACGGTGCGGATCTCGTCGGCGGTGGTGCCCGGGCGCACCGCGATGGTGAAGGCCACGTCGAGGGTGAGTTCGGCGTAGATCTGCAGTGGCGACCCTGCGGCGAGGCTGTCCAGAGTCGGCAGCACCGACCCCTCGATCGAGTTCTCGATCGGCACGCACGCGAACTCCGCGTCACCGGATCGGACCGCGGCCAGCGCCGCGGCCGTGCTGTCGGTGGCGATCGGGATGACCGGCCCTGCGAGGCCGGGGATCAGACCGTTCGACTCGATCGCGCGCAGGGCCGCCTCGGTGAACGTCCCTTCGGGACCGAGATAGGCGATGCCGGACACGGCGACAGCCTATCGGGTCAGCGTGGTAATCCCGTTCCGCTGTGGGAAGGCCTTGCGCCTGCCCGTCATCACCCCTAAGTTAGGGTTACCTTACCAACAGAAGGGCGACGCGATGACTGCACTTGCACCGACGGCCCCCTCGACGGCCGAGCGGATCCGCAGCGCGTGCGCACGGGCCGGCGGCGCCATGATCGCCGTCGACGGCATCGACCCCGCGACCACCCCCGTGCACCACCTGCTCTGCGACGGGTCGTTCGCCGTCACCGTGCCGTCCGCGGGCATGCTCGCCGGGCGGGTCGTCTCCGCCGGCGCGGCCGGCGTGCAGGCGGTGCTGGAGATGACCGACTACGCGCCGATCGCGCTGCGCGAACCGGTGCGCTCGCTGGTGTGGGTCCGGGGGCGGTTGCGCGACGTCGCCGACCGCGACATCAGCGGGCTGCTCGACCTCATCGCCGCCTCGGACCCGAATCCCGCTCTGCTGCAGGTCCATTCCGAGGAGAGCCGGTATGCGTTGCTGCGGCTGGAGATCGAGTCGGTGGTCGCCGCCGACTCCACCGGCGCAGAGTCCGTCGCGGTCGGCGACCTGCTGGCCGCGCGCCCGGACCCGTTCTGCGCGATGGAGTCCTGCTGGCTGCGGCATCTGGAGTCCGAACATCGCGACGTCGTCGACCGGCTCGCCAGCCGGCTGCCCGGTAGCCTGCGGCGCGGCCGGGTGCGTCCGCTCGGCCTCGACCGGTACGGGGTCGCGCTGCGGGTGGAATCCGACGCCGGCGACCACGACGTGCGATTGCCGTTCGCCGCGCCGGTGAACGACGTGACCGGGCTCAGCCGGGCGATCCGGGTGCTGATGGGCTGCCCGTTCCTCAACGGTCTGCGCGCCCGACGCGTCTGAGCGGGCGCACCGCTACCGTAGCTGCGGTGAGCTCGCCCGCCGACCGGCTGACCGATGCGCAGCGGCGCGCCCTGCGCATCGAGATCGCCGTCGTGCTGGCGGTGACCTTCGCGCTCAGCGCATACACCGCACTGCTGCGACTGATCGAGGCCGTGCTGCTCGGACTGTCCGGGCGGACGGTGGCGCTCAACCCCCGCCGCTCGCCGTTCAGCCTCATCGACCTGGGCCTCAACCTGGCCGGGCTGTTCCAGCTGCTGGCCTGGGGCGGGCTCGCGCTCTACCTGCTGTGGCGCGGTGGCGACGGCCCCGCACGCATCGGCCTGGGCCGAATCCGTTGGCGCTCCGATGTTCTCGGCGGTGTGGGGCTGGCGCTGCTGATCGGCGTACCCGGTCTGGCCCTCTATCAGATCGCTCGCCTGCTGGGGATGAACGCCTCCGTCGAACCTGCCGAGCTCAACGACACCTGGTGGCGCATCCCGGTGCTGCTGCTGCTGTCGTTCGGCAACGGGTGGGCCGAGGAGGTGGTCGTGGTGGGTTTCCTGCTGACCCGGTTGCGCCAGCTGCGGGTCAATCCCTGGCTGGCGCTGGTGATCTCGAGCCTGCTGCGCGGGACCTACCACCTGTACCAGGGTTTCGGCGCGGGACTGGGCAATGTCGCGATGGGACTGGTGTTCGGCTACGCGTGGCAACGCACCGGCCGGCTGTGGCCGCTGATCATCGCGCACACACTGATCGACGCGGTCGCTTTCGTCGGATACTCGTTGCTCGCGGGCCGACTGGGCTGGTTGCAGTAGGTTCTTGCTGTGACCGACAAGCGGCCGCCTGTCCCGGGGCCGGTTCCACCACCGCCGCCGCGGGGACATCCGCCCCGACGCGAGCCGCCGCAGTCGCTCCGGCGCGATCCGCACTACCGGCCCCCAGGACCGGTGTGGCCGCCGAATCCGCCGACACCGCCGCGCCGCGGGGTGCAACCTCCTCCGCCGGCCCGACCGCCCCGGCCGTCCACGCCGCCGCCCCCACCGCCCCCGCGCGCCCGTCGGCCTGCGCCGCCACCTCCCCCACCCGCGCCGCGCCGCGCACGCCGCGTGCGGCGGTGGCTGCGTCTGGTGCCGGTGATCCTGCTGGTGATGTGCCTGGCCGCGGTGGGCGTCGGCGCCTGGATCGACACGTCGCTGCGGCGCATCCCCGCACTCGCCGACTACGCCGAGCGGCCTGCGCAGGGTGCCGGGACGACGTGGCTGCTGGTCGGCTCCGACAGCCGCTCGGACCTGACCCCCGAACAACAGGCCGACCTGGCCACCGGCGGAGACCTCGGCAACAGCCGCACCGACACGATCCTGCTGGTGCACCTGCCTGGTCTGGGGTCGGGCACCCCGGCCACGATGGTCTCGATCCCGCGCGACTCCTACGTCCCGATCCCCGGCTACGACAGCGACAAGATCAACGCCGCGTTCTCCCTCGGCGGTCCCCCGCTACTCACCCAGACGGTCGAGGAGGCCACCGGCCTGCGGATCGACCACTACGCCGAGATCGGCTTCGGCGGCTTCGCGGGCCTCGTCGACGCGGTCGGCGGCGTCACCGTCTGCCCCACCGAGCCGATCAGCGACCCGCTGGCTGGCATCGACCTGCCCGCGGGCTGTCAGCACGTCGACGGCCGGCAGGCCCTCGGCTTCGTCCGCAGCCGGGCCACCCCACGCGCGGACCTCGACCGGATGGCCAACCAGCGCGCGTTCATGTCGACGCTCGTGCAACGGGCCGTCAGCCCGTCGGTGCTGCTGAACCCGTTGCGGTGGTACCCGATGGCGAGCGCCGCGGCGGACACGGTCACCGTCGACGACGGCGACCATATCTGGGATCTGGCGCGGCTGGGCTGGGCGCTGCGCGGTGACATGCAGAACATCACCGTGCCGATCGGGGA
Source organism: Mycolicibacterium psychrotolerans (assembly GCF_010729305.1). Taxonomy (NCBI): domain Bacteria; kingdom Bacillati; phylum Actinomycetota; class Actinomycetes; order Mycobacteriales; family Mycobacteriaceae; genus Mycobacterium; species Mycolicibacterium psychrotolerans. The sequence goes on along the minus strand of NZ_AP022574.1, from coordinate 1,212,557 downwards.
GTTCGGCGAGAACGGTTCGGGCTCGATCGTCGTGTGGGACAGCGACGCCGCCCAGCAGCTGTTCTCGGCCCTGGCCTCCGACGCCCCGATTCCCCAGGACGTGCTCGACGCGGCCAACCCGTAGCGGCCGCTAGTCGCGACCCGCCCCCGTCAGTCCGTTCTGCAGCCAATCCTTGGTGCGCCCAGGATGATTCGTCGCGATCCATGCCACGCCGAGGTCGCGGCAGTACTGCACGTCCTCGTAGTGGTCGACGGTCCAGCAGTACAAGGCGCGGCCCTGGGCCGCCGCCCGGTCCACCAGCTCCGGATGCGCGCGCAGCGTGGCGATCGACGGGCCGACCGCCGTCGCGCCCACCGTGGTGGCCGCGCCGCCGCCGAGGTAGCGGGAGGTCTCCCCGAGCAACACCGTCGGCAGCAGCGGGGCGGCGCGTCGGATCCGCCATACCGCGGCCGCGGAGAACGACATCACCACGGCGCGGGACAGATCCGCCGATGCCGGCGACGCGATCCCGTACCGGTGCAGCAGCGCCAGCACCTTGCTCTCCACGAGGGCGCCGTAGCGCACCGGGTGCTTGGTCTCGATGAACATCTTCACCGGCCGGTTCCAGTCCATGACCAGCGACACCAGGTCGTCGAGGGTCAGCAGACCCGTGTCGCCGTGGCTGCCGTCCGGACGCCAGCTGGGATGCCACGCGCCGTAGTCGAGCTCGCGAAGCTGCCCCAGCGTCATCTCGCTGACCAGGCCCGAACCGGTCGACGTCCGGTCCAGTCGACGGTCGTGCACGCACACCAGATGGCCGTCGCGGGTCAGCCGGACATCACATTCCACCGCGTCGGCGCCCTCGTCGAGGGCCCGCTCGTAGGCCGCCCGGGTGTGCTCCGGCCGGTCGGCGGAGGCGCCGCGGTGGGCCACCACGAAGGGGTGGCCGTCGGACGTCCCGCCGGAACTCATACCGTTATGCTGCCGGGTTCTGCCCTTCGGGCTCAACCGCACGCGCAGGATCGTCGGCTTTCGTCTCCCCGGGACCGGTTGCGGCGACCATGACCCAGCGCTTGGACGGCCGCTCCACGGGCTGGCGCTCGAAGCCCAGGAACACCTGCAGGACCAGCAGCACTGCGGCCGCGGCGAACAGATAGGCCACGATCGTGGTCACCGTGTTGTCGGCGATGCCCTGCGGATCCGTGGTGAAGCTGGTGGCGATGGAGAACAGCGACACCGCGGTGCTGGCGATCCACACCACCCACCACACCACGATCGGCCGGCCCATCCACCGCTGCCGGTCCTCGACATGGGCGAGCTCGAGAACGAACACCGGCGCCCACGCCAGGTTGACCAGCGGCACCAGGCAGCCGGCGCGCAGCGCCCACGACGGCCTCGGGTCCTCGTGGCGATGATGTGCGTACGCAGCGGCCCGCCGGGCGACCAGCCAGTTCGTCAACAGCAGCGCACTGGCCACGACCATGAAGATCGCCACGACGCTGGCCGCGACTCCTCCCCACGTGGCGAGGCCGGCCACCCACGGATTGAGCAGCACGGTGCGGTTGATGATGAGCAGCACGTACCGGATGAGGTGGACGAAAGCGGCCGCCGCGAGCACCGCGGCCGTCGTCACGAGCGTCATCCGGACCGCGTTCAGCGACGGGCCGGTGCGGACCGGCCGCTCCTCGGTGGGCGTCTCGAAGTGTTCGACCAGACCCCAGCGCGGAATCGTGGCGTAGCGCGGTGTCGGGCCGAGCGCGCGACGGGGACGCCGCGGCGGGGGCGGGGTGCCCGGCCGGACCGCGACCCAGCGGAAGCCCGACGGCAGTGCCGGTCCCGGCGCGCGCTGTGCAGGTCCGGTCCGGCGACGGCTCCACTCGGGTGACGAGGCTGGGCTCCCGGGCGCGAGCAGCGTGCCCCGGCATCGCGGACACCACACCCGCTGCCGGTCGCGCACGTTCCACCGCGTCCCGCACTGGGAGCACACCTGGATCATCCGGCCAGCTTAATGTCGTCGCCTCGGAGCCGGCTCAGACCGCACCCGTCCCGCCGTCGTCGGTCACCACCGGCCGGCCGGCACCGGCCCAGGCGAGCATGCCGCCGCTGACGTTGACAGGGCGGTAGCCGTTGCGGGCCAGATACTGGGCGACCCGCTGCGAGCGGCCCCCGGCGTGACAGACGACGAACAGCTCGGCGTCCGCCGGGATCTCCGCCATCCGGGCGGGGACGTCGCTCATCGGGATGTGGCGTGCGCCGGGCGCGTGCCCGGCACGCCACTCGTCGTCCTCTCGCACGTCGAGAAGCACCCGGGCGTCGTCGGCGTCGTCGAACGCCGACGGCACCTGTTCGATCGCCGCCTGTGGCACACCGGTGTCGTCCATGTGGCCATGCTGACACGTGCCGGACGGATGGCACCAGCGTGCCGGTCCGGCAGCAATATCGACTCGCACACGCACGCTATCCACAGATTCCACAGGTTCATCCACAGGCTGGAACACCGGTGACGCGGCGGTGAGCCGCCTGATCGCCGCGAGAACCGCCCCCGCTTGTGGATAACCGCGCCGCGAAACGCCGCAGCGATTCACAGCCCCTTGGCAGGACAGGAAACGAACCGAGCGAAATGGCTCGTAGTGCTAACGATTCGGTGTGCACGGCGTGACCGGCAGCGCCGATTTTTCCGCGGCGAACAAATGAGGTTATGATCGCGATCACAGGGTTGGACATGTGACCGATCTCACTGGGGTGAAGACTTGGGGGAGGTATCAAGCGTGCAGGTGAGGAGCGTCTGATGGCGCAATCGTCGATGGGTTCGGGATCCGCCTACCCGCCGTCGGAGTGGCAGCCGTCCTCGCGCGTCTACACCCGCAGCCAGCTGATGGCGTTCCTGAGGGCGGGGCTGATCGCCTTGGTCCTGCTCGCCGTGCTCGCCGTGCTCGTCCTGTTCTGACCCGACCTAACCCTCGCCTCGAGGGCCGGTCCGCACCGTCCACAACACCCGGTAGGACCGCGCCGCCGGCACCCAGCCGAACTGTCGCGAATCGGTCACCCCGGGCGCGCCCGCGTTGTCGGACACGGCTTCGAAGATCGTGCCGTCCTGCAAGGGACGTACGTTCCCGACGCGCTTGATGAGATAGCGAGACGACTTCAGCGGGTCGGGGAAAACCCGCAACTGCCCCGTCTTCGGGGCGCCGCACCGCACCGCGAGCAGTCCGTCGCCGGGCTGCAGAGTCGGACGCATGGAGTCCTCCACAACCACGAAGCGCCGCAGCGGCGGGCCATGCGGAAAGAGCCGCCGCCCCGGGTTACGCCTCATGACCTTGAGGGTAAGTTAGGACCATGCTGCATCGACTTTTCGCCAACGCAACCCCTGCCCATGCCCACTGCGATCTGTACTGCGGCGTCTACGATCCCGCGCAGGCCAAGATCGAGGCGCTGTCCTGCCTGAAAACGATTCAGAAGTACCACGATTCGGACGATGAGCACTTCAAGACCCGCGCGATCATCATCAAGGAGCGGCAGGCCGAAGAGGTCAAGCACCACCTGATGGTGCTGTGGGCCGACTTCTTCACCAAGGACCACTTCGAGCAGTTCCCGAACCTGCACCAGCTGTTCTGGGACGGCGTGCACGGCGCCGGCGACGTGAAGAAGTCGCTGGACGCGGCGGTGGCCGAGAAGCTGCTCAAGACGATCGACGAGATCGCCGACATCTTCTGGCAGACCGACAAGGGCAAGCAGATGGGCGTCTACCCGCCCGCCTGACACGCTCCGCACATCCACGTCACCCGGCCCGGTCGCCCGTCGACCGGGCCGGTTTTCGTCTGAGCTTCCCGGCGGACTCCTCGTGTCCACTTGCGCGTCACCGGGAACCTGCCGCATCCTGAGCAAATCGACCCACAGACGTGTCTGCTTTTGCTCACCGATGCCGGGAGGCGAGATGGATTTCGGGTCCGGTCGGGCGATCGAGATCGCACCGTTTCATTCGCACGGTTCGCTGAAGGGTTTCGTGGTGTCCGGCCGGTGGCCGGATTCGACCAAGGAGTGGGCGCAGCTGCTGATGGTGGCGGTGCGGGTGGCCTCGCTGCCCGGACTGCTGTCCACCACCACGATCTTCGGTGCGCGTGAGGAGTTGCCCGACGAACCCGAACCGGGCACGGTCGGCCTCGTCCTGGCCGAGGGGACCGTGGTCGGCGAATCCGCGGTCGCTCCCGGGCACTTCGCCGAGCGCCAGCCCCCTGCTCTGCTGATGCTGCATCCCCCGTCGGAGACCACACCGTCACTGCCGGAGTGCAGCGGCGCCGCCTCAGGGTGCGTGCTGCTGCCGGGGCTGCCTCATCTGGGGCTCGAGCATCGCGCTGCGTGGGTCGAGGCGGAATCGGACGGCACCGTGACGTCGATGGTCAGCCGCGTCGGTGTCGACCCGATCAGCCATCCCGACACGGCCATTCTCGCGATGCTTCTGGCCGCCTGAGCCACCCATTCCGTCGTCTGCCACTGGCTACTGACACCATTCGCGGCTGAGCCGAGTCCCGCGGCGGCGGGGGTTTGCGCGCGACGAGGACCGGAGCCCATCGGACCGGGGCGGGTCCGCGGTGATGCGCCTCACGTCCAGCAAACCTCGCGTCGGGGGTCCCCGCTTTCGCGGGCGGTTGCCGGCGACGGATCGCGCTTCCCCAAAGCCACCACTCCTGGAAAAGCCGCGCGTATGCTAACTACGGGGGCGTTATTATTTGCCTAGCTGCACCTTGCCATGGGGGTGGGAGGTGTCCACGTCGGCGCCGTTCACACAAGCAGCGGCGCAACGCGACGCGAGCCCGGATAGACTTTTCCGTGGTTTGCACTTGGTTGTGGACACATCTGTCGCTACGATGATCAGCAAATACGCCGCCCCAAAACCCCGCTCGCCTGTATGTGGAGGTCAATCCCATGAGCAACACGTTTGCCGCTCGACTGAACCGCTTGTTCGACACCGTTTACCCGCCAGGACGTGGCCCACACACTTCGGCCGAGGTGATCGCGGCACTCAAGGCCGAGGGGGTGACCATGTCGGCGCCCTATCTGTCCCAGTTGCGTTCCGGCAACCGCACCAACCCGTCCGTGGCGACCATGGCCGCGCTTGCCAACTTCTTCCGAATCAAGCCCGCCTACTTCACCGACGACGAGTACTACGAGAAGCTCGACAAGGAGCTGACGCTGCTCGCCGGGATGCGTGACGAGGGCGTTCGCCGCATCGCGGCACGCACGGTGGGCTTGTCCGCCGAGGCGAAGCAGGACATCGTGCAGAAGGTCGACGAGCTGCGCCGCAAGGAGAACCTGCAGGATTAGCCTCCGTCACTCCGGCGGGTCAGAACGGCGAAGGCCGCCCCTCGACCTGCCGGAGTCCACGGCGCGATACTGTTCGGCGATTTCGAGGATCCACTCCCGGTCGGAGTAGGTCGCCGGCTGCCGCAACCAGGGCAGGCCCGGGAATTCCTCTCCGTTGGCGATCCACGCGGCGATGGCGCGGGCCTGCTCCACCGGTGACACATCGGGTGCCGCGTCCTCGGTGACGTGGTCCTCGTCGTCGGTCTCGGCCTCGGACACGTCTGCCCCGCCACCTCTCCCGTCGACCCGCTGCCACGCCCCCGCCGCCGCCGTGGCCTCCAGGAACAGCGCATCGGAGATCAGCGACATGCGCTCGGCCACCCGAAAGACCAGCGGCCCGCGCGGGCGCACCCCGATGCCGACGTCCGGGTGCCGACGGCCCAGTTCGGTCAGCAGCGGCTGGATCGTGCGCAGCTCGCGGCGCGCGCCGAACCAGTCTTCGAGGCTGGGCAGCAGCGAGCCCGCGGCCACGATCAGCATCGCGCAGCCCAGCAGCGTCGCCGCGGCGCCCACGCCCACCAGCCCGCTCGTGCCAACCGCGCGCAGCAGGAAGAAAGCCAGCGCCGCGACGATCAGCACGATGCCGACGGTGAACACGAACAGCGCCCGTCCCCGTCGCGTCCGGTTACTGTGCCGCAGGCCGGCCCAGGCCACCAGGCTCAGCGCGAGCATGACGTACAGCAGCGGCAGCAGCCACGGGATCGAGGTGCCGTCGGAGCCGAGGCTGCGCCGCAGGTACTCCTGGGGCGCCATCTCCGGCTCCCGGCCTGCGGCGAAGAACACTGCCAGGCTCACCGCTGCGATCAGCGCCGCGACGCCGTACTGCACCATCGCGAGTTTCCGGGCGGCCGCCGGGGAACGCAGCGACGACACCGTCGTGATCATCACGCAGCTGCCCGCCGCGCAGGCGATCAACGCCACCTGGCTGAGCCCCATCGAGATGTTCGGCCAGTGCAGCAGTGTGTCGATCAGCAGGGTCAGCGGCTGCCAGTTCAGCGCCGCCACCACGCCGAGGCTGCCCAGGGCCAGGATCATCGCGGTGCTGACCAGGGACTGCTTGTTGACCAGCGCCCATCCGATACGAAGTCCGGTCGCCAGGCCCAGAAGACCGGCGATCACCCAGACGATCAACCAAACGCCTCTCCGAGACGTACCTGCACGATCGAGGACCGGTCGGACGGCAGCCGGCCCAGCCGGTAGATGAGCAGGGCGGCGAAGTCCTCGGCCTCCTGCTCGGCGTCCTCCCCGTTGGGTCCCATGCACCCGGTGCGCTGGTTGAGCATGTAACCGATCAGTTCCGAGCTGGCCACCTCGGTGCTGTCCCGGGCCGCCTGCGTGACGGGGATGCCCTCGTGCCCGAGCACGAGGTGGCCCAGTTCGTGAGCCAGCGTGCGGTCCCACGCGGGCAGGCCCTGCTGGATGAGGAACACGTCGCGGTCGGCGTACTGGCGCCACTGCCCGCACACGCCGGGCGGCAGGTCGCCGGAGGTGAGCTCGATGGGCCGGTGGCGGTGGACGCTGACCGCCTCGACCAGCCGGGGCACCGAGACTTCGCCCCGGCGCGGGGCCAGATCGAGCACCTCACTGACCGCGCGGGTGACGCGCCGGCTCGCAGGCATGGCTCCCCTTCCATCCCGTTCCACCCAATCGGACCCGGTCCGATATCTCCACTATGCGCTGCTCACCCCGGCGGAGTGAACGAAACCCCTCAGTTCATGAATCGTGCTGTGCCGCGGGCTCGCACCGCCTGGCCGGCCTTTGCCTGGCGATAGCCTAATAACCCGCCCAGTGCGGTGAGCACCAGAATTCCGGCGACGCCGGGCAGCGCGAGCGCCGCGAGTCGCGACGTGCCCGCGCTGCGCAATGCCTCGCCGTACCCGACCCGGCCCGGCGGTGTCGCCGGCGATCCGGCGGGCGCCTCGGGTGCCGGGGGTGGCTGCCGCGCCGGCGGTGGTTCGGCGACGGCCCCGCGCGGTCCGGCCGGCATCCCGCCACCGGTGCCTGCCGGCGTCGCGGCGCCACCGGTGCCTGCCGGAACGGGAACGGGAACGGGAACGGGAACGGCGAGTATCGGCACGCTGATCGGAGCCGCTGTGCCGGCAGCCGGCAGCCCGGCGCCGGGGATCGTGTCGATCACGTCGGGATCGAACGGAACATCGGTCGGTGGTCGGGTGCCGGCGGGCCCCGTGCCGATGCGGGGTGGGCCGGCCGGGCGGGGGACGCCCACAGGGCGGTCGCTGCCGCCGCCCGCTCCGGACGGGTTCGGCGCGCCGGGCGGATCCGGGTCGTCGTCCGGCCACGGCCACGGCCAGCCGTGCCCGCAGTCCTTCGAGCCGTCCTTGCAGCACGGCCGCGACGGATCCTCGGCGGCGGCGACCTTCGTGTCACCGTCGACGTTCTCGCCGACGGAGGCTTCGTCGTCGGAGGCCTCGTCGGCGGGAGGCGCGGGTTCGGCCTCGGATCGTGACTCCCCGCCGGCGTCGCGCTCAGACGCATCGGCCTTGTCGTCGACGCCATCGTCGACGCCGGCATCCGTGGCGCCGGCGACATCTGCCGGGTCGGCGTACGCCGTCGGCGTCCCGGCGCACCCGGCCCACACCCCACCGGCGACGAGGCAGGCTGCTGCAGCGGTGCGCGCGCGCGAACCCACGTCGTCACCACCTCTCCAGGGGTCTGGCGTCGAGAACGCTCAGAGGTTGCGTCGATTCTCGCACAGGAGCGAGTTTGCTGACCGAGGTAACTCCGCCGCTGACCGGGGCACACCCGAGCCACCCCGTACCCCGAACGATAGTGTGGGTCAGCGTCACCGCCGCATCTCCGGCGGGACATGCCGGTGAGAAGAGTGGAGAGGCCGCAGGGATGAGTCTGTTCAAACGACGGAAGTCCCGTGCAACCCGCAGGGCCGAGGCGCGGGCGATCAAAGCCAAAGCCAAGCTGGAAGCCAAGCTCTCGGCCAAGAACGAGGTGCGTCGCTTCAAGGCCGAACAGAAGGCCACCGAGCGTGCCCTGCGCGCGCAGCTACGCGCTCAGCGCGACAGCGACCGGGCCGCGCTCAAAGTTGCTGAAACGCAATTGAAGGCCGCGCGCGAAGGCAAGTTGTTCTCCCCCACCCGGGTTCGCAGGGCGCTGACCGTATCTCGTTTGCTGGCACCGGTGGTCGTGCCGCTGGTCTACCGTGCCTCGATCTCTGCACGGGGCCTGATCGACGAGCGCCGGGCCGACAGGCTGGGTGTCCCGGTCAGTCAGCTGGGCCAGTTCTCCGGGCATGGAGGCGAGCTGTCGGCGCGCATCGCGGGCGCCGAGCAGTCCCTGCGGCAGCTGACCGAGAAGAAGCCCAAGGACGCCGAGACCAAGCAGTTCGCCGCCGCGATCAGCGAACGCCTCACCGACCTGGCAGCCGCGGTCACCGCCGCGGAGAACATGCCACCGGCCCGCCGGCGGCCCGCCCACGCGGCCATCGCGCAGCAGCTCGACGGCATCGACGCCGACCTGCTGGCGCGCCTGGGCGTGGCCTGACCCGTTGTCCAGCCCGTCGGTCCGGCAGGGGGCGCTGCTGCGCGGTGGCGCCGCGGCCCTGCTGACGGCGGCGCTCACGCTGGCCGCGCACGCTCTCGGCGGCGGCGGTCTCCCGTCGGGCCCCGCCGCGGTGCAGCTGCTGCTGGTCGCCGCGACGGTCGGCGCCACCGCAACGGCGCTACCGCGGACCGGCGACGTCCGGCTGATGGCGCTCCTGCTGACGGCGGGTCAGCTCGCCGGCCACGGAATCCTCAGCGCCGCCGCCCATCACGCGCATGCCGCTCCCGCGCCGCCGTGGGCGATGGCCGCCGCGCACCTGGCCGCGGTGCTCGCGGGCGCCGCCCTGATCAGCGCAGGCGACCGATTGTGCCGGGCGCTCAGCCGTGTCGTGCGGCGCACCCTGGTGCGCATCCCGCCACCGGTGTCCATCGGGCCGGCTGCCGCCGTGGGCGGCGCCGACCAACCGCTGTTCTCGTCGCTGATGCTCGCCTCGTCGTTGTCGCACCGGGGTCCGCCTGTCGCGGGCTGACCCCGCGACCACAGACGGACACCACACAGAAAGACAACACCGATGAAGGCACTTCATCGTGGGTCGGCCATGCTCGCCCACGTTCTCGCCGCCGCCGCCCTGGCGAGCGGTCTGTTCCTGGGGGCACTGACCTCCGCCGGGCCCGCGTGGGCCCACGCCGCGCGCATTGCCGGCGACCCCGCCGACAACGCCGAACTGACCCAGTCCCCGCCGAAGGTCAGCGCGACGTTCAACGAGGACATGCAGTCCGAGTTCGCCGCGATGACGGTGGTCGGTCCCGACGGCGCGCAGTGGGGCGACGGCACCCCCACCGTGGATGGAGCGGTCATCAGCGTCGGCGTGCGCAGCGGCGCACCTGCCGGGACTTACACCGTCAACTACCGCGCGACGTCGGCCGACGGTCACGTGGTCACCGGTTCCTGGTCGTACCGCGTGACGACGGCTGCCACCGCGACACCGGCGTCGCCCGCTGCCGCCACCCCGGGGCCGGCGGCAGCGCAACCGTCGTCCGGCGGACTGCCGGCATGGCCGTTCGCAGTGGCGGCGGTCGCCGTGGTGGCGGCGGGCGCGGTGTGGGCGGTCCGGCGCAGGTCGTGACGCACCGCCGGGCGGTGGCGGGCGGGGGGTTCGTCGCCGCGGCGGCGGGCGTGCTGGCCTGGGCGCTGGCCTTTCCCGGGGCGCCGCTGGCGGTGGCGCTGATCAGGGGGTTGGCCGACTGTGCCGCCGTGGTCGCCGTGGGGCTGGCCGCCGTGTCCGCGCTCGACGGTCCCCGATATCGCGGCGAGTTGCTGCGACGGGCCGCCGCGCCGCTGGCGGCCGCGTCGGCAGTGTGGCTTGCGGCCGAGCTGGTGCGTCTGGTGCTCGCTGCCGCCGAGGCCGCGGGCAGCAGCGCCGTCCGCGTCGGGGCGCGCACGGTGTGGGACTTCACCCTGCACACCGCGCCCGGCAGGGCCGGCCTGGTGACCATCGCGGCGGCGGCCGTGGTGTGCGCGGCGGCCTGCTTCGCCCCGCGGACCACGGCCACGGCGGCCGCGACAGCGGGTGCCGCGGCCATCGGCGTCGCGGGCCACCCGCTCACCGGGCATCTGGCCGATCAGCCGATGGCCGGGGTGGCCGTCGCGCTGCATGCGCTGGCGGCCGCCGTGTGGTGCGGTGTCCTGGCGGCGCTCGTCCTGACCGTCGACCACCGCGGCCAGTGGGCGCGGGTGTTGCCGCGGTTCTCCCAGCTGTCCCTCGGGTGCGTCGCGGTGCTGCTCGTCGGCGGCGTGGTGGCCGGACTGGCCCTGCTGGACACGCCAGGGCAGCTGATCGGGACCGGTTGGGGCCGGGTACTGAGTGCCAAGATCGCGCTCACGATCGCGCTGACGGTGCTCGCCTGGCGCAACCGCGCGCACTGGCTGCCCGCGGCCAGGGCGCACCGCTCCAGCGCCGAGGTGTCCCGCGCGCGGGCCTACACCGAACTGGCGCTGATGGCCGCGACCCTGGCCGCCGCCGCGACGCTCGCGGTGACGGGCTGACACCGGGACGGCCGTCACGAGTGACCTGGCATGATTGAGGCACCCTGCCGGTGCAGAGACGTCAAAGGAGCAGCGACATGGCGGAGCAGTCGGACCGGCCCGAGGACGGGCACGATCCCGCACGCCCGGAGCCCGATCCGGTGAAGAAGGCGCCCGCCGCGAAGAAAGCACCCGCCAAGAAGGCCCCGGCGAAGAAGGCTCCGGCCAAGAAGGTCCCCGCCAAGAACGCGCCCGCGAAAAAGGCTGCCGCTCCGGCGAAGAAGGCCCCGGTCAAGAAGGCGCCGCCGAAGAAGGGCCCGGTCGCGCAGGTGGCACCGCCGCAGGACGCCGATGCACTGGCGACCGCCGCCAAAGAGGCTGCGGCACAGGCGAAGTCGACCGTCGCCACCGCGAGCACCGCTGTCACCGGCCCGCCGCCGGTACCGCGTGAAGCCCCTGCGTCGTCACGGCTGCCCGTCGCCGCCGCGGTGATCACCGGTGTGCTGGCGCTCATCGTGGTGCTGTTGGCTGCGCGGCGCAACCACGACGACTGACCGTCGCCCTCCTGGAGGAACTGATGCACGGCATCATCACGGCATAATGGCGCGGTGACCATCACCCCTCGCCCCACCGCTGACCTGGTCGACGAGATCGGACCCGACGTCCGCAGTTGCGATCTGCAGATGCGCCAGTTCGGCGGACGCGCCGAGTTCGCCGGCCCGATCACCACGGTGCGCTGCTTCGAAGACAACGCGCTGCTGAAGTCGGTGCTGTCCGAGCCGGGTGATGGCGGCGTGCTGGTGATCGACGGCGACGGTTCGGTGCACACCGCCCTGGTGGGTGACGTCATCGCCGAGCTGGGCCGGTCCAACGGCTGGTCGGGTCTGATCGTCAACGGGGCGGTGCGGGACGCCTCGACGTTGCGGACCCTCGACATCGGCATCAAGGCGCTGGGCACCAATCCGCGCAAGAGCACGAAGACCGGTGAGGGGCTGCGCGACGCCGCCGTCGAGTTCGGGGGTGTGGTGTTCACCCCCGGCCACATCGCCTACAGCGACGACGACGGGATCGTGGTCGTCGACCAGGCCATCTAGGCGGAAGTCCGCACCGGCGCTGCGTGTCTGGTGAACCGCAGTGCCGCGTCGTCGACCTTGCCCCGCCGGATCAGCTGGAGGTCGAGCAGGTAGTTCTGCTTGAGCCGCCAGGGTGCCCGCGAGCCCGCCTTGGGCAGGTAGTCCAGTGCGCGCAGCACGTAGCCCGGGGTGAAGTCCATCACCGGCCGTTCGTCCACGCTGCTACCGGGGTGCTGCGGCTCGACGGCGTCGAAGCCGCCGGCGTCCATGTGATTGATGACGCGGCAGAAGAACTCGGAGACCAGATCGGCCTTCAGCGTCCAGCTGGCGTTGGTGTAGCCGATCGTGAACGCCATGTTCGGCATGTTGGTCAGCATCATGCCCTTGTAGGCCATCGAGTCGTTGAGCACCAGCGGCTCGCCGTTGCGGGAGATCGACGCACCGCCGAACAGCTGCAGATTCAAACCCGTTGCGGTGACGATGATGTCGGCGTCCAGGTGGTTACCGGAGGCCAGCGCGATGCCGGTTGCGGTGAACCGCTCGATCGTGTCGGTGACGACGTCGGCCTTGCCCGCGCGGATTGTCTTGAACAGGTCGCCGTTGGGGGCCAGGCAGACTCGCTCGTCCCACGGGTTGTAGCGCGGGTTGAAGTGCTTCTCGACGTCGTAGCCTTCGGGCAGCCGGTGCTTGGCCATGGTCAGCAGTTGCTTGCGGAAGAAGTCCGGGAATCTGCGCGCGATCTGATACTGGGCGGATTGGACGAGGATGCTCTTCCACCGGTTGAGCACGTAGGCAGCCTTGGCGGGCAGGCGCTTGTTGGTCGCGACGCTGAACGGGTCGACGTCGGGAAGCGCGGCGATGAACGTCGGTGAGCGCTGCAGCATGGTCAGGTGCCCTGCTCCCGAATCGGCAAGGGCCGGAATGAGAGTGACGGCGGTGGCGCCACTGCCGATGACGACGATCCGCTTGCCGGCGTAGTCGAGGTCCGCGGGCCAGTGCTGGGGGTGCACGATCGGGCCGGCGAAGTCCTGCTCGCCGGGGAACTCGGGAGAGTAGCCCTGGTCGTAGTTGTAGTAGCCGCTGCACGCCATCAGGTAGCGCGCCGAGATCTCGACCTGCTCGCCCCCGCGCTCGACGGTCACCGTCCAGCGGTTGTCCGCATCCGACCAGTCGGCATGAGTGACGTTCTGCCCGTATCGGATGTGCTTGTCGATGCCGTACTCGGCGACGGTCTCCTCGAGATAGGCCATGATCGCGGGCCCGTCGGCGATGGCCTTATTCGATGTCCACGGCTTGAAGCGGAACCCGAGCGTGAACATGTCGGAGTCCGAGCGGATACCGGGGTATTGGAACAGGTCCCAGGTGCCGCCGAGGTTGGCGCGGCGTTCCAGGATGACGTAGCTCTTACCCGGGCAGCGGTCTTGCAGGTGCCAGGCGGCGCTGATGCCGGAGATGCCGGCCCCCACGATGACGACGTCGACGAACTCGCTCATCGCGCCACGCTATCAACGGCGCGTCGACGTAGTCAACAGTGCGTCGATAATGTCGACATGATGTAAAGTCGGGGAAGTGACGACCACCGGCCACCCCCGATCGACCCGGAGCAGGCGCGCGACGCGCCCGTCCGGTGACGACCGGGAGATCGCGATCCTCGAGACCGCCGAACGGCTGCTGGAAGACCGTCCGCTCGCCGAGATCTCGGTCGATGATCTGGCCAAGGGCGCCGGGATCTCCCGCCCCACGTTCTACTTCTATTTCCCGTCCAAGGACGCCGTGCTATTGACGCTGCTGGAGCGCGTCATCGCCGAGGCGGACGTCGCGCTCGACGATCTGATCGCCAACCGGCCCGCTGATCGGCGGGCGATCTGGCGCCGGGGCATCGACGTCTTCGTCAGCACTTTCGGCGCCCACCGCGCGGTGTGCGCGGCGACGGTGGGGGTCAGGGACACTCATTCCGAGGCCCGGGAACTGTGGGCCCAGTCGATGCAGCGCTGGATCGAGCACATCGCCGCGGTCATCGAGGCCGAGCGCGCCGACGGTGCGGCGCCGGTGACGGTGCCCGCCCTCGAGTTGTCGACCGCCCTGAACCTGATGAACGAGTCGGTGATGGCGGCGGCCTTCGTCGGGCACCAGCCCTCGATCCCCGACCATCGGGTGCTGGACAACCTCGTGCACATCTGGACATCGGCCATCTACGGCGATCCGGCGGGAGATGTCGGCCACTGATGCGAACATATGTTCGTGTCCGGGGAAGCGAGCATCCTCCACGCTGATCTCGATTCGTTCTACGCGTCGGTGGAACAGCGGGACAACCCGGCGCTGCGCCGCCAACCGGTGATCGTCGGCGCCGGAGTGGTGCTGGCGGCCAGCTACGAGGCCAAGGCCTACGGCGTGCGCACCGCGATGGGTGGACGGCAGGCACGTGCGCTGTGCCCGCAGGCCGTGGTCGTGCCTCCCCGCATGTCGGCGTACTCGAAGGCCAGCGACGCCGTGTTCGAAGTGTTCCGGGACACGACGCCGCTCGTGGAGCCGCTGTCGGTCGACGAGGCGTTCCTCGACGTCTCGGGGCTGCGCCGGGTGTCGGGCACCCCCGTGCAGATCGGCGCGCGGCTGCGCGAACGGGTCCGCGACGAGGTCGGGTTGCCGATCACCGTGGGGATCGCCCGCACAAAGTTCCTGGCCAAGGTGGCCAGTCAGGAGGCCAAGCCCGACGGACTCCTGCTGGTGCCGCCGGACCGCGAACTGGCGTTTCTGCACCCGCTGCCGGTGCGGCGGTTGTGGGGTGTCGGCGCGAAGACCGCGGGCAGGCTGCGCGAGCACGGCATCGAGACGGTCGCCGACGTGGCCGACCTCAACGAGGCGACTCTGAGCTCGATGGTGGGCGGCGCGATGGGTCGGCAGCTGTTCGCGTTGGCTCACAACATCGATCGTCGGCGCGTCGTCACCGGGCAGCGCCGCCGCTCGGTCGGCGCCCAGCGTGCACTGGGCCGGGCCGGCAACACGATGTCGGCGCCGGAGGTCGACGCGGTCGTGGTCAACCTGGTCGACCGCATCACGCGGCGGATGCGGTCGGCCGAGCGCACCGGGCGCACCGTGGTGTTGCGCCTGCGATTCGACGACTTCGCCCGCGTGACCCGGTCGCACACGTTGCCGAGGGCCACCGCGTCGACCGATGTGATCCTCGGGGCGGCCCGGGCGCTGGTCGCGGCGGCGGGGCCGTTGATCGCCGAACGCGGCCTGACGCTGATCGGGTTCGCGGTCTGCAACATCGACCGCGACGGTGCCCAGCAGATGGAGCTGCCGTTCACCCATTCCGCGCTGACGGCCGACAACACGCGCATCGACTCGGCAGTCGACCGGGTGCGCGGCCGCTACGGCAACGCGGCGGTCATGCGGGGCGTGCTGGTCGGCCGGGACCCGGGATGGGAGATGCCGATGCTGCCTGACTGATTCAGGACCGGGTCCACTCGAGCAGCGTCTCGGCATCCCACGTGTTGACGATGCGCTCGGGCGCGAGCCCGGCATCGAGCGCGCGCTGAGCGCCATAGCCCAGGAAGTCCAGCTGCCCCGGTGCGTGCGAGTCGGTGTCGATCGAGAACACACAGCCGATGTCCATCGCGAGCGTGAGCAGACGGGTCGGCGGGTCCCGGCGTTCGGGCCGGGAGTTGATCTCCACGGCGGTGCCGGCGTCGCGGCATGCGGTGAAGACGGCTTCGGCGTCGAACTTCGACTCGGGACGCATGCCGCGCCCGCCGGTGACGAGGCGGCCGGTGCAGTGGCCGAGGACGTCGGTGTGCGGGTTCTCGACGGCCTTGATCATGCGCCGCGTCATCGCCGGGGCATCCATCGCGAGCTTGGAGTGCACGCTGGCGACCACGACGTCGAGGCGGTCGAGCAGCTCTGGCTCCTGGTCGAGCGAGCCGTCCTCGAGGATGTCGACTTCGATTCCGGTGAGAATCCGCATGGGAGCGACGATTTCGCGGATCTCGTCGATGACGTCGAGCTGCTCGCGCAGCCGGTCGGGCGACAGTCCGTTGGCGATCTTCAGCCGCGGCGAGTGATCGGTCAGCGCGCAGTACTCGTGGCCGAGGTCGCGGGCGGCCAGCATCATCTCCTCGATGGGCGCCGAGCCATCCGACCAATTCGAATGCACATGCAGGTCCCCGCGCAGGGCGGCACGGATGTCACCGCCGCCGAGATCCTGCGCTGACTCGCGCAACTCGACCAGCACGTCGGGTTCCTGACCGGCCCAGGCCTGCGCGATCACCTTGGCGGTCTTGGGCCCGATCCTGGGCAGCGACTGCCAGCTGTTGGCGGCGCCGTGCTTCTCGCGCTGGGCATCGGTGAGTGCTTCGACGACGTCAGCGGCGTTGCGGTAGGCCATCACCCGCCGCGGATCCTCGCGCGCACGGTCCTTGTAATAGGCGATCTGGCGCAGAGCGGTGACCGGATCCATGCCACCAGTGTGCCCGGACATCGCATCCTGTAGCCTTTCACTTGAGACTTCACTCAAACCATCAATCCACTAGGTGCACCGTGTCCGATCGCTTCCCCACCGGCGAGCAGCGCCCGCTCTACGAGACCAAGGCCAATCTGTTCAAGGCGCTGGCCCATCCCGCACGCATCCGTGTGCTCGAGATCCTCTCGGCCAGCGGTCGACCCACGCCGGTGAGCGAGATCCTCGCCCAAGCCGACATCGAGCCCACGGTGCTCTCCCAGCACCTCGCGGTGCTCAAACGCCACCACGTCGTCACAGGCCAACGTGTCGGCAACGCGGTGATCTACGAGTTGGCCCACCCCAAGATCGCCGAACTGCTGGTGATCGCCCGCACCTTCCTCGCCGACACCCTCGGCGCACAGAGGACTCGGCTCGACGCCCTCGACTCGCTCCCGCCGCTCGGCGAACCCCGATGATCGCCCGCCTGCTGCCGGGCCGCCGCGACTACGCGGACCTGCCGCAGTCGTGGCGCCGTGACATCCTGGCCGGCGTCACCGTGGGCGTCGTCGCCCTCCCGCTGGCGCTGGCGTTCGGGATCAGCTCCGGGGTCGGCGCGGCAGCCGGACTCATCACCGCCGTCGTCGCCGGACTGGTCGCCGCCGTGTTCGGCGGATCCAACGTCCAGGTGTCCGGTCCGACCGGCGCGATGGCCGTGGTGCTGGCGCCGATCGTCGTCGCGCACGGCCTCGGCAGCGTCGCTCTGGTCACCGTGCTGGCCGGCTTGCTCGTCGTGGCCGCCGGAGTCACGGGACTGGGACGCGCGGTGACGTTCATCCCGTGGCCGGTCATCGAGGGATTCACCCTCGGCATCGCCGCCATCATCTTCCTGCAGCAGGTGCCCGCGGCGTTCGGCGCCAGCGGCGCGGCCGGCGAACGCACGCTGGCGACGGCGTGGCACGTCGTCGCCCACGCCGACTGGGGTCAGGCGGCACGAACCCTCGGTGTGGTGGCGTTCGTCGCCGTCCTCATGACGGCCCTGCCGCGACTGCACCGCGGTGTTCCCGCGTCGCTCGCGGCGGTCGTCGCCGCGACGGTCCTCGTCATCGCCCTGGGACTGCCGGTGGCCACGATCGGGGAACTCCCTTCGCAGCTGCCCGCCCCGGTGCTCCCCCACGCCGACGTCGGCGCCTTGCGCGACCTCGTCGGCGCGGCGCTGGCCATCGCCGCGCTGGCGGCCATCGAATCACTGCTGTCCGCGCGCGTCGCCGCCACGATGTCGCCGACCGGTCCGTACGACCCCGACCGCGAACTGGTCGGGCAGGGTCTGGCGTCGGTGGCCTCGGGCGTCTTCGGCGGGATGCCCGCGACCGGAGCGATCGCCCGCACCGCGGTCAACGTCAGATCCGGCGCCCGGACCCGAGTGTCGGCGATCGTGCACTCCCTGGTCCTGCTGGGCGTCGTCTACCTGGCCACCGGGCCGGTGTCGGCGATTCCGCTCTCGGCGCTGGCCGGTGTGCTGATGGTGACCTCGTTTCGGATGATCTCCGCATCGACGATGCGAAAGATTCTGTGCTCCACCCGGTCTGATGCCCTGACATTCGTTCTGACCGCGGCCGTCACCGTCTGCTTCGATCTCATCGACGCGGTCGAGATCGGCATCGTCGTCGCCGCCTTCTTCGCCCTCCGCAGCGTGGCACGGCGCAGCGCCGTGGTGCGGGAGAACCTGCCAGGCCCGGCCGCGCCCGGTGACGACGAGATCGCACTGCTGCGTCTGGACGGAGCGATGTTCTTCGGGGTGGCCGACCGCATCTGGACGGCGATCGTCGACGCCGACCATCCGCACACCTCTGTGGTCATCATCCGGATGTCGCAACTGGGCATGCTCGACGCCACCGGTGCGAACACGCTCGCGCAGATCTGCGCCGAGCTGGAATCCCGCGGCATCACGGTCATCATCAAGGGGGTGCGCGAGGAGCACACGGCATTGCTGGAGAACGTCGGCGTCTTCGAATCACTGCGCCACGAACGCCATCTCGTGGGCACCCTCGACGAGGCGATCGAGCACGCCCGCACCCATGTGAGCGGCCGGCCGCACTGAGCGGCTAGGGAGTCCAGCCCGGATCCCGGCCGGTGAGCGCGATCACCCGGTCCGGCAGCGGAGCATTCTCGCCGACGGGCACCGGCGCAGCGAACAGCCCCTCCACCGGACCCTGTTCGGCGATTTCCGTGACATGCGGCAGCACCGCCTCCAGAACCGCGTCCTCGACCGCGTAGGGCTGCCCCGTCGCGCGCGCGAGATCCCACCCGTGCACGACGACCTCGGTCAGTGCGATCAGCCCGCCGACGTCTGCGGGGAAGTCGACGCCGCCTGCCCGGGACATTCCCTGCCACGCCGACGGTTCGCGCCAGGCGGCGGCCAGCTCGGCGAGCCGCTTCGGATACGCGGCGTGCCAATCGTCGTCGAGTTCCTCACTGACCTCCGGCGGGGTGTCGGTGAGCTCGCCGAACTGCTTGGCCGCCGCCGCGGTGAACGCCGCCGCCAGGCCGCCGAGGTGGGACACCAACGCCGCCACCGTCATATCCGCGCAGGGTGTGGGGCCCGCCAGGTGCTCGTCGCCGATGTTGTGCAGAAGGTCGGCGGTGCGTGCACACGCCGAGGTCATGTCGATCATGTCCGTACCGACCTGCCGGCGGTCGAGAAGTCATCGCGACGGACCTAGAGTCGAAGAAGTGAGATTCGCATTCAAGACTTCGCCGCAGAACACCACCTGGTCCGACATGCTGGCGGTCTGGAAGGCCGCCGACGACATCGACGTCTTCGAGTCCGGCTGGACCTTCGACCACTTCTATCCGATCTTCTCCGACTCGACCGGCCCCTGCCTGGAGGGGTGGGTGACGCTCACGGCGCTGGCGCAGGCGACCACCCGGCTGCGGGTCGGGGTGCTCGTGACCGGCATCCACTACCGGCACCCCGCCGTCCTGGCCAACATGGCCTCGGCCCTGGACATCGTGTCCGATGGTCGCCTGGAACTGGGCATCGGCGCCGGCTGGAACGAAGAGGAGTCCGGCGCCTACGGCATCGAGCTCGGCAGCATCAAGGAGCGCTTCGACCGCTTCGAGGAGGCCTGCCAGGTACTCAAAGGCCTGCTCTCGCAGGAGACCACCACCTTCGACGGCACCTACTACCAACTCAAGGACGCCCGGAACGAGCCGAAGGGCCCGCAGCAGCCGCACCCGCCCATCTGCATCGGCGGGAACGGCGAGAAGCGCACGCTGCGGATCACCGCCCAGTACGCCGATCACTGGAACTTCGTCGGCGGAACCCCCGAGGAATTCGCCCGCAAGCGCGACGTCCTGGCCCGGCACTGCGCCGACGTGGGCCGCGACCCGAAGGAGATCCTGCTCTCGGCGCACGTCCGGCTCGGCGAGGACCGCGACTACCGCCGCGTCATCGAAGACTGCATCGCGCTGGGCGCCGAGGGGCTCGACCTCGCGATCATCTACCTGCCGCCGCCGTACGATCCCGCGGTGCTCGAGCCGCTCGCCGAGACGATCCGCGACTCCGGTCTGCTCAGCAAAGACCGCTGACGGTCACGAAACGATAACGTTCGGCAAAAGCGGGCCCCAGCAAGGTCTCAGCGGCACCCACGGGAGCGGCATAATTCGCTAGTAGCCGTAACGAACGAGTTCGTCGGCGGTGATCAGCCGTTCCGCTTTGGCGGGAAAAGTGCGGCTCTTGACGGGGTGGCGGAACAATGACCAGGCAATTCGACCCATCCGCGTCCGGGTAATCGGGGTGATGTACACGGTGAAACTCCTGCGGTATGCCAATAGCTGAACCGGGGAGCCACCTTACCGCAGCGCCCTTAACGAGTCATTAGATACCCGACTGCTGGCAAACAGTTGGAGGCACGCCGAATAAAAATATGCTGTTTCTGGTGTGACTGAAGTGACGGGTGTTAACGCGCCGAAACCGTGCTGCGACCGTCTCGTGCACCGAGCGTGCCGCCACGGTTGTGAATTCGATGCGATCACAACCGTTCGTGCACGCTCGGTGACCGAGCGATGAATGGCCTAGCGCTGGGGGACGGCCGTCGGCTTGATCGGCGCCGGCAGCGCCGTGTGGCCCATCAGGCACCGATCGACCGCCGACGCCGCGGCGCGGCCCTCGGCGATCGCCCAGACGATCAGCGACTGCCCGCGGCCCATGTCGCCGGCGACGTACACGCCGGGCACCGAGGTGGCGAACACCGAGTCACGCCCGACGTTGCCGCGCTCGTTGATCTCGACGCCGAGGTCGGTCAGCAGGCCCTCCCGTTCGGGGCCGGTGAAACCCATGGCGAGCAGCACCAGGTCGGCGTCCATCTCGAAGTCGGTGCCCTCGACCTTCTCGAACTTGCCCGCCTTCATCTCGACCTCATAGCCACGCAGCCCGGTCACCCGGCCGTCCTCGCCGTAGAACTCCTCGGTGTTGACCGAGTAGACGCGGTCGCCGCCCTCCTCGTGCGCGGAGGTGACGCGGTACATCAGCGGGTACGTCGGCCACGGGGTGGAATCGGCGCGGGTCTCCGGCGGGCGGGGCATGATCTCGAACTGGTGCACATGCTCGGCGCCCTGCCGGTGCGCGGTGCCCAGGCAGTCGGCGCCGGTGTCGCCGCCGCCGATGATGATGACCTTCTTGCCCTTCGCCGTGATCGGCGGCTGGCCGTCGTCGTCGACGACCGGGTCGCCGAGCTGGACGCGGTTGGCCCACGGCAGGTACTCCATGGCCTGGTGGATGCCCGTCAGGTCGCGACCGGGGATCGGCAGGTCACGACGGGCGGTGGCGCCCCCGGCCAGCACGACGGCATCGAACTCGGAGCGCAGCTGCGCGGCGGTGATGTCGACCCCGACGTTGACGCCGGTGCGGAACTGTGTGCCCTCGGCCCGCATCTGCTCAAGGCGCCGGTCGATGTGGCGCTTCTCCATCTTGAACTCGGGGATGCCGTAGCGCAGCAGCCCGCCGATGCGGTCGTCGCGCTCGAACACCGTCACGTCATGGCCGGCCCGGGTGAGCTGTTGCGCGGCAGCCAATCCCGCGGGCCCCGACCCGACGACGGCCACCTTCTTGCCCGTCAACCGGTCCGGAGGCAACGGCACGACCCAGCCTTCGGCGAAGGCCCTGTCGATGATCTCGACCTCGACCTGCTTGATGGTCACGGGATCCTGGTTGATGCCCAGCACACACGACCCCTCGCACGGCGCCGGACACAGCCGCCCGGTGAATTCCGGGAAGTTGTTGGTCGCGTGCAGCCGCTCGATGGCGTCGCGCCAGCGCGCGGTGCGCACCAGGTCGTTCCACTCCGGGATCAGGTTCCCCAGCGGACAGCCGTTGTGGCAGAAGGGGATTCCGCAGTCCATGCATCGCGATGCCTGAACCTGGAGGTGGTCCTCGGGGAACTCTTCGTAGACCTCTTTCCAGTCCCTCAGCCGAAGATCGACGGGGCGCCGCGGCGGGGTCTCGCGGTGCGTGTACTTCATGAAACCGCGCGGATCAGCCACTTGCGGCCGCCATGATCGCCTCGTTCACATCGTCTCCGTTGCGTTGCGCATCGGCGATGGCCTGCAACACACGCTTGTAGTCGCGCGGCATCACCTTGGTGAAGAGACCGAGCTGGTTCTCCCAGTCGGCCAGGATCTGTTGTGCCACCGCGGATTCGGTGGCGTCGACGTGCGCGGTGATCATGCCGCGCAGGTAGTCGACGTCCTCGTCGTCGAGGCTCTCGAGTGCCACCATCTCGGCGTTGAGGTTGTCGGCGAGCACACCGTCGGGGTCGTACACGTAGCCGATGCCGCCGGACATGCCCGCGGCGAAGTTGCGCCCGGTGGGCCCGAGGATGACGACGCGGCCGCCGGTCATGTACTCGCACCCGTGGTCACCGACGCCCTCCACGACGGCGTGGGCACCGGAGTTACGCACCGCGAACCGCTCACCGACCTGACCGCGCAGGAACATCTCGCCGCTGGTCGCGCCGAAGAGCACGACGTTGCCGGCGATGATGTTGTCCTCGGCGACGTAGTCGGCCGGCGCACCGTCCGGCGGGCGCACCACGATGCGTCCACCCGACAGGCCCTTGCCGACATAGTCGTTCGCGTCGCCGTAGACGCGCAGCGTGACGCCCTTGGGCACGAAGGCGCCGAAGCTGTTACCGGCCGAACCCTCGAACGTGATGTCGATCGTTCCGTCCGGCAGACCCTGCCCGCCATAGGCTTTGGTCACCTCGTGGCCGAGCATCGTGCCCACGGTGCGGTTGACGTTGGCGATCGTCGTCGAGAATCGCACCGGCGAACCGGAATCGAGCGCCTCGCGGCACTGCACGATCAACTGCTGGTCGAGCGCCTTGTCCAGACCGTGGTCCTGGCGGGAACTGCAGTACAGGTCCTGGTTCATGAACGCCGACTCGGGCTCGTGCAGGACGGGCGTGAGATCCAGCTTGTGGGCCTTCCAGTGCTCGGCGGCCTGCGCGGTGTCCAGCGCGCCCACCTGGCCCACCATCTCGTTGACGGTGCGGAAGCCCAACTGCGCCATCAGTTCGCGGACTTCCTCGGCGATGAACAGGAAGAAGTTCTCCACGAACTCCGGCTTGCCGTTGAAGCGCTGCCGCAGCACCGGGTTCTGGGTGGCCACGCCGACGGGGCAGGTGTCGAGGTGGCAGACGCGCATCATGATGCAGCCGGACACCACCAGCGGTGCGGTCGCGAAGCCGAACTCCTCGGCGCCGAGCAGCGCGGCGACCACGACGTCGCGGCCCGTCTTGAGCTGTCCGTCGACCTGGACCACGATGCGGTCGCGAAGTCCGTTGAGCAGCAACGTCTGCTGCGTCTCGGCCAGACCGAGCTCCCACGGCGCGCCCGCGTGCTTCATCGACGTCAGCGGCGTGGCGCCGGTGCCGCCGTCGTGCCCGGAGATCAGCACGACATCGGCGTGCGCCTTGGACACACCGGCCGCCACCGTTCCCACGCCGTTCTCGGACACCAGCTTCACGTGCACCCGTGCCGACGGGTTCGCGTTCTTCAGGTCGTGGATCAGCTGCGCGAGATCCTCGATCGAGTAGATGTCGTGGTGCGGCGGCGGCGAGATCAGGCCGACGCCGGGCGTGGAGTGCCGCACCTCGGCCACCCAGGGGTACACCTTGTGTCCCGGAAGTTGGCCGCCCTCACCGGGTTTCGCACCCTGGGCCATCTTGATCTGGATGTCGGTGCAGTTGGTCAGGTAGTGGCTGGTCACGCCGAACCGGCCGGAGGCGACCTGCTTGATCGCGCTGCGGCGCCAGTCGCCGTTCTCGTCACGGTCGAAGCGGGCGACGGCCTCACCGCCCTCACCGGAGTTCGACCGCCCACCAAGGCGGTTCATCGCGATCGCCAGCGTCTCGTGCGCCTCGGCGGAGATGGAGCCATAGCTCATCGCGCCCGTGGAGAACCGCTTGACGATCTCGGTGGCCGGCTCGACCTCCTCGATCGGCACCGGCGGGCGTTCACCCGCGCGGAACTTCAGCAGCCCGCGCAGCGAGGCCATCCGCTCGCTCTGGTCGTCGACAAGCTTGGTGTACTCCTTGAACACCTCGTACTGCCCGGTGCGGGTGGAGTGCTGCAGCTTGAACACCGTGTCGGGGTTGAACAGGTGGTATTCGCCCTCCCGGCGCCACTGGTATTCACCGCCGACCTCGAGCT
Organism: Mycolicibacterium psychrotolerans; assembly: GCF_010729305.1. Taxonomy (NCBI): domain Bacteria; kingdom Bacillati; phylum Actinomycetota; class Actinomycetes; order Mycobacteriales; family Mycobacteriaceae; genus Mycobacterium; species Mycolicibacterium psychrotolerans. The sequence goes on along the minus strand of NZ_AP022574.1, from coordinate 1,188,454 downwards.
CGCGGTGCGCCCACTCGTCGGGACGGTCGAGGTACGCCAGCGTGTGGCGGGCCGAGACGTCGGCGGCGATGTCGTCGAGGTCGATGCCGCCGACCGGACAGGACAGCCCGGTGAAGTACTCGTCGAGCAGCTTCTGGCTGATGCCGATGGCCTGGAACAGCTGCGCGCCGGTGTAGGACGCCAGCGTGGAGATGCCCATCTTCGACATCACCTTGAGCACGCCCTTGCCTGCGGCCTTGACGTAGTTGGCCTTGGCCTGATCACTGCTGATGCCGGTGATGACGCCGCGATCGACCATGTCCTCGATCGACTCGAAGGCCATGTACGGGTTGATCGCGGCGGCGCCGAAGCCGACCAGGCACGCCATGTGGTGCACCTCGCGGGCGTCGCCGGCCTCCACGACGAGGCCGACCTTGGTGCGGGTCCGGTCCCGGACCAGGTGGTGGTGCACCGCGGCGACGGACAGAAGCGACGGGATCGGCGCCATCTGCTCGTTGGATTCGCGGTCGGAGAGAACGATGATCCGGGCGCCGTCGCGGATGGCGGCCGAGACCTTGGCGCGCACGTTGTCCAGGGCTTCCTTGAGGCCCTGACCGCCGCGGTTGACCGGGTACAGGCAGCGGATCACCGCGGCGCGCATGCCGTGCTTGTGGCCGCGGATCTCGTGGTCGGGGTCGACGCAGATCAGCTTCGACAGCTCCGCGTTGCGCAGGATCGGCTGCGACAGCGCGATCTGCCGGCAGGACTCGGCGTCGGGGTTGAGCAGGTCGCCCTCCGGGCCGACGGTGCCGGCCAGGCTGGTGACCACCTCTTCGCGGATTGCGTCCAGCGGCGGGTTCGTGACCTGCGCGAACAGCTGCTGGAAGTAGTCGTAGAGCACGCGGGGCCGCGACGAGAGCACGGCGATCGGGGTGTCGGTGCCCATCGAGCCCAGCGCCTCGGCGCCGGTGCGCGCCATAGGCGCGACCAGCAGGTTGAGCTCCTCGTAGGTGTAGCCGAAGATCTGCTGCCGCAGGACGACGCGGTGGTGGGGCATCCGCACGTAGTCGCCCGGCGGCAGCTCCTCGAGCTGGAACAGCCCGGCGTCGAGCCATTCCTGGTAGGGATGCTCGGCGGCGAGTTCGGCCTTGATCTCCTCGTCGTCGACGATGCGGCCCTGCGCGGTGTCCACGAGGAACATCCGGCCGGGCTGCAGCCGCATCTTCTGCACGACCTTGCCCGGATCGACGTCGAGGACGCCGGCCTCCGAGGCCATCACGACCAGTCCGTCGCTGGTCACCCAGATGCGCGACGGGCGCAGCCCGTTGCGGTCCAGGACCGCGCCGATCACGGTGCCGTCGGTGAAGCACACCGACGCCGGCCCGTCCCAGGGCTCCATCAGGGAAGCGTGGTACCGGTAGAACGCCCGGCGCGCCGGGTCCATCGACTCGTGGCGCTCCCAGGCCTCCGGGATCATCATCAGCACCGCGTGCGGCAGGCTGCGGCCGCCGAGGTGGAGCAGCTCGAGCACCTCGTCGAAGCGGGCGGTGTCGGAGGCCCCGGGGGTGCACACCGGCACGATCTTGTCGAGATCCTGACCCGACCCGAATACGTCGGTGTTGATCAGAGCCTCGCGGGCGCGCATCCAGTTCTCGTTGCCGGTGACGGTGTTGATCTCACCGTTGTGGGCCACCCGGCGGAAGGGGTGGGCCAGCGGCCACGACGGGAAGGTGTTGGTGGAGAACCGGGAGTGCACGATACCGAGCGCACTGGTGAGCCGTTCGTCCTGCAGATCGAGGTAGAACGCCTTGAGCTGCGGGGTGGTCAGCATGCCCTTGTAGACGAACGTCTGACCGGACAGGCTGGGGAAGTACACCGTCTCTCGGCCGGGGCCGTCCTGACCGGGGCCCTTGGTGCCGAGTTCGTGTTCGGCACGCTTGCGGACCACGTAGGCGCGCCGCTCGAGGTCCATTCCGGAGGCGCCGGCGAGGAAGACCTGCCGGAAGGTGGGCATCGCGTCGCGGGCGAGGGCGCCGAGCGAGGATTCGTCGGTGGGCACCTCACGCCACCCGAGCACGCGCAGACCTTCGGCTTCGGCGATCTTGCCGACCGACTCGCACGCCGTCGCGGCGTCCTTCGACGACTGCGGCAGGAAGGCGATGCCGGTGGCGTAGCTGCCCGGTTCGGGAAGGTCGAAGTCCACGACCGCACGGAAGTACTCGTCCGGCACCTGGAGCAGGATGCCCGCGCCGTCGCCGGTGTTCGGCTCGGCGCCCTGGGCCCCTCGGTGCTCCAGATTCAGCAGCGCGGTGATGGCCTTCTCGACGATGTCGCGGCTGCGGCGTCCGTGCATGTCGGCCACCATCGCCACGCCGCACGCGTCGTGCTCGAACGCGGGGTTGTACAGGCCCTGTGGACTGGGCGCCATTCCCACCTACCTTATTTCTTCACAGACCTCGGCGGAGCGTTCGCGAACGGCAACCGTTGACGAGAGCGTTAGCCGGGGCGGCGGCGGAGGGACCTTCGTGCAGCACTGAACGACGGCCCTTTTTCCACGCGCCACAAGTGCTCAAAACGATATGACAAAGGGCCCCTGACATGCCAACTTAGTTGACCCTAAGCCAGTTCGCCCGCCAATTCGGCCGTCGGCGACCCGGGCCGTCAGATCACAGTCGAATAACGTTGCCGTGGGCGGTGTTTCGCCCCGGCAACTACTCGGATGGCCGGATGAGAGACACATCACACACCCGCCTCACCTCCGCCCTTGATTTGCTGGTAGAGGAAGAAATGGCCGTGTAGTGCGAGAAAGGACCGTCCAACATTTGCACAAAGCCTCGTCGGATTCTTAGAATTCCCCTGCCACCTGCTGAGAGCGCCCCTCGAGGCGGCGAGCAAACCCGGGCGACGGTGACGCCGGCAGAGCACCCCCGGCTCCCATCCCGGATGCCGTTGCCCCACAGCCCTTTTCGCGATTCGCTGATTCGCCTGCCTCGATCGAACACACTGTCAGGAATACCCCCAAGGGGTACCGGGTGTGGCACGGAGCCGTCAGGCTGCAGGAGTGCCCCACCCGTTGAACACTCCGCTGGGCCGCTTCGGCATCGACACCACCCGCGAAGGCGCGGATCGCTCTGTGGCGTCGATCCCGGTGGCCGGTCTGACCAATCCCTGTACCGATGAGGCCACCGTTGCCCCGCTGGCCATGCTGGTCGACCACATCGGCGGCGTGGTCAATCATCTGCGGCGCGGGACCGGCGAGTGGACGGTGTCCAGCGAGCTGGCCGTGGAGATCGCTCCTGGGGCCGCCGAGGCCATCGCGGCCGCACCCGACGTCCCGGTGGTCGGCGTCGCGCGTCCCTTCGGACCGAAGGGCGCCACCGCTCTCGCGCTCTGCGAGCTGAGCGTGCAGGACGTCATCGTGGCAACCGCGACCGTCCGCTCGTTCTACATCGCCTCCCCCGCGGATCTGGTCGCATGGCCCGAGGCCGGGTCCGCGTCACTGCCGGGGCATCGGCTGGCGGACCTGATGTCCGTCGAGGTCGCTGAAACCGGGAGTGCGGGAAGCGCTTTGATGCAGAACGACGATCCGGTGCTGAACAACTTGGTGGGCGCCGTGCACGGCGGGGTGTCGTCGATGGGCCTCGAACTCGTCGGGTCGGCCGCATTGCACCGCGCCGCAGGGGCCGCCTTTCACCCGGCGTCGCTGCGCGTGAACTTCCTGCGTCCCTTCCATGGCGGCGGGGAGGCTCACTACGCCGCCCGGGCACTGCATGCCGGCCGCGGCAGCGGCGTGGCCGAGGCGACAGCGGTGGGCGCCGACGGCCGGACCGCGCTGCTGGCCCGGCTCACCGGTTACCGCTGACCTGCGGTGGAGCCGTCGTTGCGCTAACGCATCAGTTCGGACACACCGGGACCGCGCACCGCCGCAAGCTGTCACAGTTGAGCCCCACCGAGCGGAAGGGCTCCCCATGCGTCCACCCACGATGCTGCACCGCCTCGCAGCGGAGTTCATCGGAACGTTCTGGCTGGTGTTCGGCGGCTGCGGCAGCGCCGTCTTCGCCGCGAAGTTTCTCTCCGACGACGGCGTCTCGCTGGGGATCGGTTTCGCCGGCGTCGCGCTGGCGTTCGGGCTGACCGTGCTCACCGGCGTCTATGCGTTCGGCACCATTTCGGGCGGGCACTTCAACCCGGCGGTCACGCTGGGTGCGGCGCTGGCCAAGCGGGTCGAGTGGAAGGCGCTGCCCGGATACTGGGTCACGCAGGTGGTCGCCGGACTGGTCGCCGGAGCGGCGATCTATGCGATCGCCCGGGGCCGCGACGGCTTCACCGCCACAGGCAACATGGCTGCCAACGGATACGGCAGCCACTCCCCCGGCGGCTACTCGCTGGTCGCGGTGCTCATCGCCGAGGTGCTGCTGACATTCGTGTTCCTGCTGGTCATCCTCGGGTCGACCGACGACCGCGCGCCGAAGGGTTTCGCCGGGCTGTCGATCGGCCTGACGCTGACGCTGATCCACCTGATCTCGATACCGATCTCCAACACCTCGGTGAACCCGGCGCGGTCCACCGGCGTCGCGTTCTTCAACGGCGACGGCGCCCCCGCGCAGCTGTGGGTGTTCTGGGTCGCTCCGCTGGTGGGCGCCGCCGTCGCCGGTGTCGCCTATCCGTATCTTTTCGGTACCGCCGACAAACTCGCCGACCGGCCGGTCCGCGATGAAGCGCTCCCGGGCGGAACCCCGGAGCACTGACAGTCGGTCAGGAGTTCTTCTTGGCCTGGCCGGCGGCGCTCTTCTCGGTGTCGGCGCCCTCGTTGGCGAGCTGACCGCCCGAGTTCTCCAGATGCGCGCGCACGAACCACTGGAACTTCTCCAGCTCGCCTGCGTGCCCGATGAGCATGTCTTCGGTGACCGGGTCGAGCTCCCCGACCCTCTCGATGCTCTTGCGGGTGTCCTCGATGACCCCGGTGTAGACGAGATCCAGCGCCGCCAGGTGCGCCTGGACCGTGTCGCGGCCGACGGAGTAGTCGTCCCACGTGCGGTCGTTCTGGATCGCGCCCGGCGTGCCCTGCGGCGACGCGCCGAGTGCGGCGATGCGTTCCGCGACCTCGTCGGCGTACCCACGCACCAGCTCGACCTGCGGATCGATCATCTCGTGGACGCCGATGAAGTTGGGCCCCACCACATTCCAATGCACATGCTTGAGGGTGAGGTGCAGATCGTTGTAGCGGCTCAGCGCCTTCTGCAGAAGTTCGGCCACCTCGGCGCCCTGCTTGTCGGACAGTCCGGGCACGGTGAATGCACTCATGTTGGCTCCTTCGCGTTGTTCCCGCGAGGTGTACCCGGGCCGTCGGCGCGATAATCCCCTCTGGCAGACGTCACATTTCGGCAAGGTTCGGTATCGCAGCGCGTGGCCCGAAGCGCGGATTCACCGCGAGGCCACTGGCTTCCAGCAACCGGACCGCGCGGTGCCGGTGCGGCGCCAGCGGCGCGAGCAGCGCCACCATCGCGTCGTCGTCGATGGGGTGACCGAGCAGGCTCCAGCCCACCATGGTGGACAGGTGGTAATCCCCCACCGACAGTGCGTCGGCGTCACCGAAGGCACGCTGCGCGGTCTCGGCCGCCGTCCACACCCCGACCCCGGGCAGCGACATCAGCGCGGCACGCGCCGCCTCGGAGGACCGGTGCACCAGGCGTTCGAGCGCGTCGGCCCGCTGGGCGCAGCCGACGATGGTCCGGGCGCGGCCGGGGTCGACGTTGGCGAGGTGGAACTCCCAGGAGGGCACGCGTCGCCACGCCTCGGCCGTCGGGGGCACCCGCATGTGCGCCGGAGCCGGCCCGGGCGCGGGGGTGCCGTACTTGCCGACGAGTCTGCGCCAGGCGCGCCGGGCGTCCTTGCCGTACACCCGCTGTTCGAGGATGGCGGGCACCAGCGCCTCGAGCACGCGCCCGGTGCGGCCCAGCCGCAGGTGCGGCACCCGCTGGTGGGCACGCGCGATCGTCGGATCCCGCGGATCGAACCCGGTCTTGTCGTCGTCGGCGCCGAGCAGGGCGGGCAGGGCGTCGGTGAACTCGCCGGCGCCGGGTCCCCAGGCTTCGCAGCCGACGGTGTCGACGGCGTCCCGGCTGAGTCTGGCGGTCACCGGTCCGCTCGCGAGCAGGCTGGTGCGCCAGATCGCGCCGTCGGGGGCGTCGTGATGGCACGGGTCGGCCCGGCCCCGGCGCAGCGGCGCGAGCGTCAGCCCCGGACTCGCCGGGCCGGCGAACACCACGCTGGCCGTACTGTGCACGCGCACAGCCTAGGGCTGCACCCGGACATCGGCCTTGTCCGGATAGAACGCCACGTGCCCGGCGATGGCGGCCACCGCGGGATAGGGCTGCTCGTAGGTCCACACCGCGTCGGTGACCGTGGCGCCGCCGGAGGTGCGCAGATGGTAGTAGGCGGCGTCGCCCTTGAACGGGCAGTAGGTCGCGGTGTCACTGCGGACCAGCAGGTCCTGCGCCACGTCGGCGATCGGGATGTACTGCACCGCAGGGTAGCTCGCCTCCTGCAGCGTGAGCGCGGCGTCGGTCTCGGCGACGACGTCGCCCTCGATCAGGACGACGACGTGTCGGCCCGTGGGTTCGACGGTGATCGGATGGGTGCTGGACGGCTCGAGCACAGGTCGGTCGGTCATACCCACCATTGAACGCTCAGTGCGGGCGCCCGGCGATCTTGTCGGCGACCACCGCGATGGGCGAGGTCCGGGCGCGGCCCCTGCCCTCGTGCCAATCGGCGGCCTTGTAGGCCAGATACATGCCGCGCACACCGAGCCAGCGCAGCGGTTCGGGTTCCCAGTTCTTCGACCGGTGCCCCACCCACGGCAGTTCCGTCAGCGGCGTTGCGTGCCCGAGCACCAGATCGGCGAGCGTCCGGCCGGCGAGATTGGTGGCGGTCACGCCGTGGCCGACGTAGCCGCCCGCCCAGCCGAGGCCGCTGGCCCGGTCGAAGTCGACCGTCGCCTCCCAGTCGCGTGGCACGGCCAGCACCCCGCACCAGCCGTGGGCGATCCCGACGCCTGCCACCTGCGGGAGGACTGTGCGCAGCGTGGCGGTCAACGCGTCGATGGTGCGCGCGGGCACCCGGCCGTCGCGGTCGGTGCGGGAACCGAAGCGGTACGGGACGCTGCGCCCGCCGATCGCGATGCGGTCGTCGACCGTGCGTTGCGCGTAGAAGAAGCCGTGCGCGGTGTCGCCGAGGGTTTCGCGGCCCTCCCAGCCGATCGCGTCCCACACCTCGGCGGGGATCGGGTCGGTCGCGATCATCGAGCTGTTCATCGGCAGCCAGCGGCGTTTGAGTCCGGGCAGCCCGGCGGTGAACCCCTCGGTGGCCCGCAGCACCACCGGCGCGGTGACGGTACCGCGCGGGGTGACGGCCCGGCCCGCCGCGATCTCGGTGACCGGTGAGCCTTCGTAGATGTCCACTCCCAGCGCGACGACCGTGTCGGCCAGACCGCGCACCAGCGCAGCCGGCTGGACCCTGGCGCAGTGCGGGTTGTGATAGGCCGCCACCACATCGCTGAGCCGAATACGTTGCGAGGCTTCGTCTTTCGACAGCTCTTCGATGCCGTCGACCTGCCAGCGACGCTCGGCTGCCGCCGCGGCGGCAAGCCGGCCGGCTTGGGCGCGGTTGCGGGCCACCTCCAGTGTCCCGCCCTTGACGATGCCCGCCTCGATGCCTTCCCGGGCGGCCACGTCGATGACCTCGTCGACGGACTCGTTGAGGGCGCGCTGCCAGCCCACCACTCCGTCCCGGCCGTACTGACGCGCCATGCGCTCACGGTCCCCGGGCACCAGCCCCGACAGCCAGCCGCCGTTGCGCCCGGACGCCCCGAACCCGGCGAAGCGCGCCTCGAGCACCACGATGCGCAGGCTCGGGTCCGCCTTCTTCAGGTAGTACGCCGTCCACAGTCCGGTGTAGCCGGCGCCGACGATGCAGACGTCTGCGTCGCGACCACCGGGCAGGAACGCCCTGGGCGTCGGCAGTCGGTCGAACCAGTGGGAGATGTCACCGTTGCGCACCGACAGATTGTGGCAGCACCGCCATGTCGGTGTGCGGGTGCACGCTGTGCGCATGTGTTGGCTCTGCGATCACCCCACCGCGACCCGGCAGGACTACCTGGAGGTCGTGCGGGGCAAGGTGCTCAGGAACGGGTGGATGGTCCAGTACGTCGAGGACACCATGCCGTTCGCCTATACCGTGGGACTCTCCGATCGGAACCTGCCCGAGGTGCTGGTGACCAGCGTGTCTCCGCCGCGGGCGCTGCGCCTTCTGCGGGCGCTGGCAGGGGAGGCGCTGCGGGGTGCGCGGTGGGGGTCCGGAGATCGGTTCGTGGTTCCGGACGGCCCTGCCGTCGAGTTCGTCGACGTGGATCATCCGGATGTGCACTGCGGCTGGGCCGTCACCCATGCGGAGGGTCCCATCCGGGTGCTGCAGGCCGTCTGGGCCGATGGCAGGGGACGGTGGCCGTGGTCGGCGACGTTCTGCGACGGGCGACAACGACAGCCGGTGCTCGGACTGCGGGCCGCCTGAGCGCTAACGCCTGGCGGCGCGCAGGTCCACCCAGAACGTCGCCGCTTCGCGGATCGACTCCTCGACCGGTCGCGGCTGCCAGCCCAACTCCCGCTTCGCCTTGGTGCAGTCGACGGGCGCTTCGGCGCGCATCAGGCGCAGCGAGCCCAGCGACAGCCGCTGGTCGGTTCCGGTCAGCCGGCCCTTGAGGCTGCCCATCGCGGCTATGGCGTAGGACACCGCGAGCGGAATCGTCCTCGTCGGCGCGGGCACGCCCGCCGCCTCGGCCGCGATCCGCACCACCTCGGCATTGGAGATCATCTTCTCCGAGATCAGATACCGCTCACCGACGCGGCCCTTCTCGGCGGCCAGCAGCAGCGCCTGAGCGGCGTCGTCGATGCCCACCGCCTCGAGCTCGATGCCGCCCATCACGAACGGCAGCTTGCCGAACGCGGCGCCGGCGATGATCGCACCATGCGGCGTGCGGCCCCAGTCCCCCGCGCCGTAGGTGGTGGACACGCACATCGCCACGGCGGGCAGGCCACGGCTCCTGGCGTAGTCCAGCACCAGCCTCTCGGCCTGCAGACGAGACCGCACATACGGCGTGAGCCCGCGCTCGTCGGCGATCTCGTCGTTCTCGGTGGCGGTGCGGCCGCGCCGGCGTCCCACGGTCACATAGCTGCTGGTGAAGACGAACTTCCTCAGTCCTGCGGCGATGGCCGGCTCGGTGGCGATGTCGAGCACGTGGCGGGTGCCGTCGACGTTGGTGCGGAACAGCGGCGCCGGGTCGCGCAGCCAGCCGCGGGTGTCGACGACGCAGTAGTAGACGACGTCGCATCCGGTCATCGCCTCGCGCAGCACCGCGTCGTTCCAGATGTCCCCGGTGAACCGGGTGACCGCCCGGTCATCGATGAGGTCATCGATGCCGACGGTCTTGCCGGACGTCACGGCGTCCTCGCGCACCATCACCCGCACGTCCTGCCCCGCCTCGACGAGCTGACGGGTGACGTGGCTGCCCAGATAGCCGTTGGCGCCGATCACCAGCACCCTCATCGACTCACCCGGGCCATCCACTCGGCCGCCTCGTCGGGCAGGGTGCCGAGTTCCTGGGCCTTCGCGCACCACTTCAGGGTGGCCTTGACGAAGCGCAGCGGGTTGTAGATGTCCTCCTGGCGGCGCCACTTGCCGTCGCCGGCGTAGGTGACGATCGAGATGTTGGTGGCGCTGATGATCGTGCCGTCGCCAGGGTCGCGCATCGGGTTGTCGAGTTCGCAGATGACGCGGCCGGTGTCGGGGTCGAAAACCTTCCACAGCGCCGGGAACGCCGTCATGTGATTACCGGGGAAGCTCTCCATGGTGTTCCAGATCCAGGGCCGCACCTCCTCGCGTCCGCGCATGGTGCCCGCCGCGTGCTCGATGTAGAGCACGTCGTCGGTGTACTGCTCGACCCAGGGATCCCAGTCGCGCGTCCCCGCCGCGCGGTCGACGGTCCGCTCGAACACGGCGAACGCGTCCGCGAGTTCCTCCCGCGAGAAAGCACTGGCTGTCACGACAAGAACTAGAACACGTTCTACCCGGCGTTGTCGAGGGGCGCACGGAACAAATGCGCAGCACAGGCCGTTATGGAAACACTATGTCGAAGGTTTACAACAAGAACCCGAAAGCGGTCGACGCCTTGTCGCCCGAGCAGTACCACGTCACCCAGCGCAATGGCACCGAGCGACCGTTCACCGGCGAGTACTGGGACAACCACGAACCCGGCATCTACGTCGACGTGGTGTCCGGCGAACCGCTGTTCGCCTCGGTCGACAAGTTCGACAGCGGCACCGGCTGGCCGAGTTTCACCCGGCCGATCGAGAGCGCCAACGTCCACGAGAAGCGTGACTTCTCGCACCTGATGATCAGGACCGAGGTGCGCTCCGCACACGGCGACAGCCATCTCGGGCACCTGTTCACCGACGGCCCCCGCGCCGACGGCGGACTGCGCTACTGCATCAATTCCGCGGCGCTGCGCTTCGTCCACCTCGACGAACTCGAGGAGCAGGGATACGGGCAGTACCGTGGATTGTTCACCGACACAGACAACTCGACCGCCGATGAGGAGCAAGCGTGAGCGAACACAAGCGGGCCGTGCTGGCCGGTGGCTGCTTCTGGGGCATGCAGGATCTGATCCGCAGGCAGCCCGGCGTGGTGTCCACCCGGGTCGGCTACACCGGCGGGCAGAACGACCACCCCACCTACCGCAACCACCCGGGCCATGCCGAGGCCGTCGAGATCGTCTACGACCCGGCGCAGACCGACTACCGCGCGCTGCTGGAGTTCTTCTTCCAGATCCACGATCCGACGACGAAGAACCGTCAGGGCAACGACGTCGGGACGAGCTACCGGTCCGAGATCTTCTACGTCGACGACGAGCAGCGCGAGGTCGCGCTCGACACGATCGCCGACGTCGACGCCTCGGGGCTGTGGCCCGGCAAGGTGGTCACCGAGGTGAGCCCGGCCCCCGACTTCTGGGAGGCCGAGCCGGAGCACCAGGACTACCTGCTGCACTACCCGAACGGCTACACCTGCCACTTCCCGCGGGCGGGCTGGAAGCTGCCGAAGCGGACGCAGGTCTGATTCGCGCGACCGTCTAGGGGCGGCGGCGCACCACGATGCGTCCGCCGTCCTTCGGCGTGTGCGCGACACCGCGGAAGTGCGACTTCTCCGGGGGCGCGGTGGTCGGCTCGATCTCGAAGTGCCGCAATACCGTCCGCAGCACGACATCCATCTCGACATTGGCGAAGGTGGCGCCGACGCACCGGCGGGTGCCGCCGCCGAACGGGATGTGGGCGAAGGTCGGCGGCCGTTGCCCGACGAAGCGCTGCGGGTCGAACCGCTGCGGGTCCGGGAAGTCGTCGGCGCGCCGGTGCATCTGCGCGATCGCCACCAGGATCGAATAGCCTTGCGGGATCACCCATTCGCCGAGCTCGAAGGCCGGCGCGTGCACGTGCCGGCCGGCGAAGTCGATGATCGTGCGGGTGCGCTGGATCTCGAGAAGGGTCGCCTGCCGGTATTCGTTGTCGTCGGTGTCGGCCTCGGCGGCCAGCCGCGACAGCACCTCGGGGTGCCGCGTGATGCGTTCGAAGGCCCATCCCAGCGTGGCCGCGGTGGTCTCGTGGCCGGCGGCCAGCAGCGTGAGCAGTTCGTCGCCGACGTCCTGACGAGACATCGTCGAACCGTCCTCGTAGGTGCTGCGCAACAGCAGCGAGAGCACGTCGTCGCGCGTGTCCAGGTTCGGGTCGGCCAGCACGGCGTCGATGAGCCGGCCGATGACCTCGTCGTAGCGCTTGCGGTACTGCGCGAGCCGGCCCCACGGGGTGAAGCGGCCGTACGTGCGCGACGGCATCGGCAGCACCGCCAGCCGCGACCCGAGCGTGACCCACGGCGGGATGTTGCGGCGCAGTTCGTCCAGATGCGCGCCGTCGGCACCGAAGACGGCGCGCAGGATCACGTTCAGCGTGATCCTCATCATCGGCTCGAGCGTCTCGAAAGACTCGCCCTCCGGCCAACTCTCGGCTTCGCGCAGCGTCTCCTCTTCGAAGATGCGTTCGTAGTTCTTGATGCTCTTGCCGTGCAGCGGAGGTGTCAGCAGTTTGCGGCGCAGCCGGTGGTCGGTGCCGTCGAGGGCGAACACCGAGCCGGGACCGAGGACGCGCGACAGGTTCGGCAGGATGTTGCCGACCTCGTCGGGGTTGGCCATGAACACCTGTTTGGCCAGCACAGGGTCGGCGACGATCACGGTGCGGCCGAACACGGGGATCGTCATGGTGAACACGTCGCCGAAGCGGCGCGCGATCTGGCGCACCGTCCATTTCCGGGAGACCGAGAACGCGAGGCCCTGCAGGGCCCTGGGAATGGCAGGACTCGGTGGCAGCCGCGCCGCGGTCAGCGGCGTGGTACTGCGGTGTACCACAGTCATGTCCGGTACGGTACCGGTTGGTACCACGGGAACGCAAGGGTGAGAACATGAGCGAGACGCCGGTGCTGGCGCCGATGGTGGATCGCCTGCTCGACGGGTTGACCACCTCGATCGTCGAGCGCGGCTACCGCGACACCACGGTGGCCGACATCGTCCGGCATGCGCGCACCTCGAAGCGCACGTTCTACGAGCAGTTCGCCGGCAAGGAGCAGTGCCTGATCGAACTGCTGCGCCGCAACAACAGCGACCTCATCGCCGGAATCCGCAGCGCGGTCGTCCCCGCCGACGACTGGCGGGCGCAGATCCGCTCGGCCGTCGACGCCTATGTCGCGCACATCCGGGCCCGGCCGGCGATCACGCTGTGCTGGATCCGCGAGGCCCCGGCGCTGGGCGTGGTGGCACGGCCACTCAACCGGCAGGTGATGGGCGATCTCACCGAGTTGCTCGTGACGTTGACGAACAACCCCGGCTTCGAGCGCGCCGGCCTGAGACCGGTGTCGCCGCCGATGGCGCTGATCCTGCTCGGCGGGCTACGGGAACTCACGGCGTTCTTCGTCGAAGAAGACCGCGACGTCGTGGGCATCACCGAACCGGCGGTCGCCGCGGCCACGGCCCTGGTCGCGCCGCGGCCCGTCTGAGCCGCTCAACCGCGCCTGCCAGGAAGGTCACCGTCCGTTCAACCGGTGAGAACCTCTGTGCCGCTGTGCGTTCCGGCAGCCCATGCGTGCAGCCCGTACATTTCCGTCCGTCCTGACACCCCTTTACGAAGGCGACGGTATGCACTCGTCCATTGGCAAACCTCTCGTGGCATTCGTCTCGGCTGCCTGCCTGGCGGCCCCGGCGATGACCCCGACCATCCACGAATCCCCCCTGGCCATCGCGACGATCCCCGTCGAATTGTCGGCCGCCGTCACCTCTTTCGATCCCGTCCCGCCGTCGGCGCGGACGCTCGGCGGCTCGGTCGCCCCGATCGAGGACGCCAAGCTCGTCGAGGCGGTCGACACGATGGCCGAGCTGTCCGGAGTCGACACCGGCACGCTGCTGCTGCAGCTGCTGACCGCGCCGTACCACAACGTCTACGCAGTCTCGATCGCCCTGGGCAAGGCCGTCAACGCCGTCGTCCAGCTCGTCTCTCTGCCCTTCTCGGTCGCGACGTACGTGCTGACCAACCGCACCGCCGAGCTCCCGGCCTACCTTCAGACCGTCCGCAACAACCTGGGCAACGCCATCCCCGGTGTGGTCGACTCGGTGCAGTCGGAGATCGGCTACGACCTCGACCTCCTCGCGCAACTGTTCGGCGGAAACCAGGACACCGCCACCGTCAAGTCCGCGGCCGACACCGTTACGGCGCAGGCTGATCCGGGCACGCTGTTCTTGCAGCTGCTGACCATTCCGTACCACAACATCTACGGTGTCTCGATCGCGGTGGGTAAAGCCGTCAACGCGGTGGTGCAATTGGCCGGCCTGCCGTTCTCGGTCGCGACGTACGTGCTGACCAACCGCACCGCGGAGATCCCCGCCTACGTCAACACCGTCCGCACCAATCTGCAGGGCGCCCTCCCCGGCATCAGCAACTCGATCAAGTCCGAGATCGCGTACGACAAGAACATCGTCTCGCAGATCTTCGGCGGCACCTCCGGGGCGACGGCACTGCAGTCGCGCCAGGCACCGAATCTGCTCGCCGGTGACGCCACCGCGGCCGGCGTGTTCGACAGCGGCGTGCATCCGCTCCTCGCCGAGGCCACCCGGGATCACAGCGCTGTGGAGCAGCAGCCGGAGGCGTCCCCCACGGAGGACGTTGCTGGCTCTGACACCACGGACGCGCCGAAGAGCGAGGGCCCCAAGCACAGAGCGCCCGAAGATGAGGACCAGTCCGACAGCACGACCGACGCACCGGCAGACGCCGAGTCCGACAAGTCTGATACGAAGTCGGACAGCAAGGCTGACGATAAGGCTGGGACCAAGGCAGAGACGAGCGCGACCGAGAAGCCGTCGTCGGACACCGCCACATCCGGCGCGTCGGCTGAGACGTCCGGCGCGTCGACCGGCGGCAAGCACCGCAAGCCTGAGGCCGACGCCGCCTGACCTCACCACCGGAATCGGTCCCCGCTGCATCAGCGGGGACCGATTTCTTTGTCACGCAGGTCCCGTAGCCGAGAAAATTTTGGGCTGCAACGTCAATCGGCCCCCGCCGCGTGGGCAGGGGCCGATCTCCGTGGTGTCAGGCCGTAGGCGGAGACCGTCAGGCCGGCGGTACCACCGGCATTGCCTGCGGACCCTCCGGTGCAGGGCCCGCAGGATCGGGCAGGAACTGTACGAGTCCCGGAGGGATGTTCGTCCCCCGCGGCGGAGCGGTGCCCGGCAACGGCTCTCCCAGTTGCTGCTGGGGCGACTGGCCCAGCAGGGAGCCGCGGAGCCGTCCGTCGCGGTACAGGTCGATGTAGCGGCCCAGCCACGTCCGGCCATTCACGTCGGCGTTCTCGTCGCCGGGTGCCACGTCGAACTGCTGACCCTGCCCCGGCGCCGCCGGGACCTCGTTCTGCGGAACGCCGTAGGCGTTGTTGAACGCTCGCAGACTCGGCACAACACCCGGCCCCGCACCGGGTGCAGACGGCACCGGATTCTGACCGAGCACCGTGTCCCGCTGGATACCGGGGATCTCGGGCACGCCGAGCGGACCGGTCGGTCCCTGAGGGTTGCTCTGCGCCAACACGTTCCAGCCGTTCGAACCGAGTGGTGCACCGATCACCGGGATGGTGGGACCCGGTGACGGTGGTGGCGCCGGGGGTTCCGGCGGAAGGGGCGGCTGAGCCTGCGCGGTGGACGCGAGGACGACGGCGGCACCGGCGGCGAGAAGCGCCGCCGGTGCCTGCCTGATCACATGGGTCATACGGACTTCGTGACGCCGTAGTAGGCGACGATGTCGTCGGTATCCGTCGTCGAGCTCGTCAGCGTCGCATAGGACCGGAGGAACGACTGTCCCGCACAACCATCAACCTTGATGTGGATGTCCTTGAGGGTCACGCGGGCCGGTGCGGCCTTGAAGGACTTCTTGTCCACCGCAACCTGATTCACCGTACCGGGCTTGAGATGGATCTCGAGCTTGCCTGCGATCGGGAAGTTCACGCCCGTCGGCACCAGACCGCCGGTCAGCGACGAACCCGACGTACCAACACCGACCGACCCGATCAGACGGACCTGGCCGAGTTCGATGCCGCAGCCGATCTGGTAGCCGGCTTCCAGCACGCCACCGTTGAGCTTGGTCTTGCCGGATCCCGTCACGGTTCCTACGAAGGTGCCGCCCACCAGGTACTCGCGCGACGACACGGCCGTGGTCAGCGGAGCGATGGGCAACTGCGTCTCACCGGTGGCGGCGACGGTCAGAACCCAGCCGTCGGGCGATTGGACGGTTCCAGGAGGCCCGGAGGCCACGATGCCGTTGTCCGGCGGCGGGCCGGCATCAGCGGGCGGCGGCAGTGGAGGGGCAGGCGGAGCCGGCTGCGCGATTGCGGTGGGTGCAGTGATGGCCGGCACGGCGAGGCCGGCGGCAACCAGCGCGAGGAGCTTGTTCTTCATGAGTGGAGGGGCCTCTCAGGGTCTTTCGATGTCCGAAGTCTGGGCTGTCGAGAAGGAACGGCAGTCGTGACCGGCCTACACCGCCTTGGTCACGCCGAGGTAGGTGATGACGTCGTCGGTGTTGTCGGTCGAGCTGGTCAGCATCGCGTACGACCGGATGAACGACTGGCCCGCGCACTGATCGGTCTTGACCCTGACGCCGGTCAGAGTGATGCGGGTCGACGTGCCCTTGAAGGACTTCTTGTCGAGCGCGACTGTGGTCACCGTGCCGGGCTTGAGATACACCTTGCCCTCCAGGCCGAGGGCCGCGCCGAACGTCGGGTTGCCCGTGAAGGGGATGCCGATGCCGGGCGTGATGCCCGCGCTCGGGTTGATCTCCGTCTCGTCGGAGATGATGCCGCAACCGATCTGCTCGCCCGCTTCCATCGATCCGCCGGCCAGCGTCGTCTTGCCCTCACCTGAGATCTTGCCGGTGAAGGTGCCGCTCACCAGGTATTCGCGTGACGAGATCGCTGTGGTCAGCGGCGCGACAGGCAACTGCGTCTCGTTGCTGCCCACCACTTCCAGGTGCCATCCGTCGGGTGTGTCGAGAACTCCGGGAGGGCCGGACGGCACCGCACCGTCGGGCGGGGGTGGCGGTGCCGGCGCCGCATCCGCGACGGGCGCCACACCTGGGTTGGCGGGTGCCGGTTGCGCCGCAACGATCGGCGCGGCCCATACCGGCGCCGCCAGGCATGCAGCGGCGAGCGTGACATAGCGGTTCAACATTGGTCTGACGACGCCTCTCGTGGTGTGTGGAACAGGTTCTTATCGCCTTGACCCGCAGAGCGTCCACTGACCGGGTGTCGGCACGGTGAACGCACGGTGACGCAGTTCGACCTGCTTCCTATCGGGTACGCACCTTTGCTGAAAGCATGCTGTGAGGTCGGCTGTGAGATGGCCGATAACCTAGGAATAGACCATCGCAGTCCACCCGCGTGTGGCGAGCCGTTCATCTTCGACGCATTGAGTCCACCGATCGATGGCGTGAAATGCAGTGCCATCATTACGTTTCGCTGGCGACCATCACGCCGCGGAAGCGAGAGGAGAACGGACATGAGCACCGGACATCGAGCGGGCCGAGCACTCGTGGCAGGGTGTGTGTCGACCGTCACATCTCTTTTGCTGATTCCGCACGCTGCGGCACAACCCGCCGATGCGCTCGCCGACCCGTCGGCGCCCCCCGTGCAGGTGGCCACCCCCGGCAACGACAACGCGGACCCCGCGGCCGTGGCGGCGTGCAGCCAATTCGCCGAGGTGCTCGATTCGACCGCGCTGTACTACGGGGACTTCGCCGACTCCCTCGACGGCTTCGCCGCGGAGAACTACTCCGACCCCGCTGTCGAGAGCAGCAACGTCATGGGGCGCACCGCCTTACGGCAGGGAGCCGGAGTCGCGATGGCCGCGGCCAGCGGCCCGGGCGTTCCGCCTGCAGTGGCCGACCCGATGCGCCAGTGGTCGGTCGACGCCACCAAACTCCTGATCAAGATGGGTCTGCGCGGCGGGCGGGACACTCTCAACGCCACAGCGGACGAGCTCAACAACGACGCGGTCGCCACGCAGCAAGCCTGCGCGGACGCAGGTACCCACGCGTGACGCACACCCGTCGCCGGCACATCGCCGCGCTGTGCGCCGGGGCCATGTCGCTGACGCTCCTCGCCGCCGGCTGCGGCGGAACTCCGACCCCGCAGCCGATCGCGTCGAACCTGGTCCCGGACTCGGCACTGAGCGGACTTCTGTTGGCTGCTCCCGACATCAGGTCGGTGATGGACGGCGCACCGCTGATCGCCGAACCGGTGAACTCGGCGATGGACGACAACCGCACTCTGCTGCCCAACCTGAACTGTCTGGGCGTATGGCATCCCGGCGAAACGGCCATCTACGGCGCACCGGACACACCGGGGGCCTGGAGTTCGGTGCGTCGGCAACTGCTCCGCGCCCCCGGTAACGATCAGTGGCGCTCGTCGGTCGTGCAGTCCGTGACGTCTTATCCCGCACCGGGCGCCGCACGCGACTTCCTCGCCCAGTCCGCGGACCGGTGGGCCAAGTGCACCGACCACACGGTCAACATCACGCTCAACGACCAGCGGCTGCCCCGTTGGCGCAGCGGCCAACTCGATGCTGCGACTGACCGCCTGAGAATGCCGATCAGCCGCGCGAACGGGACGGCGACGTCGTCGTGCGAGCATGTGGTCTCGATACGCGCCAACGTCGTCATCGACGTCCTGGCGTGCGCGCCCCGCACCGCCGATGTCAGACAGGCGAGCGAGATCGCCGATCGCATCGCGTCGCACGTCCCGACTGCCGAGTAGTGCTGACCACTCACGACGGCGCGGACCACGCCCAGGCCGAGTACTACCTCACGATGCTCGCGTCGCGCTGGCAGGCACTCGAGACCGAGATCGTCGAACGCTGCAACGAATTGCGCAGACTCGCGCCGGCAGCACGAAAGTCGGAGCGGGGCCGCAACATCCGGCGGCTGATCAGGGTCAAGCAGAACGAGGCGGCCACCCTGCGGGACATGTGTGCCGCGCTCGTCCAGCGCAGCGATCAACGCTAGCCGAGCATCAGGCGCGCGGCCTTCTCCAGCTTCTCGGCGATCTCCTCGTACGTGGCGTACCCCATGCCGGCGCGTACCAGCGCCCCCGAATACAGCATCTCCAGCGAGTCGACCACGGCGGGATCGGGGTCGAGACCCACGGCCGCCGACAGGCGCTCCCGGATGTCGCGGCCGATGCGCAGACGCAGCACCTCGACGTCGGGATCCTTGCCCAACAGCGCCGTGGTGACCGCACCGGCGAACTCGGGTTCGTCGGCGACGAGCAGCGAGATGTGCCCGAGCACTTCGATCACGCGCGCCGCCGCGTCCTCGGAATGGTGCGCCGCACAGGGTGATCCGGCAAGACGACGCCAGAACACCTCGGCGACCAGGTGCTCCTTGGATGAGAAGTACGTGTACGCCGTCGCCGCGCCCACACCGGCTTCCGCGGCCACCCGGCGCACGGTCAAACCCGCGAATCCCTCACGGCACAACACGTCCACGGCGGCGCGTCCCAGGCGGTCCACGGTGTCGGCCTGTTTGGCCGTCAGCCTCCGCCGCGTCGACTCCAAGGCCGGATCGGACACATGTCCGGACGCTACTACAACCCGATGCCACCAGCAACGGTAAGTTGGAGGCCATGAACCTTCCGTCAGCCGCCGCAGCCCTGTTCGAGCTCGCGGATGGCGTCACCGGCTTCATGCCCGCGGACGAGGGCCGCACCCTCTACGACACCGCGGTGCGCTACCTGGGCGACGGAGTCGCCGTCGAAATCGGCACCTACTGCGGCAAATCCACGGTCATGTTGGGCGCCGCCGCCCAGCAGACCGGCGGACTCCTCTTCACCGTCGACCACCACCACGGCTCGGAGGAACACCAACCAGGCTGGGAGTACCACGACACGTCGCTGGTCGATCCCAGCACCGGACTCTTCGACACGCTTCCCACGTTGCGCCATACGCTGGACGCCGCAGGCCTGGACGAGCACGTCGTCGCGATCGTCGGGCGATCCCCGATCGTGGCGCGCGGCTGGCGAACCCCGTTGCGGTTGTTGTTCATCGACGGCGGCCACACCGAGGAGGCGGCCCAGCGCGACTTCGCCGGATGGGCACCGTGGGTCGAGGTCGGCGGCGCGCTGGTGATCCACGACGTGTTCCCCGACCCGGCCGACGGCGGGCAGGCGCCGTTCCACATCTACCGGCGCGCACTCGACTGTGGTGACTTCCGCGAGGTGCTGTCGACCGGTTCGATGCGGGTGCTCGAGCGGGTGAGCGGGCAGCCGGGAACGCTTCGCGCGGCCTAACGTTCGCTCGTCGCACACTCGCAGTCGTACTCGGCCTCCAGCCCCCGCGGCAGGTCTGCGCCTCGGAAGATCCCGCTGGCCGCCGTCGTCGCCGACAGCGCGTCCGCAGCCAGGATCACCGCCGCGCCCGTCCATGTGGTGCGTTCCACCGGCCAGCGCTTGTCGTCGGCGTAGACCAGGCCCGTCCAGTAGGAGCCGTCGTTCTCACGCAGGTGATGCATCGCGGCGAACTGCTCTCGGGCGCGGGTCCGGTCACCGATCGCGTCCAATGCCAGAACCAGCTCGCACGTTTCGGCTCCGGTCACCCAGGGCCGGTCGTCGACGCACCGGATCCCCAGGCCGGGCACCACGAAATCGTCCCAGCGCTCGTTGATCCGGGCGTGCGCGCGCACCCCGCGCAGCGCGCCGCCCAGCACCGGGTAGTACCACTCCATCGACCAGCGGTCCTTGGCCACGAAGGCCTCGGGGTGGTCGGTGATCGCATGGCCGAGCCGGCCGACCGCGACCTCCCATTCGGGCTGCGGGTCCCCGACGTGATCGGCCAGCGCCAACGCACACCGGATGCTGTGATGGATGCTCGCGCACCCGGTCAGCAGCGCTTCCTCGGTACTGCCGTGTGGGCTTGCGCCCCAAGCGATCTCGCCGGTGCTGGACTGTAGGCCCAGCACGAAGTCGATGGCGCGGGCGACGACGGGCCACATCGTGGCCGCGAACGCCCGGTCCCCGGTGACCAGCACGTGATGCCAGACGCCGGTGGCGATGTAGGCGCAGAAGTTGCTGTCACTGTTGGCGTCCTCGACGACGCCGTCGCGCAGCTGAATCGGCCAGGTGCCGTCCGCGCGCTGTGTGGCGCGCGACCACTCGAACGCCGCCCTCGCAGGCTCGAGCAGGCCGGCTGCCGTCAACGCCATCGCGTTCTCGACGTGATCCCACGGATCCGTGTGCCCGCCCACCGACCACGGGATCGCACCCGAGGATTCCTGCGTCGCGGCGATCGATTCCGCGGTCTGCAGGCATTGCTCCGGCGTGAAGACACCGGGAACGTGGGGTACCTCAGGCATCAGTTACGGTGGGCTTCCTGAAGTACAGCGCCACGCTCTTGCCGATCAGCGGGTTGAGCGCGTACTCGGTGGCGCGGGTCAGCCAGGGCCGGCTCATCATGTCCCACACCAGCAGCTTGTGGTACGCACTCACGGCGGGATGGCCGTCCTTCTCGGTCCCCACCGCGCACTTGAGCCACCAGTACGGCGAATGCAGCGCATGGGCGTGATGGGTGTCGGTCAACGAAAGACCCTGCGCGAGCACCTTGTCCCGGAGCTCATCGGCCCGGTAGATCCGGATGTGGCCGCCCTCGTTGGCGTGGTAGGAGTCCGACAGCGCCCAGCAGATGCGTTCTGGCAGCCAGCGCGGCACCGTGATCGCCAGCGCACCACCTGGTTTGAGCACCCGGACCAGCTCGGCGATCGCCCGATCGTCCTCGGGCACGTGCTCGAGGATCTCCGAGGCGATCACGCAGTCGAACGTGGCGTCGGGGTAGGGCAGATCGAGCGCGTCGCCCTTGACGGCCTCGCCCTTCGCCGAGGGCGGTGCCTCGCCCTGCTCTGCCATCGCCTGCAGGATCGCGTCCACATCGTTGAGATCCGCTGCGTTCTGGTCGAATCCGACAACGTCGGCGCCGCGGCGGAACGCTTCGAAGGTGTGCCGGCCGGCCCCACAACCGACGTCGATGACCTTCGTGCCCGCTCCCACACCGAGGCGGTCGAAGTCCACGGTCAGCATGTGGCGACCCTCTCCCGAGCTCGTTCGTACACCGCAACCGTCTGTGCGGCAACAGATTCCCAGCTGAAGACCTCGAGCGCGCGTCGCCGCCCGGCCTCCCCCAGCCTGCGCAGCTCACGCGGCGAGTCGAGCAGCTCGCCCAGCACCGCGGTGAGCTCCTCGACGTCGGCCGGGGTCACCAGCCGCGCGCATTCGCCGTCGGCGCCGACGACCTCGGGCAGCGCACCCGCCCGGCTGGCCACGATCGGCGTGCCACTGGCCATGGCCTCGACCGCAGGCAGCGAGAAACCCTCGTAGAGCGAGGGAATGCAGGCGACATCGGCGGAGGCGAGGAGTTCGGCGAGCTCGGTGTCCGACAGCCCGCTGGAGCTGTGCACGATGTCGGAGATACCGAGTTCGGCGATGAGTTTCTCGGTGGGGCCGTTGGGCTCGAGCTTGGCGACGAGTTGCAGTTCGAGATCCCGCTCCACGCGCAGGCGCGCCACCGCGTGGAGGAGGTGACTGACTCCCTTGAGGGGCACGTCGGCGCTCGCGATCGCGATGATGCGATTGCGCACCCGGTGCTCGGACGGCCCGAACAGCTGGGTGTCGACACCGAGCGGTACGACGTGGAGCTGACGCGGGTCGACGGCGAAGTCCTCGGCGATGTCGGCGGCGGAAGTGGACGACACCGTCACCAATTCGGGGATCTGCCGGGCCACGGCCTTCTGCATCTCGGCGAACGCGTACCAACGGCGCACCAGAGGCTTGCGCCACCACGCGGCGGCGGCCACGTCGAGCACCCGGTCGCGGGTGATCGGATGGTGCACGGTGGCGACCACCGGCAGACCCGACGCGGCGATCGTCAGCAGACCGGTGCCCAGGCACTGGTTGTCGTGGACGACGTCGAAGTCGTCGCGCCGCTCGGCCAGCAGGCGCGCGACGCGCAGGCTGAACGTCTTGGGCTCGGGGAAGCCGGCCGTCCAAGTGGTCAACAATTCCTGGAGGTCGATGCTGGTCTTGATCTCGCTGGGCCGCGGAATCCGGAAGGGATCCGGCTCGCGGTACAGGTCGAGGCTGGGCACCTTCGTCAGGCGCACCCGGGGATCGAGGCCGCAGGGATAGGGCTGACCGGAGAAGACCTCGACGTCGTGGCCCAATTCGACCAGGCCGCGGCTCAGATGCCGGACGTATACGCCCTGCCCTCCGCAGTGGGTCTTGCTCCGATAGGACAGCAAGGCGATGCGCATGGTCAACTCACCTGTCCTGAGCTGGTCGAATCGAGTGACGCAAGGAATCCGAACCCCTCCTGGACATGTGTCCAGACTATAGTTTGACGTGCTAGCTGATGCAATCGGACCTCGCTGCGTCCGCTAGCTCTGACTACCACAAACGGCGTCGGCCGTCCTGTCCGACCTCGTGATCACGGGGGCGGGAAACCGCCGGTGGCGACCGGACCCCAGCGCTGCGGAGTGACCCTGATCAGGCACTTCCCCTGGTCGACCATCGCCTGCCGGTACTCGTCCCAGTTCGGGTGCTCGCCGGCCACTGCCCGGAAGTACTCCACCAGCGGCTCGACCGCCTCGGGCAGATCGACGACCTCGGCCGCGCCGTCGACCTGCACATAGGGACCGTTGAACTCATCGCTGAGCACCACGACGCTGGCCCGGGGACGCCGCCGGATGTTGGCCGCCTTGGCGCGCTGCGGATAGCTGGCCACCACGATGCGGCCCTCGGTGTCCAGACCGCCGGTCACCGGTGAACTCTGCAGCGATCCGTCCGACCGGAACGTGGTCAGCACCATGCGGTGCCGCGGGCGGATGAAGTTCAGCAGTGCCGGTGCGGCGACCACCTCTGCGGTCGCGTAATTCGGGGCCATCTCGCCAGCGTATCGACGTGTCGGTGCCACTGCGTACGCTATCGAACATGAGTTCGAATGATGTGTTCGCGGCGCTCGACGCCGCCGACGAGGCCTACCGTGCGCTCGCCGACCTTCCCGTCCACCGCCTCCGGCCCGTGGACCAGCGAGCGCTGCTGGTCCGGCTCGACACGATGGACAAACAACTGGGCGCCCTGCAGCGCCGCCTGCTCGGCAGCGTCGTGGCCGGGCCGCCACCGGTCGAGTTCGCCGGTGCACCGTGGGCGCAGGTGCTGGCCCGAAGGCTTCGCATCTCGGTCGGTGAAGCCCAGCGGCGCATCGCCGAGGCCGGCGGCTGTGAGGAGGCCAAGTCGGCATGACGATCTGACGGACTCCGTCGTCGCGGCCTCACAGCAGGGGTCCCGGCACCACGAACGCGAACGGACGCGGGTACCCCAGTCCGGTCAGCCGAGCCCGCCGCACCGCGTCGACGCCTACCGTTCGCACCTCGCCGGAGGACGGTTCGTAGCATGCCAGGGAATCGAACATCGAGGCGTCGCCGGTCGCCTCGACGATCAGCACCCAGTGCCGCGGGATGACGCCGCCGACGAGCATGGCCACCGGCCACCCCGCCGGCACCGCGGCCAGCACATCGGCGAGTCGGTCGCGCCGGCCTCGCCACGGCCGCCAGCGGTAGCGCCTTCCCCGCGGCGCGGAGTGCACGCTGATCGCTGCGGCCATGCCGGCGGGGGTGGTGCCGAGCGCTCGCGGCCAGATGCGGTTAGCCACGTCGTGCACCCGGGCCTGCTCGGCGGCGAACCAGGCCCGCCCCTGCGGACGCGCCAGCGACGCCCCGTACTCGCGGTCCAGCAGCGCACCCGCCATCACCGCGACGGACGGCCCGCACGTCGTGCCGTCCCGTTGGGTCAGCGCAAGCGCCGCGATCCTCATTCGGGCTCGCCGCCTCCTCGGTGGATTTCGGTGCGACGGTGGGTACCCGGCACTCTAGGCGCCGAACGTCACCGCGGAGGACCCGACATGAGCTTCGACATCACGCCGACCGCTGCGCAGCACGATCTGGCAAGGCGCACACACGAGTTCGCCGAGCAGGTGGTCCGCCCCGTGGCCGCCGACTACGACCAGCGCCAGGAGTTTCCCTGGCCGGTGCTCGAGGAGGCCGCCGAGCGCGGCTTCTACAGCCCGCTGTTCTACCGCGACCTGATCGGCGATCCCACCGGGCTGTCGCTGCCGATGTTCATGGAAGAACTGTTCTGGGGATGTGCAGGCATCGGGCTGGCGGTGGTGATGCCGGCGCTGGCGCTCTCGGCGATCGGGCAGGCCGCCTCCCCCGAACAGATGTTGCAGTGGGCGCCGGAATGCTTCGGGACGCCCGGCGACCTCAAGCTCGCCGCCCTCGCGATCTCCGAACCCGAAGGCGGCAGCGATGTCCGCAACCTGCGCACCACCGCGCGGCGGGACGGCACGGGTCCGGATGCCGACTGGATCATCGACGGCCACAAGATGTGGATCGGCAACGGCGGCATCGCCAATGTGCACGTCGTCAACGCCGTCGTCGACCAGGAACTCGGCCACAAGGGGCAGGCGCTGTTCATCGTGCCGGGCGGCACTCCCGGGCTCGACATGGTGCGCAAGCTCGACAAGCTGGGCTGCCGCGCCTCCCACACCGCCGAGCTGAAGCTGACCGGCGTCCGCGTTCCGGCGGAGAACCTGCTCGGCGGACAGGAGAAGCTCGATCACAAGCTGGCCCGCGCCCGAGAAGCCGTCGAGGGCGCCCGGCACTCCGGCTCGGCCACGCTGGGCACCTTCGAGCAGACGCGGCCGATGGTCGCCGCCCAGGCTCTCGGAATCGCAAGGGCCGCATTGGAATACGTCACCGAGTATGCCAACCGGCGGGAAGCGTTCGGTGCGCCGATCATCGACAACCAGGGCATCGCGTTCCCGCTGGCCGACCTGGCCACCGGGCTCGACGCCGCCCGGCTGCTGACGTGGCGAGCGTCGTGGATGGCCGCGACCGGTGTGCCGTTCGAGCGCGGCGAAGGGTCGATGTGCAAACTCGCCGCCAGCGAACTCGCAGTCCGCACCACCGAGCGTGCCATCCAGACCATGGGCGGCTGGGGCTACGTCAAAGACCACCCGGTCGAGAAGTGGTACCGGGATGCCAAGCTGTACACCATCTTCGAGGGCACCAGCGAGATCCAGCGGATCGTGATCTCCAACGCGCTGGGCGCCGCCGACGGCAGGCCGCCGCTGCACGTCGACCTCGAACCGACCGGTGGACCGCTGAACCGGATGTTCGGCCGCGGCACCCCGGCACGCACCCAGGTCGCCAACTCCGCGCTGTCGATGAAGGACCGGGTGCCCGCACCGGTGATGCAGATGGCGATGAAGGTGCTCCGCCCGCCGAAGAAGTAGCGCTCACATCGCCTGGTTCACCGGCGGCGCGACGGCGCCACCGTCCACGTCCTCGTCGACGACGAGCGACTGCAGCACCTCCACGGCCATCCGGTACTCGACGCGGTCCCAGAACCCCGAATGCCCGCACACCGCGCCGTCCGGGTCGACGGCGAAGTCGCCGTGCTCCGGGTCGCGCTGCCTCACGTCGAGGATGCGGGTGTCGACCGTCGCCAACGCCGCGCTCAGGTCGCGCGAGGACGGCCCCTGCACGAACACCGGACCGGGGTCGAACACCCAGCTGCCGATCGGGTCGGTGAGCGCCCACAGGTTGATCCATCGCGGCTCCGGGCGGGCGAGCTGGCGCCGCAGGTCATCCATCGACGGGGCGCCGAAATACGCCGGGAAGTTGCGCGCGTAGAGGCGGCGCAGCGGGGCGCCGAACGTCAGCAGCGGGTAGTGCTCGTCGTCGCGCGTGCACTGCATCAACGTCGCCGCGGCGATCACGGTGCCCTGACTGTGCGCGACGAGCACCACCCGGGTGGGCTGCGGATCGTGCACCAGCGCGTCCATCCGGGTGCGCAGATCCCACACCGTGCGACCGCCGTAGGACGGCGGCGTCAGCGGATGCGTCGCCCGCGGCCAGAACGTGATGACGTCCCAGAGGATGGACACCGCGCGGCGCATCTGCCGATTCCGCGAGGCCTGCGCCACCAGCACCACCAGCCCGACCACCAAGGCGATCGGCACGAACATCGCGATCACCGAGACCCCGCCCGAGAGGAACCTGGTCCCGGTGAAGTGGTGCAGATCGGGGAAGAACAGGACCGCCATCACGACGAGGATCCCGAAGGCCAGCGTCGCCAGCCCGGCGATCACCGCGGGCCCGGCATCGGTCAGCGATGCCGCTGCCCGGGCCCGTCTGACGGCCTCGAGGACCCCGCGCGGCGCGGCCGCCTCGACTTCGGTCTGCGGTGGCGTGCCCGTCGCGGCGCGCCACACCCGTACCACGGTGGCAACCGCCGCGAACAGCACCAACAGCGTGGCCACCGACGCCCACACATAGGGCGGCGGCACGATCAGCGGTGTCCGCATCGTCACCGCGTGCACCTTCTTCGCGAAATCGTCGGCGGCGTTGGCCAGCGTCGCCGTGCGTTCCACCATCACCTTCGCCGCGTCCGCGGTCGAGATCCGCACCGTGCCGAGTACCAGCGCCGTCGACAGCCCTACGCCGACGCTGATCCCGCCGCCGATCAGCCAGCCGAGCAGCGCCACGAACGCAGCGGTGAATCCGCGCAGCGTCATGCCGTAACCCGGTGCGGGCACGGACCTTCCGCCCCCGCGCATCGACAGCGCGGACCCGACGAACACCCCGGCCAGCAGGATCACCTGGACGGCGAGCAACGCGTAGATCGAACCGCGCAGCCCGGGCAGGAAGTCGGGCAGCCTCGGCACCGGCACCTCACTGCCGAGAGCGAGCCAGGCCAGCGACAGGCCGAGCAGGATCAGTGCCACCCAGCGCAGCCGCATCAGCACGGCGTGCAGCCGGCCGCCGACGCCGTCGCCGCCGCGACCGGTGGCCCGGTTCCACGCGGTCGCGCCGACGGCCATGCCCAGCACCCCGAGGTTGACACCCAGCAGCACCGCGCTGACGTCGCGGGTCCGACCCGGATCCCCGTCCGCGACCGGAGCCGCCAGCACCAGCGCCGCCAGCGCGGCCGTCCATGCGGTCACATGGCACGCGCGCATCCGCGCAACGGAGTCGTCGTGATTCCAGAACGTGGTGTCGACCAGGGGCGAGCCCTCACCGACCGACACCACCGCGCTCGGCGGCGGGCACGCGCCGGTGAACGCGTCGTCGCAGTCCGGGCCGTCGTAGGGCGTCGCCCGTCCCGCTTCCTGCCGGCCCAGCAGCCACAGCGCCACGATCACCGCTGCCAGCGGCAGCGCGCCGAGCGCAAGCCGCCTTCCGGGCGACAGGCCGCCCAGCCACTCCAGCGGCAGCCAGCCGGAACGGCAGTAGTCGACGCTCGCGCACTGCCACAGCGCGATGTCCAGCACGGCGACGGCCATTGCCAGCAACAACGTCAGTGTGAACGACAGGGCGAGCAGACGCAGCAGCGCCACCACCACCACGGCCGGCCCGCGGCGCCGCGCGGGCGGCAGCATCCAGTGCGCGAGGTTGATCAGGGAGAAGGGCAGGAACAGCAGCCACAGCGCCCGGCTCGCGCGGCGTGACGTCAGCCCGCCCCACGAATAGGCCTCCATCCGCCGGCGCCAGCCGTCGGCGGAAGGGGGGCTGATCGCGTCATCGATCCAGGTCGCACGGCGGAAGAAGGCGGCGTCCGGGTCCCCGCTGACCCGGTCGAGGAACTCGGCGGGACAGTTCAGCATCACCTCGGGCGGGGTGCCGGACACCCCGTGCACCCGCAGTTCGACGACGGTCTTGCCCCCGGTCATCCCCCCATCGTGACGCCCTGGACACCGAAATGGGCCCCTCGGCGAAAAAACCCGGTACCCCTGGTTTCACCTGGATCGCTTCTGGCAACATTACCGGCGAGTCAGATAGAGAGTTCGGCACGGGGTGGAGGAATGACGATGACGCATTCTCGACAGGACGTTGCGGTGCTCGCTCAGGGCAGCGAAGGCGGTGGCGCGGAGATCAGCCAGGTGCTCGGGCTGTCCGCGGTGGCGATGGCGGTGACGGCCGTACTGCTGTGGATCGGTTACCTGCACCGCCAGCGCAAGATCTCGTGGCTGGAGAACCTGGCCGAATGGATGGGCCGCCGGTTCAAGCGGCCACCGTGGGTGGCGCTGCCGATCGCGATCTTCGTCAGCGCGATCATCTGCGCGCTCTTCGGATTCATCTGGGACGTCAGCCTGCACATCGGCAAGGGGCGGGACCCGGGGCCGCTGGCCAATCCGGCGCACTACTTCATCATCGTGGGCCTGTTCTTCGTCTTCATCGCCGGCTGCACCGCGATCGTGCTGCCGTTCAACAAGCCAGGACCGGCGGCCGTGCGCATCACCGACCACTGGTACGCCCCGGTCGGCGGCATCGTGATGGCGGGCTGCGGCATGTACGCGCTGATCGGCTTCCCGCTCGACGACGTCTGGCACCGCATCTTCGGCCAGGACGTCACGCTGTGGGGCCCGACGCACCTGATGATGATCGGCGGCGCCGGGTTCTCCACGATCGCCGCGGCGTATCTGGAATTCGAGGGCAAACGCGCCGTCGGACCCGACGCGCCCAGGGACGGCATCGGCCTGAAGTTCATCCAGTACCTCGCGTTCGCCGGGGTCCTGATCGGGCTGTCGGTCTATCAGATCGAGTTCGACTTCGGCGTCCCGCAGTTCCGGCAGGTGTTCCAGCCGATGCTGATCGCCGCCGCGGCCTCGGTGGCGCTGGTCGCGGCGCGGATCTACCTGGGCCGCGGCGCCGCGATCATCTCCGCGATCGTGGCCATCGGCCTGCGCGGCATCATCGCGTTCCTGGTGGCTCCGCTGCTCGACGCGCCGGTGAACTGGTTCGCGCTCTACCTCGGCCCGGCGCTGGTGGTCGAACTCGTCGCGCTGACACCGCTGTTCAAGCGGCCGGTGCTGTTCGGAATGGTCAGCGGGCTGGGCATCGCAACCGTCGGCCTGTGGCTCGAGTCGCTCTGGATCGACGCCGTGTATTTCTACCCATGGCCGACCAGCATCTGGCCGGAGGCGCTGTCGATGGCCGTGCCCGTCGCCATCCTCGCCGGCGGCTGCGGCGCGATGATCGGCATGGTGCTGACCGGCCGACGGCTGCCGCGCCGTGCGATCTCCGTCGGGCTCGTGGTCCTGACCGTGCTCGCGGTCGGCGGGGCGACCGCCAACGGGCTGCGCTACTCGGTGCCGACGGACGAGACCGCGACGTTCGCGCTGACCGACGTGCCGGGCCCCGGCCCGGGCCGCTTCGTCACCGCCGACGTGCGGTTCACCCCGCCGAACGCCATCAGCGACGACCCCAATTGGGTGTCGGTGCTGGCGTGGCAGGGCGGTCTGGCCAACGAGCGAGGCCAGTTCATCGACCACCTCGACAGGGTCGGCCCGGGACACTACGTCTCGACGAAGCCGATGCCGGTGTCCGGCCAGTGGAAGACGCTGCTGCGCGTGCACGACGGCACCACGCT
Organism: Mycolicibacterium psychrotolerans; assembly: GCF_010729305.1. Lineage (NCBI taxonomy): Bacteria > Bacillati > Actinomycetota > Actinomycetes > Mycobacteriales > Mycobacteriaceae > Mycobacterium > Mycolicibacterium psychrotolerans. The sequence continues at coordinate 1,158,322 of NZ_AP022574.1, read as the reverse complement.
GACCGCGGTGCCGATATACCTGGCCGGCGACCCGGGCATCGGTGCGAAGGAAGTGCCGGCCGAGGCCCAGTTCACCCGCCCGTTCGTCTCCGAGATCACGATCCTGCAGCGCGAGCGCAGCCCCGACATCCCCGCCTCGCTGTGGCTCATCGGCTGCCTGATCGTGCTGGTCTGCACGCTCGCGATGATCGCCGGGATCAGCTGGGGCGGCGGTCGCATCAACCAGAGCGAGTCCAGCGGCAGCGAAGCGGAATTCGAGCCCTCGGGGCAGTCATGACCCCGTCCCCCGACGTGGTGATCCTCGCCGATCACTCGATCTGGCTGGCGCTGCCCGCCTTCGCCCCCGCCTTCGTGGTGGCCGGCGTCGTGTTCTACATCGCCAGGAAGAACCGGCAGAAGTCCGACGAGACAGGAGAACAGTGAGCAGAGTCCTCGCCCTGGCCGCCGCGATCGCGCTCCTGCTCGCCGGCTGCGGCGGCGACAAGAGCGCCGAGGAGAAGAGCTCCGGCGCCGCCCCGCCTCCGATGACCGACGCCCAGGCTGCGCCTCAGCGCCTCGTGGTCGACGTGACGATCAAAGGCGGCACCGTCACCCCCACCAACGAACAGCTGACGGCGTCCCTCGAGCAGCCGATCGTGATCCGCGTCGACAGCGACGCCGCCGACGAGTTGCACGTGCACTCGACACCCGAGCACTCGTTCCCGATCGCCGCCGGCCAGGGACAGTCCTTCCAGTTCGCGGTGGACACCCCGGGGCGCGTCGATGTCGAGCTGCACGCGCTGAACAAGACCGTCGCGACCATCGCCGTTCAGTGACGGGCCGGTGACCTCGCAGCTCCTCGCGCACGGTCTGGGCGGCTCGACGGATCTGCCGATCCCGGTGACCTACGCACTGATCGGTGCGGCATGGGCGTTGACGTTCACCTTCGCCGTCGTCGCGCTGGCCTGGCGCACTCCGCGGTTCGACCAGGACCGGCCGGGCCGGGCCCTGCCGGGCTGGGTGACCGCAGTGGTCGACGCGGCCTCGACGCGCTGGGTGCTGGCCGTCGTGTCGTTACTGCTGACGGGGTGGGTGGCGTTGGCGGCGTTCTTCGGGCCGCAGACCGCGGACAACCCCGTTCCCGGCGTGTTCTACGTGCTGCTGTGGGTCGGCCTCGTCGCGCTGTCGCTGCTGTTCGGGCCCGTCTGGCGGGCGCTCTCCCCGGTACGCGCACTGCACCGGGTCATCGGGCGGCCGTCATTGCGCGTTCCGTATCCCGAGGCGCTGGGTTACTGGCCGGCCGCCGCGGGTCTGTTCGCGTTCGTGTGGCTGGAGCTGGCCAGCCCCGATCCCGGCTCGGTGCCGGCGATCCGGATCTGGCTGCTCGGGTATCTCGCCGTCACGCTGGCCGGCGCGCTCTGCTGCGGCACCCGCTGGTGCGCACGGGCCGATCCGTTCGAGGTGTACAGCGTCGTCGCGTCTCGGCTGTCACCGATGCGCCGCAACGCCGACGGCCGCGTCGCCATCGGCAACCCGTTCGACCATCTCGTGTCGCTGCCGGTACGCCCGGGCATCGTGGCCGTGCTGTCGGTGCTGCTCGGCTCGACGGCGTTCGACAGCTTCTCGGCCACCCCGCAGTGGCGCTCGTTCTCCGACACGATCACCGATTCGGCGCTGACGGCGAGCCTGCTGCGCACCGCGGGGCTGCTGCTGTTCGCCGCCGTCGTCGGGGTGTCCTTCACCCTGGCCGCGCGCTGCACCGGCGGTGTCGACGCCCGGCGACGTCGGGAACTGCCCGGACTGCTGGCGCACTCGCTGATCCCGATCGTCATCGGATACGTGTTCGCGCACTACCTCACCTATCTGGTCGAGCGCGGACAGCAGACGATCGTCCGGCTGGCCGATCCGCTGGGCCGCGGGTGGAACGTGCTGGGCCTGGCCGACAACGACGTCAGCTATGTGCTGTCGATGCATCCGGCAGTGGTGGCTACGCTCAAGGTCGGCTTCGTCGTCGCCGGCCACATCGCCGGTGTGATCGCCGCGCACGACCGCGCGCTGGCCCTGCTGCCGCGGGCCGATCAGGTGACCGGGCAGCTGGCCATGATGCTGGTCATGGTCGGCTACACGTTCACCGGGCTGTATTTGCTGTTCGGTGGGTGAGCGTGGGGCGACTGACGATATCGTGCTCGATGTGCCGGACGAGGAGTCACTCGAGCAGGCGCTCGCAGGAGGCGCGCCGCAACGCGTCGGCTGGTTCAAGTTCTTCTTCGCCGACGAACGCTGGGAATGGTCCGAGCAGGTGCAGATCCTGCACGGCTACCAACCGGGCACGGTGACCCCGACCACCGAACTGGTGCTTTCCCACAAGCATCCGGACGATCGTCAGCAGGTCGCCGCCACGCTGGAGGAGATGCGGCGCACCCACCGCACCTTCTCCACCCGGCACCGCATCATCGACACCCGCGGCGAGGTCCACGAGGTCGTGGTGATCGGTGACCGCCTCACCGACGACGAGGGAAGGCTGATCGGCACCCACGGCTTCTACGTCGACGTCACCCCGACCCCGGCGATGACCAAGGCGATGGTCACCGCCGCGCTGACCGAGATCACCGAGAACCGGGCGGTCATCGAACAGGCCAAGGGCATGTTGATGCTCATCTACCGGCTAGACGCCGAGGCCGCGTTCGAGTTGCTGCGTTGGCGGTCCCAGGAGTCCAACGTCAAGCTGCGCATGCTGGCCGAGCGGGTGCTCGCCGACTATGCGGCGCTGGTCTACGAGGAGTCGCTGCCGTCACGGGAGACGTTCGACCACCTGCTTCTCACAGCTCACCAGCGTGTCGACCGCAGCGGCGATACCGTGACGGGATGAGAGCGCTCATCATCGTCGACGTGCAGAACGACTTCTGCGAGGGCGGCTCGCTGGCGGTCACCGGCGGCGGCGCCGTGGCCCGCGGTATCAACGACCTGCTCGCCGGCGCGCACGGATACGACCACGTGGTGGCCACCAAGGATTTCCACATCGATCCCGGCGACCATTTCTCCGACCGCCCCGACTACGTCGACTCCTGGCCACCGCACTGCGTGGTGGGAACCGACGGCGTGCAGTTCCACCCGCACCTCGACGTCACGCCGATCGAGGCCGTCTTCCGCAAGGGCCAGTACTCGGCGGCCTACAGCGGCTTCGAAGGCACCGACGACGACGGCACGACCCTCGGGGACTGGCTGGGTGAGCGGGGTGTGGACGCCGTCGACGTGGTGGGCATCGCCACCGACTACTGCGTCAAGGCGACGGCGGCCGATGCGGCGGCTGCCGGTCTGACGACGCGGGTCCTGGTCGGCCTCACCGCAGGCGTCGCGCCCGCGACCACCGACGAGGCGATCGATGAGCTGCGCGCCGCCGGCGTGACGGTCGGCTGACCCGGGATCGGCGTCATGTTCGAGCGGTACACCGAGGAGGCCAAGGAGCTGATCGGTTGCGCGCAGCTGGAGGCGCGTCATCTCGGACACAACATGCTCGGTCCGGAGCATCTGCTGCTCGGAGCACTGCGCACCGACGGCCCGGTGGCCGCGGTCCTCGCGCAGGCGGGTCTTTCCCACCCCCGCGCCATCGAGACACTGCGCCACTTCCGCGGCGCCGAGGTGCCACCGCCGGAAGGGCACGTCCCGTTCAGCGACGCCGGCCGGGCCGCGCTCGGCGATGCGATGACGATCGCCGACAAGCGGGGCGACCGGCACATCGGGGCCGAACACATCATGCTGGCCGTGACCTGCGCCGAGGTCGACCTGACCGCCAGGGTGCTGGCCGAGATGAGCGTCGACGTCGCCGCGCTGCGCGATCGGCTCGCTGCGGAAACGCTGTGATGGATCGAACGGTTGCACTGCCCGTCATCTGGGCATCCCCTATCGCCAGAGCCGATCGCTACGCCAGGAGAGTTACTTGAGTCAGATCGCCACCACACCCGACAGCTCCACGACTCTCGAGCTGTGGCCCGGCAAGGCCTACCCCCTCGGGGCCACCTACGACGGCTACGGCACGAACTTCACGCTGTTCAGCGAAGCGGCCGAGAAGGTCGAGCTGTGCCTCTTCGACGCCGACGGTGAGCAGACCGCCTGCATCACGCTGCCCGAGGTGGACGGCTTCGTCTGGCACGGATTCATCCCGAACATCGAGCCCGGCCAGCGCTACGGCTACCGCGTGCACGGGCCCTACGACCCGGCCAACGGGATGCGCTGCAACCCGAACAAGCTGCTGCTCGACCCGTACGCCAAGGCCATCGACGGCAGCTTCGAGTGGGATCAGTCGCTGTTCAGCTACAACTTCGGCGATCCGGACAGCCGCAACGACGACGACTCTGCGGCCAACATGCCCAAGTGCGTCGTGATCAACCCGTACTTCGACTGGGGCGTGGACCGCCCGCCCAACCACGAATACGCCGACTCGGTGATCTACGAGGCCCACGTCAAGGGACTCACCCAGACGCACCCCGACATCCCGGAGCAGATCCGCGGCACCTACGCCGCCGTCGCGCACCCGGCGATCATCGAGCACCTCAAGTCGCTCGGCATCACCGCGATCGAGCTGATGCCGGTGCACCACTTCGCCAACGACTCCACGCTGGTCGACAAGGGCCTGTCGAACTACTGGGGTTACAACACCATCGGGTTCTTCGCCCCCGACTTCAAGTACAGCTCGAACCCGAACGCGGGCGGGCAGGTGCAGGAGTTCAAGGCGATGGTGCGGGCGCTGCACGAGGCCAACATCGAGGTGATCCTCGACGTGGTCTACAACCACACCGCCGAGGGCAACCACATGGGGCCGACGCTGTCCATGCGCGGCATCGACAACGCCGCGTACTACCACCTCGTCGACGACGACAAGCGGTTCTACATGGACTACACCGGCACCGGGAACAGCCTCAACGTCAGCCATCCGCACACGCTCCAGCTGCTGATGGACTCGCTGCGGTACTGGGTCACCGAGATGCACGTCGACGGCTTCCGTTTCGACCTGGCCTCCACGCTGGCGCGCGAGTTCTACGAGGTGGACCGGCTGGCCACGTTCTTCGAACTCGTGCAGCAGGATCCGACCGTCAGCCAGGTCAAGCTGATCGCCGAACCGTGGGACGTCGGTCCCGGCGGCTACCAGGTCGGCAACTTTCCACCGCAGTGGACCGAGTGGAACGGCAAGTACCGCGACACGGTGCGCGACTTCTGGCGCGGCGAGGACGCCAGCCTCGACGAGTTCGCCTACCGGCTGACCGGTTCTTCGGACCTCTACGAACACACCGCCCGCCGGCCCGTCGCGTCCATCAACTTCGTCATCGCCCACGACGGGTTCACGCTGCGTGACCTTGTGTCCTACAACGAGAAGCACAACGAGGCCAACGGCGAGGACAACAACGACGGCGAGAGCCACAACAGGTCGTGGAACTGCGGCGTGGAGGGGCCGACCGACGATCCGGAGATCAACGCACTGCGCGCCCAGCAGGAGCGCAACTTCCTGACGACGCTGCTGTTGTCCCAGGGCGTGCCGATGATCTGTCACGGCGACGAGTTGGGCCGCACCCAGGGCGGCAACAACAACGGCTACTGCCAGGACAACGAGATCACGTGGATCGACTGGTCGAAGGTCGATCCCGGGCTACTGGAGTTCACCCGCACGGTGTCCGAGCTGCGGGCCAACCATCCGGTGTTCAGGCGGCGGCGGTTCTTCTCGGGCAAGCCGGTCGGCCGGCGCGGCGTGGCGGGCCTGCCCGACATCGCGTGGTTCGGGCCGGACGGCACCGAGATGACCGGCGAGGACTGGGGAGCGGGCTTCGCGAAGTCGCTGACCGTCTTCCTCAACGGCCACGGCATCCCCGACATGGACGCCCGCGGCCAGCGCGTGACCGATGACTCGTTCCTGCTGTGCTTCAACGCTCACTACGAGCCGATCGATTTCACGTTGCCGCCCCAGGAGTTCGCGGCGTCGTGGACCCCGGTGGTCAATACCGCCGAGCTCCTCCCCGACGGGCAGGAGGCCGACGTGCAGCCCGCCGGGGCCTCGCTGACGGTGCCGGCACGGGCCACGATCGTCCTGCGCGCGAACACCTGACGGGCAGCTCCTGAAAGGCGTTGCGCGCCACCACGCTTAGTGTCGCGGTTCAGCGCTTTTCACGGATCGTTGTGTTAGCTTGAAGAGGCTGTTGCAGCCGTGGCCGCCACGCTGGCACCGTCGTGACGAGGTGCCACCGGTCGGGCGGGCCGGAGTAGGAGCCGTAGAGCGGCGGTGACCTACCGGGTGGCCACGGTTGCCAGCCTTTGTGCCGTCTCTCGGCGCCCGTCAGGCGCTGAGGATGCGCTCGATCGAACGCATCGGGATGGGCAACCAGGACGGCCGGAAGCGTGCCTCGTAAGCCGCTTCGTACACCGCCTTGTCCAGTTCGTAGGCTGCGAGCACCTGGCTCGACGCCCGCGGATCCTCCCCGGCGACGGCGGCGTACCCGTCGCAGAACGCGGTGCTGTTGCGGTCCACCCACTGGCGAGCCCGTTCCGCGAGCTGCGTGTCGTCGCTGTGGTCGACCAGCCGCTGATAGGCGGCGTACTCGTACGAGCGCAGCACACCGGCGACGTCACGCCACGGCGAGTCGGGTCGGCGCCGTTCGTCGAGCGGCTGCCCGGGCTCGCCCTCGAAGTCGATGAGCACCCATCCCGCCGGGGTGCGCAGCACCTGGCCGAGGTGCAGGTCGCCGTGCACCCGCTGGACGGTCAGCGTCTCCTCGGACAGCTTGCGGTAGCGCTCCTCGATCAGCGGCGCGTGCGGTGCGAGGGCGGGCGCCGCGGCCACCGCGGTCTGCAGCCGCCCGACCGCGGTGTCGACCGGAAAGCTGACGGTCGACGTGCCGAGAGTCGCGGCCAGCGCCGCGTGCACGGAGGCGACCGCCTCCCCGAGCCGGCGCGACTCCTCGGTGAAGTCGGTGAAGTCGTCGCGGGCGCTGGCCGTGGCCATGTCCCAGCCCTCGGAGCTGTCGGCCGCGAACGCCGTCACCATCCCCAGCGCGCACGGCTCCGATCCGGCGCCGCCCCACTGTGTGTCGAAGGACCCGAACAGCGTGGCCACGTGTGGGTTCTGCGCGCGGGCCAGCTCCCGGTTGAGTTCGATGTCGGGATTGACACCGGGGGTGACGCGGCGGAACACCTTGAGGATGGCGTCCCGGCCGAAGATCACGCTGGTGTTGCTCTGCTCTGCGCCCGAGACGCGAGGCGCGGAGTCGAGCGGCAGATCGACGCCGGGCTCCTTGACGAACGTCAGCGGGCCGACGGTCGCGGACTGGTCGATCAGCGACAGCAGGTGGCGGACGGCCTGCGGGTCGTACATCGCGTCGTAGGCCACCCGATCCCCGTCGGCTCCGATCCGCGCGAGGTCGCCGAACTCGTCGATCGGGGCGTCGGCCCAGCGAACCAGCACCTGGTAGCGCTCAGCGGCGCCGTCGGTGTAGGAGACGTCGAGCAGCACGTGGTCGAGGTCGGGCCGCAGCGCCGTGACCACCGCCGGGGCGGCGTCGGCCAGTTCGCGGGTGCGGCCGGCATACCAGCGCTGGCGGACGATCCAGTCGCCGAAGGGCAGCGTCATGACAGTTCTCCTGCGTCGGGATGGGACACGTCCTCACCTACCCGGCAGGGAGGGAGACGAATCACGCGCCGTCAGGGCAGGAAACGCTCAGTGCCTGCCGTCCGCACGAATCGGACGCTGTTGGCCTGCCGGTATCCGATCACGCCGCCGCTGAAGGTCAGGAGGGCCAGGCCCGCCACTCCGGGCAGCGCCACGGCCGCGATCTGCGCCAGCGTGGGGTTCATCACCGCGCGCGGCATGCCCTCGACGCGCGGCACGCCTTCCCGGGCCATCGGCCTGGCGGTGGTGCCGGGTGTCGGTGCGACCGAGCCGCGGATCACCGGGGTGTTGGCCCCGGCGACGCCGGGCGCGGTGAACCCGGGCTCGGCCGGCACGCCGCCCGGTGCGCGCGCAGCCGGCTTGGGTCCGGCCCCGGCCACGGTGATCGCGCGCGGGACCGTGACGACCAGCGGGGCGCGGAACACGGTGGGGTCGGCTCCGGCGTATCCGCCGCCGCCCCCGCCCGCGGTGCCGGTGGTGGCGTCGACGACAGGTGCCTCTTCCTGTGTGCGGAACGACGGCCCCGGCGGTGGAGGAGGCGGCAGGATCTGCAGGGCGGAGAGGAACTCCGTGAGCGTCGGCACCGGGACCTCGACGGTGGTGTAGAACGTCGACGGCGACGGCAGCCTGCCGAACGGGATCTCGCCGGGGGCAGGCAACCGCAGCATCGGGATGGTGATGGAGTTGCTGTAGCCCGTCCTTCGCGGATCTTTCGTCGGCGGGGCGACGTCGGGCTCGGTGTAGCCGCCCGAACCGCCGCTGCGGATTTCCTGGTCGGTGCCCGTGTCGACGGACACCGACGGAGTCGCGTCGGGGGTGTCGGCACTCTGCGCGGAGGCGTCCGCATCACCGCTCTCGGCGGCGCCATCAGGTTTGCTGGAGGCTGTCGAATCCGCGCCGGAATCCGTGGTGCCGGACGACGTGCCGGTGTCCGTGGAACCGCTCTGCGTCGACCCGTCGGAGTCGGACGGCTGGGCGAACACGGGCGCCGCGGTGAACCCGCCGATCAGCAGGCCCAGCGAGACGACGCCGGCGGCCGCGAAGGCGCGCAGCGCGGGCTCCGCCATGATGCCCCCATCCAGACCGTGCCGACGAATTGACTACTGTCGCAATTCTCTCACATCGGCACAAGTGCCAGGCCGGATCGGCATTTGCTGCGGATCGCAACAAATCGACGCCCGCGTCAGTTGGGTTATCGTGCCGACGTGACGTCCGCAAGCCTGCCCCGTGATCACGGAGACCCCGGCGATGCGCCGACCGTCCCGCCGCCCTTGACGGCGCCCGCCAATCCCGCTCGGCCGTCGGCGGCGGAGGAGGCCCGCACCATCGCGGCGTCGACGAACTCCGCGACGCTGGCGAGCCTGACCGCCGACGGTGATCCGTGGGCGTCGTTCGTCACCTACGGCCTGCTCGACGGCGCGCCGGTGCTGTGCGTGTCGAATCTCGCCGAGCACGGCCGCAACCTCGCAAGCGATCCCCGGGCCAGCCTGGCGATCGTCGCGCCGGCCATCGAGTCCGATCCGCTGGCCAACGCCCGCGTGACGCTGGCGGGCCGGGTCGAGCGACCCCGCGGCGACGAGCACGTCGCCGCCCGTGAGGCCCACCTGTCGGCGGTGGCCGCCGCCAAGTACTACATCGACTACAGCGATTTCTCGCTGTGGGTGCTGCGGGTGCAACGGGTGCGCTGGGTGGGCGGCTACGGCCGGATGGAGTCCACCAGCGGCACCGACTACACCGCCGCGCAGCCCGACCCGGTCGGCCCGCACGCGGCCGGCGCCGTCGCGCATCTCAACGAAGACCACGCTGACGCGCTGGCGGCGATGGCGCGCGCACTGGGCGGCTACCCCGACACCACCGCGGCGTCGTGCACCGGCGCGGACCGCTACGGCCTGGATCTTCGGCTGGAGACGGAGCGCGGAATGGCTTACACCCGTGTCGGTTTCGCCGCTCCGATCGATTCGATCGATGAATTGCGTTCGGCTGCGGTCGAGTTGACGCGTCGCGCGCGCGGGCATTGAGTCACGGCGGGCATTACGATCTCGCTATGACCACCGCGCAGCGTCCCGAGACCTGGCAGGCCGCGTTCGACCTGATCCGCACTCGCGGCCACGAACGCCGCGAGGAGCCGTTCAAGCTCGCCAGCGGGCAGCTCAGCCACGATTACATCGACGGCAAGTACGCGATCGACACCGGGGAGCGCCTCGCCGTGGTCAGCCGGGCGGTCGCGGATCTGGCCGCCGCGCAGGGCATCGAGTTCGACGCCGTCGGCGGGCTGACGATGGGTGCCGACCCGTTGGCCCACGGCGTGGCGATGGTGACGGGCAAGGCGTGGTTCTCCGTGCGCAAGGAGCAGAAGCAGCGCGGCCGTGAGCAGTGGGTCGAGGGCACCCGGTTGCAGGCCGGCGACAGGGTGTTGCTGGTCGACGACGTGATCAGCACCGGCGGGTCGACCGAACTGGCGCTCGAGCGCATCCTGCCGCTCGGGGTGGTGGTGACCGGCGTGATCCCGATGGTCGACCGCGGCGATGTCGCCGCCGCACGATTCGCCAAGCGCGACATCCCGTTTCACGCGCTGGTGACCTACCGCGATCTGGGCATCGACCCCGTCAAAGACGTGTGACGACCCTTTCTCGCCCAAACCGACGTTTGGGCGGGAAAAGGCGAGAGAAGAGCACCATTTCGTCGGGTTCGGCGAGCTCAGGCCGGGGTGACGAGCACGCCGTCGCTGTCGACGCCGAGTCTGACCCGGTCGCCGGGCCGCAGCGCGCGCGCCGCCGAGCTCGCAATCTGAGCCATCACGACCCGACCGTCCGGCACCGCCACGCTGACCCGTGAGATCGCGCCCAGGAACGACACCGCGGAGACCGTGGCCGACCCGTCCGCATCGGCGGTGACGGTCACCGCCTCCGGGCGCACCATCGCCAGGCCGGGCCCGTCCACCGACCCCGGCGACGCGGGCACCGACACCCCCAGCAGCGTGGCCCGCCCGCCGGACACCTGCGCCGGCACCTTGTTGTTCAGCCCCACGAAGTCGGCGACGAACGGGGTGGCCGGGTTGGCGTACAGCTCGGCCGGGGCGGCCAGCTGCTCGAGGCGGCCCTGACTCATGACCCCGACCCGGTCGGCGACGGCCAGCGCCTCCTCCTGGTCGTGGGTGACGAACAACGTCGTCGTCCCCACGTCGAGTTGCACGCGCCGGATCTCGTCACGCAGCTGGGCGCGCACCTTGGCGTCGAGCGCCGAGAGCGGTTCGTCGAGCAGCAACACCCGCGGCTGGATCGCCAGCGCCCGGGCCAGCGCCACGCGCTGCTGCTGACCGCCGGACAGCTCCTTGGCGTACCGGCCGCCCAGCTCGCCCAGCCCGACCAGATCGAGCATGTCCGAAGCCCGAGAGAGTCTGTGCTGCTTAGCCTTTCCGCGCATCTTCAGGCCGAAGGCGACGTTGTCGAGCACGGTCAGGTGGGGGAAGAGGCTGTAGGCCTGGAACACCATGCCCATGTCGCGTTTGTTGGCAGGCACGCCGCTGACGTCGACGCCGCCCACCGACACCGTGCCCGACGTCGCCTCGTCGAGTCCGGCGAGGATGCGCAGCGCGGTCGTCTTGCCGCAGCCCGACGGGCCGAGCAGGGCCACCAGCTCCCCCGGTTCGATGTGCAGCGTGAGCCCGTCGAGCGCGCGGGTGGTCCCGTAGAGGCGGGTCAGCTCGGTCAGCTCGACGGCCACCCCGTCGTCCGATGTCACAGCGTCACTCCCGTCTGATGGCGGCGTCCCCGGGTGACCAGCGACAGGATCAGCAGCAGCGCGAACCCGAACAGCAGCGTGGCCAGCGACGCCGCCACCGAGGTCGGCCCGTCGCTCTTGCCGATCAGCACGATCTGCACCTGCAGCGTCTCGTAGCCCGACAACGATGCGATCGTGAACTCGCCGAGCACGACGGCGATCGAGATGAACGCCGCCGACAGGATGCCCGACCAGATGTTCGGCACCACCACGCGGGCGATCGTGGTCGCCCAGCCCGCACCCAGCGACCGCGCCGCCTCCGACAGCGTCTGCAGATCGATCGCCGAGAGCGCCGCGTCGATGGCGCGGTAGGAGAACGGCAACACCACCACGACGTAGACGAACGTCAGCGTCAGCGGCGACTCCCCCAGCAGGTAGGTCACCCACAGGTAGACGTTGCGCAACCCGACGACGATTACCAGCGCCGGGATGGTCAACGGCAGCAGGCACAGGAACTCCACCAGCCCCTTGGCCCACGGCGCCCGCAGCCGCACCCAGATCATGGTCGGCACCAACAGGATCAGCATCGCGGCCACGGTCAGCGCCGCCAGCGACAGCGACACGACGATCGCCCGGTACAGCGCCTCGTCGCTCACCAGGTTGGCCCACGCCTGCCACGTGCGCCCGCCGGAGAGCAGGTTGCGGGTCGAGAAGTCCGCCATCGCGTAGAGGGGGAAGCAGAAGAAGATGCCGAACAGCACCCACAGTGCCCCGCGCACCGCGGTTCTCACGACAACCACCGGGAACTGCGGCGCACCAACAGGTTGTAGGCCGCCATGACGACGGCCACGACGACGATCATCTCCAGCGCCAGCGCGTAGGCGAACCCGGCCTGGCCCAGCACCACCTCGCTGACCAGCGAGGCGCGGATCAGCAGCGGCAGGATCGGGCTGCCCTGACTGACCAGTGCGGCCGCGGTCGCGTACGCGGCAAAAGCGTTGGCGAACAACAGCAACGCCGAGCCGAGGAACGCCGGCGTCAGCAGCGGGACCGCCACCTCGCGCCAGTAGTCCCACGTCGAGGCGCCCAGGCTGACGGCGGCTTCGCGCCACTGGTCGCGCAGACCTTCCAGCGCCGGGACGAACACGATCACCATCAGCGGGATCTGGAAGTAGGTGTAGACCAGGATCAGCCCGCCCAGGCCGTACAGCCAACCCGACCCGGCGAGGTTCCAGCCGGTCGCCTGCTGCACCCACAGGGTCAGCACCCCGTTCAGCCCGACCGTCGCGAGGAACGCGAAAGCCAATGCCACACCGCCGAACTGGGCCAGCACGCTGCACAGCGACAGCACCGCGCGACGCACCATCGACGTCGGCGGGCTGCTGACGATCAGCCACGCCATCACCGCGCCGAGCAGCGCGCCGAGGATCGCGGTGGCCCCCGACAGCAGCACGCTGTTCCACAGTGCCGACAGTGCCGTCCCGGTGAACAGCGCGGCGACGCGGGCGCCCGAGATGGCCCCGTCGACATACACCGCGCTCACCACGACGGTGACCGTCGGGATGATCAGGAAGACGACGACCACCGCCAGGAACGGCAGCAGCGGCAGGCCGTCACGCACGCGGCGCATGTCAGCCAACCGCGGCGGCCCAGTTCTCCGAAAGGTACTTCGACGCGGCCTCGGTCTGCTGCGGGGTCGGCACCGTCACGGGTCCGTCGACCACCGGCAGCGCCGCGGCGACCGCCTTGTCCAGGGTTCCGGCGGCAGTCATGTTGTCGGCCCGCACCGGCCGGACCCCGCCCTGGGCGAACAGGTTCTGCCCCTCGTCGCTGTAGAGGAACTCCTGCCAGAGTCGGGCGGCGGCGGGGTGCGGGGCGTCCTTGTTGATCGCCTGGTAGTAGTAGCCGGCCACCGCGTTGTTCGGCGGCACGAACACCGTCCAGGACGGAAGCTTCTTCGTCTCAGATGAATTCGTGTAGTTCCAGTCGATCACCACCGGCGTCTGCCCGGACTCGATGGTCGCAGGCGTCGGGTCGACGGGCAGGAAGTTGCCCGCCTGCTTGAGTTTCCGGAAGAACTCGACACCCGGGGCGATGTCATCGGCCGACCCGCCCTGGGACAGCGCCACCATCAGGACACCGGAGAACGCGGCGCCGGCCTGCGTGGGGTCGCCGTTGAGGGCGACCTTGCCCCGGTACTCGGGCTTGAGCAGGTCGTTGACGTTCGTCACCGGCGGCACCTTGGCGGAGTCGAAGCCGATCGACATGTAGCCGCCGTAGTCGTTGACCCAGGCACCATTGGGATCCTTGAAGGCGGCCGGGATGTCGTCGAAGGTGGCGACCTTGTACGGCGCGAACATCGCCGTGTTCGCCAGCGCCACCGACTGGCCGAGGTCGAACACGTCGGGTGCGCTGCTGCGGCCCTTCTGCTGGTTGGCCGCGTTGATCTCGTCCTGGCTGGACGCATCGGGCTGCGCCGAGGTGACCTTGATGCCGTACTTGTCGGAGAAGGCCTTGATGATCGCGCCGTAGTTGGCCCAATCCGGCGGCAGCGCAATGACATTGAGCGTGCCCTCGCCCTTGGCCGCCTCGACGAGGCCGTCCATGCCGCCGAAGTCCTGCGCCGAGGTGGCCTCGGCGGCCTTGCCGCCGGACTGGGTCTGCGCGCCGGAATCCTTGTTCTCCGGCGGCGCGCACGCCGCGATCCCGGCCACGACGAGCGCGGACGCGGCACACGCGACGACGCGGGAGAACAGTGAAGCGGAAGTAGGCATGGATGAGACCTTCCGGTGAGCGGGAGTCGGCGCGGTGGCGCAGCGGTTGCCTGGCCGTGTCATCGCGGTGAACCATATCCCGGCAGCGCTGCCCGCGCCTAGGGTTGAGCGGGTGACACCTGAGCAGACGGTCGCCGCGTTCGCCGGTGCGCCGGTGGCGGCTCTGGCCACGGTGCGCCCCGACGCCACACCGCACGTGGTGCCGGTCGTCTTCGCGCTGGCCGCGGGCCGCGACGATCTGGTGTACACCGCGGTCGACGCGAAGCCGAAGTCCACTCAGCGCCTGCGCCGGCTGGCCAACATCGAGCACAACTCCGAGGTCAGTCTGCTGGTCGACCACTACGATGACGACTGGGCGCGGCTGTGGTGGGTGCGCGCGGACGGGACCGCGACGATCCACCGGTCCGGTGACGAGGTGGCCCTGGGCTACGCGCAGTTGCGGGCGAAGTATCCGCAGTACGAACGGGTTGCGCTCAACGGGCCCGTCGTCAGCATCCGGATCCGGCGCTGGGCGTCCTGGGGTGGGGGCTAGCCGGTAGTCGGTGCGGCGGTTGTCCTGAACACAGATGGGGGTCAGCCGGGCAGACGGCCGGGGCGCCGGGCGGAAAGGTCGAAGGCACCATCCGCCGCGCCGAGGAGTCCCGATGACCGACACCGACCAGCTCGCCGTCCGCTTCTCCCGCGACGCGGTTCCGCTGTTGACCCAGCTGCGCGGGCACGCGGTGCGGCTGACCCGCGACCCCGACCTCGCCGACGATCTGCTCCAGGAGACGGCCGCCAAGGCGTTCGCCGCGTTCGCGAGCTTCCGCGAGGGCACCAACCTGGCGGGCTGGCTGTACCGGATCATGGTCAACACCCACATCGGCGAGTACCGCAAAGTGCAGCGCCGTCCGGCTCTGCAGTTCACAGACGCGATCTCCGACACCCAGATGATGGCCCATCACCAGCGGGCCACGTCGGCCCGGTCGCCCGAGGACGACGTGCTGGTGCGCCTCGGCGACCCCGCCATCGCGGCAGCGATGCGCGCGCTGCCCGAGGTGTATCGCACCGCGGTGTACTACGCCGACGTCGAGGGGCTGACGTTGCGGGAGATCGCAGCACGGATGGACGTCCCCCTCGGCACGGTGATGTCGCGGCTGCACCGCGGCCGCACCCAGCTGCGCCGCACGCTGCGCGACACCGCCAGGGCCGTCGGCTATTCGCTGCCCGAAGCGGCGTGATCGACCGGCCCCGGGGGCGTGGCCGGCGGCGGCGCGATGAGTTGCTCCTCGTAGGCGCCCTCGTCACGGCCCAGCGCGATCGTGCCTGCGGCCATCGCCAGCGTCGACACGGCCAGCGCCACCGAGTCCCACCGGCCGACGTCGAGGTGCTCCCCGAGCACGATCGCCCCGAGCAGCACCGCGATCACCGGTTCGAGCGTCAGCATCGTCGGCACGGAGGTCTGCAGCGAGCCGGCGTGGAAGGCCGACTGCTGCAACAGCACCGCGACGACGCCCAGCACCGCCAGCAGGTACGGCACCGGGGTGAGGAGCACCGCGAGCGGCCCCTCGTGGGTGAGCACGTGCATGACGAGTTTGGTGAGCACCGCGACGACACCGAAGAGCACGCCCACCGCGACGGCCAGCAGCACCGCGCGGCGCCAGCCGACGCTGCGCAACGCGACCACCACGCAGGCCAGCACCGCCACCGTGCACACCACCGCGACGACCGCCGACGTGCTCAGCGTCGCCTCGTAGTCGCCCGGGCTGGGTTTGGCCAGCACCACGAACACCGCCAGCGCCGCCGTGAGCAGCAGCGCCCACGCCCACTCCGCCCGGGTGACCCGGCGGTGCGCCAGCCGGGCCGACAGCGGTAGCGCGAACAGCAGGGCCGAGACCAGGATCGGCTGCACCAGCAGCAGGGACCCGTTGGCCAGGGCGAGCGCCTGGAACACGTAGCCGGCGATCGCCGCGGCGGTGCCGCCCCACCACAGTGGCCTGCGGATCAGCGTCAGGAACATGACGCTGCTGACGCCGTGTTCGGCGGGCACGTCCAGGGTGGCCCGCTGACGCACCACGATGCCGATGGCCAGAAACACCGCCGCCAACAACGACAGCAGGACGGTCACACCATGGCCGATCACCCGACAAGGACAGCACATCGGAGGGGCGGCTGCCCACCCGGCTCCACGCCGGCAAACGATCGATCTTGTTTCGGCAGCGCGGAACTGGGCATAACCCGGGCCATGAATCTGCGTAGGTTGATCATGATCGCCGGTGCGGTGGTTTTGCTGGTCGGGGTCATCGGGCTGCTGATGCCCGTGTCGGTGCCCGGGCCTCAGGGCGATATCGGCTGCGGCAACGCGATCGCCGCGGATCTGTCCCAGGCCCGTGACGTCGACAGCCAGAACCTGGCCAACCTGCCCGTTCTCAACGAGATCATCCCGCACAAGGACTTCGTCGCCGAGTGCAACTCGGCGCTGTCGTCACGGCGGTCGTGGTCGATCCCGGTCGCGGTCGTGGGGCTGGTGGTTCTCGCCGGCTCGTTCTTCGTGGGCGGTCGCGCGGGCCGGGTACGCGCCTAGCTGGTTTCGCGGTTGAGATCCACGTTTTGCAGCAGAAGTGCGAGTGACTCCCTGCAGAACGTGGATTTCATCTAGCTGGCTTCGCGGTCGCGCACGACCCTCAGCCGCGGGCGGGCGTCCGGCGCGGGACCCATCTTGTCGGTGACGGTGGCCGCGACGGAGTCGAACCGGTTCACGGCGCGGTCGCACAGCCCGCGCACCCGGTCGCCGGCCGTGTCGACCGCGGTGTCGACGTCGTCGGCCGCGCTGAGCAGATAGGCCCGCATGTTCACCCGCAGTCGCTCCCCTGCGATGCGCAACCTGCGGCGGAGGCGCTCGTCGACCTCGACGCTGACGTAGGGCAACACCTGAAGCTTCATCTGCGCGTCTCCCCTTCTCCGATGCCTGTGCCTGCGCCCAGACTAGCCCGGGGTTGCTGTACCCGCGCCAGAGCTATCGCGCGGGCTTGGCCGCCTTCACCGCGGCCGCGGCATCGCGGCTCTCCCGCTTGCCGGCCGCGTACGCGTCCTCCGCCGCCGAGAGCGCCTGCTCGGCGTCGGTGAGGCGGCGACGGGCATCCTCGACACGCAACCGCGCCCTGGCCAGGTCGGACTGCAGCTCGGTCATTGCGGAGTCGGCTTCGGACCTGCGACGTTCGGCCGCCGCGAGGGCCTCGCGGGCCTGCCGGGCCTGCTCGTCGTCCGCCTTCTTCGCAGGCGCCTTAGCTGGCGCCACGCGTGCGGGCGCGGCGCGCTTCGTCGAAACCGCTGTCGCCATGCCGAATTCGCCGAAGCCGGACCACTGTTCGGCCTTGGTGAGCCGGCCCAGTCGCGACGCGACGTCCGGATCGGCCACGGCGGCCTGCAGTGTCGCGGTGACGTCGTCGCGCAGCGCGGCCGAGGGTTCGGCGACACCGGCGGCGAGGAAACCGGCCCGGCTCAGCTCGTCGACGAGCCGGCGCTGCTCACCGGTGAGCGTGCGGATCGCCTCGCCGTCCATCGCGGCGTGCGCCTCCCGCAGCCGGGCGCCGAGCTCGGCCAGCGACGCCCGTGCGGTACCGCGAAGTGCGAGCAGGTTGACCACCCAGGCCGCCGCGGTCGGTTTGCGGCTGCCGCTGATCTGTTTCACGGCGGCCCCGTCGCCGGCGCGCTTGGCCTCCGCCGCGAGGCGGGTGCGCTGCGCGGTGAAGTCCTCCGGGCGTGTCGCGTACAGCCTGTCCAATGCGTCATCGACGGCGAACCGCTCCTCGTCAGCCACGATCACCACTATCGCCAACGAGTCCGCATCCCGGCGGATGGTCGACGCAACTCCCTACCGCGTGTTCTCTGTCAGGCTTGGTTGCGTGTTCGACGTCCCCCGCCGCGGTGAGGCTTCTCCCGGTCTGACGTGTGGGAGTAGCGGCGAGAGGGTCCGCGCGGGGGGAGCGCGGTGAGCCGGGGTCTGTTGGCGGTGATCGACCTCGGAGCATTCCTGCTGATCGGTGTCGGGCTGAGCTTCGTGGTGCTCTGGGGGATAGACCGGAGCCGCCTCCACACCCTGTGCTTCGCAGGGACGATCGCGTTCTGCTTCGCGGCGAACGTGGCCCTGGTCTTCGGCCTCCTGTTGATGTTCACCACAACACGCTTGCTTGCACGGGCCCGTCATCGCCTCACCGATCGGATCGCGGTGGCCGCCACGCTGGTGTTGTCGGGCGCTCTGCTGCTGAACGTTGTGCTGGCCTTGTTCTCGAGGCTGCCGCACGAGATCACCTCCGATGCGGCGATCGACGTATTCGCCGGATCTCTCGCCGTGGTCGGAATCACCGTTGCGAGCGCACTGGTCCTTCCGGCGGCAATGGTGGGCTTACTCGCGGCCAGCGCCGCTGATCTGGTCGCCGACCTCCGATTCGAGCGCGACCGCGACGAACTGACGGGCTTGCTCAATCGGCCGGGCTTCACGGAAGGGGCGGGACTCACCCTGCGTAACGCCTCCTCGTGCGCGCTGATACTGGCCGACCTCGACTTCTTCAAGACGGTCAATGACGCACTCGGTCATGCCGGTGGAGACGAGGCGCTCAAAGCCTTCGTCGCGGTGCTGCGAACGGCGCCCGAAGTCTGACCGGTCGCATCGGCGGCGAGGAGTTCGCCGTACTCGCGCCAGACCTCGGAGCAGCCGAGGCGGTGACACTCGCCCAGTCGATACGTGCCGATCTGGCGTCGATGACCATCTCCTATGCCGGGGCCACTGCGTCGTTGACGGCAAGCTTCGGGGTAGCGACAGCGAAGGCACCGTTCTTTCTGCCCGACCTCCTCGACTCAGCCGACCGCGCCCTCTACGACGCGAAGGCCAACGGCCGCGACTGCACAGTCGTCAGAGACCTTGCGTGCCGTCCGGTGCCGACGGGTCGGCTCATGCCTGCGAGTCTGACCGCACCCGTGAGCGGCGGAACGGTTCGCGGCCCGGCGGCTGCTTCGGGGTGGGCAGCAGCGGCTCACGCTCGCACACCTCCACCTTCGTCGGCGCGTCGGTGCTGATCTCCAGTATTCGGCCGGCGTGCCGGATCTTCAGCTTCGAGTGCGGGCCGTCGCGCAGGGTGTAGGTGACGTGCTGGTGGTCGGCGTCGATGGTCACGCGAAAGTTGCGCCAGCACAACCGGAATCGCAACCGGTTGATGCCACAGGGCAGCTGCGGATCCAGCGCGAGAACCCGCTCGTCGTCCCGCAGTCCGCCGAACCCGGCAACCAGCGCGGTCCAGGTTCCGGCCAGCGAGGCCAGGTGCAGGCCGTCGCCGGTGTTGTGGTGCAGGTTGCGCAGGTCGATCAGCGCCGCCTCGTACGCGTAGTCGTGCGCCAACTCCAGATGGCCCACCTCGGCGCACATCACAGCCTGTGTGCACGCCGACAGCGACGAGTCCCGGGTGGTGCGCCGCTCGTAGTAGTCGACGTTGCGGGCCTTCTGTTCGGCGGTGAACGCATGGCTCTGCCACTGCATCGCCAGCACCAGGTCGGCCTGCTTGACCACCTGGGCGGGATAGAGCCGCACGTACGGCTCGTGCAGCAGCAGCGGATACTCGGTGTTGTCGCGGAAGTCCCACTCCCGCAACGTGGTGAAGCCCTCGCACTGCGGGTGCACGCCGAGGTCCTCGTCGTAGGGGATGTGCACGGCGTCGGCGGCGTCGCGCCACGCCGCGATCTCCTCGGTGTCCACGTCCAGTTCGGCTGCGGCGTCGGGATGCCGGGCACACGCGTCGGCGGCGACGCGCAGATTCGCCGCGGCCATCAGGTTGGTGAACACGTTGTCGCGCACCACCGCGGTGTACTCGTCG
Source organism: Mycolicibacterium psychrotolerans (assembly GCF_010729305.1). Classification (NCBI taxonomy): domain Bacteria; kingdom Bacillati; phylum Actinomycetota; class Actinomycetes; order Mycobacteriales; family Mycobacteriaceae; genus Mycobacterium; species Mycolicibacterium psychrotolerans. The sequence continues at coordinate 1,138,352 of NZ_AP022574.1, read as the reverse complement.
GGCCCGGTCACCCCGTCGATGCGCCATGCGCCGTACCGGTCGTGGTGACCCAGAGAGCGCCACATGCGCGCGGTCTCCACGAGAACGGCAAGGCCGCATTCCTTTTCGATGCTGTCGTCGCCGGTGACCACACGGTAGCGTTCGAAGGCCATCGCGATGTCGGCGTTGATGTGGAATGCGGCCGTACCCGCCGGCCAGTACGCCGAGCACTCCTCGCCCCGGATGGTGCGCCACGGGAAGCTTGCACCGGCGAGGTCGAGCTCACGCGCCCGGTCGCGGGCCAGATCCAGAGTCGACGCTCGCCAGCGCAGCGCGTCCGCCGCCGCCCGCGGCGCGGTGTAGGTCAGCACCGGCAGCACGAACCCCTCGGTGTCCCAGAAGGCGTGGCCGTCGTAACCCGTTCCCGTGAGCCCCTTTCCGGCGATCGCACGCTGTTCGGCCCGGGCACTGGCCTGCAGCACGTGGAAGAGCCCGAACCGCACCGCCTGCTGGCAGTCGGGGTCGCCGTCCACCTCGACGTCGGCGGTGTCCCAGTAGTCGTCGAGGTAGGCGCGTTGCGCGTCGAGGAGCCCGTCCCACCCGCTGTAGCGGGCGCTGGCGATCGCGGCGGCCGCCTGATCGCGCAGGGCGGGGCGGGACCGCAGGCTCGACCATCCGTAGGCCAGATACTTGACGATCCGCAGCCGCTCACCGGTTTTCAGCCCGCACACCACGGTGGTGCGGGCCCAGTCCGGCCCGGCGTCGCCGCTGATGTCGACCCGGCCCGGCCCCTCCACGACGTGGTCCATCGCCGCGGCGACCATCAGTCCGCTGCCCCGGGTGCGGTGGATCAACAGCGCGCCGCGCTCGGCGACCTCGTGCTGCACCGCCTCCAGCGGTTGGTTGAGCGCCGCGGCCACCCGCGGATCGTCCGACGGCGGCGGCTGATCCTCGTTGGCCACCAGTTCCGACTGCAGCGTGATGCGGACGTCGTGGCACGCCTCTACCTCGTACTCGATGGCGGCCAGCCCGCGGTGCGCCAGCGACACCAGCCGCGTGGAGTTGATCCGGATCTGTTTGCCGGCCGGTGAGCACCACTCCGCGGAACGGCTCAGCGTACCCGCCCGCATGTCGAGAACGCGTTCGTGCGAGAGTAATTCGCCGTACCGGACGTCGAATGGCTCGTCCTCGACGAGCAGCCGGATCAGCTTGCCGTTGGTGACGTCGACGATGGACTGGCCGTCCTCGGGGTAGCCGAACCCGGCCTCGGCGTAGGGCAGCGGCCGGACCTCGTAGAACCCGTTGAGGTAGGTGCCGGGCAGGCCGTAGGGCTCCCCTTCGTCGAGGTTGCCGCGAAAGCCGATGTGTCCGTTGGACAATGCGAACAGCGACTCGCTCTGGGGCAACAGGTCGATGCGCAGCTCGGTCTCGCGGACCTGCCACGGTTCGACGGGGAACGCGTCGTCGGTGATCATCATGACGGCAACAGCTCCGCGAGGTCGGTGACCACGATGTCGGCCCCCTGCGCGCGCAGCGCGTCGGCCTGCCCGACGCGGTCGACGCCGACCACGGCGCCGAAGTGGCCGGCGTGCCCGGCGGCGACGCCGGACTGCGCATCCTCGAACACCGCGGCCTCGGCCGGGTCCACGTCGAGCAGCTGCGCCGCGCGCAGGAACGTGTCCGGGGCCGGCTTGCCCGACAGGTGTTCCTCGTTCAGCGTGACCCCGTCGACGCGGACCTCGATGTAGACGTCGAGCCCGGTGATCTCCAGGACCTGCTTGGTGTTGGCGCTCGAGGAAACGACTGCGCGCCGCAGCCCCGCCTCGGCGACGGCCTCGAGGAAGCGCCGCGACCCGTCGAACACCTCCACACCGTCCTTGTCGAGGGTGTGCTGGAACGCCGTGTTCTTCCGGTCGCCGAGCTCGCGCACCGTCGCGTCATCGACGCCGATGTGCCGGCTCTGCAGGAATGACCGCACCCCGTCGTCCCGCGGCTTGCCGTCGACGTAGTCCTGGTAGTCGGCGTGCTCATCGAACGGCGTGAAACCGTCTCCGTCGCGCTGCCGCAGGTACTCGTCGAACATCGCCTTCCATGCCCGGCGGTGCACACTGGCGGTGTCGGTGAGCACTCCGTCGAGATCGAACAGGCAGGCGCGGATCCGATCGGGTAAGCCGAACACCCTCTCTTCTTACCCGGAGGGACGATTTTCCACGCGGCGATGGTTGGCTGTCTGTATGCGCGTCGGAGTGGTGTTCCCGCAAACCGAGCTCGGCGGAGATCCCGGGGCGGTGCGCGCCTTCGGCGCGCGCGCCGAGGAGCTCGGCTTCGCCCACCTGCTGGCCTACGACCACGTGCTAGGGGCCGACCCCGCGGTGCACCAGGGGTGGGCCGGGCCCTACGACATCGACACCACGTTCCACGAGCCGCTGGTGCTGCTCGGCTACCTCGCCGCGCTGACGTCGACGTTGGAGCTGGTCACCGGGGTGATCATCCTGCCGCAGCGGCAGACCGCGCTGGTGGCCAAGCAGGCCGCCGAGGTCGACCTGCTCAGCGGCGGGCGGCTGCGGCTCGGGGTCGGGCTGGGGTGGAACGCCGTCGAGTACGAGGCCCTCGGCGAGCAGTTCGGCAACCGCGGCAAGCGCTCGGAGGAGCAACTGGAACTGCTGCGGCTGCTGTGGACGCAGCGGTCGGTCACCTTCGAGGGCAGGCACCACCGCGTCATCGGCGCCGGACTGGCGCCGCACCCGGTGCAGCGGCCCATCCCGCTGTGGATGGGGGCGGCGTCCCCGCGCGCATACGCGCGGGCCGGCCGGTTCGCCGACGGGTGGTTCCCGATCGTGCCGCCCGGTCCGGCGCTGGAGGAGGCCCGATCCCTCGTCGACGCCGCAGCGCGCGACGCCGGGCGCGACCCGGCGGGCATCGGCATGGAGGGCCGCGTGCAGTGGCGGCACGACCCGGACGCCATCGCCGCCGGGACGGACGCATGGGCACGCACCGGCGCGACGCACCTGTCGGTGGACCTGATGGGCGCCGGACTGCGCACCGTCGAACAGCATCTGGCGGCGCTCGAGGCGGTGGCCGACGCGGCAGGCCTGACCGCTAGCTGAGCCCGAACATCGCCCGCAGATCGGCGGTCCGGTACACGATCATCGCGAGCAGCAACACCAGGACCACCGCGCTGGCGCCTGCCTGCACGGCCACCCGGCTGGCGCGCGGGGCGTAGGCGTACGCCGCGGCGACAGCGGCGCCGGTGACCAGCCCGCCGATGTGGCCCTGCCAGCTGATGTTCACCGAACTGATCAGCGGAAAGACGAACGTGAAGGCGAGGTTCAGCGCGATGACGGCCATCACGCCGCGGATGTCCATGTTGAGGCGTTTGCCCACCACGAAGGTCGCGCCGAACAACCCGAACACGGCTCCCGACGCCCCGGCGGTCAGCGCGTTGAGCGTCAGCAGGTAGGCCAGCGCGGAGCCGCCCAGCGCGCTGAGCAGATACAGCGCGCTGAATCGCAACCGGCCCAGCGCCGCCTCCAGCTGCGGGCCAACGAAGTACAGCGCCAGCATGTTGAACGCGATGTGGGTGATGCCGAAGTGCAGGAACGCCGAGGTCACCAGCCGATACCACTCACCCTCGGCGACCGCGAGCGGCAACAGCGCCAGCGCCCGCTGAGTGCCGGGGACCGCCATCTGCAGCGCGAACATCGCGACGTTGAGGCCGATCAGCGTGTACGTGACGACGGGCGTCCTCGACCGGCGCTGCACCGCCCCGAACGGGGTGGTGGCCTGGCGCACGGAGCGGGCGCCTTCGTTGACGCAGTCGGCGCACTGATGCCCGACAGCGGCGTCGTGCATGCACTCACCGCAGATGTAGCGATTGCACCGCGTGCAGCGGACGTAGGTCGGCCGGTCGGGGTGCCGGTAGCAGGCCGGGGCCTGCTGCGGCGGCGTCGGATAACTCGGCGGGTAGCTCACAGGGTCCCGAACAGCTCGAGGTGGTTGCCGTCGGGGTCGGCGACGAACATGAAACCCATGCCCGGGACCGGCGCGAACTCCGTCACCGGCTCGACGATCTCGTAGGGCGACGCCTCGAACGCTTCGGCGACGGCGCGCAGCCCGTTGACCCCGATCGTGAAGTACCGCAACCCGGCCTGTGCGCGGCCGCCGCCAGGCACGGCCGGTGCGGGCGCGGTCGTGTAGGTGACAAGCTTCAGCACGCTGTTCCCCAGCGTGTAGCGGCGCTGCGAACCGCCACCCCCGGCATCGGAGAACGCGATCTCGCCCTGCGGCTCGAGTTCGAGGAATCCTTCGTAGAACGCCGTCATCGCGTCGAGGTTCGTGGTCACCAGGCCCACCTCGATGCCGGGCATGAGCAGATCCAGCTTCACGCCACCAAGTTAGCCGTCGGCGACGGCAGCGTCATTTGTTCTGGTCCCAGCTCTGGTCCCAACGGTCGAGGTTGACGGCTTCCCGCAGCGGACGGCGCCGGAGCGGACCGTGCCTGCCCTTCGGCCAGCCGACCACGACGTGACCCGCCAGCATCCAGTCCGCCGGCACCCCGACGGCCTTCCGGAGCAGATGCTCGCCGTCGTAGGAGGCCCAGCTGGTCGGGCAGGCCCCGAGGCCCTGCGCACGGGCGGCGAGCAGGAAGTTCTGCATGGCCGGGAAGATCGACCCGCCGAGCAGCAGCTCTGACGCGGTGGCGAAGCGCTTCTGGGTGAACAGCACCGAGGTGAACTCGCCGGCACGGTCGTGCAGCTCGTAGGTGGCCCGGTCGTTACGGGCCCGCGGACTGCGGTCGTCCGGGGCGGGCCGTCTCATGCCGTAGACCGGCTCGATGACCGACAGCGCAGGCGCGGCAGCCCGGGCCACCACCGCGCGCTGTTCGGGGCTGCGCAGCACGACGAACCGCCACGCCTGGGCGTTGGCGCCCGAGGGCGCCCACGTCGCCGCCTGCAGGCAGCGCTGCAGCGTCGCATCGCCGACGGGTTCGTCGGTGAACCGCCGCAGGGTCCGGGCGGTGGACATCACCGTCCACACATCGGTCGTCTCAGCGTGCACAGCGTGAACTTAGCGGGCGTCGGCGCATAACGATTCGGACACAACCGATATCACGATCATTTAAGGAAAACCCGCCGACTGTGAGAAACCTCAGTCGATCCCCAATTCCGGGCGCCTCAAAACGCCGTTTCCGCACCGGATTGAGGCCGATGTCACGCCCGCAAACAGTAACGCCCGCAGCGGTGTTCGTGCGCGCGCGGCTCGCCGGGTTTGCCTCTGCCCGAGCACGGTTACCGTGGATTTCGGGTGGGGGACAGCATCAACCGTTTCGAGATCCGTGAGGAACCAAACCAACATGAATTCCAGTGCTATCAGCGTGCGCAAGAACCTGGCCCGCGTCGGGGCGGCATGCGTCTTCGGCGGCCTGGCCGCGGCGACCGTGGCAGTGCCCGTCGCGTCGGCCGCTCCCGGTGAGCAGTGCAGCGCCAGCCAGGTGGCGGGCACCGCCGGTTCGGTGGCCACCGCCGCGCGTCAGTACCTCGACAGCCATCCCGGCGCCAACCAGGCGGTCACCGCGGCGATGAACCAGCCGCGTCCGGAGGCCGAGGCCAACCTGCGTGGCTACTTCACCGCCAACCCGGGCGAGTACTACGACCTGCGGGGCATCCTGTCGCCGATCGGTGACACCCAGCGCGCCTGCAACGTCAACGTGCTGCCCGGCGATCTGCAGTCGGCCTACAACACCTTCATGGCCGGCTGAGCGAGCACATCCCCTATGTGACGCGGCGGCGGGTTCACTCCCGCCGCCGCTGCACTTAGACTCGCTTCCTATGAGGCCGACCCCCACCGCCGCCACCATCGCCGTGGCACTGGCGTGCGCCTGTGTCGTGCCGGCCGTGGCGCAGGCCCAGCCGGCGTCGCCGACGCCCGCCCCCGCGCCGGGGCCCGCTCCGGCGGCGCTCAAGACCACGATCGACGCCGACGGCTCCTACACAGTCGGCAAGGACATCGCCCCCGGGGTGTACCAGTCCGCGGGACCGGTCGACGGCGGAGCCTGCTACTGGAAGCGCGCCGCGGGCGACAAGCTCGTGGACAACGCACTGACCAAGAAGCCGGCGTTCGTCGAGATCCAGGCGACCGACACGTCCTTCACCACCAGCGACTGCCAGGCCTGGCAGCTGACCAACGCACCGATGCCTCCCCAGCCGGGGCCCGGCGATCTGCTGGGAGCGCTGACCCAGGCCATCGGCAGCGGCATGTTCAACGGAGGACCTCGCTGACTTCAGCGGCAGCAGGCCGGATCCCCGTCGCCGACGACCTCGACGCGGTCACGTCGGTCGCCGCCGAGGACCACACCGGCGTCGACCCGGCCGCGGTGGAGCGGATCTGGCAGGCGGCCCGGCACTGGTACGCCGCGGGCATGCACCCGGCGATCCAGGTGTGTGTGCGCCGCGAGGGCCGCATCGTCCTCGACCGGGCCATCGGCCACGCCCGCGGCAACGGTCCGGCCGACGCCCCGGACGCGGAGAAGGTGGTGGTCGGCACTGACACCCCGTTCTGCGTGTACTCGACCGCCAAGGCCATCACCACAACCGTCGCGCACATGCTCGTCGAACGCGGCGTCTTCTCCCTCGATGACAGGGTGTGCGACTACCTCCCCAGCTACACCAGCCACGGCAAGGACCGCACCACCATCCGGCACGTGATGACGCACAGCGCCGGCGTGCCGTTCGCCACCGGCCCGCGCCCCGACCTCAAGCGCATGGACGACAGCGAGTACACCCGCGAGATGCTCGGCCGGATGAAGCCCGTGTATCCGCCCGGGCTGGTCCACATCTACCACGGCGTCACGTGGGGGCCGCTGATGCGCGAGATCATCAACGCCGCCACCGACCGCAACATCCGCGACATCCTGCACGACGAGATCCTGGGCCCGCTGGGCTTCCGCTGGACCAATTACGGCGTTGCGCCACAGGATGTTCCGCTGGTTGCGCTGAGCCACGTCACCGGCAAGCCGCTGCCCGCCCCGATTGCCAAGGCGTTCAAGACCGCCGTCGGCGGCACCCCGCAGCAGATCATCCCGTTCTCCAACACGCCGGCCTTCCTCACCGGTGTCATCCCGTCGTCGAACACGGTGTCCAACGCCCACGAGCTGTCCCGGTTCGCTGAGATCCTCTGCCGCGGCGGAGAACTGGACGGCGTCCGGGTGATGTCGGCCGAGACGTTGCGCGCCGCGACCGCCGAGGCGCGGCGGCTGCGCCCCGACCTCGCGACCGGGATGGCGCCGATGCGGTGGGGCACTGGATACATGTTGGGCTCCAAGCGGTTCGGGCCGTTCGGGCGTGACGCGGCAGGCGCGTTCGGGCACACCGGGCTGACCCACATCGCGATGTGGGCCGACCCCACCCGCGCGCTGTCGGTCGCGGTGGTCAGCAGCGGCAAGCCCGGCGGGCACCGCGAGGCCAAGCGCTATCCGCAGCTGCTGGACCGGATCAACGCCGAGATGGCTCGGATCTGATCCCCCGGTAAATCCCCCACCGCACTATCCAAGGCATCAGCACCCGCTCGAAGGACCACGCCGGGAACCGGAACGCCCGGCCGTTGGGGGCGAACACCTCGAGTCCGTCGGGCTGGATGCCCAGCACCGATCCCCAGCGCCGCGTCGGCGCCCGGTAGGCCTTGAGCGTGCCGCCGTCGAAGAATGCCCGGACGTTGCGGGCCAGCAGGCCGTCGGCACGGTTGCGCGCCGAACTGCGCAGCGGATCGGTGGCCGCCACGTCGCCGATCGCGAACACCTCCGGGTGCCCGGGCACCTGCAGCGTCGGGGTGACCCGGACGAAGCCGTGCTCGTCGAGGAGTTCGGCGGGCAGCCATCCGGTGTTCGGAGCCACCCGGCCGATCGCCCACAGCACCACATCCGCGGTGGCCGGGGGCTGGCCGGTGCTCCAGTGCACCGGCTCGGTGGTCAACGCGGCGGGGGTGAACCCGGGCGACAGCTCGGCCCGGTGTCCGGGATTCAGGCCCACGCTGGCATCGATCAGCCTGCGCTGCACCGTCTTCCACGTCCGCGGATGATGCCCGACCAGCGCCCGGTCCCCTGGGAAGTAGAGGTCCACCCGGGTCCCGGGCCAGGCGGTGGCGATCTGCGCGGCGCTGCTGACCGCCGCGGCGCCACCCCCGACGACGATCACCGACCGGGCGGCGGCGAGCCGGTCGTGCGGGTCGCGAAGGTCGGCGTCGATCTCGTCGACGCCCTGCAGCGCGGGTGTGCGCCAGAAGCCGTTGTGCACCCCGGTGGCGATGACGAGGGCGTCGTAGGGCACCTGCTGCGCCGTCCCGTCGGCGAGTTCGACCAGCACGCAGCGTGATTCGAGATCCAGCCCGGTCAGGGTGCCGTGCACGGTGCTGACGCGGTCCAGACCGCGGAACCGGCCGAACGGGATCCAGTTGTGCCGGGCCCACTCCTGCGGCCGCGCCAGCCGCCAGCCCAGCTCCTGCCCGCTCACCAGACCCGGCTTGCTCGAGATCCCGGTCACCTGCGTGTGGCGGGCCAGTTTGATCGCGGTGAGCACGCCGGTGTCGCCGAGGCCGGCGACCACCACCCGTTTCACGCACGCACCTTCGCCGGCGGGCGGGGCACGAAGCGGGACACCCGGTCGAGCACGGCCTGATAGCCGGGCCGGCGTTCCAGGCTGCGGGCCTCCATCATCGGGATGCTCGCGCCGAGGAACATCGCCAGCATCGCCGCCGCGCCCGCGAACAGCCACCACGCCGTCGGCGCAGCCGCCAGACCAAACAATGCCAGCGCGAACCAGAAGTTGAACTCCCCGAAGTAATTCGGATGCCGCGACCACGCCCACAGCCCGCGGTCCATCACCTCGCCGGGTTTGCGCTGGCGCACGAACCGGTGCATCTGCGCGTCGGCAGCGAATTCCAGTGCCACCGCGGCCATTCCGAGCACGAACGCGACGATGCTCAACCACACCAGGCCGCGGCCGGGCGTCGTCACCGCGACGTAGACCGGGACCATGCCGAGGAACACCTGCAGCGTCGGGATCAGGTGGATTGCCACCAGATCGGCGACGAACTCCCAGCGGCCGGCGCGCTCGCGGAACATCGGGTAGCGCCAATCCTCATGGTGCAGACCGGGAAACGCGTACACCCAGTTGCCGGTCAACCGCACCGCCCAGACCATCACCAGCACCGCGACCAGGCCGCTCCGCAGCGGATCCCCGTCGCCCTGGCTCCACCAGTAGACGAGCAGCAGCGGCGGGATCACGCTCCAATACGCGTCGTAGAAGCTGGAATTGCCGTAGGCCCGGCTGAACGCGAACACCACGAGGGTGGCCAGCACGTCGGCGATCAGCGTGTCCAGCCACAGCAGGCCCGTGTCGGGGCCCCACACCAGCCAGGCCGCTCCGACGGCGACGGCCAGCACATAGGCCACGCCGACGATCGTCAACGAGCGCGTCTTGCTCACCGGGGTCACCCTAGCCGGACCCGGAACGTCGTCGGCCAGTACTTGCCGGTCAGCAGGAACTCGTCACCGGACACGTGCGCGATGCCGTTGAGCACCTGCGCCGTCGGCGGAATCCCCCGGGCACGCAGTCCCCCGGCGTCGACGACCAGATCCACCGCCCCGGTCGCGGGGTCGATCCGCACGATGGTGTCGGTGGGCCACACGTTGGCCCACACCCGGTCTCCGACGCACTCCAGTTCGTTGAGGCCCGTCACCGGCCGGCCATCACGGGTCACGTCCACCCCGCCGGTCTCGGTCAGGTCGGCGGGGCTCTGGAAGCGCAGCCGGGCGGTGCCGTCGCTGCGGATCAGCCGGTCGCCGTCGCGGCACAGCCCCCAGCCCTGCGGGTTCAGCGGCACCTGCCGGATCGGGGTCAGCGTCGCCCGGTCCCACTCGACGGCCACGCCGTCGGTGTAGGTGAGCTGCCAGATGCGGTCCCCGACCACGGTGACGCCCTCGCCGAAGAACGGGCCGGGCATGTCGACCGCGCGCCGCACGGCGCCGGTGTCCGGGTCGAGCGCGCGCAGTTGCGAGGTGCCCACTTCGCCGGTGCCCTCGTAGAGCACGCCACCGTCGATCTCGAAACCTTCGGTGAACGCCATCGGATCATGCGGCATCTCGCCGAGCACGACGGGCTCGACGACCGGAACGGCGGTGGTCGGGGCCGCGGGGTCGTGGTCCGGGTCGGGCTGGGCCTGCGCGCCGGGCACGACGGTCACGACTGCCAGGACGGCCAGTGCGATCCCGGCCCATGTCTGCCGTCTGGTCATACCGACGTTCTACCGTGCCAAGATGGCCCGATGAAAGCGGTCAGTTGTGTACACGGGTCCCTCGACGTGGTCGACCTGCCCGAACTGGTGCCCGCGGAGGGCCAGCTGGTGCTCGACGTGCTGCGCTGCGGCATCTGCGGGTCCGACCTGCACGCCAGGAATCACGCCGACGAGCTCACCGAGGTGATGGCCGAGGGCGGCTACACCGACTTCATGCGCAGCGACACCCCGACGGTGATGGGCCACGAGTTCTGCGGCGTGGTCGCCGAGCGCGGCCCGAAGGTGGGCAAGGAGTTCACGCCGGGCACGACGGTGGTGTCCTTCCCGCTGAGGCGGGCAGCCGGCGGAGTGCACCTGATCGGCCTCTCACCGAAGACACCCGGCGCCTACGCCGAGCAGGTGCTGGCCGAGGCGTCGTTGACGTTCGCCGTTCCCAACGGTCTTGATCCGGCGACGGCCGCGCTGACCGAGCCGATGTCGGTGGCCTATCACGCGGTGCGGCGCAGCGAGATCTCCGGCAAGGACGTCGCGATCGTGCTGGGCTGCGGTCCCGTCGGGCTCGCCGTGATCTGTCACCTCAAGGCCCGCGGTGTGCGCATGATCGTCGCCAGCGACTTCTCTCCGGGCCGGCGCGCACTGGCCGGCCGCTGCGGCGCCGACGTCGTCGTCGACCCCGCGATCGACTCCCCGTACGAGGCGGTGCCCGTCAAGCAGCGCGGGTTGACGGCGCTGCCCGCGCTGTACGAACTCGGCGTGGGGTCGATGGAGAAGTTGCGCAAGGTGCCCGGTTGGTCCCACGTGTACCGGGTGGCCGACCGGCTCGGCTGCACCGCACCGAAGCGACCGGTGATCTTCGAGTGCGTGGGGGTGCCCGGGATGATCGACGGGATCATCAGAGCGGCCCCGCTGGCGTCGCGGATCGTCGTGGTCGGCGTGTGCATGGGCGAGGACCGGATCCAGCCCGCGGTGGCGATCGGCAAGGAGATCGACATCCGCTTCGTGTTCGGCCAGACGCCGCTGGAGTTCCGCGACACGCTGTACATGCTGGCCGACGGCAAGCTCGACGCCTCGGCGCTGGTGACGGGAACCGTCGGACTCGACGGGGTTGCGGCGGCGTTCGACGCCCTCGGCGATCCCGAGACGCACGCCAAGATCCTCATCGACCCGGCCAGCGCGGCCGTCACCCCCTGATGCCGAAACTGTATTCCACGCTGGGTTTTTGGCCTCAAAGTCAAGTGGTCATGACAACGGTTAGGCCGCTTGGCTAATCAGTGCGGCCATGCGTTGGGCGGGTGTGTCGAGGTCCAGAGTGGGTCTGGGTCTGCTGTTGAGTTTGGCGGCGATGATTTTGAGGTCGTCGGGGGTGTAGGTGCTCAGATCTGCGCCCTTCTCAAACCAGTGGCGGAGCAGCCGGTTGGTGTTCTCGTTGGTCCCGCGCTGCCAGGGCGAGTGCGGGTCGCAGAAGTACACCGGCGCTTGTAGTTGTAGCGAAATGTCCTGCCAGCCAGCCATTTCGCTGCCCCTGTCCCAGGCCACGGATCGGCGCAGATGATGGGGCAATTCGCTCATGGCTTCGATCATGGCTGTGGCCACCGTTTCGGCGTGGTGATCGAGCGGCAGGTGCAGCAGGATTGTGAAGCGGGTGCTGCGTTCGACCAGTGTCCCGATCGCGCTGGCGCCGCGCGCGCCGATGATCAGGTCGCCCTCCCAATGCCCGGGCACGGCCCGGTCAGCGGCCTCGGCGGGTCGTTGACTGATGGTGATCACGTCGGTGAACTTGCCCCGTCGTTCGGTCTGCGTGCGGGGTTTGCGCACTGCCCGGTGTGTGGACAGGCGTTTGGACAGATCTGCGCGCAACTGGCCACGAGTCTGGACGTAGAGGCTTTGGTAGAGCGTTTCATGGCTCACCTGCATCAGCTTGTCATCGGCGAAGTCGCGGGCCAACACCGTCGAGATCAGCTGCGGACTCCATCCGTCATCCATCCAGGACGTCACCGAGTGACACAACCGGCGATTGTCGAGCTTGAACGCTTTGGGTCGGCGGGCCCGCTCGGCAGCACGGGTATCGGCCATCAAGGCGTGATAATCCCCGTCGGGCAGCCGGTTTCGTTGCACCTCGCGCCATATGACCGAGCGATCCCGGCCCAGCCGGCGTCCAATCGCGGCGCAACTGAGGCCTGCGTCGAGGCCCCGCATGATTTCCACCCGCTCGGCGGCATCGAGGCGATGCCCTCGTCCGCCGATACCCACAGGATTGCCAACAGCGGCCACACCGCCCAGGCCACAGCCACCTTTACGTAGTTTCACCCCGCCAGCGTGGCGCCACCACAGCCAACCGGTCCGTCGCGCCACGCCGACGTTCACCGAGGCTTCCGTCGTGGTCATCCCACGACAGACCAGGTCGAAAAATTCTCGCTTGACCGAACGACCAACAGCTACCCCAGAGGGCATCGCAACTCCTCAAATCACAGAATGTTGCGTTGACCGTATGAATCCGCCGGCACTTGACGCGCATGGAATACAGTTTCGGCGGGGAGCTCAGAGCGGGAGTGCGCCGTTGGCCGAGTCCAGGTGCTCGACCGTGGTGAACACCAGCTCGGTGTCGCCGACGTTCTCGATGTCGTGGAGCAGGTATTCGCCCGCCGCGAAACGGAAGTGCCGGGTCTCGCCGGCGCCGTAGGACACCTCGCGGGTGGTGCCGTCGGCGGTGTGCTGCCTGCTGCGCCCGGCGTTGACCGCGGTCCAGAAGTAGTCGAGCACATGCCGGTGGGCGTGCCACCGCTCACCGGGCACCAGCCGGATCTCCCACACCCGGACCCGGTCGTTCTCGCTGAGCAGCCGCGATCCGACGTGTCCGTCGTGAGAGTGCGCGGCGAACTCGGCCCGCAGGTCGTCGCTCCAGCCGTCGAAGTCGCTGCCCACCAGCGCGCCGGCCAGCGGCGCATCGGTCAGGAAGTCTCGGGTACTTGTCATCGTCTCTCCTCGCAAACGGGTTATCGGCCCGGGCCGTACAGGCCGAACCGGTTGTCGGGGTCGCCGGGCACCCACGTGCAGTCGACCTGCGAGCGGGTGCCCATCTCCTTGACGCGGCGCAGCAGCCGCTGCGCCAGCTCGAGCTGGCCGGGCTCCCATTTGGCCAGCGCCTCGGCGATGTCGGCGCTGTCGGACAGCGCGTCGTACAACGCCCACGCGTTTGCCGCGGCCTTGGCGGTGCCCGCCGCCGCGTGCGGGCGGGCCGCGCTGGCGGCGTCGCCGACGAGCGCCACCCGCCCCGTCGCCATCTGGGACGCGCCGACGTCGTAGACCGCCTGCAGGTAGGGCGCTTCGGTGCGAAGCACCACCTCGGCCGCCGCCGGCGCGAGCTGTTCGGTTGCCGCCGAGCGCATCTCGTCGACGAATCGGTCCTGCACCTGCCCCGGGTGCAGCGACACCCCGGCCACGAACCCGCGCTTGTCGGTCATCAGCTCGTCGAGCCGGTGCCCCTCGGGCACGTTGCGGTACCAGACGTAGTTGAGCAGTCGCTCGCCGACGCGCAGTCCGCCACCGTGAGCCGGGATCGGGTAGACGTTGATGTGCGTGTGCGGCGCGACGCTGTAGGTGATCGAGTCGTGCAGCAACTCGAACGTCTCGGGTGACACCTCGCGCTCGGGCACGGTGCCGCGCCAGCCGACGTACCCCGAGTACTCCAGCTCAGTTCCCGGTGCGATGCGCCGCCGGCTGGGCGAACCGATGCCGTCGGCGAAGACCACCAGTTCGGCGGTCTCCCGCCGACCGGACGCGAAACGCACTTGCACCGAGTCTGCGTCCTGGTCGAACCCGGCGGCGTACTCGCCCAGGTGGTAGTGCTCGGCACCAGCCAGCAAATCGAAATCCGCAAGCAGCGCACGGTAGAAGGTGCCCCACGACGTGTAGCTCCACGGCGCGTTCTCTCGGTGCAACAGCGCGTTGTCCTGGCCGAGATACTGCACGAAATGGGTTGCCGTGCTGACTGTCTCGGGATGCTGGTCACTGCACTCGGTGAACCACCGCAGCGTGTCGGGCTGCAGCACGATGCCGCCGCCGCGCCCGTCGAGATCGGTCGGGGTGCGTTCGTAGACGTCGACGTCGAAGCCGAGCCGGCGCAGCAGCAGCGCGGCCGTCAGCCCGCCGATCGATCCGCCGATCACGAGGGCCCGGTGGCCGCTCCACGTCCGTTTGTCGGTCTGCCGGGTGCTCTCACTCATGGTCTTCTCCTGTGTCGAGCCCGAGGAACGCCCGGGCGTTGGCTTCCAGTGCGGCGTCGTCGATACCCGCCGCGTGCGGGAGCTGCAGAGGGTCGAGGGTGCCCATGTCGAACGGGTAGTCACTGCCGCACATGAGCCGGCCCTCATCCGCCTGCGCGCGCAGCAGGTTCAGTGTGGGCACGTCGTGGGTGAGGGTGTCGAACCACAGCGCCGCGAACATCTCTCGCGGCGGGCGGGTTCCGTTGCCGCGCACGTCGGCCCGCTGCTGCCAGCCGTGTTCCCAGCGCCCGACCAGCGCAGGCGCGCAGCCGCCTCCGTGCACGAGGCAGATCCGCAGCGCCGGGTGCTCCTCGAGGACGCCCCCGAGGGTCAGAGCGGCTGCGGCCGTGGCGGATTCCACGGGGTTGCCGATCAGGTTGGCCAGGTAGTGCGACGACCATTCGGGCCGCGGCAGCTGCATCGGGTGCACCAGCACCGCGAGGCCGAGATCGGCTGCGGAGCCGAGGATCTCGCGCATCGGTGCGACGTCGAACGACGTGGCGCCCAGCAGCGGCGGCACCGCGATGCCGCGGATCGCCTCGGTGCCTGCCAGTGCCTCCAACTGTTTGCGGGCGGCCGCCGGGTCGTGCAGGGACACCAGGCCGAGCCCGATCAGCCGGCCGCCGCTGTCGCGGCAGACCTTGTCCAGGTCGTCGTTGAAGGTGCCGACGAACTCGTCGACACCGTCGGCCTCGGCGACCGGGAACGCGAACGGCGGCGCGGACAGGACGCGGGCGCCCAGACCGGCGGCGTCGGTGTCGGCGAGCACGCGGGCCACGTCGCTCATCGCGTCGGTCCGGATGGACAGCGGCAGGTCGCCGAGGTGTAGTTCGCCCTGGTGGTCGCGCAGCGGGGGCAGCGGCGAGCCGGGCGCCAGTCCGAACAGGTGCTGCGGCAACCAGTGTGCGTGGACGTCGATCGGTCCGCGGCGCAGGATCATGCCGCCGACCCCATCGCCTCGAGCGCCTCGAACCGCGCCAGCACCTCGGCCTGCAGGATGGCCACCGCCGGGTCGGAGGCGCGGCGGGGACGGGGCAGGTCGACGTCGATGATCTCGTGCACCCGGCCGCCGGGGGCGAGCACCACGATCCGGTCTGACAGCTGCACCGCCTCGGTGACGTCGTGGGTGACGAACATGACCGTGCGGCGCGACTCGAGCCAGATCCGCTCCAGGTGCTCGCGCAGCGTGCGGGACGTCATCGCGTCGAGGTGGCTGAAGGGTTCGTCCATCAGCAGCACGTCGGGCTCGACGGCGAACGCGCGGGCGATGCCGATGCGCTGCTGCTGACCACCGGAGAGCTGCGCCGGGAACCGGTCCGCGCAGTGGCTGAGCCCGACGAGGTCGAGGTAGTGCCGGGCCCGGTCCTGCCAGCCGTCGCGCTCGTGCTGGACGAAGCCCAGGTTGGCCATCACGGTGCGCCAGGGCAGCAGCCGCGGATCCTGGAACACGTAGCCCACGCGGGCGTCCCGCGCGCCGGCCCGCAGCGCGACGGTACCGGAGGTGTGGGATTCGATGCCGGACACGATGTTGAGCAGCGTGGTCTTGCCGCTGCCCGACGGGCCCACCACGGAGACGAACGTCTCCCCGGAGATCGTCAGGTCGACCCCGTCGATCACCCGTGTGACGGCACCTCGGCGGTCGGTGAATTCCTTTACCAGACTCTGGATTTCGATGGAAGCCATGGTTGTTCTCGCTTTCTAGACGGTGCGCCAGCGGGTGGCATAGCGCTCGATGGGACCGAGGATCAGCAGGTCGGCGACGACCAGCAGCAGGATGAACACCAGCACCCAGGCCAGGAAGCCGTCGAGCTGGTTGGCGTCGTACCAGTAGCGGGCGCGCCAGCCCACCCCCGAGGTGGAGCCGAACCACTCGGCGAGCAGCAGCCCGTTCCAGGCGCTCATGATCGCGAAGCGCACGGCGGCCACCGTGGAACCGGCGACGGCGGGGGCGACGATCTCGCGCAGCACCCGCGGCCGCGACACCCCGAACGCCCGCGCCATCAGTACCAGGTCGGCGGGCACCGCTCGGGTGGCCTTGGCGATGTTGACCACCACGAACGGCAGCCCCGACAGGAACACGGTGACCACCGGGGTGAGCCAGCCGAAGCCGAACCACATCGTGGTCAACAGCGCCCAGATCACCGCCGGGATGGCCAGGCCGGCGGCCGTCAGGTCGGAGAACGCCAGATCGGCCAGCCGGGACAGGCCCATCAGCACGCCCAGCGCCGCGCCCACCACCAGCGCGGCGGCCAGGCCGAGCACGAACCGGTTCATGCTGATCGCCAGGTTGCCCCACAGTTCCCCGATCGCGGCCTCGGAGCCCAGCCGGGCCACCGACTCCGACAGCGACGGCACCCGGTTGCCGAGGATCACTGCCAGCTGCCAGGCGGCCAGAATGGTCGCGACGGCCGCCACAACGGCTGTGGCCGAACGGGTCTGGCCCTTCAGTTGGTGTCGCCACGCCTGCGCAGCGGTCACGGTGGTCATACGAGTTCCTTCCGCCAGGCGAAGAAGCGGTTCTCCAACGCGGCCAGGCCGCGTTCGATCAGCACCATCGCGATGATGAAGAGCGTTGTCCACGCGAGCATGTCGTCGACGCGGAACTCCTGGTAGGCCTTGCGGATCATGAAGCCGACCCCGCTGCTGGCGCCGAACACCTCGGTCAGCGCCTCCACCTTCCAGGCCATCGCGAACCCGTACCGGACCCCCGCGAAGACGAACGTCGTCACCGCAGGCAGATACAGGTGCCGCAGCACGTCGGTGCGGCTGCGCCCGAAGGCATGGCACATCGACAGCAGCTTGCCGTCCACCGAGCGCACCCCCTCGGCGACGTTGATCGCGATGAACGGCAGCGCCACCAGCGCCGAGACCACGATGGGCCCGCCGGCGCCGACGCCGAAGATCAGCAGCCCGAACACCGCGTAGGTCAGGCCCGGCATGTTGCCGAGCACGAACAGCGGCAGCGAGAAGTACGACGTCATGAATGTCGAACGCCCCATGGCGAATCCGATCACCAGACCGCCCGCCATCGCGATCGCGAACCCGGCGGCGATCTTGGCGATGCTGGCCGTGAAGTTGGTCAGCGCCTCACCGGAGCCGACGATCGCGACCACCTGTTCGGCCACGCCGGCGGGCCGCGGGACGATCGGATCGTCGATCCAGGCGGCCACGGCCGCCCAGGCCGCGAGGGCCAGCAGCAACGCGGCGCCCGAGGCGAGCCACCGCAGCGTGGCGCCGGAGCCGCGGCGGGTGCGACGGCCGGCGGGCGGCGGCGCGGGCGGCGCGTCCGGGAGGGCGACGGTCTGGGTCACGGCTGGACTCCTTGGGTGGGCAGGAACTTCGGATCGGTGACGCCGTCGCCGATGACGCCCGTGGCACGCATCAGGTCGAAGATCGAACTCTCGTCTTCTGCCCACTGCGGGTCGAAGCGGACCTCGTCGACCACCCAGTCATGGTCGGCGACATAGGCTTTCATGAACGCGATGTCCTCGGGCGTGGAGACCGCGAAGTGCTGGGGATAGCGTTCGATCATCTCGTCGCGGTGCGCCTGCCATTCGGCGAGCCCGCGGTCCCACAGGTCGAGGAAGGCCGACACCTCGGCCGGGTGCGCGTCCACCCAGTCCTTGCGGGCGACGAACACGTTGCCCATCGGGCCGTCGTGGCCGGGCGCGTCGAGTTCGGCGAACAGGTCCGCCGAGGACTTCCCGTCGTAGAGCGGGCGCACCGAGCCGTCCCGCAGTTCGCGGGCGGACAGGTCGGGGTAGCAGATGCAGGCGTCGATCTCACCGCGCGCCAACAGGTTCGACAGGTTCTGGATGTCGGCGACGATCACGTCGAAGTCGCCCCCGGCGAGGTCCATGTCGTGCATCTGTTTGACCAGCGCGCTCCACACCAGCGTGCCCGAGACGGTGGTGAACACGCCGAGCCGCTTGCCCCGCAGATCGGCCAAGGACCGGGCGGGGTCGTCGGCGCGCACCAGGATGCGGCTGCGTTCGGCGTTGTACCGGCCGATGATCAGGGTCTCGCGTCGGGTCTGCTCCTCGAGGCCGGGCACCTCGAACGAGGCGGTGGAGATGATGTCGGCGTGGCCGCCGGCGAACAGCCCGAACTCGTCCCAGGTGGCGCTGGTCTCGATGCGGTAGCCGGTCTCCTGCTGCCAGGCGTCGACGACGCCGGTCTCGTTCATGTAGTCCCAGATCGGGTCGGGCGCGAACGTGAAGCGGATGACGCCGTCCTGTGCCGTGCGGGACGATGCCGGGCCGCCCAGCCCGGCGGAGCACCCGGTGCTCAGCACGAGTGTCGCGCTCGCGACGACGGCGAGCGTCACCCGCCGCCAGATTCGATTCGTTGGCCTCACCGGCTACCTCCTTGGTCTGTGACCGCGGTCACGGCACTCACTCTGCGGGTGGTGGCCGACGCGGGGCAATGTCTTGACAGACACACTTAGGCTCACTCCTATGTCATCGGCCACACAGGACCCGGCGCGGCCACTCGAGTTATGGCTCGGCGCGCTGGCCGACATCGGGGAGGCCGTCGGCGGGGACGAACCGGTGGCGGCGGTACTCGACCGGGTGGCGCGGACCGCGTGCACGCTCCTCGACTACGACTTCTGCGCGGTCTTCCTGCCCGACGCCTCCCGCACGGCGCTGACGATCGTCGGCTCACACGGGCTGTCGGGCGACTATGTGGACCAGGTCAACGCCGACCGGCCCATCCTGCTCGACATGCGCGGTGAGCGGGAGGCGCCGACGAGCATCGCGTTCCGCACCGGCGAGGTGGTGACCGTCGAGGACATCGACCGCATGCCCCATTTCACGTGGAGCGGCGTCGCCCACGAGCAGGGGTACCGGGCACTGATCTCGGTGCCGCTGCGGCGGTCCGGTGCCGTGGTCGGGGCGCTCAACGGCTACCGCGCGCGTCCGCACCGCTTCGACCGTGCCGAGATCGGGCTGGTGAGCACACTGGCGACGCAGGTCGCCATCGCGCTCGGCACGGCCCAACTGCGCGCCGCCGAGCAGGCCACCATCCGGGAACTGCAACGCGCCGAAGAGGTGCACACACTGCTGACCGCGACCGCGCTGCGCGGGGAGGGCGTGGCCGGCGTCGCGTCGGCGCTGGCCGAGCTGCTCGACCGGCCGGTCCGCATCGAGGACGTCTACTCCGAGCAGCTCGCCGCCGCGCGCTGGCCCGGGGACGCAGCCCCCGACGCGCGCGACACCACCGTGACCGACGTGATCCTCGACGGCGCCGCCGTTGCGCGGATCCAGGTGCTCACCGCCGACGCCGAGCTCTCCGGCCTCGACGTGCGGGCCATGGAGCACGCGGCGGTGGTCACCGCGCTGGAGCTGCTGCGCGCCCGGACGGCCGCCGAAGTCGAACAGCGGCTTCGTGGTTCGCTGGTGGCCGACCTGCTCGGCTCCGACGCGGCCGCCATGCCCGCATTCCTGGAGCGGGCCCGCAGGCTCGGCTGGGATCTGGCGGGCGGGCAGACGCTGATCGCGCTGCGCGCCGCCGACAGTGAGCGTCTGCCGGGCGCCGCGGACAGGTTCTTCGCCCGCGCCGTGCCGCGGCCGCTGTCCGCGGCGCACCGGGGAGACCTGATCCTGATCTGGCCCGCCGCCGCCCGGGCGGCGGGCTTCGCCGGTCCCGCCGTCGAGATCACCCGGCGGCTGGTCGATCACCTCACCGGCACAGGCGTCGTCGAGCACGCCCACGCCGCGGTGTCGGCGCAGGTGAGCGCTCAGGAGTTGCCCGCGACCTACCGGACGCTGCGCGGCGCACTGGGTCTGGCCGGCGACCGCGGTGGGCCAACGGTGATCGACCTGACCGACATCACGATCGACCACCTGCTGCTCGAACTCGGTGATCCGCAACGGCTCCGGCAGTTCGCGATGTCGGTGCTCGGCCGGGCCGCCGAGTACGACCGCAACCGCTCGACCGAGTTGCTCGACACCGCGCGGGTGGTGCTCGACACAGGGCTGGACCGGCGCGCCGCCGCGGCCCGGTTGCACCTGCACCCCAACACCGTGGCCCAGCGGATGCGCCGGCTCGAGGAGCTGACCGGTCTTGCGCTGTCCCGGCCTGCCGACCTGCTGCAGCTCACGTCCGCGCTGACGGTCGCCCGGATCGCCGCCTTGGGCTGACGCCCTGAGTGCCGGTCAGCGGGAGAGCGCATCGATGGCGCGGTGGATCCGTTGCTCGCTGACCGGACGCGGGGTGCCGAGCTGCTGGGCCCACAGGCTCACCCGCAATTCCTCGATCATCCATGCGATGTCGCGCACGTCGTCGGCGGCGGCACGCGCGGGTGACAGCGCGGAGACGACGTCGTCGTAGGCGTCGCGGACGGCGGCCACCCGGTCCATCCGCTCCCGGTCGGCGCCCAGCCCGTGCGGCAATCGTTCCAGCCGCCGGTTCACCGCGATCAGGTAGCGGGTCAGGTCGGCCAGCCGCGACGCGCCGGCCGCGGCCACGAAACCGGCAGGCACCAGGCGCGCGAGCTGGTCGCGGATGTCGGCGATCGCGTCGGCCTGTGCCGCGGTGGGGGTGTCGGGCAGGGCGAGCTGCACGTCGTGCAGCGCGGCGATCACCTTTCCGGCACGCCGCACCACGTCGAGCGTGGTGGGCACCAGCGCCTCGGCCACCCGCGCCCGGGCCTGCTCGAATTCCGCACGGCGCCAGACCGGTTCAGCCACCAGCACCTGCATCGCGGCGTCGGCGCAATCATCGACGAGTGCGGTCAGCGAACCGTCCGGGTTGGTGCCCAGCGTCAGCCGCGTCCGGGTGTCCAGGGCCTTCTCCACGGCTTTGGCCACCGACGGGCCGGCCAGGCGCAGCAGCCGTCGCGTCCCCGCCGGTGCGGCGACCGCCTGCTCGGCTTCGGTGGGAAAGACCTTCACCGACACCGACGTCCGGTCGTCGACCAGCGCCGGGTATCCGCGCACCGTGTGCCCGGAGGCGCCCTGCCGCTCGACCACCCGAGGCAGTTCGTCGATGTCGGGCCACGTGCGCAACCCGCTGCGTTCCAGGTCACCGGCAGCGGCCGCGACGGCGTCCCGCGCCGGTGCGGCGAGTGTGCGCTGCAATACGCCGAGATCCTTGCCGCGCGCGACGACCGCGCCGTCCCCACCCTCGACCGCGAACGTCACCCGCAGGTGTGGCGGGATCTTCTCCAGATCGAAGGCATCGATCGGCACCAGAATGCCGGTGCGCCTGCGTAATTCGCGCTGCACCGCGTCGAGCAGCGGTCCGCGCTCGGGCGTGATCGAGGCCAGCAGCGCCCGCGCGGTGTCGGGGGCGGGCACGAAGTTGCGGCGCAGATCCTTGGGCAGCGACCGGATCAGCGCGGTGAGCAGTTCCTCCCGCAGCGCGGGGACCTGCCAGGCGAAGTCGTCGCCGCCGAGCCGTGCCAGCACGTCGACGGGGACGTGCACCGTGACGCCGTCGTCGGCCGCGCCCGGATCGTAGCGGTAGGTGAGCGGCAGCGCGAGGTCGCCGGCCTCCCAGGCGTCGGGCTGCTCGGCGCCGGAGTCGTTGCGCAGCAGATCATCCCGCGTCATCGTCAGCAGATCCGGTGTGCGGTGGCGCTGCTTGCGCCACCACCCGTCGAAGTGGCGGGCCGACACCACCTCGGCCGGGATGCGGGCGTCGTAGAACGCGAAGATCTCGTCGTCGTCGACCAGCAGATCGCGGCGGCGGGCCCGCTCCTCGAGTTCGGTCAGCTCGCTGCGCAGCCGGGCGTTGTCGGCGAAGAAGTGGTGCCGCGTGCGCCAGTCCTGCTCGACCAGGGCGTGCCGGATGAACAGCTCCCGCGCCACCGGCGGGTCGATCTCGGCGTACCCAACCCGCCGGCGCGCCACCAGCGGAAGGGCGTAGAGGGTCACCCGCTCGTAAGCCATCACCGCGCCGCGCTCGGCGTCCCAGTGCGGTTCACTGTGACTGCGCTGCACCAGGTGCCCGGCCACCCGCTCGACGGTCTCCGGGTCGATGCGCGCGGCAGTCCTGCCGTAGAGCCGGCTGGTCTCGACCAGGTCGGCCACCACCACCCAGCGCGGCGGCCTGCGGGTCAGCACCGAACCGGGCGCCAGCACGAAACGGGCGTTGCGCGCGCCCTGAAACTCCCGGGAGTCGCGTCCTTTCGACTCGTCGCGCATCCCGACGTGCGACAGCAGCCCGGCCGTCAGCGCCGCATGCACCCGGGCCGCGTCGGCCGGATCGTCGGACTCGGTGATGCCCAGATCGCGGCAGATGGACCGCAGCTGGCCGACCAGGTCCTGCCATTCGCGGATCCGCAGGTAGTGCAGGAACTCCTCGCGGCACATCCGTCGGAACGAGCTGCCGCTGCGCTCTTTTCGTTGCTCGCCCAGATACCGCCACAGGTTCAGGAACGACACGAAGTCGGAGTGCTCGTCGGCGAACCGCGCGTGCTTCTGGCGGGCGGCCTCCTCCCGGTCGGCGGGCCGCTCACGCGGGTCGGGGATCGACAGTGCGGCGGCCAGCAACAGCATCTCGCGCACACAGCCCTCGGTCTCGGCCTGCAGGATCATCCGGCCCAGCCGCGGGTCGACCGGGATCTGGGCGAGCCGGCGGCCCAGCGGGGTGAGCTCGCCGTCGGTGAACGCGCCGAGTTCGGTCAGCAGCGCGATGCCGTCGCGGATGCTGCGCGCGTCGGGCGGGTCGAGGAACCCGAACCCCTCGATGTCGCCGAATCCGAGCGCGGCCATCTGCAGGATCACCGCGGCGAGGTTGGTGCGCAGGATCTCCGGGTCGGTGTAGCGGGGCCGCGCGGCGAAGTCCTCCTCGGAGTAGAGCCGGATGCAGACGCCCGGCGCGGTGCGCCCGGACCGGCCGGCGCGCTGCGCGGCCGAGGCCTGGGAGATCGGCTCGATCGGCAGCCGCTGCACCTTGGTGCGGCGGCTGTAGCGCGAGATCCGCGCGGTCCCCGGGTCGACGACGTAGCGGATGCCCGGCACCGTCAGCGACGTCTCGGCGACGTTGGTAGCCAGCACGACGCGCCGCCGGGAACGGCTGGGAGAGAACACCTTCTGCTGCTCGGCGGTGGGCAGCCGCGCGTACAGCGGCAGCACCTCGGTCTGCTCGCCCAGGTCGGCGCGGAGAGCTTCGGCGGTGTCGCGGATCTCGCGCTCCCCCGACAGGAACACCAGCACGTCGCCGGGCGGTTCGGCGGCGAGTTCGCGCACCCCGTCGACGATCGCCTCGGTCGGGTCGCGCAGCTCGGTCCGGACCACCTCGTGGTCGGGATCGTCCGGGTCGTCGCCGTCGGCCACCACGGGCACTTCCAGAGGCCGGTAACGGATTTCGACCGGGTAGGTGCGGCCGCTCACCTCGAGGATCGGTGCCCCACCGAAATGGTCGGCGAAGCGCTGCGGCTCGATGGTCGCCGACGTGACGATCACCTTCAGGTCGGGCCTGCGCGGCAGGAGCTGCCGCAGATAGCCCAGCAGGAAGTCGATGTTCAGGCTGCGCTCGTGGGCCTCGTCGATGATCAGCGTGTCGTAGCGCAGCAGTCGCCGGTCGCGCTGGATGTCGGCGAGCAGGATGCCGTCGGTCATCAGCCGGACCAGGGTGCGGTCGCTCGCCTGATCGGTGAAGCGCACGGTGTAGCCCACCGCGTCGCCCAGCGGGGTGCCCAGTTCGTCGGCGATGCGCTGGGCGACCGTGCGCGCGGCGAGGCGACGCGGCTGGGTGTGACCGATCGTGCCGCGGATGCCACGGCCCAGTTCCAGGCAGATCTTCGGCAGCTGCGTGGTCTTGCCCGAGCCCGTCTCCCCGGCCACGATCACCACCTGGTTCGCGGCGATCGCGGCCGCGATGTCGCCGCGCCGCTCGCTGACCGGCAGATCCGGATAGCTGATGGCCGGCACGGCGGCCTCGCGGGTGGCGACCAGCGCCTCGGCGGTCGCGATCTGGCGGGTCAGCCGCTCGAGCTGCGCGGGGTCGGGCGAGCGCATCGTGCGCAGCTTTCGGCCCAGCCGCGCCGCGTCGCGGATCGTCAGGCCGTCCAGCCGCGCGCGCAGCGCACGCACCTCGGCCGAGGTCGGATCGGGCATGTCAGGCGGCGCCCACCGTCGTCAGGCAGAACGGGTGGCCGGCCGGGTCGAGCATCACCCGCCACAGCGCGGGCTGCGGCTGCCCAGCGGCCTGGCGCGCGCCCAGCCCCTCGGCGGCCGCGATGGCCCGGTCGAGGTCGTCGACCGATACGTCGAGGTGCATCTGCTGCGGTTGGTCCCCCGCGGGCCACGTCGGCGCGACATAGGGGTCGACGCGCATCATCGCCAGGATCGCCGCGCCGTCGGTGATCGCGACGACGCCGCCGTCCGGCGTCTCGACCAAGCGCCGCATGCCGAGCAGCGCGGCATAGAAGTCCGCCAGCTCAGCCGGATTCGGGCAGTCGATCGAGGTCGCGCCCAACCTGCCGACCGGGAGATGCGCCGAGGTCATGAGCTCCACTCTGGCACGCTGGGCCGGCGGTCGGCGCGAGCGCTCGGCTGCGGACGAACAGCACCGCCGCGGCGAGCATCACCTCGAGCACCGCGACGACCGTGGCCGGATGCAGCGAGGCGGCGCCGGCCGCTCCGAGGCCGCCGTGGTGGTGACCGGCGGGCATCGGCAGGTGCGCGCCGATCATCGCCAGGTTCATCATCGCGACCAGCACCCACGCCCGCACGGTGTCGCGGCTCAGCAGCTCGTAGGCGCAGAACAGACATCCGGCGATCATCGCGACGGTCAGCGCGAAGAGCCACGGGCTCATCGCACCGGAAAGGGAACCGCCGTGCAGTACAGCCGAACCCACGGCCAGCACCGCGGCGGCCCAGGCGACGATCGGCCTGCTCATACCCCAGTAGACCCCACCGGGGCGAAAAACTCAGCGCGAATTCACCCGCGGTCGGGAGCCCAGTAGGCCAGCATCTCCGCGAACGTCTGAAATGCGGGCGTGTTGACGCCGTAGGTCGCCTCGAAGTGCACGCTGAGCGGGAAGCCGAGCTCACCGACACCGTCGACCACCCGCTTGTACAGGTCGACCATCAGCTTGCGGCGTTCCACCGGTTCCGCGCCGGCCAGCCTCTTGACGAAGTCCTGCTCGGCGGCGACGGCGGCGTTGCCGGGATCCTGGATCAGCCAGTTGATTAGTCCGACCTTCGTCTCCACCGCAGGCACGAAACCGAACGACAGCAGGATCTCGGGCCGGTGCTCGGTGGTCGCGGCGAACTCGGTCAGGAAGTCGACGATCGTGTCGGAGTACAGCAGCTGCGTCATGCCGTAGGTGGCGCCACGGTCGCACTTGAAGGTGAACCGGCCCTGCTCGCCCTCGCGGGTCGGGATGAGGATGACGCCGCGGTTGGCCACGACCTCGTCGAACATCGTCAACGCGTCGGTGGGCGCCACCCCGGAGCCCTCGCCGTCGTTCAGCGTGCGGGGCACGCCGACGAACGCGATCCCGTCGAAACCGCTGCCGCCGAGTTCGGTCAGCCGGGCGCGCAGCGTCGGTTCGTCCATGAACGCGGTCACCTGGGTGCACAGCCCCCGGACCCCGGGCAGTTCCGGCCTGATCATCGACCAGAACTCCAGGACGTCGAGCTTGGGCTTCATCTCGAGCGGACGGTCGTCGTCCTCCTCGATCATGCCGGGGATCATGACGTGCCGGACCCGGCCGCCGACCCCTGCCTCGGCTGAACACCGCAGCACCTTCTCGGCGTCCTCGAGGGCCTGCTCGCGGCCCCGGTCGACGTTCGGCGGCACCAACTCGAGAGCGATGGTGTTCAGGCTCACAGCGTTGCTCCACATCTACGGTTCACAGGTCCCGGCGGCCGGCCGACGCAGCTCGTCAGCCCGCGATTCCCCCACCACCGGCGAGCAATCACCATACCGAGCGGCCCCCGCGCGGGCGCGCCGCGCACCCACCCCGCGGCCCCCCGTGGCCGCGTCTTCCGCTTACATGGAACCCAGATCCCTATGAGAAATTCGTCCCGCCGTATCGTCACCGTCGCCGTCACCGCCGTCCTGCTCGGGCTCGTCACCCTCCTCGCTGCGGCCTGCACCGGGCTGCAGTCGCCGCCCGGGTCGACCTCCACGTCGGGGCCCTCGGGAACCAGGCCGTCGTCGCCGTTCGACCCCACCACCACCGCACCGCCGCCCGGGGTGGCCGGTCCGTTGCTGGCCTACCGCGCCGCCGACGAGATCGGCGTCGTGGAGGGCACGACCGTGATCGCCACCGCGTCCGGCGCGTTCACCCCGTCCAACGATCTGCTCAGCACCGAGGACGGCCGCTTCGTGTTCGCCCGGACGGTCGACAACCAGTTGGCGACCATCGACGTGCGCAACCGGCGCGGCAGCACCCGCCAGATCCCGGTGGGCCCCGCACTGGGCACCGGAGGCGGCAGCGCGATCGTGTGGTGGGAACAGCCCAACCGGCTGATGCGGCTCGACCTGGCCGACGCCGCGGCGGCGCCGCAGGTGATGCAGACCGTCGACCTGCCGCCCGTCCCGCAGGCAGGTGATGCCCGGCTGATCGTGGCCCGCGGCGGAACCGCGGTGCTCGCGCGGGTCGAGGGGGCCCCCACACCGTTCGGCGGGCCGGACACGCTGTACGCCGTGCGAGGCCCGGGCGCGCCGACGTCGCTGGGACAGGCCGACGCAAACAGCTCGGTGGCGGTGGCCCGGCTGAGCCCCGACGGCGCCGCCCTGGCCTACGCGCTGTACCGGGCCACCGGCGATGCGTGCGGCACGGCGGCCGTCGTGCAGTCCGACGCCGACGGCAACCAGCAGACCTTCGACGTCGCCGGCGCCGACCCCGCCGCGGGATCCCGGATCACCAAGCTGTGGTGGCCGAACGAGGGCGCGCCGAAGCTGAGCCTCACGACGTGGCGGTGCGGGCAGCCGCAGCCCGATCCGCCGGTCGTGTGGCAGCTCGCCGGGCAGCAGATCGCGCAGGTATCGCCGCCCACCTCGGCGCTGCAGACGGCCGAGGTCGCGCCCGGGCAACGGGCGCTGATCCTGCCGCACAGCGACGGCTACACCGATCCGGCGGGCGCGCTGGTGTTCGAGGAGAGCTCGCGGCGCATCCCGATCAAGGACGACGTCGACGCGATCGCCGTCATCGAACCGTCTCCGTAGGCTGGACGGATGAGCATCGCGCTGCAGGACACGTTCGTCCGTGACCTTCCGGAGCTCGCGGTGCGCTGGCAGGCCGAGGCGGCGCCGAATCCGCAGCTGCTGGTGCTGAACGAGCCGCTGGCCGCCGAACTGGGACTGGATCCGGCGTGGCTGCGCAGCCCGCAGGGTCTGGGCCTGCTGGCCGGCACCGAGGTCCCGGCCGGCGCGACGCCGGTGGCGCAGGCGTACGCCGGTCATCAGTTCGGCGGCTTCGTCCCGCGGCTGGGCGACGGGCGGGCGCTGCTGCTCGGCGAACTCGCCGACGCCGACGGCCGCGTGCGCGATCTGCATCTGAAGGGCTCCGGCCGCACCCCGTTCGCCCGGGGCGGGGACGGGCTGGCCGCGGTCGGCCCGATGGTGCGCGAGTACGTGATCAGCGAGTCGATGCACGCGCTGGGCATCCCGACCACCCGCTCGCTGGCCGTGGTCGCCACCGGCAGGCCGGTGTACCGCGAGACGGAACTGCCCGGCGCGGTGCTGGCCAGGGTCGCGTCGAGCCACCTGCGGGTCGGCAGCTTCCAGTACGCGTCGCTGGTCGCGGGCCACACCGGCGACCTCGGCGTGCTGCGCCGACTGGCCGACCATGCGATCGCCCGGCACCACCCGGACGCCGCCGGGAGCGGGCAGCCGTACCGCGCGCTGCTGGAGGCCGTCACCGGCGTGCAGGCCGACCTGATCGCGCAGTGGATGCTGGTCGGCTTCGTGCACGGGGTGATGAACACCGACAACATGACGATCTCGGGCGAGACGATCGACTACGGCCCGTGCGCGTTCATGGAGGCCTTCGATCCGCAGACGGTGTTCAGCTCTATCGACAGCATGGGCCGCTACGCCTACGGCAACCAGCCGGCGATCGCGCTGTGGAACCTGGCGCGTTTCGCCGAGGCGCTGCTGCCGCTGTTCACCGAGGACCCGGAGGATCTCGACACGGCGGTCGCGATGGCCGAGGAGTCGCTGGGCACGTTCCGAACCCGCTACGAACAGCGGTGGGCCGAAGGGATGCGCGCCAAGCTGGGGATCGGCTCGGCCGCGCCGGAGCAGGCCGACGCGTTGATTGCCGAGCTGCTCGTCCAGATGCAGGGCAGCCGCGTCGACCACACGTCGTTCTACCGCCGGCTGGCCTCGGCGGCGCGCGGTGACGCCGAGCCCGCGCGCGGCGAGTTCGTCGACCTCGCCGCGTTCGACGCCTGGCTGGCGCGCTGGCGCGAACTCGGACCCGATCCGGCCGCGATGGACGCGGTGAACCCGATCTACATTCCGCGCAACCACCTCGTGGAGGAGGCACTGGCAGCGGCGACGGACGGCGACCTCGGCCCGGTCGGCTCACTGCTGGACGCGGTGCGGTCTCCGTTCGAGGAACGGGCCGGGCTCCAGCGCTACGCCGAACCGGGCCGCGAGGAGTTCTCCGCCGGGTTCCGAACCTTCTGTGGGACCTGAAGACACCGCGTACCGTGGCGACGTGAGCGCCAACAGTGTCAGGCTCGGTCTGCAGGATCTGATCTTCATCTACGGCGAGACGTCGAGTTCGAAGATGCACGTGGCCGGCCTGCTGCCGTTCACCCCGCCCGCTGACGCGAGCGTCGAGTATCTGCGGGAGATGATCGCCGACGCGCGCCGCCGGGAGGTGACCCGGCCGTGGAACCTCAAGCTCGCCCACCCCCGGCTGCAGTTCAGCCCGCTGCACAGCTGGGTGGTCGACAAGGACTTCGACTTCGACTACCACGTGCGCCGGTCGGCGCTGGCCAGTCCGGGCGACGAACGCGAGTTGGGCATCCTGGTGTCGCGGTTGCACAGCAACCACCTGGACCTGACCCGGCCACCGTGGGAACTGCACGTGATCGAGGGGCTCGAGGACGGCCGCTTCGCGCTGTACCTGAAGATCCACCACGCGCTCGTCGACGGCTACAGCGCGATGCGGATGCTCAGCCGCAGCATGTCCACCGACCCTGAGTCGCGCGACACCCGGCTGTTCTTCAATGTGCCGCTGCCCGAACGCAAGCGACCGCTGGCCAGCACCGAGACGGTGAACCCGATCGCCTCGACGCTGCGGGCACTCGGCGGGATCGGGTCGACGGTCACCGGCGGGGTGAGCTCGGCGGTCGACCTGGCCACGGCCGTGGTGAACACGCAGATCCGGCGCGACGGTGACTACGCCCAGATCGCGGGTTCGGCGTCGGCGCCGCACAGCATCCTCAACGCGCGCATCAGCCGCAACCGGCGCTTCGCCACCCAGCAGTACGAGTTCGACCGGCTCAAGAAGCTGAGCTCCCAGCACGGGGCGACCATCAACGACGTCGCGCTGGCGATCCTGGGCGGCGGGCTGCGGGCGTTCCTCTCCGAGATCGACGAGCTGCCGGACCGCTCGCTGATCGCGTTCCTGCCCGTCAACGTCCGGCCCAAGGGCGACGAGGGCGGCGGCAACGCGGTGGGCGCGATCCTCGCGCCGATGGGCACCGACATCGCCGATCCGGTGGAGAGGCTCGAGGTGATCACCGCGGCGACGCGGGCGGCGAAGGCGCAGCTGCAGACGATGTCGCCGGCGGCCATCATCGCCTACAGCGCCGCGCTGCTGGCGCCTGCGGGCGGTCAGATCGCCGGCGCGCTGACCGGCGTGCAGACGCCGTGGCCCTACACCTTCAACCTGTGCGTGTCGAATGTGCCCGGTCCACGGGAACCGTTGTGGTTCAACGGTTCCCGACTGGAAGCCACCTATCCGGTGTCCATCCCGATCCACGGCATGGCACTGAACATCACGCTGCAGAGCTACGCCGACACCATCAACATCGGGTTCGTCGGCTGCCGCGACACGCTGCCGCACCTGCAGCGGCTGGCCGTCTACAGCGGCGAGGCACTCGCCGCGCTCGAGAAGGCCTCCGAGAGTTGAGAGGCGCCGAATGTACGGTTGTTGCACCAGAACCCGGGTAACCGGCGCACAAACCGTACGCTCGGCGCGCGCCCCGCCCGACCAGCGAAAGAACTGCCATGACCCTGATGGACGACACCACCACACTGCCCAACGGCCTGACCCGCGACGAGGCCAGGGCCGAGGCCGCCCGCGCCTACGAACTGGACCGGGCGCATGTGTTCCACTCGTGGTCGGCGCAGGCCGAGATCGCGCCGATGACGATCACCGCGTCCGACGGCTGCCACGTCTGGGACGGTGACGGCAACCGGTTGCTCGATTTCTCGTCGATGTTGGTGAACACCAACATCGGCCATCAACACCCGAAGGTCGTCGCCGCGATCGCCGAGCAGGCCGCCAAGCTGTGCACGGTGGCGCCGCAGCACGCCAACGCCGCCCGCTCAGAGGCGGCCCGCCTGGTCGCCGAGCGCACCCCCGGTGACCTGAACAAGATCTTCTTCACCAACGGCGGCGCGGACGCCGTCGAGCACGCCGTGCGGATGGCGCGCCTGCACACGGGGCGCTACAAGGTGCTGGCTCGCTACCGCTCCTACCACGGGGGCACCGAGACCGCGATCAACCTCACCGGTGATCCCCGGCGCTGGCCCAACGATCACGGCAACGCCGGTGTCGTGCACTTCTTCGGACCGTTCCTGTACCGCTCGCAGTTCCACGCCACCACCGAGGAGGAGGAGAGCGAGCGCGCGCTCGCGCACCTGCGCGACCTCATCCGGATGGAGGGCCCCTCGACGATCGCGGCGATCATCCTCGAGTCGATCCCCGGCACCGCGGGCATCATGGTGCCCCCGCCCGGTTACCTCGCCGGCGTGCGGGACCTGTGCGACGAGTACGGCATCGTCTACATCGCCGACGAGGTGATGTCGGGCTTCGGCAGAAGCGGAAAGTGGTTCGCCGTCGACCATTTCGATGTCACCCCCGATCTGCTGACCTTCGCCAAGGGCGTGAACTCCGGTTACGTGCCCCTCGGCGGCGTGGCGATCAGCCCGCACATCGCCGAGACGTTCGACCACCGCGCCTACCCCGGCGGGCTGACGTACTCGGGACATCCGCTCGCCACGGCCGCCGCGGTCGCGACGATCACCGCGATGGCCGAGGAGGGCATCGTCGAGAACGCGGCCCGCATCGGAGCCGAGGTGCTCGGGCCGGCGCTGCGCGAGGTCGCGGCACGGCACCGCAGTGTCGGCGAGGTCCGCGGCGCCGGGGTGTTCTGGGCCGTCGAACTGGTCGCCGATCAGGACACCCGTGAGCCGCTGGCGCCGTACGGAAGTTCCAGTGCGGCAATGAATTCGGTGATCGCCGAGTGCAAGAAGCTCGGCATGCTGCCCTTCGCCAACTACAACCGCATCCATGTGGTGCCGCCGTGCATCGTCACCGAGGAGCAGGCCCGCGAGGGTGTGGCGATCCTGGACCGTGCCCTCGACGTGGCCGACGCCGCGCTGGGCTAATCCCCCAACTCGCCACTGATGCCGCGCTCGAGCGCCACCCGGGCACGCTCGGGCAGGACGAGCAGCCCGTCGAGTTCGCGCTGCGCCAGCCGGTAGGCGCGGTCGCGTTCCTGCGGCGTGGCCCCCGCGTCGGCCGCAACGCGCAGCAGCCGCTGGGCCCGCGCCAGGCGCTCCTGCTCGTCCGCGGTGAACGCCGCACGCCTGCGGCGGTGCGCTTCCGCCTCGGCGATGTCGAACGCCGTGACGTACTCGCCCACCGCCTCCACGTAGGCGCGCATCGCGTCGCGGTCCTCCAGCAGATCGCCGACGTCGGCGGGGCGCAGGAAGTCCGCACGCAGTTTCGCGCGGTGGAACCGTTCGGTCAGCGGGTCGCGCATGTCGGTCATCAGCGGGAAATCCAGCACCTTGGCCGCGTCCAGTTCGTACTCCAGCCAGCGCGTGTCGGTGCGGTCGTGCTGCTCGATGGTGCGGATGATCGCGCGTCGTTGCGCCGAGGTCGCCGGCCGCGGGTTCGGCGCGGGCGCGGGCGCGAGTTCGGGGTCTCGCTGCCCGCGCGCGGCCATGATGCCGCGGTACGTGGCGTAGCCCACGCCGATCAGCGGCACGAGCACCACCAGGAGCTCGAGCAGCCGGAAGATCAGACCCATCAAGCCAGAATGCCACCACGACGATGGTTTCAACGGCGAGGCGACCGGCAACTACTTAGCCATGCGACACAAGACATTGAATCTGAGTTCCCTGTTCTTCGCTGGCGCTGCGGCGACCGCAATCGCAACCGCGCCTCTGACTTTCGCGCAGCCCGCGCCGCCGCCGTGCTTCAACCCCGACGGCACGCCCTGCGTGACCGCGGGTACGGCCGGCCCGGGTGGTGCCAGCGGCGCCATCCCCGGCGGCCCGGGTGGTACCGCCGGCCCCGGTGGCGTCAGCGGCAGCACCAACCCCGGCGGCGTGGCCGGAGCGGCCGGCCCTGAGGGCGCCAGCGGCGCGATTCCCGGTGGCCCCTCCGGTGTCGCCGGACCCGGCGGCGCCAGCGGCAGCACCAACCCCGGCGGCGTCGGCGGATCGGCCGGCCCCGACGGTGTCTCGGGCTGCATCCCGGGCATCGGCTGTGCCTCCATCCCCGCTCCCTGACCCGACCATCACCTGATCGCCGGACGAGCCGGATCCGACTGCCCGTCGGGTCCGGCTTTCCGCGTCGCCCTGCGGCTACCGTGAGGTCCCGACGAGGGAGGTGGCCCCGATGGCCGGGAACAGTGAACGCCTGCTGATCAAGAACGTGCGGATCTTCGACGGCTTGTCCGACCGGGTGTCCGACGGGCACGTGCTGATCGAGGGCGCGACGATCGCGGCGGTGGAGCGCTCCCCGATCGCCGAGACGGACACCACCACGGTGATCGACGGCGGCGGCCGCACGCTGATGCCCGGGATGAGCGACGCCCACGTCCACCTCGTCGGCATGGCGAACACTCTGCTCGACCTGGCGATGGGATCGCAGTCCCTGCTGGCGGCCTCGACGCTGGCCAAGGCGAAGGACACGCTGCTTCGCGGGTTCACCACGGTGCGCGACATGGCCGGCGACACCGCGGGCATCAAGAAGGTGATCGACTCCGCACCGGCGCTCGGCCCCCGCATCTACCCCAGCCAGGCCGCGATCTCGCAGACCGGCGGCCACGGCGACTTCGGCTTCGTCTACGAACGGCCCACCGCGCTGGGCGGCGACGAGTCGCGCGCCGAGCAGATCGGGTTCATGCGGGTCGCCGACGGCCCCGACCGGGTGCTGGCCGCGGTGCGCGAGCAACTCAAACTCGGTGCCAGTCAGATCAAGCTGATGGTCGGCGGCGGCGCGGCCTCGCTGTACGACCCGCTCTACACCGTGCAGTTCACCGAACCCGAACTGCGCGCCGCGGTGCAGGCCGCCGAGGACTACGGCACCTACGTCGCCACCCACGTCTACAACGTCACCGGCATCCGCCGGGCGGTCGATGCCGGGGTGCGCTCGATCGAGCACGGCCACCTGGCCGACGAACCCACCATCGCGATGCTGGCCGAGCGCGGCGTGTGGCTCTCGACGCAACCCTTCGCCGAACACGACCACTCGTTCCTGAACCCGGACAGCGCCGAGAAGAACCGCGAGATCTGCGCCGGCACCGACCAAATCTTCGGCTGGGCCACCAAGCACGGTGTGAAGCTGGCCTGGGGCACCGATCTGCTCTTCGAGCCCGACCGCGACGATCTGCAGAGCGCGATGCTGGTCCGGCTCGGGGAGTACATGAGTGCCGTCGACGCGCTGAAGCTGGTCACCTCCGGCAACGCCGCTCTGTTCCGGATGGCCGGGGAGCGCGATCCGTACCGGTCGGCCCGCCTCGGGGAGATCACGGTCGGCGCGTGGGCCGACGTGCTGCTGGTCGACGGGGATCCGACGACGGACCTGGCCCTGCTGGGCGAGCCGGCGAAGAACCTGTCCGTGATCGTCAAGGACGGCGTGATCGTCAAGGGCCCGACGGCGTGACGCCGTTGGCCGGCCGATTGTCAGCCGATCGTTGTTCTCCCCGTGGCCGGCTCGCGGCG
Organism: Mycolicibacterium psychrotolerans; assembly: GCF_010729305.1. Taxonomy (NCBI): domain Bacteria; kingdom Bacillati; phylum Actinomycetota; class Actinomycetes; order Mycobacteriales; family Mycobacteriaceae; genus Mycobacterium; species Mycolicibacterium psychrotolerans. The sequence goes on along the minus strand of NZ_AP022574.1, from coordinate 1,103,718 downwards.
CCGGCATCGCGATAACTCACGCGACCGCACGCCCGACACAAGGGCGGAAGTCGGCGTGATATCGACGAAAACCGAGCGCCGCGTCCTGCTGTTCTACGGCCTCTGAGTACAGATCGCGTTCCGGTCCGGTGATCCGTCAGTGAGGTGACGCCCGTTATTGCAGCCGGATGTGAAGGTTTTTATCCCTATGCCTCCGGGTGTGGTTTCCCAGGGTTGGGCACCCAACGTAGGTGCGACGAACGTATTGATGTACTCCGTATAGGCCGTAGGAGTGTTGGTGTGCGCTCCGCCGTGCTGGCTCTCGTAATAGGCTTTCGCGTCACTGAATGCCGAGCCAGGAGTTTTCGGCTCGCTCAGGCCGGCCGCGGTACCGATCTTGTCTGGCATACCACCGGGACCACCAACCGGATTGTTGTTGCCCCCGTCAGGCGCCGGATCCGCCCATGCCACTCCAGCCAGCGGAACGGACATCACCACCGCGGCGGCCGCGGTGATGAACACTTTCTTGATCATGAGAATCCTCCTCTCGGTGACCGCGGGCGGGCGGCACGCGGTTCCAAGCGGGATCGTCGCTCCCGCACCGCGCGACGACATCAGTACTGCACCACTGCAATTCGGCCTCAATTCCATCGCTTGGCACTGCGTGGGGAACGGCCGACGGGACGTCGCCACCGACATCGCCCCCGTGGTGTGTTTCCTGCTCGGCGACGACGCCGCGTTCGTCACCGGTCAGACGATCATGGCCGACGGCGGGACGGCCGGCTTCCGCTGAGCCGGGACACGCAGTACGCCGCGAGCACCTGAGCCAGCGGTGTGATGTCGGCGAGCGCCTGGTGTCCGTCGTGGGAATAGAACTCCAGCAGATAACTGCACTCGTCGGCGGGAACGCCGACACCCAGCACCGCCTGATAGCCCAGCTGGACCAGCAGGGCCACCTCGTCGGGATCGGAGCCCTCCAGGTCGACAGCGGCCAGAAATGTCGAACCGTCGGCGACGGCGGCGGCCGAGGCCGGGTAGTCCTCCATGTCGTAGAGGGGCGGACCGAACTCGACGAGCACCGTCAGCCCGGCGTCCCGTTTGCGCACGCTGGCCACATTGCTCACCAGCCGTAGGGCGTCACCTCCCTCGGCGCATTCGGAGATCGCCCATGCGGCCGCGTCGACGGCCTGCGCTACGGCGTTGGCCAGGAACTCCAGGGCCGCGGGCAGCGCCATGTCGCGGCGTTCCTCGAGGGCGCGAACCACGGTGGCGGCGAGTCGGTCGGCGGCGCGCCGGTCGTCGGACCGCCGGTCCAGGTCCTCGATACCGGGGGGTGTGACCGGCGTCGGCCCGCCGGCGCTGTACCGCGCGGGCCCCTGCCGTTTGGCGTGCAGGAGCGCCGCGTCCGCGGCGGCCAGCAGATCGCTTCCGGTACGGACCTCGGGCGTCGCCGCCGCAGCGCCCCAGCACACGCTGACCGAGTCGTCGACCGCCTCGTGCAGCACGCGGGTCGCGTCGGTGGCGAAGACCTGGGCCGCCGCGAGCGTGGCGTCGGGCAGCAGCACGCAGAACTCGTCGCCACCCAGGCGCGCCGCGATGGCACCGTCGATCGCGCCGGCGAGCCGGCCGAGTACCGCGGCGACATCGCGCAGCAGCTGGTCCCCCGCGGGGTGGCCGTCGCGGTCGTTGATCCTCTTGAACCCGTCGAGGTCGCACAGTAATACCACCGAAGATGCTGTCTCCCAGTCGGTTTCAGCGAACCGCTGATCGATGGCGCGCCGGTTGGCGATGCCGGTGAGCGGATCCTGCAGCGCGTAACCCCACACCGTGCTGAGCAACTCCGACCGGCCGATCGCCACCGCGATGTGCGCGGCGATGGCCTGCAGCAGCTGCGCGTCCCCGCGGTCGAAGCGGCGGCCGTCGGCGCCGGTCACCCAGATCTCGCCCCACATGGCGTCGCCGCACATCACCGGCACCGCGATCTCGCACTCCTTGCCGACATCCTTGAGCAGTGCCAGGCTATCGGGCGGACAATCGGGATCGTCGATGGCGTTCATGTAGGACCTGCCGCGGCGCAGCAGGTCCTCGACCAGCGGAAACGACGCCACGGGATAGTACTCGTCGGTCGGCCATCGCACTTCGTGCGGCGCGATGTCACCCACGTTGATCAGGGTGCGCAGCGCCTCCCGATCCTGCTCCCACCGGCTGATCGACAGTGACGACGCCCGGAGCGCAATCAGCGCCTGCTCGGCGACCACCTCGAGCACCTCGTCGAAAGAGTCCGCGCGAACGACGGCTTCGGAGATGCGCAGCAGGGCCCTGAGCACCGGCAGATCGGCGGCGGCCTCGGCGAGCGGCAACCGCTCGGCGGCGGCGGCGCCGCTGTCCATCTCGCCATGCATGCTCGTCGCGCCCCCATTTTCCGCGCCGCGGGCGCGGACGATCATGGTACCGGCAAACTGCACACCATGGGCCCCACTACCGCAACATGACCCCTGTAGCCTCGCGGACTGTGCACCCGATTCCCGTCATCGCGTTGACCGGTTACCTCGGGGCTGGCAAGACGACGCTGCTCAACCACGTGCTGCGCACCCCTGACGCGCGAATCGGTGTGGTGATCAACGACTTCGGGGAACTGAACGTCGACGCCGGACTGGTCACCGGCCAGGTGGACGAGCCCGCGTCGATCGCGGGCGGCTGCATCTGCTGCCTGCCCGACGACGGCGGCCTGGATGTGGCGCTCGCCCGCCTGGCCGACCCGAAGCTGCGTCTCGACGCGATCATTGTGGAGGCCAGCGGGCTGGCCGACCCCGTCGCGATCTCGCGGATCATCCGCTTCAGCGGCGTGGACGGAATCCGGCCGGGCGGGGTGGTCGACGTGCTGGACGCCGCACGGCACTTCGACACCGTGGACCGGGATGCGAGCCCGCCGGCGCGCTACGGCGCCGCGACGCTGGTGGTGGTCAACAAACTCGACCAGGTCCGGCGCGACGCGCAGGAGGCGACGCTGCGCCGGGTCACCGAGCGGGTGCGTGAGCGCAACCCGCACGCCCAGGTCTGCGGGGCCACCGCCGGCCGGATCGACCCCGCACTGCTCTACGACGTCGCCGCCGACGACGAGCAGGTCGGACAACTCACGTTCCGGGAACTGCTCAACGCGGCCGAGGACGACGAGGAGCACCACCACGTGCACGCCGACGCGGTCACCGTCCTCAGTGAGGGCTGCGTCGATCCCGGCAAGCTCGTCGACCTGCTCGAGGAGCCGCCGCCGGGCGTGTACCGGATGAAGGGCACGGTGGCGGTGCGCTACCGCGGTTCGGTGCGCCGCTACGTCGTCAACGTCGTCGGGGCGTCGGTGCACGTCGCGGCCGCACCGGCAGGCGCTGGAGTCAATCCGATGGCGAACTCGCTGGTGGCCATCGGCATGCACCTTGACGTCGACGCCGTGCGCGACGCCCTGCGCACCGCCCTCGGCCCGATCGCCGACGCCGCAGCGGCACAGGGCATCCGGCGCCTGCAACGCTATCGCCGGCTCAGCATCTGACCCCTATCCTGGGCCGATGGCAGAACCCATGGACGAGAGCGGGGCAGAACGCAACGTTCTCGGCAACCCGCTGGACCCCTGCGGCACCGAACCGCTGACCGGCTTCTACCGCGACGGCTGCTGCAGCACCGGCGACCAGGACCTCGGCCTGCACACCATCTGCGCCGTCGTCACCGCGGAGTTCCTCGCCCACCAGAGGTCGATCGGCAACGACCTCGGCACACCGATGCCCGCATACCGGTTTCCCGGCCTGGTCCCCGGTGACCGGTGGTGTGTGACGGCCCGAAACTGGCTGCGCGCGCACCACGACGGGCAGGCGTGCCCGGTGGTGCTGGCCGGCACGCACGAACGCACCCTCGACCTCATTCCGCTGGAGGTGTTGGCCGGCTACGCGGTCGACGTGCCCGACGACCCGGCAGGGCTGTGAGCGCCCCCGCGGGTTAGCGTCGGTCATGGCTTCGGTGTTGACGGTGAACACGGCGACCGCGCCCATCGATCTGGGCGAGCTGCGCACCGGGATCGACAAGAGGCCCAGCGCGGAACCGCTCGCGATCAGCGCGCCCGGGCCGCGCAAGGACGGGCCGGGCAGCGGCGTCGCCGGGGACTCGATCTGCAACCGGCGCTACCACGGCGGTGACGACCAGGCCGTCTACGCCTACGCCCGCGAGGACCTGGACCGCTGGGAGCGGGATCTGGACCGCGAGCTGACCAACGGGATGTTCGGGGAGAACCTGACCACCGCGGAAGTCGACGTGACCGGCAGCCTGATCGGCGAGCGATGGTCGGTCGGATCCGACGGTCTGGTGCTCGAGGTGACCAGTCCGCGGACCCCGTGCCGGACGTTCACCACCTGGCTGGGCATCCGGGGCTGGATGAAGACGTTCACCGCGGCCGCCCTGCCGGGCGCGTACTTCCGCGTCGTCCAACCCGGCCTGGTGCGCGCCGGCGACGCCGTCGACGTGATCTCCCGGCCCGAACACACCGTCACGGTCGGAGTCGTGTTCCGTGCCCTGATGAGCGAACCGGACCTGCTGCCCGGTCTCCTGGTGGCCGACGCCCTGCCCGACAAGATCAAACGACAGGTGGCCAAGCGCACCGGTGTGAGCTGAGTCCCAATCGCGGGGCAGATCGGCTGATGCGGTTTTGCACCGCGCGGCAGCCGGGAACGCCACCGTGCGCCGACATGCCAGTCGACGACGACGTACTCGCCGGCGCCCCGCACCCCCGATCCCGAGGAGCTGTATTTCGTGTGGATGATCCGACTTTCGCGCCCGCGACACACCTGGCCACCACCGCAGCGTGGGTGGCCGGCGCCGTCGGGCTGGCCTACGTCCTTGGCCTGGCGCTGTCCTGGCTGCTGCAACGGCTCGGCCGGCGCAGCCGCGTGCTGCACGACGTCGCCGACCTGACGCGCAGGCCGCTGCGGGCGACCCTGGTGGTCATCGCGGCGTCGGCCGCGGTGCGGCGCGCGTCGGACGGGCACGCCGGCTGGCGCGGCTGGCTGGACCACACGCTGGTGATCGCGTTGATCGGCACCGTCACGTGGATGGTGGCCAGCCTCGTGCTGGTGGCCGAACGTCAGGTGATCGACCGCTTCGCCGGCGGCGACACCGGCCTCACCGATGCCGACCGGCACCGCCGCAAGATCCGCACCCAGGTCACCACGCTGCGCCGGCTCGCGGTCGCGATCGTCGTCGTACTGGGAGCGGCGGCCGCGCTGATGACGTTCCCGTCGTTCTCCGACGTCGGCAGGACGATGTTCGCCTCGGCCGGGGTGTTGACGGTGGTCGCAGGCCTGGCCGCGCAGACCTCGCTCGGGTCGGTGTTCGCCGGGATCCAGATCGCGTTCTCCGACGCGATCCGCGTCGGAGACGTCGTGGTGCTCGAAGAGGAGTGGGGCCGGATCGAGGAGATCACGCTCACCTACGTCGTGGTGCACCTGTGGGACGAGCGCCGTCTGGTGCTGCCGTGCACGTACTTCACGACGACGCCGTTCCAGAACTGGACCCGCAACGCGACAGAGCTGCTGGGAACGGCTGAACTCGACGTCGACTTCACCGTGCCGTTCGACGCGATGCGCGCGGAGCTGGACCGGCTGCTGCGCGCCAATCCGAAGTGGGACAGGCGCGTCGGGGTTCTCCAGGTCACTGACGCGGTCGACGGTCGGGTCCGGGTCCGGATGCTCGTCAGCGCGCCGGACGCCGGCCAGCTGTTCGACCTGCGCTGCGATGTCCGCGAGGGCATGGTGGCGTGGCTGCAGCGCACCAATCCCGATGCCCTGCCCCGTCAGCGGATCGAGCACCAGACCGACACCGACCGGACTGATGGCCGCGACACCGGATACCGCAATGCGCCGCAGGCGGATTCGGGTCTGTTCAGCGGCAGTGCGGACGCCGAGCGGCGCGGACGGGCCTTCGAGAAGACCGGATAAGCCCTTGGCGCGTTGCACAATCCACGGGGCACACTGCAAGAACCGCGGCTGTCGATCGCCAAAGTGCAGTAGTCGACTACTGATGCGGTCCGTCGATCGGCTACCAGAATTCCTTCTGCGAGCTCCGTCTCGCTGAGGCGGAGTCCGCGCAGGGTGTAGCCGTGAAGAGGAGACTCCGATGAAGCCACTTTGGGCGGCCGTGGTCGTGTGCGTCGGCGCACCGGCACTGTCGCTGATTATTGGAACCGCAACCGGCTCGGCGGATACGGGCCGGGCACCGCATGACACGAGGGCAACGACGAGAACAACCGACCAAAAGACAACTGGTGGAATTGCAATTTCGGTGGCCGGCATTCCACTGATACACACCGGCAGCAGCGTGGCAACGACCCTGGGGCTCAACGTAGCCATCGCCGTCAACAACAGTCAGGCCGGCGCGTTGTCCGGTGTGGGTAACGTCGTCATCGCGACGAATAACAGCGTCGCCGGTAGCTTTGGCAACTTCAACAGGGTGAAGGCCGACAACCACAGCACCGCTGATGCTCTCGGAAACCTCAACCGAGTCCGGGCGACCAACGGCAGTACCGCCGCGGCAATCGGCAACGGCAATCACGTCACCGCCGATGGCGGTAGCACCCTGAGCATCAGCGGGAACTCGAACAGGATCACGGCACGCTGCGGAGGTTCGCTCGAGGATCCCATCGACTCGTCATCCGACGCCCAGAACAACCGGATCATCACGGTCGCGCCGTGCACAACCAGTTGAACACGGTTGCGGCCCAGAGACTGCAGGGGATAACGCCTCCCAGATCGCCATTCCTGGCTGCTCCACGCGCCCGGTCACAGCCATCGCTTCTCACTGGGCGCGGCGGAGACCACCGCGGCCGCCTACCGGATCGTGTAGCCACCGTCGATCAGCAGATCGGCACCGGTGATCATGCCCGCCGCGTCGGAGGCGAGAAACACTGCGGCAGCCGCGATCTCGTTCGGATACGCGAACCGGCCGACAGGGATCTGCTTCTTCAGCGCGTCACCGCGCGGCCCGTCCCAGGCCTTGTGGCCCAGTTCGGTCAGCACCACGGTCGGGGAGATGCTGTTGACCCGCACACCTCGGCCACCCCACTCCATCGCCAGCACCTTGGTCACCCCGACGACCCCGAACTTCGACGCGCAGTATGCGACGTGTTGATCCAGCGCCACGGTGGCGGCCTGGGATGCCATGTTGATGACGACGCCGCCCCCGGCGTCGAGCATGTGCCGGCCGACCATCTGGCACATGAGGAAGGTGCCCTTGAGGTTGATGTCGATGGTCTTGTCCCAGGCGTCGAGGGCAAGCTCCTCGGCGGGGCCGAGCAGCACGACGCCCGCGCTGTTGACCAGCACGTCGACGCGGCCGAACGCCGTGACCACCTCCTCGACGGTCGCGGTGACCGACGCGGGATCGGAGACGTCGCAACGGAATCCGCGGCTGTCTCCGCCGAGTGTGGCCGCGTGATCCTGCGCCGCGTCGGCGTTCAGGTCGACGACGGCGATGCGCGCGCCCTTGGCGGCGAACGCCGACGCGATGGCTGCGCCGATCCCCGATCCGCCTCCGGTGACCACGGCCGTCTTCCCGGTCAGGGGGAAGTCGAGATCGACGACGGGCTCGGTCATGGGTGTAGTCCTTTCGCTCGGTTCGGCGGCCGCGTCAGTCGAGGACGGCGGCCGCGATCTCGGTGTCGGTGACCAGTGCGGACACCAGACCCGAGCGCAGGACGGCCCGGGTCGCGGTGATCTTCTCGGCACCCGCACAGATCGCGATGACCGTGGGGATGGCGCGCAGCCCTTCCTCGGTGATACCCATGCGGCGCTCGTCGAGTCCGGCCACCCGGGTGCCGTTCTCGTCGAGCAGCAGCCCACAGGTCTCCGCGCGCACCCCGGCCTCGTACAGCGCCGACGCCTCCTCCTCGGAGATCGACGTGTAGACCTGCGACGCCTCGGCTGTCCACCCGCCGACGGAGACCAGCGCGCAGGTGACGCGGGACTGGTTGGCGAAGGCGTCCTTGATCGGGGGCGTGCTGGCCAGGCTTTCTGCGGTGCGGGCGTCGCCGACGACGTAGGGCGCGTACAGCGGCCAGGACTTGCCGCCGGTAACCTCGGAGATCCGCCGGGTCAGGTCGGCGCCGTTGGAGGTGAGGCCGCCGGCCAGGCCGGTCAGTTGGACGACGTCGCATCTAGGCAGGGCCTGCAGGTACGGCGCGATGCGGGTCATGGTGCGGCCGCAGTCGATGCCGATGACGTCGCCCTCGCGAAGGATCGACTGCAGCAGGTCGGCCATCGCCTTGGCGACCGCTTCCACCCGGTCGGCGGTGTTCTTCGATTCCGCGACGACGGCGTAGGCGTGCTGCAGGGAGTAGCGCTTCTGCAGGGCGCTGGACAGGTCAACGTTGATCGACCCGGGGTCGTGGATCACGATCTCGACCATTCCGGACTCGAGCGCTTCCTCGAGCATCCTCGCCACCTTGAAGCGGGACAGGCCGAACTCCTCGGCGATCTCGACTCGAGTGCGTCCTTCGAGGTAGTAGCGGCGCGCGATCACGGCGCGCTGGAACAGCTCGTCCGGTCCCATGTCACCTCCCTGCGCCGGCCGTTACCTGGCTCTGCTCGTATGAGCAGAGCCGCTTGACATGTGAGCATAGCTCAGAGAATGATCCACATCACAGGCGATCAGATGAGCAATCCGCGTAACAGATGAGCGCGGTGTGGACCGGAAGCGGAAGGCGACCGATGCAGGTTGGCGATCTGACGGGCGGGTATCACCGTTGCGTCAGCACGCTCGACGCCGCGCGGGTCGGCGACATCGCGGCACGTGTGCTCGGCACCGACCCCGCCGAGTCGAGCGTCCTCGCGCCCCGGGTTGCCGCACTTCCTGCGCTGATGCGCCTCCTGGCGTGCGCTCCCACCACAGTCATCGGGCGCGCACCGCTCGCCCCCGTCGAAAGGAGTGCGAAGTGACCGCAACCGTCGAACCGACCCCGGCCACCATGCGGGCCAGCGTCATGACGGGCGTCGGCGCCCTGCAGATCGAGGACAGACCGGTGCCCGCCCCCGGTGCGCACCAGGTCCTCGTCGAGGTCGCCGCCGTCGGCGTCTGTGGCTCCGACGTGCACTACTACCGGCACGGGCGCATCGGGGACTTCGTCGTCGAGCAGCCGATGATCCTCGGCCACGAACTGTCCGGGCGCATCGCTGCCGTCGGCGCGGGCGTCGACCCGGAGCGCGTGGGTCAGCGGGTCGCGGTGGAACCGCAGCACCCGTGCCGGCGCTGCGCGCAGTGCCGGGCGGGCCGCTACAACCTGTGCCCGCACATCGAGTTCTACGCCACCCCGCCGATCGACGGCGCCTTCTGCCGGTACGTGCTCACCGACGACGACATGGCGCACCCGGTGCCCGACTCGATGTCCGACGACGCGGCCGCGCTGCTGGAGCCGCTGTCGGTGGCGATCGCCACGATGCGCAAGGCGCACGTGGCGCCCGGGACATCGATCCTCATCGCGGGCGCGGGCCCGATCGGCGTGATCTGCGCGCAGACCGCCCGCGCATTCGGGGCCGCCCGCATCGTCGTCACCGACCTCGTCGCGTCAAGGCGCGAGAAGGCCCTGCAGTTCGGCGCCACCGAGGTACTCGACCCGACTGCTGTAGACGTCGCGGCGATCGACCCGGTCGACGCGTTCGTCGACGCCACCGGGGTGCCCGCGGCCGTGGTCAGCGGCATCAAGGCCGTCGGCCCCGCCGGGCACGTCGTGCTGGTCGGCATGGGCGCCGACGAGTACGCGCTGCCGGTCAGCCACATCGCCAACCAGGAGATCACCGTGACCGGTGTGTTCCGCTACACGGACACCTGGCCCGCAGCGATCCATCTGGTGTCCAGCGGCGCCGTCGATCTCGACGGCATGGTGACCGGACGCTACGACCTCGAGCACGTCGGTGAGGCGCTCGACAGCGATTCGGACCCGGGCAGCCTCAAGTCGATCGTGGAGCCACGATGACCCCGCCTTTGTTGCGCTGCAGCGACATCCACAAGAGCTTCGGCGGGGTGCCGGTGCTCGAGGGCATCACGCTGGATCTGGAACCGGGCACCGTGACCGCGCTGGCCGGCGAGAACGGCGCGGGCAAGTCCACGTTGATGAAGATCATCAGCGGGCAGTACAGCGCCGACCACGGCACCGTCACGGTCGGCGACACCGCGCTGGCGCATGGCAACACCAGGGATGCGGTGCGCCACGGCGTCGCTATCGTGCCGCAGGAGCTGGCGTCGATCGAGAACATGACCGTCTACGAGAACCTGTTCGTGGGACGGGAAGTCACGGTCGGGCCGTTCCTGAACCGGCGCGCGATGGTCGATCAGGCCCGCGAGGCGCTCGCGGTGTTCGGGGTCCAGATCGACCCGTCGGCGAAGATGGGCAGCCTGCCCGTGGGGCTGCGCCAGATCGTCGAGATCGTCAAGGCGGCAAGCACCGGCGCGCAGGTGGTGATGCTCGACGAACCCACCTCCGCGATCTCCGAGCGTGAGGTCGAGGGGCTCTACAAGGTGGTGCGCCGGCTGCGCGAGCACGGCGTCGCGATGGTCTACACGACACACAAGATGGCCGAGATCCGCGCCATCGCCGACCGGGTGGTGGTGCTGCGCGACGGCGGACTGATCCTCGACGAACCGATCGCCGACGTCACCGACGACGACATCGTCACCGCGATGATCGGCCGGGAACTCGACGCACTGTTCCCCGAGCGCCCGAGCCCGGGCACCGAACCGGTGCTCGAGGTACGCGACCTGCAGGTCGACGGCGCCGCGGGTCCGGTGTCGTTCACCGTGAACGCCGGCGAGATCGTCGGGCTGGCCGGACTCGTCGGCGCCGGGCGCACCGAGCTGCTCGAGGCCGTCTTCGGCGCGCGCAGCAGCACCGCCGGCCAGATCACGGTGCGCGGCAAGGCCGTCAAACGCAATCACCCCGCCGCGGCGATCACCGCGGGCATGGCGATGGTGCCCGAGGACCGCAAGCTCTCCGGAGTCGTGCTGTCGATGAGTGTGCTCGACAACGGCACGCTGCCGCGGCTGTCGTCGTTCTCGTTGGCCGGCTGGCTGCGCGCGAAAGCCCGCAACAAGGCGGTGTCCGACGTGATGTCCTCGGTGCGGCTCAAGACCCGCGGGCTGAGCCAGGAGGTCGGCACGCTCTCCGGCGGCAACCAGCAGAAGGTGGTGCTGGCGCGCTGGCTCACCGGCGACGTCAACGTGCTGCTGCTCGACGAACCGACCCGCGGCGTCGACGTCGGCGCGCGCAGCGAGATCTACCGCATCGTCACCGAATTCGCGGCGAACGGCATGGCGGTGCTGATGGCGTCGTCGGACATGCCCGAGATCGTCGGGCTCTCGCACCGCGCCTTCGTCATGCGCGGCGGCACCTTCGTCGGCGAACTCGACCGCGACGCCCTCGACCACCCCGAGGTCCAGGAATCGGTGTTCCGCCTCGCCACCGCACTCGACACCAAGCCATCGACACCCACGACCACCACGCAGCAGGAGGCATCATGAGCACCGACGTCGACAGCAGCGCCCAGCCGCCCGGTCCGTCGGCGGCTCCGACCGTGGCCTCGCCGATCACCGGCGAGCCCGTGAAACTGTTCTCCCGACAGTGGTTCTCGGGTGTCCTGCTGCGTTACTCGATGGTCATCGTGGTGCTGCTGGTGATCGCGTACTTCAGCTACCGCAGCGCGCGCTTCTCCACGCCCGACAACCTGGTCACCATCCTGGTCGCCGCGGCTCCGTTCGCGCTCATCGCGCTCGGCCAGACGCTGGTGATCCTGACCGGGGGCATCGATCTGTCGGTGGGCAGCGTGATCGCGGTGTCGGCGATGTCGGCAGCGGCGACCGCGAAGGCCAATCCCGGTCAGGTCTGGCTGACCGTGCTGGTGGCGATGCTGGTCGGGCTCGCGGTGGGCTGCCTGAACGGATTCCTGGTGTCGCGCATCAACGTTCCACCGTTCATCGCGACACTGGGCACGCTCACGGCGGGGTCGGGCATGGCCTACGTGATCGGCGGCGGCGCACCCATCAACGGGTTGCCCGCGGAGTTCGGCTCGATCGCCAACACCAAGATCTTCGGTCTGCAGATCCCGGTGCTGTTGATGATCTTCGGCATCATCGCGCTGGCCATCATCATGAAGCGCACCACCTACGGCATGCGCGTGTACGCGGTGGGCGGCAACCGCAACGCCGCCGAGATCGCCGGGATCAACGCCAAGAACGTGTTGTTCAGCGTCTACGCCATCTCCGGTCTGCTCGCCGGGCTCTCGGGCGTCATGCTGGCCTCCCGCGTGATCTCGGGTCCGCCGAACCTCGGACAGGGCTACGAACTGGACGCCATCGCCGCCGTCGTGATCGGCGGCGCGAGCCTGATGGGTGGACGCGGCAGCATCTGGGGCACGGCGCTGGGCCTGTTCATGATCATGACGCTGAACAACGGCCTGGACATCCTCGTCGTGCCGGCGTACTGGCAGGACGTCATCAAGGGCGTGCTGATCGTCGCCGCGGTCGCCGTCGACGTGTGGTCCTCCAGGAGGCGCACCTGAGGAAAGCCGAGTCAACAGTCTTCGCACCACTTTTCACTGTCGAAAACGAGAGAAGAGAGAACCCATGAGATTGCTCACCAAGATCGCGGCGATGGCCTCGGCGGGTGTGGTCGGTGCCGCGCTGACTGCCTGTGGCGCCGGCGACACGACGACCAACAGCGACACCAAGCGCATCGGTGTCTCGGTGTACGACATGAGCTCGTTCATCACCGCAGGCAAGGAGGGCATGGAGGCCTACGCGAAGGACAACAACATCGAACTGGTGTGGAACTCCGCCAATCTCGATGTGTCCACCCAGGCCGACCAGGTCGACTCGATGGTCAACCAGGGTGTCGACGCGATCATCGTCGTTCCCATCCAGGCGGATTCGCTCGGACCGCAGGTCGCCACCGCGAAGTCCAAGGGCATCCCGCTGGTCGCGGTCAACGCGGCGCTGAACAACCCGGATGTCGCGGCCAGCGTGCAGCCCGACGACGTGGCCGCCGGTGAGCAGGAGATGCAGATGATGGCCGACCGCCTCGGCGGCAAGGGCAACATCGTGATCCTTCAGGGGCCACTGGGGCAGTCCGGTGAGCTGGACCGCACGAAGGGCATCAACAACGTGCTGGCGAAGTACCCGGACATCAAGGTGCTGGCCAAGGACACGGCCAACTGGAAGCGCGACGAGGCCGTCAACAAGATGAAGAACTGGATCTCCGGCTTCGGCCCGCAGATCAACGCCGTCGTCGCCGAGAACGACGACATGGGCCTCGGGGCGCTGCAGGCGCTCAAGGAAACCGGCCGCAACGACGTGCCGATCGTGGGCATCGACGGCATCGAGGACGGCCTCAACGCGGTCAAGAGCGGTGAGTTCATCGGCACCTCGCTGCAGAACGGCACCGTGGAGCTCTCCGCCGGCCTGGCCGTCGCGAACGCACTGGCCAAGAAGGAACAGGTGAACACCAAGCCGGTGTACGTGATGCCGGCCATCACGAAGGAGAACGTCGACGTCGCGATGCAGCACGTGGTGACCGACCGGCAGAAGTTCCTCGACGGGCTGTCCGATCTGACCACCCAGAACCTCAAGACCGGCGACATCGCCTACGAGGGGATTCCGGGCCAGAAGCAGCCCTGACACAACGACATTCGCGAAGGCCGGTCGCATCCCGCGGCCGGCCTTCGTGATGCTCCTATTGATGTCAAGCTGCTTGGAGCCAGTTTCTGCAGTTCTCGGCGAAGGTGTCGTCGCGCTGCAGTCCGCGTTCGATTCGGAGATCACGCTGGGCCAAACGCCGAAGCGGCTAGCCGCTGCGGTGAAGATCTCCCGGGTGATGGCCCTTTCGAGTTTGCGCAGACCCAGGGTTACGACCTGCGCGGTAACGCTTTTCCATGATCAATGTCAGACCCCTCTGCCATGATGGTGGCATGTCCTCGCCGGCAACGTCTTTGGTCGCTTCGCGGCGCATCGACGAGCGGTTGGACGTATTGTTCGACGAGCTGGCCGAGCTGACCGGTCAGCGTAACGCGATCGACGGGCGCATCGTGTCGATCGTCGCCGAGATCGACCGCGACGGGCTGTGGGCCGCCGCGGGCGCCCGCTCGGTGCAGAACCTGGTGGCCTGGAAGACCGGGGTATCTACGGCGCGCGCCAAAACGGTCGCGGCCGTGGCCCACCGGATCGAGGAGTTCCCCCGCTGCGTCGCAGGTCTGCAGGAGGGCCGGCTCTCACTCGATCAGGTCGGCGCCATCGCCGCGCGCGCCGGGAAGGGCTCCGACGAGCACTACGCCGAGCTGGCCCGCACCGCCACGGTCAACCAGCTGCGCACCGCCCTCAAACTCGAACCCAAACCCACACCAGAACCCGAACCCGAGGCCCAGCCGGAACCCGAGGCCGAGGCGGCGCCCAAGCTCGAGCCGGTGTGCACGATCACCCACATCTCCGACGAGCAGTACGCCTACTGGCAGATCCGGCTCCCACACGTCGAATCGGCGATGTTCGACGCAGCGCTGCAATCCCACAAAGACGCCCTGATCGCGCAGTGGAACCACGACCGCGACACCACCGCCTCCGGCGAGCAGCACCCACCGATGCCCACCACCGGCGACGCGTTCCTGCGGCTGATCCAGGCCGGCTGGGACGCTGACGCGGCGGCGCGCCCGCACGGGCAACGCACCACCGTCGTCGTGCACATCGACGTGAAAGACCGCGTCGGCACGCTACATCTGGGACCGCTGCTGTCCGACGCCGACCGGCAGTACCTGACGTGTGACGCCACCTGCGAGGTGTGGTTCGAGCGCGATGGCCACACGATCGGGGCGGGCCGGAGCACTCGGACGGTGAACCGGCGGCTGCGCCGCGCGTTGGAATTCCGTGACCGTACTTGCGTGGTGCCGGGCTGTGGAGCCACCCGCGGTCTGCACGCCCACCACCTGAAGCATTGGGAGGACGGCGGGCTCACCGAGCTGATCAATCTCGCGCTGGTCTGTCCGTACCACCACAGGGCCCATCACCGCGGTCTCATCACAATCAATGGGCCCGCCGACCAGCTCGTCGTGACCGACCAGGCCGGGCGGCCGCTGACGTCGGCATCGCTGGCCCGGCCCCCCACCCAAGTCCCGCCCGACGTCGCCCCGTGTCCCGGCCCGACCGGCGAACGCGCCCAATGGTGGTGGTACGAGCCGTTCGACCCCCAGCGGCCACCCTCGACCAACTAGCGGTCTCCGGTCGGCTGCTGCCCGTAGCTCGACAGCCGTCGGGCCACCTCGGCGATCTCGCCGTCGTCGAGGACACGCACCCGTGCGCCGGTCGCCATCGCCCGCAGCGCCACGTCGCACACGTACTCGAGATACGGCACCAGGTTCATCACCTTCGGCAGCGCCGCGCCGGCGAGCACAGCGCCGTGGTTGCCCATCAGCGCCGCGGCGCGGCCGCGTAGGGCCGCGGTCACGTTGTCGGCCAGCTGCCGGGTTCCGAACGTGGCGTACGGCGCGACGCGGATCGCACCGCCGAACAGTGCCGAATAGTAGTGCGACGCAGGCACTTCGTCGACGACGGTGGACAGCGCGGTGGACGCCGGTGCGTGCGTGTGCACCACGGCGGAATGCTGCGACGACCGGTAGACCGCCAGGTGCAGAGCCAGCTCGCTGGACGGCGCCAGCACCGCGTCGACGGCGTTGCCCTCCAAATCGTGGATCCCGACGTCGCGCGGCGACATCGCCTCGTAGTCGACACCGCTGGGCGAGATGACCACCAGATCGTCCACCCGGATCGACACGTTGCCCGCTGTGCCGACGACAAGCCCTGAGCGACTGAGTAATTGGCAGGCCTCGACGACCTGGCGGCGTTGTGCTTCCAGTCTCATGGCTCGAGGATGTATTTCGACCCGCGGCCGGCGGCCATGTCCTCCAGGCTCGGCACGAGCTCCTCGAGTGGCCTGCGCTCGGTCACCAGCATCGAACCGTCGACCTTCCTGCTGGCCAGCAACTCGACCGCGGTGCGGACGTAGTTGGGCGTGTGGTGGAAGACACCCTTGAGTGTGTACTCCTCATAGTGCATCGCGCTGGAGTCGACGGAGAACGGGGCGCCTTTCGGCGTTCCGCCGAACAGCACCGCCGTCGCACCGGGGCGCAGCGTGCGCACGGTCTGCTCCCACACCTGCGGCAGGCCCACCGCCTCGATGCCGACGTCGGCGCCGCGGCCGTGCGGGGTGTGCTGCTTGATCAGGACCACCCGATCCTCGAAATCGCTGACCTCGGACAGGTCGACGGTGTCCACCGCGCCGGCCCGGACCGCCTGCTGCAGCCGCCACGGCGACTGGTCGACCGAGATGACGTTGGCGCCGCGCAGCGTGGCGAGCCGGACGAACATCAGACCGATGGGGCCTGCGCCGTGCACCACGACGGTGTCGCCGAGCTCGATGCCCGTCTCGGCCATCCCGTGCACCACCGTGGCCAGCGGCTCGAGCGGTGCGGCGTCGGCGAAGTCGAGGTCGTCGGGCAGCGTGTAGGTGTTGCGCGCGACGATCGCCGCCGGGATCACCACCTCCTCGGCGAAGGCGCCGTTGAGGAATTCCAGGTTCTCGCAGAGGCTTTCGCGGTGCCGGATGCACGCCCAGCAGTGGCCGCACGGCACGGTGTTGGCGGCCGTGACGCGGTCGCCGACGGCGAATCCGTCCACACCGTCACCGACGGCGGTGACCACGCCGGCGAACTCGTGACCGAACCGCGACGGCAGGGTCGGGAAGAGCTTGGGGTGGCCGCGGCGGTAGGACTTCAGATCCGTTCCGCACGTCGCGGCCGCCCGGACCTCGACCAGCAGCTCACCCGGCGCCGGCTCGGTCGAGGCGATGTCCTCCAGCCGTAGTTCACCTGGGCCGTAGAACATGGCGGCTCTCACTGTGGTTCTCCTCGGGTCGTCGTGCAGGGTCGTCGTCGCGTGACGGTCACGCGACGGGTAGCTCGTGCAGGGTGTGCAGCAGATCGCGGGTCTGGGAGTAGACCCGTTCATAGACCGCGCGCAGCTGCCGGTAGGCGGCCGCGGCGTCGGGGCGGGGCGCGACGACGGCGTCGGTGGTGCTCACCGCCGCGGCCGCGTCGGGCAGCGTGTCGTAGGCGCCGAGCGCGGTCAGCGCGATGGCGGCCGCGCCGAGCGCACTCACCTCGGCCGTTGCGCACACCTGGATCGGCCGGTCGAACACGTCGGCGAGGATCTGTGTCCACAGCCGGCTGCGGGCGCCGCCGCCCGTCGCGCGCAGCACTTCGACGCGTTCCCCGCGCGCGGCTTCGAGGCCGTCGAGTTGCAGCCGCAGTTCCAGCGCGATGCCCTCGAGCAGGGACCGGTAGAAGTGGGCACGGGTGTGACATCCCTGCCAGCCCAACGTCACTCCGGAAGCCCGCCCGTCCCAGTGCGGGGTCTGGGCACCGTTCCAGTAGGGCAGCGTCACGAGCCGCTCGCTGCCCACCGGCAACGCCGCCGCCTCGCGCTCGAGCTCCGGATCGGGCGCGCCGGCCAGACCGGGGTCGCCGAATTGCTGGCGGAACCACGTCGACAGATAGGTGCCCGACGAACTGAACGTCTCCACGGTCGACTGGCCCGGCATCGCCGAGATCATCGACCGGTACGCGCGTGCCGGAACGTAGGACATGGTCTCGCTGCCGATCACCACGGCGGTGCCGAGCACCAGATACGCGGCGCCGGGGTCGGTCACCGCCAATCCGATTCCGCCCGCCTGCCCGTCGCCGGTGCCCGCGATCACGACGACGTCGCGGCCCAGCCCCCACGCGTCGGCGATGTCGGCGCGCAACGGTCCGAGCGACGTTCCGCTGGGGACGAGGTCCGGCAGCTGGTCGCGGCGCAACCCGGCGAGTTCGAGCAACTCGTCGCTGTAGTCGCCGGTGGCCTGGTCGATCACGGCCAAGGGATCGACCGACGCGGTGCTCGACACCCACCGACCGGTCATCGTGTTCACGAGGTGGGAGTGCACGTCGGCGACGCGGTGACAGCGCGCCATGGTCTCGGGCTCGTGGTCGCGCAGCCACAGCAGCTTGTAGAGCCCCGGGGTGATGTCGGCAGGCTTGCCCGACAGCAGTTCCACGCGTTCGGTGCCGTAGGAGCGGGCCTCGGCCGCGGCGCGGCCGTCCATCCACAGGATCGCCGGCCGGATCGGCGTGCCATTGCGGTCGAGGCAGACGAAGCTCTCCCGCTGGTGGGTGACACAGACCGCGGCGACGGCACTGGGATCGGGAATTGCCTTGAGCGCGGCCGTGATCGCGTCACTGGTGGCCGTCCACCACTGGTTGCCGTCCTGCTCGAACCAGTGCGGGGCGGGGCTGTGGGTGGTCAGGGCCTGAGATCCGGTGCCGACGACCCGGCCGGCGGCGTCGACGATGATCGCCTTGGCCGCGGTGGTCGAGCAGTCGACCGCGATCACGAGCGGAGATGCGGGCGCCGTCACGATCGACTCACCGCCGCCAGTTCTGCTGTCTGCGAAGGTAATTCGGCGATGACGACGTTGGCGCCGCCGTCCTCGAGGCGCTGTCGCTCCTCCGGGTCGATGCCTGCGTCGACGACGACGGCGTCGAAGACCACCAGGTCGCAGATCCGGTGCATGGCGCGGCGCGCGACCTTGGTGTGGTCGATGAGCAGCACGCACAACTCGGCGCTCTCCATGAACGCCCGCTTGAGCTCGGCCGCAGCGCTGGAGGGATGGAAGCACATGCCCCGCGACACCGCGGGCACCGACATGAAGAGCACGTCGTAGTGCATGTCGCGCAGCGCGCGGGTGGCCTGTGGGCCGAGGAACGAGGAGTACTCGGGCACGAAGTCGCCGCCGATGGCGTTGAGCCGCACCCGCGGATCGGTCGACAGCTCGTTGATCGCGGGCAGGAAGTTGGTGACAACGGTCAACGGCAGCGCGGCCAGCAGCATCGGCACCACATGCAGCGCGGTGGTGCTGTCGTCGAGGGCCACGGCGGCCATGTCGACCCGGCCGGCTGCCCACGCGAAACCGGCGCGGGCCACCGCCTGTTTCTCGGCGAGGTTGAGCGCCCTGCGCAGATCGATGTTGCGTTCGAACGCCTCACTGGGCGGGGCCTCGGCGCCCGACCGAACCTTGCGCAGCATGCCCCTGTCGTGCAGATGGTCGAGATCGCGGTGGATGGTCATGGTGCTGACGCCGAACTGTTCGGCGAGCTCGTCGATGCGGGCGGCGCCCTTCGCCTTCACGAACTCGGCGATCTGGGTGCGCCGAGATGCGTTGCTCGAGGCGCGATGCGGCGGCGTGGTCACAACCGGTCTCCTCACTCGAGCTGCCAACATCACAACGAACATAACAAACGTAACAGTTTTTCTGTGATGTTGGCAACAGGCCGAGAGAAGCTCAGGTCGGGAGCTGGTAATCCATGGGTGGGCCGGCGGGCCCGGCTGCGGCCGGGTCCGCGATCGCAGTGGCCACCGGGACGCCGTCGTGGATGACGCCCACGACCACGATGTGCTGAGCCGGCGCGAAGGACGTCACCGCAAACGGGGTCGACGTGCCGGGCTGCGTGATCGCCGCGGTGTCCGGCGTGATCCGGAACGTGGTGACCTGGCCGTCGGCGGCGGTGGTGGTCAACGAGTTCGCCGACACGGCCGTCACCTGGCCGGCACGCTGGATGTCCTGGGCGGGCAGGCTCGCGGCCGCCGGCGGTGTCTGCACGGTCGCCGTGCGGAGGCCGTCGTCGTCCACCACGGCCAGCAACCATCCGGCGGTGGCGGCCCCTGCGATCATGGACGCCATGCCCCACCGCGGGCCGGCATGGTCCGGCCTGCGCGCGAGCCGGTGTCTGCCGGCGAGCTGGGTCGTGGTCATCGAAGCACCGGCTACCCGGCCGGGTGGCGCAGGAAACTCACCGACGCACCCGAATCGTCATCTCCAGGCGAAGACCGGCTGCTCCAGCCCGTCGACCGGATCCGGCCGCCCCTCCAGCCCCAGCCACCGCAACTGCAGCAGCACCGCCCCGGTCGGGGCGTGGATCAGGTCGTTGCCCAGCGGAATCTGCACGACGGGGCGGGGGCTCTCGGAGATCGTGATGAACCGCGGCGAATCGGCCCGCTGGAGTTGGTGCAGACCGACCCGGTACACCGCGACCACCTCGTCGGGGGCCGGACGCGGATCCAGCCGGCCACCGCCCCAGACCACCACCGGTGTGATGACGTAACCCGACCGCGTCGGATAGTCGTCGAGCAGCCCCAGCACCGCCGAGTCGTGCAGGGCCACTCCCACCTCCTCGTCGAGTTCACGCAGCGCCGCCTCGACGGCCGTCTCCCCCGGGTCGAGCCGCCCGCCCGGCAGCGCCCACTGGGCGGCATGGGACGAGAGTCGGGAAGCCCTGCGGCACAACAGAAATGCCGCACCACCGGAGACGTCGACCATGCGCCCGTCCAGATCCTCGGGCATCGGACGACCGGCGATCCATTCCTCCACGGGTGCAGGGTCCACCCGATCCTCACCGACCAGCGAGTCGACCAGCACCACCGCGACCGCCGCGCGGCGTTTCTCCGGATCCTCGACGGTGCGCCGGACATGGCCGCCCAGATGGGTCCGAATCCGGTCGCGCAGCGCCTCGTCGTAGGGAAGGGTCACCGTGCGAGACTATCGCCGGCCGCCGAGGGGGTTGAGCTGGTGCGCAGCGGGTATGTCGCCCCGCCATGACGTCCCTCGCCAAGCACCCGAGCACCCGGACCACCCGATGACCGTGGCCCTCGAGCGTCGGTTCCACGCTCTCGCAACGGCATTCGCGGCCAAGCTGGACCTGGTCCGGGGCTGCACGGCCTCTCGGTACGTCCGCGCCGACTGGGCCCAGCGCAATGCCGACCTGGAGCGGGATCTGTTGCCCGTCCCGCCGTGGGATTTCCTGCGCCACCCGGCCATTCGCTACCAGATGTTCGTCGACGAGCATTTACTCGGCGACGAGATGCCCTACGTCCTGGCCCACCTCGACGACGTCGGCCTGCTCGCCGAAGACCCGGTGGGGGCTCCGCCGACGGTGCCGGTACCCGGACACTCGATACAGACGTCGTCGAACACCGTGCATCAGATGTATCACCTGCTCCGCTATCAGGAGGCGACCGGAGAATCGCTGCGCGACGTCGGCACGGTGGTCGAGTGGGGCGGCGGATTCGGCAGTCTGACCCGTCTGCTGGTCCGCTTGCACGCCGGGGACGCGACCGTCGTGCTGATCGACACGCCGGTGTTCTCGGCGCTGCAATGGCTCTACCTGAGTGCGACGCTCGACGCGGACCGGGTGGTGCTGCACGCGCAAGGCCCGGTCCGGCCGATCGAGGGAGCGGTCAACATCGTCCCGATCGGACTGGCCGGGCATCTTCACGTGTCCGCGGATCTGTTCATCTCGAACTGGGCGCTGAACGAGAGCACCCCGGCCGCGCAGCGCGATGTCGTGGCGCGGAACTGGTTCGGTGCCCGCCGGCTCCTGCTCGCCATGCACACCGGCGACCCGTTCGCCCCGACCGTGCTGTCCTGCGGAGCGCGCAGCGAGTTGCTGGGCCCGTTCATGCCCGGGCAGCAGTACCTGATCCGCTGAGCGTCAAGCCTTTCCGAACACCAGGGACACATTGTGGCCCCCGAAGCCCAGCGTGTTCGACACCGCGTGCCGGTAGTCGCCGGAGCGGCCGGCGCCTGCCACGACGTCGAGGTCGATATCGGGGTCCGCGTTCTCGTAGTTCAGCGTCGGCGCCACCACGCCGTCGCGCAACGTCTGCACCGTGAGCACGGCGCCGACCGCGCCCGAGGCGCCCATCGAATGCCCGAGCGCACCCTTGGGCGCCGTCACGGCGGGGCGATGGCCGCCCAGCGCGATGTGGAGGGCGCGCGCTTCGGCGAGGTCACCGCCCCGGGTGCCCGCGGCGTGTGCGGTCACCACGTCGACGTCGCTCGCCCCCAACCCCGCCAGCTGCAGGGCACGGGACACCGCGGCAGCGGCCTCCTCGCCGGTGGGGTCGGGCTCGATCAGGTCGAAGGTGTCGGCGGTGGTGCCGACCCCCAGCAGCCGACCCAGGATCGTCGCGCCGCGCGCAGTGGCATGCTCCTCGGTCTCCAGCAGCAACAACGCGCCCGCCTCCCCGAACACCATGCCGTCGCGCTCGCGGTCGAACGGCCGGCAGGCCCTGGACGGGTCGTCGTTGTGGTGGGACATCAGGCCCTGGTTGTCGAACGCCACGATGGGCAGGGGCTCGATCCTCGATTCCACCCCACCGCAGATCGCGATGTCCGCTTCACCGAGGGTGATCAGGCGCCAGGCTTCGGCGATCGCCGACGCGCCGGAGGCGTCGCCACTGGTCGGCGCGATGACCCCGGCCTTGGCCTGCCGATCGAGGCCCACAGCAGCGGCCGGCGCGTTGGGCATGTGCATCTGCACCGCCAACGGAGAGATCGCACGCAAGCCGCGCGACTTGAACTCCTCGTAACCGGTCCACAGGTCCAGCGTGCTGCCGTAGGCGTGGCTGACCGACACCAGCAGTCGGCGGGTGTCCACCTCGGGGGTGCCCGCGGCCGCCCAGAGCCGCCGGTTGAGCAGCAACGCCATTTTCTGCATGTACGACAGCCGGCGGATCTCCACCCGGTTCAGCTGCGTGTCGAAATCCTCGCGAATACGCCCGCCGATCGTGACGGGCAACTCGAAGGCCTCACCGAGCTGGTCCTTGATCGACGTGATCCCGCTTGTGCCGTCGAGCAGCGCCTCCCACGTCTGCTCGGCATCAGCCGCCAGTGCCGTCGTCGCGGCGACCGCGGTCACCACGACTTCGGGTCGGCCACCGGGCCGCTCACCCCTGGTCATTGCGTCCGATCCCCCTTGCCCGTCGACACCTCATGAGAATTCTCTAACGAGCCGATGAGGTGCCGTCAAGGTGACCCCGTCGGCTCACCGTGAAACACCACCGGCGCAGACCCTGGAGAGGGTCCACGCCGGCGGAATCGAGGTGGGTCAGCTGATGCCGACGACCTCCTGAGCGATGGCGGCCAGCCGGGTCTGCGCGGCGGACACCACGCGCGGCCGATTCTTGTGCGCCTCCTCGTAGGCGACGATCACGCGGATGTCCGAGGCGTCGGTGAGGTCCTTCACCGCGGCGACGGCGTCGGTCTGGTTCAGCTCGTCGTAGTCGGCGATCGGCAGCTCCTGGCTGTCGAGGACGCCCGCGGCCCCGCGCGCCGCGTGGATCGCGTCGGCGGCGTCTTCGGCGCCCTGCTCACGGGTGATGCGCTCTGCGGCCTCCAACGCCGAGTTGCGGGCCCCGGCCAGGGCCTTCGCCGCGATCTCGCTGCTGCGTGCGCCGCGGTCGACGAGATCGTCGAAGGCCGGGCGGACGGACCGCACCGCCTCGGCGGCACGCTCGGCGCGCCGCACCGACCACGTGAACGGGAGGTTCAACAGCTTGACGGTCAACCCGGCCGCGGCCTGCACCGGCGTGCGGCGCAGCGCCGCCGGTCCACCGAGGGCATCCTCGGCCAGCACGGTGGTCAGCCAGTTCACCGTCGCCGAATGCGCGGTGATCAGGCGATCGGCGAGGACCTCGACGTCCTTGTGCTTGGCCGCGACGGCCAGTGCCTTGATGTAACGCGACCGGTCCAGCAGCTGGTCCTCCAGCGCGAGGTCGCCCAGCAGCGCCTCGTCGAACGGCGCGGCCTGCTCGGTGAGGGCCTTGACCGCGGCGGCGGCGCGGCCCAGGAACGGGCCGATCACGTCCGGGAACCCGCCGAGGTCGCGGATCGCCGTCTCGATGGCCTCCGCGCGGGCACGCCCGTTCTCGGCGTTCTGGGTGAGCTCGCGACGGACCGCGTCGGTGCGGGCCTGCGTGATGCGCGTCTCGGCGACCTGGATCTCGGTGTTGGTCAGGTCGAGGACGGTCCGCAGCTGAGCGATCAGCGTGGCGGTGGTGCTTTCGGTGGTAGCCGTGGTGGCCATAGGGTTCCTCACTCCTTCGGGAGTCGATGGTCTGTGGTCTTTCGTGTGGCACGTGAGTGCGCCTGGTCCTGGGCTACCCACCGGTGCGGTGACCGATAGCCATCCACGCGAAATGTGAAAAAGACTGCATCAGGTGTGATCAAGACCCCTCTGTGGGTACGGGGCCGACGCCGCCACGCCGGTTTGGCACGATGTCCGGCGGGTATGTCGCAGCTGTGATGCCCACGATGGTTCAACCCGTGCTGCCCGAACCCCGAGGACCGATCTCTTTGTCGGTGGTGGAGCTGCTGGCCGAGCGGGCACCGCTGCGCTACCTGACCCGGGTGGAGACGTCGCTTGCCGACGCCGATCCCGCCGGGCTCGATCTGCAGCTGGCCCTCTACCTCTGCTACGAGCTGCACTACCGCGGGTTCGCCGGTGTGGATGCCGGGTGGGAATGGAACCCCGGCCTGCTCTATCTCCGGGGACGCCTCGAGGACCTGTTCCTCGAGGACATCCGCCGCGCGGTGGGCGAGATCGATCCGGGCACCACCGCGCTGGCCGAGCTCGACGCGCTGTGCGTCGAACCGGTGAGCGGCAACGGTCCGTCCTACCACCTGCGGGACGAGGGAACCTGGGACCAGATGCGTGAGTACTTCGCGCACCGGTCGCTGTACCACCTCAAAGAAGGTGACCCGCACGCCTGGGCCATTCCCCGGCTGACCGGGCAGGCCAAGGCCTCGTTCGTCGCGGTCGAGTTCGACGAGTTCGGCGCGGGCAAGGGCGCGCGGCTCCATCAGCAGCTGTTCGCCGATCTGATGGCCGCGGCGGGGCTGGACCCCACGTACCTCGGCTACCTGTCGATCGTGCCGGCCGAGTCGTTGGCCGTGGTCAACCTGATGTCGATGTTCGGTCTGCACCGGCGCCTGCGCGGTGCCGCCGTCGGTCACTTCGCCGCGACCGAGGTGACGTCCCCGCCGGGATCCAAGCGGATGGTGCAGGCGTTGGAGCGGCTCGGTGCCCCCGAGGAGTGCGCGGCGTTCTACCGCGAACACGTCGAGGCGGATGCCGTGCACGAGCAGGTCGTGCGCACTGATGTCGTGGGTGACCTCGTCGCCCGGGAACCGGATCTGGACGTCGACGTCGTGTTCGGCATTCGCGCGTTCGACGTGGTCGAGGAACGGCTGGCCGATCACCTCATGACCAGCTGGCGCTCCGGCCGCAGCTCACTGCGCCGAGCTCTGGACTGATCCCTGGTCTGACCCGGAACCCGGCCGCTCGCGGCGCCGGTGGCTGGTGTCGCACAGCGGGTAGGTCTTCGACCGCCGGCAGGCGCAGATGGCGACCATGAACCGGTCTGACTCCACCACGCTGCCGTCCGGGAGTTCCACGCGCACAGGGCCTTCCACCATGACCGGGCCGCCGGGAACGACGCGGACGACACGCGGCGGCTGATCGGTCACGGGGCGTCCGCGCGGACCACGACGATGCGCTCCGTCCGGCAGCCCGGCGCCAGCAGACCGGCGCGGGTCAGCCACGCGGCGCGAGCGGTCATCACGGGTCCGAAGGGAATCAACTGCTGGGCAACGACTTCGGCGCGCATGCCCTGACTGCGCAGTGCGGTGAGCGTGCGTTGGACGTCCGAGCATTCCGAGTGCACGATCAGCATCGTGCCACCGTCGTCCAGCAGAAGCGGTGCGGCCGCGCACATCGGGTCCAGGACCAGGCGGCCGTCGGCGCCTGCGTTCCAGGCCTGGGACGGGCCCGCGTCGACCGGAATGGAGTCGGTGTCGTCGACGGGCGCCTGCGGCACGTAGGGGGGATTCGCCACCACCACGTCGAACGGTGCGAATTCGATTGCCCGCGCCCAAGATCCCCGGTGCACCGCGACGTTGACACCCGCGGCCGACGCGGTGCGGCGGGCATGTGCCACCGCGGTGGGGCAGATGTCGAATGCGGCGACCTCTGCCGCGCCCGCCTGGGCAGCCGCTACCGCGACCACTCCGCTGCCGGTACACAGGTCGGCCACCCGTGCTCCGGGGGCCAGTCCGGCGGCCACCAGCACCTCGATCAGCAGGTGCGAATCCTCCTGCGGGGGATAGACCTCCGCTGCGGCGGTGGCGTCGAAATCGGTGTATGCGGTGGTCACATGTGCTCCTCGGCAGACATCGCGGCGCCGGGTCGGCGCTGCTTCTCCTTCATGCCCTCTCCGTCGCCGGCCAAACCCCTGGGTTTGTGACCACACGCTGCGGGAATCCGGTGCCCGACCCGCACGACACCGACTCGAGAGGACCGCGATGACCATCTGCGCCACCTGTGGAAACGACTACGACAAGGCCTTCACGGTGACCTGGCCGGACGGCCGGTCGGCGACGTTCGACAGCGTCGAGTGCGCCACGATGCAACTCGCGCCGGAGTGCGGGCACTGCGGGTGCCGCATCCTCGGCCACGGCATCGAGACCGACGAGGGCATGTTCTGCTGTGCGCACTGCGCCCGCAAGGACACCAACGCCGACGTCAACGACCGCTACCCGGTGCCCGCCGGGGCGTGAACTACAGCCGGCCGACGGCGTACGTCGCTCCCTCGGTGACCATTCCGTTCACCGGGTACAGGGCGTGCGCCACGGTCGGGCCGCCGTCGGAGGCACCGGAACAGATCGTGTCGCCCTGCGCGCACAGCTGCAGCGTCTTGTCCGCGTAGGCCGGCCCGATGGTGATCGCCGGTGCGCCGTACCGGCCGAGGAATTCGCCCGACGGCGTGCCGAACAGCACGACCGCGGCGACGTGGTCGGCCACCTCGGGGGGCATCGGCCGCGGCGCGATGGCGGCCGGCACCGCGCTGGGCACCACGTCGGAGGTGGTGAAGCCCGACACC
This sequence comes from Mycolicibacterium psychrotolerans, assembly GCF_010729305.1. NCBI lineage: Bacteria > Bacillati > Actinomycetota > Actinomycetes > Mycobacteriales > Mycobacteriaceae > Mycobacterium > Mycolicibacterium psychrotolerans. The sequence goes on along the minus strand of NZ_AP022574.1, from coordinate 1,076,865 downwards.
ACGGCGCCCTGCGAGTAGCCGCCGAGCACCATGCGGGTGTTCGGGCAGTTGGCGGCCATGGCCTGGACATGATCGGCCTCGTCGCGGACACCGTCGATGACCGTGCGGGCGATGTCTTCACGTTGCTCGAAGTTGTTGGCGGCGGCGTAGTTCACCGCGTAGACGCCGACGGAGCGGGGTGCGGCCTGCGCACGCACCGCGTCGACGAACGCCTGCCCGACACCGCCCACACCTGCCTGCTCGCTGGTGCCGCGGGCGAACACCACCTCGACGTCCGGACATCCCTGGGCGTTCGCCGTCGGAGCGACGGCACCGCCGACCACGGCGGCTCCGGCTCCTGCGATCAACGCTGCGGCGGCGCGCGTCCACTGCCCACGTGTCATGTTGACTTCCTCTCTCGACCGGGCGTGCGGTCCGCGACGCCAGTCGAGCAGTACCCCGCGGTTTGCTGGCCAAACGAAGCGTCACCGCGGGGCCGACGGGCTCACTGCGACTGCCCGAGCTCCTTGAGGAACTGGTGGCACCTTTGTGCGCGCTCGGCGTCCTGCTTCATCACGTCGGAGAAGAATGCCGCGATGTCGTCGCGGCCGGCGTTCTCGGCGTCACGGACGTACTGGCCGTAGTCGTGCCCCGCCTTCAGTGAGTGGTACTGCACGGACACCAGGTCGAAGCTGACGTCGTCGAAACCGGTCTGTCCTGCGGGCATGATGCCTCCTCGATCGTCGGATGTCGGCGGCCCCTACCCGCGAGCCGGACGTCGAAACACCGTCGGCGAGACGTCGGATACGGTCGAGGAATGTCTGACGCACCATCGAGTCCCCCTTCTGCCGATCCCATCGACGACGTCGCGCCCGGGGACGTCATCGTGGTCGACCGCGGCGACGGTGAGCGGCCGTACAAGGTGGTGCACAAGGCGTCCAGCGACAGCGGATTCCTGGTGACGTTCGAGAACGACGACGCCGAGACGTTCCAGCTCGACCTGGCGGCGGGCACCCGCGTCACCCGGTCGCTGGAGTCCAAATGGGAGTCCGCCCAGAGCCCCACGCCGCACTCGGACGGCACCTCCTCACCCTGACCCGGCACGCGGTTTGATCGCCGGCCAGCGGGTAACCGCCCGCGCAGCGACGAAAGGATCTGATACGCCATGCCGAATCAACTTCAGGGCCGCAGAATCGCCTTCCTGGCCGCCGACGGCGTCGAGAAGGTCGAACTCGAGCAGCCGCGCGCCGCGGTCACCGATGCCGGCGGCCGGGTCGAGTTGCTCTCGCTGAAACCGGGGGAGATCGACGCGCGCAACCACGATCTGGAACCGGCGGGCACGTTCGCCGTCGACCGGGTGGTGGGCGACGCCAGCGTCGACGAATTCGATGCGCTCGTGGTGCCGGGTGGCACCGTCAACGGCGACAAGCTGCGTCTCGACGAGGCGGCCGTGGCCTTCGTCGGTGACTTCGTCCGCTCCGGCAAGCCGGTCGCCGCGATCTGCCACGGGCCGTGGGCGCTGCTCGAGGCGGGCGTCGTCAAGGACCGGACGCTGACGTCGTACCCGAGTCTGCGCACCGACCTGCGCAACGCGGGCGCGACCGTCGTCGACCAGGAGGTCTGCATCGACGGCAACCTCATCACCAGCCGCTCCCCCGACGACCTCCCCGCGTTCTGTCAGGCGATCACCGACCAGTTCGCTGCGACGCCCGCGCACACCTGAGCGCAGGCGAAGCCGCGACGTTCGTTCACTTTCGCTGTGTATAACGAGGCGTTATCGGGGATCGTCCGGCACATGAACGCCGGGTAGCCACCATCGAGGAGGATGGCCATGAGTGCTCTGACCGACACCGTGTCTCTGGCCAGGCGGACAGTGCTGAAGGCGGCCGACACCACCACCGCCGCGGCGGGCGCCGTCGGCGGCGCCGCGATCAACGGAGTCGCCGGTGCGGTCAAGGGCGCCGCATCCGGCGTGCGCAGCGGGCTCGGCAGCGGCAGCCAGTCCACGACCGCAGCCGCCCTCACGCTCGGTGCGATCGGCGCCGCGGGCCTGGTCGAATGGCCCGTGCTGCTCACCGTGGGCGGTGCTGCGCTGGTCGTGCATCAGCTCGGCCGGCGCGCCGCCGACGGCGATCAGGCGCTGCCCGCGCCCGCCACCGCTCCGGCGACTCGCTCCGCACCGCGCAAGGCTGCCAAGGCCGCCCGCAAGAAGCCCGCACCGCGGCGCACCAGCTCTCGGTGATCTCGCGTCTCGGTCGCCTGGCCGCCGGGGCCGCGTCGGCACCGGCCGGGATGCTCACTGCAGCCAGGGAGATGCTGGGTGGCCGGCCGAGCCGCCGCTGTTGGCGCCGAGACAACCGGTCGTGGATCGAGGTCCGCGGGCTCACCGCCGACACCGACCAGACGCTGGGGACGGCGCTGATCGCGGCGGTGCGCGCCGAACCGGGAGTCCGATCGGTGCAACTCAACTACCCGCTCTCCCGCGTGGTGGTGGCCGTCGACCCGAACGGGCCGTCGCTGTCTGCGCTGTGTGCGGTCGTCACCGACGTGGAAGACCGCGTGGGAGCCGCCGGGCACCAGGTGATCGAACTGCCCGGCGACGGGGTGGAGTTGGGCGGGCGGCTGCTCGCCACCGCCGCCACAGGTGCCGGCATGTGCGTGGCCGGTGTCGGCCGAATCCTATTGTGGCCCAAGCTTCCCACTGGCGTGACCGCGGTGGTGACCGCGGTGGACTACCAGCCGCTGCTGCGCGACGCCGTCGCGCGCCGGCTCGGGGAGAACGCCACCGACACCGCCGTCGCGCTCGCGTCCGCCGCGGTGTACACCCTGACCCAGGCGCCGGCCTCGCTGGCCGTCGAGGTTGCCCGCCACCTGGCCCAGGTCGGCGAGCTCACCGCGGCGGCGCAGGCTTGGCAGCGGCACGAGCCCACGCTGGCCGAACGTGCCGAACAACGCGTCGTCGCCACTGCCCCCACGCGGCCGTGCCCGATGCCTCCCGGGCCCGTCGAGCGGCACGCGCAGCGCAGCGGCACCGCCCAGGGCATCGCCGCGCCGGCGGTCGGTCTGCTGACCGGCAACCTCAACACCGCCGCCACCTCCGCGCTCGTGATGGCACCCAAGGCGGCCCGTAACGCCCGCGAGGCCTTCGCCGCCACGCTGGGCCGCGGCCTGGCCCACCGGCACGACGCGCTCGCCCTCCGCCCCAGGGCGCTGCGCCGGCTCGACCGCATCGACGCGGTCGTCATCGACCCGCGGGTGCTGCTCACCGACGAACTCAAGGTCAGCCGGTTGCGCACCGACTCCGTCCGCCACCACGACGAGATGTGGCAGTGGGCGCAGGCACAGCTGCTCGCGGGCGCGATCGGCGCCGGCTGGCACCGGGTTCCCCCACTGGGCAACGGGAACGGCAACGGGCACTCCGACACCGAGGTGTACGTCGGCCATGCCCACCACCCGTTGGCCGCCGCCGTCATCGGGGAGATCCGCCGCGGCGACATCGAGGTGGTCTCCCTGGCCGGCGACGAATTAGGCGATCTGCGGCCGTCTTTCGACGAGCTGCTGCCCGCAGACGGCGCGGTCGATTCCGCGCTACGCGACGCGGTGGTGAAGCTGCAGACCGACGGCCGCACGGTGGCGGTGCTCTCCAGCACTGCCGAAGAGGCGCTGCTCGCCGCTGATCTGGCGATCGGTCTGACACCTCACGCCGGTGCACCGCCTTGGCATGCCGACATGATCGTCGGCGATCTCGCCGCGGCCTGGCGCATCGTGCACGCGCTACCGGCCGCGCGGCACGCCAGCCGTCGTGGCGTCGAATTAGCCACCAGTGCAACGCTTCTCGGCGCCCTGCTGATGATCCCGGGGGGGCGCGGGCTCGGACCCGGCCCGGTGACCGCCGGGGCGGCCGCCGGTCTGCTCACCGGGCTGTGGCTGGCACGCGCCGCGCTGCGCGATCCGGTGCCCACCGCCGCGCCCGTCCGTGAGTGGCATGCGATGACGGCCGATCAGGTCCGCGAACTGCTCCCCCGGCCCGAACGCGCTGCCGTGCAACGCCGCTCGCTGCTGGCCGCCACCGCGGGCACGTCGGCGGCAGTCGTCGGCGGGGTGGCCGCCCCGCCGATCCGGCTGCTGGCCGAATTCGCCACCGCGGTGCGCGACGAACTGTCCGACCCGCTGACCCCGGTGCTCGCGGTCGGCTCGGCGGCCAGCGCGCTGCTGGGCTCCCCCATCGACGCGATCCTGGTGGGCTCCGTCCTGACGGGCAACGCGGTACTCGCCGCGTCCCAGCAGGTGCGCGCGGAACGGCTGCTGCGGCGGTTGCTCGCCCGCGAGGTGCCGCCCGCACGGCGGGTCGCCGGAGACGGCTACGACAGCGTCGACGCCGCCGCGCTGCTGCCCGGCGACCTGATCGAGGTGCGTTCCGGCGAGGTCATCCCCGCCGACTGCCGGCTGATCTCCTGCGCCGATCTCGAGGTGGACGAATCCGCGCTGACCGGCGAATCCCTGCCCACCGCGAAGCAGGTGGCGATGACGCCGGGCGCCACCGTCGCCGAGCGGCGCTGCATGCTCTACGCGACGACGACCGTCGTCGCGGGCACCGGTGTCGCCGTGGTGACGACCGTCGGCGCGCAGACGCAGGCCCGGCGCGCCGCCGAGGTGGCGCCGGCCACCGGCCCGGCTGTCGGTCTGCAGACCCAGCTCCGCGAACTGACCAACCGGACCCTGCCCGTCAGCCTGGCCGGGGGTGCGCTGGTGAGCGGTCTGAGCCTGCTGCGGCTGGTGCCGTTGCGCCAGGCCGTCGCCAGCGGCGTGGCCGTCGCCGTCGCCGCCGTCCCCGAAGGCCTGCCGCTGGTGGCGACGTTGGCCCAGCAGGCCTCGGCCCGCCGGCTGTCCAGCGCGGGCGCCCTCGTCCGTCTGCCGAAGTCGATCGAGGCGCTCGGCCGGGTCGACGTGGTGTGCTTCGACAAGACCGGCACGCTCAGCGAGAACCGGCTGCGGGTGTCGGCGGTGCACAGCGCCGACGGGTTCACCGACGACGAGGTCGTCGGCATCGCCGCGCGGGCGACCCCGCCCAAGAACGGCACCCGCCACGAACACGCGACCGACGCGGCCGTCGTCGCCGCCTCCCCCGGCGCCGTCGCCGAGGCCGACGCGCACCTGCCGTTCCGGTCGGGGCGGCCGTTCTCCGCGTCCCTGTACGGCGCCGACCTCGTCGTCAAGGGCGCGCCCGAGGTGCTCCTCGCCGCCGCGGGACCACGCGACACCGCGACGCACGCGGCGGTCGGCCGGATGGCCGAGTCGGGTCTGCGGGTGATCGCGGTGGCGCGGCGCAGGCTGACGGCCGGTCAGGTCGCGGCGGCGCACGACGGCGACGACGCGCTGGCCGGGCTCTGCACCGAGAAGCTCGACGTCGCAGGGCTGCTCGGCATCTCCGACACCCCGCGCGAGGCCTCGGCGGGCGTGCTGGCGGCGCTGCGCGCGCAGGGCATCGGGGTCCGGCTGGTCACCGGCGACCATCCGGTCACCGCGGCGGCGATCGCCGCGGAACTCGGTGTGCCGATCACCGGCGAGCAGGTGATCAGCGGCGCCGACTGGGAGACGCTGTCCCGCCGGGCCCAGGACCGCGCGGTCCGCGACAAGGTGGTGTTCGCGCGGATGACGCCGGAGCACAAGGTCCAGGTGGTGCAGACCCTGGAACGCACGGGCCTGGTGTGCGCGATGGTCGGCGACGGCGCGAACGACGCCGCAGCGATCCGATCGGCCACGGTCGGCATCGGGGTGGCCGCCGCGGGGAGCGATCCCGCGCGAACCGCGGCCGACATGATGCTGCTCGACGGGCAGATCGGCGCCCTGCTCGACGCCATCGACGAGGGCCGGCAGCTGTGGCGGCGCGTGCAGGCCGCGGTCGCGGTGCTGTTGGGCGGCAACGCCGGTGAGGTGGCCTTCGCGATCGTCGGATCCGCGTTGACGGGACGCTCGCCGCTGAACACCCGCCAATTGCTGCTGGTCAACATGATGACCGACGCCCTGCCCGCCGCGGCGCTGGCCGTGAGCCCGGCCACCGGCGGAGCGGGCAGCACCGGACGCGGCCCCGACCAGGCCGCACTGTGGCGCACCGTCGCCATTCGCGGCACCACCACCGCCGCCGCCGCGACGACGGCCTGGCTGATGGCGGGGTTCACGCTGCAACCGCGGCGCGCCTCCACGGTCGCGCTGGTCTCGCTGGTGTCCACCCAGCTGGGGCAGACCCTGATCGACTCGCACAGCCCGCTCGTGGTCGCCACGGCCGCCGGGTCGCTGGTGACGCTCGGTGCGTTGATCAGCACCCCAGGGGTGAGCCAGATGCTGGGCTGCACGCCGCTCGGGCCGCTCGGCTGGGCGCAGGCGCTGGGCACAGCGGGCGTGGCGACGACGGCGGCGGCCGTCGCCCCGCGCGCGCTGGCCTGGGCTCAGTCGTCGATGACGAGGACGCCGAGCCGCCAGAGCGCGGCGTACATTTCCCGCAGCGGGATCGCGATGACGTGGGACACGACGGAGACGGGGTCCGAGGAGGCACCGGAGGTGGACACGCCTTCCACGGTCCGGATGTCCGGCGTCGGGACGGCGAACTCGCCATGACCGAAAGGCAACGAATGTCCGAATCCTCGCGGCGCACGGCCACCCATCGCGAAGCCGTGCGCCGGGTGCGCGACGCCGAGTCGTTCGCCGTCGACCTTCCGGTGCTGGGGCGGGTGCGGTTGCCGCGGCCGGAACAGCTGGCGTTCTACGGCGCGCTCGGCGTGCTCGCCGCGGTCGAGATCATCGAATGGCCCGTCGCGCTGGTACTGGCCGCCGGACATGTCCTGATTCACGACGAACACAGCCGCGTCGCCCGGGAGATCGGCGAGGCACTGGAAGAGGCCTGATCAGGTTTGGGCCGATCTCCTGCGGTTAACCGGCCTCAATGACCGCCGTCACCGTCCCCTGCAGCGAGAGCTGGAATCGCGAGCAGCGTGCGGAGAGCCCGACCCAGCGGCTCGACCGCAACTGGTTGTGCCTGCTGCAGGAACTGCGCGTGGTGCTCACCGGCGTGCAACTGCTGACCGGCTTCCTGCTCACCCTGCCCTTCCAGCAGCGCTTCTCTTCGCTGGACGGGAACATGCGTGGGCTCTACCTCGCCACGGTGGCGTGCTCGATCGCGGCCACGGCGCTGCTGACCGCGCCGGTTGCCCTGCACCGCTTGGTGTTTCGCCGGCACATGCTGTCGTGGCTGGTGACGGCCTCACACCGGCTCACCGTGCTGGGGCTGCTGCTGCTCGGCGCGGCCGTCTCCGGGGTCGCCACGATGATCTTCGAGGTGCTCGCCGGGCTCGCGGCCGGCGTCACCGCCGGTGCCGGGATTCTCACCACCTGGGTCCTGCTGTGGCTCGCACTGCCGCTGCTGGCCCGCCGGGGAACCCGCGCCGACGTGCTCTGATCTCCTGCGACCGGCAGGGCCACCGGACGGTCCGGGCCTCCACCACAGGCCAGTCATGCGTAATCTCGCAGGCGTGCTTCGCGAGCTCGTGGTCCTCGGCACCGCCAGTCAGGTGCCGACCCGGCGGCGCAATCACAACGGGTACCTGTTGTGGTGGGACGACGAGGGCATCCTGTTCGACCCGGGTGAGGGCACCCAGCGCCAGATGCTCTACGCCGGGGTATCCGTGAGCGGCCTGACCCGCCTGTGTCTCAGCCACTTTCACGGCGACCACTGCCTCGGCGTGCCCGGCGTCATCGCGCGGCTGTCCCTCGACGGCGTCCACCAGCCGGTCGAGGCGTACTTCCCGGCGTCGGGCCGGGAGTTCTTCGGGCGGTTACGGCACGCCAGCGTGTTCCGCGACATCACCGACGTCCGCGAGAACCCGGTCAGCGGTGACGGCCGGATCGCGGCCGGGCCGTTCGTCGAGTTGCACGCCCGCCGCCTCGAGCACTCGGTGGAGGCGTTCGGCTACCGACTGGTGGAACCGGACGGCCGCCGCTTCGATCCGGCGGCGTTGAAGCGCTTCGGAATCGGCGGCCCCGCCGTCGGCGATCTGCAGCGCGACGGCGTCCTCGACGTGGCGGGGCGGACCGTCCGGCTCGACGACGTCACGGTGCCGCGGCCCGGGCAACGGTTCGCGTTCGTCATGGACACCGGGCTCTGCGACGCCGTCTACGCGCTCGCCGACGGCGCCGACCTCTTGGTGATCGAGGCGACCTTCCTCGACGAGGACGCGCAGCTGGCCGCCGACTACGGGCATCTGACGGCACGGCAGGCCGCCACCGTCGCCGCCCAGTGCGGGGTCCGCCGGCTGGTGTTGACCCACTTCTCGCAGCGTTACCCCGACACCGAGCGCCACCGCGCGGAGGCGGCCGAGGCGTACTCCGGTGATCTCGTCATCGCCGAGGACCTGATGCGGATTCCGGTGCCCAAGCGCGACGAGTTGTGACCGGGGTCTGACGTCACGCGTAGTGAGGTCGTGCGCGCGTAGGCGGGCAAGCATGCATGAACTGACGAAACGCTTCGTGGCCGCCCTGGGTGAACTGCACGACAGTCGCGATGTCGAGCCACTGGTCGAGCTGTTCGCCGATGACGCGACGCTCGACAAGGCCGGTATCCCGCACGGTCAGCACGGCAAGGACGGCGCGCGCACCTTCTGGCAGCAGTACCGCGACGTGTTCGACGACCTGGAATCGTCGTTCTCCCACACCGTCACCGACGACGGCATCGCGTTCCTGGAGTGGAGCTCCGAGGGCACCCTGCGCGACGGCACGGCGTTCCGCTACGACGGGGTGAGCGTCCTGCAGGGCGACGACGAGGCCATCACCGCGTTCCGCACCTACTACGACACCGCGGCGTTCCTGTCGGCCGAGAAGCGCGGCGGATGACCCTAAGGTGGCGCCATGAGCCTGGTCACCTATGAACTGGACGATCATGTCGCCACCATCACCCTGAATCGCCCCGAGGCCGGCAACGCCATCAACGGTGCGCTGCGCCGTGAGCTCAACGCGGCGTGGGACCGGTTCCGTGACGACGAGGACGCGTGGGTCGGCATCCTCGCCGCCACCGGCCGCGTCTTCTGCGCCGGCGCGGACCTCAAGGACGGCGACGGCGCGGTCGGAACCTTCGGCGGAACGTTCTGGGAGAAGCCGACCATCAACTCCTTCGAGAGCGGGATGGAGCTGTTCAAACCGACGATCGCGGCTGTGCAGGGTCCGTGTATCGGCTACGGCCTTACCGGAATCCTGTTCTGCGACTTCGTGATTGCGAGCACCGAGGCGTCGTTCGCCTTCCCGGAGGTCTCGATCGGTGTGCCCACGATCGTCGGCGCGATCCGGTTGCCGCAGCGGATCCGGTGGGCCGACGCGATGGAACTGCTGCTGACCGGCCGGCCGATGACGGCCGAGCGCGCCAAGGAGGTGGGCCTGGTGTGGAAGCTGGTCGAACCCGCCGACCTGGCGGGCGCGGCCCGGGAGTGGGCGCAGACGCTGACCCGCGCCGCACCCCTGGCCCAGCGGGCCACCAAGGAGGTCGCGTGGCGTACCGCCGACATGGGCTGGATCGAGTCGGTTCGCTTCGGCGAGGTGATGCGCAAGGTCGCCGGGGCGACGGAAGACGTGGCCGAGGGCATCGCGGCATGGCGGGAGAAGCGCCGACCGCAGTGGAAAGCACGCTGACTCGCTGAGCGCCGGCCCTCAGCTGGGCCGCGGACGCCCGGTGAGGTTCCTGATCGTGGCGATCTCGCCGGCCCGGTAGGCCCGGCCGTCGGAGTCGAGCAGGTCGTGGAACCAGGGTTGGGGCTTCGCGTCGTAGGGTCGGTCCCAGGAGTCCCACGGAAAGTAGGTCTGCGTCTTGCCGGCCACCAGGCCCCACGCGTAGGCGCCGACGTTGCGTCGCTTGGTGATCGGCAGAGTTCCCTCGATCGTGCAGTCCAGCGATCGGGCCATGTACTCGGTGCACAGCAGCGGCCGCCGCATCGGCGCCAGTTCGGTGATCCGGGCGTCGAACTCCGCCGGGTTGGCGTAGCTGTGGAACGACACCACGTCGGAGTTGTCCAACTGGATCCCGGCGACCACACTGCGGGTGCGCGGATCGCCCCACGGCCCGTCCCACACCCCGCTGGTCAGCGGCTGGTCGGGATCGACCGACCGGGCCCACCGGAACACCTGGGGCAGCAGGTCGGCGACGACGTCGACCTTGTCGCGGCGCTCGGTGTCGCGGTACTGCCGGGCGGGGTTGTCCGGCTCGTTCCACAGGTCCCAGCCCAGCACCCTGCTGTCGTGGCGGAACTGGGTGAGGACCGCGACGACGTAGTCGTGCAGCACGCGCCGGTAACGCCGGTCATCGAGGTTCTCGGCGCCGGGGCTCTGCACCCAGCGGGAGTTGTGCACACCGGGGCGCGGCGCGGGTTGGCGACCGAGCCTGGGCTGCGGATCCCAGCACGAATCGAAGAGCACGAACAGGGGTTTGATCCCGTGCCGCGCCGCGATGTCGACGAAGTGGCCGAGCCTGCGCGCGAAGCCGGTCGGGTCCTGGATCCACAACAGGTCGTGCAGGAACACCCGCACGGTGTTCAGGCCGGCCAGGCGCGCCAGCCGCAGTTCGGCGTCGATGCGCAGCGGGTCGAAGGTGCCCGGCTGGAACATCTCGAGTTGGTTCACCGCGTTCGACGGGATGTAGTTCGCCCCGACCAGCCAGTCCTGCGCCTCGTACCACCGGTTCGCGCGCTCGGGCGACCAGCGCGCGGCGTCGGCGCCCGCGCGCGGCACCGGGGACAGCGACACGGCCGCCGCGGCCAGCAGCGGAACCTTCAGCGCGGCGCGGCGGCCCACGCCACGACCGGACTGCATGGCGGTGACCTGAGCGGTCGGGCGAATCAACGGCGAGCATCCTTCGACTGGGGCGGTGATGCGATGAGGATCACGGGTGGGCACGCCACACTCCGGGCGGCGCCGTTTGAGTGTATCGACGGGCGGAACCGCCACGTTACGCGAAAATAAAAGGCACACTGGCGATTTCGCTCAGCGGACAGCCCGGCGGTCGGGGACTGCGGCACCCCTGTGCTATGCAGATCGGATGAGGTCCGCGCGCGACGACGCACTCGACCACCTGCCGCGGACCCGCGGCGCGGTCGGGCTGATGTTCGACCGCGTGTTCGGCGCGCTGTTCTGGGGAAAGATGTTCTCCGTCGTCGCGGTCTGGACGCACGGCATCGTCGCGGCGATCGTCATCTACGACGCCACTCGCTCGGCGCTGATGGTCGGCATGGTGGGAGTCGTCCAGTTCGGGCCGCAGCTCCTGCTCACCCCGACGAGCGGCAAGTGGGCCGACACCGGGAACCCGGTCCGTCAGATCCTGCTCGGCCGCGTGTTCTGCGTGGCGGGCTCAGGGCTGGTGGCGGGGTGGCTGTTCGCCGCGCCGTCGGTGCACGGCACCGCGGCGGCGGTCGCCGTGCTGCTCGGCTCGCTGCTGGTGGGCTTCGGGTTCGCGGTCGGAGGCCCGGCGATGCAGTCCATCGTGCCGAGCCTGATCCGGGACGGCGAACTGTCCACGGCAATGGCGCTCAACAGCATCCCGATGACGATCGGCCGCATCGTCGGTCCCGCGGCCGGCGCGTATCTGGCCGCTCACCTGGGGCCGGCCGCCGCGTTCGCCGCGAGCGCCGGACTGCACCTGGTCTTCGCCGTCTTCCTGATCCTGGTGCGCTTTCCCGCGCCGCCGCCGCGCCGCTCCGGCGCCGACTACCGGGTGCGGGTCGCGGTCCGGTACGTGCTGGGCGACCGCCGGCTGCTGCTGGCGCTGATCGCGGTCACGGTGGTCGGCGTCGCGTCGGACTCGTCGATCACCCTGACCCCGTCGGTGGCCGACGCGCTCGGAGGCGGCGCCGGGCTGGTCGGCATGCTCTCGGCGGTGTTCGGCGTGGGCGCCGCGATCGCGATGGCCGTGCTGGCGCTGCTGCGCGGCCGCATCGGGGCCGATCTCGTGTCGTGGCTGGGGCTGTGGGGGCTGGCGGCGGGCTGCGCGGTGCTGGCGGTCGGCACGGCCGCGCCCGTCGCGATCGGCGGTTTCGCGCTGGCCGGGCTCGGCTTCGGCTGGGCGATGACCGGGCTCGGCACGGTCGTGCAGGAGCAGGCGCCCGAGGAGTTGCGCGGCCGGATCATGGCCCTGTGGCTGGTCGGTTTCCTCGGGTCGCGACCGCTGGCCGCCGCGGTGCTCGGTGGCACCGCCGACGCGGTCAGCGTCTACGCGGCCTTCGGCGTCGCCGCCGTGCTGTGCGGCATCGTGGTGGTGCTGTGCCGGCCGTCGCGACAGCCGGCCCGCGACTGATCGCTAGCCGCAGCGGTTGCGGAAGTCGACCGAGGGCTGGCGGATCGCGCGCAGCGCGTCGCCCACATCCGGGCGGGCGGCGATGTAGTCCTCGACCGCGGCTTTCTGGTCGTCGCGGCTCTTGCCCTTGAGGGTGGTGAAGAAGTCGTTCACGTCCGGGTGGGTGAACAGATAGGCCGAGGTGGACGCGGTGACTCCGGCCATCACGCCGGCCAGGTCGGCGGCCGTGCAGTTCGGCTGGGCGGGCGGAGGCGGTGGAGCCGGCTGGGCGGCCGCCGGGGCGGCGACGGCCAGCAGCGTCGCGGCCGGTGCGATCGCGGCCAGCGCGGCACGGGTGAGGAAGGTGCTCATGGTGCTCCTGTCGGGTCAGTTTCGGCCGGGCGTGAAGATGATCGAGAGCCCGCCGTCGTTGCAATACCAGTCGTTTTCGCAGGGATACGGCCACGCGGGTCCTGTGTCGAGCGAGCCGGGCCCCTGGCCATTGTCGGTGCCACGCACGCTGCCCTGCGAGCAGACCGTGGTGCCGTTGGAGCTGACGCACTCTGCACCTGCCGGCGGTGAGACGGCCAACGCACCGGCGATGAGGGCTGATGGCGCAAGCAGCACCGCAGCCGCGCACCGCCTAGACACAGCCGCTCACGCTGATCCGGCGGCCGACGCTGGCGCAGACATCGACGTTCGGCAGCGGTGGGGGCGGCGGGGGCGGGGGCGGGGCCGCGTAGTCCTCGGGCAGCGGCGCGTACGCCGCGGGAGGTGGCACCCACGGCGCGACGGCGTCGGCGATGTTGCCGCAGCCGCTGACCGAGACGAACCGGCCGCCCACGCTGCCGCACACGTCCGCCGAGGCGGCGGGCGCGACGACCACACTGCTCAGCAACGTGGCGCACAGGCCGGTCAACACGCCGACGCGACGGAACGCCGGGTGGCTCAGCACTCGTTTCACACGAGTGATTCTGACGATGCTGTCAGCGCTCGTCTCGGCTTTGCGCTGATCGTTGCCTGAGAATGTTCGGCTACCGTGCCGAAGGGAGCACACCACATTCGGAGGGGACCGATGACCGAGCCCACCTCAGCGTCACCCCCGCGCGAGCACGCCCTCGACCTGTACCGGTCGGCGGCGGTGATGCTCGTCGTGATCGGGCACTGGCTGCTGTCGGTGATGACGTACCGCGACGGGACGTTCGGCCGGGACAACCCGCTGGTGCTGATGCCGTGGACGCAGTGGATCACCTGGTTCTTCCAGGTGGTCCCGGTGTTCTTCGCGGTCGCCGGCTACGCGAGCGCGGTGTCGTGGGGGCGGCTGCCCGCCGACGCGGGCACCGCGGCACGGCAGGAGTGGATCCGCCGCCGGGTCGCCCGCGTGCTGGGCCCGAGCGGCGTCTACGCGTTCTTGATGCTCGTCGTGATCGCGGTGCTGAAGGCGCTGGGAATCAGCGGGACCGTGCTGGAGATGGGCGGCTGGGCGGTCGCCATGCACCTGTGGTTCCTGGCCGTCTACCTGATGGTGGTGGCCCTGACTCCGCTCGCGGTCGCCGCGCACCGGCGCTGGGGTCTCGCGGTGCCGGTCACGCTCGGGGCGTGCCTGGTCCTGGTCGACGCGGTCGGCATCGCGACCGACCATCCCGAGATCCGGATGGCCAACTACTTCTTCTGCTGGGCGGCGATCTACCAGCTCGGCATCGCCTGGCACGACGGACACCTGCGCCGCCGAACCCTCGTGTCGACGGCGGTGGTGGCCGCGCTGGCCCTGCCCGCGCTGGTCACCTGGGGGCCGTATCCGATCGCGATGATCGGGGTGCCGGGCGACCGGGTGGAGAACAGCGCGCCGCCGTCGGCGGCGCTGCTGGCGTTGGCACTGGTCCAGATCGGCGTGCTGTTCGCGATCGTGCCGGTGCTCAACCGGCTCCTCGCGCGCGGCGTCTGGCCACGCGTTCTCGCGATCGCCAACGAGAACGTGATGGCACTGTACCTGTGGCACATGCTGCCGGTGATCGTCGTGACGCTCGTCGGCTATCCCACCGGGCTGCTGCCGCAGCCGCCCATGGGCTCGGGGGCGTGGTGGCTCGCGCGCCTCGAATGGGAGCTGGTGCTGGCGGTGGTCGCGGCGGGCCTGCTGACACTGCTCTACTGGCAGCGCCGGTTCGTCGCCGCGCCGATGCCGACGGTCGCGGTGCCGATACCGGGCGCGATCGCCGAGGGCTTGCTCTACGCAGGCACCGCGGCCTGCGCGTTGGCGCTGGCCGTGCTCTCCGCCAACGGCTTCGCGCCTGGCGGCCGCCTACCCATGCTCGCCGCCGCGCTGTTTCTGGCAGGCACGGCACTTGTCGCGGTGCGCCCGCGGGCCGCCGACCGCGAGCGGATCAGCTGAGGGCCGCAGGTGAGAAGAGAGGGCTGTGATCGAGGCCAGATCACGACCAGGAATGCGCTTCCGGATCAGCCCTCGGCGTCGGGAATCCCCTCCGGAGGCGGTGTCGCGTAGCCGGGGTTGGCCGGCGGAACGTCGGTGGTGTCCGGTTCGGGGGACGTCTGGTCGGGCATCTCGTCGGGCGCGGTCACCGGTCGGTCTCCCGGTCCGCACCGACCACGTCGCGCTCGTGCTCGGTCCGCCGCGCCAACTCGTCGTCGTCGGGGTGACTGGACGCCTTGGCGTGCTCGCGGTGATCGGGGTGGGCCTCCTCGGTGGGGACCAACACGTCGTCGAGATCAGCATCGTCGGGTGACATGACTGCGTGGTACCCCGCTCGGCGTGTGGCTACGCCTGCTCATTCGTCGTCAAGCGGGCGCGGCTTCCTGGGCCGCAGCAAATCCCCGAGCTCCTCTCGGCTCGCGGTACCCGTCTTCATCATCGCCTTGTAGATGTGGCCCTCGACGGTGCGCACGGACAGCACGAGCCGTTCGGCGATGTCGCGATTCGACAGATCGAGGCCGAGCAGTGCCACGATCTCCCGCTCGCGGTCGGTCAACGGCAACGGGGAACTCATGCGCGCCAGCGCGGGCGTCCGGATGTGACCGCATCGCGCAGCAAGATCCTGCGCGCGTGCTGTCCAGGTCATCGACGACCCGCGCCGATCCTCGCGCCAGAACACCGCTGCCGCGTGTGCCGCCGCGTCCAGCGCAGCCAGTTGATCACCGAGTTCCTCGAACGCCTCGGACACCGCGCCGAGCGCTTCTCCGTCTCCGTCGCGCAGCGCCGCCGCGAACCTCGCCGCAACGTCTGCCCTCGGGCCCTCGACGAGGCCGGGCAGCTCGGCCAGCCGCGCCGCACACGTGTGATCGCCGAACTGCGCTGCCGTCTGGAGGCAGGCCACCTCGACGGCGAAACGGCCGCTGGCCGAGG
Source organism: Mycolicibacterium psychrotolerans (assembly GCF_010729305.1). Classification (NCBI taxonomy): domain Bacteria; kingdom Bacillati; phylum Actinomycetota; class Actinomycetes; order Mycobacteriales; family Mycobacteriaceae; genus Mycobacterium; species Mycolicibacterium psychrotolerans. The sequence goes on along the minus strand of NZ_AP022574.1, from coordinate 1,061,227 downwards.
CAGCGCGAGCGGCATCTCGGAGGATGGTGACGGCTTCCCCCACTGCGCCCTGACCGGCCGCCACCCACGCCCGCACCAGGCTGGTCTCGTCGTCCAGCGAGCGGAAGGGCCGCCGGCGCCGGTCCAGGGATGCGAGCACATCGGCCGCCTCGGCGTGCTCCCCGCTCATGGCAAGCGCGGCCGCGTGTGGCAGGCAGTAGCGGTACCCCCAGCCGAGCGCATAGCCGGTGGCCGACAACGCGGCCGACGAACGTCCCAATGAGTCGCGGGCGACATCGAGGCGTCCGGCACCCAGGGCGGCGCGGCCCGCGATCGCGGTGCCGAGCAGATGGGCCGCGCCGGGCAGCTCGTCGGCCTGAACGCGTCCACGTTCGGCCAGATCGACGGCGTCACCTACCCTTCCCGCCATCAGCAGCGCACCGACCTGGCCATCGATGATGTTGAAGCCCAGATGCGGAGCGTCGGAGCTCCGCACGATCGCCAGCCCCGCCTCGCCCGCGGCGAGTGCATCCTCGGTGCGGCCGGCGTCACCGTAGATGTTCGCCAGCACCCAAGCCGTTTCGGCGCCGATGACCGCGGGCAGCTCCTCGGGAACGACGTCCCGGGCGGCGGCGAGCGCCTCCTCCGGACGGTCGGTGGCGAAGGAGTACACGGTCCGGAAGGCTGCGACGCAGCGGCGAGCGGACTCCGTCGTCAGTTGCGCCGCACGGTCGACGATCGCCTCGGCCCGTTCCGGTTCGGCAAGGGCCCAGAGCATGTTGCTGGCGCGGTAGTAGGTGAACCGGGCGAATTCATCATCGCTCAGGTCGGTGACGTCGACCGCGTTGAGCACCTCTTCGGCGCCGCTACCGTCACCGAGCCACGACAGCGCATGGGCCCGGATGAATTGCGCTTCCGGCACTGCGCCCGCCTCGATAGCCGCCGCGGCCATCCGATCCGCAAGCGAGAGGTCCGCCAAGCGGACCGCGGCATGCGCGGCTGAGGCCAACAGTGCACCGTCGGGTTCCAGATCGGAGTCGAGGCTCAACGCCGCGCGTCGCACCAGCACCTGGACGTCGTCGCGATCGTCACCGGCAGCCAACTCGCCGGCGACCAGCCCCCGGAGGCGCCTGAGCCGGGTGGGCGCGGCGCGGCTGCGACGTACTTCGCCGTAGAGCGGATGTGCCACGCGGACCTCGATGGCCTTGCCGCGGCGTTCGACGGATATCAGTCCACGCTCGTCCGCCTCCTCGACGGCACCCGGATCGGCGATCCGCCGCAAAGCCGACAGGGCGATGGGTTCGCCGACCGCCAGCGCGTCGACGACCGTGCCGACCTCAGCCGGCAGAGCGCCAACGCGCGCGTCGATCAGCTCGACAAGGCTCTGCGGCACAACGGGTTCGCCGGTCCACCGCCAGCACCCATGGTGCTCGACGAGCCTTCCGTGGCCGACCTCCTGCTCCACGATGTGGCGCAGGTACAGCGGGTTTCCCAGGGTGAGTCGGTGGAGACGACCGACGGCGTCGGCGTCGAGCGTCGCACCCAACACCGCCTCGAGCAGGGATGCGGTGTCATCGGCGCTCAGCGAATGGAGGTTCAACCAGTCGAAGTCGCCGACGTCCCACAGCTCCTGCACCGGTTCGGGAACGGGCTCACCTGCCCGGACCGTCAGCACCAGTCGGGCCGCCCGTCTCTGCAGGATCTGGTGCAGGACGAAGATCGACACGTCGTCGAGCAGATGTACGTCGTCGACGCCCACGATGACGACGCGCTCGTCGGGGGCGGCGACGAGCGATTCGATCACTGTGCAGACCAGCTGCACACCCCCAGCGTCGTGGGCACCGGCCCACGGAGCGAGCGCGCCCAAGGGGATGCGCCGCCCCGACGAGGTCCCGATCACCCTGCGCACCTCGCACCCACGGGTGACCGCGGCATCGAGCGCCTCACGCGTGAGGCGGCTCTTGCCCACACCCGCCGGCGCGCTGACCACGATGCCGGCCAGGTCCGGTTCGGACAGTGCGGATTCGACGAGCCTCATCTCGGCCGCGCGGCCCGTCAACGGCCACGTCAACCGCATGGACCCAGAGTAGGACAGCCGGCCCGGCCGGCCCATGCCGACGGCGGACGCGTTTCGCTGATGCAAGTACTCGAAAACGCCCGTCTAGGGGCAAGAACAGTAGTGCACTACTTGTGTGCACCCTGCCGCACGGCGAGACGATTGAGCCGTCCGCCGCTGCCGACGCAGGCGAAGGGGGGTTGCGATGACCGACCCAGGACGTCGTTGCGCCATCCCGGTGCCGAAGCTGTTTGCGGGGGCAAAGATTCGGCCGGGCAGTCCTTCTGGTGTGGGGCCGGTGAGATGAGCACCACGTCGGTTCGCACGCGCGGTCTCCCGCCCACCGGAATCCCGACACTACGGCGCTTCGCGCGCACGACCCCGGGGCTGGTCATCGCCGTAACGCTCCTGCTCGTGGCGTCCTGCGCCGTCGCCGCAGCGGTGTGCGCGGCTGGAATCCATCACCGAATCGCGTTGCAGGACAAGATCCTCGGACATTCCGAGCCGTTCGCTTTCGCGGCGCAGAACCTCTACGCGGCGCTGTCGGAAGCCGACGCCACCGCCGCGTCGGCGTTCCTGTCCGGGGGCATCCAGACACCGGCGATGCGTGAACGCTACAACCAGTCGCTCGCCGCGGCTGCCTCGGCGATGGGTGACGTGACCGCTGGTGCCACCGACATCGGGGTGCGGACTGAGGTCGCCGAGATCGCGGTTCAACTGACGACGTACACCGGTCTGATCGAAGCCGCCCGGGTCAACAACATGAGCACCTATCCCGTCGGCTCGGCGTATCTGCGCGAGGCGTCCTCGCTGATGCAGACAGAACTGCTCCCGGGCGCCAAACAGATCCTGGATCGCGGCCTCGCCGCGCTGAACGTCGAGCAGGCGTCGGTCGGTGCGCTCCCGGTGATCGGGCTCCTGCTGCTCGTCCTCGTGCTCGCGGAGATCGCGGTTGCGTCCTGGTTTCTGCTGCGCCGGACGAATCGCCAGTTCAACATCGGTCTCGTCGTCGCAGCGGGATTCGTTGTGCTGGCGATCATCGCCCTGGTCGCCGGCACGCGTGTGGCAGCCGACGAGATCGACCGCGGCCGCGCCGTCGGAACCGAGCGCTTCGAGCACCTCGCGACGGGCCGCATCCTCGCCCAACAGGCACGCACCGACGAGATCCTGGAGTTGATCGCGCGCAGCGACATCACCGCCTTGGAGAAGTCGTACGCGGGCCACATGAGCGGGCTCCTGACCGAACTGGAGACGGGTCCGCAGTCCGCGGTCGACGCCGTTCACAAGTGGACCGCAAGCCACGACAAGCAGGTACGCGCCTACCGCGGCGGCGACTTCGCGACCGCGATGGCTCAGGCGATCGGCACCGACCCCGACGCCTCGCCCGCTCAGTTCACGGTCGTGGAAACAGCGTTGCGCGCCGAGATCGAGGAGACCCGGACCGCCATGCGCGCGACGGTGTCGTCGGCGGGTGCTGCACTCGCGTGGACCCCGGCCGCGATCGTGGTGACGGCGGCGCTGGCCGCGGCCGCCGTGATCGGGGGAATGTGGCCGCGGCTCAAGGAGTTCCTGTGAACTCCCGCGTCGGGGCCGCGGTGATCATCGCCATCCTGGCAGCGGGGTGCACCTCGGTATCGCCACCGCCGCCGACGGTATCGGTCGGCCCGGTCACGGTCCGGCCGCAAGAGGCGCACGATGTCACCGCCGCGCCACCGGCCGCAGCCGAGCCGTGCGACCGCGAAGCGAGCCTGCCGCCGGGCCCGCTGCCCGCGGCCGGTGAGATGCCGCCGGGGTCGACGATGGCCGTCATCGCCCGGCGCGGCCGGCTCGTCGTCGGCGTGGACCAGAACACCTACGGCTTCGGCTTCCGCGATCCCACGACCGGGCGCATCGAGGGTTTCGACATCGACGTCGCCCGCGAGATCGCGCGTGCCGTCTTCGGTGACCCGGACCGTATCGACCTGCGGGTGGTCGATGCGCGCGACCGCGAAACGGCGCTCATGTCCGGACAGGTCGACGTGGTGGTCAGGACATACTCGATCACCTGCGAACGCAGACGCAGCGTCGACTTCTCGACCGTGTACTTCGTGGCCAACCAGAGAATTCTCGCGCCGCGCGGCACCCGGATCGATACTGCCGACGATCTCTCGGGCAGGCGGGTCTGCGCCGTCACCGGGACCACGTCGCTGTCGAACCTGGTCGCGATCAACCCTCGTCCCTTCGTCATCGGTGTCACCGCGTGGACCGACTGTCTGGTCATGCTGCAGCAGAACCAGGTCGATGCGATCAGCACCGACGACGCGGTGCTCGCCGGACTCGCCGAACAGGACCCCACCGTCGAGATCGTCGGCCCCAGTCTGGAAGTCGAGCCCTACGGCGTGGGTGTGGGCAAGTACCACGAAGATCTCGTCCGCTTCGTCAACGGGGTGCTCGAACGCATGCGACTCGACGGCACCTGGGACCGGCTCTATGACCGGTGGCTGACCCGACTGGGGCCATCGCCGGGCCCGCCTGCCGCCACGTACGGAGGCTCGTGATGGTGGCGACGCGCACATGAGGTGTCCGGAACCGGGTTGCGCCGGAACGATCAGCGACGGTTACTGCACCGTCTGTGGAATCGCCGCCACCGCCGCGGAGCCGGACAGCGGCCCCGCCACGGCGCCCGCAGGAGACGCCACGGACGGGGAGGCCAAGACGACCGGCACCGGCCCCAACCGGCCGGCACTGTCACGCGGTCGGCTCGGAGCCGGCATTGTCGCGATGCCCCGGATACCCCGGGGCGACCCGGCAGCAGCGATTCTTCCTGATCCCCAGGTCCCCGAAAGGCAGCGCTTCTGCGGCAACGCGGAGTGCGGTGCGCCCGTCGGGCGGAGCCGTCATGCCGAATCCGCACGCACCGAGGGCTGCTGCGGACAGTGCGGAACCCGGTACTCCTTCGTCCCCAGGCTCATTCGCGGCGACCTGGTGGGTGGTCAGTACGAAGTGCAGGGCTGCATCGCACACGGCGGACTGGGCTGGATCTACCTCGCGATCGACCGCAATGTGCACGACCGGTGGGTGGTACTGAAGGGTCTGGTCAACTCCGGAAACGCCGATGCAATGGCAGCGGCCGCCGCCGAAGCGTTCGCACTGGCCGAGGTGGAACACCCGAACATCGTCCGCATCCACAACTTCGTCGAGCACCGCCACGACACCGGCGCGCCGGTGGGCTACATCGTCATGGAGTACGTCGGCGGGACGTCGCTCAAGCAGATCAGACGGACGCACAACGGACCCCTGCCGCCGGACCAAGCGGTCGCCTACATCGTCGAAATCGCCCCGGCACTCGAGTATCTGCACGCGATGGGGATGGTGTACTGCGATTTCAAGCCGGACAACGTCATGCAGTGCGACGAACAGCTCAAGCTCATCGACCTCGGCGCCGTGATCGCGATGGACGACACCGACTCTCCGATCTACGGAACAGCCGGCTATCAGGCCCCCGAGATCGCCTGGACCGGGCCGACTGTGGCGACCGACGTCTACACCGTCGGCCGCACACTGGCGGTTCTGGTCATGGACCTGCCCCAGCACAACGGCCGGTTCGTCGATCGCCTCCCCCCACCGGACACCGTGCCCGTCCTTGCAGCGCACGAGTCGTTGTACCGATGCATCCTGCGGGCCACCGACACAGATCCCGCGCGCAGATTCAGCTCGATGGCCGAGATGGCCGATCAGCTGACCGGCGTGCTGCACGAGGTGGTGGCCGCCGACGGCGTCCCTGTGCCGCCGCGGCGGTCGCTGCATTTCAGTCCGCAGCGCGGACTGTACGGCGGCGGATACCGTGCGCCTGTGGTGCCCGCCGAGGTGATCGCGGCGCTGCCGGTGCCCGTCGTCGACCCCAGCGATCCCGGTGCCGCGGTTCTGGCCACGACCAGTGGAACCCCGCCTGCCCAACTGGAGTACGCGCTGGACTTGGCGCGCGGGGGCGCGCGGCAGGCGAGCCTGTTCTCCGTCGAGGTGGCGCTGCGCCTGATCCGGGCGGCACTGGAGTTGGGTCGTCCGTCAGACGCCCGGTCTCAGCTGGAGGCGCTCACGCCGGACCTCAGCGCCGACTGGCGTGTCCCTTGGTATCGCGGTCAGTGCTACCTTCTCGAAAGCGACTATGCAGCAGCGTATTCGGATTTCGATGCCGTGCTCGCAGCGCTACCGGGCGAGCTCGCACCGAAGATGGCGCTGGCCGCCACCGCCGAGCTTCGCGGTGATGTCGACGCGGCGACCCGCTACTACGAGACGATCTGGCAAACCGACGACACCTACATCAGTGCGGCGTTCGGCCTCGCCCGCCAGCGCGCACGGGCGCGCGACCGCACGGGCGCCGTCGCGGCACTCGACCGGGTCCCCTCCGCATCGGCGTATCACGTGCAGGCCGGCACAGCGGCCGTCGAGATCCTGCTCGACGGCGATTCCTCCACCGATGTCGGTGAGCAGATCTTGATCGACGCCGGTGACCGCGCGTCTGTTCTGCCGATCGAGTCGGGGTCGGCCCGGGCGGCGCTGCGTCTACGGGTGATGGAATCGGCACTGAACTGGCTAGAGGCAGGCAACTCGGCCCCTGCCGCGCGGCTGCTGGGCACCGATTTCACCGAACACGACCTGCGCCGCGGAATCGAACAGTGCTACCGCACGCTCGCCCGTGACACCCAGGACCTCTGGCTCCGCATCGGTCTGGTGGAACAGGCGAATGCCAGCCGGCCGAGGACACGGTTGTGATCGGCGGCGCGGCCGGCTGCCGCATGCATGTCGGCGTCGGCACCACCATCACTGTGCGGCGGGTGGACGAGCCATGACCGAATACGACGACGAATTACGTTCTGCTCGTGAGCAATCGGCGGCCAGCCGCGAGATCCTGGCCGCACTCAGCCGGGACGTCGCCGATCCGGACGCGGTCCTCGACACCATCGTCGAGTATGCCGCCCGGCTCTGCGGTGCCACCGCGGCGCAGCTGTTCGTGGTCGACGGCGACGGCTTCCGGCTGTCGCGGGTGTCCGGCGAGACCCCGGAGGAGTATCGCGAGTACCTGGCCAATCATCCGATCGCCCGGAACAGGTCCTCCACCGTGGGGCGCGCCGCGGAGGACCGGCGTACGCACCAGGTCGCCGACGTGCTCAGCGACGCCGACTACGGTCGGCTGGACCTGCAGCGCCTCACCGGGTTCCGCACGCTGCTGTCCACGCCGCTGCTGTCCCAGGACGACGTCGTCGGTGTGCTCTCGATGTGGCGCATCGATGTCGCACCGTTCGACGACCGCGAACGCGAACGCCTCGAGGAGTTCGCCGTGCAGGGCGCGATCGCGCTGCGGCAGGTTCACCTCATGCGGGCACTGGAAGCCCGGCGCTCCGAACTCGCCGACAAGGTGGCCCAGCTCGAGGCGCTGCAGCAGGTCGACGACGCCGTCGGATCGAGCCTCGATCTGGACGAAGTGCTCGAGCGCATCGTCAGCAACGCGGTGCGACTGACCAATCTCGGCTTCGGTGACATCACGCTGCGCACCGACGGCGGCTCGATCCTCGACTACGACGACGCGACGGGCACTTTCACGGTGCGCGACACGACCGGGACGAGCCGGCGCTTGCTCGAACAGCTGCGCGCCCTCTCGATCGACCGCACGTCGCTGCTGATCGGCCCGACCGCGAGAACACTACGGCCGTGCGCGATCCCGGACCTCGCGGCCGCAGAGCGAGACGAGTTCCTCGAGGTCGTCTTCCGCGACGGATGGCACTCGGTGCTGGCGGTGCCGATGCTGCGCGGCGACACGCTCGTCGGTGTGCTGGTGATCCGACGCCGGGGTACCGGGGAGTTTCCGTCCGACGTGATCGAGCTGCTCGAGACGTTCGCCAACCAGTCGGCACTGGCCATCGTCAACGCCCGGCTGTACCGCGAACTGGAGACCAGGAGCCGCGAACTCGAGATCGCCAGCGATCACAAGTCCGAGTTCCTGGCCAGCATGTCGCACGAACTCCGGACTCCGCTCAACGCGGTCATCGGATTCTCAGAAGTGTTGTTGGACGGCATGTTCGGGGAGATCAACGCCCGGCAGGAAGAGTACCTGCGCGACATCTGGAACTCCGGCCGCCACCTGCTCGAGCTGCTCAACGAGATTTTGGACCTCTCCAAGGTGGAGGCCGGCCACATGGTCCTCGAGCCGAGCACGTTCCCGGTCGCGGATGCGGTGAAGGAGACCCTCGCAATGGTCCGCGACAGGGCGGCTGCTCACGGGATCGACATGTCGGTCGAGCTCGCCGACGGCGTAGATGTCGTCGAAGCCGATGAGCTGCGTTTCAAACAGGTGCTGCTGAATCTGGTGACCAACGCCGTGAAGTTCACCCCTGACGGCGGCAGCGTGTCGGTCTTCGTGCGCGGCGACGGCGCCGACTTGATCATCACGGTCACCGACACCGGAATCGGTGTCCCGCCTGAGGATCAGCACCGGATCTTCGAATCGTTCCAGCAGGGCCGGCGCGGCCCGTCGAAAGGCGAGGGCACCGGGCTCGGACTCACGCTCTCCCGCCGCATCGTGGAGCTGTTCGGCGGCCGCATGTGGCTCACCAGCACCGTCGGCGTGGGGAGCACGTTCGGATTCGCCATTCCGGTGCTGCCCACTCCATCGATGATCCCCGATGAGACCACCTTCGCCATACCGTCGAGGGGACCGGTGCTCGTGCTCGTCGACGACGACCGAGCATCGCTGGACCTGATCGAGGCTTATCTCGGCGGGTCCCGAGTCCGGGTTCTCAAGGCGCACGACGGAATCGACGCGCTCGAGTTGATCCGGCGGGTCCGGCCGGCCGGGGTGGTTCTCGACATCAAACTGCCGAGGCTTGACGGCTGGCATGTTCTCGCTGAGCTGAAGTCGGACCCGGCGACTGCCGGCATCCCCGTCGTCATCGCTTCGGTGATCGACGACCGGCCACGGGCGCTCGCCCTGGGGGCCGATGCCTATCTGCTCAAACCGGTTAGCAGAGATGAGCTCCTCGCAGCGCTGCACCGGATCGTCGGAGAACGGAGAGAACGGTGACGGACAATCCGGTGACGGTGCTCGCGGTCGATGACGAGCCCGTGAATCTGCGGCTTCTCGACGCTGTCCTGACCCCGCGCGGTCACCGGGTGCTGACCGTATCGTCGGGTCCGGAAGCTCTTGCGTTGTTGGACCGCGACGACGTCGACATCGACATCGTGCTACTCGACATCGTGATGCCGGATATGGACGGGCACACCGTGTGCCGGCGCATCCGCGCCAACCCGGCCACCGAGTTCCTGCCTGTCGTCATGATCACCGCGAGTGGGAGGGAACAACGGCTGGCCGCCCTGGAATCGGGCGCCGACGATTTCGTCACCAAGCCGTTCGACCAGAGTGAACTGCTCGCCCGAGTGAGCTCGCTGGCGCGCATCAAGCGCTACCACGACACCATCAGGCGACAGGCGCAGGAGCTGGCCGCCTGGAACGCCGAGCTCGAGGCCAGGGTCGCCGGTCAAGTCGCCGAGCTGGAGCGCGCGAATCGATTGCGGTACTTCCTGTCTCCGCAGCTGGCCGATGTCGTGCTGGGCGAGGAGAGCCTGCTCCAGAGCCACCGCCGGGAGATCGTCGTGGTCTTCGCCGACCTCCGAAACTTCACTCCGTTCGCCGAGACCAGCGCTCCCGAGGAGGTCATGGAGGTACTCGGCGAGTATCACCGGGCGATGGGCGCACTGGTGCACAGCTATGAAGGCACACTGGAGCGATTCACCGGCGACGGCATCATGGTGTTCTTCAACGATCCCGTTCCGTGCGACGACGCCGCCGAACGCGCGGTCCGCATGTCGCTCGACATCCGGGACTCCGTACGTGAATTGGCGGCCCGATGGCAGCGGATCGGCCACGATCTCGCCGTCGGTCTGGGTATCGCGCAGGGCTACGCCACCCTCGGCCGGATCGGCTTCGAGGGCCGGTTCGACTACTCGGCGATCGGCAGTGTCACGAACCTGTCCGCCCGGCTGTGCGGCGAGGCCGGCCCATGGCAGGTGCTGGTTACCGACCGGGTGCTTGCGGGGGTCGAGCATCTTTCCTGCGACTACGAACCCGTCGGGGACCTGCGGCTCAAAGGCTTCAGCCGAATAGTGCGGGTGCACAACATCCTTCAAGTCGGAGATCAACCTCAGGGAGAACAATCATGACCGCAACGAACATCGTCGAGCACACGCTGTCTGAGCTCGACGAGGTCGAACGCTACCGGCGCTTCGACGAACTGCAGTTGGCAATGCCATCGGTGTGGGAGTCCATCCGGCTCGACATGCCCGACGAGTCGGTTGTCGTCGTGCCGTCGATCAGCCTCGCATCGACGTCGGGCAGTGGCACGGTGATGCAAGCTCTGGAGGAGCGGTCGCTGTTCCTCCTCCTGTTGCTGCGCCAGTCCAGGCTGCGGATGATCTACGTGACCTCGCAGCCGATCGCCGAACCGATCGTCGAGTACTACCTGGGGTTGCTGCCTGGCGTCATCCCCAGCCATGCCCGCCGACGGCTGACGTTGATCTCGGTGAACGACGCGACACCGGTGCCGTTGAGTGCGAAGCTGCTGAAACGGCCCAGGCTGTTGCGGCAGATCAGATCCCTGCTTCCCAATCGGGCGCGTAGCCACTTGATCCCGTACAACACGACAGAGCTCGAGCGCGATATCGCGCTGTCCCTGGGCATCCCGATGTACGGGGCGGACCCGCGCCTCGCCGATCTCGGAAGCAAGACAGGGTGCCGGAGGCTCTTCGAGGAACTGGGCGTCCGATGCCCGGTCGGTGCCGAGGACCTGCACAGCGTCGACGACATCGTCGCCGGTGTCCAGCACATGCGGACGCGGCGGCCGACGTTGACGGAGGCGATCGTGAAACTCAACGAGGGCGTCTCTGGAGCCGGCAACGCGATGGTCGACCTCCGGGGTCTGCCCTCTCCGGGCACACCCGACGAGGCGGCCGCGATCGCCGATCGGATCCTCGCACTGCAGCCCGAGTCCGAGAGCCTGTCCGTCGACGATTACCTGACGAGATTCCGCATGCTCGGCGGAATAGTAGAGGAGCGGATCAGCGGCGTCACCCTGACGAGTCCGAGCGTCCAGATGCGGGCGCTGCCCGACGCCTCGGTGGAGCTCTTGTCGACCCACGACCAGATGCTCGGCGGCGCCAGCGGTCAGCGCTATCTGGGCTGCATCTTCCCGGCGGACTCCCGCTACGCCGCGGCCATCGCCGAACCCGCGATGACGATCGGGCGTCACCTCGCGAGCCTCGGTGTGCTCGGCAGGTTCGCCGTCGACTTCGTCGTCGTGCAAGACGAGGACGGCGCGTGGACGCCGTACGCGATCGAGTTGAACCTCCGTAAGGGCGGCACCACCCATCCGTTCCTGACCCTGCAGTTCCTGACCGACGGCACCTACGACGGAGAGCGGGGGGTGTTCGTCACCCCGCACGGAAGCCCCAAGTATCTCGTCGCCACCGACCATCTCGAAGACGAGCGACTCAAGGCGCTCACCAGTGAGGACCTCTTCGACATCGTCGTCACGCACGGTCTGCACTTCGATCAGGCCCGTCGAACGGGAGTGGTTTTCCACATGATCAGCTGTCTCACCGAGCAGGGCCGGCTGGGCATGACCGCGGTGGGCGACAGTCCCGACGATGCGCGCCGCATCTATCAGCGGGCCGAGGAGGTCCTGCTCGAGGAGGCCGAGGCGGCGTTGATCGAGACCGCCCTCTGAATCGCTCAGCAAACTGCGTGAGCGCGCTCACAGTCGGCGAACTCACACTCAGCGAAGTTGATTTACCTGGAATTAACAAGGGAGCATGGTCCGTTGTGCCTGCTGGAGGGCGATCCCCGCCCAGCAGGCCACCACACACCAGTTCCCGAAACCCGGGGACACGATCGAGGAGTACACGCACCATGTCTGTCGCGCAGTTCCGCGCCAACCTCAAGCTCGCCCGAGACCGGCGGCGCCTCCACGCGCGCATCCGGTCGCTGCCCGACTCGTCGATCCGTGACGAGCTGCTGGCCGTCGCCGAACGCTACGAGACCGCTCAAGGCTGACGCGAGCATCCCGTCGAAGCCGGTGACCCTCGAAGGTCACCGGCTTTTTTGATGGGCGTCCATCGTCACGTTCTTCGCCGCGAGCAGCGTCGAGAGCGCCTGCGGGATCAACGCGAGCGCCAGCACGGCCATCGCGACCGTCCACGACCCGGTCAGATCGTGCAGCAGGCCGATCGCGACCGGACCGATCGCGGCGAGCCCGTACCCGACGCTCTGCGCCATCCCGGACACCTGGCTGGTCTGGGCGGTCGACGTGCTCCGCAACACCATGAACAGCAGCGCGAGGCTGATCGACGCTCCGGGTCCGGCCATCACCAGCATCGCCCACAGCGTGGGCGCCGACCGGGTGGTCAGCAGTCCGACGAACCCCGCCGCGGTCACCGCCAGCGCCAGCAGCGTGATCGCCCGCTGGTCGGCGAACCGGCCCGCGACGATCGGCGCGAGCAGCGACATCGACAACCCGGCCACCTGGCCCAGCGCCAGCACCGCCCCGGCACCACCGGGCGACATGCCGCGGTCGATCAGCAGCTCGGGCAGCCACGCCGTGAAGGTGTAGAAGATCAGCGACTGCGCCGCCATGAACACCGTGACGGCCCATGCGATCGGGTTACGCCACAGCGATGCCGGGGCGTGGCCGACCTCGACGCGGTGCATGCGCCGCAGTTGCGGCATCCAGATGACGAGGGCGAGCACCGCGAACAGGCCCCAGCTCGCCAGCGCCATCCGCCAGTCGCCGCCCAGCGCGTCGTTGATCGGGATCGTCAACGCCGCCGCCGCGGCGGCGCCGCCGGACAGCGTCATCGAGTACAGACCGGTCATCAGGCCGGACCGGTGCGGGAAGTCGCGCTTGATCAGCGACGGCAGCACGACGTTGCAGATCCCGATCCCGGCGCCGGCCAGCGCCGAGCCGGCGAACAGCGCACTGGGTGCCGGCATCAGACGCACCGCGGTCGCCACGATCAGCACGGCCAGCGCCGCGAACACGGTCCGTTCGATCCCGAAGCGCGCGGCGCATCGCGGCGCCAGAGGGGCCACCAGACCGAAGACGAACACCGGCAGCGTGGTCAGCAGACCGGTGGCGGCGCTGCTCCACCCCGTCGCCGCCTTGATGTCGCCGACCAGCGGTGCCACCGCCACCACGGCGGGACGCAGATTGGCCGCGACCAGCATGATCGCGACGGCGGTGAGGACCGTCACGATGGCCGGACGCGGCCGGTGATGGGTTAGCGTCGATGGAGGCGCGGTGCTGGGGGCGGGGCTCACTTACCCCAGGGTGGTCCGGCGGGCGCCGTCGGGGCAAATCAATTGTTCACCGCCACACCGGTTCTGCGTACAGTGGCAAAGAGATCAATCGGAAGGCTGATATGCGCGAGCAGGCTCCGTCCGGCACCGCCGTCGGCGTCGATCGTGCGGTGGACCCGGCCTGGGACACCGTCCCTCACCCGGTCGTGGTCGTGGGTCCGACCGGCACGGTGCGCGCGTTGAGCGCTGCCGCCCGGGCATTGTTCCCGGGTGCCGTGCCCGGCGCCGCACTGCACGACGGGCTGCCGTCCTGGCTCGCGACGGCTCATCTGGATCTCGCAGCCGACGGCGCACCCCGCAGCGTGACCGGTTCCGCCGAGGGCCTCGACGTCGAGGCGCGCCCGACACGGCTGCCGGACGGCGAGGTGGCGTGGTGGCTGTTCACCGACACCGCCCGGGCGCTGCTGCAGGCCCAGGAGGCGGTCACCCGGGAACGCGACCGGGCGGCGTTCCTCGACGAGGCGTCGACCGAGCTGATGGCGTCGCTGAACGTCGACCGCTGCATGGAGGCCACCGCGCGTCTGGCGGCCCGGCACCTCGCGGACGCAGCGGTGGTGGTGGCCCCCGCCTACCGCCGCCGGATCCCGCTGGTGTGCTGCGGGCCGGACGGAACCATCGAGCACCGGGTCGTCGACGGCGAACCGGATGTCGTCGGCGGACTCAGCGAGGCGCTGCGCGGCTTTCCGCCGGTCCCGTCGCGGTGGATCGATCCCGCCACGGTCCCCGACTGGATCATCCCGTCCGGTTTCCGCGGTCCCGTCGGCTCGATCGTCATCACCCCGCTTCCCGGACACGGGGTGCCCGCGGGGGCGCTGGTCCTGCTGCGGCAGAGCTCCCACATGGCGTTCAGCGACGGCGAGGAGGTGTTCGCCCGGCTCTTCGCCGCACGCGCAGGCGCCGCGCTGTCCGCGGCCCGTCTCTACGGCGAGCAGGCCGCGATCACCAACACGCTGATGCGCGACCTTCTGCCGCCGCGGCTGCACCGCTTCGACGGCGTCGAGCTGGCCGGCGGTTACCGCGCCTCGGAGGACCACCACATGGTCAGCGGGGACTTCTACGATGTCCATCCGGCCGAGACGCCGGAGGACGAGACGCTGGTCGTGCTCGGCGACGTCTGCGACAAGGGCCTGGAAGCCGCCGTGGTGACCGGCAAGATCCGCAACACCCTGCAGGCGCTCGCGCCGCTGGCCGAGGACCACGCGGGGGTGCTTCGGCTACTCAACAGTGCGCTGCTGTCCGGCGACCACGCACGATTCGCCACGCTGGTCCTGGCCTCGGTGTCGCGTCGCGAGGGCCAGGTCCACCTGCGCCTGACCAGCGCGGGCCATCTGCCGCCGCTGATCGTGCGCGCCGACGGGCGCGTCGAGGAGGCCGACACCCGCGGCACCCTGGTCGGCGCGCTGCCGCACATCCGGTCGCGCACCTTCGACACGGCACTCGCCCCGGGCGAGACGTGCCTGCTCTACACCGACGGGGTGACCGAGGCGCACGGCGGCCCGCTGGGCGCCGACATGTTCGGCGAAGAGCGGCTCAAGGCGGCGCTGCGGCAGTGTGTCGGCATGCCCGCCGAAGCGGTGGTCGAGCGGATCATGATGCTCGCCTCGCAGTGGGTACACGGCAAGGCGCACGACGACATCGCGGTGGTGGCGATCACCGCTCCGCGCCGCGCACACCTCAGCGCCGTCGACGGGCGCACCGCCGGGAGGTACACAGCAACAGCATGAGCACGACCGAACAACTGTGGGCCGCGATCATCGACGGCGACGAGTACGCCGCGGTGGCCGCCGTGTTCGCCGCCGCGGACGCCGGCACCCCGTGCGAGGAGATCCTCCT
Organism: Mycolicibacterium psychrotolerans; assembly: GCF_010729305.1. Taxonomy (NCBI): domain Bacteria; kingdom Bacillati; phylum Actinomycetota; class Actinomycetes; order Mycobacteriales; family Mycobacteriaceae; genus Mycobacterium; species Mycolicibacterium psychrotolerans. The sequence goes on along the minus strand of NZ_AP022574.1, from coordinate 1,045,976 downwards.
CGACGTCATCGCCCCGGTGCAGCATCGGGTCGGAGCGGAGTGGGCCGCCAACCGGATCACCGTCGCGCAGGAGCACGTGGCGACCGCGATCAACGACCGGGTGATCGCCGCGTTGGCCCAGCACCCCGCCTACCGGCCGTCGGCGCCGGTGGGCCGGGTCACCGTGGCGTGCGTGGACGGCGAGTGGCACGCGCTGCCGGCCCGGTTGCTGGCCGAGGTGCTGCGGCTGCGGGGCTGGCTGGTCGACTTCCTCGGCGCGCAGGTGCCGACGCCGCACCTGATCGCCCATCTGCACCAGTCGGGTCCCGACGCGGTCGCGCTGTCCTGCATGATCCCGACCCGGCTGCCCACCGCGCACGCCGCGATCACCGCATGTCAGGCCGCCGGGGTCCCGGTGCTTGCGGGCGGCGCCGCGTTCGGCCGCGACGGGCGGTTCGCGCGGCTGCTCGGCGCGGACGGCTGGGCCCCCGACGCCCGTGCCGCCGCCGCTCACCTGCAGCAGGGGATGCCGCGGCACGCGGCGGGCCGGCCGCATCAGCCCATCGACGACCTCCCCCATCTGGCCGACCAGGAGTACACGATGGTCAGCGCGACGGCCGGCCAGCTGGTCAAGGCGACGATCGCCGACCTGGAGCAGCAGTTCCCCGCGATGCGCGACTACACCGACGCGCAGCGGCAGCACACGACCGAAGACATCGCGCACACCGTCGACTTCCTCGCCACCGCCCTGTACACCGACGACGACGCGCTGTTCGTCGACTTCGTCACCTGGACGGCCGACATCCTCACCGCCCGCGGTGTCCCGTCGGCCTCGTTGCATCCGGCGCTGCATTCTCTGGCGACGCAGCTGTCGGAGTTTCCGCGGGCCCAACGCCTGCTGGCCGCAGCCCGTAGCGCGCTGCGCCCGGCCCCGATCGACGAGGCGGCGAGCGCATGAACCTGACGCTGAGCACCGACGGCACGGCCCTGACGCTGGGCGTCGGCGGCGACCTCGACTACCAGAGCACCGGCGAGCTGATCGCGGCCGTGTCCGAGGCGCTCGCCGGACCGGCGGTGACCGACCTGCACCTCGACTTCGCCGACCTGACGTTCTGTGATTCGGCCGGGCTGTCGGGCCTGCTGCTGATCCACCGCAGCACCTCCACCGCCGGCGTGCACCTGCATCTGGACCACCGGCCCGCCCAGCTGCAGAGGATCCTCGAGGTCACCGGCGTCCTCGAACACCTCACCAGCAGGCCCGCCCGCGAAGAGCCGAGCGAATCCGGCATCGTCTGAGCCCGGCCCGATGGACACCGTGGAGTACGCCCCGCACCGGCACGCCGACGTGTACGGCGCACCGTCGGACCCGTCGCTGCTGCTGTGGCACGGCACCCAGACCGACGCCCGCGCCACCGTGCGCCGGCTCGCCGAGGCACTCGAGCAGCGCGGGTTCGGAGTGGTGGCGCCCGACTGGGATTCGCATGCGCCCGACGGCGGTCGCGCGGATCTGCTGGCCTCGGTCGAGCATGTCCGCGGTTGGTCCACCGAGCCGGACCGGCTGACGCTCGTCGGGTGGTCCTTGGGCGGCGCGGCCGCCGCGGGGCTGACGCTCGCGGCGGAGCGTCTCGGCATCGTGCTCGGCCACACCGTCTGTCTGGCCGGGGCCTTCATGGTGGCGGACCCGATCAGCGGCCGACCATCGACCGCCGCGCTGCCGGGGGCGCGGCCGGGGGCGCCGTTCACCCTGCTGCACGGCCGCGCCGACGACGTGGTGCCGCTCGAGGTCAGCCGGTCCTTCGCCGGTGAGTTGGAGGCGGTCGGCTGGCCGGTGCGCGTCGTCGAACTCGACACCGATCACGGCGCGATCGCCGGGGCGCGCTACGACGCGGCGGCGGACCGCTACGCCCCGTCGGAGGAGCCCGCCGCAGCGCGGGCCGCAGCCGAGGTGGCCGACCTCATTGCGGTTGCGCGACAATAGATTCCAGCGCGGTGCGGATCCCGTCCGGGATCGGTACCGCCTTGCGGTGCTCGCGGTCGACGAAGACGTGCACGAAGCGGCCGTGCGCCAGCGGCTCGTCGCCGTCGGCTCCGAAGATCGCCACGCCCCACGTCACCGATCGGCGCGACAGCGCGTCCACGCGCAGCCCGGCGCGCAGCGCGTCGGGGTAGGCGGCCGGGGCGCGGTAGGCACACGTCGACTCCACCACCAGCGCGATGACCGGTGAGGTGTGGATGTCGAGGCCACCCTCGGCGATCAGGAAGTGGTTGGCGACGGTGTCGAAGTAGCTGTAGTAGGTGACGTTGTTGACGTGGCCGTACACGTCGTTGTCCATCCAGCGCGTGGTGATCGGCAGGAAGTACCGGTAGTCGTCGGCACGTTCGGTGGTCATGGCCGTCCTCACCAGTACCGCAGAGCGTGCCGAAAGGTGTTGGCCAGCAATGCTTCATCGACGTCGATGGGCGCGTTGCCGAGCAGCCGCTGCTGCGGCCAGGCGCCGGCCGCCAGCGCGGTGGCATCCGATTCGGCGTAGCCGACGCCGGCGAGTCCGTCGGGCATGCCGACCGCGCGCATGATGCGCACCAGGTGATCGGCCAGCACCGGGCCCGCGTCGGCGTCGGCGGCACCCGCCACGTCGGCGCCGAGATGGCCGGCGGCGGCCAGGTGCCGGGCCGGATCCGCGGGGGCGGTGAGGCGGAAGGCGGCCGGGGCGTTGAGGATCACCGACATGCCGTGCGGCACGATGGGCCCGTCGCCGGGATATCCCGACGGGTGGAAGTCCCGCACCTGACCGGCCACGGCGTAGGCCATCGCGTGCGGAATGTGCACGCCCGCATTGCCGAACGCGATACCTGCCAGCGTCGCCGCCCACATGGTCTGTTCGCGCGCCTCCCGGTCGGCGGCGTCGGTGACGGCGCGTTCGAGGTAGCGGCCCAGCAGTCCGAGCGCCTCGCGGCTGCCCAGGTCGCTCCACGGGTTGGCGCCCTGGCTCATCGGCCGCCGGCCGGGCTGCGCGGGCGCGGCACGCCGGGTGAACGGCCGGGCCGTGTAGGACTCCAACGCGTGGGAGAGCACGTCGAGACCGCTGCACGCGACGACCTCGCCGGGCAGCGTGTCGGTGCTGTCGGGGTCGACCAGCGCTTCACTGGGCCGCAGCTCCGGGCTCGCGATGCCGGTCTTGGCGTGCAGGGAGAGCAGGTCGAAGATCGCGATGCCGGTGACCTCGCTGCCGGTGCCCGACGTCGTCGGGCACGCGATGTGCGGCGCCAGCGGGCCCGGTACCGGCCGCGCGGCGCCGATGGGCGCGTTGACGTAGTCGGCGAAGTCCGCCGGATACGTGGCGTACAGGTTGGCGGCCTTGGCAGTGTCGATCACCGATCCCCCGCCCACCGAGACGTACCCGTCGGGTCGGGTCTCGGATACGAAAGCCGCTGCGGCGCGGAAGGATTCGTCGGTCGGCTCGACGCTTGCCTCGGTGTAGGTGACGACGTCGAGTCCGGCGTCGCGCAGCGACCGCAGCGCCGTGTCGAAGAACTCGAGCCGGGCGACCGAGGCGTCGGAGAACAGCGCCACCCGACCCATGCCCAGCGCCGTGGCGCGGTCGCCGACTTCGCGCACACAGCCCCGGCCGAACGTGATGCGGGAAGCGTCGACGGTGAACGCGGTATCGAACTTCCAGTGGCAGCAGCTCATGGGTCGATTCTGCCGTCGAGGCCGCCGCCGCGGCGCGCCGCCCGGGCGCTGAGCGCGAGCGCGGCCATCACCAGCGCGATGCCGGCGATCTCCGCCCCGTCGGGCCGCTGGGCCAGGGCCACCGCGCCGACCACCGCGGCGGTGGCGGGAAGCATCGCGAGCAGCAGCGCGAAGCGGGCGCGCCCGACGCGGGCCAGCACCGGTTGGTCCAGCGCGTACGGGATCGCACTGGAGAGCACCCCCACCCCGGCGCCCAAGAGCCAGGTGCGGGGCTCCGTCAACACCGACGCGTCGATCACGCCCTGCGCGCCGAGCAGCACCGGCGCCGACAGCAGGGCCGCGACGGCCATGCCGACGGCCAGGGAGTCGATGCCGGCCCCGGCGTCGGCGACGCGCTTGCCGAGCAGGATGTAGCCCGCCCACAGGGCGGCGGCGAGCAGGGCGAACGCCACACCGGCACCGTCGACCCCGGTCTGTGCGCCCGCGAGCAGGTAGACCCCGGCGCCGACCAGCACGGCGGCGGCGTAGTCGCGCGGCCGGCGGGAACCGAGCACCGCGACGGCCACCGGGCCGGTGAACTCGATGGCGACGGCCGTGCCCAGCGGAATCCGGGCGATCGCCTCGTAGAACGCCACGTTCATCGCCAGCGTGACGATCCCGAACATCGCCGCCGCGCGCAGCGCGGGCCGGGTCCAGCGTCGCCGCCACGGCCGTCGCCACACGAGCAGCACCGCCGCGGCGCCCGCCGCGCGCAGCCACGCCACCGTCGACGGCTCCGTCGTCTCGAACAGCGTCACACCGACCGCGGCGCCGGCGTACTGGGATACCGCGCCGACGACGAAGAACAGCGGTACCGACCAGCCCGGGATCCGAACCGCCCGGGGTCCGCTAACCGGCGGCGGCCCTACGGGCACGTTCGGTCATCGAGGCGATCACGCCGCCGTCGTTCAGGATGTCGGTCCCGGTCAGGTAACCCGCTCGCCCACCGGCGCAGAAGGCCAACAGTTCGGCCATCTCCTCCGCCGTGCCCCACCGGGGCACCGCGGCGTCGGCCACCATCGCGCCGGCTCCGGCCTTCTCCTCGAGCCGGCCCATCTCGGTGTCCGTCGAGCCCGGCGAGACGGACAGGATGCGCAGCCCGCGACCGGTGAACCGCTCCGCCTGCGCCGTCGAATACCACCGCACGAAGCTCTTGCTCAGCGCGTAGGCCAGGCCCGGGCGAGCCTCGTCCGGCGCGATGTCGCAGGCCGAGCGCATCTGCTCGAGGAAGCTGTCCGGATCCTCCAGGGCACAGGGAAACGCGGCGGTGGGCACGATCGACTCGGGGAGCATGTACGCCGACATGGACGCGACGTTGACCAGGGCGGCACCCTCGGGTGCGACGCGGTAGAACTGCTCGCCGACGGTGAGTGTGCCGATCGCGTTGGTCGTGAGGATGTAGTCGGCGTCGCCCATGCTGGGGCTGACCCCCGCGGTGTGGATCACCGAGGCCAGCGTGCCGAGATCGGTGGCGGTCCGCAGCAGGGCTGCGACGGCGGCAGGATCCGTGACGTCGCCGGCGACGGCCGTCGCCGCGATGCCCTGCCCGTCGAGCGCCGCGTGCGCGGCGGCGAGCCGGTCCTCCCGGATGTCGAACAGCACGACGGTGTGGTCACGGCCGACGATGGCCGCGGTGGCCCACCCCATGCCGCCCGCTCCTCCGGTGATCACCGACACACGCGTCATAGTTAGACCGTATAGGCAATACGGTTGCCTCGGAAGCCAGTCTCAGGATTCGGTGAGGTCCTGCAGGCGCACCAGGGTCTGGTTCATGATGCGGCCCACCTGCCGCGCGGCCACCCGGTCCGCGATCAGCCCCAGCACCCCGCCGGGTGCCTCGTAGGCCAGCCGGAAGGTCACCTTCGTCTTCCCGTCGCCGCACTCGCGCAGGCGGAAGCGTCCCCGCAGGGTCACCCCGGTGATGCCGATCCACGCCAGGTCGCGGGCGTCGTCGAACTCCACCACCTCGATCACTCCCCCGATCGGCACCGAGCCGACGCGCCAGTGCACGGTGAACCGCGATCCGATGCCGACCGGACCGTCGGTGACCGTCTCCCAGCGCTCGAGGTGTGCCATGAACTCGGGGTAGCAGGTCGGGTCGCTGACGTGCTTCCACACGATGTGTGGATCGACGCCGAAGATCCTGCTTCGCGACAGCCGCATCGTCTCTCCTAACCGAGCACCGGGAAACGGCGCTCGGCGCCGAGCCGGTCGACCGCGCCCTGCAGGCTGGCCAGCACCTTGTCGTTGATGACGTCGTCGTCGCCTGCGGCGATGTCCTCGGCGTCGATCGGGTCCTGCACCTCGATGACGATCTTCGTGGGCAGGGGCAACCTGGGAACCATGTCGCTGATCGCCAGTCCCCACGGCGGTGCGAGCAGGATCGGGACGCTCTTGAGCCGGGCGATCTTGTCCACGGCCAGCAGCCGGGCCAGCCACTGCCCGCGGTCCAGGAACAGCGCGGCCTCCTGCCCGCCGACACTGGCGACGGGAACGATCGGCACTCCCGCCTCGCGGGCCAGTGTCACGTAGCCCTTCCGTCCACCGAAGTCGACGTCGTGGCGCTTCCAGGACGGCCGGAACACCTCGTAGTCGCCGCCGGGGTAGACCAGCAGCGCCGCACCGGATTTCAGGGCCAGCGCCGCGTTGTCGTGGTTGGCCGCGACGGTGCCGAACTTGCGCAGTGAGCCGAGGCCCGGCATGGACACCACCAGGTTGTGCGCCAGCTGGTAGAACGGCCGCTCCACGCCGAAATACGAGCAGAACGCCAACGTGAACACGAAGGTGTCGGGCGGCAGGTTTCCGCCGCTGTGGTTGCCGACCAGCAGCACCGGCCCGTCCTTCGGAATCCGGTCGAGCCCGCGGACGTCCGCGCGGAAGTACAGCGATGCCAGCAACCACAGGCCTGGCAGTTGCTCCCGGATGTAGTCGGCGTCGCGCTGGTCGAGATCGGCCTTGGGCACCCGGGCCGACAGTTCGTGCTTGACCCATTCGAGTACGTCGCTGAAACCCGGCATTGAGGTGATATTGACCACCGGCGATCAGAGCAAACCCGGCTGCGGCACAATCTCGTGGCGTGCCCTCCTCGCTCGGCGACGTGCTCGCCTCGATGGCCCTGACCCGTGTCGACGCGCGTGCCTTCCTCGGCGAGCAGCTGCCTGCGCCGGCTCATCACATCCTCGGCGGGCACATCTCGGCGCAGGCGCTGCTGGCGGCGGGTCTGACTGCGCCGGGGCGCGCGCCGCACAGCGTGCACACCTACTTCCTGCGGCCGGGCGATGCCCGCCGTCCGGTGCGGTTCGACGTCGTGGATCTGCAGGAGGGCCGCACCTTCTCGGTTCGCCGCGTGACCGCGCGCCAGGACGAGCAGATCCTGCTCGAGGCGATGTCGTCGTTCACGCTGACCGCGGGCTCCGCCGCCGGCGGGTACCAGCCGCCGGCTCCGGAGGTGCCGCAACCGGAGGCGCTGCCCGTCGTCGCGCCGCACTTCGCCGAATCCGACGACGTGACGCCGGGGCAGTGGTCGAGTCTGCGGTGGTTCGAACGGCGCATCGTCGACGCCGACCGGTCGCCGCCGGCGCGGTCGCGGATCTGGTGGCGGCCGGACGGGCCGGTGCGCTGCGACGCGACGTTGACGGCGGCGCTGGTCGCCTATCTGTCGGCGGTGACGCTGACCGAACCGGCGTACGCGGCGCGCGGGAAGGTCGGCGCGTCGGCACAGCGGGACCACTCGGTGTGGTTCCACGGACCGGCGGATCTGTCGGACTGGCTCCTCTACGACCAGTCCTCCCCGAGCAGCACCGACACGCTGGCACTGGCGAGCGGGACGATGTTCAACCGCGACGGGCGGCTGGTGTGCACGGTGCGCCAGGAGATGTACTTCCCGCCACCGCGCGGCTAGCCGGTCGGGTGCGCGCGGCGGAACGCGTCGACCGCGGTGGGCAGCGTCGGGAAGATCCTGTCCTCGCCGATCGCGTCGATCAGCCCGGCGGCCACCAGATCGTCGTGGAGCTCCCGCTTGACCCGTGCCATCGCGAATTCGATTCCCTGACTTTGCAATTCGGTGCGTAACTGACTCAGCGCGTCGAGGGCCGTCAGGTCGACCTCGACGTTGGCCTCCGCGTTGAGCAGGAACCACCGCACCGGATCGGCGCTGTTCTCGACCGCGGCCAGGGCGCGCTGCCGGAAGTTCTCGGCGTTGGCGAAGAACAGCGGCGCGTCGTAGCGGTAGACCAGCAGCCCGGCCAGGGGGCTCGCCGTCGGATAGTCGTCGATGTCGTGCATCCCGGCAAGCCCCGGCACGAATCCCAGGATCGCGTCGTGGGGCCGGGCGACGCGGCGCAGCAGCTCGAGGACCGACACGGCGATCGCGGCCAGGACGCCGTACAGCGCACCGAGCCCCAGCACCGCCACCGTCGTCACCACCGCGAGCAACCACTCGCTGAGCCGGAACCGCCGCAGTCTCCGGAACTGTGCGACGTCGACCAGTCGGATGGCGGCGTAGACCACCAGCGCGCCAAGCACTGCGGTCGGGAACAGGGCGAGCAGTCCCCGCCCGGCCACCATCACCAGGAGCACGACGGCGAGCGCCACCAGCGAGTACGCCTGGGTGCGGCTGCCCACCGATTCGCCAAGCGCGGTCCGGCTCGCGCTCGAGCTGACCGGGAAGCCGTGCGTGAGCCCGGCGCCGACGTTGCAGGCCCCCAGCGCGCGCAGTTCGGCGTTGGCGTCGATGCGCTCCGACCGGCGCGACGAGAACGACCGCGCGGTGAGCACGTTGTCGGAGAACGCGACCAGGGCGATGCCGACGGCGGGAATCACCAGCCCGGCGACGTCCGCGAGGCCGACCCCGGGAAAGCCCAGCGGTGGCAGGCCGCTGGGGATCGGCCCGACCAGCCGGATGCCGTCGCCTTCCAGGGCGAACACCGCGACCACCAGCGTCGTGACCGCGATGGTGATCAGCGGTCCTGGCCAGCGCGGGATCAGCCACCACAGCACCAGCAGCAGCGCCAGCGCCGACAGTGACAGCACCACGGTCGGCCAGTGCGCACCGTCCAGGCCCGACAGGAACGACCGCACCTGGGCGGTGAACTCCTGACCGTCGACCGTGGTGCCGGTCAGCTTGCCGAGCTGGCCCGCGATCATCAGCATCGCGACGCCGGTCAGGTAGCCGACCAGCACGGGCTGGCTGAGCAACTCGGCGAGGAAGCCCAGCCGGACGAGGCTGGCCAGCAGGCACACCGCGCCGACGAGTATCGCGAGCACGGCCGCCAGCGCGGCATAGCGCACCGGGTCGCCGTGGGCCAGCGGTGCCAGCGCCGTGCCGGTGATCAGCGCGGTGGTGGACTCGGGGCCGACCGAGAGTTGCCGCGACGAGCCCAGCACCGCGTACACGGCCATCGGCACCAGCGCTGCCCACAGCCCGGCCACCGGCGGGAGTCCGGCCACCGTGGCGTACGCCATCACCTGCGGGATGAGGTAGGCCGCGACCGTGAGACCGGCCAGGACGTCGCCGCGTAGCCAGGACCGCTGGTAGTCGCGGAACTGGGCGATCGTCATCCGTGACATGGAAGCACGGTCACAGCCGGGCCGTGCGCAAGACCGCGCCGAACGGGTACCCCCGCGCGATGAGCACTACAGACCAGCGTGACCTCGGCGATTCCGACAGCCCGATCGAGGATGCCCTCGAGCAGGCCTTCAACCGCATGGTCGACGAGGGCACGCAGCGGCTGCACCGCAGCTGGCGTGAGGTGCTGGTGACCGGGTTCTTCGGCGGCACCGAGGTGGCGATGGGGGTCCTGGCCTACCTGTCGGTGCTGGTGGCGACCGATAACCCGCTCCTGGCGGGGTTGGCCTTCTCGATCGGCTTCCTGGCGCTGCTGCTGGGCCGCAGCGAGTTGTTCACCGAGGGATTCCTGGTGCCCGTCACCACGGTGGCCGCCAAGCGCGCCAGCGTGGCGCAGCTGGTGAAGCTGTGGAGCGGCACGCTGGCGGCCAACCTCGTCGGCGGCTGGCTGATCATGTGGCTGGTGATGACGGCGTTTCCGAAGCTGCACGGCCAGACCGTCGAGTCCGCGCAGCACTACGTCGACGCGCCGCTGAACGCCGAGTCGATCACGCTCGCGCTGCTGGGCGGGATGGCGATCACGCTCATGACGCGCATGCAGCACGGCACCGATTCGATGCCGGCGAAGATCGCGGCGGCCGTCGCCGGGGCGTTCCTGCTGGCCGGTCTGCAGATGTTCCACTCGATCCTGGACTCGCTGCTGATCTTCGGCGCACTGATCGCCGGGAACACCTCGTTCGGTTACCTCGACTGGCTCTCCTGGTTCGGCTACACGGTGGTGTGCAACATCGTCGGCGGTCTGGCCCTGGTCACGCTGCTGCGCCTGATCCGCAGCAAGGACAGGCTCAAACAGGAACGGCGCGAAGCCGATTCACCGACGGGGCGTCCCCGCTAGATCGCCGCCACCCGGTCGAACCAGGGCACCGCCCGTTCCAGCTGCGCGGCCAGCTGGATCAGTCGCGACTCCCCGGCCAGCGGCGCGACGAACTGGACCCCGAGCGGCAGCCCGTCGGCGGTCCAGTGCAGCGGCAGCGAGATCGCCGGCCGCCCGGTGAGATTCGCCAACTGGGTGTAGGGCACCCAGCCGAGGTTGTCGTCGACCATGTCGTCGACGATCTTCGTGTACCGCAGCATGCCTGCGGTCCGGGTCTTGAGCAGGACGTCGGCCGATCGGGCCAGGGCGGCGGGCAGGTCGAACGCCCCGATCCTGGGCGGCGGGGTCGCCAGTGTCGGGGTGAGCAGCAGGTCGTGGGACTCGAAGAACGTGGTGAGCCGGCGGGTGTGTTCGTGGCGGCGCGCCACGGCGTCGACGTAATCGACACCGCTGGTCGCGCGGCCCAGCGCGGCCATGATCAGCGTGTCCCGTTCGAAGGAGGCGTCGCCCGCCCCGGTCAGTCTCTTGGCTTCCCCGACTTCGAAGGCGATGGAGACGAACCAGGTCAGCAGGAAGTCCCGGGCCAGTGCGGCATCGTCGAACGGGGCCTGCGGGAGTTCGTCGACGTGGTGCCCGAGGTCGGTCAGGATCCGCACGGTGTTCTCGACCGCGGCGTAGGCCTCCGGATGGGGGTGAGGAGTGATCGCCGACGGCACCCGCACCCCGATGCGCAGCGGGCCAGGTTCGGTGTCCAGGCAGGATGCGAACGACGCGTCGGGTATGCCGGGCACGTACGGTCCGCCGGGCTCGCCTCCGCGCAGCACGTCGAGCATGGCCGCGGTGTCGCGCACGGTGCGTGAGACGACGCCCTGCACGGCGGCGCCGTGCATCGGCTCCGCTGCGCGCGGCCCCGACGGCACCAGTCCGCGGCCGGGTTTGAGACCGACGAGCCCGCAGCACGCCGCAGGGATGCGGATCGACCCTCCGCCGTCGCTCGCTCCCGCGCACGGCACGATGCCCGCGGCGACCGCGGCGGCCGCTCCGCCCGACGAGCCGCCCGGGCTGTGGGCGAGGTTCCACGGGTTGCGGGCCGGCCCGTGGGCCGCCGGTTCGGTGACCCCCTTGGCGCCGAACTCGGGGGTGTTGGTCTTGCCGAAGATCACCAGGCCTGCGTCGAGCCAGCGCTGCACGACGGTGGAGTGCTCGGGGGCCGGCCGCGACGCCAGCGCACGCGAACCGGCTCCGGTGGGCGTCCCGGCGTAATCCTGGCCGAGGTCCTTGATCAGGAACGGCACGCCAGCGAAGGGGCCGTCGCCCGGCTCGGGTGCCGGGATGTCGCGCACGATGGCGTTGATCCGCGGGTTCACCGCCGCGGCGCGGTCCCGGGCCAGTGTCAGCAACTCGGTCGCCGACACCTTGTCGGTGGCCACCAGCTCGGCCAGGCCGGTGGCGTCATAGGTCCGGTAGTCCTCGAAGTCCATGGCCTGACCGTATGTTGCCCCCGCTCGGCAAGGAAGGGTTTCGATTCGTTATCAAGGTTTGTCTCATTTGTCACATGGGTAACTCCAGTAACGACGCGGACGACGCGATCCGACGCGCCACCCACCCGAAGAAAGTGACGAATGGATCATCATCATGAACACCATCCTGTACTTCAGCGCCCAGGGCGCCGTCTATGAGACACGCGCCTACACCAAGGCCGACGTCGACCGACTCATCCACGACCGCGGACTGCAATCGCTGAGCAGTGCCGACCGGCAGTTCGACTTCTGGTTCAGCTCCTCCACGCCGGGCTGTCAGCGCCGCGTCAACCGCCGCGCCACCGAATTACTGCTTGCCACAACGAACTTCACCGCGAAGACGGTCCCGCTGCTGCGCGGAGCGGTGGTCGTCGCCACCCACGACGCCGACGGTGACCTCGACGGCTTGAGCTGGCAGCAGCTCGACCTCCTGGCGGCCCGCCACCGGTCCGTGAGTGCCCGCGACGAGCGGATCCTGACCCGGCGGATCACCCGGGATGGGCAGCGCGCGCGGCGCACCGCGCAGGTGCCCGCGCCGGTTCCCGTGCCGGTCGCCGCGCGCATTCGCGCCGCCGCGACCCGTTAGCTCAGCGGAACTGCGCGACTCCCTCCGCGAGCTGATCGAGGATGCGCAGTGACTTGTCGAGCGGTTTGGTCGGCAGCAGCAGGCCCAGTTCCCCGAAGCCCAGTTCGGCTGCGGCACTCCAGTACTGCGGGTCGTTCGGCGCGGCAAACATCGTCAGCGGGACGTCGTGCCCGGCGCCCTCGGTGATCTGGTCGATCCGCAGGCGCAGCCGCTCGACCGGCAGCGGATTGGAGATCCAGCCGGCCTTGTGCCGGATCACCCGTTTGACCGTGGCGTCGGAATCACCGCCGATGAACACCGGCGGGTGCGGTGTGCGCACCGGCTTGGGCCGGCAGTAGGACGCGTCGAAATCGACGAAGCGTCCGTGGTACTCGGCGGGTTCGGTGGTCCACAGCGCCTTGATGGCCTCGATCCGTTCGTCGAGCAGCGCGCCGCGCGTCTTCGGATCGGTGCCGTGGTCGCGCAGTTCCTCGATGTTCCAGCCCGCGCCGACACCGAGGACGAACCGCCCGCCGGAGATCAGGTCGATGCTGGCGGCCTCCTTGGCCGTGATGATCGGGTCGCGCTGGATCAGAAGCGCGATGCCGGTGATCAATTCGATCTTCGAGGTGACCGCGGCCGCCGCCGCCAGCGTGACGAACGGGTCCAGCGTGCGGTAGTAGATGGACGGCAGATCACCGCCGAGCGGATAGGGCGACTGCCGGCTGGCCGGGATGTGGGTGTGCTCGGCGACGGCCAGGGACGTGAAGCCGCGCTCCTCGATCGCCCGTGCCAGGGACACGGTGTCGATGGTGTCGTCGTTGACGAAGGTGGAGATGCCGAACTTCATCTGTACGAGGCTATGCCTGCCCAGACCTCAGACGTACTCCAGGGTGGTCATCATTCCGGCGTCCATGTGATAGCCGTTGTGGCAGTGCAGCATCCACACCCCTGGGTTGTCGGCGTCGAACGCGACGGCAACCGCCTGCATCGGCGCGACGATCACGGTGTCCTTACGCGGCCCGGGGGCGCCGTCGGATCGCAGCACCTCGAACGTGTGCCCGTGCAGGTGCATCGGATGCCACATCATCGACCGGTTGACGAACCGCAGCACGGCGCGCTGGTTCTCACCGACGGTCAGCGGGACGGCGTCGGTGAAGGGCCGGCCGTTGATCCGCCAGTCGTAGCCCATCATGCCGCCGGAGAGCACGGCCTGCAGTTCGGCGTCGGGCGCCCTGGGTGCGAGCCGGACGGGCGACGCGGCACTCAGAGCGGCCGCCGTGGCAACCTGGCCCGCCAGCTCGGCGGGCCGGAAGTCCGGGCCCGGATCGCTGCCGGCCCCGGTACGCAACAGCGCGCGCGCCGCACCGTTCTTGCCTTCCGCAAACGCCAGCAGCGGGAAGACGCCGTCGGCCGCGGTGACGAGCACGTCGTAGCGTTCCCCCATGCCCAGCAGCACCGCATCCACGTCGACGGGATCGACCGGATAGCCGTCGGTGTGCGTGACCGTCATCCGGTGTCCCGCCAGCGCTACCCGGAACGCGGTGTCGGCGGCGGCGTTGATGATCCGGATGCGCACCCGCTGCCCGGGCTGTGTGGTGAAAGCAGTTGGCGCCGAAGGTATCCGGCCATTGACGAGGTAGTAGGGGTAGCTCACGTCGCCGCCGTCACCGCCGAGCAGCGAGTTCCCCGCGCCACCCATGCCCGGCATGCCGTGCATCGACATCCGCCGGGAGCGCAGTCCGTCGAGAATGTCGTGCGGGTCGGGGCCCACGCCCGCGGTCCAGTCGTCGAGCACCACGATCCACTCCGCGTCGTAGTCGCCGGGGTCGGCCGGGTCGTCGATGATGACCGGCAGATACAGCCCGTAGTCGGTGTCCAGCCCGGCGTGGGGGTGCGCCCAGTAGCTACCGGGTACCGGTGAGGTGAACCGGTAGGTGAACTCCTCGCCGGGGGCGATCTCGGGGGTGGCCGGGGCGGCACCGTCCATGTCGTTGCGCAGCGCGATGCCGTGCCAGTGGACCGACGTCGGGTGGTCGAGTCCGTTGGTGACGCCGATCGCCAGCTCGTCCCCGACGTTCGCCCGCACCAGCGGGCCCGCCACCCGGCCGTCGTAGGCGAGGCTGCGGACCACCGGGCCGCCCAGGTCCAGGTCGCTCGACCCGGCACGCAGGTGTGCGGTGACGGTCCTGCCGGTGTGGGGGCGGGCCGCCTCGGTCCGGGCGATCGCCTCGGCCAGGCCCGCTTCGGGACGCACGGCAGCGGGCGCAGCGTCGTGCCGCGCACACGCGGTCAGCGCCGCTCCTGCCAACGCGGCGGACAGGAAGCGCCGCCGGCTCAGTGCCACCACCTCAGTGTGGGACCGGGTGGCCACGGCGGACAGGGCCCTAAGACCCCCGTTGCCGGAGCCGCTATGGCAAGCCTTGGTTTGCTGGCAGAGTGCTGCGAACGTGGTTACGGTGACGCGGTGGCCATTCCTTCCCATCCTGCCGAGCCCCATGTCGGTTCCGTTGCCGCCAAGCTGAATTGGTTACGCGCCGGGGTCCTGGGGGCGAACGACGGCATCGTGTCCACCGCCGGCATCGTCGTCGGTGTCGCCGCGGCCGCGGCCGAGCGCGGCCCGATCCTCACCGCCGGTATCGCCGGCCTGGCCGCCGGCGCGGTGTCGATGGCCCTGGGCGAGTATGTGTCGGTCAGCACGCAGCGCGACACCGAGAAGGCGCTGCTCAGCAAGGAACGCCGAGAGCTGCGCGACGACCCGGCCGCCGAGCTCGACGAACTCGCCGCGCTCTACGAGGAGAAAGGCCTGACGACGGCCACCGCGCGCACGGTCGCCGAGGAGCTCACCGACCACGACGCGTTCGCCGCGCACGCCGAGATCGAATTGGGCATCACGCCAGGCGAACTGACCAACCCGTGGCACGCGGCGCTGTCCTCGGCGCTGGCGTTCACCATCGGCGCCCTGTTGCCGATCATCGCGATCATCCTGCCGCCCACCGCATGGCGCATCCCGGTCACTGTCGTCGCCGTACTGGCCGCGCTGGTCCTCACCGGCGCGGTCTCCGCCGGGCTCGGAGGGGCGCCCAAGCAACGCGCGGTGATGCGCAACGTGATCGGCGGCGGTCTCGCCTTGGCGATCACCTACGGCATCGGTTACCTGGTCGGCGCTGCCATCGCCTAGGCCCCCGGTGTAAGGAATCCCGTCCGGGGTATAGCAGCGCGGTGACCGACTCCCCTACGCCCGTACCCGAGGATCTCCGGCGGCTGGCGGCGGCCCACGGGGTCGCGACGTCTTACCGCAACGAGCGCCGGGAGCCGGTGAACGTCGACGCCGACGTCGTCATCCGGGTGCTCGGACTGCTGGAGGTCGAGGCCCGCACCGAAGAGCAGCGTCGCGCCGAGCTGATCCGGCTCGAGGAGCGCAGCCGCGCCGGGGTGCTGCCGCCCACGCTGGCGGTCCGGTTGACCGGGCAACCCCGGCCGGTGCCGCAGGCGGCGATGCTGGTCGCCGAGGACGGCTCCCGGATCGAGGTGCGCGACGAGATCCCCGCCGACCTGGCACCCGGCTGGTACCGACTGCACACCCGCGACGGGCAGGAGGTCACCGTGGTGGCCGCGCCCCCTCAGGTGCCCACCGCGCCCGACACCTGGGGCTGGATGCTGCAGCTCTACGCGCTGCGCTCCGCGCGGTCCTGGGGCATCGGCGACCTGGGCGACCTGCGCGAGTTCATGGACTGGACGGTCACCGAACATGGTTGCGGCGCAGTGCTTCTCAATCCACTGCATGCTCCGGGGCCCACGCATCCGGTGCAGCCGTCGCCCTACACTCCCTCGAGTCGGCGGTTCGCCAATCCGCTCGCGCTGCGCATCGAGGACCTCGAAGCCTACCGGCAGGCCGAGCCCGCGACCCGCGCGGAGATCGATGCCCTGCGGGTGTCGGCGAGCACCCCGCGCATCGACCACGACCTGGTGTGGGCGGCGAAACGGTCGGCGCTGGAACTGCTCTGGCGTTCGGCGGGCCGGCCGGATCCGCTGGGTGACGCCACGGCCTCGGACGGTCTGCGCGACTGGGCCACCTACTGCGCGCTCGCCGAACGGCACGGCGGCCGGTGGAGCCGCTGGCCCGAGCCGCTGCGTGACGTGTCCGGGGCTGCCGTGGCGTCGGCCCGCCGGGAATTGGCTCCTCGGTTGGCGTTTCACGCGTGGGTGCAGCAACGGTGTGCCGAGCAGTTGGCAGCGGTGCGGGATGCCGGCAACAGGTCCGGGATGGCGCTGGGGGTGCTGCACGACCTGGCGGTCGGCGTGGACGCCGACGGTGCCGACGCGTGGGCGCTGGCCGATGTGCTGGCCACCGGTGTCAGCATCGGTGCACCGCCGGACAACTTCACTCCGCGCGGGCAGGACTGGGGGCTTCCGCCGTGGCGCCCGGACCGGTTGGCCGCCAACGGCTACGGTCCCCTGCGGGACATGCTGCGCGCGGTGCTGTCGCATGCCGACGGCCTGCGCATCGACCATGTCGCGGGGCTGTGGCGGCTGTGGTGGATTCCGCCCGGCGACGGTCCGGATCGCGGCACCTACGTGCACTACGACGCGGAGGCGATGCTGGCGGTGCTGGCCCTCGAGGCGCATCGGGCGCACGCCACGGTGGTCGGAGAGGATCTGGGCACCGTCGAGCCGGAGGTCACGCAGGCGTTGGCGGACAACGGGATGCTGGGATGCGCGGTGTCGTGGTTCACCCGCGACCTGGACGACCCGGCCGAGCCGTTGTTGCCGCCGGCCCGGTGGCCGGAACGGGCCGCCGCGAGTATCTCCACCCACGATCTGCCCACCGCGGCCGGCTTCCTCGGCGGTGAGCATGTACGGGCGCGGGCCGACCTCGGCCTGCTCGACGATGTTCCGGCCGAACAGGCCAACGCCGACAAGGAACGCGCGGAATGGTCGGCGCTGTTGACCTCCGAGGGTCTACTGGCCGCGGACGAGCAGTCCGACGAGTCGGCGGTCATCCTCGCGATGCACCGCATGCTGGCCGCGACGCCGACCCGGCTCAAGCTCATCTCGCCTTACGACGTCATCGGCGAGACGCGCCAGCCCAATCTGCCCGGCACCGTTGACGAGTATCCGAACTGGCGGCTCCCGCTCCCCGAGACGCTCGAGCAGCTGCGTGCCGATCCACGCGTCGCGGCGATCACCGCGGCGTTCCGCACCACCGATTAGTCAGCGCAGCTGCGGCAACACGTCGCGGCCGAAGGTGGCGAAGAAGCCGTCCAGATCCGGGCCGATCTGCTGCACGTAGATCTCGTCGACATCGGCGTCGACGAACTCCCGGATCTGGGCGACATGGGCGTCCACATCAGGCCCACAGGTGACCGACTCCGCCACCATGTCCCGGGTCACCAGGGTCGCGGCCGCCTCGAAGTCGCGCGGCCGCGGTAGCGTCTGCGCGAGTTGGCCGGGCAGGGACTCGTTGGCCCACAGCCGGTGTGCGGCGTCCAGTCCGGCGGCGGCGTCGCGGTCCCAACTCACCTTCGTGCCCGCCTGCACCGGCTTGTCGCCGCCCCCGCCCTCGCGGAAGGCCTTCACCAGGTCCGCGTCGGGCATCGTGGTGCAGAACCCGTCGCCGATCCGGCCGGCCAATTCGGCTGCCTGCGTGCCGAATCCGGACACGTAGATCGGAACGGGCTCCTGCGGGCAGGTGTAGATCCGTGCCTCCTGCACCTCGTAGTGCTCGCCGTGGTGGCTGATCTCCTCGCCTTTGTGCAGCAGTCGGATCACGTCGATCGCCTCCTCGAGCATCTCCAGCCGCACGCCGACCGACGGCCACTGATCGCCCAGGATGTGCTCGTTGAGCAGTTCGCCGCTGCCGACCCCGAGCACGAACCGGCCGTCGAGTTGGACGGCGGCCGTGGCCGCGGCCTGCGCGATGATCGCCGGGTGGATCCGCATCGTCGGACACGTCACGGCCGTACTCACCGGGAGCGACGTCACTTGGGAGAGCGCACCGATCACGCCCCACACGAACGGGCTCTGGCCCTGCGCGTCGTTCCACGGGTGGAAGTGATCGGAGATCCACAGGGCCTCGAAGCCAGCGTCCTCCGCGCGTTTGGCCTGGTCGACCAGGCTTTGTGGGGTCCACTGCTCGCACGACAGGAAGTATCCGATCTTCGCCATGCCGGCGCGGTTACCCAGCGCCGGTGCCTCTATACATCACCGCGCTGATCGGGGCGGCGTTGGACATGGGGATTGACGACGGCGGAAGCGGGTAGAGCCCCTGGCATGAACCTGCATCGCGCGCTCGCGGCTGTCGAGCGCTTCCGCTTCCTCGACGGTGCCGCGGCGACCGCGGCGGGCGTCGCCGACACGGTGGTCGACCGCGCCCGGCTCGGTCGGCTTCTGCGCGGCTCGTGGCTGGGTCACCCTGTGCACCCGCTGCTGGTGACGGTGCCGATCGGGGCGTGGACCTCGTCGGCGGTGTTCGACGTGGTGTTCAAGGATCCGGCCACCGCGCGCCGACTGGTGGGCATCGGGCTGGCGGCGACCCCGCCGACGGTGCTGGCCGGCTGGGCCGACTATGCCCTCCTGAACCGGCCGCAGCAGCGGGTGGGCCTGGTGCACGCCGCCTCGAACGGCACGGCGCTGCTGCTGTTCGCGCTGTCCTACCGCGCCTACCGCCGTGAGCGCTCGACGGCCGCGCGCCGGTACTGCCTGCTCGGGCTGGCCGCGATGGGAGTGGGCGGTGCGCTGGGCGGGCACCTGTCCTATGCGCAGGGCGCGGGCATGTTCCGATGGCAGCCGGTGCGGGCGCTCACCGACCGCAGCCCGCGCGAATACCTGCACGCCGCTTAGGGATTCACAGGTCGAGCACGACGGCCTCGGTGGGCTGCGCGCAGCAGATCAGCACGTTGCCCTCGGCGGGCGGTTCCAGCGGCTCGGGCGCGTAGCGGACCGACCCGGCCAGCAACGCGGTCTCACAGTTGTGGCACACCCCGGTGCGGCACGACCAGCGGACGGGGACGTCGCAGGCCTCGGCGAACTCGAGCAGGCTCATGTGCGCCGGCCCCCACGACGCCGAGAGGCCGCTACGAGAGAACTGCACGTCCGGTCCGGGTCCCGGTTCTCCGGCGGGCTGGTGCGGGGCGACCGCGTGGGCGGCGATGCCGGGCGTGAGTGCCGGCCCGGCGCCGAAGATCTCGGTGTACACCCGGGCGGCGTTCAGACCGTGCGCGATCAGCGCCGCCTCCATCTCGGTCATGAACGCGTGCGGGCCGCACACGTAGGCGCTGGCGTCGCGCGGCACGTCGAGCGCGTCCAGCGCCGAACCCGCGATCCGGCCACGCTCGCTGTAGTCCACACCGGACCGATCGGTTGGCGCGGGGCGGCTATAGAAGACGTGAAATCTGCTGTGAGGCAACCGTTTCAAAAATTCCCGCGCTTCGGCGGCAAACGGGTGCTCCGTGCCGTCACGAGCTCCGTGCAGCCACCACACCTGCCGGGTGGAGCCCGCGGCGGCGAGCACGTGCAGCATCGACAGAACCGGCGTCACCCCGACGCCGGCGGAGACGAGGACGACGGGCGACCCGTCGTCGACGAGCCGGAACGTGCCCCGCGGCGCGGCGACGTCGAGAAGGTCGCCCGGGTGCAGCCGCGAATGAATGTATCCGCTGGCCGCGCCGTGGGACTCGCGCTTGACGCTGATGCGGTATTCGCCCCCGCCGGGGGCGTTGGACAGGGAGTAGCTGCGGACCACGCCCGCCGACCCGTTAGATGCCGGCATGCGTAGCGTGATCGCCTGTCCGGCAATCCAATCGGGCAGCGGTGCGCCGGTCGGGTCGCCGAGCACCACCGACCGCACCGAGCGGCTCTCGTCGTGCACCTCGCGCACCGACAGCGCGCGGAAGCCGGCCCACGCCGGCGGCGGACCCGTGACGGCCAGCCCCGGGTTGCCTGTGGTCTCGTTCTCCTCGGCCAGCGCGCGCAGCGACGTCTGCCAGCCCGGGCTCAGAGCGGGGATGCGCAGCGCGCGGTCGAGGGCGTCGCGGGGATGACCCGGAAGGTAGAGCAGGGCATCGATCTCGGCGACGGTCATGTGTTCGGGGCCGTCGGCGACCTTGACGATGTCCTGGCCGGCTTCGAGCTCACCCTCGGTGATGACACGGCAGTAGAACCCGGGTCTGCGGTGCGCGACGAGCAGGGCGGCCATCCGCGGTTCCCCGATCCGCATCCCCGCGCGGTAGCACGTGACACGCGGCTGGGTCACCTCGAGGACCACGTCGCCCACGCGGTAGCGGTCACCGATGCACACCTCGTCGTCGGGCAGCCCCTCGACGGTGAGGTTCTCGCCCAGACACCCCAGCTCGAGGTCGTCGCGGCCGAATTCGCGGGCCCAGTGCCAGTAGGAGTCGAGCTGATAGACCAGCACCGCGCGGTTCTCCCCGCCGTGCCCGCCGAGGTCTCCCTGGCCGTCGCCGTCGACGTTGAGGCGGCGCACCATGCGCGGCCCGGTGACCGGCTCTTTCCACGCCCCGGTGTAGACGGTGCGGTCGTTCCACGCGATGTCTCTGGGCATGCCGACGTTGACGGATACCAGGGTGGCCACCGGGCCATCCTCTCTCCGCTGCTGTCGCCGCGCAGACGAAGGACCGAGGGCGACGACGTTTGGCGGCGCACGGAACGGGCAGCCACCCGCAATGTCAGAAGATCTTGCGGCCAGGATGGCCGAGTTGGCGCGCGCCGCCGCGATGCCGCGTGACGCCGAGGAGGTCTTCAGCGAGGTGACGTCCGCGGCGGTGGAGCTGATCCCGGGCGTGGACACTGCCGGCATCCTGCTGATCACCAAGGGCGGCAGATTCGAGTCGCACGCCGGCACCACGGACTTACCGCACGAACTCGACGAGCTGCAGCACACGCTGCAAGAGGGCCCGTGCATGGACGCCGCACTGGACGACCCGGTCGTTCGGACTGACGACTTCCGGGTGGAATCGCGGTGGCCCGCCTACTCGGCGGAGGTGGTCGAGCTCGGCGTGCTGAGCGGCCTGTCCTTCCGCCTCTACACACACGAGCGCACCACGGGAGCACTCAACCTGTTCGGGTTCGCGCCGACGGTGTGGGACAACGACGGGCAACTGACCGGCACGGTGCTCGCCGCCCACGCCGCCGCGGCGATCAGCGCGCACCGTCATGCCGGGCAGCTGACATCGGCTCTGCTGTCCCGCGACCGGATCGGCCAGGCCAAAGGCATCATCATGGAGCGATTCGACGTCGACGACGTGCAGGCGTTCGACATGATGCGACGGCTGTCGCAGGAGAGCAACACGCGGCTGGTGGACATCGCCCGGCGCGTGATCGAGACCCGCGGCGGTTCCTGATCGATCGGTGTCTGTTCGCATGGACTTCGCAACGGCGGGTACGTCGTTTCGCATGTCATCAAACGAGCCGGCGTATCGGCCGGACGAGGAACTGGCCGGCATCTTCGCGGGCCTGTCCGGCGTGCTGCTGACCGAGGACACCGTCGCCGAGGCACTGGGTACGGTGACGTCGCTTGCGGCCGACACGATCGGTGACAGCACCGGCGCCGGCGTGAGTCTGCTCGATCCGGCCGGCACACGGATCAGCTCCGGGGCCACCGACCCTCTGGTCAAGCGGCTCGACGATCTGCAGTACCGATACGACGAGGGGCCCTGTCTGACGGCATGGCAGGAGTCGACCGTCGTCCGGTCCGATCCCGAAGAAGACGAGCGCAGGTGGCCGTCCTGGACGCGCGCCGCCCAGGCACTGGGCCTGCGGTCGTTCCTCAGCGCCGCGCTCATCACCGGCGAGCGGACCCTCGGGGCGATCAAGGTGTACTCGACGGCAACGGACGCCTACTCCGACAGGGACGCCGACCTGTTGCGCCGCTTCGCAATTCAGGCCGCGATCTTCGTCAGCAACGTGCAGACCATGCAGGCAGCCGGGCAGATGAGCGACACGCTGAAGGAAACCTTGCGCCGTCGCGACGTGTTGGCGATGGCGCGCGGGATCGTGATGGCGCGCAATCACATCGGCCCTGAGGAGGCGTTCCGCCGTCTGGTCGTCGAGTCCCACACAAGTCGTCGCGTCCTGACCGACGTCGCCGACCGGATCGTCGCGTCGGCGACGGAAGCGTGAGCGGTCCCATGGCCACCCCTGGAGAGGTTCACCAGCGTTTCCACCAAGCGTTCGAATCGGCTGCGCTGACCGTGGAGGACTTGTGGCTGCGGTACTTCGCTCTCGGCGGCGTGGCGAGCCGCTTCGAACTCGAGGCCTATCTCAACGGCGCGCTGGCGTTGCCGCCGTTGCAGCACGACATCGTGGCGCACGCCATCAACGAGCGACTCGACGAGATCGCGCCGCCACGCGCCCCGTACAGCATCGACTTTCCCGAGCCCGACGAGACGACCGGCACGTAGGAATGCGCTAAGACAGCGGTATGCCCGACGCCCTCCGCCCGCCCGGGGCCCCGACCGCGTTCCGCTATCCCGATGTCGGCCCGCGGCGGGCCCGGCTCCGCGCGACGATCCGGCGGCTGACCGGGGTCGACCCGTTCCCGTCCGATGCCGTCGCCCGTGCCTTCATCGACGGCCTGACCGAGGGCGATCCGGTGGCCGAGCGGTTCGTCGCGCAGACCTACCACGGCGAGATGGGCGCCCGCCGGGCCCGCGACCTCGTCGAGCGGGCGCAGCGCGAGGGCATCGACAGCGTCCCCGACGCGCCGGACTCGATGCGGGCGCTGTTCGAGGAGTTCGAGCAGCTGCCCGGCTGGGTGCAACCCGACCTGGTGGAGCAGGGCGCGGCGGTGTGGCGGCGCTGGGCCTACGCGCTGGGGGCACTCGGAAACGCCGGCACCACCGACACCTACACCGAGGGCTGGCTCGCGGTCCCGCTGTCGCTGTCCGGCGGGTACGCCGGCAGGCGTGCCATGCACCGCTATCTCGAGACGTCGCGCTGGTGGATCGAGGTGTGCCGTCCCGGGGCCATCCTGACCCCGGGCTCGCTGGGGCGCAGCATCTCCCTGCACGTGCGGATCATGCATGTCAGCGTCCGCGAGCGGGTCAGGCTGCACCCGGAATGGGATGCGCAGCGCTGGGGGCTGCCGATCAGTCAGTCGGCGATGCTGCTGACCCTGCTCGGCGGCAGCGTCGCGCCCGCCCTCGGCCTGTTCCTGCTCGGTCACCTGACCTCGCCGGCGGAGACGCGCGCGGTGCTGCACTTCAACCGTTACTGCGGTCATCTCGTCGGGGTGCGCTGCGACGGCTACTTCCCCGAGACGGTCGCCGACGCGTGGCGCATCCTGCTGATGGCCGACTCTGCCCGCAGCCACGACAGCGGGTCCGACGGAGCCGAACTCGTCGAGTCCTTCGTCCCCGCCTTCGCGCCAACCCCGGCACACCGCGGGCTCGGCCGGTTGCGGGCCGAGTATCACTATCGGGTGCAGGCGGGCTACCTCGGGCTGTACATGCTGCCATGGAACCGCCGCCGCTACCTGTTGCCGTCGGCGCTGCCAGGAATCTCGTTGCTGGCGTTGCGCTTTCCGGTGGTCGC
Organism: Mycolicibacterium psychrotolerans; assembly: GCF_010729305.1. NCBI lineage: Bacteria > Bacillati > Actinomycetota > Actinomycetes > Mycobacteriales > Mycobacteriaceae > Mycobacterium > Mycolicibacterium psychrotolerans. The sequence continues at coordinate 1,022,189 of NZ_AP022574.1, read as the reverse complement.
CGGGTTGGAGATCGCCCGCCGGGTGTCGCCGCGGCTCGACCGGCGCTGGCAACGGACGAACCTCGAACGCTGGGAGCGCTGGCTGCGGTGGCAGTCGGCGGGGAAGGCGGCCGAGTTCGAGGCGGCGGCGCCTCTGCGCCGCTGATGTAACCCGCCCGCCTACTTCTTGACGAGACCACTCGCCGAGAAAGGCAGCCCGCCCATGTCCGTCCTGTCCGCCCGCGCCCTACCGATCGACCAGTTGACCGCCACCCGGGCATCGGGGGCGGTGGTGCTGATCCGCCTGTACGTCGGCCTGATCTTCGCCGGTGAGGGGGTGTTGAAGTTCCTCCGTCCCGACACGCTGGGGCCCGGCCGCTTCGAGAAGTCCGGTATCCCGTCGGCGACGTTGCTCGCCTATGCCGACGGAACCGCCGAGATAATCTGCGGAGCAATGATTCTCGCGGGCCTACTGGTCCGGCTCGCGGTGCTTCCGATGATCGTGGACATGATCGGCGCCCTGACCATCACGAAGGTGCCGCTGCTGTGGCACGGCGCGCCGCTGTATCCGACTGAAGGCGGCTTCTGGGACTTCTTCCACGAGGGACGTCTCGAGATCGCGATGCTGTGCGGCAGCATCTTCCTGCTGGTCGTCGGCGCCGGTGGCGCCTCCCTCGATCAGCGCCTGCGCCCCACCCCCAGCGATTCAGCAGGATGATTCGGCGGCGGCGGCGATGACCGCGGGCCACAATGAGATGCCCAGGTCTCGCGACGCGCAGACGCCACCCTGGCGCGGGAGGCTCCGGCCGGTGACCGAAACGTCGTACCCGAACTGGGACGCGGTGTACCGCGACAACGTCACCTGGGTGTATCGCCTGATGTACGCCAAGGTGGGCAACAGGCCCGACGCCGAGGACCTCACCGCGGAGGTGTTCATGACGGCGCTGCGTCCGATGCGGGTGTCGGCCACGGTGCCCGAGGTGCGTACCTACCTGCGCCGGACGGCTCGCACGGTGCTGGCGTCGTACTGGCGGCACCGGATGGGCCGGCAGGTGACGACGATCAGCAACGATGTGGCCGACGTTCCCGAGGCGCCCGAACACGAGGTGGCCGACGCCGCCACACCCGGTCGGGTGCGCGGACTGCTCGACGCCCTGCCAGACAACTACCGGCGCATCCTGGAGCTACGGTTCCTGCAGGCGATGAGCATCCGGGACGCCGCGGGGCAGATGGGGATCAGCGTGGCGAACGCGAAGGTGTTGCAGCACAGAGCTTTACGCCTGGCCGCCCAGAACGACGCGGAGGACGTGTCATGAGTGACCGGACGGTGCGGGAGTTCGTCGAGGACCTGCTGCGGGGCCGGCGCACCCGGCCGGCACGTCCCGACGAGTTCGAGGCCGCACAGATGGCCGCCGCGATCGAACTGCGGGCCGCCCGCACCGGCAGCGACGCCCCGAGTGAGGAGTTCGTCGCCGGCCTGCATCGCCGTCTGGCCGAGGAGATGGCCGACGGACAGCCGCCCGCCGGACGGGTTTCGGGTACCCGTCGGCAGGTGGTCGTCGGCACCGGTGTCGCCGCCGCCTCGGCCGTCGCCGGCATCGTGGTCGGCCGCAACCTGTTGGCCCCGAAAACCCCCGTGCCACAGGCTGAGCCGGCCACACAGGCGACCCTGAAACCCAACGGCGGCACCTGGCGGTCGGTCGGTTCGACTGCCGATCTGCCCGCGGGCGGCGCGCTGGCCTTCGACCTCGGTTCGGTGACCGGATTCGTGCATCGCCGCGACGGCGGGCTGCAGGCGGTCTCGGGGGTGTGCACCCATCAGGGTTGCAAGCTCTGGCTCGACGCACCGGACGGCCGGCTTCGCTGTCCCTGCCACTCGACGTCTTTCTCGCTGACCGGGCAGACCCTGACGCATCAATTGCCCGTCGCTCCCCCACCGCTGCCCCGCATCGAGGTGCGTGAGAACAACGGCGTGATCGAGGTTCTCGCCCCCACCGAGCCCGTATGACGCCCGGGGTCTCGCCGTTCCAGGCACGCCTACGATGAGGTGATGGCCGAGCAATTCGCAGTCGCCGATGTCCCTTTCACCCACGACCCCTGGGTCGCGTCGCAGCAGCGCTACGGGGAGATGCCGTACCGCAGAGTCGGCTCCTCGGGGCTTCTGCTGCCGGCCATCTCGCTGGGCCTCTGGTACAACTTCGGCGACAACCGCCCGTTCGACACCCAGCGGGAGGTGCTCCGGCACGCCTTCGACCGTGGCATCACCCACTTCGACCTCGCCAACAACTACGGTCCGCCGTACGGCTCGGCCGAGGAGAACTTCGGCCGGATGCTGCGCCGCGACTTCAAGCCGTACCGCAACGAGCTCATCATCTCGACCAAGGCCGGCTGGGACATGTGGCCCGGCCCGTACGGCCAACTCGGCGGTCGCGCCTACGTGCTGGCCAGCCTCGACGAGTCCCTCGACCGGCTCGGGCTCGACTACGTCGACATCTTCTACTCGCACCGCATCGACCCGAACACTCCGCTCGAGGAGACGATCGGCGCGCTCGACACCGCGGTGCGGACGGGTAAGGCCCGCTATGTCGGGATCTCGTCCTACTCCGCAGCCAAGACCGCCGAAGCCGCGGCGATCGCCCGGGTGCTGGGCGCTCCGCTGGTGATCCATCAGCCGTCGTACTCGTTGCTCAACCGGTGGATCGAGGAAGAGTTGACCGGAAAGCTCACCGACGCGGGGATGGGAGCGATCGCGTTCACCGCGCTGGCGCAGGGGCTGCTCACCGATCGCTATCTGAAGCAGCCGGCCGGCGGCGTCGAGCGCGCGACGGCCCGGCCGACGTTCGACGACGACCAGGTGACCGGCGACGTCGTGGAGCGTCTGCGCGGCCTCGCGGGCGTCGCCGAGCGCCGCGGACAGTCTCTGGCCCAGTTGGCCCTGGCCTGGGTCCTGCGCGACCCGACGGTCGCCTCCACGCTGATCGGCGCCTCCAGCGTGGCCCAGCTCGACGAGAACCTCGGCGCGTTGACGAACCTGGACTTCACGTCCGACGAGCTCGATGAGATCGACCGCTACGCCGTGGATTCCGGCATCGATCTGTGGCGCGAGAGCTCCGACGTCTGAGCCGTGGTCACCCCGGAGACGCTGGGCGCGTGGGTCATCAAATGCAATCCGCGCCGGACGCCGGTCGATGCCATGCGGGAGTCCGGTCACGCCCGTTCGCAGTGGTGCGTGGCCGCCAACTACCGGTCGCGGCTGATGCACGCCGATCAGCGGGTGCTGCTGTGGGTGACCACGCACCGCGACCGCGGGATCTGGGGCTGCGGGCGGCTGCTCGGCGACCCGGTCGAGGAGCACGGTCGGTGGCACGTGCCGGTCGACATCCCGCTGCTGCGTCGACCGGTGACGGCCGCCGAGCTGGCCCGTCTGCCGGGCCTGCGGTCGATGGAGGTCTTCCGCGCACCGCAGCAGGCGAACCCGTCGTGGGTGAGCCGGTCGGAACTGGCGCTCATCGACGCGGTGCTGCCGTCGGATTGAGGTTCACACCAGTCCGGCGCGGGCGGCGATCAGCGCGACGGCCGCGGCGCGCTGGATCAGCTCGTCGTCGATGGGGTCGCCGGTGGTGACCAGCCGGTAGAACAGCGGTGCGCGGAATGTCGAGAGCAGTTGTCCCGCATCGCAGTCCGCGGGGAGCTCGGCCCGCTCGATCGCCCTGGTGACCACCGGCCGCGCGCGGGCGGCCTGGTGGTCGAAGTAGCGGCGGGTCGCCTCGCCGAGGCGCTCGGACCGCAGCCCGGCGGTCAGGACCATCGCCGTCACCTGCCGTCCCACCCCGCCGTTGAGCAGATCCGCGAGATCGCGGCCGAGGGCCAGCAGGTCGGTCTCGATGCTCCCGGTGTCGGGAACCCGCACCGCCTCCACCGACCACTCGGTCAAGGCGTCGACGAGCAGGTCGTCCAGGGTCGCCCAGCGCCGGTACACGGTCGTCTTGTTCACTCCGGCCCGCGCGGCGATCGCCTCCATGCTCAGCGCGGAGTATCCCGCGTGAGTCAGTTCGGCGACTGCGGCCTCGAGGATCGCCTCGCGGACCCGGGCGCTGCGCCCTCCGGTCCGCACGCCCCGGGTGACCTGCCGGTTCCGCACGTCGACCGCCTCCCCGGAATGGTGTGCCGCGCCTTGGTGTTGTGCCCTCACAGCTTAAAGCAACAATTCGGTGCGATAGAAAGACGACACGAGAGGACCGAGATGGCGACGACGATGATGGCCGTCCGAGTGCATCACTTCGGGGGGCCCGAGGTGCTGCGCTACGAGACGGTGCCGGTCCCCGAGCCCGGGCCCGGCGAGGTCCTGATCCGCGTGCACGCGATCGGGGTGAACCCTCCCGATTGGTATCTGCGCGACGGCTACGCCCACCAGGAGCTGCCGCCCGACGTGCGGCCGGTGATCACGCTGCCCGCCATCCCGTGTTCCGATGTGTCGGGCGTCGTGGCGGCCGTCGCCCGCGACGTCGCCGATTTCGCGGTCGGTGACGACGTGTTCGGCATGATCCGCTTCCCCTCGTTCGGCGACAGCGCCGCCTACGCCGAGTACGTCTCGGCCCCCGCCGCGGATCTCGCGCGCAAGCCCGCCGGCATCGATCACCTGCACGCCGCGGCGGCGCCGATGTCCGGGCTGACCGCCTGGCAGTTCCTGCTCGAGCTGGGCCACGGGGAGCCGAATCCGCTGCAGCCGCAGGCGCATCGCCCGGTGCCGCTGGACGGCGCGACGGTGTTGATCAACGGTGCGGCCGGCGGTGTCGGCCATGTCGCCGTGCAACTGGCCAAGGCCCGCGGCGCACATGTCATCGCGGTGGCCTCCGGCCGCCACACCGACTTCCTGCGCGAGCTGGGCGCCGACGAGGTCATCGACTACACACAGCGCGCCCCCGAGGACACCGTCGCCCGCCTCGATCTGGTCCTCGACACCGTCGGCGGAGCCGCCACCGGCCGCTTCCTGCGTACCCTGCGACCCGGCGGGGCGTTGTTCCCGGTGTTTCCCGGGTTCTCCGACCCCGCGGAGGCGATCGAGCGAGGTGTCACGGTGTCGATGACCCAGGTCCGCTCCAACGGTGCGCAGCTCGCGGAGCTGGCAGGCACGCTCGACGACGGCACGGTCAGGATCGCCCTGGACAGCACCTTCGGTCTCGCCGAGGCCCGCGCCGCCCATGAGCGGGCCGAGCAGGGGCATCTGCGCGGCAAGATCGCGCTATCGGTGGTCGGGCAGGCACGGGCAATTGTGCCTGAACCCGTAGGACAACGAATTCCGTAGCACATCGAAGCGATTGGCCCTGCAGTCAATAGTGCAGCTCAGTCACGGTGCCGGCGAGGCCCAGCTCGCAGCATGATCGGCGAGAATTGTACAAGATCTTCCGCTCAAACGAAATCCGTATTATCTTGACCTAGGTTGAGCTTCCAGCCCACGGGACGTGTTGTGATCAGTACCCGCATGACCGAGTGGCCGACCAGCTCCCACGTCCGGTGTTCACGAGTTCAGCTGAACCCCAGAGGTTGACACATGACCGCCATCGCGAAGCAACAAAGCTCTTCCTTCCCCAATATTTCAGATGACGACGAAATGCGTTGCGGCAAGGCGACATTCGCGTCTCGCTACTGTTCCCAGACGCGGGTGGCCGTCGCCGTCGTCGGCAAGATCGACGCGCTCAACGGCCGCGAGTTCGGCCGGTACGTGGAACGCCACACCCGGGTGTCCAAGCAACTCGTCCTCGACCTGCGCGCCGTCGATTTCTTCGGAACGGCCGGATTCACCGCGCTGTACTACATCAGCGTGCACTGTGCGCGCAGCGACGTCGACTGGGTGATCGTCGGCCACCGCCCGGTACGGCGCCTTTTGTCGGTCTGCGACCCGGATGGGGAACTCCCTCTGGTCGACGACCTGTCCGCGGCGCTGGCGCGTCTGGACCGCCTGGCGCATGGGGTGCAGCACGTCATCTGGACCGCGCAGGCCGGTTGGCACCGGTCGTCACCGGCTGAGCGGGCTCCACGTCGTCGTCTCGGCGAGCGGACGTCGCACCGCTGAGGGCAATTCGGCGGCGCCGGCCGCCCGCGGACCGATACGCATGAGGATCTGCGGATGCGCTCGGCCGTCGAAGATCTCGCACGCCAGCGCGAGCCGGTCACGCGTGGAGCGCAGCGGGTCGGTGAGCGGACACGACGCCAGGCCCAGCGCGGTGGCCGAGAGCAGCAGGTGGCTCGCCGCCTCTCCCGCCCGCAGCCGCGCCAGGTCGTCGTCACCGTCGGTGGCGAGCACCACCAGCACTCCGTCGTCGTCGCGATGCACGGCGGCGGCGTCCCGGCCGTAGTGCAGTTCCACCTGGCCGTCTTCGAGCCGGCGCCAGCGGTCCTTGGGCACCACGGAGAACTGCACCCCGAATCGTGCGGCACGGATGAGCAGCAGTTCAGCCGTCGTCGGCGGGAGCACGGACCCGCCGTACCGGCGGCGGTCCGACCGTCGCCGCGGAATCATGTCGACCAGTTCGCGCGACGCCGGATGGGGCACCGATTCGATCAGTTCGAAGGAGGCGAGGCGGCCCGCGCGATCGGGGAAGCGGCGGATGCGCGTAGCCCAGCCGGCCGCGGACAACGCAAGCGCACAGTGGTCGAGCACCGCGCCGCAGGCGAGCAGCACATTGCTCCGGTCGAACGGGCTGTCCCCGAGGCGGCGGTCCCAGTCGGCGTCGAGATGCAGGCCGGCGGCGTCCACATGCCACCGCCACGGCTGCGAGTTCTGCGCCGACGGCGCCCACGCCGCCGTCTCCAGCACCGTGTGCAGCGTCGCGGTGTCGGGTCCGCTCACCTCGCGCTCACCTTCCGTATCGAACAGTTCGTCCGAAAACTCTACGCGGCGGGCGGCGGTCTACGCGTCGATGATCGCGACGGCCCTGGTCCAGCCTGCCGGGGCGGCGTCCACCTTGACCGGGAAACAGCACACCATGAAGCCGGTGGACGGCAGCGCCTGTGCCAAGGCCCCTGTGCCAAGGCCATAGCCCACCTTCCCCGTCGGGGAGGTCCTCCGCCCGCGCGCCGGGGAAGAACGCGGCCACGGTGTCGCGGTGGGTGAGGTACTCGATCTGCGGCCGCAGCCCGGGCGGATCGGACGCAATGCCCGCCTTGAGCGGCACCGAGATGTCGATCAGCGTGCGCATGGGTTCACCCTGCCCGCCCAGTGCGTCACCTGTTGCCCGATCGCCCCGATCCGCCTGATCGGCTGTGCTATTGAGGGGATTGTGAAGCACGCTGACCAGCCGATGACGGTGTCGCCGGCCAACGGTGCCGGTGACGCTCCCGACCTGCTGGACAAGGCCCTGCTGGGTGGCGCCGCCCAGCGCGTCGGCCGGTTCGAGTACCGCTACGACACCGACACGTGGACGTGGTCGGACTCCGTCGCACAGATGCACGGTTACGAGCCCGCTGCGGTCACGCCCACGACGGAGCTGATCCTGAGCCACAAGCATCCCGACGACCTCGCGAAGGTCGAGGCGCTCCGGCGGGCGTCGCCCGGCCCGTTCAGCGGACGGCACCGGATCATCACCACGGCGGGCGAGACGCGGACGCTGGTCGTCGTGGGAGAGACGCTGACCGAGGGCGGCGCGGTGACGGTGACGCGCGGCTTCTACGTCGACGTCACCAAGGCGGTCAGCTCGGACGTGGAGCGAGAAGTCACCGACAAGCTCGGCGGCATCGTCGTCGAGCGCGCCGTCATCGAGCAGGCCAAGGGCGCGTTGATGGTCGCTTACGAGATCGACGCGGACGCCGCGTTCGCCGTGCTGAAATGGCGTTCTCAGGAGATGAACGTGAAGGTCCGCGAGTTCGCGCACCGGCTGGTGGAGGATTTGCCGCACCTGCTGAGCATCCCCGAGTCACGTCGCCGGCCGCTCGACCGGTTCCTGATGACCCTGGAGACCCCGCCGTAGCGGAGCACCAGTGGGTACGGCTACCAGCCCGCGTTGCGGGCCAGCTCGATCGCGTACTGGTTGACGAAGGTGCCGGCGCCGGGCTCCCCGCGACCGCAGGAGCCGTCGGACTCACCGGGTCGCTTGATCCACAGGAAGGCGTCCACCTGCGGGTTGCCCGTGTTCGTGGTGGGGGCGGCGCCCAGGGCGCGGCCGTCGGGATTGCACCAGTACAGCGGGTCGCCCTCGACGGGTCCGGCGCCGTTGCGGGAGGTGTCGATGACGAAGGGCTTGCCGCCCGTCATGCCGGAGATCGCGTTGCCGTAGCCGATCTCCTCGTCGGTGGTGAAGAAGTTCGCGGTGTTGAGGCTGAAGCCACGCGCCTTGCCGACGCCGACCTGGTTGAGCCGGTTCGCCATGTCCTCGGCGCTGATCCAGCGCGAGTGGCCGGCGTCGACGTACACCGCGGTGGCCGGGTTGCGGGTCAGCGTGTCCACCGCATACGAGATCAGATCGAAGCGTTCCTGACGCTGATCACCTGACAGGCAGTCGGCCATGGCGAGCGCGTCGGGTTCGAGGATGACGGTCGCCGGTCCGGAGCCGATGGCGCCCGCCACGCCGTCGATCCAGCTGCGGTAGGCGCCTGCGGAGCCGAAGCCGCCTGCGGCGAAGCTGCCGCAGTCGCGGTGCGGGATGCCGTAGAGCGCCAGGATCGGCATGGTGCCCGCAGCCTGCGCCGCGGCGATGTACTTCGCGTCGACCGCGGGCGTCGAGAGCTGATCCATCCAGTACGCGGTCGGGGTGTTCACCACGGCGTTCAGCTGGGGGTTGTCGACGCCGCGTGCGGCGCGCATGCCCTTCGACTCGGGGTTGACGTAGAAGGGCAGTCCGGCCAGCGGGTTGCCGTCGGCGGCCAACCGGATCGCCGGGTCCGGAGCGGACACCAGGCCGGCGACGGTGAGAACCGCCATGAAGGGAACGGTCCAGCGCGCGATGGCGCGGGCAGCGCGGGAGATCACCCCGAGAAACATAGTGCGGGTCGTCGACCTCGCGCCAATCCGAGCGGTACTCAGCCGGCGAGGGCGGTGCCGCAGATCCCGCAGACCTCGAACTGCCTGCGCTTCCACCGCACGACGGGGATGAAGAAGACGGTGAGTTGCCGGAACTGCCGCATCCGCGTCCATTGCGTCGTGTTGTGGCAGCGCGGACAGGTACGCACGTCCCCCGCACCGAGGTACTTCTGCTTCGTGCCGATGCCGAACAGGAAGAACAACACGTCACCACCGTAGAGGCGGGAATAGGTGACATGTCACCTAGGTTGCAGCAGACGTCAACGACGAAGGGAGACATCATGGGACAGCTGGACGGCAAGACGGCATTGGTCACCGGCGGCACCTCCGGCATCGGGCTGGCGACCGCGCAGCGGCTCGCCGCCGAGGGCGCGCACGTCGTCATCACGGGTCGCAGGCAGGAGGCACTGGACGCGGCGGTTGCCTCGATCGGGAAGGCGGCGACGGGCGTGCGCAGCGACGTGTCCGAACCCGAGGAGCTCGACGCGGTCGTCGACGCGATCCGGGCCCGCGGCAACGGCCTCGACGTCGTGTTCGCCAACGCCGGCGGCGGCGAGTTCGCGGCGCTGCCCGACATCACCGTGGAGCACTTCACCTCCACGTTCACCACCAACGTCGGCGGCACGCTGTTCACCGTGCAGAAAGTGCTGCCGCTACTCAACAAGGGCGCATCGGTGATCCTCGCGGGATCGACGTCGGCGTCCAACGGCACTCCCGCGTTCAGCGTGTACGCCGCGACGAAGGCGGCCATCCGGTCCTTCGGCCGGACGTGGGCCGCCGAACTGGCGAGCAGCGGCATCCGGGTCAACACCGTGGTGCCGGGGCCGGTCGAGACACCCGGACTGGTCGGGCTGGCGCCCGGCAACGAGCAGGAGCTGCTCGACGGGGAGGCGGCGAAGGTGCCGCTGGGGCGGGTCGGCCGGCCCGAGGAGATCGCCGCGGCGGTGCTGTTCCTCGCCTCCGAGCAGAGCAGCTTCATGACCGGCGCGGAGCTGTTCGTCGACGGCGGCTCAGAGCAGCTGTGACTACTCGGCCGGCGGGCCGAAGTCCGGCGGCGGCAGCGTCCCGCGCCGCAGGACGGAGTCGTAGACCGCGGCCAGGATGTCGGCGAGGGCCGCTTCCTGGCCGTGGTCGGTGTCGGAGAAGACCGTGCTGCGCACCCACGCTGCGTGCACCGGGACAGCGGCCCGGAACCGCTGCGCGCCCTCGGGGGTCACAGTGATGTCGATGGCTCGGCCGTCCTCGGCCGACTGCAGCCGCTCGACCAGGCCGCGGCGGGCCATCCGCTGCAGGTGATGGGAGAGCCGGCTGCGCTCCCAGCCGATCACGGTCGCGAGGTTGGACAGCTGCGCCGTCCGCTCCGGCGCGTTGTCGAGCGCGTTGAGCACCGTGTAGTCGCCGAGCGACAGACCGCAGTCCCGCTGCAGGTGCCGGTTCATCTCGTACTCGAGGCGGTGGTAGACCCGCATGTAGCTGACCCACGCGCGCTGCTGCGACGGGGTGAGCCCGTCGCGCGTCGCCTTGCCCGGCCGTGCTGCCATGCCGACAAGTGTGGCGCGCCGCCGGGCATGCTCGGAACATTCGCCTTTCGGGCTGCGCGTTACTGTGCTGTCCATGACCGCACCGGCAGAAACGTCGCCGCTCGAAGCCCGCGTCGGCCACTACTACCAGATGGACGGCACGTACCTGGTCGGCCGCGAGAAGCTGCGCGAGTACGCCCGCGCCGTTCAGGACTACCACCCCGCGCACTGGGATGTCGCGGCCGCCGCGGAACTGGGCTACCCCGACCTGATCGCGCCGCTGACGTTCACCTCCGCCCCGGGCATGCAGTGCAATCGGCGCATGTTCGAGGAGGTGGTCGTCGGCTACGACACCTACATGCAGACCGAGGAGGTGTTCGAGCAGCACCGCCCGATCGTCGCCGGTGACGAGTTGAAGATCGACGTGGAACTGACCTCGGTGCGCAGGATCGCCGGCCGCGACCTGATCACGGTCACCAACACGTTCACTGATACGGCCGGGGAGCGGGTGCACACGCTGCACACCACCGTGGTCGGCGTGACCGCCGAGGACATCGGCGCCGACGTCAAGACCGCGGTGCAGAACGCGATGATGCACGACATGAACATCCTCGACATCGGGGGTCCGGACGCGCAGTACCACAAGACGATTCGGCCCGAGGGGACGATCCGGGTGTCCGAGGGTGGTGAGACCCGCACGCCGGGGAGCCGCTCGTTCGACGAGCTGCAGGTCGGCGAGGCGCTGCCCGTGCACCACACCCGGCTGTCCCGCGGCGACCTGGTGAACTACGCGGGCGTGGCCGGCGACGCGAACCCGATCCACTGGGACGAGGACATCGCCAAGCTCGCCGGGCTGCCCGACGTGATCGCCCACGGCATGCTCACGATGGGGCTGGGCGCGGGCTTCGCCTCCGCGTGGACCGGCGATCCCGGGGCCGCCACCCGCTTCGCCGTGCGGCTCTCCTCGCCGGCGATCGTGCCGGCCAAGGAGGGCGCCGACGTCGAGTTCAGCGGCAAGGTGAAGTCACTGGACCCGGCGACGCGGTCCGGGGTCGTCATCGTCGGCGCCAAGTCGGCCGGCAAGAAGATCTTCGGTCTCGCGACGCTGGGCATCCGCTTCCGCTGAACGCAGCCGGATCACGTGATGTGCCGGGCCGCCAGTCGGCTGTAGGCGGCGGTGAAGGCGCTTGCCCCCGCGAGAAGTTGCTCGCGCTCGCGGCTGCTCATCTGCGCCGCGACGCCGCCCAGACGCTCGACCCGCTGCGCGACGACTTCGTCGAGCACCGACCGGCCTGCGTCGGTCAGCTCGAGCAGCGTTGCGCGCCGGTTGTGGGGCGGGATGCTTCGGGTGATGAGTCCGGCCTCGGCGAGCCGGTCACTGAGCCGGCTCGCGCTCGACGGCGCCAGGTCCAGATCTTCCCCCAACTCGGTGACCAGACTGGGCCCCAGGCGCTCCAAGGACTGCAGCGCGCGCAGGGTGGGTAGCCCGACGCGTTTCTGGATCTCTTCGAGCACCACGACATTCAACGCGAGAAGACCACGCGTCGCGTGCTCGAGCTCCGCTGCGTAATCGGTCGTCTCTGTTCGTCGGGGCGCCATCAGGCTCGCAGCATACCTCCACATCGCACGACATCCGCCGAAATATTTTTCCAGTTTGGATATCATCCATATTGGATACTTTGCTTCCAAGCAACGGATGAGGAGGCGCCATGGCACGAGACACCCGAGGACCGCTGCCGCCGGAGACCGACGACCTGCGCCGGGTCAGCCTCAACCCACCGCACTGGCGACAGGCGCGTCGGCTACTTGCAGCGGAGGCGGTCGCTACGGGCCTGCTCGGGCTGATCGGCGTGCTCGGGGTGGCCGTCGACAACCGGCACGAAGGCTGGCGCGTGCTCGGGGTGCCACTCACCCTGCCGCTGAGCATCGTTCTGCTGGGCATCGGATGCGCAGCGGCCCTGGCCTGCACGCGGCGGCAGGTGGCCAAGATCTTCACTCTGACGATGAGCGCCGCCACCGTCGCGGTGATGATCATCTGCGGGGTGGCGGCGGTGCATCACGCTCCTGGACCACTGGGTTTCACTGCGCCTGCGATCCTGCTGTGGACCGTGCTCTTCTGCTGGAGCATCGCGTCGGCGATGTGGGTGCTCCCCGACCAGATCCAGGGACCCGATTGGATCCCCCGCCGGCGTGTGACCGGTTCCGATCGGAGGGGGCGGCGGTGACCGCCCGTATCGGCGACCCGCACGTACTGCGGGAGTACGCCTTGCTTGCCGACGGATACCGCGGGGCGCTGATCGGACCGCGCGGCGAGATCAGCTGGATGTGCGCGCCGCGATGGGACAGCGACGCCGTCTTCTCCGCGCTGATCGGCGGCACCGGCGCCTTCGCGATCACGCCTCGGGGCCGGTTCGTCTGGGGCGGGCACTACGAGGACGGCAGCCTGATCTGGCGTTCGCGCTGGGTGACCACCGACGGCATCACCGAGTGTCGCGAAGCGCTCGCCTACCCCGGCGACCCCCACCGTGCCGTACTGATGCGCCGGCTCGTCGCCGTACGCGGCGATGCCTGTGCGACAATCACATTCGCGCCCGCCGCTGGATTCGGGCAGTACGGCATGGACGAACTGGTTCGGGACGACCGCGGTCGTTGGCACGCCATATGCGGCCCACTGCGCGTCACGGTGGACGGCATCGCACACGCAGAGGTGACCGACGATGTCGCCGCGGTCACGGCCCTGCGCTGCGACGTCAAGCTGGCGCAGAGCGGCCACCACGACGTGGTCGTCGAAGTGTCCGATCGCTCCGGCGCCGACCCGTTACCCCACCCCGACGCACTGTGGTCTGCGACCGAGAATGCATGGGAAAAAACACTTCCCGCGTTCACCGCGAGCGCCGCGCCCCGAGACACGCGGCATTCCTATGCGGTGCTGCGCGGCATGACCAGTCCGGGCGGAGGCATGGTGGCCGCCACGACGATGAGTTTGCCCGAGCGTGCCGAGCAGCGCCGCAACTACGACTACCGGTATGTGTGGATCCGCGATCAGTGTTACGCGGGTGAGGCGGTTGCCCTCGACGGACCCCATTCGGTACTCGACGACGCCGTCGGCTTCGTCGCTGCGCGGCTGCTGACCGACGGGCCCGACCTTCGGCCCGCCTACCGCGTCGACGGCGCAGCCGTACCCGACGAGAGTTCGCTGCGGTTACCCGGATATCCCGGCGGCACCGATGTTCTCGGGAATCACGCGCACGGTCAGTTCCAGCTCGACGTCTTCGGCGAGGCGCTGCTGTTGTTCGCCGCGGCCGCCCGTCACGACCGTCTCGACGACGAGGGCCAACGGGCCGCTGCCATCGCCGCATCGGCCATCGCCGAGCGATGGCGTCAACCCGATGCCGGCGTGTGGGAACTCGAGATGCGGAACTGGGCGCACTCGCGACTGACCTGTGTCGCCGGGCTGCGGGCGATCGCCACACACGCCGGCGCGCGGGATGCGTCGCGGTACGAGACGCTGGCCGACGCCATCCTGGCAGCGAGCACCGACTGCGTGCATCCGAGCGGGCGCTGGCAGCGCGCTCCCGACGATCCCCGCGTCGACGCGGCGCTGCTGGTGCCGGCCCTGCGGGGCGCCGTTCCACCCGACGACCCGCGCAGCGTCGCGACGTTGCGCGCCGTGCTCGACGAACTCGAAGACGACGGGTTCGTCTACCGCTTCCGCCACGACGACCGGCCGCTCGCCGAGTCCGAGGGGGCATTCCTGCTGTGCGGTTTCTGGACCGCACTGGCCTGTCTGCAGCGCGGCGACGTCGTCGGCGCCACCCGGTACTTCGAACGTAACCGCGCAGCATGCGGGCCGCCCGGCCTGTTCGGCGAGGAGTACGACGTCGAGCAGCGCCAGCTCCGCGGCAACATCCCGCAGGCGTTCGTGCACGCGCTGCTCGTCGAATCGTCGTTGCGCGTGGCCCATCCTCCCCACCTCTCACCGAACAGCACCCGAAAGGAAGCGTCGTGACCGTCACCCCGCCCCGCACCGTCGTCGTCACCGGAGCCAGCGCCGGCATCGGGCGTGCCGCCGCTCGTGCTTTCGGGCGGCGCGGAGACTCCGTCGCGCTGCTGGCCCGCGGAGCCGCCGGTCTGCGCGGCGCTGCCGAGGACGTCGAGGCCGCCGGCGGCCGGGCGCTGTGCCTGCCCGTCGATGTCTCCGACTTCGACCAGGTGGACGACGCCGCCACCCGGGTGGAGGACACATTCGGACCGATCGACGTGTGGGTCAACGTGGCCTTCACCGCGGTGTTCGCACCGTTCACCGAGATCGAACCCGCCGAGTTCCGCCGCGTCACCGAGGTCAGCTATCTGGGCTTCGTGCACGGCACCATGGCTGCACTGGCGCGGATGAGAACGCGCGATGCGGGCACGGTCGTGCAGGTCGGGTCCGCACTCGGCGCCCGCGCCATCCCACTGCAGTCGGCATACTGCGGCGCCAAACACGCGATCAACGGATTCACCGAATCCGTCCGCACCGAACTCCTGCATGACCACAGCAACGTGCACATCACCGTCGTGCAGATGCCTGCGCTCAACACACCTCAGTTCGACTGGGTGCTGTCCCGGCTGCCGCGCCACCCGCAACCCGTTCCCCCGATCTATCAACCCGAGGTGGCTGCCCGCGCGGTGGTACGGGCCGCCGAGCATCCCCGGCGCAAGCAGTACTGGGTCGGCGTCAGCACCGCCGCGACGGTGCTCGGGCAGCGTGCCATGCCGGCCGTGCTGGATCGCTACCTCGCGCGCACGGGCTACTCGTCGCAGCAGACCGGCGCTCCGGTCGATCCGGACCGACCGAACAACCTGTGGGAGCCACTCGACCAGGACCCCGGCACCGATCACGGCGCCCACGGATCCTTCGATGACCGCTCGCTGCGCAACTCGGGGCAGGTCTGGCTGTCCCGGCATGCGCGCACGTTGTCCCTCGCCGCTGCCGCCCTGACCGCTGGCGGGGCGGTACTGACCCACCACCGGAATTGACCCGCAACACCTTTCGAAGGGAGACGACATGTCAGATACCGTCGGTGACGTTCTGCTCGCCCGGCTACGGGAATGGGACGTCAAACAGGTCTTCGGGTTCCCCGGTGACGGCATCAACGGCCTGCTCGCCGCATGGCAGCGCGCCGGCGACAACCCCCAGTTCGTCCAGGCCCGCCACGAAGAGATGGCCGCGTTCGAAGCGGTCGGCTTCGCCAAGTTCTCCGGCCGGGTGGGGGTGTGCGTGGCCACAAGCGGGCCGGGAGCGGTGCATCTGCTCAACGGGCTCTACGACGCGAAGCTCGACCATGTCCCGGTGGTCGCGATCGTCGGCCAGACCGAACGCTCGGCGATGGGCGGCTCCTACCAGCAAGAGATCGACCTATTGAGCCTGTTCAAAGACGTGTGCAGTGAATACGTCCAGATGTGCACCGTCCCGAAGCAGCTGCCCAACCTGATCGATCGCGCCATCCGCATCGCGCTCAGCGAGGGCGCGCCCACCGCGATCATCGTGCCCTCCGACGTCCTCGAGCTTCCCTACGAGCCGCCGGGGCATGCGTTCAAGCAGGTGCCCTCGAGCTTGGGCATCTCGGAGGCGCATGTGGTCCCCGATGACGACGCGCTGCACCGCACCGCCGATCTGCTCAATGCCGGCCACAAGCTGGCCATGCTCGTCGGACAGGGTGCTCGCGGATGCGCCGCCGAGCTGACCGAGCTCGCCGACCTGCTCGGCGCCGGCGCTGCCAAAGCCCTTCTCGGCAAGGATGTTCTGCCCGACGACCTGCCGTGGGTGACCGGCTCCATCGGGCTGCTCGGCACGACCGCGAGCTGGCATCTGATGCAAGACTGCGACACGCTCCTCACCGTCGGGTCGAACTTCCCGTACACCCAGTTCCTGCCCGATCTCGACCAGGCACGCGCCGTGCAGATCGACCGCTCCGGTAAGTGGATCGGGATGCGCTACCCCTATGAGATCAACCTCGTCGGCGACGCCAAGAGCACGCTGCGGGCGCTGATCCCGTTGCTGGAACGCAAGACTGACCGGTCGTGGCGCGACAGCATCGAGAAGTGGGTGGCGAGTTGGTGGACCACCGTGCAACGCCGGGCGATGACCGATGCCGATCCCGTCAACCCCATGCGGATCTTCTGGGAGCTGTCGGAGCGGATGCCGGACAACGCCATCATCGCGGCCGATTCCGGTTCGTCGGCCAACTGGTACGCGCGGCATCTCAAGTTCCGCGGCGACGTGCGTGGCTCGCTGTCCGGCACCCTCGCCACGATGGGCCCCGGCGTGCCGTATGTCATCGGTGCGAAATGGGCACACCCCGATCGACCCACCATCGCGTTCGTCGGAGACGGCGCGATGCAGATGAACGGCCTGGCCGAACTGATCACCATCAGCAAATACTGGAAACAGTGGACCGACCCGCGCCTCATCATCGCAATCCTGCACAACAACGACCTCAACCAGGTCACGTGGGAGATGCGCGCGATGGAGAACTCGCCGAAATTCGAGGCCTCGCAGGAACTTCCCGATGTCGACTACGCCGCGTTCGCGCGCAGCCTCGGGTTGCACGGGGACAACATCGACGATCCGGACGTGCTCGGCGACGCGTGGGACCGCGCGCTGACCGCCGACCGGCCCACCGTGCTCGACGTCCGCTGCGATCCGAACGTGCCGCCCATACCGCCGCATGCGACCTTCGATCAGGCCAAATCGCTCGTCGAAGCCGTCGTCGGCGGTGATGAAGACAGCGCCGGCTTCATCAAGCAGGGCATCAAACAGAAGGTGCAGCAGTACTTTCCGAGCGAGAAGAAGGTCCGGTGATGACACTTCTGCGCGCGGCGGTACAGGCGATCCGCACAGGACGATTCGAACGCACCCTCTCGGCGCTGACAGCCGCCGGGGCCGCCGTCACCACAGCCGAGATCTACCTCTCCCATGACGGGGCGAGCTTCGGGAACCGCATGATGTACTGGCCGGTCGTCATCGTGCCCACGGCCGTCCCCGCCGGGCTGGCCGGGTTCTTCTCCCGCCGCGCCGCCCACACGGTGCTTCCCGTGGCGAGCGCACTGATCGTCGTCAACGGTGTCCAGGGAACCTACCTGCACTGGCGCGGCATCGCGCAGCGTCCCGGGGGCCTGACCAGGTACAACCTGGAATCCGGCCCGCCGGCGTTCGCCCCGCTGCTGGCCTCGTTGGTAGGTGGCATGGGCCTGCTCGCCGCACTGCTCCGCCGGGAGCAACTGTCCGGCAACGGAAATCGATGATGTCGACCCGGAGAGACCTGCAGCGGGCCGTCACTCCGCAGGGGCGCGGCCGGTTCCCGGGTTTCGACGTGCTGACGCAGGCGCACCAATGGGACCGGCCGACGGCCGACGTCGTCCTCGACCGACTCGCTCCGCCGGGCCCGCCGACGTTCTTCACCACCGACGAAGTGAGGGTGGCCGAGCCGCTCCTCGATCTGCTGCTGGCTCAGGACGCCGAACCGCGGGTGTCAGTGCTGGCTCTGATCGACGCCCGGCTGGCCGCGGGCGAAACCGACGGATGGCACTACGACGACATGCCCGGCGACGCGGCAGCGTGGCGCGAGACGCTGGCCGCACTCGACGCGGACGCCCACGAACGGTACGGCACGGACTACGGGAACCTCGATGCCACCCGACAGGCACGTCTGCTCCAGGACGTCCAGGACCACGCTGACGCGGGACGCCGATGGCATGACCGGCCTGCCCGCCACATCTGGAGTCTGTGGACACGGTACGCCTGCACGGCTTTCTACTCCCACCCCTGGGCGTGGAACGAGATCGGCTTCCCCGGCCCCGCCTACCCCGGCGGTTACCTCAACCCCGGCATCAACGCCCGCGAATCATACGAGGTGTCCGATCACCGCGACATCGACCCGGTGCCGTTCGCCGCACGTGTGGAGGCTGCCCGCCGCGCCGACACCGACCTCACCGAGGAAGTGATTCGATGAGCGACGGGAGTGCCGTCCGGCATCGCAACGCATCGGCCTGGTTGGTGCCCGACAACGGTGTCCGCACCAACCACCGGTTACGCGCCGACATGCGCCGCTACCGGCCCGAGGACGTCGTCGACGTCGTCATCGTCGGTGCCGGCGCCGGCGGCGCCACCCTCGGGCAGCGGCTCGCCCGCGCAGGATGGAGCGTGGTGCTGCTCGACGCCGGACCGTTCTGGGATCCGGACGCCGACTGGGTCAGCGACGAACGCGGCTCCCACGGGCTGTACTGGACCGACGCCCGCCAGATCGGTGGTGCCGACCCGGTACCGTTGGGCTCCAACAACTCCGGACGAGGGGTCGGCGGATCGATGGTGCACTACGCCGGTTACACACCGCGGTTCCATCCGTCGGACTTTCGGACCTACACCAGCGACGGAGTGGGCGCCGACTGGCCGATCGACTACGGGCAGTTGCGCCCTTACTACGAGCAGATCGAGGCCGAACTGCCGGTGGCGGGCCAAGATTGGCCGTGGGGTGATCCGCACCGCTACCCCCACCGTCCCCATCCGGTCAGCGGCAACGGCCTGATCGCGCTGCGCGGGGCGCAGGCGGTCGGGGTCGACATGCGGGTCGGACCCGTCGCGATCCCCAACGGCCGCTTCGGTAATCGACCGCATTGCATCTACCGTGGGTTCTGTATCCAGGGCTGCAAGGTCAACGCCAAGGCAAGCCCGCTGATCACCCACATTCCCGACGCCCTGGCGCACGGCGCCGAGGTGCGGCCCGACTGTCACGTCAGCCGCATCCTCGTCGACGACGACACCGGCCGCGCCACGGGTGTGGTGTACGCGCACGACGGGGTGCTGCGCCGCCAGCGCGCGCACGCCGTCGTGGTCGCCGGCTACTCGATCGAGACGCCCCGGCTGCTGCTGCTGTCGGCGTCGGCGCGGTACCCCGACGGGCTCGGCAACGAGTACGACCACGTGGGCCGTCACCTCATGGTGCAGGGCGCCCCCCAGGTCGCGGGCCGCTTCGCCGACGAGATCCGGATGTACAAGGCACCGCCGCCGGAAGTCAGCACCGAGCAGTTCTACGAGACCGACCCCGCCAAACCCTACCGGCGCGGCTTCTCCATCCAGACCGTCAGCCCGCTGCCCATCACATGGTCCGAACACGTGGCCGCGCAGGGTCACTGGGGTCAGACCTTGCGGGAATACATGCGCGACTACGTCCACTGGGCAACGCTGGGCGCCCTGTGCGAGCTGCTGCCGCTCCCCGACAACCGCGTCACCCTCGCCGACGAGACGGACCGGCACGGGCTGCCCGTCGCGCACTTCGCTTACACGCAGTGCGACAACGACAGGCAGCTCATCGACGCCGCCGGCGCGGTGATGGCAGACCTGCTGCGGGCCGCCGGCGCCGAGGAGGTCATGACCGTCAACCGCTACGCCCACCTGGTCGGCGGCGCACGCATGGCGGCGCGCCCGCAGGACGGGGTCATCGACGCCGAGCACCGCGTCTACGGCGTCGACCGCCTCTACGTCGTGGACGGCAGCGTGATGCCCACCCAGGGCGCCGCCAATCCCGCCTTGACCATCATGGCGCTCGCGGCGCGGGCCGCCGAGCTGATGAAGTACCACGCCGTGCGGTCGTGACCGGGCAGAAGGGATGCAGGGCAATGACATCTACGAGGATCGACCGACTCGACGTAGCCGTCTACACCGTCCCCACCGAGCGACCCGAAGCCGACGGCACGCTGATGTGGGACGCCACCACCGCGGTCGTCGTGCATGCGCACGCAGCAGGTCGGGTGGGGCTGGGATGGACGTACAGTTCCCCGGCCGCCGCCGAAGTCATCGTTCACCACCTGCGCGATGTGGTCGTCGGTCGGGACGCGGCGGATCTGCCCGGCGCGTTCACCGCGATGAACCGCACCTGCCGCAATCTCGGCACCAGAGGCTTGGTCGCCCAGGCCGTCAGCGCCGTCGACATCGCCCTGTGGGATCTGCGCGCCCACCTGCGCAACTTGCCGCTTGCAACGCTATTCGGCCGCTGCCGCAGCGCCGTTCCCATTTACGGGTCCGGCGGGTTCGTCAACCTCGACGACGGCGAGCTCGCCGCGCAGGTCGAGATGTGGCGCGAGGCCGGATGTACCGCGATGAAGATCAAGATCGCTCAGTGCTGGGGCAGTGATTGTGATCGAGACCTGTTGCGCATCAGACGGTTCCGTGCGCTAGTAGGCGATCCGGTGCAGCTCATGGTCGACGCCAACGGTGGTTACTCGGCAGGCCAGGCCCGCCGCGTGGGGGCAGTCCTCGATGAGCTGGGTGCCACCTGGTTCGAGGAGCCGGTCAGCAGCGACGACATCGAAGGACTGGCCGCGGTACGCTCCGCCGTCCGCTGCGACGTCGCTGCCGGCGAGTACATCTCCGACTGCTACGACGCGCGCAGGCTCGCGCCCGTCGTCGACTGTCTGCAACTCGACGTCACCCGTTGCGGCGGATACACCGGCTGGCTGGCCGCCGCCGGCATCGCCGCGGCGCACAATCTCGAGGTGTCGGCGCACTGCGCACCCGCGCTGCACGTTCCGGTCGCCGCGTCCGTGTCGCGCCTGCGGCACCTCGAGTACTTCATCGACCACACACGTCTGGAGGCCGCATTGTTCGATGGCGTACCCGTTCCTGTCGACGGCCACCTGCCGGTGACCACCACCCGGCCGGGACACGGCATGACAATGGCCCCGGGGGCCGAGACGTATCGGGAGACGGGGTGCTGAGCGGGCGGTACCGCCCGGCGGAGATCGTCCGTGCGGGGTGGGGCACAGCGCTGCTCGTCGCTCCCGACCGAGTGCTGGACGCCACCCGCAGCGGTCCCGCCGACAGCACGAGCCGTGGCGTGGCCCGCGTCCTGGGTGCACGTCACCTCGTGCAGGCGGTGCTGTCCGGGCTCCGACCGGACCGGGACGTACTCGCGCTGGGAGTCTGGGTGGACGCCGTGCACGCACTCACCGCATCCCTGCTCGCGGTCGGCGATCGCCGCCGGGCCCGGGTGGGATGTACGGACGCCGCCATCGCGGCCGGGTGGGCGGTAACGGGCTATCGCGATCTTCGCCGTGGCCGCGTCCCGCCTCGAGAGCACCAGCGACTCCGTGACGGGCTCGCCGCCCTGCTCCTCCGGCACGTTCCCGGCGGCCGCCTGATCCGTGACCAGCAGCGGCTCAGGACTTCTTCCGCGGGGTCGGCGTCGCCGACCGCAGCCGGCGGCGCCGAGTCATGACGAACCGCAGTGCCCAGACCGCGACGGCGGCCAGCACGACGTACTGCAGCGTCGCCGTGTACGGATCGATGGCGTGCCAGTTCGCGCCCAGGGCGTAGCCGGCCGAGATGAGCGCGCTGTTCCACACCAGGCTGCCGAGCAGGGTCAGCACGGTGAAGACCACCGCGTTCATCCTCTCGGTGCCCGCGGGCACCGAGATGAAGCTACGGAACAGCGGCACCATCCTGCCGAAGAACACCGCCTTCGTTCCGTGGCGGGCGAACCACGCCGTCGTCTTGTCGATGTCCTCGGCCGCCACCAGCGGGATGCGCAGCGCCAGGCCGCGCACCCGGTCGTGCCCGAGCCACGCACCCAGCCCGTAGAGCACCCAGGCGCCGACCAGCGAGCCCACCGTGGCGCCGATGATCGCCTCGGCCAGCGACAGGTCACCGAGCCGCGCGGCGAATCCCGCCATCGGCAGGATGACCTCGCTGGGCACGGGTGGGAACAGGTTCTCGGCGGCGATCGCGAGGCCGGCGCCGAGCCCGCCCCACCGCTCCATCAGCTCCACCGTCGCGCCGGCGACGCCGTCGAGCTCCGTCGCGGAGTGGGTCGCCAAGACGCAGCCTTTCGTCGGGGTGTCCCCGGCGAGGGTACCGACGTCAGCGATGCAGGGTCAGCGCCAAGCGGGCCCCGCCGGGCAGTTCACCGGGTGGGAGCAGGGCGATCCAGCCGCCGCGGCCGAGCACGATCTCGATGAGTTCGTCGACGGCGTCGTCGATGACGTCGGGGCGGTCCACCTCGTCGGTGTGGACGAGACTGTCGCCGTCCTGCCCCAAGCGCGCGGGGTAGAAGTAGTCCTCCTCGACGGCGAGCAACTCGGGCCGCTCCCACCGCGCGGCGAGCCAGGCGCTGTTGATGTCGGTCAGCACCCGCCCGCTGCCGGCGCGCTGCTCGATGAGATCGAGTGCCTCCCGCGCACGGGAGCGCAGATAGTCCTGCAGGACGGGACGGGTGAGTGTGGTCAACTCGTCGGCGCCGGTGTGCAAGTGGCTGCCTTTGACGATGCCGGCCAGGCGCCCGGTGTTGCGGGACAGTCGATGGAATCGCGAGGCGGTCGGTTCGGCGGCGACCAGCACCAGCGGCATGGGATCCAGCCGCAGGGCCACGCCGAGCGCGCGGTCGACCCGGCGCAGGAAGTCGGTGGGACGCTCGTCGGCGCGGCTGCGTCGTGCGCCGAGGATGCGGCGACGGGCCGGAAACCCACCGGATGCGGCCGGGGTGAGAACGCCGCCGCGGTCGTGCAGCAGCCGCGCTTCGTTGGTCGACAGCAGCAGCACCGCGTGGTGCGGCGTGTGCTGCACAGCGCGCACCAGGTCGCGGGTGGCGAAGGTGGGGTCGATGACACACCGATTCACCACGGGCACAGGAAGATTCACGCGGAACTGCTCGGAGGCGCTGACGAACAGCGCGACGCCTCGGCCAGTCGGCCTGCCTGCCGCATCACCGATCATCACGTTGAGCGCGGCCAGCAGGCGCTCGGGGTCGGCGTCGAGGTGACCGGAGTCCTCGGCCGCCAGCCTGCGCGCCGCGCTCGCCGCCAGACTCCGCAGCACGCTGACGTCCTCGCCGTGCATGGCGGGGCCGGGCCGGGTGGTCGCCAGAATGGAGATGCTCGGATACGCCCGCATCGACTGGAGCTCGGTGACCAGTTGCGCGGTCAGAGCCGTCTGTTCGGCGGGTGGTGTGGTGACAGTGGACACGCATTCCTCATCTCGTCGAAAGATGAGGTCTCGCTCGACCCGCGAACGCGGGTGCCCGGCGCCGGATCCGGTGGGCCGGAACGTGTTGACGACGCCGAACTTGGTGAGGTACTCCCCTCGTCCGCCAGAGTGCCGACGATCGTTGCGGCTGTCAAGCGTCGAGGCGCGGCGGAATTGCTTGCAGCACTTCCTGTGTCCTTGCTGTGAGCGTGCGCCGAGAACAGTTAGACCGGGTAACCTTTCGGTCAGAGTGTGAGGAGTCGTCGCGTGAATCTCGGTGTATGGGGTGACCTTGCGGTCTTGGCCGCGGCGGCGGAGATCGTGTTCGCCACGTGTGTGTTCGTCTACATCACCCGCCTCGAGAGGCGGACGTCGCACCCGCTGGGCGATCAGGTGGGTGCCCACAAAGCGGTGCTCGCCAAGGTGCGCAAGCGTGAGCCGCTGACCCGGGACGAGGCGGACTACGCGGCCGAACTGGTAGCCGACGCCCGCTCTCCGCTCGCCTATGCGATCCCGGCGGCGCTGTTCACGCTCGGCTTCTTCTACGTCGTCGGGTGCCTGTTCGTGCTGCATCTGGACGGCGGGCATCCTTCGTTCCGTACGTTCATCGGCGGCATCCCAATGCTCACGTCGATGAACATGGCCGGCCAGCTGCGCAGGGTCGCGCACCTGAAGGGCGCGCTGCGCGACATCGAGGTGCTCGACGCCGAACCGGTCGAGCAGCGCGTTCCCGCGCGCGTCTGAGCCGTAGCCCTCTGCCGCGGAATCGGGGGCACCTCCCGCTTGCGGGGGACATTCCTGGCTGCGATCCGGCCTCGGGCACAACCAGGAATGCGCTTCCGCGCGCTACCGAATGACCGGGTTCACTTCCCCGCTGGCCTGACCGCCGGATCGTCGTCCTCCCACAGCAGCAGCTGACGGACCGCCGCGCGCGATCCGTAGGGCTGCAGCATCTGGCTGGCCGGACGCGGGCGCACTCGCAGCGGCCACCAGAACCATCGGCCGAGAAGCGCGGCGACGGCCGGCGTCATGAACGACCGGACGATCAACGTGTCGAACAGCAGACCCAGCGCGATCGTGGTGCCGATCTGGCCGAGGATGCGCAGGTCGGCGAACACGAACGACGCCATGGTGGCAGCGAACACCAGACCGGCCGCGGTCACCACAGCGCCGGAGCCGGCCATCGCGCGGATGATGCCGGTGTTGAGCCCGGCCCCGATCTCCTCCTTGAAGCGGGCGATCAGCAGCAGGTTGTAGTCCGATCCCACCGCCAGCAGCAGAATGATGGCCAGTGCCAACACGATCCAGTACAGCTGGATGCCGAGCAGGTCCTGCCAGATCAGCACCGACAACCCGAACGAGGCGCCCAGGGACAGCGCGACGGTGCCGACGATGACGAACGCCGCGACGATGCTGCGGGTGATGAACACCATGACGAGCAGGATCAGGCACAGCGCCGCGATGCCGGCGATCATCAGGTCGTACTTCGCCCCGTCCTGAATGTCCTTGTAGGTGGCCGCGGTTCCGGCGATGAAGATCCGGGAGCCGGCCAGCGGGGTGCCCTTGACGGCTTCGACCGCGGCGTGCCGGATCTCGTCGATGTGCGAAATGCCTTCGGTGGTCGCCGGATCGCCCTCGTGGGTGATGATCATGCGCGCGGCCTTGCCGTCCGGGGACAGGAACAGCTTGAGCCCGCGCTGGAACTCCGGGTTGGTGAAGGCCTCCGGTGGCAGATAGAAGGAGTCGTCGGTCTTCGATGCGTCATACGCCGCGCCCAGTGCCGTCGAGTTCTCCAGCGCCCGCGAGTTCTGGTCGTTGATGCCGGACTGCGTCGCGTAGTTCGTCATCGTCAGGTCGCGGTTGGTCTGCTGGTTGGCGATCTGCGGCGGGATCAGTGCAAGCAGCTTCGGTTGCAGCGCATCGAGTTTGGCGATGCTGCCTGCCACGTTGGCCAGCTGGTCGGTCAGGTCGTTGATCCCGTCGAGCGCGTCGAACAGCGAGCGCAGCGCCCAGCAGATCGGGATGTCGTAGCAGTGCGGCTCGAAGTAGAAGTAGTTGCGGATCGGCCGGAAGAAGTCGTCGAAGTTGGCGATCTTGTCGCGCAGGTCCTGGGCGGTGGCGACGGTCTGCGCGAAGGCCTGGGTCTGCTCGTCGGTGACCGCGGCCGACTGCTGTTGCAGTGCGTACTGCTGACGCAGGGTGTTGATCGAATCGTTGATCACGCCGACCTGCTTGAGCAGGTCGGCGGTGCGGGCCTGCTGGAAGGGCAGCGCGTTGATCTGCGCGGCGCTGCTGGCGCTGAGCTGGAACGGGATCGACGTGTGGTCCAGCGGCGTGCCGAGTGGTCGGGTGATCGACTGCACCTGCGCGATGCCGTCGGTGTGGAACACCGCCTTGGCCACGCGTTCGAGCAGGATCATGTCGGTCGGGTTTCGCAGGTCGTGGTCGGCTTCGACCATCAGCAGTTCGGGTTCCAGGCGTGCCTGGGAGAAGTGCCGTTCGGCGGCGGCGTATCCGACGTTGGCCGGGGCGTCGGCCGGCATGTAGGTGCGGTTGTCGAAGTTGGTCTTGTAGTTGGGCAGCGCCAGCAGACCGATCAGGGCGATTGCGATGGTGGCGACGAGGATCGGGCCGGGCCAGCGCACGATGGCGGTGCCGACGCGCCGCCAGGTCCGGGTGTTCATGGGCCGGGCGGGTTCGAACAGGCCGAAGTGGCGGCCGATGGACAGCAGCGCCGGGGCCAGGGTCAGCGCGGCGACCACCGCGACCAGCACGCCGATGCCCGCGGGCACCCCGAGGCTCTGGAAGTAGGGCAGCCGGGTGAAGGTCAGGCACAGCACCGCACCGGCGATCGTCAGGCCCGAGCCGAGAATGATGTGCGCGGTGCCGTGGTACATCGTGTTGAAGGCCTCGACGCGGTCCTGTCCGGCGTAGCGCGCTTCGTGGAATCTGCCGAGGATGAAGATCGCGTAGTCGGTGCCCGCCGCGATCACCAGCAGGGTCAGCAGGTTCGTCGAATACGTCGACAGGTCGATGATGCCGGCGTTGGCCAGCACGGCGACCACACCGCGTGACGCGGTCAGCTCGATCATCACGGTGAAGATCACGAAGAACACCGTGGTGAGGCGGCGGTACAGCACCAGCAGCATCAGCGCGATGACGCCGATGGTGATCAGCGTGGTCTTCAGCGTGCCTTGCCGGCCCACCTCGAACTGATCGGTGATGAGCGGGGCGGGCCCCGTGACGTAGGCCTTCACCCCCGGCGGGGCCGGGGTGTTGTCGACGATGTCGCGCACCGCGTCGACGGATTCGTTGGCCAGCGACTCGCCCTGGTTGCCGGCCAGAAAGACCTGCACCAGCGCAGCCTTGCCGTCGGAGCTCTGCGAGCCGGCCGCCGTGAGCGGGTCTCCCCAGAAGTTCTGGATGTGCTGGACGTGTGTGGTGTCCTGCTCGAGCTTGTGCACCAGGCCGTCGTAGTAGCGGTGCGCATCGGCGCCGAGCGGTTGATCACCCTCGAGGACGATCATCGCCGAACTGTCGGAGTCGTATTCGCCGAAGTCTTTGCCGATGCGCTTGCTGGCCTGCAGGGACGGCGCATCCTTCGGGCTCAGCGACACGTTGTGCGACTCGGCGACGGTCTCCAGCTGTGGGACGAAGACGTTGGTGACGACGGCGGTCGCGAGCCAGAACAGCGCGATCAGCACCGAGAAGCGGCGGATCAGGGCCGGGACCGAGCTCATCCGGACTTGTCCAGGCAGAAGGTGTAGGCGTTCAGGGTGTTCACCTGATTCTCGTCTTTGACCGCGTCGTCGATTGTGATGCGGCAGCCGATGGTGTCGCCGTTCGCCTGGGCGGCGACGTTGACGAACACGGCGGGGTCGGTGGTGACGGCGTCATAGGACCAGGGCAGCGGGACGTCGACCGCCTTCTGTGGCTGGGCGTGGACGTCGAGGTAGGTGATGGTCGCGGTGGTGCCGGGCGCGCCGAAGACGTCGAGGACGACGTGCTTGGGGTTGAACGGGACGATCTGGCTGTCGGATCCGCTGGCGGTCGCCGTGACGTCCTCCGAGGCGAAGATGCCGCGCAGCCGGTACACGGTGAACCCGGCCACCGCGATTACCACGACCGCGAGCACGAGCGTCCAGCGTCGGCCGAGCCGCCGGGCAATCGAGACCCGCTGCATGCGTGACCCTTTCAGGAGCGGCGACGCCCACGGACCAATTCTGTGTCGCTTCGGCGTCGGTCCGGCGATCTATAGGGTGGCTAATCAACTTCGTTGACGGTACGACACGTCATCGGACTCCACAACACCGGCTGGCGTGCCTGAGTGATTGCTGGGAATCTGCTGGGAGCCAGGGCGTTCCGGTCAGGCTGCGCCGGCCGCACGGATCCGTTCGGCGATGGCGTCTCCCAGCCTGCCGGTGGTCGCCTGGCCGCCCGTGTCGGGGGTCCAGCACGTCGCCGCCGCCCGCGAGGGTGTCTTCGATCGCCCCGACGATGGCGTTCGCGGCAGCAGGCTCGCCGAGATGGTCGAGCATCATCGAGGCACACCCGATCTGGCCGATGGGATTGGCGATGCCGCGTCCCGCGATGTCGGGGGCGGACCCGTGCACGGGCCCGAACAGGCTCGGGTACCGCTTCTCGGGATTGATGTTCGCGCTCGGCGCGATGGCGATGGTGCCGGCGCACGCTGGGCCGAGGTCGGACAGGATGTCACGGTGCCCGGGTCGATCCCGGTACGCCTACTCACCGCGGCGACGAGGTCGTCATAGGTCCGTCACACCAGCAAGAACGCCGTAGGCTCGGTACGTGGTGGGTCCGCCCGGGATTCGGTTCCTCTCGCTCGGTGACCGTCGGCTGGCGTACGAGGTGCGCGGGCCGGCGGACAGCGGTGAGCCGCCGCTCGTCGCCCCGGCCTGGTGGGTGAGTCATCTCGAACTCGACTGGCAGCACCCCGGTGTGCGGCGGTTCTGGGACGGCATCGCCGCCGACCGCTTGTTGATCCGCTACGACCGCCTCGGTGCAGGCATGTCGGACCGCTCGGTGAACGAGTCCGACCTGACGCTCGCCGACGAGGTGGCGACGTTGCGCGTACTCTGCGACGAGCTCGGGCTGGACCTGGTGTCGTTGATGGGCGGTTCGTCGGGAAGCTGCACCGCGGTCGCCTTCGCCGCGGCGTATCCCGAGCGAGTGGACCGGCTGGTGCTCTACGGCAGCTACGCCCGCGGCGACGATCTCACCCCGCCGGGAGTGGCCGATGCGATCGTGGCGGCGGTTGACGTGCACTGGGGCCTCGGTTCGCGTGTCCTCGGTGACATCTTCCTCGGCGGTGCCGACGCCGCCGAGCACGACCGTTTCGCGCGGCTGCAGCGCGAGTCGGCCACGGCGCAGACCGCCGCAGCGCTGCTGAGGCTGGTGTACCGGCTCGACGTGCGCGAGTGCCTGGCCGCCGTCCGCGCGCCGACCACCGTGGTGCACCGTCGCGAGGACCGCGCCGTCCCCTATCGACTCGGACGCGAGGTCGCTACCGCCATACCCGGCGCGACTTTCGTTCCGCTGCAGGGCACTTCGCATTTCCCTTGGCACGGCGACGTGGACTCGGTCGTGCGCGCCTGCCGGGGCGGACTGGCAGTGCAGCCACCGGAGGAACCGTCGCCTGACGCCGGCCCGCTCTCCTTGCGCGAGCGGGAGGTTCTCCGCTGTGTAGCGCGCGGACTCAGCGACCACGAGATCGCCGAGCACCTCGTGGTCAGTCCGCACACCGTGCACCGTCACGTCGCCAACATCCGCCGCAAGCTCAGCAGCCCGTCCCGCACTGCTGCAGTGGCCGTGGCAGCTCAGCTGGGCTTGCTCTGACCTCACCGGAATCGGCCATCGTCCGGCGATGGCCGACTCGGGCGATGCGCCGACGTCGCTCCTCCACCTAGATTCCGGTCATGAACCAAACTTGGCTACGCGTGATGGCACTGCTCTACGACCCGTTCCTGTGGTGGGGCGAGGCTGCGGGAATGCGCCGTCGGCGTCGCGCCGTGCTCGTCGGCGCGCGCGGTCGCGTCCTCGAGATCGGCGCAGGCACTGGCCTGAACGTCGCCCACTATCCCGACGGGGTCGATGACCTGATTCTGGCCGAGCCCGAGCCCGGGATGCGGCGGCGACTGGCCCGGCGGCTCGAACGGCACGGCCGCGCGGCCCGGATCGTCGACGCTCCCGCCGAACGTCTGCCCCTTCCCGACGCATCGGTGGACACCGTCGTGGCGACGCTGGTGTTGTGCACCGTCGCCGACCCCGAACGTGCCCTGCGCGAGATCGCCCGGGTGTTGCGCCCGGACGGTCGGGTGCTGTTCATCGAACACGTGCGTGCGCGTTCGCGCCGGCTCGCCACATGGCAGGACGCGCTGGTGCGGCCGTGGCGGGCGTTCGCGGGCGGATGCGTCTGCAACAGAACGACTCTGGAAACCATGCGTGCCTGCGGCTTCACGGCCGAGACCGACGACGCGGCCTGGCGGGGGATGCCGGGCATCGTGCGCCCGCTTGTCGTCGGGCGGGCCCGGGTGTCCTCTCACGCACCCGCGCGGTGACGGTCGATCAGCGACGCGGCCATCGGCTTCGCGCGCCGCGCCGCGGCGCGGTCCCCTTCGGCGGCGGCGATGATGCTGCCCTTCATGAGGACGTTGAACGCGAGCGTGAACTCCTCGACGTCGCGCAGATCGGCGAGCCGGGCCCGCTCGGCGACGATTCCGCGGATGGCCGCGAGATGCGCGATACACGCCTCCCCGATGCGGCCCTCGGCGCCCATCTCGAGTAACACCTTGACGAACGAGCACGACTCGAAGTCGCTGTGCTCGGCGAACCAGTCGTCGAACACGTCGAAGATCGCCAACAGCCGACCCTCGGGATCATCTTCGCGAAGGTAGGACTGCTTCTCGACGACCTCGACCGTCCACTGCTGCTCACGCTCGGCGAGGAAGGCGATCACCAGGTCGTCCTTGGACGGGAAGTGCCGGTACAGCGTCGTTTTCGCGACGGCTGCCTTCTGCACGACCTCGTCCACCCCCACATCGCGGATCCCGCGGCGAGTGAACAGGTCGTAGGCCGTCGTGAGGATGCGTTGCCGGGCTGACGGGGACGTGTCGACGGGCATGGCGGGTCCGGTTTCGCTGGGAAGAGGACGGGTAAGACTTCCGACGATACAGACCTGTCTGTAGTGCATCCGTGAGCTGAGGAGTGGACCGTGGGACTCAGGGACCGCATCGCCGAACCGTGGGGAGCCCGGACGCCGTACGGCCCCGGCGAGCAGTGGCCGCACCGCGTCGACTCCTACCTCGCCGACGGTGTATCGCCCGATCAGGTCGACGCGTGGGTCCAGTCGGCGGCGGTGCTGCACTCCAACGGCGACGGGCTCGACATCGCGGTCAAGGACGGCCGCATCGTCGGGGTGCGTGGCCGCGCGGTCGACCGCGTCAACCACGGCCGTCTCGACCCCAAGGACCTCTTCGGCTGGCAGGCCAACGCGTCAGCCGACCGGCTGACCACGCCGCTGATCCGCCGCGGCGGCGCACTGGTGGAAACCGATTGGGACACCGCGATGGACGCCGTCGTGTCGCGCAGCAAGCACCTGCTCGCCGATCAGGGACCCAGCGCGATCGGTTTCTACACCTCCGGGCAGTTGTTCATCGAGGAGTACTACACCCAGGGCGTCATCGCCCACGCCGCGATCGGGACCAACCACGTCGACGGCAACACCCGGTTGTGCACAGCGACGGCCGCCGAGGCGCTCAAGGAGTCGTTCGGCTGCGACGGGCAGCCCGGCTCCTACACCGATGTGGATCACGCTGACGTCATCGCGCTCTACGGGCACAACGTCGCCGAGACCCAGACGGTGCTGTGGATGCGGATGCTGGACCGGCTCGCCGGCCCGAATCCGCCGGCGATTCTCTGTGTCGACCCGCGGCCGACACCGGTGGCTGAGCACGCGACCGTGCACCTGGCGCCGCTGCCGGGCACCAACGTCGCACTGATGAACGGTCTGCTGCACGAGATCCTGGCTCACGACTGGGTGGATCACGAGTACGTCGCGGCGCACACGGTCGGCTTCGCCGAGCTGAGCAAGCGCGTCGCGGAGTTCCCGCCCGAACGGGTCGCGCAGATCTGCCGGATCGACGCGTCGGATCTTCGGCGCGCGGCGGAGATCGTGGGCAACGCGGAGCGACTGCTCTCGACGGTGCTGCAGGGGTTCTATCAATCTCACCAGGCCACGGCCGCGTCGGTGCAGGTCAACAACATCCACCTGGTGCGCGGCATGCTCGGCAAGCCCGGTTGCGGGGTGCTGCAGATGAACGGCCAGCCCACCGCCGAGAACACCCGCGAATGCGGTGCGGATGGTGATCTCGCTGGATTCCGCAACTGGGCCAACGACTCTCACATCGAGGAGCTGGCGAAGCTGTGGAACGTCGACATGATGCAGATCCCGCACTATGCCCCGCCGACGCATGCAATGCAGATGTTCCGCTACGCCGAGGAAGGCACACTACGGATGCTGTGGGTCAGCGCCACCAACCCCGCGGTGTCGCTGCCCGACCTCGCACGAATCCGTGCCATCCTGGCCCAGGAGAGATTGTTCCTGGTCGTGCAGGACATCTTCCTGACCGAGACCGCACAGCTCGCCGACGTGGTGCTGCCGGCCGCGGCGTGGGCCGAGAAGACCGGTACCTTCACCAATGTCGACCGCACCGTGCACATTTCGGATAAGGCGGTCGAACCGCCCGGGCAGGCGCGCGCCGATCTGGACGTCTTCCTCGACTACGCGCGACGGATGGATTTCCGCGACAAGGACGGAAACCCGCTTCCGAACTGGACAACCCCGGAGGAGGCCTTCGAGGCGTGGAAGAAGTGCAGCGCCGGACGGCCCTGCGACTACACCGGGCTCAGCTACGACCTGCTGCGTGGCGGCAGCGGCATCCAATGGCCCTGCAACGCAGACCATCCCGACGGCGCCGAACGCCTCTACGCCGACGGGGAGTTCTTCGCCGCACCGGACTACTGCGAGGCCTACGGCAAGGACCTCATCACGGGCGCACCTCTGGAGCCGACCGAGTACCGCGCGATGAACCCAGGCGGCAGGGCGATCATCAAGGCCGCCGAGTACGTACCGCCTCACGAGCCACCCTCCCGGGAGTATCCCTATGTGCTGAT
The DNA here is from genome assembly GCF_010729305.1 of Mycolicibacterium psychrotolerans. Lineage (NCBI taxonomy): Bacteria > Bacillati > Actinomycetota > Actinomycetes > Mycobacteriales > Mycobacteriaceae > Mycobacterium > Mycolicibacterium psychrotolerans. The sequence goes on along the minus strand of NZ_AP022574.1, from coordinate 989,485 downwards.
CACCGGTCGCACGCTCTATCACTTCCACACCCGCACCAAGACCGGCCGCGCGCCGCAACTCGACGCGGCCGCACCGCAGGTATGGGTCGAGATCGCCGAGTCCGACGCCCGGCGCGTCGGCATCGATGAAGGCGATGCCGTTGAGATCCGCACGGCGCGTGGCTGTGTCGCTGCGTCGGCCCGGATCACCGGCATTCGCCCGGGCGTCGTTTTCCTTCCCTTCCACTACGGGTACTGGGACACCGACTCCGGTGACCGCCACCGCGCCGCCAACGAACTCACCCTCACCGACTGGGATCCGGTGTCCAAGCAGCCGATCTTCAAGACCGCAGCCGCGACGCTGCGCCGGGTGAGCCGGGGCCGCGGTGCCGCACCGGCACCCACCACGACGGCCTCGGCCCCGGTGGCAGCGGCGGTTCCCCGCACCGAGGGAGGCGAGGCGGCGCTTGCCGACGAACGCGTCACCGAGGAGATGCAGCCATGACCAAGCTGACGCTCGCCATCACCGAACTACACCGCAGCGAGCTCCATCTTGCCCACGACCTGCGTGCCATCGCAGCCCGCCACCACGCCGATCAGGACATCTGTCATCTCGCGCGTGACTTGGCCGCCTGGTCGGACGATCACGCGGCGACGCTCGCCGACCACGGTCGTCACTACGGTCTGCGGCTCTCCTCGGGAGCCTGGCGTCGCCGGCTGGGGCGCACGATGCAGGAGCGCCTCAGCGATGCCCTGCGACGCCGGCCTGAACCCACTCTGCTGCTGCTGGCGGATCTGCGCCGGGTGCACCGCGACGCGGCGGGCACATCTCTGGATTGGGAGTTGCTCGCTCAGGGCGCACAGGCCAACAAGGATGCACAGTTGCTCGCCGTGACGCAACGGTGTCACCCGCAGACCTTGCGCCAGATGCGCTGGGCCAATGCGATGCTGAAGGAGCTGTCGCCTCAGGCGCTGGCGTCCTGACGGCCCGTCAGGCGAGCGCGTGCCGGTACTCGTCACGCCGCGGTCCGGCATCCCCGCCCCTCATGTCGATTTCAACCGTCCGCAATTGTTGCGTGTTTGCAACGAATGCATACCGGCAAACCGGCGTACATGCAAGCTTTGATCGTGCGGCCGGGAAGCGCCGGAACACTCCGGGTGGACGATGTGGCCGAGCCGCGACCCGGGCCTGACGAGTTGGTGGTCGACGGCCTCGCAGTCGGTGTGTGTGGCACGGACAAGGAGATCGTCAGCGGGAGCTACGGCTGGGCACCACCCGGGCGGGACACGCTGGTGATCGGTCACGAATCGCTGGGCCGGGTGGCCCAGGCGCCTTCGGGGAGCAGCTTTCGCACCGGTGACCTGGTGGTCGGCGTGGTGCGCAGGCCCGACCCGGTGCCGTGCCGGGCCTGCGCCCATGGTGAGTTCGACATGTGCAGGAACGGCCGCTACACCGAGCGGGGCATCAAGGAGATCGACGGCTACGGTGCGCAACGGTGGTGCGTCGAGGCCGATTATGCGATCGCGATCGACGAGCGACTCGCCGATGTCGGAGTACTGATGGAACCGACCACCGTGGTCGCCAAGGCCTGGGAACAGGTATGGCGGATCGGACAGCGTGCCTACTTCGAGCCCCGACGCGCACTGATCACCGGAGCCGGGCCGATCGGTCTGCTCGCGGCCATGCTCTCGGTGCAGCGGGGGCTCGACACGCACGTTCTGGACCGGGTCACGGAGGGGCCGAAACCGGGCATCGTCGCGGCGCTGGGAGCGACCTACCACCATGACGACATCGACACCGTCGCCGCGCGGCTACAGCCTGACGTGGTCATCGAGGCGACGGGGGCGGCGCCGGTGGTCTTCGGGGCGATCGCGAACACCTCGACGTACGGAATCGTCTGCCTCACCGGTGTTTCCCCGGCGGGGCGGCGCCTGAAGATCGACGCCGGCGCGATCAACCGCGAGCTGGTGCTCGAGAACGACGCCGTGGTGGGGTCGGTCAACGCCAACCTGCGGCACTACCGTCAGGCCGCCGACGCGCTGGCCGAGGCCGACAGGGACTGGCTGGCCGGCCTGATCACCCGACGCGTCCCCCTGCACCGCGCTGCTGACGCCTTCACCGCCGAACCCGACGACGTCAAAGTGGTTGTCACCCTCGACGGCTCGGACTGACCGTGGCAACCACGTCGATTCACCGGCCTGCATGAAAGTTTCCTGGCAATCATTGCTGTAGCGCATGTATCGGCGTAGAAAGGGGCCACCGGTCCTGTCCACGACGGAAACGGAGGATCACGACCATGACCGGCGCGCGCACCACGTCCCGCGTCGACCACGCCGACACGGCGGACCTGCAACGGGAGATCGCGCATCTGCACGACAAGCTGGCCAGCCAGCCCGTCATCGAACAGGCCAAGGGCATGCTGATGCAGACCTTCGGCATGGACGCCGACGGCGCGTTCGACATCCTTCGTGCGATGTCGCAGAACTGCAATGTGAAGCTGCGGGCTCTCGCGCAGTTCATCGTCGAGTCCTGGACGCGCGACGGGCCAAGGGCCGACTTCGACCTCGCCTCTGATCTACTGCTGGATCTCCGGGAGCGCCTCCGCGCACGCGAAGATGCGACAACCGATCCGTACGGATAGGCAGATCCGCCAGAGCTGCAGCGGCCGGCCGTTTTTGTCGGTGGTCGAATGTATGTTCGAAGTATGTCGGGGACGGATCTGCAGGCCGCAGTGGCGGCGCTGGTGGATGCTGTCGACACCCTGGCCGGCTGCGACTCGGACCTGGCCACCCGCACCGAGCTGGTCGAGGTGCTCGACGAGCTGGAAACCGTGTGGTGCCGGCTGCCCGCGCTGCGGCACCGGCTGCTGGCCCGGCTGCAGGTCGAGACCACCCCGCAGCAGATGGGCGCCAAGAACTGGAAAGACGTGCTCGCGATCCGGTGGCGCATCACCACCGCCGAGGCGCACCGCCGCCTGGGCGACGCCGCCCTGCTGGCGCCGCGCCAGCCGGTGACCGGGCCGCCGCTGCCCCCAGCACTGCCGGCGGTCGCGGTGGCGCAGGAGAAGGGGTTGATCAATGCTGAGCATGTCGAGGTGATCCGCAAAGCCGTCGACAAACTCCCCGGTTTCGTCGACACCGCCACCCGGGAGCAGTTCGAGGTCGACCTGGTGCGCACCGCGGTCGGGGCCGGGCCCAAAGACGTCGAGAACGCCGCCGATCTGACCCTGTTTCTGCTCGATCAGGACGGCCCCGAACCCGATGACACCGAGCGTGCCCGCACGCGTGGGGTGTCGAAGGGAAAGCAGCGCCGCGATGCGATGACCGACCTGGCCGCCCGGTTGACGCCCGAGGCGTGGGCGGTGTTCGAGGTGCTGTTCGCCAAATACGCCGCCCCCGGTATGTGCAACCCCGACGATCCCGAACCGTGCACCTCGGGCACCCCCACCCAGGCCCAGATCGACAACGATCACCGCAGCCTGGCCCAACGCCAACACGACGCCCTGCTCGCCGTCGGACGGATCGCCCTGATGAGCGGCGAGGTGGGTCACTTGAATGGGTTGCCGGTGGCGGTGATCATCCGCACCACCCTGCAAGACCTGGAATCCCGGGCCGGGATCGGTGTCACCGGCGGCGGCACCCGCGTGCCCATCAAAGACGTCATCCGGATGGCCGGACACGCCAACCATTATCTGGCGGTCTTCGACCAAGCCACCGGATCCGCCCTGGACCTGTTCCGCACCCGCCGTATCGCGTCGCCGGCGCAGCGGATCATGCTGATCGCGCGTGACGGGGGATGCACCAAACCGTGCTGCACCGTCGGCGCCTACGGCGCCCAGGTTCATCATGTGACCACCGACTGGGCTGATGGCGGCAACACCAACATCAACGACCTCGGCCTGGCCTGCCCACCCGATAACCGCAGCGTCAACACCGACGGCGGCTGGACCACCGCGATGAACACCCGCACCGAAGTCGAATGGACCCCACCCGCCCACCTCGACACCGGCCAAACACGCATCAACACCTACCACCGCCCCGAAGCCCTCCTACGCCCACCCGATGAACCGGAGGATCATGACGCTGCCGAGACCACGCCGGCCGAGCCGGTCGAGCCGACCGAAGCGGAACCTCCCACCTCAGCCGACGAACCAGGCGAACCCGGCGGACCCGCACCACCCGACCACCAAGCGGCCTGACGGCCGCGGGTGTCGCACCCGCGAGTGCGCCAAGCATGGGGAACGTGCTAGGCCGACTTCTGCTGCCGGGCGGTATAGCTCTGGTGCACAGGCGATTCCCAGGTGTAGGGCTCCTCGGGATGGCCGGATCCGCCGAGGATGAAAGCGCGATCGCTGCGATTGGCTCGCGTGATGGTCGCCAGCCAGGTGCCGACGGTACTGAACCGGTTACGCACGCCGGTGAGGAAAGCGATGTGGATGAACCCCCACCCGAGCCACCCCGCCAACCCGGCGAGTTTGACCGGGCCCGCCTGGAGCAGGGCGTTGCCGCGGCTGATGTAGGCCGCCGATCCGAGGTCGCGATAGCGGTAGTTCTTCCGGGCGGCGCCGCTGAGTTCGCGACGGATGCAGGCCGCGGCGTGCAGACCGCCCTGCATGGCGTTCTCCGCCACCCCGGGCAGCCCGTCGCGGCCGGCGAGATCCCCGATCACGAAGACCTCTGAGTGCCCGGGCACCGACAAATCGGCGTCCACCGAGATCCGCCCCGACCTGTCGGTCTGCGCGCCCAGCACCTCGGCGACATGCCGCGCGAACGGCACGGCCTCGACACCGGCCGTCCACAGCACCGTGCGGCTCGCGTACTCCTCACTCGGTGCGCCACCTTTCGGGCTGACTGTCACACCGTCGCGTCGGACGTCCGTGACGTGGACGCCGAAATGCATCTCTACGCCCAGGATTTCGAGCGTGCGCTGCGCCCGGTCGGCGAGCGCCGGCGCGAAACTCTTGAGCACGCGGTCGCCACCGTCGAACAGCAGCACCCGGGCGTCTTCGGGATTGATGCTGTGGAACTGGTTGGCCAGCGCCCGCGTCGCCAGTTCCCGGATCTGGCCTGCCAACTCGACACCGGTCGGGCCCCCGCCGGTCACGACGAACGTCAGCCACTGGTCACGTTCGGGGCCAGGAGGCAGCGTTTCGGCGATCTCGAACGCGGCGAAGACACGGCGACGGATGCTGAGCGCGTCGTCGAGGGTCTTCATGCCGGGCGCCCAGGTCGCGAACTCCTCCTTGCCGAAGTAGGACTGACGCATGCCCGCCGCGATCACCAGATAGTCGTAGTCGAGATCGAAGGTGGTCTCGTCGGGACGGCGTGCGGTGACACGACGCGCGTCGGGGTCGAGCCGGACGGCCTCGCCGAGCAGGGTGGTGACGTTGTGATGGTGTTCGAGCTCCTGGCGCAGTGAGCGGCTGATCTGGCCGATACTCAAAGTGCCGGTTGCGCATTGATACAGCAGCGGCTGGAACACATGGCATGCCGCACGGTCGAGCAGCGTGACATCGGCGTCGACGTTCTTCAGGCGTCGGGCGCAGAACAGTCCGCCGAAACCTCCGCCGACGATGACCACCTTGGGACGCGAATTACCCATATAACGGCGATACCCGTTCCCCGGGCGATTCCACCTCAGCCGCGTCAACCGGTGAGCGCCGGGCGCAGGGCGCGTCCCCAGGCGAGCGGATTGAGGTTGCGGAACGGGTCGCAGTCGCGGCGCCTGCGCAGTTCCTCGAGGATCCCCTCCAGGGCGGTCTGCGTCTGTTCCTTCACAGTGGCTTCCCACCGGGCGGCTGGTTCAGGCGCGGGCCGGCTCGTGTCGATTGGGGATCCGAACCGCAGGTACATCCGCTGTGGCCGCGGCACCATCGTCGGACCCAGTCCGCGCATCAGCGGGATCCCGACATCGCGCACACCGTGCAGACGTTCCCCGAGACCGCGGGTCATCCGCTCCCAGGTACCGCCGCGTGCGACGAGGCTCTGATACACGTCGTCCCCACCGACCAGCCCGACAGGCACGATCGGGTAGTCATGGGCGATGGCCAGCCGGGCGAACCCGCTGCGGCCCTGCCACAGCAGCTGATACTCCTCGCCCTTGAACTTGAGCATGTCCCGCCCTCCACCGGGGAAGACCAGCACCGTTTCGCCCCGGCGCATCAGCTCGGCGCCGGTCTCGGGGTCGCCGACCACCGCGCCGGCCGCCTCCATCACCTCGCGGCCGATGCCGCGCATGTCGGCCAGCTGCCGGGTGGCCAGCCCCCGCACGCGGACGCCGAGTTCGCGGTGCACGAAGTAAGGGGTCAAAACGATCTCGGCCCATCCCGATGTGGTGTGGTTGCCGACGAGCAGGAACCGTCCGTCGCGGGGGAGGTTCTCCAGCCCGTCGACGTAGATCCTGGACAGGTCGACGACCGGACCGATCAGCTCGGCGACGGTGAAGATCGCCTTCTGCATGGCCTGAACTCGGCCTGCTCGATCAACGAAAGGGTTGGCCACGGTGGTCTCCTCGTCCGAGAGCGGCGATTGACGGTCGCCACCGAGCGTACCCGAGAACTGACCAAACGACCGATATGGTCAGTCCGTTCAGTCCGTCTCGGCCGCTGGCTATAGTCACACCGGTGAGCACTCCGTCCGTCGGCCTGCCCGAACAGCACTCGACGAAGGCGGCGCGCCTCCTGGCCGCGGCGAGCGACCTGCTCATCGGACGGGGTGCGCGTGGCTTCACCGTGGCCGACGTGGCCCAGCGCGCCCACGTGGGGAAGGGCACCGTCTACCTGTACTGGCCCACCAAGGAGGATCTGCTGATCGGCCTGCTCGGCCGCGGCTTCCTCGGCCTGCTGGACGACCTGATCCGTCGACTCGGCGAGGAACCCGACCTCGCGCGCCCGTCCCGGTTCTGCCCGACCATGCTCGACGTCGCAACGAGCCAGCCGTTGCTCGCGGCGCTGCAACGCCATGACGAGAACCTCCTCGGCGTGCTGGCCGACCATCCTCGCTCGGTCGCCCTGCACGACGCGCTCGGGCCCAGCGCGGTGATCGGCGCGGTGCTTCCGGTGTGGCGCCGCCATGGGATGGCCCGAACCGATTGGGAGACAGCCGATCAGGCGTTCGCGCTGCACGGACTCGTCACCGGGATCGCATTGTCGCTCGTCGGTCCTGCGCCCGGGCCCCGCCCCGCGGACTCCCCGCTCAACGTGCTGAGCGTCGCGGTGACCGCGCTGCTGGGACCGGAGCGGGCCACTCAGAAACAGGTGCGTTCAGCGGCAACCGAGATCATCAAGTTCCTGGACCGCGGTCGGGACACGGCACTTGAACTCATCGCCTAGGTCCATGCCCGATCCCGCCAGCGCCACGCGTTGTCGACAAGGAAATCGTGCAGTGGGCGCGGCTGCCGGCCCAGCAGCCGCTGCACATCGCCGGTGACCGGCTGGTTTCGCCCGAGTTTGGTCAGCGTGTACACCGCGGACATGAATCCGATGGTGTCCCAGCCGACTCCGCGGCGGCGCAGCCGCACGGCGAATCGCGGCAGGCTGGGGTCGACGTAGCGGATGGGGCGGCCCAGAACGGCGGTCATTTCGGCGGCGACCTCGGCCATGGTCAGCGGAGTCGGCCCTGTGAGGTGGTACACCACGTCACGATGAACGTCCGGGTCCGCAAAGACGGTGGCGGCGACGTCGGCCGCGTCGCGCGCATCGATGAATGTCGTCGCGCCCCGGCCGGCGGGGATGAAGAGTTCCCCGGCTTCTGAGATGTCGACACCGTGGGTGGAGATCGCCCGGTGCAGGTTCTGCATGAAGAAGCTGCACCGCAGGACCGTGGCCGACATGGCCGAATCCCGCAGCGCGGCCTCCACTGTGTGGTGCGGAATGAAGCGCGCCCGGTCGGCGCCGAAGACCGACAAGTAGACGACGTGCCGGCACCCGGTGCGCTCGGCGGCGTGCAGGAACGGCACGATCGCTTGCCGCGCAGCGCGATTCCCCGGCAGCGGGAACAGCAGGAACAGCGCCTGCACGCCTTCGAGCGCCTGAGCCCACGTGGTGCGGTCGAAGAAGTCCAGAAGCACGGCCTCGGCCGAGGTGGCCGCTGCACATCGTTCGGGGTGGCGGCTGCCGACGCGCCACGGCCGTCGGTATCGCTGATCGAGAAGGTCGACGAGTTCCTGGCCGAAGTTTCCGGTGGGGCCGGTCACCAGAAGCACGTGCATCTCCTCCGGGGGTCGCTGACGAGGTTCTCCGCAGTCCATGATGATCCTCGTGGAAGCGACACGGGTGGATCGCTGGTTGTGGGCGGTCCGGTTGACCAAGACGCGACCCGACGCAGCCGAGGCGTGCCGGGGTGGGCACGTACGCGTCAACGACCGGCCGGCCAAGCCGTCGACCATGGTGGGGCCCGGCGATACAGTGCGGGCCCTGGTGGGTGACCGCACCCGGATCGTCGAGGTGGTGCGCGTGATCCAGAAGCGCGTGAGCGCCGCCGACGCGGCGACCTGCTACCTCGACCGCACTCCCCCGCCCCCGCCGGTGGCGTCGGTACCTGTCGCCGTCCGCGACCGCGGCGCCGGGCGGCCCACCAAGAGGGACCGCAGGTTGCTCGACAAGTGGCGCGGACGCCAGGGATGAACGCCGGGCGATGATCCGGTTCGTGCATCTCGCCACCCTGCTCGCCGTCATCGCGGTGCCGGTGGTCGGCTGGTTCACGCAGAACTGGTCGGGAGCCACCACGCTGGTGGTGTACTGGTTCGAGACCGCGGCCGGATGTGGATTCATCGCGGCGCGAATCCTGGTGCATCAGAGGTGGTCTCCGCGGCGCGGCCACTTCCGCTACGCCCCGCCGAGCGAGAACAGGCGCACGACGGGCGCCTCGACGTTCCTCACCGGCTTCGTCGTCACCAGCACGGCGTTCACCCTCGTCCACGGCATCTTCCTCGCCGTCATCATCGTCCTGCTGGATCGGCACGCCGCCGATTCGATCGCGGTGATCGGCTGGGGCGACGTGCGACTGGGCGCGCTGTGCGTTCTGGCGCTTCTCGCGCTCGACTTCGTGATCGACCTGTTGACCCTGCGCGGATGGCCGTTCTCGCGGCTGGAACAGACGGCGCAGCGGGGACTCAGCCGCGTCATCGTCGTGCACCTGACCCTGATCTTCGGTATGGCAGGCATCGCGGTGACCGGCGCGTCGTCGAGCCTGTTCAGCGTCTTCGTCGTTCTCAAGACCATGGCTGCACTGAGTACCGTTGTCCCTCAATGGGAACCGGCCCGACCACCGCGGTGGCTCAGCCGCCTCCTGAATCGGATACCGAATGCTTACCCCGGCCAGCGGTTCGAAGAGTTCTGGGCGAGCGGCCGCGCGGACGAACAGACGCGCCGCGAACGCAACGAACAGCCGTGGCGGTGACATACGACGAGGGCGCCCGCTGTTGCGGGCGCCCTCGTGGTCGTCGGTGGATCAGGGATGCACGGTGGTGCTCACGTGCGGCACCTTCACCGTCGGGAACAGCTGGTGGATCCACGGGTAGTCGTCGTTGCCGTATCCGTACCCGTAGCCGTGATGGCCGTAACCGTAGCCGCCGAACCCGAACCCGGTCTGGTCCGCCTGCGCCGGACCGGCGAAGCCGATCACCGCCGCCGACAGTGCCCCGGCCACCAGGCTCATCATGCCGATTCTCTTCATCGATCTCGCCTCTTCTGTCTCCCAGGCGGTGATACCGCCTATGCGTGATGGAACAGGGAGAGGGGCGATTTGATTCCGTCGGCCACGGGTCGAGCCTTGCCGAACAGGTAGCCCTGTCCCAACTCACACCCCCACTCGATCAGTAGGTCGCGTTGGTCCTGACGTTCGATGCCCTCGGCGATGACCGTCAGACCGAGGCTGGAGCCCAGCCCGACGATCGCCTTGGTGATCGCGGCGCACCGGGCATCGTCGGTGATGCCGGCGATGAACTGCCGGCTGATCTTGAGGATGTCGATCGGCAGGTCGATGATCTTCACCAGCCCGCTGAACCCGGTGCCGACATCGTCGATGGCGATGCGGATACCGAGTTCCCGCAGCATGTCGAGGTCGTCGCGGATCGAGGCCGCCACCCGCCCGGCGTGCGTCTCGGTCAGTTCGAGCACGAGTCGGCGTGGATCCAGTCCGCTGACGTCGAGCGCGCCGAGCACGTCGGCGCGCAGGTCGCCCACCTCGATCTGCCGGCCGGAGACGTTGACGTGTACGGCGGACCCTGCCGCCGCACCGGCCCACGACCTCGCCTGCCGGCATGCCTCGTTCAACACGCCCCGCCCGATGGCGGGCATGTGCCTGGACGCTTCGGCGACGGTCAGGAACGCGTCGGGACACAGCAGCCCACGCTCGGGATGCTGCCAGCGCAGCAGTGCCTCCGCGGCGACGCATTCGCCGGTGCGCAGATCCACGATCGGCTGGAAGTGGACGGCGAATTCGTCGAGGTCGACCGCGCGGTCCAGGTCAGGGGTCAGCTGCATCTCCCGCAGCAGGGCGGCTTCCTCGGCGGGTTCGCTGCCCATCGTGACGCAGTCCTTGCCGCTGCGTTTGGCGAAGTACATGAGGTTGTCGGCCCGCTGCAGCAGCGTTTCGCTCACGCATCCCGGCTGCGAGATCACCACGCCGGCGCTGACCGAGAGCTGGTCGTAGATCCGGCCGGCGCCCAGCCTGACGGGCCGGCGCAACTCTGCCCGGATCCGTTCTGCGGCGCTGTGCAGGAGGGTGACGTCCGCGTCGTCCGGACAGAGCACGGCGAACTCGTCACCGCCCAGTCGCGCCGCGGTGTCGTGCGGTCCGATCGCGGCTTTCAACCGGTCGGCCACCACCTTGAGGACCTCGTCGCCCTGGGCGTGGCCCCAGGTGTCGTTCACGGTCTTGAAACCGTCGAGGTCGAGGAAGATCAGACCGACGCCGCTCGAGCCTGCCCGGTCCGCGTCGGCCAGCGCCTTGTCGATCCGGCCCATGAACAGCGCCCGGTTCGCCAGCCCGGTCAACGGATCGTGGGACGCCAGGTAGTGCAGTTCGTCCTCGACCCGCTTACGGGAGGTGATGTCCTCGACCAGGCAGATCCCGTAGGGTTCGGATCCGCGCGGTGCCACGACGGACGCGGACACCAGTCCCCAGACCGTGTCCCCGTCGGCGCGCCGGAACGACGTCTCCGCGTCGAACGTCTGCCCGACACGCAGGCTCAGCAATTGCTCCAACGTCGCTGTCTCCGAATGGTTTTCGAGGCCGTCCAGATCGGTCACGGTCATCTGCAGCACGTCGTCGGGCCGGCTTCCCAGGACGTCGGCCATCGCCTGGTTGCAGCGAGTGACACGCCCGAAGTTCTCAGGAGTCACGTCGAACATGAACATGCCCATCGGCGCGGTGTCGAAGGCGAGGCGGAAACGCTCCTCGCTTTCGGCGAGCGCCTGCTCGGCCGCCTTGCGTTCGGTGATATCGGTGGCGACACCGATGTAGCCCATACAGCCGCCGTCGTGATCGGTCATCTCCGACACCGCCAGGCTGACGGCCACGGGAGAGCCGTCGCGGCGAAGGTATGTCCACTCCCGCACCTCGGCCGCCTGCGGCGTGACGTTGTGGGTGAACACTTCGAAGCCGATCGGGACGCCGAGTTCCGCTGCCCGGCTGGACACTTCGGGAAAGATCGAAAAATCATGAGGCCTGTGGCCGATCACTTCGTCCGCCGTCCAACCCGTCAGCCGCTCCGCGCCGATGTTGAACACCGTGATGTGCCCGGTCGCATCGGTGCCGACGATCGCCTGCTCCGATGCGGCCTGCAGGACGCCCGCGAAGAGATCACGCGCCTCCTGCAGCTCCCGGGCGTGCACGCGTTCCTCGGTGACGTCGCGGAAGGCGACCACGGTGAACGGCGACTGGCGTGCCAGCGGGGCCGTCGTCAGCTCGATGATCCGGGAGTCCTCGGCCTCCACGACCAGATCCCGCCGCTCGGTGGGCCCTGCCGCCGACATCGGCTCCCGGGACGCCGAGACGACGTGGTCGACGTGACCGGACTCGCCGGCCCGGGCGTTCCGAAGCACCACCTGGCCGGCGGCGTCGGTGAGGATCACGCTGTCGTGAATGCTGTCGAGCACCGCTGCCAGCAGTTCGGAGTCCCGATCCGCGGTGTCGCGCGCATCCTCGAGTTCTGAGATCAGACGCGCCCGCGAGTCGCGGTACAGCGCCAGCGCGAGGACGACGATCGCCAGGCTGCCGACCAACGACTGAGCGAGCAGAGCCCGTTCCTGGAGCTCGGGGACGATCAACGCGCCATGGTCGAGCAGCGTGGCGGCGATGATCCAGGGCCCGGCCACGGCGAGGAGCAGCGTGCTGACCGTCGTGCTGTATCGCAGCGCCACCCACATGGCCGGCACCAGCGCGATGAACGCCATCGGCACACCGGTGGTCAGCCAGAACACGGACAGGAAGACGGCGACGACGACGCCGCCGGCCACGAGCGCTTCGAGGGCGCCGAGGACGGTGACGCGGGGACGGCTCCACGTGATGTCGGTGAGCCGCAACCAGATCGACACTCCGACCAGTGCGGAGGCGGCGTTGCGGACGGCGAACAGGGCGAAGGTCTCCGCAGCGGGATCGCCGTTGACCACCACGAACCATCCCGCGGCGAGGAAGGCCCCGCAGCAGTTGCCGACGGCAACCGCGGCGACGAGGCGGGCAAGGTCGGCGGGGTCGCGCAGATGCACCTCACGTCGCCGGTAGGTCAGGACCTCCACCGTCACCACCGCCAGCACCACATTGACCAGGACGAACCAACTGGTCAGCGGCACGGAGGCGCCCGTGGTGAGATTGACGAAGAACGTCGTGGCGGCCAACAGCGCCGCGTGGGCCGCACGCTCCCGCGGCCCGCGCTGGTGAGCGGCAAGCATCCAGATGGTTGCTACGGCTGCCGCGGGCCACACCAGCGAGATCTCACCGCCGCCCAATCGCGTGGCCCGACCCGCGAGGATCGCCAACGCATAGGCCAGCGGAAAGGCAACAAAATACGTTGCCGAGCGAACAATCCGACCCATCACGCCACCCTTTGCTTGAGCGTCGATAAACAGCATGCGGGCAAGATCAGATTTTCGCTGCTGAACCGCGGGAGGTATTCCTTCTGTCAGAGACGCGTCAGAGGCTCGAGCGCCACCGCACGCGCCCGCGGGTCCAGTCGACGGTAGGGATCGGTCGCGCGGAGTTCGCCGAGGTCGGCGAGGGCGCGCTCGAGTGCCTGCTGCGTGCGCCTCTTGACGGTCGCCACCCATTCCTCCATCACGGCGCCCTCGGGTGCGACGGTCTCGATCGGCGCAGCGAACCGTAGATACATCCGCTGCGGTCGCGGGATCATCGTCGGCCCGACTCCCCGCAGCAACGGCATGGCGGTGTCCGTGCGGCCGGTCATACGCCTCGACAGTGCGCCGGTGAACCGCCCCCAGCCGCTGTCGCGGGCCACCAGGCTGCGATAGATCTCGTCGCCCCCCAGCAGCGCCGCGGGCACGATGGGGTAGGCGTGCTCGATCGCCACGCGGGCGAAGCCGGCCCGGCCCTCCCAGAGCAGGGTGTTCTGCTCGCCCTTGAATTTCGAGATCTCCCGCGCTCCCCCCGGGAACACCAGGACCGGCTCGTCGCGACGCATCAGTTCCCGAGCCGCCGCCGGGCTTCCCACGACGCCGCCGGCGGCGGCGAGGAGATCCCCGGAAAGGCCGCGCATCCGCCCCATCTGGCGGTCCACCAGCGGCCGCACCAGAACGCCCAGCGATCGACGCACGAGGTACGGGACCAGGAACGATTCGACCCCGGCCTGGGTGTGGTTGCCGACGAGCAGGAACCGGCCGTCCCTCGGAAGGTTCTCCAGGCCGTCGACGTACGGGCGGGTCGCATCGACCAGAGGTCCGGCACGATCGGCGGTGAACTCGAGGGCGCGCCGCAGCGAGCGCACGCGGGCGGTTTCGGGGGCGACAGTGGGCTCCATCGGCGCGGGTTGCGGTCGGTGGGGGCGACCTAGTCGCGCGGCCACACGATCATGGGCACCGGCAATGCCCGCATGATCTTGGTGGCCGTATGGCCGAGGAACAGCCGCCGGGGCTGAGCCAGCCGGCTGGAGCCGATCATGACGATCTCGCTGTCGTCGAAGACCAGGCCCTCTACCGCGTCCTCGAGCGAATCCCCATGTCCGACAACGCTGGTCACCGGACATTCGGACGGAAGCGCCTGGGTCGCCCGCTCCACCAGCGTCGTCGCGTGCTCCTCGGCCGCCCGGGTCCACTCTCGGCGCCGGTCCTCACCGACGGCCACCAGAGACATCAACCGCAGCGGGACCTTCCATTCACCCGCCAGCCGAACCGCGTTGTCGAACAGCACCTCGTTGCCCGGCCGCAGGCCGACGGCGCACGTGATTCGGGTGACGCCGGCATGAGGCTGGTACTCGGCCGGGGCGAGGGCGACCGGCACCGCCGACGCATGCAGCAGAGCATCGGCCAGGCTGCCCAGCCCGAAGCGCCCGCTGCGCACGCGATGGTAGGTGCCGATGACGATCAGGGCGGCCTCGCCGAGTTCGGGATCGACCGACGAGTCGAGCAGGCCCTGGGTGATGGAGTCGGCCCGACGGAGATGCCCTTCGGCATGGACACCCTCGGGCACCCGGGACAGCCCGTCCTCCAGCCATCCCCGGCCCTGCTCCTCGACCTCCGCGTTGAAGGCGTGGTCGGGCGAATACCGGTGAAAAGTGGGCGCGTCACTCGGCAGCACCGCGACGAGATCGAGCGTCGCCCCTGACGACCGGGCCAGGGTCGCCGCGAGGTTGATCCCGTCGACGCCGCGCTGGCGCGGGCCGTATCCGACGACATACCGCATGGGCCGTGACGCTACACCGGTGACACGTCGCAGATGGGCAAGTGCGCAGACCTTCTCGGTCGTTCAAATCGCATCAGCGCGAGCGTTCTTGTGGTAAGCCCCGAGGGTACGTTTCGCCCACGAGCCAGATGGGGGTACCACCATGACGCAGGCTGCCTCCGAATCGACCGGCAGGACCACGCTGGCCCGCACGCTCGGCCTGTGGGCGATCGTCGGCCTCGGCCTGGGCTACATGACGCCGACCGTCGTCTTCGACACCTTCGGCATCGTGTCGGACGAGACCGGCGGCGTCGTCCCCACGGCCTACGTATTCGCGCTGGTCGTCATGACGTTCACGGCCGTCAGCTACGGCAGGATGACGCAGATCTTCCCCTCGGCCGGCTCGGCGTACACGTATACGTCGGCGACCATCAGCCCGAACTTCGGGTTTCTGATCGGGTGGGCAGCACTGCTCGACTACCTGCTATTGCCTCTGGTCAACGCACTGATCATCCGCAGCTACATGTACTCGTTCTTCCCCGGGGCGCCGGAATGGATCTGGGTCGTCGTCTACGTAGCAGCGATCACCGGGATGTGCCTGTTCAGCATGACCAACACCTCCCGGGTGAACATGCTGCTGGTCGTCTTCGAGGTGGTCCTGATCGGCGTGTTCCTGATCCTTGCCGGGAAGTCCCTGATGGACGGCATGGGCAACGGGACCCTCTTCTCCACGGAGCCGCTGTGGCACGAGGGTGTTCACCTCAACCTCGTCATCACCGGTGCGACGATCGTGGCGTTCTCGTTCATCGGCTTCGACGCGATCACGATGTACACCGAGGAGGCCAAGGACTCCTCGACCGTGCCGAAGGCGATCCTGATGGCACTGATGATCGGTGGCGCGATCTTCTTCGTCTCGGCATTCTTCACCCAGTCGCTGTTTCCGGATGTCGCCAACTTCAGCGAGGAGTCGCTGGAGAACAGTGCGCTGCCCGAGATCGCTTACAACGTCGGCGGCCATCTGTTCAAGATCTTGCTCACCTCCGCCGCGTTCGCGGCCACGGTGGCCTCCAGCCTCGCCTCGCACGCATCGGTGTCACGGCTGCTCTACGTCATGGGACGCAACGGCCGCGGGCCGATCGGGCGATTCTTCGGATACCTGCACCCCAGTTTCCAGACCCCGTCGTACGCGATCATCTTCGTCGGCGTGGTGTCGTTGCTGGCGATCGCCTTCAACCTGGACTTCGTGGCCTCGTTGATCAACTTCGGGGCCCTGATCGCGTTCACCTTCGTGAACCTGACCGTCATCGTCTACTTCGCCTACCGGCGCCGGGAGATCAACGGGGCGCGCCAGATCTTCAGGAACATCGTGCTGCCGGGGCTCGGCGTGCTGGCCACGGTCCTCCTGTGGCTCTACCTCTCGGCCGAGTCCACCAGGTACGGCATCATCTGGTTCGTCATCGGATTCATTGTGCTGCTGTGGCTTACCCGATTCTTCCGCCGACCGATGACGCTCAACATGGGCGAGGCGGTGCCCGACGCCGACGAACTGGACACACCGCAAAATACAGCGACCTAGACTGGCAGCGAGCCGATCCCGGCGCCCCCGGCGCTGCGCGGAGCGGGCACGGCGCGATGCTGCGCCGCCAACCGAAGATGAAAGCGAGTTCTGATGAGCACGTCGTTGTACGCGGTGGTCGACCCGTCCACAGGTGAATTGGTCAAGGAGTACCCGACTGCCACAGACGAGCAGATCGAGCAGGCGATCGCGGCGGCCGACAAGGCCCACCGCGAGTGGTCGCGCACCACCTCGGTCGCCGAGCGGGCGGCGCTGATCCGTCGCGTCGCCGAGCTGCACGAGGAGCGTAAGGAGGAACTCGGCCGCATCATCCAGCGCGAGATGGGCAAGCCGCTGGACCAGTCGATCGGTGAGGTGGAGTTCAGCGCGGCGATCTACACCTTCTACGCCGACAACGCCGAGAAGTTTCTCGCCGACGAACCCATCGACCTGCTCGACGGCGAGGGCTCGGCGGTGGTGCGTCGCAGCTCGGTCGGCGTGCTGCTGGGCATCATGCCGTGGAACTACCCCTACTACCAGGTCGCCCGCTTCGCCGGTCCGAACCTTGCGATCGGCAACACCATCGTGCTCAAGCACGCTCCGCAGTGCCCGGAATCTGCTGAGGCCCTGCAGAAGATCTTCACCGACGCCGGCTTCCCCGAGGGCGCCTACGTCAACGTCTATGCGACCAACGAGCAGATCGCCACGGCGATCGCCGACCCCCGCGTGCAGGGAGTGTCGCTGACCGGATCCGAGCGGGCGGGTGCGGCGGTCGCCGAGATCGCCGGCCGGAACCTCAAGAAGGTGGTGCTCGAGCTCGGCGGCTCGGATCCGTTCATCGTGCTGTCGACCGACGACCTGGACGCCACGGTGGAGGCCGCCGTCGACGGCCGGTTCGAGAACACCGGCCAGGCGTGCAACGCCGCCAAGCGCATCATCGTCGCCGAGGACGTGTACGACCAGTTCCTCGACAAGTTCACCAAGAAGGTGCTCGAGAAGGCCGACGGTCTGGCGCCGCTGTCGTCGGTCGCGGCCGCCGAGCGGCTCGAGGAGCAGGTACAGCGCGCGGTGTCCTCGGGTGCGAACCTGATCAGCGAGGGCGAGCGCAGCGGCGCCCACTTCCCGCCGGCGGTGCTGACCGACATGCCCGCCGACTACCGCGAGGAGCTGTTCGGTCCGGTGGCGTCGGTCTACAGGGTCGCCGACGAGGACGAGGCCGTCGCCGTCGCCAACGACACCCCGTTCGGGCTGGGGTCCTACGTCTTCACCACCGACACCGAGCAGGCCAAGCGCGTCGCCGACAAGATCGAGGCGGGCATGGTGTTCGTCAACGCGGTGGGAGCCGAAGGTGCCGAGTTGCCGTTCGGTGGGGTCAAGCGATCAGGTTTCGGTCGCGAGCTCGGCCGGTTCGGCATGGACGAGTTCGTCAACAAGAAGCTGATCCGTATCGCCGGCTGACGCCATAGGGTTCGGTCCTTTTGACCGATATTGCCGTGAGGGTTGCGAAGACCCTCACGGCAATCTCGTACGGAGCGCCGGCAAAGGTGATGGCCGCGCCGCGACGTCCTACCGCTCGGCTGGGATGAGCAGGGTCTTGCCATGTAGGCGCCCGTTGTCGGAGGCATCGTGGACGGCTGCGGCCTGATCGAGAGGACGACGGTCGGCGATCTCGATGCGCAGTGTGCCGTCGTCGACGCGGCTGACCAACTCTGCGAGCTGCGCGGCGTCGCTGCGGACGAACACTCGCCGGGTCCGCACCCCGCGGGGCGGGTTCTCCGGTCCGAAGACCATGGTTCCGACGTGGAAGCCGCCATCGACGAGGACCCCGAGCAGAGAGTCGGTCTGCTCGTCGCTGGTGCTCACGAGATTGAGCACCACGTCGAAGGGGCCGCCGTCGACCTCGATCGGTGACTGCCCGTAATCGATGTAGTCGACGGTGCGGTCGGCTCCGAGTGCGCGCAGTCGCTCGGCATCGCGCTCCCCGGCGGTTGCGGTGACCACCGCGCCGGCCTGCTTGGCCAGCTGAACGCATAGCCGCCGACCGCGCCGGAGGCACCGTTGATCAGCACCGACTGCCCGCCGTTGAGGCCGGCGATCTCGAACAGCGCCTGCCAGGCCGTCAGAGCGGGCTCGGGCAGTGCCGCGGCGTCGGCCAGAGGCACCGAGGACGGCGCGGCGGCCAGCGATTCGGCCGGCACCTGCGCGTACTCGGCGGCGGCGCCGTCGGCGTCGAGCGGCAGGAATGCCACCACGGTATCGCCGACCGCCCAATCCTGCACGCCCTCAGCCACTTCGGCGATGGTGCCCGAGACGTCGACACCGGGGATGTGCGGGAAGCTGAAGTCGTACACCTGCGCCAGGAAGCCGCCGCGGATGCCCGCGTCCACCGGGTTGAACGTCGTCGCGGCGACCTTCACCACGACCTGTCGCGGGCCCGGCACGGGACGCGGAGCGTCCTCGTAGCGCAGGACGTCGCTGTCCCCGTACTCGTGATACCGCACTGCCTTCATGATGTCCTTCTCGGTCATTTGCTTCGATGTTGAAGCAGCTACGGTCGGTCCAGCTTGCTTCGCACTCGAAGCATTCCCCACGAGGCGTTGCGCCGTTGCTCACCACTGCGGACTCCGTTCCCGGCGTAGCCGTGGCGGCCGCACGGAATACCGCCAGGGCGGCGTGATGTTGCCCAGACCAACAGGGGACCGTCGCAGGAGGCTGGCATGCAGATCGGAATCATCGGAGCAGGGCACATCGGCGGCACGCTGACCCGTCGGCTGCGCGAGCTGGGGCACGACGTGAAGGTGTCGAACTCGCGCGCCCCTGAGACGCTGGCGGAACTGGCGGACGAGACCGGCGCCACCGCGGTCTGGGCCAAGGAGGCCGCCGCCGACACCGACCTCGTGATCGTGAGCATTCCGCAGAAGAACGTCCCAGACCTCGCCGACGGCATCGTCGATGCGCGTAAGCCGGGAGCTCCGGTGATCGAGACCAACAACTATTACCCGCAGCAGCGCGACGGCGAGATCGCCCCGATCGAGGACGGTCAGGTCGAAAGCGCTTGGGTGGCAGAGCAGATCGGGGCTCCGGTCTACAAGGTCTTCAACGGCATCTTCTGGAAGCACCTGCTCGAGAGAGGCAAGCCCAACGGTGCACCAGAACGCATCGCGCTCCCGATCGCCGGCGACGACGGCCCCGGCCGGGCACTGGTGCACGATCTGGTGGACCAGCTGGGGTTCGATCCGGTCGACGCGGGGCCGATCTCAGAATCGTGGCGGCAGCAGCCCGGCACCCCGGTCTACGGCAAGGACTTCCCCGCCGAGCGGACCCGCGAAGCGCTCGCCGAGGCGACGCCCTACCGCACTGCTGACTGGAGCGCGCGTACGGCGTGAGCGGCTCTACCCCTGCGGCACCTCGATGAGCGCAGCACGGCGCCCTCGGCGATGTCGATCTGACGAAATGCTCATCACTGATCACCGTCCCTCTAGACTGGGCGCGACGCGGAGGTGACAGTGAGTGATGGGCAGGCCCAGTCGCCCAACCGGCTGGAACGGCGCAAGCAGCGCACGCGTGCCGCGCTGATCCGGGCGGCACAGACGTTCATCGCCGACGGCCGGCTCAACGCGCCGATCCTGGAGATCACCCAAGCCGCCGACATCGGATTGGGGTCGTTCTACAACCATTTCGATTCCCGGGAAGAGCTGTTCGCGGCCGCGGTGGCAGAGGTGTTGGACTCTCAAGGCGAGCTGCTCGATCACTTGACCGCGCAGATCACCGACCCCGCTGAGAGATTCGCCTGCCGATACCGGCTGTGTGGGCGGTTCTTCCGGCGACAACCGCAGGAGAGCCGCATCATGCTGTCCATCGGCCCGACGCTGCTGTCCTCCGACCGCGGCCTGGCTCCCCGCGCCAAGCGGGACATCATCGCCGCGGCCGAGGCCGGCCGGTTCACCGTCGACGATCCCGACGTCGCGCTCGCCGTAGCCGGTGGCGCGCTCCTGGGGTTGGGCCAGTTGCTCTTCGCGCAACCCGACCGCGACGACGCCCAGACCACCGACGACGTCGCCGCCCATGTGCTGCGCACGCTCGGCATGACCAGCAGACAGGTGCAGGCTCTGGTGTCGCGGCCGCTGCCCGATCTCCCGTTCATCGATCCCTAGAGTGAGCCTCATGTCGGCCGACCAACAGATGCGCATCGGGAGCCTGCACCGTTACCCCGTCAAGTCGATGCTCGGCGAGACGGTGGCGGTGCTCGATGTCGGCCACGGGGGTGCCGAGGGCGACCGTCGGTTGGCGTTGATCGACGAGGAGACCGGACGGGTGGCCAGCGCCAAACAGGCGCGACTGTGGCGGCGACTGCTGACGTGCTCGGCCCGCATCGACCAAGGGCGAGTGCGGGTCCGGCTGCCTGATGGCACCGAGGTGACACCCGACGACGCTGCCTTCGAGCGGGCGCTGTCCACCCTACTGGCGCGACCCGTGCGGTTGGCCACCCGGCGTCAGCCCGGGGCGAGCGTGGAACGCGCCGACCCGGAGCAGGTGCTCGCCCGGGGCCTCGACGCCGAGGTGGATGCGCCGCTGCTCGAGTTGGCCGAGGCGACGCCGGGCGAGTCCTTCGTCGATCTCGCTCCCCTGCATGTGATCACTGCCGCCACGCTCGCGCACATCGGCACCGAGGCACAGCGCTATCGACCCAACATCGTGATCGCCACGCCACCGGGGCATCCTCCGTACAGCGAGAATGACTGGGAAGAACAGGTTTTCACGGTCGGCTCGGTGCGGCTGAAAGGTATGGGTCCGACGCCGCGGTGCGTGATCCCCACCCTCGAACACGGCCCCCTGGATCGCGCGGCGCACGCGCTGCGCACACCTGCAGCGGAGAACCTCGTCGAATCCTTCGGGTTGGGTCGCCTGCCGTGCGCCGGCGCCTACTTCGACGTGGTCACCGAGGGCAGGATCGCTGTCGGCGATCGCTTCGCACCGGCCTCATGCCGCTGGGCTCGCCGCTTCAGCGGCATCCGCAGGAACTGCGGTGGTGGAACATCGTCGGCACCCGGATACGCCGCGGCGGGCCGTCCTCCTTGCGGATGCGACGCAGCAGCAGTTGGGCGGCGGTGGCTCCGATGGTCTCGACGTCCTGGCCGGCCGCGGTGAGCTTCGGATCGAACAGATCCGACCATTCGAAGTCGTCGTAGCACACGAACGCCACATCGCCGGGAATCGACAAGCCCAGGCTGCGAACGGCTTTGAGCGTGCCGATCGTCATCGCGTTGTTCATCGACACCAGAGCGGTGGGCCGGTTCGCGCTCGCCATCAGTGCGCGCACTTCACGTTCGGCCACGTCGGTACTGGACTCGCCCTCGACGACCAGGGCCGCATCCACACCGATCCCGCGATCGGTCAGCGCTGCCACGTATCCGTCGAAACGTTCGGTGGTTGAGGAGATTCCGGGGATGCCACGGACGACAGCGATCCGACGATGGCCGAGATCGAGCAGATGCTCGGTCAGCATCCGTGCCGACGTCGTGTTCTCCGGGGCCACCTGGTCGCAGTCCACATCCAGCATCCGGTCGATAAGGACGAGTGGGGTTCCGGTGCGGGCGATCCCGGGCAGCGTGGAGCGCTCCGATCCCGCCGCGGGCGCCACGATCATGCCGTCGACCTGCCGATCCAGCAGCGAGTCGGTGATCCGCTTCTCCGACTCCACGGCGTCGTGGGAGTCCCCGACGATCAGGACGTAACCGGCGTCGGACAGTGCCCGCTCGACGGCATGGACCAGGCTGCCGAAGTACGGGTTCGTCAGCGCCGAGATCGACAGTCCGACAGTATGTGTCCGGCCGGCCGCCAGCGACCGGGCCACGCCGTTGCGCCGGTACCCGGTCTCCGCGATGGCCGCCTCGACACGAACGCGGGTCGAGGCGTCGACCTTGCGGGTGCCGTTGAGCACGTGCGAGACGGTGGAGGCCGAGACGCCGGCGAGACGGGCGACGTCGCCCATGGTCGTCATGGCAGCCGCAGGATCCGGTCGGCGCGAGCCGCGGTCGACTCGATCAGTCGCGCGTTGCGCTCGTCGGACCCGAGCGCCCACCGCTTCGCGTCCTCCGGCGATTTGCCGTAGGACTCGTGGCGGCGCACCAGCCGCTGATGGCGGACGTCGGTGTCGGGCACCAGGAACCACACCTCGTCGAGGCAGGACCGCGCTGCGGGCCACCCGTCGGATTCCAGCAGCAGGTAGTTGCCCTCGGTGACCACCAGCGGCGTCGTCGGCCGAACCGGGATCGACGAACCGACCGGCTCCTCGATCTCGCGGCGGAACCGCGGCGCGTACACGACCGGGTCGTCGGGGCCTTGTGCCCGCAGCGTGGCGAGCAACCGCGCATACCCATCGTCGTCGAACGTGTCGTGGGCGCCCTTGCGGTCCCGCCGCCCCAGGTCGATCAACACCTCATTGGCCAGGTGGAAGCCGTCCATGGGGACCAGCACGGCCGCGTCCGGCCCCAGAGCGCCCACCAGTTGTTCGGCGACGGTGGACTTCCCGGCTCCCGGCGCGCCGGTGAGACCGAGGATCCGTCGCTGCCCGGGCACCACGAGCGCACCGGCCCACTCGACCAGCTGATCGAGCGTGGCGTCCTGGGCATCGCTGTCGATGCTCATCGGCCACCCGTCCCGGTCCGTAGGGTGGGGAGTTCCCGCAGCCATGCCCGCGGCCCGACGATCGAGCATCGCAGCGCCGCCACTCGAGCCGAACGTTCGATGCGCTCGACCACGCCGATCCGCTCGGAATAGAAGCAGTAGGCGCCGTGGAAGACGTCGCCGGCACCGAGGGTGTCGACCGCTCTCACCGCCGGCACCGCGACGGATCCGGACTGTCCGCCGGACCACCAATCGACTGGATCGGCGCCGTGGGTGGTGACCACGGTGCGGACACCGCTGCTGACGAGTGCGGTGGCCGTCGACCGCGGGCCGTCGGTGTCCGGCATCCGGAAGTCGTTGGAGCACACCATGTCCGTCGAGTACCCGATGAGGTCGTTCATCACCGGTTTCCATCGGCCTGCGTCGACGACCACAGGGACAGCCCGGGTCGCGGCGTGGCGGACGGCGGCAGCGGCGATCACCGGGTGGTGACCGTCGACGAGCAGCACGTCGGCTCCTTCGACGACATCCTCGAGGTCCGCCGGTGGCGCGGCGTCCGAGCCGACCGCGTCGAGGGACACCACGGAGCGATCCCCGGTGGACTCGACCACCGACACGGACGACACCGGCACCGGGCGGATGGCGCCCTGCGCGGCATCGACCACTTCCACACCGTGTGTCGTCAGGTCGGTCCGGATCAGCTCGGCGACCGGCTCGTCACCGAGCGCCGTCACCAGCGTCGCCGCTCCGCCGAGGGCGGCGAACGTGACCGCCGCGTTCGCGGCCGGCCCGCCTGCGGAAACGAATTGCGCCGTCGAGGTGATCTTCTGATTCACCGCGGGGGGTTCGGCGATGCGGTGGATCACGTCGAGCGTCGCCAATCCGACGAAGACACCGATCGGTCGTTTCTCAGAGCCCGGCGCGTTCCTCATCGGTCGGCTCCTCCGCACCGGTCATGAGCGCTACCACCTCGGACATCGAGCGCTTCTTCGGATCGACGACACCGGCGCGCTGGCCGAGCCGGTGGATGTGGATACGGTCGGCCACCTCGAACACGTGCGGCATGTCGTGGCTGATCAGCACGACCGGGATTCCGCGTGCGCGAATCGATTTGATCAGGTCGATGACCTGTCCCGACTCTCGGACCCCCAGGGCAGCGGTCGGTTCGTCCATGATGATCACGCCGCGGCCGAACGCCGCCGCGCGTGCCACCGCGACACCCTGGCGCTGTCCACCCGACAGCGTCTCCACCGTCTGGTTGACGTTCTTGATGCCGATCTTCAGATCAGCGAGGTGCTGTGCGGCGTCCTGCCGCATCCGGGGCATGTCCAGTCGACGGAAGATGCTGCCTGCGAACCCTTTCCGCCGCACTTCGCGTCCGAGGTACAGATTCGACGCGATGTCGAGCGCCGGCACCACCGCAAGGTCCTGATACACCGTCTCGATCCCGGCAGCTCTGGCGTCCCGGGTGTTCTTGAACGCCATCGCGGCGCCGTTCATCAGGATCTGGCCCGCGTCCGGAATGACCGCGCCGGCAAGGGCTTTGATCAGGCTGCTCTTCCCGGCTCCGTTGTCGCCGATGACCGCGAGCACCTCGCCGGCGCGGAGCTCGAAGTCGGCGCCGTTGATCGCCGTCACGTTGCCGTACTTCTTGACGAGCCCACGCGCTTCGAGAACAGGGGCGGCGCTCATCGTGATCTCCTGCGGGTGAACTGGTCCACGGCCACCGCCACGATCACCAGGATTCCGGTGGCGATGTTCTGGTAGAGGTTGTCGACCCCGGCCTGGGTGAGGCCGTTGCGCAGTACGCCGACGATCAGCGTTCCCACCAGGGTGCCGCCGACACCGCCCCGGCCACCGAACAGACTCGTCCCACCGATGACCACCGCGGTGATCGTCTCGAGATTGGCGTTCTGGTAGGCGTTCGGGTCGGCATTCGGGATGCGGCCGAGGGCGGCCCACGCCGCGATCGCGGCGATCACCCCTGTGGTGATGTACACCGACAGCAGCACCCGGCCCGACTTGATCCCCGACAGGTCTGAGGCCTGCGGGTTGCCGCCGACAGCGTAAATATGTCTGCCCCAAGCAGTTTGGGACAACGCGTACCACGTCACCAGGTAGACCAGCAGCATCGCGACCACGCCGAACGTCGTCGAGAACGACCCGATGCGGAAGGACGTGCCGAGGAACGTCAGCAGCCCCGGTTCCACGCGGTAGGTCTCGGACCCGGCGAGCAGCCGGGTCGCCGCCTGGATCGCGGTGAACGTGCCCAGCGTGACGATGAACGGGGGCAGTCGCAACATGGTGACCAGTCCGCCGTTGATCGCGCCGAAGACCACGCACACCAGCAGCGTCGAGCCCAGCGCCACAACGGGTCCCCCTGCGCCGGCACTCTGGGCCATCACGATGGTGCCGAAGACGGCCACCGCCCCGATCGACAGGTCGATCCCGGAGGTCAGGATGATCAGCGTCTGGCCCACGGCCAGGATGCCGACGACCACGGACTGTTGCAGGATCAGCGAGACGTTCTGGGGTTCGAGGAACGAATCCGAGACCGCGCTGAAGATGATGATCGCGATGACGAGTGCCACCAGTGGGCCGAGCAACGGTTCACGCAGCAGACTCTCCGCGGTGAACCGGCTCGACAGCGACGGCTTCGCCTGTGCGGGCGCGCCGGTGGTCATGACCCGGCTTTGCCCCAGCAGTTCTGTTCGCCCCAGGCGGTGTCTTTCGACGGGAGGCCGGGGACGGGCTTGTCCGTGATGAGCTCGGAGCCGGTGTCGTTGAATCCGCTGGGCTTGGTGCCGTCCTTGGCGAACTTGACGACGGCCTGCACCCCCAGCTCGGCCATCTTGGCGGGGAACTGCATCACCGTGGCGCCGATCTTGCCTGCCTTGACGTCCGCGACGCCCGTGCAGCTGCCGTCGATCGAGCCGATGGTGATCTGCCCGGCGCGATTGGCGGACTGGATCGCCTGATAGGCGCCGGCGGCGGCCGGCTCGTTGATGGTGTAGAGCGCGTTGATCTGCGGCGCGCGCTGCAGGATGTTCTCCATCGCGGTCTGCGCCTTGGTCTGGTCGCCGTTGGTGTTCTCCTGGGCGACGATCTCCGGCGAGCCGTTGGTGATGCCGAAGCCTTCGAGGAATCCGTCGTGCCTGAACGTGTCGACGGTGCCGCCCGGGGTGCCGTCCAGCATCACCACCTGGGGTGCGGCGTTGCCGATGGCCGCGCGGACCCACTTGCCCTGGCTGACGCCCGCCGCCTTGTTGTCGGTGGCGTAGGTGGCGTCGACCGCGTCCTCCGGGTCGGTCGCGGTGTCGAGGGCGATGACGACGACTCCTGCGTCGCGCGCCTTCTTGATGGCGTCGAGCACGCCGGTGGACGAGTTCGGCGTGATGAGGATGCCCTTGACGCCCTGGCCGACCATGTTCTCGATCGCGGTGACCTGACCCTCGTTGTCGCCGTCGAAAGCACCTGCGAGCGCCACCAACTGTGCGCCGTCCTTGTCGGCCTGGGCCTGGGCGGCCTCGCGCAGCTTCACGAAGTACGGGTTCGAATCGGTCTTGGTGATCAGCCCGACCTTGACCTCGTCCGAGCCCGATCCGCCGCACCCGGTCAGACCGAGAACCATCGAGCCGGCCATCAGGACTGCCCCGACCGCGAGCGTGGACCGGTTGCGTTTTCCGACCATGTGGACTCCTTTGTCCCCGGGCGACGCCGTCCGCGCCGCGGCTGTGCAGGAGCCTAGAGGCCAGGCAAGCGCTTGCGCATGCGCTTTCGCGAATTGGTTGGCAACACCCGCCCTGCTGGACTACCGTCGGATTCCTGACCACACGGGAGCGCACCCGCACGTGCGCTGAGAGGACGGCAACGGGCCGTCGACCGTAGAACCTGACCGGGTAATGCCGGCGTAGGGAGTGAAGATGAGTTCGCAATCCGTTCGTCCGGTGTACCGGTGGCGCGTGGTCGACATCGTGGTCGCCAGCGTGCTCGCCGTCGCCGCCGGGCTGGTGTTCGTCCTGTGGAACATCGCGTCAAACCCGATCGGCGCACCACTGAGCGCAGCGCTGCCCGGCCTCCAAGGCCTGGTCGGCGGAGGCTGGCTGTTCGCCGGTGTTCTCACCGCCCTGGTGATCCGGAAACCGGGGGCGGCGCTCTACGGCGAACTGGTCGCCGCCGTGGTGTCGGCGCTGGTCGGCAACCAGTGGGGCGTGCTCACCATCGAGTCGGGGCTGGTGCAGGGCCTGGCGGCCGAGGTGATCTTCGCCGCGTTCCTGTACCGGCGGTGGGGTCTGCCGGTCGCCGTGCTGGCCGGAGCCGCCGCAGGCCTGGCGATGGGGATCAACGATCTGATCCTGTGGTATCCCGGCTCGAGCGCGACCTTCTCGGCCATCTACGTCGTCTCCGGTATCGCGTCCGGTGCGGTCGTCGCGGGCGCTCTGTCGTGGTACGCGGTGCGGGGTCTGGCCAAGACCGGGGCACTGTCCCGCTTCGCGTCGGGCCGGGTCGTCGCGCCCGCCGACGCCCGGTCGTGACCGCGTCCCACCGACCGTCCGGCGGCGTCGCCGTCGCCGCCAGGGAGTGGCATTGGCGCCACGCCGGTCGCACCCGGTGGGCGCTGAGCGGGCTGGACCTCACCATCGAGCCCGGCGAGCGGGTCCTGCTGCTCGGGGCCAGCGGCTCGGGCAAGTCGACGCTGATGCAGGGGCTGGCCGGTCTGCTCGACAGCGACGAGGACGGCGACGAGTCGGGCGCCCTGCTGGTCGACGGTGTGGCGCCCGCGCAGCGCCGCAGCCGTATCGGCATGGTCCTGCAGAACCCGGATGCGCAGGTGATCCTCTCCCGCGTCGGCGACGATGTGGCTTTCGGCATGGAGAACTTCGCGGTCCCGCGCGAGGAGATCTGGCCGCGGGCACGACGGGCGCTTGCCGCGGTGGGCCTGGAACTCCCGGTGCACCACGACACCTCGCACCTGTCGGGCGGCCAGAAGCAGCGCCTCGCGCTGGCCGGCGTCCTGGCGATGGATCCCGGTCTGCTGTTGCTCGACGAGCCGACCGCCAACCTCGACCCCGCCGGTGTCGGCGAGGTCCGCGACGCGGTCGCATCCGCGGTCGAGCAGAGCGGCTCGACACTGATCGTCATCGAACACCGCACCGCGGTATGGCTTCCCGTCGTCGACCGGGTGATCGTGCTGGGCCGCGACGGACGGGTCGTGGCCGACGGCGCACCTGCCGATGTCATCGACCGGCAACGCGAGGATCTGCGGCGCGCCGGCGTGTGGGTACCCGGGCTGGCCTTGCCGGTGCTCACCCGCGACCGCGCGGCGGGCACGCCTCTGCTGCGGGCCGCCGACCTGTCCGTCGGCTACCCGTCGGGCCCGCCATCGGCGGGTCTGGATTTCGAGATCGCCCGGGGCACAACGACAGTCGTTACCGGACCGAACGGGGCGGGCAAGTCGGCACTGGCGCTGACCGTCGGCGGGCTGCTGCCGCCGCGCGGTGGGCGCTTGGAAGCGGAGCGTGACTTCGCACCGTCGGCGCATCGCCGCGAGCCGGTGCGGTGGCGGTCGCGGGAGTTGCTCACTCGCATCGGCAGTGTCTTCCAGAACCCGGAGCACCAGTTCCTCACCGGCAGCGTGCGGGACGAACTCGCCCTCGGCCCCCGCGCGCTGAGACGAGACGGCGCGACCGTCGCCGCTGTGTGCGACGAGCTGTTGGATCGCTTACACCTGACACATCTGGCACAGGCCAACCCCTACACCCTGTCCGGCGGCGAACAACGTCGGCTCTCGGTGGCGACGGTGCTCGCGACCCGGCCCGACATGATCATCCTCGACGAGCCCACCTTCGGCCAGGATCGCATCACGTGGGAGGAACTGCTGCGTCTGCTCGCCGACATCGCCGATCAGGGCACCGCCGTGGTGGCCGTCACGCATGACGCCGACTTCGCCGCGCTGCTCGCCGATCAGCACATCGACCTGCACCACTCGGCGTCGGACGCCGTGGCGGTCCCGCGGTGAGCACCGTCGTCGACGCACCGGCGCTTCCCGGCGCGCAGATCAATCCCGTCGCGAAGCTGTCGGCGGCGTTCATCATCGCCGTCGGCCTGGTGCTCAGTGTTGACTGGGTGTCGGCGTCGACCGCTCTGGTCCTCGAGGTGATTCTTCTCGCGGCGATGCGAGTTCCGTTGGGGTCCTTGCGCAACCGCGGCGCCATCCTGGTGTTCGCCGCCGCGCTGACGGCGGTGACCATCGTGCTCTACGGGGAGCCCAGCGGCGTCGTGCACTGGCACTTCCTGCTCATCACCGTCAGCGACGGTTCCATCACGCTGGCGCTGGCAACCTTCCTGCGGGTGTTGGCGATCGCGCTGCCCGCGGTGTTCCTGTTCATCGACACCGATCCGACCGAGCTTGCCGACGGTCTGGGGCAGGTGCTGCGGCTACCGGCCCGATTCGTGCTCGGCGCGCTGGCCGGGGTACGCATGACCGAGCTGCTCGGCCAGGACTGGCGCTACCTCGGATACGCCCGTCGCGCACGCGGTGTCGCCGACCATGCCCGCGTCCGGCGGGCAGCGGGGCAGGCGTTCGCGCTGCTGGTCTTCGCGGTGCGGCGCGGATCGATGCTCGCCACGGCGATGGAGGCGCGCGGGTTCGGCGCCCATCCCACGCGTACCTGGGCACGGCCGTCCCCCTTCGGCCGGCGAGAGATCGCCTTGATCGCCTCGGGTTTCGTCATCGTCGCGGTGGCGATCACGACGTCGGTCGCCACGGGCCACTGGAACTTCATTGGAAGTCGCTGACCTCGCGCGGCGCCTGGCCGACAGCGGTGCCCGGACCGTCCTGATCGACGGGCGGTCCGGCTCGGGCAAGACCACCCTGGCCCAGGAGCTGCACCGGGTGTGGGACGCCAGCGTGGTGGTCCGGCTCGACGACATCTACCCGGGCTGGGACGGCCTGGCGTGGGCGGTCGACCACATCCACACCGAGTTGCTTGCGCCGCGCTCGATGGGCCGGGCCGGCCGATGGCGTGGGTGGGATTGGACGACGAACGCCCCCGCGGACCGGCATGTGGTCGAGTCGCGACAGCGGCTCATCGTCGAGGGCGTGGGCGCGCTGACCGCGGCCAACCGCGCCCTGGCCGACCTCGGCATCTGGGTGGACACCGCCGACGACGAGCGCAAACGGCGAGCGCTGCAGCGGGACGGGGAGAACTACCGGCCGCACTGGGAGCGCTGGGCCGCCCAGGAGGTGCAGTACATGCAGACGTATCGACCGATGGCTCAGGCCGATTGGATCGTGACGGAGAAGCCGGGAGGACGGATCTGGACACTGCGCCACAGCTGAGCCGCGATGTCCGTCCTGACGTCTACCATTTGGCGGCACACCCATGACCGAAAGGGACGCGCAGTGAGTTACACCGCCGCCGACATCACCGAGCTCGACGATGTCCAGCACACACGCCTGCGGCCGGCGGTCAATCTCGGTCTCGACGTGCTCAACACCGCGCTGCGCGAGATCGTCGACAATGCGATCGAGGAGGTCGCCGACCCCAGCCACGGTGGCACCACCGTGACGATCACGTTGCACTCCGACGGGTCCGTCAGCGTCGCCGACGACGGCCGCGGCCTTCCCGTCGACACCGACCCGGTGAACGGGAAGAACGGCATCGTCAAGACGCTCGGCACCGCACGGGCGGGCGGCAAGTTCTCCGCCCACTCCGACGCTGCCAGTACCGGCGCCGGCCTGAACGGGATCGGCGCGGCGGCCGCGGTGTTCATCTCCGCGCGCACCGACGTGACCGTGCGCCGGGCCGGGAAGACCTACCTGCAGAGCTTCGGCGGCGGTTACCCCGGCGTGTTCGAGGGCAAGGACTTCGACCCCGATGCCCCGTTCACCCGGGCCGACACGCAGAAGCTGCGCGGCTCGGGCAACCGCAAGCCCGATGCCCACGGCACCACGGTGCGCATCCTGTTCGACCCCGCCGTCGTGCCGGACAGCAGCGTGGACATCAACGAGGTGCTGCTGCGGGCGCACGCTGCGTCCCGGATGTCGCCCGGGGTCCACCTGACCGTCATCGACGAGGGCTGGCCGGGTGACGAGGTCAGGCCCGAGTTGCTCGAGGCCTTCCGCGGCCCGTGGGGCACCGACACCCTTCTCGACCTCATGTGTGCCGCCGCGGGCACTCCCGTGCCCGGCGTGCGGGCAGTGGTCGAGGGCCGCGGCGAGTACACCACCGGGCGCGGTCCGACGCCGTTCCGGTGGTCCTTGACCGCCGGACCCGCCGAGCCGGCGACCGTCGCCGCGTTCTGCAACACCGTGCGCACCCCCGGCGGCGGATCTCACCTGACCGCCGCGGTGAAGGGGCTGTCCGAGGCGCTGGCCGATCGCGCGTCCCGCATCCGTGACCTGGGCCTGGCCAAGGGCGAAGACGGGCCGGAGGCACAGGATTTCGCCGCGGTGACCGCGCTGGCCGTGGACACTCGGGCACCCGATGTGTCGTGGGACTCCCAGGCCAAGACTGCGGTGTCCTCGCGCTCGCTGAACGTGGCGATGGCTCCGGATGTGGCGCGCAGCGTCACCATCTGGGCGGCCAACCCCGGTAACGCAGACGCCGTGTCGCTGTGGACGAAGTTGGCTCTGGAGTCAGCCCGGGCGCGGCGCAGCGCCGAGGGCGCCAAGGCCAGGTCCCGGGCGGCGTCGAAAGCCAAGGGCCTGGGGACCAACCTGTCGCTGCCGCCGAAGCTGCTCCCCAGCCGCGAGACCGGGCGCGGGTCGGGCGCCGAGTTGTTCCTGTGCGAGGGCGATTCGGCATTGGGCACGATCAAGGCGGCGCGCGACGCCACGTTCCAGGCGGCGTTCCCGCTGAAAGGCAAGCCGCCCAACGTCTATGGATTCACCGTGAACAAAGCGCGCGTCAAGGACGAATTCGATTCGATCGAGCGCATCCTGGGCTGCGGGGTCCGCGACAACTGCGACCCCGAGTCGTGTCGTTACGACCGGATCCTGTTCGCCTCCGACGCCGACCCCGACGGCGGCAACATCAACTCCAGTCTCATCTCGATGTTCCTGGACTTCTACCGGCCGCTCGTCAAAGCGGGCATGGTCTACGTGACGTTGCCGCCGCTGTTCGTGGTCAAGGACGGCCAGCAGCGGATCTACTGCCAGGACGAGTCCGAGCGCGACGCCGCGGTCGCCCAGCTGAAGGCCACCTCCAAACGCAAGGTGGAGGTCCAGCGCAACAAGGGTCTCGGCGAGATGGATGCCGACGATTTCTGGAACACGGTGCTGGATCCGCAGCGCCGCACGGTCATTCGCGTCCATCTCGACGACGGCGACCCGAAACTGCACCACACCCTGTTCGGTGGGCCGCCCGAGGGTAGGCGTACATGGATGGCCGAGGTGGCCGCCCGTGTCGACACCGCCGCTCTGGACCTGACGTAGGAGAATCCGTGACCGCCACCCTGGACGTTCCCGAGCAGAACCCAGACCTGGTGCTCGACCAGAGCGCCGACGACTACTGGAACCACTACCAGCTGACCTTCGCGCTCTACAGCGTCAGCGACCGCGCCATCCCGTCCGCGTTCGACGGTCTCAAGCCCGGTCAACGGCGGTTGCTCTACCAGATGCACGACTCGAGACTGCTGCCCGGAAACAAGCCGCAGAAGTCCTCGAAGGTCTGCTCTGCGGTCACCGGAAATCTGCACCCGCACGGCGGTGCGTCCATGTACGGTGCCGCAGCGTTGATGGCCGCAGAGTTCCAGCGCGTGAAGGTCATCGACGGGCAGGGCGCCTTCCCCCGGATCCAGGGCGACATCCCGGCAGCCGATCGCTACACCGAGATGCGGTTGTCGGCGCCCGGCGCGGCACTGACCGCCGAGCTCAACGACCATGCGGTGCCGATGGTCTCGACGTTCGACGGTGAGTGGATCGAGCCGACCGTGCTGCCCGCGCAGTGGCCGGTGCTGCTCTGCAACGGCGCGGTCGGCATCGCCGAAGGATGGGCCACCAAGGTACCTGCCCACAATCCGCGGGAGATCATGGCCGCCTGCCGGGCGCTGCTGAAGACCCCGAACATGACCGACGACCGATTGCTCAAGCTGATTCCCGGTCCCGACTGGGGGTGCGGCGCCACCGTGGTCGGCACCGCCGGACTGCGCGAGTACATCACCACCGGCCGCGGCGCGTTCACCGTGCGGGGCACGGTCTCGGTCGACGGCAAGAACTGCATCATCACCGAGCTCCCGCCCGGCGTCGCGAGCAACACTGTGCAGGAACGGATCCGGGCTCTGGTCGAGTCCGGCGAGATGCCGGGCGTAGCCGACATGTCCGACCTCACCGACCGGCGCAACGGACTGCGGATCGTCGTCACCGCCAAGCGCGGACACGATGCCGAGACCATCCGGGAGCAGCTGCTGGCCTTGACCCCGCTGGAGTCCACGTTCGCCGCCAGCCTGGTCGCATTGGACGAGGATCGGGTGCCGCGGTGGTGGTCGGTGCGCGAACTGATCGCCGCGTTCCTGCACCTACGGGACTCGGTGGTACTGCGCCGCAGCGAGTATCGCCTGGAGAAGGTCACCGCGCGGCGTCACCTGGTGGCGGGCCTGATGACCATCCACCTGGACATCGACGCCGCCGTCGCGGTGATCCGAGGATCCGACACCGTCGATGACGCCCGCCGGGGCTTGCAGGAACGGTTCGGCATCGACACCGAACAAGCCGATTACGTTCTGGCGCTGCAGCTTCGCCGTCTGACAAAGCTCGACGTCATCGAGCTGCAGGCCGAAGCCGAGAAGCTGGACGCCGAGTTCGCCGAACTCACCGAATTGGTGTCGAACCCTGATGCGCGCCGAAAGGTGATCGACCAGGAACTGGTGGAGACCGCCAAGCTGTTCAAGGGCGCGGAGTTCGACCGTCGCACCGTGCTGGACTTCGAGGCGACGCCGACGGTGTCGGGCTCCGACGAGGACGGCGCCCGTGAGCGCAAGACCAACCCCGCGTGGCGCCTCGACGACCGAGGGGTGTTCTCCGACAGCCACGGCGACCTGCTCACCTCCGGTCTGGGCTGGGCGGTCTGGACCGACGGCCGGGTGAAGTTCACCAACGGCAACGGCCTGCCGTTCAAGATCCGCGATATCCCGGTGGCACCCGACATCACGGGACTGGTCCGGTCGGGGGTCCTCGCACCCGGGTCCCATCTGGCGTTGGTGACACGACGCGGCAAGGTGCTGCGGATCGATCCGGCGGCGGTGAACCCCCAGGGCGCGGCCGGCAACGGCGTGGCCGGCGTCAAGCTGGCCGGAGACGACGACGAGGTGATCGCCGCGCTGCCGCTGACGTGCGGGAATGGTGAAGCGATCCTGTCGATCTCCGGGAAGGCCTGGAAGGTCACCGAGGTCGCGGACATCCCCGTCAAGGGCCGCGGCGGCGCCGGTGTCGGATTCCACCCGTTCGTCGCCGGTGAGGACGCGCTGTTGGCGGCGGCGGTCTCGGCGACCGGGTACGTGCGCGGCACGAAGGCCGTGCGGGCGGAGAAGCGCTCGAAGGCTTCGTCCAAGGGTTCCGGCGCGGACGTGACGCCGGCTGGGTAGGCGCGGCGGCGGCCGACAACTCATTCACGGCGGGCCTACCCGCAGTTCAGCGCCTGGGTGCGAAATGAAGTCAACAAGTGGGCCTACGTCCCACGCGGATGCCCTCCCCGGCGAGAAAGGCACGGGCACGACCCAATTGGCGGTCGGTCGAGAATGCGTGCCACTGTTGGGCGAAACCCTCCTCGTGGACGATGTCGCGGAACCGGCGGAAGGCGCCCTTTCCCTCGATCGACCGTTCCAGCCGAACCCGTAGTGCCACATCGTGATTCCGCGCGGCGAAAGCCGCCATGTCATCCCAGCCGTCTCGCGAGCCGACGCTGTCGAACCGTAGCCAACGGTGTGGTTCCTCTTCGACGTCTATGGCGGCATCCTCGCCCACCATCGCGGGATCGGTGCTGCTGTCGCCGTAGACGTCGCCGGTCTGCAGGTCGAGGTAGCCGCCGCTCGAAAGGTCGAAGTCCCCTTCCAGTGTGATAGCGAGCATCTCGAGGTCGGCCGGCACCACCCGTCCGGCGAGCGGTTCTTCGCGCAGACACGCAAGCAGATCCTCAGCCAACACGTCGTCACCCGGGCCGGCGCGCAGCGTCAGTCGATTGATGATCGAGAGCGCCACCGGCTTGGCACTCTCCTGTTGCTGTTCCAGTGCCGTGAGTAGGGCGGCGCCTACCAGTTGCAGCACGTCGTCGACGTCACGTCCTTCCACTGCCGTGAGGACACGCGCTGCGTCTCCTGCTCCGACAGCAGCGCGCAGTTCGCTCAGATCGATCGGAGCCTGGTTCGGTCCGGGCCATGCGTGCAGCAGCATCGGATGCGGTCGGCCGGGCCTGCTCGGAATCTCGCTGTGCCCATCATCGTCGGCCCACCGGCGCCCGTACTGGTCAGGGATGCTGCCCCACCCCCAGTAGGGCAGTGGCTTCTTGGGCGTGATTCCCAGCGTGTCCACGGGGTCGACCTTGCCGTCGCCGACCACGCAGCGGTGGGTCCACTCGTCACCCAGGTCGAAGACGAATTGAAACTCCGTGCCGGCAGTGACGTTTCGAGCGACCTTGGCCGACTCGATGTCCACTGTCTGCGCGACCGGCCCGACGCCCCACGAGGCGATCTCGGCCCCCGTCTCCGCGTCGGTGACCACTCGTCCATCAGCAAGGGTGAACATCGACAGGTGCGACCTGTCCCACCTGGCGAAGGCGTCGTTGATGGCGTTCGCGAGGTCGATGAAGGTGTGCGACGGGCCGACGACGAACACGCGGCCGGGCCACGGCCACAGTTCCTCGCCGCGGCCCCCAAGCAGCTCGACCGTCACCGACAACCACGTTCGCGCCATTGTCCGAGGATCGCATGTTCGCCGCGGATTCGGGCGCCGTCGGGCGTGGTCGTCCTGTATGGCCGGGCATCAGCCCGCGATCGCGTCTCGGATGTCGAGGACCGCCGTGTCCGCCGCCGCGCGCCCGGCACCCGTACCGACGGCGTCGTAACCCACCAGAGGGCACGCGACGGTACTGGGGAACAACCGGGCGAATGCTTCGTCCGCCGCGCGGTTGCGCGCCGCCAGGACGGGCAGCAGCCGATCGTCGCGTCGAAATTCCTCGGTCACCGACGAACTCGCATCACCGAGCCGTTCGCCGATACGGCTGGCGTAGGCGACCAGAAAGGAGAGCCGGAACGACTTGGTGCGCGTCTGGCCCCGGACCGCATGCCGACGTCCGGCCAGCAGCATCGCCCGACTCGCCTGCACCAGTAGCGACGTACTGAGCAGCCCGACCAGATCCAGGTCGGTTTCCGCGCCGACAACGACGACGCAACCCAAATTCTTGATCCATACCGTCCGGCACCGATTGGCCTGGGCGACTGCCTGTACGACGCCCACCTTCGCTGCCACGTAGGGGTTCTCGATCCAGATTCGGCGTGACGTGGCGATCGATTTCCGCCCGCGGTCGTGATCGATAACCGCCTCCTGCAAGGAGTACCGCGCCATGAGTGCCTGTGCCTTGGCCGACAGCGCCTCGGCCTCGTCGGGGTACTCGGTGGCCTCAGCCTTGGCGAGGAGTGCGCGTACCCGTGCGAGCATCTTCTCGTCGACCTCGTCGACCCCGGCGACCACCGCGGGTGCATGGCGGTGCGCACCGGGCAGCGGAAGCAGCGCCGCGATCGCGGGAAGTCGGTCCAGCAGGTGCAGTACGGACAGGACGACGGTCACCGCGGTGCGCTCGTCGACAGATTGCGCAACAGCCCAACGCCACATCTGCGGTTCTGCCCCCGCCGGCCCAACTGTCGCTGAGATGTCCGCCAGCTGCGCGCGCCACTGTGGGTGCAGCGCCGCTGCCGCATACTGCCGAGATTGGAGCACGATGGCTTCGTCGAGGTAGCGCACGGTTGCGCCGTCCGCCCTGCGGCGCGCGACCTCGTGCAGGTCCGTCGGCGACCATCCGCGCTCCCACGCCGCCCGGATGGCCTCGTGCACAACAAGGCCGGCCGTGACGTCAAGTTCGCGCTCGTAGCCGCGAGACTTCTCCAAGACTTCACTCGCGCGCCACGGTGAGGGGGTGCCGGCAGCGGTACGCCAGGCCACGATCAGGCGTTCGAGAAGCTGCGTCCGATCCTGCTCAGGGTCAGGCCGTCTGCGTTCGCGTTCGGTGGCCGACCGACGCCGTTGCTTCTGTTTGGCCGTCCGCCGCTCGCGGTTGCGCTTGCCCATGTCGGCAAGTCTGGCGCGAGGGTCCGACAATCGGTCGGCGGCGCGTGCCACCAGGGTGCGCGCGAGGGGCATCAGGGTGTGAGACGATGGCCCACATTCCCGTTGGCGTGATGGTTCCGCCGAAAATCGACATGCCCCACATTCATGGAGTTCCGATGTTTGACAAGCGTTTCAATGCCACTGTTACGTGGCCGCGCGGACTGACGTACGCGACCGCCGCAGTCGTGGCGGGTGTTGTCGCCGGCGAGCTGGCGGCCGTGGTGATCTTCGCCGGCTCGAGCGACCGCCGACTCGACGAGGAAGCCGCGCGCAGTGCCGCTTCGACACCCGCCGTCGTCGCGACGTCGAACGATCTGGACCAGGCGAGGCAGGCCCGTACGGCTCTCGATGACGCCGTGGCGAGGGCGGGCCGTGAGCGGGACGAGGCGCTGGTCGTCGCCCGATGTGAGTTCAACGCGGCACCGCAGTGCCCGCAGACGCATATCACCGGGGTGCCCGGCAGCGGACCGGAGCAGCGCACGGCGGACGCGTTCCTCGAAGACGCACAGCATCGGCTCGACACGGTGGAGTCCGAACGGAACCGGCTCGCGTCTGCGCTCGACGCGACAGTGGCCGATGAAGAGCGTGCGCTCACGCAGGCACGCGACGCCGCGATCGCCCGTGCCGACCGTGGGTTCGGCGCGCGGTGGTTGGCGATGAACGCTCACACGCTCGGGAGCCCTGCAGCGACGGTGTTGCGGGCTCTAGTAGTCGGCTTGTTCGTGGTGTTGTTCCTCCTGCCGTTGATCCTCCGGCTCTCGCGGGCGAGAACCTCAGAGGATCGCCGCACGGCAGCACTTGACCAACGTGAGCGGGCGGACCTGGAGGCCGACACCGCGATCGCTGTGAAGCGGGCCGAGGTGCGTGCGGCCGTCGAAACACTCTGGGCCGAGCACGAACTCGATAGCGCCCGCCTGGAGATCGCTGCGCAGGCCGAGATCGATCGGGAAGAGCAGCGCCGTCGCGTCGCCGCGGCGTCAGAGGCGCCGACCCCGGTGGCATCCGAACGGGTTCCCGGGGTATCGGCGGAGTCGGGGACTGAGGAATTGCCGGCGTTGTCCGCCGATGCGTCGCCTGACGAGGCCCCCGAGCGGCTACCCGCTGTGACGCAGCCGCGGCCAGGCAAGCGATCGGTGCTGCCGGCAGTGCCGGACGTGGCCGGGGCGGCGATGCGCTGGGTCCGTCCGTTCGTGCCGCCGATCATTGTCAGTGCCATCGACACGACGACCAAGCCGCTGCGCGCGGTACGGGAGGTCTTCGAGGAGACCGAGGAGATTCACATCAGCCTGCGGCGCAGCCATCGCGTGGCGGTGACGTCCGAGGAAACCGCCGAACGGGCCGGGCCGACAGCATACCGGGTCGACGCATCGCGAATTGCGCCCGTCGTTGATGCCGGTTCGGTCGCCGTCGAAGGTCCGAAGCGCTTGCCGCGCCGGGAGACCCGTGGTGACAGCGGCAAGCGTGAACTGCCCTCGTCGGGCTAGCCACCGCGCTGCGGGGACTGTCATCGCCGACGTCAGATTCCGGGCTCACGTCACATCCAGCTGGGCGGTCGGATCGAATTCGCCAGGTCGACCAGTGTGTAACGGTGACGTCTGCGCGGCGAATGGCGCGCGAGTTCTCGAAGTGCTGCCTCGGTACCCATTCGCAATCCCTCTTCGTCGAATGACTGTCCGAGGATCGAGTCGGTGGTGGCAGGGATCGCGCCGGCGCGAAGCCAATCGAGGGCAGCACCCAGCACAATCGCACGCACCTGCAGCGCCCGCGGCTCCGTCGCGGACAGCTGGCCGACTCGCTTCGCCGCATCGCGCAGGTCGGCTTCGGTGATGTCGGCGAGAATTTTCCCGTCGAGCAGCATCAACACAGCTGTCAGTTGGGCTTCGCCGTAGTGGCGCGACGTCAACGGGACCTCGTCGAGCACATCGATGGCAAGCGCCCGGTCGCCGCGAGCCGCGAGTTGGCGAGCCAACCCGAACGCCGCGCTCACCATCGAATGGTCAGTGCGCCAGAGTGTCCGGTAGTACTGCTCGCACAGTTGCCGCAGCGGCTCGGCATCCTCCGCGTCTTCCATTTCGAGCATCAGCTCGGCCGTGGCGGCCGACGCCATCTTCGGCGCGGCTTCGCCGGGTACCGCGGCGACCACCCTGTGGAAACACTTCAGCGCTGCCGGTAGGTTTCCGTCCAGCGCGGCGATCCCGTCGTCCCAGTCCATCCGCCAATCGCTTTCCGGGTCGTCGGTCGGGACCGGGGTCGGCAACGCACGGGCGACATCACGAGCGCCAAGCTGAGTGATGTGCATACGGCCATCGACAAGGACGTCGGTTCGCTGCGGCGCCAGATCCGCTCCGAACTCGCAGCCGTGCATGGCGAAGAGCGCAGACGTCCCCGGGTGCGGCACACCGGTCTGCTCCGCGAGAACTTCACGCAGCACTCCCCTGCATTGGGTGGCCATCTCGTCAGCGGACGAGAACCGCTGAGCTGGGCGGGGATTCGTCGCCCGCACCAACAGCCGGTATAACGATTCATGACGTCGGAAAACGGCCACGCCGTCGCGGTCGGGCAAAGTCTCCGCATAGCGGCTGTCGGACATGTCGACGGTCAGTTGAGCCAGCGTTCGGCCGACCGTATAGATATCGGTCGCCACGGTCGGACCGGTTCGCACGATCTCGGGTGCCTGAAATCCTCTGGTGCCGTAGATGTATCCGCAGTCTCCGATACCCGAAACCGCACCCATGTCGATCAGCTCGACGTTGTCCTCGGTGAGCATGATGTTCTCGGGCTTGAGATCGTTGTAGACAAGCCCCAGTGAGTGCAGGTAGGACAGCGCAGGCATGACGTCGAGCAGATAGCCGAGTGCCTCCTCCACCGGCATCATCGGCTTGGCTTGGCCCTGCTGCGCTTCCGCCCGCTGCTGCGCCAGAAGGGCCTGCAGCGTTGTGCCGCCGATGTACTCCATCACGATGTAGCCGACCGGCCGGCCATCGAAACCCGGGTGTTCGACGAAGTTGTAGATCTTGACGATGCTGGGATGGTTGACCATGGCCAGGAATCGGCGTTCGGCAACGGCGATCGCCTGCGCCTGCTGTCCGCTCGGTTGAAGCAAACCCTTGAGGACCACCCACCGATCGCTGACGTTGCGATCGATCGCCAGATAGATCCAGCCGACGCCGCCGTGGGCGATGCAGCCTTGGACTTCGTACTG
Source organism: Mycolicibacterium psychrotolerans (assembly GCF_010729305.1). Taxonomy (NCBI): domain Bacteria; kingdom Bacillati; phylum Actinomycetota; class Actinomycetes; order Mycobacteriales; family Mycobacteriaceae; genus Mycobacterium; species Mycolicibacterium psychrotolerans. Next base: position 948,967 of record NZ_AP022574.1, on the reverse strand, counting down.
ATCGGCCACCAACTCGCCGGCTTCGAGATGTGGTGTGAACGAGAACAACGTGCCGCAGTGCGGGCATACACCTTCGCTTTCCCCCGGCCGGCCGCCGGAAGTTCGCCCCACCGGATGCCCGCAGCTGCCGCATTCCCGTTTCGATTCCTCCAGAACCGGATTCGTGAGGATCGCACTGGCGGGCTCGATGTCCTGGCGGATCGGGATCTCGACCAGACCGCCGCCGATCCGCCGTCGACCCGTGCGCAGTCGCGGGCGGGTCGGCTCGACCCTGACCGGCTCCGAGTCAGTGACCAGGACGGCGCGCGTTCCCTCCATCCGTTCCATGTCAATCCCGGTACTTCGGTTCCGGAGGCGTCGGCGGGGGGCCCAGCGCGCTGAGCCATTTGCGGTACAGCACCACCCACGTCCCGTCGTCTCGAATCCGGTTGAGGCTGGCGTTGACCGCTCGCACCAGGTCGTCCTGGGCCTTGTTGATGCCGATGCCGTACGGCTCGGCTTCCAGAGGCGGCCCGACGATCTCCAGATTGGGATCCTGGGCGACCATGCCCGCGAGAAGTACATCGTCGGTGCTGGCCGCGTCCGCCTGACCCTGCTGGAGCGCAACCAGGCAGTCGTCAAGGTTCGGGACACCGAGAATGGTCGCCGCCGGTGCGACCCGGGCGACGGTGGCGATGGATGTCGTCGCCAGTCCGGAGCAAATCCGCTTGCCTGCCAGATCGGCCGGCCCCCGCACCGGCGACCCTCGTGGCACCAGCAGCCGTTGGCTTCCCTCGAAGTACACCGTGGAGAAGGCGATCTGCTCGGCACGTGGACAGGTGATGGTCGTCGCTTTCGTCAGGATGTCGACGGTCTTGTTCTGCACGGCGGGAATGCGGTCGGGCTCCGAAACCAGACGGAAATCGGCTTTGCCGGGATCGCCGACGAGGTCCCGGACGATCTCGCGGGAGAGGTCGACGAGGAAGCCCTCCAATTCGCCGGTCACCGGATCGCGAAAGCTGAGTGGATTGCTGTTCTGGTCGATGCCGACGACCACTCGGCCGCGCCGCCGGATCGCATCGACTGTGGGCTCGGGTTCAGAGGAAGGGCGCAAACTCGCGGTGGCATCGCAACTCTCGACCGCGGCGCCGGACACGGACGGCGCCACTTCGGCCCCGCTGGGCATCGGCAGTGTGGTCAGCGAGGCGGCCACGTCGGTCAGCGGCTGCGCCTTGGCGCAGCCGCCGACCAGCGTCGACACCACTACCAGGACCCCTGCGATCGTACGCATCAGTGGTACTCACTCAGTCGTGGCGCGATGCCGGCGGCCACCGCCAGCGCCGCCAACACACTGATCGCCGCCGCGCCGAACGGAAGGAGATTCAGCGCGGTGTAGGCCTGTGCGATCCCTTGGCGCTGCCGTTCGCGCAGTTCGGTGATCTCGTCCCGTAGTGCCGTGTCCAATTGCGTGAACTGGACCGTTGAGTGCTGCGGCGCGTCATCTTGCGCGATCGCTACCGCGCCCCCGTAGTCGCCGTCGGCCAACGTGCTCCGGATCTCCTCATGCGACTGCATCCAGCCGTGTAGTGCCTTCGCCGCCCCGTCGACTCTGTGCTCGTCGAGCAACCACCCGATCTGTGCGGTCCGCTCATCGAATCTCATGTCGGACATCGAGTCGGAGCCCCGCTTGAGCAACCCGAGGATCTCTTCCGCACGGGCTTGCTGTGCGAGGATCCGTGCTTTCACCACCGTGTTCATCGGCTCACCGCCCTGCATCCGCGCATTGCCTGCGGCGTGTGCAGACGCCAGCCCGGCCACCGCCAGCCACACCACCAGCACCGCCATCAACACCGATGCGAGCATCAATCCGGGGTTGAACCGACGATGGCTGCGCCGAGCAAGCGTCACCTGGGCGAGCACCAGCAACACGAGCACGAGTACGCCCGTCGCGATCACGACGTGGGGCGGGCCGATGGAGCGCCCCGACGTGGTGACGGCATCGGATTGGCTCGCGTACAACTGTCCGGCGGCCGGCAGGATGCCCTGCTGCATCAACGCCGATGATTCGTTGAGGTAGGCGACTCCGATCGGGTTGCCTGCGCGGTTACCGGCATGAGCAGTCGCCACGAGCCCGGTGTACACCGCCAGTTGATTGGAGACGTCAGTCAGCATTCTCAACGAGTGAACATCGTTCGGCGACACGCCATTCGAAGCGGTGACCAGGCCGGCAGACGCCTGCCCGACAGCGGCGTCGTACCGTTCGCGAACGTCACGGGGTGCGACGCCGCCGGACAGGAACCCGGTGGCCGCGCTCGTGTTCGCGAACGAGAGTGCGCTGTAGATCCGTTGGGCTGCATCCGCAAGGGGTTCGGTGCGCGATCGCAGGGTCTCCAGCTGGCCTTGCCGGTCGTAAACCGTCTTCGATGCGGCCGCACCGACGCCGAGCACCGCAACCACCAGAACGACGGCTACCAACGCCAGCCGGCCCGGTGTGGCTCTGAGGAAGTCGAGGACCGGCCGGTCTGCCTCCTCTTCGTCGACGAGCACGGACTCGTCGAGTGTGCGCATCCGCTGCTGCGCCAGCCCACTGCTGCCCACGTGACATCACCTCATCGCACGTTGGGCCTGGACGCCTCCATCCAGTGCCGATCAATCGCACGGTAGCCCCCGAAAGCAAATTCCGGACGTGGTTGCACATAGCCGACGGCTGCCCAGATACTCGAGTAACTGAAACCACCGCAGGGATCGGGTTGGTCCTGCAATCAAGGAGCCAGCTGCGCCGCGAGATACGGCGCCGTGCGGCTCACCTTGTCGGCCGCGACCATTGCCGGCGGGCCGGCCACCACGACCGCACCGCCGTCGTCCCCGCCGCCGGGTCCGAGGTCGATGACGTGGTCGGCCCTGGCCACCACCGACATGTCGTGTTCGGCCACCACGACGGTATTGCCGGCGTCGACGAGGCGGTGCAGCTGATCTTCCAGTAGCTCGACGTCGGCCGGGTGCAGCCCCGTGGTGGGCTCGTCGAGGACATAGAGGGTGTGGCCGCGTTTGGCGCGCTGCAACTCGGTGGCCAGCTTGATGCGTTGCGCCTCGCCGCCGGACAGTTCGGTCGCCGGTTGGCCCAGCCGCAGGTAGCCGAGGCCGACATCACGTAGAGTCGCCAAACTCCTTGCCGCACCGGGGAGATCGCTCAGGAAGTCGGCGGCCTCGTCGACAGTCTGCGCCAGTACGTCGGCGATGGTCCGGCCCCGATAGGTGATCTCGAGAGTCTCCTCGTTGTAGCGGGCCCCGCCACACGTCGGGCAGGTGGCGTAGGTGCCGGGCAGGAACAAAAGCTCGACCGCGACAAACCCCTCTCCCTGACAGGTGGCGCAGCGGCCCTCGGCGACATTGAACGAGAAGCGGCCCGCGCTCCAGCCCCGCCTACGCGCTTCGGTGGTGCCGGCGAAGGCCTTGCGGACAGCGTCGAAAAGCCCGGTGTAGGTCGCCAGGTTCGATCGCGGAGTGCGTCCGATCGGCCGCTGGTCCACCGTGACGAGACGGCCGATCATCTCGGCGCCCTCGACGGTCACCCCCGCACTGGAGTCGACGTCGATGTCGAGGAGTTCGGCATCACCGTCGGCGGCGTCGTCGGCGGCGTCGACGGACCTGCCCAGCTGCCTGGCCATCACATCACCGAGGACCTTGCAAACCAGCGTCGACTTGCCCGACCCCGAGACCCCCGTGACGGCAACGAACGCGCCGAGAGGTATGTCGACGTCGACATCGCGCAGGTTGTGGAACGTGATGCCGCACAACCGCATCACGCCAGTCGGCGTGCGGGCGGATCGTCGGGTGGGCGGCCCGTCGGCGAACAGGAACCGCCGGGTGGCCGAGGACTCGACGTCTGCGAGGCCGGCCACCGGCCCGCTGTAGAGCACATCGCCGCCCAGCTCACCGGCGCCGGGGCCCACATCGATGATCCAGTGGGCGCGGCGCACCACATCCATGTCGTGCTCGACCACGAACAACGAATTCCCGGCGCGCCGGAGCCGGTCCAGCACATCGAGCAGCGGTTCGGCGTCGGCCGGATGCAGCCCAGCCGACGGCTCATCCAGCACGTAGAGCACGCCGAACAGCCCGGCCCGCAGCTGGGTGGCCAGCCGCAGGCGCTGCAGCTCGCCGGGCGACACCGTCGGTGTGCGGCGGTTCAGGCTCAGATATCCGAGGCCCAAGTCGACCAGAACGGCGATCCGGGCCGCCAGATCGGCAGCGATCATGGTTGCCACTTCGGTGAATTCACCCGACTCGGTGGATTCGTAGGCCGCGGCGAACTGCGTCCTGGTCGCCGCGGGCGACAGAACCTCGGCGAGCGCCGTCAGCGGCAGCGCCGCCAACTCGGCGATGTTGCGGCCGGCGAATGTCACCGCGAGCGCTTCGGGCCGCAGCCCGGATCCGCCGCAGACAGGGCAGTCGGTGCTGTGCACGAACTGCAGCACCCGGCGCCGCATCGCCGCGCTCTGTGAGTTGGCCAGCGTATGGCGAACGTGGCGTTCGGCGCTGGAGAAGGTGCCGTTGTAGTAGTAATCCGCGGTGACCGGGTGCTGGCTCGGATCGATCTCGACGGTGGGCTGATCCTCGGTGAACAGAATCCACTCCCGTTGCCGCTTGGGCAGTTTGCGCCACGGCTTGTCGATGTCGTAGCCGAGCGTGATGAGGATGTCCCGCAGATTCTGCCCCTGCCAGGCGCCCGGCCAGGCCGCCACCGCACCCTCGCGGATGGTCAGCGACGGGTCGGGCACCAGCGTCTGCTCGGTCACCTCGTGGATGCGCCCGAGACCGTGGCATTCCGGGCACGCACCGATCGAGGTGTTCGGCGAGAACGCATCGGAATCCAGTCGCTCCGTGGCCGCGGGCGGATAGGTTCCGGCGCGGGAGAACAGCATGCGCAGCAGGTTCGACAGCGTGGTGACGGTACCGACGGTCGACCGCGACGTGGCGGTGCCGCGGCGCTGTTGCAGCGCGACCGCCGGCGGCAGCCCGGTGATGTCGTCGACCTTCGGTGCGTCCTGAGGCAGCAGCAAGCGGCGCGCATACGGCGCGACCGACTCGAAGTAGCGGCGCTGGGCCTCGGCATAGATGGTGCCGAACGCCAGCGACGACTTGCCGGATCCGGACACCCCGGTGAACGCCACGAAGGAGTCCCGCGGGGCGGCAACGTCGACGGTCTTCAGATTGTGCACACGGGATGCGTAGACGCGCAGATAGGGGTCGGCTTCGCGGGTGCCTGTACCAGTAGCGCCGTCCACCTGGTCCATTGTGTAGGACCAGCGACTATGGACCACACCCGCGGTTAACCTTCTCGGATGGCATCGACACCTCTGCCCGTGGTGTTGGCCACGCTCGCCCTGCGGCGCAGGCTCAAGCAGCTCGCCGACATGCTGGTGCCGCCTCAGATCGCGATGCTGGACCTCGGCGAGGGTGTCGGCGGCGTCCAGGTCGCCGCAGCCATCGCCGAGCTCGGGATCGCCGACGTGCTGGCCGGTGGCCCGATGACCGCGCCGCAGATCGCCGCGCGGATCGACTGCGACGACGACACCACGCATCGCCTGCTGCGCGGCGCAGTCGCATGCGGTCTCTGCACCATGGACCGCCGGACCGGGGCGGTGAAGCTGACCCGCATGGGAGCGGTGCTGCGCAGCGACCACCCCGCCTCGCTGCGGGCATGGATGCGCTACAAGGGGATGCGGTCGACCGTCGATGCCTGGGGTGGCCTGGCCGCCAGCGTGCGCAGCGGCCGCAGCGCCTTCGAGCTCGTGCACGGCATGTCGGTGTGGGAGTGGTACTCCGCGCACCCGGACGAGGAACGCGTGTTCGCGGCGACGATGCGACAGGCCACGGAGATCAGTGCCCGCGCCATCACGCGGGTCTATCCGTGGCCGGACGGGGCGGTGGTGTGCGACGTGGCCGGCGGGATCGGCACGCTGCTGTCGGTGATCGTCGCGGAGTCGCGTGCGAACGTTCGCGGGGTCCTGGTCGACAGTGCGGGGATGATCACCGAAGCGCGCGGACTCCTCGCCGAGCGCGGTGTGGCCGACCGCGTCGACTGCGTCGAGGGCGACATCTTCCGCGCCGTCAACGCCACCGCCGACGTGTATCTGCTCAAGGACGTGCTGCACGACTGGGACGACGAACGCTGCGCGAAGATCCTCAGCGCGGTGGCGGCGAGCATGCCCCGTGGCAGCAGGCTCGTGGTGATCGAGTACCTCCAGCCACCCCATCGGCCGAACGCGTTCTCCCCGCTCCTCGACCTGCATACTCTGACCCAACGCGACGGCGGACGTCTGCGCTCGACCGCCGAACTGTCCGACCTGCTGAGCGGAGCCGGCCTGCGCCCCACCGGCCGGACGTTCTCGGTCATCCCGCACGATCTGATCGAGGCCGAGAAGATCTAGCCGCCGTCGTTGGCTGGGTGGGCGGTGACCACATCTGTTTACGGGACTAGTGCTATAGACGGTGGTCGGTATCGGCGGAGCAAGGCTGAACTCGACGACATCAACGCCGCGATCTATACGATCGCCCGAGCTGAAGAACCGGTCACCGTCCGCGGACTGTTCTACCGCGTGATGTCGCGGGGCCTGGTGCCCAAGTCCGAGCAGGGTTACGCGCCAGGCCCTCAAGATGCGCCGCAAGGGTGAACTGCCCTACGGCTGGATCACCGACGGCAGTCGGCTACACCTGAAACCGGGGAAGTTTTCCAACGCCCAAGCGGCGCTGTACAACACCGCCCGGATGTACGCAGGGACCTGTGGATCGATCAGGGTGTGCACGTCGAGGTGTGGACCGAGAAAGATGCCATTCGCGGCGTGATCTCGTCCGTCACCATCGGCGAAACCAACCACGCCGAGCCGTTCACTCCGACCGCCGAACAGTTGCGCCGCATCGACGAAAACGTCCGCTTGGGATACGAACGATGAGCCGCTACGAGAGCGGGTTCGTCGCGTACGTCCAAGCCGCCTGCGACTGCCGACGCGGCTGGACGTGCCCGTTCTTCCGCCGATGGCTCCGACCGACACCGCACAACCAACCGCCAGCTGTGCGGCCAAAAACCGTGCGCAGCCGCCAACTGCGAGGATCACCACCATGCGCAAACGCCACGGCCCAGCCCGCGACCGCGAGCTCCGGGTTGTTACGTGTTGCCGCTGGGGATTTAGCGGTTGCCTCTGCTCTTGCTGGTGGTGTTGGCGGCTTTCTTGAAGCCATTACCGGCTTCGGAGACCGTGGACCTGAAACGGGTACCGGGCTTGGCGGCCTTTGTCAGGCCGCCGCTCGGTGTGGTGCCGTTTCCCGCCACCTTGCCTGGCTCGATCTTGGTGCCACCACGTTTCACTGTCGTGGCCTTGGTGATGACCGAGGTTGCGGTGTCGAGTCCTTGCTCTGCTTGGGTGGCTGCGTTGGATCGGGCACTGGCAGGTCCGCTGGTTGCATTCAGGGTCGCTGCGGTTGCCGTGTCGTGGCCTTGCTGGGCATGGGTGGCGACGTCAGTCGTGGCCGGTCCTTGATCGGCTGGGGTCGCGCCGCTGTTCGGGGTCGCGCCGGTCTTCAGGGTCAGCGTGGTCGACCCCGGCGTGGGTGGCTCATCGAGCGGGGCCAGCGCAGGCGACGACGGATGGAACAGGTCCGAGATGGCCGCCCCGACCGCCGGATGTCGGGCGATGAAAGTATCAATAAGCCTATTCGGCGTCGCGCCGGTCTTCAGGGTCAGCGTGGTCGACCCCGGCGTGGGTGGCTCATCGACCGGGGCCAGCACAGACGACAACGGATGGAACAGGTCCGAGATGGCCGCCCCGACTGTCCGATCTAGGGCGATGAGAGCACCAATAAAACCGGGGCTACCGGTGACGGCAGGTACTCCATGCCCGAGGTAGCCGGGATTGAGGAGTCCGGAACAGGGACAGAAAACCATGTCCGGGTAGGTTGCTCCGTTGAGCAGACCGTTCGCGATATGCGCCGGGATGTCGATGATCGCGTTCAACAGATCAATCGGACCCTCGGCATTTCCGAGGTAATAGATTGCATTTAATCCCTCGAGAACAACGCTATACAAGTTATACGAGATGGACACCCAGACGTCGTTCCACGCCTGGCTGATACCGACCGGGGAAGTGACTGGCAATCCCAGGATCGCTTGAATGATCGGGAACGGTTTTTCCAAATATGAGCCCGCCAGTTGAGAGATGTTGGTGAGCGCGTCCAAGGCGACTTGAGAGTAGAGCACAAAGGGGTTCTCGGCCGCCGTCAACTGCACCGCCGGGTTGGCGACCCGGATATCGGCCTCGGGCGGCGGTGCAATGGGTGTGACGGCGATGACACTGGCCCCCACCAGCGCGACACCCGTGGTGACGAATGGACGAACTGCTATCTGCATGACAATTGCCCCTCAGAGTGAAACAGCTATAAAGCCGGTAGCTATGTCCACAAATCCTGGTGTTCCTGGCCGTGCGCGACTAGGGGCGAAAGTCCTGTCCGAGAAAGGGCTTGGGCTGCACGGAGTGCGTACAGAATCGGCACCATGGTGCGGAAGAGGAAGCCGGGGCCGTCCCTGTCGAGGTCGGAGGGTCGGACAAACCTAACCGAACTGTGCGCCCAGGAAAGCTGCACGCCTCCGGGCCACCATCACCGCCATGAAGGGGACTGCCCCGACTTCAGTTGACTCGCGGGGTGTGGGTTTCAGGCCGCGGTTGCGACGGGTGTGTGGAGCAGTTCGAACTCTATCGGGGTGAGTCTGCCGAGCGCGCGTTGCCGACGGCGTCGGTGGTAGGTCCGCCCGATCCACGCCACGATCGCCAGGCGTAGTTCGGCGCGGGTGGCCCACCGTCGTCCGTCGAGGACGTTGCGCTGCAGCAGGGCGAAGAACGGCTCCACGGCGGCGTTATCCCCGCACGCACCGATGCGTCCCATCGATCCGTGTAATCCGTTGTGCGACAGTGCGTGGACGAATCTTCGCGACCGAAACTGGCTGCCCTTATCAGAGTGGACTGTTCAGCCGAGCCGGCGCTGCCCGACCGGCAGGTTCAATTGTGCGCGGACCGATCGGGTGAACTCGTCGGCGAGCACCTCGTCGGCTCCCGCCTCGATCCCGTCGAGAACCTGCCGCACCACGTCCGCAGGGTCCGACTTCGGACTGTCCGAGAACGATGCCATGTCGGTGTCGACGAGACCCACGTACACGCCGAGGACCTGGACGCCGCGCGGTGCGAGCTCGAGGCGCATCGAATCGGTGGCACTCCACACCGCTGCCTTGGAGACACCGTAACTCGCGCCGACGGGCAACCAGGAGAGGACCGAGGCGACGTTGACGATGGCGCCGCCTTTCCGGGCGATCTGCTCGGCGAAGGCGGACGCCAGGGCGAGGGGTCCGAAGAGGTTGGTGTCCAACTCCTCTCGGAGCTTCGTGGAGTCACGATCGAGCACCGACGCCCCGCGGATGATGCCGGCGTTGTTGATCAGGACACTGACATCGGTCGCGACCGACGCTGCCGCCGACGCCGAGTTCTCGTCGGTGACGTCCAACTCCATCGGGACGACCCGAGGATCGGTGACGGTGATCAGGCGCGGGTCTCGCGCTGCTGCATACACTTTGGCGACGCCGCGGTCGAGCAACTGGGGGATGTAGTGACGTCCCATACCGCGATTGGCTCCGGTGACGAGCACCGTTTGGTTCTGCAGTGAGGTCATGTCGTTCTCCTGGTCGTCGGGGTCGTGGGTCGTCACTGGAGGAACTTCAGCGCTTCGGCGACGAACTGCTCGTGGAACTGGAAGATGCCGCCGTGTCCGGCGTCCGGGTAGACCCTCAGTTGTGCGTTCGGCAACCTGCGGGCGAGGTCATAGGAGTTGCTCGTCGGCACCATCCGGTCGTCCTCACCGTTGGCGACCAGGACGGGCTGGGTGATCTGCGAGAGATCGGCCGGCCGCGTGACACCCCAGGCGTGGATGGCCTTCAACTGTGCGCGAAAGGCGATGGGCGATATCGATTTGTCCCGGTCGGTGGTCCGCTCCTTGAGCCGCGCGACGAAGCGCTTCGCTTCGGACTTCCCGTTCGCCGTCGTGGTGAAGAAGAGGTTCTCTTTCGGGTCTATGCCGGTCAGCAGGGCCTTCACCGTGTCGCTGATGGTCACCCCGGTGACCTTGTCGATGCCCGTGCCTCCCGCCGGGCCGGTGCCGGCGAGGATGAGCCTGCGCACCAGCTGCGGGTGCTGCGCGACGATCTCCTGGGAAACTATGCCGCCCAGGGAGAATCCCAGAAGGTCGACCTTTTCGAGGTCGAGCGCGCGGATGAAGGCGACGGCGTCACGGGCCATCGCCGCGACCGTGGTGGGCGTCCTGCCGCCCGATGCGCCGACCCCGCGGTTGTCGAAGGTGATGACGCGGTGGCTGGCGGCGATACCGTCGACCACGCGCGGATCCCAGTTGTCCAGCACGGCGCCAAGGTGATTGAGGAAGATGACCGGTACGCCGCTGTCCCCACCGATCTCGCGGTACACGAAGGTGGTACCGCCGACGTCGATGGTTCTGGTGGGCGCGTCCCTGTGTGTCGTCGCGATCATGTCTTACGTCTCCCTAATTGGTATACCGTTCGGTTTACTTTAGTCGACGCTACACGCCTCCATACATGATGTAAACCGGACGGTATACTCTGGCCCATGAGCAAGCAGGCAGAGGCGCCTCCCACGGCCGCGCGCGGCGGCCGCGGTGCGCGCCAGCGCATCCTCGACGCCGCGATCAGGCTCTTCTACGAGGAGGGCGTCAATGCGACGGGCGTGGAGCGACTCGCCGCCGAAGCTTCGGTGTCGAAACGAACCCTCTATCAACACTTTCCGAGTAAAACGGCCGTAGTCGAGGAGTATCTTCGCACCATCCGGGAGAGTGTCGGCGATCCCGTCCACCCCGATCCGACGACGACGTCCGGCCCCAGGGCTCGCATCCTGGCTCTCTTCGAGACGCCTCCCGCCGGGGGAGTGATGCGTGGGTGCCCGTTTCACAACGCGGCCGTCGAGGCTGCCGGCGCGATGCCCGAGGTGCAGGAGATCGTCGAGGCGCACAAGAGGAGCTACATCGACGCCCTGGGTGATCTCGCGCGCCAGGCAGGCGCCGCGGACGCGAAGGCGGTGGGCTTCCAGCTTGCCGTCCTCTACGAAGGCGCGGCCTCGCTGTCCACGTCTCTCAACGACGTCGCTCCGTGGACACACGCCGCCAAAGCCGCGCAGAAACTGCTCGACGACGCGATCGCCCGCCGCGCGGCGCGGCACCGGTGAACTCAGCGGGTCGCGCGCCGTGTCGGCCGGGTGGGCGGCCGGTTGACGGCGATCAGTTCCTCGAGATGCTGGGCGACCTGTTCGAGCGGCTTCGTCGACCGTGCGGCGCGCGACAGAATGACCGATCCTTCCAGCCCGGCGACAACCGTCGTCGACAGTGACAGCGCGACGTCTTCCGCGATTCCGTCACGCGCGAGTCGTTCCGCGAGCAGGCGGCCCCACTGCGCGAACACCTCGGCAGCCGCGACGGCGGCCTCGGGTGCCTCATCGGTGCTGCACGCCGCCGCCACGATCGGGCAGCCGCCCTCGAAGTCGGTGCTGATCAGGACGTCACTCCACATGCTGGCGAATGCCGCGACGGGATCGGGTTCGTCGACGCACCGACCTATGGTGCCGGCCATCTCTTCGCCCGCGGAGCGCGTTGCGGCAGCGACGAGTTCAGCTTTGCCGCCGGGGAAGTTGAGATAGATCGACCTTCGGGTCACGCCGCTGGCATCGAGGATCTGGGCGATGCCGGTCCCCGCGACGCCGTGACGCTGCATCAGCTCGGCGGTCGCGGTGGTGAGTCGGTCACGTACACGCATGCTTGCAATATACCAATCGGTTTACTACGGTGGCCAGTAGCGGTAGACCGAACGGTATACCGAACCGGCCGCACCACGCGCGAGCATCAGAGAGGCGCCATGACCACCACGACGACGACATGGAAAGACGTGCCGACCAAGACGGTCGACGTCGGGGGCACGTCGTTCGCGTACCGCGAACTCGGCACGGGAACCGGCGTTCCCGTGGTCTTCCTTCACCATCTGATGGCAGTGCTCGACGACTGGGACCCGCAGATCATCGAGGGCATCGCGGCACGGCACCACGTCATCGCCTTCGACAACCGCGGTGTCGGCGCGTCCGGAGGAAAGGTCCCCGGCACCGTCGAGCAGATGGGCTCCGACGCGATCGCCTTCATCCGCGCGCTGGGCTACCAGAAGGTGGACCTGTTCGGGTTCTCGCTGGGCGGCGGTGTCGCTCAGATGGTGGCGCTGCAAGCGCCGGGACTCATACGGCGCATGGTTCTCGCCGGTACCGGGCCGCGCGGCGGTGGTGGTATCGAGCGGATCGGCGCCATCACGGCCCTCGCCTACGTGAAGGCAGCGCTGACATTCAGCGATGCCAGAGATTTCCTCTTCTTCCCCCGCACCAGCCAGGGCAAGCGCGCCGCGAAGGAGTACTTCCGCCGCCTCGGGGAACGCACGGCCGATCGTGACAGCAAGATCTCGATGCAGGCCCGATTGGCCCAGATCAGGGCTATCAGACATGCCGGCCTGAGCCGGCCCGACGATCTGTCGGCCATCACCGCGCCAGTGCTGGTCGCCAACGGCGATCACGACCTGATGGTCGACAGCAGCCACTCGGCCGACATGGCCCGCCGGCTGCCCGACGCCACCTTGAAGATCTACCCTGACTCCGGCCACGGTGGCGTGTTCCAGCATCACGAGACTTTCGTGCCCGACGTCCTGGCCTTCCTCGCCGGCGAACAGGAATGACACCGATGACCTCCCTGCACGAACCACTGCCACTGCCCTGCGGCCAGGTGCTGCCGAACCGGATCATGAAAGCCGCGCTGAGCGAAGCGCTCGGCGACAGGACGAATGCCCCCGATCACCGTCTCGAACGGCTCTTCGCGAGCTGGGGCAGTGGCGGGTACGGCTTGGTCATCACGGGCAACGTCATGGTGGACCGCCGTCAGCTCGGCGAGCCCGGCAATGTCGTGATCGAAGACGAGCGTGACCTCGACGCGTTGTCCCGCTGGGCCAAAGCCACCAAGGACGGCGGCGTCCCCATTTGGGTCCAGCTGAATCATCCAGGGCGACAGTCCAATCCGCTGGCGCTCGGACACACGCCGGTGGCACCCAGTGCCGTCCCGCTCAATCTCCCGGGATCGGTCACGCCGCGCGAACTGACGTCGGCAGAGATCGAGGACATCATCGAACGGTTCGCCACAGCGGCCGCGGTGTGTGAGACGGCAGGATTCGACGGTGTCCAGATACACGGTGCCCACGGTTATCTGGTGGCCCAGTTCCTGTCGCCGCTGTCCAACCGGCGCGACGACACGTGGGGTGGAGATCCCGAGCGGCGGATGCGCTTCCTCATCGAGGTGGTGCGCCGCATCCGGTCGCGGGTCTCGCCCGGGTTCGCCGTCGGGCTCAAGCTGAACTCGGCGGACTTCCAGCGCGGGGGCTTCACCGAGGACGAGTCTCGCGGCGTGCTCGCCGCGCTCGCCGGTGAGGGCCTCGACCTCATCGAGATCAGCGGTGGAAGCTACGAGACGCCGGCGATGATGGGCAAGGCCGCGGACAGCACCCGGGCGCGCGAAGCGTACTTCCTCGAATACGCCCGCACGGCACGCGAGCTCGTCGGAGACATCCCGCTGGCGGTCACCGGAGGCTTCCGCTCGCGCGCCGCGATGGAGGAGGCGGTCTCTACCGGCGACTGCGACGTCATCGGCCTCGGCCGCCCCACCGCGACGACGGTCGACGCCGCCGAGGCCATCCTCAGCGGGCGGGCGAACACGCTGGCGGTGCACCAGGTGCGGGCGGGAATGCGTGGGCTGCTCGGCAGACTGGTCGACCTCAAGTCGCTCGACGGCATCCTCGAACTCAGTTGGCACACCGACCAGTTGCACCGTATCGGCGAAGGGCTCGCACCAGACCTGAACCGCGGCCGGATCGCCACGGCCGTGGCGATGGTGCGCCGCAACGGCACCGTGTCCCTCGGTCGCAAGCGCGGGTTGTAAGCGATGGCATCGAAGTCGGCTCGAGCCACGCGGTATCCGCTGGCGGAGAAGGTCGTGCTGATCACCGGCGCGGGGCGAGGACTGGGAGCGGCCACGGCTGCAGCGGTCTCCGCCCGCGGAGCGAGAGTCGTGATCGCCGATATCGACCCCGCATCGGCCGAACGGGTCGTCGCGACGTTGCCCGCCGGCCGCGGCCTCGCGGTCGAGTGCGACGTGACGAGGCTCGAGTCCGTTCGACACGCCGTCGACAGAACGCACGAAGTCTTCGGCGGCATCGACGTCGTGGTGGCCAACGCCGGGATCCTGGGGCACGGCGGCACGATGCGCACTCTGGCCCCCGTCGACGTGGACCGGGTGATGGCAGTGAATGTGGGCGGCGTGGTCAACACGGTGTCCGCGACGATCGAGTCCGTCATCGGCAGCCGTGGCCAGATCGTGCTGGTGAGTTCGGTTTTCGCCTTCCTCAACGGGGCGGGCGCGATTCCGTATGCGATGAGCAAGGCCGCCGTCGAGCAGCTGGGGCGGGGCCTGAGTGTGGAACTGGCCCGGCACGGCGCATCGGCGATGACGGCGTACTTCTCCCTCATCGAGACCGACATGATCCATCGAGGAGTGGACGCCGATCCTCACGTCTCGGCGCTGCTGGATGCGATGCCGAGGTTCGTCCTCAAGCGCATCCAGCCGCATGCCGCCGCGTCGGCGCTCGCCGACGGAGTAGAGAGCAGAAAGCGCGCGATCCTCGTCCCCGGCCGCTGGCGGCCGCTGGCGGCACTACGTGGGATGGTGGGGCCGCCAACCGATTCGAAGCTCGCCCGCGACGACGCCGTGCGGTACGCGTTGACTCAACTCGAGGATGCCCGGTCGGTTACGGCGTACCGGGTCTGAGCACCGCGTCGACGGCTGTGTAGAGGATTTCGGTCTCCGCCTGCAGGACCGATTCGCCCGACGGCAGCGCGCGTTGCACCGACAGACCGTTGAGGACGGTCAACAAGAAGCGCACCTTCGGTCCGAAATCCTCTCGGGGAAGGGCGCCTTCGTCGGCCAGCACGCCGAGCCAGTATTCGACACGACCGGCTGACACTCGTTCCTGTGCGAGGTATGCACTGCGGACCTTCTCGCTGGGCTCAGGCGCGATGAAGTTCTCGTGCACGGTGCCCCAGGCTTTTCGCGCTTCGTCGCCGACACCGGCCACTGCGAGTACCTGCCGTACGCAGTCCACCAGCCGCTCCCGCGGGGGCCGTGACGAATCGTGGATCGGTTCGTCGGGCATGAAGTGCTGGTAGATCCGGGTCAGCACCTCGTCTTGGAGGGCGCGCTGGGTCGGGAAGTGGAATCGCAGCGACCCGGTGCTCACACCGGCGCGCGCCGCGACGGCACGGACGCTCAGCGTGGTGGTCACGTCCTCGGCGATCATCTCGGCGGCGGCACGGAGAATCCGCTCCCTGGTGTGCATGGTCAGTCCTCCTACGGCCACGGTCTGAGCTCTCCCAGACCGTACTAGCACAGTGTGTTAGCGTGGCGACTAACACGGTGTATTAGTGCTGCTCAGTCTCGAGGGAAAGGTCGGTATGACGGTCCGACAGTGGCGTCCGTTCCGGATCATCGGCGAGAACTCCGGCGTCTACCTGGTCATGAATGCTGCCGCCTACGGCATCTTTGTCATCGGCTTCGTTCTTGGGCTGATCTTCCCGCACCTCAGCCAGGCGCAGTACACGCGACTGGAGGACGACGGGACAGCGGATCTCGTGCAATCGATCTTCGCCAACCCATGGCTGTTCGCACTGACCATTCTCGCGGTGAACACCCTCAAGATGGGCGCACTGACCATCGTCGCGCCGTCGCTGATCGTGCCGTTCGCCGGGATCGCGCTGTTCGCCTACTGGGCCCTGACGACCGGTATGACGCTGGTCCCACAGAACGGTGTCGGCTGGGTGGCTCTGATACCGCACTCACTCACGCTGATCGTCGAGTTCCAGGCCTATCTGTTACTGCTGTTGGGTGTCTACCTGCTCGGCACGTACTGGATCCGTCCCCGGACCGCAGGCGCCGAGAACCGTCGGCAGGGCTACCTGCGTGGTCTGCAAGAGCTCGGCTGGCTGACGCTGCCTGCCCTGGCCCTGCTCGTCATCGGCGCGATCTACGAGGCGTTCTCGTTGCGCTACTTCGTGCATCCACTGGCCGAATGGCTGTTGTAGAGCCACTTCCCGCGAAGTCGGGACGGGCGATGTCCACCTCGCTCGGCAATCTTCGACGGTGGACAACTCCGACGGCGCAAACTCCTCGACAATGGCCGACGCCGACTCGTCGATGATGGCGCGCATCGCTCGTTCGGCTTGCTGCTCCTCGCCCATCCTGGTACCTCCCGGACACGATGCCGGTCCCCAGTGCAGCCACCAGACCAGCGTGGAGAGCGCCGGCGTTCAGCCGATCGAGCACCGATTAATCGTGCTAGAGAAGCGTCCTTCCGACTAAGTTCTGTTGATATCCGGCCAGGACTTGTAATCGTATGACCATTACGGCACCATGTGTGATGACACACACACTCACCGATGGGCAGGACATGGCAATACCGATCATCGTCATGGGGGTCTCCGGGTCTGGGAAGTCGACCGTCGGCGCGGCACTCGCGCAGCGGCTGCGCGTGCCGTTCGCCGACGCCGACGACTTCCATCCACCGGCCAACATCGCGAAGATGTCGGCCGGCCATCCCCTCGATGATGACGACCGGTACCCCTGGCTCGAATCGATCGGGCAGTGGCTGGCCCGTCATCCCGACGGCGGGGTGATGAGCTGCTCAGCCCTGAAACGTCGGTATCGAGACCAGCTGCGCCGGCACTGCCCGGACATCGAGTTCCTGCACCTGGAGGGATCGATCGAGACCATCGGTAGGCGACAGGCCAGCAGGCCCGGCCATTTCATGCCGGCCAACCTGCTGCAGTCCCAGTTCCAGACGCTGGAACCCCTGGAGCCTGATGAGCGCGGTGTCGCCATCGACGTGGACCAGAGCATCGACGCCATCGTCGAAAGTTACATCGGCACAACAGTTTACCCGACCATCGAGGAGGACCAATGATTCGAGGCACTGACGTCGCTGAGGTGGGGGGTCGTCGTGGAGGCAATTGATCCGGCCTATGGAACCGCCACCCTGCTGTTGATCGCCGCCGGCGCGGTCGCGCTGCTGCTGTTCCTGATCATCAAGGTGAAACTGCACGCTTTCGTCGCGCTGGTGCTGGTGAGCCTGCTGACGGCCTTGGCCGCCGGGATCCCCGTGGCCGATGTCCCGGCTGCGCTGTCTTCCGGCTTCTCCAGCACGCTCGGCTCCGTGGCACTGCTTGTCGGATTCGGTGTCATGATCGGTCGGCTTTTGGAGGTCACCGGCGGTGCACAGGTTCTCGCCGACACGCTCATCAACCGGTTTGGTGAGAAACGGGCTCCGTTAGCCCTCGGTGTGGCGGCCTTGCTGTTCGGTTTCCCGATATTCTTCGACGCCGGGCTGGTCGTCTTCCTGCCCATCATCATGACGGTGTCGCGTCGCTTCGGCGGCTCACTCCTGTTGTACGCGTTCCCCGCGGCCGGAGCCTTCGCCGCCATGCACGCTCTGGTTCCGCCCCACCCCGGTCCGGTGGCGGCAGCCGACTTGCTCGGCGCCAACATCGGTCTCACATTGCTCGTCGGCGCGCCCGTGGCGTTCGCGTCCTGGTACGTCGGTGCTTACCTGGTATCTCAGTTCATCGGCAAGCGGGTGCACGTCGACGTTCCCACATCGTTGTTCGGGGAGATCAACGGCGGCCTCGACACCGACACCGCGGACGCCTCGGGGACGGGCACCACCAAGACGGCGACCCAGGCCCCCGCCTTCATGACGGTGCTCGCAGTTCTGCTGTTGCCGTTCGTGTTGATCTCGTTCAACACCGTGATCGACACCCTGATCACCGCCGGCCTGATTCAGGAGGACGCCACGTGGGCCGGTTACTTCAAGCTGATCGGCACCACATCGATCGCCTTGCTGATCACCGTCATCGTGGCGACGCTGGTGCTGGGGTTGCGCGGCCGGTCGATGGCCACCGTGAGCGACATCCTCGACAAGGCGCTGGGACCGATCTGCGCCGTCATCCTCATCACCGGCGCCGGCGGGATGTTCGGCGGAGTGCTACGGACGAGTGGCATCGGAGACGCGCTGAGCGGCTCGCTGTCCAATCTGGGTATCTCGCTGATCCTGCAGGCGTTCGTCATCTCCACGCTGCTTCGCGTCGCGCAGGGGTCGGCGACCGTGGCATTGACGACAACCGCCGGTCTACTCAGTGCAGCCGTCGCCGCAGCCGACCCGAGCAAGCTTCAGCTCACGGCGTTGGTGGTGGCGATCGCGGCCGGCGCGACGGTGCTCTCTCACGTCAACGACTCCGGTTTCTGGTTGGTCAGCCGGTTCTTCGGCATGGACGTGAAGACCACCCTCAAGACGTGGACGGTGATGGAGACGACGCTGGGGCTCAGTGCTTTTGCACTCAGCCTTGTGTTGTGGAGCGTGGGCTGACGGTGGCGAGACCGGCTCAACCGCGTGGTGTCGTGGTGATGTGTACGTGGTCGTAGTGGCCGTAGCCGGATGCCTGCGGGCCGGCCGGGGTGGAGTAGGTCCCGCGCCAGATGACGTCCTGCAATCCGAATCGGCTCGCATTGGCCATCGCGAACGCGCGGATCTGGTCGCCGAGCGCGATGCCCTCGGGGCTGTCGGGGTTCGGGATCATGATGTCGATCGCCAGGCCTCGGGGATGCCACGGCTTCGAATCCGGCCGGACTCCGTCGATGGTCGCGATCTGAGGGAACTGCCGGCTGATGGCCCGCGCCGCCAGGACGGTGTTGGGCTGTAGCCCGGCCTCGTTCGCCACGCCGACCGGCAACGCCTCGGGCACATCCGCGAGGACAGGCGCGGGTGGCGGAGCGAGGTCCCCGGGAGGCACGCCGGGCATCGCGACGATCGCCGGGTCCTGCGATGGGAGTGCAACCGGTGGCGGGGGTGCGTTGTCGACGATCGCTTGTTGTCGCGGTGTCAGCGCCGCATACTGGGCCTCAGCGGCCGAGATCTGGCGCAGGAGGTCCTGCCATTTGGCCTGCAGGTCCGCACGGACCGCGGCGGCCTGCTCAGCCGCGGCGCGAGCGTCTGCGGCCGACCTCTCCGAGGCCTGGGCGGCGGTGGCCGCGCGCTCCCGCGTCGCCCGATACGCCTTCATCTGATCGGCCGTCGTGGCGCCCACCATCCGTTGCAGGGACAGCCGGTCGATGAGGTGCTGCGGCGAGGCCGCGGTGAGCACGGCCACCATCTGACTGTCGCCGCCACTCATGTAGCTCATCGCGGCGAGCCGGTCGACCGCCGCCTGGAACGGCTTCAGCTCAGAGTTCGCGCGCTCCAGCGCCGCCAGGTCGGCGCGGTGACGGTCGACCGCCGCGACCTGCTCCGCCAGTCGGGCGTCGGCGTCGCGCTGGGCCGCGGTGACGGCCTCGCGACTCTGCACCGCCTGCTGGGACAACTCGTCGAGCCGGGACAATGCGTCGTCGGCTGGGTCCGCCTGGACGTCGCCCATTGCCCCGACAGCCACCACGACGGCGACCCCGAGACCACTCACCGTGCGCCGAAGGCAGTGGCGAACGCCCGTCACGCGGATGGTCACGATCCCTCTCTCATGGACCGACCCTGGCCCGGCTGTCGATGTCCCGGGCAAGGCTACGAAGTGTGACCGGCGATGTCTACCCGAGGCAAGTGTGATCGCAGCTCAGTTGATGATCTCGCCGCCGTCGTCCGAGAGGAGCACGGCGAGTCGTTCCCGCCATGTCTGCAGTTCTTCAGATGTCAGGCGCGTCCACTCGGTGATCTCACGGACGACCCGCAAGGGAGCTGCACTGCGAAAGGACCGGGTGGGGTTGCCGGAAAACCTCTTGTCGGTCACGTTCGGGTCGTTCTCGAACTCCCCGGTCGGTTCCACCTCGTACACCCGCGGCCGGGCCGGGCCCCCGGCGAGTTCTGCGGCGATCTCCGCCGCCAGGCCGGCTCCGTCGACACGAGCAGTGAAGTAGATGTGGTTCATCACGATCTCGCGGCGGTAGTTCGATGGACGGCCCGCGGTGAGGAATTCATCCACACTCACATCGGCAATCGTGCCGTGGAAGAACGGACCTTGATCAAGCGATTCGGACACGTGCAACCCTTCAGACGACTTGCTGGAGCGTGCCAGCATGCGTCACCACCGGGGTCTTGCCGCAAGCCCCCCACCACGCCCTATCCTGGAATGGGAAGCGCTGAAAGCCTCCTCAGCTCACTCCGCGATCGTCAGGAGCAGTGACGCGGATCGCGACGCCGGCAGGGAGATCACCGACAGCGGCCGGAACTCGGTGGTGATCGGAGCCACCGACTACCGATGACCACCCCGGTAGCAGTGCCCACCGGGGTTGCAACCGACAGAGCCTCGCCGGGCTCGCCGTAGATACCGGCGCAACTGCTCCCCTGGCACGCCCCCGTCGACGGATCGATCCGGCCCGCGAAGATGTCGTTGATCCATCCCGCGATGAGAGTCTGCGCGGCCGACTTGTTCTGCTCGGTCGGGAACCCTTGGTTGAGATAAGAGATCAGCTGAATGGCCCGGCTTCCGCCCTGCATGGAATCAAGGTGCTGCCCGTTGTCGAGAACCACCCCGTTGAAGTGGCCGGGCCGGTGTCCATTGAGCGCCTCGTCGACCCGACGGGGCGAGCCGTCTTCCCTGGGCGCGCCGAGCTCGATCACCGGGATGTAGGCGCCCAGCCCATCGAGCTTGTCGAGAGCATCGGCCAGCACCGATCCGGGCGGAGCGCCGTCGAGCGTGATGACACCGGCCAGTTGATTGACCGCGCCGCCGGCGATCACCGCATCGGCGTAGTAGCCGGCCGTGCCTGCGACGACTCCGGCTCCCAGCGAATGGCCGACCAGGGTGAACCGATCCGGCAGCGCAGCATCGGAGCCGTACTTCCTGGCGAAGCCGGCGGCCACGGCGCTGGCGGTCAGCGCGTCGCGATCGCCGAGGAGAAGCGCGGCGGTGGCCCGGTACACCTGGTCGTCGCCGAGCCAGAAACCGTCGCGCACATAGGGATTCGATGACAACGTCGGGACGACGACGATGCTGTTGGTGCGCTCGGCCAGCCAGGACGCGGTGTAGCTGTACATCGGGCCGACGCCACGGTAGCCGTGCTGCAGGTAGATGAACCGCTCCGGCAGTTCGTCACCCTCTGGGTAGTACCAGTCGGCGCGGACGAAGCGTCCTTCGGTGATCTCCAGCCTCGAGCTGCGCACCGTGACGTTGACGCCCGGCGGTACCACCGGCGGTCCGGCGACGAACCGGATGGCTGCCCCGATGAGCTCCGTCACCAGCGACTGGATCACCTCCTGCAGCGTTCTCGGCTCCGGCGCGGCCAGTACGGCCGGGGTGGTGAATGCGGTCGGGGTGGTGAATGCGGCCACGACACGTTGTGCGGCAATCATATTGGTGGCTGAGACGGGTCGTGGTCGTGTCGGGGTGATCGGTGAAGCGCTCTGTTCTTCGGCGGAGCCTTCAGGACGTGGCGGCTGGGGGTCAACCGAACCGGGGTCGTCTCGATCTGTCAGCTCGGGGGTGTCGTCCTCGACAGCCTGCTCGTCATCGGAACTTCCATCGATCGCCGCGTCGTGATCACGGTCGGACGCCGAGTCGGTGGTGCTGTCGCTGTCGGTGCCTGCGTCGGCGTCTGAATCGACATCCTCCTCGGCCGCGTCGGGGGCCTCGTCGACATCCGCGTCTTCAGCCTCCTCCGCGTCGGTGTCGGTGTCGGTGTCTTGCGGCGTGCTCGACGCATCCGCGCTGTCGCTCTCACCCGCGGCGTCGCCTGAGGCGCGAGGACCACGATCGGTGGTGTCGGACGTACTGGCGGTGGCGCCCGCCGTGTCGGACCCGGTGTCGGCGGATGCGGTATCGGCCCCGGCAATCAAGGCGGCTGACACACCCGCGGCCACCACACCTGCACCCATCCACGCTGACAGTTGCGCCATGTGCCTCCCAACCCTCGATATTGACGGCCGCGTCATGACAGCCGTCAACAAACTAGAGCAGGTCTCACAGCGAACAGACAGTTTCAGCGATCTGGTCATTTTTGTGTCACGGCCACCCGACGGTGCGGCGGCTCTGTCGGGTGTGGTGTTGATGAGAGTCGGCTGAGGCAGGTCCGTGCAGGTCGACGGCCGAGCATGAGTCGGTACAGTCGAGAACACCATGGTAGGCAAGCGCAGGATTCGTTGGCTCGCGCTGATGCTCACTGTCCTGGTGGCGAGCACTGCCTTCGGATCAGGGCTCGCCGGGGCCACCGAACTCGATGACTACCGATGGGAACGTCGTCCCCTGTTGGTGTTCGCGCCGACGGACAACGACCCACAGCTCGTGGAAACGCTGGGCCGAATCGAGGCGGACAGATGTGACTTCGTCAGTCGCGACATGGTGCTCGGCGTTCTGGTCACAGAAGGCACCAGCACTCTCGATGGGAAAGCGATGGACGCCGAGGAGTCACAGCGGCTGGCGCAGCGGTACGGACTCGATGACAACGCGTTCGGCGTGCTGCTGATCGGAAAAGACGGCGGCGAGAAATTGCGCGTCAACGACGTGCCGGATCTTCGGGCGATCTACGCCCTGATCGACGGTATGCCGATGCGCAGGGGCGAGATGCGTGCCGATCCGGGTCGGTGCTGACGTGTTCGCCGTCCCTCGGTTACCGCGTGCACTCGTCGGCATCATGGTGGCGTGCTCGACGCTTCTGGTGGTGTCCTGCGGAAGCCTCGAGCCGTCTGCACGAGCGGTCCCGCCTGACGGACGCGACGTCGTTCTCGTCGACCTCGGGAACCCCGGCGAGGTGGCCACGTGGACAACGGTTAACGACCCCGTCATGGGCGGCAGGTCCACCTCGGCGATCACATTCGGCAATGGTGGCCTCGTGTTCTCCGGCGTCCTCTCGCTGGAGAACAACGGGGGGTTCGCCTCCGCCCGGAGCCCGCGGGACCCCGACGTCGGACAGCGGGCGACGGGCGCGACGTCGCTGCGCGTGCGCGCCGTGGGCGACGGCAAGACCTACGTGTTGAAGGCAGGCGACGCAGGCCAGCCGTGGTCCTACATCCAGCGCTTCACCACCGAGGCCGGTGTTCAGCGGACCTACGATCTGCCCGTCGCGGGCTTCCAACCGGTGGGCATGCGCTTCGATCCCGCACCCGACGCGCCGCCGACTCTGGATCCCTCACGCATCGACCAGGTATCGGTCTACATCCTCGACAAACAGCAGGGCCCGTTCGAGATCACGATCAGCGGGATCGACGCCACCGTCTGAGGACGCCGCCCGCAGCCAGGTCGGCACTCACACCACACGGAGGCCATCAACCACGGCGGTCACAAGGTCTTCTTCGCCGCTCAACCGCAATTCGACATCCCGCCATGACTTTCGGTGAGTGCACCATGCCGGGAAGTCCGCGGCAGCGCCGGCGAGTGTCCCCGCGACCACGCACCCCGGGTCGGGTTCGGCAATCACGGTTCCCTTCGTCCGACGCAGTGTCCACTCGCTTCCTCCGGGACCGGTGAACGCGAACCGCACCGCCGTGCCCTCGGGCAGCGGTAAATCGGAGCCCATGGCCGCGGCGACCAGCATCATCCATTCCAGCGTGGCGGCGATAACCGACGGGTCCGGAGGCGGCAGCGGCCGAGCCAACACCGGGGCGATGTCGTGATAGAGGTGCGTGTGGGTGTCGAAGGCGATGGCCGAGGGTAAGACCCGCACCGGGAACCGCCCGAGTTCGGCCATCGGCACCGGAACCGAGCCCAATCCGGGCAGCTGGGTCAGTTTCAGCAGCCGGTGCCCCCGCGGTGCCCAACGGCGATACTCCGCGGCCACCCGGGCGTCCGGCCACCGCCGGCGGGCCTTCACAGGTGTTTCGTTGAGAGCCTCGATGTCGTTCGACCGCGCCACCATGAACATCAATGGCCCGAACAGTTCGCGCTGAGTCGACGACATGTGCGCGACGACGTCGTGGACGGTCCAGCCCTCAGCCGCACTGGCGGAAGCCCACTCCTGCGGCGTCAGCGAGTCGATCACCTGCACCGCCAGTGCCCGCACAGACCGCAGTGCCTCGACACGACCGCGCGCCGTCAAGTGTGGCATGAGCTCCCCTCCACATCAGGAGATTGCCGGCCCCTATCATACCGTGCGGTATGGTACTTTCTGCACCGAGTTGAGCAGTCAGGAGGGGGTCCTCGCCGATGAAGGTTCTGGTTGATGGCTCCATGTGCGTCGGGCACGGCTTGTGCGAAGCCGCGGTTCCCGAGGTGTTCGAGGTCACCGATGAGGGCTTTGCCACTGTCCGGCAAGGCGAAGTGGCAAACACCGACCCCGACCGCATCCGTAGCGCGGTGAACTCATGCCCCGCATGCGCGCTGACCATGGAGGAGTGAGTTGATGACCGCGACCGTGAACACCGCCGCAGATCGTCCCTACGATGACCTCGACATCAGCAGCATCGAATTCTGGGGCAGGGCTCCCGAGGTCCGTGACCAGACCTTCGCCGAGTTGCGCGCCAAGGGTGGTGTGAGTTGGCATCCGCCGGTGGAGGCCCAGCCCGTGCCAGCCGCCCACGCGGGCTTCTGGGCGGTCACCAGGAATGACCTTGTCGTCGGGGCGAGCCGGGACTGGGAACGTTTCTCCAGTGCGGACGTGTCCATCACCGTCTACGACGCGCCCCACGAAATCCAGAAGTCCGTAACCGCATTCCTGTCCATGGATCCTCCCGAGCACACCCGGTACCGCCGATTGGTCAGCAAGGCGTTCACGCCCAGACAGCTGAAGCGCATTGACGGCGTCATCACCGCTGCGGCCAAGCGCTGCGTCGACGCACTGGAGGCGGCCGGCCCTGGTGACTTCGTGCCGGTCGTCTCCAATTACATGCCGTCGCAGGTCATCACCGGCATGATCGGGGTCGACGACCAGGACATGCGAGAGGAGTTGGTCGATCTCACAGTCCGGCTACTCGCTTTCGGGGATCCCGGCATCCGTGACGGCGTGAACATGTTCGAGATGTTCGCAACGACGATCTTCGGTCTGCATGCTGCCGCCAACAAGTATGTCGCCCTGCGGCGGTCGAAGCCCGGCGACGACCTGGTGACTGCGCTGATGGACGCCGAGGTGGACGGCGAGCGGTTGACCGATGAAGAGATCGTGTCCTTCTTCTGCGCACTGGTGGTCGCTGGAACCGACACCACCCGTAACACCATCACGTTCGGGCTGAAGGCGCTGACCGACTTCCCGGAACAGCGCAGGCTGCTGCTCGAAGACACGCCTGGACGTATCGACAGCGCGGTCGTCGAGATGGCCCGCTGGGTGTCCCCGGTCGGGTCGTTCGTCCGTCGCGCGACACGAGACACCGAGTTGGGCGGCCGGAAGATCACCGCAGGTGACCGGGTGGCGTTGTGGTATCTGTCGGCCAACCGTGACGAAGCGGTGTTCGAGAACCCCTGGGAATTCGACATTTTGCGCGATAACGCCCATCAGGTCGCCTGGGGTGGCGGTGGCCCGCACTACTGCCTCGGGGCCAACCTCGCCAAACTCGAACTGCGAACGCTGTTCACCGAACTGCTCGGGAGGTTCCCGACCATCCGCTCCGTCGGCGAACCGACCTACGCCTCGTCGCCGTTCGTCTCCAGCATCGAACACCTGAACTGCGAATGGGATTGAGAACATGACCAACAGAAATCTGAGCGGCAAGGTGGTCATGATCACCGGCTCTGCCCGGGGTATCGGTGCCGCCACGGCGCGCGCCTTCGCGAACGAAGGTGCGAAGGTCGTCATCAGTGATATCGACGCAAAGGCCCTGGCGGAGGCGGCCGAATCCCTGCAGCCCGCCCTGGCTCTACCTTTCGATGTGTCCGACCGGGCAGCGTTCGACGCATCCTGCGACCGTATCGAAGCGGAAGTCGGCCCGATCGACATCTTGGTCAACAATGCGGGCATCATGCCGGTCGCCAGGGTGAACGAGATCCCGCAGGCGCTGGCCGACAGGGTCCTCGACGTGAACGTCAAGGGCGTCGTCAACGGCACCCGCGCGGCGCTGGATCGCATGCTGCCTCGGCGACGGGGCCACATCATCAACATCTCCTCGGCGTTCGGCGAGGTGTACAGCTCCTACCTCGCCGATTACATCGGCTCCAAGCATTTCGTCGTGGGATTCACCGACGCGGCCCGGATGGAGTTGCACGGAAGCGGCGTCGACGTATCGGTTGTCCTCCCCGGCCAGGTCGAAACCGGTCTGACGGCCGGCTTGATCAAAGCCCGGGGATTCTCGTTGGCGAAGCCCGAACAGATCGCGGCCGCGATAGTGCAGACCGCGCGTCGGCCCCGCCGGCACACCTATGTGCCGTGGACGTTCAGCGCGATCGTGGTGGCGGTCAAGTTCCTCCCGAAGGCGCTCACCGAACCCCTGCTCCGAGTGCTCGGGGCGAACAAGGTGATCAACGCCGCGGACCCGGCGGTTCGCACTGCGTACAACGAACGCGCTTTGGTTAAGCCAACGCCGACTTCGGTGCCAAGCCGGTGAAAGGCTGACTGCCGCTGCAGGTCCCGCTCGCTCACGCCGTCAAGGGTTCAGGTCGATGACGGTGTTCGTCAAGGTCGGCCCCTCTTTGCCGATGGCGCTGACGCCGAGAAGGACCTGCGAGCCTTCCCGCCACATGTCGATCTGAAGGGTGTCTCCGGGAAAGACCGGCTGGGCGAAGCGGGTGGCGTACTTGGCCACTTTGGTCACATCGCCATCGAGTGCCTCGTCGACGGCGGCTTTCAGGGCGATGCCGTAGGTGCACAGCCCGTGCAACAGGGGAACATCGAAACCACCCAGCTTGGAGATCGCCGGGTCGGAATGCATCGGGTTCTTGTCGCCGCACAACCGGTAGAGCAGAGCCTGCTGGAGCATCGTCGGGCGTTGCACCGAGCCATCCGGCGTGCGATCCGGTATCGCCACGGCCCGGCGCTGCCCCTTCTCTCCGCCGAATCCGCCCTCCCCCCGGATGAAGGCGTAGTAGCGATTGGTGACGAGCGGTGACCCTCCGGCGTCGACGGTGTCGGCTTCCACCACCAGCAGAGCCGCCTTGCCCTTGTCCCAGACCTCTGCCACCCGGCCATTGTGGGTTACCTTCGCCGACGGCGGCAGCGGCCGGTGCACGATCATCTCGTGCTCGCCGTGCAGCAACGCCGTGGGGGGAAAGCTCGCGCCTTCAAGTTTCAGCAGACTCGCCATGACGCCCATCGGACCGTTCACCGAGAAGCTCGGCAGCACCTTCAGGCGATCCTCCAGGCAGTACTGCAATTCGCCGGGATCGGTCTGCGGCACACCGGCTCCGAGGCCCAGGTGGTAGAGGATGACGTCGTCGGCGTCCCAGGAACCGGTGAAGGACCCGAGTTCGCTGCCCACGATGGACGGATCGATCGGCATCTGCACACTCCTCGTCGCGGAAGGCCCGTGGGGTCGGACCGACCGCCAATACCATACCCGATGGTATTCTTTGTCCGGCTGATTCGTTTACTGCAAAGGAGTACTGGAGATGAGTGGACGGGTATTCGTCATCGGGTCCGGCATGACCAAGTTCGAGAAGCCCGGACGGAGGGAGAACTGGAGCTTCCCGGAGATGGTCCAGGAGTCCGTGCCCGCCGCTCTGAAGGACGCCGGCATCGGCTATTCCGACATCCAGACCGCGTTCGCCAGTTTCGTCCAAGCACCGACCTGCTCGGGCCAGCGCGCCCTCTACGAGGTCGGGCTCACCGGAGTCCCTGTGATCAATGTGAACAACGCCTGCGCTTCGGGATCTACCGGCTTGTACCTGGCCCGTCAGGCCGTCGGCTCCGGCGCACTCGACTGCGCCCTGGCATTCGGCTTCGAACAGATGGCGCCGGGCAGCCTCAGCATGGACGGCGGCGGGCTGCCGGGTCCGTTGGACAAGCACCTGAGCGTGCTGGCCGGAATGGGGCCGCCCAGTGGAGCACCAGTCACCCTGGAGATGTTCGCCCGCGCCGGCCAGGAGCACATGCAGAAGTACGGCTCCACCCCCGAGCACTTCGCCTGGATCGGCTGGAAGAACCACCACCACTCGGTCAACAACCCCTACGCCCAGTTCCAGAAGGACTTCACCCTCGACGAGGTCAAGGAATCGGCCGCCGTCGCACCGCCGCTGACCAAATTGCAGTGCTCCCCCACCTCCGACGGCTCTGCCGCGAGCATCCTGGCCAGCGAGCGGTTCGTCGATGAACACGATCTGTGGGACCGGGCCATCGAGATCATCGGCCAGGCAATGGAAACCGATCAACAGAACAGTTTCGACCCGCCGTCGGCCATCAAGATCGTCGGCGCCGACGTGTCCAAGCGGGCGGCGCAGCGCGCCTATGACCAGGCGGGTGTGGGGCCGGAGGACATCGACGTCATAGAACTGCACGACTGCTTCTCGGTCAACGAGGTGCTGACCTATGAGGCTCTCGGCTTGGCGGCCGAAGGCGAAGGGCATCTGCTCGTCGACAAGCAGGACACCACCTACGGCGGACGCTGGGTGGTCAACCCGTCCGGCGGGCTGATCTCGAAGGGACATCCGCTCGGCGCGACCGGGCTCGCCCAGTGCAACGAGATGACGTGGCAGCTGCGCGGTACCGCCGGGGCGCGGCAGGTCGAGGGCGCCACGTACGCGCTGCAGCACAACCTCGGGCTCGGTGGGGCAGGCGTCGTCACCATCTATGCCAGGCCCACCCGCTGATCGGGCACCGAAACAACACGAGCAGAGGGACTTTCATGGCTGAAATTCGATTCGATGAGCAGGTCGCCATCGTCACCGGCGCGGGCCACGGGCTGGGGCGCACGTACGCCGAAGAGCTCGCCCGCCGCGGCGCCGCCGTGGTGGTCAACGACCTCGGCGTCGACGTGCACGGCCTGGGCTCCGGTCCGGCCGCGCAGGTCGTCGTCGACGAGATCACCAAGGCCGGGGGCCGGGCGGTCGCCAACATGGACTCAGTGGCCACACCAGAGGGCGGTCAATCCATCGTCGACGCTGCGATCAACGCCTTCGGCCGGGTCGACATCGTCATCAACAACGCGGGCATCCTGCGGGACAAGAGCTTCCACAACTTGACCTTCCAGGAGATGGACGACATCTTCGACGTCCACTTGCGCGGCGCCTTCTACGTCAGCCAGCCCGCCTACAAGGTGATGCGCGAGCAGAAGTACGGCCGGTTCCTCTTCACCACCTCGGCCGGCCTGTTCGGCAATTTCGGGCAGACCAACTACTCGTCGGCCAAGATGGGACTGGTCGGACTGTCGAACACCATTGCCATCGAGGGCGCGAAGAACGGCATCCAGTCCAATGCGATCGCGCCGATCGCCCGGACCCGGCTGACCGAGGAACTCCTCGGTCCGATGGCGCAGATGCTCGACCCGGAGTACGTCACTCCTCTGGCCCTGTACCTGAGCTCACGGGAGTGCCCGCTGACACATGAGGTGTTCTCCGTCGGCGCCGGCCGTTATGCCCGCGCGTTCGTCGGCGTGGCGCAGGGCTGGTTCTCCGGCACGGGCACCGTTCCCACCGCCGAGGATGTCGCCGCTCACATCGGCGAAGCGCGGGACCTGACCGACTACGTCATCCCGGACAACGCCCAGGGTGAACTCGCCGTGCTCGGCAAGCTGCTCAGCTAGTGGCCGTGATGGCCGATAGCATGGCGGCACGATGACCGCGACCACATCGAGGCTGACGCAACACGACTATTACGACGTCGCGCTGCGACTGCTGGCTGAGGGCAGCCACGACTCCCTGACGATCGCGGCGCTGTGCGACGAACTCGGGGTCAGCAAGGGCAGCTTCTACCACCACTTCGGTGGCTGGTCGGGCTTCGTCACCGCGTTGCTCGAGACCTGGGAACGAGAAAGCACCCTCGAGGCCAAGGAGGCGGCCGACCGGATCGACGCGGTGGGAACCAAGTACCGCCTGCTATCCACCCTCGTCGACACGATTCCCCACGACGCCGAGGCGGCGCTGCGCGTCTGGGCGCACACCGATCCGGTGGTCAAGGCCGCCGTGGACCGCGTGGATGCCAGCCGAGAGGCGATGGTCACCGACTTCTTCGCGCTCACCATCCCCAAGCGCGATGCAGCACTGCTGGCCGAGCTCTATCTGTCGGCGCTGGTGGGCAACCAGTTGGCCCACCGCCCGGTGAACACCCGCCGGATGCGCAAGCTGCTCAACCAGATGACGAAGATGACCGAGGCCTGCTACGGCGCCGAGGTGCTGGGGGGCACGAGGGCCGGCTGATCCCGCCCCCTGCCTTTGGGCCTGGTCTGGCTCACAGTCCCAGGGTCTTGGCGATGATGTCGCGCTGGATCTCGCTGCTGCCACCGGCGATGGTGCCGGGCAGCACCGCGCGGAGCTGCTCCTCCATCCCACCCTCGACGGTGTAGCCCATCCCGCCCATCATCTGAATACCTTCCAGCGCCGCGGCTTTCGCGAGTTCGGTGGCCTTCAGTTTGACCATCGATGCCTCCCGCGGCATCAGCTTGCCGGGATTCTCGTCCACGCGTTGCGCGACGTCATGGACCAGCAGCCGGGTGCATTCGATCTCGGTGGCCAGTTCAGCCAGCCGATGTGACAGCGCCTGGAAGGTGCCGACCGGGCGGCCGAACTGCTCGCGGGTCTTGACGTACGCCAGCGTGTCCTCGAAGGCGCGCCGGGCCTGACCGAGCGCGATCGCGCCGACGATCACCCGTTCGGTGTTCAACCCGGCCATCAACTGCATCCAGCCCTGACCCTCCACGCCGACCAGGCGCTCCTGGCCAACCTCGGCGTCGGTGAAGAACACATCGTTGACCTCGAGGCCCATGGTCGCAATCGGCCGGATCTCGATGCCGGGCGTGGCGACCGGCACCGACAGCATCGTGATGCCCTGGTGCTTGTCGCCGCTGTCGGAAGTTCGGGCGACCAGCAGGATGTGATCAGCCAGGTGGCCGTTGGAGATCCACGTCTTCTGCCCGTTGAGGCGGTAGCCCCCGTCGACCTTCTCGGCCTTGCAGCGCAGTGATCCGACGTCAGACCCAGACCCCGGCTCGGACATCGCCACAGCCGTCGGTGTTCCCGCCACCACGGCGCCCAGAACCTCCTTCTTGACGTCTTCCGAGGCGAAGTTCAGATAGATATGGGCGACGATGAGCGTGACGCCGAAGCTGCCCAGTGGGATCTGGTTGTAGGCCATCTCCTCGAGGAACAGGCAAGCGTCGAACAGCCCGCCGCCGGCGCCGCCGTATTCCTCCGGGATGGAGAGGCCCAGAAACCCCAGATCCGCGAGTTTGCCGGCGATTTGGGAGTTGTGGTGCGTTCTTCCGCCGTCGGTGAGCGCCAGGCGCTGTTCTCGGGTGCCGCACTCCTTGGCGGCGAACTCACGGATGGTGGAGACCATGCTCTGCTGTTCGTCGGTCAATTGCAGGCTCACAGGGTACCTCTTCGTCTCGCAGTGGCGATCAGCGACACCATACCGCAGGGTATGCACTCCCCGCAGTCAGTTTGATTGCCGCCACGCCCCGGCGGCGACGCGAGAATCCACCCGGCTCACCAGGATCGGCGCGGCGACGCCGTGCAGGACGACACTGCCCAGGACGACCACGATGGCCACAGACAGAAGAGTGTCGCCCGGTCCGGGGGGAAGGACGATATAGGCCCATAGCGCCAGCGCGACGTTCGCGGTGCCACGTGGCCCGAGCCCCGCCAACAGGACCCGCTCTGGGCCGCTCAGCGGCGACCGCACCGTCGCCAACGCGACCGCGATGGCGCGGACAGCGGTCAGCACCAGCACCCCGAAGACCACTTGACTCACGGCGACTCCGTCGTGCAGCTTCTCCCACACGACGGCGCCGAACACGAACCACACCACCGCCGCGAGGACGAATCCGACGTCGTCGATGTACTCCTGCTCGCGCTCCTCATCGACGTAGCGCCGCACACTGTGGTAGGCGATGCCGCCGACGAACGCCGCGACGATGCCGTTGCCGTGTACGCCGACGTTGAGGGGTGTAGGTCAGCACCGGCACACCGAGCATCAGCAGTCGGCGAGACTGTTCGGTCATCAGTCCGCGGCGGTCGGCTGCGTTGGCACACCACGCGGCCGCCGCACCGATGCCGACGCCGAGCACGACAGCGATGGCGACGTGCGGAATTCCATGCCGCAACGCGTAAATTACTCCCTCCGCCCGGGTGTGCTCGCCACTCGCGATCGTCAGCGCGAGCAGGAACACCGGCGCGATCACCCCGTCGGAGTAGCCCTCCTCGATGTTGAACACGTGGCGGACCCGCTCGGGAATCCGAGGATCGTGCAGGAAGGACACCACCGGCGCAAAGTCGACGGGGACCACCACACACGCGAGCACGAGAAGCTGCGCCAACGTGAGACTGGGCATCAAGCCGGCGCCGAGAATCACGGCCAGCGCCAAGCCGACCGGCAGCGCGATGAAGAGCAGCCGGAGCACGATGCGGGTGTGGCCGCCGAAGAATCCGTCGCGAACTCGGGTTGCGTGTTCGAACAGCACAATCGCCAAGATCGCCTCGATGGTGGGCTCGACGACACGAGCCTCGAGGCGGCCTGCGAGTGCATCATCGGTGAGGAAGCCGAAAGAGGTTCCAGCGAGCACCAGGATCAGCGCCGGGGTGATCTGCCAGCGCCTGAGCCGGCGCGCGAACAGTGACCAGACCACCAGCACGGCCGCCAGCCCGGCGATCGACCACGACATCGCGTCATCATCATCCGCCGGCCGGCAAGAACCGGTGAACTGCTGCAGGACGAGTCGTGAACGAACCTGCCCGCCGGCAGATCCAGGAACGTGCGCCCTGGCCCGGTCGGCCAGGCTTGCCGGCGCCGCCGTGCAGTGAACCGGTTGTCGTGCAATCAGATCGGAGCGGTCGCATCCCGCGATGGCTGGGGGCGCTACGCGTGGTCCGACGTCGGATCTGAGTAATCCCAAGACAAAGTTCTCACCGGTGTCATGCGGATGTAGGCAGAGCCCGGCCTGGATGCGGTAGGCCACTCCGCCTCTGGCACACCTCGCGCCCGGGCCCCTTCCCGCGCAAGCTGAAGTGCTTCGCTTGGTTCGCGAACGATGCGGGCGTGACCTTGGAACATCACCCCCCTTATGTCCGCCATAGTGGACCCGTCTTCGAGCATGACGCTCACCTTCGGATTGCTCTCGACGTTGGCGACTTTGCGCGTCCCATCCCGCACACCCATGATGATGTCGCGGTCGAGGCGAAAGTATCCAAGGGGCACGGTATGCGGGAGTCCATCCTGGTCGATGGTGCTCAGAATCGCCCAGCCCGGGCGGCTATCGAGAAGGGCCTCAATTTGCTCGTCAGTGAGTTTTCGGGGCATGGAACAGACTAACAAGAGCGGAATCGGGCCCCGGTCGTGAAAGCACCTGTACAGCGGGGCTGCAGCCGTCCGCCCTACAGAGCGGGGAGCGGTGCCCACCGCTCTATGTCGTAGCCGTCGTCGCTGGCGGGGGTGATGACGGCGGCACCGCGGCCCGCGAAGTGGGCGGGGAAGATGGTGGCCCCGGTGCGTGCGGCGGCGCCGAGCACGGCGCGCCGGCTGATGCGGGCCTGCTGCGGGTCGAGATCGAAGGCGCACCGGTCGTGGGGACGGCCGAGTTGTACAGGCGTGTGGACGAGGTCGCCGACGAAGACCGCGCCCGCTCCCGTGTCCAGCCACACGACCGACGACCCTGGAGTGTGTCCGGGGGCGGGCTCCAGACGCAGGTACGGGTCCACGCTGTGGCCGTGCTGCCAGGTGTGAAGCTGCCCCGCGACGGCCACCGGCGCGATGCTGTCCTCGAACACGAGACGGATCCCGGCGAAACGCGCCCGCTCGTCCTCGGTCTGCGGTGGCCGCGTCCGCCCGGCGTTGTCGGGATGGAAGTAGTCGTAATCCAATTGCGGCACCAAGTAGGTGGCGTTCGGGAAGGTGGGCACCCACGACGCGCCATCCCGTCGGGTGTTCCAGCCGACGTGGTCGTAGTGGATGTGGGTGTTGATGACCACGTCGACATCGGCGGGCTGGATGCCGAGGTCAGAAAGCCGTTGCAAGAAATCGGTATTCAGATGATCGAAGGTCGGAACCTGGGGCCGTTCCCTGTCGTTGCCGACCCCGGTGTCGATCAGGATGGTGCGCCCCCCGGAGCGAAGGATCCAGGTCTGGATGGCGGCCCGGTAGGCCCGTGAGGAGCGCGTCCAGTGCTGCGGATCCACGTCGGACCAGGCGGCGGGTGGGGTGTCGGGGAACATCTCGTCGACCGTTTTGATCGGTCCCACCCATTCCAGGACTCGCTCGACGTCGACGTCTCCAATGCGTACCGGGCTCACGAGGGTCCTCCAGGTTGGGATGTCATCGATGTACAACCCAACACGCCTTTGAAGACGAATCTTCCGGTCGTCGGGCGCGAAGGACCATACAGCGGTCGTTGTTGTCTCGAGTTCGGCACGCAACAGCGCGGACGGCGCGCCCCGCTCACGAAGGTCGGGTCGGGCTAAACGCAGCCGCCGAGTCCTGAAGATCATGCCCGACCCCGTCTTCGGATTCATGGCGGGGTCGGTCAGCCACTGGCGCCCACCCGCCGGCGACGACGGTGGGCAGTTGGAAGACGGCGGTGATAGTGGTGCCGGCGCGGCACCCACGCCGCAGACCAGTAGAGGCGAGATGGCGTCCGGTGAGCATCTCGCGCTCCGGTCACCACACCCTGTCCTAAACTCGCGCTGTGGACGTCAACGGAACTAGCGCAATTGTCACCGGCGGAGCATCGGGTATCGGCGCCGCCACCGCCCGACTACTGGCATCCAAGGGTGCACGCGTCGTCATCGCCGATCTGCAAGCAGAACGCGGACAGGAACTGGCCCACGAGATAGGTGGCGTGTACGTCAGTGTCGACGTGACAGACACCTCGCAGATCGAGGATGCGGTGAACACCGCCATCGATCTCGGACCTCTCCGCGTTCTGGTCAACTCTGCCGGAATCGGTTGGGCACAAAGGACTATCGGCAAGGACGGTGAGTTCGCCTCCGCGCACAACCTCGACGCCTACAAGAAAGTGCTCGCCATCAACCTGGTCGGCACCTTCGACTGCATCCGGCTCGCGGCTACTGCGATGAGCCGACTCGACCTCACCGACTCCGGGGAGCGTGGCGCGATCGTCAACATGACCAGTGTGGCCGCCTTCGACGGCCAGATCGGGCAAGCCGCCTACTCGTCGTCGAAGGGCGGCGTCGTCGGACTGACCCTGCCGGTGGCCCGTGACCTCGCGGCCGTCGGGATTCGGGTGAACACCGTCGCACCCGGTCTGATCGACACGCCGATCTACGGAGAAGGTCCGGAATCCGAGGCCTTCAAGGCGAAGCTCGGCGAGTCCGTTCTCTACCCGCGCCGGCTCGGCAAGCCGGAGGAGCTCGTGTCGATGGTGGTGGAGCTGATCACGAACTCCTACATGAATGCCGAAGTGGTCCGGGTCGACGGCGGCATTCGGATGCCTCCCAAGTAGTCAACGCCGAGAGCACACAACGCGGCTCGGTGGTGGTCACGGTCCTTCCGCCCCCCACATGCCGTGACGGTTGCCACGGTGGCCAATGGCTGCCACGCGATGAACGAGTAGGTCGCCGCGCGCTCAGTGAGGTCCGCGGCAGACCGGACCACAGCAGCCGTGCGCCGGCCATCCGGCCGAGCGCTGAGAGCACATTGCCGCCTGTTCCCCATGGACGGTAGGCCGTAGGGAACCAGGAGCCCTCTCGTCGGCGAGGGTGTCGCTACAGAAGATGCCGCCGATAACGCAGCCCTACGTCTTGAGAATCGCGACAGGTGGAGCTGATAGGTCACAGTGATCGTCTTTGACTGCGGCACAACTAGTCTGAGTTAATGCCGGCGGCGTTCGAGCGATCTACCGCGCGCACCGCGATCCCGTTGGCGATGACGTTGTCGGCGCCGTCAACGGTCACCTCGTAGACCTCGCGCTGACCGATGGCGGTGATCTCGACCACCTTGTCCCACAGGAGGTCGTTCTTGGTCAGGTCATGCAGGCTGCGGTCGTCGAGGATCGCGGCGGCGCGGTGAAGGCGACTGCGGCTGGGGGCGTGCTTCCACATCGTCGATCCGCAGAAGGGCGTCCGCATGGCTTCGGCGAACGCGCGGTGTGTCATCTTGTGATCTGTGAGCTTCTGGCGAACCGTGTACCACACTTCGCGCGGGACGGTGTCGACGTTCTCGTTCGCGACGATGCCTTCGAGGTTGTGCTGAACTTCGCGCGCGTCGAAGTACTTCGCACCGTGTGCGTCCACCAGTCGCAGGAAGCGCCGCTGGCTGGATACACCGGACACGTGCAGACGCCAGATGTCCCGATACCGACCCTGTGGAACCCGGTAAGCGCGCGACACAATGCCCAGTCGAAGCAACAAATGCCGCACGTCATCGGTGAGTTGCCGACTCGTGGACGCGTAGTAGATGCGCCCCTGCCCAGCTTTCGCGTCCCACTTGATGCAGCCATCCGTCGACCAGAGGTGCTTCAAGAACAACGCCACCTGGTCGTTGGGTCACGCGAAAACCGCTGCTGGTACGAATTTCTCGTAACTGCGTTTGCCGAACAATCCGAGGCCATCCAGCCACGCGCCGATGCGATTGCGTTTACCGTGCGTCAGCCGGAACGGTGCGGGGAGTCTCAACGTCGTGACACGCGCAGCCTCGTACACGTCACGCACGGCCGTCACCCCAAAATGTGCTGCGGCCGCTGTAACCGCCCGAAGGTTCTGCTCATCGATGCTGGCATACCGGACCGGCTGACGTCTTACGCAGGATCCGTCGCCGATCATATGAGCGAGCAGAATCAATTCGGCATCGACCATGCGTTGTGCCGCAACGGGTTCGGGCACTCGCCTCGGTACCGCAATGCGGCGATCCACGGCAAGTTCGTCAAGACGCTTCCACCCAGTCAACGTCAGGAAAGACATACCTCCCAATGCGTCAACGGTTCGGCCCGACGCCAGGCGTACCGTGAACGCTTCCTGCGGTTCCACGGCGCGAACTGCGGTAACTCGTGCGGCTCGCAATCGGCGCCCACCGTCCAGCGCCCATATCTGCGCATGTCTGCCAACGAGGGCTAGGTCGGCGACCGGCACCTGCGCACCGGAATCGGCGGTCAGAATTAACGACGCGCTCATCAAACCAGGGATTTCGGGTTCCTCTTTACTGCTTGGCCATGTTCGCGAATCGCGACAGATGCAGCTGATGCGCCACGGTGACAGTGCGTGTTGGGCCAGCGCGGTGCTTCGCAATGATGAGGTCAGCTTCACCGCCGCGGGGGTCATCACTTTCGAACGCATCCGGCCGGTGAAGCAAGATGACCAAATCGCTATCTTGCTCGATCGATCCCGATTCACGCAGGTCAGAAAGCATTGGCTTCTTGTCGGTGCGCTGCTCCGGGCCACGGTTCAGCTGACTCATCGCCACCACCGGAACCTCGAGCTCCTTCGCCAAAAGCTTGATCTGCCGGGAGAATTCGGACACTTCTTGCTGACGCGACTCCACCTTCTTGCCCGACGTCATCAGCTGCAGGTAGTCGATGACAACGAGACGCAGATCCGCCTTCTGCTTCAGCCGCCTCGCCTTGGCCCGGATCTCCATCATCGTCAGGTTCGGCGAATCGTCGATGTAGAGCGGCGCCTCACTGATCTCACTCATCCGCCGAGCCAGCCGCGTCCAGTCGTCATCGCTCATCCGGCCCGACCGCATATCGGCGAGCTTGATCCTCGCCTCGGCCGACAGCAGACGCATGACGATCTCGGTCTTACTCATCTCCAGCGAGAACACGATGCTCGGCAGATGATGCTTGATCGAGCACGACCGCATGAAATCGAGCCCGAGCGTCGAGTTGTGCGTCGGGATCATCGACCGGCTGGCCAGATACATGTGGCTGGCGTTGTCGACCTCGACGCACCGGACCGGAACGCTCGGGACGGGCCGAACATCGACAATCGCCCGAGACTCGGAGGTCTCCCCGCGACGCTCCTTGTGCAGCAGATCCTTCCGGTGCACACCGAAGACGCTGTCCGCTGCCGAGAAGGCAATCCCACTATCCGCCTCTCGGCACCGATAGCCCAGCGAGACAACAAGTTCCGCGACGCCAGCCAACAGCCGCTCGCCGGCAACAGACAGCCGAATCGCTCCGTCGTCCGCGACCGTTCCCCGAGCGTCGAGCAGGCCAGCAAGAAGCGCGCGCCGCTGCGCTTCGGAGGCACGCAGATACTCCGCCGGGATGCGCCCGTTGTCGAGCGCCTCGGGTGTGCTCGACCCCTCCCCCTCGATCCGCATCAGGATCTCCGGGTCGTCCGTCGTCGGATCTCCCAGCCACGCGCCGAACGTATACGGCGGTACCGGAAGGTCCGCGTCCTCTGCCAGGATCGCGCAGGTGTTAGTGACCGAGTGGCCGGTCGACAACGTCTCGGCGATCTCCCGGGTGGTGCGGATCGCGCCGGAGGTCAGCCACTGGTGCTCGGCGTCCGCGACGATCACTGTGCCGTCGGAGAATTCGACCTCGAAGCACGGCCGGCGCTCCATCACGGCCGTCGCCGCCACCACCCGCGTCGGCAATCCGTCCGGCCCGATCAGCTCGTCACCGACGGCGACCTCGGCCATCGTCGTCCACCCCTTCGGCGTGGGCAGCGGCGTGTCCAGCGACAGCGCCTTCCCCATACCGGGGCGTGCCGCCACGACGATCATCTGACCCGGGTGCAGACCGTTGGTCAGCTCGTCGAGTTCGGTGAACCCCGTCGGCACACCCTTGGAGATCCCGCCCTGCGACGCGATCGCGTCGATCTCGTCCATCGTCGGCTGCAGCAGCTCTTCGAGCGGCACGAAGTCCTCGGTCGCCCGTCGCTCGGTGACGTCGTAGATCTCGGCCTGCGCCCTGTCCACGATCTCGTTCACGTCCGCGCCCTCAGCGCCGGCGTAGCCGTACTGCACCACCCGGGTGCCCGCCTCCACCAGACGACGCAGCAGCGCCTTCTCCGAGACGATCTCGGCGTAGAACCCGGCGTTGGCGGCCGTCGGCACCGTCGAGATCAGCGTGTGCAGATAGGGCGCTCCCCCGACCCGGCGCAACAATCCCTTGCGGTCGAGCTCCGCGGCCACGGTGACCGCGTCAGCGGGCTCACCGCGCCCGTACAGATCCAGCACGGCGTCGTAGACGAGTTGGTTGGCCGGCTTGTAGAAGTCCCCGGGGCGCAACCGCTCGAGCACGTCGGCGATGGCGTCCTTACTGAGCAGCATGCCGCCCAGCACCGCCTGCTCCGCCGCGAGATCCTGGGGTGGCTGCCGGCCGAAGTCCTCGTTGGGAGGAGGCTCCATGGACGTGCGGTCCCCGGACCGGCCCAAGTCATCGACGACAGCCACGCGGTGCCTCACCCCTCCTCAATCGACCTCGAACGCACGTTCGACGCGCATCCTGCTGCGACTGTAAGTCCGAGCTCCGACAAGACCCCCGCCGGCACCCGCAACTGCGTCCGCGACGGCCAACGCTAGACGTTGCTGGGCGGGACGCAACCACCGCTTGTTGACAGACTTGTGGATGGCGTGTGGATAGGTCTGGTGGGCCATGTTGAGGCCTTGGGGAGAACCTGTGGATCAACACCGTCATCCGCCTTGTTTCCGCAGATGGACGCACCATAGACCCGGCAAGAATCTGTGGATGGGAAATTCGTCGGCGTGTCGTCGCCGGTTTCCTTCCCGGGCGTGTTGTGTTTCGCTTCGGGGCCATGCAGGTTAACACCAGGTTATGTTCGCTGGGAACGATTCGCCCCCGAAGAGTTCGCCGAACGTACAGCAACGGCCGGGCGAAGACCTCTCGGTCTCCACCCGGCCGTGAATGCCGAAGGTGGCTAGCCGGCGACGACGTTCAGCGACACCGTGGCGGCCACGTCATGGTGCAGGCGCACCGTGACGGGATGGGTGCCGACGGTCTTGATGTGCGCCTTGGGCAGCTGCACCGTCCTCTTGTCGAGGTTCGGTCCGCCCGCCTTCTTGATCGCGGCAACGACGTCGGACGCGGTCACCGAACCGAACAGCTTGCCGGAATCACCGGCGGTCTTGACCGCCAGCTCGACGCCGTCGAGACCCTCGAGGGCCGTCTTCAGCTCGTTGGCGTGCTCGAGGCTCTTGACGCCCTTGAGCTCCTGGGCGCGCCGGATGTCCTCGGCCTGGCGCTGCGCGCCACGGGTGGCCACGATGGCCAGACCGCGCGGCAGCAGATAGTTGCGGCCGTAGCCGTCCTTCACCTCGACCGCGTCGCCGGCCGTTCCGAGGTGCTCGACCTCGGCAGTCAGAATCAGTTTCATCTCAATCGTCCTTATCGCGTCGACGAGCTGAACGGCAGCAACGCGACCTCACGGGCGTTCTTCACCGCGATCGCGATATCTCGCTGGTGCTGAACGCAGTTGCCGGTCACCCGGCGGGCACGGATCTTGCCGCGCTCGCTGATGTAGGTGCGCAGCAGCGCGGTGTCCTTGTAGTCGATGTTCTGCCCCTTCTTCGAGCAGAACACGCACTTGCGTGTCTTGACCGGCTTTTCCGGAGCCGGACGCCTCTTCGTGGAGGAGGACTTGGCCATGTGTCTAACTCTTTCTTGAAATGTCTCGGATGTTTCCGAATGTTGTTGTCTCAGAAGGGCGGTTCGTCGTCGGCGCCGCCGAAGGACCCCGACGCGGGCGCGCTGCCCCACGGATCGTCCTTGGGCTGCTCGGAGCCGCGGGACGAATTACCGCCGCCACCGCCGCCGCCGAACCCGCCACCGCCGCCGCCACTGCGGCTGGCCTTGTTCACCTTCGCGGTCGCGTAGCGCAGCGACGGCCCGATCTCGTCGACCTCGACCTCGAACACGGTGCGCTTCTCACCCTCTCGGGTTTCGAAGGAGCGCTGCTTGAGCCGGCCCGTCACGATCACGCGCGACCCACGGGTCAGGCTCTCGGCCACGTTCTCGGCGGCCTCACGCCAGATGTTGCACCGCAGGAACAGCGCCTCGCCGTCCTTCCACTCCCCGCTCTGCCGGTCGTAGATGCGCGGGGTGGACGCAACGGTGAAGTTGGCCACCGCGGCACCGGACGGCGTGAAACGCAGTTCCGGATCGGCGGTCAGGTTTCCGACGACGGTGATGGTGGTGTCACCAGCCACGAGTTCCTCCTAGGTGAGCGGACGTTGGGCGCGAGCCTACGCAGCGGCTCCGACGATCGGCACTCTTTAGTGCTTGTCGGTCCGCATCACCTTGGTCCGCAGCACGGACTCGTTGAGGTTGAGCTGACGGTCGAGTTCGGACACCGTCGCGGGCTCGGCCTTGACATCGACGATCGCGTAGATGCCCTCGGCATGCTTGGCGATCTCGTAGGCCAGCCGGCGCCGGCCCCAGATGTCGACCTTGTCGACACTGCCGCCGTCCTTGCGGATGACGTTCAGGAACGTCTCCAACGACGGGGCAACGGTGCGCTCGTCGAGTGTGGGGTCGAGAATGACCATGATTTCGTATGGACGCATAGGAACCCATCACCTCCTCTGGTCTGATCGGCCACGGCGTGTCCGTGACAGGAGGGTCGCCTGCGTCGGCAACCGGTTCAGGCTACAGGGGGCGGCGCTGATCTGCGAAATCGCGCTCAGGGGTGGCCGGGAACGGGCCAGTTCCACACGGACATGTCGCCCTTGGGGTAGTTCATGCAGACGTCGGTGGCGTGCGCGACCACACCCTTGTTGTTGAAGAACAGTTTGGCCCAGTTGCCCCACCGCGTCGCGGTCTGCTCGTAGAACACATTGGTGGCGGTGTCCTCGGAGTAC
Organism: Mycolicibacterium psychrotolerans; assembly: GCF_010729305.1. Classification (NCBI taxonomy): domain Bacteria; kingdom Bacillati; phylum Actinomycetota; class Actinomycetes; order Mycobacteriales; family Mycobacteriaceae; genus Mycobacterium; species Mycolicibacterium psychrotolerans. The sequence goes on along the minus strand of NZ_AP022574.1, from coordinate 906,976 downwards.
TGGCGCCGCGCGACCGGGTCGAGCGAGAAGAACCAGTGGATACGGTCGAACGCCATCTGCTGCACGTCCGCAGGGCGATTGCTCCGGTCGATCATGTAGCGCTCGAAGTACACCGGGCTGGTGTCCCGCGCCGCGGCCATGTACTGCTCGACGTCGCAGGTCGTCTGGATCATCCGGCGCGGGATCGGGTAGTCGTCGGTGGAATCGGCGCCGGCCGGAGCCGCCGCACCCAGGAACGCCGTCGCCGCGGCAGCTGCCGCCAGCGCCATCTGCGTCGTGCGCCTGATCATTCCGCTCATCGTCACTCCCACCTCATGGCCCGCACGAAGCGGCCAGTCGTCCGTCAACTATATAGCGCATCTAGGCAGACAGACATCTCCATCTCAGCCGCCGTTGGTGACCGGGTTCGACGACAGCGTGATGAAGCTGCCGTGCTTCCACACGCCCCAGCGGCCGCCCCACATCGACGTCCACACCACCGGCTCGCCGTTCCACATCTCCGCCGGCTTGCGGGACGCCCAGTTCGGCACGGGCTCGCCCGGCGGGTTCGGGGGGAACTCGGCGGGTCCGGGCGGGGGCGGCGGCGGAGCCGGCTGCGCGAATGCGGGTGCGGCGCCGAAGCCGAGGGCGCCCGCGACGAGACCGCCGAGGACCACCGCGGCGGGCAGGGCCCGGTCGATAAAGCTCATGAGAGGACTCCAGCCTGAGATGCATCAGTTGTTTAGCAAATATAACCACCGGCGGCGAGCGGCAAACGGTCAACGCCGTCCCGGTTTCGGCGGGACCGCCCCAGGGTAGTGCGCTCTCGTGTCCGAGCCGCTTCCCATCGACCGGCTCGTCCAGCACAACGGTATCCGCCGGGCAGCGCGCGCGGGCTTCATCGCGAGCGGCTCGCTGCACTTTCTGATCGCTTACGTCATCGTGAGGATCGCCTCCGGGCTTGGTGGCAATGCCGACCCCTCAGGGGCGATGGCGACCGTCGCCAGCACCACCGACGGCGCGGTGATCCTGTGGGCGATCGCCGTCGCGCTGGTCCCGCTGGCCGCGTGGCGATTGGCGGAGGCGATCTTCGGGCTGCATCCCACCGAGCGTGGCAGCGACCCGGACGACGCCAGCCCCGGCAACCGCCTGAAGGCACTGGGCCTGGTGGCGATCTACTGCAGTGTCGGCTACACCAGCGTGCGCTTCGCCGTCGGCAGCCGCCAGCCCAGCAGCGAGCAGAACTCAGGGCTGAGCTTCGTTCTGATGCAATCTCTTCCAGGCCGTGCCGCGCTGATCGCCGTCGGGGTGGTGATCGCCGTCATCGGCGGCTATTACGCGTACAAGGGCGCGTCCCGCCGGTTCGTCGACGATCTGACGACCTCGGGCGGCCCGGTCGTGATCATGCTGGGTGTGTACGGGTACGTGGCCGAGGGGCTGGTGTACGCGTTGACCGGAATTCTTGTGATCGTGGCCGCCGTCCGCACCGATCCCACGCAGGCCGCCGGGCTTGACTCGGCGGTCAAGACACTCGGCGCGACCTCCGCCGGCGATGTCCTGCTGGGGTTCGCCGCCCTGGGCTTCTTCGCCTACGGGCTGTACAGCTTCGCGCTGGCACGCTGGGCGCGGATGTGATCGCGCGGGCGCAGCCAATCCGGTAACCCGGCGGGATATGCGTCAGGCGCCCGATCGAACACCCCGCCCGCCGGGTCGTCGATCCCGCCCCTGCGCACCAGATCGAGCTCCGGCCGGTAGATCTGCCGAATCACCAACGCGCACAACACCACCACTGCGATGTCGCGCAGCAGCACGGTGGCTGTGAACCACTGTTCCGGCAGACCCTTGTTCTGTTCGCCGAACAGATACAGCATCCGCGGCACCCACACCAGCATGTCGATCGTCATCCACGCCAGCAGCACCCGTCGGTGCGGCAGCGCCAGCACCGCCAGCGGCACCAGCCACAGCGAGAACTGCGGACTCCACACCTTGTTGGTGAGCAGGAACGCCGCCACCACCAGGAACGCCAGCTGCGCCACCCGCGGCCGACGCGATGCGGTCAAGGCGATGTAGCCGATCGCGATGCAGCACGCCGCGAACAACGCGGCGGTGATCGCGTTGAGCACCACCGGCGGCTCCCAGAACCCGAGCTCCGGATCGAAGCCCCGCCACCCGGTGAACGATTTCACCACGTTGTAGATCGAATCCATGTCGTCACCGCGGCGGGTGTTGAGCCGGAAGAACTCCGACCATCCGCGCGGAAACAGCACCATGATCGGCAGGTTGACCACCAGCCACGTGACCGCGGCCGCCAGCGCGGTCTTGCCGACCTCACGGAGGCGGCCGGCGCGAATGGCCAATAGCGTCAACGGGATCAGCAGCAGAAGCGGGTACAGCTTGGCCGCCACCCCGAGCCCGATCAGCACCCCGGCCAGCACCGGCCGGCGGCGGGCCCACGCCAGCATGGCGCCCGCGGCCAACCCCGTCGCCAGCGCGTCGAAATTCGTGAAGATCTGGAAGACGACGATCGGGGACGCCGCGACCAGCGCGGCGTCCCATATCCGACGCGCACCGGCCAGCAGCGCGGTCGCCCAGACCGTCGTCAGCCACGCCAGCGCCAGACCGAACGCGGAGATGTTGAAGAACATCACCACCTCGGCGATGATCGGCACGGACGTCAGCTTCGTCAGCGTCGTGTACGTCTTCGCCACGGACATCGACAGGTACTGGTAGATCCCCGTCAGCACCGGATACTCCATGTACCGCACCGCGGGGGCACCGTCGTACTGCAGTCGCGGCTTGCCCTTGTCGTCGGTCTCCAGCCAGCTCGACTTGTACGGGAACTTCCCGAGATTCAGCAGTTCCGCGGTGTAGAGCGGCACGGTGTCGGAGTAGCAGAGCTCGTAGTAGGCGCGGTTGTTCGCCCAGTTACCGACCCGCTGATCGGCGGTGCCCGTACCCGTCGTCTGCAGGCAGGCCGCTTTGGTCGAGTAGCCGAGCGCCAGGAACACCAGCGCGATGACCAGCATGACCCGCAGCGGGGTCAGGAACCGGGTGCGGCCGATCAGCGCGTGCCGACCGACGGAGCCGCCGATGGTGCCCGCCAGCGCAGCACCGAGAGTGTCGGTGCGGCTGGGGAAATCGCGTTCGTCGAGGCTCCGCAGATCGTCTGCGAGAGGGCCCGGCGACGTCACGGAGGCGGCGGGGGTGCGCCGGGCGCCACCGGTACCGGGGCGCCGGGAGGCGGCGGCGCCCCCGGCACGACCTCGGGACCGGGAGGGGCCCCGACGGGGGCCGGCGCCGGCGTGGCCGGCACGGTGGTCGGCGGGCCCCACGGAATCGTGATGCCGGGCGCGATCTCCAGCGTCGGCTGGATCACCGTGTCCGACGGGGGCGGCGCGACCGTCGTCGACGGCGGAGGCGGCGGCGCCTGCGGCACACCGGCGTAGCCACCGATCTCTTCGGGCTTGGGGAACGACTCGTTGTCGGTGCCGTCGAGGGCGCCGTCCATCGTGGCCTTCCAGATGTCGCTCGGGATGCCCGAGCCGTATACCGGTGAACCCCACTTGTTCTCGAGCGGCTTGGTGCCGTCGACGGTGCCCACCCACACCGCGGTGGACAGCGACGGCGTGTAGCCGACCATCCATGCGTCCCGGTTAGCGTCGGTGTCGCCGAGCTGGTTGGTTCCGGTCTTGGCCCCCGACGGCCGGCCGCCGGCCAGCGCATGGCCTTTGGAGTATCCGGCGATCGGCTGCATGGCCGCGATCACGTTGTCGGCCACGGCCTTGTCGAGGCGCTGCTCGCCGGTGTTGTCCTCCTGGCTGGCATCGAAGAGGACCGTGCCCTCGGCGTTGACGACCTTCTGCACGAAGTGCGGCTTGTGATAGACGCCCGACGCGGCGATCGTCGCGTACGCCGACGCCATGTCGATGACCCGGGACTGGTACTGGCCGAGCACGACGCCGTTGTTGGGCGGGCCGCCCTTACCGTCCTCGGACAGCGTGTGCTCGACACCGGGGAAGCTCTCGGCGATGCCGGCCTGGTGCGCGGCGTCGGCGACGTCCTGCGGGCCGTTCTTGAGCTTCAGCATCAACCGGTAGTAGCTGGTGTTCAGTGAACGCTTCAGCGCCTCGGCGATGTTGCAGGTGCCGCAGCTGCTGCCCTCGACGTTGGTGATCTTGATGCCGTCGACGGTCACCGGTGAGCTGTCGACCTGGTAACCCAGCCCCATGCCCTGCTGCAGCGCAGCGACGAGCGCGAACACCTTGAACGACGATCCGGTGGGCAGCCCGGCCTGGGCGAAGTCGAACCCGTTGGCGTCCGAGCCGCCGTAGTAGGCCTTGACGCCGCCGGTCTTCGGGTCGATCGACACCACCGCGGTGCGCATGTCGGGGTCCTGCCCGTCCATGTTCTCCGAGACCGCGTCGACCGCGGCGGACTGCGCCTTCGGATCGATCGTCGTGGTGATCTGCAACCCTTCGGTGTTGAGCTGCTGCTCGCTGATGTTGAAGATGTCCATCAGCTCGTTGGTCACCTGGCGTTCGATCAGCCCGTTCGGCCCGGTGGTCTGGTTCTGGGTGCTCGCCGCGTCCGGCGGGATCGTGGGCGGGAACACCTGCGCCGCGCGGTCCTGCTTGGACAGAGCCCCGATCTCGACCATCCCGTCGAGCACCCAATTCCACCGCTCGCTCGCGGCTTCCGGGTCGACGGCCGGGTCGAGAGCGGAGGGCCGCTGGATCAGCGCCGCGAGCAGTGCGCCCTCGGCGACCGTGAGCTGCTCGACGGGCTTGTCGAAGTACGCCTTCGACGCGGCGGCCACGCCGTAGGCGCCCCGGCCGAAGTAGATGATGTTCAGATAGGACTGCAGCACCTGGTCTTTGGACCATTCGCTGGACATCTTGGTGGAGATGACCAGCTCCTTGGCTTTTCGGATCAACCCGCCCACCCCGGAGCGCGCATCGCCGACCAACGCGTTCTTGACGTACTGCTGGGTGATGGTCGACCCGCCCTGCAGATCGCCGCCGAAGATGTTGTTCTTGAACGCGCGCAGGAAGCCGGTGAACGAGAAGCCCGGATTGGAGTAGAAGTCCCGGTCCTCGGCGGCCATCACCGCATCGCGGACGTGCACCGGGATCTGGTCGATGTTGACGTCGACCCGGTTGCCTTCCGGCGGAACGATCTTCGCGATCTCCGAACCGTCGCTGGCCAGGATCGTCGACACCTGCGCGGTGCGGATGTCGCCGGGCTTGGGCACGTCGACGATCAGATACGCCATCCCGAACGTCAGCAGCGGCAGCACGATCAGCACCACGGCCATCGCGATCAGACTGCGGCGCACCCATTTGCCGTTGATCTGCTCACGCAGGGTGGGCTTGCGTCCGGGAGGACCGCCACCGCCCGGGGGTCCTCCGCCGCCGGGCGGGCGACCCGGGGGCGGCGGTTGCTTCGGCGGGCCGCCGTCGAGCGCCCGCTTGACGGCGTCGATCGGGTCCTGGAGATGCCGGGGACGCTCGTCGCGCACCGGAGGCAGCACGGTGGTCAACCGGTCGTCGGGAGCCGGCCGGGGCGGACGCGGCGCAACCGGGCCGGGCGGCCGGTGCCGGGGCGCTTCGGCGCGGTGCTGGGGAGCGTCGGCTCGGTGCTGGGGTCGTGCGTTCACGCCGTCCGCCGCCCTGCGCCCATCGCGGGCACTGTCGGCTGATCGGTCGTGACGCCCGTCGCTATTCACTGGCCGTCCGCGCGTTGCTGCGCGCGGTCTGGGTGCGACGCGAGCCCTTCGGGGGCGGCACCGCGCCGAGCACGTAGGACTTGACCAGATGGTTCCAGCTGCAGGTCCGACATACCTCCACCACGTGTACCGAGAACTCGTCGTAACGGGTTGCCAGCAGAACCAGCTCCTCTGCTGTGCGGGCGGATCCGGACACCGCGCCGAGATGATCACCGAACACCCACGACACCAGGGTCAGCTGTTCCTTGCGGCAGATCGGGCACATCACCGAACTGGGCTTGCCGTGGAACTTCGCCGCGCGCAGCAGGTAGGGATTGGCGTCGCAGACCTCCGTGACGCCGGTGCGCCCCGAGTAGACCTCCGCCAGCAGGGACCGCCGCCGCAGGGCGTAGTCCACCACCTGTCGCTGCAATCGCACGCAGACCAGAGTACGTCGGCGCCCGGGCCGCGGACGCGTGACATGGCTCCCGGGCCGGCGCCGACCATGCCGTGATCGGCGCTGGCCTGCAGGATCGCCGACTGAACTCCTACGATCATGTCTCGTGGCCTCCGGCAGCTCGACTCGCGGGACAACGTGGACGCGGGCAAAGGACAGCGATCGCACCGACACGTGCCAGATTCTCGACACCGCGCTCGCCGAGGGTCAGCTGTCGATGACAGAGCACGGCGAGCGGGTGAAGGCCGCCACCACCGCCGCGACGCTGGGCCAACTGCAAGACCTGGTCTCCGACCTGCAGACCGCCAATGCACCCACCCAGCTGCGCAAACCGCCCCGGCAGCTGCCCAAGCTGCCCGGCGGCTGGGGCATCCGGATCGCGATGGCGTCGGTACTGGTGCTCCTCGGCGTGGCGATCGGGTGGGGCCTCTACGGGAACACGCCCTCACCGCTGAACTTCACCTCCGACCCCGGGGCCAAAGCCGACGGGATTCCCGCCACGGTGCTCACCCCGCCCCGGCAGCTGCACTCGCTCGGCGGGCTCACCGGGCTGTTCACCCAGATGAAGGAGAAGTTCGGCGACACCAAGGGCTACAGCCTGACGATCTATCCCGACTACGCCTCGCTGGAGCGCCAGGACCCCACCGAGCCTCGCCGGGTGCTGCGCTATTCCTACCGCGGCGGCTGGGACGACCCCAGCGAGACGAGCGTGAGCGCCGACGCCCGGTTGGTGGACCTTGCCGCATTCGACGTCCCGCAGCTGGTGGGCATCCTGCGGGGCGCTCCCGAGACGCTCGGGATCGACCCGGCGGAGGTGAAGACCACGTACATCAACATCGACGCCAACAGCGACATGACCGCACCGCCGGAGAGCATCGGGATCAGCATCTACGTGTCGCCGAAGTTCGGGAACAGCGGATACATCGAGCTGGGCGGCGATATGACGGTCAAGCGGATCAGCTACCCCAGCTCCTGACCGACGCCCACCGGCCCTCCCCAGGGGCACCCTTGTGGCGCTCAATATATCGGCGCGATACAGTTGTGCGACGTGTCGGATCGTCCTAGCGGCGAATCATGAGAAGGGGGTGCCCGGATGCTCGAGCTCGCCATCCTCGGGTTGCTCCTGGAGGCGCCGATGCACGGCTACGAGTTGCGCAAGCGGCTCACCGGTCTGCTCGGCGCGTTCCGCGCCTTCTCCTACGGTTCGCTCTACCCGGCGCTGCGGCGGATGCAGGCCGACGGCCTGATCGTCGAGGACGCCGCGCCGGAAGGCACGGTCAAGGTGCGCCGCGCGCGCCGGGTGTACCAGCTCACCGACGCGGGCAAGCAGCGGTTCACCGAGCTGGTCGCCGACACCGGACCCCAGAACTTCTCCGACGACGGCTTCGGAGTGCATCTCGCCTTCTTCAACCGCACCCCCGCCGAGGCGCGGATGCGGATTCTGGAAGGTCGCCGCCGTCAGGTGGAAGAGCGTCGGGAAGGTCTGCGTGAAGCCATCGCGCGGGCGAGCAACTCGTTCGACCGGTACACCAGACAGCTGCACCAGCTGGGACTGGAGTCCAGTGAGCGCGAAGTCAACTGGCTCAACGAGTTGATCGCGGCGGAGAAGTCGGCGCAGGGACGTGCCGAACAGATTTGAGCTCGAGTACCACCCATACAGCAGTGACGTAGGACAAGAGGAGAAGTCGTCATGACCGCAAGCAATGACGTTCGGGTTGCGATCGTCGGCGTGGGCAACTGCGCGTCCTCGCTCGTGCAGGGCGTGCAGTATTACAAGGACGCCGACGAGAACGCCAGCGTTCCCGGCCTGATGCACGTCAAGCTCGGGCAGTACCACGTGCGCGACGTGAAGTTCGTCGCCGCGTTCGATGTGGACGCCAAGAAGGTCGGCTTCGACCTGTCCGAGGCGATCTTCGCCTCCGAGAACAACACCATCAAGATCGCCGACGTGCCGCCGACCGACATCGTCGTGCAGCGCGGCCCGACGCTCGACGGCATCGGCAAGTACTACGCCGACACCATCGAGGTGTCCGACGCCGAGCCCGTCGACGTGGTCAAGGTGCTCAAGGACGCCAGGGTCGACGTGCTGGTGTCCTACCTGCCGGTGGGCTCCGAGGAGGCCGACAAGTTCTACGCCCAGTGCGCGATCGACGCCGGGGTGGCGTTCGTCAACGCGCTGCCGGTGTTCATCGCCTCGGATCCGGTGTGGGCCAAGAAGTTCGAAGACGCCGGCGTGCCGATCGTCGGCGACGACATCAAGAGCCAGGTCGGCGCCACCATCACCCATCGCGTGATGGCCAAGCTGTTCGAGGACCGCGGCGTCACGCTGGACCGCACCTACCAGCTCAACGTCGGCGGCAACATGGACTTCCTCAACATGCTCGAGCGCTCGCGGCTCGAGTCCAAGAAGGTGTCCAAGACCCAGGCCGTCACGTCCAACCTGTCCGGCTCGCTCGCCGGCAAGATCGAGGACAAGAACGTCCACATCGGCCCGTCCGACCACGTCGCGTGGCTCGACGACCGCAAGTGGGCCTACGTCCGCCTCGAGGGCCGTGCCTTCGGCGACGTGCCGCTGAACCTGGAGTACAAGCTCGAGGTGTGGGACTCCCCCAACTCGGCCGGCGTCATCATCGACGCGGTGCGCGCGGCGAAGATCGCCAAGGACCGCGGCATCGGCGGGCCGATCGAGGCCGCGTCGGCGTACCTGATGAAGAGCCCGCCCAAGCAGCTGGCCGACGACATCGCCCGCGACCAGCTCGAGAAGTTCATCGAGGGCTAACGCCTTTTCGCCGAAACTGCGTTCCGTGCGGCCGTCACCCGACATTCGCAGCGTGGGACGCAGTTTCGGCGTTCGGGGCTAGAAGCCGTACCCCAGTTCCGCTGGGACGTCGACGGCGAACGCCGCGTCCACGGCGGCCACTACCTCGGAGTCGTTGCAGCGCAACCGGTGTGCGGCGGCGAACGACGAGGCGCGGTGCGCCCCGAGATACAGACTGCTTAGCACCGAGACATCGGTGTGGACATCAGCGTCGGCGGTGGTGGGCGCACCGCGCGCGGCCGTCGCGCACCTGCAAGGCGAATCGGCCGCCCCGACCGAGGAATTCATCGGAAATCTCCAGCACCACCGACAGGTCCGCAGCATAGGTGCGGGCCTGCAACACCTTCGGGATGTCGAGCATCCGCAGCCACAGCCCGTCGTCGACATCAGTGGTGCGGACCAGCCGGGGATCGGTGAGCAGGTAGCGCAGCACGGTTCCGGGATGGGTGTGGATGCCGACGGTGTCCTTGAGATCCAGGCCCAGCAGCACGCGCCACAGCGCGATCTCCGCCTCCGCGGTCGCAGCCGCCAGCTTCGTCACCTCGACGGTCGTCTTCTCGTCCCTGCCGTGCAGACGGTAGAACGCGAAACCGTCCGGATGCAGCAGGCAGTAGTGGGGTGTGCCGCCGTTTCTCGACCCTTCGCGGTCGGCCAGGACCTCGTCCCACAGCCGGGCCGGGGTGTGCAGACCGCCGGGCGTCTGTCGCCGCCAGCGCTCGTCGATGTCCTCGAGTTGCGCGCGATGTTCAGCGGGACGCACGACGCGGACACCGCCGGGATCGGGCACCGCGGGATGGAAGCGCGCACCCCGGCGGTGCACCTCGAGTCGTTCCCACACCGTCGCAGGCCCGTAACCGAAGCGGCCGTAGATCTCCGCTTCACTGGCCTCCAGCCCGGCGATCGGGTAGGCGCCCATGCGCCGGTGCAGTTCGTCGAACATGCCGCTCAGCGCCCCCCGCCGCCGATGGGTCGGTGCGACGGCGACCATGGACACGCCCGCCATCGGCAGCGCCGCGCCCCCGGGCACGGTCAGCTCGAAATCGAGGAACAGCGCGGTACCGACCACCTCGTCCCCGTCGCATGCGACCACGGCGCTGTCCGCCGGCATCATCGACCGCCACGCCGCGACCGTCTCCTCGGACCGCCAGACCCCGAACCCCGTCGCGGTGATCAACGCCATCGCCGGCCAGTCGGCCTCCTCGGCGCTGCGGAACGTCAGGTTCTGCGGATCGGTGTGCACGGCCTCGACGGTGGCACACCCGGCACGCCGCACGCATCCCGATATCTGCCGGTGCGTACTGTTTGCCACCATGGACGACAGCGACGACGAGCTGGCCAGCCTGTCGGAATTCATCTTCCTCAAAGAGAACGCCGCCCAGGCGGGGGTGCCGGGACCGCTGCCGACCGCGGCCCGTGTCGACCACGGACCGATCAGCGCGCTGCGGTACGGCGAGGACGCCCCCCGCGTGGTGTTCCTGCACGGCGGCGGGCAGAACGCCCACACCTGGGACACCGTGATTCTGGGGCTCGGCCTGCCCGCGCTGGCCATCGATCTTCCCGGCCATGGCCGTTCGGCGTGGCGCGAGGACGGTGACTACGGGCCGAAGAACAACGCGATCGCGATCGAACCGGTGGTGCGGGCGCTGGCCGGCGACGCCGATCTGGTCGTCGGCATGTCGCTCGGCGGTCTGACGGCGCTGCGGCTCGCGGTGACCGCCCCGGATCTGGTGCGCAAACTCGTTATGGTCGACGTGACACCGTCGGCGCCCGAACGGCACACCGAGATGACCGACGCGCAGAAGGGCACCGTCGCCCTCGTGCAGGGGGAACGCACCTTCGATTCGTTCGACGCGATGCTCGAGGTGACCGTGGCCGCGGCGCCGCACCGCGACCGGGAGTCGTTGCGGCGCGGCGTGTTCCACAACGCCAAGCGGCTCGACGACGGCACCTGGACCTGGCGCTACGACTCCATCCGCACCGCCGACGGTTTCGAGGGGTTGTGGGACGACGTACCGCGGCTCACCACGCCGACGACGCTGATCCGCGGTGCCAGGTCGTTCTTCGTCAACGACGACGACGCCGCCGAATTCGCGCGTAGCGCACCGGGTTTCCAGCGCGCACACATCGTCGAGGACTCCGGTCACTCGGTGCAGAGCGACCAGCCGCGGGTGCTCGTCGAGTTGCTACGCGGCGTCCTCGCCGACTGAACTCCCGGCCCTGCGGCGCCGCCGGACCAGCACCAGCAGGCCGACGAACGCCAAGGCCGAATTCTGCGGCGTCACCACCTGATAGCCGAGGTCTTTCAGGATGCCCAGTTCCACCGCGCTCAGTACCCGCACACCCGGGCCCTTCCCGGCCTTGGCGTTCATCACCTGATCGTCGGCCCCGGTGAACGTGGTGTCATCGAGGTGGCTCATGGAACTGCCGCTCTCCCAAGGGTTCGGCGTGTACAGCGGCACCAGACCGCCGTAGGCCGCGACCGCGTTCGCTCCGCCGAAGAACAGGCCGCCGCTTGCGCCGGTGAGCCGGGCATTGTCGGCGGTGTTCCAGGTGTAGAACGCGCTGATCGGCTTGTGGCCGTCGGCCGCCACGACGAAGCGGTCGAACGATGTCCAGGAGCGGCCGGTATTGCTTCCGGCCTTGTCGATCTCGGACAGGAAGCCGAACGAGTGCAGTAGTTCGTGCAGCGCCGTCGACGTGAAGTCGTACTCGTCGGCACCGATGGTGTCGTCCAATCCCCAGGCATAGCTGAAGTTCCAGTTGATCTGGCCGTCGGCGGCCGACCCGTTGGAGTCGACTCCCGAGAGCAGCTTGTTCTGCACGACGGTGCGCCAGAAGCCGGCATATCCGGATGTGAGCGCACTGCCTGCCGAGGCGAGGTTGCCTGGGTTCGTCTCGACACCCACGTTGTAGGTGAGCGTGACCGGCTGGGTCACCATGATGTACCCGGTGAGCTCCCTGGCCACGTCCTGCAGTGCCTGCTGCCGCTGCGCGGTCCAGGTGGTGCCGCCGTCGGTGTAGCGGAACTGGAAGGTGATGGCGCCCTGGTTGATCAGCGACGTGGCGCTGGTTCCCCACGGCCGGAAGGGGCTGCCGTCGAGCACGGCGACCCGGAAGGTGTCGACGCCGTCGAACTGCCCGTTCGGCGTGTAGGTATAGGTCCCGTCGTCGGCGAGCTGCACCGAGCCCTCCCGTGGCGCTCGCCGGATTCGGTAGGTGAGCGGATCGCCCTCGGGGTCGCTCGCACCGACCGTGCCGGTGATGGGGCCGTCGACCTGACCGGTGAGCTGGACCGGCGTCACGGTCGGCGCCGAGTTGAACAGGGTGCGGCGGGTCGAGGTGACGGCCGTCGTGACGGTCGCCGTCGGGGTGGCCGTCGGGGTGGCGGTCGATGAGACGGTGGCACTGGCTTGGACGTCGCGGTCTGCGGACGCGGGTTCGGCGTCGACCGTGCGGTCCGCCCGTCGCGCCTGACGCGTCTCGGTGCGGGTCGCGCGTCGCTCGGCTCGTCGCTGCGCCGCGGTGGGGCGGGACGTTTCGGCCCGGTCCGTGGTCGACGGACCGGCCGACACCGAGGTCTCGCCGGCGCCGTCCGCCGCGGCGACGCCGGTCTGCGGCCCGAGCAAGGAGAACCCCAGCAACGCCGCCCCAACACCGGCCGATGCGGCACCGAGCACCAGCCAGTTCCCGCGTGGGCGGGTGGCAAGCTGCGGATTCGCGTCTGCAACCGTCACTATTTACCCTCTCGTCAACAGTGGTGGTCAGGCTATACCGTGAGCGGCGGAGAGCACCAGCAAATTCGGTGTTTCTGAGCACCCGCTGTTAACCCGCTGGCCGCCTGCTGCTCGCCGCCGTGTCGTACGTTGCGGCGGTCCGGCCGGACAGCCCCGGCCGGAGTCCCCGTGGGAAGGAACCGGAGATCTCATGGCGCTCGTGCCGCTGAACCTGTTCGTCAGCCACGACGGGAGATCCCGTCGGCAACACATCACGTGCGTCTACAAGTGCGGTGACGCGTGCTCCAAGCCGGTGCCCAACCGCAGCGACAACGAGTACTTCGGCGACATCGCCAAGGCCGTGTCCCGCCGGTCGATTCTGCAGGCCGGCAGCGTCGCGGTGCTCGCCGTCGGCGCCGGGTCCGCGCTGGCGGCATGCTCCTCCCAGAGCCAGCCCGCACCGACGTCGTCGTCGGCGGCGCCCCCGGCCTCTCCCCCGCCTGGCATGAATTTCGCGTCCGTGGCCCCCAACAGCGAGGACGCGGTCGTCGTCGCCGACGGCTACCGGCAGGCCGTCGTCATCAGCTGGGGCGATCCGGTGCTGCCGGGCGCGCCCGCGTTCGACGTCGCCAAACAGACCGGTGCGGCCCAGCGAGGTCAGTTCGGGTTCAACAACGACTTCGCCGGGTTGCTGCCCATCCCCGGCCGGCAGAACCGCTTCCTGCTGGTCACCAACTTCGAATACGTCACGCCGCAGTTCATGTTCCCCGGGTTCGACGCCGACGCCCCCACCCGGGAGCAGTTCGAGGTCGAGCAGGCCGCAGTGGGAATGGGCGTGGTCGAGGTCGAGCGCACCCCCGAGGGCCTGAAGCCGGTGATGGGCTCCTACAACCGGCGCATCACCGCCGACACCCCGTTCACCCTGACCGGCCCAGCGGCGGGCAGCGACTTCGTCACCACCACCGCCGACCCCGCCGGACGGACCGTTCTGGGCACGTTCGCCAACTGCTCGGGCGGCGTGACGCCGTGGGGCACGGTGCTGTCCGGGGAGGAGAACTTCCACGAGTACTTCGGCGCCGCCGAGGGTGCGCCCGCTCCCGGACCCGTGGACGCCGACCGCAGGGACCGCTACGGGGTCGACGCCGAACCCACCGCGCTGAAGTGGGAGACGTTCGACCCGCGCTTCGACCTGACGAAGACGCCCAACGAGGTCAACCGGTTCGGCTACGTCGTCGAGCTCAACCCGTGGGACCCCGCGTCAACCCCGGTCAAGCACTCCGCGATCGGACGGCTCAAGCACGAAGGCGCCACCATCTACGTCACCGACGACGGCACCGTGGTCGCCTACACCGGTGACGACCAGCGCTTCGACTACATGTACAAATTCGTCTCCGCGAAGAAGATGCAGCCAGGTACCGATCCGTCGGCCATGGCGCACAACATGACGATCCTCGACGAGGGCACGCTGTATGTCGCCAAGCTCTCCAGCGACATCCCGCCCGGCGAGATCGACGGCTCCGGCACACTGCCGGCGAAGGGGTCGTTCAGCGGTACGGGCAGGTGGTTGCCGCTGCTGCGCAGCGGCCCCGGCGGGCAGGCGCAGTCGCTGGTCGACGGCGTCACCGCGCAGGAGGCCGCGGTGTTCACCCGGATGGCCGCCGACAAGGCGGGCGCCACCAAGATGGACCGGCCCGAGGACTTCGAGGCCAACCCCAAGACCGGCAAGGTCTATGTGGCGCTGACCAACAACGACGAACGCGGCGCACCCGGTGAGGCAGCGCCCGACGCCGCCAACCCACGCGACGACAACAAGAGCGGGCAGATCCTCGAGATCACCGACAACCACGCGGGCACCGACTTCACGTGGGAGCTGCTGCTCGTGTGCGGTGATCCGAAGGCGGCCGACACCTACTTCGCGGGATTCGACAAGAGCAAGGTCAGCCCGATCTCCTGCCCCGACAATCTGGCGTTCGACAGCCACGGCAACCTGTGGATCTCCACCGACGGCAATGCGCTGGACTCCAACGACGGACTGTTCGCGGTCGCGCTCGAGGGCCCCGATCGCGGTGAGGTGAAGCAATTCCTGACCGTGCCGATCGGCGCCGAGACGTGCGGGCCCGTCGTCACCGACACGCTGGTGACGGTGTGCGTACAGCACCCCGGGGAGAACGACGACAACAGCATCGACAACCCACAGTCGCGCTGGCCCGAGGGCGGCAACGGCACGGCGCGGCCGTCGGTGGTGGCGGTGTGGAAGGACAACGGCCAGATCGGACTCTGACCGATGCCGAGCAGACGCGAACTCGTGCGATTCGCGGCCGATCCGCGCGAGTTTGCGTCTGCTCGCGAGAGGTTATCTTGAGGCATGACCCGACCCGTGCGCATCGGCGTGCAACTGCAGCCTCAACATTCGCCCGAATACCGCCACATCCGGGATGCGGTGCGCCGCTGCGAGGACATCGGCGTCGACGTCGCATTCAACTGGGACCACTTCTTCCCGCTGTACGGCGACCCTGACGGCGCGCACTACGAATGCTGGACGATGCTGGCCGCGTGGGCGGAGCAGACCTCACGCATCGAGATCGGCGCCCTGGTCACCTGCAACTCCTACCGCAACCCGGAACTGCTCGCCGACATGGCTCGCACCGTCGATCACATCTCCGACGGCCGGCTCATCCTCGGGATCGGATCCGGTTGGAAGCAGAAGGATTACGACGAGTACGGCTACGAGTTCGGCACCGCGGGCAGCCGGCTCGACGACCTCGCCGGGGCGATGCCGCGCATCGAGGCCCGGTTCAACAAGCTGAATCCGCCTCCGGTGCGCGACATTCCGATCCTGATCGGCGGGCAGGGCGAGAAGAAGACCCTGCGCCTGGTGGCCGAACACGCCGACATCTGGCACGGCTTCACCGACCGCTCCACCTACCCCCGCAAGGCCGAGGTGCTCGACCGCCACTGCGCGGACGTCGGCCGGGACGCGTCGGCAATCGAGCGCTCCTCAGGGGTGCCCGAGGGCAGCGAGGACGCGATGCTCGCCGAAGCCGACGCCCTGGTCGGCCTCGGTGTCACGCTGCTGACGATCGGCGTCAACGGCCCCGACTACGACCTCACCAAGGCCGAGGCGCTGTGTCGGTGGCGCGACCGCCAGGCGGGCTGACCCACCCGGCATTGCACTCCTGGTGAGCCGAAGCTTCCGGCGCCGGTGTGCGGCCCACTACGTTGCTTGAGATGAACTGCATGCGGGTACCGCGCATGACCGTGAGAAGTTTCGCGCTGGTCCTGGTGATGGCGATGATCGCGGCGATGGGGTTGGCCGCCCCGGCCGGCGCACAGGTGGACCAGTGCGCCCCGCCGGGCGTCCAGAGCGCCAGCGCCCTGCCGACGAACCTGGCTGCCGCGGCGACCGGTCCCGCCGAGGACAAGTACACGACCGCCGGGGTCCGGCCCCTGCAGGACATCGACGTCAACACGCTGGGATTGTCCAGCCCGGGCACCCTGACCGTCGGCACGCTCTCGGATGCGCCGCCCAGCATCTGCATCAACTCCTCCGGCGAGTTCACCGGCTTCGACAACGAACTGATTCGCGCGATCGCCGACAAGCTGGGCCTGAAGGTGAATTTCGTCGGCACCGAGTTCTCCGGCCTGCTGGCCCAGGTCGCCTCGCGCCGCTTCGACGTCGGCTCCTCCTCGATCACCACCACCGATGCGCGGCGGCGCACCGTCGGCTTCACCAACGGCTACGACTTCGGCTACTTCTCCCTCGTTGTACCGCGGGGCTCGGCGATCACCGGGTTCGGCAAGCTCGCCGAGGGGCAGCGCATCGGCGTCGTGCAGGGCACGGTGCAGGAGGCCTACGTCATCGACACCCTCAAGTTGCAGCCGGTCAAGTTCCCCGACTACAACACCGTCTACGCCAGCCTCAAGACCCGTCAGATCGACGCGTGGGTCGCACCGTCACAGCAGGCCCAGGGCACCGTGCAGCCCGGCGATCCCACCGAGATCATCGAAAACACCTTCAGCTTGGACAATTTCGTGGCGTGGGCGGTCGCCAAGGACAATCAGCCGCTGATCGACGCGCTGAACTCCGGCCTGGACGCGATCATCGCCGACGGCACCTGGTCGCGGCTGTACTCCGATTGGGTGCCGCGCGCCCTGCCGCCGGGCTGGAAGCCGGGGTCCAAAGCCGCACCCGAACCGAAGCTGCCCGACTTCGCCGCGATCGCCGCGGAGAATCAGTCCAGGGCCGCCCCCGGAGAAGCGGTGTCGCCGCCGTCGACGCTGTCCCAACTCGCCGCATCGTTCCTGGACTGGGATCTCTACAAGCAGGCCATCCCGGACCTGTTCAAAACCGGTCTGCCGAACACCCTGATCCTGACCGTCGCCGCCAGCGTGATCGGGCTGGTGCTCGGCATGGCGCTCGCCGTGGCCGGCATCTCGACCTCGCGCTGGCTGCGCTGGCCCGCCCGCATCTACACCGACATCTTCCGCGGCCTGCCCGAAGTGGTGATCATCCTGCTGATCGGGTTGGGCATCGGCCCCGTGGTCGGGCAGCTGACGGGCAACAACCCGTACCCGCTGGGAATCGCGGCACTCGGGTTGATGGCCGCCGCCTACGTGGGCGAGATCTTCCGGTCGGGCATCCAGAGCGTGGACCCGGGACAGCTGGAGGCGTCCCGGGCGCTCGGCTTCAGCTACGCGACCTCGATGCGGCTGGTCGTCATCCCCCAGGGCGTGCGCCGGGTGCTGCCCGCGCTGATGAACCAGTTCATCTCGCTGCTCAAGGCGTCGTCGCTGGTGTACTTCCTCGGGCTGATCGCCAACCAGCGGGAGCTGTTCCAAGTGGGCCGCGACCTCAACGCCCAGACCGGCAACCTCTCGCCGCTGGTCGCCGCCGGCCTGTTCTACCTCGCGCTGACGATCCCGCTCACCCACCTGGTGAACTTCATCGACACCCGGCTGCGCCGCGGCCGCCGGCCCGACGAGGAGGACCCGCTGCTGACCTCGACCTCCCAGGAGATGAACTGATGACGACGACCGCGGTCTCGCTGGCCGCCACCGACCTGCACCTGTCCTTCGGCCCCAACGCGGTGCTGCGCGGCGTCGATCTCGACGTCGCCGCCGGAACCTCGACCGCCGTGATCGGGCCGTCCGGGTCGGGCAAGTCCACGCTGCTGCGCACCCTCAACCGGCTCTACGAGCCCGACCGCGGCGACATCCTGCTCGACGGGCGGTCGGTGCTGCGCGACGACCCGGACCAACTGCGGCAGCGAATCGGCATGGTGTTCCAGCAGTTTCAGCT
The DNA here is from genome assembly GCF_010729305.1 of Mycolicibacterium psychrotolerans. Lineage (NCBI taxonomy): Bacteria > Bacillati > Actinomycetota > Actinomycetes > Mycobacteriales > Mycobacteriaceae > Mycobacterium > Mycolicibacterium psychrotolerans. The sequence continues at coordinate 889,006 of NZ_AP022574.1, read as the reverse complement.
CTTCCCGCACCGCACCGTGCTGGACAACGTGACGCTGGCGCCGCGAAGACTGAAGGGCCTGGACGCCGACGCCGCCCGCGACCTCGGGCTCGCGCAGCTGGATCGGGTCGGGCTGCGGCACAAGGCCGACGTGCGGCCGGCCACGCTGTCCGGCGGGCAGCAGCAACGCGTCGCGATCGCCCGGGCGCTCGCGATGTCACCCCAGGTGATGTTCTTCGACGAGGCGACCTCGGCGCTGGATCCCGAACTCGTCAAAGGCGTGCTGGCGCTGATCGCCGAACTGGGCGCGGACGGCATGACCATGGTGATCGTCACGCACGAAATGGACTTCGCGCGATCGTTCGCCGACACCGTCGTGTTCATGGACCGCGGCCAGGTCGTCGAAACGGGCCCGCCGGAACAGGTGTTCGAGAAGGCGGAGACCGAACGCCTCCAGCGCTTCCTGTCACAGGTGCTTTGACGCCGGTGTCAACTTTTTTTGCGCAAAGGAGCTGACCGGAGGGTCCGGAAGCCGCCGACAGGTTAGACTGGCGAAATTATGGCGGGCACGGAGACGCAGGTCAGCGACGTCGCGGGCGAACTGCAGCGCGTGCTGGCCAAGGTGATGTCCGTGCTGCGCCACACCGGTAAGACGGCCACCGCCGGCGACCTGACGCTGGCCCAGCTGTCCATTCTGCTCACGCTGCTGGACCAGGGTCCGATGCGGATGACGGAGTTGGCGGCCCATGAACGCGTCCGCACCCCGACCACCACGGTCGCCATCCGCAGGCTCGAGAAACTCGGCCTGGTCAAGCGCTCCCGCGACCCGTCGGACCTGCGCGCGGTCCTGGTCGAGATCACCCCGCAGGGCCTCTCCCAGCACCGGGATGCGCTGGCCTCCCGGCAGGCGCACCTGGCTCAGTTGCTGAGCAAGCTCAACGAAGAGGAACTCGACGCCCTGACCAAGGCCCTCGCGCCGCTCGAGCGCATCGCCGAGTAGCGCTCAGCCCAACCAGTCCAGCACCGCCGCGGCGGTCCACGACTGCTGCATACTGCCCAGCGGCTCGCCGGTGAACGGTTCGTAGTACTCGGCGAACGTGCCGTCGCTGGCCTGCCGCAGTCCCTCCCGCCGCAGCGTCGAGGACCGTTCGGCCCAGCCCCGCCGCGCGAAGCACCACGAGAACAGCCACGTCATCACCGGCCACACCGGACCCCGCCAGTATTCGCGCGACCGGAAGTCGCGGGACACCGGCGACGTCGACGGGATCAACGCGTACGCCAGATCGGGATGCCCACTGAACCGCGGCCCCTCCAGCAGCCGGATCAGCGCCCGCTCCCGGTCGTGCGGCAGGCCACCGCACAGCAGCGGCGCGAACTGCGCGACCGTCTCGGTGGCGATCCACCTCTCCGCGCGCACGTCGTAATCCCTTGCCGCACCGGTTCTCTCGTCGGTGGTCGCGACCACACCGGTGCGGAAGCGCTCGGCCCAGGAGTACAGATCCCTCACGTCGGCGCGCGGGCGCTTGTGGTCCTCACCGATCTCGGCCAGCACCTGGCACGCCACCGAGAAGATCGCGGAGACGAACACGTCCTCGACCGCGAAACTCATTGCCTTCGCCAGCAATTGGTCGTCGTAGCGAACGGTCTTCATCTCCTCGACCAGCCACAGGTAGCGGTCGTACTCCATGTCGCTGGGCCGTTGACTGGCGTCGGTGTTGATCTTGTTGTCCTCGCGCTGGTACTCGGGCACCTCGCCGGGAATCACGTTGGCGTACGGGCGGTCCCACCGCGGCGAGTTGTCCATACCGGACTCCCAGCCGTGGTACACGGTGACCCGGCCACGGCCCCGCTGGTCGCGGCATTCGGCCAGCCACCGGTGCCAGCGCACCAGATCGCCCCAGCGCCGGTCGAGAAAAGCGTCGGCGACCGCGCGGGTGGACCGGCCGCGCCGGCGGGCGTGGTCGAGGATGCGCTGCACGGCGATCGCGTGCACCGGCGGCTGGGTGATGCCGGAGGTGTGTCTGCCGCGCGGCGCGTCCGGCGACAGCGCCGAACACGCCCAGCGGGCCGGGCCCGGGAAGTACCCGTCGACGCCGTTGGCGAACACGATGTGCGGGATCATGCCGTTGCGCCACTGCGCCGACAGCAGCGTGTCGAGTTCGACGACTGCCCGCTCGACCGACAGCGGGGCCAGTCCGATGGCCACGAACGCCGCGTCCCAACTCCACATGTGCGGATAGAGCAACGGCGCCGCGGTGGTCATCGTGCCGAGGTCGTTGCCGCGCAGCAGGTAGGCCGCGCGGGCGGCCAGTTGTGTCGGGGCAAAGCTCGGATCGTGGGGCATCGCCTCCCATGATGCGACCTCTTCGCCCACCGCGCAGGTCGGTAGGGTCGGCGTGTGCCGACTGCCATGATCACCGGAGCCTCCGGAGGCCTCGGAGCCGCGCTGGCCGACGCGCTGGCCCCGACGCACACCCTGTTCCTGGCCGGGCGTCCCTCGGAGCGTCTGGACGCGGTCGCGGAGCGGCTCGGAGCCACCACCTGGCCGCTGGACCTCGCCGACCCGGACGCGATACCCGTCGTCGTCGAACCGATCGTCGAACTGGACGTGCTCATCCACAACGCCGGCGTCGCGTACCCCGGCCGGGTCGCCGAGACCACCGTCGACCAGTGGCGCTCCACGATGGCCGTCAACGTGATCGGCGCCGTCGCGCTCACCCTCGAACTGTTGCCCGCGTTGCGCGCCGCGGGCGGGCATGTCGTGTTCATCAACTCCGGAGCGGGCATCAACGCGTCGCCGGGGCTGGCGTCGTATTCGGCGAGCAAGTTCGCGCTGCGCGGTTTCGCCGACTCGCTGCGCGCCGACGAACCGTCGCTGCGGGTGACCTCCGTGCATCCCGGCCGCATCGCGACCGCGATGCAGGAGGACCTCGTCGCCTACGAGGGCCGGGAGTACGACCCCGCGAAGTACCTCAGTGTGCAGACCGTCGCCCGCGTCACCGCGGATGCGATCAACGCGCCCCGCGACGCCCACGTCCACGAGGTCATCGTCCGGCCCCGCTGACCCGTCAGCTGCGGTCCGGTTCGGTGCGCGGGCCGTAGCCGCCCGGCGACTCCCCGGCGGTGGCATGCCTGCCGATGTGCGCCTCGGCGCGCATACGTTCGACCATGTGCGGGTAGTGCAGCTCGAAAGCGGGCCGCTCCGAACGGATCCGGGGCAGTTCGGTGAAGTTGTGCCGCGGCGGCGGGCAACTGGTCGCCCACTCGAGCGAGTTGCCGTGGCCCCACGGGTCGTCGACCATCACCGGTTCGCCGTAGCGCCAGCTCTTGAAGACGTTCCACACGAACGGCAGCATCGACACACCCAGGATGAACGCGCCGATCGTGGAGACGAAGTGCATTCCGGTGAACCCGTCGCTGGGCAGGTAGTCCGCGTAGCGGCGTGGCATCCCCGCGTCGCCCAGCCAGTGCTGCACGCCGAAGGTGACGTGGAAGCCGATGAACGTGAGCCAGAAGTTCAGTTTGCCCAACCGCTCGTCGAGCATCCGGCCCGTCATCTTCGGGAACCAGAAGTAGACGCCGGCATAGGTGGCGAACACGATGGTGCCGAACAGCACGTAGTGAAAGTGCGCCACCACGAAGTAGCTGTCGGTGACGTGGAAGTCCAGCGGCGGACTGGCCAGCAGCACGCCGGACAGACCGCCGAGCAGGAACGTGACCACGAACCCGACCGACCACAGCATCGGGGTCTCGAAACTCAACTGGCCCTTCCACATCGTGCCGATCCAGTTGAAGAACTTGATGCCGGTCGGCACCGCGATGAGATAGGTGGTGAACGAGAAGAACGGGAGAAGGACGGCGCCGGTGGCGTACATGTGGTGCGCCCACACCACCACCGACAGCGCGCCGATCCCCAACGTGGCGTAGACCAGCGTGGTGTAGCCGAAGATCGGTTTGCGGCTGAACACCGGGAAGATCTCGGTGACGATGCCGAAGAACGGCAGCGCGACGATGTACACCTCCGGATGACCGAAGAACCAGAACAGGTGCTGCCAGAGGATCGCGCCCCCGTTGGCGGCGTCGTAGACATGCGCGCCGAGATGCCGGTCAGCGGCCAGGCCGAACAACGCCGCAGTCAGGATGGGGAAGGCCAGCAGCACCAGGATCGAGGTCACCAGGATGTTCCAGGTGAAGATCGGCATCCGGAACATCGTCATCCCGGGAGCCCGCATGCACACCACGGTCGTGATCATGTTGACCGCGCCCAGAATGGTCCCCAGCCCGCCGACCGCCAGCCCCAGAATCCACAGATCCCCACCGGGACCGGGGGAATGCGTCGCGTCGGTCAGCGGCGAATAGGCCGTCCACCCGAAGTCGGCCGCACCGCCCGGTACGAGGAACCCACCCAGCGCAATGAGCGCGCCGAACAGGAACAGCCAGTACGAGAACGCGTTGAGCCGCGGGAACGCGACGTCCGGGGCGCCGATCTGCAGCGGCAGCACCAGGTTCGCGAAACCGAACACGATCGGCGTCGCATAGAACAGCAGCATCACCGTGCCGTGCATCGTGAACAGCTGGTTGTACTGCTCGTTGGACAGGAACTGCAGACCCGGCACCGCGAGCTCGGTGCGGATGAACAGCGCCATCAGCCCACCGATGAAGAAGAAGGCGAAACAGGTGACCACGTACATGATGCCGATCAGCTTGTGATCGGTGGTCGTGACGAGCTTGTAGATCAGGTTGCCCTTGGGGCCCAGCCTGGACGGAAAGGGCCGCCGCGGTTCGAGGTTCAGCAGGGTGAGCGCGTCGACGGCCATGCGGACTCCTCGGGCATCCGGCGAACAGACCGCGGCCGATTACCCCCGCCGAAGCGCGTCAAACACCGATCACACCACGATGTTGACCAGCCGGCCGGCGACGACGATGACCTTCTTCGGGGTCCGGCCGTCGATGAAGGCCACGACCTTCTCATCGGCCAGTGCGGCGGCCTCGACGGTGTCGGCGACGGCGTCCGCAGGGACCGTCACCCGGCTGCGGACCTTGCCGTTGACCTGCACCGGATACTCGACGGTGTCCTCGACCAGGTACGCCGGATCGGCCACCGGGAACGGGCCGTGGGCCAGTGAGCCGTCGTGGCCGAGCCGCGACCACAGCTCCTCGGCCAGGTGCGGCGCGAGCGGCGCCACCATCAGCACCAGCGGTTCGAGTGCGGCGCGGGCCGTCACCGACTGCTTGGTCAGATGGTTGGTGTATTCGATCAACTTGGCCGCGGCGGTGTTGTTGCGCAGCCCCGCATAGTCGTCCGCGGCGCCCGCGATCGTGCGGTGCAGCAGCCGCAGCGTGGCGTCGTCGATCGGCTCGTCGGTGACACGCACCGCGCCGGACTCCTCGTCGACCACCAGGCGCCAGACGCGCTGCAGGAAGCGGTGCGCACCGACGACGTCCTTGGTGGCCCACGGCCGCGACGCCTCCAGCGGGCCCATCGACATCTCGTACACCCGCAGCGTGTCGGCGCCGTAGTTGTCGCAGATCTCGTCGGGCGACACCGAGTTCTTCAGGCTCTTGCCGATCTTGCCGAACTCCTGATTGACCTCCATCTCACCGTCCGGCCCCGCCCAGAAGAACTTTCCGTCGCGCTCGGTGACCTCGGCCGCCGGCACGTACGTCCCGCGCGCGTCGGTGTAGGCGAACGCCTGGATGTAGCCCTGGTTGACCAGCCGCCGGTACGGCTCGCGGGAGCTGACATGCCCGAGGTCGTGCAGCACCTTGTGCCAGAACCGCGAGTAGAGCAGATGCAGCACCGCGTGTTCGACGCCGCCGACGTACAGGTCGACGCCACCCGGGTCGTCCGGGCCGTGCTCGGCGGGCCGCGGTCCCATCCAGTACGCCTCATTCTCCTTGGCGCACATGGCTTCTGCGTTGTACGGGTCGGTGTAGCGCAACTCGTACCAGGAACTGCCTGCCCACTGCGGCATCACGTTGGTGTCCCGGGTGTAGGGCTTGAGCCCGTCGCCGAGGTCGAGTTCGACGTTGACCCAGTCGGTGGCCTTGGCCAGCGGCGGCGACGGCTCGCTGTCGGCGTCGTCGGGATCGAACAACACCGGGGAGTAGTCCGGTACGTCGGGCAACTCGACAGGCAGCATCTCCTGTGGCAGTCCGTGGGCGCGGCCGTCGGCGTCGTAGACGATCGGGAACGGCTCGCCCCAGTACCGCTGGCGAGCGAAAAGCCAGTCCCGCAGCTTGTACTCGATGCGGGCGCGGCCGCGGCCGTCAGCGGTGAGGCGCTCGGTCATGGCCACCTTGGCCGCCGTCACGTCCATGCCGTCGAGGAAGCCGGAGTTCACCATCACACCTTCGCCGGTGTAGGCCGCCTCCGAAATGTCACCACCCGTAACCACTTCCACGATCGGCAGGCCGAACTCGGTGGCGAAGTCCCAGTCGCGCTGGTCGCCGCCGGGCACCGCCATGATCGCGCCGGTACCGTAGCCGGCCAGCACATAGTCCGCGATGAACACCGGAACCTGCTGTTCGTCAGCCGGCTTGACGGCATACGCGCCGAGGAACACGCCGGTCTTGGTCTTGTTCTCCTGACGCTCCAGATCGGACTTCGCCGCGATGGCGGCCCGGTAGGCGGTCACCGCCTCGCGCGGTGTCTGCGCGCCGTAGGTCCAGCGCCGGTCAACGCCGTCGGGCCACTGGGCGGCGACCAGTTCGTCGACCAGATCGTGCTCGGGCGCCAGCACCAGATACGTCGAACCGAACAGCGTGTCCGGCCGGGTGGTGAACACCTCGACGTCGCCGGCGGGAGTGCCGAACAGCACGCTCGCGCCGGTCGAGCGGCCGATCCAGTTGCGCTGCATGGTCTTGACCTTCTCCGGCCAGTCCAGCACATCGAGATCGTCGAGCAACCGGTCCGAGTACGCGGTGATGCGCATCATCCACTGCCGCAGGCGTTTCCGGAACACCGGGAAGTTCCCGCGCTCACTGCGGCCGTCGGCGGTGACCTCCTCGTTGGCCAGCACCGTGCCCAGCCCCGGACACCAGTTGACCACCGAGTCGGCCAGATAGACCAGCCGGTGGCCGTCGACCACGTCGGCGCGCTCGCCGCTGCTCAACGACGACCAGGGGCGGCCGTCGTCGGTCGCCCGGGTGCCCCCCTCGAACTCGGCGATCAGCTCGGCGATGGGTCGGGCCCGGTTCTCGGCCCGGTCGAACCATGCGTTGAATATCTGCAGGAAGATCCACTGCGTCCACTTGTAGAAGTCGACGTCGGTGGTGGAGAAGCTGCGCCGAGCGTCGTGGCCGAGACCCAGCCGGCCGAGCTGGCGGCGGAAGTTCACGATGTTGGCCTCGGTCCGGGTCCGCGGGTGCGTCCCGGTCTGGATGGCGTACTGCTCGGCGGGCAGACCGAACGCGTCGAAACCCAACGCGTGCAACACATTCCGCCCGGTCATCCGGTAGTAGCGGGCATACACGTCGGTGGCGATGTAGCCGAGGGGATGCCCGACGTGCAACCCCTCCCCCGACGGATACGGGAACATGTCCTGGACGAACATCTTGTCGGCGGGCACCGGTGTGCCGTCGGGCGGGGCCAGCGAGCCGACCGGGTTCGCGACGTCGAAGGTTCCGGCGTCGGTCCACCGCTGCTGCCAGGACCGCTCGATGTCCCCGGCGAGCTCCGCGGTGTAGCGGTGCGGCGGGGTGTCGTCGGCGGCGGACGAGCGCTCGCGCGAGGACTGTGTTCCAGGGTGCGCAGTCGGCGTGTCGGTCACGTGATCAGCGTATAAGCCGCCGCGTAGCCGCTCCGCGGGCCACGGGTTGATCTCGGTTCCGTTGCGGATGCGTCAGGGGTTGGTCCCAGGTCGATTCCAGCCCTGGTGAGCGTGTCGGCCCCGTGGATACATTGCTCGCCTGACCCGGGTGCGCTTGGCCCGGACCGTCGGGAAAAGGGATTGGGAGGACTTCACTCGATGAGCGAAATCGGCCGCGGCTGGCGGGTTCTGGCGGGAGGTATCGGCGCATGCGCCGGTGTCGCGGGTGTGCTGGGTGTCGCGGGCACGGCGTCCGCGCAGCCCCTGCCCGTACAGCCGGTCCTGCCGTCGCCGGCCACCGTGGCCCAGCCGGTGCCGGCCGCGCCGAACGCCGCCGCCGTCCAGCCGGGTGTGACGCCCGCCACCGCCGGTGTGGCCGCGGTGCCCGTCGGCGTCACCGCGCCGGCTGCACCCGCTCCCGCGGTGCCCGTCGTGCCCGCACAGCCGGCGGCGCCGGCGATCGTGCCGGCCACCTCGGGGACGCTCGCCGACTTCCTCACCACCAAGGGCGTCACCCTGCAACCGCAGTCCAGCCGCGACTTCCGGGCCCTCAACATCGTGCTGCCCATGCCGCGCGGCTGGCAGCACATCCCGGACCCGAACGTGCCCGACGCGTTCGCGGTGATCGCCGACCGCGTGGGCGGCAACGGCCTGTACTCGTCGAACGCCCAGGTGATCGTCTACAAGCTCGTCGGCGGGGACTTCGACCCCAAGGAGGCGATCAGCCACGGCTTCATCGACGCCCAGCAGCTGCCCGCCTGGCGTTCGACCGACGCGTCGCTCACCGACTTCGGCGGGATGCCGTCCTCGCTGATCGAGGGCACCTATCGGGAGAACTCCATGACGCTGAACACCTCCCGGCGTCACGTGCTGGCCACGGTCGGCCCCGACCGCTACCTGGTGTCACTGGCCGTCACCACCAGCGTCGATCAGGTGGTGGCCGCCGCGGACGCCACCGAGGCGATCGTCAAAGGCTTCAAGGTGAGCGTGCCGTCCGCGGCGCCCGCACCCGCGGCGCCTCTGGCCGTCCCTCCCGCGCCGGCCCTGCCGGCGCCCCCAGCTCCCGCCGTCCCCGCTGCGGTGGCCCCCCCGCCGCAGCTGCTGGGACTGCAGGGATAAGCGACGTCGTCCCCCGGGCGAAGCCTGGCGCCCGGGGGACGGCGGCCCGCTGCCGACGCCGTATCCTCTGATCCATGATCGTCGCCGCAGTGGTGTGTCTCGGCGTCGCCGCCGTGACCGCGGCGCTGGGTGTCTGGTCGCTGACCCGGCCGGTATCCGACGACTTCGTCCGGCAGGTACTGCGCGGGGTCGCCCCGACGCAGGTGGCCGCCGCGGTGATGCTGGCCGCCGGAGCGGTGGTCGGGCTGTCGGCTCCGCGGCCGACGTCGGCGGTGGTGCTGCTGGTGTGCATCGGCGGTGCGCTGGCGACCGTGGCCGCGGGATGCTGGCAGAGCGCAAAGGTCGTCGCCCGCGCGAACGCCCGCGTCGCCGCGGGTGCCGACAGCTGCGCGGGGGCGTGCGCGTCGTGCACGCTGTCCTGCGAGCGCTGACCCCTTTAGTTGCGGCTGAGATCGATGGGGTGGGTCGCGAGCAGCGACAGCGGCATCGGCTGACGACGCAGCACCCGACCCCACAGGTCGACCCGCGGCTCCACCAGCACGTCGGTCGGCAACGCGGACAACACGATCCAGTCGTCGCGCTCGATCTCCCCCTCGAGCTGACCGATGGTCCACCCGGAGTACCCGGCGAAGATGCGCACCCCCTCGACCAGCGGGGCGATCGCGTCGGGGTCGGCGTCCAGGTCGACCATCGCGATGCGGCCCTGCACGTGGCGCAGTCCGCTGACGGCGGCCGGGTCCACGCCGACCCGCAGCGTCGCCAGGCACAGCGCCGCGTCTCTTTTGACGGGCCCGCCGATGAACATCGTCTTGGGTTTGGTCGCGAGCTTGACCCATTGCGGAAGCACGTTGTAGACCGCGGTCTCGCTGGGCCGGTTCAGTACCACGCCCAGCGTCCCGCCGTCGTTGTGCTCGACGACGTAGATGACGCTGCGCCGGAACGTGGGTTCGAGCAGATCGGTGTTGGCCAGCAACATCGTGCCCGCACGGACCCGGTGGGCCGCGGGTGCGACGAAATCCTCCGGATCTTCTGGCTGCGCCACCCGACCATTCTGTCACCACCGCCGTCTCACGGAGGCGAACAAGCGGGCCCCGCCCGGATATTTGTACTGTGGCTCCGGTAGCGACATCTCTCTGACGCAGTCACCACTCTCCTAGGACGTGAATCCCGTGCCCGACGATCGCGCACCTCGCGCAGCGTGGCGTTCGGTGTGGGCCTCGACCAGGTCCCTGCCCGAGTTCCGCCGGCTGCTGGAACTGCGCGCGGTCAGCCAGTTCGGAGACGGCCTGTTCCAGGCCGGCCTGGCCGGGGCGATCCTGTTCAACCCCGAGCGGGCCGCCGAGCCGTGGGCGATCGCCGCGTCCTTCGCGGTGCTGTTCCTGCCGTACTCGGTGCTCGGCCCGTTCGCCGGCGCCCTGCTGGACCGCTGGGACCGGCGGGTGGTCCTCATCGGCGCCAACAGCGGCCGGTTGGCGCTGGTGATCGCCGTCGGGGTGCTGCTGGCCGCCGGCGTCGGTGACCTGCCGATCCTGTTGGGTGCGTTGATCGTCAACGGTCTGACGCGGTTCGTCTCGTCCGGTCTGTCGGCCGCGCTGCCGCATGTGGTGCCCCGCGAGCAGGTGGTCGCGATGAACTCGATCGCGACGGCCACCGGGGGTGCGGCGGCGTTCTTCGGCGCGAACTTCATGCTGCTGCCGCGCTGGTTGTTCGGCGCCAGCGACGGCGGCGCCTCGGTGATCATCTTCCTGGTGGTGGTGCCTGTGGCGCTGGCGCTGTGGCTGTCGGTGCGCTTCCCGCCGCGCATGCTCGGCCCCGACGACAGCATCCGCGCGGTGCACGGGTCCGTCGCCTACGCCGTGGCCACCGGGTGGGTGCACGGCGCGCGGACCGTGCTCGCGGTGCCGAGCGTCACCGCGACGCTGGCCGGGCTGTCGGCGCACCGGATGGCGTTCGGCCTCAACACCCTGCTGGTCCTCGTGCTGGTGCGCCACACCGACCCTGCGTCGGCCTCCGTGGCGGGCCTCGGCACTGCCGCGCTGTTCCTCGCCGCCGCCGGAATCGGCAGCTTCCTGGCCAACGTCGTCACCCCGACGCTGGTGCGGCGCTGGGGCCGGTACGCCACCCCGATCGCGGCGCTGGCCTTCGCCGCGGCGGTCCAGCTGTGTGGGGCCACCCTGCGCCTGCCGGTGATGATCGCGTGCGGATTCCTGCTGGGCGGCGCCGGCCAGGTGGTGAAGTTGTGCGCCGACACCGCGATGCAGATCGACGTCGACGACGCGCTGCGCGGGCATGTGTTCACCGTGCAGGACTCGCTGTTCTGGATGGCGTTCATCCTCGCCATCGCGGCGGCGGCGTTCGTCATCCCGGCCGACGGCCACGCGCCGGGGCTGGCGGTCGCCGGCACCGTGGTCTATCTCGCCGGGCTGGCCGTGTACGCGACGGTCGGTCGCAGGCGCCGACCCGCGGGCTAAGGTGACCGGCATGGCCGGAGCTGCCCCGATGGTCGCGGACCTGCGCGCCGAGAGCGACGACCTCGATGCGCTCGTCGCCGAGTTACCGGCGGACCGCTGGTCGACCGACACCCCGGCCGCGGGCTGGACGATCGCCCATCAGATCGCGCACCTGCTGTGGACCGACCGGGTGGCGCTGGTCGCCGTCACCGACGAAGCGGCGTTCGCCGCCGACATCGTGTCGGCGGCCGCGCAGAATCCCGCCGGATTCGTCGACGCCGCCGCCGAAGAACTCGCGGCGACCGCGCCGGCGCAGCTTCTCGCCGACTGGCGACACATCCGCACCGCCCTGCACGACGCCCTGCTGACGGTCGAGGACGGACGCAAGCTGCCCTGGTTCGGGCCGCCGATGAGCGCGGCGTCCATGGCCACCGCCCGGCTCATGGAGACCTGGGCGCACGGCCTGGATGTGGCCGACGCGCTCGGGGTGACGCGGGCACCGACGGCGCGGCTGCGCTCGATCGCCCACATCGGCGTGCGGACCCGCGACTTCGCCTACGCCGTGCACGGGCTGACGCCGCCGGGCGAACCGTTCCACGTGAAACTGCGCGCGCCGGACGGGGCGGAGTGGACGTGGGGCCCCGAGGATGCGGCGCAGCGGGTGAGCGGGTCGGCCGAGCACTTCTGCATGCTGGTCACCCAGCGCCGTCCCCGGTCGGAGCTCGACGTCGTCGCCGTCGGACCCGACGCCGAGCAGTGGCTGATGATCGCGCAGGCGTTCGCCGGCCCGCCCGGGCCCGGCCGCGGCTGACGTCCGCGAGCGCGCGGGTTCAGAGGCTGTCGGCGCTGTCGGCGGCGCCGTCGGAGTCGGTGTCGACCAGGTGGACGTCCCAGCGGCCGTCGCCGTCGGTGTCGACCCAGGCCGTTCCCGTCCCGAACGCCCGGTCGGCGAGGCCGTCGCCGTCGCTGTCGGCCAGCCGCTCCCCTGCCTGCCCATCCCCGTCGAGGTCCACCATCGCGCTGCCGGCAGGATGCTCCACCCCGTCGAGCCCGAGCCAGCGCACCGCCGCAGCACGGTCGGCGCTCACCGCCCACGTGCCGGTGCCGTCGTCGGTGACATAGGCCTGCCCGTCACCCCCGAGATCCAGCACCCCGTGGTCGGCCAACCCGTCGACGTCGAGGTCGGCGAGCGCGTCGTCGAGCAGGCCGTCGTCGTCGAGGTCGAGCGGCACGGCGTCCAGCACCCCGTCACCGTCGACGTCGGCGCTCGGGTCGGCGCTCCACATCGTGGCCGACCCGTCCGGATCCCCCAGGCAGTACTCCATACCTGTCAGACGCGCGGGTGGCCCTTCTCGTTCCACCACTTCAACAGTTCCTCGACCGCTTCCTCACGGCTGAGCGGGCCGCGGTCCAGCCGCAACTCCTTGAGGTGGTTCCACGCCTGCCCCACCTGCGGGCCTGGTGGGATGTCGAGGATCTGCATGATCTCGTTGCCGTCGATGTCCGGCCGCACCCGCGCCAGGTCCTCCTTGGCCGCCAGCTCGGCGATGCGGTGCTCGAGGTCGTCGTAGTTGGCCTGCAGCCGCGCCGCCCTGCGCTTGTTGCGCGTGGTGCAGTCGGCGCGCACCAGTTTGTGCAGCCGGCTCAGCAGCGGACCGGCGTCGGTGACGTAGCGGCGCACCGCCGAGTCGGTCCACCGGCCCTCGCCGTACCCGTGGAACCGCAGGTGCAGGTACACCAGCTGCGAGACGTCGTCGATCATCTGCTTGGAGTACTTCAGCGCGCGCATCCGCTTACGGGCCATCTTCGCGCCGACGACCTCATGGTGGTGAAAGCTCACCCCGCCGTCGGGCTCGTGCTTGCGGGTGGCGGGCTTGCCGATGTCGTGCAGCAGCGCCGCCCAGCGCAGCACCAGGTCCGGGCCTTCGTCCTCGAGTTCGATGGCCTGGCGCAGCACGGTCAGCGAATGCTGGTAGACGTCCTTGTGCTGGTGGTGTTCGTCGATGGCCATCCGCATCGCCCCGATCTCGGGCAGCACCACCTCCCCCAGCCCGGTCTGCACCATCAGGTCGATCCCGGCCACCGGATCGGCGCCCAGCAGCATCTTGTCCAGCTCCGCCGCCACCCGCTCGACGCTGATCCGGGCCAGCTGCGGCGCCATCTCCTCCAGCGCGCGGCGCACCCGCGGTGCCACGGTGAAGCCCAGTTGCGAGACGAACCGCGCCGCCCGCAGCATGCGCAGCGGGTCGTCGCCGAACGACACCTCCGGCGCGGCCGGGGTGTCGAGGGTGCGGGCCTGCAGCGCGGCCAGCCCGCCGAGCGGATCCAGGAAGTCGCCGATGCCGCCGGGCCGGTCGGGGTCGATGCGGACCGCCATCGCGTTGGCGGTGAAGTCGCGGCGCACCAGGTCGTCGTCGAGGTTGTCGCCGAAGGCCACCTCCGGGTGCCGCGTCACCTGGTCGTAGGTGTCGGCACGGAACGTGGTCAGTTCCAGCCGGTCACCGTTCTTGCCGACGCCGAGCGTGCCGAATTCGATGCCGGTGTCCCACAGCGCGTCGGCCCAGCCCGCCAGCAGCGCCTTCATCTGCTCGGGGCGGGCGTCGGTGGTGAAGTCCAGATCGGTGCCCAGCCGGCCCAACAGCGCGTCACGCACACTGCCGCCGACCAGATACAGCGCATGCCCCCGCTCGGCGAACAACCGGCCGAGCCCTTCGAGCACCTCGCGATGCCGGTTCAGCGAGACCTGCGCAGCGGCCAACAGTTCGGGGACATCTCGTCCGGACGTGGGCTCAGGCACGTCCGGTGAGCCTACTGGTCACAGGCATGTCACCGACCGGCGAGTGCGGCGTGGGCTGCAGTTCACGGCAGCTACTATCGCTTGGGTGTCCGACGGCGAGCAGCCAAAACCACGACGGCGCCGCGGGCGCCGCCGCGGCCGACGCGCGGCAGGCCCGCCGGAGGCGGGTGCCGAGAACACCAACGGGCACCGCCAGAAGGCGCCCGCCGACACGCCCCCGGCCGCGACGCCGAAACCGCAACGCTCCGGCCCGCGCCGGCCCAGCGAACGGCTGCGCACCGTGCACGAGACGTCGGCGGGCGGACTGGTCATCGACGGCCTCGACGGCCCCAAGGATCGCCAGGTCGCCGCGCTGATCGGCCGCATCGACCGGCGTGGACGGATGCTGTGGTCGCTCCCCAAAGGGCACATCGAGCGGGGTGAGACGGCCGAGCAGACCGCGATCCGCGAGGTCGCCGAGGAGACCGGTATCCAGGGCAGCGTGCTCGCGGCGCTGGGCAGCATCGACTACTGGTTCGTGACCGAGGGCCGGCGAGTGCACAAGACCGTGCACCATTACCTGATGCGATTCGCCGGCGGGGAGCTGTCCGACGAGGACGTCGAGGTGACCGAGGTCGCCTGGGTGCCGGTGCACGAACTGCCGAAACGGCTGGCCTACGCCGACGAGCGCCGCCTCGCCGAGGTCGCCGACGAACTGATCGACAAACTGCACACCGACGGGCCCGCGGCGCTGCCGCCGCTGCCGCGCAGCACGCCGCGACGGCGCGGACAGACCCATTCGCACACCCGCAACCACCGGGCCGACTCCACCGCTCGACCACAGCCCGGCGGGCGGACGAACGGCAGCGGTCAGAGTCCGTGACCCCTCCGCCCGCGCGCCTGCTCGCCGCGGTCGTCGCGCTGCTGCTGGCTGTCGTGCCGATCGTCGCACCGGCCGTCGCGGACGCTGAGCCACCCACGCTGCCGTTTCTGACCGTGCAGATCGACGGCATCACCCCTGATGTCGTCACCACGACCAGCGACCCGATGGTCACCGTCACCGGCAAGATCCGCAACGTCGGGGACCGCGCCGTGCGCGACGTGGTGGTGCGGCTGGAACGGGCAGGCGCGGTGGCGTCGTCGACCGCGCTGCGCACCGACCTGGCCGGCAACGTCGACCAGTATCAGCCGGTCGCCGACTTCGTCACGATCGCCCCGGAAATGGCTCGCGGACAAGAGGTTCCGTTCCGGCTGGGCTATCCGCTGCGCTCCCCCGACCATCCGTCGCTCGACATCACCGAACCCGGCGTCTACCCGGTGATGGTGAACGTCAACGGCACTCCGGATTACGGGGCGGCCGCCCGGCTCGACGACTCGCGGTTCCTGCTCCCCGTGCTCGGCGTGCCGCCCGCAGAGCTCGCCGATGCCACCACCGATGCGGTGACGTCCGCGGTGCCCCCGGACACCACCCGCCCCGTCGGGCTGACCATGTTCTGGCCGCTGGCCGACCGGCCCCGGCTGGCCGCCGGCGCGCCGGGTGGCACCACCCCCGTGCGACTGATCGACGACGATCTCGCCACTTCGCTGGCCGCAGGGGGCCGGCTGGACGCCCTGCTCGCCGCGGCCGATTTCGCCACCAGCCCGCAGGTCGATCCCGGCGGGGAGGTCACCCGCGCGCTGTGCCTGGCCGTCGACCCGGACCTGCTGGTCACCGTCAACGCGATGACCAGCGGTTACGTGGTCAACGACGCCGCCGACGCCGGGCCCCGGACCACCCCGACCCATCCGGGCACCGGCCAGCAGGCCGCGATCGGCTGGCTGAACCGTCTCAAGGCGCTCGCCCAGCGCATGTGCGTGACGCCGACCGTCTACGCCCAGGCCGACCTCGACGCGCTGCACCGGGTGGCCGACCCCGGCCTGTCGGCGATCGCCACCAACGGAGCCGGCGACATCGTCGACCAGATCCTCGGGATCACCTCGACCCGGGGAGCCAGCATCGTCGGAGACGGGCCGCTCACCGCGCCCGCGGTGGATCTGCTCTCGGCGCAGGGCCCGACCGTGGCCATCGCCGCAGCGAATCTGACCGGTCCCAGCGACGCCGACGGCGGGCAGTCCGGGACCGCCGACACCGCGCCGGTGCGCTACACCTCGAGCGTGGTCACCGCCCCGTTCGACCCGGCGGTCGGCGCGGCGCTCGCCGGCATGGGCACCGGCCCCGAATCGCCGTCCTACCTGGACCCCTCCCTCGACATCGCGGTGAAGCAGGACTCCGCGATCGCGCGGCGCCAGGACGCGCTGGGCGCGCTGCTGTGGCGCGGCCTCGACCCGGAGACCACCCCGCGCGAGCAGATCCTGATGCCGCCGCTGACATGGAGCGCCACCGCTGACGACGCCGAGGCCGTGCTCACCGCGGTGGCCAGCACCATCCGGTCCGGGCTCGCCGTGCCACGGCCGCTGACCGCGGTGATCGACGCGGCCAACGCGGTGCACGGCGGCGCGCCGGCGCCGCCGGAGAACACGGGCAATCCGCGGGGCCGGTTCGACGACGGTGTGGTGTCGGGTATCGCCGCGACGACCGCCCGGCTGTGGGGCCTGACCGGCGCACTCACCACCGACGAGCGCACCGGGCTGACCGGGACCCAGTACACCGCCCCGCTGCGGGAGGATCTGCTGCGCGCGCTGAGCATGTCGGTGCCGCCCGATGCCCGCAACGGGCTGGCCCAACAGCGGCTGACCACCGTCGGAACGACGGTCGAGGACCTGTTCAAAGCGGTCACCATCGTCAACCCCGGCGGCTCCTACACCCTGGCCACCGAACGCAGCCCGCTGCCGCTGGCGCTGCGCAACGACCTGCCGGTGCCGATCCGGGTGCGGCTGGACATCGACGCCCCGCCCGGGATGTCGGTGACCGATCCTGGCGAGATCGTGCTGCCGCCCGGCTTCCTGCCGCTCAAGGTGCCGATCGAGGTGCACTTCACCCAGCGTGTCGCCGTCGACGTCGCGCTGCGCACCGCCGACGGTCTGGCCCTCGGCGAGCCGGTGCGGCTCTCGGTGCACTCCAACGCCTACGGCAAGGTGCTGTTCTTCATCACGCTGACCGGCGGGGCGGTGCTGGTGCTGCTGGTCGGACGACGGTTGTGGCACCGGTTCCGCGGCCAGCCCGACCCGGCCGACCTCGACCGGCCCGACCCGATCGAAGTGGCACTGGCGTACCAGGACGACGACGGAGGGCGCCGGTGAGCACCACCGGTCCGCGCCGCGCGCCCGCCCGGCCCGAACTGTCCGACGCCGCCGTCGTGTCCCGCTCCTGGGGCATGGCGCTGGCCACTCTGGTCAGTCGGCTCACCGGGTTCGCCCGGATCGTGCTGCTCGCCGCGATCCTCGGTGCGGCCCTGTCCAGCGCCTTCACGGTGGCCAACCAGCTGCCCAACCTGATCGCCGCACTGGTGCTCGAGGCGACGTTCACCGCGATCTTCGTTCCGGTGCTGGCCCGCGCCGAACGCGACGACGCCGACGGCGGAGCCGCGTTCGTGCGCCGCCTGCTCACCCTGGCGACGACGCTGCTGCTGGTCGTCACGATCGTCTCCACGCTGGCCGCACCCCTGCTCGTCGATCTCATGCTCGGCTCCGACCCCCTGGTCAGCCGGCCACTGACCACCGCGTTCGCGTTCCTGTTGCTGCCGCAGATCATCTTCTACGGCCTGTCGTCGGTGTTCATGGCGATCCTGAACACCCGCAACGTCTTCGGGCCGCCCGCCTGGGCTCCGGTGGTCAACAACGTCGTCGCGATCCTCACCCTGGGGCTGTATGTGCTTGTCCCAGGCGAACTCTCGATCGATCCCGTCGAGATGGGCAACGCCAAGCTGCTGGTGCTCGGCATCGGCACCACGCTGGGAGTGGTGGCCCAGGCCGCGGTGCTGTTCGTGGCCATCCGCGTCCAGCGGATCAGCCTGCGTCCGCTGTGGGGCATCGACGACCGCCTCAAGAAGTTCGGCATGATGGCGCTGGCGATGGTGCTGTACGTGCTGGTCAGCCAGGTCGGCTTGGTGGTCGGCAATCAGATCGCAAGCGGCGCAGCGGCTTCGGGCCCGGCCATCTACAACTACACCTGGCTGGTGCTGCAGCTGCCGTTCGGCATCATCGGCGTCACGGTGCTCACCGTCGTGATGCCCCGGCTGTCGCGCAATGCCGCCGCCGACGACGGGCCCGCGGTGCTCGCCGACCTGTCGCTGGCGACGCGCCTCACCATGGTCACCCTGATCCCGATCGTCGCGCTGTTCACCGTCGGCGGCCCGGCGATCGGCAGCGCGCTGTTCGCCTACGGCAACTTCGGCTCCGTGGACGCCGGCTATCTCGGCATGGCGATCACGCTGTCGGCGTTCACGCTGATCCCCTACGCGATGGTGCTGCTGCAGCTGCGGGTGTTCTACGCACGCGAGGAGCCGTGGACGCCGATCGTGCTGATCGTCGTGATCACCATCGTCAAGACCGCCGCCTCGCTCGCGGCGCCGCACCTGACCGCCGACCCCGAACTGGTCGCGGGCTACCTGGGCCTGGCCAACGGTCTCGGTTTCCTGGCCGGGGCGACGGTCGGCTACCTGCTGTTGCGGGCGCGGCTCGACCCGCCCGGCGGCCGGCTGCTCGGCCTCGACGTCATCCGCACGATCCTGGTCACCATCACCGCGTCGCTGACCGCCGGACTGCTCGCCCACGTGCTGGACCGACTGCTCGGGCTGGCGACCCTGACCGACCGCTGGGGCGGCGCCGGCTCGCTGCTGCGGCTGACGGCGCTCAGCCTGGTGATGGCCCCGATCATCGTCGGAATCCTGCTGGCGGCGAAGGTGCCCGAGGCGGTGGCCGCGCTGGCCGCCGTGCGCGCCCGGCTACGCCCGGGCCGGGCACCGGCCGCCGGTTCCGTCCCCGCCCGGGCGGCGGGTCCGCTCACGTACCCTGATCTCACATCGTCTCCGCGACGCCCGCGTCAGTTTCCCGGCCCGGCGCGCCGGGGACCCAGGGGCATGGTTGCCGAGGACCGGAAAGGGAAAGGAGTTGGTGTGAGCGACACCCCCGCCGGCGGCTCCCCCGCGCGCCCGGACTCCTCAGCCACCACCCGGATCGACCGGCCGTCCGCTGACGACTTCCAGCCCGACGTACCCGACGTGCCCGAGGTTCCCGCGCAGCCCGACCGCCCGACGGAGGCGATCGCCGCAGCCGGGCCACCGCGGCCCCGTTCGGACTACAGCAACGACCCCACCCGCGAGTCGCTGGCTTTCGACCCGCCCCGCGAACCGCCGCTGGAGGCCGCGACGGCCGTCGAGGACGCCGCCCACCTGATCCCCGGAGCGACCGTCGCCGCAGGCCGCTACCGCCTGCTGGTGTTCCACGGCGGGCCTGCCGGCCTGCAGTTCTGGCAGGCCCTCGACACTGCGCTGGACCGGCAGGTGGCGCTGACGTTCGTAGACCCCGACGGCCGGCTGCCGGACAGTGAGGTCCAGGAGATCCTGGACCGCACCCAGCGGCTCGGCCGGATCGACATGCCGGGCGTGGCGCGGGTGCTCGACGTGATCCGCCTGGGCGAGGGCGGCCTTGTGGTTTCCGAGTGGATTCGCGGCGGGTCGCTGGCCGAGGTCGCCGACACCTCGCCCTCCCCGATCGGCGGGGCCCGCGCGGTCCAGTCGCTGGCGGCCGCCGCCGAGGCCGCGCACCGCAGCGGCGTGGCACTCGCGATCGACCACCCGGCCCGGATCCGGGTCAGCATCGAGGGCGACGTGGCCCTGGCCTTCCCGGCCACGCTGGCGGCCGCCAACCCCGACGACGACATCCGGGGCGTCGGCGCGGCTCTCTACGCGCTCCTGATCAACCGCTGGCCGCTGCCGGAGACCGGCGAGCCCGGCGGGTTGACCGCCGCCGATCTCGATCCGGCGGGCCAAGCCGTGGAGCCGCGCACCGTCGACCGCGACATCCCGTTCCAGATCTCGGCGGCCGCCGCCCGGGCCGTGCAGGAGAACGGCGGCATCCGCAGCGCGTCGACGATGCTCAACCTGCTGCAGCAGGCGACGGCCGTCGCCGACCGGACCGATCACCTCGCACCCGTCGACGAGGCGGTCGAGCAGCGCGGCAGCGAGTCGCAGGCGTCGGCCGACCCCGAGGCCGCCAACCGACGCCGCAAGGGGCTGATCATCGGCCTGACCGTCGCCGCCGGCGTCGTCATCATCGCGGTGGTCCTCCTGGCCACGGTGCTCAGCAGGATCTTCGGGGACGTCGGCAACGGTCTCGGCGGTGATGAGCTCGGCCTCAACGCCCCGTCGTCGTCCGAGCAGAGCCCCTCCACCGACACCGGTGCGGTCGTGAAACCTGTTCGCGCAACCGTCTTCTCGCCCGAAGGTGAGGCCGATGCGCCCGACCTGGCCGGCCTCGCGATCGACGGCGACCCCTCGACGGTGTGGCCCACCGACACCTACAGCGACCCGGCGCCGTTCCCCGGTTTCAAGAACGGTGTCGGGCTGATGCTCGAACTGCCGGAGCCGACGACGATCGGCTCGGTCACGATCAACGTCAACAGCACCGGCACCGCGGTGCAGATCCGGTCGGCGACCTCGGCGTCGCCGTCCTCACTGGACGACACCACCGCGCTGACCCAGCCCGCCACGCTCAAACCCGGAACCAACACCATCCCGGTCGAGGGCGCCGCCCCCACGTCCGATGTGCTGGTGTGGATCTCGACGCTCGGCCAGGTGGACGGGCAGAGCCGCAGCGATGTCTCTGAGGTCACGCTCAAGGCCGCCGGCTGACGCCTGCCGGTGAAAACTGGTGCATCGGAGCACCGTCGGCTCCGCTTAGTGTTCGGCTGTGGGGATTATCGGAGGGCCGCCGGACCGGCCGCGGACCGACGCCGAACTGCTGGCCGCGCACGTCGCCGGCGACCGGTACGCCTTCGAGGAGCTGTTCTACCGGCATCATCGCCAGCTCTACCGGCTGGCGACCCTGACCAGCGTGAACCGCGACGACGCCGCCGAGGCCCTGCAGGATGCGCTGCTGGCCGCACACCGCACGGCAGGCTCTTTCCGGCAAGACTCGGAGGTGCGCAGCTGGCTGCACCGCATCGTCGTCAACGCCTGCCTGGACCGCCTGCGCCGCAACAAGTTCCGTGACTACGCCGAGCTCGACGAACAGTTCGGCCGGATCCCCGACCCCACCGCGCACATCGACACCGCGATCGTCGTCGAGCGCGCGCTCCTGGGCCTCCCGCTGGAACAGCGGGCGGCCGTCGTCGCCGTCGACATGCAGGGCTTCTCGGTGGCCGAGACCGCCCGGATGCTCGGGGTACCCGAAGGCACGGTGAAGAGCCGGTGCGCACGGGCACGCGGCAAGCTCGCCGAATCGCTGAAGAGCTTCGCCGCCCATCGCACCGAGTGAGCGCGGTCGGCTAACCTCGGACGGTCAAGGGCGGGTGTGACCGGCGGGGGTGAGCATGAACAGCGACCCCGATCCGGCGCAGGCCCTCGCGGAGTCGGCCGCCGTGCGGCGGGAGCTGCGTCGCCTTGGCGCCGACGACGCGTCCGCACCCGACGTTCCGGCCCATGTCACCGCCCGCGTGGGCGCCGCCCTGCGCAATGCCACGCCGCCCCGACCGGTGTCGCGCCGCCTGACGCTCGGCGTCGCGATCCTCGCAGCAGCCGCAGCGATTCTCGGTGTCATCTCCCTGACCCGCAGTCCGGCGTCGCCGAACCCCGTCGCGCCGACGTTTCCCGTGCCCGAGACGCAGTTGCGCGCCGCGCTGAGCGAGCCGCCCGACCTCGGACCGCTCGCCGCACCCGACCGGATCCGTGCCTGCCTGACCGGACTGGGATACGCGCCTGGCCAGGACATCCTCGGCGCCCGACCGCTGCAGATCGAGGGCCGGCCCGCGGTCCTGCTGCTGCTCCCGTCAGAGTCTGCGCAGCTCAGGACCGTCGTCGTGGACGCCACGTGCACCGCGGCCGCCCCCGGAGTACTCGCCGATCGCACCATGAAACGCCACTGAGCCGCCGGTGCGGCCCCCGGGAACACCCCGGCCTACCCTGGTGTTCAAGGAACAGGCAGAAAGGCACTCATGACCTCCTCGTCCACCGTCCACGACGTCATCATCGTCGGCTCCGGCCCCGCCGGATACACCGCGGCCGTGTACAGCGCCCGCGCTCAGCTGAAGCCCCTCGTCTTCGAGGGCACGCAGTTCGGCGGTGCGCTGATGACCACGACCGAGGTCGAGAACTACCCGGGCTTCCGCGACGGCATCACCGGCCCCGAGCTGATGGACCAGATGCGCGAGCAGGCGCTGCGCTTCGGCGCCGACCTGCGCATGGAAGACGTCGACGCCGTCGACCTCACCGGCCCCATCAAGAAGGTCACCGTCGGCGACGAGACCTACCAGGCCCGCGCGGTCATTCTCGCGATGGGCGCGGCGGCGCGTCACCTCGGCGTACCGGGCGAGGAAGAGCGGATCGGCATGGGCGTGAGCACGTGCGCCACCTGCGACGGGTTCTTCTTCCGGGATCAGGACATCGCCGTCGTCGGTGGCGGTGACTCCGCGATGGAGGAGGCCACCTTCCTCACTCGTTTCGCGCGCAGCGTCACGCTGATCCATCGCCGCGACGAGTTCCGCGCCTCCAAGATCATGCTGGAGCGTGCGGAGCAGAACGAGAAGATCACCATCCTCACCAACACCGCCGTCACGGCGATCGAGGGCGACCCCAAGGTGACCGGAATCAAGTTGCGCAACAACGTCACCGGCGAAGAGTCCGAACTGGCGGTGACGGGTGTGTTCGTGGCGATCGGCCACGACCCGCGCTCGGATCTGGTGCGCGGCCAGGTCGAGGTGGACGACGAGGGCTACGTGACGACGGTCGGACGCACCACCTACACCTCGGTCGACGGAGTCTTCGCCGCAGGCGATCTGGTCGACCACACCTACCGTCAGGCCATCACCGCGGCCGGAAGTGGTTGTGCCGCAGCGATCGACGCCGAACGCTGGCTGGCCGACCACGCCGAGCCGGGCGAACGAACCTCCACCACAACCGATGACAGCGATCTGATTGGAGCACAGCAATGAGCGATTCCACCGCAGGAACCTCGACCGTCGCGGTCACCGACGACTCGTTCTCTCAGGATGTGCTGTCCAGTGGCACGCCGGTGCTGGTGGACTTCTGGGCGACATGGTGCGGCCCGTGCAAGATGGTCGCCCCCGTCCTCGAGGAGATCGCCGCCGAGAAGGCCGGCTCGCTGACCGTCGCGAAGCTCGACGTCGACGAGAACCCCGCCACCGCGCGGGACTTCTCGGTGGTGTCGATCCCGACGATGATCCTGTTCAAGGACGGTCAGCCGGTCAAGCGTATCGTCGGCGCGAAAGGCAAGGCAGCGCTACTGCGCGAGCTCGGCGACGTGCTCTGACGCCGCTTTTGCGACGCGGACACTTCCCTGGGGTTTTCCGGAATCCTCTCCCCTTCTGAGAGAATGCTGCCTATGTCGAGTCTGCGTCGCGGTGACCGTTCAGCGGCGGTCACCGAGATCCGGGCCGCGCTGGCCGCGCTCGGCATGACCACCGACCCGGACGAAGACCTGAGCACCGGTCGCCATATCGCCGCGGACGTCTTCGACGGTGAACTCGACCACGCAGTGCGCGCTTTCCAGCAGCACCGCGGCCTGCTGGTGGACGGGATCGTCGGCGAGGCCACGTATCGCGCGCTCAAAGAGGCGTCCTACCGGCTCGGTGCGCGCACGCTCAATCACCAGTTCGGCGCCCCGATGTACGGCGACGACGTGGCGACCCTGCAGGCCCGCCTGCAGGACCTGGGTTTCTACACCGGCCTGGTCGACGGACATTTCGGGCTGCAGACCCACAACGCGCTGATGTCCTACCAACGCGAGTACGGGCTGTACCCGGACGGCATCTGCGGACCAGAGACGTTGCGCTCGTTGTACTTCCTCGGATCCCGCGTCACCGGCGGGTCGCCGCACGCCATCCGCGAGGAGGAGCTGGTGCGCAGCTCCGGTCCCCGGCTCTCGGGTAAGCGGATCATCATCGATCCGGGCCGCGGCGGCGGCGACCACGGCCTGATCACCAACGGGCCGGCTGGGCCGATCAGCGAAGCAGACATTCTGTGGGACTTGGCGAGTCGCCTCGAGGGCCGGATGACCGCGATCGGCATGGAAACCTTCCTTTCGCGCGCGGCCACCGCCTCGCCGACCGACGCGGAGCGCGCCGTCACCGCCAACACCGTCGGCGCGGACCTGATGATCAGCCTTCGGTGCGAGACCCAGACGACGCCGTCGGCCAACGGTGTGGCGTCGTTCCATTTCGGCAATTCGCACGGGTCGGTGTCCACCATCGGACGCAACCTGGCCGACTTCATTCAGCGGGAAGTGGTGGCGCGCACCGGGTTACGGGACTGCCGCGTGCACGGCCGCACCTGGGACCTGCTGCGGCTGACGCGGATGCCGACCGTGCAGGTCGACATCGGATACATCAGCAATCCGGGCGACCGGGCCACGTTGGTCTCCCCCGCGGCGCGCGACTCGATCGCCGAAGGAATTCTCGCCGCGGTCAAGCGTCTCTATCTTCTCGGCAAGAACGACCGTCCCACAGGCACTTTCACGTTCGCCGAGCTGCTGGCCCACGAGCTGGCGGTCGATCAGGCCCGCCGCGGCTAACTGCAGGGCGACGCACCCGCCCCGACGGGTTGCTGCAACTGCGCACTTTCCAGCAGGCGTTCCAGCGCGGCCTCCACGCCGGCTTTCCAGCCCAGCCCCTGCTCGAGTTCCAGACGCAGGCGCGGGAAGTAAGTGTGGTGGGAGACCACCACGAAACCCGCGTCGAGGAGCAGGTCGCTCGGCACCACACAGGTGGACGTCGCACAATCGCCCAGTGTTTCGATGACCGGTCGCACATCCGGGGGTACCGCCGCCAGGTCGCCGAGTTCGTCCGCCGCAGCGGTCCTGCCGAAGGCTTCCAGTGCGCGCACCCCGCGTTGCACGAGATCGCCGACGACCGCGGTGATCAACGCGTGCGAGAGATCCTCGTGGGCGGGGCCGGCTTCCACGCCCAGCGATGTCAGCAGCACCGCGTCCGCGCTGACCGGCCCGGTCGGGAACCGACCCGCCCGCGGCACCCGGCGCGGCGGTGCGTAGAACGCGTAGCCCAGGCAGGGCTCGTCGCCGGACTCGCCGGGCTGATCGCGGCACTCGAGTGCGAGCTGCCCACACGATCCCCACTCGAGCATGATCATCGACAGCCATGCTTCCTTCTCGAACTCGGGATCCGAGAGGTGGTCTTCGCCCAGTGTCGACGGGTCGACTTCCCAGTACACGCAGCGACGTGCGTGTTTCGGTAGTTGCTCGAACGCTTCGAGCCGCAGAGGCCTGATACGTGCGGTCACTACGCTCCCGGGTGTCTCCGCCGCGAACGGGTGCGCGGCTGCCCCTTCAGGATAGAAGGCTCCGGCGCTGTCGGCCCGGTGCGCCGGCACTTCGCCGCCCGTTGCGGGCCCGACGTCGAATTCATCTGCCGCACAGCACCTTTCCCTCCCCCGCGTCGGTCGTCGGGCTTTCCGGCCCTCCCAGTGTCACAGTGACGTAATTCCCGCGTGTGACCGGTCACTGGGTCGACGAGTTCATCAACTCCACGATCCGTTGCAGATCGTCGACGGACCCGAACTCGACGACAATCTTGCCCTTGCGTTTGCCCAGACTCACGGTGACGCGGGTGTCGAAGGCCGAGGAGAGCTGTTCGGCGACATCCTGCAGGCCCGGCATCTGGATGGGCTTGCGGCGCGGCGCCGGCGGGGCACCCGGCTCCTCCCGGTTCGCCAATGTGACGGCTTCCTCGGTGGCTCGCACCGACAGTCCCTCGGCGACGATGCGGGCCGCCAACTCCTCCTGCTGTTCGGGTCCGCCCTCGAGCGCGAGCAGGGCCCGCGCGTGGCCGGCGGACAGCACACCAGCCGCCACCCGCCGCTGCACGGCGATCGGCAGGCGCAGCAGCCGGATCATGTTCGTGATCACCGGTCGCGACCGGCCGATCCGGGCGGCGAGTTCGTCGTGAGTGACGGCGAACTCTTCGAGCAGCTGCTGATAGGCCGCCGCTTCTTCCAAGGGGTTGAGCTGCACGCGGTGGATGTTCTCCAGCAGGGCGTCACGCAGCATGCTGTCATCGGCGGTCTCCCGGACGATCGCCGGGATGGTCGCGACGCCGGCCTGCTGGGCGGCCCGCCAGCGCCGCTCCCCCATCACCAGCTGATAGCGGGGCGCCCCATCGCCGGGGACTGCACGCACAACGATCGGCTGCATGAGACCGAACTCGCGGATCGAGTGCACGAGCTCGCTCAGCGCCTCTTCGTCGAAGGCCTGGCGCGGCTGGCGCGGGTTGGGATCGATGTGAGACGGCGCGATCTCGCGGTACACCGCGCCCACCTCGCTGATGGGGGCGGCAGGCTCGGTGTTCGTGGGCGACGATCCGAACACCGCATCGGCTGCGGCTGCACCCATGCGCGGACCTGTCGTCGCCGGCTCGTCACCCTCGGCGGGGCCGGTCGGGATGAGGGAGGCCAGCCCCCGGCCGAGTCCACTGCGCTTGCGTGCCGGGTTGTTCATGGGTGTCCTTCTCTGATCGTCGCGCCGCTGCTGGTGTCGAAGGGCGTCATTGCGCCTGCCCGGGCGCACCGCGTTGGGCCAGTTCGCGGCTCGCGTCGAGATAGCTCATCGCCCCCCGGGAGCCCGGGTCGTAGTCGATGATCGTCATGCCGTAGCCGGGCGCCTCGGACACCTTGACGCTGCGCGGAATCACCGTGCGCAGCACCTTGTCGCCGAAGTGCGCACGGACGTCCATCGCCACCTGATCGGCCAACTTGGTGCGGCCGTCATACATCGTCAGCACCACCGTGGTGACGTTGAGTTCGGGGTTCAGGTGGGCCTTCACCATCTCGATGTTGCGGAGCAACTGGCCGACGCCCTCCAACGCGTAGTACTCGCACTGGATCGGGATGAGCACCTCGGGCGCGGCGACGAGCGCGTTGATGGTCAGCAGCCCGAGCGACGGCGGGCAGTCGATGAAGACGTAGTCGAAGTCGTGGTGCTTCAGTTCGGCGAGCGCGGTGCGCAGGCGGCCTTCGCGGGCGACCATGCTGACCAACTCGATCTCCGCGCCTGCGAGATCGATCGTGGCCGGCACACAGAACAGGCGCTCACTGTGCGGACTCCGCTGCAGCGCAGCCTCGACCGGAATCTCGCCGATGAGCACTTCGTACGACGAGGGGGTGCCGGGTCGGTGCTCAATGCCCAGCGCGGTGCTGGCGTTGCCCTGGGGGTCGAGGTCGATGACGAGGGTGCGGGCGCCCTGCAGCGCCAGCGCCGCGGCGATGTTGACCGCCGTCGTCGTCTTGCCGACGCCGCCCTTCTGGTTGGCCACCGTGAAGATGCGCTGACGCGCCGGCTTGGGTAGCTGCCCCTCGGTGGCGGCGTGCATGAGTCGCACGGCGCGCTCCGCCTCCGCGCCGATCGGCGTATCGAACTCCTGTGTGTTCCACGTTTCACGTGAAACATCGGTCGGTGCCGGGCCGGGTTCCCCCGCCGTAGACGTCACCGCTGTCTCCTTCCCGCCGGAGACCGGCGGCGCCGCTCCGCTTGCAGCAACCCTACGACCACTGTCGCGGGCGGATCCACGTATTGAGCGCCACATGTCCTC
Organism: Mycolicibacterium psychrotolerans; assembly: GCF_010729305.1. Classification (NCBI taxonomy): domain Bacteria; kingdom Bacillati; phylum Actinomycetota; class Actinomycetes; order Mycobacteriales; family Mycobacteriaceae; genus Mycobacterium; species Mycolicibacterium psychrotolerans. The sequence continues at coordinate 861,157 of NZ_AP022574.1, read as the reverse complement.
ACCTCTACCTCGGTCAGACCCAGCGCCGCCATCGACCGCCGGTGCTGCTGCACCTCGTCGGCAGCACGCTCGCCCTTGATCGCCAGCATCCTTCCGCCCGGTCGCAGCAGCGGGACACTCCACTTGCTCAGTTTGTCGAGCGACGCCACGGCCCTCGACACCACCACGTCCTTCTCACCCGCGGCGTCCCGGACGGTGCGATCCTCAGCCCGGCCGCGGACCACCACGCATCCGATACCGAGCTCTTCGATCGCCTCCCGCAGGAAATCGCTGCGGCGTAGCAGCGGCTCGACGAGCGTGACCCGAAGGTCCGGGCGGGCCAGCGCCAAGGGTATTCCGGGCAGACCCGCTCCACTGCCGATGTCGACGACCGTCTCGTCCTGGCCCAGGACTTCACCGACCACCGCGCTGTTGAGGACATGACGGTCCCACACGCGGTCGACCTCGCGAGGCCCGAGCAGCCCCCGCTCCACACCAGCGCCGGCGAGGATCTCCGCGTAGGCGACCGCGGAGTCCACGGCGTCACCGAAGACAGCGCCGACCGCCGGTGGCGGTGGTGGCACCTCCGCATGTTTCACGTGAAACATCCTCCGCATGTGCGCCCGGCGATTGCCCGCCTCCGAGAACTACATCGATGTAACTCGTGGGTGGATCAGTCGACGAGCACGACGACGCGACGCGACGGCTCGACGCCCTCGCTCTCGCTGTGCACGCCCGCGACACCCGCTACGGCGTCGTGCACGATCTTGCGCTCGAACGGCGTCATCGGAGAGAGCTCCTCGCGCTCGCCGGTCTCCAGCACCCGCTGGGCCACCTTGTTGCCGAGCGCGGCCAGCTCGTCGCGCCGGCGCTGACGCCACTGCGCGATGTCGAGCATCAGCCGGCTCCGCTCGCCGGTCTTCTGATGCACCGCGAGCCGGGTCAGCTCCTGCAGCGCGTCGAGCACCTCGCCCTTCCGGCCGACCAGTTTCGTCAGGTCTCCCCCCCCGTCGATGCTCACGACCGCACGGTCGCCCTCGACGTCCAGGTCGATGTCGCCGTCGAAATCGAGCAGATCCAACAGCTCCTCGAGGTAGTCGCCGGCGATCTCGCCTTCGGCGACCAACTTGTCCTCGAGATTCGTCGTCGGCTCGGCGGCCTCCTCGACGGTCTCCTCGACGGTCGTCTCGTCCGTGGTCACAGCTTCTGAATTCGTCATGGATACACCTCTCCCTCGTTCGCGGTCACCCGCGCGTCAACGTTTCCGCTTCTTCGGCCGGGCGCCCGGTCTGGGGGTTCGGTTCACCGACCCGTTCCGTGCCGCGGACTTGTTCACACCGTCTCCGTCCGTCACGTCAGCCGGCGACGCAGGCTCCTCGACCGCTGCGGACTCCGTGATCTCCACGCCGTCGGCGGCTCCCGGCTCGGCGTCCGCACCGGCCTTCTTCTTCCGGCTCGGCTTGGCCCCCGGCCCCGGCGCGTTGGCCGCGCGTCGCTCGATGGCCTCCTGCTTCTTCTGCTCTTCTTCCTTCTCGATCCGGCCGAACACGTAGTGCTGCTGACCGAACGTCCAGATGTTGTTCGAGAACCAGTACAGGATGATCGCCAGCGGCAGGAACGGACCGCCGACGACGACGCCCAGCGGGAACACGTACAGCGCAAGCTTGTTCATCATCGCGGTCTGCGGATTGGCGGCCGCCTCGGGACTCTGGCGTGCCACCGATGCCCGGCTGTTGAAGTACGTCGCGATACCGGCCGCGATCATGATCGGCACACCGACGGCGATCACGGCGGGCCGGTGGAACTCGGTGAACGCCTCCAGACCGTGCTTCTGGATCATCGTCGCGCCCAGCGGCGCGCCGAACAGGTTCGCGTCCAGGAAGTGGCCCACGTCGGTGGCACTGAAGAAGTAGTTGCCGAGGCTGCGGTTCTCCTCCACCGACAGACCGAGGCGCCCGATGCCGGTCTGGGTCCGGTTGAAGGACATCAGCACGTGATAGAGGCCGAGGAACACCGGGATCTGCGCGAGCATCGGTAGGCAGCCGAGGATCGGGTTGAACCCGTGCTCGCGCTGCAGCTTCTGCATCTCCAGCGCCATCTTCTGCCGGTCCTTGCCGTACTTCTTCTGCAGCGCCTTGATCTGAGGCTGGAGCTCCTGCATCTGGCGAGTGGTCCGGATCTGCCGGACGAACGGCTTGTAGAGGATCGCGCGCAGGGTGAACACCAGGAACATCACCGACAGCGCCCAGGCGAAGAAGTTGGACGGGCCCAGGAGGAAGGCGAACGCCTTGTACCAGACCCACATGATCCCCGACACCGGGTAGTAGATGATGTCGAGGCTGAAGAAGTTAAACACGCGGCAGACTCTTCCCTTGCTGAACCGGCACACCCCGGTCTTCGGCTGCGCCACCTGACCCTTCGGCTGTGGCGTCACTGTGACGTTCGCGCTCGATACCGCGATCCGGTATCGGATCCCACCCTCCGTTATGCCATGGACCGCACTTGAGCAGACGGACCAGTGCCAGCCAGCCGCCGCGTACCAGCCCGAATTCGGTCAGGGCCTCGACGGCGTACTGACTGCAGGTCGGCGTGAAGCGGCACGTCGGCAGACGCAGCGGGGAGATGGTAGTGCGGTAGAGCTGGATGAGGAACACCGCGGCGCGGACCGGAGGAGAGGTCACGAGGACGCTCCGGTGCGGGTCCGGATCCGCTGCAGCGCGGTGCGCAGTTCCTGTTCCAGTCGCGGGGAGATCGCCCGCCGGCTACCCGGCAGCGCACGGATGACGACGCGATCCGCGGAGTCCAGGTCAGGTAGCACGGTGCGCGCCACATGCCGCAACCGGCGTGATACCTGGTGCCGCTGCACAGCATTGCCGACCGCCTTGGAGACCACCAAGCCGATCCGGGGTCCGGTTTCCTCGGTCTGATCAGAACGCAGGCAGTACACGACGAGGTCGGGCTGCGCCGCCCGCGTCCCTCGACTCACTGTGGCACCGAACTCGGTCGACCGCGTCATCCGGTTCTGCGCCGGAAGCACCGCGTCAGACCTTGCGCCGCGTCACGCAGTCAGAGAACGACGGCCCTTGCGGCGCCGATCGGACACGATCGCGCGGCCCGCGCGCGTGCGCATCCGCAACCGGAAACCGTGCACCCTGGCCCGGCGGCGGTTGTTGGGCTGGAAGGTCCGCTTGCCCTTGGCCACGGCAGTCACTCCTCGTCGGTCTGGCCCCCACGCCTCTGCCCGCATGATTGCTCATGACAGGCAGGACGCCGTCGGCCGTTGGTAAGCTCGTCGGTCTCGCTGTTCTTGCCAGCGCGGTCCCCGGCACACGCCGGATCGCAGCCGTATCGCCACGTGCGGGCGACTGTTCGAGGGTACTGACGAGAATTCGCCGGGTCAAACCTGCGCCCACCCGCCCCGACGCCGCGCAGGAGCGCGGACTCACAGAACTCCCGACCACGTCAGCGGCATCACATGCACCACAGCCGTCACGTTCTTCTGGAACGATTGAGCCAGACCGCATTCCGGTTTCTCGCAATGTTGCAGAACTGTTGGCACTCGGAGAGAAAACTGTTAGCTTCTGGCAATGCCGCTTCCACGCCGGAACGGCGAAAGACAACGAAGCGAGGACGACCCACTCGGCCGCGAGCCCACTGCGTGTACCCACCTGGTGCCGAGCTCCGACCCACGGCGTCCCCGCCGGTAGACAACCTAACGACGACGAACTTTCACTTTCCACAACCTGTGGATAACTTTGTGGACAGTTCGTCACCGTTTTTTGGCCGTCCGTGCGCCGGCTGGTAGGGGGTGCTAGTCCTTGACAGCTGACCCCGACCCACCCTTCGTCTCCATCTGGAACAACGTGGTCACCGAACTCAACGGTGACGGCAGCACAGCCAACGGTTCCCTCACTCCGCAGCAGCGCGCATGGCTGAAGATGGTGCAGCCGCTCGTCATCACCGAGGGGTTCGCGCTGCTGTCGGTACCGACCCCGTTCGTGCAGAACGAGATCGAACGCCATCTGCGTGAGCCGATCGTCGCCGCCCTCAGCCGTCAACTCGGGCAGCGCGTCGAGTTGGGCGTGCGGATCGCCGACCCCGAACCGGCCGGCGGCACCGACGCGCACAACGGATTCACCCCGGCGCCCGCCCCACACGCCGCCGATGACGACGACGACCCCAACGACCTGGTCGACGACGACCTCGCCGCCCGGGCGAGCGCCGAAGAGAACTGGCCGAGGTACTTCGCCAACCGCGCGCAGAACACCACCAGCGACGATCCCACCGCGATCAACCTCAACCGGCGCTACACCTTCGACACGTTCGTGATCGGCGCATCCAACCGGTTCGCCCACGCCGCGTCGCTGGCCATCGCCGAAGCGCCGGCGCGCGCCTACAACCCGCTGTTCATCTGGGGCGAGTCCGGTCTGGGCAAGACCCATCTGCTGCATGCGGCCGGCAACTACGCCCAGCGGCTCTTTCCCGGGATGCGCGTCAAGTACGTCTCCACCGAGGAATTCACCAACGACTTCATCAACTCGTTGCGCGATGACCGACGGGCGTCGTTCAAACGCACCTACCGCGACATCGACGTGCTGCTCGTCGATGACATCCAGTTCATCGAGGGCAAAGACGGCATCCAGGAAGAGTTCTTCCACACGTTCAACACGCTGCACAACGCGAACAAGCAGATCGTCATCTCCTCGGACCGCCCGCCCAAACAGCTGGCCACGCTGGAGGACAGGCTCCGGACCCGCTTCGAGTGGGGCCTGATCACCGACGTCCAACCGCCCGAGTTGGAGACGCGCATCGCGATCCTGCGTAAGAAGGCGCAGATGGATCGCCTCGATGTGCCCGACGACGTGCTCGAGTTGATCGCCAGCCGCATCGAGCGCAACATCCGCGAACTCGAAGGCGCGTTGATCCGGGTGACCGCGTTCGCCTCGCTGAACAAGACCTCGATCGACAAGTCGCTGGCCGAGATCGTGCTGCGCGACCTGATCTCCGATTCGTCGACGATGCAGATCAGCACCGCGGCGATCATGGCGGCCACCGCGGAGTACTTCGAGACCAGCGTCGACGAGTTGCGGGGGCCCGGTAAGACCCGGGCACTGGCCCAGTCCCGGCAGATCGCGATGTATCTGTGCCGCGAGCTGACCGACCTGTCGCTGCCCAAGATCGGCCAGGCGTTCGGCCGCGACCACACCACGGTCATGTACGCGGAGAAGAAGATTCGCGGTGAGATGGCCGAGCGGCGTGAGGTGTTCGATCACGTCAAGGAACTCACCACCCGGATCCGGCAGCGCGCCAAGCGCTGACCGCGTCGCCCGACCTCACCCTTCACCGCACGGCGGTGGAGGGTGTTTTTCTCTCTCCGATGTGCCCGGCGGCCGAAAAACTTTGATCCCGTTGGTCTCACCCGTCACAGTGCTGCGCTGTGGACGATTTGTGGACAAGCTGCGGTCAACTCCCCATCGCTGCGGACAGTTCGTCCACAATTCGTGGTTCATCCCCAACGTCTCACCGACCCGCCCGGCGCGATACACAGCGTGTCCACACCTGCCCACGCGCGCTGGCCTGCGGGGACGCCGGGCTGTCCCCAGAATGCACAGCACCTAGTACTACTGCTCATTTCTCTCTAGAAATTTCTTCTCGAAGAAGCCTGCTGGGGAAAGCGGAACCTCACGGCCCCGATGGGGCCGCTCGCCGCCCACATGTCGGCGCGATCGTTTAGCTTTCAAGTTGGGGCCGAAAGCTCTACGGTGGTTCATCGACAGCCCTTCCGGTCGTCGCAGCGTGTCACAGCGGCGCGGTGTGTCAGTCCAGGAAACCGCTGCTCAAAGCTTCATCGGGGTGCACATCGAAGGGACGCTATGAACGTGGCGACGACAACGGCAGGTCTCACGGACTTGAAGTTCCGGTTGAGCCGCGAGGAGTTCGCCGACGCGGTGGCCTGGGTCGCGCGTAATCTCCCGTCGAGGCCGACGGTGCCCGTGCTCGCCGGTGTGCTGCTGACCGGCTCCGATGAGGGGCTCACCATCTCCGGCTTCGACTACGAAGTCTCGGCCGAGGTGCAGATCGCCGCCGAAATCGCTTCTCCGGGAAGCGTTTTGGTGTCCGGTCGGCTGCTGTCCGACATCGTGCGCGCGCTCCCGGCCAAGCCGGTCGACGTCAGCGTCGAAGGCACTCGCGTCGCCCTGACCTGCGGCAGCGCCCGCTTCTCGCTGCCGACCATGGCCGTCGAGGACTACCCGACGCTGCCCACCCTGCCCGACGAGACCGGCGTGATCTCGGCCGACCTGTTCGCCGAGGCCATCGGCCAGGTCGCGGTCGCCGCCGGCCGGGACGACACCCTGCCGATGCTGACCGGCGTCCGCGTCGAGATCTCCGGCGAGAAAGTGGTTTTGGCCGCCACCGACCGGTTCCGCCTGGCCGTGCGCGAACTGACGTGGTCGACGTCCACCCCCGGTGTCGAGGCCGCGGTTCTGGTGCCGGCCAAGACGTTGGCCGAGGCCGCCAAGGCCGGGACCGACGGCAACGAGGTGCATCTGTCACTCGGATCCGGTCCGACAGTCGGCAAAGAGGGGCTGCTGGGCATCCGCAGCAAGGGCAAGCGCAGCACCACACGGCTGCTGGACGCAGAGTTTCCGAAGTTCCGCCAGCTGCTGCCCACCGAGCACACTGCGGTGGCGACCATCGGTGTCGCCGAACTGACCGAGGCGATCAAACGCGTGGCACTGGTCGCCGACCGTGGAGCGCAGGTGCGGATGGAGTTCGCCGACGACGTGCTGCGGTTGTCGGCCGGCGCCGACGACGTGGGCCGGGCCGAGGAGGACCTGCCGGTCGAGTTCTCCGGCGATCCGCTGACCATCGCGTTCAACCCCACCTACCTCACCGACGGTCTGGGCTCGCTTCGTACCGAGCGCGTGACGTTCGGCTTCACCACACCCAGCCGGCCCGCGGTGCTGCGTCCGGCCGGTCAAGACGAGGCCGGTGCCGGCGGGTCCGGACCGTTCCCGGCCGCGCAGACCGATTACGTCTATCTGCTGATGCCGGTGCGCCTTCCCGGCTGACCGGCAGCATCGATTACAGGAGGGGCGCTGACATGCAGCTGGGTCTGATCGGCCTGGGCAAAATGGGGTTCAACATGCGGGCCCGTCTCCGCGAGGGTGGCCACGACGTCGTGGGTTACGACCCGCGACCCGAGGTCTCCGATGTCGCCTCGCTCGCCGACCTGGCTGCAGCGCTGCCCGCACCGCGGGTGGTGTGGGTGATGGTCCCGTCCGGAACGATCACCGATCAGACCATCACCGAGCTGGCCCAGGTGCTCGGTGACGGCGATCTGGTGATCGACGGCGGCAACTCCCGCTACACCGAGGACGCACCGCACGCGAAGTTGTTGGCGGAGAAGGGAATTGCGTTCATCGATGCCGGCGTGTCAGGCGGGATCTGGGGCCTGAACGAAGGGTATGGGCTGATGGTCGGCGGCGACGACGCCGACGTCGCGCGCGCCATGCCGATCTTCGATGCGCTGCGGCCGCCGGGTCCGGTCGAAGACGGATTCGTCCACGTCGGCCCGGTCGGTGCGGGGCATTTCGCCAAGATGGTGCACAACGGCGTGGAATACGCGTTGATGACGGCCTACGCCGAAGGCTACGAGATGCTGGCGGCCGAAGATCTGGTGCGCGATCCGCAGGCCGTGTACCAGGCGTGGTCCAACGGGACCGTGGTGCGGTCCTGGCTGCAGCAATTGCTGGCCAAGGCACTCAAGGAAGACCCGGGCCTCAACGACATCAGCGGCTACACCGAGGATTCCGGCGAAGGGCGATGGACCGTCGAAGAGGCGATCCGGCTGCGGGTGCCGGTGCCGAGCATCGCGGCGGCGTTGTTCGCGCGGTTCCTGTCGCGCCAGGAGGACTCCCCCACCATGAAGGCGGTGGCCGCCCTGCGCAACCAGTTCGGTGGCCATGCCGTCAAACGAGTGAGCGAATCCGGGTGACCGGGGCGGACCCGTGCACGTACGTCGCCTGGCGCTGACAGACTTCCGGTCCTGGCCTCGGGCGGAACTCGACCTCGAGCCCGGCCGTACCGTCTTCGTCGGACCGAACGGTTACGGCAAGACGAATCTCATCGAGGCACTGTGGTATTCGTCGACGCTCGGGTCGCACCGGGTGGCCACCGACGCGCCCCTGATCCGCGCCGGTGCCGACCGTGCGGTGATCTCGACGATCGTCGTGAGCGAGGGACGCGAGCTCGCCGTCGATCTCGACATCACGTCGGGCCGTGCGAACAAGGCCCGGCTGAACCGCTCCCCCGTCCGGTCGGCCCGCGAGATCCTCGGCGTCCTGCGCGCGGTGCTCTTCGCTCCGGAGGACCTCGCGCTGGTCCGCGGTGATCCGGGTGACCGCAGGCGCTATCTCGACGAGCTGGCGACCACGCGGCGGCCCCGGATCGCCGGTGTGCGAGCCGATTACGACAAGGTCGTGCGCCAGCGGACCGCGCTGCTCAAGACCGCCTCCGGGGCCCGCTTCCGCGGTGACCGGAGCGCGCTCGACACCCTCGACGTCTGGGACGGTCACCTGGCTTCCCATGGTGCACAACTGATTTCGGCGCGTGTCGAGCTGGTCCACGAGCTCGCTCCCGAAGTGGAGAAGGCTTACCAGTTGCTGGCACCATCGTCGAGGCCCGCATCGATCAGGTATCGCAGCGGCGTCGAGGTTGTCGAGGCCGAGGCGGCCGCCGGCAACGCCGACGCCGAGGTGTTCGAGGCCGCGCTGCTGGATGCGCTGAGCCGTCGCCGCGACGCCGAACTCGAGCGCGGCGTGTGCCTTGTCGGACCCCACCGGGATGATCTGGACCTGAGGCTGGGTGACCAACCGACCAAAGGCTTTGCCAGTCACGGCGAATCGTGGTCGATGGCACTGGCGTTGCGGCTGGCCGCCTATGAACTGTTGCGCACGGAAGGGAGCGATCCGGTGCTGCTGCTCGACGACGTGTTCGCCGAACTCGACACCGCGCGCCGCGAAGCGCTCGCCCAGGTGGCCGCGACGGCCGAACAGGTGCTGGTGACCGCGGCCGTGCACGACGACATCCCGGCGGACTGGGATGCGCGCCGTGTCGAGATCACGATGCGCGACGACGACGCCGGCCGGATCTCCGAGGTGGTGCGATGACCGACGGCGACGAACCGGTGGAGCCCCCGGCGCATCTCGCCCATCTCAAGGGGATGGATCTGGTGCGCCGCGCCCTGGAGGAAGCCCGGGGAGCGGCCCGCGAGCAGGGTAAGAACGTTGGCCGCGGCCGGACGTCGCCGGCACCGCGGCGCACGGGCGGGGCCGCAAGCAGGCGCCGGTGGTCCGGGCCGGGACCCGACAGCAGGGATCCCCAACCGTTCGGGGCGGCCAGTAGTGAGGTCGCGCGCAGCCGGGGATGGTCCGGCCGGGTCGCCGAAGGTGCTGTGTTCGGGCGCTGGCGGGAGGTCGTAGGTGATCAGATCGCCGACCACGCCGCTCCGGCCTCACTCAACGAAGGTGTGCTCACGGTGTCGGCGGAGTCGACGGCGTGGGCGACCCAGCTGCGCATGGTGCAGGCCCAGCTGCTGGCCAAGATCGCCGCGGCGGTCGGCGACGGTGTCGTGACCTCGGTGAAGATCGTCGGGCCCGTCGGGCCGTCCTGGCGCAAGGGCCCCTACCGGGTGCCGGGACGTGGCCCCCGCGACACCTATGGATGAGCCGTAGCGCTGTTGTCTGAGAGCCGCCAGAACGCGATCGCCGACTTTCCGAAGCGTCAAGACCTATCTTCTGCCGGAAAAATCGGCGCACGGCGCGATTAGGTATCTCAAAACGCGGTTCCTGAATCGGTCCTGACGGCAAGTTTCGGTAGACTGTGACGGTGATCCGCGAGGGGGTCGTCGGATCCCCCGTGCAGGCCTTCGCCTGCCCAAGACCCAAGGAGACGCGTCCAACGTGGCTGCCCAGAAGAAGAATGGTCCGACCGAGTACGGCGCCGACTCGATCAAGGTCCTCGAAGGTCTGGAAGCGGTCCGCAAACGTCCGGGCATGTACATCGGGTCGACCGGCGAGCGCGGCCTGCACCACCTGATCTGGGAGGTCGTGGACAACGCCGTCGACGAGGCGATGGCCGGCTTCGCCACCAAGGTCGACGTGCGGATCCTCGAAGACGGCGGAGTCCAGGTCACCGACGACGGCCGTGGCATCCCCGTCGCGATGCACTCCACCGGAATCCCCACCATCGACGTCGTGATGACCGTGCTGCACGCCGGCGGCAAGTTCGAGGAGGGTGCCTACCAGGTGTCCGGCGGTCTGCACGGCGTCGGCGTGTCCGTGGTGAACGCGTTGTCCACGCGGCTCGAGGCCGATATCCGCAAGGACGGCCACGAGTGGTTCCAGACCTACGACCGCTCGGTGCCGGGAACGCTGCGGCAGGGCGAGAAGACCAACACGACCGGCAGCACCATCCGGTTCTGGGCCGACCCGGACATCTTCGAGACCACGAACTACGACTTCGAGACGATCGCCCGTCGACTGCAGGAGATGGCCTTCCTGAACAAGGGGCTGACCATCGAGCTCACTGACGAGCGGGTGGCTCCTGAAGAGGTGGTCGACGACGTCGTCAGCGACCACGCCGAGGCCCCCAAGTCCGCCGAGGAGAAGGCGGCCGAACAGTCGGCCCCGCAGAAGGTCAAGCACCGGGTGTTCCACTACCCCGGGGGGCTGGTCGATTTCGTCAAGCACATCAACCGCACCAAGACCGCGATCCAGCCAAGCGTCATCGACTTCGACGGCAAGGGCCCCGGTCACGAGGTCGAGATCGCGATGCAGTGGAACGCCGGCTACTCGGAGTCGGTGCACACGTTCGCGAACACGATCAACACCCACGAGGGCGGCACCCACGAAGAGGGTTTCCGGGCCGCGCTCACGTCGGTGGTCAACAAGTACGCCAAGGACAAGAAGCTGCTCAAGGAGAAGGATCCGAACCTCACCGGTGACGACATCCGCGAGGGCCTGGCCGCGGTCATCTCGGTGAAGGTGTCCCAGCCGCAGTTCGAGGGTCAGACCAAGACCAAGCTGGGCAACACCGAGGTCAAGTCCTTCGTCCAGAAGATCTGCAACGAGCAGCTCACCCACTGGTTCGAGGCCAATCCGGCCGAGGCGAAAACCGTTGTCAACAAGGCGGTTTCGTCGGCGCAGGCCCGCATGGCGGCGCGTAAGGCGCGTGAGCTGGTGCGCCGCAAGAGTGCCACCGACATCGGCGGACTGCCCGGCAAGCTGGCCGACTGCCGCTCGACCGATCCGAGCAAGTCCGAACTGTATGTGGTGGAGGGCGACTCGGCCGGTGGTTCGGCCAAGAGCGGCCGGGACTCGATGTTCCAGGCGATCCTGCCGCTGCGCGGCAAGATCATCAACGTCGAGAAGGCCCGCATCGACCGCGTGCTGAAGAACACCGAAGTCCAGGCGATCATCACCGCTCTGGGCACCGGTATCCACGACGAGTTCGACATCGCCAAGCTGCGCTACCACAAGATCGTGCTGATGGCCGACGCCGACGTGGACGGCCAGCACATCTCGACGCTGCTGCTGACCCTGCTGTTCCGGTTCATGAAACCGCTTGTGGAGAATGGCCATATCTTCCTGGCGCAGCCTCCGCTGTACAAGCTGAAGTGGCAACGCAGCGAGCCGGAGTTCGCATACTCCGATCGCGAGCGCGACGGCCTGCTCGAGGCCGGGCGCGCGGCCGGCAAGCGGATCAACGTCGAAGACGGCATCCAGCGCTACAAGGGTCTGGGCGAGATGGATGCCAAGGAACTGTGGGAGACCACGATGGATCCGTCGGTGCGGGTGCTGCGTCAGGTGACGCTCGACGACGCCGCCGCGGCCGACGAACTGTTCTCGATCCTGATGGGTGAAGACGTCGAAGCACGACGCAGCTTCATCACCCGCAACGCCAAAGACGTTCGCTTCCTTGACGTTTAAGAACTCTTGACCAGGCATAGGAAACTTCATGACTGATACCACGCTGCCACCGGGCGACGAAGCCGGCGACCGCATCGAGCCGGTCGACATCCAGCAGGAGATGCAGCGCAGCTACATCGACTACGCCATGAGCGTGATCGTGGGCCGCGCGCTGCCCGAGGTGCGGGACGGGCTCAAGCCGGTGCACCGTCGGGTGCTCTACGCGATGTTCGACTCCGGCTTCCGGCCCGATCGGGGACACGCGAAGTCGGCCCGCTCGGTCGCCGAGACGATGGGTAACTATCACCCCCACGGTGATTCGTCGATCTACGACACCCTGGTCCGGATGGCGCAGCCGTGGTCGCTGCGCTACCCGCTGGTCGACGGTCAGGGCAATTTCGGCTCCCCTGGTAACGACCCGCCGGCCGCCATGAGGTACTGCGTCACCGGTGATGCCCAGGTTCGCGTTCCCTTCGGGCAGACCGTGCGAATCGGTGACGTGGTCCCTGGCGCACGGCCGAATTCGGACAACGCCATCGAGCTCAAAGTTCTGGATCGGCACGGGAACCCCGTGCTTGCTGACAAGCTTTTCCACTCGGGCGAGCACCAGACCTTCACCGTGAGAACTGCAGAAGGGTACGAGGTCACGGGCACGGCCAACCACCCGCTTCTGTGCCTCGTCGACGTCGGTGGAGTGCCCACTTTGTTGTGGAAGCTGATCGAGGAGATCAGACCCGATGACATCGCGGTGATGCACGCCGAAAGTACGCTTTCTGATCGAAATCTCTCGAATTCCGTCATAAACCGTGCACTCGCGCGCCTTTTCGAACGACACGGCGAGGATCCGGACGCGCAGGCCATTGCTGCCGACCTCACTGACGGGCGCTTCTACTACGCGCGAGTGGTATCGGTGACTGATGCCGGATGGCAGCCCGTGTACAGCCTGCGGGTCGATACCGACGACCACTCCTTCATCACCAATGGCTTCGTCAGCCACAACACCGAGGCACGGCTCACTCCGCTGGCGATGGAGATGCTGCGTGAAATCGACGAGGAGACAGTCGATTTCATTCCGAACTACGACGGACGAGTGCAGGAGCCGACGGTCCTGCCCAGCCGGTTCCCGAACCTGCTGGCCAACGGCTCAGGCGGCATCGCGGTCGGCATGGCCACCAACATGCCCCCGCACAACCTGCGCGAGCTCGCCGAAGCGGTGTACTGGTGCCTCGACAACCACGAGGCCGACGAGGAAGCCACGCTGGCCGCGGTGTGCGAACGGGTCAAGGGGCCCGACTTCCCGACCCACGGATTGATCGTCGGCTCCCAGGGGATCATCGACACCTACAACACCGGCCGCGGATCCATCCGGATGCGCGGTGTCGTGGAGATCGAAGAGGACTCCCGCGGGCGCACCTCGCTGGTGATCACCGAGCTGCCGTATCAGGTCAACCACGACAACTTCATCACCTCGATCGCCGAACAGGTCCGCGACGGCAAGCTCAGCGGAATCTCGAACATCGAAGACCAGTCCAGCGACCGGGTCGGTCTGCGCATCGTCGTCGAGATCAAGCGCGACGCCGTCGCGAAGGTGGTGCTGAACAACCTCTACAAGCACACCCAGCTGCAGACCAGCTTCGGTGCCAACATGCTGGCGATCGTCGACGGCGTGCCGCGCACGCTGCGTCTTGACCAGCTGATCCGCCACTACGTCAACCACCAGCTCGAAGTCATCGTGCGGCGCACCACGTACCGGTTGCGCAAGGCCAACGAGCGGGCCCACATCCTGCGCGGTCTGGTCAAGGCGCTCGACGCGCTCGACGAGGTCATCGCGCTGATCCGCGCGTCGGCAACCGTGGAGGTCGCCCGCACCGGCCTGATCGAGCTGCTCGACATCGACGAGATCCAGGCGCAGGCGATCCTGGACATGCAGCTGCGCCGGTTGGCCGCGCTGGAGCGTCAGCGCATCGTCGACGACCTGGCCAAGATCGAGGCCGAGATCGCCGATCTCGAGGACATCCTGGCCAAGCCGGAACGGCAGCGGGCCATCGTGCGCGACGAACTCAAGGAGATCGTCGACAAATACGGCGACGACCGTCGCACCCGCATCATTCCCGCCGACGGCGACGTCGCCGACGAGGATCTCATCGCCCGCGAGGACGTCGTCGTGACGATCACCGAGACGGGTTACGCCAAGCGCACCAAGACGGACCTGTACCGCAGCCAGAAGCGCGGCGGCAAGGGCGTGCAGGGCGCCGGGCTCAAGCAGGACGACATCGTCAACCACTTCTTCGTCTGCTCCACCCACGACTGGATCCTGTTCTTCACCACGCAGGGCCGGGTGTACCGGGCGAAGGCCTACGAGCTGCCCGAGGCGTCGCGCACGGCGCGCGGTCAGCACGTCGCGAACCTTCTGGCGTTCCAACCCAACGAGCGCATCGCCCAGGTCATTCAGATCAAGGGCTACGAGGACGCGCCGTACCTCGTGCTCGCCACCCGCAACGGTCTGGTGAAGAAGTCGCGGCTGGTCGACTTCGACTCCAACCGGTCGGGCGGCATCGTCGCGGTGAACCTGCGCGACGGTGACGAGCTCGTCGGCGCGGTGCTGTGCTCCAGCGACGACGACCTGCTGCTGGTATCGGCCAACGGTCAGTCGATCCGGTTCTCGGCCACCGATGAGGCGCTGCGCCCGATAGGTCGCGCCACGTCGGGCGTGCAGGGCATGCGGTTCAACGGCGACGACGCGCTGCTGTCGCTGAACGTGGTCCGGCCCGACACGTATCTGCTGGTCGCGACGTCGGGCGGCTACGCCAAGCGCACCGGCATCGACGAGTACCCGGTGCAGGGCCGCGGCGGCAAGGGGGTGCTGACCATCATGTTCGACAAGCGTCGTGGCACTCTTGTCGGTGCGTTGATCGTCGACGACGAGACCGAGTTGTACGCCATCACCTCAGGTGGGGGCGTCATCCGGACCGCCGCGCGACAGGTTCGCAAGGCCGGCCGCCAGACCAAGGGTGTCCGCTTGATGAACCTCGGTGAGGGCGACACCCTGATCGCCATCGCACGCAACGCCGAAGAGGGCGACGGTACCGACGAGGTCGACACCGACATCGGTGAAGAACCGACGACGGAGCAGTGAGGAGCGGTCTGTGAGCTCACCGAACGAGCCGGGACACCCGCGCGCGGGTGAGGCATCCGGTGGCACCGGCAACGGGTCACAGGGCGCCCCGGCGCCGGCGCCCACCGGGGCACCGCCCCACGGACCCGCTCACGGCGCCGAGCACGGCGACGTGCCGCCGTGGCAGCGCGGGCCCGCGGCCAGGGCCCGTCAGCAGCAGGCACCGGACGCGCCGGGTGGTCTCGACGCCCGGCTGAACCGCTTCATCGGCGGCCAGGACACGGAGTCGACCCCGCGTGGTGACCGCACGGAGGTGATCCGTCCGGAGGGGAACCGTCCCGAGGCCAACCGTCCCGAGGCCAACCGTCCCGACGGAAGCCGGCCGGAGCCCCCGACGCGTACCGAGGCGCACCGTCCCGAGCCGCCCACCCGCACGGAACAGACGGGTGGCGCGGCGTACGCCAGTGAGCTGCCCGACCTGTCGGGTCCGCCCCGTCCGGCGCAGCAGCGCAAGCCGGCGGAACGTCCCGCGTCCGAGCCGGCCGCCCGCCCGGCGCAGAAGGCGTCGGCGGGCCGTGCCGTCCAGGTCGGTGCGCGCCAGCACTCCGGGCCGGTACGCGCCAGCATGCAGATCCGCAGGGTGGACCCGTGGAGTGCGCTGAAGGTGTCGCTGGTGCTGTCGGTGGCGCTGTTCTTCGTGTGGATGATCGCGGTGGCGTTCCTGTACCTCGTCCTCGGCGGGATGGGTGTGTGGAGCAAGCTGAACAGCAACGTCGGTGACCTGCTGACCAGTGCCAGCGGCAGTTCCGGTGGCGAGCTGGTGTCCAGTGGCACGATCTTCGGCGGCGCCGCCCTGATCGGGCTGGTCAACATCGTTCTGCTGACCGCCGGGGCGACGATCGGGGCGTTCATCTACAACCTCACCACCGACCTCGTGGGCGGTGTCGAGGTCACTCTGGCCGACCGCGACTGAGCTGGTTTGGGAGACGGGTTGTCCGTGCGGTAATCTCGCTGCTCGGCCATGCGGTTGCACGGGGCTATAGCTCAGGCGGTTAGAGCGCTTCGCTGATAACGAAGAGGTCGGAGGTTCGAGTCCTCCTAGCCCCACGGAAAGGTACACATCGATGAAGGTGGTGCTGCTGCTCGCGGCGGGCATCGCCGCGGTCGCCGGGTTCGCGGTCTGGCGGACCCAGCACAGCCCCGAGGTGTGGCACACACTCGCCGATGCGCCTTCCTGACGAGGGGCCTTAGCTCAGTTGGTAGAGCGCTGCCTTTGCAAGGCAGATGTCAGGAGTTCGAATCTCCTAGGCTCCACAATCAGACCAGCAATCTGCGATTGCTGGTCTGGCGCCTCCTCCCCATCCCGGCTCGTAGTCGTCGTTCCGCATCGACACCTCATTGTTGCTCGCGAACTGCCCACGCCGCACGCCCACACGGCGGAGAATGAAGTCCACCATTGCGTGGCGTGCGTGTGAATTGTGACGAGGGTGGGATGTCGGTGGAGATGTCGACGAAACACCGAGGCGGAGTCACCCTTGCCGCCCTTCGTCGCGCTACCGCCGCCGACCACGCATCGGTCGACGCTCTGATCGACCTCCCCCGCCTGGTCGAAAGCGGGTACTACGCAGCCGTCCTCGGCGGGCTGATCGAGGCTGCCGAGACCGTCGAAGTGACGTTGCCTCGAATCTCGCGCGCTCTGTGGCGCGAAGGACTGTCTCCATCCGACGTTTCCAAGCGGAGAGCGATCGATGCCGAGTCGTCGTTCCTGGACGATCTGGGCGGCGCCCGTCCTGACTGTCGGCATGCGTGCGGCGCGGAGGTAGAGCCGCTCATGGCAGATTCGCCCGCACGCGCAACGATGCTGGGACTTCTCTACGTCTACGTCGGTTCTGCACTGGGCGGACTGCACATGCTGCGGATTGCCCGAACCGCGCCGTGGTGGCGGGGTGACCGCCAGCAGCTGCTGCTCCGACCGTACGGTGACCATCTCAAAGATCGTTGGCGGACGGTGCTCGACGTCCTGGAGCGTTCGAATCCGGATGAGACGGGCGCGGCAGTCGAGGCCGCGCGCGCCGGCTTCGACGTACACCGCCGGGCTCTCGTGGAGCATCTCTCGGCCGGAGGACATCGATGACGAGCGAGACCTCCGAGGCGATGTGGAAGGTGGTCGGCCACGAAGGTTGCGAGACGGAACCGATCGACAAGCCCGACGCCATCCAGGCGCACGGATGGCTCCTGGCGGTCGACGTTGCGCGGCGGCGCATCTCCCATGTGTCGTCGAACCTCCAGGCGCCGCTTGCCGGAATCCTGCGCACGTCGGCCGTGCTCGGTTCGAGCGTCGAGGACATCGGGAGTGCACTCGAACTACCCGATGACGCAACGCGATTCGCCGATATCGATGGCTGGCGATGCCAGATGCCCTGGTTGACAACAGATCCCGTGGTGATTACCGCGCACACGACGTCTGGCCACTACATCCTCGAAATCGAGCGTGACATCGCGTCGGTTGCGAGGGATCCGACCTCGATGATCGCTTGGCTCCTGCAGGCCCAAAGCTGGCAGGCGTTCTCCGAGCAGACGGTGAAGGCCCTCGGCGAGATGTTCGGCTATGCGCGCACCATGGCCTACACGTTTCATCCCGACTACCACGGCGAGGTGACCGCCGAATACCTCAACCAGCCCGACCTGGAGCCGTTCCTCGGGCTGCACTATCCCGCGTCGGACATCCCACCTCAAGCCCGTCGTCTGTACGTCCTGCAACTGGTGCGGGTCATCGAGGACGTCGACGGACCGACGGTCCATCTCCTCGGTTCGGCTCCGGATGGCGGGCCCGCGCAGCCGCTCGATCTGACCTTCGCTCACCGGCGCGCCGTCTCGCCGGTGCACCTGGAGTACATGCGCAACATGGGGGTGGCCGCTACCGCCACGGTCTCGGTAGTTCAACGGGGGCGACTGACGGGAATGTTCGTCATGCACCACACCGAGCCGCGAGCACTGAGCCTGGGTGATCGTCTGGCGTTGGCCACCTTCAGTCGCATCGCTTCATTCGTCGCGGCGACGATGGACGAGAAGTCCTTCGGGACCCGGCGTGCTCAGGTGGCGGCGCTCGCCGAAGAACTCCGACGAAACCTCACGGCGGGCGACGATGCCATCCAGTGCATCCAGGTGGCCGGCGACGACATGATGTGGGCGGTGGAAGCGGACGGTTTCGCGGCCCGCGTGGGTCGGGAGGTGTTCCGCCTCGGCGATGTGCCGCTGCAGGACGCGATCGACGAACGGGTTCGCGAGTCCGGCTCGGCCGGGGCCGACCTCGTGCAGGCGACGGACTGCCTGGCCGTCGATATGCCGGAGCTCGCCCGATCCGACGCGTGTGCGGGCGCGATCGTGTCCCGGCTGCCGGGCACACCCGAGGGGTACCTGGCCTGGTTCCGTCGACCATTCCTCGACACCGTCCGCTGGGGCGGGGAGGTGACCGCGCCGGTCCGCAAGGACGAGTTCGGGCGGCTGCATCCGCGCGGCTCGTTCAACGAATTCGTCGAGAACGTCACTGACCGCAGCCGCATGTGGTCCGAGCACGATCGGATTGCAGCAGACACGCTGTATCAGGCCGTGCATTCCGGTCTGAACGAATGGGCCTATCGGCAGCTCGCGATCCAAGCGACCATCGATCCGCTGACGGGCCTGGGCAACCGCCGCGCACTCTCTCTGGCGGTCGACAGCGAGATCCGATCGCAGTCGGCATCGCGCCGCTTCGCGCTGCTGTTCCTCGACCTGGATCGCTTCAAGCAGATCAACGACGTGTACGGGCACCAGAAGGGAGACCTGGTGCTGCGGGCCACCGCCGATCGGCTGGAGCGAGTGACGTTCTACCTGGTCGCACGGTTCGGCAGCGTGTTCCGTCTCGGGGGTGACGAATTCGTCGTGCTGCTCCTCGATGCCACGCCTGATCTGGTTTCGCGTCTCGCCGAGGGCATCCTCGCGGCGTTCCGGGATCCGTTGGTCGTGGACGGGGTCACCAACGTCGTGAACGTCAGTATCGGAGCCGTCACCGATGGTGATGCCGACGGCGTCGCCGACGCCGCCGAACTACTACGGCGCGGAGACCTGGCGATGTACTCGGCCAAACGTGCCGGGGGATCTCGCATCGCGTTCTATCAGGACGACTTCTCCTACCGAGCGGTGCGTCGGTCGATGCTCGAACAGCAGCTCTATCAGGCGCTCGAGAGCGATGAGCTGATTCCGGCGTTTCAACCCATCGTGTCGCTGCGAACCGGCCTGATCGTCGGTGCGGAGGCGCTGGCTCGCTGGCGCCAACCGGCCGGCGAAGTCGCGCCTGCCGAATTCATCCCGCTCGCCGAGGAGACGGGTCAGATCCGCCAGGTGGATCGGCGGATCACCGAGCGTGCCGTGGTGGAGTGCCTCGAGCTGTTGCGCGACCGCGCCCGGGATTTCCACCTGGACATCAACGCCAGCGCGATGACGGTGGACGCGGAGTACGTCGCCTTCCTCGCTGACCTGATCGACCACTACGACGTCCCGCCCGAGCGATTGACCATCGAGCTGACGGAGTCGGCGATGGTGCATGAAGCGGGCCGTCTCCAGCAGGTGCTCAGTGGCATTCGGTCGCTCGGTGTGAAGGTCGCCATCGACGACTTCGGGACCGGCTATTCGTCGCTCGCCCATCTGCAGAACTTGCCGGTCGACATGGTCAAATTGGATCGCACGTTCGTCCAGCGGACGCGGGTCGGCGGTGACGCCGACGTCGTCGCCCGCTGGGCGATCCGGCTGGTATCGGATCTCGGATTGCGAATGATCGCCGAAGGCGTCGAGACTCGGGAGCAGGAAGAGACGTTGCTGTCACTGGGATACGACTGGGTGCAGGGCGACCGGTACGGTGCGCCGCAGCCGGGTCCCCCGCCGAGCGGCCCCTCCAGCGCGGTGGGATCCGGGCCGTCGGGCTAGAGGATCCGCAGCGGCTGCGTCCGCTTCCTGACCTCCGTGATCAGCACTCGACGACGTTGAGGGCCAGTCCCCCGCGTGAGGTCTCCTTGTACTTGTCGGCCATGTCGGCCCCGGTGTCGCGCATCGTCTTGATCGCGGTGTCCAGGCTGACGTGGTGTGTGCCGTCGCCGAACAACGCCATCCGCGCGGCGGTGATCGCCTTGACCGAGGCGACCGCGTTGCGCTCGATGCAGGGAATCTGCACCAGTCCCCCGACCGGGTCGCACGTCAGCCCCAGGTTGTGTTCGATGCCGATCTCGGCGGCGTTCTCCACCTGCGCCGGCGACCCGCCCTGCACCGCGGCCAGCCCGGCCGCGGCCATCGAGCAGGCCGACCCGACCTCACCCTGGCAGCCGACCTCGGCGCCCGAGATCGACGCGTTCGCCTTGAACAACTGCCCGATCGCCGCTGCGGTCAGCAGGAACTCGATGACGCCGTCGTCGTCGGCGTTCGGGACGAACCGCCAGTAGTAGTGCAGCACCGCCGGGATGATGCCGGCCGCGCCGTTGGTCGGTGCGGTCACCACCCGTCCCCCGGCGGCGTTCTCCTCGTTGACCGCCAGCGCGTACACCGTCACCCAGTCCATCGCGAACAGCGGATCGGTCGGGTCGGCCTCCAGCGCCGTGGCCAGCGCCGCGGCCCGCCTGCGCACGTGCAGGGCGCCGGGCAGTGTGCCCTCGGCGGCCAGCCCTCGCTCCACGCATTCGCGCATGGCCGCCCAGATCTGCAGCAGCCCCTCCCGCAGCCGGGGTCCGTTGCCGAGCGCCTCCTCGTTGGCGACCACGAGATCGGCGATCCGGCAATGGTTTTCCTCGGCCAGCGCGACGAGCTCGGTTGCGGTGCGGAACGGGAACGGCACGGCGACGTCGTCGCCGGGCGCTGTCGCCGCCTCGCCCTCGTCCACGACGAAACCTCCGCCAACCGAGTAGTACACGTGCCGGTCCACCTCGGTGCCGTCGGCGCGTACCGCGCTGAACACCATGCCGTTGCTGTGAAAAGCCATGGCCTGCAACATCATCACGATGTCGAACTCGACCGGCCGCTGCCCCGCCAACCGCAGCCGACCCTCCCGCTCGATTTCGGCGATCCGCTCCCGACCCGCGGCGGGGTCGACCGATTCCGGCTGTGCCCCTTCGAGTCCGAGCATCACGGCGCCCGGGGTGCCGTGTCCGGCACCCGTCGCGCCGAGTGAACCGAAGAGTTCGACGCGTATCCGGGCGACCTCGTCGAGTGAGCCGCGCAGCCGTTCGGCGAAGCGGTGCGCCGCGCGCATGGGCCCCACGGTGTGCGAACTCGACGGCCCGATACCGATCGAGAACAGGTCGAACACCGACACAGCCATGACTAAAACGTAGCTGTGCAGGGACGTCCACGCCATCCTGCCTTGGTTTAGAGGACCAAGGACTCCTGTCCGGCGAAATCTTTGCTGCCTACTGTGACCCTAACGAGAAGCAGGGTCGTCGAAGCAGGTGGGAGGTCGGCGGTGGTCTTATCCGAAACGGACCTCAAGCCGTTGCGTTCGCTGGGCGGCTTCTACGCCATGGCTCTGGACACGCTCGTCGCGATGTTCAAGCCGCCGTTCGCCTACCGCGAATTCGTTCTGCAGACATGGTTCGTCGCGAGAGTGGCTGTCGTCCCGACTCTGTTCATGGCGATCCCGTTCACCGTCCTCGTCGTCTTCACCCTCAATGTGCTGCTGACCGAGTTCGGCGCCACCGACTTCTCCGGGACCGGCGCGGCCGGCGCTGCGGTCACGGAGATCGGGCCGATCGTCACCGTCCTCGTCGTCGCCGGCACGGGAGCCACCGCGATGTGCGCCGATCTCGGTGCCCGGACCATCCGTGAAGAGCTCGATGCGCTCCGCGTCATGGGGGTCGACCCCGTACACCGCCTAGTGGTGCCCCGAGTACTGGCGGCCACCCTGGTCGCCGTGTCGCTGGTGGCGCTGGTAACCTTCGTCGGCCTGATCGGCTCCTTCGGCTTCGCCGTGTTCGTCCAGCACGTCACCCCGGGCGCCTTCGTGGCCGGCCTCACCTTGTTCACCGGACTGCCCGAGATCCTCTTGGGTCTGGTCAAGGGCGCCCTCTTCGGAACGGCGGCTGCCCTCATCGCCTGCTACAAGGGCATGTCGGTGCGCAGAGGCCCGCAAGGTGTCGGCAACGCCGTCAATGAAACCGTCGTGTATGCGTTCATCGCATTGTTCGTTATCAACATCATCGCGACCGCCGTCTACTACGCGAGCGTGAAATGACGTTGCTGGCAAATCATCCCGGCCTTTCGAATGCGACGCACGGCCTGGTTCGTGGTTGGAATCGCGTCGGAACCCAGATCGCGTTCAATGCCAGGTCCGTGCGCGAGATCGGGACGGCACTGGTGCACTACCGTACCGAGATTCTCCGGCTGATCGCCCAGATGAGCCTCGGTACCGGCGCATTAGCGCTCATCGGTGGCACCGTGGTCGTCGTCGGATTCCTGACTCTCGCGACAGGCGCCGTCATCGCCGTGCAGGGGTACAACGAACTGGCCGGCATCGGGGTGGAGGCGATGACGGGCTTCATCTCCGCGTACGTCAACGTGCGGATCATCTCCCCGGCCGTCGCCGGAATCGGGTTGGCGGCCACCATCGGTGCGGGTGCCACCGCACAACTCGGCGCGATGCGCATCGCCGACGAGATCGACGCACTCGAGGTCATGGCGGTGCGCTCGGTCGCATACCTGGTGTCCACCCGCGTGGTCGCCGGAGTGGTCGTGGTGATCCCGCTGTACTGCGTCGCGATGGTGTGCGCCTTCCTGGCCGCCCGGATCGGCACCACCGGGTTCTACGGCCAGTCCACCGGTATCTACGACCACTACTTCAACACGTTCCTCAACTCGACCGACCTGCTCTGGTCGTTCTTCACCGTGGTGTTGATGGGCATCGCGGTCATGTTGGTGCACACCTACTACGGCTACACCGCCTCAGGTGGACCTGCCGGAGTCGGTGAGGCGGTCGGCCGGTCGGTGCGGACATCTCTGATCGTGTTGACCCTCCTGCTGCTGGCGGTCGCCATGTCCATCTACGGCCAATTCGGCAACTTCCACCTCTCGGGTTAGCACGCGATGGCCGAACAACGCTCAGAAGGAATGCATCCCGGCTGGTGGACTCTCATTTTCGTCGTCGCCATCGTCGCCACCATCGCCACGACCACGATCCTGTTCTCGGGTTCTCTGCGCGACTACGTGTCGGTGACACTGACCGCGGATCGCGCCGGCCTGGTGATGGACCGCGGCGCGAAGGTCACCTTCCGGGGCGTGCAGATCGGTCGGGTGGGCCGGGTCACCGGCGGGCGGGACGACGTGAGCTTGACGCTCGAGATCGAGCCGGACCAGCTGAAGTACCTCCCGGCCAACGTGGGGGCGCGCATCCGGGCCGGGACGCTGTTCAGCGGGAAGTTCGTCGAACTGGTGTACCCGAGCGACCCCAGCGCCCAACGCCTGACCGAGAACGCCGTCATCACTTCCGGCAACGTCAGCACCGAGATCAACACCCTGTTCCGCGACGTCGCCGACATCCTGGACCGCGTCGACCCGGAGAAGCTGCAGGCCGTGCTGGCCGCGCTCGCCAAGGGATTGGGCGGCCACGGCACAATGATCGGGCAGACCATCACCGACACCAAGGAGGTTCTCACGGCGATCAACGCGCGCACGGAGACCATCACCGCCGACGGCCGGGCGCTGCGGGAGATCAGCGACACCTACAGCGATGCCGCGCAGAACGTCCTGGCCGCACTCGATGCCGCCGCAACCACCAGCGCCACCGTGTCCGACCACGCACAGGACTTGGACTCCGTGCTCACCGGTGTGGTCGGGCTGGCGCGCGGCGGCATCGACCTGATGGGCGCGAGCCAGCCGAACATCACCACGGCGGTCAACGTCTTCGAGTCCACCGCCCGTCTGCTGTTGAAGTACAACCCGACGTTCACCTGCACGCTGGTCGGCGCCAAGACCGCCCTGGACACCGGGTATCTGGACGCCACCGGGGGCGCCAACCACACATCGCTGATCCTCGACAGCGCAGTGCTCTTCGCACCGGATGCCTACCGCTACCCGCAGAATCTGCCGATCATCGGTGCAAAAGGTGGTCCGGGTGGCACACCGGGGTGCGGCTCGTTGCCCGACGTGGCCGCCAATTGGCCGGTCCGCCAGCTCATCACGAACACCGGCTGGGGCACGGGTCTGGACATCCGGCCGAATCCGGGCATCGGCTTCCCCGGTTATGCCGACTACTTCCCGGTCACCAGAGCCGTGCCCGAACCGCCCAGTGTCCGCTACCCGGGTGGCCCTGCACCCGGACCGATCCCCTACCCGGGCGCACCGCCGTACGGGGCAGCGCTGTACGCCCCCGACGGAACGCCGTTGTGGCCCGGCCTTCCTCCGGCACCGCCGCCCGGCGCTGCCCGCGAACCCGGCCCACCGCCGCCAGGCTCGGAACCGTTCGAGGTGCCCGCACCGGCACAACAGCAACCGACACCCACCCCGGCACCGCGATGAGGCAAGCATGAAAGAGAACCTCAGCGGTGCGATCTGGCGCGTCGGCATCTTCCTGACGGTGTGCGCACTCGGCCTGGCGGCGATGCTGGCGGTCTTCGCCCAACTGCGCTTCGAGCCCGAACAGACGTACACCGCCGAGTTCCGCACGGTCTCGGGGCTGGAGAACGGCAATTTCGTCCGCATCGCCGGAGTCGAGGTCGGAAAGGTCAACAACATCAGGATCCGCGACGACGGGATCGCCCTGGTCGACTTCGGGACCGACGCCTCCGTGGTACTGACGGAGGGCAGCAGAGCGGTGATCCGCTACCGAAACCTGATCGGGGAGCGCTACTTGGCGCTCGAGCAAGGTGCCGGTGGCACCCGGATACTCCAGCCCCGCGCCACCATCCCGTTGTCGCACACGGCCCCCGCGCTTGACCTCGACGCACTCCTCGGTGGCTTTCGCCCGCTGTTTCGCGCCCTCGACCCCGACCAGGTCAATGCGCTGTCCGGCCAGCTGATCGACGCCCTGCAAGGCGAAGGCACGACGATCACGGCGTTCCTGACGCAGACCGCGAACGTGACCAACAAGCTGGCCGACCGCGATCAGCTGATCGGGCAGGTCATCACGAACCTCAAGACGGTTGTGGGGTCGTTGGGCGACCACAGCTCACAGTTCGCCACCGCCGTCGACTCACTGTCGGCGTCGTTGACGACGATGGCCGACCGAAGGCAGGACCTTCGTAACGGACTCGTCCAGGCCAATGAAGCGGCGGCGTCGATCGGCGACTTGCTTGCGCAGGGTCGCGAGCCGCTCAAAAGTGTTGTGCGCGAAGCCGATCGGACCGCCACGGCGGTCCTGTCCGATCGCGACTACTTCGACCACTTCATCGACACCCTGCCAGATGCCTATCAGATGCTCAACCGGCAGGGCCTCTACGGAGACTTCTTCAGCTTCTATCTGTGCGACCTGATCCTGAAGCTGAACGGCAAAGGTGGACAACCCGTTTACGTCAAGGTGGCCGGCCAGTCCAGCGGAAGGTGCACGCCCAGATGAAGACGTTCGCAGAGCGCGATCCCATCCTTGTCGGTGTGGTCGGTGTCGCCATCACGCTCGGCATCATCGCCGGGGCCCTCAACTACGGGAAGCTTCCGTTCGTCAACTCCAACCGGGCCTATTCGGCGTTCTTCGCCGAAGCGGGAGGGCTGCGCACCGGGGCCGCGGTGCAGGTGTCCGGCTTCAAGGCAGGCGAGGTCACCGGCATCGACCTCGATGGCCCGCGGGTGCTAGTCACCTTCGAGGTCGACAAGGACATTCGCCTCGGTAACCGCACCGAGGCGGCGATCAAGACGAGGAGCATTCTCGGGGCCAAGATCCTCGAACTGACCCCAAGGGGCGACGGCACGGTATCCGGCCCCATCCCCCTGGACCGGACGACATCGCCCTATCAACTGCCTGACGCTCTGGGTGATCTGACTGCCACCATCAGCCAACTGGACACCGATCGGTTGTCGGACTCGTGGAAGGTGATGGCCGACGAGTTCGCCCAGACCGCGCCGGCGCTCAAGACCGCGCTGCAGGGTGTGTCGCGGTTCTCACAGACACTCAATGACCGCGACGCCCAGTTGCGCAAACTGCTCACCGACGCCGACAAGGTGACGGCGGTACTGGCGGAGCGCAGCGACGCCATCGTGAAGATGCTCGTCGACAGCGACGCCCTGCTGACCGACCTGACGAGCCAGAGCCAGGCCCTGGACGAGATCTCCGGAACCATCTCGGCGGTGAGCCGTCAGATCAAAGGAGCCATCGCCGAGAACCGGCAGACGCTGGCGCCCGCGCTGGACAAGCTGAACCAGCTGCTGACCATCCTCGACAACCGGAAGGATCGGATCGCGCTGGCAATCAAGGGATTCAACCAGTACGCGATGTCGTCGGGTGAGTCGATGTCCTCGGGACCGTTCTTCAAGTTCTACATCGCAAACCTGCTGCCCGGGCAGTTCATCCAGCCGTTCGTCGACGCCGCCTTCTCGGATCTCGGCCTCGATCCGAGTGTCCTGACACCCGCACAGCTCACCGATCCACAGCTCGGCCAGCCGGCAACCCCCGCGCTGCCGATGCCGTTCCCCCGGACCGGACAGGGCGGTGACCCCCGATTGACCGTTCCCGACGCGATCACGGGCATCCCCGGCGATCCTCGCTATCCGTACCGGGACCCCTCGCCGGCGCCGCTGCCCGGCGGTCCGCCACCCGGACCACCCGCGGATCCCTCGCCCGCTCCGACGCCGTCACCTGTCCTGGTGCCGGGCCCGCCTGTCGAGGGGCAGGGCCGATGATCCGGCGCGCCAACATCCGCGTCGGCCTGGCCGCGCTATTCGCACTGACGTGTGCTGTCGCCGTTACGCTGCTGGCTCATTCGGCCGGCGAAGCGAATCGACGAACCGTCATCGGGTACTTCGCGAACAGCAACGGAATCTTCGTCGGTGACGAGGTGCGCATCCTCGGGGTCCCGGTCGGCAAGATCGACAGGATCGAGCCGGAACCGACCCGCGTCAAGATCACCTTCTGGTATGACGGCCGGTACCAGGTGCCCGCCACGGCCAACGCGGTGATCCTCTCTCCCGCCATCGTGACCGCGCGAGTCATCCAGCTCACGCCGGCCTACACCGGTGGGCCCGAGTTGCAGAACAACACGGTGATCGGCGAAGATCGCACCGCCGTCCCGGTCGAATGGGACGACCTGCGGTCGCAGCTGGAACGAATCAGCGAGCTGGTGCAGCCGACCGAACCGGGTGGAACCAGCACGCTCGGATCGGTCGTCCACACCACCGCAGAGACGCTGCGCGGCCGAGGTGCAGACCTTCGGCGGACGATAATTGCACTGTCACAAGCGATTTCAGTCGTTGGCGACCACAGCGACGACCTGTTCGGCAGTCTGAAGAACCTGTCGGTTCTCGTCTCCGCCCTGCAGGACAGCGGTGAGGTGATGCGACACCTCAACGCCAACCTCGACTCTGCGACCGGGCTGCTGACCGACGAGCCGAACGAGATCGGTGACGCCGTCGCGGCACTCGACGGCGTGGTCGGCGACGTGCGCACGTTCGTCGCCGACAACCGTGAATCACTCGGCACCACAACGGACAAACTCGCATCCGTGTCGACGACGCTGACGGCCAGCCTCGATGACATCAAGCAGGCGTTGCACGTCGCCCCGAACGCGCTGCAGAACCTGATGAACACTTATCAGCCCGCGCAAGCCACGATGGGTGGCGCATACGCCTTCAACAACTTCGCAGACCCGATCACGTTTCTGTGCGGGGCGATACAAGCCGCGTCCCGGCTGGGCGCCGAGCAGTCGGCCAAGTTGTGCGTCCAGTACCTGGCGCCGATCGTCAAGAACCGCCAGTACAACTTCCCGCCCCTAAGCGAGAACCTCATCGTCGGCGCCGCCGCCCGGCCCAACGAAGTGACCTACAGCGAGGACTGGATGAGGCCCGACTACATCCCGCCGGCGGCGACGAATCCGGCTGTAACCGGGCCGGATTCGCCGCTGCCCGCCGAGGTGCAGCGCACTGATCCCGCGGACGGTCTGACCGGCATGATGCTGCCACAGGAGGGCCGATGAGACAGACACCGCTGAGCCGGGTGATTGCCGGGCTGCTCGTCGCGTCCATGGCCGCCGCCACCTCGGGGTGTGCGTGGCGCGGGCTGAACTCCATGCCTCTGCCGGGGACCGCCGGCCGGGGCCCGGGTGCCTACACGGTCCAGGCACAGCTGCCCGACGTGCGCACCATCGAGCCGAATTCCCGTGTGCAGGTTGCTGATGTCACGGTCGGAACCGTCACCAAGATCGAGCGGCAGGGCTGGCACGCGCTGCTGACAATGAGTATCGACGGCGACGTCGAGCTGCCGGCCAACGCCACGGCAACCGTCGGCCAGAGCGGTCTGCTCGGCTCGCTGCACGTCGAGCTGGCGCCGCCAACCGGTGGCGCACCACGCGGCAGGCTGCAGGACGGGGCGCTGATCCCGCTGTCGTCGGCAGGCAGGTATCCATCGAGCGAACAGGTGCTCTCGGCAGTCTCGTTGTTGCTCAACGGGGGTGGGATCGGTCAGGTGCACGACATCACGGAGTCGCTGAGCACCGCGCTGGCCGGCCGCGAACAGGACGTGCGCAGCCTGATCGCACAGCTGGACACGTTCACCGGCTACGTCAACGACCAGGTCGGCGACATCATCGCCACGGCCGATAGCCTCAACTCCCTGGCGGGTCAATTCGCCGAGGAGAAGCCGGTGGTGGACAGGGCCCTCGACACCATCCCCGATGCGCTGCGGGTGATCAGCGACCAGCGGCAGACCCTGGTGGACGCACTCGACCAAATCGGCGAGTTCAGCTCTCTGGTGGCCGATTCGACGAACCAGACGAAGGACAGCCTGATCACCGAACTCAAGAACCTTGGTCCGGTGCTGCAGTCATTGGCCGACGCCGGGCCCGCCTTGACCAGGTCGCTGGGTCTGTTCGCCACCTACCCGTTTCCGACCGACAACGTCGGGATCTGGCAGCGCGGTGACTTCGCCAACCTGACCGCCGTCATCGACCTGACGCTGAGCCGCCTCGACGCGTCGTTCCTCACCGGGACACGCTGGGAAGGTGACCTGACCGAACTGGAGTTGCAGTGGGGCCGCACGATCGGCCAGCTGCCGAGTCCCTACACCGGTGGCAATCCGCTTCTCGCTCCCTACCGTTGGGACCAAGGACGATGACGTGCCCCCGCTGACGCTACGCATCCGTATCCAGTTGGCGCTCTTCGCCGTGATCGCGCTGATCTTCGCGGCGGCCATGGCCTTCGGCTACATCAGACTCCCGGCGATGTTCGGGATCGGCCGCTACCAGGTGACCGTCGAACTGCCCCGGACGGCGGGCGTCTATCCCGGCGGCAACGTCACTTACCGGGGAGCGGAGGTCGGCCGTATCAAAGGGGTGCATCTGACCGAGACAGGAGTGGCGGCGGTGCTCTCACTGAAGTCGGGCACGGCGATCCCCGCAGACCTCGATGCGCAGGTGCACAGCCAGTCGGCGGTCGGCGAGCAGTACATCGCGCTACTGCCCCGCCGGGATTCGGCACCGCTGAAGAACGGAGATGTCATCTCCGTGGACCGCACGCGCGTACCCCCCGACTTAGATTCGGTGCTCGACTCGTTGAACACCGGCCTCGATGCGATTCCCCACGACGACCTGAAGACTGTGGTTGACGAGTCGTACGTCGCGTTCGGCGGTCTCGGGCCTGACCTGTCCCGACTCGTCACCGCGGGCGGCCGACTCGCGGCGGGCGCGCGCCAGAACCTGGATCCGTTGGTGAACCTGATCGACCAATCGCAACCGATCCTGGAGGCACAGAACGACTCTCAGACCGCGGTCGGTGTCTGGACAACGCACCTGTCGACCATCAGTCAACAGTTGCAGGCTAATGACGCCGCTGTGGCCGAGCTTCTCGTACAGGGTGGCCCGGCCGTCGAGGAAGTCCGCCTGCTTCTCGAGCGGATTCGGCCGACTGTGCCGATTCTCGCCGCGAACATGGTCAGTGTGGCGCAGGTGATGCTCACCTATCAGCCCGGCTTGGAGCAGCTGCTGGTGTTGTTGCCGCAGAGTGCGGCCGTCGCGCAGGCGATCGTCCTGGCGAACCGGGACACCCAGCAGCCCTACCGGGGCGCGTACCTGAGCTTGAACCTGAGCCTCAACCAGCCGCCGCCGTGTACAACCGGCTATCTCCCCGCTCAACAGCAGCGCGCGGCGGCACTGGAGGACTATCCGGATCGGCCGCCCGGATACCTGTACTGCCGGGTGCCGCAGGACTCGCCGCTCGGCGTGCGCGGCGTGCGGAATCTTCCCTGTGTCAATCGACCCGGCAAGCGGGCGCCGACCGTGGCGATGTGCGACAGCAACGAGAACTACGTACCGCTCAACGACGGATACAACTGGAAGGGCGATCCCAACGCCACGATCTCGGGTCAGGGTGTGCCCCAGCCCGCGCTCGCCGGCGCGGAGTACGACCCCGCGACGGGCGCCTACATCGGACCCGATGGTCACCGGTACACGCGCACCGATGTCGCGGAAGGCGCTGTTCCGCCTAAGGATTGGCAGTCAATGCTTCTGCCCGGGAGCTGAATCTCCGACGGCCATGACCCAACCCCCGTTACGGTTTCGGCGTGACCTCGACGCTCGGCGGCAGCGGAGAGGGCTCCGGCTGCGTCGAACGGCGGATGATCGTGAAGGCCGCCGCTCCGCCGGCCAGCACCACCACGGTGATGCCGGCGGCCAGCAGCCGCGGCCTGCGCCGGCTGCGCGGCCTGCGTGCCTTGTCCAACGTCTCGGGCAGGTTCGCGATGGCCTCCTGCGCCGCGGCGAGTTCGGCCTTCAGCTGGCGGGCGACCTGGCTGGTGCGGTAGCGCTCACCGACCCAGGACGCCGACGACCGCACCGAGTCGACGCCCAGACCCACCGCTCCCCTGGTGACGTCCACCGGCCCGACCGTCGAATACTTCAGGCCGCGGCTCAGCCGCTGGCTCGGGGTCATCCGGACTCGGGTCTTGGAGCTCATGGCCCACCTTTCTCGGCAGCGCGTGACTAGGACCTCCAGCCTGCCACTTCCGCCAACCCCACGGTGCCCGGTTGGGGGTCGGAGGCGGCGTGGCACACTGGCTTCCCGTGACGAGTCCTCTTCAGACCGCGACCGCGACCCTGCACACCAACCGCGGCGACATCAAGATCGCTCTGTTCGGCAACCACGCGCCCAAGACGGTGGCCAACTTCGTCGGCCTGGCCCAGGGCACCAGGGACTACAGCACCGAGAACGCGTCGGGCAGCTCGTCCGGCCCGTTCTACGACGGCGCGGTCTTCCACCGCGTCATCGACGGCTTCATGATCCAGGGCGGCGATCCGACCGGTACCGGTCGCGGCGGCCCGGGCTACCAGTTCGCCGACGAGTTCCACCCGGAGCTGCAGTTCGACAAGCCCTACCTGCTGGCGATGGCCAACGCGGGGCCGGGGACGAACGGCTCGCAGTTCTTCATCACCGTCGGCAAGACGCCGCACCTGAACCGGCGCCACACGATCTTCGGTGAGGTCGTCGACCCCGAGTCGCAGAAGGTCGTCGACGCGATCGCCACCACCGCGACCGATCGCAGCGACCGCCCGACCGATCCGGTCGTCATCGAGTCGGTCACGATCTCCTGACCGCTCACCTCACGCCCCGGCGCCGCGCGCGAAGCCGGCGTCGGTCAGCGCGTCCAGCACGCGCAACGGATCGGTGCCGAGGTCCCATCGGCTGAGCACCAGCAGCCGGTCGTCGGTGGTGTCGATCTCCAGCAGGCGCATCGTGCGGCCGATCCGGCGGAACTCCGTGATGCGGATCAGGCTGATGTCCGGGCGCGCCAGCCGCCTCGTGGTGAACCACCCGCGGTAGGTCAGAACATCGCCGTCGATTGCCAGTTTCGGCCGGGCGCGCCAAGACGCGACCGCAAACGCGAGCAACCCCACGGCCGCAACGCCGATGAGGATGCGCCCCGGAACGTCTGTGACCAGCGTCACAACGGCGATTGCGAGCAGGACGCCCGCCGCGGCGGCCCCGGCGATGCCAGCCGTCGGTGGACCCCAAGATGTTTGCTGAGCGGCCAACTCACACACTCCTACCGCGACGAACGGGGTTATCCACAAGTGCTATCCCCAATGGGGATGAATCACATCGATGTGATCCGGTGACCGCGGGGTTGCGAGCAGGCGAACGCCGGGGGTCGAGATCTTCGTCACATCCGGCTCCGCCGACGGTCAGCGCCAGCGCATCGTGAGCAACAGCCCGGTGATCATGAAGGCAAACGCGATGCCGTAGTTCCACACGTTCAGGTTGCTCATCCATTGCAGGAAGCTGGGAACGTCCGGGCCGCTGCCCGCGAGCTGGAAAACGATCAGCCAGACGAGCCCGATCAGCATCAGGCCGACGAACAACACGACGAACCAGACGCTCGACGGACCGGCCTTGACCTTGACCGGAGTCCGGCTCACCGGATTGATGGTGAAGTCGTTCTTCTTGCGGACCTTGGACTTGGGCATGGGTACCTTCGGACGAATCGGTGCGACGATGTGTAGTGCAAAGCCTAACGCAGCTACGAGCAGCACCGACGCGTGAGGAGACCGAACCGATGAAAGCCCGTGACGCAACCGTGCGGCGGCGATCGATGTGGCGGTTCGGGGTGCCAGTGGTGTGTGCGGCCGCGGGGCTGCTGCTCGGGGCCACGCACGGGGTGTCCGGTGGGGACGAGATCCGGCGCAGCGACGCACCGCGGCTGGTCGACCTGGTGCGCGAGACGCAGCGGTCGGTCGACCGGCTGACCGCCGAGCGGGACGCGTTGGCGCCGCAGATCGAGAACCATCACGGCGGCTCCCCCACCGCGGCCGCGGCGCTGGCCGCGATCACCCGCCGTGCCGACGCTCTCGCCCCGGAGGCCGCCCTGACACCGTTGCGCGGCCCGGGCCTGGTGGTGACCCTCAACGACGCACAGCGCGACGCTCAGGGGCGGTTCCCGCGCGACGCCTCGCCCGACGACCTCGTCGTGCACCAGCAGGACATCACCGCGGTGCTCAACGCACTGTGGAGTGCCGGCGCCGAAGGCATCCAGATGCAGGACCAGCGCCTGATCGCCACCTCCGCGCCCCGCTGTGTGGGGAACACGCTCCTGCTCAACGGCCGCACCTACAGCCCGCCGTATGTGATCACCGCGATCGGGGACGCCGCCGCGATGCAGCGCGCCCTGGCCGACGCCTCGCTGGTGACGCTCTACAAGCAGTACGCGGTGCGGTTCGGCCTCGGCTACACCGAGGAGGCCCGTGACGTCGAAGTGGTCGGGTACACCGCGCCGGTGCGGATGAGGTACGCCGAGCCCATCGGACCGCTGGGCTACTGAGGGCCCGGCGGTAGCCTGGTCACATGCAGGTTCTGGTCGTCGACAACTACGACAGCTTCGTGTTCAACCTCGTGCAGTATCTGGGTCAGCTCGGGGTCGACGCGCAGGTCTGGCGCAACGACGACGACCGCCTGGCCACCGACGCCGACATCGCCTCTGTCGCAAGGGACTTCGACGGGGTGCTGCTCAGCCCGGGTCCCGGTACCCCGGAGCGGGCCGGCGCGTCCATTCCCCTGGTCAACGCGTGCGCGGCGGCGGCGACGCCACTGCTGGGCGTGTGCCTGGGTCATCAGGCCATCGGTGTCGCGTTCGGCGGCACCGTCGACCGCGCACCCGAACTGCTGCACGGCAAGACCAGCATCGTCTTCCACACCGACAGGGGAGTGCTCAAAGGCCTGCCCGACCCGTTCGTCGCGACGCGCTACCACTCGCTGACGATCCTGCCGGACACCGTGCCCGACGAGCTGGAGGTCATCGCCCGCACCGAAGGCGGCGTGATCATGGGCGTGCGGCACATCGAGCTGCCGATCCACGGCGTGCAGTTCCATCCGGAGTCGATCCTCACCCAGGGCGGGCACCGGATGCTGGCCAACTGGCTCGCCGAGTGTGGCGCCGCACCCGCCGAGGCGTTGGTCGCCCGCCTCGAGGACGAGGTCGCGACCGCCGTGGCGGCCGCTACGACGCGAACCCCAGCGTGATCCGCGAGCCGTAGTTCACCGCGGAACCCGGGGCTGGGCTCTGGGTGACGACGGCGTTGGTCCGCTGACCGCTGTTCTGCACGTCGGCGCCCTTGTCCAGCACGCCTGTCCAGCCCAGCGCGCGCAGCCGTGGTTCGGCGTCGGTCCAGAACTGGCCCGTCAGGTCCGGCATCACGAACTGGTTGCCGCGCGAGACCTGGATCTGGATGACGGTGTCCTGGGGGACGGTCTGACCCGCCGCCGGATCGCTGCCCATGATCTGTCCGGCGGCGGTGGTGCTGTCCACCTCGACCGGAACCGTCTTGGTGAACCCGGATGCGGACATGACCTGCTGGCACACCTCGATCGTCTGCCCGACGCAGTCGGGCACCACGGCCGTGGACGGGCCCCTGCCCACCACGATGGTGATCTCGTTGGTGATCGCCGAGGTCTGGTTGGCCGGCGGCACCGTCGACAGCACGCGGTCGCGCTGCTCGGCCAGCGACGCCGAGACGGTCTGCCGGAAGCGGCTGAAGCCCGCGTCGGTGAGCTTCTTGACCGCATCGCCGTAGCTCAAGCCGGACACGTCGGGCACTTCGCGCTGCTCTGGCCCCGTGGACACGTTGACCGTGATCTCGTCGCCGGCGCTGACCGAGGAGTTGGCCGCCGGATCGGTGCTGATCACGTGGTCGGGCGGCACTTCCGAATCCGTGTTCTTCGCCACCGTCGTCTTGAAGCCGCGGTTCTGCAGGGCGGCGATGGCGTCCTCGGACACCTGCCCGCGCACATCGGGCACCTGCACAGCGCGGGTCTCGCCGCCGAACGAGTTGATCGCGATGGTGACCACCACGGTGAGAACGGCGAGCACCGCCACCGCGACCAGCCACCGGCCCACCGACCCTCTGCGCTCGCGCGCCACGTAGCGGGGCTGGTGCGCCACCGACTCGGTGCGCGAGTGGGACGGAGCAGACGACAGCAGGGACGTCCGTTCGGCGTCGGTGAAGATCTTGGGGGCGTCCGGACGCTCGCCGCTGTGCACCTTGACCAGGTCCGCACGCATCTCGGCGGCCGTCTGGTACCGGTTGTCGGGGTTCTTGGCCAGCGCCTTGAGCACGACGGCATCGAGGTCGGGGGAGATGTCGACGTGCCGCGCCGACGGCGGCACCGGGTCTTCCCGGACATGCTGGTAGGCCACCGCGACCGGGGAGTCGCCGACGAACGGCGGCTCGCCGGTGAGGATCTCGTAGAGCACGCAACCGAGCGAGTACACGTCGGAGCGGGCGTCGACCTTGACGCCGCGGGCCTGCTCGGGGGAGAGGTACTGCGCGGTGCCGATCACCGCGGCCGTCTGGGTGACCGGGTTGCCTGCGTCGGCGATCGCGCGGGCGATGCCGAAATCCATCACCTTCACCGCGCCGGTCTTGCTGATCATGATGTTGGCGGGCTTGACGTCGCGGTGGATGATGCCGTGCTGGTGGCTGAAGTTCAGCGCCTGGCAGGCGTCGGCGATGACCTCGATGGCCCGCTTGGCCGGCATCGGGCCCTCGGTGTGCACGATGTCGCGCAGCGTGACCCCGTCGACGTACTCCATCACGATGTAGGGCAGCGGGCCCGTCGGGGTCTCCGCCTCGCCGGTGTCGTAGACCGCGACGATCGCCGGGTGGTTGAGCGCGGCGGCGTTCTGCGCCTCGCGGCGGAAGCGCAGGTAGAAACTGGGGTCCCTGGCCAGGTCGGCACGCAGCACCTTGATCGCGACGTCGCGGTGCAGGCGCAGGTCGCGTGCCAGGTGGACTTCGGACATGCCACCGAAGCCCAGGATCTCGCCGACCTCGTACCGGTCGGACAGGTGCTGTGGGGTCGTCATCGCAACATCAGTTCTGGCTGGGGCGCACCGCGGGCGGCGGCGCGTGGACAGGGGGTCGTATTACCCACAAACGGGCGTTCTCATGATCAATGATGGTGGCGGGCGCGGCGGCCGGCGTCTCCGAGGTGCCGCTCTGCGACGGCGTCTCGGTGACCGTCGGCGGCGCGGGCCCCCGGTCCTTGCGGTCCTGGGCGTTGAGCACGATCAGGATCGCGATGACGATCGCCAGCGCGCCGAGCACACCGGCGGCCCACAGCAGCGCCCGCTGACCCGACGAGAACGTCCGGCGCGCCGGGGGAGCCGAGCGGTGGTGGCTGCCGGTGGTCCGGGTGCGGGAGGTGGCGGCCGGGGCCCGGCCGGTCGGCTCCGCGGGGCGGGGGGCGATGGCCGGCTTCACCGCGGTCGGTGCGGCGCGCCCGATCGACGGTGCGGCGTTGGGCCGTGGCGGGCGCCGGCCCGCGCGCACGGCGGCCACGGCGTCGGCGAACGGGCCGCCCGACTTGTAGCGCATGCCGGGGTTCTTCACCAAGGTGATCTCGATGAGCTCGCGCACGTTCGGCGGCAGGTCCGCAGGCAGCGGGGGAGGGTTCTCCTTGATGTGCTTCATCGCGACGGTCAGCGCGCCGTCCCCGGTGAACGGGCGCTTCCCCGAAACCGCTTCGTAGCCAACGACTCCCAGCGAATACACGTCGCTGGCCGCGGTGGCGTCGTGCCCGAGTGCCTGCTCGGGCGCGATGTACTGCGCGGTGCCCATCACCATGCCGGTCTGGGTCACCGGAGCGGCGTCGACGGCCTTGGCGATGCCGAAGTCGGTGAGCTTGACCTGCCCGGTCGGGGTGATCAGGATGTTGCCCGGTTTGACGTCGCGGTGCACCAGGCCGGCGGTGTGCGCGACCTGCAGAGCGCGGCCCGTCTGCTCGAGCATGTCGAGGGCGTGGCGCAGCGACAGCCGGCCGGTGCGCTTGATGACGGAGTTCAGCGGCTCGCCGTTGACGAGTTCCATGACGAGGTACGCGGTGCGGCCCTCGCCGTCGATGTCCGTCTCGCCGTAGTCGTACACGCCGGCGATGCCCGGATGGTTGAGCATCGCGACCGTGCGGGCCTCGGCCCGGAACCTCTCGACGAACTCCGCGTCGGTGGAGTACTCGGCCTTGAGCACCTTGATCGCGACCCGCCTGCCCAGCCGCGAGTCCACGCCCTCCCACACCTGGCCCATGCCGCCGGTGGCGATCAGGCGCTGCAGCCGGTACCGGCCCGACAGCGTCACTCCGACGCGGGGGCTCATCGCTCGTCTCGCTTCGCTCGACTTCGGAGACACTGCTCGTCTCGCTTCGCTCGACTTCGGGAGCGGCTCACGAGGCCTCCCTCAACGCCGCCGCGATCGTCGCCCGCCCGATCGGCGCGGCCAGCGCCCCGCCGGTGGCTTCGAGGCGGTTCCCGCCGTTCTCTACCAGGACCGCCACCGCGACCTTGGGTGCCTGAGCAGGCGCGAAGGCGATGTACCAGGCATGCGGGGGCGTGTTGCGCGGGTCAGTGCCATGCTCCGCAGTGCCGGTCTTGGATGCGATCTGCACGCCGGCGATGGCTCCCTTCTGCTGAGTCACCTGCTCGGCGGCGACCATCAAGTCCGTAAGTGTATCCGCGACCTTCTCCGGCACCGCCCGCCGCTCTTCGGTCGGCACGGTGGTGGCGATGTTCGCGAGGTCGGGTCCCTTGAGGCTGTCGACCAGGTACGGCTGCATCGTGATCCCCTTGTTCGCCACGGTCGCGGCGACCATCGCGTTCTGCAGTGGAGTCAGGGCGACGTCCTTCTGACCGATGCTCGTCATCCCCAGCGCCGCGGCGTCCGGGATCGGACCCAGCGTCGAGTCGGCGACCTGCAGCGGAATCGCCGGCGGCGGCACGTCCACGCCGAATCCCTGCGCGACGGTACGCAACGGGTCGGCTCCGGTGTTGATGCCCAGCTGGACGAACGCGGTGTTGCAGGAGTGCGCGAACGCGTACTGCAGCGACGCCGTCGGCCCGCCGCCGCACGACGATCCGCCGAAGTTCTCCAGCGTGGCGGTGCTGTCGGGAAGGGCGATCTGCGGGGACGCGGTCAGCTGCGTGTCGGGGGTCGCGCCGGACTGCAGTGCCGCGGCGGTGGTGAGCACCTTGAACGTCGACCCCGGCGGGTAGGTCTCGGAGATCGCGCGGTTGAGCAGCGGCGAGTCGGGGTCGTCGCGCAGCCGCTGCCACGCCTGCGACTGCTCGGCGACGTCGTGGGTGGCCAGCAGGTTGGGGTCGTAGGACGGCGCGGACACCATCGCGAGGATCTTGCCGGTCGAGGGCTCCAGCGCGACCACGGCACCCTTGCACGGGCCGTTGCATCCCTTGTCCATCGCGTCCCAGGCGGCCTGCTGCACCTCGGGCCGGATCGTGGTGGCGACGTTGCCGCCGCGGGGATCGCGGCCGGTGAAGAAGTCGGCGAGCCGGCGCCCGAACAGGCGCTGGTCCGAACCGTTGAGGACGGTGTCCTCCGCGCGTTCCAGACCGGTGCTCGAGTAGCTCAGCGAGTAGAACCCCGTCACCGGGGCATAGGCCAACGGGTTCGGGTACACGCGCAGGAACCGGAAGCGGCCGTCGGTCGACACCGAATAGGCCAGCAGCTGCCCGCCCGCGGAGATCTGGCCGCGCTGGCGGGAGTACTCGTCGAGCAGCACCCGCTGGTTGCGCGGATCCGAACGCAGCCCGTCGGCGGTGAACACCTGGGTCAGGGTCGCGTTGGCGAGCAGTAGCACGATCAGGGCCATGATCATGACGGAGATGCGGCGCAGGGAGGTGTTCATACCTTCTCGATCACCTCGGTGCTGGCCGCCGCGATCGGGCCCGGGGGAAGCGAGCGCGTCTCCAGGGGCCGACGGGCGTTGTGGGAGATCCGCACCAGGATTGCGAGCAGCAGGTAGTTGGCCACCAGCGACGAGCCGCCGTAGGACATCCAGGGCGTGGTCAGACCGGTCAGCGGGATGAGCTTGGTGACGCCGCCGACCACGATGAACAGCTGGATCGCGAGCGTGGCGGCCAGGCCGGCGGCCAGCAGCTTGCCGAAGCTGTCGCGGACGGCGATCGCGGTGCGCATGCCGCGGATCACGACGATCGTGTAGAGCATCAGCACGGCCGCCAGGCCCACGAGTCCGAGCTCCTCGCCGACCGCGGCGATGATGAAGTCCGTGGAGGCGGCGGGCACGGTGCCGGGCTGACCGTTGCCCAGCCCGGTGCCGAAGATGCCGCCGGTGGCGAAGCTGAACAGCGACTGCACCATCTGGTAGCCGGCGCCGTCGGGGTCGGCGAACGGGTCGCGCCACGTCTCGACGCGTACGCGGACGTGGTCGAACACGAAGTAGGCCGCCACGCTCCCGGCGGCGAACAGCGTCAACCCCAGCACCACCCAGCTGAACCGCTCGGTGGCGATGTACACCAGGACCAGGAACGACGCGTAGAGCAGCAGCGAGGTGCCGAGGTCCTTCTCGAAGATCATCACGCCGATCGAGGCGATCCAGGCGGCCAGCAGCGGCGCCAGGTCGCGCGGTCGGGGCAGGTCCATGCCCAGCACGTGCTTGCCCGCACTGGTGAACAGACTGCGCTTGGACACCAGCACCGCGGCGAAGAAGATCAGCAGCAGAATCTTGGAGAACTCCGCGGGCTGAATCGAGAAGCCCGGCAACTGAATCCAGATCTTCGCGCCGTTCTGCTCCGACATCGAGCGGGGCAGGATCGCGGGGATGACGAGCAGGATCAGGCCGGTCAGCCCGCACACGTAGCCGTACCGGGACAGCAGCCGGTGGTCGCCCAGGAAGACGACCACGAGGGAGAACCCGATGACGCCGACCAGGGTCCACAGCATCTGCTGGTTGGCGGTGCCGCCCAGACCCCGGGCCGTCGGTTCGCCCGTGGCGAGGTCGAGGCGGTGAATCATGACCAGCCCCAAGCCGTTCAGCAAGGCCACCACCGGCAGCAGCAGGGGATCGGCGTAGGGGGCGAAGCGCCGCACGGCCAGGTGTGCGCCGGCGAACAGCGCGAGGTAGGCGACCGTGTACTGGGCCAGGTCCCAGCGCAGACCCTGCTCCTGGTTCGCCTCGACCAGCAGCAGGGCGACCGTGGTGATCAGCGCGGCGAAGCCGAGCAGCAACAGCTCGGCGTTGCGGCGGTTCGGCAGCGCCGGGGTGACCTTCACCGGGGACTGCGGTTGTGTCGTCATGACACTTCCCGGCAGTTCGTTCCCGGTTCAGGTGGCGGAGGCGGCAGCGCCGTCACGGTGGGCGACGGTGTCAGCGACGGAGTGGGTGCCGGGGCGGGTCCTGGCGGTGCCGGCGGCGATGACGTCACGGTGCGCGGCGTCTCCGGTGCGGGCGGGGGCGCCGAGGTGCGTGAATCACCGCTCGGCGCAGGGCTTCCCGGGGCGGGAGTGGCCGACGGGCGCGGTGACGGCGGCGCTGCGGACGACGTCGGCGGCCGGCTCGACGTAGCGGGGGAGCGCGGTGCGCAGACCGGTAGCACCGAGCTGTGGGACAGTTCCTCGATCTGCCCGATGGCGTCGTCGAGGGTGCCCGAGGGGAGACCGGCGATCACCTGGGCGCGTTCGGAGGGACGCATGTCGTCGACGCCCAGCAGCCGGCAGCCCAGGTTGTCGCGCGATTGGTCGGCGCTGATGAGGGACAGCTCGTTGCGGGCGTTCAGGCAGCCCAGCAGATACGGCTCCTGAAGGGAGATCCCGAGAAAGGAGCCCTGAACACCACGCATGATCGAGACGATGCCGTCGTGTTCGCTGACGTAGTAGTTGTTGCGGACGATTTCACGGGCGACCGCCAAGCCGGCGAGCACCGCCAGCACCAGCACCGCGGCCGCGAGGTAGATGCGGCGTCGCGAGCGTGGGCGCGGTGGGGGTTCTTCGGGTTGCGGCACAACCCGTTTGGCGGCGTTGCGTTTCGGGTTGAACGCCGACGCCCGGCCTGCCGCGGTGTTGGGCGGCGCACTCTGGTCGTCGTCCCCGGAGACTGCGCCGGCCAGGATCGGCTGGGTCTGGCCGTAGTCGTGGGAGTTGACGTCCACCACGTCGGCGACCACCACGGTCACGTTGTCGGGGCCGCCGCCGCGCAGCGCCAACTCGATGAGCCGGTCCGCACTTTCGGCGACGTCGGGAATCTGCATCGCCTCGGCGATGGTCTCGTGGCTGACGGGGTCGGACAGGCCGTCGGAGCACAACAGGTAGCGGTCACCGGCGCGGGCTTCCCGCATGATCAGCGTCGGCTCCACCTCGTGACCGGTGAGCGCGCGCATGATCAGTGACCGCTGGGGGTGGCTGTGGGCTTCCTCGGCGGTGATGCGGCCCTCGTCGACCAGGGTCTGGACGAAGGTGTCGTCCTTGGTGATCTGGGCGAGTTCGCCGTCGCGCATCAGGTAGCCGCGCGAGTCGCCGATGTGCACCAGACCAAGGCGGTTGCCCGCGAACAGGATTGCGGTGAGCGTGGTGCCCATGCCGTCCAGTTCCGGGTCGGCCTCGACGTGTGCGGCGATCGCCGAGTTACCTTCGCGCACCGCGGCATCGAGCTTGCTGAGCAGGTCGCCGCCCGGCTCGTCGTCGTCGAGATGGGCCAGCGCCGCGATCACCAACTGCGACGCCACCTCACCGGCGGCGTGGCCGCCCATGCCGTCCGCGAGCGCCAGCAGCCGGGCCCCGGCGTACACCGAGTCCTCGTTGTTGGCGCGCACCAGCCCCCGGTCGCTGCGGGCTGCGTATCGGAGCACAAGGGTCACGGGCGCAACTCGATCACCGTCTTGCCGATCCGCACCGGGGTGCCCATCGGAACTCGTACCGCCGTCGTCACCTTCGCCCTGTCGAGGTATGTACCGTTGGTCGATCCTAGGTCCTCTACGTACCATTCCGGACCTCGTGGCGAGAGCCGGGCATGGCGCGTCGAGGCGTAGTCGTCTGTCAGCACCAGAGTGGAGTCATCGGCGCGGCCGATCAGCACCGGCTGCGTGCCGAGCGGAATCCGCGTGCCGGCCAGTGCCCCCTCGGTGACCACCAGCTGCCGGGGGACGTTGCGGGCCCGGTTGGGGAGCAGCGACCCGCGCAGCGCCAGCCCGCGGCGGACCATCACCGCGCCGGTGGGCGCGTAGATGTCGGTGCGCAGGATGCGCAGCACCGACCAGATGAACAGCCAGAGCAGCAACAGGAAGCCGACGCGCGTCAGCTGCAGTATCAGCCCCTGCATCCGACGTCCTCTCCGTCCCGTCCTTTCG
Organism: Mycolicibacterium psychrotolerans; assembly: GCF_010729305.1. Taxonomy (NCBI): domain Bacteria; kingdom Bacillati; phylum Actinomycetota; class Actinomycetes; order Mycobacteriales; family Mycobacteriaceae; genus Mycobacterium; species Mycolicibacterium psychrotolerans. The sequence goes on along the minus strand of NZ_AP022574.1, from coordinate 818,805 downwards.
GCACCGCCACCATACGTGGGCGGCGGTCGACGTGAGGGCCACGCGACCGCTACCCCCGTGCGTGCGAGCCTCAGTGAACGCGGACGATGATCTCCGAGTGGCCCAGCCGGATGACGTCGCCGTCGGCCAGCTGCCACTCCTGGACCGGTGCGTTGTTCACCGTGGTGCCGTTGGTGGAGTTGAGGTCTGACAATAGCGCCACCTGGCCGTCCCAGCGGATCTCCAGATGCCGGCGGGACACCCCCGTGTCGGGAAGGCGGAACTGCGCGTCCTGCCCGCGCCCGATCACGTTGGCGCCTTCGCGCAACTGATAGGTGCGTCCGCTGCCGTCGTCGAGCTGCAGCGTGACCGTCGAACCCGCCGAGGGGTACTCGCCCTGGCCGGCTCCGTACCCGGCGCCGTAGCCGCCCGCTCCGTAACCCTGGTCGCCGTAGCCCTGCTCGCCGTAGCCGGCCGGGGCCTCGGCGCCGTAACGGCCGTAGTCGGGCTGGCCGTATTCCTGGCGACCGTAGTTCTGGCCGCCGCCGTAGCCGCCCTGATCCGGGTAACCGCCCTGGTCGGGATAGCCGCCCTGGTCGGGGTAGGACGGACGGGCCGGCGGACGACCGTAGTCGTAGTCACCGGCGGGCGCGCCGTACCCGTGCTGACCGCCGCCGGGGGGCGGACCGTATCCGCCGGGTGCGGGCCGGTAGCCCTGGTCCTGGTAGCCGCCCTGCGGCGGGCCGTAGCCGGCCGGGGGACGCTGCTCGTAGGACGGCGGGGGATAACCCTGGTCCGGGTAGCCGCCCTGGTCGGGGTAGCCGCCCCGCGGGGGGTAGCCCTGGTCTCCGTGCGGCGGGTAACCACCCTGATCCGCAGGCGGATAGCCGCCTTGATCCGCGGGCGGGTGACCACCCTGATCGGCGGGCGGGTAGCCGCCCTGGTCGGCGGGCGGGTAGCCGCCGCGCTGATCGTCCGGGCGGTTGTACCGGTCGTCCTCGGGACGGTTGTAGTAGTCGTCCCCGGGCCGGCCCGGTCCCTGGCCGCCGCGGTAGGTCGGGTTGTCGCTCATCGCTGGTACTCCTGGTTCTGCGTGGGACGAGAGGTCTCGAGGTGGTGGGGCGGGTACGCCCGTGGTCGAGTCGGGATTGACCGCACCGCGCGCGCGAAACTGTCCGGTGTGCAGGTCGGGCGATTGCTCGAATCGGACAACCACCTCACCATACGTTTGCCATCCGCGCTCATGGATGTAGCCCTCCAGGTGCTTGGCGAACGTGGTCGGGGTGATGTCCGGGTCGGCACTCACCTTCTGATAGTCAGGCACACTGAGGGTAATGACGTAGTCGTTCGGTGCCAAAACGCGGCCACCGTGCACCTCACGGGCGCCGGAGTCGGCTTCGCGCCGCAGCAGCGACTCGACCTCGGCAGGCATGATCGAGCCGCCGAACACCCGGGCAAAGGCGTTGCCGACCGAGTCCTCGAGCTTGCGCTCGAAACGATCGACCAGACCCATGTCCCCGATCGCCTCCCTCGACAACGTATGCCGCCAGCGTGTCGGCTGGCAGCGATGCTTGCATGCATGGTATCGGCCACCTATACCCAGACGTGACCAACAGAACTCTGAGAATCACGTCCCCGCAGGTCAGGCGCGCGCAGGCAGCCGTTTTGGCGTTCTGCGGGGTGCCCAAGTACGGTTGGGGCGGGGGTCGGCCTGCGTGATAGGCTGCTCCGGTTGTTTCGGGCGAGTGGCGGAATGGCAGACGCGCTGGCTTCAGGTGCCAGTGTCCTTCGGGACGTGGGGGTTCAAGTCCCCCTTCGCCCACCACGAGGAGTTCTACGAACTCCAGGTACAGAGGTCACGAACCAGAAATGGTTCGTGACCTTTGTGTTTGGTGTGGGAAGTGTCGGAGTAGACCTTTCCGGTCGTCGTCGCCCACGTGACGGACACCGCGCGACCAACCCGTCGGCGATAATGCCGCGGTGGAACCTGAACCCGGTCAGCCGCGGGGCGCCCAACGCCTCCTGACTCCGATCTCGCAAGCGGCCCTGCGTCGGCCCACCCACCTGAGGCCGCGCGCACTTCCGGTGCCACTGCGCGTGCTCGCCGTCATCACATGGGTGGGCACGGCTGTCATGCTCGCCTTCGGGTTCATTCCCGGCCTGTTCGCACCCGAGCAACATTCGTTGTTCGGCGGCGAACTGATCTTCAAGTACGCACCGATCTGGCCACTGCTGTGCGGTCTTGCGGTGGGCTCCTGTGTCGCGGCGGTCGGTTACGTCTATACCGCGACCAGCCCGAACGCGCCTCGTCATCACGCGCTGCTGGTCTGGTGCGCCGGTATCGCGACCCCACTGATCCCGATTCTCATTCTGACCATCGACCGCGCCTGGCAGGTGATCCCCGCTGCTGCAGCGTGGTTGGGCGCCGCCGCACTGCTCCTTACCCAGCTCCACGTACGCCGGCGACCGACCCGTTCCCGGGTGGGAGTGCTGCTGACCTGCCTCGTCGCCGCGCCCTGGATCCCCAGCATCTGGGCCAACATCCGGTTCGGCCAGGCGCTACATGCCGAACCTCCCGCCGACCCGAACGAACTCCTTCACTTGCTGCTCGACGATATCGGGACGCAGACGTACGTTCCGGCGATCGCGCTGGCATTCGTGGCCGCCATGGCCACCGGCGGTGTGGCGCTGGCCGCACATTCTCGTTCCGCCATCGCACACAGTGTCTCCCGTCACCGACAGGGCTGGAAGTACACGGCGCTGCTGTGCGCCGCGGCCGCGATCGTCGTCGTCCTCGAGATCACCGAGGTAGGCGGTATCGCCTCGGGTTTCGAGGAGAACTACTGGACTCCGGGCGGCCCGGGCACCTGGCCGCACGCGATCCTGGTCGCCCTTGCGATCACCTATGGCACCCGCCGATCGTTCCGGTCGGCGCTGCTGCCCGACGGGGATGTGCGGACCAGTCTGGCTGTCGGGGTCAGTGCGCTGGCCAGCCAGATCGTCATCGCGGTGGTGATGATCGTGAACCTGGTGGCCACTGCGATCACCGGACCCACCGAGGACAGCATCGCACCGCCGCCGGGCCTGGAACTCGCCATCATGTGGCTGGCGCTGTTCAGCTTGGTGCCGATCGCCGTGCGCCGGAACCGGAACGGAACCGTCGGCCAGCTGGTCGCCCGGATCGGTCTGCTGTTCCTGTTGCCGGTGTACGTGAACATCACGCTGAGCCAGTTGGGCGTGACCGTGCCCGTCGCGTTCTGGGCCAAACCCACCCAGGTCGTCACCTGTCTGATCGTCATCTGTTGTGGAGTAACCATTCTCGGGCTCACCGGCCGGCCCACACCCATCCCGTCCGAGCTGGTGATTCGGCTGGCGCTGATCCCGCTGCTCATCGTCGTCGGCACCGCGTGGATTCCGAGCGTCCTCGCCGCCCCGCTGACGCCCGTCATCGCGGTGACGGCAGCGCTGTTCGCGTTGCTGTGGGCGATGCCGCCGGATTCCGGAGCGGCGCACACCGGAATCGTGCTCACGGTATCGGCGCAGTTGCTGCTGGTGGCCGCAGCGGCCGGGATCGTCACCGTCTATGAGGACTTCGCCGCCGATGACACGACGCTGGCCCTCCTGCTGTTCGCAGTGCCGTTGAGCACGCTGCTGTGCGCCCACGTCCAACCCGCGACCGAGAGCACCGACGCTCCGCCGTCGCCCTAGCCGCTAACGTGCCTCCGCCTGTCGACGGGCATGCTCAGAATGGATCACCATGGGTTCGGCAGGGCGATGGGGCGGTTCCAGTACTGGGACTCGATCCCCGGACGCAATGCCTTGTCTTGGGACAGGATCCACTGCTGCGAGCGAAACCAGGTGTTGATGATGGGCAGAGGGTAGGTGGTGAAGTAGAGCACGGTTACGCCGGTCCGTGGATCCACCCACGTCGTTGACGGGCGGGTGAGGTCCAGGTTGTCGTATCCGCTGCGATGGACGCTGAGGCTGGCGTTCGAGCGAGCCTGGTTCGCCGAGCCTGCCGGGTAATCGGCCACCGAATCATATTGACGTACAACAAAGGTCACGTTGCGGTAATCGCCGGCCGGTAGCTGCCGCCAACTGGTGCTCGTGTTGAAGTTCCCCGGCGTGGACGGCGATCCCAGCAGGTACCAGTGATCCGACATGTCATTGGTGTGGGTGCTGAGGTACTCGATCGCCGAATCGGTGGACTCCGAGAAGGTCCAGATGGTGTCCGACCCGACGCCGTTGGCACCGATCCACGTTGTCAAAGCTTTGGTGCCGGATGACACGGTGATGTTGTCGTACTTGATCTGCAGGCACCCGGTACTGCACTTCTGCTCTGGTGAGAGCGGAACGATGCTGGCGTAGTTCGGCTTGATGCCGAGGACGCCGCCCATGTACACGAGTTGCGGCGCAGTGGGATCGATTGCCGATACCAGCGCGTTGGATGTCGTTGCAGTCGCCCCGGATGCCGGCTGACCGGCCGGACGCGGGCGAGTGCCCCAGCCGGCCAGTGCCCACCGCAGCGACGAGTCGATCGGCGCCGGGGGGACAGGATCGGGGCTGTTCACTCCCGAGTCTGCCGACAGAACAGTCGACACCAGTGCGGTCACCGGAACAGCCTGCGGAACAACCACATCAGCGGGCTGCACCGCAACCAGATCAACGCCCTCGCCGGAGTTCTTCGACGCTGCATTCGCCGGCCAACTGCTCGAGAGCCGAGTCCCGTTCGGCTCGAGACCGGGCTGGTCGACCGGCGCCGAGTCGGTAGCGGACGGAAGCGCGCTCGATTGATGCGCCGGCGACCCCGTGGATGCATCGCTGGTTGCGACACCGCTGCCCGAACCTCCTGGCGACTGCCGCTCACCCACGACATCTACTGTGTCCGGCGCAGCGCCGGGCTCCGCGGCGTTCGCATCGGTCTTGTCGGTAGTGGCGCCGATCTGTCCAGCCTTCGTCCCGGGCGGCGCCTTGCCACTTGCCTTGCGTGCAGGGGATTTCGACCGTTTTCCGGCGCGGGTCTCGCTCGCCCCCGCGGTAACCCGCTCCGTTCCCGTGGCACTTGCCGTTGCGTCAGCCCGAGAATTCGTCGATCCTCGGTCGTCGGCCCACGCAGGCGCCGGAGTCATGCCGAGCCCCAGACAGATCCCCAGAGCCACCGCAAACCCGCCGACATTCCCAATACATCTGAGGTTTCTCATCTCCGTGCCTCTCCGCCGACCATGGCGGTCTACGGCAGGTGGCCCGCACCATTTCACTTGTCGCTTCCCCGTGCCGGGAACCTAACTCGTCGCCCTCGGCGCGGCCTCAGTGGTGCGCTACTGCACATCGGCTCGTCCCGTACTGCTGTTCGGGAAGTGCCGCCGACGCGTCCATTAAGTGGCTGACAGGTCCGCACGGCACCATGGAGGACGGTACGGTCGGCGTCAGGCAAATTCAGTGTCTCGCCATGACGCAGCAGCTGAACGCCAGAAAGCGCAGGACGTTGTTGCTTGGGCAAAGTGTGTGCCGGCGGTGGATATAGATGCCGCCAGCCCGCGAGCAGTTTGCTGAAAACGCACAATCCGGGTGAATCCGACGCGTTGTCACGGAGCGGGGTCTCATCCGGCTGAATCCGGCTGTATAGCAACGTCATTCAGCAGAACGGATCGCGCCGCTGCGCTATGTTGCTGTCCGGCAGTCTAATACGTCCGGGCCGTGAGTGGGCAAGAGCAGGCCGGGCCAGTTCAGGTAGGCGCAGCACGTCGCATGGCAACGCTTGACTGTGACGGTCCCCGTCGCTCCTGCAGCACATGATCCCGGGACCACACTCCGGGTCGATCACAGTCCGGGTCTGTCCCTTTGCCACCTAGCAGCACATCAAGGACTTCGCACACGATGTGCACCGGTTCCTCGACCGAGTCAGCTCGTGCGAGGCATCTCCAGTACGACGCGGAATCGCGCCTTGCCCGACATCATCCGCTCGTAGGCGCGGGGTGCGTCCTCGAAAGTCATGGTCTCGGTCATCGGGGCGACACCGGTGGAGACGCTGAACGCCAGGCAGTCCTCGTTCTCGACGGCCGACCCGGTGAGGCTGCCCTCGATCCGGCGGCCACCGAAGATCAGCGCGGCCGTCTCGACCTCCAGCGGATCGGGAGCCGCGCCGACCACCATGAGTTGACCCCGCGGGCGTAGCCCGGCGACCAGGGGACTCATGGAGCTCCCGCTCGCCGCGGTCGCGACGACGGCCGAGGCGCCGCCCAGGGCGCTCAGCGCGGCGCCGGGATCCTCGGCAGCGCTGTCGATGTAATGTTCGGCACCAAGGGCTTTCGCGAGCTCGGCCTTCTCGGCGCCACGCGCGATCGCCGCGACGCGGAAGCCGAGCTTCTTGGCGTACTGCACACCCAGATGACCCAGGCCGCCGAGGCCCTGGATCGCAACGAGCGCACCCGGTGCGGCGTCGGTGGAGCGCAGGGCGTTGAACGTGGTGACGCCGGCGCACAGCAGCGGTGCGGCATCGGTGGCCGACACCGAGTCGGGCACCCGGACCAGTCCGGTCGCCCGGCCGTAGAACACTTCGGCGTAGCCGCCGTCCTCGGTGGTACCCGGCTGCGGCTGATCGGTGCAGTTGACGAAATCGCCACGGCGGCAGAACTCGCACGCGTTGCACTGCCCGCCGAGGAACCCGATGCCGACTCGATCGCCGGCCTTCCACGCCGTCACACCGTCGCCCACGGCGTCGACGACGCCGACGATCTCGTGGCCCGGCACCACCGGCGATGTCGGATCGGGACGCTGACCCTCGACGGCCAGCACGTCGCTGTGGCAGACGCCGCAACTCTGGACCCGCACGCGGACCCGGCCGTACGCGGGCTCGGTGAGCTCGCGGTCGACGAGCTCGAAGTGGCGTTGCCCGGTGACCTGGTAGGCCCGGTAGGTCGATGACATGACGCGACTATGGCACATCGGCGCAGCGAGCGGCATCCGTCAGATGACTGCTCGATATGTTGCTCCCGAACGCCTGGGGGCGTGCGGGTCCTGCCACCACCGCCACGCGCTTTGGACGGAAGTTCTCTGGTGGTGCACCGACGGGCCGGGGTTGGTTGGTCGGTCAGCGGTAGCCGAAGCTGTCGAGGATGAGTCGCACGGTGTCGGAGATCGCAGCGTTGAGCGGTGGCGTGTCCTTCTGGTCGTCGATCGAGCGGGTGAGGACCACTGCCGTCACACGCTGTCGAGCAGGACCGAGTATGAGACCGGCGTCGTTGGTGGATCCATAATCTCCGGCTCCGGTTTTGTCCGCGGTCGTCCAGCCGGCCGGCACGGCAGCACGAAACCGCGGTCCGGAGGTGACGTTGGCTCGCATCCACCCGTCCAAGGTGGCTCGCGCCGATGGACTCAGCGCAGTCCCGGTGAGCAACTGCCGGTAGCCCCAACAGAGCCCCCGCGGTGTCGTGGTGTCGCGGACATCTCCTGGTATGGCGCTGTTCAATTCGGTTTCCCAACGGTCCAGGCGGGTCTGTTCGTCACCGAGGGTGCGGGCGAAGGCCGTTACTCCCCCCGGTCCTCCGATCGTGCGCAACAGCAAGTTGCCGGCGGCGTTGTCGCTGCGGGTGAGGGCTGCCTCGCACACCTCGGCCAGCGCCATCGTGGCGCCCACGCGCTGCTCGGTGACTGGAGAGTTGGCGACGATGTCCGCGGCGTTGACCGGGATGGGGGTGCGCAGATCGAGTCGGCTCTGATCGACCAGCTGAAGCACGCGTCCGGCGGCGTAGGCCTTGAAGGTCGAGCACATCGCGAAACGCTCGTCGGCGCGGTGTTCAACCGTCGCGGCAGCCCCGAGGTCGACGGCGTAAGCGCCGATTCGGGCGCGGTGGCGGTGCTCTATGCCCTTCAGATCCAGGGTGCCGGTGTTCGGGGAGGGCGTGGCGAGCGCGGTGCGGGGGACGCTCGCCAACAGGCCGACGGCGAGCAGTCCGCCAAGCGCCTGGCGTCGGGTCAGGTGTGAGTTCATGGCTCGATAGGAACCACATGTGTCCTCCTTCGAGCCAAGTCACAACACCGGTTCGCCCCATAGCGGCTCGGAATCGGTCCAGGCTGGCCACGATGATTCGAAATGTGCGACCCGTGAAATTCACTGCTGGGCTGCGGCATCGGACCGCAGGGCGGTCACCGCGATGGCGGCAGCTTGTCCGATAGCCCGGTCGACGACGGGCAGGTAGACGTCGGACCGCGCGGCTCGGGTGAACACCGAGACGGCAATCGGAATTTCGTCGGGAAAGGCGATGACGGCGATCTCGTTACGGATAGGGCCGATAGTGCCGGTTTTGCCGCCCACGACCACATCGGAGAACGGAAAGGCGGATCTGATGCGATGCGGCCAGATCTGCTGAGTAAGGATCGTTCTCATGGTGCGCGTGCACTCAGCTGAGGCCGCTCGGCCGGTCCAGATGGCGGTCAGCATGGCGTTGGCATCGGCGGCGCTGGTTGCGGTGGTGTATGCCGGGTCGAAGGCGGCGCTGTCGTGGAGGGTGTTGTTGCTGGCGAGCAATCCGACCGCTTCGTCGAGGGTAAGCGCACCGCTGTCGTGGATGACCTGGTGCTGCAACGTCGCCGTGCCGCCGACCACCCGGGTGGTGCCGAGTCCGAGGTCGCCGATCGCGCGATCGATCGCGTCGAGTCCGACGGCGCCGAGCAGGACGTCGGCGGCGGCGTTGTCGGACAGGGTGATCATCATGCGCGCCAGGTCTACCCAGGACAGCGAGACGGGGTCGGAGAACAGGCTGATGCCGGTCGGTCCGGGAGTGCAGTCGCCGGGGACGATCCGCACTGTGTCATGGGGGTCGAGCAGTCCTGAGTCGAAGGCGCGTGCCGTGGCGATCAGGACGAGGACCTTGTAGACCGAGGCGGCGACGACCGGGGCGTCACCGTTGATGTCGATGGCAATCCCCTTCTCGCCGACGGGTTCGGCGCGTAGCCAGCCGCGGCAGCCCGCGTCGACGAAGACGGCAGCGATCTGTTCCTCGACGGACGTCACCGGTCGGCTCGCAACAGTTGTCGGTCGACGGCGTACACCGCGTCCGCGAGGTCGACGCCGGGTGAGGTGACGATGCGCACGCGGAGGGCGACCTCGTCGACGAGCATCGGACGGTGTGCGGTGCCGGTGTGCACTGGTGAGCAGACAGTGGCCAGACCGAAGCACAGGCCTGATGCGACGGCGGCCGCCACGTCGCGGTGCGTGGACGCCGCGCGGATCTTCGGATCAAGACCGCGACGGCGTAGTCGGTCGATGAGCAGATCGTGTCCGGGTAAGTTGTCCTCTCGAGGAACGGTCGCCAATGCCAGGTCTTGAAGCATCTGTGCTCGAGGTGCGACGGCCTGGGCGGCGCGATGCTCAGCTGGGACCACGACGTGGCGAGTGAGTGAGACAACCGGTCCCGCATCCAGTCCGTCGACCAGTGCCGGGTGCTGCACCACCGCCATCTGCAGTGCTCCGCGGCGCAGGTCGCTCAGCAGCTGCGCACTTCCTGCGGTAAGGGTCGTGACTTCCGAGCTTCGTGCGCTGCGAATTCCGTTGACGCATCGAGCAAGCAGTTCGTCACCGAGCTGGGGGATGACGCCCCATCGGACTCCCTGCGTCGACCCGAACAGGTGTCGCGCATCGTCGAGAAGGCGGGCCGTGTCATCGACGATGAGCCGGGCGCGGGGGAGGAGCGCAGCTCCATCGGTGGTGAGCACGGCGCCCTCAGGGGTGCGCTCGATGAGTTGTAGGCCCAGGTGTTTCTCGAGTCGGCGCAGCCCCTGCGACACCGGCGGTTGCGTGACCCCCAAGCTCGCTGCGGCGCGACCGAAGTGCCGATGCTCGGCGACAGCGACGAAGTAGCGAAGATGACCGATCAAATCCACCTCACCAGTCAACACGGCGCCGGCATGCTGCGGCGAGCCCACGCACTGAGCATCGCGATGCCCGAAGGGCACCGATTGACCGGACTGATCTCCATCGGCTGTCGCCGACCTCGGAATCGCGCTTTCTACGGCGAATGGCTGACGGCGGTCGGAGCCTGATCGCCAGGAAGATCAGCAACGGCACGGCATTGAACGGCGGCACACGGCGGACCACACCATCTGCAAGTTCGCCGAAGGCAACAAACTCCTCAGGTCCGACACGGGCTCGGCGAGATATGCCCGTATCTGAAGATTGTGGAGTCGACGCTCAAAGTACTCGAATCGGTGATCGGGCACGTCGGCGCAGCGAGTGGCATTCGTCAGAGAAATGCCCAAAGACGTTGCCGCCGAACACCTGTGGAGTGTGCGTGTCGACGCTTCGCGGCCGTCAGGCCGCCTCGTTGTCGGGTGGTGCGGGTCCGCCGGGTTCTGCTGGATCGGCTGAGGTTGGGGGCTCTGCGTCCGTCGGCTCGACCGGCTCGGCCGATGCGGCAGCGTCACGCTCTTCCGGTTCGGGTTCATCGGGTGGGCGCAGGAGGCGTTCGGGGCGGTGGTAGGTGTTGATGCGTGTTTGGCCGGTGTCGAGGTGGGCGGGTGGGGTCCATTCGACTTCGGTGCGGGTGTTCATCGCGGTGGTCCAGCCGCCGGGGCCCACGCTGCGGTTATCCGGTGGGCAGGCCAGGCCGAGGTCGTTGATGTTGGTGTTGCCGCCGTCAGCCCAGTCGGTGGTGACGTGGTGGACCTGGGCGCCGTAGGCGCCGACGGTGCAACACGGTTTGGTGCAGCCCCCGTCGCGGGCGATGAGCATGATCCGCTGCGCCGGAGAGGCGACCCGGCGGCTGCGGAACAAATCCAGCGCCGACCCGGTCGCTTGGTCGAAGACCGCCAAATAATGGTTGGCGTGGGCGGCCATCCGGATGACGTCTTTGATGGGCAGGCGGGTGCCGCCGCCGGTGACGCCGATCCCGGCCCGGGATTCGAGGTCTTGCAGGGTGGTGCGGATGATCACCGACACCGGCAACCCGTTGAGCTGACCCACCTCGCCGCTCATCAGGGCGATCCGTCCGATGGCGAGCAGCGCGTCGTGTTGGCGTTGGGCCAGGCTGCGGTGATCGTTGTCGATCTGGGCCTGGGTGGGGGTGCCGGAGGTGCACGGTTCGGGGTCGTCGGGATTGCACATGCCGGGGGCGGCGTATTTGGCGAACAGGACCTCGAACACCGCCCACGCTTCGGGCGTCAACCGGGCGGCCAGGTCGGTCATGGCATCGCGGCGCTGCTTGCCCTTCGTCACCCCACGTGTGCGGGCGCGTTCGGTGTCATCGGGTGCGGGGCCGTCCTGATCGAGCAGAAACAACGTCAGATCGGCGGCGTTCTCGACGTCTTTGGGTCCGGCCCCGACCGCGGTGCGCACCAGGTCGACCTCGAACTGCTCCCGGGTCACCGCATCGACGAAGCCGGGGAGTTTGTCGACGGCTTTGCGGATCACCTCGACATGCTCAGCATTGATCAACCCGCGTTCCTGGGCGACCGCGACGGCCGGCAGTGCTGGGGGCAGCGGCGGCCCGGTCACCGGTTGGCGCGGGGCGAGCAGGGCGGCGTCGCCCAGGCGGCGGTGTGCCTCGGCGGTGGTGATGCGCCACCGGATCGCGAGGACGTCTTTCCAGTTCTTGGCGCCCATCTGCTGCGGGGTGGTCTCGACCTGCAGCCGGGCCAGCAGCCGGTGCCGCAGCGCGGGCAGCCGGCACCACACGGTCTCCAGCTCGTCGAGCACCTCGACCAGCTCGGTGCCGGTGGCCAGGTCCGAGTCGCAGCCGGCCAGGGTGTCGACGGCATCCACCAGCGTCGCGACCGCGGCCTGCAGATCCGTCCCCGACATACTTCGAACATACATTCGACCACCGACAAAAACGCCCTCCCCGCGGCAGCTGTCAGATTCGCACCCGAAGATGTTGGCCGGGAACAGTTCTCGTGGAGAATTTCCCGGCGACGAAGTCTTGAATCAGCGCCGCCGCGGTGGTAAGAGATGTGGTATCGGCGACATAAGCATCTCGAGGCGAGGTGGATGTGGTGTTGATGATGACCCGGGGCGACATCGAGTGCCCGGCCGTGACGGACGCAGAAGCGATCGTGCAGGCCGCTTGGCTGCGCGTCACGCAGTGCGAACTCCCGGTTGCACGGCGGACCGCGCCGCGGGTACGGACTCTCACTATTACTCAGCCGCACAGCAATTCTCGGTCGGCCGGTGCCGGCGGCAACGCAAGGCCCGATGAACCGTCCCCCTGGGTGTGGCCCCGTCAGCGCTCGCCTCCGGCGCTGACAGAGCATCCCGGAATCGCGGCAGGAACAGGAGGTGGTGAGCGACGAACGATGCCTGAACGAACCCGATGAGAGCGCCGAACGTACGTGCCGTCCACGAACATTGCTACGTCGGAAAAGGCGCCCGAGGTCCCCGAGGTCCGAGCGCATCGCCACATGCCGTGGCCGTATACGTAGTCCGCACGACCGTTTCACGCTCTCCGGCGGGCCGCGCCCACCCCGGCGCGGCCCGCTTGTCGTCTCGGCATCACGACACTCTCCCGTGGTGATGACATCGGTTGCCGCCCCGGCGTTTTGCGTCGTACATCGCCTGGTCGGCGGCGACGATCAGGCGGTCCAGAAGCTCGTTGTGGGAGCGCGGGGTCGCCACGGTGAGATCGGCGAACGACGTGCCGATGCTGGCCGTGACGGACACGGGCAGAGCGGCGATGACGACGCACAACTCGTCGTAGCGCGCTACGACGTCGTGTGCGGACGCGAAGTCGGCGAACAGGAATTCCTCACCGCCGCTTCGTGCGATGACGGAGGTCGGCGTCGCGGTGGCGCGCAGGGCGTCGGCGACCGCGACAAGGGCCTGGTCACCCGCGGCGTGTCCGTGAGTGTCGTTGATGGCCTTGAAGTCGTCGAGATCCAAGAGCGCGGTGAGCAGGTAGCCGCTTTTGCCCTGGTGATTCGAGAGCCGGCCACCCACAGCCCTGCGGAAGGCGCGCCGGTTCAGAAGCCCTGTCAGCGGGTCGAGATCAGCGGCGGCCAGGTCACCCCGCAGTGTCCGGACCAGACTGTAGAGGGCGAGCGCCACGCCGAGGCTGCACTGCAGGATGAGGAACAGGTCGACCGCAGCGAGCGTCAGCCGCCCTTGGGTGGCGACCCCGGCGGCCTGGTCGGCGGCGACGGCGGCGACGACGAGCAGAACGCCGGCCACCACTTCGGGTGAATGGAAGAACGCCGCATAGCCGACGATGGTGGTGAAGGCGATGCAGCCCAGCAGCGCGGCCAGCGGATCGGGATAGGCCAGGCACGCCGCGGCGATGGAGACCGTGGTCACGGCGACGAACGCCAGTGACATCGCGTGCGAGGGCCATCGCCACAGCCACACCAGGGTCCCGAACACCCCTCCGGCGAAGGCAATCCACATCAGTGCCCGCGGTCCCGCGTCCTGCGGCCCGCCGGCGCCGAAGAGCAACGCCAGCACTCCCGCCGCCATGGCCGCACTCGTCGCGGCGAGCCACAGCCGGGTGCGTCGCGCCACTCCGCGCGCGACGAGGTACTCGCTCAGCCAGAGGTGGTGCTCAGCGGAACGGCGAAGCCGCCTCATCCCCCGTGCCGGCTACGAACGCTGCCCCGGCGGCGGGCCGGTCGGTGGCGGAGGCTGCTGGGGCCAGTGCGGCGCGGCGTAGGGCGGGGGTGCCTGCGGGGGCCAGGCCCCGCCCGGTTGAGTGGGGTAGGGAGGGTCGCCGCCGGCACCCGGGGGCGGGGGCGGCTGGTGCGGCCACGGGGCACCCGGCGGCGGCTGCTGGTAGTACGCGGGTGGATACGGATACTGCGGCGGCCGCGGCGACCGGGCCTTGCGCACCGCCCACACGATGAGCCAGATGAGCCCGCCGACGATGATCAGGCGCATCACCATCGCACCCACCCATCGACCCGGATGCTCAGGCGCCGCCATCTCCATCGCCTGTTGCAGAGTCGACACTGCTTCCCCCGTCGGTCCGAAACACTGTTGTCACACGTTGCCATCAGCTTATGGCGCGATCGAAGGCCCGCGGACACCAATTCGGGCACCGCCGACGCGCACCCGGAGAGTTAATCTGATGCCGTGAGCAACACGACGGTCCTCGGCGGAGTCGTCCACGAGATGCCGGACGATCTGCGGGCAGCGCTGAACGGGAACCCCTCAGCGCTCGCCGCATGGAACGACATCACACCGCTTGCGCGCAACGAGTTCATCTGTTGGGTGACCGATGCCAAGCAAGCCGCGACCCGGGAGCGCCGCATCCGGCGCACCCAGGAGGAACTCGAGGAGGGCAAGCGCCGCCCGTGCTGCTGGCCCGGATGCAAGCACCGCGAGCGGACCGGCAACGCCTAGCCGCGGGACTTGCGACTCTCCCGCCGGTTCGCCTTCTTGATTTCTTCCACCAGCTCGTCTTTCGACATCTTCGAGCGGCCCGTGATGTTCAGCCGCTTGGCGATATCGGTGAGGTGCTTTTTGGTGGCGTTGGCGTTGACGCCCTCGGCGGTCTCGCCCGACGCCCGTGGTCCTCCGCTTTCCGCCCGGTCGTCGGAGGGCCCGCGCTGGTCCTTCTTCTCCCAGTGGTCGCCGACCTTCTCGTAGCTGTGCTTGAGCGCGCTGTAGGCCACGCGGTGAGCCCGCTCGCCCTCGCCGTACTCGTCGGCGGCGGCGTCATGGGCCTTGGCGAAGGTGCGCTTCGCCTTGTCGTCGGATTTCTGCAGTGTGCTGGGCAGTTCGCGTTCCTTGGCCTTACCCGACTTGGTGGTCTTCGGCATCGCGGCCGTCCTTTCTCGAAAATGGTTGTTGGGCGGATCTATTGGCCCGGCGGTGACCAGTGCACCACTTTCATCGCCGTCATCTCCTCGAGCAGTTCGGGCCCGTATCCGATGCCCGAGCCACTGGCGCGACGCGGCTCGGCGGACCCGCCGGGCGCGCCACCGAACACCGCGTTGATCTTCACGGTCCCCACCGGCAGTGCGTGCCAGGCCTCCTGGGCGTGCGCCATGTCGGCGGTCAGCACCGTGGCGGCCAACCCGTAGCGGTCGTCGGCGGCCTCGGCCAGCGCCGTGGCGAAGTCCGGCACCACCCGCACCGGCGCGATCGGCCCGAACGTCTCCTCGGCGAACAGTGCCATGTCCGGCGTGCACCCGGTCAGCACCGTCGGCGGGTAGAACGTGCCGGGACCCGGCCGCGGTTCGCCGCCCACCAGCACGCGGGCGCCGCGACGCACCGCGTCGGTGACATGACTGTGTACGAGCACGCGGTGCCGCTCGTCGACGAGCGGGCCGATGCGGTCGTTCCAACAGTGCGCCTCAGCCACCAGGGCGTCGACGAAGGCCTCGGCCAGGGATTCCACGACATAGATCCGCTCGACGGCCACGCAGATCTGACCGGCATTGGCGAAGGCGCCCTGCGCTGCTTGCTCGGCCGCCCAGCGGGGTGACACGTCGTCGTCGACGATGAGCGCGTCGTTGCCGCCGTTCTCCAGCAGCGCCTTGGCGCCGTGCGCCGCGCAGGCTTGCGCGATGGCGCGGCCCGTGGAACTGCTCCCGACATGGGCGACCACGTCGATGCGCTCGTCGCCGGCCAACTGCGCGCCGACGGGCCCGTCCCCGTCGACGATCTCCAGCACGCCGTCGGGCAGCGCCGCGGCGACCAGTTCGGCGAACCGTCGCCCGGTGCGCGGGCAACGCTCGCTCGGCTTGTGCACGACGGTGTTGCCGGTCACCAGTGCCGCGCCGATCAGTCCAGCGGCCACGGCGACAGGGTCGTTCCACGGCGTCAGCACCGCGACGACCCCGCGGGGTTCGGGCACCATCACATCGATGGCCGCCGGCCCGCCGAGCAGACTGCGGCCGCGGTGCACAGGTCCCAGTTGGGCGTACTGGCGCAGCGTTCCGATCCCGGCTTCCACCCCGCCGAGGGCGTCGTCGCGAGGCTTTCCGGTCTCGCGCTGATTGAGCTCGGCGAGTTCGTCCGCCGCCGCGGCGACGGCGTCGGCCGCCGCAGCCACCGCGGCTGCCCGATCGGCAGCCGGTGTCCGCGCCCACGCCGCCGACGCCGTTCGCGCACGGCCCACCGCTGCGTCGCAGTCGGCCGCACCGGCGATCGGGACACGCGCGACCGTGTCGCCGGTGCGGGGATCGAGGACAGTCATCTCCAGGGTTTGCACGCGGAGACGAATACCCGCGCGACGACGATCGACACGTCCGGTGATGCCCCGGTTGAGCGGGCCGCGCCCGGGTATGGGCGGGGCCGTGATTCGACGAAGTGACCTGCAGGAGGCCGCCGGTCGCGTGTTCGGCTGGACGCTGCGCGACGAGCAACTCGACGGGATGGAGGCCGTGAGCGGCGGCCGCGACGTGCTGGCCGTGATGCCGACGGGGTCGGGAAAGTCGGCGATCTATCAGGTGCCCGCCATCCTGATGCCCGGCGTGACGGTGGTGGTCTCGCCGCTGATCGCCTTGCAGCAGGACCAGATCGAGAACCTGAACGACACGGCCGCGCCCGATGCGGTGGCGGTGAATTCGCGCCAGAGTGCCGGGCGCACCGAGCGCAGCTGGGAAGCGGTGCGGGCGGGCGAGGCCGAGTACGTGTTCCTCGCACCGGAGCAGATGCTCAAAGACGAGGTGATCGACCGGCTTTCGGCGGTCGAGCTGGCGATGGTCGTGGTCGACGAGGCGCATTGTGTGTCGGCATGGGGCCACGACTTCCGGCCGAGCTATCTGCGGCTGGCCGATGCGGTGCGGCGACTGGGCGGAGCGCCCGTGGTGGCGCTGACCGCGACAGCGTCACCAGTGGTGCGTGCTGACATCGTCAGCCACCTGGGCATGCGCGATCCCGCCGTGATCGCCACCGGGTTCGACCGGCCGAACATCCGGCTCGAGGTCGAGCACCACGTCGACGACCGGGACAAGCGCGCCGCCGTCCTCGACGCGGTGGCCGCGCTGGCGGGCCCCGGCCTCGTGTACACCGCCACCCGCAAGGACGCCGAGCGCTGCGCCGCGGCATTGCGCGAGCGGGGTGTCGCCGCGGGCGCGTACCACGCCGGACTGCGCGCGGCCGACCGCGACGAGGTGCACCGCGCCTTCCGGGACGACGACATCGACGTCGTCGTCGCCACATCCGCGTTCGGCATGGGCATCGACAAGGCGGATGTCCGCTTCGTCGTGCACGCGTCGATCCCGGACTCGGTGGACAGCTACTACCAGCAGGTGGGCCGCGCCGGCCGGGACGGGCGGGACGCGGTGGCGCGGCTGTTCTACCGCCCCGAGGACCTGTCGCTGGCGAAGTTCTTCATGACTGCGCACGCCGACGAGGAGCGCCTCACGGCGGTGTTCGGGGCGCTGTCGACCACCACGCCCAAGCGCCTCAGACAACTGAGCGACGACACCGGCATCAGCGGCCGCGCGCTGACCCAGGCGGTAAACCTGCTCGAGCAGGCGGCCGCCGTCAGGTCGGGGCGCCGCGGGTTCACCGCGGTCGACGAGGACGTGCAGCAGGTGCTCGCGCGGGCAGTCCGCATCACCGAGGCGACCGAACGGGTCGACCGCACCCGCGTCGAGATGATGCGCGGCTACGCCGAGACCACCGACTGCCGGCGCCGCAACCTGCTCGG
This sequence comes from Mycolicibacterium psychrotolerans, assembly GCF_010729305.1. Classification (NCBI taxonomy): domain Bacteria; kingdom Bacillati; phylum Actinomycetota; class Actinomycetes; order Mycobacteriales; family Mycobacteriaceae; genus Mycobacterium; species Mycolicibacterium psychrotolerans. The sequence goes on along the minus strand of NZ_AP022574.1, from coordinate 801,241 downwards.
TTACTTCGGCGAGCTGATGGCCCATCCGTGCGGCAACTGCGACAGCTGCGAAGACAGGGCCGGACGGGGGCATCCGCTGACAGACGAGCAACCGGCCGTGCCGCCGAACACCCCCGTCGAGCACCGCGAGTGGGGCCACGGAGTGGTCATCAGCGGCGAATCCGACCGCATCACTGTGCTTTTCGACGAGTTCGGCTACCGCACGCTGGCGATGGACGTGGTTCGGGACGCGCACATTCTGACGATCGGCGCCGAGGATGTTTCGGCGGGTACGCCCCGGGTAGCTGCGAGCTCATGAGCGTCATCGACAGCGCCAGACAGCACGCCAAACACCTCGTGGCCAAGGCCGCCGAGAAAGTGACCGACCACGCCGGCGCCGATTCACCGGTCCAGGCCGTCACCATCGGCCGTCCCCGCCCCGAGGTCGTCGCCCTGTTCACCGACCCCGACCGGCTCTCCCGAGTATTCGGCGACGTCGCCGCCGTGGAGAGCATCGGCCCCGACCGGCAGCGGTGGACGTTCGGCTCCGACACCGCGTGGGAGTGCGTCGTGGGCGTCGACGACGACAGCCACGTCCGGTTCGTCGACGCCCGGCCAGACGGCACGACGTCGGTCGCGCTGACGTTCCGCGATGCGCCGTCGGATCGCGGCACCGAGGTGATCGCGCGGCTGAGCACTCCCGGGCCGGGCGCGCTCACCGGCGCACTGGCCTTCAAGGTCCTCTACCGGGCCCGAGCACTGTTGATGACCGGCGAGATCCCGACCATCGTCCGCAACCCGAGCGCCCGCGCGTCGGCGCGCTGAGGAGGAACGACATGAGAGCACTGGTGTGGAACGGCGTCAACGACCTCGCGGTGGAAACCGTCGACGACCCCGAGATCCTCAACCCGCACGACGTCATCGTGGCGGTCACCCTGACCACCACCTGCGGCTCGGACCTGCACTTCATCGACGGCTACATCCCCGGCATGCGGGAGGGCGACGTCTTCGGGCACGAGTTCATGGGCGAGGTCGTCGAGGTGGGCCACGAGGTCACCGGGATCAGGGTCGGCACCCGGGTGGTCGTGCCGTCGTTCATCGCGTGCAACAGCTGTTGGTACTGCGATCACGACCTGTACTCGCTGTGTGACACCACGAACCCGAACGCCGAACTGCAGGCGCCCGTGCTGGGCGCCCCGACAGCCGGCATCTACGGCTACACCCACGAGTTCGGCGGCTACGCCGGCAGCCACGCGCAGTTCGTGCGGGTGCCGTTCGGCGACGTGAACTGCTTCGCGATCCCGGACTACGTGACCGACGAGCAGGCGCTGTTCATGTCGGACGCGGTGCCGACCGGGTACATGGGCGCCGACTTCTGCGACATCGCCGGCGGCGACGTCGTCGCGGTGTGGGGCGCCGGGGGAGTCGGTCTGATGGCGGCGCGCAGTGCGCTGCTCAACGGTGCCGGCCGGGTGATCACGATCGACCGGATCCCCGAAAGGCTCACCCTGGCAGAACGATTGGGTGCCGAAACGATCAACTACGCCGAGGTCGACAGCGTGGCCGAGGTGCTCAGGGAGAAGACCGGCGGACGTGGGCCCGACTCGGTGATCGAGGCCGTCGGCATGGAAGGCCACAGCACCGGCATCCAGCAGGTGTACGACCGCACCAAGCAGGCGCTGCGCTTGGAGACCGACCGCGCCGCCAGCCTGCGCGAGGCCATCCTGGCGTGCCGCAAAGGCGGCGTCGTCTCGGTGCTCGGCGTCTACGGGGTGACCGACAAGTTCCCCATGGGCGCACTGATGAACAAGGGCCTGACGCTGCGTTCGGCACAGCAGCACGGCCAGCGCTACATCCCGCAGTTCTTCGACTACGTGCAGCAGGGCGATCTCGACCCGTCGATCCTGATCACCCACGACCTGCCGCTCGAGGACGGGGTGCGCGCCTACGACATGTTCAAGAACAAGACCGACGGCTGTATCCGGGTCGCGTTGCGGCCCTGAGGGATTCGCTGATCAGCGCAGTGCGCCGAGGAGCTGGTTGAACGCCTCGGTCATCGACGGATGGGTGTAGATCTCGTCGCGCAACTGCGACGCCGTGATGCCGTGGCGCATCGCGAGCGCGACGGTGTTGATCACCTCGTGCGAATCGTAGGACAGCAGCGCCGCACCGAGGATCTCGTCGGTGTGGGCGTCCACGACGACCTTCATCATGCCCGCGGTCTCCTCGACGATGCGGGCGCGCGGCACCGTCGCCATGTCGGCGACGCGCATCGCGGCGGTCTTGACGGAACGCCCGGCGTCGACGGCCGCGCGTTCGGTGAGGCCGACGCGCGAGAGCGGGGGAGTCAGGAACAGGGTGTACGGCACGGCCCTGCGGTCGGTGGTGCTGCGCGCACCGCTGCCGGTGAGCTGGTCGAGCACGATCCGGTGATCGTCGAGGGAGACGTAGGTGAACTGAGGGCCGCCGTTGACGTCGCCGACGGCGAAGATGTGCGGTTGGCTGGTCCGAAGGTGCTCGTCGACCGAGATGGCGCCGCGCGCAGTGACTTTCACACCGGCGCGGTCCAGCGCCAGCGCCTCGGTCGCCGGTGTGCGCCCGAGTGCGACCAGCACGGTGTCGGCCGGCAGTGTCTCCGGCCCGGCCTCGGTGTGGAACGCCACGGCACTGGTGCCGTCGCCCTGGTCGTCGACGCGGTCGATGACCGCCGAGGTGACGATCCGCACGCCTGCGGCCTCCATCACCTCGCGGGCGCAGGCGGCCACATCGGAGTCCTCCTGCCCGAGGATGTCGGCGTGGCGTTCGAGGACGGTGACGTCGGAGCCGTATGCGGCGTACATCGCGGCGAATTCCATGCCGATGTACCCACCCCCGAGCACGACCAGCCGGTCGGGCAGCCGGTCCTCGACGAGCATCTCGGTGCTCGTCGCGAGGTTCGGCGCGTCGCGCAGACCCGGAATGTCGGGGATGACGGCGTGCGAGCCGGTGCCCACCACGAGATGGCGGCCGGTCACGGTGACCGTGCCGCGGTCAGCGGTGTGCACCTCGACGGTGTGCGCGTCCCGGAACACCGCCTCACCGGTCAGCACCGTGGCGCTGTCGAGCGTGTCGAGCATGGAGAAGTTGGCGGCACGCAGCGTCGAGGTGAGGCGTGCGGTGGCGGCCACGGCGTCCCGGTAGTGCTGCGGATGGGCGCCGGGCGCCAGGTGTTCGGACCGCGAGATGAGTGCCTTGGTCGGCACGCAGCCGGTGTTGATGCAGGTGCCGCCGTACATCATCGGTGACCGTTCCACCATGACCACCGACCAGCCTTGCCGGGCCAGCGTGGCGGCCAGCGTCTTGCCGCCCTTGCCGTAGCCGATCACGACGAGGTCGGCGTCGAGGTGGGTGTCAGCGGCGTTCACAGAGCTCTTCTTCGCACGGCAGTACACATTACGGAGTCAGCGCAGTGCGGCACGGCCACGGATCCGGCCGAGCACGATGAGCGCCGGCAGGGTGACGATCCAGCGGGTTCCGCCGAGCGAGTCCACGACCGCGATGCCGATGTTGCTGTTGCACCGCAGATCCGTTGATGAGGACGGTGTGCCGATCGAGGTCGTGCGTGCGCTGTACCGCGGTGATCGGGTGGCGTTCGAGGCGACACTCACCGACCGCTGACGTCAGCCCGGCGTCACCCGGCGTGGGACGTCGGCTTCGGGCTCGCGGCGATCTTGCCCGCGGCGAAGTCCGCCGCCTGACCAACCAGACCGTCGGAGATGTAGCGGGCGTGGGCGCCGATGTCGTTACCGGGCGAGCACACGAAGTCGTCCGGCACGCACAGCTCGATGGTCTTGGGCTGGTACAGCGGGCCGATCTTGACTGCCGGCTGCTGGATGACGTTCATGAACCGGTCCGACGGTGTGCCGAGCAGTGCCACCGCGGCGACATGGTCGGCGATGTCGGGCGGCATCGGCTGCGGCACCTCCGACGCCGACACCCCGTCGGGAATCAATTCGGTTGTCACGAAGCCCATCACGGCCGCGCCCTGGGAGTAGCCGCCCAGCACCATGTGGGTGTCGGGGCACGCTGCCGCGATCTTCTGCACCTGTGTGCTGGCGTCGACGACGCCCTGCAGTGCGGTGGGGAAGTCGGGGCTCGCGGGATAGTCGACGGGGTACACCGCCACCGACCGGGGACCGACGCGGGCCTTGAGGTCGTCGACGAATGCCTCGCCCATCGCCCCGAGTCCCGGGGGTTCGGTGGTGCCGCGCGCGAAAAGCACCTGCACATCCGGACACCCGGGCGGCGGAGCAGCTGCGTCGAGCGGCCCGATCGCAGGCGGCGCGGCCGGCACGGCCGGTGGTGGGCCGGGCAGTTGCGGTTCGGGACCTGCGGGCTGCGCCAGGGCCGACGGCATGGCCAGCGACGCGAGCACGAGGTTGACGGCGATGGCCGTGGATACCCGGCACGAACGGATCGAACGAGAAGCACACCCCACCTGTCGATCGTGACACAGATGCGCGGCGCCCGCGCCTCACCGCGAGGGCTCGGTCGTTCACCACCGGGGTACCGGGTATGAAGAAGGGCATGCGCATCGCCGATCCGGCAGACCTGCTCGCCGGTGCCCGCGCGGTACGGGACACGGCCGCCGCGGTGATCGGATACGGCGGGGACGTGTTCAGTGCGCCCGGCGAGACCTTCGAGGCCACTCTGTCCGTCGACTCCACGGCCGCGGTGCCGTCGGTGTCGGCGTTACGTCCTGGTGTCACGCATCGCGCGCTGGTGCAGGCCGGTCCCGACGACCGCGGCCCGACGGCCCGCAAGCTGTGCATCAAGCTGTGCGACGTCTACGGGGCCGGCCGCCACCAGGACTTCCTGCTGGCGTCGTCGGGAGACGGCGCACCGCTGCACCACGTGGTGCTCCCGAGCGATCCGGTGGCCCCTCTGTATTCCTCGCTGTGGCTGTATCTGGCCGGGCTGCAACCGATTCTGTTCGGCGCCCGGCCCAACACCACCGGCCGGGATCTGCGGTTCGCCGCGGGCAGCGAGTTGAGCTTCATGATCAGTCCGCCGGTGGGTGAGTTCCGCCGGATCGGGACGCTGCGCCTCACCGGCTCGTACGACGAACCGGTCCGCTTCGCCGGAAGCACCAGTGGTGGCGGCCTGCGGCCGCTGCCGCCCGTGCTCTTCTACTGACCCTCCCTCAGTTCCCGCGACCGGTCTGCTGCTGCAGTTGGTCGATCAACTCGGACGCCTGCGCCTTGGTGGCGTCCTCGGGGATCTCCGCACCGGCCTCCTGGGCGAGGGTGTGCAGATAGCTTCGCTGCGCCCCGGTCATCGGCTCCTCGCCCGTGACCCACTGAGACGGGTCCTTCTCGGCGTTCTCCTGCGGTGCGTGATTGCCGTTGTCTGTCATCGTCGTTCACCTCCGCACCGGGGATGCCCATCGCACGTGTGTTCGAAACCCGGAAACGAAGGCGGCCTCGCCGGGCTATTGCTTAACCCTGACGAGGCCTTGGGACTACGGCCGCCCCGTAGCTACCCCTGTGTGGTCGTTGCCCACGCATCCCATGATCAAACGACTTACCCGGCGGAATTGTCGGGAGGCGGCCTGGAAGGATCGCGGATCGTGGGCAAGAACGAACGCGCGAAGATCGTGATGACCGACGGTGAGATCACCGAGTTCATCGAACGGAGCCGCACGGCCACCATGGCGACCGTCCTGCCGAACGGCCGGCCGCATCTGGTGGCGATGTGGTACGCGGTGCTCGACGGCGAGATCTGGTTCGAGACCAAGGCCAAGTCGCAGAAGGCCGTCAACCTGCGCCGCGACCCGACCATCACCGTGATGGTCGAGGACGGCCTGTCCTACGACACGCTGCGGGGTGTGTCGATCGACGGCAGCGCCGAGATCTACGACGATCCGGAGACCAACCTGCGGGTCGGTATCAGTGTGTGGGAGCGCTACACCGGCCCGTACACCGAGGAGGCGCGCCCGTTCGTCGACCAGATGATGAACAACCGCATCTGTGTCCGGGTGGTGCCGTCGCGGATGCGCAGCTGGGATCATCGCAAGCTCGGCCTGGGCGGCATGCCGATCTCCGGGAGTACCGCCCAGTATCTGTAGCGGCCGTCGTTCGTGATCAGCCTTGCGCGAGCACCCGTTTCACCTCGGTGGTGACGGGGTCGACGATGTCGTCGAACTCGTGGTTATTCTCGAGGAAGCCGGCGACCATCGAGCACACCGGGACGATCCGCAAACCGGCGTCGCGGGTGGCTTCGAGCGCCTGCTGTATGAGGATCGTGGCCAGCCCGCGCCCGGAGTACTCGTCGTCGACGACGGTGTGCGGAAAGATGCGCCGGCCCTCGTGGTCGACGAACTCGGTGAACCCGGCCTGGTTTCCGTCGACGGAGATCGCGAACCGGTCCTGTTCGGCCGCGACCTCGGTCGGTGCGCCGGTCTTGTCGGTGGTCATGAGGGGTCTCCTGTCAGATCGGCGAACTCGGGGTTCTTGTCGATGAACTCAGCGACCATCCAGCATTGCGGCACGACGCGCAGCCCCGCGGCCCGGGTCGCCTCCAGTGCCTCACGGACGAGAATGGTCGCCAGACCGCGGCCCTGGAAGCGCGGGTCGACCTCGGTGTGCGGGAAGACCCGTCGACCGTCGCGGTCGTAGAAATCGGCGACCCCCACCGTGCGGCCCTCCACGGAGATGCTGAAGCGGTCCGGTTCGGCGGCGACCTCCGTCGGCGCCCCGGTTCTGTCGTTGGCCATCCCTTCTCTATACCCGCGGATTGGGTCGCGGTCGCAAGGTGGCGTGCGGCAGTGGTGGAGCAGGCAGCCGGGAGACGTCGCCGCGGTAGCCGGTGACGGCGCCGAAGCGGTCGTCCCGGGCCTGCCACTGTTCGCGGAAGGCCACGATCTCCTGATGGCTGCGGCCCACGAAGTTCCACCACATCACGAGCTCCGACGGGAAAGGAACACCGCCGAGCAGCAGCACCCGCGCGGGGCCGTCGCCGCGATTGGCCAGATGCAGGCCGGGGTGGCCGGTGCCCTGGTAGCCCAGGTCGGCGACCGCGAGCAGGGCGCCGCACGCCTCGACGCTGCCCTGGTCGACGAGCACGCCGTGCTCGTATTCGTCGTCGACGTCGAGCGTCACCGCCACGCCCGCGTCGATGTCGAGCTGCGCCCCGAGCAGTGGCGTGAACGTGTGCACCGGTGAGCGCTCGCCGTCGAGTTCGCCGAGGAACACCCGCGCCGTGACACCGCCGACGGTGCGCTGCCGCGGCACGTGATGGGCGAAATCGCGGCCGGTGTCGCGGGCGGAGTCGGGCAGTGCGACCCACAGCTGCGCGCCGTGCAGCACGGGAGCATCGGCGATCGACACCTCCGAGTGGCAGATGCCTGCACCGGCCGTCATCAGGTTCAACTCCCCGGGACGCACCACCGCGTGCACCCCGGCACTGTCACGGTGCTCGATCTGCCCACTGAACAGCCAGCTCACCGTCTGCAGACCCGTGTGCGGATGCGGAGGCACGTCCATGCCCGGTCCGCCCCGAAGGTCGTGCGGACCGTAGTGGTCGGCGAAGCACCACGCCCCGATCAGCGACCGGTCGCGCTGCGGGAGCGTACGGCGCACCCGGATCGCCCGCGGACCGCCCAGCGGCACCTCGCGGGGATGCAGCACCCCGGCGAATGTCGAAGGGGCGCAGTCGACTTCGGAGGGCGCCGCGTCGGTGTTGCTCATGGACTCACAGTAGTCTCCTCAGCGGCCCGGCCGACGGCCGCAGAATCGACCATCGCGGAACGGATGACCTCGAGATCGTGGTCGTCGATGCGGAACACCCCGAAGCGGAACTTGTAGCCCCACCGGGACTTGTCCTCGATGAAACCGAGCTCGTCGATCAGCGGCCGGATGGGTGTCTCGGCGCAGTCGAGGAAGTCGACGTTGCGCCGCCAGTGCACGACATCCGGCGACACCTCCGCCTGATACGGCTCGTCATCGGCGACGCGACCGATGGCGGTGAAGGCCTGCAACGGAGCGCCGTCGGGATAGGCCGTCTTCGGTGAGTAGAAGATGATCCAGTCGCCCTTGGCCATCTTGCGCAGCATGTGCGGCTTGCCGTGGTTGGCCTGCGTGAAGCGGCCGCGCACCCCGCGTTCCACATGATCACGGCTGACCGTGTTGATCCAGTTCGTCATGTCCGCACGGTATGCCCGCACACCGACGCCCGGCCGCATCCGTGCACAGGGCCTGTGGATAACTGGCTAGAGTCTGAACTCATGGGCGACGGCGGGCTGACGGCGGAGGATCTGCGCAACGTCACGTTCGAGAAACCGCCCTGGGGCAAGCGGGGATACGACGAGAAGTCGGTGCAGGACTTCGTCGCTCTCGCGGCCCGCCGCCTCGACGGCCGCGGTCACCTGTCCGCCGACGACGTGCGCGCGGTGCGGTTCAACAAACCCGCGTTCGGCAAGCGGGGCTTCGACGAAAACCAGGTCGATGCGCTGCTCGAGGACATCGCCGCGGCCATCGCCGACCTCGATGCCTGACTCCGGGGAGTTGCGCGACGACCTGCTCGATCTGCTGCGCCGGCGTGAGCTGACCGAGGACGCCGCGCGCCCCGAGGCGGTCGAGCGCCGGCACGCCGCCCATGGCCGCACCGCCCGAGAGAACGTCGCGGACCTGGTCGACCCGGGGTCCTTCGTGGAATACGGGCGGTTCGCGATCGCCCCGCAGCGGATGCGCCGCGACCTCGAGGACCTGATCGCGCGGACGCCTGCCGACGGACTCGTCGCTGGCACCGCCCGCGTCGACGGCAGCGCGTGCGCGGTGCTGTCCTACGACTACACCGTGCTGGCCGGAACCCAGGGCGTACTCGGGCACCGCAAGAAGGACCGCCTCTTCGAGCTGATCGGCCGGATGCGGCTGCCCACCGTGTTCTTCGCCGAGGGCGGTGGCGGCAGACCGGGAGACACCGACTACCCCGTGGTCTCGGCGCTCGACACCCGCGCGTTCGCGTTGTGGGCCAAGCTCTCCGGCGTCGTCCCCCGCATCGCTGTGGTCAAGGGTCGCTGTTTCGCCGGCAACGCCGTGATCGCGGGTACGGCGGATCTCATCGTCGCGACCGCAGACGCCTCCCTGGGCATGGGAGGACCGGCCATGATCGCCGGCGGCGGCCTGGGGGATGTGCCGCCCGACGCCGTGGGCCCGATGAGCGTCCAGGAACCCAACGGCAACGTCGACGTCGTCGTCGCCGACGAAGCCGAGGCCGTCGTCGTGACGAAGCGGCTGCTCGGCTACTTCACCGGCGACGTCGCCGAGTGGACCGCGCGTGACCAGAATGCGCTGCGCACCGCCGTGCCCGAACGGGAGCGGCGCGCCTACGACGTCGCGCCGGTCATCGAGACGCTCGCCGACGACGGCTCCGTGACGTTACTGCGTCCCCGGTTCGCGCGGGAGATGGTGACCGCGCTGGCCCGCATCGAGGGGCGCGCGGTCGGGGTGATCGCCAACGACACCCGGTTCACGGCCGGGGCCATCACCGCGGCGGCCTCGGACAAGGCGGCGCGGTTCCTGCAACTCTGCGACGCGTTCGGGCTGCCGGTGGTGTCACTGATCGACTGCCCTGGCTACATGGTCGGCCCGGACGCCGAGGCGGAGTCGCTGGTGCGCCGGGCCTCGCGGATGCTGGTGGTCGGCGCCGCGCTCCGGGTGCCGATGGTCGCTGTCGTGCTGCGGCGGGGATACGGCCTTGGAGCGCAAGCCATGTCGGGCGGCAGCCTGCACGAGCCGGTGCTGACGGTGGCGTGGCCGGGCGCGCATCTGGGGCCGATGGGTCTGGAAGGTGCGGTGCGCCTCGGGCTGCGCAAGGAACTGGAGGCGATCGCGGACGACGCCGAGCGCGAGGAACGTGTCCGGCAGGTCACCGCGGTCGCGCAGGACAACGCGCGTGCTCTCAACGCGGCCATGCTCTTCGAGATCGACGACGTCATCGACCCCGCGGATACCCGATCGGTGATCGCCGCGACGCTCGCCGCCGCGGGCGGACCGCAGCGCGGCGGCGGCCGGTTCATCGACACGTGGTGAGAGCGGGTGATCACCCGCAGCGCGTCTGGTACCCCGTGGTCAGGCAGCCGGCGGTGACGGCGGCGACGTCCTCGGTGTGCGCATCCTGTTCCTGCCATTCGGCGAAGAAGCGGTGCACCCACTGCTCGGTCGCGAACTCACCGAACCGGCGCGGGTGGTGGATCACCACGTCTGCGGGGGCGCCGTCCCCGCAGAGCACCACCGGACCGACGAAGAGATTCCCGGTGAACGTGTAGCGGCGCGCGTGCCCGTCTTCGGTGTGCCCGTCCACCTCGTAAGAGAGGTAGCCGCCGTCGTGGGCGGTGCGCCGAATGCGTAGAACGGTGACTCTCTTGCTGTCCCCCATGACCCTCTTTCCCGTCCGGTCGCGCGACGATCAAGCTTCTGGCAATACATCCGTATAGTCAACGGTGTTGACGTAAGGGGTGGGGAATGGCCGAACCGCGGCGCCAGCCGGCCGCCGGGCGACGGCGGCGCCGCACCCGCGCGGGAACAGATCTGTCGCGCGAGGTGTACATCGACGCGGCGGTGAACCTGATCGAGAACCGCGGCGCGGCGGTGATGAGCGCACGCACACTGGCCGCGGCTGTCGGTGCGGACGCCTCGGCGCTGTACCGCTACTTCGGCAGTGTCGACGACGTGCTGCGTGCGGTCGCTGACCGGATGATCGGCATCGCTCTGGACAACTGGTCGCGCAGCGAGCACTGGATCGACTCGCTGGCCGACCTGGCGCGGGCGCTCTACAGCGTGTACGTCAACGACTTCCCACAGACCGGCTTCGCGGTGGCGACGCGAACGACAGGTCTGGACAACGAGATTCGTGCCGTCGAGCTGACGATCGGGCTGCTGCGCGACGGCGGATTCGACGACGAGACGGCCGCCTACCGATTCCGCTCGCTGGCCGACTTCCTGCTCGGACAGGCAATGCTCGAGGCGGCGTTCCTCTCGCTGTCGCCGGACATCCGCAGCAGCGACAACACCGCTTGGCAGGAACTGGGCGACCGGATTCCTCATGCCGAGGCTCCTCACGCGGCCGCCGCGGCGCCACACCTGCGCGTCCTGATGCTGCGGTCGTCGTTCGAATCGTCGCTGCAACTGATGTTGAGCGGGCTGGCCGCGTCGCCACGCAACGCGGCTTGAGGTCGGGGGGCGGTGCCGCCATGGCGCCTCTCGGCGAGTGGTCGCTCGAAGCGACGAAAAGGGTTGGAGCCCGGGGCATGTCCGGCACCGCCAGCAGAGTCAACCGGGCAGGCGGCCGTGATATTCCGGACCGGATCGACGCTCATGCGATCTCGGCGTAGTACACCCGGCGCTCACCGACCCGCTGGCCGTGCTGCTCGGCCAGCGACTTGAGCTGGCGCAGAGCAAAGGTGCGGCCGCGGCCGGCCTCGGGCACGTAGATGCCCGCCCACAATCCTTCGGCGCGGGGTGACTCGCAGGCTTCCTTCGCGCACAGCCACCGGCGCGGGCAGGAGCGGCAGATGGCCTTCGCCTCGTCGTCCGCGGTGGTGGTCCAACGGTCAGGATCCCGGGTGCACTCGCCGACCGGCGTCTCGTCCCACGGGGTTGCGTTCATCGGGTAGCTCCTCTGTGCCTGGGCGGCGCATCCGCCGCGATGGGAGGAAAGCTAATCGAGAAACCGTAGCGATGCAACACTTTCTACGGGCAGAACCGTTGCGGGCTGGTTGCGTGCGCCATCCCTCAATGGCGCAACGGGGCGAAGAAAAGCGTTGTGAACTGGGTATTAGCTGCGTCTGTCTGCTGACGAGACGTCGCGAAAAACATGTAGCGTTGATGCGGTTGTCGACGTTGCGACGGTGTAGTTTTGACGTCGAACCGTTGCGCCCGGACTTGCGAGCCGTAGCGGTACGCACTGCTCGATAGGATTCGACCGCCCTTGGGCCCCACCACACACGAGGAAACCCCGGCACATGATCAACGCGGAGTCGATCGAGGAATCGACCGACGCGCTCGATCCGGGGATGGTCAGAGCCGGAGCGGCGGCAGCGGCACGGCGCCGCGAACTCAACATCAGCCAGCGGCGCCTGGCCGCCGACGGCATCATCAACGCCGGTGCGCTGATCGCGTTCGAGAAGGGGAGGAGCTGGCCTCGAGAGCGCACCCGGGCAAAGCTCGAAGAGGTGCTGCAGTGGCCGCCGGGAACCATCGAACGGCTGCGCACCGGACAGCCCGACCGCCCCCGCCCGCCGGCGCCTCCGGCCAATGGCGAGGAGGTCTCCCTGATCGCTCAGGCCGTCGTCACCGCGGTGAACACCTTGTCGGACACGGTGGCGTCGCTGCCTCCGGTCGACGACCCGGCGTTCACGCCGCGGATCACCGCGATGCTGACCGATCTGCGACAACTCGAGGGGGTCGCGGCCGGGGCGGCGCGCATCGGCCGCGTCACGCCCGCATTGATCAAGGCGCTGGGTGCGGTGCGCCGCCTCTACGACGACCTCATGGTCCGTGCCGCGCAGGCGCCCGGCGCGACCCTCGGCCAGCGGCTCTACGCCGCCCGTCGCGGTGCGAACCTGACTGTCCCGGAGACCGCGCAGGCGGCCGGCGTCGCCGAGCAGGTGGTGGCGCGTGCCGAGGCGGGGGAACCGGTCGCGCCGGCGGACGCCGAGGCCATCGAGTCGCTGATCACCCAGATCGCATGAGTTCCCAGCGAAGGATCCCGCGTCCGCGGGCCGGTCGGTACTTTTGGTGACACCTGCGACAATTTCAGGACTTGGGGGCCCATCGGTGCCGACACCGGATGACGCCACAGCCGTCGGCAACGACGCCGGGTCCGCGGCGCCGCGGATCGGCTGGGTCCGCTACCTCTTCGACGAGGACCGGTGGGAGTGGTCCGACGAGGTGGCGCTAATCCACGGCTATCAGCCCGGCAGCGTCGTCCCCACCACCGAACTGGTGCTCAGCCACAAGCATCCCGCCGATCGCCCTCAGTTGGCCGCGCTGATGGAGCGGATCCGCGAGACCCGGGCGGCCTTCAGCTCGCGCCACCGCATCCAGGACGTGCAAGGCCGCATCCATCACGTGGTCGTGGTCGGCAATCAGCTGCGCGACGACAGCGGTCGCGTGGTGGGAAGTGACGGCTTCTACGTGGACCTGTCTGCCTACGAGGACGATCGGCGCAGCGAGATGTCGGCCCAGGTCGCCGAGTTCGCCGAGCATCGCGCGGCCATCGAGCAGGCCAAGGGCATGCTGATGGTGGTCTACGGCATCGACGCATCCGCGGCCTTCGACCTGCTGCGGTGGCGTTCGCAACAGACGAACGTGAAACTGCGACTTCTCGCCGAGCAGATTCTGGTCGACTTCCGTGCGCTGCAGCACGACGGCGTGCTGCCGACCCGGGAGGTGTACGACGGGGTGCTGATGACCGCTCACCAGCGGCTGCCCTCCGGCGCGCAGGACCCGGGGGAGAGCGGCGAAAACAGGGCCGGCGCTGCTTCTTAACGGCGGAGTTGCCTCCGGTCTCGCCTGACGCCGAACTGGAGGCAACCGTCCCGTCCTGCGCTTCTTCGAGCCTAGGGACGCTGCCAGGGCGCCGATGGGGCCAAAGGTCCATACCGAATAGCCGTAATGCCCTCGGTGCTCCGCGTTTGGGTGCGCCCGGCGCGGGGCACGATGCTGCGACGACACGGAGGTTCGATGACGGCGGAGTTGGCTGGGGAGCGCGCGGCGGCGGGCTGTCCGAAGCACATGCGGTTCGGCCCCTGCGGCGGGGTCCGGCCGGACGGCCAGTGCGAGATGCGGCCCGGTCCGTGCGAGTTTCCCGAGACCGTGCTGTGGGACGGCGCCCCGGCCGAAGCGCAGCGCGTGGCGGCGCCGCTGATCCTCACCGACTTCAGCTGCCTTCCGTTCGACGCGGCGGATCTGGCGGCCACGGCGGGTGCGCTGGCCGACTCCTGTGATGCGGTGCTGGTGGGCGAGCATCAGAACCGGCCCGATTTTCCGCCCACGCTGATGGGCTCTCTGCTCCTCGACGCCGGGGTGCAGCCCTGGATCACGCTGTCCTGCCGCGACCGCAATCGCGTGGTACTCGAGCAGGAACTGCGCGGGCTGGCGCTGACCGGCGTGCGGACGGTGCTCTGCGTGACCGGCGACGGGCGCGCCTACGACGTGCGCCCCGATGTCACGCAGACGTTCGACCTGGACGGTCCGCGCCTGGTGGCGCTGGCCGCCGAGCTGGGCGTCACCGCCGCCGTACCCGAAACACCCTCGGCGCCGCCAATTTCGGGGCGGCCGCTGCGCCTGGTGCAGAAGCAGCGGGCCGGTGCGAGCATCGCCGTGCTGAACCACATGTCCGCCCCGGCTGTGGTGGCCGACTTCATGGCGGCCGCGCGCGCGGCCGGACTGGCGATTCCCGTACTGGCGGCCGTCGCGGTGATCACCGACGAGCTCTCGGCGGCTGTCCTGCAAGGCCTGCCCGGGTTGGCGGTCGACTGGGGCGTCGTCGACGGCATCCTGAATGCCCCCGATCCGGTCGAGGCGGGTATCGATGCCGCGGTCGCCGAGGCCCGGGCGCTGCTGGCCGTCGACGGCGTCGACGGCGTCAACGTCTCGGGGCTGGCGTCGGCGGCGGGAACCCGGGCCGGAGCCGAGATCAAGGCCGAGGTCGGACGACGGATCCGGCAGGGGAGGGAAGCGCTGTGAGTGACGCGATGTCGGCGGAGTTCGACACCGTCGCCGAATGGACGGCGACGGTGGCCCGCGACCTGGGGCCGTCGTATCACGTTCCCGCCGGGTGCCGGGGCAGCGGCAATCCGGCCGCCCTCGACTGGCTGATCGATGAACTCGAGCTGCGGGACGGGGAGTCGCTGCTGGACTGTGGCGCCGGGGTCGGCGGGCCCGCGGCTTACGCCGTCGGTCGGAAACCGGTCGCGCCGATGCTGGTCGAGCCCGAGGCGGGTGCCTGCCGCGCCGCGCGGTCGCTTTTCGGCTATCCGACGGTGCAGGGCAGTGCCGATGCGCTGCCGTTCGCCGACGCAGCCGTCGACGCGGCGTGGTGCCTCGGCGTGTTGTGCACGACAGCCGACCACGTCGCCGTGCTGAGTGAGCTGCGCCGGGTGGTGCGGCCGCCGGGCCGGATCGGCCTGCTCGTCTTCGTCGCACGGACGCCGCTGACCGATGACGAGCGACCCGACGGCAACCACTTCCCGACACCGGATTCGCTGCGCGACGCGGTGGCCGCAGCCGGTCTGGCTGTGGTGTCGCGGCTGCGCACGTCCGATCTGCCGGCGATGCCCGGGGACTGGCAGGACCGCGTCGACCGGGTCGACGCGGAGCTGGCGCGCCGATACGGCGACGACCCGGCCTGGCAGGTGTCGGAACGGCAGTCCGGGCAGATGGGGGAGCTGCTCGCCGACGGACGGATCGTCGGTGAGGTGCTGAGTCTGCGCCAGGCTTAGTTCCTCGCGGGGGGTGACGGCGGCTGGAAGGGTTCGTACCACCACCATCGGGCGCGTTCCCCGGTCGGCCCGGGGCACGGGGCGACGTCAGGCGGGGGTTGTGTGGGTGGCCGGGCCAGCGATGTCGACGTCATCGGCCGGCCGGCGTGGTCGGTGACGACGAGCCGATCAGCGGGCCCGACGATTGTGATGAGACCGCGGTGATGGGCCCGGTGATGGTAGGGACAGACCAGAGCGAGATTGATCAGCTCGGTGAGCCCGCCGTCTTCCCAGTGCCGAAGGTGGTGGGCGTGCAGACCGCGAGTGGCGCCGCAACCGGGGACCACACAGGTGAGATCCCGGCGCTCCAGCGCGCGTCGCAGCCGCCGGCTGATCGTCCGCGTGGTTCGACCCGCACCGATCGGCCGTCCGTCGCGCTCGAACCACACCTCGCAGGTGGCGTCACACGACAGGTACTGCCTGTCGTGCTGCAAGAGGACCGGACCGAGATGCAGTGACCCCACCTTGTCCTTCACATCGACGTGCATGACCACGGTGGTGTGCTGCCCGTGCGGTCGGCGGGCGGCCTCGGCGTCCCATCCCGTCTCCACCAGGCGCAGAAAGGCGTCGACGGTGGTGGGCATCGGCGGGCGGGCGGCCGTTTCGTCGAGCTCTTTCCACTCGGCGATCAACGCGTCCTGGTGTGAGCGAAGTGCCGCGTCGAACGTCGCTGCCTCCACATGAGGCAGCCGGATGTGCCAGTACGTGTACTGGTCGTCCGTGGTCTTGTTGATCGACGGCTCCGGCGCGGGCTCCGCTTCGGGTTGAGTGTCGGATTCGGGCTCCGGCTCGGGTAAGGGTTTGGGGGCGAGCTTGAGAGCGGTGCGCAACTGGGTGACCGTCGCTGCGGCGGCCAGCGTGGCGTAGTGCTCATCGGAGCCCTCGGCCGCCCGCTGGGCGATCACCCCGACCTGATCCAGCGACAGCCGGCCTTCTTTCAACCCGGTCACACACCGGGGGAACTCGTTGAGCCGATGCGCTACGGCGGCAATGGTTTCCGCTCGCGACGGGGACACCCCGGCCTTCCACGCCACCAGGCCCGCAACCGACTTCGCTCCCGCCGCGGCCCACAACTCGTCACGGTCGAACTCGGCGACGATCTCCACGATGCGCCCGTCGATCGCGTTGCGCTGACCCGTCAACTCGCCCAACTCATCGAACAGCACCGACAGCCGCTCATCTTGGGCGAGTGAAGCCGTCGGTGACATGACCCCACACAATCACAGGGGTCCGACATTTCCGTGAGCGTCGGTCAGCGCTGGTGGTTCGGGAAGTGTGCGGCCAGTGCCGCGCAGATCTCGAGGAACGTGAGCCGGGCGGCGGGAGACATGTCACGGGTGCCGTCAATGACCCCGCCCGGTCGGAGATTGCCGTCGAACGGCACCTCCACGACCAGTTGGCCGTGCCCGGAGAACTGCTGCGCCAGAACGGATTTCGTGCGCTTGTCGGCGTGGCCGTCAGAGTCGTTGAGCACAACCACCGTGCGGTGCAGAAGACCGTTGAAGCCGCGCGCGGCCAACCAGTCCAGTGTCTGGCCCGCGGCCGCCGCGCCGTCGACCCACGGGGAGGACACCACGACCAGCGCGTCCAGATCGCGCAGCGCTTCCTGGGTCACCGGGGCGTCCATCGTCGAGCTGCAGTCGACGACCGAGATCGTGAAGTGCCGGTCGAGCCGGGCCGTCGCTTCGCGGTAGATCGCCGGGTCGAGCACACGGCGGCGCGCGGGAGTCGCTTCGCCGGCGAGCACGAACAGTCCGGCGGCGTTGCTGCCGACGCGGTTGCGGACGTCGGCGAACGTCTCGAGGTGCTGATCGCCGGCCAGCTCCCAGAACGACCCCTGGGCGCGGGGATCCACGCGGCTGCCCAGCTTGCCGAATGCGGTGTCGGCGTCGACCGCCACCACGCGGTCGTCCTGGCGGAGTTCGGCGAAGACCGAGCCGATGCACGCCGAGACCGTGGTCTTGCCGACGCCGCCCTTGCCCATCACCCCGATCTTGAAGTGGCCGCGCAGCGGCGCGCGGATCGCTGCTTCGAGTCCGGCGATGCGGCGTTCGGCCGGCGACGGCCCGAGGTTGATCAGACCGAACGTGGCCGTGAACAGAGCGCGACGCCACCCCCGGCCAGGGATGGGCTTGCGCACCGGAACGAGGTCGGCCGGGCGGATGCGCTCGGCGTAGGACCCCGGCTGGGCCGGCAGACCGGCGGTGTCGGGCTCGTGCGGCCGCGGTGGCCACGGGCCGGGCGGAGGCGTGGGGCGGCCCGACGGCGGCCACGCCGGCGGGCAGGTCCTCCGGCCCGGCGCGCCGGGCCGGAGGACCTGCGTGGGGCCCGCGTCGAACGGCGGGCGGGGAGGGACGACCGGGGACTGACCCGTCGGGGGTGTCCCGGAGTCCGTCCACCCCGATTCGCCCCGCAGTGTCTCATCGCGGTCCGTCACAAAGCGTCTCCTCGCCGGTGCCATCCGTGCAGGGTCTCAGCGTACGGCCCCGTCCTCGGAGCAAAGACATCGCAGAACCGCGGGCGGGGCCGGTCAACTGACTCGGACGCGGGGCGCGTGCGTCACACGCGGCTCTGCCGCTGCCGACGATGATCTCCGCGGACGCGCAGTCAGGCGAGTTTGCCCAAATAGGAAATAGCCTCTAAAAGGCGTCGTCTGCGATAGCTGCAGGCTCTGATCCGACGATTCTGCCGGTACCGCGGAGCGTGGAAATTGGTGACAGTACAGGGGGGTACCCGCTGGTAGGCTCCCAGCGGGAAGGGGTGATTCGGTGTGGATATGTCCGATGGTGCCGACGGGTTCGGCAAAGTCATCGGCGGTGCTTTCGGCAATGCCGACGCGCGCTCTCGAACAGCGTCGTCCGGCTCGGAGATCCTCGATGCCGGCCAGCTGCTGATCGCCGGGATGCGGCTGACCACCGGCTGGGGTACGCCCGATCCCGGCGAGGCGTTCGGGCGCGGCGCGACCGGCTTCACCGGCGCCGGCCAGACCGTCGACTCGGCCTACCCCCGGGACGACTGGGCGGGCACCGGGTCGCGGGCCTACGCGTCGGCTAACCGCCGGCAGTCCGGGTCCGCCGCATCGCTGGCCGTGCTGGACCGCGACGTGCAGACGGTCGTCGCACGGGAGGCCTTTCAGGTCGAATACCACCGCGGCAAGCTCGACGACCTGTCCGACCACCTGTCCTCGCTCGGCTATGCCACCTGGTCGGTCGCGCTGATCCCGGGCGTGGGGAAGGCGCTCAAGGCGGCCGTCGAGATGACCGCGGTCAACACCGCTCTGCTGGTCAGCAGCACCGAACTCGCCACCCTGGCGTCCGAGACGGGGGAGAACGCCGCCGAGCTGCGACGGCTCGTCGAGGGCTATGCGGCGTTGACGCGCAAGACGGCGCCGCCGGTGCTCGACGAGGATCAGCCGCCGCCCGTCGACGAGCAGGAGCGCCGACCCGGCACCGAACCGGCCACCGACGTGCCGTCCGGCCGCGACCCGGAGCGGGGACCGTCCATCGGGGCCGCGTCGCCGTCGATGCCGGCTCCGGCGGCGTCCGCGATGCCACCCCCTGTTCACTGCTCGCCGGCCCCTCCCGCCGAGGCGACGACCGCCGGACAGGCTGCGCCACCGCCGACGGCCGCCGATCCGATGGCCGCGATGTCATCGGTGTTCGGCGCGGTGGGCGGTGCAATCGGCTCCGCGATGGCGCCGATCGCCGCGGCGCTGACCGGGGTCGTCACCGCGGCCGGCCAGGCACTGTCGACGGCGACGTCGGCGCAACCCGCCGAGTCCACCGACGGCGCGCCGGACACCGCCACGTCGACCACCGACGAGGACCCCCGCGACGAACCGGCCGAGCCGGCCGCCGACGACGATGCCGCCGAGCCGACCACCCCGGGCGCCGTCGCGGAGCCCGGTGAACCGGCCGCGGCCCCGCCGCCGGCGGCCGAACCGCCGCGTCCGCCGGCCCCGGCAGCCACCCGACCCCCGCAGTAACCGAGCAGAGAAGACACCGCTCATGTCGTATGACGCCCTCGAAGTGACGACCGCGCACCTGCGTGAACTCGCCGCCAAACACGGCCAGGCCGCGGCCGAGATGGCCTCGGCCACTGCGGCCGTCGCCGGTGTGGACACCCCCATCCGGATGTCCCACGGGGTGGTCGCGTGGTCCACGGCGGCTGCGCTCGAGGCGATCCAGCAGGCCCGGGCCGACGCGGCGGCCAGTGTCGCCGGCGAATCACGCGCGCTCGAGGAGAACCTGACATGCGCCGCGCACCGGTATGAGGCCACCGATCAGGCATCCGCCGAGCGGCTCCGCCGGTGATGGCCAGCCCGTTCTTCGGCGACGCCGAACCCACCCACTACGACGACGTGGTCGGCGTCGAGGTGACCATCGACGGCATGCTGGTCATCGCGGACCTGCTGCACCTCGTCGACTTCCCGCTGGCCCTGGGCATCCGCCCCAACATTCCGTACGAGGACCAGCGCCGGACCGTGTGGGAGCAGGTCACCCGTGACCTGACCGCGCAGGGCATCCTGACCGCCTTCGGGGATCCGCATCCCGAAGTCGCCGCGATGGTGGACGCGTTGAGCCGGCCGGACCGCACGCTGGACTGCCGGTGGTGGCGCCGCGACGTCGGTGGCAAGCCGCCTCACTGATGTTGATGACCTGCGCCCCGATGTTGGCGGCGTGCACGATCGCGCGGGCCAGGCTGCGAAGCGAACCGGCGGTCTGCGTGGCGTTCGGATCGTTGGGGTCGGTGCGGGTACCGACCGGCTGGAAGCTGTCCGAGGTCTGCCGCAGCGAGAGGATGCGCGCATCCGGGGCGACGCCGACGAACGCGTCGGTGGGGGCGGGCCGGCCCGCGATGACGGCGGCGGTCAGGGTGCCGTGGGCATCGCAGTCGGACATGCCGTTGCCGGCCTGGTCGACGAAGTCGCCGCCGGGCTCCGCGGGCACCCGCGGCGACCCGTTGACGCCCGTGTCGATCACGGCCACAGTTACCCCGGCGCCGGTGGCGAACCGCTGCGCGTCGGCGAGCCGGAGGTAGTCGCTCGCCCAGGGTCGGTCAGCGAAGTTCGAGTTGGGGAACACCGTCGGCGCGGCACAGACCCGCCGCTGCTCCATCGGCTGGTCCGGCCCCGTCTCGTCAGGGGGAACGGCGGCCGGATCGATGACCGGGGGTTCGATGGCGCCCGCGGACGGCGGCGTCACCAACAAAATCAGCGCCAGCACGGCAAACAGCGCACCGAGTCGCTGCACTACTGTCCACCCCCCACCCGGGCCGTCCGGATCCCCGCGGTCCGGCACGTCGTCAGCAAACATAGCGCCGCCCGTCGGGCGGCGCAAAATGTCACGTCGAACGTACTCGGTGCCGGCACATGGGCAAGCCTAAGGGCCCGCGGAGGAGGGTCATTCCGCTTTCTTTCCCGCCGAAACTGCGTCCCACGCGGCCTCTACTCGGACTTCGGCGCGTGGAACGCAGTTTCGGCGGGAAGGGGAAAGTAGGTCAGGCGTCGAGGTCCTGCTGCACCAGATCGGCGATGGTGTTCAGCGCGGCCTCGTCGTCGGAGGCGACGGTGACCTGGGCGCCGTTGCCCGCGCCGAGGGTCATGATCATCAGCGCCGACCCGGCGTCCACCGGCTCACCGCCGTCGACCGACAGGGTGACGGGCACGCCGGCGTTGACGACGGCTTCGGCGATGATCGCCGCGGGCCGGGCATGCAGTCCGATCGACGATCCGACGATGACGGTCTTGGTGGGCATGAACTCTCCTCTTTCGGTTGTCTGGAATCGATGGTCTCAGGCCGGGACGGCCGCGAGCTCGCGCTCGGCCTTCTTGGCGCCCGGTTGGATGAACTGCTTGGCCGCGACGACCGCGACCGCGGCCGCCACCGTGCCTGCGGCCAGCGCTATGACGAAGCCCAGCTTGTTGTCGATGGCGAACAGCACGAAGATGCCGCCGTGGGGTGCTCGCGAGGTCGCGCCGAAGGCCATCGACAGCGCACCGGTGATGGCGCCGCCGAACATCATCGACGGGATGACGCGCAGCGGGTCCGCTGCGGCGAACGGGATGGCACCCTCGGAGATGAATGATGCGCCCAGAAGCCATGCGGCGCGGCCGTTCTCACGCTCAGGCTCGCTGAAGAGCCCGGGTCGCACCGCAGTGGCCAGGGCCATCGCCAGCGGGGGCACCATGCCGGCCGCCATCACCGCGGCCATGATCTGGAACGACGCGGTGGTCGACGCCGCCAGGCCTGCGGTGGCGAACGCATAGGCCGCCTTGTTCACCGGGCCACCGAGGTCGAAGCACATCATCAGGCCGAGGATGACACCGAGCAGGATCGCCGACGTTCCGGACATCCCGCTGAGCCAGTTGGTCAGACCGGTGTTGATCAGCGCGAGCGGACGGCCCACCAGGAAGAACATGATCAGACCCACGAACAGTGACGCGCCCAGTGGCGTGATCACCACCGGCATCAGTCCCCGGAACCACTTGGGCACCTTGAGATTGCTGATCCACAGCGCCGCGAACCCGGCGATGACGCCGCCGACGATGCCGCCGATGAAGCCGCCGCCGACGAACACCGCGAGCGCTCCCGCGGTGAAGCCGGGCGCGATACCGGGCCTGTCGGCGATCGCGAACGAGATGTAGCCGGCCAGCGCGGGCACCAGGAAACTGAACGCCAGACCGCCGAGGGAGAACAGGATCGCGCCCAGATACTGGGTGAACCCGCCATCGGGGAGGTTGGTCAGCGAGTTGTTCAGCGCGATGATGTTGCCCATCGACTGCGTCGCCCCGTCGGGCGTGTTCGCGATCTCGTAGCCGGCGAACAGAAAGCCCAGGGCGATGAGCAGACCGCCCGCGGCGACGAACGGGATCATGTAGCTCACGCCGGTCAGCAGGATCTGCCGGGTGCGCGTGCCCCAGCCCACGCCACCGGCCGGCGCGGCACCGGCCGCGGCGGCACCGCCGGCGGAGCCCTCGACCCGCGGCGCGTTCGGATCATCGGCTGCGGCAACGGCTTCGGCGACCATCTTGGCCGGCTCGTTGATAGCCCGCTTCACCCCGGAGGCGATCACGGGCTTGCCGGCGAAGCGGCCCCGGTCCTTGACGCCCACGTCGGTGGCGAAGATGACCGCGTCGGCCTTGGCGATGGTCTCGGCAGGCACCGGGGTGCTGCCCGAGGAGCCCTGCGTCTCGACGATCATGGTCACGCCGGCCTCCTTGGCCGCGGCGGCCAGGGCGTCGGCGGCCATGTAGGTGTGCGCGATCCCGGTGGGGCACGCTGTGATCGCGATCAGCGTCTTGGCCGTCGGCTTCTCCACCGGCGCCGCGGCGGGGGCCGGGGTGGCCGGAGCAGGGGCAGGGTTGACCACGCCGTCGACCAGTCCGACGACCTCCTCGGCCGACGACGCGTTGCGCAGCGATTCGACGAAGTCCTTGCGCACCAACGCCCTTGCCAGGCTGGACAACAGCTTCATGTGCTCCTGGCCGCCGGAGTCGGGTGCCGCGATCAGGAACGCGAGGTCGGCCGGACCGTCCGGGGCGCCGAAGTCCACCGCGGGGCTCAGCCGGGCGAAGCCGATCGTCGGGGTGTCGACATAGGGGGAGCGGCAGTGCGGGATCGCGATGCCGCCCGGCAGGCCGGTGGCCGACTGCTGCTCGCGGGCCATCGCGGCGCCGATCAGCCCGTCGGCGTCGTGGGTGCGTCCCGCCGCGGCGAGACTGCCCACCATGCGTGCGATGACCGCCTGCTTGTCACCGTCGACGGCGGTGTCGAGCAGAACCAGGTCGGTGGTGATGATCGGCGGAGAGGTGGTGGAGCTTGTCATGGCACTACTTTCGTCGTCGGCGTGTTACTGGGTGGCGGGAATCGGTGAGATGGGCGAGACCTGCACGGCGGCGAGGTCGATCTGGGCGGGGGTGGGCAGCGTGGTGCCGGGCAGCGCCGCGGCGGCGCTGCCGTAGGCGACGGCCATCTGCAGCCGCTGCGGTGGAACGGCGCCGCCGACTTCGGCGCGGACGTAGCCGGCCAGCGACGAGTCACCCGCGCCGACGGTGCTGCGCGGCACGATCGGGGGCGGGGTCGCCATCCAGGCGCCGTTGGCGTCGACCAGCACCGCGCCCTCCGCGCCGAGGGTGGCCAGCACCGCGCCGATGCCGCGGTCGATGAGCTGGCGGGCCGCTGTCACCACCGGCTCCGGATCACCCTGCGCCACAGCGCTTTCCAGCAGTTCAGGGGAGAGCCCCAGCACACTGGCGAGTTCCTCGGCGTTCGGTTTGATCAGATCCGGGGCGCCGCGGTCCAGCGAGCCGACCAGGGCGTCCAGCGGCGCGTCGGAGGTGTCGACGGCGACGCGGCAGGGGCGGGAGGCGAGCAACGCGACCACGTCGCCGTACCAGGAGGCCGGCATCCCGGGCGGCAGCGATCCGGACATCACCACCCAATCGGCGCCGTCGGCGGCGGCGAGGACCGCGTCGGTCAGTGCGGCGACGGTCGCGTCGTCGAGCGTCGCGCCCGGCTCGTTGATCTTGGTGGTGGTGCCGTCGGGCTCGGTGATGGTCAGGTTGGTGCGGGCCGACTCGGCGGTGGGAACGATCTGGAACGACACCGCCGCGGTCTCGAGCGCGGGGATCAACGGGTCGTTGCCGGCGGCAGGCAGGACGGCCAGCGCGTCGATGCCGGCGAGGGTGAGCGCGCGGGCGACGTTGACGCCCTTTCCGCCGGCCTGGCTGGTGACCGACGTGACGCGGTGGACGGCGCCGCGCGTGAGCGTGGACGGCAGCGTGACCGTGCGGTCGATGCTCGGGTTGGGCGTGACGGTGACGATCACTGGTGATCTCCTGCGCAGATGATTTCGAGGCCCTGATCGGTCAGTTCGACGCGGTCGGCGGCGCTGATCTCGGGGTCGGTGATGAGGGTGTCGACACTGGTGATCGGCGCGAAGCTGACGAAGTCCTCCCGGCCGACCTTGGACGAGTCCGCGGCGACGACGACGTAGTTGGCCGCCCGCACCATGGCCCGCTTGACCGCCGCCTCCTCGCTGTCGGGCGTGGACAGGCCGTGCCGGATGCTGATCGCGTTGGTGCCGATGAACGCGATGTCGACGCGGATGGTGTCCAGCACCCGCAGCGTCTGTTCGCCGACGGCGGCCTGGGTGACCCCGCGCACCCGTCCGCCGAGCAGCTGCAGCGACACCGTGGGCATGGTGGCCAGCCGCGCCGCGATGGGCACCGAGTTCGTGACGACGACGAGTTCGCGGTCGGTCGGCAGGTGCGCCGCGATGCGCATCGTGGTGGTGCCGGCGTCGAGCAGCACGCTCGCGCCGCTGAGGGGGAAGAACTCGGCCGCCGCGGCGGCGATGGCGTCCTTGTGTTCGGACCGGGTGACATCGCGCTCGCCGACGCCGGGCTCGACGAGGTGCAGCGCGCGCACCGGGACCGCGCCGCCGTGCACGCGGCGCACGATGCCCGCCTTGTCCAGCACCGCCAGGTCGCGCCGCACCGTCTCGGTGGTGACGTCATAGGCCTGAGCCAGCTCGGTCACCGACGCGCGGCCCTTGGCCATCACCAGGGAGGCGATGGCTTGCTGCCGCTCTTCGGGGTACATGGAGCTCCGTTTGTGTGGGGATACGTCCGGTTTGTTGTTGATATGTTTGGTTTTACTCCTGAACGTGTTGACTTGTCAACGGTTTCTTGTAATCTGGTTCACATGACCGCGACGTCTTCGCTCAGCTCACAGGGTTCTTCCTCCCCGCCCTCCGGCACTGTGCTTCAGGGGGTTCCCGTCGTGGCCGGGGTGGCCTACGCGCCGGTGATCCGTCCCGGCCGGCTCCCCGAGGTCGACGTCAGCACCCTCCCCGAGGTCGCCGAGGACGACCGGCCGGCCGAGGGTGAGCGCTTCACCGCAGCGGCGGCGACCGTGGCCGGCCGCCTGCGGGACCGCGCGGCCCACGCGACCGGCGCCGCGTCCGAGGTGCTGGCCGCGACGGCCACCCTCGCGCAGGATCGCGGCTGGCTCGGCGCCGCAGAGAAGAGGATCACCGACGGCACGCCCGCGGTCCGCGCGGTCAGCGCCGCGATCGACCAGTTCGTCGAGATGTTCACCAAGCTCGGCGGCCTGATGGCCGAGCGCGTGACCGACCTGCGCGACATCCGCGACCGGGTGATCGCCGAACTCAACGGCCTGCCCGAGCCCGGCGTACCGCTGCCCGACTCCCCGTCGGTGCTCTGCGCCGAGGACCTCGCCCCCGCCGACACCGCCGGCCTGGACCCGGCGCTGATCGTCGCGCTGGCCACCACGCTGGGCGGCCCGACCAGCCACACCGCGATCATCGCGCGGCAGCTGGGCATCCCGTGCGTCGTCGCCGTCCACGGATTGGACGACGTACCCGCCGGCACCACGGTGCTCGTCGACGGCACCCTCGGCACGGTCACGGTCACGCCCCAGGAGTCCGCGGCACAGGACGCCGTCGCGGAGGCCGCCCGCGTCGCGGCAGCGGCGGCCGACTGGTCCGGGCCGGGCGCGACCGCGGACGGTCACCAGGTCGCCGTGCTCGCCAACGTGCAGGACGGGGCCGCGGCCCGCGCCGCGCGGGAGACTCCGGCCGAAGGTGTGGGCCTTTTCCGGACCGAACTGTGCTTCCTGAACACCGACGCCGAGCCGACCGTCGAGGAGCAGGCGCAGATCTACGGCGAGGTGCTCGACGCGTTCGCCGGCCGCAAGGTCGTGATCCGCACGCTCGACGCCGGCTCGGACAAGCCGCTGAAGTTCGCGGGCCATCCCGACGAGGCCAACCCGGCACTCGGCGTTCGCGGCATCCGGATCGCCGAGAACAACCCCGGCCTGCTACACCATCAACTCGACGCGATCGCGGCGGCGGCGGAGAAATCCGGTGAGCAGCCATGGGTGATGGCGCCGATGATCGCCACCGCCCAGGAGGCGGAGTCCTTTGCCGCACAAGCGCGGTCGCGCGGCTTGACGCCCGGCGTGATGATCGAGGTGCCCGCGGCGGCGCTGCTGGCCGACCGGATCCTCGAGCACGTCGACTTCCTGTCGATCGGTACGAACGACCTCGCGCAGTACACGATGGCCGCCGACCGGATGTCGGCCGAATTGGCCACTCTGACCGATCCGTGGCAGCCCGCGGTGCTCGCGCTCGTCGCGATGACCGTGCGCGCCGGCACGGCCGTCGGCAAGCCGGTGGGTGTCTGCGGTGAGGCCGCGGCCGATCCGCTCCTGGCGTGCGTGCTCACCGGGCTGGGCGTCACCTCGTT
This sequence comes from Mycolicibacterium psychrotolerans, assembly GCF_010729305.1. NCBI lineage: Bacteria > Bacillati > Actinomycetota > Actinomycetes > Mycobacteriales > Mycobacteriaceae > Mycobacterium > Mycolicibacterium psychrotolerans. The sequence continues at coordinate 774,467 of NZ_AP022574.1, read as the reverse complement.
GTCCGCCGCGGCGGCCGCGGTCCAGGGTGTCGGGGCGAAGCTGGCGCAGGTCACGCTGCAGCAGTGCCGTGAGGCCGCCGACGCGGTGCTGGGCACCGCGAGCGCCGCCGAGGCGCGGGCCGCGGCCCTGGGCGTCCTGGGCTGATCGCCTGGCGGACGGCCCGCTAGGACGTCCAGCCGGTGGCCTGCGGCCAGGACTCCACATCCACGCCGTCGCGCCGCAGCGTCACGGACTCGTATCCGCGTTCCGCCGCGACCGCGGTCGTGTCCGCGTAGACGCGCCGGGCCTCGTCTTCGGGTCCGGTGACGAGCGACGACTCTTCCGCACCGCCGTCGGGATTGCCGCGGTCATAGAGCGTCGCGGCGACGACTTCCCAGATGCTGTTGGCCATGGCGGGGGAGTACCCGCTGAACGTGGGCCTAGTGTGCGTCCAGCGCGCGGATCGGGCCGATTCGACGATCTGTACGCACACCAGCGAACGGAATGAATCGGACCACGGTCCGGTTAGATGGGGTATGCCCGCGATCACCGCCGACACCCTGACCCTGCCCCGCATCGCCGCCCCGGCCCCCGCCGACACCGACCGCCCCGTGCGCTCGGTGACGACCGGACCGCGCGGATACGAAGGCGAGGGCTTCCCCGTCGTGCGCGCGTTCGCCGGTGTCAGCGCGCGGGACCTCGACCCGTTCGTCCACATGGACCAGATGGGCGAGGTGGAGTACCAACCCGGCGAACCGCGCGGCACCGACTGGCACCCGCACCGCGGCTTCGAGACCGTCACCTACATGATCGACGGCCGCTTCGCGCACCAGGACTCCCACGGTGGCGGCGGGCTGATCACCGACGGCGCCACCCAGTGGATGACCGCGGGATCCGGCATTCTGCACATCGAGACACCGCCCGCGGAACTGGTCGAGAGCGGCGGCGTGTTCCACGGCATCCAGCTGTGGGTGAACCTGCCGCGCAAGGACAAGTTCGCCGCGCCCCGCTACCAGTCGATCGAGGGCCCGCAGGTCGGCCTGCTCTCCTCCGACGACGGCGGCGCGCTGGTGCGGGTGATCGCCGGCGACATCGACGGCGCATCGGGTCCCGGCTCGACGCATACGCCGATCACCTTGGCCCACGCGACCATCGAACCCGGCGCCCGGCTCAACCTGCCGTGGAACCGCGACTTCAACGCGCTCGTCTACGTGTTGTCCGGACGCGGTTCGGTCGGTCCCGTGGACCATCCCATCGAGCAGGGCCGGCTCGCCGTGCTCGGCCCCGGCGACCGCATCACGGTCGCGGCCACCCGTACCCAGGAGTCGCACCGGCCGGCCCTCGAGGTCCTGCTGTTGGGCGGCAAACCGATTCGCGAGCCGGTGTTCCAGTACGGCCCGTTCGTGATGAACTCCAAGTCCGAGCTCATCGCCGCCGTCGAGGATTTCAACGCAGGCAGGTTCGGCACCATCCCGCCGAACGCGCTGATGCCGCACCGCCCGTCACGTTGAGAGCGGATAGATCAACTCCAGCTCACCGATCAGCGCCGCAACGGTGAGCAGGGGCAGCGCCGCCGAGACGCCGAGGTCGTCGTCGCGCATCTGCGCGCGCAGCGCCCGCACGAAGTCGTCACTGATCGGCGCCCACGGATGCTCGGGGTCGGGCCGGCCCGCCACGCGCTCGCAGATCGCCCCGGCGTGGGCTTCGATGACTTCGCGGACGTCCGGATAGGCCGACAGCGGCGGTGGGGTCGGGATGTCGGCGATCAGATCGGCGGCCGCGCGCAACCGGATCGCCCGGTTGAACGAGCGGACCACCGGAGCGCGGAAGTCCGTCTCGGCACCGCTCTCCGAAAGATACTGTCGCACAGCGTCGTCGATGACCCGCGACGCGGCGAGCGCGTTCTGGCTCAGCGTCGCCACCTCGTCGGTGCGCTCCTCGTACGCGCCGCGCGTGATGCGCAGCACCGATGCCCACAGGTACCGGGCGAAGATCGCACGCGCCGAGTCGATCGCGCGCGTGACCGACGCCGTCGCCCCGCGCGGCCACAGCAGCACCGAGACCACCACCCCGACCAGCGCACCGACGACGACGTCCTCGACGCGGATCAACCCCACCTGCCAGCCGGTCGGCACGATCAGGTTGAAGAAGATCAGCACCATCATCGTGAAGGCGGCCTGGGCCGCGGTGAACGACGCGATCTCCGGGACGTAGGCCGATCCGAAGACGGCCAGCGGCATCAGCAGCCACAGCACCGTCGGCTCCACCCCGACCAGACCGATCAGCAGCGCCCCCAGCAGGAAGCCGATCCCGGTCCCGATCACCGCGCGCCACACCCGGGTGCCGGTGCTCAGCGCGCTGCTGCGCAGCACCGACAACGCGCCCAGCACCACCCAGAACCCGTGCTCGACGGGAAACAGGTGCGTGATCGCCACCGCGACCGCCAGCCCCAGCCCCGTGCGCAGGCTGTTGCGCACCGCGACCGAGCGGTTGGCCACGAAGCCCGACGTGATCTGGGCTGCGGCAACGGTTTCCGGGAGCAGACGATCCGACGCACCGGTCGGCGGCAGCCGCCTGCCGAGCGCGCGGGCCCACACCGGCCGAGCGTCGGCTGCTGCCGCGGCCGCGATGATGCGGCCGGTCGCGCTGATCGTGGCGGCAATGGTGCGCCGCCGCAACAACTCACGGCCCAACGCGACGGCGCGCTCGTCGTTCGGGGCGCTGAGGATCTCGTCGAGATCCTCCCGCCAGCGTCCCCGGGCGATGTCGCGCAGCACGACCAGGGCGGCCTCCAGGTCGGCGCGGGCCAGTTCCCTGTCGGCAGGCCGCGAGATGCGCAGCACGGCTGCCGCGCATCGCAGCACAGCTACCACCGCATCCCGGTCGCGCAGCGTGACCCCGGTGCCCTGCCCCGTGCGGTCGGCGACCCACTCGAGATCATCGACCACGCGCACCAGCGCCCGGCTGCCCGCGGTCAGTCCGACCGGCCGGAAGTCCGCCCCCAGGAACGTCTCTCGCAGCGTGTCCATCGCGCGGTGGACGTCGTCGGCGGTCGCCGCCCCGTCGAGCCGGTCGGCCAGGGCACGGCAGGCGCGGGCGGCCCGGCGGCGCAACTGACCGTGGTGCCGCGGCGGCAGCACGAACAGCGCGGCAGGCACGCAGACGGCCAGCGCGATCGTCCAGCCCAGCAGCCGCTCGCCGATCGGGCCCGGCGGAGTGCACGCAGGCAGCACGAAGGTCAGCAGGGTCGCCCGCTGCCCCGCGGCGACCGTCTCGCTGAGAACCCCCGAGAACGTCACGGCCACCCCGAGCACGAACATCAGTACTACGGCGGGCCACGGATACGGCGCGATCAGCGTGCCGAGCGAGATGAGCACCATTCCGTTCAGGCCCAGCCCGGCGTAGGCGACGGCCCGGTTCTGCCGGTTCCCGGGGAAGTCGGAGAACACCAGCAACGCCACCGAACCGAACAGCGTGAACAGCGGTGTCTGCGAGTTACCGCCTGCGATCGCGAAACTCACCGCCGCGGCGATCGGGACCACCGTGGCCGCGCGCACCGCGCGGCGCAGGGCGTCGTTGTCGGGATCGCGCTGATGCATGCGCGCAACGATGCGTCCCCGCACAGAGAGAGTGGGCGCGGTCGTCAATGCGCGAGCACCTTGATGCCGATGACGAGCAGGCCCACACCGATCAACGTGGCCACAGTGAGAGTTTGCTGCCACCAGGGCAGCCGCGTGCGCCGCACCGCCAGCAGCGCGATCAGCCCCAACTCGCCGACCAGGATCCACTTGGCCACCCACATCGCGGTGTCGGTGTCGAGCAGCCCGATGCCCGCCGTCGCCAGCGCGACCAGGGGCAGCACGCTGGCCTGCAGGATCTGGCCCGAGGCCTGCAGCATCCGCCAGCGCTCGGCTCCGTGGGGCGCCTCTTCGTGCACGGCGAGATGCGCGACCCAGTCGGCCAGCAGACTCGCGGCCCACAGACCACCCATCGTGACGGCCACATCGAGCATCCGGAACCAGCCGCTGGTGTCGTCCTCGGTGTAGCGGGTGAGCACCACCAGCGTCGCCAGGCAGGAGATCGCTCCGTAGAGGCGCTCCCGCAACATCGACACGACGTGCCCGACTGGCGGCGCCTCGACGTCGTCGTCGGCGGTCTCAGTCACCGTCGGGCACCGACCTGAACCGGCCGGCGTCGAGGCTGTCCAGCAACTGCGTCACGAGCCACTCCAATCCGTCCGGGTTGCGGGGCAGCAGAGCCTGCTCGTATCCCACGAGCAGGTACACCGACCACGATGCGAACATCTCAGCTTGCCGCCTGTTGTCCAGCAGCTGCAACGCCGACTCGAAGACCGCGTCGAAGCGCTGATGATCCACCGCGGCCTGCACCGCACGCACATGCGGATCGATCGAGCCCCAGACGCGGATCGCGGCCTCGGCGCCGTGCGGCAACTCCAGCGCGCCCTTGATCAACTTGTCCACCCGCCGGCGCGGGTCGGGCTCGTCGCGGACCGCCTCGACGACGCGCACGGTCATGCCCTCGTGCCAATGGGCGACGAGCTGGCGGGTGAAGTCAGACCAACTGGAGAAATAGTGGTAGAACGACCCGCTGGTGACACCCAGCCGGTGGCACACCTCGGCCAGCTTCAGCCCGCCGTAGCCGAGCTCGGCGAGCACGTCGAACCCAGCGTTGAAGAACGATTCCCGTGACCCGACCGCCCCCATAGCCAAACCCTAGTTCGACGGGGCCGGATGTCGGCGGTCTGTGTCCCCGGAAAACTGCGATTACGTGCGCTCAACTTTTGCTGAGAGGGCAGGCTGCGAGCGCGCTGCAGGGCGAGTGCCGTCACGGCTGGTGACGTGTGGCACAATTTCACAATGCCGTATACGGCGAGTAGAGGTCCGGGTCGTCCCCCCGCAGCGAAGGCCGCCGAGACGCGGGAGCGCATTTTGCATGCTGCTCGCGAGGTGTTCAGCGAACTTGGATACGACGCCGCGACGTTCCAGGCCATCGCGATCCGCGCCGACCTGACCCGTCCAGCGATCAATCACTACTTCGCCAGCAAACGCGTGCTGTGGGCCGAGGTGGTCGAGCAGACGAATACGTCGATTGTTAGCGCGGGCGTGGCGCGCGCGCACGAGCGGACAGGACTGGTCGACCGATTGGCGGCTTTCCTGTCGGCCACGACGCAGGCCGACGCCGAGGACCGCTCCGCGGCGGCGTTCCTGGTCACGTCCGTGCTGGAGACCCAGCGCCACCCGGAACTGGTCAGCGACGAGCACGACCCGCTGAAGAACTCGCGGGCCTTCGTCACGTGGGTCGTCAACGATGCGATCGAGCGCGGTGAACTCAGCAGCGACACCGACGTCAGCCACCTGGTGGAGATGCTGGTCGCCGTGCTGTGGGGAATGGGCTTCTACGCCGGTTTCGTCGGCGACGGGGCCGGCCTCGGCGCGGTCGTGCACAAACTCGAACTGCTGCTGGCCAACAAGCTCTGGCATCTGGGCTAGTCACCGCGCTGTGGCGTGGCCCACACCGTGGCTGAGCCCCAGCATTTGATAGATAGACTTCCGAAGTATGAGCTCTCTGCGCACCGACAACGACACCTGGGACATCAGCTCCAGCGTCGGCGCCACCGCCGTCATGGTCGCCGCCGCCCGAGCCGCCGAGACCGAGCGTCCCGACCCACTGATCCGTGATCCCTACGCCAAGATCCTGATCGCCGACGCCGGCACCGGGGTGTGGGGCCTGATGCTCGACGACGACTTCGTCGCCACCGTCTCCGCGTCCGACCCCGAGGTCGCCGCGATGTTCGAGAACATGAAGAACTACCAGGCGGTGCGCACGCACTTCTTCGACGCGTACTTCGGCGCCGCGGTCGACGCCGGCGTCCGGCAGGTCGTGATCCTGGCATCCGGGTTGGACTCCCGGGCTTTCCGGCTGCCGTGGCCGGCCGGCACCACGGTCTACGAGATCGACCAGCCCAAGGTGCTCGAGTACAAGGCCGAGACGCTCGCCGCCCACGACGTCAGCCCGACGGCCGATCGTCGCGCGGTGGCGATCGACCTGCGGCAGGACTGGCCGGCCGCACTGACCGACGCCGGATTCGACCCCGCGCAGCCCACGGCCTGGCTGGCCGAGGGACTGCTGATGTACCTGCCCGCCGACGCCCAGGACCGGTTGTTCTCCCAGATCACCGAGCTGAGCGCCCCGGGCAGCCGCATCGCCGCCGAGTCGATGGGCCTGCACGCCCCGGACCGCAGGCAGCGGATGCGGGAACGGTTCTCCCGGATCACCGCGCAGTTCGACGTCGAGCCGATGGACATCACCGAGCTCACCTACGACGACGCCGACCGCGCCGAGGTCGCCGACTGGTTGAACGGCCACGGCTGGCAGGCCGACGCGATCGCCTCGCAGGACGAGATGGTCCGGCTCGACCGCTACATCGAGATCGGCGACAACGAGGGCGAATCCTTCTCGACCTTCACCACCGCAGTTCGGCGCTGAGCGTCCGCGGCTCCCCAGCCGCCTGTTCACCAACCGGATGGTTGGCTACGATTCGGGTATTCCGCAGGTCAGATGAAGGAGACCCGTCATGACCACCGATTCCGCCGTCCCCGTCGACGTGGGTGCCGCCACCCCCGACATTCCGGCCACCGTCCGCCGTCTCCGTGAGACGTTCGCATCGGGCCGCACCCGCAGCGTCGAATGGCGCAAGCAACAGCTGCGGGCCCTCGAGCGGCTGATGACCGAGAACGAAGGCGCCATCGCCGAGGCGCTGGCCAAAGACCTCGACCGCAAACCGTTCGAGGCGTGGCTGGCCGACATCGCGAGCACCGCCGGCGAGGCGGCGTCGGCGGCCAAGAGTGTGGGCAAGTGGATGAAGCGCCGCTACCGCATGCTGGAGTTCTCCCAGCTGCCCGGCCGCGGCTGGGTGGAGTACGAGCCGTACGGCACCGTGCTGATCATCGGCGCGTGGAACTTCCCGTTCGCGCTGACGCTCGGCCCGGCCGTCGGCGCGATCGCCGCAGGCAACACGGTCGTGCTCAAGCCCTCGGAGATCGCGCCGGCATCCTCGGCCCTGATGGCCGAGCTGGTTCCGCGGTATCTCGACAACGACGCGATCGCCGTCATCGAGGGCGACGGCGCGGTCAGCCAGGAACTCATCGACCAGGGCTTCGACTACCTGTTGTTCACCGGCGGCACCGAGATCGGCCGCAAGGTCTACCAGGGCGCGGCCGCGCACCTGACGCCGGTGACGCTCGAACTGGGCGGCAAGAGCCCGGTGATCGTGGCGGCCGACGCCGACGTCGAGGTCGCCGCCAAGCGCATCGCCTGGACGAAGCTGATCAACTCCGGACAGATCTGCATCGCGCCGGACTACGTGCTCGCCGAGGCCCCGATCCGCGACCAGCTGGTCGACAAGCTGCGTGAGGCCGTCGCCGAGTTCGAGGCCGGCAACCCCGGCGGCAAGCGCATCGTCAACGAGCGCCACTTCAACCGGCTGGCCAACGCGCTGGCGGCAACCAAGGGCACCGTCGCGGTCGGCGGTGGCTCCGACGCCGTCAACATCAGGATCCAGCCGACCGTCGTCGTCGACCCGGACCCTGCCGAGCCGTTGATGACCGACGAGATCTTCGGTCCCATCCTGCCGGTGGTCACCGTCGGATCCTTGGACGAGGCAATCACTTTCGTGAACTCGCGGCCCAAACCGCTGGCCGCCTACCTGTTCACCAAGACCAAGGCCGTGCGTGAGCGGGTGATCAAGGAGGTCGCCGCCGGCGGCATGGTGATCAACCACCTGCTGTTCCACTTCGCCACCCACAAGCTGCCCTTCGGCGGCGTCGGCCCCTCGGGGATGGGCGCCTATCACGGCAAGTACGGATTCGAGGAGTTCAGCCACCGCAAGACCGTGATGACCAAGCCAACCCGACCCGACGTCGGCGCCTTCATCTATCCCCCGTATACAGAGAAGGCTTGGAAGCTCGCCAGACGGCTTTTCTAGGAAAGGGAATCGTCATGCCAGGAGTGCAGGATCGGGTCATCGTCGTCACCGGCGCCGGAGGCGGTCTCGGACGCGAATACGCGCTGACGCTCGCCCGCGAAGGCGCCAGCGTGGTCGTCAATGATCTCGGCGGCGCACGCGACGGCACCGGCGCCGGCCACAACATGGCCGACGAGGTGGTCAAGGAGATCAAGGACGCCGGCGGTCGCGCGGTCGCCAACTACGACTCCGTCGCCGAACCCGAGGGCGCCGCCAACATCATCAAGACCGCTGTCGACGAGTTCGGCAAGGTCGACGGGGTGGTCAGCAACGCCGGCATCCTGCGCGACGGCACGTTCCACAAGATGGAGTTCGGCAACTGGGACGCCGTGCTCAAGGTTCATCTCTACGGCGGGTACAACGTGATCCGGGCGGCGTGGCCGCACTTCCGCGAGAACGGCTTCGGCCGCGTCGTCGTCGCCACCTCCACCAGCGGACTGTTCGGCAACTTCGGACAGGCCAACTACGGCGCCGCCAAACTCGGCCTCGTCGGCCTGATCAACACGCTGGCCCAGGAGGGCGCGAAGTACAACATCAAAGCCAACGCCATCGCCCCGATCGCGGCCACCCGGATGACACAGGACATCCTGCCGCCCGAGGTGTTCGAGAAGCTGACGCCGGAGTACGTGGCGCCCGTGGTGGCCTACCTGTGCACCGAGGAGGTGCCCGAGACCGCGTCGGTGTTCATCGTCGGTGGCGGCAAGGTGCAGCGGGTGGCGCTGTTCCAGAACAGCGGTGTGACGTTCACCGAAGTGCCCTCGGTCGACGACGTCGCGGGCCGGTGGGGCGAGATCGCCGACCTGTCGGCAGCCGAGCGCGCCACGTTCGCTCTCGGCTGACGGATGAAAGCGCTTGTCGCGCAGGAGCTGTCAGGTCCTGCGGGGTTGGTGTACACCGACGTGCCCGACCCCGCGGGTGACGGCGACGTCGTGATCGACGTGCGGGCTGCCGGGGTGTGCTTCCCGGACCTGCTGCTCCTGCGCGGTGAGTACCAGATGCGCCTGGATCCGCCGTTCATTCCCGGCATGGAGGTCGCCGGGGTGGTGCGGGCGGCGCCCGAGACATCTGATTTCGCTGTCGGACAGCGGGTTTCGGCGTTCACGATGCTCGGCGGGTACGCCGGGCAGGTGGCGGTGAACCCCGGCAGTGTGGTGCCCACACCCGCAGACGTCGACGACGCATCCGCGGCGGCTCTGCTGGGCAACTACTACACGATGTACTTCGCGCTGCAGCGCCGGGCCGCGCTGCGCCCCGGCGAGACCGTGCTGGTGCTCGGGTCGGGCGGCGGGGTCGGCACCGCCGCGGTGCAGATCGCGAAAGCGATGGGCGCCAAGGTGATCGCGATGGTGCACCGGCCGTCGGCAATGGGCTTCGTGGAATCCCTCGGCGCCGACGTGGTGCTGCCCCTGAGCGACGGGTGGCTGGACGCGGTCAAGCAGCACACCGGGGGCCGCGGCGTGGACGTGGTGGTGGACCCGATCGGCGGCTCGACCTTCGACGACGCCGTCCGCGCGCTGGCCACCGAGGGACGCCTGCTGGTCATCGGCTTCGCCGCCGGCGGCATCCCCACGGTCAAAGTGAACAGGCTGCTGCTGCGCAACGTCAGCGTCGTGGGCGTGGGCTGGGGGGAGTTCGTCAACCGCACCCCCGGCGCGCAGGCCGAGGTGGGTGCCAGGTTGGCCGCACTGGTCGCCGCCGGGCTGAGACCTCCTGAGCCGGTGCGGTTTCCGCTGTCGGCCGGGGCCGAGGCGCTGCAGAGCCTCGCCGACGGCGGGGTCGCAGGCAAACTCGTGCTGGAGCCTTAGATGATCCGAGCGCTCGCGTTCGACGTGTTCGGGACGGTCGTGGACTGGCGCTCGAGTGTCACCGCCGAACTCGAGCGATTCGGCGCCCGGCACGGATTCGAGCGGGACTGGCCGGCGTTCGCCGACGCCTGGCGGGCGGGCTACTCACCGGCGATGGACCGTGTGCGCCGCGGCGAGCTGCCGTGGACGCGGATCGACGACCTACATCGCGGACGCCTGGTCGAGTTGCTCACCGACGCCGGGATCACCGTCGACGACGCGGAGATCGACGACCTGAACCGCGCCTGGCACCGGCTGGACCCGTGGCCCGACGCGGTGGCCGGACTGACCCGGCTCAAGAAGCGGTTCGTCATCACCACGCTGTCCAACGGGAACGTCTCGCTGTTGACGAACATGGCCAAGCGCGCAGGCCTGCCGTGGGACTGCGTGCTCTCCGCGGAGATCTTCCACCACTACAAGCCGGACCGCGAGACATACCTCGGGTGCGCGGAGATCCTCGACGTGGCACCCTCGGAACTGATGATGGTGGCCGCGCATCCCTCCGACCTGCGTTCCGCGCGGGACGCCGGGCTGCGCACCGGCTTCGTGTTCCGGCCCGCCGAGCACGGCCCCGACCGGGTGCTGCGCCGACCGGCTGCCGACGAATTCGACGTCATGGCCGACGATTTCGGTGATCTCGCCGACCAGTTGCAAGCCTGAGAGGACGTACACCATGGCGGTTGCCCTGCCCGACGCTCTGCTCGAACTGCTCCGCAAGCCCAGCCCGTGCTTCGTGGCGACGCTGATGGCCGACGGTTCCCCGCAGCTCACCGAGACGTGGGTGACCACCGACGGCGAGCACGTCGTGCTCAACATCGTCGGCGGGATGCAGAAGGAGCGGAACCTGCGGCGTGATCCGCGCATCGCGGTCAACGTCGCCGACCCCGACGACGTCGCCCGCTTCTTCGAGGTGCGCGGCCGGGTGGTGTCGATGACCAGCGAAGGCGGCAAGGAGGGCATCGACGAGCTGTCGCAGAAGTACCTCGGCATCCCGTACCCGTACTTCAGCGGAAACCCCGACGAGACACGGCTGGTCGTCACCATCGAGGCCGACAAGGTCAACACCCCGATGCAGGGCTGAGGATGAGTACCGGCGGGATCGTCCTCGTCGCGCTGGTGATCGCCATCGGTCTGGTGGGGATCATCGTGCCGATCCTGCCGGGCGGCGTGCTGGTGATCGCGGCCATCGGGGTGTGGGCATTCGTCGTCGGCACCGCGGCGGCGTGGGTGACGTTCGGGATCGCCGCGGCGTTCTTCGCGGCGGCCACCGTGATCAAGTACACCTGGCCCGCCCGGCGCATGCGCGACGCGCAGGTCCGCACCTCGGTGCTGGTGGTCGGCGCGCTGGCCGGAATCGTCGGGTTCTTCGTGATCCCGGTCGTCGGCCTGCTGGTCGGCTTCGTCGCCGGGGTGTTCGCCGCCGAGATGACCATGCGCCGCAACGTCGCCCGGGCCTGGGCCTCGACGGTGCACGCGATCAAGGGTGTGGCGCTGTCGGTGGGGGTGGAGCTCACCGGGGCGCTGCTGGCGACGGTCACGTGGGCCGTCGGGGTGTTCCTGACGGCGTGAGCGCCTCGAGTGCACGCATTCTGACGGAAATCGGCGATTTTCCGTCACAAAGCGTGCACTCGGGGCTGCTGTAGCGCTGTATCTGGACTAGCCGTTCAGCGCGGTGCGCAGCCGCTCGATGTCGGCATCGGTCAGCCCTGTCGCCTCGAGATAGCCGCGCAGCGAACCGAATTCAGTGTCGACGGTGCGCCGTGCCGTGTGCAGGTACTCCTCACGGACGCCGAGCACCGACTCGGTCAGCCGCGCCTCGGCGAGCTCGAGCACTTCCGGCGATTCGGCGGCGCGTTGCCGCACCGTCTCCAGGATGCTCTCGCGCAGCCGCGGGACCGCGGCGTTGCTGCGCAGGTAGTCGGCCATGATGGCGTCGCGGTCCACCCCGGCGGCCTCCAGCACCATCGCGATCGCGAAGCCCGTGCGGTCCTTGCCCGCGAAGCAGTGCGCCAGTACGCGACGGCCCGAACCCAGCAGCGTCACCACCCGGTGCACCGCGCGCTGTGCCAGTGGAGCGCCGGCGATGCGGCCGTACTCCTCGGTCATGTAGCGCGCCGCGGCGTCGGCGACCGACATCCCGTCGGGCTTGTCGGTCATCATCCGCTGGAAGGCGTGCTCGTGCGGCGCCTCGTCGTCGGACGCGGCCGTCTCGACGAACGGCAGATGGTGGATGTCGACGCCCGCGGGCACCAAGCCGGGTCCGTGCCGCTCGAGTTCGCGCAGCGTCCGCAGATCCGCGACGTCGGTGACGCCGTAGCCGCTCAGCGCGCTGCGGCCGTCGTCGTCGAGCCTGGACAACTCGCTGGCACGGAAGAACCGGCCCGGCGCGATCCCGGTCTGCTCGGAGACGTCACGGAAGTTCCACGCGCCGGAGAGTTCGTCACCCAACGACGCCACTAGCGCGTCACCGCCGCGGCAAGTGGCGTCTTCTCCCTGCCGAGTTCGGCGCGCGCGATGGTGCGCATGTGCACCTCGTCGGGGCCGTCGAAGAGCCGCATCGCGCGGTGCCAGCCGTACATCCGGGCCAGCGGGAAATCGTCGGACACCCCGGCTCCGCCGTGCACCTGGATGGCCCGGTCGAGCACGTCGCAGGCCATCTTCGGGGCGACCGCCTTGATCTGCGCGACCTGCAGCTGGGCGTCCTTGCTCTTGTTGCCGTGCGCGTCGATGGTCCACGCCGCCTTGTGGCACAGCAGCCGCGTCTGGTCGATCTGGTTGCGCGACAACGCAATCGACTCCCGCACCACACCCTGCTCGGCCAGCGGCTTGCCGAACGCGATCCGCTTCTGCACGCGGTCGATCATCAGCGCCAGCGCCCGCTCGGCCACGCCGATCGCCCGCATGCAGTGATGGATGCGGCCCGGCCCCAACCGCGCCTGCGCGATCGCGAAACCGCTGCCCTCCTCGGCGAGCAGATTCGACGACGGCACCCGCACGTTGTCGAACGTGATCTCGCAGTGGCCGTGCTGGTCCTGCCAGCCGAACACCGGAAGCGAGCGTTCGATGGACACCCCGGGGGTGTCGACGGGCACCAGGATCATCGACTGCTGCTGATGGCTGGCCGCATCCGGGTTGGTCCGGCCCATCACTATGAGGATCGCGCAGCGCGGATCGGCCGCCCCCGAGATCCACCACTTGCGGCCGTTGATGACGTAGTCGTCCCCGTCGCGCAGCATCGTGGTCTCGATGTTGCGGGCGTCGCTGGACGCAACCGCGGGCTCGGTCATCGCGAACGCGCTGCGGATCTCACCGGCCAGCAGCGGCTCGAGCCACTGCTCCCGCTGCTCGGCGGTGGCGAACAGATGCAGCGTCTCCATGTTGCCGGTGTCGGGCGCCGCGCAGTTGGTGACCTCGGGACCGATCTCCATGCTCCAGCCGGTCAGCTCGGCCAGCGGCGCGTACTCGAGGTTGGTCAGCCCGGATTCGGCGGGCAGGAAGAGGTTCCACAACCCGCGTTCCTTGGCCAGCTTCTTGAGCTCCTCGATGACCGGCGGCACCGTGTGGTCCTCTGGGCCCGCCCCGAGACGGTAGCGGTCGTACGACTCCTCGGCCGGAATGACGTGCTCGACCATGAAATCGGTCAACCGCTGGTGGTAGTCGGCCGCCTTGGCAGACATCGCGAAGTCCATGCCCGCCACGATATGACACCTGTCGAGATGGGTCGCCGCCCGCAGTGCTTATTCGGCGCCACGCCCCTCCCGGCTGTTGCGGTAGGCCGCCCGGCGCAGCGACGTCAGCCAGCCCGGCAACAGCGTCACCTCGGCACCGCTGCGCACCGTCGGGTCGAACGGCTGGTCGCATTCGGGCTCGTCACCGCACAGCGCGCGGTCGAAGCTCAGCGTCGCCAGCGCGGTGAACGGGCCGCCACCGCGCGCCTGCTCCACCGCGAAGTCGACCGTGCCCGTGGACAGCTGGTCGCGCACTGCGGACAGCGCGAGGCCCTCGCCGGTGATCGGGGTCTGCAGGTGCGCACGCAGCCAGTACACGGCGCCGCGGTAGCCCAGCGGCATCAGCGTCGAGTACTGCGCCGCCGGCCAGGATCGGGTGGGTCGTAGCAGCACCCGCGCCGTGGAGGACACCATCAACACATCCCAGGGCACCTGCGCGTCAGCGTCGCGTTGCATCCGCCAGGCCAGCCCGGCGAAATCGGGCAGTGCGCCAGGTGTGCCTGCCCCCTTCGAGATCCGGCCGACGATGTCGCCGGACACCACCGGCAGGCCTTCGCCGTCGGGAGCCAGCCGGGTGACCGTGCCTGCGCACAGCACCCCGGTGGGGTGGAACACCCGCCGGTCGCGCAGCGCGGCGCCGGCCTTGAGGGGCAGGGTGGTCAGGTCCGAGATTCTCACGAACCCGTGTCTGCCCCGTCACAGCCGGCTCAAACCGGATCAGGCCACCACCCGGAACTCCGCCAGCGAGGGGTCGGCGGGATCCGGGGTGTTCATGCCGGCCTCCACGCCGGACCGCAGATAGTCGATGACGGTGTCGTTGAGCCGCTCGCCTGGGACGACCGCGGGGATGCCCGGCGGGTAGGGCGTGATCTGTTCGGCCGCGATGCGGCCGGCGGCCCTGTCCGCCGGCACCATCTCCGTGGCTCCGAAGAACGCCTCGCGGGGCAGCATCACGCTGTCCAGCTGCAACTCGCCGGGGTCGGGCAGCGCGATGGTCGGCGGCGCCGGGAACTCGCGTGCGGCGTCGCGCCATGCCGTGAGCGCATCGGTCAGGCGCGCCCCGGTGGCCGCGTCGTCGGCGGCCGACATCGTGGCCAGGATGCGGCGGTGGTCGCTCATGCCGAGGTCGAGCCGGCAGTGCTCGCGCAGCCAGTCGTTGGCCTGATAGCCCGACGTGCCGGTGGCGGCGACGTCGAGCATGATCTGCAACCGGTCCAGGTCGTGGGAGGCCTGCTCGCCCAACAACTCGTGCTCCATGACGGTGACGTCCGGGAGTTCGTCGAGGGTGGCCCGCAGCGAGGAGGCGAGATCCAGTGCGGCGCCGAGCATGTCATGTCCGCGCTCGACCATCTGGCGACGCCAGCCGTCCATCGCCGAGTAGAGCAGCACGTTGGGGCTCGTCGTCATCAGCAGATCGGCGCAGGCGGACAGCCTGTCCCGATCGATCAGGTCGCCCTGCACGTGGAACACCGATCCCTGCTCGAAGCCCATCCCCATCTTGTGCACGCTGACCACGCAGACGTCGGCGCCTGCGTCCATCGCCCAGGTAGGCAGGTTCTCGTGGAACGGAAGGTGGGCACCCCAGGCCTCGTCGACGATCAGCGGTTTGCCGCGGCGGTGGCACACCTCGGCGATCCCGCGCAGACCCGCACACGTGCCGTAGGGGCTCGGGCTGACGATGAGCGCCGCGTCCGCGTCCGGATGTCTGCACCAGCCTTCCTCGACCTGCTCGGGTGACGGCGGATGCGAGAGGTGCCGTTCCGCATCCCACTGCGGAGTGATCCACCGCGGCTGCAACCCGCCGAAGATCAGGCCGGCGACGATCGACTTGTGGCTGTCGCGGCTGAGCAGCAGGCCGTCACCACCACCCGCGACGGCCATCATCGCGGCCTTGACCGACAGCGAACTGCCGCAGGTGGAGAAGAACGCGTAGTCGGCGCCCACCGCGTCGGCCATCAGCTCCTCGGCGTGGGCCAGGTATCCGCCCTGCGACCGCCGGTCGTCCAGCCCTCCGCTGGCCAGCACGTCGCTGCGGAACGGGTCGGCGCCGAGTACAGCCGTCACCCGCTCGTCGACGCCGCGACCCTGGCGGTGCCCGGGCGGGGTGAATCCGTAACGGTCGGCGCCGCGGTAACGCGCCAGCGCCTCGAGCAGCGGGGCGTGAGACTGGTTCATGATCACGGCGTTCCCACTGTCCCGGCCGACAAACCGTTGGCGTTTGGTCGCAAGGGCGGGGGGTACACCGCGCGCCATGCCTTCTCTGTGGACCGACGGCCGCCTGGAAACCGCGACTCCCGCGGGAGTGATCGACGACGTCACCACCGCCGACGTCGTGGTGGTCGGCGCGGGGATCACCGGCCTGACCACCGCGGTGCTGCTCGCCCGGGCCGGCAAGAAGGTCGTCGTGGTGGAGGCCCGCCACGTCGGAGCGGCGACCACCGGCAACACCACCGGCAAGGTCAGCGCGCTGCAGGGCAGCAAGCTGGCGAACATCGCCAAGAAGCACGGCGCCGACCTGCTGCGCGCCTACGTCACCGGCAACACCGAGGGCCGGGAGTGGCTGCTGCGGCACTGCGACGAGCACGGGCTGAGTTACCAGCGCGAGGACGACCACGCCTACGCCCAGAACGAGAAGGGCCTTTGCACGGCGCGCAGCGTGCTGTCGGCGTGCAAGGAGGCCGGCCTGGACGCGCAGTGGGTCGACGAGGCCGACGTGCCGTTCCCGTTCGCCGGCGGTGTGCGGCTGCGCGAACAGGCGCAGATCGACCCGATCCCGTACCTGTCCAGCCTGGTCACCGAACTCGAGAAGCACGGCGGCACCCTGCTGCAGGGCGTGCGTGCCACCACGGTGTCGGGCACCGGCCCGATGCGGGTGAAGCTGCGCCGGACCGCGGAGGCCCAGGACAGCCGCGACGCCCACCACACCATCACCGCTCAGCGCGTGGTGCTGGCCACCGGGATGCCGGTGCTCGACCGCGGCTTCTTCTTCGCCCGGCTGGAGCCCAAGCGCTCCTACTGCCTGGCCTTCGACGTCCCGGGCGACATCACCAGGTCGATGTACCTGTCGGTGGATTCGCCGACCCGGTCGGTGCGCTACGCGCCGACCCCGACGGGGGACAAGCTGATCGTCGGCGGAGCCGGCCACACCGTCGGCCGGGCGGACCACCCGAAGAACGCCGTCACCGAGCTGGCGCGGTGGGCGGCGCTGCACTACCCCGGTGCGGTGCAGACCCACTACTGGTCGGCGCAGGACTACCATCCCGCCGACGAACTCCCCTACGTCGGCCCGCTGCTGCCCAAGCTCGAGAATCTGCTCGTGGCAACGGGATTCGACAAGTGGGGGATGACCAACGGGGTCGCCGCGGCGCTGGCGCTGTCGGCTCGCATCCTCGGCGGCCGGATGGACTGGGCGGCGGCGTTCGCCAGTTGGAGCCCGCACGAACTCAGCGGCATCCCGACCGCGCTCCAGCTCAACATGGAGGTCGGGCTGCACCTGGCCAAGGGCTGGGTGGCCCCGCTCACCGCGTCCGGCGAGCCCCAGGAGGGCCAGGGCATCGTCAGCGGGGCCCCCTGGCGGATGACGGCCACCAGCGTCGTCGACGGGGTGACCCGCACGGTGTCCCCGGTGTGCCCGCATCTTGGCGGCGTCGTCACCTGGAACGACTCCGACCAGGCCTGGGAGTGCCCGCTGCACGGCTCCCGCTTCGCGCCCGACGGCGCGCTGATCGAGGGCCCCGCGACCCGTGGCCTGACCCCTTCCGGGTAGCTCAGCTGCGGAGCGTGTCCGACGGGTTCACCCCGTAGGCCTGCCGGTACATCGCGGCGAATCGGCCGGTGTGGGCGAACCCCCACCGGGCGGCGACGATCCCGACCGTCGTGCAGGCGGGATCCGACCGCAGCAGCTCCCGGTGCGCGTGGTCCATCCGCACCCGGCGCAGGTACTCCATCGGCGTCATGTCCATGTGCTTGCGGAACATGTACTGCAGCGCGCGCGGCGTCACGTGGATGCTCTCGGCGACGTCGGTGAGGGTGACGTCGCGGTCGGCGTTGTCGTCGATGTAGGCCACCGCGCGGCGGAGCAGCTCGGGCCTGGCGTCGGCTCGATCGATGGCCGTGGGCTCCATGACGGCGTTGGTGGGCAGCGTCGACAACACCACCGCGGCGAGCATCGACGCGGTGGTCGAGGCGACCAGCGGGGGCGGCGCCTCGTCCGCCTTCGCGACGCTGCCGACATAGTCGATGGTGCGGCTCAGCCGGCGCTTCGCGGCCGCCGACACGGGGCGGTGACCGGTCAGCCGCACACCCTCTGCGGGGCGCGCCGAGGACGCCACGCGGTCGAGCAGCGTGGTGTCGAACATCGTCAGGTCGTAGCTCGCCTTGCACACCCGGCCCGAGTACGGCAGCTCCGGCGGCGACAACAGCGCGACGTCGCCGGGGGCGAACACGTCCGGCCCCTCGCCGATGATGTCTTCCTCGATGTAGCCGTCGTGCACCCGGCACAGACAGACCCGCCCCAGCGGGGCCGCGTCGTAGGACATCGTGAAGCCGAGCTGGAGTTCGTCGAAGTTGACCGGCCCCACCCACCGGCGCTCGACATGCGCCGACGCCGTTTCGCCGGGGCCCGCGCCGATCGACATCTTGGTGTACGCGCGTGCCAGGAAATCCTCGGTAGACGAAAGATCCGTGCTGTGGAAAACCAGATCCTCATGCGGAGCATTGCTGCTGGTCATGAAGCCTCCCGCTACGTTCAGCGGTGCCGCGGGGCCGGTGGCTTCGCCCCCTTGCTGCCGCCAAGTGTACCGGGCGGCCCGGCGCAGTGCGCGATGCGGCGGGTTGTGCCTTTGCTGTGGAATGCTGAGCGCCATGGTGGGGCGGTGGCGGCCGACGGCAAGGCCCTGGTGGTGGTCGGCGACGAGATCCGCTTTTTGCAGACGATGTGCGAGTGACCCGCTGTAAAACGTGGATCTCGTCGTCGGCAGCTCTAGACGCGTGCCGTCTCCGACAGCGCCGCGTTGATCGCGTCGACGCGGTCTTTCGCGTCGCCGAACAGCATCTGGGTGTTCTCACGGAAGAACAGCGGATTCTGCACGCCGGCGTAGCCCGACGCCATGGACCGCTTGAACACGATCACGTTGTCGGCGTTCCACACCGTCAGCACCGGCATGCCGGCGATCGGGCTGGACGGGTCCTCCGACGCGGCCGGGTTGACGGTGTCGTTCGCGCCGATCACCAGGACGACCGACGTGCCGTCGAAGTCGTCGTTGATCTCGTCCATCTCCAGCACGATGTCGTAGGGCACCTTGGCCTCGGCCAGCAGCACGTTCATGTGCCCGGGCAGCCGCCCCGCGACGGGGTGGATGCCGAAGCGCACGTCGACGCCGCGCGCGCGCAGCTTGCGGGTCAGTTCGGCGACGCCGTACTGGGCCTGCGCCACAGCCATGCCGTAGCCGGGCGTGATGATCACCGACGAGGCCGACTCGAGCAGCTCGGCGGCCCCCTCCGCGGTGATCTCGCGGTGCTCGCCGTAGTCCTTGTCCTCCGCCGGGCCGGCCTCGATCCCGAAGCCGCCGGCGATCACCGAGATGAAGGACCGGTTCATCGCCTTGCACATGATGTAGGACAGGTACGCACCCGAGGAGCCCACCAGCGCGCCGGTGATGATCAGCAGGTCGTTGCCCAGCAGGAAGCCGGACGCGGCCGCGGCCCAGCCCGAGTAGCTGTTGAGCATCGACACCACGACGGGCATGTCGCCGCCGCCGATCGAGGCGACCAGGTGCCAGCCGAGCAGCAGTGCCAGCACCGTGACGACCACGAGCAGCCACAGCTGCGGGTCGATGACGAACCACACGGTCAGCGCGAAGAACGCCACCAGCGCGCCCACGTTGAGGATGTTCTTGCCGGGCAGCATCATCGGGGCGGACTTGATGCGCGCCGACAGCTTCAGGTTGGCGACGATCGACCCGGTGAACGTCACCGCGCCGATGAACACGCCGATGACGACCTCGGCGGAGTGGATGCCGAGCATGCCCTCGCGGCCCAGCTGCAGCGCCTCGGCGCCGCCGGCGTCACGCTCGACGTGCAGGTAGCCGTTCCAGCCGACGAGCACCGCGGCCAGGCCGACGAAGCTGTGCAGCAGCGCGATCAGCTCCGGCATGCCCGTCATCTCGACGACCCTCGCGCGCCACAGCCCGATCGCGGCGCCGATCACCATCGCGACGACCAGCAGTGCCAGGCCCAGCGGCTCGATGTGGCGGGCCAGCGCGAGCGCGATGGTCGCGACCAGCGCGACGGCCATGCCTGCGATGCCGAACGAGTTGCCTGCACGCGACGTCTCGTGTCTGGACAGCCCGGCCAACGCCAGGATGAACAGCAGCGCGGCGACGACGTAGGCCGCGGTGGCGGCGGTCTCCAGCGTGAACATGGTCTTAGCTCCTCGAGAACATGGCCAGCATGCGGCGGGTCACCGCGAAGCCGCCGAAGACATTGATGCTGGCCAGCAGGATCGCCAGGCCGGCCACCGCGGTGATGACGGGATTCCCGTGCCCGATCTGCAGCAGCGCGCCGACGACGATGATCCCGGAGATCGCGTTCGTCACCGACATCAGCGGAGTGTGCAGCGCGTGGTGCACGTTGCCGATCACGTAGTAGCCGATCACGATCGCCAGCGCGAACACCGTCAGGTGCACCTGCAGTGCGGCGGGGGACAGCGCGATCAGCGCGAACAGCACCGCGGCGGCGGCGAACGCCGTTCCGAGCCGGCGCCCGGTCGACATCGGCTTCTTCGCCGGCTTCTGCGCGACCGGCGCCGCTGCCGCCGCGGCCGCGGGTGCGGCCGAGACCTGCACCGGCGGTGGCGGCCAGGTGATCTCGCCGTCGCGCACCACGGTCACCGACCGCTGCACGACGTCATCGAAATCTAGGAGGAGAGTTCCGTCCTTCTCCGGGGTCACCAGTTTGAGCAGGTTCACCAGGTTGGTGCCGTAGAGCTGCGACGCGGTCGCGGGCAGCCGGCCGGCCAGGTCGGTGTAGCCGATGATCGTGACGCCGTTGTCGGAGACGACGGCCTGATCCTTGACCGTGCCCTCCACGTTGCCGCCGTTGGCCGCGGCCATGTCGACGATCACGCTGCCCGGCTTCATCGAGGCCACCATCTCGGCGGTGATGATGCGCGGCGCGGGCCTGCCGGGGATCAGCGCGGTGGTGATGATGATGTCGACGTCCTCGGCCTGCTCGGCGTAGAGCTGGGCCTCGCGGGCCTTGTAGTCGTCGCCCATCTCCTTGGCGTAGCCGGTCGCCGACACCTCGGCGGCCGCAGGGTCGACCGCCAGGTACTCGCCGCCCAGCGACTTGACCTGATCGGCGACCTCGGGGCGGGGGTCGGTGGCGCGCACGATCGCCCCCAGGCTGCCCGCCGCACCGATCGCGGCCAGGCCGGCAACACCGGCGCCGACCACCAGCACCTTGGCCGGCGGCACCTTGCCTGCCGCGGTCACCTGTCCGGTGAAGAACCGGCCGAAGCGGTGCGCGGCCTCGACCACGGCGCGGTAGCCGGCGATGTTGGCCATCGACGACAGCACGTCCAGCGACTGCGCCCGCGAGATCCGGGGCACCGCGTCCATCGCGAGCACCGTGATCGGCCGGCCGGACAGCTTCTCGAGCAGCTCGGGCTTGAGCGCCGGCGAGATCAGGCTCACCAGCGTCGCGCCGTTGCGCAGCAGGGCGATTTCGTAGTCGGTCGGGGCGTTGACCTTCAGCACCACGTCGCCGGACCAGGGGTCCCCGATCTCAGCGCCGGCCTCGGTATAAGCCGGGTCGGCGAAACTGGCGGCAGCACCCGCGCCGGACTCGACCACGACCTGGTAGCCCAGCTTGATCAGCTGCGTGACCGTGGCCGGGGTGGCGGCCACTCGCGTTTCACCAGGTAGGGACTCTGCGGGTATCCCGATGATCATTCGATGTCGGTCCGATCTAGGTTCGCGGTCGGGCGGGACGAAAGTGCAAGTGTATGAGTTGGGGCACGTCGACCGCGCACCCCGTTACCGGCGGTCCCCCAAACGGGCAGTTTTGATCGTGCTGAGCGCAGCTCTATGCCCGCCATGACGGATCCGTCAGTGTCTGCCGGTGTCCGTTTTCGTCGACATCGCGCCCGAGGACGCCGCCACCGCGGCGCCAGGCCCTGACGCGCGCCCCCGCGGCGGGCTGCTGCGGCGCCGGCTGACCCGCGCCGTACTGCCGCTGCTGTCAGTCGTCGTATTCGGCGCCGTGTGGCAGGCGGCGGCGGCCAGCGGCGTCTGGAACCAGACCTTCGTCCCGTACCCGGCCACGGTGTGGCGGGCCTTCGTCGACGTCTCCACCAGCCACGACGGCGTCCGCGGATATGCCGGCTACCTGCTGTGGGAGCACCTGTACATGACGCTGCGCCGCGTGCTGGCCGGCGTGGTGATCGGGGTGGCGATCGGTGTCGCGCTCGGGCTGCTCATGGGGTCGGTGGGCTGGTTGCGCAGCGTGCTGGAACCGTGGCTGACGTTCCTGCGGGCGCTGCCGCCGCTGGCGTACTTCTTTCTTCTGGTGATCTGGCTGGGCATCGACGAGGCCCCCAAGATCACGCTGCTGGCCCTGGCCGCGCTGCCGCCCGCCGCGGTGGCCACCACCGCCGCAGTGGTCGCCGCGCCGGTCGGCCTGCAGGAGGCCGCCCGCGCCCTCGGGGCGTCGCGGCGCCAGGTCATCCGTGACGTCGTCGTCCCGTCGGCGCTGCCGGAGACGTTCACCGGTATCCGCCTGGCCGTCGGCATGGCCTATTCGTCGGTGGTGGCGGCCGAACTGTTCAACGGCATCCCCGGCATCGGCGGCCTGGTCAAGGACGCCAGCAACTACAACAACACGCCCGTCGTGCTGGTCGGCATCTTCGCCATCGGCGTCTCGGGTCTGGTGATCGACGGAATGTTGCGGTCGGTGGAACGCCGTGCCGCACCCTGGAGAGGAAGAATATGAAGTACAAAGGTCTGATCGTGGCGCTGGTGGCGGCCGTGCTGGCGCTGGCGGGATGCTCGGTGGACAACTCGGGGCAGCAGGCCGACAAGCCGACCATCCGCATCGGCTACCAGAGCTTCCCCAGCGGCGATCTGATCGTCAAGAACAACAAATGGCTCGAAGAGGCGCTGCCCGACTGGAACATCAAGTGGACGAAGTTCGACTCCGGCGCCGACGTCAACACCGCGTTCATCGCCGAGGAACTCGACTTCGGTGCGCTCGGGTCCAGCCCTGTGGCCAGGGGCCTGTCGGCGCCGCTGAACATCTCCTACAAGGTGGCCTTCGTGCTCGACGTCGCCGGCGACAACGAGGCGCTGGTGGCGCGCAACGGCAGCGGCGTCGACACCATCGCGCAGCTGCGCGGCAAGCGCATCGGCACCCCGTTCGCGTCGACCGCGCACTACAGTCTGCTCGCCGCGCTGAACCAGAACGGGTTGTCGCCCAACGACGTTCAGCTGGTAGACCTGCAGCCGCAGGCGATCCTGGCGGCGTGGGAGCGCGGTGACATCGACGCCGCTTACACCTGGCTGCCGACGCTGGACCAGTTGCGAACCACGGGCAAGGATCTGATCACCAGCCGGCAGCTGGCCGAGGACGGCAAGCCGACGCTGGACCTCGGCGCGGTGGCCGACGAGTTCGCCGCCCAGCATCCCGAGGTGGTCGACATCTGGCGTCAGCAGGAAGCCCGCGCGCTCACGCTGATCCAGAAGGATCCCAGCGCCGCCGCCTCGGCGATCGCCGCCGAGATCGGGCTCAGTGCCGACGAAGTCGCCGGCCAGCTCGAGCAGGGCGTGTACCTGACCCCCGAGCAGGTGGCGTCGCCGGAATGGCTTGGCTCCGAAGGCAAACCGGGCAACATCGCGGTGAACCTGCAGAGCGCGTCGCGGTTCCTCGCCGAGCAGAAGCAGATCCCGGCCGCGGCGCCGCTGCAGACGTTCCAGGACGCGATCTACACCAAGGGCCTTCCGGGTGTCCTCGCGCAGTGACGCGGCGATCCGGATCGCGTCGGTCTCGCACCGGTACGGCAGCGGACGCGACGAGGTCACCGCACTGGGGCCCGTCGACCTGACGGTCGAGCCGGGAGCGTTCCTGGTACTCGTCGGGGCGTCGGGCTGCGGCAAGAGCACGCTGCTGCGGCTGCTCGCCGGATTCGAGTCCCCCAGCCAGGGGTCGGTCGAAATCGCCGGTGCCGCACCGACTCCCGGTGTGACAGCGGGGGTGGTGTTTCAGCAGCCGCGACTGTTCCCGTGGCGGACGGTCGGCGGGAACGTCGAGCTGGCGCTGAAATACGCCGAGGTGCCGCGGGAACGACGGGCCGAGCGCCGCGACGAGCTGCTCGACCGAGTGGGGCTGACGGGCACCGCGCACCGGCGCATCTGGGAGATCAGCGGCGGCCAGCAGCAGCGCGTCGCGATCGCGCGGGCGCTGGCGGCCGAGACACCGCTGTTCCTGCTCGACGAGCCGTTCGCCGCGCTCGACGCGCTGACCCGGGAGCGCCTGCAGGAGGACGTCCGTCAGGTCAGCGCGGAATCGGGGCGCACCACGGTGTTCGTCACGCACAGCGCCGACGAGGCGGCGTTCCTCGGCTCCCGGATCGTCGTGCTGACCCGTCGCCCCGGACAGGTCGCGCTGGACATCCCGGTGGACCTGCCCCGCACCGGCGTCGACGCCGACGAGTTGCGCCGCTCGCCGGAGTACGGGCAGTTGCGGGCCGAGGTCGGCCGGGCCGTCAAAGCCGCCGCGGCCTGATATCTCGAAACGGCACCGATCCCGCATCGACATCGACCGGGCCGGTGCGTTGACCGCCTCGTGGGCCGCACGATAACGACGTGAGCATGGTGGTGGAGCGCGGACTGGCACGGTGCCCTCGGTGTGTCTCGATGGCGGACTACGCCTTCATCGAGGGCGAACCCGACGGGATGCGCTACGAGGTGCGCTGCCGCAAATGCGGGGAGCGCTACGAGGAGGACCTGCGGCCGGTGGAGCCCGGGAAGCAACTCGCGCTCATCGAGCCGCCGATCCTGTGGCCGCCCGATCACGAACCTGTGCCGCCAAGGGACTGGCGCGCAGAGATCCGCGGACACGTCTCAGTGGTAGTGCAGAGAAGCCGCGCCGAACTCGACGAAATGGTGCGGCGCACTCGCACTTTGGCGCCCAAACGTCGGTTCGGGCGACAGACGGCCGATCAGACCGGCGGGTAAGCGGGTGGCGGGTACACCCCGCGCAGGATCCACGCGAACCAGTTGATGCCGTACTCGACTTCGTCGCTTGCGTCGTAATCGGGATTGGGGTCCACCGCGATACCTCTCCGTCGGCCGTGCACGCTGGCTCTGCCAGAAGTCTAGACCGGCCGCGGCTGCGGTCACAGGGCAACGACCTAGACTGAACCAACCAGTTAGTGGATCGTGCAGTTAGTCGATCGTGGACCCACCGGTCCAATCTAGAGTGAGTCACCATGTCTGAGACCGCTGTGCCGACCGGGCCGAGCAACGGCATGTCCCGCCGCGAGGAGCTGTTGGCCGTGGCCACCAAGCTCTTCGCCGCGCGCGGCTACCACGGCACGAGGATGGACGACGTCGCCGACGCGGTCGGTCTCAACAAGGCGACGGTCTACCACTACTACGCGAGCAAGTCGCTGATCCTCTACGACATCTACAAGGGCGCGGCCGACTTCACCGTCGACGCGCTGCACGACGACCCGTCGGCGTCGGCCCGCGAGACCATCTACCACTTCACCCGGCGCCTGCTGGTCGGCATCTCCAGCGACATCGAACGCGCGGCCGTCTACTTCCAGGAAGCCCCCTACATCACCGAGTGGTTCACCGAGGAGCAGGTGGCCTACATCCGGGAGAAGGAGACCCAGGTCTACGAGCACGTCCGCGACGTGATCGACCGCGGCATCGCAAGCGGCGAATTCTACGAGTGCGACTCCCACGTGCTGGCGCTCGGGTACATCGGGATGACGCTGGGGTCCTACCGCTGGCTGCGTCCGCACGGCAGGCGCACCGCCCAGGAGATCGCCGTCGAGTTCAGCACCGCGCTGCTGCGCGGCCTGATCCGCGACGAGGCGGTGCGGCAGGAGTCCCCGCTCGGCGCCGACCAGGCCGACGCCCGCTCGGGCGGCTAACCCGACCGGCGCCACGGGTCGCGCAGGAATCCGGTCAGCACGTCGGCCATCGCGGGGATGGCGCCCTGGGCGATCACCTCGTAGCCGTGGGTGCTCAGCGTCGGCAGGCACAGCAGCGCCGCCTGCGGAGAGAGTGCACTCGCCTTGGCGTGCGAGGCGTCGGACTCGAACGCGCCGAGCACCGCGGCCTGCGGCGCCAGGCCCAGTTCATCGGCCATGTCCATCAGCCGGTCGGCCACGGCCTTGTCGTAGACACACAGCGCGTCGCTGTAGGCGACGATCGGGCCGCCCCCCACCTGCGTGCCGTACTCGGGTTCGGTGGGCCCGACCTCGAGGGCGAGGGTGAGATCGCCCGGGAGGGTGCGGCTCGCGTACCCGCCGCCGATGCCGCCGATCTCCTCGTTGGTTGTGCACACGAAGTACACATCGCCCGACGGTGTGGCACCGTCGCGCAGTTCGCGGGCGCAACACAGCAGAGCGGTGAGCGCGGCACGGTCGTCGAGGAAATAGCAGCCGAGATAGTCGTTGCCGACGTCGACGAGCGTGCGCCTGCTGCGGTCGACGCAGACCCGGGTGCCCGGTGCGACGCCGGCGTGGCTCAGTTCGGTGCCGGTCAGCCCGGTGAAGACGTAGACGTCGGGCCAATCCAGCGCCTTGTCGCCCTGGTCCGGTTTGGTCTGCCAGATGCGGGGGCTCTCCTGGGTGGTGTGCTCGGAGCCCAGCGCCAGCACACCGCACACCGTCGTGTGCTGCCCGAGCACGGCCACCGGCCCGAGCCCGAAGTTGCCTGGGTACATCGTGCCCAGCGGCGTCAGGCTCAGCGTGCCGTCGCCGTTGATGCGCTTGACCAGCATGGACAGCTCGTCCATGTGCGCCATCACCCGCACCGCGGGCGCGTCGCCGCCGCGCAGCACACCGATCACGTTGCCGGCCGGGTCGGTCCACGCCTCGTCGACCACCGGCTCCAGCTCGCGAAGGCACACGTCGCGGACCGCGTCCTCCTGTCCGCACGGTCCGTACGCGAACAGCAGTTCCTGCAGCAAAGGTCGGTAGGCGGTCACCCTGATAGCCATTGCCGATGCGGTGATCTTCAAACGGACGCGGGTACCCGACCGGACGTGACGATCCGTATCGGCACCTCAGGATGGTCGTACAACCACTGGGTGGGCGTCCTCTACGAACGGGGTCTCCCGGCGGCGCGGCGGCTGGAGCGCTACGCCGCCGAGTTCGACACCGTCGAACTGAACGGAAGCTTCTACCGGTGGCCACCCGATGGGTGGTTCGCCCGGTGGCGGGATCAGCTACCGCCCGGCTTCCTGATGACGGTCAAAGCGGCCCGTGGCCTGACCCACGCCCGCCGGCTGGGCTCACCGGAGGTGTGGGCCGAACGCCTGCACCGAGGGTGGAGCGAGCTCGCCGACCGGGCCGGGCCGCTGCTGGTGCAGCTCCCGCCGACGATGGAACGCGATGACGCCCGGCTCGACCACTTCCTCGACGTGATGCCCGCCGCCATCCCGATGGCCGTGGAGTTCAGGCACCCCTCCTGGAACGACCCCGCCGCGTTCGCCGTGCTCGAACGCCACGGCGCCGCGTACGTGGTGATGAGCGGCGCGGGGCTGCCGTGCGTGCTGAGGGCGACGGCGCAGTTCGTCTACGTGCGACTGCACGGACCCGATCCTGGCGCGCTCTACGGCGGTTCCTACAGCCAGGAGGACCTACGGTGGTGGGCCGACCGGATCCGCGAGTGGGACGGGCAGGGCCGCGACGTGCTGGTGTATTTCAACAACGACCTCGGCGGCAACGCCGTGCGCAACGCGAGGGACTTGCGCACCGAACTGGCCGGCTGAGGTTTGGCAGCCCCGCCGCGTGGGTACGCAGCGTGCCCATGAAGGCCCCACGCATCGTCACCGCAGTGCACGCATTCCTGCGCGCGGGATACCCCGAGGCCGCGCCGCGCCAGGGGCATGTCGCCGCGCTGGCCCTGCTGCCTCCGTCGTCGGCCACCGCGCGCTGAGGGCATCGCCACGACGGCGTGAGGCCCCGGCCCGGGTCGCTATGCTCAGCCGATGCCGTTGGTGAGCAAGACAGTCGAGGTCGCAGCGCCCGCAGAATCGATCATGGCGATCGTCGCCGACTTCGAGAGCTATCCGCTGTGGAACGAGGAGATCAAGGGCTGCTGGATCCTCGCCCGGTACGACGACGGGAGACCGAGCCAGCTGCGGCTCGACGTCGTGGTGCAGGGACAGTCCGGCACGTTCATCACCGCGGTCTACTACCCCGGGGAGAACCAGATCTACACGGTGCTGCAG
The DNA here is from genome assembly GCF_010729305.1 of Mycolicibacterium psychrotolerans. Classification (NCBI taxonomy): domain Bacteria; kingdom Bacillati; phylum Actinomycetota; class Actinomycetes; order Mycobacteriales; family Mycobacteriaceae; genus Mycobacterium; species Mycolicibacterium psychrotolerans. Next base: position 746,405 of record NZ_AP022574.1, on the reverse strand, counting down.
CAGGGCGACCACTTCGACAAGCAGGACCAGAAGTTCTCGGTGGTGGGGCTCGGCGCCACGTCACTGCTGACCGTCGACCTCGACGTCGAGACGAAGTTGGCGCTGCCCAAACCGATGGTCAAGAAGGCCATCGCCGACACGCTGGACTACCTCGCCGACAACCTCAAGACTCGCGCCGAACAGCTCGCGACCGGTTAGCCCACAGTCCGACCTGATCCAGGTAGCCGAGCAGCCGCGACAGGCCGTCGGCGAACTGGCCCTCGGTCAGGTCGACCACGGTCGCGGTGTCGCGCCGCCGTAGCGCGGCGATCAGCCGGTCATGGCTCGCGACCGCTTCGGCGCCCCAGGTCCGGTCGGAGGCGAACAGCTGCGGCGGCAGGTACCGGGTGGCGTGCAGCAGGAACCAGGCGAGCTTGATCCGGCCCGAGGCACGGTTGAACGCGCGGTGGAAGGCGAACTCGGCAGCCGCGATCGCGTCGGCATCCTGCTGTTCGACCGCGACCGCCATCGCGGCGTTGAGCACCTCGAGTTCGTCGATCTGCTCGTCGGTGATGCGCCGCGCCGTCGTCGCGGCGAGCTCCTGCGCGATCGTCGACTGGAGCCAGAAGATGTCCTGGATGTCGTTGCGGGACAACGGAACAACCCGGTGCCCGCGGTGCGGCTCGAGCTCGACCATGCCTTCGCCGCGCAAGGTGCGCAGCGCCTCCCGGATCGGGGTGATGCTGACACCCAGGCGGGCGGCGGTCTCGTCGAGGCGGATGAAGGTGCCCGGGCGCAGGACCCCGGTCATGATCTCGGTGCGCAGGCGGGTGGCCACCTCGTCGGAGAGCTGTTCGCGGCGCACCGCACCGGCGGGCCGTGTCCCGGCGGGAGCGATCATCGCGGTGCCGCCCTTCAAATGTGACGACGGGTTGTCCCGACGCCGCCTGGCCCATAGTGTGACCGAGGCAACATCATGTTTGATCAAATATCATCCTCGCGCAACCCACAGTGACGGAACGGACGACGGTGACATTGACGGGGACTTCGACGAGCGTGCCGGAGCAGCCCTATCTGGCCCGAAGGCAGAACTGGGCGAACCAGCTGGCCCGGCACGCGCTGATGCAGCAGGACGCGACGGCGCTGCGATTCCTCGGCGCCACCACCACCTGGGGCGAGCTGGACCGCCGGGTCACCGCGCTGGCCGGCGCGCTGCACCGGCGAGGGGTGGGTTCCGGCGACCGGGTACTGATCCTGATGCTCAACCGTCCCGAGTTCATCGAGTCGACGCTGGCGGTCAACAAGCTCGGCGCGATCGCCGTGCCGGTGAACTTCCGGATGACACCGCCGGAGATCGCGTTCCTGGTGTCGGACTGCCAGGCCGCGGTCGTCGTCACCGAGCCCGTGCTGGCCGGGGTCGCCACCGCGGTGCGGGGCCTCGACGCGACGCTCGACACCGTGATCGTCGCCGGTGGCGCCACCGAGGACCTCGCCGATCTCCACGTGCTGGGCTACGAGGACCTGCTGGCCGAGAACGCGCCGTGCCCGGCGGTGGACGTCCCCGACGATTCGCCGGCGCTGATCATGTACACCTCCGGCACCACCGGCCGTCCGAAGGGCGCGGTGCTGACCCACGCCAACCTGGCCGGCCAGGCGCTGACGCACCTGTTCACCAACGGCGCCGACATCAACCACGACATCGGGTTCGTCGGGGTGCCGTTGTTCCACATCGCCGGTATCGGCAACACGATCTTCGGCCTGCTGCTCGGCCGGCCCACGGTGATCTACCCCCTCGGCGCGTTCGATCCCGGCGAACTGCTCGACGTGCTGGCGGCCGAGAAGGTGACGGGCATCTTCCTGGTGCCCGCGCAGTGGCAGGCGGTGTGCGCAGCGCAGCGTGCCGAGCCCCGTGACCTCAAGCTGCGGGTGCTGTCCTGGGGTGCGGCGCCGGCGTCGGACACGCTGTTGCGCGAGATGGCCGACACGTTCCCCGGCGCTGCGATCCTGGCCGCGTTCGGGCAGACGGAGATGTCCCCGGTGACCTGCATGCTGTTGGGCGAGGACGCGCTGCGCAAGCTCGGCTCGGTCGGCAAGGTGATCCCGACAGTGTCGGCGCGCATCGTCGACGACGAGATGAACGACGTGCCGGTGGGCCAGGTCGGTGAGATCGTCTACCGGGCGCCGACGCTGATGGCCGGCTACTGGAACAACCCCGAGGCGACGGCGGAGGCCTTCGCCGGCGGCTGGTTTCACTCCGGCGACCTCGTCCGGCAGGACGAGGAGGGTTACATCTGGGTCGTCGACCGTAAGAAGGACATGATCATCTCGGGCGGCGAGAACATCTACTGCGCGGAAGTGGAGAACGTCCTGGCCGCGCATCCCGACATCGTCGAGGTTGCGGTGATCGGCCGAGGCCACGAGAAGTGGGGCGAAGTCCCGGTAGCTGTGGTGGTCGTCCGGAGTTCGCTGAGAACAACCGGTGAGGCCGCGCTGACGCTGGCCGACCTCGACGAGTTCCTGACCGAGCGGCTCGCGCGGTACAAGCACCCGAAGGCCCTCGAAATCGTCGAGGCCCTGCCCAGGAACCCGGCCGGCAAGGTACTCAAGACAGAACTGCGCGCCCGCTTCGCCGCCAGCGACCAGATTGACGCTCGCGAAAGTTCCACTCGGACAACGGTTTCGGCCGGGCAGCAGCCAGGTTAGCCGGAAGGGGATCATTTGCTAACGGTTGAGGGGCTAATCCAACGGATGCGGTACAGACGGTCCGAGGCATCGGGTACAGTCCTGTGGTCCGCCTTACTACCAACCGGTAGGGAGGCGAGGCTCACACGGTCGGGGTTGGGGCTGGAAAGGGGCGTGCGACAGGTGCTGCCGGTGCGCTACACCAGTGACGGATTCGTCGCGAGAGGGCTGCGGTGACCACCACTTCCAACCTGACCGGCTACGTGCGCGATCAAGTCCGACCTGGACTGGTGGCCGTCGGTGGTTTCGTCCGGATGTGCGTTCTGGTGGGCAAGGCTCTTCTGCGGCCGCCGTTCCAGTGGCGCGAGTTCATCCTGCAGAGCTGGTTCCTGCTGCGGGTCGCCTTCCTGCCCACCGTCGCCGTGTCCATCCCGCTGACCGTGCTGCTGATCTTCACGCTCAACATCCTGCTGACCGAGTTCGGCGCGGCCGACATCTCCGGCGCGGGCGCGGCGCTGGGCGCGGTCACCCAGCTGGGCCCCCTGGTGACGGTGCTCGTCGTCGCCGGCGCGGGGTCCACGGCCATCTGCGCCGACCTCGGCGCCCGCACGATCCGCGAGGAGATCGACGCGCTGGAGGTGCTGGGCATCGACCCGATCCACCGGCTGGTGGTGCCCCGCGTGATCGCCTCGACGTTCGTCGCGATGCTCCTCAACGGCGCCGTCATCACGATCGGCCTGGTCGGTGGCTTCATCTTCGGCGTGTACCTGCAGAACGTGTCCGCCGGCGCCTACGTATCCACGCTCACTCTGGTCACCGGCCTGCCCGAGGTGCTGATCTCGCTGATCAAGGCCCTGACGTTCGGCCTGATCGCCGGACTGGTCGGCTGCTACCGCGGCCTGACATGCGCCGGAGGCGCGAAAGGCGTCGGCACCGCGGTGAACGAGACGCTGGTGCTGTGCGTCATCGCGCTGTTCGCGGTCAACGTCGTGCTGACCACCATCGGTGTCAAATTCGGAACGGGGAGCTGACATGTCGACTGCTGCCGTTCTGCGGTCACGGTTCCCCCGGGGTGCCGCGGCCGCCCAGAAGCTGGCCGGTGCGCCCGGCCGCGGCTTGGACTCGATGGGGCACATCGCCTGGTTCGTCGTCACCGCCGTCGGCTCCATCGGGCATGCGGTGCGCTTTTACCGCAAGGAGATGCTGCGCCTGATCGCAGAGATCGGCATGGGCACCGGCGCGATGGCCGTCATCGGCGGCACCGTCGCGATCGTCGGCTTCGTCACGCTGTCCGGTTCGTCTCTGGTGGCGATCCAGGGCTTCGCGTCCCTGGGCAACATCGGTGTGGAGGCGTTCACCGGGTTCTTCGCGGCGCTGATCAACGTACGCATCGCCGCGCCCGTGGTGGCCGGTCAGGCGCTGGCCGCCACGGTCGGCGCCGGCGCCACCGCCGAGCTGGGCGCCATGCGGATCAGCGAGGAGATCGACGCCCTCGAGGTGATGGGTATCAAGTCGATCTCCTACCTGGTGTCCACGCGCATTGTGGCGGGGTTCATCGTGATCATCCCGCTCTACGCGATGGCGATCATCATGAGCTTCCTGTCGGCTCAGGTCACGACGACGCTGTTCTACGGCCAGTCGACCGGTACCTACGAGCACTACTTCCGGACCTTCCTGCGACCCGACGACGTGTTCTGGTCCTTTGTGCAGGCCGTCATCATCTCCGTGATCGTCATGCTGAATCACTGCTACTACGGCTTCTACGCCAGCGGCGGCCCAGTGGGCGTCGGCGAGGCGGTCGGCCGGTCGATGCGCGCGTCCCTGATCGCGATCGTCTGTGTGGTCCTGTTCGCCTCGTTGGCGCTGTACGGCGTCGACCCGAACTTCAACCTGACGGTGTAGCGCGATGACGGCACCCGTGAACGACGAGCGCAAGCCGCCCTACAAGCTGGCCGGCCTCCTGCTGGCCGTGCTGACCATCATCGTGCTGGTCCTGGTCTTCCTGCAGTTCCGCGGCGACTTCCTGCCGCGCACCCAGCTGACGATGATGGCCGCCCGGTCGGGTCTGTCGATGGACCCCGGCTCCAAGGTCACCTACAACGGCGTGGAGATCGGCCGGGTGGGCGAGGTCGAGCAGGTCACCGTCGGCGGCGACCCGCGCGCCAAGATCATCCTCGAGGTCGACCCCAAGTACCTCGACCTGATCCCGCAGAACGTCAACGCCGACATCAGTGCCACCACGGTGTTCGGCAACAAGTACGTGTCGTTCTCGTCGCCCGAGAATCCGTCCCCGAAGCGGATCACCGACTCCGACATCATCGACGTGACGAAGGTGACCACCGAGTTCAACACGCTGTTCGAGACGGTGGTATCGGTCGCCGGCCAGGTCGACCCGATCAAGCTGAACCAGACGCTGACCGCGACGGCACAAGCGCTCGACGGCCTCGGCGACCGGTTCGGGCAGTCCATCGTCAACGGCAACCAGATCCTCGACGAGATCAACCCGCGGCTGCCGCAGCTGCGCCGCGACAACCAGCTGCTCGCCGACCTCGCCGACGTGTACGCCGACGCCTCGCCCGATCTGTTCGACGGCCTGCAGAACGCGGTGACCACCGCGCGCACGCTCAACGAGCAGCAGGGCAACGTCGACCAGGCGCTGATGGCGGCCGTCGGCTTCGGCAACACCGGCGGCGACATCTTCGAACGCGGCGGGCCCTACCTGCAGCGCGGCCTCAAGGATCTGGTGCCCACCTCCGCGCTGCTCGACAAGTACAGCCCCGCGCTGTTCTGCACCATCCGCAACTACCACGACGTCGAACCGAAGATCGCCGCGTCGCTGGGCGGCAACGGCTACTCGCTGCGCACGCACTCCGAACTGCTCGGGCTCGGCACGGCCAACGCCTACGTCTACCCCGACAACCTGCCGCGGGTGAACGCCAAAGGCGGGCCCGAGGGCCGCCCCGGATGCTGGCAGCCGGTCACCCGCGACCTGTGGCCGGCGCCCTACCTGGTGATGGACACCGGGGCATCCATCGCCCCGTACAACCACATCGAACTGGGCCAGCCGATCCTCACCGAGTACGTCTGGGGACGCCAAGTCGGGGAGCACACGATCAACCCATGAAAATCACCGGAACCGCGATCAAGCTGGGCGCCTTCTCGCTGGTGCTGCTGCTGTTCACCGCGATCATCATCGTGGTGTTCGGTCAGATGCGCTTCGACCGGACCAACAGCTACTCGGCGGTCTTCACCAACACCAGCGGGCTGCGCTCCGGCCAGTTCGTCCGTGCCTCCGGCGTGGAGGTCGGCAAGGTCAAGGACGTGAAGCTGATCGACGGCGGCTCCAAGGCGCGCGTCGACTTCGATGTGGACCGTTCGCTGGAGCTGTTCGACGAGACGACGGCCTCGATCCGCTACCTCAACCTCATCGGAGACCGCTACCTGGAGCTAAAGCGCGGTGACAGCAACAAGAAGCTGCCCGCCGGCGGCACCATCCCGGTCGAACGCACCGAGCCCGCGCTCGACCTCGACGCGCTGATCGGCGGTTTCCGACCGGTGTTCCAGTCGCTGGACCCGGACAAGGTCAACACGATCGCGCAGTCGATCGTCACGGTTTTCCAGGGACAGGGCGGCACGATCAACGACATCCTCGACCAGACCGCGTCGCTGACCTCGGCCCTGGCCGACCGCGACCAGGCCATCGGCGAGGTGGTCAACAACCTCAACAGCGTGCTGGCCACCGTGGTCAAGCACCAGCAGCAGTTCGACGACACCGTGCAGAACTTCGAGACGCTGATCACCGGCTTGAAGAACCGGGCCGATCCGATCGCCTCGTCGGTCGCCGACATCAGCGACGCCGCGGGCACGATCGCCGACCTGCTGGCCGACAACCGGCCGCTGCTGCAGCAGACCGTCAGCAAGCTCGAGGTGGTCCAGCAGCCGCTGGTGGACCAGAAGGATCAGCTCAATGACCTGCTCGTCCGGCTCCCGACCGCGTTGAAGATCATCGGCCGCGCCGGCGGCGTCTACGGTGACTTCTTCAACTTCTACGCCTGCGACGTGACACTGAAACTCAACGGGCTGCAGCCCGGGGGCCCGGTGCGCACGGTCAAGGTGTGGAGTCAGCCCTCGGGTAGGTGCACGCCGAAATGAGAGCTCTCGAGGGATCCAGCCGCGTCCGTAGCGGGATGATGGGCATCATCCTGCTGATCATGGTCATCGGAGTGGGGCAGAGCTTCGCCAGCGTGCCGATGCTGTTCGCCACGCCCACCTATTACGCGGAGTTCTCCGACACCGGCGGCATCAACAACGGCGACAAGGTCCGCATCGCGGGCGTCGACGTCGGCGTGGTGCGGTCGCTGGACATCTCCGGCGACAAGGTCGTGATCGGGTACGGCCTGAGCGGCACAGAGATCGGCACCAAGAGCCGGGCCGCCATCCGCACCGACACGATCCTGGGCCGGCGCAACATCGAGATCGAGCCGCGCGGTGACGACCCGTTGCGCGCCAACGGGACGCTGCCGCTGGGGCAGACCTCGACGCCGTACCAGATCTACGACGCGTTCTTCGACCTGAGCAACTCCGCGTCGGGCTGGGACACCAAGACGGTCAAGGAATCGCTCAACGTGCTGAGCCAGACCATCGACCAGACCTACCCGCACCTGAGCGCGGCGCTCGACGGGGTGGCCCGGTTCTCCGACACCATCGGCAAGCGCGACGACCAGATCAAGCAGCTGCTGGCCAACGCCAACCGGGTGGCCGGGGTGCTCGGCAACCGCAGCGAGCAGATCAACCAGCTGTTCGTCAACGCCCAGACCCTGCTGGCCGCGGTCAACGAGCGCAACTACGCGGTGAGCCAGCTGCTCGAGCGGGTCGACAAGTTCTCCACCCAGGTCAAGGGTTTCATCGACGACAACCCCAACCTGAACCGCACCCTCGAGCAGCTGCGCACGATCAGCGACGTGCTCAACGAGCGCAAGTTCGATCTGGTCGATGTGCTGACCACGCTGTCGAAGTTCACCGCCTCCCTGGGGGAGGCCATCGCGTCCGGTCCCTTCTTCAAGGTGATGCTCGTCAACCTGGCCCCGTACTGGATCCTGCAGCCGTTCGTCGACGCCGCGTTCAAGAAGCGCGGCATCAACCCGGAGGAGTTCTGGCGCAACGCCGGTCTGCCCGCGTTCCGGTTCCCCGATCCCAACGGCACCGGGTTCGAAAACGGCGCGCCGCCGCCGGCCCCGACTCCGATCGAGGGCACGCCCGAGAATCCCGGTCCGGCCGTGCTGAAGGGCTCGCCATGCTCGTACACCCCGCCGGCGGACGGGCTGCCCCGGCCCGGAAACCCGCTGCCGTGCGCGGGTCTGTCGGTCGGGCCGTTCGGCGACAATCCGTATGGGCCGAACTACGAGGGCCAGGGCCCCAACGTCGCGACGTCGGCGCCGAACCCGACCGGACCGCTGCCCGGACCGGGTGTGCCGGCCGCCGCGATCCCGGGTCAGCTCTCGCCGAACGTGCCGGGTGCCATGCCGCCGTTGCCGCCTGCCCCGCCCGGTGCGCGGACGGTTCCGCTGTCACCGCAGCCCTCGGCGCCCGACTTCACGCCGGGCATCGCGCCGCTGCCACCGGCCCTGACCGGTCCGCCGCCGCCGCCAGGACCGGGTCCGCAGCTGCCGCCGGCCGATTCGGCTCCGCTGCCGGGCAACCCGCCGTTCCTCCCGCCGGGCTCACAAGGATAAGGGGGGTGCAGAGCTAGATGTCGACGATCTTCAACGTGCGAAACCTCAAGCGGCCCGGCGTGTCCCGGGCGGCTCTGGTGGTCGGCACCCTCGTGCTGATCGGTGCGATCGTGGCCGCGTTCCTGGGCTGGAACGCCTACAAGCGGTTGACCACCAACACCGTCACCGCCTACTTCACCCAGACCCTGGCGCTGTATCCCGGGGACAAGGTGCAGATCATGGGCGTGCAGGTCGGCAAGATCGAGAAGATCGAACCCGACGGCGACAAGATGAAGGTGACCTTCAACTATCAGAAGAAGTTCAAGGTCCCGGCCAACGCCACCGCCTCCATCCTCAACCCGAGCCTGGTCGCGTCGCGCACCGTCCAGCTCGCCCCGCCCTACACCGGCGGGCCGGTCATGGAGAACGGCGCGGTCATCAACCTCGACCGCACCCAGGTGCCGGTCGAGTACGACGACCTGCGCGATTCACTGGACCGGTTGCTCACCGACCTCGGGCCGACGCCCGAACAGCCCAAGGGCCCCTTCGGTGACATCATCGAGTCCGCCGCCGACGGGTTCGCGGGCAAGGGCGAGCAGCTGAACAAGACGCTCAAGGGCCTCTCGGAAGCGCTGTACGCGCTCAACGAAGGTCGCGGCGACCTCTTCAGCGTCGTCAAGAGCCTCGCGCTGTTCGTCAACGCGCTCTACAAGAGCGATCAGCAGTTCGTGGCGCTCAACAACGACCTGGCGAAGTTCACCAACGCGTTCACCAACACCGACCGCGAGGTCGCCGACGCGTTGCAGGATCTCAACCAATTGCTCTCCACCACAAGGGATTTCATCGGCAAGAACGGTGAGGTGCTGACGCACGACATCAATAACCTGGCCGACGTCACCAACGCGATCCTGCAGCCGGAGCCCCGCGACGGTCTGGAGACCGGCCTGCACGTGTTCCCGAACCTGGGCGCGAACGTCGTCAACATCTCCGCGCCGAATGCGGGCGGCATCGTCGGTCTGCCGGTGATCAACAACTTCGCCAACCCGATGCAGTTCATCTGCAGCGCGATCCAGGCGGGCAGCCGGCTGGGCTACCAGGAGTCCTCGGAGTTGTGCGCGCAGTACCTTGGCCCGATCCTCGACGCGATCAAGTTCAACTACCTGCCGTTCGGCGTCAACCAGCTGCACCCGGCGATGACGCTGCCCAAGCAGATCGCGTACTCCGAGCCACGGCTGCAGCCGCCGCCGGGATACAAGGACACCACCGTGCCGGGCATCTTCTCGCGGGACACGCTGTTCTCCCACGGCAACCACGAGCCCGGCTGGGTGGTCGCGCCCGGTATGCAGGGTGTCGACGTGCAGCCGTTCACCCAGAACATGCTGACCCCGGAATCGCTGGCCGAGTTGATGGGCGGGCCCGACATCGTCGCGCCGCCGGCACCCCCGGCGTTCGGCGTCAACAACGGCAGGCTGCCCGGGCCGCCGAATGCGTACAGCGAGAACACCCCGCTGCCGCCGCCGTGGTATCCCCAGCCGGGGCCGCCGCCGGGTCCGGCACCGGGTGTCACCCCGGGCGATCCGCTCGGCGCGATCGCACCGGCCGCACCGCCGGCCGCGTCCGCGCCCGCGCCCGCGGCGCCGTCGGGTCCGTTGTTGCCGGCTGAGGCGGGAGGCCGACCGTGAGAAGCATGGCGAAGTTCGGGCAACGGGCGGTGGCGCTCGGGGCCGCCGCCATGGTGCTGACGTCGTGCGGCTCGTGGAAGGGCATCGCGAACGTGCCGCTGCCGGGTGGCCCCGGCACCGGCCCGGACCACACGACGATCTACGTGCAGATGCCGGACACGTTGGCGCTCAACGTGAACAGCCGGGTGCGGGTCTCCGACGTGTACGTCGGACGGGTCCGCTCCATCGAGCTGAAGAACTGGGTCGCCACGCTGACGCTGGATCTGGACAAGTCCGTGCAGTTGCCGGTCAACACGCTGGCCAAGATCGGTCAGACCAGCCTGCTGGGCTCCCAGCACGTCCAACTCGACCCGCCGCCGGACCCGTCGCCGCAGAAGCTCGAGACCGGTGACACCATCCCGCTGAAGAACGCCTCGGCGTTCCCGACCACCGAGCGGGTGCTGGCCAGCATCGCTTCGATCCTCACCGGCGGTGGCGTGTCAAACCTGGAGACCATCCAGTCGGAGATCTTCAACGTCCTCAACGGCCGGTCCGACCAGATCCGCGACTTCCTGGGCAAGCTGGACACGTTCACCGACGAGCTGAACAAGCAGCGCGACGACATCACCCGCGCGATCGATTCGACGAACCGGTTGCTGTCGATCGTCGAGCAGCGCAACGACACGCTCGATCAGGTGCTCACCGAGTTCCCGCCGCTGATCAAGCATTTCGCCGACACCCGTGATCTGTTCGCCGACGCGGTGCAGGCGCTGGGCCGGATCAGCAATGCGGCCGACGACGCGCTGGCGCCCGCCAGCGGTGACCTGAACACCAACCTGGCGAACCTGCAGCGGCCGCTGCGCGAGCTGGGCAAGGCCGGGCCGTACACGCTCGGCGCGCTCAAGCTGCTGTTCACCGCGCCGTTCAGCATCGAGAACGTGCCGAAGGTGGTGCGCGGCGACTACATCAACGTCTCGCTGCTGGTGGACCTGACGCTGTCGGCCATCGACAACGGCTTCCTGAGCGGCACGGGCGTCTCGGGCATGCTGCGGGCGCTGGAGCAGTCGTGGGGCCGCGACCCGAACACGATGATCCCGGATGTGCGGTTCACGCCGAACCCGCACGACGTGCCGGGCGGACCGCTGGTGGAAAGGGGTGAGTGAGCGATGTTGACCCGGTTCATCAAGATCCAGCTGGTCATCTTCACGATCCTCACGGTCGCCGCGGTCGCGGTGCTGGGGCTGTACTACCTGCGGCTGCCGAGCCTCGCCGGCGTCGGGCAGTACACGCTGTACGCGCAGCTGCCCCGCTCGGGCGGGCTCTACGCCACCGGCAACGTGACCTATCGCGGCACCCAGATCGGCAAGGTGACCGAGGTCGAGCCGACCGAGAACGGCGCCAGGGCGACGATGAGCATCAGCAAAGACTTCAAGATCCCGGTCGATGTGACCGCCGAGGTGCACTCGGTCTCGGCGATCGGCGAGCAGTACCTCGACCTGGTGCCCGCCGCCGACACCAAGCAGTACCTCAGCCCCGGTCAGACGATCACCAAGAGCACGGTGCCGGCCGAGGTCGGTCCCGCGCTCGACGCGGCCAACCGCGGTCTTGCGGTGCTGCCGAAGGAGAAGATCGACTCACTGCTGACCGAGACCTCGGCGGCGGTCGGCGGTCTGGGCCCGTCGCTGCAGCGGCTCGTCGAATCGACCACCAACCTGGCCGAGGGGTTCCGCGACAACCTGCCGCAGGTCAACGACATCATCGCGAACTCGGCGCCGATCCTCGACAGCCAGGTGCAGTCGGGGGATGCGATCGGCCAGTGGTCGCGCAACCTGAACGTCATCGCCGGGCAGACGGCCGAGCAGGACGCCGCGCTGCGCAGCGGCCTGCAGCAGGCCGCGCCGACGCTGGATCAGGTGTCGACGGTGTTCAACGACGTCCGCGACTCGCTGCCCCAGACACTGGCGAACCTGTCCGTGGTGATCGACATGCTCAAGCGCTACAACAAGGGCCTCGAGCAGGCGCTGGTGATCCTGCCCCAGGGCGCGGCACTGTCGCAGGCCGGCACGATCTTCGAGAACGAGGGTCTGTTGCACTTCGGTCTGTCGATCAACCTGCCGCCGCCGTGCCTGACCGGCTTCCTGCCGGCCTCGGAGTGGCGTTCGCCTGCCGACACCAGCATGGCGCCGCTACCGTCGGGCACCTACTGCAAGATTCCGAAGGACTACCAGGGCAACGTGGTGCGCGGCGCGCGCAACTATCCGTGCGCCGATGTGCCGGGCAAGCGGGCGGCCACGCCGCGCGAGTGCCACAGCACCGAGCCCTACGTCCCGCTGGGCACCAACCCCTGGTACGGCGACCCGAACCAGATCCTGTCCTGCCCGGCGCCCGGCGCCCGGTGTGACCAGGGTGTCGACCCCGGCCGGGTGATCCCGGCGCCGTCGATCAACAACGGGACCAACCCGTTGCCCGCCGACAAGTTGCCGCCCGTGCCGAGTACCGCGCCGGTCAGCGACCCGATCAGCGCACCAGGCTCGGGTACCGTCAGCTGCAGCGGTCAACAGCCCAACCCGTGCATCTACACTCCCGCACAGGGCCCGCCCGGCTCCACCGCGGCGTACAGCCCACAGAGCGGTGAAGTGGTGGGGCCTGACGGTGTGCGATACAACGTCACGAATTCGACGAACCCAGGAGACGACGGATGGAAGGAGATGCTGGCACCAGCCGGCTGAACCCCCCCATCGATACTGACGAGACCGGCGGGCAGGAGCGAAGCGACCCGGGGATCGACACCGGCGGGCAGGAATCCGAGGCGCCGGAGACCACGTCCGTCGAAGAACCGACCGATCCGCGCCGGCCGTCCCGGCTGGGCGCCGGCTGGATCGCTGCGCTGACCCTGGTGCTGGTTCTGCTCACCGGCGGAGCAGTGGCCGGGGGATACTTCGCGCTGCGTGCCGACCAGCGGGGTGCGGCGATCGCGCGCAGCGACGACGCGGCGCTCGCGGCCGCCAAGGAGTGCGTGGCGGCCACCCAGGCTCCCGACACCGCGGCAATGACCGCCGCGCAATCCAAGATCCTCGACTGCTCGACCGGCGACTTCGGCGTGCAGGCCGGACTGTTCAGCAGCGTGGTCGCCGAGGCGTACCAGGCGGCCAACGCTCGGGTCGCCGTCGACGACCTGCGCGCCGCGGTCGAGCGCCACAACGACGACGGGTCGATCAGCGTGCTGGTCGCGGTGCGGGTGAAGATCACCAACTCCGAGGCGGCCGACCAGCAGGTCGGTTACCGGTTGCGCGCCACGATGGCCTTCGACGAGGGCCGCTACCGGATCGCCAAGCTGGACCAGGTCACCTCGTGACGGTCGTCCTCCCGATCTCCGCGTCGCGAGCCGAGGACGCCGCGCCGGATCCGACGCCGGCGTCCTGGGCGACGCGGGCGGGCGCGTTCGCGGTCGACATCGTGCCCGGCGCCGCCGTGGGCGCGACGATGGCGCTGCTGGCGCTGGCGTCGCCCGCCGACGGTTGGGCGCGCTGGGTGTTCACCGGGGCGGGGGCGGCGGCGCTGTTCGCGATGGCGTTCAACCGATTGGTGGCACCCGCCGCGACCGGATGGACGCTGGGCCGCGCGGTGTGCGGCATCGCGGTGCGCGACCGCAGCGGCGCACCCGTCGGCATCGCCCGGTTGACCCTGCGCGAACTGGCCCACCTGGTGGACACGCTGGCGGTCTTCGTCGGATGGTTGTGGCCGCTGTGGGACCGGCGCCGCCGCACCTTCGCCGACCTGCTGGCCCGCACCGAGGTGCTGCGCGTCGCGCGGCCCCGCCGCGACATGCGCCGGTTGGTGGCCGTGTTCCTGATCGCGGTGGCGCTGCTGTGCGCCGCGGCCGCGGGCCTCGGTTACCTCGCCGTGTACCGGCATGAGCGCGCCGTCGACGCGGCGAAAGCGCAGATCGCCGAGCAGGGGCCGCGGATCGTCGAGCAGATGCTCAGCTACGGCGCCGACACGATGCCTTCCGACTTCGCCCGCGCGCAGGGCCTGACCACCGACGGCTACCGTGCGCAGTTGATCGCGCAGCAGCAGGCCGCCCAGAAGGCGGGCGTGACGTCCAACGAGTACTGGGCGGTGAGCAGCGCGGTGCTGACGAACCCGCCGGTGACGCCGGATCAGGTGTCCATGCTGATGGCGATGCAGGGGCAGCGTGGCGACGATCCCAAGGACCTGAAGTTCATCACCGCGACGGTGCGGGTGGACTTCGACCGGTCGTCCGACGGCCAGTGGAAGGTCGCGAACCTGACGGTGCTGAAGAAGCCGCAAATGAACCAGGCGCGGCAGTGAGTCCGCGCCGCAGGGTCGACGACACCGCCGCCGACTACTTCACCCGCACCCCGCGCCCACCGCGGCGGTGGGGGCTGGCCGCGGTGTCGGTCGTCGCGGCGCTCGTCGTCGCGGCGGCACTGACGGCCAGCACGTTCATGCTCGTCCGGCACGAGTCGGATCGTCGGCAGTCGCTCACCGAGGCGGCCGCCCTGGGCTACGCCCGCGAGTTCATGACGACCTACACCAGCCTGGACCCGTTCAACGCCAACGCCTACACCGACCGGATCGCCGCGCAGGCCACCGGCGAGTTCGCCAAGAACTTCAAGGAGAAGCAGAACGCGATCCTGCTCCAGGTGGCCCAGGCCGAACCCACGACCGGTGCGGTGCTGGAGGCCGGCGTGCAGCGGTGGAACGACGACGGCAGCGCCGACGTCCTGATCGCGACCAAGGTGACCTCGAAGTCGCCGGACGGCAAGACGACGATCGAGAGTGGGAGTCGCTGGATCGCCACGACGATCAAGGAAGGACAGCAGTGGAAGATCAGCAACCTGGTTCAGGTGATCTGACCACCGACGACGAGGCCGTCACCTCGACCGGCGACACCCTCGAGGAGACACCGCAGCGCCGCCGCCGGTTCTTCCGGCGCCGGACGGTGGCCGCCCCCGACAACGACACAGTCGACGCAGCCGAGGCACCCGAGGCGCCCGCCGAGGACCAGCCGAAAACGCCCGTCGGCAAGGCCGCCCGCGCCGCCCGAGCCGCAGAGTCACCGACGGCGACGACGTCATCGGCAGACACCGACACCGACGCCGACAGCGAGCCTCCCGCCGAGGTCGTCCTGGTGCCGCACCGGCCCGCGGGCGCACGGACGATCGGCGTGGCGGTGGCCGCGTCGGTGCTGTTCGTCGGCGGCAGCGCCTTCGCCGGGGCGATGGTGCAGCCCTACCTGGCTCAGCGTGCGCTGAACGCCACCAAGATCGAGATCGCGCGCACGGCGACGGCCGCGATCACCGCGCTGTGGACCTACACCCCCGACGACATGCCGACGCTGGCCGACCGGGCGTCGAAGTTCCTGGCCGGCGATTTCGCGGGCGAGTACCGCAAGTACATCGACGCGATCGTCGAACCGAACAAGCAGGCGCAGGTCACCAACACCACCGAGGTGGTGGGCGCCGCGGTGGAGAGCGTGTCGCCGGCCAACACGCCGACCGAGGCGACCGCGCTGGTCTACACCAACTCCGTGGCCACCAGCCCGGTCACCAAGAACATCCCGTCCCTGCGGTACCTGTCCTACCGGCTGACGATGACCCGCGACGGCGGCGAGTGGCTGATCACCCGGATGTCGACCATCACCTCGTTCGACCTCACCCCCAAGCTGTAGACCCGACCGACGGTGGCGCCCCCCTCGCCGGTGTCGTACCGGCAGACGCTGACGGCGCTGCTGCTGCTCACCTTCACGACGGGGCTCATCGACGCGGTCAGCGTGCTGATCCTGGGGCACGTGTTCGTCGCGAACATGACCGGCAATGTGATCTTCCTGGGGTTCTGGTTCGTCCCGCACTCCGGCGTGGACCTGACCGCCGCGGTCGTCGCGTTCGCGGGCTTCGTCCTCGGCACCATCGTGGGCGGTCGGCTGTCGCGCCACCTGGAGAGCCATCTGCGGCGCTGGCTCGTCACCGCGCTGGGCGCCGAGGCCGTGCTGCTGGCCGTGCTCGCGGTGCTCGCCGGTACCGGGGTGCTCGACTATCACGACAACCGCAAGCTCATCCTGATCGCCGGGCTCGCGGTGGCGTTCGGTGCCCAGAACGCGACGGCCCGCCAGTTCGGCATCCAGGAGTTGTCCACCACGGTGCTGACGTCGACGATCGTCGGGATCGGCTTCGACAGCCGGCTGGCCGGCGGTACCGGTGACCGGGAGAAGCTGCGCTACGGCGTGGTGGCGACGATGTGCCTGGGCGCGGGGGTCGGTGCGACGCTGACGCGGTTCGCCGTGGCGCCGATCATCGGACTGGCGGCGCTGATCGTCACCGTGAGTGCGGCCATCTTCTGGTTCGGTGAGCAGGGCTGACGTGTTCCACGTGAAACGCGACGCCCGGGCACCGGCCGGCTTCTTCGCGTGCGAAGCAGCGGGGCTGCACTGGCTCTCGGCCGCCGACGGGGGAGTGCCGTGCGCCCGGGTGGTGGCGGTGGACGAGCAGTCGCTGACGCTGGAGCGGTTGACGACGGCCGCGCCGACCGAGCGCGCCGCGGTGGCGTTCGGCGCGCGGCTGGCCCGCACCCACGCCGCGGGTGCCGACGGCTTCGGCGCGCCCCCGCAGGGCTGGACGGCGCCGGCCGGATTCTTCGGCCCGCTCGGCCGGCCGCTGCCGATGAGCTACGACCGGGACGCGTCGTGGGGCCGGTTCTACGCGACTCGCCGGCTCGCGCCGATGGCCGAGCGTGCCGCTGTGCGTCTGGACGCGGCCACCCGCGAGGCGGTGCAGGCTGTCATCTCCCGTTGTCTTGCAGGCGATTTCGACGACCCCGCCGAACAGCCCAGTCGGTTGCACGGCGACCTGTGGAGCGGCAACGTGATGTGGACGCCCGACGGCGTGGTGCTCATCGACCCGGCCGCCCACGGCGGCCACCGGGAGACCGATCTGGCGATGCTCGCGCTGTTCGGCTGTCCGCACCTCGACGCCGTGCTCGACGGCTACCAGAGCGTGCGGCCGCTGGCCGACGGCTGGCGGGGCCGGGTCGGCCTGCACCAGCTCTACCCGCTGCTGGCCCACGTCGTGCTGTTCGGCGCGGGCTACGTCGACCAGACCCACGCGGCGGCGCGCGGCGCGCTCTAGTTGAACGCGAGCCAGGCGGGCTGTGCCCGCTCGTGCGAATCGCACAGCACCGCCATCGTGTCGCAGGAGCCCTGCGGGGAGCCCGCGCCCGCCCACATGCCGCCGGTGTCGCGGCGCAGCACGATCGCCGAGGACCCGCCGCCGTCGAGCAGGATCGCCGTATCGCTGCCCAGCCCGCGGAACAGGTCCTGGATCTGGTCGGGGGTGTAGCTGCCGCCGGAGAAGACGTACATCTCGTCGCGGTCGCGGACATAGGCGATCGCGGTGCGGGCCGCACTCGGGCCGGGGTCGTTCATCTGGCCGGTGTCGCCGGGGGCCAGCAGGGGAAGACCGGCGACGGCGACGAACCGCGTGCCCTTGTCCAACAGGTCTGCGATCACCGGCGAGGCCGCGTCGAAGTCGTCCTCGCTGCGGGGCGGGACGACGAACGGCGCGCCCTGCACCGGAAGGATCATCGTCGAGAGCACCATCCAGTTCTCGTTGCCGCCCGAGAGTCCCTGCTTGCCCGCGTAGGCCAGCGTGCCGGTGACCGCGGCGTTGGTGCGGCCCAGGTTGCGGGTGTTGTCGACGTAGGCGCCCAACGGCGAGCTGCACCCGGTGGACTTCCACGAGCCGCCCTGCTGACCGCGGACGTCGAAGAAGTTGGCGTTGATCGCGATCGTCGGCTGCCCGAGCACCTGCCACGCCTGCAGCGGCGAGTAGGTCTCCGAGGCCTGGAGCAGGCCCTCGGCGGTTCGCGCCCGCGGATCGCGTTCGCAGCGGGCCTGGAACCCGGTGTGCGAATCGGCGAGCAGCCGCGGGGCCAGCCGGGTGGACGCGGCCTTGATGATCATCAGCCGGCCGCCGTTGGTCATCTCGTACCAGCGACCTCCGGCGTCGAGCATCGGCGCGGGGAATCCGCCGCCGAAGTTGTAGACCAGATACGAGCCCTTGGTGTTGGCGATCGCGCCGGCGAGGAGCTCGCGTGCGCTCGCCGCGGCGGCGGCCGGTGCGGTGACCCCGGCCGCGACCACCGCGCACACCACCGCGGCGGCGACGCCGGACAGCGCGCGGCGAATGTTTGCGACAGGAGTCGGCACCAGCGGCTCCTCTCGAAGGTGGGTCGACGACCCTGGTCGGAGAGACAACATTAATCCCAGTAGGCACAGTGTCAACTTTCGTCACAGCAACATCACAGGATGATTCCGGGCGGGTCGCTGAAGTGTTTGCTGCGAATCGGGTA
The DNA here is from genome assembly GCF_010729305.1 of Mycolicibacterium psychrotolerans. Taxonomy (NCBI): domain Bacteria; kingdom Bacillati; phylum Actinomycetota; class Actinomycetes; order Mycobacteriales; family Mycobacteriaceae; genus Mycobacterium; species Mycolicibacterium psychrotolerans. Next base: position 728,002 of record NZ_AP022574.1, on the reverse strand, counting down.
ATCGACGACCATGCCCACCGTGTCACGCACCTTCGCCGTCAGTCCGCCGCCCACGGTCGTCCTCGATTACCTCAAGGACTTCGCCCATGCCGAGCAGTGGGACCCGGGCACGCAGCGCTGTGAACGCATCGACAGCGGCCCGGTGACCGAGGGCGCCTACTGGCACAGCGTCTCGAGGATCCTGGGCCGCACCGCGGAGCTGACCTACACGCTCGACGAGCTGACCGACCGCAGACTCGTGTTCGTCGGCGAGAGCAGTTCCGCCACGTCGGTCGACACCATCACGATCGAGCCGGACGGCGCCGGGTCGGTCATCACCTACGAGGCCGAACGGCAGATGCACGGCACCGCCCGGGTGCTCAACCCGGTGATCAAGCTGGCGATCGAAAGGCTCGCCGGAGACACCGAGCGGCAGTTGACCGCCGTGCTCAACGACCTGGCCCACCAGCCGGATCAGGCCCGCGGCGCCAGCCGGTAGATCGCGTCGGCGGCGTCGTCGGTGATGTAGACCGCGCCGTCGGGGCCGGTGACCGCGGCCACCGGCCGGCCCCAGCGCGATCCGTCGTCAGCCTGGAAGCCGGCGACGAGGGTCTGCTGGTCGCCCAGAGCGCCGTCGCGCCACGGGAAGAACGACACCTCGGGTTCCCGCGGCGGCGTGGCATTCCATGACCCGTGCACGCCGACGAGCGCACCCTGCGCGTAGGGCTCGGGCAGTGCACCGGTGGTGAAGCTCAACCCCAGTGGCGCCGAGTGGGCGGCGAAGCTCTGCTCGATCGGCGGCAGTGCCGCACAGTCCATCCGGCTGCCGTCGGCATTGGTCTGGACGTCACGGACGAGGGGGAGGTTCGCCGGGCCGCCATCGGGATTGCAGAACGGCCAGCCCAGTTCGCGTCCCGGCGACAGGCGTGCCAGCTGTTCGCGCGGATGGTCGCTGACATAGGACGGATCGACCCTGCCGGTGCGCGGATCGGCGATGTTGTCGCGACCGTTGTTGGCCGTCCACAGCGCGCCGTCGGGGGCAACGGCCAGGCCGGTACCGTTGCGTACGCCGGTCGCGAACGGCTCGGCGGGCCCGCCGCCGGGGGGCACCCGCATGATCGTCGCCCGGGGTGGATTCGCGGTGCGGTCCGCGGCCGTGATGTTGCCCGTCGACCCGATCGAGAAGAACACCGCCCCATCCGGTCCCACGGCCACGCTCTTGAGCGCATGGGCGTACGCGCCGCGCAGGTCGGGGCTCTTCGCGTCGGGCAGGCCGTCGGCCACGACGCGCGGGTCGGTGGCGGACCCCGCGCGGTAGTCGTAGGCGTCGACCCGGTTGCTCTGCGCGACGTAGAGGGTGGTGCCGGCGAAGGCCAGGCCGTGCGGCTGGTCCAGGCCGTCGAGCAGCACCGACTCGTCGGCGCCGCTGCCGCGCGGGGTGAACCGCAGCACCGTGCCGGCGCTCGGCACCGACACCAGCAGCGTGCCGTCGGGGGCCCAGGTGCTCAGCCGCGGCCGCGGCGTCCTGGCCCACACCGAGAGCGTCCACCCGGCGGGTACCTGAACCTGCCGGGGTTCGTCGAACGGCGCCTGCGCCAGGCCGGGCGGCACCTCGACGGTGACCACGTCGGCACCCGTCGCCGGTGGCGCCGAGGACGTGGTGGCGCCCGTCGACGACGCCGGTTGCGGCGGTGCCTGCGCGTCGGTACACCCCGCCACCAGGGCTGCGCCGACGAGCAGCGCACCGATTCGGTTATGCCGCAGCAAGTCCGGCATGCATCTCCCAGACGAGGATCTCGGCGGCGTCGGTGGCGGTGACGCGCTGACCGCCCGATGCGGTGAAGCGCACGGCGTCACCTTGGTGCAGCGGTCCCGCGCCTTCGAGCACGACCTCGCCGCGGGGCACGAACAGGTGCAGGTACGGCGCGTCGGGCAGTTCCACGCTCTGTCCCGCCTGCAGCCGGGCGCCGTGCAGCGCCGCGTACCGGTTGCGGATCGTGATGGCCGCGGCGTCGCGGTGTTCGGGCATGCCGGAGGCGATCGTCACGAGGCCGCCGCGCAGCAGCTCGTCGTCGATCTCGAGCTGCTGATAGCCCGGGGTGAGGCCGGACTCGTCGGGGACCACCCACATCTGGACGAAATGCACCGGGACACTGTGCGTTTCGTCGCCGGTCAGCGTCCACGAGTCGTTCTTCTCGGAGTGCAGGATGCCGCGTCCCGCCGACATCCGCTGCGCCAGCCCCGGGTAGATGACGCCGGAGTGGCCGGTGGAGTCCTGGTGCACCAGCGAGCCGCGCAGCACCCACGTGACGATCTCCATGTCGCGGTGCGGGTGGGTATCGAATCCTGTACCCGGTGCGACCCGGTCGTCGTTGTTGACCAGCAGCAGCCCGTGGTGGGTGTTGTCGGGTTCGTAGTGACCGCCGAAGGAGAACGAGTGCTTGGAGTCCAGCCAGGCGATCTTCGTGGCGGCGCGGTCCTCGGCGCGCCGGATGTCGACGACGCTGTTGGTGGTGGTCATGCGATCACTCCTCGGGAGTCTCGGCCAGCCTAGGTGGCTGCTCTGCGTCGGACAACATGCATGACACATCATGTATTCCGTACAGTGGGGTGATGGAATGGCTCACGGCCGAGCAGCAGCGCATCTGGCGCGACTACCTGGCGATGACCAGCAGGCTGCACACGGCGATGCACCGTCAGCTCCAGTCGGACTGCGAACTCTCGCTGTCCGACTACGACGTCCTGGTCGCGCTCTCCGAACGGGGCCCGCTGCGCATCACCGAACTCGGCGAGCTGATCGGATGGGAACAGAGCCGGCTCTCGCACCAGCTGCGCCGGATGCGCGGGCGCGGTCTGGTGGAGCGGGAGGGCGACGACGACGACCGGCGCGCCGCGACGGTGACGATCACCGACGCGGGGCGATCCGCACTGGAGACCGCGGCGCCCGGGCACGTCGACCTCGTCCGCTCGACGGTGTTCGACGGGCTGTCGGCGTCGCAGCAGCGCGCGTTCGGCGCCGCGATCGACATCGTGCTCGACCGTCTCCGGGCCGCCGGCGGGACCGACGGGACGACTCCGCCGCGGTGAGCTACTCCTCGACGAAGGCCCGCAGCCGGTCGATGCGCCGGTCCCAGCGCTGCGACAGCGCGCCCAGGTAATCCTGGGCGGCGGTCAGCGATCGGGTCTGTACCGACCAGATCCGCTCCCGCCCGCGTTTCTCGCTGCGGACCACCCCGGCCGATTCCAGCAGCGCGAGGTGCTTGGTAGCCGCCTGCCGGGTCACCGGAACCGACTGCGTCACCGCCGACGTCGAGCACGGTCCGGTGTCGCACAACCAGATGACCATCCGCAGCCGGTGGGGATCCCCCAGCGCATCGAACAGCGGTGCCGCAGTCGCCCTGCTCATGTCCGAGGTCACGCCCATTGTGGTGCCGCCACGTATCGCCCGATGAGGCGGAGCTGGGTTGCCCAGCCGCCGCTGTTGTCGGCGAACGCCGCGCCGCGGTGCGATTCGGGAAGCGCGTCGAATCCGGACTCCACGATCTCGAGCAGCACGCCGTCGTCGGCCTCGGTGAGGGTGAACTCCACCAGGGTGGTCAGCTCCGCGAACTCCGGCTCCTGCAGCGGATTCCACCGGAATGCGAAATAGCGCGGCGGTGCCACCGAGACGACGTGCAGGGGGAACGACACCCCGGCGAACGCCTCCTGGCTGGCGGCGACCTCGTCGTCGACCGCGGTCGGCGTCATCACCCCGGTGACCGTCGCCCCCGCGACGAATGGCCCGTCCACGGTCATCCCGAACCAGATGCCGAACTCCGCGGAATCGCTGATCGCCCGCCACACCCGGTCGAGGGGTGCTCGCAGCAGTGCGCTCTTCTCGATTCGATCAGTCATGATATGCAACCTCCTAGTTGCATATGACCGTAGACGACCGCCGGCTGATGTGCAACCTTTTGTTTGCCTATCGTCGTGCGGGCTACAGCGTCGCGGGCAGGCCGAACTTCTCGAACAGGGACCTCTCCATGAACGCGACGACGTGCGCGATGCCCGTGGTGCGGATGTCGAGCACCTGCAGTTGGAACGCCTCGTGCACTCCGGTCTGGGGGTTGCGCATGTACATCGCCGCGGCAGGCTGGCCGTTGGCCGTCGTGCGCAGGTAGAGCATGTCGCCGGGTCCCTCGGCGGGGCAGTGGTTCTTCGACAGCGAGACGATGTCGGCCGGGCCGTCGTACCACCCGTCGAACGGTGGCATCTCCCAGATCGCGTCGGCGGTGAACAGCTCGACCAGCCGGTCGATGTCGTAGGTCTCGAAGGCGGCGATGAAGCGGTCCAGCAGCTCAGCGGTCTCGGGCGAGCCGGGATCGGCCGCCTCGTCGTCGCGGGTGGGCGCCACCTCCTCGAGTTGCGCCCGGGCCCGCTGCAGCAGACTGTTCACCGCGGCGGTCGACGCGCCGATCGCCGCGCCCACCTCGGCGGCCTTCCACTGCAGCACCTCGCGCAGCACCAGCACCGCTCGCTGCCGCGGCGGCAGATGCTGCAGGGCCGCGATGAACGCCAGCCGCACCGATTCGCGGGACTCGGCGATCACCGACGGGTCGGACGGGTCCTCCCGCGGCGCGTCGGGCAGCGGTTCGAGCCAGGTGATCTCGTGCCGCTCGTTGAGCTCACCGAGGGGATCCGACGACGGCTGGCCCAGCCCGCTGGGCAGCGGGCGTCGGTTGCGGCCCTCCAGCGCGGTCAGGCACGTGTTCGTCGCGATCCGGTACAGCCACGTGCGGATCGAGGATTTGCCCTCGAACCCGTGGTAGGACTTCCACGCCCGCAGATACGTCTCCTGGACCAGGTCCTCCGCATCGTGCAGGGAACCGGTCATCCGGTAGCAGTGCGCCAGGAGCTCCCGCCGATACCGCTGGGCGTCGGCGAGGAAGGCGTCCTCTGCGCTGCTGCCATCGACAGCCAACACGCTCACGTGTGGCAGCTTACGCAGCAGCACCGACAGGGTCAGCCCCCTCGAGCGGTGAGAAATCGGCGCCGGCAGCACCGCCCGCTAGTCTGCCGATCATGGCCGTGACGCGAACCGAACGCAGCTTCGACGGACTCGGCGGCGTGCGCATCGTCTACGACACCTGGACGCCGGAGCAGCCGCCGCGCGGGGTCGTGGTGCTGGCCCACGGGTACGGCGAGCACGCCCGCCGCTACGACCATGTGGCCGCCCGGTTCGCCGACGCCGGACTGCTCACCTACGCCCTCGACCACCGCGGCCACGGCCGGTCCGGTGGCAAGCGCGTCTACCTGCGGGACATCTCCGAGTACACCGCCGACTTCGGCCGCCTGGTCGGCATCGCCGCCGAGGAGCACCCCGACCGCCCCCGCGTCGTACTCGGCCACAGCATGGGCGGCGGCATCGTGTTCACCTACGGCGTCGAGAACCCCGGCGACTACACCGCGATGGTGCTCTCCGGCCCCGCCGTCGACGCCCACGACTCGGTGCCACCGGTGAAGCTGCTCGCCGCGAAGGTGCTGGGCCGGATCGCCCCCGGCCTGCCGGTGGAGAACCTGCCTGCCGACGCGGTCTCCCGGGATCCGCGGGTGGTGGCCGCCTACGAGGCCGACCCGCTGGTGCACCACGGGAAGCTGCCCGCCGGCATCGGCCGCGCCCTGATCGGCGTCGGCGAGACCATGCCGAAGCGGGCCGCGGGGATCACCGCGCCGCTGCTGGTGGTGCACGGCGAGGCCGACCGGCTGATACCGGTCCAGGGCAGCAGGCGCCTGCTCGAATGCGTCGGATCCACCGACGCCCACCTCAAGGTGTATCCCGGCCTCTACCACGAGGTGTTCAACGAGCCGGAACAGGCGCTGGTGCTCGACGACGTGACGTCGTGGATGGAGTCGAAGCTGTGAGACGCGTGCTCGCGGTGCTGCTCGGGCTGGCGGTGCTGATCGCCGCGGGCTGCTCGTCGAACACTCCGCAGCCCGCGGCGATCTGGGTCGACGAGGAGGTGTCGTTCACCGCAGACGGCCTGACCCTCTACGGCACCTACCGGCACCGCGACACCGACGATCGCGGCCCTGCGGCGCTGCTGATCTCCGAGAGCGGCAACACCGACCGCAACGGCGACAACCAGGTCGCCGGTCCGATCGGCAACATGCGCCAACTGGCCGAGTTGCTGTCGGACCGGGGCGTGGCGACGCTGCGCTACGACAAGGTCGGCACGGGCAAGACGGGGATCGGCCCGTACGCCGCCCGGCCCGGCGACGTGGTCAGCAGCGTCTACACCGCGGGAGCCGGCGCCGCGCTGCGCTACCTGGCGGGCCGGCCCGGCACCGACCCGGACCGGGTGTCGATCTACGCGCTGGGGGAGGGCACCATCCACGCGCTGACGCTGGCCGGTGACACCGCGCCCGACGTCCCGAAGGTCCACTCGCTCGGCCTGTTCCAGCCGCTTCCCGGCCGGTACCTCGACATCATCACCGACCGGGTGAAGGCCGAGGGCAAGCCCGAGACCGTCGCCGCCTGGACCGCGGCCGTGCAGCAGATCCGCACCCAGGGCACCGTGCCCGACAAGCTCCCCGACGGGCTGAACGCGATCGTCAACGCCGGCAACCTGAAGGCCGTCATCGACGCCGACCGGATCGACCCGCTGGCGCTGGCCGCCAAGGTGCCCGCGGGCACCCCGGTTCTGCTCACCTGCTCCGACGCCGACAACCAGGCCCGCTGCCAGAACGTCCGGCCGCTGGTCGACGCCCTCGGCCGCACCGCGCTGACCGTCGTCGAACTCAAGGGCGTCAACCATGTGCTGCGCGACGACCCGACCGACAACATCGCCAACTACGCCAAGAAGGATCCGCTGTCCCCGCAGCTGGCGTCCGCGCTGGACGCGTTCGTCGCGAAGTGACCTGTGGATGAATTCGGTTGTGGGGATGAGCAATACTGGTCGGCGATGACATGTCTGCGGCCCGGCCTAGGTTTCCGGGCATGAGCACTGACGAGAAGATGCTGGCCCGGATCGCGGCGCTGCTGCGCCAGGCCGAAGGCACCGACAACGAGCACGAGGCCGAGGCGTTCATGGCCGCCGCGCAGCGGCTGGCCACCGCCACGTCGATCGACCTCGCGGTCGCCCGGTCGCACAGCGCGACGCGGACCGCCGCGCAGACGCCGGTGCAGCGCACCATCACCATCGGCGAACCCGGCGCCCGCGGGCTGCGCACCTACGTGCAACTGTTCGTGGTGATCGCCGCCGCCAACGACGTCAAATGCGACATCGCGTCCAATTCGACGTTCGTCTACGCCTACGGCTTCGCCGAGGACATCGACGCCACCCACGCGCTGTACACCAGCCTGGTGCTGCAGATGGTCCGCGCGTCGAAGGACTACATCGCCTCCGGCGCGCACCGGCCGACGCCGACCATCACCGCGCGCATCAACTTCCAGCTCGCCTTCGGGGCGCGGGTCGGGCAGCGGCTGGCCGAGGCGCGCGAGCAGGCCCAGCAGGAGGCGACCGCGGGGCCGGCGAGCAATCCGGGCACCGCAATCGCGTTGCGCAACAAGGACCTCGAGCTCAAGGACTACTACCGGCAGACGTCGCGGGCGCGGGGCACCTGGCGGGCCACGAGTGCGACGGCGGGGTACTCCTCGGCGGCGCGCCGGGCCGGCGACCGCGCCGGGCGGCGGGCGCGGCTGGGCGGCGAGACGGAGCTGGCGGGGCGCGCCGGGCACTGGAGTGATGGCCCGGGACGCCCAACGCGCGAAAGTGTATGCGGCAGAAGGTTTCGTGCGGACGATGTTCGATCGGGCCGCCGAGCGCAACAACCGGGTCGTCGAGTTCTTCGGCACGCAACTGACGTTGCCGCCCGAGGCGCGCTTCGCGTCGGCGGACTCCGCGCAGGCCTATGTCGACGACGTCCTGGCGCTGCCCGCCGTGACGGCGAAGTGGCCGGGCCGCGGGCCGCTGCGGGTGCGGCCGCGCCGCGGAGCGACCGCCGCGCACTACGAACGCGGCGTGGACGGGGCGGCGATCGCCGTGCCGGAGGGCCGCGAGATGTGGGCGCTGCGGGAGCTCGTGGTGCTGCACGAGATCGCCCACCACCTGTGCGACGCCGATCCGCCGCACGGGCCGGAGTTCGTCGCGACGCTGCGTGAGCTCGCCGCCGCGGTGATGGGTCCGGAGGTGGCGCACGTGCTGCGGGTGGTGTGCGCGAACGAAGGCGTGATCGGCTGAGCTCAGTGTGCGTTGGATTGCCCTGCGAGCCTGAGGATGTCGTCGACCGGCCACTGATCGTCGGCATGGACCCCGTACTTGGCGGCCAGTATGCGGCCGTCGGGTGCTATCAGGAAATCGGCGGGTCTGCCCAGGTGGTCCTCTCCACGACCGAGGCCTGCGGCGAGTGACCGCTGGTGCATGGCGCCCCGGGCGGCGGCGAGCCACGCTCGCGGGTGCGCGATCGATGCGGGCGAGGACTCGACACCGAACTCCCGGTACAGCAGACGTTCCGGATCGGCGATGACGGCGAACGGCAGGTCCGATTGGTACTTCAGGAGCGCCTCGGGTGCGGAGTGGAACACGACGGCTTCGCGCACGCCTGCGGCCACCAGCTCGTCGTGACGCCGCACGATGGACCGCAGATGCAGATGGCAGATGGGGCAGCCGGCGAACCGCCGGAACTGCAGGTGCACGAGGCGGTCCTGATCGGGGATCAGCACCTGTGAACCGTCGATGGCGGCCAGCCGGCGCGGCGGGACGGTGTCGCCCGCGTGGAATGTGGACATCCGCGCAGTACACCACGGTTCGTTGAGACGCATGTCGCGTTCACCGCCGGTCGCGCGCGGTACGGTCGCTGATGTGACCGAGCCCGACTGGGTGTCTCTCGACGAGATGTTCACCGACCTGCTGGACACCGAGGACGATGCGCTGCGCGCGGCCAGGGACGCCGGTTCCGCGGCGGGCATGCCGGCCATCGAGGTCTCGGCGCAGCACGCCAAACTGCTGTCGTTGTGGGTGCGGGTCGCCAAGGCGCGCCGGGTCCTCGAGATCGGCACGCTGGCCGGCTACAGCACGATCGCGCTGGCCCGCGCGGTCGGGTCGGACGGCTCGGTGGTCAGCCTCGAGTTCGAGCCGGCGCACGCCGAGGTGGCCCGGGCCAACCTGGATCGTGCCGGGGTGGCCGACCGGGTCGAGATCGTCGTCGGCGCCGCGCTGGACACGCTGCCCACGCTGGCCGACCGGGCACCGTTCGACCTGGTGTTCATCGATGCGGACAAGGAGAACAACGTCGCCTACGTGGAGTGGGCCATCACCCTCGGCGCACCCGGGACCGTGATCATCGTCGACAACATCGCCCGCTTCGGGCGTGTGCTGCACCCCGATCCGGACGATCGGCAGGCCCTGGCCGTGCGCGACATGCTTGCGATGATGGGCTCCCATCCCCGCCTGGACACCGCCGCGATTCAGACCGTCGGCACCAAGGGATGGGACGGCTTCGCGGTCGCGGTGGTCGGTTAAGCCCAGGCCGCACGGTCGACGACGGTGCCGCGATGCATCACCCGGTCCCCGACCACATCGTCGTGATCGGCCTTGTGCATCACGCACCGGTTGTCCCACATCACGACGTCGTCGGGCTGCCACCGGTGCCGAAACACGTTATCCGGCCTGGTCGAATGCGTCAGCAGCTGGTCGATCAGCTGCGTCGCGGCCTCGGGTGCCATCCCGCTGACCTCCCGGCAGCGCTGCCGCGTCGACAGGTACAGCGCCGTCCGGCCCGACAGCGGATGCCGCAGCACCAGGGGATGACGGGCCGAACTCTCGGCGCCCTCGTCGAGGTCCAGCCCGGTGACGACGTGGGTGACGACGCGGCGCCGAATGCGGGCCCGCACCTCCCGCGGCAGCGTGTCGTAAGCGTTGTACTGGTTGGTGAACAGCGTGTGCCCGCCGCGTTCGGGCACCGTCACCGCGCGCAGCGCGGTGTAGGCGGGCGGGTGGCACAGATAGCTGGTGTCCACGTGGAACGACGAACGCGGCGCCCGGGTGCGGCCCACGTTGGTGATGACGTTGAGCAGCGGAGCCCCGGGGACCGGGGTCTCCCCGGTGGTGAACACCAACTCACCGAAGCTGCGCAGGAACCCCACGAAATCCTCGTCGTCGACGCGCTGGTCGGGCAGCACGAGCACCCCGTGCACCGCGAGCAGCGCGCGCAGGTGCGCGACGACCGTCGGGTCCAGCGGGCCCACCCGGACACCCCGCACCTGGGCCCCGATCGGATGGCGGGTGGTGACCGCGATCGTCATGCCGCCTCGATGCGCGCTTCGCGGCACAGGGTGTCGAACAACCCGGCAAGTGAGTAACCTTGTGCCGCAGACATTTTGACGATCACACTGGACGGGGCGAACGAACAGTAGGGCCCGGCCTCCAGGAACCACGGCACCCCGTGCGGGTCGATGCGGAAGTCGAAGAGCCCGTAGTGCCGGCACTCCAGCGCCCGGAAGCAGGCGCGCGCGGCACGCCATACCGGCTCGACGACCGGGTCGTCATGGTCGACGATCCACGCACGGCCCGCGTCGCCGGCCACCAGGCGCAGCTCCCCGCCGCCCGAGCGGCCGAGCTTGTCGGCGGGCAGCCGGATCGGGGCGTCGAGCGCGTACTCCTCCAGCGGCAGGCACTCTAGCCCGCCGTCGACTTCCAGTACGCCGCAGCGCACTTCGCGTCCGAGAGGTACGTACGTCTCGACCAGCACGTCGGCCGAGTGTGCTTTCGCGCGCGCCACCGCGGTGGCCACCTCCGTGCTGTCAGCGACCAGCGACACCCCCATCGAGTTGTCCGACCGCGCGGGTTTGACCACGACCGGCAGTGAGAGGTCCACCTCGTCGGCGTGCGTCACGACCCGGCCGGCCGGCACCGCGACCCCGTGGGCCGCGACGAGCGCGCGGGCGACCGCCTTGTCCGCGGTGTTGGCCATCACCGTGGCGGTGTTGCCGAGATAGGGCAGCCCCAGGACGTCCAGCAGCGCCCGGTAGGACGTCATCCCCGGATGGCAGAACAGCTGCGGCAGAACGACATCCGCACTCATCCCGGCCAGCCGGGCGATGCCCGCCGCGGCCGGCAGCGGTTCGGCCGCGGCCAGGCTGTCCGCGTCGAGACCGTCGGGAAACTGCCAGGTGCCGCCCGGCGCGACGTAGGCGAAGCCGACCCGGTGGTGCTCGACCAGCGCCGCCGCGCTGGCGCGCGCGTACAGCCGCGACAACTCGGCGTGGAATTCGTCGACCGGCGATCCTGCGAGCTGAATGATCTTGCGCCCCACGTCAGTCACCGCCCGATTCGACGAGCTTGCCGATGTTGAAGTCGATGCGCCGCCAGCCCCGCCGGCGCCGCAGGTTGTCGACCAGCAGGGCCGGAATCTGCAGGTGATACACCCCGAGGTAGGGCAGCGGGTCCCACGCCGCGAAGATCGCGTCGCGACCCTCGGCGATCACCCGCAGCCGCCGCAACCGGTCGGGTCCACGCAGCAGCCGCCACAACTCGTGGTAGATCCAGTACGTCGGCGCCGACCCCGGCTGAGGGGTGATCGCGGTGGGCCGGTCCTCCAGGTAGGCCTGCGCCACCTCGGGGTGGTCGTGGAACATCGTGATCGCGCTGTGGGTACGCGGATTGCACTCGATCGCGTACACGCGTCCGTCGGCGGCCTCGATGAAGTCGAACGACACCTGACCGGTGAGGCCCAGCGCCGCGGCGAAGCGGGTCACCCAGGCCCGTATCTCGGGCCGGTCGACGAATCGGTAATTCAATTGCACCGCCGAGGATTCGCAGCAGCCGTACACGGTGACGGCGCCGTCGCGGACCGTGGAGTGCGTGCAGTACTCCTGTCCGTCGACGTACTCCTGCAGCAGCCACGGATCGCCGGGTGAGATGTCGAGGGAGTGCGCGAACACCGCGTTGTGTTCGGGGGTGTCGCGGTGCAGACGCGTCAGATCCGTGCGGCCGACCGGGTTGTAGGAGAGCCTCTTGAGGATGTAGGACCGGCCGGGGGCGAAGTCGAAGCGCTCGATGTCGCGTGGGTCGGTGATCAGCACGGACTCCGGCACCGTCAGCCCGATCGAGGTGGCCAGCCGGCTGAAGTCACGCTTGTCGTCGAGCGTCGCGATCAGCGCGGCCGACCCGTGCAGCACTTCGCATCTTTCGCCCACCAGATCCCGTACGGCCGCTTCTGGCACGCTCGCCGCCGGGCTGGACACCGGGACGAAGACGTCCACCCCTTCGGCGGCGATGATGTCCGCCAGCGCCTGGGGATAGCGCGGGTCGGACGCCTCGGGTGTGCAGTGGAAGGCCGAAACCGCTCGGGAGAAGCGGTGACCGGTCCAGCGGTACTTGGCCGACTCGGCGAGCACCACCCGGTGGCCGGCCAGATGGAACGCGCGCGCCAGGTGCAGCGCCTTGGTCATCTTGCCGCCGCTGATGAGCACGGTTCGCGGGCGGCCTGCCGCGTGGACGGCCGGGCGCGGCGCGCGCCGCAGCAGCGCCAACCCGGTGACGGCGAGGTCGACGGGCAGCGTGGCGGTCAGGGCGGCCAGGACGGCAAGGGTGCGGGCGGCGTCGGGAGGACGCCGCACCGCACCCGCCGGGGCGGCCCGGTCTGTGGTCTCCGCGGTGAGGGTCATCGCGGGAGCGGACGGATCAGGGTCAGCCCGTCGCGCACGGGGATGAGCACCTGTTCGGTCCGCGGGTCGTCGGCCAGGTCGCGGTTGAACGCCTCGATGGCCCTGCCGTTGGCGGTGGAGCGGGCGGTCCACGGCTGGCCCTGCATCAGCGTGTTGTCCACGGCGATCACCGCACCGGGCGCCAGCAGGGCGGAGTCGAGCAGCAGATCGAGGTAGCCCTGGTAGCCGCTCTTGTCCGCGTCGACGAACACGAAGTCGAACGCGGGCTCCCCGGTGTCGGCGAGCCGGCGCAGCGTCTCCAGCGCGGGCCCCTGCTCGATCCGGATGCGATCGCCGATGCCGGAGCTGTCGAACGCGGCCCGTGCGATCCCCGCTGCGCCGGAATCGATCTCGCAGGCGACGACGACGCCGTGCGCGGGCAGCGCTTCGGCCATCGCCAGCGCGGAGTAGCCGGTGAACATGCCGATCTCGAGCACCCGTACCGCCGAGCTCATTCGGACCAGGAACTTCAGCAGTTGTCCCTCGACATGGCCGGACAGCATCTCCTGCTCCAGCCCGTCGCGCCACAGGTGGGCACGCGTGCGCCGGGCCAGGTCGGCCAGCGCAGGCGACTCCCCGGTGGTGCCGGCCTCCAGGTAGGGATCCAGGCCGGCCGCGAGATCCCTTGCACGGCGCAGCTTCTCGACCGTCGCCGCGGCGGCGGACGGCTGCGCGCGCACGTCGTCGTACAGGTCGGCGAGCTGCTGAGCCAGGATCGTCGTCGGCGTGACCGGCCGCGGCACCGCGGCGAGGACCTCAGCCATCGACGGTGACGGCGGTGAACGCGTCGACGCCGTCGCCCCCACGGTCGTATTCGGCGCACAGCTTCTTGTGCAGCGTCAGCGTGTCGACGAGTTCGTCGACGGTGACGTCGTTGAGGAAGCGGCAGGTGCCGATCGGGTCGGGCACCGCGGCGCGCAGGATGCCGTCGCGGGTGCGCAGGATCGCCGCCGTGGCCCGCTCGATCAGCTCCGGCGTCAGGTATTCGGAGTCCAGCGCCAGACCCAGCGCGCTCATCGTGGCCAGCACGCGGTCGCGGCCGCCGGCGGTGAGCAGGCCCCGGCGTTCGGCGAGCGTGACCGACAGCGCCATGTCGATGCTGATCGCGTGGCCGTGGAAGAACGGCGTGGCCGGTGTCAGCTCCAGCGTCGGGCTCCAGGTGTGCCCGAACGCGATGACTCGGTCCAGGTCGATCTCGTGCAGGTTCGGCGCTTCCAGCTCGAGCATGGTCGCGATCGCCCGGTAGGTCAGCCGGTGCGCGGTGGCCCGCAGCAGGGGTGTGCCGCCGAGGTGGCCGAAGCGGGTGGCGAGCAGGTCGGGCCCGAAACGTTCGAGCAGATCGAAGATCTCGGCGTTGCCGACGACGGAGATCTTGATCAGTTCGGCCATGCCGTTGCGGATCTGGTCCTCGGGCAGCGTCTTGAGGAACGAGAAGTCCAGGAACACCTGCTGTGAGGCGTGGTAGGCGCCCAGCCGGTTCTTGTGGTGGCCGTGGTTGACGGCGACCTTGATCGACACGCTCGCGTCGATCAGCCCGATCAGCGTGGTGGGGATCCGGATGTAGGGCGTGTTGCGCCGGTAGCTCGCACACGCGAATCCGGCGACGTCCGTGGTCAATCCGCCGCCGACCACCAGCACGGGTTCGGTGCGCACGAGGCCGAAGTGGTCGAACTCGGTGACGATGCGCTCGAAGGTCTCCAGCGATTTGGCGGTCTCGTGGATGTGCACGCCGATGACCGTCAGATCGATCCCGTGATGGTCGAAGTAGGCGTCGATGCTGTCGCGGTAGAGGTCGTAGACCACCTCGTCGATCACCATCAGCGTGCGGCCGTAACGTCGGTAGGCGTCGGCGAGTTCGGTGTTGGCGACGTCGAACACGCCGTCGACATAGGTCAGGTCGTAGGAGATGCGTTCGTAGCCTTCGACGTGGAAGTTGCGCTCCGAGGCGGTGACTCGTGCGGTGAGGTCGCTCATGCGGGCAGGCTCCGTTCGTTCCGGTCAGGCGGCGGCCAACGCCACCACGCGGTCGGCGTCGAGGTGGTCGGCGGTGTCGGTGGCTTCGTCGAAATCGGCCCCGGCCGTGTTCGCGTTGGGAAAGGCGATGCAGCGCAGTCCGGCGGCGCGGGCGGCGCGCACGCCACCGACGTTGTCCTCGATGGCGACGGCGTCGGCGGGCTCGATGTCGAGCCAGTCCAGCGCGAGCCGGTAGGCCGCCGGCGCCGGTTTCGGTTCGTCGACGTGGTCGTCGAAGACGATGACGTCGAACGTCGAGGCGTCGATGTCGGGTTCCAGCGCGGCGAGCAGCGCGTCGACGTTGGCCTTCGACGTCGTGGTGACGAACCCGAGCCGGTGGCCGGCCGTCCTGGCGTGCTCGATGGTCTCGCGCACGCCGGGCCGCGGGCTCAGGGTGGCTTCGGAGAGCAGCTTCTGGAACAGCTGCGACTTGGTGGCGTGCACGGCGGCGGCATCCACGTCCTGACCGCGGGCGGCGGCGTAGTCGGCGATGCGCTGGGCGCCGCCGTTCGACCCGAGCATGGAGCGGTACTCCTGCTGCGACCAGGTCCAGTCCAGCCCGTGCTGGGCGAAGGCCTCGTTGAACGCCTGACGTTGCAGTTCCGACGTGTCGGCCAGGGTGCTGATCGATCCGAAGAGGATGGCGGGCATGGGGTTTCCCTTCTGGGGCGGTGTGGGACCGTGGCATCGCGGGCGCCGGGGCTCGACGCGGATGCCAGGAAATGCTCTCGAACATTCATTACTGGATCTATAGTTCATTAGTACACACATCAATCACTAATGGAAAGAGCGTCCACCAATCGAGTTTCTGACGCGTTGGTGACGCGATCGCAGCCGCAACGGAAGGGCCTATCGTGCCCAGCACTCAGGACAGGGGCGGCGAGGACGCGCGCGTGGCCCGGACGCGCACCGACGTGTCGCGCGCCGCTCTCGAGGTGCTGCGCACCGAGGGATTCGACGACGTGACCCACGCCCGGGTCGCCGAGAGCGCCGGGTACTCGAAGACCACGCTGTACGCCCACTGGCCGACCCGGCTGGACCTGGTGGGCCTGGCGCTCGACGCGCTCGGGGAGTTGCCGCACCACCCGGCGAGCGGAGATCTGCGCGCCGATCTGATCGGTGAACTCACGGTGTTCCGGCGGTCGGTCACCGAGCTGCGGCTCGACCGCCTCGTCTTCGGGCTGGCGCAGTCGGCCACCACCGCGGCCGCCGCCCGGCTCCGGGACCGGGTCAATGCCGAGGGCCAGCGCCCGCTGCGGGAGTTGTTGGGACAGCGGTTCTCCGGCGCCCGGCTCGAGGCGGCCCTGTCGATGCTGACCGGCGTGGTGACCTGTCCGTCGCTGATGTTCGGCGCGCTGCCCGCCGACGCGGTGGTCGAGGCGGCGGTGGACATCGTGCTCGCCGGCGGGCGCTGACTCCTCAGCCGAGGGTGTCCCACAGTGGTGAGGCCGCCGCGGCGCGCAGCGCGTCGATGATCGCGGACTCGTGGGACCGGAACCGCTCGGTGGGCGCCGGGACGGAGATCGCCAGCACGAGTCCGCTCGGCACCCGCTTGGCGATCCCCGCGGCCGAGATGCCGACGGTGTGTTCGTCGCGGTCGTAGGCGATGCCGGTGCGCCGCACCTCCAGGATCTCCTCGGCCAATGCGCCGGGTACCTCGTCGTCGTCGAGCAGGGCCAGCGCGGCTTTTCCGTTGGCGGTGTCGGACAACGGGAACCGGCCGCCGATCGCCGACACCGCACGCAGCCGGTGCGGGCATTCGATCTGGTCGATGAACCACATCTGCCGGCCCCGCAGCACCGACAGGTCGACCGTCTCGCCGGTCGCCGACGCGACCGCGGCGAGCACGGGGCGTAGCGCGGCCGCCAGATGCGCGCCGTCGGCGCCGGCCAGGCCCAGCAGCCGGTCGCCGAGGCGGTAGCGTCCCGCGTCGTCGACTGCGGCGAACCCGACGTCGACGAGCGCGACGAGCAGGCGGCGCGCCGTCGACTTGGCCAGCCCGAGGTTCGCCGCGATGTCGCCCGGCCGCAGCCGGCCGGGCGCGGTGGCGATCTCGTCGAGCGCCGCGGCGGCCCTGCGCAGCGCCTGCAGGCCATCATCTCGGGAGGAGTCGCGGGTTCGCTGATTCTCGTCCTCCGGCGCCATGCCGAGCACTATAGTGATCCGCTGTACGGATCACCACGATCCGCTATACGGATCACCCTCGGAGGGCGGAGCAATGGCGGACCTTCCCGACGGACGGCACTTCTTCCGCGGCGACGACGGCTACGAGCAGGCCCGCGCCCAGACGGTGTGGAACGCCCGCACGCCCGAGCGCTATCCCGACGTCGTCGTGCAGGCCGCCGATGCCGATGAGGTGGTCGCCGCCGTGCGGTACGCCGCACGGCACGACATGCGGATCGGTGTCCGGTCGGGCGGTCACAGCTGGGCCGGTAACCATGTGCGCGACGGCGGCATGCTGCTCGACGTCAGCCGCCTCGACGACTGCGACATCGACACCGGCACCGGGACCGCCGTCGTCGGCCCCGGAATGGGCGGTAGCGTGCTGGCCGGGCTGCTGGACCAGTGCGGGCTGTTCTTCCCGGCCGGGCACTGCAAGGGCGTACGGATCGGCGGCTACCTGCTGCAGGGCGGCTACGGCTGGAACAGCCGGGTCCTCGGGCCTGCGTGTGAGAGCGTGCTCGGCCTCGACGTGGTGACCGCCGACGGTGAGCGCCTGCACGTCGACGCCGAAAACCACCCCGATCTGTACTGGGCGGCGCGGGGCTCCGGTCGGGCTTCTTCGCCGTCGTCGTCGCCTTCCACCTTCGGCTCTACCCGCGTCCCGCGGTGTGCGGCAGCAGTCTCTACGTGTATCCGATGCAGTGCGCAGAGGAGATCTACCCGTGGGCGCGGGCGATCAGCGCCGAGGTGGACCGCCGGGTGGAACTGCAGATCGTGGCGTCGGGGGCGGTGCCCGGCGCGGGCATCGACATCCCGTCGATCGTGTTGGCGTCCCCGGTGTTCGCCGAGTCCGAGGCCGAGGCGACGGCCGCGCTGGCCCTGCTGGAGACCTGCCCCGTCCGGGACCGGGCGACGATCGCGGTGCCGTACGCCCCGTCGGACCTGGACACCTGGTACGCGGGCGTGATGAGCAACTATCCGACCGGATACCGGTACGGCACCGACAACATGTGGACTTCGGCGACAGCCGAGGAGCTGATGCCGGGGATCCGGCGGATCCTCGAGACGATGCCGCCGCACCCGGCGCACTTCCTGTGGCTGAACTGGGGGCCCTCGCCGCAGCGTCAGGATATGGCCTACAGCCTCGAAGACGAGATCTACCTCGCGCTCTACGGGGTGTGGCAGGACGCCGCCGACGACGACTCCCACGGCGACTGGGCGCGGTCGAACCTCGCCGCGATGGAGCACCTGCAGACCGGGGTCCAGCTGGCCGACGAGAACCTCGGCCGCCGCCCCGCCCCGTTCGCCACCGACGCGGTGATGGCCGAGCTGGACCGGGTCCGGTCGGTCTACGACCCGGCGGGCCGGTTCCACAGCTGGATGGGTCGGGTGTGATGGCCTATCTGGGGTACCGGCCCGGCGACGCCGACACCGCGTGGGGCGCGTTCTTCGATCCGCGCATGGCGTTGCTGCCCGCCCACGTGGTCGACGCGCTGCACCACGGTCCGCAGGCCGACCAGGTTCTGCTCGACCTCGCTTGTGCGGCAGATCTTCTCGACCACGGCTACCTCGCCACCGAGACCGGCTACGGGCGGCTGCGCCGCGGCGGCTTCGCGGTGTCGGTGCTGACCGACATGCCCGGGGTGACGCCGCAGATGTGGGACTGGTGGTTCGGCTGGCACGGCAGCGATGCGCGCCGGTACAAGCTGTGGCATCCGCGCGCGCACGCATCGGCGCGGTGGGCCGACGGCGGCGGTGACGGGCAGTATGTCGGGCGCACATCGCTGGTCGAGGAGTACCTCGGGTCGGCGTACACCAAGGCGGCCATCCGCTTCGTGCCGCCGGAGGAGCTGGGCCTGCCGCCGCACCGGCTCGGTGACTCCGTGGCGGTGTGCGCGCGGCTGGGGTCCTCGGAGCTGCCGGTGGACATCGGCTGGCTGGTGCACCAGATTCGGCCCACCGCCGACGGGTCCGAGATGCGGTCGCGGTTCTGGATGGGCGGACCAGAGGTCGCGGTCAGACACGGAAACATGTTCGCCAACAGCATGATTCGTCCGGTGGCGGCCCGTCAGCTGCCTGATCCGCGGGATCTGATGGTGCACTGCGCCCAGGAGATGAACCACCTCGCCGGTTTCCTGCCTGCGCTGTACGCGCGGTTCGCTTAGCGCGGCTTTGCTGGCCGCGCTGCTGCTGTTCCTCACGCCCGTGGTGTCGGTGATGGCCTTGGGCGCGCTGGCGCTGCGGTTCGTCCCGACAAGTGACGAACGTCCCGCGGCGAGATGATCTAGCGCCCTGACGCTCGAGAGTGACTCCGGCGCACGATCGCGGTCATGAAGTCACTGATCATCTGTGCGTCGGTCTCCAACGGGAACACCCGTCGAGTGGCGGACAGCATGGCCGAAGTACTGGGTGCCGACGTCGTGACACCCGAGGCGGTCGACGTCGACTCGCTCGGACAGTACGACCTCGTCGGATTCGGGTCGGGCATCTACTTCATGGCGGTGCATCCGCGGCTGTGGAATCTCGTTCGCCGATTGCCGACCGACGACACCGGCACTCGGCGCGCGTTCACGTTCTTCACCAGCGGCGCGCGACGGATGCGCTTGCTGGACTACGGTGGCCCGCTGGGTCGCAAGCTCGAGGCGAAGGGCTTCGACGTGCTGGATTCGTTCTCGTGCCCGGGTCTCGACACGGTCGGCCCGTTGAAATTCCTCGGCGGGGTCAACAAGGGACGGCCGAACGAGACCGACCTCGAGCAGGCCGCAGCATTCGCGGAGCGGCTTCGGCGGCGGGTCGAGATCGCGCAGGCACCGCCCATGCTGTGACTCGGGTTCCCGAGGCGGGTACTCCACGCCCGTGTGGACAGTGAGCAGACAGATCTCCACGCCCGCCGACGCGGTGTGGCACCTCCTCGTCGACCTCGGCGCCTGGCCGCAGTGGGGGCCGACCGTCGCGGGCGCCGAACTCGACGGCGGCGGGTTCGAACTCGGAGCGACGGGCCGGGTGTGGACGCCGGTCGGGGTGCCTCTGCCGTTCACGATCACCGAACTCGACCAGGGGCGCTCCTGGGCGTGGCGCGTGGCCGGTGTGCCCGCCACGCATCACGGCGTGGAACCGACCGCCGGCGGGTGCCGGGCGTGGATGAGCGCCCCAGTGTGGGCGCCCGCGTATCTGCCCGTGCTCGCGGTGGCGCTGCGGCGCATCGAGGCGATGGCGGTTGATTCCGGCGCCGACGGGTAATCCTCCGGCCGTCGGCACATCGCCCAATCGAGGAGCACATCGTGATCGGAACCATCATCGGCGCCATCGTCGTCGGTCTCATCGTCGGCGCACTGGCGCGGCTGGTCATGCCGGGGAAGCAGAACATCGGCGTGCTGATGACCATCGTGCTCGGCGCACTCGGGTCCTTCCTGGGCGCCTGGGTCTCCTACAAGCTGGGCTACTCCAACCAGAACGGTGGATTCAAGATCATCCCGTTCCTGGTCGGCATCATCTTCGCGATCGTGCTGATCGCCGCCTACCTGGGCATCACCGGCCGTCGCAGCAGCGGACGGCCGCGCGTCTAGATGGCGATCACCGAATCCCGCGAGACCGTCATCGAGGCGTCGCCCGCGGAGATCCTGGAGGTCCTGTTCGACCTCGAGTCGCTGACGGAATGGTCCTCGGCGCACCAGGAGGTCGAGATCCTCGAGCGCGACGACCAGGGCCGGCCCGCCCGGTCCCGGCAGGTGGTCAGGATCGTCGGCATCAGTGACGAACAGGTCCTCGACTACTCGGTCCACGACGACGGCGTCAGCTGGACCCTGGTGAGCTCCGCGCAGCAGCGCGCGCAGGACGCCCGCTACACGCTGGTCCCCGACGGGGACACCACGCGGGTGACGTTCGAGCTGACCGTCGATCCGACGGTGCCCTTGCCCGGATTCGTGGTGAAACGGGGTGCCAAGGGACTGATGGAGACGGCCACCGAAGGGCTGCGGAAACGGGTGCTCCACGTCAAGGGCCGGTGATCGGGCCGAAGATTTTTCGGCCTGACCGCACCGACGGATCGGTCATCTGCCGACCGTGCGTTGCCGCTTCCGCGTGGATCAGCGACCCGACGTCGGCGGATCGCGACAATACCGAGGGGTGTGGCGACGGAAGCGCTTGCGGGTGGTGAGGCGCGGTTCTACCGTGAGCCACACCACATTCCCCACCCCGACAAGGATCGCCGATGGAGCGCAACGGTGGCGACGTCGTCGTCGAGACGCTGACAGCACTCGGCGCGTCGCACGTCTTCGGCATCCCCGGGCAGAACGCGCTCGGCCTGTTCGACGCGATCCGGCGTAGCGACCTGACCTTCGTCAGCTCGCGGGTCGAGAACAACTCGGCGTTCGGCGCCGACGGCTACGCCAGGGCCACCGGTGAGGTCGGCGTGCTGTTCCTGTCGACCGGACCTGGTGCGCTGACCGCGCTGGGCGCGCTGCAGGAGGCGTACGCCACCGGCGTCCCACTGCTGGTGATCGCGAGCCAGGTGCCGCGGGCGGCGATGGGCCTGCGGCGCGGTGCGCTGCACCAACTCGACGACCAGCAGCGTAGCGCGATCAACGTCACGAAAAGCACGGCGGTCGTCCGGCATTCGGGCCAACTGCCGAGCCTGCTGGCCGACGCGTGGTCGCTGGCGCAGTCCGCGCCCGCCGGTCCGACCTGGGTGGAGATCCCGCAGGACGTGCTCCTCGAGCCGGCCGACGTCCCGCCGGTCACCTCCGTCGTCACCGCCGTCACGGCGCGCCCGCCCCGCGCCGAGGTGGTCGCCGAGGCCGCGGCCGTGCTCAGCGCCGCGCAGCGGCCGGTGATCCTGGCAGGCGGCGGCGTGCGTCGCTCCCGCGGCGGTGCGCAGGCGCTCGTCGCGCTGGCCGAACGCCTCGACGCTCCGGTGGTGTCGACGGTCGGCGGTAAAGGCGCCATCCGATTCGACCATCCGCTGTCAGCGGCGTCCTGGATCGAGGACCGGCACACCACCTCGCTGCTGGAGGACGCCGACGTGTTGCTCGCGGTCGGTACGGCGATGGGCGAGGTGACGAGCAACTACTTCACCCTCACCCCCAGGGGCACCGTGATCCACGTCGACGCCGAGGCGCGGGTGCTGGGAGCCAACCACCGGGCGCTCGCCGTGCACGCCGACGCCGCGCAAGCGCTGACCGCGCTCGCCGCGCAGGTGACCCCGCGCGCCACCATCAGCGGTGCCGACATCGCCGCGGCCCTGCGCGCAGCCGTCGAGGACAGGCTCGCCGGGCAGCACGTCGCGGCAGAGCGCGCACTGATCCGCGATCTGCGGAACGCGACTCCCGGTGCGACACAGACGTTCTGGGACATGACGATCGCCGGCTACTGGGCGTGGTCGGCGTGGGACCCGCTCGACGGCGAGTTCCACTCGGCGCAGGGCGCGGGCGGATTGGGCTTCGCGTTCCCCGCGGCGGTGGCGGCCGCGATCGGCACCGGGCAGCGGACGCTGGCCGTATCCGGGGACGGCGGGGCCATGTACTCGATCGCCGAGCTGGCCACCGCGCGCCAGCACGACGCGGACGTCACGTGGCTGATCGTCGACGACGGCGGCTACGGTATCCTGCGCGAGTACATGACCGGCGAGTTCGGCCAGGCCACCGCCACCGAGCTCGCCCGGCCCGACTTCGTCGCTCTGGCAGCCAGTTTCGGCGTGCCTGCGCACCGGGCCACCCTCGACACCGTCGGCGAGGTCGTCGCAGGCACCTCCACGGCGCGCGGACCCGCCGTTGTCGTCCTTCCCGCAACGCTGCGGATGTTCTCAGCCACCTAGGAGTTAAGACCATGGGCAAGCCGCTCGACATCACGATCATCGTCGTCTACCTCGTCGCCATGCTGGCGTTCGGCTTCTGGGGCAAGACCAGGACCAAGGACTCGGCCGACTTCCTGGTCGCCGGGCGGCGGCTGGGCCCGACGCTGTACACCGGCACGATGGCCGCGGTGGTGCTGGGCGGCGCGTCGACCGTCGGCGGTGTCGGCCTCGGCTACAAATGGGGGCTGTCGGGAATGTGGCTGGTGGTGTCGATCGCCGTCGGTCTGCTCGCGCTGAGCCTGTTCTTCGCCGGCCGGATCCAGCGCCTGCGGGTCTACACGGTCGCGCAGATGCTGCGGCTGCGGTACGGCGTCGACGCCACGTCGTCGTCGGGGCTCGTCATGGCCGCCTACACGCTGATGCTGTCGGTGACGTCGACGATCGCGTACGCGACGGTGTTCAACGTGCTGTTCGGCACCGATCGCACGGTCTCGGTGATCATCGGCGGCGCGGTGGTGATGCTGTACTCGTCGATCGGCGGCATGTGGTCGATCACGCTCACCGACATGGTGCAGTTCATCCTCAAGACCATCGGCATCTTCGCCCTGCTGCTGCCGTTCACGCTGAGCAAGGCGGGCGGCTTCGCCGGTATCCGGGAGCGCGCGGGCGATGCCGTGTTCGACCTCGGGGCGATCGGGATGCCTACCATCATCACGTTTTTCGTCGTGTACAGCTTCGGCATGCTGATCGGCCAGGACATCTGGCAGCGAGTGTTCACCGCGCGCTCCCCGCAGGTCGCCAAGTGGGGCGGCACCACGGCGGCGCTGTACTGCGTGCTCTACGGCATCGCCGGCGCGGTGATCGGGATGGCGGCGTCGACGTTCCTGCCCGACATCGAGGCCAAGGACGACGTCTATGCCCAGATCGCGGAGAGCATCCTGCCGGTGGGGATCAGCGGGCTGGTGCTCGCCGCGGCGGTCGCGGCGATGATGTCCACCGCGTCCGGCGCCCTGATCGCCACCGCGACCGTCGCCCGCACCGACGTGAAACCGTTGCTGCAGAGGATGATCGGGCGCACCCCGGACAAGGGTGAGGACACTGAACGGGACGTGCACTCCGACCGGCTGTACGTGGTGGTGCTCGGCATCGTCGTGATCGTCATCGCCGCACTGCTGAACGACGTGGTCGCGGCGCTGACGATCGCCTACGACATCCTGGTGGGCGGGCTGCTGGTCGCGATCCTTGGCGGCTTTCTGTGGAAGCGGGCCACCGGCACCGGGGCGCTGTGGTCGATGGCGGTCGGCACCGTCGTCACGCTGGGCACGATGGTGATCGTCGGCGACGTGCTGGCCAACGAGCCGATCTACTACGGCCTGGCCGCCAGCCTGGTGGTGTACGTGGTTGCGAGCCTGGCGACACCGCGCACCTCCCCGGAGGTGCTCGACGAGTGGGACGCCCGGCTCGCGGGGCGGGAACGCGCCGACCGGGTCAGCGCGTGGTAGGCGCATAGTCGCATCCGCCCGGGGAGGCTTGCATGGCCGTGTTCCGCCTGTCCGTGATCGGAGCACTACTGACCGCCATCCTGCTCGTCGCGGGTTGCCAACGGTCAGAACCCGTTTCGGAGTCAGGGGCGGCTCCGAAGCCCTATCCGTCGGCGCCGATCACCATGACTGCCGGCGCCGGCCCCGGCAGTGGCTTCGACCTGACGATCCGGGCGGTCGTCGAGGCGTTGCAGACCGAGCACCTGGTCGACGTGCCGCTGACCGTCGCGAACCGGCCCGGCAGGAGCGGGGCCGATCAACTCGCGACCATGGTGGAGCAGCACGCCGGTACCGACGACCAGATCTCCGTCACGTCGCTGTCGATGATGATGAACCAGATCCGGGGCGTCTCCCCCTACGGCTACCGCGACGTCACGATCATCGCCCGCCTGATGACGGAGTACTTCGTGGTCGTCACCGACCCGGCCGCGCCCTTCGCGAATCTCGGCGACGTCATGACCGCCGTCAAGACCCGGCCCGGCGATCTCGCCGTCGGCGCCGCGAAGGACGACGAGGCGCCGTTCGACCTGCTCGTCTCCGCGGCGCTGCGCGCCGGCCACATCCCCGTCGCGATCGGCGGGCTCAGCGAGTTCGTCGACGAGATCAGGGCCGGGAAGCTGCGCGTACTGGCGGTCCTGGCCGAGAACCCGGTGCCCGGCGTCGATGCCCCGACGGCCCGCGAGCAGGGACTCGACGTCACGCTGTCGAACTGGCGGGGGCTCTATGGGCCGCCCGGCATGCCCGAGCAGGCCGTCGCCTACTGGCAGAAGGTGCTCGGCGAGATGGTGCGGACGCCGACCTGGAAGCGGATCGCCGACCAGCGGCAGTTCATTACCGCGTTCCTGACCGGTGACGAACTGGGCACCTTTCTCGGCGAGACCCAGGCCGATGTGACGAAGGCATTCGAGGAGGCGTCGCGCTGACTCACGTGGGCGGCGTCGAGCGCTTCATCACCCCGTTGAGCAGACGCGGCGAGACCAGGTCGAGTGCCCTCAGCGGCAACGTCTTTCGTGGGGAGATCCGCACCGGGCGCATCCGCGCGGCGTACACCATCCAGTCGGCGGCCTCGTCGGCGTGCAGGGCCGCCAACCCGTCGTAGGCGCGGGTGGGCGCGATCATCGGTGTCGCCACCAGCGGGTAGTAGATGGTCGTGGAGTGCACCCCGGAGTCGGCCAGTTCGTTGTCGATGACCCGGCTCACCGCGCTCAGGGCCGCCTTCGACGCGTTGTAGACGCTGAACAACGGCGAGGACTCCGGCATCACCCGCCAGCTGGAGATGTTGATGATGTGTCCGTCGCCCCGCGCCACCATGCCCGGGGCGAGTCCGCGGATCAGGCGCAGCGGGCCGTAGTAGTTCAGTGCGATCGTGCGTTCCACGTCGTGCCACCGCTCGAGGGACTCCAGTAACGGTCGCCGGATCGATCGGCCTGCGTTGTTGATCAGCACGTCGATCGGTCCGGCGTCGCGCACAAGCTGGTCGATCGCGTCGAGGTCGGCGAGGTTCGCGGGCATCGCGACCGCGGTACCGCCGCGCTCGGTGATCCGGGCGACGACATCGGTCAGCAGGTGTTCTCGACGGGCCACGGCGATCACCGTGGCGCCGCACGCCGAGAGCTTCTCGGCGGCAACCTCACCGATACCCGAGGACGCTCCGGTCAGCAGAATTCTCTTGCCGCGCAAGTCGATCGGTGTGCGCATCGGCACGCGGGGCAGGGGCCGCATCCCGGCCAGCCGCAGGGCACGCCGCACCGTCGCCACCCCGCGTCGCTGGTTCATCGCCTCGATTCTCCGCTATGGCGCGTCCGCTGCGGCGGGATCGGAGATTGTCGCTGCCGATGCTGCCGATCAGCGGGAGGCGACCGCCATCCGTGCCGCTAGCGCCACATACGTCGCGGCGAAGGTGCGCCGCATCCACGTCACCACGCGGGGCCGCCTGATCACGTGCGTCCGCACCCCGGCGGCGAAGACGCCGTAGGCAGCGAACACCACCAGCGTGACGGCCATGAAGACGCCGGAGAGCCCCAGCATCCGCAGGAACGCCGGACCGGCGGCCGGATCGACGAACTGCGGCAGGAACGCGAAGAAGAACAGCGTCAGCTTCGGATTCAGCACGTTGACGCCGATCGCGGTGCCGACGATGCGCCAGGGCCCGGGCGGGGCCGCGGGCGCGGACTCGGTGGCCAGCTCCGAGTCGTCACGCCAGGTGAGCCACGCGAGGTACAGCAGGTACGCCACCCCGAGGTACTTGAGCGTCTGGAACGCGACGGCGCTGCTGTGCAGGATGGCCGCCAGCCCGCTGACCGCCGCCACCATGTGCGGAACGATCCCCAACGTGCAGCCCACTGCTGCGACGATCGCCGCCCGGGTGCCGTGCGCCAGCCCGGTGGCCACGGTGTAGAGCGCACCGGTGCCGGGGGTGGCGACCACGATGAGGGTGGTCAGCAGGAAGGCCAGCGACATCTAGCTGCAGACCGCGCCGCCGGCGGCGGACCCGACCAGCTTGGTGTACTTGGCCAGTACGCCGGTGGTGTAGCGCGGCGGCAACGGCTCGAAACCTGCCTTGCGCGAATCGAATTCGGCCTCGTCGACCAGCACGTCGAGGGTGCCGTTGGCGACGTCGAGGCGGATGCGGTCACCGTCGCGCAGGAACGCGATCGGGCCGCCGTCGACGGCCTCGGGGGCGATGTGCCCGACGCACAGCCCGGTGGTGCCGCCGGAGAACCGGCCGTCGGTCATCAGCAGCACGTCCTTGCCGAGGCCCGCACCCTTGATCGCGCCGGTGATCGCGAGCATCTCCCGCATGCCCGGACCGCCCTTGGGGCCCTCGTAGCGGATCACCACGACGTCGCCGTGCGTGATGGTGCCGTCCTCGAGCGCGTCCAGCGCTGCCCGCTCACGCTCGAAAACCCGTGCGGTGCCTTCGAAGACGTCGGAGTCGAAGCCTGCGGACTTCACCACTGCACCCTCGGGGGCAAGCGTGCCGTGCAGGATCGTGATGCCGCCGGTCGGGTGGATCGGCTCGGACAGCGCGCGCAGCACCTTGCCGTCGGGGTCCGGGGGGGCGATGTGCGCGAGGTTCTCGGCCATCGTCCGGCCGGTCACGGTGAGGCAGTCCCCGTGCAGCAGACCGGCATCGAGCAGTGCCTTCATCACGACCGGCACACCGCCGATGCGGTCGACGTCGTTCATCACGTAGGAGCCGAACGGCTTGACGTCGGCGAGGTGGGGCACCTTGGCTCCGACGCGGGTGAAGTCCGCCAGCGTCAGCTTCACCTCGGCTTCGGCGGCGATGGCCAGCAGGTGCAGCACCGCGTTGGTGGAGCCGCCGAACGCCATCACCACGGCGATCGCGTTCTCGAACGCCTCCTTGGTGAGGATGTCGCGGGCGGTGATCCCGCGGCGCAGCAGTTCGACGACCGCGATGCCGCTCTTGCGGGCGAAACCGTCGCGGCGGCGGTCGGTGGCCGGGGGAGCGGCCGAACCGGGCAGCGACATGCCCAGCGCCTCGGCGGCCGAGGCCATCGTGTTCGCGGTGTACATGCCGCCGCAGGCGCCCTCGCCGGGACAGATGGCGCGCTCGATCGCGTCGACGTCTTCGCGCGACATCAGCCCGCGCGCGCAGGCGCCGACGGCCTCGAACGCGTCGATGATCGTGACGTCCTTCTCGGTGCCGTCGCTCAGCTTGGCCTTGCCGGGCAGGATCGACCCGGCGTAGAGGAAGACGCTGGCGAGGTCGAGGCGGGCTGCGGCCATCAGCATGCCGGGCAGCGACTTGTCGCAACCGGCGAGCAGCACCGACCCGTCGAGCCGCTCGGCCTGCATGACGGTCTCCACGCTGTCGGCGATGATCTCGCGGCTCACCAGCGAGAAGTGCATGCCCTCGTGACCCATCGAGATGCCGTCGGACACCGAGATGGTGCCGAACTCCATCGGGAAGCCGCCGGCCTCGAACACGCCCTCCTTCACGGCCTTGGCCAGCCGGTCCAGCGACAGGTTGCAGGGCGTGATCTCGTTCCACGACGACGCGACGCCGATCTGCGACTTGGCGAAGTCCTCGTCACCCATGCCGACCGCGCGGAGCATGCCGCGGGCGGCGGCCTTCTCGAGACCGTCGGTGACGTCACGGGAGCGGGGCTTGATGTCAGGCTTGGAATCGGACCTGGCGGTGGCGTCTGGGGACTCTGAGGGCATGCGCACGATTATGCGCCTGGCGTTTCACCCGGCCAAACCGTTATCCATACCCCCGTGGGGTACTAGTACGCTGGCCACATGATGCCGATTGTCCGGATGGTGGCCGCCGTGTTCGCCGCCGTTGTGCTGGCCGGGTGCGGCAGTTCGGGGTCGTCGTCGAGCGATGCCGCGCCGACGTCGACCGACACCCCGGTGATCACCGGCGAGCCGGCCGGGTTCAACCCCGACGACGTGACGTTCGCAAAGCAGATGATCGACCACCACCGGCAGGCCGTCGCGATGGCCGAGCTGGTGCCGGAGCGCTCGACCAACGCGGAGCTCGCCGCCCTGGCCGCCCGCATCGCCGGGGAGCAGCAGTCCGAGATCAACACCCTCAACGTCTTTCTGGTGCAGTGGAACGAGCAGCCGAAGCTCGGGCAGGCCGACCACGGCGGTCACGGCCAGAACATGCCCGGCATGGTCGACGCGGCCACGATCACGCGGTTGGAGTCGCTGCGCGGGCCTGAGTTCGACAGACTGTGGCTGCAGTCGATGGTCGACCACCATCAGGGGGCGGTCGAGATGGCGAAGGCGGAGATCGCCCACGGTGAGAACGTCGACGCCGTGTCGATGGCCAGGACGATGGTGTCCACGCAGCAAGCCGAGATCGGGCAGATGAACACGATGCTGGAGGGGAATCCGTGACCGAAGCAGACGACACCGGCGTCCACGGCTACTCCGCGCAGAAGGAGAACTACGCCAAGCGGTTGCGCCGTATCGAAGGACAGGTGCGCGGCATCGCGAAGATGATCGACGAGGACAAGTACTGCATCGACATCCTCACGCAGATCAGCGCCGTCAACAGCGCCCTGCAGTCGGTGGCTCTTGGCCTGCTCGACGAGCACCTCGGCCATTGCGTCACCCACGCCGTCGCGGCCGGCGGCGCCGACGCCGACGCGAAGCTCGCCGAGGCCTCCGCGGCGATCGCCCGGCTGGTCCGCTCTTGAGCTCGGCCTAGTTGCTGGTCGATGGTGGGGGTTCGAACGGTTGGTACCACCACCAGTCGGCACGTTCACCGGTGGGCCCGCGGCAGGGCTCGACCGCTGGTCGCGGCGTGGTCGGCGGCCGCGCCAGCGACGCTGAGCTCAGCGCTCGTCCTGCGCTGTCGGTGACGCACAGCTTGTCGGCGGGTCCGGTGATGGTGATGATCCCGCGGTGGTGAGCGCGGTGGTGGTAGGGGCAGACCAGCGCAAGATTCCACAGCTCAGTGGGTCCGCCGTCCTCCCAGTGCACGAGGTGGTGGGCGTGCAGACCGAGGGTGGCTCCACACCCTGGTACCACGCACATGCGGTCTCGGTACTCCAGCGCGCGGCGTAGCCGGCGATTCACTGTCCGCGTGCTTCGGCCCGCGCCGATGGCACGGCCGTCGCGGTGGAACCACGCCTCGCAGGTGGCATCGCAGGACAGGTATCGGCGGTCGGCGTCGGCGAGCAGCGGCCCCAGATGCAGTGCGGCGACAGCGTCGTTCGCATCGACATGGACGACGACCGTGGTGCGTTGCCCGTGCGGGCGGGCAGCGGCCTCGGCGTCCCAACCGGCCTCCACCAGGCGCATGAAAGCGTCGGCGGTCGTGGGCATCGGCGGCCGCCCATCGGTCTCGACCCGTTGCCTCCAGTCGGTGATGAGTGCGTCCCGATGCGATTGAAGGGCCGCCTCGAATGTCGCCGCCTCAACATGCGGAAGCCTGATCTGCCAATACGTGTACTGCTCATCGGACTTGGTGGTGATCGACGGCTGCGGACCCGGATCGGATGCGGGCCCATCGGCATCGGCATCGGCATCGGCATCGGCGTCGGCGTCGGCGTCGGGCTCGGGTTGAGGTTCCGGCTTGGGTTGGAGGCCTGAGCGCAGTACGCAACTGGCTGACAGTCGCGCACTCGGCCAACTCCGAGAAGTGGGCATCGGAACCGTGAGCCGCCCGTTGGGCAATGACGCCGACTTGGTCCAGCGACAGCTTGCCTTCCCGCAAGCCGGCCACGCACTGTGGGAGTTCTTCGAGCCGATGTGCAACGGCCGCAATGGTTTCCGCCCGGGATGGCGAAACCCGGTCTTCCACGCGACCAACGCCGGGATCGATCGTGCTCCCGTCGCGCCCCAGAGCTGGTCGCGCTCGATCTCCGCGACGATCTCCACGATCCGTCCGTCGATCGCGTTGCGCTGCCCGGTCAGCTCCGCGAGCTCGTCGAACAACTCACCGAGCCGTTCATCGAAACTCGTCGCCGCCGGCTCAGCAGACGCGATTGCGGACATGACCCCATGGTCCCTCCGAGCGGGGACGCCCATGGTGGGAGACGCCCGCCGACATCAGGATCTGTGGATGAATCCGGCTCTGGGGATGGCCCGTTCACTGCCGCGGTGCGCCACCGAGCCAGTGATGCAGTCGGTCATAGATCCGCGGGTGGTTGAGCAGATCGAAGTGGTGCAGGCCCGTCAGCACCAGGCCGTCGTCCTCGCCGAACGGCAACCGCCGGTTGCGGCCCCGTCCCGAAGCGCTCGACGGACGCACCAGGTGGTCGCCGAACAGCACGCCGAGCGCCGTCGGCGCCGCGGAGGTGGCGACGAAGTGGTAGCGGGCGTGGGGGAGGAACGGTGCCTCGCCGCAGCGGTCCCGCAGGAATTCGTCGGGATGCGCGTCGGCCCAGTCGTCGTCGAGCACCGAGCCGAAGCGCAGATCCTTGATGCCGTCGCTGCGCAGGTTGAGCAACTCGGCGATCGCGCGCGTCTCGCGCAGCCGGATCAGCAGCCACGCCGCGGCGTTCACGCCCTTCTCCAGATCGGCACCCAGGTGCGGCGAGCCCAGACACACCACCTGCTGCGTCGCCCGGCTCCACCGGCGGTTCTGTTCGTGGCCGTAGTGGCACGCCGACCGGGCCACCAGCCCTCCCATCGAGTGACCGACCAGCGCGATCCGGCGCACCGGCACCGGCCACACCTCGACCAACCGGGTCAGCAGTTCGTCGAACGCCCGACCATTGGTCGAGATGTGCAGCCCCGTGTTGTACCGGATCTGAACCGGCGTGAACCCGTGGTCGTGACGCAGCCGTTCGCCGTACCACCGCGGATCCACCTCGTCCGAGGGGCGCGGCGGGCGGTGCCACGACGACTCCGTCTGGCACAGCCCGTGCAGGAACACGACGAGCGTGTCGGTGGGCGTGGGGAACGCGTCGGTCACCGCATCGGGCGTCAGCGGCACCGGGCGCCCGGCCACCCGCACCGACATCGGCGCGGCAAGCGCGTTGTCGCGGTCGGACAGTTCGTCGCCGTAGATGCCGTTGAGCGCGGCGATGGCCTTGGCGACGCCGGACCGTTCGTCCAGGGGG
This sequence comes from Mycolicibacterium psychrotolerans, assembly GCF_010729305.1. Classification (NCBI taxonomy): domain Bacteria; kingdom Bacillati; phylum Actinomycetota; class Actinomycetes; order Mycobacteriales; family Mycobacteriaceae; genus Mycobacterium; species Mycolicibacterium psychrotolerans. The sequence continues at coordinate 696,280 of NZ_AP022574.1, read as the reverse complement.
GCGTCGTCATCGAAGGCAAGGCCCGCCACAGCCAGCCCGGCAACGGCCGGGGGCAGTCGCTGGCCGGTCGCGTCGAGCGCGTCGTAGACGGCCCCGGCGATCGCGTCGTGCACGATCTCGACCGGCCGCGCCGCGGGCCCGATCGACCGGAACACCCGACCGGCGATGCCGGTGTGCAATCCGCGCACCAGCGTGTTGAGCACGGTCAGTCCCTCCGCAGCCACCTCGCCGAGGGACTCGATGTCCGTCGTCCGCATGCGAGCACCCTTCAGTGAACAACCGTTCTTACTGCAGAGTAAGGTGCTGGCTGCCGAGAGGCAACGTGTCAGCCGAGGGCGTCCTCGATGCGCTGCACCTTCGCGGTGAGCTGACCGGTGTAGCCGGGTCTGATGTCGGCCTTGAGCACGAGACTGACGCGGGGCGCCGCGGCAGCGACGGCGTCGACCGCCTGCTTGACCACGGCCATCACCTCGTCCCATTCACCCTCGATGTTGGTGAACATCGCGTTGGTCTCGTTCGGCAACCCGGAGGCCCTCACCACCCGCACCGCCGCGGCGACGGCCTCGCTGACTCCACCGGTCTCGTCCCCTCCGGAGGGGCTGATGCTGAATGCGACGATCATTCCGCCGAGCGTACGGCTCCCTCCCCGGTAACGCCTGACGCCCGTATGACGATCATCAATGCAGGTCAGGGCCCTCGAATGCGGGGTCGTCGGGGCTGTGAACACCCGCTGGCCAGCACAATCGACTTCGGCGCTGTGCCACACTGGGTGCAGTCGCGGGACTGGAGGTACACGCATGCGGCAGGCAAACAGGACCGGGTTCATCGCCGTGTTGTCGGTGATCACTGTGGTCGCAGGGCTGGTGCTGAGCGCCCCGTCGGCGTCGGCGCAGCCCGGTGTGGCGCCGCCACCGGTGCCGGTCGACCCGATGGCGCCGCCGCCTGCACCCGATCCGCTGGCATTGGCGAATCCGTTCGCGCCGCCCGCGCCCGCCCCGGCCACCGCGCCGACCCCGGCTGACCCGTTCGCCGTCATCCCCGGCGACCCGATGCCGATCCCGGAGGGCACGCCCGCCGGCCAGAACCCGAATCCGTTCGTCGGCCAGCCGCCGTTCGTGCCGCCGTCGTTCAACCCCACCAACGGGTCCATCGCGGGTGCGGCCAAGCCGATCTACATCAACTTCGCGCGGCCCATCGCCAACCGGCAGATGGCCCAGGACGCGGTGCACATCTCGTCGGTGCCTCCGGTGCCCGGCCGCTTCTACTGGACCACCGACACCCAGCTGCGCTGGCGGCCGCAGGACTTCTGGCCCGCGGGCACCGTCGTCAACATCGACGCCGCCGGCACCAAGTCGAGTTTCACCGTGCCCGAGCAGCTGGTCGCCACCGTCGACGACACCACCAAGACGATGACGGTCGTGCGCAACGGCAAGGTCGAGAAGACCTTCCCCGTCTCCATGGGCAAGAAGGGCTACGAGACCAAGAACGGCACCTACTACGTGCTGGAGAAGTTCGCCGACATCGTGATGGACTCCTCGACGTACGGGGTGCCGGTGGATTCAGCGCAGGGCTACAAGCTCAAGGTGCAGGACGCCGTGCGCATCGACAACAGCGGCGCGTTCGTGCACAGCGCGCCCTGGTCGGTCGGCTCGCAAGGCGAAAGCAACGTCAGCCACGGCTGCATCAACCTCAGCCCGGCCAACGCCCAGTGGTTCTACGACAACTTCGGCAGCGGAGACGCCGTCGTCATCAAGAACTCCGTCGGTACGTACAACCAGCCCGACGGTGCGTCGGACTGGCAGATGTTCTGACGTAGTCCTTCGGCGCGAACACCGCAGGCGCTTTCGCGCCGCGGCGGCCGCACGCCATGCCACGATGGGGGCAGGCGAAGGGTGGGCGCGGATGCCCGGTGACGACAAGGCGGTGGTCCGCACCGCCGGAGTGCTGGTGCTGACGTTGCTCGCCGCGGTCGCGCTACGCGGCTTTCTGCCGGGAGCACCACCGCCGGCCGAGCCCGCCGAGACCGACAGCGACGGCACCGGCTCACTGGTCGCCGTGGTTGTCATGCTCGCGGTGTCCCTGACCGCCATCGCGGTGTCGCTGGCGGCGCGCAGCCGGTCGCCCCAGCCGCCGCGCGCAGCCGGCGAGTCGCCCCGTCGCCGCTCCGGCGAGCGCCGCGCGGTCCCGTGGCGGCTGCTGCTGATCGCCGGGGCCGCGTTGCTCACCTGGCTGCTGCTGATCACCCTACTGATGCGCTGGGTCTCGCCCGTCGACGTCGGCACCGCCCCCGCCGACTCCACCAGCCGGCCCGAGCCCACGACCGCGAACCCAGGGCCGCCCGAACCCGATTCGGGTAGCGGATCCAGCGTCTTCGGTCTCCTGATGGGGACGGCGATCATCCTGCTCCTGCTCTCGGTGCTCGCCACTGTCGCCGGCCGCAGGCGCCGTACCGCCGCCGAACCGGTGCTCACCGACGGCGCGCCGCCCGCATCGCCCCCGCCCGCAGGACCCGATCTGGCCAGGGCGGCCGAGCGCGGGCTGGCCGAGGTCGGCGACCGCAGCCGCGATCCCCGCGAGGCGATCATCGCCTGCTACCTCGCGATGGAACAGGAGCTGGAGAAGTCGCCGGGCACCGTTCCGCAGGCCTCCGACACCCCCTCGGAGGTGCTGGCCCGCGCCGTCGCCCGCCGCGCGGTGCACGCCGGGAGCGCGACGCAGCTGGTCGACCTGTTCGAAGAGGCCCGCTTCAGCCCGCACGTGATGACCGAGGAGCATCGCGCCGAGGCCGTCGAGGCGTTGCAGGTGGTCCAGCGCGCACTGCAGGGCGTCTCATGACGAAGCTCGTCGTCGCCGCTGTCGCCGTCATCGTGGCCGCCGAGGTGTGCGCGTGGGCGCTGCTGGACCGCCGCCTGGTGGTGGCGGCCACCGGTGCGGCGATGGTTTCGGTACTGCTCACCGTGCGGTGGCGGCTGACGCAGCGCACCGAACCCGACCCCGACGTCGTGACCGACGGCGCCGGAGCGTCGTTGCAGCGCTGGCTGTCCCGCACGGAGACGTTGATCTCCTGGTCGGAGTCGTCCCGATCGGACTGGGACCGGCGGCTGCGCCCGATGCTGGCACGGCAGTTCGAGCTCGCGGCCGGTCAGCGGAAAGCCAAGGACCCCAACGGCTTCGACGCGACCGGGCGCATGCTGTTCGGCGACGGGCTCTGGCAGTGGGTGGATCCTGACAACATCGCCCGCACCGGGAGCACCGAACCCGGACCCGGCCGCGCCACACTCGACGAGATCCTGCGCCGTCTGGAGCGACTGTGAGCCCTGCGCTGCAACCCGCCGCCACCACCGCCCAGTGCGAGGCCGTGCTCGACGAGATCAGCAAGGTCGTCGTCGGCAAGCGCGCCGCACTGACGCTGATCCTGACGACCGTGCTCGCCCGCGGGCACGTGCTCGTCGAGGACCTGCCCGGCCTCGGAAAGACGTTGATCGCCAAGTCTTTCGCCGCCGCGTTGGGGCTCCGGTTCACCCGCGTGCAGTTCACCCCCGACCTGCTGCCCGCCGACCTGCTCGGCTCGACGATCTACGACATGCAGTCCGGCCGCTTCGAGTTCCGCGGCGGCCCGATCTTCACCAATCTGCTGCTGGGTGACGAGATCAACCGCACCCCACCCAAGACGCAGGCCGCGCTGCTGGAGGCGATGGCCGAGCGTCAGGTCAGCATCGACGGCGTCACCCACCGGCTGCCGGAGCCGTTCCTGGTGCTGGCCACCGACAACCCGATCGAATACGAGGGCACCTATCCGCTCCCGGAGGCCCAACTGGACCGGTTCGCGCTGCGGCTGGAGCTGAAATACCTTTCCGGGCAGGAGGAGACGACGATGCTGCGCCGCCGCCTCGAGCGCGGGTCGGCGGCGCCGGAGGTGGCCCAGGTGGTCGACGGGCACGACCTGCTGGCCATGCAGGAGTCGGTGGAACTGGTCACGGTGCACGACGACGTGCTGGAGTACGTCGTCGCGCTGGCCACCGCGAGCCGGCACCATCCGCAGGTCGCGGTCGGGGCCAGCCCGCGCGCCGAGCTGGATCTCGTGCAACTGGCGCGCGCCCGGGCGCTGCTGCTGGGCCGCGACTACGTGGTGCCCGAGGACGTCAAAGCGCTGGCCGTTCCGGTGATGGCGCACCGCATCAGCCTGCGGCCGGAGATGTGGGTGCGCAAAGTGCAGGGCGGCGACGTGGTCGACGACCTGCTGCGCCGCACCCCGGTGCCGCGGGCCCGGGGTTCGTCGTGACCGACGCCGAATTACGTTGGCGTGCTTCCTCGTTGACGCGTTCGATCGCCACGTGTGTCGCCATCGCGATCGCGGCCGCGCTGCTGACCGGCCGATGGGAGCTGATCGCGTTCGCCGCGCCGCTGCTCGCGGTGCTGTGCTCGCTGGGGTGGCAGCGGCCCGTGCCGACCGTCACGGTCACCGGCGAGCCGCCGCTGCACCGCTGTTTCGAAGGCGAGCAGGTGACGGTGACGCTGTCGGCCGGTGCCGACGACGGCGGCAGGGTCCGGCTGGCCGCGGTGGCGCCGCCGGGCATGGACCTCGACGTCGTCGACGCCGGCCCCGCGCCGACGGTGGCGGTACGGGCCGCACGCTGGGGCCGCTACCCGATCGAGGCGACGGTGCGTGTGCTCGGCCGCGGCGGGCTGCTCGAGGGCACCGGCACAGTGGCCGCCGCCCAGGTGTGCGTGTTCCCCGTCGCCCCACCGCAATCCACCGCGATCCCCCGCACCGATCTGCTCGACCGGCTCGGCACCCACCTCACTCGCCACACCGGGCCCGGCGTGGAGTACGCCGACATCCGCCCCTATGTGCCCGGCGACCAGTTGCGCACCGTCAACTGGCCGGTCAGCGCGCGCCGCGGCACGCTGCACGTCACCGAACGGCTCACCGACCGGGCCGCCGACGTGGTGGTGCTCTTCGACACCTACCCGCAACCGCCCGGGCCGGCCACGGCCGCGACCGAACGCACCGCCCGCGGCGCGGCGCAGGTGGTGCAGAGTGCGCTGCGCTACGGCGACCGGGCTGGTCTGGTCGCGCTCGGAGGTCGCGCCACCCGGTGGCTGGGCGCCGACATCGGCCAGCGGCAGTTCTACCGGATCCTCGACACGATGCTCGGCGCGACAGGCGATTACGAGTCGGCCACCGGTACGCTGGCACCCCGCCCGGCGCTGCCCGCGGGCGCGATCGTCGTCGCGTTCTCCACCATGCTCGACACCGAGTTCGCGCTGGCGCTGATCGACCTGCGTCGGCGCGGTCACCCGGTGGTGGCGGTCGACGTTCTGGAGGGCTGCCCCGTCGACGGCGACCTCGACCCCCTCGTCGACCGGATGTGGGCGATGCAGCGCTCCTTCATGTACCGCGACATGGCGACCGTCGGCGTGGACATCGTCGCGTGGCCGGGATCCGCGACGCTCGACCAGGCGATGGCACTGGTTCCCGAACACCGGGCGCGATGATGACGGCGCTGCGGAAAGGTCTGCTGCCGTTGATGTTCGGCGCCGTCATGGTGGGCGCAGCGGCGCGCACCGGGCACGGGTGGGCGCTGGCGGCGGCCGCGGTCGCGCTGGCCGCCGTCGTGATCGGCATCTGGTGGCGGCCCGCAGCAGGCGCCGCGGTGGCACTGACCGTGCTGACCGTCGTGCTCGCCGCTCGAGCGCCGCTGGACACGACGCTGGCCGGACTGGCCGCCACCGCCTACCTGGTGACGCGCCACGACGCCGCCACCGTTCCGACGATGACGGCCGCCGTCGGATTCGCCACCGTCACCGCCGTCGTCGTCGCCGTGCCGGTCGAGGCGCCCTGGCTGCCGCTGGCGGCGCCGCTGGTGCTGCTCGCCGGCTACCTGCTGGCGTTGCGGCCCTACCTGCGCTGAGCGGTCAGTTCCAGATCCGCACGCGCCGTTGCGGTTCCAGGTACAGCTCGTCGTCCTCGCCGACCTCGAACGCCTCGTAGAACGCGTCCATGTTGCGGACCACGCCGTTGCAGCGGAACTCCGGCGGCGAGTGCGGATCGATCGCCAGCCGCCGAACTGCTTCGGCCTCACGGGATTTCGTGCGCCACACCTGCGCCCACCCGAAGAACACCCGCTGCTCGCCGGTCAGTCCGTCGATGACAGGCGCCTGCTGCCCCTTCAGCGACAGCCGGTAGGCCAGCAGCGCGATCGACAGCCCGCCGAGATCGCCGATGTTCTCCCCGACGGTGAACGCGCCGTTCACGTGGTGTGAAGGATCCAGCCCGCGCGGCGTGAACTGCTCGTACTGCTCGATCAGCGCCTTGGTCCGCGCGCCGAACTCGGCGCGGTCCTCGTCGGTCCACCAGTCCACCAGGTTGCCGTCGCCGTCGTACTTGGCGCCCTGATCGTCGAAGCCGTGCCCGATCTCGTGCCCGATCACCGCACCGATACCGCCGTAGTTGGCGGCGTCGTCGGCGTCGGCGTCGAAGAACGGCGGCTGCAGAATCGCCGCGGGGAACACGATCTCGTTCATGCCTGGGTTGTAGTACGCGTTGACGGTCTGCGGCGTCATGAACCACTCGTCGCGGTCCACCGGACCGCCGAGCTTGGCCAGATCGCGGTCGTACTCCAGCGCGTAGCCGCGCAGATGGTTGCCGTAGAGGTCGTCACGGGCGATCACCAGCGACGAGTAGTCGCGCCACTTCGCGGGATAACCGATCTTCGGGGTGAACGAGTCGAGCTTGGCCAGCGCCTTGCGCCGGGTCTGCGGCGTCATCCACTCCAGCGTGTCGATGCTGACCCGGTAGGCCTCGCGCAGATTGGCCACCAGCTCGTCCATCCGGGCCTTGGCCTGCGGCGGGAAGTACCGCTCGACGTAGAGCCGGCCCAACGCGTCGCCCATCAGGGCTTCGACCACCGAGACGCCGCGCTTCCAGCGGGCCCGGATCTCCTCGGTGCCCGAGAGCAGCTGCCCGTAGAACGCGAAGTCCTCGGCCACCAGCTCATCGGTCAGCAGCGACGCCCGGGAATGGATCAGCCGCCATTGCAGCCAGTTCTTCCACGTCGCCAGATCCGCGTCCGACCACAGTGCCGCGAAGGCGGTCAGGAAGTCGGGCTGGCGGACCACCACCTCGGCGGCCGCCTCCTCGGACGCGCCAAGCGCGGCCAGCCAGCCTCGCCAGTCGAACCCGGGCGCCTCCGAAGTCACCTCGGCGAACGTGCGCAGGTTGTAGGTCAGGTCGGCGTCGCGGCGCTTCACCACATCCCAGTGCGCGGCGGCGATCCGGGACTCCAGCGCGACGATGTCCTCCGCGGTCTGACGGTGGTCGCCGCCGTGGACGAGCGCGAACATCGCCGCGATGTGTCCGGGGTAGGCCGCCAGGATCTCGGCGTGCTGCTCCTCGCGGAAGTACGACTCGTCGGGCAGCCCGATGCCCGACTGTGTCAGGTGCAGCAGATAGCGGCTGGAGTTCTTGGAATCGGTGTCGACGTACAGCCCCGTGCCGCCGCCGACACCGGTGCGCTGCAACGCCCCGAGCACCGCGGCCAGCGCCTCGGGACTGTCGGCGGCGTCGACCGTCGCCAGCTCATTGAGCAGCGGGGCCAGACCGCGCTCGCGGATCGTTTCCTCGTCCATGAAGCTCGCGTACAGGTCGCCGATGCGCTGTTGGTCGGTGCCCTCGGGCGCGTGGGCGTCGCTGCCCGATGTCGCCGCCGACGCGGCTGCGGCCGCCTCCGTGATGAGATCGCGGATCTGCTCCTCGGCGCGGTCGTAGAGCGTGCGGAACGCGCCGTCGGTGGCCCGGTCCGGGGGGATCTGGTACTCCGCAAGCCAGCGGCCGTTGACGTGACCGAACAGGTCGTCCTGGGGCCGGGCGGAGTCGTCGACGTAGCGCAGATCGATACCGGACTTGAGGGAGGTCGCTTCTACCGTCACCCCGACATCCTTCCAGAAACGCCCGGGTACCCTCACCCGCATGCCTGATGACCAGCCCGAACCGCAGCGCGGCGAGGAGGCGCCCCGCGTCGTCAGCGTCTACGGCATCGCCTCGGCGGTGCTGGCCGTCGTCGCGGTGGCCGCCGTCGTGCTGGCCACGCTGATCTGGAACTCCCACCGCGGCGACACCGACGAACGGGCCTACCGCACCCGGGTGCTGCAGGCCGCCGCCGAGTGGACCGGTGTGCTGATCAACATGAACGCCGACTCCGTCGACGCGGACCTCAACACGTTGCACGAGGGCACCGTCGGTCAGCTGAACACGGACTTCGAGGCGACCGTGGAGCCGTACCGCAAGCTGGTGCGCACGCTCAAGGCGCGCACCACCGGGCAGATCAACGCCGTCGCGATCGAGACCATCCACCACGACCAGCCCGGGGCGCCGCCGCCTGCGCCGCGCACGGACCTGTCCGGCCTGGCCGCGCGCACCGACACCGTCATGGTCATCGCGACGTCGGTCAGCGAGAACGCCGGCACCGAAGCGCCGCAGACGGTGCGCTGGACGCTGCGCATGGACGTCTCCGACGTCGACGGCACGCTGCTGATCTCGCGGCTGGAACCGATCCGATGAGGAACCGGCTACGCGTCCTGCTCTTCGATCTGCTCGCCCCCGCGGCCGCCGTGGCCGCGCTGGTCTACCTCGGTGTCGCGCTGGGGTGGCCGCTGTGGTGGGTGTCGGTGTGCTCGGTGCTGTGCCTGCTGGTGGTGCAGGCGGTGATCGTGAACTTCGTGCTGGCCCGCCGCGACGGGGTCACCGTGGGCACCGACGACGACGGACCCGGGCTGCGGCTGGCCGTGGTGGGGACCGCGACTGCGGCGCTGGTGGCCGCCGCCGTGGTCGGCTACACGCAGTGGACGATGCCCGACCGGACGCTGCGCGCGGACAGCACCGAGGTGACGGGCATCGCCAGCAGCGTGGCCGAGGCGTCGGCGACGTTCACGCCGCAGAACCCGACCGCCTCGATCGACCGCGCCGCGCAGATGATGACCTCCGAGAGCGCCGAGCGCTTCAAGAACGACTTCGCCGGGGTGGCCAAGGACCTGGGCAGCCGCAACGTCTCGGCCCAGGCGAGCACGGTGTCGGCCGGGGTCGAGGCGATCGGGCCGCAGGCGGCCAGCGTCGCGGTGGTCCTGCGCGGCACACAGACCTCGCCGGGGAAGCCGGCCGACACGGCGGTGCTGGCCTTGCGGGTCACGCTGTCGAAGACCGACGGCCGCTGGCTGGTCGAGGACGTCTCGCCGATCCACTCGCGGTAGAGAAGCCAGGGCGGTGATCGGGGGACCGAGCGCAGCCCGGAATGCGCTTCCGCGGGGGAGTGTGGTTAATGACCGGGGCGGTGGGTGCGCATCTTGGCGAACCGCTCGGAGAGCCTGCCCATCCGGATCATCAGCGACGCCGGCGGGCTGACGGTGCCGCCCAGGTAGGCGGCGAAGTCGGTGGCGGGCACCCCGATGCGCGACGCGAACTCCTGTTCACCGAGCCCCGAACGGTCCAGCAGCAGCCGGACGTGGCGGGCGACCTCGGCGCACTCGTTGGCCTCGAGATGCTCGCGGGTGCGCACCAGCACCTCCGACATCGCGCGGGACACCCCGTAGGGCTCGGCGGTCTCGAGGACCTCCTCGACCTGCCGGGCCGTCCGGCCGTAGGGATCGCGCTTGATCGCCACCACGATGCGCTGCCAGACGCTCAGATCGTCGTGTTCGAGGGCGGCGCGGATGGCTGCCGTCGGCCAGAACTCGACCGGCCGGTCGTCGGAGTGCGGGCCTCGCGACTGCCCGCGCATCTCCGACACAGTCACCTCGCCTCCTCCAGCATGGCCACCGCGACCGACAGACAGCGCTGCCTGACCCTGGCCCAGTCGGCCTCCGCGGCGGCTCCCGAGGATGCGATGTCGGGGCCGTCGGAAGGCCGGGGATCGGCCAGGCGGCGCACCAGCTGGGTGGCCACCCAGTGCTCGCGCGCCGGTTGACCACAGTAGTACCGGTCCATGCCCGTCAGCACTTCCGCCGCGGTGTTCGTGTCCATCGAACCCACGAGTTCGGCGAACTCCGAGTAGTCGTGCGCACTGTTGCGTTCCATGATCAGGAAGCTCTTCAGCCGCAGCGTCTCGGCGCCGGTCGGGATCTGCAGCCGGTCACCGGTGGGCAGCAGCACGTTGGTGGTCTCCATCGGGCTGACGCGCTCCAGTGGGGTGCGGCCGGCGTGCTCGGCCACCGACCTCTCCACGGCCAGCGCGTCGAGCGCCACGTCGAGCCGGCCCCGCCACATCGTGACCGGATGCTTGGGCAGCTTCACCGCGACCGTCTTGCCGTGGGCCCGGTTGCTGATGGCCGCGGGCACCCGGCCCTCGCTCTTCAGGCGTCCGGGAACCAGCTTGCCGCACGGCTGACAGCCGCTGAAGGCCAGCGGGTCGGCCACCGTGATCGCCTGTGGTGCAAGGGTTTTCAGCTTGGCCGCCGACTTGACGACGGTGCGCAGGTCGGCACCCGTCGGTGCCAGCGCCGAGATGTCGTCGGGGATGATGATCAGGTCGCCGATGTCGGCCTTGGGCAGCGGCTTCTCGAAGTCGACCGACGGCAGCACGCGGTCGAGCCACCGCGGCAGCCACCAGTTCCACTCGTCGAACATCGCCATCAGCGCGGGCACCAGCACCAGTCGCACCACCGTGGCGTCCACCGCGATCGCGACCGCGCACGCCACCCCGAGCTGGGCGACCAGCGGCATCCCCGCGAACGCGAACCCGATGAACACCGCGATCATGATCAGCGCGGCGCTGGTGATGGTGCGCGCGCTGGTCGACACGCCGTAGGCCACCGCGTCGCGGGTGTTGCCGGTCTGCAGGAACCGTTCCCGGATCCGGGTGAGCAGAAAGATCTCGTAGTCCATCGACAGGCCGAAGGTCAGCGCCAGCACCAGCGGCGGGATGGTGCTGTCCAGCGACGAGATCTGCTTGAAGCCCAGATCGGCCAGCCAGCCCCACTGGAACACCACCACCAGGCTGCCGTAGGCCGCGGCGACCGACAGCACGGTCATCACCACGCCCTTCAGCGCGAGGAACACCGAGCGGATCGAGATCAGCAGCATCACGAACGCGATCAGCGCCACGAACCCGAAGACCAGCGGCTGGATCTGGGCCACCCGGTCGTCGAAGTCCTTGATCAGCGCGGTCGGCCCGCCCACGTAGACCTGCGCTGCATCGCCGGCGACCGGCGGCAGTTGCTCGCGCATCCAGTCCACGGTGTCGCGGGAACCCATGTCCTCGGGGTCCACCGACAGCACCGCCGACAGCAGCGCGCTGCGGTAGTCGGTGCCGAACACCGGCGGTGTCACCGACACGGTGTTGGGCGCCTGCGCCATCTTCTGCCGGACCGCGTCGAGCAGCGGCTCCTTGGCCGGTGCCGACGCGGCGTTGCCGTCGGGGAACGTCACCAGCACCCGGACCGGGCCCAGGGCGCCGGGGCCCAGGGCCTCGGCCGCGGCGTTGACGCCGCCGCGGATCTCGTGGGTGGGCTCGAACTGCCGCTGCATGCTGTTGCCCAGCATCATCGAGAACGCCGGCGCGGCGAATGCCAGCAGCAGCGCCGCCGCGCCCAGTGCGGACAGCCACGGCCTGCGCATCACCCAGCCGGTCCAGCGGGTCCAGAACTTCGACTGCGTCGCCTCGACGCCGCGGCCCCAGTGCAGGTACGACGAGCGGCGCGCGGCCCGCCGCCCGAAGGTGGCCAGCACGGCCGGGGTCAGCGTCGTCGACGTCAGCACCGCGACCGCGACCGCGAGGATCGCGCCGGTGGCCATCGACCGCAGCACCGGGGTGTTGATCAGATAGATGCCGGTGACCGACGCGATCACGGTCAGGCCGGAGAGCAGCACCGCCAGCCCGGACGTGGCCATCGCGGCGTCGGCGGCGTCCTGAGGTTCGCGGCCCGCGCGCAGCTCCTCCCGGAACCGCATCAGGATGAACAGCGAATAGTCGATCGCGACCGCGATGCCGAACATCGACACCGTCGAGGTGACGAACACCGACATCGTCGTGTACATCGACAGCCAGTAGACGAGGCCCATCGTCACCACGACCGTGCAGATGCCGAGCATCAGCGGCATCGCCGCGGCGGCGAAGGAGCCGAACACCGCCAGCAGCACGAGCAGCACGATCGGCAGGTTCCAGCGCTCCGCCTGGGCGATGTCGTGTTTGGTGGCAAGCGTGGCGGCCGCACCGAGAGCGCCCTGGCCGATGACGTAGAGGCGGACCTTGCCGTTGTCCATCTCGCCGGGTTCGTCGCCGTCGATGCCGACCTTCTGGCGCAGCTGCTTGGCGATGTCGACCGCACCGGTGTTCTCGAATCCGAGTTGCAGCGTGATGACGTAGGGCCGGTCCGGCTGGGGAGGCGGCTGGGCCGGGTTGGGCATGATCGTGACGCTGGGCACCTCGCGGGCGATGGCCTCCAGGCGGCCCACCGCGGCGTTCATGTCGTCGAACGACGCGTCCGGGCGGGGCGCGGCGACCAGGGCCAGCGGGGAAGCGCCCTGGTCAGGAAACTGCGCCTCGAGCTGGCGCTGCACATAGAGCGACTGCGAACCCTCGACCTCGAAGCCGCCGCCGGTCAGATTGCCCGATTGGTTCATCGCCAGGTAGATCGACGGGACCAACAGCAGTAGCCACACGGCGAACACCGCCCAGCGGAATCTGCGCAGGTTGCTGCTCACGCGCATCATGAACTGCTGGATGGGAACTCCCCACTTTCTCCCCGGCCTTTCGTAGCGAAAGGGTACAGCAGCGACCTGTTCGCCGACCGCACTGAACAGTCCTGCCAGAGATGCCTCATGCAGCTTTAATGCGGCGCCGGCGGTCGTCTCGATTGGGCACCGGACCCCGGCGATGGCACGATGGCCCCGACGAGGTTCGTCGGTCGGGGATTCTTTGCTGTTGACCGTAGAACGTTTGCGGCGCGTGTGGGCGGCCGCAGACGGTGAGGAGTTCGTGATGAAAGCACCCTCGGGTTTCACTGCGCGCCGGACCGGCGCCACGCTGGCAGCGGCGTTCGCCATCGGTGCGGGCGCGGTGCTGCTGACCGGGCCCGCGGCGCCGGCGGGGCAGGCCGCGCCCGACCCGTGCGCGGCGAGCGAGGTCGCCAAGACCGCCGGGTCGGTGGCGACCAGCACCGGGGCCTACCTCGAGACGCATCCGCAGACCAACCAGGCGCTGACGCTGATCACCCAGCAGCAGAGCGGCCCTCAGTCGCTCGGCGCGCTGAATTCCTACTTCGACGCCAATCCGCTCGTCGCCGCCGATCTGCAGCGGCTGCAGCAGCCGCTCACCGCGCTGGCCGGCCGGTGCAAGCTGCCCCTGACGCTGCCGCAGATGCTCGGGTTGATGCAGGCCGCCCAGCCCCTCGCCCAGCCCGCAAGCCCGGCCGCCCCGGCGGCGTCACCGGCCGCGCAGACCGTCGGCGTCGGCGCCGCCGAGACCGCCACCACGCCGCCGCTGCGCTGACCGCCGCCGCGGTTTTCTCATGATCGGTTAACAGCCTCGGCGGGAAAGTCGGCTGCCGGTCTGCTTAGCTTCCTAGGATGGTCTGAGGTCGGCCACCGACACGGTGCCGGCTGTCCACCTCTTGATGAAGGAGACTTCATGTTGATCTCGGCTCCCCTCCTGCGCCGCGCTGTCGCCGGCGCGCTGGGCGCGGGCGCGGTGACCGGCGCACTGGTGTTCGGCGCCGCACCGATGGCATCGGCTCAACCGCCGGTTGCCCCCGGCTGCACCGCGGCCGACTTCTCCGGTGTGGCCTCCGGCGTCTCGGCGTCGACCTCGGCCTACCTGTTCACCCATCCCGAGGTCAACAACTTCTTCTCCGGCCTGCACGGGCTGCCCGCTGACCAGCTGCGGCCCAAGGTCGTCGACTACATGAACGCCAACCCGCAGGTCAAGGCCGAGCTCACGGGCATCCGTCAGCCGCTGATCGACATCAAGAACCGCTGCGGCTTCTCGGAGAGTGACCCCAACGGGCCGCTCGTCCCGTAGGCGCGATGCGAGACAGGGTGGAAGCTTCGCCCACTCGTGGGGGAGAGCTGTCCGCCCAGGACGGCGCGGGTCGGACGGTGCTGATGGTGGACGACGACCCGGATGTCCGCACCTCGGTGGCCCGGGGTCTGCGGCATTCGGGCTTCGACGTGCGGGTCGCGGCGACGGGGAAGGAAGCGCTGCGGCTGCTGTCCAGCGAATCGCACGATGCGCTGGTGCTCGACGTGCAGATGCCCGAACTCGACGGCGTCGCGGTGGTGACGGCGCTGCGCGCGCTGGGCAACGACATCCCGATCTGTGTGCTGTCGGCACGCGACACGGTCAACGACCGGATCGCGGGCCTGGAGGCCGGTGCCGACGACTACCTGACCAAACCGTTCGACCTCGGTGAGCTGGTGGCCCGGCTGCACGCGCTGCTGCGCCGGGCGCATCACTCCGACCCCACCTCCGACACCATGACCGTCGGATCGCTGACCATCGACACGTCGCGCCGGCTGGTGTTCGTGGGCGGCGAGCGGGTGGACCTCACCAAGCGGGAGTTCGATCTGCTCGCCGCGCTGGCCGAGAATGCCGGGGTGGTGCTGAGCCGCCAGCGACTGCTGGAACTGGTGTGGGGCTACGACTTCGACGTCGACACCAACGTCGCCGACGTCTTCGTGTCCTACCTGCGGCGCAAGCTCGAGCGGGACGGCATGCCGCGCGTCATCCACACCGTGCGCGGGATCGGGTACGTGCTGCGGGAAGAGCCGTGAGAAGTCCGCGCCCGGTTCGCCGGTGAGATTGCCCCGCGCGCTCCGGTCCGCCTCGCTGCGGACGCGGGTCGCCATCGCGTCGGCGGCCGCCGCGGCCGCCGTGGTCGCGATGTTCACCATCCTCACCTCGCTGGTGTTGGCCAACAACGATGCGGCGCAACTGGATCGGCGGCTGGACGCGATCGTCGACGCCAGCGTCTACCCCGAGCAGCTCACCGATCCGCGCCGCGGCGTCCTGCAGACCGGACGGTCGCGCTCCTCGGGGCAGGTGGTCTACCAGCGCGGGTTCCAGCTGCCGGCGTTGCCGCCGGGCACCGAGACCGTGATGGTCAACGACGTCGAGTACCGGGTGCGGACGGTCCCGGTCGAGCAGGACGGCGGCGTGCTGATGTCGATCGGCATCCGCGCCGACAGCATCCTGCTCAACCCCGCGCGGGTGCCGCTGTACATCGCCGTGGGCGTGGTGACGGTGCTCATCGCCGCGGGCCTGGGCTGGCTGCTGGCCGGCCCGGCGATCCGCCCGCTGCGCAAACTGACCGAGCACACCAAGACACTCGGCACGGGCTCCGAGCAGATCCCGACCGTGCGCGGTGTGCGCGAGGCCGAGGACCTGTCCGAGGCGATGAGCGCGATGCTCGACCGGCTCGCCGCAGCCCAGCGCGCCACCACCAACTCCCTGCAGGCAGCACAGGACTTCGCCGCCAACGCCGCCCACGAACTGCGCACCCCGCTGACCGCGATGCGCGCCGACCTGGACACGCTGCGCATCCATGACCTGCCCGCCGAGGAGCGCGCCGAGGTGGTGGCCGACCTGTCGCGGGCGCAGCGCCGGGTCGAGGGCATCATCACCGCGCTGGGACAGCTGGCCTCGGGGCAGCTCGCCCAGGCCGAGGACCGCGAGGTCATCGACGTCACCGACATGCTGGACCGGGTGGCCCGGGAGAACATGCGGGTGAGCCGCGACGTCACGATCGAGGTGCACGCCGCCGACGATCTCGGCTTCCTGCTGGGCTGGCCGGGCGGGCTGCGGCTGGCGGTGGACAACCTGGTGCGCAATGCGATCACCCACGGTCAGGCCACCCGGATCGTGCTGGCCGCGCACCGGCGCACGAACCTGATGACGATCGTCGTCGACGACAACGGCCGCGGACTGCCCGTCGACGAGCACCTGACGGTGCTGGGCCGCTTCTCCCGGGGCAGCAACGCCGCCCCGGGCGGGTCGGGGCTCGGGCTGGCGCTCGTCGCCCAGCAGGCGTCACTGCACGGCGGCTCGATCGAGCTGTCCGACGGTCCGCTCGGGGGCCTGCGGGCCACCCTGACGGTGTCGACAGAGCCTGCGCCGCAAGATGATTCAGACGAATGACCGGGCGATCGCCCGCCATCCGAGCAGCAGTGCCGCGGTGGTCAGCGACGCGACGACGATGAAGCTCGGCGCGGTGCCTTGGGAGGTCAGCTTGCGCAGCAGCATCCCGACCACGACCGTCGCCGCCCACACCACCACGCCCGTCGGCAGCAATGCCAGCGGTCGCCGCCAGGCCCGGGCGAGCAGCCAGCCCAGCGCCGTCCCGGTCAGGAACGGCCAGGCCGTCTCGGCCACGCCGGCCAGCGTCACCCCCTCGGCGTGACTGCGCCGCCCGATCGCGCAGAACACCAGCACGCAGGCGACATCGGCGGCCAGCGCCACCGCCGTACGGTCACGGCGGCGAAACGTCATGAGGCTTCCCGTCTTTCGTCGGGGGGATCGGCCGTGCGGTCCGGCGGATGGGGTGCCTCCGGATCCGGACTGAACTGCGGGCAGGACGCGTCGACGCCCCGCGGCGCCGCATGCGAGTCCGGGTCGACGTCCTTCTCGGTGCGGAACATCGCGAAGAACACCACCCAGCCGATCGCCGCGATGAAGATCCAGCTGATCAGCCGGTAGATCAGCATCGCCGAGATCGCCGAGGCCAGTGACATGCCGCTGGAGACCAGGCCGGGCACCAGCACCGCCTCGACCACCAGCAGCCCGCCCGGCATCAGCGGGATCGAGCCGACGGCACGGGCCGCGGCGTAGGCCACCGTCACCCCCGCCAGCGACGGATGCCCGCCCGTCGCGTAGCACGCCGCCAGCAGGCAGCCGACGTCGGCGATCCAGTTGAACAGCGACCAGCTGAACGCCACCGAGAGGTCGCGCCGGCCCAGTTGCACCGATTCGAGCTGGGACAGGATCTCCCGCCACTTGCCCAGCCCGGTGTCGGTCGGCCTGCCGCGCGCCGAGTTCACCCACGACAGCACCCGCACGCCGATACCGTCGATCAGTTCCGGACGGGTCGCCACCGCCTGGGCCAGCAGGATCAGCGCCAGGAACCCGCCGAGGGAGAAGATCAGCGACAGCGGGTTCTTGCTGGCGCCCAGCATGAAGGCCCCGGCCAGGCCGAGCAGCGCGAGACCGACGACCTGCAGCACGCCCGACATCACCAGCTGCCACGACGCGACCAGCGGCGAGGCGCCCCACAGCCGCTGCTGGCGGTAGATGAACGTCGCCGACAGCACGGGCCCGCCCGGCATCGTGGTCGAGAGCGCGTTGCCTGCGTAGAACGCGGCCTCGCTGCGCCACTGCCGCACCTGCACACCGGCCGACGCCAGCAGCGTGCGCTGGATCTGCGCGAAGCTGTGCATCGAGGCCATCGCAGCGACCGCGGCAGCCAGCACCCACCACCAGTTCGCCGAGTACAGGCTCTTCCACGCCTTGGCGAGCTGATCGCGCACCAGCGCCAGCTCGATGGTCAGCACGAGGACCGCGACCGCGAGGAGCACCCATCGCAGCCACCAGTACTTGCCCCGCGTGGGCCGCTCCCGGCCGGCGCTGCCCGCCTGGGTGCCGCTCGGAGGAGCGTCGTGTGACACGCCTACAGGGTAAGGCGTAGGCACGCGGAATCCGGCGAACCGAATTCATGATCAGCGAGGCCGTTACGCTACCGGAATGTCTGCCCGAGCGTTCTCCGACTCCGCTGCCGACGAGTCGGTCAGCCCGCTGGTCCGCAAGGGCGCGGCGTGGTCGTGGCGGCTGCTGGTGATCTTCGCCGCCGTGTTCGCGGTGCTCTGGCTGGTCCTCAAGCTGGAGGTCATTCTCGTCCCGGTGGCGCTGGCCACGCTGGCGGCGGCCCTGCTGATGCCCGCCGTCGACTTCCTCGACCGCCGCGGCGCGCCGCGCGGCGGCGCCGTGGCGCTGATCCTGCTCGGCGGGCTCGCGCTCGTCGGCGGCCTGCTGACGTTCGTCGTCAGCCAGTTCATCGAGGGCGCGCCGGCGCTGGTCGAGCAGGTCACTCGCAGCATCGACGGGCTGCGGCGCTGGCTGGTCGACGGTCCGCTGGGGCTCAGCCGCGAACAGATCGACAACGCGGGCAACTCGGCGATCGAGGCGCTGCGGAACAACCAGGAGAAGGTGACCAGCGGCGCGCTGTCCACCGCGGGCACCATCACCGAGATCGTCACCGGCGCCCTGCTGGTGCTGTTCACGCTGATCTTCCTGCTGCACGGCGGCCGCAACATCTTCGAGTTCGTCACCCGGGTCTTCCCGTCCGGCACCCGGCAGCGGGTGCGCGACGCGGGCCGCGCCGGATTCCACTCGCTGATCGGCTACGTGCGGGCGACGTTCCTCGTCGCGCTCGTCGACGCGCTCGGCATCGGGGTCGGGCTGGCGATCATGGGCGTTCCGCTCGCACTGCCGCTGGCGTCGCTGGTGTTCCTGGGTGCGTTCGTCCCGCTGGTCGGCGCCGTGGTCACCGGATTTCTCGCGGTCATCGTGGCGCTGCTGACGAAGGGGCTGATCTATGCGCTCATCACGCTCGGTCTGATCCTCGCCGTCCAGCAACTGGAGGGCCACGTGCTGCAGCCGCTGGTGATGGGCCGCGCCGTGTCCATCCACCCGCTCGCCGTCGTGCTCGCGATCGCCGGCGGTGCCGTGCTGGCCGGTATCGTCGGCGCGCTGCTCGCCGTGCCGGTGCTCGCGTTCCTCAACAGCGCGATCCGCGTGCTCATCGCCGACGACCCGGCCGCCGTCCAAGCCGCACAGGAAGCCGACGAGGGGCCGGTGCTCAGCGCGGAACCCGACGACGTCGAGCAGTAGCTACAGCCGGCCTTCGCGGCGCAGCAGTTCCTGAGCGCTCAGACCGTTGCCGCCGCGCCGGGGCGCGTCGCCCTCGGGCCGGGTGTTGAGCTTCTCGGTCGCGGTGTCCGCGTCGGACTGCCGCGCGGTCGGGATGGCGCGCGTGGCCTCGGCGGAGTCGTCGTCCTGCGGCGTCTCGGCACGCTGCGCGGAAAACGCGGTGGTCGGCTCGTTGCCCGCCGGGTCCGGCATCGCCCTCGTCGGCTCGGCCGACGGCCGCGCTGGTGCGGCCGGTCCCGGGGTGGCCGCCCCGCTGCCCCGCAGATCACCGAGCCAGGACTCGATCTCGCGTTCGTCGCGCTTGGGCGCAGGCGGCGGGGCAGACGGACGCTGACCGCGCTGGGTCACCGCGTCGGCGGCGCTGCTCACGGCGTTGCGGACGGCGTTCTTGGCCACGGACAGCCGGGTGGTCTGCGGTTCCGGCTCCGGCTCGGGTGCCGGCGGCCGCGACGGTGCGCCGGGCAGGCGCGTGGTGCCCGCGGCGGACGGCCCACCGGCGTGCGCCCCCGTCGCGATGCGGGTGGTGACGCCGGGCGCGGAACCGCGGTCGGGCGCGGGGTGGCCCGGATCGTGCGGCGGCAGCGACCGCGGCGCAGCCGTCACCGGCGGACCGCCGGCGCCGACGAGCGCCTCGGCGGGCGCGGTCTCGCGCACCAGCGGCCGCTTGCGTTCGTCGGGCAGCTCCGTCTCGCCCAGGCCCAGCTTCTCCTGGACGCGTTTCATCCAGCGCGGCGCCCACCAGCAGTCGTCGCCGAGCAGCTTCATGATCGCCGGCACCAGGAACATCCGGATGATCGTCGCGTCCAGCAGCAGCGCGATCAGCAGACCGAACGCCAGGTACTTCATCATCACCAGGTCGGAGAACACGAACGCGCCCGCCACCACGGCCAGCACCAGCGCGGCGCCGGTGATCAGGCGGCCGGTGGTGGCCGTGCCGATCCGGATCGCCTCGGCGGTCGACATGCCCCGCGCCCGCGCCTCGACCATGCGGGAGACCAGGAACACCTCGTAGTCGGTGGACAGGCCCCAGATCACCGCGATGATCAGGCCGATCATCGGCGCCATCAGGGGCTGTGGCGTGTAGTTCATCAGGCCGGACCCGTGACCCTCGACGAACATCCAGGTCAGGATGCCCATCGTCGAGCCAAGCGTCAGCGCGCTCATCAGCGCGGCCTTGATGGGCAGCACCACCGATCCGAACGCGAGGAACATCAGGACCGTCGTGGTGAGGATCAGCACCACCACCATCAGCGGCAGCTTGTCGAACAGGCTGTGGATGCTGTCCTGCTCCAGCGCCGGGGTGCCGCCGACGGAGATGTCCAGGCCGCGCGGCGGCGTGATGGACCGCAGTTCCACGATCTTCTGCGGCGCGTCGTTGCGGCTCACCAGGCCGTTCTGGATCGTCCGGACCGACGGATCCTTCGTCCCGCCCTCCTGGACGGACCGTTCCTGCCACATCTTGGTCGGATCGTTGTCGGGGTCGGTGAACCCGCTGATCGTCATCGCCTTGGCGCGCACGTCGGCGAGCTGCTGGTCGGTGACGGGCTGGCCGTCCTGCCGTTCGACGACGATGGTCAGCGGTTCGGTGCGGAACCCGGGGAACGTCTTGTCGAAGTCCTCCTGCGCGATCCGGACCTTGTTGTCGGGCGGCAGGTACTTCTCGCTGATGCCGCCGAGTGCCAGCTGACCCAGCGGGATGACAAGCAGGATCATCACGATCAGGATCGGCGCGGCGAATGCGATCGGCCGTTTCATCACGACGTTGACCAGCCGGCCCCAGAAGCCCTTCTCGACCTCGGCGCGGGTCTTGGTCTTCTGCATCTTGCCCGAGAGCCACTCGAGGTAGACGCGCATCGGCTTCCAGTTGCGGAAGAACGGGATGCGCAGCAGCGTGCGCACGCCGAGCGCGTCGACGTTGCGGCCGAGGATGGCCAGCGCCGCGGGCAGCACGGTCACCGACAGGATCGCCGCGAGCATGACCGACGCGATGATCGCGTAGGTGATCGACTTCAGGAAGCCCTGCGGGAACAGCAGCAGCGGCACCGAGGATGCGACCAGGATGACGGCCGAGAACATGATGGTGCGGCCGGAGGTCATCACCGCGCGTCTGACCGCGGTCTCGGTGTCGTAGCCCTCGGCGATCTCTTCTCGGAACCGGCTCACCATGAACAAGCCGTAGTCGACCGCGATGCCAAGGCCCATCAGCGTCACCACCGGCTGGGCGAAGAAGTGCACCGGCATGAACTCGGCGGTCAGCCGCATGATGCCGAGCGCGCCTGCGATCGTCAGGCCGCCGATGATGCCCGGCAGCGCCGCCGCGATCACACCGCCGAACACGAAGAACAGCACGACGCAGACCAGCGGGATGGCCGCGACCTCGGCGCGCCGCTGATCCTCGCCGATGGTGCCGGTGAGCTCACTGGCCAGCGGGTTCAGCCCGGCCATCTGGATGTTGCCGTCGTTGACCTGCTCCAGGTCGGGCTCGATGGTCTGGTAGTTCTTCAGGATCGTGTCGTCGTCGTCGCCCTTGAGCGGAATGCTGACGAACGTCTTCGAGCCGTCCTCGGTCTTCATCTGCTGGACGGTCTCGGCGGTGGTGTCCGGCGCCCGCAGCCATCCGACCCAGCTGACGACCTGGTCCTTGTGGTTGTCGACCACGTCGTTGAGTTCGCCGACGACCTTCTTCTGCCACGCCGGGTCGGTCACCTTCTTGCCGTCGGGCGGCGTCAGGATCGCCACCACGTGGCTGGTGCGGTCACGCCCGTACACCTCGTCGGAGATCACCGACGCGTGGACGGACTGACTGCCCTCGTCATAGAACCCACTCTGGGTGACGTGCTGTCCCAGGCTGATGCCGTAGACGCCGCCGCCCAGGCACAGTGCGACCATGACACCGATCACGATGTATCGGTACTGGTACACCGTTCGACCCCACCAGGCGAACACGTTCAGCTCCTCACCATTTCGCAGAAGTCTGTGATCATCGGCATGCGCACATCACGACCAGGCTTTCCATTGTTCTAGACACGCGACGCCAGCAGCGAGGACAGCGGCCGGAATGGCTGCAGCCATGCGCCCTGCTCCGGTAGCGAATCAAGCCCGATTCGCGGTAGCGGCTCCCGGAAGACACCAGGGATGTCCTCCAGGTCGACGAACTCCAAGGTATCCGACGCTAGCGCCCAACTGGCATGTTCGCGAAATCCGAGGACCTGGACCTCGACGCCTGCGTGCGCGATGTCCTCCAGCGGCAGCCGGAAGGCCTGCCCGTCGGCCGAGGCGACGATCAGCCCGGCCAGACCCTCGCTGCGGCGCAGCGCGATGTGCGCCAGCATGTCGGCGTCGACGTCGCTGTCCTCGTCGATCTTCGGCTTGGCGAACACCGCGAAGCCGACGTTGCGCAGTGCCTCCACCCAGGGCCGGACCACTTCGGCGCTGCCCGGCGCGATGTTGGTGAACACCGTCGCCTCCGGCTCCAGCGACAGCGGGTGGCCGTCCGCGTTCGCCTGCGCGGACAGGTCGGCGGTGCGGGCCAGCAGCCAGCGGCCCAGCGCGTCGAACCGGGGTCGGTGCGACGCGGTCGGCCGGCCGCCCAGGATCGAGCCCAGCCCCATGTCGAGGTTCGGGGCGTCCCACACCAGCAGCACACGGGCGGGCGCGGGCACCGCGGGGGCGGCTTCGGCGTCGGGCAGGACCTGTGCGATCTCGGTGGGCATGTCGTCGGTCACGCTCATGACCTCTCCCACAGCAGCTCGGTGACGTCGGGGCCGGCCAGCGCCTTGCGCTCGTACTTGGTGACGGGCCGGGCCACCGAGACCGGCAGCCCCGCTGTGTCCGGCGTGATCCGGCGCAGCCGCGGCTCCGCGTCGCCCACCTCGGCGATCTGTTCGGCATAGCCGGAGTGGTCGGTCGCGGCGTGGAAGATGCCGCCGGGACGCAGCCGGTCGGCGATGAGCGCCACGGTGTCGGCCTGCAGCAGCCGGCGTTTGTGGTGGCGCGCCTTGGGCCACGGGTCGGGGAAGTACACGCGCACCCCGGTCAGGGAGCCGGGTGTGAGCATGTGGGTCAGCACGTCGACACCGTCGCCGCGGATGAGCCGGATGTTGCCGACGGCGTCGGTCGCCGACGTGCGGTCGATCGCGGCCAACAACTGCGCCAGGCCGCGGCGGTAGACCTCGACGGCGATCACGTCGACGTCGGGTTCGGCCTGCGCCATCGCCAGCGTCGACGTCCCGGTTCCACAGCCGATCTCCAGCACCAGCGGGGCGTGCCGGCCGAACCAGGCGTCGGTGTCCAGCGGCGCGGGGGGCTCGTCGCCGGTGCGAGCCTGCAGACCCAGTTCGGGCCAGCGCTCATCCCAGATCGCCTGCTGGCGGTCGGAGATCGTGGACCGTCGGGCGCGGAAGCTGGTGACGCGGCGGGGGAAGTGCGCGGGGCGCTGACCGTCGGGCCCGTCCGCCGCGTCGCCGGCGACCTCGACGTCGCTGGGACCCGGCACGTGCATCCGTCCATCGTCGCTCATCACGGAGTCACCTCCCGCATCGTGTTACAGATTGATACCCAACAGTTGCCTTCCGCTGGTACGCCGATCGGCCGCCCCGAAATTCGTGCGCCGAGCAGGTCCGCGCGGATGCCACGATTTCTGTCGAGGGCGAACCCGGGGGGAGGTGACGGGTGTGACGGATGTGCTGGCCGGCTACGTCGCCGTGACCGCAGATCCGCGCGTCACCGCCGTCGAACGGCGCCTGCGTCTGCCCGTCAGCGTAGCTGTGCGGGGACGCCGCGGGGTCGGCCGCGACACGGTGGCGGCGGCGCTGGCCGCAGCAGGCGTCGCGGTCGCTGCGCCAGGGGCCACCGCCGACATCGACGTCGTCGTGCTCTCCGAGAGGCTCACCGAGGAGGAACAGACGGTGCTGCTGTGCCGTTCGGTGCCCACACTGGTAGTCCTCAACAAGGCCGACCTCGGTGCGGCGAGTGCGGGGGGTCCGCTGGCCGCGGCCGACGCGACCGCGGCCCGGCTGTCGGTCGCCGTGGGGCTCCCGGTCGTACCGATGGTCGCGCTGCTCGCGTCGGCCGAGGTGCACGACGACGACCTCGCCGCGCTGCGCGCGCTGGTCGACGCCCCGGCGGACATGACGTCGGTTGACGCGTTCGCCGCGGGTGAGCATCTCGTGCCGGCCGAGGTGCGGCGCGCGCTGCTCGACAGACTCGACCGGTTCGGGCTGGCGCACGCCGTCCTCGCCGCCGCTGACGGCCTCACGCCGGCCACGGTGACCGCCCGGCTGCGCGCGCTCAGCCGCATCGACGCGGTGCTCGCCGCGCTGGCCGGTGTCGCCGCCCCTGTGCGTTATGCGCGGATCCGCGCGGCGGTGCACGCGCTGCGGGTGCTGGCCGCCGAGACCTCCGACGAGCGGCTGGCGGCGTTCCTCGACGGCGACGACGTCGTGCTCGCGGTGATGACGGCCGCCGTGGACGTCGTCGAGGCCACCGGTGCGGAGGTGGACCGCGGCGACGACGCCGGGGCGCACACCCGCCGGGCGCTGCGGTGGCACGGATTCGCGCGGGCGCCGCTTGATGCGCTGCATCGGCGCTGCGCCGCCGACATCGCCCGCGGCAGTCTGCGGCTGCTGGAGGCCTGCGGTGAGTGATCCGCCGGACGCGGTCCTGGTCACCGGCGCCGCCCGGGCCGGGGTGACGAGCGTGCTGGAGCGGCTGCGGGAGCGGATGCCCGGCCGTCGGTTCGTCGAGGCAGACGCGCTGGCGGCAGGCGAGGCACCTCTGGTGGTGGTGTTCGTGGTGTCGGCGGACGCTCCGATGGTCCGGTCCGACGGTGCGCTCGCCGCCGGCGTCACGGCGCGCACCGGTGCGGTGATCGGGGTGGTGAACAAGGTCGACGACCACCGCGCGTGGCGCGGCGTGCTCGCCGATGATCGAGACCGGCTCACGGCGGCCGTACCGCGGCTGGCCGGCATCCCGTGGGTCGGTGCCGCGGCCCACCCGCGGCTGGGGGAGCCGCTGGTCAACGACCTGGTCGCCGTGCTCACGCGGGAGCTGGCCGACCCCGACCTGACGAGGCGCACCGCCGCACGGGCCCGGCAGGCCGACCTCGACGCGGGGCTCGCCGAGCGGGATGCCGAGCGCGCCGAGGTGGTGCGTGCGCACCGGTCGACGCGGACAGGGGACGCGCGGTGGCGGCGCGAGGCGCAGCGCGTCCGGCTGGAGCTGACGTACTCGGCGCGGCAGCGGTGCGCGGCTTTACGGGCCGACCTGTTCGCCGAGGTCGCCGCGGTGACCCGGCCGACGCGGCCCGCGGTCGAGGCGCGGGTGCGGCAGCGCTGCGCCGACACCCTGGCCGAGGTGGACGACCAGATCGATGCCCGCCTCGCCGAGCTGGCGACGGCACCGGTACCGGCGCCGGCAGATCGCGAGGTCACCGTGCCCGCGCCGCCGCGCCACGCGCGCCGGTTGGAGACCCAACTGATGGTGGTGCTGGGCGCAGGGTTCGGCTTCGGTGTGGCCTTGGTCGTGGCACGGCTCGTGGCGCGGCTCGCCGGGCCTGTGGCGGTCGGCGGCACGGTGGCCGGCGGGCTGGCCGGGCTGGCGGTCACCGTCTGGGTGGTGCGGGCACGGGCGCTGCTGCACGACCGGGCGGTGCTGGAGCGCTGGGTCGTCGACGCCGTGGCCGCGCTACGGATCGAGGTGGAGGACAGGGTGTCGGCGCGGCTGCTGGCCGTCGAGACGGTCCACGCCGTCGCCGTCGATCAACGGCTCGCGCACATCGAGGCCGAACTGCGGCGATACGCCTCACGGCGCCGGTCGTTCGACCCGTCGGCGACGGATTCCGTGGTTACCGATCGGTAGCCCGCCCGGTCGGCCCGTTCTGAATCGTTCCTGTGAGTGAACGGACATAGTCCTGGATTTCCGCGGGTATGTCACCCGCGTTAACCTCAGTGTTCAGGAAGGGCGGCGGCGCCTGTGAAGATCAGATCCTGGTCGGTTCCGGCGCCCGCGTCCGCTGAAGACCACGCGCAGGAACAGTGCAGGAGATGACACGCCCATGACCGCAGCGACCATTCCGGGACTGGATTCCGCACCGACCAAGCACGAGGGGCTGCTCGCCTGGGTGCGTGAGGTGGCCGAGCTCACGCAGCCCGACCGGGTGGCGTGGGCCGACGGGTCCGACGAGGAGTACGAGCGGCTCTGCGCCCAGCTGGTCGAGGCCGGCACCTTTCAGAAGCTGAATCCGCAGAAGCAGCCGAACTCGTACCTGGCGCTGTCGGACCCGTCCGACGTCGCGCGCGTCGAGTCGCGGACGTTCATCTGCAGCCAGCGCGAGATCGACGCCGGGCCCACCAACAACTGGATGGACCCCGCCGAGATGCGGGCGCTGATGACCGACCTGTACCGCGGCAGCATGCGTGGCCGCACGCTGTGGGTCGTGCCGTTCTGCATGGGCCCGCTGGACGCGGAGGACCCCAAGCTCGGGGTCGAGATCACCGACTCCGAGTATGTGGTCGTGTCGATGCGCACCATGACCCGGATGGGTTCGGCGGCGCTGGACAAGATCGGCGACGACGGCTTCTTCGTCAAGGCGCTGCACTCGATCGGCGAGCCCCTGGAGCCGGGCCAGGAAGACGTTCCCTGGCCCTGCAACGACACGAAGTACATCACCCACTTCCCGGAGACCCGGGAGATCTGGAGCTACGGCTCCGGGTACGGCGGCAACGCGCTGCTGGGCAAGAAGTGCTACTCGCTGCGCATCGCGTCGGCGATGGCCCACGACGAGGGCTGGCTCGCCGAGCACATGCTGATCCTCAAGCTGATCTCGCCGGAGAACAAGGCCTACTTCATCGCCGCGGCGTTCCCGTCGGCGTGCGGCAAGACCAACCTCGCGATGCTGCAGCCCACGATTCCCGGCTGGCGCGCCGAGACCGTCGGTGACGACATTGCGTGGATGCGGTTCGGTAAGGACGGCCGGCTCTATGCCACCAACCCCGAGTTCGGCTTCTTCGGCGTCGCGCCGGGCACCAACTGGAGCAGCAACCCGAACGCGATGAAGACCATCGCGGGGGGCAACACCGTGTTCACGAACGTCGCCAAGACCGACGACGGCGACGTGTGGTGGGAGGGCCTGGAGGGCGAGCCCGACCATCTGATCGACTGGAAGGGCAACGACTGGATCCTGCGGGAGACGGAAAGCAAGGCGGCGCATCCGAATTCGCGGTATTGCACACCGATCGCGCAGTGCCCGACGTTGGCGCCGGAGTGGGACGACCCGCAGGGTGTGCCGATCTCGGCGATCCTGTTCGGCGGCCGCCGCAAGACCACGGTCCCTCTGATCACCGAGGCCCGCGACTGGCAGCACGGCGTGTTCATCGGCGCCACGCTGGGATCCGAGCAGACCGCCGCCGCCGAGGGCAAGGTCGGCACCGTGCGCCGCGACCCGATGGCCATGCTGCCGTTCCTCGGCTACAACGTCGGTGACTACTTCCAGCACTGGATCGACATCGGCAAGAACGCCGACGACACCAAGCTACCGAAGGTGTTCTTCGTCAACTGGTTCCGCCGCGGCGCCGACGGTCGCTTCCTGTGGCCGGGCTTCGGCGAGAACAGCCGGGTGCTCAAGTGGGCGATCGAGCGCATCGAGCACCAGGCCGACGGCAAGAGCACGCCGATCGGTATCGTGCCGACCGCACAGGATCTCGACCTGGAGGGCCTGGACGTGTCGGCCGCCGATGTCGACGAGGCGCTCAAGGTCAATCCCGAGGAGTGGCGCAAGGAGCTGCCGCTGATCGAGGAGTGGTTCGAGTTCGTCGGCGAGAAGCTGCCCACCGGCATCAAGGACGAGTTCGACGCGCTCAAGACGCGCCTCGCCGAGGCGGAGTAGCTCGCCTGTTTTTCGGCGAGCGGCCGAAGCGCCCCGGGGGCGTCCGCCGAACGTGCGCACAGGGCGCCGGTACGCCGCGAAGGTCGCCTTGGCCGCACACTCGCGGCACTTGACACCTGTCAAGTCAAGTTTTGTAGAGTCAGCCCATGCAGATCCGCGACACCGCCGTTGCCTCCCCCGACAAGCCCGCGATCGTCATGTATCCCTCGGGCACCGTCGTGACCTTCGGTGAGCTCGAGGCCAGGGCCAACCGGCTGGCGCACCTGTTCCGCGAGGCCGGTCTCGTCGAGGGCGACGCCGTCGCGATCCTGATGGAGAACAACGAGCACATGCACGCGGTGATGTGGGCCGCGCGCCGCTGCGGGCTGTACTACATCCCGATCAACACCCACCTGACCGCCGCGGAGGCGGCCTACATCATCGACAACAGCAACGCCAAGGCGATCGTCGGCTCCGGCAAGCTCGTCGACACCCTGTCCGGGCTCGCCGCGGAACTCCCGAACGGCCTGCCGCCGGTGCGCATCATCGCCGACGGAGCCGAACCGTCGGCGACACATGGCTCCAGCACCCTAGACGGCTGGCAGAGCTACCCGGAATGCGTTGCCGGACAACCCGATACCCCGATCGACGACGAGATCGAGGGTGACCTGCTGCAGTACTCGTCGGGAACGACGGGACGGCCCAAGGGCATCAAACGCGCACTGCCGCACGTGCCTCCGTCGGAGTCCCCGGGCCTGATGGCCGCGCTGGTGTCGTTCTGGATGCATCCCGACGCGGTGTACCTGAGCCCCGCCCCGCTGTACCACACCGCACCGTCGGTGTGGTCGATGCAGACGCAGGCCGGCGGCATCACCACCGTGGTGATGGAGAAGTTCGACGCCGAGGGCGCACTGGACGCGATCGCGAAACACAAGGTGACCCATGGGCAGTTCGTGCCCGTCATGTTCACCCGGATGCTCAAGCTGCCCGAGGAGGTGCGCGCCAAGTACGACGTGTCCAGCCTGCAGCGGGTGATGCACGCCGCGGCGCCGTGCCCGGTGGACATCAAGAAGCAGATGATCGACTGGTGGGGTCCGATCGTCGACGAGTACTACGCCTCCTCCGAGGCGCACGGGTCGACGCTGATCTTCGCCGAGGACTGGCTGACCCATCCCGGTTCGGTCGGCAAGCCGATGGGCGGTGCGGTGCACATCCTCGACGAGGACGGCAAGGAGCTCCCGCCCGGCCATCCCGGTGAGATCTACTTCGAGGGCGGCAACGACTTCGAGTACCTCAACGACCCCGAGAAGACGAAGAGCTCACGTGATCCCCGCGGCTGGAAGACCGTGGGCGACATCGGGTACCTCGACGAGGAGGGTTACCTCTACCTGACCGATCGCAGGCACCACATGATCATCTCCGGCGGGGTGAACATCTACCCGCAGGAGGCCGAGAACCTGCTCGTCACGCACCCGTTGGTGATGGACGCCGCGGTGTTCGGGGTTCCGGACGAGGAGATGGGCCAGCGCGTCAAGGCGGTCGTGCAGACCGTCGACCAACGCGACGCCACGCCGGAGTTCGCCGAGGAGCTGATCGCGTGGCTGCGCGACCGGTTGGCGCACTACAAGTGCCCGCGGTCGCTGTCGTTCGAGGCGCAGCTTCCGCGCACGGATACCGGCAAGCTGTACAAGCAGGAGCTGATGAAGAAGTACTCGTGAAGCACGTCAGGGTCGCAGGCGGGGAACTGGTGGCGGCCGCCTCGGCCGACGACGCCACGTTCTCGCTGACCGAGCAGCCCTGCGACGACGCCCGCGCGGTGACGGTCGGCTCCGTCGACGCGGCGGTGGCCGAGATCGCCGGGCGGGTCGCGCGGTGGCCGCAGGCGTCGGCAGTCTGCGACGACGTGCTGCGCGCCCTGGACCCGGCGGGGTCGACGTTCGCCGGCGTCGTCACCGAATCGCTGGCCTACTCGACGCTGCAGGCGGGTGCCGAGTTCGCCCGCTGGCTGACCGAGCGCGGCCCGGCCACCGTCCCCGGCCTCCCCGATCCTGTTGTGGCGCAACGCGTCGACGACCGGTTGACGATCAGGTTCAACCGCGGCGCCCGGCACAACGCGTTTTCCACCGACGCACGGGCGGCACTGCTCGAAGCGCTCGAGGTGGCCCGCCTCGACCCGTCGATCCACGAGGTGGTGGTCGCCGGCAACGGCCCGTCGTTCTGCAGCGGTGGCGACCTCGCCGAGTTCGGCACGTTCGTCGATCCGGCCAGCGCGCACCTGGCCCGTACCCGGCACAGTCCCGCGCTGGCGCTGGCCGAGATCACCGACCGGCTCGGGCCGGCATGCCGCGCTGTCATCCACGGGCAGGTGCAGGGCAGCGGGCTGGAGATGGCGGCGTTCTGCGGCCGGGTCAGCTGCCATCCCGACGCGGTGCTGGGCCTTCCGGAGCTGGCGCTGGGTCTGATCCCCGGTGCCGGCGGCACGGTGAGCATCACCCGCCGCATCGGCCGGTGGCGCACCGCCTATCTGGTGCTGTCCGGCCGGTCCATCGGCGCCGCGACCGCGCTGCGGTGGGGGCTGGTCGACGAGATCAGCGCTGCCTCGCCGGCCGGATGATCATCTCGTTGACATCCACGTCGGCCGGTTCGCCGATCGCATAGGCGATCGCGCGGGCGATGGCTGCAGGCGGGATCGCGTCGGCTCGATACCCGTGCATCGCCTCGGCCGCCGTCTCATCTGTGATCGTCTGTGCGAGTTCGGATTCCACGACTCCGGGGGAAATCGTCGTGACCCGGATCGAGGGATCGAGTTCGAGGCGCAGGCCCTCGGTGATCGCCCACGCCGCGTACTTGGTGGCGCAGTAGACCGCGCCCGTCGGCACCACCTCGTGCGCCCCGATGGAGGCCACCGTGATGAAGTGTCCCGATCCCTGGCGCTGGAAGTGCGGCAGCGTGGCGGCGATGCCGTTGAGCAGGCCGCGCACATTGACGTCGATCATCTGGTCCCACTGGTGGACCAGCAGCGCGTCGAGCCGGGACAGCGGCATGACGCCGGCGTTGTTGACGATCACGTCCACCCGTCCGTGGGCGGCGACGGCCGCGTCGACGAGCGCGGCGACGGACGCGCGGTCGGTCACGTCGAGCGCGTGCACCTCGATGCTGCCGCCCTGCCCGGCGACCCTGTCGGCCAGCTGCTCCAGCCGGTCCTGCCGCCGGGCCCCGGCGATGACGTGGCGCCCGTCGGCGGCGAGCCGTTCGGCCACGGCCTCGCCGATACCGCTGCTGGCTCCGGTGACGATGATGATCTTGTTGTCGGTCATGTGCCCAGCGTCGTGGCGCGGGACACCGACAGCCAGGGTGCGGTACACCCTGTCTGCGGCGTCGCGACTTCCTACCCTGGAGGGGTGACCGAGTTGGGGGAGTACCTGAGGAGCAGGCGCGCCGCGCTGCGCCCCGGCGATGTCGGACTGACCAGTGCGGGCACCCGCCGCGTCCCCGGCCTGCGCCGCGAAGAGGTGGCTCTGCTGGCCGGGGTCAGCACCGACTACTACGGACGGCTCGAACAGGGCCGCGAACGGTCCCCGTCCGCTCAGGTGGTCGAGGCGCTCGCGGCCGCACTGCGCCTCGATGACGACGGCAGGGCGCATCTGTTCACGCTCGCCCGGCTCACGCCGCGGACGTCTCGTACGTGGGTGTCCGAACGGGTCGACCCCGGGCTGCTGCGGCTGATGGCGGCGTGGCCCGACAATCCGGCGTTGGTCTACAACCGCGCCTACGACATCCTGGCCGCCAACCCGTTGGCCGCCGCATTGTTCGGCGACCTCGGCGCGGTCGGCAATCTGATGCTGCTCGTCTTCACCGATCCGCGGGCTCGGGAGTTCTACGCGGACTGGCACGAGGTCGCCGCCGACTCCGTCGCCGGCTTCCGGATGGCCTACGGGTCCGCGCCCGAGGATCCCCGCGCCCGGGCCGTGCTGGCCGAGCTGCTCACCGGCGACGACTTCCGCGCGCTCTGGGAGCGCCGGGATGCACGGCGTAAGTGCCTGGCCCGCAAGCGTTTCCGCCATCCCGAGGTGGGCCTGGTGACGCTGAACATGCAGACGTTCGACGTGCGCTCATCGCCGGGGCAGGAGCTGATCGTCTATGACGCCGACCCGGGCACGCCCAGTGCCGATGCCCTCACCCTGCTCGGAAGCATCGCCGCGACGGCGGCTAACCCGACCGGCGCAGGGTGACCCGGTAGGTGTACTGCTCGGGCAGGAAGTGGCTGACGGCGAGTTCGACGGGACGGCCGGCGTCGTCGCTGTAGAGGCGGTCGACCCGCAGCATCGGATGTCCGGCCTCGCAGCCCACGGCGGCTGCCGCCCCCGCGTCGGCCATGCCGACCGTGATCGTCTGGGCGGCCTCGGCGATCGGCGCGTCCAGATGCGGTTCGAGCAAACCGATCACGGTGTGGGTGCTGACCGCTCCGGTGCTCAGATGCGGCGACACCGACACCGCGGCGGCGATCGACGGAGGAAGATGGACGACGGTGTGTACGAACGGGACTCCGTCGTGCAGGCGCCGGAACGTCACCGAGTGCACGACGTCGTCGTCGAGGCGGAGCCGGCTGGCGGCGGCGATGTCGACGCGTCGGCTCAGCCCGTCGAGCACCTCCATCGTGGTGTCGTCGGACAGGCTCATCAGGTCGTCGATCGAGCCGAGGCGGCGCAGATAACGCCGCCCGCCCTCACCGGCGTAGCTGCCCCGCCCGGGCACCCGGTAGACCACGCCCTCGGCGACCAGGTCCTGAAACGCCCGGCGGACGGTCTGACGCGAAAGGCCGTGCCGCGCAGAAAGTTCCGACTCGGTCGGTAGGCGCACACCGTCGGCGTACCGGCCGGCGACGATCTCCTCGCGGAGCCGCTCCCGCAGCACCTGGTAGGCCGGCGGGGCCTTCATCTACAGCCCGCCCCTGGCCACCAGTTGGGCGGCGATCACGTTGCGCTGGATCTCGTTGGTGCCCTCTCCGACGATCATCAGCGGCGCGTCCCGGAAGTACCGTTCGACGTCGTACTCGGTCGAGTAGCCGTAGCCGCCGTGGATGCGCACCGCGTTCAGCGCGATCTCCATCGCGATCTCCGAGGCGAACAGCTTGGCCATGCCGGCCTCCATGTCGGCGCGCTCGCCGCTGTCGTAACAGTCGGCGGCGTGCAGCGTCAGCTGGCGTGCGGCGGTCAGTTTGGTCGCCATGTCGGCCAGGTAGTGCCCGATCGCCTGGTGCTTCCAGATGGGCACCCCGAAGCTCTCCCGTTCCCGGGCGTAGGCGAGCGCGTGGTCCAGCGCGGCGGTCGCGACGCCCAGCGCCCGGGCCGCGACCTGGATGCGGCCGGTCTCGAGGCCTTTCATCATGTGCGCGAAGCCCTTTCCGGGATCACCGCCCAGGACCGCGTCACCGGGCACCCGGCACCCGTCGAACGCCAACTCGCACGACTCGACGCCCTTGTATCCGAGCTTGGGCAGGTCGCGCGACACGGTCAGGCCCGGTGTCGGGTTCTCCACCAGAACCACCGAGATGCCCGCGTGCCGGGGCGTCGCGTCGGGGTCGGTCTTGCACAGCAGCGCGATCAGGCCCGAACGGCGGGCGTTGGAGATCCATGTTTTGGCGCCGGTGATCAGCCACCCGTCGCCGTCGGGCCGGGCGACGGTGTGCATGTTCTGCAGGTCGGATCCGCCGCCGGGTTCGGTGAGCGCCATCGTCGCACGCAGCTGCCCGGTCGCCATGGCAGGCAGGTAGCGCTGCTTCTGCTCGTCGGTGCCGAACAGGTCCAGCAGTTTGGCGACCACGGTGTGCCCGCCCATCGCCCCGGCCAGGCTCATCCAGCCGCGGGCCAGCTCCTGCGTGACCAGCACGTAGCAGCGCGTCGAAACCGGGGTGCCGCCGTAGGCCTCCGGCACGGCGAGCCCGTAGATCCCGATGCGTTTCATCTGCTCGATCCACGCCTCGGGGTAGGTGTTGGCGTGCTCTACGTCGCGGACGGTCGGCTTCACCTCCCGGTCGACGAACTGCGCCACGGTGTCGACCAGCATGGTTTCGTCGTCGTCGAGCAAATGTACGGCCATTCTGCCGATGTTGACACACTCGGAGCGGCAGTGCCAGCATGACCGCTTGTGACTTTGTACGGCCAAATATCGGGGGGCCCGTTCTTCGACGATCTGCACGTCGGCCAGGTCTTCGATGCGGCCCCGACGATGACGCTGACCGCCGGGGTGGCCGCGGCGCACCAGGCGATCCTCGGGGACCGGCTGCGGCTGCCGCTGGACGCCGAACTGTCGATGCTCGTCACCGGGGCGACCGCTCCGCTGGCGCACCCCGGCCTGGTGTGCGACGTGGCGATCGGGCAGTCGACGGTGGTCACCGAGCGGGTCAGAGCCAACCTGTTCTACCGCGGGCTGACGTTCCACCGGTTCCCCGTCGTCGGAGACACGCTGTTCACCCGCACCGAGGTGGTCGGGCTGAAGCAGAACACGGCACGGCCCGACCGGCCGCCGACCGGGCTGGCCGCGCTGCGGATGACGACCATCGACGGCGTCGGACGGCTGGTGCTCGACTTCTACCGCTGCGCGATGCTGCCGCTGAGCGCCGACGGCGTCGAAACCGGGCACGCCGACGACATGGCCGCGATCGGCACCGGGGCCGGGCCCGCCTCTGATCCCACCGCCGACTGGGACGCCGACGCGTTCCGGGCCCGGGTCCCCGGGCCCGGCTTCGACCCGGCACTGGCGGGCACCGTGCTGCGCAGCACCGCCGACGTCGTCACCAGCGCGCCCGAGCTGGCCCGGCTGACACTCAACATCGCTGCCGCTCATCATGATTCGCGGGGGTCGGGGCGCCGGCTGGTGTACGGCGGCCACACCATCGGGCTGGCGCTCGCGCAGGCCTGCCGCGTGCTGCCGGGACTGGTGACGGTGCTGGGCTGGGATTCGTGCGAGCACACCGCGCCGGTGTACGAGGGCGACACCCTGTACAGCGACCTCGCCGTCGAGGCCGCCGACCCGCTGCCCGGCGGACGCGGCGGCACCGTGCTGCTGCGCTCGACCGTCTACGCCGTCGCCGACGACGGCGCCGATCGCGCCGTGCTCGACTGGGTCTTCACCGGCCTGCTGTTCTGAACGCCCACAATGGTCTGATGACGTCGGTGGTGCTTCCCGCGGCCGTGCTCGCCGAGGCACGGGCGACGGCGCACGTGGTGACGGTGGCCACCGGTGTGGATGTCGATGCCGCGGAAGCGCTGGGCGGGCGGGCGGCGCTGCTCGGTCTCCCGCGCGGAGGCACGGTGTCGGCGGGCGGCGCCACCCGGCTGATGGGTGCGGCGGACGGATGGTGTGCGCTGACCCTGGCGCGTCCCGACGACCTGGATGCCGTGCCCGCGCTCGTCGAGGCCGACCACACCTCGGACCCGTGGGCGGCGGTGCGCGAAGCGATCCGGGCCACCGGCGTGCACGCGGTCGCGGCGCGGGCGCGGCTGCTCGGCCTGCCGGTGGGGGTGCTCGGCGAGACCGACCCGGCCCCGCCCGTGGTGCGCACCGCCGGTGCCCGCGCGCACCCCCGTCCGCTGTGCGAACTGCTGGTGGCCGACCTGTCCTCGATGTGGGCCGGCCCGCTGTGCGGCCGCCTGCTGGCCCGGGCGGGCGCGACGGTGGTGAAGGTGGAGAGCCCGCACCGGCCCGACGGGACCCGCGCGGGTCCTGCGCCGTTCTTCGACTGGGTGAACAACGAAAAACTCTCGTACGCCGTCGATTTCGCACAGCCAGAAGGGCTCGTCAGGTTGCTCGCCGCCGCCGACGTCGTGCTGGAGTCGTCCCGCCCGTCCGCACTGCACGGCCGCGGCCTGGGCCACGCCGACGTCCCCGCCCGCGCCGGCCGCATCTGGGTGCAGATCACCGGCCACGGCGCGGTCGGGGAGCGCGCGCACTGGGTCGCGTTCGGCGACGACGCGGCGGTCTCCGGGGGTCTGGTCGGCGGCACCCCGGCGGCGCCGGCGTTCTGCGGGGACGCGATCGCCGACCCGTTGACGGGGCTGGAGGCCGCGCGCGCGGTGCTGGAGTCGCATGCCCGCGGCGGTGGCGAGGTGATCGGCGTGGCGATGGCCGCGGTGGCGGCCCGGTATGCGGCGTTACCCCGTGGAGACGAAACGCTCTGCACCACAGGAGTTTCCGTGACCGGGAGTGCGGCGCGGCTCGGTGAGCACAACGCGCTCGTCGACGAGATGGTGGCACGGCGGCTGGCTCCGGCGTGCTGATCCGCCGCGGCGTGCTGCTCGACGGAACCCGGACCGACATCCGCGTCGAGCAGCGCATCACCGAGGTCGCCGACGGATTGGCGGCCCGACGCGGGGAGACCGTCTACGACGCCGCGGGCGGCACCGTGCTGCCCGGTCTGCACGACCACCACCTGCACCTGCGCGCCGCCGCAGCCGCTCTGCACTCGGTGCGGGTGGGTCCCGACGAGGTGACCGGGCCGGAGCATCTCGCCCGCGTGCTGCGCGCGGCGGCCACCGGCGCCGATGGCTGGGTCCGCGCGGTCGGCTACCACGAGTCCGTCGCGGGACCGCTCGATCGCACTGCGCTGGACGGTATCTGCCCGGCCGTCCCGCTGCGCATCCAGCACCGCAGCGGAGTGCTGTGGACGCTCAACTCGGCGGGGCTGGCGCTGGTCGGACTGCCTGATCACCCCGACGGCCGGCTGCGCAGCGCCGACACCGAGTGGACGGCGGCGCTGCCCCGCACCGAGCCCGGCCTGGCCGAGCTCAGCGCGCGGCTGAGCGGCTACGGCGTCACCGGGGTCACCGACGCCACTCCGGGGCTGACCGCCGCGGACGTGGCGGCGCTGCAGCAGGCGCACCGGCGCGGCGAGCTGGCCCAGTCGGTGCACTGCCTGGCGCCGGGCAAGCGCATCCTGCACGACGACGACCTCGACCTCGACGCGCTCACCGGGTGGATCACCGGTCGGCACGTCGCGGGCGAACCCGTTGCGCTGCACTGTGTCACCGCCGCGCAACTCGTCGTCGCGCTCGCGGCGCTCGAGGCCGCGGGCCGCCGCCCGGGCGATCGGCTCGAGCACGCCGCCGTCGTCCCGGACGTCAGCGTGGCCGCGGTCGCGGCGAGCGGGGCCACGGTGGTGACGCAGCCGAACTTCGTCGTCGAGCGCGGCGGGGCGTACCTGCGCGCCGTTCCCGCCGCCGAGCATCACGAGTTGTGGCGGGTCGCCTCGCTGCGCGCCGCGGGCGTGCCCGTCGCACTGTCGACCGACGCACCGTTCGGGCACCCCGATCCGTGGGCGGCGATGCGGGCCGCGGTGGCGCGGCGCACCGCGTCGGGCGCGGTGCTGACCGCCGGCGAGAAGGTCACCGCCGCGGAGGCTTTGACGATGTTCCTCGGGGATCCGCTGACGCCCGCGACGCCGCGGCGGATCGAACCCGGCGCGGCCGGTGACCTCTGCGTGCTGTCAGGGTCCCCACAGCAGGTGCTGGCCGACCTGGATGCCGAGCAGGTGGCGGCGACGGTGGTGGCCGGCGAGGTGGTCTACGCCGGGCGGTGAGGGCGGCTCACACCGTGGACGAGGCGTACGCGCTTCGCAGCACCGCGCACTGGCTGTCGAACCACTTCTGCGACACATGGGCTTTGGGTGCGATGCCGTCGAATCCGTGGAACGCACCCTTGACGACCATGACCTCGCACGGCACCCCCGCCTCGCGCAGCCGCTGCGCATACGCGACGTCCTCGTCGTGGAACAGGTCGAACGTGCCCACTCCGACCCAGGCCGGTGGCAGGCCGGCCAGGTCGGTGCGCCGGCCCGGGACGGCGACGTCGCGGTCGGCGTCGCCCAGGTAGGCCTGCCAGCCGTAGCGATTGCTCGACTGGTTCCACAGCCGATGCCCGGGGTGGTCCAGGCCGGTGCGGTCGACGGTGCGGTCGTCGAGCATCGGATACACCAGAAGCTGTGCGGCCACGGGGATCCGGCCCCGGTCCCTGGCGAGCAGCGCGAGTGCGGCGGCCAGGCCGCCACCGGCGCTGGCCCCGCCGATCGCGACCCGCTCCGGGTCGACGGACGGCAGCCCGGCGAGCCACGACAGCGCGGCGTAGCAGTCCTCGACCGGCACCGGATACGGATGTTCGGGCGCCAGCCGGTAATTCACCGCCACCACCGTCGCGCCGAGCTCGCGCGCGAACCGGCGGCACAGCACGTCGTCCTGGGCGGCGTCGCCGATGACGTAGCCGCCGCCGTGGATCCACAGCAGCGCGGGCCCCGGCGTGGTGACGCCGGGCGGGCGGTGCAGGCGGACGCCGACCCCTGACGACAGCGTGAGAACCTCCACGCCGTCGGGCTGTCCGCGCCACATCAACCGTGACGCGGCCCGCACGAACGGCAGGGTGACGGGCGTGATCATCTGCTTGGGCAGGAGGCGCGCGCTGCGCCGCAGTTCGGGGTGGAACTCCGGGGTGGCCTTGGGGGTGGTCCTGGTGCGGGGCACCCTTTCAGTATGCGCAGCTACCGCAGCAGCGGATCCCGGGGCAGCCCGAGGATGCGTTCGGCGATGGTGTTGCGGGCGATCTCCGACGTGCCGCCGGCGATCGTCATCGCGCGGTTGCCCAGGTAGCTGCGGGTCAGCTGTGGGTTCTGCTCGACGACGGCGGCGGTTCCGGCCAGGGCGAAGGCGAGCTCGGTCAGCCGCTGTCCGGACTCGGCGACCAGCAGCTTGGTGACGTTGCCCTCCGGCCCCGGCTCCGCGCCTGCGATGGCGCGGGTGGCGCGGCGCAGGTTGAGCAGGCGCAGGGTGTGGGTCTCGGCGATCACCTCCCCGGCGCGCAGCACATGGTGGGCCGCGGTGTGCGGTGCGCTGTCCAGCAGCGCGATCAGGTCGTCGGCGGTGGTGCCGGTCAGAGCGCCGGAGCCGCCGCCGATGGAGATCCGCTCGTTGCCCAGGGTCGCCCGGGCCACCAGCCACCCCTTGTTCACGTCGCCGACGACGTCCGAGTCGGGCACGAAGACGTCGTCGAAGAACACCTCGTTGAAATGGGCGTCGCCGGTGATGCCGCGCAGCGGATTGACCTTCACCCCAGCGGAGTTCATGTCGATGGCCATCATCGTGACACCGGCGTGCTTGGGGGCGTCGGGATCGGTGCGTACGGTCGCCAGCCCCCACTGGCACAGATGGGCCAGGCTGGTCCACACCTTCTGCCCGCTGACGAGCCAGCCGCCCTCGACCTTGGTGGCCGACGTCCGCACGGCCGCGGCGTCCGAGCCCGCACCCGGCTCGGAGAACAGCTGGCACCACATCACCTGGCCGCGCAGCACGGGCTCGACCCACCGCTGCCGCTGGTCCTCGGTGCCGGCCTGAGCGATGGTCAGCGCCACCCACCCGGTGATGCCCATGTCGGGCCGCGGAACGTCGGAGAACTCCTCTTCGATCACCAGCTGTTCCAGCACGTCGGC
Source organism: Mycolicibacterium psychrotolerans (assembly GCF_010729305.1). Classification (NCBI taxonomy): domain Bacteria; kingdom Bacillati; phylum Actinomycetota; class Actinomycetes; order Mycobacteriales; family Mycobacteriaceae; genus Mycobacterium; species Mycolicibacterium psychrotolerans. Next base: position 657,033 of record NZ_AP022574.1, on the reverse strand, counting down.
GCCCCGACCCCAGGGCGCGGGCCAGTGCGGCACCAGATAGCCGGAGTCGACGAGCGCGTCACGCTGCTGCTCGGCGGGCAGCGCGCGCACCGCCGCGGCGGCTTCGCGGGCCTGAGTGCGGTACTCGTCGGCCTCGGGGGGCAGCGTGAACGTCGCCGCCCTGGCGCGGCCCTCGCGCTGTCCCGCCACGACGTCGAGCAGCGGGTCGGTGCCGTCGGCCGTCAGCGCGGCCAACGTGCGGGCGCGGCGCAGGTACAGGTGGGCGTCGTGCTCCCAGGTGTAGCCGATGCCGCCGTGCAGCTGGATGTTGTTCTGCGCGTTGAGGATCTGCGCGCGGATCGCCAGCGCCGCGGCCACCGCCGCGGGGAAGTCGGCGCTGGCCAGGTCGTCGGCGCGGGCCGCATCCCAGGTGGCCGCGGTCGCGACCTCCGCGGCGACCAGCATGTTGGCGGCATGATGCTTGACGGCCTGGAACGTGCCGATCGTGCGGCCGAACTGTTCGCGCACCTTGGCGTAGGCCACCGCCATCTCCAGCGCGGCCCAGCTGACACCCACGGCCTCGGCCGCCGCCAGGATCCGGAACACCGTGCGGGCATCCCGCGCCGCACCGCGCAGCACACGGTCGGCCGGCACAGCAACGTCCCGCACCGCCACCGACCCGACACTGCGGGTCGGGTCCAGCGACTCCAGCGCGGTGACCGTCACGGCTGGGGCATTCAAGGCGTCGAGCACCACCACGTCGTCGCCGGCCACCAGGACCAGGAGGTCGGCGTCGGGCGCGCCCAGCACCACCGGGCTCTCCCCGCCGGCGACTCCGTCGGCGCCGACCGCCACGTTGCCCGTCACCCCGAGGGCGGCCACCGTCGCACCCGAGCACAGTCCCGGAAGGAGTTCTGCCCGAACCGATTCCGGCGCGAAGCGATCGATCGTCACCGCAGCCGCCACGGACGGCAGGAACGGCCCCGGACAGAGCTGGCGACCCAGGCACTCCACCACCACGGCCAACTCGGCCAGCCCGAAGCCCGACCCCCCGTGCTCTTCCGCGACGGCCAGCCCCAGCCACCCCAGATCGGTTGCGGCCGACCAGATGTCGGCCGGATGACGGGATCCGCCGTCGAGTGCCGCGCGGGCCTGCGACAGTGCGTGCAGACGGTTCAGCTGACCGGCGGCGGCGTCGGCGAGGGCCTGGTGTTCTTCGGTGATGGCGAGTGCCGATGCGCTGACGGTCTTGCTCACGGTGCCGGCCTCTCTGCCAGTTGACACTTGTCAAAGAGAACCTAACCCGCGGTTCCGCCGCCGCAGCCGGCTGTGGCCCACGTCACAAATGCGCCACATCCGGAAAACAGTAGACAACGTTGCTGAGATTGTCCGTTTCAGCTCTGACGTGCGGGGTACGGTGAGCGCCATGACGGAACGGCCGGACATCCGGTACCCCGGGCCCACCCTGACCACGCGTTTGCAGTGGTTGCTCAAGGCCGGTCCCGGCGACTACATGCTGGCCGCCAGCGTGGCCACCGCGTCCCTGCCGGTGATCGGCAAGCACCTGGAGCCGCTCGGCGCACTCACCGCCGCAGGCATCTGGGGTGCCCGGCACGCGCCGGACTTCCTGAACTCCACCGTCAAATCACTGATGGCGCCCAACGACGCCGAGCTCAAGCGGCGCGAACGGGACTGCACCAACGAGGTGACCCAGGCCGCCCTGAGCGGCGTCGTCTCGCCCAAGGACCTCGAGATCGACTGGCCGGCCGCCGAGCGCGTTCCGCCGGTGTGGAAGATGCGCGAGCACCGACGCCACGTGCACCGCACCTCGGTGCGCTACGGCCCGCGGCCCACCCAGCTGCTCGACGTGTGGCGCCGCGACGACCTGCCGAACCATCCGGCGCCGGTGCTGCTGTTCGTGCCCGGCGGAGCGTGGGTGCACGGCAGCCGCATGCTTCAGGGCTATGCGCTGATGTCCCACCTGGCCGAGATGGGCTGGGTGTGCCTGTCCATCGACTACCGGGTCGCCCCGCACAACCCCTGGCCGGCGCACATCACCGACGTCAAGACCGCGATTGCCTGGGCGCGTGCCAACGTTGACAAGTTCGGTGGCGACCGTGACTTCGTGGCGGTCGCCGGCACCTCGGCGGGCGGACACCTCGCGGCGCTGGCGGGCCTGACCGCGAACGACCCGGAGATGCAGTGCGAACTGCCCGAGGGGTCCGACACATCGGTCGACGCCGTGATCGGCATCTACGGCCGATACGACTGGGAGGACCGCTCGACGGTCGAACGCGTCCGGTTCGTCGACTTCCTCGAGCGGGTGGTGGTGCGACGCAAGATCGCCAAGCATCCCGACGTGTTCCGCAAGGCCTCGCCGATCGCCCGGGTGCATGCAGAAGCGCCGCCGTTCCTGGTGCTGCACGGCACCGGCGACAGCGTGATACCGGTGGCGCAGGCCCGCAGCTTCGTCGACCGGCTGAAGGAGGTGTCGCGCTCGGTGGTCAGCTACGTCGAGCTGCCCGGCGCCGGACACGGCTTCGACATGACCGACGGCGCCCGCACCGGCGCGGCGTCGACGGCAATCGGCTTGTTCCTCAATCACATTCATCGAAACCGAAGCCTCATCGGGGCCAAAGAGGTTATATAGACACCTCCGAGGAGAGGTGCGCGCAGTGAAGAGGCTTCGCGGGTGGGACGCTGTTCTTCTCTACAGCGAGACGCCCAACGTCCACATGCACACGCTGAAGCTGGCGGTGATCGACCTCGAAGGGCTGGGCGGGGCGACGTTCGGCGTCGAGGAATTGCGCAAGGTCCTGCACAGCAGGCTCTACAAGCTGGACCCGTTCCGCTACGAGCTGATCGACATCCCGTTCAAGTTCCACCATCCGATGTGGCGGGAGAACGCGGAGGTCGACCTCGAGTACCACGTGCGGCCCTACCGCGTCGACGCCCCGGGTGGCCGCCGTCAGCTCGACGAGGCGGTCGGCCGGCTGGCGAGCACCCCGCTGGACCGTAGCCGCCCGCTGTGGGAGATGTATCTGATCGAGGGCCTCGCGGGCGGGCGCATCGCCGTGCTGGGCAAGATCCATCACGCGCTGGCCGACGGGGTCGCCTCGGCGAATCTGCTTGCCCGCGGCATGGATCTGCAGGAGGGCCCGCAGATCGACCGTGACTCCTACGCCACCGACCCGGCCCCGTCGCGGGGCGAACTCGTGCGCACCGCGTTCACCGATCACCTGCGCCAGATCGCGCGGTTCCCGTCGGTGGTGCGCTACACCGCGGCCGGCGTGCGCCGGGTCCGGCAGAGCCCGCACAAACTCTCGCCCGAACTGACCCGTCCGTTCACGCCGCCGCCCTCGTTCATGAACCACATGCTCGACGCCACCCGCCGGTTCGCCACCGCGACGCTGGCGCTCGACGACGTCAAGCAGACCGGCAAGCATCTCGGCGTCACGATCAACGACATGGTGCTGTCGATCTCGGCGGGTGCGCTCCGAAATTTGTTGCTGCAGTACGACGGTCACGCCGACCATCCACTGCTCGCGTCGGTGCCGGTCAGCTTCGACTTCTCACCGGACCGGATCTCGGGCAACTACTTCACCGGGGTGCTGGTCAGCCTGCCCGTCGAAATCGAGGATCCGTTGGAGCGGGTGCGCGCCGCGCACGACTCGGCGGCCGCGGGCAAGGAGAGCAACACCCTGCTCGGCCCGGAGCTGGTCAGCCAGTGGTCGGCGTACTTCCCGCCGGCCCCCGCCGAGGCGATGTTCCGGTGGTTGTCCACCAAGGACGGCCAGAACAAGGTGATGAACCTGCCGATCTCCAACGTGCCCGGTCCGCGCGAGCGCGCCCGGGTCGGCGGCGCACTGGTGACCGAGATCTACTCGGTCGGACCGCTCACCGCGGGCAGCGGACTGAACATCACGGTCTGGAGCTACGCCGACCAGCTCAACATCTCGGTGCTCGCCGACGGCAAGACGCTGGACGACCCGCACGAGCTGACGGATGCGATGGTCGAGGCTTTCGTCGAGATCCGCCGCGCCGCAGGGCTTTCCGAAGAGCTGACGGTCGTCGAAACCGCGATGGCGCCCTAGCCGGTCTGCTCGCGGGGCGCCTCCTGGCGGGTGGCCTGCACCCACGACAGGAACTCCTCGACAGCTTGCGCGGTGTAGTGCGCCCGCGGCGAGCCGTAGTAGAAGTCGAAGGCGTGCTGGGCGTGCGGGATCTCGGCGTACACCACCGGCGACGTCGACACCTCGCCCAGCGCCTCGGCGAACTCGCGACCCTCGGGTACCGGGATGATCGAGTCGTCGCGGCCGTGCAGGACGAAGAACGGCGGCGCGTCGGCGCGTAGCCGGTGGACTGGTGAGGCGTCGAGGTAGAGGGCTCGGTTGGACCGGAACGGCTGCTTGACGACGAACTTCTGCAGGAACGCGATGAACTCGCGACGGCCGTTGCCGTGCACCGTGACCCAGTCGTAGCGGCCGTAGATCGGCACCGCGGCCACCACCGACGTGTCGGCGTCCTCGAACCCGGGCTGGAACAGCGGATCGTCGTGGGTGAGCGCCGCCAGCGCCGACAGGTGGCCGCCTGCCGATCCGCCGGAGATCGCGACGAAGTCCGGGTCTCCGCCGTAGTCGGCGATGTTCTCCTTGATCCACGCCAGCGCCCGCTTGACGTCGATGATGTGGTCGGGCCACGTGTTGCGCGGGCTGACCCGGTAGTCGATCGACACGCACACCCAGCCGTGGTCGGCCAGATGGCTGAGCAGCGGATAGGCCTGCGGCCTGCGCATGCCGATCGACCACGCGCCGCCCGGAACCTGCAGCAGCACCGGCGCTTTGCCGTCGCGCGGCAGGTCGGTGCGCCGCCAGATGTCGGCGCGGTTGGCCCCGCCGTGCGGTCCGTACTGCACGGTGCCGGCCTTCTCGACGTAGCGGCGCCGGATCATGTCGTTGGGCGGCACCCCGAACACCCGGCGCCGGTTGGACTTCGCCTTCTCGGCGATCGCCTGGTAGTTCTCGCCCAGTGCCTCGCGTAGCGGGTCCTCGAAGTGCGGCTGCGACGCGACGTTGCGGCGGTGGATCAGCCACAGCAGCGCCCACGCAACGGCGGTGAGCAGCAAAGCGATTCGTCCGCGGGTACCCCGGAAGTCACCGCGCAGACCGCGGCGCACGGCGTCGGCCATCGAGCCGGCCATGTACAGCCCGGACATCTCCGAGGTCGGCCAGCCGAAGGCGAAGACGGGAATGGTGGGGTAACCCTCGCGGGCCAGTGGCCGGACGCCGTTGGCGGCGTTGAGCAGTTCGGCGACGGCGCGCAGCACGGGTCGGCGCTCAATCATGGTCGATGCGGTCCTGCAATTCCTTACGGGAGATCTTGCCGGTGATGCTGCGGGGCAGTTCGTCGAGGACCGTGATCTGGCGGGGGACTTTGTAATTGGCCAGGTTGTCTCGTACGTGCTGCTTCAGCGTGTCCGGAGTAGCCGCGGCGCCGGGGCGCAAAACCACGAACGCCACCAGGCGTTGACCGTACTTCTCGTCATCGGCGCCGAGCACCGCGGCCTCCGCCACGTCCGGATGCGCGGTCAGCGTGTTCTCCACCTCGATCGGGTAGACGTTCTCCCCGCCCGAGACGATCATCTCGTCGTCGCGGCCGACCACGAACAGTCGACCCTCCTCGTCGAGATACCCCACGTCGCCCGAGGACATGAAGCCCTCGTGGAAGTCCTTGGTGGCACCGGAGGTGTAGCCGTCGAACTGGGTCTTGTTCCGCACGTAGATCGCACCGGTCCGGCCGGTCGGCACCTCGTGGAAATCCCCGTCGAGGATCCGGAGCTCGGTCCCCTCGGCCGGCCGGCCCGCGGTGTCGGGTGCGGCGCGCAGATCGCGCGGCGTCGCGGTGGCGATCATGCCTGCCTCGGTGGCGTTGTAGTTGTTGTAGATGACGTCGCCGAATCGGTCCATGAACCGGATGACGACGTCGGGGCGCATCCGTGACCCGGACGCCGCCGCGAACCGCAGCGACCGTCCGCTGTAGCGGTCCAGCACCTCGTCGGGCAGCTCCATGATCCGGTCGAACATCACCGGCACGACGCACAGCCCGGTGGCGCGGTGCCGGTCCACCAGATCCAGCGTCGCCTCGGGATCGAACTTGCGGCGGGTGATCACGGTGCACGCCATCGAGGCCGCGAACACCAGCTGCGAGAACCCCCATGCGTGGAACATCGGCGCCACGACGACGACCGGTTGTTCGGCCCGCCACGGGGTCCGGTCGAGGATTGCCTTGAGCGCGCTCGGGTCGCCGCCGGAGTGGGTGGCGCCCTTCGGGGTTCCGGTGGTGCCCGAGGTCAGCAGGATCGTTCGGCTGCGTGCGGCGGCCCGTCGCGGCTCCTGCCCGGCGTGGGCGTCGATCAGCTGCTCGACGGTGAGGTCGTGGTCGTCGGTGTCGGTCCACGCGACGATGCGCGGCGTCTCGGGCCGACCCTGCAGCGCGCGGTCGACGGTGTCGCCGAACTCCTCGTCGTAGATCAGCACGAGGGAGCGGCCCTCGCCTTCGCGCGCGACCACCTCGGCCAGCGCTGGGCCGGCGAACGACGTGTTGAGCAGCAGCACGTCGGCGCCGATCCGGTTGGCGGCGATCAGCGTGTCGACGAACCCGCGATGGTTGCGCGCCATCAGGGCCACGACGTCGGGCTGACCGCCGGGCAGTGCCTGCAGGGCGGCGCCCAGCGCGTCGGCACGGCGGTCGATCTGCCGCCAGGTCAGGATGCCGATCTCGTCGATCAGTCCGGCGCGGTCACCGCAGCGCTGGGCGGCGGCGGCGAATCCCGACGTGACGGCCATGCGTTCGCGCTGCATCGCCCCGGCGATGCGGAGGTACTTGTCGGGGCGCATCGGCGCGATGACCCCCGCTCGCGCCAGCGTCGAGAGCAGCCCGAGGGTGCCGGTGATCGGGTCGGCGATGCCCATCAGCCCAGCACCGGCAACCGGCGCTCCGCGGCGAGGTCGTCCAGTGCGCGCTGCATCACGTGCCGGACGTGCGCGTCGACCTCGTCGATGTCGGGGTTCTCCCCGAACTCGGCGACGATGTCGATCGGCGGCAGCGCCTGCATGGTGATCTTGGTGGGCAGCGGCAGGTTGACCGGCAGCACGACCGACAGGCCGAACGGGAAGCCGAACGAGATAGGCAGGATCTTGGTGCGGGCCGCCCGCGCGATCGGGCCGAGCGCCTTGGCCACATCGGTGCCGCGGCTCAGGAACAACTGGCTCTCCTGGCCGCCGATCCCGACCGTCGGCACGATCGGCACCCCGGCGTTCAGCGCGGCCTTGATGTAGCCGGTGCGGCCGCCGAAGTCGATCTTGTTCGCCGACAGTGTCGGCCGGTAGACGTCATAGTCACCGCCGGGGAACACCACCACGACCCCGCCGGAGCGCAGTGCCTCGTCCGCGTTGTGATGGTTGGCGGGGATGAAGCCGGTCTTCTTCAGGAACGCGCCGGTCGGGCCGACCATCAGCAGGTCGTGGCTGAGCGTGTACACCGGCCGGTCGTAGCCGAACTCCTCGTAGAAGCCGCTGGCGAACACCGGCACGTCCATCGGCAACAGTCCGCCGGAGTGGTTGGCCACCACCAGCGCGCCGCCGACCGGGAAGGTGTCCAGGCCGCGGACCTCGGCGCGGTGATAGCCCTTCAGAAACGGTCGCAGCAGCCCCATCACCCGTTCGGTGAGTGCGGGATCCCACTTGGTGATCTCGGACGGCGTGATGTCGGTCGAGCTCACTGAAGGCTCCTCGGAGAGACGGACGTCGGACTGGAACGTGTTCTAGTTTTGCCAGTCTACCCAAGGTGCGGCCGGCGCTGTGCCGACCATCTTGTCACTGCGGGGCGTCGGACAGGTGCGCCTTGACGGTGCGGGTCAGTTCGTCGCCGAGGATCTCCGGCTGACCGGCGAACAGGCCATCGAGGGCCAGGGCCGCCACCACGGCCGGGTCGGTCTTCTGGTCGGCCGGGATGTAGCTGACCATGTCGGTGTCCATGTAGCCGACGTGCAGAGCCGCGACGTGGATGCCGCGCGGGGCCAGCTCGGTGCGGACGGCGTCGGTGAGCGCCCAACCGGCGGCCTTCGCGGCGGCGTAGGCGCCGCTGGTCGGGACGTGCGCCCAGGACAGCACGGACAGCACGTTGAGGATCGAGCCGCCGCCGTTGCGCTCGATGACGGGCGCGAACGCGCGGATCACGGACAGGGTGCCGAAGTAGTGCGTCTCCATCTCGAGGCGGATGTCGTCGATGGACCCGTCGAGCAGTCCGGCGCGGGTGGAGACGCCGGCATTGTTGATCAGGACCGTCACGTCGCCCGCGGTCTCGGCGGCGCGGCGCACCGAGTCGGGATCGGTGATGTCGAGCTGCAGGGGGATCGCCCCGGGGAGGTCGATGGTCTCGGGGCGGCGCGCGGCGGCGTACACGGTGGCGCCGCGCTCGAGCAGCTGCTCGGCGAACCGGCGGCCGAGCCCGCGGTTGGCGCCGGTGACGAGTGCGGTGATGTGGTCGGTGGTCATAGGCGAGTTCATGGGGTCCTCCTCCGGATGCTGGGTACAGCAGGCTGAACGCAGAGGATTGGCCGAAAAGTCCCGCAGGCCGAAAGCCAGCGCTGCGCCACGCGCGACGGTAGGTTCATCCTCACTATGGCGGAACCTGGTCGGGGGTTCCGCCCTAGTGCTTTTGCGGGTCCGGGCGAGACAGCAGGAATCGTCATGGCTCCCGGAGCGCCGGGCAGGCGATACTCGGACGCGTGACGGACCCATCGGGGCGCGATCGGCTGCGCGAACTCCTCGACGCGGTGACGGACGCGGGCAACGGCGACGTCGGTGCGATGGCGCGCAGCAGCCACGCCTCGGAATTCCACTTCTCCCGGGAGGTGCGCCGGCTCACCGGAGAATCCCCTGCGGCGCTGCGGCGTCGCATCATGCTCGAACGGGCGGCGTGGCGGCTCCAGCGCGGCGAACCGGTGTCGGCCGTCGCCGCCGGGGAGGGCTGGTCCTCGGCGGAGGTGTTCTCCCGCGCCTTCCGCCGCACCTACGGACATCCGCCGTCGGAGGCCGCCGCCGTGCACTTCCGGCTGCCCGCGCCCAACGGGCTGCACTTTCACCCCCCGCAGTCGCTGTGGCTGGACAGTCGCCGCAGTACCGCCCCGGCGCCCGACGTGACGGTGCTGATGATCGACCACGACCTCGACGACACCGGCCAACTCCTGACCCGGGCGGTCGAGCTAACCCCGCAGCAGTGGACGGCCCCGATCCGCCCCGGCCAGACGGTGCTCGACTGGGACGGGCCCGAACCCAGCGTCGGGGCGGTGCTCGGCGCGATCGTGTGGACCAAGCAGGTCTGGCTGGCCACGATCGCCGGGGAGGACTTCCCGGCGCGCACCTCCACCTGCCCGGATCTGATCGACGCCGAGGCCCTGGCGGCGTTCCACGACGAGATCGGAAAGCGTTGGCGCACAACGATCGCCGACTACACGGCGGCCGGCCGGCTCGGCGACACCGTCATCGACGCCCTCTGCGAACCGCCGGAGTCGTTCCCGCTGTACGGGATCGTCGCGCACGTTCTGACCTACTCCGCGCACCGGCGCGAACTCACCCGCGCGATGCTCGCCGAACACGGCGTCGACACCGGCCGCGGCGACCCACTGGACTGGATGAGAGGGACCTGACATGGCCTGCGTCTACTACACCGCCGCCAGCCTCGACGGCTACGTCGCCGACGAGCACGCGAGCCTGGAGTGGCTGGTCACCCGCGACATCGACGCCGAAGGACCGTTCGCCATCGACCCGTTCCTGGCTTCGGTCGGCGCGCTGGTGATGGGGGCCGACACCTACGAGTGGATCCTGGCCCACCACCCCGGCGAGTGGATGTACTCCCAGCCGTCGTGGGTGATGACGCACCGCCCGCAGATCGTGGCCGCGGGCCACCCTGTGCAGACGTTCGCCGGTGAGGCGACGGAGCTGTTCCCGACGCTGCGCGACGCGGCCGGGGACCGCCACGTCTGGGTGGTCGGCGGCGGGAAGGTGGCCGGGCAGTTCGTCCGTGCCGGCCTTGTCGACGAAATGATCGTGTCCTACGCGCCGTGCACGCTAGGGGCGGGCTCCCCGGTGCTGCCGGTGCGCTCGGAGTGGAAACTGGTCGCCACGGCCCGCAACGCCGACTTCGTCTGCGCGCACTGGCGTAAAGCCTGACGGGCGCGGTCCGGCGGCATAGTCTGTCTCCCGCAGCAGCAAGCGGCGATGATCAGGCGAAAGGCGCATCATGGGCCACTACAAGAGCAACGTCCGCGACATCGAGTTCACCCTGTTCGAGACGCTGGCACTCGAGAAGGTGCTCGCCACCGGCGAATTCGGCGACCTCGACGGCGAGTCCGTCCATCAGATGCTGCAGGAGGCGGCCAAGCTGGCCGAGGGCCCGCTGTCCGAGGCCTTCGCCGAGACCGACCGCCAACCGCCCAGCTTCGACCCCGCCACGCACGTCGTCAGCATCCCCGAACCGTTCAAGAAGACGTTCCGGGCCTGGCGTGACGGCGAGTGGTCGCGCGTCGGCATGGTGGAGGACATCGGCGGCGTTCCGGTCCCGGCGATGGTCGAGTGGGCGGTCAACGAGTTCGCCCTCGGCGCCCAGCCAGCGGTGTTCCTGTACTCGGCCGGCCCCAAGATGGCCGACATCCTCTATGCGATCGGCAATGAGCGTCAACGGCATTGGGCGTCGCTGATGATCGAGCGGGACTGGGGCGCGACGATGGTGCTCACCGAACCCGACGCCGGCTCCGACGTCGGATCGGGCCGCACCAAGGCCGTCGAACAGCCCGACGGCACCTGGCACATCGACGGCGTCAAACGGTTCATCACCAACGGCGACGGCGACGACCTGTTCGAGAACATCATCCACGTGGTGCTGGCCCGGCCCGAGGGCGCCGGACCCGGCACCAAGGGCCTGAGCCTGTTCATCGTGCCCAAGTACCATTTCGACCCCGAGACCGGCGAGCTCGGCGAACGCAACGGCGTCTACGTCACCGGGCTCGAGCACAAGATGGGCCTCAAGGCGTCGGCGACGTGTGAGCTGACGTTCGGGCAGCACGGCACCCCGGCCGTCGGCTGGCTGGTCGACGACACCCACAACGGCATCGCGCAGATGTTCAAGGTGATCGAGTACGCGCGAATGATGGTGGGCACCAAGGCGATCGCGACGCTGTCCACGGGGTACCTCAACGCGCTCGAGTACGCCAAGAGCCGCGTGCAGGGTGCCGACATGACCCAGATGACCGACAAGGCCGCACCGCGGGTGACGATCATCCATCATCCCGACGTGCGCCGGGCGCTGCTCACCCAGAAGGCCTACGCCGAGGGGCTGCGCGCGCTGTACCTGTACACCGCCGCCCACCAGGACCCGGCGGTCGCCGCGGTGGTGTCCGGCGCCGACGCCGAGATGGCCGACCGCGTCAACGACCTGCTGCTGCCGGTGGTCAAGGGCGTGGGCTCCGAGCGCGCCTACCAGTGCCTGACCGAGTCGCTGCAGACGCTCGGCGGATCGGGCTTCCTGCAGGACTACCCGATCGAGCAGTACATCCGCGACGCCAAGATCGACTCGCTCTACGAGGGCACCACCGCGATCCAGGCGCAGGACTTCTTCTTCCGCAAGATCGCGCGGGACCAGGGCGGGGCACTGATGCACGTGGTCACGCAGATCCGGGCGTTCCTCGACGACGGCTCGGCTCGTCCCGAACTCGCCGACGGCCGGGCTCTGCTGTCCACCGCGGTCGCCGACGTGCAGGCGATGGTGGCGGCGATGACGAAGTACCTGATCGACTCGCAGCAGAATCCGAGCGAGCTCTACCGGGTGGGTATGGAGTCGGTGGCGTTCCTCCTGGCGGTCGGCGACCTGCTGCTCGGGTGGCTGCTGCTTCATCAGGCCGAGATCGCGCTGACCGCGCTCGACGGCGAGGTGAGTGAGCGTGACCGCGACTTCTACACCGGCAAGGTGGCCACCGCGTTGTTCTTCGCCAAGAACATGCTGCCCGGGCTGACCTCGCGGCGGGCGATCCTCGAGGCGGTCGACCTGACCGCCATGGAGGTGCCCGAGTCGGCGTTCTAGGGTCCCCTTTTCACCGCGAGCAGACGCGAACTCGGGCGAATCACCGCCAATTCACGCGAGTTCGCGTCTGCTCGCGGCGATGATTTCGGGGCGCCGGCCCGGTCTGCACCCGCATGACCGACGAAACCGCAATCCGCGACGTCCTCGACCGCTGGCTGGGCGCGATCCGCGCCCGTGACCTCGACGGCGTCGCCGCCGCACACACCGACGACATCGTGCTGTTCGACGTGCCGGTGCCCTACGACGGGGTGTACGGCATCGACGGCTACCGCGCCACCTGGCCGGAGTTCTTCGAGTGGATCGCCGCCGGCGCCGTGCTGGAGTTGGTCCGGCTCGACGTCACCGCGGGCGACACCGTCGCCTACGCGCACGCACTGTTCCGCTCCGGCATGCCTGAGGACATCGCCGCGCACCCCGAGAAGCGGCTGCGCAGCACGTTCGGCTTGCGCAAGATCGACGGCGCGTGGGTGATCGCCCACGAGCACCACTCGATGCCGCACACCGCCTGACCGCGAGCAGACGCAAACTCATACTCGCCGAAGCGATTTCGTGCGAGTTCGCGTCTGCTCGGCAGAAGATCAGGACGGGGTGTAGCCGAACGGCAGCAGGATCGACTTCGGCTCGCAGTACGCCTCGATGCCCTCGGTGCCGTTCTCGCGGCCGATGCCCGAGTTCTTGTACCCGCCGAACGGGGCGCCCGGGTCGAACGCGTACATGTTCACCGCGTACGTGCCGGTGCGGATCCGGCGGGCGATCTTGAGCGCCTTCTCGTTGTCGGTGGTGTACACCGACCCGGCCAGCCCATAGACCGAGTCGTTGGCGATGCGCACCGCGTCGTCCTCGTCGGTGTAGGGGATCACCGCGAGCACCGGCCCGAAGATCTCCTCCTGGGCGATCGTCATCGAGTTGTCGACGTCGGCGAACACGGTCGGCTGCACATACCAGCCGCTGTCGAGTCCCTCGGGACGCTCGCCGCCGACGACGACGCGCGCACCCTCCTCGACACCCTTCTTGATGTAGCCCTCCACACGCTCGCGCTGCTTCTCGCTGATCAGCGGGCCGATCATCGCGGCGGGGTCGGTGGGCAGGCCGGGCAGCATGCCCGACACCGCCGCCGAAAGCTTCTCGACGACCTCGTCGTAGCGCGACCGCGGCGCCAGGATGCGGGTCTGCCCGACGCAGGCCTGTCCGGAGTTCATCAGCCCGGAGAACACCAGCATCGGCAGCGTGGAGTCGAGGTCGGCGTCCTCGAGGATGATCGCCGCCGACTTGCCGCCCAGCTCCAGCGTGCACGGCTTGAGCCTCTCCGCGGCGATCTTGGCGATCTCCTTGCCCACCGCCGACGAGCCGGTGAACGTGAACTTGTCCAGCTCGGGGTTGGCGGTCAGGGCGCGGCCGGTCTCCGGGCCGCCGGGCACGATCGACAGCACGCCCTCGGGCAGCCCGGCCTCGGCGAACGCGTCGGCCATCGCGAACACCGACAGCGGCGTCTCGGCGGCGGGTTTGAGCACGATCGTGCAGCCGGCAAGCAGCGCGGGGCCCAGCTTGTTCGCGGCGAGGAAGAACGGCACGTTCCATGCGGTGACGGCGCCGACGACACCGATCGGCTCGCGCACCACCAGTGTCTGGCCGTAGATGCCGTCGCGGATCTCCTGCCAGGTGAACTTGTCGGCCGCGCCCGCGAAGAACTGGAACGCCGACATCGCGGCGCCGTACTGCATCATGTCGACGATCGTCGGCGGCTGCCCGGTCTCGGCGGCGAGCAGGAACTTCAGCTCGTCGGCCCGCTCCTCGAGGATCTTGACCGCCCGCGCCAGCACCTCGCCGCGCTCGGCGGGCGACATCTGCGGCCACGGGCCCTCGTCGAAGGCCTTGCGCGCGGCCGCGCAGGCGGCGTCGACGTCGGCGGCGCTCGCCAGCGGAACCTTGCCGACCAGCTCGCCGGTGGCGGGGGAGTGCACCTCGATCACGTCGGAGGTGGCCGGCTCGACCCACTTGCCGCCGATGAACAGCTTGTCCCATTCGGTCTTGAACGCCGTGCTCTGTGTCATGGACGTCACATTACCTACGATCCGGCGGAAGTAGAACCTGTTGCAGTTCGCGGAATCAGGACGGCGACAACACCAGCACCAGATTGCTCACCGCGAATTCCCGCAGCCCGGGCACCTTCGTCAGTTTCCACGCCCATCGCGGGTGGTAGCGGGGGAAAGCGGCGACGAGCGCGCCCGTGCCCGCCGCCCAGCGCAGCCCGTCGCGGGCATGCACGGCGAACAACGACGAGCCGTAGTCGTTCTTGGGTCGACGACCGTGCCGGCGGGCATAGCGGTCGGCGGCCCGTTGCCCGCCCAGATAGTGCGTCAGCCCCATCTCGTGGCCGCCGAACGGCCCGAGCCACACCGTGTACGACAGGATCGCCAGCCCGCCGGGCCGGGTGACGCGCAGCATCTCCGCGCCGAGCCGCCACGGCTGCGCGACGTGTTCGGCGACGTTGGAGGACAGGCAGACGTCGACGCTGCCGTCGGCGAACGGCAACGCCGTGCCCGAGGCGCGGACGAACGTCCCCGCGCGCCGGTGGGTGCGCGGCGCGGCGGCGTGCATCTCCCGCGGGTCCGGTTCGACCCCGAGGTAGCGCATCCCCGCGTCGGTGAACGCCGACGCGAAGTAGCCCGGGCCGCCACCGACGTCCAGCACGGTCAGGCCCGCCGGGTCGCTGCCGGTCGCGCCGGTCCACAGGTCGGTGACGAGCGCGACGGTGTCGTCGGCGAGGGCGCCGTAGAAGCGGTCGGGATCGGTCTGCTCGAAGCGGAACGCCGAGAGCAGCCGCAGCGAGCGCGCCAGCGTCGCCCGCCGGGCGAACAGATCCGTAGCGACCACCCGGCCACCCTAGGCACACCGCTAGTCTGAACACCGATGTCCGCCCCCCTGAACTCCGTGTTGCTGCTGTGCTGGCGCGACACCGGCCACCCGCAGGGCGGCGGCAGCGAGACCTACCTGCAGCGCATCGGCGCCCACCTGGCCCGGTCCGGGGTCCGCGTCACGCTGCGCACCGCGCGCTACGACGGGTCGGCGCGCCGCGAGGTCGTCGACGGGGTCGAGATCCAACGCCGGGGCGGGCCCTACTCGGTGTACGTGCGCGCCGGGCTGGCGATGGTCGCGGCCCGCGTGGGCGTGGGCCCGCTGCGGCACGTCCGGCCCGACGTCGTCGTCGACACCCAGAACGGGCTGCCCTTCCTGGCCCGGCTCGCGTACGGCCGGCGCGCCGTCGTGCTGGTGCACCACTGCCACCGCGAGCAGTGGCCGGTGGCAGGCCCGGTGAAGAGCCGCATCGGCTGGTTCGTCGAATCCCGGCTGTCGCCGCGGCTGCACCGGCGCAACCAGTACGTGACGGTGTCGCTGCCCTCGGCGCGGGATCTGACCGAACTCGGGGTGCGGGCCGACCACGTCGCGGTCGTGCGCAACGGCGTCGACGCCGCGCCGCAGGCCAGCCTGACCGCGCCGCGGTCGCCGACGCCGCGCGTCGTCGTGCTCTCGCGGCTGGTGCCGCACAAGCAGATCGAGGACGCGCTCGACGCCGTGGCCCGGTTGCGCCCCCGGATCCCGGAGTTGCACCTCGACGTGGTGGGCGGCGGCTGGTGGGCACAGCGCCTGGTCGACCACGCTGACCGCCTCGGCATCGCCGACGCGGTCACCTTCCACGGACACGTCGATGACGTCACCAAACACGCTGTCCTGCAACGCAGCTGGGTCAACGTGCTGCCGTCCCGCAAGGAGGGGTGGGGCCTGGCGGTGGTCGAGGCCGCCCAGCACGGCGTGCCCACGATCGGGTACCGGTCCTCGGGCGGACTGTCCGATTCCGTCGTCGACGGCGTCACCGGGATTCTCGTCGACGACGTCGAGGATCTGGTCGAGGGCTTGCACCGGCTGCTCACCGACCCCGTGCTGCGCGAACAGCTCGGCGCCAAAGCGCAGGTGCGCAGCGGGGAGTTCTCCTGGGACCAGAGCGCCGACGCGATGCGCGCGGTCCTGGACGCGGTGCGCGCCGGGCGCCGCACCAGCGGCCTGGTCTGACTACCGGAACCGCGGCCCGGCCGCGGGCCTCAACCGGACCGGCATCGAACGCACGCCGTTGATCTGCACGGAGCGCACCCGTTCGACGGGCCCGGTGATCTCGACTTCGCGGACGCGGCTGAGCAATTCGGTGAAGATCGCCGTCGCCTCGACGCGCGCGAGGTTCGCACCCAGGCAGAAGTGGGTGCCGCCGCCGCCGAACGCCAGATGATGGTTCGGCGAGCGCCCCACGTCGAAGCGCTCGGGATCGGTGAAGTGTGATTCGTCCCGGTTGGCCGACGGATAGAACATCATGACGCGCTCCCCGGCCGAGAGTACGACGCCGCCCACCTCGGTGTCTCGGGTCGCGGTGCGCGCGAACATCGTGACCGGACTCGTCCAGCGCAGCATCTCCTCCACGGCGGTCGGCATCAGTGCGGGGTCGGCGGCCAGCCGCGCCCACTGGTCTGGGTGTTCCATGAGCGCGAGAGTGCCTGCCGCGACGAGGTTTCGGGTCGTGTCGCCGCCGGCGTTGATCAGAAGGAGGAAGAAGAGGTTGAACTCGAGATCGGTGAGCCGCCGGCCGTCCACCTCGGCGTGCAACAGGTCGGTCGCGATGTCGTCGCCGGGGCGTGCGCGCTTGTCGGCGGCCAGTGCGCTTGCGTACTCGAACAGCTGAAGCTGCGCCTGCTTCTGCTCGACGTCGCCGATCAGCCGGGTGTTCATGATCTCGGTGAGCGCATAGAGCCGGCGGCCGTCGTCGCGCGGGATGCCGAGCAGTTCGGCGATCACGAAGGACGGGAGGGCACCGGCGATGTCGTCGACGAAGTCACACTCGCCGTGCCGGAGCGCGCGGTCGACGATGTCGCGTGCCATATCCGCGGTGCGGGCGCGCAGCCGCGCGACGTGCCGGGGTGTGAAGCCGTGGCTCACCAGCGACCGCAGCGCCGTGTGCCGGGGAGGATCCATCGTCAGCATGATCAGAGCGAGTTGGAAGGACTCCTCCGGCGGCGGGATGTCGAGGAAGGCCCCCGTCGTCTGCGACGACCACGTCTGGCTGTCGCGTGAGACCGCGAGAACGTCGTCGTAGGCGGTCAGCGCCCAGAAGCCGGGTTTGTCCCCGTACGGATGCCAGGCGACCGGCGCACGGGCGCGGAGCTCGCGGAACGCGCCGTACGGCATACCGGCGCGATAGGTGTCCGGATCGGCGAGATCGACACCGCCGATACTGATCGCGTCTTCGGGCATCGTCATCGGCACCTCCCCGCGTGGAACGCACTGTAGTACCGGAAGCCCACCGGAGGGTCGGAACCGTCGTTACCATCACCGCCATGCCCAGCACCCCGCGCCGGATCCTGGACTACCGGATGACCGTGGCCGAATGGCTGGGTACCGCGGCGCTGCTCGGCACGCCCTACGCCGCGATCGGAGTGGTCTACACCCTGGTCGGCAACGACTTTCTCGTCCGTGCTGAGGGTTTCCGCGCCGCGGCGGCGTTCGTCGGGGGTGTCCTCTACTGGCCGGTGCTGTTGCTCGCGGGAGCCTGCACGCCATGACCGCGAACCGCATCGAGGTCGCGCACCGCACCGCGCGGTGGGACGACGGTCCGGTGACGGTAGCGGATGCGATGGACTTCTGGTCCTTCGCCGCCGGGGCGGCCAACGTGATCATGCAGCTGTCCCGCCCGGGTGTCGGGCACGGCGTCGTCGAGAGCACCGTCGAGTCGGGCAACCTGATGAAGCACCCCTGGAAGCGGGCGCGCACCACGTTCACCTATCTCGCAGTGGCGATTCGTGGCACCGACGAGGACCGGGCGGCGTTCCGCGCTGCGGTCGACGACGTGCACCGGCAGGTGCGGTCGACTCCTTCGAGTCCACTGCGCTACCACGCCTTCGACCGTGATCTGCAGATGTGGGTGGCGGCGTGCCTGTTCGTCGGTCTCGAAGACACGTACCAGTTGCTGCGTGGGCCGATGACACCGCAGCAGCGTGAGCAGTTCTATCTCTCGGCGTGGCCGCTGGGCACCACCCTTCAGGTCACCGAGGACCAGTGGCCGCCGAGCCGGGCCGAATTCGACGACTACTGGGCCGCGGCCTGCACGCAGATCGGGTTCGACGCGGCGGTGCGCGACTACCTGATGGACCTGATCCACCTGCGGATGATCAATCCCGTTCTGGCGGTGCCGTTCCGGCCCCTGCTGAAGTTCTTGACGGCGGGCTTCCTGGCGCCGGTGTTCCGTGACGCGCTCGGCCTCGGTTGGGGCGCGGGGCGGCAGTGGATGTTTGAGCGGCTCTTCCTCGTTGTCGCCTTCGTCAATCGGTTCCTGCCCGAATTCGTGCGGCAGGCGGGCACGTTCGTGCTTCTCGCGGACGTCCGGACCCGGGTGCGTCGACACCGCCGTCTGGTCTAGGGGGAATCGATGGGAATCCGCACCGCCGCCCGCCGCCTGCTGAGCAGACGCGTCTCGGTGTACGACGTGGTCGAACTCGCGCTGTGGCTGGCGATCCCGTACGTGGCGATCGGCTTGACGTGGGCGTTCTTCCAGACGCAGCAGGTCGGT
This sequence comes from Mycolicibacterium psychrotolerans, assembly GCF_010729305.1. Taxonomy (NCBI): domain Bacteria; kingdom Bacillati; phylum Actinomycetota; class Actinomycetes; order Mycobacteriales; family Mycobacteriaceae; genus Mycobacterium; species Mycolicibacterium psychrotolerans. The sequence goes on along the minus strand of NZ_AP022574.1, from coordinate 638,309 downwards.
GCCGTCGAAGACATCCTGACGACGCGGCTGCCGGCCGGTGCGGACATCCTGTCCTATCTACTCGTCGCGACGCTCTGGCCGCTGAGCATGCTCATCCCGGCCGTATGTGCCACGTGATCGCCTGCGGCGCAACGTCATCGCACCCAAGCCGATGATCAACTGGGCCAGCCAGACTCCGTGCGCGGCGAGCACGACGGCTCGGTGCGGCGAGGACGGGCTCTGCCCGCCGACCCGGTAGACCGTGAGCTCGGCGCTCCGGAACGCCACGGGCAGCACCAGATTCGCGCCGGACCCTTCGACGACGACCCAGCCAACCCCTGCCGCGGCCAACCGGTCCCGGTCGGCGCCGGCGCGCAGCATCTCCTGGACATCGCGTGCGCGGGCGCCCTCACCGGGCACGGTGCGTCCGCCGATCGACAGGTCGCCGGTGGTGAGCACCTCGGCGCGCAGCCACCTCGGCAGCGGATCGAGCACGGGTGCGGGCCCGGCCCAGCCGAAGTGGCGCATGCTGTCGACCGGCAGCACCGCGACAGGCGCCGGGTCGGCGTCGATGACCGCGGCGGCCTCCCACCACGCCGGCGGGTACCGCACCGGCCGGACCTTCCCGCCCACGCCCCAGGCCAGGTCGGGCAGCGTCGCGATCACCGCGGCGCAGCACACCACCGCGATGGCGACGGCGGGCACCCTGGGCCGCAGCGCGACCACGGCCGCCGCCCCGGCCAGCGCGTAGCCGGGCATCGCCAGCGCCACCCACTTCTGGCCGTCGCGTACCACACCCAGGCCGGGTATCGCCTCGATCACCGCCTCGACGGCCGCCAGCCCCGGGCCCGTCGCCATCAGCGCGGGCACCGTCACCGCGGCGACCCCGAGCACCAGCAACGGCACCCCGGCGCGGCGCCGGATCATCACCGGCACGCCGACGGCCACCACGGCCAGCAGCGTCAGCGTCGCCACCATCGCGAAAAGACTTGTGCGCGAAGCTGGTACCGCGTCGGCGTTCCAGATGCCGGCCAGCCCCGCGAGGCTGCCCAGCGTGCCCAATCCCGGCTCGGCGCGGGCCGCGAACGCCGCCACCGCGGCCCCCTGATCCGCACCGGAACTCCAGCCGTCCGCCACGGCGGAGGCCACCAGCCACGGCAGCGCGGCCGTCGTCGCCGCGGCGAGGCTGACCGCCGCGCAGAACCGGCGGGACCGGCCCGGCCCGGGCGCCACCGCGCAGGCCAGCGCGACCGTCGCCGCCAGCATCAGGCCCGTCGGCGTCAGCCCGGCCAGCGCCATCCAGAACAGCACGGCCCCGACCCCGCCGAAACTGTATTCCACGCGCTCCGACGGCCGGTTTTCGCGCGTGGAATACAGTTTCGGCGCAGAACGTAAGGACAGCACCGCGGCGGCCACCCACGGCAGCGCGCCGTAACCCACCAGCAGGCTCCAGTGGCCCTGCAGCAGGCGTTCGGCCACATACGGATTCCAGATCGCGACCGTGGCCGCGACACACTGCCCGGGCACGCCCGCGTCCGGCAGCATCGCCGCGGCCAGTCGGGCCGCACCCCAGCCGGCCAGCCAGATGCCGAGGATCAGCAGCGCCTTGACCACCACCCCGCCGTCGAGCACCGCCGACGCCAGCGCGACCGCGACGTCCTGCGGCAGCGCCCGGGGCGCCGCCTGCGTGAGCCCCAGCGCGGCATCGGTCAGATACGACCGCGGCGTCGACACCGCGTCGCGCAGCAGCAGATAACCCGGCCCCAGCAGCGGCGCGGTCACCGCCAGCGCCAGCACCAGCGCGTACGCCGGGGCGACCAGCGAACGGGTGCGGGCGATCAGACCGGTCGGTCCGGCGGCAGATCCGTCGGCCGCTGGGCGGGCAGTTTCTCGGTCTTGGCTTCCGCGCCCGGGACCGGTTCACCCTCGTCGCCGCGCCCGCCGAAGAAGCGGTCGCCGGTGTCGTCCAGGCCGGGGTCGATGAGCATCGACTCGGCCCGCATGCTGAACGAGCCCAGCAGCGCGCCGCCGATCAGGGCGACAAGACCGAGCGCGGTGAACGTGATCGGCAGGATGCGGCCCCACAGCGCCACCCGGTCCCGCTCGTCGAACGCCGCGGCCACCTGGGATTCCACCGACTCGTCGTTGGTCGTCACCGTGTAGTCGACGAACGTCACCTCGGGCTTGAGCGCCTCGCGGGCGTAGTAGTGGTAGCCGCGGTCGGTCTCTTTGACGATCGTGCCCGACACCGGGTCGACCCAGAAGCTGCGCTGCGCGGCGTAGTACCGCGTCATTGTGATGGGTTCCTCGGGGTCGCCCGGGAGGCCCCACAGCGCGGCGCGCGCCGTGACCTGGCTGTCGGCGTCGTCGTCGTACAGCGAGGCGTACTTCACGGGTTCGACCAGCTTGCCGTCGTCGTCGAAGCCGACGTTCTGGGTGAACTTGTAGGCGGTCAGCCCGTTGACGTCCTCTTCACCGGCGTAGTTGGCGTCGTAGGGCTTCTGCGCGATCGGGTCGAAGAACGGGTAGGTCTTCTTCTGCGTGTCGAACGGGAAGCGGTAGGCCAGCCCCTCGTGGGGCAGCGCGATGTTCGTGGGCGGGTTCTCCTCCTCGATGGCGCGCGGCTTCTGCACGGCACCGCCGGGGTTGCTCTCGCTGGACACCGACTCGGCGGTCTTGCGGTCGAGGGTCACGGTGTCGACCATCGCCAGCAGCAGGCCCTTGTCCTGCTGCTGGTCCGACCGCCGCAGCGTGTCGCCGACCTGCAGCGTGACGACATCGGCGTTGGCCGGCGACTCGACGCTGATCTGCTGCTGCATCACCACCGGGACGTCCTTGTCGACCACGAACCGCTGCGTGTTGAGCGACGCGGGGTCGAAGGCGTCACCGGTGCCGTCGCTGACCAGCGTGGCGTCGATGTCGAGCGGGATCTTGGAGATCTTGCCCTTGGTGTACGTCGTCAGCAGCAGCGCGGCGATGAGCAGGGCAGCGCCCAATCCCATGAGTCCGCACGCGGCAAACCTCAGCGCAACTGCGCGGTTCAATACCGTGTCTCCCTTCGCGCGCGGCAAAACCCGTTCGACCCTAACAGCACAAGCTAAGGCCCTCACTGACGAGCGCGATTGGACGGCCGCCGGTCCTGACTACCCGTTTTCCGCGGGGTGTCGCAGAAGGCGCACACTGTTCGTCGTGACCCGATCCGAGACGGCCGCCATCGCGCGCTCTGTCGGGGGCACCCGGAGTTTCCTGCCCGCGGTGGAGGGCCTGCGCGCCTGCGCGGCCATCGGCGTCGTCGTCACCCACGTCGCCTTCCAGACCGGTCACACCACCGGGGTGACGGGCCGGCTGCTGGGCCGCTTCGACCTCGCGGTCGCGGTGTTCTTCGCGCTGTCGGGTTTCCTGCTGTGGCGCGGGCACGCGGCCGCGGCAAGGGGACTGCGCAAGCGGCCGGCGGCCGGGCACTACCTGCGGTCGCGGTTCGTGCGCATCATGCCCGGCTACCTCGTCGCGGTCGTGGTGATCCTGACCCTGCTGCCGGATGCCAGAGCCGACGCCACGGTGTGGCTGTCGAACCTGACGTTGACGCAGATCTACGTGCCGTTGACGCTGACCGCCGGGCTGACCCAGATGTGGAGCCTGTCGGTGGAGGTGGCGTTCTACATCGCGCTGCCGTTCCTGGCGCTGCTGGTGCGCCGCGTCCCGGTGCGCGCCCGCATCCCGGTGATCCTGGCCGCCGCGGTGGCGAGCCTGTTCTGGGTGCGCATCCCGTTCGACCCGGCGTCGGGCCACAACCTGTGGAACTGGCCGCCTGCGTTCTTCTCCTGGTTCGCCGCGGGCATGGTGCTCGCCGAGTTGACCGTCTCGCCGGTCGGGTTGGCGCACCGGTTGGCGCGCCAGCGGCTGCTGATGGCGGGCGTGGCGGTGACGGCCTTCCTGATCGCGGCGTCGCCACTGGCGGGCAGGGAGGGGTTGCAGTTCGGCACGATCGGCCAGGTCACCGTCAAGACCGCGATGGGCGCGGTGGTGGCCGGTGCGCTACTGGCGCCGCTGGTGCTCGACACCCCCGACACCGCGCACCGGTTGCTCGGGCATCCGACGATGGTGACGCTGGGCCGCTGGTCGTACGGCCTGTTCGTGTGGCATCTGGCCGCGCTGGCGATGGTGTTCCCGCTGCTCGGCGAGTTCGCGTTCAACGGGCACTTCGTCCCGGTGCTGGTGCTGACGGTGGTGTTCGGGTTCGCGATCGCGGCGGTCAGCTACGCCCTGGTGGAGTCACCGTGCCGCAATGCGCTGCGCCGGTGGGAGCGGCGCAACGACCCGACCCCGCTGGACAGTGCGGTCGACGACGTCACCGAGCCCGCAGTCGCGAGATGACCTCGTCGCGCACCGCCGACCGGCGCGCCTTGCCGGCGTCGTCGCGCAACGGCCGGTCGCTGAACTCGACCGTGCGCGGCAGTTTGTAGCTCGCCAGCCGGTCGGCCAGGAACGCCGTCACCTCGGCCGCGTCCAGGCCCGGTGCCTCGACGATGACGTGCGGCACCTGGCCGAGGTCGTCGTGGGGCACCCCGACGGCCAGGCTGGACAGCACTCCGGGATGTTCGGCCAGCGCCGACTCGATCTCGGCCGGGTACACGTTGCGCCCGCCGACGGTGAACATGTCGACGCGGCGGTCGGTGAGGTAGAAGAATTGCTCCGCATCGAAGTAGCCCAGGTCGCCCAGCGAGTCCCAGCCGTCGCGGCTCGTGGCCGTGCTGCCGACATAGCGGTAGGTGGGCCGTGATCCCGGGGCGCGGCGCATGTAGATCTCGCCCGCCACGCCGGGCGGGCACTCGTTGCCGTCGTCGTCGAGCACCTTCATCTCCCCGGCGACCACCACGCCCACCGAACCCGGATGCGTCAGCCACTGGTCGCCGGAGATGAACGTCAGCGCCTGCAGTTCGGTGCCGCCGTAGAGCTCCCACACCTTCTCCGGGCCCAGCAGCTCGATCCAGGCGCGCTTGACCGCGGGCGGGCACGGCGCCGCGAGATGCCAGAACCTGCGGATCGACGACAGGTCGTAGGCGTCGGGGTCGGCGCGGTACACCGGCAGCAGCCGCTGCATGATGGTCGGCACCGTGGTCAGGAACGTCACCCGGTGCTCGCTGACCAGCCGCAGGAACTCGTGCGGCTCGAAGCGCGGCATCACCACCAGGTGATGGCCCTGCAGCAGGCCCACCGCGAACGTGGTGAAGCCGGTGTTGTGGCTCAGCGGCACCGAGATCAGCGAGACGTCGCCCTCCTGCGCCCCCAGTGGCGCGCCGATCGCCGCGGGAATCCGGCTGTCGTTGCCTGCCTCGATCAGTTTCGGCCGCCCGGTGCTGCCGCCCGAGGCCATCGACTTCCACACCGGTGAGACCGCTTCCGGCAGCGGTGCATCCGGGAAGTCCTGCGCCGGCGCCGCGGTCGTGGTCGGGGTGACGCCGGTGGGGTCGGTCCGGCCGACCAGCAGCGCCGGACGCCGCAGCTCGAGCAGTGCTGACAGCTCCGCGTCGGGCAGCCGCGCGGACAGTGGTTGGGGCACCGCGCCCAGCTTCCAGCAGGCCAGCACCGCGTAGATCCAGTCCAGCGAGTTGGGCAGCAGGATCGTCACGTAGTCGCCGACCCCGACGCCGAGGGAGGCGAAGCCGCGCGCCAGCCGGTTGGTGGTGGTGTCGAGCTGGGACCGGGTCACCGTGACGCCGTCGCAGGTCGCCGCAGGCGCCTGCGGGTGCTGCGCGGCCAGTGCCGAGACCTGGGTGCCGATCGGCGGGACGGGGGAGGTCATGTCAGTCATCCTGCTGGCTGTCCGCGGCGGGAGGCCAGGGAACCGCCGAGACGGCGACGGCCACCACCGAGATCAGGGCGAGGAACTGGACCCACGGCGAATGCCCGACGTACCCGTCCACCGAGCGCCACGGATTCTGGCTGAGCACCGCCCCGGCCAGAATCAGCCCGCCCGCCGCGCCGACGACCGTGATTGTCTGGCAGAGCTTTTCGCGTCGCCGCAGCAGATGGCGGGCGCCGAACGCCGATGCCGACAGCGCGGCGCCGACGGGACCGGAGATCACCGTCGCGGCGAGCGTCGCCGCGACGCCGACGGCGACGAGGTTCGGTGCCCACGGCTGGGCCGGCGGGAGCGGGTCGCGGCGTCGGGCCGGCGCGAAGGCCAACACGAGCAGCAGGGGCAGCAGCGCGAGCCCGCCGACCAGCCCCATGCGGTAGGCCGTGTTGGCGGTGAAGGCGAGCGTCACCGTGCCGCGGGTGCCGGCGGGCAGGAGCCAGCCCTGCTGCCAGCCGTTGACGGTCACCGCCCGCAGCGCCGCCCCGTCCTCGCCACGGGCCGACCACCCGGGGTTGATGCTCTCGGGAACGACGAGGACGCGTGCCGCGTCCGACGGCGCGACGTCGACCTCGCGGCGGTCGTTGCGCCACAGCGATGTGCCGACCGATTCTGTTGTGGCCGTACGCACTCGGCTCTCCGCGGGCGTGGTCAGCGCGACACCGTCGACGACGAGGGCCGCCCCGGGGCTGATCACGAGTTCCTGCTGGCCTGCGGGCAGCGTGATCGGCTCGCTGCGGCACGGCCGGGCCGGGATCGGTTCGTTGTCCAGAAGGTCGCCGACCGTGGTGCGCACCGAGGTGGGGATGAACTGGCCGGCGACGGCGATGATCGGGCCGCGACCGCAGCCGAGGGTGACGGTGCGCGCACGGTTGGCGGCGGCGTCGGCGGCGTCGATGGGAACCCCGCGCGGATCCAGCGCCACCACCTCGGCCAGGCCCGGCGGCTTGAGCTGATCGAAACCCAGTGCGGTGCGGTCGATCACGTCGTGCCAGTCGAGCAGGGAGACGGTGATCGTGTCGGTCAGGCGCGGTTTGATCCGCAGCGTCTCCGTGCCGTCGGTGAGGCGGCGCACCTGGGGGCCGTCCCCGAGATCGATCGCGATCATCGTCGGATGAGCAGGCAGCGCCGACTCGCTCGGCGTCACCCGCAGCGCGGAAACCGTATGGGGGGACGGCAGTTTCAGCACCAACGTGGCTGGGGTCTGCGGCGCCACCACGCGTTGGGGCGCGGTCCACGCGGTGTCGGGGTCACCGTCGGTGGCGGCGTAGGCGGAGCCGAGGACGTCGATCAGGTCGGCGTCCCCGCCGGCGCGGGTGGTGTTCGGCTGGGCGATCAGGTCGGCCAGGTTGGGACCTTGGCGGGCGCGCACCCACACCGTCGGCGTCACATCGGTCGGGTTCGGCACGGTGAGCGTGCGACTCAGGTTGACGGGCTCTTCGGAGGCCAGGGCCATCGCGGCGGCACACCGTACGCCGGTCGGGCCGGCGGCGCAGCCGGGCCGGCCCAGCAGTTCGGCCCCCAGATCCCATTGCGCCACAGTTGAACCCGGGGGAGGGCCGGGCACCTCGACGGTGTGCCTCAGGTTGACGGGGTGGGCGAAGCCGTTCGCGTCGTACTGGGTCACCGACAGGTCGGTGATGCCGAACTGCACCCCGGGGGACCCGTCGTCGGTGGCCACGGCGGTGATGCGCACCCACGGCGACTCCCCGTAGGGCAGCGCGACGGTCACCGGTTTGCCCGGCTCGTCGAACCGGACCGTGCTGGTGCCGGTGACCGTCGAGACCTCCAGCCTGCGGACCTGCGCCCCGAGCGCGGTGGCGCTGGGCGTGACGGTGAGCGTCGCGTTCGTGACCGGATGGTCGAAGTCCACCTGCAACCACTGCCCGACGGCGCTCTGCAGGGAGTTGGACACCCAGCTGGTCGACGAGTCGCCGTCGATCGCGGCCGGCGGCCCGGACGCCGGCGACACGTTGGGCAGCGCCGTGGAGTCCGATGCCGCACTCGACACCGTGAGCCGACCGCCGTCCCAGGCGCCCGACACCGGATCGGTTCCCGCCGAGGGGTAGTCGGGCACCCGGTTGAACGTGTTGCGGGCGTCGCCGGCCGCGCGCACCGCCGAGCTGTGGTCGTCGACGCGGCCGTAGTCGGTCTCGCGCGCCATCGGGGTGTCGGTGACGGTGACCACGGGCGCGGGCAGTCCGGCCCGCAGCGCGTCCTGGGTCAGCAGCGCGGGCCCCAGCGGCGGCCGGCCCGTCAGCCGTCGGCGCTCGTCGAGCCGCAGCAGCGATTCGGGCGCGCCGTCGACGCGCGGCATCGCGTCGGCGTCGACGACATACGGCGCCATGGCGTTTCGGGCCCCGTCGACGCGGTATATCTCGACGGCCGGGTAGCGCGGCCGCAGCCCGCTGTCGGTGATGAAACCCTCCAGGGTGCCGGGACCGACCGGCGCGCCGAACTCGGCGACCTTCGTCAGTCCCGGGGAACCGTCGACAGCCCGGTGCACCAGGATCGGCCGGGCCGACCTGCTGGCCTCGGGGTCCAGGTCGTTGCGCACCACGACATACGAAATACCCTGACGCACAAGGGTGTCAGCCAGTCCTGTCGATGGCCGACCGGCGGCGAAGAGGCGCTGAACCGCGTCGAGGGCGCGGATGGTCTCGGGCGGGGTCAGCGGGATCGAGTCGCGCACGCCCCACGGGCTGTCGCCGAGCACCTGCAGCGGCTCGTCGTGGCTGTTGCCCCAGACCTGCGTCGCGAAGGGCGCACCGGGCGCGACGAGGACCCGGCCGCCGGAGTTGTTGGCGTCCAGCCACGCCGCGGTGTCGTGCCAGTACTGCGGGATCGCGTCGAACGCGCCGGGCGCGGTGAGCCTGCCCGTCCACGCCAGCGACGTCGAGGCGAGCAGGGCGGCGAGCACCACGATGCCGACGGCGACCCGCTTGTCGGACTCGGGGTGGGCGAACGCGCGCCGCCACATCGGCCGCGGCACGCTGCCAGGAAGCGGCACCCGGCCCAGCAGGTGGGCGAGCCCCAGCGCCAGCGGCAACCGCAGCAGCGGCTCGAGCTTGTGCAGGTTGCGCAGCGGGGTGCCGTCGGCGTCGAGAAAAGCCTGCACCTGCTGCGCGATCGGGGAGCCCAGCCCGCCGGAGTAGCCGGCGGCCAGCAGCGCCACGCCGACCAGCAGCATGGTCACCAGCCGGCCCCTGGCCGGCATCGTGCGCAGCGTCAGGCCCGCCAGCCCACCGGCCGCGACCAGCGTCGTCGCGAGTACGGCGGCCGATCCGGTGACCAGCGACGCACCTGCCGTCGCGGTCGGCGCCACATACGGTGTCCACGCCCCGGTGCCGCGCAGCATCTCGGTCAGCGACATCCACTGCGTGGTGACGCCGGACGATTCGATGAAGTCCAGGAACGGCGGGCTGATGCGGCCCAGCTGCAGCAGCGCGACCACCCACCACGCCACCGCCAGCGCCACGCACGGCAGCCACCACACCACGAAGCGCCGCCACACCGGCCCCGGCCGGTGGCACACCAGCCACACCACCGCGCACAGGCAGGCCGTCAGAGTCGCGACCGCGTTGACCGCTCCCATCAGGGCGATCGCCAGCGCCGAGCGCGCCGCCAGCATGCGGACCCGAGGATCGCCGCGCTGTGCCGTTCCCACCCCTGCCGTCCCGCCCAACGCGAGGATCACGGGCAGCAGCACCCACGGGGCCAGCATCATCGGCAACGTCTCCGACGAGATCGCGCCGATCGTGGTCAGCACCCGCGGCGACAGCGTGAACGCGACCGCGCCGATCACCCGGGAGGTGGTGGTTCCGATGCCGAGAGCTTCAGCGACCCGCAGCACGCCCCAGAACCCGGCCACCAGCAGCAGCGCCCACCACAGCCGCTGGGTGACCCAGCCGGGCACGCCCAGCAGATCCCCGGCGAGGAAGAACGTGCCGTGCGGGAAGAGGTAGCCGTACGCCTGGTTCTGGGCCTGGCCGAACGGCAGTTCGCTGTTCCACAGCGTGAACGCGCGCGTCAGGAAGCGCAGCGGATTGGCGGTGAGATCGAGCTTGGTGTCGGGGGAGATCTGGCCCGGGGACTGGGCGAAGGTCAGGACCAGTGCCGCCGCGGCGGCCACCCACAACCAGCGCCGCGACAGCGGCCGGGTCTGCTCAGCTACGGTCGCCGTACTCGACCCTGTTGAGCACCGACGACGCCGGATCGCCCGCCTGCAGCGGAGGCCGGGTGTCCTGCTGCACCATCAGCGTCACCCCGAACACGGCTGCCGCGCCCAACAGCAGGCCGACGACGATGCTGGCCGCCGCAGGTACGAGGAACCGATCCATGGGCCTCAAACTAGCACGGGCGTCTCACGGCGCCGGGGGCACGATGAGCACCGGCCGGTGGCCCCGGCGCCGGACGTGATCGGCCACGCTGGACTGCACCAGCGAGCGCAACCCGGTGGTGGCCCGGGTGCCGGTGACGATCAGGTCGGCGTCGACGTCGTCGGCGACGGCGATGATCGTGCCCCACACCGTGTAGGTCTGTGCGACGCACATCGGCTCGGCCGGCAGACCGGCCGCCCGCGCCAGCTCGACGCCGGCGGCGTTGGTGCGCTGCGCCTCGCCGAACGCGATGTCCGCCTCGTCGGCCTCCGGCGGATCAGGCGGTCCGTCGAGGTCGAACGCCGTGGGCTCGGAGCCGCGGTGCAGCGGCGCCCACACCGTCAGCACGACGGCCCGGTCCACCGTCAGGAAGCGGCTCGCGTAGTGCACCGCGCGCCGGGCTGTCGGCGAACCGTCGAACGCGAGGAGCACGACGGTCTCCTCCGCTGGCATCGGTCCCCTTTCTCGTGCCCGTCCCCCTCAGACTATGGCCGGGGCCGGCGTTGCCGTTAGGGTCGAGACCCATGGTTGCCCCGCGGAGCGTCTTCAGAGCTGTGACCGGAATGCTCGCCACGACGGCCCTGCTGGCCGGGTGTGGCGCATCGGCCGACGACACGGCGGCCACCTCGTCGACCACCGTGGCGATGGCGGCCGGACCGGGTGCCGGCTCCGCGCCCCCGCAGGCACCGGCCCCCGCCTGCGGTGATCCCGTCGCCGCGGTCGCGGCGATGCCGACCCGCGACAAACTCGCCCAGCTGCTGATGGTCGGCGTCACCGGCGCCGCCGACGCCCGCGCCGTCGTCGACAACCAGCACGTCGGCGGCATCATGGTGGGTGGCTGGACGGACATGTCGATGCTCTCCGACGGCTCGCTGGCCGACATCGCGGCGAACGCCGGACCGTTGCCGTTGGCCGTCAGCGTGGACGAGGAGGGCGGCCGGGTGTCCCGGCTGGCCGGGGTGATCGGGGAGCAGCCCGCCCCGCGCGTGCTGGCGGCCACCCGCACGCCCGAGGAGGTCTACCAGATCGCCCTCGACCGCGGCAGGCAGATGCGCGGCCTGGGCTTCACGATCGATTTCGCACCCGTCGTCGACGTCACCGACGCCCCAGACGACACGGTGATCGGCGACCGCTCGTTCGGTGCCGATCCCACCACGGTCGCCGACTTCGCCGGCGCCTACGCCCGCGGGCTGCGCGACGCGGGGCTGCTGCCGGTGCTCAAGCACTTCCCCGGCCACGGCCACGGCTCGGGCGATTCGCATGCCGGCAGCGTGGTCACGCCGCCGATCGCGGACCTGCAGAACAACGACCTGGTGCCCTACCGGACGCTGACCACCCAGGGCCCGGTCGGCGTCATGGTCGGTCACATGGAGGTGCCGGGGCTGACGGGCAGCGAACCGGCCAGCCTGAGCCCGCAGGCCTACGGTCTGCTGCGCTCCGGGGACTACGGCGGCCCGCCATTCGGCGGCGTGGTGTTCACCGACGATCTGTCGAGCATGAAAGCCATCTCCGATCGGTTCGGGGTCCCCGACGCGGTGCTGCGCTCGCTGCAGGCCGGCGCGGACGTCGCGCTGTGGGTCACCACCGACGAGGTGCCCGCGGTCCTGGACCGGCTGGAGAAGGCCGTCGCGGCGGGCGAGCTGTCGCAGCCGGCCGTGGACGCGTCGGTCACCAAGCTGGCCGCCATGAAGGGCCCGTCCCCGCGCTGCGGCGGCTGATCTGTCAGCGATTGCTTACCCTGTGTTGGTAAGCACGTTGACTCCGAAGTCGAGAGAGGCGCGTCATGGCAGGTGGTACCAAGCGCTTGCCGCGTGCCGTCCGCGAACAGCAGATGCTCGACGCCGCCGTGCAGATCTTCTCGGTCAACGGCTACCACGAGACGTCGATGGACGCGATCGCCGCCGAGGCACAGATCAGCAAGCCGATGCTGTACCTGTACTACGGCTCCAAGGAGGAGCTGTTCGGCGCCTGTCTGGACCGGGAGCTGGCGCGCTTCGTCGACGAGGTGCGCGACAAGATCGACTTCGCGGATCCACCAAAGGAGTTGCTGCGCAGCGCGGTGCTGGCGTTCCTGAAGTACATCGACGAGAACCGCTCCTCGTGGATGGTGCTCTACACCCAGGCCACCAGCTCGCAGCGGTTCGCGCACACCGTGCGGGAAGGCCGCGAGCGCATCATCGAACTCGTCGGCCGGCTGCTGCGCTCGGGAACCCGGTTCCCCGGCCCGGACACCGACTTCGACATGATGGCCGTCGCGCTGGTGGGCGCGGGGGAGGCCGTCGCGGCGCGGGTCAGCACCGGTGACGCCGACGTGGACGAGGCGGCCGAGCTGATGATCAACCTGTTCTGGCTGGGCCTCAAGGGCGCGCCGACGCCGTCCGACGCCGAAGCGGTCGCGCAGAACTGACGGTCAGGCCGGGGACACCGTGCCCGTCAGGTGCGGATGCCCCTTGGTCAGATGCCGCAGCGTCAGCTCCCAGCCGTCGCCCCGCCGGTTCACGTACAGACCCGCGCGCGCAGGCAGCACGACGGGCTTGGCGAACCGCACCGAGTACGTCACCGCGTCCGGCAGCTGCCCCTCGATGTTGGCCAATACCGCTGCCGCGCTGAACATTCCGTGCGCGATGACGGTCGGGAAGCCGAACAGCTTGGCCGCGAACGAGTTCGTGTGGATCGGGTTGTGGTCCCCGCCCACCGATGCGTAGTGCCGGATCTGGCCGGGCGTGATCGACAGCACGGCGTTCGGCGGACCGAGCTTGGGCTGCTTGGCCGGCGGCGGCTTCGGCTCGTCGGACAGGCTGGTGCGCTGCTGGTGCAGGAACGTGGTGACCTGGTGCCAGGCGGTCTCGGTGCCGACCTTGACGTCGGTCACCACGTCCACCAGCAGGCCGCGCCGGTGCTCCCGCATGTTCTCGGCGTGCACCGCCGCCGACACGGTGTCGGTCACCGCGATCGGCCGGTGCTGGGTGATGTGGTTCTCGACGTGCACCGATCCCATCGCGGCGAACGGGAAGTCGAAGCCGGTGATCAGCGACATCACCGTCGGGAACGTCAGCGCGAACGGGTAGGTGAGCGGCACCGTGTTGTCGAACCGCAGACCGGTGACGTTCGCGTACGCCGCGACATGGGCCGGGTCGATGGTGAGGTCCTCGACCGTCAGTGTCCGGTCGGGCAGGGTGTCCCCGCGCGGCACGAACGGCAGCGCACCCGCCGCGGCCAGCACCAGATTGCGCAGCCCCGACGGCTGCCCGCCCTCGCTCACGCTCCCAACCAGGCCTGGCCGCACACCCGAATGGTGTTGCCCGTCACCGCGTTCGACGCCGGGCTGGCGAAGTAGGCGATGGCCTCGGCGACGTCGACGGGCTGGCCGCCCTGGAACAGCGAGTTCAGCCGCCGCCCGACCTCGCGGGTGGCCAGCGGGATCGCGTCGGTCATCTTGGTCTCGATGAACCCGGGCGCGATCGCGTTGATGGTGATCGACTTCTCGCCGAACTGTGGGGCGAGCGCGTCGGTGAGCCCGATCATGCCCGCCTTGGTCGCGGCGTAGTTGGTCTGCCCGCGGTTACCGGCGATGCCGGCCATCGACGACAGCCCGACGATGCGGCCGTTCTCGCCAATCGTGCCGTTGCCCACCAGGCCCTCGGCAAGACGAAGCGGCGCAAGCAGATTCACCGCGAGTACCGAGTCCCAGCGGCCCTCGTCCATGTTGGCCAGCAGCTTGTCGCGGGTGATGCCCGCGTTGTTGACCAGGATGTCGAGCCTGCCGCCGTAGTGCTGCGTGACGTGCTCGGTGATGCGGTCGACCGCGCCGGCGGCGGTGACGTCGAGCGTCAGCGCGGTGCCGCCGATCTTGGTGGCCAGTTCGGCGAGTGCCTCGGCTGCCTGTTCGACGTCCACCGCGATCACCTTGGCGCCGTCGCGGGCGAACACCTCGGCGATCGTCGCGCCGATGCCGCGCGCCGCGCCCGTCACCACCGCGACCTTGCCGTCGAGCGGCTTGTCCCAGTCAGCGGGCGGGGTGGCGTCGGCGGCGCCGACCCGGAACACCTGCCCGTCGACGTAGGCGGACTTCGCCGACAGCAGGAACCGCAGTGTCGACTCGCACCCCGTGGCCGCCGGTTTGGCGTCCGGGTGCAGGTACACGAGCGCGACGGTCGAGCCGCGGCGCAGTTCCTTGCCCAGCGAGCGGGTGAAGCCTTCGAGCGCGCGCTGCGACGTGCGCTCGTGCACCGAATCGACCTCGTCGGGCGTGGTGCCGACGACCACAACGCGGCCCGACGGGCCGAGGTTGCGCAGCAACGGCGTGAAGAACTCGTAGAGCGCCTTGAGCCCCTCGGGCTCGGTGATGCCGGTGGCGTCGAACACCAGCCCGCCGAACCGGTCGGCCCAGCGGCCGCCGAGGTTGTTCGACACCACGTCGTAGTCCTCGGCCAGCGCGGCCCGCAGCGGCTCGACCACGCGGCCCTCTCCGCCGATCAGCAGCGAGCCCGCCAGCGGCGGCTCACCCGGCTTGTACCGGCGCAGCGGCTCGGGCTGGGGCACACCGAGCTGCTTGGCCAGGAACGACCCTGGGCCGGAGTTGACGACTTGGGACAGGAGATCGGAAGCCACGGCGCTGCCTTTCGAGAAATCCGGGTACATCGTGTGTCGACGGTGCTGGTTACCCAGCACTGTCGTATCCCTCACGAACTTACTCCAGAGTAAGAACGGTGGGTAGTATGACCCTCGACACCTAACATTCCTCGCGACGCCGGGAGGCAGACGTGGCCGACAGCACAACAACCCGCCGGGTAGCCGTCCTCGGAGGCAACCGGATTCCCTTCGCACGTTCGGATGGCGCCTACGCGAATGCGTCCAACCAGGACATGTTCACCGCAGTGCTGGACGGCCTGGCCGAGCGCTTCGATCTGAAGGGCGAAACCCTCGACGCCGTCATCGGCGGCGCGGTGCTCAAGCACAGCCGCGACTTCAACCTGATGCGCGAGTGCGTGCTGGGCAGCTCCTTGTCGTCCTCCACCCCGGCATTCGACCTGCAGCAGGCGTGCGGCACCGGCCTGCAGGCCGCGATCGCCGCCGCCGACGGGATCGCCCGTGGCCGCTACGAGGTCGCCGCCGCAGGCGGTGTGGACACCGCCTCGGATGCGCCCATCGCCCTCGGTGACGACCTGCGTTCGGTGCTGCTCGGGCTGCGCCGGGCGAAGTCGAACGTCGACCGGCTCAAGCTGGTCGGCAAGCTGCCCGCCGCACTGGGCGTCGAGATTCCGGTCAACAGCGAGCCGCGCACCGGCATGTCCATGGGCGAGCACGCCGCGGTGACCGCCAAGGAGATGGGCGTCAAGCGCGTCGACCAGGACGAACTGGCCGCGGCCAGCCACCGCAACATGGCCGCCGCCTACGACCGTGGCTTCTTCGACGACCTGGTGACGCCGTTCCTCGGGCTCTACCGGGACAACAACCTGCGCGCCGACTCGTCGACGGAGAAGCTGGCCAAGCTCAAGCCCGTGTTCGGAGTGCGTAACGGCGACGCGACGATGACGGCCGGTAACTCCACGCCGCTGACCGACGGCGCCTCGGTCGCGCTGCTGGCCTCGGAGGAGTGGGCGGCCGCTCGGTCGATCCCCGTGCTGGCGTACTTCGTCGACGGCCAGACCGCCGCGGTGGACTACGTCAACGGCCGCGACGGCCTGCTGATGGCGCCGACCTACGCGGTGCCCCGGATGCTGGCCCGCAACGGGCTGTCGCTGCAGGATTTCGACTTCTACGAGATCCACGAGGCGTTTGCCTCCGTGGTGCTCGCCACGCTGGCGGCCTGGGAGTCCGAGGAGTACTGCAAGGAGCGCCTCGGCTTGGATCAGGCACTGGGCGGCATCGATAAATCCAAGCTCAATGTCAACGGCTCCTCGCTGGCGGCCGGGCATCCGTTCGCGGCCACCGGCGGGCGCATCGTGGCCCAGCTGGCCAAGCAGCTCGCGGAGAAGAAGGCCGAAACCGGACAACCGGTCCGCGGCCTGATCTCCGTCTGCGCCGCCGGCGGCCAGGGCGTCACGGCGATCCTCGAGGCCTGACCTGACCCTGCTTCTTGTCGCCCAAACCAACGTTTGGGCGAGAAAGGGCGGGACAACGGCGCCATTTCGTCGATCTCGGCGCCCGACCAGACCCGCGGAGAAATTTTTTTCCGACGCTGTAACGCCCGCCCGCGGGACGTCGATACACGTGATAGCTCCGTGTTGCCGTCTGACCCCCCGACCCGACGGCAACACGGGGCTCTTACATTTTGTGCATGCAGATCAGCATGTTCGGACAACTCACCGGCCTCGGCGACGGCTCGCCCGTCGACGCGACCATCGCCTACCTTTCGCAACTGCGCGACGAAGGCTTCAGCCGCGTCTGGATGAGTCAGTTGCCCTACGAGCCGGACCTCCTGACGATCCTGGCCATCGCGCTGCGCGAGGTCGACACGATCCAGGCGGCCAGCGGCGTCATCCCGATCCAGAACCAGCACCCCATGCACATGGCGCAAGCCGCGCTGACCGTCAGCCTGGCCTCGGAAGGGCGGTTCGTGCTGGGGCTCGGCATGACCCACGCGGCGGTCACGGAGGGCATGTGGGGCGTTCCGTGGGACAAGCCGGTGCGGCGCCTCAACGAGTACCTCGACGGCCTCTTGCCGCTGCTGGCCGGTGAACCCGCCGACGCGCCGGGCCAGACGGTGACGACGCGGGGCGCGCTCGTCATCCCCGGCGCGCGGCGACCGGACGTCTACATCGCCGCGCTGGGGCCGCAGATGCTGCGGCTCGCGGGCAAGCGGACCTCCGGCACCTGCACGTGGATGACGGGACCGGCGACGCTGGGCGGGCACGTCAGCCCGTCGCTGCGACAGGCGGCGGCCGACGCGGGCCGCCCCGAGGACGCGGTGCGGGTGGTCGCGGCGCTGCCGGTGGCCGTGACCGACGACGTCGACGCGGCGCGGGCCGAGGCCGCCGAGCAGTTCGCGATCTACGGCACACTGCCGTCGTACCGGGCGATGCTCGACCGTGAGGGCTACGCCGGCCCGCAGGACGCGGCGATCATCGGCGACGAGGCCACCGTCCGGGACCGCCTCGCCGAGCTGCGATCGGCCGGTGTGGACGAGTTCGTCGGCGCGGTGTTCGTGAGGTCGCCCGAGGCACACGCACGCACCCGCGCGTTGCTGCGCACGGTCGACACCGAGAGCTGAAATCTGCTCTGGTGCAACGGCTCGGCCAGGCGTAGCATCGTCTGCACGACGGGTTCGGGAGTGACTGATCTGAAGAGTCGGCAAGGGATGAAAGCCGACCGCGCGAGACTAACGTGACGCGCCCACAGGTCCTCCCGGACCCGCCCTTTTTCGCCCAGATCGACCCGGCGGCTGGCGCCGAGTTGGACGAAAGGGCGCGAACCACTCGCACAAACCCGCCCAAACGTTGGTTTGGGCGAAAGGGACCCCGCCAACGCAGGACCCCCCCGGGAAGAGTCCGGGGGCGTCTCGCGGGCGATGAGGTCTAGAAGGCCGCCTCGTCCAACTCCATGACCTCGTTGTCGAGGTTGTCGATGATCGACCGGGTGCTGGTCAGCATCGGCAGGAAGTTCTTCGCGAAGAACGACGCCACCGCCAGCTTGCCCTCGTAGAAGGCGCGCTCGTCACCCGTGGCGCCGGCGTCGAGCTTCTCGATCGCCACCGCCGCCTGGCGCTGCAGCAGCCAGCCGATGACCAGGTCGCCGACGCTCATCAGGAAGCGCACCGAACCCAGGCCCACCTTGTAGATGCTCGCCGGATCCTCCTGCGCGGCCATCAGGTAGCCGGTCAGCGTGGCGGCCATGCCCTGCACGTCCTCCAGCGCGGTGGCCAGCAGTGCGCGCTCGGCCTTCAGCCGGCCGTTGCCGGTCTCGGACTTGACGAACGACTCGATCTGGCCCGCCACGTGCGACAGCGCCACACCCTTGTCGCGGACGATCTTGCGGAAGAAGAAGTCCTGCGCCTGGATGGCGGTGGTGCCCTCGTACAGCGAGTCGATCTTGGCGTCGCGGATGTACTGCTCGATCGGGTAGTCCTGCAGGAAGCCGGAGCCACCGAAGGTCTGCAGCGACTCGGTGAGCTTGGCGTACGCCTGCTCGGAGCCCACACCCTTGACGATCGGCAGCAGCAGGTCGTTGACCTTGACGGCCAGCTCGGGCTCGATGCCGTGGATCGTCTTGGCGACGTCGGCGTTCTGGTGCGTCGCGGTGAACAGGTACAGCGCGCGCAGCCCCTCGGCGTAGGCCTTCTGGGTCATCAGCGAACGACGCACGTCCGGGTGGTGGGTGATGCTCACGCGCGGCGCGGTCTTGTCCGTCATCTGGGTCAGGTCGGCACCCTGCACGCGCGACTTGGCGTACTCCAGCGCGTTCAGGTAGCCGGTCGACAGCGTGGCGATCGCCTTGGTGCCCACCATCATTCGGGCCTGCTCGATGACGTCGAACATCTGCGCGATGCCGTCGTGCACCTCGCCGACGAGCCAGCCCACGGCGGGGGTGCCGTGCTGGCCGAGCGAGAGCTCGCAGGTCGCGGAGACCTTCAGGCCCATCTTGTGCTCGACGTTGGTGACGTACACACCGTTGCGTTCGCCGGGCTCGCCGGTCTCCGGGTCGAAGTGGAACTTCGGCACGAAGAACAGCGACAGACCCTTGGTGCCCGGGCCGGCGCCCTCGGGGCGGGCGAGCACCAGATGCATGATGTTCTCGAACAGGTCGTCGGAGTCGGCTGAGGTGATGAAGCGCTTGACGCCGTCGATGTGCCAGGTGCCGTCGGGCTGCTGGACGGCCTTGGTGCGGCCGGCGCCCACGTCGGAGCCCGCGTCGGGCTCGGTCAGCACCATGGTCGAGCCCCAGCCGCGGTCGGCGGCGAGCTTGGCCCACTTCTTCTGCTCCTCGGTGCCGAGGTGGAAGAAGATGTCGGCGAATCCGGCACCCATCGCGTACATGTACACGGCGGGGTTGGCGCCCAGGATGTGCTCCTGCAGAGCCCAGGACAGCGCGCTGGGCATCGGCATGCCGCCGAGCTCCTCGCTGACCGAAAGCTTGTCCCAGCCACCCTCGACGACCGCGCGCACGGACTTCTTGAAGCCCTCGGGCAGCGTGACGGTGTGGGTCTTGGGGTCGAACACCGGCGGGTTGCGGTCGCCCTCTTCGAACGAGGCGGCCACGGGGCCCTCGGCGAGCCGGGCGATCTCGCCCAGCATGTCGACCGCGGTGTCGACGTCGAGGTCGGCGTAGGCGCCCTCGCCCAGGACCTTGTCGACCCCGAGTACCTCGAACAGGTTGAACACCTGGTCGCGAACATTGCTCTTGTAGTGGGACACGTTTCCTCCTCGTCGAGAACGCCACACGCGGTTGGGTACTTTTCGGCAAGTTACCCACCAGTAACTGTCGCTGACTATACCGCCCGGTAACTTCAACGCAAGACCACTGTGAGCAATTTCCGCGCGCCAACCAACCGAGCAGTTGGCCGGGACACATTTTTGGCCTTCTTCACCCTGCTGAACTGCGGAAACGAGGCACTGTGATGATGGTCACGTTTGGTTCTCTAGGGTGTGGAGATGGCTTCCAGCATCGGTGTCGCGGTATGGGGAACGGGCAACATGGGCGCCACGTCGATCCGCTCGGTCACGGCGTTTCCCGGGTTGCGGCTGACGGGGGTGATCACCTCCTCCGACGACAAGGCCGGCCGGGACGCGGCGAGCTTCGCCGGCCTGGACACCCCGACCGGAATCAGGGCAGGCACCGACGTCGACGAGGTGCTCGCCGGCGCCGACGCGGTCGCCTACATGGCCTCCGGTGACATCCGGCCCGACGAGGCGGTCGCCGACATCGAACGGTGCCTGCGCGCGGGCGCGCACGTCGTCACCCCGTCGCTGTACTCGCTCTACGACCCGCGCTCCGCGCCGCCGGACTGGGTGCAGCGGCTCACCGCGGCCGCCGAGGAGGGCCGGTCGGCCCTGCTGGTCAGCGGCGTCGACCCGGGCTGGGCCAACGACGCGCTGGCGGTGACCGCGGCCGGACTGTGCACCCGGATCCGCACCATCACTTGCCAGGAGATCTTCGACTACTCCACCTACGACCAGCCCTATGCCGTGCGTGTGTCATGCGGGTTCGGGATGCCGATGGAGGAGACACCGATGATGCTGCTGCCGTCGATCCCGACCATGGTGTGGGGCGGCAACATCCGGCTGATCGGACGCGGGCTCGGCATCGAGATCGACGAGATCACCGAGGAGGTGGAGCGGCTGCCGCTCGACGAGACCGTCGACACCGTGATGGGGCGTTTCGACAAGGGCACCCAGGGCGCCTTCTTCCTCCGCGTCATCGGGTGGGCCGGCGGTGTGCAGCGGGTGATCGTCGAACACATCACCCGCATCGACCCGTCCTGCGCCCCGCACTGGCCGCAGCCCGACCAGGGGGTGGGCGATCACCGCGTGATCGTCGACGGCGACCCGCAGCTGACGATCGTCACGCGCGCCGACGTTCCCGGCGGGACCCGCGCCGACGGCGGCAACACCACGGCGGCCAACCGCCTGCTCGGCGCGATCGGGTGGCTCGCCGAGCAGAAGCCGGGGATCTACGACGGGCTCGACGTCCCGCTGCATCCGCCGCTTCCGCCGGCGGTGGAGGCGACGCGCTGGGCCTAGCCGAGTTGGATCAGTGCCCGGCGAGACGCTTGTTGACCAGCCTGGTCAGCCACGCCGGGGAGAACCGCGCCCCTGCGGCCAGCGCCTTCGCCTGGGTGCCGACCGGGAAGTGCACCTGGCGGAGCACCTTGCGCGGCAGCGTGGGGTCGACGGCGGCGACGATGCCCTCGGCGATGTCCTGCGCGGTGAGCCGGATGCCCAGCGAGGTGGTGGTGCCGGTCGAGATGCCGCTCGTCATCGCGGTGTTCACGTACAGCGGCCACATGTCGATGACGCGGATGTCGTGGCCGCCCCACTCCAGGTTCAGCGCCTCGGTGATCGCCCGGACGAAGAACTTGGTGGCGCTGTAGTTGGCGAGCTCGGCCTGGCCGTAGATCGCCGACGCCGACGCCAGGTTCACCACGACGGCCCCGGGTGTGGTCTTGAGGTACGGGAACGCGGCGTGCAGACCGTTGACCACACCCTTGACGTTGACCTCGATCTCGCGGTGGTGCACGTCGAGCGGGATCTCCTCGAACCGTCCGGCGTTGAGCAGCCCGGCGTTGTTGATCAGCACGTCGAGCCGGCCACCGGCGGCCTCGTGGAACTCGGCGAGGCGGCGCGCCATCTCGTCGGCGTCGGTGACGTCGAGATGGTCGACGATGCTGCGCCCATCCACCGCGGCGATGTCACGCTCCAGGACGGCGAGCCGGGCCTCGTCGATGTCGTAGGCGCCGACGAGGTAACCCCGCTGCGCCAGCAGCAGAGCCGTCGCCCTGCCGATCCCCGTCGCGCCTCCGGTGATGAACACCGACTTGGTCATGGGCCGCTCCTCCTACGAATTCAGTTGCCAGACGGCGAAATTGAGGCACAGCGCGAATGTCGACCACGCCAGATAGGGAATCAGCAGCCACCCCGCCACCGCGCTGCGACGGAAGAACAGCACCACGGTGCCGACGAGCACCAGCCACAGCACGCTCAACTCGGCGAACGCGATGCCGCGCCAGCCCAGGCCGAAGAACAGCGGTGTCCAGGCGGCGTTGAGCACCAGCTGGGTGCCGTACGCGGTCAGCGCGGGCCGGGTCTGCGCCCACGGGCCGCTGCGCCACACCAGCCAGGCCGCCACCGCCATCATGACGTACAGCACGGTCCAGACGGGACCGAAGACCCACGACGGTGGGGCCCAGGACGGCTGCTGCAGCCGGGCGTAGTCCTGCGCCGAGGTGGCCGATGCGAGACCGCCGAGGGTCGACGCGATGACCACCGCCCCGAGCGAGATCGCGAGAGCGATAACGTTTTTCGAGCGCGTGGGCTGTTGACTGTCAACCATGCCGGACCACCCTACCGGTGCGAGGGCCGCGGTCGGTCACCGCGGCCGCGACGTCCCTATTTCGTTCGAATTGCCGCACCCGGTGTCAGTCCGCCGATTCGGCGGGTGGCTCCCCGTCGGGCAGCTGGCCCACCAGGTACTCGGCGAGCCCGCCGATGGTCGGATAGTCGAACACCGCGGTCGCGTTGATCGTGAACGCGCCGCCGAACTGGCTGTGCAGCCGGTTGCGCAACTCGATCGCCATCAGTGAATCGGTGCCCAGGTCGAGGAACCTGCTCGACGCGGCCGGCGGCTGCGCCAGCCGTAGGAAGTTCTGCACCTCGCGCTGCAGGAACTCGGTGACGAAGCCCGCGCGCTGCGGGACCGGGATCTCCTGCAGCTGGCGGAGCAGCTCGCTGTCCCCGGTCGCCTCGCCGCCGGCGCTGGGCAACACCAGGTCGAGCATCGGCGGGCGGGCGGCGCCGAGCACCTTGGCGGCACGCTGCCAGTTGGCCTTGAGCACGGTCGCCTGCCCGGTCCCGTTGGCGACGACCTCCGACAGCGCGCTCAGCGCCGCAGACGGTTCCAGCGGGATCAGGCCCTGGGCGCTGATGTTGGCTGTCGCCGCCTCCGACGACGCCATCCCGCCGCGGGCCCAGGGGCCGAAGTTCACGCCCGTCGCCGGCAGCCCGTGGGACCGCCGCGCCGCGACCAGACCGTCGAGGAACGCGTTGGCCGTCGCGTAGTTGGCCTGACCCCTAGACCCGAACACGCTCGACACCGACGACGACACGATGATGAAGTCGAGGTCGTCGTCCCTGGTCGACCGGTCGAGATGATCGGCGCCATAGCCTTCGGCGCCAACGTGTTCCGGAACCGCCTCAGGTCCTGTGTCGACAGCAGCGCGTCGTCGAGTACGCCGGCCAGGTGCACCACACCACCCAGCGGGGGCATCTCGGCGCGGATGCGCTCCAGCAGCGCCACCATGTCGTGCTCGTCGCCGACGTCCGCGGTCACGACGTGCACCCGGCACCGGTGGCGTTCGACGAGATCGTCGATGATCTGCGCAGCCTCGGCGGACGGGGCACGGCGACCGGTCAACACGATGTCGCCGGCGCCGAGCTGCGCCAGATGCGCCGCGGTGTGCAGGCCGATCGCACCGAGGCCGCCGGTGATCAGGTAGGTCCGGTCAGGCTGCGGCTGAAGCGGTCTGGGCATCTGCAGCACGATCTTGCCGATGTGCCGGGCCTGCTGCATGCGCCGGAACGCCGACCTCGCCTCGGTCACCGGGTAGATCTCGGCGGGCAGCGGCGTCCACTCACCCGTGCCCAGACCGTCGGACACCTCGGTCAGCAGCCCGCGGATGCGCTCGGGTTCGGTGAACATCACCGTGTCCAGCGCGACGATCTCGTAGTCGATGTCGGACCGGGCCTCGGCCATCCGCTCCACCGACCAGATGTCGCGCTTGGCGATCTCGGCGAAGCGGCCGCCGTGGGCGGTGGCCCGCAACGTCGCCTCGATGAAACCTTCACTCGTCAGGCTGTTGAGCACCACGTCGACGCCGACGCCGTCGGTGTCGGTGTCGGCGAGGATCTGATCGGCGAAGTCGGTGCTGCGTGAGTCGTACACGTGCTGCACCCCCATCCGGCGCAGCGTCTCGCGCTTGAAGGTGCTGGCCGTGGCGAACACCTCGGCCCCGCACCGCTGGGCCATCTGCACGGCCGCCAGTCCGACGCCGCCGCTGGCGGCGTGGATCAGCACCTTGTCGCCCGGCTCGAGCTGCGCCCAATCGAAGGACAACCGAACCGTGAGCGCCGCGGCGGGGATGGTCGCGGCCTCGACCGCGCTCACCCCGTCGGGGATCGGCGCCAAGAACTGCGAGGGCACGTTGAACCGGCTGGCGAACGCGCCCTGCATGGAGCCGTAGACCCGCTGGCCGATCTCGAGTCCGGTGACGCCGTCACCCAATTGCGTGACGGTGCCGGCCGCAGTACGAACAGCACCACCACGCCGACCGCGGTGCCCATCGCGAATCCCCCCGCGAGGAACACGAGCAGATGCAGCGCGGGGCGTGGCCGGTTGATCATCAGCACGGTCATGCCGATCCGGAACGGCTCCAGGCTCACCGCGAGGGCCATCAGCAGCAGCGGGAACCACATGATGGCCGTCAACTTACCGGCCACGTTGTGCTCACGGGGATTCTCATCGTGGTGGCCGCGCCGGGCGACGTGTGAAGATGGAGGAGATGAGCGGTACACATTCCGAGATCGACCTGAGCCCGTCGTCCCTGCGGGAGGCGTTCGGGCATTTCCCGACGGGCGTGATCGCGATCGCCGCGGAGGTGGACGGCACCCGGGTCGGCTTGGCGGCAAGCACTTTCGTGCCGGTGTCGCTGGACCCGCCGCTGGTGTCGTTCTGTGTGCAGAA
Source organism: Mycolicibacterium psychrotolerans (assembly GCF_010729305.1). Taxonomy (NCBI): domain Bacteria; kingdom Bacillati; phylum Actinomycetota; class Actinomycetes; order Mycobacteriales; family Mycobacteriaceae; genus Mycobacterium; species Mycolicibacterium psychrotolerans. Next base: position 613,700 of record NZ_AP022574.1, on the reverse strand, counting down.
CTCGTCGACCACCTGGCCGCGGCTGGTGGACGCGCCCTACCTGGGAATCAGCGTCCTCGGCGAGTCCCATGACGCGGCGGCGCGGACACTGGCCGCCAAGACCGGCGACCGGTTCGCGGGGCTGGAGACCGCGTCAACCGAGCGCGGAGCGGTGTTCATCCACGGCACCAGTGTGTGGTTGGAGAGCGCCATCGAGCAGCAGGTGCCCGCGGGCGACCACACCATCGTCGTGCTGCGGGTCAGCAACATCACCGTGCACCCCGATGTGGCGCCGATCGTCTTTCACCGCAGCACGTTCCGCAGGCTCGGCGCCTGAGGACGGCAGGAGCTAGGGCCGATAGCCGAGTTCGTCCCGGTAGTGTCTGACACGCTCCTCGAGCTCCGCGGCGTCGGCACTGCGGCCTTCTCGCCGGGCGAGGTCGGCGCGGCTGCTGATCTCCCGGATGGCGGTCCGAATATCGTTGGTGCTCAAGGGCTGGTGTAGCGACACTGCGCTGCCTTCCGTCGCTGAGTGGTGCTCTTCGCGAGCGTACTCCGCAGACGCTTCAATGAACCAGGACTCGATTCAGGGACGCATTTCGTAGACGCCGTCGTAGGCCGCCACCTCGTGCCACACCCGGTCGAATCGGGCGGAGTCGGTGACCGGCTTGCGGATGGCCGACAGCGCCCAGGCCTGCTGGTCCGGGGTGGAGCTGGGCTTGCCGTGCAGCTCGACCGCGTAGGCGGAGAAGTCGCGGATCATCACATCGAAGATCTGATCGGTCAGGTCGGCGTCCAGGCCCGTCAGTTCGGCCTGCTCGAGGATCAGCTGGCCGTACACCACCAGCGAGAACAGGTGGCCGATCACCAGCACGAAGTCCAGATCGGCGCGCTGATCGGCATCGGGTGCCGCGGTGGCGAGCAGTTCCTTGAAGGCGGTGACCTGCTCGAAGAACCGTCCGACGTTGGGGATGCCGGTGTTGCGCTCGTAGACCGGCGCCCAGTCGGCGAACCGCACCTTCGAGGCGCCGCCGACGGGCCCCTGGTGCCAGAAGAAGACGTCGTCGGCCGCGTCGTCGCGGGTGCCGATCTGCGGGTACTCGGTGGGGTTGAACATGTAGTTCGGCATGAACTTCAGGATCTGGGCGACGTTGACGTGCACGGTGCCCTCCAGCCGCGGCAGCGCCCCGATCAGCCGGACCACCTCGCTGAAGTAGGTGTTCTTCTCGAAACCTTTGGCGGCCAGCACATCCCACAGCAGGGTGACCACCTTCTCACCCTCGGAGGTGACCTTGGACTTGGTCACCGGGTTGAACAGCAGGTAGCGGCGGTCCTCGAGGCCGGCGCTGCGGAAGTAGTCGATGGCGCGGTCGCTGAACAGTTTCATCGCGATCAGCCGGGAGTAGGCGTCGACGAAGTTCGCGCGCACGTGGGGGAACACGGTGACCGGGTTGCCGTACAGGATCCGGTTGTTCGCGTGGGTGATGGCTTCGTAGAAGGCGTGCTCGCACATGCCGATCGAGCCGCTGCACAGGTTGAACTTGCCGACGTTGACGGTGTTCAGCGCTGCCGAGAAGGCCTCCGGCCCGGTGCACAGGATGTCCTCCTCGTACACCGGGTAGTCGTTGAGCCGGAAAGTGCTGACGAACATCTGGCCGTGCACGACGTTGCCGATCAGTTCGTAGTTCTCGTGGCCGCTGTCGGCGACGAACCACACGTACCCGTCGGCGCCGTCGACGTCGGTGCGCCGTGAGAACACCGACACCATGCCTGCCACGTTGCCGTTGCCGATGTAGTACTTCTCGCCGGAGGCCCGGAACAGCACGCCCTCGCTGTCGTCGGCAGCCGCCGGGGTGAGCAGCAGGTCGGTGTTGTAGATGTCGGCGCCGTGCTCGCGCTCGGACAGCGCGAACGCCATCACACCGCCGCCCTCGAGTTGGGCGGCCGCCTTCTCCTTGGCCTTGACGTTGTCGCTCTGCCAGATCGGTCCGAGCCCGAGGATGGTGACCTGCTCGGCGTACCAGTAGGAGAGCCCGTAGAAGCCGAGGATCTCGCTGAGCACCGCGTTGCGGGAGGTGTCCCAGCGCTTGTCGGCGTCCCCGCCGGAGAACTCCGACGGCGTCAGGAACGTGGCGAACAGCCGCTCCTGCTTGACGAAGTCCAGGAAGTCCGACACCCACGCCGCGTCGAGGTCGTCGCGCAGCAGCCGGTCCTTGCCCCGCTGCTCGAACCAGTCGATCAGGGCGCGCAGTTGGCGGCGGGATTCCGGGTCGAGCCGCTGGGGGTCGAAGGTGTGCGGGTTGAGCAGCAGGGGGCGTGCAGTCGGCATGGGTGGCAATCTAGCGCGCGGGGCGAATCCGGCGCGTCAAACGACGATGAGCGTCGCTTTCCGCGCCCGATTCGCCCGGTGCTATTTACGCCGGAACAGCTTGTTGCCCAGCCAGACCACCGGGTCGTACTTGCGGTCGGCGGCGCGTTCCTTCATCGGGATCAGCGCGTTGTCGGTGATCTTGATGTGCTCCGGGCACACCTCGGTGCAGCACTTGGTGATGTTGCAGTAGCCCAGGCCGTTCTCCTCCTGGGCCTGTTCGGCGCGGTGGCCGTGCACGTCGAGCGGATGCATGTCCAGTTCGGCCTGCCGCATCAGATACCGCGGGCCGGAGAACGCCAACTTGTTCTCCTCGTGGTCACGGTTGACGTGGCAGACGTTCTGGCACAGGAAGCACTCGATGCACTTGCGGAACTCCTGCGAGCGGTTCACGTCCTCCTGCTGCATCCGGTACTCACCGGGCTGCAGGTCCTTCGGCGGCGTGAACGACGGGATCTCCCTGGCCTTCTCGTAGTTGAAGGACACGTCGGTCACCAGGTCCCGCATCACCGGGAAGGTGCGCAGCGGGGTCACGGTCACCACCTCGTTCTCGCCGAAGGTGGACATGCGCGTCATGCACAACAGCCGGGGACGGCCGTTGATCTCCGCTGAGCACGATCCGCACTTGCCCGCCTTGCAGTTCCAGCGCACGGCCAGATCGCCGGTCTGGGTCTGCTGCAGCCGGTGGATGATGTCGAGGACGACCTCGCCCTCGTTGACCTCGACGGTGTAGTCCTTGAGTTCCCCGCCGGAGGCGTCACCGCGCCAGACGCGCATCTTCGCGTTGTACGCACCCATGGTGTCAGCCCTTCCGTTGCGGGTGTTCGAGGAGTTCGTCGTCGGTGTAGTACTTCTCGAGCTCGGAGAGCTCGAAGGTCTCCAGCAGGTCGGGCCGCATCGTGGGCTGGCGCTCCTTGGTGACGTTGACGTCCGGGACCACCGGATCGTCGCCCTCGGACCGGCACACCAGCAGGTGGTTGCGCCAGCCGGCGTCCATCGACGGGTAGTCGTCGCGGGTGTGTCCGCCCCGGCTCTCCGTGCGGGTCATCGCGGACTTCGCCACCGATTCGCTGACAAGCAGCATGTTGCGCAGGTCCATCGCCAGGTGCCAGCCGGGATTGAACTTGCGCTCACCCTCGACCTTGACCCGCTTGTAGCGGTCCCGCAGCTCCTGGAGCTTGTCCAGCGCCTCCTGCATCTCGTCGGCCTTGCGGATGATGCCCACCAGGTTGTTCATGGTGTCCTGCATGTCCAGCTGCAGCGAGTACGGATTCTCCGGCGCCGAGCCGTCACTCGGCCCGTCGAAGACCGCCAGCGCCATCTCCCGGGCCGTGTCGACCGCGTTCTGCGTGACGGCCGGGCGGCTGGACAGGGCGCGCACGTAGTCCGACGCGCCGAGCCCGGCGCGCCTGCCGAACACCAGCAGGTCGGACAGCGAGTTGCCGCCGAGGCGGTTGGAGCCGTGCATACCGCCGGCGCACTCGCCCGCGGCGAACAGCCCGGGCGTCGCGGCGGCGCCGGTGTCCGGCTCGACCTCGATGCCGCCCATCACGTAGTGACAGGTCGGCCCGACCTCCATCTCGTCGGTGGTGATGTCGACCTCGGCCAGCTCGATGAACTGGTGGTACATCGACGGCAGCCGGCGCTTGATCTCCTCGGGCGACATCCGGGTCGCGATATCGAGGTACACGCCGCCGTGCGGGGTGCCGCGGCCCTCCTTGACCTCGGTGTTGATCGCGCGGGCCACCTCGTCGCGGGGCAGCAGGTCAGGGGTGCGCCGTGCGGAGTCGTTGTCCTTGAGCCACTGGTCGGCCTCTTCCTCGCTCTCGGCGTACTGGCCCTTGAAGACATCGGGGATGTAGTCGAACATGAAGCGCTTGCCCTCGGAGTTCTTCAGCACTCCGCCGTCACCGCGCACGCCCTCGGTGACCAGGATTCCCTTCACCGACAGCGGCCAGACCATGCCGGTCGGGTGGAACTGGATGAACTCCATGTTGATCAGCGAGGACCCGGCGCGCAGCGCGAGCGCGTGCCCGTCGCCGGTGTACTCCCACGAGTTCGACGAGACCTTGTACGACTTGCCGATGCCGCCGGTGGCCAGCACCACCGCGGGCGCCTCGAACAGCACGAAGTCGCCGGTCTCGCGGTAGTAACCGAAGGCGCCCGCGATCTTGCCGTCGTCGAGGAGGAGTTCGGTGATCGCAGTCTCGTGGAACACCCGGATCCGCGCTTCGTAGTCACCGAGTTCGCGCTTGTCCTCCTGCTGCAGCGACACGATCTTCTGCTGCAGGGTGCGGATGATCTCCAGGCCGGTGCGGTCGCCGACGTGGGCCAGCCGCGGGTAGGTGTGCCCGCCGAAGTTGCGCTGGCTGATCTTGCCGTCCTTGGTGCGGTCGAACAGCGCGCCGTAGGTCTCGAGTTCCCACACCCGATCCGGGGCTTCCTGCGCGTGCAGTTCGGCCATCCGCCAGTTGTTCAGGAACTTCCCGCCGCGCATGGTGTCACCGAAGTGCACCTGCCAGGAGTCCTTGGTGTTGACGTTGCGCATGGCCGCGGCGCAGCCGCCTTCGGCCATCACGGTATGGGCCTTGCCGAACAGCGATTTCGTCACCACCGCGACGCGCAGGCCCCGTTCCCGGGCCTCGATCACCGCACGCAGTCCCGCCCCGCCGGCGCCGATCACGACGACGTCGTAGGAGTGCCGTTCCAGTTCCGCTTCGTCCGAAGCCATCAACCCTCACTCGTCCTTGATAAATGAAAAACTCTGTGCGCCAGTCTGATTCAGCCGATGAACCGCAGGTCGGAGATAGTGCCGCTGGCCACCAGCATGACGTAGAAGTCGGTCAGCATGAGCGTGCCCAACGTGACCCACGCGTAGAGCTTGTGCCGGGTGTTGAGCTTGCTGATCTGCGTCCACATCCAGTAGCGCACCGGATGCTTGGAGAAGTGCTTGAGCCGTCCGCCCGCGACGTGGCGGCAGGAGTGGCAGCTCACCGTGTAGGTCCACAGCAGGATCACGTTCACGACGAGGATCACATTGCCCAGCCCGAACCCGAATCCGGACGGGGAGTGGAAGGCGATGATGGCGTCGTAGGTGTTGATCACCGAGATGATCGCCGCGATGTAGAAGAAGTAGCGGTGGGTGTTCTGGATGACGAGCGGAAAGCGGGTCTCCCCGGTGTATTTCGCGTGCGGCTCGGCCACCGCGCAGGCGGTCGGCGACTGCCAGACCGACCGGTAGTAGGCGCCGCGGTAGTAGTAGCAGGTCAACCGGAACAGCAGCAGGAACGGCAGCGACAGCGCCGCGTAGGGCAGCCACCAGACGTCCGGCAGGATCTGCGGCCAGAAGTGACTGGCCTCGGGCACGCACCCCTTGCTGATACACGGCGAGTAGAACGGCGTCAGGTAGTGGTATTCGGCGACGTAGTAGTTGTTCTGCATGAACGCCCGCACCGTCGCGTAGATGATGAACGCGGCAAAACCCAGGTCCGTGACGATGGGCGCCTTGAGCCAGTTGTCGGTGCGCAGCGTGCGCTGTGCGATCTGGGCTCGGCCGGGGGAGAAGACGCCGGTCGCCTTGCGGTCGGCGGTGGGTGCGCTCACGTTTCCCTCTCGATGAATGTCTCGTCACGAACTCGATTGGCGAACTCGACTGTCGCACGAGCCCGATGTGCCCGAGCGGGCACTCCCCGGTTCAGTGCGTTCCGCCCAGGCCCTCGTCGTCGACGCCGCGCCAGAAATCGGTGTCGTACTGCGTATCCGGAATAGCGATGCGCTCGCCGACATGGTGGTGCCGGGACAGGCCGCGCGCGAGTTCCAGTTCCTCGGCGTCGATGTCGAGTCGGTCGATATCGTTGAGGATGCGTTCGGCATCGTTGACGATGCGACGGGTAGCTGGGCTGTCCCCGTATCGCGACGCCAGTGATGTCACGCAACGCCGAAGACTTCCGATCAGATCGTGAAGCTCGGTGAGCTCGGTCGTGCTGCTGGACAAGTGACCTCCTTGGGCTGAAGGTGTCATGGATCACAGTACGCATTTGATGCTAGCCACATCACCCGGCTGGTGGGTGAGACAGATCACTTTGATGACACGGAGGTAAGAATGACCGACGACGTTCTTAAGGGCCGCGCCGAGACGTTGCTGGCGCTGCACCGGCCCGGGGATCCGGTCATCCTGCCGACGGTGTGGGACGCGTGGTCGGCGCGGCTGGCTGCCGACGCGGGCTTCGCGGCGCTGACCGTGGGCAGCCATCCGGTGGCCGACTCGGTCGGCAAGCCCGACAACGAGGGCATGAGTTTCGACGACCTGCTCACCCGCGTCGCCCAGATCACGGCCGCGACCGATCTGCCGGTGTCGGTCGACATCGAGTCCGGATACGGCGAAGCACCGTCGCGCCTCATCGAGGGTCTGCTGTCGGTCGGGGCGGTGGGCCTGAACATCGAGGACACCGTGCACGGCGAGGGCGGCCGGCTACGGTCGGCCGACGAGCACGCCGACCTCGTGGGCGCGCTGCGGGCGGCCGCCGACGCGGCCGGGGTGCACGTGGTGATCAACGCGCGCACCGATCTGTTCCTGCGGCAGGACGGCGACGAGTCCGACCGGGTCGACCGGGCGATCGCGCGGTTGACGCAGGCGGCCGACGCGGGCGCAGACGTGCTCTACCCTGTCGGGCTGCACGGCCCGGAGACGTTGCAGCGCTTGACATCCGAGCTGCCGCTGCCGGTGAACGCGATCGCGGCGCCGGACAAGGCCGACCCGGCGTCCTACGGTCCGCTCGGGGTGGCCCGGATCAGTTTCGGCCCGTTCTGGCAGGCGGCGCTCGCGGAGCGGTCGAAGGAGATCCTCGCCCGCTGGCGCTGAGCCGCGGCCTCAGTCGGTCTCGACGACGAGCACCTCGGTGTGCGCCCGGCGCTTCACGATCTTGGGTACCGAACCGACGAGTCGGCCCACCATCGACCGCATGCCGACGCTGCCGACCACCAGCAGATCGGCGCCCACCTCGTCGGCCAGGTCGACCAGGGCGTCGGCCGGTGCGCCCTTCACGGCACGCTGCTCGACGTGGTGCGCCCCGGCATTCCTGGCCCTGTCGGCGGCGTCGTGCAGCAGGCCGTACACCGGTGCGTCGCCCTGTGTGCGGTAGTCGTGGCGTGACTGGTCGGGTTCGGGCGCGCCGCCGTCGTGGCGCGCCGGTGTGTACGCCGACGCGATGATCAGGCGGGCGTCGGACTCGGCGGCCAGCGCTGCGGCCTTGTCGACCGCGCGCAGCGAGGTCTCCGAGCCGTCGGTGCCGACGACGATGGTCGAGTACTTCGTCATTGATGCGCCCTCCCGGTTTCCGTCCCCTGAATGTACAACTGTTCACTCATGTTCTCTGCTGGCCGGCCCGTTGCCGGTGGCTCTGAACTGCAACTTGAGCCGAACGCGCTCAAGTTCCGTACGGCGGTTCGCCGGTGGCGAACGCTCACAACGGGTCCGCCGGTGCGGTGAGCACACCGTGATGGGCGCTTCACACGGCGCGACACAGCGGCAATATCGGGTTCCTAGCCTCAGCGCCATGCACACTTCACGCGTCGTGGTCGTCGGCCACGGCATGGTCGCGCACCGCTTCGTCGAGGCTCTGCGTTCCCGCGACACCGAGAACCGCTGGCAGGTGACGGTGCTGGCCGAGGAACTCGATGCCGCCTATGACCGGGTCGGCCTGACCGGGTACACCGAGCACTGGGAGCGTCCCCGGCTCGCGCTCCCCGGCAACCTCTACCGCGGAGACGACCTCGTCGACGTGCGACTCGGCAGGCGCGTCACCGCGCTGGATACGGCCGCCACCACGGTGACCACGGCCGACGGCGCCGAGTTCGGTTACGACGCGCTGGTGCTGGCCACCGGCTCCTCGGCGTTCGTGCCGCCGGTACCCGGCCACGACCTGCCGCAGTGTCACGTGTACCGCACGCTGGACGACCTCGACGCGATCCGGGCCGACGCGGCCCGAGCAGTAGCCGCCGCCTCCGGTGACGCCACCGGTGTCGTCATCGGAGGCGGGCTGCTGGGTCTGGAGGCGGCCAACGCGCTGCGCAGCTTCGGGTTGACCCCGCACGTGGTGGAGATGGCGCCGCGGTTGATGGCGCAGCAACTCGACGAGGCCGGCGGTGCTCTGCTGGGCCGGATGGTCGGCGCGCTGGGCATCGACGTGCACGTCGGGGTCGGCACCGAACGGATCGAGCCGACCGAAGCGGGGGTGCGGGTGGCCCTGAGCGACGGGCAGACGGTGGACGCGGGGGTGGTGGTGTTCGCGGCGGGCGTGCGGCCGCGCGACGAGCTCGCCCGCGCCGCGGGCCTGGCGATCGCCGAACGCGGCGGTGTGCTCACCGACTCTTCTTGCGCGACAAGAGATCCACGGATATACGCCATCGGCGAGGTCGCCGCCATCGACGGCCGGTGCTACGGCCTGGTGGGACCCGGTTACACCAGCGCCGAGGTGGTCGCCGACCGATTGCTCGGCGGCGCAGCGGAGTTCGGCACCGCGGACATGTCGACCAAACTCAAGCTTTTCGGTGTCGACGTCGCGAGTTTCGGCGACGCGATGGGTGCCACCCCGGACTGCCTGGAGGTGGCCGTCAACGACGCGGTGCGGCAGACCTACGCCAAGCTGGTGCTCTCCGACGACGCGTCGACGCTGCTGGGCGGGATCCTGGTCGGCGACGCCTCGGCCTACGGGGTGTTGCGCCCGATGGTCGGCGAGAAGCTGCCGGGTGACCCGCTGGCATTCCTGACCCCCGCCGGATCCGACGGCGGCGCGGCCACCGTCGGGGTCGGCGCACTGCCGGCGACCGCCCAGATCTGCTCGTGCAACAACGTGACCAAGGGCGAGGTCACCGACGCGATCGCCGCCGGCTGCTGCGACGTGCCGGGGCTGAAGGCGTGCACCAGGGCCGGCACGTCCTGCGGTTCGTGCGTGCCGCTGCTCAAGCAGCTGCTCGACGCCCAGGGTGTCGAGCAGTCCACGGCGCTGTGCGAACACTTTCCGCAGTCGCGTGCCGAGCTGTTCGAAATCGTCACCGCCACCGAGATCCGCACCTTCTCCGGGCTGATCGAGCGATTCGGGTCCGGAAAGGGTTGCGACATCTGCAAACCGGTGGTGGCGTCGATTCTCGCCTCCACCAGCACGGAGCACATCCTCGACGGGGAACAGGCCTCGCTGCAGGACTCCAACGATCACTTCCTGGCCAACATCCAGCGCAACGGCAGCTACTCGGTGGTGCCGCGGGTGCCCGGCGGGGACATCACGCCCGAGCACCTGATCCTGATCGGCGAGATCGCCAGGGACTTCGGCCTCTACACCAAGATCACCGGCGGTCAGCGCATCGACGTGTTCGGCGCCCGGGTCGACCAGCTGCCCGAGATCTGGCGTCGCCTGGTCGACGGCGGGATGGAATCCGGGCACGCGTACGGCAAGGCGCTTCGCACGGTCAAGAGCTGCGTGGGCAGCGACTGGTGCCGCTACGGCCAACAGGACTCGGTGCAGATGGCGGTGAACCTCGAGATGCGCTACCGCGGGCTGCGCGCCCCGCACAAGATCAAGATGGGGGTGTCCGGGTGCGCACGGGAATGCGCGGAGGCACGCAGCAAGGACGTCGGCGTGATCGCCACCGAGAACGGCTGGAACCTCTACGTCGGCGGCAACGGCGGCATGACGCCGCGCCACGCCGAGCTGCTGGCCGGCGACCTCGACGACGACACGCTGGTGCGCTACGTCGACCGGTTCCTGATGTTCTACATCCGCACCGCTGACCGGCTGCAGCGCACGGCGCCGTGGGTCGAGGACAAGGGCCTCGAGCATGTGCGTGAGGTGGTGTGTGACGACTCGCTGGGTCTGGCAGCCGAATTCGAGGCCGCGATCACCCGGCACGTCGAGGGCTACGCGTGCGAGTGGAAGGGTGTGCTCGAGGACCCGGACAAGCTGGCGCGATTCGTGTCGTTCGTCAACGCGCCCGGCGTCGAGGACCCCACGGTGAGCTTCACCCGCAGCGCGGGGCGCATGGTGCCGACGCCCATCGGCATGCCGAAAGTGGTTCAGCGATGACTGTTCTCGACGGTGTCGCGGTATGGACGACGGCCTGCCGCCTCGACTTCCTGCTGCCCAACCGAGGCGTCGGGGTGCTGCTGCCCGACGGCGCGCAGGCCGCCCTGTTCCTTCTCGACGACGGCACGCTGCACGCGGTGGGCAACATCGACCCGTTCACCGGGGCCGCGGTGATCTCGCGCGGCATCGTCGGCGACCGCGGCGGTCGGGCGATCGTGGCTTCGCCGCTGAAGAAGCAGGCGTTCGCCCTCGACGACGGCGTGTGCCTCGACGACCCCGCCTACGAGCTGCCGGTCTACGCCACGCGCGTCACCCCGGACGGCGACGTCCAGGTCGGCTCCTGACTCCGCCGAACTTGTATTCCAGCAGGTCCCCACTCGCACTTTCGCTGCTGGAATGCAATTTCGGCGATGTTCAAGTGTGACTCAACTAGGGACTTTCGGCCCACGACGGCGGCGCGAGAACTACCTACCGTCGTAGGCATGACGTATGTGATCGGTAGCGCGTGTGTGGACATCGTCGACAAGTCCTGTGTGCAGGAGTGCCCCGCTGACTGCATCTACGAGGGCGACCGGGCGATGTACATCAACCCGAACGAGTGCGTGGACTGCGGCGCCTGCCGCATCGCGTGCCGGGTGGACGCCATCTACTACGAGACCGACCTGCCCGACGAAGAAGCCGCGTCTCTGGAGGACAACGCGGCCTTCTTCAGCATGGTCCTGCCTGGCCGCGACGCCCCGCTCGGAGATCCCGGCGGCGCGGTCAGGCTGGGCCGTGTCGGCGTGGACACACCGCTGGTGGCCGCGCGGCCGCCGTCAACGACCCCGCACCCCTGACGCCACGGGCTCCGACACCAGCGCCCGCTGAAAGCGGCTGACGATCAGCCGCGTGATGCCGGGATGCGTGCCGAGCGGATCGGTCACCAGGTCGGCGCCGCTGTCGCGCAGCCGGTCCTGGAACAGGCCTTCGGACAGCAGGTACGACGCGAGGACAACGCGCCTGCCGTGGCCTCGCAGCGCGGCGACCGCGTCGGCCACCCGCGGCTGCCCGGTCGCGGCGAACGCGAGTTCCACCCGTGAGCCCAGCGTCGCCGACAGCCACGCCGCCGTGGTGTGCAGGTCGCGCATCGCCGCCGGATCCGACGTGCCCGCTGCCGCGAGGATCACCGAATCAACAGGCCGCCAACCGCTTTCGATCAACCGATCGACGAGCACCCGCACCAGCTGCGGGTCGGGTCCGAGCGCGCGGGTGACGGTGACGCCGTGGTGTCCGCTGTCCCGCACATGGGCGGGGATGTCGCTGCTGACGTGGTAGCCGCGGGCCAGGAACGCCGGCACCAGCACCGCCGGTTCCCCGGTACGGGCACCGAGCACCTCGGCAGGTGTGGGGCCGACGACGTCGACGAACGCGACGTGCACCGGCTGGTCCAGCGTCGCCGCCACCCGGGACGCGAGGTCCCCGATCAGCGACACCCCCGGCCGCTTGCGGGTGCCGTGGGCCACCAGCACGTAGCTCATGACGCGTAGGCCTCGTCGACGGGCAGCCGGTAGCCGCGTTTGACCACGGTGGCCACCATCTTCTTGTCGCCCAGTGCCGTCCGCAGCCGCAGCACCGCGGTCTCGACCGCGTGGGTGTCGGTGCCGCTGCCGGGCAGTGCGCGCAGCAGATCGGTCCGGGACACCACTGCGCCCGGGTGCTGCGCCAGCGCCCGGATCGTGGCCATCGCCGCGGGCGACATCGCCTTGACCGCGCCGTCGACCAGCACGCAGTTGCCGCGGATCTCGAGCAGATGCCCGGCCACCCGGACCGTCCGCGCCTGTAGCAGTGGCAGTTCGTCGGTGATGTGCCGGGCCAGCGCGCCCAGCCGCATCCGCTCCGGCGCCGACGTCGGTATCCCGAGACGGACCAGTGGCCGCGCGGTGACGGGCCCGACACACATCGCGTGCACCCCACCGCGCAACGCCTCGAGTACCTCGGCTTCGATGCCCATCTCCCGCGCCCGCAGCAGCACCGACGCGACCGCGGGCGCCGACGTGAAGCTGACCGCGTCGAACTTCTCCGCGGCGATGTCCGCGACGAGCGCGTCGAAATCCCCGTTACGCGGCGCCGGATGCCAGCGGTACACCCGGATCGGCACGACATCGGCTCCCGCCGAACGCAGTTCGTCGAGGAATTCGGGGAACGGATCCCAGTCGGCCGTGGCGCCGTGCAGCTGCACCGCGATCCGCGCGCCCGCGATGCCGCCCTCGACGAGGTAGTGCAGCACCTCGCGCGAGGACTCCGAGTCCGGTGACCACTCCTCGGGCAGGCCGGCTGCGCGCAGCGCGCCGGTGGCCTTCGGGCCACGGGACACGACGCGGGCCTTGGCCAGCTCCGCGGTGAGCTCGGTGGCCAGGCCCCAGCCGTCGGCGGCGGCGATCCAGCCGCGGAAGCCGATGCCGGTGGTGGCGATGACGATGTCGGGCGGTTGGTCGATCAGTGCGCGCGTGCGCTGTCGCAGTTCGTCGTCATCGGGCAGGGGCACCATCTCGATGGCGGCCGCGCTGGTGACGGTCGCACCGCGACGGGTCAGCAACGCGGCGAGTTCGTCGGCGCGCCGCGCTGACGTCACCGCGACCCGGAATCCGGTGAGCGGCGACCAGTCCGGCTCACTCATGCCCACTGTCTATTCAGGTCGTGTTTCGCGCCGGTTACCCGGCCGTTGCGGGGTCGTGTCACCGCCGGACAGGGCGTGAATTTCCGCTCACCGCCGACAGCGCCCGACTGTGAGGGCTCACCACACGTCGCCGTCACGCCAGTCGCACGCGATGCCGGCCGCCGGGTCCAGCGTCGCCGACACCGGCAGCACGAACACCGCGCCGTCGTCGTCGGGGGTGCGGATGAGTCCGCTGGGTGCCAGCACCGAGGTCGGTCCCTGCCAGGGCACCCAGCCGCGACCCGCGTACAACGGCCGGCCCAGATCGCTGGTCCCCAGGGCGCCGACGACGTAGCCGCCGCGGATCACCTGCTCGACGGCGTCCATCAGCGCGTGCGCCAGGCCCTGACCGCGGTGGTCCTCGCGGACCGCGACCGCCTCGACATAGCCGCACCGCAGCGCGGTGTCCTGATGGAGCAGTCGGCGCTGCACGACGGCCGCGTGGCCGATCATCGCTCCGCGCTGGCAGATCACGGCGTGCATGCCGCCGAGCGCATGCTCCCAGTCAGCATCGGAGAACTCGCCGCCGAAGGCCTCGATGACCATCCGGCGGGCGTCCTCGCGGGTCTCGTCGTCGAGGTCCGAGGTGTGAACGAGGCGTGCGCGCACACCTCCAGTGTCTACCAGGCCGACCGGTCACCCGGCGGGCCGAACGGCACCCGGGGCCGCGACCAGTGCAGTCGCACGGTCTGCCCCGGCCGCGCCTGGGCCATCGCGTCGATGTCCTCGTCGACCACGACGCCGATCACGGGGTACCCGCCGGTGACGGGATGATCCGGACCGAGGATCACCGGAAAACCGTTGGGCGGCACCTGGATCGCGCCGCGGGTGGCACCTTCGCTGGGCAGTTGGCGGTCGGGCCAGCGGTACTCCAGCGGCATCCCCACCAACCGCATGCCCACCCGGTCGCTGCGGTTGGTGACCTGCCAGTTCGTCCGCACCAGCACGTCGGGGTCGACGAACCAGTCGTCGCGCGGTCCCGGCACCACCCGCAGTTCGAGTGCCTCGCCGTCGAGGGCGGCGACCGGCGCCTGGTCGAGTTCGGGGAACTCGTCTGTGTGTTTCCCGACAGCGAGCACGTCACCCGAGCGCAGCGGCAGCGGGCCGAGCGACGACATCACGTCGTAGCTGCGCGAGCCGAGCACCGGGGCGACGTCGAACCCGCCGCGGACGGCCAGATAGGAGCGCAGCCCTGAGCGGGCCGGCCCCAGCGAAATCACTTCACCGGCGCGAACGTAATGAATGCTGTTGGTGCCGAACGGAACTCCGCTGACCGCGGGGTCGGTGTCGGCCCCGGTGACCGCGATCGCGACGTCTCCGCCGCACACTCGGGCGGCGAAGCCGCCGAGTGTCACCTCGACGGTGGCACGGTCGCCGGGGTTGGCGACCAGCCGGTTGGCCAGCGTGTGCGAGCGCCGGTCGGCCGCTCCCGACCGCGTCACGCCGAGGTGTGACAACCCGGGCCGGCCGAGGTCCTCGACCAGGGCCAGCGGTCCGGGCTGCAGGATCTCCAGCGTCACCCCGCTCATGAGTGCACCGCCCGGAACTGCACCCACAGGCCGGGAGTCAGCAGTGCGGGATTCTCGCGGTCGACGTCCCACAGCACCGCGTCGGTGCGCCCGATCAACTGCCACCCGCCGGGCGATTCCCGCGGATAGACGCCGCTGAACGCGCCGGCCAGCCCGACGGACCCGACGGGCACCTTCGTGCGCGGTTCCGCGCGCCGCGGCACCGCGAGCCGCTCGTCGCCGCCCACCAGGTAGGCGAAGCCCGGCGCGAATCCGCTGAACCCGACCCGCCACGGCCGTGCGGTGTGCGCGGCGACGACGTCGTCGGCACTCAGCCCGGTCAGCCGCGCCACATCGTCGAGATCCGCACCGTCGTAGACGACGTCGATGACGACGTCGGCGTGCCCGTCGGGCGGCGCGGCGGACTCGGCCATCGCCTCCGCGCTCGGCTGCACCCGGCTCAGACGCTGGCGCGTCGGGGCCTGGTAGTCGACGCCGGCCAACTTGACCAGCACGGTCTGGGCGGCGGGCACCAGATCCACCACACCGGGCAGCTCGGCTGCCCGCAGCGCATCGGTCCACGCCAACACTTCGGCAGTGCTGCCGAATTCGAGGAGGAGCGCCCGATCCCCATAGTCGTGGATCGTGCGTGCGCCCCCGGTTCGCATTGCTTGCATCGCATCCGCAGTCACGCTCATGTGCCAACGCTACCGTCGAGTAGCTTTCCTGGCCGCTGCTCGCCGCAGCTCTGTGAACCTTGCCAGAGCTACCTTAGGAACGGCTCAGAGGAACGGCCCTCAACCCACCAGCTGGTACGTGGGCTCGCGGCGCTTGATCGACGCGATCACCCGGTAGGTGACGGGGAGCATGACGACCTCAACGGCGGTCTTGTAGAACCAGCCCAGCGCGGTGTAGATGGCGAAGTCCTTGAAGGTGGAGATGCCGATCGCGCTGGCGGCGATCGTGCAGAACACCAGCGTGTCCCCGAGTTGGCCGACGAACGTCGAGCCGACCAGCCGCGCCCACAGGTGCTTCTCCTTGGTGCGCTCCTTGATCGCCACCACCACCCAGGCGTTGAGGGTCTGCCCGACGATGAAGCCGGCCAGCCCCGCGACGATCAACTGGGTGTAGGCGTGCACGACGTTCTCGAAGTGCTCCTGATTGGTGTAGAAATCCGCGGCCGGCAGGTAGATCGTCACCCAGAAGGCAAGGGCGGCAAGGATGTTCATCGCGAAGCCGGTCATGATCGCGCGCCGGGCGGCCTTGAACCCGTAGACCTCGCTGAGCACGTCGCCGATCACGTAGGTCAGCGGGAACACGATGAAGCCGCCGTCGGTGATGATCGGCCCGAAGGCGACGCCCTTGGTGGCGGTGACGTTGGAGATGATCACCAGCGCGGTGAACACGGCGACGAGGATCGGATAGTAGGCCGAGCCCACGCGGGCGAAGGTGGCGTGATGATCCAGGTCGGTGGGCTGCTCGGTCACCGGCCCATTAGATCAGCCCAGCGCGGTGGCGATCATCGGCGGCAGTTTGTCGACCACCACCGGGTAGGACAGCGTCGAGGCGTAGGCGATCGCGCCGGCCAGCTCCTTGCCGGTGAAGACATTGCGGGCCCGCGTGGTGACGCGGGACTGGGCGACGGCCGGGTCGGCCAGCAGCGCGGCCTGCTCCTCGTCGCTCTCGGTCGTCCAGATCACGACATCCGCACCGTCGAGCACCGGGGTCAGCCGGTCCCGCGGGATCAGCCCGTCGGCGTCGGCGAGGGTGAGGCCCATCTCGGTCAGGAATGCGCGCCGCCAGGCCGGCCCGCTCACCCGGGCGCCGCCGGGCTCCAGCCGGCCGTCGAGCAGCAGCACCTTCCGGCCGGCGAAGGCGGGGTGGTCGTCCTTGACCTTGGTGAAGGACGCGTCGACGTCGGCGACGAGCTTGGTCATGTCCTCGTGGTGGTAGGTCGCCTGCCCGATCAGGTCGGCCTGATCGCGCCACGGCTCGAAGAAGGCGGCGCGACCGGACTGGGGGATGGTCGGGGCGAGCGCCTTGAGCGCTGTGTAGGTGTCCGCATCCAGCCCGGCGTTGGTGGCGACGATGAGATCCGGGCGGGCAGCCGCGATCTCCTTGACCGGGATGCCGTCGGCGAGCGAGAGCACCACCGGTGTTGCGTTGCCGAGCCGGGGCTGCGCCCACGGCCACACCCCGAACGGTTCGCCGCCGAACCAGTCCGTCACGGCGACCGGCACGACACCCACCGAGAGCAGGAAGTCAACGTCGTTCAGGCCCACGCTGACCACCCGGGTCGGCGGCTTGGGGATCGTCGTCTCGCCGAAGGCGTGCGTGACGGTGACCGAGCCGTCCGAGGCGACGGCACCCGGTTTCTCGGACCTGCAGGCGGTCAGCAACGCCGCCGCGGCGGTCATCGCCAGAACTTTCCGCCGGGACCACAACTCGGGCACCCGGCGAGAATAGCCAGCTGACCGTGAAGTCGCCGGACATTGCCGGCGCTAGGAAGTCAGCGGCAGGCCGGCGTCGAGGAAGTCCAGCCCCGCGAACAGGGCGTCGGGAGCCATCGGTGTCCCGTGCAGCGCGGCCATCATCACCCCGGTCATCGCGCCGGCGGTGATTCTCAGCTGGGAATCGTCCACGGGCCGGTCCAGCCGGGTGGCCAGCGCCTCGGTGATCAGCTCGATGGTGTGGATGTACTCGTGGTACAGCGCGCCGCCGGCCTCCGGCAACGTGTACAGCAGCCGCTGCCGCGCCATCTCCTCGCCCCACTCCGACCCGGCGATGCCGCTGAAGACCTGTTCGAGCGCGTGCCGGTAGGCAGCGATCGGGGACATGTCGGCGGGGGCGGCGACGAACAACTCGATGATCGGTTCCATCAGCTGATCCGGGATCAGCAGCGCCGCCTTGTTAGGGAAGTAGCGGAAGAAGGTGCGCGGGGAGACGTCGGCGGCCTCGGCGATCTGCTCGATCGTCGTGTTGGGGTAGCCGTTGCGCTCGAACAGCTGGAACGCCGCATGGCGGACGGCTTCACGGGTCTGCCGCTTCTTGCGTTCCCGGAGCCCCTCTGTGTTGGCTGGGGACATCCCTCGATTGTGGCGGAGTCGTCTTGAGACATTGGCCGTTTGGATCAGCTGAGGACCAGCGTCACACTCAGCGCGATCATCATCACCGCGATCCCGCCGTCGAGCAGCCGCCATGTTCGCGGCGACTCGAAGTAGCGGCGCAACCGCCGTGCACCGAAGCCCAGCCCGGTGAACCAGACCGCGCTGGCGGTCACCGCCCCGATGCCGAACAGCCAGCGGCCCTCGCGGTGCTCGTTCGCCAGCGCGCCCAGCAACACCACGGTGTCGAGGTAGACGTGCGGGTTGAGGAAGGTCAGCGCCAGGCAGGTGGCCAGTACGCCGGCAAGTCGGGCCGGTTGCGCCTCCGACGGCGTCAGCGTTCCCGGCCGCAGCGCACGACGCGCGGCGAGCAGGCCGTAACCCAGCAGGAAGGCGGCGCCGCCGTACGTCGCGACGGTCACCAGATCGGGGTGGGCGCGAACCAGCGCGCCGAAACCGGCGATGCCGGCGGCGACGAGGAGCAGGTCGGACACGGTGCAGACGGCCACCACCGGAAGGACGTGCTCACCCCGGATGCCCTGGCGGAGCACGAACGCGTTCTGCGCGCCGATCGCCGCGATCAGCGCCATCGTGGTGGCGAAGCCGCTGAGCACGATCAGCGCCGTGGTCGTCATGTGTCTGACGCTAGGGCCGACCTGCGCAACAGTACAGCTCAAGATTCTTCATCAGGATTAGTGACGTTAATGATTCGACCGTGCCAGGCCCGGTGCTCATGCTGAAGTGATGGACGCACGCCTGCACGACGATCGCGACGCATTCCTCGCGCACGCCGGTCCGCTGTACCGGCGCGATCCCGTCCTGCACACGATCGAGTTGACCGCGCTCGGCGCCGGGATACCCGCGCAGTCGCTGATGGTGACCGTGCACGACGGTCACACCGCGGTCGGGGCGGCGCTGCAGACGCCGCCCTACCCGTTGTTGGTCACCGGTCTGGCGGGCGCCGCGACCGAGTGCGCGGCCGAACTGCTCGCCGAGACCCATCCCGACCTCCACGGCATCCGGGGCGTCCGTGACGTCGCGACGCGGTTCGCGGCCGCCTGGCAGTCGGCCACCGGCCGGGTCGGCCACGTCGACCTTGCCGAAAGGCTCTACCGGCTGGGCACGCTGGCGCCACCGGCAGGCGTGCGCGGCGCCTGCCGTCTCGGGACCGGGGACGATCACGCTCTGCTGGTCGACTGGGTGGAGGGCTTCTTCGTCGAGACGTTCAACGAACCCCGGGATGACGCCGCTGGCGCGCGGTTCCTCGCCCGCGCCGCCGACGTCGGTGACCGGTTCGTGCTCTGGACGCTCGGTGACGAGCCGGTGAGCATGGCGATGCTGCGCGCTCCCGCGTCGGGCGTATCCCGGATCGGGCCGGTGTACACGCCGACCGCGGCCCGGGGGCAGGGCTTCGGTTCCGCGGTGACGGCCGCGGCGGCCCGGCTGGCGCATCGCAGCGGGACCGGCGAGGTGGTGCTGTTCGCGGACTCGGCCAACCCGGTGTCCAACGGGATCTACCGGCGCATCGGCTTCGAGGCCGTCACCGACTGCGTGCGCATCGACTTCGCGGGGGCCTGAGGCACCATGGAACCGTGACTCCTCTCCCGGCCCCGACCGACCTGACGCTCGAGGAGAAGGTGTCGCTCACCAGTGGTGCCGGGTTCTGGCGCACCGAAGCGATTGAGCGCGTTGGAATTCCGTCGATCGTGCTGACCGACGGGCCGCACGGCGTGCGAAAGCAGAGGGCCGGTGCCGACGGTATCGGCGACAGCGAGCCTGCGACCTGCTTTCCTCCGGCTGTCGCACTCGGCTGCTCGTGGGATCCCGCACTCGTCGCGCGAGTGGGCGCGGCGATCGGCGCGGAGGCCGCCGCCCAGGACGTGGCGGTGCTGCTCGGTCCCGGTATCAACATCAAGCGCACCCCGCTGTGCGGGCGCACCTTCGAGTACTTCTCCGAAGACCCCGTCGTCTCCGGGGTGCTGGGCGCGGCGATGGTCTCCGGTATCCAGAGCCGCGGGGTGGGCGCCTCGCTGAAGCACTTCGCGGCCAACAACCAGGAGACCGACCGGATGCGGGTCAGCGCCGACATCGACGCCCGCCCGCTGCGGGAGATCTACCTGCGGGCCTTCGCCCACGTCGTGCGCGAAGCGCAGCCGTGGACGGTGATGTGCTCCTACAACCGGATCAACGGCGTCTACACCGCGCGGGACCCGTGGCTGCTGACGACGGTGCTGCGGGAGGAGTGGGGCTTCGACGGTGTCGTCGTCTCGGACTGGGGCGCCGCCGACGACCGTCCGGCGTCGCTGGTCGCCGGCCTGGACCTCGCGATGCCCGGCCCTACCCGCGCCGGGGACGCGGCGATCCTGGCCGCCGTCGAGGCCGGCACGCTCGCCGCGCAGCGGGTGGACGAGGCGGCGGGCCGGGTGCTGCGGTTGATCGAGCGGGCCGGAGGCCGGGGCGCCGACCCCGTCGACCAAGACGCTCACCACGCACTGGCCCGCGAGGCGGCCGGGCGGTCGATCGTGCTGCTGCGCAACGACGGTGACCTGCTGCCCCTGCGGCCTGACACCAGCATCGCCGTCATCGGCGCCTTCGCCGTCGAGCCCCGCTACCAGGGTGGCGGCTCGTCGAAGATCAACCCGACCCGTCTCGACACCGCCCTCGACGAGATCCGTGCTCTGGCAACCGGAACCGTCACCTATCACCCCGGTGACCCGCTCGATGACGCCGTCGCCGCCGCATCGGCTGCCGACGTCGCCGTCGTGTTCCTCGGCCTGCCGGCCGCGGCGGAGTCCGAGGGCTACGATCGCGACGGAATCGACCTTCCCGCAGCGCAGTTGGCGCTCCTCGACGCGGTGCGGCTGGCGAATCCGCGCACCGTGGTCGTGCTGTCCAACGGCGGGGTGGTGGCGCTGCCGTTCGCCGAGGACGTGCCCGCGCTGCTCGAGGGCTGGCTGCTCGGCCAGGCCTGCGGCGGCGCGGTCGCCGACGTGCTGTTCGGTGTGGTCAATCCGTCGGCCAAGCTGACCGAGACCATCCCGCGGCGACTTCAGGACACGCCGGCCTACCTCGACTTCCCGGGCGAACACGGCCATGTCCGTTACGGCGAGGGCCTTTTCGTCGGCTACCGGTGGTACGACGCGCGGGATCTCGACGTCGCTTTTCCGTTCGGCCATGGGCTGAGCTACACCACCTTCCACTACGGCGACGCGTCGGCCGCCGTCGACGACGCCGGCGGCATCGCCGTCGAGGTGTCGGTGACGAACACCGGTGCGGTGGCCGGGCGGGAGGTCGTGCAGGTCTACACCGGCGTCCGCGACAGCGCCGTCACGCGGGCCCCGCGGGAGTGCAAGGCGTTCGTCTCGGTGCCCCTCGAGCCCGGTGAGACACGTGAGATCCGCCTGACCGTCCGGCGAGAAGACCTGGCCTATTGGGACATTCGTGTCGACGGATGGGTCGTCGAGGCGGGGACTTACACCATCGAGGTCGCCGCGTCGAGTCGCGACGTGCGCGCCTCGCTGAGCGTCGACGTCGCCGGTGACGACATCGGGTTGCCGTTGACGCGGATGTCGTCGATCGGCGAGGTGTTGGCGCACCCGGTGGCCGGCCCCGCGCTGGCCGAGGCGATGGCGTCGGCGATGCCGGATGCCGGTAGCACCGCGGGGATGATGCCCGAGGGGGTGGACGTCGCGCGGATGCTCGACGGAATCCCGATCCAACGGGCAATCGTGTTCGCCGCCGCCGGTGGCGCCGACGTCGACCCGGCGATGATCGACGCCCTTCTGGAAGCGGCCGACCGGCCTGCGGACTAGGGCAGGTGCCGGGTGGTCATCAGACCTTCGGTCAGGTCGCGGCGCACCTGCTCGACCATCGATCGTGCTCGCAGCGGCGGACTTTCGGTGTGCGCCTGCTCGGCGACACCGGTGATGACGTCGGTGAGCGCGGCCACCGAGGACCACCGGGGCTGCCACCCCAGTTCGGTACGGGCCCGCCCGCAGTCCAGCAGGGGGACGCTGAACGCCAGGTCGAGCCAGCCGCGGTCGATCGGTTGCAGGCGCATCCGCCAGCTGAGATCGACCAGTGCGCCCAGCACCCGGGACGGTACGTGGACGGGGAAGGAGCCCAACACTTTCGCCACCTCGGTGCGGGTGACGGGCGGTTCGGCGGCCAGGTTGAACGCTCCGGTGGCACGGCGTTCGATCGCGCGGACCACAGCCGCGGCGACGTCGTCGGCATGCACCAGCGGGATGCACAGCCGGCGGTCGAGCGGGAGCACCGGCAGCAGCGGAACCGCGAGCATCGGCACCCAGCCGGGTAGCGCATACCGCATCAGCCCGCTCGCCGCCGCGCGCTGCACGATGAAGCCGGGTCGCATCCGGGCGATGCCCACGCCGGCGTCGCCGTGGTCGCGCTCGTAGTCGTCGAGCAAGCCTTCAGCGGCCGACTTGTCGCGGCTGTACGGCGAGGACGGGATGCCGGAGGTGCACCAGGACTCGTCCACCCGCCGGGCATACCGGCCGCCGGCGTAGGTGCCGACCGACGACATGTGCACCAGCTGGCCGACCGAAACATCGTGTGCCGCGTGCAGAACGGCGGTGGTGCCACCGACACCGACACGGGTCAGGTATTCGGTGTTGCGCGTCGGCTGGAAGCCCCAGGCCAGGTGGACCACCGTGTCAGCACCCTCGAAGAGGGGCCGCAGCCGGGTCGCGGCGTCGGGCTCGGCGAGGTCGACGCTGTGCCAACGCACGGTGTCGTAGACGCCGGCCGGTTCCGGCGGCCGGCGCACCACGCCGACGATGTCGTGACCCGGCGCGTCCTCGGCCAGCCGGCGCAGCAGTGCGGTGCCGACGTTGCCCGACGCGCCGGTGATGACGATGCGCATCAAGCTGTCGCCGCGGGGCTGTCGGGCACCGGCATCGCCTCAGCCGCACCGACGCCCGAGGCCGGTACGTACTCAGAACTCGTCGACCGGCCGCGTCGGCGCCCGGCGATCACGAGCGCGGTGAGCACAGCCCCGGTGGTGATCACGGTGGGCCAGAACAGCAGCTGGGCCAGCGCGATCCTACGTTGAACCTTCAGGCCCGTGCGGGCCGCCGACCGCGTTCGGCTGGTGACGCTCATGTGTGTGGCCTCCGCTTCGTGGGTGTGCCTCGGCCATACCCTGGCCATCGGGGCCGCAAACGCCCGTGTCGTCGTCGGCTTCGGGTTTGTGGAAGGTGACGTCGACGCGTTGGAATCCCTTGGCCTGCTGGGCTTCGGCCTGGCCGGCGTACATCTTGCGGTCCGCCTCGGTGAGCTCCACGTTGTCGGTGAACGGCGTCAGCAGGGCGCGGGGGTGCAGCCGGTTCACCCGGACGGCGTTGATCTCCGCGCACACCAGAAGCGATGTCGACACCAGGTACAGGAACGCCATCAGGCCGAGCACGATCGCGAACACACTGTTGGTCGCGCTGGCCGAGCCCAGTACGTGGGCCACGTACGCCGCGC
Source organism: Mycolicibacterium psychrotolerans (assembly GCF_010729305.1). Lineage (NCBI taxonomy): Bacteria > Bacillati > Actinomycetota > Actinomycetes > Mycobacteriales > Mycobacteriaceae > Mycobacterium > Mycolicibacterium psychrotolerans. The sequence continues at coordinate 590,478 of NZ_AP022574.1, read as the reverse complement.
CGAACCACTGCAGCATCTGCCAGAGCGCTGCGGCCGTGATCGCCCCGGGTAGGACGTCGCGGTAGCTCAGCGGCCGCACGGTGGTCACCCGGAACGCGGCGACGCACACCGCCGTGTTCAACGCCAGGGACGCGAGGACGACTCCGGCGGTGCCCAGGAACCCCAGGCCGGCCCACGCCCTGCCGACCGCGGTCAGCACCGTCGTCCCGATGACCGCCGACCCCAGCACGATCAGCAGCATCAAGCTGTACAGGCGCGCCCGGATGGGATCGGGACGCGTGTACCGGGGGACCGCCCACACGGTGTTCATCGCGTTCTGCAGGGCGTTGCCGACGCCGAGCCCGCCATACAGCGCGCCCGCGATGCCGATGATCACCGCGGTGGTGCCGCCGCTGAGGGCCTCGGGTCGGCTGAGCTGGTCGCCGATCACCGGGAACTGGTCGATGGCTGCGCTGACGATCTCGTCGCGCCACTGCGGCCGGCCCGACAGCACCACGCCCAACAGCGTGGTCAGCAGCAGAAGCAGCGGGAACAGCGAGACGAAGGCGTAGTACGTGATCAGTGCGGCCAGATAGCCGGCCTGATCGTCGACGTACTTGTAGACCACCGCGATGGCGAAACCGGCCGCCCGGCTGCGTTGCTGCAAGCGATCGAGCCACTTGACCATCGTGACCTCCCACGCCTGTCCGGCTTTGCGCCGCAGCGGGGATACCCGTTCACCTGCGCAGTCATGCCCGCTTTCCGTGGGAGCGCCGCAGGGTGCGGCCGCGCTCGCGCAGCGCATGCTCCTTTTCGGCGTTCTTGTCGATCACCTTGGTGTCGCGCAGCGGAAGCTGCAGAAGATCCTCGGCGGGGATTCCGGCCTGCAGCTGGCGGCCACGCTCGAGTTCGGCGTCCACCTCGGCGCCGAACAGCAGCGCCAGGTTCGTCAGCCACAGCCACAGCAGGAACACGATGACCCCGGCGAGAGTGCCGAACGTCTTGTTGTAGCTGCCGAAGTTGGCGACGTAGAAGCCGAACAGCAGCGACGCGACGATCCAGGTGAGGATCGCGATGGCCGCCCCGACACTGATCCAGCGGAACTTGGGCTGCTTGACGTTGGGACCGGTGAAGTACAGCGTCGCCACGCCCACGACGACGAGCAGCAGCAGCACCGGCCACCGGGCGATGTTCCACACCGTGAGCCCGGTCTGGCCGATGCCGAGGTGGCCGCCCACCGCCTCCGCGACCGGTCCGCTGACCGCGAGCAGGAGCGCCGCGATGGCCGCGACGATCAGCCCGCCGAACGTCAGCCCGAGTTGCTGCAACCGAAGCTTCCACGCCGGGCGGCCCTCCTCGACCTCGTAGATGCGGTTCATCGCACGGCCGAAGGCGCCGACGTAGCCCGACGCCGACCACAAAGCGCCGAGGAGGCCTGCCACCAGCGTGAATCCCGCCGACGGCGCGTTGACGAGCTGCTCGATCGGCTGGCGCAGAACGTCGACGGCCGCACCGGGGCTCACGTCGTCGACGATCCCGAGGATGGTGTCGGCGGTGCGCTCGCCCTGGCCGACGACACCGAGCAGTGACATCACCACCAGTAGTGCGGGGAACAGCGACAGCACCGCGTAATAGGTCAGCGCGGCGGCGAGGTCCATGCACTGGTCGCGGGTGAATTCGCCGGCGGTCTGGCGCAGGACGTAGAGCAGCGACGGCCGGGTCAGCTCGGTCGGGGAGTCCGGCTTGTCGGGATCGTCGGCGTCGGGCCGGTCCTCGACGTCCTGCGCGGGCCGCGGCGGCTCGGCGGGTTCGGTGACCGGGGTGCCGACTGGGCCCGCAGGGCTCGGCGGCTCCGGCCGCTCGTCGGCGGCCTTGCGCGTCGTCAGGGCTCCGGTCGCCAGGCCGGCCAGGAAGGCGCCGGCCAGTGCGGCGGGGCTGCGCCTCGGGCGGGGTGGCGTGAGCTGCTGTTGCATTGCCCGGTATTGCCCTCCGGGCGGCGGCCCGAAACGTCGCGTCAGAACGCGTAACGGATCCGGCACTCCGGCAGCGTGGCGCCGATGAGGTCCCAGTCCTCGACGTTGCCCTCGTTGCCGTACAGCCCGGGGATCGCCTGGTGGGAGGCCACCTCGATCCGTTCGGCCTCGGGATACCGGGCGAGCACCTGACGCGCGCGGGGGAAGCGGTCGATGCCGGGCTCGTGGTAGGTCCGTTTCACGTCGAGCAGCCGGCCGGCGAGATCGGGGGGAGTCCGGCGGGTCACCGAAGGTCAACGCCCTCGCCGCCGCCCCGGTTCCGGGTTTGTCCGGGCACGCAACGGGCACTCCTCGAAAATGACGGAACCGAAGACGGAGCCCTCCACCGGGGAGCTTCTGGGTCAGTTGTCCTCGCAGACGTCACGCTTGGTTCGTGACGAGCTGCGGTTGGCGCAGAAGGAAATGCAGGAGTCGGCCAAGCACGCCGGCGTGGGTGCCGGCCTTGCCGGCGCGGCTGGACTGCTCGCAGTCCTCGGGTTGGCCACCCTCATCGCGGCTGCTGTCGCCGCGCTCTCCCTCGTGCTGCCCGTATGGGCGGCCGCGGTGATCGTGGCGGTGGTGCTGTTCGCCGCGGCGGGCATCGCCGCGCTGATCGGCAAGAAGCAGGTCGAGAAGGTGCCGCCACCGGCATCGGTGTCGGTGGACAGCGTGAAGACCGACATCGCCGAGTTGAAGGGAGCCCGTCATGGCAGTACAGCCTGATCCGCGGCCCGAGCCGGGGCCGGACGCCGGTGTCGACGAGCTGCAGGCCGACATCGAGCGCACGCGCGCCGAACTCGGGGAGACCGTCGGAGCGCTCTCCGACAAGCTGGACGTCAAGGGGCGCGCTCAGCAGAAGGTCGCCGAAACGAAACAGGCTGTGGCGCAACGCAGTCACGACGCGCTCGACACCGCCAAGGCGAAGCCGGCCGTTCCGGTGGGTGTTCTGCTCGCCGCAGCCGCGACACTGGGCGTGCTGATCTGGCTGCGCCACCGGCGCTGAGATCAGTCGATCGGCCACGGTGCGTTCGCGTACGCTGACCCACCGTGATCGAGATCCCCCTGAGCGAGATGCGGAACTGGTTCGGCTTCGGGGTGGCGGGCAATTTCGCCGGACACCTCGAACAGGCCGGGGAGGCCGTCGATTTCGTCAACGTGGCCAGTGAGGGAGCCGCTCCCAAGGGCATCTTCCCGTGGTACGCCCCCGGAGCGGAGAGCTTCCTCGGGGAGTTTCCGCTGTCCAATGACGCGATCCAGCTGCCCGCCGAGAGCCCCGAGTTCTCAGGGCCGCTGAACCTGCAGATCGAACCCGAGGTCGGGTTGGCGTGCCGGGTGGTGTGGCAGGGCGACACGATCGTGACTCTGCAACCGTTCGCGCTCGGCGCCTTCAACGACTGCTCTATCCGCAGGCCGGGCGCCAAGAAGATCAGCCACAAGAAGAACTGGGGCCCGGCCTCCAAGGGCGTCTCGGAGTCGTTCTTCGAGATCAGCGACCTGACCCCGGACGGGCCGACCGCGTCGCTGCGCCTGGTCTGCTTCCTGCACTCCGACGGTGCGGAGCACGCCTACGGCGTCGACAGCCCCCTGATCGGCTACTCGTACTACGGCGAGGTCCTGCTGGACTGGATCGTCGAGCGGCTCGCCAACCAGAAGGGCTCACCGGAGACCCCGCTGGAGGATGTCGGTGCGCTGATGGTGGCCAGTGGCCACCCCGAACACGTGCTCATCGGCATCGGCGCCACCCGCTACACAGATCTCGGGGAGAGCACCTACCTCAAGACAGGTGACGACGCGATCGTGCGGGTCTACGACACCGACACCGACGCCGCCGCGGAGCTGCGCCAGACGGTGCGGTAGCGGCCCACTCGGGTCTCCCTGGAATTTCTGCGCGGTCGCAGGCATTCCTTTTGGTGATGCCGCAGGGGCGGCCACGACGGAGGAGACCGAGATGACCGATCAGCACACCGTGCGGCGGGCCCTGCTGATGAGTGGCATAGGCGCGGTCGCCGCGGCCGGCCTGATCGGTCCCGGTGCGGCGAGCGCCGACGCCGCCGACGCCTGTCCCGACGTGCAGGTCGTCTTCGCCCGGGGCACGGCCGAACCCACAGGCCTCGGCCGAGTCGGTGAGGCGTTCGTCGATGACCTGCGCGACCAACTCGGCGGCCGCACCGTCACCGCCTCGGCCGTGAATTACTCTGCGTCCTACGACTTCCTGCAGTCCGCGCCCGCCGGCGCCGACGACGCCAGCGCTCAGATCCAGGCCACCGCCGCCCGCTGCCCCGATACCCGCATCGTGGTGGGCGGGTATTCGCAGGGCGCGGCGGTGGTGGATCTGATCACCGGCGATCCCGCCGCCACGTTCGGGTTCGGACGCCCGATGCCGGCCCCCGTCGCCGACCATGTCGCCGCCGTCGCGGTGTTCGGTAACCCCGCGGGCCGGATCGGGCGCATCCTGACCACGTCGAGTCCGCTCTACGGTGCCAAGACCATCGACCTGTGCAACGGAGCCGACCCGGTCTGTTCCGACGGCGACGACCGGCCTGCCCACAGCCACTACGTGGAGTCCGGAATGGTCACGCAGGCAGCTGATTTCGTCGCGAGCCGGCTCGCAGGCAGTGTCCCGGCCGGCGTTCTCGTCAACGCGTCGGGCACCGCGGGCTGATCCCCGTCGCCCAATGCGGTCCGCAGTGACCGCACGGCGTGCGACAGTGCCACGGTGGCGACGACTGTTGCGATCATCGGGGCGGGCCCCGGCGGACTGGTCGCCGCGCGCTGGCTCGCTGCGCAGGGTTTCGAGCCGCACCTGTTCGAGCAGGCGCCCGCACTCGGCGGCCAGTGGACTGGTTTGGACGGCACCAGCGGTGTCTGGCCGGGCCTCTACACCAACACCAGCCGCGTCCTGACGGCGTTCAGCGAGCTGCCCCACACCGGCGACCAGACGTTCCTCGCCGCCGGCGACATCCGCCACTATCTGAACCGCTACGCCCAGACGTTCGGACTCGTCGACCGAATCCGGTTGTTCTCCAGAGTGTTCCGGCTGAGCCGGGGCGCGCGTGGCTGGACCGTCGAAACCGAAAGTGGCGCAGAGATGTTTGACAGGGTCGTGGTGGCCAGTGGACGCTTCCAGACCCCCGCGCTGCCGACGGTGCCCGGCCTGGAGTCCTTCGCCGGCTCGGAGGGGGTGACGTCGACATTTCACTACCGCGGCGCCGAACGGTACCGCCGCAAACGAGTGCTGGTCGGCGGGTGTGCGGTCAGCGCATTGGAGATCGCCGCCGAACTCGCGCAGGGTGGTGCCGACGCCGTGATGGTGACGCAGCGGCGGCAGCGCTACGTGCTGCCCAAGTTCGCCGCCGGCGTCCCGTCGGATCACCGCATCTTCACCCGCTACGGGGTGTTGGCAGACGAACAGCTGCCGAGGTCGGCCGTCGATCGGCAGCTTCGCGACATCGTGACCGACGCCGGCGGCAGCCCCGAGCAGTACGGGGCGCCGCGACCGGACCCGTCGCTGTTCGCGGCCGGGGTCACGCTGAGCCAGCACTACCTTCCGCTCGTCGCCGAGGGCCGGATCGGGATCCGGCCGTGGCTCACGTCGGTGTCCGGGCGAGACGTGACGTTCGGTGACGGCAGCACGACGCCGTTCGACGGCATCGTCTTCGGTACCGGATTCGCCCTCGATCTCCCGTTTCTCGATGACGACATCAGGGCCACCGTCGCGCTCGACACCGTGCACATCGACGCCGACCGGTACACCTTCCACCCGGACCTGCCGGGTCTGGCGTTCGTCGGGATGTGGGACCAGTCCGGCGGCTACTTCGTGCCGCTGGAACTGCAGGCACGCTGGATCGCCTACGTCTGGGGCGGGGTGATCCCGCCGCTTGATCCCGCAGCGCAGCGCGCATCGATCGACGCGTACCGGGCGCGGCGCGGCCTGTCGCAGAAGACCCGGATGAACATCGCGGCCATCGCCTTCGCGCGGGCGGCCGGCTGCGAGCCGGACCTCGACTCGTGGCCGGACCTGCGGCGCGCCCTGTTGTTCGGACCGCTCGCGCCCAGCTGCTTCCGGCTCGACGGTCCCGATGCCCTGCCCGGCGCCGCGGAGACGTTCGCCCGCGACGCGGCGGCGTTCGGCGCGATCATGTCGAATGCGTTCACCGCCCGCGAGCAGGAGCAGTGGGAGCTGCTGCGCGAACGGAGCTGACTCAGCGCCGCAACGCAGCCAGCTCCGCGCGTGAGCGCACACCGAGCTTGGCGTAGATGCGGGTCAGGTGGTACTGCACGGTCTTCGGCGAGACGAACAGCTCCGCGGCCACGTCACGATTCGACAGCCCTCGGGCCACCAGCGTGGTCACCGCCTCCTCCTGGGGCGTGAGCTCGATACCGTCGTTGGTGTCGCGCACCTGGTTGAGGCCGCCTGCCTTCAGCTCGCGGTCACAGCGGGCCACATAGGTCGCCGCGCCCAGCGACGCATAGAGTTCGCGGGCGGCGCTGATCGCCGCATCGGCGGCCCGGCGCTTGCCCGCCCGGCGCAGGGTCTGCCCGTAGGCGAAGTTGACCCTGGCTGCGTCGTAGCGCAGCGGCAGCCCGTCGAGCTGGGCCAGCGACTCGTCGAAACATATTCGTGCCGCGGCGATGTCGCCGCGGGCGCCAAGGAGTCGCCCCCGGACATACCCGAGCCGGGCCTGCGCGCTGCGGTGCCCCCGTGCCCGCGCACGCTGCTCGTGGGGCCGCAGGAACTCTTCGGCGCCGGCCAGGTCGCCGTCGAGGACCAGCGCGTTGGCGAGCAGATCCGGCCACGGCCAGTATCCGGGCTCCTGCAGGGACGTGCCCGTAGCGATGCGGCGCAACGGGTCGACGAATCTGCGCACCGCGGGGTAGTCGGCGTGGGCCTCGGCGATCTGACCCTGGAGCAGCAGCGTCGGGATGCGCATCATCGCGTACTCCCCCGTGCACACCGCGGCCGTCCGCGCGGCTTCGGCCGCCGCGTCCCAGTCCCCTCGCAGCGCGGCGATCTGACCGGCGGTCCACTCCAGAAGCGGTGTCACCAGGACGATTCCACTGCTGTCGGCCAGCAGCCGTCCGTGTGCGACGCTGACCATCGCGTCGTCCCACTCGCCCGTCACGAACTGCACGCGGGCCAGCCATCCGTACGCCCACAGGGTGATCCGCGTCGATCCGCCCAGCGATGCTGCGGCGACGGCGGTCTCCAGACTGGTCCGGGCCGCGTCGACGTCATCGCGCATCAGTTGGACCCATCCGCGCCCCATCGCCACCCGCTGGGCCTGTGGGCCGTGACGGACACGGGCGGAGAGTTCCTCGTAGGCGGACGTCGCCCGCCGGGGCTGCCCGGCGGCCAGCAGGCCCAGCCCGCGGATCGCGCTCGCCTCGATGGCGGCGGGTGATCCGGGATCGGCGAGCTCCAGGGCGCGGTCGGCCCAGTGCACGAGCTGGTCTCCCTGGCAGTGCACGAGGGCATGCAAGACGTGACGCTGCGCGATGAACGCCGCGGTGCCGGGGTCACGTCCGGTGTTGACGATGTCCCACGCGCGTTGCAGGCGCAGTTCTGCTTCGGTGGCTCTCCCGCGCAGGATCGCCAGGTAGGCCAGAACCGCATTGCGCAGCGGTGTTTCGCGCAGACTCTCCACCACGGGCACCAGCGCCGCGGCGCCGATGCAGTCCCCGGCCGCCACCAATGCATCCACCGAGAGCATCAGCCGCTCGTCGCGCAGCAGCGGATCGGCGGTCAGCCGGCCGGCGTCGCGGAACAGCTCGGCGGCCTGCGCCCAGGCGCCGTTGTTGCCGTGGGAACGGGCCAGCGTGTCGACGTCGTCGGCCAGCGCCGGGTCGGGCACCGGGGTGGCGGCCACCCGGTGCCGCAGCCGCGCCGCGGGATCGGTGACGACGTCGGCTGCGTGCCGGTGCAGTTCGGCCGTCGCGCTGATGCCTGTCGCGTCGATCACCGCGGCGGCGGTCAGGCTCTCGGCCCACCTCGGTTCGGCGATGTCGCGGGGTGCCAGCAGTCCGGCTCCGATCGCGGATTCCAGTGCGGCCAGGGGATCGTCGACACCGGCGAGCAGGGCCGCGTCGGCGAGGCTGCTGTGCTCGCCGAGGACGGCCAGCGCCACCACGAGGGCGCGGCCACCCGGCCCGGCGCCGTCGAGCTGTGCGGCGACGCGGCGCGCGACGGCCCGAGGCGCGGGCAGCCTCGCATCGGTGCGCGTCCATGTCGCGGCGGGTACCTCGTCGAGCAGGTCGCGGACGTGGCGCGGGACGCCGTCGGTCAGCCGGGTCAGTCGCTCGGCCATCGCGGGATGCAGGATCCGGCCGGTCGCCGAGGCCAGCTCGGCGACCTCACTGCGCGACAAGCCCGTCAACCGGATCTGCTCGGCATCCAGATCCGGTGTGGGCAGCCGCGAACCGTCGGTGGCCAGCACCACGGTCACGGGCAACCCGCGGTGGTGCCGCGACAATGTCGAAACGGCTTGCAGCGAGACGAGATCCGCGTGCTGGGCGTCGTCGATCACGACCAGCACGGGATCGTCACCCGTGAGGGCGTGGGCCAGTGCGTCGGCTGCGGCGATGGGGTCGGTGGGGGCGGCTTCCTGCAGCAGCTGGCTCACGACGCCGCCGGCCAAATCCGTTTCCCAGGGGGTGGCGGTGGCCCAGCGCGCCGCGGGAAGGCGCTCCGCCACCTGCCGCAGCAGCGCGGTCTTGCCGATACCTGCCGGGCCGGTCACGGTGAGCAGGCTGAAGCCGCCGGAGCGGGCCATGGCGCATCGCCGTGTCAGCTCGTCGATCTCGCGGACGCGGCCGACGAACGCGACGGACGTCCCGGTCACGAGCCCATCGTAGGCGGCCCGCGTCAGCCGAGGTCGCCACCGGCGACGGGCAGCACCGTGCCGGTGATGTAGGACGCCTCATCGGAGGCGAGGAAGCAGATCGCCGCCGCCTGTTCGTCCAGAGTTCCGTAACGCTTGAGCAGCGACGAGGCGAGGGTCTGGCCGATGTGGGCGTCGAACCAGGCTTGCTCCGTGGCGGTGGACGGCTCGGGGGTGCCGCGGGAGATGCGCCGCGCGGGCGCCGTCGTCCCGCCGGGCGCCGTCCCGACCACCCGGATACCGGCCTCGGCGTACTCCATCGCCAGCGACGCGGTGATCGCGTTGATGCCGCCCTTGGCCGCCGAGTACGGGATGCGGTGGATGCCGCGGGTGGCCGCCGACGACACGTTGACGATGACGCCGCGGCCGCGGTGCACCATGGCGGGCAGCGCGGCGCGGCACGCATACAGCGTGGTCATCAGCGACCGGTCGATCTCGGCGCGGATCTCGGCGGCGCTGAACTCGGTGAACGGCTTGAAGTTGATCGCGCCGCCCACGTTGTTGATCAGCACGTCGATGCGGCTGTAATTCGAAAGAGTATGCTGCACAACGTTTTCTGCGCCGTCGATGTGTTCGAGATCCGCCGTGACGGCCAGCGCCGACCGGGTGTCACCGGCCAGTTGACGTGCCAACTCCTCGACCAGTTCGGACCGGTCGGCGAGCACCACGGTTCCGCCTTCGGCGTGGATCCGCCGGGCGGTGCGCTCCCCGATCCCCTGGGCCGCGCCGGTCACGACGACGACCTTGCCGGCGAACCTGCCCGGGGTGACGAAGACCGCTGTGGCCGCGGCCGCGGAGTCGGCCATCGCGCGGCGCATGGTCTGCTTGGACCGCTCGGCGTGGGCGAGGATGAGCTCCCGGGCGGCGTCGCGGTCACCGGATTCGAACGCGTGGACGATGTCGACGTGGTCGCGTGCGCACAGCGGATGGCACCAGGTCGCCTCGCTGAGCACCTCGCTCATCCGCCCCTTGACGCCGAGCGCCTGGTAGGCGTGCAGGAGATGGTCATTGCCGGTGAGGGTGAACAGATAGTCGTGGAAGGCGGCGTTGGTCTCGGTGTACTGCACGGCGTCGACGAAGTGGTCGCCGTCGACATAGGGCAGCGTCGACTCGGCGAGCAGCCGGTAACCGGCGAGCTGGCTGCTGGTCAGCCGGCCGATGGTCAGTTCGAGCGCGCCGAGTTCCAGCGCCGAGCGGGCCTCGAACAGCGCATCGGATTCGCGCACCTCGGGGTGCTCCTCGCCGATCTGGTAGCCGTCAGCGCTGACGAGGGGCTGCTCCTCGGGCGGTGCGACCGGTGCTTCCGGTGCGGCCATCAGCTGACCGGCGATGCGCCGGGCGAGGTCACCGTCGTCGCGTACGGGTCCCGCAGCGGGTAGGGGCGGGAAGTTCGTTGCCGGCAGTACCGGTTGACCGGCCAGTGCGCGCGCCTCCGGCACCGGCAGGATCTGGTCCTCGTCGGCCCCGGCCCCGGATCCGGCGCTCACGGCGCCCGAGGTGGTGGCAGTGCCGGTCCTGGCCAAACCGAACTTCTCGAAATAGAACCCGGTGGGCTCGATTCCGGCGCCGGTGAGGTGGGTGCGGACCGACTCGACCATGGGTGGTGGCCCACACAGGTAGATCGCGACGTCGCCGTCGTTGAGGTGCTCCGGATCGATCAGGCTGGTGACGTACGCGCGGTCGGGCCCCCGGTTCGGCGCCGTGCTGCCGGGATCCGACACACAGTGGTCCCACGTGAAAGTGTCCAGAGTCGTGTCGATCTCGGTGATCTCGTCCAGCGCGGCGAGGTCGTCGTCGGTGCTGACGCCGTAGATGAGGTGCGACCTGCGGGTGCTGCCGGCGGCGCGCATCGCTCGCAGCATCGACAGGATGGGCGCCAGCCCGGTCCCGCCGGCGAGCAGCAGCACCGGCCGCTCGGCTTCCCGGAGGAAGAACGACCCGTTCGGGCCGGTGAAGGTGAGGGTGTCGCCGACGGCGGCGCGGTCGGTCAGGTAGTCCGACATCGCCCCGCCGGGGCTGAGCTTGATCAGGAAGGTGAGCCGGCTCTCGTGGGGAGCGTTGGAGAACGAGTACGACCGGCTCTGGTCGGTGCCCGGCACCGAGATGTTGACGTATTGCCCAGGCAGAAAGGCTAATTCGCCACGGTTGGGAATGTCGATGCCGATCTTCACGGTGGTCGCCGACAGCCGGCGCAGCTCGGTCAGGGTGCCGGTGTAGCTGGCCGCCTGCGTCTTGGCGAGGTCGGACGTGCCGGCGATCTGCAGGACCAGATCGGAGCGGGGACGCATGCTGCACGGCAGCACGTACCCGGCGTCCGCCTCATCGGGGGACAGGGCGTCGTCGATGTAGGTCCCGCCGTCGTATCGGCCGGATTCGCAGAGGGCCTTGCAGGTTCCGCAGGCGCCGTCGCGGCAGTCCAGCGGGATGTTGATGCGCTGCCGGTAGGACGCGTCGGCGACGGTCTGGTCACCGCGGCAGCTGACGAACCGGGTGACGCCGTCTTCGAACGACAGCGCCACCGAGTAGACCTCGGCCGGGTTCTGGATGGGCGCGGGGGGTGACACAGCGGTCACGGCGGTCTCCTCTAGAAGTGGTAGACATCCACCACGTGGTGGATGTAGTCGTTCTTGAGCACCACGGTCTTGCGGCGGATCAGGGGCTGCTCGCCGGTGAAGTCGATCGTGTAGAACGAGGTGCCGTAGTACGGGTCGATGGTCTGGTAGCGGAAATACATTGTGTGCCAGTTGAATCGGACGTCGACGAGGTCGCCGCGGCGTTCGATCACTTCCACGTTGCTGATGTTGTGACTGGTGCGCGGCTCCGGCATCGAGGTGGCCGAGGAGCGTTCGGTGCGGATCCGGAACACCCGGTCCTCGAGACCGCCCTTGTTGGCGTAGTAGATCAGCGAGATGTCGCGTTGCGGGTCCTCGACCAGTCGGTCGTCGTCGGTCCACGCCGGCATCCAGTACACGACGTCGTCGGCGTAGCAGTCCAGCCATTTCTCGAACTCACGGTCGTCGAGGTAGCGCGCCTCGCGGTAGAGGAACTGCTCGATCATGTTCTGTGTGACGAGTTTTCCGGTCGTCTTGATCGTCTCGGTCATCGTCGATTCTCCTCCTGCGCGCGCACCGCGCGACGCATCGTCTCGAGCCAGTAGCCGTGCTGGACGGGGTAGAGCCCCTCGTCCTCGTTTTTGACGCCCGCGGAGATCACCCCGTCCATCCCCAGCGAGGTGGCCACCTCGTCAGGCCCCGTCAGCCAGTGCTGCGCGCCCCGGCTCATGTCGTTCCACGGGGCCGCGCTCGCGCGGAACGTCAGCTGGCAGGACCGGAACTCCTCGAGGTCGTCGGGGGTCGCCATCCCGGAGGCGTTGAAGAAGTCCTCGTACTGGCGGATCCGCTGGGAGCGGGCGGTCGCGCTCTCGCCCTTCGGGGCGATGCAGTAGATGGTCACCTCGGTCTTGTCCGGAGCGATGGGCCGGAAGTGCCGGATCTGTGTCGAGAACTGGTCCATCACATAGACGTTCGGGTAGATGCACAGGTTGCGCGAGCCCTTGACCATGAACTCGCCCTTGGCGTCGCCGAACCGGCTCTTGAGCTCGTCGAGTCTGTCCCACAGCGGCCGGTCATGCGGGTTGGCCGCCCAGGTCCACAGGCACAGGTGCCCGTGCGGGAAGGACCAGTACCCGCCGCCCGACTTGCCCCAGCCGCCGGCGTCGAGTGCCTTGGTGTCGTTCGTCGACTCGCCGGTGGTGCGTCTGCTGGTGGTGGCGGCGTAGTTCCAGTGCGTCGCGGTGACGTGGTAGCCGTCGGCGCCGTTCTCCGCCTGCACCTTCCAGTTGCCGTCGTAGGTGTATGTCGACGAGCCGCGCAGCACCTCCAGGCCGTCGGGGGACTGGTCGACGAGCATGTCGATCACCTTGGTGGCGTCCCCGAGATGCTCGGTGAGCGGGAGCACGTCGTCGTCGAGGCTGCCGAACAGGAAGCCGCGGTACCCCGCGAACCGCGCGACCTTCGTCATGTTGTGGCTGCCGCCGACGTTGAACGTGTCCGGGTAACCCGCCCCGTCGGGATCCTTGACCTTCAGCAGGGTCCCGTCGTTGCGGAACGTCCAGCCGTGGAACGGGCACGTCAGGGTCATCCGGTTGTCGGTCTTGCGCCGGCAGACCATGGCGCCGCGGTGTGCGCACGCATTGATCAGGCAGTGCAGGTCGCCGTTCTTGTCGCGGGTGATGACGACGGGTTGGCGGCCGATGTAGGTGGTGAAGTAGTCGCCCGGATTCGGCACCTGGCTCTCGTGGGCGAGGTAGATCCAGTTGCCCTCGAAGATGTGCTTCATCTCGAGTTCGAAGATGTCCTCGTCGGTGAAGATGCGCCGGTTGGTCCGGAACACGCCGGCGTCCGGGTCGTCGATGACGGCGTCGGCCAGGACGTCGGCGACGGGGTTCAGGGATGTGGTCACAGGTGCCTCCAGCGAGCGTTCGTGTGATGCTTCCCCGAACACTGTCACCGCGTGGTGTCCATCACACTAGGTGAATTGCTAGTCCTGAACTGGGCTCTGATTGATAACCCCAGTCCATCAATAAGACGTAAATAGGTCTTTGTCATCGATGGATTAGCGGTCTAGCGTCACTCGTGTCGGTGATCACACCGGGCCCCTCTATGAGACCTGGGCCGCTGACCTGTCGTCGAAAGGACCGGACATGGAGCTGCGCCACCTCCGCTACTTCGTCGCCGTGGCCGATTCCTGTCACTTCGGTCAGGCGGCTGAGCAGCTGCACATCGCGCAGCCGGCGCTGTCGTATGCGATCCGACAGCTCGAGAACGAGCTCGACGCCACGTTGTTCACCCGCACCACCCGCCGGGTGTCGCTGACGCCGGCCGGGGAGTTCCTGCGCGCCGAGGCCGGGCGGATCCTCGCCGGCGTCGACGAAGCCGAGCGCGGGGTGCGCCGCATCGCGGCCGGCCGCACGGGCCTGCTGCGGCTGGGGATGACGGGCACCGCCGCGTTCTCCCATCTGCCCCGGATCGCGCGGATCGTGCGGCGGGAGCTGCCGGGGGTGGCGCTCGACATCCGCTCCGACGTGCTCACTCCCGACCAGTGCGACGGTCTGCGCTCGGGCACCCTCGACGTCGGTGTGCTGCGGCCGCCGGCCGTCGGCGAGGACATCGAGATCCGCGCCATCGACCTCGAGCAGCTGGTGCTGGCCGTGTCGGCCGATCACCGGCTGTCCGTCGAACCCGTGGTCGCGATGGCCGATCTGCGCAGTGAACCGTTCATCAGCTACGCCAGCCCCGACTCCGCGGTCAACCATGCCGTGTTGCGCAGTTGTCGGCACGCCGGTTTCGTGCCCCATCGCGAGTACAGCGCCCCGAGCACCGCGGTGCTGCTTGCGCTGGTGGCCGCCGGACTCGGGGTGGCGGTGGTGCCGGCCTCGGTGCGGGCACTGGCGCTGCACGGCGTCGTGTTCCGCGACCTGACCGACAGCGACACCATCGAGCTCGCGCTGGCGTGGCGCCGCGGGGTCGACAATCCCGTCGTCGATGCCGTGGTCGCACTGCTCTCCGTCGGGCTGACCCCCACCGCCGACGTCGCGCATATCCAGGAGAGATCATGAAAATCACTGCAGTAGAAGCTGTTCCGTTCTCGATTCCCTACAGCAAGCCGCTCAGGTTCGCCTCCGGTGAGGTGCACTCGGCCGACCACGTGCTGGTCCGGGTGCACACCGACGAAGGCGTCATCGGCGTGGCGGAGGCGCCTCCGCGCCCGTTCACCTACGGGGAGACGCAGGACGGGATCCTCGCGGTGATCCGGCAGATCTTCGCCCCCCAGATCATCGGCCTGCGGCTGACCGAACGGGAAGTGGTCACCTCGCGACTGGCGCGGACCGTCGGCAACCCGACCGCGAAAGCCGCTGTGGACATGGCGATCTGGGATGCGCTGGGCCGCAGCCTGGACCTGTCCGTCAGCGATCTGCTTGGCGGCTACACCAATCGCCTTCGGGTCAGCCACATGCTGGGGTTCGACACACCCGAGGCGATGGTCGCCGAGGCCGAGCGCATCGTGGACCACTACGGCATCCGGACGTTCAAGGTGAAGGTCGGGCGACGCCCGATCGACCTGGACACCGCGGTGGTGCGGGCGCTGCGCGAGCACTTCGGTGACACCGTGGAGCTCTACGTCGACGCCAACCGGGGTTGGACCGCCGCGGAGGCCCTGCGGGCCATGAAGCAGATGGCCGACCTCGACCTGCTCTTCGCAGAAGAGCTGTGCCCGGCCGACGACGTCCTGGGACGGCGGTGGCTCGTCAGCCACCTGGACGTGGCGTTCATCGCCGACGAGTCGGTGCCCACCCCGGCCGACGTCACCCGCGAGGTGCTGGCCGGCTCGGCCACGGCGATCAGCATCAAAACCGCCCGCACCGGCTTCACCGGCTCGCAGCGGGTGCACCACCTCGCCGAGGGACTCGGCCTGGAGGTCGTCATCGGCAACCAGATCGACGGCCAGGTCGGCACCGCCTGCGCGGTGGCCTTCGGCGCCGCGTACGAACGCACGGCGCGCCGTGCCGGCGAGCTGTCGAACTTCCTGGACATGTCCGATGACCTCCTCACCACACCGCTGCGCATCCGCGACGGGGAGCTGCACGTGCCCGCGGGACCGGGCCTGGGGATCGACATCGACCCCGACAAGCTCGCCCGCTACCGCACGGACCACTGAAGACCTTCGGTGTCAGCCCACACCGAACAACCAACGAACGATCAACGAGAAAGAAGTACGGCCATGACCACTACCGAGACCACCACCACCGAGGTCGCCACCGCCGCCGCGTCCGGCGCGTCCGCGACCGAGCGGTTCCACGCCGACAAGTCACCGTTCGAGGCGGTCAAGGACACGCCGACCGAACGCGTCGACCTGTTGGCCCGCGAGGTGCTCTCCGCGGTGCACGACACCATCCGCCGACACCGGGTCACCTACGACGAGTACAACGCCCTCAAGGCGTGGCTGATCGGCGTCGGCGCCGACGGCGAATGGCCGCTGTTCCTCGACGTCTGGGTCGAGCACGTCGTCGAGGACGTCGCCACCGACCACCGGCAGGGCAACAAGGGAACCATCGAAGGGCCCTACTACGTGCCCGGCTCGCCCGAGTGCGGCGCCCGCGGCACCATTCCGATGCGCGACGACGAGAACGGCACGCGCCTGGTGTGGGAGGGAACCATCACCTCCACCGACGGCAGCCCGCTGCCGGGCACCGTGGAGCTCTGGCACGCCGACGCTGACGGGCTGTACTCGCAGTTCGCCCCGAACCTGCCGGAGTGGAATCTGCGCGGCACCTTCACCACCGGGCCCGACGGCGCCTTCGAGATCACCACCGTCCGTCCCGCGCCGTACCAGATCCCCACCGACGGCTCCTGCGGCAAGTTGATCGCCGCCGCCGGCTGGCACGCCTGGCGGCCGGCCCACCTGCACGTGAAGGTGTCGGCGCCGGGCCACGAGCAGCTCACCGCGCAGCTGTACTTCCCCGGCGACCCGCACAACGACGACGACATCGCCGACGCCGTCAAGCCCGAGCTGGTCCTTGATCCGAAGTCGATATCCGACGGATCGCAGAAGATCGTCTACGGCTTCGTGCTCGACCCCGAAAAGGGCTGAGCCGCAATGCTGTATCACGTCCGGATGGACGTCCGGCTGCCTGCCGGACTGGACCCGCAGGAACGGGCCGCGCTCATCAACCGAGAGAAGGAGTACTCCCAGGACCTGCAGCGGTCGGGGAAGTGGCCGCACATCTGGCGCATCGTCGGCGAGTACGCGAACTACTCGATCTTCGACGTCGACTCCCACGACGAACTGCACCGGATCCTCTCGGGGCTCCCGCTCTTCCCGTTCATGAGCATCGCCGTGACCCCACTGGCGGCACACCCCTCCGACATCGCCGTGGCGGGCTGAGGCCTAGCATTATCCCTGTGGCGGGCCAGGTGGACAGCGGTCAGCTCGCCGCGCTTGCGGCAGTCGTCGAGTTCGGCAGCTTCGACGCGGCGGCCACGCACCTGCACGTCACGCCCTCGGCGATCAGCCAGCGCATCAAGGCCCTCGAGCAACGGGTGGGTCAGGTCCTCATTCTGCGCGAGAAGCCCTGTGTCGCAACCGCTGCGGGTGCTCCGCTGTTGCGGCTGGCGGCGCAGACCACGCTGCTGGAGGCCGAGGCGCTCGCCGAGATGCGGGGCGGCTCCGCCGAGCGGCCGCGGATCGCGCTGGCCGTCAACGCCGATTCGATGGCGACCTGGTTCACCGGTGTGTTCGACCGGCTGACCGACGCGTTGCTCGACCTGCGCATCGAGGATCAGGACCACTCTGCACGCCTGCTGCGCGAGGGCGTGGTGATGGGTGCGGTCACCACCGAACGTGCCGCGGTGCCCGGCTGCCGGGTGCGGCCGCTCGGCATCATGCGCTACCGGCCCGTGGCCACGCCCGACTTCGTGGCGCGCCATCTGCCCGACGGCTTCACCGCCGACGCTGCCGGTCGCGCACCGTCGCTGGCGTGGAACCGTGACGATGCGCTGCAGGACCAGTTGCTGCGCAAGGCCTTCGGGACGGTGCTGCGGCGTCCCGTGCACTACGTGCCGACCGCCACGGGCTTCGGTGCAGCCGTACACGCGGGCCTGGGATGGGGGATGTATCCCGAGCAGCTGATCGACCGATTCTTCGTCCGCATCTGCGACGAGCACCTCGACGTGCCCCTGTACTGGCAGTGCTGGAAGCTCGACAGCCCGACGGTCGAGCTGGTGACCGACGCCGTCTCCTCGGCAGCCGCAGCCGACCTGCTCCGGTCGCGCTGAACGCGAGCAGGGACAATCGTGGGTATGGGTGCGCCGGTGCGGGTTCGGATCCTCGGCGTCGGGATGGGGCCTGAGCACGTGACGCGCGAGGTCGCCGAGGCGTTGCGGTCGGTCGACTACGTGCTGGCCGCCGAGAAGTCGGACGACGACCCGCTGCTCGCGCTGCGGCGCGCGATCGTCGGCGCCCACCCCGGTCCGCGGGGACCCGCCGAGGTCATCGCGGTGCCCGACCCGCCGCGGGACCGCTCGACCGGGCTGAGCGCCCAGGGCTACGAGTCCGCCGTCACCGACTGGCACGACGCCCGCGCCGAACGCTACGCCGACGTGCTGCGGCGCCGTGGCGGCACGGCCGCGTTCCTGGTGTGGGGCGACCCGTCGCTGTACGACTCGACGATCCGCATCGTCGAGAAGGTGCGCGGCCTCCTCGCGGGGCAGATCGACGTCGACTACGACGTGCTGCCCGGTGTCAGCGCGCCCTCTCTGCTCGCCGCCCGGCACCGCATCGTGCTGCACGAGGTGGGCCGGTCGGTCCACATCACCACCGGGCGGCGGTTGCAGGAGGCCGTCGCCGCCGGGGTCGACAACATCGTCGCGATGCTCAACCCGCCGCCGCAGCGCCTCGACTTCACCGGTCTGCACGACTGGACGATCTGGTGGGGCGCGAATCTCGGCGCGCCCGGGGAACGCCTGCTGACCGGCCGGCTCGGCGACGTGCTGCCCGCCCTGCCCGAGGCCCGGGCCGCCGCCGAGGCCCGCGACGGCTGGGTGATGGACCTCTTCCTGCTCAGGAGACCCTGATGGCCGGGCTGCTGATCGCCGGCACCACCAGCGACGCAGGCAAGACCCTGGTGACCACCGGGCTGTGCCGGGCCCTGGCCCGCCGCGGTGTCCGCGTCGCGCCGTACAAGGCGCAGAACATGTCCAACAACTCGATGGTCTGCGCCGGGTCCGGTGACGACGGCGTGGAAATCGGCCGCGCGCAATGGATTCAGGCAGTCGCCGCACGGGTCAACCCCGAGGCGGCGATGAACCCCGTCCTGCTCAAGCCCGGCAGCGACCGGCGTAGCCATGTGGTGCTGATGGGTAAACCGTGGGGCGAGGTGTCGTCGTCGGACTGGCTGGACGGCCGGCGCGCGCTGGCCGAGGCGGCTCACGCCGCCTACGACGACCTGGCGTCGCGCTTCGACGTCGTCGTCGCCGAAGGCGCAGGCAGCCCGACCGAGATCAACCTGCGGGCAGGGGATTACGTCAACATGGGGCTGGCCCGGCACGCCGGGACGGCGACCGTCGTGGTCGGTGACATCGACCGCGGCGGCGTGTTCGCGGCGTTCCTGGGCACCGTGGCGCTGCTGTCTCCCGAGGACCAGGCCCTGATCGCCGGATTCGTCGTCAACAAGTTCCGCGGCGACCTGGACCTGCTACGCCCGGGCCTGAAAGATCTCGAAAAGGTCACCGGCCGAACGGTGTTCGGGACGCTGCCCTGGCAGCCCGACGTGTGGCTCGACTCCGAGGACGCCCTGGAGATCGCCGGCAGGCGCTCACTGCGGGCCGGCGCCCGCCGCGTCGCGGTCATCCGACTCCCGCGCATCAGCAATTTCACCGACGTCGACGCGCTCGGTCTCGAGCCCGAACTCGACGTGGTCTTCGCCTCGCACCCCGGTGCTCTGACCGACGCGGACCTCATCGTGTTGCCGGGCACCCGTTCCACGATCGCCGATCTGGCCTGGCTGCGCTTCCGCGGACTCGACCACGCGGTGCGTGCCCACGCCGCCGCGGGGAAGCCGGTGCTCGGCATCTGCGGGGGCTTCCAGATGCTGGGCCGGACGGTCCGCGACCCCGCGGGCGTGGAGGGGACGGTCACGGAGGTCGACGGTCTCGGACTGCTCGACGTCGACACGAATTTCGTTGCGCAGAAAACGCTTCGGCTGCCGCGCGGTGCGTGGTCGGGGGCACCGGCGTCCGGCTACGAGATCCACCACGGCCGCATCACGGCGCTGAGTTCCACCGAGGATTTCCTCGGCGGTGTGCGCCACGGCACCGTGTTCGGCACGATGTGGCACGGGGCCCTGGAGGGCGACGCGCTGCGGGCGCGGTTCCTGTCCGAGACGCTCGGTATCTCGGCGTCCGGGGTGTCCTTTCCCGAAGCCCGCGAGCGGCGCATCGACCTGCTGGGGGATCTGGTCGAGCAGCACATCGACGTCGACGCGCTGCTCGACCTCGCCCACCGGGGTGCGCCCGCGGGTCTGCCGTTCCTGCCGCCGGGCGCCCCGTGAGGATCCTGCTGCTCGGCGGGACCGCCGAGGCCCGGGACCTGGCCGAGAAGCTCTCCCCGCTGGGCGAGGTGACGACGTCGCTGGCCGGGCGGGTCGCCGATCCGCGGCTGCCCGTGGGTGAGGTCCGCATCGGTGGCTTCGGCGGCGTCGACGGATTGCGTTCCGCCCTGGCGGAATTCGACGCCGTTGTGGACGCGACGCACCCGTTCGCGAAGACGATCTCCGCCAACGCGGCGGCGGCCTGCGCCGCCGGCGGGGTGCCGCTGCTGCGACTGGAACGGCCCGGCTGGGCCGAGCACTCGCGCGACTCGTGGTACTGGGTGGACTCGCACGATGAGGCGGCCGCGCTGGCCGCACAGCTGGGTCGGCGGCCGTTCCTGACCGTGGGCCGTCAGGAGCTCGCACGCTTCATTCCGGCTCTGCACGGCCACGACGTTCTCGCCCGCGTGGTGCAGGCTCCCGACGACGTCCTGCCGCCGCGGTGGCGGCTGATCACCAGCCGGGGCCCGTACGCGCTGCGCGGGGAGCTCGCCCTGATGCGGGAGCACCGCAGCGATGTACTGATCACCAAGGACTCCGGCGGTGAGTACACCTGGCCCAAGATGGACGCCGCGCAGCAACTGGGGGTTCCCGTCGTCATCGTGCGGCGCCCCGCCCGCGCGCCCGGCGTCACGACCGTCACCGACGTCGCCGACGCGGTGGACTGGGTGCGCGCGCTCTCTACGATGACCCGGTGAGGATCCTCGTCACCGGCGGCGTCCGGTCCGGCAAGTCACGGCACGCCGAAGCGCTGCTGGCCGACGCCGGACGGGTCACCTACGTGGCCCCTGGCCGGGCAGCCGACGGCAGCGACCCCGACTGGGACGCCCGCGTGGCCGCACACCGGGCCCGGCGCTCACCCGACTGGCAGACCGTCGAGACGACCGACCTGACCGGCGCCATCGCCGGCGCCGACGGACCCGTGCTCGTCGACTGTCTGAGCACCTGGGTGGTCGGAGTCGTCGACGACGCGGGACTGTGGGAGGCGCCTTCGGCCGACGTCCACGACCTGCTGGGAACGCGGGTCGACGCGCTCTGCGACGTGCTGGCGCAGGTGCCGCAGGCGGTGATCGTCACCAATGAGGTCGGCCTCGGCGTGGTGCCGGCGCACCGCTCGGGGGTGCTGTTCCGGGATCTGCTGGGCACCGTCAATCAGCGCGTCGCCGAGGTCTGCGACGAGGTGCACCTGGTGATCGCGGGCCGGGTCCTGCGCCTCTGACTTTTACGCCCAAACCGACAAACGGGCGCGAAAAGGGACCCTTTTCGCGCCCGTTTGTCGGTTTGGGCGCTCGCCGGGAGCACTCTCAGTGGGCCTGGTAGGTCTCTCGGTGCAGCACGGAGTCCAGGGAAGTCCTTGCTCGCCAACCGAACCGCTCGAGGTCGGGCACGTCGGGCAGCTCGGTGACCCGCCCGACACACAACCAGGCGATCGGGTGGACATGCTCGGGCATGCCGACCAGCAAACGCAGGAAGTTCTCGCGGTAGAACGACACCCAGCCGACGCCGAGGCCTTCGGCGGTGGCGGCGAGCCAGAGGTTCTGGATCGCGCACACCACCGAATAGAGGCCGGCGTCGGGGATCGCGTGTCGGCCGAGTACCTGCGGCCCGCCGCGCGTCGGATCGTAGCCGACCACGACGCCCAGCCCGGATTCGCAGATACCCTCGATGGTGATGCGCGAAAAGGTCTGCGCGCGTTCGCCGCTCAGCGTTGAGGCGAACACTTCGCGTTCCGCGGCGACGTGGTCGCGGAAGGTGCGCAGTGTCTGCGGGGAGCGCACCAGCACGAAGTCCCACGGCTGGCTCATGCCGACCGACGGCGCGGCGTGGGCAGCGAGCAGGACCCGCTCGAGCACCTCGTCGGGGACCGGTTCACCGGAGAACTCGCGGCGGGTGTCGCGGCGCCGCCCGATCACGTCGTACAGCGCGGCCTGTGTATCTTCGCCCAAACGAACGTTTGGGCGTGGATTCCGGGCGTTTTCGCGCCCATTTGTCGGTTTGGGCGCCGTCACGGGCGCGCCGAGCGGTCGCGGGCGGGGTCGTAGAGGTGGCTTTCGCCGGCGCAGGGGTCCGGCCGGTCGGCGAGTGCGCGGCCGACGAGGATGACGGCGGCCTGCCGGAACCCGGCGGCCTCGACCGCGTCAGCGATGTCGGACACCGTGCCGCGCAGCACCGTCTCCTGCGGCTGGGACGCGCGATACACCACGACGACGGGGCAGTCGGAACCGTACTCGGGTACCAGTTCTGCCATCAGCTCCCGGATCCGGGTCACGGCCAGGTGCAGCACCAGCGTGGCGCGGGTGGCCGCGAACGCGGCGAGTGATTCGGTCGCTGGCATCGCGGTCGAGCGCTGCTGGGTGCGGGTCAGTACCACCGACTGCGCGACGAGGGGGACGGTGAGTTCACGGCCGACGCGGGCGGCCGCGGCCGCGTAGGCGGGCACACCGGGCGTGACGGTCCACGGCACGCCCGCCGCGTCGAGTCTGCGGGTCTGCTCGGAGACCGCGGAGTACACCGACGGGTCACCGGAGACAAGTCGCACGATCCGGCGTCCGGCGCGGTGGGCGGTGACGAGGCGGTCGACGATGGCGTCCAGATCCAGATCGGCGGTGTCGACGAGTTCGGCCGCGGGGGAGCAGTGGGTGAGCACCTCGGGATCGAGGTAACTGCCCGGGTAGAGCACGACGTCGGCGTCGGCGAGCATCCGCGTGGCCCGCACCGTCAGCAGGTCCGCGGCCCCTGGGCCGGCGCCGACGAACTGCACTGCCCGGTCGTCGTCCATCGCTTCGGAGTGTAGGGCCCGCCGGCGACCGTCAGCGCGGCGAACCCACGGCAGGCCGGGCGAGCGGCTCCGCGTCGACGAGTCCGCCGATCCGGCCGGTGGCTCGCGCGGCCAGCGGGCTCATCGCGGCGACCACGGCGAACAGCGTCCCCACCGCGACCGCTCCGGAGGCGCCGTACGCGTCGGTCGCCATCCCGGCGGTCGCGGTGCCCAGCGCGCCGCCGACCAGGGCGGCGCTGTGCAGCCAGCCGAACGCCTCGGTGGCGACGCTCTCGTCGATGTCCTGGGACACCGTGAAGTACAGCGCCGACATCGCCGGCGCGAAGCCCAGCCCCGAGACGAACAACGCGCAGAACTGCAGGGCCAGGACGTGGGTGGCCCCGAACAACGCGGTTCCCACCGCCACGACGGTCAGCGCGGCGACGATGCCGCGCAGGCCGAGGCGGCGGTGTCCCCAGGTCAGCCCGCCGACCACCGAGCCGACGCTGGCCAGGGCGATCGCAACGCCCGCGGTCATGCCGTCGCGGCCGAGTTCGGCCACCACCCCGACCTCCAGCGCGGTGAAGGACCCGACGAGTGCGCATCCGGCGACCATGGCGAGCAGCACGCTGCGGCGGGCGAACACCCGGCGGCCGGTTCCGGTGCGCGGTCCGCCGCGCGGGCGCAGCCCTCGCGCGCTCACCAGGAACCACGCGGTCCCAGCCAGGGTGATCACAGAAGACACGATCAGCGGCAGCGCCGTCGAGAGCAGCGTCGACAACGCCATCGCCGCGACAGGACCGACGACCCAGATCACCTCCTGCGCCGTGGTGTCCAGGGCGAACAGCGCCCGCACGCCGTCGCGGGGCAGCATCTGCGGGTACAGCGCGCGGACCACCGGCATCAGCGACGGCACGGACGCGCCCACCAGCAGCCCCAACGCCATGAGCGGAAGCCCGGAGGCCGTAGTGACCGCGAGCGCCAGCATGCTGAGCCCGTTGACCACGGCGCAGATCACCAGGGTCGGCGCGGTTCTACCGCCCCGGCCGGCCAACTTCGACGTGGCCGGCATCGCCACCGCCTCGCCGACGGTCAGGCACGCCACCACGGCGCCGGCCTGCGCGTACGAACCGGTGTGATGCTCGACGTGGACCAGGACGGCCAGCGACAGGATGCCGAGCGGAAGCCGCGCGAACAACTGCGCCGCCGTGATGTTCAGGACGCGCGGCACCCGGAAGAGAGCACGGTAGGTCCGCATGCCCGGACTGTACTGTCCAGACGGTGCAGTGAACCACCGAGTTTTAGGCTGGCCCCATGTCCTCGCGCGACCGCATCCTCGACGCCTACGCAGATCTGCTGGCAGAAGAGGGTGAGCGGTTCGCCACGGTCGACGCCGTGGCGGCGCGCGCCGGGGTGTCCAAGGGCGGGGTGCTGTACCACTTCCGGTCGAAAGACCAGCTCGCCGCGGCGGTGTGCGAGCGGTTGGCGACGCTCGCCGCCGAGGACTCCGAGGTGATGCGCACCGCGCCCGAAGGTCCGGCGCGCTACTACGTGCGCTCGTCGCACTACGAGGGCACGCCGTTGGACCGCGTGCTGGTGGCCGTGTCCCGCCTGCGGCAGGCCGGTGACGCACGGGCCCGGGCGGCGATCGAGGCCGCGGCCGAGGAATGGTTGACGATCCTGCACCAGGCGATCGGCGACCTGGACACCGCGCGGGCCGTCAAGCTGATCGGCGACGGTCTCTACTACAACGCGCTGCACCGTGCGCTGGGCGGGCAACCGGCGCCGTCGGCCGCCGATGAGGGACTGCTGGCGGTGATCGACCGGATGATCGCGTCGGCGGCCGGCTCTTAGGCGCGCGGCGGGGCGGTCGTCCCGCGCACGATCAGCGTCGGCTCCAGCACGACGTCCGACGTGCGCGGGGCACCGTCGACGAGCATCTGCACGGCGAGTTCGACGGCGTTGCGCGCGATGTCGGGTGCGTCCTGGTGGATCGTGGTGAGATCGATACGCGGGTTCTCCGACAGTCGGTTGTCGTCGTAACCGACGAGTGAAACATCCTCGGGCACAGCGACACCCGCGCGGGTGAAGACATCGAGGATGCCCAGCGCGCAACGGTCGTTGCCCGCCAGCACCGCCGTCGGCAGCGAGGGTTCGGCCAGCATCGCGCGCGCCGCGGCGGCACCGGCCTCCTCGTTGTGCGCTCCGGCGATCACGGCGATCTCGTCGGCCAGACCGTGCGCGCGCATCGCGGACTTGTAGGCGCGTGACCGGTCGGCCGATCCCGGGTCTGCGCCGCCGTCGACGTGGTGGATGCTGCGGTGCCCCAGTCCCACCAGGTAGTCGACCGCCTGCCGGATGCCCTTGGCGTCGTTGGTGCGCACCGTCGCCAGCGGCGTGTCCGAGGTCAACCCCGGCAGCCGCCGGCAGGCCACGACCACCGGTGCCCGCGTCGCCAGGTCGCGGAAGAAGCCGGGGTCCTCGTTCGGGCCGAGCAGGATGAGCGCCCCACAGCGATGGCTGAGCAGCGAGTCCACCACCGCGCCCTCGGTGCGGTCCGGCAGGTTCGCCGACAGCAGCACCTCGTAGCCCAGATGTTCTGCGGCGGGATAGATTTCGGTGACCAACTCGGCCTGGAAGAGCTGACGCACGTCGGTCATCACGCCCAGCGTGCGACTGCGTCCCTGGGCCAGCAGGCGTGCCGCGGAGTCCGGCTGGTAGCCGATCTCGCCGGCGATCGCGAGCACCCGCTGCCGCGTCTCCTCACTGGCGCCGGGTTTGCCGTCGAGGATGAACGACACCAGCGTCCGGGACACCCCGGCGCGCTCGGCGACGTCGGCCATCGTCGGGCGGCGTCGGCGAGGTGTGCTCACGGCGGGGATCCTCCACGGGAGTGACGGTTGACACATTCAGGGACGCGGTTCATAGTAGACCTCACGCGCGTTACTAACGCGCGTTAGTCGAGAGACGAGGACACCCGCATGAGCACCATCCGCGTCGGCTCCGCCCCTGATTCGTGGGGGGTGTGGTTCCCCGACGATCCGCAGCAGACGCCGTATCACCGCTTCCTCGACGAGGTCGCCGATTCCGGCTACGAGTGGATCGAGCTGGGCCCCTACGGATACCTGCCCACCGACCCGGAGAAGCTGCTCGCCGAGCTCGGCTCCCGCGGCCTGAAGCTCTCCGCCGGCACCGTGTTCGAGCATCTCCATCAAGATGATTCGTGGGATGCGGTGTGGACCCAGGTCGAGGACGTCGCCCGGTTGACCGCCGCCGTCGGCGGCACACACGTCGTCGTGATCCCGGAGATGTGGCGTGATCCGTCCACCGGCGCGGTCCTCGAGGACCGCGTGCTCACCCCCGAGCAGTGGCGCAAGAAGACCGAGGGCATGGACCAGCTCGGCAAGGCGATGTTCGAGACTTACGGTGTGCGGGCGCAATACCATCCGCACGCCGACTCCCACGTCGACACCGAGGAGAACGTCTACCGCTTCCTCGACGGCACCGACAGCGAGTTCGTCAACCTGTGTCTCGACACCGGCCACATCTCCTACTGCGGTGGGGATAACATCGCGATCATCCGCCGGGCACCCGAGCGCATCGGCTATCTGCACCTCAAGCAGGTCGACCCCGAGGTGCGGGCCAAGGTCGAGGCCGAGGACCTGCCGTTCGGCGAGGCCGTCAAGCTCGGCGCGATGACCGAACCCCCGCGCGGGATCCCGGACATGCCTTCGCTTCTGGCCGAGATCGAGCACCTCGGCATCGACGTGTTCGCGATCGTCGAGCAGGACATGTACCCCTGCGAGGTCGACGCCCCGCTGCCCATCGCCCAGCGCACCCGCACCTACCTCGGGTCCTGCGGCATCCCGTCCGTCACCTTCCGTTAGGAGCCGACCATGTCCGACTTGCGTATCGCCGTCCTCGGCGTCGGTCTGATGGGCGCCGACCACGTCGCGCGGATCACCTCCCGCATCTCCGGTGCCCGCGTCGCCGTCGTCAACGACTATGTGGCCGAGAAAGCCGAGCAGGTGGCGGCCGGCATCCCCGGGTGCCGTGCCATCGCCGACCCACTCGACGCCATCGCCGACCCCGATGTCGACGCCGTCCTGCTCGCGACCCCGGGGCCGACGCACGAGAAGCAGCTGCTGGCCTGCCTCGAGCACCGCAAGCCGGTGCTGTGCGAGAAGCCGCTGACCACCGACGTCGACACCTCGCTGGAGGTGGTCCGGCGCGAGGCCGAGCTCGGAACGCGGCTGATCCAGGTCGGGTTCATGCGCCGCTTCGATGACGAGTACGCCGCCCTGAAGGCGCTTCTGGACGGCGGCGAGCTCGGCAGCCCCCTGGTGCTGCACTGCGTGCACCGCAACCCGGCCGTCCCAGACCACTTCGATTCGGTGATGACGGTGCGTGATTCGCTCGTGCACGAGGTGGACGTGACCCGCTTCCTGTTCGGCGAGGAGATCACCTCGATCCAGATCGTCACACCGACGCCGAATCCGGCTGCGCGCGAGGGGTTGTTCGATCCGCAGATCGCGATCATGCGCACCGCCAGTGGCAAGCACGTCGACGTCGAGTTGTTCGTCACCACCGGCGTCGCCTACGAGGTACGCACCGAACTCGTCGCCGAGAAGGGCAGCGCGATGATCGGTCTCGACGTCGGCCTGGTCCGCAAGAGCGCCCCCGGAACCTGGGGCGGCACCATCACCCCGAGCTTCAAGGAGCGTTTCGGCCGCGCCTACGACACGGAGATCCAGCGGTGGGTCGACGCGGTCAGCTGCGGCCCCACCACAGGGACCTACACAGCCGGGCCGACCGCGTGGGACGGCTACGCCGCCACCGCCGTGTGCGAAGCGGGTGTCCAAGCCCTGCAGTCCGGACAACCCGTCGCGGTGGACATGGTCGACCGCGCCTCGATCCCAGGAGCCTGACATCGTGAAGATCGCACTGGATCCGACCCCGTTCCACCATGACTACTCGCTGCTCGAGTTCCCGGCTCTGGTCGCCGAATTGGGCTACGAATACCTGCAATTGACCCCGCACCGGGATTTCATCCCGTTCTTCAACCACCCACGCGCCGACGACGCCCTGGTTGCCGAGTTCCGGAAGGCGTGCGCGTCGGCAGGGGTGGGCATCGCGTCGGTGCTCCCGGTGCTGCGCTGGTCGGGTCCCGACGAGGACGCGCGTGAAGCGGCGGTGCGCAACTGGAAGCGCGTCGTCCAGATCACCGTCGACCTCGGCGTCAACGTGATCAACACCGAGTTCTCCGGACGGCCGGAGAAGGCCGAGGAGTCGGAGCGGGCGTTCTTCCGGTCGATGGAGGAACTCGTGCCGATCTTCGAGCGGGAGGGCATCGACGTACGCATCGACCCGCACCCCGACGACTTCGTCGAGGACGGGCTCGAGGCGGTGCGCATCATCCGCGGCGTGAACTCACCCAACATCGGCATGGTCTACGTCGCATGCCACAGCTTCCACATGGGCGCGAACATGGCCGAGATTATGGCCGCCGCCGGCGACAAACTGCGCCTGGTGCACGTCGCCGACACGATGGATCACCACCGCAGCCACGGCCTGCGCTACATCACCAATCCGCCGGGCAACCCGGTGCGGGTGCACCAGCACCTCAAGATCGGGGACGGCGACGTGAACTGGGACGAGTTCTTCGGCGGCCTGGCCAAGCTCGGCTTCTACGACCGCGACGACACCGTGATGGTGTCCAGCGTGTTCGCCGAAGACGAAGCCGCGCATGACGTCTCGCGCTATCAGCTCGAGACGATGACCGAATACGTCGCCAAGTACCGCTGATCTGCCGAAGCTGTATTCGACGCGCCAGATCGCCGGAAAACACCGCGTGGGACACAGTTTCGGCACGCCGGACGTAGGATCGCCAGTGTTGAGAGCAAACGGAAGCACAACGCCGCCGAGCGGCGTCGCCTGCTGTGCGACGCCGCGATCGAGCTGCTCGCCGACGAGGGGCCGCGCGGTCTGAGCCACCTCAAGGTCGACCGGCACGCCGGACTGCCCGACGGCACCACGTCCTTCTACTACCGAACCCGCGCGGCACTGCTGCACGGAGTCGCCGACCAGCTGGTGCGCTACGACGCCGAGGCGTTCACCGAGGCGTTCAAGGACGCACCCGACAGCAGCGGAACCGTCATCGCCGGCGTGCTGGCCGGGCAGATCCTGTCGATCCGCGAGGAACCGCAACGCTCCCGCACCCGCGCCCGGCTCGAGCTGACGATGTCGAAACACCGCGACACCGGTATTGCGTCCGAGTTCCAGCAGATGGCCGACAGCTACCGGGCGCTGGCCGAGCGCCTGGTGGTCGCGATCCAGACCGGCAACGGAACCCCCGTCGACCGGTCCCTCTGCGACGAACAGACCACGGTGCTGCTGGCCTACCTCGGCGGCCTGGTGTTCGGGTTCGCCAACGATTCACCGGATGAGATGAGCCGCGACGACATCGCGCGCCAGATCCGGGCGGTGATCATCGGCGTCGCGGCCGAACGGGCCGCGGATCACACCCCGATCAGCGACTCCAGCGGCGTGCGGGCGAAGTAGATCGCGAAGCCGACGGCCACCACCCACAGCAACGGGCTGATCTCACGCACCTTGCCCGCAGCGGACCGCATCACCACCCAGGAGATGAAGCCGACCCCGATGCCGTTGGCGATCGAGTAGCTGAACGGCATCACCGCCACGGTGAGCACCACCGGCAGGGCGACAGAGAACTCCGACAGCTCGATGTGCCGCAGGTGCGACACCATCATCGCGCCGACGATCACCAGCGCCGCGGCCGCCACCTCGGTGGGCACGATCGAGGCCAGCGGCGATACGAACATCGCCGCCAGGAACAGCACGCCGGTCACCAGGTTCGCGAGCCCGGTCCGGGCGCCCTCCTCGATGCCCGCGCCGGACTCGATGAACACCGTGTTCGACGACGACGAGGTCGCACCGCCGACGACCGCACCGGCACCCTCGACGATCAGCGCAGACTTCAGCCGGGGGAACGTGCCCTGGGCGTCGGAGAGTCCGGCTTCGCGGGACAGCCCCGTCATCGTGCCCATCGCGTCGAAGAAGTTCGCGAACACCAGCGTGAAGATCAGGATCACCGCGGCGATGACGCCGATACGGCTGAAGCTGTTCAGGCTGAACTCTCCCACCAGCCCGAGATCCGGCAGCGCGAACGGCGACCCGGACAGCGTCGGCACCGACAGCGCCCACCCGCCCGGCTTCTCGGTCCCCGAACCCAGGTGCCAGATCGCCTCGATGACGACGGCGACGACGGTGCCGGCCACCAGACCGATGAGGATGCCGCCCCGTACCCGCCGGGACACCAGGATGCCGGTGAGCAGCAGCGTGAGGACGAACACCAGCGTCGGCACCGTGGTGAGCGAGCCGAGGCCGCCCGCACCCAGCCCGACCGGTGGCGAGGCCAATCCGGTCGAGGCGATGAAGCCCGCGTCGACCAGCCCGATGAACAAGATGAACAGGCCGATGCCTGCGGTGATCGCGAGCTTGAGCTGCATGGGCACCGCGTCGAAGATGAGCCGGCGCAGGCCGGTGACGGCCAGCAGCACGATGATCACGCCGTTGATCACGACCAGGCCCATGGCCTCGGCCCACGTCAGTTCGCCGATGACCGTGGTGGCCAGGAACGAGTTGATGCCCAGGCCCGCGGCGAACGCGAACGGCAGCCGCGCGATCAGCCCGAACAGGATCGTCATCGTGCCGGCCGCCAGCGCGGTGGTGGCCGACACCTGCGCGAAGTTCAGCGACTGGCCCGTGACGTCCTTCGGGCTGGACAGGATGATCGGGTTCAGCACGATGATGTAGGCCATCGCGATGAACGTGACCAGCCCACCGCGGATCTCGGTGCCCACGGTGGACTGGCGGGCCGTGATCTCGAAGAAGCGGTCCACTCGGTTCATGCGCGGCTCAGTACCGCGGAGCAGGCGGTGGAGGCGGTTGCACCGGTAGGCACAGGCCGGTCTGCAGGTCCAAGGCCTTGCCCGGCAGGCAGAACGGAGTGCAGCCGTAGATGACGCCGGTCTGCCCGGGCGGGCACGATCCCGGCGGCTGTGCGGTGGCGGTCTGCGGTGCGGGGCCGGCGAGCATCGTCAGCGGAACGGCCGCTGCCGCTGCGGCGACCGCCACCATTCCCAGAAGTCGTTGTGTCGCAGTCACTTCCCGTCCCCTCTCAACGTGGCATTCCGGTGGCGACGCGCGGCGCTGCCTTGTCGGGCGCGACGTCGAGCACCAACTCCGCGACCCGGGCCCGGTGTTCCTCCGCGCTGCCGAGCAGCGCGGCATCGGTGTAGGCCCGCTTGTAGTACAGATGGGCCTGGTGTTCCCAGGTGAAGCCGATACCGCCGTGCACCTGGATGGTGTCGTTGGCCACCCGGGTGAAGGCGGCCGAGCACAGCGCCTGGGCGATGCTGACGGCCAGCGCGGGATCGTCGGAGCCGTCGGTCAGCGCCCAGATCGCGTGGTAGGCGGTCGATCGCGCATGCTCGACCGCGACGAGGGCGTCGGCGAGGCGGTGCTTGACCGCCTGGAACGAGCCGATCGGGCGGCCGAACTGCAGCCGTTTCTTGGCGTAGTCGACGGTCAGGTCGAGCAGGTGCTGCGCGGCGCCCACCTGTTCGACGGCCAGCAGCGCGGAGCCGACATGCAGCGCGTGGGCGATCACCCGGTCCGCCTCCTCGGGGCCGGCGATCAGCCGTCCGGGCGCGTCAACCAGGCCGACCGTCGCCTGCGGACGCGTCGGATCCAACGTCATCAATGGGATCCGTTGCACCGCAGTGTGATCGGTGTCCACGGCGAACAGCGCTGTGCCGTCCGGTGCGTCGGCGGCCACCAACACCACGTCGGCGGCTCCGGCGTCGACGACCCGCTCGACGGTGCCGGTGAGTGTCCATCCGTCGCCGTCGCGTGCGGCGGTGACGTCACCGATGGCGAATGCGGCGGTACGGGTCCCGTCGACCAGCGGACCCAGCAGATCCGAGGTCTTCGAGGCCGCGACGAGCGCGGGGATGGCCAGGTAGACCGTGCCGAACAGCGGTCCGGGCGCCAGCGCGGCGCCGAGTTCCTCGACGGCCACCGCCTGGTCGATCAGGGTGCCGCCGGCACCGCCGGCCGATTCGGGGACGGCCAGGCCCAGCACGCCGAGCTCCGAACCCAGCCGCGACCAGACCTTGGCGTCCCACGGCGGATCGGATTCCATCGCCGAGCGGATCGCCCGCTCGCCGGCGTGTTCGGCGCAGAAGCCGCGCACCGCCGCCCGAAGCTGGTTGTGCTCGTCGGTGAACACGAACTCGTCCCCCGCCAGCTCCTCACGCTCAGCTGCGCCCTTGGGCTGATCCGCAAGCTCCTCAGCTGCGCCCTTGGGCTGATCCGCAAGCTCCTCAGCCACGCGGGATCTCCTTCCACGCCATCCCCGCATCGGCCCGCAGATCGCCCGGCAGTCCGAGCACCCGCTCGCCGAGGATGTTGCGCATCACCTCTGACGTCCCGCCCTCGATGGTGTTGGCCCTGCTGCGCAGGAACCGCTGCTGGATCGGTCCCCGGTAGTCGTCGGGGTCGCCGTCACTCATCCCGTAGCCGTCGTAGAGCACGCCCTCGGGACCCAGCAGGTCCATGCAGAACTCGTAGATGTGCTGGTTGAGTTCGGCGCCGACGAGCTTGCCGATCGAGCCCTCCGGGCCAGGTCCGCCGATCGTCGCCGAGGCGCGGGACCGCTCGGAGGTGAGTCGCTGGGCCTCGGCGCGCAGCCACAGGCTGGTCAGCCGGTCGCG
Source organism: Mycolicibacterium psychrotolerans (assembly GCF_010729305.1). Lineage (NCBI taxonomy): Bacteria > Bacillati > Actinomycetota > Actinomycetes > Mycobacteriales > Mycobacteriaceae > Mycobacterium > Mycolicibacterium psychrotolerans. The sequence continues at coordinate 557,908 of NZ_AP022574.1, read as the reverse complement.
CAGCACCGGGGTGTGCAGGTCCGGACGCGACGCCCACAGCGTCACCGCGTCGGAGATGGTGCCTGCGCCGCGCCTGCTGCCGCTCGCGCCGAGCGCGCTGCGTTCGTTCATCAGCGTGGTCATCGCGACGCGCCAGCCGTCACCGACGCCGCCGAGTCGATGGGTGTCCGGGATGCGGACGTCGCTGATGTAGACCTCGTTGAACTCGGCATGCCCGGTCATCTGCCGCAGCGGGCGGGTTTCGACGCCGGGTGCGTGCATGTCGAGCACGAAGTAGGTGAGCCCCTTGTGCTTGGGCGCGTCGGGATCGGTACGGGCGAGCAGCAGGCCCCACCGCGCCCGGTGCGCCAGGCTGGTCCAGACCTTCTGACCGTTGACGATCCAGCTGTCCCCGTCGGGCACCGCGGACGTGGCCAGCCCGGCCAGATCGGACCCGGCGCCCGGCTCGGAGAACAACTGGCACCAGATGTCCTCGGTGGTGGCCAGGGGCCGCAGCAGCTGGCGGCGGACGTCGTCGGTCTGGGCGTGTTCGCGCACGGTCGGCGCGGCCATGCCGTAGCCCATCGGGTTCAGACCCAGCGGCACGGGTCCGCCGGCGCCCTGGAGGATGCGGTCGGCCACGGCCTGCAGGCCGCGGGAGACGCCGAGCCCGCCGAGACCCTCGGGGAAGTGCACCCAGGACAGGCCGGCGTCGAAGCACGCGCCGAGGAATTCAGGGATCGGCACCGTGCGCGGGTCGTGCTCCGCGACCACCCGGTGCGCGGCTTCGGCTACCCGGTCAGCATCGACGGCAGTGCCCATGAGAGCACCTTAGCCATCCCGGGTCGAACGTCTAGCCGGCAGTCAGCGCGAAGCGCTGGGCCTCGAACCTGTGGCGACGCTGGAGGAGGTACCGGAGCCACCGAACATCAAGTAACACAGTGATCCTTTACGCGGTCTTGGTGAGGAGAGGAAGCAGTTGACGCCGGGCGACCATCGCGTCGGCGAAGTGATTGAGGGCCTCGGGGACCGAGCCGGCGGCATCGAAGTCGATGCCGTGCGCACGCAGTGTCTGCTCGACCGGACGGCTGGCCACCATCGACCACTCGACCCCGGCGGCGCAGCATGCGTCGTCCACGGTGAACAGGAGCGAAATCGCTTCGGTATCAAACGAAGTGATCTCGCTGAGGTCGAGCACGAACGGCTTTTCCGCAAGCACGAAGCGGCGCGTGTACTCGGTGGCGCGGGCGATGTTGGCATCGCTGAGCGCGCCCCTGATCGTGACCACGGTGGCCAATTGGCGGCAATGCGCGCGAATGTCGGCGCCACCGCAATCAAAAGTCGGATTGCCGTACATCGCCGCCTCCCTCGATCAAGTGCTGATCCAAGCCCGTCGTCGGGCCTGACATGACTGAAGGTAGTGAGCCAATTTAAGGCCGTGGGGAGTAGCGACTAATACTTCGCTAAGAACTGCTTTCCCGGCCGCCAGCAAACTCGCCGGTAACTTTCATCCGCGGCGTTGCTGCTGGGAGCCGGTGTAGCCGACCCAGGGGTTGTAGTCGGCCAGCAGATCCTCCTGGGGTGGCCGCTTCGCCTCGGCGACGTGCTCGAGGTTGATGCGGATGCGGTACCAGACGGAGCTGGGGCCGCGCATACCGTCGACGAGAATGTCTGTCGGCTCGAGCTTTTCGGCGACCTCCGGATGCCTCTCCCGCCACTGCGCGAGGGCGGCCATCGCCTCGTCCTTGGTCTTGGTGCGCGCCACCTCGATCAGCGGTTTGGTCGATCGGCGCCTGCCGTCCGTCGACCGGTGCGCGCCCCGGGGCGCCTTCTCGGCCGGGCCCAGCCGCTCGGCCAGTTCGAGCAGCGACTCGAGCCCGCCGGCCGTGTCGTCCATGCCCTCCCACGGGTCGCCGTGCTCGGCGAAGCGACGGGGCACGGTCGAGATCGTGAACTCCTCGGGACGGCATCCGGCGACCTCGTCCCAGAACAGCGGCGTCGACACCCGCGCGTCCGGCGTGGCGCGCACGGAGTAGGCCGACGCCACGGTCCGGTCCTTCGCGTTCTGGTTGAAGTCGACGAAGACGCCGTGGCGCTCCTCTTTCCACCATCGCGCGGTGGCGGATTCGGGGGCGCGGTGTTCGACCTCCCGGGCGACGGCCTCAGCGGCCAGCCGAACGAGCTTGAACGGCCACCGGCGATGGATGCGGGCATAGATGTGGAACCCGCGCGAGCCCGACGTCTTCGGCCACGCCACCAGGCCGTGGTCCTCGAGCACCTCCCGCGCGACGAAGGCGACGTCGAGGATCTGCCGCCATCCCACCCCGGGCATCGGGTCCAGGTCGACGCGCAGTTCGTCGGGATGGTCCAGGTCGTCGGCGCGCACCGGGTGGGGATTGAGGTCCACGCACCCGAGGTTGACCGCCCAGATCAGCCCGGCCGGGCTGTGCAGCACCGCCTCCTTGGCCGACGTGCCCGACGCGTACTTGAGCTCCGCGACGTCGACGAAATCGGGCCGCTTCTCCGGGGCCCTCTTCTGGAACACCGCCTCCTCGGCGATGCCCTTGACGAACCGCTTGAGGATCATCGGGCGGTCGGCCACGCCACGAAGCGCACCCTCGGCGACCGCGCTGTAGTAGTCCATCAGGTCGCCCTTGGTCACCCCGAGGTCGCCGAAGACGATCTTGTCCGGATTGGTGATCGGCACCCGCTGCCCGCCGATCTCGAAAGACTCCCGGGCGGCCATTCCTTCATCGTAGGTTCCAGGCCACCCTGCGACGGTCGTCACATAAAGTTGACCCATGTCCAAGCTCACCGACCTGCCGTCGCAGGCGTTCGACAAGGTTCACCAGTCGGTCGGAAAGTACTGGGACCGGGGTACGGCCGAACTGCACTATGCCCGCAAGATGTTCGAGGCAGGCGCGCTGAAACTGGAGCCGCCGCAGGACATCGCCGCGTTCGTCGCCGACATCCGACGCTGGGGCGAGATCGGCATGATCCCCGCGCTCAACGCCCGCCGCACCCCGCACCGGCCCGCGGTCATCGACGACTTCGGTGAGATGACGTTCAAGGAGCTCGACGACGCCGCCAACGCGGTGGCCAACGCGCTGCTCGCCAAGGGGGTCAAGGGCGGCGACGGCGTGGCGATCCTGGCGCGCAACCACCGGTGGTTCCTGGTGTCGTGGTTCGGCGTGGCCAAGACCGGCGCGCGCATCATCCTGCTCAACAGCGAGTTCTCCGGTCCACAGATCAAGGAGGTGTCGGAGCGCGAGGGCGCCAAGCTGATCATCTACGACGACGAGTACACCGCCGCGGTCGCGCAGGCCGAGCCCGAGCTGGGCAAGCTGCGGGCGCTGGGGATCAACCCCGACAAGCCCGACGAGCCGTCGGCAAGCACCTGCGAGACCCTCGAGGAGCTGATCGCCAGGACCACGGCGAATCCGCCGCCCAAGGTGTCGCGGAACTCCTCGATCATCATCCTGACCAGCGGCACCACCGGGACGCCGAAGGGCGCCAACCGCAGTGCCCCGCCGTCACTGGCGCCGATCGGCGGTGTGCTGTCCTCGGTGCCGTTCAAGGGTGGCGAGGTGACCTCGCTGCCCGCGCCGATGTTCCACGCGCTGGGCTTCCTGCACGCGACGGTCGCCATGATGCTCGGCTCGACACTGGTGCTGCGCAGGCGCTTCAAGCCGGCCACCGTGCTCGCCGACATCGAGAAGCACAGGGCCACCGCGATCGTGGTGGTGCCGGTGATGCTCTCGCGAATGCTCGACGAGCTCGACAAGACCTCACCCAAGCCGGATCTGTCGTCGCTGCGCATCGTGTTCGTCTCCGGCTCCCAACTCGGCGCCGAGCTCGCCACCAGGGCGCTGAAGGAGCTCGGCCCGGTCATCTACAACCTGTACGGGTCGACCGAGGTATCCTTCGCGACCATCGCTGGGCCGCAACATCTTTCGATCAACCCGGCGACCGTCGGCCCGGTGGTCAAGGGGATGAAGGTCAAGATCTTCGACGACAACGGCAACGAGGTGCCCCACGGCGAGGTCGGCAGGATCTTCGTCGGCAGCTTCTTCCCGTTCGAGGGCTACACCGGCGGGGGCGGCAAGCAGATCATCGACGGCCTGCTGTCGTCGGGCGACGTCGGCTATTTCGACGAGAACGGTCTGCTCTACGTCAGCGGCCGCGACGACGAGATGATCGTCTCCGGAGGCGAGAACGTGTTCCCCGCCGAGATCGAGGACCTCGTCAGCGGGCACCCCGAGGTCGTCGAGGCCACCGCGCTGGGTGTCGAGGACAAGGAGTGGGGCCACCGGTTGCGGTGCTTCGTCGTCAAGGCCGAGGGCGCCTCGATCGACGAGGACGCGATCAAGGCCTACGTGAAGGAGAATCTGGCCCGCTACAAGGTGCCCCGCGAGGTCGTCTTCCTCGACGAGCTGCCCCGTAACCCGACGGGCAAGATCCTCAAGCGGGAGCTGCGCGAGATGGACGTGGAATAGCCGGCGCTCATTTGACGGCGCCGGCCATGATCGCCGAGCCCGGCACGGCGAGGGTGACGAGCATCAGGAGCATCAGAAACCAGCCGGCACCCTGCCACGCCGCCCAGCCGCGTTCGGCCTTCCACTCGCGGTAGGTCCGCACGAACGCGCCGAGCCCGCCCAGGAACAGGAACGCCGGTACGAGGGAGGCGGCGTACACGGAGTCGCGGGCGCCGAACGCGAAGAACGCGAACGCCAGCGCGGCCAGGGCGACGACGACGGCGGTGTAGGTGACGGCCGCGCGCGTCGTGCCCGGGCTGGCGAACCGTTTCTCGGTGAAGTCACGGTCGTTGGTCATGACTGCGGGGTTCCCGGCCGGCCCGCGCGGAAACGTGCGCCGAGCGTGCGCTCACGGCGGAAAACATCGTGCCGAACCGCCGAGAACGCACGCTCGTTCACGCCCGGGTTACGGGTCGCGCGGCAGCCCGAGCAGGCGCTCGGCGATGATGTTGAGCTGCACCTCCGAGGTGCCGCCGTAGATCGTCGTGGCACGCCCGGCCAGCAGGTACTCGGCCCACTTGCCCGACGCCTGGCCGTGGTCGCCGACGGCCGCGTCGGTGCCGAACGAGGACACCCCGAACTCCGCGTAGCCCTGCCCGGTCTTCATGGACAGCAGCTTGGAGATCGCGGCCGCGGGCATCGGATCCCCGCCGGCCAGCGTCAGCAGCGTCGAGCGCATGTTCAGCAGCTTGGCGGCGTGCCCCTCGGCGATCAGCCGGCCCGCCTCGTTCTGCTCGATCTGGTCGAAGTGCCCGTCGCGGACGAACTCGACGAACTGCTCGAGGCTGGCCAGGAACGGCGGCTCGCTGCTGCCGATCGAGACGCGCTCGTTGGTCAGCGTGTTGCGGCTGACCTCCCAGCCGCGGTTCACCTCGCCGAGCACCATGTCGTCGGGCACGAACACATCGTCGATGAACACCGTGTTGAACATCGCGTTGCCGGTCAGCTCGCGCAGCGGCTTGACCTCGACGCCCTCTGCCTTCATGTCGAGCAGGAAGTACGTGATGCCATTGTGTTTTGGAGCGCTTGGTTCAGTTCTCGCCAGAAGCGCACCCCACGCCGAGAACTGCGCGCCGGTGGTCCAGATCTTCTGGCCGGTGATGCGCCAGCCGCCGTCGACCTTGGTGGCCTTGGTGGTCAGGCTCGCCAGGTCGGAGCCGGCGCCGGGCTCACTGAACAGCTGGCACCAGATCATCTCGCCGCGGAAGGTGGGGGGCAGGAACCGCTGCTGCTGGGCCTCGGTTCCGTAGGCGACGATCGACGGGATGATCCACGCGGCGATGCCCATCTGCGGCCGCTTGACCCGGCCGGACGAGAACTCCTGGGCGATGATGATCTGCTCGATCGGGCCCGACGCCCGTCCCCACGGCTTGGGCAGGTGCGGCTGTACCCAGCCGCCCTCGGCGATCGCGGTGTTGCGCTCCTCCTTCGGGATCGCCTTCAGCGCAGCGACTTCGGCGCGGATCTCCTCCCGCAGCTTGAGGGTGTCGGGATCCAGGTCGATGTCGATCGAGCGCATGCCCGTCGTCGTCGCGGTGTCGACCACCTGCTGCGGGTAGTCGGCGTGCCGGCCGAAAGCGGCCGCCAGCACGATCGCGCGCCGGTAGTACACGTTGGTGTCGTGCTCCCAGGTGAAGCCGATGCCGCCGTGTACCTGGATGCAGTCCTGCGCGCAGTGCTGCGCGGCCACGGGTGCCAGGGTCGCGGCGACGGCTGCGGCGAATTGGAAGGAGGAAGCCTTCTCCGAACTCCCCTGCAGCTCTTCGTCGATCGCGCGGGCGGCGTCCCACACGGCGCTGGTGGCGCGCTCGGTCTCGGCGATCATCCCGGCGCACTTGTGCTTGATGGCCTGGAACTGCCCGATCGGCCTGCCGAACTGCTCGCGGATCTTGGCGTACTCCGACGCGGTGTCGGTGGCCCACCGGGCCACACCGATGCACTCCGCCGACAGCAGGGTGGTGATGAGCGCGCGGGCGAGGTCGCGGCTGACGCCGCTCAGCACCCGCTCGTCGCCGACCTCGACGGCGTTGGCGCGCACGTGCGCCACCGGACGCAGCGGATCGACGCTGGGCACCGGCTCGATCTCGAGCGCCTCCGCGTCGAGAACCACCCACTCCTCACCGGATTCGATGGCCACCGGCAGCACCAGCACCGACGCCTGCGCGGCCGCGGGCACCGCGCGGACCTCACCGCGGATCACCAGCCCGGTGCCGTGCCGCGTCGCGGTCAGGCCCGAATCGATGGCGTAGGCGGCGATGACCTCGCCCGAGGCCAGGCCGGTGAGCACCTCGGCCTTCGGGTCGTGCGCGGCGATCAGCGCGCTGGCGATGGCCGACGGTACGAAGGGGCCGGGGACCGCACCGTAGCCGAACTCGGCGGCGACGATCCCCAGCTCGAGGATGCCGAAACCCTGACCGCCGACGTCCTCGGAGAGATGGACACCCTGCAGCCCCTGCTCGGCAGCGGCCTTCCAATACGGCGGCGGATTGGGGACGGGGTTCTCGAGTGCTTCGTGCAGGACCTCGGACGGCGCGACGCGCGCGACGAACGACCGCACCGAATCGGCGAGGTCGTTGTGCTCTTCGAGGATGGCGATGGGCATGGCGGACCCTCCGTTGGGCTGCTGGCTAACCGGTTGGTTGGTCCGAGGTTACCTCGCCACCTGGTTCACCAGGTTGGCGAGGTCCCGTCCGTCACGGAGTCGTTCGCAGTTGTCGACGGCGACCTCCAGGTACCGCCGCATCGTGTCGGCGGTGTACCAGGTCACGTGCGGGGTGAGCACGACGTTGTCGAGAGTGAGCAGCGGGTTGTCCGCCGGCACCGGCTCGACCGCGAACACGTCCAGCCCGGCTGCGGCCAGTGAGCCGGTGCGCAGGGCCCCGGCCAGCGCGTCCTCGTCGATGATGGGTCCGCGGGAGGTGTTGACCAGGACTGCATCCGGCTTCATCGAGGCCAATGCCTCTCGTCCGAGCAGGCCCCGGGTGACGTCGGTGAGCGGCAGGTGCAACGAGACGATGTCGCTCTCGGCCAGCAGGTCCGGCAGGCTGCGCCAGCCGGGGGTGCCGTCGTCGCGGGTGCTGGTGTGGACCACCCGGGCGTCCATCGCGGTCACGATCCGTTCGACGCGCGTGGCAACGTTGCCGTAGCCGACCAGCCCGACGGTGCAGCCGCCGATGTCGCGGACGGTCTCCCCGAGGGTGGGGTCGGACGGCCACCCGGTGCCTGCGCGGGTGGCCGCGTCGAGCGCGGGCAGACGACGCAGCGCGGCGAGCATCAGCAGCACGGTGCCCTCGGCGACCGAGGGTGCGTTGGCGCCCGGCATGTTCGCCACCGCGATCCCGCGTTCGGTGGCTGCATCGACAGCGATCGTGTTGACGCCGGCGCCGAGCTTGTGCACCAGGCGCAGCCGGGCGCCTTGGGCGATGTCCTCCGCCGACAACGGGCGCAGCACGTGCCACAGCACGTCGGCCTCGGGCAGCTCCCGGTAGAAGGTCGCGTCGTCGTCCTCGGCGCAGTACCGGATATCGAGCCAATCCGTATGCGGTGCAAGGAAAGCCGACACCCTGTCGCCGGGAACGAAGTGGGCCAGAACTCTCACCAGCGGCGTGCGATCCACGTGGCGATGGTATCGGCCTTGTCCTCGCGCGCCCCCGGCGTCGTGAAGTAGTGGTCGGTGTCGATCGAGCACCGCGTCTTGTCCGCCGACGCGAGCGCGTCGAAGATCCTCGCCGCGTCCGACGGGTAGACGCCGGTGTCGCGCCCGGCGTTGATCACCAGCGCCGGGCAGTCGATGCGGTTCAGGTGCGGTTCGGCCCGGGTCTGCGCGTGGCGCAGGCTCCACATGCCGAGCCAGTTGCGCAGGGTGGTGGCCGCGGCGATCCCGTGGGTGGACCGGTTGGCCTTGACGGGCATGCCCGCATAGCACGAGTTGGGCTCCCGCCCGGTGGGTTCGATGCTGGGGTCGACCATCCGGGGGTCAGCCCACGTCCGCATCACGGTGAAGGGGCGATCGGAGAATCCCGCGGCCCGCACCCGGGTCAGTTCGGCTTCCGCCCAGTCGGTGATCGCGTCGTTACGGGCGATCTGGGCGGCGCGGTAGCGCGCCACGAATTCCGCGGAGTAGGGCGGGCCGTTGCGGTCGTCGAACAGGTCGAGGTCGGGATCGGTTGTGACGGCGTCGTTCTCGTCGACCACGGAGGCGTCCATCCAGGCGGTCAGGACGTCCGGGCGGCCCGGGTGCGCGGCGCTGGCCACATAGCCGTCGGCGGCGGGCAGATCGTCGAGTCCGGCGGCGGGCCGCATGCCCGCCAGCGGGGCGACGTGCCGGTGCACGGCGTTGGCCTGGTAGGCGGCCATCAGCGAACCGCCACCCGAATTACCCAGCAGGATCACGGTTTCGATGCCCTGCGCCTCCCGAAGCCACCGCACCCCGACGCCGATGTCCACCAGCGCGTGGTCGAGCAGGAAGCTGCTCTCGAAACCGCGGAAGCGGGTGTTCCAGCCCAGGAAGCCGATGCCCCGGGCCGCCAGATGCTCGGCGAGGTAGTGCTCCGAGAAGTCGATCTGATAGTGCGTGGCGATCACCGCCACCGTGGGGCGCGACCCCGGGCTGCGGTGGTAGAGGCCCTGGCACGGATGCCCGCCGGAGCCCGCGCGGTGCGCGGTGGTCGAGTCCAGTCCGACGAACTCGCGGGTGGTGTCGCTCATCGATCTCCGGCCTTCTGCGCGATTTCTCGTCGGTCTGCTGTCCCCGCCGATGTTAGATTCGATGCGGATCGAGGGAGGCGTGATCGTGATCAAGCCGCAGAACACCAACGCCGAGTTCCAGCTCGGCGGCATCAACCACGTCGCGCTGGTGTGTTCGGACATGGCCAGGACCGTCGACTTCTACAGCAACGTGCTGGGCATGCCGCTGATCAAATCGCTCGACCTGCCCGGCGGCATGGGTCAGCACTTCTTCTTCGACGCCGGCAACGGTGACTGTGTGGCGTTCTTCTGGTTCGCCGACGCGCCCGACCGGGTGCCGGGCATCTCCTCGCCCGAGGCGATCCCGGGCATCGGTGACATCGTCAGCGCCGTGAGCACGATGAACCATCTGGCATTCCACGTACCGGCCGAGCAGTTCGATGCCTACCGGCAGAAGCTCAAGGACAAGGGTGTGCGGGTCGGTCCGGTGCTCAATCACGACGAGAGCCCGGCGCAGGTGTCGGCGACGCTGCACCCGGGTGTCTACGTGCGCTCGTTCTACTTCCTCGACCCCGACGGCATCACGCTGGAATTCGCCTGCTGGACCAAGGAATTCACCTCGGGCGACGCCGCGGCCACACCGAAGACCGCGGCCGATCGCCGGGTGCCCGCCGCTGCGCAGCCCTGAGATCAGCCGGCGCGTCTCGACCGGCGTGGCGCCGCCGAGCGTGGGGGGCGGGACCGCATGTGGTCCCGGGCGCGCGTCATCAGCGTGCCCAGCGTGCGCACATCGCGATCCGAGAGCGGCTCGAACAGCAACTCGCGCACCAGGGCGATGTGGCCGGGAAGAACCGCGGCGACGCGCTTTCGGCCGGCTTCGGTGATGTCGACGACCGTGGCGCGCTGATCGTCGGGACTGGCGCGCCGGGTGATGAGCCCGTCGCGTTCCAGGAGCCCGGCTTGATGGGTCAAGCCGGAGCGGCTGTACACCACACCGTCGGCCAGATCGGTCATGGTCATCGCCCGGCCCTCGGCTGTCGCGAGTTTGGCGAGAATCTCGAATTGCACGTAGCTGAGCCCACCTTCGGCCTGCAACTGCTGGCGCACCGCGTACTGCAGCAGACTGACCGTCTCGGTCAACGCGAAGTAGGTGTGCATCTGCACCGGATTCAGGGACTCCGCCATCCCGTCATCCTATTGCTTCGATCACGAAGCATGGCCGGTCAGCGGTGCAGCGTCAGCCCGTCGACGATCTTGTCCACGGTCTTGCGCTCGGCCCGTACCGCGAGGCCGACGAGGTCGAGGTCGCCGCGGCTGCGGGCGGCCACCTCGGCCCGGTTGTCCTCGTCGTTCCCGGTGCCGAACAGTGCCGCGGTGAAGATGGCCGGGACAACACCGCGGCGGTGCGCGCGGTCGAACGTGCGGGTGAGCCGTGCCGCGCCGGCCTCGAACACCAGGACCGGCTGCCCGAACATCGCGGCGTAGGGCGTGCCGTCGGCGTCTGCATACGGCGACCCGATGGAGTCTCCCGCGCTCGCCGCGATGCCGCTGGCCAGAAACGCGGTCACGTTGAGCTTCTGCCAAGTCGGCAGCGTGTCGAGCAGCACGACGGCGATTTTCGTCGAATGAAGTGGTCGGCTGATCACCGCCGTGCCCATCACTGATTCGGTCATGGCTGCCGACCGTAACGGTTATACGGGCAGTAGCCCGGAGATGCCGAACAAGATTCGGCTGCGCATGTCAGACTCGCGGCATGGACGAATGGGATTCGGCGATCGTCGCGGCTCTGCAGGCAGATGGTCGGCGCAGCAACCGCGACCTCGCTGCCGCGCTCGGGGTGTCCCCGTCCACCACGCTGGAACGGGTCCGCGCACTGCGCGATCGCGGAGTCCTCGGGGGCGTCCATTACTCGGTCGATCCGGCCGCCCTCGGCCGCCCGGTGCAGGCGATGATCACCGTGCGCCTGCGTCCGCAGTCACGTCAGGTGATCCACGGCTTCCGTGATTTCGTCCGGCAACTGCCCGAGACTCTGCAGCTGTTCGTCACCACGGGCACCGAGGATCTTCTGGTTCACGTCGCCGTGGCCTCCACCGAGGCGCTGCGCGACTTCGTCCTCGACTCCCTGACCAAACGCCGCGAGGTCGCCGGCGTGCGCACCGAGGTCGTCTTCGAGCACATGCGCAATCACGTGGTGCGACCCGCCGGCTGACACCGGTCAGCGCTCAGGCGTCGTCGCGGTAGAGGCGCGGGTCGGCGAGCTGATCGATCAGCGTGCCGAGCTGAATCGCCAACTGGGCGGGCGTGACTCGTAGATCGTCGACCAGCCACGCGCTCAGCGTCTGCGCGACCCCGCCGACGACGAAGTGTGCGGCGGCCGCGATCCGCTCGTTGGCTTCGATCTCGAGGCCGGCACTGGCGTGCTGACCGGACAGCAGCGCGAACAATGCGCCGGACTCGGCCCGCTTGCGGACCACCACGGGGTTGGCCAGGTGCGCGCTGAACAGCAGTCGGCCCACCCGCGGATCGTCGGAGATGGTGCGCACGACGTTGGCCATGGCCGCGTGGTTCTGTTCTGCCGCCGGCGCGGCGGCCATCGCGGCCTGGGTGGTGCTCGCGATGTCGGCCACCACGCGGTCGAACACGGCGGCGACGAAGGCGTCCTTGTCGGTGAAACTCTCGTAGAAGTAGCGCGCAGCCAGGCCGGACTGCGCACAGATCGCGCGCACCGTGAGTTCCGCGGGGGCGGGTCCGCCGCCGAGCAGATCGAGGCCGGCCTCGAGCAGTCGCCGCCGACGCTGCGCCATCCGCTGCTGAGCATCGACGCCGCGGTAGGGGCGGAGCTGGGCCATACCCCATCTTGACACCCGCCCGCCGTCGCGACCAGAATCAGGAAACGTACGTGAGCAGTTTTGGCGGCGGACGAGAGGACCTGTCGGTGACCGTGGACGAGTCGATGACGGCCGCGACGACGACCGGCGACGGGATGCTCGGCCTCGGGCTGCTGGCCGGCCCCGCGAACGTGATCATGCAGCTCGCACAGCCCGGCGTCGGCTACGGCGTCCTCGAGAGTCGCGTCGAGAGCGGCCGGGTCGACCTGCACCCGATCAAGAGGGCGCGGACCACCTTCACCTACCTGGCTGTCTCGACCAACGGCACCGAGGCCCAGAAAGCCGCGTTCCGGCGTGCCGTCAACCGGGCGCACGCGCAGGTGTATTCGCTCGACTCCAGCCCCGTCGAGTACCACGCCTTCGACAAGGACCTACAGATGTGGGTCGGGGCGTGCCTGTACAAGGGAGTCGTCGACGTGCACCGGCTCTTCGTGGGCGAGCTGGACGAGGAGACCGCCGAGCGGCTGTTCGTGCAGGGCCGCAAGTTGGGCACCATGCTGCAGGTACCGGAGGACATGTGGCCGGCCGACCGGGCCGCGTTCGACCGCTACTGGCAGGAGTCGCTGGAGAAGGTGCACATCGACGACACCGTGCGCGAGTACCTGTATCCCATCGCGGCGTCGCGCGTAAGCGGGGTGCGGATGCCCGGGCCGCTGCAGCGATGGTCGGAGAGCGCGGCGTTGCTGATCACCACCGGCTTCCTGCCGCAACGCTTCCGTGACGAGATGCGGCTGCCCTGGGATGCCAAGCGTCAGAGGAGGTTTGATCGATTGGTTGCAGTGCTGCGCACGGTGACCGCCTTCTCGCCGCGTATCGTGCGGGAGTTTCCGTTCAACCTGCTACTGAAGGACGTCGATCGGCGGATCCGCACCGGCCGCCCTCTGGTCTGAGTGCCGGCGCTCAGTCGAACATCAACGGACCGAGGAAGCGTGTCATCCGGCGCAGGTAGTCGGGCTGGCTGACGTGCAGCACGTGGTTGCCCGGGAACCAGTGAAAGGCGCAGCGGTCCCAGTGCTTCCACAGGATCTCGGCCTGCTCGGGCGGCGCCAACCGGTCGCCGAGACCGGCGATGATGAGCCGGCGCTCCTTGGCGGGCAGCGGCCGGTAGTTCAGCGGTGAGGAGTACATCTGCGCTGCCTCGGTGAGCGAAGAGTCGGTACCGGCCAACCAGTTCCGCAGCGCCACGACCTTGTTCGCCGGGAACCACTCGTCGACGGTGCGGTCGGGGGTCACGACGGGGACGTTCGGGATCACCGCCTGGATGCGGTTGTCGACGCTGGCGAGCAGCGCCGCGGTGTATCCGCCAAGCGACATGCCGGTCAGGGCGATGCGGTCCACTCCGGTGTGCTCGAGATAGTCCAGCGCGGACCGGAAGTCGTGCACGGCCTGCGCCATCGCCTCGCAGAACCCGGCGAACCCGTGCGCGAAGTAGCCGTGCCCGCTGAACGGCGAGTACTGCTCGGCGCGGCGGCCGTGGAACGGCAGCGTGTAGAGCATCACGTCGTAGCCCGAGCGGTAGAACCACGGCAGCGAGAAGAACAGGCCGTTGAACAGATAGGCCGAGCCCATGAACCCGTGGATCAGGCACAGCGTGGGCCGGGGGCCGTCCTCGTGCCGCCAGTGTTGCGCGTGCACGACGTTGTTGCGGACGAACCCTGCGCACTGCTCGCGCAGCGCGGGGTTCACGGCGGTGAAACTGCTGTCGAACCGGATGTTGCGGACATTGCCGCGCGCCACCCACTCGGCCACCGGATTGGCGGGTCGTGACGCCACCCGCGGCAGCGACGTCGGAGCCGGGAACGCCAGCTCAGGGATTTTGGCCGCGGCCAGTTCGGCGTAGAACGCGAGGTGGTCGCGCTCGGCGGCGGACTGCGAGCGGCGCAGGGCGCCGGCCACCGACGGCGCCATCGTGACGCTGAGCAGCGATGCGATCGAGGTGCGCAGCGCCACGTCGGCGAGCGCGGAGGAGTCGACGATCAGCCGCTGCCGCAGCGTGAGATCGACCCTGCGGGGCAATCCGCGCCGGGTCGCGTCCTCCCCGGGGACATCGGGCACCGGGAGGGGCAGATCGTCGGGTTCCTGCGGGGACGCGACGGTGGAGTCCACGTCCTGCATGCTAATCGCGCCGACACCGGCGCTGCCACACTGGCACGATGTGGAATCCCGCCGTCTACCTCGCTTACGCCGACCATCGGGGCCGACCGTTCTACGACCTGCTCGCCCGCGTGGCAGCCGACGCACCCCGGCGCATCGTCGACCTGGGCTGCGGACCCGGCAATCTGACCGCCGATCTGACGACGCGCTGGCCGGAGGCGGTGATCGAGGCCTGGGACTCCTCGGCCGAGATGGTGGAGGCGGCGCGCAATCGCGGGGTGGACGCCCGCGTGGGGGACGTCCGGGATTGGGCTCCCACACCTGACACCGACGTCGTCATCAGCAACGCGACGCTGCACTGGGTGCCCGAGCACCCGGAGCTGCTGGTCCGGTGGGCCGGACAACTGGGTTCGGGCTCGTGGATCGCCGTCCAGGTCCCGGGCAACTTCGGGGCCCCGTCCCACACGGCGGTGCGGGACCTCGCCCACAGCGCACATTGGGCAGAACTGCTGCGCGACTTGCCTTTCGACGCGCCCGAGGTGGTGCGGACGCCGGTCGGCTACGCGGGCCTGCTCAGCGATGCGGGGTGCGCGGTGGACGTCTGGGAGACCACCTATGTGCACGAGTTGACCGGCGATCATCCGGTGCTCGAGTGGATTCACGGCACCTCGCTGCGTCCGGTGCGGGCCCGCCTCTCCGATGAGCAGTGGCGCCGATTCCGGGACGAATTGATACCGATGCTGGCCGCGGCCTATCCGCGTCGGGCCGACGGCACGACCTTCTTCCCGTTCCGCCGGATCTTCGTCGTGGCGCAGGTGAGGTGACTCAGCGACGCCGGTCGCGGAATTCGGTGCTCAGGTGGGCAGACCTTCCTTATCCGCGTCGGCGCGGTACCGGTCCACCCACTCGTCGGAGCGCTGATCCGCCTGACGTTCGAGCACCGGCCGCGGGGCGAGCCGCGGATCCTGTCCGACGGCTTCCAGCACCGAGGCCACCACCTCGGTGAGGTTGCGCCACAGCACCGGGTAGGGCACGTCCATCGGCTCGACGTTCTCCTCGGCGAACCAGGTGCGCCAGCCCTCCTCCTGGGCGCGCAGCATCGTGACCACATGCGCGATGGCGCCGGAGTGGTACTCGGCGCGGGCGTCGCGCACCGGGTCGGGCCGCCCGCGCCACACCCGGGTCTGCACGGCGCGCCAGAACGAAACCGCCTGGGACACAACGTCGGGGCGGTAGACATGAATGAGGACAGGATCGCTGCCGATGACGTCGCGGATGGCGGCGAGCAGCCCGGTGCCCGACCGGTCGTGCAGTCCTTCGGCGCGCTGCAGCAGCAGCGGCGTCTGGTTCCACATCAGCTTGCCGCCCCAGACGCCGTTCGGTGTGCGCCCGACGGTGCGGATGTAGTCGCGCCAGATCTCCGGTGGGGCGAGATCCGGTCTGCCTTCGTCGAGCGGATCGAGCAGCCGCAGAATCGACTCGTCGGCCACCCCCTCGAACCACTGCCGTGGCTGCGGCGACTGACTGGTGGTCGGCAGGTACTGGAAGAACTCGCCCGGCTCGCCGGCCACGCCGGTGGCGCGCAGCGACTCGACGAGCAGGGTGCTGCCGCTGCGCTGGGAGGCGAGCACCAGATATGCCGACGAGGCTGACATTCGCATGAGCTTAGCCTGAGGTTTCAGCCATCCGCACCATCGGGTTTTCCGATCACGCTGAGGGAAACTCTTGTCCCGATCGAGGTTGGTCGACGATCCCGCGTTCGGCGGCATTGGCTCTGCGGCTTGGGATTTCGAGATCGCGGACCAGTAGGTAGGTCTCGGTGTAGCGGGCGGCGATCCGGGTGCCTGCGAAGTCCGACGGGATGACGTCGCCGGTCTTCTGCCGCCAGTCGTTGAGCATCAGCGCCAGATCGCTCCCGATGGCCTCCGCTTTGCCGATGGCCTCTGCTTTGTCGGGCGGCTGCGGTGCGAGCAGGTTGTGTGACTCCGTCGGATCGGCGGCGAGGTCGTAGAGCTCGCGCTCCGGCCGCGGAGTCTGCACCAGCGGTTCGACCGCGCGGCCCGGGGCACTGTCGGCGATGTCCCACGGCAGGTCCAGCATCGGCCGGTCGGCGGCGTAGTTCTCGATGTAGCTGAACTCCTTGGTCCGGATCGCGCGGATCGGGTCGAACGAGTCGTGGTAGGTCTTCGTGGTGTACACCGCGGTGCGGACCGGGTCGATGTGTGTTCCGTCCGCGACCAGATGCCTTGCGTGCGAGAGTCCTTCGATTTCGGCCGGCACGTCGACACCGAGCAGGTCCAGCAGCGTGGGCAGCAGATCGACCCCGCTGAACAGGTCGTCGTAGACCTTCGGCGCCACCGCGGCGTCGCGGGGCGGCCGGATGATCATCGCGATGCCCGTGCCCGCGCCGTAGAGCGTCGATTTGGCGCGGGGCAGCGCCGGGCCGTGGTCGGTGACGAACACCACCCAGGTGTTGCGGACGAGTCCGGTCTCGGCCAGCGTGTCGAGCAGTTGGCCGACGGCGGCGTCGGCGACCGCGATCGATCCGTAGAAGTCCGCGAGATCCTGACGCACCGGTCCGGTGTCGGGCAGGAACCCGGGCAGGTCCACGCCGGCGGGATCGGCCGGGTCGTAGCGGTCGTGCGGGTAGGGCCGGTGGGTCTCGAAGAAGCCGGTGGTGAGCAGGAACGGCTTGTCCGGCGGATCGGTGAGCCAGCTCGTGGCCCGCTCCACCACGTACTCGCAGTACGAGTTCGACACGTCGAATTCGTCGAAGCCGAGCCTCGACGGGAACGACGTCTCATGCTGCATTCCGAAAAGAGCAGTGTGCCAACCCTTCTCGGAAAGAATATGCGGTAGGGTCCGCACCCCGGCGCGGTACTCCCAGCCGTGGTGGGCCAGCCCGATCAGGCCGTTGCTCTGCGGATAGCGGCCGGTGAACAGCGACCCCCGCGACGGCGAGCACAGCGGGGCGGTCGCGTGGGCGTCGGTGAACAGGATGCCCTCGGCGGCCAGCGCGTCGAGCCGGGGACTGGACACGTCCGGGTGGCCGTAGACGCCGAGGTAGCGACCGAGGTCGTGCCAGTGCACGAGCAGAACGTTGTCCCGCTGCCGTTGGCCCACAGGTCGTCCTTTCGGTGTCGGTTACTGCCGGTTGCCCGGCAACGTTATCGGCAAATCGTCGAGAAGCATGTGCACACCCGGTAGCGTCGGGAGCGCAGCGAGGGGAGCGAGCATGAAGCGCTACATCGTCGGCGCATCGGCCGGCCTGTTGATCGCGGCGGGGCTGATGACTTCCGCGCCGGCCGGCGCGGGCTGCGTGTACGGCGGCGCCTTCATCAGCAAGTGCGACGGACCCGTGCAACCCGACGGCAGCTGGGAGCGGTGCGTGGGCATTCCGGGCGTCGTCCCCAGCGGTTTCGGCACCCATCTGGTCCCGGTCAAACAGTGCGGGGTGATGGGGCCCGGCCGCGTCGGCGGGGATGCCGCGTTCTCCGATCCGCCTGTGCACCTCGCCGACTGAGCGCGGCCTCCTACGGGTGGTACGGCACGCCGACGGCGCGTAACACGAATTCGGGCGGGACGTCGAAGGCCAGCGAGGTGCGGGGCAGTCGGGCCAGGAGGTCGGCCGGGATGAGTTCCTTGTAGTGCAGTGACAGCTCACCCGAGCAGCGCGGGTCGACGGCGGCGACGTCGACCTCGAGCGTCAGCCCGGTCGCGTCGAGCGTCCCGGTCACCGCGCCGGACTGCGGCGCGTCCCAGCGCAGATCGACGGTGCGCCCGGCCAGCTTCGGCACCGTCGACAGCGTCGCCAGCACCCGCTGACGGGTCAGCACCAACGAGCCCACGTAGCTGGCGATGCTGCCGGCGGACCGAAGTCCGGGCACCGCACCGCGGAACCGGCGGGTGACGGGAACGTACTCGGCGATGAGCAGGATTCCCTCGGCCTCGACCTCGGCGCGCAGCTCGGAGGGCAGCTTGCCGATCCGCAGGAGCTTCCGGACAAACACGGCCATGCAGGCACGGTAACCCAGCGGCTGGGCCGGCCGGTCGACCAGCCGTGGTACACGTGGTCGGATGGATGCACGCAGGGGCCTGCTGGCCGGATCGGCCGTGGTGGCGGTCGGCATCTTCGCGGCGATGCTCGCCGGTTACCTCGCCGGCTGGACGCCGCTGGCGCGCCTCGACGACGGGGCGCTGGAGCCGATGCTGCGCTTCGGCGAGGCGCACCCGGGCTGGGTGACCGCGTGGGACATCTATTGCACGGTGCTCGGCCCGACGGTCTTCCGGCTGGTGACCGTCGTCGTCATCGTGATCGCGTTCGCCCGGCGCAACGTCCGCACCGCGATGTTCCTGATCGTCAGTGTCGAGCTCAGCGGGCTGGTCACAGAGATCGCCAAGAACCTCGTCGACCGTCCGCGGCCGGCAGGCGCGCTTGTGCACGCCGCGTCGTCGTCGTTCCCGTCCGGTCATGCGCTGGGCGTCATGGTCGCCGTCTGCGCGTTGCTGACGGTCGCGCTGCCCTTGGTCGACCCGGGTAAGCGCGGCTGGCTGGTCGCGCTCGGTGTGACGGTGATCGTGACGATCGGTGCCGGCCGTGTCGTCCTCAACGTGCACCACCCCTCCGACGTGATCGCCGGATGGGCGCTGGGCTACGCCTACGTCGTGGCGTGTTTCCTGCTCGTCCGTCCCGTGCGGCCCATCACGGTTCCGGACGAAACACCGGCAGTGCCCGGTAGCGCACGCTGAAGCTGGCCTCGGTCACCTCGGTGCCGACCTCCCCGTCGAGGGCCAGGACCGTCGGGCCGTCCACCGAGCGGAACGCGAATTCGGGCACCCGCAGTTCGCGGTAGAGCGGGCTGCGCGTCAGACGGCCGAACATCAGCGCTGCGATGATCCGCAGCTTGGCCAGCGGCCGGCCGGTGTCCAGGATCCGGATGTCGATCAAACCGTCGTCCATCCGGGTGCGCCGCGACGGCGCGAATCCCGACGGCAGGTAGATCGAGTTGCCGAGGAAGAACAGCGACGTTTGCAGCGTCTGGTTGTCGTAGCTGATGCGTACCGGCTGATCGCGGCGCAGCGTGTGGAACATCGCGTAGATGCCGGCCAGCGGCTTGCCGATCCGGTGTTCCAGCTTCTCCCGGGTCTGCACGAACTGCGGGTAGGCGCCGATACTCGCCGTGTTGACGACCATCTGCTTCTCGTTCAGGCGGACCACGTCGACGCACGACACGGTGCCCTGCTGGATCGCGGCCACCGTCTTGGCGGTGGTGTCGCAGCCGATGTCCTTGGCGAAGTGGTTGAACGTCCCCGCGGGGAACACCGCGAGCGGCACGTCCTCCTCGAGCGCGATGCTCGCTGCCACCGCAACGGTGCCGTCGCCGCCGCCGACGGCCAGCACCTCGGCTCGCTGGGCGGCCGACCGGAAGACGGCCGCCACGTCGTCGTCCTCACCCAACTCCACGATCTCGGCGTCCGGAAGCGCCTCGCGGACCTCGTCGAGCACCCGTGCGCCGGTGCCACTGCCCGACGCGGGGTTCACGACCACCGTGACGCCGGCGCCGCGCGGCCGCTCCGGGGCGTCCATCCGCAGCGCGGCCGCGCCGGGAAGTCGTTCTTCGACGATCGGCGGCACCACCCGCGCACCCAGCACCGCGATGCCCGCGCCGAGCCCGAAGCCGGCCAGCACGTCACCCGGGTAGTGCGCCCCGACCGCCACCCGCGACATGCCGACCAGGCCGGCCAGCAGCGCCAATCCCAGCCCCACCGGCGCGTTCTCCAGCCCGACCCCGACCGCGAACGCCGCCGCGCTGGCCGAATGCCCGGACGGCAGCGAGTTCGACGTCGGTGCGCGCCGCGTCTGGCGTGCCAGCGGTACGAGCAACCTGCTGGGCCGTTCCCGCCGCCAGACCCGCTTGGCGCCCTGATTGGTGACCAGGCTCGTCACGCCCAGCGTCAGCACCCCCCGCATCGCGCCGCGTTTGACGGAGGGATTGCCGAACACCGCCAGGCCGGCCGCGATCGCGAACCACAGCTTGGAATGGTCGGCGGCCTTGGTGAGCCGCGGCATGACGGCGTCGATCAGCGGACTCGGCGACTCCGCGACGGCCTCGAAGACCTCCCGGTCCAGCGTGCCCAGCCCTTGGCCGATCTGGCGGATTCCGCGGCGTCGCGCTCGCATGGGCAGTAGGTCCATCACGCCAACGTAGCCGAGAGGACCCGAGGGCAAACCTCGCGGACCGCGACCCGATCGTGTCCCAATCTTGATTCGGAATATGTCCTTCGACAGCGACGATGAGGGCCATGCGCCGACTGTTCACCGTGCTGTGCGCGTCGGCGATCACCCTGGTGCTGACGTGTGCGACAGCGCCCGTGGGCTACGCCGCGTTCAATCCGTGGTTCGCCGGTTCCGTCGGTTCCGCCACTCAGGTGCTCTCGGTGACGGGCACCGGGGGATCCGAGGCCAAACTCGACGTCTGGCAGCGCACCGCGACCGGCTGGCAACCCGTCTCCGGCGGAGTGGGCATCCCGGCCAAGATCGGTGCGAAAGGCATGTCGGCCAACCACTTCGACGGTTCGATGATGACGCCGAAAGGTGTCTACACCCTCGACTTCTCCTTCGGCACCCAGCCCGACCCCGGCGGGGGTCTGCGCTACATCCGGGTCGGGCCCAACCACTGGTGGGACGGCGACATGAAGAGCCCGACGTACAACACCATGCAGGTGTGCGACAGGGACAACTGCCGCTTCAACACCTCGCCGAGTTCGGGCACCGAGAATCTCGACATCCCGCAGTACGCGCATGCGGTGGTGATGGGCGTGAACAAGGAACGGATCCCCGGGAAGGGCGGCGCGTTCTTCGTGCACAGCACCGACGGCGGACCCACCGCGGGCTGCGTCGCGATCGATGACGCGACGTTGGTGACGATCATGCGGTGGCTGCGACCCGGCGCGATGATCGCCGTCACCTCCGCTACAGATTGATCGCGCGGCCCGGCTTCACCTTGAAGTTCAACGCCTCCAACGACATCGAGGCGTCGTAGGTGCGGTCGTAGCCGGTCTCGCTGATCTTCCAGCCGTTCTCGGTACGGCGGTAGCGGTCGTGATAGAAACCCGCGCCGATCAGCATGAAGTTGAAGTCGGGTGCGATCACACGATCCTGCAGGTACCACGTGGCCGTGGCCTCGTCGCCGTCCACGGTGATCTCGGGGTGGTTGACGCGGTGCTCGGTCAGGATCTCCGGTCCCAGCGAGTTGCGCATGAACCCGACCAGTTCGTCGCGGGTGCTGAAGTGGTGCTCCTCGCCGACCGATTCGCCGTAGCGGCCCACCACGTCCTCGGTGAGGGTGTCGGCGAACTCGTCCCAGTGCTTGGTGTCGAGCGCCCGAAGGTACCGGTATTTGACCGCTTTGATGTCGTCGATGTCACCCATGGCCGTCATTGCAGCACATTTCGGTACCGCAGAGTGTCTGATGCGCTCGACCGGCGCCTCGGTTTAAGGTGTGCGCTGTCATGAGCGATGCGCTGGGGTTGTCGATCGGCACCACCAACCTCGCCGCGGCAGGGGTCGGACGTCCACCGGTGCTCCGGCGGTCGGTGCTGACCGTCTTCGGTCACGCCGCTCCGGAGGTCGGGTTTCCGGCCGGGCGCGCCGGCGGTGTGATGTTGTCCGGATTCGTCGATCGCGTCGGAGACCCGGTGCCGCTGGTCGCCGCCGACGGCTCGAGGTTTCCGGCGGAGCAGCTCGTCGTCGAGGCGCTGGAGGCGATGGCCGGGCTGGCCGGTGCGGTGTCCCCGGACGATGTGGCGGTCGCCGTGCCGTCGCACTGGGGTCCGACCGCCCTGGGCGCCCTGCGCGATGCGCTGACGGCCGGCGGCCCGCTCACCCCGGCCGGGTCGCCGCCGCGGCTCCTCCCGGACGCTGTGGCGGCGCTCACGGCGGTCAACGCCGACCCCGGCCTCGAACGCAGCGGCGTGGTGGCCGTCCTCGACGTCGGCGGCAGCGGCACGAGCGTCAGCCTCGCCGACGCCGCCGCGGCGTTCGATCTGATCGGGCCCACCGAGCGGTTCGCCGAGTTCGCCGGCGACCAGATCGACCAGGCGTTGCTCACCCACGTGCTGGAGCGGATCCCCGGCAGTCCAGCCGACACCGGAGCGACCGCTGCGGTCGGCTCGCTGGCGCGTCTTCGCGAGGACTGCCGGACCGCCAAGGAAAGACTCTCACTGCATCCCGAGGCCCGCGTCGACGTCGACGTGCCGGGGTATCACGGCGACATCGTGGTGACCCGCGCCGAGCTGGAAGCCCTGATCGCCCGTCCGCTCGACGGACTGGTCGGCGTCTTCGAAACGACATTGGCGCGCAACGACATCGGTGTCGACAGGGTCTCCACCATCGTGCTCGTCGGTGGGGGAGCCGCGATACCGGCACTCGCGCAGCGGTTTTCGGCGCTCCCGGGCCGGGTGGTGGTGACGCCGCGCCCTGCGCTGGACGCCGCCGTCGGCGCGGCGCTGTTCGCCGCCTACGGCCGCTCCGCGGACACCGCCACGTGGATGGCCCCCGCCGTGGCGCCGTCACCGCCGGCCACCGACTCCTCGACGTATGCGCTGGCCTGGTCCCAGGACGACCCGGCGGGCGAAGACGTCGTCCTCTACACAGGTCCGGACATCGAGACCGAACCCGTCAACCCCTACCGGCTCAGCACGCCGCCGGAGACCGTCGCCGAGGACGACGTCAAGCCCTGGCAGCGGTTGCCGCTTTCGGTACTCGGCCTGGTCGCTGCCATCGCGCTGATCGCGGTCGGCGGTGTCGCCATCGCCCTGACCAGCGTCGACAGCCCCGATCCGGAGCAGCCGCGGCCTGGCACCGCGCCGCTGAGCCGGGAATTCACTCCGCCGAGCGTCGAAGGCCAGACGGTCACGGTGTCCCAGCAGCAGAACGTGCCGCCGCCGCCCGTCACCACCAGTGCCGCTCCGCCGCCGAGTCCCGTCGTCACCACGACGGTGCCGACGACCACCACGACGGCGCCCACGACGACCACTACGACGACGACCACTACGACGACGACGACCACGACCACGACGACGACGACCACCACGACCACGGCACCCACGACGACGCCACCGACGACGACGCCGCCCACGACGACGGCGCCGACCACCACCGCCGTCACCACACCACCGACCACACCGCCGACCGTGCGCACGACGACGAGCTACCTCACCGTTCCTTTCGTCCCGGTGCCGATCCCCATTCAGGTGCCCGTAGCGCCCTGACCGACGAGATCGAGGGGTTTCCCCGATTCCTCGGGGGGTCGGCTCCGCCTATCTTCAGAAGCACCGGCTCGATCGGCTGCGGAGGGGACAGCCGATCGGGCCGTCCCTCACGCCGGCACGCGGTCGACGTTGCGCGGATGATGGCAGGCCGCGGCATGGCCCGTCGCGTAGGACACCATCGCCGGCTCGTCGGTCGCGCAGATCTCCGTACCCCAGGGGCAGCGGGTGTGGAACCGGCACCCGGACGGCGGATTCGACGGACTGGGCACGTCACCCTCCAGCACCACCCGCTCGCGCGCCTCGTTACGGCGCGGGTCCGGGATGGGGACCGCGGAGAGCAAGGCGTTCGAATACGGGTGGACGGGTCGCTCGTACAGGTCGTCGGTGCCCGAACTCTCGACCACCTTGCCCAGATACATCACCGCGACGCGGTCCGAGACATGCCGCACCACCCCGAGGTCGTGGGCGACGAACAGATAGGACAGACCGAACTCGACCTGTAAGTCCTTGAGCAGATTGACGATCTGCGCCTGCACCGACACGTCGAGCGCGGACACCGGCTCGTCGGCGACGATGAGTTTGGGCTGCAGCGCCAGTGCCCGCGCGATACCGATGCGCTGGCGCTGCCCTCCGGAGAACTCGTGCGGGAAGCGGTTGTAGTGCTCGGGTCGCAGACCGACACGATCCAGCAGGTCCTGTACACGGCGCTTGAGCTCGGCGCCGCTGGCCAGGCCGTGCAGGTGCATCGGGTCGCCGACGATCTGCCCGATCCGCTTGCGGGGGTTCAACGACGCGTAGGGGTCCTGGAAGATCATCTGCATCTGGCGCCGCAGCGGCCGCAGCTCGCGCCGCGACAGCCCGACGAGTTCACGGCCGAGGAACCGCACCGATCCCGACGTGGGCGGGGTCAGCTGCAGAATGGCCCGGCACAGCGTGGATTTGCCGCACCCGGACTCACCCACCAGGCCAAGCGTCTCGCCCTCGTTCAGCGTCAGACTCACGCCGTCGACGGCGCGCACCCGGCCCACCTCGCGCTCGACGACGATGCCCGAGCGGATCGGGAAGTGCTTGACCACGTCGGTGACCTCGAGCAGCGGTTCGTTCATGAGCGCACCCGCACTTTCTCGTCGAGGTCCAGCCAGCACCGGTCCAGGTGACCTGCCGATTCGGTCGGCGCCAGATCGGGTGGCTGAGCGCACCGGTCGAACTCGAACGCACACCGGGGGGCGAACCGGCATCCCGACGGCGGATCGAGCAGCGACGGCGGCTGACCGGGAATCTGCGTGAGCCGCTCGCCGCGGGGGCGGTCCAGCCGTGCCAAGGAGCCGAGCAGTCCCCAGGTGTAGGGGTGTTGCGGGGTGTAGAAGATGTCGTCGAGGCTGCCGTCCTCGACGATCTGACCCGCGTACATCACCGCAACCCGGTCGGCCACCTCGGCGACGACGCCGAGGTCGTGGGTGATCAGCACGACCGCCAGGTCCCGCTCCGCGTTGAGATCGGCGATGAGCCGCAGGATCTGGGCCTGCACCGTGACGTCCAGCGCGGTCGTCGGCTCGTCGGCGATCAGCACCGCCGGCTCGAGGGCCAGCGCCATCGCGATCATCACCCGCTGGCGCATGCCGCCGGAGAACTCGTGCGGATAGCTGCGCACCCGCTCCTGGGGGTTGGGGATGCCCACCGACCCCAGCAGTTCCACGGCCCGCTGCCGCGCCTCGTGTTTCGAGACGTCGCGGTGCGCGCGGATCATCTCGGTGATCTGATCGCCGACGCGGTACACCGGGTTGAGCGAGGACATCGGATCCTGGAACACCATGGCGATCTCCTCGCCGCGGATGTCGCGCAATCCGTCGTCGTCGAGGCCGATGAGTTCCTGTCCGCGGTAGGTCACCGAGCCGGTGATCCTGCTGTTGGCCGACCGGGTCAACCCGGTCAGGGTCTGCGCGGTCACGCTCTTGCCGCACCCGGATTCCCCGACGATGGCCAGGATCTCACCGGGCGCCAACGAGAACGACACCCCGTCGACCGCCTGGACGACGCCGTCCTCGGTGGCGAAACTGACGCGGAGATCGTCGACGCGCAGTAGCGCTTCGCTCATGTGCCCTCGATTCGCTCGCAAGCGTCGCTCATGCTGGTGCCGCCTCTCCCAGCCTGATCCTCGGATCCAGCACCGCATAGGCGATGTCGACGAGCGTGTTGAACAGCACGATGAAGAAGGCCCCGAACATGGTGACCGCCATCAGCGGTGGCAGGTCGAGACTGCGGATCGCCTCCCCGGCGTAGAGCCCAACCCCGTCGAGGTTGTACACCGTCTCGGTCAGGATGGCGCCACCGCCCACCACCATCCCGAAGTCCAGGCCGAACAGCGTGAT
This sequence comes from Mycolicibacterium psychrotolerans, assembly GCF_010729305.1. Lineage (NCBI taxonomy): Bacteria > Bacillati > Actinomycetota > Actinomycetes > Mycobacteriales > Mycobacteriaceae > Mycobacterium > Mycolicibacterium psychrotolerans. The sequence continues at coordinate 532,084 of NZ_AP022574.1, read as the reverse complement.
GACCGGAATCATCGAGTTGCGCAGCACATGCCGGACCCTGACCTGACGTTCACTGAGACCCTTGGCCCGCGCGGTGCGGACGTAGTCCTCGTTCATCGCGTCGAGCATGTTCGACCGCAGCACCCGACTGTAGAAGCCGATGAACAGCACCGCGAGCGTGAACCACGGCAGCACAAGGTGATACGCCCAGTCCAGGGGGTCCTCGGTGAGCGGCACATAGCTGCCGGTCGGGAACAACTGGATCTTGAACGTGAAGAAGTACAGCAGGATGGCCGCGAGCCAGAACACCGGCATCGAGATTCCGACGAGGGACAGCACGCTCAGCGCGCGGTCGCCGAACCGGCCCGCGTGCACCGCGCTCAGGTAGCCGAACAGCACCGCCAGACTCATCCAGATCACCGCGGCGCCGATGCACAGCGAGAACGTGGCGGGCAGACCTTCCCAGATCTGTTCGCCCACATTGCGATTGCTCGCATACGAGGTGAGCTGACCGGTGAAGATCTCCTTCATCATCGTCACGTACTGCACCGGCAGCGGGCGGTCCAGACCCAGGTCGGCGTTCACCCGGGCGATGAGATCCGGATCGGCGTTCTTGCCGGCGATGCGGGCCGCCGGGTCGGAGTTCGGCACCACGTTGAAGATCAGGAACACGATGACCGAGATCGCGAACAGCACCGCGACCATCCCGAGCAGCCGCCGGGCGATGAACCGCGCCATCAGTATCCTCGTTTCGCCACAGGCTCAGTGCTCCAACCGGATTCGAGCCTTCGGATCCAGCGCGTCGCGCAGCCCGTCCCCGAACACGTTGAGCGCCAGCACGGTCATCACGATCAACAGACCCGGCACGATGGTCAGATGCGGTGCGGTGTAGATCAACTGGTAGCCGTCGGCGATCATGGTGCCCCACGACGCGTTCGGCGGCCGCACCCCGGCGCCGAGGAAGGACAGCGCCGACTCCAGCAGCATGTTGTTGGCGATGTTGAGCGTGAAGAACACGATGATCGTCGAGATGATGTTCGGCAGCAGCTCGCCGACCATGATCCGCAACGACCCCATGCCCTGCGCCACCGCGGCCTCGACGAACTCCTTCTCCCGCAGTGCGAGGATCTCCCCACGCAACGGTCTGGCCATGTAGGGCACGTACACCAGACCGATGATCAGGATCGGGATCCAGATCGAATCCCCGGCGATCGTGAACAAACCCAGCTCGAGGCCGCCGACGGCCAGCGCGGTGCCCAGCGCGATGCCGAGCAGCAGCACCGGGAACGCCCAGATGACATCGAGGATCCGCGACAGCACCGCGTCGATCCAGCCGCGGTAGTAGCCGGCCAGCAGCGCGACGATCACCGCCAGCACGGTGGTGACCACCGCGGCGGCCACCCCGATGTAGATCGAGGTGCGTCCGCCGTACAGCAGACGCACCATGACGTCACGGCCGTTCTGATCGGCTCCGAGCAGGTAGCGCCCGTGCAGCCCGGGCCCCAGCGGGGTGCCGTCGGGCGCGACGACGTCGGTCTCGACGCCGCCGATCATCACGGTGTCGGTGATGTGGTTGTCGTTGGGCCCGGTCTGCGCGACGTACTGCGCCCACAGCGGCGCCGCCAGGCAGCACAGCACGATCACGACGAACACGACTCCACAGCCGAGCGCAACCTTGTTGCGGCGCAGGCGAAGCCACGCCAGATACCACGGGTTGCGGCCCTGGATGCTCTCTCGGGGCACCCCGACGGGCAGCGGTGGCTCGTCGGGAACTTCGATCTCGTCGAGAGGTGCGACCATCAGTGCGGCTACTTGACCGCGAACGAGGTGAAGTCCTGCTTGAACAGTAGATGGTGATAGGACTTGTCGAAGTCCATCCGTTCGGACAGGAACGTGGTGAACTGCTCGTTGCCGTAGGGCGCCCACACCGCCTGCTCCATGTACGCCTTGTCCAGGTCCGCGTACTGCTGTTCGACGCCCTGCTCGGTGATCTGCTTGGTCAGCAGTTCGTCCATCTTCGCGTCGTTCTCGGGGATGTTGGCGCGGGACAGGTTGTTGCCGTTGGTCGGCAGGATGCTCTGCCCGTTGAGCAGCGGACGGAAGAAGTCGTCCGGGTGCGGGAAGTCCTGGAACCAGTCGGCGAATCCGGTATCGATGTCCGGCGTGGACTGGTTGCCCACCGTCGTCCAGTACACGTCGCCGGCAATCACCTTGAGCGTGGCGTTGAAGCCGAGCTGGGTGAGCAGATCGTGGTAGTACTCACCGATGCGCTTGCGGTCCGGCTCGTCGTCGGTCCACACCGTGATGTCGCGATCAGCGGGATTGGCCTCGGCGATCAGCTGTTTGGCTTTGTTCATGTCCGGGCCGGGGTAGAGCTTGTACTCCTGGTAGCCCGGCATGCCCGGCGGCAGGATCTGCTGGCTGGGGTGCATCCGGCCGCCGAAGATCCGGTTGAGCGCTTCCGGATCGATCGCGTAGTTGATCGCCTGGCGGACCTTGAGGTCGTTGAACGGCGCCTTCTCGGTGTTCATGAAGAAGTAGTAGGTGTTGATCGAGTCCTCCATGCGGAAGCGATCGGCGTAGCGCTGCTTGACCTCCTGCAGGCGGTCGGACGGCACCGGGTCCATCATGAAATCGACCTTGTTCTGCGCGATGTCGGTGACCTGCGCGCTCTGGTTCTTGTTCTCCACCACGGTGATCTTGTCCACGCTGGCGTCGGCCACTTCGTCGGCTCCGGCGTCCTTGACGGTCTGGAACTGCGGGTTGCGCTCCATCGTCAGCGTGCGGGGTGCGTCGACGCTGCTGATCATGAACGGTCCGCTGGCCGGCGGCGGGTTGTTGGTGACGTCGCCGTCCAGCTTCGTGGTCGGGGGCACGGGAGCGGCGAACATCAGAGCGAGCAGGTTCTCGAAAGTCCCGTTGGGTCCGGTCAATCGGATGGTGATGTCACCAGTGCTGTCGTCGGTCGTGATGCCGGTGATCGTGTCGGCCTTGCCGTCGGCGTACTCCTTTGCGCCGACGATGACGTCATAGAAGACCGAACCGCCGGAGTCGGTCTTGAACAGCCGCTGGATCGCGTACGTGAAGTCGGACGCCTTGATCGGGGTGCCGTCGGAGTACTTCATGTCGGGCCGCAGCTTGAGCTTGTAGGTCAGCCCGTCCGGGGAGATCTCGGGCATCGCCTCGGCGAGACCCGGCACCACCTCGGTGCCGTCCTTGCCCTTCGCGTGCTTGTAAGTCAGCAGCGGGGTGTACACGTTCCACAGCACCTCCCAGCCCTCCACCGTGTAGGAGAGCTGCGGGTCGACGTAGTCGGGGAACGACGTCGCCGCCACGGTGATGTCACCGCCGCCGCCTCCGCCTCCGCTCGAGCCGCCGGATCCGCTGTCCTTGCCGCACGCTGCCAGCCCGAAGGCGGCCAGCGCGGTGATGCAGACGATCGCGAGTGTGTGTCGAGCCGTGCGCAGGGTGCCCACGATGTTCCCCTCTACTGTGATCGGACGGCGAGGCCCACACGGCGATGCACTTTGTCCGGGCCCCAAAGCATTTTTCAGAAATTTTTCCGTTCGGCAACTCGGGTTCACAGAAACTATGCCGACCGTGGTGCTGGAGTCACAATAGTGCGGTGCCAGTCGAACGGAACACGAAAGTCGCAATCGTCGGGATGGGCAGCGTCGGAACGGCGATCGCGTACGCGTGCCTGATCCGCGGATCCGCCGGCGCTCTGGCGCTGTTCGACGTCAACGCCGCCAAGGTCCGCGCCGAGGTGCTCGACCTCAACCATGGCAGCCAGTTCGTCCCGCACTGCAGGATCTCGGGCTCCGACGACATCGCGGTGACCGCCGGATCGGCGGTCGTCATCGTCACCGCGGGGGCGAAGCAGAAGCCGGGCCAGAGCCGCCTTGATCTGGCGGCCGCGAATGTCGCGATGGCACAGAGTCTCACGCCGCAGCTGCTCGAGCATTCGCCGGACGCGGTCATCCTGTTCGTGACGAACCCGGTCGACATCGTCACCTTCGCGGCGACGAAGGCGGTGGCCGCCGCACCGGGACATGTCTTCGGATCGGGAACGGTGTTGGACTCCAGCCGGTTTCGGTATCTGATCGCCGAACAGGCCGACCTGGCGGTGGGCAACGTGCACGGGCTCATCATCGGCGAGCACGGGGACTCCGAGATTTCGCTGTGGTCGAGCGTGTCCGTCGGGGGAGTGCCGGCCGAGCAGTTCCGCCGTGACGGCGTGGCGGTGTTCGACGAGCGGACGCGCGGAAGCATCTCCTCGGAGGTGATCAACGCCGCGTACGAGATCATCGCGGGCAAGGGTGCGACCAACCTAGCGATCGGGTTGTCCACCGCGCGCATCGTCGAGGCGGTGCTCGGCGACCAGCACCGCGTCCTGCCGGTGTCGACGGTGCAGCGCGGCGCATACGGCATCGAGGGCGTGGCGCTGTCGCTGCCCACGGTGGTCTCCGCGCACGGGGCCGGGCAGGTCCTCGAGGTGCCGCTGGCGGTGACGGAACTGCTGGGCCTGCAGAGGTCGGCCGCGACGCTTCGCGAGGTGCAGGCGACGCTTGGCGTGTAACCCCTGAGACTGCTGGGGCCAGTGGTGCGATTTGTTGCCGAAAGTTTCCCGTCCGGGTGTGATTTCGTGATGTGTCCTCGTAGGGTGCTGTGCGTGGGCAGGCACTCACAGGTTCGACGGCGGCGATCGCCGTCAGTCGTGCTGACCGCCGTGGGTGTGCCCGCGGCGGTGTTGCTGGTCGCCGGTGCGGACGCTCAGCGTCCCGTCGAGATGCCGGCCGCGACCGTGGTGGCCGAGGCGCCGCCCTGCTGCATGGAGCTGGTGGCCCCCGCACCCGTTGCCGTCTCGTCCGGCGATGCCGCCGGCGGTCGCGTCCAATGGGTGGCGAGCTCCCGCGGGTCGGTCCGCGAAGTGCGGGCGTTGCCCGCAGGCGTCGCACCCGAGCGGGGCCTGCAGGTGAAGACGATTCTCGTCGCCCGTGCAGTGAGCGCGATCTTCCCGGAGATCCGCAGCATCGGCGGCATGCGCCCCGATGCGCTGCGCTGGCACCCCGACGGGCTGGCGATCGACGTGATGATCCCGAATCCCGGCACTGCCGAGGGCATTGCGCTGGGTAACCAGATCGTCGCGTTCGCGCTGAAGAACGCCGAGCGGTTCGGGCTGCAGGACTGCATCTGGCGCGGCGTCTACTACACGCCCGGCGGCGCGCACGGCGGGGGCTACGGACACTACGACCACGTGCACATCACCACCAAGGGCGGCGGCTATCCCACCGGCGGCGAGGTGTACTACCGCTGACGTGCTGTGCGCCGCGCGAACTGCGGTGCGCGTTCGGGGCGTATCCCCACCCCGACCAGATAGGCCGGTATCGCCGACAGCCACGGCACCCGTTCCATGAGCCGGATCAGCCCTGCCGGCGGTCCCGTCACATCCTCGCCGCGGACGACGGGACCGAGCAGGCGGGCGTCCAGTTGCCGCTGCAGGGCTTGGGTCAGCACGGTCGCCACGATGCGCCGCCGGCGCACCGCGGCGAGGTCCCGGCTCGCCACCGACCCGCGGCGCAGCTTGTCGGCGAGCAGCCGCGCCGTCGCCACGCCGTCCTGCACGGCGACGTTGATGCCGACCCCGCCGGCGGGTGACATCGCGTGGGCCGCGTCGCCGATGCACAGGAGTCCGTCAGTGTGCCAGCGGCGCAGGCGGTTCAGCTTCACGTCGAGGTGCTTGACGTCGTCGAGGGTGGTGATCGACTCGACGGTGTTACCGGCTTCGGGCAGCAGCTCGAGCACGTCGGCACGGAAGGCGGCCAGCCCGCGCGCCCGCAGCCGGGCATCGGACCCCTTCGGGATCAGCAGCGCGATCTGCAGGTAACCCTCCCGCGGAATGACGACCATGGCCTTGCCGGGGGCGATGCGGGGGAACAGGCTGAAGCCGGCCTCGTCGGAGTTCCGCGGCAACCGGAACCACCACGCGTCGAAGCTCACCGGGAACTCCCGCACCGAGAGCCCCGCGGCGTGCCGGACCAGCGACCCGCGGCCGTCGCACCCGACGGTCACGTCGGCGCGAAGTTCGCCGTCGCCGAGCGCATTTCGATATCGCACACCGGTGATACGGCCCTGCTCGCGCAGCAGTCCGGTGACCTCGGTGTCCAGCCGCAGTGTGAACGTGGGCTCGGCGGCGCCGGCCTCGGCCAGCAGGTTGAGCAGATCCCATTGCGGCACCATCGCCACGTACCGATGGGGCAGACGTAAGCGTTCGAAGTCGACCATCGTGACGGGGTGCCCCGGAGCCGCGTCGATGGTGAACTGCCGCAGCCGGCTCTGCGGCAGCGCGTCGAACGCCGGCCACAACCCGAGCTCGTCGAGGAGCCGCAGTGTGGCGGGATGCACTGTGTCGCCGCGGAAGTCACGCAAGAAGTCGCCGTGCTTCTCGAAGACGGTGACCTCCACCCCGGCGCGGGCGAGCAGCAGGCCGAGCACCATCCCGGCCGGCCCGCCGCCGACGACCGCGCAGCTGGTCCGCTCGCTCATGGCGTCAGGGTAGGCGCTTCACCACGGCCCGGTCGGCAGTTGTCAGAACTTCAGGTAGCCGCCGTCGATGCGCAGCACGTCGGCCGTGTGGTAGCTGCTCGCAGGGCCGGCCAGGTACACCGCCACACCGGCGACGTCGTCGCCGCTACCCCAACGACGCGCGGGAACGCGGGGCAGCACGCGGGACCGGAAGCGCTCGTCGGCCAGGCCCTCCGAGGTCATCTCGGTGTCGAACCACCCGGGAGCGACGGTGTTCGCGCGGATGCCGTGCCGGGCCAGTTCGACGGCCAGGCTGTCCATCAGCGCGGTGACGCCCGCCTTCGAGGCGGCGTACGCCGGTTGGCGGGGCATGCCCTGGAAGGCGCCGAGACTCGAGACCCCGACCAGGCTGCCGCCCCGTCCGCCGGCGATCATCTGCCGCGCCGCCTCGCGCAGCGTGACGAACACGCCGTCGAGGTCGACCGCGGTGACCGACCGGAACTCGGCCAGCGAGGTGTCCAGCGTCGGGGTGAAGGTGCCTCGCACCCCGGCGTTCGCGAAACACGAATCGAGCGAACCCCAATCGTCGCGAATGCGTGCCATGGTCGCCGTCACGGTCGGCTCGTCGGTGACGTCGCACGGGATCGCGAGCACCGGCCGGCCCCGCGCGCGCAGCGAGGCCGCGGCCGTCTCGAGGCGTTCGGGGCTGCGGCCGAGGATCGCCACCGACGCGCCGGCGCGGGCAAGGCCGTGGGCGATCCCAAGTCCGATGCCCGAGCCGCCGCCGGTGACGACGCTGACATGACCGGTGAGATCGAAAGGGTTGGGGGTCACCGTGCGACCTAACGTGGTGAGCGCCGGAGGGCTCAGATCCGCGTCCCCGCAGGGTCGCCGCCGATCCGCTGGGTGAGCCACACCGGCACGATCGCGATCAGGGTCAGCGCGGCGGCGACCACGTTGATCACCGGAGCCTGGTTGGGCCGGAACAGATTGCCGAAGATCCAGATCGGCAGCGTCTGCACGGTGGGGCCCGCGGTGAACGTCGTGACCACGACCTCGTCGAAGCTCAGCGCGAACGCCAGGATGGCGCCGGCGACCAGCGCGCCGCGCATCATCGGCAGCGTCACGAACCGGAACGTCTGCCACGCCGAGGCCCCCAGATCGGCCGAGGCGTCCTCCATGCTGGTTCCCAGACGCCGCAATCGCGCCTGAGTGTTGTTGAACACGATGACGATACAGAAGGTGGCATGCCCGACGATCACGGTCGCCAACCCGAGCGTGACGCCGAGCGCGGAGGTGAACGTCGCGTTCAACGCGATACCGGTGACGATGCCGGGCAGCGTGATCGGAAGCACCACAAGCAGATTGACGGTCTGCTTGCCGAAGAACTCGTAGCGTTGCACCGCGAACGCGGCCATGGTTCCCAGGACCAGCGCGACGGCCGTGGCGGCCAGCCCCACCACCACCGAGTTGCCCAACGATGTCCACATGCCTTCGCTGGCCCACGCGGTGCGCCACCACTGCAGCGTGAACCCGCTGGGCGGGAACGCGAAGGTCTTCGACGCGTTGAACGCGTTCACCACCACCAGGGTCAGCGGCGCATAGATGAAGATCAGCACCAGCACCGTCCACACCCGGGCGGTTCCGCGCATCCGTGACGAGAGCATCTACACGTTCTCCAATGCTCCGGTGCGCCGCATCGCGAACAGATACAGCAGGATCGCCGTCAACGGGATCAGCGACAGCGCCGCGGCCATCGGCTGATTGTTCGCCGTGACGAGCTGGCCGTAGATGATGTTGCCCAGCAACTGCGTCTTGCCGCCGACGATCGTCACCGCGATGTAGTCACCGAGCGACAGGGAGAACGTGAAGATCGACCCGGCCGCCACGCCGGGGAACACCATCGGCGCCACCACCAGCCGCAGCGTCGTCAGATCCGAGGCGCCCAGATCCGAGCTGGCGTCCACCAGGGAGTCGGGCACCCGCTGGAACGCCGCGAACACCGGAATCACCATGTACGGCAACCACAGATAGGTCAGCGTGATCACCGTCGCCGTCAGCCCGTAGCCCGGTGAATACCCGATCGCCCAATGCATCGGACCCTCGGGCGACAGCAGCATCCGCCACGCGTACGCCTTCACCAGGTAGCTCGCCCACAGCGGCGTCGTCACCGCGACCACCAGCGCGATGCGCACCGCCGGCGACGCCATCTTGGCCATGTAGAGCGCCAGCGGTACGGCCAACACCGCGCACATCACGGTGACCGTCAGCGCCACCCCCACGGTGCGCAGCGTGGTGGTGCGGAACACCTCCTCGGTGACCACCCGGACCAGGTTGTCTGTGGTGAAGGTGCGCACCACCGCGCCGGTGAAGCTGCTCCTGCTCCAGAACGCCGAGACCATCAGGACCGCAAGGGATCCCAGATAGGCGACGATCAGCCACGCCAGTGGCGGAACCAGCAGGAAGGCCAGCGTCACCCGGTGCCGCAGACGCGGCGCAGCGGGCATCAGCCTTTGATCTCCTGCCACTTGTCGACCCACTGGTCGTAGCTGGTGCAGTTGTCGCCGCTGCCGTCGACACACTTGGTCTGCGGGGTGGTCCAGTAGTGGATCTGGGCGGCGTACTGCTCGTCGGTCGCGTGGTACGTCGCGCAGTGCGCCTTGTCGGAGGTCAGGTCACACGACTTCGTCTGGGCGGGCGCCTCGCCGAAGTACTCGGCGACCTGGGCGTTGGCTTCGGGCGAGACGATGTAGTCCATCCACTTGTACATGCAGTTCGGATGAGCGGCCTTGGCCGCGAGCATCCACGTGTCCGACCAGCCGGTGGCGCCCTCCTTCGGCAGGACGGTCGCGATCGGCACCTTGTTGTCGGCCTGGATCGTGTTCGCGATGACCTGCCAGCTGGTGCCGATCGCCGTGGTGCCGGACTCGAAGCCCTGCACCTCCTTGGTGTAATCCGACCAGTACTCGCCGATGTTCTCCTTCTGCTGCTTGAGCAGATCGACTGCGGCGTCGAGTTGTTCGCTGGTCAGCGCGTACGGGTCCTTGATGCCCAGATCGGGTTTGGTCTTCGACAGGTACAGCGCCGCGTCGGCGATGTAGATCGGCGAGTCGTAGGCGGTGACCTTGCCTTTGAGCTCCGGTGCGCCGGGGAACACCGCGCCCCAGCTGTCCGGCGCGTCCTTCACGATGTCGGTGTTGTACATCAGCAGATTCGCTCCCCAGCCGTGGGGAATGCCGTACATCTGCCCGTTCACCGAGTTCCATGGTTTGTCCTTGAGGAACGGCACCACGGTCGCGTAGTTGGGCACCAGATCCGTGTTGACCGGGGCCACGTCGCCCGCGTAGATCAGCCGCAGCGTGGCGTCGCCCGAGGCCGACACCCCGTCGTACTGACCCGTGCGCATCAGCTGCACCATCTCGTCGGAGGTGTTGCCGATCTTCACGTTGACCTTGCAGCCGGTCTGCTGTTCGAACGGCGTCACCCAGTTGACCGCCGGGTCGTTGGAGCCGTTCTCCGCGTAGCCCGGCCACGCGATCAGGTTGAGCTGACCTTCGCCGTCACCGACCGCGCTCGCGGGCTCCATCGAGGGAGGCCCCTCCGACGATCCGCCGGAGTCGCTCGAACTCGAACACCCGGCGAGCAACAGGGCGCCGGTGGCCAGCACGGCGCCCAGGCGGCGGATCGGATCCTTCATCAGTTCTCCTCGTTGTCGGTCGACAGGTCGGTCAGATCGCGGACGGCGGTGTCGGGCCACGCCAGGACGACGCGGGTGCCGTGGGTCAGAGCGGTGGACGCTTCCGCGGAGAGCAGGGTCGCGGTCAGCCTGACAGGACCGGGACGGCCGTCGGGGTCGGTGACCGTCGCGGCGACACGGGTGATCGGCCCGGCGTAGACCACCTCGGCCACCTCGGCGGTGACGGTGCGCTGACCGGCGGGAGGCGGGGCGGCGGAGTCGAGCACCGTGATGCGCTCGGGCCGGATCGCGAAGGTGCCCTGCCTGCCGAGAACGGCCTGCGCACTGTCGCCGTCGAGCACGTTGGAGGTGCCGACGAAGTCCGCGACGAACCGGTTCGCCGGATGCTCGTAGACCTCGCGGGCCCCGCCGATCTGCTCGATGCGTCCCTCGTTGAGCACGACCAGCCGGTCACACAGGGTCAGCGCTTCGTCCTGATCATGGGTGACGATCACGAACGTGATGCCGACCTCGCGCTGGATGGCCTTGAGTTCGACCTGCATCTGCTCGCGAAGTTTCAGGTCCAGCGCTCCCAACGGTTCGTCCAGCAGCAGCACCCGGGGACGCCCGACCAGCGCGCGCGCCAGCGCGACGCGCTGCTGCTGGCCACCCGACAGTTCGGCGGGCTTGCGGCCCGCGTGCCCGGTGAGCCGGACCATCTCCAGGGCTTCGCCGGCGCGGTGGCGCCGTTCCGCCTTGCCGACGCCGCGCACCCGCAACCCGTACTCGACGTTCTGCGCGACGGTCATGTGGGGAAACAGTGCGTACTGCTGGAACACCGTGTTGGTGTCGCGGCGGGCGGGCGGCAGAGCGGTGACGTCGCGGCCTGCCAACTTGATGGTGCCGGCGGTGGGCTGCTCGAATCCGGCGATCATCCGCAGCAGGGTGGTCTTGCCCGATCCGGACGGACCCAGGATCGCGAACAACTCACCGTCGGCGATCGCCAGGTCGGCGCCCTCGACCGCCACCACGGGGTGCCGGGAATCGCCGAACTCTTTCCGGACGCCGATCAGTTCGATCTGCGCAACGGCGGCGTCGTCGTCTGCGCCCGCGCCTCGCGTCGACACGGCCGTTCCGGATGGCATGCAGGCATCCTAGGAATCTCGTTGCCGAAGCGCAGTTCAAGTACGAATTTAGTTGTGAGCACGGTCAGTGACCGTGCACTTTCGTGGCCGCGTGTCAGCTGACCGAGTCCCGGAAGTCGATCCCCTCCTGGCCCGCCTGCGCCCACTCGGCCATGTCGACGACCGGATGGATCTGGAACTCGTTGAACGGCGCGAACTTTGCGGTGCCGTTCAGCAGTTCCGCCGGGTCGTCGGTTTCCACGATGGCGTACCCGCCGCCGGCGTCCACCCGGCCGACGAACTGATGGAACGTGGTGCCTGCGGGCGGCTGCCACTTCGAGAAGAGCGCGAGGGACCGACGCAGGGATTCCTCGTTGTCTTTTCCTGATGCGCCGAGACGGGACGTCCAGGTCATGGCATATTTCATGATTGCTCCTAGCACTTGGCTGAACTGGATGGCCATATCTTGCGCGCGAGGGCATCCGCCCGCCAGACTCTCCACCTGCGAGCGGATTTGATCTTGATCAGTCAAAGATGAGAATGGTTAGCGTTCTTTCGCTGGCGGTCGGTTATCCGACTCTGGCGACGGGCCGGAGTTCGCTGATTCAGACGCGACGAGCCGCGGGCGGCTCGAAAACGTTTCCCGCCGAGTCGGCGCTCGACTCGGAGGTGAACATCACGCGCCGGATCAGCGGCCCGATCACAGCGTCGAACACCGCCGGAACGAGGCGGTAGGTGGCGATCGCCGGCAGGTTGACCCAACCGACCTGACGCTCGGTCGACCTGGTCTTCTCGGCGGCGCGCACGATCGCCGCGGCGATGGCGCCGGGGGACTCCGAGGTCGGTGGCACCCGCGGCGTCTGCTGGTCGAGGTAATTGCCGGCCGAGGCGTAGACGGGCGTGTCGACGGGGCCCGGATAGATGCCGTGCACGCGGACCCCGGGCAGGTGCCGATTCTCCTGGCGTAGCGCCCGAACCAGTCCGCAGATCGCGAATTTGCTTGCCACATAGGCGGATTGATAGGGAACCGCGGTGACGCCGAGCAGAGAGCCGACGAGGACCAGCTGCCCGGCACCGCGTTCCTGGAAATGCTGGAGCGCTGTGCGCGCGACATTGGCCGCGCCGAGAAGATTGGTGGCGATGATCGCGTCGAAGACCTCGGGCGGCACATCCTCGAAGCGGCCGAACGCCGTGATCGCCGCGCACTGTGCTGCCACGTCGACGTGGCCGAACATCTCGATCGCCAGGTCGAACATGTCACGGACCTGCGCGGCGTCGCTGATGTCGGTCGGTGCCACCACGACGGCATCGGCGCCCGCCGCGCGGCACTCGTCGGCGACGTCACGCAGCGCTCCCTCGGAACGGGCCGCGAGCACCAGGCGCGCGCGCCGGGCGCTGTAGCGCAGTGCCGTTTCCCGGCCGATGCCGCTGGAGGCGCCGGTGATCGCCACCACCCGTGCGTCGTTCCTGCTGTCGATGTCTGTCATGACCGCAACCTTCCCGTGGTCCGTCTGCGCTCGGCCACCCCGAGGGCACCGAGAACGGCGGCGGCCGCCGCCGATGGCCAGCCGCCGCGTGCGCTGGACAGCACCGCGGCGCCGACGGCGAGGGGGGCGAGCACGGCGACGGGGTCGCGGCGGCGCTCACGCACCCGCTCGAGGGCTGCCGGAGTCCCCGAAACGAGGTTGGCGGCAACGACGCTGCCGTACAGCAGACCGGGACGCCGCCGGCGCCGCGCGGCGGCCGCGGCCATCACGCACCACAGGAGCAGGGACGTGTCGTGCACTCTCTCCACCGGTGTCCGGCCGCCGGACGGCGCGCCGTCGGACGCGCCGAGTGCCGGGCTGGTGCCTGTCGCGCCGTCGGCGAGACCCTCGATGAGTTCGCGTGCGGCATCGGTCGAGGTCCGTCCCGGCTGCCAGCCCAGCTCGTCGCGCGCCTTCGACGTGTCCATCACCGGTGAGCGGGTGGCGACGTCGTACCAGCCGGGCGTCACCGCCACGACGCGCAGCCGGTGCAGCGCCACGACGGCCGACCTCATCCGGCGGGGCGCCACCCGGACCGGGCGCGCCCCGACGAGCCCGGCCAGCGCCGCGCCGTGCAGCGCGTCGGCGGCGATGTTGAAGGAGCCCCGCGCACGTCGACGCATCAGCCGGACCACCGCGTCGCCGACGTCGTCGGCGTGGACGAACTGCAGGGCCAGGCCGTCCGGCAGGGGGAGGAGCGGCAACGCCCGTCGGCGCAGCAGCTCCAGCGCGGCGCGCGGGATGAGCGGGCCGAGGTAGAGGGCGCGAATCTCGAAGGCGGCGTGCCGCTGGACCACCACCGTCGGGCGGAAACGGGAGACCACCGTGTCGGGTTGGTCGCGTTCGAACGCGTCGAGCAACGCCTCGACGATGACCTTGTGCCTGCTGTAGGTCGACGTGGACTGCCCGGACGTCGACCACGACTCGGGCACCGGCACGGCCGATCCGCTCGGCGCATAGATGCCCAGGCTCGACGCGTACACCAGATGGCGCACCCCGGTGACCGCCATCGCTTCCAGAACGGCCTGCGTCCCAACGACATTCGCCCGGTAGAGATAGTCCTCGTCGTCGACGGGCTGGACGGCCAGTGCGAGATGGATGACGACGTCGACGCCGCGCATGGCCGCGGTCAACCGGGTGGCCGCGTCGGGTGCCGACAGGTCCACCGGGCACCACTGCACCGCCTCGTAGATCCGCCCGTGCGTAGGCGGTCGGCGGCAGACGCCGATGAGGTCGGCGTCCGGCTCCTGGCGCGCGAGTTCGCGCAGTACGCCCGCGCCGACATTGCCGGAGGCCCCGGTGATGAGGATGCGCCGCCGCTCGTCCATGGGCGGGGCATACACCGTGGTGAGGGTCTGAAACACGCACGCAGGCAGCGAAATTCTTACGGATACGACACATTCCGCCGCGCCCGTGGTGCGTGTTTACCGCGACTTCCGCGGGGTACGACGGCCGACGACCGCCCACAGTCGAAGGAGAGATCATGGCTCGCGCAACACTGTTCCACCAACTTCACGATGTCGGTCTTGCCGCATGGTTCGGCGGCACGCTCGCCAACGCCGTCACGCTGAACCCCGCGTCGTCCTCTGCCGGCTCGGCCCGAAACGTCGGTGCCGTCGCCAACGAGGGCTGGGACCGCTGGACCCCGGTCAACGCCGCCGCCATCGGGGCGCATCTGATCGGCGCGGTAGGTCTGGTCAAGCACGACGCCGGCCGGATGAAGGCCCAAAAGGGGGTGCCTTCCATGGCTTTGGTGAAGACGGGGCTGACCGCCCTGGCGCTCGGCGTCACCGCCTACAGTCGCGCCCTGGGTGCCAAGGTCTCGCAGCACCATGCCGTCCCGGCCGCTGATGCCACGACGCCGACGCCGGCGACACCCCCGGACGTCGCGTCGGCGCAGAAACAGCTGACGGTGCTGCAGTGGGTGGTGCCGGCCACCACCGGCGCGCTGGTTCTGATCGGCGCTTACGCCAGCGAGCAGTACCGGCCCGAGGAGGTCGCCAAGGGGGCGCTGCGCCGCGTACTGTCCTGAGACGTGCCCCGCAGCGGTCCCGTCTCCGGCCGCTGGGTGCTGCTGGCCACGGTGCTGGGGTCGGCGATGGTGATGATCGACGGCACGGTGGTCAACGTCGCGCTTCCCCACATCGGGGCCGACCTCGGGTCCGGTTTCGCCGGCCTGCAGTGGACCATCAACGCCTACACCCTGTCGCTGGCGTCGCTCATCCTGCTCGGCGGTTCGTTCGGTGACCACTTCGGCCGGCGCCGGGTCTTCCTCATCGGGGTGGTGTGGTTCGCGGTCGCATCAGTGGCGTGCGGACTCGCCCCGAGCACCGAGGCGCTGATCGCGTCCCGCGCCCTGCAGGGCGTCGGCGGTGCGCTGCTCACCCCGGGCAGTCTCGCGTTGATCTCGGCGTCCTTCCGCGGCGCCGACCGGGCCGCCGCGATCGGTGCGTGGTCCGGGCTGGGCGGGATCGCGGGCGCGATCGGACCGTTCGTCGGCGGCTTTCTCGTCGAATGGAGCTGGCGCGCAGTATTTCTCATCAACGTGCCGCTGGCGGCGGTGGTGATCGCGGTGACCGTTCTGCACGTCCCGGAAAGCCGCGACGACGACTCGCCACCGGGTCTGGACGTGACCGGGGCGGTGCTGACCGCCGCCGGACTCGGAACGCTCACCTACGGATTGACCCGGTGGGGCAACGACGGTGCGGACACGGTCACCGCGGTGGCCGTGTGCGCGGGAGTGCTGGCACTGTCGGCCTTCGTCGTCGTCGAACGACGTTCCCCACACCCGCTGATCCCGCCGCGACTGTTCTCGCACAACACGTTTCGGATCGCGAACATCATCACGCTGCTGATCTACGGGGCTCTCGGCGCGGCGTTTCTGCTACTGGTGCTCCAGCTCCAGACCGTCGCCGGTTTCAGCCCGGTGGCTGCGGGCACGGCCCTCCTGCCGTTCACGCTGGTGATGCTGGTGTTCTCGGCGCGGGCCGGTGCATGGTCTGCGCGGGTCGGACCGCGGGTGCCGATGACGCTGGGACCGCTGATCGCCGGGGCAGGGCTGCTGCTGATGAGCCGCATCGGCCCCGGTGCCTCCTGGCTGACCGACGTACTGCCCGCCGCGCTCGTGTTCGGCGCGGGCATGGTGCTGGTGGTCGCGCCGCTGACCACCGCTGTGCTCGACTCCGCACCGCAGAGCATGGCGGGATCGGCCTCGGGAGTGAACAACGCCGTGGCCCGGATCGGCGGCCTGTTGGCGGTGGCCGTCCTTCCGGGCATCGCGGGGATCAGCGGCGCGGACTACGCCGACCCGGTCGCGTTCGACAGGGGATTCCGGTTGGCCGTCACCATCGCGGCGGCACTGATGGTGGTCGCCGCGGTGATCGCGGCGACCGGGATGCGCCGGCGCCCGGATCCGGTCGATGACGACGACCGGATCCGGATCGGCGAATGCCGGCACTGTGCGATCAGCGGGCCGCCAGTGCACCCCGCTCAATCACACGAGGCTCAATCACACGAGCCGTGAACGACTACGGCGCGGGGACGCTGCCGCAGCCGACGCCCGGGATGCATCCCGCGGCGCCGCCCGGTCCCGCTGTACCGCTCGGGCCGCCCGGGATGGCGCCCGAGGCGCCGCCCGGTCCGGCCACGCCGCCCGGTCCACCCGGGATCACGCCGGCCGCACCGGCCGGTCCGGCCACGCCACCGGGTCCGCCGGGGATGGCGCCCGCGGCGCCGCCCGGTCCGGCCACGCCACCGGGTCCGCCGGGGATGGCGCCCGCGGCGCCGCCCGGTCCAGCCACGCCGTAGCCCGGCGCATACCCGACCGGCGGCGGAGGCGGCGCCCAGTAGCCGGGTGCAGGAGGCGGCGGCGGAGGGGCAGCACAGCCCGTGCCGTAGGGGTCGACGCACCCGGCCGGACCGCCAGCGGCTGCGAGCGGGGCCAGAGCGAGTGCCGCTGCCGCGGTGCAGGCGGCGACGGCGGGGGCAAGCGTCCAGTGTTTCTGCAGCATGACCGGACCTCTACCCGACATTGCGTGACCCAAACCACACCGGGCCCTACGGCACGGACTTAAGCCTCTAGTCACCCGCCCCGCGGGCGGCCGACGATGACACCGGCGCACTGAGCTGCGCGCGCCCCGCACCGAGGAGGTCCGCCGATGCCGCCGAGCACCGCTGTCCACGAGCTGGAGATCGACGGTTCCCGCACCGCCGAGATCGATGCGGTGGTGGCCACCGCGGCGACCGCCGCGGCCGAGTTCCGCACCCTCGATCAGGAGCAGGTCGACCGGATCGTCGAGGCGATGGTCCGCGCGGGGGTGCGGGCCGCCGCCGAACTCGCCGGTGTGGCGATCGAGGAGACCGGATTCGGGGTCTTCGAGGACAAGGTGGTCAAGAACTACGTCGCCACCGAGTTCCTGCACGACTACCTCCGCGACAAGAAGTCGGTCGGCGTCATCGACACCGACGTCGAGCACAACATCGTCCACGTCGCCGAACCGATCGGCGTGGTGCTGGCCATCACCCCGGTCACCAATCCGACCTCGACGGTGCTCTTCAAGGCCATCGTCGCGGCGAAGACCCGCAACGCCATCGTGTTCCGACCTTCGCCGTATGCGGTGCGATCCTGTCAGCGCAGCGTCGAGATCCTGCGTGCCGCCGCCGAGGCGGCAGGCATGCCCGCCGGGGCGCTGCAGGTGATTCCCGACGAGGCCCACGAGGTCACCCACTATCTGTTCAGGCATCCCGGGGTCGACTTCATCTGGGTGACGGGCGGACCGAAGATCGTGGCGCTGGCGAGCGCCTCGGGCAAGCCGGGGCTGTGCGTCGGGCCGGGGAACGCGCCGATCTACATCCACAAGACCGCCGACATCAAGGGCGCGGTGGTCGACATCCTGATCTCCAAGACCTTCGACTCGTCGGTGATCTGCCCCGCCGAGCAGACCTGCGTGATCGACGACGAGATCTACGACGCCATGATCGCCGAATTCGAGCGGATGGGTGCCCGGCTGCTCACCGACGACGAAGCCGCGGCGATCACCCAGTTCGCATTCGGCTGCGGCGACAAGATCTCTCTCGACGCCCTCGGCCAGAAGGCGCCGGAACTCGCTGCGCGAGCCGGTTTCTCGATACCGCCGACGGTCAAGGTGTTGCTGGCTGCGCTGCCTGCGGATCTGGACGAGCTGGCCGCGCACCCGCTGGTCGCCGAGAAGCTGATGCCCGTCCTGGGGGTGGTGCGCGCCCGCGATGTCCGCCACGCGATCGACGTCGCCGTGCTGGTCACCGAGCACGGCGGGCTGGGCCACACGTCGGCGGTGTACGCCCATGACCAGGCTGTGGTCGACGCGTACAGCGCCGCGGTGCGCACCGGACGCATCCTCGTCAACGCGCCGACCGCCGTCGGCGCGCTCGGCGGTGTCTACAACAATCTGACGCCCACGTTCTCGCTGGGCTGCGGTACCTGGGGCGGGTCGAGCACGACCGAGAACGTCAACTACCGCCAGCTCCTGAACATCAAGACCGTGGCGCAGCGGCGCACCCCGCCGCAGTGGTTCCGCGTTCCGGCCAACACCTATTTCAACGCGGGCGCGCTGGAGAATCTGCGCGACCTCGACTGCGGGACCGTGGTGGTGGTCACGGACGCGCTGACCGACGCGCGCGGCGTGGTCGACCTCGTCCGCGGCAAGCTGCGGGCCCGGCACGTGCAGGTGTTCAGCGAGGTGACGCCGGAGCCGGACGAGGAGACCATCCGCCGCGGTGTCGAGCTGCTGCAGCGCGTGCAGCCCGACGCGCTGATCGCGGTCGGGGGCGGGTCGGTGCTCGACGCCGGCAAGGCGATGCGGCTGTTCTACGAGCATCCCGAGAAGTCGCTCGACGAGCTCACCATGCCGTTCCTCGACCCCCGCAAGCGGGTGGCCGACTATCCGACGGACCGGCATCGGCTGCAATTGGTGGCCGTCCCGACGACGTCGGGGACCGGTTCGGAGGTGTCGCCGGCCGCGGTGCTGACCGTGCACGGCAAGAAGGAGACGCTGGTCGACTACAGCCTGGTGCCCGACCTCGCCATCGTCGATCCCGTGCTGACGTCGTCGATGCCGTCGGTGCTGACCGCAGACACCGGCATCGATGCGCTCACCCACGCGCTGGAGGCGGCCGTGTCGATCTTCGCGTCGCCGTACACCGACGCGTTGTGCGCGCAGGCGGCACGACTGATCTTCGAGGCGCTGCCGCGGGCCTATCGCGATCCCGACGATCTGGAGGCGCGCACCGACATGTCGAATGCGGCGACGCTGGCCGGGCTCGCCTTCTCGAACGCGTTCGTCGGGACCAATCACGCGCTCGCGCACGCCGTCGGCGCCCGGTTCGGCATCGCCCACGGCAGGGCGAACGCGATCTTCCTGCCGCATGTGCTGCGCTACAACGCCGAACTGCCGAGCAAGTTCATGCCCGCCCCGGGGTATTCGGCCTACATCGCGCCCGACAAGTACGCCCAGATCGGCCGGCTCATCTTCGGCGGCCACGAACCCGACGACAGCCGGGCCCGACTGCTCGCCGGTGTCGAGGATCTACTGCGCCGGGTCCAGATGCCGCGATCGCTGAAGGTCGCCGGGGTCGACGAGGACGAATTCCTCGCGGCGCTACCGGCATTGGCGATGACGGCGTTCGAGGACCTGAGCAACCGGACCAACCCGCGGATGCCGCTGGTCAGCGAGATCACCGAACTGCTGCGACGCGGATACTACGGATCGGATCAGCGGTAGCGGCCTAGGTGTGTTCCTCGATGTACTCGTCGGCGTCCTTGTCGGACGTGTCGATATCCGTGACGGACTCCCGCTCGGCATAGAACTGCAGCCACTTCACCCCCAGTTCGTGGCGTAACTCGTGGGTGGCGCTCTTGATGAAGTCCGGCATCGCCTCGCGCTCCTCCTCGTCGAGGTGCGAACCGTTTTCCTTGCGCGCCGTGTTCACCGCCTCGAACCACTCCTCGCTGCCCGGCTCGTGCAGGCGCGACTGCCGCACCGCGTCGCGGATCGCGTTGTGGTCGGTGATCGCGTCCTCGGTCTCGTCTTCGGGGTCGCCCTCGGGATTGCCGGGATCGTCGTGGCCGCCGTGGGCCAGCAGCGCCGGATAGAACACCGTCTCCTCGGCGTCGGCGTGCGCGTCGAGCCGGGTGCCGAGCACCTTCCAGATCGCCGCGAGCTCGTCAGGGTTCCTGGCGTCGTCGAGCCGGAAGAACTGGCGGCGCAGCCAGTCGTGGTCGGCGTAGATGAGATCGATGATGTCGGCCATGCGGGCACGGTACCCGCAGGTGTGCCGCCTCAAGCACTGGTCACCACCGCCGGCGCAGGCGGTCGCGGTAGGACCGGCCGTCCGGATCGTAGACGGCGCGGTACAACGGTTCGGCCCACAGCCGCGTCAGCCTGCCGAGCCGCTCGGGTTCGTGTGGCCGCAGCCTGCCCGGTGGCCGCGCACCACGCCGGCCCCCGTCGTGCCACGCCTGCAGGGCCTTCGCCGACGCCGTGACCGCGTCCACCGCCGCCGCCGGGTCGAGCAGCCCGTCGTCCTCGCTTCCGTCGGCGGCACGGTCGAGATGTTCACGCAGCAAACGCAATCGGAGGTCGCGGGCGTACACCCGGGCCCCGTCGCCGCGGCCGGCCGGATCGTGCGGCTCGCGGTCGTCGCGGGTGTCGTCGAGCACGGCGCAGGACAGCTCGCTGTCGTGCGTCCACGACCGTCGGTTGAAGTTGTCGCTGCCCACACACGCCCAGACGTCGTCGATGACGCACACCTTGGCGTGCACGTACACCGGCGTGCCAGTGCGGTTTTCGAGATCGAAGATGTGCACCCGGCTCGGGTCGGCGCTTCGGCACGTCTCGATGGCCTGCTGGCGACCGACCTGGTTGGGCGGCAGCGACAGCCGACCGTCGACGTCGGGATGCCGTGGAACCACGGCGATCAGGTGCAGCTCGGGGTTGGCCGCCAGCGCTTCGGCGAGCAGATGCGAGACCTGCTTGGACCACAGGTACTGGTCTTCCAGATAGATCAGCCGCCGCGCCCGTCGGATCGCCTTGGTGTAGCCGCGCGCGATGCTGCGCTCGCCCTGCGGCGCGAACGCGTAGGAGAAGTGGGCGTCGGGGTAGGTGCGCAGCACCTGCACGGCGTGCGGACCGCACGGCGGCGGATCGGGCGGCTGCGGCGGTAACTCGCCGGCGCTCAGGTCCGCCCGGCGCAGCTTGTCGACCACCCACGCGACCGGGTTGAGCATGTCCAGCGGCGCGGGATCGGTCCACCGTTCCCGGAACGCGTGATCCAGCGCGCCGACGATCGGACCCTGGATTCGAAGCTGCACGTCGTGCCAGGGTGGTCGGTCGCCGTACTGGCGGGCCATCTGCACCGCCTGTGGATCGCCGTCGTGGTCGGCGTCGTCGCGGCGGGAGTGGCAGAGATCGATGCCGCCGGCGAACGCGACGTCGCGCTCAGGCTGACCGGGCCGCCGCAGCACCACCAGCTTCTGGTGGTGGGAGCCGCCGAACCGAACCCGCTGATCGAGCAGCACCTCCCCGCCTGCCGCTTCGATGGCCTCACCGAGGTGCCGGTTCTCCTCCTCGCTGTAGGCGAACTTGTCCAGGTGCGAGCGCCACACCAGTCCCTTCACCACGACGCCGCGCTCGGCGGCGCGGCAGAACAGTTCGGCGATCGTGGGGCCGCCGTCGCGCACCCGCTCGTCCGGGTCGCCGCGCCAGTCGGTGAAGAACAGGTGGTCGCCGGGGCCGAGGCTGTCCACCTCGGTGGCGAGCCGGTCGAAGTAGGTGGCGCCGTGAATCAGCGGCTCCACCCGGTTGCCGTCGCGCCAGTCGGCGATCGACGACGCGGCGTTGCCGCGCTCCTGTCCGGTGAGGAACCAGTCCGTGATGACCGACACGAGTGCACGCATACCCGGGTTTCCGGCTGCGGAACCGGGGTACGACGCGGGGATGAGCCGCGACGGGGACCAGCACTTCGACGTCCTCGTCATCGGCGGCGGTAACGCCGGGCTGAGCGCCGCGGCCCGGCTGCTCCGCAAGGGATTCGGACGCGTCGCGGTCATCGAACCGCAGACGGTGCACACCTACCGTCCGCTGCTGTCCTATGTCGGGGGCGGCGAGGCGAGCCTGCGTGATGCGGAACGGACGCAACGGTCGGTGACCCCGCGCGGCTGCACATGGATCCGTGACACGGTGGTCGCCGTCGACGCGGCGGCGGCCACGGTGGAGTGCGCCTCCGGGCGCCGGTACGGCTACGACGACCTCGTGATCGGTACGGGTCTGGTCCCCGACGACGACGAACTGCCCGGCATCGACGCGGCGCTGCGGACGCCGGCGGTGGCGAGCAACTACCTCGACCACGCCGAGAAGACCTGGGATCTAATCAGTTCGATGCGGCCGGGCGGACACGCCGTCTTCACGGTGCCCCGCCCGCCGGTGAGCTGTACCGGCACCACGATCAAACCGCTGTTCCTGGCCGCCGGCCATTGGCGGCGCGCCGGCCTGCTGCCCGGGGTGAGCATCACCCTCGTCGTCGACCGGCCGCACCTGCTCGGTGTGCCCGACATCGATGCTCGCCTCTCAGAATGTCTGCAGGAGCTGGACGTTCGTGTTCTGCACGGCACTCGGGTGACGTCCCTGGAGCCGGAGTCACGGTCGATCACCGTCGGGACCGGCGAGAAGCTGAGCTACGACCTGCTGCACCTGGTTCCGCCGTACCGGGGTCCGCGGTGGCTGCAGGCCTCGGGTCTGACCGGCGGCCAGCCGCACGGTCTTGTCGACATCGATCCCGCGACCTTCGCCCACCGCGAGCATCCGAACATCTGGGCCGCCGGCGACGGCGCCGCCGTCGACACGGACCCGTCCGGCGGGGCGTTGCGCCGCCAGATCGCGATCCTGGTCGACAACCTCGCCGCGGCGCGCCGCGGCGCCCCGATGACGGCCTACGACGGATACACCGTCGCGCCGATCGCCACCGAGAGGCATCTGCTGATCGCCGGCGAATTCGACCGTACGGGTGCGATCACGTCCTCTCTGCCGTCTTTCGTCGACACCACCAAGCCGCGTCGCTCGGCGTGGGCGTTCGACCGCTACGCACTGCCCGCGCTGTACTGGCACCGCATCCTCAAGGGCCGGCTCTGAGGCCTTAGGTCCTCCCCGAAACGTCTGCAGGGCACTGGCCACGGCACCGGGCCCCCGGCGACGATGGGGGAAACCGACCGGGGAGTGGGGTTCGGCAGATGGATCCGTTGGCGCCCTTGGATGCGGCGATGATGACCGCGGAGTTGCTCTCCGACCCGCTGCACACCGCCGCGCTGCTGATCTTGTCGCCGCCCGAGGAGGCCGGCCCGGATTTCGTCGACGCGCTCTATCGGGATGCGGTGACCGCGACGGCAGAGCTGGACCGGCGCTTCCGGCGGCACCCACACATCGGCGTGGACACCGCGGGGTTGTGGATGTGGCGGCACGACGACACCGTCGACATGCGCGAGCATGTTCGACGCACGACGCTCCCACCGCCCGCAGACCGGAAGGCGTTGTGGGAACTGGTCAGCTCGCTGCACAGCGAACCGCTGGACCGGTCGCGGCCGATGTGGATGGCGTATGTGATCGACGGACTGACCGACGGCAGGTTCGCTTTCTACATCAAGGTGCACCACACCGTGGTCGACGGTGTCGCAGGGTTGAAGATGATCGCCGATGCGCTCACCACTGATCCCGCGAACCGGTCGGTCCGGTCCCTCTTCGCGACCACGTCCCCGGCTGCCCAGCCGGCCGCCGTGCCCTCCGCCCGCCGCCCGCCGTCGCTGGTGCGCGCGTCGCTCACCGGCGTCACATCGGGCGTGGGCTTGGCGCGCCGGGTCGCTCTCGGCGGTCTGGCCATGACGGTCGGGCACTTCGCCGACGGCACCGCGGCGCTGCCGCTCGACGCCCCCTACACCCGGTTCAACGGACGTCTCGGCCGACACCGCACATTCGCCGGAGTCGACTTCCCGAAATCCCGGATCCGCGC
Organism: Mycolicibacterium psychrotolerans; assembly: GCF_010729305.1. Taxonomy (NCBI): domain Bacteria; kingdom Bacillati; phylum Actinomycetota; class Actinomycetes; order Mycobacteriales; family Mycobacteriaceae; genus Mycobacterium; species Mycolicibacterium psychrotolerans. The sequence goes on along the minus strand of NZ_AP022574.1, from coordinate 508,220 downwards.
CCTCGCCCATACGGCCGACGTGACGGACAACGACGTGCTGATGGCCGTGGTGGCCGGTGTGCTCCGTGAGTGGCTGGCCGCGCGCGGCGAACTGCCCGCCGACACGCTGGTGGCGATCTGCCCGGTGACCGTCCGGGCTCGTGACCACGTGACCGATGAGGACCGGCAGGCGAACCTGTTCGGTCTGCAGTTGTGCCCACTGGGCACCGACCTTGCTGATCCTGCCGAGCGGCTGACCCACGTTCATCGCGCGATGGCGCGAGCCAAGCGCCAGGTCGCGCAGGGCGGTCCCGCCGCTACCATGCTGCTGGCGGCACCCAGCATCGCGGCCACGGTGCTGCCGCCGATCATGCCCTTCGCGCCGCGGGTGCGTCGCGGGTACAACGTGTCCATCTCCCACGTTCCCGGTCCGCGGAGTCAGTTGTACTGGAACGGAGCGATTCTCGAGGAGATCTATCCGGTGTCGACGGCGATCAACGGTCAGGCACTGAACGTGACCATGTGTTCCTACGCCGATCGGGTGACGTTCGGCTACGTCTCGGGTCGTCGTGTGATACCGGATGTGGGGTCGCTGATCCCGCTGACCGAACAAGCTCTCGCTGAGTTGGAGACGGCGCTGGGCACAACTGCAGAGGAGACGTGAATGGGTGTCTACGCCATCACCGGTTCGGCCTCGGGGATGGGCCTCGAGACTGCCGTCAGGCTGCGCGCCGCCGGCCACACCGTGATCGGAGTGGACCTCCATGACGCCGACATCGTGGCCGACCTGTCGACCGCTGCGGGCCGCCAGGCGGCCGCCGACGGTGTCCTCGCTGCGAGCGGCGGTCGGTTGACCGGCGCCGTGCTGGCCGCCGGCGTCGGACCCGGCCCGGGACCCGCCCGGCTGAGGTCGATCACGGAGGTCAACGTCTTCGGCGTCGTCGACCTGCTCGACGCCTGGCGCCCCGCACTGGCCGCGGCCGGCCATGCGAAAGTCGTTGTCTTCGGCAGCAATTCGGCAACCACCACACCGCTGGTCCCGGCCCGCACGGTGCGGGCACTGCTCGCCTCCGAGCCCGACAAGGCGATCCGGTCGGTCCGCGTCTTCGGGCGGAACGCCTCGGTGCTGCTGTACGCCGCGTCGAAGATCGCCGTGAGCCGCTGGGTGCGACGGCACGCGGTGACCGCGGATTGGGCCGGCGCTGGTGTCCGGATGAACGTGTTGGCGCCGGGAGCGATCATGACCCCACTACTGGAGGAACAGCTGTCGTCGCCGGACCGGGCGAAGTACGTGCGGTCGTTCCCCGTCCCGACCGGCGGGTTCGGCGCCGCAGGACAGCTCGCGGACTGGGCCGTCTTCATGCTCTCCGATGCGGCAGAATTCCTCTGCGGCAGTGTCATGGTCGTCGACGGCGGAACGGACGCGTACTTCCGCTCCGACGACTGGCCTAGCCGGGTGCCGCCGTACCGCCTGGTGCGCTACTTCAAACGCTTCAGACCGTGGTCTACTCCGCGCTCGGCTGACGGGTCGGGGTGATCCGGCCCCGCACTCCGTAGACCGACGCGCGGTCGAGCAGCTCCTGATAGAACGCGTCGCTCACGGTCTGCTCGCGGGTGAGCAGGAAGCCGGTCAGCCCGCTGCGGTCGCTGACGATCGCCCACTGGTAGTTCGGATCGAGGTCGACGATCCAGTAGTTGCCCGGCGGGTTGGCCTTCGGCTTGCCGAAGAACGTGACGTTCAGTTTGTTGTTCGACGGATCGACGGGCAGCGCCGCCCCCTCGATGGTCGATTCCGGTCCGTTGTCGAAGAAATAGTTGCCGGAGTTCTCCACTTTGATCGATCCGTCGAGATTGGGGCTGTAGACGGCCTTCGTGTTGACCAGCCCGATCGAGAAGAACTGCTTGACGCTTCCCACCTCGAACCAGGTGCCGAGGTACGAGTCCAGGTCGACGACGGGCGCGGGCGACAGTACGACGGCGGCGGTGTCGCCCATGACGATGTACTGGTCGGGGGCGCCGTAGATGCCGGTGCCGTCGACCGGGCCCCGCCCGGCGAACAGGTCGTTGATCCAGCCGTCGGCCAGCGTGTAGACCGCTTCGGTGTTGCCGGGCGGGGATCGCCGCGTCACCAGCTGCGAGAAGAAGTCGACGAGGAAGTTGCCGCCGATCAGCGAGTCGACATGCGAACCGTTGGCCAGCGTCACCCCGACGAACCGGTTCGGGCGTTCCCTGACCAGCTCGCTGGTGGTGGCCCCGAAGAAGTTCCCCAGCTGGGGAGGCGCAGCGATCTGGTAGACGGGGATGTAGGGCTTGTCGAGCCGGTCCAGAGCGTCGGGCACGACGCCGCCGAAGGTGAAGCCGTCGAACATCACCACGCCGCGCAGGTTGCCGCCGGTGCCCGGGTCGACCGCGTAGTAACCGCCGGCTGCGGCGGCCAAGCCGCCGCCGGCGGAATGTCCTGTCAGGACGAAGTCCTTCGGCAGTACCCCTGAGAACCCGGCCGCTTCCGCGCTGTGGTTGAGCGCACCTTCGTCGCGGAGAAACAGCGCGGCGACGCCCTTCTGGGTCGATACGCCGTTGATCCAGCATCCGCCGCACCGCAGCGATGGGAGGGACGGCAGATTGGGGGCCACAACGATGCTGTTGGTCCGCTGCGCCAGGTTCTTGGCAAGCGCGGAGTAGAAGAAGCTGCTACCAAAAAAGCCGTGCTGCAGGTAGATGACGCCCTTGGCCGCTACCGAACCGCCCCCCTGGGTGGGGAAGTACCAGTCCGCACGTGTGGTGAGCGTCTTGTCGCCGATCGGAATGTCAAGCGCGGCGCGACCGGTCTTGACGCCGGTGACGACGCCGGCGGGGGCTGACAGCGTCTGTACCGGCGGGGTGTCGACGGGTTCCAGCCGTTCGGGCTTGGCCAGGGCCGACATCAGGTTGAGTGCCACGGGAGCCAGCGGCTCAGGTGAGCGCCGGTGATCAGTTGTCTCCCGGGGTGCCGTGTCCTCGGCGGGTTCCTCGCTCTCGGTCTCCTCAGATTGGCCGAGGGTGAAGAGCTTGTGGTGCTTGACGCGAGTGGTCGGCGCCTCCGCCTCGTCCTCGTCCGGCTCGTCGTCGCGCTCCCGGGTGGACGCCGGAGCCGACGCGGGGTCCGCGTCTCCCCGGGTGGCGCCCTCGTCTTCGGCCGAGGTGTCCCGGGCCGGACCCGCACTATTGGTGTCGGCCGACCGGCTCGCGGAGTCCTCGCCGGTGTCGGGCTCGGCGGCGGCGACACCGTGTCCGGCGCTGAGCGCGATACACGCGCCCGCGCCTGCGGCAAAGAACCAGTAACCGATATTTCTCGACGTCACGTGCGAAATCTAACCGTGAACTGGCGAACCGCGAAGCAAATTGTCGGCAACGTCAGGGTCCCGTCACGTCACAATGGCGGTGATGAGTGAGAAGCCGCAGGTGAAGGTCTGCCCGGTCTGCGGCAGGCCCTTCCACGACCGCAAGAAATGGAGCTCGCGCGGGCAGTGGGATCGGATCGTGTACTGCTCCCGGCGCTGCCGCGGTGCGGCCCGTTGATCTCGCCGTCACCGGGTCTGTCCCACGAGCCCCACCCCGCGACGTTCTGCAGGCCGCTACTCGGACTTCCTGTGCAGAACGTGCAGAGGTGGGGCGGTCAGAACACCCGGATCCAGTCGATGAGCATCTGAGCCGGATAATTGCCGCCCGCGGGCTCGCGGCCTCCCGAGCCGCCGACCGCGATGTTGAACACCGGCGCCAGGGTGTACCCCGGGTCGTTGAACGGCCAGTCGTCGATGGAATTCGCGGGCACGGTGAAGAACGGCTCCATGCCCGGCTGGTAGTCCTTCCAGAAGTACATGCCTGTCGGCAGCCACGTCATGCGCCACGTGTGCCACGCGTTGTCGATGGGGTGGCGATCGGTGGCAAAGGACGTGCCGTCCAGCCGTGCGTGCACCGTCGTGCCGGACGGCCAGTCGTTGTTGCCGTACCACTCGATCAGGTCGACCTCACCGCCGCGCACGGGGTTGTCGTTGAGCAGCCAGAATGCGGGCCAGGCACCGTCGGTGAGGCAGTCGAGCTTCACCCGCGCCTCCCAGGTGGTGCCGACCCCGCCGCGCCAGTTCCCGATGACCTTGGCGCTCGCGTACTTCTCCTGGATGGTGTTGCCCGGACCGCGGGTGGCGCGGATGACCAGGTTGCCCTTGCCGTCCTGGAAGATGTGCTCCTGGTCGGTGACGTAGCGTCCCATGTTGTAGGGCTTGTCCCACTCGACGGGGTTCTTGATGAGTTCGCGTTCCGGGACGATGAACCACCACGCCGGATCCGGCGGTGCGCCGGCAGGGCCGTTGAACTCCTCCTGGAACAGGAACGCCGGGGCGACGTCTGCAGTCGGGGGCGCCGCCGCTCCGGGGGGTACGGGAACAGGGGGGACATCGCCGGGGACGGGTTGGGCGTGAGCGGTCGCGGCGGGCAGCGCCGCGGCTGCGGCGCCCAGACCGATCATGAACATCAGGTGACGACGATCCATTTCTGGCACGGCACGACGATAAATGATGTCGGCCCCAGGCGTTTGCCATCCCCGGCATCTGCCGGATCTGGCGTGTCTCGCCGTTCTATTCGTCCAGGTAGATGGCTTCGTCGCGGATGTGCACCCGAACGGTGGCGAGCTTGAGCCGGCTGCCGAACGCGCGGATCAACGCCGAATAGGGCTTGAAACCGAACAACCGGCCCTTGGGTCCCTCCGTCATCGCGCCCGTGCCCACGTCGTAGCGGGCGCGGTGCCACGGGCATTCCAGGCAGCCCTGCTCGGTGACGCGGCCGCGGCCCAACTGAGCGAACTGGTGCCGGCAGGTGTTGCCGACCGCGAACGGGGTCCCGTCGGGCGTCACGCCGACAGCCAGCACGCCGTGCCGATCGGTCCTGACCTCTCGCACCCCGCGCTCGTCGAGGTCGGTCAGCCGGATCAGCAGCGACCCTTGTGCGCGGACCGCGTTGTCGTGGGTGAGGGGCGGGAAGATGCTGCCGGTGTCGACTCCCCGCTCGTGGGGGTCGTTGCGGAGACTGGTCATGGCCGAGAGCTACCCGCGGCCTGTCGGCGCGAACATGACGTCACCAAAGCGTCATCGGTACCGGTTTCGGTCGACGCGTGAACGGCTACCTTCGGACCCGTGCTCCTCGACGACGCTGTGCGGTTGGCCGGCCGGACTGCTGCGCGCGTGGTGACGCGGCCGGCGCGGATGGACCTCGACGGCCGGGTGCTGTTCATCACCGGCGCCGCGCGTGGGCTCGGTGCTGAGACCGCGCGCCGCGCCCACACCCGCGGGGCGCGGGTGGCGCTGGTGGGACGGACGTTGGCGACGCTGCAGGCGCTCGCCGACGAGTTGGGCGACGGCGCAGCCGCTTTCGAGGCGGACGTCACCTCGGCGGACAAGCTGCAGCGCGCCGCCGACGACGCGGCGGCGACGTTCGGCGGGATCGACGTGATCGTCGCCAACGCCGGAATCGCCCCGCCGTCGCGCACCGTGGCCACCATCGCCCCGGACGCCTTCGAGCACACCGTCGAAGTCGACCTGCTCGGCCAGTGGCGGACCGTGCGGGCAGCACTGCCCAGCGTGCTCGAGCGCCGCGGCCACGTGCTGCTGGTCGGCTCGATCTACGCGTTCTTCAACGGCGTGCTGGCCGCGCCGTACGCGGTGAGCAAGGCGGGAGTGGAGCAGTTGGCGCGGGCGCTACGGGTCGAGTTGGCGCCGCACGGCGTCACGGCCGGGATCGCCTATCTCGGTTTCATCGACACCGATCTGGCCAACGATGCGTTCGCCGACGAGGCGGCCGCGGCGGTGCGCCGGGCGGTGCCCGGCATCTTCACCAGGGAGATGACGGTCGGCGCGGCAGCCGACGCGGTGCTTGACGCGATCGAGCGGCGCGCGGCACGCGTCAGTGCGCCGGCCTGGGTCCGCCCGTTGCTGGCCGTGCGGTCCCTGACGACGGCGGTGATGGACGATGTGCTGCTGCACAATCGCGGTGTGCAGGCGGCGATCACCAGGGCGGAAACAGCTGCGCAGCAAGATGGTTCGTAGTCGCTGCCACAGCTGCTGACGCCATGTCTTCGACGCCGTCTCAGGGCTCGATCACGAGCCGGCTGATGAGGTCGCCGGCCAGGGTGAACCGGTAGTGCAGATCGGCCACCCCACCCGGGAAGTCGCCTTCCAGACGTTGGACGACGTCGATGTGCTCGGGACCGGAGACGGTGGCGCCGGTGAACGTGGTGGTGAAGGTGTATTCGCTGCCCGCGTCGTCCAGCCAGGCGCCGATGGCCTGTCGTCCCGCGACGGTGTGTCCCTCGTCGGTGACGGCGGCGTCGGCGGTGAAGGTGCTGAGGGCGGCGGCCACGTCGCGGGTCTGGTGGGCGCTCAGGTAGGTGGGCACGACGGCGGGCAGGGCGTTCCACATGGTGTCGGTGTCAGTCATACCGCCACAGTGGAGATTCCCCAGGGGGAGGGTCAAGCGCTCGTCGTGGAGGTCAGGCAGCGACGGTGGAGCGGTGCAGGCTCCCGCCATCCGAAGCGGCCTGCAGCAACTCGGTGATCGTGAGATCACCCCAGCCGGTGTTGACGGGCCCGCGCGCGGTGCCCAGCCACGGCACCACGCCGGGGTCCGGGACGACGCCGAGGTGGTAGGCCTGGATGCCCGGCAGGTGGTACTGGAAGAAGTTGCCGAGGAAATCCACGAAGAAGATGAGACTGCGGATCGGGCCTGTGCGCCACAGCGTCACCGCGTTCAGCAGCGGTGTCATCGCCGCGGGATCACCGATCATCACTATGTGTCCGTAGTGCGGCTTGGTGCCGCCGCCGGGGACATAGGGCGGCATGAGCGGCTGCAGGCCGGGCAGGTCTGACGACATGAACGGTGCTGGATCGCCGTAGGTTTCGATGTTGACGAACAGCGAATCCGCACCGTTGCCGGGGACCGTGCTGCTCATTCCCGGGCTCTCGAAGCCGACGCCGGCGAGGCCGATCTGCTGAGCGACGTACTGGGCCTCCCACCCTCCGAGCGAGTGACCCGTGACGAAGATGTCGTCGGCGCCGTAACCCTGCGCAGCTGCGGCGGCCTGCACCCGCTCGGCGAAGCGCAGCGCATCGTGGAAGGCCCACGGTGTGGTCTGCGTGAAAATCACCTGAAGGTCCGTCAAGATCTGCGCGGCCGCGATGAACGCGTTGAAGAGGAGATTCGTCCCGCCGGTGGTGCCCTGATAGGCGATGACGATCTGATTGTCGGGGGTCACCCACACCCTGGCTGCCATGCCCGACATGATGTTCGCCGACGCCATCTGAAAGCCGTTGACAGTGAACGGAACCAGGCCGCCAGGTGTGGTCCCGAGACCGTACGCGGCCGCCGACGCGTTGAGGAACTGCGCCACCGTCGGGGTTTTCGCGGTGGTGGGACCCGTGTAGGTGAGCGTCGGGAACGGCGGTTGCGGCGGGGGAGTGCGATCGAGCCCGATCCACCGTTCCACTTCGCGGAACGCGGCGAACAGCAGGTCGTTGATCGGCGGCGCGATCTTGATCGGCGCAGCAGGCCCCTGGGAGGACCGGGTGATGTCGAAGATCTGCAGCACCGTGTTGACGAGATGGCCCGGCAGTTGCAGCAGCTTGCCCAGCGGCGACAGCGGTTGGGGCTGCAGTGGTGTCACGGCGGCGACCGGCACGTCGACCTCGGCGACGGTCGGGGCCATGGCTGCTGCCGGTTCGGCCTTCCCAGTACGGACGACGGTCAGGTGACGGGTCGGCGGCGTCGCTTCCGTGCTGTCGTCGTCCCTCGGTGTGTGGTCGATTCGTGCGCGGAGCCGATCGAGGAGCGGCGTGCGACGCTCGGGTTTCGCGAGCTGCGCCGTTTCATCGCGACGCGAAGGGCGTTCGGCCACGGCGTGATCAGTGCTGTCGGATTCGTCGGCCTGACCGGCGTCGACGTCGGCGTCCCGATCGCGGATCTCGGGCTCCGCCTCGTCCTTCGGGGCGTCGTCCTGCGACTGCGAAGGAGACGTGTCGGTCTCGGTGTCCTGACGGCCGGTGGAGGGTGAGGTGGTGTCCGCGTCGGCCGGGCCGGCGTGGACGGTCGTGCTGGATGTCGAGTCCGACCCCGAGGGGTCAGCCCATGCGATGCTCGGGACCGGTGCGGCGGCGATCCCGGCGCAGAGCGCCACGGCGACGACGGCGTATCGAATCCTCGGGCGTCTGCGCGCCCGCTCCCCATCAATCACCGCAAACGACTCCGTCCTGCTCAAGCCCAACCCTGACAACCTACGTTGTCCTGTGAGCGTAGTCACATCGGGGGGTGCGACGTACGCTGGTCCGGTGGCCGTTTCTGGTGCTGAGCTGCATCCTGACATCGCAGTGCTGGCGCCTCTGCTCGGCACATGGGCCGGCGAGGGCGCGGGGGAGTATCCGACGATCGAGCCGTTCAGCTACATCGAAGAGGTCACCTTCGGCCATGCCGGCAAGCCGTTTCTGACGTACGTGCAGCGCACCCGCGCCACCGACGACGGCCGGCCGCTGCACGCCGAGACGGGCTATCTGCGCGCGCCCGCGGCGGACCGCGTCGAGTGGATCCTCGCGCATCCGACCGGCATCACCGAGATCCAGGAGGGGCGGATAGCCGCCGACGGCAATGGGCTGCGGATGGATCTGGTGTCGAGCGAGATCGGCCGCGCCGAGTCGGCCAAGGAGGTGATGGCTGTGTGCCGGTCGATGGAGGTCCGGGGTGACACGCTGACTTACAGCCTGCGGATGGCCGCCGTGGGGCAGCCGTTACAGCACCACCTGTCGGCGGTACTGCGGCGACGGTAGGCCGATGTCAGGTCCCTCCACAATGACTCGGCCACATTGTGCCTCGGTCGGCGGGAACCGTGTGCGGCGATTGCTCGCCGGTGATCGATCGGGCTTGATAGCGAGGCCGGGAGTGACGCCCTCCCACAGATCCGGACCGCTCAGAATGACGGTCCCTTCCGCGAGCGTGTGCCCCGAACGTATTCAAGTGTGGGAGGCACATCCTCACCGATCTTCAGTGAGGACAAAGATCGCGGCCTGATGCTGGCAGGGGCCACGATCTGTTAGGGCGGTACAGCATTCGGGCGTCGGTGGTCAACACAGTGACCGGGACACAGATCGGGAAGACACTCGCCTTCGCGGGCGGCAACTACGGTTCGTCGAGTGTGTTCAGTCCGGACCGCGCTCACGCTTTGATCGTCACCACACAAGCCAACTGGCTCAGCCTCACCTCGACCGCCAGGGTCTCGATCCTCAAGATCGCCTAGCCCGCAGATCTCGGTTCGGCGACACGACGGACACGACCAGGGATCAGGCCGTCCGCCTGCGTCGATCCAAGCTGACGAGCCCGTACCCTGCGAATCACTATGGCAAAGGTTCTGAGTGCTCTCGCCGCCGTGGCCGCACCGGCGATCGCGGCAATGGCTCTCGCTGGGGGCGCGGCCGCTGATCCGCCGCTGCTCAACGGCACCTATGGGTCCACCGACGGCGATCCGTACAACGTGTGGACCATCGCGACGAGTTGCGCCCCCACAGGATGCACCGGCACGGTCGCCAGCAACCAGGGCTGGAGCACTCCCACGACCTTCACCGACGGCCGGTGGGTGTTCACGGTGACGAAGCCGGGCGGACTCACCTGCGACGACGGACACTACGAACCGGCCGTGGTGTCGATGTCGGTGGACCCGGTGACGCTGAGCGGTGTGGTGTCGTCGGACTCGAACTTCGGATGCGCAGGCGGCCTCGTCACCCAGAGCCCGTTCCAGCTTCAGAAGGTCGGCTGAGCCCAGCTACAGCGCGTCGCGGATGTCGTTCTTCAACGCCTCGGACTGGGTGCCGAACACCGCCTGGACGCTGTTGCCCACCTCGAGGACGCCGGCGGCGCCGAGCGCTTTGAGCTGCGCCTGATCCACCTTGGACTTGTCGTTGACCTCCATGCGCAGCCGCGTGATGCAGGCGTCCACGTTGACCAGATTGTCGCGGCCGCCGAACGCGGCGATGAGTTGCTCGGCCTTCGTCTGAGCCGGCGCGGCGACCGCCGTCGTCGTCGCTGCTGCGCCCGTGCCTGCCTCCAGGTTCGCCTGCTCCTCGGTTTCGAACTCGTCCTCCGGTTCGCGGCCGGGGGTGCGCATGTTGAACTTCGTGATGGCGAACCGGAACAGCAGGTAGTACACGACGAAGAACACCACGCCCATCCCGATCAGCAGCGGGATGTTCTTCGCGGCAGGCGCCGTGCCGTAGAGCAGCAGGTCGATCAGTCCGGCGGAGAACGAGAACCCCAGATGGATGTCGAGCAGGTAGGCGATCGCCAGCGACAGTCCCGTCAGTACGGCGTGGATGACGTACAGCGGAAACGCCACGAACATGAAGGCGAACTCCAGCGGTTCGGTAATCCCGGTCACGAACGCGGTGAGCGCCGCGGCCGACAGGATGCCGACCGCCACCTTGCGCTGCTTCTTGTTCGCCACATGGATCATCGCCAGGGCGGCGGCGGGCAGACCGAACATGAGAATCGGATAGAAGCCCGCCGTCAGGTGGCCGCCGGTCGGGTCGCCGGCGGCGAACCGGGTGAGCTCGCCGGTGACCGTCTCACCGGAGGGCGTCTGGTAATCGCCGTAGAGGAACCAGATGTAGGAGTTCGGAATGTGGTGCAACCCCAGCGGAATCAGCATGCGGTTGGCGAATCCGTAGACGAACGCCCCGATTGCTCCCGACCCGCCGATGAACTCACCGAGGCCGGTCAGCCCGGCGTCGAAGACGGGATAGAAGTAGCTCATCGCGAACGCGAGGAACAGACACGCGAGCGAGACGACGATCGGGACGAACCTTCTGCCGCCGAAGAATCCGAGATAAGACGGCAGCACGATGGTGTGGTAGCGGTCGAACAGCCAGGCCGTGAGCAAGCCGACGATGATGCCGGCGAAGACGCTGTAGTTGATCTGCGCCTGGTCACCCGACTTGTCGAGCTGACCGGCCAGCACGATCGGCGACATGGTCTTGAACACCGCCTGCACCACCAGATAACCCACGACCGCGGACAGCGCGGTGGATCCGTCGGCCTTCCTGGAGAAACCGATGGCCACGCCGACGGCGAAGAGCAGCGGCAGGTTCGTGAACAGCGCATCGCCGGCGGCGCTCATCGCCTTGAAGAACGGCCCGATGACCGGTACCTCGATCCGGCCCAGCAGGTCCGGCTGCCCCAATCGAAGCAGAATGCCCGCAGCGGGCAGGACCGCGATCGGCAGCATGAGGCTCTTGCCCAGCCGCTGCAACTGGGCGAATCCTGGTATCCGTAAGCCCGACTTGCTCTGCGCTTCTTGTGGTTTCGCAGAATTACTGGTCACAGATCAGCCTTCTCTCTCGCCCGTTTCGTGCCCTTGCGCAAGTGTGACAAGCCTATTCTGGGAGCGATCGGCTTTCATCCGATCGGACAAAAGGAGTACCGACGATGAGCAACACGTCCGTCCTCGCCCCGGTCGCCGGGCGCGCGGTCCCGCTTTCCGATGTCCCCGACCCGGTGTTCTCCGCGGGCATGGTGGGTCTGGGTGCGGCGGTGGATCCGCCGCGGGAGGTGATCGACGCGGTGGCTCCGGTGACCGGCAAGGTGCTCAAGCTGATGCCGCACGCCTACGTGATCATGACTTCCGACAACGTCGGTGTGCTGGTTCATCTGGGCCTCGACACCGTCGCGCTCGACGGCGAGGGATTCACCACCCACGTCGCTCAGGGCGACGAGGTCACCGCGGGCCAGAAGATGATCACCTACGACGTGCCTGCCATCGCCGCCAAAGGTCTCAATCCCATTGTCCCCGTTGTGGTGATGGACCAGCGCGACGCCGACGCCATCACTCCGGCCGAGGCTGTGCTCGAGGGCGCGGTGATCGCCCACGGTGACGGACTCTTCACCCTGACCGCCTGATGGCCACCTGATGGAAGTCGTCATCCTCGAAGACCGTGCGGAGATCGGCAGGGTCGGCGCCGACGCGGTCGAGGCGTTGTTGAATCGCAAGCCGGACGCGGTGCTCGGGTTGGCCACCGGTTCGTCGCCGTTGACCATCTACGACGAACTGGCGGCGCGCCACGAGGCGGGGGGGTTGTCCTTCCGCCAGGCCCGCGGATTCACCCTCGACGAGTACGTCGGACTGCCGGCCGACCACCCGGAGCGCTACCGCAACGTCATCGACCAGGTGTTCGTGTCGCGGGTCGACTTTCCTGACGGGGCAGTGCAGGGTCCGGACGGTCTGGCCGCCGACATCCCCGCCTCCTGCGCGGCCTACGAGGCGGCGATCCGCGACGCGGGCGGGGTGGACCTCCAGATCCTCGGCATCGGAACCGACGGACACATCGCGTTCAACGAGCCCGGCTCGTCGCTGGCCTCGCGGACCCGCATCAAGACCCTCACCCGGCAGACGCGCATCGACAACGCCCGGTTCTTCGACGACGACGTCGATGCGGTGCCGACGCACTGCCTGACCCAGGGGTTGGGCACCATCCTCGAGGCGCGGCACATCGTCCTGGTCGCGACCGGACGCGGCAAGGCCGAAGCGGTGCACCATCTCGTCGAGGGCGCAGTGAGCGCCATGTGGCCGGCGACCGTGCTGCAACATCATCCGCACGTCACCGTGCTTCTCGACGCCGCGGCCGCCCGTCGGCTCCAACTGGTCGACTACTACCGCGAGACCTACCGCAGCAAGCCGGACTGGCAGGGCGTCTGAGGTGTTGCTGCGCGCCGACACCGTGCTGACCGGGCGGGATTTGCTGCGCCCGGGCTGGCTGGAGATCTCCGACGGCGCGATCCGCCAGGTGGGTGCTGGCGCACCGCCCGCACCGCCCGATACGGACCTCGGTGCCGCGACTGTGGTTCCGGGCTTCGTCGACACCCACCTGCACGGCGGCGGGGGCGCCAACTTCTCGGCCGCCGAACCGGAGCAGACGGCCACCGCCGCGGCGCTGCACCGCGGGCACGGCTCCACCACTCTGGTCGCCTCGCTCGTCACCGCCGGTCCCGCCGAACTGCTGCGACAGGTTGCAGCGTTGGCGCGCGACGTCCGCGCCGGCGTGATCGACAGAATCCACTTGGAGGGTCCATGGCTGTCGCCTCTGCGCTGTGGCGCCCACCAGCCGGCACTGATGCGAGACCCGGAACCCGCCGAGATCGATGCGGTGCTGCGCGCCGCCGACGGCGCGATCCGCATGGTCACCATCGCACCCGAGCGCGCCGGAGCCATCGCCGCCATCGAACAGCTCGCCTCTGCGGGCGTCGTGGTCGCGGTCGGCCACACCGAGGCGACCTATGAGCAGGCTCGGGCGGCGATCGACGCGGGCGCGACGGTCGGCACACACCTGTTCAACGCGATGCGCCCGATCGATCGGCGTGAACCGGGACCGATCGTGGCGCTGATGGAAGACCCGCGCGTCACGGTCGAACTCATCACCGACGGGGTGCACGTCGACCCCGCGATCTACCGGTTCGTCTCCAAAGCCGTTGGCGTCGACAGGATCTCACTGATCACCGACGCCATGGCCGCGACCGGGATGTCCGACGGCCGCTACCTCCTCGGTCCGCTGGCGGTCGACGTCGCCGCCGGTGTGGCCCGGGTGGCGGGTACCGACACCATCGCGGGCAGCACCGCGACGATGGACCGGGTGCTCCGGTTCGCCGTCACCCACAGCGGAGCGCCGCGGGACGAGGCGCTGCAGGCCGCGGTGGCGCAGACGTCGGTGAACCCTGCCCGGGCACTCGGGTTGCCGAGCGCCGAGCTGACCGTCGGCGCGGCGGCCGACCTGGTGGTGCTCGACGGGGAACTTGCCGTCATCGGCGTGCTGCGGAAGGGCTCCTGGGTGGTCACACCGGCGTGACCTCGGGCGCGGAGGTCGTGAGCGCCAAGGTTGCCTTGCCAGGTCGCCAAAAGCGGCAGGCCCCGTACTCGCACTCTGCGAGTGTCGGTTCGAGTCCGACTGGGGCTCCGATGTGCTGGCGGGCAACGCGTTCAGAGCGTTACCCGATCTGCACCACGGACACCTTGGTGCTGTACCCAGTGAAACGGTTGAAGACGACATCTGCGGTCACTGCGCGACGTCCGTCAGGGCTCAGCACGTTTGAAATGCCCCATGTTCCCTTCAGGATCGGACCTGCCAGGGCGCCGGTCGCAGTGTTGATCACCGCGAGCTTGGTGCCGGTGCTGACGAGGGCGCGGGTGCCATCGGCGCTCAACACCACCGAGCCGTAGTTGTCGTCGAGAGTGAGGTCGGCGCCGACCTGATTGCCGGTATCGGTGTCGACGACCGACACCTGGACGGTAGGAGTTCCGGTGGATGCGACGTTCGTGCTGAGCGTCAGGGTCACGGCGCGGCTGAGGTCGGCGCTGAACCAGATTGAGCCGCCATCGAGGAAGCCGGTCATCGTGGTGGTGGTGGCCACTTGAGTGGCGTTCGCAGTGTCGACCAACGACAACCGGGTGGTGTTGATGCCCAAGCGACCGTCGAAGGTGTTCGTCACGATCAGCGCGCGGCTGCGGTCGAGGCTGACCAGCCGCGAGCCCCACTCGCTGCCGTGCAGTGTCAGCGTGGTACCGATCTGTGCACCGGTGATGGTGTTGATGACCGCCACCAGGGTGGTCGGGTTGCCCAAGTTACGCGGATCGGGTACATCGCTGACCATCAGCGCACGGCTGCCCTCGTCATCCAACAGCTGAGGGCTGTAGTCGGTGCCGATCAGCGGTACTCGCCAGGCGCCGGTGCGGGTCGTAGTGGTGTGGGTGCCGGTATCCAGGTCGATCGCCGTGATGTGCGTGACGGATCCTAGAGTCGGGTCAGACACGGAGTCGAAGATCAGTGCGCGGGTGCGATCGGCGCTCAACATCGGGTACGGTTCGCCGACGGGGATGACGGTGTCACCGAGCTGATCCCCGGTGTCCGTGTTCATCACCGCCGCCCGGATGGTGATGAAGTTGGTGTCCGGGTCCCAATCGCGGGTGGTGATGAGCGCGCGGCTGCCATCCCAGTTCAACTCCGGGCCGTACAGTGAGCCGTCACCGGCGAGCTCGAAGGTAGAGCCGATCTGGGCGCCGGTGGTGACGTCCACGACCGTCACCTGGGTGGTGAATCCGGTCGACGGTGTTCCGACGATGTTGTACACCAGGGTGTGAGTGCCGTCGGTCGAGGAGTGAGAGGCGTCTGTCGAAGAAGGGCTGCCGCTCTGGATGTTGCTTATCTGCGTGCCGCTGGCCAGATCGATCACCACCACTCCGTTGCCGCCGTCCGAGCCGGTGATGACGCCGCGACTGCCATCGGCACTCAGCACAGGGGGTCCCCAGCGATAGCCCGGCAGGCTGATATTGCCAATGACTGCAAGTTTCGTGGCGTCGGGAGGCGGCGTACTGCCGGGGGTGATGGCCAGCACCCGCACGGTGTTGTCGACAGCATCGGAGACGTAGAGGGTGCCGGTAGGGCTGATCGTGACGATGTGGCCACCGGTCGGGTCAGAGTCGATCGCCACGGTGCGGAGCACCGTGAAGGCCTCGGTGTCGATCACCGAGATGCTGTCGTCGCCGTTGGCGACATAGGCCAAGTTCCCCAGCGGGCTCACTGCTACCGAACTTGGTGACAAACCTACTGGGATCGGGTTTGTGCCAGAGCCTTTGGGGTCAACAGAAGCGAGCTCATCGGTGCCGGTATTGATAATCGAGACGGTGCCGTTGCCTACCACATACAACCGGTCGTTGGATCCGATAGCGAGGTCGGAGGGCTGGCTGGCTACGGCTATGGTTTTGATGACGGTGTTGGTGCTGGTGTCGATCACCGACACGGTGTTGCTGCTGCGGTTGGCCACATAGAGGCGATTGCCACTGAGTTCCAACGCGGTAGGCCCGGAACCGACGGAAATCGATTGATTTCCAGAAACATTCGCATTGATGTCAACCATCTTGTTGATTGTGGTGTCAATGACCGACACTGTGTTACTGCCGCGGTTGGCGACATACAGTCGGGTGCCGCTGAGCGCCATCGCGGCAGGTGATGAACCTACCGCAATGCTCGTCGAGAAAATGCTCGTGTTGGCGTCGACGCGTTTGTAGGTGGCAGTGTCGATGACTGTTACTGAGCCGCTGCGGGTGTTGGCCACATACATGCGTTTGCCGTCCGTACTGAGCCCCAATGCGCTGGGTGCTGAGCCCACGGAGATATCTCGGGAAAACACGCTCGTGTTGGCGTCAATGCGTTGGCCGGTGACAGTGTTGATCACCGACACGGTGTTGCTGCCCGTATTGGCGACGAACATGCGGCCGTCAGACGTCATCACCATCGCCGAGGGGCGGCTGCCCACCGCGATTGAGGCCTTGGTGTCCAACCTCGTCGGCGAGATGTACACCTGTATCGTCGCGATGCTGGTCTGTTGACCGTCGCCGACCGAGACGGTGAAGCAGTCGATGTCGGCCGTCGTCGTCGTGCCCGCAGCCAACCGTGCGGCCTCGGTTGGGGTGTAGGTGTATCTGCCCGTCTGCGGGTTCACCACCACCGATCCGCCGTTCGCTTCTCTGGCCACGGCGTAGGTGAGCGTGTTGTGGTCTGGATCTGTGGCGATCACCGTGCCGGTGACCAGGCCAGTCACCGGATCCGGGATGCCGACGGGCTGGGGGCGAACGTCGGGTGCTGAATTCGGCAGCGCAAGCGCTGTGGCGAAAGTCTGCCCAGTCTCGGTGCTTCGGCTGCTCGGCGCGACACCGCTGAGGCGTGGGCGGCCAGCCCACGCCGCCAGCGCCGTCTCCAGTTGCGAGTCGACCGGTATCGGTGCGGGGCCGTCGCTACTGGACGAGCCAAGGGCCGTCGGCGTCGGGAGGTTCATCGTCATCTTTAGGGTCGCCGGTTGAGAAGGTTCCGCGTCTGGTGCCCCCACCGGAATTCCCTGATGGGCAACGACACCAGCGCGCGTCGGCGCGGCCGTAGGCATGACCACCATGGTGGCTGGCGGCGCGGAGGACTGCGCCACCGCTGCCTCAACAACGGCGCGGTCGCGCAGTGAAGGAATCCGCCGCGGAGGAGCCTTGACCTCTCCGGCCTCCCTGTCTGCGACGGACAGCGTTGCGCGCCGCGTGCCTCGTTGCCGGTTCTTCGGTCGCTCATCGTCCTTAGCGGGATCCGACTCCATGCGGTCATCTGGGCTCGACTCCGCGTCCGCGGGTCCTACCCTTTCCGGATCGGTCGTCTTTGCGGAGTCGCCGTCCTTATCGGAAGGCTCAGCAAAGGACGAATCGGTGGTGCCTTCAGTCTTCTTGGGTGCCGCGGACTCGCTCGGCCCCGCGGGTCCTGACCCGTCCTTGGTCTCCGCGGCCGCAGACGTGGAATGGTTGGCCCAAGCGGTCCCCGGCGTGGCGGCGAGCGCCATGCCGATCCCCAGAGCGACTGCCAACCCGCCCACCCGACCGATATACCTGGCGCTGCCCATGCCGTCCCTGTCGTCGGTTTTCGCCTTTGTTATGACCTGGATCTTGTCCCAGGTTCAGCCGACCGAACGCAGTAATGCGCTACTGCACTTATGGGAGCGAACACGCGACCGTATGCAAGGCCCGTATTAGAGGTATTAACCGTTCGAGCGCGACCATGGATTCTTCAGGGGTAGCGATCAACAATCGGAGGCGGGTATCTGAACGGGACGGTGCCCGCAGTGCCAGGAGAGTAATACTGAGACGAGGGCGGTCATCGCCGGCCAGCGAAAGGGGTAACGGGCGCCAGCTTGAGATTGAGCGTGGGAATGGGTAACGCCACTGCCCTTCGGGCATGGTATCCGCGCCGGGAAACTGTTGGCGCGGACACCATGCGAGCGGTTCAGGCCCGCGCCACGTCGATCGTGACGGGTACGGGATTGCTCACGATGTCGCGGACCGGCGAGTAACGGGTCAGGCCGGCGAGCTCGGCAAGCTGATCGTCGTCGAAGTCGCCGGTGATCTTGATCGTGACCTCGATCCGCTCGCAGCCCGGGCGGACATCGCTGTCCAGACCGAGGAAGCCCTGCAGGTCGAGGTCGCCTCGGATGGTGGTCTCCAGCGTTTCGAGCGCGATGCCGCGGGCGGCCGCGTGGTAAGCGATGGTGCCTGTCAGGCATGCCGCCAGTGCATGCAGGACGTATTCGCCCGCGTTGGGCGCGCGGTCTTCCCCGAGCAGGACGGCCGGCTCGTCGGTGTCCACAGTGAACGGCTCGGTGCGGGTGGCGTCTTCTTCGCCGGCCCCGTAGAAATCCTTGATCACCGTGCGGCTGTGGCCGCCGTCAATCCATCGATTCCGCGCGCGGAACTGAAACCGCGCAAGTTCCGGCTTCGCACTGATGGACTCGATCGTTGCCGACAGGCGGTCGAGGTCGACGCCGTTGACAGTGCTGGTTGCCTGCATCGTGAGCTCCTTACGTGATGGGCCGCAGCCTCAGGATTTAGCACGACCGATCGTGCTAAGTCTGAAAGTACGACCGATCGTGCTATCTTGTCAACATGGCGGACGATGAGATGGACCAGCGCCATAGTGCTCAGCGACGCCCTCGCGCCGACGGCGAGCGGACCCGCAGGGCAATATTGAAAACTGCCGCGTCACTGGCCACCGTAGACGGACTTGAGGGCCTCTCGATCGGCAATCTGGCCGTCGCAACGGGCATCAGCAAGAGCGGTCTCTACGCGCACTTCGGCTCGAAGCAGGAACTTCAGCTGGCCACCGTGGATGAGGCAGAGCGAATTCTCGCCGCCGAAGTCGTACAGCCGGCGCTCGAGGCCGAGCCTGGGTTGGCCCAACTGGCGGCGGTGTGCGAGGCGTTTTTCAGCTACGTGCAGCGCCACGTCTTTCCCGGCGGTTGCTTCTTCGCTGCCACGGCGCTGGAGATGGGAACCCGCCCCGGGCCGGTCAAGGATCGGGTTGCGGCCATCCAGACCAACTTTGTAGCGCTGCTTCGGGGCTTCGCAGTCACTGCGCTTGAGCGGCAACAACTTCCCGCCCACGAGGACCCCGATCGACTCGCATTCGAGCTGCACGCGATGCTGCTGGCCGCTGACACCAAATTCGTCCTGCACGACGACCCTGCAGTCCTCGACTTGGCCCGCGAGGTCGTCCGCCGAAGGCTGGGACTAGACGGCGGGCCAGAGGCCGGCGCGCGCTGACGTTACTGCTGGGGCAGCTGACGCCAGACTCGGTCGGAACGAAAGCATCGACGGTATCGCTGTGCCGCAGCGGGGAGAAGAGTAGACGTGCGGTATGAGTTTCGATCCCCAATTCGCCCGTGACACGATACTGCCCCTTATCGAGGCCGCCTACCAGGTGTTCCACCACCCCGGCGTAGACCCGCCCCTGCCGCCCGGTTACAGAAGACAGCGCTGCTCGAAGCGGACCCGACGCTGCTCGACTTCGTCGCAGACATATCGGACAGCGCCCGCTCATTCGTCCGAACGGTCGCTGGCGCCACCACAATCTTCGGCCTGGTGGGCAGGAACATTGCAACCAAGACAGCGTTCGTCGCCATCCGCGGTACCCAATCACAGAGGGAGTGGTTGCAGAACCTCGATCTGGATGCGACGCGCTACCGACCGGTCTCCCGGATTCGGCGACGTCCACATGGGATGGATGGGGCTGTACGAGAGCATGCGTGCCAATCTCGCGGCGAATCTGCCGGCCGCCTGCGCCGGCTGCGAGCATGTGATCGTCACCGGCCACAGTCTCGGTGCTGCCCTCGCGGTGCTCGCCGCGCCGGATATCGCCAAAAGCCTGTCGGTTCCCGAACCGGAGCTGACGACGTTCGGGGGCCCACGCCCCGGCCTGTACGACTTCGCGGTGCCGTTCAACCTGCTGATCGACAGCTGCTCTCGGGTGGTGAACCTGTTCGATATCGTTCCCCACCTGCCGTTGGCGTTGCCCGGGCTGCCTTATACGCACGTCGATGTGCAGATCGCCGTGGATTCGGGCGGTTCCATCGATCAAACCCACCGCCACAGCTTGGACGCTTACCGTTCCGGCCTAAATGGCCTAGTGCAAGCGCAGCCTGCCTGGGCTGCTTGAGGATTGCTCGTGCCCGCGTCCAGAAATTAGGTCGCGGGCCAAGCAGAAGCTCTCTTCAGCCGACGCACTGGGTCGAGCCAGGTACTGCAGACCGCCCGCGATCGCACCCGGGTGTCGAAGGCTTGATGGCCAGGCCTGGTGTGATGTCCTCCCAAAGGTCCGACATGGGCACCACCATGGTCCTCGCCGCACTTGAGATGGCCCGCTGGTAGTGCGGTAATACGTTGCGCGGCTTGACATATCATAGCGGTGCCGGCTCACAGTCCACCTCCATTCGCTACGGCGGACAACTCGCCGAGATCAGCGCGCTGCCCTCGATCGGATCCGTGGGCGAACCCAGTGGCCAGGGTTCGTTCAGGTGAAGACGAGTTGTAGCCCGTTGTGCCGGCTATGGGCCAGTCGTGTCAGGGTCTGCGGCGCCTCAGACAGTGGCACGTAGTCGGTGATGATGTGCCTGGCGATGTCCCTGCCATGGGCGGTCAGAAGCGCCAAAGTCTCAGTGCTGAGGCGTTCGCGGTCCCACAGATGGCTGGTTCCGCGTGGCACCCGCCCGATCTGAGCGCAGCGCAGGCTCAGTCCGTTGTGGTGAAACTGTTCCCCGAGTCGGACTTCCTCGCTCCCGCCTGGGTAGAACGCGAGGTCGATGACCGTACCTTGGGGGCGCACTATGCGAAGAGCCAGAGCCAATGCACTTGCCTGACCGCGACATTGGAATACCACGTCGGCTCCGCGGTCCCCGGCCCCGTGACGCCAACGGCTCTTCAGTATGACGGCTGGGTCGACATCGTGAGGATCAACCACCTCCAGGCCGAGGTCGGCCGCGACTTGGCGGCGTGCCGGGGTCGGCTCGACCAGCGCTACTGATTCTGCGCCGTGTAAGCGGGCGAACAGCGCAGTGAGCAGACCCACGACGCCGGCCCCGGTGATGGCGATGCGGCGACCACGCACGCCGTCGGCGAGACTGCGCAAATCGGTGCCGTGTATATCGGCGGCGGCGTGCAACAGAGCGTTCGCGCAGATCGGTCCCATGTGTGCCGCGTAGATGCCCAGCACTGGCTCGAGTGAGGTCGGTAGCTTGACGAATCGGTCGGTCAGCGCGTCGGCGCGATAGGCGCTGCGGTGGCCGTAGGTCATGGCGAGGAGGTCGCCCGGCCGGACGGCAGGTGTCGCACTTTCCGTGACCCGCCCCACCTGCATGTAGCCGAATTTGTCGATCGGATAGCCCACGTCTGGGGTGCCCGGCATGAACAGGCCTAGCTCGGGATCCCATCTGCGGTGCAGGGCGGGGTTCGTGCCCTTCACCCAACTGAGGTCGGTCCCGGTCGAGAACCCACTGAACACGGTCTCGACGTCGAATTGCCCATCCTGCACGGGCTGCGGCGGTGGTTCATCGCGTAGCGTGACGACGCCGCGACGCTCGACCACGACGGTGAAGGCCCGGTCAGTCATCGAGCCTCACAGGACGGTTGTGCGCAGCGGAATCCGCTATGGCGCAGGCCAGTTGGTGGGTCCGCAGTGCTTCGTCGTAGTCCACCAGAATCCCGCCGCGAGCCGCCCCGTTGCCGATGACGCCGCTGATGAATGCGCGATCCGCGGCTCGCTTGGCATCGTCGGGTTGCAGGCTGCGCTGCACCGTTTCTTCGACCGTCCGCGAGATGACCCCGTAACGTCGCGGTGCAGGAGAGGCCCCCTCTGGCTGATGTCCGTGCCGTTGCCGACGTGCTCACCGCCGCTCCTGGCGCCTTCGCGTGGCCGCTCGAGAAGCAGCGGCCATGACCCCGACGGTGTTGATCAATGCCGGACCGTGGCCGACGGTTCCGCCGGACGGCTACGGCGGAATCGAGAACATCATCGCCACGCTGATTCCGGAGCTACGCCGACGCGGCGTTCGTGTCATCCTTGCCACCGTCGGGCAGAGCGCCATCGACGTCGACGAGAAGATTCACGTGTTCGACGAGCCGCAGTTCGCCCCCCTCGCCGAGCCGTACAACGACGTTGTCGGTGTGTCGCGCAGCGGCGCACCTGCAACGCATCGTCGCCGAGTTGCGACACCGCTCGGACATCGACCTGGTCCACGACCACATGGAGGTTCTCGGCCCCACCATGCTCGCGGCCATGGGAGCCGATCGGCCGGCGGTGCTCCACACTCTGCACTGGGACCTGGCGAAGCACCGGGCTTTCTACCGCCGATTCGGCAACTACGATCGCTTTCACGTCAACGGTGTCTCCGATGCGCAACTGCAGCGCGCGCCCGACGGGCTTCGTCACCACATTCGCGGGCATGTCCATCTGGCCACCCCGCTCGCACACCACGCCACACGTCGGCTTGCCCCAGCCAAGAATGACCATCTGGTCCTCGTCGCGCGAATCAACCGGAGAAAGGGCCAGCACATCGCTGCGCGCCTTGCGCAGCAGTTCGGCTGGGAGCTGGTGCTGGCCGGACCAATCGGGCCTTTCACCACGCCGGAGCAGCTCAGCGCCGATCCGAATGCCGATCGATATGCCGATGTCAGGTATTTGGCGCGAAACGGTTGCCCCGCACGTTGACGGTGACCGGGTGCGGTGGAGCGGGAATGTGACCGGCCACCAGCGCGACCATCTTGTCGCGACCGCGCGGGCGACACTGTTTCCGGTGTGCTGGGACGAACCGGGCGGCACGGCAGTGATCGAATCGCTGGCCCTGGGCACACCTGTCGTCGGCTATCGCCGCGGTTGTCTTCCCGAACTCATCGAACCCGGCACGGGATCACTCGCCGACTTCGGCGACGAAGCCGCATTGGCTCGGTTGATCGCCCGATGTCGACGAGCTTGATCCCGCCCAATGCCGCGCAACGGCAGAGCGCCGGTTCACTCCGAGTGTCATGGCCGCGACTTATCTCGAGCTCTACGACCAATGCATTACGGGCTCGATAGCGGAGCCACGAACGAAGGCCTACGCATACCCCTGGACTCGACCTACAGCCAGCTAGCACACCACTCGGGCACCTACGGTTCGGGCGCGGTACGCCCACAGATAGATTGATGGGGGACGGCGTCTAGTCTGACGCGGGCTGAAGGCTCCCGGACGGTCGCCGGATGGCAGTACGGCTCGCGGACTGACGACGGGAAGGCGGCCAGCGACGTGATGGTCGCCTGCACCGGTATCCCGGCGTTCGCGCCCTCCTATGGCCCGGTGGACGGTAAATGCCGTTACACGCTCGGCCTGTCGGACACCGCGGCGGCACGTAACCGACACGGTTGACACGGCATGTCCATACGTGACGGGCAGGTGCACCTCCACCTGTGCGACGGCAACGTCTCGACCGACGAATACCTGGTTCCGGGCTGCGGTACCCATGCCCACTGTGTAGTTTGCGAAACGCCGGCCGCCGGCGACTTTTCCTGCCACGGGACCTTCGACCACCTCGGGTGCGCAGGCGGCAAGAGACGCGAGGGCTCGGCTCGAGAAATAGCTGCGATTCGCTCGTGCGCGCCTGCTGCGCTGAGAGAATGGCGGTAGACCCCCGGACTCGGCGACGTTGAATTGCCGAGTAGGTGTGTTTCCGAGCTCTAGAATGACCACGGGAATCGGGGGCGACTCTTGGTCGATTGGGGGGATCTGCACGTGTCGCAGGCGGAGGATCCGAAGCCAACCGGCGACATATCCCATCCCATCGAGGACATCCCGTCGGCGGTGCCGGACAAGGCCCCCGCCACCGGGCGTCAGAGCGTATGGAATTACCTGGTCTTCGTGCTGAGCAAGAGTTCGACGCTCATCATGACGGTCATCGTCGCGCGCCTGTTGACGCCCGCCGATTTCGGCGTCTTCGCCATGGCATTGTTGGTTACCAACCTCTTTGACTACATGAAGGATCTCGGCGTTGGTCTGGCGCTGGTTCAGCGTCCCGGTAACTGGAATCGATTCGCGCCAACAGGTTTGACGCTGACGGTGATCACCGGCGTAGGCGTCGGTGCAATCCTCGCGGCCATCGCACCCTTGGGCGCCGCGACGCTGCACCAACCGAGCCTGACGCCGCTGATACAGGTACTGGCGATTGGACTGGTCATTTCGGCGCTTGGTGTGTTCCCCGACGCTCGATTGCGTCGCGACCTCGAATTCCGCCGACGACTGTGGCCCCAGTTTCTGGGTGCCATGGTCAAAGCTGGGCTGACCATCGCGTTAGCCGCGGCGGGACTAGGTGTGTGGAGCCTCGTTTACGGCCAGCTCGTGGGTACCGTCGTCACTACGCTGCTTTATTGGTTGGTTGCCCGCGTTCCGGTGAAATTCGGGTTCAACCGGCACGAAGCCCGAGATCTCATTAGATTCGGAACTTCACTCAGTGCGGTCACATTGCTGGCTTACGCGATGTTCAACACGGACTACTTGTTCATTGGAATGCGACTGGGAGACATCCAACTCGGCCTGTACACGCTCGCGTATCGGCTCCCCGAGCTCCTGATACTGAACCTGTGCATCGTCATCAGCGAAGTGCTTGTCAGTTCGCTGTCGCGGCTGCAGCATTCTCGCCAACTGCTGAATGAGCACTACCTAGAGGTGACGACAGTGGCGATGGCATTGACAGCACCGATGAGCATCGCCCTAGCCGCCGCGGCGCCCCCGGTGATCGACACGATGTACGGGCCCGCATACGCCGCTGCCGCACCGGCGCTGGCGGTGTTGTCGTTGTACGTCCTGTTCATGTCCATGACGCATCATTCCGGCGACATGTTCAAGGCCATCGGGCGACCAGGCATCATTGTTTTCCTCGAAACCGGAAGGCTGGCCCTACTGGTTCCAGCGGTGTGGTGGGCGGCCGGGCACAGCATCGTCATGGTGGCGCTGGCGCTGGTGCTTGTGGAGACAGCTCCATTCATCGCAAATGCGGTGCTCCTGCGAAGGGTGGCCGACATTTCTTACCGAGCCAATTTGAAATCGGTGCTGAAACCGATGCCGGCTGCAATGACCATGGGCGCCGTCATATGGGGGGGAGGGCAGCTGCTGATCTCGCTGCCTTCGATAGCGATACTCGTCATCACGGTCTTGGCGGGGTTGGTGGCGTACGTCGTAATGCTCTGGCTGACCGCTCGAGACCTTTTCGACATGGGCTTGGCTGCCTTCCGATCCGTGCGGGGCCGCGGTACCGAGTCATCACCGGCCGACGAGCCCGTGGGACTGGAGGTCACACCGCCGGAGGACTCGGGACCGAAGATCTGAGACCCGCGCGCAGGAAGACCAGCAACCACGGGATCCTGCCGTTCACCGTCGGACAGCGTGGCTGCCGATTAACGTAGGCAAACATGCGTGTCGCGCTCGTCGGTCTGGGTTACATCGCTGAGCATCACTATGAAGCGGTCCGCAAGGCCGGCGCCGACGAGATAATCGGGTGCGACGTGAACCCGGCTGTGGCCGAAGCGTTCGCGTCGCGTCCAGGCGTCGTGGCGGTCGTCAACGACCTTGACGATTTGGTGGCACTCAAGCCTGACGTGGCACACGTGCTCACCCCGCCCAACGTCCACTTCGTCGTGGCCCGGCCGCTCCTGGCGGCCGGCATCGACGTTCTGATCGAGAAGCCGATGTGCGACCTCTCGTCGGACGCACGGAGCCTCGTCTCACAGGCCGATGAGAGCGGCGCTTTGCTGGGAACAGGTCACAACTTCCTCTTCTACCCGGTCTGGGAAAAGCTCAAATCGGCTGTCGACGTCGGCGCGATCGGCGCCCTGCGCTCGATCGATGTGTGGTGGCGACAGCCGTACCCGCCACTGCGTGCCAACAACACACAGCCCTGGGCGATGCGCGCGTCGCGCAACATTCTCTTCGAAGTCGCCCCCCACCTGTTCGCGAGTGCGCTCGACCTCGTGCCGTCGGTCGACGTCGCGCACGTAACGCCATCACGGCCACAGGATCTGCCCAACGGCGTGCGCTTCTTCCGGCAATGGGACATTCTGGGCAAATCCGGGGACGTTTCGGTGCGGTTCGATCTCTCCCTCGAAGAGGCGTACAGCGAGTTTCTCGTCCACGTCCGCGGGTCCACGGGTTCAGTGGTGGTCGACTTCGTCCACAACACCGTCATATTGAATTCTCAATCGTTCGCGGCGGATTACGTCGAACTCGCCGAGCAAGGCCTTCACTCGGCGAGTGCGTACGCTCGGGGAGCGGTCGGCACGATGGTCGACTCCGTGGTCGGAAAGTTCGGTTCGAAGAAGTTCGGCCCTCCCTACGAGCGGAGCATTGAACGGGCGGTCGCCCAGTTCGCCGCCGACCGGGGGCAGGCGCGAGCGCTCGACCGGCGCCTCGGTTCTGATTTGGCATTGCGCGTCGTCCGTTTGGGCGAGGACATTGCGGAAGCTGCCCGGCTTCCCGAGACCCCGCAACCGACGGAGGCCAGCCAGGTACAGGTCGCAGGTCCGGCACCCGATCCGACACAACCGCGCGCATTGGTGATCGGCGGTACGGGGTTCATCGGCACGGCTTTGGTACGTCGTCTCGCAGCAAAGGGTGTGTACACCCGGGTCGTCGCCCGCCGCCCAGGGGCGGCACAATCGCGGTTTGCAGACCTTCCCAGCGTCGATGTGGTCGATGGGGATCTAGAACGGCCAGACGAGCTGCAGCGGTACCTAGCTGATGTCGATGTCGTGTATCACCTGGCTAAATCCCTCCACGACACGTGGGAGGCCACGCTTCGCCATGAGGTGGAACCGACGAAGCGATTCATCGATCTCTGTGCGGACGCGGGCATCGGTCGATTCGTATATGCGTCGTCGATTGCGATCTTTGATGCGGGCGATGCTTCGCGAACGATAACCGAGGCAACGCCGGCAAGTCCGGGAGTGGTCGCGTCGTCAATCTATGCGCGGGCGAAGGCTGAGATCGAGTCGTATCTGCTCGAACGCCACCGCTTAGCCGGGTTCCCCGCCGTCATCATCCGACCGGCCATTGTGCTTGGTGTCGGTCAAGATCCTTCCCACGCTGGGATTGCCTCGTGGCCGCATCCGAACGTGGCACTCCATTGGGGCAGTGGGCGCAACAAACTCCCCATTGTGCTCGTCGATGACGTTGCCGACGGCTTCGCCAAGTCCCTCGATCAACCAGGGATCGAGGGACGCTGCTTCAACCTGTCGAGCCCCGCGTGCATCACAGCCGAGGAGTATCTGGATGAAGTCGCGCGGGCGTCCGCAACGCCGATTCTCCGGAAACCGCAATCACTCCGATCGCTGTACGCGTCACAGGTGGCGAAGTGGTTGGTGAAGAAGGCAATTGGCAGGAAGGAGTCGTTTCCGAGGTGGGCGGATTCCAGCGGTCGTAGCTTCGCCTCGCCGTTCGACTGTTCACTTACCGAGGCCGCGCTCGACTGGCATCCTGAGTCCGACCGGACTGTGTTGTTGTCCCGGGGCGTCACACAGCCTGCCAAAGCGCTCATCCGGTGATCTGGACCTGCTTGCGGAATCGCTGCCGTTCGCTCGTGCGCATCTGCGCCGACACGCATACGAACTCGCAGATGACAGGATGTCTGGCCTGACTGGCTCCACCCTTTTCGCCAACGCCGTGAAACTGACCGCGGTGGGCGCCGCCTGTATGACGCTGTGCTGAAACAACATGACGACCGACCAGAAGGTGTATGGCGCGGCGAATTAGGCGGTGTGCGCCAATGCGGCCCGAACGTGACATAGCGTCGATGTGCAGCGATCGCGGTATCCGGAAACTTGGTATGGGGCTCGATGCCCCCCGATGCGCGTGGGCATCGCGGTGCGCTCGTCGCGTGGCCTGGTCGGGCGGCGGTGACGCTCGGCGATCCGGAACACGGCCACAGCGTCGGCCAGGCGGCGGTACTGGACCCGAAGCGGGAGGCACACGTGGAGCCGATGACGGGAATCGAACCCGCGTATTCAGCTTGGGAAGCTGATGTTCTGCCATTGAACTACATCGGCCTGTTCGAACGAGAAGGCTAACACGTGCCGACCCGCCGCCGAGTGTGCGTCCAGGGCGGAGATCCGGCCCTCAGACTC
Organism: Mycolicibacterium psychrotolerans; assembly: GCF_010729305.1. Classification (NCBI taxonomy): domain Bacteria; kingdom Bacillati; phylum Actinomycetota; class Actinomycetes; order Mycobacteriales; family Mycobacteriaceae; genus Mycobacterium; species Mycolicibacterium psychrotolerans. Next base: position 480,189 of record NZ_AP022574.1, on the reverse strand, counting down.
AATCGGTCGTTGCAGCACCTGATTCGTAAGGGGTGTTGTTCGATGGGGTTTCGCAAGCAGGGCAGCAAAGAGGTGCCCGGGCCGGCACGCGAGGTGTTTCTGGAGGCGTTGAGGTCGGGGTTGTCGCAGTCGGCGGCGGCGACGGTGGCCGGGGTGTCCCATCAGACGGGCTGTCAGTGGGCCGGTGCCGCCGGGATCGCTGCCGATAACCGGCATCACGGGCTGCGGTATTCGGCGGCGGCGCGCGCGGTGTTCTGGGCGGCGATGCATTCCGGGGGATCGACAACTGAGGCGGCCCTGCTGGCCGGCGTGTCGGAGAACGCCGCGCTGCGCTGGGTCAAACAGGCTGGGTACGTGCCCAGAACCCCCGTGCTTGCCGTGGTCGAACCCGACCGATCGCAGCGCCCGCGCGCGCCGTTGGCGTTCACCGAACGCTGCCGGCTCGAGGAGTTGCTCGAGACCGGTTACACCCCCGAACGGGCGGCCGGGCTGCTGCAGCGTCATCGCGACACGATCGGTCGCGAGCTCGTCCGCGGGCGACCGGCTCGGGGTATCGGGCCCGGGTCGGCCAGGACGTCGCCGAGCAGAAACGCACACGACCCAAACCACGGCGGCTGGAGTCGCGGCCTGCGTTATTGGCAGAGGTTCTGCAAGGCTTGGAGCACAAGCACAGCCCCGAGCAGATCGCGGGCCGGCTGCGCCAGGACTTCCCCGACGATCCGGAGATGTGGGTGTCACACGAAACGATCTACCAAGCCCTCTACGTCCAACCCCGCGGCGAGTTGGCCCGGCTGGTCAAGACCGCGCTGCGCACCGGTCGGGTGCGACGAAACCACACGGCCGCAACACCGCTGACGGCCGAGGCAAGATCCGCGACATGATCAACATCAGCGAGCGGCCCGCTGAGGCCGCCGACCGCGCGATCCCGGGCCACTGGGAGGGGGACCTGATCCTGGGCAGTACCGCCTCAGGCTCGGCGATCGGCACCCTGGTCGAGCGCACCACCGGCTTCGTGGTGCTGCTGCACCTGCCCGATGACCGCACCGCGGCCACCCTGGCCGAGGCGATGGCGGTCAAGATTCCCGACATTCCCGAGATCCTGCGCCGCTCGTTGACCTGGGATCAAGGCAGCGAAATGGCGCTACACACCAAGATCACCGAAGCCACCGGACTACCGATCTACTTCTGTGACCCGCACAGCCCCTGGCAGCGCGGCACCAATGAGAACACCAACGGACTGCTGCGCCAGTACTTCCCCAAAGGCACTGACCTGTCGTTTTACGGGCCCGGATGGCTTGACCAGGTCGCCGCCGAACTCAACGCGCGACCCCGCAAACGCCTCGGCTGGCGGACCCCCGCCGAAGAACTCGACCGACTACTCTCAGACCCGTCCACATTCGCTGCAGCGACCGCCTGAATTCAAGGCCCGCGGGCCACCCTGAGCGCACAGTCGGAGCGAGGTCGGACGCCCTGAGCCCGACGCCGCCGTTACGCTCGTCCCGTGCTGCTCTCCGACCGCGACATTCGGGCCGAGATCGACGCCGGCCGGCTCGGCATCGACCCGTTCGACGACGGTCTGATTCAGCCGTCCAGCGTCGACGTCCGCCTCGACACCCTGTTCCGGGTGTTCAACAACACCCGCTACACCCACATCGACCCCGCGCAGCGCCAGGACGACCTCACCACGCTGGTCGAGCCCAAGGAGGGGGAGCCCTTCGTCCTGCACCCGGGCGAGTTCGTTCTGGGGGCGACGCTGGAACGCTGCTCGCTGCCCGACGACCTGGCCGGCCGGCTCGAAGGCAAGTCCTCCCTCGGCCGCCTCGGCCTGCTCACCCACTCGACGGCCGGGTTCATCGACCCGGGATTCACCGGTCACATCACCCTCGAACTGTCCAACGTCGCGAACCTGCCGATCACGCTGTGGCCTGGCATGAAGATCGGACAGCTGTGCCTGCTGCGCCTGACCAGCCCGGCCGAGCACCCCTACGGGAGCGACAAGGCGGGCTCCAAGTACCAGGGCCAGCGCGGTCCCACGCCGTCGCGGTCCTATCAGAACTTCCTCCAATCCAGCTGATCTGGGAATCGACACAGCCGCCGCCTAGCCATGGCTAGTAATGTCATAAGTATTGGTGCGACCAGCCCTGCCGCGACCGCGTTCAGCTAACAGCGACCGATGTAACGCACTGGCTGTTCGTGCCGATGAAGTACTAGTTGTCGGCTCGCAGCGCGCAGGTGAGCAGGGACGACCACCAGGCTGCAGCAAACTTTTGGAGGGGTGGAGTGGACATCGTACTGGGTGTGTCGATGACACCTACGACGGTCCGCATGGTGCTGGTCGAAGGCGAAAACGCGGACGGTGTCACCGTCGACCACGACGTCTTCAACGTCGCGTCCGTCGACGGTTCGGCAAACGTCGCCGAGCAGGTCGTCGCCGCGATCCAGGGCACCAAGGAGAGCGCGGAGACCGGCGGGCATCACCTGAAATCTATCGGTGTGACGTGGAGCGACCACACCGAGGCATCGGCGCTCCGGGATGCGCTCACCGCGCACGGCATCGACGACGTCATGCTCGTGGCCGAAAGCCACGCCGCCGCGTCGCTGGCGCAGGCAGTCGGGCGCGCGGTCGGGTACGACACCACCGCGCTTCTGTTCGTCGACCGCGACACCGCGACGCTGTCGGTGGTCCGCACCGACGACGGCTCGGTGGTCAAGGTGCTCAGCCGCACGCTGCACAGCGCCGACGCGATGGCGGTGCTCACCGAGATGGCCGCCGCGGTCGCCGCCCAGGACGCACCCCCGCAGGGCCTGTTCGTCGTCGGCTCCGGGGTCGACGTCAGCTCGGTCAAGGCCCACCTCGAGCATCTCGTCGCCCTGCCGGTCAACGCGCCCGACGACGCCGAACTGGCGCTGGCGCGCGGCGCGGCCCTCGCCTCCGCCGCCGCTCCCGCCTTCGAGGCCACCACCGTCGGCCTGGCGTACTCGCAGGATCCGGACGGCGCCACCGCGGGCTCTCTCTACGCTGGCCTCGCCGGCGCGGACACCCAGCTGGCAGCGGTCGAAGCCGACGAGGTCGTCGACGAGTTCGCACCGACGGAGATGCGCGAGATCGAGGAGGGACGCAAGCCCTTCCTGCTCGTCGGTAGTGCACTGACCTCGGTGTTCGTGATCGGCGTTGTGGCACTCGTCCTTTCGCTCGCGGTCAGCATCCGGCCGACGGTGGACTCCCGGCCGAGCCCCGCCCAGGCCGTGATCGCGCCGAGCAGCCAGGCGCCCGCCCCGAAGCCGATCGAGCAGGCCGCGCAGGTGCCGCCCCCTCCGGCGCCGTCGGCGGAGACCATCAAACCGCCCGTGCCCGTCGCGGTGCAGCAGACACCGCAGCAGGCGCCGCGCACCGTGTACGTCGAGCAGGCCCCCGCCCCGGCGCCCGCAGCGCCGGCCCCCGCGCCTGCGGCACCGGCACCGGCTCCCGCCCCCGCTGCACCCGCTCCTGTGGTCGCGCCCCCGGTCGTGGTGCCGCCGCCGGTGATCGTGGTGCCGCGGCGTCAATGGCCGGTGTGGACGCAGCCGAAGCCGGCGTGGACGTGGCCGAGTAAGCCGCAGGCGCCCGAGCCTGAAGAGCCGGAGACTCCTCCGTGGAACCCGCCGGTCACGCAGGTGCCCCAAGTTCCGCAGACCCCGCAGTGGCCTGGCTCGGGCAGCGGGTCCGGCAGCGGGTCGAACTCCTCCGGTCGCGGTGACAGCGACTACGGCCGCGGCTCAGGCGGATTCGGTGATTCCGACTCGTCGCGCGGCAGCAGCGGATCGTCGGGCGGCAACAACTGCTTCCTGATCTTCTGCGCGCCCGGCGGCGGTCGCGGCTAGCCAACCGCGCTGATCGTCGCCTCGCAGATCGGCAGGTTCACCGGCAGCAGGTGCGACTCGGTGGTGTTGGGTGCCGTGACGACCAGCGTGCCGGTCCGTCCGCAGGGTTGACCGGTGGTGGTGTCGACCGCCGAGGCCTGCACGTCGGCTCTGGCCGCCTCGCGCGGTTGCAGCTCCAAGTGGGGCGCGGAGTTGGCGGGCCGACGCGCCACGTGGACCAGAAGCCCGCCCGCGGCGGTCACCAGATCGGCGCCCGGAAAGCTCACCAGCGCACAGGCGTTCGGCGAGATGTTCGTAAACGTCACGGTCGCCTGGCGCGTCGTGTCGGTCTCCGACACCGGCCCCGCGCTGACGTCGAGATCGGCGTTGCCGCACGCGAGTGGGACGGCCGGTTCGGACCCGGTGGCTGAAGGCGTCGACGGCTGGGACGTGGGTGCGGGCGTGGTCGGCGACGGCTCCGGCGCCGAACTCGACAAGGGGGCGGGGCCCGCGACCGGCTGATCGTCGCCGTCGGAGCCGCACCCGGCGAGCAGGACCGCCAGCGCGGTAGCCGTCACCGTGGCGCGGAGCAGAGGTGTGGTCGTCACCCGTTCAGTACAGGCCACCGGCACGGCTACCGATCCCACAATCGCCGAGCGTGCATGCACGGTCGTGCGCCGCCGCAAGTCACAACCGTGGCTGCACGCTCGCGGTAGCAGCTGCACGCGCGTTCGTCACCTGTCGTTGGCCTGACGGCCAGTGTCGCGTCGCAGTCACCTCACCCTGGTTGCATAGAGAGGCGGTATGCGATGCACCGTCTTCGGCACGGGATACCTCGGAGCCACCCACGCGGTCGGCATGGCCGAGCTGGGCCACGAGGTGATCGGCGTCGACATCGATCCGGGCAAGATCGCCAAGCTCGCCGCCGGCGACGTTCCGTTCTACGAACCCGGGCTGGCAGAGATGTTGCAGCGCAACCTCGAGACCGGCCGGCTGCGGTTCACCACCGATTACGCCGAGGCAGCCGACTTCGCCGACGTGCACTTCCTCGGCGTCGGGACGCCGCAGAAGAAAGGCGATTACGGCGCCGATCTGCGGCACGTCTACGCGGTGATCGACGCGCTCGTCCCGCGACTCACCCGGCCCGCGCTCATCGTCGGCAAGTCCACGGTGCCCGTCGGCACCGCAACCGACCTCGCGGCGCGGGCGGCTGCCCTCGCCCCGCAGGACGTCACCGTGGAAGTCGCGTGGAACCCCGAGTTCCTGCGCGAGGGCTTCGCGGTGCACGACACCCTGCACCCGGACCGGATTGTCGTTGGTGTGCAACGCGATTCGCAGCTGGCCGAGGCGGCCGTACGTGCGCTCTATGCGCCGCTGCTCGACGCCGGCGTGCCGTTTCTGCTGACCGACCTGCAGACCGCGGAGCTGGTCAAGGTCTCGGCGAACGCGTTCCTGGCCACCAAGATCTCGTTCATCAACGCGATCTCCGAGGTGTGCGAGGCCGTCGACGCCGACGTGACGACGCTGGCGGACGCACTCGGGTACGACGCGCGCATCGGCCGAAGATTCCTCAACGCGGGCTTGGGATTCGGGGGCGGCTGCCTGCCGAAGGACATCCGGGCGTTCATGGCCCGCGCGGGTGAGCTCGGCGCCAACCATGCGCTGACGTTCTTGCGCGAGGTCGACAGCATCAACATGCGCCGCCGCACCCGGATGGTCGAACTCACCACCCGGGCCTGCGGCGGCTCCCTGCTGGGCGCGAACGTCGGCGTCCTCGGCGCGGCGTTCAAGCCGGAATCCGACGACGTGCGCGACTCGCCGGCGCTGAACGTCGCCGGCCTGCTGCAGCTCAACGGTGCCACGGTCAACGTCTACGACCCCAAGGCGATGGAGAACTCCCGCCGGCTGTTCCCGACGCTGAACTACTCGACGTCGGCCGCCGAGGCCTGCGAACGGGCCGACGCGGTGCTGGTGCTGACCGAATGGGCCGAGTTCGTCGACATGGATCCCGACGCTCTGTCCTCCACGGTGCGAACCAAAGTCATTGTGGACGGCCGCAATTGCCTCGACGTCGAGCGGTGGCGGCAGGCGGGCTGGCGGGTCTACGCGCTGGGCCGTAGCGTCGGAACCTGACCGTCTACGCGCTGAACCTGTTCGACGTCGTCGACCGCGACGAGTACCGCGCCTATTCGAAGCGCTCACCGCAAGAGGTCGCCGGAGCTGGCCGACCTGCAGCCCCACCGGGAGAACGGCGCGTCGTCCTATATCTGGCATCTGTTCGATCGGTTGGACGATCTGCGGCCGCTGCTTAAGCTCGAGTGATGGACCGCATGCGGCACCGGATCCGCTGGCTCGCCCTGCACGGCATCGTGCGCACGTTGTCGGCGGTGGGCACCCGGCGCGGCGGAGACCCGCAGGCCCGGCTGATCGCCGACCCGGCGGTGCGCGCCGACCCCGCGGCGTTCGCCGACGAACTGCGGGTGCGCGGGCCGGTGGTGCGCTGCCGCGCGGTGTACATGACGTTCGACCACGCCGTCGCCAACGAGATCCTGCGTTCCGACGACTTCCGCGTCTCCGCGCTGGGCGCCGGCCTCCCCACGCCGCTGCGCTGGATCAACGAGAAGACCGACCCCGGCCTCCTGCACCCCATCGAGCCGCCGTCGCTGCTGTCGATCGAGCCGCCCGACCACACGCGGTGCCGAAAGCTGGTGTCCTCGGTGTTCACCACCCGCGCGGTCAACGGGCTGCGCGACAGGGTGCAGCACACCGCCGACGAGCTGCTCGATCAGTTGGAGAACCGGTCCGGCGTGGTCGATGTGGTGGCCGAATACTGTTCGCAGCTGCCGGTCGCGGTGATCAGCGACATCCTCGGCGTGCCCGAGTCCGACCGGCAGCAGATCCTGCGCTTCGGCGAGCTCGCTGCGCCCAGCCTCGACATCGGGTTGTCCTGGCGGCAGTACCAGCAGGTGCACGAGGGGATCGCGGGCTTCAACGCCTGGTTGGGGGAGCACCTCGAGTACCTGCGACGCAACCCCGGCGATGACCTGATGAGCCAGCTCATCCAGGCCAGTCACGCGTCTGAGGAGAACGCGCGGCTGTCCGAGCGCGAACTGCAGGCCACCGCCGGTCTGGTGCTGGCCGCCGGTTTCGAGACCACGGTGAACCTGCTGGGCAACGGCATCAGGATGCTGCTCGACGCCCCCGAGCAACTAGAGACGCTCGCCGCCCGGCCCGAGCTCTGGCCCGGTGCGGTCGAGGAGATCCTGCGGCTGGACTCGCCGGTGCAGCTGAGCGCACGCCTGGCCCGTCGTGACGTCGAGATCGCCGGCACCCGCATCGGACGGAGCGAGCTCGTGGTGATCCACCTGGCCGGGGCCAACCGCGATCCGCAGGTGTTCACCGATCCGCACCGCTTCGACATCGAACGCGACAACGCGGGCAAGCATCTGTCGTTCTCCGGCGGGCGGCACTTCTGCCTGGGTGCCGCGCTTGCGCGCGCCGAGGGCGAGGTGGGATTGCGGACCTTCTTCGAGCGCTATCCCGGCGCCCGGCTGGCCGGCGAGGGCCATCGGCGGGACACCCGCGTGCTGCGCGGCTGGTCAACATTGCCGATCACGCTTGGGACCGCGCGCGCCGCGCTAGCGTGAACTCGTGGACTTCCGAGCAGCTCTGCTCGAGCAGACTCGAGCATTCGGCGACCTGATCCGAACGGGAGACCCGGCGACTCCCGTGCCGACGTGTGGAGACTGGACCCTCAAACAGTTGTTCCGCCATGTCGGACGCGGAAACCGTTGGGCCGCACAGATCATCCTCGAACGGCGCAATCAGCCGCTCGACCCGCGCGACGTCCGGGACGGTAAACCGCCCGACGATCCCGACGCCGCAGCGGACTGGCTCTATCAGGGCGCCCAGCTGATCAGCGATGCGATCGACCGCGTCGGTGCCGAGACCCGGGTGTGGACGCTCGTCGGCCCCCGGCCGGCGGGCTGGTGGATCCGGCGACGGCTGCACGAGGCGACCGTGCACCGCGCCGACGCCGCACTGGCGCTGGGCGTTCCATACGAGCTGTCGGCGGACCTGGCCGCCGACGCGCTGAGCGAGTGGATCGACCGCGTCTCGATGGACAGGCGGCACGCGCCGGCGCTCGAGCGGGGCCGTTCCATCCACCTACATGCCACTGATCCCGAACTGGGCCCGACCGGCGAGTGGATGATCGTGCACGATGAGGAAGGCCTGTGGTGGTCGCATGATCACGGCAAGGGCAGCGTCGCGCTGCGGGGCCCGGCCAGGGATCTGCTGCTGGCGATGGTCCGGCGCACCACCGTGGCCGATGCTGACATCGAGGTGCACGGTGACACCGCGGTCTGGGACGGGTGGCTGGACCGCACGCCGTTCTGAGGGCGTAGCTTTCGATCATGACCACTTCGGAGATGGCCACCGTTCTCGCCTGGCACGACGCGCTCAACGCCGGCGACGTCGACACCCTGCTCTCGCTGTCCAGTGACGACATCGAGATCGGTGACGCGCACGGCGCCGCGCAGGGCCACGAGGCGCTGCGGGCATGGGCGCAGGGGCTCGGCCGCACGATCGAGCCGGGCCGCATCTATGTGCACGACGGGGTGGTGGTGGTCGAAGAGAAGACCGTCTCGGCCGCCGGGGAAGCCGGGTCGGCCGCCTCGGCGGCTTCTGCTTTTCGTGTGGTCCACGATCACGTGACGTCGGTGTTCCGGCATGACGATCTGGTCGCCGCGTTGGCGGCCACCGAGTTGACCGAAGCCGATCTGACCGGCTGATGCGCGGCATCATCCTCGCCGGCGGTTCGGGTACCCGGCTGTACCCGATCACGATGGGCGCGAGCAAGCAGCTGCTGCCCGTCTACGACAAGCCGCTGATCTACTACCCGCTGTCCACGCTGATGATGGCGGGCATCCGGGACATCGCGGTGGTCACCACCGGCCACGACGCCCCGGCGTTCCGCCGCCTGCTCGGTGACGGTTCGGACTTCGGCATCAACCTCACCTACGCCGTGCAGGACCAACCCGACGGTCTGGCGCAGGCCTTCGTGATCTGCGCCGACCACATCGGCAGCGACTCCGTCGCGCTTGTGTTGGGCGACAACGTCTTCTACGGGCCGGGCCTGGGAACGAGCCTGCGCAGGTTCCAAACCGTCAGTGGCGGGGCTATTTTCGCGTACTGGGTGGCCGACCCGTCGGCCTACGGCGTGGTCGAGTTCGCCGAGGACGGCACGGCACTGTCGCTGGAGGAGAAGCCCGCCGCGCCGAAATCGCACTATGCGGTGCCCGGCCTCTACTTCTACGACAACGACGTCGTCGACATCGCCCGATCGCTGCGCAAGTCGGCGCGCGGCGAGTACGAGATCACCGAGATCAACCAGAGGTATCTGGAGCAGGGCCGGCTCAGCGTCGAGGTGCTCGCCCGCGGCACCGCGTGGCTGGACACCGGGACCTTCGATTCGCTGCTGGACGCCAGCGATTACGTGCGCACGATCGAACGTCGTCAGGGTCTGAAGATCAGTGTCCCCGAGGAAGTGGCGTGGCGGGTCGGCTTCATCGACGACGACGAACTCGCTGCCCGCGCACACAAACTGCTCAAGTCCGGCTACGGCGCGTATCTGCTCGAGCTGCTGCAGCGTTGAGCCGGTTCGGGGGACGGAGGGCTGGACGATCCCCGTTTAAGCGAGCCCGGCCAGCACCTTGTCCAGCGTGACCGGAAGGTCGCGGACACGCACCCCGCAGGCGTGGTAGACGGCGTTGACCACGGCCGCGGCCGAACCGACGATGCCGATCTCGCCGGCACCACGGGAACCCATCGGGTTGGCGTGCTCGTCGGGCTCGTCGAGCCAGATCCCCTCGACGTCGGCGACGTCGGCGTGGGCGCTGATGTGATAGGTGGCCAGGTCCTGGGTGACCACATGGCCGAACCGCGGATCGCGCACGCTCTCCTCGTGCAGCGCCATCGACAGGCCCATCGTCATTCCGCCGATCAACTGAGAACGCAAGGTGCGTGGGTTGATCGCCCGGCCCACGTCGAAGACACCCAGCATGCGGGGTACCCGGATCTCGCCGGTGTCGGCGTTGACGTGCGCCTCGACGAAGTGGGCCCCGAACGACTGCAGTGTCAGCCGCTCGGCATCGGGGTTCGCCGGCGCCTCGGCCACCGCCGAGGCGCCCACCGTCGGCGGAGCACCGTGATCACGCCGAAGCTGTTGTGCCGCAGCAACGATCGCACGGCCCCAGGAGTTGATACCCGAGGATCCGCCCGCCACCGATGCGTCGGGCAGCGCGCTGTCACCGATGCGCAGCTCGACCGCGTCGACGTCGCAATCCAATGCGTCCGCGGCGATCTGCGTCAAGGTCGTCCACGTGCCGGTGCCGATGTCGGCCGCGCCGATCTCGACCAGATAGTGGCCCTCGCGGTCATAGGTGACGCGCGCGGTGTTGCCCGGCATCTGCATTGCCGGGTATGTCGCCGACGCGACCCCCACCCCGCGATACCACTCGCCGTCCCGGTGCCGTCCGGCGCCCCGCTCCCACGACGACCACCCGAAGCGCTCGGCGCCCAGCTGCAGGCACTCGACGAGGTGCCGGCCCGACCACGGATTGCCGGTCTCCGGGTCGACCGCGGGGTCGTTGCGGATCCGAAGCTCGACCGGGTCGACGCCGCACGCCACCGCGAGCTCGTCCATCGCGACTTCGGCGGCGTAGGTGCCGGGACATTCGCCGGGGGCACGCATCCAGAACGGTACGGGCACGTCGAGCGCGGCCAGCCGGTGCGACGTGCGCCGGTTGGGGGCCGCATACATCTTTCGGGACGTCACCGCGGTCTGCTCGGCGAACTCCTTGACGGCCGAGGTCTGTTCGATGACCTCGTGACTGATGGCGGTGAGCCGGCCGTCGGTGCCGGCTCCCAGCCGGACACGCTGGATCGTCGGAGTGCGGTAGCCGACGAGGGAGAACATCTGCTGGCGGGTCAGTGCCAGCTTGACCGGGCGGCCGCCGGCACGCTGGGCGGCGAGCAGCACCAGGACGTTGTGGGCGTGAGGCGCGCCCTTCGAGCCGAATCCGCCGCCGACGTGCGGCGCGACGACGCGTAGCTGATCGACCTCGAGCCCGAAAACCGGTGCCAGCGCTTTGCGTACGGCGTGCACGCCCTGGGTGGCGTCGTACATCGTCACCTCGGGGCGGCCCTCGCGGACGCTCCACTGCGCGATGCACGCATGCGGTTCCATCGGGTTGTTGTGCTCGATCTGCGTCTCGTAGGTCTGGTCGACGGTCACGTCGGCCGCGGCCAGGGCGGCGTCGACATCGCCGTCATCGGAGTCCGGAGGATACGAGGGGTTCACCGATTCCGGCGTGTACAGCCCCGGATGGTCGGCTGTGAGCTCGGCGTCGTGGGGTTCTGCGACGTATTCCGGCACCACCAGAGCCGCTGCCTCCCGGGCGATCTCGGCGGTCTCGGCCACCACGGCTCCGATCAGCTGGCCGCGGAAGCGGACCTGTGCGTCCTGCAGGATCGCCAGTTCGCCGTCGGACGCGTCGGCCAGCTCCGGCGCGTCGAAGACGGTCAGCACGTCGAGCACGCCGTCGATCGCCCGCGCCGCGCCGGTGTCCATCCTGGTGATCCGCCCGCGGGCGATGGTGGCCTGGATCGGATGCAGATACGCCGGCCCGTCCACGGGGTGTTCGAAGGCGTAGGGCGCCGTTCCGGTGACCTTGGCCCGGCCGTCGCGACGGGCGACGGATGCGCCGATGGCGTTCGGCTGGAGCAGAGACGTCATCGCCGGCCCCGCTCTGTCAGCTTGCGCAGTTGGGCGACGAGGGTGCGGCGGGTGAGCGCGATCTTGAACTCGTTGCCGGGCAACGGCTGCGCATCGGCGAGTTCGACGTCGGCGGCCGCGGCGAAGACGTCGGCGGACGGTACGCCACCGGTCAGGATCTGTTCGGCACGCCTTGCGCGCCAGGGCTTGTGCGCGACACCGCCCAAAGCGATGCGCGCAGTGGCGATCTCGTCACCGTCGAAGCTCAGCTCCGCCGCGACCGACACCAACGCAAACGCATAGGAGGCGCGGTCGCGCACCTTGCGGTAGTCGGACACCGCACCCGGTGGTGGCGGCGGAAGTTCGACCGCGGTGATCAATTCGCCGTGATGCAGCACCGTATCCCGGTGCGGTTCGTCGCCGGGCAGTCGATGGAATTCCGTCGCCGGGATCCGGCGCTCACCGTCCACGCCTTCGACGAGAACTTCGGCGTCCAGCGCACTCATCGCGACCGCCATGTCGGATGGGTGCGTGGCCAGACACTCGGCCGAGGCGCCAAGGATGGCGTGATAGCGGACGTATCCGCCCACGGCCGAGCACCCGGAGCCGGGGACGCGCTTGTTGCACGGCGTGGTGACATCCTGGAAGTAGACACATCGTGTGCGCTGCAACAGATTTCCGGCTGTGGTTGCGGCGTTGCGCAACTGGCCCGACGCCGCGGAGAGCATGGCCCGCGACAGGACCGGGTACCGCGAGCGGATCAGCGGATGCGCCGCCAGGTCGCTGTTGCGCACGTTGGCGCCGATTCGCACGCCGCCGTCGTCGGTGGCGGCGATGTCGTCCAGCGCGAGCCGGCTCACATCGACGAGCAGATCCGGTTCGGCGACACCGAGTTTCATGTGGTCGACCAGGTTCGTGCCGCCTGCCAGATACGCCGCACCGGGATGGCCGTTCAGCGTGGCCACCGCGTCGGCAGGACTGGTCGCGACGTGATAGGCGAACGGCTTCACTGCCCGGCCGCCTTGCCGATCGCCGCGACGATGTTCGGGTAGGCCGCGCATCGGCAGAGGTTGCCGCTCATCCGTTCCCGGATCTCGTCGTCGGTCAGTGCCGGTGTGCCGTCCAGGTCCTCGGTGACGAAGCTCGGCGCGCCCGACTTCACCTCGTCCAACATGCCTACGGCAGAACAGATCTGGCCCGGGGTGCAGTAGCCGCACTGGAAGCTGTCCTCGTCGTGGAACGCCTGTGCGACGGGATGCAGTTGGTCGCCGGCGCCTAGGCCGGCGGCCGTGGTGATGTGGGCGCCGTCGGCGGCGACGGCGAACGTCAGGCAGCTGGTGACCCGGCGGCCGTCGGCGAGGACGGTGCAGGAGCCGCACTGGCCGTGGTCGCAGCCCTTCTTCGGCGCGGTCACCGCCAATCGCTCGCGCAGCGCGTCCAGCAGGGTGACGCGGTTGTCCAGTGTCACCGTGTGCTGCTGACCGTCGACGTACAACGTCACCGTGGAGGTGTGGCTCACCGCGCCCGGTTACCCGGCGCGCCGTGGGTGAAACGTTCGTTCAGTCCGCCGCGCGCTGCGGCGTCGCGAGCACCGCCGCGATGCCGGTGGTCAGCGGCACCGACAACGCCAAAGCGATACCACCGACCGCTGACCGGGCGATCTCGATGGCCACACTCTCGCTGGTCAGCACGTCGCCCAGCGGCCGGTTCGCGACGCTGAACAACAGCAGCAGCGGCAGCGCGCTACCGGCGTAGGCCAGCACCAGCGTGTAGACGGTGCTTGCGATGTGGTCACGGCCCACCCGCATCGCGCCCACGAAGATCGCCCGCCGGCCCGCCGGCTCCAGTTCGGCGAGCTCGAACACCGCCGAGGCCTGGGTGATCGTGACGTCGTTGAGCACACCCAGCGAGCCGATGATGAAGCCGGCCAGCAGCAGCCCGGTGATCGACACGTTGCCCAGATACGCCGCCACCTCGTTGTTCTGGTCCTCCGACAGCCCGGTCAGGTGGGCGAATTCGATTGCCGCCCAGGACAGCAACGCCGCCACCAGCAGCGAGGTCAACGTGCCGAGCAGCGCGGCACTGGTACGCAGGCTCACACCGTGGGCGAGGTAGATCACCGCGAACAGGATGGCGGCGGAGGCGACGAGCGCGACCGGGACGGCGGGGGCGCCGTCGCGCAAGGCGGGCAGCAGGAACACGACGAGCACGCCGAACGCGATCACGATGCCGACCATCGCGCGCAGCCCCCGCCATCTCGCGACCGCCACGATCACCACCGCGAACACCGCCGCCAAGACGGTCAGCGGCCACGTCCGCTCGTAGTCGTAGAACGCGTAACTCGTGGTGCCGACGTCGTCGACCTGCCTGCTGATCCTGATGTCGTCGCCGACGGCCAGATGCGGTTGCCCGGGGCCGCCACTGAACTCGAGCAACGTCGTCGCACCCTGATTCGGCCCCGAGTCGATCGCCACCACCGTCCGCACGCACTGGGCGCCCTCACCGACCGCAGGCACGGGATCGGCGGTGAGCACCGCCCCGGCCGACGGACTGCCGCATGTCGCGGTGCTGCTCGACACGACGTGACCGGCCTCGGTGGTGACGGCGCCGCCCGCGGCGTTCTGGAACGGCAGCGGGATGTCGGCCTTCTGCCCGCTGGGCCACAGCACCACCGCGCCGATGGCCACCGCCACCGCGCAGGCGGCCAGGATCGCGACGACGATCTTCGCGGCCAGCGGCCCGAGCGGCGACGGTCCGCTCAGCGAATGCGAGTGTGAGTGGGAGTGCGCCACCCGGACAGAGTAGGCGGTCGGGCAGTCAGCGCACCTACTGCCGATAGCTGACCAGGAAGTTGCCCAGGCGTTCGATGGCAGCAGCCAGGTCGCGCGCCCACGGCAGTGTCACGATCCGCAGGTGATCCGGTGTGGGCCAGTTGAATCCGGTGCCCTGTACGACGAGGATCTTCTCCTGCAGCAGCAGGTCCAGCACCAGTTGCTCGTCGTCTTGTATGTCGTAGACCTCGGGATCCAGCCGCGGGAAGGCGTACAGCGCCCCCTGAGGCTTCACGCAGGAGACCCCGGGGATCTCGTTGAGCTTGCCCCACGCCACGTCGCGCTGCTCGAGCAGCCGGCCGCCCGGAAGGACCAGGTCGTCGATGCTCTGGTGGCCGCCGAGCGCGACCTGAATCGCGTGCTGTGCGGGCACATTCGGGCACAAACGCATGTTGGCCAGCAGGCTGATGCCCTCGATGAAACTGCCCGCGTGCTCTTTCGGTCCGGTGATCACCAGCCACCCCGAGCGGTAACCGGCCACCCGGTAGGCCTTCGACAGCCCGTTGAAGGTCAGCGTGAGCACGTCGGGCGCCACGGACGCCATGGAGATGTGCTGCGCGTCGTCGTAGAGGATCTTGTCGTAGATCTCGTCGGACAGCAGCAGGAGCTGGTGTCTGCGCGCCAGGTCGGCGATCTGCTCGAGCGTCTCGCGGCTGTACACCGCACCGGTCGGGTTGTTGGGGTTGATCACGACGATCGCCTTGGTGCGGTCGGTGATGTTGGACTCCAGGTCGGCGACGTCGGGATTCCAGCCCTGCGTCTCGTCGCAGAGGTAGTGCACCGGGGTGCCGCCGGCCAGCGAGGTGCATGCCGTCCACAGCGGATAGTCCGGCGCCGGGATGAGTACCTGGTCGCCGTTGTCGAGCAGGGCCTGCAACGTCATCTGGATCAGCTCGGAGGCTCCGTTGCCGAGGAACACGTCATCGATGTCGAAACGCGGGAAGCCGTCGACGAGTTCGTAGCGGGTGAACACCGCGCGCCGGGCGCTGACGATGCCCTTGGAGTCCGAATATCCCTGCGCGTAGGGGAGCGCCTGGATCATGTCGCGCATGATTACGTCGGGCGCCTCGAAGCCGAACGGCGCGGGATTACCGATGTTGAGCTTGAGGATGCGGTGGCCTTCGGCCTCCAGGCGCGAGGCGTGCTCGTGTACGGGGCCGCGGATCTCGTACAGAACATCTTGCAGCTTGCTGGACTGCGTGAACTCGCGCTGACGCGCGTGCCCGCTGCCCGCCTGCCACGGCACCTGATGGGTCGTCATGTCGACAAGTGTCGCATCGTCGTCCACCGAAATATGAATCGAGAGTCCACCCAGGGTCGTTGATCGGCGCTGATCACGACCCTGGATGCAGTCTCGCTGAAATCGGTTACCTGCGGCCGGGGCGGCGAGCGCCCTTGGCGATGCCGAGGCCCTTCACGGGCGGCTCGTCACCGACCACGCGCGCCTCGCCGTCGCCGTTCGTCGCCGGGGCCGAAGGCTCGGGCTCGGGCTCCGGGGCGGGCTCGGGTTCAGGCGCGGCCTCTGCCGCCGGTTCCGCTGCGGGCGCGGGTGCCGAGGCCGGCGCTTTCTTGGCGCCGGGGCGACGCGCGCCCGGTGCGATACCCAGGCCTTTCACCTCCGGCTCGGGCTTGGCGTCCAGTCCCCGGTCCGAATCGACGGTGTCCGGGGCCTCGGTACCCGCCTCGGCCTTGTCCGGGTCGACGTTGGCCGGCTGGACGACGGTCGACGCGCCCTCGTTCGGGGAGGCCGGCGTCTTCTTGGCGCCGGGCCGGCGCGCTCCCGCGGCGATGCCCAACCCCTTGACCTCGGGCTCGGCCGTGGCCGGTGCTTCCGCAGGCGCGCTCTCGGCGGCCGGCGCCGCGGCGGCCTTCTTGGCGCCGGGCCGCTTGGCCCCGCCCGCGATTCCCAGCCCCTTGACCTCGGGCTCGGCCTTCGCCGGTGCCTCAGCAGGCGCGCTCTCGGCCGCCGGTGCCGCCGCGGCCTTCTTGGCGCCTGGCCGCTTGGCCCCGCCCGCGATACCCAGGCCCTTGGGCTCGACGGCCGCGGGCTTGTCCTCGGCGGCTGCCGCCGCCTTCTTGGCTCCTGGCCGCTTGGCTCCGCCGGCCAGCCCCAGGCCGGTGACCGGCTTGGACTCCGCCTCCGTGCTCGCGGTCGCCTCCGCAGACACCTTCGCCGCAGAGACCTCCTCGACCTCCTCGACGACCTCCGCGGGTGCCTCGGCCTCGACCCGTGCGGCGCGCTCCTCGGCTTCCTTGGCCGCCGTGCCCTTCTCGGGCAGCGTGACGCCGGTCTTGTCGAGCGAGCCCAACAGCAGCTGGGCCACGTCGAGAACCTCGGGCGCCTTCTCCAGGCTGCGGGTGGACGTGACGTCGTCGACGCCGTCGGTCATCATCACGCGGCAGAAGGGGCAGCCCGTCGCGATCGCCGACGCGCCGGTGTCCACGGCCTCCTCGGAGCGCTCGACGTTCACGCGCTTGCCGATGTGCTCTTCCATCCACATCCGGGCGCCACCGGCGCCGCAGCACAGGCCGCGGTCGGCGTGGCGCGGCATCTCGGTCAGCTTGGCCCCCGACGCGCCGATCAACTCACGCGGCGCCGAGTACTCCTTGTTGTGCCGGCCCAGGTAGCAGGGGTCGTGGTAGGTGATGTCCATTCCACCGTCGGCAGGTTTGACCGGTACCAGCTTCTTGTCCCGCACCAGCCGGTTCAGCAGCTGGGTGTGGTGCAGCACCGTGTAATTGCCGCCGACTTGCGGATACTCCCGGCCCAGCGTGTTGAAGCAGTGCGGGCACGTCACGACGACCTTGCGGTCCACGCGCTCGACGCCGGAGAACAGGTCGTTGAGCGTCTCCACGTTCTGCGCGGCGAGCTGCTGGAACAGGAATTCGTTGCCCGAGCGGCGCGCGGAGTCGCCGTTGCAGGTCTCGCCCTCACCGAGCACCAGGAACTTCACCCCGGCGGTGGCCAGCAGTTCGGCGACGGCCTTGGTGGTCTTCTTCGCGCGGTCCTCGAACGCGCCGGCGCAACCGACCCAGAACAGATACTCGTAGCCGGCGAACGACTCGACGTCCTTGCCGTAGACGGGGACGTCGAAGTCGACCTCGTCGATCCAGTTCGTGCGGTCCTTGGCGTTCTGGCCCCAGGGGTTGCCCTTGTTCTCCAGGTTCTTGTAGAGCACACCGAGCTCACCGGGGAACTCGGACTCCATCATCACCTGGTAGCGGCGCATGTCGACGATGTGGTCGATGTGCTCGATGTCGACCGGGCACTGCTCGACGCAGGCGCCGCACGTGGTGCAGGACCACAGCACGTCGGGGTCGATGACGCCGCCCTCTTCCAGTGTGCCGACCAGCGGCCGGGTCGCCTGCAGCGGTGAGTCGGCCGGGATGCGCTCGAAGCCCGACTCCGGCACGTGCTCGTGCGAGTGCTTCTCGCTGGCCTTCTCGCCGCGCAGCTCCTCGCCGAGACCTCCCTCGGGCGTGTTCTGCAGCGGGGATTCCTTGCCATCGAGGAAGTACGGCGCCTTGGCGAACATGTGGTCGCGCAAGTTCATGATCACGAGCTTCGGGGACAGCGGCTTGCCGGTGTTCCACGCCGGGCACTGCGACTGACAACGCCCGCACTCGGTGCAGGTGGTCATGTCGAGGTAGCCCTTCCAGGTGAAGTCCTCGATCTTGCCGCGGCCCAGCACGGCGTCCTCGGCGGGATCCTCGAAGTCGACGACCTCGCCCTTCGACTCGACCGGCAGCAGCGGGCCCAGCCCGTTGGGCATCCGCTTGAACGTGACGTTGATCGGCGCCAGGCCGATGTGCAGATGCTTGGAGTGCAGCACGATCAGCAGGAACACCAGCATGATCGCGATGTGGCCGAGCAGGGCGAGCGTCTCGATCCACTCGTTGGCGGGCACGCCAAGGGGCCGCAGGATCGCGCCCATCAGCTGCGAGAAGAAGGCTCCGTTGCCGTAGGGCAGGTTGCCGGTCACCACGGCGGCGCCGCGGACCAGCGCGTAGGTCCAGATGACGTTGAAGATCATGAACAGAATCAGCCAGGCGCCGCCGGTGTGGGAGCCGTAGAACCGGGAGTCGCGGCCGTGCTTCTTGGGCTCGCGCACGATGCGGATGATCGAGAACGTGATGATGCCGGCCAGCACCGCGACGGCGAAGAAGTCCTGCAGGAAGCCCAGCGCGTCCCAGCGGCCGACGATCGGGATGTGGAAGTCGTGCACGACGAGCAGGCCGAAGGCCTCGAGGTAGACCGTCGCCAGGACGAAAAAGCCCCACATCGTGAAGAAGTGCGCGATGCCGGGGACGGACCACCGCAGCAGCCGGGTCTGGCCGAACACCTCTTCGAACTGCGTGGTGATCCGCTTCTGCAGGTGGTCTTTGCGGTTGTTGGCCTCGCTCATGGGCTGGCCGGACCGGATCAGCTTCGTCAGCCACAGCACGCGCTTGGCGGCGAAAAGACCGACGACCACGATCATCAGCGCCCCGACGATCATTCTGATGAGCATCTGGGTTTCCACGCGCATCCTCCGGTTCTGGTTACCAGCGGGTAACTTAGACCATGTTACTGATAAGTAACTTTAGCTCGCTGCGAGCTCATAGTTACATCCTGCGCGGATACACCGCTACACAGGCTGTCCTAACCTGATGCCGCGGTCAGTGCGCTGGGGCGAGCATGACCCTGAGCATCGACAACATCTCCGAACGCGACTCGGCCCCGAGGCGGCGCCGGATCCGGGCGACATGATGCTCCACGGTCTTGGCGGAGATGAACAGCTGCGCCCCGATGTCCCGGTACGGAAGGCCTTGCAGCAGGAGCTCGGCGACCTCACGTTCACGGTCGGACAGCTGCGTTGCGGATCGCGCCGGGCCCGGCCGCTGCCCCGGGGCCGCCGGACGTTCCGCGGGCACGGGTTCCTCGGTCAGCTCGTGCGCCGCGACCGCCTGCTTGAGATCGCGGGCGAGTTGCAGCATCGCCTGTGAGACGCGGGGGTCGGCGGTCTGCAGGGCGGCCTGGCCCGCCAGCCGGGTGGCGTCCGAGGTGTGGCCGAACTGCGCGAGCGCGCGCGCCGCAGTGGCCACCTCGTCGACGTCGACGTGGCCCGCGAGCATGCGCAACCAGGTGCGCCCGGCCGTGGCCAGCGCTTTCGCGAACGGGCTGTGCGCGGCGGCCGCCCTCAGCGCCTGCCCGTGCGGCGCGACGTCGTCGGGGGAGTTGGCCAGAATGCCCGCGTGCACCCCGGCCCAG
The DNA here is from genome assembly GCF_010729305.1 of Mycolicibacterium psychrotolerans. Lineage (NCBI taxonomy): Bacteria > Bacillati > Actinomycetota > Actinomycetes > Mycobacteriales > Mycobacteriaceae > Mycobacterium > Mycolicibacterium psychrotolerans. Next base: position 460,490 of record NZ_AP022574.1, on the reverse strand, counting down.
TGCAGCGGCACCGACCACAGCACCGGATCGCCGAGCCCGCTCAGCAATCCGAACGCCTCGTCGAGGGTGTGCGTCAACCGGTCGACCTGACGCATCCGCGCCGCCGCCACCCACAGCTCGCCGATCGGCAGCAGCGCGAACACCTCGGTCGAGCACTCGGCCAGCACCTCCATCGCCGAATACCAGTGCTGTTGCATGGCTCCGGTGTCGCCGCCGCGCCGGGCGACGGCCGTCTGCAGCGCCGCGGCCCACAGCGCGTCGCGCCGGTGCAGCTGCTGGCCGGCCACCGCGGCGACGGCCGCACCGGCTGCAGGCAGGTGACCATCCTGCATCAACGACCAGCCCAGCAGCAGCCGGTGCCGGTACGTGACGAAGATCGCATCGGCGGCGCCGGTGCGAGACCCTTCCCGGACGGCGCGTCCGATCACCGACCGCGCACGCACCGGGTCCCCGCCGTGCAGCGCGGCGAGCGTGACCAGGGCGGCCGGGGTGTCGGGAGCGACGACGGAGCGGTCCTGTTCGGCACCGATCGCCTGGCTCAACCTGGCGAGCGCCACCGGATACGGCTCGTCGAGCGTCATCAGCAGGCCTTCGGTGACGGCCCGGGCCGCCCGCGCCGTCGAGGTCGGCGGCCCCGCGTCGGTGGTCTGTCTGCTCGCCCGCGCCGCGGCCGCGTTGCCCGTCGCCAGGGTGGCGATGGTGGCGGCGGCACCGACGACGGCGTCGGGTGCCGGGCCCAGCCAGGCGAACAGGTCACCGGCCTGGGCGGCGCTGCCGTCATGCAAGGCGATGCTCGCCGCGATGCGAACCGCGGCGGCCCGCTGGACGGGGTCGGCCGCGGTGAGCATGCTGTCGGCGAGCCGAGCCGCCGTCGCACAATCTCCCGTCAAGGCGAGGGCGTCGGCCAGTTGGGCGCTGGGCGCCGAGCTGCCTGCGTCCGCGGCCGCCCGGTACAGCCGGGCGGCCCGCGCCGGGTGCGCCGTGCTGCGTCCGGCCAGCTCGGTCAGCGCGCCGGCCAACCGCTCGTCGCGCAGACCGTGCTCGGCCAGCCGCAACGCCAGGTCGGCGGTCAGTGTCGAGGAGTCGAGCTGCGCGGTCAGCAGCGACACCTCGAGCTCGTGGTGCCGCGACGTCCCGACGATCGAGGCGACGCCGTCGTGCACCTCGCGCAGGAACCCGGCAGGGTGCGACGGCTCGAGGAGGCCGCTGGCGCGGGCCTGGTCCACCGCGGTGAGCGCGGCCTCCGGTGTCATCCGCAGCCCGGCGGCGACGTCGTCGGGGCCGAGCCCTGAGGTGAGCGACGAGACCAGCAGTGTGTCGAGCAGCGGTTCGTCGAGGCGGCGGAGTCGTCCGATCAGCGCGACGCGGGCCGCCTGCCGCACGGCCTGCGCACCGTCGGGGGCCGCCGACAGCGTCGCGCGCAGCAGGAACGGCAGCCCGGCGGTCGCCGCGATGAGCAGCCGCACCAGATCGGGCGCCGGGGCCTCGCCGAAGGTCGCCGCGACGATCCTGCCGACCTCGACCGGCGGGATCGGGCCCAGCGTCACCGCCGGGTTCTCCCGTTGCAGCGCGACGACAAGACCACGCATCGCGCGGTGGTGGGCGAGCGGCTGGGTCGAGATCACGACCGTCGCCGCAGGATCGGCGACCAGGTCGGTGAGCTGCTCGAGCTGTGCGTCGTCGAGCAGCTCGGCATCGTCGACCACCACCGCGGCCCCGGCGGCGTCGTCCGGGCGCGGCGGCCGGGACAGCACCGGGCGATCAGCCGCGCGCAGCACCGTGCGCAACGCCGCCAGCACAGTGGACTTACCCGTCCCGATGCCGCCGGTGACCAGCAGCTTCACCGCGGCGCGGGGATCCCGGTCGACCGCGGCCACCGCATCCCGCGCGGCGGGCGGCAGATCCGTCGGCCGCTGCGGCGCCGGACTGGTCATCGCCGCCGTCAGGCGCCGTCGGCGGGGAGGATCACCGAGGTCGTCACGGGCGGCTCGACCGTGGTGGGCGGCGCCACCGTGGTTGTCGGCGGCGCCACCGTCGTGGTCGGCGGCGTCGTCGTCGGACGCGTCGTGGTGGTCCGCGTCGTCGTCGTGGTCGGCGCGGTGGTGGTGGTGGTCGTCGTCGTGGTGGTCGTCGTGGTCGTCGGCGCGGTCGTCGTGGTCGACGCCGACGTGCTCGTCGTCTCGGACGGGGGCGGCGGAGGCGGCTGGCTGACGGTCGTCGTCGCCACCCCGTCGGGCCCGATCGTCACCGTGGTGACGGGGGGCGGCAGCTCAGCCAGGGACGGCTCGGCCGACGGCGGCGTCGCCGTCTCGGTGACCGGCGTCTGATCGCCCTCGCTGCTGGTCAGCGTCACGGCGAGACCGCCGGCTGCCAGCAGCGCCGCGGCCGCGGCGATGCCGAACAGCACGGGCGGGCGCTTGTACCAGGGCAGCGGCAGGGGTTCGTCGTAGCGTTCGTCCTCGGGCGCGAACGCCACCGCAGGACGCGCCGGATCAGGCGACGAGACGTAGTCCGGACCGGTGTACGGCACCGGCTCAGCACCGATGTCGTCGTCCTGTGACCAGGCCAGCGCGCGGAAGGTCGCCGACGCCGCCCCGTCGTCGGCGGCCTGGCCGGCGGCCAGCCCCGCCGCCCCGGCTGCCCACGCCGCGGGTGCCATCTCGGTCGCCTCACCGGCCGCGGGCGCCAGTCCCGTCGCCGCCTGCGCGTCCAGACTCTGGTTGGCCACCAGCGCCGCCCCCGCGGCGACGTTGAGCGCCGGTTCCGGGGTGGTGATGACCGGCGCCCGAAGACGCTCCGAAAGGCGTTGCGTCACAATCGGAATCGCCGCTCCACCGCCGACGGTGGCCACCGCCGCGACATCGGCGACCGACACGTTGGCGCGCTGCAGCGTGTCGTCGATCGCCGCGAGCAACCCGCCGAGTGGATCGGAGAGCAGCTGCTCGAGTTCGGGGCGGGTGACGCGGATGTCCGAGCGGAAACCGGGCAGCTCGGCGGGGACCACGGCGGCGGTCTGTTCGGAGAGCCGCTCCTTGGCCTGACGGCATTCGTCGCGCAGCCTCGCCAGCGAGCCGACCGCCGCGGTACCCGCCGGATCGGGATCGTTGGCCTCGGCGATACCGGCGAGCACGTGGTCGAGCAGGGCCTGGTCGACGGCGTCTCCGGAGAAGTCCGCGTAGCGCACCGTCTGACCCACGAGGTCGAGGTTCGCGCCGGCGTCGGCGAGCGTGACGCTGGTGCCGCTGCCTCCCAGATCGACCAGCACGACCACCCCCTGATCCGGCAGACCGGGCGCGGCCTGCAGCGCCGCCAGTGCCGCCGACGCATCCGGGATGAGTGCGGCGGGCACGCCGCCGGGCGCCAGGATCGGGCGCGAACGCAGCGCGCCGCGCAGCGCCCCGATGGTCCCGGGCCCCCAGTGCGCGGGCACGGCGATCGCCACGGGTGAGCCGCCGTCCACCGACCGCGCCATCGCGGCCAGGGCCTCGGCGAGCACGACCTCACCGCGGTGCGCCGAACCGTCCGCGGCGACCAGCGGCACCGGGTCGCCCACCCGGTCGACGAACCCGCTGAGCACCAGACCCGGGGGCGTCGCGTCGGTGGGCACCCCGACCTCGGGAGCACGGTCGGGGTAGACGGTCAGGATCGAGCGCCGCGTCACCGGCTGGCGGCCGACACGTGCGGCCACCAGGTTCGTCATCCCGATCGACAACCCCAGTGGTTCGGTCATGGTGGTGGGTTTCCTCCCCGGCCAGCCCGGTCGAGCGGACCGCCCACCACCTTAACGGCCGCCGCGCCGCCCACGGCGCAGGCGCCCCTAGTGTGGTCGATCCCCTAACGGGCAATCCCCTAATGGCCCTGGCGCGGGGTTGGGTTCCGCACCGATCCGCGGACGGCGCTGCGCCGATAGCATCGAGGACATATCGAGGGGAAGGGTCACCGTGGCGAACTCACTACTGGACTTCGTGATGTCGCTGGTCCGCGATCCGGATGCGGCCGCACGCTACGCCGCCGACCCCGCTCAAGCCCTGGCCGACGCCCACCTGACCGACGTGACCAGCGTCGATGTGCAGAATCTGATCCCCGTCGTCGCCGAGTCGCTGTCGATGTCCGCCCCGGCCCACGGCCTGGACGCCTTCGGCGCCGAGCCGGTGTCCAATGTGTGGGCCAGTGGCGCCGCGACCGCCGCGTTCGACGCTTTCGACGACCATGTCCCACTCGCTTCGGTCATCGACACCGACAGTGCGGTGCCGACCATCGTCGATCATCTCGACGAACCGCCTGCGGCGCTGGCCGCGCCGGATCCGGCGCCGTCCCTGCAGGTCGACGACGTTGATTTCGACCAGCCCGCGATCACCGAAGCGTCCGTGGACGACCACTGGGCGCCCATGGCGGACGACGTTCACAGCCTCGATCACCCCGTCGACCACGGCCCCGGGTTCGACCTCTTCGACTGACGACGGGAGCTCTCCACCCGACCCGCGCGGACCTTGTCCGCGCGGGTCTTCTGCGTTCTGAGCTGCGGTGATACGTGGATTCCCCACGCTCCCCGAGCTATCCCCTAATCCCCTAACAGGTTCACCCCGGTATCCCTCATGGGGGTGATGCAGCGGTGGGTGCCGTCCCCGTTTCCGGGGCCCGGCGAACTCCATAACGTGGTCTGCAGATCGCCGGGAAGCGCCGGCGGGACCCACGCAACAGCTCCAGAAAGGCACTCCCATGACGACCTTGATCGACTTCATCCTCGACCTGTTCCGCAGCCCCGCGTCGGCCGCGTCGTTCGTCATCGACCCCGACGGCGCCCTGCGCGACGCCGGCCTGCCGAACGTCACCGCCGCGCAGCTGGCCTCGGTGGCCGCCACCGCGGCGCCCGCCGGCTACGCCCTCGGCGGCGGCGACCCGATCGTCGGCCTGCAGCGCGCGGTCGCCGACCACCACCAGCTGGCCTCGAACTTCGCCTCCCCGTTCTCCCCGCAGACCTCGTGGGCACCGACGTTCGCCCCCGAGACGAACACCGATCTGCTCAGCGGCAACCAGGTGCCCATCGCCAGCCCCGTGCAGGACGCCGGTGCGAACGCCCAGAACGGCGCGTTCAACCTGGGCTTCGGTGACATCACCTTGGGTGACAAGAGCACCAACACCGCCACCAACGGCGGCGTGGTGGTCGACGGCGACAACGGCGGCGACATCGTCAGCGGCGACGGCGCCGTGCTCGGCGACGGCAACACGATGAACAACGGCGACATCCTCGCCGGCTCGGGCTCCAACGTCGTCGTCGGCAAGGACAACGAGGTCGAGGACAACTCCAAGACCGCAGGCGGGGACCTCATCTCGGACAACGACGCCCCGGTGCTCAACGACGTCGACACCAGCGGCGGCCACGGCGGCGGCGCCGACGGGGGCGGCAGCCTGCTGGGCATCGGCTCGGGCAACGCGGCCGGCGGTGACGGCGGCAGCGGTGGCGGCATCATCATCACCGACAACGGCGTCAACACCGGGACCCAGGTCCACGGCGACTACGGCAGCGACAACACCGAGGACAACTCCGTCAACACCTCGGTGGAGACCTCGACCGAGACCTCCAGCCAATCGTCGATCGAGGACCACTCGTCGAGCTACGAGTCCAACATCGGGTCGGGCAACGAGACCGCGATCGGCTCCGGCAACGAAACCGACACGTCGCTGTTCTCGGGCAACGACACCGGTCTGGCGTCGCACACGGATCTGGCCTCCCACAACGATCTGGCGTCCCACAACACCACAGCGACCGATCTCGACGCGTTCTGATCCGAACCTGCTCACAGCCGCCGGCGGGGACCGCATCGGTCCCCGCCGGTGGCGCGCTTACCGTTGACCTTTCGAGAGTGCCGCCGAGTAGAGGGGCCGTGATGACCCAACCCAATCGCGTGCTGGTCGAGCTGATCGACCACACCAGCGCGATCGCCGACACCCAGCAGCGCGGCGACCTGGTGACCCGGCTCGCCAGGGCGAGGGCACGCGTCGACGACCCGCAGATCCGGGTGGTGATCGCCGGCCAGCTCAAGCAGGGCAAGAGCCAACTGCTCAATTCGCTGCTCAACATGCCGGTCGCGCGCGTCGGGGACGACGAGTCCACCGTGCTCGCCACCGTGGTGTCCTACGGCGAGCAGGCGTCGGCGAGGCTGGTGGTCGCCCGGCCCGACGGTGAGGAACCCGAGCTGATCGACATCCCCGTCGCCGACCTGCGCAACGATCTGCGCCGGGCGCCGCAGGCCCGCGGCCGAAAGGTGCTGCGCGTCGAGGTGACCGCGCCCAGCCCGTTGCTCAAGGGTGGGTTGGCGTTCATCGACACTCCGGGCGTCGGCGGTCACGGTCAGCCGCATCTGTCGGCCACGCTCGGCCTGCTGCCCGACGCCGACGCGATGCTGATGATCAGCGACACCAGCCAGGAATTCACCGAACCGGAGATGACGTTCATCCGGCAGGCCCTCGAGGTGTGCCCGGTCGCGGTCATCGTGGCCACCAAGACCGATCTGTATCCGCATTGGCGCCAGATCACCGACGCCAACGCCGCGCATCTGCGCCGCGCCGGCCTCGGGGTGCCGATGATCCCGGCGTCGTCGATCCTGCGCAGCCACGCCGTGCAGCTCAACGACAAAGAACTCAACGAGGAGTCGAACTTCCCGACGATCGTGAAATTCCTCTCCGAGGATGTGCTCGGCCGGCAGAAGGACCGGGTGCGCGACCAGGTGCTCGCCGACGTCCGGGCCGCCGCCGAACATCTGATGCTCGCCGTGCAGTCCGAGCTCTCGGCGCTGGGCGACCCGCACGCCCGCGACGCCCTGACCGCCGATCTCGAAGCCCGCAAGCAGGAGGCCCAGGACGCGCTGCAGCAGACCGCGCTGTGGCAGCAAGTGCTCAACGACGGCATCGCCGACCTCACCTCCGATGTGGATCACGATCTGCGGCAACGGTTTCGGACCATCACCTTCCACACCGAGCGGGTCATCGACGCCGGCGATCCGACACTGCACTGGGCCGAGATCGGCGCCGAACTCGAGGACGCGGTCGCCACGGCGGTCGGCGACAACTTCGTGTGGGCCTACCAGCGAGCCGAGGCGCTGGCCGCCGAGGTGGCCCGCACCTTCTCCGAGGCCGGGCTCGACGCGGTCCGCATGCCTGCCATCGACGCCCGCGACATGGGCGCGGACTTCGGCGAATTCAACTCGCTGGCCCAGCTCGAGGCCAAGCCGATCAAGACCGGCCACAAGATCGTGACCGGGATGCGCGGCTCCTACGGCGGCGTGCTGATGTTCGGCATGCTGACCTCCTTCGCCGGACTGGGGATGTTCAACCCGCTCTCGCTCGGCGCCGGGCTGGTGCTGGGGCGCAAGGCCTACAAGGAGGACATGGAGAACCGGATGCTGCGGGTGCGCAACGAGGCCAAGACCAACGTGCGCCGGTTCGTCGACGATGTCGCGTTCGTCGTCGGCAAGGAGTCCCGCGACCGTCTCAAGGGCATCCAGCGGCAGCTGCGAGACCACTACCGCGAGATCGCCAACCAGACCACCCGCTCGCTGAACGAGTCGCTGCAGGCCACACTCGCCGCGGCCAAGGTCGCCGAGACCGAGCGGGCCGGACGGGTCAAGGAGCTGGAACGCCAGCTCAACATCCTCAAGCAGGTCGTCGAGCACGCCGACAAGCTTGCCGGCGGGGGTCACTAAGCTCTAGGGCCTAGAAGTCGGGCTAATCGGGACGGGACGGCACTGAGCACCAGCGACCGCGTGCGGGCGATCCTCGGCGGCACCATCGCCGCCTACCGGGCCGACCCCACCTACCGGCAGCGCCCCGACGTGCAGCACGAGTTGGCCGGCATCGGCCACCGGCTCAACGAGCCGATGCGCATCGCGCTGGCCGGCACCCTGAAGGCCGGTAAGTCCACGCTGGTCAACGCCCTCGTCGGCGACACCATCGCGCCCACAGACGCCACCGAGGCCACCCGCATCGTCACGTGGTTCCGGCACGGCCCGACCCCCCGGGTGACCGCCAACCACCGCGACGGCCGGCGGTCGAACGTGCCGATCACCCGCGACCCCTCCGACCGGGGGTTGACGTTCGACCTGGCTCAGCTCGACCCGGACGACGTCATCGACCTCGACGTCGAGTGGCCGGCCGCCGAGCTGACCGACGCCACGATCATCGACACGCCCGGCACGTCGTCGCTGTCGCGCGACGTGTCGGCCCGCACGCTGCGGCTGCTGGTGCCCGGCGACGGGGTGCCGCGAGTCGACGCCGTGGTGTTCCTGCTGCGCACCCTCAACGCCGCCGACATCGCGCTGCTCAAGCAGATCGGCGAACTGGTCGGCGGCTCGGCAGGCGCGCTCGGGGTGATCGGTGTCGCGTCGCGGGCCGACGAGATCGGGGCGGGGCGCATCGACGCGATGATGTCGGCCAAGGACGTCGCCCAGCGGTTCACCGCCGAGATGGACCGCACCGGCATCTGCCAGGCCGTCGTGCCGGTGTCCGGGCTGCTGGCGCTGACCGCCCGCACGCTGCGGCAGAGCGAGTTCGTCGCGTTGGAGAAGCTGGCCGGTGTCGACTCTGCCGAGCTCGCAAAGGCGATGCTGTCGGTCGACCGGTTCGTCCGCGAGGACAGTTCCCTTCCCGTTGATGCCGCCACCCGCGCCGCCCTGCTGGACCGGTTCGGCATGTTCGGTATCCGGATCTCGATCGCGGCGCTGCGTGCCGGTGTGGGCGACTCGGTGGCCCTGGCCGACGAGTTGCTCGAACGCAGCGGCCTGGTCGCGCTGCGCGAGGTGATCGACCAGCAGTTCGCGCAGCGCTCCGACCTGCTCAAGGCGCACACCGCGCTACTGTCCCTGCGCGAGATCGTGGCTCGCCACCCGATCTACGCCACCCCGGCGATCCTCGCCGACATCGAGCCGCTGCTCGCCGACACCCACGCGTTCGAGGAGCTGCGGCTGCTCAGTGCGCTGCGCTCGCGGCCGACGTCGCTGAACCCGGAGGAGATGGCGTCGCTGCGCCGGTTGATCGGCGGCTCGGGGACCGACGCGGCGAGCCGGCTCGGGCTGGGGCCCGACACCGTCGACGACGGCCCGCGGGCCGCGTTCGCCGCCGCCCAGCGCTGGCGTCGGCGCGCCGAGCATCCGCTCAACGACCCGTTCACGACGCGCGCCTGCCGGGCGGCGATGCGCAGCGCCGAAGCGCTGGTCGCCGAGTACTCCTGACATTCGGGCGCGCGCGCCTAACGTTTCGGCGGCGCCGAACGACTAGAAGGTATGCGCAGTTCTCTGGGGATCTCGCTGGGCACGGCGAACCTCGTCGCGGTGGTCGACGGCCGGCCGACGGTGCGGCCCGCGGCGGTGACGGTACGGCCCGGCCTCACCGTGACCGGATTCGTCGACCGCGTCGGCGACCCGGTGCCGATGCTCGCCGGCGACGGCTCCCCGCACCGCGCGGACCGGCTGGCCGCCGCCGCGATCGAGGCGGCGACCCGGCTCGCCGCACCCCGGCGCCGGCCCGATGTGGCGGCCGTCGCGGTGCCGGCCCACTGGTCCGCCGCGGCCGTCGCGGCGATGCGCGCGCAGGCGCCGCACCTGCACGTGGTCTCCGACGCGACCGCCGCGCTGACGGCCGTGGCGGCGGGTGGTGGCCTGCCCTCTCGCGGCGTTGTCGCGCTCTGCGACCTCGGCGCCTCGGGCACGAACATAACGCTGGCCGACGCAGGCAACGATCTCGCCGTGATCGGGCAGACCGTCCGTTGCGACGACTTCTCCGGCGACCTCGTCGACCAGGCGCTGCTGCGGCACGTCGTCGACGGCCTCGACGCCGACCCGGCCGGGACGTCGGCGGTGGCGTCGCTGATCGACCTGCGTGCCGAGTGCCGTGCCGCCAAGGAACGGTTGTCCGACGCGACGGCAACCGCGCTCGCCGGTCCGCACACCACGATCCGGGTGACCAGGGCCGAGCTGCAATCGGTGATCGCCGGTCCGCTCGACCGGCTGGTGGTCGCGCTTCTCGACCTGTTGCACCGTCACCGCATCGCGACGGCGCACCTCGCGGGCGTCGTGACTGTGGGCGGTGGGGCCCGCATTCCCCTTGTCACGCAACGGCTTTCCGAAGCGTTGCGCTGCCCGGTGATCACCGCGCCGCACGCTCAGACCGCTGCGGCCATCGGCGCGGAACTGATCGCCGTGCGGGCCGCCGCTCACGAGGCACCCACCACGCTCGCGCCCGCGGCGGCGACCATGCTCGCCCCCGCCGCGACGCCGCTGGCATGGTCGGCCGAGGAAGTCGACGACGAGGCCGCGACCGAATTCGCGCTGCCCCGTAGTGATGTCGCGCGGCCGGAGGTGCGCTTCGAGCCCGAGTCCGTCGTCGACGAGCCTGCGCAGAGGCGGTGGGGGCGCTCGCCGGTGTGGCTCGCAGGCGCCGCATGCGTGGCCGCCGTCGCCATCGCAGGTGTTGTGCTGACCGCGGAGATCGCCCGCGGTGACGGCACCGTGGCGACCGGGGTGTCGGACATCAGCACGCCGGTCGCGACGCACGCCCTCGAACCGGCGGCCCAGCCCGCCGCGCCGCCGCCGGCCGACCCGGGGACCCAGACCGTGGTGGCCGCTCCACCCGCACCGCAACCGGCTGCCGCGCCTGCACCTGCAGCGCCGCCGGCGCAGCAGCAGGTGGTGGCCAAGCAGGCCGCTCCGCAGCCCGCGCCGGCCCCGGCCGCGCCCGCTCCGGTGCCCGCCGCGCCCGCCCCGCTGCCCGCACCGAAGTGGCCGCGGATCCCGTTGCCGCCGTTGACCTTTCCCGCTCCGACACCGGAACCCAGTCCGTCTCCGTCACCGAGCCCGTCGCCGACACCGCAGCCGTCGCCGTCACCGAGTCCGTCGCCGCAGCCGTCGCCGGAACCCAGTCCGACACCGGAACCGTCGCCAGAACCCAGCCCGTCGAGCACCCCTGAATCGGAGCCGTCCGCCACGGCCGCACCCGAACCGTCGGCTACGGGGGAACCGTCACCGGCACCGGAGTGCCTGCCGACGCCCGAGACCGCCTGCTGACGCTACGGCGCCGGAGGCGGCGGTGGCGTCTCGGTGACCGTTTGAGTCTGGGTCTCCGTTTGGGTGACGGTGCTCGTGCTGGTGCTCACCGTCGTGGTCGGCGTCGTGGTCGTGGTCGTCGTCGGTGACGTGGTCGTCGGCGTGGTGGTGGTCGTCGTGGGCTCGGTGGTGGTCGGCTCCGAGCTGGCGGTCGTCGTCTCGGCCGCCGTGGACGTCGGCGCGACCGCCGGCGCGGAGCTCGAGGTCAGTGGCGTCAGCGACGAGGTCGTCGGCTCCGACGGGGAGTCCCCGGTGATGGCGCGGGCCAGACCGTAGATGATCAGCGCGATCAGCACGGCGCCCAGCGCGCCGAACGCGACCAGCGCCGCCGGTTTGCGATACCACGGAACCGGATCCTCGGCCGGCGGCTGGTCGTAGCCGTAGTTGCTGAGCTGTGTCGGCTCGTCCTCGGAGTAGTAGTTCTCGTCGTCACCGGATCCGTATCGCGCCACGGCCCGATAGTAGGCGGGCGCTCGCCGCTACGGCGCCGGGTAGAGCGTGCGTGTCACGTTGGTCCTGGGCCGTTTGCGGGTCGTGGACGTGCCTGCGTCGTCCTCGCGGGTGCGCGGCGGGCGCGTGGACCGCGGCGGACCGGGCGTCTCCGAGCCGGACGTGTCCGACCCCGACGTGGTCGGCGTTGTGGACTCCGGGTTGATGTCGGTGGTCATCGGGGGGCTGGTGCTGGTGATCGTGCCCGTCGTGGTGAGCGTGGCCGATGTCTCCTCGGTGGCCGAAAAAGACGGGTCGACGAAGTTCAGCGGCGCCTGCTCGGGCTCGTTGAACTGACGCGACACCCACGACGCCGACGTGATCAGCACCGCGATCAGCACGAGCGCGGCGATGCTGACGCCCAGCAGCGTGGAGGTGCGGTTGTGCCACGGCACGGTCGGCGGCTCAGGACGCGCGTGCTCGTCTCGATCCGGCCTGGTCACGGCCACCGATAGTAACCGCGGCGCGGCGGGATCCGCTGGTCAGCCGAGCTGGGGGATAACGGCCTCGGCGAAGAACTGCACCTGGTCGAGATCCGACATGTCCAGGAGCTGCAGGTAGACCCGCCGGACCCCGGCCTCGAGGAATGGACCGAGCTTGTCGACGATCTCGTCGGGAGTGCCGACCGCGGGTGAGTTGCTCCGCAGCTCGTCGACCTCGCGGCCGATCGCGCCGGCGCGCCGGGCGATCTCGGCCTCGTCACGACCGGCGCAGACCACGAACGCCGCCGAATAGGTGAGCGAGTCCGGGTCTCGGCCCGCCGCCTCGACCGCGGCGGCCACCCGGGCGTACTGCGTGGTCAGCGTCTCCAGCGGGACGAACGGAATGTTGAACTCCGCGGCGAACCGCGCCGCCAGCGCCGGTGTCCGCTTGGCGCCGCCACCGCCGATGATGATCGGCGGGTGCGGGGACTGGACCGGCTTGGGCAGCGCGGGAGAGTCGGCGACGCTGTAGTGCTCACCGGTGTAGTCGAACGTCTGACCCGCCTCGTTGGTCCACAGGCCGGTGATGATCTCCAGTTGCTCGGTCAGCCGGTCGAACCGCTCGCCCAGCGGCGGGAACGGGATCGCGTACGCCTTGTGTTCGGCTTCGAACCAGCCGGCTCCTATACCGAATTCGATTCTGCCACCGCTCATCTCGTCGACCTGCGCGACCGAGATGGCCAGCGGCCCGGGATGGCGGAACGTCGCCGAGGTGACCATGGTGCCCAGCCGGATCGACGACGTCTCGCGCGCCAGACCCGCCAGCGTCACCCAGGAGTCGGTCGGGCCGGGCAGCCCGTCCCCGCTCATCGCGACGTAGTGATCCGACCGGAAGAACGCCGAGTACCCGGCGCTCTCGGCGGTCTGCGCGACCGCGAGCTGATCGGCGTAGGTGGCGCCCTGCTGAGGTTCGACGAAGATGCGGAAGTCCACGTCCTCAGCCTAGGGTCACAGTCCGCCGCGTGACGCCTTCACCCTCTCGACCAGGTCGGCGGGGCCGTCGAACTCCACGCGGGCCTCGTCGCGTCCGGCCGCGAAGAGCAGCAGCTCGCCGGGCTCGCCGGTGACGGTGAGCGTCGGCCCGCGCCCGGCGGTGGCCACCGTGTCGCCCTGTGGGGTGCGCATGACCACCTTCGCGGGCGCGCGGCGCAGCGTCAGCCGCGCCATCATCCCCACCGGGCGGCGCAGCGAGCCGGTGGTCTGCTCGTCGAGGGGCCGCGGCTCCCACCCGGGCCGCGCCCGCCGTACGTCCTCGTGATGGATGAACATCTCCGCCACGTTCGCGATCGGGTCGAGCAGCTTGAACGGCGAGTACAGCGGCGGCCCGTCGGCCACCTGTTCCACGAGGGCGTCCCAGTCCGTCGACGCAGACACCTGTTTCTGCACCCGCTCGGTGTAGTCGGCGAACGCGGGGATCAGGATGCCGGGCGCGGCGTCGAGCCGGCGCTCCCGCACCACAAGGTGGGCAGCCAGGTCGCGGGCGTCCCAGCCCTCGCAGAGTGTCGGGGAATCGGGTGCGGTTTCGCGGAACGTCGCCACCAGGGCGGCGCGTTCTCGCTGAGCAACGGTCATGCCACGAGCCTAGCCGGGCGCTCAGCCGTCGGGCAGCCGCCAACCACGCGGCCCGGGCAGCTGCACGGCGGATTCGGGCCCCCACGAACCTTTTTCGTAAGGTTGCACCGGCGGCGGGTCGTCCAGCACCGGCTGGCACACCTCCCAGAGCCGGTCCACCTCGTCGGAGCGCGCGAACAGGGTCTGGTCACCGCGGATGACGTCGAGCAGCAGGCGTTCGTAGGCGGCCAGCGAGTCGTCGGCGTGGTCGGACCGGGTCAGCTCGAGCCGAGAGCTGAGGCGCTCGACCGCTGTGTCGGGGCCGGGGCGTTTGACGTTGAGGTCGAGGGTGGCGACGGGGGCGTCGGTCAGCTCGAGTGCCAACTCATCGGGTGCGGGGAGATCCCCGGGAAACGGGGATGGCGGGGTCCGGAAGGTGAGTGTGACCGTACGGCGTTTGTCGTCCAGGGCTTTTCCGGTCCGCAGGTAGAACGGAACGCCGCGCCACCGTTCGTTGTCGACGAAGGCCTCCAGCGCGACGAATGTCTCGACATCGGAATCGTCGGCGACGTCGTCGTCGTCGCGGTATCCGCGGTACTGGCCGAACACCACCCGCGCCGGGTCGAGGGGCCGCATGGCGGCGAACACCGCGGCCTTGGCCTCGCGAAGCGCGACGGCGTCCATGGTGGTCGGCGGCTCCATGGCGACGAAACCCAGGACCTGGCACAGATGGGTGGACACCATGTCGCGCAGGCAGCCGGTCGACTCGTAGAAACTGCCCCGCCCCTCGAGGGCCAGCTCCTCGGGCACGTCGATCTGTACGGATTCGAGATGCGCTGCGTCCCAGGCAGGTTCGAGAAGACCGTTGGCGAAACGCAGAGCGAGGATGTTCTGCACGGCCTCCTTGCCGAGGAAGTGATCGATGCGGTAGATGCTGTCCTCGTCGGCGACCGACGCGATGGTCTGCTGTAGTGCGCGGGAGCTCTCGAGGTCGGTGCCGAACGGCTTCTCGACGATCAACCGGGCGCCCTCGGCCAGACCCTCCCTGCCGAGCATGGCGATCATCGGCTCCATCGCGGTCGGCGGAACCGACAGGTAGATCAGCGTGGTGGTCCTCGGTCCGAGGGATTCCCGGGTTCGCCTTACAGCGTCCGCCAGGGCTGCTCCGTCGTCGGCACTGGCCGACTGAAACGTCAAGCGGGGCAACAATGTATCGACCACCGCGTCGTCGACGCCGTCGATCGAGTCGGTCAGACCGGCCCGCACCGAGTCTCGGAACTCGTCGTCGCTGCCGGGGGCGCTGCGACCGGACCCGATGACGGCATACTCGTCCGGCAACCGTCCGCCGGCGGCCAGCCGGTACAGGCTGGGGAACAGCATCCGGCGCGCGAGATCGCCGCGGGCGCCGAAGAGCACGAGGACGACGGGGTCGTGTGCGCGCATCCCAGCCTGTTCCCGGCCGACGGGGCGGGTCAAACCCCGACCGGGCTAGAAGCTGGCGACACCCTCGACGCTGATCGTCATGCCGTGGCCGGTGCCGTCGTTGGTGAACGTGGTGCCGTCCTCGCCGGCGTCGATGGTCCAGCCGAGCGCGGAGTAGGTGCGGTAGTCGAGGGTGACGGCCGGGATCGCGCCGAGGTTGCCCAGCACCCAGCTGACCCGGCCGTCGGCGGTGAGGCGCACGCCGTTGGCCGGTTCGCCCTCGACCTCGGGTGCGTTGGTGAACGCCGACTCGCAGCCGACCTCCTGCTCGTCGAGTTGGCAGCGCGTCTTGCCGGACTTCGTCTGGATGAACACGTAGCCGTCCTGCGGGCTCAGCACCTCGCCCGAGGGCTCGCGGGTGGGCGCCGGCGATGGCGCGGGTGCCGTGGTGGCCGGCGGGGGAGTCGACCGACTCGGCCGTGGCGTGGGGAAGTCGGGTTCGATGCCGGTGTCGGGCGTGCGGGTGGCGGTGCCCTCGATCGACGACTGGCAGCCGGCGAGCACGGCGACGGCCAGTACCCCCGCCGCCGCCAGCCGCATCTTCATCTGGTCCAGCGTACGCAGAGTGTGGCCGGTGTGACGGAAGTGACTCGCGGGCGGGTAGATGTCCTCATTCGTGGCCGCATTCGTGGCTGACGCGAACGTGCCGTGACGGTAGTCGACGACGCCACTGCGCGACGCTGGGTGCACGTTCGCGGGGAATGTCGGGAACAAATCGCGTGGCGACCCCGTTGACCACTTCGACAGTTGAGTGAATCAGACTCAAGTTTGGCTTGACACGGCGTAGCCGACAGGAGCAGTCTTGAGCCCGGTGCACTCAGTACACATGATTCGTCTATTCAGGAGGCAGTAACTATGGCTCGTGCGGTCGGCATCGACCTCGGGACCACCAACTCCGTCGTCTCAGTTCTCGAAGGTGGCGATCCCGTCGTCGTCGCGAACTCCGAGGGCTCCCGCACCACTCCGTCGGTCGTCGCGTTCGCGCGCAACGGCGAGGTGCTGGTCGGTCAGCCCGCCAAGAACCAGGCGGTGACCAACGTCGACCGGACGATCCGTTCGGTGAAGCGGCACATGGGCTCCGACTGGAGTGTGGAGATCGACGGCAAGAACTACACCGCGCAGGAGATCAGCGCACGCGTGCTGATGAAGCTCAAGCGCGACGCCGAGAGCTACCTCGGCGAGGACATCGCCGACGCGGTCATCACCGTGCCCGCGTACTTCAACGACGCCCAGCGTCAGGCCACCAAGGAAGCCGGCCAGATCGCCGGCCTCAACGTGCTGCGCATCGTCAACGAGCCGACCGCGGCCGCCCTGGCCTACGGCCTGGACAAGGGCGAGAAGGAACAGACCATCCTGGTGTTCGACCTCGGTGGTGGCACGTTCGACGTGTCGCTGCTCGAGATCGGCGAGGGTGTCGTCGAGGTGCGTGCCACCTCCGGTGACAACCACCTCGGTGGCGACGACTGGGACGACCGGATCGTCGAATGGCTCGTCGACAAGTTCAAGGGCACGTCGGGCATCGACCTGACCAAGGACAAGATGGCGATGCAGCGGCTGCGCGAAGCGGCCGAGAAGGCCAAGATCGAACTGTCCAGCTCGCAGAGCACGTCGATCAACCTGCCCTACATCACCGTCGACGCGGACAAGAACCCGCTGTTCCTCGACGAGCAGCTCACGCGCGCGGAGTTCCAGCGCATCACGCAGGATCTGCTCGACCGCACCCGTAATCCGTTCCAGCAGGTCATCAAGGACGCCGGCATCGCCGTCGGCGACATCGACCACGTGGTGCTCGTCGGCGGCTCGACCCGCATGCCCGCGGTGTCCGAGCTGGTCAAGGAGATGACCGGCGGTCAGGAGCCCAACAAGGGCGTCAACCCCGACGAGGTCGTCGCCGTGGGCGCCGCGCTGCAGGCCGGCGTGCTCAAGGGCGAGGTCAAGGACGTGCTGCTGCTAGACGTCACCCCGCTGAGCCTCGGCATCGAGACCAAGGGCGGCGTGATGACCAAGCTCATCGAGCGCAACACCACGATCCCGACCAAGCGTTCGGAGACGTTCACCACCGCAGACGACAACCAGCCGTCGGTGCAGATCCAGGTGTTCCAGGGCGAGCGTGAGATCGCCGCGCACAACAAGCTGCTCGGCAGCTTCGAGCTGACCGGTATCCCGCCGGCCCCGCGCGGCGTGCCCCAGATCGAGGTCACGTTCGACATCGATGCCAACGGCATCGTGCACGTCACGGCCAAGGACAAGGGCACCGGCAAGGAGAACACGATCAAGATCCAGGAGGGCTCCGGCCTCTCCAAGGAGGAGATCGACCGGATGATCAAGGACGCCGAGGCGCACGCCGACGAAGACCGTCAGCGTCGCGAAGAGGCCGATGTCCGCAACCAGGCCGAGTCGCTGGTCTACCAGACGGAGAAGTTCGTCAAGGAGCAGCGTGAGGCCGAGGGCGGATCGAAGGTCTCCGAGGACACCTTGACCAAGGTCGACGGCGCGATCGCCGAAGCCAAGACGGCGCTGGCCGGCACCGACATCTCGGCCATCAAGTCCGCGATGGAGAAGCTGGGCCAGGAGAGCCAGGCGCTGGGCCAGGCGATCTACGAGGCCACCCAGGCCGAGCAGGGCCCGTCCGGCGGTGACGGCGCGGGTCCCTCCGACTCCAGCGATGACGTGGTCGACGCCGAGGTGGTCGAGGACGACCAGGAGCGCAAGTGAGCGACGATCAAGAGCCGATCACCGTCACCGACAAGCGCCGCATAGACCCGCAGACCGGCCAGGTGCGTGACGCACCTGAGCCGGCCTCCGGGCCGGCCGAGGAAGTGCCGACGGTCTCGGAGGAGTCGCAGGACAAGGCGGCCGAACTGATCGCCGACCTGCAGCGGGTCCAGGCCGACTTCGCGAACTACCGCAAGCGGTCGCTGCGCGATCAGCAGGTGGCCACCGAGCGGGCCAAGGCCCATGTGGTGACCCAGCTGCTGCCGGTGCTCGACGACCTCGAGCGGGCCCGCGCGCACGGCGACCTCGACTCCGGGCCTCTCAAAGCCGTTGCGGACAAGCTGGTTTCGACCCTCGAGGGGTTGGGCCTGAGTCCGTTCGGCGAAGAGGGCGACGTGTTCGACCCGTCGCTGCACGAAGCCGTGCAGCACGAGGGCGACGGCACGCACCCGGTGGTCGGGACTGTTATGCGACGCGGCTACCGGGTCGGTGACCACGTGGTCCGCCACGCGATGGTCGGCGTCGTGGACACGGTGCCCGACGCGGCCGAGGCCGGTAATGCCGACTCGGAATCGCAACAGCACTCAGAATCATAGAAATTGACCATTCACGACGAGCAGGTGAGGAGGTGACGCGGTATGGCCCAGCGCGAATGGGTTGAGAAGGACTTCTACAAGGAGCTCGGCGTCGCCTCCGACGCCGGCCAGGACGAGATCAAGCGGGCCGCCCGCAAGATTCTCGCCGAGAACCACCCGGACCGGAATCCCGGTGACGCCGCGGCCGAGGAGCGGTACAAGTCCGCCTCGGAGGCCAAGGAAGTGCTCACCGACCCCGCCAAACGCAAGGAGTACGACGAGACCCGTCGGCTCTTCGCCGGCGGCGGGTTCGGTCGGGGGCGCTACAGCGGCGGCGGCGGTGGTTTCGGAGGATTCGGCGGAGGCGACGGTCAGGAGTTCAACCTCAACGACCTGTTCGACGCCGCAGGCCAACAGGGTGGCGCGAACATCGGTGACCTGTTCGGCGGGCTGTTCGGCCGCGGCGCGCAACAGCCGCGCCCGAGCCGCCCCCGGCGGGGCAACGACCTCGAGACCGAGACCGAGCTGAGTTTCCTCGAGGCCACCAAGGGCGTGGCGATGCCGTTGCGGCTCACCAGTCCCGCCCCGTGCACCAATTGCCATGGCAGCGGCGCGCGGCCGGGCACCAGCCCGAAGGTGTGCCCGAACTGCAACGGCGCCGGCGTCGTCAGCCGCAACCAGGGCGCGTTCGGATTCTCCGAGCCGTGCACGGAATGCCGTGGCAGCGGGTCGATCATCGAGAACCCGTGCGACGAGTGCAGGGGCACCGGGGTGACCACCCGCACCCGCACCATCAACGTGCGGATCCCGCCGGGAGTCGAGGACGGGCAGCGCATCCGGCTGGCCGGACAGGGCGAGGCCGGTCTGCGGGGCGCCCCGTCGGGTGACCTCTACGTCACCGTGCATGTGCGGCCGGACAAGGTGTTCGGGCGCAACGGCGACGACCTGACCGTCACCGTCCCTGTCAGTTTCCACGAGTTGGCGCTGGGGACAACGCTTTCCGTGCCGACGCTGGAAGGCAAGGTCGGGGTACGCGTGCCCAAGGGCACGTCCGACGGCCGGATCCTGCGGGTGCGGGGCCGCGGTGTGCCGAAGCGCTCCGGCGGTCACGGCGACCTGCTGGTCACCGTCAAGGTCGCGGTGCCCTCGAACCTCGAGGGTGAGGCCGCCGAGGCCCTGGAGGCCTACGCCAAAGCCGAACGCGCCAGCGGCTTCGACCCGAGGGCGGGATGGGCAGGTGCGCAATGAGCGCCGGCCGCAACGACGCGAACAACCAGGCGAGGACGTTCCTGATCTCGGTGGCTGCTGAGCTGGCCGGCATGCACGCGCAGACGCTGCGCACGTACGACCGGCTCGGCCTGGTCAGCCCGGAGCGCACTTCCGGTGGGGGACGGCGCTATTCGCAGCGGGACGTCGATCTGCTCCGTGAGGTGCAGCGGCTGTCCCAGGACGAGGGCGTCAACCTCGCCGGCATCAAGCGCATCATCGAGCTGACCAATCAGGTCGAGGCGCTGCAGTCCCGGTTGCGCGAACTCACCGCCGAGGTCGAGCACCTGCGTGCCCAGCCGCGACCGAAGAGCACCGCGCTGGTGGTCTGGCAGCCGCGCAACAAGCGCTAGGACTTCCGCCGAAACTGTATTCCACGCGCGAAATCTCGGGATTTTCCGCGCGGAATACAGTCTCGGCGGGGGAGCGGTCAGTTGACCGTGATGCGGAAGCGGGAGACCGCCGACTCGCCGGGCTGCACCTCGCGATAGCCGCCGCGCCGCAGCGCGTCGGTGGGTGCGGCCATCGGCTCGAAGCACACGACGTCGTCATCGCCCGGCGCGAACACCTGCGTGGCGGTGAAGCCCTCGTCGAAGTGCACCTCGATGCGCCGGTCGCCGCCGGAGAGTGCGAACACCGAGGCCGGGGCGACTTCGTCGAACCCCTCGTCGATGAACCTGTCGCCCAACAACTCCGACGCGGCGGCACGCTGCTCGACCCGCCCGGTGGGGATGCCCCAGGCGTTGACGGGTTGATACCGCATCGCAGGCGTCTCGATGCGCCACTGCGCGCGCGGCACGCCCGGCAGCTGCAGATACGGATGGAATCCGAAACACATCGGCACCCGCGAACCTGTCGTCGCGGTCACCGTCGTCGTCACCGTCAGCGTCCGGTCGGCCAGCGTGATGTCGAGCGTCAGCAGGTGCGGGAACGGGAACGTCGCCAGCAGCGCGGGCCGCGCCGCGAAGTCCAGCTCGGCGGTCAGTTGGGACTCGAGCAGCGTCGTGACGGTCCAGTCCTTGTACGCGGCCAACGTGCCGTGGATCGGAACGCCGTGCTGATCGGTGCGCACACCGCCGGTGCCGGGCGTCAGGGTGACCACCGCGCCGTCGACGCCGTAGCCCATGCTGCTGAGCCGGTTAGCCCACGGGTACAGGATCGGGATGCCCATGGTCTTGTGGTTGGAGACGTAGGCCTGCAGTCCGCGGCGCTGGCCCAGCAACTCGACGCCGTCGTCGGACAGGGAGGTGCCGACCATTCCTGCCTCGGGCACGTAGGTTGCGGTCAGCGGGGACGACGGATCACGCAGCGTGACGGTTTCGAACGCGTCCATGCCCCAGATCCTGCCACGTGTGCTCAGCTCGCCAGCGGATCGTGGCGGATTCGTTCGGCGGGCGCGCCTTTGGCGATCAGCGCGGCCTTGGTCGCGGCCACCATGGCCGGCCCGCCGCACACCAGGATCTGCCGGTCGCCCCAGTTTCCGTACCGGGTCACCACCTCGGGAAGCCGGCCGGTCTGGCGGACGTGCAGGCCGCGGGGCGGCGTGACGTCGGGGTACCGGGCGGCCCACGGCGGATTGAAGGCGAACTCCGACACCGGCGTGACCGACAGCCACGGATTGGTCGACGCGATCTCCCACAGCGTGCGCAGATCGTAGAGCTCACAGGGGTGCTTGGCGCCGAAGAACAGATGCACGCGGGGGTTCTCGCCGAACCGCGTCAGATCCATGATCAGCGTTCGCAGCGGCGCCAGACCGGTGCTGCCCGCGACCATCAGCACGTCGCCGTCGTCGCGGTCGACGTGCAGTGCGCCGTGGGGGTTGGACACCCGCCAGCGGTCCCCGGGACGGGCCTCACCGACGATCGCGGTGCTGACCATGCCGCCGGGCACCGACCGCACGTGGAACTCGAGGTAGCCGGCGGGATCGGCGGGGATCGACGGGCTGAGGTAGCGCCACCGGCGCGGCCACTGCGGGACCTGCACAGGCAGGTACTGCCCGGGTTGGTAGCCGAGGGCGTGGTCCATCTTCAATCGGATCACCGAGACGTCGCGGGCCGGCCGCAGGTGCTCGAGCACCGTGCCGTCGCAGAACGGTGGGCTGGTCTCGGCGTCCGCGGCGCCGCTCATCACGCCCACGATCAGCGTGATGACGTCGGTGACGGCCTCGGCGAGCCTGCGGTCCCATCGGTCGGCCAGATGGCTGCGCAGGGTGGCCAGCAACGCGGTCTGCAGGGTGTCGTAGTGGCCCGGGGTGACGCCGTACTTGCGGTGGTCCCGGCCCAGTTGGGCGAGGAAGGCCACCGGTTCCTCGGCGCGCTGGGCGATGAGCTCGTCGCACAGCCAGTTCAGCGCGTGACCGAAGACCTTGCGCTGGGTCGTCATGTCCGGCGGGAACAGATCGCGCGCGGAGAGGTCGGCGGCGAACCAGCGGGTGTAGAACTCGGCGACGAGCTGCTCGGCGCCGGAGTCGAGCGCATCCCGCAGGATGCGCATCGAGTCGCGGTCTTCGAGGCCCACGCCGCACGATCCTAGGTCACATCGCGGCCGGCTTCCGGTGACGAACAGCGGCGGTGACCACGAGTGCCGATCCGGCTGTCAGCCAGGCGACGAGAACGACGATCGCCATCGAGGCGCCTGTGCCACCGAAGGCCGCCGTGGAGCGCAGCAGTGTCGCGGTCGCGCCCTGCGGCAGCCACTGTCCGACCTCCCCCCACGGGGCAGGCAGCATCTGTGGCGCGCTGGCGAGCCCGGACAGCGGATTACCGACCAGCAGGGCCAGCAGGGCACCGACCGCCAGGCCGGCCCGGCCGAAGAGCGCACCGAGGCCGAGGACGAACACCAGAGCGGCGGCCACGCCGAGGCTCAGCCCGGCGGCGACGGCCCAGAAGTGCTGATCGATCGAGCCGAGCACATAGCGCAGCAGTGCGGCGATGGTCAGGCCGGCGGCGCCTGCGGACACCATCGCGGCTGCCAAGCGGATGCCGTGCTCGGTCGGCAGGAGCAGCAGCAGCGCGATCGCCGGCAGCAGGCCTGCCAGCGTGATCGGCAGCGCCGACGCGGCGATGCCGGCGCCGCGCGGGTCACGGGCGGTGGGCGGCGCCAGATCGTCGATCCGCAGTGGAGTCGGCGTCCGGCCGGCGATCTGGGTGAGCAGTTGCGCGACTGCCGGACTCGCCCCCGACGCGATCAGCAGCGTGGGCTGCTGGTCGGAATGCGCGGGCAGCACCAGCCCGCCGTACACCTCGCGATTCCGGATGGCGTCGGCGAGCGCGTCCGCGCCGGGGTAGTAGGTGACGGCGAACGCCCCGGGTGCCTTCTCGTCGAGCATGGCAGCGACCCGTCCGCTGGCGGCCTGTGGGCCGGCCGCGCCGATGGGGAGGTCGTGCGGTCCCGACCGTGCTGCGGGCAGGGCGAACGCGATCGTGACGATGGCCAGCGCGGCCGTGATCGCGAGGATGACGCCGGCCGCGCGGGCCGTGGCGGAGGAGGGATGAGCGACGTCGGCAGAACGGTGGTGGCGAGTAGTTGCAGTGGTCACGACGACCTCTTTTCATTGACTGTTGAATTACGGTGTGGGTGCAGCGTAGAGCGCATGGGGCTAGAATTCAATACTCGTTGAAATGTTACGGTGCACCGGTGCCTCGACCAGCGGAGACCGTGAAGCGCCGTGGCCGCCGGCAGGGCGGTCCCGTGCCCCGCGAGCAGGTGCTGGCCGCCGCCACGACGCGCTTCGCCCGCGACGGGTACGACAAGACCACGCTGCGTGCCATCGCCGACGACGCGCGCGTGGACGCCGCGATGGTGGTGTACCTGTTCGGATCGAAGGAGAAGCTGTTCCGCGAGTCGCTGCAGCTGATCCTCGACCCGGACATGCTGGTCGCGGCGCTCGCAGGCGCCGAGGACGACGGGCCGGACATCGGCGAGCGGATGGTCCGCACCTACCTGGGGTTGTGGGAGGCGCCGCAGACCGCGGCCAGCATCCGCGCCATGGTGGCATCGGCGACGTCGCATCCCGAGGCCAACGACGCCTTCCGCGGCTTCGTCCAGGACTACGTGCTCGCCGCCGTTTCCGACATCCTGGGCGGCGGCGAACAGGCGCGGTTGCGCGCGATGCTGGCGGCGAGCAGCCTGGTCGGCACCGCGATGCTCCGCTACGTCATCGGTGTCGCGCCTCTGTCGGAGCTGCCCACCGACGATGTCGTCCGGCTGGTGGCGCCCACGGTGACGCGGTATCTGACCGCTGACGCCGCCGAACTGGGCTTACCGCTATAGGCCGTGAACGCCCTTGTACAGCACCAGAAGTCCGATCACCACCAGGATCACGGCGACCAGCGTCGCGTGCTGACGCTCCAGCCAGTCCTTGAGGCGCGTCAGCGCGGGGTCGAGCCGGTCACCGGACACGGCATAGCCCAGCACGGGCAGCGCCACCGTCGAGCCCGCCACCACGACGTACCACGCCTCCGCGATCCACACCTCGGGCGAGTCGATACCGGCCGAACCGATCGCCAATCCTGCTGCGGCACAAAGGAACAGCACTTTGGGGTTGACCACCGTCAGCGCGACGGCGGTCATGGCGGCCTTGGCCGGGGTGAGTGACGTCATGCGCGTCATCCAGCCGGGCATGTGCTCGGACTTCTTCCGGGTGGCCCACCGGTAGCCGCCGAACGCGACGAGAGCCACACCGACGACGATGCGCAGCCACGACGCCCAGCTGGGCGGCTTGTCGCCGACGCCGCCGAGCAGGTTGGACAGTTCGACGAAGATCGCTGTCAGCGCCGCGAGGCCGACGAGCCAGCCGGCGAGGAAGGCCAGTCCGGTCGGGCGGGGCCGCGGGGTGTGCAACACCAGGACCGCGGGGATGATCGACAGCGGCGACAGCGCGACGACCAGTGCCAACGGCACGAGCTCGGTCAAGATCGGTCCCCACGACACCGGCAGAACGTAGCAGGGTGGGGCCCTGCGGACCACCGGTATCGTCGGTCGATGATCCAGCCCGGTCCGCGCCCGGTGACAGCGGTGACCGTCTTCCATCCCGGCGGTGACGACGGGGCGTTCGAGCGGTGGGCACAGGAGCTGTTGAGATCCGCGGCCGTCGGGGCCGGCCACCTGTCCGGACGTACGGCGTCGCCGGGTGCCGCCACCCTGGATCGCGCTGTCGCAGTGACGTTCTCGGACGAGGCCGCGCTGCACACCTGGCTCGACAGCAGTCAGCGCGCCGAGATCCTCGGCGAGGGAGCGCTGCGGGGGTTCTGGCAGTCGTGCACCGACCTGATCCTCAGCGAGGAGGGTGCGGGTACCGCGGGTATCGGGGTGTTCCGGCATGCGGTCGCCGCGGGCCGGGAGGACGGCTTCCTCGCCACGCAGATGCGGCTGTGCGCGGCGGCGGCCACGCAGCCCGGGTATCAGGGCACCGTGCTGCTGCCTGCCGATCGGGACGGCGAGTGGACGTCGATGGTGCGGTTCCGCACCGGTGCGCAGCTGGCGCGCTGGATCGGGTCCGACGAGCGGGGCGCGGCACTGGAGAACCTGCGCGAAACTCTGAGCAGAGACTTCGACATCGTCTCCGGAACCACGCCGTTCGGCACCACGGTGCGGGTGCGGGACGGCCGCACGCTGATGACACCCAACTGGAAGTCGGCGATGCTCGTGCTCGCCGTGCTGTACCCGACGGTGATGCTGATGTCGCGGTTCCTGGGCCCTGTCGTCGACCATCTGGGCGCGCAACCGTGGCTGGGGTTGTGGATCAGCCAGATCGTGAGCGTCACCCTGATGCAGTGGTGGCTGATGCCCGCGGCGTCGCGGCCCTTCCACCGCTGGCTGGATCCGGTGGACGGGGCGGGCGCCCGGGTCGGCCTGGCCGGCGCCGCCGCGATCCTCGTCGCCTATGCCGTGACGCTGGCGTTGTTCGCCACCGTGCACGAGCTGCAGTTCTGGGATTACGGGGACTTACGATGAGTCCGCACGGCCGACCAGGTCGGAACGGTATGTCGATCAACCACCTTCTTGCCGTCGTGCCGGTCTCCGACATCGCGACCAGCCGGCAGTGGTACGCGTCGCTGTTCGGCCGCCCCGAGGACAACAACCCGATGCCGTCGCTGGTCGAGTGGCAGGTGCTGCCCGGCGCGTGGGTGCAGGTCTTCCACGACGAGGCCCGCGCCGGCTCGGGCCTGCTCAACCTCGCCGTCGACGATCTCGAAGGCCACCTTGCCGCGCTGGGCGACCGCGGTCTGGATCCCGGCGCAATCACCGACGCCAACAAGGGCGTTCGGCTCTCGGCGCTGACCGATCCCGACGGCAACGCGGTCACGCTCATCGGCGGGTTCCGGGTCCGCTACTGAGCGTTGGTCCGGCGGTCACGGGCCCGACACCTGCGCGCGGGACCGTGACCGATGTGTCGATCCCCCCGACGCTGGTGGGCTTCGGCCTGATCAACGGGTTCACGTTCGGTGTCGACCTGGCGCTGCTGACCGTGCTGCACGGCGCGGTCGGAGCGCCCTATCCGGTCGCGGTCACCCTCGCGTACGGCTGTGCGTTCGCGTTGAGCTACGTCCTGAACCGGACCCTGAACTTCCGGTCGCACGCGCCGGTCGGTCCGCAGGTCGCCGTCTTTCTCGCCGTGGTGATCGTCAACTACCTGGCCTTCATCCTGGCGCTCTCGACCGCGCTGAACGTTCTCGGCGTGGACTACCGGGTGGCCCGGATGGCAGCCGGGGCGTGCGAGGCCGTCTTCATGTACTGCGCGCTGCGGTGGGTGGTTTTCCGCCGTTGACCTTTGCGGTGCCGTTGGTCCCTAGTGCGACCGACGCAAAAAAGTTAAAGTTGAGCGGAACAGACTCAAGATTGATGACGTTGTAGAAGCGGACAAGCATTTGACGGGCCACTTTCTGCGGCCCATCGGACATGAAAGTGAGGTGTCGTGGACTCGTTCAACCCGACGACCAAGACTCAGGCGGCCCTGACTTCGGCGCTGCAGGCGGCCACTGCCGCGGGCAACCCGCAGATCACGCCCGCTCACCTGTTGATGGCGCTGCTGACGCAGAACGACGGCATCGCCGCCCCGCTGCTCGAGGCTGTCGGCGTCGAACCCGCGACCGTGCGCGCCGAGGCGCAGCGACTGCTCGACCGGCTGCCCAGCGCCACCGGATCGGCGTCGCAGCCCCAACTCGCGCCGCAGTCCGTCGCGGCCATCACTGCGGCCCAGCAGTTGGCCACCGAGATGGACGACGAGTACGTCTCCACCGAGCACCTGCTCGTCGGCCTGGCCACCGGGGACAGCGACACCGCCAAGCTGCTGACCGGCCACGGCGCGTCGCCGCAGGCCCTGCGGGAGGCGTTCGTCAAGGTTCGCGGCAGCGCCCGCGTCACCAGCCCCGATCCCGAAGGCACCTACCAGGCCCTGGAAAAGTACTCCACCGACCTGACCGCGCGGGCGCGCGAGGGCAAGCTCGACCCGGTCATCGGCCGGGACACCGAGATCCGTCGCGTCGTGCAGGTGCTGAGCCGTCGCACCAAGAACAACCCCGTGCTCATCGGTGAGCCCGGCGTCGGCAAGACCGCGATCGTCGAGGGCCTGGCCCAGCGCATCGTGGCCGGTGACGTGCCGGAGAGCCTGCGCGACAAGACCGTCGTCTCCCTGGACCTCGGTTCGATGGTGGCAGGCGCCAAGTACCGCGGTGAGTTCGAGGAGCGGCTGAAGGCCGTCCTCGACGACATCAAGAACTCGGCCGGGCAGATCATCACGTTCATCGACGAGCTGCACACCATCGTCGGCGCCGGCGCGACCGGCGAGTCCGCGATGGACGCCGGCAACATGATCAAGCCGATGCTGGCGCGCGGCGAGCTGCGGCTGGTCGGCGCGACCACGCTCGACGAGTACCGCAAGTACATCGAGAAGGACGCCGCGCTGGAGCGCCGCTTCCAGCAGGTGTTCGTCGGGGAGCCGTCCGTTGAGGACACCGTCGGCATCCTGCGTGGTCTCAAGGAGCGCTACGAGGTGCACCACGGCGTGCGCATCACCGACTCCGCGCTGGTGTCGGCCGCGACGCTGTCGGACCGCTACATCACCGCGCGGTTCCTGCCCGACAAGGCCATCGACCTGGTCGACGAGGCCGCATCCCGGCTGCGGATGGAGATCGACTCCCGTCCCGTCGAGATCGACGAGGTCGAGCGTCTGGTGCGCCGCCTCGAGATCGAGGAGATGGCGCTGGCCAAGGAGGAGGACGCCGCGTCCAAGGAGCGGCTGGAGAAGCTGCGCTCCGAGCTGGCCGACAAGAAAGAGGAGTTGGCCCAGCTCACCAGCCGGTGGCAGAACGAGAAGAACGCCATCGACATCGTCCGTGAGCTCAAGGAGCAGCTCGAGACGCTGCGCGGCGCGGCGGACCGGGCCGAACGCGACGGCGACCTGGCCAAGGCCGCCGAGCTGCGGTACGGCCGCATCCCCGAGGTCGAGAAGAAGCTCGACGCGGCGATCCCGACCGCGCAGGCGCAGGAAGGCGTGATGCTCAAGGAGGAGGTCGGCCCCGACGACATCGCCGAGGTGGTGTCCGCGTGGACCGGCATCCCGGCCGGCCGGATGCTCGAGGGTGAGACGGCCAAGCTGCTGCGCATGGAGGACGAGCTGGGCAAGCGCGTCGTCGGCCAGCGCAAGGCCGTGCAGGCCGTGTCCGACGCGGTGCGCCGGTCGCGGGCCGGTGTCGCCGACCCGAACCGGCCGACGGGCTCGTTCATGTTCCTGGGCCCGACCGGTGTCGGCAAGACCGAGCTGGCCAAGGCGCTGGCGGAGTTCCTGTTCGACGACGAGCGGGCGATGGTCCGCATCGACATGAGCGAGTACGGCGAGAAGCACTCGGTGGCTCGGCTGGTCGGTGCCCCTCCCGGATACATCGGCTACGACCAGGGCGGTCAGCTGACCGAGGCGGTGCGCCGGCGTCCGTACACGGTGATCCTGTTCGACGAGATCGAGAAGGCACACCCGGACGTGTTCGACGTGCTGCTGCAGGTCCTCGACGAGGGCAGGCTGACCGACGGGCAGGGCCGCACGGTCGACTTCCGCAACACGATCCTGATCCTGACGTCGAACCTGGGGGCCGGCGGCTCCGAGGAGCAGGTGATGGCGGCGGTGCGCTCGGCCTTCAAGCCGGAGTTCATCAACCGTCTCGACGACGTGATCATGTTCGACGCGCTCGACCCCGAGCAGCTGGTGTCCATCGTCGACATCCAGCTCGAGCAGCTGGCCAAGCGGCTGGCGCAGCGCCGGTTGACCCTCGAGGTGTCGCTGCCCGCCAAGAAGTGGCTGGCCGACCGCGGCTTCGACCCGCTCTACGGGGCACGGCCGCTGCGCCGCCTTGTGCAGCAGGCCATCGGCGACCAGCTGGCCAAGATGCTGCTGGCCGGCGACGTGCACGACGGCGACGTGGTGCCCGTCAACGTCAGCCCGGACGGAGACCGCCTGGTCCTGGGCTGAGTTCCGACCGCGAGCAGACACGAACTCGCGCGTTTTCTGCGGAAAGCGCGCGAGTTTGTGTCTGCTCGGCGGAAGTCAGAAGTCGGTGCTGGCGAGCTCGGTCTCGCTGCCGAGCAGCGCCGCGACGATGCGCTCGGCGACCGCGTCGGGGTCCAGGCCCGTCGGAAGGCGCGGCGGATCACCGGCGATGGCCCGGCCCGCCAGGCCCGTCTCGGTGTGCGGCGGCCGCACGTCGACGACGCGGATCCTGCGCCGTCGCGCCTCGGTGCGCGCGGCGGTGAACAGCGCCGCCGTCGCCGCCTTGACCGCGGAATACACCGCCATGTTCGGCATCGGCTTCTCCGCGACGACCGCGCTGATGCCGAGGATCACCCCGCCCGGCTCGAGCACCGGCAGCGCGGCGCGCAGCACCCGCAGCGGCGCCAGGAAATCGACAAGCACCAGGTCGTCGACGGTGTCGTCGTCGATGTCGGTGAGCGGTCCGAACGCGACCACCCCCGCCGCGATGACCACCCCGTCGAGCCGGCCGTGCTTCTCGCGGGCCGCTTCAACGACGGTCCGCCCGGCGTCGGGGTCGCGCAGATCGGCGGTCACGGCATGGACGTCGCCGATCGCGGCCAGCGCGTCGGCGGAGCGACCCGTCACCGTCAGGTCCGCGCCGCGGTCCGCCAGCAACCGCGCGATGAGCGATCCGAGCGCGCCGCTCGCCCCCACGACGAGGTAGGCCTTACCCGACAGGTCGGTCATCCGGTCAGTATGCGTGGCCAGCGCCGACGGGAGATCCCGGAGAAGGTGACCGGGTTGTGACCCATTCGGATTCGGACCGGACCGTCGGAAGCGGATACTCTGAACGCAATGGTTCCGCTCTGGTTCACGCTGTCCGCACTCTGCTTCGTGGGTGCGGCGGTACTTCTGTACGTCGACCACGACCGCCGCCGCGGTCTGGGCCGGCGCCGCAAGTCGTGGGCGAAGTCGCACGGATTCGACTACGAGCAGGAATCCGCCGACATTCTCACGCGCTGGAAACGCGGCGTGATGTCCACCGTCGGCAACGTGACCGCCAAGAACGTGGTGCTCGGACAGATCCGCGGCGAGGCCGTGTTCATCTTCGACCTCGAAGACGTCGCCACCGTGATCGCGCTGCATCGCAAGGTCGGCACCAACGTCGTGGTGGACATGCGGCTCAAGGGCATCAAGGAGCCCCGCGAGAGCGACATCTGGCTGCTCGGCGCGATCGGGCCCCGGATGGTGTACTCCACCAACCTCGACGCTGCCCGCCGCGCCTGCGACCGCCGGATGGTGACGTTCGCCCACACCGCCCCGGACTGCGCGGAGATCATGTGGAACGAGCAGAACTGGACGCTGATCAGCATGCCCGTGACCAGCACCCGCGCCCAGTGGGACGAGGGGTTGCGCACCGTGCGCCAGTTCAACGACCTGCTGCGCGTGCTCCCGCCGTTGCCGTCCGCGGCCACCGGTCAGCCCGTCGCGCGGCGCAGCGGCTCCCCGAGTCGCCCGCTCACCCCGGCCCCGGCCCATCGCGGCGACGCGCCGCCCCCGCCCGAATCGGGTCGGCACAGCCCGCAGCGCCGCCCCCAGCCGCCGGTGCAGCCGGTCCCGCCGGCCCCCCGCAACGGGCGGCAATCGCCGAACTATCAGCGATAAGTATTCTCTGGGGCATGTCTCGCCCCGTCGCTCTGATCACCGGACCGACGTCCGGGATCGGTGAGGGCTTCGCGCGCCGCTACGCCGTCGACGGCTACGACCTGGTGCTGGTGGCCCGTGACGTCAGCCGGCTGGAGCGCCTCGCCGCCGAACTGCGCGACGAACAGGGCGCCCGGGTCGAGGTGATCCGCGCGGACCTGTCCGAGTCCGCCGACCGGGAGGCGGTTGCCGCGCGGCTGCGCGCCGGGGTGCGGGTGCTGGTCAACAACGCCGGCTTCGGCACCGCCGGAGAGTTCTGGTCGGCACCCTACGAACAGCTGCAGGCCCAGCTCGACGTCAACGTCACCGCCGTCATGGCGCTCACCCATGCCGCGCTGCCCGCCATGCTCGCCGCCGGAGAGGGCACGGTGCTCAATGTGGCCAGCGTCGCGGGCCTGCTGCCCGGGCGCGGCTCGACGTACTCGGCGTCCAAGGCGTGGGTGGTGTCGTTCTCCGAGGGACTGGCCAACGGGCTGGGCGGCACCGGCGTGGGGGTTCACGCGCTCTGTCCCGGCTTCGTTCGCACCGAGTTCCACGCGCGCGCCGGCATCGACATGGCCGGGACCGCGTCGTTCCTGTGGCTCGACGTCGACGACGTGGTCCGCGAGACGATGGCCGACATGGCCAAGGGCCGGGTCGTCATCATCCCCGGCCTGCAGTACAAGGCGCTGACCACCGGGGGTCGCCTGGTGCCGCGCAATGTCGTGCGCGCGCTGACCAGAGTCGTGGGCAAGGGCCGTGGCCGGACCTGAGACACCGTGCGGCTGATCGCGATCCTGCTGGCGCTCGTGCTGACCGCCACCTCCTGCTCGGGTGAGCCTGCAGACGACGACGTGTACTCGGCCGCGACCGCGGCGATCGGAGAATCGCTGGCCACCCTCGGGTGGAACATGTCGGTGGCCAACCTGCGGTTCGACGCCGACTACGTGCTCATCGACGTCGACGCCGCACCGTCGCAGCAGGGCGGGGCGCACGCCAAGCCCTCCGACATCCGCTTCGGCCTCTACGGCGCACTCGACCACCCTGTCGAGGCGAATGCGCTCGGCGGCTGCGAGGACGTCACAACTCTTGCGCTGCAACCTCTTTCGGCCCCGACGCCGGACCGGATGTCCGGCACGGTGTGCATCGGCCCGTTCCGGGACCAAGCTCAGGTGCGCGGCGTGTACGCCTACTCGCCCCGCGACCGCATGCCGGGCACGACGATCGCTTACCCGGCGGCCTTCCCGATCGGCCTGCCGCAGATCAACGCCAACGACACCGGGCTGAGCATCAAGGCCACCAGCCTGGACGCGTTCCGGGCCGACGGCACCGCGCTGGACCCGACCGCGCTGGGCGATCCCGAGGCTTTCTCGGGCAAGGGCTACATGCTGATCGGTCTCGACATCAGCGGACTGGCGGCCCGCTACCGGGACGACTCCGCCGCGCGGGGCGGTCCGCTGATGGTGGTGGCCGCCCCGACGCTGCCTGGCCGGGGACTCAGTCACGCCTGCAGCGTCTACGGCGCCTCGCTGCTGGTGCTGCCCGAGGCGTCGCGGGAGGGCGTGCAGGTCCGGGCTTCGCTGTGCACACAGGGCGAGATCAACCAGGCGCTGCTGTACGCCACGGTGTCGGTGGTGGGCACCCACGCCGTGCTGTGGACGCGCTGATGACCGACGAGCCCGGCCCCACCGAGTGGGGGGACGGTCCGGGCGTCGGGCCGTGGCCGGGTCCGCTGCCCGCCGACGCCCGTTTCGACCCGGAGCTGTTGCGCGACGGCGACACCCGCAACGTCGTCGACGCCTACCGGTACTGGACCCGCGAGGCGATCGTCGCCGACATCGACGAGCGCAGGCATCCGCTGCACATCGCGATCGAGAACTTCGGCAACGACGCCAACATCGGCGGCGTGGTGCGCACCGCCAACGCCTTCGCGGTACACACCGTGCACATCGTGGGGCGGCGGCGCTGGAACCGCCGCGGCGCCATGGTGACCGACCGCTACCAGCGGCTGCGTCACCACGACAGCACCGCGGCGCTGCTCGACGCCGCGGCCCGGGAGGGGCTGACCGTGGTGGCGGTCGACAACGTGCCCGGCGCCGCCCGGATCGAGGAGGTGACGCTGCCGCGCGAGGCGTTGCTGGTCTTCGGCCAGGAGGGGCCCGGCATCACCGACGACGCCAGGGCCGGTGCCGCGCTGACGGTGTCAATCGCGCAGTTCGGCTCCACACGGAGCATCAACGCGGCGGTCGCCGCGGGGATCGCGATGCACACCTGGATCCGCCAGCACGCCGACCTCGGCCGGGCGTGGTGACAGCAGGATCCAGACCCCGACCGCCGAGATGAGCAGCAGCAGCGCGCCCACCCCGGAGGCGACCGACAGCCCGTGCGTGAACGCGGTGCGGGCCGCGTCGAGCAGGCCCTCGGCCTGCGCCGCAGGCAGGGTGTCGGCGGCGTGCACGGCGCTGGCCAGCGAGTCGCGGGCCTGGGCGGCCGCCGGGCCGGGGATTCCCGGGGCGACGACGACGGTGCGGTAGACCGCGGTGACGATGGAGCCCAGCACGGCGATGCCGAGCGCCATCCCGAGCTCGTAGGCCGTCTCCGACACGGCCGCGGCCGCACCGGCCCGCTCTCTGGGGACGCTGGCGAGGATCACGTCGCTGGCTACGGTGAACGCCAGGCCGAGCCCGACTCCGACGACGAAGAGCGATATCCCGAGCGGCGGGTACGGCGCGATCGGCGTGAACACCAGCAGCGAGACCATCATCCCGGCCATCGCGACGCCCACCAGCGCCAGCCCGACCGTCAACACCAGGCGGTGGGAGAGGCGACGCACGAGCAGGCCGGCGATCACGCCGAACACCGTGGCCGTCACCGCGGCGGGCAACTCCGCCAGCCCGGCGTGCAGCGGCCCGTAGCCGTGCACCAGCTGGAAGTACTGGGACAGGAAGAACACCAGCCCGGACAGGCCGAGCACCGAGAGCAGGTTGGCGGCGACCACGCCGGAGAACCGCGGGTTGGCGAACAGCCGCACGTCGATCAGCGGGTGCGGCAGCCGCAGCTGCCGCCGCACGAACAGCGTCAGCGCCGCGGCGCCGAGCACCCCGGCGATCACCACGTCCCCGCCGATGCCGTGGCTCAGGCCGGCGAAGCCCTCCTTGATCGCGTAGACCACGCCGATCATGCCGACCATGGACAGCGCCACGCTGGGCAGATCCCAGGGACCCGGCTGCGGGTCGCGGTGCTCGGGCAGCAGCACGATGCCGCCGACCACGAGGACCACCATCACCGGGATGTTGATCAGGAACACCGATCCCCACCAGAAGTGTTCGAGCAGCACGCCGCCGACCACGGGGCCCAGTGCGGCGCCGGCCGAGAATGCCGACGCCCAGATGCCGACGGCGATGCTGCGCTGCCGCTGGTCGGCGAAGATCCCGCGGATCAGCGCGAGCGTGGCCGGGGCCAGCGTCGCGCCGGCCATGCCGAGCAGCGCGCGCGTGCCGATCAGCATCTGCGGGCTCGTCGAGTAGGCGGTGAACACCGAGAAGGCGGCGAAAGCCGTTGCGCCGCAGAGCAACAGCTTCTTGTGGCCGATGCGGTCGCCGAGGCTGCCCATGCTGATCAGCAGCGCCGCCAGCACGAACGAGTAGATGTCGCCGATCCAGAGGATCTGCGTGCCGGTGGCGCCGAGGTCGGCGCTGATGAACGGTGTCGCCAGCGCCAGCACGGTGCCGTCGACGCCGATGAGCAGGACGGCAAGGGTGAGGACGCCGAGAGCGAACCAACGGCGGGTCATGAGGGTCGTACTCCGTTCAGAAGGAGGTCGGTGATGATGCGGCCGAAGTCGCGGGCGGCGACGCGGCCGACGCGGATCGACCAGTCGGTCGCGGTGACGAGGCTGTAGAACGCCTCGGTCAGCCACGCCGCGGGCAGCTCGGGCCGGAACTCGCCGTCGCGTTGTCCCCGCAGGAAGAGGTCGGTGATCGCGCCGTCGATCTCCTCCCACACCTCGAGGCAGGCGGCCGGATCCTCCTGGCTCTGGCTGTACAGCAGGGCCAGGTACGGCGACACCGGTTCGCAGGCGGTGACGAGTCGGCGCAGCGCCTCGGCGGCGCTGTCCTCGTGGAGCCGGGCGGCGGCGATGACCGTGCCCATCTCGGCGATGGCGAGTTCCTCGAGCGCCGCCATCAGCGCGACGCGGCCCGAGAAGTGCCGGTGCAGCGTCGCGCGGCTGACGCCGACGGCGGCCGCGATCTCGTCCTGCGTCGCGTTCGGTCGGCGACCGAGGTAGTCGGCCGCCGCGCGAAGTAGATCGTCGCGACTGGACATGAGACGACTATAGCTCAGATGAGACATATTTGTCTCATGGATTCGCGGCGCGGGGTGAGGCAGGATCGACCCATGGATCAGATGTGGGCCAACCGCGCCGCCAGCGCCGAAGCCGCGATCACCACCCGCCACCTCCGCAAGCTCTGGGGACTGCCGGGCACCCAGCTCGGCGTCGTGGCATGGCCGGCCGCGGGCAAGCAGCGCCGCTTCGGGACGTGGCACTACTGGTGGCAGGCCCATCTGCTGGACAACCTGGTCGACGCGCAGGTGCGGGACCCGCAGCCCGAGCGGCTCGACAGGATCGTCCGCCAGGTCCGCGGGCACCGGCTGCGCAACATCGGCCGGTGGACCAACGACTACTACGACGACATGGCGTGGCTGGCGCTCGCGCTGGAGCGGGCGGGCCGGCTCGCCGGTGTGGAACGGCCCAAGGCACTCGACACGCTCGCCGACCAGTTCCTGACGTCCTGGGTGCCCGAGGACGGTGGCGGCATCCCGTGGCGTAAACAGGACCAGTTCTTCAACGCCCCCGCCAACGGGCCCGCGGGCATCTTCCTCGCCCGCACCGAGGGGCGGTTGCGCCGAGCGCAGCAGATGGCCGACTGGATCGACGAGACACTGATCGACCCGGAGACCCATCTGGTGTTCGACGGGATCAAGGGCGGTTCGCTGGTGCGTGCCCAGTACACCTACTGCCAGGGGGTGGTGCTCGGGCTCGAGACCGAACTCGCGGTACGCACCGAGGATCCCCGCCACGCCGAGCGGGTGCACCGCCTGGTCGCCGCGGTCGCCGAGCACATGGCGCCCGACGGCGTGCTCAAAGGCGCCGGCGGCGGTGACGGAGGCCTGTTCCACGGCATCCTGGCGCGCTACCTCGCGTTGGCGGCCACCGCGCTGCCCGCAGGCGGGCCGGAGGACGAGGCGGCCCGCGCCACCGCCGGATCACTGGTGCTGTCCTCGGCGCAGGCGGCGTGGGACAACCGGGCGACCGTCGAGGACCTGCCGCTGTTCAGCGCGTTCTGGGAGCGGGACGCCCAGGTGCCGACGGCAGGTACCCAGGACGCGCAGTTCGTCGAGGGTGCGGTGAACTCTTCGGAGATCCCGGAGCGCGATCTGTCCGTCCAGCTGGCAGGCTGGATGGTGATGGAAGCCGCTCACACCGTCGCCGGTGCCCGTGACTGAACCGGCCACCCAGCGCGGATTCCCGCTGCGGCCCTCGAGGCTGAGCCGCGGAAGCACCGCGAACAAGACCACCGATAACACGGCCGCGGCGCTGCTGCTGACGTTCACCGTGATCGCCATCCTGTGGGCGAATTCGCCCTGGGCGCATGCTTATTCGACGTTGCTCGAGACCGATGTCGGGGTCAGCCTCGGCGAGCATCACGTCGAGATGTCGGTCAAGCACCTCGTCAACGACGCGCTGATGACGTTCTTCTTCTTCATCGTCGGTCTCGAGGTGACGCGCGAGTTCACCATCGGCGAACTGACCGACCGGTCGCGCGCCGCGGTTCCGGTGGTCGCGGCGATCGCCGGTCTGGTGCTGCCGGCCGTGGTGTTCCTGGTCTTCAACCCGTTGGGGGAGAACGCCCAGGCGTGGGGGGTGGTGATCTCCACCGACACCGCGTTCCTGGTGGGGGCGCTGGCGATCATCAAGCCGGTGTTCCCCGCGCGGGTCCGGCTGTTCCTGCTGACACTGGCCGTCGTCGACGACGTCGGCGCGCTGTGCGTGATCGCGCTGTTCTACTCCGACGAGATTCGCGTCGCCCCCCTGGTGGTGGCGGTGGTGCTGCTCGTCGCGCTGGCTCTGGTCCGGTATCTGCCGAAGGCACGCGGACCCGCCTACGCGGTGCTCGGCGTCGCGCTGTGGATCGCGCTGTACCTGGGCGGGGTGCACCCGACGCTGGCCGGGGTCGCGGTGGCGCTGCTGATCCCGGTGTTCACCCCGGAACGGCGCCCGGTGGAGCGGGCCGTCGAGCAGATCCGCGCGTTCCGGCAATCGCCCAACTCGCAGTACGCGCGGGCGGCGAGTCGCTCACTGCAGGAGTCGATCTCGATCAACGAACGACTGCAGACGACGGTCGGGCCGATCGTGTCGTTCGGCATCCTGCCGTTGTTCGCGTTGGTCAACGCGGGGGTGCGGCTGGACGCGCAGAGCCTCGGCGCGGCGCTGCGCTCCCCGCTGACGTGGGGGATCGTCGCGGGCCTGGTGATCGGCAAGTTCGTCGGCATCACCGGCGCCACGTGGTTCATGCGGCGCACCGGGCTGGGCGTGCTGGCGCCGGGTCTGACACTGCGCCGGATCATGGGCGGTGCCGCGCTGTCGGGTATCGGCTTCACGATCTCGCTGTTCATCGTCGACATCGCCATCACCGATCCCGGCCGGCAGGACCAGGCCCGCATCGGCGTGCTCGCGGCCTCGGTGCTCGCGTTCGTCTTCGGGTGGGCGATCTTCCGGATCACCGACTGGCTCAGCCCGCCCGAGCCCGTCGGTCTGCATCTGCTCCGCCCGATCGACCCCGAGCGCGACCATGCCCGTGGAGAGCCCGACGCACCGCTGACCCTCGTCGAGTACGGCGATTTCGAGTGCCCGTTCTGCAGCCGCGCGACCGGCTCGATCGACGAGGTGCGGGCGCACTTCGGCGATGAGTTGCTCTACGTGTGGCGGCATTTCCCGCTCGAGCGGGCCCACCCGCGGGCGTTCGACGCTGCCCGGGCCAGCGAGGCCGCGGCGCTGCAGGGCAGATTCTGGGAGATGGCCCGTCAACTGTTCGCCCACCAGGATGACCTCGAGTGGTCCGACATCTACCGGTATGCGGTCGCGGCGGGCTGCGACATCGAACGGTTCGACGCCGATGTGCGCGTCCACTCGTCGAAGGTGCTGCACCGGGTCACCGACGACGCAGAGGACGCCGAGGCGATGGACCTCAACGCGACGCCCACGCTGTTCGTCAACGGCAAGCGGCACCGCGGACCCTGGGATGCCGCGAGCCTGATCCGCGCGCTCGAACAGTCCCGGACCGCGCGGTTGTAGAAGGGCGCCGCTAGCCGGTGTTCTCCAGGTCCCACTCGGGCAGGCAGATGCGGGCGAGCTCGTCGAGGCGGATGTTCAGTACCGCCGCCAGGGCGGCCACCGTGGTGAACGCCGGGGTGGCAAGGCGGCCGGTCTCGATCTTGCGCAGCGTCTCGGGAGAGATCGACGCGGCGTGGGCGACGTCGGCGGCCTTGCGCTCGCCCCGCGCGTCACGCAGGTGGGCGCCGAGCCGGCGGCCCGCGGCGCGCTGCTGCGGCGTCAAAGGGGATCGCACCATGGGGCTGAGGATAGACTGGTATTTCTATACCGGTCAATGAAAGGGTGTGCTAGTGGTCGAGTTGAAGACGGTGGCGGAGATCGAGGCCATGCGAGTCACCGGGGCGTTCATCGCCGAGCTGCTCGACGACCTGGCGCAGCGCGCCGCGGTCGGGGTGAACCTGCTGGACCTGGAGCAGCGCGCCCGGGACATGATCGCCGAACGCGGCGCGCAATCGTGCTACTGGGACTACGCGCCGTCGTTCGGTCGCGGGCCGTTCCGCAATGTCATCTGCCTGTCGGTCAACGACGCGGTGCTGCACGGGCTGCCGCGCGACTATGTGCTGCGCGACGGCGACCTGCTCAGCATGGACATCGCGGTCTCGATCGACGGATGGGTCGCCGACTCGGCGCGCAGCATCATCGTCGGCACGCCGCGCGCCGAGGACCAGCGGATCATCGAGGCGACCGAACAGGCGCTGGCCGCCGGGATCGCCGCCGCGCGGCCCGGGGGGCGCCTCGGCGACATCTCGGCGGCGATCGGCGCGGTGGCCGCCGACTACGGCTATCCGGTCAACACCGACTTCGGCGGCCACGGGCTGGGCCGCACCATGCACGAGGATCCGCACGTGCCGAACGTCGGGCGCGCCGGGCGCGGCATGGAGTTGCGGCCGGGCCTGACCCTGGCGCTCGAGCCGTGGCTTGCCCAGGGCACCAAGAAGATCGTCTACGACCGAGACGGGTGGACGATCCGGTCGGCCGACGGGTCACGCACCGCGCACAGCGAACACACGATCGCGGTCACGGATGGTGCGGCTCTGGTGCTGACGGGCCGGCCTGCTTAGCGGCCTTGCGGCGCTTGTACCACTCCCAGATCATCGGGGTGATCGACGCGACGGCGATGAAGATGAAGATCGGCTCGAGGAGCTTCTGCACCACCTCGAACTGGCCGAGGCCGTAGCCCATCAACACCAGGCCGACTCCCCAGAGCACCGCGCCGAGCACGTTGAACGCGGTGAACAGGCCGTAGCTCATGCGTGCGGCGCCCGCGGTGAGCGGCGCCAGCGTCCGCACGATCGGCACGAAGCGGGCGATCACGATCGCGAACGGCCCGCGCTGCTCGAAGAACAGGTGCGCCTCGTCGAGGTAACGCTGCTTGAGCACGCGCGCGTTGGGTTTGAACATCGCGGTGCCCAGGCTGCGGCCGATCCAGTACCCCACCTGTCCGCCGAGGATCGCCGCGATCGGGATGAACACCAGCAGCTGCCAGAGGTGGAAGTTCGCATCGACGGCGTCGGCGCGGGCGGCCGTGCCCGCGGCGAGCATGCCCGCCACGAACAGCAGCGTGTCGCCGGGCAGGATCGGGAACAGCACGCCGGATTCGACGAAGACGACGACGAGGATGCCGACCAGTGCCCAGGTGCCGAAGTACCCGATGAGGTTGATCGGGTCCAGAAAGTCCGGCATCAGCGCGAGAGTGTCGACGACCACGGGTCTCAAGGGTACCGGCGCTCTACAGTGAGGCATGCCCACCCACAAGGCTGTCCACGTCGCTGAAGCTGAGGCACCGCTGGCCCTGGTCGAGGTCGACACGCCGTCCCCGGCCCCGGGTCACGTCCGCATCGATGTCGCGGCCTGCGGCGTCTGCGGCACCGACCGCGAATTCCACGCAGGCCATTTCCCCGGGCTGCAGTGGCCGTTGACGCTCGGCCACGAGATCGCCGGGACGATCGCCGAGGTCGGCGACGGGGTGGAGGACTTCGCGGTCGGGGATCGGGTGGCGGTCGGCTGGTTCGGCGGCAACTGCAATCGCTGCGTCCCCTGCCGCAAAGGCCGGTTCATGCAGTGCGAGCGGATGGAGGTGCCGAGCTGGCACTACCCCGGCGGCTATGCCGAGTCGGTGGTCACGCCCGCCACCGCACTGGCCCGCATCCCCGACGGGTTGTCGTTCGTCGAGGCGGCCCCGATGGGCTGTGCGGGGGTGACGACGTTCAACGGGCTGCGCCAGACCCGGGCGAAGGCCGGCGACCTGGTCGCGATCCTGGGTGTCGGCGGCCTCGGCCATCTCGGCGTGCAGTTCTCCCGGGCGATGGGCTTCGAGACGGTCGCGATCGCGCGCGGCACCGGGAAGGCCGAGGAATCCAGGCGACTCGGCGCGCACCACTACATCGATTCGACCGAGCAGGACGTCGCCGCGGAACTGCAGAAGCTCGGCGGCGCCGCGGTGGTGCTGGCCACCGCCAACAACGCCGCCGCCATGGCGGCCACCGTGGCCGGGCTGGGTCCGGCCGGCGAACTGGTCGCCGTCGGCGTCACGCCGGAGAATCTGCCGATCAGCCCCCTGGACCTGATCAACGCGGGGCTGTCGGTGAGCGGGCACCCGTCCGGCACATCGCGCGACGTCGAGGAGACGCTGCACTTCGCGCTGCTGAGCGGGGTGCGGGCGATGGTCGAGGAGCGGCCGCTGGCCGAGGCCGCCGAGGCCTTCGCGGCAATGGACGCCGGGCGCGCCCGCTACCGGATGGTTCTGACCGTGTGAGCGCACCCCGTTCCTGAGATACTCCAACCACCCCAGCCGAGAGGAACCGCCATGCCCATCGCCACGCCGGAGGTCTATGCCGAGATGCTCGGCCGGGCCAAGGAGCATTCCTTCGCCTTCCCGGCGATCAACTGTGTCGGCTCGGAGAGCGTCAACGCCGCGATCAAGGGTTTCGCCGACGCCGGATCCGACGGCATCATCCAGTTCTCCACCGGCGGAGCGGAATTCGCGTCCGGCCTGGGGGTCAAGGACATGGTCACCGGCGCGGTGGCGCTGGCCGAGTTCGCGCACGTGATCGCCGAGCGTTACCCGATCACCGTCGCGCTGCACACCGACCACTGCCCGAAGGACAAGCTGGACGGTCTGGTGCGGCCGCTGCTGGCGATCTCGGCCGACCGCGTCGCCAAGGGGCAGAACCCGCTGTTCCAGTCACACATGTGGGACGGGTCGGCGGTGCCGATCGACGAGAACCTGTCGATCGCGCAGGAGCTGCTCAAGCAGGCCGCTGCGGCGAAGATCATTCTGGAGATCGAGATCGGGGTGGTCGGCGGCGAGGAGGACGGCGTCGAGGCCGAGATCAACGACAAGCTCTACACCACGCCCGAGGACTTCGAGAAGACCATCGCGGCGCTCGGCGCCGGTGAGCAGGGCAAGTACCTGCTCGCCGCGACGTTCGGCAACGTGCACGGCGTCTACAAGCCCGGCAACGTCAAGCTGCGCCCCGAGGTGCTCGCCGAGGGGCAGAAGGTGGCCTCGGCCAAGCTCGGTCTGCCCGAGGGGTCCAAGCCGTTCGACTTCGTCTTCCACGGCGGCTCGGGATCCCTGAAGTCGGAGATCGAGGACTCACTCAAGTACGGCGTGGTGAAGATGAACGTCGACACCGACACCCAGTACGCGTTCACCCGGCCGATCGTCGGCCACATGTTCACCAACTACGACGGCGTGCTCAAGGTCGACGGCGAGGTCGGCAACAAGAAGGTCTACGACCCGCGCAGCTACTTCAAAAAGGCCGAGGCCGGAATGGCCGAGCGTGTGGTCGAGGCGTGCAACGACCTGCACAGCGCCGGCCGCAGCGTCACCGCCGGCTAACTGCTGGGGGCCTGGCAGATCTTCCACTGGTCGTCGCGGAACTGCAGGTCGAAGCTGCGCGTCGAGCGGGTCTGCGGTGCGGAGGCCATGAACGTGGTCACGTTGGCCTCGGCGTGGTCGCCGTTGATCACCACCTGGTCGATGCTGGCGACGACGGGATACTGCTTGGCCGCGGCGACCCGCGCGTGGGTCTGCTCCCACGACTTGTCGCTGTAGCCGACGTAGCTGTCGCGGGTGGTGCCGCAGGTGATGCTGCGCAGCGTCGCCAGGTCCCCGTTCTGCACGGCGACGTCGAAGTTCTGGATCGTGTCGCGGACCTGGTCCTCCTGCGACGCCGACGGTGACGAGCCGCGGGTCAGCAGGATCGTGCCGACGATGGCGATGGCGGCCAGCGCGGCGATCACCAGCACGATCGCGATCACCCAGCCCCAGCTGCGCTTCTTGCCGGGCGGCTTCGGCGCGTCACCGCGCGGTGGGATCTTCTGCGGCGCAACGGGCTGCGCCGGGAAGGCCTCTGTCTCGGCATGGCCACCGGTGCCGAACACCTCGGTGGCAGGCTCGGTGGGCCGGTTGATGATCTGGGTGGAACCCGCGTCGAAACCGGGTGCCGTGAAGCGGCGCTCCTCCTGGGACTGCGCCGACGGATCCTGCTCGGCGGGATCAGCGGGCGCGAAGACCTCGGTGGCGGGCTCGTGGTCGGAGTCGGTGGGCTGGTCCGGCTGATCCGGGCCTGTGGGGTTCGACATCGGAGTGCTGCGGTCCTCCCTGACGGCGCTATGGCCGAAGCTTATCCATCCGCGGTGACGACTGAGTAACCCCGCACGGCACAATGGTGCCCATGACTCGGATGGGCGATCTCCTGGGACCGGAACCGGCACTGCTGCCGGGTGACCCGGAGGCCGAAGCCGAGTTGGACGCCGCGGAGAACCCGGCCATCGTGGCCGCGGCGCACCCGTCGGCGTCGATCGCCTGGGCGGCGCTGGCCGAGGATGCGCTCGCCGACGACCAGGCCATCACCGCGTACGCCTACGCCCGGACCGGTTACCACCGCGGGCTGGACCAGTTGCGCCGCAATGGCTGGAAGGGTTTCGGCCCGGTGCCCTACCGCCATGAGCCCAACCGCGGCTTCCTGCGCTGCGTCGCCGCGCTGGCCCGCGCCGCCGACGCGATCGGGGAGGTTCCGGAGTACCAGCGCTGCCTGGACCTGCTCGACGACTGCGATCCGGCGGCCCGCGCCGAACTCGGCCTGGCCTGATCTCACCGCTTCTCGACCGCCGCGCGCACAGCGATCGGCAGGCGTGGCGGGGCTACCGGTTCTGGCTTTCGCACTCGCAGTCGGCGGCCGCATCGGGCGGCTCGACCTGGACGGTCGCATGGTCGAGGCCGCGCGCGGCGAGCACCGCGCGCGCGTCGTCGAGCACCCTCGCGGAGTCGCCCTTGCTGGTCAGGTGCGCGGTGACCATGTCCTTGCCCGGCACCAGCGTCCACACGTGCAGGTCGTGCACCTCGGTGACGCCCTCGACCGCGCACAGCGCCGCGCGCAGCTCGTCGACGTCGATGTGGCTCGGCGAGGTCTCCGACAGGATCCGCAGTGCGGCCCGGGCCAGCGAGATCGCCCGCGGCAGCACCCACAGCGCGACGAACACGGCGACGACGACGTCGGCGTACGGCCATCCGGTGGTGACGGTGACGATGCCCGCGATCAGCACGCCGATGCTGCCGACGGTGTCGGCGACGACCTCCATGTAGGCGCCCTTGACCGCGAGGCTGTCCTTGGACTGCGACCGCAGCAGCAGCACGACCACCGCGTTGGCGAGCAGGCCGGCGAGCGCGACGACGATCATCGGCACGCCGGGCACCTCCGGCGCGCCGCCGAGGCGTTCGACGGCCTCGTAGAGGATGAAGCAGGCCACGCCCATCAGCAGCACCGCGTTCGCGACCGCGGTGAACACCTCGGCGCGGTGCCAGCCGTAGGTCCGCGACGGCGACGCGCTGCCGCGTTTGGCGAGCAGCACCGCGGTCAGGCCCATGAACATCGCGACCAGGTCGGTGAGCATGTGCCCGGCGTCGGCCAGCAGCGCGATCGAGTTGATCGCCAACGCGGTACCCAGCTCGACGGCGAAGAAGATCGTCAGGATCCCCGCGGCGATGAGCATGCGGGAGACGCGGGCGTCAGGGTCGTTCCGGTGACTGTGGTCGTGTCCCGCACCCATGGGGCCGAATATATGCGCAAAGTCGCATATGTGGCAAGGGGCCTACTGCCAGGCCGACCAGAACCGGGTCAGTTGCCCGCCCACGGCCGACAGGTACGACGGCACCCCGGACAGCTCGAACAGCCAGTAGACGGCCGAGAAGAACCACTGGTTCACGCCGGGGGCGAACAACAGCAGCAGCAGGATCAGGAAGCCCCACTGCTTGGCCGGCGCCACG
Organism: Mycolicibacterium psychrotolerans; assembly: GCF_010729305.1. Classification (NCBI taxonomy): domain Bacteria; kingdom Bacillati; phylum Actinomycetota; class Actinomycetes; order Mycobacteriales; family Mycobacteriaceae; genus Mycobacterium; species Mycolicibacterium psychrotolerans. The sequence continues at coordinate 416,018 of NZ_AP022574.1, read as the reverse complement.
GCGCGCTGCGTCTGCGGGCTCAGATGCGGCTCCAACGCGCCGTACCCGTCCAGACCCGGAATAGGCAGCATGTTCAACAGGAACGCGGTGACCTGCAGAAACCCCAGGAACGCCACCCCGGCCCAGAACACCGAGTGCGCCGGGTCGTAGAGCAGCCGGGTCAACGCCAGCAGCACGACCGCGAACACCAGGTTGACCGCCGGGCCGGCCAGGCTGACCAGCGTGCGCTGCCGCGCGGTCATCCAGCCGGTCTGCACGTACACCGCGCCGCCGGGCAGACCGATGCCGCCCAGCGCGATGAACAGGATCGGCAACCCCAGCGAGAGCAGCGGGTGTGAGTACTTCAGCGGATTGAGCGTCAGGTAGCCGCGTGCGGCCACGTCACGGTCGCCGAACCGCCAGGCCGAGTACGCATGGCCGAACTCATGCAGGCACAGCGACACCAGCCAGCCGAAGATCACGAACACGAACACCCCGGCGTACGCCATCGGTGCGGCCTGCGCGGCCGAGAGCCAGGCGAGCACCCCGCCGGCGGCCGTCACCGCGATCAGCGCCAGGAAGGGGGGACTCGGCCGCACCGACTGGTGCAGCGGACGGATGCTCACTCACCCAAGCTACCTGCGGCCGACCCGCAACCAGCCCTCCGTGTGCCGGTAGAACGTCGAGCGCCGGAGCGGCCGCGGGCCGGTCACGCCGTCGCGGGTCACCAGCGCGCCCGTCGTGCCCAACTGCGCGGCCCGCCCGGCCACCCAGCGCCGCGGTCGCCACCGGCCCGGGAGCACGGCGGCGCGCAGGCCGGGCAGCTTCGCGGTCGGCTCGATGCGGACCGCGGGGGCCTCGCCGTCGAACAGCACGGTGTCGTCGACGACGGCCTCGCCGCGGATCGTGCGCTGCCCCTCGGCGGGCCGCCACTGTGCCGCCCCGACGACGACGGTGCCGGTCTCGTCCCTGATCAGCGGCACCCGGGTGGCGGGCGACGTCAGTGCCTGCCGTGCCCGCCAGTGCCGTCGGACGTGGGCCACCTCGATGTCGAGCCGGTCCGCGCGCAGCAGGGCGGTCAGCGTGGCGGCCAGGTCTGCGGACGAGCCGACCACGACGACCCGGCGCCAGGCCGTGATGCCGTCCAGTCCGGTGGTGGGCAGCTCGCGCAGCGCGCGGGGCGCCCGGCGGTCGCCGAAGGTCAGCAGCGCGACGGGCGGGGTCTGGGACCGCGATCGGATAAGGTAGCTCACCGGCTGCACACACTATGCACAGCAGACGAGCGGAAGAGGCGCGGCATGCCGGCAATAGTCCTCATCGGCGCCCAGTGGGGCGACGAGGGCAAAGGTAAGGCCACCGACCTGCTCGGTGGCCGGGTTCAGTGGGTGGTCCGGTACCAGGGGGGTAACAACGCCGGCCACACGGTGGTCCTCCCGACGGGGGAGAACTTCGCGTTGCACCTCATCCCGTCGGGGATTCTCACCCCGGGCGTGACGAACGTGATCGGCAACGGCGTCGTCGTCGACCCCGGGGTGCTGCTCACCGAGCTGCGCGGCCTCGAAGAGCGCGGCGTGGACACCGAACGCCTGCTCATCTCGGCCGACGCGCACCTGCTGATGCCCTATCACGTCGCGATCGACAAGGTCGTCGAACGGTACGCCGGCAGTAAGAAGATCGGCACCACCGGCCGCGGCATCGGCCCGTGCTACCAGGACAAGATCGCGCGGCAGGGCATCCGTGTCGCCGACGTGTTGGACCCGGCGGCGCTGGCCGAGAAGATCGAGGGCGCACTGGAATTCAAGAATCAGGTGCTGGTCAAGATCTACAACCGCAAGGCGCTCGACGCGAGCGAGGTGGTGGAGAACCTGCTGGCGCAGGCCGAGGGTTTCCGGCACCGCATCGCCGACACCCGGCTGCTGCTGGGCACCGCGCTCGAGCGGGGCGAGACGGTCCTTCTGGAAGGTTCGCAGGGCACCCTGCTCGACGTCGACCACGGCACGTATCCCTTTGTGACGTCATCAAATCCGACGTCCGGAGGGGCGGCCGTCGGCTCAGGCATCGGGCCCACCCGCATCACCACGGTGCTGGGAATCCTCAAGGCCTACACCACGCGCGTCGGGTCGGGGCCGTTCCCCACCGAACTGTTCGACGAGTACGGCGAGTATCTGGCCAAGACCGGCGGCGAGGTCGGGGTCACCACCGGCAGGCGCCGTCGCTGCGGGTGGTTCGACGCGGTCATCGCGCGGTACGCCACCCGGGTCAACGGCATCACCGACTACTTCCTGACCAAACTCGACGTGCTGTCGAGCCTGGAGACGGTGACGATCTGCGTCGGCTACACCGTCGACGGCAAGCGGACCGATGAGATGCCGATGACCCAGAGCGACATCGCACGCGCCGAGCCCGTATACGAGGAACTGCCCGGCTGGTGGGAGGACATCTCGGGGGCCCGCGAGTTCGACGACCTGCCCGCCAAGGCCCGCGACTATGTGTTGCGTCTGGAAGAGCTTGCCGGCGCCCATGTCTCGTGCATCGGCGTCGGCCCCGGGCGCGATCAGACGATCGTGCGCCGCGACGTGCTGGCGTGACGGCCGATGAGCGCTCGCGCGAAGAGCAGATGACCGCCGATGAGCGCTCGCGCGACGAGCAGATGACCGACGATCCCCGGACACTCGATCCGGACTACGACAGCCACGGTGGCTTCCCGAACTTCGAGCCCGCCACTCCCGGCCCCGGTTTCGGACGTTTCCTGACGGCCATGCGCCGCGCCCAGGACCTGGCGGTGTCGGCGAACCCCGACGCCGGCACCTGGGACCGCGCCGCCGACCTGGCCGAGTCGCTGGTCGACCTGCTGGCGCCGGCCGACGCCGCCGAAGGAGTGGGTCCGGCGAACCGGGTGCCCTCGCTGCCCGGCGCGGGCAGCCTGCTGATGCCCCCGTACCGTGTCGCCGAATTCACCGCCGACGGCGTCGAGCTGCAGGTACAGTTCAGCCGGTTCTCGGTGGGCGGGAACCACGCCGTGCACGGCGGTGTGCTGCCGCTGCTGTTCGACTCGGTGTTCGGGATGGTGATCCACGCGACCGGGCGCCCGATCAGCCGGACCGCATTCCTGCACGTGGACTACCGCAAGGTGACCCCGATCGACACGGTGCTCACCGCGCGGGGCTGGCTGCGCGAGGCGCAGGGCCGCAAGGCGTTCGTCAACGCCGAGCTGCGCAATCCGGACGGCGACCTGCTCGCCGAGGCGAACGGATTGATGATTCGGCTGCTCCCCGGACAGCCGTGACGCCGGCTTCAGGGGGGCGATGGAGAAGGGCCTTCGTGACTTCCTGCTGATCTGGTGGCGGCAGCCGTTCGACTTCGCTTGGACGGCAAGACATCTGCGCTCCAGGGGAATGCTGCGCATCCATCAGGTCTTCATCGGTGGTTTCTCGCTGCTCTACGGGCTCATCGCGTTGCTGACGATGCTGTGGGCGTCCCGCGACGGCGGCGCGGTCAACGGGCAGCCGCTGGTGCTGGTCGTCGCGATCAGTTCGGCGGTGCTGGGGCTCATCTGGATCTTCGGCCCGTTCCCGACGGAACGGCAGTCGGCGGCTTTCGCGGTCTAGGCCGACCTCGCGGTGCTCGCCGTGATCGCCTGCTATCAGGACGCCTTCACCGCGATGCCCGGCCTGGCGCTGCTGGCGGCCAACGGCATCTACATCGTGGTGGTCCACGGCCCGCGCCCGCTGGCGCTGCATCTCCTGTTCACCGTCGCGGCGTTCGGGTGGCTGTACGGGCTTTCACTCGCCCAGGACACCGCCGAGCCGAGCGTGGTCACGGTGCGCCTGCTGGTGCTGCTGCCCACGGTCGTCGGGGTCCCGGTGATCGTGCAGTCGTACCTGCTGGCGCTGCGGATGGGAGCGGTCGACGCGCTCTACGATCCGCTGACCCGGCTGCTCAACCGGCGCGGACTGGACGACGAGGTCACCGGTCTGGTGCCCGCGGGCGGCACCCACCTCTCGGTACTGGCCGTCGACATCGACAAGTTCAAGGCCATCAACGACGGCCACGGCCACGACACCGGGGACCGGGTGCTGGTGTCGGTCGCCAACGCCGCGCGCGATGCGGTGACGTCGCTGCGGGCGCGGTCGGTGATCGCCCGGACCGGCGGCGAGGAGTTCGTCCTCGTCGTCGACGCAGGCCCCCGCACGGTGCCCGAGGTGGCCGACCGGCTGCACGAGGCGGTGGCCCGCTGTGACGCCACCGTCGTCCCGACGGTGAGCATCGGCGTGGCGACGGGCTGGGCGTCCGGCGGGGGAGTGCCGACGGCGGTCCGGGCCCTGATCGAGCGTGCCGACGCCGCGATGTACCGCGCCAAGGGCGTCGGCGGCAATTGCACGGTCAGCGCAGATGACGCAGTTCCCGCCGGGGAGTGAGCCGGCGTGCCACGATGACCCGATGACACACCCCACCGGCCGCCAGTTGCGTAGCCTGACCACGCCGCGGGCGGCGGCGCTGGCCGGGGTGGCGTTCGCGCTGCTGTTCGGCGTCGTGCTGGTGGTGATGCGCACCTCGCTGCCCCCGGGCGCGCAGCTGGGATCGCAGTGGAGCGACGGGTCGAGCGGCCGGTTGAAGCTGGCGATCGTGTTGACACCGTTCGCCGGCATCGCGTTCCTTTGGTTCATCGGCGTGCTGCGCGACGGTCTGGGCCAGCTGGAGGACCAGTTCTTCACGACGGTCTTCATCGGCAGCGGGTTCCTGTTTCTCGCGATGATCTTCACGTCGACCGCGGTGGGGGCGGGCCTGCTGGCCAGCAAGCAGTTCGTCGCCGAGGCCGGAACCCGCACCGAGGTGGCGGCGTTCGGGCAGGGCCTGTTGTTGGCGCTGACCGACACCTATGCGCTGCGGATGGCGGCGGTGTTCATGATGTCGGTGGCCACGATCTGGCTGCGGACCGGGTTGATGCCGCGCTGGCTGGTGGTGGTGACCTACCTAGTCGCGATCGCCGTGCTGGTCGCCAGCGACGTCAGCCCGTGGACCACCGTCGCCTTCCCGGTGTGGGTGCTGCTGGTCAGCCTGCTGCTGCTGTTCGCTCCTGCAGCGTCAACGCGCTTGCCGGACAGAGCTTGACGGCTTCGCGGGCGTGGTCGGCAGCCTCCCCGTCGACCTCCTCGGTGAGGACCACCACGATGCCGTCGTCGTCCTGATCGAAGACCTCGGACGCCACCATCACGCAGTTGCCGGCCTGGATGCACAGCTCCCGGTCGGCCGAAACCCTGCTCACCACAACACCTCCAACGACTTCAGACCGTAGATGAAATGGAACGACCTATACGCCACGTCGTCGAAATCCTCGGCCAGCGCCAGGTCCGGGAACCGGTGCAGCAACGCCGGGAACGCGATCTGCATCTCCATCCGGGCCAGCGGGGCGCCGAGGCAGTGATGCACGCCGTGGCCGAACGCCAGGTGCCCGGGAGCCCCCCGGCCGATGTCGAGCGTCTCCGGGTCGTCGATGAACCCGGGATCGCGGTTGCCCGCGGGCAGTGACGCGAACACCAGTCGGCCCGCGGGGATCTCGACACCGGCGATCTCGACGTCGGTGGTGGTGATGCGCGGGATCGACGTCTGCACGATCGACAGGTAGCGCAGCAGTTCCTCGACCGCCGGGGCGACCGCGGTCGGGTCGTCGCGGATCGCGGCCAGCTGTTCGGGGTGGCGCAGCAGCGCCAGCGTGCCCAGCGCGAGCATGTTCGAGGTGGTCTCGTGGCCGGCCAGCAGCAGCAAACCGGCGATACCGATCAGCTCGTCGTCGGTGAGCTCGTCGCCGTGGTCGCGCACCAGCATGCCGAGGATGTCGTCGCCGGGCTCGGCGCGGGCGCGGGTGACCAGCGACGCCATGTAGGCCCGGCCCTCCTGCTGCAGCTCGAGACGTTCGGGAATCGGGATCGACAGGTCGAGCTGACGGCCGCTGCGGCGCTGGAAGTCGTCGCGGTCGGCGTAGGGCACGCCCAGCAGTTCGCAGATCACCAGCGACGGGATCGGCAGCGCGAAGTGTTCGACCAGGTCGGCCGGCGGGCCTGCGGCGGCGAGCGCATCGAGCTGTGCGTCGACGATCTCGACGATGCGGGGCTGCAGCCGCTTGATGCGCCGGATCGTGAACTCAGGGGTCAGCATGCGCCGAAGTCGTTGATGTTCCGGCGGATCCAGCCCGAGCAGGTTCCCGGCCCGGTTGCGGGCCGCCTCCTGCTCGTCGATCGGCGGCGCGCCGGGCACGACGAAACCGGGCGGCCGGCCGTTGGAGAACCGGGCGTGATCCGACAGCACCGTCTTGACGTCGTCATAGCGGGTGACGAGGAAGACCCGCATGCCGAACGCGTTGGTGACGCTCTGCACGCCCACGCTGTCGCGGATCTGCCGCAGCGCCGGCGTCGGATCGAGTCCGTCGCGGCGCATGTGCAGCGGGGGCAGCCCGGGCTCGGGTTCGGCGCGGGTGTCGGCCTGACTCATCTCTCGACGCTACCGGCAAGGCGGCGCAGCTACGGTTGCGCCGCCGCCCCGGCACGGTGCCGTCCGCCGGCCCCGGCGGCGTCGTGCCCGTCGTCGGCGTCGCGCAGCGCAGGCCACCAGATCTTCGGGCCGATCAGGGTGAACAGCGCCGGGATCACCACCGTGCGCACCACGAAGGTGTCCAGCAAAATGCCGAGGCCGACGATGATGCCGACCTGGGTCAGCGCGATCAGCGGCAACACGCCGAGCACGCAGAACACCGCGGCCAGCACGATGCCCGCGCTGGTGATCACCGCGCCGGTGGCCGACACGGCACGCACGATGCCGTCGCGGGTGCCGTGCGCGGGTGTCTCCTCCCGCGCCCTGGTCACGAGGAAGATCGTGTAGTCGACGCCGAGGGCGACCAGGAACAGCAGCGCGAACAGCGGAACGCTGTTGTCCAGGGCGGGGAACCCGAACAGGTGCACGCTCGCCCAGCCGCCGAGCCCGAGCGCGGCAAGTGCGCTCAGCACCGTGACGGCGACGAGGACCAGCGGTGCCAGAGCGGAGCGCAGCAGCACGAACAGCACCAGGAGTACCACCGCGAGAATCGCGGGCACCACCACCGCACGGTCGTGGCCTGCGGCCCCGGCCGCGTCACGGGCCTTGGCGTCCGATCCGCCCACCAGACCGTCGGGGTCGGCGCCGTGCACCGCGTCGCGCAGCGCGTCGATCGTGTCGAACGCCTCGTCGGTGGCGGGCGCGGCGGCGAGCACCACCGACCACTGGGTCAGGCCCTGCGGCGAGGTGCCCGCGGGGGTGGCGGAGACGACGCCGGGGGTGCCGGTGATCGCGCGCTGCACCTCGGCGGTGCGGTCGGTGGAGGCGATCACCAGGGTGGGATCGGTCAGGCCGCTGGGGAAGTGGTCGGCCAGCGTGTCGAAACCGCTGACCGACTCGGCCTCTACCCGGAATTGTTCGGTCTGCGACAGGCCGATCGGGGTGCGCAGCAGCCCGGTACACAGCAGCGCGAGGGCGCCGATCGCGACGACGGAAACGAGCGCAGGCCGCCGCGCCACGCCGTCGGCGACCCGGTGCCACGCCCCGCCTTCGGTGAGCGCGCTCGCCCCGACGCGGGGGATGAACGGCCAGAACAGCTTCCGGCCGAACAGGTCGAGCAGCGGCGGCAGCACCAGCAGCACGAAGACCGCGGCGACGACCAGGCCGGACGCCGCCTGCACCCCGAGGCTGCGGGTGCTCGGGGAGGTCGCGAACAGCAGCGTCAGCAGGGCCAGCACCACGGTCGCGTTGCTCGCGATGATCGCCGGTCCGGCGCGGCGGACCGCGGTGCGCAGCGCGTCGTGGTGGGACTCGTTGCGGCCCAGCTCTTCTCGGTAGCGGGAGATCAGCAGCAGCGCGTAGTTGGTGCCCGCGCCGAACACGAGCACGCTGGTGATGCCGGTGGTCGACCCGTCCGGTGACATACCGAGCCCCTCGGCGACGGCGCTGCCGACCACGCCACCCACCCGGTCGGCGAACGCGATGACCAGCAGCGGCACCAGCCACAGCACCGGAGAGCGGTAGGTGACGATCAGCAGCAGCGCGACCACCGCCGCGGTCACGGCCAGCAAGGTGAAGTTCGCGCCGGAGAACGAGTCGGCGATGTCGGCACCGAACGCCGGTCCGCCGGTGACCTGAGCTCTCAGGCCGTCGGGCAGGCCGTCGGTGGCCGCGGTGCGCAGCGCCTTCACCTCGTCGGTGAGCGCGAAACCGGACAGGTCCGACGTCAGCGGCACCACCGCGATGGCGGCCTGCCCGTCCTCGGAGACCTGCACGGGCGGTCCGGCGTTCCCGGCGCCTGCGGCGGTCAGCATCCGCTGACGCGCCTGATCGGCCGCGCCCCGGTCGGCCGGGGACAGGGCTGCGCCGTCGTCGCGGGTCAGCACCAACAGGACCGGAGCCTGATCGCCGCCCGGGAACTCGGCACGGACGGCGTCGGCACGGGCCGATTCGGCATCGGTGGGTACGGGCACGGGGGATTGATCGCCGGAGTCGCCGCCGCCGAGGAGACCCATCAGCGCACCGGACGCGACGATGACGACGAGAGCGATCAGCCAGGAAAGTCGTCGGCTCATGCCGTCGAATATTTCAGATAATTAACAATTAATCAAATGAACTTTCCGGCTAAGGTGGGGACCGTGCAGCATCACGACCGGCCGACGCTGGAGGCACTGATAGCCGCCGACGTGCGGGCGCTGACCGCGCAGTCCGATCAGATCGGCCACGACTTCGCCGGGCGCCACGCGATGACGGCCAACGACTTCCGCGCGCTGCTGCACATCACCGTGGCCGAGACCGCCGGCGAGCCGCTGGCGGCCGGCGAGCTGCGGACCCGGATGGGCATGTCCGGCGCTGCGATCACGTACCTCGTCGAGCGGATGATCGCGTCCGGTCACCTGCTGCGCGAGCCCGATCCCGCCGACCGCCGCAAGGTGAAACTGCGCGTCGCCGAGCACGGCCGCGAGGTGGCCCGCGACTTCTTCACGCCGTTGGCCGAACACCTCCGCGGCGCGCTGGCCGAGCTTCCCGACGAGGATCTGCGCGCCGCGCACCGGGTGTTCGGCGCCGTTGTCGACGCGATGGGGGCGTTTCGGGACGATCTTGCGGGCGAGCCTGCCGGTGGTTCTGGCAGGCTGGGGGCTCGATGAGTGAGACGAGTGAGGGTGAGACGACGGCGGCCGAGCCGACTTCGGTGCTGCTGCTCAGCGGTGGGGAACGGACGCGTGAGCTGGCGCCGGCCTTCGAGCGGCTGGGTGCTCGGGTGACGGTCTCCGACGACATGGCCGCGAGGACCGACGCCGACGCGCTGACCGCCCTCATCGACGCGATCCGCCCACGGTTCGTGGTGGCGGATGCGGGCGGCGTGGCGACCGATGCGCTGCTGGCCGCGGCGGAGCGCGAGGACGTCGAGGTGTTCCCCACCCCGCGTGCGTTGCGGCTGTCCGTGGACGGCGAGGGCCTGCGCCGGCTGGCCGCCGACGAGCTCGGTCTGCCGACGGCGCCGTTCTGGTTCGCCGGGTCGGTCGACGAGCTCACCGCGATCGTCCAGCACGCCGGTTTCCCGCTGCTGGTCAAACCGGTTGCCGCGGCACCGGGTGAAGGCGAGTCGGTGGTGCTGCGCTCCGACGACGTCGAGCCCGCGTGGCGGCGCGCGGTCGCCGGCGGCCGGCTCAGCCTGCACCGCGTGCTGGCCGAGACGGTGGTCGACGTCGACGTGGAGGTGACGCTGCTGACGGTGCGCACCACCGGCCCCGCCGGTCCGACCGTGCACTTCTGTGAGCCGATCGGTCATCACCGGCCCACTCCTGGCGCGCTGGAATCCTGGCAGCCCCATGCTCTTTCGCCGGCGGCGCTGGACGCGGCGAAGTCGATCGCTGCGCGCATCGTCAACTCGCTGGGCGGACGCGGTGTGTTCGCGGTCGAGCTTCTGGTGCGCGGCGACGAGGTCTACTTCACCGATGTCCGGCCGCGGCCGCAGGACAGCGCGCTGGTGACGCTGCGCTCCCAGCGGCTGTCGGCATTCGAGTTGCACGCCAGGGCCATCCTCGGCCTGCCGGTCGACACCATCATGATCTCGCCGGGCGCGATCGAGATCGCCGACGTCGACGCGGACCCGGACACCGACTCCGACATCGGCGATGCCACGCTGCGCGCCGTGCTGGCCGACGCGCTGGCGGTCGCCGAGAGCGACCTCCGGCTGTTCCCGGCGGGGGAGGGGCGCGGCCGGCGGGTGCTGTCCACGGCCACGGCCCCGGATCCGATCGTGGCCCGCGACCGTGCCCGCCGGGTGGCGTCCGCCCTGCGCAGGTTGTCGTGACCGAATCCGACGACGCGTCGGCCGGCTCGACCGCGACGCCCTTCCTGGGTGCGCTGGCCATCATTGTGGCCATCGTGATCGCAATCTGGCTGTTCAACGTGTTCTCCCACGACGAGCTCACCGACTCCCAGCAGATCGGCCGGGCGGCAGCCGGCCAGAACGACGCGCTGCAGCGCGGTGACTTCGCGGACTTCCGGTCGTTCACCTGCGCGGCCGAGGCCGGTGATGAGACGAAAGTGACTGCGGCGCATCGTGACTCGGTGGCCAAGCGGGGCGAACGGTTCGTCGACGGCGTTTCCGACGTCGCCGTCGAAGGGGACCGGGCGACGGCGGCCGTCACCTACCATTTCGACAAGGACCCCGACGCGAAGCAGACCGTCGACGTGACCTTTCTCAAGGAGGCCGGAGCATGGAAGGTCTGTTCGACCGGTCCCAGCTAGCTGTGGGACACTCACGACCGTGAGCTACGCCGGAGACATCACGCCCGAGGAGGCCTGGAAGCTGCTGAGCGAGAACCCCGATGCGGTGCTCGTGGACGTCCGCACCGACGCCGAGTGGCGCTTCGTCGGCGTGCCCGACCTGTCGTCGCTGCAGCGCGACACGGTGTTCATCGAGTGGAGTCGCACGGACGGCTCCCGCAACGCGGGCTTCGTCGACGACCTGCTGGCCGCCGGGGTCACCCCGGGTGATCGGCCGGTGGCCTTCCTGTGCCGGTCCGGCAACCGCTCGATCGGCGCCGCGGAGGCTGCCACGGACGCGGGCATCGGCCCGTCCTACAACATCCTCGACGGCTTCGAGGGCAACCTCGACGAGCACAGGCATCGCGGCGGCACCGGGTGGAAAGCCGTCGGCCTGCCCTGGACGCAGTCGTGAGCGAGTCGGTACGCACCCCGGCCCCGCTGCCCGACGGCGTCAGCCAGGCCACCATCGGCGTCCGGGGCGGGCTGTTGCGGTCGGGCTTCGAGGAGACCTCCGAGGCGATGTACCTGACGTCGGGCTATGTGTACGAGACGGCCGCCGACGCGGAGAAGGCCTTCACCGGCGAGGTCGACCGGTATGTCTACTCGCGCTACGGCAACCCGACGATCTCGATATTCGAGGAGCGACTGCGCCTGCTCGAAGGCGCCCCGGCCTGTTTCGCGACGGCCACCGGGATGTCGGCGGTGTTCACCGCGCTCGGCGCGCTGCTCGGCGCGGGCGACCGGTTGGTTGCCGCTCGCAGCCTGTTCGGCTCGTGCTTCGTGGTGTGCAGCGAGATCCTGCCGCGCTGGGGCGTGGAGACGGTGTTCGTCGACGGCGAGGACCTGTCCCAGTGGGAGGAGGCTTTGTCCGTTCCCACCCAGGCGGTGTTCTTCGAGACGCCGTCGAACCCGATGCAGTCGCTGGTCGACATCGGTGCGGTCTGCGACCTGGCCCATGCGGCGGGCGCAAAGGTGGTGCTGGACAACGTCTTCGCAACCCCGATCCTGCAGCAGGGCTTCCCGCTGGGTGTCGATGTCGTCGTCTACTCGGGGACCAAGCACATCGACGGGCAGGGCCGGGTGCTCGGCGGCGCCGTCCTCGGTGACAAGGAGTACATCGACGGGCCGGTGCAGAAGCTCATGCGCCACACAGGGCCTGCGCTGAGCCCGTTCAACGCGTGGACGCTGCTCAAGGGACTGGAGACGTTGGCGCTGCGGGTGGACCACCAGAATGCGTCGGCGCTGCGCATCGCGGAGTTCCTCGAATCGAGTCCGGCGGTCAGCTGGGTGAAATATCCGTTCCTGGAATCACATCCGCAATACGACCTGGCCAAACGGCAGATGACCGGCGGCGGCACGGTGGTGACGTTCGAGCTCGCGGGCGGCACCAAGGAGCGTGCGTTCGAGGTGCTCGACAAGCTGCAGATCGTGGACATCTCGAACAATCTCGGCGATGCCAAGTCGCTGATCACCCACCCGGCGACCACCACGCACCGCGCGATGGGGCCCGAGGGGCGGGCCGCGATCGGCTTGGGCGACGGCGTCGTTCGCATCTCGATCGGTCTGGAGGGCACCGAGGACCTGATCGCCGATCTGGCTCAGGCGCTGGCGTAGGTGTCACGCCGATCGGAGCAGAAGAAGGCCCGCCGCAAGAAGCGGCGTGCGGTCCGCGACGATGCCTGGATTCCGGCGCGTGTCGCCGAGCAGCTCGAAATCGCCGCCGAGCTCGAGGATTTCGACGCCCGTCTGACCGAGCGCGGCTGGGAGTTCTCCGAGGACGTCGACGACGAGACCGGCGCCGCCTGGTACTGGCCGGCATCGGAGGCCGACGTCGGCGACGAGGACGAGGTCGTCAACGTGACCGTGGTGCTGCTGACCCCCGAGGACGAGGGCGAGGTGGCCCACGTGGTGTTCGTCGGCACCGCTGACGACTACCAGTTCAACCTCTCCGAGTTGTTCGACCACCTCGACACGATCGAGGCCTACCGATTCGGAGAACCACTGCCGCAGTTCGGCTAGTCGTGGCTACCCTGAGGCCATGGCCGACCCCGCGGACACGATCTACGTCGGTGGCGACATCGTCACGATGGACAGAGCCGCACCGGCTGTGCAGGCCCTCGCGGTGCGGGGCGGCCGGATCACCGCCGTGGGCGATCGCGCCGACGTCGTCGCGGCTCAGCAGGGCCCGGCCACCGAGATCGTCGACCTCGGTGGTGCGACGCTGCTGCCCGGGTTCGTTGACCCGCACAGCCATTACATCAACGCACTCAGCGTCGCCAACCAGGTCAACGTGTTCGCGCCACCCGCTGGGCCAGGCGCCGACGTCCCGGCGATCGTGGCGGCGCTCAGAGGGTTTCGTGATTCCCATCCGATTCCACCGGGCGACATGCTCGTCGCGTACGGCTATGACGACACGATGATGCCCGGCGGTCGCACCCTGAGCAAGGACGACCTCGACGCGGACTTCCCCGACATGCCCGTCCTGGTCGGGCACGTCTCGATGCATGGCGCGGTGCTCAACAGCGCGGCGCTGCGAACGTTCGGAATCTCCGCCGAGACGCAGACTCCGCCGGGCGGGGTGATCGTCCGCAAGGAAGGCTCGAACGACCCCGACGGACTGGTGATGGAGACCGCCTTCCTGCCGATCTTCGCGGCCATGCCGAAGCCGACTCCCGCACAGGAGGTCGAGTGGAGCAGGGCCGGCCAGATGCTCTACGCCGCTGCGGGTATCACCACCGCGCACGAGGGCGCTTCGCACGCGGCCGACATCGCCCTGATGCAGCGCGCCGCCGCCGGTGGCGCGAGCCTGATCGACGTCGTCGCCTATCCGTTCATCCTCGACCTGGACGAGATCCTGTCGGCGAACCCACCGGAGACGTTCGGCCGGTACGTCGACCGCGTCAAGCTCGGCGGCGTGAAGGTGACACTCGACGGTTCTCCGCAGGGCAGGACCGCCTACTTCACCACGCCCTATCTTCTGGAAGGCCCTGACGGACAGCGGAACTGGTGCGGCGAGTTGCCGTTCACCCAGGACACTGTGAATGGGTGGTTCAAGCAGGTGTACGACCTCGGCCTGCCACTGGACATCCACGCCAACGGCGACGCCGCCATCGACGTCGCACTGACCGCACACGAGTTCGCGGCGGCCGAGGATCTCGGCAGGGACCGGCTCACCGTGATGGTGCACTCGCAGTTCGTTCGCCGCGATCAGCTGGCCCGCTACGTCGAGTACCGGATCATCCCGTCGTTCTTCACCGAGCACACCTTCTACTTCGGGGATGCTCACGTGCAGTTGCGTGGCAAGGAACAGGCGGATTTCCTGTCACCGATGAGGGCCGCGATCGACCTGGGATTGCGGCCGACCAACCACACCGATTTCGTCGTCACCCCGCTGGACCAGATGTTTCTGGTATGGACCGCGGTGAACCGGATCTCGCGCGGCGGTGAGGTGATCGGAGCTGATCAGCGCGTCACGCCGTGGGAAGCGCTCGAGTCCATCACCATCAATGCCGCCGCTCAGTACCGTGAGGGCGACCGGAAGGGCTCGCTCGAGGCCGGCAAGCTCGCCGATCTGGTGGTGCTGGACGCCAATCCGCTGACGGTGGACCCGATGGCGATCAAGGACATCGCGGTGTTGGAGACCATCAAGGAAGGCGAGACCGTCTACAAGGCCTAGGTTCTGGCTCCGGCCGTCCGCATGATCGCATCGCGGACCGCGCCGGGCGCGTCCAGCGGCACGAACGTCGACGCTCCGGGCACCTCAACGGTTTTCGCGTCGGGGAACAGCGCTGCGAGGCGGCGGCCGAGTGCCGGGGTGAAGCAGCGGTCGCTCTGCCCCCACACCACCGTCACCGGTTTGGTGAAGCGGTGCAGCCGGGGTGCGACGCGGGTGAGGTCGGTGCGGCCGATTCCCCGTGCCAGCGCGGCGAAATCACGGGCGATGCGCCGGTCCGTCCGCGCAGGCGTCAGCCAGGATGCGGTCAGCGCCGGATCGAGATTCTTCGCCAGCAGGCCGAAGCCGACCGGCGAATGCCGCAGTGCCGTCGGGCCCATGGTCGCCATCAGTGCGGTGACGGCCGGACGGGTGCGCATCATCGCGAAGACGGCATTGAAGGGGAAGGGCGGAAACTTGTCGAACGCATCGCAATTCGTCAGGACGAGGCGTCCGATGCGGTCGGGGTGGGCGTCGATCAGGAACTGGCACACGCCGCCGCCGGTGTCGTTGCCGACCAGCGTCACGTCGTCGAGTTCGAGCGCGACGAGGAAGTCGTGCACCAGATCCGCCACGCCGGTGGGGGTCAGTGCGGCGCGGTCGTCGACCGGGATCCGGTGCGCGCCGAGTGGGAGGTCGGGTTGCAGGCAGCGAAAGCCCTGCCCGGCGAGGTCGGCGGCGACGGCGTCCCACAGCCGGGAGTCGACGAGGGCGCCGTGCACGAAGACCACGGGTGGGTACGCGGAGTCCTTCGGGCCCGACTCGCGGTATTCGACGGTGGCCGCAGGCAAGGAGACGGTGGGCATCGGCGTTATCCTTTTCGTCGACATTTGCGAACACTGAGTACGAAAGTTACGTACAGACTGTATGAAAGTCAACCCCCCGCCCCGGCGGTCCCAGGCAGAGCGCACCGCGGCCACGCGTACGAGTCTGCTCGCTGCGTCCCGGAAGTTGTTCTCTGTCAACGGGTTTGCCGATGTTTCGACGCAGTCGATCGTCGAGGCTGCTGGGGTGACCCGCGGCGCGCTGTACCACCAGTTCGCCGACAAGACGGAACTGTTCGCGGCGGTCTACGAGGAGATCGAGGCCGAGCTGGTCGCCGACATCGTCACGCGGCTCGGGGACGCGGCTCCGTCTGATCAGCGCCAGGCGATGAAGGCCGGCGCCAGGCTGTTCCTGGACCTCTGCTCTGCGCCCGAGGTGCAGCGGATCATGTTGATCGACGCGCCTGCGGTGCTGGGCTGGGAGCGGTGGCGCGCCGTCGGGATGAAGTACGGCCTCGGCGTCATCGAGGCGATGCTCGGTCAGGCCATCGCCGACCGTGTGATCCCGGATCAACCGCGGCGGCCCACGGCGCACGTGCTGCTCGGCGCACTCGATGAGGCGGCGCTGTACATCTCCCGCGCCGAGGATCAGGCTGCCGCGAAGCAGGAGATGTACGCCGTGTGCGACCGCCTCATCGACGGCATCGCACGCTAGTTCTTTTCGGCACCCTCGACGACACCGAGCGCTGCCTGCGCGCGCTGTTCGTAGCTCTGCCGCTTGGTGGTGTCGAACTCGAGGAAGACGTTGTCCAGGCCGAGCTTCCGGTTCATCCAGCGTCGTCCGCGCGGGCCCAGCATCTGGGCGGCCTGCGCGGTGAACCGCAGGAACGGCGGCACGGACACGTGTGTCTTGGGCTTGTTGAGTGTCTTCACGATGGCCGCCGCGATGTCTTCGGGCTCAACGGGTTTGGTGCCCGGCGTCTCCTTCGTGCCGGAGATGAGCTCGGTGTTGGTGAAGGGCGGCATCACCACCGACACATGCACGCCGTGCGGTGCGGCCTCGTCGGCCAGCGCGGCGGACAGTCCGACGACGCCGAACTTCGCTCCCACGTAGACGACCTGTCCCGGCACCGGGATGACGCCCGACAGCGACGCGATGTTGATGATGTGGCCGCGCCGGCGGGCGATCATGTCGGGCAGGGCGAGTTGGCATCCGGCGATGACGCCGTACAGGTTGACCTCGATCGACGACCGGATCGACTGCTCGGACTGCTCGAGGAACGGCCCGATCGGCATGACGCCGGCGTTGTTGATCAGCACGTCGATGTGGCCGCCACCGTCGGTGCGGGCCTTGTCGAGGAAGGTCGCGAACGACTCGCGATCGGTGACGTCCAGCGGGTAGCCGGACACCGGTCCGAGGCTGGAGAGCTTGGCGACCGACGATTGCTGCAGGGCCACGTCGCGGTCGCCGATGACGACGCGTGCGCCGCGCTGGAGCAGGGCGGTGGCGGTCGCGTATCCGATGCCTCGTGCCGCCCCGGTGATGGCGATGGTCTTACCGCGGATGTTGTCCATGCGGCCGAACTTTACACGTGTCAAGTTTTGGGCGGAAGTGCCCGGGTGCGTACACCTGTTTGAACCCCCGTAGAGCATCTATCCACAGATTTCTTGGCACCGCCCGACTTATCCACAGCGCGATGTCGGAGGCCGCTGAGCTGCATAGATTTCGATATTATCGAACGTATGTACGACTCCGTGGTGCCGGCGGTGGCGTCGCTGGCTGGTGCCGGGGATGCGGATCTGGTCGACATCGTGCGCGGGTGTGGTGCGGCGGCGGCGCGGGCCGAGGCGGTCAAGCTGGCCGCGATCGTCGAGTTGTGGGAGCGCCGCCGCCGGCCCGAGCGGGCGCGGTGGGCCTGTGATGACTGGGATGCCACAGCCGCCGAGATCGGGTGTGCGCTGAACATCAGCTCCGGCCGCGCCTCGGGACAGATGGATCTGGGGTTGGCGTTACGTGACCGCTTCCCGAGGCTGGGGCGGCTGTTGGCGGCCGGGCAGGTGCCCGTGACCTTGGTGACGACGATCGTGTTCCGCGCCGCCCTGGTGGTCGATCCCGCCGTGCTGGCCCGGTTGGACGGCGTGTTCGTCGATGCCGTGCGCGCGTGGGGGCTGCTGTCGCAGAAAAAACTCGAGACCGCGATCGACGCGTGGATCGAGCGGTACGACCCCGATGCGGTGCGCCGACTGCGCACCGGGATGGCGGGCCGCTCGTTCACCCTCGGCGACCGCGACGACCGCACCGGGCTGACCAGCGCGTTCGGGAGACTGGCCACCCCGGATGCGGCGCTGTTGGCCCACCGGCTGGGCGTGATGGTCTCCTCGGTGTGCGAGGACGACCCGCGCACGATGGATCAGCGCCGCGCCGATTCACTCGGGGCGATCGCGGCCGGATCGTTGGTGTTGTCCTGCCGCTGCAGCACCACCGACTGCCCGGCCGCGCAGGTCGATGACGGGCGCGCGTCGAGTTTCAGGATCGGCGTCGTCGCCGACCGCAGCGCCCTGGACGCCAGCCCCGACCCCCAGATGCACGGCGACCCCACCCATTCGCAGCCTGAGCCGGAAGCCCGGCAGCCAGAACCACCGTCAGAACCGGCGGCACAGCCCGACCCCGCACCGTCACCTGCGCCCGAGCGGCGTACTGCGGCGGTGATCCCCGGCTTCGGGTGCGCGATCGTGCCGGCGCCGCTGCTGGCCGAGTTGATCGCCCACGGCGCCGGCGTGCGCGTGCTGGACAACATCGAGGCCATCACCGCCACCGACGGCTACCGGCCCTCGGCCGCGCTGGACCGCTTCGTCCGCGCGCGGGATCTGACGTGCCGTTTCCCCGGCTGCGACCGGGCCGCGGTGTTCGCCGACATCGACCACACCCAGCCCTACCCGCACGGCGCCACCCACCCGGCCGGCATCAAATGTTACTGCCGCAAACACGATCGGCAAAGGCACTGCTCCACCTGAGGAGATACAGGCGGCGCGTGAGGTTCTTAGTAACTACCGGCTCGCGCATGCCTTCCCGCTGAATGCGGTGACCATGACGGTTAAGCAGCGGGCGCTGGCTGTGAATCCGAATGCGATTGTCGCGGAACGGAGAAAGCGCCTCCCTACAATCCTGGACAAGCTCAAGCGGCACCCGACAATGAGCGTGACGACCATGCAGGACCTTGGGGGCTGCCGAGTCGTGCTCAAGAACGTGCCCGAGGTTGAGCAGCTCGCGAATGTGCTTCGTGACCTACCGCGAAGCAAGAATCGTGTGACGAAGGTGTACGACTATCTCCGCGACGATCCGGGGCCGCGCCCGTCTGGCTACAGAGGCGTTCACCTTGTCTATGAGTACGGTCCTTCGAAGGTGGAATACCGTGGCTTGCGCATCGAATTGCAAATCCGCACTGAATTGCAGCACGCGTGGGCGACAGCAGTCGAGACAATGGACCTGTTTTCAGGGAGCCGGTTGAAGTACGGCAAGGGAGAGCCAGAGGTGCTCCGATACTTCGTTCTGGTTGGTTGCGTCCACCAAGGTGGTGTACGAGTCGGACCTGATCAGCGGTACCGGCGTGTCGTAGCCGAGTGATTGAAGGTCATCGCGTGATTCTTCGAGGGACCGACCAAAGTCACTCGAGCAAAGGAATCAACGCGATGACCGCTGCCCACAATATCGACCTGCCTGCCATGCTGGCCGAACGACTCACCACCTGCCATCCCGACGTGTTGCGTGAGCTGCTCGCCACGTTCATCCACACGCTGATGGGCGCGGAGGCTGACGCGTTGTGCGGTGCTGGATATGGCCAGCGCAGCGCCGAGCGCACCAACTCCCGCAACGGCTACCGCCACCGTGACTTCGACACTCGAGCAGGCACATTGGACCTAGCGATCCCCAAACTGCGACACGGCTCCTGCTTCCCGGAGTGGCTGATGGAACGCCGTAAGCGCGCCGAGCGGGCCCTGACCACCGTGGTGGCCACCTGCTATCTGCTCGGGGTGTCCACACGGCGGATGGACAAGCTCGTCGAAACGTTGGGCATTCCGTCGTTGTCAAAGTCGCAGGTCTCGGTGATGGCCAAGGAACTCGACGCCGCTGTCGAGGCATTCCGCACCAGGCCACTGGACGCCGGCCCCTATACATTCGTCACCGCTGACGCCCTGGTGCTCAAAGTCCGCGAGCAGGGCCGAGTGGTCAACGTGCACGCCCTGATCGCCGTCGGGGTCAACGCAGAGGGCTACCGCGAAATCCTGGGCATCGACGTCACCACTGCCGAGGACGGCGCCGGCTGGCTGACCTTTTGGCGCTCGCTGACCGCCCGCGGCCTCTCCGGGGTCAAGCTGGTCACCAGCGACGCTCACGCCGGGCTGGTCGCCGCGATCGGCGCCACCCTGCCCGGAGCGGCCTGGCAGCGGTGCCGCACGCACTACACGACCAACCTGATGTCCGTCACTCCCAAGAGTTCCTGGCCATGGGTGCGCACCCTGCTGCACTCGGTGTTCGACCAGCCTGATGCTGAATCGGTTGCCGCCCAATATGATCGGATCATCGACGCGCTCACCGATAAACTGCCCAGGGTCGCCGACCACCTGGAAGCTGCCCGGCCTGATCTGTTGGCGTTCACCGCGTTCCCCAAGCAGATCTGGCGCCAGATCTGGTCGAACAATCCCCAGGAGCGGCTCAACAAGGAAATCCGGCGACGCACCGACGTCGTCGGCATCTTCCCCGACCGCAACGCCCTGATCCGCCTCGTCGGGGCAGTGCTGGCCGAACAACACGACGAATGGGCCGAATCCCGGCGCTACCTCGGCCTCGAAGTTCTCAGCAAATCACGCACCGTCAATGAAACCCCGACAGAACAGGAGGACACCGGGGCGGCACTGACCGCCTGAACCATCTCCTCGAAGAATCACACAACGGCGTCGTACACCACGTCCCTGGACTTGACCTTCTGGTTAGCTCTTTGATGGCTCTACAGGAGGGGACTGCCCTGGTTCCGGGAGCATTAGGCTCCTACAAAGAATTGACTTCGGAATTGGCGCAATCAGACGTAGCAGTGCTCCAACGCCTGCGAGGCTATGCGTCGATTGTGAGTCAACACGCAAAGACTGACCGTCGTAACGCTCTTACCTTGGAGCTCCTTCGCCAGGAGGGTGAACTAACAGTGTCGGTCCATGAGACTCTCGCAGAGGCTGAGGCCCGTCTGACCGAACTGGAAGCTCGCGACGATCCGAACCTGGACGTTGTGCTCGTAAACATTGCGCGGATCAGCCAGTTGCAGGACGCCTACCCGAACTACTACGCCGACACCAGCCGATTCGCCAGCTTCGTCCAGTCGCAGATTGGCATTGATGACAGCGCCTCGTGAACTCGCAGTCGCGGACGGGGCAAGACGATTCGCACGGATGACGAAACAACACCTGTCTAAGGATTTATGTCGGACGCGCCGTCGAGTTCAGCGTCTATAGACTCGGTAGTCACCGCCGCGCTGACCCCGCTCTCGTAACGCCGGATGGTCTGGCGAATCTCTTCGCTTGCGACCTTATAGATGTCGACCACCGACGTGATGTCGCGCCGAACGCCCGCATCCTTACCTTGCTCGAAGGTAGTTACGAACTTAACGCTCTTGCCGTTCAAGTTGAGTCGGATAATCGGCTTACGGTTATTGTCGTCTAGGAGAACTGCGAAATAGGACTTACTGTCTCGATAATGGATGCGCTCGGGAGCAACCTCCGAAACAGCAATTGCGCGAACGATATTGAAACCCTCAATCTCTTCGTCCGTTGTGACGACGCCAGGATCGGTGACGCCGTCGGCCTCGACAGCTGCATCGGCGATCACCGCCCGCTCAACTGCCGCCGGCTGAGCTGTTGTCGCCGACGGGGGGATTTCGGTTGAGCGATTGGGATCAGGAGCATCGTCACCGAGAGCGGTTTTCAACCGACTGTTGACCTGATCGCCAACGTATTGATTGAGTGCCTTCGCGACGAGCGGGCGGAACTGGTCAATGATCCGTTGAGTTGTACGACCCTCATATATGCGGTTGACGAAGAATCGTACCCATTCCTCCGAGGGGTCCTTTACCTCAGTCGCGATGATCCGACGTATGCCGCCGATGTACTTGAGTTCCTCGGCGGCGTTTACCACTGACTCAATGTCAAACGATTCCTTGGAGAACTTCTGAATCTCCGGGACCAGCGTCCGGTCGATGTCCAGCAGGTCGAAGATGAGGAATGGCTTCTCGTCCATGCGATTCGGCGCGTCGCCGTCTGTATAGACGTGGTACTGCTGACCGTTGGTCAGGATGGCGATGCGCGCGGACGTGACCGCGAAGTACCGAAATAACTGCGACGCATACCGGAGGTCCAGGGGGTCGCCGATCTTCTTGCACTCGATCAGGATCTGGACTTGCCCGTCTTTAAAGATTGCGTAGTCGACCTTCTCGCCCTTCTTCACGCCAACATCAGCGACGAACTCGGGCACGACTTCGGAAGGATTGAACACGTCGTAACCAAGTACGTTCGATATGAACGGCATGATGAACGCGTTCTTAGTCGCTTCCTCCGTCAGCACCGAGTCCCGCATATCACGTATTTTCTGAGCGATAGTGGCAAGTCCGTCCGAGAACGCCATAATTTCCCCTCCTCTGAGCCTTTCCCCAAGGCAAACTTTAGATGACTCAGAGGACGAGCACGCTGATTTGCTTCCTGTCGCCAGGCGCAGCATGTCGGCGTCGCGATTTACCCGCAGTAACGCCTTAGCGCGCGCTGACGTCCTAGCGTGCGCCTCGATTCGGGGGCCGCCCGCCACCCAGGAAGTCGACACGCGACTTCCTGGGGGCGCGTCCAGACTTGCAGGCCGCCGCCGATCTTGCGTTCGCCTCATACACGGCTCAGACGAGCCGCTGACACTCCCGGACATCGTTGCGTCATCCTTCCTCAACGGTGTTCGGAGAAAGCATCTTTGACCGATTGCGCTCTCAGATAGAGCAAGATCATGGGTCGATCCAATCGGCCGAAGATAGCCCGGGGCTGTGGGTCTCGTTAAGCGATGACGAGACCCACAGCTTCTCGGTAACCGAGATGCTGGGGAATCCAGCGTCTGGAGGTCATCTACTAGTACGGCAACATCGACGTGAAGGCAGGCGCGCCAAAGACTTGGCACCTGATCGAATACAATTTGAACACTGCCCGGTGGGCTCCCCCGGGCACTGCTACTAAACGACGACGAAGCCGCGCGACATCGAGTACGGCACCGAAGACACACCGCAGTTCGCGGTGTACCGGAGGACCGCAGCACGCTTTGAGTTGTTACGTGTCACAACGAAAACCCGCGCGGCGATCCGATACCTGACATGATCCAGTGGTGCCCGGCTCACGTCGTTACGACGGTTGCAAATTCATTATTCGACTCGCCGACAATCAGCGCCTCAGCTACGCGACGGGCTCCGCTCTACACATCGGCTCGACTGGGAACATCACCGCAACCGACCCCGCCGGGCACATCTACGACCTCCCGCGCGACCACTGGTTAGACGTCAGCTTCGGAGACGACCGCGTAGTGACGAATAGGTCGCGCTCCAAGCGCGCTAGGTAGCGATAGCCCGCCTTGGACGAGGCGGTGAACCGTTGGGTCAGGAGCTGTTTCCTCAACGCCTGGGGGCCGCGCCCGCCGGGTCACCTAGACGTGAACCAGAGCGCGGCCCGCTCTCAACCTCTCATCGTCCACCTCGAAGTGTGCGCCTCGCGGGCCTGCGTTGCTAGAGGGAAAGACTTTGGAATTTTCGGACGCGTCAAGACCGCGCGTTACGGCACTATGTTCGACGGCAAAATCCCCGCGTAACGCCGGACCGCGAGGTATTTTCCGATCATGAAAATCACCATTGCTATCGCCGCATTGGCGGCGTTGCTCACATCGGGGTGCTTCTTTCACGACATCGACGAAATCGCGCAGGAGGCCGTCAACGAGTCGATGGACGATATGAGGGCGTCGCAGTCGGCCAGTGCCACCGTGACGGGGGAAGCGTCTGCGCCGTATTCGGGAGTTCTGGGGATGCCCCTTCCCGAAGGGTTCGTCCTCACAAGCCGTAAGACTGGCAATAAGTGGACCCAAGAGGAATGGTCCTATCCGTACAGCGCGTTCATGGGGCGCTACCCGAACCATCGGGAAAACGTCACGGCGCAGTTCGCGGCCCTTTATTCGGGCTGGGGCTGGACACGGTGTCCGGGCGACGCCTCGGAGGCGTGGACAAATGGTGAAGCCACCAACAGCATCAGCTTCATGCAATGGGGAGGAAGTAACGCTCAAATGAGGGCGCTCACTCTTTCCCGTGGTCATTGCGAGACGCGCCCCTGACCGACCATCACCTGGGCATCAACAACAATAGTGTTGTAGCATAACGTTTTTCGCATACGCATCTGACCATCCTCGGGGGGCACGTAAAATCTTCCCGGCTCGCATCCGGGGTGACTCCGTGGAACCGGAAGATTTGGCCAAGAGCCTTCGAGTAACACATCGGGAGTGACGCGCTACGAGTTCGCGTCGTCGGTGAAACGGCCGATGTTCATCCCCGACGCCTCAGCCGCTCGAATGATTGTCCCGGCGTCGATGAGTGACTCAGAAGCAAGTTCTCGCATTCGCTCGCGGGTGTCGAACCGACGCGCCTCCGTCAATCGCCACAGCACCTCGCCGCCGGTCTCGGTGGGCGCGAAATCGGACGGTTCTCGTCCAAGGAATTGGACCTCGTACTTGAGGACGAAGTTCTGGAGCGACGCGGTCACTTGTGCCATGTCCGCGTCAGACAACCGGGCCGTCTTCTCTTCGATCAACGACGAGACTTGACCGGCGAAGTCCGTCGCCTCCGGCGCGTCCTGCGCCGCCCCCAACAGACCCCACAGAAGTTTCAGGTTGCTGTAGTGGTCATAGTCCTCGTCGCCCATGAGTCGATTGTCCCTCGCGGGTCCGACAACTTGCAGGGTCGTGCCTGGCCCAGGTGGCGGATTTCCGCCATGTGCGGAGAGGGACCAGGCGGGGCCGTCTGTATATCCGCGTCGAAAGTAGAACCGGATGTGCCCGTAGGTCTGGTTCATCTTCTACAGAAGATGAACCAGACGGATGTGCCCCGACCCAGGGAGTGATCCCCGGGCCGGGGCGGGAGACAGACCGCGCTAGCGGTGCGTCGATGACCAGTGTCGCACCGGCACCGATGGGCGGGCAACCGGCATCTCGCTGATTGAAACGTTGTTTATGCAGCCGTTGCCATCATTTGGTGAAAACGTTCTGGGAAGGCTGGACCGACACCCAAAGCCCCTCGGGTGCGGTGCATGTCACCACACCCACCGGGCACACCTACACCACCAAACCGTTCTCGGCGCTGCTGTTCCCGTCCTGGAACACCACCACCGAACCTCCTCCGCCGGCATCGGGACCGACACCGCCGCGCCGTCCGGGGCGGGAGTTGATGATGCCCACCCGCAGGCGCACCCGCGCCCAGAACCGCGCCGCCCGCATCACCCGCGAACGCGAACTCAACGCGATCCAACGCCAGCGTGACGAGGCCGCCGCCCAAGCCGCCGCCGAAAGCAAAGCCAACCGCCAAGCCCGACAACACCACACCCGACCCAGCTACCTCGACGCCACCGGCACACCCCCACCCGACTACGGCGACGACCCACCACCCTTCTAACGGGTCCGACGCAGATCGGTCGCTTCGTCGCAACCGGTGGACTCTCCACGCACTCGCGGTGTGCCCAGGTCCTGGACGCCGCCGGCTTCATTGTCTAGTCCTGCCCAGAGGCCGAAAAGCAACGGCACCAGCCCTGAATCGTCACTGGAATACCGTTGCCATCCGCCGAACCTCCTCAGCACCACTTCAAGATGAAGGCCTCGATCTGCCGGTTGCCCGCCCACTCCTGTTCTTTGGTCAGACCGGGGTACAGTTCGACGCCCTTTTTCCATATCTCTTCACGTTCGCCGGGAGTGGCGATGCGGGCGGTGGCGCACCACGTGTCGCCCTCGATCGTCACCGTTGCCGCTGGATTTGCTTTGAGGTTGTGGTACCAGCCGGGGTGTCTGGCATCGCCGTAGTTAGCCGCCACTACGGCTACACCGTCGAGATGTGGAATGCCCAACAGTGCCACGGTCCGGGGCTTCCCCGACTTGGCACCGGTGGTGGTGAGGATGACCGTCGGCAGGCCGGCCGCGATTCCGGCGAAACTATGCTTGCCGCCGGTCAACTCACTGACCAGCTGATCTAGCCTGTGAGCTGTCGGCTTGAACAACACGCGGCCCGCTTTCGTGGCGGCAACACCACGCATCGCTCTATGAAACAGACTTGCATCGTCGAAAGAGCGGCCTGGCATGGCGGAATTGTCCCGAAGTCTGGCCTCCTGAAGAGTCGCATTCCGCATTTCGGGGGCGAGGCGTTTCCGGTAGGGCAGTTTGCCGTCACCGCCACCCGACTACGGCGACGACCCACCACCGTTCTGATGGCCTACGGGTACAGGTCGTGATGTCGCCACCATTGATAAGGCGCCGTCTGGGGGTATCCCGGCGGCGAGTCCTCCCAGGTCTCCTGGCGACCCAGGGCGGTGATGTCAAGGAAGTTCCAGGTGTTGACGAACGTCTCGTCGCCGCGGTTGTTGATGAAGTAGGTGCGGAAGATCTCGTCGGCACCGGAACCCGGCCGGCGGATGAACGCGTTGGTGCCATGCCACTCGTCGACACCGAAGTCGACGTCGAACATGCCATCCTCACTGGGAATCATGGTGTACCAAGGCATGTTCCAGCCCATCGTCGACTTGATGCGGGCGATGTCCGACTGCGGGCCGCGGGATACGTAGACGAGCGTGGTGTCGCGGGCGTTCAGGTGCGACAGGTTTCCGATGTGGTCGGCCATCAGCGAACACCCCACACAGCCGCGATCCGGCCAGCCGCCGACGCCGGGATCCATGAACGCCCGGTACACGATCAGCTGACGGCGCCCGTCGAACAGGTCGAGCAACGTGGCCGGCCCATCGGGCCCCTCGAACCGGTACGTCTTCTGCACTGGCGTCCACGGCATCCGCCGCCGCGTCGCCGCCAGCGCATCGCGCGCCCGCGTGAACTCCTTCTCCTGAACCAGCATGTCGGCCAACGCCGTCTCCCACTCCTGCGCCGACACGATGCGGGGATCCATCGGTACTCCCTTCCGTCGAAGAAGTTCAACACAAGCGTTGAATGTTGCGAGCTTCAGCACACCACTCCGCACCGCTATAGTCAACAGAATGGTTGAAGATCCGACGCTGGACCGGGCGTACGCCGCGCTCTCGGATCCGACCCGCCGGCGACTGCTGGAGGCGTTGCGCGACGGCGATGCGCGCATCACCGATCTCGCCGCGCCGCTGACGATGAGCTTCGCCGGCGTCTCCCGCCACGTCGGCGTGCTGGAATCGGCCGGCCTGGTGCGCCGCGAGGTCCGCGGCCGCGAACACTGGCTGTCACTGCAACCCGACGGCTTGTCGCCCGCGCGCCAATGGATCGACGAGCAGAGCGACTTCTGGTCGGCGCGTGCCGACGCACTGTCCGAGCGCCTGCGCCGCAAAGCCACACCCCGATGACCGATCCCGTCGTGCGGGTGCGCCGCGTTCTGCCCGCCGTGCCCGAGGTGGTGTTCGACGAGTGGCTCGACCCCGATGCCCTCGCCGAGTGGATGTGCCCGCGGCCTTCGCGGTGCGTCGCGGTCACCGTCGAGGCGCAGGTCGGCGGTCGCGTCCGGTTCGACGTCGACGACTCCGGCCGCCTCGTTCTGATCACCGGACAGTTCCTCGACATCGACCGACCGCACCGGCTGCGATTCACCTGGAGTCACTCCGGCTGGGCCGATCCGACGGCGACGAGCATCGTCGACGTGGCGTTCGAGCCGCATGGCGAAAGCGAGACGCTGATGTCGATCGAACACTCGCTGCTGCCTGCCGAGGGATTCGCCGACCACGACCACGGCTGGGCGGTCACCGCGGATCAATTGGTGGACCGTGTCAGGCGTCGGTGAGGTGTCGTTCGTGGCCGTCCACCAGGACGACCCGCTCGCCGCGCCCCTGATCGACGAACTCGCCGTCGAGTACGCCGAGCGGTACGGCGGCCTGCGCGACCGGGTGCACGCGTGGCTGCGCGGCTACCCGGCCGCCGAGTTCGAGCCGCCCGCCGGCGGCCTGCTCATCGGGCTGCTCGACGGAAAACCGGTCACCGGCGGCGCCTTCCGGCGCTTCGACGCCGACACCGCCGAGCTGAAACGCATCTGGACCGACAGCCGGCACCGGCGCCGCGGCCACGCCAAGACACTGGTCGCCCGGCTGGAGGCCGAGATCGCCGCCCGCGGCTACGAGCGGATCTACCTGACCACCGGCGACCGCCAACCCGAAGCCGAAGCGCTCTACCTCTCGATGGGCTACACCCGCCTCGACGAGCCCCTGCCCGCCGAGGGCGAGGTCTACTCCGTCGCCTTCCTGAAGGTGCTGGCAGACACGGCCCGATAGGCTTGCCGATGTGTCGCAGGCGACCGTGGGATGGTTGATGCTGGCCGCTGCCGCATTGATCTTCGGCCTCGGCGGCCTGTCCCGCGTGTTCATCGGCCGCCGCCGCTACACCAAGGGCGTCCGCCGGCTCGTGCACGCCTTCCGGCGCACCGGTATCGCCCGGGTGCTGTTCGGCCGATTCGACGACGACGTGCTCAACGATGACGAACTCGACACGATGATCCTGATGCCCTCGATCGTCGTCGCCTGCGGTCTGGCGCTGACCGCGATCTTCCTGCTGGGCTACGACACCCTGGTCTGAGCCGCCCGGATCGCCTCGGCCACCCGGCCGCGCCACAGCGGTCCGTGCCCGGGCAGCATCACCTCGGCCTCGACGGCCGCCAGCGTGTCCAGGCTGCGCAGGCACGCTTCCTCGTCGTTGTTGAAGATCGACGGCAGCAGCTGCGGCCCGGGCCGGGATGCGACGGGATGGTCGGTGATCAACGCGTCGCCGCTGACGAGCACCCCGTCCACCAGATACGAGCAGTGCCCGCCCGTGTGCCCCGGTGTGGCGATCGCCAGCGGCGCGCCGGGCAGCCCGGCGGCGACCTCATCGGTCAGCGCCTGCGTGGTCGGGATGCCCTCGTGGGTGAGCGCGCCCTTGCGCATGATCGCCGCCGACCACCTCAGGTACTTCGGCTGCCAGGCGCGGGCGACGACGTCGCGCGGCGAGGCCTGTTCCAGGTACTCGCGCCGGGAGTGGCGCACCTCGGCGCCGTGGCAGTACACGGGCGTGCCGTGCGCCCGGGCGAACCAGATCGCCGTGCCCAGGTGGTCGATGTGCGCGTGGGTCAACAGGATCGCCTGCACGTCGGCCGGGCCGAAGCCGAGCCGGTCGAGCGACCAGAGCACGTCGTCGCGGCTGCCGGGGAAGCCAGCGTCGATCAGCACCGCCCCAGAGTCTCCGGCGACCAGCGTCCAGTTCACGAGATCGGTCTCGACGAAGTGGACGCGATCGGTGACGGCCGTGACAACCGGTGGCATCAGGCGAGTGTAGAAACATAGGTATGGCTGAACTGAAACTGGGCTACAAGGCGTCGGCGGAGCAGTTCGCGCCCCGTGAACTCGTCGAACTCGCGGTGCTGGCCGAGGAACACGGCATGGACAGCGCGACGGTCAGCGACCACTTCCAGCCCTGGCGCCACGAGGGCGGGCATGCGCCGTTCTCGCTGGCGTGGATGACCGCGGTCGGCGAGCGCACCAAGCGGCTGGTGCTCGGCACGTCGGTGCTCACCCCGACGTTCCGCTACAACCCGGCCGTCATCGCCCAGGCCTTCGCCACGATGGGCTGCCTGTACCCCGACCGCATCTTCCTCGGCGTCGGCACCGGCGAGGCGCTCAACGAGATCGCCACCGGCTACGAGGGCGAGTGGCCGGAGTTCAAGGAGCGCTACGCCCGGCTGCGCGAATCGGTCCGGCTGATGCGCGAGCTGTGGCTCGGTGACCGCGTGGACTTCGACGGCGAGTACTACAAGACCAAGGGCGCCTCGATCTACGACGTGCCCGAGGGCGGCATCCCGATCTACATCGCCGCCGGTGGCCCGCAGGTCGCCAAGTACGCCGGCCGCGCCGGCGACGGCTTCATCTGTACCTCGGGCAAGGGCGAGGAACTGTACAAGGACAAGCTGATCCCGGCGATGCGCGAAGGCGCCGATGCCGCGGGCAAGAACCCCGACGACGTCGACCGGATGATCGAGATCAAGATCTCCTACGACACCGACCCCGAGCTCGCGCTGGAGAACACCCGGTTCTGGGCGCCGCTGTCGCTGACCGCCGAGCAGAAGCACTCGATCGACGATCCGATGGAGATGGAGAAGGCCGCCGACGAACTGCCGATCGAGCAGGTCGCCAAGCGCTGGATCGTCGCCTCCGATCCCGACGAGGCCGTGGACAAGGTCAAGGACTACGTCGGCTACGGCCTCAATCACCTGGTCTTCCACGCGCCGGGCCACGACCAGAAGCGCTTCCTCGAGCTGTTCCAGCGCGACCTCGAACCCCGCTTGCGGCGCCTGGCCTGACTCACCCGATACCCGCGAGATGATCCGCATTCTCGCGACGGTGCTCGGCCTGCTCGGGCTCGCCGCCGCGCTGGTGGGCCTCGGCGTCCGCCACGTGCCCCTGCCGTCGCAGCCGGTGCTGATCGTCGCCGCGGCCGCGCCCTACCTGACGCTGGCCGCCCCGGTCGCGGCGGTGCTGCTGCTGCTCGGCCGGCGCTGGCTGCTGGTCGTGGTCGCGGTGGCCGTCACCGCCGCGGGGGTGCTGGTGTATCTGCCGCGCTACCAGGTTCCCGGCGCACCGGCGGTCCGGTCGGTGGAGGTCCGGGTACTGACCACCAATCTCGGTATGGGACAGGCGGATTCGCAGGAGTTCGTGGCGCTGGCGCGCGACGGGGCGGACATCGTCGCGGTGCAGGAGATGACCCAGGACGCCGCCGTCGGACTGTCGACGGCGGGGATGGACACCGCGTTCCCGTACCGGGTGATCGCGCCGGCGGCGCTGGCGTCGGGTATCGGGATCTGGAGCAGGCACCCGATCGTCAACTCGGGCCGCATCGACGGGTACGCCCTGCCGATGATCGGCACCCGGATCCGGATCCCCGGCGTCGTCGTCGACACCACGGTGCTCTCGGTGCACCTGGCCGCGCCGTGGCCCCAGCCGATGGATCACTGGCGAGCCGACATCGGGCGGCTGCCCGGCACGTTGGACGAGGTGGGCCGCGCCGCCGGAGCGGGTGCGGTGATCGTCGCCGGCGACTTCAACGCGACCGCCGACATGGCGCCGTTCCGTGCGCTGCTGGACGGCGGCTACACCGACACCGTCGCCGGTGCGGGCCTGGCGCGGACCTACCCTGCTCGCGGAATGTGGTTGCCGCTCATCGGGATCGACCACATCCTGGTCAAGAATGCCGACGGTGCGTCGGCGCGGACGGTGTCGGTGCCCGGCGCCGACCATCGTGGCCTGCTGGCCACGCTGCGGCTGCCGGTCGACATGACGGCGAGCTGACGCGCCGGATCACCCGCGCTGGCCTTCGGCGGCGCGATGCGGCAGGCTCTCCAGTTGTGCCCGATGCGCCCCGATCAGCGATCTCCACGATCTATGTCGCCTCGCCCGAGGGGGACACCGGAAAGTCGACGATCGCGCTGGGCATCCTGCACCGGCTCGCCGCGACCGTCGCCCGGGTCGGGGTGTTCCGGCCGATCACCCGCATCAGCGAGGGCCGCGACTACATCCTGGATCTCCTGCTGACCCACACCACCGCCGATCTGCCGTACGAGGAGTGCGTCGGCGTCAGCTATCAGCAGCTGCACGACGACCCCGAGGCTGCGCTCGCCGACATCGTCGACCGGTTCCATCACGTCGCGGACCGGTGCGACGCCGTGCTGATCGTCGGCAGCGACTACACCGACGTCGCCACCCCCAGCGAGCTCTCGATGAACGCGCGCATCGCCGCCAACCTCGGCGCGCCCGTCGTGCTCGCGGTCAAGGCCAAGGACCGCACGCCCGCGCAGGTCGAGCAGGTCGTCGAGCTCTGCATGGACGAGATCGCCGCGCAGCACGCGCACACCGCGGCCGTCGTGGTCAACCGGTGTGACCCGGCGCAGATGGCCGACGTCGGCGCCGCGTTGGCCGATCTGCCGCTGCGCAGTTACGTGCTCCCGGAGGAGCCGCTGCTCGTGGCGCCGTCGGTCGCCGAACTGCAGACCGCCGTGGAGGGCACCGTCCTCAAAGGCGATGCGGCGCTGCTGGTACGGGAGGCGGAGGATGTGCTGGTGGCCGGCATGACCGCCGAGCACGTGCTGGAACGGCTGACCGAGGGCGTCGCCGTGATCACCCCCGGTGACCGCTCCGACGTGGTGCTGGCCGTGCTCAGCGCCCATGCGGCCGAGGGGTTTCCGTCGCTGTCGTGCGTCATCCTCAACGGCGGGTTGCCGCTGCACCCCGCGATCGAGGCCCTGGTGACCGGCCTCGGACTGCGCCTGCCGATCCTGCAGACCCGCTTCGGCACCTTCGAGACCGCGAGCCGGGTGGCGGCCACGCGCGGCCGGATGACCGCGGACTCGCCGCGCAAGGTCGACACCGCGCTGGCGCTGATGGACACCTATGTAGACACCGCGGATCTGTTGGCGCAGTTGGCCATTCCGATCCCCACGGTGATCACCCCGCAGATGTTCACCTACCAGTTGATCGATCAGGCCCGGGTCGACCGCAAGCGGATCGTGCTGCCCGAAGGCGACGACGACCGCATCCTCAAGGCGGCCGGCCGGCTGCTCAAACGCAACGTCGCCGAGCTCACGATCCTCGGCGAGGAGCAGCAGGTGCGGGCCCGCGCCGCCGAACTCGGGGTGGACCTGTCGGACGCGGTGATCCTCGACCCGCAGCGCAGCGAGCTCTGCGATCAGTTCGCCGAACAGTACGCCGAGATGCGCAAACACAAGGGCGTCAGCGTCGAGCAGGCCCGCGAGACCATGCACGACGTCTCGTATTTCGGCACGATGCTGGTGCACAACGAGATGGTCGACGGCATGGTGTCGGGCGCCAGGCACACGACTGCGCACACTGTTCGGCCCGCGTTCGAGATCATCAAGACCCTCCCCGATGTCTCGACGGTCTCGAGCATCTTCTTCATGTGCCTCGCCCACGAGGTACTCGCCTACGGCGACTGCGCGATCGTCCCGGACCCCACCGCCGAGCAGCTCGCCGACATCGCGATCTCCTCCGCGCGCACCGCCGCCCAGTTCGGCATCGAACCCAGGGTCGCGATGCTGTCCTACTCCACGGGAACTTCGGGGACCGGCGCCGACGTCGACAAGGTCAGGAAGGCAACGGAATTGGTGCGCTCCCGCGAACCTGAGCTCCTGGTGGAGGGTCCGATCCAGTACGACGCCGCGGTGGAGCCGTCGGTGGCGGCGACCAAGATGCCCGACTCCGATGTGGCCGGGCACGCGACGGTGCTGATCTTCCCCGACCTCAACACCGGCAACAACACCTACAAGGCGGTGCAGCGCAGCGCGGGCGCCATCGCGATCGGGCCGGTGCTGCAGGGGCTGAACAAACCGGTCAACGACTTGTCGCGGGGCGCCCTGGTCTCCGACATCGTCAACACCGTGGCGATCACCGCGATCCAGGCGCAGGGGCGCAAGCAGTGACCTCGTCGGTGCTGGTGCTCAACTCCGGCTCATCCTCGGTGAAATATTCAGTGGTTCAACTGGAATCGGGTGCGACCGTGGCCGACGGGATCGTCGAGCGGATCGGGGACGCCTCCGGTGTGCCCGATCACGGGGCCGCGCTTGAGGTGGTCTTCGGTGCCCTCGCCGACGATGGCCATGACCTCGACGAGCTCGGTCTGGTGGCGGTCGGGCACCGGGTCGTGCACGGCGGCCCGGACCTGTACCGGCCCACGGTCGTCGACGACGATCTGATCGCTCGGCTCAAAGACCTGGCGGCGCTGGCGCCCCTGCACAATCCGCCCGCGATCCTCGGGATCGAGGTGGCCCGCGAGGCACTTCCCGATCTACCGCACATCGCGGTGTTCGACACCGCGTTCTTCCACGACCTGCCGCCGGCCGCGGCCACGTACGCGATCGACAGCGAGATCGCCGAGCGCTGGCACATCCGGCGCTACGGATTCCACGGCACCTCGCACCAGTACGTCAGCGAGCAGGCCGCGGAGTTCATGGGAACCTCGGCCGCGTCGCTGCGCCAGATCGTGCTGCACCTGGGCAACGGAGCCTCGGCCTCGGCCATCGTCGGGGGGCGGCCGGTCGAGACGTCGATGGGGCTGACACCGATGGAGGGACTGGTGATGGGCACGCGATCCGGGGACGTGGACCCCGGCATCCTCACCTATCTGGTCCGCGAGGCGGGGATGAGCGTCGAGGACATCGAGTCCATGCTGAACCGTCGCTCAGGGGTTCGCGGACTCGGCGGCGAGATCGACTTCCGAGTACTGCATCAGCGGATCGCCGCCGGTGAGGCGGCGGCGCAGCTGGCCTACGACGTCTACATCCACCGACTCCGCAAGTACATCGGTGCGTATCTGGCCGTGCTCGGCGGCGCCGACGTCATCACGTTCACCGCCGGTGTCGGCGAGAACGACGCGCTGGTTCGCCGCGACGCACTGTCGGGGCTGGGCGCGTTCGGCATCGAGATCGACGAGCATCTCAACGACAGCCCGGGCCGCGCGGCCCGGCGGATCTCGCCCGAGGGGGCGCCGACGACGGTGCTAGTGGTTCCCACCAACGAGGAGCTTGCGATCGCTCGGGCGTGTGCGGGTGTACTTGGCGGCAGCCGCGGCGACCGGTAGTTCGCGTTTCGGATCGCAGATGCGCAGGAGCCGCCGCACATGCGAACCCGCCAGCAGCGACCACCGCACGCCGGCGCGCGTGCACACCACGTCGATGTTGGTCAGCGCGGCGAAACCGGACGCGGCGAAGAACTCCACGGTCTGCAGGTCGAGGATCAGCCTGCGGGAACCACCGAGCCGCTTCTCGATGTAGCGGGCGAGTGCCGGGGCGTTGGTCGCGTCGATCTCACCGTGGATGGTGACCAGCACGGTGTGCGGCGGCAGTTCGCAGGCCGAGAAGGTGGCGCGGTGGTGTTCTTCCCGCAGCTCGAACGACGTCGGGTCCGGGCGGAACACCCGTTGTGTGCTCATCGAGGCCTCCCTCAGCAAGGATGCCGTCAGGGGAAAGGAGCCCTAGGGTCTTAAAGCGTGGGGTAGACGATACTACGGAATCAGTAGCTTGACCATAATTTGATCAAGTTCCGAGTGATGGGTCCTCACCAGCACTTCTGCGTCAATATTGGCAGGGGGTGCCGCCTCGCGGGTGCCTCGACATAAGGTATAGACAGTTTGGCAACGGATTCCGTTGTTTGCTCAGAATGTCGACATCGGTCGCACGCTGTTCGCGAGGTCGACCAGTGCGTAGCGGTGCGCCTGGGTGGGCGCCACCCGGGCCAGGCTGCGCAGCGACGCCTCCACCCCGAGCTGCAGACCGTGCTCGGTGAACGGGAAACCGAGGATGTGGTTGGTGCTGGCGGTGTGGTCGGCGAGCCAGTCCATCGCGGTGCCGAGCACCAGCGCGCGGATCTGCAGCACCCGGGGTTCGGTGTCGGGCAGTGCCTCGACGCGACGGGCGGCGTCGCGGATGTGGGCTTCGGTGATCTCGCCGGTGGACCGGCCCGACAGCAGCGTGACCGCACTGGTCAGCCGTGCCGTCGTGAAATGCCGTGAGGTGGCGGGTACTTCGTCGAGTGTGCGGACCGCGGCGTCGCGCTGGCCGGCGGCGGACTGGGCGCGGGCCAGGCCGAAGCCCGCCGAGATCACCCCGTTGTCGGTGCCCCACACCGTCTTGTAGAACTTCTGCTCGTCGGCATCACCGGCGAGCTCGGCTGTGGCCGCCAGGGCCAGTTTCGGGGCCAGTTCACCGGGCAGCGTGTCGAGCACCTCGGTGAAATACTTTGTCGCCGAATCATAGTCGGCGGTGAGCAGGGCGGCGACGGCGCGGAACCACACCAGCCGCCAGCGCCAGCCGACACGTTCCGCGAGCTCGTCGAGCTTACGGGTGGCCTTGGCGACGTCGCCGAGATCGAGCAGCGCGCGCACCTCCATCAGCGGCAGCTCGATCGACTGCGACAGGTCGATGCCCTCGGAGTCCAGCGCCCCGTGCCGCGCCGCGCGCAGTGAATCCAGCGTCTGCACAGGCTGACTCAGCACCGTCGCCGACAAGATGGTGGCGCCGACGTCGGTCGGGTCGACCAGGGGGACCTGCAGCGCCTTGACGATCTCCTGGGCGGTCAGCTTCTCCGAATGCACCTGGCCGTCGAGATAGACGTCGGTGTGGGCGACGAGCAGATCCACTCCGAACGTCGACCGGGACCGACTGAACGTCGTCGACAGACCCGGCCGCGGCACCCCGGTGTCCTGCGCGACCACCTCGCGCAGCACGCCCATCAGCTGACTCGACATCTCCTCGGCGCTCTGAAAACGCCTGCGCGGATCCGGGTCGATCGCGCGGCGCAGGAGTCGGGCGAACGAGTCGTATTCGGCGAGCACCGGGTCGTCTTCGGGCAGACCGTCGATGTAACGGCCTCGGCGGGTCCGCATCCGCAGCGTCAGAGAGGCCAGCGTGCGGCCCACCGTGTAGACGTCGGTGGCGACCGTCGGACCGGTCCGCACGATCTCGGGCGCCTGGTAACCCGGTGTGCCGTAGAGGTATCCGAACGAGTTGATGCGCGACACCGCGCCGAGGTCGATGAGCTTGAGCTGGTCCTCGGTGACCATGATGTTCTCGGGCTTGAGATCGTTGTAGACCAGCCCGATGGAATGCAGATAACCCATTGCGGGCAGGATCTCGAGCATGAAGCCGATGGCTTCGGCGACAGGCAGCCGGGTGCGCTCGGTGGACCTCAGGTGGGTCGCCTGCTTGAGGGACGTGCCGCCGACGTACTCCATGACGATGTAGCCGACGGGGTTGCCGTGCTTGTCCTCGTGCTCGACGAAGTTGTAGATCTTCACGATGCCGGGATGGGTGACCTGGGCCAGGAATTGGCGTTCGGCCATCGCGATCGCCTGGGCCTCGGCGTCACCGGAGTGCACCAGACCCTTGAGCACCACCGGCCGGTCGTTGACGTTCTTGTCGAACGCCAGATACACCCACCCCAGCCCCCCGTGGGCGATGCAGCCCTTGATCTCGTACTGGTCGGCGATGATGTCGCCGGCCGACAACTGCGGCAGGAACGAGTAGGCGCTGCCGCAGTGCGGGCACCAGCCTTCCGACAGCGCCTTGCCCTCCGGCGACGACCGGCCCACCGGCCGGCCGCAGTTCCAGCAGAACCGCTTCGACTCGGTCACCACCGGGTCGGTCATCAACGCCGTTAACGGATCTCGGGCCGGCACCCGCGGGATCTCGACCAGGCCGCCGCCGAGCCGCCGCGTCGGGGACAGGGCGCGGGTCACCGTCGTCGTCTGGTCCTGCGGCTCGGTGTCACCGGAGTGGTACTGCGAGTCGCTGTCGTCGTCGTCGTCGAAGTTGGGCCGGAACACCGCCTGGGTGGCCATCGGCCGCATCGTCGACATCGAGTCCATCCCGAGGTCGTCAAAGTTGGCCGGCTGGGTCCCGGGGTCGTCGGCGTAATCGTCAGTGTGTTCGTCGGTCATCAGTCCGAGTACCTCGCCACCGGTGGGGACGGCGCCGGCCCGAGCACGGTCAGCCACTTGCGGTACAGCGTGTTCCAGGTGCCGTCGCGGCGGATGCGCTCCAGCGTGCCGTTGACGTAGCGGACCAGGCCGGTGTTCTGCAGGTTGATCCCGATGCCGTAGGGCTCCTCGTTCATCGACGGTCCCACGATGTGCAGGTAGGGGTCCTGGGACACCAGCCCGGCCAGGATCGAGTCATCGGTGCTGACCGCGTCGACCTGACGTTGCTGCACGGCGACCAGGCAATCCGCCCAGCTCACCACGCCGACGATGATCGGCGGCGGGGTGATCTCCTGGATGCGCTGCAGCGACGTGGTGCCCTTGGCCACGCACACTCGCTTACCCGACAGGTCCGACGACCGCCGGATCGTGGAGTCGCGCGGCGCCATGATGCGTTGGTCCGCGGTCAGGTACACCGTGGAGAAATTGACCAGCTTCTTGCGTTCGCAGGTGATGGTCATCGTCTTGACCACCACGTCGACCTCGTTGTTGCGCAGCGCGGCGATGCGGTCGGCCGACGACAGGATGCGGTACTCCACCTGAGACGGGGTCCCGAAGATGTCGCGGGCGATCTCGCCGGCGATGTCGACGTCGAAGCCGGTGATCTCACCGCTGATCGGGTCGCGGAAGCTGAACAGGTTGCTGCCGATGTCGAGCCCGACGATCAGCCGGCCGCGGCCCTTGATGTTCGCGACCGCCGCGTCGGCCTCGGCTTTCGTGTCGAACGGCCGCAGGCTCGCGGTGCGATCGCAATCATCGTCGAGCGAGGCCGGAGGCTGGGCCGGACCGGGCGGCAGCTCGCCCATCCCCGAGGGTGAGGGCGGCGCCAGCGTGACGGTCGGGGTCGGCACCACCGACGCGGTCTGGCCGCACGCCACCAGCAGCGTGGCCAGCATGGCCGTCAGGGTCGCTGCTCGCTTCCTCATGGCTTACCGGTACTCACTCAGCCGGGGCCAGATGCCCAGTGCCACGGCGATCGCCGCCATCACCGACAGCGCGGCTG
Organism: Mycolicibacterium psychrotolerans; assembly: GCF_010729305.1. Classification (NCBI taxonomy): domain Bacteria; kingdom Bacillati; phylum Actinomycetota; class Actinomycetes; order Mycobacteriales; family Mycobacteriaceae; genus Mycobacterium; species Mycolicibacterium psychrotolerans. The sequence goes on along the minus strand of NZ_AP022574.1, from coordinate 377,970 downwards.
CCCCGACGGTGGCGCCGGAGAGCACCCGGCGGGCATTGACGATCTCGTTGCGCAGCTGGGCGCGGCTCTGCTCGATGCCGTTGGTCAGCGCCTCGTCCAGCTTGTCGAAGGCCGGGGTCGCATCGTCCTCCCCGACGCCGAGGGCGACCTGCGTCGCGGCCTGGTAGTTGCCGACCGCGATGTAGGCGGTGATCCGGTCGTCGGCGGCCCGCCACCGGTTGAGCAGCCCGTCCGCGTCGGCCAGACCGGTCTTGTCGATCGAGTTGTCGTTGGACAGATACCGGTTCAGCTGCTGCTGCATCTGGTCGATGCGCTGGTAGTAGGACTGCTTGCGGACGTTCTCGTCGCCGCGCCGGATCAGCGACAGCGTCTCGTCGGCGCGGGCCTGCTGGGCCGTGATCGCCAGCGTGGTCACCGTCTTGAGGGATTCGGCCGCGGTCTCCTTGGCGCTTCGGCTGTCGGTGGTCGAGATGATCAGCGCCGTGCCCACCCAGATCAGCATGATCAGCACGGCCATGCCGCCGGCGATGAAACCGATGTTGACCCGTCGCCGGGTGCGTTTGGCCAGCCACCGGTTGGCGAACGCGCCGAACAACAGCGTGCTGAGCACGATCAGGATCACCGGCCCGGGGATTCGCGTCGAGGCGGTGGTCTCGGCGTCGACGCGCGCCGAGGTCTGCTCGTAGAGGCGTTGGGCGTCGGGCAGGATCTGCTGCTGCATCATCGACGACGCCTCGGACAGGTACGACGAGCCGACCGGATTGCCGGCGCGGTTGTTGGTCCGCGCCGTCTCCACCAGCCCGGTGTAGACGGCCAGCCGGGCGTTGATCCGGCCGAGTAGCTGCACCAGCGGCTCGTCGGTGAGACCGCTGGACGCCCGGGCGACGGCCACCGCCGCATCCGTGATCGCCTGCTCGTAGCGTTGCCGGACCGCACGGGGCTCGGCGCCGGCGATGAACGCGGTTGCGGCGGCGGCGTCGGCGACCGACAGCGTGGTGTAGAGCTGACCGGCGGCGAAGGCCAGCGGCTCGGTGCGGTTGAGCACGGTGGTCAGCGCCTGTTGACGGTCGTTGATCGTGGTCGAGGTGGCGAACGCGCTGGCGATGACCAGGGCGGCCAGCACCAGCCCGATCGTCAGGATCCGGCCGGGGGTCGTCCACAGGAACCACCACCGGGGATGCGCGGTGGCCGTCGGCGACCGCGACGCAAGAGGCTCCGTCGAGGGGTGCGCCAACTCCACAGTCACGTTTGCGCGGACCTCATCCCGGTCTCGTTCTCTTCGGCGGTCATGTCGACTGGCCCAACTCTAACTGCGCCAATTCTCTGAGGGAATTCTAAGAGCTCCTCGTCCGGAGTGTGGGGATTCCCGGCTGCGACTCGCCCTATTTCGAGATCCGTTCCCTAAGCTGGACGCGTGCGCGGCGACGGTGACGGCTGGGTGGTATCGGCCGACGGGGCGGCCTACTGGGGTAGGCACGGAGCCGCCGGACTGTTGCTGAGAGCCCCCCGGTCCGACGGCTCGCTGGCCGTGCTGCTGCAGCACCGGGCACCGTGGAGTCACCAGGGCGGGACGTGGGGTCTGCCGGGCGGCGCCCGCGACAGCCACGAGACCCCGGAGCAGGCGGCGGTGCGCGAGGCCCACGAGGAGGCCGGCCTGCAAGCCCACCGGCTGATCGTGCGGACCACGGTCGTCACGGCCCAGGTGAGCGGCTGGAGCTACACGACCGTGATCGCCGACGCCGAGCATCAGCTCGAGACGGTGCCCAACCGGGAGAGCGCGGAGCTGCGGTGGGTGCCCGAGGACGAAGTCGCCGAGCTGCCGCTGCACCCGGGGTTCGCCGCGAGCTGGGCGCGGCTGCGCGAGGTGGCCGCGGCGCTCCCGCCGCTGGTCAACGGGCAGAGCTGAGCATCGTCTTCAACTCCTCGGCCGCGGCCTCGGGGTCATCGGCCGCCGTGATCGCGCGGACCACGACCGCGCGGCGCGCGCCGGCCTCGATGACCTCGGGCAGCCGGGCCGCGTCGATGCCCCCGATCGCGAACCAGGGCTTGGCCGGCGCCAGCGCTTGTGTCAACTCAGAGGTCGCGCGGATCAGGTCCAGGCCCGGTGCGGGCCGGCCCGGTTTGGTCGGCGTGGGCCAGCACGGGCCGACGCAGAAGTAGTCCGGGCCGTCGGGGGCGTCGCCGGCGATCGCCGCGCGCACCTGGTCGATGTCGTGGGTCGACCGCCCGACGACTCCGGTGAAGATCTCCCGGGCGACCGGCAGCGGCAGGTCGTCCTGGCCGAGGTGCAGCACGTCGGCGCCGGCCGCGCGCGCGACGTCGGCGCGGTCGTTGACCGCGATCAGGGCGTCGTGGCGGCGTGCTGCCTCGGCGAGCACCTCCAGCGCGGCCAACTCGGCACGGGCTTCCAGCGGGCCGAACTCGCGCTCACCGGCCGACCCCTTGTCGCGGAGCTGGATGATGTCGACTCCGCCGGCCAGCGCGGCATCGGCGAACTCGGCGAGGTCGTCGCGCTCCCGGCGGGCGTCGGTGCACAGGTACAGCAGGGCGTCACGCACACCGCGAACGGTAGCGCGACGGCGGACGTAGGCTGGGAACGACAACACCGACCACACGGGAGTCCCGGGTACGGGGACTGAGAGTGAGCCCGCCGGCTCTGACCGTCGCACCTGATCCGGGTCATGCCGGCGAAGGGAGTAGCAGTGCCGGATCCCGCCCAGCGGCTCGCCGTCATCGGCGGCGGCGTCATCGGACTCGCCGTGGCGCGCCGCGCCGCGCAGGACGGCTGGCGCGTGCGCGTGCACCGCACCCCGGCACCGGGCGCGTCCTGGGTGGCCGGCGGCATGCTCGCCCCGCACAGCGAGGGCTGGCCCGGGGAGGAACGGCTCCTGCGGCTCGGGCTGGCGTCGCTGGACCTGTGGCACAGCGGATTTCTCGACGGCCTCCCGGCCGAGGTGGTCACCGCGCGCGAGTCGCTGGTGGTCGCCGTCGACCGGGCCGACGCCGCCGACCTGAAGACGGTCGGGGAGTGGCTGGCCGCCCAGGGTCATCCCGTCACCCCGACCACGGCCGCCCGCGACATCGAACCCCTTCTCGCCCAGGGCATCCGGCACGGCTTCCGCGCACAGACCGAGCTCGCCGTCGACAACCGGGCGGTGGTCGACGCGCTGGCGGCACACGCCGAGCGCCTGGGCGTCGAGTGGGCGCCGGCGGTCGCCGCTTTGAACGAGGTGGCCGACGCCGACGCCGTCGTGATCGCCAACGGCATCGACGCGCCCGCGCTGTGGCCCGGCCTGCCGGTGCGGCCGGTCAAGGGTGAGGTGCTGCGGCTCCGCTGGCGGCGCGGCTGCCTGCCGGTCCCGCAGCGGGTGATCCGCGCCCGGGTGCGCGGCAGGCAGGTCTACCTGGTCCCGCGCCGCGACGGCGTCGTGGTCGGCGCCACCCAGTACGAACACGGCCGCGACACCGCCCCCACGGTGACGGGGGTGCGGGAGCTGCTCGACGACGCCTGCGCGGTGGTGCCGGCACTGGGCGAGTACGAGCTCGCCGAATGCGCGGCCGGGCTGCGCCCCATGACGGCCGACAACGTCCCGCTCGTCGGCCGGCTCGATGCGCGCACGCTGGTGGCAACCGGGCACGGCCGGTCGGGATTCCTGTTGGCGCCGTGGACCGCGGAGGCGATCGCCGCCGAGCTGCGCGGTGCGCCGGTGCCGGGGGTGCTGGAAGGGGTGACGCCGTGAAGCTGACGGTCAACGACGAGGCGGTCGAGGTCGACGGGCGGATCACCGTCGCCGCGCTGCTGGACCGGCTCGGTTACCCGGTCAAGGGCATCGCGGTCGCGGTGGACTGGGCCGTGATTCCTCGCTCGGAGTGGGACATCGAGCTGACCGACGGAGCGAAGGTCGACGTGTTGGCGGCGGTGCAGGGTGGTTGAGCACACGACAGGCAAGCTGAGCATCGCCGGCCGCGAGTTCGGTTCGCGGCTGATCCTCGGCACCGGTGGGGCGGCCAACCTCGCCGTGCTCGAGGAAGCGCTCGTCGCGTCGGGGACCGAGCTGACTACCGTGGCGATGCGCCGTGTGGACGCCGACGGCGGCACCGGCGTCCTCGATCTGCTGACCCGGCTGGGGATCACGCCGCTGCCCAACACCGCGGGGTGCCGGGGTGCCGCCGAGGCGGTGATGACCGCGCAGCTCGCGCGCGAAGCGCTGCAGACCAACTGGGTGAAGCTCGAGGTGATCGCCGACGAGCGGACGTTGCTGCCCGACGCGATCGAATTGGTCAGGGCGGCGGAACAACTCGTCGACGACGGCTTCGTCGTGCTGCCGTACACCAACGACGACCCGGTGCTGGCGCGCCGACTGGAGGACACCGGGTGCGCGGCGGTGATGCCGCTGGGCTCGCCGATCGGCACCGGCCTTGGCATCGCCAACGCACACCACATCGAGATGATCGTGGACCGGGCCGGCGTGCCGGTGATCCTGGACGCCGGGATCGGTACGGCCAGCGACGCCACGCTGGCGATGGAACTCGGATGCGACGCGGTGCTGCTGGCCACCGCGGTCACCCGCGCCGCCGACCCGGCGGGGATGGCCTCGGCGATGTCGGCCGCGGTCCGGGCCGGCTACCTGGCGCGGCGTGCGGGCCGGATCCCGAAGCGGTTCTGGGCGCAGGCCTCCAGCCCGGCATTATGAACAGGTATGTGGCGCTTGGCAGTTCGATGGCCGCCGGGCCGGGGATCCAGCCAAGGGCGGCGGGCTCGCCGCGTGCCGCCGGCCGGTCGGCGCGCAACTACCCGCACCTGGTGGCGGCCGCGCTCGGCCTGGACCTCGTGGACGTCACCTACTCGGGGGCGACCACCGCTCACGTGCTCACCGACACCCAGCGCGGCGCCGCACCGCAGGTCGACGCGCTCGACGGGTCCGAGTCACTCGTCACCGTCACCATCGGCGGCAACGACGTGGGCTATGTGCCGATGCTGTTCGCGGCGGGCCTGCCTCGCCCCGTGCAACGAATCCCTTTGCTGGGCGGCAGGATCCGCCATCTGCTGAACCCGGCCGAGCGCTACGTCGCGCTCGAGGAGGTCGGGGCGGCGCTCGTCGAGGTGGGACGCACGGTGCGGCAGCGGGCACCACGGGCCACCGTGCTGTTCGTGGACTACCTGACGCTGCTGCCGCCGGCCGGGCCCGCGTCGCCGCTGAGCGATCACGACACGACGCTGGGCAGGCACCTGGCGCTCGAGCTGGAACGGCTGACCGCGCAGGCGGCCTCGACGACCGGGTGCGGGCTGGTGCGGGCGGGCGCGGCCAGCCGTGCGCACCACGGGTGGTCGGCGGACCCGTGGACCACGCGCTTCGGCTGGCCGGTGCCGCGCAGGCCGGCGCCGCTGCACCCGAACGCGGCCGGGATGCGTGCCGTGGCCGATCTCGTGGTGGCGGCGGCCGCCGAATGATCGAACTCGACGCGCTCACCAAAACATTCAGGGGGACCTCCGGGGCAACCCGCGCTGTCGACGGGCTCACATGCACGGTCGAGCCCGGCGTGGTGACCGGGTTCCTGGGACCCAACGGTGCGGGCAAGACCACGACGATGCGGATGATCCTCGGGCTGGACCGCCCCACCTCCGGCACCGCACGGATCGACGGCCGCAGCTACCGGGACCTCACCCACCCGCTGCGGACCGTCGGTGCGCTGCTCGACGCCAGGCAGGTGCATCCCAACCGGTCGGCACGCCACCATCTGCGCTGGATCGCGGCCAGCAACCGGATCCCGGCCCGGCGCGTCGACGAGGTGCTCGACATGGTCGGAATGACCCCGGCGGCAGGCACCAAGGCCGGCGCACTGTCGCTGGGGATGAGTCAGCGGCTGGGTATCGCCGCGGCGCTGATCGGCGATCCGCCCGTGCTGCTGTTCGACGAGCCGGTCAACGGCCTGGACCCCGAGGGCATCCACTGGGTGCGGTCGCTGATGCGGACGCTGGCCGGTGAGGGCCGCACGGTGTTCGTCTCCAGCCACCTGCTCTCCGAGATGGCCGACACCGCCGACCGGCTGGTGGTGATCGGCCGGGGAAAGCTCATCGCGTCCACCACCGTCGGCGAGTTCGTCGGCCGCTCCGGCGGCGGCGGTGTGCTGGTGCGCAGCCCGCAGGCCGGCGCTCTGCGGGCGGCGCTGACCGCGGAGGGCATGACGGTGACCGGCGACGGCGAGGCGCTGCGCGTCGCGCACGCCACCACCGAGGCCGTCGGCGAGCTCGCCGCCCGGCACGCGATCGTGGTACACGAGCTGCGACTCGAGCAGGCGTCGCTGGAACAGGCCTACCTGTCGTCGACCGCGGGCGACGTCACCTACCGGGCGGCGCCGTGACCGCGTCCTCGGCGCTGGCCGCGCTGAACGCCGAGCGCATCAAGATCACCACGCTGCGCTCGCCGATCTGGTCGGTGGTGCTGGCCGCGGCGCTCACCCTGGGCGTGGCCGGGATGCAGCCCCGGACCGCGGCGCTGAGTGTCGCGGCCTTCGGGGTGCCGGTGCTGATGGTGGTCGCCGCGCTGACGGTCACCGGTGAGTACCGCACCCGGATGATCGCGACGACGTTTCTGGCCACACCCGCCCGGTCGGTGGTGCTGTGCGCCAAAGCCGCCGTCGCCGCAGTGTTCTGCGGGCTGTCGGCCGCGCTGATGGTGATCGGCTCGTTTCTGGTCGCCCGGGAGCCGCTGGCGGCGCGCACCGTCGCGGCGATCGCGCTCTATGCGGCGTTGGCGGCGATCCTCGGTGTGGGGGTGGGGGCACTGCTGCGGCACAGCGCCGGCGCGGTGTCGGTGCTGCTGCTGTGGCCGCTGCTGGTGGAGCCGCTGGTGGGTAACCTGCCCGGTCGCGGACCGCAGGTCGGGCCGTACCTGCCGTTCGCCAACATGTTCCGGTTCCTCGACGTGCAGTGGCTCTTCCCCGGCTACGCATGGCACTGGGGGACGACGGGCTCGCTGGCGTACTTCACCGCGCTCGTCGCGGTGGTGTTCGCCGCCGCGCTCATCGTGGTGAACCGCCGCGACGCGTGAGGTCGCTGGTGAACAGTCTGTCGATTTACTCAACACACTGTTGACCACGTCGACACGATGTTGATAGCTTTACATCATGACCGAATTTGTCGATGTCGTCATTGTCGGGGCCGGGATCTCCGGCATCAGCGCCGCCTGGCACCTGCAACAGCAGTGCCCGGACAAGGACTACGTGATCCTCGAACGCCGTGAGACCCTCGGCGGCACCTGGGACCTCTTCAAGTACCCGGGTATCCGGTCGGACTCCGACATGTACACCCTCGGGTTCCACTTCAAGCCGTGGGCGACCGATCAGATGATCGCCGACGGCCCGTCGATCTGGAACTACCTGAACGAGGCCGCGACGGAGAACGGCATCGACAAGCACATCCGCTACGGGCAGAAGGTCCTCGCCGCGAACTGGTCCGACGAGCACAGCCGGTGGGAACTCACCGTCGAGCGCGGCGGCGAGCAGACCGAGATCCACGCCAACTTCCTGTGGGCGTGCAGCGGCTACTACAACTACGACGAGGGCTTCTCGCCCGAGTTCCCCGGCGCCGAGGACTTCGGCGGCACCATCGTGCACCCGCAGCACTGGCCCGAGGACCTCGACTACCAGGGTAAGAAGATCGTCGTCGTCGGCAGCGGCGCCACCGCCATCACGCTGATCCCGGCGCTGATCGACAGCGGCGCCGGCCACGTCACCATGCTGCAGCGCACCCCCACCTACATCGGGTCGCTGCCCGACAAGGATCCCTTCGCCGCCCGCGCCTTCCGGCTGCTGCCGGAGAAGACGGCCTACACCGCGGTGCGCTGGAAGGCGATCCTGCAGGCCACCGCCCAGTATCAGCTCGCCCGCACGTTGCCCGGCGTCTTCCGTAAGGCGTTGCGCACCATGGCCGAACGGCGGCTGCCGGACGGCTTCGACTACGACAAGCACTTCAGCCCCAGCTACAAGCCGTGGGATCAGCGCGTCTGCCTGGCCCCCAACGGCGACATCTTCAAGGCCATCCGCAAGGGCAAGGCCGACGTCGTCACCGACACCATCGAGCGCTTCACCGCCGACGGTATCGCCCTGACGTCCGGTGAGCACCTGAAGGCCGACATCATCGTCACCGCAACGGGATTGAACGTGCAGTTCTTCGGCGGCGCCCAGGTGCTGCGCAACGGCGAACCGCAGGACCTGTCGACGTCGGTGGCCTACCGGGGGCTGATGCTCTCGGGTCTGCCGAACGTGGCGTTCACCTTCGGCTACACCAACGCGTCGTGGACTCTGAAGGCCGACCTGACCTCGGAGTACGTCAGCCGCCTTCTGCACTTCATGGAGAGCAAGGGCTACGACACCGTGGTGCCGCGCGACCCGGGCGACGACGTCGAGCAACTCCCGTTCGTCGACCTGAGCTCCGGCTACATCAAGCGTTCGCTGGACAAGCTGCCGAAGTCGGGGTCGAAGACCCCGTGGCGGCTCAAGCAGAACTACCTGGTCGACCTCCGCGTGATCCGCAACTGCAGGATCGACGACGGCACGCTGGAGTTCAGCAGGCACCCGGCCCTGGCGAAGGCGTCGTCGCGCGGCTGAGACGATGAGGGGATGACCACTGCGCAACGGCTGGTGTTCGACCTCCCTCACCTGAAGATCCACGCGCTGTCCTGGGGGCCGGCCGACGGCCGGTTGGTGCTGTGTCTGCACGGCTTCCCGGACAGTGCGTGGGGGTGGCAGAAGGTGGCGCCGCTGCTGGCCGAACGAGGCCTGCGGGTGGTCGCCCCGTTCTCCCGCGGCTACGCGCCGACCGGCCCCGCCCCCGACGGCGACTACCACATCGGCGCGCTGATGTACGACGCCCTGGCGGTCCACGGCGCCCTCGGCGCACCGACGGACGCGGTGCTGATCGGACACGACTGGGGCGCGTTCACCGCCGCGGGACTGGCCGCGTCGCCGGACTCGCCGTTCGCCACCCACATCACGATGGCGGTCGCTCCGATCGGGGCGATCATTCGTACCCGCGGCGACGCCGGCAGGCAGCTGCGGATGCTGCCCAGGCAGCTGCGCAACAGTTGGTACATCCTGTTCTTCCAGCTGCCCGCGCTGCCGGAAAACCTTGTGTCGCGGGTGATTCCGCGGCTCTGGCGGGACTGGGGGCCGCCCGGCTTCGCCACCGACGCCGAACTCGACGCCGCGCTGGCTGCGCTGCCGAGCCCGGTGCACCGGCGGGCGGCGGTCGGCTACTACCGCGCGATGGTGCGGCCGGGCCGGCCCGCCGCGCGGTACGCCGATCTACACCGGTGGGCGCTGGAACTCCCGCGGGTGCCGATCCTGCACGTGCAGGGCCTGCAGGACGGCGCGATGCTGGCGGCCTACGCCGAGTCGATCACCGATGTGTTGCCCGCGGGCAGCCGGGTGGTCACGCTGCCGACGGCTGGGCACTTCCTGCAGATCGAGGAGCCCCGGCTCGCCGCCGAGGCGGTGCTGGACCATCTCGGCGCGCGCTAACGTGGTGCCCGTGACCCCCACCCGACCGGCGGTACGGCTGGCTGCCCTGTTCGCCGTCGCGCTGCTGGCGACCAGCGGCTGTGGCGATCAGAACCGACCCGCCCCCTCGTCACCGCCACCCGCCGCCGATGCGGGCGCCGCCGCCGACTTCGCCGATGCGCTCTCGCGCAAGGTCACCGTCGATGCGACGATGAAACACCTGCGCGCCCTGCAGGACATCGCCGACGCCAACGGCGGGAACCGCGCGCTCGGCACCTCCGGCTATGACGCCAGCGTGGACTATGTCGCCAAGGCGTTGCGCGACAAGGGTTTCGATGTCCAGACGCCGGAGTTCGAGGTGAAGTTGCCCTGGGCCGACGCCCCGGTGCTGACCGTGGCCGGCGCCCGTGTCACCGCCAAGCCCCTCGAGTACACGGTCGGTGCGCCCGGTGAGGGCGTGTCCGGCCCGATCGTCGCGGCCCGCGCCGAGGACACCCCGGGATGCACGGCCGAGGACTACGACGGGCTGCCGACGCAGGGGGCGGTGGTGCTGGTCGATCGCGGGTCGTGCCCGTTCGGGGCCAAGCAGACGGCTGCCGCCGCGCGCGGCGCGGTCGCGCTGATTGTCGCGAACAACCAGGAGGGTGAGATGAGCGGAGGCACCCTCGGCCAGAACACCGATGTGAAGATCCCGGTGATCAGCGTCCCCAAGGCCGACGGGGCCCGACTGCGCGGCGAGGCGGGTGCGCCGGCAACGATCGTCATGAACGCCGGCGTCCGCGTCGAGAAGACCCGCAACGTGATCGCCCAGACCGCGACCGGTTCGACGTCGGATGTCGTGATGGTCGGCGCGCACCTGGACAGCGTGCCGGACGGGCCCGGCATCAACGACAACGGCTCCGGTGTCGCCGCCACCCTGGAAACCGCTCTGCAGCTGGGCAGTTCGCCTCAGGTCGCCAATGCCGTGCGGTTCGGTTTCTGGGGCGCCGAGGAACTGGGCCTGCTGGGATCGAGCGACTACGTCGGATCGCTGGACGTCGAGGCGCTCAAGGACATCGCGCTGTACCTGAACTTCGACATGCTCGGCTCGCCCAATCCCGGATACTTCACCTACGACGGCGACCAGTCTACCGCGCCGGGCCCGCAGGACGGTGTTCCGCGGGTGCCCGAGGGCTCGGCGGGCATCGAGCGCGTGCTCGTCGGTTACCTCGACCGCGCCGGCAAACCGGCCGAGGACACCTCCTTCGACGGCAGGTCGGACTACGACGACTTCACGAAGGCGGGAGTGCCTGCCGGGGGCCTGTTCTCGGGAGCCGAAGAGAAGAAGACCGTCCGGCAGGCCGAGATCTGGGGCGGCGCCGCGGATCAACCGTTCGACCCGAACTATCACAAGGACACCGACACGCTCGACCACGTCGACCGCACCGCCCTGCAGATCCACGGCAGCGGGGTGGCGTACTCGGTGGGTCTGTACGCACAGGATCAGCGCGGTCGCAACGGGATTCCGGTGCGCGACGACCGCACCCGCCATCAACTGCCCGAGTCATGACGCGCAGGCACGTCGCGGCCGTTCTGGCGCTGGTGTGCTGCGCGCTGGCCGCCTGCTCGTCGAACGCGCCCGCGCCGCCGGCTGACCTGGGGGCCGACCTGGCCGGGAAGGTGACGGTCGACGGTGTCTTCCGCCACCTGACGGAGCTGCAGAAGATCGCCGACGCTCACGACGGTAACCGTGCCGACGGCACTCCCGGCTACCAGGCGAGCGTGGACTATGTCGCGAACATGCTGCGCGACAAGGGCTTCGATGTGCAGACTCCGGAGTTTCAGCGACTGTCCGGATCACGGGGCGGAAAGCCGGCGCTGACGGTCGCGGGACGGAGCTACCGCACGGATCAGGCATCGCTGCTGCTCACCACCGACCCGGGTGGCTTGCGGGCGATCACACTGCGGCCCCGCAAGCCCGCGGGGTGCACAGCGTCCGACTACGGGACCGTGGCGGTCAAGGGCGCCATCGCCGTTGTCGACGACACCTCGTGTTCGATCGTGGCCAAACACGACGCGGCCGTGGCCCGCGGCGCCGTGGGTATGCTCGTGGTCAGCCAGGCCACGCCCACCCGCCCGGTGGGTGCCCCGCCGGGCCTGTTCACCCCCGGGTACTACCAGAACATGAGGATCCCGGTCGGCGTCATCGATCCGACGGCCGACGCCGCGCTGCGCCGGACGGAAGCGCCGGTCACGCTGGTGCTGGACAACAAACCGGTGATGACCACCTCGCGCAACGTGATCGCCCAGACCCGCTCCGGTGACCCCGACAGCGTGGTGGTGGTCGGCGCCCACCTCGACAGTGTCAGCTCGGGGCCCGGGATCAACGACAACGGCACCGGGGTCGCCACCGTATTGGAGACAGCGCTCCAGATGGGCCCGGAGCCCGGCGGTGCCAACGCCGTGCGGTTCGCGTTCTGGGGCGCCGGCGAGGTGTCCGCCGACGGCTCGACGAGCTATCTGCGATCACTCGACCAGAGCCAGCTCGACGCCGTCGCGCTGTACCTGGACTTCGACGTGCTCGGGTCGATCAACGCGGGCTACTTCACCGACGACGGGGACCAGTCCGCACAGACGGCGACCACGGTCCCCGCTCTGCCGCAGGGCTCCGCCGGCATCGAGCGCACCCTGGCAGGACGGCTGTACGCGCAGGGCGTGCGGCCGGCCGACATGCCGCTGACGCGCGGCACCGACTACGCCGCGTTCCTGGCCGCGGGCGTGCCAGTGGGTGGGGTGACGACCGGCACGTCGCAGCGCAAATCGGAGGTACAGGCCCGGATCTGGGGTGGGAAGGCGGGCGTGCCCTTCGACCGGAACTACCACACCCGGGCGGACACCATCGACAACGTCGACCGGGATGCTCTCGGCATCATGGCCGCCACCGCGGCGTACGCGGTGGGCGGTTACGCGCAGTCGATCGAGGGCGTCAACGGGGTTCCGGCGCACGACCAACGGAATCGGCGTACGCCCTAGCCGCCCGCGTGACGAACTGGTACACGCCGTCCTCGTCCGGGGCCCCGGCCCCGGGCGCCGCCGCAGTCGTGATCCGGCCGGAGCGAATCACCCTGCAGGACAATGGGAATTCCACCTCCGCGGGCGCGAACGTCGTGGCGGCACCGTCAAACACGTTGTCTATCTGAGTAATTCCACTCAGGTACACCCGCTGTCGGGGCCAGGGCCGATCTGGTGGTCGAGGTGCCCAACCGCCGCGGGCCCGCGTCGGTGACCCACGCGCCGGGACAGCGGGTGGCGTGCGTCTGCACCCACGACGCGGTGCGGGTGCTGCAACGCAGCACCGCCGTCCCCGTCGCCCGATCCGGTGTCGGCCCTCAGTCCCGCTTAGCGGTGGGCTCGAGGTTGAGCTCGCGCTCGGCGAAGCGCATCGCGATGTCGTAGGCGACCTCGGAATCGACCTCGGGATCCTCGAGCGCGACCTGAATCGACAGCCCGTCGAGCAGCGCGGCGAACTCGAGGGCGAACATCCGCGGATCGACATTGGCCTGATCGGCGCCCGAGCGCACCGCGTCGACGATCATCGTGCGCCACCGCGCGTCGAGTTCGACCCTGCCGGCCTTGATCTCGTCGTGCCGAAAGGCTTGCGCCCACAGGTCGAACCACAGCCCCCAGGCGCCGGGGATCTCGTCGTCGGTCCCGGGGACGCAGGTCCACCGGATCAGCAGGGACAACCGCTCACGCAGCGAGGGCACCTCGGCGAGCATCTTCTCGGCGGCCTCGTAGAACGACTCCTCCGAGTACCGCAACGCGTCGACGAGCAGGCGGTCCCGGGTGCCGAAGTAGTAGATGACGAGCGCCGAACTCACGCCGGCACGCTTGGCCACGTCGGCGATGCGCGTGTCACCGAAGCCGCGCTCGCAGATCAGCTCGGCTGCGGCACGGAGCATTTCGATGCGCCGACCCTCGTTCTGCTCGGTCGCGGGCGCGGGTTCTGCCATGGCGGCGATCCTCCCATCATGTGCGGCGCAGCCCCTTCTCTGCAGCCTAACACTGCGTTAGATTGAACAGTCAGTCAGGATGCTCGGGAGAGGTCATCGATTGCCCCACAACTGCGACGCTCTCGTGATCGGTGGCGGCCACCACGGAAACAGCGTGTGAGGACGCCCCGCATTTGCGGGTAACGCGGCTGTCCTATGTCATGAGCCTGATGCCGCCCACGATCGTGCGAGAACTGCATTTGCAACGCCATGGGTACAAGGTGCACCCGATGGGCTCCTATTATCAGGCGTTTGCCGAAGGTGGTTCGCTGACGATCTACGAGGACGACCCCGCACGGACCCACGAGCAGCTGGCGAAGTGGTCGAAGAAGGACGCCGAGGCCTGGCCGCGGTGGAACGCGCGTGGCTGGAGGGCATCGCCGATGTGACGGGCCCCCTGCTCAGCCAGGTGCCGCCCGCCATCGGCTCACGCCGGCCGTCCGATCTGCTCGATATGGCCAAGCTGTACTGCTCTGAGATGGCCGGCCGGGCGGCCGACCGAGCGGTGCAGATCTTCGGCGGCCGCGGTTACATGCGGGAGAACGTCGCCGAGCGGCTGTTCCGCGAGCTACGCGTCGAGCGAATCTGGTAGGGCGCCAGCGAGATTCAGCGCATCATCGTGGCGCGTCAACTGATGAATCGGGGTCCGGCCGCGCTTCTCGATCCGCTCTGAAACCGAGCAGCCGCATGCCGTGGTAGATCACCAGCGCGGCGATCGATCCGAGGGCGATCCCGGTGAACTGGAGATCGCCTGCGGTCCAGGTGAAGTCGGCGATGCCGATGACCAACGGGATCGCCGCGGTCATCTGATTGACCGGCTGGGAGAAGTCGACGTGGTTGGTCAGCCAGATCCGCACGCCGAGGATGCCGACCAGTCCATACAGCACGACCGTCGCCCCGCCGAGCACACCCGCCGGAACCGCCGAGATCGCCGCACCCACCTTGGGGCACAACGACAGAAGGATCGCGACCCCCGCCGCGACCCAGTACGGCGCTGTCGAGTACACCCGCGTCGCCGCCATCACCCCGATGTTCTCGGCGTACGTCGTGGTCGCCGAGCCGCCGCCGAACCCTGCCAGCGTGGTCGCGACGCCGTCGGCGGCCAGCGCCCGGCCCATCAGCGGATCCATGTCGCGCTGGGTCATCTGCCCCACGGACTTGACGTGGCCGATGTTCTCGGCGATCAGCGCCGCCACGGCGGGCAGGAACAGAGGCAACACCGACAGCGAGAACGTCGGGGCCTGGAACTCGGGCAGCCCGATCCACGGGGCGGACGCGATGCCCGAGGTGTCGACGTCCCCGAGCACCAGCGCCAGCGCGTACCCCACCGCGACCGCGAGGAAGATGGCCAGCCTGCCGATCATGCCGCGGAAGAACGCCAGCACCGCCACCAGCAGCACCAGGGTGACCAGGCCCAGCACCGGGCCCTTCTCGAAATTGGTCTTGGCCACCGGGGCCAGGTTCAGCCCGATCAGCGCTACGATCGCGCCCGTCACAACGGGCGGCAGGGTCAGGTCGATCCAGTGGGTGCCTGCGATGTGCACAACGACGCCGACGATGACCAGCAGCAGACCGACGGCGATGATGCCGCCCAGCGCACTTCCCGCCCCGTCCGAGGCGACCGCCGCGGTGATGGGCGCGATCACCGAGAAGCTCGACCCCAGGTAGCTCGGCAGTCGGTTGCCGGTGATCAGCAGGAACAGCAACGTGCCCACACCGGAGAACAGCAGCGTGGTGGCGGGCGGGAATCCGGTCAGGACGGGCACCAGGAAGGTGGCGCCGAACATCGCGACGACGTGCTGGGCGCCCAGCCCGACGGTGCGGGGCCAGCTCAGCCGTTCATCGGGGGCGACGACAGCATCGGGATCGGCGTGTGAGTCGACACGTTTCCAGGTGACGGGCATCCTGCGACTCTAGTGAATGTGGCTGCCTCCGTTGATATCAACGGTCGTACCGGTGAGGTAGCTCGCGTCGTCTCCGGACAGGAAGGTGATCACCGCCGCCACCTCCTCGGTGGTCGCCGTACGGCCGACGGGGATGTCGGCGGCCATTTTGGCCTCCTGCTCGTCGGTG
The DNA here is from genome assembly GCF_010729305.1 of Mycolicibacterium psychrotolerans. NCBI lineage: Bacteria > Bacillati > Actinomycetota > Actinomycetes > Mycobacteriales > Mycobacteriaceae > Mycobacterium > Mycolicibacterium psychrotolerans. The sequence continues at coordinate 362,365 of NZ_AP022574.1, read as the reverse complement.
GATCCGACTCTGATGTTGGTGTCGACCGCGCCCGGTGTGACCGCGTTGACGGTGACCCCGGTGTCGGCGATCTCGCGGGCCAGCGCCTTGGTGAAGCCGAGGATCGCGGCCTTGGCCGACGAGTAGGGCACCTTGCCGAACACCCCGCCGCCGCGCTGCGCGGACACCGAGGACATGTTCACGATGCGGCCCCTGCCCTGCGCGATCATGTCGGGCAGGAACGCGCGGGTCACCAGGTAGGTGCCGGTGGCGTTGACGGCCATCACGGTGTTCCACAGTTCCAGCGTGGTCTCGAGGAACGGGACGGGGGAGGTGATCCCGGCGATGTTGGCCAGCGCGCCGACGGGTGGCAGGTTGCCCGACGCCACCTCGGCGGCGACGGCGTCGTGGGCGGCATCCACCGACGCCTCGGCCGTGACGTCGATCGCGCACCCGAAGGCCGGCACCGCGTACTGGTTGCCGATCTCGGCGGCCACCTTGGCCGACTTCTCGCCGTCCAGGTCGAGGATGACGACGGCCCACCCTTCGCGGGCATAGCGTTGCGCGACGGTCATGCCGATGCCGCGCTCGGAGGTGGCACCGGTGATCACTGCGGTTCTCATGTCAGGTTTCTCCTAGATCAGTTCTGAAATCAATTGCGCGGCAGCGGCTGTCGCGTCAGGTCGGTGGTCGTTGCTGATGTCGCGGGTCTCGAGCTCCAGCGAGAAGTGGCCGTGGTAGCCGGCGTCGGCCAGCGCCTTGAGGCCACCGCCGAAATCCACGGCGCCGTTGCCTACTGAGAGATTGATGTTGCCGGGCACCGCGTCACGGATGTGGACGTGTGCGATGCGCGGGCCGAAGCGGGCGACGAACTCGAGCGGATCCCCGCCGGAGGCGACGATGTGGCTGAAGTCCATGACGACGCCCACCTCGGCGCCGAACCTGCTGGTGAGTGCGTGAGCGCGGTCGATGTCGAAGCACAGCCGGTGGAAGTGCAGCGACTCCGTCCACAACTCGACGCGCGAGGCCGCGGCCACGTGCGCGGCGGCGATGAGCTCGTCGGCCACCCGGTCGAGGTCGTCGTCCAGTGACGTGAACGGTTCGTGGTCGGGGCCCCCGCAGGGCAGCACCAGTGCGCGCGCCCCGGTGGCGGCGGCCAGCGCGACGAGCATGTCGAGGTGCCGGCGGCGCGCGGCCGCCTCGTCGGCGTGCAGTGGCTTGTTCAGGTCGCCGATGTCGCCGTTGATCGAGCGAACCCGCACGCCGGAGCCGGCGACGGCGGCCGCCACCGTGCGGACGGCGGGCTCATCCAGCACGTAGGGCACGTGGTCGCACACCCCGGGCAGCGCGCCGAGGTCGATCTCGGAAAAGCCCAGGCCGACGATGGTCGCGAGAGCATCGGCGAGCGGCTGATGCCGAAAGCTGATCGTCGAGCAGCCCAGCCGGGAGTCGAACGGTCCGGTCATGTCACCTCCTGTGATGACGACCACACTAGATCAGTTAACTGTTGACAGTCAACTACCGACGGTTACGAAATGTTGACTGTTGACAATGAATGTGCCGGCGGTCACACTAGGTGACGCAGCCCACTGTTGACCGTCGACAGTGACGCAGATCTTTGAAAGGATGACCATCATGAGCGATGACGCTCTGACGATGCGGGGTCCGGTGCACGGCACGAAGGACGCCAAGCGGGTCGCGATCGGCTCCGGGGTTGGCGCCGTCATCGAGACCTATGACTTCATCGGCTTCGGAACCGCCGCCGCGCTGTACTTCGGCACCGCGTTCTTCCCGAACTCCAGTCCCGTCGCCGGCACGCTGGCCGCGTTCGCGACGCTCGGCGTCGGGTTCGCCGCCCGCCCACTCGGCGGCATCATCGGCGGCCATCTCGGCGACAAGGTCGGTCGCAAGCCCGTGCTGGTCGCGTCACTGATCGTGATGGGCCTGGCCACCTTCGCGATCGGCCTGCTGCCGACCTACGCCGCGGTCGGGGTGCTGGCGCCGATCTTGCTGGTGACCGTCCGCATCATCCAGGGCCTCGCCTTCGGCGCCGAATGGGGCGGCGCGATCCTGATGAGCTACGAGCACGCACCGTGGAAGCAGAAAGGCCGCTTCACCGGCATCGTGCAGGCCGGCTTCCCGGTCGGTCTGCTGCTGGCCAACCTGGTGTTCCTGGTCAGCGTCCACCTCGGGGGCGACTGGGCATGGCGGGTGCCGTTCCTCGCCAGCATCGTCCTGGTCATCGTCGGTCTCATCATTCGCGCCAAGGTTCCCGAGTCGCCGGTGTTCGAAGACGTCAAGGACTCGGGCACGATCGTCAAGTCCCCGGTCGCCGAGGTCGTCAAGAAGGACTGGCGAAACATCCTGCGCGGCATCGGTCTTCGCATCGCCGAGACCGCCGGCTACGCGGTGTCCATCACCTACATGATCAGCTACCTGAAGAACGCCGACCTGGCCACCAAGACCGAAACCCTCGTGGCACTCTGCATCGCGTCGTTCCTCGGCATTTTCGCCACGATGGGGTGGGCGCGCTTGACCGACAGGCTCGGCCGCCGGCCGGTCTATCTCGCGGTCTGCGCCTTCGGCATCCCGTTCGGTGTGCTGATGTTCATGCTCGTCAACACCGGGCTGTTCCTGGTGGTCATCGCAACGTTCGCGATCTCCTACGGCGTCTGCCAGAACGCGCTCGCCGGCGCGCAGGGCGCCTGGTTCCCCGAACTCTTCACCGCGAACACCCGCGCCTCCGGAGCCTCACTGGCCTACCAGATCTCGGCGATGGTCTCCGGCTTCACCCCGTTCATCACCACGCTGCTGTACGAGTCCTTCGGGTGGATCGGCCCCGCGCTGCTGTTCTCCGGATACGCCGCGATCGGTCTGATCGCCGCGCTGGCCACCCGCGAGACATGGGGGCCGGCCGAGCGCAAGGCCGCCGACATCGCCGCCCGCCAGTCCCATGTGCTGGCCGCCTGATGCGCGCGCAACGGGTGCGTGACGCTGCCTACCGGATGCGTCACCACGTGCTGAACATGGGTGAGGCGCAAGGCCAGGGCTACGTCGGTCAGGCCCTCGGTGCCGCCGACATGCTCGCCGCCGTGTATGTCGACCAGCTCACCTACCGCGCCGAGGACCCACACTGGGAGGGCCGCGACCGCTTCCTGTTGTCGACGGGCCACTATGCGATCGGCCTCTACGCCGCACTCGCGGAGGCGGGCATCATCGACCCCGATGAGCTCGACAGCTACGGCTCGGACGACTCCCGGCTGCCGATGTCCGGAATGGCAAGCTACACACCGGGAATGGAGATCTCCGGCGGATCGCTCGGACACGGCCTCACGGTGGCGGTGGGCATGGCGCTGGGGCTGCGCCACCAGGGGTCGCAGGCCCGGGTGATCAATTTCCTGTCCGATGGTGAGCTCGACGAGGGCTCGACGTGGGAGGCCGCGATGGGCGCCTCCCACCATCGGCTGGGCAACCTGATCGCGATGGTGGACATCAACGCGCTGCAGGCCGACGGTCCCACCGCCGGGGTGCTACGCACCGAACCGGTGGCTGACCGGTGGCTGACAAGTGGGCCGCCTGCGGCTGGCATGCCCAGCGGGTGGACGGCAACGACGTCGACGCCCTGCTGGCCGCATTCGACGGCGTCAGCATCCAACAGCCGTCGGTCATCCTGTGCGACACCACGGTCGGCCGCGGCGTGCCGATGCTCGAGGAACGGGAGAAGGCGCACTTCATGCGCATCGACGCCGACGAGTGGCAGCTCTGCCGCGACCAGCTGACCGACGGATACCGAGGAGTACCGGCATGACCACGGCAACCAAGCTCAAGACCTCGGCGATGATCGCGTCGTTCGCCGATCCGGGCCAGAAGACCGCGCCGGCGCCGTTCGGGCACGCACTGGTCGAGGCCGCGCGGCGCGATGACCGCATCGTCGGGCTGACCGCCGACCTCGGCAAGTACACCGACATGCACATCTTCGCCCAGGCCTTTCCCGACCGGTTCTTCCAGATGGGCATGGCCGAACAGCTGTTGTTCGGCGCCGCCGCGGGCATGGCCGAGACCGGCCTGGTGCCTTTCGCGTCGACGTACTCGGTGTTCGCGGCGCGACGCGCCTACGATTTCATCTGCCTCGATATCGCTGAGCCGAACCTCAACGTCAACGTCGTCGGCGGGCTGCCGGGACTCACCACCGGATACGGTCCCTCGCATCAGGCCACCGAAGACATCGCGATTTTCCGGGGCATGCCGAACCTGACCATCGTGGATCCCTGCGACTCGGTCGACATCGAGCAGGCCGTCCCGCAGCTGGCCGACCACCCGGGCCCGACGTGTCTGCGGCTGTTGCGCGGCAACGTGCCAACGGTCCTTGATGAGTACGACTACCGCTTCGAACTCGGCAAGGCGAAGGTGCTGCGCGACGGAACCGACGTCGTGTTGATCTCGTCGGGGCTGATGACGATGCGCGCGCTGCAGGCGGCCGACCGGCTCGCGGGCCACAACGTCGACGTGGCCGTCGTACACACTCCGACGATCAAGCCTTTCGACGCGGAAACCGTTCTCGCCCAGGTCGACTCGGACCGCTTGGTGCTCACCTGCGAGAACCATACCGTGGTCGGCGGGCTGTTCGAGACGGTTGCCGCAGCGGCGGTGCGGCGCGGCATCGCCACGCAGATCACCCCGATCGGCCTTCCCGACGAGTTCCTCGCCGCCGGTGCGTTGCCCACCCTGCACGAGCGCTACGGCCTGTCCACCCCGCGGATCGTCGCGACGGTCCTCGAGCGACTGTAGGATTCGATGTCGACAGCCAAATGTTGACAGTCAGGGAGCGCTTCATGTCGGTCGAGTCGACGTCGCTGCTGCGACTGGAGAAGACCAGTCTCCGGGAGCAGGCCCTGACCGCGTTGCGGCGGGCCATCACCACCGGCGCGCTGACACCCGGCACGCACCTGGTGGAGACCGAACTCTCCGAAGCGCTGCAGATCAGCCGGGGCACCCTGCGGGAGGCGATGCGTCAACTCCAGCAGGAGGGTCTCATCTCGGCGGGCGCGCGGGGCAGGTTGTCGGTGCGTCACCTCGACGCCAAGGAGATCACCGACATCTTCGACGTCCGCGCCGCCCTGGAATCGCTGGCGGCCACCCTGTTGGCCGCGCGATCGGACCGCGCGGAGACTGCACAGGTGCTGCGCCGGGCCGTCGAGGACATGGATCGGTGGTCGGCTTCCAATCTGGAGGACCGCATCGAGGCCGACCTCAGGTTCCACCGGACCATGTGCCAGCTGACGGGCAATGAGACCCTCCTGCATTCCTGGTCGTCTCTGGAAGGCAGTATCCGGATGTCGATCATGTTCGCCGGGGTGGACCGGGCGCTGAAGAACATGGATGCCCACCGTCATCTGGCGATCGTCGATGCGATCGAGGCCGGGAACGGCACCGCCGCGGCGGCCACGGTGCGCGAGCACATGGCCGGCGCGGCCGCGAATCTCGTGTGAGGAGCGGCCCCGCCGCTGTGATGCCGTAAAGGTTCCGCGGGCCGCATCAACCGCCCGACGCACGTTCCGCCAACTCGAGTCACCCCGCGGCGGCGATGTGCAATGCGAGATGGCGATCCGGGCATATGGCGAAGCCCCTCCGGCGGTAGGGGTTCCGGTCGAAAGCCGTTAAGGAGTCGCGCCGGACCGTCAAAAAGGCATAAAGATCCTAGCGGTGGCTGGGGGCCGGGCAGATGCTGAGTGCGGCCTGCGAGATCCGCCGGCCCACGCTCGTGTGGGAGAACCCATGGCAGTAGTCATTTTTCTGGTGCTGACGGTGGCGGTCTTCGCCCTGCTCGGCCTGGTGCAGAGGCTGGTCGAGCGGCTATGAGCTACGACAACATCGTCGGCCTGGTGCTCGCGATCCTCATCGCCCTCTTCCTCTTCGCCGCCCTGCTCTTTCCCGAGAGGTTCTAGTGAGCTCGACCACCGCGGGGATTCTCTTCCTCGTTTCGCTCGTCGTCGCACTGGCGGCCGTCCACGTGCCGCTGGGCGACTACATGTACCGCGTCTATTCGTCCGCGAAGCACTTCGGCGGGGAGCGCGCCATCTACCGGTTGATCGGCGCGGATCCCAAGGCGGAGCAGACCTGGGGCGCCTACGCCCGCAGCGTGCTCGCCTTTTCGGCGATCAGCATCCTGTTCCTGTTCATTCTGCAATTGGTGCAGGGCAGGCTGCCGTTGCACCTCAACGACCCGGCGACACCGATGACCCCGGCGCTGGCGTGGAACACCGCGGTCAGCTTCGTGACGAACACGAATTGGCAGGCCTACTCCGGTGAGTCCACGCAGGGCCACCTGGTGCAGATGGCCGGCCTCGCCGTGCAGAACTTCGTCTCCGCCGCTGTCGGCATGGCTGTGGCGATGGCGTTCGTGCGCGGGCTGGCCCGCCGCAACACCGGGGAGCTCGGCAACTTCTGGGTCGATCTCGTGCGGGGCTGTGTCCGGATCCTGTTGCCGCTCTCCGTGCTCGGCGCGATCGTGCTCATCGCCGGCGGGGTGATCCAGAACTTTGCGCTCCACGACCAGGTGGTCGGCACGATCGCCGGTGGCAGCCAGGTCATCCCCGGCGGTCCCGTCGCGAGCCAGGAGGTCATCAAGGAACTCGGCACCAACGGCGGCGGGTTCTTCAACGTCAACTCCGCGCATCCGTTCGAGAATCCGACCACGTGGACGAACTGGATCGAGATCTTCCTGATCCTGGTGATCGCATTCTCGCTGCCGCGCACGTTCGGCCGGATGGTCGGCAGCAAGAAGCAGGGCTACGCGATCGTCGCCGTGATGGGCGTCATCGCGACGATCAGCTGGAGTCTGACCCTGCTGTTCCAGTTGCAGGCGCACGGTACGGTGCCGACCGCGGTGGGTGCCGCGATGGAAGGCGTAGAACAGCGCTTCGGAGTGGCCGATTCGGCGGTGTTCGCCGCGTCGACGACATTGACCTCGACGGGCGCGGTGAACTCCTTCCACGACTCGTACACCAGCCTCGGCGGCATGATGGCGATGTTCAACATGCAGCTGGGCGAGGTCGCGCCCGGCGGTGTCGGTTCAGGCCTGTACGGGATGCTGATCCTGGCTGTCATCACGGTGTTCATTGCCGGCCTGATGGTCGGCCGCACGCCGGAGTACCTGGGCAAGAAGATCACCCCGCGCGAAATCAAACTCGCTGCAACATATTTCCTCATCACACCGTTACTGGTGCTGACCGGTACCGCCGTCGCGATGGCGATGCCCGGTCAACGGGCCGGCATGCTGAACACCGGACCGCACGGACTCTCGGAGGTGCTGTACGCGTTCACCTCCGCGGCTAACAACAACGGTTCCGCGTTCGCCGGGATCACCGTCAACACCGAGTGGTACAACACCGCCCTCGGCCTGGCGATGGTGTTCGGCCGGCTCCTGCCGATCATCTTCGCGCTCGCGTTGGCCGGTTCGCTTGCCCGCCAGGGCAAGACACCGGAGTCGATCGGCACGCTGCCCACGCACCGCCCGCAGTTCGTCGGCATGGTCGCCGGCGTGACGGTGATCCTGGTCGCCCTGACCTTCCTGCCCGTGCTCGCGCTCGGGCCCCTCGCTGAAGGAATCCACTGATGTCTGTGACCACCATCGACGCCGCGCACAATCACGCGGCATCGGCGCCGTCCGGCAAGATCCAGGGCGGTCTGCTGGATCCGAGAATGCTGTGGAAATCGCTGCCCAGTGCGCTGACCAAGCTCGATCCCCGCACCCTGTGGCGCAACCCGGTGATGTTCATCGTCGAAGTGGGCGCGGTCTGGAGCACCATCCTCGCGATCGCCGACCCCACCTGGTTCGGCTGGTTGATCGTGGTATGGCTCTGGCTCACCGTCGTTTTCGCCAATCTGGCCGAGGCCGTCGCGGAGGGCCGCGGCAAAGCCCAGGCGGAGTCGCTCCGCAAGACCAGGACCTCCACGGTGGCACGCAGGCTCGTCGACTGGCAACCGGGCGCGTACGGGCGTGAGGACGTGGAAGAATCTGTCGCCGCGTCCTTACTCGCGCAGGGTGATGTCGTGGTCGTCGAAGCGGGACAGGTGATTCCGGGCGACGGCGACGTCGTCGAGGGCATCGCTTCGGTGGACGAGTCGGCCATCACCGGTGAGTCCGCACCGGTGATCCGGGAATCCGGCGGTGACCGGTCGGCCGTCACCGGCGGCACCACGGTGCTGTCGGACCGCATCGTCGTCCGGATTACCCAGAAGCCGGGGGAGAGTTTCATCGACCGGATGATCTCCCTGGTCGAGGGCGCCAACCGGCAGAAGACTCCCAACGAGATCGCGCTCAACATCCTGCTGGCCTCGCTGACGATCATCTTCGTGTTCGCGGTAGCGACACTGCAGCCATTGGCCGTCTATTCCAAGATGAACAACCCCGGTGTGCCGGACAGCTTGGCGCTCAACGGGAACGGCGTCTCGGGAATCGTCATGGTGTCGTTGCTGGTATGCCTCATCCCGACCACCATCGGCGCGTTGCTCTCGGCCATCGGCATCGCCGGCATGGACCGGCTCGTGCAGCGCAACGTCCTGGCCATGTCCGGCCGTGCGGTGGAAGCGGCGGGCGACGTGAACACGTTGCTGCTCGACAAGACCGGCACCATCACGCTGGGCAATCGGCAGGCCGCGGCGTTCGTGCCGCTCGACGGCGTCACCGAGGCGCAACTCGCCGACGCCGCACAGCTGTCCAGCCTGGCCGACGAAACGCCCGAGGGCCGCTCGATCGTCGTGTTCGCCAAGCAGCAGTACGGCTTGCGGGCGCGCACGCCGGGAGAGTTGGAACACGCTACCTGGATCGAGTTCTCCGCCACCACCCGAATGTCCGGCGTCGACCTTGACGACGGCCATCAGCTGCGTAAGGGCGCGACCGCGTCAGTCGCCGAGTGGGTACGCTCCCATGGCGTCGACGTGCCGACCCAGCTCGGTGACGTCGTCGACGACATCTCCGCTGCCGGCGGCACCCCGTTGGCGGTGGGTGAGATCCGGGACGGTTACGCGAAATTGCTCGGTGTCATCCACCTCAAGGACGTCGTCAAGCAGGGCATGCGTGAGCGGTTCGACGAGATGCGCCGCATGGGGATCCGCACTGTGATGATCACCGGCGACAACCCGTTGACCGCCAAGGCCATTGCCGATGAGGCGGGTGTCGACGACTTCCTCGCCGAAGCCACCCCGGAAGACAAGATGGCATTGATCAAGAAGGAGCAGGCCGGCGGCAAGCTCGTCGCGATGACCGGTGACGGCACCAACGATGCGCCCGCACTCGCCCAGGCCGACGTCGGCGTGGCGATGAACAGCGGCACGTCGGCGGCCAAAGAGGCCGGCAACATGGTAGATCTCGACTCCGACCCGACCAAGCTGATCGAGATCGTCGAGATCGGCAAGCAACTGCTGATCACCCGCGGTGCGTTGACCACGTTCTCCATCGCCAACGACATCGCGAAGTACTTCGCGATCATCCCCGCGTTGTTCGTCGGGCTGTTCCCCGGCCTGGACCTGCTGAACGTCATGCGGCTGCACAGCCCGCAGTCGGCGATCCTGTCGGCGGTGATCTTCAACGCGCTGGTGATCGTGGCGCTGATCCCGCTGGCGTTGCGCGGTGTGCGCTACACGCCCGGCAGCGCCTCGAAGCTGTTGAGCCGCAACCTCTCCGTGTACGGCCTCGGCGGGATCCTCGCACCCTTCATCGGCATCAAGCTGATCGATCTGATCGTCCAACTCTTCCCAGGAATGTGAGATGAACATTTCCACTCTTCTACGTCAGCACTGGGCGGCGCTGCGCGCGCTGCTCGTCCTCACCGTGATCCTCGGGATCGCCTACCCGGTGTTCATCTGGCTGGTGGCCCAGCTGCCCGGTCTCTCGCACCGCGCGGACGGTTCGGTCGTCGAGGTCGACGGTGAACCCGTGGGCAGCAGCCTGATCGGCCAGTCGTTCACCGATGCCGACGGCGCAGCACTGCCCCAGTACTTCCAGAGCCGGCCGTCCGCAGCGGGCGACGGCTACGACCCGATGGCCACCAACGCCAGCAACCTGGGTCCGGAGAGCATCGTCGACACGTCCGACAAGGCCGGCCTGCTCACGCTGGTCTGCTCGCGCAGCAAGGCCGTCGGTGAGCTGGAGGGCGTCGACGGCTTGCGGCCCTACTGCACCGGCGGCGGCGTCGGCGCGGTGCTGTCGGTCTTCGGCCCGCGCGACGCGCGCGGCAACGTCGTCGACCCGACCCGGGTGGTCAGCGTCAACGAAGCATGCGACGCCGTCTCCGCCCCGTTCGTGGACACCTACGAAGGAGTGCGCGTTGAGTGCGCGAAAGCCGGTGAGGACTACAGCGCCGGCCTGATCGTGCCGATACGCGGAAGCGCAGCGGACCCGGCCGTTCCCGCCGACGCGGTGACCGCCAGCGGCAGCGGCCTGGACCCGCACATCTCGCCGGCCTACGCCGACCTGCAGATCAACCGGGTCGCCCAGGCGCGCGGGGTGTCGGCGGACGCGGTCAGGGCGGTCGTCGCCGACCACACCTCGGGCCGCACTCTGGGGTTCCTCGGCGAGCCACGCGTCAACGTGCTGGAATTGAACCTCGCCCTCGACGAGCAGTATCCCGCCAGGAGCTGAATTCAGCGTGCCGGAGTCGCCTGACCCAGTCGGCCACAAGCCGAAACGCGGAGAGCTGCGCATCTACCTCGGCGCGGCTCCCGGCGTCGGCAAGACCTACGCCATGCTCGGTGAGGCGCACCGGCGCCTGGAGCGCGGCACCGACCTGGTGGTGGGTGTGGTCGAGACCCACGGCCGGAAGAAGACCGCCGAACTGCTCGAGGGCATCGAGGTCATCCCGCCGCATTACATCCCCTACCGCGGCAGCCGTTTCCCCGAGCTGGACGTGCCGGCGATCCTGGCCCGCCGCCCGCAGGTGGTCCTGGTCGACGAACTCGCCCACACCAACACCCCGGGCAGCGCGAACACCAAGCGGTGGCAGGACGTCGAGGAACTGCTCGCCGCCGGGATCACCGTGGTCAGCACGGTCAACGTGCAGCATCTGGAGAGCCTCAACGACGTCGTCACCCAGATCACCGGCATCGAGCAGCGGGAGAAGGTGCCCGACGAGGTGGTGCGCTCGGCCGACCAGATCGAGCTCGTCGACATCACCCCCGAAGCGTTGCGCCGCAGGCTGTCCCACGGGAACGTGTACGCACCGGAGCGGATCGACGCTGCGCTGTCCAACTACTTCCGCCGGGGAAACCTCACCGCGCTGCGCGAGCTGGCGCTGCTGTGGCTGGCCGACCAGGTCGACGCGGCACTGGCGAAGTACCGGGAAGAGAACGCCATCACCGCGACGTGGGAGGCGCGCGAGCGTGTCGTGGTCGCGGTCACCGGTGGGCCGGAGTCGGAAACGTTGCTGCGCAGAGCGTTTCGCATCGCGTCCAAGTCCAGCGCCGAGCTGATGGTGGTGCACGTCGTCCGCGGTGACGGACTGGCCGGCGTGTCCGCGTCACACATGGGCAAGGTCCGCGAACTCGTGGCCAGTCTGGGCGCGACGCTACACACCGTGGTCGGCGACGATGTTCCGGCTGCTCTGCTCGACTTCGCCCGTGAGATGAACGCCACCCAACTGGTGCTCGGCACCTCCCGGCGATCCCGGTGGGCGCGCATCTTCGACGAGGGCATCGGCGCGACGGTGGTCCAGGACTCGGAGAAGATCGACGTCCACATGGTCACCCATCCGGAGGCCGCGCACGGATTCCGGTGGCCCTCGTTGGCGCCGCGCAGCGGCCACCTGGTGTCCTGGCTGGCCTCTGTGATCGTCCCCACCGCAATCTGCGCCCTGAGCGTTTTCGTGTTGGACGCCTTCCTCAATGTCAGCGGGGAGAGCGCGGTGTTCTTCGTCGGGGTTCTCGTCGTCGCGCTCCTCGGCGGCGTCGCCCCCGCCGCAGTGTCGGCGGTGCTGTCCGGTCTACTGCTGAACTACTTCCTCGTCGAGCCCCGCCACACCTTCACGATCGCCGAACCCGACAGCGCCATCACCATCGTGGTGCTGCTGATGGTCGCCGTGGCCGTCGCCGCCCTGGTCGACAGTTCGGTGAATCGCAGCCGGGAGGCACGGCGCGCCTCGCAAGAGGCCGAGCTGCTGGCCCTGTTCGCCGGGTCGGTGCTTCGCGGCGCCGACCTCGATACGCTGCTCGAAAAGGTCCGCGTGACCTACTCGCAGCACGCGGTCAGCCTGATGCGCCGCGACGGCGACGGTGAGCGCATCGTGGGCTGCGTGGGCGCGGACCCCTGCGTCGACGTCGAGACTGCGGACACGGCGATCGAGGTGGGCGACGACGAGTTCTGGCTGCTGCTCGCGGGCAAGACGCTGCCCGCCCGGGACCGCCGCGTGCTGACCGCGGTCGCCAAGCAGGCTGCCGGCCTGGTCCGGCAGCGGGAACTGACCGCGGAGGCGGGGCAGGCCGAGGCGATCGCGCAGGCCGACAACCTGCGGCGGTCGCTGCTGTCGGCCGTCAGCCATGACCTGCGCACCCCCCTCGCCGCCGCGAAGGCCGCCGTGTCCAGCCTGCGCGGCACCGACGTCGCGTTCTCCGCGGAGGACACCGCCGAGTTGCTCGCCACCGTCGAGGAATCGATCGATCAGCTCACCGCGCTGGTCGGCAACCTGCTCGACTCGTCGCGCCTGGCCGCCGGCGTGGTCCGGCCCGAGCTACACCAGGTGTACCTGGAGGAGACGGTGCAGCGCGCTCTGCTCGGCATCAGCAGGGGAACCACCGGCTACGGCCGCGCGGAGCTCGAGCGGGTCAAGGTCGACGTCGGGGACGAGGTCGTGATGGCCGACGGCGGGCTGCTGGAACGCGTGCTGGCCAACCTGATCGACAACGCGCTGCGGTACGCACCCGACGGCCCGGTGCGCGTCTCGGCCGGACAGGTCGGCGATCGCGTGCTGATCGCGGTCGCCGACGAGGGGCCCGGTATCGCTCGCGGCAGTGAGGAGCAGATCTTCGACGCGTTCCAGCGGCTCGGCGACCAGGACAACAGCACCGGCGTCGGTCTGGGCCTGTCGGTGGCCCGCGGCTTCGTCCACGCCATGGGCGGGTCGATCTCGGTCGGGGACACCCCCGGCGGCGGTCTGACGGTGGAGATCGACCTCGCCGCACCACAGGAGGTCCGGTCGTGACCCGCGTATTGGTGATCGACGACGAACCCCAGATCCTGCGGGCGCTGCGCATCAATCTGTCGGTGCGCGGATACGACGTCAGGACGGCAGCCACCGGTGCCGAGGCGCTCCGGGCCGCAGCGGATTTCCGGCCCGACGTGGTCGTGCTCGACCTCGGGCTGCCGGACATGAGCGGCATCGACGTGCTGGGTGGGCTGCGCGGCTGGTCGTCGGCGCCGGTCCTCGTGCTCTCGGCGCGCACCGACGCCTTCGACAAGGTGGCCGCTCTCGACGCGGGCGCTGACGACTACGTCACCAAGCCGTTCGGGATGGATGAGTTCCTCGCCCGGTTGCGGGCGGCGGTGCGCCGGTCGTCGACGACCGAGACCAGTTCCGAGCCGATCGTCGAAACCTCCTCGTTCACCGTCGATCTGGCGAACAAGGTGGTCACCAAGAACGGCCGGGAGATCCACCTGACCCCGACCGAGTGGGGCATCCTGGAGATCCTCGTCCGCAACAGCGGCAAGCTCGTCACCCGGGAACAGCTCCTCACCGAGGTGTGGGGACCGACGTACGCCAAGTCGAGTCACTATCTGCGGGTGTATCTCGCTCAGCTGCGCCGCAAGCTCGAAGACGACCCTGCCCACCCCGTCCACCTGCTGACCGAGGCCGGGATGGGCCACCGCTTCCGGCCCTAGGCCGCTGCCCTGCGGGCCTGCACCGCGTAGGTGAGCATGCCGACGATCACCACCGCGGCACCGGCCAGCACCGAGCTGAGCGGCAGCGTGAAAGCCAGTGTCAGACAACCGATCAGGCCCACGGTGGGCAGCACACGACGGCCCGGCGTCAGCGCCGACGCATTGGCGATCGCGTAGTACAGCAGCACACCGAACGACGAGAACCCGATCGCGGCGCGCAGGTCGACGAACGCGGTCACCAGTGCGACCGCCGCGCCCACCGCCAGCTCGGCGCGGTGCGGAGTGCCGAGGCGGGGATGCACCGCGGCCAGCGTGTGCGGCAGATGGTGATCCCGCGCCATCGCCAGCGTGGTGCGCGAGACGCCGAGCAGCAGCGCCAGCAGGGCACCCAGCGCGCCGATCGCGGCGCCGGCGCTGACCACCGGCACCAGACCGGCGAACCCGGCCGCGCGCACGGCCTCGGACAGCGGCGCGCCGGCAGCGGCGAGCCGGTCGCTGCCCAGCTGGACGAGCACCGCCACGGCCACTGCAGCATAGACCACCAGCGTGATGCCCAGCGCCAGCATCACGGCGCGCGGGATGGTCCTTGCCGGGTCGCGCACCTCCTCGCCGAGCGTCGCGATGCGGGCGTAACCGGCGAACGCGAAGAACAGCAGACCGGCGGCCTGCAGAACCCCGTAGAACGACGTGCCCTCACCCACCAGCCGGGCCGCGTCGGCGTCCCCGGAACGCAGGGCCAGCACCACGACCATCGCCAACACGGCCAGCACCACGGCCACGATCGCACGGGTCAGCAGCGCCGACTTCTGCACGCCCGCATAACTGATCGCGGTCAGCGCCACCACCGAGGCCACCGCCACCGCGGTGGCGTGGGCCGGCCACGCGTAGTGCCCGACGGTCAGCGCCATCGCCGCACACGACGCCGTCTTCCCGACGACGAAACTCCATCCCGCGGTGTGGCCCCAGAACGGCCCGAGCCGCTCCCGGCCGTAGACGTAGGAGCCGCCCGAACTCGGATAGCGGGCGGCCAGCCACGCCGAGGACATCGCGTTGCAGGACGCGACCACTGCGGCCAGCGCCAGCCCGATCAGCAGCCCCGTCCCGGCGGCGGCCGCTGCGGGCGCCAGCGCCACGAAGATGCCGGCCCCTATCATGGAGCCGAGCCCGAGGACGACCGTGTCGAGGGTGCCGAGACGTCGCTGCAAGGCGTTGTCTCCCGGCCCGGAGGCGCTCACGCGCACACGGTAGCGCTATTTCTGGCGGACCACATTCCCGCCGAGGTACACCAGGTAGGCGACCAGGCCGAGCAGGGCGAGCTTGCGGGTCTTACGCCCCGCGATACCCAGGCCGACGGCCGTCTCGATCCCGCCGTCGATGTACACGTGGGTGCGGGTGTTCGTCGGGAACGCGGGCTTGGTGAAGCCCTCGTAGACCTGCGGGACGACGAAGTGGGACAGGCCGGTTCCGGCGAGGACGAGGCCGGCCACCTTCGCGGTACGTGAATTCTGTTCGGGCACTTCGCAAGTCCTAACTGATCTGGTAGTCGCTGAGCGGGAACCCCGACGCCTCGGCGATGGCGTCGCGCGTCGACATCGGCCGCAGCAGGCTCGGTTCGCCGTGCGGATTGAAATAGTACGACCGCGATGACGCGCAGTTGCCCAGTGTCCACAGCGAGTCGCCGAGCAGTTCGGTCATCCGGTCCAGGTACGCGGCGTTGGCCTGCTCGGTGACCTCGAAGGTGGTGGCGCCGCGGCGCTGGAGCTCACCGAAAAGCCGTTCCATCAGCCGCATCTGGTATTCCATGGTGTTGAAGAAGTTCAGCCCGAGGAATGCGTACGGACTTGCCAGCGACAGGTAGTTCGGGAAGTAGGGCATCGACACGCCCTGGTAGGCCTGAAACCGATTCTCCCGCCACCACTTTCCGAGATTGCGGCCCTCGCGGCCGATCACCTCGATGGCGGGGAAGTTGGCCTCCCACAGGTCGAAACCGGTGGCGAGCACCAAGGTGTCGATGACGGTCTTGGTGCCGTCGGCGTTGACGATCCCATCGGCGACGATGTGGTCGATGCCGTCGCTGCGCAGGTGCACGTGCGGTTTGGTGAACGTGCGGAAGTAGCTGTTGGAGAAGGTCGGCCGCTTGCACCCGATGTCGTAGTCGGGGGTCAGGCGGCGCCGCAGCTCCTTGTCGCGAACCTGGATGAACTGGTTGATCTTGCACAGGTCCATCGCCGAGATGTTCAGCCGGCGGAACAGCGGGACCCGGTAGTGCACCACGCCGACATTGATCATCATCTCGTAGATGGTGTCGGTGACCGCGCGAACGACGCGCTGCGTCAACGGTATCCGGGCGAACAGTCGCTTGGCGCGCTCCGAGATCCGGAAGTCGAGCTTGGGGGCGACCCAGATCGCGGTGCGCTGGTAGACCGTCAGGTCGGCGGCCTTCTTGGCCAGCTCGGGGATGAGCTGCACGGCGGTCGCGCCGGTGCCGATGATGCCGACCCGCTCGCCCGTCGGGTCGTAGGAGTCGTCCCACGCGGTGGTGTGAACCACCCGCCCCTCGAAGCTCTCGATCCCGGGGATCTCGGGCAGGCGCGGCTGGGACAGGAAGCCGGTGGCGGTGAACAGGTACCGCGCGGTCAACGTCTCCCCGTCGGCGACGGAGACCCGCCACGCCGCGGCCTCCTCGTCCCAGCGGGCGCCCTGGACGACAGTCCGGAACCGCATGTGCCTGCGCACGTCGTACTTGTCGGCGACGTTGTCGGCGTACTGCTTGATCTCCGTCCCGGTGGAGAACAGCCGCGACCAGTTCGGGTTCGGCTCGAAGAAGTAGGAGTAGGTGGTGGTCGGAACGTCGACCGCCAGACCGGGGTAGTGGTTGACGTACCAGGTACCGCCCAGGTCGTCTTCCCGGTCGAGGATCACGAAGTTCTCGTAGCCCATCCGCTTGAGCGCGATGGCGGTCCCGATTCCGGCGAATCCGGCCCCTACGATGACCGCGTCGTACTGCACCGACGTCATGCGGTAAACGGTACTAGAGGTCCCCCCAACCGCGGGATCAGCCCGCCAGCGAGCCCGTGCGTGGCGGGTCCAGCGTGGCGATGCAGGTGACGGCTCGGTCTCCGCTGGCCCAGGTCTCGGCGGTGGGGTAGAGCACGTAGAGCTGCACCGAGTCGTCGGTCATCGCCGCCGGAGAGTAACTGGCCAGCTCGGGCCCGCACTTCTCGTGGTAGGCCTCGACGGCCGACTGCCCGGGGAAGTCGCCCTCGGGCATCATCAGCACCGCGAACACCTCGCCCGCGTGCGGCTGGTCGCAGCCGACGGTCTGCACCCGCAGCACCTTGTCGCCGTCGGGGATCTCGGCCAGACAGTCGCCGACCTTCACATCGGTCGCGGTGACGTTGCCGGAATCGACGACACCCCACACGATCACCCCGCCGATGACGAAGAGCAGAACAACGGTCAGCAGGCCGCCGATGACCCACCACTTGATCGACTTCTTCTTCTGCGGCGGCGGGTAAGGGCCGGGTTGGCCCTGGTAGGGCAGGGGAGGAGGCGGAGGCGGGGGGTAGGCGCCGCCAGGCCCCCCGGGACCGTACGGCGGTGGTCCATACGGCGGTGGCGGCGGGGGTGGCCCCGGCGGAGTCGTCACGAGCTGACGATAACTCAGGGCAGCATTTTCAGCGCCGCTTCGACTGCGAGCGCGGGCACATCGAGGCGTTTCGAACGGAGGTCGTGGCGGGCTCCCGTGACCTCGACGATCGTGGTCGGGGCGTCGATCAGTGCGACGGCCGGCCGCAGCTCCTCGAGCGTGCCGAACGGGTCGGCGGTGCCGTGGGTGAACACCGTCGGCACGGTGATGCGCGGCAGGTGCTCGGTGCGGGCCCGCTCGGGCTTGCCGGGCGGATGCAGCGGATAGGAGAACAGCGTGAGCACGTCCGGTCGCAGTCCGTGGTCGGCGACCGCCATCGACGTGAGCCGTCCGCCGTAAGAATGGCCGCCGGCGACGACGGGTCCGTCGGTCAGGGACCGCACCGCCGCGATGGCCTCGAGGATGCCGGAAAGATCGGCGGCCGACGACCCCGACGGCGGACCTTTGGGCCGGCGCCGCCGGTACGGCAGGTTGTAGCGGACCGCGAGCCATCCCCGCCGGGCCCATTCGTCACACAGCGCGACGAGCATCGGGGCGTCGCGGCTGCCGCCGGCACCGTGCGTCAGCGCGACCGCCCCGGCCGGTGTGCCGGCCGGCTCGTGGACGACGCCTGCGATCTCATCCATCGGACAACTGGAACAGCGCCGACACCGAGCCGTGGCCGCCGCCCAACGGATAGGCCGCGCGCAGGCATTCGGTGATCCAGGCCTTGGCGAAGGCGACGGCGTCGGGCAGCGGGTATCCGTGCGCCAGCGCGGCGGCGGCGGCCGCGGCCAGGGTGTCCCCGGCGCCGTGGTCGTGCGGGGTGTCGATGCGCACCGAGTCGTACTCGTAGAAGTCGGTGCCGTTGAACAGCAGGTCCGGGCTGTGCGACGAGGACCGCAGGTGACCGCCCTTGACCAGCGCCCAGCGCGGGCCGAGTGCGTGCAGGGCCTGCGCCGCGGCGCGCTGGGTGTCGGCATCGACGACGTCGATGCCGGTGATCAGCCGGACCTCGTCGAGATTCGGGGTGACCAGGGTGGCCAGCGGGAACAGCCGCGCGGTGAGCGACTCGAGCGCGCTGGGGTGCAGCAGGGGATCACCGTGCATCGACGCGCAGACGGGATCGACGACCAGCGGCACCGTCCCGGCGAGGCCGAGCCGCACCCAGGTGTCGGCGACGGTGTCGATGATCTCGGACGAGGCCAGCATCCCGGTCTTGGCGGCCTGCACGCCGATGTCGGTGGCCACTGCCTCGATCTGCCCGGCGATGATGTCCACCGGAATCTCGTGGAAGCCTTTGACGCCCAACGAGTTCTGCACTGTGACTGCGGTGACCGCGACGAGGCTGTGCATGCCGAGCAGCGCGAACGTGCGCATATCGGCTTGAATGCCTGCGCCTCCGCCCGAATCGGAGCCTGCGATGGTCAGGACGCGCAACGGCGCCCGCCCCGGCGGGGCCAGGGGCAGAACATTCATGACATCTCCCTACGCCGGCATGACCCGGTCAGGTTCGTACGGTCGACGGCGCGTCAGCCGTCCTCTCAGCGCGCTCGGCGCGCGCTCCCGCGTGGACTCCCTCAACGTAACCGACCCCTCCCGGCCGATGGCCGCGGGAATACGTTTTGGCGTCGATGATTTGTATAGCTAATATATGTGTTTTGCAGGCGCAGGGTTGCGCCCGTCATGGCTACGAAACGCGACGACGAAACGACGACGGATATGACGACAGAGACCCCAGCCACTCCGGCGACAGGACCCGCCCCGACCGCCGGACTCAGCGAGACCTCGATCAAGCGGGCGCGGATGGACCACGATCACCCGTTCTACAAGTGGATCGTGCTGTCCAACACCACCCTGGGCACGCTGCTGGCCACCATCAACGCCTCGATCGTGCTGATCTCCCTGCCCGCCATCTTCCGCGGTATCGGCCTCAACCCCCTCGCGCCGGGCAACGTCAGCTACCTGCTGTGGATGCTGATGGGCTACCTCGTGGTGACCGCGGTGCTGGTGGTGCCGTTCGGCCGGCTCGGCGACATGCTCGGCCGGGTCCGGATCTACAACCTGGGCTTCGCGGTCTTCACCGTCGCCGCGGTCGCGTTGTCGTTCGACCCGTTCCAGCTCGACGGCGGCGCGATCTGGCTGATCGCGTGGCGGGTGGTGCAGGGCATCGGCGGGGCGATGCTGATGTCGTCGTCGTCGGCGATCCTGACCGACGCGTTCCCGGCCAACCAGCGCGGCATGGCGCTCGGCGTCAACATGGTGGCCGCGGTGGCCGGATCCTTCCTGGGCCTGCTGATCGGCGGCTTCCTGTCCGAATGGCACTGGAAGGCGATCTTCTGGGTCGGCGTGCCGATCGGCATCCTCGGCACCATCTGGAGCGTGCGTTCCCTCAAAGAGCTGGGGGTGCGCACGCCGGGCAAGCTGGACTGGGCCGGGACGCTGACCTTCGGCGTCGGACTGACCGTGCTGCTGATCGGCATCACCTACGGCATCCAGCCCTACGGGTCGTCGACCACCGGGTGGACGAACCCGTGGGTGCTCGGCGCCATCGTGTTCGGGGTGGCCCTGCTCGTGGTGTTCTGCTTCGTCGAGTTGCGGGTCAAGCAGCCGATGGTCAACATCCGGCTCTTCCGCTCCGCGTCGTTCGGCATGGGCAACCTCGCCGGGCTGATGTCGTCGGTCGGCCGCGGTGGCCTGCAGTTCATGCTGATCATCTGGCTGCAGGGCATCTGGTTGCCGCTGCACGGCTACAGCTTCGAGTCCACCCCGCTGTGGGCGGGCATCTACATGCTGCCGATGACGGCCGGCTTCCTGATCGCCGGTCCGCTGGCCGGGTCACTGTCGGACCGTTTCGGTGCGCGGCCGTTCACCGTCGGAGGCATGCTGCTGATGGCGGTGACGTTCGTGGCGCTGGTGCTCATCCCGGTGAACTTCGACTACTGGTTGTTCGCGGTGCTGGTCTTCCTCAACGGGCTCGGCGGCGGCATCTTCACCGCGCCCAACACCGCGGCGATCATGTCCAGCGTCCCGTCGGCCGAGCGCGGCGCGGCCTCCGGCGTGCGGGCCACGTTCTTCAACGCCGGCTCGTCGCTGTCGATCGGCATCTTCTTCTCGCTGATGATCGTCGGACTGGCCAATTCCCTGCCCGGCGCGATGAGCAGCGGCCTCCAGGCCCAGGGCGTGTCCAGCGCGGTGGCACAGGACGTCGCCAATCTGCCGCCGGTGGGCAGCCTGTTCGCGGCGTTCCTGGGATACAACCCGATCGCCGAGTTGCTCGAACCCTCGCACGCTCTGCAGCAGCCCGGTGTCAACGCCGACGTGCTGACCGGCAAGACGTTCTTCCCTGAGCTGATCACGGAGCCGTTTCACAACGGCCTGGTGGTCGTGTTCATCGCCGCGGCGGCGATGATGCTCATCGGCGCCGTGGCCTCGATGTTCAACCCCGGGCGTTACGCCGAGGACAGCGCCGACGCCTAGAACGGTGGCGGTTCGTCGGGATCGGAAGGCGTCCGTGGTGGCGGTTGCCAATGCGGTTGCAGCTCTTCGGGTTCCAACGGATCGTTGACCCACTGCATGTAGGGGGCGTTCGACGGCTTGTCGCTGATCGGGCCGTGAAACAGCCCTCTCCAGCGGCGAGTGTCGTTGCGCCATCGGCGGTCTCTGATTTCTCGCGTGGCGGCCTGGTTACGGTAGCGGTTGTACTCGGTGGTGGCCCGGTGGGCGCAGAGCCGGGCGCGGGCGCGTTCGACCCTTGTGCGGTCTTCGCGGCGCCGTGGTCGAACGGTCATACCGAACAGGCCGGTGGAGCCGGGTGTGGTGCGCGATACCGCGCCGGTCGGAGAGGTCCACACGATGGTTCCGTCGGCCAGGAGCTCGACACACCAGCCGCCGAAAGTCTTGCAGCGATGATGTTGTCGGCAGAAGCAGGCCAGGTTCCACGGCACGGTGTGCCCGCCTGCTGCCGGGTCGCGGTGGTTGAAGGGGGTGATGTGGTCGATGTCGCACTGCTCGGCCGGGACTGAGCATCCGGGTGCCCGGCATGTCAGATCGCGCAGGCGGATCCAGCGCGCCAGCGCGGCGCCCGGCCGGTATCGCAGTGCCTCGTGCTGGCTGACGACGGGCTCCTCGACCAGCCTGCGGGTGGCGTCCCGGGCCAGTTCACGGACCAGTTCGGCGTCGATGACCCCGAACCCGACCAGATATCCCGGCGCCTGGCTTTGTCCGTTCACGGTGTCGGCGCCGGCCACCACGTTCAGCACCACCTTCGGCGAGACCTGCGTCGACGACGCGGAGGGCTGACCGGTTGCCGGGTCGTTCTTGGGGCAGTCGGACGCACCGCAGCGGCATTCGAGGCCGCGGCGTTCGGCCAGGGCTTCGAAGGCATCGGCGCGGCGTTGCTGCAGGCTGCGCGGATCCGCCGGACACACCGAGGCGGCCATCGCCGAGAGTTCGGCGTCGACCATCTTGCCCGCTGGCGCAGAAAGCTTGATCCGCAGCGTGGCCATCCCGTCGCCGTCTGAGCTGACGTACGCCCCGCGCTCGTCATAGGCGCGTTGGCGACGCTTCTTCACCCCATCGCGGTCCACGGTGCTCACCACATGATCGACGGCGTCGATGACCCTCCGCCGTGACCATGACGACCAGCTGCCGAGACGCTCGGCCATGTCGGGGTCGATCTGGGGCATCAGGTCGTCGGCGACCAGTTCAGTGCGCTTGATCACCAATTCGACCGTCGGCCAGCTCACCTCGCCGCGAGCAAGCAGCTCTCCCACTGCCGGCAACCGTTGATCGAGGGTCTCAGCGGCGAACACCATCGCCCGCGCGGCAGCGGTGGACATGTTGATCAGCGCGGCGACCTCGGCGGTGGTGCGGGCGAACCCGGTGATCATCGAGCGTGCGTCGGCGTCGATGGCCAGCTCCTCGTCGATCCGACGGCGCAGCAACTGCGCGATGGCCGCGAGCTTCCGCGCGACCTGCATCGACTCCTGACGAAGCGCATCCTCGACGACCGCGAGGATGGCGCCGTCGGAGCAATTGTCGAATATGTGTTCGAGTATAGCTGCGTCCACTGACATCGACGCGGTCTGCTTCACAGCCAACGCCAAGGTGTGGCCCAGCACACATGGTGGGTATGCGCACTCCCATGGCGACCACCAGTGATACCCGACCCGAACAGGTGCGCGTGCAGGCGCGCGACCACGCGCAGGAGAAAAGGACGGCGATGGCCGCCAAGCGGGACCGCAGCGAGGGTGGGCTGTCCGGCTGGGTGGCGCAGCGCGCCGGTGACTGGGACCTCGCGGGCCAGGACGAGGCGACGATGCAGCGCCAGAAGTACTTCTGGAACACCTTGGTCGACCACTGGTTCCGGATGGAGTTCGACGGGTGGGAGAACCTGCCCGACTCGCCCGTGCTGCTGGTCGGGATCCACTCGGGCGCGCCGTTCGTCTGGGATGCGTGGACCGTCGGGGTGCAGTGGTGGCGCCGGTTCGGTCAGGCGCGTCCGCTGCACGGCACCGCGCACGACGCACTGATGGCGATCCCGGTGATCGGCCGGTACTTCCGTGCGATGGGCGTGCTGCCCGCCGCGCCGGACTCCATCGCGACCGCCCTGGCCGAAGGCCGCGACGTCGCGCTGTGGCCCGGCGGTGAAGTCGACTCACTACGGCCGTGGAGCGAACGGGACCAGGCGAACCTCGCGGGACGCAAGGGTTTCGTGGCCATGGCGATCAAGGCGGGGGTGCCCATCGTGCCGATCGCGACGGTGGGTGGCGCCGACGCGATGCCGGTGCTGATCCGCGGCGACGGGCTCTCGCGGGCACTCCGTCTGGACAAACTGTTGCGCCTCAAGGTCTTTCCGATCGCCGTATCGCTACCCTGGGGGATCGCGCCCGCAGCGCTGCCGCAGCTCCCGCTGCCCGCGAAGATCCGGACCCGGTTGATGCCCGCGGTCGAGGTGGATCACGACCCGGCACGTGCCGACGACGCCGACTATGTGGACCGCGTGTATCGCGAGGTGCAGGACAGCATTCAGCGCGGCATGGACGAGCTGGCGCGCAAGCGGGCCTTCCCGCTGTTCGGCTGACGCTCAGTCTGCGAGCTCCACCAGCACGGGGGCATGATCGCTGGCGCCCTTGCCTTTCCGTTCCTCACGGACGATCTCGGCGTGGGTGACGCGGTTGGTGAACGCGGGCGAGCCGAGGATGAAGTCGATGCGCATACCGCGGCGCTTCTGGAACGCCAACCGGGTGTAGTCCCAGTACGTGAAGACGCCGGGACCCGGCGTGAACGGACGCACCACGTCGGCGAAACCGGTGTCGACGACCGCGGCGAAGGCGTCACGTTCCGGCGGCGTGACGTGGGTGCTGTCCTGATAGGCCTCGACGCTCCAGACGTCGTCGTCGGTGGGGGCGATGTTCCAGTCACCGACCATCGCGATCGGTAGGGCCGGATCGTCGGTGAGCCATGTTTGTGCGGTGTCGCGCAGCGCCGCAAGCCATTCCAACTTGTAGGCGTAGTGGGGCGAACCGACGAAACGGCCGTTGGGGACGTAGAGGCTCCACACCCGCACCCCGCCGCAGGTGGCGCCGAGTGCGCGGGCTTCGGCCGCGGCCTCCACGCTGTCGTCCGAACTCCACGTCGGTTGGCCCTCGAAGCCGACCGCGACGTCATCGATGCCCACCCGCGAGGCGATGGCCACCCCGTTCCACTGATTGAACCCGCAGTGCACCACCTCGTAGCCCAGCGCGGCGAACGGCATCGTCGGGAACTGCTCGTCGGAGCACTTGGTCTCCTGCATCGCCAGCACGTCGACGTCGGCGCGCTCCAGCCAATCGGTGACCCGATCGACCCTGGCGCGAATCGAGTTGACGTTCCACGTCGCCAGTCGCATGCCCCTCAGACTATGTCCTCGGCCCGCACATAGCGGGAGCGGTGGTGCAGTGTGAAACCCATCTGTTCGTACAACCGGCGGGCGGCGTCGTTGTCGGTGACGACCTGCACGTACGCGCGCGTCGCGCCCCGGTCGCCCGCCCAGGCCAGCAACCCCTCACACAGCCTCCGCGCCAATCCCTGGCGCCTTGCGGATTCGACGACGTGCACCGCCGACACGCCCGCCCAGCGGGTCCCGTCGGGCGCCTCGGTGAGTGCCACCCTGCCCACCGCCGCACCGGCCAGCGTGCCGAACCCGACCTCACCGTCGACGACCGCGGTCAGCACCGGTGCCGGGACGTCGCGTTCGTACAGCGTCAGCCATTCATCGTCGGGGACCGCCGACACCGTCACCTCGCCCTGCCCGCCCGGACCGATTTCCGTTGTCATCACCAGGTTTTCGGCGTCGGTGGGTACCCCCGCGGGAACGCGGAACAGGCGGTCGGGCGCGGAGATGACCGCGGGCACCCCGCGCGAGGCATACCAGCCGGAAACCGCGGCGATCTCGGCCACCGACGTGAACCGCAGCGGCACAGCGGAATTGGCGCGTCTGGTGGCGCCGTCGCCGAAGCGCAGGAACCACCCGTCGAGCCACTGCTGCTCGGTGCCCGGCCACGCCAGCGCCGCCGCGTGCTCCAGGTTGCGGATCTGTCCCGCGCGCACCGGCTGCTCGGGCACCACCCGGAAGGCGACGACATCGTCGCGGCCGACGGTGACCACCTCACCGTGGCGGGTACGCACCTGCACCGTCGGGTCGACCTGCTCGACGTGGCCGACCACGTCGGTGAACGGCCGGGTCTCGCCGACCGGCAGCCGGTACCGCAGGCTGACCCGCGCGCCGAGCGCCGGCAGATCCGTCACGGCTCAGTGCCCGAACGGATCGGGGTCCTCGCCGGGCATCCAGGTCAGACCGGGCACGCCCCAGCCGTGCGACTTCACCGCCCGCTTGGCGCTGCGCGCATTCCTGCCGACCAGCCGGTCCAGGTACAGGAAGCCGTCGAGATGACCCGTCTCGTGCTGCAGCATCCGCGCGAACAGGTCCGTCCCCTCCAACGTGATCGGGTTGCCGTCGGCGTCCAGGCCCGTCACCCGCGCCCACGAGGCGCGGCCCGTCGGGAACGACTCGCCCGGCACCGACAGGCAGCCCTCGTCGTCGTCCTCCGGATCCGGCATCGTCTCGGGCACCTCGGAGGTCTCCAGCACCGGGTTGACGACGACGCCGCGGCGCCGGACGGTCTTGCCGCGGGCGTCGGCGCAGTCGAAGACGAAGACCCGTTTGCCGACGCCGATCTGGTTGGCGGCCAGGCCGACTCCGTGGGCGGCGTCCATCGTGTCGTACAGATCGGTGATCAGATCCGCGAGATCGGCGGGCAGACTTCCGTCGTCGCCGACGGGGATCGGCTCGGTGGGGGTGTGGAGAACGGGATCTCCCACGATGCAGATCGGTCGGACAGCCATGCCCGAAAGCTTAAAGTGGCCCGCGCCGGCGCCGACTCGCGGTCATTGGTGCCGCCGTCGGTGACCGAGCCGTGATTGAATACCAGCCGAAACCACACTGGTGTCATTTCGACCGTTGGAAGGGTCCAAGAGGCGATATGGACGGCGCGATCGCGCGGGCTGATAAGTCAGGGGACTCCGCAGACGGCGCTGAACCCGCCGACGGTCTGACCCGTCGGGAGCACGACATCCTGGCGTTCGAACGGCAGTGGTGGAAGTACGCCGGATCCAAGGAAGACGCCATCAAGGAGCTCTTCTCGATGTCGGCGACCCGGTACTACCAGGTGCTGAACGCGTTGGTCGACCGGCCGGAAGCCCTGGCCGCGGACCCGATGCTGGTCAAGCGGTTGCGCAGGCTGCGAGCGAGCCGGCAGAAGGCCCGCGCGGCGCGGCGCCTCGGCTTCGACGTGACCTGACCGCGGCGGCGAGCCGATACAGTAGGCGCCGATGAACCAGCGAGAAGCCTCCGGTCTGCCCCTGCGCGCCATCGTGATGGTGCTGCTGTTCCTGGGTGTGGTCTTCCTCCTCGTCGGGTTCCAGGCGCTGAGCGGAGGCGACGACGCGTCCGACAGCGACTCGATCACCACCTCGATCACCAGCACCCCGACCACACCGTCGAGCGCCGCTGCGCCGGCGAAGGCCGACGTGCGGGTCTTCAACATCTCCAGCACCGAAGGCGCCGCCGAGACCACAGCCAATCGGCTGCGCGAGGCCGGCTGGAATGTCACCGAGACCGGCAACCTGACCCTGCCGGACACCACGGTCACCACCGTCTTCTTCAGCGACGCCGAAGGCGAGCAGCAGGCGGCCGAAGAGGTCGGCCGGTTGCTCGAGGCGCCGGTGGCGCCCCGGGTCCCCGAACTCACAGAGCAGCCACCAGGCGTGATCGTGGCAGTCACCGGCTAGGCTCTTGCACATGCTCAGGACCGTCGCCGCCGCCACCCTGTTCGCAGCGCCAGCCCTCGCGTTGGCCGCCTGCGCACCTCCCGGTGAGGTGCCCTCGAACACCACCGGAACCCCACCCGCCATCTGGACCGGCTCCCCGTCCCCGTCGGCGTCCGCCGGCGAGGAGGGCCCGAGCGAAGGCGGCGAGGCCCAGGCCGCCGGCGGCGAGACACTCAAGGCCGATCTCAAGCTGCCCGACGGCACCACCGTGGCCACCGCCGACATCGCGTTCTCCGGGGGATACGCCACCGTCACCGTGCAGACGTCCGGCACCAACCAGCTGACCCCCGGGTTCCACGGCATGCACATCCACTCGGTGGGTAAGTGCGAGGCCAACTCGGTGGCGCCGACCGGAGGCGCGCCGGCCAACTTCAACTCCGCCGGCGGCCACCTCCAGGTGCCCGGCCACAGCGGTCACCCCGCCAGCGGCGATCTGGCCTCGCTGCAGGTCCGCGAGGACGGCTCGGCCAAGCTCGTGACGACCACCGACGCCTTCACCGCCGAGGAGCTGCTCGGCGGCGCCGGCACGGCGATCATCATCCACGAGAAGGCGGACAACTTCGCCAACATCCCGCCGGAGCGCTACCAGCAGGTCAACGGCGCACCGCCGCCGGATCAGACCACCCTGGCGACCGGCGACGCCGGAGCTCGGGTGGCGTGCGGTGTCATCACTCGGGGCTGATCGCCGGGCTGCCAGCCGCATCGACTTCGCCGGATCTCCCCGGCCCACACTCGGTGTCGAGTGGGAGTTCGCGCTCGTCGACGCGCAGACCCGCGACCTGAGCAACGAGGCCGCCTCGGTGATCGCCGAGATCGGCGAGAACCCACACGTACACAAGGAACTGCTGCGCAACACCGTCGAGGTCGTGACCGGTGTCTGCGACAGCGTTCCCGAGGCGATGGACGATCTGCGGTCCAATCTGAAGCCGGTGCGCACCGTCGTGCGGGAGCGCGGCATGGAGTTGTTCTGTGCGGGCACACACCCGTTCGCGAAGTGGTCGGCGCAGAAGCTGACCGACGCGCCGCGCTACGCCGAGCTGATCAAGCGCACGCAGTGGTGGGGCCGGCAGATGCTGATCTGGGGTGTGCACGTCCACGTCGGGGTGTCCTCGGCGCACAAGGTGATGCCGATCATCACCTCGATGCTGAACTACTACCCGCATCTGCTGGCGCTGTCGTCGTCGTCGCCGTTCTGGGACGGTGAGGACACCGGTTACGCGAGCAATCGGGCGATGATGTTCCAGCAGTTGCCGACGGCCGGTCTGCCGTTCCAGTTTCAGGAGTGGCGCGAGTTCGAAGGCTTCGTCGCCGACCAGAAGAAGACCGGGATCATCGATCACATGAACGAGATCCGCTGGGACATAAGGCCTTCCCCTCACCTGGGGACAGTGGAGGTGCGGATCTTCGACGGGGTGTCCAACTTGCGGGAACTCTCGGCGCTCGTCGCGCTGACGCACTGCCTGATCGTCGATCTCGATCGCCGCCTCGATGCCGGCGAGACGCTGCCCGTGATGCCGCCGTGGCACGTGCAGGAGAACAAGTGGCGCGCCGCGCGCTACGGCCTCGACGCGATCATCATCCTCGACGCTGACAGCAACGAACGGCTGGTCACCGAGGATCTCGACGATCAGCTCGAGCGGCTGGTGCCCGTCGCCGAATCCCTGTCGTGCGTCGACGAACTCGCGGCCGTCGCCGAGATCTGCCGCAACGGCGCGTCCTATCAGCGGCAGCGCCGGGTGGCCGAGGAGGCCGACGGTGACCTGCGCGCCGTCGTCGACGCGCTGGTCGGCGAGTTGGTGATCTGAGCGTGCCCACGGTCCCGATGTTCCCGCTCGAGACGGCGATGCTGCCGGGCGAGGAGCTGCCGCTGCGCATCTTCGAGCCGCGATACTCAGCCCTGGTGCAGGCGTGTCTGGCTGCCGACGACCCCGCCTTCGGGGTGGTGCTGATCGCGGCGGGTCGCGAAGTCGGCGGCGGCGACAGTCGCAGCGACGTCGGCACGCTGGCCCACATCGTCGAGCACGTCGACCTCGGTGAGGGCCGCTACGGCTTGAAATGTGCGATGGCCGAGAGGTTTCGGGTCATCGAGTGGTTGCCCGACGATCCGTACCCGCGGGCGGTGATCGAATTGTGGCCCGATGAACCCGGAGCGCCCGTCACGGTCGACCAGATCCGCGACATCGAAGACCGGATGGTGGCGCTGTTCGAGCGGATCGCCTCGGCGCGGGGGGCGCAGGTCAATGCGCGCGACATCGTGCACGGTGCCGACGAGTCGGGCGATGCGGCGATGTGGTTGTACGCGTTGACCGCCCGGCTCCCGATGGGGCAGGCCGACCGGTACTCGGTGCTGTCTGCTCCGACGGCGGCCGACCGGGTGCTGGCGCTCTCCGAGGCCGTCGACACCGTCACCGCGATGGTGGAGTTCCAGCTCTCGGAGTGAGCGGCCTGCCTAGAGCAGCTTGCCCTGGACGAACACGTACGGCGGAACCGTGGCGTCGTCGTCGACGGCCCGATGGTAGCGGGCCATCACGTCGCGCACCTCGATCGACGTCGCCTCCCAGCGGTTGCAGCACAACCATTGCGCCACATCCGGATTCGTCGCCGCCTCGACCGCGATGCGGGTTCCCCGCGCGCTGTAGAGGGCGATCTCGGAGAGCAGCGCATCCTGCGCCTCGGCGGACAGCTCGGGCAGCACCCCTTCGATCGACCAGGCCGTCGGCTCCAGGTGGTCGAAGCCGGCCGCCTGCAGTGCGCGCGTCCAGTCGTCGCCCGACTCCACCGGCACCGGCATGTACTTGGCTCCCAGCTGCGCGTCGGAAGCATCCATCGTCGCGGCCTTCAACGCCAACAACGTCGGTTCCTCCACCTCGAAGATCACGGTGTCGCTGAGCCACGGCAGCCGCCAGGGACGGGTGTCCAGGCCCGCGCCCAGGATCACGACCTGCGAGACTCCGCCCGCACTGGCCGACAGCACGTAGTCGTCGAACCACTTCGTGCGCGCCGCGGCGTAGTCCGCGCCGGCGCAGGGCCTGCCGCTCGGCAGCGCCGCGCCGGCGGCCTCGACCAGCAGCCGCGCATACGGATCGGTGAACAGGGGGTGTTCGGAGTCGTTCTCCCACGCCCGCACCATCGCGACGCCGAGCGCCCCGTGGTGGCCCGGGCTGTCAGCGTCGTGGCGAATCATGGTCGCCGGATTCCCGATCGTCGCCGAAACCATGCATCTCGTCGGTGGTCATCAGATCGTCGCGGATGTTCTGCTCGCGGTAGGCGAGCTGGCCCACCCGATTCGCGATCACCGGCGCGGTGATCACGGTGAACAGCCCCGTCAAGATCAGCATGCCGACGTCGACGTGTCCGCGCAGCCGCAGCGCTGCGCCCAGCAGCACCAGGAGCAGTCCCAGCACCTGCGGCTTGGTAGCCGCGTGCATCCGCGAGAGCGTGTCGGGAAACCGCACGACCCCGATGGCCGCGGTCAGCGCGAGGACCGATCCGCTGAGGATCAGCACCGCGGCGACGATGTCGAAGCCGGTCACCGGTGCCGTCCCTTGTGCGCAGGGTCGTCGACGTCGGGCACCCGGAATCGGGCGACGCTGACCGATCCCACGAACGTGATCAGCGCCAGCGCGGTCAGACTGTAGGTGACCGTGGTGTCGAGGCTGAACGCCGCCCAGGTGCCGATGGCACACATCGCGACGGCGACCAGGGTGTCCAACGCCACCAGCCGGTCGAGCGTGGTGGGTCCGAGCAGCATGCGGAACATGGTGGCCAGGGCGGCAGCTGACAGCATGGCCCCGGCGACGATCCAGACGACGGTCACGGCGTGGCCTCCTTCTCGGCGGCCCGCCAGTCCGCGTCCCGCTCGAACGACGCGACCAACACCCTCTGCAGCGTCGCCACCTGGCGGTAGAAGCGCACCACCGTCCGCTCTGATCCGACGTCGAGCACGTGTACGTAGAGCATCCGGCGGGGCTGATCGATCTCGAGCACCATGGTGCCCGGGGTCAGGTTGATGATGTTGACCGCGAGCACCAGAACGAGGTCGGACTTGACCGCGAAGTGGACCCGGAGCACCGCGGTGAGCGGGGGCGGACCGGGTTTGAGCGCCAGCGCGGCCACCTGCACCGAGGAGCTCAGCAGGTAGTAGACGACGAGCACGCCCAGGCGCAGCAGGGAGATCGGGTGCAGCCGCCCCTCCACGGGCACCGGCGGCAACGGCAGCAGCAGCGTCACCACCAACGCGACAACCAGACCGGAGAGGACGTTGGCCGCAGAAATGGTGCCCCACAGCAGCACCCACACCAGGATCAGCCAACACACCATCCAGACCCGCAGCGCCAGAGTCCTCATCTCTGCCCTCGGCTCTTCGCGCAAGCGCTCATCTCGGCACCTCCCCGAGCACCGCGCTGATGTACTGCCCCCGGTCGAGCACCTCGGCCGCGGCCCGGTCGCTGTAGGCGAAGATCGGACCGGCCGCGACGGTCAGCGTCAGGCCGACGACGATCAGCGCACCGGTCGGCACCAGCATGCCGATCGGCATCCGGCCCACGTCGTCGCGGTCGACGAACTCGATGTCCACCGAGTCCTCGGGGTCGTCGAGGAGCACCGTCGGTGCGCCGCCCGACAGATGCCCTTCGGGCGCATCCTTGCGGGAGCGCCAGAACGCCTTGGTCCACACCCGCGCGATGACGTAGAGCGTGAGCAGGCTGGTGATGACACTGCCGGCGACCAGCATCCAGGCCAGCACCGAGCCGGACTGCGACCCGGCCTCGAGCAGCGCCACCTTCCCGATGAACCCCGAGAACGGCGGAATACCACCCAGATTCAGCGCCGGGACGACGAACACGAACGCCAGCACCGGGCTCGCGGCGGCGAGTCCGCCGAGCCGCTCCAGCGTGGACGCCCCCGCCTGCCGTTCGATCAGTCCGACGACCAGGAACAGGGTCGTCTGCACGAGGATGTGGTGGGCGACGTAGTAGATCGCGCCCGACATGCCCAGCTGGTTCGACAGCGCGATGCCGAACACCATGTAGCCGATGTGACTGACCAGCGTGAAGGACAGCAGCCGCTTGATGTCGCTTTGCGCGATCGCGCCGAGGATGCCCATCAGCATCGTCGCGAGCCCGGCGACCAGCAGAACGTTGTCCATGGCGCCGCCGGGGAAGAGCAGCGAGTGGGAGCGGATGATCGCGTACACACCGACTTTGGTCAGCAGGCCGGCGAACACGGCGGTGACCGGAGCCGGCGCGGTCGGGTAGGAGTCGGGCAGCCATGTCGACAGCGGGAACACCGCGGCCTTGATACCGAAGGCCACCAGCAGCACCGCGAACAGCGCGGTGCGTGTCCCCTCGGAGACGCCGTCGAGGCGCACCGACAACTCGGCCATGTTCAGTGTCCCGGTGGTGGCGTACACCAGCGCGATGCCGAACAGGAACACCAGAGAGGACACCATCGAGACCATCACGTAGGAGATGCCCGCCCGCACGCGTTCCCGGCTCGCGCCGATCGTCAGCAGCACGAAACTCGCGTTGAGCAGCACCTCGAAACCGACGAACAGGTTGAACAGGTCACCGGCGAGGAACGCCATGAACACACCCGCCGACAGCACCAGGTAGGTCGGCAGGAAGATCGACACCGGTTGCCTCCCGTCGCCGTCCCGGATGCCCTGCCCGATGGCGTAGAAGACGACGGCCAGCAGCACGACCGACGACACGACGAGCATCAGCGCCGACAGTCGGTCGACGACCAGCGTGATGCCCAGCGGCCCCATGCCCGGTTCCGTGGGCCCCCATCCGCCGACCTGCAGCGCGATGGTGCCGTCGCGGTCGGCGAGGTGCACCAGCATCGCCGCGACGACGAGCACCACCGACAGCGCCAGCACTGCGATGCCGCGCTGCAGACGCGGCTTGCGGCCGGCGAGCAGTGTCAGGGCCGCGGCCAGCATCGGCACCAGCACGGGTAGCGGGGTCAACACCGCGGCGAGGTGACCGCCGATCATCGTGACCCCTCGTATCCCGGCAGCGCGTCGAGTTCGTCGGGCAGGTCGGTGTCGCGGGTGCGGTCGGGTTCCAGACGACCCTCGAGTTCCTCGCCGACCTCGGTGCCGGACTGCTGGGACACCCGGATGTCCTCGGGGTCGTTGCTCACCTCTTCGCGGGTGTTCAGTCGGTAGGACCGGTAGGTCAGCGCCAACACGAACGCCGCGACCCCCATCGTGATCACGATGGCGGTCAGAATCAGGCCCTGCGCCAACGGATCTGCCGTCGTCGTGTTGTCGGCACTGGTGCGGCCGCGCACCGGCGGGTTGCCCGACGGCCCACCCACGGTGAGGATCAGCAGGTTGATCGCGTTGCCGATCAGCAACAGCCCCAGCAACATTCGGGTCAGGTGCCGTTCCAGCAGCAGGTACACCCCGGCGGTGGTGAGCCCGCCGATGATGGCCAGCGGAACCAGATAGGTCGTCATCGTGACTTCCCCAACTCCTCGTCGATCCGCGCCCCGAGGCTGCGCAGCACGTCGAGAACCAGGCCCACGACGATCAGATAGACGCCCATGTCGAAGAACAGCGCGGTGACGAACTTGACCGTGCCCAGCACCGGCACGTCGAACTGGATCAGCGCCGACGACAAGACGGGGGCGCCGGCCAGCAGCGACGCGGCCGCCGTGCCGGCCGAGAGCATCAGGCCCGCGCCGAGGATCTTGCCTGCGTCGAAGGGCAGCGCCTCGCCGAGTTCGTAACGGCCGCCGGCCAGGTAGCGCAGCACCAGGGCGAGGCCGGCCATCAGGCCGCCCGCGAACCCGCCGCCGGGGGTGTTGTGACCGGCGAAGAAGAAGTACGCCGACAGCACCATCATCACGGGGAAGATCAGCCGGGTGGCGACCTCGAGCACCAGGGAGCGGTTGCGGGGGTCGCGCAGTTCACTGCCGCGCAGCCAGGTGACGTCACCGGCCGCGGGGCTGTTGGTGGTGTGGACGGCGAGCTTGCCGATGTCGGGCTGGCCCGCGTCGCGCACGTCGGCGACGCGGGGCGCCGCACCGAAGCGCCTGTTGCGGAACACCATCGACGCCACCCCGGTGGCCGCGACCAGCAGCACCGAGATCTCGCCCAGGGTGTCCCAGGCGCGGATGTCGACGAGCAGCACGTTGACGGTATTGGCGCCGTGGCCGCGCAGGTACGCCGCGTCGGGCAGCAGATCGGCGATGGGCCTGCCGGAGCGGGCGGCCATCGCGAACGCCGCGAGGGTGGTGACCGTCGCGCCGACGGCCACGGCCAGCGCGACGCGCGGAACCCGGAAGCGCCGGATGTCGGCGCCGCCCGTCTCGGCGGGCAGCACCCGCAGCACGAGCACGAACACCACCAGCGTCAGCGTCTCCACCAGGAACTGCGTCAGCGCCAGGTCGGGTGCGCCGTGGAACGCGAAGATCACCCCGCACCCGTAACCGGTGACGCCGACGAGGAGCACCGCGGCCAGCCGGTTGCGCATGACCGTGGCGGCGAACGCGGCAGCGAGCATCAGCACGCCGACCACCGCCTGGGGCGGGGACTCCCACAGCTCGAAGTGCGGCCGGTCGCGCGCCCCCAGCGCCAGCACGGTCAGGGGCACCAGCACGAGGGTGGTCAGGATCACCGACTGGGTCGCCGGGATCGAGCCGCGCTGGGTGACCGCGGTCAACCGCACGGACATGATGTCGGCGCCGCGCAGAACCGCGTCGTAGATGCGATCGGCGTTGGCCAGCGGCAGGAACGCCAGCCGGGCCCGGCGGAGACGGCCGCGGCTCACGTACACCGCGATACCGGCGCCGAGCACCAGGACCGACAGCAGCAGGGGCAGATTCAGGCCGTGCCAGAGCGCCAGGTAGTAGTCGGCTTCGTAGCCGGCCGGATCGGGAACCGTGTCGGCGTAGTCGTCCAGCACATCGTCGAGGTTGGAGGGCCACAGCCCGAACAGCAGTCCGGCGCCGGCCAGGATCGCAGGCGGAATGAGGAAAAGGGTTTCGGGGCGGTGCATCTCGCTCACCCGGGTGCTCGGCTTCGGCAGGCCTTTGCGCCCGAACGCGCCGAACACGAAACGCAGGGTGTAGACCGTCGTCAGCACCGACCCGGTGACGATGCCGATGAGCACCACCGGCGCCGCCGCGCCCAGGGTGGGGCTGTGCAGCACGGTCTCGAAGTCGGCCTCTTTCGCGATGAAGCCCAGGAACGGCGGCAGCGCGGCCATGCTGGCCGCCGCGCAGCCGGCGATCACCAGCAGCGGTCTGCTCCGGTCGCCGAGCCAGGCCAGCCTGCGGATGTCGCGGGTGCCGGTGGCGTGGTCGATGACGCCGACGACCATGAACAGCGCGGCCTTGAACATCGCGTGCGCGCACAGCATCGCCAGACCGGCGAGCATCATCTCGCTGCCGCCCGCCCCGACCATCACCGTGATCAGACCGAGCTGGCTGACCGTCCCGAACGCCAGGATCAGCTTCAGGTCGTACTCGCGCATCGCGCGCCACCCGGCCAGCAGCATGGTCAGCAGCCCGAGGGAGATCACGGTCGGCCGCCATTCCGGGGCGTCGGCGAAGCCGGGCGTGAGCCGGGCGATCAGGTAGACACCGGCCTTGACCATCGCGGCGGCGTGCAGGTAGGCGCTGACCGGGGTGGGGGCGGCCATCGCGCCGGGCAGCCAGAAGTGCAACGGCACGATGGCCGACTTCGACAGCGCGCCGACGAGGATCAGCACCACGGCCACCGAGGCGGCGACCCCTGTCGGGGGATCGGCGACCAGTTCGGAGATCAGGAAGGTGCCGGCACGGTTGCCGATCACGACGATGCCGACGAGCATCGCCAGCCCGCCCAGCGTCGTCACCAACAACGCCTGTGTCGCGGCACGCCGGCTCATGGCGCGCTCGGCGTAGTGGCCGACCAGCAGGAACGACAGCACCGTCGTGATCTCCCAGAACACGTACAGCACGAGCATGTTGTCGCTGGTGACCAGGCCGAACATGGCGCCGGAGAACGCGACCATCTCGGCGGCGAAGCTGGGCAGCCGCTTCTCGGTGTGCCCGTCGTGGTGGTGGAAGTAGCCGGCGCAGTAGAACAGCACCAGCGCCCCGACGCCGAGCACCAGCACGCTCATGATCGCCGCGAGCGCGTCGAAGCGCAGTGTGATGTCCATCGACAGGTCGGGCACCCAGGGCACGGTGAGCCGCTGCCCCGGTCCGCTGCCCGGCCAGTGCCCGGCGACCCAGATCAGCGAGCCGAGCGGGACCAGCGCCAGCGGATAGAACGCGCGCCGCCCCCAGCGGTGGACGAGAACCGGCGCCAGCACGGTGGCCACTGCGTGCGCAGCGAGGATGGCGAGCATGGCTCCGTTCGTCTCGGTCGGCGGGCGGTTTCGTCGTGGGCGGCAGAGCCGGCACCCAGTCTACGGGGCGGGACCGCCCCGCCCGGCCGCGTCAGCGCCCGGTCACCATCACCTCGATGCGGTCCTCGCCGTCGGGGCCGCAGACGAATAGGATCTCGTCGCCGTCGCGCAGGACGTCGTTGGCCTCGGGGACGATCAACCGGTTGCCGCGTAGCACGGTGACCAGTGCGCTGTCCCGCGGCATCGCCAGGTCTCCGACGCGCCGGCCGACCAGCGGGCTGCCCGCAGGCAGCGTGAACGAGGCGACGTTGGCGCTGCCCTCGCCGCGCAGTTCGCGCGGGCCGCGGCCCAGCGCCATCAGCCGCACCACATGGCCGACGTCGATGGCGCCCTCGACTGCGGCCACCATGGCCACCGGTGTCGACACCGCGACGTCGATGCCCCAGCCGTCGGTGAACAACCATTCGTTGCGGGCGTCGTTGATGCGGGCCACCACCCGGCCGATGCCGAACTCGCTCTTGGCCAGCAGCGCCATCGCGAGGTTCGCCTTGTCGTCGCCGGTCGCGGCGATCGCCACGTCGCAGATGTGCATCTCGGCCTCCTCGAGGGAGGACACCTCGCACGCGTCGGCAAGGAACCATTCCGCGCCCGGCACCGTCGCCGGCTCGTAGCGATGGACCTCCTTCTCGATCAGCAGCACCTTGTGGCCGTAGTCGACCAACTCCTGCGCCACGGAGCGGCCGACCGCACCGGCACCGGCTATCGCGATCCGCATAGATGAGACTGTGCTGATTTACTGACAGCGACACAAGTGCCTGCAGCGAGGAAACAGTGACTCTGCACGAGCTGTACGTGGCGCTGTTCATCGGGGGCCTGGTGCTGCTGGCGAGCATCGCCGCCACCAGGCTGGCCACCGGAGCCGGGTTACCGAGCCTTCTGCTGTTCCTCGGGGTCGGCGTGCTGGTCGGCGAGGACGGACTCGGCCTGCACTTCGACAACGCGCAGCTGGCGCAGGATCTGGGCACCGCGGCGCTGGGTGTGATCCTGGTCGAGGGCGGTCTGACGACGCGGTTCGCCGACATCCGCAGAGTGCTCGCGCCGGCCGCGGTGCTCGCCACCGTCGGTGTGGTGGTCAGCACCCTCATCACCGCGGTGGCCGCGCATCTGCTGCTCGGGATGAACTGGCAGCTGGCCCTGCTGCTGGGGGCGATCGTGTCGAGCACCGATGCGGCGGCGGTGTTCTCGGTACTGCGGGTGGTGCCGCTGCCCCGGCGGCTCGGCGGGCTGCTGGAGGCCGAATCCGGCTTCAACGACGCGCCCGCGGTGATCCTCGTGCTGCTCTTCAGCGTGACACCACTGGTGCTCGAGCCGGTCACGATCGTCGGCACTATGGTCTACGAGTTGGCCGTCGGTGCGCTGATCGGGCTGGCATGCGGCTTCCTCGGCGCGATCGCGCTGCGCCGCACCGCGTTGCCCGCCGCGGGCCTGTACCCGCTGGCGACGTTCGGACTCGGCATGCTGGCGTTCGCCGCCGCGGGAACGGCGCACGCGAGCGGATTCCTGGCCGCCTACCTGGCCAGCGTGGTGCTCGCCAATTCCGGGCTGCCGCACCGCTCGGCGACCCGCTCGTTCGCCGAGGGGTCGGGCTGGCTGGCGCAGATCGGGCTGTTCGTCATCCTGGGTCTGCTTGTGTCGCCAGACGAGCTGCTCGACGAGCTGATTCCCGCGGTCGTGACGGGCGTGGTGCTGCTGGTGTTGGCCCGGCCGCTGTCGGTTGTGCTGTCCCTGTGGGCTTTTCGGGTGCCGTGGCGGGAGCAGGCGTTCCTGTCGTATGCCGGGCTGCGCGGCGCGGTGCCCATCGTGCTGGCGACCTATCCGATCGTGGCGGGCGTGCCCGGCAGCGACCGGCTGCTCAACATCGTGTTCATCCTCGTCGTGCTGTTCACCCTGGTGCAGGGGCCCAGCCTGCGGCGGGTCGCCGAGTGGCTGGACCTGATCCCGCGGGACACCACCCGCGAAGTGCAGGTGGACGCCGCCCCGTTGGACGTCCTGGGCGCCGAGCTGCTGACGACGACGGTCGCGCGGGGCTCGCGGCTGCACAACGTGACGGTGCTGGAACTGCGGCTGCCCGATCCGAGTGTGATCACGCTGATCATCCGGGCCGGGCGGGCGTTCGTCCCGGAGCCGCTGACCCGGCTGCAGATCGGCGACGAGGTGATGATCGTGACGACGACGGCGACGCGGGAGGCGGCCGAGCGCCGATTGCGGGCGGTGAGCCGGCGCGGGAAGCTGGCCTACTGGTTCGACGAGTACGGCGAGCCGGGGTAGCGGCGCGCGCGGCAGGGCGGGAACGCGTAGCGGATCGGCAGTGCGTGGGAGGCCACGCCGATGCCCGCGCCGAGGATCGGCCAGATGGGCCAGAAGTACCAGCCGCCGGTGCCGATCCCGACCGCCAGCCAGACGGTCAGCACGATCACGACCATCGCGAGGTAGCCGGCCACATGGAACGCCACCCCGCGGCGGGCCGCCGCACGCCGGGCGGCATGCCGGCGCGGATCGTTGCGTCGCAGTTCCGCCACCGGCAGGTCGGCGGTCAGGTACCGCAGGTCGGGGGTGGTGCGCGCGTCGTAGACCTGCCGCAGCCTGCCGTCGTACTCCTCGAGGTCGAGATAGCCCTGGGCCAGTGCCTGTCCGAGCAGATCGGCGGTGGCCTCGCGGTCGCGATCGCCGGCCCGCGCCGTCAGCGGTGCTGTCATGGGTCCTCCCTCATCTTGCCAATGCCTAGTTCGAGGATGCCGACTGAACTAGGCAGTGTCAAGATGCAATGTCAGCGGCCGGCGGCGAACGCGCGCAGAGATTCGACCTGCAGCGGATCCAGCGAGGGGCGCACCGCTTCACGGGCGGCGGCGACGTCGGCGGCGGTGACGTCGGCGGCGTCGATCGAGCGACGCATCGCGGTCAACGCGGCCTCGCGCAGCAGCGCCACACAATCGGCGGCGCTGTACCCGTCGAGTTCGGCCGCCAGCGCGTCGAGGTCCACGGCATCGGCGCCCTCGCGGGCCAGCGGCACCGACTTGCCCGCCGTGCGTAGGATCTGCGCGCGCGCCTCGGCGTCCGGCGGCTCGACGAACACCAGCTTCTCCAGCCGGCCGGGCCGCAGCAGCGCCGGATCGATCAGATCCGGGCGGTTCGTGGCACCCAGCACGACGACGTCGCGCAGCGGCTCGATGCCGTCGAGTTCGGTGAGCAGCGCGGCCACCACGCGATCGGTGACCCCGGAGTCGAAGCTCTGTCCGCGCCGCGGCGCCATCGCGTCGATCTCGTCGAGGAACACCAGAGACGGCGCCGAGTCCCGCGCCCGGCGGAACAGCTCGCGCACCGCCTTCTCCGAGGAGCCGACCCACTTGTCCATCAGCTCAGCACCTTTGACGGCGTGCACGCTCAACCGGCCGGAGCTGGCCAGCGCCCGTACGACGTAGGTCTTGCCGCAGCCCGGCGGCCCGTAGAGCAGCACACCACGCGGCGGCTCCACTCCGAGCCGGGCGAACGTGTCGGGGTGCTGCAGCGGCCACAGCACCGCCTCGGTGAGCGCCTGCTTGGTCTCGGCCATGTCGCCGACATCATCGAGGGTGACCGACCCGACCGACACCTCTTGGGTGGCCGACCGCGACAGCGGCCGGATCACACTCAGCGCACCCGTGAGATCTTCCTGCCGCAATTCGGGCGCGTCGCCGTTGTCGCTGGCCCGTGCCGCCGCCCGCAGCGCGGCCTCGCGCACCAGCGCGGCCAGATCCGCTACCACGAAACCCGGTGTCCGCTCCGCGATCTCGTCGAGGTCGAGTTCGGCCGACGGTACGTCACGCAGCAGCACCTCGAGCAGTTGCTTGCGCACGGCCCCGTCGGGCAGGCTCAGGCCGAGTTCGCGGTCGCACAGATCCGGCGCCCGCAGCCGGGGGTCGACGGCGTCGGGCACCGCGGTCGTCGCGACGAACGCGACACCGGGAGTGGCGACGGCCGAACGTAGTTCGGCGAGGATCAGCGTCGCGACGGGGTCGGCCGGAACCGGAAGCAAGGTGTCGACGTCGGTGATCAGCAGCACCCCACCGCCGTCGCGCACCGAGGCGACCGCCGAGGACACATTGGACAGCCGGTCCTCGGGGCGCAGCGACCCCACCTCCGGGCCGTCGAGTTCCACCAGCCGGCGGCCACTGCACACCGTCCGGACCAGCTTGGTCTTGCCGACGCCCGCCGGACCGGACACCAGCACCCCGAGATTGGCTGCAGCACCCAGCTTTTCGAGCAGCTCCGGCTGATCGAGGGCGAGCTTGAGCCACTCGGCGAGCCGACCGGCCTGCGCGTGCGCCCCCTTGAGGTCGTCGAAATTCAGCGTGGGCGCGGTCTCCTCGGTGACGACGTGCGTCCCGGTCGGGGCGCGCTGGTCGGTCACCGCGCCCGCCTGCGCACTTCCCCAGCAGACCAGCGAATTGGGTTGCACGCTGACCGGTCCCGTCGGGTCGACCTCGGTGACCGTGAGCAGCTCAGAGGTCCAGGTGATGCCGACCGACGCGGCCAGCGCGGCGCTGGCCGCCGATGTCGAGGTGCCCGGACCGAGGTCGCGCGGCAGCAGCGACACGGTGTCCCCGACGGTCATCACCTTGCCCAGCAGCGCCTGCCGCAGTGTCGCGGGGGTGATCGACCGGGTCGCCAGGTTGGAGCCGGTCAGCGTCACCGACCGGGCGCCGAAGACGGTGACCGGGGCGACGATCACCGCGGCGTCCTCCCGCAGGCCGGCGTTGGACAGCGTCACGTCGTCGAGCAGCGCGGTGCCCGTCGGCGTGCCGTCGGATGCGATGCCGACCACAGCGGCCGTCGTGCGCGACCCGGTCAGGGACACCGCGTCCCACTCCCGGATGCCGAGCGCCGCAATCGCTTCGGGGTGTAGCCGGATGACGCCGCGGCGGGAGTCCAGGGCCGAGGTGTTCAGCCGCGCGGTCAGCGTGAGGTGCGCCGTCGTCGGGGCCATCGTCACCTCCTGGGCGGTCTGCGCAGCCCCAGGCGCGCCATCGACCGGCGGTGCGGCTGGGCGCGGCGGATGGCCCGGCGTGCCGCGCGCTGCTGGCGCGGCTTGTCATCCCAGACCTCCGGGTGCGCCGCGAGGAACCGTCGGGTCCGGATCGCGAACGGGATGTGCAGCATGTAGCCGAGGATGATCACCAGGATCACGAGATAGCCGTAGAGGATCGATGCGGCCACACCGATCGCGAGCAGGGCCAGCAGCGGCGCGACCATGTTGGGTGGCACCGAGAACGTGTGGATCTTGCGCATCGGCAGCGTGCTGACCACCAGCAGCGAGATCCCGATC
This sequence comes from Mycolicibacterium psychrotolerans, assembly GCF_010729305.1. Lineage (NCBI taxonomy): Bacteria > Bacillati > Actinomycetota > Actinomycetes > Mycobacteriales > Mycobacteriaceae > Mycobacterium > Mycolicibacterium psychrotolerans. Next base: position 320,810 of record NZ_AP022574.1, on the reverse strand, counting down.
ATCCAGATCACGACGGCCGGCTCGGAGGTCCACCAGCCGTCGCCGAACTGCATCTTGGCGGCCAGCGGACCGATCGCCCCGATCGCCCCGGCCGGGGCGGGCATCCCGACGAAGTATTTCTTCTCGTAGTCCGGTCTCTCGAGATCGAGCATCGCGTTGAAGCGCGCCAGCCGCAGCACGATGCACACCGCGTAGAGCAGCACGACGATCCACCCCACCCGCGAGGTGGACAGCAGCGTCCCGTAGACGATGAATGCCGGTGCCACACCGAAATTCACGGCGTCGGCCAGCGAGTCGATCTCCTCGCCCATCCGCGACGTGGCGTTGAGGGCGCGGGCGATGCGCCCGTCGAGCGCGTCGAGGATCGCCGCGATCGCCAGGAACGCCATCGCCTCGGTGGGCCGGTCGTCCAACGCGAACTTCACCGAACTCAACCCGAGGCAGATCGCCGCGACCGTCATCGCGCTGGGCAGGATCTTGGCGCTGACCACCGGCGTCTTGAGCCGGGGCTTGCGGGGTTGGATCATGGCAGCTCGGCCAGCACGGTCTCGCCGGCCAGGGTGCGCTGGCCGACGCTGACCAACACATTCGACCCCGCGGGCAGATAGGTGTCGAGCCGCGACCCGTAGCGGATCAGGCCATAGGTCTCCGCGATGCCGATCTTGTCGCCCGGCTTGGCGGTGCAGACGATGCGGCGCGCGAGCAGCCCTGCGATCTGCACCGCGATCACCTCCGCACCCTCCGGGGTGCGGATCACCACGCTGTTGCGCTCGTTGTCGGCGCTGGCGGCCTCCAGATCCGCGGACCCGAACAGGCCGGGGCGGTGCCGGACGGTGACCACCTCACCGCCGATCGGCGCCCGCTGCACGTGCGCGTCCAGCAGCGACAGGAAGATGCTGATTCGCGGCAGCGGCGTTGCCGCGAGACCGAGTTCGCTCGGCGGCACCTCCTCGTCCACCAGACAGATCAGGCCGTCGGCCGGGGCCACGACGACCCCGGGTCGGGCCGGAGGTGTCCGGGGCGGGTGCCGGAAGAACGCGGCGTTGGCGGCGGCGGAGGTGAGCCCGGCACGGCGAATCCAGCGATTCCGGCGTCCGGCCAACGCAACGGCGAGGCTCGCGCCGACGAACGGCAGACCCGCAGCGTGCATCGGGGGAACGGACGTACGGATCAGGGCCGCCAGCCGCGCGGGGCCTGTTTTGAGGTCGGGGCGTCTGGCCATCGTCCGGCGATTCTACGGGCAAGGGTCGCTAGCGCAGGTCCCAGACCTGCACCCGCGAGCCCGACGCCACCTCTGAGGTGTCCTCGTCGATTTCCAGCAGGCAGTTCGCCGAGGCCAGCCAGCGCAGGTGATGCGATGCGGGCGGGCCGTAGCTGGTGACGGTGTCGGTCACGGGGTCGAGCACGCCGCGGCGGAACTGCCGTTTCCCCCGCGGGGAGGTGAGGTCCTCGGTCAGCATCGCGGTGCGTCGTGGCCGGTCCGGGTGCGTCAGGCCCATCGCCGCGCGCAACGCCGGGCGGACGAACACCTCGAAGGACACCAGCGCGCTGACCGGGTTGCCGGGCAGCGTGACCGTCGGGGTGCCCTCCAGCGAGCCGGCGCCCTGCGGCATCCCCGGCTGCATGGCGACCTTGACGAACTCGACGCCGCCCGACGGTCCGCCCAGCGCGTCCTTGACCACTTCGTAGGCTCCGGCGCTGACGCCGCCCGTGGTGAGGACCAGGTCGGCTGGGTGCTCACCGCCGAGGTGGCGCTGCAGCGTCTCACGGAACGCGTCGACGTCGTCGCCGGTCGTCGGCGAGGCGATCACCTCCGCGCCGGCATCGCGGACCGCGGCGGCCAGCATCACACCGTTGGACTCGTAGATCTGCCCCGGTGCGAGCGCGGTGCCGGGCGACACCAGCTCGGTACCGGTGGAGACGACCAGGACGCGCTGACGGGGCGTCACCGTGAGCTCCCGCAGCCCCAGCGCCGCGGCCAGGCCGAGCGCCGCCGGGGTGAGCACCTGCCCGGCCTGCAGCACCGTCGTCCCCGCGGTCACGTCCTCCCCGGCGCGCCGGACGTGCTGCCCCTCGGCGGCGCGGGCGCGGATCGCCACGGTGTCGACGGCGCCGTCGGTCGCCTCGACGGGGACGACGGCGGTCGCGCCGTGGGGGAGCGGCGCGCCGGTCATGATGCGGTGCGCCGTCCCGGGCGCCAGCGTGGGGATGTCGGTGCGGCCGGCCGGGATGTCCTCGGCGACGGGCAGTTGCACCGGGGCGGCGTCGGAGGCGGTCGCGACGTCGGCGGCCAGCACGGCGTACCCGTCCATCGCGGAGTTGTCGAAGCCGGGCAGCGACACCCCGGCCACCACCTCTTCGGCGAGCACCAGGCCGAGCGCGTCGGCCAGCGGCAGCGCCGTCGGCGGCCGCGCGGTGATCAGACCGGCCACCACCCGGCGGTGTTCCTCGACGCTGCGCATCAGACCGGGTAGCTGACGCCGGTGAGTTCTTCGGACACCGCCCACAGTCGCTGCTGCACCGCTTCGTCGTGGGACTTGCGGTTGGACTGCACCAGCACCGGATGCCCGACCAGCTCCCGGAACCCCGACGGTCCGTAGTACTGGCCGCCGCGCGCGCCGGTGTCGGTGGCCGCGCGCAGCGTGGCCAGCGCGCCGACGGCCGGGCTGTTGGTGACCAGGCCGGCGAGCTTGGCGAAACCGGGCAGTCCGGAGCCGGGCACGTGGCGCATCAGCTCGGTGTTGGAGATGCCGGGGTGGGCGGCCACGGCGATGGTCTGGGCGCCCGCGGCCGCGAGCCTGCGCTGCAGCTCGTAGGTGAACATCAGGTTCGCCAGCTTGGACTGGCCGTAGGCGGCGACGCGGTTGTAGCCGCGTTCCCACTGCAGGTCGTCGAAGTGGATGTCGGCCCGGATGTTGTGGGCGATGCTGGCGACGACGACCACTCGGGATCCGGCGACGGTCAGCAGACGGTCCAGGAGCAGACCGGTGAGCGCGAAGTGGCCGAGATGGTTCGTGCCGAACTGCAATTCGAAGCCGTCGGCGGTGACCTGCTTGGGCGGGTACATGACGCCGGCGTTGTCGATCAGCAGATCGATCGCGGGAAGCGCCGTGCGCAGCGCCTCGGCGGCGTTGCGCACGCTCGCCAGCGAGGACAGGTCGAGTTCCTGCACCGTCACGTCGGCACCGGGATGCGCGGCCAGGATCGTCTCCTGGGCGCGCCGGCCCTTGGCGAGGTCGCGCACCGCGAGCACGACGCGCGCGCCGCGGCCGGCGAGGACGTGCGCGGCCTCGTAGCCGATGCCGGAGTTCGCTCCGGTGACCACGGCGGTCCGCCCGGACTGGTCGGGCACATTGTCGGCGGTCCATTTCGCGGTCATGGCATCAAGATACTGAGGTTTCGTCCCCCGGCTGCCTCCGGTTGCGCTCGACCGGCGGCGGTTTACTGTCGCACCATGGCGATCGGTGGAGTGCTCTTCGACATCGATGGCGTTCTGGTGACCTCGTGGCAGCCGATCCCCGGCGCGGCCGACACCTTGCGCACGCTCGCCGAGCATCAGGTCGCGTGCGCCTATCTGACCAACACGACGACCCGCACCCGGGTGCAGATCGCCGACCTGTTGACCGAGGCGGGGATGGCGGTGAGTGCCGACGAGGTGATCACCGCGGCGGTGCTGACCGCGGACTACGTCCGCGACCGCTACCCCGATGCCCGATGCTTCCTGGTCAACAGCGGGCAGATCGGCGAGGACATGCCCGGCCTCGACCTCGTCTACTCGACCGAGTTCAGCGGTCCGCGGGCGCCCGAGGCGCCGGACGTCGTGCTGCTCGGCGGCGCCGGACCCGAGTACACCCACCTGACGCTGTCCTGGGTGTACGACTGGATGGCCCAGGGGGTGCCGGTGGTGGCGATGCACCGCAGCACCGCGTGGACCACCACCGACGGGCTGCGGGTGGACACCGGCATGTACCTGATCGGCATGGAGGAGACCTCAGGGCGCAAAGCCACCGCGGTGGGCAAGCCGGCGCCCGAGGGCTTCCTGTCGGCCGCGAGCCGGCTCGGCGTCGACCCGGACGAGATGTACATGATCGGCGACGACCTGAACAACGACGTGCTCGCCGCGCAGGTGGTGGGGATGACGGGCGTGCTGGTGCGGACGGGCAAGTTCCGGCAGGACACGTTGGACCGTTGGGCCGCAGACGAATTCGCGATGCAGCCCAACCACGTCATCGATTCGGTGGCAGACCTGCCGACACTGCTCGGCCTGTAGCGATGAGTTCCGCGATCATGCGGAGTCGGACCTGCATGACCGAAACACTGACCGTCACCACCGTCGTCGACGTCGAACCCGCCGCGGTGTTCGCGGTGCTGGCCGACCCCGCCAACCACGCCGCCATCGACGGCACCGGGTGGGTCCGCGAATCCCTCGACGGCGAACCCATCAGCGGAGAGGGGCAGATCTTCCGCGTCGCGATGTACCACGACAACCACCCCGACGGGCGTTACGAGATGGCCAACAAGGTGATCGCCTGGGAACCGCACCGGACCATCGCCTGGGAACCGGGACAGGAGGGCGAGGACGGCCGGCTCGAATTCGGCGGCTGGACATGGCGATACGACCTCGACGCCGCCGGTCCCGGGCAGACCCGCGTCGCGCTCACCTACGACTGGTCGGGGGTTCCCGGGGAGTTGCGGCAGCGCATCACCTTCCCGCCGTTCCCGACCAGCCACCTGGAGAACTCGCTGGCGAATCTCGCGAAGCTGGCTTCAGGCCGTCAGTTCGCGCTGTAGCACCCGGACCGCCTCGATGCGCTCCGCCAGCTGCTCGCGGGTGGCCGCGGCGACCGGCGGACCCCCGCACCGCCGGCGCAGTTCGTTGTGGATCCAGCCGTGCGGCCTGCCGGTGCGATGGTGCGCCAGCGAGACCAGCGTGTTGAGTTCGCGGCGCAACTCGCGCAACTGGCCGTGCGTGGTCGGCGGCACCACCGCGCCGGACTCGGTGCGCTTCTGCAGCTGCTCATCCTGCCTGCGCCGCAACAGGTCTCGCATCGAGGCGGCGTCGAGCAGGCCGGGGATGCCGAGGTAGTCGGCCTCCTCGTCGCTGCCGGCGGGCGTCGCCGTCCCGAAAGAGGCGCCGTCGAAGATCACCTGATCCAGCTCGGCGTCGGCACCGAGGTACTCGATTTTGCCTTCGCCGTCGTCGGGCTCGTCGCGCTTCTGCTCGGCCAGTTCGGCGTCGAGCGGGTCGTCGAGCGTCTCGCGGTGCGGCTTGCCCAGCACGTGGTTGCGCTGCGCCTCCATTTCCGAGGCGAGCAGCAGCAGGTTGGGCACCGACGGCAGGAAGATGCTCGCCGTCTCGCCGGGCCGCCGGGACCGCACGAAACGTCCGATCGCCTGGGCGAAGAACAGCGGCGTCGACGCACTGGTCGCATAGACCCCGACCGCCAGGCGCGGCACGTCGACCCCTTCGGACACCATGCGCACCGCCACCAGCCACCGCGACGTGCCTGCGGAGAACTGCGAGATGCGGTCCGACGCGCCCTTGTCGTCGGAGAGCACCACCGTGGGCGCCTCGCCGGTGATCGTGGTCAGCAGGTCGGCGTACGCGCGGGCAGCCGTCTGATCCGAGGCGATGACCATCCCGCCTGCGTCGGGCACGTGCCGGCGCAGCCCGCGCAGCCGGGTGTCGGCGGCGGCGATCACCGCGGGCATCCACTGTCCCGCCGGGTTGAGCGCGGTCTTCCACGCCCGGGCGGTCTGCTCTGCGGTCAGCGGCTCGCCGAGGCGCGCCGCGTGCTCCTCGCCGGCGCTGTCGCGCCACCGGGCCTCACCGGAGTACGCCATGAACATCACGGGCCGCACCACGCCGTCGGCCAGCGCGTCGGAGTAGCCGTAGGTGTGGTCCGCCTTCGAAACTTTCAAGTGCGCATTCGCCTTATCGGGCTCGTAGGTGACGAAGGGGATCGCGCTGTCGTCGCTGCGGAACGGTGTACCGGTCAGCGCGAGCCGGCGGGTGGCATCGTCGAAGGCCTCCCGGATCGCGTCGCCCCAACTCTTGGCGTCCCCGCCGTGATGGATCTCGTCGAACACGACGAGCGTCTTGCGATTCTCGGTACGGACGCGGTGCCGCGAGGGATGGCTGGCCACCTGGGCGTAGGTGACGACGACGCCGTGGTACTCCGAGGAGGTCTGGGAGTTCGAGTTCGAGAACTTCGGGTCCAGCGCGATGCCCTGGCGCGCGGCCGCCTGCGCCCACTGGATCTTGAGGTGCTCGGTGGGCACGACGATCGTCACGGCCTCGACGGTGCGCTGCGCCAGCAGCTCGGCGACGACGCGCAGAGCAAAGGTGGTCTTGCCCGAACCGGGCGTGGCTACGGCGAGAAAGTCGCGCGGCTGCGCGGACAGGTATTTCACCAGCGCCCGTCGCTGCCAGCCTCGAAGCGTCTGGGTGCCGGGCGCTGCGTCAGCCCGCACCCATGACTCCCCTCAGACTGAAATGCCGTCTCCGACAGCGTGACCGAATCGCAGTCTAGGGCAGGCGCTTCCGTGGCCGCATCTTCGCGGCGTGTCCGCGGTCGGCGTGTCCGTCGGCTACTCGACGAAGTGGTTGTCGTTCTTGATGAACCACTCGCGACGTCCCTCTTCGGTGAGCTCGCCGAGCTGGGCCAATCCCTCGAAGTAGTGTTCGCGCGGCGCGCCGGGGGCGAACAGCATCAGCATCGTCGCGGCGTCGTCGGCCTCGTTGCGGAAGCCGTGGATCCCGCCCGGCGGCACGTACAGGAAGTCTCCCGCTCCGCCGTCAGTCCATTCGGTGCCGTTGTACAGCGACACCCCGCCCGAGAGGACGTAGAACGCCTCCGACATGCCGCGGTGAAAGTGCGGTCCTGGACCGCCGCCGCGCGGGGCGATCTGCACCCGGTACAGGCCGTAGTCGCCGTTCGTCGCATCCTGGCCGGCCAGGTAGTGGTACTGCACGACACCGAACGAGTCGTAGTCGGGCGGCTCGTCACCGCGCTTGACCCAGGCGCTCACCTCCGGGTGGTCCGCGGTGTAGCGCACTGGGGGATAGGGCGGCACCTGCCTGACGTCCCACAACGACACACTTCGCAGCATATCCAGCCCCTACCGAGGCCGGCCGTGCCACGCTGACCGTGGAATGGCCAGAGCACGCAGCAGTTTTGTCGCAGTCATCGCCGTGGCGGCGGTGCTGCTGGTCGGCGGCGCCCTCGGCAGGCCCGTCAGTGCCGCCGACGAGGCGGTCCTGATTCCGGGAGCCACCCTCTTCAAGAGGATCGACCCGTTCTACCCGATCATCGCCAGGAGCTATCCGAACATCGGCATCAACCTGCATGACGATGACGACCCGCTGATCGTCGATTACTCGCAGAATCCGTTCGCCACCGACCGCGCACTCGCGCAGGGGGTCGAGCGGGCCGGCGCTGCGGTGCGCGCGGCCGATGGTCCGGTCATCGTGATCGGTGAATCGATGGGCAGCATGGTCGCCGCGCGGCTCGCCGCCGAGCTGGCCGCCGGGGCGGATCCGCCCCAGCCGAGTGACGTCAGGTTCGTGCTCATCGCCTCCCCGGAAGCCGGTGTCGCGAACTGGTTCCGGGAAGGCGCGCGCATCCCGCTGCTGCGATACACGGTCCGCCGCATTCCGGCGACGCGGTACCCGACCGCGGTGGTGACGGGCGAATACGACCCCTGGGCCGATCCGCCCGATCGACCGTGGAACGTCGTCGCCGACGCGAACGCGCTGATGGGCATGATCTACGTCCACGGCCCGCCCAGTTGGGACGTCGACCTGTCGGACATTCCGCCGGAGAACATCACCGTCGACGACACGGTCACCAGGTACTTCGTCCCGACCGAGCACCTGCCGCTGACCCGGCCGCTGCGCGACCTCGGCGTGCCGGACCGGCTCGTCGACGCGGCCGACCGGATCCTTCGTCCACTCGTCGACGCCGGCTACCGCCGCCACGATCGGCCCGGCGACCGGCGTCCCTACCTGTCGGACGGCAGGATCCGCCGCAACGGCGCACGCGCGGACGTGACGGAGCCGACGACACGGGCCGCTGAGCAGCGCGCGGAACGGCACGCCTCCGCCGGTCTCCCGCGGGCGGTGGGTAAGACGCGAGGTGCGGCCCCGCGAGCCCACCGCCCGGCTCGGTCAGGACGCCACGGGGACGGGGTAGGTGACTGAGGTCAGCTCTTCGGAGACGGCCCACAGCCTGCGCTGGGCGGCGGTGTCATGCGAGACGGCGCTGGACGCCACCACCTTGGGGTAGCCGCGCTGCTCGCCGAAGCCGTCGGGTCCGTAGTACTGGCCGCCGAGCACGCCGGGGTCGGTCGCTGCGCGCAGGGTCGGCAGCGCGCCCATGTCCGCGCTCTGGAACAGCGGCTCGACCAGTCTGGTCGCCGCTCCCACCAGCGGCGGCAGGTTGCGCGTCAGCTCCGTGCGTGAGCCGCCCGGGTGGGCGGCCACCGCGACCGTCTTCGTGCCGAGCAGGCGGCGCTGCAGCTCGTAGGTGAACATCAGATTGGCGAGCTTGGCCCGCCCGTAGGCCCCGACCCGGCTGTAGCTCCGCTCCCACTGCAGATCGTCGAAGTCGATGCCGCTGCGGGCGAAGCGGTGCCCCACGCTGCTGACCGTCACGACCCGCGAGCCCCGCGCTGCCAGCACGCGGTCGAGCAGCAGGCCGGTCAACGCGAAGTGGCCGAGATGATTCGTGCCGAACTGCAGCTCGAACCCGTCCTTGGTGGTCGACCGCGGGGTGAACATCACGCCCGCGTTGTTGATGAGCAGGTCGATGGCTGGATGGTCGCCCCTGAGCTGCTCGGCCGCGGCCCGGATGGAGTCGAGCGACGTGAGGTCCAGTTCCTGGAGTTCGACCGCGGCGCCCGGTACGGCCCGCTCGATGCGGTCGGCGGCGTCCTTGCCCTTGTCGAGATTGCGGACGGCGAGCACGACGCGCGCGCCCTTGGCGGCCAGGGCCTCGGCCGTCTCGTAGCCCAGCCCGGTGTTGGCGCCGGTGATGACGGCGGTGCGGCCGGTCTGGTCGGGAATGTCGGCGGTGGTCCACTTGCTCATGAGCTTCTCCTAGAATGAAGTGAAACGGGGCGTTCGCTCCGGTTGTTGATCACTATACGGAACGCGCGCCCCGCTTTCGTATTCCCGCGGGAGGTGTGCATGAGTCGGCCCCTGCGCGCAGATGCCGCGCGCAACCGCGCGCGCGTGCTCGAGGTCGCCTACGACACCTTCGCCGCCGACGGGCTTGCGGTGCCGATCGACGAGATCGCCCGGCGGGCCGGCGTCGGCGCCGGCACCGTCTACCGGCACTTTCCCACCAAAGAGGATCTGTTCCGCGCCGTCGTCGAGGACCGCATCCGCGGGATCGTCGCCTCGGGTCGCGCCCTGCTCGACGACGCGGAGCCTGCAGACGCGTTGTTCACCTTCCTGCGGTCCATGGTGCTGCAGTGGGGGGCGACCGACCGCGGGCTCAGCGAGGCACTGGCCGGCATGGGGATCGATGTGAATGCGGCGATTCCCGAGGCGGAGAAAGACTTCATGGACATGCTCGGTGCGCTGTTGCGTGCCGCGCAGGACGCAGGCACCGTGCGCCGTGATGTGGACGTCGCCGACGTCAAGGCGCTGCTGGTCGGGTTGCAGGCGATGCAGGGCTACAACGACGCCGCCGCAGGCCGGCTCATCGACGTCGTGCTCGACGGCCTACGCGCTGGGTGAACGGCCTTGCACTCACCCTGGGCGAGTGCTAAGAATGCAGTTGGCACTCGCGACCGGCGAGTGCTAGGTCGGGACGGTGAGGCCGGGGCCGCATCAGCGAGCACACCCCAGCCGTCCGTCGCGGGCACTGCGCCCGACCAAGACGTGCATCCCCAATCCGGAGGAAACACTTCGCAATGGCCAAGACAATTGCGTATGACGAAGAGGCCCGTCGCGGCCTCGAGCGGGGACTCAATGCCCTCGCCGACGCGGTAAAGGTGACGCTGGGCCCCAAGGGCCGCAACGTCGTTCTCGAGAAGAAGTGGGGTGCCCCCACGATCACCAACGATGGTGTGTCCATCGCCAAGGAGATCGAGCTCGAGGACCCGTACGAGAAGATCGGCGCCGAGCTGGTCAAGGAAGTCGCCAAGAAGACCGACGACGTCGCGGGTGACGGCACCACCACCGCCACCGTGCTGGCCCAGGCACTGGTCCGCGAGGGCCTGCGCAACGTGGCCGCCGGCGCCAACCCGCTCGGTCTCAAGCGCGGCATCGAGAAGGCCGTCGAGAAGGTCACCGAGACGCTGCTGAAGTCGGCCAAGGAGGTCGAGACCAAGGAGCAGATCGCTGCCACCGCCGCGATCTCGGCCGGCGACACCCAGATCGGCGAGCTCATCGCCGAGGCCATGGACAAGGTCGGCAACGAGGGTGTCATCACCGTCGAGGAGTCGAACACGTTCGGCCTGCAGCTCGAGCTCACCGAGGGTATGCGCTTCGACAAGGGCTACATCTCGGGTTACTTCGTGACCGACGCCGAGCGTCAGGAAGCCGTCCTCGAGGATCCCTACATCCTGCTGGTCAGCTCCAAGGTGTCGACCGTCAAGGATCTGCTGCCCCTGCTGGAGAAGGTCATCCAGTCCGGCAAGCCGCTGCTGATCATCGCCGAGGACGTCGAGGGCGAAGCCCTGTCGACCCTGGTGGTCAACAAGATCCGCGGCACCTTCAAGTCCGTCGCCGTCAAGGCCCCGGGCTTCGGTGACCGCCGCAAGGCGATGCTGCAGGACATGGCGATCCTCACCGGTGGCCAGGTCGTCAGCGAAGAGGTCGGCCTGTCGCTCGAGACCGCCGACGTCTCGCTGCTGGGCAAGGCCCGCAAGGTCGTCGTGACCAAGGACGAGACCACGATCGTCGAGGGCGCCGGTGACTCCGACGCCATCGCCGGCCGGGTGTCTCAGATCCGCGCCGAGATCGAGAACAGCGACTCCGACTACGACCGCGAGAAGCTGCAGGAGCGCCTGGCCAAGCTGGCCGGCGGTGTTGCGGTGATCAAGGCCGGCGCTGCCACCGAGGTGGAGCTCAAGGAGCGCAAGCACCGCATCGAGGACGCCGTCCGCAACGCGAAGGCCGCCGTCGAGGAGGGCATCGTCGCCGGTGGCGGCGTCGCCCTGCTGCAGTCGGCTCCGTCGCTGGACGAGCTCAACCTCACCGGTGACGAGGCCACCGGCGCGAACATCGTCCGCGTTGCGCTGTCGGCTCCGCTGAAGCAGATCGCCTTCAACGGCGGCCTGGAGCCCGGCGTCGTCGCCGAGAAGGTCACCAACTCGCCCGCCGGCACCGGCCTCAACGCCGCCACCGGTGAGTACGAGGACCTGCTGAAGGCCGGCGTTGCCGACCCGGTGAAGGTCACCCGCTCGGCGCTGCAGAACGCAGCCTCGATTGCGGCGCTGTTCCTCACCACCGAGGCCGTCGTCGCCGACAAGCCGGAGAAGGCCGCCGCACCCGCCGGCGACCCGACCGGTGGCATGGGCGGTATGGACTTCTAAGTCCCAGTACGAGAAAGGCCCCGGCTCGCTTGGCGAGCCGGGGCTTTTTCGTTGTGGTCGAACGCAATGTCGCGCTGAGAACGCTTTCGCGGCCATATATCTACCGGGACGCTCTCAGGCTGACGTTGTCATCGGACCTCTGTGCGCACGCCGCCGAATGATCGCAAGAATGTCTGCCAACACCGTCTCCCATCGGTGCACGACATCCTGATACGTCAGCCGGACCACCAGATACCCCAGCCCGGCCGCAACTCTGTCGCGCGTACGGTCCGACTGGTACTTGGACAGATGGTGCTCGCGACTGTCGACTTCGATGATGAGGCGATTGCCGATGAGAAAGTCGACGCGCCCCACGCGCGCTATCACCACTTGAGTCTGCAGGCGGATTCCGGCGGCCCGTAGCCGCAGTCGGACCATGGTTTCCGTGCCCGACTCGCTGGCGGGGTCGCACCGCTCGGCGAGATTCAACCGGGCGAAACGCGACGCGGCGACGATCGATCGAGCATCCGCCATGCCGATCATCCTGGTGTTCAGCATCGAGTCCAAGACGACAATCAATCCCTCGGCATCGACATAGTTCGCTGCAGACGCCGCCGCGATGTCCAGCGGGTCGATCGCCCCGACAATCGGTGGATCCAGTCGGTACGGGTGACAGGAGCGGACTCCGGGTCGTGACCGGCGTGCTCGTGCCGAGTAGCGGACGTGCAGGTCCGAGTCGGGCACCCAGACGTGGCGCAGACGCAACGCCGACACACAACTCAGTACTCCACCGGCCGAGACGGCGCGCACTACATGAGGATGGGCGGACGGACCGACGTACCAACCTCGTCGGAGCTGGCGCAACCCAGGGACTTTCTCGATCTGCGAGTACGACCATCCACTTGTGCGCAGTTGCGCCGCGGAGACGATGCCGCCATTAGCCGCAAGGATGTGCTCGATCGTCATCGCTTGATCGCAGCGCACCACCACGGCCGTCGAAAGGGCCCCGCCTCCGCCTGTGGATAACCGAGTCTCAACGTGCTCTCGGTGTGACAGCCGTGGATGAAAACCGGGCGTCCGCCGGTTCACCTCTGACATGACCACGATGACGGCGATCGGGGCCTTCGCGGCCGACTCCCTCGACGACAGCCTGCGCGACATCACCATCGACGTCCCCGAGCTGCGCCCGCGCGACGTGCTGGTGTGCGTGCGGGCGGTGTCGGTGAATCCGGTCGACGTGAAACAGCGTGCCGCCCTCGAAGATCCAGGGCGGCCGAAGATTCTCGGGTACGACGCCGCCGGGGTGATCGAGGCGGTTGGACCGGACGTGACGACGCTGTCGGTCGGCGACGAGGTCTGGTATGCCGGCGACATCACCCGGCCGGGCAGCAACGCCGAGCTGCAGGCGGTCGACGAGCGGATCGTGTCGCGCAAGCCGGTGTCGTTGTCGTTCGCCGAGGCGGCGGCGCTGCCGCTGACCACGATCACCGCCTGGGAGTCGCTGTTCGACCGGTTCGGGTTGACCCCGGAGTCGAAGGGTGACCTGCTGGTGCTCGGCGGCGCCGGCGGCGTGGGCTCGATCATGATCCAGCTCGCCAAGGCACTGACGGGCGTGCGGGTGATCGCCACGGCGAGCCGCGACGAGTCCCGGGCGTGGGCGCAGCAGATGGGCGCCGACATCGTGGTGAACCACCACCATCTGCGCGCCGAGACGCTGGCGGCGGTGCCCGGCGGCGTCGAGTATCTGTTCTCGCCGCATTCGGCGGGCAACGTCGACGACTACGAGGCGATCGTCAAACCGTTCGGTCACATCACCGCGATCGACGAACCCGAGGGCCTCGAACTGGTCGGGCTCAAGGCCAAGAGCATCGCCTGGCACTGGGAACTGATGTTCACCCGTGCGATGTTCGAAACCCCCGACATGATCGAACAGCAGCGGCTGCTGGCCCGCACCGCGGAGCTGGTCGATGGGGGAACGCTGCGCGCCACGGTTACCAAGACGATCACCGACTTCTCGGCGGCCGGGCTGATCGACGCGCACCGCGATGTCGAGTCCGGCCGGATGGCGGGCAAGGTCGTGGTCACTCGCTGAGCGGCACGCAGTCGTCTCCGCATCCCGTCGCCGACAGCGCGGAGTTCGGGTTCGGCTTGCGGTGCAGCACCGCGCCCACGGGCTCGACGCGCAATCCGGCTCCAGCGTCCGCCGCCGTGCCGTCGACGATCAGCGTGTAACCGCCTGGCTCGTGCGGCGGCCACACCAGCGTCACGTCCGGGTGTGCGCCGGCATTGCGGCGGGTGCTGTTGCCCACCGAGTCGATGACGAGCGCGCCGTCGGTCAGGACCGGGTCGACCGCGACGGTATGGGCGCGGTAGTCGTCGCCGACGGTGACGAGGTAGGCGAACGAGAAGTCGACGATGGTATCGGCCAGCGTGTCGAGATCCACCTTGACGCTCATCGGAAGTAGTCGAGGCCGGGTCATCACGCCGTCGGCGCGGGCCGGCGTCCTCTGATCAGCTTCCCGGGCCGGGCCTGCGTCGGCACACCGTTCTCGGCGATCACCTCACCGGAGACGATGGTGGCCACATACCCGTCGGCGGCCTGGTCGAGCCGGCGGCCACCGGCAGGAAGGTCGTTGACCACGACCGGCCGGTGCAACCGCAGCGCGGCCGCGTCGATGACGTTGAGATCGGCCTTGTAGCCCTCCGCGATCCGGCCGCGGTCGGCCAGCCCCGCCACCTTCGCCGGCACCGACGTCAGCTCGCGCACGGCCTCGGCCACCGTCAGCCGGCCGTTGGGTCGGTCCCGCACCCAGTGCGTCAGCATGTAGGTGGGAAAGCTTGCGTCGCAGATCATCCCGTAGTGCGCGCCGCCGTCGCCGAGACCCAGCACCACGTCGTCGCGGCGGATCAGTTCGGCGACCGTGTCGAGCGAGCCGTCGCGGAAGTTCGCCAGCGTGACCAGCAGCATGGCGTGGCCGTCGTCGTCGAGCAGGCGGTCGTAGGCCTCTTCGGCCGGGCTCACACCACGGGCCTTCGCGCGCGCACCGATCGAATCCGACGGTGACGGTTCGTAATTCGGCGGGTCGCCGAGCGGGAACATGTAGTTCCAGGCCTGGGCGGCGAACATCAGCGGATGTCCGTCGGATGCCGGGGTGTCGGTCAGGATGCGTTCGCGCACTTCGGGTTTGCGCATCTCGGCCACCCGCTCGGCCAGTGGCAGGTCCGCGATCGCCTGATAGGACGGGTACATCACGAACGGATTGCCCGACAGGTCGAGGCCCAGCACCAACCCGATGGGACGTGGGAAGATCTGGGCGCTGATCTGACCACCGTCGCTGTTGGCCTTCTCCACCATGGTCAGCGCATCGAGGAAGAACGGATCACCGGCGTTGCCGATCGCGAGCGTGAACGTCACCGGCAGCCCGACGTCGGCAGCGACGTCGAAGACCGTGCGCAGCGCCGGCTCGTAGTCACCGGCCATCAGGTCCGGCACGAACTGGATCAGCCCGCCGCCGGCGTCGTCGACGCCGCGGGCGATGGCCTCGATCTCCGCGTAGCCGGCGTCGTAGCTGGGGATGGGGTGGCCGCTCTCGGACTTGTGCAGCGTGAGCCGGGACGACGCGAAACCCAGCGCACCGGCCTGGACCGCCTCGGCGGCCAGCTTGCGCATCATCGCCAGGTCTTCGGCGGAGGCGGGCTCGCGGTCGACACCGCGCTGTCCCATCACGTAGACCCGCAGCGGGGAATGCGGCAGGAAGGCGGCGACGTCGATGTCGCGCCCCCGTCCGGCGTCGACGGCGTCGAGGAACTCCGGGAACGTCTCCCAGTGCCACGGCAGTCCGTCGACCATCACCACGCCGGGGATGTCCTCGACGCCGGCCATCACATCGACGAGGACGTCGTGGTCTGACGGGCGACAGGGCGCGAAGCCGACACCGCAGTTGCCCATCACCGCGGTGGTGACGCCGTGCGCGGAGGAGGGGGTCAACCGGTCCGACCAGATCGCCTGGCCGTCGTAGTGGGTGTGCAGGTCGACGAAACCGGGGGTGACGAGCAGGCCGGTGGCGTCGATCTCGCGCCAGGCGGTCTCGCGGACGTCTCCGACGGCGACCACCACGCCGTCGCTGACTGCCACGTCGGCGACGAAGGGTTCGCCGCCCAGGCCGTCGACCACGGTGCCGCCGCGAATGATCAGGTCAACTGTCATCCCCCGAATGTACGGTGAGGGCGTGATCGACCACTTCGGAATCAACTGCTCGAACTGGGACGAGTCGAAGACGTTCTACGACAAGGTTCTCGGCGTCCTCGGGTACACGCGGCAGATGGACATGGAGGTCGCCATCGGCTACGGCGCCGACGGCCATCCCGCCTTCTGGATCGCCGATGCCTCCGCCGGTCAGGTCGGCGGGCCCAACCGCGAGACACACATCGCGTTCGCCGCGAAGGATGCCGAATCGGTGCAGGCGTTCTACCGCACCGCGTTGGCGCTCGGGGTCGAGCCGCTGCACGAGCCGCGGCTGTGGCCGGAGTACCACCCGAACTACTACGGCGCGTTCGTGCGCGACCCGGAGGGCAACAACGTCGAGGCGGTTTTCCACGGCGGCGGTCCCGCGTAGCTTGGCCCCATGGCTGACATCGATGCTGCCCGCGAACTCCTGCGCGACTCCTTCACCCGGCTGATCGAGCACGCCGACGATCTGACCGACGGCCTCACCGACCACGTCGCGTACTACCGGCCGACGCCGGAGGCGAACACCATCGCGTGGCTGATCTGGCACACCGCCCGCATGCAGGACGCGCAGCTGTGCGACATCGCCGGCCTGGAACAGATCTGGTTCCGGGAGGGCTGGGTCGACCAGTTCGGCCTCGACCTGCCGCGCGACGCCCACGGCTACGGCCACACCCCCGAGGAGGTGGCCAAGGTCCGCGCGTCGGCCGAACTGCTCGGCGGCTACTACCACGCGGTGCACCGCGAGTCGCTGTCCTACGTGGCCTCGGTGTCGGCCGACGAACTCGCCCGTATCATCGACGAGCGGTGGACACCACCGGTGACGGCCGGCGCGCGGCTGGTCAGCATCATCGACGACGCCGCGCAGCATCTGGGTCAGGCCGCGTACATCCGGGGCATCGCCCCGGCTACTTGACAGGTGTCAACCCCGGGTGCGACCTGGGTCACATGTCTGGTTAGAGTGGGGGCATGACTGCGACTTCCGACGTCAAGCCGTTCACCGGCACCGGCACGATCACCAACCCGGCCACCGGCGCGCCCGCCGGTCAGGTGCGCTGGACCGACCCCGCCGACGTGACCCGCATCGCGGCGGGGTTGCGGGACGCGCAGCGCGAGTGGGAGGCGCGCGGTGCCGCGGGCCGCGCGAAGGTGCTGGCCCGCTACGCGGTGTGGCTGGGGAAACACCGCGCAGAGATCGAAGAGTTGCTGATCAAGGAGACGGGCAAATCCGCCACGGACGCGGCGCAGGAGGTGCCGTTGATCCTGATGATCGCCTCCTACTACATCCGCACCATGGAGAAGGCGCTCGCTCCGGACAAGCGCCCCGCGGCGCTGCCGTTCCTGTCGATCAAGAAGATCGAGGTGCATTACCGGCCGCGCTCGGTGGTCGGGATCATCGCGCCGTGGAACTATCCGGTGGCCAACGCGCTGATGGACGCCATCGGTGCGCTCGCGGCCGGCTGCGCGGTTCTGCTCAAACCGTCCGAGCGCACGCCGCTGACCGCCGAACTGCTCATGCGGGGTTGGCTCGACTCCGGCGCACCGGACGTTCTCGCGCTGGCGCAGGGCGCGCGGGAGGTGTCCGAGGCCGTCATCGACGTCAGCGACTACATCCAGTTCACCGGGTCCAGTGCGACGGGCGCGAAGGTGGCCGAGCGGGCTGCGCGCCGGCTCACCCCGGTGAGCCTGGAACTGGGCGGTAAGGATCCGATGATCGTGCTCGAGGACGCCGACGTCGACCTCGCCGCGCATGCCGCGGTCTGGGGCGCGATGTTCAACGCGGGGCAGACGTGCGTGTCCGTGGAGCGGGTCTACGTGCTGGAACCGGTCTACGACCAGTTCGTCGCGGCTGTGGTGCGCGATGTCGAGAACCTCAAGATGGGCGCCGGTGACGGCAACCATTTCGGCGCGATGATCGACGACAGCCAGGTCGCCGTCGCCGAACGCCATGTCGCCGACGCGCTCGCCAAGGGGGCGCGCGTGCTGACCGGCGGCAAGCGGAGCGGCGGCGGGGGCAGCTTCTACGAGCCCACCGTGCTGGTCGACGTCGACCACTCGATGGCGTGCATGACCGAGGAGACGTTCGGTCCGACGCTGCCCATCATGAAGGTCTCCTCGGTCGAAGAGGCGGTGCGGTTGGCCAACGACAGCCCCTACGGACTGTCGGCCGCCGTGTTCTCCCGGGACATCGAGCGTGCCAGAAAGGTTGCGCTGCAACTCGATTGCGGGGGAGTGAACATCAACGACGTGATCTCCAACCTGATGTGCACCACCGCCCCGATGGGCGGCTGGAAGACCTCGGGCATCGGGGCGCGCTTCGGCGGCCCGGAGGGCCTGCGCAAGTACTGCCGCATCGAGACGGTGGTCAGTCCCCGGACCAACGTCGGCGCCGGCGGCAACTACTACAACAACTCGCAGCGGGCGCTCAAGCGGATGAACACGATGATGACGAAGCTGGCGCTGATCAGGCCCAAGCGCATCGCCAAGTAGTCCACCGGCCGTTCACCGGCAGGTCACGCTCCCGTCCGCGGGACTCGATAACTTCTGCCGGTGACTGCGGACCTCTCCGGCTACCACGTCGTCGACGACGACGATGACGATCCCGTTCTGATGCTGCGCCCCAGCGGCGAGATCGTGGACACCTGGCGCGAGAACTACCCCTACGCCGAGCGGATGAAGCGCGAGGACTACGAGGAGCAGAAGCGGCTGCTGCAGATCGAACTGCCGAAGCTGCAGAAGTGGAGCCAGGCCCACGGCCACCGGCACGTCATCGTCTTCGAGGGCCGCGACGCCGCCGGCAAGGGCGGCACGATCAAGCGCTTCACCGAGCATCTCAACCCGCGCGGCGCGCGCGTCGTCGCACTGGAGAAGCCCACGGAGAAGGAACGCACGCAGTGGTACTTCCAGCGGTACGTGGAGCACCTGCCCTCGGCGGGTGAGATCGTGCTCTTCGACCGGTCCTGGTACAACCGCGCGGGTGTGTAGCGGGTGATGGGGTTCTGCACGCCCAGGCAACACGCCGAGTTCATCCGCCAGGTGCCGCTGTTCGAGCAGATGCTGGTCAACGACGGCGTCAGCCTGACCAAGCTGTGGTTCTCGGTCTCGCCGTCCGAGCAGCGCAGCCGGTTCACCATCCGCCAGGTGGACCCGGTGCGGCAGTGGAAACTCTCGCCCACCGACCTTGCCTCGCTGGACAAATGGGACGACTACACCGCTGCCAAAGAGGACATGTTCGCCTGGACCGACACCGAGATCGCGCCGTGGACGGTGGTCAAGAGCAACGACAAGAAGCGCGCCCGCATCAACGCGATGCGCTACGTGCTGAGTAAGTTCGACTACGACAACAAGGACCACGAGGTCGTCGGCCGGCCCGACCCGCTCATCGTGGGACGCGCCCTGGCCGACTGACCGAGCCGCCCCCGCGGCCGAATGGGGCCCAGCAGGCGTCCCGACAGGAGGACGCGTCCGTGCGCTTTCTCGCCGCGCTGATGCTGTGGCTGCTCACCACCGTCGCACTGGCGGCGGCGGTGCCGGCGGTGTGGGCGCAGCTGCACATCGTCGACGAGGACGGTTACGCCGCGCTGGCGGCACGGGCCGCGAGTGACCCACGGCTGCAGGACGCGATGGCAGGTGAGCTGAGCACCCAGGTGCTCGCGCTGGGCGCCGACAAGGGCTACACGCTCAACCCCCAGCTGGTCCGCACGGTCGCCGACTCCTACACCGGCAACTCCGGTTTTCCCGGGCAGTTCGCGCAGGCCAACCGGATCGCGCACCGGTGGATGTTCACCGGCGCGGTGCCGGCGGGCAACTCGACCGATCAGTGGCTGATCGACGTCGCGCCGATGCTGTCGGATCCCTCGTTCAGCGCCACGCTGGGCACCCTGGATCTCGCCGTGCCTCAGACGCTGACCGTGCCGATCACCGTGGACTCGCCGGACCTGCGGCCGGGAAAGCTGCGGCCGCTGGCCACCTGGGGCCCGTGGGTGAGTATCGCGACCGCCGTGCTGACCGCTGTGCTGGCCCTGCTGACCTTCGCCGCCGCGCGCTCACGTGGCCGGGCGCTCACCGCGCTCGGGGTATCGGCCCTGCTGGTCGGCGCCGCGGGATGGGCGGGTATCGAGATGGGGCGCCGCTTCGTCGACGCGGCGCTCAACCGCACCACCGGCGACATCCGCGCCGTCGCCGAGGTGATGGTCGGCACCGCCGAAGGCAGTGCGCACCAGTGGCTGAACTACTCGCTGATCGCCGGGGTCGCCCTCGTCCTGCTCGGTGCGGTCGGGGCGGCCCTGGGCGCCGGCCTGCGCCGGACTACAGCCGATCCATCATCCGCGACATCGCCGCAGCCTCGATGAACGCCTGATGGTGCGGATGCAGGTGGATGTCCCAGTCGGACTTGACGTGCTTCGGGTGGTGGTCCCGCCAGTGCGTCACCGCTGTGACCGGATGCGGCATGTGCGGGTGCGGCATGTGGATGTGTGGCATGTGGATCGTCATGATGCTCCCCGTTCGTTCGACCTGACGGAAATCGTCGCTCGCGTCAACCACGGAGACGTCAGTAGTGCAGTACTGAATTTCGCGGTGCCATGAGGTGCTATCCCTGAGTACATGCAGGAGCGCGACATGCGGGCGCTCATCGACCGCCACATCGAGGCCGAGGGTCGCGGTGACATCGACGGGGCGCTCGCGGTCTACACCGAGGACGTGGAACACGACGTCGTCGGTTTCCCCGACGGACTGCACCATTCGAAGGGTGGTGCCCGAGAATTCTACGTTCAGCTCACCGCGAACTTCCGGGCCGAGACGTGGTCGGAACGCCGCCGGTTCGTCACGGACGACGCGATGATCCTCGAACAGGACATGACCGGAACCGTGATCGGCTCGATGCTCGGCATGCCGGGCAGGGGCAGGCGCATCACGTTCCGCATGCTGCACGTGTTCGAGTTCCGGGATGGGCTGATCAGCCGGGAGAACGTCTGGCTCGACGGTGCCTCGGTAATGGCTCAGTTGAGCTGACCGTTGCCGCCGGGCAGGAGTGCACCGAGTTCCTCGCGGCTCATCGCGCCGGTCTTGGCCATGGCGTTGTAGATGTGGCTCTCCACTGTGCGCACAGACACCTTCAGCAGGGAGGCGATGTCGCGGTTGGATGCCGAAGTCCCGAGGAGCATCACGATCTCGCGCTCGCGAGCGGTCAGCGGCAGGTGGTCGGTGCATCGACGGAGCGCTGGGGTCCGGGCGCCGCCGCAGGTCTCCGCCAGGGCGTCGGCGCGCAGCGAACACCGCAATGAGGAACCGCGCAGGCTCTTGGCGCGGAAGCAGATCGCGGCGTGCGCCGCCGCGTCGGTGGCAGCGATCAGGTCGCCGATCTCTTCGAAATGTCGGGATATGACCTCGAGTTCGCGGCCGTCTGAGCAACCCAGGGCATCAGCGAAGCGCGCCGCGATGCCGGCACGCGGACCCTCGACATGGCCCTGCAGCTCATGGAGACGGCCGGCGGTGGACGCATCACCGAACTGGGTCGCCGTCTGCAGACACATCACCTCGGCCGCGTATTGCCCACGACTACCGGCGATCTCGGCCGCCTTCCGGACCATCGAGATCGCTTCGCTGACCGCACCCTGCGCTCCGGCGACCCATCCGGCGGCGATCGCTCGGGCGTAGTCGAGGTACCGCCAACCGGGATGGCGGTGAGCTTCCATCGCAGCCTGCGCCACGAGGGCGTCGTGGGTCTGCCCGCGCATCGCGAGCGCAGTGGTGAGCAGGATCTCGTACCGGTAGCGGAAGCCGGTTGCGGTGTTCCATGCCGTGACGCGCTGCAATGCGGTGGACAGATCGGTACAGGCCTGGTCGAGGTGACCTGCGCCGAGCTCTGCCTGCCCGGTCACGGCGATGGCGATCTGTCCGAACGGAGCGCCCCGCGAGGCCATGGCGCGGCCACGCATCATCTCGGCGACCTCCTGGGCCCCCGCCGTGTCACCCGCCAGCAGCAAGGCGTTGATGTGGGCGTCGGAGATGACGATGAACGCCCGCACCGGAATGGGGTAGCCCGCACTCGCGACGGTCACTGCCTCGGCTGCGGCCCCGGCTTCTCCGCAGGCAACCGTCACGGCCCATGCCGTCAGGCGGCGCTCGAGGTGATCGGGCAGCAGACTCGCGTCGAAGGAATGCGCGAGCGCGCGGGCGGTCTGAGGATCGCCCAGCGCCGCCGCGGCCACACACCGAAAAGCGTCGAAGCAATGCCGCTCGGGCGGTTCGATGCTCGTGGCGCGGTCGACCAGAGCCACGGCGGCGTCCGGGTCGGCGAGGGTGAAGAACAGGTTGACCGCCCGCAGGTACGTCACCCGTGCCTGTTCGACCGCGGTGAGCGTGTCTGTGTCGACGTCGGCGAGCACGGCCTCTGCAACGGCGCCCTTACCGACCCAGGACAGCACGAAGGCGCGGATCAGGCTCGCCTCGACCCGTCCGCCTGCGGCGATCGCGGCCTCGGCCAGCCGGTTGGCCAGAGGCAGATCCAGCATCCAGGCGGCCCCGCGCGCTGCGTCGAGAAGGAGGTTGACGTCGGGTTCGAGATCGGAGTCAACGCTCAGGGCCGCCCGGCGGACCACGGCATGGACGTCGTCCCGCGGTATGGTCGCGGCCAGTTCGGAGGCAACGACGCCTCGGAGGCGACGCAACGTGGTCTGAGCGGCACGGCGGCGACGCACCTCGCCGTACAGCGGATGAGCCAGACGGGCATGCACGGCGCCATCGACCGGTTCGCAGGAGATCAGACCTCGCCTGTCGGCCTCCTCGACGGCCTCGGCGCCGGTGATCCGGGTCAATGACCGTAGTTCGAGGGGCTCGCCGACGGCCAGCACGTCGATGACATCACTGACGGCCTCGGGCAGCCCGCCCGTACGCGCCTCGACGAGCTCGACCAGACCCGGCGGAATCACGGGATCACCGGTCCACGTCCATACGGCGTTGTCGTAGGCGAGCCGTCCGTCGGCGACCTCGTGTTCCACGATCAACCGCAGATACAACGGGTTGCCCTCGGTCAACATCCACAAGCGTTGTGCCGCAACGTCATCGACCGGACCCCCGACGGCGAGGCGCACCAGCCGCTCGGTGTCTTCCGGCGTCAGCGGCGCAATGTCGAGCCAGTCGAAGTCGCCGGCCTTCCAGAGTTCACGCGTCGCATCGCTGACCGGTTCGCCGGTGCGCATGGTCAGCACGACCTTCGCGAGCCGGCGGTGAATGATCTGGTGCACGACGACGGCCGACAGGTCGTCGAGCAACGGCACGTCATCGACTGCCACCACCACCGGCGCCTCAGACGAGGTCAGCGCCTCGATGACACCGTGGACGAGCTCGAGGCTGTCGTCGCCGCTTGTCGCCGTCCAGGGTGTCAGGGCACCCAAGGGGAGCTTGTGTGCCGCCGACGTGCCGACCACCCAGTGCAGCAACCAGTCGCGCGCCGCGAAGGCGGTGAGCGTCTCCCGCACGATCCGGCTCTTTCCAACCCCGGCCGCGCCACTGACCACGATGCCTGCTGAATCATGATCGAGCAACGCGGCTTCGATGAGCCGTGTCTCCTGCGTCCGCCCGGTGAGCGGCCATGTCAACCGCACCTGTCAAGCGTAGGAGCGCAGCACCGCCGCGGAGGGCGTATCAGGTGATCTTGGCCCGCATCGGGAAGATCTCAGTACCGGACTACTGAGAGTGGGTTGAGCACTCCCGTCGACGATGGATTGATGAACGTGGAGACGGCGCCTTCGCGCCACTGCCCGGATGTCTTTGACGCGCAGCTGCCCGTATTGGCATACGAGCACGTCGACGAGCCCGCCGAGGCGCATCGGCTGATCGCGGAGGCCCGTTCGCGCGGACCGATCGCTATCGGATCCCACGGCCCAGAGGTCCTCAGCTACGAACTGGTGCGCAGGGTACTGAGAGACCCACGATTTTGCGTTCCGAAAGGAATGTTCCTCCAAGCGCAAGGCATCACGTCGGGTCCGCTGTGGGACCGTGTCGCGGCGAACCTGATCAGCCTCGATGGAGCCGAGCACCATCGGCTGCGGCGGCTGGTGGCGCCTGCGTTCACACCTCGCGGAACGGCGCGTCTGCGGTCAACGGTCATCGACGTGATGACCGATCTGGTCGACCTTTGCACGGGGTGCGGGCACTGCGAGGTGGTCACGGACATCGCCCGCAAGTACCCGATCCCGATCATCTGCGCGATGCTGGGTGCGCCGCCGGAGGACTGGCAGGCGTTCTCCGACTGGACCGACGACATCTTCAGGGTCTTCGCCTGGAATGTGTCCGATCAGCAGGACCGCATCCTGGCTGCCTGGCAGGAACTCGACGACTACGTCGACGCCATGGTGGATCGGCGGCGACACAGTCTCACCGATGATCTGCTCTCCGACCTCATCCGCGTTGAGGAGGGCGGGGAACGGCTGAGTCTCGATGAACTCCGCATGCTGGTGGCGGGGCTGCTGATGGCGGGCACCGACACCACCCGCAATCAACTCGCCGCCGCCGTGCACGCCCTGTGTGATCATCCCGATCAGTGGCAGCTGCTGGCCCGGCGCCCCGACTTGGCGATGCGGGCCGCCGAAGAAGTGTTCCGGCATTTCCCGGTGGCGTTCGGCATGATCCGCACCGCCGTGGAGGATGTGGAGTTGGCCGGGTTGAGAATCCCCGCAGGCACACTGGTGGTCGCGAATCTCGCGTCGGCCAACCGGGACCCCTCGGTGTTCGACGAACCCGACCGACTGGACATCACCCGTGAGGGCGGGTCGGCGATGGTGACCTTCGGCGGCGGAATGCACTTCTGCCTCGGCTCCCACCTTGCGCGCCTCGAGATCGCGGAGGGCCTGGCTGTGATGGCCGCGCGAATGCCGAACATGCGGCTGGCGGGGCCGGTCCGGTGGAAGCCGCTCACGGCGCTCAGCGGGCCGGTCTCCCTGCCCGTCGTCTTCGACGTCGCAGCCTGACCGCACCACCCGATCACCGATCGGGCAGGCTGGTATCCACGATGACTGGCCGGCCCCTGCTCGACACTCCCAGCGACCTCTCCGCGCTGCGCGCCGCCGGCGCCGACCCCGACGAACTGTTCACCGCGTTCGCGGAGTGGGCCGACGCCGCAGGCACCCCGCTGTACCCGGCGCAGGAGGAGGCGCTGATCGAATTCGTCAGCGGCGCCAACGTCGTGCTCGCGACACCCACGGGATCGGGAAAATCCCTGGTTGCGACGGGCGCTCAGTACGCCGCGCTGGCGGCCGGGCGGCGCAGTTACTACACAGCGCCGATCAAGGCGCTCGTGAGCGAGAAGTTCTTCACGCTGTGCGGCATCTTCGGCGCGGATCAGGTCGGCATGCTGACCGGCGACGCCGCGGTCAATGCACACGCGCCGATCATCGTCTGCACGGCCGAGGTACTGGCGAACACCGCGCTGCGCGAAGGCGCGACGTCGGACATCGGCGTGGTGGTGATGGACGAGTTCCACTTCTACGGCGACCCCGACCGCGGCTGGGCGTGGCAGGTGCCGCTGCTCGAGTTACCCCGCGCCCAGTTCCTGCTGATGTCGGCGACGCTGGGCGACGTCACGTTCCTGCGGGAGGACCTGACCCGGCGCACCGGGCGGCCGACCGCACTGGTGGCCCATGCCGAGCGTCCGGTTCCGCTGTTCTACTCCTATGCCACCACCCCGATGCACGAGACCATCGGCGAGCTGCTGGACACCCGCCAGGCGCCGATCTACATCGTGCATTTCACGCAGGCCTCGGCGTTGGAGCGGGCACAGGCGCTGATGAGCGTCAACGTCAGCACCAAGGACGAAAAGGCCGCTATCGCTCAGATGGTCGGTTCCTTCCGTTTTTCAACGGCGTTCGGCTCGACGTTGTCGCGGCTGGTGCGGCACGGCATCGGCGTGCACCACGCCGGCATGCTGCCCAAGTACCGGCGGCTGGTGGAGCAGCTCGCTCAGGCCGGCCTGCTGAAGGTCATCTGCGGTACCGACACCCTCGGTGTCGGCATCAACGTGCCGATCCGCACCGTGGTGTTCACCGCGCTGTCGAAGTACGACGGCACCCGGACTCGATTGCTCACCGCCCGTGAGTTCCACCAGATCGCCGGCCGGGCCGGACGGGCAGGTTACGACACGGCCGGCACCGTCGTGGTGCAGGCGCCCGAGCACGAGGTGGAAAACCTCAAGCAGTTCGCGAAGGTGGCCGACGATCCGAAGAAGCGGCGGAAACTGGTGCGGCGCAAGGTCCCCGAGGGAATGGTGCCGTGGAGCGAGAAGACGATGACGCGTCTGGTCGACGCTGCACCCGAGCCGCTCACCAGCAACATGCGGGTGTTCACGGCGATGATCCTCGACGTCGTGGACCGTCCGGGTGATCCGTTCGAGGCCATGCGCCGGCTGCTCACCGACAACCACGAACCCCGTAAGCGTCAGCTGCGGCTGATCCGCGAGGCGGTCGGGATCGCGCGTTCCCTGCTGCAGGCGGGTGTCGTCGAGCGGCTGCCCGCACCCGAGGCCGACGGGCGGCGCTACCGGCTGACCGTCGACCTGCCGCCGGACTTCGCGCTGAACCAGCCGCTGTCGACGTTCGCCCTCGCCGCGATCGACGTCCTCGATCAGGACGCGGAAAGCTATGCGCGCGACGTGGTTTCGGTGATCGAGGCGACGCTGGAGGATTCGCGGCAGATCCTGGCCGCTCAGCTGAAGAAGGCCAGGGGCGAGGCGGTGGCGGCGATGAAGGCCGAAGGCATCGAGTACGACGAGCGCATCGCGCTGCTCGACGACGTGACCTATCCCAAGCCGCTGGACGATCTGCTCACCGGGGTCTTCGAGATCTACCTGCAGTCCAACCCGTGGGCGGCTGACGGGCAACTCGCCCCCAAGTCGGTGGTGCGCGAGATGTGGGAGGGCGCGTTCACGTTCCGCGAGTACGTCAGCGTCTACGGGCTGACCCGCTCGGAGGGTGCGGTGCTGCGCTACCTGTCCGACGCGGTCAAGGCGCTGCGCTCCGGCGTGCCGACCGCCGCGCGGACCGAGGAACTCACCGACATCACGGAGTGGCTGGCCGAGCTTGTCCGCCAGGTGGATTCGAGTCTGCTCGACGAGTGGGAGCAGTTGACCAGTCCAGATCAGCCGCTGGACGCGCCGGTCGCGGTGCCGGTGCGGCCGCGGCCACTGACAGGCAACGAGCGCGCCTTCACCGCGATGGTTCGCAACGCGCTGTTCCGGCGCGTCGAGTTGTTCGCACGCGAACGGTACGACGAGTTGGGCGCGCTGGACACCGGCTCGGGCTGGACGGCGCAGCGCTGGCAGGACGCCGGCGACGCGTACTTCGACGAGCACGACGACGTGGGCACCGGCCCCGACGCCCGCGGCCCGGCCCTGCTGATCATCGAACGCCAGGCCGGGATGTGGCGGGTGCGCCAGATTCTCGACGACCCGGCCGGCGACCACGATTGGGGCATTGACGTCGAGGTCGATCTGGCGGCCTCGGACGAAGAGGGCGTGGCGGTGCTCCGCGTGGTGGACGTAGCGCGGATGGACTAGGGCTCGATCAGGTGTTCACGCGAACGAACCTGCGCAGCAGCGGCCATGCCAGCGCCACGTTGTAGGCCACGCCACCGGCCAGATACGGCCACCACAAGCCGTGCTCAGTGGCAACCCAGAAAGCCTTGGCGGCCCAATACGGCGGCAACACCCCGAAGGCCAGGTTCCATCCGGAATCGACGAACCATGGCAGGCAGGGTAGTCCGGCGATGACGATACCGAGCAGGCGCACCATCGCGATACCTTGAATTTTGTTGCGCGCCACAGCCACGATGAGCAACAGCGTCACCACCGACGACAGCCCGGCCACCATGCCGATCGGCACCAGTGGCAACACGAGTCCGGGTGCGAGGATGCCGCTGAACGACATCGTCCCCACCACGTAGACCGTCGTGACCGCGATGACGGTGCTCGCGCGATAGGCGAAGAAGCTCGACAGGGACACCGGGGTGACCTGCAGCGCGGTCAGTGTTCCGGCGTCGATCTCGTCGAGCACCAGGAACGCACCGAGGCCGCCTGCGATGATGATGCTGGTCAGTAGCAACAGCGCGGTGATAAGCAGCGGATAGTACGGTACGAGGTCGAAATCATAACGGCGAGAAAGTGTTTCTGTTGCCGGTGGGACCAGGACCAGCGTGCCGACGGTCCAGATCACCGGTGCCAGAACAAGCATCACCAGGAGCGGATCCCGGTACGTGCCACGGAGGTCATTGTGCCCGAAGGCCGCCCAGGCTCTCCGGTTCACCAGCGCGGTAACGGCCATCACGCCACCCCTGACCGTTCGACCACGAACTGGGCGAACAACGTTCTGCCCAAAAGGTAGAGACCGGCCGCGCACGCAAGGGGATACCCGAGTGCGTAAACGATCTGCCAGGGTGCGAGCGTCAGCTGGCCGAACGCGGCGCCGAACAACAGCAGGGGACCCTGGGTGGGAACGAGATAGAGGACCGGGTTGGGCCAGATGCCGGAAAGGTGCAGCACCGGGAGCGCCAACACCGCGAGCGGCACTGTCGTGGAAAGGAACCAATCGCTGACCGAGTCGAACGGCAGCGCCGACGCGAATCCGGTCAGCAGCATCACCAGCGTCCCGAGTACGACTCCGGCCGTCACCGGCAGCAAGTGGCGGCCCATGCCGTGGGTGACGACGACGACGAAGACAGCCACGCCCAGCGAGATCGCTACCAGCACAGCGATCTTCGCCGATACATACTCGCGGAATCGCAGAGGAGTGCAGATCAGAGCGCCCAGCGTGCGTTCCTGCTTCTCGAAGAACACCGAGCCGCCGATGAAGAAGAAACCGATGATCGCGATGTCGCCGACGAGGACATAGGGCTCGATGATCGGTCGCACGTCGCGGGGGATCGGAAGCAGCAGCGCAAGCCACAGCAGCCCGGAGATCAGCGCGGCGTGCAGGAACTTCTGCCGCACCTGGGTGGACACTTCGAGCCGCAGCGCGCTCGACCACCTGCTCACACCAGGCTCCTGCCGGTGACCTCGACGAAGACGTCGTCGAGGCTGGCCTCCCTGCTGTGGATCGTCTCGACGTGGTGCCGGCCCAGCACCGCGTGGAAGTCGGGGTCGCCGGCCAGCCCGTCCATCGCGAACTCCGCCCTCTGAAGAGTGCCTTCGGCGCCGCGGTAGGTGACCTCCACCAGCCGTCGGCTGCGCGCGATCTTGAGTTCAGCAGGCCTGTCGATGGCCACGATGACACCGTCGACGACGAATGCCACTCGGTCGCACAGCTCGTCGGCGGTGGACATGTCGTGGGTGGTGAGAAAGATGGTGCGGCCCCGGGCCCTCAGGTCCAGGATCATGTCCTTGACGGTGCGGGCGTTGACCGGATCGAGCCCTGAGGTGGGTTCGTCGAGGAACAGCAGTTCCGGATCGTTGATCAGGGACCGCGCGAAGGTCAGTCGCATCTGCATCCCTTTGGAGTACTTGGCGACCCGGGTGTCGGCCGCATCGGCGAGGCCCACCGCGCGCATGAGTTCCGACGCGTCCAAGGTGGGCCCGTCGTACAAGGACGCGAAGAAGTGCAGGTTCTCCAGGCCGGTCAGCTTGGAATAGTGGTTGGGCAGCTCGAATGACACCCCGATGCGCTGGTAGTAGTCCGGGCCCCAGTCCACCGGTTCGCGGCCCCAGACGTGTACCTGACCGCCGTGACCGCGGAGGAGGCCGATGAGCAGTTTCTGGGTGGTGGACTTGCCTGCTCCGCTGGGGCCGAGGAACCCGAGGATCTCGCCGCGGCCGACGGTGAAGTCCATGCCGCGAAGGACAGGTTCGGCAGATTTGGGATAGGTGTAGGTCAAGTGTTCGACGTCGATCACGTCGCCGCTGCTGCGCATGCCGGTGCCGCCTTTCGCGGGGTAGCGAGAATTCACGATTCCGACCAGACTTCCCGGAGCACCATCCAAGACAATACTGAAGTTTCAGAGATAATTGAAGACATCCGGCGCAGAGGGGGTTTGACCGCAGATGGCATCCGCCGAATTGGAACACGAGGCCGAGCGCCTGGCGCTCGTGCTGACCGGTCTGGGCCTGCAGCGGATGACTGCCCGCGTGCTCGCGGCGTTGCTGTTCAGCGAACAGCCCAGTGTGACGATGGCCGACCTGGCCGCGGGACTGCAGGCGAGCGCCGGATCGATCTCCGGCGCCTTGAAGACCCTCACATCGGTCGGTCTGGCCGAACGGGTTCCCGTCCCGGCCAGCAGGCGCGCGCATTTTCGCTTGCGTGACGATGCCTGGGCGGTGCTGTTCACCAGCCAGAATGAAACTCTCGCTGCAATGCGGCACGCCGCCGCGGCCGGGCTTGCGGTGGCCGAGCGTGGCAGCCCGGCCAGACAGCGGCTGGCCGACATGAGAGATTTCTACGAGTTCCTGATCGCAGAGATACCTGACCTGCTCGCCCGCTGGTCGTCGCGATGACCCGGAGCAGCCGTCAGGGCTCGATCACGTGGGACGGGTCGGGCCGGCGCTCCGGCGGCGCCTGGCTGTAGTCGCCCCACGGGCCGTCGCGGCGTTCGATCGCGGCGCGCACACCGTCGGTGGCGGCGGTGCCGATGAAATCCAGTGCGGCCGGCGTGTTGCGCATCAGGCCGTCGAGGATCCCACCCAGCGTCTGCGTCGAAGCCAGCCCCATGTTCTCGTAGGCCTGGTTCACGATCAGCTTCTGAGCCTGCAGCTGTGACAGCGGAATCGTGGCCAGCTTCGCCGCGATCTCGGCGACCCGAGCCTCGAGACGCTCGAACGGAACCGACTCGTTGATGAGTTCGACTGCGGCAGCTTCTTTCCCGGTCAGCGGCTCGCCGGTGAGCGAATGCCACTTCACCTTGGCCAGACTCAGCCGGTAGAGCCACATGCCGGTCAGGTAGGCACCCCACATGCGGGCGTACGGCGTTCCGATCACGGCGTCGTCGCTGGCGATCACGAGGTCGGCGCACAACGCGTAGTCGCTGGCCCCACCGACACACCAGCCGTGCACCTGCGCGATCACCGGCTTCGAGGCCCGCCAGATCGCCATGAACTTGTTTGTCGGCCCGGTTTCCCGGGCACTGACCATCGCGAAGTCCTTCCCGGGATCCCACCGCCCGTCGGTGTTCATCGCCTCGCCCCAGTGCTCGAACCCGCCACCGAAGTCGTAGCCGCCGGAGAACGCGCGTCCGGCGCCGCGCAGCACGATGACCTTGACGGCGGGGTCCCGTTCGGCCAGCCCGATCGCCGCCTCGATCTCGTCGGGCATCGGCGGGACGATCGTGTTCAGCCGCTCAGGCCGGTTCAGCGTGATCGTGGCGACAGGCTCCTGCGCGCGGTAGAGGATGGTCTCGAAATCCGTCACCTGAGCAGTTCTATCGCCAATCGTGGAACGCGTCGAGCAGACGGTCCCGGAAGGCGGCTTCCACGGTGTCTTCGCAGATCGCGCTCAGCGCTCCCACGGTGGTGCGGAACTGCTGCAGATAGTTCCCGCAGCCGTCACAGCCGTTCAGATGCTCCTCGAAACGCGCCCGCGCGTCGGGATCCAAGGCTCCGTCCAGGTAGGCGGTCACCAGCTCTACGAGCTCGTTGCAGTTCATCGATCGCTGTCCGGTCACGTCGCGTCCCTCACGTAATCCTCGAGCGCCTGCCGAATCGCCGCCCGCCCGCGGTGCAGGAGTACCCGCTGATTGGCCATCGTGATACCGAGCAGCCGACATACCTCCGCCGAGTCGACATCCAGCACATCGCGCAGCGTGACGACGACACGCTGCCGCTCCGGCAGTCGGTCGAGCTCACGCCGGGTCACAGCCATCAGCTCGGCGCCGAGCACCGAACCCTCCGGTGACTCGGGGAAGGGGGAGGGCTCCTCGCCGTCCCGCCAGTGCCCGGACCACCGCTCGTCGCGGTCACAGAACCGTTCCTGGCTCACGGTGCCGCCGGTGTACGCGGCGATCTGCACCTCGGTGTCCCTGCGGTCGCGCAGGCCGCGCTTCTTGGCGATGTTGATCAGCACCGTGAAAAGCCAGTTGCGCAGCGAGGATCGGCCCTCGAAGCCGTCGATGCCCTTCAGCAGTGCGATCCACGCCTCCTGAACGACGTCCTCGGCGACCTCGCGGGAGCTGACGTAGCCCTGCGCGACCCGGAGCATGGCAGGTGTGTGCCTGTCGACCAGCGCGGCGAAGGCCGACTCGTCGCGGGCGCGTAGCGCCGCGATCAGGTCGGCCTCTTCCGCGGAGGTGACGGTCATGTCTGCGAGATCGTAACCCGACATGTCACGCCTGGGAACCCCGCAGCGCGTCGGCGAGCGTCCACACGGAGATGCCCAGCAACGCAACGTCTTTGATCAGGAACTGGCCGGTCGAGGAGAGCACCGCGAATCCCGCCGACGCCTCGAGGACGCCCGGGGTGGTGAACAGGAAGCTCAGCGTGGCGATGAACAGCCCGACCGCGATCAGGCTGCCGACTGCGGAAAGCCTTGGCCACCAGGGCTTCACCGCGATCAGCGCGGCCGCCGTGAGCTCGAGCACGCCGAGCGCCGCGGAGAACGTCCGGACCGACACGATGTCGTACACCCAGCTCATCAGTGGGCTGCCGGCGACCAGGCCCATGATGCCCTGAGCCTCGAATGCGGTGAACTTCAGCGCGCCGATCCAGGCGATGACGACGACGAGGCCGTACCGGGCCGTCAGCGCGGCGGCATGGTCGAGAGCGGCGAGACGGGGCCGGTGGGTGAGGGTGGTCATGGAGGCTCCTTCCGTTGACGGGTAGTGCCCGCAGGAGCCGGGGGCGTTACATGCCCGGTGGGGGATCGGGTTCGCGCATCGGGGGGTCGGCCGAGTGGATCCGGTCGCCGATCTTGATGTTGGGCGTCCGGAAGTAGGCCCAGCCGGTCGTCAGGATCAGCGCCGCCGCCGCCAGCGCGACCGAGCTGCGGACGTCGGGCAGCCCGCCGAGGACCAGCAGAACCACACCGGCGCTCGTGCCCGTCCAGTAGATCCGCCGTTTGACCGCGCGCCGCGGCAGTCGCGCGGTGTCCCACCCGGGGACGGCGATGCCGGCCAGCAGCATCGCGGCGCCGGCGATCAGCAGGATCTCCGATGTCGTCATGGCAGGACGAGCTGGAACCCGTCGACGATCTCCGAGGAGTCGCGCATGTAGGTCGGGTTACCGGCGTCGGTGGTCTGCAGGGTCAGCGTCGCCAGATACGTCGAGGTCTGGCTCTGTGCGACGACGGCGTGCATGATGACCGGCCGCAGCGGTGCCGGACCCATCGGGGGTGCGGTGTATCGGGTTGTCTCCGAGGGGAATCCGCAGGTGGTGTTGGTCTCGGTGCGCAGGTCGTACGCGCCCATCATCGCGGTCAGGTTGTTGCGGTTCTGGGTGAACACGTTTTCGGGATCCTGCGTGCCGGGCACCGACTCGAGTGTCACGACGGCGTTGGGGGCGAACTGTTCGGAGATCAGGTCCTGCGCGACGATCGCGAAGCGGATGATCTGGTTGTCCATCACCGTGTTGCGTTCCCACCCCGACGGTACGGGGACGCGCAGCTTGGGCTCGCGGGGATTCTTCTGCGGGACGTCGGTCAGCGGTGCCGTCACCGTGGCGCACTGCGCTTCGCCATCGGGCGCGCCGCCGGCAGCGGTCACCGCGGTGCCGGTGATGTCACGGGCGCAACCGGTCAGCAGCAGCGCGGCGGCGAGCAGCGCGGCGCTGCACGCTCGGGTGATCGTCACGTCAGTTGCCTCCCAGCGTGCGCAGCAGGAACTCGTAGATCAGCGCGGAGCGGAACGCCACCTGCGGGTTGTCCGCCGCGCCGGCGTGCCCGCCCTCGATGTTCTCGTAGTAGCGCACCCGGTGTCCGGCGGCCTCCAGCGCGGCGGTCATCTTCCTGGCGTGGCCGGGGTGCACCCGATCGTCGCGCGTCGACGTGGTGATCAGCACCGGCGGGTAGCGCCGGTCTGTCGAGATGTTCTGGTAGGGAGAGTATTTCGAGATGAATTCCCAGTCGTCGGGATCGTCGGGGTCGCCGTACTCGGCGACCCAGGACGCACCCGCGAGCAGCAGGTGGAAGCGCTTCATGTCCAGCAGCGGCACGCTGCACACCAGCGCGCCGAACAACTCCGGGTACTGCGTCAGCATGATGCCCATCAGCAGCCCGCCGTTGCTGCCGCCTTGTGCGCCCAGGTGTTCGACGGTCGTGATGCCGCGCGCCACCAGGTCGCGGGCCACCGCGGCGAAGTCCTCGGCGACCAGATGCCGGCCTTCGCGCATGGCCTGCGTGTGCCAGGTGGGGCCGTATTCGCCGCCGCCGCGGATGTTGGCCAGCACGTAGGTGCCGCCGCGGGACAGCCACAGCCGACCGAGCACCCCGTCGTAGCCGGGAGTGCGGGCCACCTCGAAGCCGCCGTATCCGCCGAGCAGAGTGGGCCCGGGGGCGTGCAGGTGGCGGTGGCCGACCACGAAGTACGGGATCGCGGTGCCGTCATCCGAGGTCGCGAAGTACTGGTTCACCGACAGGTCTGCGGCGTCGAAGAACGACGGCGCCCGCTTGATCTCGCTCAGCGGGCCGCCCGCCGCGCCGTACAGCAGCCGCGACGGCGTGTCGAAACCCGAGGAGTCCAGGAAGATCTCGTCGCCGAGGTGATCGGCCGCCACGATCGCGGTGTTGGTGTTGTCCGGAAGCCCGCTCACCGGCTCCGAGGTCCACGTTCCGGGGGTCATCACCTCGACGTGGCTGGCCACGTCGGCGAGGGTGACCACGACCAGTCGGTCGCGGGTCCAGGCGTAGTGGTGCAGGCTGGTGTGCGGGTCGGGTGTGAAGACGGGCTTGAGTTCGGCCGTCCCCGAGACGAACTCGGCGTAGTCCGCGGCGAGCAGGGAACCGGCCGGGTATGTCGTCGACGCCGTCCCGTAGTTGTAGTGCCAGTCGGTGCGCAGCTCGATCAGCAGCCAGGTGCGGTGGATCGAGATGCTGGCGTCGGTGGGGGTGTCGATCCTGATCAGCTCGTCGCCGCGTAGCTCGTAGACCTCTTCGTTGAAGAAATCCAGTGCGCGGCTGATCAGCGTGCGCTCGAAACCGGGGGTGCGGTCGACCGACGCGGCGACCAGGACGTCGGCCGGATCGCCCTCGAAGATCGTCTCGGCGTCGTCGATCGGCTGACCGCGCTTCCACCGCTTGACCAGCCGCGGATACCCCGACTCGGTGAGCGACCCCTCCCCGAAGTCCGTCCCGATGAGCAGCGTGTCCTCGTCGACCCAGGTCGTCTGCGACTTGGCTTCGGCGAGCTCGAACCCGTCGTCGACGAAAGACCGTGTATCCATGTCGAATTCACGCACCACCGCGGCGTCGGAGCCGCCCCGGGACAGGCTGACCAACGCCCGGGTGTGATCCGGTTCGATGACGTCGGCCCCGGCCCACACCCAGTTGGTGTCGTCGGCGCGCGCCAGCTCGTCGACGTCGATGACGACGTCCCACTCG
Source organism: Mycolicibacterium psychrotolerans (assembly GCF_010729305.1). Taxonomy (NCBI): domain Bacteria; kingdom Bacillati; phylum Actinomycetota; class Actinomycetes; order Mycobacteriales; family Mycobacteriaceae; genus Mycobacterium; species Mycolicibacterium psychrotolerans. The sequence goes on along the minus strand of NZ_AP022574.1, from coordinate 285,554 downwards.
GGCGTCTCGGTGCGGTAGCTCTCGAGGGTGGTGCGCCGCCACAGACCCTTCGTGTTGGTCGCATCGCGCCAGAAGTTGTAGAGGAACCCGCCGCGGCGACGCACGTAGGGGATCCGCGTGTCGGTGTCGAGCACCTCCAGCGCCTCGGCGCGCATCTGCTCGAAGCGCTCACCACCGAGTTCGGCGACCGTCGGTTCGTTGTGGGTGCGCACCCACGCCAGCGCGTCGTCGCCGGTCACCTCCTCCAACCAAAGGTAGGGATCCGGGGCTTCAGGCGCGTTCGTCACGCCCCCATTCTGCGGGTGCGCCGAAACTGTATTCCACGCGGGCTCAACCGCGTTTTTCGCGCAGGGAATACAGTTTCGGCGGCTAGGGCGCTCAGCTGAGGTGATGCACCTCCTGCAGGCCGTACACCGGGGTGGCCATGCCCTCGTAGCGGGCTTTGAGCTGCAGCGCCAGATACAGCGAGTAGTGCCGCGACTGGTGCAGGTTGCCGCCGTGGAACCACAGATTGGGCTGCTGGGTGGGCTTCCACATGTTGCGCTGTTCGCCCTCCCACGGCCCCGGGTCTTTCGGGGTGTCGCTGCCCAGACCCCACACCTTGCCGACGCGGTCGGCCACCTCCTGGCCGATGAGGTCGGCGGCCCAGCCGTTCATCGACCCGTACCCGGTCGCGTAGACCACCACGTCGGCGGGCAACTCGGTGCCGTCGGCCAGCACCACCGAGTCCTCGGTCAGGCGGTCGACCTGCCCGTGCGCCAGCTTGATCCGGCCGTCGGCGACCAGGTCGCATGCGCCGACGTCGATGTAGTAGCCCGAACCGCGGCGCAGGTACTTCATGAACAGACCGGATCCGTCTGCGCCCCAGTCCAATTCGAAGCCGGCCGCCTCGAGGCGGTCGTAGAACTCCTTGTCGCGCTCCCGCATCTGGTCGTACAGCGGGATCTGGAACTCGTGCATGATCCGGTAGGGCAGCGACGCGAACGTCAGGTCGGCCTTCTCGGTCGTCATGCCCGCCGCCAGCGCGCGTTCGGAATACAGGTCGCCGAGGCCGATGTCCATCAGGGTGTCCGACTTGACGATGTGCGTGGAGGACCGCTGCACCATGGTCACATCGACGCCGTTCTCGTACAGCGCCTTGCAGATGTCGTGGGCTGAGTTGTTCGAACCGATGACGACGGCTTTCTTGCCGACGTACGGGTCCGGTCCGGGGTGCGCCGACGAGTGGTGCTGCTCGCCGCGGAAGACGTCCTGGCCGGGCAGCGTGGGCACGTGCGGCTTGCCCGACATGCCGGTCGCGAGCACCAGCTGGGTCGGGTGCAGCGTGAGGCGCTCGCCGTCGCGGTCGATCTCCACGGTCCAGGTTCCGCTGGCGTCATCGAAGGTGGCTGACAGACAGGTCGTCTTCGACCAGTACGGCACCTCCATCACGCGGGTGTAGAACTCCAGCCAGTCACCGATCTTGTCCTTCGGCGCGAACACCGGCCAGTTCGGCGGGAACGGCAGGTACGGCAGGTGGTCATACCAGACCGGATCGTGCAGGCACAGCGACTTGTACCGCTTGCGCCACTGGTCGCCCGGGCGCTCGTGCTTGTCCACGACGATCGCCGGCACGCCGAGCTGGCGCAGCCGCGCGCCGAGCGCGATGCCGCCCTGGCCGCCACCGATGATCAGCGTGTAGGGCTGCGTGCTGCGGCCGAGTTCGGCGTCCTCGGCGGCCTTCTTCTCGGCCCACGACCGCGGATCGGGGTCGTCGCCGTGCACGGCCCCCATCACCCGGGTCACGCCCTTGGGCTCCTCGTGACCCTTGAGTTCCTGCAGCGCGGTCAGCAGCGTCCAGGCCTGATCACCTTTGAGCCGCAGATGTCCGGTGCCGCGGCCGGTACCGGTCTCGAACTCGATGAACGCCGAGGTCACGTCCCCGTCCTGGGTGGGCGCCTCCTTGGTGCGGAAGCCCGACGGGTCGGTCTCGATCAGCCGCGCACCCAGCATGTCGGCGATCTGGTCGCGGCCTTCGAGGGTCTTGAGATTCCAGGTGAACGACACCAGATCGCGCCAGAAGCTGTCGACGGCGAACATGCCGACGGCGCGTTCGATGTCGCGGACGGCCAGCGCCGCCTCGAAGTCGGCCAACCAGGCGTCGACGCGCTGCTGCGGGGTCAGATCAATGGTGGTCTGAGGGTCGAGAGTAGAAGTCATGTGAGCCAGACCACACCCTGGAGCCAGGGCGGCACAAGAGTTGCGAAGCGTTGCAACTATCCGGTCGGCGACCCTGACGCCGCCCCCCTCGTGCGCCCAAACCAACGTTTGGGTGGCGACACGCCGCGTATGGGCGCCCAAACCGACGTTTGGGCGGGCAGGTGGGTAACAGGGCACGCCCGCTGCAACCCCCAGGGCACGCCCGCTGCAACCCCCTGCAACTCTTTCGCGGTGTGGCCGCGGTCACATAGACATGCCGCTATGAAAGCAGCTGTCTACTACGGACCGAACAAGCTCGAGATCGACGACGTCGCCGAACCGGAGGTCCGCCCCGGCACTGTGAAACTTCAGGTCGGCTACAACGGCATCTGCGGCACCGACCTGCACGAGTACTACGCCGGACCCATCTTCGTGCCGACGTCCCCGCACCCCCTGACCGGCGCGCAGCTGCCCCTGACGATGGGCCACGAGTTCTCCGGCACCATCACCGCAGTCGGTGACGGCGTGACCGGGTGGAGCGAGGGCGACCGCGTCGCCGTCGAGCCGATCTACAAATGCGACCACTGCGGACCCTGCCGGGCAGGCAACTACAACGTCTGTCAGCAGATCGGCTTCCACGGGCTGATGTCCGACGGCGGCATGGCCGAGTCCACCGTCGTGCCGACGTCGATGCTGCACCGGCTACCCGACAGTGTGTCGCTGGAACTCGGTGCGCTCGTCGAGCCGATGTCGGTGGCCTATCACGCGGCCACCCTCGGCGACGTCAAGGCCGGCGACACCGCGATGGTGTTCGGCGCCGGCCCCATCGGCATCGGATTGTGGTTCGCCCTGCGCGGCAAGGGGCTCGAGGACGTCTTCGTCGTCGAGCCCTCGCCGACCCGGCGTGCGGCCATCGAGGCGCTCGGCGCGCGGACACTCGACCCGACGGGCACCGACGTCGCCGCGTTCATCGCCGAGCACACCTCCGGCAACGGCGCGGACGCGGTGTTCGACGCCGCGGGCGTGACGCCCGCGGTGAGCGCGGCGCTGGCGTGCGTCGGCTCGCGGCGGCCGATGATCAGCGTGGCGATCTACGAGAAACCGCTGGAGACACCGCTTCTGAACCTGGTGATGAACGAGTCCCGGATCCAGGGGTCGCTGTGCTACACCGGTGCGGACTTCGAAGCAGTGATCGCGCTGATGGCCGACGGTCGCTACGACACCACCGGCTGGGTGACCCGGATCCCGCTCGACGACGTCGTCGACGAGGGGTTCGAGGCGCTGCACGCCGGCACCAAGATGAAGGTTCTCGTCGATCCCAACGGAGCGAATTGACATGACACTCAACGGAAAAGTCGCCCTGGTCACCGGCGCCGCACGCGGTATCGGGCGCGGCATCGCGCTGCGGCTGGCACGTGACGGCGCCGACATCGCGCTGGTCGACGTCACCGGGGACGGCATCGATCGCGTGGCCGACGAGATCACCGAAATCGGGGGTAAAGCAACAACATTCGTTGCCGACGTGAGTGAGCGCGAGCAGGTGTTCGCCGCCGTGGAGCACACCGCCTCCGCACTCGGCGGTCTCGACATCATGGTCAACAACGCCGGCATCGCCCTGGTCGGCCCGATCATCGACGTGACGCCCGCGGAGCTGAAGAAGTTGTGGGCGATCAATGTCGACGGCGTGCTGTGGGGCATCCAGGCCGCCGTCGCGCAATTCACGAAGACGGGCACCCGCGGCAAGATCATCAACGCCTCCTCCATCGCCGGGCACGACGGCTTCGCGATGCTCGGGCCCTACAGCGCGACCAAGTTCGCGGTGCGGGCCCTCACCCAGGCCGCGGCCAAGGAGCACGCCGCCGATGGCATCACCGTCAACGCCTACTGCCCCGGCGTGGTCGGCACCGACATGTGGGTGGAGATCGACAAGCGGTTCGCCGAACTGACCGGCGCCGCCGAGGGGGAGACCTACGACAAGTTCGTCGGCGGCATCGCACTCGGTCGCGCCGAGACGCCCGACGACGTCGCGGGCTTCGTGTCGTATCTGGCCGGGCCCGACTCCGACTACATGACCGGCCAGGCCGGCCTCATCGACGGCGGCCTGGTTTACCGCTGAAATGGAGAGCACAATCGCCAGTGATGCCAGGGTCGTCCGTGCCTGAACCCGCCGTGGCCGTCGGCGAGGATCCGCGCAGCTACGCGCGGCTGATGTCGGCTGTCTACGACGCGACGATGGCCGGGCACCGGGCGCCGGCGCGGCCCCGCGAGGTGATCGGCGACTCGTGGCAGCGGCTGCTGGCCCGAGGGATCGAACCCAGCGACACCCCGGTGGTCGAGACCGGTGGCCTAGAGGCGCTGCGGCGGGCGTCGGGCCTGATGGAGGTGCTCGACGAGATCTCGCACGGCCTCGAGTCGCTGGTCGCCGACGGGGAGAACATCCTCGTCGTCGCCGACGCGCAGGGCCGGGTGCTGTGGCGCAGCGGCTCCCCGGCGGTGCTGAGCAACGCCGACCGGCTCGGCTTCGTGGAGGGCGCGCACTGGGGCGAAGGGGCCGTCGGCACCAATGCGATCGGCACCGCGCTCGCCGCGCAACGCGCGGTCCAGGTGTTCTCCGCCGAGCACTTCTTGCGCAGCCACCACTCCTGGACGTGCGCGGGAGCGCCGATCCGCGACCCGCGGACCGGGCAGGTCATCGGCGTCGTGGACGTGTCCGGCCCGGCCGCGACCGTGCATCCCACCACCATCGCGCTCGTCGACGCCGTCGCGCGGCTGGCCGAATCGCACCTGCGCTCCGAGCACGACCGCACGCTGAACCGGCTGCGCGCGCTGGCCGCGCCGATCCTGGCCCGCATGGGCACCCCCGCGCTGGCCGTGGACACCGAGGGCTGGGTTGCCGCGGTCGACGCGATGCCTCTGCACAACCGGATCCTGCTGCCCGACCAGATGGGTCCGGGCCGGGTGTGGCTCGCGACGTTGGGACCGTGCGCCGTCGAGCCGCTGCCCGGTGGCTGGCTGGTGCGGCTGGCCGACGGCGACGACGACGCCGGCGCCCCCCACGTGTCGCAGGTGACGCTGGACTTCGCCGATCCGGACAAGCCGTCGCTGCGTCTGACGGGGGAGTTCGGGTGCTGGCGCCACGACCTGTCCCTGCGCCATGCCGAGATCCTGTGCGCGCTGGCACGCTCGCCGCAGGGCCGCTCCGCGCCGCAACTGGCCGAGGATCTCTACGGCGACCGCTCCCGGGTGGTGACGGTGCGCGCCGAGATGTCGCGGCTGCGCAAGCAGTTCGTCGGCCTGCTCGCCGCGCAGCCCTACCGGTTCGCGTCGTCGGTCGGGCTCACGGTCTGCTATCCCCAGGATCGGCGCGCGCTGCTGCCGCCGTCGACGGCGCCGGCCATCCGGGCCGCCCGGTTGGAGGAGGATGGATGACGTGCCCGCACCGAACCGAGCCCTGATCACCGCCGCGGCGGCCGACCTGCTGCGCACCCTGCAGGATCGGCACGGCGCGCTGATGTTCCACCAGTCCGGCGGATGCTGCGACGGCTCCTCGCCGATGTGTTACCCCGACGGGGACTTCGTCGTCGGCGATCGCGACGTGCTGCTCGCCGTCTTCGACGTCGGCGACGGGGTGCCGGTGTGGATCTCCGGTCCGCAGTTCGACGCCTGGAAGCACACGCAGTTGGTGATCGACGTGGTGCCCGGCCGTGGCGGCGGCTTCAGCCTCGAGGCCCCCGAGGGCAAGCGGTTCCTGTCCCGGGGCCGCGCGTTCACCGACGAGGAGAACCGGGCCCTGGCCGCCGAAGCGGTGGTGACGGGCACGGCATACGAGCGCGGTGAACGACCCGTGTCGAGCGGAACGCACGTGGTGGCCGAGGGCGTCGACGCCTGCCCGATGCCGCTGAAGTAGAGCTCCTCACCTGAAAGCCGCTGCGATGAGCAGCTTGATGCGTTCTCCGGTGACGATCTTGCGCTGCAGCGAACGCAGCGCGCTCAGCGCGCGGTCATCAGTGAGGTTCGTTCCGAAATCGCTTGCCGCGCCGAGGACACCTTTAGATCGTCAATGTCAACCAGGAGCTTTCCCACTCGCGAAAGTCATGTGCGCCTATGGGGGTGAACCGCACCAAAATGCGGTCGCGTCCTTCGTGACGCCGCCGCGTTGTGGAGCACATCCGAGCGGGACGCACGTCGTGGCCGATGGTGTCGACGTCTGCCCGATGCCGCTGAGGTAGTGCGCCTCGCGCGTAGTGTGCGCCCAGATCGCCGTGCGGCGCGAATTCGCGATCTGACTACACACCAGGCCGCCTGCGTCCCCAGCGCGCCTCCCCGGAAAGCCGCTGCACCGGCGTTACCGTCGAGAAGTGATCCCGCTGCCCCGCGCATCGGTGTTGGCCGGAGTGATGATCGTCGGCGTCGCTCTCGGCATGATGGGCGCGCTCCTCGCCGCCGTCGAGATCACTGCGCCCGTCCGGCCCGACGTCGTCATCGCCCTCGTCGTCGGCATCCCCGGCGTTCTCGGCACCCTGACCATCCTGATGTCCGGTCGACGCTGGGTCACCGCGCTGGGCGCGCTCGTCCTCGCCGTGGGGCCCGGCTGGTTCGGCGCACTGGCCGCCCTGCAGGTGGCCACCGGTGTCTGAACACACGCAGCCCTACACCCCGGAGTTCACCGGCGGCTTCGCCGCGCAGAGCGTGATCGACGACCCCGCACCGCACACCGCCGCACCGGTCGTCGTCCCCGGAGTGCCGCAATTCCTGGGCCGGTGGCGGTTCGTGCTCGTCACCGCCGCGGTCTGGATCCTCGCCGCCGCGGCCGGGGCCGGCCTGTACTACTGGTGGTATCACTCGCTGGACAAGGCCCTGCCGGTGTTCGCGGTGCTGGTGTACCTGGTGGCGTGCATCGTCGGCAGCCTGCTCACCGCGATGGTGCAGAACCGGCCGTCGGTCAGCGCGCTGGCCCTCGCGTTCATGTCGGCGCCGCTGGCCTCGACGGCGGGGGCCGCGCTGCTCTACGGCGGATATGTCTTCGGCTGGATCACCCGGTAGTCGGACGACGAACACCACTAGGGTGGTAAGGCGTGACCCACTATGACGTCGTCGTTCTCGGAGGCGGCCCCGGCGGATACGTCGCGGCCATTCGCGCAGCGCAACTCGGGCTGAACACCGCGGTTGTCGAACCCAAGTACTGGGGCGGGGTGTGCCTCAACGTCGGGTGTATCCCGTCCAAGGCGCTGCTGCGCAACGCCGAGCTGGCTCAGATCTTCACCAAGGAGGCCAAGACATTCGGCATCGGCGGGGACGTCAGCTTCGACTACGGCGCCGCCTTCGACCGTAGCCGCAAGGTCGCCGACGGCCGGGTTGCCGGGGTGCACTTCCTGATGAAGAAGAACAAGATCACCGAGGTTCATGGCTACGGGAAGTTCACCGGTCCCAACAGCATCGAGGTCGATCTCAACGACGGCGGGACTGAGAAGCTCGAGTTCGACAACGCGATCATCGCGACCGGCTCCAGCACCCGCTTGGTGCCGGGCACGTCATTGTCGGAGAACGTCGTCACCTACGAGAAGCAGATCATGACCCGGGAGCTGCCCGGCTCGATCATCATCGCCGGCGCCGGTGCCATCGGCATGGAGTTCGCGTACGTGATGAAGAATTACGGCGTCGACGTCACGATTGTCGAGTTCCTGCCCCGGGCGCTGCCCAACGAGGATGCCGAGATCTCCAAGGAGATTGAGAAGCAGTACAAGAAGCTGGGCGTGAAGATCCTCACCGGCACCAAGGTGGAGAAGATTGATGATGATGGCAAACAGGTCACCGTCACTGTCAGCAAGGACGGCAAAACAGACGAGCTCAAGGCGGACAAGGTGCTGCAGGCCATCGGTTTCGCGCCCAACGTCGAGGGCTTCGGCCTCGACAAGGCCGGTGTCGAGCTGACCGAGCGCAAGGCCATCGGCATCGACGACTACATGCGCACCAACGTCGGCCACATCTACGCGATCGGCGACGTCACTGCCAAGCTGCAGCTCGCCCACGTCGCCGAGGCGATGGGCGTGGTCGCGGCCGAGACCATCGCCGGAGCGGAGACGCTGGCGTTCGGGGACTACCGGATGCTGCCGCGCGCGACCTTCTGCCAGCCCCAGGTCGCCAGCTTCGGGCTCACCGAGGAGCAGGCGCGCGACGAGGGCTACGACGTCCAGGTCGCGAAGTTCCCGTTCACCGCCAACGGCAAGGCGCACGGCCTCGGCGACCCGAGCGGGTTCGTCAAGCTGGTCGCCGACAAGAAGTACGGCGAGCTGCTCGGCGGGCACCTGATCGGTCACGACGTCTCCGAGCTGCTGCCCGAGCTGACCCTGGCGCAGAAGTGGGACCTGACCGCCAACGAACTCGCCCGCAACGTGCACACCCACCCGACCATGTCGGAAGCGATGCAGGAGTGCTTCCACGGCCTGGTCGGCCACATGATCAACTTCTAATTGAGGGGGATCTGGGTCGCCGGGATCGGCGGATTGGTGGTCGGCCACATGCTGTGGCTGGCCGGGATCTCCGCGGCCATCGGGTCGACCGACATCCCGATGTGGGTGTTGGTCGTCGCCGCGGTGTCGTTCCTCGTCGCGATCGCGGGCGGTTATCTGGGCTGGCGGCAGTGGCAGCAGAAGTCGCGCAGGGCCGAGGCGTGGGCGGTGTTCTGCTGGGCGCTGCCGGTGTCGCCGGTGCTGTTCTCGCTCACCGTGCTGGGCGTGACGTACCTGTAACCGCCAATCGCTGACGGCGCCGCGGCCCAATCCCAGACAATGAGCCGGTGGGGGACGGGGTGGCCGACAATTTGATCCTGCGCTGGTGGCGCCAGCGCGACGAATACCAGTGGCGCATCGACTTTCTGCGCAGCCGTGGGCTGCTGTCGGTGCTGCGGCACGTGATCGCCGGCATCGGGGTGACGATGGGCGTGCTCTCCCTGTTCAACGTGTACGCACCGCCGGGTGTCGACGCTCCTCTGATCCGCGCGGGCTGGGCGTTCGTGGCCCTCGGATCGCTGGGCTGGGCGGCACGCTGGGCGCTGCTGCCGTGGCCGTCGGTCCGGGAGTCGACGGTGTTGGTGGCGTTCGTCGACGTGATCATGACGATCTCGGCGCTGCTGTTCGGCGACGCGAACCTGGCGATGTCGGGGATCCCGATCCTGCTGTGCGCCGGCGGCTATGTGGTGTTCTTCCACGGCCCGCGGCTGCATCTGGCCCACATCGCGTGGTGCACGGTCTCGGTCGTCGGCATCGCGGTGTGGCTGGCGGTGAGCGCCCCGGAATACGGGCTGCAGGTCGCGGTGTCGCGGGCGGTCATCGCGCTGCTGGTCACCGTCTGCATCCTGCCGGCCCTGCAGTTCGGATTCTGGTTGCTGCAGGGCAGTTCGAAGCAGTCGCTGACCGACCCGCTGACCGAGCTGACGAACCGTCGCGGTCTGGCGGTGTCGATCAAGCGGCTCGACGAGAGCGCGCCTCTGCAGTCCGATCTGTGTGCACTGCTGATCGATGTCGACGGTTTCAAGGCGGTCAACGACACCCTCGGCCACGCCGTCGGTGACGAGGTCCTGATCCGCACCGCGCGCAGGATCCGGCAGAGCGTGCGCAGCGAGGCCGTCGTGGTGCGCTGGGGCGGCGAGGAGTTCCTGGTGGTGGACCGGATCTCGGCGGGCCAGGCCGGTGCCGTCGCCGAACGGATCCGGACGTCGGTCTCCGCACCCGCCCAACCCGCCGTCACCGTCAGCATCGGCCTGGCAACGAGCACGAGATACGGCTCGGACCTCGACGAGGTGATCACCGCGGCGGACACCGCGATGTACGAGGCGAAGGCCCGCGGCGGCGACCGCGTCGTCATCGCCGCCGACGTCTGGTGAGCGCCGTCAGTCCGGGAAGTCCAGCGGTACGCCCAGCGTGGTGATCGTGGCGGCCAGGCCGTCGTATTGCGCTGTGAGCAAGCAGAATTCGATCAGTTGCTGGGTGGTGTAGTGCCGGGACAGGGCCTGCCAGGTCTGCGGTGAGACGCCGCGGGTGACGACGAACTCGTCGGTGGCGGTGAGCAGCGTGCGTTCCCGCTCGGTCAGGCCGTCGGCGTCGGGCCCGGCGAAGATCGCGGCCTGGGTGGCCGCGTCGACGCCGCGGGTGCGGGCCAGCCTGCGGTGCTGCTGCAATTCGTACTCGCAGTCGCGCAGATGGCCCACGCGCAGGATCACGAACTCCGCGTCGCGCCGGGACAGCTTGCCTGCGCCGAGCAGGTACAGCGATTGCGGAAGCCACGCCAGGAACAGCAACCGGTGCCGGCCCAGCACGTTCACGAGGCTGAATCGCGGTCGTCGGATGCCCCGGGCCCCGACCTTGGAGATGGCCCAGTTGACCGGTCCGAGTTCCTTGAAGCCACCCGGGGGAATGCGTGCGGTGCTCATGACTGCCTCACCAGATAGGGGGACACCGTCGAGCGGTGTTCGTCGATGTCGAGCGCGCGACCCAGCGCGGGGAACGCCCGCTGCGGGCAGTTGTCCCGCTCGCACACTCGGCAGCCGGCGCCGATGGGAGTCGCCGAAGTATGGGGGCCGCCACCGACATCCAAACCTTCCGAATACACCAGCCGGTGCGCGTGCCGTAGTTCGCAGCCCAGGCCGATCGCGAACGTCTTACCCGGCTGACCATAGCGCGACGCTCGCCGCTCCACGGTGCGCGCCACCCACATGTAGGCGCGCCCGTCGGGCATCTCGGCGATCTGCACGCCGATCTTGCCGGGGTTGGCGAACGTCTCGTAGACGTTCCACAGCGGGCAGGTGCCACCGCTGGAGGAGAAGTGAAAACCGGTGGCGGACTGGCGCTTCGACATGTTTCCTGCGCGGTCGACGCGGACGAACGAGAACGGCACCCCACGCATCGACGGCCGCTGCAGCGTGGACAGCCGATGGCAGATGGTTTCGTAGCTGGCCGAGTAGTACGCCGAGAGCCGTTCGACGTCATAGCGGAACTTCTCGGCGACATCGTGGAACTGGGCGTACGGCAGCACCGTCGCCGCGGCGAAGTAGTTGGCCAGCCCGAGGCGGGCGAGCTTGCGCGATTCCTCGCTGGTGAAGTGACCCTCGTCGGCGAGCTTGTCGATCAGGTCGCCGTACTCGAGGTAGGCCAACTCGGCCGCCATCCGGAACACCCGCTGCCCGGTGGACAGGTGCGCGGTGATCTCCAGCGTCTTGGACACCGGGTCGAAGCGGTGCAGGACCCCTTCGCGGAGGTCGAGGCGGCGGATGATCGTCACCCCGTGCACGAATCGCAGTCGGTCGGAGAGGTCGCCGGCCAGATCGCCGCGCTGGATCCGCATACCGGCTGTCAGCTCCTCGGCGGCGGTGTCCAGCTCGTGCAGATAGTTCTGGCGCTGGTAGAAGTAGTCGCGCACCTCTTCGTGCGGCATCGAGATCGCACCGGTGCCGCTGGCGCCCGAAGTCGCGTTGCCGACGGCGAAGCGGTCCTCGGTGGCGGCGGCCAACTGCGTCGTCGTCAGCTGGTAGCGGCGGTGCAGGTTGACCATGGCGCGGGCCAGCGCGGGATGCGCGCCGACCATGTCGGCGACCTCGGCGGGTCCGACGTCGACGTCGAGGTCGCGGTCCATCAGCACCTCGCGCAGTTCGGCGATCAGCCGGGTGTCGTCCTGGGAGGCGAAGAACGTCGCGTCGACGCCGAACACCTCGGTGATGCGCAGCAGCACCGCCACCGTGAGCGGGCGGACGTCGTGCTCGATCTGGTTGAGGTAGCTGGGGGAGATGTCGAGCATCTGGGCCAGGGCGGCCTGGCTGAACCCGCGCTCGTTGCGCAACTGCCGGACCCTGGCTCCGACGTAGGTTTTGGCCACGTCAGCCAGCGTAACAACCCTGCTAAGCCCCTATTTGCATGATTGGCAAGGTACCTGCGTGTGGCATCATCAGGATTCGTGAGTACCCCCGGTCGGCCGACTGCCGTGACGCAGGGCCTGGCCAAGACCATGATGCCGGTGCCGGATCCGCACCCGGACGTCTTCGATGTCCAGTGGCCGCTGCGGGTGGCCGATGTGGACCGCGAGGGCAGGCTGAAATTCGATGCGGCGACCCGCCACATCCAGGACGTCGGCACCGATCAGCTGCGCGAGATGGGGTTCGAGGAGACGCACCCGCTGTGGATCGTCCGCCGCACGATGATCGACATGATCGAGCCGATCCTGTTCAAGGACATGCTGCGGCTGCGGCGCTGGTGTTCGGGAACGTCGAACCGCTGGTGCGAGATGCGGGTGCGCATCGACGGCCGTAAGGGCGGCCTCGTCGAATCCGAAGCGTTCTGGATCAACATCAACAGGGAGACGCAGGGCCCCGCCCGCATCGCCGACGACTTCATCGAGGGCCTGCGTCGTACCACCACCGAGAGCCGGCTGCGGTGGAAGGCCTACCTGAGCTCTGGCGAACGTGAAGGCGCCGAGCACATTCGCGACTACCCCGTGCGGGTCAGCGACATCGACATCTTCGACCACATGAACAACTCGGTGTACTGGTCGGTGGTCGAGGACTTCCTGCAATCCCGGCCCGAGTTGTTGAAGGCCCCGCTGCGGGTGACCATCGAGCACGATCTCCCGGTCGCGCTCGGCGACAAGTTGGAGATCCTGCGCCACACCTATCCGGCCGGATCGACCGAGAAGTTCGGCGCCGCACTGGCCGACCGGACTGTTACAACGCTCACATATGCCGTCGGTGACGAGGTCAAAGCGGTCGCCGCGATCTTCGCGCTCTGAATCGCTTCATCAAACAGTACGGCCGTACTGACCTGCGACGATCGTTTACCGGCCGGTAACTTCTGAACCGGTTCAGCAGGCGTAAGGCTTCGCAAGCTTCGCAAGTTTCCCGTGTCCATTGGCGAAAGTTTACAAGCGAAACGGGTGGACCTGCGGTTATGGCGTGATGCATGCTCGGATCAGCACGCCAGTGAAGAAGCTGGAACATTAACAATCGTTTGAAGGAGCAGTCCTATGTCGACCGTGGGCACGCCGAAGTCCCCCGAACAGATCCAGCACGACTGGGACCACAATCCGCGGTGGAAGGGCATCACTCGCACCTACACCCCGCAGGACGTCGTTGCCTTGCAGGGCCACGTGGTCGAGGAGAGCACGCTCGCCCGCCGCGGCGCCGAGGTGCTGTGGGAGCAGCTCCACGACATGGACTACGTCAACTCGCTGGGCGCCCTGACCGGCAACCAGGCCGTGCAGCAGGTCCGCGCCGGCCTCAAGGCCATCTACCTCTCGGGGTGGCAGGTCGCCGGTGACGCCAACCTCTCCGGCCACACCTACCCCGACCAGAGCCTGTACCCGGCCAACTCGGTGCCGCAGGTCATCCGCCGGATCAACAACGCGCTGCTGCGCGCCGACCAGATCGCCAAGGTCGAGGGCGACCGCTCGGTGGAGAACTGGCTCGCCCCGATCGTCGCCGACGGTGAGGCCGGCTTCGGCGGTGCGCTCAACGTCTACGAGCTGCAGAAGGCGATGATCGCCGCCGGTGTCGCGGGCTCGCACTGGGAGGACCAGCTGGCGTCGGAGAAGAAGTGCGGCCACCTCGGTGGCAAGGTCCTCATCCCCACCCAGCAGCACATCCGCACTCTGACCTCGGCCCGCCTCGCTGCCGACGTCGCCGACGTCCCGACGGTCGTCATCGCCCGCACCGATGCCGAGGCCGCCACGCTGATCACCTCCGACGTCGACGAGCGCGACCAGCCGTTCATCACCGGTGAGCGGACCAAGGAAGGCTTCTATCGGGTCAAGAACGGCCTGGAGCCCTGCATCGCCCGCGCCAAGTCCTACGCGCCGTACTCCGACCTCATCTGGATGGAGACCGGCACCCCGGACCTCGAGCTCGCGAAGAAGTTCGCCGAGGGCGTCAAGGCGGAGTTCCCGGACCAGATGCTGGCCTACAACTGCAGCCCCTCGTTCAACTGGAAGCAGCACCTGGACGACGCCACCATCGCGAAGTTCCAGAACGAGCTCGGCGCAATGGGATTCAAGTTCCAGTTCATCACGCTGGCCGGCTTCCACGCGCTGAACTACTCGATGTTCGATCTGGCCCACGGCTACGCCCGCAACCAGATGAGCGCCTACGTCGAGCTGCAGGAGCGCGAGTTCGCCGCCGAGGAGCGGGGCTACACCGCGACGAAGCACCAGCGCGAGGTCGGCGCCGGCTACTTCGACCGGATCGCCACCACCGTTGACCCGACCTCGTCGACCACCGCGCTGGCGGGCTCGACCGAAGAGGGCCAGTTCCACTGAGCTGTTGAGGCATGACAGCATGAGCCCCGCCCGATGATCCGGGCGGGGCTCATCGCTGCACAGAGGAGAACCAGTGAGCATTGAACGCGTGGGAGTGGTCGGCGCCGGGCAGATGGGCGGCGGCATCGCCGAGGTCTGCGCCAGGGCCGGGGCACAGGTGACCGTCTACGAGCCGTCGACGGAACTGGCCGAGGCGGGCCGGGCGCGCATCACGGCGTCGCTGGAGCGGGCCAAGGCGAAGGGCAAGCTGGCCGCCGACGAGTTCGAGATCACGCAGGCCCGGCTGACGTTCACCAGCGACCTCACCGACCTGGCCGACCGCCAGCTGGTGATCGAGGCGATCGTCGAGGACGAGGCCGTCAAGGCTTCCGTGTTCGCGAAGCTCGACGAGATCGTCACCGATCCCGACGCGGTGCTGGCGTCGAACACCTCCAGCATCCCGATCATGAAAATCGCTGCGGCGACGAAGAATCCGAGCCGGGTGCTGGGGCTGCACTTCTTCAACCCCGTGCCGGTGCTGCCGCTGGTCGAACTGATCAGCACGCTCGTCACCTCCGACGACGCGATCGCGCGGGTCGAGCAGTTCGCCGGGGAGACGCTGGGCAAGAAGGTGGTCCGCTGCGGCGACCGCTCGGGCTTCATCGTCAACGCGTTGCTGGTGCCCTACCTGCTCTCGGCGATCCGGATGGCCGAGGCGGGCGTGGCCAGCGTCGAGGACATCGACACCGCCGTGGTCGCGGGGCTCTCGCACCCGATGGGCCCGCTGCGGCTGTCCGACCTGATCGGACTGGACACCATGAAGCTGATCGCGGACTCGATGTACGACGAGTACAAGGACGCCCACTACGCGCCGCCGCCGCTGCTGCAGCGCATGGTCGAGGCGGGGCAGCTGGGGAAGAAGACCGGCAAGGGCTTCTACAGCTACTGACGCCCCCGCCGAGGGCACGCTTTCTGACGAGTTCTGTCGCGATATCCGTCAAAATGCGTGCACTCGGGAACCGAAGAGTCGCTCCGTGCGCCTAGGTCAGTGTGGGGGAGATCATCGTCGGGTCCGAGGCCCTCGCCGCCGGGGCACTGACGCGCCACGATCTGCGGCGGCGGTACGTGAAACTGCATCACAACGTCTACGCCCCGGTGGGAATGGCGCTGACGCCTCGGGACCGCGCGTATGCGGCCTGGCTGTGGTCGGGGCGAAGCGGCACGTTGGCGGGGCTGTCGGCGGCGGCGATGCACGGTCCCCGGTGGCTGCCGCATGATCGCGCCGCTGAGCTGACGCGGGTGCGCTCGGCTGTCGCGCCAGGGATACGGATCCATCGGGAGGCGTTGCTCGACGAGGAGGTGTGCCTCGTGCAGAGCATCGATTGCACCACCGTGGCCCGCACCGTCTTCGACATCGGGCGCCGAATTGCCGGCGATGAGGCGATCATTCGTATCGACGCGCTCCTCAACGCCACTCGCGCCGCGGTGGCGGACGTCGCCGTCGTCGCCGCTGGTCATCCCGGCGCCCGGGGGATTCGAAGCCTCCGGGGAGCCATGGCACTCGTCGACGGAGGTGCCGAGTCACCACAGGAGACCCGGACCCGTCTTGTCCTCATCCGAGCGGGTGCACCCGCCCCGCAGACTCAGGTCCCGATCCGAAACGCTTCCGGTCGGGTGGTGCGTCGCATCGATATGGGCTGGCCCGAGTACCGCGTGGGCGTCGAATACGACGGCGAGCAGCACTGGACGGATCCGGCCGCGCACGCCGAGGACATCGCCCGGCTGGACTTCCTGGCCGAGCAGGGCTGGATCATCATCCGCGTCAGCGCGCGACATCTTCGCGATACACCCGACGACATCTGGCGGCGTGCCGAGCAGGCGCTCCGGCGACGGGGATGGCCCGGCACCTGAATGCGCGCCGAACGTACGGATTGTGATGAAAATCGCGCGAAAAGCGTCAGGAACCGTACGCTCGGCGGCGCCTGAGCCCTAGGCCTTCTTCAGCCGCTTCTTCTCCGCCTCCACGTCGAAATCCGGTGGCGGCCAGGACATGTTGAGCTGCTTGAGCGCCTCGATCATCAACTCGGTGACCGCGAGACGGCTGTACCATTTCCGATTGCACGGCACGACATGCCACGGCGCGTACTCGGTGCTCGTGCGATCCAGCATCGCCTGGTACGCCTCCTGGTAGAGGGGCCACTTCAGCCGCTCGTCGATATCGCCAGGGTTGTACTTCCAGTATTTGTCCGGCCGCTCGAGGCGCTCGGCGAGGCGCCTCTTCTGCTCGTCGAGGGAGACGAACATCGCGACCTTCACCAGGCTCGTACCGCTGGCGATCAGTTCGCGTTCGAACGCGTTGATCTCGTCGTAGCGCGGCTCCCACACCTCCTGGGGCACCAGGTTGTGCACCCGCACGATGAGCACGTCCTCGTAATGCGAACGGTCGAACACCCCGATGTGGCCCGCCGGCGGCAGAGCCTTGCGGATTCGCCACAGGAAGTGGTGTGACAGCTCCTCGGGTGTGGGCTTGCCGAAGTTGTGGTAGTCGACGCCCTGCGGATTGCACCCTCCGACAACGTGTTTGACGATGCCGCCCTTGCCTGCGGTGTCCATGCCCTGCAGCACGAGCAGCACCGAGCGGTGGTCGTCGACCCGGCTGCGGGCATACAGCATCTCCTGCAGCTCGGCGAAGCGCACGTTGCGCTCCTCCTGCAGCGTCGGGGCGTCGGACTTCTTGCCGCGGAATCCCGGCGTGGCGTCGGGGTCGATGTCGGCGACCAGGTCGCCCGGCTTGAACCTCAGCAGCGAGTGCGGTTCATGCGACCACAGCGACGGAAGCTCAAGGGTCTCGGTCACCCACCTAGTCAAGCAGCTGAGTGGGCAGTTCCGGGGAAGGATGGTTCTGCTCGCGGAACCGCGACAGCGATCCACCCACCTCGACGATGCCGCACAGCGCGCTCCACGACAGCATCGTCAGGTAGTCGATCAGCTCGTCAGCGCTCATCCGCGGGTGCGACATCCACGAGTGCGTGGCCAGCTGCACGCCGCCGACGGTGTGGAACGCCCACGGCTCGGCACCGCCGGGGTCCATCCCGGCTGACACCATGCGTCGGCGCAGCATCACCGCGAGCATGCGCGCGATGATCTGCTCGGAGTCGGCGACGGCCTTGCTCTTGCTGGCCGAGTTGTTGGCCATCACGAACCGGTAGGGCTCGGGCTCGTTGGCGACGGTATCGACGTAGACGCGGATGATCTCGCGGGTCAGGGCGTAGCCGTCCAGGTTCGACGTCAGCGCGGCGGCCATGTTGGGGATCAGCGTGGTCTGCGCGAAGCGCATCATCACCGCGGTGGTCAGGTCGTTCTTGTCGACGAAGTAGCGGTACAGAACGGTCTTGGACACCCCGATCTCGGCGGCGATCTCGTCCATGCTGACGTTGCTGCCCAGTCGGCGGATGGCCTCCAGGGTGCCGTCGACCAGTTCGTTCCGGCGCTCGACCTTGTGCCGATGCCAGCGCTTTTTGCGCCCATCGGTTTTGACCGCCACCGGCGGGGAATGTTGTGCCACGTTCGCGGTGATCCGTTCGTTAGTCCTTGTCGATAATACGGTGGCCGGGCGGTGCCGGTTGGCCGCGCGGGGATGATGAATAGGTGGCACATCGAGTGAACGTCCCGGACGCCGGGCAACGACCCCGGGCGAGCTTCGCCGAGAAGCTCGCCGGAGTCGATTCTGCAGCCGATGCCGAGCGGCGGCGCGCGCTGCGGCGCATGAAGGTCGTCGCGCTGAGCTTCCTCATCGGGGCGTCGGTCATCTTCCTGCTGTGCACCTGGGCGCAGTCCCACGGGGCGGCGCCGTGGGTGGGCTACGTCCGCGCGGCGGCCGAGGCGGGGATGGTCGGCGCGCTGGCCGACTGGTTCGCGGTGACCGCGCTGTTCAAGCACCCCCTGGGCCTCCCGATCCCGCACACCGCGATCATCAAGCGCAAAAAAGACCAGCTCGGCGAGGGTCTCAGCGACTTCGTGCGGGAGAACTTCCTGTCCCAGGAGAACGTGGAGACCAAGCTGCGCGACGCCGACGTCGCCAGCCGGGCCGGCAAGTGGCTCGCCGAACCGGTCAACGCCGAACGGGTGGCCACCGAGACGTCGACGGTGCTGCGGGTGCTCGTCGAGATGCTGCGCGACGAGGACGTCCAGCAGGTGCTGGATCGGATGATCGTCAAGCGCATCGCCGAGCCACAGTGGGGACCGCCGATCGGCCGGGTGCTGGCATCGCTGTTGGAGGAGGGTCGGCAGGAGGCACTGCTGCAGTTGCTGGCCGACCGGGCGTTCCAGTGGTCGCTGAACGCCGGTGAAGTCATCGAGCGCGTCATCGAGCGCGATTCGCCGACGTGGTCGCCGCGCTGGATGGACCACCTCGTCGGTGATCGCATCCACCGTGAGCTGATGGACTTCACCGACAAGGTGCGCCGCAACCCCGACCACGAGCTGCGCCGCTCGGCCACCAAGTTCCTGTTCGAGTTCGCCGGCGATCTGCAGAGCGACGAGTCGACGATCCAGAAGGCCGAGAACGTCAAGGACCAGATCATGGCCCGCGACGAGGTCGCGCGGGCCGCCGAGACGGCCTGGAGCGCCGCCAAGCGCATCATCTTGGAGTCGGTCGACGACCCGTCCTCGACACTGCGCGCCCGCATCGCCGACTCCGTCGTGCGCATCGGGGAGTCCCTGCGCGACGACGCGGATCTGCGCGACAAGGTGGACAACTGGATCGTGCGCGGCGCGCAGCATCTGGTGGGCGAGTACGGGGCGGAGATCACGACGATCATCACCGACACCATCGAGCGCTGGGACGCCGATGAGGCGAGCCGGCGGATCGAACTCCACGTGGGCCGTGACCTGCAATTCATCCGGATCAACGGCACGGTGGTGGGGTCGCTGGCCGGCCTGGCCATCTACACGATCGCCCAGCTGCTGTTCTGACCTGCGCTAACTGAGTGCTTGCAAAAGTTAGCACTCAGTCGTACCGTGGTGTTGTCGGTAAAACACCACGGCAGCGAAGGAGGGCAGCACCATGGCGCAGGACGAGAATCTCGCCGCGGTCGTCTCCAGCGCTGCCCAGGACATCGGCAGCTTCATCCGGTCCCAGCGGGAAGCCGCGCAGGTCTCGGTGCGGCAACTCGCCGAGAAGGCCGGTGTCAGCAATCCCTATCTGAGCCAGATCGAGCGGGGATTGCGCAAGCCCTCAGCAGATGTGCTGAACCAGATCGCCAAGGCGCTGAGGGTGTCGGCCGAGGTGCTCTACATCCGGGCCGGGATCCTCGAACCCAGTGAGACCAATCAGGTGCGCGACGCCATCATCACCGACACGGCGATCAACGAGCGGCAGAAGCAGGTGCTGCTCGACATCTACACGTCGTTCTGCCAGCAGAACGAGGCGGCACTGCTCGAGGCTGCGGCCGAGGCGGGACCGTCCAGTGCAGACGACAGTGTCCGTGACGACGACGAGGAGTCGACGACGGAACGCGACAACGGCCCTCTGCAGATCACGCAATCACCCCAACAGACCTCAATCAGTTAGTGAAAGGAAACACCCATGGCTGAGAAGAATCAGCTCGAGATCGACGACCTGAAAGCCCCGCTGCTCGCCGCCGTCGGCGCCGCCGACCTGGCCCTCGAGCGCGTCAACGAGATCGTGGCCACGCTGCGCGAGCGCGCCGGCGAGGCCCGCACCGATGCCGAGGCGCGCGTCGAGGAGAGCCGTGCCCGCATCACCAAGCTGCAGGAGGAGCTGCCTTCTCAGGTCGGTGACATCCGCACGAAGCTGACCTCCGAAGAACTGCGCAAGTTCGCCGAGGGCTACGCCGATGCCGCGCAGTCCACCTACACCAAGCTGATCGAGCGTGGCGAGGCCGCCCTCGAGCGCCTGCGCAGCCAGCCGGCCCTCGAAGGAGCCGCCACCCGGGTCGAGGGGTACACCGACCAGGCTGTGGAGCTGACCCAGGAGGCGCTGGGCAACGTCGCGACGCAGACGCGTGCGGTCGGTGAGCGTGCCGCCAAGCTGGTCGGCGTCGAGCTGCC
This sequence comes from Mycolicibacterium psychrotolerans, assembly GCF_010729305.1. Classification (NCBI taxonomy): domain Bacteria; kingdom Bacillati; phylum Actinomycetota; class Actinomycetes; order Mycobacteriales; family Mycobacteriaceae; genus Mycobacterium; species Mycolicibacterium psychrotolerans. Next base: position 265,031 of record NZ_AP022574.1, on the reverse strand, counting down.
CAAGCGCACCGAGTCGGCCGCCGAGCCGGTGAAGAAGGCCGCCAAGAAGGCCCCGGCCAAGAAGGCCACCCCGGCCAAGGCCGCCGCCAAGAAAGCGCCCGCCAAGAAGGCGCCGGCCAAGAAGGTCACCCAGAAGTAAGCGACGACTCCCTTCGGGGAAGTCGAAAAGGGGACGTAACCCGCCTAGGCTGTCGAGCGTGGAGCTCCAAGGCCTTGTGGGTTACGTCCTCTTCGCGTTGCAGGTCGCCGTCCTGGTGACGACGGTGTACGCGTTCGTGCACGCAGCGATCCAGCGACCCGACGCCTACACCGCGGCCGAGAAGCTGACCAAGCCGGTGTGGCTGGTGATCCTTGGGGTCGCCGTTCTGCTGGCGCTGGTGCTCGGCATCACGGGGGTGGCGATCGCGGCCGTGGCCGCGGGGGTCTACCTGGTCGACGTGCGCCCGAAAATCCTGGAGATCCAAGGGAAGTCGCGCTAGTGCGGCTCGCACTTAGCGCGGCGGCCGCCTGCGCGGTCGCGCTCACCGCGGCTCCCCACGCCGCCGCCACCCCGGCGCCGCAGCCTCCGCCCTACATCGACCACGTGAAGTGGGCCAAATGGGGTGACCTGTCGAGCCTGCGGGTGTATCCCACCGCGGCCGGGCGTGACACCTCGGGCCGCCCCGGCACGGCGGCGCAGGCCGACGAGGCGTGGGGCGAGATCCTCGCGCTGTCGCCCGACGTCGCGATCGCCGGCATGAAGGAGCAGTTCGTCTGCCACTGGCAGTTCGCGGAGATCGTCGAGCCCGGCAAGGTGAGCTGGAATCTCGAGCCATGGCGACCCGAGGTCGGCCCCGATGAGATGATCGCCGCCGGGTGCAACCCGGGCGGCACCGAAGAACCGTTCTGATGGGCTACACCCGCGCTCAGGTCGCCGCCGCGGTCGACCACACCTTGCTCAAACCCGAAGCGACAGAGGCCGATATCGTCGCGCTGCTCGCCGAAGCCGTGGAGCTCGACGTGTACGCCGTGTGCGTGTCGCCGCCGTTCGTGCCGACCGCGGTGTCGCTCGCCTCCGGCCGCGCCGTGGCGTCCGTGGTGGGTTTTCCGTCAGGCAAACACCTTTCGGTGATCAAGGCGCACGAAGCCGCCGTGGCGGTGGACGCCGGCGCCCGCGAGATCGACATGGTGATCGACGTCGGCGCCGCCATCGGCGGGGAACTCGACGTCGTCCGTGCCGACGTCGCGGCGGTCCGCGATGCGGCGCCAAAGGCAGTGCTGAAGGTGATCGTCGAGTCGTCGGCCCTGGTCGAATTCGGGGGCTGGCCGCTGCTGACCGACGTCTGCCGGGTCGCCGAGGATGCTGGCGCCGATTTCGTCAAGACCTCGACCGGCTTCCACCCCGCCGGCGGCGCATCGGTGCGTGCCGTGGAAGTGATGGCCGCCGCCGTCGGCGGCCGCCTCGGCGTCAAGGCCAGCGGCGGAATCCGTTCGGCAGCAGACGCGACCGCGATGCTCGACGCGGGCGCGACCCGGCTAGGGTTGTCCGGCACCCGCGCGGTGCTCGACGGTCTGTAGTCGGCGAACCGCTACAGGTTGCCGAAGCAGGGATCGTCGGTCTGCTTCGGCATCGACGCGTTCTGTGTCGAAAAGCGGCTCTGCACACCGGTATCGGTGACCGACACCGAGTCGGCCTTGATGTCCAGCGGATAGTTCTGCGTCAGCTGCGCGGTGAACGCGTCCAGGGCGGGCTGCACGGCCTCGCGCGGCAGCGTGAAGCCCAGCCCGGTTACCTTCTGCACCGACAGCGCGATGCCGCCGTCGACGACCTGCGGCTTGGCGGTGATGCTGCCCAGCGCGCCCTCGAGTTCGATCGTGCCCTCGCTGGCGTTGGTGGTCACTCCGGTGACGAAGCTGCCGATCAACGGAATGGCGCCCTGGATGGTCTGTTTGATGCCGTCGGCCGACCACGCGATGTCGGCCACCAGAGACCCGACCGTTCCGCTGGAGGTCGGGGTGTCCTGCAGTCGCACGTCGTCGATGTCGAGGTTGAGCTTCATCCCCTTGGCGTCACGGACCTGGTTGCCCGCGGTCTCGATGCGGATGTTCGTGTAGTGGCCGGACATGTGCTGCATCAGGAACGGCGGCAGCACCCCGAACGACGCGGTCGCGTCATCCTGCACGACGCACTCGATGACCCCGGCCACCACGGTGTCGGCCCGGTGCCGCGCGTAGAGCTCCCCGCCGAGCAGGCCGGCGAACACCAGTGCCACCACGATCACCACTGCCAGGACGACAGACAGCGGGTCGCTGAAGAAATTCTTGATCTTCGCCGGCAACGAGGAGCCTTCCTGCGGGGGCGCGGACGGATGCTGCGGGTACTGCGGCGGTGGCGGTGGGAACGCCGGGCCGGATTGCTGGGGCGGGCGGGCCCAGGGATCGGTCACCGCAGCGATTCTGCCCTACCGGCATGAGCAAAGCCTGAGCGGTTGTGCATGACCGCGACGGTCGTGCGGGCCTTGCGCGCGGCGTCGAGGTCGACGTCGCAGACCACCAGTTCCGGATCCGCGCCCGCGCCGGCGAGCACCTCGCCCAGCGCGGAGGCCACCAGACTGCCGCCGACGCCGGTCGGCCCGAGGGCCGCGAGCTCGTCGCCGGGATAGGCCTGTCCGACCGCGGCCACCACGCTCGACGTGTCGATCGCCCTGGCGCGGGCCAGCAACGTCCACTGCTCGAGCTTGCCGGGCCCGGTGCCCCACGACGCGTGCGCGGTGATGAGCTCGGCGCCGCGCTCGGCGAGCTCGATGTACAGCTCGGGGAAGCGGATGTCGTAGCAGAGCGTCAGCCCGACCGTCACCCCGTCCACGACGATGGTGACCGGCTCCCGGCCCGGCGCGACCGTGTCGGACTCGGTGAACCCGAACGCGTCGTACAGGTGGATCTTGTCGTAGCGGGCGTCGACCCCGGGACCCGTCGCGATCAGCGTGTTGGTGACCCGGCCGTCCTCGGACGGCACAAACATGCCCGCGACGACGACGATGCCGGCGCGGTCCGCGATCTGGCGGACCGCGTCGGCCCACGGACCGTCGAACGGTTGCGCGACGGTTCCCAGCGGAACCCCGAAGCGGCACATCGTCGCCTCGGGGAACAGCACGAGCGAGGCGCCGGCCTCGGCGGCCAGCCGGGTCTGCGCCTCGACCAGGCCGAGGTTGGCCGCCGGGTCGGCGCTGCTGCGGATCTGTGCCAGGGCTACACGCATGACATCCAGACTAGTTACGGACCCCAGGCGGGACGATTGGCCTTGGCGGCCTTGTTGCCGAGCTTTCCGGAGCGGACCTGCGCGGCCAGGCTGTCGAGGATCACCCGCGAACTCATCAGCGCGGTCTGCTCGGCCCAGTCGTACGGCGGGGAGCACTCGACGACCTCGATACCGGCCAGCCCCGGCTCGGAGATCTTCTTGACCAGGTTGAGCGCCTCCCGCGGCAGCAGACCGCCGGGCTCCGGCCAGCCCGTGCCCGGCACGAAGCCGGCGTCGATCACGTCGATGTCGAACGACAGATACACCGCCTTGGCGCCCTTCCAGGCCACCTCGAGCGCGATCTCGGCGATCTTGTCGATGCCGACGCGCTCCACGTCGCCGACCGTGATGACCGTCGACTTGCGTTCCCGCCCGACCTTGACGCCCTCGCGCGGCGACTGCCACCCGCCGATCCCGACCTGCACCAGGTTCGTCGCCGGCGCGTTCTTGATGTTGGTGGCGTGGAACCACGGGGTGGTGTGCATCCGCTCGTCGAGATCGGTCTCCTGGGTGTCGACGTGGCGGTCGAAGTGGATGATCCCGATGTTGCCGTCCATGTACGGCGCCAGGCCGCGGATGGTGGGGAAGCCGATGGAGTGGTCCCCGCCGAGCACGATCGGCATCACGCCCTTGCTCGCGACGTGCGCCATCGCCTGGCTGATCTGATCGAACGACTTCTCCAGATTGCCGGGGATCGTGAAGACGTCGCCGATGTCGACGATGTTGAGCTGCTCGCGCAGGTCGACACCGGACTCGTAGTTGTAGGTGCCGAACAGATTGGTCGAGCGCCGGATGCCCTGCGGCCCGAACCGGGTGCCGGGCCGGTAGGTCGCGCCGGCGTCGAGCGGGACGCCGAACACGGCGACCTCGGCGTCGTCGACCTCGTTGACGTCCTCGATGAACGGGCACTTCAAGAACGTGCCGCGCTCGCCGGCGAAGTGCGGCTTCTCGCCGCGCACGAACGTCGAGATCGTGCGGTCGTTGATGGTGGGCGCGGCCTCCAGCCCGTAGCTCAGCCCCCGCTCGATCTCCTCGCGCAGCCGGCGGTCGCCGAGCCGGGCCTCGACCTGCTGGGCCCAGGCGCCTTCGGCGTTGGGCAGACTCGGATCGGGCATGTCGGGCAGGTCGGACATGAGTTCTCCTCATCCGCGTCGTCTTGTCGCTGACCGGGTACGACGCACCTCGTCCGGGGAGCGGGGTCACCGGCTCCTGGCAGTCATTGTCAGCACGCCCGCGATGGCCTGTCCACCGGAGAGCGATACCTCACTCGAGCGGGGCGACGACCGGCCACGGCACCGTGAGGATGCCGTCGCGCAGCGTGCGCCGCGGCGGAACCACCGGAAACCCCTCGGCGACAAGGATGTCCAGCATCGCCCGCCAACGCACCCGCGGGCCGAACACGCCGTGGCCCGCGCTGCTCGCCCAGGCGCGGTCGGCGGCGGTGAGCAGCGTGTGGATGGGCTGGCCGGGCACGTTGTGGTGGATCAGCACTTTGGGCAGACGTTCGGCCAGATCGGACGGCCGCTCGATGGCGAACGGGTCGCAGGCGAGTGTGAGGCTCACCGCCGACGTCGCATCGAGGAGCATCCAGGCGCAGCGGCGGCCCAGCTCGTCGCAGGTGCCGTCGACGATCAGCCCGCCCGGCGCCAGGCCGCGGCGCATCGCCGTCCATGCGCCGGGCACCGCCTCGGGCGGGTACTGGCGCAGCACGTTGAACGCCCGCACCAGCACCGGGCGGTGGCCGGCCAACTCGAAACCGCCGAGGGCGAAGTCGACCCCCGGCGCCGCCCCGTCGGACACAGCGGCCACGCCCGCGCGCACCCGCTCGGGATCGATCTCGAGCCCGACGACGCGCACGTCGGAACGCACCCGGCGCATCCGCACCGCCAGCTCGAGCGTCGTCACCGGCAGCGCGCCGTAGCCGAGGTCGACGACCAGCGGGTCGGCAGCGCTCTGCACCGCGGTGCGCACCCGCGGCGAGTGCACCAGCCACCGGTCGCTGCGCCGGAGCCGGTTGTGGCCGGTGGTGCCGCGGGTGACCGCTCCGAGTGGGCGGGAGCCGGCGCCGGTCACCTGTGCGCTCAGCTGTTCTCGGTGATCCACACCGTGGTGAACCGTTGTTCGGCGATCAGCAGGTCGACGAGTTGGCTGCCGATGAAGTTCTCGATCTTGCCGCCCACCAGCGGCACCCGTACCTCGACGGTGGCGGTGAGGGCCATCCGCGAGCCGGGCTGGGCCGGGCCGAGCACCGCGGTGCCGGTCAGCCCCGCCGGCGCCCCAGGGATCGCGCCGGTGACCGTCGCGCTCGCCCGTCCCTCCCGGATCGGCGACCACAGCTCCTCCCGCACGAAACTGAGGTCACCGCGGTGGAATTGGGTGACCACCCCGGGAAGCCGGCCGGCGCGCAGCGTCTGCGTGGTCCTGACCCGGATTCCGCCGTCGGCGTCGATCGTCATGTCGTCCAGCGTGGCGTAGTCGGCGCCGGAATCCTGCAGGCGCACGAGCCAGTACTCCTCGTCGCGGAACGCCCGGTGGACCTGTTCGACCGTGCCGCCGTACTCGGCGGCCATGTCGAATGAACGCGGCATGGCAAACCACGCTACCGTTACCGCCCGTGGTCACTTCGTCTATCGCGGGCGTGGCGGTCGCCGAGGATGTGCCGTTGGCGCCGCTGACCACCCTGCGCGTCGGCCCCGTGGCGCACCGGCTGATCACATGCGTGACGACCGAGCAGGTGGTCGCGGTGATGCGCGCCGTGGGCCCGGAGGCGCTGATTCTGGCCGGTGGATCCAACGTGGTGCTCGGCGACGGTCTCGGGGCGGCCACAGTGGTACGACTCGCCACCCGGGCGGTGACCGTCGACGGGCCGCTGCTGCGCGCCGAGGCGGGGGCGGTCTGGGACGACGTCGTCGCGGCGTCGCTGGCTCACGGGCTGGGCGGGCTGGAGTGCCTGTCGGGCATCCCCGGATCGACGGGTGCGACGCCGGTGCAGAACGTCGGCGCCTACGGGGCGGAGGTCGCCGACACCATCAGCCGCGTCCGGCTGCTGGACCGGCGGACCGGTGAAGATCGCTGGGTGCTTCCCGACTACCTTGAATTCGGTTATCGCACAAGCATTCTGAAGGGTTCGGCGAACGCGGTGGTGCTCGAGGTCGAGTTTCGGCTCGACCCGGACGGCCGTAGCGCCCCGCTGCGCTACGGCGAGTTGGCCTCGGCGCTGAACGTCGAACCGGGGGAGCGCGCCGACCCCGCCCGGGTGCGCGAGACCGTGCTGAGGCTGCGGGCCGGCAAGGGCATGGTGCTCGACGACGCCGACCACGACACCTGGAGCGTCGGATCCTTCTTCACCAACCCCGTCGTGCCGCAGGCGCAGTTCGAGCGCCTGGCGGCCGGGGTGGACGGCGCCGTCCCGCACTATCCAGCCGATGCCGGGGTCAAGCTCGCGGCGGCGTGGCTCGTCGAGCGGGCCGGATTCGGCAAGGGCTACCCCGGCGAAGACGCGCCGGCGCGGCTGTCGACCAAGCACGCGCTGGCTGTGACCAATCGCGGGAACGCGACGGCAACGGATGTGATCGCGCTGGCCAGGGCCATTCGCGACGGTGTCGCGGCGACGTTCGGGATCGATCTCACACCCGAACCGATTCTGATCGGGTGCGTTCTCTAGGTACGCTGTCGACACGTGAGCCCTGCCAACCCGGTGCCGTCGCTGAACCGACGGCGAGCACTCGCCGCCCTCGCGGTCGGCGTCGTCGCACCGGGAGCGCTCGCGGCGTGTATGTCCAGCGACAAGAACTCCTCGTCCGGTCAGTCGGCCGGGGACGCGCCCGCCGCGCCGCAGCTGCACTACGAACCCAAGGATGCCGCCGACGACGTCGCCCCCACCTCGCGGGTCGCCGTCACGGTCGAGAACGGCTGGTTCCAGAAGATCAGCCTCACCAACGCCGACGGTAAGCCCGTCGCAGGCGCGCTCAACCGTGACCGCACCGAGTTCACCGCCTCCGAACCGCTGGGATACGGCGTCGAGTACCGCTGGGCGGGCACCGTGGTCGGGCAGGACGGCAAGGCGGTGCCGGTCAAGGCGTCGTTCACCACCGTCGACCCCGACATCCAGGTCAACGGGCAGTTCCAACTTTCCGACGGGCAGACCGTCGGCGTCGCCGCGCCGATCATCCTGCAGTTCGACGCCGCCATCGCCGACGAGGACCGGGCCGAGGTGGAGAAGGCCGTCAAGGTCACCACCACCCCGGAGGTCGAGGGCAGCTGGGCCTGGCTGCCCGACGAAGCCGGCGGCTCGCGTATGCACTGGCGGACCAAGGAGTACTACCCGCCGGGCACGACGGTGCACGTCGACGCGAAGCTCTACGGCGTGCCGTTCGGTGAGGGCGCCTACGGCGCGTCGGACTCCACGCTGGACTTCACCATCGGTCGTCGCCAGGTCGTCAAGGCCGAGGCGTCGAGCCACCGCATCCAGGTCCTCGACGAGGGCGGCGCGGTGATCATGGACTTCGCCTGCAGCTACGGCGAAGGCGACCTCGACCGCAACGTCACCCGCAGCGGCATCCACGTGGTCACCGAGAAGTACGAGGACTTCTACATGTCCAACCCGGCCGCCGGATACGCCAATGTGCACGAGCGGTTCGCGGTGCGAATCTCCAACAACGGCGAGTTCATCCACTGCAACCCCAACAGCATCGGGGCCCAGGGCAACACCAACGTGACCAACGGGTGCATCAACCTGAACCTGGAGAACTCCCAGGAGTACTTCAACTCGGCGATGTACGGCGACCCGGTCGAGGTGACGGGCACCCGCATCGATCTGTCCTACGCCGACGGCGACATCTGGGACTGGGCGGTGCCGTGGGACGAGTGGACGTCCATGTCGGCGCTGTCGTCGCAGAAGCCTTCGCAGCAGATCCCGAGTACGGCGCCGGTGACGCCGTCGGACGCGCCGCAGCCGGTCAGCGGCCGTCCCGGCGGCTAGTTTCATACGCCCAAACCGACATTCGGGTGCGAAATCGGCCTCTTTTCGCGCCGAAACGTTGGTTTGGGCGCATGTGATCAGGTGCGGTTGAAGCGCGATCCGCTGGCGCCGCTGACCTGATCCCGCGGGCGCACCACGATGAGGTCCAGATCCACGTGTGACGGCCGGCTCGCGACGAAGCCGATCACTTCGGCGATGTCCTCGGCCACCAGCGGCGTCACACCCTGGTAGACCTTCTCGGCACGGTCGGCGTCCCCCTCGAAGCGGTTCAGGGAGAAGTCCGTTTTGACCATGCCGGGCGCCACCTCGGTGAGCCGCACCGGTTTTCCGAGCAGTTCGCTGCGCAGCGTGCGGTGCAGGACGCCCTGGGCATGCTTGGCCGTGGTGTAGCCGGCGCCGTTGTCGTAGATCTCGACGGCCGCGATCGAGGTGACGGTGACGATGAGCCCGTCTCCGGACGCGATGAGCTTGCCCAGCAGCGCGCGGGTGACGTGCAGCGTGCCCATCACATTGGACTCCCACATCCAGCGCCAGTGGTCGATGTCGGCGTCGGCCACCGACGCAAGACCCCGCGCCCCGCCTGCGTTGTTGACCAGCACGTCCACCCGGTCCAGCCGCCCGGCCATCGCCGCCACGGCCTCCGGGTCGGTGACGTCCGCCACGATCGCGGTGCCGTCGATCTCGGCGGCCAGCGCCTTGATGGGCTCTTCGCGGCGGGCCACACAGATCACGTGAAAGCCTTGGGCGGCAAGGGTTCTCGCGGTGGCTTCGCCGATCCCGGCGCTGGCACCGGTGACCACGGCGACTCTGCGGGCATCAGATGGCGTCGTCATGCACGCAACCCTAGCGCCCGTGTTAAATTGACCCCGTGATCCGAACCGGTCAGGCAGTTCACGCTGCCGCGCGGCGTGCGTGTTGTTGTCGCGCACCCCGCCGCGCCTGACTGCGCCCGGACGAGATCCCGTCCGCTGAGTCGCCAGGGTGTGGCACCGCCCCCCACCGACCGACTCGAGGACGATCCCATGACCCACTCCCTCGCCGCCCGCTCGCACGCGACCCAGGCCAAGCGCACCGCACCCACCGCAGGCACCGGCCGCTACCCGCAGGCACTGCTGCACCACATCGTCGCTCCGGCGCTGCGCGTCCCCGAGGCCGCCGCGGCGTCGGTGTTCGCCGCGGCCCGGCAGCGCGGCCCCATCGCGCGTGACGTGATCGCCCAGGTCACCGGCCTGTCGATCGCCACCGTGAACCGCCAGGTCACCGCACTGCTCGACGCAAGACTCTTGCGGGAGCGCGCCGACCTCGCGGTGTCGGGCGCCATCGGCCGCCCACGCGTGCCGGTCGAGGTCAACCACGAGCCGTTCCTCACCCTTGGCGTGCACATCGGCGCCCGCACCACCAGCATCGTCGCCACCGACCTGCTGGGCCGGACGCTGGACGTCGTCGAGACACCGACGCCGCGCGGCGTCCAGGCCGGTGCGCTGGACGCCATCGCAGGCAGCGCCCGCCGCTACCTGAGCCGCTGGCACCGCCGGCGCCCGCTGTGGGCCGGGGTCGCCGCGGGCGGCGTCGTGGACAGCACCACCGGTTACCTGGACCATCCGCGCCTGGGCTGGTCGGACGCGCCCGTCGGGCCAGTGCTCGCCGAGTCGCTCGGCCTGCCCGTGTCGATCGCCTCGCACGTCGACGCGATGGCGGGCGCGGAACTGCTGCTCGGGGTTCGTCGCCCCCCGGGCCGCACCTCGACCAGCCTGTACGTCTACGCCCGCGAGACCGTCGGCTACGCCCTGGCCATCGGCGGGCAGGTGCACTCCCCGACCAGCGGCCCCGGCACCATCGCGGCGCTGCCGGCCCAGTCGGAGTTGCTGGGTGGCAGCGGTGAGCTGGAGTCCACGGTCAGCGACGAGGCGGTGCTGGTCGCCGCGCGCAAGGCGCGCATCATCCCGGCCGACGGTCCGGCGTCGACCGTCACCGCCGTGCTGCGCGCGGCGCGGCAGGGCAACGAGCAGGCCGCGGCGCTGGTCGCCGAACGCGCCCGCGTGCTCGGCGAGGCCGTCGCACTGCTGCGCGACATGCTCAATCCCGACGACCTGGTGGTCGGCGGTCAGGCCTTCACCGAGTATCCGGAGGGCATGAGCACCGTCGAGTCGGCGTTCGCCGCGCGTTCGGTGCTGCCGCACCGCGACATCCGGGTGACGGCGTTCGGCAACCGGGTGCAGGAGGCAGGCGCGGGCATCGTGTCTCTGGGAGGCCTCTACGCCGATCCGATCGGCGCGATGCGCCGGGCGCAGTCCCGCAGGCCCGAGGTGAGTGCCTGAGCAGGTCGCCACGGGCGCGGTGTAGACATGACGGTGTGCGTCCAGCGACCGACCCTCTGCCCGTGCCGCGCAGGGCGGCGGTGCTGTCCGTGCACACCTCCCCACTGGCTCAGCCGGGGACCGGCGACGCCGGCGGGATGAACGTGTACGTGCTGCAGACGGCCCTGGAGCTGGCGCAGCGCGGCGTGGACGTGGAGATCTTCACCAGGGCGACGTCGTCGTCGGACCCGGCGGTGGTGCGGGTCGCGCCCGGCGTGCTGGTGCGCAATGTGGTCGCCGGTCCGTTCGAGGGCCTGGACAAGAACGATCTGCCCACCCAGCTGTGCGCGTTCACCGCCGGGGTGCTGCGCGCCGAGGCCACCCACGAACCCGGCTACTACGACATCGTGCACTCGCACTACTGGCTCTCCGGGCAGGTCGGCTGGCTGGCCGCCGACCGGTGGGCGGTGCCGCTGGTGCACACCGCGCACACGCTGGCCGCGGTCAAGAACGCCGCGCTGGCCGACGGCGACTCCCCGGAGCCGCCGATGCGAGCCATCGGTGAGCAGCAGGTCGTCGACGAAGCCCACCGGCTCATCGTGAACACCGAACATGAAGCGGCCGAACTGGTTTCGCTGCACCAGGCGGATCCCGCGCGCATCGACGTGGTGTACCCCGGCGTCGACCTGGCCACGTTCACCCCCGGTGACAAAATCGCCGCCCGCGCAGCGCTCGGACTCGATCCGCGGGCGCCGATCGTCGCGTTCGTCGGCCGCATCCAGCCGCTGAAGGCGCCCGACGTGCTGCTGCGCGCGGTCGCCCGGCTGCCCGAGGTGCAGGTGCTGATCGCCGGCGGGCCGTCGGGGTCGGGTCTGGCCACCCCGGACGGTCTCGTCCTCCTGGCCGCCGAGTTGGGGATCACCGACCGCGTGACGTTCCTGCCGCCGCAGTCGCGTGACGGCCTGGTCGCGGTGTACCGCGCCGCGGACATCGTCGCGGTGCCCAGCTATTCGGAGTCCTTCGGGCTCGTCGCGGTCGAGGCGCAGGCCTGTGGGACGCCGGTCGTCGCGGCCGCGGTGGGCGGGCTGCCCGTCGCCGTGCGCGACGGGGTCAGCGGTGCGCTGGTCGACGGCCACGACCCCGCCGACTGGGCGCGCACCCTGGCCGGTGTGCTGGCCGCCGGGCCGGCCACGATGAGTCGTGCCGCGACCGAGCACGCCGCGTCGTTCTCCTGGCGGCACACCGTCGACATGCTGCTGGACAGCTACGGCCGGGCGATCGCCGATCACCGCGGTAGCCATCAGCGCCAGCCCACTGCCCGCCGCGGCGGGCGCCGATTCTCGATGCGCAGGGGAGTGCGGGCATGAGCGATCGCACGCAGAACGCACAGGCCGTCATCGAGAGCACGCTCGCCGAACACGATCTGCCGTTCACCCGTCACAAGGGCGCGGCGGGCGGCCTGCCCGGGCTGGTGGTCGCGCTGCCCGGCGAGCGGCGGCTCACCACCAACACCATCCTCACCGTCGGCGAGCACTCGGTCCGCATCGAGGCGTTCGTCTGCCGCAAACCCGACGAGAACTTCGAGGGCGTCTACAAGTTCCTGCTCAAACGCAACCGCAGGCTCTACGGCGTCGCCTACACGCTCGACAACGTCGGGGACATCTACCTCGTCGGCCGGATGTCGCTGTCGTCGGTGACCCCCGACGAGATCGACCGGGTGCTGGGCCAGGTGCTCGAGGCCGTCGACAACGACTTCAACACCCTGCTGGAGTTGGGGTTCCGCACCTCCATCCAGAAGGAGTGGGAATGGCGTGTCTCGCGTGGTGAGTCGCTGAAGAACCTGAAGGCTTTCGAGCATCTGATCGACGACCACGACAAGAACTGACCGTGAGAGGATCTGCCCATGGCAGATACCGCGACGCTGATCCTCGTCCGCCACGGCGAGAGCGAATGGAACGCGCTGAACCTGTTCACCGGGTGGGTCGACGTCGATCTGACCGAGAAGGGCCGCGCTGAGGCCGCGCGCGCCGGCGAGATGATCAAAGAACTCGACCGACTCCCCGACGTGCTGTACACCTCGCTGCTGCGGCGCGCCATCACCACCGCCAACATCGCGCTGGACAAGGCCGACCGGCACTGGATCCCGGTGCACCGCGACTGGCGTCTCAACGAGCGCCACTACGGCGCCCTGCAGGGCCTGGACAAGGCCGAGACCAAGGCCAAATACGGCGACGAGCAGTTCATGGCGTGGCGGCGCAGCTACGACACCCCGCCGCCGCCGATCGAGCGGGGCAGCGAGTTCAGTCAGGACACCGACCCCCGCTACGCCGACATCCCCGGCGGCGCGCCGCTGACCGAATGCCTCAAAGACGTCGTCGAACGGTTCGTGCCGTACTTCACCGACGTGATCGTGCCCGACCTGCGCGCCGGCAAGACCGTGATGCTCGCCGCGCACGGCAATTCGCTGAGAGCCCTGGTCAAATACCTCGACGGGATGTCTGACGAGGACGTCGTCGGGCTCAACATCCCGACGGGTATCCCGCTGCGCTACGACCTCGACGGCGACCTGAAGCCGACGGTCGCCGGCGGCACCTATCTGGATCCCGAGGCCGCGGCGGCGGGCGCGGCCGCGGTGGCCGCCCAGGGCGCCAAGTAGGGGTCGGCATCCCCGCCCGGCGAACAATGGGTGAACGGCGCAGAACGCGGAACCGAACTTCCGTCTTTGCGTCTGTGATGTGTCCCGTTTTGGCCGCACGCTGCTGGGATGACGTTCACCGAGTGCGTACGATTTTCGCGTGAGTGTCGTATCGGCGCTGCTGCTCGCGGCGATCGTGGCACTGCTCGCGTTGTCGATCGGTGTGGTGTTCGGCGTGAGGGCAGCTCCGCGCCTACGCGAGCGCCGTCAGCGCCGTTCGGTCGAACAGAACGGCATCACCGTCTCGCAGATGCTCCGCCACGCCGTCGCACAGTCCCCGGTCGGAATCGCAGTCGTCGACACCCACCGTGACGTGGTCTACACGAACACCCGCGCCACCGAACTCGGATTGGTCCGCGACCGGTTGCTCGACGATCGCGCCTGGCAGGCCGCGCAGCGGACCCTGGCGGGCGGCCAGGACGTCGAGTTCGATCTCGCACCGCGCAAGCGCGATCACCCAGGGCGCTCCGGACTGTCGGTGCGCGGCCACGTGCGGCTGCTGACAGAGGACGACAGGCGGTTCGCGGTGGTCTACGTCGCCGACCAGTCCGAACACGCCCGCATGGAGGCGACCCGGCGGGACTTCGTGGCCAACGTCAGCCACGAACTCAAGACGCCGGTGGGCGCGATGGGCGTGCTGGCCGAGGCGGTGCTCGCCTCGGCCGACGATCCCGAGACGGTGCGCCACTTCGCCGAGAAGATGGTCACCGAGTCGCACCGGCTGGCCGACATGGTGGGCGAGCTGATCGAGCTGTCCCGGCTGCAGGGCGCCGAGCGGCTGCCCGACCTGGGCGCGGTCGACGTGGACACCGTGGTGGCCGAGGCGCTCTCGCGCCACAAGGTGGCCGCCGACAACGCCGACATCAAGATCACCACCGACGCGCCGACGGGCTACCGGGTGCTCGGTGACGAGACGCTGCTGGTGACCGCATTGGCGAACCTGGTGTCCAACGCAATCGCCTACTCGCCCAACGGATCTTCGGTGTCGATCAGTCGTCGCCGGTGTGGCGACAGCATCGAGATCGCGGTCACCGATCGCGGTATCGGCATCGCCCCCGTCGATCAGGAGCGGGTCTTCGAGCGCTTCTTCCGAGTCGACAAGGCGCGGTCCCGGGCCACCGGCGGCACCGGACTGGGGCTGGCGATCGTCAAGCACGTAGCCGCCAACCACAACGGCTCGATCCGGCTGTGGAGTCAGCCGGGCACGGGCTCCACCTTCACCCTGTCGATCCCCGCGTATCCGCGTGACGACGACCCGAACGAGCACGACGACCGAGAGGACTGAGACAGCGATGACCAGTGTGCTGATCGTGGAGGACGAGGAGTCCTTGGCCGATCCCCTGGCCTTCCTCCTGCGCAAGGAGGGCTTCGAGGCCACCGTGGTGGCCGACGGCCCCTCGGCCCTGGCCGAATTCGAGCGGGCGGGCGCCGACATCGTGCTGCTGGACCTGATGCTGCCCGGGATGAGCGGCACCGATGTCTGCAAGCAGCTGCGGGCCCGCTCGAGCGTGCCGGTGATCATGGTGACCGCGCGCGACAGCGAGATCGACAAGGTGGTCGGCCTCGAACTCGGCGCGGACGACTATGTCACCAAGCCGTATTCGGCACGTGAGCTGATCGCGCGCATCCGGGCGGTGCTGCGCCGCGGGGCCGACGCCGACGACACGGGCATCGCCGACGGTGTGCTCGAGGCGGGCCCGGTCCGCATGGACGTGGAGCGTCACGTCGTCAGCGTGAACGGCAGCCCGATCACGCTGCCGCTCAAGGAGTTCGACCTGCTGGAGTACCTGATGCGCAACAGTGGGCGGGTGCTGACCCGCGGGCAGCTGATCGACCGGGTGTGGGGCGCCGACTACGTCGGGGACACCAAGACGCTCGACGTCCACGTGAAGCGACTGCGCAGCAAGATCGAAGCCGACCCCGCCAACCCGGTGCATCTGGTCACCGTCCGCGGGCTCGGTTACAAGCTGGAGGGCTGACTTCTCACCTGCAGCCGGTGGCGGCTACCCCGTAGTGCCGCCGAGGATCTCGAGCACCTCGAACGTGTTCACCCCGGCGAGCACCGACGGATCGGCCTCACCGATCGCGAGCACCTCGGCGCGGTCGGCGCCGCGCAGCACGCCCAGCCCCCACACCCCCTCGGGGTCGGCGACGGGGCCGTAGACGACCACCCGCCCCGCGTCGAGCAGTGCCCGCCAGTATTCGGTGTGCCCGTCCATCGCGTGGCGCTCGGCGTCGGTCATCGTCTGCGCGAAGTCCGCGCGCGGCGGGATGAGCCGGAACAGGAAGAGCGATGCGCTCACTGGGCGGCCCGCGTGGCAGGGTGCACGGCGATCAGCCCCAAACCGCTGCGCCGCTTGCACATTGCCGCCAATTCCGCGTAGGCCTTCTCTCCCAGCAGTTCGGTGAGCTCTGGGGCGTACGACTGCCACACCGCCTTCTCACCGACGTGGGCGTTGGGATCGCCGGTGCAGTACCAGGTCAGATCGAGCCCGCCCTCACCCCAGCCGCGCCGGTCGTACTCGGTGATCGTCGATTTCAGGATCTCCGAGCCGTCGGGCCGCGTCACCCACTCCTGCGTGCGCCGGATCGGAAGCTGCCAGCAGACCTCGGGCTTGAGGGTCAGCGGTTCCACGCCGATCTGCAGCGCCTTGGTGTGCAGCGCGCACCCGATGCCGGCCGGCCAACCGGGACGGTTCAGAAAGATGCACGCGCCCTTGTGCTTTCGGGTCCGAAGCGTGGGTTCGTCGTCGTATTCGTCCCACTCCAGGTAGCCCTTCGGGCCCAGGCCCTTGCTCCGGAACTGCCAGTCGGCGTCGGTGAGCAGCTTGACCGCGTCGTCGAGTTTGGCGCGGTCGTCGTCGTCGGAGAGAAACGCTCCGTGCGAACAACATCCGTCGTCGGGCCGGCCGTCGACCGTGCCCTTGCACGCCGGCGTGCCGAACACGCACGTCCAGCGTGACAGCAGCCACGTCAGGTCAGCCGCGATCAGGTGCTTGGGGTCTTCGGGGTCGTAGAACTCCACCCATTCGCGGGCGAAATCGAGTTCCACCTCACCCGGGTAAGGACCAGTCACGGTTTTCCACGGTAGACCCATTAGGTTGGACGGGTGCGATTAGGCGTGCTCGACGTGGGCAGCAATACCGTCCACCTGTTGGTGGTGGATGCCCGCCGCGGCGGGCACCCGACGCCGATGAGTTCGACCAAGGCCTCGCTGCGGCTCGCCGAGTCGATCGACAACTCTGGCAAACTCACCCGGCGAGGCGCGGACAAGCTGATCGGCACCATCGACGAGTTCGCCAAGATCGCGGCCAGCTCGGGGTGCTCGGAGTTGATGGCGTTCGCGACGTCGGCGGTGCGCGACGCGAAGAACTCCGAAGACGTGCTGTCGCGGGTGAAGTCCGACACGGGCGTGGATCTGCGGGTGCTCACCGGTGTCGACGAGTCGCGGCTGACGTTCCTGGCAGTACGGCGCTGGTACGGCTGGAGCGCCGGACGGATCATCAACATCGACATCGGCGGGGGCTCGCTGGAGTTGTCCAGCGGGGTGGACGAGGAACCCGACGTCGCGATGTCGCTGCCGCTCGGTGCGGGCCGGCTGACCCGCGAGTGGCTGCCCGACGATCCGCCGGGCCGCCGGCGCGTGGCGATGCTGCGTGACTGGCTGGCCAACGAGCTCTCCGAAGCCGGCGCCGCCATCACCGAAGCGGGCACCCCCGATCTGGCGGTGGCCACCTCAAAGACGTTCCGGTCGCTGGCCCGGCTCACCGGCGCCGCGCCCTCGGGCGCCGGACCGCGGGTCAAGCGCACCCTGACCGCCGCGGGCCTTCGTCAGCTCATAGCCTTCATCTCTAGGATGACCGCGTCCGACCGTGCCGAACTGGAAGGGGTGAGCGCCGACCGTGCACCGCAGATCGTCGCAGGCGCACTGGTCGCCGAGGCGAGCATGAAGGCACTCGGTATCGAAAGTGTGGACATCTGTCCCTGGGCGTTGCGGGAGGGATTGATTCTGCGCAAACTCGACAGCGAAGCCGACGGCACGGCCCTCGTGGGCGGTGAAACGGCCTCCAGGCGGATGTCAGTGCGTAATGCTGGACGGTAAGCAGCGAGGCTCAAAGGCAAGCAGGCGATGACTGGATCAGATGATTACAGCAACACCCGGCCGATCTCGGTCGCCGAGTTGCTGGCCAAGAACGGCACGATCGGTGCACCTCCGGTCGGCGGGAGGCGCCGGCGCCGCCGCGGCAACGCCGACGCCGTCACCGTCGCCGAACTCACCGGTGAGATCCCGATCGTTCGCCCCGACGAGCCGGCCCCGACACGAGATGACGAGCAGGTCGCACAGGTAGCGCAGGACGATCAGGACACGGAGAACGGCGAGGTCGCCCTCGCCGAGCCGGGCACCGAGACCGAAGCGGAGACCGAACCCGACGCCGACGTCGAGGCCACGGCCGACGTCGAGACCACGACCGAGCCCGAGACCGAAGCCGATGAGCTCGCCGACGCCGCCGAGGTCACCGAGGCCGACGACGAACTGGTCGAGTTCGACGAAGCCGACCGGGTCGACGACGAGGCCGACACCGGCGTCGCGGCCGCACCCGAGGCGGACGGCGAGGCCGAGAACGAGGACGACTACGCCGACGCGGTGGCCGAGTACGCCGCCCACGTCGAACACCGCGACGCCGAGTCCGACCCGGTCGAATTCGTCGCACCGCCGCGTCGCTCACCCTTCGGCCGGTTCGGGCGTAAGAACACCGCTCCGGTCGACGCAGAGTTGATGAGTCCCGACCCCATCGACGCCGAGGCCGAGGCCGACGTCGAGGCCGAGGAGCGTGCCGAAGAACTCGACGAAGCGCCCGTTGCCGAACAGGACACCGAGGTCGACGCGGCTGCACTCGACACCGACGTCGACACCGACGTCGACACCGACGTCGACACCGACACCGAAGTGGACGACGAACTGCCGTCCTACCTGCGCTCCACCGCGGACCCGCTGTTCGGCGGGGAGACCGTCGCCGACGATGTCGCGCGCCGTGGCACTCGGCCCGCGCCCGAGGACCTCGACCTGGACGACGAGGAAGTCGAGGCCGACGAGCCGCGTGAGATGTCGCCGCTGGTGCACGGCGCGTGGATCGTCGGGCAGAGTGTCATCGCGGTGGTGTTCGGTGCGGGTCTGTTCGTGGCGTTCGACCAGCTGTGGAAGTGGAACAACATCGTCGCGCTGGTGCTCTCGGTCCTGGTGATCCTGGGCCTGGTGGTCGGTGTGCGGGTGGTGCGCAAGACCGAGGACATCGGTAGCACGCTGATCGCTGTGGCGGTCGGCGCACTGGTCACCCTCGGCCCGCTGGCGCTGCTGCAATCAGGCTGACCGGGTGCGCCCTGCCATCAAGGTCGGTCTGTCGACGGCCTCGGTTTATCCGCTGAAGACCGAGGCCGCGTTCGAGTACGCCGCGAAACTGGGCTACGACGGTGTCGAGCTGATGGTCTGGGCGGAGTCGGTGAGCCAGGACGTGGACGCTGTGGCGGCGTTGTCCAAGCGCTACGACGTGCCGGTGCTGTCGGTGCACGCACCCTGCCTGCTCATCTCGCAGCGGGTGTGGGGCGCCAACCCGATTCCCAAGCTGGAGCGCAGCGTCCGCGCCGCCGAGCAGCTCGGCGCGCAGACCGTCGTCGTCCATCCGCCGTTTCGCTGGCAGCGTCGTTACGCCGAGGGTTTCTCCGATCAGGTGGCCGAACTCGAGGCGGGCAGCCACGTGTTGGTCGCGGTGGAGAACATGTTCCCGTTCCGGGCGGACCGCTTCTTCGGGGCGGGACAGACGTCGATCGAGCGGATGCGCAAGCGAGGTGGCAGTCCCGGACCGGGCATTTCCGCTTTCGCTCCGTCCTACGACCCGCTCGACGGTGGCCATGCGCACTACACGCTGGATCTGTCGCACACCGCGACCGCGGGCACCGACGCCGTCGACATGGCCCGCCGCATGGGGGCGGGCCTGGTGCACCTGCACCTGTGCGACGGCAGCGGCGCCTCGGCCGACGAGCATCTGGTGCCCGGCCGCGGGACGCAGCCGACCGTCGAGATCTGCGAGGCGCTGGCCGCCGACGAATTCGCGGGCCATGTCATCCTCGAGGTGACGACCTCCGGTGCGCGCTCGGCCGCCGAGCGGGAGGCATTGCTGACCGAGTCGCTGCAGTTCGCCCGCGCGCATCTGCTGCGCTGAGAGCCGAGGACGGTACATGACGAGTTCGACCCTGTTCACCGACGCCATGGCGCTGACGCCGGCCGGCGACGGTGTCTATCACGGCCTGCTCAACGAGCACTGGACGATCGGTCCCAAAGTGCACGGCGGCGCGATGCTCGCGTTGTGCGCGAACGCGGCGCGCACGCAGTTCGCCGACGCCGGCGTCGAGCCGATCGCGGTGTCGGGCAGTTTCCTGTGGGCGCCCGACCCCGGCCCGATGGAGATCGTCACCGCCGTGCGCAAGCGCGGCCGCCGGGTCAGCCTGATCGATGTCGAACTCAACCAGGGGACCCGTACGGCACTGCGTGCGGCGATCACCATGGGCACGCCGGAACACCATGTGCCGCCGCTGTTGTCGGTCAACCCGGTGCTGCCGCTGATGACGCCCGACCCGCCGCCCGGGTTGGAGCCGATCGGCCCGGGCCATCCGATGGCCGACATCGTCCACCTCGCGCGCGGCTGCGACATCCGTCCGTCGCTGACGTCGTTCAGCCCGCGTGGCGACGGCGGACCGCCGCTGATCGAGTACTGGGTGCGCCCGAAGGGGGTCGCGCCCGACGTGCTGTTCGCGCTGCTGTGCGGCGACGTGTCGGCGCCGGTCACGTTCGGCGTCAACAGGTTCGGATGGGCCCCCACGGTGCAGCTGACCGCCTATCTGCGGGCCGTGCCTGCGGACGGCTGGCTGCGGGTGATGTGCACGACAACCCAGATCGGCCAGGACTGGTTCGACGAGGACCATGTGGTGGTCGACTGCGAGGGCCGCATCATCGTGCAGACCCGCCAGCTGGCGCTGGTACCGGCAGCGGAGAGCCGATAAGCCGGCCCGAACCGGCCGTGACATGCTGTGCGGCATGGCCAGAATCGCGATCATCGGCGGCGGGAGTATCGGCGAAGCGTTGCTGGCGGGGTTGCTGCGGGCCGGGCGGCAGGTCAAGGACCTCGTCGTCGCGGAGAAGGATCCCGCCCGGTCGACTTACCTCGCTCAGAAGTACTCGGTGCGCGTCACCTCGGTGCCCGAGGCGGTCGACGCCGCCACCTACGTCATCGTCGCGGTGAAGCCGTCGGACGTGGGCAACGTCATCGGTGACATCGTCGACACCGCCGCTCGCGCGGAGAGCGACGCCGCCGAGCAGATCTTCGTGACGGTCGCGGCCGGCGTGAGCGCCGCCTACTACGAGAACAAGCTTCCCGCCGGATCGCCCGTCGTGCGGGTCATGCCGAACGCGCCGATGCTCGTCGGCGGCGGCGTCAGTGCCGTCGCGCCGGGCCGGTTCGCGACCGCCGAGCACCTCAAGGGCGTTTCGTCGATCTTCGACGCCGTCGGCGGGGTGCTGACGGTGTCCGAGTCGCAGATCGACGCCGTGACGGCGGTCTCGGGCTCAGGGCCGGCCTACTTCTTCCTGATGGTCGAGGCGCTCGTCGACGCCGCCGTGGACGCGGGGCTGACGCGCCCCATGGCCACCGATCTGGTGGTGCAGACCATGGCCGGCTCGGCGGCGATGTTGCTGGACCGGTTGGACGACGGTGCCGGCGGCGAGGACGCACCGATGGCCGGGACGGTGGACACCTCACCCGCTCAGCTGCGGGCCACCGTTACCTCCCCGGGCGGCACCACGGCCGCTGGGCTGCGGGAACTGGAACGCGGTGGTTTGCGGGCCGCGGTGGCCAACGCCGTCGAGGCCGCGAAAAGGCGCTCTGAGCAGCTAGGAATTACACCAGAGTAGTTCGATTATTTCGGACCGATTAGCCCACACCCGTCGCAGTAACCCCACCTGCCACGCTATTCTCCCAGTGGTAAGCACGGGTCGGTGCCAGCGGTGGGGAAGCCGCTGGAACTGCCCGCGCCTGATGGATTGGGTTGCGATGACGTCTATGAACGGGCCGTCGGCGCGGGATTCGGCCAGTGGGAAGGCGGCGCGGGACGCCGGCCAGTCCGAAGGCCAGCCGCCTCGAGCTCAATTTCTCACCGTTGCCGAGGTAGCCAGCCTCATGCGGGTCAGCAAGATGACCGTGTACCGGCTGGTGCACAACGGCGAGTTGCCCGCGGTCCGGGTGGGCCGGTCGTTCCGCGTCCACGCCAAGGCGGTGCACGACATGCTGGAGAGCTCGTACTTCGATGCGGGCTGAGCGCGCCTGACGCTGGATTTCGTCGTGAATCCGCCCTTCGGTAAGGTGGCCGGTCGAGGCTGACGAGATTCCTTCACGCTCGTCACGACAACACTTAGGTAGCGGAGTTCATGGGTTCTGTCATCAAGAAGCGTCGCAAGCGCATGTCGAAGAAGAAGCACCGCAAGCTGCTTCGCCGCACGCGAGTGCAGCGCAGAAAACTCGGCAAGTAGTCGCGACGCGCCCGTAGGCTGTCGGAGATGGATGCTGGGGGGACCTCGGGCGGATCCGACGCGCGCGACGGGCTGAACTACCCCAAGGTCGTGCTCGTGACCGGAGCCTGCCGATTTCTCGGCGGGTACCTCACTGCTCGACTGGCGCAGAACCCGCTGATCAACCACGTGATCGCCGTCGACGCGATCGCGCCGAGCAAGGACCTGCTGCGCCGGATGGGGCGTGCTGAGTTCGTCCGGGCCGACATCCGCAACCCGTTCATCGCCAAGGTGATCCGCAACGGCGACGTCGACACCGTGGTGCACGCCGCGGCCGCGTCGTATGCGCCGCGCTCCGGTGGTCGCGCGACGCTCAAGGAACTGAACGTGATGGGCGCGATCCAGCTGTTCGCCGCCTGCCAGAAGGCACCCTCGGTGCGCCGGGTCATCCTCAAGTCGACGTCGGAGGTCTACGGCTCGACGTCGCGGGATCCGGTGCTGTTCACCGAGAGCCGCGACCGGCGCAGGCCGCCGGGCGAGGGATTCGCCCGCGACAGCATCGACATCGAGGGCTACGCGCGCGGGCTGGGCCGGCGCAGGCCCGACATCGCGGTCACCATCCTGCGGCTGGCCAACATGATCGGGCCCGCGATGGACACCGCCCTGTCGCGGTATCTGGCCGGGCCGGTGGTGCCGACGGTCATCGGCCACGACGCGCGCATGCAGCTCCTGCACGAGCAGGACGCGCTCGGGGCGCTGGAGCGGGCCACGATGGCCGGCAAGGCGGGCACCTTCAACATCGGGGCGTCCGGGATCATCATGATGAGCCAGGCGATCCGCCGGTCGGGGCGCCTGCCGCTGCCCCTGCCGCGATCGGCCCTGGTGGCGGTGGATTCGCTGTGGCGGGCCACCCGTAACAGCGAACTGGATCGAGAGCAGCTCGACTACCTCAGCTACGGCCGCGTCATGGACACCACGCGGATGCGCACCGAACTCGGGTACACGCCGAAGTGGACGACGGCGGAGGCCTTCGACGACTATGTGCGGGGGCGGGGATTGACGCCGATCATGGATCCTCGCTGGGTTTCTGCTGTGGAGCACCGCGCTGTAGCGGCGGCTCAGCGGTTCGGACGCTAGACTCAGGGCTGCGCGTGGGGGCGGGGACACCGGGGAAAGAGGGAAACGGAAACTGTGGCGGGCGAGTCGAAAGCGAAAGTCATTCCGCTGCACTCGAATTCGGGGCGTAGTGCGGCATCGCGGCGGGCGGCTGCCCAGCGGGTGGACCGATCGCGCCGACATCCCTCGCTGATCGGCGACGGCGACAACCGCGCCACCGCCGAGGAACTCGCGGCCGTCGTCCGCGACATCGATGCGCACCGCGCCGGTGGCGCGACCACCGCCGAGGAGGCGCCCACCGAACTCGCCACCCGCATCGCCGCCGTCGCCGACTTCATCCGCAAACGGATGACCGGCGACTACACCGTCGACGAGTTCGGCTTCGACCCGCACCTCAACAACGCAATCTTTCTGCCTTTGCTGCGCGTGTTCTTCAACTCGTGGTTCCGGGTCGAGGTCAGCGGCATCGAGAACCTCCCCGAGACAGGCGCGGCGCTCGTGGTGGCCAACCACGCCGGCGTGCTGCCCTTCGACGGACTGATGACCTCGGTCGCGGTTCGCGATCATCACCCGGCGCACCGCGACCTGCGCCTGCTGGCCGCCGACATGGTGTTCGACATGCCGGGCGTCGGGCAGGCCGCCCGCAAGGCCGGCCACACCATGGCCTGCACCGACGACGCCCATCGACTGCTCGCCGCGGGGGAGCTCACCGCGGTTTTCCCGGAGGGCTACAAAGGCCTCGGCAAGCGCTTCAAGGACCGCTACAAGCTGCAGCGATTCGGCCGCGGCGGGTTCGTGTCGGCGGCGCTGCGCACCAAGGCGCCGATCGTGCCGTGCTCGATCGTCGGCTCGGAGGAGATCTATCCGATGGTCGCCGACGTCAAGTTGCTCGCGCGGCTTCTCGGCCTGCCGTATTTCCCGGTCACACCGTTGTTCCCGCTGGCAGGCCCGCTCGGCGTCGTCCCGCTGCCGTCGAAGTGGTACATCCAGTTCGGGGAGCCGATCGACACCGCCGGCTACGACGAGTCGGCCGCCGAGGACCCGATGGTCACCTTCGAGCTGACCGACCAGGTGCGCGAGACCATCCAGCAGACGCTGTACCAGATGCTCGCGAACCGCCGGAACACGTTCTTCGGCTGAGCCGCCGCGCCGGTCAGTCCGCCTGGGCTGTTTGCTTGGCAACCATCTTGCGCAGCGCCTCGTCGCGCGCAGCGGCGATCCGGTCGCTCACCTCGTCGGCCTCGGTGTCGGACTGCGCCTCACCCATGACCGTGACGACACTCGTCAGCACGGGTTCGCCCCGCTCATCGGTGACCTCGCCGCGGACCTCGGTCAGCACCGCGCCGTGCGATTCGGTCACCGAGTCCAGGTAGGAGTCGAAGAACAGCTTGTCCCCGGCCACGATGGGCCGGTGGAACGTGATCTTCTGGTCGCGGTGCAGCACGCGCTCCATGTTGATCGGCACGTCGAACTGGTTGAAGATCTCCAGCTGCACGCGCCTGCCGGCCACCGCGAGGAACGTCAGGGACGCGATCAGCGCATCGTGGCCGTACTCCCGGGCGGCCTCCTCGCTGTGGTGCGCGGGATGGTCGTCTTTGACCGCGCGGGCGAACTCGCGGATCTTCTCGCGGTCGACCTCGAAGTAGTCCGGATACCGATAGTGGGTTCCGATGATGTTCGCAGCGATGCCCATGCGGCGATACTCTCCGTTGCTCGGCGGTGGCGGCGCGAGCCTATCAGCGCCGGCCCGGGCTACTACTTCTCCCGACGCGACACCGCCGCGGCCAGCGCGCCGCCGACCGCACCCAGCGCCAGCGCCGACGGCACCCCGATCCGCGCCGCCTTGCGCGCGGTGCGGAAGTCGCGGATCTCCCAACCCCGCTCGCGGGCCAGGTCGCGCAGGTCCGCGTCGGGGTTGATGGCCACCGCGGTGCCGACCAGCGAGAGCATCGGCACGTCGTTGAAGCTGTCGGAGTAGGCCGTGCAGCGGCGCAGGTTCAACCCCTCCCGGATGGCCAGGGACCGCACGGCGTGCGCCTTGCCGGTGCCGTGCAGGATGTCGCCGACGAGCCTGCCGGTGAACACCCCGTCCACCGACTCGGCGACGGTGCCCAGCGCGCCGGTCAGCCCCAGCTTGCGCGCGATGGTGTCGGCCAGCTCATACGGCGTCGCGGTCACCAGCCAGACCTGCTGGCCGGCGTCGAGATGCATCTGGGCCAGCGTCCGGGTGCCCGGCCAGATCTTGTCGGCGATGATCTCGTCGTAGATCTCCTCGCCCAACGCGACCAGCTCGGCGGTCGAGCGGCCCTCGATGAACGCCAGCGCCTTGCGCCGCCCCGCCGCGACGTCCTCGCTGTTCTCGCGGCCCGTCAACTGGAACTTCGCCTGGGCCAGCGCGAAGCGAGCGAGGTCTTTGTAGGTGAAGTACTCGCGGGCGGCCAGGCCGCGCGCGAAGTGCACCAGCGACGAGCCGTGCACCAGGGTGTTGTCCACGTCGAAGAACGCCGCCGCGGTCAGGTCGGGCGGGGGCGGGGGAGGCCCCGGCAGCTCGTCGGCGGGCTCGACGAGGCCCTCGGCGGCGACCGCGGCGCTGACCTCGCCCGCGACTTGCTGCGCCCGGCCGTCGATCCCGACGCCCAAGCCCCCGATATCGGACACGGCTACAACATTAAGTCACCTGGTGGCGATACTGGCGGGGTGGATCGCGCTGTGCAGCTGCTCACCCGCCAGGGATGTCCGATGTGCCAGGCCGCCGCGACGCGGCTGGCGGAGCTGGGCGACGAGCTCGGATTCCGGCTGACCGTGACCGACGTCGACGAGGAGGCCGCGGCCGGTGACGCCGCGCTGCGCGCCGAATACGGCGACCGGCTGCCCGTCGTGCTCCTCGACGGCGCCGAGCACAGCTACTGGGAGGTCGACGAGGCCAGGCTGCGGGCCGATCTGGCCGGCTGAGCAAATTTGGAAGGCCAGCTGGTGAACGACTACCTTGGTGGGGTGGTGAGGAAGCCGTGAGCGTACTGCTTTTCGGGGTTTCGCACCGGAGCGCGCCGGTGTCCGTGCTCGAACAGCTGAGCACCGACGAGGCCGATCAGGCCAAGATCATCGAGCAGGTTCTGCAGTCCTCCCTGGTGACCGAAGCCATGGTGTTGTCGACCTGCAATCGCGTCGAGGTGTACGCGGTCGTCGAGGCTTTCCACGGCGGTCTTTCGGTCATCGGCCAGGTGCTCGGTGACCACTCGGGCATGTCGCTGCAGGATCTGACCAGATACGCCTACGTCCGCTACGCCGAAGCCGCCGTCGAGCACCTGTTCTCGGTCGCCAGCGGGCTGGATTCGGCCGTGGTCGGCGAGGCGCAGGTCCTCGGCCAGGTGCGGCGGGCCTATGCGACCGCCGAGGCCAACCACACGGTCGGGCGCACCCTGCACGAACTGTCCCAGCGGGCGCTGTCGGTCGGTAAGCGGGTGCACTCCGAGACCGGCATCGACGCCGCCGGCGCGTCCGTCGTCTCCGTCGCGCTGGACATGGCCGAGGCCCGGATCGGCTCGCTGGCCGGCCGGTCCGCGGTGGTCGTGGGCGCCGGGTCGATGGGTGCCCTGGCCGCCCGGCAGCTGATGCGCGCCGGGATCGAACGCATCCATGTGGTCAACCGCTCGCTGCCGCGGGCCAAGCGGCTCGCCGAGAACATCCGCGGCCACGGGGTCACGGCCGAGGCCTACCCGTTCGACCACCTGCCGCCACTGCTCACCGACGCCGACGTCGTCGTCAGCTGCACCGGCGCGGTGCGTCCGGTGGTGTCCCTGGCCGACGTGCACCGGGGCCTTGCCCAGCGGCTCGGCAACAGCAAGCCGCTGGTCATGTGCGATCTCGGCATGCCGCGCGACATCGACCCGGCGGTGGCCGGGCTGCCCGGCGTGTACGTGATCGACATGGAACGGATCCTGCGGGAACCGACCGCACGCGCCGCCACCTCCGACGCCGAGGCGGCCCGCACGATCGTTGCCGCCGAGGTGGCCGACTACCTGACCGGACAGCGGATGGCGGAGGTCACCCCGACCGTCACCGCGCTGCGTCAGCGCGCCGCCGACGTCGTCGAGGCCGAACTGCTGCGGTTGGACAACCGGTTGCCCGAACTGGACTCCGCGCATCGGGACGAGGTCGCCAAGACCGTGCGCCGCGTCGTCGACAAACTCCTGCACGCGCCGACCGTGCGCGTCAAGCAGCTGGCGAGCGCGCCCGGCGGGGACAGCTACGCCGAGGCGCTGCGTGAGCTCTTCGAACTCGACCAGCACGCCGTCGACGCCGTCGCCGGAAGCGAGCTGGGTGCCGTCGCGGTGGGTGAGATCCCCATGCTGACAACAGATCTCGATAGCACCGAGTGATCCGCATCGGCACGCGGGGCAGTCTGTTGGCCACCACCCAGGCCGGTGCCGTCCGCGACGCGCTCATCGCGGCCGGGCACGACGCCGAACTCGTCATCGTCTCCACCGACGGCGATCGGTCGCAGGCGCCCATCGCCGACATCGGCGTCGGGGTGTTCACCGCCGCGCTGCGCGAAGCCATCGCAGACGGCACCGTCGACATGGCGGTGCACTCCTACAAAGATTTGCCGACCGCACCCGATCCACGGTTCGTGATCGCCGCGATCCCGGTGCGCGAGGACGCCCGCGACGCGCTGGTGGCCCGCGACGGGATGGTGCTCGGAGAGTTGCCCACCGGTTCGGTGATCGGCACCTCGTCCCCGCGACGGACCGCGCAGCTTAGAGCACTGGGTCTCGGTTTGGAAATCCGCCCCCTACGAGGCAACCTAGATACCAGGTTGAACAGGGTAAGCAGCGGTGATCTCGACGCCGTCGTCGTCGCCCGGGCGGGATTGGCCCGCATCGGTCGCCTCGACGCTGTCACCGAGACGCTGGAACCGGTACAGATGTTGCCGGCGCCGGCTCAAGGTGCGTTGGCAGTCGAGTGCCGTGCCGGTGACTCCGGCCTGGCCGAAGTGTTGGCGGAACTCGACGACGCCGACACGCGGGCCGCGGTCATCGCAGAGCGTGCCTTGCTCGCCGAACTGGAGGCGGGGTGTTCCGCACCGGTAGGCGCGATCGCAGAGGTGGTCGAGTCGATCGATGAGGACGGCCGCGTCTTCGAAGAGCTGTCGCTGCGCGGCTGCGTGGCGACGCTGGATGGATCCGACGTGATCCGCGCGTCCGGTATCGGGACACCCGAGCGGGCACGGGAGCTGGGGCTCTCGGTGGCCGCGGAGCTGTTCGAGCTGGGAGCACGGGACTTGTTGGACGAACGCGGGAGAGGTACATGACTCGCCAGATGACCTTGCGAGGACGCAAGGGCAAGCCCGGCCGCATCACGTTCGTCGGCTCCGGGCCCGGGGATCCGGGCCTGCTGACGACGCGCGCCCGAGCTGTATTGGCCAACGCCGCCCTCGTCTTCACCGACCCTGACGTGCCGGAAGCGGTGCTCGCCCTGGCGGGTTCCGAGCTGCCGCCGCCGTCGGGACCGGTTCCGGCGGCCGGCGCCGCGGAGGCTGCGGCCACCGACGCCGCGCCCGCGGAGGCGGCCGAACCCGTCATCCCCGGCGGCCCGGACATCCGGCCCGCGCTCGGTGACCCGGCCGAGGTCGCCAAGACGCTGGCCACCGAGGCCCGCACCGGAGTCGACGTGGTTCGCCTGGTGGCCGGTGACCCGCTGTCGATCGACGCGGTGATCACCGAGATCAACGCGCTGGCACGGACCCAGCTGGCCTTCGAGATCGTTCCCGGTCTGCCCGACACGTCGGCCGTGCCGACCTATGCGGGACTGCCGCTGGGGTCGTCGCACACCGTCGCCGACGTCCGCGACCCGAACGTGGACTGGGCCGCGCTGGCCGCCGCGCCCGGACCGCTGATCCTGCACGCGACCGCGTCGCATCTGCCCGAGGCCGCGCGCACGCTGATCGAGTACGGGCTCGCCGAGAACACCCCCGCCGTCGTCACCGCCAACGGCACCACGTGCCAGCAGCGTTCGGTGGAGACCACGCTGGCGGGTCTGCTGGACAAGGCGGTGCTGGACAAGCCCGCCGGTGTCGAGCCGTCCGGCCCGCTGACCGGCACGCTGGTCGTGACCATCGGCCGGACCGTGGCCAATCGGGCCAAGCTGAACTGGTGGGAGAGCCGCGCACTGTACGGCTGGACCGTGCTGGTGCCGCGCACCAAGGACCAGGCGGGCGAGATGAGCGAGCGGCTCGTCGGCCACGGCGCGCTGCCCATCGAGGTGCCGACCATCGCGGTCGAGCCGCCCCGCAGCCCGGCCCAGATGGAAAGGGCTGTCAAGGGTCTGGTCGACGGCCGGTTCCAGTGGGTGGTGTTCACCTCCACCAACGCGGTGCGTGCGGTGTGGGAGAAGTTCAACGAGTTCGGGCTCGACGCCCGCGCGTTCTCCGGCGTCAAGATCGCCTGCGTGGGGCAGGCCACCGCCGACCGGGTGCGCGCCTTCGGGATCAACCCGGAGCTGGTGCCCACCGGTGAGCAGTCCTCTCTCGGCCTGCTCGACGAATTCCCGCCCTACGACGACGTTTTCGACCCGGTCAACCGGGTGCTGCTGCCGCGCGCCGACATCGCCACCGAGACGCTCGCCGAAGGGCTGCGCGAGCGTGGGTGGGAGATCGAGGATGTCACCGCCTACCGGACCGTGCGCGCGGCGCCGCCGCCGGCGCAGACCCGCGAGATGATCAAGACGGGCGGCTTCGACGCGGTGTGCTTCACGTCGAGCTCCACGGTGCGCAACCTCGTCGGCATCGCAGGCAAGCCGCACGCGCGCACGATCGTCGCGTGCATCGGACCGAAAACCGCTGAGACCGCAGCTGAATTCGGGTTGCGCGTCGATGTCCAGCCCGAGGTGGCCGCGGTGGGGCCGCTCGTCGAGGCGCTCGCCGAGCACGCCGCCCGGCTGCGTGCCGAGGGTGCGTTGCCCCCGCCGCGGAAGAAGAGCCGCCGCCGCTGATCGACAGGACGGTCATGCCTTTCCCGAGTCATCGTCCGCGGCGGCTGCGGTCCACGCCGGCGATGCGCCGGCTGGTCTCGCAAACCACGCTGGCGCCACGGCAACTCGTGCTGCCGATGTTCGTCGCCGACGGCATCGACGAGCCGCGGGCGATTCCCTCCATGCCCGGCGTCGTGCAGCACACCCGCGATTCGCTGCGCCGTGCCGCCGCCGAGGCGGTCGAGGCCGGAGTCGGCGGGCTGATGCTGTTCGGCGTGCCGCGCGACGAGGACAAGGATGCGCGCGGGTCGGCCGGCACAGATTCCGAAGGTGTGCTCAACGTCGCACTGCGCGACCTGGCAGGCGACCTCGGTGACGCCACCGTGCTGATGGCCGACACCTGCCTCGACGAGTTCACCGACCACGGGCACTGCGGTGTGGTCGATGACGCCGGGCGGGTCGATAATGACGCGACCAACCGGCGTTACGTCGAACTCGCTGTGGCACAGGCTGATTCGGGTGCCGACATGGTGGGCCCGAGCGGGATGATGGACGGGCAGGTCGCGGCGATCCGGGCCGGGCTCGACGCCGCCGGCCACATCGACACCGCGATCCTGGCCTACGCCGCGAAGTTCGCCTCCGGCTTCTACGGCCCGTTCCGCGACGCGGTGTCCTCGAGCCTGCAGGGCGACCGGCGGACCTATCAGCAGGAACCCGGCAACGCCCGCGAGGCGCTGCACGAGGTCGACCTCGACATCGACGAGGGTGCCGACATCATCATGGTCAAGCCCGCGATGGCCTACCTCGACATCGTCCGGGCCGCCGCCGACCGGTCACCGGTGCCCGTTGCCGCCTATCAGGTGTCGGGGGAGTACTCGATGATCTGCGCGGCGGCCGACCACGGCTGGATCGACCTGGACACCGTCGTGCTCGAGACGCTCACCGGCATCGTCCGCGCCGGCGCCGACATCGTGCTCACCTACTGGGCCGTCGACGTGGCCCGACGACTCACGTGACCAATCCGTCGGCACCACCGGTACGGCCGCCCGACGTCGACACCGGCTTCTGGCTGTGGGTCGTCGCACTGCCGTTGATGCTCGCCGGGTATCTGGTGGACCTGCTCACCGGCGAGCAACGCGCGAGCGGGCTGGTGCTGGCGATCAGCGTCGTGTTCGTCGTCCTGCTGGCGGCTGTCGTCGTCACGTTCCTGCTCCTGATGCGGCAGGGCTACCGCTGGGCGAGGACCCTTCTGACCGGCGGCGCGATCGCCACGGTCGTCTACTCGGTGAGCGATCTGTTCACGGTCGACCGGCACGAGGCCGCCGCGCTGGGCTACGCCGCGGCCGTGATCATCGGTTCGGTGCTGATCGGCGGCGGAACCTACCTGCTGCACCGTAAGGACGCCCACGAGTTCTTCACCCGCTGATTGGCTACGCTGACCCCGATGCCGACCGACTCCCGCCCGCGCCTCGTCGACGCTGCGTTCTGGTGTTTCGTCGGCGGGGCGGCGATCATGATCGTCGGTGGGCTGCTGGCGGCGACGGCCACGTTCGACGCGGCGCGCGCGGCCATCCCGTCCGAGATGAGCGACGACCGGGTGCGCAGCTACCTGACCGTCTACCGGCTGACCGGCATCGGAGCGGTGCTGGCCGCAGGGGCGTTGGCCTTCCTCGCGGGGCGGGCCCGCCGGGGGGACGGGCGGTTCCGGTTCGCGCTGCTGGGCATGGCGTTCGCCCTCGTCGCCGTGGTGCTGCTGATGGCGATCGGCGTCGGGGTGGCGCAGCCGCTCATCCTGCTGGGTCTGCTGCCCGTGCTGGTCGGGGCCGCGTTGATGACCCGGCCCGCGGCCCGGGCGTGGTACGACCAGGTCGGAGGGGGTGTGGCATGACCGAACCCGTCGACGCCGGGCCGGCCGCGGAGGCGCTGTTCGCCGAACAGGGCGCCAGCTGGCTGTGGGTGCTCGCCGGACCCGCGGCCGGGATCTCGATGGCGCTGATCCAGTTGTCGGCGGGCTACGGCATCCAGTGGGTGGTGCCGGGCGCCTTCTTCGTGCTGGTGTCCGGCTTCCTCGCGATCCAGGTGAAGGCCGCCCGCATCCACACCTCCGTCGAGCTGACCGTGGACTCGCTGCGTCAGGGCACCGAGACCATCCGCACCAGCGAGATCGTCCGGGTCTATCCGGAGGCCGAGGGCGCGGAGACCCCGAAGTGGCAGTACGCGCGGGCACTGGGCGAGTTGACGGGCGTGCCGCGGGGGCGCACCGGGATCGGGCTGAAGCTGACCAACGACCGCACCGCGCAAGCCTGGGCGCGTAAGCACAAGCAGATGCGGGCCGCGCTGACCAACCTCGTCGAGGAACGCATCCCGCCGGAGCGCACGCCGTGAGACGCCGCCGCGCGGTCATCGAGCTGGCGCTCGCGGTGCTCGCCGCGGGGGGCTGCGTGCTCAGCTGGCTGTCGGCGAGTAGGCAGGTGGTCGTCGCACCCCTGCTCGACGGGCAGCCGTCGACGATGTCAGTGGTCTACGACGCCCCGATGTTGACGCTGTCACTGCTGCTCGCCACCGTCGCCGGGGTGCTGGCGGTTCTCGGCATCACCCGCCTGCGGCGTGCGCCTTCTACTGCGTAAGGGCGATCTGGCCGCATCCGAACCGATTCGGGACCATGGTCTCTAGATCGGCGGAATGAGTTCACTTTGACTGGGCAGATGCTCCAGTTCTCCGAGGACACCAGCTATCTGGTGCCTGCGCACTTCGACGAGGAGTCGGGGTGGTGACCAATCACTTTCGAGGCAGGGTCTGTGTCGTCACCGGTGCTGCGTCGGGCATCGGGCTGGCGGTCAGCGAGGCCCTTCTGGACCACGGCGCGATCGTCGTGCTGGCAGACTTCGACGCCGCGCGACTTAGGACGGTTGTCAAGAGGCTCAACGCGCACAGCGGACGGGCGCATCCGGCCACGGTGGACGTCACCGATCAGCACCAGGTGCAGAGTCTGGTCGGCGATGCCGCTGCAGCCCACGGCTCACTCGACTTTCTCTTCAACAACGCCGGTGTGGGCGGGACGCTGCCAACCGCAGAGGCGACGCTGGAGCACTGGCGGCGCATCGTCGACCTGAACCTCTGGGGAGTGATCTACGGCGTGCACGCGGCACTGCCGATCATGCGTCGTCAGGGCAGCGGCCACATCGTGAACACCGGATCGATGGCCGGGCTGGTGCCCTTCCCTTATCAATCGTTGTACTGCACAACAAAGTACGGTGTCGTCGGGATGAGCGAATCCCTGCGCTACGAGCTCGCCGCCGACGGCATCCGGGTCTCGGTAGTGTGCCCAGGCAACGTCGTCAGCCGCATCTTCGGCACGCCGATCCTCGGCAAGACCGTCGACGCCGAATCACCCGAGGACGCGCTCCCGGCCGAGGAGGCGGCGCGCATCATCCTGGCGGGCGTAGCAAACGGCGACGGCATCATCGCGTTCCCAGAGCAGCCGCGCGAACTCTGGCGGCGTTACGCCTCGACACCGGAGAGGGTCGAGGGCTATCTCGAGGAGGTGGCCCGACAGCGGCGCGTCGCTTTCGCGAAAGGCGATATGGCTGCGGTGTTCCGCTCCACCCACGCCCGTATCGAGCCCTGAACGTGGTCGCCCGCAGCCCTGCGATGAGCGGCTACATCCGTAACCAGGCGACGAGTGCCGGGCTGGTCAACCTCGTGGTCAATCCGGCCATCGACTGGTTGACGAGCCGACACAAACCACCGCAACCCGTCTGGGGTCTCGATGGCCTGGTCGTCAACTTCGTCATCACCTCGCTGGTCCTCTCGACGTTGGTCGGCGCGTTCGCGGCCTGGGGCCTACGCCGCGAGGCGCGGGCGGGCCGGCTCAGCGTGCCGGAGGCGCCGCAGCGGGGGTGGCTGGCGGGGCTGGCGCTGGGCACGGGGGCCGCAACGGTGACCGTCGCGGCGATGTGGCTGCTGCACTCCATCGGCGTCACCACTCTCTCGCTGCTCTCGCTGATGCTGTTCAAGGCGGTTTACAGCGGAGTGCTGGGCTTCCTGGTGGCGCATTCGGTGATCGCGCGCTGGGTGTCGTGAGCCTGATCACAGACATGTTGGTACAGAGTGCAAAATCTGTAACACTGTTGCTCATGACCGAGTTGGCTCAGCAGACCGAACCGCTCGACGACGCGTTGCCGCTGGGTCCCGGCTCCCTGGTGTGGAAATACTTCGGCGACAACCGGATGTATCTGATCGGTCCCCGCCCGGCTGTGCTGCAGAACATGCTCGCCGAGCTCGGCCAGGGCGTCTACGACCACTCGACGTTCTTCGCCGACACCGCCGAACGGCTACGGCGCACCATCCCGCCCATCTTCAACACCTTCTACGGCTCCGACGAGGACAACGCAGGCACACAGGTCCGCGACTTCCACCACCACGTCAAGGGCCAGATGCCGGGATCGGACCGGCGCTACCACGCACTGGACCCCGACACCTACTTCTGGGCGCACGCGACGTTCGTCGAGCAGATCTACTACTTCGCCGACACCTTCGTGAAGCGGCTGACCCGGGCCGAGCGCGAACAGATCTGGCTGGAATCGAAGACCTGGTACCGCCGCTACGGCGTCAGCGACCGCCCGATGCCGGCCACCTACGTCGAGTTCGAGCAGTACTGGGAGGCCATGATGGCGCGGGTGCTCGTCGCGCACCCTTCCGCGAAATACGGCGTCGGCTACGTCACGAAGGGCTTTCCCAAGCCCAAGGCGGTGCATCCGCTGGTGTGGCGCGTCGTTTCTCCGGTCTTCAATCCTCTCGCGGCGTTCCTGACCACCGGCGGGCTGCCGCCGCGCGCCCGCGAATTGCTGAATCTGCCGTGGAGCGCCAAGCAGGAGCGGCGCTACCAGCGTTTCGCGGCACTGTGGCGGTCGCGGCCGGTGAACTGGATGTGGGACCGCCTGCCGATGCGGGTGCGGTACAGCGGTTACGCGGTCAAGGGTTATGCCCGCGGCTGACGCCACCGCGCAGATCCTCGACGCCGCAGTCGTCGAGTTCGAGCGGCACGGCTTCCGCCGCGTCGCCCTCGAGGACGTCGCCCGCCGGGCCGGGGTCAGCCGGACCACGATCTACCGCCGGTTCGCCAACAAGGACGAACTGGTCGGCGCCGTCATCGAGCGGGAGAACACCCGGCTGTTCGCCGACATCGCGGTCGAGCTCAAAGAGTCTGGGCCACAGGCGAATTACTACGTCGAGGCGTTCACGCTGTCCATCCTCAAGTTCCGCGGCCACCGGGTGCTGCACCAGATGATCATCGACGAGCCGGGGCTGGTCCTCGAACTCGCCGGACGCTATCACCGGGCGGCCGTCGAGCGGATGGCCGAGGCGTTGCGGGTCATCTTCCCGCCGGGGTTCGCCGACCGCATCGGCGCCGACGCGGTGGACGACCTCGCCGACTGCATCCTGCGCTACGCCGCGATGGTGCTGCTGCTGCCCAGCACCCAGCCACTGGACACTCCCGACGACCTTCGAGCATTCGCGCGCCGGCACTTCCTGCCGAGCCTGCCCGCGGCACTGCGTGGTGTGCCCGCCTGAGCGGCTTCACTGTTTCGTTGCTCACACTTTCGGGCAGTCGTATGGCCATGAGCGCCGAAGAGAAGACCGAAGAGCGTCAGCAGGGGGACACCCCCGACGTCCAGCTCGACCATGTGACCGAGCCCCCCGACCCGGACCAGCAACTCACCGAGAAGCCCGAGGTCACCGAGGAGCACAAGGAAAAGGCCAAGGAGATGGCCGAGGCCTACAAGACCGAGAATCTGCAGACCACGACGCTGCCGGGCAGCAGTGGCACCGTCTCGGGCACCTCGGTCACCAACTGGGTCGACGACGAGGACAAGGGCAAGATCGAAACCAGCGCCGACATCGGCAATGTGGAGTATCGCAACACCGAGGAGTTCAAGAAGAAGCTCGAGGGGTGAGCCTAGGCTCGCGGGTCACCGCCCGCGTGCCTAGGCTGGGCTCCTGTGACACCCCTGGACCGGATCGCGCCCGCGTTCGTGACGATGGCGCACTCCATCGTCTGGGCTTCGGTGGCCACCGTCGACGCCGACAGCAAACCGCGCTCACGCATCCTGCACCCCATCTGGGAGTGGGACGGCACTGACCTCTTCGGCTGGATCGCCACCGTGCCCAGCCCCGTCAAACGAGCCCACCTGGCCGTGCACCCCGAGGTGTCGGTCAGTTATTGGACCACCACGCACGACACCTGCAGCGCCGACTGCCTGGTCGAGTGGTACACCGACGGCGAGACCCGCCACGCGGTGTGGCAGCGGTTCGCGACGGCGCCCCCGCCGGTCGGTTACGACCCCGCGATCATCCCGATGTGGAAGGACGGCCCGACCTCCGAGCAGTTCGCGGTGCTGCGTCTTGCGCCTTACCGGCTGCGCGTGATGCCCGGCACCGTGATGACGGCAGGCACCGGCGAGGTTGCGCAGTGGCACAGGACATGACGACCGCCGACGTGCGGTCGCTGCCCCTGGCCCCGCGAAACCCCCTGCCACTGCGAGAGCTGGTGAAACTGGTCCGCCGCCTCGACACGGGGCAGGACGTCATCCGCGCCGCCGGCGGCCCGGTCACCCGGATCCAGCTGGGGCCTGCCAAGGTCGTCCCGCCGATCGTCGCGGTGATGTCACCGGACGGCATGCGAGATGTCCTGGGCCGCAACGATGCATCAACCGACCGCTGCATGATCCACGAAGAGGTCCGCGGGATGGCGGGGGACAGCCTCTTCGTGCTGCCGAATGAGCAGTGGCGGCCCCGCAAGCGGGCGCTGCAACCGGTGTTCACAAAGGCCAGCGTGCGCAATTTCGGGGGCCACATGGCAAAGGCGGCACAGGCTTTCGTCGACCGCTGGCCCTCGGGCGGCGAGGTGGACCTCGACATGGAGTGCCGCCGGGTCGCGATGCAGTCGCTGGGCCGGTCGGTGCTCGGCATCGACCTGAACGAGCGCGGCGACACGATCGCGCGGTGCATGCACGTGGCGTCGTCCTACACGGCCGACCGGGCGCTGCGGCCGGTGCGGGCGCCGCGCTGGTTGCCGACCCGATCGCGGCGCAGGGCGCGTGCCGCGGTCGACGCGATGCGCACGATCACCGACGAGATGGTCGCGGCCTGCCGCGCCGATCCCGACCGCGACGCGCCGCTGGTGCAGGCGCTGATCGCGGCGAGTGATCCGCAGACCGGCCGGCCGCTGACCGACGCCGAGATCTCCAACGACCTGCTGATCTTCATGCTGGCCGGGCACGACACCACCGCGACGGCGCTGACCTACGCGCTGTGGATCCTCGGGCACCACCCCGATGTCCAGGAACGGGTCGCCGCCGAGGCCGCGGCGATCGGCGACCGCGAGTTGACGCCCGAGGACGTGTCGCGGCTCGGCTACACCGTCCAGGTGCTGCACGAGGCCGTGCGGTTGTGCCCGCCCGCCGCGGGGGTGGCCCGTGTGGTGACCCGCGACATCGAGGTGACGGGCTATCGAGTGGAGGCCGGCAGCCTGGTGGCACTCGGCCTGTACGCCCTGCACCACGACCCGGAACTGTGGCCCGATCCGATGGCGTTCGACCCTGACCGCTTCAGCCCGGAGAACGTCAAGGCGCGCGACCGCTGGCAGTTCCTGCCGTTCCTCGGGGGCGGGCGGCCCTGCATCGGCGAACACTTCGCCCGGCTGGAGACGACGCTGGCGCTCGCGACGGTGATCCGGGCGATGACGGTCGAATCGCTCGACGGCGATTTCGAGTGCGAGGTGCCGTTCACGACGGTCGCCAAGGGGCCGATCAGGGCGCGGGTGACTCCACGGTCTTGAGCAGCACCGCCTGCTCGAACGGCAGCACCCCGAACAGCGGCCGCATCCACCCGATCACCGACGGCGCCGCCTCGGCCTTGCTCACCACCTGCGGATCGGTGACCGGGAACGACCGGCCGTAGCGGCGCATCGTGCCGCCGCCGGCGGCCGTGAGGTTCTTCAGCCAGTCCCGGTCGGGTCCGTAGGTCAGCAGCACGGCGATCCCGTCGCGGGTCGGGAACACCGTCAGGGGCGTGCGGTACTGCCGTCCGGACCGGCGGCCGACGTGGGTGAGAATGCCCATCGTCGGCGCCCATCCGGCCCACAGCCGCTGGATCGGGTTGGTGACGTGGCGGTTGAACCGTGCCAGCCATTGCGGCAACTGCATACGGACATCACACTCTGGAGTCGTGGCTTATCTCAAGCCCCCATGGTTCACGAGGCGGATCTTCAACCGCATCGCGATGACGTTCGGCGTCGGCGGCAGCACGACGTTGACCGTGATCAGACGCGGGACCGGAACTCCTCAGCAGATTCCGGTGGTGGTGCCCGAGGTGGACGGCGTCAGGTACCTGGTGTCGACGCGCGGGGAGTCCGACTGGGTGAGGAACGTGCGGGCTCATCCGACGGTCACCGTGGGCGGCGCCACGTATGTGGCCTCTGAAGTCCCGATCGCGGACCGCGCCCCTGTCATCGCCGCCTACCGGCCACTGGCCGGCAAGGTGGTGGAGAGCTACTGGCGCGCGCTGCCCGAGGACGCCAACCATCCAGTGTTCGCGCTCACACCCGTCGACTGACCACTACACCCTGTAGTTGACCGTTTTGACCCGGCTGGGACACTGGTGCCATGAGCAGTACCGACGTCTCCGCGAAGCTCTTCGCCGACGCCGCCTCGGTGATCCCCGGCGGAGTGAACTCGCCGGTGCGTGCGTTCAACTCCGTCGGTGGCACCCCCCGGTTCATCACCTCCGCCCAGGGCTGCTGGCTGACCGACGCCGACGGCAACCGCTACGTCGACCTGGTGTGCTCCTGGGGACCGATGATCCTCGGGCATGCGCACCCCGCGGTCGTCGAGGCGGTGCAGCGTGCCGCCGCCG
Source organism: Mycolicibacterium psychrotolerans (assembly GCF_010729305.1). NCBI lineage: Bacteria > Bacillati > Actinomycetota > Actinomycetes > Mycobacteriales > Mycobacteriaceae > Mycobacterium > Mycolicibacterium psychrotolerans. Next base: position 226,223 of record NZ_AP022574.1, on the reverse strand, counting down.
ACGGGCTGTCGTTCGGGGCGCCGACGCCGTCGGAGTCCGAGTTGGCCCGCGAGATCATCGACCGCGTCGCCCCCGTGGAACGGTTGCGGCTGGTCAACTCCGGCACCGAGGCCACCATGAGTGCGATCCGGCTGGCCCGCGGCTTCACCGGCCGCGCGAAGATCGTCAAGTTCTCCGGCTGCTATCACGGCCACAGTGACGCCTTGCTCGCCGACGCCGGCTCGGGCGTCGCGACGTTGGGTCTGCCCTCCTCGCCGGGGGTCACCGGCGCCGCCGCCGCGGACACCGTGGTGCTGCCCTACAACAACGTCGCCGCGCTCGAGGACATCTTCGCCCGGTTCGGTGACGAGATCGCGTGTGTGATCACCGAGGCCAGCCCGGGCAACATGGGCACCGTCCCGCCGCTGCCCGGCTTCAACGCCGAACTGCGCCGCATCACGGCCGCGCACGGCGCGCTGCTGATCTCCGACGAGGTGATGACGGGCTTCCGGGTCAGCCGCTCGGGCTGGTACGGCCTGGATCCGGTGGACGCCGACCTGTTCACCTTCGGCAAGGTGATGAGCGGTGGCCTACCCGCCGCGGCGTTCGGCGGCCGCGCCGAGGTGATGGGCCGGCTGGCCCCGCTGGGGCCGGTGTATCAGGCGGGCACGCTCTCGGGTAACCCGGTCGCGATGGCCGCCGGGCTGGCCACGCTGCGCGCCGCCGACGACGCCGCCTACGCCGCGCTGGACGCGAACGCCGACCGGCTCGTCGGCCTGATCGGTGATGCGCTGACCGAAGCCGGTGTGGCGCACCAGATCCCGCGCGCTGGCAACATGTTCAGCGTGTTCTTCGGCGACGCCGATCCGGTCACCGACTTCGCCTCCGCCAAGGCCACCGAGACCTGGCGATTCCCGGCGTTCTTCCACGGCCTGCTCGACGCGGGCATCTACCCGCCGCCGAGCGCCTACGAATGCTGGTTCGTCTCAACGGCTCTCGACGACGACGCCTTCGGGCGTATCGCCGAGGCGCTGCCCGGCGCTGCTCGCGCCGCGGTCGAGGCGAGGCCCGCGTGAGCAGGACGATCGTGCACGTGATGCGCCACGGCGAGGTGCACAACCCCGACAAGATCCTCTACGGCCGGTTGCCCGACTACCACCTTTCCGAGCGCGGGCAGGCCCAGGCCAAGGCGGTCGCCGACTGGCTGGCCGCCCGAGACATCACGCACGTGGTGGCCTCGCCGCTGGAGCGCGCGCAGGAGACCGCGGCGCCGATCGCGGCCCGGCACGGTCTGGCCGTCGGCACCGACGACGAGCTGATCGAGTCGGCCAACATCTTCCAGGGCCAGAGGGTCTCCCCGGGCGACGGCGCGCTGCGCGATCCCCGTAACTGGTGGCATCTGCGCAACCCACGCACCCCATCGTGGGGCGAGCCGTACAGCGAGATCGCCGCGCGCATGACGCGGGCCGTGCGGCGTGCGGCGGTCAGCGCCTCCGGTCACGAAGCCGTCTGCGTCAGCCATCAGCTTCCCGTCGAGACACTGCGCCGCTCGATGACCGAAAAGCCGCTGCACCACTTTCCGACCCGGCGCATGTGCAACCTGGCGTCGGTCACGTCGTTCTACTTCCACGGCGACGCCTGCGTGGGCTGGGGGTACGCGGAGCTGGCCGGGCAGTGAATCGGCTTGTTGCCCTGCTGATGGCGGTGGTCGTGCTCGCGGGATGCTCGACCGGCCGCGACGCCGTCGCGCAGGGCGGCAGCTTCGAGTTCGTCGCGCCCGGCGGCAAGACCGACATCTTCTACGATCCGCCGGCTGACCGCGGCACACCGGGCCCGGTGTCCGGGCCGGACCTGATGGACACCACGAAGACGTTGTCGCTGAAGGACTTCGACGGCAAGGTCCTCGTCCTCAACGTGTGGGGGCAGTGGTGCGGTCCGTGCCGTACCGAGATCACCCAGCTGCAGCAGGTATACCAGGCTACCCGGGCCCGGGGCGTCGCGTTCCTCGGAATCGACGTGCGCGACAACAACATCGACGCCGCCCGGGATTTCATCATCGACCGCGGTGTGACGTTCCCGTCCATCTACGACCCGGCGATGCGCACACTGATCGCCTTCGGCGGGCGGTATCCGACAACAGTGATCCCGTCCACGGTGGTGCTCGACCGGCAACACCGGGTCGCCGCGGTGTTCCTGCGCGAACTACTGGCGTCGGATCTGCAGCCGGTCGTCGAGCGGTTGGCGGCCGAGCCGTGAACTTCGCCGACGTGACCGCAGGTGGTCCGCTGCTGCTCGCCATGGCGGTGAGCCTGCTGGCCGGCATCGTCTCGTTCGCGTCGCCGTGTGTGGTGCCGCTGGTGCCCGGCTACCTGTCGTACCTGGCCGCCGTTGTCGGCGTCGAGGACTCGCCGTCCTCGGTGAAGGTGCGCGGGGCGCGGCTTCGGGTCGCCGGTGCGGCGGCGCTGTTCGTGGCCGGATTCACCGTGGTGTTCCTGCTCGGCACCGTTGCAGTGCTCGGGATGACGACGGCGTTGATCACCAATCAGGTTCTGCTGCAACGCATCGGCGGCGTGATCACGATCGTGATGGGCCTGGTGTTCATCGGGCTGGTGCCGATGTTGCAGCGCGACACCCGGTTCACCCCGCGCCAGATCTCCACCCTCGGCGGCGCCCCGCTGCTCGGTGCGGTGTTCGCGCTGGGCTGGACGCCGTGCCTGGGGCCGACGCTGACCGGAGTCATCGCGGTGGCATCGGCGACCGAGGGCAGCAACGTGGCCCGCGGGGTGGTGCTCGTGATCGCCTACTGCCTGGGCCTGGGGATCCCGTTCGTGCTGTTGGCCTTCGGCTCGGCCCGGGCGGTCAGCGGGCTGGGCTGGCTGCGCCGCCACACCCGGGCCATCCAGATCTTCGGCGGCGTGCTGCTGATCCTGGTGGGCGCCGCGCTGGTGACCGGGCTGTGGAACGAGTTCGTGTCCTGGGTGCGCGACGCGTTCGTCAGCGACGTGAGGCTGCCGATCTGATGGTCACTTCTTCCCCGCGAGCAGACGCAAACTCGCGCAAATCGGGTCCGAAACGCATGAGTTTGCGTCTGCTCGCGCTGGTCCGCAACACCTGGCGCACGCTGACCTCGATGGGCACGGCGCTGGTGCTGCTGTTCCTGCTCGCGCTCGGCGCCATCCCCGGCGCCCTGCTGCCGCAGCGCAGCCTCAACGAGACCAAGGTGGCCGAGTACCTCGCCGAGCATCCGACGATCGGGCCGTGGCTCGACCGGGTGCAGGCCTTCGACGTGTTCTCCAGCTTCTGGTTCACCGCGATCTACGTGCTGCTGTTCGTGTCGCTGGTGGGTTGCCTGACCCCGCGGCTGGCCGAGCACGTGCGCAGCCTGCGCGCCGCACCCGTCGCGGCGCCGCGCAACCTGGGCCGGCTGCCCAAACACCACAGCGCCGAGGTACCCGGAAGCGACGTCGCCGCGATGGCCGCCGCCGTCGACGAAGGGCTGTCGGGGTGGCGGCGCTTCAGCCGGCAGCAGGGCGAGAGTACGGAGATCTCCGCGGAGAAGGGCTATCTGCGGGAGTTCGGCAACATCGTCTTCCACTTCTCGCTGCTCGGGCTGCTCGTCGCGATCGCCGCGGGCAAGCTGTTCAGCTACGAGGGCAACGTCATCGTGGTCGCCGACGGTGGTCCGGGCTTCTGCTCCGCGTCGCCGGCCGCATTCGACTCGTTCCGGGCCGGCAACACCGTGGACGGGACCTCGCTGTACCCGATCTGTCTGCGCGTCAACGACTTCCAGGCGACGTATCTGCCCAACGGGCAGGCCACGTCGTTCCAGGCCGACATCGACTACCAGGCCGGCGGCGACCTCGACTCCGGCACCTGGCGGCCGTACCTGCTCAAGGTGAACGAGCCGCTGCGCGTCGGCGGAGACCGGGTGTACCTGCAGGGCCACGGCTACGCGCCGACCTTCAGCGTCACGTTCCCCGACGGCAAGACCCGCACCCAGACGTTGCAGTGGCGCCCCGAGGACCAGATCACCTTCCTGTCGTCGGGCGCCATGCGGTTCGACCCGCCAGGCGGCACCTACGCCGACGAACGTGAGCGCCGCAAGAACCAGATCGCGATCCAGGGCCTGTTCGCGCCCACCGAGCAGCTCGACGGCACGCTGCTGTCGTCGAAGTTCCCGGCGATGAACGATCCCGCGGTCGCCGTCGACATCTACAAGGGCGACACCGGGCTGGACACCGGCCGGCCGCAGTCGCTGTTCTCCCTCGACCCGCGGATGATCGACCAGGGCCGGCTGACCAAGGCGGCACGCGTCAACCTGCGGGCCGGGCAGGACACCCGGCTGCCCGACGGCACGATCGTCCGCTTCGACGGCGCGGTGCCGTTCGTGAACCTGCAGGTCTCCCACGACCCGGCCCAGATCTGGGTGCTGGTGTTCGCGATGACCATGATGGCGGGACTGCTGGTGTCGCTGATCGTGAGGCGCCGGCGTGTGTGGGTGCGGCTGACGCCGGGGCCTGCGGGTACCGTGAACGTCGAGCTGGGCGGCCTGGCCCGCACCGACAACTCGGGGTGGGGCGACGAGTTCGAGCGCCTGACCACGAAGCTGCTCTCGGCGATCGAGGAGGCGGAGCCGGTGCGCCGGCGGGACGGGACAGAGAAGGAAGCGGATCGCGCATGAACACCACGCACATCGATGTCGGGCTGGCCCGCTACTCCGACTGGGCGTACACCTCGTCGATGGTGGTGCTCGTGGTGGCGCTGCTGCTGCTCGCCGTCGAGCTGGCCTACAGCCGCGGCCGTCGGGTGGACAGCCGCGAGCTGGTTCACGCGGGATCGGTGGCGAGCAACAGCGCCACGCCCGGCCGGGTCCACGACACCCCGCGGCGGCCGTTCGACGAACGGATCGGCTCGGCGGGTCTGGCGCTCGTCTACGTCGGTATCGGCCTGCTGTTGGCGTGCATCGTGCTGCGCGGGCTGTCCACGGCCCGGGTGCCGTGGGGCAACATGTACGAGTTCATCAACCTGACGTGCTTCTGCGGTCTGATGGCCGGGGCGGTGGTGCTGCGCAAACCGCAGTACCGCTCGCTGTGGGTGTTCGTGCTCGTCCCGGTGCTCATCCTGCTGACGGTGTCCGGCAAGTGGCTTTATACGCATGCCGCGCCCGTGATGCCGGCGCTGCAGTCCTACTGGCTGCCGATCCACGTGTCCGTCGTCAGCCTGGGTTCGGGGGTGTTCCTGGTTGCCGGCGTCGCCAGCATCCTGTTCCTGTTGAAGATGTCGAAGCTGGGCGATCCCGACCGCGACGACGCGATCGGACGCATCGTGGCGCGGCTGCCCGACGCCCAGACCCTCGACCGGATCGCTTACCGGACAACGATCTTCGCGTTCCCGATCTTCGGGTTCGGGGTGATCTTCGGGGCCATCTGGGCCGAGGAGGCGTGGGGCCGGTACTGGGGCTGGGACCCCAAGGAGACGGTGTCGTTCATCGCGTGGGTCGTGTATGCGGCGTACCTGCATGCCCGCTCGACGGCCGGCTGGCGTGACCGCAAGGCCGCGTGGATCAACGTGGTCGGGTTCGTGGCGATGGTGTTCAACCTGTTCTTCATCAACCTGGTGACCGTCGGCTTGCACTCCTACGCCGGCGTCGGCTAGGGGGACCGGGGTTTTGTCGGACGTACCGGGCGGGTTCCGGGGGCAGCAGCGCTTCCGTGATCCGATGGCAGAGCTTCCCGCCGAATGGACGGCGCCGACCCCGCCACAGCCTGCCGCGCCGGTCGTGCCGGCGCCCGCGGCATCGGCGCCGCCGGATCCGGGCGCACCCGATCCGCCGCCCTATCTGGATCTGTCGACGGTGGCGCTGCTCGGCAGGGCGCGCCGGGGTCCATCGACCGGTTGGCGCAAATGGCTCTACTGGGGGACGGGCCGGCTGGTCGACGTCGGGGAGAATCCGCGGGCCGTGCGGCACGACCGACTCGTCGCCCAGGTGCAGCGCCCGCTGCGCGGCTGCTACCGGATCGCGATGCTCTCGCAGAAGGGCGGGGTGGGCAAGACCACGATCACCGCGACGCTGGGCGCGACGTTCGCGAGTACCCGCGGCGACCGCGTGGTCGCGGTGGACGCCAACCCCGACCGCGGCACGCTGAGCCAGAAGGTGCCGTTGGAGACTGCAGCCACCGTCCGGCATCTGCTGCGCGACGCCGAGGGCATCGCCGCCTACAGCGATGTACGCCAATACACGTCGCAGGGCGCCAGCCGCTTGGAGGTGCTCGCCTCGGAGAGTGACCCCGCGGTGTCGGTGGCGTTCAGTGCCGAGGACTATGCGCGCACTCTTGATGTGCTCGAGCGGTTCTACAGCCTCGTGCTCACCGACTGCGGCACCGGCATGCTGCACTCGGCGATGTCGGCGGTGCTCGACAAGGCCGATGCGCTCGTGGTGATCAGCTCCGGTTCGGTGGACGGGGCACGCAGTGCGTCGGCGACGCTGGACTGGCTCGACGCACACGGCCGAGAAGATCTGGTGCGCAACTCGATCGCCGTCATCAATGGGGTCCGCTCGGGGGCACGCCGCGGCGTCACCAAGGTCGACCTGAACAAGGTCGTCGACCACTTCGCGCGTCGCTGTCGAGCGGTCTGCCAGGTGCCGTTCGACCCGCACCTGGAGGAAGGCGCCGAAATCAGCTTGGACCGGTTGCGGCAGGAAACCACCGAGGCGCTGCTGGAGCTGGCCGCAACCGTGGCACAAGGCTTTCCGGGCGCGCGCCCAGCCGGCGACGGCGTCGCCGGATAGCGGGTCAGGACCGCGGTGTGTCGTCGCGCGGGGTGATGCGCCGCAGGAAATCCGGATCGTCGTCCGGCCCGATCACCCGGGTGCGCGTGCGATTCGCGGTCATCCGGGTCACCCGCCAGCCGACGTAGACCAGCGCGGCCAAGACGAGAATCAGGAGCAAATACGCCACTCGAAACCTCCTTCCTGTCAATATACGCGCCCTCGGTAGGCTCGGATCGTGTCTGACGAACGCACCGGATCTCGCCTGTTCTTCGACGTCGCGGCCTATGTCGTGGCGCGTCTGGTGCTCGTCGCCGTGGTCGCCGCCGTCATCCTCGGAGTCGGCCATCTGATCGGGTTGCGCGAGTTCCCGATCGCGGTGGCGCTGCTGTTCGCGATCGTGATCGCGTTCCCGCTCGGCATCTGGGTGTTTGCTCCGCTGCGGAGGCGGGCGACCGAGAGCATCGCAGTGTTCGACGAACGACGTCGCGCCGAACGCGCGAATCTTCAGGCGCGGCTGCGCGGCGACAGCACACCCGATGCCACCGCCGGTTCCGGCCATGATCAGGAAGACGCCTGACCCGTCGTTCAGCAGCAAACTCCCTGGGGTGCGTAGTCCGACAGCTCGGTGGGTAACCGGCGTCACATGCGCCAGCAGGATCTCGTCACGCGGCAGGCACCCACGGACACTCGGGACCCGGAGGGACCCCAGGCGCTCTACCAGCGGTGGATCAACGAATTATGGGCAGGCGAAACCATCGCCCGGGAACTGGTGTCCGATGATTTCGTCGGTCATTGGCCCACTCGCGACATCCACGGCCCCGACGAACTGCAGGCCATCGTCGACGACACCCGCAGTCAATTGCGCGAACTGATGTTCGTCATCGACGTCGGGCCGTTCGTCGACGGGGATCTGGTGGCGGCCCGCTGGATCAGTACGGGGTCGAACAAGCGGGGTCCTGCCCGCTTCACCGGAAACGACATCCTGCGCGTGGCTGACGGCCGGATCGTCGAGTACTGGACGGGCACGTCGCCGGGTTAACCGGTCGCCGCGTCCTTGAGGAGCCGCCGCAGTGCTTCGAGGGGATCGCCCTGAGCCGGTTCGAGGCGACGCGTCTGCGGCGGCTCCGATTCCGGCGCCGCGACGACGGGCGCAGCCGGCGGGGCGTCCGCCGGAGGCGGGGGAGGCGGCGCAGCGACCGGCGCTACCGTGCCCAGGGCGCGAAGCTTGGCCGCGATGCGCGCGGCGGCGTCGGCCCGGACCGCACGCCGATCCGGATCGGGATCGTCGTTGCCGGAAAAGCATGCCGGCGGCGCATCGTCGATGACGGTCAGTGCGCTGCCGTACCGTTCGCGGGCGTCGTCCAGCCGGGCTTCCCACGCCGCGATGTCGGCCTGCCGTTCGCGCACGAGTTCGAGGTTGACCCGCACCGGGCACGACCGGTCCGTCGGGGTGCCGGCCAGCGATTGCGCGAATTCTGCGTCCGCCGTGTCGAGTCGATCCTCGAGCACTGCGAGCGTGCCGGCGGCGAAATGGGTGGTGGCCGGCTGGATCACGTCGAGCGTGCGGAGCATCGACACGTCGTCGCGCAGCTCGCCGATCGCCCTGTCGTCGTAGTGCTGCTGTGCCGACTGGCCGGCGACGACCACCGAGATCAGCTTGACCGCGACCACGAGCGCGACCAGGGCCAGGGGCGCCGACAGGAGGATCAGCCTGCGTCGCAGCCGCAACCGGGACGGGGTCACGTCCGCACCTCCCGCGCTGTCGAGCGTGCGCGCCGCAGGTCGCGCACCGACAGCGCGATCTCGACGAGCAGCAGCGCCGAGGCGACCACGGTCAGCAGCCAGTAGAACTCGTCGCGGCGCTCGCCGGCGGGGTTCGCGACGGGTGCGGACGCTGCCGCCTGCGTGCCGGTGGGCACGGCTTCGCCGGGGCGGCGGTCGACGAAGGGAACACCGAGCTGGTCGGCGATCTCGCGCAGCCGCTGATCACCTGCGCCGTCGGCGGCGTAGCCGAACACGTCGCCGCCGTCGACCGCGTCGACGTCGAATTCGCCTTGGGGGACGGTGGATTGCGGAGCCCCGGAGCCGAAGTAGTAGACGAGGTTGTCCGCGCCGGGATACTGCTGACCGGCCGAGATCATCTGGTAGCGCAGCACTGTGGCGGCGGCCGCGGCGTTGACCTGATCGGCGGCCGCGCCCGGATACGGGTTGAGTGCCTCGACGACGGGCCGCAGACTCCATGCGTCGCTGGACAACGGCCAGTCGACCGCCGGTCGCGAGGCGAACGAGATCACCGCGAACCGGGCGCCGGGGTGGGCGTCGATCAGCGCGTCGATGTCGTCGCGGATTCCGGCCATCCGGGGGCGCCCGCCGAAGTCGTCGACGGCCGAATCCTCGGAACGGTCCACCACGAAGAAGATGTTCGCGCCACCGCGCGACGACGTCGGTGCGTCGGCCTGCGCAATCGGTACGCCCGGCCGCGCCGCCGCGACCAGCAGCAGCACCAGCGCCACTGTCATGCCGGTCCAGCGCAGCAGGGCGCGGCGGCCGGCCGCGGCGGCCGGCCGCAGTGACAACGCCCGCAGCGCGACGAGGACCGCGGCGACGGCGGCGAGGACCGCGGGCGGTAGCACGGGGTCGAAGGTCATCGCCGCACCGCCATCAGGGAGACGGCGAGCAGACCCGTCAGTGCCAGAGCGATGATGAGGACGACGACGGGGGAGTCGCGCCGCTGATCGTCCTCGCCCGGGGGGTCGGCGCGGATGGCGTCGAGTCGAGCGTCGAGGGTCGCGGCATCGAACCGGACGAACGTGCCGCCGGTCGAGCGTGCCATGGTGGCCAGCGTGTCGGTCTGGTGCCCTGCCGTGGCGACCGCGTTGATCTGTACCGCGCCGCGCCGGGCCATCTCGATCACCTGTGCGTCGGTGAACAGCGACGGCCGGCTGTCGTCGGACGCCCGCAACGCACCTGGTCCGAGGTAGATCACCGACCGGCGCTCCTCTCCCGGGCTCTCGAAACCGGGGAAGCCGGTGAGGCACAGCGCCAGCACGTCGGCGACAGTCGGTGCGTAGTCAGCGTATTCCACTGCGCTGGTGAAGGATTCGAGCCGCGGAGGGTTGGGGACCCGGCCAGCCTGGGCGTACTCACCGAATCGTCCCGCGGCGAACTGGTAGTCCCGGGTCAGCGGGACCAGCCGGCGGTCGGTCGAGGTGAGCCCGATGCGCTCGGTGCCGTACGTCATGGCCTGCCTGGCGAAGTAGCCGAGGAACTGGCCGGTCGCCGGGTCGGTGACGGGCTGGCCGACGCACAGCATGACGTCGTCCCGCGGACCTGCCGCGTTGGTCACCGGCTCCGTGGGCCGGGCGCTGGCCAGAAGCGTGGTCGCGAAGAGCAGCGCCAGCAGCAGCACCACCATCGCCGTGGCGCGGGTCTGCCGGCGCACCACCGTGCGGTACTCGGGAAGCCGGGTCAACCGCACCGTGTGCGCCAACGGTTCTCGTCGCTGGGCGTTCCGCCGGGCAGGCACCAGCACCGCCGCGGCGATCGCCACCGCCGCGGCGCACAGTCCGACCACCGGCACCGCCCACCACATCAGGCCCATGAGCGGATCACCTCCTCGGTGTCGGCGGCGAGCCGGTCGACATCGGCGGCGGACGTGGCATCGAACTGCACCTCGCCGAGTGCTTCGAGCACCGGTGCGGCGGGCGCGAGATCGCTTGCGGCGATGGTTTTCAACTGCATGTACTGGGCGCGCCGGCCGGTCGCCTGGTGCAGGAAACTGCGCAGTGTGCGACTCAGCGCCGCGCCGGTCTGCACGGCGGTCAGCTCACCCTCGCGGTGCCTGCGGGCGATCGTGCGGACGGTCGTGGCGAAGCGGTACCGCATCAGCCGGGCGTGCAGGGTGCGGACGACGGGCAGCGTCCGCAGCCGCCCCGAGGGCATCGTCGCCACGAAAACGGCCGTGTACCAGAGCATTACGCCGACGATGAGTGCCACGCCGAGCCAGAGCCACCACGCCGAGTAGGCGGGTGGGCCGCCGACGAACCGCAGGAGGTCATCCGGCACGGGAGAACACCCCCGTCATCTCGACGATGCGTCGCCGCAACTCGCGGCTCCCTGCGACCGTCACGTGTGCGACGGCGTGCTCGGTGAGCAGTTCGGTGAGGCGCCGGCGGCGCCGCTGCTCGGCACGGTGGTACGCGGCGACCACCCGCGCGTCGGTGGCGGCGCTGCCCAGCACCGGCCGACCGGTCGCGACGTCGTAGCCGCCCTCGCTGCCCACCTCGATCGCGGGGCGGTCGGTGACCATCGCCCACATCATGTCGTGGCGGGCCGCCAGCCGAGCCAGCACGGCGGCGAGCCGGTCGTCGACGTCGGGTTCGTCGGAGACCACGACGAGCAGCATCGCGTGCCGGTAGTGCGTCGCCACGTACTCCAGTTGGCTGACGACGTCGCTGGGGCCGCGGTGTGCGTCGCTGTCGTGGTAGCGGTGCAGCATGCTCTCGATGTGCGTCTCACCGCGCCGCAGCCGGATGTTGACGCTGCCGCGAGCGTCGCCGTACACCATGCCGATCTCGTCGGAACGGCCCAGGGTGATCAGCCCGATCGCGCCCAGGATCTGGCCTGCCACATCACATTTGCGTTCACCGTTCGGGGTGCGGGCGGTCATGTCCAGCCCGGCGTCGGCCACCAGCAGCACCTTGTGGTGTTTCTCGGAGACGAAGCGCTTGATCAGTACGCTGCCCGAGCGGGCCGACGCCTTCCAGTCGATGTCGCGGACGTCGTCGCCCGGTACGTACGGGCGCAGCTCGTCGAATTCGAGGGTGCGCGTGTGCAGCAGCGCGTGGCGGCCGCCTTCGAGCAGGCCGCGGGTGTCACTGCCGAAAAGCGACTTGACCCTGTTGAGGTACTTGCCCACCGTCGCACCCCGCTAGGGCACCCGCACCGCGTTCAGGGCGGCGTCGATCACCCTGCCGGGGGTCACCCCGGCGCTGGCGGCTTCGAAGCCGAGGATCAGGCGGTGCTGGAGCACCCGGTGCGCGAGGTCGGCGATGTCACCGGGCAGCACGTGGTGCCGTCCCGACAGCACCGCCAGGGCGCGTGCCGCAGTGCACAGGGCGATCGTGGCGCGCGGGCTCGCGCCGTACTCGACGAGGCGCGCGACGTGGCCGGGCAGGTACTTCTCGGCGTCGCGGGTGACCCCCACCAGGCGGCTGGCGTAGAGCATCAGGTCGCGGCTGAGGTAGACGTCGCGCACCACCCGCTGCACGCGGCGGATGTCGTCCAGGCTGGCGACGGGGCGGGTGTGGTGGTCGCGGTCGTACAGCCCGGTGTCGCGGCGGATCAGGACTTCCACCTCCTCCTCCGGGGAGGGGTAGGTGACGATCTCCTTGATCAGGAAGCGGTCGGTCTGGGCCTCGGACAGCGCGTAGGTGCCCTCCTGGTCGACGGGGTTCTGCGTCGCGACCACCAGGAACGGCTCGGGGATCGGATAGACCGTGCCGGCGATCGTGGTCTGGCGTTCCTCCATCGCCTCGAGCATCGCGCTCTGCGTCTTGGCGCTGGAGCGGTTGATCTCGTCGAGCAGGACGACGTTGGCGTGCACCGGTCCGAGCTGGGTGACGAACGATGTGGTCGCCGCGTCGTACACCTGGGTGCCGATGATGTCGCTGGGCAACAGGTCGGGGGTGCACTGGATGCGGCGGAACCGGCCGTCGATGGATTCGGCGATGACGCGGGCCGCGGTGGTCTTGGCCAGGCCCGGCACGCTCTCGATCAGCACGTGCCCGCTGGTCAGCAGGCCGATGAGCAGGGATTCCCGCAGGTGTTCCTGGCCGACCACCTTCGCCGAGAACGCCTCGGACAGCGCCGCCACGACCCGCTGGGCGGCGCGTGCCTCGTCGTCGAACGGCCGGGGGGCGGGGGCAGCAGTCATCCCGCGCTATGTACCACCGGGATCGGGTGGGCAAACCGACGTGCTGTCGGGGGCCGCTCGCGGAGCGTCAGCCGAGGGCGAGCCCGGTGGCCACTGCGACCGCCCACACCAGCATCGTGAGCCCGGTGTCGCGCAGCACGGGGATCAGGTCGCGGCCGCCCAGCCCGGCGCGCACCGGCCGGGCCGCCCGGACGGCCAGCGGCGTGGCGATGAACCCGCCCGCGCACGCCGGGGTCACGGCGAGCGCCAACACCAGCGTCAGCAGCAGCGCGACGACCAGCAGCGCCTGGTACAGCACGCGGGTGCGGGCGTCGCCGAGCCGCACCGCCAGGGTGATCTTGCCGGTCTGCGCGTCGGTCGGGATGTCGCGCAGATTGTTGGCGACCAGCACCGCCGACGACAGGCAGCCCATCGCGACGGCCAGCACAGCGCCCACCCTGTCGATGCGCAGCGCCTGGGTGAACTGGGTGCCGAGCACCGCGACCAGCCCGAAGAACACGAACACCGCGACCTCGCCGAACCCGAGATACCCGTACGGCTTCGAGCCGCCGGTGTACAGCCACGCGCCCGCGATGCACACCGCGCCGACCGCGATCAGCCACGGTGCGGAGAACCACGCCAGCGCCAGGCCGGCGATCGCGCCGACGGCCAGGCTCAACACCGCGGCGGTCAGCACCGCACGCGGTGCCGCGAGCTTGGATCCGACCAGCCGCAGCGGGCCGGCCCGCACGTCGTCGGTGCCGCGGATGCCGTCGGAGTAATCGTTGGCGTAGTTGACCCCGACGATCATCCCGACCGCGACGAGCAACGCCAGCAACGCTTTCCACCACGATGCGGCGTCCAGCCACGCGGCGGCGCCGGTACCGGCGATCACCGGTGCGACGGCGTTGGGCAGCGTCCGGGGACGTGCTCCCTCCACCCACTGCGCAAAAGTCGCCACGAGGTCAGTCTTGCAGGTGCCGACCGTGGCAGACTGAGCGCATGGATGACCGACTCAGCAGGGGCGAGATCCGCAAGGACGTGGTGCAGGAGATCGTCGGCGCGGGTGCATCGGCGGTCGGCGAGGTCACCTCGATCATCACCACGGCGGTGCGTGACGTCGCCAACGCCATCGGCGGATTCGCCACCGACGTGTTCGAGATCCGGGACGGGGCTCGGCGCGCCGCGGCGCACCACGTCGACGAGGACGACGAGCAGTAGCGCCGATTCCCCATACCGTCGCGCGAGTCGTACTGTGCGCGTAGGAGTCCCGTTCGTAGCGGGTGTCGACGACGCGCACCGTGCCCCAGTCGAGTTCGGGGTGTCCGACCACCCGGCTGGGGATCTCGTTCAGCACCGTTGACCCGGTGAGCCCGGCGAACGTCCCGCCGAGGGCGGGGTCGCGGTCTTCGGTGAACCAGGGACGCGGCGACTCGATCACCGTGCGCGGCGTCTGGGCGAGGCCGCCGGCGACCGCGGCGATGTTGTGCACGCACGGGAACAGAAACGACTGCGGCCAGCTGACCAGCACGGGACCGTTCGCCGCCAGGAAGGCGGTGAGCGGGACTGTCGAGCGCAGCCGCGGTCCGGTGAACGCCAGCCAGCCCTGTTCGTCGGTCCGGCCGTCCACCGCGCGCACCCGGACCCGGTCCGCACCCGCGGGGACCTCGTCGGCATCGACACCGATAGAGCGCCACAGCGGTTGTGTCGGCACTTCGTCGGCGGCGGGCCGGTCGACCGGTGTGCTGCTGTCCAGGACTGCGACAGTCCCCCCATCGGACCTGCCGAATTCCACGGTCAGTGCGTTGCCGTCCGAGGTGCGTCCCGAAACCGACACGGCCATGCCGGAATTCGGGGCCAGTGGCGGCAGTGTGAACCATCCGGTGGTGATCGTGCCGACGGATCCGTGGTCGGGCGTCCGGCTGCCCCACAGGTAGGTCGACGTGCCGGTACCCGGCCGATCCGGTGGCGGCGCGCCGGGAAGGTACCCCGCCCCGGCGGCGAAACCGTCTGAGCTGGGGGCGGATTCGGTCGTCATCAGCACCTCGCCGTCCGGCATCAGCTCGATGTCGTCGGCCAGTCCGCACACGCGCGTGGACGCGAGCCGGTGCAGGTTGACCATCGCCAGCGATCCCGCCGATCGCCGCAGCGGAGCCGCGGCGAAGGATCCGAGCAGCAACACCACCACGGTGCCGAACGTGACCACCGTCAACACAGCAGGCCCGGCGGCCAGAAGATGGGCGGGCCGGGTTCGCGCGACGACGAACAGCGCGACCGTGCCCGCCGCGAGGACGGCGACCCACAGCAGCGGATTGTCCAGCGGCACACCGGCGGGCCGCACCGGCGACGACGCCCACGGCACGTCGTAGAGCACGGGCAGCCACCACGCGTCCGGGCCGGAGAACGCCAGCGCCGCCGCCGCGGCCAGCAGTGCCGAGCCGACCACTGCGGCCGCGGCCGGCAGACGGTCGGCGCCGCGCGCCCGCCGGGCCAGCAGCGCCGTGGCCACCGTCAGGAACGCGGCGAACACGCCTGCGCCTGCCCCGAAGTGGTACGACCACTTCGACGGGCCGGTCGCGAACAACGCCAGCATCACCACCACGACCGCCACGAGGCGCAGCGCGGCCGCACCCGCACGGTCCCGGCGCAGCAGCGCCGCCACACCGGCGACCGGCAGCAGCGCGACCGTGCCCAGGATCGGCAGCCGCTTGGCCATGCTGCCCTGCTGGTCGCCCTGCAACAGGTAGCGGTAGCGCGTCGGCTCCTCGTACCACGGCAGCGACGGCCCGAACGTGTTGTGCCATCGCGTGGCGGTGACCAGCGCATCCCAGGTCTGGTCGGCGAAGATCACGGTGAGCGCGACGGAGCCGACGCCGCACACCAACGCGAGGACGGTCGCCAACTGCAGCCGGCTGGACACGCGAACGGCGGCGCGCAGCCGGTCGGCGAACACCAGGATCGGGGCGGCGACCAGCAGGCCGGTGGGGCTGATCGGGACGGTCAGCGCGACGACGAGCGCAAGCAGGCCCAGCCCGGCCGGTCCCCGCGTCCGCCACGCCAGCGCGAGCGACGCGGTGACGCCGAGCGCCACGAAGGACTCCGGGCGCGTGCCCAGGTTGAACGGCAGCCAGGTCACCAGCAGACAGAGCGCGGCCAGCAGCCGCACCCGGGCCGTCGCGGCGTGACGCGGCAGGGCCGCGCCGAGGACTCCGCGGCTGAGCACGAACCACGTCGCCACTGCCAGCAGGGTGCTGGGGACGCGCAGCCACAGCGGGGCGAGGCTGATCCGGGTGAGCGGGGCCAGCAGCTCCTGGCTGAATGCGAACGGGACCTCCGCGGCGTTCCACCAGCGGTAGTAGTTGCCGGGGTCGCCGGTCGCGGCGACGGTGCGGGCGATCGTCGTGGCCCAGCCGTCGTCGACGGCGAGCGGCCCGATGACGGCCCACCCGCACAGGACGGTGATCACCGCGGCGTCGATCCACCAGAGCCGGTTCCAACGGGGTCGGGGCCGCGGGACACGGCCGCGCAGTAGCAGGACGAGTGCCGCGGCGGCACAGAGCAGCTGCACCGCGACGAGCACGGCCTTGACCGTCGTCGGCGACGTGCCGAACGGGCCACCGATCAGAGCGGTCACTGACAGTCCCTGCGCGCGGACCGGGTCGAGGTCGGTGCGCAGCCCGAAGACCTCGGGCACCGGCTGGTCGGCGAGGTAGGTGGCGCGGCCGTCGGCCTGCAGCACCGAGATACCCGAGGGCCCCGCCTCGATGCTGATCCGGCAATCCGCCGGCGCTGACGGGATCGGCAGCGCCTCCGTCCGGTCGCCGGTGCCCAGCAGCACGCCGGCGGGGCCGCCGGTCACCGTCAGGCCGCCGTCGCCTGTGCTCAGCACGGTCACCACGGTCGGCTGAGAGGCCGCTGCGCGCAGGACTGGACACGGCAGCGACACCGTAAGCTCCTGCGGCCGGTAGGGCACTGTCAAGACGGTGCTCGACACCGGGGGTCGACCGGGGGCGGGCCACGTGAGGGTCGTCGTCCCCGCGACGACGGGCGCGAAGGGGAGGGCGAGGGCGCTCGCCACCCCCGCGAGGCCGACGAGCAGCGCGATCCAGGTCCGGGGTCTCGACATATGGGGCCGCATAGCGTCCCGGTCAGCCTGCACGGTTTCGGACCCCCGTCCCACCGGCCCACGCCGGGCGTCACAGCAACGTCATGGACGGTGGGTCGGACCGATGCTCCACAATGGGGCGCAGTGTCGGTGGACGTGAGGAGCGGGTGAGTGCTGGGAGTGATCGGCGGCAGCGGGTTCTATTCCTTCTTCGGCCCCGACGCCAGGAGCGTCAGCCTGGACACTCCCTACGGCGCCCCGAGCGCGGCGATCACCGTCGGGACGGTCGGCCGGCATGAGGTCGCGTTCCTGCCGCGGCATGGCGTCAACCACGAGTTCTCGCCGCACACCGTGCCGTACCGCGCGAACATGTGGGCGCTGCGCGCGCTGGGGGTGCGCCGCATCTTCGGCCCGTGCGCGGTCGGCAGTCTCGACCCCGCGCTGGGGCCGGGCGCGATGGTGGTGCCCGATCAACTCGTCGACCGGACCTCGGCGCGTGCCGACACGTACTTCGACTCGGGCGGCATCCACGTCGGCTTCGCCGACCCCTACTGCCCGACGCTGCGCGACGCGGTGACCGGGCTGCCCGGCGTCGTCGACGGTGGCGCGATGGTGGTGATCCAGGGGCCGCGGTTCTCGACACGCGCCGAGAGCAGGTGGTTCGCCGATCAGGGTTTCCGCCTGGTCAACATGACCGGCTACCCGGAGGCCGTCCTCGCGCGTGAACTCGAGATGTGCTACGCCGCAATCGCTTTGGTGACCGATCTGGACGCCGGTATCGAGTCCGGGCAGGGCGTGAAGGCCGTGGACGTGTTCGCCGAGTTCGAGCGCAACCTGGTGCCGTTCAAGCAGCTCGTGCACGAGGCGATCGACAACGTCGACTCCGAGCGGACCTGTACCCACTGCCTCCCCCACAACGGCGTCGAGCTGCCGTTCGACCTGCCGTGAGGGTGCTGCTGACCGGCGCGGCCGGTTTCATCGGTACCCGGATCCGGGCCCGGCTCGCCGACGCCGGACACGACGTCGTCGCCGTCGACGCGATGCTGCCCGCCGCGCACGGTCAGGACGCCCAACTGCCCGCCGACGTGACGCGCGTCGACGTACGGGACGCCGCCGCCGTGGCCGGGGTGCTCGAGGGCGTCGACGTGGTGTGTCACCAGGCCGCGGTGGTCGGCGCCGGGGTGAATGCCGCGGACGCGCCGTCGTACGCCTCGCACAACGATCTGGGCACCGCGGTGCTGCTCGCGGAGATGTTCGCCGCCGGATGCCGGCGGCTGGTGCTGGCGTCATCGATGGTCGTCTACGGGCAGGGCCGCTTCGTGTGTCCCGAGCACGGGGACGTCGAACCGCAGCCGCGGCGGCGCGAGGACCTCGACGCCGGGGTGTTCGACCATCGCTGCCCGGTGGGCGGGGAGCGGGTCGACTGGGCGCTGGTCGGCGAGGACGCCGCGCTGCGGCCGCGCAGCCTCTACGCCGCGAGCAAGGTCGCCCAGGAGCACTTCGCGCTGGCGTGGAGCGAATCGACGGGCGGTTCCGTGGTCGCGCTGCGCTATCACAACGTGTACGGCCCCGGCATGCCGCGCGACACCCCGTACTCGGGGGTGGCCGCGATCTTCCGGTCCGCACTCGAAGCAGGCGATGTGCCAAGGGTTTTCGAGGATGGCGGGCAGATGCGTGACTTCGTGCACGTCGACGACATCGCCGCGGCGAACGTCGCGGCCGTGGAGGCGGGCCCCGACGGGTTCGACGCGTTCAATGTGTGCTCGGGCCGGCCGGTGTCGATCCTCGACGTCGCCACCGAACTGTGCGACGCCCGCGGAGACGTCGCGCCGGTGGTCACCGGCCAGTACCGCAGCGGGGACGTGCGGCACATCGTCGCCGACCCGGCGAAGGCGGAGCGGGTGCTCGGCTTCCGCGCCGTGATCGATCCGGCCGACGGGCTGACGGAGTTCGCGACGGCGCCGTTGCGGGGCGTCTAGCGTTCTTGACACCCGTCAAGCGATACTGGGCCCATGAGCTCAGCGTTGTGCGACCGGTTCGGGATCGACTTTCCGCTCTTCGCGTTCAGCCACTGCCGGGACGTGGTGGCGGCGGTGACCAATGCCGGTGGCTTCGGCGTGCTCGGGGCCACCGCGTACAGCCCGGAGCAGCTGGACCGGGAGCTGGCCTGGATCGACGAGGCGGTGGTCGGCAAGCCGTACGGCGTGGACCTCATCGTGCCGGCGAAGTTCGAGGGCAAGGGCGAGAAGCTGTCGGGCTCCGACCTGGCCGCCCGGATCCCGCAGAGCTACCGCGACCTGGTCGACGACCTGCTGCGCGCCCACGACATCGAGCCCGAGCCCGAACGGCGGCTCGGCGGTTCGTCGCTGTCGGGCAACACCGGCCGTGAACTGCTCGACGTCGCGCTGACGCACCCTGTCAAGCTGATAGCCAATGCTCTCGGGGTGCCGCCGGACTACATGATCGAGGCCGGCAAGGAGCGCGGCATCCCGGTCGCGGCGCTGGTCGGCGCCAAGGAGCATGCGGTCAAGCAGGTCGCGGCGGGCGTCGACCTGATCGTCGCGCAGGGCACCGAAGCCGGCGGGCACTGTGGCGAGGTGAGCACGCTGGTGGTGGTGCCGGAAGTGTTGGATGCGATCGATGGGGCGGTGCCCGTGCTGGCGGCCGGCGGCATCGTGACGGGCCGGCAGATGGCGGGCATGGTGGCGATGGGTGCGGCCGGGGCGTGGACCGGATCGGTGTGGCTGACCACCGAGGAGGCGGAGACCGCCCCGCACACGGTCGCCAAGATGCTGGCGGCGTCCTCGCGGGACACCGTGCGCTCGGCGGGCCGCACCGGCAAGCCGTCGCGGCAGCTGAAGTCGGAGTGGACCGATGCGTGGCAGCCCAGTGCCGACGGGCATCAGCCGCTGCCGCTGCCGTTGCAGTCGATGCTGTGCGAGCCGGTGATCCGCCGCATCGACGTGCTGGCCTCTCAGGGCCACGAGGGCGCGCAGGCGCTGGCCACCTACTTCGTGGGGCAGGGCGTCGGGCTGATGAACAAGGTGAAGCCGGCCCGCGAGGTGGTGCGCGAGTTCATCGAGGACTACCTGGCCGCCGCCGAACGCCTGAGCAACTCACTGCCCGGCTGAGTTTCGCCGCGAACGTGCATTCCTTGTAGCTGCGCAGCCTCGACCGCTACAAGGAATGCACGTTCGCGGCAACGAAAGTCACTCGCTGGCCAGCGGGAGGCGCACCTCGAAGCGTGCGCCGGTCGGCAGGTTGTGCGCCGACAGCGTGCCGCGGTGCGCCTGCACCAGCCCGGCCGCGATCGCCAGCCCGAGCCCCGACCCGCTCGGCAGCGACGAATCCGCCCGCGGCACACGGCTGTTCGACCCGCGATAGGCCACGTCGAACACCCTCGGCAGGTCTGCCTCGTCGATGCCAACGCCGGTGTCGTCCACCCGGGCCCACGCGCTGTTCTCGTCGGCGCCCAGCGCCAGCTCGACTCTGCCGCCCTCGGGCGTGTGCGCGATCGCGTTGGCCACCAGGTTCGACAGCACCCGCACCAGTGCGCGGTCGCTGCCCACCACCCGCACCGGCTCCTCGGGCAGGTTCGCCTGCAACTGCACGCCGGCGCGCTCCGCGGCGATCCGGTGCGCGGACAGCACGTCGTCGACCACCTCGTCGAGCGCGACCTTGTCGAACGACGGCGTCAGCGCGCCCGCGTTGATCTTCGACATCTCGAACAGGTCGTCCACCATCTCCGACAGCCGCACCGACTCGTGCTCGATGTGCTTGGCGTGCACCCGCACCTCGTCGTCGGGGACGACGCCGTCGGCGATCGCCTCCGACACCGCGCGGATGCCGGCCAACGGTGTGCGCAGGTCGTGGCTGACGAACGCGACCAGCCGGCGCCGTGACTGCTCGGCGGCACGCTCGGAGTCGCGGATCTCGGCCTCCCACACAGTGCGGCGGGCCTGGTAGCGACCCAGCATCACGGCGGCGGGGATCGCCACCACCGAGACGATCACCAGGACGACCGCGGTGCGCTCGAAGGTCTCGGTGATCATGAACCCGCTGGCGCCGATCACGCCGGCCAGCGTCGCGAGAACGGGGATCAGCACCAGCGCCACCATGCTGACCGCGAGCGACCACGTGCGCGCCAGCCGGATCACCGCCCCGCCGACAAGAACCACGGGTACCGAACAGGCAAGAGCCCAGCCGACGATCTCCCAGAAATCAGTCGTCGGCATCCGGCCGTCCGGAAGTCGGTTCGGTCCTCGTATCGGCTGTGGCGTCGGAGGTCCACATGTAGCCGCGCCCCCACACCGTCTGCACCCGGTGGCGGTCGCCGAGCTTGGACCGCAGCCGTTTGACGTGCACCGTCACCGTCGACAGGTCGCCGAAGTCCCAGTGCCAGACCTGCTTGAGCAGGTCTTCCCGGGTGAAGACGGTGTCGGTGTGGGTGAGGAAGAACAGCAGAAGGTCGAACTCGCGATTGGTGAGGCTGACCGGTCGGCCCGCCAACGTCACCGTGCGCGATGCGGTCGAGATCGTCAGATCGCCCGATCGTAGGTCCATCGGCATCACGCCGGTTGCCGATGGTGCCCGGCGCAGCACCGAGCGCACCCGCAGCGCCAGCTCGCGCGGGCTGAACGGTTTGGTGAGGTAATCGTCGGCCCCGGCTTCCAGCCCGGCGATGCGGTCATCCTCTTCGCCCAGGGCGGTCAGCAGGATCACCGGCACCGCGTACCCACCGCGTTTGCGCAGGCTGCGGCACAGGGACAGCCCGTCGGGGCCGGGCATCATCACGTCCAGCACCGCGACGTCGATGCGCTGGGAGCCCAGGAGACGCAACGCCTCGGTGCCGTCGTGTGCGGTGGACACAACGAGTCCGTCGCGCTCGAGATAGCGCCGGACGACGTCGCGGACGACGTCGTCGTCATCGGCGATCAGCACGCGGGTCACCACATAGAGGCTAGCCCCATACTGCTGCTACCTGCAGCTATGTCATCGAATTGTCAGGCTTGCCGCTCGCGTCCGCGACAGGCCTGGCCTAGCGTTGCGGTCTATGCCCGACTGTCCCGTCACGGTGGTCCTGCCGTGTCTCAACGAGGCCGAGTCTTTGCCGGGCGTACTGGCCGCCGTGCCTGCGGGGTACAGAGCACTGGTGGTGGACAACAACAGCACCGACGCCACCGCGCTGGTGGCCCGCCGGTGCGGCGCCGACGTGGTCGCGGAGACGACCCCGGGCTACGGGGCTGCGGTGCACGCCGGTGTGGTGGCGGCCGCCACCCCGATCGTCGCGGTGCTCGACGGCGACGGGTCGCTGGACCCGCAGGAGCTGCCTGCCCTGGTCGACGACGTCGAGCGCGGAGCCGACATGGCGATCGGACGCCGACGCGCGACACCCGGTCTGACCTGGCCCTGGCACGCCCGCCTCGGGACCGCTGCGGTCTGCTGGCGGCTGCGCACCCGCTACGGGCTGCAGGTGCACGACATCGCCCCGATGCGGGTGGCCCGCCGCGACGCGCTGCTGGCGCTCGGCGTGACCGACCGCCGCTCGGGCTATCCGCTCGAACTGCTGGTGCGTGCCGCGCAGGCGGGCTGGACGGTGACCGAGCGTGACGTCGCCTACGGCCCGCGCACCGGAGGCACCTCGAAGGTGAGCGGCTCGGTGCGCGGCAGCGCCACCGCGGCACTGGACTTCTGGAAGGCCATCTCATGACGGGCACCTGCCTGCTGGTCGTGGCCAAGGCGCCGGTGCCCGGGCTGGCGAAAACCCGGCTCGCGGCGACGCTCGGCGACGCGGTGGCCGCCGACATCGCCGCCGCCGCGCTGCTCGACACCCTCGACGCCGTGGCGGCGACCCCCGCAGAGGCGCGGGTCGTGGCGATGACCGGCGACCTGGATGCCGCCGCCCGCTCGGCCGAGATCCGGGCTCGCCTCGACGACTTCGTCGTGCTCCCGCAGCGGGGCGACGGGTTCGCCGACCGGCTCGCCAACGCGCACCTCGACGCCGCGGCGGCGAGCGGGGGAGCCGCGGTGGTGCAGATCGGGATGGACACCCCACAGGTGACGCCGGGACTGCTGGCCGAGTGCGTGCGCGGGTTGGCCGAGTACGACGCCGTGCTGGGCATGGCGCACGACGGCGGGTGGTGGGTGCTCGGGGTGCGCGACGCGGCGCGGGCGGAGTGTCTGCGCGATGTCCCGATGTCGGCGCCCGACACCGGCGCTGTAACGCTGTCGGCGCTGCAGCGCACTGGTATGTCGGTGGGACTGGTCGCGCAGCTCGCCGACGTCGACACGATCGACAACGTCGACGCGGTGCGCGGCGCCTGCCCGGCCGGCTCACGATTCAGCCGGATCACTGCGACGGTGGAGGCCTGATGTTCGGACAGCTCTACGACCGCGCCCTGGACGGCGAGCGATGTTGGGTGCGCCGTGACGACGGACGGGTGAGCCGGTTGCCGGTGCACAGCTGGCTGGGCGGCAGGCATGCCGACGAGCGCTTCGACCACACCGTGGTGGGCATGTGTGAGGGTCCAACAATCGACCTCGGTTGCGGCCCGGGCCGGCTGGTGGCCCATCTGGTGCAGCGGGGGGTGCCCGCGCTCGGGGTGGACCTGTCGGAGACGGCGGTGCGGTTGGCCCGCAGCAGCGGTGCGCCGGCACTGCACCGCGATCTGTTCGAACCGCTGCCCGGCACCGGGCGCTGGCAGACCGTGCTGCTGGCCGACGGCAATGTCGGCCTCGGTGGTGACCCGGTCAAGGTGCTGCGCCGAGCCGCCGAGCTGCTCCGCAGCGGCGGTCAGTGCGTCGCCGAATTCGATTCCGGCACAGCGGGAGTCGACGTCGGTTGGGTGCGGCTGGAGTCGGCCAGCACGATCGGCCCGTGGTTCCGCTGGGCATCGGTGGGCATCGACTGCATGCCGACGCTGGCCGCCCAGGTGGGGCTGTCGGTGGCAGGCGTGCGCCGCATCGGCGACCGGGTCGTCGCCAGCCTTGCCACGGCGTGACGACGTGCCCACGACATCTCTGCGCGGGACGGCCGTCACCGCCCGCGTCGGCGTGGCGCTCGGCGTCGCGATCGGAATCTGTTTCGCCACCGGGCTGATCAGCCACCTGATCCAGCATCCGCAGCCGTGGTTCTGGTGGCCTACCCGGCCGGTCTGGCTGTACCGGTTCACGCAGGGCCTGCACGTGGTCAGCGGCATCGCCGCGATCCCGCTGCTCGTGGTCAAGCTGTGGTCGGTCTGGCCGAAACTGTTCGAGCGTCCGCTGTTCGGCGGTCCGGTCCGCGCGCTGGAACGGATCTCGATCCTGGTGCTGGTCGCCTCCATGATCTTCCAGTTGAGCACCGGGCTGCTCAACACCGCGCAGTGGTATGTCTTCGGATTCTTCTTCACCACAGCGCATTACGCGTTCTCCTACGTCGCGATCGGTGCGGTGATCGTGCACATCGGGGTGAAGCTGCCGGTGATTCGGCGCGCACTCGGGGAGCCGCTCGACGACGGACCGCAGGTCCGGCAGGCCGGGCCGACGCGCCGCACCGTGCTGATCGGCACGTGGCTGTCGGTCGCGGTGGCCACCGTCGTCACCGCCGGTCAGGCGGTCCCGCTGCTGCGCCGGGTCTCGGTGCTCGCTCCGCGCTCGGGCACGGGGCCGCAAGGGATTCCGGTGAACCGGTCGGCGGTGGCCGCGGGCGTGATCGCCGCGGCTCGCTCGCCTGAGTACCGGCTCACGGTGACCCACGGTGGGCGCAGCAGATCGTTCACGGTCGCGGAGCTGGCCGCGATGCCGCAGAGCACCCACCGGTTGCCGATCGCGTGCGTGGAAGGGTGGAGCGCGGAGGCGCAGTGGACCGGGGTGGTGCTGTCGCGGCTGCTCGCCGAAGTGGGAGCGTCGCCGGATTCCGATGTGCGGATGATCTCCCTGGAACGGCCGGGCCCGTATTCGCGGACCGTGCTGCCCGCCCGCCACGCCCGCGACGACATGACGTTGATCGCGCTGCAGATCAATGGCGCGACGCTGAACCTCGACCACGGCTATCCGTGCCGACTCATCGCGCCGACGAGACCCGGTGTGCTGCAAACCAAATGGCTGACCCGGATCGAGGTGGTGCCGTGAGGATCCTGCGGGTCGTCCTGGTCGCGGCGGGCGTCGCGCTGGGTGCCTACGGCGCGGTTCTGCTGCTCGACCAGCCACCGGTGGTGCTGGTGCGGATCGCGGTGTGGGCGGCCGCCGGGGTGATCCTGCACGACTTCGTCTTCGCGCCGCTGTGCACGGCGCTGGGTTTCGCGGGGCGCCGGCTGCTGCCGGCCGTGTGGCGGGCGCCGGTGGCGGTGGCTGCCCTGTGCAGTGTGGTGCTGGTTCTGCTGGCGATCCCGGTGTACGACAAGCCGGGCGCGCGACCCGACAACCTCACTGTGCTCGACCGCGACTACGTGACGGGGCTGTGGATCGCGCTCGCGGCGGTCTGGGTGTGCGTCCCGGTGTACCTCTTGGTGGCGCGCCGGCTACCAGTTCGTCAGGATCAGGTGGTTGACGGCCAGCGCGCCGATGACGTTGAGGGCCAGCCACCACCGGTGTGACCGGCTCGGCAGCAGCGCCGCCGAGGCGACCAGCCACACCATGAACGGTAGCCAGATGCGTTCGGTCTCGGCCTTGCTGAGGCGGGACAGGTCGGCCGCCACAATGGCCAGCAGCGCACCGAGCAGTACCAGATGCAGGCCGCTGCGGCGGCGCAGCGCGGCGAGGTCGAAGACGCGGCTGAGCCCGGCGACGCTGCCCAGCCCGATCGCACACACCACCGATGCGAAGTTCGCCCAGCCCCAGTACTGGAACGGGCGGTCGTTGGCGATGCCCTGCCAGTAGCGCTCCTGCACCAGGTGGTAGCCGTCCAGCCACCAGAACCCGGCCGCGGCGAACGCGCCGACGACCAGCAGGGCGGCCACCACGGCCGGCACCAGCGCGGTCAGGGCGGCCCGCCGGCTGCGTGCGCTGATCAGCACCGCGACGGCGGGCAACGCCATCAGACCCAGGCCGTAGTTGCAGAAGATGCCCCAGCCGAGCAGCAGGCCCGCCCCCGCCGCGGCCGGCACCGCGAGACGCGTCGCCCCGGTGACCGCGAGCGCCAGCAGCGCGATGCCCCACGCCGCGACGCCTGCGAAGTAGCCGTCGGCCGACACGGCGATCCAGATCGCGGTCGGCGCCATCGCCACGAACGGCGCCGCCCGCCGAGCCATGTCCTCATCGGCGAGCGCTCGCACCGCGACGACGATCGCGGCCGCCGCGCTGGACCCGGCCAGCAGGCAGAGCAGCCCGGCCCACGCCCCTCCGCCGAGCCCGATCCGGTCCAGCCAGACGAACGTCAGCAGCGCCCCCGGCGGGTGCCCCGAGACGTGGGTGATCCATGAATCGGGCTGATAGTCCAGGATCCGGCCGGCGAAGGTGCGCACGGCCTCGCCGACGTCGTCGATGGTCGGGACCTGACGCAGGTACTCGTGGCGGGCGGTGAGCCGGCCGGCGAAGCCACGCTGCCAGCCGTCGACCATCGCGAGGCTGAACGCCCACGCGCACGACACCGCCCAGGCGGTCCACGGCAGCCACCGCCACGGCAGTCGCTGGGCGAGCGCAGGCCCCCACAGCACCGCGGCCACCGCCAGCGCGACGGCCGGGATGGTGCCCGGCCCCACGTGGGCATTCCACCAGCCGAAGAGCGGGGCGGTGTCGGCGAAGTCGTGGAACCGGTCCGGTGTCGCGTTGATCAGCGGTGTGACACGGCCCAGGTCGAGGTGCGGGACGACGAACGCCGCGGCCACCAGGACCGCGCCGATCGCCACGGCGACAGTTTCTCTGCGACCGGAAGACACGACCGACAGCCTAGGGACCGGGTGCGGAACGAGGTCTGACACGTCCGTGACGTGGGTTTGCCCTCCGAGCGGCACCGGATAGGTGCACGGTGTGCGCGACCGCTTTGCCGGTGCCTTCGCCAACTAAGGTGGACGTCACCATGCATGACGTTCTGCACATCGCCACCAAGGCCGGGACCGTCGTGCGATGACGGCGGTCGGACAGAGCGGTCAGGTGCTGGTGCCTGGCGTGACGTGCTGGCGCACCGAACGCGCCGGGCGCTTCAGCCGTATCGTCGACGGCGCCGACTACCTCTATTACGTCAAGGAGGCGATGCTCGGCGCGCGCCGACGGATCATGCTGATCGGCTGGGACCTCGACGCCCGCACCGCCTTCGAGCCCACCGGGGCGTCGCTGAGCGGTCCCAACCATCTCGGGCTGTTCCTGACCTGGCTGGTGTGGCGGCGCCCCGAGCTCGAGATCTACCTGCTCAAGTCCAATCTGAAGCTGCTGCCCGCGCTCGACGGCTTCTGGTTCGGCGTCACCCCGGTGTCGCTGGTGAATCGGCTCACCCTGCCGCGCATGCATTTCGCCGTCGACGGCGCCCGCCCGACCGGCGCGGTGCACCACCAGAAGATCGTCGTCATCGACGACGCGGTGGCGTTCTGCGGCGGCATCGACCTCACCCTCGGCCGCTGGGACAGGCGCGAACACGCGCGCCACGATCACGGCCGCTCGGCGGCAGGGCACACTTACGGCCCCCGGCACGAGGTCGCCGCGGTGGTCGACGACGACGCCGCGAAGGCGCTGGCCGATCAGGCGCGACAGCGGTGGCACGACGCGACCGGTCTGACGCTGCACCCGGTGACCGCCGAGGGACCGGTGTGGCCGCGCGGACTGAACCCCGCGGTGCGCGACGTCGACGTCGCGATCGCCCGCACACTGCCCCGACTGCGCACCCGGCCGGAGGTCCGCGAAGTCGAGGCGCTCGACCTCGCCGCGATCGCCCAGGCGCGGTCGGTCATCTACCTGGAGAACCAGTACCTGGCGTCGAGGCGGCTGGCCGATGCGCTCGCCGCGCGCCTGCGCGAGCCCGACGGCCCCGAGGTCGTGATCGTGCTGCCCCGCAGTTCGGAGAGCCGGCTCGAGCAGGAGTCCATGGACAGCGCCCGCGAGCGACTCCTGCGCGAGTTGTGGAATGCCGACATACACAACCGATTCGGCGTCTACTGGCCCGTCACCACCGGCGGCATGTCGGTCTACGTCCATTCCAAGGTGATGGTCATCGACGATCGGCTGCTGCGGATCGGGTCGTCGAACCTGAACAACCGCTCGCTCGGCTTCGACAGCGAGTGCGACGTCGCGATCGAGGCCGGCGACCGCCCGGACATCGCTCACGAAATCCTGTTCGCCCGAGACGATCTGGTCTCCGAACACCTGGGGGTGTCGGTGACCGCGTTCCGCGCGGAGATGGAGCGACGCGGATCGTTCCTGGCCACCGTCAACGCTCTGCGCAGCACGGGGCGATCGCTGCGAAAGTTCACACGGCACATGGTCTCCGGTGACGCAGGGCCCTTCGGGGAGAACGATCTGATGGATCCCGACCACGTTCCCTCCTCCCTGCTGGAGGGTTTCGGCAGCCTGGTCAACGGTCTGGTGATGTGGCCGGTGTCGCGGGTGTATCCGACTGTCGTGTCGCACATCGCGTCCTGGGCGCTTCCGGATCGCGACGCCGGGGACAACACCGACTAGCTTCCTCCGCCGAACCTGCGGATGAGCTCGCGGCGATCGACCTTACCGATCCCGCGCCGCGGCAGTTCGTCGACGACGTGCACCTCCCGGGGTGCCGCCGTCGGCGTCAACGCCGCGGCGACATGAGATCGCAACTCGGGCAGCGTGATCGTCGCCCCGTCCGTCAGAACGACGGCGGCGACGACGCGCTGCCCCAGTCGTTCGTCGGCCACGCCGAACACCGCGCAGTCGGCCACCGAGGGGTGGCCGGCCACCGCCTCTTCCACCAGTGCCGGCAACACCGTCAGACCTCCGGTGCTGATCGCGTCGTCGACCCGGCCCAGCACCCTCAGTACGCCTGAATCATCCACTGCACCGATGTCATCGGTGCGGAACCAGCCCGGCTCGGCGAATGGGTTCGGTGTCACAGGATTCCGGTAGCCCGACGCCACCGTCGGCCCGCCCAGCGAGATCCGGCCCGCGTCGTCGAGCGCCACCCGCACCCCGGTCAGCGGAACACCGTCGTACACGCAGCCGCCGGCCGTCTCGCTCATCCCATACGTGCGGATCACCGAAAGCTCTGCTGCAGCGGCCTTTTCGGCCACCGTCGGCGGCATCGGGCCGCCACCGATCAGGATCGCGTCCAGGGAGGCCAGCGCCGCGGTCGCCCTCGCATCCCCGAGTGCCTTGTCCAGCTGGACGGCGACCAGCGAGGCGTACCGACGGCCGGCTCCCATCGTCTCGATCGCGGCCGCCAGCTCGGCCGGGCCCGCTCCCGCGGCGACCGCCATCGGGGTGGTGCCCGCCACCACGCTGCGCACCAGCACCTGGAAGCCGGCGACATGGTAAGCCGGCAGCGCCAGCAGCCACCGGCCGGGACCTCCGAGCCGTTCATGGGTGGCCTCGGCACTGGCCAGTAGGGCTGCCGCGGTCAGCATCGCGCCCTTCGGCGGCCCCGTCGTGCCCGACGTCGACAGCACGGCGGCCACGGTGTCGTCGATCGGCTCGCCGGCCCGCAGAGCGCGCGCCGTGGCGGCGGACTGCTCGGGATCGTGGGCGGGCACCGGCAGCAGGCTGGCCCGGCCGTCGAGGGCCTCGCCGATCGCGGTCAGTGCGGCGGGCGCCGTAGCGCCCGAACCGGCGGCGAGGGGGCGCAGCGTGGCTATGGGGTGTCCTCGCTGTCGCGGGGGTCGTCGAGCGGCCAGCCCTGAGCGGCCAGCCGCTCACGGACGCGCTCGACGTCGTCGGGGGAGGGCAGTTCGTCGGTGATCTGCGTGATCAGCACCCCGATGTCGACGCGGTCGATCCCGTTTCCCTGCGCATCGCCGAACTCGGCGCGGGCGGCGAGCTCGACGGCGACCGCCTTGACCTCGTCGTCGGTCAGCCGCCGGCGCAGCAGGGCAAGCAGCGGCACGCGGTCGGGGCCGGGCACCCCCTCCGGATACCCTGCCGCGATCCACGCCACGATCTTGGCCAGAAATTTGGTCAATGCCAGCTCCCACGACAGACACCGGGCGAAGCGCCCTCGGCAGCTCGATAGTAGCCCCGGGACCTGTCCGACACGGTATGAGAGCTGCGCCCGGGCAACGGTTCCGGGCGGCAAGATGAACATCGGATGAACACGTGGCCTGCAGCGGAAAAAGTGCCTTTTGGCACCTCGTTTTCGGGCCCATGTCGATTAGTCAAAAGCGATCGGGGGCCAGCAGAATGAGCGCTATGAGCGCAGAGTTCATCATCCTGGTGCTGTTGATCGTCACAGCACTGGCTTTCGACTTCACCAACGGGTTCCACGACACCGGCAACGCGATGGCGACGTCGATCGCGACGGGTGCTCTGAAGCCGAAGACGGCGGTGCTGCTCGCCGGCGTCCTGAATCTGGTCGGCGCGTTCCTGTCCGTCGAGGTCGCGGTCACCGTGACGACCTCGGTGCTCAAGATCCAGGACAGCAAGACCGGTGCGCTGCTGCCGTCGATCGACGCCTCGACCGGGCTGACCATCATCTTCGCCGGCCTGATCGGCGGCATTCTGTGGAACCTGCTGACCTGGCTGTTCGGTATCCCGTCGAGTTCCTCGCATGCCCTCTTCGGCGGTCTGATCGGCGCCGGCCTCGCCGCCGTCGGCCTCAACGGCGTCAACTGGAGCGGCGTCACGCAGAAGGTGCTGATCCCCGCCGTCGCCGCGCCGGTGATCGCGTGCCTGGTCGCCGCGTGCGGCACCTGGCTGATCTACCGGATCACCCGCAAGGTGGCGAAGAACCGACGCGAGCAGGGCTTCCGCTGGGGGCAGATCGCCACCGCCTCGCTGGTGGCGCTCTCGCAC
Organism: Mycolicibacterium psychrotolerans; assembly: GCF_010729305.1. Lineage (NCBI taxonomy): Bacteria > Bacillati > Actinomycetota > Actinomycetes > Mycobacteriales > Mycobacteriaceae > Mycobacterium > Mycolicibacterium psychrotolerans. The sequence goes on along the minus strand of NZ_AP022574.1, from coordinate 195,566 downwards.
GGCACCAACGACGCGCAGAAGACCATGGGCGTCATCGCGCTGGCGCTGATCACCACGGGCCACCTCACCGGCGACGTGAAGGCCGACGGGCTGCCGTTCTGGGTCATATTCAGCTGCGCGGTCGCGATCGGCCTGGGCACCTACATCGGCGGCTGGCGGGTCATCCGCACGCTGGGCAAGGGTCTGGTCGAGATCGAGTCGCCGCAGGGCCTGGCCGCCGAGGCGTCGTCCGCTGCGATCATCCTGAGCTCCAGCGCCGCAGGCATGGCACTGTCCACCACCCACGTCGCGACCGGGTCGATCCTGGGCAGCGGCGTCGGCAAGCCCGGCGCCGAGGTGCGCTGGGCGGTCGCGGGCCGGATGGCCGTCGCGTGGCTGGTCACACTGCCCGCCGCCGCGCTGGTCGGGGCGCTCGCCTTCTGGCTGTCCCACGCGGTCGAGAAGCTCACCGGGGCGGCTCTGGCCGGTGACGGCCTCATCTTCCTGATCCTGGTCGGCTTGTCCTCCTACCTGTGGTGGCGTGCCCAGCGCCAGAAGGTGGACCACCGCAACGTCAACGCCGACTGGGACGCCTCCACCAACTCCGTGGTCCCGGCCGAGGTGCGCGACGCCGCGCCCGCGCCCGCGCCCGAAGAGCCCAAGCCCGCCGCCGCGGTCTGACCGGTGCCGACAGCAAGGAAATTCTGATGAACTACCTGGAGAGCATCGGCAAGGTGCTCGTGATCGGTCTCGTCCTCGGCGCGGGCCTGCCTGCGGTCTTCGCCACCGGCCTGGTGGCGTTCTCCCGCGGGGCGGGTAGTGACGGAGCCGACGGCACCGCCGCCGTCGCGCCGAATCCGGCCCTGAAGTTCCTCGGCGTGGCGCTGTTCGTGTTCGTCGGCTGGGTGATCGTGACCGCGGTCCTGTGGATCACCCGTACGACGATCATCCATCACACCGGTATCGACCTGTTCCCCTTCCTCCCCAAGAAGTGAGCTGAGGCGCAGATGACCCAGAACGTCCTCAACAACGTTCTCGGGTGGCTCCACGAGGGCTACCCGCAAGGAGTTCCGCAGACCGACTACTTCCCGCTGCTGGCCCTGCTGGCCCGGAGGCTGTCCGAGGACGAGGTCGTCAAGGTCGCGCAGACGGTGCTCAAGCGCGCCGACTCCGACGTCGTCACGCCCGAGGAGATCCACGCGGCCATCCACCTGGTGACGGACAAGGAGCCCACTCCGGAGGAGACGAACCAGGTGGCGGCCCGCCTGGCGTCGGTCGGATGGCCCTTGGCGGCGCCGGCGCGTTAGTCGCGGACGTCGCGGCGCAGCGGGTGGTCCTCGGGCACCTGCACGAAGATCAAGCTCACCCCGTCGGGGTCGGTGACGTGCATCTCGAACAGCCCCCACGGCTCCCGGCGCGCCTCGCGGGCAATCTCGATTCCGCTCTCCCGCAACGCGTTCTGCGTCGCGTGCAGGTCGCGCACCTGCAGCCAGAGGGCGCCGGGGAACGGCGGCCCGCCGGCGGGCGGGGCGCCGTGGCCTGCGAGTTCGATCAGCGACTGCCCGGCGTAGAACACCGTGCCCCCGGAGTATTCGCGGGCGATGGCGAGCCCCAGCCCGTCACGGTAAAAGACCAGCGATCGGTGGTAGTCGGCGGGACGGAACAGCACCCGGCTGGCCAGGATCTCCATGGCTTCAGTGTCCACCATGGGCCGCCTCAGCCGATGCGGCGGTCCGCGTCGGCCCAATAGGGTTCGCGCAGCGCGCGTTTGAGGATCTTGCCGCTGGGGGTGCGCGGCAGCGCGTCGACGAAGTCGACGGTCTTGGGCAGCTTGAACCCGCCGAGCCGGCCGCGCACGTACCCGATCACGTCCGACTCGGTCAGGTGCGCGCCGGGGGCCTGCACCACGACGGCCTTGACGGCCTCGCCCCACCGCTGGTCGGGGACACCGATGACGGCGGCGTCGGCCACCTCGGGATGCGTCATCAGGACGTTCTCCACCTCGGCCGGGTACACGTTCTCACCGCCGGAGACGATCATGTCCTTGATCCGGTCGTGCAGGTACAGGTAGCCGTCGGCGTCGAGACAGCCGGCGTCGCCGGTGCGCAGCCACCCGTCGGCGGTGAGGGTCACGGCGGTCGCGTCGGGGTTGGCCCAGTAGCCCAGCATGTTCTGCGCCGAGCGGGTCCAGACCTCGCCGACGGTGCCGGTCGGCACGTCGGTGCTGTCTGGGCCGTCTGGTCCGACGACTCGGATCTGCACCCATGGATACGGTTTGCCGCATGAGCGCATCAACTCCGGGGTGTGTTCGTCGCCGCCGAGCTGGGTGATCGAGCCGGTGGTCTCGGTCATGCCGTACACCTGGGCGAAGACGCCGCCGAACCGTTTCATGCCGCGGACCAGGACGTCGTCGCTGATCGGTGACGCGCCGTAGACGACGATCCGCAGGCTCGACAGGTCGGCCGCGTCGATGCCCGGTGTGTCGAGCAGGAACTGCACCACCGCGGGCACCACCAGCATGTTGGTGACGCGGTGGGTCGTGACCGCGTCGAGGATCGCCACCGGGTCGACGTCACGCAGCACGACGGTCACCGCCCCGTGCCACAGCCCGGCGAACGCCCAGCCGGAGCCGGCCATGTGGAACAGCGGCATCACCGCGAGACTGACCGCGTTTGGATCGAACCGCCACGGCCGTTCGACGCCGCTGGTCTTGCAGACGTAGTTGGCGTTGCTCAGCATGACGCCCTTGGGCAGACCGGTCGTGCCCGAGGTGTACATCAGGAACACCAGATCGTCGGGTCCGGTGACGACGCCGGGGTCGACCGCGGGATGCGTCCGCAGCCAGTCGTGGAGGTCCGGCCAGCGGGGGTGGGCGCCGATCGCGACGACCTGGGTGTCCAGGGTGGATTCGACGGCCTCGACGTGGCCGAAGAAGTCGGCGCCGACGATCACCGCGGCGGCCTCGCAGTCGCCGATGATGTGCGCCATCTCCGGCGGCGCCAGCCGCCAGTTCACGGGCACGCCGACCGCGCCGAGCTTGGCCAGGCCGAACATCGCGACGAAGAACTCGGCGCCGTTGCGATCGATGAACGCCACCCGGTCGCCGACACCGATGCCGGCCGCGGCGAACGCCTGCGCGGCCCGGCTGGACAGCGCGTCCAGTTCGCCGAAGCTGATGGTGCGGTCGTCGACGATCAGGGCAGGCGCGTCGGGGCGGTCGCGACCGTGCAGCCGGACGATCTCGGCGACGCTGTGGATCACGGTCAGTCCCGCGGCTGCATGCGCTGACGTTTCATGATCGTGTCGACCGCGGCGGGGGCGATGCTGTTGATCGCGTGCGCGGTGACCGCGATGCGCGGAGCGATGCTCACCGGCCGATGCCGGGCTGCGGTGATGATCCAGCCCGCGGCCTCCTCCGCCGACAGGCCGGGCAGCCCGTCGTAGGCGCGGGTCGGCGCGATCATCGGGGTCTTCACCAGCGGGTAGTACAGCGTCGTGGAGTGCACGCCGCGGTCGCTCCACTCGGTCTCGATGATCCGGCTGATCGACGACAGCGCGGCCTTGGAGGCGTTGTAGACGCCGAACAGCGGCGGCGACTCGGTCTTCACGCCCCACGTCGAGACGTTGATGATGTGGCCGTCGCCGCGCTCGAGCATGCCGGGCGACAGCCCGCGGATCAGCCGCACCGGCCCGTAGTAGTTCAGCGCCATGGTGCGCTCGACGTCGTGCCAGCGCTCCAGCGATTCGGTCAGCGGCCGCCGGATCGAACGGCCGGCGTTGTTGACCAGGATGTCGATGCCGCCCAGCTCACCTTCGACCGTCGCGACCAGCGCATCGACCGCGTCGAGGTCGGACAGGTCGCAGGCGTGGGCGCGGGCGTCTCCGCCGGCGTCGGTGATCCGGGTGACCAGCGCGTCGAGCAGGTCCTGCCGGCGGGCGACCACGACCACGGTGGCGCCGCGGCGGGCGAGCTTCTCGGCCGCGGCCTCCCCGATGCCCGACGAGGCGCCGGTCAGCAGGATCCGCTTGCCCTTCAGGTCGATGATCTCCCGGTCGGGGCGGTACTGCAGCAGCGTCGGGATCAGCGGCGGCCGCATGCTGGTCAGCACCACCTGCTCGGCCAGCCGCCGCAGCGGGTTCTTCCGATTCACGGTCTCGTCCTCTCGTGATTTCGGCGTGGTTGTCGTCGCTCAGCGCAGACGATCACGCCGAAATCGCTCAAAAGTAGCGGGGGAACGGCGACCAGTCGGGGTCGCGCTTCTCGAGGAAGGCGTCGCGGCCCTCGACGGCTTCGTCGGTCATGTACGCCAGCCGCGTCGCCTCGCCGGCGAACAGTTGCTGGCCCACCAGCCCGTCGTCGAGCAGGTTGAACGCGTACTTGAGCATTCGGATGGCCTGCGGCGACTTGCCGTTTATCTCCGAGGCCCATTGCAGCGCAACGGTTTCCAGATCGGCGTGGTCGGCGACCTCGTTGACCGCGCCCATCGCGTGCATCTGCTCGGCGGTGTAGGACCGGCCCAGGAAGAAGATCTCGCGGGCGAACTTCTGTCCGGTCTGGCGGGCCAGATACGCCGACCCGAAGCCGCCGTCGAAGCTGCCCACGTCGGCGTCGGTCTGCTTGAACCGGGCGTGCTCGCGGGAGGCGAGCGTCAGGTCGCAGACGACGTGCAGTGAGTGACCGCCGCCTGCGGCCCAGCCGTTGACCAGACAGATCACCGGCTTGGGCATGAACCGGATGAGGCGCTGCACCTCCAGGATGTGCAGCCGGCCGGCGCGCGCCGGATCCACGGTCTCGGCGGTCTCACCTGCCGCGTACTGGTAGCCGGAGCGGCCGCGGATGCGCTGGTCGCCGCCCGAGCAGAACGCCCAGCCGCCGTCCTTGGGCGACGGGCCGTTGCCGGTCAGCAGCACCACGCCGACGTCGGAGCTCATCCGGGCGTGGTCGAGCGCGCGGTAGAGCTCGTCGACGGTGTGCGGACGGAACGCGTTGCGCACCTCCGGGCGGTCGAAGGCGACGCGCACGGTCGGCTGGCTGACGTGGCGGTGGTAGGTGATGTCGGTCAGGTCGTCGAAGCCGGCGACCGGCTCCCACAGACTGGCGTCGAACGGGTTGCTCACCCGTCAGACGCTATCGAACCGGAACACCGAGCAGCGCCCGGCCAGCGCCTCGAACTCATCCGGGTTCGGTCCGGTGACCAGTCCCGCGTTCTTCATGAAGCTCAGCCCGGTCGGCACCAGGATCGGGAACTGCCGCAGTAGCGGGCGGGCCTCCTCGGCGGGCAACTCGACCATCCGCACCGGTTCGCGCACCTTGCCGCGCGTCAGCATCGCGTGCGGGTCGGCCTGTGCGTTACGCACCCAGTCGGCGCCGGGGAAGCCGCCGACGACATAACGCTTCCCGTCGACCTCGAACGGCGTGATGGGGGTCGACCGCGGCTGGCCGGACTTTCGGCCCGTCACGGTGAGCACCATCGGCCCGTCTTTGATCAGCCCGACGCGCGAGGCGGCCATCAGGACCTTGTTCAACGGCTTGAGCCACCACGGCGGCTGGGGATCTGCCATGGTCTCGACGGTAGGCGAAGTCAGATCTGAATGCCGTGGTGCCACAGCGCGGCGACCAGCCCGTCGCGACGCTCCCGCGTCGGCAGCGGGTCGACGAGCGCGAAGGAGCAGCCCAGCGCGCGGGCGCCGCCGTCGGCCTCGTCGCTGTCGCCGACCATCAGTGCGCGCTCGGCGGCCACCCCGAGCTGCTCGAGGGCCGCGGTGAAGATGGCCGGATCGGGTTTGACGGCACCGAGTTCGAAGGACAGCACGAACGCGTCGACGTCTGCGGCCGCGCCGAGCATCTCGAATGCCGGCCGGATGTCGAACGCGATGTTGGACACCACGGCGGTCTTGATGCCGCGCTCGCGCAGACCGGCGAGCACGGTAGCGGTGTCCGGGTACGGCGTCCAGTAGGCCGGGTCGATCACCTTGGCGTACAACGCTTCTGCGTGGTGACGGGCCAGCCCGGACTCGCGCAGCACGTGCAGGTACGCCTCGCGATGGAGATGCGGGGCGAGGTCGCGGTTGACCCACGCCTGCAGCGCCTCAGGGGTCATCGAAACCGACCGGCCGGTGGGGGCGGTCAGCCGGCGCACCAATTCGGCTTGCACGTGTTCGTCCACCTCCCGGTTGTCGGGGTGGTCGAGCTCCATGCCCGCGAACCAGCTCTCGTCCTCCTCCAGTCGGAACAGGGTGCCGGAGAAGTCGAACAGCACAGCATCGATGTCGCCCACGTCCCCATCGTGCCAGGTGTGAGAACTCCCCTGAACGGCTAACCAGTCGCCATGCGCATCTTCGCGACGGCTCCGTCGCAGATCGGCGTCGTGCTCGCCGGGGCGTCGGAGTGACGGCGGCGCGCGCGGGTGAGCGAGCAGGACTGCCGGCGCAACCTGGCCCCGACGGGGGCACACCGACACAGACGTGGGTCGACGCCGGCCTGCAGTTACCGGAACTCGATCTCACGACCTGTCCGGAGCTGGTCGTCGTCGGTGCCCACCCCGACGACGAGACGCTCGGTTTCGGCGCGACGTCGGCGTTGCTCGCGGGGTACGGGGTGCGTGCGCAGATCGTGTCGGCCACCGACGGCGGTGCGGCCTACCCGGAACTGTCTCTTTTGCGACGGTATCGGCTCGAGCAGACGCGACGTGCGGAGCTGAGGCGCGCGGCCGCTGCGCTGGGTCTGTACGCGCCGATCAGCCTGGGCCTGCCCGACGGGGAAGTGGCGTTGCACGAGCAGCGTCTCGCGGATCTGCTCGTCGAGATTCTCGACGGAAAACCGGCCGGCACTTGGTGCGCGGCGCCGTGGCGGGGTGACGGCCATCCTGACCACGAGGCGGTGGGCAGGGCTGCCGCGGTAGCGGTCGAGCAGACCGGCGCGGTGTTGCTGGAGTATCCGGTGTCGATGTGGCATTGGGCGCGGCCTGGCGACACGGCGGTGCCGTGGAGCCGCGCTCACATGACACGTCTGACCGCAGCAGCGCTGGAGTGCAAGCAACGCGCGGCGCGGTGCTTCGAAAGCCAGTTCAGCGCACCGATTCTCGGCGGCGAACCGGCTCTTCCTCCGGCGGCCGCGCACCGGCTGTTCACCGTCGGTGAGGTGGCGTTTCGGTAGAGCACCGCGGTGCCCGGCGCCTAGCCACTGCGTGCGCGGTACGCTTTGTCCTGCAATACTTTTCGTTCGGCTTCATTGTCGGCCAGCGCCGCGGCGCGATCGAATTCGCCGGCCGCGTCGGCGCGCCGGCCCATGCGTGACAGGAGTTCTGCGCGCACGCTGGGCACCAGGTAGGAGCCTTCGAGCCCACGCACATCGTCGATCAAGCGCAGCGCCTCGGCGGGACCTCCCGCCGGGTCGGCCATGGCGATGGCCACCGCACGGTTCAGCTCCACCACGGGGGACGGGGCGAGCCGGCGCAGCGCGTCGTAGAGCGACACGATGCGGGCCCAGTCGGTGTCGGCGGCGGTCGGCGCGATCGCGTGGCACTCCGCCAGCGCGGCCTGCAGCGTGTACCAGCCCCACCCGGTCCCGTTGCGCTGCAGAATCTCCGATGCCCGGCGCAGCGCAGTGACGCCACGTCCGATGGCGGCGCGGTCCCAGCGGGAGCGGTCCTGGTCCTCCAGCAGGATCGGCGTTCCGTCGGCACGGGTACGTGCGCCAAGGCGCGAGGACTGGAACTCCATCAGTGCGAGGAGCCCGGCCACCTCGGCCTCGCCGGGGAGCAGGGCTGACAGCACCCGCCCCAGACGCAGTGCCTCGCTACACAATTCGTCACGGATCCAGCGCTCGCCCGAGGACGCCGAGTATCCCTCGTTGAACACCAGGTAGATCACGCTGAGCACCGCCGACAGCCGCTGGGGGTGATCGGAGCGGTCCGGAATGTCGAACGGTACCCCGGTGAGCGCCTTCTTGGCGCGTACGATGCGCTGCGCGACAGTGGCTTTCGGAACCAGGAAGGCCGCGGCGATCTCGTCGGTCGTCAGGCCGCCGACCAGGCGCAGCGTCAGGGCGATCTGGCTCTCCCTCGGCAGGCTCGGATGGGCTGCCATGAAGATCAGCCGTAGCACGTCGTCGTCGATGCGGTCGGGGTCCCACGCGACGTCGGTGACGGTTTCCAGATCGCGGGCCAGCACCGCGTATTTGGCGCCGAGGTTGTCGCTGCGGCGCCAGTGGTCGATGGCCTTGCGCTTGGCGACGGCGGTGAGCCACGCGCCGGGGTTGCGCGGCACACCGCGCTCGGGCCACTGCGTCAGTGCGTCGACCAGTGCTTCGGCCGCGAGGTCCTCCGCGAAGCTGACATCGCCGACAGCGGCGGTCAGCGTCGCGACGATCTTCGCGGCCTCCATCCGCCACACCGCGTCGACGGTGCGCTGGACGTCCGGATCGCTGGCCACCACGTGCCTATTTCCGGCGAGCAGACACAAACTCGCACTCGACACGCGTGGAACGTGCGAGTTCGCGTCTGCTCGGCACGAGGCGGTCAGCCGACCGAACGACCCGCACCCTCCCAGAACTGCGCCCGCACCGCCTTCTTGTCCGGCTTGCCCAGCGCGGTCACCGGCACGGAATCCACGACGATCACCTGTTTGGGTGTGTGCACCGAGCCCTTGCGCTCCTTGACGGCCACCTGGATCTCCGTGGTCATCGTGGCCACCGCAGTCTCGTCGGTCGCCGCATCTGGCCGCAGCACCACCACGGCCGTCACCGCCTCGCCCCACTTCTCGTCGGGCGTGCCGATCACGCACACCTGCGCGACCGAAGGGTGTTCGGCCACAACGTCTTCCACCTCCCGCGGGAATACGTTGAAGCCGCCGGTGACGATCATGTCCTTGGTGCGGTCGACGATGTAGTAGAAGCCGTCGGAGTCTTCGCGGGCGAGGTCTCCGGTGTGCATCCACCCGTCCCGGAAGGTGTCGGCGGTGGCGTCGGGCAGCTTCCAGTACCCGCCCGACAGCAGCGGCCCGGACACGCAGATCTCGCCCACCTCGCCCTGGGGCACCGGTTGGCCGTCGTCACCGAGCAGCGCCACCCGCGCGAACAGCGTCGGCCGTCCGCACGAGGTCAGCCGCTTCTCGTCGTGGTCCTCCTTGGCCAGGTACGTGATCACCATCGGCGCCTCGGACTGCCCGTAGTACTGCGCGAAGATCGGTCCGAACCGCCGGATCGCCTCCTTCAGCCGCACCGGATTCATCGCCGAGGCCCCGTAGTACACGGTCTCCAGCGACGACAGGTCGCGGGTGTGCGAGTCGGGGTGGTCCATCAGCGCATAGATCATCGACGGCACCAGCATGGTGGCGGTGATCTTCTGCTCCTCGATGACGCGCAGCACCTCGGCCGGATCGAACTTCGTCAGCACGATCAGCTCGCCGCCCTTGACGATCACCGGCGTGAAGAAGGCCGCGCCCGCATGCGACAGCGGCGTGCACATCAGGAAGCGCGGGTTCTCCGGCCACTCCCATTCGGCCAACTGCACGGTCGTCATCGTGGTGATCGACTGCGTCGTGCCCATCACGCCCTTGGGCTTGCCGGTGGTGCCGCCGGTGTAAGTCAGCCCGCCGATGTGGTCGGGCGGCAGATCGGCCGCGACCAGTGGCTGCGGCGAATACTTCGCGGCTTCGGCGCTGAGATCGACGGCGGCGACCTCGGCTAGCTCGGCCGGAACCGGACCGATGGTCAGGATCTGCTCGAGGGAGGGCACCTTCTCGAGCAGGCCCAGTGCCCGCTCGACGAACATCGGATTGGGATCGATGATCAGCGAGGTCACCTCTGCGTCGGCGAGCACGTAGGCGTGGTCGTCCAGCGACCCCAGAGGGTGTAGTGCGGTGCGGCGGTATCCCTGCGTCTGGCCGGCGCCGATGATCATCAGCACCTCGGGCCGGTTGAGCGACAGCAGCCCGACCGCGGCGCCGGTGCCCGCGCCCAGCGCTTCGAACGCCTGGATGTACTGGCTGATGCGATCGGCCAGCTCACCGCCGGTGAGCGTGGTGTCGCCGAGGAACAGCACGGGCCGGTCCCGGTGGCGCTTCAGCGCGCCGACGGTCAGGTGGCCGGAGTGCAGGGGATGCCGCAGCAGATCACTCATGGCCTACAGATTAGAACGTGTTCCAATTTTAGTCACCAGGCCGGTACCCACAGCGCCGTCGGCTGGGGCGGCACAAGTCGCGTAGTCGACTACGCGCGATCGTGCCTACGAGCGGCGAAACACTTCCCTCGACGGCAGGCAGAGCGTCGGCCGCACCGAGGGGAGAACTTCTGATGAGCACCCGAACTGCCGTATCGCTGGCTCTGGCCACCGCATTCGCCGGCTCGCTCGCAGCGATGCCGGTCGCCCACGCCGACCCGCTGGACGCGATCATCAACACCGTCAACAAGGACCGTCCGGCGCGGTGCCCGGCGCTGCGGTACGACAGGGGGGTTCTCGAAGGCGCCGCCCAGACGTATGCGCGTTCGGAGAACCCGGTCGACGGACAGCCGGCCGGATACAACGGGCGGACGCTGGCATTCCTCGGCTCCGGTGACCCGCAGGCGGCGGCGACGACGAGCGCGTACTCGCGCGGCGCGGGAGGGGTGATCACCAACTGCGACTTCACCGACTTCGGCGTGGGCTTCGTCCGGCACGAGGACCGTGAGGTCGACGTGGTGACGATCGTGTTGGGCTCACCGGCCAAGCCGGTGGAGGCGCCGCCGGTCGCCAAAGGCCCCGATTCCGCGCCCGTGGTCGTACCCGACGCCCCGAAGCCCGACCCCGTCGCGCCTACCGACGCCATCCGGGTGTCGTTCGACCGCGGGATCACCTGGACGGTGAACGTCACCAACTCCTCCGCGCTGGCCGGCACGTGCACCTACGTCGCGACCAACCCGGTGCTGCCGGGGGTCAACAAGACGTTCTCGATCGGTCCCAACGGCAGCACCAGCTTCCCGGTGCTCGCGCCGCCGCCGCTGTCGACGTACCACGTGAGCGTGTCCTGCAGGGGCGACTTCACCGGCAAGAACGTCGAATTCGGTCACGTCGAACAGGACGTGTAATTGCCGAACTTGCATTCCGGCAGGGGTTCTCTCGCACTTCCCCTGCCGGAATGCAGTTTCGGCGAAGAGGGGGGCCGCTCAGCCCGGGTAGCCCTCCTTCTTCCACTGCATCTCCTTCTGCACCCACTCGTTGTCCTGCGGGAATTCCTCGGTCTCGGTGATGCGCCGGACCTCGAGTCGCGCGCCGTAGCCGAGTGGGCACTTGAGCGCCCACTGCTTGGCCTCCTCGATCGACGACACGCCCAGCACCCAGAACCCGTTGAACAGTTCTTTGGCCTCGGTGTACGGGCCGTCGGTGATCACCGGTGTCTCGGCGTCGAAGTTCACGACGAAACCCTCCTCGGGTCCCGCGAGACCTTCCCCTGCGAGCAGCACCCCGGCTTTGAGGAGTTCCTCGTTGTAGCGGCCCATCGCTGCGATGACGTCGTTGAAGTCGACGATCTCCATGGCCTTCTCGGCCGCGGGGGTGGATCGCAGGATCAGCATGTAGCGGGTCATGGTCTCTCCTTCTTCTCGGTGGGAAGGGCTTGCCAGCTCTTGTTCAGGATGCCCTTCACCCACTCGTCGATCGGCGCAGGCGCAAATCGACATCGCCGGGAAGAAAAGTTTCGCCGCGGGGCACGCGCGGGCGTGGCACGCTTGTCGACCATGGCCGATCTGCCCGAACCCCGCTTTCTCGACGAACGCGTCGCCCACTGGGCGGCCACCACGCCCGACGCCGAGGCGATGGACTATTTCGACCGCAACTGGACCTGGGCGCAGTGGGACGACCGGATCCGGCGACTGGCCGGCGCACTGACCGAGCGCGGCGTCCGGCGCGGCGACGTCGTGGCCTTCCTCGACAAGAACCACCCCGCGTGCGTCGAGACGACGATCGCCGCCGCGTCGCTGGGCGCGGCCACCGCGATCATCAACTTCCGGTTGGCCGCCGACGAACTCGACTACGTACTCAACGACTCTGGCGCCAAGGTGCTCATCGTGGGCGCCGAGTTCATGCCGTCCATCGACCGGATCCGCGACGAGCTGACCAATGTCGAGCACGTCATCGCGGTGACGCCGGAAGGTGACGACGAGTACGAGAAGATGCTGGCGGACTCCACGCCGGTGCAGCGCTCCGAGGACGTGGAACCGGGCGACGTCGCGATCATCATGTACTCCTCGGGCACCACCGGTCGGCCCAAGGGTGTCGAGCTCACCCAGGCCAACATCATCGCCCACACCGTCAACGCCCACGAAGGCTTCGAATTCGACGAGGGCGACAAGAACATGGTGTCGATGCCGCTGTTCCACGTCGGCGGATCGTCCTACGTGCAGTTCGGCATTCACGACGGCTTCCCCAGCGTGATGACGCGCGACGTCGACGGCGCGGCGCTGGCGGGGGCGATCCTCAAGGGCGCCAACCGCACCTTCCTGGTGCCGGCCGTGCTCGCCAAGGTGCTCGAGTCGGGCGAGGACGCGGTCAAGCTGTTCAGCGCGCTCAAGACCTACGCCTACGGTGCGTCGCCGATGCCGCTGCCCCTGCTGCGTCAGGCATTGCAGGCCTGGCCGGACACCGATTTCATCCAGGCCTACGGGCTCACCGAGGTGTGCGGTGTGATCAGCCATCTGCTGCCCGAGGCGCACCGCGATCCCGGCCGCGAGGAGCGGCTCTCGAGCGCGGGCACGCTGGTGCCCAACGCCGAGGTGCGGGTCGTCGACCCCGACACGCTCGAGGATGTGCCCACTGGTGAGCAGGGCGAATTGTGGTTCCGGACACCTCAACTGATGAAGGGCTACCACAACAAGCCCGACGCCACCGCCGAGGCGATCACCGAGGACGGCTGGTTCCGCACCGGCGACATCGGCCGGGTGGACGACGGCGGCTACATCTTCGTCGAGGACCGGCTCAAGGACATGATCATCTCCGGCGGCGAGAACATCTACTCGATCGAGGTCGAGCGGGTGCTCGCCGAGCACGAGGCGGTGGTCGAGGTCGCGGTGATCGGCGTGCCCGATGAGAGGTGGGGCGAGGTCGTCAAGGCGGTCGTCGTGGTCGAGTCCGAGGTCTCCGAGTCCGACCTGATCGCGTTCGCCCGCGAGCGGCTGGCCGCCTACAAGTGCCCCAAGTCCGTCGACATCACCGACGAACTGCCCCGCAACCCCACCGGCAAGGTCCTGAAAAAGGAACTGCGCAAACCGCATTGGGACGGCCGAGACCGTACGACGGTCTAGATGCCGACGACGACCTCGTTGCGCCGCCGGAACGGCAACGTCCACGGCGGATCGTAGAACCACGCGGTCGTCTCGCCGACGGGCTCGATGCCCTTGTCGCGCAGCGTCGTGCGCAACTCCTCGCTGCGCGCGGCTACGGCGGCCGCGCTGCGGTCACCGGTGAACGTCAGCACCGCGACGGTCTGCGGCGGCACCGGAACCAGCCGAACGGTCTCGTCGTCCGGTTCGGGAAGGGTCTCCATCGACCACTTCGACGGCATGAAGAACCGCACCGTCCAGCCGTCCTCGGCGCTGCCCGTCTGGGAGACCGGCGCGGTCATCGCGATCGACTCCTTGGCGGACTGCTGGCTCACCGGCGCGGTCATCGCGATCTCGGTGTCGCGGTGGTTGCCACCGAAGATGTAGCCCGCGAGCCGGCGGAAGCCGGTGTTGAGGGCTTTCTGCTTGTCCCCGGTCACGGTGGTCTCGGCGGCGATCCGCGAGCCGTACTGCCGGATCTCGACGGTGTCGGTCAGCGGCCGCCTGATGTAGTGGGGCTCCTCGACGGTCCGCACGCCGACGATCGACAACGCTGACTCCCCGACCTGCCCGGCGAACTTCAGAATGGGATTCACGGCAGTCTCCTTCCCGAAAACTCACTGGACTATTCGCCGCCGATCCGCCTGCAGATGGGTCCTAAGGTCGAAGCGATGGACCTCGCCGACATCCTCGACCGTGTGCACGTCGTCGCCCTGCCGATGCGCGTGCGCTTCCGGGGCATCACCACACGGGAGGTCGCGCTGATCGACGGCCCGGCCGGCTGGGGCGAGTTCGGGGCATTCGTCGAGTACGGGCCCGCCGAGGCCGCGCACTGGCTCGCCGCCGGCCTCGAGGCCGCCTACCAGCCGTTGCCGCCGACACAGCGGGACCGCATACCGATCAACGCGACGGTCCCCGCGGTGCCGGCCGCGCAGGTCCCGGAGGTGCTGGCCCGGTTCCCGGGCGCGCGCACCGCCAAGGTGAAGGTCGCCGAACCCGGGCAGTCGCTGGCGGACGACGTCGCGCGCGTCAACGCCGTACGCGCCGTCGTACCGACGGTGCGGGTGGACGCCAACGGCGGCTGGAGCGTCGAGGACGCCGTCGCCGCGGCCGCGGCCCTGACCGCCGACGGACCGCTGGAGTACCTCGAGCAGCCGTGCGCGACGGTGCCCGAACTGGCGGCGGTGCGCCGCCGCGTCGACGTCCCGGTCGCCGCCGACGAGAGCATCCGCAAGGCCGACGACCCGCTGCACGTGGTGCGCTCGGGTGCGGCCGACGTCGCCGTGCTGAAGGTGGCGCCGCTGGGCGGGGTGCGGGCCATGCTGGCGATCGCCGCGCAGATCGACATTCCGGTGGTGGTGTCGAGCGCGCTGGACTCGGCGGTGGGGATCGGCGCCGGTCTGGTCGCCGCGGGATGTCTGCCCGAGCTGCGGCACGCCTGCGGGCTTGGCACCGGGGGCCTGTTCGTCGATGACGTCGCCGCACCTGCACCGCCCGTCGACGGCTTCCTGCCCGCGGCCGCGGTGACCCCGGATCCCGCGCGCATCGCCGCGTTGGCGGCGCCGGCCGCGCGTCGGCAGTGGTGGCTCGAGCGGATCCGGGAGTGCTACCCACTCCTGTCCTGATCTGTGGGGTGCATGGCCTGGACGCCATCGCGGCCGACGCCGAGACTGAGCACATGACGCGCCAGGTCCTGATCCTCGGCTTCGAGGGTGTGCAGGCGCTCAACATGGTGGGGCCGTTCGAGGTGTTCACCGGGGCGTCGCTCTATGCGCACGCTCAAGGCGCCGACGGCTACGACGTCCGTGTCGTCTCCGCGCACGGTGCGCCGGTCAGCACCGGCACCGGGCTGACGCTCGTCGCCGACCCGCTGCCCGATCCCGCGGTGCCGGTCGACACCGTGGTGCTCCCCGGCGGGTTCGGCACCGAGACGGCGCGCAAGGATCCCGAGCTGATCGACTGGATCGCCGCCGTGGCCCCGCACGCGCGCCGCGTGGTGAGCGTGTGCACCGGTGCCGTGCTCGCCGCGCAGGCCGGCCTGCTCGACGGCTGCGTCGCCACCACGCACTGGGCGTTCGCCCCGCAGATGGCGTCGGAGTTCCCCGCGATCACCGTCGACCCGGACCCCATCTTCGTCCGCAGCTCGTCGACGGTGTGGACGGCCGCGGGCGTCACCGCGGGCATCGACCTGGCGCTGGCGCTCGTCGAGGACGACCACGGCACCGAGGCCGCGCAGACGGTGGCCCGCTACCTGGTGATGTACCTGCGCAGGCCGGGCGGGCAGACGCAGTTCGCCGCGCCGGTGTGGATGCCGCGCGCCAGGCGCACCCCGATCCGCGACGTGCAGGAGACCATCGAGGCCGCACCCGGCGGCGCCCACAGCATCGCCGAGTTGGCGCGCCGCGCGGCGATGAGTCCGCGGCACTTCACCCGGGTGTTCACCGAGGAGGTCGGCGAGGCGCCCGGCGCCTACGTCGAACGCGTCCGCGTCGAGGCGGCCCGCCGTCAGCTCGAGGAGACCGACGACCCCGTCACCGTCATCGCCGCGCGCTGCGGGTTCGGCTCCTCGGAGACGTTGCGCCGCAACTTCGTCCGCCGTCTCGGGGTTTCGCCCGACC
Source organism: Mycolicibacterium psychrotolerans (assembly GCF_010729305.1). NCBI lineage: Bacteria > Bacillati > Actinomycetota > Actinomycetes > Mycobacteriales > Mycobacteriaceae > Mycobacterium > Mycolicibacterium psychrotolerans. The sequence continues at coordinate 179,675 of NZ_AP022574.1, read as the reverse complement.
AGTATCGAAAGACGTTCGCCTGAAGGGAGATCGGCCATGCAGGTCGCGATCGTGCTCTATCCCGGGTTCACCGCGCTTGACTTCATCGGCCCGTACGAATGCCTGCGTTGGCTGCCCGACACCGAGGTCCGCTTCGTCTGGCACGAGCCGGGTCCCGTCGCCGCGGACTCCCAGGTGCTGCTCGTCGGCGCCACCCACAGCTTCGGTGAGACGCCGTCGCCGGACATCGTGCTGATCCCCGGCGGGATGACCACGCTCGAGCACGCCCGCGACAAGACAGTGCTCGACTGGGTGCGGCGCGCGCACGCGACGTCGACGTGGACCGCGTCGGTGTGCTCGGGGTCGGTGATCCTGGCGGCCGCGGGTCTGCTCGACGGCAAGCGGGCGACGTCGCACTGGGCGGCGCTGCCGGTGCTACGGACGTTCGGGGCGGTGCCGGTCGGTGACGAGCGGATCGTGGCTGCCGACGACCGCGTCGTCACCTGTGCAGGGGTGTCGGCGGGCATCGACCTCGGGCTGTGGCTGGCCGGCCGTATCGGCGGGGAGGCCAGGGCGAAGGCCATCCAGCTGTCGATGGAGTACGACCCGCAGCCGCCGTTCGACTCCGGGCACATGTCGAAGGCGTCGGCGTCGACCAAGGCCGCCGCCACCGCGCTGATGAGCCGCGACCTGGCCAAACCCGCCGCGATCGCGGCGGCCGGCGGCCTGATGTGGGACGCCGCGCTGCATTCCGTGCGACTTCGGCGTGCTCGTCGCTGACGCCGAGACTGCGCACAGGGCGTGATTTTGGGGCTCAGACTCAATCGGTCGTTGCAGCACCTGATTCGTAAGGGGTGTTGTTCGATGGGGTTTCGCAAGCAGGGCAGCAAAGAGGTGCCCGGGCCGGCACGCGAGGTGTTTCTGGAGGCGTTGAGGTCGGGGTTGTCGCAGTCGGCGGCGGCGACGGTGGCCGGGGTGTCCCATCAGACGGGCTGTCAGTGGGCCGGTGCCGCCGGGATCGCTGCCGATAACCGGCATCACGGGCTGCGGTATTCGGCGGCGGCGCGCGCGGTGTTCTGGGCGGCGATGCATTCCGGGGGATCGACAACTGAGGCGGCCCTGCTGGCCGGCGTGTCGGAGAACGCCGCGCTGCGCTGGGTCAAACAGGCTGGGTACGTGCCCAGAACCCCCGTGCTTGCCGTGGTCGAACCCGACCGATCGCAGCGCCCGCGCGCGCCGTTGGCGTTCACCGAACGCTGCCGGCTCGAGGAGTTGCTCGAGACCGGTTACACCCCCGAACGGGCGGCCGGGCTGCTGCAGCGTCATCGCGACACGATCGGTCGCGAGCTCGTCCGCGGGGCGACCGGCTCGGGGTATCGGGCCCGGGTCGGCCAGGACGTCGCCGAGCAGAAACGCACACGACCCAAACCACGGCGGCTGGAGTCGCGGCCTGCGTTATTGGCAGAGGTTCTGCAAGGCTTGGAGCACAAGCACAGCCCCGAGCAGATCGCGGGCCGGCTGCGCCAGGACTTCCCCGACGATCCGGAGATGTGGGTGTCACACGAAACGATCTACCAAGCCCTCTACGTCCAACCCGCGGCGAGTTGGCCCGGCTGGTCAAGACCGCGCTGCGCACCGGTCGGGTGCGACGAAAACCACACGGCCGCAACACCGCTGACGGCCGAGGCAAGATCCGCGACATGATCAACATCAGCGAGCGGCCCGCTGAGCCGCCGACCGCGCGATCCCGGGCCACTGGGAGGGGGACCTGATCCTGGGCAGTACCGCCTCAGGCTCGGCGATCGGCACCCTGGTCGAGCGCACCACCGGCTTCGTGGTGCTGCTGCACCTGCCCGATGACCGCACCGCGGCCACCCTGGCCGAGGCGATGGCGGTCAAGATTCCCGACATTCCCGAGATCCTGCGCCGCTCGTTGACCTGGGATCAAGGCAGCGAAATGGCGCTACACACCAAGATCACCGAAGCCACCGGACTACCGATCTACTTCTGTGACCCGCACAGCCCCTGGCAGCGCGGCACCAATGAGAACACCAACGGACTGCTGCGCCAGTACTTCCCCAAAGGCACTGACCTGTCGTTTTACGGGCCCGGATGGCTTGACCAGGTCGCCGCCGAACTCAACGCGCGACCCCGCAAACGCCTCGGCTGGCGGACCCCCGCCGAAGAACTCGACCGACTACTCTCAGACCCGTCCACATTCGCTGCAGCGACCGCCTGAATTCAAGGGGTGATTCCTCACCCTGGGCGCAGTCTCGACGTCTCCTGCAGTCCAGTAGCCTCGTCGGGGTGAATTTGGCCTACGACGACCGCGGCACCGGCGATCCGGTGCTCTTCATCGCCGGTCGCGGGGGAGCGGGCCGCACCTGGCACCTGCATCAGGTGCCCGTCTTCGCCCGCGCGGGCTACCGATGTGTGACGTTCGACAACCGCGGGGTCGGTGCGACCGAGAACGCCGACGGCTTCACCACCGAGACGATGGTCGGCGACGTCGTCGACATCATCGAGCGACTCGGCCTGGCCCCGGTGCGCATCGTCGCGCTGTCGATGGGCTCCTACATCGCCCAGGAGCTGATGGTGGCCCGCCCCGAACTGGTGCGTTCGGCGGTGCTGATGGCCACCCGCGGCCGCCACGACCGCACCCGCGATTTCTTCTGGAAGGGTGAGCAGGCGCTGGCCGACTCCGGGATCGAGCTCCCGGTCGATTTCGAGGCGAAAGTCCGCCTGCTCGAGAGCTTTTCACCGAAGACCCTGAACGACGACAACGCCATCCGGGACTGGATCGACATGTTCACGATGTGGCCGCAGAAGCCGACGCCCGGCATGCGGACGCAGCTGTCGATCGCGCCGCAGAGCAGCCGGCTGGCCGCCTACCAGAATGTGCAGACCCCGGCGCTGGTGATCGGGTTCGCCGACGACGTCGTGCTGCCGTCCTACCTCGGCCGCGAGGTCGCCAACGCGATGCCCAACGCGACGTTCCTGGAGATCCCCGGCACCGGCCACCTCGGCTTCATCGAGAAGCCCCAGGTGGTCAACACCGCGATCCTCAATTTCTTCGCCGATACGCTGTAGTGGTGAACCCCTCGACGGCGCAGGCCCGGGTGGTCGTCGACGAACTGGTGCGCGGCGGCGTCCGCGACGTCGTGCTGTGCCCCGGATCGCGCAACGCCCCGCTCGCGTTCGCACTGCACGACGCCGACCGCGCCGGTCGGCTTCGCCTGCACGTGCGCATCGACGAACGCACTGCCGGCTTCCTCGCCATCGGCCTGGCGGTCGCCGAGGGCGCGCCCGTGTGCGTGGCGATGACGTCGGGCACCGCGGTGGCCAACCTGGGGCCGGCGGTGGTGGAGGCCAACTACGCCCGCGTGCCGCTGATCGTGCTGTCGGCCAACCGGCCCTACGAGCTGCTCGGGACCGGCGCGAATCAGACCTTCGAGCAGCTCGGCTACTTCGGCACGCAGATGCGGGCGAACATCAGCCTCGGTCTCGCGGAGGACGCCCCGGAGAAGATGGCCTCCCTCAACGGGCAGTGGCGTTCGGCGACGTGCCGGGTGCTGGTCGCCGCGACGGGGGCCCGCTCGGCCAACGCCGGGCCCGTGCAGTTCGACATTCCGCTGCGCGAGCCGCTCGTTCCCCCGGTCGACGATCCCGGTGCCGCGTACGCGCCCGAGGGCCGCCCCGACGGCAGGCCGTGGACGATCACCCCGCCGGTCACCTTCGATCAGCCGCTCGACATCGACGTCACCCCCGACACCGTGGTCATCGCCGGGCACGGCGCCGGCGTGCACCCGAATCTCGCGCATCTGCCCACCGTCGCCGAGCCGACCGCGCCCTACGCGCGTAATCCACTGCATCCGTTGGCGCTCAACCTGATTCGTCCCAAACAGGTGATCATGCTCGGTCGCCCGACGCTGCACCGCCCGGTGTCTGCGTTGCTGGCCGATCCGTCGATTCCGGTGTACGCGCTGACGACGGGCCCGCGCTGGCCGGACGTGTCGGGCAATTCGCAGGCGACGGGCACGCGGGCGGTCACCTCCGGTGCGCCGGCGCCGGACTGGCTCGACCGCTGCGCCGAGGCCCACCGGCACGCCTGCGAGGCGGTGCGCGGCCAGCTGGCCGCCCACCCGCTGACCACCGGGCTGCATGTCGCCGCGGCCGTGGCCGATGCCGTGCGACCCGGTGATCAGCTTGTGCTCGGCGCCTCGAACCCGGTGCGCGACATCGCGCTGGTCGGCTTCAACACCGCCGAGGTCAAGGTACGCTCCAACCGCGGGGTCGCCGGCATCGACGGCACCGTGTCGACGGCGATCGGGGCGGCGCTGGCGCACGGGGGCCGCACGATCGCGCTGATCGGTGATCTGACGTTCGTGCACGACAGCTCGGGTCTGCTGGTCGGGCCGACGGAGCCGATGCCGGCGGACCTGACCATCGTGGTGTCCAACGACAACGGCGGCGGCATCTTCGAGCTGCTGGAGCAGGGCGATCCCCGGTTCTCCGACGTCTCCTCCCGCATCTTCGGCACCCCCCACGACGTCGACGTCGGGGCGCTGTGCCGCGCCTATCACGTGGAGAGTCGACAGATCGAGGCGGCCGAGCTGCCCGCGGCTCTCGACGAACCGCACGACGGGATGCGGGTGCTCGAGGTCAAGGCGGACCGGTCGTCACTGCGGGCGCTGCACGCGTCGATCAAGGCGGTGCTGTGAGCGCACTGCTCGCTCGGCTGAAGGCGTTGTGGCAGTTCGTCATTCCGCACCTCTACGGTGAGCCGGGGGAGACGCGGCGCGGCCGGATCCTGCGGCGCGTGCGCATCGGCATCGTGGTGGCGGCCTGTCTGGTGACGCTGCAGTCGGTGTTGCTGATCGTCGGCGCGTGGCGCAACGACCGTCAGATCGAGCGGCACATGGGCGTGGCAGCGGCGAACGTCCTCGACGCGGGCCCGCGGCGGTCGACGATCGAGTTCGTCACGCCCGACCGCGTGACCTACCGGCCCGAGCTCGGCGTGCTGTATCCCTCCGAGTTGGAGAACGGCATGCGCATCTACGTCGAATACGACACCAACAACCCGGATCTGGTGCGCGTGCAGGACCGTGACGCGTCGCTGGCCATCATTCCCGCGGGTTCGATCGCCGTGGTTGGATGGCTGGTGGCCGGCGCCGCGCTGGGCGTCACCGCGTTGGTGCAGCGCCGCATCGATTCCGAGGCGGTGCCTCAGGACGCGACGAGCTGATCGAGCCAGGCGTCGTCGGTGAGGTCGATCTTCTCGCCGGACCTCAGGTCGACCACCGTCGGGGTTCCGGTGCTGACCGGGTCGGTGTCGTAGAGCAGGCTGAAGTTCGCCTCCTCCATCGCGGCGATGTCGACCGCCTCCTGGTCGCGAGACACGCTCTCGGCCACGGCTTCTGGCAGACCTGCGCCCCTGGCGATGTCGCGCAGCTCGTCGCCGGTGAACGCCGGACCGCCCGGATCCTGCTGCGCCCACAGCTGTTCGACGAAGCGCTGGAACTGGGTGCCGGTGGTGGTCGCGTCACCGGCCGGTTCGGCGGCGACGAACATCGCGTTGGCCACCGTCGCCGAATATCCGCTTTCGGTGTCCTGGTCGAGGAACGTCAGCGGGCGGTAGGTGACCTGCAGCCCGCCCACGGTGACGTAGTAGGCGATCTGGTCCCCGAAATCCTGCTGCAGATCGTGGCAGTGGGTGCACTGCGGCTCGGTGAAGATCTCGATCTGCGCGTCGGCGTCGTCGTAGCCGGCGACGATGCCGAATCCATCGTCGGACAGGGCCAGCGGCGCCGTGGCGGGATCGGGGCGGGCGGTGCCCGTGACGTCCTTCGAGCAGCCGACGACGCCGACCATCAGTCCGATCGTCGCGACAGCCAGCACCGTCCGCGTTCTGCCCATGCGGTGAAGAATAACGCCGCAGAACGCGCAATTCGTGCGACATATCCCTGTCGGCAACCTCTGGGACAGGTGGCGATGTCACCGTCGTCGTGTGCGCGTCGCCATCGTCGCAGAATCGTTCCTCCCGAATGTCAACGGCGTCACCAACTCGGTGCTTCGGGTGATGGAGCATCTCCGTCGCACCGGGCACGAGGTGCTCGTCATCGCGCCGGACACGCCGCGCGGCCAACCCTCGGCCGACAGGGTGCACGACGGGATCCGGGTGCACCGGGTGCCGTCGATGATGTTCCCCAAGGTGACCTCGCTGCCGCTGGGCGTTCCCCGGCCGCGGATGTTGGGGGTGTTGCGCGGATTCGACCCCGATGTCGTGCATCTGGCCTCTCCGGCGCTGCTGGGCTGGGGCGGGGTGCACGCCGCGCGGCATCTGGGGGTGCCGACCGTCGCGGTGTTCCAGACCGACATCGCCGGGTTCGCCCAGAGCTACGGCGTCGGCGTGATGTCCCGTGCTGCGTGGACCTGGACCCGGCGCCTGCACAGCAAGGCCGACCGCACGCTCGCGCCGTCCACCGCGGCGATGGAAGACCTTGTCAGCCATGGCGTTCCGCGGGTGCACAAGTGGTCCCGCGGGGTGGACGTGACCGGCTTCGCCCCGTCGGCGCGCGACGAGCGGTTGCACCGGTCGTGGTCGCCGGAGGGTAAGCCGGTCGTCGGGTTCGTCGGCCGGCTGGCGCCGGAGAAGCACGTGGAACGGCTCGCGGTGCTGGCCGGGCGTGACGACCTGCAGGTCGTCGTGGTCGGGGACGGGGTCGACCGGCCGAAGCTGGAGGCAGCGCTGCCGAGGGCGATCTTCACCGGCGCGCTCTACGGCCCCGAACTCGCGGCGGCCTACGCCAGCATGGACGTGTTCGTCCACCCCGGCGAGCACGAGACGTTCTGCCAGGCGGTGCAGGAAGCGATGGCCTCCGGCGTACCGGTCATCGCGCCCGACGCGGGCGGCCCGCGCGACCTGGTCGTCCCGTACCGCACCGGGCTGCTGCTGCCCGTCGCCGAGTTCGCCGACCGGTTGTCGGCGTCGGTGGACCACCTCGTCGCCGAGCGGCGCCGCTATGCGGTGGCGGCGCGGCGCAGTGTGCTGGGCCGCACGTGGCCGGTCATCTGCGACGAACTCCTCGGCCACTACGACGACGTGGCCGGCAGGCGCGGGGCGCGGGCCGCGTAATTTGATCGGGTGCATCCCGAGCGGAAGATCGACGCCGGCTCACTGGCTGGTGTCTCCGAAACGGCTCTTCTGACGCTGAACGGACGAGCGCACCAGGCGCGGCATCCGGACGCCATCATCGACGACCCGATGGCGGTCCGCCTGGTCGATGCGATCGACTTCGACTTCGACAAGTTCGGCCGCCGCAAGGGCCAGGAGATGGCGCTGCGCTCACTGGCGTTCGACCGCGCGATCGCGGCCTACCTCTCGACGCATCCCTCGGCCACGGTCGTCGCCCTCGCCGAGGGGCTGCAGACCACCTTCTGGCGGCTCGACGCGACACTGCCCGATCACCGATTTCGTTGGCTGTCCATCGATCTCGAACCGGTCATCGAGTTGCGCAGACGTCTGCTCCCGCCCTCGCCGCGCATCATCATGCTCGCGCAGTCGGTGCTCGACCACAGCTGGATGGACGCGGTCGACACCACTTCGGGCGTGGTCATCACCGCCGAGGGCCTGCTGATGTACCTGCAGCCCGACGAGGCGATGAGCCTGATCACTGCCTGCGCGCGCCGGTTCCCGGGCGGCCAGATGATCTTCGATCTGCCGCCGGTGATGGTGAACAAGCTGGCGCCGAAAGGCATGCGCTCGTCCGCGCGCTACCGGGTGCCGCCGATGCCGTTCAGCGTGTCGGCCGCGCAGCTGGCCGCGTTGGCCGACACGGTGCCGGGGATCACCGCCGTGCACGACTTGCCGATGCCGCGCGGGCGCGGCGTCTTCTTCGACCGGGTCTTCCCCGCGTTCTGGGCGTGGAAGCCGACGAGGAACTACCGCGGCGCCTACACCCTGCTCGAATTCGGCTGACGACCGCGGATTGGCCGAGCGGTCCGAGGGTTTGCCGGTTTTTCGGGCGGGTACAGAAATCGAGGCTCTGCTGCTGTGGGTACGGCGGCACAGCGATGTGTCGGCGGCTCAGCGGAGAGCGAGAATCCCATGATCGGTGCCCTGTACGAGGCCGCGCTCTCCGGTCAGCGATGTTGGATCCGCGGCGCCGACTATCAGACTCGGGTGCTGCCCGTCGACAGGTGGCTGGGCGATTGCGACGACGATCTGTTCGACGCCGCGCTGGCGGCCCGCTGTGAGGGCCCGACCGTCGACCTGGCATGCGGGCCGGGCCGGTTCGTGGCGTGGCTGACCCGGCAGGGCGTCCCCGCGGTCGGCATCGACCAATCGGCGGTCGCGGTGCACCTGGCCGAGCAGCGGGGGGCCAAGGCGCTGCGCGGCGACGTGTTCGACACGGTGCCGCGCGAGGGCTGGTGGCAGACGGTGCTGCTGGCCGACGGCAATGTCGGCATCGGCGGGGATCCGCTGCGGCTGTTCAACCGGTGCCGCGCCTTGCTGCGCGACGGCGGCCACTGCGTCGTCGAATTCGATCCGGCCACAACCGGCGCGACGACCACCATGCTGCGTCTCGAGACCGACGACCAGATCGGTCCCTGGTTCGAGTGGGCGTCGGTCGGACTCGATGCGGTCGAGGAGTTCGGTCAGCGAGTGTCGTTGCGGCTCAAGGACGTCGAGATCGTCGGCGAGCGCGGCATGGCCGAGCTCGCCGCGATCTGACTCAGCCCTGCGCTTCGACGGCGACCGGTTGCCACTGTTCCCAGGTGGCCAGCCGCTTCTCGTAGTCCGCCTTGGCCAGCTGCAGCGGCAGCTCTCCGAAGAACACCCGCAGCGGCGGCTCGGCGGCGTCGACGACCTTGAGGATCGCCCGCGCCGAGGCCGTCGGATCGCCCGGCTGAGCCGAACGCGACGCCCGCGCCTTCGCGGCGTTGGCGTGGATCTCCGCGTAGTCGGGCAACTCGGCGGCGTGCTTGGCCGACGGGCCTGCCCAGTCGGTCGAGAAACCGCCCGGCTCAACCAGCGTGACGTGCACGCCGAACTCGGCGACTTCCTGGGCCAGCGCCTGCGAGAAGCCCTCCACCGCCCACTTCGAGGCGTGGTAGATGCCGACGTTGGGGAACGCGGTGATGCCGCCGATCGAGGACACCTGGATGATGTGCCCGCTGCGCTGGGCGCGCAGGAGGGGAAGCGCCGCCTGGGTGACCCACAGCGCCCCGAACACGTTCGTCTCGATCTGATCGCGGGCCTCCTGCTCGGAGAGCTCCTCGATGAAGCCGAACTGTCCGTAGCCGGCGTTGTTGACCACGACGTCGAGCCGGCCGAAGTGCTGATGGGCCTGCTGGACGGCGGCGAAGTCGGCCTCGCGGTCGGTGACGTCGAGACGGATCGGCAGCAGCGCGTCGCCGTACTTGGCGGCGAGGTCGTCGAGGGTGGACAGGTCACGCGCGGTGGCGGCGACCTTGTCGCCGCGCTCGAGCGCCGCGATCGTCCACTCGCGCCCGAAGCCGCGCGACGCACCGGTGATGAACCAGACTTTTTCACTCATGCCCTAGGTCAAGGCCGTCGACCCCCGCGGGCATTCCCGGGGCCTGGATCTGCACAGCAACCTGCCAGGCGGGGCCGGTGATACGTTCGGCCCTGTGAACCGCGCGTCGCTGGAGAAGGACCCCCATGAGGTGGCGTCGATGTTCGACGGCGTGGCGCGGCGCTACGACCTGACCAACACCGTGCTCTCGCTGGGGCAGGACCGGTTCTGGCGGCGGGCCACCCGGCAAGCGCTGGGCATCGCGTCCGGCGACAAGGTGCTCGACCTGGCGGCAGGCACGGCGGTGTCGACGGTGGAGCTGGCCGCGTCGGGGGCGTGGTGTGTGGCGGCGGACTTCTCGGTCGGCATGCTGGCGGCGGGCGCGGCGCGGCCGGTGCCGAAGGTGGCCGGCGATGCGACCAAGCTGCCGTTCGGTGACGGTGTGTTCGACGCGGTGACGATCAGCTTCGGGTTGCGCAACGTGGTGGACCACGTGGCCGGGCTGCGGGAGATGGCGCGCGTGACGCGGCCGGGCGGCCGGCTGGTGGTCTGTGAGTTCTCCACGCCGACGAACGGACCGTTCGCGACGGTGTACAAGGAGTACCTGATGAAGGCGCTGCCCGCGATGGCCCGCGCGGTGTCGTCGAACCCTGACGCCTACGTCTATCTGGCCGAGTCCATCCGCGCGTGGCCCGATCAGGCCGAGCTGGCCCGTCGCATCGAGGCCGCCGGCTGGACCGATGTCGCCTGGCGCAACCTGACCGGCGGCATCGTGGCGCTGCACGCCGCCACCAAGCCCTAGCCGCTTTTCCGCGAGCGCGCGTGTTTGCACGTGGACACGCCGCGTTACGCGTACCTCTGCGCGCGTTCGCGCCCCGCGAAAGCTGCCTCGCTGCACGCGCGTCGGCGTTAGTCGTCACGTCCATGCTGCACGGACGCCACGCCGATCCCAATGCCACCCTCGCCACCGACCCGCGCTCCGATCCGCGCATGGTCGCCGCGCTGGCCGCGTTCGGTCTGACGGAACGATTGCCCGCGTCCGGCCTGAGCGTCGACTCGCCGCTGGAGCAGCGCCTCGCCTTCGCGACCATGAGCGAACAGGGCATGGGCGCCATCTTCGACGCCCTCGCAGAGGACGTCGCACCGCCCGCCGGGGTCACGACCACCACGACGACGATCACCGGTGCCGACGGCAACGACATCACGCTCTTCGTCAGCCGGCCCGCCGATGCGGCCGGCCCGCTGCCGGCGATCGTGCATCTGCACGGCGGCGGCATGGCGATCGCCAGCGCCGCCGACGTGCCCTACATCCGGCTGCGCGAGCATCTGGCCGCGACGGGCCTCGTGGTCGTCGGCGTCGAATTCCGCAACTCCGGCGGCAAACTCGGCCCGCATCCCTACCCGGCGGGGCTCAACGACTGCGCGTCGGCGGCGCGCTGGGTCGACGAGCAGCGCGGCGAACTCGGCGTCAGCCACATCGTGGTGTCCGGAGAATCCGGCGGTGGAAACCTGACGCTGACGTTGGCGCACAAGGCGAAACGCGAGGGGTGGATCGACGGCATCGCGGGCTTCTACGCGCAGTGCCCGTTCATCTCCAACCGGTGGCTCGACCGGAGCGGCGACCTGCCGTCGCTGGAGGAGAACGACGAATACTTCATCGGCCGTGAGCAATTGGCCATCCTCGGCTCGCTCTACGATCCCGACGGGCGCCATGTCGACGACGCGGCGTGCTGGGCGTACGTGGCGACCGATGACGAATTGACCGGCCTGCCAACGCATGTCATCTCGGTCAACGAACTCGACCCGCTACGCGACGAGGGGCTGCACTACTACCGCAGGCTGCTGCGGGCGGGCGTGCCCACGGTCGGGCGGGTGGTGGCAGGCACGTGCCACGGGGGAGATCTGTTGCTGGCGAGCGCCATGCCGGAAGTGTTCGCCGCCAGCGTCCGCGACGTCAGCGGGTTCGCCCACTCGTTGAGCCCCCGCTAGCCCTGCTCCCACACGCGCGCCGACTCCGAGCCGACGCCTGCGTCGTGGATCTGCTGAAAGTTCCGTCCGCCTCGGGCGAACGTCGCGAGGACCGCTGCAGGACAACGCTTCTCGACGAGCGGCTCGTCGCGCCAGCGACACGGCCGCACGTGCACGAGGTCGACGCCTTCGCCAGCGGCGTCGTAGAAGTACGGTCCGGTCAGCCGACCCAGCCAGAACAGTCCGTCGCTGTCGCGGGTCCACACGAACGACCCGTCGGCCACCTCGGCGAAACGCTCCACCCGCCGCTCCGGAACGCCGACGCGACCGAACCCGCATACACCCGCCCGCAGCGCCCGCTCGACGGCCAGGTGGGGATCGATGTCGTCGCGGCGCGACCGCATCGGCGCCCGGTACACGGACGTCACGCTCACGCTCACGTGAACGGGCGGCGGGCGTCCACGCGGCCGGACAGCCGGCCTGCGCCGCGCCACACCCGCGCCACCACGTCCTCGTCCTCGTCGGTGACGAAGTTGCCCATCACCCGCACCGCCACCGTCATCAACGCCGACGACCGCATCGCAACCGGCCCCGTCGCAGGCAGGAATCGGGGGAACGTCAGCAGCAGTGCCAGCCGGCGCGCGATCGAGAACCCGCGCGCGTAGTGCGCGTGCAACACCGCGGGCCAGGCCTGCGAGTAGTCGCCCGAGCCCAGCATCGACGCGGCCAGCCGCCCGGTCTCCAGCCCGTAGTCGATGCCCTCGCCGTTGAGCGGGTTCACGCACGCCGCGGCGTCCCCGATCAGCATCCAGTTCGGCCCGGCCACCCCGGACACCGCGCCGCCCATGGGCAGCAGCGCCGAGCGGCCCGCCCGGGGATCCCCGTCGAAGCCCCACTCGTCGCGGCGCAGCGCGGTGTAGTGGTTCATCAGCGGACGCAGCGCGGCATCGGCGGGCCGCTTGGACGTCGCCAGCGCGCCGACGCCGATGTTCACCTCACCGGTACCCAGCGGAAAGATCCAGCCGTAGCCGGGCAGCACCTCGCCCGCCGGGGAGCGCAGCTCCAGGTGCGACGTGATCCACGGTTCATCGTGCCGCGGGGTGGCGATGTAGCCGCGGATCGCGACGCCGTAGACGGTGTCCTTGTGCCACTCGCGGCCCAGCGCCCGGCCCAGCGTCGAGCGTGCCCCGTCGGCGACGATCAGGTCGGCGCAGCGCACCACCTCGCCGGAGTCGAGGACCACCGCGGACACCCGGCCGGTCGAGTCGCGCTGCACGTCAACCGCTTTGACGCCCAACTTCATCTTGGCGCCGTCGTCGACGGCCACCAGCCGGATGCGCTCGTCGAGTTCGGTGCGTGGCACCGCGCTGGACAGCGGCGGGAACGACCGGCCCGGCCACGGGATCTCCACGTCGGCGCCGAAGCCCGACATGCGCAGGCCGTGGTGGGTGATCCGGCCGTCCAGCCACTTCCCGAGGCCCAGCCGCCGCATCTCGGCCACCGCCCGCGGGGTCAGGCCGTCGCCGCACGCCTTGTCACGGGGGAACGACGCCGAGTCGATGACCAGCACCTCGCGCCCGGCGCGCGCGGCCCACGCCGCGGCCGACGAACCGGCAGGCCCGGCGCCGACGACCACCACATCAGCGCTCGTCTCCATGGCTCCCAGTATGTTGGCTGTGTGAGGACACCGGCGAACGTGGTGGCGGGAGTGGACTTCGGCGATGCCGAGTTCGCCCAGGACGTCCGTGACGGAGTGGCCCGGATCGAGACGCTCATGTCGGAGGAGCTCGGCCGCGCCGACGAGTTGATGGCCGAGGCCGTCACCCATCTGTTCGAAGCCGGTGGCAAGCGGTTCCGCCCGCTCTTCACGGTGCTGTCGGCCCAGCTCGGGCCGGAACCGGACGCCTGGCAGGTCACCGTCGCCGGCGCCGTCATCGAGCTCGTGCACCTGGCGACGCTGTATCACGACGACGTGATGGACGAGGCCCAGGTGCGTCGCGGGGCGGTCAGCGCCAACGCCCGGTGGGGCAACAACATCGCGATCCTGGCGGGGGATTACCTGTTCGCGACGGCGTCGCGTCTGGTCAGCAGGCTGGGCCCGGATGCCGTGCGGATCATCGCCGACACCTTCGCGCTGCTGGTCACGGGCCAGATGCGGGAGACCCGCGGGGTCGCCGAGCACGTCGACGAGGTCGAGCACTACCTGAAGGTGGTCTACGAGAAGACGGCCTGCCTGATCGCGGCGTCGGGCCGCTTCGGTGCGACGTTCTCCGGCGCGGACGAGGACCAGATCGAGCGGTTGAGCCGGCTCGGCGGGATCGTGGGCACCGCGTTCCAGATCTCCGACGACATCATCGACATCGACAGCGACCCCGACGAGTCCGGCAAGGTGCCCGGCACCGATCTGCGGGAGGGCGTGCACACGCTGCCGGTGCTCTACGCGCTGCGGGAGACGGGGCCCGAGGCCGACCGGCTGCGGGAACTGCTGGCCCGCCCCCTCGACAACGACGCCGACGTGGCCGAGGCGCTGCGGCTGTTGCGCTCCTCGCAGGGCATCACGAGGGCCAAGGAGACGGTGGCCGGGTACGCCCGGCAGGCCGAGGAGGAACTCGCCGCGCTGCCCGACGGGCCCGGCCGCCAAGCGCTGGCCGCGCTGGTCGACTACACGATCAATCGGCACGGCTGAGCGTCTGGAACCTGCGCGGCGTACCCGAGCGTTGAACGAGCGAATGAGTTCTGCAGGTGTGGTGAGGAGGAATCCGCGATGACGTGGCATCCGCACGCCAACAGGGCCAAGACGTTCCTGTTGCTGGTGGTGTTCTCGGGCCTGATCGTCGGCGTCGGGGCCCTGTTCGGGCGCAACATCATGTTCCTGGCTGTGCTCTTCGCCATCGGCATGAACGCCTACGTGTACTTCAACAGCGACAAGATGGCGCTGCGGGCGATGCACGCGCAGCCGGTCACCGAGATGCAGGCGCCGATGATGTACCGGATCGTGCGCGAGCTGGCCACTACCGCCCGCCAGCCGATGCCGCGGCTCTACATCAGCGACACCGCCGCCCCCAACGCGTTCGCCACGGGCCGCAACCCGCGCAACGCCGCGGTGTGCTGCACGACGGGCATCCTCGGCATGCTCAACGAGCGCGAGTTGCGCGCGGTGCTCGGTCACGAGCTCTCGCACGTCTACAACCGCGACATCCTGATCAGCTGTGTGGCCGGGGCGATGGCCTCGGTGATCACCGCGCTGGCCAACCTGGCGTTCTTCGCGAGCATGTTCGGCGGCAACCGCGAGGGCGGCGCGAATCCCTTTGCGATCCTTCTGGTTTCACTGCTCGGACCGATCGCGGCGACGGTCATCCGGCTGGCGGTGTCCCGCTCCCGCGAGTACCAGGCCGACCAGTCCGGCGCGGAGCTGACCGGTGACCCGCTGTCGTTGGCCAGCGCGCTGCGCAAGATCAGCGCCGGGGTGGAGCGCGCGCCACTGCCGCCCGAGCCGCAGCTGGCCGACCAGGCGCACCTGATGATCGCGAACCCGTTCCGGTCGGGGGAGAAGATCGGCAAGCTGTTCGCGACCCACCCGCCGATCGCCGACCGCATCGCCCGCCTCGAGGCGATGGCGGGTCGCGGGCCGGGCCAGTACTGACGAGGCCGTCAGACTTTTCTGTCTGACGATGCGCGCGCCGGGACCACCCGCTTAAGGTGTGCGACGTGCTGACCAGAATTCTGATCGGCGTCGCGGCCGCCGCCGCGTGTGCCGCGCCCGCCGTCGCCTCGGCCGACCCGTCCCCGCTGAACGTCAACGCGCTGCCGCCGATCAATCCGCAGCCGTTCGCCTCGCCGGACGGTGCCTGGTACTCGTTCGCCGCGCCCGGTGGGCTGACGTGCGTGATGGACCGCCAGACCGGCAGCTACGGGTGCAACGGATCGCTGCCGGGTGCGCCGGGCGGCGCGAACGTCGTCACCGGCTGGGCGGGCGGTCCGCCGGGGTTCGGACACGCCAACGGGCCGATGTACGGCGCGACGGCCAACCCGCTGCCGCTGCCGGTCAACACGCGGATGAGCTTCCGCACCGTCAGTTGCGGCACCGACGGCGTCATCACCTCGTGCACGAACACCGTCGACCAGTCCGGTTTCGTCATCAGCCCGACCGGCACCTACGCCTACTGAAGCTCTCGCTAACGCGGCCGACCCTTCCGGCGACATCTAGGCTGTGACCGTGTCGAGCAGAGCTTTCCTCGGTGCTGCGTGCGTCGCCGCGGCCGGTGTCCTCAGTGCCTCCGGTCTCGCGGCCGCTCAGCCCGCGCCGCCCACCCCGCCGCCGACGCCGCCGGCCCCCAACGTGAACGCGTGGGCGCCCGCCAACCCGAAGAACTACGCGGTGTTCGACGGCGCCGCCTACGCGTTCAGCGCCAACGGCCTGACCTGCATGCTGCAGCGCTCCGGTGGCTACGGCTGCAACGGTGTGCTGCCCGGCGCCCCGGAGGGCGCCAACCTGGTCAGCGGTTCGGCCGGTGGAGTGCCCGGCTTCTCGGTGGCGCCCGCCCCGATCTACGGCGGCCCGGTCAACGCGCTGCCGCCGAACACCCGGCTCAGCTTCGGCGACGTCAGCTGCGGCGGTGACGGCACCGTGACGGCCTGCGTGGACAATCGCAACCAGTCCGGTTTCGTGGTCAGCCCGTCGGCGTCCTGGATCGTCAACGAGGTCAACCCGCTGCTGGCCCGGCCCGAGGGCACGAACCCCTACTTCAACTGAGTCAGAAGCCGGACCCGAACACCTCGTGGCCCGGCTTCTCCACCATCAGCCCGCGGTAGGCGTCCTCCACCGACGAGCCGTGGTTCACCACGCCGTCGACCTCGCGCGCGATCGGCATCGAGATGCCCAGTTCCTCGGCGAACGACATGATCACGCTGGATGCCTTCACGCCTTCGGCCACCTGGTTCATCGACGAGATGATCTCGTCGATCGGCTTCCCGGCGCCCAGTTGTTCGCCGACGTGCCGGTTGCGGCTGCGCTGGCTGGTGCACGTCACGATCAGGTCGCCCATACCGGCGAGGCCGGCGAAGGTGTCGCGGTGCCCGCCCAACGCCTCGCCCATCTTCGACATCTCGCGCACCGCGCGGGCCATCACCATCGCGCGGGTGTTCTCCCCGATGCCCAGTGAGTAGCCCATGCCGACCGCGATCGCATACACGTTCTTCAGTGCACCCGCCATCTCCACGCCCACCACATCGTCGGTGGTGTAGGTGCGAAAACGCTTGGTGCGGAACAGGTCTGCCAGATTCGCGGCCAGATGCTGGTCGGGCATGGCCAGCACCGCGGCGGCCGCGTAGCCTTCGGCGACCTCACGGGCGATGTTGGGCCCGGCCAGGATTCCGGCTGGATGGCCGGGCAGCACCTCGTCGACCACCTGGCTCATCCGGTAATTGGTGCCCTGCTCGAGGCCCTTCACCAGCGACACCACCGGCACCCACGGCCGCAGCGTCGACGCGAGTTCGGTGAGCACACCGCGGAATCCGTGCGACGGCACCCCCATCACGATCACGTCGGCGCACTCGGCGGCCTCCGCGAAATCGGTGGTGGCCCTCAGCGTGTGCGCCAGCTCCACCTCGTTGCCGAGGTACTTGGTGTTGCGGTGATGGGTGTTGATGTCGTCGGCGGTCTCCTGCGAACGCACCCACTGCAGCGTCGGCCCGCGCCGCGCGCAGATGGACGCCACGGTGGTGCCCCAGGATCCGCCCCCGAGGACGACGACGTTGGGTTCGCGCTGTGCAGGTGCCATGAGTGATCACATTAGGGCGGCGGCTGCGGCCCGAGGGCCGGTTTCGAACCGATCGGTGCGCCGACGGGTGTGTGGGAGTGGGCATAATGAGAACGACTTTGCTGAGGGGGTTCGCGTTTGTCGGTCACGGTATCGACGGTCGAGGCATCCGATCCGCAGGGCCTGACAGCGGCCGCGGGTCGACTCGGCGGCACGATCGCCGATCTCGACGGGGCGATCACCGGGCAGCAGCAAGCCCTGGACCGGATGCGCGCAGCGTGGCAGGGAACGGCGGGCGACGCGGCGATCGCCCAGGCGGAGAAGAATCTCACCGAGCAGCTGCAGCTGCGGGCCCGGCTCGAGTCGGTGCGGGCGGCGCTGGCCACCGGCGGACCCCAGCTCGAAGCCACGCGCGCCGGATTGACGGGCGTCGTCGGGACGCTGCGGGCCGCCGGGTGGACCGTCACCGACGACGGCCGCGCGATCGCGCCGGTCTTCCCGCCGCTGCTCAAGCAGTTCGAACCCGGCTTCACCGCGGTCATCCAGAGATTGCTGCAACTGTTCGGCCAGATCGACGCCGCCACCGCGGGCGCGGTGCGCACCGCGATCGGCGGTGTCCCGCCGGCCACCCCACCCGGGACGCCGCTGCCCCCACCCCCGCCGCCGGGGGCCTCGCCGGAGCAGGTCAAGCAGTGGTGGGACTCGCTCAGCGACGCCGACAGGAAACGGCTGACCGACACCGCGCCCCGCGGGCTTGGCAATCTCGACGGGCTGCCCGTCGAGGTGCGCGACCAGCTGAACCGCACCGTGATGGACCGTGACATCGCGCGGGTGGAGCACGCCGCGAGCGCCAACGGGGTCGGCGCCGACGAGGTGGCCGCTCACCCGGAGCGCTACGGACTGAACCGTGCGGACGCCGTCGCCTACCAGAACGGACTCAAGGCCCGCCAAGGCCTCAAGCATCAGGCCGAGGGTGACAACCCGGCACGTCCGCGCAAGACCTACCTGTTCGGCTACGACCCGCTGGCCTACAACGGGCAGGGCACCGCTGCCGTCGCGCTGGGCAATCCCGACACCGCCGACAACATCGGGGTGATCGTGCCCGGCACGGGCAGCAGCCTCGAGTCTGACTGGCTCAACAGCGGCCGCAACGACGGCATCAACCTGCTCGATCAGATGGGCAAGGCGGACCCGAGCAAGCAGAACGCGGTGATCATGTGGATGGGCTACGACGCGCCCGACAGTTTCACCGATCCGCGTATCGCCAACCCGGAACTGGCCCGCTCCGGTGGCGCGCTGCTGGCAGGCGACGTCAACAGCCTGCACGTCACGCACACCGGGGCCGGTGAGCCGAACATCACGGTGCTCGGACACTCCTACGGGTCGACGACGGTCGCCGACGCGTTCGCCGGCAGCGGGATGAAGGCCACCAACGCGGTGCTGATCGGTTGTCCGGGAACGGATCTCACGCACTCGGCGGCGGACTTCAACCTGCAGGGCGGGCAGGTGTACGTCGGCAACGCCTCGACTGATCCGGTCGGCTGGATCGGCGCCAGCGACATGGCCGCCGACGTTCTCAATGGTCCGCTGGCCGATCCGCTGGGCCTTTCGGTGGGGTTGGGCGACGACGCGTCGGCGGAGTCGTTCGGCGCCGTGCGGTTCCATGCAGAGGTGCCGGGCGGGAATCTGCCCGACTTCGACGATCACTCGTACTACTACACGATGGGCAGCGAGTCGCTGTACAGCATGTCCGCCATCGCGTCCGGCCACGGGGATGCCCTCGGCGGGCTGGGCATGCTGGCGGACGGGCGGGACTCGCCGGCCGTCAGCACGCCCGATCGGATCCCGACCCCGTTCGGCGACATCCCGTTGCCGCACACCGACATACCGCTGGGGCCGGCCATTCTCGACCCCGAGGCGCCGCGCGACAACGGTGCGGTCACCTCCGACCACCGATTCGACGGAAGACCCATCTAGTGATGACCCGACTGCTGTCCACGCTGCTGATCGCGCTCGCCCTGGGAGGCTGCCACATGTCCGATTCCGGCCCGGTGCAAGACAATCCGTACGACGAGCCGCAGAACGCGCTCTCCGACGAGCAGACCCGCGCGCAGGTCGTCGACCCGGCGGTGGCCGTCGTGCAGGCTGTGACGCTGGACGACGTGACGGGCGGGTTCTCGTTCGGTTCGTGCAACGACCAGGGGGAGCCGCCGTTCCAGGGTCGCGTCGAGGTGGCGTTCAAGCTGCCCGCCGACCCGGGCGCCCTGTACGCGCAGATCCGGGACGCGCTCGTCGCGCAGGGGTGGGCGAGCGGAGCTCCGCAGGGACAGGTGGTGCACGGAGACTCGCTGAATCGCGACGGCGTGACGGCCGCGGTGGGGCCGCGCTCCGCAGACCCCGGGTACGGCGCGCTGCAGTTCTACGGGGAGTGCCGGAACATGGGCGACCACGGGTCCGACGGCCCGGTCGACATCACACCGGAGTTGCGTTGAGACTGCGCCTACGGCGCCGAAATCCGAGAAAACCCCACCCTCAGTGCAGTCTCAACGACCTCAGCGGTAGTTGACGAACTGCAGCGCGACGTCCAGGTCGGCGCCCTTGAGCAGCGCGATGACGGCCTGCAGGTCGTCGCGCTTCTTGGAGCTGACGCGGATCTCCTCGCCCTGGATCTGGGCTTTGACGCCCTTGGGTCCTTCGTCGCGAATGAGCTTGGTGATCTTCTTGGCGTCCTCGCTGCTGATGCCCTGCTTGAGCGTGCCCGTGAGCCGGAAGGTCTTGCCGCTGGCCTGCGGGTCACCTGCGTCGAACGCCTTCATCGAGATGTCGCGGCGGACCAGCTTCTCCTTGAAGACGTCGACGGCGGCCTTGAGCCGTTCCTCGGTGGAGCTGACCAGCTCGATCACCTCGTCGCCCTTCCAGGCGATCGTGGTGTCGGTGCCGCGGAAGTCGAAGCGGGTGCTCAGCTCCTTGGCCGCCTGGTTGAGTGCGTTGTCGACCTCTTGCCGGTCGACCTTGCTGACGACATCGAACGATGAATCCGCCATTGGACCCGTCCCTCCCTCGTAGGTGTCAGTTCTCGGTCCCATCTTGGCCGCAGCTGCGAGC
This sequence comes from Mycolicibacterium psychrotolerans, assembly GCF_010729305.1. NCBI lineage: Bacteria > Bacillati > Actinomycetota > Actinomycetes > Mycobacteriales > Mycobacteriaceae > Mycobacterium > Mycolicibacterium psychrotolerans. The sequence continues at coordinate 159,325 of NZ_AP022574.1, read as the reverse complement.
GCGGGCCACACCACCCTGGCGATTTGTTGTCGGGGTATGTCCTCGTTGTATCCTGCTGTGCGCGCTCTAAGCGTCACCGGCAGGTTGCCCGAGCGGCCAATGGGAGCGGACTGTAAATCCGTCGGCTTACGCCTACAGTGGTTCGAATCCACTACCTGCCACGCTGGTCAGGCCCCCTTTCGAGGGGGCCTGACGTCGTATCGGAAGCGGTGGCGTTGGCGGCGACCCAGGCGTCGACCTGGGTCCAGACGCGCTCCAGCCACGGGCCCAGACGGTCCGGCGGGGGGAGCGCGCTGGACGTGACCAGAGCGGTGCGGACCAGCAGCTCCCGATGGATCGGCATCTGCCACCACGGTCGTGCCCGCCCGTCGAGGCAGAACCCGCTGTGGGTGAGCACCAGGACGTTGGCACGCGGTGCGCCGGTCACCGCGGCGGCCGCACCCCCGGTGCGCGGTGGCAAGGTGTGGGATTGCTGCAGTGCGCGCTTCGCGGCGCGGATTCCGCCGGTCGAGCGGAGTTCGCCGATCGCGGCACGCCACCGTGGCCAGCTGAAGTTGGCACCCTCGGGGAACAGGAGCAGTGCTTGTCCTCCCGTCAGCGAGGCGGCGAGTTCTCGGATTTGACGACGCGCACGGTCGCCGCGGTCCAGGAAGCACAGGCACCCGAGGTCGCCGGCGAAGTCCAGAAGCGGTTCGACCCGGAGGATGCTCTTGAGCACGACGCGGATCCGCAATCCGTACCCCAACGTGAGCAGCCACGCCACCAGCACACTGTCGCCGGGGCCGCAGTGGCGCGACAGCACGATCAGCGGCTGGTCGGTCGGGATGTCTCCCTTCGTCGGCGAGGCGGGGTCGAGCACCACGCGCACATCGAGGACGCGCTGAACCGCCGCATATGCCAGCCCGAGGAATTCGTGTACGAGTTGGTCACCGTCCCGTTGACCACTCAGCAGCTTCGCCAACGTTCGCAATTCGATGACCGCGTAGGCCATCGTCAACGCCACCGTCCTGACCGGCCGGCTCGACCGAGTCGCGAGTCCGACCACGCCGGTGACGGCCAGCAGAATCGGTCCGGCAGCGATGACGCAGATCATCAGCACGGTCGCCAACGGCACAGTCAGGGCTCGGCGCAGCAGCCTCATGGCAGTGCCTCGAGGTACTGGCGGGTCGCGTCATAGGCGAGTTCAGCACGGCTGGCCATCCGGCTGGTGTCCCGGTAGCGCAGATTCGACCATGTCGCGGCCTGCCGCTGGGGTTGGCCGCTGGGAAGCACATGCACAGTGGTGCCGGGGCCCACGCGCGCCAGATCGCCGAGGAAGCGGTGCCGGCGAGAGATCTCGAACGCGACGAACCCGACCTCCCACAGAAATCGCGGTGGTCGGAGTTGCTCCTCGAGGCGGCCGACGTGCAGGACGTATACCGTGTCGGCGCCATGGGCCACCGCGCGATCGAGAGGGATGCTGTTCACCAGGCCACCGTCGACGAAATGCTCACCGTCGATGCACACCGGCGGGAAGACGCCCGGCAGGGCACAGGACGCGAGAATCGGCTCGATCAGGTCGCCAGTGCCGAACCAGTGCTCTTGAGCGCGTTCGATGCTCGCCGCGACGCACTCGAACGGCACTGCGAGTTCTTCGAAAGTCCGCGCAGGCAATCGGTTCTGAAGCATTCGGCGAAGTGCGCTGTTGCTGTGCAGTGCGGTCCTGCGCCGCATGACTTCGGCGGCCCTGCGCATGAACGACCCGTCGAACACGCCTTCCTCGGCCAGCGCCTCCCAGGTCGCCAACAACCGTTGCGCACCTGCCGGCGTCGGATCGGCTGCGAGCGCCGCACCGTTTATCGCACCGACTGACGTGCCGCACACGAGGTCGGGGCGGATCCCCGCCTCCAGTAACGCGCGTGCCATGCCGGCCTCGGCGGCGCCGAGGACACCCCCTCCTCCCAGTACCAGCGCAGTCCGCGTCATCGTCGTCGGCCTCAATCGCGCGACAGCAACGGTCCCAGCGGGCCCAGGTCGATGTTGAGGTCTTCGGGTTCCAGTCCGAAGTGTTCGCGCAGTTCGATCATCTTCTCTTCCAACAGCATCAGGGTCGTCCCCACCCGCTCGATCTGTTCATCGCTCAGATCGCCGCGATCGACCCGCCGGATCGCCTGACGTTCCATGAGCTGACGGAGCAGTTCGACGAGCGTCAGGACCAAGCTCACCAGACCCCGCTCGACGGATTCCGGATCGGAGTTGATGCGGTGCCGCGCCGGCACACCGTCCTCATGCGTGTCATCGGTCACGGTGTGCCGCCCAGGACGTCCGGCGGCAGTGACCCTACCGACGAGATCAGCGTGCGCAGCGAGATCACGACGAGGTCGACGTCGGCGATCGACAACGTGATGTCCCCGCTGATCACCACACCGCCTGCCAAGACCCGGTCGAGCAGGTCGACCAGAGCGACGTTCCGGTCGTTGTCCGCCGGCAGGATCTCCGTCATCACGTCACCACGTCGCCGGCGAAGGAATAGGGCGGCCACGGGCCGGTGATCTCGAACTCGACGCCCGGTGCGTCACGGCCGACCGCCGCGACGGCGGCCTTGAACGAATCGATCTCAGTGGTGTCGACGAGATACGTCCCGTTGAGCACGGTCCACTCCTGGCGTCCGGAGAGGCTGCGATCGGCGGCCGGCCTTCGCTTCCCCTCCACAGCGTGGGCCGACAGCACCGCGTGAATCCGGTCCGCGTGCCCGGCTGCGACGCGGAAGGCGTCCTCGCTCGCAATGAGGGCTCGTCGCCTACGCATCAGATATGCCGTGCCGGAAATCTTCTCTCCAGCCTGTGGTTCAGGCGAACCGCTTCCACCCCGCAATGCTGCGGGATCGGCATAGGCCTTGACGCCCACCTCCGCTCGCCCCTTCACATGATCGAGGGCGGCGCAGAAGTCGGCTCGCCGGGCTTCGAGGAGTTCGCGCACCCGCGCGTCGTCGAGGTAGACGGTGGCCATCCGCATCGGCACCACCGGCCCGGAGCGCGCGACCGCCGAGATCACGGCGTCATGGGTCCGCGCCGTCGCCGCCAACCAGTCGAGGTCTTCGAGGTTGCGACGCAACCCGTCCTCGCCGAACTCGTCGAGCCCGACGGTGCCGACCACGGCGGTCAGGCCGGCAGCGGTCACCGTGCGGACCGGTTCCCCCGATACGCCGTGAAGCGGTGCGATCTGAGGAGCGGCTTTCCCCTCCACGACCGCGTACGTCCACACACCGTCAGTCCGCATCCCCGTACTCCGCGGCTCGCCGCTTCACCGCGCGTCGCTGCCCGTTGCCCGCCTCGAGCTCCCGTACCCGCTCCCGTAACTGCTCGTTCTCGAGGCGCAGCGTCGAACTCTTGCCGCTGAGCCAGGGATCGCTTTCCCACCAATCGATCCCGGCTTCCTTGGCCGTCTCCAGCGAGGCGATCACCAGTCGCAACTTGATTGTCAGAAGCTCGATGTCGAGGAGGTTGACCCGGATGTCGCCGGCGATGACGATCCCGGTGTCGAGCACGCGCTCCAGGATGTCGGCGAGGTTCGTCGACTGGCCGCCGGACAGGGAGCCGCTGCCGGCGCGCTGCACTTGCGAGAAATCATCGCTGGGAGAAATTGTCACTGGCCGCCCCCGTCGAGCGTCTGGCCGCGCATGTAGCGTCGTGTTCGCCTGTAAGCCAACATTTCTCCGCTGAAGTCGATCTCGACTTCATACAAGCCGAGGATGTCACCCGATGACGGGATGCGCCGGTCTTCGACCGCCTCGACCTCGATGATCCAACCGCCTGACTCTGTGGGCGTGACCGACGTCGTGCGGGTGGGCTCTCCGTCCGTCATCTCGGCGAGATACTCGCGAACCAGGGCGATGGCTTCCCGTGCCGTCAACGGTTCGTCGGGGGCGGGCTCGCGCGACCGCGGCCTGGTGCGTTGGGTCATGGTCTTTACTCCGTCTCAGAAAGGGACTCGTCCGCTGCTGTGGGTTCGATCCTTGCCTCGAGAATCTGCTGCTGGGCCTCTTGTTCCTCGGCGGGTGTGATCTCGCCGCGTTCGCGTGCTTCCTCGAGGTCTTCCAATTGCCGTCGGGTGTTGGCGGGGTTGTTCATCTCCTGTTCGACCTGCCGCTGGATGACTTCTGCCAGCGCGACGACGCCCCGCACGGGAGCCAGCGGCGCCATCAGGATGGCTGAGAGGAGCCCCATGTCACACCTCCGGGTTCGCCGTGACGACGAAGTCGTACGGTGCCAGCGGGCCCAGCAGCCGTAGCTTCATGAGGTCGCCCCACTCTTCCCGGAACCGGTCCAGTGCATCCTCGAGCTCATCCTGCCGGGCCACTTCGGCGAGCAGTGCGAGGTTCACCGAGTCCCATTCATGGGTGGGCTCACGGGGATTGACATGTTCAGCGAGCCCGCCCAGCCCCTCGGCCACTGAATTCGTGTTGAGCTGGCGTTGCTGCTCAACGGCATTCGCGATGAGCTCGCCGAGTGCTATTTGTGAATCACGCGCGGCATCTTTCGGCTTGCCGCGGATGTCGTCTCGAAGCTGGGCTGCCTGGGTGTTCTCCGACAACAGACGTGCAAGGAACGCCTCTTCGTTGTAGCGGCCCTTGACGACGTATTCCGCGCGGCCCTCGAGAGCCTCGAGGGCCTGGACGAATTCATCGTGATGTCCGCGCAGCAACTCTTCGGCTACCGCGTCGGCATCACTCAGAACCGCCCCGAACCGTAACGGCAGTACCGGCGCGACCTTGGCCGTTCCGTCCAGCAGCTGAGCGTGTGCTTGCAGATCTTGCGGCGTGCCGTAGGCGTGGTCGACCGGCACCATGCTCACCAGTGCTGCGATGTCGCCTTCCCGGATGACGTCGACTTCTGCCGGTGGCTCGCCGACGCCCTTGGCGCTCTTCTGCACCTCGACGTCACCCGGCACGATGCCGTACACATAGACCGCCGTTGCGCTCTCGGCACGATCGGAGCGAGTCGTGGTTGATTGTGAGGAGCTCATCTCTCCTCCCGCCGACTGCGGACGTGGGTCGCCCTTTTCCGCTCCGGCTCCTCAGGGGTGAGGAGATCGCCGAGCTTCTCGCCGGCCGCGTCGAGCACGCCCTGGGTCTTGCTCTTCGCGGCACCCGAGGTGACCTGGTTCACCAGTTCCGGAAGACCGGCCTTGGGCTCGTCCTCCGAGATGTTGAGTCGGTTGACCGCATCGGCGAATCGAAGATACGTGTCCACGCTGGCGACCACGACGCGAGCGTCGATCGACAGCAACTCGATGCCCACGAGCGAGACACGAACGTACGCGTCGATGATCAGTCCTTTGTCGAGGATGGTGTCGATGACGTCGGCCAGGCCGCTCGAACTCGGACCTCCGCTGGGACCATTGGCGCCACCCGCCGGTTGAATCGCGGTGGTCATGACTGACTCCGCGCCTTCGTTGCATTGCGACGACGGCCGGTGCCCGTGGCGGTGGCGTTCTCCGAACCCCTGCGGTTGGAGGCGGCCCGGCCAGTCGGTTGGCTCTCGGGCTGCTCTCGGCGGCGAGGTCGGGGGACGGCGCGCCGGCGCCTGCGCTCAGGGGGCGCCGTTTCCGCCTCGGTGTCGTCGGCTTCGTCCGCTTCGTCCGCTTCGTCCGCTTCGTCGGTGTCCGTCTCGTCGGTGTCGGAGTCGGTGTCCTCAGGCTCCGGCTCGACCACTTCACCGTCGTGGATTTCGCCGAGCCATCCCTCGACGTCGTCGGGGTGAAGCAGGGTCTGGGTCATCATGTTGCGCTGAAAATGTTTGAGTTCCAGCCGAACTCGACGCCCCTGCGCGCGCCAGAGGTTGCCTGTGCGCTCGAAGAGTCCCTGGGGGTGATACTCGAGGACCACGACGACCCGGGTCAGGTTGGGGGCCAACTCGTGGAAGGTGATCGCTCCGTCGACGTGACCCTTTTTTCCTTTGGACCGCCACACGATCCGTTCATGGGGAACCTGGTCGGTGATGGTGGCTTCCCACGTCCGATGCGACCAGAAGACTTGCGCCTTCCAGTTCAGCTTCTCTTCAGAGACCTGTTCGACCTGTTCGAGCTTCTTCATGAACTTCGGCCAATCCGCGAACTGCGTCCACTGGCGATACACCAGGTCCACGGGGGCGCCGACGTCGATGTGCTCGACGATGTTGGTGACCTTGAGCTTCTTTCCGCCGCCACCCTTGCCCTTGCCGCCGAAGAGGGACCCGGCCGCGCCGGTCACGGTGTCCTTGACCTTCTCACCGGCGTCGCCGAGACCCTTCTTCACCATCGACTTGACCGGTGACGTCACGTCCTCCAGCCCCGTGACCGCCGAAAGCAGCCCTGCGCCGCCACCGTTCTCTGCGTAGTCGGTCAGGCGTTCGGTCGCGCCACCGAGGCGCCCCGACACCGAGGACACCGCACGATCGGTGACCGTTCCGGCCAACTGCTGCAGGGATGACTGCAGCTGTCCTTTGGGTGACATGTTCTGCTGCGCAGTGCTTGCCTGCCGCTGCGCTCCGTTGCCCGCTTCTGTCATTGGTCTCACCGTCCTTGCCGCGTTGTCGACCGTGCCGCGCTCCGTCGTGGAGTCCGTACTGATTTCGTTGGTGCGCTGGGACGTCGGGCTGCCCGCCGACGGGTCACCGGCGGCTCGGGTTCTTCTGCGGAGTCATCGGCGATATCGTCATCGAGGTCGTCGTCGGCGACGTCCCCCGACTCGTCGATGTCTTCGGCGTCCTCCTCGACGTCGAGAGGCTCGTCCTCATACGCGGACTCAGCCTCGTCCACCTCGTCCTCGTAGTCGTCTTCGGCGTAGTCGTCCCTCGCCTGCGCGCGGCGCCGCCGGCGGCCCGTGACACCGTTCAGTGCGCCGCCGACGCCACCCACAGCGCCACCCACGGCGTCACCCGCGGAGCTGCCGACGCCACCAACAGCGCCACCGACGTCGTCGAGTGCTTGATCTGCGGCCGTCGTCACGCCCTGCAGACGGCTGTTGAGCGCGTCCACCCGGCTGACCGCGGCCGCGATCGCCGCAGCCCGGCCCGCGTTGAGCAACTCGCCACGAATCTGTTCAGTGAGTTGGTTGAGCTCACCCGATGTGTTGAGCGACTTGAGTCCGTACACGACCAGATCGGTCGGGTGTGAGGGGAACTTCCCGGTGAGGCCTGCGCTAGCCAGCCCGAGCGCCCACTTCATCTTTTTGGTCCGCCCGAGCAGGTATCCCGCACCTACTGCCAGTGCGACTTTTCCGTTCGACATATCCGCAATCTCCTTCTAACTGTGCATGTCGCTGAGACAAGGTGACGCTCGGGATCGAAACCAATTACTCCCAAAATCACGCTGCTACGGGGCGGGCTACCCCGTTCGCTCGGAGCGTGAACCGGAAAGCAGAAAATATTTGTCGAGTATGTCCGAGCAATGAGAAGGGAAAATCTGAGCAATTTTGTCTCGGTAGCTACGGCCGCCTTAACGCCAGTTCAGAGCAACAACGCAGCTTGCCAGTGCGCGAGATAGTGCGGATTTTGGCAACTGACTGTGGAGTAGCTAAACGGCGCGAGCCGGTGGGCGTACATAATTAGCCACTCGAAACTGTGGCTATGTGTCAAATGAAAATTGCGTCGAGGCGATTGCCGGAATTTGGACGTGCAGAACAAGCGTGCGATGGACTCCTATCGGAGATCGCGTGAACGATTCGGCGGTTATTGACCTTGCTGTAACGGCCGGATTTTCGACTCGACTTTCGGCACGCGCGCCTCCTTGGTCGTCCAATACGACGGCCTCGAGCGCGCATGCCCGATTTGATTCCGCAAGTCAGACGCCAATTCGTCTCGAGGCTCCGGCGCGACGCAACGCTATTCGAAAGGCGCTGTCTCACAGTGGATTCCAGTCTGGTGCGGGCATCTACCCGCAGATCCACCCGACGACGGTGACTGATCGGCGTAATGCGAACGCGGCCGGATTTGTACCCATGTTTGTCTTGTCGACTCGTCGAACGGAGCATGCGTCGCCCACGGCCGACACTCCCGCTCGCGCCATGAAGGCATTTGCCAAAGGCGATAGCGTGACCGCGATCACAATCGAGCGTTGTCAGTGCGAATGCGGGGGCACGGCCGTTGTCAGAGCGGAGTGGCCAGGGGCGACTTTCTACGGTGTCGTCAATCTTGGAGTTCGCCGCGGGCCACGGTGAACGTGTTCTAGTCCGCAAACCGCCGGGCCACCTCGACCACCCGCGGGCGCTCGGGACCGACCACGAGCACGAAACGCCCGCGCTCGATCCGCTTCGAATCGAAGTGGAGAGGGCACTCTCCGGTCGAGGTTCACATGCGCGGGTCCCACTGAGAAAGGTCATGGAACATGAGCGCCCTTAACAAGATCAGAAACGCAGCACAGAGAGTATCGGGCCGTGCCAAGGAAGCCACCGGGCGTGCCGCCGGCGACCGGCGCCTGGAAGACGAGGGCCGAGTCGATCAGACCAAGGCATCGCTGAAACAGCGGGGAGAAAAGCTCAAAGACGTCTTCCGCCGGTAGGCGTCGGTCATCGCACTCCGTGCCCTCAGGCACTGGGGTGATGTTCGTTGGTGCGCCTACGACAGATGCATCAGGTCGCCGGCCACGCCGAGCAGGCGCCGGCCCAGCTTCATGACGGGTATCCCGAGCGGAATCAGGATCACGGTCACGCACAGCACCATGCCGACGAGCCAGACCACCGCCGCCAGGAGTCCGACGACCAGTCCGAGGACTGCTCCCAGGATTCCCAGCACCGCATTGAGTAGGCCATTCAACGCTTTCATGATGACCTCCTTATCCAACGTGTGAGTACCCACCATGGCCGCGGAGTCGCGGCTCAGCCTCGATTCCGTCACCGCTGCCACCGTGCTGGTCGGTCTACGCGCCACTCGAAAACGTGCAGTGCCGGAAGCATTCAGCCATGAAAGGCGCACCCGGCACGGCTCACGGGTGCGGTGGGCCGAGGTATGGGAATTCGCTCAACGTGTCGGTGTGCGGGGCCAGGCCCGACGGCGGGCACTCGTTCTTGGTGAGGAACGCCAGTCGGTAGTCGATGACGTCGTCGGTGAAGGTACGTCCGTTGGGGTACTGCGCGGGCAGAGCCGGATCGAAGGTCAGCATGTCGGGCAGCGTGCCCTCGGCCTCGATCGCGGCGACGGCCTCGTCCCGGGTGTATCCGCCGGTGTGACCGAGCAGGTGGACGAACTGGTCGAGCCAGCGGTCCCAGTCGTGCACCGGCTCGCTGGCGTTGTACTCGAGCTTCGTGTCGTCGGTGTTGAAGAAACTGCTCACCGACGGGTGCCCGGCCCGGTCGACGTGCTGCAGCTCGCCGTTCTCCCGCACGCTGCACCGACCCCAGATCCGGATCGGACCCTGCGCGGCGAACATGCTCGTCGGCAGCTCGAGCGCCATCGAGCAGACGTTGGCGGTCAGGTTGGAGTCCTGACCCGTCCACGGCGACGTCCCGCCGAGTTCACTCAGGTGAGGTGCGGTGAAGTTGCGTGTGCCGGAGGTGTCGAACAGTGCCTTGATGCCGTCGAAGTCGAAGAAGAACGCGTCGCTGCGCGCGCCGGCGGCGAAGGTGATGTCGCCTGCCCGCACGATGGTGGACGTCGCCCCGAACGAGACCTCCACCGCCGAGAAGAGCCTCTCGCCGGCCGGCTCCGGTTCCCGCGACTGTGTGCCGCGAGCGAGATACACGTCCACGGTCTGGCGGCCATCCCGCGGTTCCGAGTAGACGAAGCTGAACGCGATGTCGTTGAGCAGGTCTCCGTCGGTGTCGATCGCCAGCCGGTACACCGCGCCGGGATGCAGCGCATCGGCAGTGGGATTGGCGTTGAGAATCAACACTGTTCGCGAATCGTCGGTGGGTGACTGGAAGGCGTACAGGTCGCAGAGGTCCAGGCGCTGATCGCCGAGGGGAGGGCCGAGGCTCAGTCCGGTGAAGTGGTTGGACATGGCAGTGCACCTCTCGCCCAGGAACGCGTCACCTGCCAACCTAGTCCGTTCGGGTGGCCGTCGAGTGTGCGTCCAGGGCGACTCTGAGCCCGAATCTCCGCCCTGGACGCACAGTCGGCGCACACCCGAAGTGTGTGCGACCCTACCGCGTCGACCCCCGTCGGCAACCTCGCCGATGTACTGTTTCCCCGCTCCATCGACGACATCGACAGCGAGGCAGCCACCGCCGTGAGACTGATCCTTGACCTGCTCCGCCCGTACCGGTGGCTGGTGGCCGGGATCTTCGCGGTGCTGTGCGTGCAGATCGCCATGGGGCTTGCCGCGCCGTGGCCGTTGAAGGTGGTGCTCGACAGCGTCGTGGGCGACCATCCGCTGCCGGGGTGGCTGCATGGTCTTCTGCAGCCCATCCTGGGCGGGGAGAGCCGGATGCACATCGCCGGACTCGCGGCCATCATGGTGATCGCCATCGCGGTCATCGCCGCGATCGCCACCTACGTCGCCAACTATCTGACCGAGACGGTCGGTCAGCGGGTCGGCAACGACCTGCGCACCCGCGCCTACCACCATCTGCAGCAGCTCTCGCTGAGCTATTTCGACACTCACCGCGTCGGGCCCATCTTGTCCACGCTGACCGACGACGTCGACACCATCCAGGATTTCGCGTCGGCGTCGACGCTGGGCATCGCCACCGATCTGCTGACCATCGTCGGGATGCTCGGCCTGATGTTGTGGCTGCAGTGGGATTTCACGTTGGTCGCCCTGGCGGTCGCGCCGCTGCTGCTGTTGTTCGTCTCCCGGATTCGCAAGGCCGTCAAGGCCGCGACTCACGAAGTGCGGAAGCGGGAGTCGGACATCGTCGCCGTCGCCGAGGAAGGCCTGCAATCGATCCGGGTGGTCAAGGCGTTCGACCGCGAGGCCCATCAGGAGAATCAGTTGGCCATCGCCGGTCAGCAGGCCGTCGACGCCGCGCTCAACGCGCGCAGGGTCAAGTCGGTGGTGTCGCCGATCGTCGCCGTGGTGGTCGCGGCGTGTACCGCGCTGGTGTTGTGGCGCGGTTCGGCTCTCATCCTGGCCGGCGCGATGACCGCGGGCACGCTGACGGTGTTCATCAGCTATCTCGCATCGTTCTTCAAACCCGTGCAGGACCTGGCGAAACTGACCAACACGATCGCGATGGCCGCCGTCGGTGTCGAACGCGTCGCCGCGCTGCTGGACGCCGAGACCGGGATCGTCGAGAAGCCAGACGCCGTCGACGCCGCGCGGATCAAGGGTGCGGTGCGGTTCGAGAAGGTGGCGTTCAGTTACGACGGCGGGAAGGCGGTGCTCCGGGATGTCACGTTCGACGTGGCCCCGGGTCAGCTCGTCGGCATCGTCGGGCACACCGGCAGCGGAAAGTCCTCTCTGGTGAGCCTGATTCCGCGGTTCTACGACCCGTCGATGGGTTCGGTGCAGATCGATGGTGTCGACCTGCGCGACTACAAGCTGCACCAACTACGCCAGCAGATCGGCTACGTCCTGCAGGACACGGTGCTGTTTCGCGGAACGGTCCGTGACAACATCGCCTTCGGCCGGCCCGAGGCGACCCACGAGGAGATCGTCGAGGCGGCGAAATTGGCCAACGCCCACGAGTTCATCTCCGACATGCCGCAGGGCTACGACAGTGCGGTCGGGGAGCGTGGCCTGACACTGTCGGGCGGGCAGCGGCAGCGCCTCGGCATCGCCCGCGCGTTGATCCGCGACAGCCCGATCCTGATCCTCGACGAGCCGACCGCCGCGCTCGACGCGCAGTCCGAGCAACTGGTGATGTCCGCTCTGCAGCGGCTGATGAGCGACCGCACGGTGATCACGATCGCGCACCGGTTGTCGACGATCCGCGACGCCGACAAGATCGTCGTGCTCGAGGAGGGCCGGGTGGTCGAGGAGGGCAGGCACGAGGAGCTGCTCGAGCGCAACGGCAGATACGCTGAGCTCCACCGCATCCAGTACGAGGACGAGACGCCGTGACGCGATCACTGATCATCCTGCCCGACGATTCGGCGCAGCCCGTGCTCGACGCGATCCACGGGGCGACGCGGTCGCTGCGGGTGAAGATGTTCGCCTTCAGTCACCGCCCGTTGCTCGACGCGATCGTCGCCGCTCATCAGCGCGGCGTGTTGGTCAAGGTGATGCTCAACCCGGTCCGGCGCGACGGGGAGACCGACAACGACGGCGCGCGGGATCTGTTGCGCGAGTATGGTATCGCGGTCAGCGAGAGCAGCCCGTCGTTCGACCTCACCCACGAGAAGTCGATGGTGATCGACGACGAGTACGCGTTCGTCGAGTCGCTGAACTGGACCGACGAGAACTTCACGGAGACCCGCGATTACGCCGTGGTGACGCCGACGTCGCACGAGGTGCTGGAGATCATCGAGTGCTTCGAAGCCGACTGGGCCCGGCAGGATTTCGATCCGGGGGACTCAGTGCGGCTGATCTGGTGCCCGACCAACGGGCGAGCACGCATCGCCGAGTTCATCGACCGCGCCGAGAAGACGCTGTTCGTGCAGAACGAGCGTTACCAGGATCCGGTGATCATCGAGCGTCTGGTGCGGGCGGCGCGCCGCGGGGTGAAGGTGCATGTGATGGCGCGCGCGGCGCATCACCTCAAGGCGGACAAGCTCCTCGAGGGCGTCAGCGGGCTGCGCATCCTCGACGACGTCGGCATCAAGATCCATCGGCTCAAGCACCTGAAGTTGCACGCGAAGATGATTCTTGCCGACCACGAGCGGGCCGTCGTCGGCTCGATCAACCTGTCACCGGGGAGCTTCGACCATCGTCGGGAGCTGGCGATCGAGGTCGACGACAAACACCTCTTGAAGCGCCTGAACGAGGTGGCCCACCACGACTGGAAGCATTCGGCCCCGATGGATCTCAGTGACGCGGCGCTGCTCGCCGACCTCGCGGGACGGGAGAAGCGCGAGCTCGATCAGCTCGCCCTGCACAAACCCGAGGACTGAGAGGACTGATCAGACCGCCGACGGAGCCCCGCTCGGCAGGCCGATTCTGACCAGTGATCCAGGCTCATATACTAATTGGTACAGGTTGCCGTCAGGTCCTTGGCTCAATCCGACGGTCGAGCCCCCCTCTGAATCAAAGGTTTGCACAGCGCCGCACGAGGTGAAATCGACACTGCAGGTGAGAACCTTGATCCAGCCCTGGACAGTGTCGGCAATGAACACTTTGTTCTGGTACCTCGGTCCGAGTTTCGATCCGTTGTAGACAAAAACCGACGTGATAGCAGCACCGCTGCCGTGGGCATAGGCAAAGATGGGATTCTTCGTGCCAGCGCAGTTTCTCTTGCAGTTTCCCTCGGAACCCGGCCAGCCGTAATTCCCGCCGGCGGTCACGAGATTTAGTTCCTCGAATGACGCCTCTCCGACGTCGGCAACCAAGAGCTGGCCGCTCGGGGTGAACGTGAGCCGGAACGGATTGCGCAACCCGTAGGCATAGATCTGCGGAAGCGCTCCGGCGGCGAGCACAGGATTGTCCGACGGTGTAGTGCCGTCAGGGTTTATGCGCAGGATCTTGCCGTGAAAGTTGTTCAAATTCTGCGCGTTTCCAGGTTCGCGGTTGTCGCCCAGGCCCCAGTAGAGCTTGCCGTCCGGCCCGAAAGCCAGCGCTCCGCCGCGGTGGTAGAACGCGGCCGCCTCGCTAGATTCCAGGAGAACCTTCTCGGTTGCCGCGTTGATCGCGTTTGCGGTCATGGTGAGCTGTGACAGACGGTCGTGGGCGGCGGTCGTAGTGTAGGCGACGTAGAGAGCGCCGTTGGAGGCGAATGCCGGATCCACCGTAATGCCGTTGATACCGCGCTCGCCCTGCGTTAGTACCGGCAGCGTGACGAGCGTCTGCGCGGTCCCGGTGGTGTTGTCGACAACCTTGATGGTGCCGCCCTTCTCGGCGACGACTATCCGCCCGTCAGGCAGAAAGCGAAAGTCTACTGGCCGGTTGAGCCCAGAGGCGACGACGACGTGCTGGTATCCGATGAACACGGTCTGACTCGCGCGGTGCCCACTGTTGCCGAGTAGGCCGAAGGTGAAAAGACTGAGCAATCCTTCTATGCCATGAAGATGGAAGCCGCTACGCGCGTCGCTAACTGTGACCGTGAATCGATCCTGACCTGTGTAGGTCGTATTTGGCGTGTATGCGAAAGTGCCGTCGGCGTTGATCCTTACGCTGCCATGCGACGGTCGCGTCGCTGTGTAGGTCAGCTTCGTCGAATCTGGATCCACCGGGTGGAGATTCCCGACGACCGTCGCGCCAACCGCAATGTCTTCAGCCGGGTCGTGGTTCAGCGTCGGTGAGACGTTGTCGAACAGGCTGTCGCTCGGCTCCGCGGCAGCCGCCGTTGGTGAGTCCGCGACTGCAACGCGGGCCTTGCGGTGCGGTTGGACCGCGGGTTCCATTCTGGTGTCTTTCTCCGGCGCGGCTGCGGCGTCATCACCACTGTCGGTGTCAGTGTCGCCGGTGTCAGGGGCGGCGGCAACGCTGACATCGTCCGATGCAGCCTCGTCGCTTCCCTCGGAGTCGACGCCTGTGGTCGACTCAGCGGTCACATGATCGTCAGCCGTCGTCTCGGGACTCTTCGTCGTGCTGCGCGACTCTCCACCCGCGCTCTCGCCCGTCGACGACGACGTCGTCGACGGGCCAGGGGTTGAGTCAGATGTCTCCGCCGACGCGACGGGGGTGCCGGTGAGCACGGCGGCGCCGACGCCAAGTGCGAACGCCAGTCCACCCATGCGTCCGATGTACCGGCTGTGTCCGCGGGTGGGAGATGTACCCCCCATAGCGCCTCCTCGCACTTGGACGCTCCGACTGTATGCCGCGGGTTTGCCAATTACCGGCTTTTCCCGTGATATGCCGAGATCTGTCATAGTTTTCCCCGAGTCTGGTCGCTCCACGATCACTTGCTGCTGATGAAGACGTGATCGATCTCACACAGGCGTATGATCATGCTGTCTCTTGAGAGAAAGGGGACGTGATGAAAGGCGCTCATCGTGATCCCGTGGATCACGCTCGCACGACTCTGCCGCACAGCGGCGAGTCCTTCATCGACACCCTCTGGCTGCCCGGGCTGCTGCTCATCGGCGTCGGCACGGTGCTGATCGCGGGCACCGTCGCCGCCACGGCCTACGGCAACCGTGATGTGTCCCTGATCCTCGGCCTGATCGCCGGCGCACTGGTCACCGCCGGTGCACTGCTGATCACGCTCGAACATCAGCGGGTCAAGCGGGTCGAACGGAAGTGGGAGGACGAGCATCCGCAGCATCGTCATCTGCGAGCAGGCTAGCTGCGCGGCACATTAGCAATGTTCTCCGGGCGCCTGGCAGCTTCCGGAAGTGGTGAATGTTCGCACACATCATGATCAACTTCGATGCGAATGCAACGAAGTCGGCATATCAGCAAATTCTCCGACGTACACTGCTGCTGACTCTACGAGGGGGAAGCAATGGGGAATCGTCGGGCGCGCACGCAGGGCCGGCACCGGGCCCACAAGCCGGGGTCGGGCACGCGCGGTGTGCGGGGTGCCAAGGCGGCGGTGTCCGCGATCGGTATGGCGGGGGTCGCCGTCGTCGGGGCCGCGCTGCTGGGCACCGCGCCGACGATGTCGGTCAGCCCGCAGCTGCTCGCGACGCTGCACTACCTGCGGGGCACCAATATCGGCTACCAGCCCACGCAGCAGGAGTACGAGGACTTCATCGGCGTCGTGGTCAACGGGACGGCAGCGCCCGAGCCCGACCTTCCCTACCAGAAGGTCGACTACAACGCCGGGTTCCGGCCGTTCTCCCACGGCGGCTTCAAGGACCTCACGTTCGACGACTCCGTCGCTCAGGGCGTGACCAACCTGGAGGCGGCGCAACCCGCGCCGGGCGACATCATCTTCGGCTTCTCGCAGGGTGCCGTCGTTGCCTCGCAGTACAAAGCCGACCACACCGGCAACACCTACATTCTGGTGGCGAATCCAAGCCGGCCCAACGGCGGCATCCTGGAACGGTTCGAGGGACTGCACATCCCGTTTCTCGATATCACGTTCAGCGGCGCCACCCCGGACAACGGCGACTACACCATCGACGTCGCCCGCCAGTACGACGGTTGGGCAGATTTCCCCACCTACCTCTGGAATCCCGTGGCGATCGCCAATGCCGTGGCGGGAATGGCTCTGGTGCACGGCAATACGCAGTTCGCGTTGACCGAGGCGGATCTCGAAGCGGCCAGGAACTCCGGCGACAGCGACTACTACCAGTTCGACGCCGGATCCAACACCGCCTACTACGTCGTCAAGACCTATCCGATCCCGCTGCTGATACCGCTCGACCCGTTCCTGCCCGACTCGGTGATTGCAGCGTTGGACGCGCCACTGCGCAAGTTCATCGAAACAGCCTACGACCGGAGTGATTACAGTAAGCCGACGCGCGCGACGCTGTTCCCGCGCTCGGAGGCGCCGGCCGTAGTGGAGTCGATCGACGATCAGTCCGAACCCGCAGAGCAGCAACAGCGGACGACGATCGACCCTGAACCGCACGCCACGGAGGATCCAGCTGACAAGCGTGCCACATGGCATACCCGTAAGCAGCTTCGTGAAGAGATCGCCGAGGAGCCGACAGGTGACATAAGCGACGCATCCGACAGCCCGACCACGACTGCCGATGACGATTCGGAGAGCCTGCACACGACCGTGGACCCGAGGGTAAACGGCACGCCGACGAAGGACGTCGATCCCGCACCGAGTGAGCCTAGCGAGCATAGCGCCGGCGGCTCCGCCGATGACGGAGCCGCCGCCTGACCCTGGGGCACCAGACCCGTTGGTAGTGCCGGTGATGGCGGTGACGATAGGTCTGTGCCTGGGGGACGTGCGGCGTGGTGCGCTGCGGCGTCGCGGCCGTCGCGTGGCTGTTCTCCGGCGTGGTGGCGGTGTTGACCGCTGCGCCGGCGCTGCCTGCGAAGCCGAGCGATCCGGCGAGGATGCCGGCCGCCAGTACGGGGGCGGCGACAAGCTGGGTGAGGGTCATCGTGTCTTCTCCTTGGTGATCGTCGTGTCAGGGGCCGAGGCGGGAGGCGTGCCGCTCGCCGAAGACGTGGAAGTGGGTGGGCATGTGCGACCGGGCGTCGCGCGGGGTGGTCGCGACGTGGCTGTTGTGGTTGCCGGTGGTGGTCTGGGCGGCCGCCGTGCCGGCCACCCCGAGGGCGCCGCCGAGGATGCCGGCGGTCAGCAGGGGCGGTCGCGAGGCCGGTGCGTGCGTTAATGGTCAATTCTCCTGTGTCACTTGATATTTGACGTGATCTGCCGGTGTGCTTCGGCGATGTACCAAGAATGCCGCGGTGGGCGGCGCCCGTCTGCCGGTGGCCGGCGGTGAGGAATGTGATGTCCTCCGATCGGGGAACACCGGTGTGGCATCGATTACTCACCGGTGCGGCGGGCCCGCCCGCGTGGGATGTTCGAGAAATGACCTGCGCGCAGTGCCCGCGGTGCGGCGCCGAGCGGCCATCGTGGCTGGGGGAGCCGCACCGCTGCACGGGCGATCCGAACCTCTCCTGGCTGGCCTTCCATGAGATGACCGCGCATGCGGCGATGGCGTGGCGGCGCAGCCTGCTCGACGGGACGTCCTGATCGGGATTTGCGGGCGCGACAGGGCGCGGTAGGGTCGACCGTTAGTCGCAAAGAGATCGGATCGTTACGTCATGGACCTTGTACTCGGCTTGTCGATGACGTCGTCATCGGCGCGCTGGGTGCTCGTCGAGGGAACCACCGGTGACGGCGCCACTCTGACCCGCGGTTCGCGGGCACTGCACGACCTCGACGCGGTCGCTCTGCTCGACTCCCTGATGGCCGAGGCCGCGCCCCGTCGGGTGCACGCGGTGGGTTTGACCTGGGCCGCCGCCGCCGAGAGCAGCGCCAGCGACGTCTGGCAGGCCCTGACCGACCGCGGTGTGGAGAACGTCATCGCGGTCTCCGACATCGAGGCCGCCGAGGCCCTCGCGCTGGGCATCGCCGAGATGGCCGCCTGCGAGCGAGTGGCGGTGTGCATCGCCGAGCCGGGCCCGTCCGTGCTGGCCACGGTCACCCCCGACGGGGTGACCGCCGACCGCGTCGACCCCTCCGACGTCGGCGACGTCGAGCGCGTCGGGCCCGACGCGGTGTTCGTACTCGGCTCCGGCGACGTCGCGGGCGTGGTCGCCGCGCTGCAGGAGCGCACCGACGTGCCGGTCATCTCCGCCGACCAGGCCGACCTCGCGCTCGCCCGCGGGGCGGCGCTGGCGTCGGCGTCCGCGGTGGCCGTGCTCGACGCCCCGCCGGACGTCCGGGGCGCGCGGCTTTCGCCGACAGCAGTGCTGGCCTCGGTGCTCGGGGCCGCCGTCGTGACGCTCGTGGTGTCGGTGTCCGCGGCGGTCGGGCTGAGCCTGACGCCCGAGACGCCCGCCCCGCAGATGGTCCGTTCGGTGCAGGAGCCGGTCCGCGAGGCCGCCCCGCCGCCCGCCGAGGTCCTGCCTCCCTCTCCGGCCGCACCGCCGCCCGCGCCGGCCGCACCCGTCGTCAACGAGATACCGGCACCCGAGGCCGTGGACATGCCGGCCCCGGAGGCGCCGCCGCCGGTGTACGACGAGCCGATCGCTCCCGCGCCGGAGTACGTCCCGCCTGCGCCGGAGTACGTCCCGCCTGCGCCGGACTACGTGCCGCCGCCGGCGCCGCCCAACTACCTGCCGCCCGCGCCCGGTGCGCCGGTGCTGGTCGCGCCGGGCGGACCGCTGCCTGCGACCGCGCCGCCCCCGGTCACCGTGGAGGGTCAGCAGCCGCGGTTGCGCGATCGCATCATCGAGCGCATCCCGATCATCAACCGCTTCCACGAACCGCAGTACACTCCCTGATCCCCGCCGAAACTGTATTCCACGCGCGGAAAGTCGCGAAAACCGTGCGCGGAATACACTTTCGACGGGTCAGGGGCAGACGAGGTTTCGCAGTGGCTCTCCACGCTGCAGCCGGGTGATGTTCGCGGTTACGTCACCCACGCGACCGGCGAAGGTGTCGGCGGTGATGCCGGACGAGTGTGGCGTCATCAGTACGTTCGGCAGCTTACCGAACGGCAAATCGCTTGGGGCACAGCCATTCTCGCCGTTCGGGTAGCGGTACCAGACATCGATGGCCGCACCGGCGATCACCCGCCCGGCCAGTGCCTCGTAGAGTGCCCGCTCCTGCACCAGCGGGCCGCGGCCGACGTTGATCAACACCCCGTCGGGGCCCAGCGCGTCGAGTTGGGCGGCCCCGATCATGCCCTCTGTGTGGGCGTTCAGCGGCGCGGACACCACCACGACGTCACTCTCGCGCATCAAGCGGTCCAGCTGGCCGGTGTCACCGGCCCACCTCAGCCCGGCATCGGGTGCCACGGCACCCGATCCGGTGACCGCGGCGGCGGTACAGCCGAACGCCCGCAGCAGGTTCCAGCTACGCGTCCCGATGTGGCCGAACCCGACGAAGCCGATGCGTGCGTCGCCGAACGTCGGAGGCTGGGCGAGCGACCGGTCGTAGACGGCGGTCGCCCACACCCCGTCGCGCAGCGCGCGGTCCTGGGTGAGGAAGCCACGGCGCAGCATCACCGCCGCACCCGCCACGTACTCCGCGATCGAGCGCTCGTGGTGAAACGTGTTGGCCACCAGAAAGTCCGGTGGCAGCGCGGCGAAGTCGATCTTGTCGGTGCCCGCGCCGGCGACGTGGATCAGCCGCAGCTTCTCCGCGGTGTGGGCCATGTCCGCGGTGAACCGGCTGCCGACGTACACTTCCGCATCCCGCAACTCGTCGTCTGGCACGCCGGTGGTCAGCCAGCGAATGTCCGACCCCGGCGGCGCCATCGCCTCGAATCGGTCGCGGTGAGGAAAAAGATTGGCATCGGCGATGACGATTCTCACGTCAGTCCCTCTGCAGCGCAGGTCGCTTGCTGTCGAACGTCCACCCTGGGATCAGGTACTGCATCGCGACGGCGTCGTCGCGGCTGCCCAGCCCTTCGCGGGTGTACAACGCGTGCGCCGCGGCGACGGCGGCCTCGTCGAGCGTCACGCCCAGCCCCGGTGCATCGGGCACCGTCAGATGTCCGTCGACGATCTCATACGGCTCGGTGGTGATGGCCTGCCCGTCCTGCCAGATCCAGTGCGTGTCGATGGCCGTGATGTCGCCCGGCGCCGCCGCGGCCACATGGGTGAACATCGCCAGTGAGACGTCGAAGTGGTTGTTGGAGTGCGATCCCCACCTCAGTCCCCACGCCTCGCAGAGCTGGGCGACGCGCACCGACCCGGCCATCGTCCAGAAATGGGGATCCGCCAGCGGGATGTCGACGGCGCCGGACCGGACCGCATGGCCCATCTCGCGCCAGTCCGTGGCGATCATGTTCGTCGCGGTCGGCAGCCCGGTGGCGCGCTTGAACTCGGCCATCACCTCGCGGCCCGAGAATCCACCCTCCGGGCCGACGGGATCTTCGGCGTAGGCCAGCACCCCTGTGAGTTCCCGGCAGATCCGGATCGCGTCGTCGAGCAGCCATCCGCCGTTGGGGTCCAAGGTGATTCGGGCGTCCGGGAACCGGTCGGCCAGTGCGATGACGGCTTTCGCCTCGTCGGCCGCGGGCAGCACACCACCCTTGAGCTTGAAGTCGGCGAACCCGTAGCGCTCCCGCGCCGCCTCCGCCAACCGCACGACGGCGTCAGGGGTCAGGGCCTTCTCGTGCCGGACCTTCAACCAGTCGTCGGCATCGTCGGCTTCGTCGGCCGCCGACCGGTAGGCGAGATCGGTTCTGGTGCGGTCACCGACGAAGAACAGGTAGCCCAGCGCCTGTACCCGGGTGCGCTGCCGGCCGTCGCCGAGCAGCGCCGCGACCGGCACCTCCAGATGCCGGCCGAGCAGGTCCAGCACAGCGGATTCGATCGCGGTGACCGCGTGGACGGTGACGCGCAGGTCGAAGGTCTGCTCGCCGCGGCCGCCGGCGTCGCGGGCGGCGAATGTGCGGCGGACGTCGTTGAGGACGGAGTGGTAGTCGCCGATGCTCCGGCCGACGACCAGTGCGCGGGCGTCCTCGAGGGTGCGCCGGATCGGTTCGCCGCCAGGCACTTCACCGACGCCGGTGTTGCCCGCCGAATCGGAGACGACGAGCAGGTTGCGGGTGAAGAACGGCCCGTGAGCCCCGGACAGGTTCAGCAGCATGCTGTCGTGGCCGGCGATCGGGACGACGGTGACGTCGGTGACGACGGGCGTTCTCATGGTGTTCCTCTCAGACGTCATGACGCGAACCATTTGTCGCCGTCGGCGAGCGGACGGACCACCCGGGACACTTTGTCCCCCATGGCCCGCAGCGCGTCGACGATCTCGCGTTCCCGCCGCGGATCAAGCCGGTCGACGGGCACCGACGCGCTGATCGCGTCCTGCGCGGGCCGGCAGTAGCGCAGCGGCACCGCGAAGCACCGCAGTCCCACGGTGTTCTCTTCGTCGTCGCAGGCGTATCCCCGCAGCCGGACCTCGTCGAGTTCGCGGTCGAGCGCGCCGCGGTCGGTGATTGTCTTCGGGGTCAGCGGTGTCAGCGCGGACGGTACGTGCCGGTCGCGGTCGACGCCGAACCGCTCGGCAAGCAGGGATTTGCCGAGGGAGGTCGTGTACGCGGGCAGCCGTCTGCCGACCCGGCTCGCGGTGCGGGTGTACTGCTTGGATTCCCGGGTGGCCAGGTAGACGATGTCGGTGCCGTCGAGCCGGCCGAGGTGGAACGTCTCGTCGAGCGCGGCGCGAAGGTCTTCCAGGAACGGGACGATGAGCGGCAGATACGGGTCGCTGTCGAGATAGCTGGTGCCGACCAGCAGCGCCCGGATACCGATGCCGTACAGCGTGCCGGTCGGGTCGGAACGCACCCAGCCTTGGCTGACGAGGGTGCGCAGAAGAGCGTGGGCGCTGCTGCGCGGCATCGCGAGCGCATCGCTGATCTCCCGCAGCCGGGCCGGTTCATCGTGCCGGGCGGCGAGGTACTCGAGCAGCTCGACGGTGCGCACCGCCGACTTGACCTTGCGACCCGGGATATCTTCTGTCACAACATCTTCCTCACAACGCCAGGAGTTCGCGACCGATGAGCAGCACGGCGCCCGCGGCGGAGACACCGATCGCCAGCCAACGGAGCCGGGCCGGATTGAGATGCCGGTTCACCAGCGTGGAGAGCAGATAGCCGGCCAATGCCGCCGGAATCAGCACGGCGAAACCCCATAACGTCCGACGGTCGACGGCGCCGGTGACCGACAGCACGATCAGCGACAGCACCGATCCGACCAGGAAGAAGCCACTCATGGTGCCGCGCAGTCGAGATCCCGAATTGCGTTGCCACACCAGCGCCATCGGCGGACCCCCGATCGACGTCGCCGTCCCGAGCAGCCCGGACGTCGCACCGGCCAGCACCACGTTGCGGCGCCGCGGAGCCGGGATCCAGCCGCTGCTGGTCAGCACCACCCCGCCGAGCACCACCGCGGCGAGCACCAGGGACAGCGCCCGGTGCGGCAGCGCGGCCAGCAGCAGGGCACCCGCGACGGTGCCCGGCACCCGCCCGACGAGTGCCCAGCCGGTGCCCGACAGGTCGATCGCCTCGCGTTCCCGGATCACCACGATCAGCGTCACCAGCGTCGCGACCATGATCAGTGTGCCGGGGATCAGCGACGGCTCCACCAGCGCAACGATCGGTGCCGCGAACATCCCCATGCCGAATCCGATCGACGCCTGAAGGGCCGATGCCAGCAGAACCGCCACCGCCAGAACGCAATACCCCGCGACACTCATGCCGGCACGGTCTCACGCCCACTCCCTTCGAGCAGCAGCGGATGGTGGCATTCGGCGGCGTGGCCGGGCGTCTCGGGATCTGCGGCGACGGGCGGCGGTGTCGTCGCGCACACCTCGGTGGCCTTCCAGCACCGGGTCCGGAACCGGCACCCCGACGGCGGGTTGATCGGTGACGGCACCTCACCCTCGAGCAGGATCCGTGTGCCGCGATGCTCACCGTTGAGCGTGGGGGCCGCCGACATCAGCGCGGCCGTGTAGGGATGGTTCGACCGCTCGTACACCGCTTCGGTGGGGCCGTTCTCGATGATCCGGCCCAGGTACATCACCGCGACTCGGTCGGCGACGTGACGCACCACCGACAGGTCGTGGGAGATGAAGATATAGCTGATGCCGAGCTGGTCCTGCAGGTCGTTGAGCAGATTGAGCACCTGAGCCTGAACCGACAGGTCGAGCGCGGAAACCGGTTCGTCGCAGATGATCACGTCGGGGTTCAGCGCCAGCGCGCGGGCGATGCCGATGCGTTGCCGCTGCCCGCCGGAGAACTCCTGCGGAAACTTGGTGGCGGCCTTGGCGCCCAGGCCGACCAGATCGAGCAGGCCGCGCACCCGCATGTCGCGGTCCTGACGGTTCTTCACCACGCCCTTGTGGCTGCGCCACGGCTCGGCGATGATCTCGGCCGCCGACATGCGGGAGTTGAGTGAGGCGTAGGGGTCCTGGAACACCATCTGCACGCGTCGGCGGAACTTGAGCAGCTCGGCACCCTTGAGGGTGAACGGGTCGACGCCTTCGAACCGCACGGTGCCCTCGTCGGGGCGTTCGAGCATCATCAAGGTGCGCGCCAGCGTGGACTTCCCGCAGCCGGATTCGCCGACCAGGCCCAGGGTTTCCCCGCGCTTGAGATCGAGCGTGATGCCATCGAGCGCGCACAGCGTGTTCTTGCCGGCGTGCGGCACGCGGAACGACTTCCGGACGTCGCGGACCTGGAGCAACGGGTTGTCGTCCGCCATCTGGTGATCAGACATGAGTGACCTCTTCCGGGAAGTGGCAGGCTGCCTTGCGGCTGGTGCCCGTCAAGGTGGGCCGCGTCGTCGTGCAGATCTCCTGGGCCAGCGGGCAGCGGGCCTGGTAGACGCATCCCTCGGGGATCGCGTGAAGGTCGGGCGGTGCGCCACCGATCGACTTCAGGGTGTCGCCGCGGCGGGCGTTGACCGGCACCGAGTTCAGCAGCCCCTTGGTGTAAGGGTGCCGGGGGTTCGCGAAAACCTCGGCGACGGTTCCGGTTTCGACGATTTTCCCGGCGTACATCACCGCGACCCGGTCGGCCTCCTCGGCGACCAGCGCCAGGTCGTGGGTGATCAACACGACGGCCATGTCGAATTCGGTGCGGAGGTCGCGCAGCAGCGCCATGATCTGCGCCTGCACCGTGACGTCGAGGGCCGTGGTGGGCTCGTCGGCGATCAGCACGCTCGGGTTGAGCGCGACGGCCATCGCGATCAGCAGGCGCTGCCGCATGCCTCCGGAGAACTGATGCGGATAGGAGTTCAGCCGCGTCTCGGGTTGTGGGATGCCGACGCGGGCCATCAGGTCGACGGCCTTGCGTTTGGCCTCCTTCGCGGAGAGGCCCCGATGGATCCGGAACGGTTCGGCGAGCTGCGTTCCGACGGTGTAGAGCGGGTTCAGCGCGGTGAGCGCGTCCTGGAACACGATCGCCAGTTCGGTGCCCGCCATGGCCCGCCGCTTCTTGCGGTCGGCTCTGAGTAGATCGACGTCCCCGAGTCGTGCGCTGCCGCCCACGATGTCGGCGACTGGCTCCAGCAGGCCCACCAGGGCCGTCGCCGTCATCGACTTGCCGCAGCCGGATTCGCCCAGCAGGGCCAGCGTTTCGCCACGCCGAGCACCGAAGGACACCTCGTTGACCGCGCGCAGCGTCCCGGAGATGGTGCGGACCTCGACGGACAGTCCGTCGACCTCGAGGACCGGGGCGGCGTTGACATGCAGGTCGTGGTCGGCGAGTGCGGTCATGCCGTGTCCTTTCATGAGAGGCGGCGCTTTCCGGTCTTGGTGAATGCGGCGAGCCGCTTCTGGGGTACGGTGAGGCGCCACCGCTGGCCCGGGTCGGTCGCGATGCGCGCCCAGGCCGCCAGGATGGTCGCCGAGACGGTGGTGATGACGATCGCGAGGCCGGGGAAGAACGACAGCCACCAGGCGCTGTGCAGATAGGTGCGGCCCTGGGCGACCATCAGGCCCCAGCTGACGTCCGGGGGCTGGATGCCGATTCCGAGGAAGCTCAGCGAGCTTTCGGCGAGCATGACGTAGCAGAAGTCGAGCGTCGCGACGGTCAGCAGCGTGGGCAGCACGATCGGCAGCACGTGCCGGCCGATGATCGAGCCGGCGCCGGCGCCGAAGGTGCGGGCGGCGTCGACGAACACCCGGCTCTGCAGCTCCGCCGACTCCGCGCGGGCGGTGCGCAGGTACACCGGGATGCGGGTGATGGCCAGCACCGCAACGATGTTGGCGGCGCTGGGGGAGAACACGTAGAGCACGACGACGGCGAGCAACAGCGACGGGAAGCTCATGATGACGTCGGCGACGCGCATCGCGAGGGTTTCGCGCCAGCCCCGGTGGTAGCCCGCCCACATGCCGATCGCGGAGCCGACGACCGCGGAGATCACCACGGCGGGCAGCGCGACCGACAGCGTGGTGCGGCAGGCCACGATCAGCCGGGCGAGCATGCTGCGGCCCAGCGGGTCGGTGCCCAGCACGTTGGCCCAGCCGTGGCTCAGCGTGAACGGTGCCTGATTGGAGTTGTCCAGGTCGATGCGCGTGGCAAGGTCACTGACGAGGACCGGACCCAGCAACGCGGTGAGGAACACCAGGGCCAGCACGCACGCGGCGGCGAAGGCCACCCGGTCGTTGACCAGCAGCCGGAACCACAGGGAACCGCCCCGCTTGCGGGATGTTTCGGTGTCATCCTCGCCGACGATCGCCGTCGTGGGCTTGACCGGGATCAGATCTATCTGAGTCACGCTGTTCCCCTATACCTTTGCCGGTTCCCGCACCCGCGCGTCGAGCAACGCGTAGCAGGCGTCGATGAAGATGTTGAGCAGGAAGATGCTCACCGCGGTGAGCAGGACCGCGGCCTGCAGGACCGCGAAATCCCGCTGCAGGATCGCGTCGATCATCAGCTTGCCGATGCCGGGCCAGCCGAAGATCGCCTCGACCACCACCGCGCCGTTGATCAGCCCGACCGCGAGGTCGCCGGCGACGGTGAGTGCAGGCGCGGCGGCGTTGCGCAGCGCGTGGTGGCTCACGACACGAAAATCGCTGGCGCCCTTGCTCCGTGCCAGCCGGACGTAGGGCGCCGACAGGGCCGAGACCATCGCGCCGCGCACGACCTGGGTCAGCACGCCGAGCGGCCGGATCATCAGCGTCGCGATCGGCAGGATCCAGCTCAGCATTCCGTCGTCGACGCCGGAGGTGGGTAGCCAGCCCAGCAGCACCGCGAACAGCCAGACGCCGGTGATGGCGAACCAGAAGTCCGGGATCGACGCGGCGGTCATCGACAGCAGGCTGGAGAAGCGGTCGGCCAGCGAGTTGGGGCGGTAGGCCGCCCAGCAGCCGATGACCACTGCTCCCACGATGGCCAGCAGCATCGTGGTGATCGCGAGTTGCAGGGTGGCGGGGAAGGCCCGCAACGCCATGTCCGCCGCGGACTCGCCGGTACGCAGCGAGGTGCCGAAGTCCAGATGGACGACGCCCCTGAAGTAGTCGATCAACTGCGTGATGAGTGGATCGTTGAAGCCGTTGGCCGCGGCGAACTCGGCGCGCTGGTCGGCGGTGGCCGACTCGGGTAGATACAGGTTGGTGGGGTCACCGGTGAGCCGGGCGAGGAGGAACACGCCGAGCAGCACGATGATCAACGGCAGTGCGCTGGAGTACATCCGGCGCCGGACGAAGGAGAACATGGGCTGGGCCTTCCTGTTTCTCAGGACTGATCGGTGCGGTCTGCGCCGGCCGGGTCGGCGGGGGTCATCGCGGCCAGCCGCATCTCGTCGCCGGTGGCCGGGTCGGGGGTGTAGTCGACGCGCGCAGACTTGCCGAGGATGCCCTTCATGTGGGCGATGTAGGCCATCTGCATGATGTCCCGCGGCTCCTCGGCGAACAGCTCGGCGAACGCGTCCTGGCGGGCCTGCCCGGTCAGCGCTTCCGCCGCCCGGATCTTCTTGTCGAATTCGGTTGTGCCATAGGCGCTCTGCGGGCCGTCGGAGAGCATGTACTGGTCCATGGTGAACGCGGCGTCACCGGCCTGGTTGCCGTGCATGATCATCAGCAGGTAGGGGCCGGTGTTCGGCGGGAACGGCCGCAGCTGGTATTCCAGCTGATTGGCCGTGTCCATCATCTCGATCTTGACGTTGAGCCCGATCTCGGTGAACTCGGCCTGCAGTACCTCGATGGTCTCGCTGATGTTCGGGAACTGCGCGGTGCGGCCGATCAGCCGGATCTGGGTGTCGACGGGAACCCCGTCGGCCTTCGCCTCGGCGATCAGCTGCTTGGCCTTCTCGGTGTCGTGGGGCCACAGCTGCAGCTGATCGTTGTAGCCGACGACGCCGGATGGGATCAGCTGCGCCGCGGGCTGACCGAGACCGCGGAAGAGCGCCTTGACGATGCCGGTGCGGTTCACGGCGTAGTTGATGGCCTGGCGCACCCGCATGTCGTCGAGCGGTGGCTCGGTGGCCTGCATGCGCAGAGCGGTCGTCTCGTTGTTCTGGAACGGCACGCCCAACTCGCCGGCGCCGTCTTCGGGGCCGAGGCCGGTGGCGATGTCGGCCTCGTCGTTGATGATCATCGCGGCGCGCACGCTTCCCTCACTGCGCCAGCGGTATTCGGCTGTGCCGAACGCCGGCGGGGTACCCCAATAGGCAGGGTTGCGGCGCAGTGTCAGTTTCTGGCCGTAGTCCCACTTCGCGATCGCGTAGGGACCCGTGCCGATCGGCTCGCGCACCTTCTCGGTGGTACTCGTGGTGCGCGGCACCATCTCGACGAACGAGATTCGCAGCGGCAGAATCGGATCGGGCTCCGTCGTGCCGATCACCACGGTGTTCGGATCGGGGGTCTGCAGGCTGAGCTTCTCGTCGCCGAACACGTAGCCGTCGACGTTGCACTGCAGGTCGGAGTTCACCGCTCGGTCGATCGAGAAGGCGGCGTCCTCGGCGGTGAAGGGCGCTCCGTCGGAGAACGTCACGTCCTCGCGCAGGTGGAACGTCCACTGGGTGGGGCTGGTCTGCGACCACTTCGTGGCCAGCAGCGGGGTGAGGTCACCGGTGGTGGCGTCGCGCTCGAGCAGCGGTTCGGTGATGTTGGAACGGACCACGATGCCGGTCGAGGTCAGCGAGCTCTCGCACGGTTCGAGCGTCGGCGGCTCCTGCTGGAGCACGATGCGCAGCGTGTCGGGGTCGTACCGGCCCCCGCCGGTGTTGGCGACCGAGCAGCCGCCGGCCGTGACGGTGACCGCCGTCAGGGCGAGCGCGACGAGGGCTGCGGGTTTCATGGATCCTCCCGGGCTGGGGGCTGTGGCGTCCACGTATGTGGATGAAATCTGTGATGGCAACCACACCGTAAGAGCGGGTTTTGGAGACCGTCAACCCCGGTGAAACGGGCCTTTCCGGGTCATCGCGGGGTCGCGGGGAGGTGGCGTAGGTGGCGTCAAATGGCGGCTGAGCTGCGTTTTCTCACCGCGGCGGCGGACGTTGATACCGGACCGGCCGAGGGATTCGCCCGCCAATGCCGTTTCGCTATGAGTCCATGCCAATTCGGACGTGGACGGGTATTCCCAGGTCGTCGTAGCGTGGGGGCACTATGAGCACTCCCGGTTCGGTCCTCCAGGTCGGTCCCCTCAAGCCCTCGCTGGCGAAGACGCTGGCCGACGACTACGCCGCCAGGACGCTGCCGGACTCCACGACCGAGCGCGCGACGTTTCTGGCCGAGCACGGCGCGGACGTCACTGCCGCCGTCACGTCGGGCCGCACGGGCGTGGATGCCGCGCTGATGGCGGCGCTGCCGAACCTCGGCGCGATCATCAACTTCGGTGTCGGGTACGACACCACCGACGTCGACGCCGCCGCGGCCCGGGGCATCGGCGTCAGCAACACCCCCGACGTGCTGACCGACTGTGTCGCCGACACCGCGGTCGGTCTGATGATCGACACCCTGCGGCAGTTCTCGGCGTCGGACCGGTATGTCCGCGCGGGCCGGTGGCCGGTCGACGGCAACTACCCGCTGACCCGTCAGGTCAGCAACACACGCGTCGGCATCATCGGGCTGGGCCGTATCGGTCAGGCGATCGCCCACCGGCTCAGCGCCTTCGGCTGCTCGATCAGCTATCACAATCGCCACCGGGTACAGGATTCGCCGTACACGTATGCCGCGTCGCCCGCCGAGCTCGCCGGCGGCGTCGACGTGCTGGTGGTCGCCGCGGCCGGCGGCGACGGCACCCGTGGACTGGTGAGCGCCGAGGTGCTCGACGCGCTGGGACCGCAGGGGTATCTCGTCAACATCGCCAGGGGCAGCGTGGTCGATCAGGACGCGCTGGTGTCGGCACTCCTGAACGGCCGGCTCGCCGGCGCGGGCCTGGATGTGTTCGCCGACGAGCCGAAGGTGCCCGAGGAGTTGTTCGCGTTGAACAACGTCGTGCTGCTGCCGCATGTCGGCAGCGGGACGGTGCAGACGCGGGCTGCCATGGAAGCGCTGACGCTGCGCAATCTGGACAGCTTCCTCACCACGGGCCGGCTCGTCACCCCGGTCTGATTTCCGTCGAAACTGTATTCCACGCGGTAAAACTCGCGAACTGGCCGCGCTGAGTACAGTTTCGCCGGTGGAGGGACGCCGGACGCTTCCACGTCACCGGTAGGCAACGTCGTCATCTGACACTTCGCCGTGTCGGTATCGCGCCGTGCGGTTCTCAAGGGCGCTCTCGGAGTCTCGATCCTTCCCGTGGTGGGTTTCACCACCGACCTGCGCCGC
Source organism: Mycolicibacterium psychrotolerans (assembly GCF_010729305.1). NCBI lineage: Bacteria > Bacillati > Actinomycetota > Actinomycetes > Mycobacteriales > Mycobacteriaceae > Mycobacterium > Mycolicibacterium psychrotolerans. Next base: position 129,531 of record NZ_AP022574.1, on the reverse strand, counting down.
GGTCCGGTCCGGGTGGATCCGTTCACCCTCGGGGTGGCCTCGGGCGAACCGGCTCCCGACGGCGTGGTGTTGTGGACGCGACTCGCTCCTGACCCCCTGGCCGACGACGGGCTGGGTGGCATGCCGGCCCGCCCCGTGGCGGTCGAGTGGGAGCTCGCGACCGACGAACGCTTCGCCCGCGTCGAGCAGCGTGGCGTCGTCGACGCGGTCCCGGAGTCCGCGCACAGCGTGCACGTCGAGCTGATGGGCCTGCGGCCGGGCGCCGAGTACTTCTACCGCTTCCGCACCGAGGGTTTCGTGTCGCCGCCCGGGCGCACCCGCACCGCGCCCGCACCGGAGTCGATGGCCGCACTGACGATGTGCGTCGCGTCCTGCTCGAACTACGAGCACGGCTGGTTCACCGCGTATCGGCGGCTGGCCGAGGAGGCAACCGATCTCGTTGTGCACCTGGGGGATTATTCGTACGAGTACGCCAACCGACCCGGTGCCGTGCGCCGGCATGTCGGCCCCGAGGCCGTCACGCTGGCGAACTACCGGCAACGCTATGCCCAGTACAAGACCGATACCGATCTGCAGGCCGCGCACGCCGCCGCGCCGTGGCTGGTGGTCTTCGACGACCACGAGGTGTCCAACAACTGGGCCGACCGCACCCCCGAGGGACCTCAACCCGACTTCGCGGCGCGGCGGTCCGCGGCGCTGCAGGCGTACTGGGAGAACATGCCGCTGCGGCCGCAGGCGCGACCCCGTGGCGTCGACATGCAGCTCCACCGCCGCGTCGACTGGGGTGCGCTGGCCACCTTCCACATGCTCGACACCCGCCAGTACCGTACCGACCAAGCCTGCGGCGACGTGTACCGCAGCGACTGCCCGGAGCGGTTCGACGTGCTCCGCTCGCTCACCGGACCGATGCAGGAACAATGGCTGCTCAACGGGTTTCAGCAGTCCCGGGCGCGCTGGGACATCCTCGGGCAGCAGGTGTTCTTCTCGCAGATGGACCTCGTGGAAGGCGCGGGCCGCGGCATCAATCCCGACGCGTGGGACGGCTACGTCGCCAACCGCGACCGCATCATCGCCGGGATGCTGAACTCGCCGGTGCGCAACGCGGTCGTCCTCACCGGCGACGTACACGCGCATTGGGCGGCGGAGGTGCGCGAGCGCGCGGGTGATCCTTCATCGCGCAGGGCCGCAACGGAATTGGTGACGACGTCGATCACGTCGGGCGGCGACGGCTCCGACACCCGCTCCGACGTCGACGCGATCCTGCCCGAGAACCCGCACATCCGGTACTTCAGCAACCGCCGAGGCTACGTTCGCGCCCGCGTCACGCCCGATGAACTGCGGGCCGACTTCCGCGTCGTGCCGTACGTGTCGCGGCCGGGCGCCGCGGTGCACACCGGCGCGACGTTCACCGTCCCCGACCGGATACCCCAGCTCCTCTAGCCGCGGAATAGCATTCCTGGTCGCGATCCGGCGGGCGGATTCATACGGTCACTGCAACATCCGGTGTTCTGAGGGGTTGCTGAATGAGCAGTGGGCGGCGGTTCGGGTCTGAGGTTCGGCGGGAGTTCTTCGATCGGGTGTGTGCCGGTGCGCCGGTCAAGCACGCCGCGGTGGAGTTGGGCGTGTCTTTTCAGGCCGGCTATCAGTGGTGGCGCAAAGCTGGCGCCATGCGACTGCGAAATGGCAACGGCGGATCAGGGCTAGCCGAGCCGGGCGACCTGATCCGGGCAGGTGGACCGGGTCGGCGGCTCAGTTTCGATGAACGCATCGCCATCATGCGCGGCCTCGACGCCGGGTTGAGCTACGCAGCGATCGGCGCCCAGCTGGGGCGGAGCCGCTCGGTGATTTGGCGAGAGGTCCAACGCAACGGCACCGCCGACGGGGATTATCACGCTCGATTGGCCCACGCCCGGGCGGCACGCAACGCCAAGCGGCCGAAAGTGTTCAAGCTCTCTGACCCCCACTTGTGTGCCGCGATAGAGGCCTGGATGGACGACGGGTGGAGCCCCAAACTCATCGCCGAGGTGTTGGCCCGAGATCACCGCGGTGACAAGCTGGCACGGGTGAGCCACGAGACCATCTATCGCAGCCTGTATGTGCAGACTCGTGGCCAGCTGCGCGCTGATCTGCATAAATGCCTGTCCACCAAACGGGCCGCCCGCAAGCCCCGCGGTCACACCGAACGGCGCGGCCGCTACGACGACGTGCTGCGCATCAGTCAGCGGCCCGCCGAAGCCGCCGATCGCGCCGTGCCCGGACATTGGGAAGGCGATCTGATCATCGGCGCGCGCGGCACCAGCGCGATCGGCACCCTGGTGGAACGCAGCACCCGGTTCACCATCTTGTTGCACCTGCCCGTCGATCACAGTGCTGGCGCCGTCGCCGCGGCCATGCTCGCCGCTATGAGCGAGCTACCCGATCACCTGCGCCGCTCGATCGCCTGGGACCGGGGCAGCGAGATGGCCCGCTGGCAGGACATCTCGCTGCAACTCCACGCGCCGGTGTACTTCTGCGACCCGCACGCACCCTGGCAGCGCGGCAGCAACGAGAACACCAACCGGCTGCTGCGCCACTGGTTTGAAAAGGGCACCGACCTGAGCGGCTACACCAAAACCGACCTGCAAGCCGTCGCCGACAAACTCAACACCCGACCACGGCCCACCCTCGACCTCGACACCCCCGCCCAGCGCATGGCCGCACTCATTAACCAAGCGGCCTAACCGTTGTCATGACCACTTGACTTTGAGCGCCGTAACGCAGCCAGGAATGCTATTCCGGCGCAGAAGGACTCAGCCCACGCCCTCGACGAGGTCGTCGGTCGTCCACTCCTGCTGCGGCAGCACGTCGCGCAGCAGCCGCAGCAGCGCGGGGTTCGTCGAGTCGCCGCGCCACACCGCGTCCAGCTCGACGGGCCGCTCGCGGAACGCCCCGATCGTCCGGAACACCACACCCTCGGGATGCAGCGTGGCCGCCGACGCCGGAACCAGCGCCATCCCGATCCCCGAGCGCACGAGCACCAGCATCGTGTGCACCTGCGTCACGTACTGCACATACCGCGGCGTGGCGCCGGCGATGGTGAACGTCGAGATCAGCAGTTCGTTGAAATAGCGTGCCTGCACAGGCGAATACATGATGACGTCCTGGCCGTCGAGGTCGGTCAGTGTCAACTGCCGCGGCAGGTCGGCCAGCGGATGTCCGACAGGCAGCGCGACGATCAGCTGCTCGTGCAGCAGGGGCCGCGACACCAGCCCGGGCCGCTTCAGCGGCGGCCGCGCCATCCCCAGATCCAGCTCGCCCGTCATCAGTCCTTCGATCTGCGCGGCGGTCACCATCTCGCGCAGCTCGAGCTTGACGTCGGGCAGCCGGTCTCGGGCCCGCTCCAGCAGCCGGGGCAGCACCGCATGCGCCGACGCGGCGGTGAACCCGACGACGACGGTGCCGAGATCCCCGGCGGGAATGCGCTTGACGGTCTGCGCGGCGCCCTCGGCCAGTTGCAGGATGCGGCGCGCGTCGGGCAGGAAAGCGGCGCCCGCGGGCGTCAGCGTGACGGTGCGGGTGGTGCGGTCGATGAGTTGCACCCCGAGCTCGCTCTCGAGCTGCTGAACCTGGCGCGACAGGGGCGGCTGCGTCATGTGCAGCCGCTCGGCGGCGCGGCCGAAGTGCAGTTCCTCGGCGACGGCGACGAAGCACTGCAGCCGGGCGAGCGAGAACATCAGGCCTTGGGCGTCAGCTTGATCGCGGCGATCTTCAACCGGTCCACGGCTTCGACCCACTCCGCCCGCGTCGGCACTGCGTCGCCGGTGAAATTCATGCCCATCATCCGCTGCGCCTTCTTCGCGCCGTATCCGGACGCCAGGCGGTGCACGACGTCGGCGACGGCGGCCGTGTCGGTCAGCAGCACCCCGTGCATGGTGGTCGTCCTGCCACCATGCGACACCCGTGCGTCGGCGCCGTCGCGGAAGTTGTACTTCCACTGCGCTTCCAGCACCGCGTACAGATCGCCGTCGAGGCGGTGGGCGCTGACCGGTATCGAGAAGTGCCGCCCGGACTTGCGGCCCGTGAAATCCAGGACCATGAACTCCGAGAGTGGTCGGCCCAGCGGGGTGCGCAGAACCCGCCGCAGGATGATGTTGACGGTCTTGAGCATGGCCTCCGGCGGGTGGGAGACCTCGATCGCTGCCATCCCTTCACCGTAGGACTCCGGCACAGTCGGCGGAAGCCCCTACCAGCGGGGGCTGAGCAGTTCGAAGGCCGGATCTACGGTGCGCATGTAGCCGGTGTCGTCGCGGTCGCGGATACCGCACCGCACATACTGCTCGTGCAGTGAGTCGAGCGCCTCCTCGTCGATCTCGACACCCAGCCCCGGCGACGTCGGCACCGGGACGGACCCGTCGACGAAGCTCAGCGCACCGGGCTTGACGACGTCCTCGGTCTTCCACGGCCAGTGCGTGTCACACGCGTAGGTCAGGTTCGGTGTGGCGCCGGCCAGGTGCACCATCGCGGCCAGGCTGATGCCCAGGTGCGAGTTCGAATGCATCGACAGGCCGAGCCCGAACGTCTCGCAGATCCCGGCCAGCAGCCGCGAGCGCTGTAGTCCGCCCCAGTAGTGGTGATCGGAAAGGACCACGCGCACCGACCCTTTCGCCACCGCAGGCGCCAGCTGATCGAAAGCGACGACGCACATGTTGGTCGCCAGTGGCATCGGCGCCTGCTGTGCCACCTCGGCCATGCCGTCCAGGCCGGGTGTCGGATCCTCGAGGTACTCCAGCACGCCCGCCAACCCGGAGGCCACCTTCACCGACGTCTGCGGCGTCCACGCCGCGTTGGGGTCCAGTCGCAGCGGCACGCCCGGGAACGCGCGGGAAAGCGCCTCGATCGCGGCCATCTCCTCCTCGGGCGGAAACACGCCACCCTTGAGTTTGATTGCCGTGAAACCGTATTCGTCGATGATGCGGCGGGCCTGGGCCACCAGCCCGGCCGGGTCGAGCGCCTCGCCGAACGCGTCGGGTTCGGCATCGGAGTGGGCCGCCCATTTGTAGAACAGGTATGCGCTGAACGGCACCGCGGCGCGCACCGCACCGCCGAGCAGGTCCGAGACGGGCCGGCGCAGGGCGTGCCCCTGGACGTCCAGGCATGCCACCTCGAACGGGGAGAGCACCTGGTCGACGGCGCTGGCCGTGGTGATCATGCCCGCCGTGCCCACGGCGGCGGCGTCGCCCTGCAAACGCACGGCGATTACGGCGCGAATCTCGTTCAGGGCGAACACATCCAGGCCGGTGATCGCCTCGGCGGCAGCGTGCAGCCGCTCGAGGTGCCGGGTGTCGGCGTAGGTCTCCCCGAGCCCGACGAGCCCGGCGTCGGTGTCGAGTTGGATGATGGCACGCAGCGCGTACGGCTGGTGCACACCGACGGTGTTGAGCAGGGGCGGATCGGCGAACGCGACGGGGGTGATGCGCGCTCCGGTGATCCGGATGCCCGGCATCACACCGCCCGCGTCAGCGCGCCGGCCAGCACCTCACGACCCGCCTCGATGATCGACGCCAGCGTGGCGAGGTCGTCGGTGGTGGGCATGACCAGCGGCGGACGCACCGGTCCGGCCGGGATGCCCTCCATCGCGACGCCGGCCTTGACCAGCGACACCGCGTACCCGGGCACAGTGTCGCGCAGCCGCACCAGCGGGATGAAGAACGCGTTCAGCAGGGCGTTGACCAGTTCGGTGTTGTCCGATTCGAGCGCGTTGTAGAACGCGAGGGCCAGGTCGGGGGCGAACGCGAACGTCGCCGACGAGTACAGCGGGACGCCGATCGCCCGGAACGCCAGCTGCGTGGTCTCGGCGGTGGGGAGGCCGTTGAAGAACAGGAAGTCGGGGTCGACGGTCGTGTTGACGGCCTGCACGATTCGTGCCACCTGGTCGAAATTGCCGGTGCCGTCCTTGAATCCGACGACATTGGGAATACGGGCGACGGCGACGGCGGACTCTTCGGTGAACCGTGCGTTGTTGCGGTTGTACACGATGACGGGCAGGTCGACCGCGCCGGCAACGGCCCGGGTGTAGTCGACGAGCCCTGCCTGGGGTACTTCGACGAGGTAGGGCGGCAGCAGCAGCAAGCCGTCGGCGCCGGCCTGCTGGGCCGCCACCGCGAAGCGCTTGGCCTGCGCGATGGATCCGCCGGCGCCCGCGTACACGGGCACGCGGCCGGCCACCACCTCGACGGCGGTCCGCACCACGTCGCCGAACTCCAAGTCGTCGAGGGCGTGGAATTCGCCTGTGCCGCAGGCGACGAACACCCCACCGGGGCCGGCGTCGACGCCCTTGGCGATGTGCTGGGCGAGCGCGTCGAGGTCGACGGCGCCCGAGTCGGTGAACGGGGTGACGGGGAAGAACAGCACGCCGTCGAAGTGGGGACGCATCGCGAGAAGGCTCCTAGGGTGAACGAGAGGGTGAGGTGGTGGTCAGTTCTGCGTGAGCCGGCCGTCGATGCGGCGCCACAGGTGGTCGGGGTTGCCGTCGGCGATCGCGCTGGGCAGCAACGACTTCGGCACGTTCTGGTAGCAGACGGGCCGCAGGTAGCGTTCGATGGCCCGTGCGCCCACCGATGTGGTGCGTGAGTCCGAGGTGGCCGGCGACGGTCCGCCGTGCACCATCGCGTGGCACACCTCGACGCCGGTGGGCCAGCCGCCGAACAGGATCCGGCCCACTTTGAGTTCGAGTAGCGGCAGAAGCGAGCGGGCCGTGTCGAGGTCGCCGTCGTCGGCGTGCACGGTGGCGGTCAACTGCCCCTCGATACCGGCGGCGACGGCGTGCATCTCGTCGGCGTCGGCGCACCGGACGATCAGGCTGGACGAGCCGAACACCTCGGCCTGCAGGTCGCCGGTGGCCAGGAAGCTGCGGGCATCGGTGGTGAACAACGCTGCGCGGCAGGCGTTCTCCTGATCTGTGGTCTCGCCGCGCCCGACCAGCTGTGCGGTCTGCGTCAACGTGTCCACGCCCGCGGCGTAGTTCCGCGCGATCTGCGGGGTGAGCATCGGCGTCGCGGGGCTGGCGGCCAGCGCGTCGGTCGCGGCGGCGACGAACGTGTCCAAGCCGGGGCCGTCGACCGCGACGACGAGACCCGGGTTGGTGCAGAACTGCCCCGAGCCCATCGTCAGCGACCCGACGAACGCCCGGCCGAGTTCGGCGCCGCGATCGGCCAGCGCACCGTCGAGGAGGAACACCGGGTTGATCGAACTCATCTCGGCGTAGACGGGGATAGGCTCGGGCCGGGTGGCGGCGGCGGCAACGAGAGCCATTCCACCGGAACGTGATCCGGTGAAACCGACGGCCTTGATGCGGGGGTCGGTGACCAGCGTGACGCCGAGTTCCGGGCCGTATCCGAACAGCAGCGAGAAGGTGCCCGCGGGCATGCCGGCCGTGGCGACCGCGTCGGTGATCGCGCGGGCGACGAGTTCAGAGGTGCCGGGATGTGCGTCGTGCCCTTTGACGACGACGGGGCAGCCGGCGGCCAGCGCGGAGGCGGTGTCGCCGCCGGCGACCGAGAACGCGAGCGGGAAGTTCGATGCGCTGAACACGGCGACCGGGCCGAGCGGGATGGAGCGCTGCCGGATGTCGGGACGCGGCAGGGGCGAGCGGTCGGGCAGCGCCGGGTCGATCCGGGCACCGGTCCAGCTGCCCTCGCGGAGCACCTCGGCGAACAGGCGTAGCTGACCGGTCGTGCGGCCGACCTCACCGGTGAGGCGGGCCTGGGGCAGGCCGGATTCGGCGACGGCCCGGGCGACCAGCGCCTCGGTGATCGCCTCGATGTTGGCGGCGATCGTCTCGAGGAACCGGGCGCGCTGCTCGGAGGTGGTGGCGCGGTAGGCGCCGAACGCCTCGGCGGCCGCGGCACAGGCGGCATCGACGTCGCCGGCGCCGCCGTATCGGTACGGGGGATCCAGGGCCCGGCCCGCGGCGGGGTCGAAGCCACGGATTTCGGTGCCCGTTCCGCGGACGGGGACGCCGGCGATGATCATCTGGCCGGTCAGGCGCGTGGCGGAGGACATCGTCGCTGTCATGAGGTCCACGGTAGGAGGCATATCCATGCCTGTCCAAGACCGATCGGCACTCGATTGATGCAGGAATCGTATCGAACACGACCGCTCAGCGCGGTGCGAGACGCCTCTCGATGACGTCGGTCAGCGCCGCCGCCGCGGCATCCCCGCCGGTGACGTCGAGGCGGCCCTGTGCGATCGCCTCCCGGGCGGTGAGTGTCCGCCCGACCAGCGCGGCGACGGTCTTGGCACTCGCCCGGACCGTCACATCGGCGGGGTCGGCGCTGGGTCCTGGCGTCACCCACGCCCGGCCGGCGCTGACGCGCAGGCACGCGACGCTGTCATCGATGTGGAACTCGTACACCGCCTCGACATCGTTCGGTGCGTCGCGGCGGACCTCGGCTGCCAGGAAGCTCAGCAGCCACTCGGCCCGAAACGATTCGTTCCGGACGTCGGCGTCGCCCATCTGATGGCGGGCACCCCACATGGCCAGGGGGACCACCGCCGCCGCGAGCTCCCGTCCCGCTTTGGACAACTCGTAGACCACCGCTGAGCCCGGCTGGTCGAGGGCGAGCCGGCGCGTGACCACACCGTCGGACTCGAGCTGGCGCACCCGGTTGGCCAGCAGGCTGGTCCCGATGCCGGTCAGCGCGTCAGCCAGCTCGGAGTATCTCTTGGGCCCCGACGCGAGCTCCCGCACGATCAGCAGCGTCCAGCGCTCGCCCACCACGTCGAGAGCGTGTGCGAGGCCGCAGAACTGTCCGTACGTCTTCCGTGGCATGGCCTGCATCGTACCCATCGAGCTCTCGTTTCAGTCGTCTACTTCACAATACATTTGCAGCTTCTAAATCTTATGTTATGTTCCGAACTGTGAGTAGGTCAGCCGAGACCTACGAAGACAGACAGAGGTGAGGCAGATGGCTTCGATCGCTGACGCCGGCCATTCCGGACGAGCACGCTGGGCGCTTGCCGCCCTCTTGCGACGGTTACAACCCGCCCCGAGCACCCGGGTCGCAGCATCCGTGGCGGCCGCTGCTGCCGTGGAGGACCGGCGGGCGCGCAGGCATTACCCGCCGCAGCGCGATCGCGTGATCGAGCACGCGGCGATGGCGCGGGAGATGTATCGCCTCTGATCCTGCAGCGCTGCCACCGGGTCGTCCGCGGCAAGCGGGCCCCGAAACCACACGTCCACCGTTTTCCCCATCCGGACCGTGTGTCGTCGCGCCGTGGTACAAAAGCAGCACCCACGCACCACCGCGAGAGGTTCTGCGCCGCGATGTCCGTGAACGGGCAACGTGGCGGGAGCCGACTGACATGCGGCCGGGCACTCCCGGCAAACCTGTTGTAGCTTCGAACGACACACCGATTGGCCGCAGCCGAGGAGAACACCGGTGAATGCGACACCATTCGGGCACTACCGTCTCGAGAAGCTCATCGGTCAGGGCGGCATGGGGGAGGTCTACCGCGCCTACGACACCAGGACCGACCGCGTCGTCGCGCTCAAGGTGCTGCCGTATCACATGGCCGCCGATGTCACGTTTCAGCAGCGGTTTCGCCGTGAGTCGCAGGCCGCTGCCGGACTGAACGATCCGCACGTGGTCCCCATCCACGGCTTCGGGGAGATCGACGGCCGGCTCTATCTCGACATGCGTCTCATCGAGGGCCGCAACCTCGGCACGATCCTCGAGGAGGCGGACAAGCCTCTCGGCGCCGACTTCGCCGTGACGATCGTCGAGCAGGTCGCCCACGCTCTGGATGCCGCGCACGCGACCGGGCTGATCCACCGGGACATCAAGCCGTCCAACATCCTGATCACCGGCCGCGACTTCGTTTATCTGATCGACTTCGGTCTGGCCCGCACTGCGGGTGAGCAGGGGTTGACCACCGCGGGCAGCACACTGGGCACGTTGGCCTACATGGCGCCCGAACGGTTCGAGGGCGGCGAGGTCGACCGGCGCTCGGACATCTACGCGCTCACCTGTGTGCTCTACGAATGTCTCACCGGCTCACGGCCTTACCCAGCCGACAGTCTCGAACAGCAGATCGCCGGCCACATGGTGTCGCCGCTGCCGCGGCCGTCGGATACCGATCCCCGGCTCGCCGCGTTCGACGAGGTCATCGCCAGGGGCATGGCCAAGAAGCCCGAGAAGCGCTTCCAGACCGCCGGCGAACTGGCTGTCGCCGCACGGCGCGCGCTCAGCGCCCCGGTGCGCCGGGCCGTCGGTGGCCCCCGGCATGGCTCTCGGCACGCGGCCCGGCAGAGCCGCCGGGTTCCCCTCAAGGCCCTGGCGGCAGCGGCCGGCGTGGTGGTGCTCGCCGCTGCCGCGGCCGGATTGTGGGCATGGGCGCCGTGGCGCGACGGCACCGGCGCGGACGAGAACCTGCCCGACGGCGCCGTGGCGTCGATCGCGGCGACGGTGCCCGCCGACGTCCGCGAGACCGGTCGGCTGGTCATCGGGGTGAACGTCCCGTACGCGCCGATGGAGTTCAAGAACGCCGACGGTCAGCTCGTCGGCTTCGACGTGGAGCTGATCACGGCCGTGGCCCGCGTGCTCGGCCTGGTGCCGGACTTCCGGGACACCCCGTTCGACGCGATCCTGCCCGCGGTGGTGGACGGCACGTTCGACATCGGGACGTCGTCGGTCACCGACACGACAGAACGCGAAGAGCTCGTCGACTTCGTCACCTACTTCAAGGCGGGGACGCAGTGGGCTCGCCGGCCGGGCACCGCGCTCGGGCCTGCATCAGCGTGCGGCCTCAAAATCGGTGTCGCACAGGGGACTTTGCAGGAGACCGAAGAGCTGCCAGGCAAGAGTGACCAGTGCACCGCGGCCGGGATGGCGCCGATCGACATCGTCGTGTTCAAGAGCCAGGACGAGGTCACCACGGCGCTGCTCAAAGGTGAGGTCGACGCGATGTCGGCGGACTCGCCGGTGACGGGCTTCGCCATCAAACTGAGCCGCGGGGAACTGGTCCCCGCCGGGGACGTGTTCGACTCCGCACCGTACGGCTGGCCGGTGCAGAAGGGGTCAGGGCTGGCGGAGCCGCTGCGCACTGCGCTCGAGCACCTGATGGACAGCGGCGAGTACCGGGCCATCGCCACGATCTGGGGCGTGGAGCGCGGCATGATCGACCAGCCGGCAATCAACGGCGCCGCAAAATAAGACCCTTTCTCTGGCGTGTAGATCTGACCAGCAGGGGTAAGCCTCCCCGCGAAGGAGGCCAGATGACCGACGACAACGCTGCCCAGACCCGCAAGAGCTTCGTGGATTCCGTCAAAGGGAAGGCCAAAGAAGTAGCGGGTGCTGTGACAGGTAACGATGCGCTGACCGCTGAAGGTCAGCTCGATCAGACCCAGGCGAGGGAACGCCGTGACGCGAGCCGCGTCGACGCGGAGGCGGACGCAGAAGCCTCGCAGGCCCAAGAGGTGGCCAGGGAGGCTCGGCAGGAAGGGGCCCAGGAGCGCTCGGCTGCCGAGGTCCGCGCTGCGGCCGCGAAGACGTCCGTGCGTACGGAGCAGGCGGCGCAGGAGAGCGCCGCCGAGCAGGCCGCGCGGCGTGACGCCGCCCGGGCCCAGACACAGTTCGAAGCCGAGGTGCAGAGCGAGGCGCTGCGCGCGCACGCCGACGAGCGCCAGCAGGTGGCGTCGGCGCAGGCCGAGTACGACGGAGCCCTCCAGGACTACAGCGAGGACGTCGACGAAGCCGCGCAGGCCCAAGCCGAAGCCGACCGTCTGCGGCGCCGCGCCGAAGGCGCCGACCCCAACCTGCCCTGACGCGACACAGGAGTTTTCGATGAGAATCACCGACGTTCCCTTTGCGATCCTGCGGTTGCAGTACCGGATCGCCCGAACGCCACTGCAACTGGTCGAGGACCGCGTGGTGGCGCGGATGGACCAGGAGGCGCCCGGCCGGCTGATGTACGAGCGTGCACTCGGCGCGCTCGACGCCGCGGCCGGGAGCGCGCTGCGCGACAGCGAACTCGAGGAGAGCGGTATCACCCGCATTCAGCGCGCGGCCGCGCTGGGTGAAGCGATGCGCCTCGACGAGATGGCGGAGCAGAAGAAGGCACAGGCCGAGGACCAGCTGGCCGCCCAGCGCGAAAAGGCTGCCAGCACACCGCAGAAGGCGCGCCAGTCGGCGCAGGAGCGTGTCACCGAGGCGCGCGAAGAGGCTGAGCGCGGCAAGCAGGAGGCGGCGCAAAAGGCGGCGCAACGAAGCGCAGCGGCGAAGCAGGACATCGCCGAGTCGGCCGAGCAGAGCGTGGCGGCGGCGGAGAAGGCCAAGCGCAGCGCCCAGAACCGCAGCAAGGCTGCGGAGAAGGCGGTGACCGACGTGGCGGAGGAGCAACTCGACGACGCCGCGGACAAACGACGGGCGGCGACCAGTGTGCGCGCGCACGCCGACCGGATCGAGGACCTGAGCGACAGCGAGAAGGACAAGCGGCAAGCCGACTCCTCATGACCGCGCTGCCCCCGGATCCCGACCCCATGGACACCCCCAGCGAGGAGCGCGCTGGGGGTGTCCCCCCGGGGGAGATCTCGCCTCAATCGGCGCAGACCTCCGCCAGTAAGAATGCCGATCTGACCGCTGGTCGCAACCTGAATCCCAGGACCGCGGTCGGCGTCGTCGCGGTCGTGCTCTTCGTGGCGATTTTTGCCGCCGTGGCCGTGGTGCTCGTCATCCAGTTGTGGGGCGCGTTCAGCTGAGACAGTGAGATCTTGCCGACCCTCGTAGGCTGGGGTGATGGCGACGACGTCGTTGCCGCCGGGGCCGCGGCTGCCGCGGATCGTCCAGGCGGGGTTGATGTTCACCTGCGGTCCGCGCTTCATCGCGGCGTGCCGGCGCCGCTACGGTCCGTCGTTCACGCTGCGGGTGGCGACCATGGGCACCATGGTCTACCTGACCGACCCCACCGACATCAAGACCGTGTTCGCCGGCGATTCCCGTACTTTCCATGCCGGAGAAGCGAATTCGATTCTCACCGGACTGCTCGGCGAGTCCTCGGTCCTGGTTGTCGACGAGGACACCCATCGCGAGCGGCGCAGGCTGATGCTCGCGCCGTTCGCCCGCGATGCTGTCGCCGCGCAGGCGCCGCTGATCGCGCAGATCGCTGCCGCCGACATCGCGACCTGGCCGGTCGGCCGGACGTTTCCGGTCGCGCCGCGGATGTCGGAGATCACCCTCGAGGTCATCCTGCGCACCGTCATCGGCGCGTCCGACCCGGCCCGGCTGGCCGCACTGCGGACGGTGATGCCGCGCGTGCTCAACCTCGGCCCGTGGCAGTCCATGGCGATCGCCAACCCGGATCTGCTGCGCCGGCGGCCGTGGCGGCGGATGCGCGAGGCGATCGCCGAGGCCGACCGGCTGCTCTATGCCGAGATCGCCGACCACCGCGCCGACCCCGCGCTGGCCGAGCGCTCCGATGCGCTGGCGATGCTGGTGCGCGCCGGCGGAATGTCCGACCAGGAGCTGCGCGATCAACTGATCACGCTGCTGGCCGCCGGTCACGACACCACGGCGACGGCCCTGTCCTGGGCGTTGGAGCGGCTGACCCGGACCCCGGCGGTGCTGGCGGCGGCGGTCCGGGCGGCGCGCGACGGCGACGACGACTATCTCGACGCCGTGGCCAGGGAGACCCTGCGGATCAGGCCGGTGGTGTTCGACGTCGGTCGGGTGCTCACCGAGCCCGTCGAGCTGGCGGGTTGTCTGCTGCCCGCCGGTGTGATGGTGGTGCCGGGCATGGTGTGGGTGCACGCCGATCCGCAGCACTATCCGCAGCCACACCGGTTCGACCCGCGGCGCATGCTGGGGGCGACGTCGAGCCCGTCGACGTACTTGCCCTTCGGCGGCGGCAACCGCCGCTGCCTGGGCGCGACCTTCGCCATGGTCGAGTTCCGGGTCGTGCTGGGGGAGATCCTGCGCCGCGTCGAGCTCGAGACGACGTCGTCGCGCGGCGAGCGCCGACGGCTGCGGCACGTGATCTTCGTGCCGCACCGGGGTGCGCGGATCCGGGTGCGGACCCGATGCGCGGTGCCCGTGGGCAGTACCGGGGTGTATCGTGGGACGCAGGGTTGTCCCGCCGGCGATGCGATCGATTCGCTCCCACCTATCCGCGGGGACTCTCCCAACACACAAGGACGTGCTCATGGAATCGTCTGAACTCTTTTCACATCGTCAGGCGCCGCAAGTCGCAGCCCCGTCCTCGTCCCCGGACGAGCCGGTGCAAGCCCCCGTTTTCTCCGATCTGCCGTCGAAGAATCATTCTGCTGATTCGCCCCATCGGTGAACGGCATACCGCGCGCCCGTCGTGCGTCGAAGCCTGTTCGGGTCACGCTCGCGCCCGAACTGGGCGGCGGCATCGACGGGGCGTGGTGGCCCCACTCCTCCGCAATCGCCGCGGAACTCCCTGATCTGATCGGTGCGCTCCATCGCGCGCTGGGGGAGATCGAGACGATCCAGATCAACTGGTCGGCCACGGAAGGCCAGCTGGACCTGGAGACGATCGCCACCGGCTCGCGGATGATGTTGCCCGGCGAGCATCACCGGCGGCCCCGCTTGATGTCGATCGTGGGGCGTAACGCGGGAGCGAAACTGCTTGTCGTGCCGAGCATGACGTCGCAGGCGCTCGGCACGATGGTGTTGCGCACGGCGGCAGGTCTGCCGGCCTCGATCGAGACAGAAAGCGGCCGTCTCTACGAAACCGCTTGTGTCGTCCTCGGTCTCGCGCGCACCGAGAGCGCGAAGTGGTGCGAGCCCGCAGGTTCGTGATCGGACGATGCGCCCACACGTGATACGGTTGGGTTGGGACGCCGAAAACTGGCGTTCTTCCCCATGAGAGAAGTTGAAAAAGAATGGCACAGGGAACTGTGAAGTGGTTCAACGGCGACAAAGGCTTCGGCTTCATCGCCCCCGACGGCGGTGCAGAGGACGTTTTCGTCCACTACTCCGCGATCTCCGGCGGCGGCTACCGCTCGCTCGAGGAGAATCAGCGCGTCGAGTTCGACGTCGAGCAAGGTAACAAAGGCCCGCAGGCCGTGAACGTGACGGCCGTCTAAGCGGCACGAGCTTCGATGGTGGGCTGGTGAGTCACACTCACCAGCCCACTTTTCATTTGTGCAGTGTTGTTTGTCCAGTCGTCAATCTGTCCAAGGATTCTCGGTCAGCTGGCGTATGCTGGGGTGACACCGGAGAAATGTTGCACGCGGCACGTCTCGAGCTCGCGTCGTCGCCGGGTCGAATTCGGGTCCTCCCGCGGGCTCAGGCGGGATCACCCCAATGACACAGCACACCGATTTCGAAGACCAAGAAATCCACC
Source organism: Mycolicibacterium psychrotolerans (assembly GCF_010729305.1). Lineage (NCBI taxonomy): Bacteria > Bacillati > Actinomycetota > Actinomycetes > Mycobacteriales > Mycobacteriaceae > Mycobacterium > Mycolicibacterium psychrotolerans. Next base: position 114,186 of record NZ_AP022574.1, on the reverse strand, counting down.
GGGGACCCGACAGTACGCCGCGGCTGCGCCTCAAGCGCAAGGCGCCCGCCAGAGGGTTCGTCGACGGGGCCTGGTGGCCCCACAGTGACGACCTGAGTGCCGAACTGCCCGATCTGCTGACCGTTCTGTCGGTACGACTGGGCAACATCGAACGGGTGCGGTACAACCGCGCCGAGTGGCTGAGCGCGCCGGCCAAACTGCGCTTCGCCGATCAGCTGGTGCGGCTCGACGGCTATGACCGGCATCCGGCGGGCACGCTGGGAGTGCAGGGCGCCAGGGGCGGTGAGATGCTGCTGCTCGTGATCCCCGCGCCCACCGACCCGGACGACGCACATGCCGCCATGATGGCCACCGCGGCATCGGAGAACGCATCGAGTATCCGGGCACTGCTCGCGAGCAGAGCCGCCGACTGAGCGGCGACACCCGATGACCTCTCATAACTTGAAAGTGAAGGCGCACAACATTTTTTACCGATATCTGCACTACGGGACGGGCTGCTGATGATGTCCGCTTCACATGCACTGCCGATGTCGCGGCCGGTGCGCTTCGGAGTGCTCAGCACCTATGCGCCCACGCTGTGCGGGGTGGCCCGGTTCAGCGCCGGCCTGTCCGACGGGTTGCGCGCGCTGGGTAACGACGTCGACCTCGTGCGCATCGCCGACGGACCCGAGACCGAGTCTTCGGACGACGAGTTGGTCAACGGGTCGGCCACGTCGGTCGCGGCCTGCGCGGCCCGGCTGAATCGCAGCGACGTCGCGGTCATCCAGCACCAGTACGGCATCTACGGCGGCACTCACGGAGACGAGGTGCTGTCACTCATCGAGGCCCTGCAGGTTCCGTCGGTCGCCGTCGCGCACGAGATCCCCCAGCTCCCGCGGCCGCACGAGCGCTGGGTCCTGGAGCGCATCGTGGCCATGACCGACCGCGTGATCGTGATGTCGGCGGCCGCACGCGACCGGTTGTGCCGCGACTACGGGGTGGAGCCACGCAAGGTCGCTCTGATCCCGCACGGCGGAACCGTGTTCTCGGGCCCCCGACTCAAGCGGCCCAGCCGGCCCACCATCCTGACGTGGGGCATGCTCGCCCCTGGCAAGGGCATCGAGCGGGTCATCGACGTGATGAGCTCGCTGCAGAGCGTCGCGGGCCGTCCGCGGTACGTGGTGGTCGGTCAGACGGATCCCCGGGAAGCGGCCCTGCACGGCGACGCCTACCGCGAGGCGTGCATCGAGCGGGCCCGCCTCAACGGGGTCGCAGACTCGGTGTCGTTCGACCCCCGCTCGTACAACCGTGCATCGCTGACCGCGCTGATCCAGTCGTCGTCTGTGGTGGTGCTTCCCTACGACTCCACCGACCAGGTCTCCTCGGCGATTCTCGTGGAAGCCATCGCCAACGGCAGGCCCGTCGTCGCGACACCGTTCCCGCACGCCGTGGAGCTGCTGTCGGGCGGGGCGGGCATCCTGGTCGACCACGACGACTCCGACGCACTGGCCTCCGCGCTGCGCCAGATCCTGACTCAACCGCGGCTGGCCGGAGCGATGGCCGCCGAGGCGCGCCAGCTCGCTCCCGACTTCGCCTGGTCGGCGGTCGCCGGCGCGTACACCACCCTGGGCCAGCGCCTGGTGGCCGAGCGTGCCGTCGCCGAGATCGGCTCACCGTCCCCACAGATCGAAAGGACCCGCCCGTGGCGATAGCCGACGTTGCCGCCTACGCGCATCTGACCGACGCCGACATCGAAGCACTGGGCGCCGAATTCGACGCCATCAGGCGAGATGTCGAGGAGTCGCTGGGTGCCCGCGACGCCGCCTACATCCGGCGCACCATCCTGTTCCAGCGCGCTCTCGACGTCGCCTCCCGACTTGTCATCGGACTGAGCGGGTCGCGGACCGGGTGGCTGCTCGGCACCGCATCCCTCGCGTATGCCAAGAGCGTCGAGAACATGGAGATCGGCCACAACGTCGGTCACGGCCAATGGGATTGGATGAACGATCCCGAGATCCACTCCAGCACCTGGGAGTGGGACATGGTCGCGGTCTCGTCGCAGTGGAGGTACTCCCACAACTACCGCCATCACGTCTACACCAACATCATCGGGCACGACCACGACCTCGGCTTCGGCGTCATGCGCGTCACCCGCGACGAACCGTGGCAGCCGGCGCATCTGTTCCAGCCGCTGCGCAATGCGTTGCTGGCCGCGGTCTTCGAATGGGGTATCGCGTTTCAGGGTGTGCACTCCGAGCGGGACCGGCCGGTGTCGGACGGTGTACGCCGCTCGATGCTCGGACGCAAGGTCGCCCGGCAGGCGCTCAAGGACTACGTGGTGTTCCCTGCCCTGACGGTGAAGCGTTGGCGCAGAACGCTTGTCGCCGCGGGGGTGGCGAACCTGCTGCGCAACCTGTGGGCCTACGTCGTGATCTTCTGCGGCCACTTTCCGGACGGCGCGGAGAAATTCACCGCGGACGTCCTCGGCGAGGAGACCCGCGGTGAGTGGTATCTGCGGCAGATCCTCGGCACCGCGAACTTCAAGGCCGGCCGCGCGCTGGCGTTCTCCAGCGGCAACCTCTGCTATCAGATCGAGCACCACTGCTTTCCCGATCTGCCCAGCAACCGGTACGCCCAGATCGCCGTGCGGGTCCGCGAGGTGTGCGCGAAGTACGACCTGCCGTACACCACCGCGTCGCTGCCCCGTCAGTACCTGCTGACCCTGCGCACCATTCACAAGCTGGCCCTGCCCGACCGGTTCCTGATGGCGACGGCAGACGATGCCCCAGAAACCGCTTCGGAGAAGCGATTCCACGGTGGCGCGGCTGCGCTGCCCCCGGGTGAGCGGCAGGGCGGGCTCCGTTCCGCGCTTCGGGCCCGACAGGCCGCCCGTCGGCGTAATCTGAGCCTACGAGGCCGGCAACAGGGGATGTGAAGCCAGCCGTTCTCGAGGAACAGAGGCCAGACCGGATGAACCTATCGCCGCCCACGCCGGGACACACCCGCGTCGGGCTGATGGTCGGGTAGAGGTTGGCGCTGCGCGAACAACTCCTTGCCGCTGTGGGCGGCCGTCGCGGCGCCGAGGCCGCCGACCGGCTCTGCGAAGCGTGCGTGACGCTGCTCGACGTCGATGCCGCGGCCATCTCGCTGGTCTTCGACGGAGCAAGCACCGGAACACTGGGAGCCAGCGGCGGCGACGCCAGAGCTCTCGACGAACTCCAGTTCACCGTGGGCGAAGGGCCGTGCCTGCAGTCGGTCACGACCTGCTCGCCGGTGATGGTGCACGACCTCGCCGATCCGGCCGAACAGCGCTGGCCGGTGTACGGGCGGGCCATGCTCGACCTTCGGATCCGCGGCGTCTACGCGATGCCGGTGGTGGTTGCCGGCGAGTACGTCGGTGCGCTGGACCTGTTCCGGGTGAAGCCCGGCCGATTCGGCGCAGATCAGCTCGCCGGGGCCATCATCGCCGCCGAACTGGCCGGCATCCCGGTGCTCGACCTGCTCGACGCAGACCTGCATGCCGCCGTCACCGACCCGGACAGCACCGCATGGACCGAGTTGAACGCGCTGTCGCGCGCCGAGGTCAGCCAGGCCACCGGCATGGTCGTCGCGCAGTTGGGTATTGAACCTGCAGAGGCGTTGTTGCGCCTCCGCGCGCACGCCTACGCAGCCGGCCGTGCCGCCACCGAGGTGGCTCGCGACATCCTCGAACGCCGACTGCGGCTGGAGTGAGGGACGTGCGACAGGCACCGAAATGGAGGCTGACATGACAGAGACCCCGCGCGAGGAGGCCGTTCTCGATGCGGTGAACTCTCTCGTCGACAGTCTTCTCGTCGACTTCGACGTGGTGGACTTGCTGACCGAACTCACCGAACGCTCCGCGAACCTACTCGACGTCGCCGCGGCCGGCTTTCTGCTGGCCGACCCCTTCGATCGGCTGCATATTGTGGCCGCCACCACCCAGCAGGCCCGCGACCTGGAACTCTTCCAGCTGCAGACCGACCAGGGTCCCTGCGTCGACTGCTACACCACCGGCGCACCGGTATCGGTCGCCTACCTGGATGCCGCCGCCGAAGCGCGCTGGCCACGGTTCGTTCCGGAAGCGGTGGCCGAGGGCTTCGCCTCGGTGCACGCCGTGCCGATGCGTGCGGCCGGGCTCGTGCTCGGGGCTCTCGGATTGTTCGGCACGTCTCCCGGCCACCTCAACCATGCCGACCTGCTCGTGGCCCAGACGCTGGCGCACATCGCGTGCGTGACGATCCTGCAGGGGCAGGCTCCGACACCGTCGAGCGTGCTTCCGCAGTTGCGTGCCACCCTGGCCGGGCGCACCGTCGTGGAGCAGGCCAAGGGGCTGCTCCGCGAGGTGCTCGATGTCCCGGTGGAGGAGGCGTTCACGGTGCTGCGCGCGTACTCGCATGCGAACGGCCAACACCTGACCGACCTGGCTCGCCGGCTGATGAACGACCGCTACTCCCGCCCGGTGCTGATCGCCGAGATCACCCAATTCGCGCACGGCTCAGTGCGTTAGCTGCGGTGGCGGGCTCGGGCGCGGCGTACGGCTTCGTCCACCATCCGCTCGGCGAGCGTGACCAGTTTGACATTGTCCCGCTGACTCGTCTGCGCCAGCCGCTCGAATGCCTGCTCGGCGCTCGCGCCCGAGCGGCTGCGGATGATGCCGATCGCCTGGTCGATCACCGCTCGGTTGCCGAGTGCGCGCTGCAACTGCTCGGTACGCGCCCGCGCGGAGCTGAGCAGCTGGGCGTGATACACCGACACCGCGGCCGATCCGGCGAACTGGAGCCCGAGCGCGACGGCGTGCTCGCCGAACGCGTCGCGGGCCTTCGCGTAGGTGTTGATCGCGCCGATCACCTCACCGCCGACGATCAGCGGCAGGGACAGCGCCGAGTGCACGTCCATCCGGGCCACCCGGCCGCCGAAGTGTGGCCAGCGACTGTCGCAGCCCAAGGAGCCGCTGACCGCGACCCGTCCGGACATCATGGAGGTCAGGCACGGGCCCTCACGCAACTCGTCATACTGAACGCGGTCGATGACCTCGACGAAATCCGCTGTCGCCGTGACGGCGCGTACCTCGAACGGGGCGTGCAGCAGCGCGGTGCTCGCGCCGTCGACGTTCGGGATTGCGATCGCCGCGAAGTGCGCGACGTCGCCCAGCAATTCCGGCACCGTGCGGGCGTCGGCCACCAGTTCGGCTACTCCCCGCAGGCCGGCGAGCAGGTCGAGGTCGTCGGCTTCGCGTTGCGCGGTAGACGGTTCCACCGGTTCCTCACGCCCCGGCTGTGCGTCGTAGTCGGCCATCGTGTCTTCCGACGGTACTCGACTCGGGGGATGGGGAAAAGGCTTCTTTTTCTCAGCTGACCAGCGAAAGAGCGTGCGCGCGCCGAAGTTTGCCCGACGGAGTTTTGGGTATGGTTCCTGGTTCGAGTACCACCACGTTGCGGGGGCGGACGTCGACCTCGGCGAACACCTCGTGGGCGACTGCCCGCTCGACTCGGCGCACCGCGGCTTCGTCTCGGAAGTCTTTGCACTCCACCGCCACCGCGAAGGTCTCCCGCGAGAGCCCGGCATCGAGGCGTACCGCCACCGCGCAGCCTGGCCGCACACCCTCGACACGGCCCGCGGCGCGTTCGATGTCGGTCGGGTAGATGTTGCGGCCGGCCATGATGATGACGTCCTTGAGTCGGCCGCACACGACGATCTCGCCGGACTCGGTGACGTAGCCGAGGTCGCCAGTGTCGTACCAGCCCCGATCATCCTGTGCGGCAAGGAAGCCCGCGACGGTGGTGTAGCCCTTCGTCACCGGTTCACCGCGCACCTCGATCACCCCGACGCCGCGGGGCGGCAGCTCGCTGCCGTCCTCGTCGACGATGCGCAACTCGAGGCCGTCGAGCGGCTTGCCCAGCGACACCAGCCGGCGGGTGTGGCCTTTGGTGGCCGGCACCGCCCGGTGCAGCACGGCCAGCAGGTCGGCGTCGATCTCGTCGACGACCATGCCGCCGCCGCACTTCGAGAAGGACACCGCGACCGTGGTCTCGGCCATGCCGTAGGCCGGGATGATCGCCTCGGGCCGCAGCCCGAACGGTGCGCCCGCGTCGCACAGATCCTCGACGTCGAGCGGATCCACCTGCTCGGCGCCCGAGAGCGCCCAGCGCAGCGAGGACAGATCGAACGCACCAGGGACAGCTTGGCGGCGCAGACGCTTGGCCAGCAGGTTGTAGGCGAAGTTCGGCGCGGCGGTCATCGTGCCGCGATATTTGTCGATCAGCTTGGGCCACAACAAGATATCGCCCAGGAAATCCATCGGGGTGATCTTCACCAGCTCCGCGCCGTAGTACATCGGCACGGTCAGATAGCCGGTCATGCCCATGTCGTGGAAGCAGGGCAGCCAGCTCACGATCACGTCGGTGTCGACGTCGAAATCGCAGCCCACCGTCATCGCGGTGGCGTTGGCGACGATGTTGGCGTGGGTGATCTGCACGGCCTTGGGGGATCCCGTCGAACCGGAGGTCAGCTGCATCAGTGCGATGCTGTCGTCTCCTGTGTCGACAGGGTCGATCGGGGCGCAGCCCAGCAGGCCTTCGATGGTCAGCACGGTCATGCCCAATGACTCCAGCACCGGGGCGGCGGCCATGAACGGGTCGGAGATCACCACGGCGCGCGCTGCGATCATGGTGACCACCGCGGTGGTCTCCTCGGCCCAGCGCACCAGGTCGGTGCGAGGCGTTGGCTGGTGCACCATCGTCAGGCTCGCGCCACGCATCCAGATGCCCTGGGCGGTGGGTGCGATCTCGACTGGGGCGCCGGCCAGTACCGCGACGGCGTCGCCGGGCCCGATGCCCGCGGCAGCGAGGCCGCCTGCCACCCGGCGGGCGCGCTCGTGGACCTGCGCCCAGGTGTGGCGGACAGGTGCGTGCGGTTCGCCGGTGATCAGCCCTTTGGTGCTGGTGCGGGCGTTGGCGTACATGGTGTCGGTGAATAAGCTCATGACAGGCCCCTAAAAGCTTCAGGTCTGCGAAGGACGGTGAAGGTGTGTGAGGATGGCCGGCCCGCGCGGATGCCGCTGCGGGCCGCTACTGGTGGGGGTGTCGCTGGAGTTCGACGACCACCGGCCCGGAGCGGGCGGCGGTCACGCGTGACCTCCTTGGGGTCATTCCAGACGGTCCCCGGTCCGGTCGGAACGAGGGGCGGCATGTCGGACGCACCGACTGTACCGACACGAACGCCGATCAGTGCCAAAGCACGCCGAACGAGACGTACATCGCAGTAGCTGAAACTCAACTGTTATCCCTCGAGCACCGACATCGTTATTGGTCGGCTGACGTCGAGTCCGAGACTCAGGCGGGGATCAGATCGCCGCCGCGACGTTTCCGGGGGGCTGAGCTACCAACCCACGCCAACCCTACCGTGCCGCTTCGAGCCTTCGGTGATTTGCCGGGCGGCGTCGGGCCGGCTGCTGATTTCGAGGGTGATCGCCGGGATCGACGGCGATATCCGGCGCGATGGGCCGAACCCGCCACGGACATCGGACGCGACCGGTATTCATGGAGCCCATGGGTGCGGGGTCTTTCGTGGGTCGTGTCGGCGGGTTGGCGGTAGCACTCGGGATCGGAGCCGCGATCGTCGCGGGCGCAGGTGTAGCGGTCGCGGACGACGGGGGTTCCTCCTCGGAAACGGCGTCGACGTCGGTCTCGACGACGACGAAGACCGTTGCGGATTCCCGGCCGACCAGGCCCGCGGCGGAGGAAACGGACCAGGATAAGCCGGATGCGGGCACCAGGCCCGCCCGCAAACGGCACAAGCTGTCACTCGACAAACCCGCCGCGAAGGCGGACAAGGCCGACAAGGCCGACAAAGCCCCGAAGGCCGAGGCCGACGAACCGGACGCCGCACCCGAACCCGTCACCGAGCCTCAGGCTGCCCCCGAGGACACACCCACAGCCGTCGTCGGGAAACCGACAGCCGTGGCGGAGCCGGCGGCAGTCGAGGCCGAGGAGGACGAGCCGGATACGCCGGTCCGTGCCACGACCACGCTGTTCCACCGGCTCGCCGCCGAGCATGCGGACGTCGACGCCGATCAGGACCCCGCGCTGCCGGCGCTGGCCTCCCTGGTGATGTCGGTGGTGACAGCGGGCCGCGAGGCGACCAACGAGACGCCGACCAGCGTCGGCGACGTCACCACCACCAGTCGTGCGGACGGTTACCCGATCCCCACCGGCGTGACGGTCGAGGAGGTGCATCCGCCGCTGCTGTGGTTGCAGAAGATCCCGGTGGTCGGCACGTTCATCGTCACTCCGATCGTCTCGGCACTGCACGCGATTCCATTGGTCGGCGACTTCCTGCAGCCGATCATCGGATTCCCCATCGACCACTTCGCGCCTCCGGGTGCGCCGCAGGCGAAGAGCTACCGGGTGACGTCGTTCGACGGCACCGAGATCTTCGTGAACTTCATGCCGTCGCTCGTCTACGACGAGCTCGGCCAGGCGCCGACGGTGCTCGACGGGCCCGGCCTCGGGCTGCCCGGACCGACCACGCTGAATCTGCGCTACGACAGCCTCCTTCCGCACGACGTCATCGGCATCGGTCTGCTGCGCGAGCAGGGCTACAACGTGGTGTCCTGGGATCCGCGCGGCGAGTGGCGCTCGGGCGGACGCATGCAGTTGCAGTCACCCGACTACGAGGGCCGCGACATCTCGAGCATCATCAGCTGGCTCGCCGCCCGGCCCGACGTCGCGCTCGACGGCATCAACGACCCGAAGATCGGGATGGTCGGGGCGTCCTACGGCGGTGGCATCCAGTTGGCCACGGCGGCCATTGATCACCGGATCGACGCCATCGTCCCGACGATCGCGTGGAACAGCCTGACCGATGTGCTGTTCCCGCGGGAGGCGGTCCGCAGCGGCTGGGCCACCCTGCTGTCGTCGGTGCTGGTGCTCACGCTGTCCCGGCCGAACGAGCGGATCCTGCCCGCGGCGATCGGCGGCATCCTGTTCGGCACGGTCAAGCAGTCCGACATCGACCTGCTCAACGACCGCGGCTACGCCGACCAGCTCGGCGACATCACCACGCCGACGCTGCTGTTCCAGGGCACCGTGGACACGTTGTTCACGCTGGATCAGGCCGATGCGAACGCCAAAGCGCTCATCGCGGCCGGTACGACGACCAAGGTGGTGTGGTACTGCGGCGGGCACGGCGCCTGCGTGAGCACCCGCAACGACGGGCAACTCGTCATCGACCGGACGCTGGCCTGGCTCGACCACTACGTCAAGGACGACCCGACCGCCGACACCGGCCCGCAGTTCGAGTGGACCGACCAGAACGGCGAGTGGTACTCGTCGGACACCTACCCGGTCGCCACCACGGGCACTCCGCTGACCGGCGAACGCACCGACCCGAAGACCATCCCGTTCGTGCCGTTCATCGGAGGCTCGGGCCCGCAGCCGCGGGTCATCTTCAGTGGCCTGCTCGGCATCGTGCTCGGATTGCCCTCTGCCGCACCGGCACTCAACGCGGTCAACCTCGAGGTGCCCGCCGCGACGGAGGTGACCCACATCGTCGGCGCACCGGAACTCACGCTGACATACTCGGGAACCGGCACCGCCAGGCACGTCTACGCCCAGATCGTCGACGACAAGACGCGCCTGGTGCTCGGCAACCAGGCGACGCCGATCCCGGTGGTGCTGGACGGGCAGACGCACACCGTGACGTACTCGCTGGAGCAGGTCGCGCACACGCTGCAGCCGGGCCAGTCGGTGACCGTGCAGATCGTCACGTCCACCATCGACTTCCTGAACTTCTACTCGTGGGGCCGGATCGACGTCGAGGGCATGTCGGTGTCGTTGCCGACGCTGGCCGCCAACGCGGTGCAGGAGACCGTGGCGGCCTGACAATTCCGTTGAGACTGCGTTGGCGGCGCACATTTCGGCCGTTTCGCCGCCGTGGGCGCAGTCTCAACGCAGCCTGTGGATAGATTCAGCGGCGCTTCCCCTACGAATGCCACCCTTCCTGCATGGAGGGGGTCTTTCTCGGGACCGAGGCGCTGGCGAGTGGGGCACTCACGCGCCATCAATTGCGGACGAGGTACCGGCGGGTGCTGCCGGATGTCTATGTGCCCGCGCGTGCCGAGTTGACGTTGCGGCAACGCGCGGCGGCGGCGTGGCTGTGGTCGGGCAGGCAGGGCGTTGTGTCGGGACTCGCGGCGTCGGCGTTGTGGGGTGCCAGTTGGGTCGACGACGACGCTGTGATCGAGCTGAACTGGCCGAATCACCGCGCTCCACCGGGTGTCCTCACCCGCAACGACACCCTGCTCGACGACGAAATCGCCCTTCGGGGGCTGCCGGTCACGACGCCCGAGCGCACAGCGTTCGATCTGGCCAGGCAGGGCTCCGAGGTTCAGGCGGTCGCCCGGCTCGACGCGCTGGCCCGAGCTACGCATTTCAAGGGCGACGACGTGCGCCGGCTGGCGCAGCGGCATCCGCACGTCCGTCATCTGCGCCGCGTCGATCGGGTGCTGGGCTGGGTGGACGCCGGCGCCGAGTCGCCGCAGGAGTCGCGGGTGCGAATGATGTTGGTGCGCGCGGGCTATCCACGGCCCGCTACCCAGATCCCGGTGCTGGCGCCGGACGGCTATCCCCGCTACTACCTCGACATGGGGTGGGAGGCGCTGAATGTCGCCGTCGAGTACGACGGGCAGCACCATCGCGAGGACGACAAGACCTACCGCAAAGACATCATCCGGTTGGAGTATCTGGCGTCGGTCGGCTGGACCGTGGTCCGGGTGGTGAAAGACGACCGGCAGGCGGAGATTCTCCAGCGCGTGCAGCGCGCGGTGATCGCGCGCGGCGGGTTCTGACCCCCGTTGAGACTGCGTTGGCGGCGCACATTTCGGCCGTTTCGCCGCCGTGGGCGCAGTCTCAACGCTAGAGATGAAGCATGGGAAGCATGACGCGCACGCTCGACGACATCCGCCACGCCACCGAACACTGTTACGCCGCGATGGAAGCCCTCGCCGACGACCTGAGCGCCGCCGAGTGGCAGGCGCAGTCGCTGTGCCCGGACTGGACGGTGCGCGGCGTGTTCGACCACGTGGTGAGCATCGAAGCCGTGCTGGCCGGCTGGTGGCCCGAGACCGTCGAGCAGCTGCCGCCGTTCGAGCGGGCCGCCGAGTTCGTCGCCGATCCCGCGCCGTACCCGGAGAAGATGCGGGCGGTCTTCGACCTGCGCAGGCGTGACCTGGCGTCGATGACGGCCGGGGACCTGGACCGGCCGTCCTGGATGCCCGTCGGCCCCGGCACGCTGGGCCGGTTCCTGGCGATCCGTGTCTTCGACATCTGGGTGCACGAACGCGACGTCACCACCGCACTGGGCCGCGCCTCCGACGACGCCGGCATCGCCGCCGAACTGGCGCTCGACCAGGTCGAGAATTCGATCGGCTACATCGTCGGCAAGAAGGTGGGGCTGCCCGACGGCCGAAGCATCACGTTCGACCTGACCGGGCCGGTCACCCGACAGCTGCATGTCCGCGTCGACGGCAAAGCGAAGAAGGTCGACCACCTCGACGACCCGGACGTCGTCGTCACCACCGACTCGACGACGTTCATCCAGCTCGCGTCGGGCCGGATCGACCCGCAGGCCCAGATCGACGCGGGCACGGTGACTTGGAAGGGCGACGACGCGCTCGGCGACCGGGCCGCCCGCAACCTGAGGTTCACGATGTGACCGAGCGGCCGACCTCCGTCGACTTCCACTTCGACGTCATGTGCCCGTACGCGTATCAGACGTCGCGGTGGATCCGCGACGTGCGCGACCTGACCGGCCTCACCGTGAACTGGCGGTTCTTCAGTCTCGAGGAGATCAACCGCCTGGAAGGCAAGAAGCACCCGTGGGAACGGGAGTGGTCCTACGGCTGGTCGATGATGCGGATCGGCGCGCTGCTGCGCCGGCGGTCGATGGCCGACGTCGACGCCTGGTACGAGCGGGCGGCGCGGGCGCTGCACGTGGAGGGACACAAGCCGCACGAGAAGGCCGTCGCGCAACACCTGCTGCAGGACCTCGGCTTCGACCCCGGACTGGTCGACCAGGCCATCGCCGACCCGACGACCAGCGACGAGGTGATGGCCGACCACCAGCGCGTCGTCGACGCCGACGGCTACGGGGTGCCGACGCTGTTCTTTCCCGACGGGCAGTGCCTGTTCGGGCCGGTGCTCATCGATCCGCCGACGGGAGAGGCGGCGCTGCGGCTGTGGGACGCGGTGGTCGCGTGGACGGAGTTCCCGCACCTCTATGAATTGCAGCGGCCGAAGGCACCCGCAGACCAGCAGGCGATCGCGGAGACGTTCCGCCCGTACCTGGAGGCGCGGGACTGGGTGTCGATCAACCGGGGCAAGGTCGTCTCGTTCACCCCGCCGGGAGTTTGACGCCGCCGTCGAAGGGGGTACGTCGGACGGGTGGAACGGCTGGGTGGGCTTGACGCGGGTCTTCTGTACAGCGAGTCGGCCACCGTGCCGTTGCACGTGTGCTCGGTCGTCATGGTCGACACGTCGACGGTGCCGGGCGGCTTCACCTACGAGCGGTTCCAACACCACATCGGTGAGCGCATCCAGGCGCTGCCCGAACTGCGCGCCAAGCTGGGCGACAGCCAACTCAACCTCGACCATCCGGTGTGGGTGCCGGACAAGACCTTCGACCTCGACCGGCACCTGAACCGGATAGGCCTGCCGTCGCCCGGCGGCCGCGACGAGCTGGCCGAGGTGTGCGGGCACATCGCGTCGGTGCCGCTGGACCGCAGCAAGCCGCTGTGGGAGATGTGGGTGATCGAGGGGATCGACGGCGCGGCGCTGAAGGACGGCGGTCCGCTGGCGTTGATAATCAAGGTGCACCACGCGGCCGTCGACGGGGTGTCCGCGGCGAATCTGTTGGAGACGCTGTGCGATCTGGAGCCCGACGCGCCGCCACCGGCTCCCGTCGACGGCCCCGGTGACACGGCGCCGTGGGCGATCGCCGCCGACGGTCTCATACGGTTCGTGACGCGGCCGTGGCAGCTGACCCGGGTGGTTCCGGAGACCGCGGCGATGGTCGCCAAGACGGTCAACCGCGCGGTCACGGGCACCGCGATGGCCGCCCCGTTCTCGGCGCCGAGGACGCGGTTCAACGGCGAGCTGACCTCGGAACGCTCGATCGCGCTGGTGCAGCTGGACCTGGCCGACGTCAAGAAGGTCAAGAACGGCTGCGGCGTCAAGGTCAACGACGTGGTGATGGCGCTGTGCGCGGGTGCGCTGCGCGGTTATCTGTCCGATCGCGACGAGCTGCCGGCCAAGCCGCTGATCGCGGTGGTGCCGGCGTCGGTGCACGGCGAGTCGAACCGTCCGGGCCGCAATCAGCTCTCCGGGATGTTCAGCAATCTGCACACCGACATCGCGGATTCCCTGGAGCGGCTGCACGCGATCGCGGCCTCGAACCAGCGCGCCAAGGAGCACAGCGGGTCGTTGGGGCCGACGCTGCTGGTCGATCTGGCACAGCTGCTCTCGCGCGGCATGTACAGCTGGCTGCTGGGTGTGATGTCGCACACGCCGCTGACGCACACGGCGATCCACAACGTGGTGATCTCCAACGTGGCCGGCCCGCCGACGACGCTGTACAGCTGCGGTGCCGAGGTGACCGCGCTGTATCCGCTGGGGCCGATCTTCCACGGGTCCGGGTTGAACATCACGGTGATGTCGGTGGCCGACCGGCTCAACGTCGGCATAATCTCGTGCCCGCAATTGGTCGATGACCTGTGGGATCTGGCCGATCGCTTCGACGCCGAGCTGGGCGAATTGCTGCGCGGTTGCTGACCGGCAGTTAGGGAGCCGCTCGGAGCGGGAAGCCTATGCGGCGTGCCCGGCGACGAACGGAAAGGACTGCATGTGAGCTCCCCGAAGATCGGCACGCGGTTCGGACCCTACGAGCTGCAGTCGGTGATCGGGGTCGGGGGAATGGGTGAGGTCTACCGCGCCTACGACACCGCGCGCGAGCGCATGGTGGCGATCAAGCTGCTGCGGCCCGAGATGGCCGCCGACCCCAACTTCCAGGAGCGGTTCCGGCGGGAGTCGCGAATCGCGGCGCGGCTGCAGGAACCCCACGTCATCCCGGTACACAATTTCGGCGAGATCGACGGCGTGATGTACATCGACATGCGCCTGGTGGAAGGTCCCAGCCTCAAGCAGCTATTGCGCACCGAAGGTGCGCTGCAACCGCGGCGTGCGGTGTCGATCATCGGGCAGGTCGCCGCGGCTCTGGACGCCGCGCACGCCAACGGTCTGGTGCACCGCGACATCAAGCCTGAGAACGTGCTCCTGACGCCCGACGACTTCGCCTACCTGGTCGACTTCGGGATCGCGCACGGCGGCGGCGAGGCGACGGTGACGTCGACGGGTCTGGTCGTCGGGTCGTGTGCGTACATGGCGCCGGAGCGGTTCAGCGGGGATCGCGGCGGGCCGGCGTCGGACGTGTACTCGCTGGGGTGTCTGCTCTACGAGATGCTGACCGGCAGGGCGCCGTTCGAGGCGGCCGATGTGCGGCAGGTGATGAGCGCGCACATGTTCTCGGCCCCGCCGCGCCCGAGCATCATGCGGCGCGGCATCACCCGCGCGTTCGACGACGTCGTCGCCCGCGGCATGGCGAAGGCGCCGGCCGACCGGTACACCTCGGCCGGGGATCTGGCCCGCGCAGCGGGAGCGGCGGCCGAACACGCGCCCAGTGCCGCGCCGGTCGCCCCGGCGGCGCCGCCGTCGACGCGGCAGTTCTCCGCGGCGCATCCGACGCCGCCGCCGTACGCGCCGGCCCCGCCGCCTCCTCCCCAACGTCCCGCCCGGCGGTTCAGCCAGGGCCAGGTGGGGCTGATGGTGGCGACGATCGTGCTTCTCACCGCCGCGGTGGTGCTGGCGCTGGTGCTGGTCTTCAGCGGCGGAGACAGCGGCACCGCGCCGACGTCGCGGCTCGCCGCGCCACCACCGACGTCGTCGTCATCGTCGTCCGAAGCGACGTCCTCCGAGGAGACGACCACGTCGACGACGACCACCACCTCGACGGCGAGCGGTAAGCCGATCAAGGGCGTGTCGGGCACGGATTCCCAAGGCTTCGTTGGACATTCGGCACGCTGCGACCAAGGCAGCACACCGGCCGCGGCGATTCGCACGTCGCTGTCGCTGGCGGTGGTGTGCAAGTCGGGCGACAGCTACTACTACCGCGGGGAGCGGCTCAGCGATGGCGCGAGCCTCGAACTGCAGAACGCACAGCGCTCGGGCAGCGGCTTCACCGTCTCGAATCCTTCCGACGGCACCCGCTACGACGTGCAGCCGAACCAGTTGACGATTTCCAGCAGCCGGAGTGTCGATCCGGAGCCGGCTTTGGAGTACGGTTCGGGCTGACACAGGGGGAGGGACAACGATGACCACCACGACAGTGCCGCGGTCGAGCGCCGCCGAGACTCGGCGGGCGATCTGGAACACGATCCGCGGGTCATCGGGCAACCTCGTCGAGTGGTACGACGTCTACGTCTACACCGTGTTCGCAACGTATTTCGAGGGCCAGTTCTTCGAGGAGTCCGAGAAGAACTCGACGGTGTACGTGTACGCGATCTTCGCGATCACGTTCGTGATGCGGCCCGTCGGGTCGTGGTTCTTCGGCCGCTTCGCCGACCGGCGGGGCAGGCGGGCGGCGCTGACGGTGAGCGTGTCGCTGATGGCGCTGTGCTCCTTGGTGATTGCGGTGGTGCCGTCGCAGGCCGTGATCGGGATCGGTGCGCCGATCATCCTGGTCGTGGCGCGGCTGGTGCAGGGCTTCGCGACCGGCGGCGAGTACGGGACGTCCGCGACCTACATGTCGGAGGCGGCGACGCGGGAGCGGCGCGGGTTCTTCTCGTCGTTCCAGTACGTGACGCTGGTCGGCGGGCACGTGCTGGCGCAGTTCACGCTGCTGATCCTGCAGACGGTGCTCGACGACGACCAGCTGCGTGAATTCGGTTGGCGCATCGCGTTCGCCGTCGGCGGCGTCGCGGCGGTGGTGGTGTTCTGGCTGCGGCGCACGATGGACGAGTCGCTGTCCGAAGAGGTCATCGAGGCGACCAAGGCGGGGGAGGACCCGGGCGCCGGATCGATGCGGGCACTGTTCACGCAGTACTGGCGGCCGCTGCTGCTGTGCTTCCTGATCACGCTCGGCGGCACCGTCGCGTTCTACACCTACAGCGTCAACGCGCCGGCGATCGTCAAGACCGCGTACAAGGGCGAGGGCATGACGGCGACGTGGATCAACCTGACGGGGCTGATCTTCCTGATGCTGCTGCAGCCGGTGGGCGGGATCATCAGCGACCGGATCGGACGCAAGCCGATGCTGGTGTTCTTCGGGGTCGGCGGGCTGGTGTGGACCTATGTGCTCATCACGTACCTGCCCGAGACACGTTCGCCGCTGGCATCTTTCGCGCTCGTGGCGGTCAGCTACATCATCCTGACCGGATACACGTCGATCAACGCGCTGGTGAAGTCGGAGTTGTTCCCGGCGCATGTGCGGGCGCTCGGGGTGGGCGTCGGCTATGCGCTGGCGAACTCGATGTTCGGCGGGACCGCGCCGCTGATCTACCAGGCCGCCAAGGAACAGGATCAGGTGCCGCTGTTCATCGGCTACGTCACCGTGTGCATCGCGGTGTCGCTGGTGGTGTACGTGTTCTTCCTGCGCAACAAGGCCGATACGTATCTGGACCGGGAGCGGGGCTCGGCCTTCCGGGCGTGAGCTCCGGGCCCGAGTGTGGGCTTGTGTACGCCATATCGGTGATTCGCGTGCATAACCCCAACAGTCGACTGCGCTGACGGCGGGCATCTCGCCCGCCGCCAGCGCAGTCCTGTCAGGTCGTCAGACCGAGAGCAGCCTCTCGAAGAAGCTGCGGTAGCGCTTCAGCGCGACACGCAGATCCTCGGTCGAGGCCTGCTCGCCGCGGCCCCACTGCTCCTCGAGGCGTGACCGTGCCTGGCCGAAGCCGGTGGTGAGCTGCTGCACCAGGTCGGCCACCAGGCCGTCCGCCTTCTGCACGCAGTCCTTCGGATCGTCGACGAAGCCGGCCTGTACCGCGTCCCACCGCGCCCGCAGCCCGGCGAGCTCATCATCGGCGAACAGCCTTCCGTCGGCGTCTGTTTCGTGATCAGTGCGCTGCCCGTGCTGCTGCATATCAGCACGCTGCTCGTGCTGCTGAGCGAGGCCGGCGGCCTGCGGGTCCATCGGCGTTGTCGACGGGCCGGCACCGTGGGTCCCGGTCGTGTCGTGCTGCATCGGGGCGACCTGGTCCTCGGGAACGTAGTTCTGGTTGTCCGTCGCGTACTGAGGCTGGCCCTGAGCGGCCTGGTTGGCGTAGGCGTCGGTGTGCTGATCACGCGTGGTCATGCCGTGCCTCCTTCGAGGTGTCGTTGTCGGTGGTGTCGAGCAGTCGTTCGAACAGCGCGCGGTAGTGCACGAAGGCCTCCCGCTGCCGTTCGGTGTCGATCTCGCCGCGTTGCTGCGCGGCGTGGATGCTGTGCGCGGCGCGGTAGTTCTCGACGATGTGCGGGTGGTCGACGGAGATGTCGGCGGCGCGCCGTTCGAAGTCGTCGACCGGGTAGCCACGCTGCCGCATGACCTCGGTGACAAGCAGGTCAGCGGTGCCGACGGCCCGCGCCGGGTCATCGACGAAGTCGGTCTGCACCTGGGCCCAGCGCAACTCGAAGTCATTGCGGGCCACCGGGGACAGCGCGACGATGTCGAGCTTGTCGCGCTTGCGGGCGCGGGCTGCGAGTTCCTTCTCCGCGGCCTTCGGGTCGCCGGTCCGGTGCACCGTCCGGTCGTACTCGGGTCCGAAATGTTGCTTGAGCTGCTCGCTGCGTTTGCGGCCACCACCGGAACGCACAGCCAGGACCACAACAGCGATCACCACGATGATTGCTGCGGCGATCAAAATCCATTGCCAGGTAGGCATTTTGAACTCCTTTCGTAAGAAGTCGGGTAGCCGGGGCACCGTCTACGCAAACGTCAGTTTGTGATCGGTGTCACCCGTCGCAGGTCAGGGGGTCAGAAGTAGTGCCGGCGGCCGCCGACCGCGCGACCGGTGGAGCCGAGGACCGCCAGGACGGCCCCGACGACGACGAGGATGACCCCGATGGTGGTGAGAATGGAGATCTTCAACAGCAGACCTGCGATCACCGCGATGATGCCGAGAATGATCATGATCGAACCTTCCGTGTGGAGTTTCGGCCGTTCAGAACGGGTTCAGTCGACCACCCTCAGGGGTGTGGCGGTACACCCCTAAGGGGGTAATGTCGGCGCCGTGACCGAGGCGATAACGGTGGCACTCATCGACGACTACGACGTCGTCGTCCAAGGCGTGGCTAACATGCTCGAGCCGTACCGCGATCGCGTGGTCGTCGCCGAACTCGACGCCACGATGCCGCTCAAGGACACCGTCGACATCGCGCTGTACGACAGCTTCGCCCAACCGGAGTCGGATCACGAGGAGATCGGCGTACTGGTCGCCAACCCGTGTGCGCGCCGAGTCGTGGTGTACACGTGGAACTTCCATCCCGATCTGATCGCCAGCGCGCGGGAGCGCGGCGCCCACGGATATCTGTCGAAGACGTTGCCGGCGCGTGAGCTGGTGGCGGCGTTGGAAGCGGTTCACCAGGGACAGACCGTAGTCAGTGAGGCACCGCCGCGGACGCGCCCCGCGCCGGGCAACGACTGGCCTGGCCGTAGCGAAGGCCTCACCGACCGCGAGGCGGAGATCCTCGCGCTCATCACCCAGGGCAAGAACAACGCCGACGTCGCGCGACTGACCTACCTGAGCCCCAACACGGTGAAGTCCTACATCCGCTCGCTGTACCGCAAGCTGGGCATCGAGAGCCGGACGCACGCCGTGCTCTGGGGGATGCAGCACGGCTTCACACCCGACCATCACCGCATCGAGCATTGGCGCGGCGGCCCCTAGTCCCGCGGGTGTAGGGTGAAACGAGCTGGTCAACCCAGCAGTCCCGCTTAGATCACCTGCCGCGCGCTTCGCGATGGTCTTCTCGAGTCTTCGCACCCGCCGGTCCCGCCGGCGGCAAACAGCCCAGTCGGGACCGCCGTGAATGCACCATCATCAGTCAATCCATTGCTCGCTCCTGTCGGTCTGCGCGGCGGCTTCCGCCCGCTGCCGCGCATCGGCATCCTGAGCACGTACGCGCCGACCGTCTGCGGGCTGGCGACGTTCAGCGCTGCCCTGGCAGACGGTCTGTCCGCGCGGGGCGCCGACGTCAACGTCGTGCGCATCTATGACGGGACCCGATCGGTCCGTCCCGATGTCGTCGGCGAACTCGTCAACGGCTCCGCCGCGTCCCTCGCGGACGCCTCAGAATGGCTCAATCGCAGAGACGTCGCGATCATCCAGCACGAGTACGGTATCTACGGCGGTGCCGACGGCGACGAAGTCCTCGAGGTCATGAAGGGCCTGACGGTGCCTTCGATCGTCATCGTGCACACGGTGTTGAAAAGTCCTACGCCGCATCAACGTTCCGTCCTCGAGGAGGTCGTGGCGCGCGCCGACCGGGTGGTCGTGATGTCGGAGACCGCGCGCACGCGGTTGCGCGCCGGGTTCGCCGTCGACCGCCGCAAGATCAGCGTCATCCCGCACGGCGCGGCATTGCCCGCGGTGCAGGCGCTCAAGCGTTCGGGCCGGCCGATCATCCTGTCCTGGGGCCTGTTGGGCCCGGGCAAGGGCATCGAGCGGGTCATCGACGCGATGGCCTCGCTGCGCGACCTCGCACAACGGCCGCGGTATCTCATCGCAGGCCGCACGCACCCGAAAGTGCTCGCTTTCCAGGGCGATATCTATCGAGAAAGCCTTGTCGCACAGGCCAAACGACTGGGTATCGAGGACTCGGTGTCTTTCGACGCCGCCTACCGCACGCCGACGGCGCTGACAGCGCTGATGCAGACCGCCTCCGTCGTCGTGCTGCCGTACGACTCGAAGGAGCAGGTCACTTCCGGTGTGCTCGTCGACTCGATCGCCAGCGGGCGACCGATCGTGGCCACCGCGTTCCCGCACGCGGTCGAACTGCTCGGCAACGGTGCGGGCACCCTGGTCCCTCACGACGATCCCGACGCGCTGGTGCGCGCCCTGCGCCGGCTGCTCACCGATCCCCGCGTCGCGGGCACCATGGCCTCCGAAGCCCGAGAGCTGGCCCCCTCGATGGCGTGGCCCGTGGTGGCGGGGTCGTACCTGCGCCTGGCAGGCGACCTCGTCGCCGCGAAGGTGGCGTCCGCATGAGCGGGCCCCTGCCGGTGTTCACGCATCTACTGCACCTGACCGACCACCGCGCCACCTTCGAACACGCGCTGCTGACCGAACCGCGCCGCGAGCACGGGTACTGCGTCGATGACATGGCCAGGGTGCTCATCGTCGCCACCCGGGAGCCGGGGGCGGCCGGTCCGGTGAACGGACTGGCCGGCAAGGCGCTGACCTTCCTCAACGACGCCCAGTCCTATGATGGCCGGTGCCGCAACCGCATGGACAGCGCGGGACGCTGGCAAGATCTCCCGAGCACCGAAGACCACTGGGGCCGGATGGTGTGGGCCCTGGGCACCGCCGCCGCGCACAGCGAGGTCGGCCTCGTGCGCCGGCTCGCCACCGTGCAGTTCGAGCGCGCTGCCCAGACCCGGTCACCCCATCCGCGGGCGAGGGCGTTCGCCGCGATCGGCGCCGCCGAACTCCTCAGCGTCGCGCCCGGGCACACTGCAGCGCGCGAACTTCTGACCGGCTATGTGGCCACCCTCCCGGATACCGCACCGGATCCCGAATGGCCTTGGCCTGAGCCACGTCTGGAGTATGCCAATGCGGTGCTCGCCGAGGCGATGATCGCCGCGGGCGTTGCGCTCGACGATGCGGCGCTGCTGGACCGCGGTCTGGACCTGCTGGACTGGCTGCTCGACCTCGAGACGAGGGACGGTCATCTGTCGCCGACGCCGGTCACCGGGCGAGGCCCCAGCGACCTCGGTCCCGGATTCGACCAGCAGCCGATCGAGGTGGCCAGCCTGGCCGATGCGTGCGCCCGGGCGGCGGCCGCCGACGCGCGGCCGGCCTGGCTCGAGGGTCTGCGGATGGCGGCCGGGTGGTTCGGCGGAGACAACGACCTGGGGCTTCCCATGTGGGATTCCGGCACCGGCGGAGGCTACGACGGTCTGCACGCCGACCGGGTGAACCTGAACCAGGGCGCCGAGTCCACCCTGGCGGCGCTGTCGACGATGCAGCAGGCGCGGCGCTACTCGCCTGTCCGACAATGACGTCGACGCGGGCGGGGCTGGCCACCCGTAGCCCGCAACGCCTCGCGGCCGATTCGCGCCGGGTCATCACCCGGCTGTTCGTGCCGGGACTTGAAGGCTTCGAGCTGCAGGAGTCACGCGCGAACCAGGTGCTGCAGCGCATCCTCGCCCTGTCCGACGACGAAGTTCGCGACGCCCTGCACGACATCGCCACGCGCTTCGCGGGCCGGCACCGGGATCTGCACGCCACGTTCGGTCGGCATGCCGACGAGCTCGCCGACCGCCTCGACCCCGACCGACGACTCACCGAGTCGCGAATGATGTTGCTGGGCGCGACGTTCACGAACGAATACGCGATCGAGGGGGCGGCGTTGTGCAACCCGAGCATCGTCGCCCACCCCGATCAGGCAGGCACACCCGCGGGAAGCCTTCGGTTCGTGATGAGCGTGCGGGCCATCGGGGAAGGGCATCGTTCCTCGATCGGGTTCCGGACAGGCCTCGTCGACGCGGCGGGGGTGGCCACCGTCGACGTGCCCGCCCCCTTCGCCTCCACCGGACGCGTGGAACAGGCCTTGCTGGACGCGGCCGTCTTCCGCGCGGAACTGGGCAGGCGGGGACGCGCGGGCGAGGCATCGGACTACATCTTCGCCACACTGGGCGAGCTGTTCACCCGAGCAGACCTCGACGAGCGGCTCGACAGCCTGCGGGCACACCTGAGCACCCGCGGACACGCCGAGAAGACGATCGGCACCGTCCGTGACATCGCCGAGCGCTCGTATGGTATCGAATTCGACAGCGCAACAGCGCTTCCGGAGCGAGTGCTGTGGCCGACCGTCGAGGCCGAGAGCGTCGGCATGGAGGACGCCCGCTTCGTCCGGTTCTTCGACGACGACGGTGAGGCCACCTACTACGCCACCTACACCGCCTACAGCGGGTCGGAGATCAGCCAGCAGCTGCTCCAGACAGCGGACTTCCAGACATTCACCTCGGGCCCCCTGGTGGGGCGCGCCGCCGCGAACAAAGGCCTGGCGCTGTTTCCCCGTCGGATCAACGGCCGGTTCGCCGCCATGTCGAGATCGGACCGCGAGACCAACACCGTCGCCTTCGCCGACCATCCCGCGGTGTGGGCGTCGGCGTCGCCGTGCCAGCAGCCGATCGAGACCTGGGAGACGGTGCAACTCGGAAACTGCGGTCCCCCCATCGAAACCGAGGCGGGCTGGCTGGTGCTCACCCACGGCGTCGGACCGATGCGCACCTACAGCATCGGCGCGATCCTGCTCGACCTGAACGATCCGACGCAGATGATCGGCCGGCTGCGGCGGCCGCTGCTGAGCCCCGCCGAGGACGAGCGCAACGGCTACGTTCCCAACGTCGTGTACTCCTGCGGAGCGCTCGTACACGCCGGCACGCTGGTGCTGCCGTACGGCATCTGTGACTCCGCGATCGGCTTGGCGACCGTGCCACTGCAGGACCTGCTGGAGGAAATGAGGGAACGATGAACGCAAGACGTCGAAACGACCACGGCGAGTTCGTCATCCACGTCGGCGCGGGCTTCGCCGCCCGGGAGTGGCCGCACGTGCGGGAATCCCTGGCGACGTTGCAGCCGCACCTGGGAAGGTGGGACCCGGACGCGGTGAGCGTGGAGGTGACGCTGCAGGACCGTGGCCGCCGGGAACAGCGGGTCACCCTGCGAACCGTGCTGCCCGGCCTGCCTCCGGTCATCGCGGTCGCGATGGAGGCGGACCTCGACCGTGCGCTGACCGACGCCAAGCACGAGCTGATCCGCCAGCTCGAGCATCAGAAGGTGATGCGGGAGCCGATGCACAACCGCCGGCTCAGCGGGAAGTCGATCCGTCACCCGTCCGGGCCGGAGCATCTCGGCGGGCGCGTAGAGTAGAGGCACATGCCGGCGCGTTGGCTCTCGGGCACCGCCGGCTCCGGATCTTGTTGACCGGTACGGCTGTACGTCATCGGCCGGACCAATCGAGGACACATCATCGCCATCACGGACATTGCCGCGTACACCCACCTGTCCGCTCACGACATCGAAAGCCTCGGCGACGAACTCGACGCCATCAGGACCGACATCGAAGAGTCCCTGGGTGCCCGCGACGCGGCCTACATCCGGCGGACCATCGTGTTCCAGCGCTCGCTCGACGTGGCGGCCCGGCTGCTGATCGCGGTGTCGCGGTCGAAGGCCGGCTGGGCGGCGGGAACCGCGGCGCTCGGGTTCGCCAAGAGCGTCGAGAACATGGAAATCGGCCACAACGTGTCGCACGGTCAGTGGGACTGGATGAACGATCCGGAGATCCATTCGACCACATGGGAATGGGACATGGCCGCGGTGTCGGCGCAGTGGAAGGCGTCGCACAACTACCGCCATCACGTGTTCAGCAACGTGCTGGGGGAGGACGACGATCTGGGCTTCGGGGTCATGCGGGTGACACCGGAGCAACCGTGGCAGAAGAAGCATCTGCTGCAACCGCTACAGAATCTGTTCCTGGCTTTGACCTTCGAGTGGGGTATCGCCCTGCACGGCGTCGACCTGCGACGTCCGCGTTCGGAGTGGGTAGCGCAGACCAAAGCGTTGGTGCGCAAGATCATCCGGCAGGGCGCCAAGGACTACCTGGTGTGGCCGGCGCTCAGCCTGCGGCGGTGGCGCCGCACCGTGGGTGCGAACGCGATCGCCAACCTGCTCCGTAACCTGTGGGCGTACGTGGTGATCTTCTGCGGCCACTTCCCGGACGGAACGCAGAAGTTCACCGCCGACATCCTCGACAGCGAGACCCGCGCGGAGTGGTATCTGCGGCAGATGCTCGGTGCGGCGAACTTCCGCGCCGGCCGGTTCCTGGGGTTTGCCAGCGGAAACCTCTGTTACCAGATCGAGCACCACCTGTTCCCCGACCTGCCGAGTAATCGGCTGGCCGAGATCGCTCACCGGGTGCGGCCGCTGTGCGAGAAGTACGACCTGCCGTACCTGACGGGATCTCTTGCGCATCAATACGGTTCGACGCTGCGGATGATCCACCGGCTGGCGCTGCCGAACGCGGCCTAGCCGGCGCGTGCGTGCGGGTAGGCGGCGCCGCGCTTCTGAAACGACAGGATCTCGTCGTTGAGCACGACGCCGTCGCGCATCTCGACGGCTCGCTGCACGATCGGGCTGTCCTGCCACGCCGCAGGGCCGCGTAGGACCGTCTCCAGATGCGGAAGCAGCGCCTCGCTGATCTCCCACGTCGCCGAGTTGAACAGGTAGGACGGGCTGTGGTCGACCGCGTAGTAGTGGACGCCGTTGCGCAGCAGTCGAATCGGGTCGGCGAATGACGTCGGCTGCGCCCAGCTGAAACCCATGCCGGCATCGCAGGACACGTCGACGATCAGGCTGCCGGGTGTGAACGCGGCGAGGTCGCCCGCGGAGGCGAAGATCAACGGGTTGGCCGGATTCTGCAGCACGCAGTTGACGGCGATGTCGTGGTCGGCGAGCAGTTGGGCGACAGGGATCACGCCGGCGTCGGGCGTGTCGACCCACGTCGCCTCGGGCGGATCCCCGTCGTCGTGGCCCATCTGGATGATCTGGGTGGAGGGGATCGGCGCGGCGACCGCGGCGACGTCGCGGTTGGTCAGCACGCGGACCTCGTCGACGCCGTGTGCGTTCAACGCGGTGACCGCTCCGCGCGCGGTTGCACCGAATCCGATGACCGCTGCGCTCAGCCGCCGGCCGTAGTCCCCGGTGACGCCGATGAGCGCAAGGGCGTGCAGCACCGAGCAGTACCCGGCGAGCTCGTTGTTCTTGTGGAAGACGTGTAACGCGAAGCTGCCGTCGGCGTTCCAGTGGTTCATCGATTCGAAGGCGATCATCGTCAGCCGCCGGTCGATGGCGGCTTGCGTCACGTCAGGGTTCTGGACGAGGTGTGGCCAGCCCCAGACGACCTGTCCCTCACGGAATTCGGCCAGGTCCTCTGCTTCCACCTTCGGCAGCAGGATGACGTCGCAGTCGGCGATCAGTTCCGCGCGGGTGCGGATGCCGCCCACCAGGTCGGTGAGCGCTTCGTCGGTGGCGCCGAAGTGGGCACCGTATCCGTGTTCGACGAAGATGCGGTCCCGGATCGACGGGTCGATCCGGGCGAAATGGTCCGGGTGGATGGGCAGCCGACGTTCGTCGGGTTTGCGCGAGGTGGCGAGAACCCCCAGCGACAGCGCCGGGGCGTCGGTGCGTGGGGTCACTCGGCCGTCTTCGCGCGCGGGGCGCCGTCGGCGCGGGCCTGGTGTTCGAGCTTGGTGTCACGGCCGCGGTCGACGGACGCTGCCTGGTCACGGAGGTGCGTGGCATCGCGCCGGGAGTCGGCTGCCCGGCTCGTGGAGGAACGAATGCCGGTCAGCAATTGGCGTGAGGCCTTGGCCACGGATTCGAGGAGAGCGAGCAGCCGGGACTCGATGGCGGAGAACATGGTGATCTCGAATCTGCTGGGAGGGAATTCAGTACACGCTGCAAGCCGGGTGCGTGTCAACACAGATCACGCCGGCTTCACGCCGGTGGTGGCGGCGGCGGGGGCGGTGGCGGTGGCAGGGGTGGGGGCGGAGCCGCCCACGGCAGCACGATCGGCGGAAGCCCGGGAATCTCGATGACGTTCGGCGGCGGCGGCGGTGGTGGCGGCGGCGCGTCGGGCGGTGGCGGAGCCGAGGGCGCGCTCGGGGCGGGCGGCTGGTACACCGGCGCCGGGGCGACACCGCTGCTGGTGTTGATCGTGATGATCGACCCGGGGATCGTCCTGCCGCGCGGAGTGGTGCCGACGACCGTTCCCCTCGAGGAGTAGCTGCTCACCGGCGTCGGGTCCGGGGCGACCTGGAAACCGGCGTCCGTCAACTTCTTTCGCGCCGCGTCCAGCTTCAGCCCCGTCACGCTGGGCACCTCGCTGCCGGACCCGCCGTCGACGTAGCGCGGATCGGTGGGCGGCATCGACACGGGGCCGAAGTAGTCCGCGATCGGCGTCATCGCCGCGAACCACGTGCGGGCCGGTTCGGTTCCGCCGTACAGGTTTCCGCTGCTGCACTTGCGCAGCGGCGACGTACACAGACCCGACGGGCTCGGGGAGTCGTCGAAGACGTAGTTGGCGGCGGCGTATTGATTGGTGAAGCCCAGGAACGCCGAGGACCGGTGCGACTCGGTGGTGCCGGTCTTGCCGGACATGGGCAGGTCCCAGCCGGCCGACCCCGCGGCGCCGGCGGCGGTTCCGCTGGTGTGGTCCTTGCCCAGCGCATTGGCCATGGTGTTCGCCAGCCCCTCCGGCACCACCTGCTCGCAGGGCGCCGTCGCCAGAGGAACCTCGTTGCCGCTGAGGTCGAGGACCTTCTCGATCGGGTTCGGCGGGCACCACATGCCGCCCGAGGCGAGCGTCGCCGCCACGTTCGACAACTCGAGCGCGTTGAGTTCGAGGGGTCCGAGCGTAAACGAGCCCAGGTTCTGCCGCTTGACCCAGTCGGCGAGGCTCTCGTTGCTCTCGGGGTCGTACGCGCGGGCGGTGCCGGGCTCGGCGTAGGAACGCAGCCCGAGCCGGACCGCCATGTCCACCGCGCGGGGAACACCGATCTGGGAGATCAGTTTCGCGAACGCCGTGTTGGGCGACTTGGCCAGCGCGTCGGTGACGTTCATCTGCCCGGAGTAGTTGGAGGCGTTCTTCACACACCACGTCTTCGGTGGACAGCCCGGCTCGCTGCTGTCGCCAAGGCCGGTGCCCCGGAACGTCTGCGGGACGTCGAGGGTGGCGTTGATGCCCAACCCCATCTCCAGCGCCGCGGCCGTGGTGAAGATCTTGAAGATCGACCCCGCGCCGTCCCCGACGAGGGAGAAGGGTTGTGGCTGCACGGTCTGGCGGGCGTTCAGATCGAGGCCGTAGGTGCGGTTGCCGGCCATCGCGACGATGTGGTGGGCGTCCTTGCCGGGCCGGATCACGCTCATCACGCTGGCGACGCCGTCGGCGGTGGGATCGGCGAGCTTGTCGATGGCGTTCTTGACGCTGTCCTGGACCGTGGGGTCCAACGTGGTGCGGATCAGGTAGCCGTTGCGGGCCACGTCCTCCTTGCTCAGGCCCGCCCGGGCCAGGTATTGCAGCGCGTACTCACAGAAGAACGCGCGGTTGCCGGCGGCGATGCAGCCCTGCGGCAGCGGGTCGGGCTGCGGCAGCACCCCGAGCGGCTGAGCCTTGGCGAGGCGGAGCTCTTCGGCCTGGTCGGGCAGGTTCGCGATCATCGTGTTGAGCACGACGTTGCGCCGCTCCAGCGCGGCTTCGGGGTGGGTATAGGGATCCAGGGCGCTGGGGGAGCGCACCATCCCGGCCAGCAGGGCGGCCTGCTGCCAGTTCAGGTCCGCGGCGTTGATGCCGAAGTACGTGCGCGCAGCGTCCTGAACGCCGAACGCGCCGTTGCCGAAGGACACCAGGTTGAGGTAGCGGGCCAGGATCTCGGCTTTGGGCAGCGCGGCATCCATGTCCAGGGCCGCCCGGATCTCCCGCAGCTTGCGGGCCGGGCTGATCTCCACCGCGGCGCGCCGTTCGGCATCGGTCTGCGCGGTGACCAGGAGGTTGAAGTTCTTGACGTACTGCTGCTCGATGGTCGACCCGCCGCGGGTGTTGCCGTCGCCCTGCAGATAGCCGGTCAGGCCGGTCAGGGTGCCCTGCCAGTCGACGCCGTTGTGTTCGGAGAAGCGCTTGTCCTCGATCGAGATGATCGCCAGCTTCATGGTATTGGCGATGCGATTGCTGGGCACCACCCAGCGGCGCTGCTCGTACAGCCACGCGATCGGAGCGCCTGCCGCATCCACCATGGTGGACACCGTCGGCGCCTCCCCCTCGAGCAGCTGCGTGGATTCCTCTGTGGCAGAAGCGGATACGCGCATCAGCACCGATCCGGCGCCGCCGACGAGCGGGAACATCGCCGCGGCGGCGAGCAGCCCGGCAAGGACGCAGCAACCTGCCAGCCGGACGATGGCCCCCCACGTTGCCCGACGACGGTCGTGCATGGCGCCAGCTTAGGGCTGATCGCCTCGTCGGGGGTGCGGATGTGATCAAAATTTTCGCGCGCGTCGGCCGCGCCGCCGCGCAGGGACAATGAGGACATGACCCTGTATGACTTCGGCGCGATCCGCACCCGGATGGGAAGCGCACTGTTCGGCATGGTGGCCGGCCCCGAGGGCCCTGAGAACCGGGCGCGGATCCACCAGACGCCGGGCCCGCGGTGGTTCGCCGAGGACCGGCCGATCCGCCGGGTGCACGGCGACGCGTCGATGTTCGTGGGCGGGCTGCGCGCGCTGCTGCTGCAGTCGCTGCATCCGCTGGCGATGGCCGGGGTCGCCGAGCACTCGGACTACCGCGGCGATCCGTGGGGGCGGCTGGCCCGCACGAGCACGTTCCTGGCGGTGACGACGTTCGGCCCGGCCGACGACGCGCAGCGGGCGGTCGACAAGGTCCGCGGCATCCACCGCCGGGTGCGCGGGACGGCGCCGGACGGCCGTGCCTACGAGGCGGGCGACCCGCGCCTGCTGGAGTGGGTGCACATCGCCGAGATCGACAGCTTCCTGCGCGCGCACCAGCTGTACGGGTCGCAGCCGCTGGATCAGGAGGGCCGCGACGGGTACGTCGCCGACACCGCGCAGGTCGCTGCCAAGCTGGGGGTGCTCGATCCGCCGCGGACGGAGGCCGAGCTGGCCGAGCGGATCGCCGCGTACCGGGCGGAGCTGGGCGGGACGGCCGCGGCGCGGGATGCGGCGCGGTTCCTGTTGCTGACGCCTCCGCTGCCGGTGCTGGCGCGGGCGCCGTATGCGGCGCTCGCCGCGGCGGCGGTGGCGATGCTGCCGCGGTGGGCGCGCGGGCCGCTGTGGCTTCCGTATCTTCCGCCGGTGGAGGCGACTGTAGTGCGCTCGGCGGGGCACGTGCTGGTCGGCGGCATCCGGTGGGCGATGACGGCCAACGCCGGTTAGGTCAGCGCTGGACGGAGACCCAGGTCTCGAGCCGGGCGCTCTCGGCGATGGCCTCGGCGAGGAGCACCTGCTCGAAGCCGTCGGCGAAGGTGGGGTAGTCCGGCTGGTCGGGGGGTTCGTCGGCGTCGATGGCGTCGTAGACGGCGCGGAAGAACGCCTTGAACGCGTCGGGGTAGCCCTGGATGTGGCCGGCCGGGTAGTCGCCGGTGTCGCGCAGCCGCAGCTGGTTGGGTTCGTCGCGGTGCCCGATCCACAACTGCTCGGGGCTCTCGGAGTCCCACCGCAGCGACGCGTCGGATCCGCTCAGCTCGACGGCGAGGTGGTTTTTGCGGCCGGGTGACACCTGGGACAGGGTGAGGACGCCGCGGGCGCCGCCGTCGAAGCGGAGCAGGATGCCGGCCATGTCCTCGGTGTCCGACCGCTCGGGCAGGGCGGTGGTGAGGTCGGCCATCACGGATTCGACGCGCTGGCCGGTGATGAAGCCGGCGAGATCGAGCCAGTGCGAACCGATGTCGCCGACGGTGCGCAGCGGGCCGCCGAGTTGGGAGTCGAGGCGCCAGTTGGTGTCGGTGTCCTTGGACAGCCAGTCCTGAAAGTAGGAGCCGGTGACCAGTCTCAGTGACCCAAGGGATCCGCTGCTGACGTTTTGGGCAGCCTGCCGGCACAGCGGGTAGAAGCGCGAGACGAAGCAGACGGCATTGACGACGCCGAAATCTGTTGCGGCTGCGATGAGTTCGTGCGCATGCGCGGGATTGAGGGCGAGCGGCTTCTCGCAGACGACGTGCCTGCCGGCCCGCATCGCGGCCATCGCCTGAGCGTGGTGGAGATGATTGGGGGAGCAAATGTGGACGGAGCGGACGCGAGGGTCGTCGAGCATCTCCTCGAAGCTGCAGTAGTAGGCGCCCAACCCGGAGGCTGCGGCGCGGTCGGAGCTCGACCCGACCACGCCTACCACCGGAACGCCGATGCGCGCCAACGCTTCCGCGTGCACCCGGCCCATCAGGCCGGTGCCCACGATTGCCGCGCCGGTGTCGATCATCTTGGGGTGTGATCGCGCATGGCGAAAGGTGTTAGCGGTGTTAATAATTCACGGCAGAGTCTGTCAGTTGACGGGTGAGCGAAGTAGGCGGTGCCACCACGGGTTTCGCCGATAGAGGCCGCTGGGCGGGCGGTCGGGGACATAGGGCCCTACCTTAGCTGCCGAACGCAGTTCGCACGGGGCCACCGGCCTCTCGTCACATTGTCGTGACACTGCTTGGCGACGAGATGGGCTGCGGCATCGGGGGATACAACCGTATTGGCCTGTCTGACGGTTCAGTAACTCAGCGAGTGGCAACCATCTTCAGCGCGGGGTCGAGCCAGTGCTCGGCAGTGTCGTCCCAGCCGACCACCGTCGTCGGCACGGCCAGCGGATCGATGCGGCCGGCCGCGACGACCTCGAGGACTTCGGGGAGGTAGCGCCGGGAGTCGGCGCGGGAGGTGTGCAGCGTGATGCCGCGGGTGTACAGCTCGAGCATCGGGAGCGGGGTCTCGGCGGCGAAGTGGATCGTCACCACGGTGAGCCGCCCGTACGGCTCGGTGGAGCGGATCGCGCAGTGCAACCCTTCGATGCTCAGCGAGGCGCCGACGACGATGGCTGCGCGCTCGAGGCGGCGCGGGAACTGCGGACCGACATCGATCACGTCGGCGCCCAGGTCGGACGCGGCGGCGAGGCGCTGCGCGTCGTTGTCGGCGTAGCGGACGGTGCCTGCGCCGAGGGCCTGCGCGCAGAGGATCGTGTAGAGGCTGATCGAGGGGGCATCGCCGCCGACGATGAGGACGTCGGCGCCGGGACGCTCGCGCAGGCCGTCGACGACGGTCCGGTAGGCGTCGACGACGTTGTCGGGGATCGTCGCGAGGGCAACGTCGCTGATCGCCTCCGGCGCGGGGACGAGCAGGTGGTCGGCGTCGGGGACGAGCAGTAGGTCGGCGAGACCGCCGCCGTGGCCGCCGCCGGCGTCGCCGAAGCCGAAGGCGGCGCCGGCGCGGGCGTAGTAGCTATCGCATGCGGCGTAGCGACCGCCGGCGCAGGGGGTGCACCGGCCGCACGAGACCTGGAACGGCACGGCGACGCGTTGTCCTTCTTCTATGTGCGTGACGCCGTCGCCGACCGCGATGACTTCGCCGGCGATCTAGTGGCCAACGGGATAGGGGCCGGGGAAGATGCCGAAGCCGGCCATCGCGGCGTCGAGGTCACACCGCGCGACGGCGAGTGGGCGGACGACGGCCTGCCCCGGGCCCGGCTCGGGGTCCGGGGCTTCCTGCCATGCGAGCCGTCCCGGCTCGACGAACACGAGGTGGCGCATGGGGACAGCTTGGCAGGGTTGGGTCGGTCTCGTCACGGCTCATCCCGTCTCAGTTCGGCAATGGGCCGCGGATGCCGAGCACCGGTTGCCTTCGTCGACCGTGGCCCCACCCACGGTCCCATGGCCAGCGACCGGCATCGTCTGCCCAGACGAGTTGAAGGGCGCGGATAGTCGAGCCGTAAAGGCCGAGGGCGAACTTCAGGTGGACGTCCGGGTGTTCGACCTCCACTACCTCGAGGAGATACCTTCTCCCACAGTCGATGTGCTCGGCCGGCTGCAAGACCATGCCCTCGTCGACCATCTGCTCGCCGATGACATTCAGGAGCTTCGCCGAGGTCTGCGCCCGCATCCCCGTCACCACCAATTCCGGCAGGCCGTTCTCGTGCAGGCCGACGGTGTAGGCGAACGGCCGGTTGTCACTTTCGACGAACTGCACTGCCCAACGCTGGTCCTTGATGGTCTCCCGCAGCACGTCCAGGTAGTCGTCGGTGGTTTTGTCGGGATTGTCGCACTGCCAGCACATGGCCGCCCCTTCTGTCGTGGTTACGGGCCAGCCTGCCCGCACCCACCGACAGAACAGACTGCTCGTCGCCTGATTCGGGTCGAGGCAGCGGGTGCTTGTCGGGATCTGATATCGCCGGCGATATCAGATCCGTAGATGGGCACTCCGGTCCGGATGCCGAAGGCTGAAAACTGTTGGAAAGCAAGTGCTCAGACTGCGCCCACGGCGACCTCCACTCGAACTTCGCCGCCCTGAGCGCAGCCTCGACGCAGGCGTTGAGCTCACTGTCCGGCGGTGCCACAATTGAGGTATGGACTCGGGCCCGCTGGCCCGGATATCGGACCGATTTCCCTCGGACCTCGACGCGCGGACGGCGAGGTACGCCCTTCCCTGTGTCGCCGCGCCCCTGGGTGGGACGGAGGCATCATGATCACTTTCTACGTGGTGGCCGGGGTCGTCGCCCTGACACTGCTCTCGGTGCTCGGGTCGAGCGTGCGGGTGATCCAACAGTTCGAACGCGGTGTGGTGTACCGGTTCGGGCAGGTGCAATCCCGGGTGCGTGAGCCGGGGTTGACACTGCTGCTGCCGGTCGCCGATCGCCTGCAGAAGGTCAACATGCAGATCATCACGATGCCGGTGCCGGCGCAGGACGGCATAACCCGCGACAACGTGACCGTCCGGGTGGACGCGGTGATCTACTTCAAGGTGGCCGATCCGGTGCGGGCGGCCGTCGACGTCCAGGACTACATGTCGGCCATCGGGCAGGTCGCGCAGACGTCGCTGCGGTCGATCATCGGCAAGAGCAACCTCGATGATCTGCTGTCCAACCGCGAGCACCTCAACGACGGCCTGGAGGTGATGATCGACAGCCCGGCTTTGGGCTGGGGCATCCACATCGACCGCGTGGAGATCAAGGACGTGATCCTGCCCGACTCGATGAAGCGGTCGATCGCCCGCCAGGCCGAGGCCGAACGTGAGCGACGGGCCAGGGTCATCACCGCCGACGGTGAACTGCAGGCCTCGCAGAAGCTGGCCGCGGCGGCCGCCGTGATGTCCGAGCAACCCGCGGCGCTGCAACTGCGGCTGCTGCAGACCGTGGTGGAGGTGGCCGCGGAGAAGAACTCGACGCTGGTGCTGCCCTTCCCCGTCGAACTCCTGCGCTTCCTCGAGAGATCGACGCCGCAGGGGCAGGCCGAGGACGACGCATTGCGCTCCATCACGGAGAAAGCCGCCGACGGCATCGACCTTCTCCGTCTCGACGAACCCGCGACCACTGGGGGAATCACGACGTCGACGGACCGCCCCGGGATTCCGGCTTGAGCCACACGATCGCGACGACGATGGCGACGACAGCGACCACCGCCGCGAGAAGGCTGATGGTGTGGATCGCGTCGAGCATGCTCTCGGTCGCGGCGGTGGCCACGATGCGGGCCCGGTCGGGGTCCAGGAGGTGAGAACCGCCCGCCGGGCCGCCGTGCGTCGCCCGGAAAGCTTCGCGCGCCTCCTCGAGCGTGATGCCGGAGCCCGCCAGCTTGGTGGTGCCCTCGGCGAGGATGAGATTGATGCCGACGAGCGCGAAGACCGTGGGGCCGAGTGAGTAGCCGGTCTGATTGACAGCACCTTTCACGCCCGAGACTGCGCCGCCGAGATGAGCGGGGGCCCCGGCCATCATGACCGATGCCTGCGGTGTCGCGACGATGGCGCCGCCGACGACGGAAAGCACCACGGCCGCAGCCACCACGACCAGAGAGGTGTTCTCGTCGAACAGCCGAAGCAGCAGCACCGCGACCAGCATGACGGCCAGCCCGCCGACCAGTACCGGCCGATCACCGAATCGTGCCGCCGCCGGTCCTGCGGCCGTGGCGGCCACCGCGCCCAGCACGGTGGCCGGGATCAGCAGGAAGCCGAGCACCTCCGGTGATTCGCCGCGGACGGTGACGAGATAGAACGCGAACAGGATCATCAGCCCGCCGGTGAGGAAGTTGAACACCACTCCCGCGGTGACGGCGGCGTTGAACCGGCTGCTGCGGAAGATCGAAAGCTCCAATGCCGGCTGGGGTGTTCGCCATTCCCTGACGACGAAGCCGACGGCAGCCACCGCTGCGGTGCAGAGCGCGGTGATGGCGACGACATCGACGCCGGCTTCCAGCCGGGAGATACCGAAGACCAGCGCCAGCAGCGCGACAGCGGCCAGCGCCAAGCCCGGCACGTCGAGGGCACGGTGGGAGCGCGGCGGGTGCGGGACATACCGCAGCGTGATGGCCAGTGCCGCGGCCGCCACGGCCGGGGTGACGAGAAGGCATGTCCGCCATCCAAACTGGGCCGCGAGAACCCCGCCGATCGCAGGCAGCGGGGCCGCGACCGCGAACCCGACCCCGAAGTACCACGCGATCACCCTGGTCCTGCGCTCGGGGGCGAACACCGCGTTGACGATCGCCAGCGGCAAGCCCAGCAGAAAGGCCAACGCCACTCCCAGACCGGCGCGAGCGACCATCAGCACCGCGACGGTGGGGGCGGCGGCGCCCAGGACACCGAAGCCGATCGTGCCGAGCAGTCCGACCACGTACATCCGCCGCATGCCGTAGACGTCGCCGAGGGCGCCGGCGCCGAGGACTGCGGCGGCCGTCGTCAACGTCGCCAGGCTCGCGATGAAACTCGCGGCGCTCGCGGACATTCCGAGACCGATCCGAACCGTTGACATCTCGGCTGAGAGGATCGTGGGATCGACGACGGAGGCCGTGTACCCCAGTCCCATGGCCAACACGGTCATCGCCGCCGCGGTCCGCGACAGTCGAGGTGCCGTCGTGTCGAGGGAATTCACGGCGAGACGAGCGCTCCCACCACGTCGACGACCGCGCGGTTGAACGCGGCCGGTTCGTCCACGAACGGCTCGTGGCCGGACTCGTCGAACCAGAGCAGCTGCTTCGACGGTGCGGTCAGCGTGTCGAAGTAGGCGACGCTGGTTTCGGGCGGCACCCAGTGGTCGTGTCGCCCGACGAAGAAGGCGACCGGCATGTGCAGCGCGGGCACGGCGGTGGTGAGGTTCAGCGCGGACGCTTCTCGCCACATCGCGTCCATCGTGAACCGGAAGCCGCGGATCTGGTTGACCAGGTCCAGCGGCGAGGACTCGCCGCCGCCGCCGATCACCGCCCCGCGCAGTTTCCACAGCGCTCGGGGCGACAGTTGTCCGTCGAGGCGCTGCAGCCAGGTGCGCTCGGAGAAGACATTGGACGCGGGGTACGGCGGTGGACCGATGGCGCGCAGCGCCTCGAGGGCCCGGCGGTTGCCGCGCTGTTCGGCAGCGGCGAGCGCGCACGCGTAGGAGGCGGACTCGGCTGCCGACGCGTCACCGATCTGGGCGGTGCCGAGGGAGGCCGCGACCCTCTCGGGGTGCCGGTCGGCGTACAGCACGCCGAGCAGGGACCCCCATGAGTGTCCGTGCAGCACGACCTGTTCCTGGCCGACGCGGGCGCAGACCATGTCGACCAGCTCGTCGAGATCGGAGAGGAGCTGCTCGACGGTCATCGACGATCGTGGAATGCCGCGGTGGAAGGACTTGCCGGCGCCGCGCTGGTCCCAGTAGACGACGGTGAACCGGTCCTCGAGTTCGGCGTTGAAGTGCCGGAGGAGGCGGGTCTCGCTGAATCCCGGCCCGCCGTGCAGATGGATCAGCGGCGGATTGGCGAGGTCGCGGCCGCGGATCAGTACCCACTGGTCGACACGGCCGAGCCGGCAGTAGCCGACCTCGGCGACGCTCTCGGGGACGACGTCACCGGCCGCCGTGCGGAATGGTCTGGTCCGTCCTGGTCCTCGCATATATGCCAAGGTTGTCGACGACGGGTCTCGCCCCTAGAGGCGAAGGGCCTCGATGTCAGGGGCGAGTGCGATCACGGCTGCATGCTCGGTTCCACCGTCGCAGTGCTGAATAGTGGTCACCCAGTGGTGGTTTCGGCCGCAGCCCGCCCTGAACGCACGTGTGACGTGGTGAACCGCCCTTTTCCGTCGGTGTACCTATGGCCCCGTGCGATGATGGCTCGCATATCCGCGTGACAGCAGAGGAGCTGGGGATGGGGTTCGAGCGAGTCGACGACCTTCTGAACGGCGTGACCGCCGACGGGTCGCTGCACGGCGTCGCCGCGACGGTGGTCGGCCGCGACGGCGTGCTCTACGAGGGTGCGGCCGGAGAGGCGAAGCGCGACACGATGTTCCGCAACGCGTCGATGACGAAGGCCGTTGCGACGACCGCCGCACTTCAGCTGGTCGAGCAGGGGCGTGTCGACCTGGATGCGACGGTGGCGTCGATCGTGCCCGAGTTCGGCGAGCTCCAGGTGCTCGATCACATCGAAGGCCGTGAGCCGGTTCTGCGGGCACCCAAGGTGCAGGCGACCGTCCGGCAGCTGATGAACCACACGGCCGGGTGTGGCTACCACTTCCTCAACGAGAAGCTCTTCGCGTACTGCGCCGAGCACAACTTTCCCAATCCGCTCGAGGGCATCAAGCAGAGCCTCAGCGCGCCGCTGGTCCACGACCCCGGGACCGTCTGGGAGTACGGCGTCAGCACCGACTGGCTCGGCATGGTCGTCGAGGCCGTCAGCGGCCAGACGCTGGCCGACTACATCGCCGAACATGTCTACGGCCCGCTCGGCATGAGGGATTCGACGTTCGACCCGACCGACGAGCAGCGCGCGCGGTTGCTGCCCATCCGTTACCGCGCGCCGGACGGCAGCCTGACGGCAACCGACCTCGACCTGCCGGCCCAGCCGGAGTGGGACGCCGCCGGCCACGGGTCCTACGGGACGATCGCCGACTACGGACGTTTCGTGCGCGCCTGGCTCAACGGCGGCGTGCTCGACGGCACGCGCATCCTCAAAGAGGAGACCGTCGAGCTCGCATTGCGGGACCACCTCGACGGCGCGCCGCTGCCGAAGAAGATGGAGCCGGCCATCCCCGAGCTGACCAGGCCGGTCGAGTTGCTCGACGTGCCGCAGGGGTGGGGCCTCGGGTTCCACCTGTACCTGGTCGACCTGCCGGGCATGCGCAGCGCCGGCTCGGCCGACTGGTCGGGGCTGTTCAACAGCTTCTTCTGGATCGACCGCAAGGCGGGGATCGGCGCTGTGATCGCGACGCAGATCCTTCCGTTCTTCGACGAGAAGATGGTCGCGACGATCCTCGGCTTCGAGGCCGCGGTCTACGCGGAACTCGGCGCCGCGGTGTAGTACCACTTCTGGTACCGACTCCGGTACCATGCCACCATGCCGGCGTTGAACATCAATTTCACCGACGAGGAAATGGAACAGTTGCGCACGGCGGCGGCCGCAGGGGAGATGTCGCTGCGCGCGTTCGTGCAACGTGCCGCCCTCGACGCCGCCTCGGATCACAAGCGCCGCGTGCGCGAGGCTGCGCGGATCGTCGCCGAGCGCAGTGCAGAGCTCAACCGCCGCCTGGCGTGACCGAGTACCTGGACCGCGACGATGTCCTGGTCGCCGGAGCGGCGGCGGTGGGAATCGAAGTGCGGGTGGCCGACTACGGGCTTCTCGATGCGGCGGTGGCCCGACCGCAGGCCACCGCCTTCGGCATCGACGCTTATCCCGACCTGTTCACCAAGGCCGCGGCGCTGCTGCAGTCGTTGGCTCGCAACCACGCGTTGGTCGACGGGAACAAACGCACCGCCTGGGCTGCCGCGTGGACGTTCCTGTCCATCAACGGCACGCAGCTGGATCCGAACTTCGATGTCGACGACGCCGAGATCTTCATGAATGACGTTGCTGTGCAGGGAGATCTGGACATCCGCCGGGTAGCGGACAAGCTACAGAGTTACGCGGAGGCGTAGCCGCCCGTTCAGGCTGCGCTGGCGGCGCACATTTTGCCAATTTCGCCGCCGTGGGTGCAGCCTCAACGGAAGGACCCTTGCCTCAGGGATAGGAAACTCTTCCTATCCCGGCACTGGACTCTGGCTTGCCGGCGATTACGGCCGAGCCCTCTGAGCAGCAGTATTCCTCTTAACAGCAGAACAACCCAGCACCACCCGAGAGGAAGTCATCATGACCGCATCGACCACCCGCAAGGGCATCAAGTACACAGCCACCATCCTCGGCGCCTTCGCCGTCCTCGCGGTCGCCCCGGCCACCGCCTTCGCCACCGACAACGAGCCCGGCGGGGGAGGCGGTGGCGGCTGCACCTACACCGATGCCGATGGCTACAGCATTCCGATCGACAACGGGCAGGGCGTCTTCGTCGACGGCAAGATCGTCAGCTGCAAAGACGGCAAGATTACCGAGACCACCCAGCCCCTGCGCGGCGGCGGCGTCTTGCAGCCGACGGTGCCCAAGACCGGCGGCGTCTTCCAACCGACGGAGCCCGAGAGCGGCAGCGTCTTCCGTCCGCCGGTGATCAACCGCGCACCCGTCCTCGCCAAGCCCTGAACACCGCACCCGCTCGGCCCGTCACCCGCACTGGTGACGGGCCGAGTCGCATTCGCCGTCCATGAGCACGGTCGCTGAGACAGAATTGCTGGCATGTCTTCCCACCTGGAAGTCTTCACGCCGACCGGCCGGGAGCTCGTCCCGCTGGCCGGTCAACGCGTGACCCTCGGCAAGGCCTCGGGCAACGACGTGGCGCTCGAACACGACGCCACCGTGTCGCGACTGCACGCCGTCTTCGAAAACCTCGGCGCCGCATGGTCGGTCCGCGACATGGGCAGCCGCAACGGCACCTTCCTCAACGGTGAGAAGATCACCGCCGAACGTGTCCTGCACTCCGGCGACGAGGTACGCGTCGGGAAGTCCCGGTTGATCTTCTGGATGGTGCGCGAGTCCCGCGACGAGGAGACGGTCACCGCCCAGCCCGTCGACGCGCCGCCGCGGCTGACCCGGCGCGAATACGACGTGCTCGTGGTGTTGTGCCGGCCGCTGGTCTCCGACGACCCGTTTCCCGAACCAGCATCGGTCCGCGCGATGGCCGGCGAGCTCTATGTCACCGAGGCCGCCGTCAAACAGCACCTCCAGAACCTCTATGACAAGTTCGCCATCCCCACCGAGGGTGACCGGCGCGTCCGGCTGGCCAATGAGGCGCTGCGCCGCGGTGCGGTGACCCTGGCCCAGCTGCGCGACGGCGCTACGTGAAATCCAGCGCCTCGACCGTCGCCACCGGCCCTTCGTGGGTCGGCCGGTCGGCACCTCCGATGACGTAGACGGTGGAGCCGACCGCCGCGACCGCTTCACCGTGCACCGGTGTGTTGATCGGCGCCTGTCTGCTCCATGTGCGGTTGCCGATGTCGTACATCTCGACGGTGGGCAGCACCCGCGTCGGCTCCTCGCCGCCGACCACCACGATGCGGCCGTCGACCAACGCCGCGCCGAAACTGCCGCGCGCAGTCGGCATGTTCGGCAACTTCTCCCAGTTCCCGGACGCTGGGTCGAACCGTTCGAAGGCCGCCGAGTTGTCGTCGGCGCTGAGGAACCGGCCGCCAACCGTGTAGACGTACACCCCGTCGGAGACCGCCGCGAGATGCTCACGGGGAGTGGGCATATCGGCGGCCTGCGTCCATGACGTCCCGTCGAACACCTCGGTCTGGGGCACCAGCTGCTTGTCGTTCTGCCCGCCGACGACGACGAGCTTGTCGCCGACCACTGCCGCTGCCGACGCCGCCCGCGCGTGCTGCAGGCTCGGCAGCTCGACCCATGTGTTGTCGCGGAACGCGAACACCTTGTCCGACGCCTGCGTGATCGTGTCGGTGGCGCCGCCGATCACCACGACCTCGCCGCGGAAGGTGGCCGCCGCCGCGTGGTTCAGCGGGATGGGCAGCGACGGCTGCGGCTGCCACTGCTTCGTGCCGGGGTCGTAGGTCTCGACGGTCTGTAATGTCTCGCCGTCGCGGATGCCGCCGATGAGCCAGATCTTATTGTCGAGCACCGTGAATGCCGTCATCAAGCGCGG
This sequence comes from Mycolicibacterium psychrotolerans, assembly GCF_010729305.1. Taxonomy (NCBI): domain Bacteria; kingdom Bacillati; phylum Actinomycetota; class Actinomycetes; order Mycobacteriales; family Mycobacteriaceae; genus Mycobacterium; species Mycolicibacterium psychrotolerans. The sequence continues at coordinate 74,147 of NZ_AP022574.1, read as the reverse complement.
GGTCGGCGCGTCCGGCAGCGACCGCCACTGCGCCGCGGGCTGCGGCGTGCGCGCCGCAAGCTTCAGCGCCTCGGCGGAAGAGGTGGCCTGCCCGTCGCCGGCGCCGGTCGACCCGCCGATCGCGTACACCGACTTGCCGACGGCCGCCACGGCCACGCCGTGACGGGCGGTGCCCAGGTCCGGCAGGCCGGCCCAGGTTCCTGTCGTGAGGTCGAGCGCGGTCACCGTCGTGAGTGGCCGGCCGCCTGCGGTGCCGCCGACCGCCACCAATCTGCCGTCGGTGACCGCGACCCCGAAGTCGCTGCGCGGCTCAGGGAGTGGCGCCATGGCCGTCCAGGTGTCGGCGGCCGGGTCATACGCCTCGACGGTCGCCAGGTCCGTCCCGTTCGTGCCGCCGAGCGCGTAGATCAGCTTTCCGTCCGACGCGGCGGCCAGCAGCTGCCGCGGTGTCGGCATCGGGGCGCCCAGCGTCCAGCCGCTGCCGTCGAACACCTCGGTGGTGTCGAGCACCCGGCCGCCGGCGTCCACACCGCCGGTGACGACGATGCGGTCGCCCACCACGGCGGCCGCCGCCGCGGCGCGCGGCTGCAGCAGCGGCGGCAACGCCACCCAGCGACTGTTGACCACCCGCCACACCTGATCGGTCGCGACCTTGGTGTCGGCGCCCTCGTTGCGCCAGCCGCCGAGTACGACGGGGGTGTCCTGCCACGTCACCGACATCGCGCGTTGCACCGGAACGGGAAGGGGCTCGCCGCCCTTCCAGCTGTCGATCGCGGGGTCGTACCCCTCATGGGCGCCGCTGACGCGGTTGTCGGCGCCCATGCCGCCGAAGAGCCAGATGGTGCCGTCGGACTGCGTGGCAGCCGCCCCGTCGAGGGCCGAGCGTGCGTCGGAGATCGGCCGCCATCCGGGCTGCGCTTCGGCGGTTGGGGGTGCCGAGGTTGTCGTGCTGGTGGCGCTGGTGGTGTCTTTGGTGGCCGCGACGATGACGACAGCGCCGATCACCAGCAGCACTACGGCCGCCGCGGCGGCGAGGGCGATCAGGGTTTTCTTGCGGTTCTTGGGTGCGACGGGCGCCGGGGGAGGGGGAACCGACGGCGGGTTCGACGGGCTGTGGGCGAACATGTCGGGCGACGGGGGTGGCGGTGGCGCCGGAGGTACGGGTGGCATGACAGGCGGGTGGGAGGGTTCGGGAAACGGAAGTGCTTGTGTCCCTTCGGGCTCGGGGGGAGGGGCTGGCTCGCCGATCGCCATCGCGTCGGCGGTCAACCCGTTGTGTCGCTGAGCTTCCTGCAGGGCGCGGCCCATCTCGGCTGCCGATTGGAACCGGTTGGCCGGGTCGAGCGACATCGCCTTCTCGATCGCTGCGCAGACATCGGGTGGGATGCCGTGGTCGCGCAGGTCCGGCACGGGCTGGGAGGTGATGCGCAGGTAGTGGGCGATCAACTCCTCGTCGGTGTTGCGCTCGTGGGCGGCCTGGCCGGCAATCAATGCGTAGAGCGTGGCGCCGAGGGAGTAGACGTCGGCCTCGACCGTCGGAGGCTTACCGGTGAGCACCTCGGGCGCGGTGTAGGACAGCGTGCCGGTGAAGAACCCCGTCACCGTTTTGTAGCCGCCGACGATGCGGGCGGTGCCGAAATCGCTGAGCTGCGGGTCGCCGTAGTCGTTGACGAGCACGTTGGCGGGTTTGATGTCGCGATGCAACGTGCCTGTGCGGTGGGCGGTTTCGAGCGCACCGCACAGTTTGACACCGATGCGCAGGGCGTCGGGCCAGGGGATGCGGCCTTCGCGCCGCACCTGGTCGGCGAGCGAGCCTCGTGCGTGATAGGGCATGACGATGAAGGGCCGGTCCCGTTCGGTCATGCCGACCTGCAGGATGTTCACGATGTTCGGGTGGCCCGACAGGCCGCCCATCGCGTAACCCTCGCGGAGGAATCGTTCCTGGTCGTCCTGGTCCAGGTTGGACGCGAGCACTTTAATGGCGACGGTGCGCCCGAGTGACTGCTGGTGGCAGCGGTAGACGACGCCGCCTCCACCGCGGCCCACTTCGACGGCATCGACGAACCCGGCGGATGCCAGCTCGTAGGCAATTTCCCCCGCCATCGCCTCACGTCCTCCGGTGAAGTGCGAGTAGTGGGTTTTACGGTACCCACGTGGAGCTCCGGACGGGCGTGGATTGCGTTTCGCCGAGGTTGCCGATCGCGGCGGCTGTAAGCGGTTGCTGATTGTTCCTGGCTTCGATCGCGTTGGCGGGTCTGGAGCGTTTAACTCGGTGCGTCGCGCTCGCCGGGAGCCTCCACCACCACTTCGATGGTCGACCACGATCAGCGTCTTCGCAGCGCGGAAACAGCAGCCCAGGCAGACATCGGCAGCGACCTTGCTGCTGGCCAGGAGGGTCCGGCCAATGTCGCACCTCGCAGCTGTAGCTCGCCGGTGGACAGGCCATAGAGGGGCCATACCTCGGTGGCGCGGTCGGACAACTTGGCCGGGATGCCACAGGGGCCTCCGAGGCGACGGTAAAGTCGTGCACGCTGGACCACTCACGGCAAATTTGCGGTGATCCCACATGATATCTAAGCCCGATCAATCATCGTTTGCGACGGCGTAGGGCAGTGGTGGGAGCTGCACTTGCACGCGTCGTGGGGGTGCCTTTAGCGGTTGGAGGGTGAAGCGTGGCCGATAGCCGAAAGCTCGCGGGCAAAACAGAATGGGCAGGACGCCGGCGTCCCGTTACCCGGCGAGCAGGTTTTAATGCGAATGCGCGCGTCAGGCTCGATACGGCCGAAGCAGATGGCTACCTGCTTCAAGCAGGGCAGCGGTTGGCAATTACTTTCTCAGTGCCAGAATCCGACGAGCGCGAATGGGCGGGCTTCGGAGGATGGTTTCAAGCCGACAAGCACGTAGACGTAACGCTGGAATATCCGGGAAAGTACATGCTGACGCGTTTTGCTGCTCCTCATTGGAATAAGATCGGATCACTCAAAGTGGGTGCGGATGGGGGCTGCGATGCCGTCCTGATTTTCGCCGCGGCCCAGGAAGCCAGCGTGTACGTATATGCGCTTGAGGCGGGGGGCGTTCAGCATGACTACCTCGATAGCGCCAAGGACAGCCTTCGCGGCAATATGTGGCAATTCGCACCTGAAGCGAACTTCTACGATGCCGGACGTCCTGGTTCTGTGCTCGTGGATGATGCAGGCATCGAGCGAATTCCAGGCAAATTAATCGACCTTAAGTCGTGCAACCGGTGCAGTCGGTATCTGCCGGTCAACCTCCGCGATGAGCGGGCAACTTTAAGCTTTAGCAATCATTGCGTGGCGGAACACCGTCGTCCCTGCCGCCACGCATCCTTTGGTCGCATCGCTGTGCAGGGCGCGGCGGAGGTTAAACTCCTCGAGTACGGCTTTCAATTGGAGTGTCGATTCTGCAAGAAATTCGAGGTGAATGCCGCTCATAACCCACAGCGTACGGCTGGCCAAATGAAGGAGGATGGTGCCCGGCGGCGCCACCTCGAACTCCTTCTTGAGTACCTCTACGGGGGCAGTCCTCAACTTCGCTATAAGAACGAGACCGGACGTGACCTAGCGCGCGACATTTACGATAAGTTCGACGGACGTTGTTTCAAGTGTGGCGTTCAGCTTGAAACAGTGAAGAAGATGCACCTAGACCACACGCGTCCGCTCGCGATGCTCTGGCCCCTGGACGCGACGGCAACTGCACTCTGCAAAGAGCACAACACCGAAAAACGTGATCGATCACCAGCTAACTTCTACAGCGAGGTTGAACTTGAGCTACTCGCTGCCATCACTGGTGTGCCGTTAGAGCAGCTCCAAGATCCGAGCCCAAACATCGCGGCTGTCGAGCGGCTTGGAGCAGACCTTGCGTGGTTTCAAACAGTCTTTCTCAATCTGCCACAGCTGCAAAAGAAGCACGATGGCAAGCTGACCGCTGACCTGGTGGTTAAGGCTCTGCAGAAGGTGCTTGCTGCCTGTCCAGGTGGCGCGCCCTTCGAGCTGAAGTGAACTCAGCCCCTCGAAGTTGCGAAGATGTACCAATGCGCGACTGTCGACCCTTTGTCGCGGAGACCGTGGCTCTCCGTATCCGTCACTGATTCACGCCCGGCGAAGCAGATATCGAAATGCTCCGAAAGTAAGGGCTGGATCGAGGTGGCCATATTGACAGTCGCCGTTTCGCCGAGGTGCATTATCAGGAGTCCACCTGGCTTCAGGACGCGGGACATTGACTCCGCAAATTCGCCGTAGGCTCCAAAGTGGTCCTTCTGCTCGACTTCGAGGAACTTTTTAGGCTCGGTCTTGAAATCGGCCGGGTCCCAACCGGCAAACCACAACCGCATCCAGTTGCTGGTCCAAAATCGAATACTTTTAGAGAACGGCGGTGACGTCATGACGGCATCAACCGGCTCATCCAGTCCAAGATTTCGAAAGTCGGACAAGTAAGCTCGCCCAGCCGAGCCATGAAGCTCAAGCGCATTCAAGTGCGGCAATATCCTTTCTAAACGCTTGCGCAAGGCGTCCACCACCGGTCGGTAGACAGCGGGTCCCGTCGGTGCGAATGGCGTCACTGGGTGCGATCTGCGGGACAGTGCATATGGGCGGTTGCCATGGAGTATGTGCAGAAGGCTGCTCTTTATTACATCTCGCGCCGAGTCTGGAACATGAATCTGTGCGTTCAGGAAATATTGCCGTGCAAGCAAAATCTCTCGCAAGGTGTCCTCATGAAAGTAGGCCGAAATCGGGCCGTTAAGCCCGAAGGCCGCGGTTCTGATGTCTGGCTCTTGTTCGGGATCCTTGAGGTACACCTCGAGATCGTGGAGTCCTCGCCATACGTCGGCATTGCTGAATATTTCGAGCTTGGCGCGTGAGACGGCGTCAGCCAAGGGGCTCAGATCAGAGGCTATGCCAACCCGCCCAAGCCGGCGCGCTTCAAGTGGGATAGTGCCGACGCCGGACATCGGATCTAGCACCCGATGTCCTGGTTCGGTAAACCACTGAACTAGGAAATGCGCGATTGACGGCTTAAGCTTGCCCTGGTACGAGCACAGCGAATGCAACGGACCGCCCCAGTTGCGCTTGCTGAATTCAGCTTCGCGATATGGAGCGATCTCGCAGAACTGCTGTGCTCGGGCCGCTATAGAGTCACCTTTATTCGGCTGCTGAAAAAGATCGAATAGTGTCGTGCTCATTCAGACAGCCTCAAAATGCATAAGAACCTGTGTAAGCTGAGAGCCGTCGTAGGAGCGACGAGTGCGCAGTACTTCTTCATCTAAGAATCGCCAACCTTCGGCCTCCGCTATCTGTCGAAGGATCGTGTGAGTCGGAACATGAATGCTGCAATAGCGGCTGTCGCCAATGTCGAAGTACATACGAGCCCCGTCTACCGCATAGCGGCGAACTTGCGCGAGTGCATCGCTCATATCCGAAAAGTAAGTCCGCACTAAGGTCGGAATCCGCATATCATAAGCGACTTGATCGAGTTGCTGAGCCACTGATTCCACGCAATCGATGATCTTAGGCTGACTTCGCCGCTTCGAAACGTTGTTTATACCCGCAGAAATCATCGAGACACGCAAGTTCATAAGTTCACGCTCGCTCGCGATGAAACCCAATGCCAACAGCTCGAGTTTAGTATTTCGGCAGTAGTTCGTGCCGTTTAGATAAGGCGGAGAAGTGACGACCACTGAAACACGTGGATCTTCGGTCCACGTGTCCCTAACATCGCCGGCGATTTGCTTTACTGATCCTTTGATTGCTCGCGCGCTTCCGTCGATGTCCTGCCCAAAGTTGCGAAGACGTTCGGCGACCGTGGCGATCAGACTATTAGGAGCGGGGTCACTGGCAACGCGCTTGCGCAAATCCGTGCGGCGCACCATGTTACTTGCTGGCACGAGAGAGCTTCCAAGCGCTAGTCTTGCAACTTCGCGAGCACCGCCTGACAGAACCTTCTCAATGACTGCGTGTATGGAGACTGCTTGCTCACCGACCCCGGGTGGAAAGTAACCTCGGCGACGGTCGGCAACTAGCAGCGGATGGTTTTCGTCGGCGGGAGGTAGATTTCCCGATAGCTCATCCGCCAGTGCCCGAAGTTCGTCGGTAGTCCCCTCCGCGGCTACACGACGTGACTGATTAACTTTCACATCGGCGACCCATGCCATGTAGGGATTGACTTCAGCGAAAACCGAATCGCGTCCAAGCATCGCCGCCGCCAGCGCCGTGGTCCCTGAGCCGCCGAATGGATCGAGGACTGTCCCATCTGCCGTCTGTTCGATGAGAGCTCGCTCGACGAGGTCAGCGCTATACCCTTCCACGAATGGATACCAGCGATGAAAAGGCCGCGCCATGTTGGCGCCAAATACGCCGAGACCGTTCGGCCGATCGATGCCGACCCTGCGGCGGACTGGTGAGGGTGGAGTGGTTGGCGCCATGGTGAGAACCTACGGGATCGGGCTGACAATCGGCGGTTGCCGCACGGCACTAGGAGATCGTGACTACTCGCGTCAAGTCACCCACGAAGACGGCCTGGCGACGAGGGGGCGATACTCACCGGATTCGTCTGTACGCTGGTAGCTCAGCGCAGTGATCAAATCTTCCAGCTTGTCGGCGTATCCGTAGACATCGCCGATGGCGTCGTAATCCTCCGCGATCGAATCAGCCACCGTTGCCTTCTCGTATCGAGCTAGACGGTATGGGGGCTGACTCGGGGCCGAAGGCCTCGGGCTGCAATCGGACGTGGGTTGCTGGTGACGAGTGAACACTCGTACCAGTAGAGCCACAGTTGCAGATCAGGAGGCCTCCGGTGAGTTTCAACGGTACGAGTGTGGGATTGGATGTGCTCGCGCTTTCGGTGGTTGCGCATGCCGTCGACGAGGAGACGGGTCACGTCGAACGGGCACGGTTGTGTCCCGATCACAGCGAGATCCTCGACTGGTTGCATCGGCTGCGTGGGCCGGTGCGGGTGGCTTACGAGGCGGGGCCGACGGGGTTCGGCCTGGCAAGGGCGCTGATTGATGCTCAGATCGACTGCGTGGTGGCCGCACCGTCGAAGCTGGTCCGCCCTGGCCGGGGATCGGGTCAAGACCGATGCCCGCGACGCCGCGCATCTGACCCGGCTGCTGCGATTGGGCGAGATCACCGCGGTCACGGTGCCCGACGCAGAAGTGGAAGCGGTGCGGGATCTGGTCCGCGCTCGTGAAGACGCCCGCGCCGATCTGATGCGCGTGCGGCACCGGCTCTCGAAACTGCTGTTGCGTCAGGGCCGGGTGTACTCCGGTGGTCGAGCCTGGACCACCGTGCACGAGACCTGGCTTCGACGCCAACGGTTCGACGATCCCCACACCACGGCCGCCTTCGATCACCACTTCGACGCGGTGCTCTCCACGACCGCGGCCAGGGATCGTCTTGACGAACAGATCCTCACGGTCGCGGCCTCGCCGCGATGGGCCGATCCGGTCGACCGACTGGGCTGCTTGCGAGGCGTCTCAGCGTTGACCGGTCTGGCGTTGACCGTGGAGATCAGCGACTGGACACGCTTCACCGGATCCTCGATCGGCGCCTACGTCGGATTGGTGCCCACCGAGTACTCCTCGGGGTCCTCGCGGGTGCAGGGTTCGATCACCAAGGCCGGTAATGCCCACGTCCGGAGGCTGTTGATCGAATCGGCCTGGCACCACCGGGCGGTCTACCGCAATCCCGGGCCGACGATGCGAGCCCGCTGGGCCAAGGTCGACCCAGCGCTCAAGGATCGCGGGCATGCCGGCAACCGACGCCTGCACCAGCAGTGGTGTCGGTTCAACGAACGCAAGAAACCGCACGTAGTGGCCAACGTCGCGATCGCCCGCGAGCTGGCCGGCTGGTGCTGGTCACTAGCCACGCTGACGTAGCGGGGCGATCACCCGAACTTGATCGAAACCTGCCGGTCGACGGCGAGGTAAGCGAACTGGATCTGCGTTACAGCTATGAGCAACAACAGCATTGACCGGATACTGATGTGACGCCCGTTTCTAGAGAGCAGCCACCGTTCGCGCCGAACCATCGTCTTGCGGTACCCAACCCGCGCATATCAGTCTGACACCACCGTCGTTGACCAACGACCGCCGAAGCACCGACTGGGCGCCGATCAAACGAGAGCCGCCCCGGCCACAGAACCGGGGCGGCTTTCACCTGACCCTTGACAAACAGTCCCTACATATCAGCTGTCACGCCGGATGCGGCCTGAACACCCAATCTGCGCAACACTTCTCGAGACGCGGAATTGGGCGAAGCGTCCGGCAGGACGTCAGTCACCGCTCGCATCACCCCGTCGGTCGTGACGCCTCGCAGCCGTGCGCCGTACAGCGCAGCGACGCTGAGCGTCGGACTGTGCGCCTCTCCGCAGTGCACCAGTACGGACTTGCGTCCTCGCGGAACCGCTTGACCGCCTTCACCGGCTCCATCAGGACGAAGCCCAGGTGCGGATCCTCGTCGGCATAGCGACGTCGATCAACCGCACCTCGAAGTGCGGGATGTCGCGACGAACGGCGTCATTCGCCGATCCTGCACAGCGACACCACTGCATCTACCCCGTCGGCAGACTGTGCGACGCGCCGATCCCACCCAGCAGCACCTTCTCGTCATACGGGTGCGCCACCAGCGCGCCAACCCGGTACCCCGGATACCGCGGGTCGAAGGTGTCCGGCTTTCCGCGGCGGGCGATCGAGCGGGCCATGCTCGTCAGCTCGCGTGCCGACATGCCGGGCCAGCCGTGCAGCAGAGCGCGCCACTGTAGCGGCACCGCCGACGCGCCATGGGCGGCGCCGAGCAGCCCGCCGGCGATCGCGGCGACCGTGTCGGTGTCGAACCCGGCGCGCACCGCCGCGTCCAGCGACAACCGCAGATGATCGGCACGGCACACACCGGCCGCGGGATCGTCCTCGGGCACGGGCGTCGTCGCGATCGCCGACCACGCGGCCTGCAGCGCCGTCACCACCCAGCCGTTGTTTGGGAAGTCCGCCGGCCGCGCGACCTCGGCGACGTCCAGACTGCGCCCACACCGCACGACGCTCGAAGTCCAGAGGGCGCAATCCGACGCGAACGTCGAGCTCCCCGGTCAGCACGGCATGGCGAATCGCGCTGCACCACAACACGCACGCATCGCCGGCATCGGGGTCGTAATGAGTGAGCCCGCTGATGGCCCGCGCCGCCGCCGCGAAGGCTGCCTCGTCATCGAGGTACGCCAGCGCGACCGGAGCGGTCCGCATCAGCGGACCGTTGCCCGCGCTGCGCCCGGTCCACTGGTCAGCTTCGCTGACGCCGTGCGCGCAAGCTGCGCGGTTATCGCACCGTCTGTCGTTGCCGAGTGCAGCACCGAGCTGGTCTAGATCCAACGTCTTTGGCCACGCGGGACCACTCACGCCAGCGCGAGACAATCGCGTCCTGCGCCGCGTCGTCCCGCAGGTCCGCACCCGTGGCGGCCACCTCGGCGATGGCGATGGCCATCGCGGTGTCGTCGGTCCACCCGCCGGCTTCCCATGGGCTGCCGCCGGCCATCACCACGTCGAGCTCGGGCCCGCGCGGCGGCTGGAACTCGTACGGCGCGCCCAGTTCATCGCCTGCCGCTGTCGCCAGCACCCCTTCGATCCGGTCATCCCGTGATGCCATGCCAACCACCCCCGTATCAAATTAGAGCGAATCTGCGCTAATAAGGTCACTGTACGCGATGGCCCTGACATGAGTGCCCGTGAGTACCGAGACAGCAGCGGACGCGCGCTGACCGACTACCCCCGACCGTCGGTGGCAGTCGACACCGCCGTGCTCACCCTCGACGACGACCTCGGCCTGGTGGTCCTGCAGGTGCGACGCGAAACCCGCCGTCGCTGGGGTCTTCCGGGAACCTTCCTGCACGAGGGCGAGAGGTTCGCCGACGCGGTCGACCGCTCACTGTGGACCAAGGCCCACGTGCGGGGCCTGCACCCCCGGCAGCTGCACGTGTTCGACGACCCCGGCCGCGACGACCGCGGCTGGGTGCTGTCGGTCGCCCATGTCGACGTCGTGCGACTCGATCGGCTGGAGAACCGGCTTCCCGAGACCACCCGGTTGATGCCGGTGCACAGCCCGGGCCGGCTGCCCTACGACCACACCGACATCATCGCCCGCGCTGTCGACCATGTGCGTACCCGTTATGCCGAGTGCCCCGACCCGGACAACCTACTCGGCGAGGAGTTTACGATCCGCGACCTGTGGCTGGTGCACCAGCAGGTCGCTGGGCGCGAGCTGCAACGAGACTGGTTCCGCCGCACGATGGAACCCCAGCTCGTCGCGGCCGGCATCCTCACGCGCCGCGGTCGGGGCCGCCCGGCCGCACTGTTCCGCCGGACTTAGCCGGCAGCGTCGGGGCAGATTGGCACCTCTGCCGCGTCAGCTACAGCTTCGAACGCGGCAAATCTCCCTTTTGCGACTGATGTCGGCCGGGCTGGCTACCATCGAACTGACAGACTGGGGAGGTATGTCATCGTGACCGTCACTGTTGCCGGGGTGCTGCATCAGGCCAGGGGAATCGAACGCCGGGTGCGGACGGGTGTTGCCGATGACGCCGCGCCCGAGAAGCGAGACAGAGTCGGCCCGGCGAACGGCGCGGAGTTGTACTGATGACCGAAGCATCCGCGCCGGAACGCCTGCTGACTCCGTCCAAGGTGACGGCGTGGCTGGACTGCCCGCACTATCTGAGCCTGTCCGCGCGGAACGATGACGGCACGATGCCGCGGCCGGAATCGCGGTTCGGATCATTCGCCGAGCTGCTGGTCAAGAAGGGTCTGACCCACGAGCAGGACTGTCTTGCCGACTACCGGCATCAAGGTAGGTCGGTCCTGGAGGTGCCGCAGAAAGTCGAGGGACAGAGCTTCTCGTCGTGGGTGGCGAGCGTCGGGAACCCACTGGACGGTGAGAATGACGTCGTCTACCAGATGCCGTTCGTCCACAGCGGGATTCGTGGTGTCGCCGACTTCGTGGTGCGGGTGCAGGATCCGGAAACCGGGGAAGTGAGCTATGAACCGGTTGACGCCAAGCTCACCCGCACCGAAGCCAAGCCCGGCCACGTGCTGCAGTTGTGTTTCTATGCCGATGCCATCGAAGCGTTGACCGGTCGGCGTCCGGAGCACGTGCACATCTCGTTGGGATCGGGGCGCATGGAGCAGCTGCGCGTTGACGATTTCCAGCCGTACTGGCGTCGAATGCAAGGGCAACTCGCGTTGGCACTGGCTGGGGGACCGGAGGACGGCACGGTCGCCGAGCCCTGCGTGCACTGTGAGTTCTGCGAATTCAAGCCCACGTGTGAGATGCAATGGCGCGAAGACGACTCGCTGATTTACCTGGCCGGCATCCGTAAACCCGACAGGACCGCGTTGGTCGAGGCGGACATTGCCACCCTAACCGCTCTAGCCACTGGCGACGGGCCCGTGGACGGTCTGGCACCCGACCGTCTGACCCGACTCCGCAGGCAGGCGGCACTGCAGCTCGCCGCGCGGCAGACCTCCGAAGGTCCACCGCCGTTCGAACTGATCGAACCGGGCGAAGCTCCCTGGGGGCGTGGATTTGAGTCGCTCCCGCAACCCGACGACGGTGATGTCTTCCTCGACTTCGAGGGCCATCCCTTCTGGCGCGCCGACACTGGGTTGTTCTTCCTGTTCGGTCTCGTGGAACAATTGGGCGGCCAGTGGCAGTACCGCTGCTGGTGGGCACACGACCCGTCCCAGGAGGCCGCTTCGATCGACGAGTTGGTCGACTATCTCGCCCGTCGGCGCGAGCAGTTCCCCGGCATGCACGTCTACCACTACAACCACACCGAACGGTCAGCACTGCAGCGGATGGCCGAAACCCACGGTGTCGCAGAGCTTGCGCTGGCCGAGCTCATTGACACCGGCGCATTTGTCGACCTGCTGCTTGTGGCGCGTAACAGCATTCAAGTCGGAACCGAGTCCTACGGTCTGAAGCACCTAGAGCGGCTCACCGACTTCGAACGTCGTCATGAGATCGATCAGGGTGCTGGAGCCGTCGTCCGGTACGAGCGTTACATGGCCGAGCCCAACCAGATTGATCTCGACGCTATCGCCGCCTACAACGAAGATGACGTGCGGGCCACTCTCGCGCTGCGGGACTGGCTGGTCGACCACCGCCCACCCGAGATGCCTTGGCGACCGGCCATCACCGAACCCGACGCTGAATTGCCGGAACTCGACGAAACCATTGCCAGGCTGCACGAGTCTCCTTCTAGCACAGACGAACACAACTTGGGCGATCTGCTTTGCTACTGGCGTGACGAATGGTTCGCCTACCTCGCGCCCAAGAAGGTCAAACAGGCCGCGGACCCGCTGGACCTTCTCGATGATCCCGAGACGATTGCCGCCCTGAGCGTCGTCGGCCCGATCGAACGCACCGGCAAGAACGACAAGGTGCTGACACCGGCGATGCGATTCGTCTACCCCCGGCAGGACCTCGACCGGTTCACCCAGAGCAGCGGGACAGTCATGTTCGCTACTCCCGCGGGTGAACGCCTGTACGCCAACATCGTCGAGTTGAATCGCAGCACGGGGACCCTCGACCTCCTGTGGAACCAGCAGCTTCGGGAGGCTGGCTGTCTTCCCCGGGCGGTCGTCCTGCACGACTGGGTGGACGCGACGCTGAAGTTTGAGGCGCTGCGGGATTTCGCCGCCGACCTGCTCGACGGCCGCGCTCATCACCCGGTCACGCTAGGGCTGCTGCGACGTGACCTTCCGTGTCTTACCGACGGCCGATCTGGCCGAGTGTTCGCCGACGATCTCGACGACATGACGTCATGGGTTACTCAACTCGATCGCAGCTTCGTCGCCGTGCAGGGCCCACCCGGCACCGGAAAGACCTACCGCGCAGCGCGGTTGATTCGGGCATTGGTGCGGGCCGGCCAACGGGTGGGCATCACCGCCCTCAGCCATCACGCGATTGCCAATCTCCTCAAGGGTGTCGTAGAAGCTTTCACAGAGGCAGGCGAACTTGACTTGTTACGCGCGGTCTGCAACGCGGGTACGAGCTCGGTGGTACGACTGCAGGACGTCACATACGGAGACAACAAGAAATGCGCCCGCGACGGATTCAACGTGGTGGCCGGAACCACCTGGCTTTTCTCCAGCCAGCTCATGCGGGACGCTCCAGTGGATGTGTTGTTGGTCGATGAGGCCGGTCAGTTGGCTCTCGCCGATGCGCTGGCAGCGTCGGGTTCGGCCCACAGTCTGGTGCTGCTGGGCGATCCGCTGCAGCTGCCTCAGGTGGCCCGGGCCAGCCATCCCGGCATCTCGGGGCGCAGCGTTCTGGACCACATTGTGGGCGAGGAAGTCCTCCTGCCGCCAGACCGCGGCGTCTTCCTAGAGCAGACCCGACGGATGCATCCAGACGTCTGCGAGTTCATCTCCAGGCAGATCTACGACGGCCGTCTGCACAGCCACCCTGACTGTGCACAACAGTCGACAGCGGCGGGAACCGGGCTGCGATGGCTGCGCGTGGATCACGAGGACAACCGCAAGTGGTCGGGAGAGGAGGCTGACGCGATCGCCGAGGAGATATCCCGGCTGATCGGCACACCGTGGACGAATCATGTGGGCGGGAAAAAGGACCTGCAGTCAAGCGATTTCATGGTTGTCGCGCCGTACAACCTTCAGGTCAACACCATCAGGACGCGACTTCAAGCGGTCGCAGGACTTTCGGACGTCCCAGTGGGGACAGTGGACAAATTCCAGGGCCGCGAAGCGGCGGTGGTTTTCTTCAGCATGGCGACCTCCAGCGGCGACGATATGACACGCGGAGTGGAGTTCCTGTTTTCGCGCAACCGCCTCAACGTCGCGGTGAGCCGGGCCCGCTGCCTGGCTTACCTGGTCTGCACCAACGCGCTGTTGGATACCCGGGCGCGCACGGTTGAAGACATGCGGCTCATCTCGACACTCAACGCGTTTGTCGACACCGCGGCGCGACAGACCGAGGCTGCAGAAGCTTATCCCCATCAGGAGGCGTGACATGAGTACCGACGGCAGCCCGCCGCCGGTGCGTCGAATGGGATCTTTTCTCACTGGCGCTGGTGTGGGATGCGAGGTCAAGGGCGATCATGGCGGGCGCCGATCGGCTTGAATCGCTCACCGGGCCGGATCGATCAAATCACTGTCAGAGCTGAGCCAACGGGTCAGTGCCCTGGCTCACGGCCTCGACGACGGCTGGCTTGTGGCCACGGCATTCTTTATGGCCGATGACCTGTACAAGTCCTGTTTCTACGACTTCCACTGGTCTTCCGCTGTTGGACAATACATTTCGGCCAGCGCCGGGAACTTGATACGGGAATTGACCCGACGCGGATACGTCCTGCACTACGTCGTCGACAACACACAACCCGCAGCCAGAGTGCTCGACGTCCTCGCCGTGGTGTCTGCGGTCTTCCAAGCGGCGGGCCTCATGGTGACCGGGCCTGTGTTGATGGCGATCGAACTCATGAAGCGGGACAACAACCAGTCGCGGGATGCCGCCGCGTTGGCGGAATATCGCAACGAGGGCCACTTCGTCGCCGACAAACTGGTCGAGCGTTGCCACCTTCGAGCGCCGCCACTCGGTCTATCTGAACATCGACCTCGATGACGACACCCCGGGGTTCGCCCTCGATGTGGCGTTGTCGCAGACCAACGCGCCGCGCACTGTCGTGGTGTTCAGAAACCAGCCGCCCGGTGTGGGATCCGTGGCTCAGATCGCTGTTCCGCCGGGAGTCATCCTCCCGACGTTCGACTCCTCGTAACATCATTGCCGGTCGATAGCGCCGGTGCGGCCCGTTCACGCCCAGCACTCACCGGGTCCTGTACCTACGCCGAGTATGGCAGCCCCATGAAGGCGCCGCTTTCCAGCGAACTTTCGATATTCCGAGCCAGGCGATCTGCTGCGCGCAGGGGATTGTCATCTTTGTCGTTCCAGTTGAAGCCACTGACCTCCACGGGCCCGACGCGGACAATCTCGCCGACCTCCTGGGTGCCGAACCCGACGACAACGGCTTTCGCAACCCGGTAACCAGTCGCAAAGGTTGTGATCTGATTCAGGTCCGCGCGCGCGATCGAACCGTCAGACGTCACCTTGTACTTGACGTCACCCACCGCTGCAATACTTCCGAAGACCAAGTCCGGGTTGAGGACTCGCTTGAAGTCGCCGGCCAACGTCAGGCCGCGCTTGGTGATCGGCCACCGCGATCCGAGCCGCTGCGACAGGCAATTCCGCACCCCGGCTTCCACCGGCTCTGGTGTCCGACACAGAAAGGTCCACAGCGCGCGGTTTCCGCCGTTCATTGCGATGTTGCTGCTTTCCAGGATCATCAGCGCCAGCGGGTGCACATCCCGGTAGGCCCGGGTGAGCAGATCGGGCCTCGCCCTCATGTCCCCGGGGCGAAGTGCACCGACGTCACTGAGTCGGTACTGGATCCGTCGGCATCGTGCGCGTAATTGCTCCGACAAGGCCGCTGCGTTCAGAAGCTTCAGGATTGCAGCCTTGACGATTCGGTTCAGGCTCGTGTCCTCGCTCCTGACGTCGTAGTCACAGCGGATTCGCGGGCGCCCTGACAGAACCGAGCGGGCCGTCGCGACGGTATGGATTCGACCGCGGGCGCAAGCGATATCGTCGGTGATGCGGCTATAGTCGCTCACCAGTCCGCGGCGCAGCAGCTGTTCGCATGCTTCCGTGAACCACGTGGCGACGACGGTGAAGAAGCTCGCATCGGTTCCCAGCTGGGTTCGCTCGAGCAGGCTGCGCGGGAACTGGTCGGACTCTCCAAAGAGGTACAGCAGATGTTGCAGCGGGATTTTGGGATCGATGATGAGCTGCGTCTGCTCGAGGCCGATCACGCCGACCGCATCGGAGACGCGCACATCGTAGTCCGATCCGTTGAGTCTGTGGCACCGCACCACCGATCGCTGCGATGTGTCATCGGAATCTGCGTCTTCCCCCCACCATCGCTTCTGCGAGGCGAGGGCGATGCCGAGTTGCCGGAGATCGGCGGCCTCACCCTCGGTCAAAGACAACCTCTGCTCGAGAGATTCAACGAGCCGCAGCGTTCTCATGGCACCCGCTGACTGGGCCAGAATTCTTCCAACGCGAACTCTTCGACCAGTCCGGGTTGGTCAAAGAAGTACTCGCCGATCAACGGCAGGATCTGCCGGTTCCAGGTGCGGCGAAGGTCGCTCGCCGTGTAGGTGCCCCGCATGAAGAAGCTGTGGCCGACGGTGTGGTGATGGTCGAGGTGACCACGCAGCTTGTCGTTGAGCAGTTGGAAGCCGTCGATCAGGTCATCGACCTCCGACAGGTTGCCTTCGCGGTCGTAGAAACGTTCGAGGATCTCCTCACGCGGTGCGCAGTCGAAGATGTCGAAGCGGCGGCGCAGGGCGGTATCGACACTGCGGATGCTTCTGTCCGCCGTGTTCATCGTGCCGATGATGAACAGATTTCTTGGTAGCGAGAACTTCTCGCGGTGCAGCAGCTGAATAGCTTTCCCTCGATATTCCAACAGGTACAGCAGCTCACCGAACACGCTGGGAAGGTTTGCTCGGTTGATCTCGTCGATCACCAACACGACTGGGTGGTCGACCGTGCGGGCGTAGTCGGCGATCTTGACCAGCTTGCCCTCGACGTTGCGGAAGGCGACCTGTCCATTCTCAGCCGTCGGGCGCAAGCCCTCCACGAAGTCTTCGTAGGCGAAACTCGGATGGAACTGGACGACCTGTACCGCCTCGGGCCGTCCTTCCGTCAGATGCTCAGCGACCCTTTCGGCAACGAATGTCTTACCTGTGCCTGGCGGGCCCGCCAGGATCACCTGTGGCCGCCGAGTCAGTAGGGTCTCGACGAGATCGTCGACTTCATCCTTATTCCAATGGATTTCGCCAGTGAGCCAGTCGAGATCGGCTTTCGCAGGTGGCTCCGGCGACCGCGGGTTGTCCAGCAGCGCCCGCAGCATTTCCCACTCATGGCTGGATACCTTGTAATTGGTGCCGTTGGGCTGCTTGATGATCTGTAGGTCACTCAGGGTCGGATGCTTGATCAGGTCCTCGCGCCTGACCGGGTGATCGACCAGACTTCGGTCGAGCCGGTAACCGATCGCACGGCTTTCGACAGGTGCGTCGTTACCTTCCCACGATTCGCGCGAGCGAGTGAAGGCGTCTCCGATGATGGTGCCGGTCGCGTAGATTCCCGCGTCCGCGCCGGAAACCCACAGTAGGACGGTGTCGCCCTCTGCGACGTCCTCCGCATGTTGGCGCAGAACCCAGCTGTCGGTGACGCCCGGGCCGACGTCAGGGCTCCTGAGATGCTCACGGAGGTCGAACTTCTCGGGATTGGACTGGAAGATCCACACACGCTTCTCCCGCGGTGCGGGTGGGTTCCAGCGTCGTTCGTAGACGGGGTCGCGGTAGAAGTCGACGGGGCCCGCAGCCTTCTGGGTCAGTGAGGCGTAGATGCGATGGAGGTCGACGTCGACGTCGTCAGTCGGCCCGTCGGGGAGGCATTCCTCGGCGAAAGCGTCACGGATTTTGCTGCGCTGACTGGAGATGATAGCCGGCAGATAGAACCACGGGAATGCCAGATAGAGCAGTGATTGGCGTTGTGCAGCTTCGGTACCGCCGGGTGCTTGACGCACGAACTCCCGGAACTTCAGCGGGTCGCTCAACGCCTCGCGGCGTATGTCGATCGGCTGACTGCACGCGTAGTGCGCGAACGTGATGAGCCACCGAAGTCGCGCGTAACGGCCGCTCTTGAAGCCGATGCCGCCCTTGAACATGCCATGTGAAAGCGCCGCGTCGACATCAGGTGGCAAGGGCACCGGCGGATCGAGTTCTTCGATTGGCAGTCGAATGAGCTCGCGTTTCCTTACCGCGCCGTAGTCACCAAGTGGGAGCAGATTGAGCAAGATCAGATCGGCGAAGAGAATCCGCGCCTGCCGCGTGGCCGCACTGACCTGCTTGCGTAACTTGTTGTCAAACGACTCGTCGGAGACGTCAGGGCTGTCGACGTAGACGTCGATCAACTCCGCAGCCGCTGCGACTGTCCAGACCATCTCGGCAGGCGCCACCGTGGAGCGCCCGTCGAGAAGTCCGGAAGTCACGATCCGCGGGCCGAGGGTCTCCACAAAGGATGCGCCCTCGCGTCCCATCCCGCTGTAAACCTTCGTGCCCAGGTCGCTGACAAGTGACATCGATCTTCCCCCTTGTGCCTCGCGGCCGACCTTATGCGACGCGCCGTCAAGATCAACACCGTCGATCGCGGATCGGCAGGTGAGGACCCAGACCCGGAGTCGATGCGCCGGCAGCCGGAGAGAGCAAAGAATCCTTTCCGCGGGGTTGGAGCCCGCGATGTCGGCTGGCCGTAGTTCAATCGAAGGCATGGAGAGCTCGGAGGAGGCTTCGTCGGTAAGCGGTCCGGAAGTCGAGCGTTCGGTTCGCGATGTCATTCTGGACATGCTCGATGCGGACACCGGGCTCGACGAATCGGTGAAGGACAGCGTGCTCGATGCCCTGGCCCAGGTCACTGACGAGGCCGCCTCCACCGACACCAAGCAGTCCGGGCCGACGTTCCTAACGGGGATCTCGGTCATGGGGTTCCGCGGCATCGGCCCGCAGGCCAAGGTGGATCTCCATCCTGCGCCTGGCCTGACTGTCATCAGCGGTCGAAATGGTTCGGGAAAATCCAGCTTTGTCGAGGCGTTGGAACTGGCATTGACCGGCACCAGCTACCGATGGCTCAACAAGCAGGTGTTGTGGGCAGACGCCTGGCAGAACCTGCACCATATGAAGCAACGAGCCATCCGGATCGGATTTGCGGTGCAGGGTCGCGGCGCAGTAACGGTCGGCATCGACTGGGACCCAGAAGCCGATCTGACCGACCGGAGGGTATGGACGCAGTTCGCGTCGGACAAGTACGTCGACGGCACTGACGTTCTCGGGTGGGCTCGGGCACTCGAAGTGTGGCGCCCGCTGCTGTCGTACGACGAGTTGGGCCGGCTCTTCGACGGCGGCCCGTCGGCTCTGTACGACGCCCTTGCGAAGCTGCTCGGCCTCGAAGTATTCGCCGATACCGAGAAATGGCTCGCCACCGAGTTGAAGACCACCAAGGCGATCCGAGGACAGGCCGACGACGAGCGGAAACGTTTGCTTGCGTTGCTGACCGACCGCGACGATGAACGCGCAGCACGGGCGGCCGCACTGCTGCGCAGGAAGGGGGGCGACCTCGATGACGTACTTGCCCTGGCGACCGGATCCGACGAAGCCGGCCAAACTGTCGTGGGCCCGTTGCGGGCGCTGACTCATCTCCAGCTTCCAAGCCCAGAGGACATGGACGCCGCCGCGACACGTCTACGAGGCGCGGTGCAGAAGCTCGCCGACGCCGCAACGAACGTCGCCGACAGCACCAGCCTGCGCGTCGATCTCCTCACCGCCGCATTGCGTTTCCACGAGCATGTCACGACCGAGGACACGTGTCCGGTGTGTGGTGAGGGCACGCTCGACACTGCGTGGGCCGCACGCGCCCGCAGCGCCATCAAGGACGCCGAAGCAACCCTCGCGGAGTATCGACGCGCCACAGCAGAACTGGGTGGTGCGCGCACAGCTGCTAGGGCGCTCCTGTCGAGGATCGCCAAGATCGAACCGATCCCAGGCATCGACCTCGTCGAACTCGACGCGTACAACGAGGCGGTCACGGCCGCTCTCGTCGTCCCCGACAACGACGTCGAGTTGGCCGACCATGTGGAATCGGGGCTGCTCGCCGTCGCCGACGTCGGCGAATCGCTCCGGGTGAAGGCGGCGGAGGCACTGCAACAGCGGGAGAACGAATGGGCGCCGCTGGCTGCCCAGCTGGGGGCGTGGGTGCCGATCGAACGGCAGGCGCGCGCGCTTGACGCCGCAGTCAAGGCGTTGACGTTGGCCAAGAATTGGGTCACGAAGCACGCCGCAGAGTTCCGCAATCTCCGACTTGAACCGGTTGCCGCACAAGCACGCAAGATCTGGGGTCAACTCCGGCAGGAGAGCAACGTTGACCTGGGGGAGATCACTCTCGAGGGTGTGGCTAACCGTCGTAAAGCCACGTTGAGTGGTTCGGTGGACGGGCAGCCCACGGCTGCGCTGTCGGTAATGAGCCAGGGCGAGAAGCACGCACTGGCGTTGGCGTTGTTCCTGCCGAGGGCCGCCGCGAGTGCCAGTCCGTTCCGCTTTGTCGTCCTCGATGATCCGATCCAGGCCATGGATCCGGCCAAGATCGACGGATTCGTCGACGTGCTCAAGGGGATTGCGGACACACACCAGGTGGTGGTGTTCTCACACGACGACCGGCTGGCGTCGGTGATCCGCGAGACGGGTGTCGACGCCCGCCTGGTGGAAGTCGTCCGGGAAACGCAGTCGAGGGTGACGGTGCGCGATAACCTCAACCCGGCGCTGCGCCAGGTCAGTGACATCTTCGCGTTGATCAGTGACGAACGACTGCCGGATGACATCCGAGCACGGGTCCTTCCGGGCATGTTCCGAACGGCTCTTGAGTCTGCCTCGAAGCAAACCTATTTCAGTCGACAGGCTCTGGCCGGCCGCCCACGCTCGGAGTTCGAGGACTCTTGGCAATCGACGAAGAAGACCTCGCCGAAGCTGGCCCTGGCGGTGCGGGGAGATGCAACGGCCGATCTGAAGAGTTGGCTCAATGAGAAGCCAGAGAGGTACCGGACGCTTCGGCTGGCGAATGCCGTTCACCATCAGGCACAAGGGATTACCAAAGACGAGGTGCGCGAGCTTGAACGCACCGTGAAGACGATCTTGGCGCTGCGGTGACCGCTGCCGAGTTGTTGGCACAGGCGCAGCACATCCTTGCCCGTCGCGCCGTGCGTGGATCGTCGTCGCGTACAGCGGCGTTCCTCGCCCGTCGTGCGCTGGAGGAGATCATCGATGACAGATGCGACGCGCTTGACGCTTCTGCGCCGTCGGCGAACACCCGAAGCAAGCTGCTAGTGCTCAAGGCGCTGGATCCGGATGTCGGCGATACAGCATCCATGGTGTGGAACCGGCTGAGTAGAGCCTGCCACGTACATGCGTACGAACTGCAGCCGTCGGTGTTAGAGGTGCAACATCTGTGTCATCTTCTCTCTGAGATGCTGGCCCGGACGGATGGCTAGCAATGGGAAAGCTCGGGCTATCGAGCATGACCGGCAGCAGGCCCTCGCTACTCACCTCTAAGCCCGCGGCAGGCACTCCGGAAGCGAACGCCAGTCGGCATTCGCCCTTGCCCGCGGCGCGGTAACGCTAGTCGTACTCGACACTCAGATCCTCGTCGATGTCCGCGTCGTCATCGACCGTCTGAGTCTCGGAGTCGACGTCTCGCGGAATGATGCGCTTTCGTAGTTCCTTGCTGACCCGGTCCGCACGTCGCTCGAGGAAATGTGGGTAGTCGTCGTTCTGTATGTCTGGCCAGACGCTGTCGGGCATCAGCTGAGATTTCAGTGTTTGGTTCATGTCTGGGTTCGACTTCTCGAATTCCTGCATATACCGAAGTGGCGAACGCGCTCGGATCTGGTTCTTGTTCAAATGGTCATCGATCATTGTGATGTTGAAGACGTTATTCGCGTCCACGTCGGGCACATCTAATTTCTTCAAGTGGGCACGCGGGAAGAAGTGATGATAGTTGCGGCTATTCGCGCGCTTAAGCGCATCGTTGGCGATCGCGACAACAGCATTATTGTCGAATGATCGCGGCTGAAACGATGCGTACAGGCAGAGTACTGCTTTAACGAAAGCGCGCGATGGAGAGAAGCGGCCACTGGCGATCAGGAACTCAGAATCAATGCGCGTTGGCCAGTCGTAGTCAGGTGAACGGCCCTTGAGTATCTGGTTGATCTTTGTGAGGTCAGCCGTCACCCGGCTTTCAAAACTGGCGGAGTATCTGCCCCCAAGGCTGCAACGCCAGAAGAAATCGGTGAGCAACTTGGCTTGGTCAGCAGTGGGTTTCTTCCCAGCTGTCTTGTAGAAGAAGTATGCAAACGGAACGATGAGCCCGCCGTAGGGAAGAAGTTGCGACACGACGACGCCATGTGTCCCCCTGAAGTAGTCAACCGATTGTTCGATGGCACTAGTAACTGGCTCCCAGAGCCTGATGACCGACGCTTTGTCCAATTTGAGGATTGCCTGCCGCCGACAATCACCCTTGGTGAGTAGCGAGATCAACTGCAGCGGGGTCATTTCGTTGAGGTTGTCATATCCAACCTTCGCGAATTTGGAGTTGAGTTGCGCGTACTTCTCGGCAAGGTCGAACTTGCGCCGGTCGTCGTAGGTCTTGGCGATGATGATCTCGAACGGAGTGAGAGGCTTTCCGCCTACGTTGATGCGTGTGAATATGTCTGTAGCGATGTCGATTTCGGCATCCGACACCGACACGACGGGGAAGCTGTACGTGGTGAATGCGTCCCTGTACCGCTCTAGGGATGAGTGGAATTTGCTGTCAAACTGTTGGGTGAGTTTGAACGCACTGCCAAGAAGGTCGGTGAGCGAAACGTATGTTGCGGCTTGGTCACTTGCGTCGGCCGTCACAATGTCTTCGTGTTCGTTGGCTTCGAGGTTAACGAAAATCTGGGAGAAGTCGTCGATCTTGCCCTTCGGCCTTTGCACTTTCGCGCCCTTTACGGCGGCATACAGGCTCGTCAGTCGTTGCTGGCCGTCAAGTACGTAATCGAAGTAGTTACCGCCAGGCTTGTCCTTGAACTTGATTCCGCCGATGCTGCGGACTGTACGGAGTACCTCGTCGGTATGCCAGAAGATAAAGGTGCCGACAGGGTACCCCTTAACGATGCTGTCAAGCAGGGCCGCAGATTTAGCACGACTCCACACGAAGTCACGCTGAAACTGCGGAATCTTGATTGTGCCGTTCTCGATCTGGCTGAGCAGATCCGAGTAATTACTGTGGCTCGGCTTTGCGGTCACCATGTGGCGGATGATAGTGCGGGTGGCACGTGCAATCTGAGCTCTTGATCGATTGGCTCATATCGGTGATTGATGCCATCAGCGTCGCCAGCAGGTACATGGCGTCTCGTTGGCCGTCTGCACTGCTCTTGCCGCATGACTGGACTTTGTTCCCACTCGCCGAAGCCGCCGCCCTATCGGGTGCCATCATCATCAGCGTCGCTCCGACTGAGCCGGTGTGAGAATGAGCCGCCGCAACGCCTCTCGCAATGCGCTGTTGGGCCTGGCACGGGGGAGTGCATCGGTAATGGCATCCAGCGATTCGTCCATGCTCAGACCACGCAACCGCGCACCGTACAGCGCCGCCACCGTAGGCGTCCGACTCAACGCCTCGACGCAGTGCAGGAGCACCGTTCTGCCATCCTGCCGCAATCGCTCGACCGCCCGCACCGCCTCCAGGAGCACGAAGTCCAGGTGCGGGTTCTCGTCACTGTCCTCCCGGTCGATCAATCGCACCTCGACGTGCGGGATGCCCTGCTGGACATCGTCGTCACCAATCCGGCACAGCGAGACAACAGCATCCACTCCGTCGGGGAGCTGATGGAGCGCACCGACGCCACCCAGCAGCACCTTGTCGTCGAACGGATGGGGAACCAACGCGCCCGTCCGGTACCCGCGGTAGGCGCCATCGAACGCCGTCACCTTCCCGCGCCGGGCCACCGCCCCCGCCAGGTTCACCAGCCCATGTGAATCCAGATCCGGCCAGCCGTGCAGCTTCGACCGCCATTCCAGGGGAATGGCCGATGCGCCATAGGCTGCTCCGAGCAGACCGCCGGCGATCGCCGCCACCGTGTCGGTGTCGAACCCGGCCCGCACCGCCGCGTCGAGCGACAGCCACAGATGATCAGCGCGAAACACCTCCGTAGCCGGATCATCCTCAGGCACAGGGGTGATCGTGATCGCCGACCACGCCGCTTGCAGAGCCGACACCACCCATCCGTTGCTCGGGAAGTCCGCCGGCCGCCCCGCCTCGGCAGCGTCCAGCCGCGCCGACCACAGCTCGCGCCGGTCCGCCGTCAGGTGCCTCAGTCCGACTCGGACATTGAGCTCTCCGGTGAGCACCGCATGCCGAATCGCACTGCACCACAACAGGCACGCGTCACCGGCGTCCGGATCGAAGTGCGTCAGCTCGCTGATCGATCGCGCCGCCTCGACCATCGCCTGCTCATCGTCGAGGTAGGCCAGCGCCACCGGTGCCGTCCGCATCAGCGACCCGTTGCCTGCGGTTCGGCCGCTCCCCTGGTGCAGCGCCGTCGACGCCGACCGCGCGCGCTCCGCGGTGATCTCAGAACCGATCCGCGCGGAGCGCAACACCGAGCCCGTCTGAATGCCGACGTCCTTCGCCCCGCGCGACCACTCCAGCCATCGGGAGACGATCGCGTCCTGCGCGGCCTCCTCCCGCAGATCCACTCCCGTGCCCGCCACTTCGGCGATGGCGATTGCCATCGCGGTGTCGTCCGTCCACTCGCCGGCCGCCCAGACGCCACCGCCGCTCATTGTGACGTCGAGCTCCGGCCCTCGCGGTGGCTGGAACTCATACGGCGCGCCCAATGCATCCCCAGCCGCCGTCGCCAGCAGCACACCTTCGATCCGGTCATCTCGTGAAGTCATGTCCGCCTCCTCCCGCCGCAATTAGAGCACATATGATCTAATAAAGGCAACGGTCCACTCTATTCCGCATCGGAGCCTCGTCTTGTACAGAGACAGCAAGGGCAAGTCGCTCACCGAATACCCGCGGCCGTCTGTCGCCGTCGACACCGCCGTGCTCACCGTCGACGACGAGCACGGCCTACTGCTCCTCGAGGTCCGACGACAGAACGGAACCGGGTGGGCGCTGCCCGGCACATTCCTCCACGAGGGGGAGGTGCTCGCCGGCGCCGTAGACCGGTCCTTGCAAATCAAGGCCAACGTCGAGGGACTCCACCCGCAGCAGCTGCACGTGTTCGACGCCCCGGGCCGCGATGACCGCGGCTGGGTGCTGTCCGTCGCGCACGTCGATGTGGTGCCACTGGACCGGCTCGAAGGCCGGTCCACGGAGACGACACGGTTGGTGCCCGTCGCGGCACCGGGCCGGCTCATCTACGACCACGCGGACATCATCAAGCTGGCGGTGTCGTACGTCCGCCGCCGCCATGCCACCACACCCGATCCCGACCGCCTGCTCGGAGCCGAGTTCACAATCCGCGACCTGCATCGGCTCCATCAGCACGTCGCCGGACGTGAGATCCAACGCGACTGGTTCCGACGCACCATGGAGCCAGAGCTCGTTGCGACCGGCGTGATGACCGCCAGAGGTCGGGGGAGGCCCGCCGAACTGTTCCGCCATCCGCCTCGCAGGCACGACAGGAGCTGACCCAGGCGACAGACCAGAGTCCTTCGCAACGGAGGATGTGCCTATCGAAAGGGCAAGACATGACGAACGACCACGAGAGCGCCGGATACGACATCATCGGCGACATCCACGGATGCGCCGATCAACTCGAAGCGCTCCTGGCAGCGATGGGCTATCGCCGGTCCGGGAGTTCGGGTGCGTATCGCCATCCCAGCCGAACGGCCATCTTCGTCGGCGATCTGATCGACCGGGGTAAGCAGCAGCTTCGGGTGCTCGAGATCGTGAAGGCGATGGTGGACGCCGGCACTGCGCGAATGGTGTTGGGAAACCACGAGTTCAATGCATTGGCCTATGCCACCGAGTCGCCGGACAGGCCTGGGAAGTATCTGCGGCCCCATGACGATCCGACCAACACCCGGTCAGAGAAGAACGAGGATCAGCACCGAGCCTTCCTCGACCAGGTCGCCGGCGAGACGCGCGCCAAATATCTCGAGTGGTTCTGGACCCAGCCGCTGTGGCTCGATCTCGGCGAACTACGGGTGGTGCATGCCTGCTGGCATCAGGAGTCGATCGATCTCCTGGAGCGCGAGCTCGGCGGAGACCGTCTTCGGTCGGTTGACGATCTCGTGCGCGCGTCGACCAAAGGAGATCCGGTGTACCACGCGGTCGAAACCCTTCTTAAGGGACCAGAAATCAGCCTCGTCGACCAGAACCAGCCTCCCTTCCTAGACAAGGGCGGTCATCCCCGCGAGCAGGCCCGACTGCGGTGGTGGGACGGCGGTGCGAAGACACTGCGTGCCTTGGCGGAAATCGACGATAGCTACACGACGGTGGACGGCCAGCCGTATCCGCCCCTCCCCGAGATCGAAGTGGCCAAGGAGTATCGGGCATTCGTGTACGGCGACCAGGTGCCCGTGTTCTACGGCCACTATTGGCGCCGGGGCACGCCCCAGGAGACCCGCGACTGGACCGGTTACACCGCATGTGTGGACTTCAGCGTGGCCAAAGATGGTGCTCTGATGGCGTATCGGTGGTCGAGGGAGACGCGGATCGAGCCGGGCAACTACGTCGCTGTTCGATGATGAACCCACGGGCCGGCTGTCGGTGAGCACCGGTATGTTGGCACGCCGTGACCAACGAGACTCCCGCCTGTGGCCGATGCGGATCCACCACGCTGCACCACCAGGCGTTCGGCATGCCGTCCGAAGAAACCTTCGCGCAGGCAGAACGCCGTCCCGATCTCAGGCTGGGCGGTTGCTGCATCACGTCGAGCGCCTGGGCCACCGAGTGCGTGACGTGCGGTCAGCGCCAGCGTCTGGGCGCATCGGACCAGTCGGAGTGGACGACGGCGTCACGCCCAGAGACCGCCAGACTCATCACTGCATACGCCGCATCGGCGCGGCAGGCACTCGACACGGCGCAGACATCCGCAATCTCCTACTGCGGTCTGTGGTTGCTGCTCGCCCGCCTCGCCCCGGTGGCGACGGGTTCTGACCGCGTGCGATTGGAGGACGTTCTTGGAGTGTCGTGCGAGGAGGCGGCTGAGGTGGCCGCCCGCCTGCTAGACGCACCGCATCCGACCATTGCCGCGGCAGTCGGTGCCTGGTCTCGCTCTCCGGCGACGACGCTTCCGGGCCTCGTGCTCGACGAACTGCCCGGCCAGGCGGGGCTGGACCGCTGGGCTTCCGCGCGCACGCGCGGCCTCATCGAGCGTTTCCCGCTTGAGATCAATCCACTGACCGAGCTCGTCTTGGCGACGGCGTTGGTTCTGCAGCCGCGGTGGACCACCGAGATGCGGACCGACGACAACGGGCTGCTCGTCCTCGAAGAGGGGTTGCAAGCGATCGTCTCCACCCGGGCCGCGGGGCTCGTCGCCGTCGCCAAGCCGTTCAGCGAGGACGGTGTCGACGTCGTCAGTGTCATTGCAGCGCCTGATGTTCCGCCGTCCGACGTGTGGCGGGCGGTCGACGAGATCGTCGGCAAGCTCAATGAGGGTGGACTGTGGCAGGGTCAGCTCCCCGACGCGGGTTCCGCGGGCGGTCACGCGTGGACCGTTTGCGAGGCGACCGAGGAATTCGTGGAGTGGGACGCGCCCGACGAGGGCGATTACCTGTGGCGCAGCCATTTGCCGCGCTGGAGCGCCAAGGTGGAAAGCGAACTGACGGCCGCTCCCGGGGTGGCGGAGGTTGTGGCTTCACCGAGGGAGGCCGTGCCCGCGCTCGCCGGTCCGGTGGAGTGCGTACAAGCGGCCACGGCCGCATACGACGAGAACGGGTTCCAGGCCGCCGCCGTCACGGCTCTCCTGATGGCGACGGGCGCACCGCAGTTCGTCGAGCGCACCATTCACCGAGTGGACGTCACGTTCGACCGGCCGCATGCCGTCGTCGCGGTTGCCCGAGGTGGAGCATGGGAAGGCGTACCGCTGTTCCACTGCTGGGTCACTCCGTCGTGCGAGGCGCCTGCACGTTCAGCCGACCGAGCCGGTTCAGCGGAAGCCAACTTCAAGGTGAGGAAAGGTCTGACTCGCGATCTGCAGGCGAACAGCAGGACACCGCTGGTGTTCGGAGAGATCGAAGAGTTGAGACGACGGGGGCTCAACCAGAGCGAAATCGCTGCAATGCATGGCGTGAGCAGGCAGGCCGTGTCCTGGCAGAAAAAGACATACGGCGGCATGCTGACTCCGCGCCAACTCGTTCAGAAGGAATGGCCATGGGAGACGACGAGTCTGCACGGTAAGTCGAAAGCATTCCAACGCCTTCGCGATCACGGAGAGTTCATGGTCACGGCGGGCGGGGGAATGAGTGAGGATAAGCTGCAGCGGCTGAAGTCTTGGTGGCGAACACTCCGAAGGCAGGATGTCGTTCTTGAGTTCGACCCCAGCACCCCTCCGCATCCCGGGCTTAGCCCATACGGAGGATTCGCTTATATGAAGAGGGTCGTAGAGGATGACGATCTCTTGATAAGAGTCAACGAGTTCACGAGAACCGATGATGCGGGCCGGCTGTCCGCCTCGGCGGCAGCAATGTGGCGTTGGCCTGACAATATCGATGACTTACTAAGGGATTCGCGAGGCTGAAACAGCGACTGGCCACTCTCGACGCTGTCGCCGACCTGGCCGCATTGCCCGTGGACGTGAATTCTGCCCAGATGTGGGCACGGATGCGTGTGCATCTTGCCGAGACGGGTCGCCGTGTGCGCGTCAACGATCTGTGGATTGCCGCGGTTGCCGCCTCGCATGACCTGCCGGTGGTCACTCGAGATGGCGACTTCGACCCACTCGAGGGCGTCGCCGGATTGAGTGTCATTCGCGTCTGAGTGGGGTTCAGACCGCGGCTGCGCCGCCTTGATTCACTCCTTTGAGCCTCAACGTCGATCGCACCATGTCGGAATCATGGGATCTGGCGGGTTACGACACCAATTTCGCTGCGTGTTGGCGGGTGCGCCGGCTGGGGGAGCCGGATCCGGACAACTGCTTCGTGGCCCACGTGGCCAGGTGCGTGCGCTCGATCTTGGAGTTGTGGCGCGGATCCACCGGCAGCCTGCGCTTGAAGAGGATGGCATGGATCTCGTTCGCCATCGGGGACTCTGCAGCCAGCGCGAGCAGTTCCTGGTGTAGGCAGGCGAGTTCGTCCTCGCCCACCTCGGACTTAACCTCGACGCACAGGACGGGCAGCTCGCCCGCCGGTCCGGGCACGCCCACCAGTCCACTGCGCCTCACCTTCGGGTGAGCGTCGAAGAGCGGCTCGACCTGCAGCGGGAAGACATCCCCGCTCGCCGCCTTCACCCGTTGCGACACCCGACCGCACACCCAGAGCCTGCCCCGCTCATCGAGGTAGCCGACGTCCCCGAAGCGATGCCAGTTCCCCTGTGGGTCGGGCACTTTGTTCTTGCGAGTGCTGTTCGGATCGAGGTAGTACTCAGGGCTTACGTGTTTGCCCCGCACCAGTATTTCGCCGACGTGCCCCGTGGGCAGCTCCGACGTTTCCTCGATGCAGTCGATGGGGCCGTCCACGATGTCGATGATCTTCAACGCGACACCCGGTAGGGCGTAACCCACGCAGATGCCCGCACCCCGCTCGGTCTTGTCCCATAGGCCGTTCAGGTGCTCGCGACTGCTCATCTCGGTCGACGGCATGGCCTCGGTGGCTCCGTAGTTCGCCGCGAGCTCTCCGTCGGCAGCCATGACCGCGTTCAGCATTCTCTCGACCGGCCCGGAGATCGGCGCGCCTGCCCCGATGACTCGTCTCAACGAGGGCATCTTCAGATGACGCGCCAGCGCTTCCCGGGCCAGGTTCTCGATCAGGATCGGAGCAGCGAAGAACGACCCGACCTTGCAGTCGTTGATGACGTGGATCAGGGCGGCCGGATCCACCTGGGCCGGGCTCTGTCGGGCGAAGTCGATGGGCGGCACCACCATGGTGCCGCCGGCACTGATGGGGATGAACAGGAACGCAGGGAACACGGCCATGTCCACCGGAACCTCGCTGTCCGGGTTCCAGCGCCAGCTGTGGTGCGCGTTGCGGAACATCTGGCAGAAGTTGCGGTGCAGGTACAGCGACGGTTTCGCCGGCCCGGTGCTGCCGGTGGTGTAGAGGACGGCGCAGGGATCGTCCGGCCCGACGCGCGGGGGCGACGGCTCGGTGGGCGGGTGTCGTCGCAGCGACCGGATCGATCGTGCGCCGGGGAAGGGGGGAAGTCCGGTGATCGTGCGGCCGCCCGGCGACAGCGGGCTGCCCGTGAGAACGAGCTTGCGGAGGTCTCGAGGACCCCAGCCGAAGGTGATCCGTCCCAGGTGCGCGAGCGCGGTGCCGAGAAACGCCTCCGGATTCACGCGTGAAAGCCGTTCTGCGACATTGCGATAGCCGACCGCGGGGTCGATCCAGATGGAGAAGGCGCCCACCCGGGTGAGGGCCACGCCCATGACGCAGGTCTCGTAGCTGGGCGGCGCCATGCAGACGATACGGGTCATCTCGGCGATGCCCATCTCGCGCAGCCCGACGGCGACCGACTCGACGTCGGCCGAAAGCTCGGCATAGGTGTGGCGCCTGTAGCGGCGCGTGCCGTAGCCCGCCCAGCCGTCCAGGTCGATGACCGCGACGCGCTCCGGATCGTCCCGCGCCACCCGCAACACGATGTCGGCGAGGTTGAAGACGTCGTCGGGGAAAGGCTCCATCTCAGGCCGGCGTCCGTGCGGCAGCTTGGAGAAATTCGTCGATGATCGCAGCGACCTCGTCGGGTCGCTCCAGCATCAGCAGGTGGCTGCAATCAGCGAGCCATTCTTCGCGCGCGGGGTGCAGCGTCGAATTCAGGCGGCGCCCCGCCCGGGGCGAAACGATCTTGTTCTTCAGCCCCCAGATGGTGCAGACGGGAGGAAACCCCGGCCCCGGGGCGAGATTGTCGATGACCGAGTAATTCTCCAGGTCATCGAGCACACCGAGCAGCGACTCCATCTGGCCGGTCGCTGCGTAGCTTCCGCAGAGTTCTGGTCTGCGGTTCACCCCGAGGGCACGGCCGCGCGGTCCCAGCTGGAACCGGGTGGCGACTGAGCCGATGCCGTTGGTGAGCTTCAGCTTTCCGAGCAACCGGTACACCTGCCGATTGGCTGCGGGCATCCGCTCCCGCAACCACAGGAACGGTCCCAACCAGCCACTCAGGAAGGTCGACTCGGTGAGCGGGTTGCAGAGCACCAAGGCCTTCACCTGATCCGGATGGCGTTCGGTGAACGCCAGCGAGATGGCGCATCCCATGCAGTTGCCCACCAGCGCGACCTTCTCCAGGCCCCGTGAGCTGACGAATGCCTCCAGCATCGCGACGTAGTTGTCCAAGGTGTACCCCGCGCCGGGCTTGGCGGAGTCACCGAAGCCCAACAGGTCGAGGGCGAAGATCTCGTACTTGTCGGCCAGTCGGTTCGCCACGTCGTCCCAGATGGCATGCGACGAGCCGCCGTTGTGCAGCATCACGACCGGCTCGCCCCTGCCGGTGTGCTCGTAGGCGATCGACATTCCTCCGAAGTCCAAGCTCTCCAACACAATCCGCTCCCGCACCAGTGCTCATTGCGATACTGCCGCGCTACGCATCCGCCCGATGCCGACGCGGCCGGCCGCACATCGTCGACGCAGCGGTCCATAGACTGCGCCCGCTACCCGATGCAATCACCGCACCTCGCCGGTGGGTAGGGGCGGAAGTCACCTACGTGAAGCCATTCGTCGGCGGTCCTCGCTACCATTCCCGTGACGGAGGGGAGGACGTCGACGATGACCATTACCGTGTCCGAGACACCACGGCTGGCCAACGGGGCCGAACGCAGGGTCTGGCAGGCGCTGATCGACCAGCTCGAGCCCGGTGATCTGGTCATTCCCGGTAAGCGTGTCACCGACCATCTCAAAGATCACGAGATCGACTTCTTCGTCGCCATCGAGGGCGCCGGCATCGTGTGCGTCGGGGTCAAGGGCGGCGAGGTGTGGCACGACGGGGAGACCTGGTGGATCAAACGCCGCGGCCACGAGCACAAGATCGACCCCGTCCGGCAGGCTCGAGAGGCCTGCTACGCGCTGCGTGACTTCGTCGAGAAAGACCCTCGCTGGACGCAGGGCCGGCTGCGCTGGGACCACGTTGTCGTGCTGCCCACATCACCGCAGAGGGTGGACCGCCAGCCGCCTTGAACTGGTCACCAAGGGCCGTAGGCGGCGGTGTCGGCCCCCTGGATCGCGCTGACGTAGTCCGCGCGTTCGCGTGCCGTTCCATCGATGTTGACGGGAACGGCCAGCGTCCCACGCACTTCGTCGAGTGTCGTAAATCCTCTACGCTCCATCCATTCTCGCAGTCCATCGAGCAGGACGGCGGTGTACTCGGGGCCGTGCCGGAGCAGGGCGGACGTGGTCATCACGACATCGGCTCCGGCCAGTAGGTACTTGATCACCTCAGTCGCGCTCTCGACACCAGTGCTGGCCGCAAGCGATGCTCCGATGTTCCCCCGCAGCAACATGATCCACGTGAGTGGCAGCCGACATTCCGCCGCCGTGGACAACGACGGCGTGCGCACCAGGGTCAGGGTCTCGGGCTCGATGTCGGGCTGCAGGAACCGGTTGAACAGCACCAGCCCATCGGCACCGGCCTCGTCGAGGCGTCGCGCCATCTCGCCGGTCGCGCTGAAGTACGGGCTCAGCTTCACCGCCACTGGTACGGTCACCGCGTCCTTGACCCACGCCATAATGTCGAGGTGGCGCTGTTCGACGTCGCGGCCGCGGATGCGCGGATCGCCCGGCAGGTAGTAGATGTTCAGCTCGATCGCGGCCGCACCTGCATCCTGCATCGAGCGCCCGTAGCGGGCCCAGCTGTCGGGCGTGATGCCATTGAGGCTGCCGATCACCGGAATCGTGACCGCGGCGGCTGCGCGTTCGAGCAGGCTCAGATACCGGCGGGGGCCGTGGTCCCGCTCGGCCGCGGGCGGAAAGTAGGACAGGGATTCTGCGAAGCTTTCGGTGCCGGCCTCGGCCCGTTGCGCGTTCTGCTCAGCCTCGCGCTGCAGCTGCTCTTCGAACAGTGAATACAGCACCACCGCGCTGACACCGGCATCCGCGAGCCGGCGGACGCCGTCGACGGTCTGCGACAGTGGCGACGCCGAGGCGACCAGTGGGTTGCTCAGGGGGATGCCGAGATAACGCGTCGACAGTTCCATCAGTGCTCCCGGCGGGCGTCGGCGTGAAAGTATTGCGGACCGCGAGACGCCATCTCCTCGTAAACATTCCACCGCAGCGCGATGGCGTGTTCGGCGAGGCCGAGCAGTCGGTCGTACTCGGCCGGATCGGAGTTGGCCAGTGCGCGGTACCGCAGCTCGCGGTTGCGGTAGTCGTCGAGAGAGATCCGCGGCCGGTGCGAATCGAGAAGGAAGGGGTTGGCCCCGCCGCTCTGCAACACCGGGTCGTAGCGGATCAGTGGCCAGTGCCCGCTGGCCACGGCCCGATACTGCTGATCCATCCCCTGGCGCATGTCGATGCCGTGCGCGATGCATTGGCTGTAGGCGATCACCAGCGAGGGGCCGTCGTAGGCCTCCGCTTCACGGAAGGCCTGCAGGGTCTGCTGCGGGTCGGCACCCATCGCGACCCTGGCGACATAGACGTTGCCGTAGGCGATCGCTTGAAGCGCGAGATCCTTCAACGGCACCGTCTTGCCGGCGGCGGCGAACTTGGCGACCGCGCCGAGCGGGGTCGCCTTGGACATCTGCCCGCCGGTGTTGGAGTAGACCTCGGTATCGAGCACGAGCACGTTGACATTGCGCCCGCTGGCCAGGACGTGGTCCAGCCCGCCGGCGCCGATGTCATAGGCCCAGCCGTCACCGCCGACGATCCACACGCTGCGTCGGACCAGGTGATCCACCACACTGCGCAGGTCACCGGTCGCGGCAGGATCGAGGTCGTCGAGGCGACAACGGAGTTCGGCAACCCGCTGCCGCTGGGCGTGCAACTCTGACTCACGCAGCTGCGGGGCCGCCAGGATGGAGTCCACGAGCTCGGGACCGAGCATGTCACGCAACTCCACCAGGCGTCGCCGGGCCAGCTGGGCGTGCCCGTCAGAGGCCAACCGGAAGCCGAGCCCGAACTCCGCGTTGTCCTCGAACAGCGAGTTCGACCAGGCCGGCCCCCGCCCATCGGCGTTGGTGGTCCACGGTGTGGTGGGCAGGTTTCCCCCGTAGATGGACGAACAGCCGGTCGCGTTGGCGACCATCAGCCGGTCACCGAACAGCTGCGAGAGCAGCTTGAGGTACGGCGTCTCGCCGCACCCCGCACACGCGCCGGAGAACTCGAAAAGTGGCTCCAGGAACTGCGAGCCGCGCACCGTACCGAAGTCCACCCGGGCTCGGTCACTGACCGGCAGGGTCTCGAAGAAGGCGATGTTGTCGCGCTCCGCGGCCACCCGCGGCTCGCCGGGAGCGAGGTTGATCGCCTTGGTGATGGGGCTGCCCGGGATGACGACCGGGCAGGCTTCGACACACAGGCCGCATCCGGTGCAGTCCTCGACATAAACCTGCAGCGAGTAGCGCGCGTTCGGCAGCCCGACCGCGTCCAGCGGCGCCGAGTCGAACTGCTCCGGTGCGCCCGCCAGCCGGGATTGGTCGTAGTACTTCGACCGGATCACGCTGTGCGGGCAGACGAAACTGCAGTTGCCGCACTGAATGCAGCTTCCGGCATCCCAGACCGCCACCAGTTCGGAGATGTTGCGTTTCTCGTACGCGGTCGTGCCGCTCGGGTAGGTGCCGTCCACCGGAAGTGCACTGACCGGCAACGCATCTCCGCGCCCGGCCATCATCTCCGCGGTCACGGTGCGCACGAACTCCGGCGCATCCGCGGGCACCGTGGGTACCGGCGCGCGCTCGGACGTGGCCAGGTCCGGTACCTCGACCCGGCGCAGCCCGTCCAGTGCGGCGTCGACCGCGGCCAGTTCGCGCCGCACCACGTCGGCGCCGCGGTTGCCGTACGTTTTCTCCACCGATTCCTTGATGCGGGCGATGGCCTGTTCACGGGGCAATACCGCCGAGATCGCGAAGAAGCACGTCTGTAGCACGATGTTGATTCGCCCGGCCAGCCCGACCTCCCGGGCGATCCGGCCGGCATCGACGGTGTAGAGCGTGATCGCCTTGGCGATGATCTGCTCCTGAGTCCGTCGGGGCAGCGCGTCCCAGACCTTGTCCGGCTGATGCCGGCAGTTCAGCAGCAGTGTCGCGCCCGGGGCGGCCCGGTCGAGCACATCGCGCGTGTCGAGAAACCGGAACTGATGACAGCCAACGAAATTGGCTTCACCGACCAGATAGGGGGCCCGAATCGGACTGGGACCGAAGCGCAGATGTGACTCGGTCTGCGAACCCGACTTCTTCGAGTCGTAGACGAAGTACGCCTGGGCGAACAGGCCTTCTTCGGACCCCAGAATCTTGATCGTGTTCTTGTTCGCGCTGACGGTACCGTCGGAACCGAGGCCGAAGAAGACCGCCCGGAATGTCTCGGGCGACTCGATGCCGAATGACGGGTCGTAGTCGACGCTGGTGCCCGAGACGTCGTCGTCGATACCGATGGTGAATCGCCGCCGGGGCTGCTCGCGGTCGAGTTCGGCGAACACGCCGGCGACCATGGCCGGCGTGAACTCCTTCGACGACAAGCCGTAGCGGCCCCCGGAGATGCGCGGCATGACCGGCCGTTCGCCATCGGAGTGCGCCTCGGCGAGCGCAGCGACCACGTCCAGATAGAGCGGTTCGCCGATCGACCCCGGCTCCTTGGTGCGGTCCAGGACACCGACCGTGCGTACCGTCGCCGGCAGCGCCGCCAGCAGCGCCGCGGCGGGGAACGGCCGGTACAACCGCATCTGCACCACGCCGACCCGTTGGCCTTGGTCCACCAGAGCGGCGACGGTCTGCGTCACCGTCTCGGCACCCGAGCCCATCAGCACCAGCACCCGGTCCGCCTCCGGATGCCCGGAGTAGTCGACGATGCGCATCGTGCGGCCGGTGCGCTCGCCGAGGCGCGCCATCAGGTCCGCGACCACGCCCGGAACCCGCGAGTAGAACGGGTTCACCGTTTCCCGCGCCTGGAAGAAGACGTCCGGGTTCTGCGCGGTGCCACGGATGAACGGGCGCTCCGGCGACAGCGCCCGCCCCCGATGAGCCCAGACCAACTCCTCGGGGACCAGCGCCCGCAGGTCGTCGTCGGACAGCGTCTCGATCGTATTGAGTTCGTGCGAGGTTCGGAAGCCGTCGAAGAAGTGCACGAACGGTACCCGGGACGCCAAGGTGGCCGCCTGCGCGATGAGCGCCAGGTCGTGTGCTTCCTGAACCGAGGTCGACGCGAGCAACGCGAACCCCGTTTGCCGCACCGCCATCACGTCCGAATGGTCGCCGAAGATCGACAATGCCTGCGCCGCAACTGATCTGGCTGCCACATTGATGACGGCGGAAGTCAGCTCGCCGGCGATCTTGTACATGTTCGGGATCATAAGCAGCAAGCCCTGCGACGAGGTGAAGGTCGTCGTCAACGCGCCGCTCTGCAGCGCGCCGTGCAGTGCGCCCGCCGCTCCACCCTCGCTTTGCATCTCGACCACCGTCGGGACCGTGCCCCACACGTTGGGCCGCCCGGCGCTGGACCAGACGTCAGCCAACTCGGCCATCGGTGACGACGGGGTGATCGGGTAGATGCAGCACACCTCGTTGAGCCGGTAGGCGACCGAGACCGCGGCCTCGTTGCCGTCCACCGTCACACGGGTCATGTCGGCTCCGGGAACATGTCGATGGCATGTACCGGGCACTGATCGAAGCAGACCGCGCAGCCGGTGCACTTGTCGTAGTCGAACCTGTACCGATGTCCGACACCGAGTTTGATCACCGCGTCCTCGGGGCACGCGCCGAGGCAGCCGTCGCATTCGAAGCAGTTGCCGCAGGACAGGCAGCGCCCCGCCTCGTAGGTCGCCTCCTCGGCCGACAAGCCACCAACCACTTCCCCGAAACCTTTCACGGCGTCCACCGGCTCCAGTTCGGGTTGGCGACGGCGCGCGGAGTCCCCGAAGAACCACAGGTGCAGCGCGTCGAACGTCGCCGTCGGGTGCTTAACCGGGCGAGTGTCAGGAGCGCGGCGCAGCCAGGCATCGATGTGGTGGGCCGCTTTCTTGCCGTGCCCGACGCCGACGGTCACGGTCCGCTCGCAGGGCACCATGTCCCCACCGGCGAACACTCCCGGACAACCGGTCATCAGCGATTCCGAGACGCGCACGCTGCCGTCGTGCTCGACCACCACGCCGGGCAGGGTCCGCATGAAGGCCGACTCGGTCTCCTGACCCAGCGCCATGATCAGGGTGTCGGCGGCCAGCGTCTCGAACCGTCCGGTCGGCCGTGGATAGCCCGAGTCGTCGAGTTCCATGACCTCGACCTGCAATTCGGGGCCGTCGAAGGCGGTGATCGTCCGCAGCCAGTTGATGCGCACGCCCTCACGTTCGGCGTCCTCGGCTTCCTCCTCGTGAGCCGGCATCTGCTCCCGCGTGCGGCGGTAGACGATGACGGCGTCGTCGGCGCCGAGCCGACGCGCCACGCGGGCAGCGTCCATCGCGGTGTTGCCGCCGCCGTAGACCGCGACATGCCGTCCGACCGAGGGCTCCTCGCCGGAGGCGACGCTGCGCAGAAACGACACCGCGTCGACCATGGTGCCGGCGTCGGTGGCCGGGATGTCGACACGTTTGGCCAGGTGCGCCCCGACCGCGACGAACACCGCGTCGAAGCGGCCCTCGTCCCGCTCGGCGGCGAGGTCCTCGACCCGGTGTCCGCAGGTGAACTGGACGCCCAGTGCGGTGATGCGATCGAGTTCGATCTCGAGTACGTCGCGAGGCAGCCGGTAGTTCGGGATGCCGTACCGCATCATTCCGCCGGGCTCGGCACCCGCATCACGGATCTCGACTTCGTGGCCGAGGCGTGCCAAATGGTAGGCCGCAGACAGCCCACTCGGCCCGGCGCCGACGATCAATACCCGCCGGCCGCTGCGGACGGGCGGCGGATCGAACATCCAGCCTTGCTCCCGCGCGAGGTCGCCGAGGAACCGCTCCACCGAATGGATCGATACGGCGCTGTCGAGATGTTTGCGATTGCAAACGGTTTCACACGGGTGATAGCAGACGCGGCCGTGGATCGCGGCAAAGGGATTGTCCGCGACGAGTTGCCGCCAGGCCTGTTCGTGCCGGCCGGCCGTGGCATGGGCGAGCCAGGCCTGGATGTTCTCCCCGGCGGGGCAACCGGAGTTGCAGGGCGGCAGCAGATCGACGTAAACCGGTCGGCGCGTGCGCACCCGTCCCGCCCGGGGTTGGCCGTGGGACAAGTCCGGAAGTGGCGTGACGTCCTGCGGTGATCCGGTGGTGTCTCGACCGACACCCATGCTGCTGGCGGTCTCGTCACCGGTCATCTCCTGACGATAGGCGCGCCAGGTCAATTCGGCGTGGCTACGGACACCTTCAGCGGATTTCGAAGCCCCCGTCGACGACTCCGCCGGCGCTCCCTTGCGCGGATCGAGGCTGCCGGCTCAGGTCGGGTCGTGACGGGTGCGGGCGCGGCGCACGGCTTCATCGAGAACGCGTTGGGCCACCTCCGCCAGCTTGCGGTGTTCGGACTGGCTGATGGCCCGCAGTTGTGAGAATGCCTCCTCGGCGCTGCGCCCGGTGCGTCCACGGATCAGGCCGATCGCCTGGTCGATCACCGGTCGGGTCGACAGGGCGGACTGCAACTGGGCGGTCAGCGTCGTCGCCTGCGCGAGGACCTGGGCGTTGTGCACCGCCACGGCGGCGGGTCTGGCGAACAGTTCGCCGAGTTCGGCCGCGTGCTCATCGAAGGCGTCCTTGCCGTGGGCGTAGACGTTGATCGCCCCGACAACCTGATCGCGTAACAGCAACGGCAGCGACAGCGCGCTGTGCACTCCCAGCCGGCCCACCCGCGGGCCGAACCGCGGCCACATGATCTCCCCACCCAACGACCCGGACCGCACCGTGCGCCGTTCCAGGGCGGCCGTGATGCACGGCCCCTCCTTCAGGGTCACGTACTGGATCTCGTCGATCTCGGCGACGAACGGAGCGCTCGCTGCCAGCGCCTCGACCATGTTGTCCACCCGACCGGCACGCAGCAAGGTCACGCCGGCACCCTCAGCACCCGGTATCGCGCGAACAGCGAAAGTCGCAACCGCAGTGAGCAATTCGGGCAGACTTAGCGCGTCCGACACCAGGCAGGCGAGGTCGTCGATCCCGGCCCGCAGGTCGGCGGCGTCCGCGCGGGCCTGCTCGGGAGTCAGTGTCCCACTCGGTGAGCTGGGGCCATTCTCGGTCAATTCGGTCAATTCGGTCATGGGCGATACCTGGCTCACATCCTGCCGGTGAGCTCAGTACGGTTATGAACCGTCGGCGATCCAGTGTCGAGCCTGCTCGACCTGTTCGGCGGGGAAATGCTTGATGTCCGCTGAGACGAAATGCGACGCCAAGTGTTCGGCGACATTCCCCATCTGCGAATCGGTTACCACCGCAATCTTCTTGATGTGCTTCTGGTGGTCGCGAATGAAGCGGAAGTGGGTCACCATCGCGCCGAAGCTGTCCCACCCGGGAAAGGCACGCGCATTGATGATCAGTCCGGCAAGATCGCCGTGGGCCTCGATCTCGGGGTCAATCGCCTTGGCCATCTGATCGAAGTCGTTCT
The DNA here is from genome assembly GCF_010729305.1 of Mycolicibacterium psychrotolerans. Taxonomy (NCBI): domain Bacteria; kingdom Bacillati; phylum Actinomycetota; class Actinomycetes; order Mycobacteriales; family Mycobacteriaceae; genus Mycobacterium; species Mycolicibacterium psychrotolerans. The sequence continues at coordinate 34,604 of NZ_AP022574.1, read as the reverse complement.
TTTCGAGCGGCAACTCGGGTTGCACCGTGAGAATGGAGCTCGCCTTGTCGAAGCCGTATGTGATCATGGGCGCGATGTTCCGCTCAGCACGCCCGTGCGGATAAGAGGCGAAGGTCACCACCTTCAAGGAGTCCGGCATCGCCAGATTTGGCGCTCTCGGCGGAGCGAGACGGACGACCTTCTCGCCGCCGACGGTCGGTCACCGCGGCGACTGTACGGGCGCGCTCGTGCTCGTCCCGGGGCTGGGGCGAATTGCGATCCTCGGGCGACGGACGGACCAATAGCATTGGTGCACAACAAGAGCCGTTACTTCGCCGCTCTGAGGCAATGGGCGCGACGTGCGCATGACGAGCCGAGGGCCGACTGATCGGCTCCGCTGCGGCGACCGACGAGCGGCGGCTGTCCGGGGGGTGTAACGTTGCGGATAGCTGGGAATGTCAGCTGGTCCGGGATGAGTTCGGCTGTCCGCCGCAGAACTCGAGGAGCTGTGGCTCCGAGCCGTGACGCGCCGGTGATCGTCTTGACGTCCGGATCACCATGATTGCTTCACTCACCTTTCCTGAAGGTTCTACCGCTCGATCACGCTGCGGCTTGCCGGCCGATTCGAGGGGTGGCCGGCGATGAGCATCTTGATCGGTGTACTCGTTGCTCTGGCCGTTCTCTTGTTGCTGGGCGCGGCGATGTCGGTGCGCATCGTCAAGCAGTACGAGAATGGCGTGCTGTTCCGGCTGGGGCGTGTGGTCGGGGAACGTCGACCGGGCCTTCGGCTGATCATCCCGTTCGTTGATGTGCTTCATCGCATCTCGCTGCGGATCGTGACGATGCCGATCCAGTCCCAGGGCATAATCACCCGCGACAACGTCAGTGTCGACGTGTCGGCGGTGGCCTACTTCAAGGTTGTCGACGCGGTGAAGTCGGTGGTGGCGATCGAGAACGTTCACTCCGCAATCGACCAGATCGCACAAACGACGTTGCGTAAGGTCGTCGGTCAGCACACTCTGGACGAGACACTCTCGGAGACCGACAAGATCAACCTCGACATCCAGGACATCCTCGACGTCACCACTATTGAGTGGGGTGTTCAGGTCACCCTGGTCGAGCTCAAGGACATCCAACTGCCCGACAGTATGAAGCGGGCGATGGCGCGCCAGGCGGAGGCGGAGCGGGAGAAGCGCGCGAAAATCATCAACGCAGAAGGCGAATCGCTGGCGGCGGCAGCTCTTGGTGACGCCTCGGACACCATGATGGCCCACCCCCTCGCTCTGCAATTGCGCAACCTGCAGACCTTGGTCGAGCTCGGCGTGGACAAGAACACCACCGTCGTCTTCCCGGCCCCGTTGATGTCGACCATCGCCGAACTCGGCGCGTTTCTGGCCCGGGAGGCCACCGCCGCCGACCGGCCGGAGCCGCAGCCGCCTATTCCCGTCCCGGCACCGGCTGCGGCAGGGGTCAATGGGACGCATGTCCCGGGGAGTATGCCGTGATCGTCATCGTGGTGGGCGCGGTGGCGATGCTGGGCCTGGGCGTGTTGCTCGCCGGCGCACGGCGCACCGCGGGTCGCGGCCGGGATGCCCGGCTCGAACTCAGGCGTTCCCAACGCGACTCGGAGGTCCTCCATCGCGACCGAGATCTACTACTGGAACAACGGCGCTCTGGCAGAGGTGACGACGCGGGGCGGCTTCAGCCCAGCCCGTCACCCACCCCGACCGGTACCGCTTCCTCGGGCGCTGGCCGCGCACGCGGCAATCGACCGGCACTTCGAACGAAGGACGACGATCATGAAAGCGCTTGTGTATCACGGTCCGGGCAGCAGGTCGTGGGAAGACGTGCCCGATGCCACCATCGGAGAACCCACCGACGCGGTGGTGCGGGTCGATGCCGTCACGATATGTGGCACCGACCTGCACATCCTCGGCGGCGACGTTCCGGAAGTGACCCCCGGCCGCATCCTCGGCCACGAGGCCGTCGGCACGGTCACCGAGGTCGGCTCGTCGGTGCAGAAAGTCGCCGTCGGTGACCGGGTTCTGGTGTCGTGTGTCTCGTCGTGCGGCAGCTGCCGGTACTGCCGCGACGGCAGCTACGGGCAGTGCCTCGGCGGCGGCGGCTGGATCCTCGGACACCTGATCGACGGCACTCAAGCCGAATATGTGCGGGTTCCCTTCGCCGACAATTCCACCTACAAGGTTCCTGACGGGGTCACCGACGAGCAGATGATCGTGCTCGCCGACATCCTGCCGACGGCTTACGAGGTGGGAGTGCTCAACGGCGCGGTCCGCCCCGCCGATGTCGTCGCGATCATCGGTGCGGGACCCATCGGGCTGGCCGCGATCATGACCGCGCGCCTGTTCAGCCCCAGCCACATCGTGGCGATCGATCTGGCCGACTCCCGGCTGGAGGCGGCGCGCAAGTTCGGCGCCGACACCGTGGTCAACAGTGGCCGCGACGATCCCGCGGCGGTGATCGGTGAACTGACCGGGGGACTGGGGGCTGATGTGACGATGGAGGCTGTCGGGCTTCCGCAGACGTTCGAGCAGGCGGTGCGGCTCGTTCGTCCCGGCGGGCACGTCGCCAACATCGGTGTGCACGGCGCGCCGGCGACCCTGCATCTGGAAGACATCTGGATCAAGAACCTGACCATCACCACCGGCCTGGTCGACACCCATTCCACTCCGACGTTGATCGGTCTGGTCACCAGCCATCGGCTCGACACCACGCCGATGGTCACGCACCGATTCGGCCTCGACGAATTCGAGACCGCGTACGACGTCTTCGCCAACGCGGCCGAGACCGGAGCGCTGAAGGTTCTGCTGACCGCGCCGCGACAGCAGTAACGCAGACAAGGCCGAGTGGCAGCTCTGACATCTCCGCCCTGCCGACCACGATCGACCCTGGGGCGACGATGCTGTCGAGGGGTACCTCTCGGCAGCGTCGTCGCCGTAGGTTGGACGTGTATCGACGAAGTGAGGTCTGCGGGATGAGAATGCGCAAGGTCGGTGACCTACCATCAGCCGTCGGTGAGGGCGGGGCGGTCGAGCGGCGATTGGCGGGACACATACCGGTGGTCTTCCTCGACTACGACGGAGTGCTGACACCGATCGTGGACCGCCCCGAGGACGCCGTGATGTCCGACGACATGCGAATCACGCTGCGGGAGTTGGCAACGCGATGCTCGGTCTGCATCATCACCGGGCGCGACCGCGCCATGGCGCAGCAACTGATGGGTGTCGACGATCTGGTCGTGGCGGGCAGTCACGGGTTCGACATCTGGACCCCGCAACAGGGCTCGATCAGCGACGATCGCGTGTCCGGGTTCCTCGACCTCATCGCCGAGGTGACCGACCGCCTTCGTGACGACGTGGGTTCGATCCCCGGGGTGCAGATCGAACCCAAGCGGGCCTCGGTGGCGGTGCACTATCGCCACGTTGCCCCCGAGGACCGCGACCGCGTCGGCGACAGCGTGCAGACCCTGCTCGCCGAGAACTCCGACCGAGTCGCCCTCACGCCCGGGAAGATGGTCTACGAGCTCAAGCCCAACATCGACTGGGACAAGGGTAAGGCGGTGCTGCATCTGATCGACGTGCTCGGACTCGGCGGCGACGACGTGCTTGCGCTGTACCTCGGCGACGACATCACCGACGAAGACGCGTTCCGGGCGCTTCGGGACCGCGGAATCGGGATCTTCGTGGGCCGGGCCGACGATCCCGAGGTGGGTGACAGGGACACCGCCGCGGAGTTCGTACTCGGCTCGGTCGACGAGGTACAACGCTTTTTGGCCAGCCTGGGCCGCTGACGGTAGCACTCCGCCCGCTCGAATTCGCAACCTCAAAGTCCGACACGTCGGCCCCGCTGGTTACCATCGCTGCTGACGGAGGGGAGGACGTCGACGATGACCATCACCGTGTCCGAGACACCACGGCTGGCCAACGGGGCCGAACGCAGGGTCTGGCAGGCTCTGATCGACCAGCTCGAGCCCGGTGATCTGGTCATTCCCGGCAAGCGCGTCACCGACCATCTCAAAGATCACGAGATCGACTTCTTCGTCGCGATCGAGGGCGCCGGCATCGTCTGCGTCGAGGTCAAGGGCGGCGAGGTGTGGCACGACGGGGAGAGCTGGCGGCAGAAGCGCCGCGGCCACGAGCACAAGATCGACCCCGTCCGGCAGGCTCGAGAGGCCTGCTACGCGCTGCGTGACTTCGTCGAGAAAGACCCTCGCTGGACCCAGGGCCGGCTGCGCTGGGACCACGTCGTCGTGCTGCCCAACACCGATCTGCCCGACGGCTTCGCCCTGCCCGACTGTCCACGCTGGAAGGTCATCGACCGCACCGACCTGCCCGACATCGTCGCCAAGCTGCGCGAGGTCCTGCAGAGCCAGGAGCTCGAGCGGCCGCTGCTCAGCCGCGCCGGCATCGCCGAACTCAACGAATCACTGAGCGGTCGCGGTCTCCCGCAGCGCAGCGTGGTGGCCCGTGCGCTCGAAAACGAAGACGCGGCAGACGTTCTCACCGAGCACCAGTCGGTGATTCTCGACGCCATCCGGCTGCTGCACCGCGTCGAGATCCGCGGCGGCGCCGGCAGCGGCAAGACGTTCCTGGCGATGGAGCAGGCCCGTCGGCTGGCCCGCGACGGCCAGCGCGTCGCGCTGGTCTGCTACTCGCACGGGCTGGCGTCGTATCTGGAGCGGATCACCGCCACCTGGAACCGCCGTCAGCAACCCGCATACGTCGGCGAGTTCCATGACCTCGGCAAGACGTGGGGTGCGCCCGCGGGACCCGACGAGTCGTTGCGCACCGACGAGACGGTCGAGTTCTGGGAGCGGCACCTCCCAGCCCAGATGACCGAATTGGCGATGCAACTCGATCAGGGTCACCGGTTCGACGCGATCGTGGTCGACGAGGCGCAGGACTTCGCCGATGCGTGGTGGGATCCGCTGTTGGCCGCTTTGCGCGACGACGAGACCGGTGGGCTGTACGTCTTCACCGACGAGGGGCAGCGGGTGTTCCATCGGCACGGTTCGCCGCCGGTGCCGCTGGTTCCGCTGGTGCTCGACCACAATCTGCGCAACACCCGTCAGATCGCGAATGCGTTCCAGCCGTTGGTCGATCACCCGATGCGCTTTCTCGGCGGCGAAGGCCCGGCGGTCAAGTACGTCGCGTGCACGCGGGAGGAATCGATGGACGCCGGCGACGACGAAGTCGATGCGCTCCTCGAGCAGGGCTGGCGGCCTGAGGACGTCGCGCTGCTGACCACCGGAAGCCGCCACCCCGAACAGCGTGAACGCCAGGCCGCTGGCAGTGCCGCGTACTGGGACAGCTTCTGGGACGCCGATCAAGTCTTCTACGGACACGTTCTCGGCTTCAAGGGTCTCGAACGCCGAGCGGTCGTGCTCGTTGTGAACGAGGAGTCGGCATTCGAGCGCTCCCGGGAACGCCTCTACGTCGGGTTGTCGCGCGCCCGTGACCAATTGGTGGTGTGCGGCGATCCTGACTTCCTGCGTGAGGTCGGGGGACCGGACTTGGCGCGGCGGCTCAACATAGACGCCTGACCCATTGGAGGCAGGGCGTGATGGGTCAATCGCAACTGGCGCACACCCCCGTCAGCGACAGTTGCATCCCGCATGCGCACTGCGCGCCAGTGCGTCGGACATCACGGGAGCGGTCGCTCGTGGGGGACACCCGATTGGTGGGGTGCTCTATGTACCAGGTTCCCTTCCTCGAGCTCGGCTTACCGACGGCGTTGCCGGTGAAGCGAACGATCTCCTCCTGCGAGTCGAACCCACTGGTGTAGCCATAGAAGATGTGGAGAGCGCGGCGGCCGTCGCGTCTTTCGGCGACGACATGAGACTTGTCGGCTCTGACCACCGCGCGATACCCGACGATGCCGACGGCGGTCATGAGCTTCTGAATGAACGCGTGGTTGTCGGCCGGGATCTTTGCCTTCGCGAGGGCAGAAAGGAGGGAGTCGGGCGATGAATCTGACATAGGCACAGCCTAAAGATCAGCGAAGCACGCTCTGGCTTTCGGTCTTTGCGCCGCCGGCATCAACAGATTCAGTCAAAGTCCGGGTTCGTTCCACCCTGTCGATGGTCCTTTGACACAGAACAGACCGATGTCGTCGGCACCTTCTCGGAGACCTCATTGACCGATTCACGGCGGTGCTCAGTTCGGCCCGCCGTACCTGTCACCGCTCCGCAGTAGCGTGCGCAGCATGACCGACGGACGCGCACGACGTAGAGCCAAGCAGATACGACGGGACGCACGGCGCCGACTGCACACGACACCAACGCTGGACGAGCACGATGCGCTTGTTTGCAACCTGCTCCGCGAGGCGCTCGCCAAGAAGCACCCACTGGGTCTGCTGGCGCTCGTCACGTACTTCATCGAGTCGTCGAGGCCGGATCCGTTCGCCCGCCTTCGGTCTCGTCAGTCGCTGCCATTCTTCGATCGCGACCGTCTCATCACGAACTTCATCGGGATTCAGACTTCAGAGGTCACCGCGCTGTTGGCGGCTCTCGCTGAATTCCTCGATGACGACCCTATCCTGCAGGCGTCCTGCCGGCAGGAGGTCGCTCGTCGGCGCCACCACGTTCCGAAGTGGATTGGCGAGCTCCGTCGCGTCAAGGTCTATCGAGCCGCACGATTCGCTCACGTCCTGGGCGACATCGACGAGATCGTGGTCGGTGCGCGCTTCCCCAGCGGATACGAGATGGTGTGCGCCACACAGATCAGCCACAGCACGATGTCCACGATCGAGACAGCCGAAATCTGGTCCGAGCCCATCGCTGATCTGATCGCCAGGTACCCCGACAAAGAGAATGATCCGGACATGGGTTTCGTCGACATGACCGTCGCAGACGCAAAGGCTTGGATCCTGCAGGGCATGAAGGGGTCGACGTTTGCGAGGGAGACGGATTCGTGGCCACAGTGCCGACCGCTGGTCCAGTGGCTGGTCGGTCGCATGCCTGACGGCGGCTCAGACTATGCGCCTCCCGATTGGGAACCTGCAGCGCTGCTCGAGCTGACGAAAGACTTCCTTGCTTCTCCATCCGGCCAACCGTTCGAGGGTTGGCATTGGCGGGAGCAACTCGAGAACATCATGGACACCGGCAACGGAGATCCGCTGCGATGGAGTGCTGTCCGTGTGGAAGAAGCTCTTGACGGGTCCTCTTCCTTCTCTGATGACTCCATCCTCGAGGTCGAGCTGAGCACACCTGATCTGCTGCGGGCCTTCATTCCCTTCGCTCATGCGCGGAGCGGGATTCGAGAGGGGCTGACTGCGGAGGCTCTCGCCGCCGTCGACCGCCAGGCGCCCCACTTCCGACGTGGTGTGATCGCCGCGGCGAAGGAGTGGGGGTACTTCGACGACGACGATGACGGCCCCTGGTTGCAGAGCGGATGAAGCGAACACGGGGGGTTTCCCCGATTCGTCGAGCGGGTGTCGGCCGTACTGTGAATGCTCAGGCTCGGGGAGCTCTCTGCGTGAACACGGGGTGGGACATGTATCGCTTGGTAATTCTTCTCGGAGCATTGATCGTCGCGCTGAGCTCGGGCGTGGCGAACGCCTCGACCGCGCTGCTGCTCGGGGGAAAGGGCGTGTACGCAACCCTCACCGAGCAGCAAATGGCCGAGGCGTTCGGCGGCTACTTCGCCACCTACGACCGGCGCGTCAACGTCCCCTTCCCCGGCAAGGAGCTCTACTCCTCCGTCGCCAAGGGCGCCGACAACCTCTACGCCGCGGTCTACGACCCCGCCTACGCCGGGCCCAAGACCATCGGCGGCGTCTCCGAAGGCGCCCCCTCGGTCATGGAAGTGCTGCGTCGGCTCGAAGCCGACCGCGCCAACACGACCGACGGCAAGGAGCCGCCGCCTCCGTCGGAACTCAACGTCGCGATCTACGGCTCACCGAGCAAGCGGTTTCTCGGCAAGCTCGCCGAACTACCCACGCCCGTCACGCCCTACGACATCCTCATCGTCCGAGCGGAATACGACGGCCTCTCCGACTTCCCCGACAATGGGTGGAACATGCTCGCCGTCACCAACGCGGTCATGGGCGCCATGACACTGCACGTGAAGAATTCCAACTTCGACATCCGCAACAACCCGACCGAGTACACCATCGACGTCAACGAAGCGGGCGGGACGACGACCACCATCCTCATCCCCGCCGACGTTCTCCCGATCCTCGCGCCGATGGTCGCCTTTCACTTCGACCCGAAGTTCGTCGCCGCTCTCGACAGCAAGCTGCGACCCATCATCGACTCGGCCTACAACCGGCCGCCCATGGAGACCGGGATCCCGCCGACCTTGACCGGTCCGCCCGCGCCCAAGCCGACGACCGCGACGCTGGCCGTCGAGTCCGCGACCGAGCCGGACAGCGCACCCGCCCCGACGCGCTCCCTCAAGCGCGCGACGTCCTGGAAGGACGCCATCGATCGCCGGCAGGAGCGCATCCAACGGCTGCGTGACGACATCGACGCCAAAAAGACTGCGCACAAGGATGATTCCGACGCCGAAGAAACTGCGAAGCCTACTCGGAAGTCCGAGGAGAAGGACTCGTCGGACACCGAGACCAAGGCAGAGGCCACCAAGGCTGCGCCGGCGAAGGCCGACAAGGCCGCCGCATCCTCGGGCGGCGACGACAGCGAATAGCGGCCTACTCTCCGCTGTCGCCAGACCCGCTATCGGAGCCGCTCTCCCGCGTTGACGGCTTGTTTGACGTCGAAGAATCCTCGGCCGACGAGCGCGGCGTGCGCAGTGACTTCAGCGGCTCGGTCAGCTTCTTCAGCTCCCGGGTCGTGGTCTTCGTGATCGACCGCACCGCGTCGGCCACGTCGTCGTTCTTCGTCAATTTCGTCGTGGACTTCGCCGGCTTCGATTCCTCGATGTCGACCTCCGTTTCCGGCGTGCTCGTCACCGCCTTCGTCTCGACAACGGCCTTCTTCGTGACCGCTACCGGCGTCGGTTCCGGCTCGGCAACAACGGCTTTCGCCGCCACGGTGGACGTGACCGGCGCCGGCCGCGCGTCTTCCGGGATGTAGCTGCGGTCGTAGCCCGTGTCGACGATCTCCTTCAGTGGCCCGTTGAGCTGATCGGCGAGCGCGTTCAGGCCGACGAGCCGCAGTGGGTTCAGCAGCGGCAGGTTCTCCGTGGGCACCAGCACATAGGTGGTGTTGCCTTCGTCCCACACGATGTTGTTGGGGTCGTTGATGTCGACATCGCGGTAGTCGTGCAGCGTGATGAACCCGGAGAGCGCATTGGCGAGCGCCAGCAGGTTGAGCGGGTTGTCCGGGAAATCGGCGACCGGATCGTATTCGCGGGCGATGTCGATCACGTGGTACTGGCTCGGCTGCGAGACCCCGAATTCGTTGTCCGCGCCGCCGTACTTGCGGGTGGAGTTGCCCATCAAGATGAACGTGACGTTCTCCGCCGGCGGTGCGTCCGCATCCTCGGAGTGATTGGTGATCCAGTGCTGAGCGATCTGCGCGCCGTTGCTGTAGGCGTAGATGACGATCGGCTTATCGGCTTCCGCCTTGATGACGTCGTCGAGCCGGGCGACCCCGAAGGGGGTGATGAAGCTGATGTAGGGGATCTCCGTGCACGTGTTGGGTGCCTGGCAGACCATGCCCTGCAGCGTGTTGTTGATGTAGTCGCCTTTCACGGGGCTGATCGTGCGGACCGTCAGCGGCCCCTCGGGGATCACGCTCGCCGCATTCGCGGTTGGTGAGGCGACCAGCGGCAGCAACGCCCCGGCGGCGGCGAGCCCCAGCAGGGCTCGACTCCGGTGGCGACGTTCTCCGTCGGCGTGATGGCGGTGTGTAGCGCTCATGGGCAAATCTTTCCTGGAACGAATGGGGTTCCCCGACGGAGCCCGGAACGCTACTCTTCAACGAATTCCCGGTAGCGATGACACTAGCCAGCGATCTTGTCGCAAACAAGGTGGGCGCGCGTCGTGTCGTGTCCGTCAGTCAAACGTCATCTCTGACTTTTGACATGGTCGTCAGTATCGCGCGCTCCGGAGCAATCATCGCGCCATCGCGTGTAGGCGCTTCTCAGTTGCGCTCAGCAGGTCGTCGTCGATGTCCAGGTCCAGCGCGAGACCGCCCAGATGGATCGTGCCGGTGGCGTGTTCGAGGACGCGGGGCAGCGCCTCGATGATGTCGACGTACTCGCCGGTGAATTCGCGAAAGCTCTGCAGCGGCGCGTCGAGGAGCCGTGCGCAGTCGGCGATCACGTCGGTGTACGCCGACGGGGCGGACAGTCCACGGCAGTCTTCGGACAGTTCGAGCAGGCGTTCCTGGTAGTCCATCAGGCGATTCGCGATGTGCTCGATCGCGTCGCCGTCGGGTTCGGCATCACCGCTTTCCGACCCGAAGGGGGTCATGAACGCCGGGGCGTTCATGAAGTCGGCGAGCTGCTGCACCGTGGCCAGCATTTGGTCCAGAAGGCGGCTGAGCCTCGATGCCAGATACGACCCCGACGGCATGCGGACACCGCCCGACGCGGTGAATCCGAGCTCGCTGTCGCGCAGCCGCGGCAACACGGCGGAGGTGCGCTGCATGAGGACGGACGCGAACAGCGCTTGCGTCCACGCCTGCGGCTTGTCCCTCTTCAACGCCGCCAGCTCGCCGGCGGTGGTGGCCATCCTCGCGATGGGGCGGTCATCGTGACGCGGCGGTTGCGAGACCGCGCGTGTCGCGGCATCGCCGTCCTTGCCGTAGATGGCGCGGCTGTCCCCAAGCAGCGTCCACCGGCGTTGCCGCTCGGCGCGCAGTCGGAGCTCGTCCTCGCGGCGTTCGGCGAGCCGTTGACGTTCCTCGGCGCGCCTGATGGCGGCACGGCTCGCGTAGTAGATGCCCACTGAAATTCCGATGACGGCCGCCGCACCGACGATGAACCAGAGGTACTCGACGATCAGGCCGAGCAGGAACAGCACGCCGAGGACGCCGACGAAGCCGCCGCCTCCCGAGTCCCTCCTGGCCATGCGCAGACAATACGAGTGGGCACCGACAAGTCATGAGTTCCACTTTTTGCAGCGAAAGTGCGAGTAGCCGTCTGCACAACGTGGATCCCGTCGCGGGAGGCTGCGGCGCTCGTGTCGGGCGCATGCCGCACCTGCCCGCCGCCGATCGACGGACACGTCAAAGTGGTTCAGCCGCTTCATGATTTGCATTCGGCCCAGTGGGTAGCCCTACGGTCGAGATGATGGACGTATACAACCTCGCCTTCGAATGGACCGAAACCAACCGGCACTGGCTGCTCGAAGTTCCCATCCGGATCGTTGCGTACATTCTGGTCGTGCTCGTCGCACGGTATGTGCTGCATCGGATGATCGATCGGGCCGCCACCGGCAGATCCCGCAAGAATTCCGCGTCGGATGACCAGGCGCCGGCCAGGAGACCTCCGCTGCTGCGCGGCCTGCGCGAACGTGGGCAGTCCTCCGCCGCAAGTGCCCGAGCCGCCGAGCGCCGCCAGCAGCGCGCGAAGACCATCGCATCGGTGCTGAAGTCGACCGTCTCGATCGTGCTGCTGATCTGGGTTGCGCTGGGCATTCTCAACGTGCTCGGCGTCAACATTGCGCCGTTCCTCGCCTCGGCCGGCGTCGTCGGCCTGGCCATCGGCTTCGGCGCGCAGAACTTGGTGCGCGACTTCGTGACCGGCGTGTTCATGCTTCTCGAAGACCAGTACGGCGTCGGCGACACCGTGGACCTCGGGGACGCCGTCGGCGACGTCGAGAGTGTCGGCCTGCGCGTCACCACGGTGCGCGATATCGACGGCACCCTCTGGTACGTGCGCAACGGCGAGATCGCCCGCGTCGGCAACATGAGCCAGGACTACGCGGTCGCCCGCATCGAGATACCGGTCGCGCCCACCGCCGACGTCGAACGCGCAGAGAAGGTCGCCCTCGACGCCGCCCACGCCGCTATCGACGACCCGAAGATCGCCGCCAAGGTCCTCGGCGAACCCGAGATGCTCGGTGTTCAGGAGGTGCGGTCCGACCAGGTCACCCTGAGGATGACCGTCAAGACCCGGCCCGGCGTCCAATGGTCGGTCCAGCGCCGCCTGCGGCGCGAGATCCTGCGCGCCTTCGACGAGAACGGGGTCGAACTGCCCTATGCGGGGCGGCTCCTGGCCGCGGTCAACGGTTCCGCCGGCGAATAGCGCTCACGAAAGGCGCCGCGCCACTTCCCCGTACCGCTCGAACCACTCGCGGTCGGCCAGCGCGTTGTACAGCACCAGGCGCGTCGCGAGCCCGTCGTACTTCGCCCGCAGCGCGTCAAACAGGCCGTCCCACGTCGACTCCGTCGCGAACGCCGCGATGTGGTCGTCAGTGATCTGCGCGGCCATACCGGCGAAGTCACCGGCCTTCTGCTTCTCCCGGATGCGCGCCGTCGTGCCTTCGAATCCGGCCTCGTCCCAGATGAACGCGTAATTCGGCGTGCTGCCGTAGAAGCTCATGCTGGCCCGGACCAGCTCGCGTTCCCGATGTCGTTCCTCGTCGGTGTCGCCGACGATCGTCATCACCGGCACGATCACCGCGACGTCGTCGGGGGAGCGGTGCGACTTCTCCGCGCCGGCAGCGCGATTGGTCAGCACGTGGCGCCGGATGTAGCCCGGCTCGCCCAGCGGGTGCACATGGATGCCGTCGGCGACCTCGCCGGCCATCCGCAGCATCCACGGGTTCACGGCCGCGATGTCGACCTTCGGATCAGGTACGTCGATCGGGCCCGGACTCCACTGCGGGGTGATGAAGTCGAGGCTGTAGAAATCGCCGCGGTGCTCGAGCTTCCCGGTGCGGAACGCCGCGAAGCACGCCTTCACCGCGAGCACGTAGTCGCGCAGCCGCGGCCCCGGATGTTCGAAATCCACGCCGTAGCGCCGGACCACGTGCGTGCGCACCTGCGTGCCCAGACCCAGCCGGAACGCGCCGCCCGAGGCCTCCTGCACCTCCCAGGCCGTCGCCGCCGTCACGAACGGACTGCGCGGGAACGCCACCGCCACGCCCGTCGACAACTCCAGCCCCGGCGCCGCCTGTGCGGCCACCGCCGCGTTGAGATACGGCGTGCGCCCGGTCTCGGTGAACAGCAGACCCGAGAACCCCGCGGCCTGCGTGCGCCGGGCCAGGTCGCCGACCTCGCGCAGCGGCTGCGGCATCGTCATCGCGTCGACCTGCACGGTCGAACCCTACGCGGCGAGCCTCTCCGGGATCTCGAGCTCGGGCTCGACAGGCGTGTCCTCGACACCGCGATAGCGCTGCAGATACCGGTCGACCTGCGCGTCCCGGATCGGCTTCGCCCACGCGTGCTTGCCGACGCGACCCCGCGATCATCGCCGCGATGAACACCACCAGCGCCGTGCCGTAGGCCACCGCCGCGGCGCTGCCGGTCGCCAGGGCGTGCACGAACAGGCCCAGGGCCACGAACGTCAGCAGGAAGTTGAAGTAGGCGAACGTCGCCATGATCTCTCCTCTCGTCAAACGCTACGCTTACCGTAGCGATACGCTCAGTGTAGCGTTTCTCGCGACCGGGTTATTCCAGGCGAGGGAGCAGCGATGACGGCGAGGCGCGACGTGGACCAGCGCATCGCCGATGCGACGCTGCAATTGCTGCGCACCCGCGGCCCGCGGGGAGTGACGGTCGAGGCCGTCACCGCCCGGTCGGGGATTGCGAAGACCACGATCTACCGGCGCTACCGGGACCGGCGCGAGATGCTGTCCGCCGCGCTGGAGCGGCTGACGACGACGCAACCGCCCGGCGCGGACACCGCACCGCGCGACCGGCTGTGCTGGGTGATCGAGCACGCCGTCGAGGCGGTCGACGCCGGCATCGGCTTCGGCGGCTTCGCGGCCCTGCTCACCGACGAGGACCCGGAGTTCACCGAGGTGTTCCGGAGCATCCTCGCCGGTCAGCGCGCGGCGCTGGAGCAGGTGATCGAGGACAGCTGGCCCGGCGTCGACGCCGCGACGCTGATCGACGCGCTGGTCGGGGCCTACACCGCCGAGCGTGCCCGCACCGGGTCGGTCGCCGACGGCTGGGAAGTGCGGCTGTTCGAGCTGTTCTGGCCGGTGGTCGAGCGCTGAGACGATTACCCCGGCTCGTTCGGCTTAGGGCAGGGGTCTTGATAGTCGATGTCGGGTGATACCCATTCGTCCCACTCGGCGCGGCTCATGGTGGATGTGACCTTGTCGCAGAGTTCGTCGCGCCAACGGTTCGGGCCGGGCCAGATCATCCATCCGTCTTGTCCTCGGGACACGATGTGGTTGCCGCCGACGGTGAAAGCCAAGCTACTGATGGAATCACCGGAGCCGGTCAGCGGGTTGCCGATCGGCCTGCCGGTGCGAGCGTCCCACAATTGAAGTTGTGACGTTCGCGTGTCGCCGGACACGACGTAGCTGCCGTCCGGGTCGAACGCCAGAGCGACGATCGCTGAATCGGCGGACGGAGCGGTGATCCACGGTTCGCCCACCGGTTTTCCCGTCGAGACGTCGTACAGGCGCAGGCCCTTGATCGTGGCGACCACCATCCGCTGTCCGTCCGGACTGATGGCGGCGGCGAAGTAGGGGCCATCGCCGTCCTGATTTGCGATATCCATCGGGCGGCCGCCCGCGTGAATCAAGGGGGTGCCGGCCAATTGGCCGGTGCCGGCATCCCATACCCGCACCGCTGACGACGTCGCCTCGGGCGCGTCGAAGACGTTGCCTGTCCTCTCTATCTTGTCGTCGACCGTGTCATCGCTGGTCACAAAATGCATCGGTGACACGGTGATCAACCGACGCCCGTCGCCGGTGAACCCGATTGTGGACACCGCATCCTCGTCGACGGGCAGTACGGTGGCGTGGGGTGGACTCGTCGTGAGGTCCCAGAGCCTCGGATCGGACCCCGAGACATTCGCGGCAAGTCGATGCCCATCCGGACTGAACCACAGCCCGAGTGTGGCCGCGGGTGAGCCGGTCAGGGAGGGGCCAGCAGCCGCACCGGTCTGCGCATGCCACAGCCGCACTGTATGGTCGGCACCGCCGGCGGAGGCGATCACCTCACCGTCCGATCTCCAGGCCAGCGCGGAGACCGGGCCGTCGTGGCCGGTCGCAATCGTACGGAAGCGCTCGCGAGTATCCCTGTGCCACAGCGCGATGTCGGATTCGTTGTCGACGTCGCGGGTGGCCACGGTGTGTCCGTCGGGACTGACGGCCACCGGTAGGAATCCCGCACCGGCCACGCCGGGAAGCCAGTCTCCGATCGCCCGGTCGGGTTCGGCGGACCACACGTGGATCGTGTTGTCGCCGGCGCTGACGATGTGGGTGCCGTCTTTGTCGTCTGCGGTGTAGGCCACTCGGATGACAGGGCCGGTATGGCCGCGCAGGGGCGACCCGACCGTCGCCCCGGTGTCGGCGTCACACACCCGTACGGTGCCGTCGGAGGCGCCGATCGCGATGCGTCGGCCATCCGGGCTGAAGGCCAGATCGTTGACCCCGTAACCGAAGTCCGTTACTCCGTCGACGACGGGCTGACCGGAGGACGCATCGGTTACGCGCAGCTGCATTCCGTCCTTGGGGTTCGCGGTAGCTTCGGTGCCCGTCGGCGCATCGCTCGGGTCGGTGCCCACCAGGTAGCTCAGTGACGCGATGCGTTTGCCGTCCGGACTGAACTCCACGTCGATGACCGAGCCCTGGTGCGAGGGCAGCGGCGGCAGCCCGGCCTCGAGTTGGCCGGTGCTGACGTTCCAGAGTCGCACGGTCCCGTCCGCGCCGCCCGTGGCGAGCCGGCCGCCGTCGGGGCTGAAGGCTACATCCAGTACCTGGTCATGGGCCGGAATCGGAGCGCTCTTCGGTGTGCCGGTTGCCACATCGAACAGTTGGATCGTGCCGTCGCGGTATCCGACAGCCTGCAATGCGCCGTCGGGGCTGACCGTTCCCGCGAGGAAGTCGCTTCCAGGCGCATTCTGCACCTGCACGGCCGCGCCGGTGTTGGCGTCCCACATGCGCGTGGTCCCGCCCTGTGTCGACGAGGCGATCCAGCTGCCGTCGCGGACGTACATGGCCCCCGCCTTCTCGGTGTGCCCTGTCAACGGTTCGCCGACCGGACGGCCGGTTGCCAGATCCCACTGCCGGATGAGGCCGTCTTCCCCGGCGGACGCAGCGCGCCGACCGTCGGGGCTGACGTCCATCCCGGAAACGGGCGTCGGCAGGGTGAAGATGTGCTCCAGTCGACGGGTATCGGTCAGCGTGTTCAGAAGCGACTCCGGATCTGATCGGGGCGGCGACAACTGCTCGGCGGCCGCCATCTGCAGGATCGCGCGCCTGTCCCCACCCGGCCCGGCGTCGCCGAGCATCTCACGTGCCTCCACGACCAGTTTGGCCGCGATCGCCTTCTTTTCGGCCGATTTTGCCTGCTGCTGACTGATGACCGCGAAAGCGGCGACGACGGCGATGACCGCCAGCAACGCGGCCAGTACCTGCGAGCGCCGCCGCAGCGAACGGGCGTGCGCCTCAGCCGCTAATTTGTCGGCCTCCAGTTTGCGGTTGACCTTCTGTCGCGATGCGCGCAAGAACTCGCCGGCCGGCTGCAGCCGGGCACCGAAACCTGTTTTATCAGTCAAGTTTTCGGCCCGGTCCAGGCGTGTTCCGTCGAACAACCAGTCGTCGTGGCGGCTGCTGCGCTCCCAGGCGAGTGCGGCCCGTTCCACCGCGTCGGCGTCGCGGAGATCGGTGGATTCGTCCCGCAGCCACTGCGCCAGTTCGTCCCACTGTCGCAGCAGACTCTCCAACGCCACTTCGACCACCACCTGGCCGTCGCGTTCACCTTTGACCAGCAGCCGCCGGCCGACGAACGCGTCCAGCAGCGAGTGGCTCTCCCCGGGCAACTCGGCCCAGCGGGCGATGCGCCGCATCGGTTGATCAGTGTCGCTGTTGACCGTCGCCAGCCACGGAATGAAGGCGTCGTGCAGCCGTCGCAGTTGCTCGGCGCGCTCGGCCGGATCCGCCGACAGCAGACTGTCGACTTCGTTCTGTACTACCCGGCGCATCCCTCCCATCGCCTCGTAGTGCTCTACCGTGATGGGGTCCCGGCTGCCGGCGTAGTCCTCGTAGAGCCGAGACAGGGTCAACGCCAGCAGCGGCAAGGTGTCGGCCCCGGCGGACGCGTCCTGAACGAGACGGTCTACCAGGTCGGGGGCGACGGTGAACAGGTGACCGGACTCCGCGGCCCGGCGAGCGGGTCCGCACATGACCTCCGTGAATTGTGCCTGCGGCATCGCCTTCAGCCGGTCGAACAGGCGGGTCTGCACCGCCGAGAGCTGCGGCGCGGTCTGCAGCGATTCGTAGCGGTCCGAGCGGATGGTCGCCACCACAATGGGGTTCGGGCCGCCCGGATCCGCATCGCTCAGCAGCAGGCCGAGCAGATCCAAGAACGCCGGTCCCTCATCTGCGGCGTCGACCCCGAAGAGCTCCTCGGCCTGGTCAACCGGCAACACCAAAGTCGGGGGTGCCGTCGACGCCGGCGCATCGAGCCACCTGGTGCGAGCGGCGGCTGCCGCCTCGGCCAACCAAGCCCGGACGGCGGCGGCACTCATGGCGTTTTTGATCTCACCCAGGCTCGGCCCGGCCAGGCCGACCTCGTCCCGGAGGTCATGAATCGAGCGGGCCAGACCGGTCTCCCCGGTCAGGGCGTTACGACCGGGCCGGACCGGGGTCATGGGCAGGAATCGCCGGTCGTCACGATGCAGTCGCGGCAGCAGGCCGGCTCGTAGGAAAGATGACTTGCCGACACCGGACGGTCCCAGGATCACGAACATGCGCTCGGGGCCGGCGTCGCGCATCCCGCGCAGCTCGTCGAGTGCCCGCACGATCTGCGCGTCGCGGCCGAAATACACTGCAGCATCGACTGACTCGAGCGGCCGCCAGCCGCGATAGGGCGAGCGGTCCGGGTCTCCCGGTGGCGGCCATGCGAAGCTGTCGGCGCCTATCCCCACCGCCCGCAACCCCGCCAGTAGCCGTTGTAGCCCGTCGTCGGACAGCCGCACCGGCGGCCCGCCGTCATCGAGGTCGACCTCGGTGGCCGGGCCGGCGCCGAACAGATCACACCGCTGCCACGCCAGGGTGACGTCTTCGTCGGGGAAGTCCTCGATGCGCGCGCAGAAGATCGGCTTGTGCATGCCTTCGGCCTGCCGGTACTCGGCATGGCATTCTTTGGAGCTTGCCCAGCTGCGTGACAGCAGACAGATCACCGCCTCGCAGCGAGCGTTCACCCGCCACAGCGCCTCGGTCCATCTCGCCCCGGTCTGGATGCCGGTCTTCGGGTCGATATCGAGATAGATCTCGTCGAGCAGGCCGGGTTCGGCCCGCTCGAGCCAGCGCTTCAACGCGAGTGCCTGGCGGTTGTCCCTTCTCGAATGACTCAGAAAGATCCTGGACATCGGCTCACCGCACTACCTGCGGACCGGTGGTGCCACGTTCTGCATCGACCCGGCAGACCAGGACCGGTTCCTGTTGGCCCTTCGAAGTAATCATCGGCACGTCCTTGGCGCAATGGGCGGACGCCCAGGAGGCGCCGTAGTGACATTGAAGTACGGCATCGCCCCGCTCGCGTCAGTATTCGACTACTGCGTGCGGTGAACAGGTGCGACAAGCCAGCTGCGCGTCGGTCATGTGCAACCCCCAACAGCCTCTGCTCCCGGCCGGATTCAAAGGCAGCCTACGTCGCGCGGAGTCGGCTGAAGTTAGGTAGTCGAGTACTCATGTGCCCGCGCATCTCCGCCCCTACTCTTTGGAACAGCACATCGGCAACGGGGAGATGACATGTCGAGACGAGACACGAAGGCCGAGGTCCCAGCGATCCGTCAGCGGAACCGAGGTCACCTGGTCTTCGGTGCGTTCGCCACGATCCCAAGGCGAGGTGATCCGCGATGAGTTGGGTCTCGTTCGAACCGCGACCGATGCGTTCCCGGGAAGAGATTGCGCGGATAGTCCACGGTGTTTCGCTTCGGCGCGGACTCGACGAACTCGCTACTGCGATCGCGCTGATGACGATCGCGGTGGAGAGCGGAAGTAACGGGCATTGGTGGTGTCCTTGGAACGCGAAGGACTCGACGTCGCGGAATTACCAATTCGATTCACAATCTGATGACGGGTTCAGCGTCGGCTATTTCCAGCAGCAGAACCGCCGTCCCGGCGAGACGCCGTCGGGAAGCGATGACTGGTGGGGACCGATGCGATCCCGGATGACCTTGGAGGACGCCGCCGACCAGTTCCTCGCCCGCCTGACACACGATTGGCGCAGCGCTGCAGACAATCCCGCGCTGGCCGGCCGCTTCGCCCAGGATGTTCAGGGTTCGGGTTTCGGCGAGCGTTACCAACAACACTGGGACGAGGCATGGGACGTCCTACGCCGAGCCCTCGCCGAGGCAGCCGTACCGGAGCCAACGCTGGTGGCGAAGAAGTCAGGAGAAGTGATGGGATTTGTCGGGGATCCGGTGTGGCTGGAGGATGTGCTGCGCGAAGCGCTCGGCGATCGCCTTGTCGTCGAACCGGACTGGGAGAAGCGCGGGACCGGTGGCGCCATGGGCGATGTCTGGGGGGTGATGATCCATCACACCGGAAATATCAACGAAACCGTCTCGGCGATACGAGACGGAGTTCATCAGCCGGGCGGCTTCTTGCCAGGCCCGTTGGCGCAGTGTCTGATCAAGCCAGACGGTACATGTCACCTCATCGCGGTGGGTCCGTGCAACCACGCCGGCCGCGGCTCCTACCAAGGCGTCGGCACCGACTGCGGCAACCGGCGACTGATCGGATTCGAATGCTGCTGGCCCACTCCGCGGCCGGAACTGCCCGGCGGGTGCGACACATGCGAGCCGTGGAGCGCGCCGCTCATCATCACCATGCGCGACGCCACGGCGGCAGTGCTGACGAAGCTGGGTTACAGCTCAGAGCGCGTCATCGGGCACAAGGAGTACGCCGGTTCCGCTCAGGGCAAATGGGATCCAGGAAACCTGTCGATGGACTGGTTCCGCGGTGAGGTCCAAAAGGATCTGGACGACGCGGTCTTCCCCGGGGAGCAACCCATGCCCGCGCCCGAACCGGATCCCGACCCTGTTCTGCCGCCCAAGCTGCTTCCGGAGCCCAATCCTCGATCCGATCGTCAACTATTGGAGGAGATCTGGGATCAGTTGCGAGGACCCGGCGGAAACGGTTGGCGACAACTCGGCGGCAACACTGTGGTGGATTACCTCCACGAAATCGGCTGCTTCGCTACCGACCTACGCCATCAGCTCGACGAGCTCTCGACCATGCTCGAGGCACTGACCACGCGAGGTCTGTCCACCACACCGAACGGCTCAACGGCTCCCAGAAAGGCCGCGGCCAAGAAGGTACCCCCGAAGAAAATCCCGGCCAAAAAGACGCCGGCGAAGAAAACCGCGGCCAGTGCGGCGACCAGGAAGCCACATGCCAAAAAGCCGGCCAAGAAGACCAGCTGAGACGAGTCCCGCACCTGCCGCGTGAGGCGCGGACCAACGAAGGATCGAAGCGATGGCAAATAATCCGACAACGAGGGGTCGATAATGGCCAGGGATGCGTCTGGGAATTGGATCGGATATGGCCCGGGAGACAGTAGTGCCGAGGTCACGAAGATCGAGCGACGCATGCTGGCGGCCTTCCCGGCCAACAGCCACGCGAAGGCGCTCGGAGTCAAGGAAGACGAGCAGTACACCGACGAGACTGCAGCAGCGGTGAAGGAACTCGCGAAGTTCATCAACAACGATCCCGATCTCCTGGCGCGCATGGCCGGTGGAATGCGCCTCGCCCGAGCGGAGGACCTTGGCATCGCGGATCTCGCCTTCCGCAGAGCAATTGGTGCATTTGTCCCTCCGGATGCCGCCATCCCGCCGACCCTGCGGGGCCGGTACCCGATCCAGGGTGTCTGGGCTGACTCACGCGCCTTCCTCAATCCACCGGAGGCACACAGCTTCGAGAAGGCAACCGACCAGTTCCGCGATGAATTCATCCGGCTGTACCGGGCGATGGCGGGCACGCCTATCTGGCTGATCGGATACTCGATGGGCGGAGTCTCGGTATGCAAAAGCCTGAACGCATTGCCGTCGGACTGGCGGCAGTTCGTGGCAGGCGTAACCACCTTCGGTGACCCTGCATGCCGGCCGAAGGCTCCCTGCTCGGCAACGATGACGGGGAGGGAATCTCGAAAACGCCGCAACCGGAATGGGTTCGCGACCGCTACTGGTCCTACAGTGTGACTGGGGACTGGTATCCCCGTGCGCGGGGACTACTGTTCGTGCTGTACGAGATCTTGGCCAAAGCTGAACTGACGGTGGATTTTGCGGCCTTCCTGATCCGGATGTTGGTGACCCTGCCGGGTCGCATTCTCACCGGCGAGGCCGACGCCGGTGATGATCCGGTCGACCAGAACCTCCACGGCGTCCTACGGCCGCTCGCGGGGGCCATCACTACGGGCAACGACAATGTCATCGGCGCCTTCCTCAATCCCTTCCAGACATTGTTCGCATTGCGCTCGGTGATCTGGCTGATCTTCGATGCGGTGAAGTTCGTCGCTACCCAGGCCCATGGGATGTACGCTGACCCGCGCTTCGCCCTCTGGGGCGGAATGACCGCTGTAGACCACGCCACGAGCGTGATTCGGCGGACCGCCCCAAGGTTGCACGTTGTTCCTCTTGCCGGGCACGTGGAGCAACTGGGATCAGCTCTTCCAATTCGACGTCGCAGCCCGACTCCAGGGCGCATGAGTACTTCCCATCCGCGGGCGTGGCGCACCGTGGGGGGACGGGCGACAGGCCAGGCGTCGACTCCTGCGAACCGATCCCTGAGTCCGGCGCCGAGCACATCGCCTGGCCCTGCCGAGGCGGAGACCGCTGAGATGCCCCCTCGGCGGCCTCGACATCCGGCCGAGAAAGAGCACAGCGCTCCCTGGAGGCAGAGTGTCTTTCGCCGCGTCCTCGCGCTACAGGGCGAACTGGAACGCCTCAAACACGACGGTCGGCACGATGAAAGCCGCGTTCGAACCGTCGAGGTCCTGCTCGACGCCGCCGAGGATGCGGCGACAGCCGACGTCGGTGTGGCGAAATGGTGGTGGGGAACAGAGGTCGAACGCGCATGGGCAGCCCTGCGCGAAGCCGAGGAACGCACCGTGTACCTGCTGCCCGACGGTGACATAGGTGCACGCGCTGCAGCAGTCCTCGCTTATGGCAGGAGACACCTCGCCGGTGACGATCCACGGCTGATGCTGCTCGATCGCCTTCGGTCAGCGACGGTAGCGGGAGGTGACCCGCCGTTGGCGCCGCTGCGCGCGTGCATTGCGGAGGTTCTCCGAGCTCACACCACCTTGCCGACGGCAATCAACAACAGGCCCGCTACTTTCGGAACCGGCTTCTCATCGCCTCAGCGTTCAGCGGGCTGTTCGCGGTCCTCATTGCCGTTGCCCAATGGTTGCTTCCCCAAGTAAACGTCATCACTTCGCCTGCAGATTGGCACGGCACCGCCTGGGTCCCGCTGGTGACGGTGATGCTCTTCGGGCTGTCGGTGCGCTGTTCACGGCGATACCAGCAATCGCCAAGATCCCCACCGACTTCGGTCCTTTCAATCTGCCTTCAGCAAGCCTTGCTCAAGATCGTCTTCGGTCCCCTGGTCGCCGTGATCGGCCAGGCGGTTCTGGGATCTGGAGTTCTCACCGTAGCTGTACCGACGACATGGCCGGCGACCTTCTTGTCCGCCGTTGTCTTCGGGGCGGGCCAACAAGCCGTCACGCGCTATGTCGACCAACGCGCCGGCAAGATACTCGACGTCGGCACGGACGGTGCATCGGTGAATTGACTCGCGCTCTACCTCCTACAGCCGGTCCATCATCCGCGACATCGCCGCATCCTCGATGAAGTCGTAGTGCTTCGGGTATCTACGCCGCCGGGCAGGTCCTTCGGTCGTCTCGGCGCGCACGAACAGCGATCGAACCGTGCTCCGGAGGTTGCGCCGGACCCGGGGGCTTGTCAGTGCTGCAGCCGAACCGATGAGGACCTGCTGCTCGGTGATCAGCGTCGGCGGCTGCGCCGGTGCTGTGGTGACCGGGACTTCCTCGGGCTGGACTCGGGGCGAGACGTTCGGACGTGTTGCCAATTCAGTCATTTCAGTGCTCCTGCTCAAAGTATTCGAACGCTTGGCCCTACTGGACCTGCATGCCTCAAAGCTATGAGCCGGCCAACGTGACGTCGCGCGTAGTCCCTACTCGTTTTCCCGGCCGTCTCCTCGTGGAATACGCAGAGTTTCACCACGTCCATACTCAGGGAGGTATGTCACAGGGCCTGAGCAGGACATATCCTGCGGCCGCTACCTTCAACAATGACCGGTGGGGTGACAGTTGACAGCGCCCACTGCGCCAATCAATGGTCGTCTGAGGCCACAGGAAGGTCGTGGCAGACCGGCTCGTAGTCGATGTCGCGAGACACCCAGTCATCCCACTGGTGGTGGCTGGGATTGGCAGTCAGTTTGCTGCACAACAATTCCGGCCAGGCTGCCGGTCCCGGCCACACCCATACGGTCGCATCTTTGCCGCCGGAGGCAATGCGCTGTCCGTCGGCGCTGAATGCGACACTGTAAACCTCGTCAGGTGCTACGACGGGAGGTCCCATCGGCTCGCCGGAGTCGTTGTTCCAGAATCGCACACCGTGGTCGACGCTGCCCGTCACGAGACGGTCGTCACTGGGTCCGTATGCGATGCTGAAGATCCAGTCGGTGGTGCGCATCGTGCCGACGGGATCATGTGAGTCGGTATCCCAGAAACGCAGCACCTTGTCGAATCCGGCGGACACGATGTGGTGCCCGTCAGGGCTGAACGCCACGCTGCGAACGATGTCGTCATGGCGCAGCGGCGGGCCGATCGGTTCACCGTTGTCGGCGTCCCAAACCCGCACGGTACCGTCATCACCGCCGGACGCGATGTGCTTGCCGTCGGGGCTGAATGCCACACTCCGGACGACACTTTCGTGCCCGACAAGCGGATCACCGATACGCTGCCCAGTGTCGGCGTTCCACAGAAGGAGCGTGTGGTCGGCGCCGCCGGAGACCAGGCGGTGGCCGTCTGGGCTGAACGCCACGCTGTACACGGCATCGGTGTGGCCCGCCAGAGGTTTGCCGATCAGTTGCCCTGTGTCAGCGTTCCAGATGCGCACGGTTTCGTCGCCGGTGCCGGCGCCTGAGGCGATGCGGTGCCCGTCTGGGCTGAATGCCACCGTGTTGACTGCATCGGTGTGGCCATGGAGGGGTCTCCCGATCTGTTTTCCGCTGTCGGCGTCCCACACCCGCACGGTTCGGTCGTCGCCGCCGGAGGCCACCCGGCGGCCGTCAGTGCTCAGTGCCACGCTGCGGACGGGACCGCTGTGGCCGGTGAGCGCCATCCCGACAGGCGCATCGGGGTAGCTTGTCCAGATACGGAAGCTGCGGTCATCACTGGCTGACACGATGCGCTCGCCGGTTCGGTCGAACGCGGCACTGGAGACGGGTTCGACGTGACCCGTCAACGGGCCGGCGATTGCGGTCCCATCATCGGCGTTCCATAGCCGAACCGTCTTGTCACGGCTGGCGGAGACGATGCGGTGACCATCGGGACTGAATGCCACCGACCGGACGATGTCAGTGTGACCCACGAGCGGCGTGCCTATCTGTTGCCTGTCCGCGACGTTCCACAAACGAATCGTTCTGTCGGCGCTGCCCGAGACCAGGCGGCGCCCATCGGGGCTGAACGCCACGGATCGCACAGCCCCGTCGTGTCCTCTGAGCGGCTCACCGATGGGGGAGCGTGAAGTGCTGTCCCACAGCCTGATCGTGCCATCGCCGCTGGCGGAGGCGAGTAGGCTTCCGTCATTGTTGTACCCGACGCTCCACACTGAATCACTGTGTCGAGCGAGGGGAGCACCGATCGGTTCGCCATTGTCGGCGTTCCACACCCGAACCGTCGCGTCCTGGCTTCCAGAAGCGATCCGGTGACCGTCTGGACTGAAAGCGACACTGCGGACCGCGTCGGTGTGGCCACTCAACGGGCGCCCGACTGGTGTGCCGGTGTCGGCATTCCAGATGCGGAGTGTGTGGTCGTCACCCCCGGAGGCGATGCGGTGACCGTCTGGGCTGAATGCGACACTGCGGATAGCGGCGGTGTGGCCGGTGAGCGGTTCTTCGATGAGTCGGCCCGTGTGGGCATCCCACAGTCGCACGGTCGAGTCAGCGCTGCCCGTGACAAGGCGGTCGCCGGTCGGATCGAAGGCCGCACTGGTGACTTCGGCATTCTGCTCGATGATCTTGTCGGTGTCGCTCCGGGAGGTGATCGCCAGCAGTTGTGCGCTCTGGTCGGCGGCCGGCGAGACCCTCGGTGCGGCAAGGATTTCCTGCAACGCCCGGGTGTCTCCACCGGGGCTGATCCCAGCGAGGATGGCTTGCCCCTCAGCAGTGAGTCGTAGCGCTACCGCGTCGTGGGTCGCCGAGTTCGCGCGGTGCGAGGCCGAAACGGCTGCGAAGAACCCGGCAGCCGCGACGATGGCCACGACCAGCGTGATCGCCAGCACGGCACGCAGCACACGCGAACGCTTCCGTAACACCGCGGCATGGGCCTGTGCTTGCTCGCGCGCCGCCGCTTCAGTAGCAGCCAACTTCTGGGCGGCCAAGACTTTCGCTTCCCGCAGTCGCCTCTGAGCTTCCTCGTCCTTGTCCTCACGTTCCTGCGAGGCATCGAGGTAGTCGCGGATACCCGAAAGGCGCTCGCGAAAATTACTGTCGCGGGCGAGGGTCTGGGCTTCGGCGAGTCGAGTTCCCTGCAGCAGCCAGGCGTCGTCACGGTCGTTGCTGCGCCAAGCATGGGCAGCAGTTCCCAGAGAGTCGGCAGCCTTGAGTTGTTCGCGGGCGTCCGACAACCACACCGCCAGTTCGTCCCATTGACGCAGCAGACTTTCCAGGGCCACTTCAACGGTGATCTCACCCGCGCGATCGTCGCGCATCAGCAGGCGGGCTCTGACGAACTTCTCGATGAGCGGCCGGCTGTCTTCTGGTAGGTCCGCCCACCGCGCCAAGCGTCGAACCGGTTGATCGTTCTCCGGGTTCACCGTCGTCAACCAGGGTACGAATGCTGAACGCAAAGAACGATATTCAGCAGCTCGGGTACGGCTATCCCCGGACAGCAGCTTGTCGATCTCAGAGCCCACGACGCTACGCATCCCACCCATCGACTCGTAGTGCGCCAGTGTCAGTGTTCGGACCGTGGCGTTGCCGGCTCCCGTGTCGGCATAGTCTTCGTAGAGACGAGCGAGCGTGAGCGCCAGCAGCGGCAGCGTGTCGGCGCCTTCGGTGCAGTCCTCGAGTAGCTGATTGACCAGAGCTTCATCGATAAGCAGGGGATAGCCGCCTTGAGTCGCTCGTTCTGCCGGCCCGGTGATCACCTCTTTGAATTGCGTGCGCGGCATCGGTTTGAGCTCATCGAATACGATGGTGTGCAGCGCGCTGAGCTGAGGCGCGGTCTGCAGAGCAACGTAGCGGTCGGTGCGGATCGTCAGCGCCACGATCAGTCCGAGGCCACCGCCGTTGGTGGCGTCGCCGCTTGCGGTACCGAGTGCAGCGATCAAGTCCAAGAATCGTTGTGCCTCGGGACCGGCGTCGACGCTGAACAATTCCTCAGCCTGATCAACGGGCAGCACCACGGTGGGAAGTGGCAGTTCCCCTTTTTCGACGAGCAGTCTGGCGCTCGCTGCGTGTTGGATCTCGCGGAGCAGTGCTTCGAGCGCGCCTACGCCTGCTGCGGTACACGCCTGCTTGATCGCCCCGAGGGTCGGGTCGGTTAGATCCAATCGCGACCGTGCTGCGTGGATGGCGCGGGCCAGACCGGTGTCTCCGGTCAGAACGCTGGATTGAGGTCGCACGATGTCGAGCACGACGAACTCGCGGTCGTCACGGATCACTCGGGGTAAGAGACCGGCGCGCAGAAAGGACGACTTCCCGGTGCCGGACGGACCCAGAATCGCGAAAACGGTCTCCACCTTGGTGCGGCGCATACGCCGCAGTGCGTCCAGCCCCCGGAGTATCTCGGCGTCGCGCCCGAAGAAGATCGCCGCGTCGGCGGCCTCGAGCGGTTCCCAGCCGCGATACGGCGCGCCGCGGGTCGTCGGCGGGGCCACCCGAAGGAGTCGGCCGCAATGCCGGATCCGATGATGCCTTGGCGCAGCCGGTGAAGACCCTCCGACGAGAAGTTCACGAATCCGCCGTCGTCCACCGCGATGTTGGTGACGGAGCCGGCGCTGCACAGGTCGATCTGTTGCCATTCCCGGGTGGGGTCATCGCCGGCGAGAGGTGCGATCAGCACAGTGAAGATGCGCTTGTTCAGGTACTCAGCGAATCGGTACTCGGTCCGGCACTCCGGCGAGTCCTCCCATTCGGGGACAGTAGGCATATCACCGCCTCGCAGCGGCTGCTGGCCTGACGCAACGCCTCCTTCCACCGCTGACCACCCTGAATCCCCGTGTCGGCGTCGAGGTCGAGGTAGATTTCTTCGGCTAGCGGAGGGTTCTGCTCGATGAGCCACTGCCGCAGGGCAATCGCCTGCCGATTATCACGACGCGAGTGGCTCAGGAAGATGCGAGGCATCGTTCACTTGCCGCGTCGACTGTCGCGCCGATCCCTGCGCTGACCTGTCTGCATGTGCGTCTTCCCCCCGTGGTATGCCGCCACACGAGAATAATCCGCGTGTCCGACGTGCACCAGCGATTGGCATTCGCGGGAGAGGCGCACGGACGTGGCCTTCTCGGCGCAATCGATGTGCCGCAAGGCATGGCGGATCCATTCATGCGAAGGAGTTGAAGGACTTCGAACGTCGCCGTCCGATAGACGGAGAAATTTTGCCCGTTCTACTCAGGCCGCGGCGCACACCGCATCTATGGTGAGCGATCCGGTTCCAGCCAGCGTGGGCTCGTTCTGTAGCTCGTTCAGATCCCAAAGGAGCAGACGAGCCTTGACTGCCGGTGCCCCGCTTCTACCGGCCACCCAGTTCGCGGCATCGTCCAGGGAGCTGACGTGCGAGAGGTCCCACCGATCCTTCGCCTGGCATGCAGTTTCGAGGAGGATCTCCTTCTTCTCATCACTCGTGTTTCCGAGCTGCGAGTACATGCCGTTGATCCGCGTCGTTACGGCACGCTCGTCCAGCGACCCGTCCACAGCGCTTATCTCGTGTGCCAATGCCCGGACAAAGTTCTCAGCTTGCACTCCGCGGGCCCCACAAGCGGTCAGGCCGCAAGCAGGCACAGTCATCAGCAGGACGAAGCGGGGGAGTGCGCGGAGTCTCATCACAGGCGCCCTTCTTGCGGTTCTGGCTCATCGGTGTGAACTATCTTTGTGATCCAGGCTTGGAGTCTTCTTGAAGGTTCGACATCTCTGTGTCAGTACCGGCCAGTGCAGTAAGGAAGAGCGCTTAGTGCCCAACGTCTGCGAGCGATGCGCAAATCTGCTGTGATCAAGACATGACGGTGTCGACCGTGGCCCAGGTGGCGGCCCGCATGCAACAAATCGCTGCTGAGACGCCGCGCCCTGATGGTGCTCATGTTTTCAACGATGTCTACCTGCGAGTGACTCGCCAGATCGGTGAACGGCTCGATTCCGGTGCATTCTTTCGGGACGACGCATTCATGTCCGACATGACGGTCCGCTTCGCCAGCTTGTGGTTCGACGCGTACGACGCCGGTGACCGGCCGCCTGCGGCCTGGGAGCCCTTGTTCGCGATGCGAGCCCGGCGCGGCGTGCTGCCGATCCAATTCGCCCTTGCCGGCATGAACGCGCATATCGAACACGACTTGCCGATTGCAGTAATCAACACCTGCATCGCACACGGACGGAATCCGACCAGTCCAGGGCTGCGTGAGGACTACGACAGAGTCAACGACTTGCTCGCCGCGGCCGAAGGAGAGATCCGCCGATCATTTCTTTGCGAATTGGAGCAGGCCGTCGATGACCACCTCAGTCCTGTCGCTCATCTGGTCAGCTCCTGGAGCATCGAGAAGGCCCGCGACATTGCCTGGGTGTCCTTGGAAACGCTGTGGGAATTGCGCTGCCTACAGCGTCTCTACAACGCATACGCCGACGGGCTGGCTTACACCGTCGGCATGGGCTCGCGGCTGCTCCTGACCTCCATCGACTGAGAGAAGCGATCATCCAGAGGAGTGGTACATAAGTCGGCCTAGCCCGGCGTCTGCTGAACCTGCGGTCGAAAACCTGCCGAAAGAAGCCGCTGCGCGGCAGGATCGAAGAAGCACCATCGCACCACAGGGGGGCACTTCATGAAGCGAGCGCTACTGGTCGGCATCAATCACTATGAGAACTTCGCTCCGCTGTACGGCTGCGCCAACGACGCCGCCGCACTGCACCCGTTGCTGGCCAGGAACGAGGACGGCAGCCCGAATATGGATTGCCGACTTGCCGTGGCGCGCGACGCGGCCGAGGCGATTCCCCCGCGAGGGCCTGCAGCAGATGATCGTGCAACTGCTTTCGCCTGGCGTCGACTTCGCGCTGCTGTACTTCGCCGGTCATGGGGCGCAAACCGCCGGCGGCGGAGTCACGCTGGTGACCTCGGACGGCACACCCATGACACCGGGCCTGCAATTCTCAGACATCATGGCGACCATCAACGCAAGCGCAGTATCGGAAGTCACTGTGATTCTGGACTGCTGCTTCTCGGGCGGGGCGACCACTGTGGAGGCTCTCGGCAGCGGTCTTGCGAACCTGCGCACCGGTTTGGCGGTGCTCACCGCCAGTCGCGGCGATCAGGTCTCGATGGAAACGGCCGATGCCCGCGGTGAGTTCTCCGTGTACCTGCAGGGCGCGCTCGACGCAGGTGCTGCCGACGTTCTCGGCCACGTCAACGTGGCTGGGCTGTATGCCGCGTTGTCGGAATCCTTTGGGGCATGGGATCAGCGGCCCACCATCAAAGCCAACATCGACCGGCTGCACGACATCCGGACGTGCAACCCACGCGTGCCACTGCACATCATGCGAAAAATGATCGAATGGTTCCCCACCCCCCACCATATTTATCAGCTCGACCCCACCTACGAGCCAAGCAACCAGAAGGAACGTCACCCCAACGAGCAAATTTTTGCCGGCCTGCAGAAGTTCCGCGCCTGTCTGCTGCTCGAGCCGGTCGGCGAGCAGCACATGTACTACGCCGCCATGAATTCCGCCGGCTGCCAGTTGACGCCGATGGGCATGCACTACTGGACGCTGGTGAAAAACGGCCGGATATGACGCGGATCGGGGTCACCGGCCACCGAACCCTTCCCGCCTCAGCGATCGACTTCATCACCCAAGGCATTCGCGACGTGCTTTCCCCGTACGACTCGTTCATCGGATACAGCTGCCTCGCCGCCGGTGCTGACCAACTCTTCGCCACCGAAGTCCTCGCTGCCGGCGGGAAACTTCACGTTGTCCTTCCATCCGCGGGATACGCGACGACGTTTCATGGCCCGGATGCGACTCGCTACCGGCAACTGCTCTCGGCAGCGTCCGATAGGACCGAGCTGACGTTCCCGGCGCCGAGCGCGCCGGCGTATCACGCTGCCGGCCGGCTAATCGCCGATCTCAGCGATGTTCTCGTTGCGGTCTGGGACGGCCGGGCCGCACGCGGTGAAGGCGGCACTGCCGACATCGTGGAGCACGCCCGCAGCCTTTCCCGCGACGTGCGGATCATCTGGCCGGCTGGAGTCACCAGGGAATGACCTGGCCGCTGAACCGATGCCTTGCGCGTTCGGTAGGCCTAATGGATAGCAACTGTGATCCCGTGATCGCCTTCATCGGAAGGGTGCTTGGCCGTGTACTTCTTCGCTTCCTGTCGCTGCGGATCACACCAGGGCTTGGTCTGCTCGGAAAGGTAGTTGAACCACAATTGCGGATCGCAGTCGGCGGGCAGCGCATTGAGCAGGGTATCGATCGCGCGGGCGTTGGGATGACCGAAGTACTTGCCGTTACTGGAGATCGCGAACCGCTCACAGGCAACGGCTTCGATCATTTCGTCGGTCATGTTCCGGATGCTCCCGTGATGCGGCAGCGAACAACGCCACATCGACCGGTGTGCCGCCGGGGTAACGACCCGCGCGTCCACCAGGACGCCGGGGAACGCGTCACCGGAAAGCAAGATGCGGTGACCGTCGTAGTCCAGGATGACCGCGATGCTGCTGCCGTTGGCGACAGACGAATCGCTCCCCGGAGGGTCGTCGGACTCGCCGAGGACGTCCGGAGCCGGCTCGTCGCCCAAGGTGTCGACCGGTTGAAGGCGCTTCTGCTCAGCCAGCTTGGTCAGCGCCGTGTCCGTGTCTCCGGTGGCGAATCCCTCCTTGGCGACGATGTCGACCCACCGCGCGCCGAGGGCTTTCAATTCGCTGCCTGTCGGCGACACAACATGCACGCGGGCCCCGCCGGCCAGAGTGGCTGTCGGCAACTCGCCATCTGGGGACGAAGATGGCTTCGCCGTCGAAGGCGCCATTCCACCGCTGTCCGGAGTGGGTGAGCACTGCCTGGAGGTATTCGCCCTGCCGTTCGTCGAGCAGGTCACCGTCATCCAAAGCGGCGTTGATCTGGCGCGTGCCGTTGAACCACACGTCGTCGAAGGTCACACCCAGATGCCTTTCCTGCAGGAGCCGCAAGATCCCTCGATGTGGTCTGCATCGACATGGGTGATGATCAGCAGTTCGAAATGTCGGTCTGTCGGATCGAGCCGTTCGATCCTGGCCCGCAGATGCTTGTAGCTGTAGTAGGGGCCACCGTCGACGAGTACGCGGCGCACGGGATCGCCGTATTCGATCCACAAGCAGTCACCGTGACCGGCCGGCAGCATTTCGACAGAGAACATCTCGGTTCCTCTCAGACGGTGAGGCGATAATCGGCGTCCCCGAAGGCGTTGAGCGCCATGGCCATCAGCGACCCCTCGGCGAGCCCGCTCGCGCGTGCCCGCCGCAACAGTTCGCCGAGCGGCTGAAGACCTGCAGCGGATTTGACCGCGGCGACGAGTTGGGCAGCGACCGGACCGGCCTGCCGGCCGAGCACCGTTGACGTCGTCCCGACGACCACAGATGCTCGGTGCTCACGGAACATTCGGGCAAAGGTTGCCTGTTCGGCTCCCTCGGACGCCGTCAGGCATCCGAACAGGAAGACCACCGGACCGGGATTATCTGACGTGGTATCGACGCATCCCTCCTCGATCTGCGTCAGATGCAGATCGCTGTCGGCTCCGATCTGCATGCTCCATTCGCCGCGACGGTCGTCGAATCGTGCGTGGCCCAGCACGATGAGCAGGTCAGGTTGATGTCCGGTGATGACAGTCCGCCAGGCTTTCCAATCGGTGATGGGTCCGTCGAACGGAAGCCCCGCATCCTCCAGGGCCTGGGAGATCCTGCGCGACGGTGGAATGTAGGTCTCCGGGGCGCCCCTCGGCGCCCGGTCGGCCTTGACACTGAGTGCTACCGCTGCTCGTTTCAGTGGAACCGGTGTGCGTCCGGCGATGTCGCCTCGGCGCAGTCGCGCTTGTGCTTGCCGCTCCGCGTTGCCTACCGCGTTGTGCCGTTCGATCACCTTGCTCAATCCCCAGAAGCCCAACGGGCACAGGGTTCCGCCGTTGACGGCGTCGGTGAGATGGCACCGTGGGCAGACGCCGGTGCTGATGCCGTCGGTCCATTCCGTGCACAGGGTGAAGTCCTCGGAGGGACTCGGCAAGTCGTAGATGAACTCGTAGGGGAGTTCCGGAGCAGCGTCGCTGAGGCGGATGGCCTGGAGGAACTTCTCGTCTGACCGCATCGCGTTGCTGTTGGTTGGGGAACATCGCTCGCAGCAGCAGGAAGCCCTGCACCGCCAGGTATTCGAGAAGCGTACGGGCGCGCGGATCGTTCAGGTCGGCAACCTCGTCGAGTTCGACAGCCATCTCCCCGAGTTTGGTGGCGATGCGACTGCTGGCGTTGCGCATTTCCTCTTCGCGTGGCTCGATGAGAAAGTCCCCGGAACTGGAGTAGACAGCCGGCTTGGCGTCGAGTTCGACGGTGGCTCCGCCGGCGGAGTGCGTATCGAGCCCCGCCATCGGGTGGAATTCGCCATCGACGATGAGACTGAGTTGTTGCCCTGCTTGTGAATCGGTGTCGCTGTCGAGGACAGGTCCGGACAACACGGCGCTCTGGATGGCTCGCGAGCGGTGCCACACGGTGAGGCGGCCGCCACTGTGTAACCGTCGGCTCGATGTCGAGCGGAAACATCGCGTCGGCGGTCGAGCCGCTGACCGGGAGGTGCAGGGGTCGCCGAGCGATGTCACCTGTCTCCGGCTTCAGCGTGATCTCCAGTTCCCAACCGGACGGTCCAGGGTCTCCGAGTTGTGTTTCGTCGAGTGCGACGTCGGCCACCAACCGGGTAGGGCCGAGGGGGCCGATGCCGACCACCACCATCATCGGCTGGTTTCGGAGGAAGCCGGATCCGATGCGGGGCCGAGTGCCGTCGGCGTGGCGCCGATGAAGGGCAGTTTGCAGGAACCTGCTGACGCCGGCGGCACCGGCGTGATGGCGATCGAGTGACTCGATGACCGATTGATCACCAGCCAGTGCCGCCGCGATCGCCGCACCGCCCGGCTGACGGACCCATCGTTGGTACGCCTCGGTGCTGCCGACCAGGTCGTGCAGTGTCGAGGGGGGGAGTCGTGTCGGTGGGACGCGCGGCGGCGGCAGCATGGCACCGGGCCCGCGACACTGGACCGCGAGGATCCGACGAGCGCGGTCGTCCCTCGGTGTACGCCGGCACTGACGGTCGGGGAGAATCGAGGTCGATCCCGGCGACACGTGCTGTGGCAGCCACATTTCGCAGAAACGCTTCGAGCGGCGCAACGGCCAGCGCGTCGGAGTTTCCCTCCAGAGCATAGGGACCCGAGGCGCGCAGCGCATCCTCGATAGTGGCTCCACGGGTCAATTCGCGGATGAAGCCGAAGACGCGATCGAGGGCGACATCCGCTCTGGCGTAACCAATGGCTCCGACGCTCCGCGACGCGGCAACCAGCGCGCCGTCGATTCCGCGGACGCCGTGGCCAAGTAGGAGGACGAAATTGGCCGACACCGTTGTGGCTTCCCTCAGGCTGCGTAGCTCGGACTCTCGGACCACGATGATGTCGCAGCTCAGACCAGTCACGCCGAGCGTCATCACTCGCAGCGGCACTTCAGCGCCACCGTTGTCACCATGGCCAGCATGAAGTGTGGTGACATCGATGCCGGGAAGGCAGCCCACTCGAAGAGGAAAGCGCCAGTCCGGCTCAGCGTCGAAGACCGGCGGCTCGATGACGCCCGCGGTGCTCACCGCGTGCTCGCTGGCGACGGCCAGACCTCATGGACGGGTCCGGCGACCCCAGGACGTGATACGCCGGCCACTGTCGGCTCATCAATGATGCTCACCATGCCGTCCCTCCGGTTGTGTACGTGTGGCGAGGCGAACCTGCAGCTCCGTGAGGTCCTCGCCGCTCGCTCCTGAGCCGCGCCCATCAGGGCGGCGGATAAGGGCGTGGCCGTCGCCAGTCGTCGCATACGTAGTGGGGCACGTCGGGGAGCCGTGCCCCA